>NZ_CP144758.1:0-787500 GCF_036689585.1 Pseudomonas sp. WP18
GTGGAGCTTTTGCGCGATGAGCTGCCTGCCCAACAATTCAACACTTGGATCCGTCCACTACAGGTCGAAGCCGAAGGCGACGAGTTGCGCGTCTATGCACCGAATCGTTTCGTTCTCGACTGGGTCAACGAAAAATACCTGGGCCGGGTCCTCGAACTGCTCGACGAGCATGGCAATGGCACGGCGCCTGCGTTGTCCTTATTAATAGGCAGCAAACGCAGCTCGGCCCCTCGCGCGGCGCCCAATGCCCCGCTCGCCGCGGCGGCTGCTTCCCAGGTCCAGGCCACTGCAGCGCCGGTCAACCATGCCGCGCCAGCTCCCGCGCCTGCGCCGAGCAAACGCAGTGCGCAAAAAGAGGCACACGTCAGCGAGGAACCTTCGCGGGACAGCTTCGACCCCATGGCTGGCGCCAGCTCCCAGCAGGCCCCGGTGCGCGCCGAGCAGCGCAACGTCCAGGTCGAAGGCGCGCTCAAGCACACCAGTTACCTGAACCGGACCTTCACCTTCGAAAACTTCGTCGAAGGTAAATCCAACCAACTGGCCCGGGCCGCTGCCTGGCAGGTGGCGGACAACCCCAAGCATGGCTACAACCCGCTCTTCCTCTACGGTGGCGTGGGCTTGGGTAAAACCCACTTGATGCATGCGGTGGGCAACCACCTATTAAAGAAGAACCCGAATGCCAAGGTCGTGTACCTGCATTCCGAGCGGTTCGTGGCTGACATGGTCAAGGCGTTGCAGCTGAACGCGATCAACGAATTCAAGCGCTTCTACCGTTCGGTGGACGCCTTGCTGATCGACGATATCCAGTTCTTCGCCCGCAAGGAGCGTTCCCAGGAAGAGTTTTTCCACACCTTCAACGCATTGCTTGAAGGGGGCCAGCAGGTCATTCTCACCAGCGACCGCTACCCGAAGGAAATCGAAGGTCTGGAGGAACGCCTCAAGTCGCGTTTCGGCTGGGGCCTGACGGTGGCTGTCGAGCCACCCGAGCTGGAAACCCGCGTGGCGATCCTGATGAAGAAAGCCGACCAGGCCAAGGTCGAGCTGCCACACGACGCAGCGTTCTTCATCGCCCAGCGTATCCGCTCGAACGTACGTGAACTCGAAGGTGCCCTCAAGCGGGTGATCGCCCATTCCCACTTCATGGGTCGCGACATTACCATCGAGCTGATTCGCGAATCCCTCAAGGATCTGCTGGCACTGCAGGACAAGCTGGTCTCTGTGGATAACATTCAGCGTACAGTGGCTGAATACTACAAGATCAAGATTTCCGATCTGCTGTCCAAGCGCCGTTCGCGTTCGGTGGCTCGCCCGCGTCAGGTGGCCATGGCGTTGTCCAAGGAACTGACCAACCACAGCCTGCCGGAAATCGGCGATGTGTTTGGCGGGCGCGACCATACGACCGTGCTGCACGCCTGCCGCAAGATCAACGAACTTAAGGAATCCGACGCGGACATCCGCGAGGACTACAAGAACCTGCTGCGTACACTGACCACTTGATGACCAGCGCAGCTTATTAAGGCAAGGGACTAGACCATGCATTTCACCATTCAACGCGAAGCCCTGTTGAAACCCCTGCAACTGGTCGCCGGCGTCGTCGAACGCCGCCAGACCTTGCCGGTACTTTCCAACGTGCTGTTGGTTGTCGAAGGCCAGCAACTGTCGCTGACCGGTACCGACCTGGAAGTCGAGCTGGTTGGTCGGGTGCAACTTGAAGAGCCGGCCGATCCGGGTTCCATCACTGTGCCTGCGCGCAAGCTGATGGACATCTGCAAGAGCTTGCCCAACGATGCGCTGATCGACATCAAGGTCGATGAGCAGAAGCTCGTGGTCAAGGCCGGTCGTAGCCGTTTCACCTTGTCCACCTTGCCTGCCAATGATTTCCCTACGGTGGAAGAAGGCCCTGGCTCGCTGACCTGCAGCCTCGATCAGAGCAAGCTGCGTCGCCTGATCGAGCGCACCAGCTTCGCCATGGCCCAGCAGGACGTGCGCTACTACCTCAACGGCATGCTGCTGGAAGTGTCCGCTGGCGTTATCCGCGCCGTGGCCACCGATGGCCATCGCCTGGCGATGTGCTCGATGCAGGCTGATATCGGCCAACCGGATCGTCACCAGGTGATTGTGCCGCGCAAGGGCATCCTGGAGCTGGCGCGCCTGCTGACCGAACCGGACGGCAACGTCAGCATCGTACTGGGCCAACACCACATTCGCGCCACCACCGGTGAATTCACCTTCACTTCGAAATTGGTGGACGGCAAGTTCCCTGACTACGAGCGTGTGTTGCCCAAGGGTGGCGACAAGCTGGTGTTGGGCGATCGTCAGGCGCTGCGTGAAGCGTTCAGCCGTACGGCGATCCTGTCCAACGAGAAATACCGCGGCATCCGCCTGCAACTGGCCAATGGTCAACTGAAGATCCAGGCCAACAACCCGGAGCAGGAAGAAGCGGAAGAAGAAGTGGGCGTTGACTACAGCGGCGGCTCCCTGGAAATCGGCTTCAACGTCAGCTATCTGCTGGATGTGTTGGGCGTGATGACCACCGAACAGGTCCGTCTGATCCTGTCCGACTCCAACAGCAGTGCGCTGGTGCAAGAGTCCGACAACGACGATTCGGCCTACGTTGTCATGCCGATGCGTCTGTAATCATGCCCAGCAGAAGCTAGATGTCCTTAAGTCGCGTCTCGGTCACCGCGGTGCGCAATCTGCACCCGGTGACCTTCTCCCCCTCCCCCCCGAATCAATATTCTTTACGGTGCCAACGGCAGCGGCAAAACCAGCGTACTGGAAGCCGTTCACCTGCTGGGACTCGCCCGTTCGTTTCGCAGTACCCGCCTGTTACCGGTCATCCAGTACGACCAACTGGCCTGCACCGTGTTTGGCCAGGTGGAGTTGGCCGAAGGTGGCCATAGTGCTTTGGGCATTTCGCGGGACCGGCAAGGTGAGTTCCAGATTCGAATCGATGGGCAGAATGCTCGCAGCGCTGCGCAGCTGGCGGAGATCCTGCCCTTGCAACTGATCAACCCGGACAGCTTCCGGCTGTTGGAGGGCGCGCCGAAGATTCGTCGACAGTTTCTCGACTGGGGCGTGTTCCACGTGGAACCGCGTTTCATGGCGACTTGGCAGCGCTTGCAGAAGGCGCTGCGCCAGCGAAACTCTTGGCTGCGACATGGTACACTTGACGCCGTTTCGCAAGCGGTTTGGGACAGGGAACTGTGCCAGGCCAGCGCTGAAATAGATGAATATCGCCGCGCTTATATCAAAGCCTTGAAACCGGTCTTTGAGCAGACCTTGAGCGAGCTGGTTGAGCTCGATGGCCTGACGCTCAGCTATTACCGAGGCTGGGACAAGGACCGCGAGTTGAGTGCCGTGCTGGCTGGCTCCCTGCAACGCGACCAGCAGATGGGCCATACCCAGGCTGGACCACAACGTGCTGACTTGCGCCTCAGATTGGGCGCTCACAATGCCGCGGACATCTTGTCCCGGGGCCAGCAGAAGTTGGTGGTGTGTGCCTTGCGGATCGCCCAGGGACATCTGGTCAGCCAGGCCCGCCGCGGTCAGTGTATTTATCTGGTGGATGACTTGCCGTCCGAACTGGACGAAGCCCACCGCCGCGCGCTTTGCCGCTTGTTGGAAGACTTACGCTGCCAGGTGTTCATCACCTGTGTAGACCACGAATTATTGAGGGAAGGCTGGCAGACGGAAACGCCAGTCGCCCTGTTCCACGTGGAACAGGGCCGTATCACCCAGACCCACGACCATCGGGAGTGAAGGCATTGAGCGAAGAAAATACGTACGACTCAACGAGCATTAAAGTGCTGAAAGGCCTGGATGCCGTACGCAAACGTCCCGGTATGTACATTGGCGACACCGATGATGGTAGCGGCTTGCACCACATGGTGTTCGAGGTGGTCGACAACTCCATCGACGAAGCCCTCGCCGGTTATTGCGACGACATCAGCATCATCATTCATCCGGATGAGTCCATCACCGTTCGCGACAACGGCCGTGGCATCCCGGTCGACGTGCACAAAGAGGAAGGCGTTTCCGCCGCCGAGGTCATCATGACCGTCCTCCACGCCGGCGGTAAGTTCGACGATAACTCCTACAAGGTATCCGGTGGCCTCCACGGCGTGGGCGTATCGGTGGTGAACGCGCTGTCCGAAGAACTGATCCTCACCGTGCGCCGCAGTGGCAAGATCTGGGAACAGACCTACGTCCACGGCGTTCCACAGGCTCCGATGGCGATCGTGGGTGACAGCGAAACCACCGGCACCCAGATCCATTTCAAGGCGTCGAGCGAAACGTTCAAGAACATCCACTTCAGCTGGGACATCCTGGCCAAGCGGATTCGTGAGCTGTCCTTCCTGAACTCCGGTGTCGGCATCGTCCTCAAGGATGAGCGCAGCGGCAAGGAAGAGCTGTTCAAGTACGAAGGTGGCCTGCGCGCATTCGTTGAATACCTGAACACCAACAAGACCGCGGTCAATCAGGTGTTCCACTTCAACATCCAGCGTGAAGACGGCATCGGCGTGGAAATCGCCCTGCAGTGGAACGACAGCTTCAACGAGAATCTGCTGTGCTTCACCAACAACATTCCCCAGCGCGACGGCGGCACTCACCTGGTGGGCTTCCGTTCGGCGCTGACGCGTAACCTGAACAACTACATCGAACAGGAAGGCCTGGCGAAGAAGCACAAGGTTGCCACCACCGGCGACGATGCCCGTGAAGGTCTGACGGCGATCATTTCGGTGAAGGTGCCGGATCCGAAGTTCAGTTCCCAGACCAAGGACAAGCTGGTGTCTTCCGAAGTGAAGACCGCGGTCGAGCAGGAAATGGGCAAGTATTTCTCTGACTTCCTGCTGGAGAACCCGAACGAAGCCAAGCTGGTGGTCGGCAAGATGATCGACGCCGCCCGTGCTCGTGAAGCGGCGCGCAAGGCCCGTGAGATGACCCGCCGCAAAGGCGCGCTGGACATCGCCGGCCTGCCGGGCAAGCTGGCTGACTGCCAGGAAAAGGATCCTGCCCTGTCCGAACTGTACCTCGTGGAAGGTGACTCTGCTGGCGGCTCCGCCAAGCAGGGACGCAACCGTCGCACCCAGGCCATCCTGCCGCTCAAGGGCAAGATCCTGAACGTCGAGAAGGCGCGCTTCGACAAGATGATTTCCTCCCAGGAAGTCGGCACCTTGATCACCGCGCTGGGCTGTGGCATCGGCCGCGAAGAGTACAACATCGACAAGCTGCGTTATCACAACATCATCATCATGACCGACGCCGACGTCGACGGCTCGCACATCCGTACCCTGTTGCTGACGTTCTTCTTCCGTCAGTTGCCGGAGCTGATCGAGCGCGGCTACATCTACATCGCCCAGCCGCCGCTCTATAAGGTCAAGAAAGGCAAGCAGGAGCAGTACATCAAGGACGACGATGCCATGGAGGAATACATGACGCAATCGGCCCTCGAAGACGCGAGCCTGCACCTGAACGAAGACGCCCCGGGTATTTCCGGTGAGGCCCTCGAGCGCCTGGTCAACGATTTCCGCCTGGTGATGAAGACCCTCAAGCGCCTGTCTCGCCTGTACCCGCAGGAGCTGACCGAACACTTCATCTACCTGCCGGCCGTCAGCATGGAGCAACTGTCCGATCACGCGGCGATGCAAGATTGGCTGGCCCAGTACGAAGTCCGCCTGCGCACCGTCGAGAAGTCTGGCCTGGTCTACAAGGCCAGCCTGCGTGAAGACCGTGAGCGTAACGTCTGGCTGCCTGAGGTCGAACTGATCTCCCATGGCCTGTCGAACTACGTCACCTTCAACCGCGACTTCTTCGGCAGCAACGACTACAAGACCGTGGTCTCCCTCGGTGCACAACTGAGCACGCTGCTCGATGAAGGTGCATACATCCAGCGCGGTGAGCGTAAGAAAGCGGTGACCGAGTTCAAGGAAGCCCTTGAATGGCTGATGGCCGAAAGCACCAAGCGCCACACCATCCAGCGATACAAAGGGCTGGGCGAAATGAACCCGGATCAGCTGTGGGAAACCACTATGGACCCGGGCTCGCGCCGCATGCTGAAAGTGACCATCGAAGACGCCATTGGCGCGGACCAGATCTTCAACACCCTGATGGGTGATGCGGTCGAGCCACGCCGTGACTTCATCGAGAGCAACGCCCTGGCGGTGTCCAACCTGGATTTCTGATCCAACTGCCAACCGTCCCAATGAAAAAGGCCAACGCACCTGCGTTGGCCTTTTTTGTTCGTCTTCAGTCACGTTTCCGACCCCGACCTGCTGGTCAGAAAGCGGGTAGCCCGGTAACACGTGGAACAAAAGCCTTGATGCTCAAGGACTTGCGAAGCGGCTCAGGCCCCCGTAATACGGGAGCGGAGTAAATTCTGGCGCAATTCTTGCGTATTAAATAACTTACACATCGTTTTTTTATTTTTACAGAAACGATGGGTTGAGGTGGATCGAACAAATCTAAATACCAAAGGTAGTCTCAATGAGCGGTACGCAAACTTCCGATAGTCTGGAACAAGGACTCAAACCACGGCATGTGACGATGCTGTCCATTGCTGGTGTGATTGGCGCCGGTCTCTTCGTCGGCTCCGGGCATGCGATTGCCGCAGCCGGCCCAGCCGTGCTGCTGGCCTATGCCGCCGCCGGTGCCCTTGTGGTGTTGGTGATGCGTATGCTGGGGGAAATGGCCGTCGCCTCGCCCGACACCGGTTCCTTCTCCACCTACGCCGATCGCGCCATTGGCCATTGGGCCGGTTTCACCATCGGTTGGTTGTACTGGTGGTTCTGGGTCCTGGTGATTCCACTGGAGGCCAACGCCGCCGCCACCATCCTGCATGCCTGGTTCCCGAATGTGGCCATCTGGGTCTTTACCCTGGTCATCACCCTGCTGCTGACGGTCACCAACCTGTTCAGCGTGAAGAATTATGGGGAATTCGAGTTCTGGTTCGCCTTGATCAAAGTCGTGGCGATCATTGGTTTTGTCGGGCTGGGTATCCTGGCGATCCTCGGCTGGCTGCCCACCAGCCAGGTGAGTGGCGTGTCCCATCTGTTCGACACCCAGGGCTTCTTGCCAAACGGCATGGGTGCGGTACTGGGCGCGATCCTGACGACCATGTTCTCGTTCATGGGCACCGAGATCGTCACCATTGCTGCCGCTGAATCGAAGAACCCTGGCCAGCAAATCTCCAAGGCGACCAACTCGGTGATCTGGCGGATCGGCCTGTTCTACCTGGTGTCCATTTTCATCGTTGTTGCGCTGGTGCCTTGGAATGACCCGTCGCTGGCCAATGTCGGCTCTTACCAGACGGTGCTGGAGCGCATGGGCATCCCCAACGCCAAGCTGATCGTCGACCTGGTGGTGCTGGTGGCGGTGACCAGTTGCCTGAACTCGGCGCTGTACACTGCTTCCCGGATGATGTTCTCCCTGGGCAAGCGCGGTGATGCGCCGGCCGTGGCCAAGCGCACCAACAAGAGTGGCACGCCTTACTGGGCGGTCGTGCTGTCGACGGCCGCCGCGTTCCTGGCCGTGTTCGCCAACTACGTGGCGCCAGCGGCGGTCTTCGAGTTCCTGTTGGCCAGCTCGGGTGCGATTGCGTTGCTGGTGTACCTGGTGATTGCTTTCTCGCAGCTGCGCATGCGCAAACAGCGCAAGGCTCGCGGTGAAAAAATCGCTTTCAGCATGTGGCTGTTCCCGGGCCTGACCTACGCGGTGATCGTATTCATCGTCGGCGCCCTGACCATCATGCTGTTCCAGGAGGCCCATCGGGTGGAGATTCTCGCCACGGGCCTGCTCAGCCTGCTGGTGGTAGCGTGCGGCCTGCTGGTGCAACGTCGCCGGATTGGCAAGGCAGGCAGCCTGGTACAGAGCCACGGCTGACATCACTGTGGCGAGGGAGCTTGCTCCCGCTTGAGTGCGAAGCGCTCATAAAAGGGGCCGCTGCGCAGCCCAGCGGGAGCAAGCTTCCTCGTCACGGCTCCGAATCTTTAGATGGCCAGGTGCGCCCTGGCCTTTGTGTGGTCTAGCTCGCCACCGATGCTTCGCTTCCCGCCGCCACGCTCTCCAGTCGATACCCATACCCGTAGATCGTCAGCAGTTGCCAGCCGCGGTCTGCTGTCAGGCCGAGCTTGTTGCGCAGGCGATAGATGTGGGTGTCGAGGGGGCGGGACGAGGTCATTTCCTCGTGGGTCCAGAAGCGCTCGTAGAAATATTCCCGGGACAGCGGCCGACCCAGGTTGGCGAACAGGCAGCGGGCCAGACGGAACTCCCGCTCGGTCAAACTGATGGGGATGCCGGCGCGGGTGACGGTGAGTTCGGCATCGTCGAACTCCAGGTCATTGAACACCAGTACATCGCTGGTGGGCACGCGTTGCAGGTTGTGCCGGCGCAGCACGGCGGTGACTCGGGCCTTGAGCTCATTGGGCCTGAAGGGTTTGCTTACGTAGTCGTCGGCCCCGGCGTTGAGTGCCTGGACGATGTCGTGCTCGCCGTCGCGGCTGGTGAGCATGATCGCGGCCGGGGGCGAGTCCATGTGCTCACGGGTCCAACGCAGCAGCGACAGCCCGCTGATATCAGGCACTTGCCAATCCAGAATCAACAGGTCGAAGGTTTCCCGGCGCAATTGCCGCAGCAGGTCCTCGCCGCGCTCGAAGCTGTGCAGGGTCCAGGCCTGCTCACCCCTGCCGGGGATTTGTTGCAGTGTCTGTTCCACCCGGCGCAGTTCGGCCGGTTCGTCATCCAGTATGGCGACACGCATGGGATGCGATTCCTTGATCTCGGGTAGCGGACATCATCAGGTGGCGCGGCAGTCGATTTCGGCCGGCCCCTGTCGCTGGCTGCAAGACAATAACCACTCTCGGCACGGAGGGAAAGGTAGCGGCGTTGCACCTGATGACCCAAGCTCGCTTCCACAGTGCTTACTGACAAACCCCATATGCAAACCCTATTCTTACTCCCCCTGCCGATCTGACCTGTCACCATGCGCGATATCCCCAGCCGTACTGCTCGAACAGGTGGCCCATGAGCCACCAGCGGCGCCGTGAAAGTCGGGAGCCCACCCAGGTCCAACGCTTGTTTCGCCAGTTGATGCGCGAATGGTTGTGGATAAGTCTGCTGTTGTTACCCTTGACCGCCCTGTTGTCCTTCAGCGGCCAGTCGCCGCGCAACGGCCCCTTGGCCGCCCTGCTTTCGGTTGGCTTGGTGGCGTGTGTATTGGGCTTGCTGCTATGGCGCCCGCGCCTGGCGCTGTGGGCAACGGTGGGAGGCATGAGCCTGGCGTTGTTGATCAGCGCGGTATTGGCCATTCGCGGCTGGTGGTGGTCGCCGATGGCCAGTGTGCTGGGCATTCTGTTCGGTTACCTGATTTGGAACTGGCGGCGCCTGAGCGTGGTGCTGGCCTATTTCGGCTGGGAACTGGCGCGCCTGGATTCGGAGCCGAAGGTGTTCCCGGAACGGCGCCGGGCACCCTATTTGGGCAGTGACCGTTTGCAGGGCCAGATCATGGCCCTGGAACAAGCCATGAGCCGAACCCGTGACACGCGCCGCTTCATTGCCGATGGCCTCGAATACCTGCCGGTGGCGACGATGATCAGCGACCCCCAAGGCAAGTTGTTGCTGGGCAATCGCAAGGCCCGCGAGCTGTTCGGCCACGGCCTGGCGGGCGGCGATGTGCTCGAGCATCTCGCTGAGCTGGGTTATCCAGGCCTTGAACCGGGCGCGCGCCATCGGTTATCCACATTACCGTTGCTGGAGTTTCGCGATGTCCGCGAGCGCAGTCTGCGCCTGGACAGGGCTGCGTTGCTGCCGGTCGACGGTGATGCGCCGATTGGCTGGTTGCTCAGCCTCATCGACCTCAGCGTGGAACGCGAAGCTGAAGAGCAGCGCAGCGTCATGCTGCGCTTTCTCTCCCACGACCTGCGCGCGCCCCATTCGGCGATCCTGGCGCTGCTCGACGTCCAACGGCATCAACTGGGCGAGAACACGCCGCTGTTCGACCAGATCGAGCGTCAGGTGCGGCGTGCCCTGGAGCTGACGGATGGCTTTGTGCAACTGGCCAGGGCCGAGTCCGAGGCGTACCAGTTCCAGCCGACGTTGTTCGCCATGCTGGTGTTGGACGTAATCGACCAAGCCTTGCCATTGGCCGAGGCAAAGCGCATCCAACTGGTTCACGAAATGGACGATGAAGAGGCCATGGTGCGGGCCGACCAGGCGTTGCTGACGCGGGCGCTGTTCAATCTGCTGGAGAACGCCATCAAGTACAGCGCCTCGGACACCCGCATAGCCCTGCGTGTTCATTGCGCCCAAGGGCGTCTGACGTGCGATGTGACGGACCAGGGCAAAGGGATCGGCGCCGAAGAGTTACCGGCTTTGTTCAGCCAGTACCGACGGTTTTCGTCGGCCCACGGTGTGGACGGCGTCGGACTGGGACTGTCGATGGTCAAGGCGGTGGTGGACCGCCACGGCGGGCAAATCGAGTGCCGCAGCGTGGTGGGCCAAGGCACGACGTTCAGCTTGGGTTTTCCACTGCTGGAGGACTGAGGATGGCAGCGCAAAGCGCCGATCCTTCGCCGCTATAAAAAACTTATGCACGTTGAAGCTGCTTTTATGTGTTTATGAAATATGCATTAAAAACATAGACTTAAAACACAAAGGCAACGGATTTCAAAAAAACGGTACACAGGTTATCCACAGATCTCAGACAGCAATCTGGTCCGTGGCGGCCGGCGCTGCGGGGGTGGACGGCAGCGAACCCATTTCCCGTTGCGTCTGCTCGTTCCAGGCCTGGACCCGGTCGTTCAGGTTGGCAATGGCGCGAGGCCCGGTGCCCTCGGCATACATCGGCGCGCCGATGACTACGGTGATGACGCCGGGCGTACGAACCCAGCCCGCCTTGGGCCAGAATTTGCCGGCATTGTGTGCAATCGGCAGTACAGGCAGGTCGGCATTCACCGCCAAGGCCGAACCGCTGCGGGAAAACTTGCCGACCGTTCCATAGGGAACACGGGTGCCCTCCGGAAAGATCAACACCCAGACGTTGTCCTTGAGCAGTTCGTCGCCCTTTTGTGCCACCTGCTTGAGGGCGGCCTTGGGGTTGTCGCGGTCGATGGCGATTGGTCGCAGCATGGCCATGGCCCAGCCGAAGAATGGCACGAACAACAGTTCACGCTTGAGCACCTGGCTCAGCGGTTCGAAGTAAGCCGACAGGAAGAAGGTTTCCCAGGTGCTCTGGTGGTTGGACTGGATCACGCAGGGCCGGTCAGGCACGTGCTCGGCGCCCTTCACTTCATAGCGAATGCCCAGGAACACTTTGCTCAGCCACAGTGCGCAACGGCACCAGTAGACATTGATGAAGCGGTAGCGCGCCTTGAACGGCAGGAAAGGCGCGATAAAGAAACTCAAGGTGCACCACAGCAAGGAACTGGTGCCCAGCAGCAGGTAAAAGAGAAAGGTTCTGATGGCCTGCAATATCGACATAGCGGCGTTTACCGTTGCGGGCAATGCCCGCCTGTTCAAGCGCTTCCCGAACATTCCTTGTCAGGATGTCGTGGGAGCTCTAATTGTGGATAAGTTCAGCGGCAACTGCCGCCAGGTCGTCAAAAATCAAGGTGCCCACCGGTAGGGTCTTGTCCAGGGTCTTTTCGCCTTTCCCGGTTTTTACCAAAACTGGCTGACAATCGATGGCCTTGGCTGCCTCCAGGTCACCGAGGCTGTCGCCGACGAACCACACACCCGCCAGCGGTGTCGCATAATGCTCGGCAATGGCCTTCAACATGCCCGGCTTGGGTTTGCGGCAATCGCAACCTTCATCCGGCCCATGGGGGCAATAGACGATCAGCCCGACTTCCCCGCCCTGCTCGGCCACCAATGCGCGCAAGCGCTCATGCATGGCCTCGAGCACGGCGAGGTCGTAGTAACCGCGGGCAATGCCCGACTGGTTGGTGGCGACCGCCACCGTCCAGCCGGCCTTGCTCAACTGCGCGATGGCTTCGATCGAACCGGGGAGTGGCAACCACTCCTGCACCGATTTGATGTAAGCGTCGGAGTCGTGATTGATCACCCCGTCCCGATCGAGAATCAGCAGTTTCAAGGTTTACCCCAGCAGCGAAATGTCGGCAACGCCGAGGAACAGGCCACGCAGGCGCGCCAGCAGCGCGTAGCGGTTGGCCCGCACGTTGGCGTCTTCGGCATTGACCATCACCGCTTCGAAAAACGCATCCACCGGCTCGCGCAGTGCCGCCAGGCGTGCCAGGGTTTCGCTGTACTGACGCGCCGCCGCCATCGGCTGGACCGCCTGGTCAGCCTGCTGGATCGCCGAATACAGGGAGAACTCGTTGGCGTTGTCGAAGTACTTGGCTTCGACGGTGGCCGCGATGTTGCCTTCGGCCTTGCCCAGCAGGTTCGACACACGCTTGTTCACCGCCGCCAATGCCGCCGCTTCCGGCAGCTTGCGGAACGCCTGCACCGCTTGCACGCGCTGGTCGAAGTCCAGGGCCGAGCCCGGCTTCAGGGCACGCACCGACAGGTAGGTGGCGACGTCGACGCCTTCGTCTTCATAACGCGCGCGCAGACGGTCGAAGATGAACTCCAGCACCGCATCGGCCAGGCCGGCGGCCTTGACCTTGCTGCCGAACGCGTTGACGGCGAAGGCCACCGCATCGTTCAGGTCCAGGTCCAGCTGCTTGTCGATCAGGATGCGCAACACGCCCAGCGCCGCACGACGCAGGGCATACGGGTCCTTGCTGCCGGTGGGCAACATGCCGATGCCGAAGATGCCGACCAGGGTGTCGAGCTTGTCGGCGATCGCCACGGCCGCGCCGGTCAGGGTGGTCGGCAGTTCAGCGCCGGCACCACGGGGCATGTATTGCTCGTTCAGGGCCAGGGCCACGTCCTGCGGTTCGCCGTCGTTGAGGGCGTAATAGTAACCGGCGATACCTTGCATCTCCGGGAACTCACCGACCATCTCGGTGGACAGGTCGCACTTGGACAGGATGCCGGCGCGGGCCGCGCGCTGGGCGTCGCCACCGATGCGCGGGGCAATGAACGCCGCCAGTTTCGACACGCGCTCGGCCTTGTCGTAGACGCTGCCGAGTTTTTCCTGGAACACCACGTTCTTGAGGCGCTCGTTGAAGCTTTCCAGGGGTTGTTTCTTGTCTTGCTTGAAGAAGAACTCGGCGTCGGTCAGGCGCGGGCGCACGACCTTCTCGTTACCGGCGATGATCTGTGCCGGATCCTTGCTCTCGATGTTGGCGACGGTGATGAAACGCGGCAGCAACTTGCCTTCGGCGTCCAGCAGGCAGAAGTACTTCTGGTTGTCCTGCATGGTGGTGATCAGCGCTTCCTGCGGCACTTCAAGGAAACGTTCCTCGAACGAGCACACCAGCGGCACTGGCCATTCCACCAGCGCGGTCACTTCGTCCAGCAGGCTTGGCGGCACGATGGCGGTGCCTTCCTGGCGGGTGGCCAGCTCTTCGGTGCGCTTGCTGATCAGCTCGCGACGCTCGTTGGCGTCGGCCAGCACATACGCGGCACGCAGGTCGGCCAGGTAGTTGGCCGGCGAGGTGATGCGCACGCTCTGCGGATGATGGAAACGGTGGCCACGGGAGTCGCGCCCGGCCTTCTGGGCCAGGATCGTGCAATCGATCACCTGGTCGCCCAACAGCATCACCAGCCATTGGGTCGGACGCACGAACTCTTCCTTGCGCGCGGCCCAGCGCATGCGCTTGGGAATCGGCAGGTCGTTCAGCGAATCTTCGACGATGGTCGGCAGCAGGCTGGCGGTCGGCTTGCCCTTGATGCTTTGGCTGTAGCGCAGTTTCGGACCGCTCTGGTCGATTTCACTCAGGTCCACGCCGCACTTCTTGGCGAAGCCCAGGGCGGCCTGGGTCGGGTTACCGTCGGCATCGAACGCGGCCTGGCGTGGCGGGCCGTCGAGGTTGATGCTGCGGTCCGGTTGTTGGGTCGCCAGGGCGGTGATCAACACGGCCAGGCGGCGCGGCGCGGCGAATACCTGCTTGGCTTCGTAGCTCAGGCCAGCGGCTTGCAGGCCTTTGTCGATACCGGCCAGGAACGCATCGGCCAGGGTGTTCAGGGCTTTGGGTGGCAGTTCTTCGGTGCCCAATTCAACCAGGAAATCTTGAGCACTCATTGTGCAGCCTCCAGCTTAGCCAACACTTCATCACGCAGGTCCGGGGTCGCCATCGGGAAGCCCAGCTTGGCACGGGCCAGCAGGTAGGCTTGCGCAACGGAACGCGCCAGGGTGCGTACACGCAGGATGTATTGCTGGCGCGCGGTCACGGAAATCGCCCGGCGTGCGTCCAGCAGGTTGAAGGTATGGGACGCCTTCAACACCATTTCATAGCTCGGCAACGGCAGCGGCTGATCCAGTTCGATCAGGCGCTTGGCTTCGCTTTCGTAGAAATCGAACAGCTCGAACAGCTTGTCGACGTTGGCGTGTTCGAAGTTATAGGTCGATTGTTCCACTTCGTTCTGGTGGAACACGTCGCCGTAGGTCACCTTGCCGAACGGGCCGTCGGCCCAGACCAGGTCGTAGACCGAATCCACGCCTTGCAGGTACATGGCCAGGCGTTCCAGGCCGTAGGTGATCTCGCCGGTAACCGGGTAGCACTCGATGCCGCCCGCCTGCTGGAAGTAGGTGAACTGGGTCACTTCCATGCCGTTGAGCCAGACTTCCCAGCCCAGGCCCCAGGCGCCCAGGGTCGGCGATTCCCAGTTGTCCTCGACGAAACGGATGTCGTGCACCAGCGGGTCGAGGCCCACGTGCTTGAGGGAGCCGAGGTACAGTTCCTGGAAGTTTTCCGGATTCGGCTTCAGGACCACCTGGAACTGGTAATAGTGCTGCAGACGGTTCGGGTTCTCGCCGTAGCGGCCGTCAGTCGGGCGGCGGCTGGGCTGCACGTAGGCGGCGTTCCAGGTTTCCGGGCCGATGGCACGCAGAAACGTGGCGGTGTGGAAAGTGCCGGCGCCTACTTCCATATCGTAGGGCTGAAGTACCACGCAACCTTGCTCGGCCCAGTATTGCTGGAGGGCGAGGATCAAGTCTTGGAAGGTACGCACGGCTGGCGTAGGCTGGCTCACGAAATTCACCTGTTTCTTGGGCTGCGATTTAAAGAGCGGGAGTATACCCGATTCGTTCGTGCGCACGCCCCCTGGAGCCTTATGCCACGCTGCTTTTGGTGTACCGAAGATCCGTTGTACATGGCCTATCACGATCAGGAGTGGGGGACGCCGCTGCGCGATGCGCAGGGTTTGTTCGAGTTGCTTTTGCTCGAAGGGTTCCAGGCGGGGCTGTCCTGGATCACCGTGTTGCGTAAACGCGCCCACTACCGCGAGGTGCTGTACAACTTCGACGTACAGCGGGTGGCGCAGATGAGCGACGCCGAGATCGAGGACTTGATGCAGGACCCCGGCATCATCCGCAACCGCCTCAAGCTCAAGGCCGCGCGCCGCAATGCCCAGGCCTGGCTGGCGCTGGAAGACCCGGTAGCGTTCCTCTGGTCGTTCGTCGGTGACAAACCCCTCATCAACCATTTCAAGGATCGCACCGAAGTGCCGGCCATCACGCCCGAAGCAGTGCAGATGAGCAAGGGCCTGAAAAAGGCCGGCTTCACTTTCGTCGGGCCGACCATTTGCTACGCCTTCATGCAGGCCTCGGGCATGGTCATGGACCACACGCAGGATTGCGACCGCTACGCCGAGTTGGCAAACGGCGGTTAGAATAGCCGGCTCGCGACACGGCCCATGAATTCAGGAGTGACCTGTGGATAAGTTGAAAGGCGCCTTGCTGGTCGGCGCTCTGCGGTTATTTGCGCTGCTGCCCTGGCGGGCGGTGCAAGCGGTGGGGTCGGCCATCGGCTGGCTCATGTGGAAGTTGCCCAACCGTTCCCGCGACGTGGTGCGGATCAACCTCGCCAAATGCTTTCCCGAGATGGACCCGGCCGAGCGCGAACGCCTGGTGGGCCAGAGCCTCAAGGACATTGGCAAATCCCTGACCGAAAGCGCCTGCGCCTGGATCTGGCCGGCCCAGCGCTCCATCGAACTGGTGCGCGAAGTCGAAGGCCTGGACGTCTTGAAAGAAGCCCTGGCGTCCGGCAAAGGCGTGGTGGGCATCACCAGCCACCTGGGCAATTGGGAAGTGCTCAACCACTTCTATTGCAGCCAGTGCAAACCGATCATTTTCTACCGCCCACCCAAGCTCAAGGCCGTGGATGAACTGCTGCAGAAACAGCGGGTGCAGCTGGGCAACAAAGTCGCGGCGTCCACCAAGGAAGGCATCCTCAGCGTCATCAAGGAAGTGCGCAAGGGCGGCCAGGTGGGCATCCCCGCCGACCCGGAACCGGCCGAATCCGCTGGGATCTTCGTGCCCTTTTTCGCCACCCAGGCCCTGACCAGCAAGTTCGTCCCCAACATGCTCGCCGGCGGCAAAGCGGTCGGCGTTTTCCTCCACGCCCTGCGCCTGCCGGACGGCTCCGGCTACAAAGTCATCCTCGAAGCCGCCCCCGAGGCCATGTACAGCACCGACACCGAAACCGCCTGCGCCGCCATGAGCCAAGTGGTGGAGCGCTACGTGCGCGCCTACCCCAGCCAATACATGTGGAGCATGAAACGCTTCAAGAAACGCCCGCCGGGCGAGGCGCGGTGGTACTGAAACGGCCAGCGATTTGCTCAACCAAAGCCCTGTGACAAAAAAGCTCGCCCCACATTGGTTCCCTAAACACCACTGGCCCTGTGTGGGAGCGAGCCTGCTCGCGAGACGAACTGACCAACAACACCTGTCCAACTGCCCTGCACCCCGTGGCGAGGGAGCTGCTCCCGCCGGGCTGCGAAGCGGCCCGAAACCCAATGCAACTGCAAACGTTCTGACGAACACTTCCCACCTGAGCGAGAGCTCCATCCCCGACCATTTATCTAGAATTCTGCGGGTCTGTAAGTTCTTACAGTAGCCACGTCGTCCTACCCGGCCCCTAATGACTTCGTCGCCCCCTTTCCTAGGACCGGAAAATCGTACTTGCGCAAGCACGGAGATCACGAAGTTATAAAACGTGACGCTCGCCCAAGTATCGAGCTGTTGGTAGGGGACGTTCACGGCGGTGCCGGTGGACGATGGCGTACGACCTGGCACCTCAGACAGTCCATCCCTGCCGGGTTTGCCGGCCTGGATAGTCTCATTGTAAGGGAGCTATATCATGGTTGATTTTGCCGCGGATTCACTTATCGAGACCTATAAGAATCTGGACATTATGCGTAAGCCGCACGATCCCTATGGCGGCGGCGGGCAGTATTACTTCATGTTTGGCAATGGCGAGCGCAGCGCGCTTTACTCGGACTTGGGTGAGGTGAAGCGGTACATTGACGCCAGGGTTACCGAGGCCAGCGTTTGGCACGATGTTTGATCCAGTGTTGATGTAAGCAAGCATACCGCCATCGCGAGCAAGCTCGCTCCCACAGATGATTATGGTGAACGCATTATCTGTGAGTGCTCAAAAACCCATAGGGAAATGGGCTTGCTTGCGATTGGCACGCGGTAAAACAGCGCCCCAGCTTTCAATTTCAGCTTGATCGCCACTCGGTGAGTTTCGTTCAGGCCCCTAATAAGCCAGAGATGCACCTGAAATAGAAGGTAATACTTGGCAAAACGTGGGGGTTCAGGTAGCAGTCTTCACGGTAAGACTACTTGGCGAGTCATTGGCGTTGCCGCAGGGTAATCCCCGAAAACCAATGACCGGCAAGCCCTGCCACTCGAACAAGGCAAGTCAATTGTGAATGCACCAAATGTCCTGGCAAACGAAACAGACCTTGGCCATTGCATGATGAAAGTTGACCATGCAGGTGAGCATGGCGCGATCTGTATCTACAGCGGGCAATTGATCATGGCCCGGCTTTTTTTCCCGGATATGGTGGGTGAGCTCAAGGAGTTTCTTTCCCACGAGCGCCGTCACCGGGCTGTCTTCTTAGCAGAACTGCAACGTCGCCACTATCCCCGCTGCCGTAGTTACTGGCTGTGCGGGATGGGCGGCTTGGCGTTGGGACTGATCACTGGCCTCTGCGGCCGTAAAGCTATTCTCGCCACCACCGTCGCGGTTGAAAGTGTGGTGCTTAAACACCTGGCCCATCAACTTCAGGTTCTAGGCGATATCGATCCGCACGCGGTGGCGGCCATCGCTTCGATCGTGGAAGAAGAACAACACCATCATGACCATTCGGCAGCGCAGATAGATGTAAACGATCCTTGGTTCAGAGCACTGGCACCGATGGTGACCGCTTGGACTGAAGCTGTGATATGGATGGGTATGCGTTCTTAGTAACGGCACAAAAATAGACGGGCTTTCGTCCACAGCTACGTAGATAGACGACTGTTATCTTGTGGTCGGCCGTTGCTCTGCGTGACAGGTACCCACTGGCCAGAAGGGACATCTAGAGTAGGAAGAATAAATCTCAGAATCATCTGGCCGGCTTACGGCTGGCGAAGCCCGCCGGTTATGTCATACGTTAGGTCTCATCTCCAGTTAAAAGGACTCTCATGGAAGAAAAGCCGAACTACATCGAAGATGCTGTCTCTATTGCTATCGGTAGCCAGTTAGCGCTGCTGAGCTTTCCGTTTCTACGTTACTCCATCGTTCCGATATCGAGGGGGCGTGAACGGTGGCTCGGCGCGGATGCAAAGTTACTCAGCGGGAAGCGCTTCCTTCCTTTTTATATGCAATTCAAGCGTCCTTTCGCACATACTGTCCCGAGTCGCGCGCAGATCATCAAAGATCGCAACAGGTTGTCGCCTAAGCTATCCACTGCGCCCCGAACGCTGTTTTTTTCCCTGCAAGACAAGCTTAAGCACCAAAAGGACTTCCAGCATAACGTCCTGTATAGACTGCGGAAGAAATTGCTGGCACAGAACCGCGGAGACGCAGCCTACGTGTGTCCGCTGTTTCTAGACAGGCAAACGTACTTCTTGCATTCGCACATGGCGGGTATCCTTCGGTGGGCTCAGTCTTGGCCATCGCGTCCATACAATAGGCAATATCTCCCTATTACTAATGCATCTGGAAGCACAATCTCTCTGCCAAATATTCCGGTACTCTCCGAGCACATATCCATTCCGCCTCACGAGCTAGTAACCACTGCAGCGCATAAGTACAGCTTCACTGAAAGTGGCGACGAGGTGTGCTTTCACTCGCCGAAGCATCTTCCGGAAGGCAGCTTCCTGTTCCACCATTGGCTAGGTGGCTTGATTTCCTCGGCAAGATCCGAAGACCGCTTAACGGCTCTCGGGGATAGCCGTCGCGACCTAGAAGAACTTGTTTCAGTAGCGCTTGGGGAGAACCAACAGGAATTTGAGCTA
Organism: Pseudomonas sp. WP18; assembly: GCF_036689585.1. NCBI lineage: Bacteria > Pseudomonadati > Pseudomonadota > Gammaproteobacteria > Pseudomonadales > Pseudomonadaceae > Pseudomonas > Pseudomonas sp. WP18. The sequence continues at coordinate 19,355 of NZ_CP144758.1, forward strand.
CCGAAAGATCCCAGCCTTGCCTGGTTCGTATGGGGCGAGTATCTCGGTCGTCACTACGCCATTGAGCAATATGCTGTTGTCGCGCATGAGCCCTAACAATTCGTTCAAGCCGATGCCGCTTTGCGGCATTGCTTAATTCAGCCGTTGAACGTTCGCTTTTTACTCATGGCCACCGGCTACTCTTGGCCGGTTAGCGACGGTCAGGGCTCGACTGTCGCTATGCATATTCAAACCTCGGTCTGTTCCGCCATCTCCAGGGCGTCATCGACTTCAATTCCCAGATATCGAACGGTGCTCTCCAGCTTCGTGTGGCCGAGCAGCAGTTGAATCGCTCGCAGATTTTTCGTCTTGCGATAGATCAGCGATGCCTTCGTACGCCTCATTGTGTGAGTGCCATACATGGCTGGATCAAGGCCAACGGCTTCCACCCAGCCTTTGACGATCCGTGCGTATTGACGTGTTGATAGAGGGTCTGAGGTATGCAGCTGGCTCGGAAAAAGGCAGTCCTCGCTCCGGAGTTGGGCTTGGTGTATCCAGGCCGCGATAGCAAATCGTGTTTGTTCGGTGATCTCGAACTGCACTGGCCGCAGCGTTTTCTGCTGCATCACCATGGCGCGTGGTGATACGTGCTCGCCATGGGCGACGTCGCGCACACGAAGCTTGGTTAAGTCGCAGGCCCGAAGCTTGCTGTCGATGGCCAGATCGAAGAACGCAAGATCACGGGTTCGTTCTGCAATTTGAAGCCTTACCCGGATGGCCCAGATATCTCTCAGTCTGAGTGGAGCTTTCTACCCGACCAGCTTTCCTTTGTTCCAAGGCTGGCGGCTGCAGGTAGCGAAAATGTTGATGACTAGTCCTCCACGTGTCGAAGGATAAGGATGGCTGGACAGAGGAAGGGTCGCTAACCGGCCAGAAGCGGGCAGTCCTTCCGATTAATAAATCCGTCCCCTTTTGTCCTCAATAAATCCGTCCCCTTTTGTCCTTTTGTCCGCTCAACATAGATGCAAGCAGACTCACCGCTATCGCGAGCAAGCTCGCTCCCACAGTTTTTCCAGGCTGTTTACAGGCATTGCATCGTCATAAATCCCTGTGGGAGCGAGCTTGCTCGCGATAGCGCCCTAACAGCCGCCACATAACTAACTGACTTCACCTCACGCCATCTCCCTTCCTAAAGCTCGGTCCCCGGCTGTCGATAACCCGATGTATCCGCCAATCATGGACCGATGAAATGGAACTCACCCTTAGCGCCGCCTCTATTGCACCCGCCAACACCCACCTCACCCGCTCCGGTCAGACGTTGGTCACTCATCCTCCAACAGGCTCTGTAAAGGAGCTGGCAAGCGCTGGCCCAGCAGCCATCTACCACCCCAGTGAAGAAACCCAGACCGTGGAGCAACCACTGGTGGCCATTACCACCTGGGTCGGTCGATCCCAATCGCCAGATTTTCCTCGCTATGCCGCGATCGCCGAGAGCGCGAAAAACACGTTGAAAACCTCCTTCGAGGCATTCCAGTCAACGCTGTCGGCAACCCACCCGGATTTGGCCAGCAAGAAATACGGATTCACCGTCGAGGCCGATGGCAAGCTGAAAGTACTCAATACCGCCGGGCAGCTCAGCACCTCGGAAACCCAGCGCCTCACCGACCTGCTCAATGAATCCACTGATTTGAAAGCCAATGCCAGCGCCTTGCGCGACGCCTCCATCGACATGGTGGATGCCGACTCGCCTTGGTCTGGCAGCTATCTGGGCCGCTACAATCTGACCAAGGAAAACTTCGCCAGCACCATCGACCTGGCACCGCTGCTCAAGCGCGCCGGTTCGGTGCCGCCGCAGGAATTTTCGGACGGGCTGTTTTTCAACCAACTGGCGCACAAAGGCGAACTGGCGACCCAAGAGACGGAAGCCGCGATGCTTGAACGGCGTGCCGCGCAGCGATTCAGCGCGCAGGCCTGAAAGCCGGGTCTACCGAATCGTGGGGTGAGGGAGCTTGCTCCCGCCGGGCTGCGCAGCGGCCATTCCCATGATCAGCTATGAGCTGGCGGTGCGGTCGGCTTCCTGATGGTTGTTTGATCACGAGGAGGCGCAAAGCCTCAATCGTGTCCATGATTAAGGGCCTGCGATATCGGCGACGTTGGGATGGAAAAGCCATCTCTAAATCCGTCGGACTACCGTTCAGTCAGAAATATCGCACTTCCTCTGGTTCATTAATCAAGGAGTTCCCCCTCATGAACATCGATTTCACCGGACGTCAGGTCTTGGTCACTGGGTCCACCAGCGGTATCGGTTTTGCGACCGCCAAAGGTTTTCTCGACGCCGGCGCTCATGTAGTCATCAACGGTCGCAGCCAGAGCAGCGTGGACGACGCATTGCAACGCCTGGGCGGCCTTGCTGCCAAAGCCGAAGGCTTTGTTGGCGACCTCAGCAACGAGGCAGGTTGCCGGGCATTGGTCGCCAAGTACCCGCGCTTTGATGTGGTGATCAACAACCTGGGCATCTTCAAGTTGGAAGACTTCTTCGAAACGCCGGACAGCGAATGGCAGCGTTTCTTCGAAACCAACGTCATGTCGGGCGTGCGGGTTTCCAGGGCCTATGCGCCGGGGATGGTCGAGCGGGGTTGGGGGCGGATTGTGTTTGTGTCGTCTGAGTCGGGTGTGAATATTCCCGCCGACATGATCCACTACGGCTTCACCAAGACCGGCCAGCTTTCAATTGCTCGCGGCTTGGCCAAGCGCCTCGCCGGCACGGGCGTCACGGTAAACTCGGTGTTGCCTGGGCCGACGCTTTCCGAAGGCGTTGCCCAGATGCTCCAGGCCGACGTCGAGCGCACCGGGGACAGCCTGGAAAAGGTCGGGGCGGATTTCGTCAAACAGCACCGCAGCACCTCGATCATCCAGCGGGCGGCGCGTGTCGAGGAAGTTGCCAACATGATCATCTATGTCAGTTCGGAACAGGCTTCGGCGACCACCGGGGCGGCGCTGCGCGTGGATGGCGGTGTGGTGGACAGCCTTGTCTAGCGGGGTGCAGCGGCAGACCTGTGGATAACTGCCGGTTTACGACGGCTGCGCCACCGCCACCTGATTGCGCCCCAACGCCTTCGCCTGGTACAGCGCCTTGTCCGCGTTGTTCATCAGGCCATTAAGGTCTTTATGCCCCGCCGCCGTGGAGGCAACGCCAAGGCTGGCGGTGATGCGTTGGACGGGGTCGACCTTCAACCCGGCAATCGTCGATACGAGCGTCTGCGCAATGTCGATGGCCACTGCCAGGGAGGTGTTGGGCAGCAAAATGGCGAATTCTTCGCCGCCGAGCCGGCCGTGGATATCCGTGGCACGAAACGACGAGCTGATGACCACGCCCATCTGCCGCAAGACCTGATCCCCCACTTGATGACCGTAGGTGTCGTTGATGTGCTTGAAATGGTCCATGTCCAGCATCACCACGCACAGTTCCAGGCGATGGATCTTGCAGTCGTGGTAGAGCCGCTGGGCGTGTTCGAAGAACGCTCGCCGGCTCTTCAGGCCGGTCAGTTCGTCGGTTTGGGCGGCACGGGTCGAGATGCTGTTGGCCTGCTCCATTTCCCGGGTCAGGCGGAAGGCGGTTTCCAGGGCCTTGGACATTTTCCGCGTGGCGCGGGCGGCGAAGGCGGCGAACACCAGGATCGAAAGGGCCAGGCCCATTTGCATCGTGGACGGCTGGACCAGCAGCCAGGCGGTGCACGGCAACAGCACCAGGCCGATGGAAACGAGGGTCATGTCGCGGTAGGCCGAGTAACAGGCCACTGCGCTGACGGACATGCCGACCGAAAAGAGCATGACCAGCGCCTGGGACAACAGATCGTCCGCCGGCATGATCACGAAGGCCCCGCCCCCCCAGACGCTGGCGGACAGCACCAGCGTGGCCCAATACCTGCGCTCCCAGCGTTGCGGTGTGCGCTCACTTTGGGTGCTGCGGAAATAGGCCACGAACATCGACAGGCGCAGCAGCGTCGTACCGGTCAGGATGCCCAGCCACCAGAGGATCACGCTGTGTTCAAGGCGGTCCCAGCACAGCCAACTGAGCATGATGGCCGCCAGGTAGCTGCCCAATACCGCTGAAACCGATTGGCGGAAGAGTTGCTGCAATCGATCGGTTCGCACCTGCTCGGCGATGAAGAAATCCTGGTCACTCCGAGATCCTAGGCAATCCATGTGATTCACCTGAGCCTGACGCAAAAAAAGAACGATTGTGGCACCTCGCCAGCAACGCAAACAACCGAATTACGCACGTAGCCTGCGCAAAGTCGCGCGGCTGGGAAACCACCTGGGCAAAGGGCGCCGACAGTCAGGCTGGAATCAATCCCGCTTCCTGGTAACTGGCTATCAGGTCATCGAACAGGTCGACGTCCATCCGCGTTCGTGCAATCAACTGCGCGCCCGCGACGGCGGTGTAGATGGCCAAGGCTCGACGCTCGCAGGCTTGCGGGGTGCCGGCGCTGGCATCGACCAGCACTTGGGCCAGCCACGTCACGTTGACGTCCGCATACGCCTTGACCTCTCGCATCACTTCTTCGGGCAGGTCTTCGGATTCGGCCGCCATGAAGCTGGACAGGCACAGCCTGTTGCCGTTCTTCAGCGAGCTGCGAAAAATGGAAGGGTAGCGCCGCAGGCACTCAGCCGGATCGGGGTGGGCGGCGCGTATCTGCTCCAAAGCCTGGCGCGTGTCTTGCCAATAGCGTTCGGCGACCGCGGCACCCAGACCGGCCTTGCTCGGGAAGTGGTAGTAGATGCTCGCATTCTTGATGCCGACTTCTTCGGCAATGCTACGGAAATTGATCCCGCTGTAACCGTGCAGTTGGGCGGCTGATCGGGCCGCCGCCAAAATGGCCTCTCGAGCATTTTCGTTCACGTTTGTCACCTCGCTTCGAGATTCAAATGGATCAGAGGCAGGGATTCTACGCCCATCACCGCTTACCTGCCAATTGTCAGGTAGGGGCTTGACGAGGTAGAAAATAAGGCTCAGTCTTTGCCTACCAACTGACAGGCAGGGACACAATCATGACCGCTCCGCAGCAACGCAGTGACGCTTCTTCAACGCCCGCTACGCTGAAAATCTACGACTGGTTCAACGGCCCCTACCCCGCCCGCGTGCGCATCGCGCTGGTGGAAAAGGGCTTGCTGTCGAACGTTGAGTTCGTACCGATCAATCTCTGGACCGGCGAGCACAAGGCACCTGAATTCCTGGCCATCAACTACTCCGGGACATTGCCCGTGCTGGAGCTGGATGACGGGACGCGAATCGCCGAGTGCACGGCCATTACCCAGTACCTGGATGGCCTGGACGGTGAGCCGACGCTGACGGGTAGGACGCCGCTCGAGCAAGGCATCATCCATATGATGACCAAGCGCGCCGAAATCGAATTCCTCGATGCCGTCAGCGCCTACTTCCACCACGCTACGCCGGGCCTGGGCCCGCAGGTCGAGCTGTACCAGAACGCTGAGTGGGGCCGCCGGATGGGTGACAAGGCTGTCCGCGGCATGCGTTATTTCGACAACCTGCTCAAAGACCAACCCTACGTGGCGGGCGACGCGTTTTCGATGGCCGACATTGCCGTGTTGGGCGGCATGATCTTCGCCTCGCTGGTGCAACTCCCCGTGCCCGAGGACTGTGTCGCGCTGCGCGCCTGGCACGCCAGGATGCAACAGCGCCCCAGCGTCCAGGCATGGCGTGCGATGGTCGAGCGCGGTGCCGCGTAGCAATGAGAATGCCTCGTCAGCGGCCACGGGCGAGTTGAGTGCCTGGCTGGCGAGTCGGGTGTTGGATCGCGGGTGAACCCGCCAAAGAAAAACCCGACGCTTACGTCGGGTTTCTCTTTGCGGCTTTTCGCTTGTCCCGCGAATGAGTCACGGGTGCGAAAGGGATGCAGCGCACCGTTGAATGAGCGAGAGCAAGCTCTGCATGCTCATTGTTTTACGGCTTACTCGACTTGCGACAGCTTGGCGTCGTCGCAACCAGCGGCACGGCACTCGCGCTCGACAGCCTTGAGTATGACGATACGCGCCTCGGTCTTCTCATTGGCACAGTCCAGGTAGAGCAGGCCATCGTTGGAGCAAGCGCTGTCACGATTTTTGATCCACTGGATTTGCGCGGCTTTCACCTTTTTCTTCTGATCCGGGTTCAGCGCACTCATCGTCTTCTTGTACTGTTCATTGATCTCCTGATCCGACTGAACCATTTTCAGCGACGCGCAATAGGTTCTGTCGTAGGCGTTTCTAGGGTTATCGCAGCTCATCGCGAATGCAGATGCCGATGCCATTGCCAGCAACGCCCCAACCAACAAAGACTTGATCACTCACTTCTCTCCCTGAATGCCCTCTATTGATTAGAGGTCGCGGCGGGGAATCTATCATGAGGGTTGGAGAACAATGAAGTACAACTGCAACGCCCTCGCCGCCGCGCTAGCTGTCGTTACAGCTTTGACGCTCTCGACCAAAGATCGAGGTCGCTGCTGCACGCCGCGACGATGTAGTTCCCACACCAGGAGAATCCGAACGCCCTCACGTGTTCTTTGTAGATCACCGTGCAATCCTTTTGATGACCCTCCATCAGGGCATCCTTGAAGGGTTTGCTTAGAATAAGGCGGTTTTCAGGCCAATCCGGAGAAACCAACTCCAGCCCTTCCCCGGCCATGTTGCCGGTGGGCAAGCCACCGCCCTGTAGGCCACACAGCGGTACGACTTCATCGGCGATCACGCCAATGCCCTGGCAATGCAACCCGAGCTCACTCAAGCCCGCATATTCTTCATAGTCGCGCTCAATTTTTTCTCCTGTGTCGCAGTGCACAACACTCCGACCCGAGCTTGAGACAACCAGCAAATAAGGACCTTTCTGCGAGAAACCTACCGATAGCAGCCCGCCGACGGCTATCGAGGTGACATGAGTCCAACCCTCGGGGTTCGCGTTAACCGGGATCTGGTCGATGAGTCGTATCAAGCGCTTTCGATTGTCTTCGTGTAATGAATTCATGAGTGCCTGCGGATAAGAAAGAGTAAGTTTTATTCTGTCCTCGGCTCTTCCTTCTCTGGCCGAAAGACAAGTAGCTACCAAGTATCGAGCGGGGCATTCCCGAGTCGGTCAACATTCGTGGCGAGGGAGCTTGCTCCCGCTGGGCTGCAAAGCAGCCCCAACCACCCTGAAAAACTCCTACAGACAAAACCGCAAAGCCAATTCAAACCCCAAGCGCAAACCCACCTAGCCCCAATTTGCAGGCCAAACCCAAGCCCTGTTTATCCTCCCGCCGCTAACCGACCGCCAGGCTACCCAACCTTGCGTCATTGCCTACAACTACGCCAGAATCTGCCCGCTTGTGCACCTTGCCCCTGGGCTCTATCGTTTTCCTGCCACTGCCCATCAGTGGTCGGGTTTAGTAGCCCGCGGTATTTAGTAGGTGCATTAGCTCCGTCAGACAGGCTTCTCCATGCCTATATTTGATGGCGGTTGTGCGCAGGGCGCCCTCGGGCGCGCCGGCTTGCTAAGTCCCCGGTCTACTAACCTGCGTACAGCTGCCTCCCCTTGTTTAGTAGCTAGAGGGTTGCGGCTTCACCTACAGGACTTAGTAAATGTTCAAACCTACACCGAATCCGCCAGAGGCGGACCAAGCTTCCTCGCGAACCAAATCCAAAGCCAAGAAACACGACGAAGCCACCAACCGCGTCTTGGACTATTACCTGCTACCAAAATCAGAAGATGCGTCCCAACCGGGCCAGCTCTTCACCGTCGCAAAAAACGCCGACAACGAATGCCTGCTCGCCAACCTCAGCGAAACCCTGGCGGCAGCCGACGCGATGGTCAGCAACCTGGCCTTCGACCTGGAAGGCTCACGTCGTCATATTGCTCTTGGTATCCAGCAGTTGATTGAGTTGAGTTCGTTGCTGGCTAACCGAGTGTTAGATAACGTCGAGCCGCGAAACGGGTAAGCCGTTAAAAGAAAACCCGATGCGTTATGTCGGGTTTTCGCCCCCCTTTACACGATAGTGTTTTCTCTTGAGTTTGATGCCGGCCTTCGATTAGATACGAGGCGTAAACGTTGTGACGTGAATAGCACCATCAAAACACAAGGGAACAGCGCTAAATGGCAAGGATAGAACCGGTTTTCGGCAGCATCAGCAGCGAAATCGAAAACCATACAAACCGGGCGACGCTCAACTGATTGACGACGAGGTTGTCACGTTTTCAAAACCCAGAATTCTTGATTTTTCCGGACGTATTTCTCTGGCGCGCTTCTGGCTGATTCGTGTGCCCTTGGTGCTGGTTCTTCCGTGCATTTTGCTGGCGTTCTTTATGGTGGGGTTGCGCCATCAACTGGTGGTTTTGCTGATAGTTGGTGTCACCGTTGTCGTTCCTGCCATCCTGCTCGACGTGTCTCTACTGGTACGCAGGGCACGTGATATAGGCTCGAGTCCGATAATATGGGGAATTCTCAGCGTGTTCCCTGTTATCGGCTTTTTGATAACGCTTCCGCTCGTCATGCTTCCGGGGCGTAAAGCGATTAATAAATACGGCCCGCCCAATCCACCTCTCTCGACGTTGGTAAAGCTACTTACCGCGCTTTTGGTGGTGCTGGTGCTTGTAACTTCAACCGTGCTAGTTGCGTATTTTCCCGAATACCACCCAGAGGCACTCTACGAGTGGTTTTTTAACGCACTGGTTCAGGCATAACGCACAACGCTCATCCTCCAAACAAAAACGGGGAGATGCATTCCCATGCATCTCCCCGCCTTCACTCATTCATTACGTTTCAAATCAAAACGCCGGCAATACCGCGCCTTTGTACTTCTCAAGAATAAAAGCCTTCACTTCCGGGCTATGCAGCGCAGCAACCAGCTTCTTCATCGCCTCACTGTCCTTGTCATCCTCACGCGCTACCAGGATGTTCACGTAAGGCGAGTCGCTGCCTTCGATCACCAGCGCATCCTTGGACGGATCGAGCTTGGCTTCCAGCGCGTAGTTGGTGTTGATCAGCGCCAGGTCGACCTGGGTCAGCACGCGTGGGATGGTCGCGGCTTCCAGTTCACGGAATTTCAGGTCCTTGGTGTTCTCGGTGATGTCTTTGATGGTCGACAGGATGTTGGTCGGATCCTTGAGCTTGATCACCCCGGCTTTGGCCAGCAGCAACAGCGCACGGCCGCCGTTGGTGGCGTCGTTGGGGATGACCACGTTGGCGCCGCCCGGCAGTTCGTCGAGTTTCTTGTACTTGCTGGAGTACGCGCCCAGAGGCTCCAGGTGCACGCCGGCCACGCCCACCAGGTGGGTGCCCTTGGCCTTGTTGAATTCATCCAGGTAAGGCTTGTGCTGGAAGAAGTTGGCGTCCAGGCGTTTTTCGGCGACTTGTACGTTGGGCTGGATGTAGTCGGTGAAGACCTTGACCTTGAGGTCCACGCCTTCCTTGGCCAATGCCGGTTTGACGAACTCGAGGATTTCCGCGTGCGGTACCGGCGTTGCCGCGACGCTCAGGGTCTCGGCGGCGTGGGCGGAAAAGGCTGCGACGGCAGCGAAGGCAACCAGTAACTTCTTCATTCAGCTAACTCCTTGTGAGTGCCCGCTTGCGGCACCTGCCAGCGAATGGCTGGCTCATGGTTTTGGCACGACGCCTTATTTTCTAGAGAAATGCACAACCAGCTTGTCGCCCACGGTTTGCAGGACTTGCACCAGCACCAGCAGCAACACCACCGTAACCACCATGACATCGGTCTGGAAGCGCTGGTAGCCGAAGCGGATCGCCAGGTCGCCCAAGCCACCGGCGCCCACCACACCGGCCATGGCCGTGTAGGACACCAGCGTGATCGCGGTCACCGTAATCGCGGCAAAGATGCCCGGACGGGCCTCCGGCAGCAAGGCATTGACGATGATCTGCCGGGTCGTTGCGCCCATGGCCTGGGTCGCCTCGATGATGCCGCGGTCGACTTCGCGCAGGGCGGTTTCCACCAGACGGGCAAAGAACGGTGTCGCACCGACCACCAGCGGCGGAATCGCCCCGGCCACGCCCAGCGAGGTCCCGGTAATCAATACCGTGAACGGGATCATCACGATCAACAGGATGATGAACGGCAGCGAGCGCAGGATGTTGACGATCAGCGACAACAGCGCATAAACGCCGCGGGCTTCGAGCAACTGGCGCGGGCTGCACAAAAACAGCAGCACGCCCAGGGGCAGGCCGAGCAGCACGGTGAACAACAGCGAGCCGAACAGCATCAGGAAGGTGTCGCCGGTGGCCAGCCAGATTTCCAGCCAGTCGATGTTTGCAAAGAAATTCGTCAGCAGTTCCATCAGCGCAGCACCTCCATGTGGACATCGGCCGCGGTGAAGCGGGCGAACGCCGCCTCCATGTCACCGCCGGTGATGGCGAGGGTCAGTTGCCCGTAGGGGGTGTCTTTGATGCGGTCGATGCGCCCGGCCAGGATGCTGTAGTCCACCCCGGTTTCCCGGGCGACGGTGCCGAGCAATGGGGCGTAGGTCGCATCGCCCTGGAACGTCAGACGCACGATGCGCCCGGGCACGTGGGCAAAATCGTCGCGCTGTTCGCTTTCGTCGATCTGCTCGTCTTCCTGGACGAAACGCTTGGTGGTCGGGTGCTTGGGGTGCAGGAACACCTGGGCCACCGGCCCCTGCTCGACAATCACGCCGGCGTCCATCACCGCCACTTCATCACAGACCCGACGAATCACGTCCATTTCATGGGTGATCAGCACGATGGTCAGCTTCAGCTCGCGGTTGATTTCGGCCAGCAGTTGCAGCACCGAGGCGGTGGTCTGCGGGTCCAGCGCGCTGGTGGCTTCGTCGCACAGCAAGATCTTGGGCTTGGTCGCCAGGGCACGGGCGATGCCGACGCGCTGCTTCTGGCCGCCGGACAATTGCGCCGGGTACTTCTTGGCGTGGTCGGACAAGCCGACGCGGGCGAGCAACTCGGCGACGCGCTGGTCGATTTCGCTGCGGGACAATTCGCCGGCTAGCGTCAGTGGCAGCGCCACGTTGTCGGCCACGGTCTTGGAGGCCAGCAGGTTGAAGTGCTGGAAGATCATCCCGACCTGCTGGCGAAAGCGCCGCAGGCCGCCTGCGTCCAGGGCGGTGACTTCTTCACCGTCGACGATGATCTTGCCGCCGCTGGAGTCTTCCAGGCGATTGATCAGGCGCAGCAGGGTACTTTTTCCCGCACCGGAATGGCCGATGAGGCCGAAGACCTGACCGTTCTCAATCGTCAGACTGGTCGGGTGCAGGGCGGGGATATCCTTACCGGCGACCCGGTAGGTTTTATGGACGTTTTGAAACTCGATCACGTAGCGAACCTTGTGGGGCGCGTTGGAAAAAGATCAGCGGTTAGCCGGGCGCGCATTTTAGCCTGTCCGTATAGAGGTTCTTAGCATTTATTTGCGATCTGACCTGTCATTTGGCAATAACGCGATCAAAGGCATAAAAAAGGAACACCGCCTGGCGGTGCGGGTCACTCCTAAAGCAGCCACAGATCGCAAAGAGGAGTGACGCCTGATGAGCACCAACAAGCCCCCGGTCGACAAGAGCCAGTTGGCCGGGACCGACACCCTGGACCGCGGCAACACCAACGCCAAGCTCGACAGCCTGGAAACCTTCCGCTCCGACGCCACCGAACAGGCGTTGCGCACCAATCAGGGCGTGAAAATCGCCGACAACCAGAACACCCTGCGCGCCGGCGCCCGTGGGCCGTCGTTACTGGAAGACTTCATCATGCGTGAAAAGATCACGCATTTTGACCACGAGCGCATCCCGGAGCGTATCGTCCACGCCCGCGGCACTGGCGCCCACGGTTACTTCCAGAGCTATGAAGCCCATTCGGCGCTGACCAAGGCCGGTTTCCTACAAGACCCGAGCAAGAAAACGCCGGTGTTCGTGCGGTTTTCCACTGTGCAGGGCCCACGGGGTTCCGGTGACACGGTGCGGGACGTACGCGGTTTTGCGGTGAAGTTTTTCACCGACGAAGGCAACTTCGACCTGGTAGGCAACAACATGCCGGTGTTCTTCATTCAGGACGCGATCAAGTTTCCCGACTTCGTCCATGCGGTCAAACCCGAGCCGCATAACGAGATCCCTACCGGTGGCTCGGCCCACGACACCTTCTGGGACTTTGTCTCGCTGGTGCCGGAGTCGGCCCACATGGTGATCTGGGCGATGTCCGACCGGGCCATTCCAAAAAGCCTGCGCAGCATGCAAGGCTTTGGCGTGCACACCTTCCGCATGATCAACGCCGAAGGCCGCAGCAGTTTCGTCAAATTCCACTGGCGACCCAAGGTCGGCACCTGTTCCCTGGTGTGGGACGAAGCCCAGAAGCTGGCCGGTAAAGACACCGACTACCACCGTCGCGACCTGTGGGAAGCGATCGAGATGGGCGACTACCCGGAATGGGAGTTCGGCGTACAGATCGTCGCCGAGGAAGACGAGCACAAGTTCGACTTCGACCTGCTCGACCCGACCAAGATCATCCCCGAAGAGCTGGTGCCCATCACGCCCCTGGGCAAAATGGTGCTGAACCGCAACCCGGACAACTTCTTCGCCGAAGTCGAGCAGGTCGCCTTCTGCCCTGGGCACATCGTGCCGGGTATCGATTTTTCCAACGACCCGTTGCTGCAAGGTCGACTCTTTTCCTACACCGATACGCAAATCAGCCGACTCGGTGGGCCGAACTTTCATGAGTTGCCGATCAACCGTGCCATCACTCCGGTGCACAACGGCCAGCGTGACGCCATGCACCGCACCACCATCGACAAGGGGCGCACGTCCTACGAGCCGAACTCCATCGACGGCGGCTGGCCGAAGGAAACCCCGCCCGGCCCGCAGGACGGCGGCTTTGAGAGTTATCCGGAGCGCATCGATGCCCACAAGATCCGCCAGCGCAGCGATTCGTTCGGCGATCATTTCTCCCAGGCGCGGCTGTTCTACAAGAGCATGAGCCCGCATGAGCAGGAGCACATCATCGCGGCCTATAGCTTCGAGCTGGGCAAAGTGGAGCGGGAGTTCATCCGGGCGCGGCAGGTCAACGAGATCCTGGCCAACATCGACCTGGAACTGGCCGGGCGAGTAGCGAAAAACCTGGGTCTGCCGGCGCCCACCGCTTGCACCGTGGACGTGCCGACGCCTTCGCTGGAGAAATCCCCGGCCCTGAGCCAGGCGAACCTGCTCTCGGGCGACATCAAGACCCGCAAGGTCGCGGTGCTGGTGGCTGATGGCGTCGATGGCGCGATCATCGATGCGCTCAAACAGGCATTGGAGGCCGAGGGCGCTCACGCCAAGGTCTTGGGGCCGACCTCTGCGCCGGTCACCACCGCCGATGGGCAAACGTTGCCGGTGGACGCGTCCATGGAAGGGATGCCGTCGATTGCCTTCGACGCGGTGTTCGTCCCGGGCGGCGCGCAGTCCATCCAGGCGCTGAGCAGCGATGGCGTGGCGTTGCATTACCTGTTGGAAGCCTACAAGCACCTGAAGGCCATCGCCCTCAACGGGGAAGCCCGGCAGTTGCTGGTGCTGTTGAAGCTGGAGGCGGACGCCGGGCTGATTCCCGACGCGGATGCCAGCAAGTTCCAGGCATTCTTCGACGCGATTGCGCAACACCGGGTGTGGGCGCGGGAGCCCAAGGCCAAGGCGATTCCGGCTTGAGGAGTGTCTGAAAAAGGCTCTGTTGCCTGTCAGTACGCCATCGCGAGCAAGCTCGCTCCCACAGGGTCCTGTGATGAATCACTGAACCTTGTGGGGGCGAGCCTGCTCGCGAGGCTTTTTAGGATTTGCGCGGTGTAAGAACCACCTGCGCCGGCACGCTGCGCAGGATCTGCTTGCGCAGCTTCAAGTCGAACTCGGGGTCGAGTTTCTTGACCCGCTTGGTCAGCAGTGTCGCCAACCACGGATAATCATCGGTGCGCGGTGCCTGGATGCTGACATCACATTGGTAATTCACCACATCGGCGGCAATGGCATCCAGTTGGCGACGCATTTGCTGCACATCGGCAATGTTCAACGCCACGGTGGTGCTTTCGGCGCTGGGGTCGATCAGCTTGGCGACCGGCTTGGCTTCGGCCGCCTTGAGGGCCGCTTCGGCTTTGTCCAGGTCAGCCTTGCGCGCTTGTGCAATGGCGCTGTTGACCTCGCCGGTAAGCGCTGGGGCCTTGGGCATCAAGGCTCGGGCACGGCTCAGGGCGGTGGCGGCGGCGTTGACGTCACCCTTTTGCAGGTCGATCTGGCTGCGGCGCAGATACGCCTCGGCCAACTGGCGTTGGAAGGGTTCCAGCGACGCATCTTCAGGCGATTGGGCCTGCAAGGTGGCCAGTTGGTCTTCAGCGGTGGCCAGCTCATTGGCGGCCAGGCTTTGTTCCAGCTGCGCGATGGCCGGGCCCCGGGTATCGGGGGCCTCGGTGACCGGCGGCGTACTCTGGCAAGCGCCCAGTAGCACTGAAAGCGCGACTAGGAGCAGATAACGGGAGGCGAACGGCTTCATTCCTGCGACTCTCTATTTGCGCAAAAAGCGAGCAAGTCTACACCCCTCGACGAGGCAGGACAAAACTCAGCAGAAACAGCGCGGCGGCGCTGACCACGATCGATGGGCCGGCCGGAGTATCCTTGAACCAGGAAAGGGCCAGCCCGCCGCACACCGCGAGCATGCCCAGCAGGCTCGCGCCCAGGGCCATCTGCTCCGGCGAGCGGGCGTGACGTTGTGCCGCAGCCGCCGGAATGATCAGCAACGAAGTAATCAGCAACACACCGACGATCTTCATGGCCACGGCGATGACCACCGCAATCAACAGCATCAAGGCCAAGCGCAGCCCCGTCACGGGCAGGCCTTCGACCCGCGCCAGTTCCTCGTGCACGGTGACGGCCAGCAGCGGGCGCCAGAGCGCTACCAGGAGCGCCAGCACCGCGGCACTGCCCCCCAGGATCCACGACAGGTCGACCGGGCTGATGGCCAACAGGTCGCCGAACAGGTAAGCCATCAGGTCGATGCGCACATCGTGCATGAAGCTGAGCACCACCAGGCCAAGGGACAACGTGCTCGGTGCCAGGATGCCCAGCAGCGTGTCGGACGCCAGCGGCTGGCGCTGTTGCAGCGTCACCAGCACCACCGCCAGCAACAGGCAGCCCACGGTCACCGCCACCGCCGGGCTGACGTCCAGTAAAAAGCCCAGGGCCACGCCGAGCAACGCCGCGTGGGACAAGGTGTCGCCAAAATAGGCCATGCGCCGCCAGACCACGAACGAACCCAGGGGCCCGGCCACCAGCGCGAGGGCCAGGCCTGCGAGCAGGGCATACAACAGAAAATCAGCCATGCTTGCAGCCATCTCCGTGAACATGGGGGGTAACCGGCGCACCAATGACCACCGAACCGTGCAGGTCGTGGGCGTGGTCATGGTGGTGGTGATAAATCGCCAGGCTTTGTGCGTTCTTTCCGAACAGCTCGACGAATGCCGGGTCGCCGCTGACCTGCTCGGGGTGCCCGGAGCAGCAGACGTGACGGTTGAGGCAGACCACCTCGTCGGTGGTGCTCATCACCAGGTGCAGGTCATGGGACACCATCAGCACGCCGCAACCGTGCCGGTCGCGCAAGCGGGTGATCAGGCTGTACAGCTCAGCCTGGCCCGCCACATCGACGCCTTGGACCGGCTCGTCGAGTACCAGCAGCTCCGGCTCGCGCAGCAGCGCCCGGGCCAGCAGCACGCGTTGCATCTCGCCGCCGGACACGCTTTGCACCGGGCTGTCGATGACCTGTTCGGCCCCGACTTCGTTGAGCGCCGCCAGGGCGCGCTCGCGATCGACACCTGGGACCAGGCGCAGGAAACGCAGGACCGACAGCGGCAGCGTCGGATCGACGTGGAGTTTTTGCGGCATGTAGCCGATCCGCAGCTTCGGCTTGCGCCAGACGTGGCCGCTGTCGGGCTTGAGCAAGCCCAGCACGGCGCGCACCAGGGTGGTCTTGCCGGCGCCGTTGGGGCCGATCAAGGTCACGATCTGCCCGGGTTCGACGCTCAGGTGGATGTCATCCAGCACGTTCTGCCCGGCGAACTTGACGGCCACCTGCTCGAGGCGGATCAACGCGTTGCTCATCAGGCCCCCTGGCAGCCGGAGCAGAGGCCGACCACTTCGACGGTCTGGGTGTCGACCACGAAACCGACATCCTGGGCGCTGGCGATGATCGCATCGCTGATGGATTTCTGTTCCAGCTCGATGGCGGCGTGGCATTCGCGGCAGATCAGGAACTGGCCCTGGTGGGCATGCTCCGGGTGGTTGCAGCCGACGAAGGCGTTGAGCGAGGAAATGCGATGCACCAGGCCGTTTTCCAGCAGGAAATCCAGCGCCCGATACACCGTCGGCGGCGCGGCGCGGCGGCCATCCTGCTCGCTGAGTACCGCCAGGATGTCGTAGGCGCCCAGCGGCTTGTGGCTTTGCCAGACCAACTCCAGCACCCGGCGGCGCAACGCCGTCAGGCGCAACCCTTGGCGTGCGCAGATGGCATCGGCCTCGGACAGCGCGCTGTGCACGCAGTGGGAGTGATCATGGGGGCGACTGGCAAGGGGTGTAATAGGCATGGGCAGCGACGAGTTCAGTGAGAGACGTTATTATGTTACCCGTTCTCGCCTCTTCGAGTGGTCATCGTGTCCCGATTTTTTTTGCTCTTTGTCGCTTTTTTCGCCAGTTTCCTGTTGATTGCCCCAGCCCAGGCCGAGGTCAAGGTCCTGACCAGTATCAAGCCGTTGCAACTGATTGCCGCGGCGGTGCAGGACGGTGTGGGCGTGCCTGAGGTGCTGCTGCCGCCCGGCGCTTCGCCCCATCACTACGCGCTGCGGCCCTCCGATGTACGCAAAGTGCAGTCGGTGGACCTGCTCTACTGGATCGGCCCCGACATGGAAGGTTTCCTACCGCGGGTGTTGAACGGTCGTACGGCGCCTTCTGTCGTGCTGCAGGACTTGCCGGGACTCAAACTGCGGCATTTCGCCGAGGACAGCCATTCCCATACCGACGAGGATGGCGACGAGCACGATCATGATCACCGTCCTGGCACGATCGACGCGCATCTGTGGCTTTCGCCGCTCAATGCCCGAGTGATCGCCGCAAAAATGGCCGCGGACCTGAGCGCGGCCGATCCAGCCAATGCCTCGCGCTATCAAAGCAACCTTGGGAGCTTCAACCAGCGTCTCGACGCTCTGGACACACGCCTCAAGGGCCGTCTGGCCGGGGTCGCGGGCAAGCCGTATTTCGTTTTCCACGAAGCGTTCGACTATTTCGAAGACCACTACGGCCTCAAGCACACCGGGGTGTTCGCCGTGGCGGCCGAAGTCCAGCCCGGTGCCCAGCACGTAGCGGCGATGCGTACGCGCTTGCAGGCCGTGGGCAAGACCTGCGTGTTCAGCGAGCCGCCCCTGCGGCCACGCCTGGCTGAAACCCTGGTGGCCGGGTTGCCGGTGAAGCTGGCGGAACTGGACGCGCTGGGTGGCTACACCCCGGCGACCGCGCAAGGATACGAGCAACTGCTGGAAAAACTGGGCAATGACCTGGCGGGGTGCCTGGAGTCGCTATAAGGCGACGCGCTCCAGCGGCGTCAGGCTTGTCGGTCGAGTTTCTTGAGAAACACGGTCATTTCTTTCTCGGCCTGCTTGTCGCCATGGCCCCGGGCAGCGTCCAGGCCCCGCTCCCAGGCCGCGCGCGCCGCCGCAAGATCCCCCCGGCCCTGATGCGCCTTGCCCAACAGTTTCCAGGCAGCCGAATACTGGGGGTCGAGCTCGACGCAACGTTGCAGGTGCTCGGCGGCACGGGGGAATTCGCCAAGGTCGAGATAGCCCTTGCCCAGGCCGAAGCGCAGCAACGGGTTATCCACACCCTTGGCGAGCATTTTTTCCAGGGAGTCGAGCATGGTTGGCGTCCTTGAGAGTTGTGTCAGGGGTTGATCGGCTGCGAGTCAGATGGCTATCGCGAGCAAGCTCGCTCCCACTGGGAATGTACTCCACCTGTGGGGGCGCGCTTGCTCGCGATGAGGCCATTTACTGTCACGGCGGATCCTGGGTCAGAAAAAGCTCAACCCCACATGGAACAGCTTCTCGACATCGCGAATGTGCTTCTTGTCCACCAGGAACAGGATCACATGGTCGCCCGCCTGGACCACTGTGTCGTCATGGGCAATCAACACTTCTTCATCGCGGATGATGGCGCCGATGGTGGTGCCCGGTGGCAGGCCGATGTCGCGGATGGCCTTGCCGATCACTTTGCTGGATTTGGCATCGCCATGGGCAATCGCCTCGATGGCCTCGGCCGCGCCCCGGCGCAGGGAGTGCACGCTGACGATGTCGCCGCGCCGCACATGCGCCAGCAAGGTGCCGATGGTCGCCAGTTGCGGGCTGATGGCGATGTCGATGTCGCCGCCCTGGATGAGGTCGACATAGGCCGGGTTGTTGATGATGGTCATCACCTTCTTCGCCCCCAGGCGCTTGGCCAACAGTGACGACATGATGTTGGCTTCGTCGTCGTTGGTCAGGGCCAGGAAGATGTCGGCATCGGCGATGTTCTCTTCCAGCAGCAGGTCCCGGTCCGAGGCGCTGCCCTGCAGCACCACGGTGCTGTCGAGGGTGTCCGAGAGGTAGCGGCAGCGGGCGGGGCTCATCTCGATGATCTTGACCTGGTAACGGCTCTCGATGGCTTCGGCCAGGCGTTCGCCGATCTGCCCGCCGCCGGCGATCACGATGCGCTTGTAGCTTTCGTCGAGGCGGCGCATTTCGCTCATCACTGCGCGAATGTTCGCCTTGGCCGCGATGAAAAACACCTCGTCGTCGGCTTCGATCACCGTGTCGCCCTGGGGCAGGATCGGCCGGTCGCGGCGGAAGATCGCCGCCACACGGGTCTCGACATTGGGCATGTGCTCGCGCAGTTGGCGCAGTTGCTGGCCCACCAACGGGCCACCGTAGTAGGCCTTCACCGCCACCAGTTGTGCCTGGCCTTCGGCAAAGTCGATCACCTGCAAGGCCCCCGGATGCTCGATCAGGCGCTTGATGTAGTTGGTCACCACCTGCTCGGGGCTGATCAGCACATCCACCGGGATGGCTTCGTTGTCGAACAGGTCGGAACGGGTCAGGTAGGCCGCTTCGCGCACCCGGGCGATCTTGGTCGGGGTGTGGAACAGGGTGTGGGCGACCTGGCAGGCGACCATGTTGGTTTCATCGCTGTTGGTGACGGCCACGAGCATGTCGGCATCGTCGGCCCCGGCCTGGCGCAGTACCGTCGGCAATGAGCCCCGACCCTGCACGGTGCGGATGTCGAGACGGTCGCCCAGGTCCCGCAGGCGTTCACCGTCGGTATCGACCACGGTGATGTCATTGGCCTCGCTGGCCAGGTGTTCCGCCAGCGAACCGCCGACCTGCCCGGCGCCAAGGATGATGATTTTCATCCGGTCACTCCTTTCGAATCGGTCTTAACCGCGCGCGGCGGCGATCTTGATCAGCTTGGCGTAGTAGAACCCATCGTGGCCGCCCTCCTGGGCCAGCAACTGGCGGCCATGGGGCTGCTTCAGGCCGGCCTGGCTGGCGATGTCCAGCTCCCGGGCACCGGGGGTGCGGGTGAGGAAGGCCGCGATCACGTCGGTGTTCTCGGTCGGCAGCGTCGAACAGGTGGCGTACAGCAGGATGCCGCCGACATCGAGGGTCTGCCACAGCGCGTCGAGCAGTTCGCCCTGCAACGACGCCAGGGCAGCGATGTCGTCGGGTTGGCGGGTGAGCTTGATGTCCGGGTGGCGGCGGATCACCCCGGTGGCCGAGCACGGTGCGTCCAGCAGGATGCGCTGGAACGGCTTGCCGTCCCACCAGGCACCGGTGTCGCGGCCGTCGGCGGCGATCAGCTCGGCGTCCAGGCCCAGGCGCTCGAGGTTTTCCTTGACGCGCACCAGGCGCTTGGCTTCCAGGTCGACGGCCACCACGCCGGCCAGCTTCGGCTCGGCTTCGAGGATGTGGCACGTCTTGCCACCCGGCGCGCAGCAGGCGTCCAGTACCCGTTGGCCGGGTGCCAGGTCCAGCAGGTCGGCGGCCAGTTGGGCCGCTTCGTCCTGGACGCTGATCCAGCCCTCGGCAAAGCCCGGCAGCGCGCGGACATCACCTGGGGTCTCCAGGACGATGCCGTCGCGGCTGTACACGCACGGCGCGGCGGTAATGCCGGCCTCGCCCAGCAAGGCCAGGTAGGCATCGCGGGTGTGGTGCCGACGGTTGACCCGCAGGATCATCGGCGGATGGGCATTGTTGGCCGCGCAAATGGCTTCCCACTGCTGGGGCCAGAACGCCTTCAGGGACTTTTGCAACCAGCGCGGGTGGGCGGTGCGCACCACCGGGTCGTGTTCCAGCTCGGCCAGCAGGGCTTCGCCTTCGCGTTGGGCGCGGCGCAGCACGGCGTTGAGCAGGGCCTTGGCCCAGGGTTTTTTCAGCTTGTCGGCGCAACCCACGGTTTCGCCGATGGCGGCGTGGGCGGGCACGCGGCTGTAGAGCAGTTGATACAACCCCACCAGCAACAGCGCCTCGACGTCCGCGTCGGCGCCCTTGAACGGTTTCTGCAACAGCTTGGCCGCCAGGGCCGACAGCCGTGGTTGCCAGCGGGCGGTGCCGAAGGCCAGGTCCTGGGTGAAGCCGCGATCACGTTCTTCGACCTTGTCCAACTGGGTCGGCAAGGCACTGTTGAGCGAGGCTTTCCCGCTGAGCACGGCGGCGAGCGCCTTGGCGGCGGCCAGACGCGGGTTCATGAGGCGTCCGCCGCTTGGCCCAGCAGGGTGCCGACGGCGAATTTCTCACGGCGGCTGTTGAACAGATCACTGAAGTTCAGCGCCTTGCCGCCGGGCAATTGCAGGCGCGTCAGGCACAGCGCCTGCTCGCCGCAGGCCACGACGAGGCCGTCCTTGCTGGCGCCGAGGATTTCACCGGGAGTGCCCTTCCCTGCGCAAAGGCTGGCCGTCAGCACTTTCAGGGCTTCACCGTTCAGGGTGCTGTGGCAGATTGGCCACGGGTTGAACGCGCGCACCAGGCGTTCCAGTTCTACCGCCGGACGAGCCCAGTCGAGGCGAGCCTCGTCCTTGTTCAGTTTGTGCGCGTAGGTGGCGAGGCTGTCATCCTGCACCTCGCCCGCCAACGTACCGGCGGCCAGGCCGGCAATGGCCTGGACCACGGCCGGCGGGCCGATGAGCGCGAGGCGATCGTGCAGACTGCCGCCGGTGTCTTCGGCGCTGATGGGGGTGCTGACCTTGAGCAGCATCGGCCCGGTGTCCAGGCCGGCTTCCATGCGCATCACGGTCACGCCACTTTCTGCGTCACCCGCTTCCACGGCGCGCTGGATCGGCGCCGCCCCGCGCCAGCGTGGCAGCAGCGAGGCGTGGCTGTTGATGCAACCCAGGCGCGGGATGTCCAGCACCACCTGGGGCAGGATCAGGCCGTAGGCGACCACCACCATCAGGTCCGGTTTCAGCGCGGCCAATTCGGCCTGGGCTTGCGCGTCGCGCAGGGTCGGCGGCTGCAAAACCTGGATGCCGTTCTCCTCGGCCAGTTGCTTGACCGGGCTGGGCATCAGTTTTTGACCGCGACCGGCCGGGCGATCGGGCTGGGTGTAGACCGCGACGATTTCATGCGGGCTGGCCAGCAGGGCCTTGAGGTGTTCGGCGGCAAATTCGGGGGTGCCGGCAAAGACGATGCGCAGTGGCTCAGTCATGGGAGGCTCTCAGTTACACAGCAGTCGCATAAAGAAAAAGGCTTGCCGTGGCAAGCCTTTGAAGGAGGGCATCAAGCATTCTGGCGATGAAGTTTTTCCAGTTTTTTCTTGATCCGGTCACGCTTGAGGGTCGACAGGTAGTCGACGAACAACTTGCCGTTGAGGTGGTCACACTCGTGCTGGATGCACACCGCCAGCAAGCCTTCGGCGATCAGCTCGTAGGGTTGGCCGTCGCGGTCCAGGGCCTTGATCTTGACCTTCTGCGGGCGGTCGACGTTTTCGTAGAAGCCCGGCACCGAGAGGCAGCCTTCCTGGTATTGCTCCATCTCGTCGGTGAGGGTCTCGAACTCGGGGTTGATGAACACCCGTGGCTCGCTACGGTCTTCGGAGAGGTCCATCACGACGATACGCTTGTGCACGTTGACCTGGGTCGCGGCGAGGCCGATGCCTGGCGCCTCATACATTGTTTCAAACATGTCATCGACCAACTGACGCACTTCGTCGTCCACTACGGCCACCGGTTTGGCGATAGTGCGCAGGCGCGGGTCCGGGAATTCGAGAATGTTCAAAATGGCCATAAGCTTGATAAATGCACGTGTGAGGTAAAGTCGGGTGGCTGGCCTGGCGTGTCTTGGGATGCAGGCTACCGTTGTAAAACGTTGTTCCGAGGCGCTGCCGCTTGAAGCAGGGCGCCTGACGGAGCGAGCCACGGGGGCTCTGGCGTTTTACGCGAACGCACATAATAAAGGGATTCACCGCATGAGGAAATCACTACTCGCCCTGCTGCTCCTGGCCTCGGCCGGTATCGCGCACGGGCAAGTGCAACTTCGGGAAGGTTTTCCCCAGCAATACACAGTGGTGACGGGGGACACGCTGTGGGACATTTCCGGCAAATACCTGCGCGAACCCTGGAAATGGCCAGAACTCTGGCAGGCCAACCCCCAGGTCGAAAACCCCAACCTGATCTATCCCGGTGACACCCTGTCGCTGGTCTATGTCGACGGCCAGCCCCGGCTGACCCTCAACCGCGGCGCTTCGCGGGGCACCATCAAGTTGTCGCCGCGGGTGCGCAGCTCGCCGGTGGCCGATGCCATCCCGAGCATTCCCCTGCAAGCCATCAACAGTTTCCTGCTGAGCAATCGCATCGTCGATCGGATCGAGGACTTCGACAAGGCCCCCTACGTGGTCGCCGGCAATGCCGAGCGGGTCTTGAGCGGCGCGGGTGACCGGGTCTTCGCCCGTGGCACTTTCGACCCGAACGAGACCGCGTACGGCATCTTCCGCCAGGGCAAGGTCTACACCGACCCCGAGACAAAGGAGTTTCTGGGCATCAACGCCGATGACATCGGTGGCGGCGAGGTGGTGGCCAGCGAAGGCGACGTCACCACCCTGGTGCTGCAACGCACCACCCAGGAAGTGCGCCTGGGGGATCGCCTGTTCAGCGGCGAGGGCCGCTCGATCAACTCGACCTTCATGCCCAGTGCGCCTGAATCTGCCATCAACGGGGTCATTCTCGATGTACCCCGGGGCGTCACCCAGATTGGCGCGCTGGATGTAGTGACCCTGAACAAGGGACGCCGCGACGGGCTCGTCGAGGGCAATGTGCTGGCGGTGATGAAGACCGGCGAAACCGTGCGCGACCGCATCACTGGCCAACCGGTCAAGATCCCGGATGAGCGGGCTGGACTGCTGATGGTGTTCCGCACCTACGACAAGCTCAGTTATGGCCTGGTGCTGTACGCCTCGCGTTCGTTGGCGGTACTCGACAAGGTCCGTAATCCATAACGTCTCTCACAAGTTACCAACAGAGTTATCCACAGCTTGTTCCCGTTTACGCGGGGCTTATTACGATCAAGGATGATCCGATGTCATTGCCTGAATCTGCTCCGGTTTCCCCGGCGGAACTGGAGGCCCGGCTACGCCTGCACCGCTTGCCGGAGCTGGGACCCAAACGTTTCATGACCTTGCTGCACGCCTTTGGCTCGGCGTCCAAAGCCCTCAGCGCGCCAGCCAGTGCCTGGCGTGCATTGGGCTTGCCCGTGGCGTGTGCCGAGGCTCGGCGCAACCCCCAAGTGCGTGACGGCGCCGCCCACGCATTGGCCTGGCTAGAGCGTCCGGGCCAGCATTTACGGATGTGGGACCAGGCCGACTACCCGGCCCTGCTGGCGCAGATCAGCGACCCACCGCCGTTGCTGTTCGTCGCCGGCGACGCCTCGATCCTGGAAAAACCCCAGTTGGCGATGGTCGGCAGCCGCCGGGCTTCGCGACCGGGAATTGACACGGCCGCGGCATTTTCCCGAAGCCTGGCCGGGGCCGGTTTTGTCATCACCAGTGGCCTGGCCTTGGGCATCGACGCGGCGGCGCACCAGGCCGCGCTGGAGGTGGGCGGGTGCACCGTTGGCGTGCTGGGCACCGGGCTGGAAAATTTTTATCCACAGCGCAATCGGCGCCTGGCGGACGCGATGATTGCCCAGGGCAGCGCGGTGCTCTCGGAGTTTGCGTTGGACGCCCCACCCCACGCCAGCCACTTTCCGCGGCGCAACCGGATCATCAGCGGTTTGTCCCTGGGTGTGCTGGTGGTCGAGGCCAGTGTTGCCAGTGGCTCGCTGATCACCGCGCGCCTGGCGGCGGAGCAGGGGCGCGAGGTCTATGCGATTCCCGGCTCCATCCATCACCCCGGTGCTCGTGGCTGCCATCAACTGATCCGTGACGGTGCGGCGTTGGTCGAGACCGTCGAGCACATCCTCGAGGCGTTGCGCGGTTGGCAGCGCTTGCCCCTGGCGGCGGAGCCCACGCCGGTCATCCATCCGCTGCTGCGCTTGCTCCATGCCGCGCCACTGAGCAGCGAGGCGTTGGCCGATGCCAGTGGCTGGGGCCTGCCCAGGGTATTAGCGGCGCTGACCGAGCTGGAAATGGAGGGGCGTGCCATCTGCGACGGCGGACGCTGGTTTGCCCGCTAGGTTTTATGAGCAAGATGGGTAAACTGCGCACAGCCTTATCTTGTGTTGCGGAGAATCGTTCATGGTC
Organism: Pseudomonas sp. WP18; assembly: GCF_036689585.1. Taxonomy (NCBI): domain Bacteria; kingdom Pseudomonadati; phylum Pseudomonadota; class Gammaproteobacteria; order Pseudomonadales; family Pseudomonadaceae; genus Pseudomonas; species Pseudomonas sp. WP18. The sequence continues at coordinate 44,088 of NZ_CP144758.1, forward strand.
AACAGTTGGCGTGTGCAACAAGCCGCGCGAGAAATTCGCGCCGGGGCGGTGATTGCCTATCCAACCGAAGCGGTCTGGGGCCTGGGGTGCGACCCGTGGAACGAGGAAGCGGTGGAGCGCCTGCTGGCGATCAAGTCGCGGCTGCCCGACAAGGGCCTGATACTGGTGGCGGACAACATCCACCAGTTCGACTTTCTGTTCGAAGACTTCCCCGAAGCGTGGATCGATCGCATGGCCAGCACCTGGCCAGGGCCCAATACCTGGCTGGTGCCGCACCAGAACCTGCTGCCGGAATGGATCACCGGCGTGCATGACACCGTTGCCCTGCGGGTCAGCGACCACCCCACCGTGCGCGACTTGTGTTCCCTGGTCGGACCGCTGGTGTCCACCTCGGCCAACCCCCAGGGCCGTCCGGCGGCGCGCACGCGGATTCGCGTCGAGCAGTATTTCCGCGGACAGGTCGACCTGGTGCTGGGCGGCAACCTTGGCGGACGCAAGAACCCCAGCGTGATCCGCGACCTGGCGACCGGCAAGGTCGTGCGCCCGGACTAGGTCTTTGTGGTGAGGGAGCCCTCTGTGGCGAGGGGATTTATCCCCGTTGGGCTGCGAAGCAGCCCTGAAGCAGCAAACTCAATCTTCCTGGCACACCGAGTTGCCTTTTTGGGAGCTGCTTCGCAGCCCAGGGGGGATAAATCCCCTCGCCACAAAAGCTGTTGGCTTATGGCAACAGGATGGTCGACCCAGTGGTGCGGCGCGCCGACAGTTCCGCCTGGGCCTTGGCCGCTTCTGCCAGCGGGTAACGCTGGTTGATGTCCACCGTGAGCTTGCCGCTGCTGATCATGCCGAACAGCTCGTCGGCCATGCGTTGCAGGTTTTCGGCGTTGTTGGCGTAGGTCGCCAGGGTCGGGCGGGTGACGTACAGCGAACCCTTGGCCGAGAGGATCCCCAGGTTCACGCCATCCACCGCCCCGGAGGCATTGCCGAAGCTGACCAGCAGGCCGCGAGGCGCCACGCAGTCGAGGGACGTGAGCCAGGTGTCCTTGCCGACGCCGTCGTACACCACGGGGACCTTCTTGCCGTCAGTCAATTCCAGTACGCGCTGTGCGACGTTTTCCTTGCTGTAGTCGATGGTTTCCCAGGCACCGTGGGCTTTGGCGACGGCGGCTTTCTCGGCGGAACTGACCGTGCCGATCAGCTTCACGCCCAGGGCCTTGGCCCATTGGCAGGCCAAAGAGCCCACGCCGCCGGCGGCCGCGTGGAACAGGATGGTTTCGCCGCCCTTGAGTTCATAGGTCTGGCGCAACAGGTACTGCACGGTGAGGCCCTTGAGCATCACCCCGGCCGCCTGTTCGAAACTGATGGACGCCGGCAGGTGCACCAGGTTGGCTTCGGGCAGTACGTGCACATCGCTGTAGGCGCCCAGCGGACCGCTGCCGTAGGCCACCCGGTCACCGACCTTGAACCGTGTGACGCCCGTGCCGACCGCCTCGACCACGCCGGCCCCTTCGGCGCCCAGGCCCGAAGGCAGTGCCGGCGGCGGGTACAGGCCGCTGCGGTAGTAGGTGTCGATGAAATTCAAACCGATCGCCTTGTTGCTGACGCGCACCTGCTGCGGGCCCGGCTCGGCGGGCTCATAGTCCAGGTACTCAAGCACTTCGGGGCCGCCGTGGGAACGGAACTGGATACGTTTGGCCATCTTCACTCTCTCCTTGTCGCGGGACTTTTTACCAAGCCTGCTATCGGACTCCTAAGCTTGACCTTCGTCAACTGTGGCGTGGGCAAGCGCGGTGGTATCCTGTGCGCCCTTTTTGCCGCCGGCTCGTTACGCCCCGTAGCGTAACCCTGATCAAGGTGATGTCATGTCCACTCGCACCGAGGCCGTGAAAGCCTACCTGCTCGACCTGCAAGACCGTATCTGCGCCGCCTTGGAAACCGAGGACGGTGGCACTCGCTTCGTCGAAGACGCCTGGTCCCGGCCTGCCGGTGGCGGTGGGCGCACCCGGGTGCTCGAAAATGGCACGGTGATCGAAAAGGGCGGCGTCAACTTTTCCCACGTCTTTGGCAGCGGTCTCCCACCGTCGGCCAGCGCCCATCGGCCGGAACTGGCCGGGCGCGGTTTCGAGGCCCTGGGCGTGTCGCTGGTGATCCATCCGCACAATCCCCATGTGCCGACGTCCCACGCCAACGTGCGCTTTTTCATCGCGGAAAAGGAAGGCGAAGAGCCGGTCTGGTGGTTCGGCGGCGGCTTCGACCTGACGCCCTACTACGGCGTGGAAGAAGACTGTGTGCACTGGCACCGCATCGCCGAGCAAGCCTGCGCGCCGTTTGGCCCGGAGGTGTATCCGCGCTACAAGGCCTGGTGCGACAGCTATTTCCACCTCAAGCACCGCAACGAACCACGGGGCATCGGCGGCCTGTTCTTCGATGACCTGAACGCCTGGGATTTCGACACCAGCTTCGCCTTCATGCGCGCCATCGGCGACGCTTACATCGACGCCTACCTGCCGATCATGCGGCGGCGCAAGCATGACGCCTTCACCGCCAAGCAGCGCGAGTTCCAGGAGTATCGCCGTGGGCGCTACGTGGAATTCAACCTGGTCTATGACCGCGGCACCTTGTTCGGGCTGCAATCGGGCGGACGTACCGAGTCGATCCTGATGTCCTTGCCACCGCAAGTGCGCTGGGGCTACGACTGGAAAGCGGAGCCGGGCAGCGAAGAAGCCCGATTGACCGAATACTTCCTGCAGGATCGCGATTGGCTGGCGACGGCCTGAACGAGGAGCGCTCATGGATCGCTACGTTGTAATGGGTAACCCGATCGGCCACAGCAAGTCGCCGCTGATCCACCGGTTGTTCGCCGAGCAGACCGGAGAGGCGTTGGAATACAGCACGCTGTTGGCGCCCCTGGAGGATTTTTCCGGGTGCGCGCGGGCATTCTTCCGCGAGGGCCGTGGCGCCAATGTCACCGTTCCGTTCAAGGAAGACGCCTTCCGCCTGGCCGACAGCCTGACCGAACGGGCGCAACGCGCCGGGGCCGTGAACACGTTGAGCAAGTTGGCCGATGGCCGCCTGTTGGGGGACAACACCGACGGTGCCGGGCTGGCGCGCGACCTGACCGTCAACGCGGGGTTCAGCCTTCAGGGCAAGCGCATCCTGCTGCTGGGCGCCGGCGGTGCGGTGCGCGGCGCCCTGGAGCCGTTGTTGGCGCAAGCGCCGGCCTCGGTGATCATCGCCAATCGCACGGTGGAGAAGGCCGAGCTGCTGGCCGAGCTGTTCGCCGACCTGGGCCCGGTGTCTGCCAGTGGCTTCGATTGGTTGCAAGAGCCGGTGGACCTGATCATCAACGCCACGTCGGCGAGCCTGTCAGGGGAGGTGCCGCCGATTGCCGCCAGCTTGATCGAGCCGGGCAAGACGTTGTGCTACGACATGATGTACGGCAAGGAGCCGACCTCGTTCTGCCGTTGGGCACGCGAGCACGGCGCGGTGGCGATGGATGGCTTGGGCATGCTGGCCGAACAGGCGGGTGAGGCCTTTTACCTGTGGCGCGGCGTGCGCCCGGACACCGCGCCGGTGCTGGCGGAGTTGCGCCGCCAGTTGGCGCTGTAGGGCGTTGTGGGAGCAGGCCTTGCTCCCACAACGCGAACCGCTCAATCCTCGAATTGAATCGGGCAGTGCTCCGCCCCCTCCAGCTTCTTCAGCTCTTCCACCACTTGGGGCCGGGCCCGGCGCAGGGTCAGGCTGCGGCCCTGGCTGCGCAGGCGCCGGGCCTCCTGGTGGAGCATTTCCACGCCGGAGTAATCGATGAAGTTGATTTGCTGGGCATCGATGACCACCTGTTGTGCCTGCAATCGCTGCAGCCGCACTTGCAGGAAATGACTGGCGCCGAAAAAGATCGAGCCGCCGACCCGCAGGACCTCCGCTTCCCCTTCGCAATAATGCTGCACTCGCGGTTGGGAGGTGCGCTTGAGGTAGAAAAACAGCGAGGCCAGCACGCCCGCGTAGATCGCGGTTTGCAGTTCCAATAGCAGCGTCGCCAGGCACGTCAGGCTCATGACCACGAATTCGGCGCGGCTCACCCGGTACAGCGCGCGGATAGCGCGGTGGTCCACCAGGCCCCAGGCGATCAGCAGAATGCTGCCGGCCATGGCCGGGATCGGAATGTGCGCGATCAGCGTTGCGCCGGCTACGGCGAACAGCGCCACCCACAGGGCCGAGAACACCCCGGCCAACGGCGAGCAGGCCCCGGCCTCATAGCTGAGACCGGAACGGGTAAAGGAACCGGCCGACAATGATCCGGAGAAAAAACCTCCAATGATGTTGGAAAGGCCCTGCGCCCTCACCTCCTGGTTCGCGTCGAGCAATTGCCCGGAACGAACCGACAACGAGCGGGCGATCGACAGGCTGGTCACCAGCCCAAGCATCCCCACCGCGACGGCGCCGGGCAGCAGGCGCAGGATCAGCTCCAGGTCCAATGGCAGCGGCGAGAGCGGCGGCAAGCGTCCGCTAAAGGCGCTGACCAGCGCCACATGCCCGAACATCGCGGGCCACAGCCAGACCACGAGGCTGCTGATGACCAGGGTTATCAACAGGCTCGGCCAACGCGGCAACGCCTTTTTCAGGGTTATCCCCAGGGCCAGCGTGGCCAAGCCCAGCAGCAAGGAGGGTTTATCCACAGCCCCGATGTGGCTGAGCAGCGCCAGCACGCCCTTCAGGGCCGTGGCTTCGTTCGGCAGGTCCAGGCCCAGCAGGTTCGGCAACTGGCCCAGGGCAATGACCACCGCCGCCCCCAACGTAAAGCCCAGCACCACCGAGTGCGAGACGAAATTCACCAGCGCCCCGAAACGCAACAACCCCAGCAACCACTGGAAAACACCCGCCAGCACGGTCAGCAGCAGGATCAAGGTGACGTAGTCCTGGCTGGCGGGCACGGCCAGTGGGCTGATGCTGGCGTACAGGACAATGGAGATCGCCGCCGTAGGACCGCAGATCAGATGCCAGGAGGAACCCCACAGGCAGGCAATCAGCACCGGCACGATCGCCGCGTACAAGCCATATTCGGGGGGCAAGCCGGCGATCAGGGCGTAGGCAATGGACTGGGGCAACGCGAGTATGGCGCCGCTCAGGCCGACGATCAGGTCCCGCCCGACGCTGGCGCGGGTCTGGCGGGGGAGCCAGCTCAGGAACGGAAAGAGTGAATGGCGCGTGGGCAATGCCATGGGGCCTCGAGGATGGGGTTTGGCGCAAGAGTAACAGGACAATGCACCGCTCTCTCTGTGGTGAAGATCATATCTGTGGCGAGGGGATTTATCCCCGCTGGGTTGCGAAGCGACCCCAAATCGGTTGGACACGATTTTCCTGACAACCGGGGGCTGCTCCGCAGCCCTGCGGGGATAAATCCCCTCGCCACAACAGCCGGCCTTACAGTTTGGCCTTCACCGCCGCCAACGCGTCCTTGTCATCCACGGTCTTCACGCCGTCCAGCCATTTATCCAACACGGCTGGGTTGGCCTTGATCCAGGCCTTGGCAGCGTCGGCGTTGCTGACCTTGTTGTTCACCACGTCGGCCATGATGCTGTTTTCCATCTCCTGGGTGAAACTCAGGTTGGTGAGCAGCTTGCCGACGTTCGGGCAGGCCTGTGCATAACCTTTGCGGGTCAGCGTATAGACGCTGCCAGTGTCGCCGAAGTACTTCTCGCCACCCTTGAGGTAATGCATTTTCAGTTGCACGTTCATCGGGTGCGGCGTCCAGCCGAGGAAGGTCACGAACTTCTGTTTTTTCACGGCCCGGGAGACCTCCGCCAGCATCGCCTGTTCGCTGGACTCCACCAGCTTCCATTCGCCCATGCCGAAATCATTGGTCTTGATGATCTCTTTCAGGGACAGGTTTGCCGGCGCGCCGGAGCCGATGCCGTAGATCTTCTTGTCGAACTTGTCGGCGAATTTGTTCAGGTCGGCAAAGTCATGCACACCGGCATCCCAGACGTAGTCCGGCACTGCCAGGGTGAACTCGGTTCCTTCCAGGTTCTTGGCCAACTGCGTGACATCGCCGGTGGCGACGAATTTGTCGTAGAAGCCCTGCTGCGCCGGCATCCAGTTACCGAGGAACACATCGACCTGGCCATCCTTGAGGCCACCGAACGTGATCGGCACCGCCAGCGTATCGACCTTGGGCTTGTAGCCCATGCCGTCCAGCAGGAAACCGGCGATGGCGTTGGTCGCCGCGATGTCGCTCCAGCCCGGATCGGCCATCTTCACGGTTTCGCAGCTTTGCTCGGCCCAGGCCGACACACTGCTCAATGCCAACAGCCCGGCGGTCAGTACTGTGGATAACTTTTGCATGTGCTTCCCCTTACGTTATTGGTGTTGGCAGGGTTGTGGATAACGGGCCTTGCGCTCCAGGTCATCGAGGTCGATGTGGTTACGCATGTACTGTTGGCTGGCGTCGACCAGTGGCTGGTGGTCCCAGCTCTTGAGTTTGCCCAGGGTCAGCGCCTGGGCGACAAACCGACGGCGCCGCTGGCTGGCGAGCACTTGTCGGTGAATGGCGGGGATGTCCCACTTGGCCCGGGCTTCGGCGAGAAAATCGGCGAACAGGCGCTGATGCTCCGGAGACTGGCTGAGATCCTCCAATTCTTTGGGGTCATTGTGGACATCGAACAGCAGGCACGGGTCGTCCTCGCTGTAGATGAATTTCCAGGGGCCACGGCGAATCATCATCAAGGGGCTCACGGTGCCTTCGGCCATGTATTCACCGAAGACTTCGTCATGCCCGCCCTGCCCTTGCAGGTGCGGCACCAGCGAGCGTCCGTCCAGCGGCAGCCCCGGTTCCAGCGTGCCACCGGCCAGTTCCACCAGGGTTGGCAGCAGGTCGGCGGTGGACACCGCTGCACTCACCCGTCCGCTGGCGAATTGCCCCGGCGCGCTGATCAACAGCGGCACCCGTGCGGCCATTTCGTACCAGTGCATTTTGTACCAGAGGCCCTTTTCACCGAGCATGTCGCCATGATCGCCGGAGAAGACGATGATTGTGTCCTCCACCAGCCCGGTGTCCTCCAGAGTCTGCAGGAGTTTTCCGACGTTGCTGTCAATGTAGCTGCACGCGCCGAAGTAGGCCCGGCGGGCGTCGCGAATCTTATCCACAGGCAGCGGCTTGCCCCACAGGTCATACACTTTGAGCAGGCGCTGGGAATGCGGGTCCAGCTCAGTCTGTGCCGGGGTGAGCGGTAACGGAATGTCGTTGTCGTCGTACAGGTCCCAGAACGCCTTGGGAATGGTGTACGGATCGTGGGGGTGGGTCATGGACACGGTCAGGCAGAACGGCTGGTCGCCGTCCTCGCGAATGTGATCGAACAGGTATTGCTGGGCCTTGAACACCACTTCTTCGTCGAAATCCAGCTGGTTGGTGCGTACGCAAGGGCCGGCCTGCAACACCGACGACATGTTGTGGTACCAGCTCGGCCGCACGTCCGGCTCATCCCAGTTTACGGCCCAGCCATAATCGGCCGGGTAGATGTCGCTGGTCAGGCGCTCTTCATAGCCGTGCAGCTGGTCTGGCCCGCAAAAGTGCATCTTGCCGGACAACGCCGTGCGGTAGCCGAGGCGGCGCAGGTAATGGGCGTAGGTGGGGATGTCCGCCGGGAAATCCGCGGCGTTGTCGTAGGCGCCGATCTTGCTGGGCAACTGGCCGCTCACCAGGGTGAAACGCGACGGCGCGCAGAGCGGGCTGTTGCAATACGCCGCGTCGAATACCACACCTTCGGCGGCCAGGCGCGACAGGTTGGGCAGTTTGATCGGCGAAGGACCGTAGATCGGCAACATTGGCGCGGCCATTTGATCGGCCATGATGAAAAGAATGTTCTTGCGCTTCATGTATTCGCGGCATTCCATAGTGAGCAGTTATGCGACATTGCTGCGATTGAGCATGTAGCCCCCGGGTTTTGGGGTAAAGCCCATGTAGGATAATGACTAGGATAAGCACAGCTTATGTATGACGCCTTGGGTGACCTGTCCCTGGAGTTGTTCCGTGCCTTCGAAGCGGCCGCCCGCCAGCAGAGCTTCACGGCAGCGGCGATTGAACTGGGCACCACGCAGCCAGCCATCAGCCAACAGATCAAGCGCCTGGAAGAACAATTGGGCACACGGCTGTTCGATCGCATTTACCGCGGCATCGAGCTGACGGAGGCCGGCTCGATCCTGTTCGAGCAAGTCCAGGCCGGCTTGCAGAGCATCGACGCCGGGCTGAGTGCGATCACGGCGCAGCACCAGCACGAGGTGTTGCAGGTGGCCACAGACTTCGCTTTTGCGGCCTATTGGCTGATGCCGCGATTGCATCGGTTTCACGCCGCGAATCCGCAGATCGACGTCAGCCTGGTGACCGGCGAGCGCAACCACAACATGCTCCGCACGGACATTGACGTTGCCGTATTGTTCGGCGACGGTCGCTTCAAACAAGGCGAAAGTCGCTGGCTGTTCAGCGAAGAAGTCTTTCCGGTGTGCAGTCCGCTGCTGCTCAAGGCGCGGCCCCTGCCCTTGCCCGCACCTGCCTTGGCGGAGTTCCCATTGCTGCACTTGCGCGCAGGCAACGGCAGCAACTGGTTTGACTGGAACGGGGTGTTTCGCGAGTTGGGCATCACCTCGCCCCCGGCCCCCGGCCAGTTGCGCTTCGACAACTACACCCTGTTGATCCAGGCGGCCATCGGCGGCCAGGGCGTCGCCATTGGCTGGCGGCACCTTGTGGATAACTTATTGGCCCAAGGCCTGCTGTGCCGGCCCATTGCCGAGACCGTGTTGTCGCGGTTGGGGTATTACGTGGTCTTGCCCCAGCGCAAACGGCGTGGGGCATTGATCAGGCTGTTCGTGGACTGGTTGATGGAAGAGCAGGCCAACAGCGCCGAATCACTGACCGGGCTGCCCCTGCCCTCCATTGCCGTTTGAATGCGCGGCGCCTTCAGTGGGCGGCGATGAAACTCACGTGCTGGCCCACGTGCAGGTTCAGGCGCAGCTCGTCGGCGATCCCGACCGCCACCCGGTTCAACCGCTCCAACGCGTCCGCCAGGCCCGGTTCCAGGCTGGTGCTGACCTGGCTGAAGTGTTCGATGCCCAGGCCCGGCGCGGCGTAGGGCGAGTTGATCAGCGTCCACTGCAAGGTGCTGTTCTGCAGGGCGTCGAGCACTTCTTCGGCGGCGTGGCGTTGCAGGTCGTCGTCGCCCTGCTCCTCGTCGAGCACGGCGAAATCACCCACCAGGAACAGCCGCGGAATGTTCACCGCTTCCATCCCGCCAATCAGTGCGTCCACCGCCAGTACTTGTTCCACGGGGCCGGGAATCAGATTGCGCTCCACCTGTTCGCTGTTCATCGGCAACCCTGGCGCGTTCAGCAGGCAGATGACGGCGCTGGCACCGGCTACGCTTTGCTTGACCCGCTCGGGATCGAACAGATCACCGGGCTTGGTCCGCAGGCCCGGCCGTGGCGCCAGGGCGGTGAGGTCGTCGAGGATGGCGATCACTTCATGCTGGCGGCGCAGCATTTCAGCCATCAATGCACTGCCGAGGCTGCTCATGGCACCATAAAGCACCACTTTGATCACCGGGGTTTCTGCATTTTTCATGGCTTTGTTCCTTTTTTGTCCCACGTGTAAGGCCTCTGACCCGCGACAAACGGCTGGGGTTCGGCCTCTTTTCGAGGAGTGACAGATGCAACGCATCAAGGGCTACCACGCCCACGTGTATTTCGACGCCAGCACCCTCGACCAGGCGCGGGCGCTGTGCGAGGAAGCGGCACAGTTGTTCCCGCTGAAAATGGGCCGCATGCACCAGCGCCCGGTCGGTCCGCATCCGGACTGGAGCTGCCAGTTGTCGTTCGACCCGCAGTACATCGGTGTGGTCTTGCCGTGGTTGGCGCTCTACCGCAAAGGCCTGGTGATTTTCCTGCACCCCAATACGGGCGATGAACTGGCCGATCACACCGACCACGCGATCTGGATGGGCGCCGTGCGGCCGTTGGATCTGTCGGGCTTCTAGCCCCACTGCGATCTCTGTGGCGAGGGAGCTTGCTCCCGCCGGGCCAAGCAGTAGTCCCCAACCGGGCCGCTGCGCGACCCAGCGGGAGCAAGCCCCCTCGCCGCAAAGATGTGCTAACGCTTCATCTTCCGAACTCGACACCCGGTTGTTGCGCGAAAGCTGGCTGAAAGCTTGCGCGATTAGGATCGCCTCACTACCGGCAAAAGACCGGTGGCCAACAACGGCTTTCGCCGCGGTCCTGGCCCCTCTACAACAACAATGGTGATTCTGATGTCCGCAACTACCTGTCCCGCCGCGCCCACTCCATCCGTTCGTCCCGAGCCCCGCATCCTGCGTTGACCGTCCGGTTCGCCCTTGCCCGCCGCGCCACGCCTGGAGTATTTCCTATGCTGACTTTCCTTGGCTTCGCCATGGTCATCACGTTCATGTTCCTGATCATGACCAAGCGCCTGTCCGCGCTGATCGCCCTGATCATCATCCCGATCCTGTTCGCGCTGTTCGGTGGTTTCGCCCCGAAAATCGGCCCGATGATGCTCGAAGGCATCACCAAGCTTGCCCCGACCGGGGTGATGCTGATGTTCGCCATTCTCTATTTTGCCCTGATGATCGACTCCGGCCTGTTCGACCCGGCCGTGCGCAAGATCCTCAAGCTGGTCAAGGGCGACCCGTTGAAAGTTTCGGTCGGCACCGCCGTTCTGGCGCTCGTCGTTTCCCTCGATGGAGACGGCGCGACCACTTACATGATCTGCGTGGCGGCGATGCTGCCGCTGTACAGCCGCATCGGCATGAGCCCACGGATCATGGCCGGCCTGATCATCCTCGCCGGCGGCGTGATGAACATGACGCCTTGGGGCGGCCCGACAGCCCGCGCCGCCAGTGCGCTGCATGTGGATCCGTCCGACATCTTCGTCCCGATGATTCCGGCGATGGCGTTCGGCGTGGTGGCGATCCTGTTGATTGCCTACATGTACGGCAAGCGTGAACGTGCGCGCCTGGGTGAACTGCACCTGGCCGGCGATGAAATCGACCACAGCGAAATCAGCGTTTCCCAGTTCCCGGATGCCCGTCGTCCGAAACTGATCTGGTTCAACGGCGCGCTGACCCTGGGCCTGATGTGCACCCTGATCGCCGGCCTGTTGCCGCTGCCGGTGCTGTTCATGGTGGCTTTCAGTATCGCGATGATCGTCAACTACCCTTGCCTGCAACAGCAGAAAGACCGCGTTGCAGCGCACGCCGGCAGCGTATTGGCGGTGGTCGGGCTGATTTTCGCGGCCGGTATCTTTACCGGCATCCTATCCGGCACCGGCATGGTCGATGCCATGTCCAAGAGCCTGCTGGCAGTGATCCCGGACTTCCTCGGCCCGTACCTGGCCGTGATTACCGCCCTGGCGAGCATGCCGTTCACGTTCTTCATGTCGAACGATGCATTTTATTACGGGGTGTTACCGGTTCTCGCCGAAGCCGCCAGTCACTACGGCATCACCGCCGTGGAAATGGCCCGTGCCTCGATCGTTGGCCAGCCCGTCCACCTGTTGAGCCCGCTGGTTCCATCCACCTACCTGTTGGTGGCCCTGGCCGGCATCGAATTCGGTGATCACCAGCGCTTCACCCTGAAGTGGGCAGTGCTGGTTTGCCTGTGCATAATGGTTGCCGCCTTGCTGATGGGGATCTTTCCGCTGTTCAGCACTCTATAAAAGCAATGCCCCCTGCCCGGCGTCTCCAGGTCACTGGCGGCGCCGCGTGGCCTAACACACGCTAAAGGAACTCACATGGAATGGCTGACCAACCCGGAAATCTGGGTTGCCTTCTTTACCCTGACCGCCCTGGAAATTGTCCTGGGCATCGACAACATCATCATGATCTCGATCCTGGTCAGCCGCATGCCCAAGCACATGCAGGCGCGCACCCGGATCTTCGGCCTGGCGCTGGCCATGGTCACGCGGATCCTGTTGCTGCTGTCCATCACCTGGGTGATGCGCCTGACCGCCGATTTGTTCGAAGTGTTGGGCCAGGGCATCTCGGGTCGTGACCTGATCCTGTTCTTCGGTGGCCTGTTCCTGCTGTGGAAAAGCTCCCAGGAGATGTACCACGCGCTCGAAGGCGAGGACGAGAGCAACGACGAGCCCTCGGGCAAGGGCGGCAACTTCCTCTACACCATCATCCAGATCGCGATCATCGACATCGTCTTCTCCCTGGACTCGGTCATCACCGCTGTCGGCATGGTCTCCCATGTCCCGGTGATGGTGGCGGCAATCGTCGTTGCGGTCCTGGTAATGATGCTGGCCTCGGGCACCATCAGCACGTTCATCGACAAGCACCCGTCGCTGAAGATGCTGGCGCTGTCGTTCCTGCTGGTGGTGGGTACGGTGCTGATCGCCGAGTCGTTCGACGTCCACGTACCAAAAGGCTACGTGTACTTCGCCATGGCGTTCTCCCTGGCGGTGGAAGCCATCAACATCAAGATGCGCACGGCGATTGCCCGCAAGCGCAGCCAGCAGGACCCGGTAAAACTGCGCAAGGATATCCCGGGCCAGTAAAGGACAGCGGCAATGAACGAAGGGGCTCTTGGAGCCCCTTTTTCATGCCGGTATGAAAGTGGCCTGGTGCATGACTTGTGGGAGCGGGCTTGCTCGCGAAGAGGCCAGAACAGTCAATCCTGTGTCGCCTGACAGAATGCATTCGCGAGCAAGCCCGCTCCCACAGGGATTGGGGTGTTTTCGAGGCGGTATTTTTTATGACAGTTTTGTTTCAATCGGTTCTTTAGCTGTGCAATGCTGGCGCTCGAACCGTTCGCCAACTACAGCTTAAGTACAACAACGAATCCATGTGGCATCGTCAATTTGTCCCTTTGGGACGCTAACAGGGGGCTTGTCATGCTGACCCTGCTGAATTTGCTCTCCGCGGTGGCCTTGCTGATCTGGGGCACGCACATCGTCCGTACCGGCATCCTGCGGGTCTATGGTTCGAACCTGCGCCATGTCATCGGCCAGAACATGTCCCGGCGCTGGCTGGCGTTCCTGGCCGGCATCATGGTCACCGCGCTGGTGCAGAGCAGCAACGCCACGGCGATGCTCGTCACCTCCTTCGTCGGCCAGGGCCTGATGGCGCTGACCCCTGCCCTGGCCACCATGCTCGGCGCCGATGTCGGCACCGCGTTGATGGCGCGGGTGCTGACCCTGGACCTGTCCTGGCTGTCGCCGCTGCTGATTTTCCTCGGGGTGATCTTCTTCCTCTCGCGCAAGCAGACCCGCGCCGGGCAAATGGGCCGGGTGGGGATCGGCCTGGGGCTGATCATCCTCGCCCTGCAACTGATCGTCGAAGCCGCCGCACCCATCACCCACGCCCAGGGTGTGAAGGTGATCTTCGCGTCGTTGACCGGCGACATCCTGCTCGATGCGCTGGTCGGTGCCCTGTTCGCGATGGTCTCCTATTCCAGCCTGGCGGCCGTGCTGCTGACCGCGACCCTGGCCGGCGCCGCGGTGATCAGCCTGCCGGTGGCCATCGGCCTGGTGATCGGCGCCAACATCGGCAGCGGCGTCCTGGCGTTCCTCAGCACCAGCATGCAGAACACCGCCGGGCGCCAGGTGGCGTTGGGCAGCCTGCTGTACAAGCTGATCGGCCTGCTGCTGATCATCCCGGTCCTCGACCCATTGGTGGGGTGGCTGGACAGCCTGGACTTCAGTCCCCAGGAAACGGTGATCGGCTTTCACCTGCTCTACAACACCGTGCGCTGCCTGGTGTTGCTGCCCAGCGTCGCGCCGATGGCCAGGCTCTGCGCCTGGTTGCTGCCGGAGCGACCCGAGACCAACGGCACGGCCAAGCCCCGGCACCTGGACCTCACCGCCCTCACCACACCGAGCCTGGCCTTGGCGAATGCCGCCCGGGAAACCTTGCGTATCGGTGATTTGATCGAAGCCATGCTCGAAGCCATGCTGGACGTGCTGCATGGCCAGCAGACGGCGGTCACCCAGGACGTGCGGCGCATGGGGGATGACGTCGAGGTGCTGTGCGGCGCCATCAAGTTGTACCTGGCGCAGATGCCCCGCGAAGACCTCAGCGAACAGGACAGTCGCCGCTGGGCGGAAATCATCGAGCTGGCGATCAACCTGAAGCTGGCCAGTGACCTCATCGAGCGCATGCTGCGCAAGGTCCAACAACAGAAAACCGCACAACGCCGCTCGTTCTCCGACGTGGGCCTGGAAGAGCTGGCCGGGCTGCACAGCCAGTTGATCGCCAACCTGCGGCTGGGTCTGTCGGTGTTCCTCAGTGCCGACCGGGAAAGCGCCCGCCAGTTGCTGCGTGAGAAACGGCGCTTTCGGGCGCAGGAACGGCGAATGGCCCACGCCCACGTCAGCCGCCTGCAACGCAAGGTTTTGCAAAGCCTGGAGACCAGCGCCCTGCACCTGGAGCTGATTGCCGACATGAGGCGTCTGAATTCGCTGTTCTGCGGCAGCGCTTACGTGGTGCTGGAGACCGCTGAAATCGGTGCGCTGGCGGCCGATGAAATATCGGACATCACCCATTCGCCTTGAACATCTGGCGCATTGTCCAGTCAGTAGGATTGGACTGTCAGTCGCAGGAAGCCGTTTATGCGTGGTCTGTTATTCGCCCTTTTCTTGCTCGGCGCCTTGCCTGCAGTTGCCCTGGACCGGTTTCAGGTCGAGGGCTACGCCTTGCCCAACGGGATGCAACTGGTGCTCAAGCCGGGCAGCGAGCGCGGGCATGTGGCCATTCGCCTGGTGGTCGGCGTAGGCCTGGATGACTTCAGCTGCGCCGATAAGGAACTGCCGCACCTGCTTGAGCATTTATTGTTCAGCGGCGTTGACGAAACGGGCGAAGGCGGCCTGGAGGAACGCATGCAGAGCCTGGGCGGCGAATGGAACGCCTTCACCAGCAACGCCGACACCACGTTCGTCATCGAGGCGCCGGCCAGCAATCAGCGCAAGGTCCTGGACCTGCTGATGGCGTTGCTGACCCGCACCCGCATCGACGAAAAAGCCCTGGAGGCGGCCAAGCGCGTGGTGGAGCGAGAGGACGGCGGCCATTACACCCACCTGCAACGCTGGCTCGACCGCCAGGACCTGGGACACAAGGCCAGTAACCAACTGGCAGTGGAAATGGGCCTGCGCTGTGCGGAACGGGCCGAGGTCGAGCACCTGACCCTCGCCCGCCTCGAGCACGTGCGCAAGGCCTGGTATGCACCGAACAACATGACGCTGATCGTGGTCGGCGACCTCGATCGGCTGCTGCCGGCCTACCTGGAGCGCACCTTCGGCCAACTTGAACCGGTCGAACCCAGCCAACACGAGCCGCTGCCGCAGATCCGCTACAGTGCGGTCACCAAGCGCAACCTGATCCACGGCCTGGTCGGCAACGGCGCCAAGCTTCACTGGCTGTTCCCCGAGCCGGTGCTGGACGAGCAGCACGACGAAACCTTCGACCTGCTCAAGGATTACCTGGACTGGGCGCTCTATCGCCAACTGCGCCTGGCCCGCAGCCTGTCTTACGGGCCGTGGACGGAGCGCGAGGTGTTCGGCGGCGTCGGTTTCTTCAGCTTGAACGCGGACCTGGCCCGCGAGGACCTGCCCCAGGCCGAGGAAGCGCTCGAAGAACTGCGCCAGAACCTGCTCAAGGACGGCCTGGACCCCGCCAGTTTCATGCGCATCAAGCGTGCGGCCATCGCGCATCAGTCCTGGGCGGTCCAGGGCAACAGCGCCCTGGCCGATTACTACTGGGGCGCCCTGGGCGACTACGAGGACGGCCGCTTCGCCAACCCGGCGCTGCGCTTGCAGTCGGTGAGCCTGGACCAGGCCAACCTGGCCCTGCGCGAACTGCTCAAGGACCCCGGCTACCTGCGCATCGAGAAGCCGTTGCTCAGCGATGATGAGTTCGTGTGGGGCGTGGGCGCGCTGCTGGCGGTGTTGGTGCTGGGGCTGGTGGCGTGGCGATTGCGCCGCCGGGCTTGAAACTGTTTCCAATGCCACGCGGGTCAGATGAAAGGCTGGCGACGCACACCATGATCCTCGCCACACCGCCCCCTGGACGATACTCTGTCAGGGATATTTCCTACGACTTACTGTGAAACCGCCTAATGCAAAGCCTGCCTCGTTTTATCCAGCGCATCCTTGAACTGATGAAGCGCTACCCAGGGGTCATTGCGCTCGGCGGTTTCATCTCCGGCGTCGGCAGTTTCATGCTGGTGGACCGCCAGCAGGGCCTGGCCACCTGGATCGCGGTCATGATGCTGGTGAGCTGGCTCTGGCTGATGGTGGAGAACAGCATGACCCGGCTGTTCACGCGGATTTTCAAGCGGGAAATCCCCCAGCCGCTGTTGCGCTACGCCACGCAGATGATTCACCAGGAAAGCCTGTTTTTCGTCCTGCCGTTTTTCTTCATCACCACCACCTGGAACAGCAGCCAGCTGATTTTCACCAGCCTGCTGGCGGCGGCGGCGCTGATTTCGATCACCGATCCGCTGTACTACAAATGGCTGGCACCCCGGCGCTGGGCGTTCCTGGCGTTGCACACCCTGACGCTGTTCGCCGCCCTCCTCACCGCGTTGCCGGTCATCCTGCACCTGACCACCGACCAGAGCTTCAAGCTGGCGCTGGGCATTGCCATGCTGTTGTCATTCCCCAGCCTGGCGTCGATCTTTCCGATCCGCACGGTGCGCAACGCCTTGGCGATCCTGTGCATCACCCTAGGCATCGGCGCTGCCGGCTGGGTGCTGCGCTCCTGGGTGCCGCCGGCCACGTTGTGGATGACCGAAGTGGCGATCAGTACCCAGGTGGAGGATCGCACCCCCGGCGCCAGCCTCAAGGAAGTCAGTGCGGAACAGATTCGTGGCAACGGCCTGTACGCCTACACCGCCATCAATGCGCCGCGAGGCCTCGATGAGCGGATCTATCACGTCTGGCAGTTCAACGGCAAAGAGGTGGATCGCATCGCCCTGGACATCCACGGCGGGCGCAAGGAAGGCTACCGTGCCTGGACCCACAAGCAGAATTTCCCGGACAACCCGGCGGGCAAGTGGCAAGTGCGGGTGCTGACGGAGAATGGGCAGATGATTGGGGTGCTGCGGTTCAATGTGACGGGGTCGGCAGGTGGTTGAACATCGTGGCGAGGGAGCAAGCTCCCTCGCCACGATGAATTTCACCGGACTTGCGCGCTGGCCTCAGCCAAAGAACCAGTAGCAGACCCCGATCGCCGACAAGACCCCGGCCAGTTCCGCCAGCAGCGCGCAACCCACCGCATGGCGCGCCCGCTGGATGCCGACCGCGCCGAAATACACCGCCAGCACGTAGAACGTGGTCTCGGTGCTGCCCTGGATAGTCGCCGCCACCAGCGCCGGGAAGCTGTCCACCCCTGAGGTCTTCATGGTTTCGATCAGCATCGCCCGGGCGGCGCTGCCGGAGAACGGCTTGACCATGGCGGTCGGCAGGGCATCGACGAAACGCGTGTCCCAGCCGGCCCATTGCACCAGATGGCGAATGCCGTCCAGGCCGAAATCCAGCGCCCCGGATGCCCGCAGCACGCCGACCGCGCAAAGCATCGCCACCAGGTACGGCAGCAGGTTCTTGGCGACGTCGAAGCCCTCCTTCGCCCCTTCGACGAAGGCCTCATAGACCTTGACCTTGCGCAGCGCCCCCACCACCAGGAACAGGATGATCAGGCCGAACAGCGTCAGGTTGCCGAGGATCGACGACAAGCCCGCCAGCGCGGTGGCCGACAACGTGGCCAGCAGCGCCATGAAGCCGCCAAGGGCCAGCGCCCCCGGCACCAGGTAAGCCAGCACCACCGGATCCCATAGGCGCAGGCGTTGCATGAACGCCACCGACAACAGCCCCGTGAGGGTCGAGCCCGTGGTGGCGATCAGGATCGGCAGGAACACCAGGGTCGGATCCGGCGCGCCTTGCTGGGCGCGGTACATGAAGATGGTCACCGGCAGCAGTGTCAGCGACGAGGCGTTGAGCACCAGGAAAAGGATCTGGGCGTTGCTGGCGATGGTCGGGCTGGGATTGAGGTCTTGCAGGGCGCGCATGGCCTTGAGGCCGATGGGGGTGGCGGCGTTATCGAGGCCCAGGCCGTTGGCGGCGAAGTTGAGGGTGATCAGGCCGATGGCGGGATGGCCGGCCGGTACTTCCGGCATCAGGCGCAAGAACAGCGGCCCCAGGGCCTTGGCCAGCCAGTCGACGATGCCGGCCTTTTCGGCGATCCGCAAGAACCCCAGCCACAGCGTCAGGGTGCCGAACAGCAGGACCATCACCTCCACCGACAGCTTGGCCATGGCAAAGATGCTTTCCACCATCGCGGCGAAGATCCCGGCGTTGCCGCCGATCAGCCACTGTCCCAGCGCCGACACGGCTGCCACGATAAAGAAGCCAAGCCACAGGCCATTGAGCATCGGTTAATCCCCTCGGAAGATGCCGCGAATGATAGCGGGGCTGGCAGAAACGACAAACCCCGGAGTGCTCCGGGGTTTGTGTTAATGGCTTTGACCTGGCATGCCCTCAGCGGCTGGAGGTTTCACCCGCCGGCAGCGGCTCTTTACTGCGCCAGTGCGGCAGGGAGTTCCAGTAGCGCTGGCCCTTGGCGTCGTCGTACATGCCTTCCCAACGGGCGATCACCAACACGGCCAAGGCGTTGCCGATGACGTTCAGCGCGGTGCGGGCCATGTCCATGATGCGGTCGACACCGGCGATGAAGGCCAGGCCTTCGAGCGGAATGCCCACGCTGCCCAGGGTCGCCAGCAGCACCACGAAGGACACGCCCGGCACGCCGGCGATGCCTTTGGAGGTCACCATCAAGGTCAGCACTAGCAGCAGTTGCTGGCTGATGGACAAGTCGATGCCGTACAGCTGCGCGATGAAGATCGCCGCGATGCTCTGGTACAGCGTCGAACCGTCAAGGTTGAACGAATAGCCGGTTGGCACCACGAAGCTGCAGATTGCCTTCGGCGCGCCGTAGGCTTCCATTTTTTCGATCACGCGTGGCAGCACGGTTTCGGAACTGGCTGTGGAGTAGGCCAGCACCAGTTCGTCCTTGAAGATGCGCATCAGCTTGAGCACCGAGAAGCCGAACAGGCGGGCGATCAGGCCCAGCACCACGAAGGCGAAGAACGCGATGGCGACGTAAACCAGGATCACCAGTTTCGCCAGCGGCAGCAGGGAAGCGAAGCCGAAGTTGGCGACGGTCACCGCGATCAGTGCGAAAACGCCGATCGGGGCGTAGTTCATGATCATGTGGGTGACCTTGAACATGCTTTCCGACACGCCCTGGAACATCTTCACCAGCGGCTCGCGCAGGTCCGATTGCAGGCTGGACAGGCCCAGGCCAAACAGCACGGAGAAGAAAATGATCGGCAGCATCTCGCCACGCGCCATGGCGGCAAAGATGTTCGATGGGATCAGGTTGAGAATGGTCTCGATGAACGCGTGTTCATGCTGGACTTCCGCCGCCGTGGCCTGGTACTTGGAAATATCCACCGTCCCCAGGGTGCTCATGTCGATGCCATTGCCTGGCTGGAAGAAGTTGGCCAGCAGCAGGCCGACGACGATGGCGATGGTGGTGACGATTTCGAAGTAGATGATGGTCTTGAGGCCGATGCGCCCGAGTTTCTTCGCGTCACCGACCCCGGCAATGCCGACGATCAGCGAGGAAATCACGATCGGGATCACGATCATCTTGATCAGACGGATAAAGATATCGCCCGCCGGTTGCAGCACATTGCTGATCCACCAGGCCTTTTCGGCACTGAAATGGTTGAGCAGAGCGCCCAGTGCAATCCCGAGGACCAGACCGATGAGGATCTGCCAGGCGAGGCTTAGCTTTGCCTTCTTCATATCATTACCCTTACTTCAGTTGGACTCGGGCAGCGGCATGGACGATAAACATCCACGCATCTGCCCCCGTATAAGGTCACCCCGAGCGCGCTAGCGGCTTACTGGCAGGCGAAAAAAGGCGCAACTATTGCGATGCGGGATAGGCTCGTCTAATGCCGTAAACGCCTACCCTATGCCGAATCGGCATGAGATTTTCTAAACGAAACCCGCGTCCCAACCGGTTCGCGTAGGACATTTGTGCAGGCATAAGCGCCGTGAACCGGCCATTTCAGCGTAGCCGGGCTTCCTCCATAAGGCTTGTAGAACCGATGAGAGGACCGCGGCCAGACACGTGCTGCAAAAGAAAACTGCTGCCGCGCTTCTCCGATATACGGTCGGAAGCGGGAAATGACTGGAGTGTCTGGAGACAAAATGCCGCAGTCGCGGGCCGGTGACGGGACTCCATCCACCAGCCGCTCTGGCACAGGCATTTTATAAAAGCGAAGCCCTGCGCAGGTTCGCCAAGTCGCCTGGACTTTGCGAACCTGCGTCGTAGCTTTTTCCTGACCCGGCCCTTTCGCAGGCACCCCTTGTGCCCGTAGGTCACTCCGACTCGATCAGCCAGAACGTCCCAGCCCCCTGGTCATGCATCGGCCCTCTTCGGGCTGTGCAGAAGGGAAAGGCAGGGTTGCCTTTCCCGTTTTCAGATTCAGTACCAGTTCGGATCTTTCTTGAGTTGTTCCATTAACAATTTCTGCATACCTTCATCGGGCTTGCCGAGGAAACGGTAGTCGGCATGTCGGGTCGGCGACTTGTCGGCCGGCAGGCCGGCGGGCACTTCCACCAACATGGCGTAGGCTTCGTCCTTGTCAAAGCTGAAGGCGACGATCAGGCGTTTGCTGCGACAGGTCGCCTGGGTCTCGCACAGGGGGCCGACCAGGTACTTGTCGCCGTCTTCCTCGACCGCGTTCATCTGCTCGGCATCGCCCGATAGGTTCATCACCCATTCCGGCAAGCGCTCTTCTTTCTTGACCACGTGCTGCCAGGTCTCGCGGTACTGCGGGTCGGCGGTCAGTAGTTCATTGGCGCGCATCTGCCCGTCATTGGCAGCCATTGCCACGGCACTGCCGCCCAGCAACAGGGCGGCGGCCAGTCCTTTAAGGGAAACGCTCATGGTCAGCCTCGGCCGCGACGGCCAAAGAAGAAGGAAGCGATGAACATCACCAGGAATACGACAAAGAGAATCTTGGCGATGCCCGTGGCGGTGCCTGCGATACCACCGAAGCCCAGTACGGCGGCGATGATGGCAATGATCAGGAAGGTAATTGCCCAGCTCAACATGGTGATTCTCCTTACACTTTTCTATTTAGTTAGGGTCTGGCGGTTGATGGTTCCGGTGCGACAGACGACCGGTCCATCGGGGTTAAAACACCCAGCGCTCCTGACGGGGCAGGTCGGCCACAGGCTGGGCCTGGTCGACGTCCATCATGCGCATCGAAGCGGCTGCTTCTTTCATGCTCGTGCTGCTGACGGCGCTGAAATGGGTTTGGGGAGCACGTTGAATCGACACATGCGGCGTTTCGGGCTGTTGGCTTTCTTGCCAAAGCATCCACTGCTGACCGACGACGAGCGTGATCAGCAGCGCCAGCGCGGCCCACAAGCCCTGTTGGATATGCAGGGAAGTCATGCGAAACGAGGCGGCACTTTGACGATTCATCCTGAAATTCCTCCCAGCCGGGTGTCGTGATCGGGTTACGGCGCTGGAACGCCATGTTGTTCGAGATATTGCAGACGTCATGCCAGAATTTTTAAACGAATAAAATCGTTTAAAATCAATAAGTTATGAAATGTAGAAAAGAGGCTAGAGGCGCATCCTGCACGATGGCCCCGGCGGGAGTCGTGCGTATTGCACGAACGGAAGAGGGGAGGCGTTAGATTCTTTTTGAATTGCCCGTCGCAAACCGCTGTCGGAATGAGCGAGCCGAGCCCCTCGAAACCGGCGAAACGGAAAAAAACGGACTCAAATCAATCTTTTAGCCAACTGACGTCCACAGGGTCCCTCTCGGTGGGTAATATTCCCTCGGAAACGACCATGCAACTTGCCCGATTTTTCTGACACTAACCATCATCATTCATTAAGGAGCGTAGGAAAAATGGAATCCGCCACTGAGCACCAAGGCCGCATTCTGCTGGTAGACGACGAGTCTGCCATCCTGCGTACCTTCCGTTATTGCCTGGAAGACGAGGGCTACACCGTCGCCACCGCCAACAGTGCGGCCCAGGCCGATGCGCTGCTGCAACGTCAGGTGTTCGACCTGTGCTTCCTCGACCTGCGCCTGGGGGAAGACAACGGTCTGGATGTGTTGGCCCAGATGCGTATCCAGGCACCGTGGATGCGGGTGGTGATCGTCACGGCCCACTCGGCGGTCGACACGGCCGTGGACGCGATTCAGGCCGGGGCCGCCGATTATCTGGTCAAGCCCTGCAGCCCGGACCAATTGCGCCTGGCGACCGCCAAGCAGTTGGAAGTGCGCCAGTTGTCGGCCCGCCTTGAAGCCCTCGAAGGGGAGGTGCGCAAGCCCAAGGACGGCCTCGACTCCCATAGCCCGGCGATGAAGGTGGTGCTGGAGACCGCTCGCCAGGTGGCCAGCACCGACGCCAACATCCTGATTCTCGGTGAATCCGGCACCGGTAAAGGCGAGCTGGCCCGGGCGATCCACGGTTGGAGCAAGCGCGCGAAGAAATCCTGCGTCACCATCAACTGCCCGTCCCTGACCGCCGAGTTGATGGAAAGCGAGTTGTTCGGCCACAGCCGTGGGGCGTTCACCGGGGCCAGCGAAAGCACCCTGGGACGAGTCAACCAGGCGGACGGTGGTACGCTGTTTCTCGACGAGATCGGCGATTTTCCCCTGACATTGCAACCCAAGTTGTTGCGCTTCATCCAGGATAAGGAATACGAACGGGTTGGCGATCCGGTGACCCGTCGCGCCGATGTGCGGATTCTGGCGGCCACCAACCTGAACCTTGAAGACATGGTGCGCGACGGGCGTTTCCGCGAAGACCTGCTCTATCGCCTGAACGTCATTACCTTGCACCTGCCGCCGCTGCGCGAGCGCGCCGAAGACATCCTGACCCTCGCCGATCGCTTCCTGGCGCGCTTCGTCAAGGAATATGCACGCCCGGCCCGGGGCTTCAGCGACGAAGCCCGCGAAGCGCTGCTTGGCTATCGCTGGCCTGGCAACATCCGCGAACTGCGCAACGTGGTCGAGCGCGCCAGCATCATCTGCCCACAGGAAAAAGTCGAAATCAGCCACCTGGGCATGGCCGAGCAACCAGTCAACAATGCCCCTCGCATCGGCGCGCCGCTCAGCCTCGATGAATTGGAAAAGGCGCACATCGGTGCGGTGCTGGCCACCGCCGACACCCTGGACCAAGCCGCTAAGACCCTGGGTATCGACGCCTCCACGCTGTACCGCAAACGCAAGCAGTACAACCTGTGAGCGACACCCTATGAAACTGGCGATGAAGCTGCGTACACGGCTGTTCCTCAGCATCTCGGCGCTCATTACGGTGGCGCTGCTGGGGTTGGTGCTGGGCCTGGTCAGCGTGATGCAGATGGCCCATACCCAGGAGCAATCGGTACGCAACAACTTCATCCTGCTGGACCTGGGGCTCAAGCTGCGCCAGACCCTGGGCGACCAGTTGATGATCATGCTCGACGACAAGCCCGACCTGGCCGCCCTGGAGGTATCCAAGAAACAGTACCTGGCGTTGATCGACGAGGGCATCGCCCACGAGCGGAGCCTGGACGAGGTGCCGGACAACTTCAGCAAGGCCAAGGCCGACTACCTCGACTTCTACGAGGCGTTTACCGCCTCTCGCCAGCAACCGAACCCGCTTTCCGCCATTCAGGAGCTCACCGATAAATTCAACGTGCTGCGCAACGGCCTGATCGAGAGTTATCGGCAGGCCCTGAACAACATCAGTGAAACCCAGACGCGTGCCCGCGAGCGGGCATTGTTGATCTCCGGGCTACTCGGGCTGGTGGGGCTGGCGGTGTTGATCATCGGTTTCGTCACCGCCCACGGCATCGCCCGGCGTCTCGGGGCGCCCATCGAGGCGCTGGCCGCGGCCGCGGATAATATCGGCCAGGGCAATTTCGAAGTGACGCTGCCGACGTCTTCCGCCGCCGAGGTCAACTTGCTGACACGGCGCTTCGGCATCATGGCCCAGGCGTTGCGCGAACACCAGGCCACCAATGTCGATGAGTTGCTCGCCGGCCAGCAACGCCTGCAAGCGGTGCTCGACAGCATCGATGACGGGCTGTTGATGATCGACCGGCAAGGCCGCCTGGAACACCTCAACCCGGTCGCCCAGCGGCAACTGGGCTGGGATGAGGAGCGCCTGGGCCAGGGCCTGGGCGAAGCATTGGGCCGCCCGGACCTGGATGACGAGCTGCAATTGGTGCTGCGTGGCGGGACGCTGGAGCGTGCGCCCGAGGACCTGAGCATCGAAGTGGACGGCGAGTCGCGGGTACTGACCTACAGCCTCACGCCGGTGAGCCATACCCAAGGCCATATCCTCGGCGCGGTGATGGTGCTGCACGACGTCACCGAGCAACGCGCCTTCGAGCGGGTCCGTAGCGAATTCGTGTTGCGTGCTTCCCATGAACTGCGCACGCCGGTGACTGGCATGCACATGGCCTTCGGCCTGTTGCAGGAGCGTCTGCATTTCCCAGCGGAGTCGCGCGAGGCCGACCTGCTCGACACGGTCACCGAGGAAATGCAGCGGCTGATGCAGCTCATCAATGACCTGCTGAATTTCTCCCGCTACCAGAACGGCCTGCAAAAGCTGACGCTGGCGCCGTGTTCCATCGAAGAGCTGCTGGAAGCGGCCCGGATGCGGTTCGCCGAGCAGGCCAGTGCCAAGGGCATCGAATTGCTCGTGGCGATCCAGGGCCCGCTGCCGCGCCTGCATGCCGACGCCGCACAGTTGGAGCGGGTGCTGGATAACCTGATCGACAATGCCATGCGGCACACCGGCGACCATGGCCAGATTCGCTTGCAGGCCCGCCGCCACGGCGAGCGGGTGATTATCAGCGTCGAAGACAACGGTGAAGGCATTGCCTACGGCCAGCAGGGACGGATCTTCGAACCTTTCGTCCAGGTCGGACGCAAGAAGGGCGGTGCCGGCCTCGGCCTGGCGTTGTGCAAGGAAATCGTCCAGCTCCACGGCGGTCGCATGGGCGTTTACTCCAGACCGGGGCAGGGCACGCAGTTCTACATGGCGTTGACGGTCTGACGGGCTTCAGGCTTCGTCGTCCAGGCGCCGGCCGAGCAAGCGTCGCCCGCGGGTAATCAGCTCGATCAACTGCACCGCACTGAGTGCATGGGCAAACAGCCAACCCTGACCGAACTTCACGCCCTCGCTGCTCAAGTAGGAGGCTTGGGCTTCGTGCTCGATGCCTTCGGCGATCACCTTGAGCTGCAACGCGTGGGCCATGCGGATGATGTGCGGGGCGACACCGCTGCTGGCGGCATCGTGGCCCAAGGCATCGATGAAGGCTTTGTCGATTTTCAGGCAATCCACCGGCAAGGTTTGCAGGTACGCCAGGCTGCAATAGCCAGTGCCGAAGTCGTCGATCAGCACTTGATGCCCGTTGTCGCGTAACGACTGCAGGTTGTCCCGGGCCACCAGCACATCGATCAGCCCGCGCTCAGTCACCTCGAAGGCAATCTGCCGGGCCGAGACCCGGTGCAGCGCCAGCAGGCGGGCGATCACTTCGCCGATTCGCGGCACCATCACGTCGCAGGCCGCCAGGTTGACCGAGATGTACAACTGCGGATTGGCCCGCAGCAACTGGCCCAGCTGATCGAACAGCCGTTGCAGCACGAAATCGGTGATCTGGCGGATCTGCCCGGTGTCTTCGGCCATCGGGATAAACAAGTCCGGGCTGGTCAGGGTGCCATCCGGCCGGCGCCAGCGCAGCAGGGCTTCGGCGCCGACGCAATTGCGGCTGTTGAGGTCGAAGATGGGTTGGTACAACACCTGCAATTCACCGCGCCGTATCGCGCCGTGCAGCTCGGCGTCCATGGACTGTCGCTGGCGGGCCAGCAGCAAGACCTGGACGCCGATGCCCAGCCCTAGCAGCAGGCTGATAGGCAACATCCACCAGGCGTTGGATGGCATGTTGAAACCCTTGCGCGGGGCGATCAGCACCAACTGATATTCCGGGTTATCGGTCGGCATTCGGTAGATCAGCCGGGTTTGCGTCACTTGCAAGGCATTGCGGCCTTTCGGCGGCCAGGGCTCCGTGGGCGGCCAATGCTGGTTGGTGCCCAGCACCGGAATGGCCCGCTTGCCGTGATCCAGGACCACCAACAGGCTTCCGCCCGGCGGCAGATCGACCACATCGGTCAAATGCCCGCGAGAGGTGGCCACCCGAAAATTACCGCGCCCCAGCATCAGTGCCGCGCGGTCTTCGTCAGGTTCGGTGGTGGTGTTGAGCCAGTAGCTGTAGGTCGGACCGCGCAGGTCGGGCAGGCGGGTTACCGACAATCCGCTCTGGAGAGGCCGGTTCGAACACGCGCCGCTGCCGTCGACATACACCGCTTCATAAACGAAGCGGTAATTGAAGCTCACCTGCCGCAAGGTCGCGATCATGTCATCGCTACAGCCCCGCAGCGGCTGGTTCTGCAGGTCATCGAGGCCTTCACGCAATTGCCCGAAAAGTTGTTCCAGCCGTTGCAGGAAGCGCTCGCCCTGGGCGTTCATCTGGTCGCTTTCACGCTGCTGGATCTGTTGGACGACCACAAACAGACTCCCGGCCAGCAACAGCAGCGTACTCAGGGCAGCCGCCATCGTCGCCAAGAAAAGAGGGCGATGGAGCCAGCTCTGCAACGTTTCGCGGGCAGCCGTCATCATGGGTAATCCTAAAGGTCCCAATGAGTTATAGCTGCTGTTTGGGATTTGGCCCTGTTCGTCAGACGGGCGTCATTATTTTGTCTGGTTGAGCACCTGCAAGATCGCCGCGCTTTGCGCGTCGGGCACGCCATCGAAGCGGGTCGGCCGGTAGTGCATCTGGAACGCGGCCAGCACGTGGTGAGTGGCCACGTCCCATTCGCCGGTCTGGGGCGTCGGGTAGCCCAGGCGCGCCAATTCGGCCTGGAACCAGCTGGCGCTGGGCAGTTGTGCGGCGAAGACGACCTGTTGGCGCGCGACGGCCTGTTCGTCAGGCCAGAGGCCCAGGCCTGCCTGGGCCAGGCGCTTCCAAGGGAACAGCGGGCCCGGATCCAGCTTGCGCAGGGGCGCGATGTCGCTGTGGCCGATGATGGCGCGTGGGTTGATGCCATTGCGTTGGATGATGTCCTTGAGCAACACGATCAAGGCCTGCACCTGGGCTTCGCTGTAGGGGTACCACAGGCGACCGGTAGGGGTGTCGACATAACCGGGGTTGACGATTTCGATGCCGATGGAGCTGGAGTTGAGCCAGGTGCGGCCTTCCCACTCGCTTTCCCCGGCATGCCAGGCCCGACGGTTTTCATCCACCAACTGATAGACGGTGGCGTTCTTATCGTCGCCGACCAGGTAGTGGGCGCTGACTTCGCCATGGGTCAGCAGGGCCAGGGAGCGTTCCAGGGAGGCCGAGGTGTAATGCACCACTACGAATTGGATGCGGCTGTCGTGATTGACCGATGGATGGCTGGTGTCGAGCCGAGGGCCGCTGGCGCAGCCGGCCAGGAGGAGCAGGGAAATGATGAACGGAGCGAATTTCATGGCAGGAGACGTTACACGTTGAAATTAATGCAACAGTGTAACGTATCGTTGCGCGATGAGCCGGGCCCGGCCGCCGATTAAACAAATTGGAACAATTGCCTTCAGCCCAGCTCCACCCGATTACGTCCGGCGCTTTTCGCCCGGTACAGCGCCTGATCGGCTCTTTTAAGCACAGAATCGCTGTGTTCTCCGGGTTTGAACGCCGTCAGCCCCATGGAAACCGTCACCGTGACAGGCTCGCCCTTGAAGTGGAATGGGCAGGCTTCGATGGCAGCACGCAGGGCCTCGGCCAACTGGGTCCCGGCTGTCAGGGGCGTGTCGGGCACCAACAGGACGAATTCCTCGCCGCCGAAACGGGCGATGAAATCGCTGCTGCGCAGGCGTTTGCGCAAAACCGAGGCAATCAGTTTCAGCACCCGGTCACCGGCCAGGTGGCCGTAGTTGTCATTGATCCGCTTGAAGTGGTCGAGGTCGAGCATGGCCAGCAACAAGCTGTTGCCGTGCTGTTGCCACTCGGCCACTTCCTTTTCAAGACGCTCGCTCCAGGCTGCACGGTTGGGCAACCCGGTGAGTGGATCGATCAGCGCCTTGAGCCGCTGCTCTTCCAGATTCTCGCGAACGATCAGGGCATCCTGTTCCATCAGCGCTACGCGCTCGGCGAGACTTTTCAGGCGCGCCGAGACTTCCTGTTCACGCTGCTCGCGTTGCTTCTGGTGCTGGTCCATCGTCCCCAGCAGGCCTTCCAGGTGGTTCTCAAGCACCTGCTTGAGGCTTTCCAGGTCATCGGCCTGCTGGACGCTGCTTTGCAGGCCATCGACGTGCTCGCGAATCTGGATGTCCATGTCCCGGGAAACCGAGAGATTTTCCGCATGGTCTTCGCTGGCGGCCAGCAAGCTGTTTTGGAACGCCTCCAGCCGATCGTTGAGGCGCTGCAGGTAGGCTTCGAATTCGTGCTGGCCGCTGTCGGTGATCGCCAGCATGAGCACCGCCAGATCGTCGAGAATCGGCAGTAACTCGTACCAGTTCAAACCGTTTTGCAGCTTCTCACGCATTGCCTCGGCTTGCGGTCGGTGCCGCTCGGGCAGTGTCAGGTCACCGAGCAGGCCCAGCAAGGTGTCTTCAATGTGCCGGGCCACCGAGCTGTAGGACGGTTCCGGGGAGTCGGGCAGGGCGTATTGGGCATCGGCCGCCTCGACAGCGGCCTCGGCGGCGTTGGCCTCTGCCTGTGATTCTGGCTCTGTCGCAGGAAGAGGCGCTGGCGTCTGCGGCAGCAGCTCATCGGGGTTCGCAGGCGTCGCTTGCGGGGTAGGCGGTTCAACGGTGGCCGGCTCGGTGGTGTCGTCCGGTTCGCTGGCCGGCTGCGGCTCTTCGGGTGCTGGCGCCGGAACAGGGGGCGCGGCAGGCGCCACGGGGTCAGCTTCCGGCGCAGCGACGGTTGCCGGTTCAGGCCGTACTTGAGCGGCAGGCGCGGGCTCTGCCGAGGGCGCTGGTTCCGAGGTCGGTGTGGGGGCGGGCTGCGGTTCCGAATCCGGCTCGACAGGTGCTATATCGGTCGCGCGGCGCTGCGGCGTGGGTGCGGCCTGCGCGACGGGGGCCGCGTCGACCTGGGCAGGCTCTTGCGGCGCATCCTCGTGGCCCTGGCCGCCAAACAGCCGCTGCAGCAGGCCGGGACGATGGGCTTCGGCAGGGGGTTCCAGCGCGCTCAGGGCCTGGCCTTGCAAGGTGCTCAGCTCGCTCAGCAACAGCGGGATCTCTCGGGTCTGGCCGACCCGGTCGTCCAGTCGCTTGGAAAATTTCTTCAGGGGCCGGCTGACGTCCTTGGGCAGCGGCAGGGTCTGCAACTGCGCCACCAGGGCCGTCAGTGCAGCGCTCATCTGCTCGACCCGGGTCTCGCGGCGCTGTTCGGAGTCGAGTACGGCTTTCTCCAGGCGCGGCAGCAGGGTGGCAAGGGCCGCATCCATGTCGTCGGTGCGGATCGCCTCACGCATTTCCTTCATGCATTCGTCGACCGCCCGGTCCGAGCCTTCGGCGGCCAAGGTGCTGCGGACCAGGCCGCGACGCAGCAAGTCGAGCCGGGCATCCCAGCGGCGCTCAAGCTTTTCCTGCTGTTCGAGACTCTTGAGGTACTTCTCTCTCCAGCGTTCGGCGTCGTCGCTCATTCATCGGATCCGCGAGGGGCCGGACTTAACGCAGGGAAGGCGTCGGCCGTGAGCGAACCCGGCAAACGAATCTCGACCGCGACCGGCAGGTGATCGGAAATGGGTTGGGCCAGCACCTCGACGCGTTCGAGGGTCAGGGTGGGGCTCAACAGGATATGGTCCAGGCAGCGCTGGGGGCGCCAACTGGGAAAGGTCGCTTGCAGTTGCGGCGCAAGCAGGCCGAGATCGCGCAGGGGCGAGGTTTGCAGCAGGTCGCTGGCGTGGGTGTTCATGTCCCCCATCAGCACCTGGTGCTTGTAACCGCCGATCAGCTCGCGGATGTAGGCCAGTTGCATCGTCCGGGTACGTGCGCCGAGGGCCAGGTGCATCATCACCACGATGAGCGCCTCCGGGCCTTCGCCGAACCGCGCCAGGATCGCCCCGCGCCCTTTGGGGCCAGGCAGCGGATGGTCTTCGATCGCCCACGGTCGCAGGCGACTCAGCACGCCATTGCTGTGCTGGCCGAAACGTCCGAGGTTGCGATTGAGTTGTTGGTACCAGTAGGGGAAGGCACCCAGTTGCGCCAGGTGTTCCACCTGGTTGACGTAGCCGGACCTCAAGCTGCCGCCATCGGCCTCTTGCAAGGCCACCAGGTCGAAATCCTTGAGCAGGTCGCCGATTTTCTGCAGGTTACCGGCGCGCCCGGTGTGGGGCAGCAGATGTTGCCAGCCGCGGGTCAAGTAATGCCGATAGCGCTCGGTGCTGATGCCGACCTGGATGTTGAAGCTCAGCAGTCGCAGGCGGCTGTCGGCGGGCAGGCCCGTGGAGGCGACATGATGTTCGTTGACCCGCGGTTCATGCAGGCCAACGAGGCGTTCGGTACTCCAGCGGGCCATGGGCGTGGGCCGCGCTTAGTTGGCAACTGCCTTGGTCGTCGCCCGTTCCTTGGCGATCAACTGGTCGGCCAGTTGCAAGGCTTGTTCCGCACCGCCGGCAGAGCCGATGTCGAAGCGATACTTGCCGTTGACGATCATGGTCGGTACGCCGGTGATCTCGTACTTCTTGGCCAGCTCCTTGGCTTTGACGATCTGGCCCTTGACGGCGAAGGAGTCGAAGGTCGCCAGGAATTTATCCTTGTCTACGCCCTGGGTTGCCAGGAAGTCGGCCATGTCATTCTTGTCGGTGAGTTTTTTGTGTTCTTTCTGGATCGCGTTGAAGACCGCCGCGTGAACCTGGTGCTCGACGCCCATGGCTTCAAGGGTCAGGAACATCTGGCCGTGGGCGTCCCATGGGCCGCCAAACATGGCCGGAATGCGAACGAAGTTGACGTCCTTGGGCAGCTTCTCGACCCATGGGTTGATGACTGGCTCGAATGCGTAGCAATGCGGGCAGCCGTACCAGAACAGCTCAACCACTTCGATCTTGCCAGGCGCTGACACCGGAACCGGGTTAGTCAATTCAACGTAAGGGGCCTTCGCCTCGTCGGCGGTGGCTTGGGCTGCCATGCCGAACAGGCTGGCGACGACGAGCGCGGCGCTGGTGATCAGATTACGCATGCTTTACTCCTGGACAATAAGGGGGCCTCGCGAGGTGTGTTTCTCAGACAGACCTTGGCGGGTTCAGTTTCGCTAGTGTAACGGCAGCGGCCACAAAAAAGGGCGGCCAAAGCCACCCTTTTGATGCTTGCATCGACAGATTAATCGAGCGTTAACGTTACAAGCGGTGTACACCCCTCATAACGTCGCCCGAGGACCTTAGTGCAGGCCCTGGATGTAGCTGGCGACGGCGGCGATGTCTTCGTCGCTCAACTTGCGAGCGATGGTACGCATGGTCATCGCGTCGCCGTCGTTGGCGCGGCCGGCTTCTTCCTTGCGGAAGTCGGTCAGCTGCTTGGCAACGTACTGGGCATGCTGGCCACCCAGGTGTGGGAAGCCGGCAGCGGCGTTGCCGGCGCCGTTAGGCGAATGGCAGCCGGTGCAGGCTGGCAGGCCCTTTTCCAGGTCGCCGCCGCGGAACAGCTTCTCGCCACGGGCCACGAGTTTTGGATCGGCTGCCCCGACGCTGCCTTTCTGGCTGGCGAAGTAGGCCGAGATGTCCGCCAGGTCCTGATCGCTCAGGTTGGTCAGCAAGCCGGTCATCTCCAGCACCGTGCGCTTGCCGGACTTGATGTCGTGCAGTTGCTTGTTCAGGTAACGCTCGCCCTGGCCCGCCAGTTTCGGAAAGTTGGGCGCCATGCTATTGCCATCTGGACCATGGCAGGCCCCGCATACCGCCGCTTTCGCCTGACCGGCAGCGGCATCGCCAGCGGCGTGGGCTACACCGGTCATCCCCAAGGTCAACAGCAGACTCACGATCAGTTTGTTCATCAGCTAATCCAACTACGGCTAAGGGTTAAAGAGTTATGGACCGGGATCACTCGCTCATCCACTGGATGATTGCTCGGTAATCCTCGGCACTGCAGTCCATGCACAAACCACGCGGCGGCATCGCCTTGAAACCCTGGGTCACGTGTTGCACCAGCGTCTCCATACCTTTCGCCAACCTCGGCGTCCAAGCTTCCTGGTCGCCCTTGCGGGGCGCTGTGGGGAGTTGGCCGGAATGACAGGCACCACAAACACGGTTGTACACAGCTTCCGGATCCTGTGTAGCCTGAGCGCTGTAAAGCGGCATCAAGACACCGGCAGCTAGCAGCCATTTCGTCATAAAACGACCTTTTCAGGGTTGAGAGCGAGCTGCGTTCTAGTGCGCAATTTCGGTCGATCGCTCCCGTGAGCTTCATCCTACGCTGGGACAAAGCGCACACAAAATCTGCGGCATTATATACTGGCGTCACTGAAACGGAAACGACACAGCTTGCCGCGTCCATTCCCGACGCCGCTCACATCGGAAATCCCATGCAACTGAAGAACCCCATCCTTGGTCTGTGCCAACAGTCCACCTTCATGCTCAGCGCCGCCAAAGTCGACCAGTGCCCTGACGACGAAGGCTTTGAAGTGGCCTTTGCCGGGCGTTCCAACGCCGGCAAGTCCAGCGCGCTGAACACCCTGACCCATGCGAGCCTGGCACGCACCTCGAAAACCCCAGGTCGCACGCAGCTCTTGAACTTCTTCAAGCTAGACGATGAACGCCGTTTGGTCGACCTGCCTGGCTACGGCTACGCCAAGGTGCCGATTCCGCTCAAGCAACACTGGCAGCGCCACCTGGAAGCCTACCTGGGCAGCCGCGAGAGTCTGAAGGGTTTGATTCTGATGATGGACATCCGCCATCCGATGACCGACTTCGACCTGCTGATGCTGGACTGGGCCGTGGCCAGCGGCATGCCGATGCACATCCTGCTGACCAAGGCGGACAAGCTCACCTACGGCGCGGCCAAGAACACCTTGCTCAAGGTGCAGTCGGAAATCCGCAAAGGCTGGGGCGACGCGGTCACCATCCAGCTGTTCTCGGCGCCCAAGCGCATGGGCCTGGAAGAGGCCTACACCGTGCTGGCCGACTGGATGGAACTGGCGGACAAGGGCAGCGAAGCGGCCGAATAAGCCAAATCGCAGGCAAAAAAAACCCCGGACTTCGTATGGGGAGGGGGAAGTTCGGGGTCCAAGTTCCGGACCGCTAGGGCGGGGTCCAGATATCTGCCAACACTTAACACAACATAGGAGCATTGAAGGGCTTCACCAGCCATTCAAAATCTCTGAGTGGCAATTCACGGGTTTAGTTCAGATTATTTTTGGAAATAACCGTAGGGCTTTTCCGAACTTAAACGTTTTTGCCGGTTGCGCAGTGCTTTCTGTGGCGAGGGAGCTTGCTCCCGCTTGAGCGCGAAGCGCTCACAAAATGTTGGGGGCGGCTGCGCCACCCAGCGGGAGCAAGCTCCCTCGCCACAGGCTGTTCTAGCGCCACCGGCAGACCTATCAGTGCGCCTCGTCCCAGTTATTACCCACGCCCACTTCCACCAGCAGCGGCACATCCAGCGTGGCGGCGGCGCTCATGTGCTGGCGAATTTCAGTGCTGACCTGGTCGACCAGGTCTTCGCGCACTTCCAGCACCAATTCATCGTGCACCTGCAGGATGACCCGGGCGTCCAGCCCTGAGTTCGACAACCAGCGGTCCACGGCCACCATGGCCTTCTTGATGATATCGGCGGCGGTGCCTTGCATCGGCGCGTTGATCGCCGTGCGCTCGGCGCCTTTGCGCAGGGCCGGGTTCTTCGCGTTGATGTCCGGCAGGTACAGCCGGCGGCCGAAAATGGTTTCGACGAAACCCTGCTCGGCCGCCTGGGCGCGGGTGCGCTCCATGTACTGCAACACCCCGGGGTAGCGGGCGAAATAGCGGTCGATGTAGGCCTGGGATTGCTTGCGGTCCACGCCGATCTGTTTGGCGAGGCCGAATGCGCTCATGCCGTAGATCAAGCCGAAGTTGATCGCCTTGGCGCTGCGACGCTGGTCATGGCTGACGGCTTCCAGCTCGACGCCGAATACTTCGGCGGCCGTGGCCCGGTGCACATCCAGATTGTTGCGGAACGCATGAAGCAGGCCTTCGTCCTTGGCCAGGTGCGCCATGATCCGCAGTTCGATCTGCGAGTAGTCCGCTGCCAGCAGCTTGTAGCCTTTGGGCGCGATGAACGCCTGGCGAATCCGGCGGCCTTCGGCGGTCCGGATCGGAATGTTCTGCAGGTTCGGGTCGATGGACGACAAACGCCCGGTCGCCGCGACGGCTTGTTGATAGTTGGTGTGCACGCGTCCGGTGCGGCTGTTGATCTGCTCCGGCAGGCGGTCGGTGTAGGTGCTCTTGAGCTTGCTCAACGAACGGTACTGCATCAGCACCTTGGGCAGCGGGTAATCCTGCTCGGCCAGTTCGGCGAGCACGGCTTCGGCGGTGGACGCCTGGCCCTTGGCGGTTTTGCTGAGCACCGGCAAGCCGAGTTTTTCGTACAGGATCACGCCCAGTTGCTTCGGCGAGCCGAGGTTGAATTCCTCGCCGGCGATGGCAAACGCCTCACGCTCCAGTGCCACCAGCTTCTCGCCCAACTCAACGCTCTGTACACCCAGCAGGTTCGCATCCACCAGCGCGCCCTGGCGTTCGATGCGCGCCAGGACCGGCATCAGCGGCATTTCGATGTCATTCAACACCGTGCCCAGGCTCGGCGTGGCGGCGAGTTTCTCCTGCAAGGCCTGGTGCAGACGCAAAGTCACGTCGGCCCCTTCGGCGGCATACGGGCCGGCCAGTTCCAGGGCGATCTGGTCGAAGCTCAGTTGCTTGACCCCCTTGCCCGCGATGTCCTGGAAATCGGTCTTGCTCTGGCCCAGGTACTTGAGCGCCAGGCTGTCCATGTCATGGCGAGTCGCGGTGGAATCCAGCACGTAGGATTCGAGCATGGTGTCGAAGGCGATGCCCTGGACGAAGATGCCGTTGTTCTGGTCCCCGCCGATGGCGCAGTTCGCCAGGATGTTGGTTTCGAACTTGGCGTGCTGGCCGATCTTGAGCTTGTTGGGGTCTTCCAGCAGCGGCTTGAGGGTCTTGAGTACGGTGTCGCGGTCCAACTGCTCGGGCACGCCCATGTAGGAATGGGTCAACGGAATGTAGGCCGCTTCAAACGGCGCCACCGCGAACGACAAACCGACCAGTTGTGAATGCTGGGCGTCGTTGCCGTTGGTTTCGGTGACGAACGCGAACAGCGGCGCCTTGTTCAGCTTGTCGAGCAACGCCTCGAACTGCGCCTGTTCAAGAATGATCTCGTACTGGGCCTCGGCGGCGCCGGGCTGTTCGTCGCTGACTTCGACGATCTCCTGGCCAGCGCGCTTGGCGTCCCGCTGGTTTTCCTCGAACCAGCTCTTGAACTCCAGCAGGGTGTAGAGCTCGGCGAGTTTCTCGTGGTCCGGCTCGCCCATCTGCAGGTCGTCCAGGCCAACGTCCAACGGCACGTCGGTCTTGATGGTTGCCAGCTCGTAGGACAGGAACGCCATTTCCTTGTGCTCTTCCAGCTTGGCGGGCAGGGTCTTGGCGCCACGGATCGGCAAGGTGGCGACGATGTCCAGTTGTGCGTACAGCTCGGTCAGGCCGCCGTTGACGCCCACCAGCAGGCCGGACGCGGTTTTCGGCCCGATGCCCGGCACGCCCGGGATGTTGTCGGAGGAATCGCCCATCAACGCCAGGTAATCGATGATCTGCTCCGGAGCGACGCCAAATTTCTCCTTAACGCCAGCCACGTCCAGCGCGCTACCGGTCATCGTATTGACCAAGGTAATGTGCCCATCGACCAACTGCGCCATGTCTTTGTCGCCGGTGGAGATCACCACCGGGCGATTGGCCGCCGCGCTGCTGCGGGCCAGGGTGCCGATCACGTCATCGGCCTCGACGTTGTCCACGCACAGCAGCGGGAAGCCCAGGGCCTTGACGCTGGCGTGCAGCGGCTCGATCTGCACGCGCATGTCGTCGGGCATGCTCGGGCGGTTGGCCTTGTATTCGGCGTACAGCGCATCGCGAAACGTCCCGCCCTTGGCGTCGAACACCACGGCGAACGGGCTGTCCGGATACTGCTTGCGCAGGCTCTTGAGCATGTTCAGCACGCCCTTGACCGCACCGGTGGGCAGGCCTTTGGAGGTGGTCAGCGGTGGCAGCGCGTGGAAGGCGCGGTACAGATATGAAGAACCGTCCACCAGGACGAGGGGGGCTTGGCTCATGAGCACGATCAACCTTTTCGGCGGGTCCGGGGCTAGAATAGCGGGACCGTTGACGACAAAGGGACAAGGTTATCATGCGCACACTCAATCGCCTGTTACTGGCTGGCTTGTTTGCAACCGTTCCATTGGCCGTCATGGCCGCGGACGATGCCCCAACGCCAGAGCCGGAAGTCACGATCCGCACGGAAGGGGACAAGGTCATCCAGGAGTACCGCCAAAACGGTTTCCTGTACGCGATCAAGGTTACGCCCAAAGGTGCGCCGCCGTATTTCCTGGTGCGCGCCGACGGGACAGATGCAAACTTCATCCGCTCGGACCAGCCGGACATGTTGATTCCGTCCTGGAAAATCTTCGAGTGGAAGTAGTTGCCTAACTTTAATCGGCGCCGCTGCACCGCGGCGCCAGAACTGAGCAGTTTTTAACCATGTCTGTGTTTACCCCCTTGGCCCGGCCCGAGCTGGAAACCTTTCTCGCCCCTTATGGGCTCGGCCGCCTGCTTGATTTCCAGGGGATTGCCGCCGGTAGCGAAAACACCAATTTCTTTATCAGCCTGGAGCGGGGCGAGTTCGTCCTGACCCTGGTTGAACGCGGCCCGGTGCAGGAAATGCCGTTCTTCATCGAACTGCTCGACGTGCTGCACGACGCCGACCTGCCGGTGCCATACGCCTTGCGCACCACCGACGGCGTCGCGCTGCGGGAACTGGCAGGCAAGCCTGCGCTGCTGCAACCGCGCCTGGCGGGTAAGCACATCAAACAGGCCAATGCCCAGCATTGCGCCCAGGTCGGCGAATTGCTGGCGCACCTGCACCTGGCCACCCGCGACAACATGATCAAGCGCAAGACCGACCGCGGTCTGGACTGGATGCAGGAAGAGGGCGCCAAACTGCTGTCGCACCTCGACGCCGAGGCCCGCCGGTTGCTGGAAGCCGCGCTGGAAGAAATCGCCCAGCAAAAGGTCGGCATCCTGGCGCTGCCCCGCGCCAACATCCACGCTGACCTGTTCCGCGATAATGCGATGTTCGAAGGCACCCACCTGACCGGCTTGATCGACTTCTACAACGCCTGTTCCGGGCCGATGTTGTATGACGTGGCCATTGCCCTGAACGACTGGTGTTCGGACGACGACGGCGTGCTCGACGGCCCACGGGCGCGAGCCTTGCTGGGCGCTTACGCGGCACTGCGACCGTTCACCGCCGCCGAGGCCGACCTCTGGCCGACCCTGCTGCGCGTGGCGTGCGTGCGCTTCTGGCTGTCGCGCTTGATCGCCGCCGAATCCTTCGCCGGGCAGGATGTGCTGATCCACGACCCGATGGAGTTTCAGCAGCGGTTGGCGCAGCGGCAGGCGGTTCGTGTGATGCTGCCGTTTGCGCTGTAGGCAGATGGGGCATCTGCTTTAATCGACTGGGCCTTGGAGCATTCAAGGCCTGTAGGTCGAGGGATGCTTCGAGTCAGATCATGGAGTCGACATCCAGCGCATAGGGTTTGCCAATGGAGTAGCCATGGGCATTTCTGAGCCCATCACCTTCGGCGTCCCGGGTCGGTGTAGGTGCCCATTGCACCATCCGCCGGTTCTGCGGGTGCGCCTGCCAACGGGTCAAACTTTGCGCCAACTGTTCGGGGCGCTCCGACACGCTGCCGTACACGTCTCTTTCACTGACCGACGCGGTGCGTAAAGTCGCCAGGCGAGCGTGCGTGGTGCGTAGTTTGTCGATCTCGTGGGTAAGTGCGTCGTTAATGGGAATGTGGCTGCGCCCGTTGGGAGCACCCTGTTCC
Organism: Pseudomonas sp. WP18; assembly: GCF_036689585.1. Classification (NCBI taxonomy): domain Bacteria; kingdom Pseudomonadati; phylum Pseudomonadota; class Gammaproteobacteria; order Pseudomonadales; family Pseudomonadaceae; genus Pseudomonas; species Pseudomonas sp. WP18. The sequence continues at coordinate 82,292 of NZ_CP144758.1, forward strand.
ATCGCACGGGTTTCGCTGCGCAGTTGCTGGGTAATCCGTGCCAATGCGTTGGCCACCCATTCATATTCTCGCTTTGTCACCAATGTGTCTCCGGCTGCTTGCGCTTGCTGCCAGCGACGCAGCGTTGCCCAGCACGCGGGAATGTAGCCCGGGACCATGAAGTGATTGCCGGTATGGACCAGTTGAGCCAGTAACGACGGGCGATCCGGCAAACCATGGCGGTGCTGTAAGGCCACCTGGCAGGCGGCTTGCTGGGTGATGGTGTCGCAACTGGGGGTCCATAGGATCGAGGACTTTTCCTGGCGACCGAATTCAACCGGTAGGAAATGTCGCAAGGTGCCGTGGTGCGCGTAGTTTTCGCCTGTCCAGTTGGTGATGCCCGCCACGAACACCGAAAGTCCAACCGGTACGTTGACGAAAGTCAGTGCTGCACCTGTGCCATAAACGCCTGCCCGGGTGTTCATCCAGCTTCCGGGAACGCTGGGTATCGGGTCGTTGTGGTTGACCATGCGGTGGTGCGCAAGGGGCTCGGCATTTTTTGTGAAGGTGGCATCAGCCGCACGGGGTGCGCCGTAAGTGTAGAGCTGGATGCGGTAGTCAAAGCCTGCTCGGCGACGCAGCATTTCAGAAAGTAACAGGGCTACGGCACCGCCCAGGCTATGACCGCAAATCAATAGCTGTTGCCCGGTATGGAACCGGTCCAGATAACTTGTCACAAAGGCCGCCGCTTTTTTGGCCGCGCCATAGAATCCGCGATGTACTTGGCCATCACCCTCTTCAAATGGCACTTGAAGTGCATCGGCATCGCGCAAACCGTCAGCGAGCATTTCCGATGTACCGCGCACGGCAATCAGGATCACTTCGTCATGGTGGGTAATGAACGCTTGAGTATCAGTAGCTTCCTTGCCGAGCGTACGATCATCCAGAAAATGGACCTTGGCAGGGTGCTCCTGCTCTTCACCCAATTTTGGGTCGTTCACCGCATAGAGTTCGATGTCGAACGGCACGATCTCCAGGCGTTTGGAGTAGGGAACATCTTCGTACAGCGGGTAGTAGCAGGGTTCTGGTTGCTCTGGGCCTAGCTTCCAGAGCTCCTCGGATTTGGCCAGGCCATCCGCGAACCAGTTGCCGACGCTGGGTTGGAGAGTGAAGCTTATCGGCGTGTTTATCGGAGGTTGGTCGGGTTTCTGGCCGAAGGGGCAATAGCTCAGTGTCGACATGAGGGCCAACTGATACAGGTTAAGCGCGCAGAATTCAGGAGTCAGTGATAACAAGGGCCGCAGGGCTCGCAACGGGCGCACTTCCAAAACCGTATGTTTTTCCGGCATCAAGGCCACGCCGAATTTGCCATGTTCGCCTAGCAGTCGTGCGGGGCCGCCGCGCAGCGGGTAATGACGATATACCTCGGGAGGCAGGTGAGCGGCGTGTTTGACCAGATGACGTACTTCCACCTGAAAGAAATCGTCCGCACTGGCTTGTGCAGGGTTTTCTCGGGTTCGGGTGGCATTGTTGTTCAGGTGACGGGTTTGTTCGGCACGGACTTGGAGTTCGGTGATTTCCAAGGGGTAGTGATCCCTGCCTTGAAGCGTTAAATAGAGCTCTTCGGGACCTCGATATTTTTGCTCAAAGATCAGGGCAACCGGTCCCGCATGGTGGTCATTGATCCTACCCATGCCGTTGGAGTCCAGGTTGTCCGTGTATTTTTGCCCTTCTGAATCGATTGCGACGTAAGTCAGTCCGGCGTAAGGCTCGCCAGAGCCGAACTCATCGACGAGTTGAAATCCAGTCCATTTTCCCTTCACGGGGCAGCTCAGAATGCGACTGCCCAGCCGGGATTCCAATTCCAATTGCATTGATGTCATGGTTGATGTCCTTATTCACTGCACCCTGGATAGAGGGTGCATTTCTGTCCGTCCGGCATCTGAAAGCCACTGAAGTCCTTGTGGTTTCCTAAACAGAATGCGTATGGATCCTCGAAGCTCTTGCCGAGGCAGCGCTTCCAGCCGTTAGGAAATTTCACCCAGGTGTCGCGCATGTAGGGCCGTTCCTCTTCCGCCAAGTTGATCCTCATCCTGAGCGTCTTGCCCGGTAGTTGATCCAGGGTATAAGCGGAGAACGGGCGACCAACTTGCAGCTCGCCTTGCGCATTGGTTTCCTTGCAGTCGAGGATCTTGACGATGCGACGCCTGGGCCCTGCGGTGCGGAACAGCCACTGGCATTGACCATAAAAGACACTTTCACCCGTTTCGCTGAAAGTGCCCTTGTATTGCGGCTCCAGCTCATCACGTATGGCAACGGTTGCGGCATCCCCGCTGATATCTCCCCAGTCGTCTCCGTAGGCCGAATTGATTTCGAGCTTGATCCTGTAAATCACCAGCTGGCAGCCGCTGACCCTTCGATACAGGGCGATTTTCGAATCTGGTTGGTAATGCTTTCGCCAGTGCAGGTTGTACCCAACTTCGGTATTTCTTCCACCCGGTACAGTGCAGGTTTGTCCTTTGGCAGGGACATATACGGCAATGGCCTGATAAGCAAAGTCAGGTGGCAGATCAGCGGTGAATGTGAAGGTATTGGATGGCTTGTAGATGCAGCCAGCCGTGATCGCCAGGCCCAAGCCAAGAATCGTTATCGGGAGGATCGTCATAGCGGTGCGCCTCCTTGCCAGAAGTCCGCCATCGATCGAACCCGGTCAAAATGCTCGTCGGGATCTTCGCCAGGACGTACGTGCCAGTACGGCGGCATCGGTTCGAGTGTGCGCAGGCGTTGGGTCAGCAAAAATTCCAACTGCCCAGGCGCCTGCCAGTTCCACGTTTCGGCCAGATCGAGTACGGATTGCAACCAGGTATCAGCGGCCTGCTGTTCGGCGAGTTCGGCATAGGCCTGGAGATGCTCGGCCAACAGAATCCGGTGTGCATTGAGCCGGCGGGCCTCCATCGCTTGCGGTCGTGGGAAGGGCACCTCTAACCAAAGCGGTGAGTCTGGCACCGGGTGCTTACCGGGGGCCGGGTTATCGACATTCTTCCAGCGCGTGCCCTGCCAGTAACATACGCTGATTGCTGGCCCGAGATAGGCGGGATAGGCCTCAAGGGGCAGGTGTTCAAGTGCCCGGCTCAATACCCGATTGTCATGAAAGCGATACAACGCCTGATGAGGGCGCGTTCCGACAATCATTCGCTCACGCCAGTGTTCGACCAGCCGGAAGAGGCTTCCCTTGGGCAGGCTGGCCAGCCATCCCCAGTGACTTTCTGGGCGCCTGAGCAGTTCGCTGACGTTCGGGTCGTCAGGTTGATCGAAACCAAAGACAAAGGGGCCGGCATCGTTGAGGTCGCTGGCCTCGGTTTGGCCATAGACGCTTAGGTACTGATCGGGTCGGCTGTTCTTGAGAAAGGCCTGGCGTGCCGGGCCCTCATTTTCCGAGTCCAGGACAACGCACAAACTGTGGCCAAGGTGTTGGTGCTCACTCAACCATTGATGGGGATAGGTTTGAGTCATGCGGCGACGGCTTCCGTACAGCAAATCCCTTCGCGGCAAGTCTCGCAAATCGGACAGAAGTCCAATCCCAGGGCTTTACTGGCGCTCATCAAGGCGCGCTGAGTAGGGGCGAGCGATCGAGGTGACTCTATCGGTGAAACAAGGGGGAGCGTTGTACCGTGCGTGTGTGATGAGGCGGGCGCAGCGGTTATCGGTGCTCCGCCGATCTGAATTTCACTGCTGCTGTAGATGCCGCCGTGGCCTATGACGATGTGCTGACCTCCAGCATTCAAACTCAGGGTCGTGCCTGCGTGCAGAACCAGATGAGCGCCTGCCTTTATATGCACTTGCTGGCCAGCTTCGACGATCAATGTTTGATCGACGTGGGTATGTCGGTTGGCCGCGTGCAGGTGATCGTCCCCCTCCACCCGGATCGTGCGGTTGGAGGCCGTGGTTCGATGTTCTTCGGCACGTAGCACGGTGGTGCTGTTGCCCATGACGGTTTCCAGCCTTTCGTTGCCCACTTCCAACCGGCTGTCATGTTCAATCTTCTGTTCCATGTCGCGCTGGGCCCGCAGGTAGATCAATTCCTGCCCTTCGCGGTCTTCCAGATGCAGCTCATTGAACCCCTTGCCGCCCGGCGAACTGCGGGAGCGAAGCACCGTGCGCGTCTTGAGTTCGGGCAGGGGGTAGGGCAAAGGGTTACTGCTGTTGGTCAGACATCCGCTGATCAAAGGCTTGTCGGGGTCGCCTTCCATGAAGGTCACCAATACTTCCATCCCCACTCTTGGAATCGTCACGGCGCCGTAACCGTTGCCTGCCCAATTGGACGCGACGCGCAGCCAGCAACTGCTGCCATCGTCCAGAGGATCCGCGCGATCCCAGAAAAACCTGACCTTGACCCGACCGTAATGGTCGCAGTGGATGTCTTCGCCCTTGGGACCGGTAACCACGGCGGTCTGGCTACCCGCTATACAGGGTTTTTGATAGACACGTCGTGCGCGAAAGATCACATCCCAAGGGGTCGCGACGAAGCGATTGCGATAACCCTGGTCGAAGTCTCCGGCGTGCGTGGAGGGGGCGCCAGCGGCGCCTTCTTCCAAGACTTGCGGCTGCCTGCCTTCGTGATGCACTTCCGTCAGCAGCCATAGATCATTCCATTCCTGGCGAGGATGTTCACTCAGCATCAGGAAGTGTCCGGCCGCCAGCGTGGGCTGACCACTGTGGCCTTCCGCCTGCTGGTAGTCGGCGCGATGGCGTTCCAGGCTGCGCCTGCTCAGCAGTCGACCTCGTTTATCCCGGGTAAAATTGCCGGGATAATCATAGTCCTCCAAGTTTGGTTGGACGCTTTCGTGGTCTGGCTGCCAGTTATTTTCCATTAGAACCGAGGCTTTTTCGAAATCGTAGTCTCGACGCCGGACTTGGCTGGTCCGGGTTTCCAGTCTTAAAGCAAAACGTCGTATCACCGGTTCATCGGCGATCATGCCGCTGTGCTGTTTATAAACACCAAGGTGGTCGATTCGGGGAAACACAGTCTGGTCATCGCCAAATACCAGGTGATGGCTCGATTCACTGTGCTGGAAATGATAGTGCAAGCCCTCTTCTTGACACAGGCGCTCAATGAAGTGCAAGTCTGATTCTCGGTACTGTACGCAATAGGCGCGGGGCGCGTAGTGTTCACTCAAGTGAAAGTGATGGGCATCGGAAAGAATGCCATGTTCCTTGAGGATCGATGTGATGATTTGCGGGACGCTGAGGTGCTGGAAGATCCGTTGATTAATGCGATGTGCCAAGTAGAAAAGTTGGGGTTTGAGTTTTACCTTGTAATGAGTGAGCCGCTTGCCGGAGTCGACTTGTGCAGCGCGGTAGATGAGTCCGTGCACACCGCATGTCTGTTTTTCTTGTTGGCCGAATGTAAGAAATGCCTGTCTATGGAGCAGTTTCTCAAGATCGATGTCCTTTCGCTCACTGACGAGTTCTACATCGAACGAATAGGGCTGGCTGATAGCCTCTCTACCTTTGAATGTATGAACTTGAAATTCAGGTTCAAGGCCAGTGATGGCGATTCGGGATTTTGAACGGGCATGGAAGTGAGACATCGATTCGTCCTTGGGTTTGCAGTGACTCCTGAGGACATTGAAGCAGCCTTGAAGGACAAAAACCTCAATAGATTAAAAAAAAGAAAAGTATGTAGGAAATTTCTCTTAACCATAAGTTTTGTCAACTTGTGTAATGATTTAGCTTTATTGATGGTTGACGTGGAGTTCGACTTGGTATCAGTGATGTGATCTGGGTTGGGTTTTTACTGTCTGTTTGTCTTTTTCGTTTTGTTCCAAGTAAAAACCGAAATTTCCTACTTTTTTATTTGTTGAACCTTGGCATGCTCTGCTGCGTTCGAGTGGAGGGTAGCTGCTGGGGTGTAGTGGCAGTTGTCACCCACGTTATCTGAAGTATCCATTGTTTGCTTATGGATAGCCTGCGTCCTGAATAGTCGGACCATAAACCGAATTCATCTAAACAGAGTCGTGAATGTCGTACTCAGGAAAACTTTCCGCCCATTACCTGGCTCTCGCCAAGTCGCCTGTGTCCAAGGACAGTTTTGCGGGTGCGGACGTGCGTTTTTCCAATGAGTACGAAGCGTTGGAAAGCGAGTTGATCAAATCTCGATCGATGTATGAGCACGATCAAGTCGATTGGCTGAAGGTTCTTGAACAGAGCGAATCGCTACTGCGCCGGCAGTCGAAGGATGTACGGGTCGCTGTCTGGCTGACATGGGCGCTGTATCAGCGTGAATCTTTCCAGGGGCTGCTGGCCGGCCTTTGTCTCTTGCATCACCTTTGTAAAAGCCATTGGGCCGAGATCCATCCCGCCAAGCTTCGAACCCGTGCCGCCAGCATCAACTGGCTGGTGACGCGCTTGGATCAGGTGCTGGGGGATAACGTGGCATTCAAGGAGCAGATGCCGTTGTTCCATCATCTGGCGGCTCAGCTTGAAGGACTCGACGCGGTTTGCAGCGCTTATCTGGGCGACGAGGCGCCCTTGCTGTTACCACTTTGCCGGCGAATCAAACACATGATCCAACGAGTCGCCCAGCACCAGCCGCAACCCGGTGTCATCCATGCGGCAGTTGCCCAGGTGAAACAGACGGCCGCTCAATTGCTTGCCTGCGAGACTCCGATTGAAAGCGAAAAAGAGGCTTGTAGAACCCTGCGCGTCCAGCAGGAAGGTGCCCGTTCACTGTGTGCCTGGTGGCTCAAGCAAAAAGCAACCGACGCTCGGGCCCTGCGGTTGAATAGGGCCTTGTTATGGCTCTCGATCGATGTAATGCCTGAGCGCAACGCAGAACAGGTTACTCAACTGCGTGGCGTACCGATGGACAGACTCAAGAGCTATCAGGAAACCTTCTTGCAGGGCCGCTATGCGGACCTGCTTGTTCAAGTCGAAGCCAGTCTGGCCAAGGCTCCATTCTGGTTCGATGGTCAAAGGCTCGCCTGGGAATGCCTCCAAGGCTTGAATGCCGAGCAGGCCATGCGGGAAGTGGAAGTCCATTTTGCGCAGTTCATCCAGCGCCTGCCGGGTGTATTGGAACTGCGCTGGCATGACGGCGTGCCGTTTGCCGATCCGGCGACTCGTGGTTGGATCGCCGCCCATGTGATGCCTCACTTGCAATGCTCCAATGCCCCGCTTGGCATCGATGTCGTCAACAGCGACGCGCCGTGGGACCTGGCCCTCGAAGAGGCGCGGTCGATTCTGCATGAGGATGGCCTCAAGCCTGCTGTCCAGTCACTCAGGCACGGCATGCGAAGCGCTCTTGGCGCCCGTGAGCGATTTCTCTGGCGGTTCGCAATGGCTCGCTTGTGCATATCGGCCAAGAAATACGAACTCGCCAAGATCCAGCTCGAAGCACTGGATCAGAACCTTCAGCACGCCGACTTGAATGGGTGGGAGCCCGATCTTGGGCTTCAGGTACTGCACCAGTTGCATCACTGCTGTGAGCTTCTGCCACAGAGCCACGCCGTACGTGAGTGCAGGAACGAGACCTATCGCAGATTGTGTTACCTCGACCTGGAACGGGTCATTGAATAGGCCTGCGGGTCAAAATCTTAAGGAAAAAACCATGGCCAAAGATGGCTCTGTAGCGCCCAAGGAACGTATCAACATTACGTTCAAGCCCACGACTGGCGGGGCTCAGGAACAGATTGAACTACCGCTGAAATTAGTCGCAATGGGTGATTACACCCACCGTGCAGACGAGCGCAAGGTTGAGGATCGCAAGCCGATCAGCGTCGACAAGATGACGTTCGATGAGGTCCTGGCCAAGCAAGAGCTGAAGCTGACGCTGAGTGTGCCGAACCGTTTGCTGGAAGAAAGCGAAACAGAAACGTTAGTTGTGCAACTGAGCGTTAATTCGATGAGGGATTTCAATCCGGCCAGCCTGGTCGAGCAAGTACCTGAGCTCAAGAAACTGATGGAGCTGCGCGACGCGCTGGTAGCTCTCAAGGGGCCCCTGGGTAACGCACCTGCATTTCGAAAAGCGATTGAGGGCGTGCTCGCCGTCGATGAGTCCCGGGCTCGTGTGCTGAGCGAGCTGGGCCTTGAAGCTGACCCCATTAGCCAAGGAGGCTAACCCCATGAGCAGCAGCGTAGCGCAGCAGAAAAACAATGAAGCAGTCGAGTACAGCCTTCTCGACAGCATCATCGCTCAAACCAGTCTTTCTCCGGACGACGAGGCCTACGACATCGCCAAGCGCGGCGTCTCTGCATTCATCGAGGAATTGCTCAAACCGCAGAACAGCGGTGAACCGGTCAAGAAAGCCATGGTTGACCGCATGATCGCCGAGATCGATGCCAAGCTCAGTCGTCAGATGGATGAGATTCTGCACGACCCGGAGTTCCAGGCCTTGGAGTCCTCTTGGCGCGGTTTGCAGTTGCTGGTGGATCGGACCAATTTCCGCGAAAACATCAAGGTTGAAATGCTTAATGTCTCCAAGAGTGATCTGTTGGACGACTTTGAAGACTCGCCGGAGGTCATGCAATCGGGCTTGTACAAACATATCTACACCGCAGAGTACGGTCAGTTCGGCGGGCAACCAGTAGGGGCGATCATTGCCAACTACTTCATGTCGCCAAGTTCGCCGGATGTGAAGCTCATGCAGTATGTATCCAGCGTTGCGTGCATGGCCCACGCGCCATTCATCGCCGCTGCCGGTCCTAAATTCTTCGGTCTGGAAAGCTTCGCCGGCCTACCGGACCTCAAGGACCTGAAAGATCACTTCGAGGGCCCGCAATTTGCCAAATGGCAAAGCTTTCGCCAATCGGAAGATGCGCGCTACGTTGGATTGACGGTGCCGCGCTTCTTGTTGCGGACCCCTTATGATCCAGAGGAGAACCCGGTCAAGTCGTTTGTGTACAAGGAGACCGTTGCCAATAGCCACGAGCACTATTTGTGGGGCAATACCGCGTATGCATTCGGCTCGCGTCTGACCGACAGCTTCGCCAAGTTTCGCTGGTGTCCCAACATCGTTGGCCCACAAAGCGGCGGCGTGGTTGAAGACCTGCCTTTGCATCATTTCGCAAGCATGGGTGAGATCGAAACCAAGATCCCGACCGAAGTCCTGGTGTCCGACCGCCGCGAATACGAGTTGGCCGAAGAGGGTTTCATTTCCCTCACCATGCGCAAGGGCAGCGATAACGCCGCGTTCTTCTCAGCCAATTCCGTTCAGAAACCTAAGCTCTTCGGCAACAGTGTCGAGGACAAGCAGGCTGAGCTGAACTACAAACTGGGCACCCAACTGCCTTACATGATGATCGTCAATCGCCTTGCTCATTACCTGAAGGTTTTGCAGCGGGAGCAGTTGGGATCGTGGAAAGAACGCATGGATCTGGAGCGTGAGCTCAATAACTGGATTCGCCAGTACGTGGCTGACCAGGAAAATCCAAGCGCCGAGGTCCGTGGTCGTCGTCCATTGCGTGCGGCAAAGATTGTTGTAAGCGATGTGGAAGGCGAACCAGGCTGGTATCGCGTTGGCTTGAATGTGCGCCCGCATTTCAAATACATGGGAGCCGATTTCACCCTGTCGCTGGTTGGCAAGCTGGACAAGGCGTAAGCACGGGTCATGGCCTATGGCAGCCTTTTCGAGCGCCTGGCTGGCGAAGCCCAGATGCGCAACGGTTTGAATGTCGAGGCTTGCACTATGGCATCCGTGGCCGCTCATCTGGCCAGGATGCTCAGCGTCCGCGCAGGCAGTGTGCGGACGCTATCCGATTACGGGCTGCCGGATCTCAATGACATGCGCTTGAGCCTGCATGATGCAAAAAGCCAGGCCCGCCGCGCGATCGAAGCCTTCGTTGAGGCTTACGAGCCTCGTCTCAGCAATGTTTGTGTCACTTCGATGCCGGGTCATCACGGCCAGCTGAGGTTGTCCTTCAGCATCGAGGGCTTGCTGGATGTTAAGGGTTTCAAGCGACAGGTTAGTTTTCTCGCGTGCCTGGATGGCGGCGGTCAGGTCAAGGTCAGACAAGGATAGCGATGCATGGCATTTAACCATTACTACCAGAGCGAGCTGACGGCGCTTCGTCAGCTGGGTCGACGTTTTGCCGATCGAAACCCGGCGCTGGCTCCTTTTCTGGGGCAGGCTGGACGGGATCCGGATGTCGAGCGCCTGCTGGAGGGATTTGCTTTTTTGACCGGGCGACTGCGCGAGAAGCTCGATGACCAGTTGCCGGAGTTGAGCCATTCGTTGATGCAGCTGCTGTGGCCTAACTATATGAGGCCATTGCCGGCCTTCAGTATTCTGCAATTTGATTCATTGTCGCGTTCCGGACCCGCACTGCGGGTAGAGCGCGATACACCGGTTGAAAGCAAGCCGATCCAAGGTGTGCGATGCCATTTCCGGACGTGCTATCCAACCGATGTCCTGGCCCTGGACCTGACCCGTTTGAGTTACTCGGTGAAGGGTACCGGCTCGCTGCTGAGCCTGCGCTTGGAGATGCCTTGCGACGGCCACTTGGGTGAAGTGCAGTTGAGCCGTTTGCGCCTGCACTTCACGGGCGAGCGGTATATCAGCCAGATGCTCTATCTCAGCCTGGTACGTAATCTTGAAGGCATTGAGCTGGTCCCATTGAACGGTGCCGGCGAGCCATTCAGCGCCGTGGATGGCAATCCGATGACGTTCAGGATTCCGGCTGAGCGTGTCCAGCCGGTGGGATTTGCGGAGGAGGAAGCGTTGATCCCGTATCCGCTGAACACCTTCCGCGGCTATCGCTACCTGCAGGAGTATTTCGCGTTCCAGGAAAAGTTTTTGTTCGTCGACGTGATTGGCCTGGACGTGATCAGCACGTTGCCAGTGGACCGCCTGAAACAGGTGCGCGGTTTGGACCTGCGCTTTGATATCCGCAAAAGCGGCATCGAGCGCATGCGCCCGACGCTGGACAACGTGAAGCTTTACTGCACGCCAATCGTCAATCTGTTCAAGCATGACGCTCAGCCGATCCGCCTGGATGGCAAACAAGACGAGTATCCGTTGCTGCCGGCCGGTTATGACCTGGAGCACTGCTCGGTCTATTCAGTCGACAGCGTCATTGGCTGGCGGCCTGGTGGCCTGGGGTATCAGTCCTATGTGCCGTTCGAGTCGTTTGAGCATGATTCAAGTTTCGACGTCCCCACTGGCCGTCCGTATTACAGCGTTCGCCAGCGCCCCTCGTTGTTGAACAGCGGCCTCGATACCTGCCTGGCCTTTGGTATTCAACCAGCCCAGGCCTATGAAACGCTGTCGATCGAACTGACGTGCACCAACCAGGACCTGCCACGCCAGCTCAAGCCCGGCGATATCGATCAACCCGGTGAGAGAACGCCGGAGTCTCTCAGTTTCCGCAATATCGGCCCGGTTACACCCAGCTTCGCGCCGCCACTGAACCGCAATTACCTGTGGAAGCTGATCAGCAACATGTCGCTCAACTACCTGTCGCTGGCGGACGTCAATGCGCTCAAGGTAATCCTCGAAAGCTACGATTTTCCGCGTTACTACGACGAGCAAACCGAGAAGGTCAGCAAGCGTCTGTTGGGCGGTCTCAAATCGATCAGTCACCTGCATGTCGATCGGCTGCACCGGGGGCTGCCGGTTCGGGGTGTACGTACCGAACTGACCGTCGACCCACAAGGTTACATCGGCGAAGGCGACCTATTTGTCTTCACTTCGGTTCTCAACGAGTTTTTTGCGCTCTATGCCAGCCTCAATTCGTATCACGAACTGCGGGTGAACAGCACACAGGGAGAGGTGTATCAATGGTCACCCCGCATGGGCCAACAGCCGCTTCTATGAACGTGCTGACACGAGGAATACGCGAGTACTCGCTGTTCCAAGCCGTGTTACTGGTCCTGAATCGGCTGCGTGAGGCCCATCCGGGCCTGGATGATGAGGCGCTTTACGATCAATTGGAATTCCAAGCCAATCCAAGCCTGGGTTTCCCGGCCAGCGATATCGATCGCGTGGAGTTTTTCGAGGAGCAGGGGAAGGTGCGCGCACGTATGCGCTTGAACCTGCTCTGTCTGATAGGTGCAGGTTCGCCTCTACCGGCGTTCTACGGCGAGCAAGCTTTGGGTGAGGAAGGCGGAAATTCGACTCGCCAGTTCCTCGACATATTCCACCATCGTCTTCAGCGACTGATGCTGCCGATCTGGCGCAAATACCGGTATTGCACAAGCTTCCAGAGCGGAGCTCGAGACCCCTTCTCCGAGCAGTTGTTTGCCTTGATCGGACTGGGTGGCGAAGAAATCCGCAAGGCCAGCCAACTGAACTGGAAGCGCCTGCTGCCGTACCTGGGCTTGTTGAGCCTGCGTGCTCGCTCGGCGGCGCTGATCGAGGCGGTGCTGCGTTACTACTTCAAACACGCCGAGCTGGTTCTGGAGCAGTGCATCGAGCGTCGGGTGGAGATTCTCGACGAGCAGCGCAATCGGCTGGGGAGTGCCAATAGCCTGTTGAGCAACGACTTGGTGCTCGGTCAGCGGGTGCGCGACCGAGGCGGCAAATTTCGTATTCATATCTGTGAGCTGGATTGGCAACGCTTCCACGAATTCCTGCCCATTGGCCTCGGTTATCGACCGCTGTGCTCGTTGGTGCGATTCACGCTGCGCGATCCCCTCGAGTACGACATCCGCCTGGTCCTGCGTCAGCAGGAAATACGAGCCCTGTGCATTGGAGAACTGAACAGTTGTCGCCTGGGATGGACCAGTTGGCTGGGGCATGAGCGCGCGGACGGCGTGGTGATCCTCGGCAGTAAAACTCATTAGGAAATGGATGACATGATCAACGTAGATCTTCAGCGACTCATACAGGCATTGGATGCCGAAACCCGGGATGATCTGGAGCGTTCTGCCGAGCATTGTGTGGCGCGTGGTGCCGATAAAGTCCTGGCGGAAGATCTGCTGCTGAGGTTGTTGGAGCGGCCCCGAGGCCTGCTCGAACGCGCATTACAAGATGCTCAGGTAAACGCCCAAGAGCTGTCTGCCACCTTGCAACCGCGGATGGAACATAGCGCGTCCTGTAATCCGGTGTTCGCGCCAGAGCTGGTGCAATGGTTGCAGGATGCGCTGTCGGTGGCGACGCTTGAACTTGAGCAAGAACTGATCGACCAGGCGGCCTTGATCCTGGCATTGCTCCGTAACCCCGCTCGCTATACAGGCCGCTCCTGCAGCATTTTTTTGGCCCGGTTGAACACTGATCGGCTGAAGGATTTCGCCCTTTCACTGCAAATCCGGTCGCGCGACTGTCCGTCCATTCAAGCGGCAGGCTCCTCGCTGGAGCGCTTTACCCATAACCTAACCCGGCAGGCCCGTGAGGGTGGCCTTGACCCGGTGCTGTGTCGGGACGGCGAGATCAGGCAGATGATCGACATTCTCGTGCGACGGCGCAAAAACAATCCAATCGTGGTGGGAGATGCGGGCGTCGGCAAGACAGCCATTGTCGAAGGTCTGGCGCTGCGTATTGCAGCCGGAGAAGTGCCATCCGTCCTGGAAGATGTTGAAGTGCTTTCGCTGGATATGGGGTTGCTACAGGCCGGCGCCAGTATAAAAGGCGAGTTCGAGCGACGCCTCAGGGGCGTGATCGACGAGATCAGGACATCATCCGGCTCCATCATCCTGTTCATCGACGAGGCCCACACCTTGATCGGTGCCGGTAGCAATGCTGGTGGCTCGGATGCAGCCAATTTGCTCAAGCCCGCCTTGGCCAGGGGGGAGCTGCGTACTATCGCGGCTACCACGTGGGTCGAGTACAAAAAATACTTTGAAAAAGACCCGGCACTGACCCGTCGCTTTCAACCAGTGCAACTGCATGAGCCGACAGTCAGTCAAGCGGTGACCATTCTGCGCGGTCTCGCCCCGGCCTATGAGAGCAGCCACGGTATCTACCTGCGCGATGATGCGGTGGTCGCGGCGGCTCAATGGTCGGCCCGTTACCTGACCGGACGCCAACTACCCGATAAAGCCGTCGATGTGCTCGATACCGCTTGCGCTCGCGTGCGTATCAGCTTGGCCAGCGCACCGCAAAACCTTGAGCGGTTACGCAGCGAACTGGCCGAAGGTGAGCGTCAGCGCCAGGCGCTGCGTCGCGACGCCGAAGCCGGCCTCTCGATCGATGCTCAGGTCTTGGAGGCACTGGAGGCGCGCCTGGATACCGTCGAAACCGAGTGCCAGGCGCTGGAAACTCAGTGGACCGAGCAACGCATCCTTGCGGAGCGTCTGCTGTCGCTGCGCCGCCAACTGATCGGTGCGCGGGAAACCGTGGCTGATCAAGCCCTGAGCATCGAGACTCTGGAGTCGGCATTGCGCGAAACCCGCGACACCCTGGTGGCTGCACAAGCCCGGGAACGTCTGGTCAGCTACGAGGTTTGCCCGCGTCTGGTGGCTGAAGTCATCAGTGCGTGGACCGGCATTCCCCTGGCGCAGTTGGCGCAAGAGCATGATGTAAACATCGCCAGTTTTGCGACTGACCTGCGAGCTCGCATACGGGGTCAGGAGCAGGCCGTTCAGGCGCTTGACCGCGTAGTCCGCGCCGCCGCTGCCGGCCTGAACAAACCCGACGCTCCGGTGGGCGTGTTCCTGTTGGTGGGGCCGAGCGGCGTCGGCAAGACAGAGACGGCCCATGCGCTGGCCGACCTGTTGTATGGCGGTGATCGTTTTCTAACCACTTTCAACATGACCGAGTTCCAGGAAAAGCACACGGTTTCCCGACTGATCGGTGCGCCACCCGGCTATGTCGGTTTTGGCGAGGGTGGAATGCTGACGGAAGCCGTGCGGCAAAAGCCCTATTCAGTGGTGTTGTTGGATGAAGTCGAGAAGGCCGACTCGGATGTGATGAACCTGTTTTACCAGATCTTCGACAAAGGCCTGGCCAACGACGGCGAGGGTCGAGAGATTGATTTTCGCAACACGCTGATCCTGATGACGTCGAACCTGGGCAGTGAGCGGATCACTGAACTGTGCGAGAGCGGCGCGCCGCCGAGCACAGAACGCCTCGAGGCGTGCATTCGCCCAATCCTCGGCAAACATTTCAAACCTGCACTGTTGGCACGCATGTGTGTCGTTCCCTATTACCCGGTTGGCGGATCAGTCCTGCGTGAATTGGTGGAGCTCAAACTCGATCGCTTGGGCGAGCGGCTGCGTCGTCGTCAGTTGGGCTTCAGCTATTGCGCGCGTCTCGTGGATCACCTGGTAGGACACTGCACTCGCAGCGACAGTGGCGCGCGGCTGATTGACCGTTTGCTCGATCTGCACTTGATGCCGCTGGTGGCCGATCGGCTGCTTGTTTCCAAGGCGGCCGAGGAACCCCTGCGGCACGTCCACGCGATGCTCAACAGCGAAGCCAACGTAGCGTGTGAGTTCACTTGAGGTGAGTGTCATGTTCGAGAGTGTTCCGCAACCGCTTGCCTATGCCCAGGCGCTTCTACTGCAGTTTTCCAGTCTTTCGCGCCTGGAGGACGAGGCTGTGCTGGTGGGGCATTTCATCCAAGGTGCTGCTCGACTTAGCGGGTGTGAACTGGCCCAGTTGTACTTGCTCGATGCAGCCCGTGATCATTTGGGGTTGAACGCCGAATGCCTGGAGGGGCATCTGCAGAACCGTGATCAGACAAATCTTCCCTGCGACTACAACCACGAGCCACTTTTGCAATTTGTGCTGCGCCAGAACCGTGTCGTATGCCTCGATGCGTTAAGCGACAGCCTCCATGAAACCGGATTTCTGCCAGGCCGGGCTACGCCGTGGCAATCGATGCTCTGCATCCCTCTCGTCAACTCCCGAGGGACCGCTGATGGTGTATTGCTGTGTGCCAGTGAAAACCACCTCGACCTCCATGGGTTTGCCGAGTCCCTGGGGCATCTTGGAACGTTTGCGCTGGGCCAACTCCGCCTGTTGCAACGCCTGCGTCGTTCCGTCGGCGAACTCCAATCCATCAATCGAAACCTGCCGAGCGCCAATGACTACGGCCTGATCGGTAAGAGTGCCGCGATGCGCAAGACCTGTTCGATGATCAGTAAGGTCGTGCACAGTCCTTTTACCATCCTGCTGCGGGGCGAGACCGGTACTGGCAAGGAGGTAGTGGCCCGCGCCATTCATGACGCCAGTCAGCGTCGGGCCAAGGCACTCGTTGTGCAGAACTGCGCAGCGGTGCCCGAAAACCTGCTGGAAAGTGAGCTTTTCGGCTATCGCAAGGGGGCTTTTACCGGGGCTGATCGGGACCGTGTCGGGCTGTTCGATGCCGCCAACGGAGGCACGTTGTTACTCGATGAGATCGGCGACATGCCATTGTCCCTCCAGGCGAAACTGCTGCGAGTGCTGCAGGAAGGTGAGATCCGTCCGTTGGGGTCCAATGAAACTCACAGCGTCGACGTGCGGATCATTGCAGCTACCCATCGGGACCTGAAGCAGTTGATGAAGGAGGGCAAGTTTCGCGAGGACCTGTACTACCGCCTGGCCCAGTTTCCGATCCAGTTGCCCTCATTGCGCCAGCGTGATGGGGACATTATCGAGCTGGCGCGACACTTTGCCGACAAGGCTTGTGCACTCTTGCAGCGCGATCCGGTGAGCTGGTCGGATGCGGCGCTTGACCATCTGAGCGCCTACGGTTTCCCGGGAAACGTACGCGAACTCAAAAGTATCGTGGAAAGAGCTGTGCTGTTGTGCGAGGGCCACGAGCTGCTTGTCGAGCATTTCGGGTTGCGCATCGAGAGCCCGGTGGAGCGCGGTCGTGTAAGTCTGCGAGAGCGGATGATGCAGATCGAGCGAAATCTTTTGATCGATGGTTTGCGCGAATTTGGCGGCAACAAGGCTCGTACCGCCCGTGAACTGGGCCTTCCACTGCGCACTCTGCTTTACCGTCTCGAGCGCCTGAACATTCAGCGCGGTGATTTCGATGACTGATCCTTTCCTTGTCTCGACGTATCCATTGCCGCGTCACCCATTAGCCCTGGAGCCATTTCCATGCGTGTCTTTTCCTGGTCCGCATTTGCTTTGTCCTGCGTCATGTCCTGCAGCCTTGCCGGGTGCAACAGCAATTACACATTCAACGACAGCGTTTATCGCCCTCTGGGTGATCCACAAGCGCTCAACCGCGGCAAATGAGCCGAGGAGCTTCTATAGATGGAACTTGTTCTCGAGATGCTGAACCCCGGCCGACCTGGCGCCGTACGGCATTGCCGGAAAGCTTTCGGGCCGGCCGGAGGTGTCATAGGCCGAGGTGAGGACTGCGACTGGATCATCCCTGACTGCCAGCGCGTGGTGTCCAAGCAGCACGCATTGGTGAGCTTTCGTGAAGGTGTGTTTTGCCTGACCGATCTCAGCGCCAACGGTACGATCGACCGCGAGAGTGGCCTGCCCCTGCCCAAAGGCAAGCCGGTGCGGATAAAGGACGCTAATACCTACATCATGGGGGATTTCCAGATCCGGGTGCGGCAGGTCTGCGGACTCACTCGTAGCATTGCCGAACCAGGCCACCTGGCGTCGGGCGATCGGCTGATCCCGGATGACGCGTTTCTGGATCTGGACCCACTTAAAGCTCTCGATCAACAGGAGCGTACCTCCCTGGACATCGATGAGCTGATAAATCCTGTTGCACGAACGCGCAGCAGATTCGGGAGCTTGAACCCCGCTCGTCTCGATGTAGAAAACCTGTTGTTGCCGGAACTGGTCGAGGCTCCGGCCGATATTGAGTTCAAGCGCCATCCGCCAAGCGACTATCCGGATGACAGTTTCTGGGGACGCTTCGGCCACGCGTTGGGCATGGACCTCAATGACCTGGATAAGGCAGCCCGTGAATCCCTGGCGATCACAGCTGCGCAATGGTTCCAGCGAACTGCCCAGGCCTATGAAGAGCAAGCTCGCCTGATTTCCTCCCCGCCTATCGATCGCCACGGATGACGACCATGCCCCGTTTCACGATGTTCTTCTGCAGGACGCTTACAGCTTTTGTCGTAACGCTTTTGTTGAGCGGTTGCGCCGTCTGGTCGCCAT
The DNA here is from genome assembly GCF_036689585.1 of Pseudomonas sp. WP18. Taxonomy (NCBI): domain Bacteria; kingdom Pseudomonadati; phylum Pseudomonadota; class Gammaproteobacteria; order Pseudomonadales; family Pseudomonadaceae; genus Pseudomonas; species Pseudomonas sp. WP18. The sequence goes on from NZ_CP144758.1 coordinate 100,267, forward strand.
TCTCGACGATGACCAAACTCAATCTCACACTGGCCGCCAGCGACCAGCTCAATCCCGACCTCAATGGGCGGCCGTCGCCAGTGGTGGTTCGGTTGTTTGAACTGAGGCAGCCGGTTGCGTTTGAGAACGCAGACTTCTTCAGCCTCTATGAGCGCGCGAGGGAAACGCTGTCGCCCGATCTGGTGGACAGTGAAGAATTGGAGTTGCGCCCGGGCGACAGCGTCGAGCTCAGGTTGGGTCTTACCGGCGATGGTCGTTACGTTGGCCTGCTCGCGGCGTACCGAGACCTGCCGCACGCGCGATGGCGCTACACATTACCGGTTGCGCCGGCGCAGTTGACCGAGGCGAGCCTGATCCTCGCTCAAGACGGGATTACCAACCCTCTGGCCAAGGTGGATGACCAATGAATCACGATAAGGTCGTCTGGCAGGAAGGCATGCTCCTGCGCCCGCAACACCTGCAGCATAACGATCGTTACTTCGATCACCAGTTGAAGGTCCGCACTCGGTTGTTGAGCCGTTATGCGTGGGGATTCCTGGGGCTGGAAATCGATCTGCAGTTTCTTAACATGGGCCAACTGGTGGTCAGCCAGGCCAGCGGGATCCTGCCGGATGGCAGTCTGTTCGAGCTGGGTGGTCACGCCGAACCGCTGGTCCTGGAAGTCCCTTCCAATACCCGCAATACACCCATCTACCTCGCTTTGCCCCTGGTGACCGGTAATCACATCGAGTCCCGTCGTCCGGAACAGTCCGACGTACTGGCGCGCTACACCGTCTACGATGCACAGGTGGCTGACTCCAATGCCGGAGAAACCGGCGCAAGCCAGATCAGCTGTGGTCGTCCGGACCTGCGTCTGCTGTTGGGAGAGCAACAGAGCGATGACGCGTTCGTGAAGCTCAAGCTGTGTGAGGTACTCGACACCACGGCCGATGGCGTTATCAGGCTCGATCCGGACTTCGTGCCGACCTTCATCCAGGCTGCTTCATCGCCCTATCTGCTGTCTTGCCTCAAGGAAGTCCTCGGCATGCTCGCCCATCGGGGCGATAGCCTCGCCGAGCGAATCGGCGCCCATGGCAAGGCGGGTGGCGCCCAGGTGGGTGATTTTATGATGTTGCAACTGATCAACCGCAGCGAACTGTTGCTACGTCATTATCTGGACCTGGAGCATGTGCATCCGGAAACGCTGTATCGAACGTTGCTGGCGCTGTTGGGCGAACTGGCGACATTCTCCGGTGACAGTAAACGCCCCTCGTTCAACAACCGTTATCAGCACAGTAACCAAGGCATGTGTTTTCGTCACTTGATGCAGGCGATTCGTCAGGCGCTGTCGATGGTGCTCGAGCAGCATGCAATCGAGTTGCAAATGCAGGCGCGTCAATACGGCATCACCGTTTCGCCGGTGAAGGATCTTTCGCTTCTGGACTCCGCCTCGTTTGTGCTGGCGGCAAGTGCTAACTGTGACAGTGATGAGCTGCGTCATCGACTGCCGTCGCACCTCAAGATCGGTTCGGTGGAACGTATCCGCCAGTTGGTCAACCTGCATCTGCCAGGCATCAGGATCAGACCTCTACCGGTAGCGCCGCGACAGATCGCATTTCATGCCAACAAAACCTATTTCATTCTCGAACCGGGCACCGAAGACCTGGCTCTGTTGAGGCGCTCAGCAGGCTTTGCATTCCATGTTTCTGGTGATTTTTCCGAACTTGAACTGAATTTTTGGGCCATCAGGAATTGAACGACATGGAGAAGGAAAATCCTCAAGACGAAGCGACAGTCTTGCTCGACCATCATGGGCAGCGCCCTGCTTCGGGCCCCTTGACCGATGCTGTCGCGTCGCCGCGCATGGAGCACCTGCAGGAACGAATGATCTATGCGGCGCAATTGCCGCCGTCCCAGGTATTCAATGCCAGTCTCAACCCGTTGGTGGCAGCGGCCTCCGAATTGTTATCGCAAGTGGTGCAGCTCAAGTACGGTCAGGAACGTGGGGACCTGCTGGCACTCAAGCGCGAGTTGTGCCTGGACCTGGAGCGGTTCGAGGCCCGAGCCTTAAAGGCGGATGTCGAGAGCACGCAGTTGATCGCTGCACGCTATGTACTCTGCACCGTGATTGACGAGGCGGTCGTCACCACGCCCTGGGGGCAGGGCAGCGACTGGTCGAAGCTGAGTCTGCTCAGCACGTTCCACAATGAAACCTTCGGTGGCGAAAAAGTCTTCCAGTTGATTGATCGATTGTCGAAGAACCCCGTCAAGCACCTGCCGATGCTTGAGTTGATGTATCTGTGCCTGTCCCTGGGTTTTGAAGGCAAATACCGGGTTCAAGCTCGCGGGGTGCTTGAGCTCGAAGGCCTGCGCGATACCTTGTACCGGCTGATTCGCCAGGTACGCGGCGACGCCCCGCGCGAACTGTCACCTCACTGGGAAGGCGCAGGTGGCATGCGTCGCCGTCCAATGCGCATTGTCCCGGTCTGGGCGGTGGCGGCCTTTACGGTGTTGTGCCTGGGCGTGATGTATTCGAGCTTCGCCTGGGTACTGGCCGAGCAACGCCAAAGCGTGCTGCAACCTTACCAACTGCTGGAACCGGTCACCGCCAAGCGGCTGCCTTGAACAGGGATGTGTCATGAAATTGCTTTACAGAAAAATCGATACCTGGGTTCGTCAAACCTGGGTCTGGTCGCTGCTGCTGGTGCTTTGTGCGTCGCTGCTGGTGTGGTTTGTCGGCCCACTGCTGGCAATCAATGACTACAAGTTCTGGGCAAGCCCTGTCGCCAGGCTGCTGAGTGTCAGTGTACTTACACTGGGGTGGGGCCTGGGTATGGTCTTCGCTAATGGGCGTGTCGGTTCGCCCGCGACGGTTCAGGAAAGCAACACTGATCAGTCACGTGGCTCGCATCGCACAAGGCTCGATAACGAGCGGCGCGAAGTGCGCTCGCGCTTCAGTAAGGCGCTAAGAACGCTAAAGTCCGCAGGTTTTTATCCTGGCCAGGGTCAACGCTGGCGCAACGATCTGCCGTGGTACTTGCTGGTAGGTCCGCCCGCCAGCGGCAAGACCAGCCTGCTGGAAGGCTCGGGCCTGGAGTTTCTCGACCGAGGTGAGCGTGCTCCGCCCAGCGATACGTCGGGTACTCGATATTGCGAGTGGTATTTCACTGAACACGCGGTCTTGGTCGACACAGCCGGGCGCTTTCTCACCCAAAGCAACGGCGATGTCGACAGCAGCGCGTGGACCGTGCTGCTTGAGTTACTGAAAAAACGTCGCCGGAGTCGGCCATTGAGCGGTGTGCTCTTGATGGTTCCGACCGAACTTTTGCTGCTGGGCGGCGAGGGGGAGGTAACCGCTCTGGCTCGACAGATCCAGGGCCGGCTACAGGAACTCAGGCGACGGCTGCACGTCGATGTACCGGTGTATCTGGTCCTGAGCAAAGCGGACTGTGTGCCTGGTTTCAATGAGTTTTTCGATTCGCTGGCTCGCGAAGAGCGCGACCAGGTGCTTGGAGCCAGTTTCAGTCGAGATCACCATGCAATCGACGTGACCGAGTTGCGCGACAACTTCGAAGCGTTGCTGCAGCGGATCAACAGCCAGGTCCTCCTGCGCATGCATCAGGAGCGCGATACCCGGCGTCGTAGCTGCATTCTTGATTTCCCGCACCAACTTGAGCAACTCGGCGGCAATCTTTGCTTGCTGGTCGAGCAGGCATTCACCGGAAGTAATCGTTGCCTGCGTGGCTTCTATCTAACCTGCGCCCCACGCCCCAGCTTGGCCATGAAACCGGACGTTGGGCTGGGAAATTCTGGCGCTTGGGCCAGCAACGCCCCGTCTGGCGATTCGCCTCGATTCATCCGTCACCTGGTCACTCGGGTGATCTTTCCAGAGGCCGATCGGGTCGACCTCGATCAGCGTGAGCGCCGCCTTATCAACTGGGGGCAGCGGACTTCGTACCTTGCCGGATTGATGGTCCTTGGCGTATTTGGGGTGTTGTGGGCGAACGGTTTTTCGACCAATCACGAACGCCTGGAAAGCTTGCGCGCATTGGCGCAGCGCTGGGATCAGCAGCAATCGACTGCTGTGACAGACGATGACTGGGTCGCGATGCTTCGATCACTTGATACCCGTTTCGAAGCCACCCAGGTTTTTCCACCCTTAACGGCAGTGCCCTTGTATGAACGCATTGGTTTGTACCAGGGTAAAGCCAGCAATCAAGCGGTGACCGACGCGTATGTGCGGGAATTGCAGGCTCAACTGCTGTCCAGGGTCGCATTGCGATTGGAAGAGCATATCCGTGACAACCGTCATGATCGCGAGCAATTGTTCAACAGCTTGCGCGCGTACCTGATGCTGAATCTGCGCGAGCGTCGTGACACCGAGTGGCTCAAGGACCGGTTGGGCAAGGATTGGTCTCTTCGCTACGCTGGCGACACTGTGCTTCAAGAGGGCTTGAATAGTCATTTTGCGCGTTTATTGGAGCAGCCCTTCTCCCTTGCGCTGGACGAGTCGCTGGTGGCACAGGCAAGGGAAGTCCTGCGCAGTGAATCCCTGGCCGTTGTCGTGTACAGGATGTTGCATGAACAGGCCAGCCATCTACCGCACTATCGGCTCAGCCATCATCTGGGTTCACAGGGCGCGTTGTTGGTCGGCACCGATCATGTGATTCCTGGCTTCTACACCCGACAGGGTTTTGAGCGGTACTTTTCGACTCAAGGGACGGTCCTGGTCACTGAACTCTTGCGAGATAACTGGGTGCTGGGTGATGGCGAAAGTCTCAGCCACATGGACATGCGTCGCCTGATGGCCGAGCTGGAACAACTGTATTTTCGCGACTATGCCGACCGCTGGAGTGAAGCGATCGGTCGAGTGACCTTGCAGCCGATGACCGGCACTGGGACAGGAGCCGAGCAGCTCGCAGGGCTGGCTTCGGCGCATTCGCCCATTTTGCAGTTGCTGGTGCAGGTGCGTGAAAACACACGGATCCAGGTGGGGGCCGAACGAGTAGTCGCTGTGGCGCAAACGGCAGGGGAAGGCGGCTCTGTTGAAAAACTCGCTGTGGCAGTGGGGAAAGCCGCTGATTCCCTGACCGAAAAGCTACCAGACACTGCACGAAAATCCTTGCAACGACGTTTCGAACCACTGCATCGGCTGCTGGACGCGGACAACGGCCCGACTGCTGATCTGAACCAGGCCTTGCGGGCTCTCGATGACCTGCAGTTGCAGTTGGCGAGCCTGGCCCGAGCCGGTGCGCCGGAGCACGCCGCGTTCGAGTTGGCTCGAGGCCGCATGGGAGGGCACCGTGATGCATTGAGTCACTTGCGCAGTGCGTCAGTTCGGCTGCCGCGTCCGGTTAGTGCCTGGTTCAACGGGCTGGCCGAGGACAGTTGGCGCTTGGTACTCAGTGATTCGTACCGCTATCTGAACCAGCGCTATCAGAGCGAGCTGTACAGCTTTTACGGCAAGGCGATCGACAAACGGTACCCGTTCAACGCCCACAGCGTCAGTGACGTGGCACTCGATGATTTCCGGGAGTTTTTCAGGAGTGATGGCATTGTCGATCAATTCTTCGAACGCTACCTACGGCCTTTCGTCAGTGGGACTGCGGGGCACTACAGGCTGCGCAGCATCGATGGGCAAAGTTTGCCGATGTCCAGGGGCTTTCTCGACCAGATGACGACGACGGACACTATTCGCCGCAGCTTCTTCGCGCATAACCCGACTGAACCACAGGTGCAGTTCACACTTGAGCCCTACACCCTCGATCCTACGGTGAGCCGCTCTGAATTCAGCTTTGGCGGCAGGACGCTCGAGTACCGCCATGGTCCGATCCTGCCCCGGACGTTCACCTGGCCCAGCGACGAGCAGAACGGGCGAACGGCTTTGGTGTTGGAAAAAATGGTCGGGCGAGGCGTGGGCATCGAAAAGAATACCGGCCCCTGGTCGCTGTTTCGCATGTTCGACCTGATGCCAACCGAATACCTGAGCGGGCGCGATGTGGCTGTGCTCAAGGCCGATTTGGGCGGATTACGTGCGAACTACCTGCTGACAAGCCAGCGCACACCGAACCCCTTCGACATGGCTGCATTGCGGACATTTCGAATGCCGGTGCAACTCTGATGCAGACCGATGGCCCCTGGCGCAGTGCAGCGCGCACGGATACCGGTAAGGTCCGGACGCGTAATGAGGATGCCTTTCTAGAATGTCCGCAACAGGGGGTATGGGCCGTTGCCGACGGAATGGGCGGATACAGGGGCGGTGACATTGCCAGCCAGCTGATTGTTGCCCACCTGGCCGAGTTACCGATGCATCCAGACCTCTATGAACGCGCCAGTGCAGTGCGTCGCTGCTTGCGCTGGAGCAATCGGCGGCTTAGCCAGGAGCTGACCGTCACCGAGCGTCATCCCGGTATGATGGGCAGCACGGTGGTGGTGCTGCTATTGGAAGGCAACCATGGCATCTGCATCTGGGCCGGCGACAGCCGCTGCTACCTCTGGCGCGGCCGGCGGTTGTATCAGCTGTCCAAGGACCACTCCCTGCAACAGCAACTCATCGACACCCAACGCATCAGCCGCGCCGAGGCCTGTGCGCACCCCGCGGGCAAGGCACTGACCCGTGCGGTGGGCGCCGAGCAAGAATTGACGCTGGAGACATTGGAACTGGCGGTGTATCCCGGTGATACGTTCTTGCTGTGCAGTGATGGCCTGTATCAAGGCCTTGGCGCAGAGGCCTTGGGCGGCGCGCTGGGGCTGGCTTCACCGTGTTCGGCGGTGGAGCGGTTGTTTGACGAGGTTCTGGGTGGCGCGGCGCGGGATAACCTTACGGCGGTGGTGATCCGGCGGTGAGTGTACAGGGCGGCCAGCACACCTATTTCGCCTTCGCCGATGCCCCGCCGGCGGTGGTCGCGACCGAACGCGACGCCAGCCAAGCGCCGCGGGTCCTGGCCGGGCGTTTTCGTCTGGAGCGTTTACTGGGGGCGGGCGGCATGGGGCTCGTGTACCGCGCTCGGGATCTGCTGCACGAACAGTTCGGTGACCCCGCGCCCTACATCGCGCTGAAAATGCTCAGCGAGCCCTTCAACGCATCCCCCGACGCCAGTGCGCTGCTGTTCAGCGAGTTTGCCCTGAGCCAGCATTTGCATCACCCGAACGTGCTGCGCCCGTTCAGTTTTGAAGTGGACGCGATCCACCGGCAGGCGTTCATCACCATGGAGCTCATGCGCGGCCAGACCCTCGACCAGCTGCTTTGCGAGCGTCCGCAGGGCGTGCCCTGGCGCGAGTTACAAGCGATTGCCGTGCCGCTGCTCGATGCCTTGGCGTATGCCCACGGGCGGGGTGTACTGCACGGCGACGTGAAGCCCAGCAATGTCATGTTGGGTGAAGCACAACTGCGTTTGTTCGATTTCGGTTTGGGCCAGGCACAGAGGGGGCCGTTGACGCGCTTGGCCAACCTTGACCGCAAACGCCTCAACGCCTGGACACCCGCCTATGCCGCGCCGGAACTGCTGGAGGGGTCGGCCCTGTCGCCGGCGGCCGACATCTATGGCGTGGCTTGTTTGTTGTACGAGCTGGCCAGCGGTAGCCACCCGTTTCGCCGCTTGCCGTCCACCCAGGCCCGCGCTGCCCGCCTGGAACGCCAACTCAAGGCACCGCGCAACCTTCCCGGGCGCTGTTGGCCGGCGCTGCGCTTGGCCTTGGCGTTCGATCCGGGCCGACGGGCTATCCGTGCGGCGCAATTGCGCGATGTTTTCAGCAAGGGGAGGTTGTGGTGGTGAGGGGGCGGCGTTGATCGCTTTCGCGAGCAGGCTCGCCCCACAGGCGCAGGCGTGAGGATTAGAGCGGCTTGCTGCCGATGCTCACGCCCAGGGTATGACTGGCGTCGGGCAGCAGCGTCACCACGTCATTCATGACATTCGCCGTTTCGATGCACAGCATGCGCTGCCAGCCGTCGTCGGCCATGTCACTGAAGGCCTTGGCGCGTTCGGTCCAGGGGTTCCAGATAACCGCCGAGCGCGAGCCGCGGCTGGTCAGTTCGATCCGTCGTTGCCAGTGCGCATCGACGATGCTCAGTGTTGGCGGGGTATCGAGGTAGATGCGATCGGTTTCGCCGGCAAAGTGCAGGTCGCCGGCCTGGGTGACGGTTTTCCAGTCGTCCAGGGTTTCGATATAGCTCAGGCCGTCGACGCCTTGGACATGCACGTTGCGCACGTCGCTCACGGCGAAATAGCTGTGCAGCGCCTGGCTGAGGCTGACGGTTTCGCTGCCACGGTTGTGGCTGGTCAGGCTGATGTGCAACTGCTCGTCCATTTCGATGGTCAGCGTCAGGTCCACCTGGTGAGGCCAGCCCGGCAGGCCGTTCTCGGGGTAAGGCAGCACGAACTCCACCTTGAGGCGTTCGCCCTGGGCCTCGATGCCTTGCAGTTCCCAATCCATCGTCCGCACCAGGCCGTGGGCCGTGGCCGGGTCGTTGCTCACGCGCATGGCTTGCACGCTGTCGGGGTTGCGTGTCAGGTTGCCGAACCATGGCCAGCACACCGGCACGCCGGCGCGGATGCTCTTGCCGGCCTTGAACGTCGCTTGGTCGTTGAGCCAGATCAGCGGCGGCTGGCCGTCCACTTGATAGCTGAGGATATGCGCGCCTTGCTGGGCCACCAGCAACTCGGCCTGACCGTGGCGGATCCGCCAAGCGTTCAGTTCATCCAGTTTGACGGCTTCGACGTTGGGCGTGGACATGGGGCAATCTCGCTCTGGAACAGGGGCTACGATGGACCGCAAAACGGCCGCCGCGTTTAACGCGCGCGTGGCGGTACCGAGCGGGTGCGTCCACTGCCGTCGATGGCGACGAAGACGAACACCGCCTCGGTCACTTTACGCCACTCGCTGGACAGCGGATCGTCGCTCCAGACCTCAACCATCATCTGGATCGAGCTACGGCCGATTTCCAGTGCCTGGGTATAGAACGACAGCTGTGCGCCCACGGCCACGGGCACCAGGAAGGCCATGCGATCGATCGCCACGGTCGCCACGCGGCCGCCGGCGACCTTGCTGGCCATGGCGGTGCCGGCCAGGTCCATCTGGGACACCAGCCAGCCGCCGAAAATATCGCCAAAGCCGTTGGTCTCGCGCGGAAGCGCGGTGATTTGCAGGGCCAGGTCGCCTTGCGGGATTGGATCTTCTTGTTCGAGCTCTATCATGCCGAGGGGCCTCTGACCCGTAACGCTGTCTGGTGCTTCAGGTGAATAGCCGTCCTTGTAAAAAACGATTCAGCCCGAAGAGGCTACGTTCATCACGTTTTTCGTAAAGGCGTGCCAAAGGGAGACTCTGCGAAACCGGCTGGTTCTGTCTGGCCCTACACCGCCAACGACGTTTTCGCACAGCAACCCCTTACAGAGTGTTGCAGGTTGCGAGTATATCGGGCGATAGACGTAGAGACGACCACCCGGTGCTGTTTTCGACTGTCAATTACGCGCCTCTATGTGCTTTTTCGAACAATTTGCTATGGTGCCGAACCTGCCCAGGCCCCAACTATCCTCCGGCCGGCAGAATCGACTATAAGAGAAGCCCTTGCCATGACCACTGCGCCTTCGAGCACGGCGACGCCCGCACAACCCGCACGTCCACTGACTCGCAACGATTACAAGACTTTGTCGCTATCTGCCCTGGGCGGTGCGCTGGAGTTCTACGATTTCATCATTTTCGTGTTCTTTGCCACCGTGGTCGGCAAATTGTTCTTCCCTGCCGAAATGCCCGAGTGGCTGCGCATGATGCAGACCTTTGGCATCTTTGCCGCCGGCTACCTGGCCCGGCCGTTGGGCGGGATCATCATGGCTCACTTCGGCGACCTGCTGGGGCGCAAGAAAATGTTCACCCTGAGCATTTTCATGATGGCCGTGCCGACCCTGATCATGGGCCTGCTGCCGACCTACGCGCAGATCGGCATGTGGGCGCCGATCCTGCTGTTGCTGATGCGCGTGATCCAGGGTGCAGCCATTGGCGGCGAAGTGCCAGGCGCCTGGGTATTCGTATCCGAACACGTGCCGGCGCGCCATATCGGCTATGCCTGCGGCACCCTGACCTCCGGCTTGACGGCAGGCATTCTGCTGGGTTCGCTGGTCGCTACCGCGATCAACAGCCTTTATACGCCCGTGGAAGTGGCCGATTACGCCTGGCGGATTCCGTTCCTGCTGGGTGGCGTGTTCGGGCTGTTCTCGGTGTACCTGCGCCGCTGGCTGCACGAAACCCCGGTGTTCGCCGAGTTGCAGTTGCGCAAGGCCCTGGCCGAGGAAGTGCCGCTGCGCGCGGTGCTGCGCGACCATCGCGGCGCCATTGTCGTGTCGATGCTGCTGACCTGGTTGTTGTCCGCCGCCATCGTGGTGCTGATCCTGATGACCCCGACCGTGCTGCAGACGGTCTACCACTTCGCACCGACCACCGCGTTGCAGTCCAACAGCGTGGCGATTGTGATGCTGACCATTGGTTGCATCCTCGCCGGCGCCCTGGCGGATCGCTTCGGCGCGGGCCGTGTCTTTGTGTTCGGCTGCGCCGCCTTGCTGGCCAGCTCCTGGACCTTCTACCACAGCCTGGCCGAGCACCCTGATTGGCTGTTCCCGCTGTACGCCCTGACCGGGCTGCTGGTGGGCACCATCGGCGCGGTTCCCTACGTCATGGTCAAGGCGTTCCCGCCGGTGGTGCGCTTCAGTGGCCTGTCGTTTTCCTACAACGTGGCCTACGCCATTTTCGGTGGCTTGACCCCGATGGTCGTCAGCCTGCTGCTCAAGGAAAACCCGATGGGGCCGGCTTACTATGTGGCGGTGTTGTGTGGGCTGGGGATGGTGGTGGGGGCCTATCTCTGGAAGAAGGGGCGCTAGGTTGGCGTATAGGTTGACCGACTTCGCGAGTAGGCTCGCCCCCACGGATGCCGTGCAGCCCGCTCGCGAAAAGGCCCGTTCAATCAGCCGATGTCTTCGGCGCTGCCAGGGCCTTCAACGCCGCTTTACGCGCCTCGATAGGCAGCCTGCCAAGCTTCTCGACCGCCGAATAGAACGCCTCCCAGTCTCCGTCTTGCTGCCTGTACAACGCCGCAAACGCCGGGACCCATTGGTCGTACAGGCCGAACGGCAATAAGCGGGCGTTGTTCATGGGCGCATAGACCCAGGCATCGTAGCGCTTGTCGCCCGCCCACTGGCTGTCGCGCAGGTGTTCGTAGTCGCTGCGCAGGCGTTCGAATGCCTGTGCCTTGCGCTGGCGCATTTGCTCGGCTGGCAGTGGCTGGGCGTAGAGGGTCTCCAGCCGTTGCCGGGTGTCGAGCACCAGTTGGGTGAATTGGTCGCGCTGCTGCATCCGCTTGCCGTTGTCCGGCGCCAGGCCGCGGCTGGCGCGCCATTGCCGGGTGCCTTCCTGTTCGACGAAGGTGGCGAAGGACTCATTGAACTCGGTGTCGTCCTTTACATAGAACCGCTGGTGCGCCAGCTCATGAAAAATCAGCGTCGCCAGGCGCTCGTCGCCCCAGTGCATCATCGAACTCAGGATCGGGTCGTTGAACCAGCCCAGGGTCGAATAGGCCTCCACGCCGCCAATCGCTACGTCCATGCCCTGCAAGCGCTGCAAGGCCGCCTCGCCACGGGCGGCGCCCTGGCTGTAGTAGCCGCGGTAGGCCACGCAGCCGGCGATGGGGAAACAATGGGTTTGCGGCGCCAGGGAAAACTCTGGCGTGGCGAAGACATTCCAGACCACGAACGGCCGGCCAATGTCGGCGTACAGGCGATAGCTCTTGTTGTCCGGCAGGTGCAGGTGGGCGCTGGCGAACGCGCGGGCCTCGCGGGCTTGGGCCAGGTGCGTGCGTAATTGGGCATCGCGCGTGGGGTCGGCAATCACCTTGTCGATCGGCTCGCGGGCTTGCAGCAAGCGCAGTTGTCCGCCGACCAACTGGCTGTAGTAGCCAACACTGGAGCAACCGTTGAGTAACAAAAGCAGGAGGCCTGGAAACAAAACCCGGAAAACACGGTCGAGTAACCGATGGCTTGAACGCGGCCTGATCAATTGGAATCACCTTGGGAGAGTCTGCCGACAAGACTATCTCGCTTGCCTGGAGCTTCGCTATGCGCGTGTTGATGCTGACAAGTGGCCTTTTGCTGCTGACCGGTTGTGCCGGGCTGCCGGACCCCGATCCGTCCCAAGCGTGGATTGACCTGGGAAGCCATCAGGACACCGCGTTGCAAGCGTTGGAGGTCGACGACAAGACGTCCATCGACAAGCGTTATTTCGAAGTGCAGCCTGGCAGCCATGAGCTGACGGTGCGTTATCAATTTGCCGTCGAGCCCGGCAACATCGGCCCGGATGCCGAGCCGCTGTGGCGTGATTGCCGGCTGAACGTCAAGTTCAAAGACTTCAACGCTGGCCAGCGTTACCAGTTGCAGGCCGGCAGCATTGGTTTCCGGCCGTGGGCCAAGCTCTACGATCAACAGCGCAAAGTGGTGGGGCAAGGTACGCCGGCAGGCTGCCAGCAAAGCTGATCGGCGCTATGCTCAGGGCCTGATTATCCAGGACGCTGAACATGCGCGCTCTTATACCGATACTGACGCTCATTGCTCTGGGCGGCTGCGCAATGACCCCGCTTCCCCCGGTTGACCCGAACATGGCCTGGGTCGATTTCGCCATGCCATCGCCGGGTGGCAAGGTCCTGATGGCGCAAAGCCTGGATGGGCAACGCTTGCGGGATGGGCGGTTTTTCCAGGTGTCACCAGGCAGCCACGAACTGGAAGTGCGCTTCGACTTCGAGGTGTTCGGTGGTGGCGGGTTGGGGATGTTTTCCGAACCGCAAGAGCGGCTGTGCTACCTGACCGTGCGCTACGATGGCTTCGAGGCCGGCCAACGCTATCGCCTGGAGGCCCGTAACCTGGCCTATAGCCCAAGCGCCAGGCTATACAACGCCAAGCGAGAAGTGGTCGCCGAAGACCGACAAGCCCATTGCCTGATGTAGCGCGGCTAGCGGTCGTTCTTCTGGTAGATGATTTTCTTCGTGCCGTTTTCGCACGTCCCCACCACCATGTTCTGGTCGTGGACCTCATCATTGGTGACGATTTCCAGCGTGTAGGACGTTACGCCCTGCGCCTGGATCTTGGCTTCGATCTCGGCCTTGAGCTCTTCGCACGGTTTGGGCGCCGCGAGGGCGGATGTGGCAAAGGCGCAACCAATGACCACCACGGCAAATCGTTTCATGCTCGAAATTCCTCATGGCAGCGCGCACTGCCTGTGCGCAGACACTGCATACCTTCATTCGACCACAGATTGCTGATGGGGTGACAGGGTAAAAAGACCGCAGCCTGCGGCGGCCCAGAGGCTGCGATCTTCGGTTTGTCAGCTCACCAGGGTCGCGTCCAGGGTGATCTTGGCGTTCAACACCTTGGAAACCGGGCAACCTTCCTTGGCCTTGTTGCTCAGTTCTTCGAACTGCTGCTGGCTGGCGCCGGGGATCTTGGCCTTGAGCGTCAGTTTTACCGCGGTGATCGCAAAGCCGCCATCGACCTGATCCAGGGTGACGTCGGCGTTGGTGTCGATGGCGTCAGCCTTGAGCCCGGCTTCGCCGAGAATCATCGAAAACGCCATGGAGAAGCAGCCAGCGTGGGCCGCGCCGATCAGTTCTTCGGGGTTGGTGCCCTTGCCGCCTTCGAAGCGGGCCTTGAAGCCATAAGGTGCTTCGCGCAACACACCGGTTTCAGTGGAGATGGAGCCGATGCCGGTTTTCAGGTCACCTTCCCAGTGAGCCGATGCTTTCTTAATGATAGCCATGTCTGCCTCCTCAAGGTCCGGCGCGAGGTTTCGCGTCCGTGTTTGTCATTACCAGGGTTGTGAGGATAGACCGGCCAGGAAAGTTCATCCTGTCGATTAGTTGACCAATTTAGTAGGAAAATTCATTGTTGCTATTGAAACTCGGGTATATGCCCACATTGCATAGCACACACCTTTAGAAACGGCAGGCTTTCGCCCTTAGGAAAGCCCGGAACGCCGTTGGAGACCCCGGCCCATGAAACAGATGTCCGAAGTGAAATTCTCAACCCTGGACCTTGTGCCCGTTCGCGCCGACGGCAATGCCGCCCAGTCCCTGCGCAACTCCCTGGACTTGGCGCAGCACGTGGAAAAATATGGCTACACCCGCTTCTGGGTGGCCGAGCATCACAACATGGATGGCATCGCCAGCTCCGCGACGGCGGTGCTGCTGGGTTACCTGGCGGGAGGCACTTCGACCATTCGTGTCGGTTCCGGCGGGGTGATGTTGCCCAACCATGCGCCGTTGGTCATTGCCGAACAGTTCGGCACATTGGAAAGCCTCTACCCCGGGCGAATCGATCTGGGCTTGGGCCGGGCGCCGGGTTCCGACCAGATGACGGCCCGGGCGCTGCGTCGCGAGCGCTCCGGCAGCGCCGACGACTTCCCTGATGACGTGGCCGAACTGATGCGCTATCTCGGCCCGCGCACGCCGGAGCAGCGCATCATTGCCATGCCGGGCACCGGGACCAACGTGCCGGTGTGGCTGTTGGGTTCCAGTCTGTTCAGCGCGCAACTGGCCGGTGAGCGCGGTTTGCCCTACGCCTTTGCCTCACATTTCGCGCCGCGCTTCATGCACGAGGCGATTCGCATCTACCGCAACCACTTCAAACCGTCCGCGGTGCTCGACAAGCCTTACGTGATGCTCGGCGTGCCACTGGTGGCCGCCGACACGGATGAGCGGGCCGATTATCTGGCGACGTCGGTGTACCAGCGGATCCTGGCATTGATGCGTGGGCAGAGCCTGGTGCAGCGCCCGCCGGTGGAGTCCATGAACGGGCTCTGGCTACCTCATGAGAAAGAAGCGGTTGGCGACTTCCTTGGCCTGGCCATGGTCGGTGGCCCGCAGAAGATTCGCGCCAAGCTGGACGTGTTGATCGAACAAACCCAGGCCGATGAGCTGATTTTCACCAGCGACCTGTATGAACATGCCGATCGCCTGCACTCGTATGAGCTGCTGGCCCAGGTCATGAAAGGCTGAATTGCAGCCATGAAAAAGCCGACGCATTGCGTCGGCTTTTCGTATGCATCAGATCAACCGCGTTTGTAGGTAATCACCTTACTGCCGGCTTCGCAGGTGCCGACGACCTTGGCGTCAGCCGCTGCGCTTTTTTCGACAATTTCAAGGGTATAACCTGACACGCCCTTGGCATCCAGCTTCGCTGCGATTTCGCTTTTCAGCTCTTCGCAAGGCTTGCCGGCCGCAAATGCGCCACCCGCAAGGCTCAGCAAACCCACGGCCACCATTAACTTTTTCATCGCTTGCACTCCTTGGTCGGATCAAATAGGGCAGGTATTGGAAAGACGTGACACGCAGACAATAGCGCATCGCCAGTCCCTATGGCACTCCGCCAGCGCGCAAGTTCATTGTCCTCAGCTGTTGGCGATGCGGAATCCGACCTTGATGGTCACTTGAAAGTGCGCGGCCCGGCCGTTTTCGATGTGTCCGCGGGTTTCCGTGACTTCAAACCATTCCAGGTGCTTGAGGCTTTTGCTGGCCTCGGCGAGGGCGTTGTTGATGGCGTCCTCGATGCTGGTGGGAGACGAGCCGACCAGCTCGACTTTCTTGTACGTGTGATGATCAGTCATGACGTTCTCCTGTAGGGGTCTTTAACAGCCTAGCAGCGATTTTTCGCCTTACATCTGGCGCCGCTTGCCCCTGGAAAGTTCAGATTTACTGCACTTTCAGAAATGGCTGGAGTCCCAATTCACACCACTCAACCACTGCAGGAGAGAGCCACCATGGCCAGCAATTCGTTACGTAAAGCCTCGTTGCAAAGCATGGAAGCGGAGATCGAGAGTCTGCTCAAGTCGTTGGAAAGCTTGAAGGACGACGCCTCTGATGAGTCGCGCAAGACCCTCAAGACGCTCAAGGCGAATGCCGAAAGTGCGTTGAAACATTCTCGGCACCTGCTCAGCGATGCGTATGAAGAGGTCAAGGTGAAAACCCGCGAAACCGGGCTCGCCACTCGCGATTACGCGCAAGAGCACCCTTGGACCACGGCCGGTGTCGCGGTGGGGGCCATTGGCCTGCTGGCCGCTTACCTGTTGTGCAAACGCGGTGACTGAGCCGGTTGGCCCAACTCATGCCTGAGCCACTGGGCCAATTGACGAGCGCGCCCGTCCGCGGCGCGCTTGGGTAGCCACAACGCCAGTCGCGCCGGGGTTTCACCGAAGCCCCAGGGCGCGACCAGCCGCCCGGCACGTACGTCCTCGGCCACCAACGGCTCGGGGGCGATAGCGACGCCCAGTCCGGCGACGGCGGCCTCCAGCAAATAATACAAATGTTCGAAGCCTTGCCCGAATGTCAGTGCCCGGGATTCGAGGGCGTTTTGCTGTGCCCAGGTCGGCCACGCCTGGGGGCGGGACGTGGTGTGCAGCAGCGGCTCATCCAGCAGCGCATTGGCCGGGGCACCTTGCAGCCGGGCGAACCCGGCGTAGTGCGGGCTTATCACCGGGCCGATGCGTTCGACCGCCAGCTCATACACCTGCATGTCGGCTGGCCAGGGCGGTTCGGCGAAGACCAGCAAGGCGTCCAGGCCCGGTCGCCTGGGGTCCAGGTCGCCTTCACCGGCGGACAGGTGCAGGCGCAGGTCCGGCAAGTCGGCATTGAGCCGGCCCAGGCGGGGAATGAACCAGCGCGCCAGCAGGCTGCCCGAGCAACCCAGTACGAACGGAGCATCCGCCGTGCTTTGGGTCAGTTCCGCGCACACGCTGCGCAGGCGTTCGAAGGCGTCGCTGCTGGCGTCGCGCAGACGTGCGCCCGCATCTGTGAGTTTCAAGCCGCGCCCATCCTTGACGAACAGACTCACGCCCAAGTGTTCCTCCAGTGCTTTGAGCTGGCGACTGACCGCACCGTGGGTCACGTGCAGTTGTTCGGCCGCCTGGCTTACGCTGTTGAGTCGGGCGGTGGCCTCGAAGGCGCGCAGGGCGTTGAGCGGAGGAAGATCGTGACGCATTTTATCTGTGAGTTTTCCTGACAGGTTGTGGCGATCTTATCGGTTTTCAGCGGGCAATGTCAGGGGTAGAGTGAGCCTCATTGTCTCTCTACACATTTGCCTGGAGCGCCCCGATGACCCAGCCTACGACCCCTTTCAACCTGCGCAGTGGCCCCGACGCCAATGGCCTGTTCGGTGCATTCGGCGGCCGCTATGTGGCCGAAACCCTGATGCCGCTGATCCTGGACCTGGCCCGTGAATACGAAGCGGCGAAGGAAGATCCTGCGTTTATCGAGGAGCTGGCCTACTTCCAGCGCGATTACGTCGGGCGTCCGAGCCCACTCTATTTCGCCGAACGCCTGACCGAATACTGCGGCGGCGCCAAGATCTACCTCAAGCGCGAGGAGCTGAACCACACCGGCGCCCACAAGATCAACAACTGCATCGGCCAGATCCTGCTGGCGCGGCGCATGGGTAAAAAACGCATCATCGCCGAGACCGGCGCTGGCATGCACGGCGTGGCCACTGCCACCGTGGCCGCACGGTTCGGGCTCGATTGCGTGATCTACATGGGCACCACCGACATCGAACGCCAGCAGGCCAACGTGTTCCGCATGAAGCTGCTGGGCGCTGAGGTGATCCCGGTGGTGGCTGGCACGGGCACCTTGAAAGACGCGATGAACGAAGCGCTGCGCGATTGGGTGACCAACGTCGACAGCACGTTCTACCTGATCGGCACGGTGGCAGGCCCGCACCCTTACCCAGCCATGGTGCGCGACTTCCAGGCCGTCATTGGCAAGGAAACCCGCGATCAACTGCAAGCCCAGGAAGGCCGCCTGCCGGACAGCCTGGTGGCGTGCATCGGTGGCGGCTCCAATGCCATGGGCCTGTTTCACCCGTTCCTGGACGACAAGAGCGTCGACATCATCGGCGTCGAGGCCGCCGGCTATGGCATCGAGACCGGTAAACATGCGGCGAGTCTGAACGGCGGCGTGCCGGGTGTGCTGCACGGCAATCGCACCTTCCTGTTGCAGGACGACGACGGCCAGATCATCGACGCTCATTCGATTTCCGCCGGCCTCGATTATCCGGGTATCGGCCCGGAGCACGCCTGGTTGCACGACATCGGCCGCGTCCAGTACACCTCGGTCACCGATGCCGAAGCCCTGGAAGCGTTCCACAAGTGCTGCCGCCTGGAAGGGATCATTCCTGCGCTGGAAAGCGCCCACGCCCTGGCTGAAGTGTTCAAGCGCGCGCCCAACCTGCCCAAGGATCACCTGATGGTGGTCAACCTGTCCGGCCGTGGCGACAAAGACATGCAAACCGTGATGCACCACATGGAACAGTCCCAGCAGGAGAAACACTGATGAGCCGCCTGCAAACCCGTTTTGCCGAACTCAAGCAACTGAACCGCGCTGCCCTGGTGACGTTCGTCACGGCCGGTGATCCGGACTACGACACGTCGCTGGCGATCCTCAAGGGCCTGCCGGCGGCCGGTGCCGACGTGATCGAGTTGGGAATGCCGTTCACCGACCCGATGGCTGACGGCCCGGCGATCCAGTTGGCGAACATCCGTGCCTTGGGCGCCCAGCAGAACCTGGCGAAAACCCTGCAGATGGTGCGCGAGTTCCGCAAGGACAATAACCAGACGCCGCTGGTGCTGATGGGCTACTTCAACCCGATCCATCGCTATGGCGTTCAGCGTTTCATCGGCGAGGCGCTGGATTCTGGCGTTGATGGCCTGATCGTGGTCGACATGCCGCCAGAGCACAACGCTGAGCTGTGCGATCCGGCCCAGGCAGCGGGGCTGGACTTCATCCGCCTGACGACGCCCACCACCGACGATGTGCGGCTGCCCACCGTACTCAACGGCAGCTCGGGCTTCGTCTACTACGTATCGGTAGCGGGCGTGACCGGTGCTGGCGCCGCCACCCTGGAGCACGTCGAAGAAGCCGTGACCCGCCTGCGTCGTCATACCGATTTGCCCATCAGCATTGGTTTTGGCATCCGCACACCGGAGCAGGCCGCGGCGATCGCACGATTGGCCGATGGCGTGGTGGTCGGCTCGGCGTTGATCGATCATATCGCCAGCGCCGATACCCCGGCCCAGGCAATCGATGGTGTACTGAGTTTGTGTGCCGCATTGGCCGAGGGTGTGCGTAACGCGCGCTGAGTGTTTCAGCCAGCGGGATACGAAAAAGGGTTCAGAACCAGGTTCTGAACCCTTTTTTGTTGTGCATGACGTGGTCGGTGGCTGGCGTCAGGGCAACTCCAACCCTCCGCCTGCCTTGTGCAGTTTTCGCAGGTGCTCGCCGATCTCTTTGACGTTGGCCTCGCTCGCTGCAATTTCGGCGGCGCGGCTTGGCTCCAGTAATGCCCGGACTTCCTTGTCCAGGTCGCCGGTCAGCGTTTGCAACTGTTTCTGTCGCAAGTTGCTCTCCGATTCCAGGCGCTGCCACTCACTGGGTTGGGGCAGTCCGTAGCCGCTTGTGCCCAGCAACTCGGCGGGGCGGCTCAGAAAACCGCTGTTGGCGAGAATCTGTTGCAGCGTGGCATTCGCCCTTTCCATGCCGCCGTTTTGCAGCTCGCGGGCTCCGAGGTAGCGTTGCTTGACCTCGTCCTGGGCCAGCAGCAACTGCCGGCGGTAGCTGGCCTGCTCCAGCAACAGCAATGCCGCGCTGGTGCGCAGATCGGCCTGCTCGAACCAGACGCGGCGCTCGGCGGCATCCAGGGCCAGCCAGTCTTCCACGGTTTGTTGCTTGATGGGCAGGTACTTTTTCAGCACGTTGAACATGGCCTGGTAGCGTTCGCGGAACGAGTCGAAGCGGTAGCCCAGGCGCAAGGCTTCCTTGGGGTCGTCCAGCACGCTGGTGTCGGCCAGGCCCCGACCCTTGAGCACTTCCAGCAAACCATTGGGCATGATGCTGTCCAGGCCGGTGAGTTGCTGGTTGTTACTGCCGCTGCGCAGCAGTTTCAAGCTCTCGACTGCGCAGTTATTGGACAGGAAGTAATAGTTGCCGTCATAGCTCCAGTGCATTTCGGCGGCGTGTTCGACGGTTTCCTCGATTTCGCGGCGTGACAGCTTCAGTGGCACCGACGCCAGGCTGCGTAGTTCGGTCTTGGTGTACTCGTCGATCACCTGGGACAACGGCAATACGAACAGGCGCGACGGGTATTTGCCCACCAGGCCGTCCCAACTGGACAACTGCACATCGCCCACGAAAGCGCGATACGACAGCACCAGGTGTTGGTCCAGGTCCAGCCGGCAGTCGGGGCCACGGGGGCGGCCTGGAGCACAGATCACCAGTCGCAGCATGCTGTGGCCCCAGCGGCTGACCCAGTTCTGATTGGCTTCGGCCAGCAGATAATCGATGGCGTAGACTCGCTCCGGGTCGACCTTGCCCAGCGGGGTCTTCGCGAAGTCGTTGCCGGCGTTGAGGAAGGCGAACGACTT
Source organism: Pseudomonas sp. WP18 (assembly GCF_036689585.1). NCBI lineage: Bacteria > Pseudomonadati > Pseudomonadota > Gammaproteobacteria > Pseudomonadales > Pseudomonadaceae > Pseudomonas > Pseudomonas sp. WP18. The sequence goes on from NZ_CP144758.1 coordinate 120,682, forward strand.
GGCGCAGGCGTCCTTGGCAGCGGGAGCCCAGCCGAAGTGTTCCTGATAATAACGGTACAGGGCGGGTCGGCGGCAGGCATAGCTGGAGTCCAGGAGGAAGTACTCCATGTTGACCGCGACGAATTCCTTGGGGCTGCTTGTTTCGTAGAGGTCCGGGCTGCGGGCGACCTGGCGATTGTGTTGTTCCCGTTCGCCGCGCCGACCTACGTACTGCGGCCAGCCGGCGAGGTCCAGCAAGCGTGGATCATCGCTGAGGGTAAAGCGGCGGCCGTTCTGACCGCGGCATTCGTCTGGAAGGCCGATCAGCCCGGCGCTGTCGTTGCGTCGGGTGCAGCGCTGGATCAGCGCGCGTTCGGCATCAGGCCATAGACGCGAACGGTCATAGATGTGGGTCAGTTCATGGAGCACCGTGGCGAGCATCTCTCGCCGCACAGTGCCGTGGGGGCGGTGGGTCTTTTGGGTCGCGGCGCTGCCGTCGGTGAGGCTGTCGAGCAGGTTGCTGTTGAGGTCCAGTTGCGACACCAGCGAAGCCTGGCCGTAAGCATTGGCTGGCATCTGGTCGGTCCAGCCGACATCGATGCGTCGGTCCAGACGTTCGATGAAGCGCGGCGGCAGGGCCTGCATGGCCTCATCGAGCAGCGCCTGGCTGGCCTGCTGTTGTGCGGGGCTGAGCCCTTCGGTGTTGAGGTGCAGTTGCAGGCCGGCCTGGGCCGTGCTGCCCATGAGCAACAGGACCCCGGCCGTCAGCCAGGCGGCGAGCCGCCTCACAATGCGAGGATGGCTTCGGCGAGAACCTGGTCGCTGGCGTCACGCGCTTCCGGCACGCGGGTGCGCAAGGTGTCGAAGGCTGCCTCGAGATGAGCGCCACGGATCTCGCCATTGCTGGCGACAAAACTAGCGGCATCGTCGTGGGCTTCGCGGACGATTTTCGAATCGCGGATCGACGTGGTGGTGTCGGAAGTGAAATCGATCGTGCGCTGGGAGGCGCGGACGATGATGTTACTGGTGGCTACCAGGGTATGTGCCTGGGCCACATCGGCCAGTACCAGCAGGCCTAGGGCGGCAGCAATCAGCGGGCTACGCATGGAACGACTCCGGAGAATAAAGATAACTATTGGACGAGAATTGCTTGTGCCAGTTCAAGGTCGCTGACGTGAAGGTTTGGTTGGGTCCGGCGCAGGTAGTCCAGGGCCGATTCCAGTTGTGCACCTCGCAGCTGTCCGTCACTGGCGACAAACGCCGCGGCGTCATCGTGAGCGGCGACGATCAGTTTATGGTCGAAGGGCGCAGAGGTCACCATGCTCGTGGCATAGCCGCTGGCCACCACTTGCTGCGTGGACACATCGAAGGCATGGGCCGGAACAGACCAGCACGCCGCTACACAGGCAATTGCTAAGAACAGATCTGAGTAAAAACGCATGGGGCTCGACGGTTGACGGTGGACCTGAAGGCTAGCGCAAACCCCCGGCCCAGAGCCAGCGTTGAAACATCGGAACATATTTTGAAGCCCGATGTTTCATGTTGCATCAGATAACCAGGATGGCCTGGGCCAACTGCGCGTCGGTGGCGTTCAACTGAGGTGCCTGGTGGCGGATGTAGTCCAGGGCGCTTTCCAGCTTCACGCCGCGAATGGCACCTTCGCTGGCCACGAAGCTGGCGGCGTCGTCACGGGCCGCCTGGACGATTTTGTTGTCCCGCAGTGACGAAGTGGCATCGGAGGTCGCGTCGGAAGTGGCCTTCAATGCGCCGACGAGGGAATCGGTCGTGACGATGAAGCTGCTGGCGTTGGACTGGGCGGCTACGGCCAGCAAGGCAACTGCGCTAAGCAGACGAAGACGGGTCATGATGGAACTCCTTGGGCATTGAGGTGATGTCGGTGCGTGTAGCTGGAGAGGAGACGCATGCTCGACTCGCTTCGCCACGGTTGCACCGATATTAGGGCAGAACGAGTCGGCTGGCAGCCCTGCATGACTGATCAGTTCTGATGTCATTGATTCAGTGCCGCCTCCAACATAACTGTGCTGGTAGATTTTTATTAATCTATAAACTGTTATGGTGCCGCTTTTTTACCCTATCGAGGACCTGAAACGACAAGACCCGTCGTGGTTTCCCACGACGGGTCTTGTTTGTTCAATTCAGTGCTGGCGGTGGACCCGGAGGGTCAGGGCCAGCGACGCTGAGTTAGCGCCAGAACGGCTTGCTCAGCTCTTCGTAGCGTTGTGCTTCGCTGATACCGGCGTCAGCCAGCAGGCGCGAATCCAGACGAGCCAGTTGATGGCGGCTGGCGATGCGGCGCTGCCACAGCATCAGGTTGGCAATAACGCGAAGAGGCAGGGAAGCCTGGTTTTTTGCAGCGTTGTCTTCGAAGAACAGCTCGGAACTGAGTGTACGTTCCATGGTGACATCCTTCCGCTTGTGGCGGGATTAGGTAGTGGTTTGACTGGTGCCCATGATCCTCTCGTTTGGCCAGTCTCTCTAGATACAGTTCACCTGTATTGTGAGAGACCAGTTAACTGTTAAACAGCGGTGTACTGGTCGATATTGAGGCAACTGTACCTATGTGCTCCAACTTGGTGCGAAACTGGAGGTCTGGCAAGTGTTTCTAGGAAAAGACTGTAAGAAAACACCGGTACAGCAGTACAGTTTTTGACGAGAGTGAGCTGAGTTGCCGAGCATGGCCAAAACTGTAATTGCCAATAGGCCGATCCAACTGTGTCAAACCGCCAACATGCGACCGGTTTCTTCCAGGTTCACGTGCCAACTCAGTGCATCACGCAGAATGTGCGGGGTATGGCCTCCCAGTTTGCATGCTGCTTCGAAATACTGGTTCAAGGCCTCGCGATAGCTAGGGTGCACACACTTGTCGATGACCACGCGTGCCCGTTCCCTTGGAGCCAGGCCCCGAAGGTCGGCGAGGCCGATCTCGGTCACCAGGATGTCGACATCATGCTCGGTATGGTCCACATGGCTGACCATTGGCACGACGCTGGAAATCGCACCGCCCTTGGCAATCGACTTGGTGACGAAAATGGACAGGTGCGCATTACGGGCAAAGTCCCCCGAGCCGCCGATGCCGTTCATCATCCGTGTGCCACAGACGTGGGTAGAGTTGACGTTGCCATACAGGTCGAACTCCAGCGCAGTGTTGATACCAATGATGCCCAGGCGGCGCACCACCTCGGGATGGTTGGAAATTTCCTGTGGGCGCAGGACCAGTTTGTCCTGGTAGCGCTCCAGGTTCCCGAACACATCGGCATTGCGCCGGCTCGACAGCGTGATGGAGCTGCCCGAGGCGAAGCTCAGTTTGCCGGCGTCGATCAAATCGAACGTGGAGTCCTGCAGGACTTCGGAATACATGGTCAGGTCTTCGAACGGAGAGTCGATCAACCCGCACATCACCGCGTTGGCAATATTGCCGATGCCGGCCTGCAGCGGGCCGAGCTTGTTGGTCAGGCGCCCAGCCGCCACTTCCTGCTTGAAGAACTCGATCAGGTGATCTGCAATGGCCTGGGTGTCGTTATCCGGTGGCGTGACGGTCGAGGGTGAATCGCCCTGATGGGTGATGACGATGGCGGCGATTTTTTCCGGCGGGATCGGGATCGCGGTACTGCCAATGCGGTCGTCGACCTTCACCAGCGGTATTGGCGTGCGGGTCGGCCGATAGGTCGGAATATAGATGTCATGCAACCCTTCCAGGTTCGGATTGTGGGCCAGGTTGATTTCCACGATCACCTGTCGGGCAAAGATGGCGAAGCTGGCGGAGTTGCCCACCGACGTGGTCGGTACGATGTGGCCTTGCTCGGTGATGGCGACGGCTTCGATCACGGCAACATCGGGCAGCTTGAGTTGGGCGTTGCGCAGTTGCTCGACGGTTTCCGAAAGATGCTGGTCGATGAACATCACTTCGCCTGCGTTGATCGCCTTGCGCAGCGTGCTATCGACCTGGAAGGGCATACGCCGGGCCAGTACGCCGGCTTCGGTGAGCTCTTTGTCGAGGTCGTTCCCCAGGCTCGCACCGGTCATCAGGCTGATCTTCAGCGGAGTGACCTTGGCGCGTTGGGCCAGCGCGTGAGGTACCGCTTTCGCTTCGCCGGCACGGGTGAAACCGCTCATGCCGACGGTCATCCCGTCCTGGATCAGCAGGGCGGCTTGCTCGGCGCTCATCACTTTGTTCAACAACGAAGGCAGGCGGATGCGATCACGGTACATGGTGTGTTATCTCGGGCTGGAAGCAAGGAGTGCGCAGTCTAGTGAATTCGCGCCATGCCCGACCCGCTACAAAAGTCGCATTTAAGGCGTCTATTACGGGGGTTTCAGGCAAAACATTATTACCGGATCGGTAACGCTGGGCCTTGATACAAATCAAAACGCCCCGACGAGGCGGGGCGTTTTGACGAAGCGAGGGAGTGTTTATTCCACGGCTTTGACCATGTCTTCGATGACCTTCTTGGCGTCACCGAAGACCATCATGGTCTTGTCGAGGTAGAACAGTTCGTTATCCAGGCCGGCGTAGCCGCTGGCCATGGAGCGCTTGTTGACGATGATGGTCTTGGCCTTGAAGGCCTCGAGGATCGGCATGCCGGCAATCGGCGATTTCGGATCGTTCTTCGCCGCCGGGTTGACCACGTCGTTGGCGCCGAGCACCAGCACCACATCGGCCTGGCCGAACTCGGAGTTGATGTCCTCCATCTCGAACACCTGGTCATAAGGCACTTCGGCCTCGGCCAGCAGTACGTTCATGTGCCCGGGCATGCGGCCCGCCACCGGGTGGATCGCGTATTTCACCGTTACGCCGTGGTGGGTCAGCTTCTCGGTCAGCTCTTTCAACGCGTGTTGTGCGCGTGCCACCGCCAGGCCGTAGCCCGGAACGATGATGACCGTGTCGGCGTTGGTCAGCAGGAACGTCGCATCGTCCGCCGAACCGGACTTCACCGGACGGGCCTCTTGCGAACCGGCCGGGCCTGCCGCGTCGGCGCTGTTGCCGAAGCCGCCCAGCAGCACGTTGAAGAACGAACGGTTCATCGCCTTGCACATGATGTACGACAGGATCGCACCGCTCGAACCCACCAGGGAGCCGGCGATGATCAGCATCGAGTTGTTCAGCGAGAAGCCAATGCCCGCGGCTGCCCAACCCGAATAACTGTTGAGCATCGACACCACCACCGGCATGTCGGCGCCACCGATCGGGATAATGATCAACACGCCCAGCACGAACGCCAGGGCCAGCATCAAGGCGAATGCGCCGAGGTTGCCAGTGAACATGAAGGTCAGGCCCAGGCCCAGCGTGGCCAGGCCCAGGATCAGGTTGAGCTTGTGCTGGCCACCGAACTGTACGGGTGCGCCCTGGAACAGGCGGAACTTGTACTTGCCGGACAGCTTGCCGAAGGCGATCACCGAGCCGGAGAAGGTGATTGCACCAATTGCCGCGCCGAGGAACAGCTCTAGGCGGTTACCGGCCGGAATCGAATCGCCCAGTTGCTTGACGATGCCCAGCGATTGCGGCTCGACGACGGCGGCAATGGCGATGAACACCGCTGCCAGGCCGATCATGCTGTGCATGAAAGCGACCAGTTCCGGCATCTTGGTCATCTCGACGCGTTTGGCCATGATCGAGCCGGCGGTACCGCCGATCAGCAGGCCGACGATGACGTAGCCGATGCCGGCGGTTGCCAGCTCAGCGCCCAGCTTATAAATGAGGCCGACGGTGGTGAGGACCGCCAGCGCCATGCCGAGCATGCCGAACAGGTTGCCGCGACGGGACGTGGTCGGGTGCGACAGGCCTTTGAGGGCCTGGATGAAGCAGATCGACGCGATCAGGTAGAGCGTCGTTACCAGGTTCATGCTCATTACTTGGGCGCCTCTTCTTTTACGGCTTTCGGGGCTTTTTTCTTGAACATTTCAAGCATGCGGCGCGTCACCAGGAAGCCACCGAACACGTTCACGGCGGCCAGGGCCACAGCGAGGGTGCCCATGGTTTTGCCCAGGGGCGTGACCGTCAGCGCGGCGGCGAGCATGGCGCCGACGATCACGATGGCCGAAATGGCGTTGGTCACCGCCATCAATGGCGTGTGCAGCGCAGGTGTGACGTTCCAGACCACGTGGTAACCGACATAAATAGCCAGCACGAAGATGATCAGGTTGTAGATACCGGGGGAGATAAGCTCTTCCATTGTCTGAATCCCTGCTTAGGCGTTTTTGCGGATGACCTGGCCATCGCGGCACATCAGGCACGCGGCGACGATGTCGTCTTCCAGGTTCACGTCGAACTGACCTTCCTTGGTGAAGACCAGCTTCAGGAAGTCCAGCAGGTTGCGGGCATACAGCGCCGACGCGTCAGCGGCGACCTCACCGGCCAGGTTGGTCGGGCCGACGATGGTCACGCCATGCTCGACCACCACTTGATCGGCCACGGTCAGCGGGCAGTTGCCGCCCTGGGCTGCGGCGAGGTCGATGACCACCGAGCCGGGTTTCATCTGCGCGACGGTGTCGGCGCTCAGCAGGGTCGGAGCCTTGCGGCCCGGGATCAACGCGGTGGTGATGACGATGTCGGCCTGTTTGGCGCGCTCATGCACGGCTTGCGCCTGGCGCTGCATCCAACTGGCGGGCATTGGCCGGGCGTAACCGCCCACGCCAACGGCGCACTCACGCTCCTCGTCGGTTTCGTAAGGCACGTCTACGAACTTGGCGCCGAGGGACTCGATCTGTTCCTTCACAGCCGGACGCACATCCGAAGCCTCGATCACTGCACCCAGGCGCTTAGCCGTGGCAATCGCCTGCAACCCGGCCACACCCGCGCCGAGAATCAGCACGCGCGCCGCTTTCACGGTACCCGCCGCGGTCATCAGCATCGGCATGAAGCGTGGGTAGTAGTGGGCAGCCAACAGCACGGCCTTGTAGCCGGCAATGTTCGCTTGAGATGACAGCACATCCAGGCTTTGCGCGCGCGAGGTGCGCGGCGCGGCCTCCAGGGCGAACGCGGTAATGCCGCACTCGGCCAGCTTGGCGATGGTTTCGTTGTTGAACGGGTTGAGCATGCCTACCAGAACGGTGCCGCGTTTGATCAACGTCAGTTCGCTGTCGTTGGGGGCGACCACCTTGAGAATCAGCTCGGCGCCGAATGCCTCGCTGGCGCTGCCAATGGTGGCGCCTGCTGCCTCGTAAGCACTGTCGATAACGCTGGCCTTGATGCCGGCGCCGCTCTGGACGGTGACTTTGTGGCCTTGGCCGATCAGCTTCTTGATGGTTTCCGGGGTAGCAGCAACCCGTGTTTCACCCGGTTGGGTTTCGAGGGGAACACCAATGTGCACGTCAAATCTCCTGCGTGATCTTATTGAGTAAACCCATGCACTTCGGATGGTGCGGTTGGGGCGGCGGATCAGCACGGCCCCACTGATTCAGGCGGGGCGCGGCATTTTGCAGGCGAAAATTCAGGCCTTCAAGGGATTATGACGTGTGACGGAAAATTAACTACAAGTCACCCTGTGACCGAATGTCGCAAGCGCCCCTGGACGTTCCTCTGAAACCCTTGCCCCGTAAGGCTTCAGGGGGTTTTCAAAGGTTTTGCCATGAATCAGGTGAATATGCATTGGTGAATATGGCGATATGGCTCAAAGCCACGTATTTAAACGCTTTCGAGACTACCGTACTGATTTCCAACAGATTGACTGAAAGCGACAAAAACTTATATCTGTAGCGCTTTTTATTAGCTGACTACCGGAGTCGGTTATCGATTTATGGCTATTTTTCAAGGTGATAGTCCTTGGCCTGATCCACCAGCCAATCACGAAAAGCACGGAGCGACGCCGACTCCACCTTGCGTTCCGGGATCATCAGGTAATAAGCCTTGATGCTCGACAGCGCGCTGCGATTGGCAATGACCAGGCGCTTTTCCGCCAGTTCGCGCTGGATCAGAAACGGCGGGATCAGGGCAATGCCCATGTCGTGCATGGCCGCTTGGGCCAGCATGGAGAATAGTTCATAACGCGGGCCTGTCAGGTCGCGAGCGATGTTCAGGTTCTGGGCGTTGAACCATTGGCGCCATGCATAAGGACGAGTGGTCTGCTGGAGCAGGGGGAGTTCGGCGATGGCTTCTGGCGTCAGACCTTTGCGGCCATCCAGTAGTGCTGGGCTGCACACCGGCATCGGATTCTCACCCATCAGTTTGTGGGACTCGGTCCCGGACCAGTCCGCATCACCGAAATAGATGGCGGCGTCAAATTCCGTGTCTGCAAAGAGAAAGGGTCGTGTGCGGTTCGTCAGGTTAACGGTGACCTCCGGGTGCTGCTGTTGGAAATCCTTGAGGCGGGGCAGCAGCCATTGGGTACCGAACGTCGGGACCACAGCCAGCTCGATCACGTTCGCACCGGTATGCCCCATCACTGACAGCGCATCTCGCTCAACGGCATCCAATTGAGCGGCCACCCGCCGACTGTAGGAAAGGCCTGCCTCGGTCAATTTGACTCCTCGCCGTGAACGTCGAAAAAGCTCGACGCTGAGGAAGTCTTCCAGGCCCGCGATCTGTCGGCAGATGGCACCTTGGGTCAGGGAAAGTTCTTGAGCGGCCTTGGTGAAGCTCTCATGCCGGGCGGCGGCCTCGAAGCTGATCAGGGCGGCGGTACTGGGGATTTTGCGGCGCATGTACGGCTACCTCACTCATTACCGTTGTAAACAGGGTATACGGCATTTACGGAGTGAGAAATTAGCACAAGAGGATGCGTAATCCTCGTTTGCCCTTGTAGGAAACCGCGCCTAGGATCAACCCACGATTTTCATCTAATTGGCGAGGACTCTTTCATGGCCGGTAAAGCGAGCTTCAACTGGATCGATCCATTGTTGCTGGACCAGCAACTCACCGAAGAAGAGCGCATGATCCGCGACACTGCCGAGCAGTTTGCCCAGCAGAAGCTGGCGCCGCGGGTGCTGGAAGCTTTCCGTCATGAAAAGACCGACCCGGCGATCTTTCGCGAGATGGGCGAAGTGGGGCTGCTGGGTGCAACCATTCCCGAACAATACGGTGGCAGCGGGCTGAACTATGTCAGCTATGGCCTGATTGCGCGTGAAGTGGAGCGTGTCGATTCCGGCTATCGCTCGATGATGAGCGTCCAATCCTCCTTGGTCATGGTGCCGATCAATGAATTTGGCACCGAAGCACAGAAGCAGAAGTACTTGCCCAAGCTGGCCTCCGGTGAATGGATCGGCTGCTTTGGCCTGACGGAGCCGAACCACGGTTCCGACCCTGGCGCGATGATTACTCGTGCGCGCAAGGTGGAAGGCGGCTACAGCCTGACGGGCAGCAAGATGTGGATCACCAACAGCCCGATAGCCGACGTGTTTGTCGTCTGGGGTAAGGATGACGCGGGCGATATCCGCGGCTTCGTTCTCGAAAAAGGCTGGAAAGGCCTGAGCGCTCCGGCCATCCATGGCAAGGTTGGTTTGCGTGCGTCGATCACCGGCGAGATCGTCATGGATAACGTGTTTGTCCCCGAAGAAAACATCTTCCCGGATGTGCGTGGCCTGAAGGGGCCGTTCACTTGCTTGAACTCGGCACGCTATGGCATTTCCTGGGGCGCGTTGGGTGCTGCTGAATTCTGCTGGCACACCGCTCGCCAGTACACGCTGGATCGCCAGCAGTTTGGCCGTCCTCTGGCGGCTAATCAGCTGATCCAGAAGAAACTGGCCGACATGCAGACAGAAATCACGCTGGCCTTGCAGGGTTGCCTGCGCCTGGGCCGTATGAAGGATGAGGGTTCGGCTGCGGTCGAAATCACGTCGATCATGAAGCGCAACTCCTGCGGTAAATCCCTGGATATCGCCCGCATGGCGCGGGACATGCTGGGCGGCAACGGCATATCCGATGAGTTTGGTATCGCGCGTCATTTGGTGAACCTGGAAGTCGTGAACACCTATGAAGGTACCCACGACGTTCATGCGCTGATCCTGGGGCGTGCGCAAACCGGTATCCAGGCGTTCTATTAATAGGAGAGCTGTCATGGGCGCGCTTTCGCATCTGCGGGTGCTGGACTTATCGAGAGTATTGGCCGGGCCGTGGGCCGGACAGATCCTGGCGGACCTGGGGGCGGAGGTTATCAAGGTCGAGCGCCCTGGCAATGGTGACGACACGCGTGCCTGGGGCCCGCCGTTCCTGAAGGATGCGTCTGGCGAGAATACGACCGAAGCGGCTTATTACCTGTCGGCCAATCGCAACAAGCAATCGGTAACGATCGACCTCACGCGCCCGGAAGGGCAGCAACTGGTTCGGGAGCTTGCGGCCAAGTCCGACATCCTGATCGAGAATTTCAAGGTGGGCGGGCTGGCGGCTTATGGCCTGGACTATGACTCGCTGAAAGCGATCAATCCGCAACTGATCTATTGCTCGATTACCGGCTTTGGCCAGACTGGACCTTATGCCAAGCGTGCCGGGTATGACTTCATGATCCAGGGGCTCGGCGGCCTGATGAGTCTTACCGGTCGGCCTGAAGGTGACGAGGGGGCGGGCCCGGTGAAGGTCGGGGTGGCGCTGACGGATATCCTTACGGGCCTGTATTCGACCGTTGCGATTCTGGCGGCGTTGGCTCATCGCGATCAGGTGGGTGGCGGGCAGCACATTGATATGGCCCTGCTGGACGTCCAGGTGGCTTGTTTGGCCAACCAGGCGATGAACTACCTGACCACGGGGCAGGCGCCGAAGCGGTTGGGCAACGCTCATCCGAATATCGTGCCTTATCAGGATTTTCCTACGGCTGATGGCGACTTCATTCTCACCGTGGGTAATGACAGCCAGTTCCGCAAATTCGCCGAGGTGGCCGGGCAACCTCAGTGGGCCGATGATCCACGGTTTGCGACGAATAAACTGCGGGTGGCGAACCGGACGGTGCTGATCCCCTTGATTCGCCAGGCGACGGTGTTCAAGACCACGGCGCAATGGGTGGCTCAGTTGGAGCAGGCGGGTGTGCCGTGTGGGCCGATCAATGATCTGGCGCAGGTGTTCGCGGATCCACAGGTGCAGGCCCGAGGGCTGGCGGTGGAGCTGCCTCATGCGCTGGCCGGCAAAGTACCTCAAGTGGCTAGTCCGATTCGTCTGTCCGAGACGCCCGTTGAATACCGCAGCGCGCCGCCTTTGCTGGGGGAACATACCCAGGAAGTGCTCCGGCGCGTGCTGGGGTTGGACGAGGCCGCGGTGACCGCACTCAAGGAAGCTGGCGTTCTTTGAAACCGTCCTTCTATATAGATAGGCCCCAATAAGGGTTTTCCGGGCTCACTTAACTTATTGATAGGAAAGTGAAATTAAGTGTTGACGGCAGATTCCAGACGTCTATAATTCGCCCCACTTCCGGCGCAGTCGAAACGAAAAACTCCTTGAGTTTCAATGAGTTAAACGATTTTAGGCAGTGCAGGGCTTCAGTTCATCGAAGTCCGGAAGCCGTGGATAAGGCGCTGTCGTTTGGCTTTATCAACGGTTCGATCCTCTCGATCGAAAGCGGTGAAAAAGAGGTGTTGACAGCAGCGAACAACGCTGTAGAATTCGCCTCCCGCTAACGAGAGATCGAAAGCGCAAGTGGTTGAAGTTGTTAGTGTTTCCCACGGGAAGCTTTGAAAAACTTCTTAAATAACCGCTTGACAGCAACACCAGGCGCTGTAGAATGCGCGCCTCGGTTGAGACGAAAGAATCAACCACCGCTCTTTAACAACTGAATCAAGCAATTCGTGTGGGTGCTTGTGGAGTCAGACTGCTAGTCAACAGATTATCAGCATCACAAGTTACTCCGCGAGAAATCAAAGATGTAACCAACGATTGCTGAGCCAAGTTTAGGGTTTTCTCAAAACCCAAAGATGTTTGAACTGAAGAGTTTGATCATGGCTCAGATTGAACGCTGGCGGCAGGCCTAACACATGCAAGTCGAGCGGTAGAGAGGTGCTTGCACCTCTTGAGAGCGGCGGACGGGTGAGTAATGCCTAGGAATCTGCCTGGTAGTGGGGGATAACGTTCGGAAACGAACGCTAATACCGCATACGTCCTACGGGAGAAAGCAGGGGACCTTCGGGCCTTGCGCTATCAGATGAGCCTAGGTCGGATTAGCTAGTTGGTGAGGTAATGGCTCACCAAGGCGACGATCCGTAACTGGTCTGAGAGGATGATCAGTCACACTGGAACTGAGACACGGTCCAGACTCCTACGGGAGGCAGCAGTGGGGAATATTGGACAATGGGCGAAAGCCTGATCCAGCCATGCCGCGTGTGTGAAGAAGGTCTTCGGATTGTAAAGCACTTTAAGTTGGGAGGAAGGGTTGTAGATTAATACTCTGCAATTTTGACGTTACCGACAGAATAAGCACCGGCTAACTCTGTGCCAGCAGCCGCGGTAATACAGAGGGTGCAAGCGTTAATCGGAATTACTGGGCGTAAAGCGCGCGTAGGTGGTTCGTTAAGTTGGATGTGAAAGCCCCGGGCTCAACCTGGGAACTGCATTCAAAACTGTCGAGCTAGAGTATGGTAGAGGGTGGTGGAATTTCCTGTGTAGCGGTGAAATGCGTAGATATAGGAAGGAACACCAGTGGCGAAGGCGACCACCTGGACTGATACTGACACTGAGGTGCGAAAGCGTGGGGAGCAAACAGGATTAGATACCCTGGTAGTCCACGCCGTAAACGATGTCAACTAGCCGTTGGGAGCCTTGAGCTCTTAGTGGCGCAGCTAACGCATTAAGTTGACCGCCTGGGGAGTACGGCCGCAAGGTTAAAACTCAAATGAATTGACGGGGGCCCGCACAAGCGGTGGAGCATGTGGTTTAATTCGAAGCAACGCGAAGAACCTTACCAGGCCTTGACATCCAATGAACTTTCCAGAGATGGATTGGTGCCTTCGGGAGCATTGAGACAGGTGCTGCATGGCTGTCGTCAGCTCGTGTCGTGAGATGTTGGGTTAAGTCCCGTAACGAGCGCAACCCTTGTCCTTAGTTACCAGCACGTTATGGTGGGCACTCTAAGGAGACTGCCGGTGACAAACCGGAGGAAGGTGGGGATGACGTCAAGTCATCATGGCCCTTACGGCCTGGGCTACACACGTGCTACAATGGTCGGTACAGAGGGTTGCCAAGCCGCGAGGTGGAGCTAATCCCATAAAACCGATCGTAGTCCGGATCGCAGTCTGCAACTCGACTGCGTGAAGTCGGAATCGCTAGTAATCGCGAATCAGAATGTCGCGGTGAATACGTTCCCGGGCCTTGTACACACCGCCCGTCACACCATGGGAGTGGGTTGCACCAGAAGTAGCTAGTCTAACCTTCGGGGGGACGGTTACCACGGTGTGATTCATGACTGGGGTGAAGTCGTAACAAGGTAGCCGTAGGGGAACCTGCGGCTGGATCACCTCCTTAATCGACGACAGCAGCGGCTCCATGAGCTCCCACACGAATTGCTTGATTCATTGAAGAAGACGATTAGAAGCAGCTTTAAGCTCCAAGCTGATAGCGCACGCTAACAGTTACAAGCTCGAAATTGGGTCTGTAGCTCAGTTGGTTAGAGCGCACCCCTGATAAGGGTGAGGTCGGCAGTTCGAATCTGCCCAGACCCACCAATTTTGTGTGGGAAACGCCTGTAGAAATACGGGGCCATAGCTCAGCTGGGAGAGCGCCTGCCTTGCACGCAGGAGGTCAGCGGTTCGATCCCGCTTGGCTCCACCACTACTGCTTCTGAGACTGAAAGCTTAGAAATGAGCATTCCATCGACGTGATGGTGAATGTTGATTTCTGGTCTTTTGACTGGATCGTTCTTTAAAAATTTGGGTATGTGATAGAAAGATAGACTGAACGTTACTTTCACTGGTAACGGATCAGGCTAAGGTAAAATTTGTGAGCGTTCTTAATTGAACATGCAAATTTTCGGCGAATGTCGTCTTCACAGTATAACCAGATTGCTTGGGGTTATATGGTCAAGTGAAGAAGCGCATACGGTGGATGCCTTGGCAGTCAGAGGCGATGAAAGACGTGGTAGCCTGCGAAAAGCTTCGGGGAGTCGGCAAACAGACTGTGATCCGGAGATGTCTGAATGGGGGAACCCAGCCATCATAAGATGGTTATCTTGCACTGAATACATAGGTGCAAGAGGCGAACCAGGGGAACTGAAACATCTAAGTACCCTGAGGAAAAGAAATCAACCGAGATTCCCTTAGTAGTGGCGAGCGAACGGGGACTAGCCCTTAAGCTTCTTTGATTTTAGCGGAACGCTCTGGAAAGTGCGGCCATAGTGGGTGATAGCCCTGTACGCGAAAGGATCTTAGAAGTGAAATCGAGTAGGACGGAGCACGAGAAACTTTGTCTGAATATGGGGGGACCATCCTCCAAGGCTAAATACTACTGACTGACCGATAGTGAACTAGTACCGTGAGGGAAAGGCGAAAAGAACCCCGGAGAGGGGAGTGAAATAGATCCTGAAACCGTATGCGTACAAGCAGTGGGAGCAGACTTTGTTCTGTGACTGCGTACCTTTTGTATAATGGGTCAGCGACTTATTTTCAGTGGCGAGCTTAACCGAATAGGGGAGGCGTAGCGAAAGCGAGTCTTAATAGGGCGTCTAGTCGCTGGGAATAGACCCGAAACCGGGCGATCTATCCATGGGCAGGTTGAAGGTTAGGTAACACTGACTGGAGGACCGAACCGACTACCGTTGAAAAGTTAGCGGATGACCTGTGGATCGGAGTGAAAGGCTAATCAAGCTCGGAGATAGCTGGTTCTCCTCGAAAGCTATTTAGGTAGCGCCTCATGTATCACTGTAGGGGGTAGAGCACTGTTTCGGCTAGGGGGTCATCCCGACTTACCAAACCGATGCAAACTCCGAATACCTACAAGTGCCGAGCATGGGAGACACACGGCGGGTGCTAACGTCCGTCGTGAAAAGGGAAACAACCCAGACCGTCAGCTAAGGTCCCAAAGTTATGGTTAAGTGGGAAACGATGTGGGAAGGCTTAGACAGCTAGGAGGTTGGCTTAGAAGCAGCCACCCTTTAAAGAAAGCGTAATAGCTCACTAGTCGAGTCGGCCTGCGCGGAAGATGTAACGGGGCTCAAACCATACACCGAAGCTACGGGTATCACGTAAGTGATGCGGTAGAGGAGCGTTCTGTAAGCCTGTGAAGGTGAGTTGAGAAGCTTGCTGGAGGTATCAGAAGTGCGAATGCTGACATGAGTAACGACAATGGGTGTGAAAAACACCCACGCCGAAAGACCAAGGTTTCCTGCGCAACGTTAATCGACGCAGGGTTAGTCGGTCCCTAAGGCGAGGCTGAAAAGCGTAGTCGATGGAAAACAGGTTAATATTCCTGTACTTCTGGTTATTGCGATGGAGGGACGGAGAAGGCTAGGCCAGCTTGGCGTTGGTTGTCCAAGTTTAAGGTGGTAGGCTGAAATCTTAGGTAAATCCGGGGTTTCAAGGCCGAGAGCTGATGACGAGTTACCCTTTGGGTGACGAAGTGGTTGATGCCATGCTTCCAAGAAAAGCTTCTAAGCTTCAGGTAACCAGGAACCGTACCCCAAACCGACACAGGTGGTTGGGTAGAGAATACCAAGGCGCTTGAGAGAACTCGGGTGAAGGAACTAGGCAAAATGGCACCGTAACTTCGGGAGAAGGTGCGCCGGTGAGGGTGAAGCACTTGCTGCGTAAGCCCACGCCGGTCGAAGATACCAGGCCGCTGCGACTGTTTATTAAAAACACAGCACTCTGCAAACACGAAAGTGGACGTATAGGGTGTGACGCCTGCCCGGTGCCGGAAGGTTAATTGATGGGGTTAGCTAACGCGAAGCTCTTGATCGAAGCCCCGGTAAACGGCGGCCGTAACTATAACGGTCCTAAGGTAGCGAAATTCCTTGTCGGGTAAGTTCCGACCTGCACGAATGGCGTAACGATGGCGGCGCTGTCTCCACCCGAGACTCAGTGAAATTGAAATCGCTGTGAAGATGCAGTGTATCCGCGGCTAGACGGAAAGACCCCGTGAACCTTTACTATAGCTTTGCACTGGACTTTGAATTTGCTTGTGTAGGATAGGTGGGAGGCTTTGAAGCGTGGACGCCAGTCTGCGTGGAGCCATCCTTGAAATACCACCCTGGCAACTTTGAGGTTCTAACTCAGGTCCGTTATCCGGATCGAGGACAGTGTATGGTGGGTAGTTTGACTGGGGCGGTCTCCTCCTAAAGAGTAACGGAGGAGTACGAAGGTGCGCTCAGACCGGTCGGAAATCGGTCGTAGAGTATAAAGGCAAAAGCGCGCTTGACTGCGAGACAGACACGTCGAGCAGGTACGAAAGTAGGTCTTAGTGATCCGGTGGTTCTGTATGGAAGGGCCATCGCTCAACGGATAAAAGGTACTCCGGGGATAACAGGCTGATACCGCCCAAGAGTTCATATCGACGGCGGTGTTTGGCACCTCGATGTCGGCTCATCACATCCTGGGGCTGAAGCCGGTCCCAAGGGTATGGCTGTTCGCCATTTAAAGTGGTACGCGAGCTGGGTTTAGAACGTCGTGAGACAGTTCGGTCCCTATCTGCCGTGGACGTTTGAGATTTGAGAGGGGCTGCTCCTAGTACGAGAGGACCGGAGTGGACGAACCTCTGGTGTTCCGGTTGTCACGCCAGTGGCATTGCCGGGTAGCTATGTTCGGAAAAGATAACCGCTGAAAGCATCTAAGCGGGAAACTTGCCTCAAGATGAGATCTCACTGGAGCCTTGAGCTCCCTGAAGGGCCGTCGAAGACTACGACGTTGATAGGCAGGGTGTGTAAGCGCTGTGAGGCGTTGAGCTAACCTGTACTAATTGCCCGTGAGGCTTGACCATATAACACCCAAGCAATTTGCGCTTAGAAAGCCAGATTGCGGTGTGGTGAAGACGAAACAAACCGAAAGTTTGCGGCTCACACCCGATCACATACCCGATTTGCTGGAACGCTGAAAAGCGCGCTGGCTCAAGAATTTCTTGACGACCATAGAGCATTGGAACCACCTGATCCCATCCCGAACTCAGAAGTGAAACGATGCATCGCCGATGGTAGTGTGGGGTTTCCCCATGTGAGAGTAGGTCATCGTCAAGATTAAATTCCGAAACCCCAATTGCGAAAGCAGTTGGGGTTTTGTTTTAGTAGAAGTTATCGATTTTCTCCGGCTCGTTGTTGTTGAACGGGCGGGACACAGAATTTCTTGACGACCATAGAGCATTGGAACCACCTGATCCCATCCCGAACTCAGCAGTGAAACGATGCATCGCCGATGGTAGTTTGGGGTTTCCCCATGTGAGAGTAGGTCATCGTCAAGATTGAATTCCCAAAACCCCTGTCTGCTGACGCAGACAGGGGTTTTGTCGTTTTGGGCCGGTAATCGGATCAAGCGTTGATTGTCCGTGATGCCCCGGCAAACCCCGTTGCCGTTGCTATGCTGTGATAGTCGGGGTACCTCGAACCAAGGGCCCGCGACGTCACTGGTCATGGGGATTCCAATAATGAAAAACCCTTATGCTCCTGGCTTCTGGTGCGCGATTGCGGCGTTGTTGCTGCTCTCGGCCACCTACTTCTATGGCGTCATGCTCACTCACCAGATCGACAAGGCGCTGCTCTTCCTGGACAGCGCGGCGGCGTTGATCGGTGTGATCTCCATCGCAACCGTGGCCTGGGCATCCTTGCAAGGCCAACGCATCAAGAAAAAACACCTTGAGCAAGGCAAGACCCTGGTGCTGATCTGGGACACCAAGGTGGCGCTGCGGCGAGTGGAAACAGTGTTCGACCGATACTTCTGGGGCAGCTACTGGCAGCCGGGCCGCACTTTTCAGGAGGTCATGGGAGAGCTCACCGGCACTCCGCTGGAAAAGAGTCTCGAAGCCCTGAAGGTCCAATGCGCCGCCTTGGACAAGCAAGTCACCCAGGACGGTTGGCATTGGCTCAATAACGCGCGTGAGCTGTGTGATGTCGCTAACGCCATGGCCCGGGAGCGCTACCAGCTGGATTTCTGCGATTCGCGGGCTGACTCATCTGGCGCCGCGGTGATCAACCGTGATTTCGAAGTGCTGGTCTACACATGGAGCGCCCGGCTCAAGACCTTCGACCATCAACTCGACGAAATTGAAGTCCAATATTCGTAGACCACCTCTCAAGAACAGGTTTTTACCCCTTTAAACATTGGGCCCGAAGGCCTGCGTGATGGTAATCTCCCCTCCACTTCACGGCGTCGAGCCACACCCCTTTGCGGGTCAGGGAAGACGACGGCTTTCTTCAACCATGGATATCAATCGGGTCACTCATGAATAAATCAGCAAGCGTACTTCTGGGTATCGTCGTGGCGGTCGGTGCGATCAGCGCGGGAGGCGCGTGGTACACCGGCACCAAGCTCGAAGGCGTGCTGCAAAAAGCGATTGTCGACAGCAACAAGCAAATGCAAACGGCCATGGCAGGTTCCAATAGCACCGCCGTCCTGGAGCTGGTTTCCATGGAACGTGGCACGTTCAGCAGCACCGCTCACTATCGTCTCAAGGGTGAGGGCGAGGTGTTTGGTGGTGAGCCGGTCGAGCTGCTGCTCGTCGACAAGATCGAACACGGTCCAATCCCGTTCTCGCGTTTGGTAACGCTCAAGTGGTTGCCAGTCATGGCCACCAGCCATACCGAGCTGGAGCCCAACCCGCTGACTGAAAAGTGGTTCGCTGCCACCCAGGGCAAGTCGCCGCTCAAGGGCGTGACCAACCTGGGTTATGACGAGTCCTTCAACGGCACCTATGAACTGTTGCCGCTGGACACCAAGCTGGATGAGAAAACCCAGCTGATCTTCTCTGGCCTGAAAATCGATATGGCCGCCAGTGCCCAAGGGCAGAAGGTCAAGGCTGACGGCTACATGGACAGCATCAAGCTGACCACGGTCAGCGAAGACCAGACACCGGTGCACGTCGAGGTAAACGGCCTGACGCTGGCCAGCAATCTGAGCAAAAGCACCTATGGCTACTACATGGGTGACAACACCGTATTGCTGAGCAACATCAAGTCCACCTTTGGCGAGCCGAAGTCGGTGCTGGGCCTGAAAAACCTGGAGATGAAGAACAGCAGCTCCGAAAACGGCACCAGTGCCTCCGGGCGCGCCGACTACAAGATCGGTGAGCTGTCGTACAACGACAAGACCATCGGTGCTGCGCAGATGGCTGTGAGCCTGAAGAACCTGGACATTCCGGCCACGATGTCGCTGATGCAGATCTACCAGACCAAGCTGCAACCCTACGAGAAAGCCGCCGCTGAAGCCGCTGCTGCCGGCGAGCCAACGCCTGAGTTGAACCTGACTGAAGCCGAGGAAGCGCAGGTCAAAGCCGATCTGGAGAAGATCCTGGCCGGCGCCCCGCAAATCGCTTTGGAGAACCTGTCGTTCAGTACCGCCAACGGTGAAAGCCGTGCGAGCCTGGTCGTCGACCTGGCCAAGCCGCAATCCATGGACCTGCCGCCTGATGAGCTGGGCCGCCAACTGCTCGCCCTGCTGGAGTTCAACCTCAAGGTGTCCAAGCCGATGCTGGCGGACCTGATCACTGTTCAGGCCCAGATGGAAGGCCAGACGGATGCCAAGATGATCGCCGACCAGGCCACCGCCACCAGCGATATGTTCAGTGCCATGGCCGTTGGCACGCAGCTGGCGACGCTTGATGGCAATGACGTGGTGACCAAGCTGCACTACGCCAACAATCAGGTTGATTTCAACGGTCAGAAGATGACAGTGGAGCAATTCACCGCGTTTGTGATGAATCAGATTGGCGGTGGCGTCGCGGTCCAGTAAACCGCCTCGCGCTGCATCCAGGCCGGCCCGTGCACTGCGCACGGGCCGGTTTTTTTTCGCCCGCGAAACCTTCGTTGAAATCTGTATCGATTCTGAAGAATTGTGGCGTTGCGAAAGATGACCGCTCGGACAGTGCAAAACTAAGCCCATTAGAGCTTGGCTGGATTCCTTTGATCCGGCTTCCTGTTTGATGGGCAAGGGGGCACTGCGACCCGGCTGGCCATGTAAGGATGCTGACGAATGCCGCGTACCGTGGGTCCCTTTATTCAACGTGGTTTACGCCCGCTGTTTCGCATGGCGCTGTGCGGTCAATTGTGCTGGCCGATGCTCGCGTTTGCCGACACGGCTTATGACCAGAAGGTGCTCGATGCCCGAGCGGGTCACTACACGCCCGCCTTGACCGTGTTGCGCCAGGTTCCGGCCGGCCAGGCCAGCGCCGGGCAAATCAGTGATCATCTGCAGATCGCCAGTTGGGCCGGCCTCGATGCCGAGGTGGTCGACGTCTATGAAACCCAAGGTCGTTATCGCGACCTGCCGGTCCAGGCACTGAGCGCAACGGCCCGCGCCTATCGCAATCTCAAACGCTGGGACGCGGCGGCGCAGGTGTATCGCCAGGCGTTGCGGATCGACCCACAGAACCCGGACCTGCAACTGGGCCTGGCCCTGACCCAGGCCGATGGCGGCAAACCCGATGAAGCCGTCAGCCGCGCCCGGGCTCTGGTCCAAGCGAAGCCAGCGGACCCGATGCGCCGAATGGCCCTGGGCTACGCCCTGACCCGGGCCAACAATCCCCACGAGGCGTTGTTCGAGTACGATCAGGCCTTCGCGCGCGCCGGCCACAACCCCGAAGTCGCCCGCGAATACATCGTCGCCCTGCAACGGGCGCGTTTGCCCGAGCCGGCGCTGCGCCTGGCCCGCCTGCAACCAGGGTTGATCGACCGGGGCATACAGCGCCGCCTGGAAGGCGATGTGGCGGCCGAACGGGTACGCCTGTCGGACATGACCAGCCGCGGCGAACAGGAACGCTTCGTCATTGCCGACCGCGCCCTGGCCGACTACGACAAGCTGCTCGCCACCTGGACCCCGGTGGCGGAGGCCCATGACGACGTGGTGCGTTGGCGGATCGACCGCATGGGCGCCCTCAATGCCCGTGCCCGCCGTGCTGAAGTCATTACCGAATACCAGAAGCTGCTCGCCGAAGGGGTGGGCATTCCGACTTATGCCCTGCGTTGGGTGGCCTCCTCGTACCTGGAGCAGCGGGAGCCGGAGATCGCCGTCGACCTGTACCGACGGATACTCGCGGCGCCGGATGCCGATCCGGCGGACCGCTTCGAAGACAGCACCGCGCTCTACTACGCGCTGCTGGAAAGTGAGCAGTCCGAAGAAGCCCGCGCCTTGGCCGAAGACATGGCCAAGTCCCAACGCCCGCGCATCGAGCTCAAGGGCTTGCCGATCGGCAACCCCAACGACGAATGGATGGACGCCCAGCAGTTGGCTGCCCAGGCCGGAACCTACGGGGCTGATCTGCCCTCGGCCGAGACTCGCCTGGAAAACCTGGTCAGCCAGGGCCCCGGCAACACCGGCATGCGCCTGGCCCAGGCCGATCTGTACCAGGCCCGTGACTGGCCACGCCGTTCGGAAAGCCTTCTCAAGGAAATCGAGGCGACGATCCCGCGCAACCGTGACCTGGAAATTGCCCAGGCCCGTGCCGCGATGGATTTGCAGGAGTGGCGGCAGTTGGATGCGCTGACCGACGACGTGGTCGCGCGCTACCCCGAAAACGCCCACGTCAAACGCCTGCAACGCCAGCGCGAAGTGCATGACATGGCCGAGCTGCGTATCGAAGCCTACACCGGCAAGAGTTATGGCGGCGGCAACGGTGACGCGGGGGCCGTCACCGGTAGCCGGGACTTTGGTATCGAAACGCTGCTCTACAGCCCGCCGATCGACGAAGACTGGCGGCTGTTCGGCGGCACCGGCTACGCCACCGGTGATTTCGAGGAAGGCACCGGCCATCACCGCTGGCAACGCCTGGGCGTGGAGCGGCGCGCGCGTGACATGACGCTGGAAGCCGAGGTGTCCAACCACGACTACGGCTCCGGCGACAAACAGGGCGCGCGCCTGGCGATGGCCCTGGACGTCAATGATCATTGGCAGTACGGCGGCGGCCTGGACTACCTCTCGGCGAACACCCCGTTGCGAGCGCTCAACAGCGGCGTCCGGGCCAATGGCGGCAGTGGTTTCGTGCGTTGGCGGGCCAATGAAAGCCGCGAGTGGCGACTGACCGTCAGCCCGTCTCATTTCAGCGATGGCAATAACCGCCTCGAGACCCAGTTGACTGGTCGCGAGGGCCTCTACAGCGCGCCGCGCCTGCAAGTGGAACTGGGCCTGGAGGTGGCGGCCAGCCGCAACAGTGGTTCCAACGAAGTGCCCTACTTCAACCCCAAGTCGGACTTGAGCGTCATGCCGACGGTGCTCGCCAACCATGTGCTGTATCGCCGTTACGAAACCACCTGGAGTCAGCAATTTCAGGTCGGCGCGGGGGCCTACAGCCAGCGTGACTACAGCACCGCTGCCACGGGATTGCTCAGCTACGGCCAGCGTTTCATCTGGAACGACGTGGTCGAGGCCGGTGCCGCTCTGAGCTGGCTCAACCGCCCTTACGACGGCGATCGCGAAAGCGACCTGCGCCTGCTTGTCGACCTCACCTACCGCTTCTAGAAGAGTTTGAAGATGCCTGTCATTTCGCGATTCATCCTTCTGCTGGGGGTCTTGCTGATCAGCGCTTGTGCCCAGCAGGCCCCGGCCTTCACGCCGCCCGCGCAACGTCCCGTGGCCGCCAACGATGCGCCGTGGCCGAAGAACCACGTGCTCGGCATCGCTTACCACGACGTCGAGGACCTCGACCCGGACCAGGCCCTGGTGGCGGTGCGCACCGAGCGACTGATCGAGCAACTGGCCTGGCTGCGGGAAAACAACTACCAGCCGGTGACCGTGGACCAGATCATCACCGCTCGCAATGGTGGCCCTGAACTGCCGCCGCGTGCGGTACTGCTGAGTTTCGACGACGGTTACTCGAGTTTCTACACCCGCGTCATGCCCATTTTGCGCGCCTACAACTGGCCGGCGATCCTGGCCCCGGTCGGCAGCTGGGTCGACACACCGCTGGATCAACCGGTGGATTTCGCCGGGGTGCCGCGCAAGCGTTCCGAGTTCCTGACCTGGGAGCAGATTCGCGAAGTGTCGAAGTCGGGCCTGGTGGAAATCGCCGCCCACACCGACGCCAACCACAAGGGCGTACTCGCCAACCCGCAAGGCAACCAGCAACCGGCGGCGACCACCCGCCGCTACGATCCAGCCACCGGTCGCTATGAAACCGAGGCCGATTTCCAGGCGCGCTTGCGCAAGGACGTCGTGGCCATTTCCGAAAAAATCCGCAAGGTCACCGGCTATAGCCCACGGGTCTGGGTCTGGCCTTACGGGGAAGCAGACGGCACTGCGTTGCAGGTGATTGGCAGCGAGGGCTATCAGATGGCCCTGACCCTGGAGGACGGACTCGACAGCCTCGATAACCTGATGAGCGGCCCGCGCTTTTTGGTGGCTTCCGACCCGGATGGCGCCCATTTCGCCGAGAGCGTGGTGTCCGTGCAGACGATGGACCCGATGCGTGTGGTCCATGTCGACCTCGATTACGTCTACGACCCGGACCCGGTGCAGCAGGAAGCCAACGTCGGCAAGTTGATCCAGCGCATTTCCGACTTGGGCGCCAACACGGTGTTTCTGCAGGCCTTCGCCGATCCGAAGGGCGACGGCCTGGTGCATTCGCTGTACTTCCCCAACCGTCACCTGCCGGTGCGGGCCGATCTGTTCGACCGGGTGGCCTGGCAACTGCGCACCCGGGCCAATGCCAAGGTCTACGCCTGGATGCCGGTGCTCAGTTTCGCCCTGGACGCGAAACTGCCGCGGGTGCAGCGTTGGAATCCCGAGACCGGCAAGACCGAGGTCGCTGCGGACCAGTACGTACGGTTGTCGCCGTTCGACCCGGCGGTGCGCAAAGTCATTGGCGAAATCTACGAAGACCTGGCGCGGATGAGCTCGTTGGATGGGGTCCTGTATCACGACGACGCGGTGTTCTCCGACTTCGAGGACGCCGGCCCCGCTGCGCTGAAAGTCTACGCGGCCAACGGCTTGCCGACGTCCATGGCGGCCCTGCGGGACGACCCGGCGACGATGCAGCGCTGGACTCGTTTCAAGAGCCGTTACCTGATCGACTTCACCCATGAACTCACCGCCAAGGTCCGGGCGATTCGAGGCCCGCAGGTTCTGACGGCGCGCAATATCTTTGCCGAGCCGATGCTCAACCCTTCGAGCGAAGCCTGGTTTGCCCAGAACCTCGACGACTTCCTCAATGCCTACGACTGGACGGCGCCGATGGCCATGCCGTTGATGGAAAAACAGACGCGCCAGCAATCCGGCCCCTGGCTGGAGCGCCTGGTCCAGACCGTCAAGTCCCGCCCCGGAGCCCTCAAGCGCACCGTGTTCGAATTGCAGGCGCGTGACTGGGACAGCCAGCCGGTGGCCGACATCGACGGCGAACTGCTCGCCGACTGGATGGGGCGCCTCAAGCGCCAGGGCGTGACCAGTTTCGGCTACTACCCGGACAACTTCATCGAAGACCAGCCCGCTGTGAAAACCGTGCGGCCGGCGCTCTCCAACAAGTGGAATCCTTGACATGCTCGACAGACTGCTCGCCCTGCTGGTGCTGGCGATCGTCCTTGGGGTGCCCCTGGGCCTGATCTTCCTGGTCACCGGGCAATTCCTGATGGACTTCGTGTTCTTCTATCCGTTGTTCATGTCCGGGCTGTGGATCGCCGGCGGCCTGTATTTCTGGCTGCACTGGGAGCGCCACTGGCCCTGGCAGGACGACACCTTGCCGCCGCCCCTGGCCGGCGAGCCGCTGATCAGCATCCTGATCCCGTGCTTCAACGAAGGTGACAACGTCGCCGACACGATTCACGCTGCGCTGGGCCAGCATTATCCGAACATCGAAGTCATCGCCATCAACGACGGCTCGAAGGACAACACCGCCCAGATGCTCGACCAACTGGCCGCCGAGGACCCGCGCCTGCGCGTGCTGCACCTGGCGGAAAACCAGGGCAAGGCCGTGGCACTGCGCATGGGGGCCATCGCGGCGCGCAGTGAGTACCTGGTGTGCATCGACGGTGACGCGTTGCTGGCGCCCAACACCTGCGCCTACCTCGTGGCACCGATGTTGGAGAACGCCCGCCTTGGCGCGGTGACCGGCAACCCGCGTATCCGCACCCGCTCGACCTTGATCGGCCGGGTCCAGGTTGGTGAGTTCTCCTCGATCATCGGCTTGATCAAGCGCACCCAGCGGGTTTTCGGGCGGATCTTCACCGTCTCCGGCGTGATCGTCGCCTTCCGTCGCACGGCCCTGCACCGGGTCGGCTACTGGAGCCCGGACATGATCACCGAAGACATCGACATCAGTTGGAAGCTGCAACTGGACCACTGGAGCATCTTCTACGAACCCCGTGCGCTGTGCTGGATCCTCATGCCCGAAACCCTGCGCGGCCTGTGGCGGCAGCGCCTGCGCTGGGCCCAGGGTGGTGCCGAAGTGCTGTTCAAGAACATCCGTGGCATCTGGCAGTACCGGCACCGTTACCTGTGGCCGTTGCTGTTCGAATACTGCCTGTCCACCGGTTGGGCCTTCACGTTCCTGTTGTCGGTGATCTTCTGGGGCGTTGGCAAGTTCGTGGCGTTGCCGGCGGCCATTGCCGTCGATCACCTCATGCCGCCAGCCTTCACCGGGCTGCTGCTGGCGGTGGTGTGCCTGATGCAATTCGGAGTGAGCATCCTGATCGATCGTCGTTACGAAAAAGGCCTTTGGCACATCATGTTCTGGGTGGTCTGGTACCCGTTGGTGTTCTGGCTGATCAGCCTGTTCACGACCTTGGTGAGCTTTCCGAAAGTGCTGTTCGGCCAGCATCAGAAGCGGGCGCGCTGGGTCAGCCCGGACCGCGGTATCAAGCCGTTCGATGATCAGGAAGAGGAAGTGATCCGATGAAAATTATCAGGACCCGACAGCGACCTTTTCTGGTGCTCATCGATGCGTTCATTACCGTGCTGGCGTGGGTCGGGCTGTTGTACCTGCTGGTCAACGGGCTCTGGCCGCTGTTCGACAGCCACGCCGGCCCGCGCCTGGGCGGCTCGCTGGTCGATACCCTCGCGACCTTGCAGGTGTATGGCTGGATCGCACTGGTCAACGCGGTGCTGCTGATCGCCTGGGCGCGGTATCAGCAGCGCAAGAGCCGCAGTTTTGCCCAGCGGCGGCTGCCGGCGCCGGTGGTGGACGACCAAGGCCTGAGCGACAGCTTCAAGTTGACTGACGAACGCCTGGAAACGCTGCGCCAGCCGGGCTCGAAGATCATCCACAACAATCAGGACGGCGATATCAGCCATGTCGTGCCGCATTTCCACCTGCTCGGCCCTGACCTGCAACCACCGCCCCTGGCCCCGCCGGAACGGCCGCGGGTCATTCACCTGCCGGCCGATCAGTCAGTGCACTGATACACGCTACAAAACGGTGGGCGCGAGCTTGCTCGCGATGGGGACGGCTCATCGATATTGACGTCCGCTGACCCACCGCTATCGCGAGCAAGCTCGCTCCCACAGGGATTGGGGTGGATGTGGGCAGGCCTACGACGAAAAATCCCGCACCAGTCGCCAGGCCTCGTCCACCGGCAACGGTTGTTTCATGCGTTGTGCCAATGCCGCCATGGCCCGGCCTTCGTCGCACGCCACGGCGGCGGCCACGAGGCCGTTCTTGCCCAACAGGGCGATGAAGGGGGGATGTTCCGGCGTGCCCTTGAATTCCACCTCGTCCCAGTGTTCGGCGTGGCCGAGGTAGTCATAGCGTTTGCCGAAGTGATAGGTCCAGAAGAACGGCACGTCCAGATAATGCTCGTCGCCACCGAGCATGTTCGCGGCAGCGATGCGCGCGTGCTGCTGGGCCAGCCGCCAGTGCTCGATGCGTTGGGGCTGACCGCTGAGAGGAAAGGTCGCGATATCACCGACGGCCCACAATCCGTCCGTCACCCGCATGCCCGCGTCAACGCTCAGTGACAGGTCCTGTTGCCGTGGCAGGTCGGCAAACGGTTCGGTAGCGGGGCGTACGCCGACACCGATGATCACCAGGTCGGCGGCCAGGCGCTGGCCGTTATCCAGCACCACGGCTTCGACCTTGTGCGCGCCCTCGATTCCGGCCGCTTCGCCGTCGGTACGATACACCACGCCATTGGCCTGGTGCAGGGCGAGGATCGCCTTGCCGACGCTTTCGCCCAACTGTGCGGCAAAGGGCACCGGATGCCGGGCCAGGACGGTGACCTCCAATTCGCGTTTGCGCAGGGCGGAGGCGACCTCCATGGCAATGAAACTGTCGCCGATGATCACCGCCCGCTGCCCGGGTCGGACTGTGTCGAGAATCTGCCGGGCGTGGGCGATCGAGCGCAGCACGAACACCTGCGGCAGATCGATGCCGGGCAGCGCGGGCGTCTTCGGCTCCCCGCCCGTGGCAATGAGCGCGGCATCGTAGTCCAGGCGCCGGCCGTCTGCGAGCTGGATCTGTCGGGCATGGGGGTCAAGATGGGTGACCTCGCCATGGAGCCGTTCGATGCGTTGCTGCGTGAAGTAAGTTTCATCGCGCAGCGGCACTGTCTCGTTGACGGCCATGTCGCCGGCCAACACGTACTTGCTCAGTACCGTGCGGTCGTAGCTGGCTTCGGCCTCTCGGTCGATCAACAGGATTCGGCCGCCAAATCCCTTCTCCCGCAACGCCGCCGCGCCTGCCGTGCCGGCTGCACCGGCGCCGATGATGACGAAGGTGCGAGGGTCGTCGGCGGGCGGAGTTTTATCGGCCGGCAGCGGTTGGTCGTCGACCCAGACATCGGCGCCGCGCACCTCGACGTGATAACGGGCCAGGCTGTCGAGGGCCGGCGGTTCGCACAGGGCGCCGTCTTCGAGGCGAAACGCCGCCTTGTGCCAAGGGCAGATCAGCCTTCCATGGCACACCGCACCTTTGGCCAGCGGTGCGCCGGCGTGCGGGCATTTGCCCTGGAAAGCCCGCACCTGATCGCCTGAGCGCAGCAGCAGGATGGATGTTTCTCCGAGTTTGACTTCGAGGCCGCGGTCTTCGCGCACATCGGCGAAGCGGGCGACTTGATGCATAGGCATGGTCGTTCTCCGGCAGGCATTTGCCGTTGGAGTCTCAGGATCTGAACGAGGTTCAGCGTAATTGTCACTGCAACCGGATGGGCGCTGCGGCTATAGTTCGCAGGCCGTCCATGGCCTGATCCGCATAAGGTGCCCGGTATGACCCGATTGAACTCCCTGACTCCCTGGCTGGCGGCCGTCGCCCTGGTGCTGTGCGCACAAGGCGTTGCCCAGGCCGAAGAGCGCTTCACGCTCAACATCCCCGGTGTGTCGGACGACCGCCTCTTCACCGCCGCCGCGGCCAGTGACGCCAACAACTGTGGCGGAAAGAACATTTCCCCGGCCCTGAGCTGGAACGCCGGCCCGCCCGGTACCCTCAGCTATGCCATCGTCATGTTGGACCCGGACGGTCAACGTGGCCAGGGCGTCGACCATTGGGTCCATTACGGCATCAAGGCCTCCACGCGGCAGATTCCGGCCGGCGCCGGCACCAAGGCCACGCTGGAAGGCATGAGCGGCATCAACAGCAAGAACACCCGTGGCTACATCGGTCCGTGCCCACCCATTGGTGACAGCGCGCATCATTACCTGATCCAGCTCTTCGCCCTGGACTTGCCGCCGGATGCCTTGCCCGCGGGCCTGACGCGCGCCCAGTTGATGGAAAAAATCAACGGCCATGTCCTGCGCAACAGCAGCGTCGTGCGGCGCTACCACCGCTGATCAGCCCGCACGAACCCTGTGGCGAGGGAGTTTACCGTGGGGCCAGAGCGGCCCCCCGAACCTCAACATTGGCATCACGGGCCAAAAGCGAGCACTATCGAGGCCCTGTTCACTCATGCCGGAGGATGGCGATGACGCAGAAACCCGACGGCATCGCCCGCCTCAAGAACTGCCCTACCAAGGGCGATGAAATACGCCGGGCCATCGCCCAGAGCCGCAAGGACTTCCTGCCCGCCGATGAGGCCGACGAAGTCGAAGAGGCCGCGCCGGCCCAACCCGTGGACCCTCGCGACAGCTGAGCCGTCGCCCTTTCCCAACTGTTCAAATCTGCCCATGACTGCCAACACTCATTTACCAGGCGAGCGATTCAGCCGATCCGACTACAAGACCCTAGGCCTCGCGGCCCTGGGCGGGGCGCTGGAAATCTACGACTTCATCATTTTCGTGTTCTTCGCCCTGACCCTCAGCCAGTTGTTCTTTCCCCCGGAAATGCCCGATTGGCTGCGCTTGCTGCAAAGCTTCGGGATCTTTGCCACCGGCTACCTGGCCCGGCCCCTGGGCGGCATTCTCATGGCGCACTTCGCTGATCGGCTGGGGCGCAAGCGGGTGTTCAGCCTGAGCATCCTGATGATGGCCTTGCCCTGCCTGCTCATCGGGGTGATGCCGACCTACGCGCAAATCGGCTATTTCGCCCCGTTGCTATTGTTGGCGTTGCGTATCCTGCAGGGCGCCGCGGTGGGCGGCGAAGTTCCCAGCGCCTGGGTGTTCGTGGCCGAGCACGCGCCGCTGCATCATCGCGGTTACGCGCTGGGCTTCCTCCAGGCGGGGCTGACGTTCGGTTACTTGCTGGGCGCCCTGACGGCCACCGCGCTGGCGCGGATCTACACACCGCAGGAGATTCTCGATTACGCCTGGCGTCTGCCGTTCCTGCTGGGCGGCCTCTTTGGCGTGATCGGCGTCTGGCTGCGCCGCTGGCTGAGCGAAACGCCAATCTTCATGGCGTTGCAGGCCAATCGCGAAGGGTCGGCTGAACTGCCGTTGCGCACGGTCCTGCGTGAGCACCGCCAGGCCTTGCTGCCCGCTGTCATCCTGACCTGCGTGCTGACGTCCGCCGTGGTGGTATTCGTGGTCATCACCCCCACCGTGATGCAGAAAAGCTTCGGCCTGACCCCCGGCCACACCTTCGCCCTGAGCAGCCTGGGCATCGTCTTCCTGAACATCGGCTGCGTCCTGGCCGGGCTCATCGTCGACCGCATCGGTGCCTGGCGCACCGTCATGCTCTACAGCCTGTTGCTGCCCCTGGGCATCGCCGTGCTCTACGCCAGCCTGATCAGCGGCAGCGCCTGGCTGGGCCTGGCGTACGCCATCGCCGGCCTGGGCTGTGGCGTGGTCGGTGCGGTGCCTTCGGTGATGGTCAGCCTGTTCCCGGCGAACATCCGTGTGTCCGGTATTTCGTTCACCTACAACATCGCCTATGCGTTGTGGGCCAGCATGACGCCGTTGCTGCTGATTGCGCTGGTGCCGTGGAGCCCGTGGGTATGCGTGGGGTATAGCGTGGTGATGGGGGCGGTGGGCGTCGCGGCGGCGATGTATTTCTCGCGCCGTCCCATGACGTCGGCGCAGCCCTCATTGGCCTGTGATGCCTAGTTTGCCCAGGTGCCTGCAGGTTGGGTGGCCGTCCTTCAAAGGCGTTCACGCAAGAAGTCCACGAAAGCCCGGGTGCGTGCCGAGCGGCGTCGATCCTGGCTGAAGACGGCATGGATGGGCAATGCCATTGGCAGATAATGGGTAAGCACGTTGGTCACGGTTCCCTGGCGAACGTCGGCGGCGAACAACCAGTGTGGCGAAAGCGAAAGCCCTAGCCCGGCAAGCACCATTTCCCGGATCGCTTCGCTGCTGTTGCTGGTGACGTTGCCCTTGATCGTCACGTGATGGGGCTCGCCAAGGTGGTCGAACTGCCAGACGTCATAATGCTCCAGCAGGGTAAACCCCAGACAGTTATGGCGGCTCAGGTCGGACGGTTCGAGTGGCGTGCCGTGCCGTTGCAAATAGGTGGGGGAGGCATACACCTGGCGCGCGCTCTCGCCGAGCTTCACGGCGACCAGCCCTTCGTGTTTGACCTGGCCGATACGAATGGCCACGTCGATATTTTCCTTCAGCACGTCCTCCTGTTGATCGCTCAGCCTCAGGTCGACCCGAACCTGTGGATGACGTGCCAGGAAGTCACCGATCAAAGGTGCAATGCATAACCGTCCGAAACTCACCGGCGCCGCCACGCGCAGCGGGCCGGCGACCTGCTCCTGTCCGCTGGCGAAACTGAGCCGGGCAGTGTCCAGGCTGGCGAGGATTTCCTTGCTTTGGGCATAGAAGCGCTGGCCTTGGTCGGTCAGCGCCAGATGGCGGGTGCTGCGAGCAAACAGCGCCCCACCCAGGTGTTTCTCCAATCCGCGGATCTGCTTGCTCACCGCCGGTTGACCCAGGTTCAGCTCCCTGGCGACGGCCGAGAACGAGCCGCGTTCCACCACCCGTATGAACACCCGCATTGCCTCGAACAGATCCATGGGATTTGGCCTTTATGAGGAATAAATCCTATCCATTATTGCTTACTTATCGGAATGCTTCGGCGCTCGCACTATAAACCTACCCACTCATTGGAGGTTTACCCGTCATGAACAACACCATGTCTGCTGCCATTGCCGAAGTTGCCCAGGCGCCGCTGGTCGTGCGCTCCATTCCCCGGCCTGTTCCGGGTAATGGACAGGTCCTGATCAAGGTTCAAGCTGTAGGAATAAATCCGCTGGACACCAAGATCGCGACAGGCGGTGGTGCCCATGCTCGTCAGCCGCTGCCCGCTGTGTTGGGAATTGACCTGGCCGGGACGGTGCTGGAGCTGGGCGAGGGCGTGGATGACTTTCTTCCCGGCCAGGAGGTCTTCGGCATGGCGGGCGGTATCGGTGGTGCCCAGGGTGCCCTGGCCGAATACATTGTCGTCGATGCTCGCCTGATCGCCCCCAAACCCGCTTCACTGAGCATGCGGGAAGCAGCGGCACTGCCGCTGGTCTTCATCACGGCTTGGGAAGGGCTGGTGGATCGTGCCAACGTCCGGGCCGGCCAGCAAGTACTGATTCATGGTGGCGCGGGAGGTGTCGGTCAAATGGCTGTGCAGATTGCCAGGGCGCGAGGTGCGCAGGTGTATGCCACCGGTTCGATCGGCAGCCTGGATTTCATTCGCGAGCTGGGTGCGACGGCCATTGACTACCGATCCGAGGACACCGACAGCTACGTACGCCTGCACACCAATGGCGAAGGCTTCGACATCGTGTATGACACGGTCGGCGGCTCGACCCTGGACGCGTCGTTCAACGCGGTGAAGACCTACACCGGCCATGTCCTCAGTTGCCTGGGCTGGGGACAACATAGCCTGGCGCCATTGTCGTTTCGTGGCGCGAGCTATTCCGGCGTCTTCACCTTGATGCCCTTGCTGACCGGCAAAGGCCGCGAGCACCATGGCCAGATTTTGCGGGAGGCGGCAAAGCTGGTTGAGGCCGGGAAGCTGCGGATCAAGGTCGATCCACGGCGGTTTGGCCTGGGCCAAGTCAATGACGCGTTTGCGCAAGTGGCCGAAGGGCGCGGGCAAGGGAAAACGGTGGTGGAAATCGACGCCGAATGATTGGCTCTCCCGTTGCGGGTCATGTGCCAGGAAAAGCTCCGGTCCCTGACGACCGGGGCCCTGGCCTCTGGGGAGGAGCGTCTTGGCAACACAGTCCGGTAAACAGCTTGAGAAGCCCTCCAGACTCCGTAGAATCCGCCGCGTTTACAATCCACTCTTCAAGGACGAGTCCTGATATGCGTTTTCTCGCCACATTCCTGGCCCTCTGCTTCCTGGCGGGCTGTGCCTCCACGCCTGATTACTACATTTCTCCCGCGCCGGTCGCGATCCCCAAGACAGCCACCTACTGGATCGACACCTTCAACGTTGAAGTCGTCGGCAGGAATGAACGCTTCCTGCCTGACGAAACCGTTCGCGAGCAATTGAACAGCGATCTGGTCCTGCGCCTGCTCGATGCCAATCGCTATGCCTCCAGCCGGGAAACAGCGGACTATCTGCTGGACGTGAACACCGTTTACGCGCGCCGCATCCAGGACACCCAGGGCGGCTTCATGAACAAGATCGTTGCCGACGGTACGTACCTTGCCAGCGTTGATTTCAGCTATCAGGTCAAGGTGAAGAAGGACGGCGCCGAGGTGTTGCACTTTGCCCAGGCCCGTGAGGGACTGATGCCGGCCGGGGCGATGGGGCAAATGCAAAACATGAAGAGCATGCTGGGCGCGCTGACCAACAAGGGGAACTCCGATGTAGAGGGGTACTATACCGGCGTGTTGAGCCGCTTTATCGTCGATGATCTGCAAGCCATTCCGTCTCGCTAGCCGCGTCTTGCGCCTGGACATCCTGGGTGACCAGGCGCTGCTGTTTCACCCCACAAAAAAATTTTGCCGTCCTTAACCCGAACCGAAAATCCTCCTCGTCTGAGCTTGTGAACGGATTATCCACTCACGAGGTTCTGCCCATGTCCCGTCCATTCCCCTTCCTGCGTCCTGCTGCCCAGGGCTTCGCCGTGACCTTATTGGTTTCGCTGGCCGGTTGTGGGTTGTCGTCACGGGAGAGCGCCGGCCCCATCTCCGCGGCCGACAAGCCCGAGCTGCAACGCGAGGCCGCCGCCGTGCAGCCCTCCGTGGCCAAGTACAGGATCGCGCCAGCCCCGATGCCTTCGCCGATGGTGGCGAGTGATGCCATGTCCCCGGACTACCGCAGCGAGCCGCGCGAACAGTATGAAAAACTGCCGGACAACCCGGTCCACAGCGTCGCCGAAACGCCGGTCTCGACCTTCAGCGTGGATGTCGACACTGGCAGCTACGCCAATGTGCGCCGTTTCCTCAACCAGGGCAGCCTGCCGCCGGAAGGGGCGGTGCGGCTGGAGGAAATGGTCAACTACTTTCCCTACACCTACGCGCTGCCCACCGATGGTTCGCCTTTTGGCGTGACCACCGAAGTGGCTCCGTCGCCGTGGAACCCGCACACCCGGCTGCTGCGCATTGGCATCAAGGCATCCGACCGCGCCGTGGCTGACCTGGCGCCGGCCAACCTGGTGTTCCTGGTGGACGTTTCCGGCTCCATGGACCGCCGCGAAGGCTTGCCGCTGGTCAAGAGCACGCTGAAGCTGTTGGTGGATCAACTGCGCGACCAGGACCGGGTCTCTCTGGTGGTGTATGCCGGCGAATCCCGAGTGGTGCTCAAGCCCACGTCGGGTCGTGAAAAGGCCACCCTCCGCAACGCCATCGACCAATTGAACGCCGGCGGTTCAACCGCAGGGGGCTCGGGCATCGAGCTGGCCTACCAGATGGCGCGGGAGAGCTTCATCGACAACGGCATCAATCGCATCCTGCTGGCCACTGACGGTGACTTCAACGTTGGCATCAGCGACTTCGACAGCCTCAAGCAGATGGCCGTGGACCAGCGCAAGAGCGGTATTTCCCTCACCACGCTGGGTTTCGGCGTGGACAACTACAACGAGCACCTGATGGAGCAACTGGCGGATGCGGGGGATGGTAACTACGCCTACATCGATAACCTGCTCGAAGCGCGCAAGGTGTTGGTGGACCAGCTCAGCTCGACCCTGGCCGTGGTGGCCCGGGATGTGAAGTTGCAGGTGGAGTTCAACCCCGCCCAAGTCAGCGAGTACCGCTTGCTGGGCTATGAGAACCGGGCGCTCAAGCGTGAGGATTTCAACAACGACAAGGTCGATGCCGGTGAGATCGGTGCCGGGCATACGGTCACGGCGCTCTACGAAATCGTGCCCAAGGGCGAGAAGGGCTGGTTGGAACCGCTGCGCTATGCCAACCCGCAGGCAAAGAAGGAAGGCACGGCCGGGGAAATGGCGATGTTGCGTGTGCGCTACAAGCCCGCTGAGGGCGGCAGCAGCCGGCTGATCGAGCACCCGATCGCCAGCGCGCAGGCCGAAGACAAGGCCAGCGATGACCTGCGGTTCGCGGCGGCCGTGGCGGCGTTTGCGCAGCAGCTCAAGGGAGATGGGCGCTACACTGGGCCGATGAGTTTGAAGGACACCGCGCAGCTGGCCCGTGCTGCCCGCGGTGACGACCCGTTCGGGTTGCGCGCCGAGTTCGTGCAACTGGTCGAGCTCGCCCAGAGCCTCAAGCCCGAGGTCAAGCGCGGCTCCTGAAGAGTCATGGTATCAACCTGTAGAAGCCGGGCTTGTCCGGCTTCTACAAAGGATCGGTGTTGTTTGCAGGATCGCATTTCAATTGGAAGGAGTCCGCCGCCCAAATGCCCACCCCGATCGACTCAGTCAGCGACGAATCGTTGCTGACCCGCTACCGCAACGGTGATGGCGCCAGTTTTGAGATCCTGTATGCGCGGCATCGGCAGGGGCTGTACCGTTTCCTCGTATCCTTGAGCAACAAGGCCGAACTGGCCGAGGAAGTGTTCCAGGACACCTGGCTCAGCCTGATTCGCAGCGCGACCCAGCCACAGGGCCGGGCGAGTTTTCGTACCTGGTTGTTCCAGATTGCCCGTAATCGCCTGATCGATCACTGGCGCAAGCATGGCGTTCATAATCCACTGCATGACAGCTACGACGAACAGCTACACGTCCAGCCCGACGACACCGCCAGCCCCGAGCGACAGTTGAGCCTGAGTCGCGACCAGGCGCGCCTGGAGGCCGCTTTGCAAGCCTTGCCCGAGGACCAGCGCGAGGTCTTCCTGCTGCGCCTGCATGGCGACCTTGAGTTGCCGCAGATCGCCGCCCTGACCGGCGTCCCGTTGGAAACGGTAAAGAGCCGTTTGCGTTACGCCCAGCAGAAGTTGCAGCGACTGCTGGCCGAGGAGGTACCCGCATGATCGATTCCCGACAGACCCCGGATCCCGCCGACGAAGCGCTGATCGAGCATTTCCGCCAACACACCCGCGGCGAGCCGCCCGCGTCCCTGGACGCCTTCATCCTGGCCACCGCCCAGCGCGAAGCCCCCGCGCCCCGGCCTGGTTTGTGGAAGCGCTGGTGGCTGGCCTGCCAACGACCGCGCTGGCAGATGGCGTTCGCCACGGTGGCAGGTGTCGCGCTGATGATCGGCCTGGTGCTGCGCTCGCCGGTACCCCAGCAAGAACTGGCCGCGCCGGCCTCGCTGGACGAGTCCGCAAGCCAGGCACCCGTCGTGGCCGCAGCGCCCGCGAAGCCGGCCCCCGCGCCGATGGCCCGCATCGCCCCCCAGGCAGAAATGGCCCTGGCACCAGCGCCGGCGAGCCCTGTGCAATCGCTGGCGGACGAGCCCAAGGCCCGGATGAGCAAGTCCGCGGCCGTTGCCCTACCGTCCCTGGAGCAAGGCCTGCAGGAAATACTGCGCCTGCGTCAGGCAGGGGACACCAAGGTGGCGGATGAGAAGCTGCTGGCACTGCACAAGCGCTTCCCCAAGGAAGACTTGCCGGCCCGGCTGGAGGCGTTGCAAAAGCGTTGAGTGACCCAAACGCCCACAAAAAAAGCCCCACGTCTTGCGACGTGGGGCTTTTGATCATCTGTATGGTGCACCAGGCGGGATTCGAACCCACGACCCCTGCCTTCGGAGGGCAGTACTCTATCCAGCTGAGCTACTGGTGCAGCGCGGGCGCCATGATACTCATATGCTGGGCGGGCGTCCATGCTGCTGATTTGCCGTTGTTTTCCCAAGGCTGCTCGGGCGTCGGCTACGCTGATCAGAAAAAACGGGCAAATGGCGGTTTTTCGTTCTTTTTTTCGAACAGCCTATTGTCCTCTCCCCCTATCGGCCCTAGGATTCGTTTGAGATTTCAAACGCTCTTGTCTGGGTGCTGAACCGCACGTCTATGCTTATGTGCGTTATTTCTGTGCTTCAGCCCGGTGGATGATTTCCCTGACGGCAGCCCATAAGGCGCCTTTCTACAACTCTAATTCGCTCCGCGTGCGCGCGGTGCTGTTAAGGAAAGCCGACATGCAGCTTAAAGACACCCAGTTGTTCCGCCAGCAAGCCTTTATCGATGGCGCTTGGGTCGATGCGGACAATGGTCAGACGATCAAGGTCACCAACCCGGCAACGGGCGAAGTGCTGGGCACGGTGCCGAAAATGGGCGCTGCCGAAACCCGCCGCGCGATCGAAGCCGCCGACAAGGCGCTGCCGGCCTGGCGTGCGCTGACCGCCAAGGAGCGCGCCAACAAGCTGCGCCGCTGGTACGAATTGCTGATCGAAAACCAGGACGACCTGGGTCGCCTGATGACCCTGGAGCAGGGCAAGCCCCTGGCCGAAGCCAAGGGTGAGATCGTCTATGCCGCGTCCTTCATCGAGTGGTTCGCCGAAGAGGCCAAGCGCATCTACGGTGACGTGATTCCTGGCCACCAGCCCGACAAGCGCCTGATCGTGATCAAGCAGCCGATCGGCGTGACCGCGGCCATTACCCCGTGGAACTTCCCGGCGGCGATGATCACCCGCAAGGCCGGCCCAGCCCTGGCCGCCGGCTGCACCATGGTCATCAAACCGGCTTCGCAAACTCCGTTCTCGGCCCTGGCCCTGGTGGAGCTGGCGCACCGTGCCGGCATTCCGCAAGGCGTGCTGAGCGTGGTCACCGGCAGTGCCGGCGACATCGGCGGCGAGCTGACCAGCAACCCGATCGTGCGCAAACTGTCCTTCACCGGTTCGACCGAGATCGGTCGCCAACTGATGGCCGAATGCGCCCAGGACATCAAGAAAGTGTCCCTGGAGCTGGGCGGCAACGCACCGTTCATCGTGTTCGACGACGCGGACCTGGATAAGGCCGTCGAGGGCGCGATCATTTCCAAGTACCGCAACAACGGCCAGACCTGCGTCTGCGCCAACCGCCTGTACATCCAGGATTCGGTGTACGACGCGTTCGCCGAGAAACTCAAGGCCGCGGTGGCCAAGCTCAAGATCGGCAACGGTCTGGAAGACGGCACCACCACCGGTCCGTTGATCGACGAGAAAGCCGTCGCCAAGGTCCAGGAGCACATCGCCGATGCTGTCGGCAAAGGCGCGACCGTACTGGCCGGTGGCAAGGCGATGGAAGGCAACTTCTTCGAGCCGACCATCCTGACCAACGTCCCGAAAACCGCTGCCGTGGCCAAGGAAGAGACCTTCGGCCCGCTGGCGCCGCTGTTCCGCTTCAAAGACGAAGCCGAAGTGATCGCGATGTCCAACGACACCGAGTTCGGCCTGGCCTCTTACTTCTATGCCCGTGACCTGGGCCGTGTGTTCCGCGTGGCCGAGGCTCTGGAATACGGCATGGTCGGCGTCAACACCGGGTTGATTTCCAACGAAGTCGCGCCGTTCGGCGGCATCAAGGCTTCGGGCCTGGGCCGTGAAGGCTCCAAGTACGGCATCGAGGATTACCTGGAAATCAAATACCTCTGCCTGGGTATCTGATCCTGCTGCAAGCGCAAAGGGCACGAGAGCGCTGTCCTTTGCGTGTTCCACCTGTTCTGTTTCTTGTGGCCGGAACGCTGCGGCAGTCGATCATCGCATGCTGTCGCAGTTGCCTCCCCGCCATGTATTCCTTGGACTACGCCGACCGATGAGCGGCGAATGAGGACTGTAATGAGCAAGACTAACGCTGACCTGATGGCCCGTCGTACCGCTGCCGTTCCACGTGGCGTCGGCCAGATCCACCCGATCTTCGCTGAATCGGCGAAGAACGCCACGGTAACCGACGTTGAAGGCCGTGAATTCATCGACTTCGCCGGCGGTATCGCCGTGCTCAACACCGGTCACGTGCACCCGAAAATCATCGCCGCCGTGACCGACCAGCTGAACAAGCTGACCCACACCTGCTTCCAGGTCCTGGCCTACGAGCCGTACGTGGAACTGTGCGAAAAAATCAACGCCAAGGTGCCCGGCGATTTCGCCAAGAAAACCCTGTTGGTGACCACCGGTTCCGAAGCGGTGGAGAACGCCGTGAAGATCGCCCGCGCCGCCACCGGTCGTGCCGGCGTGATTGCCTTCACCGGCGCTTACCACGGCCGCACCATGATGACCCTGGGCCTGACCGGCAAGGTTGTACCGTATTCGGCCGGCATGGGCCTGATGCCTGGCGGCATTTTCCGCGCGTTGTACCCGAACGAACTGCACGGCGTGAGCATCGACGACTCCATCGCCAGCATCGAGCGCATCTTCAAGAACGACGCCGAGCCGCGTGACATCGCTGCGATCATCATCGAGCCGGTGCAGGGCGAGGGTGGTTTCTATGTCGCGCCGAAGGAATTCATGAAGCGCCTGCGCGCCCTGTGCGACCAGCACGGCATCCTGCTGATCGCTGACGAAGTGCAGACCGGCGCCGGCCGTACCGGCACCTTCTTCGCCATGGAGCAGATGGGCGTTGCGGCTGACCTGACCACGTTCGCCAAGTCCATTGCCGGCGGCTTCCCACTGGCCGGCGTTTGCGGCAAGGCCGAGTACATGGACGCCATCGCCCCGGGCGGCCTGGGCGGTACCTATGCCGGTAGCCCGATCGCCTGTGCGGCGGCGCTGGCGGTGATGCAAGTGTTCGAAGAAGAACACCTGCTGGACCGCTGCAAGGCCGTGGGCGAGCGCCTGGTGACTAGCCTCAAGGCAATGCAGAAGAAATACCCGGTCATCGGTGAAGTGCGTGCACTGGGGGCGATGATCGCTGTGGAGCTGTTCGAGGACGGCGATTCCCACAAGCCGAACGCCGCCGCTGTGGCCCAGGTCGTGGCCAAGGCCCGGGACAAGGGCTTGATCCTGTTGTCCTGCGGCACCTACGGCAACGTCCTGCGGGTGCTGGTGCCGCTGACCTCGCCGGATGAGCAACTGGACAAAGGCCTGGCAATCATCGAAGAGTGCTTGCGCGAACTCTGATTGTGGCTTGATTCACAAAAAACCCGCTTCGGCGGGTTTTTTCATGCCCGCTAAACGGTGTGGCCGCTTTTGAGCTGTCTGGAACGGCCGTCATTGGCTAAGGTGAAAGTATGGCAAGGGAGATGCGCAATGACTGCTGTGGTGTTACCCGCTGTACCGCGAGTGTTGATTGCCGAGGCTGATCCAGCCTCCCGGGAGTTGTTGGAGGAGGTGTTGTCACACGTGCGCTGTGACGCCCAGGTGGACAGCTGTAGCGATGGCCGTGAGGCGTTGGAGCTGCTGGGGCGCAATCCTTACGACTTGGTGGTAGCCGACTGGGAGTTGCCGGGCGTCGATGGCCTGAGCCTCTTGCGCGGCCTTCGTCAGCAACCCCGTACGCCCGTGCTGCCGTTCATCCTGATGAGTCGGCGCAATGACAGCGCCAGTGTGCGTGAGGTCTTGCCGCTGGCACCGACGGCCTACCTGAGCAAACCCCTGAACCGGGAAAACCTGATCCAGCGTTTGCAGGGATTGCTGCTGGGCGGCCCTGAAGCGGCGGACGCCGCGCCCACCCTGGAACCGGGCCTGACCCTGGCTGCCTTTCTCGAGCGTCGCCGGGACCAGTCCCAAGGCGCGCCATTGATGACCGACGTGCAAGTGGCGGTCAAGCGCAGCCTCAACCCCAAGGGGTTGGACCTGAAACTGCTGGAAGAAGAGATCCGCACGGATCCGCAGATCACCGCCGCGCTGATCGCGGCGGCCAACAGCGCGGCCCAGCATCAGAGTGGCGGCCCGGTGCAGACCGTGGCCCAGGCGCTGCACCAGCTGGGCAGCGGCCCGAGCATGAACCTGATCCTCGGCTTGACCCTCAAGCGTTGCGCCCGGCTCAGCGTTCCCGGCCTGGCGCATTACGCCGAGCGCTACTGGCAATTGTCGCTGTACACGGCCGAATACGCCCGGACGATCGCGCGATTGCTGGATTTGGAGCAGGAGCGCTGCTATTGCGCCGGGCTCTTGCATCGCTTGGGTGACCTGGCGGTGCTGCGTTGCCTGGAGGAATGGAAGCAGGCTGGCGGCGAGTTGGACGAGCCGGAGGAAGTGGGGGATTGCCTGGAACGGTTCGGTGCCGGCTTTGGCTCGGCGCTGCGGACCCGTTGGCGCCTGCCGCTGGAATTGCGCGAGTTGATCGCAGCGGTCTACGGATTGGGAGGCGGGGTGTATTCGCGCGAGGCGCTGGTGATGAACATGGCCGCGCAAATGGCCCGCCTGCCCGCGCACGAAGGGCTTGAGGAACTGGCACGGGGGCGCACGGCGCGTTTGCTGAAGGTCGGTTTGCCGGAGCTGACGCGCTTGCGCAAAAAGTAGCCCGCCGGCTCGCTCCCACAGGGTCAGGCGGCGATGATGCGGTTCTTGCCCTGGTGCTTGGCTTCGTACATGGCGGCGTCGGCGCGGGCGAACAGGCTGTCGAGGCTCTGGTCTTCGGCCGTGATGCTGGTCAGGCCCTGGCTGACGGTGATGCCGAAGCTCTGCTCGCCGCTGCGGAACGTCAGGCGCTGGATTTCCCGTTGCAACCGCTCGGCCACCTGCAACGCCATGTCCGGGGCGCAGCCGGGAAACACAGCGGCGAACTCTTCTCCGCCGATCCGGCCGAACAGATCGCCACGGCGCAGCACGGAACGACCGCTCTCGGCGATTCGCTGCAGCACCGTGTCGCCTTCCTGGTGGCCGTAGGTATCGTTGATCACCTTGAAGTCATCGATATCCAGTAGCAGGAACGCCATGGGGATTCCCTGGAGCCGGGCCTGCTCGAACTCGCGGTGGGCACATTCGAAGAAGTGCCGGCGATTGCTGCTCTGGGTCAGCACATCGGTGGTCGCCAGGCGCTGCAGCTCACTTTCCAGCAACTTCTTTTCAGTGATGTCTTCGGCGATGCCGACCACGATCACCGGTTGCCCCGGTTCGGCCTGGCGACTGATGAAGCATTTGTCGCTCAACCAGCGAATTTGGCCATCGCCGGCGATGATCCGGTATTCGCGGTCCTCGACGGCGCCCTTGACCAGCACTTCGGCCAGGCTTCGCTCGGCGTATTCCAGGTCGTCGGGATAGATCGCGTCGCGCCATTCGTTGAAATCGGCCAGGACCAGGCCGGCTGGGCGGCCGAAGATCCGTTCGTAGGCGGGGCTGACGTACAGCACTTGCCGGGTTTCCCAATTGAACGCCCAAAGCACGGCATTGACGCTGACCAACAGCGAACTGAACAACTGCTCACGTTCGCTCAAGCGCGCCACTTCACCCTGGGCGTGCATCAGCGCCATGAGCGTCTGGGCCGCCTCGGGCCAGTGAGGTAGGGATGAATCCTGTAGGTTCTTGTCGACCATCGGCACAAATCTCAAAGAGCGTGCACTGCTGAAGGTTCGCACGCGCTTTCTCCAAAGCCCGCCTGGATGGCGAAGTGCTCTTTGAGATAGGGGATTGTGGTCGAAGTTCCTTTTCAGGCGACGAAGGGCGGGGTGTCGGGGCCAAATCTGTGGCGAGGGGATTTATCCCCGCTGGGCTGCGGAGCAGCCCCGAATCTCGACTGCGGTGCATCTGGCTCACCGAGTTGATTTCGTGGGGTCGCTTCGCAACCCAGCGGGGATAAATCCCCTCGCCACAACAAGCTCCTTGCTACTTCAGCAAGCGCTTACGGTTTGAATGTCAGGCCGTGGCAGGCCGCAGCGAATAGGTCTTGAGTTGGTCGGCAAAGTCGCGCAGGGACTGGATGCCGCTGGCCTCGGCTTCGTGGACCCAATCCTTGATGGCGGCGAGAATGTCGTGCCCGTTGCTGCTGGTCTTGATCCAGATCTGTTGCAGGGCCAAGCGTTTCTCGTAGATCACCTTCAACGCCTGGCTGTGTTCGAGCATGTTCTGGATGCGCAGGTGATGGCGGTCGTCCAGCAGGCTGGTTTCCCGCGACAGCAGGCGCTTGGCCCGGTGGAACTGGTGGCGCACGGAATGATCGACCTTTTCCAGCTCCTGCTTGACCAGCGGCGCGATGACCAGGCGACGGTACTGCGCCATGATCTGGAAGCGGTTATTGAGGATCGCCATGGCCGTGTCCATGTCCAGGTGCCCCTTGCCCTCGACCCGGTGGGCGATCGGCGCGACACGCTGGACCTTGGCCAGGCGCAGGAAACTGAAGACCTGGATCCAGGCCCAGCCCAGGTCGAACTCCCATTTGCGAACCGACAGCTTGGCCGAGTTGGGGTAGGTGTGGTGGTTGTTGTGCAGCTCTTCGCCGCCGATCAGGATGCCCCAGGGCACCAGGTTGGTCGCCGCGTCGCGGCATTCGAAGTTGCGGTAGCCCACGGCGTGGCCCAGGCCGTTGACCACGCCGGCGGCCCAGACCGGAATCCACATCATCTGGATGGCCCAGATGGTGATGCCGATAGTGCCGAACAGCAGCAGGTCGATGACGCCCATGATCGCCACACCCAGCAGCGGGAAGCGGCTGTAGAGATTGCGCTCGATCCAGTCGTCCGGGCAGTTCTTGCCGTAGATGCGCAGGGTTTCCGGGTTCTCGGCTTCGGCGCGGTACAGCTCGGCGCCCTTGCGCAGCACGGTGGACAAGCCCTTGATGACCGGACTGTGGGGGTCATCGACGGTTTCGCACTTGGCGTGGTGCTTGCGGTGGATGGCGGTCCACTCGCGGGTGTTCTGGGCCGTGGTCAGCCACAGCCAGAAACGGAAGAAATGCTTGAGGCCGGCGTTCAGCTCCAGGGAGCGATGCGCCGAATAACGGTGCAGGTAGACCGTGACGGCAATGATCGTGACATGGGTCATCAGCAGGGTGACTGCCACCAGCGACCAGGCTGACAAGCCAAGAAAACCTTCGTACCACATAGGCTGTAGGGCCCTCGATAAAGATAGAAGCAGCCGTTGCATTATCACCGGCCCCACGGATAAAACCAGTCGGCCTTTCAGATAAGAGTGGCAGGATGTTTCTTCCTCTATAATTCCCGCCTCTCTGTAGGGACATGGACGACCGAATGACTGCCCATCAACGCGGTGCCTTGCGTACGGCGCTGCTTTATCTCCTGTTTTCAGTCATCTGGTTGCAGCTCGTTGGTTATTTATTGAGCAGTTTCTTCGATAAATTCGTCGACAAGCAGCACTGGCTCCTGATCAACGGTTACGCCTGGGTACTGGTCAGCGCCGGGCTGATCTTCCTGGCGCGGGTGCGCATTGCGCGCTGTTTTGCAAAGACCGGGCAAAGCGCCGACCGCGAGCGCCTGCGCCAGGCCGCGGCGGTCTTCGACTGCACTCGCGAAGGGGTGCTGGTGACGGACCGTAACGGCCTGATCGTGCACGTGAACCGCGCCTTCATGGCGATCACCGGTTACGAGGAGGACGAGGTCCTGGGCCAGCGTCCCAATCTGTTCAAGTCCGGCCGCCATGGTGCGGATTTCTACCGCGCCATGTTCACCGCCCTGGCAGAGGTGGGCGAATGGAGTGGCGAGATCTGGAATCGGCGCAAAAGCGGCGAGATCTACCCGCAATGGCAGACGATCCGCGTGATTCGCGACGATGACGCCAAGGTCAGCCATTACGTCGCGGTGTTTTCGGACATCAGTGCGATCAAGGATTCCGAACACGAACTGGC
This sequence comes from Pseudomonas sp. WP18, assembly GCF_036689585.1. Taxonomy (NCBI): domain Bacteria; kingdom Pseudomonadati; phylum Pseudomonadota; class Gammaproteobacteria; order Pseudomonadales; family Pseudomonadaceae; genus Pseudomonas; species Pseudomonas sp. WP18. The sequence goes on from NZ_CP144758.1 coordinate 164,936, forward strand.
GCACCTGGCCCATCACGACCCGCTGACCGGCTTGCCCAACCGCCTGCTGTTTTCCGATCGCACGGAACAGGCCCTGGCCTCGGCGCAACTTCACAAGCGCGGCTGCGCCCTGTTGCTGGTGGACCTGGATCATTTCAAGAACATCAACGACAGCCTGGGCCACAACGTCGGCGATGAGTTGCTCAAGCGCGTGGCCGAACGGTTTCGCGGGCTGTTCGCGCCGGGCGTGACCCTGGCTCGGTTGGGCGGTGACGAGTTCGCGGTCCTGGTGGAAAACTGCTCGCAACCCGGCCAGGCGGCGGTATTGGCGCGCCGGATCCTCGACGCCTTGAAAGAGCCGCTGCGGTTCGACGACCACGCCTTGTTCATCAATGCGAGCGTGGGCATCAGCCTGTTTCCCGGCGACGCCCGCAGCGCCGGGCAATTGCTGCGCAACGCCGATTCGGCGCTGTTCAAGGCCAAGAGCGCCGGGCGTGATGGCTACGCCCTGTACACCGAAGAGCTCACGGCCCACGCCCAGCAGCGGGTCGAAATCGCTTTCGAACTGCGCCGCGCCCTTGAGCAGCAAGAGTTGCGCGTCTATTACCAGCCGGTACACGACCTGGCGAGCAGCCGTCTGGTCGGGGTCGAGGCACTGGTGCGTTGGCAGCACCCCTCCCGTGGGCTGGTCTCGCCTGCCGAGTTCATTCCCATCGCCGAGCGTACTGGGTTGATCGCCCGGATCGATGCCTGGGTCATGGACCAGGCCTGTCGGCAGATGTGCCGCTGGCAACAGGCCGGCGTGGCGCTGGAGTTTGTCGCGGTCAACGTTTCGAGCCGGCTGTTCGCTCATCGCGAGCTGTACGACGAAGTCGCCCGGGTGTTGCATGACACGGGGCTGGACCCAGCTTGCCTGGAGCTTGAGGTGACCGAAAGTGCGGTGATGGAAGACCCGGAGGTGGCACTGGAGCAGATGTACCGCCTGCGGGAATTGGGTGTGCGGCTGGCCATTGATGATTTCGGCACCGGCTATTCGTCGCTGCTGCGCCTCAAGCGCCTGCCGGTGCAGAAGCTCAAGATCGACCAGGGTTTTGTCGCCGGGCTGCCATGGGACGAGGACGACGTGGCGATCGTCCGCGTAATTGTGGCCCTGGCCCGCAGCATGGGCATGCAGGTGCACGCCGAGGGCATCGAGCAGCGCGAGCAGGCGGCTTTCCTGCTCGAACAGGCCTGCGAGCTGGGGCAGGGCTACTGGTTTGGACGGCCGGTGCCGGCGCCGCAACTGGACTGGGCGCATGCCCCTGCAATCACCTGATGGTAAACCGTCGTGGAAATGAGCCTGCTCGCGATGGGGCTACCCTGATGAAAAGCCGGCTGCGCGGCGGTTTTCGCGAGCAGGCTCGCCTCGACGGAGACCAGCACCGATCGAATGTTATTTTGGTTATATAAAAATTCTTAAATAGTCTTTTTAAGAATATCTGGCTTTATCTAGTATTGCTCCCACGCCGCAAGCAGTGCCGCCCACTGCCAGGCATTCATTCAAGGAGCAGCAGCATGAGCGCATCCCTACGTAGCGTTGACGGCCAGGACGAAGCAACCATCTTGCGTGAAATCCAGAGCGCCTTGCGCGATCTGCGTTTCGGCGCGGTGGAAATCACCGTGCACAACGCCCAGGTGGTCCAGATCGAGCGAAAGGAAAAATTCCGCTTGCAGCAGCCGAGCCATAAACCGGGCTGAAGAACCGTTGGGGCTGTGGGAGCAAGCCTTGCTCCCACAGGGCGGGGATTTTTCAGGGCCGTTTGATTCTTGAAGCCATAAGAAACCAGAATTCCAGGAGCTTTCACCATGTCGTCGATTCGCCGTTATGCCTTGGCCGCCCTGGCCAGTGCTGTTTTTGCAGGTTCCGCGGTTGCCAAGGATTACGAACTGCTCAACGTGTCCTACGACCCGACCCGCGAGCTGTATCAGGACTACAACGCCGAATTCACGAATTTCTGGAAGCAGTCGCACCCAGGCGACAGTGTGAAGATCCAGCAGTCCCATGGCGGCTCGGGCAAGCAGGGCCGGGCGGTGATCGACGGCCTGCGTGCCGACGTGGTGACCCTGGCGTTGGCCGGTGACATCGATGAAATCGCCAAACTGGGTAAAACCTTGCCGGTGGATTGGCAGAAGCGCCTGCCGGACGCCAGCACCCCCTACACCTCGACCATCGTGTTCCTGGTGCGCAAGGGCAACCCCAAGGGCATCAAGGATTGGGGCGATTTGATCAAGGACGACGTGTCGGTCATCACGCCGAACCCGAAGACGTCCGGCGGTGCTCGCTGGAACTTCCTGGCCGCCTGGGCCTATGGCCTGAAAGCCAACGGCGGTGACGAAGCCAAGGCCAAGGCGTATGTGCAAACGCTGTTCAAGCACGTGCCGATCCTCGACACCGGTGCCCGTGGCTCGACCATTACGTTCGTCAACAACGGTCAGGGCGACGTGTTGCTGGCCTGGGAAAACGAGGCGTTCCTGGCGCTGAAGGAAGACGGTGGCGCCGACAAGTTCGACATCGTCGTGCCGTCGCTGTCGATCCTGGCCGAACCGCCGGTGGCGGTGGTGGACAAGAATGCCGAGAAGAAGGGCAACGCCGAGATCGCCGAAGCCTACCTCAAGCACCTGTACAGCCCGGCTGGACAGGAAATTGCCGCGAAGAACTTCTACCGTCCGCGTGACAAGGACGTGGCCGCCAAGTACGCCCAGCAGTTCCCGAAACTGGAGCTGGTGACCATCGACAAGGACTTCGGCGGCTGGAAAAGCGCCCAGCCGAAATTCTTCAACGATGGCGGCGTGTTCGACCAGATCTATCAGGCGCAGTAAGCTGGAGCGGGCCTGAACGGGGCTGATGTCAGTCGCGGATAAATCCCTTCGCCACAGGTTTTGTGGTGGGCTTTTAATGACTGGTATTGGCCTAACGGCCCCGATCCATCGTCGGGGCTTTTGCGCGTTTTCAACCAAGGACTTCTATGTCGCGTCGCATCTCACCCGTCATACCCGGCTTCGGGCTGACGCTGGGCTACACCCTGGTGTACCTCAGTCTGATTGTGCTTATACCCCTGGCGGCCATGTTCGTGCATGCCGCCCAGCTCACCTGGGAACAGTTCTGGGCGATCATTTCGGCGCCGCGAGTGCTGGCGGCCCTGAAGCTCAGCTTTGGCACCGCGCTGTACGCCGCGATCATCAACGGGGTGATCGGGACGTTGCTGGCCTGGGTGCTGGTGCGGTACACCTTCCCCGGTCGCAAGATCATCGACGCGATGATCGACCTGCCCTTCGCCCTGCCCACCGCCGTGGCCGGTATCGCCTTGACGGCGTTATACGCGCCGACCGGCCTGGTCGGCCAGTTCGCCACCGACCTGGGTTTCAAGATCGCCTACACCCCTTTGGGCATCACCCTGGCGCTGACCTTCGTGACGTTGCCGTTCGTGGTGCGCACGGTGCAGCCGGTGCTCGCCGATATTCCCCGTGAAGTCGAAGAAGCCGCCGCGTGCCTGGGGGCCAAGCCGTGGCAGGTGTTTCGCCACATCCTCGTCCCGGCGTTGCTGCCGGCTTGGTTGACCGGCTTCGCGCTGGCGTTTGCCCGTGGCGTCGGCGAGTACGGCTCGGTGATTTTCATCGCCGGCAACATGCCCATGAAAACCGAGATCCTGCCGCTGTTGATCATGGTCAAGCTCGACCAGTACGACTACACCGGCGCCACGTCCATCGGCGTGCTGATGCTGGTGGTGTCCTTCGTCCTGTTGCTGCTGATCAATTTGCTGCAGCGGCGCATTGAAACCCCATAAGGAGGCGCGAACATGTCCCAATCGTCCATTGCCGCCGCTTCCACCAATGCGGCCCGTCGCGGCAGCGCGAGCTCGCGGCGAATCCTGATTGGCCTTGGCTGGCTGATTTTTGCACTGTTCCTGCTGCTGCCCCTGTTCATCGTGGTGTCCCAGGGCCTGAAGCTCGGCCTAGGGGCCTTTTTCAGCGCGATCTTCGAGCCCGACGCGCTGTCGGCGCTCAAGCTCACGGTGATCGCCGTGCTGATCTCGGTGCCGCTGAACCTGGTGTTCGGCGTCAGCGCCGCGTGGTGCGTGAGCAAGTATTCGTTCCGTGGCAAAAGCATGCTGGTGACGCTGATCGACCTGCCGTTCTCGGTGTCGCCGGTGATCGCCGGCCTGGTCTATGTGTTGATGTTCGGCGCCCAGGGCCTGTTCGGACCGTGGCTGTCGGATCACGACATCCAGATCGTGTTCGCGCTGCCGGGCATTGTCCTGGCGACCATCTTCGTCACCGTGCCGTTCGTGGCCCGGGAACTGATCCCGTTGATGCAGGAACAGGGCACCCAGGAAGAGGAAGCCGCGCGCCTGCTGGGCGCCAATGGCTGGCAGATGTTCTGGCATGTCACCGTGCCGAACATCAAGTGGGGGCTGATCTATGGCGTGGTGCTGTGTACCGCCCGGGCCATGGGCGAGTTCGGCGCGGTGTCGGTGGTGTCCGGGCACATTCGCGGGGTGACCAACACCCTGCCGTTGCACGTCGAGATCCTCTACAACGAATACAACCACGTGGCCGCGTTCGCCGTGGCGAGCCTGTTGCTGATCCTGGCGCTCTTCATCCTGCTGCTCAAGCAGTGGAGCGAAAACCGAATCAACCGCCTGCGCGCCAGCGCCGCGGAGGAATAAGTCATGTCGATCGAAGTTCGTAACGTCAGCAAGAATTTCAACGCGTTCAGGGCACTGGACGACATCAGCCTGGACATCCAGAGCGGTGAGCTGGTGGCGCTGTTGGGCCCGTCGGGTTGTGGCAAAACCACGCTGCTGCGGATCATCGCCGGCCTCGAGACCCCGGACCAGGGCAACATCGTGTTTCACGGCGAGGACGTTTCCGGCCACGACGTGCGTGATCGCAATGTCGGTTTCGTGTTCCAGCACTACGCCTTGTTCCGCCACATGACGGTGTTCGACAACGTCGCCTTCGGCCTGCGCATGAAAGCCAAGGGCCAGCGCCCGACCGAAAGCCAGATCGCGACCAAGGTCCATGAGTTGCTGAACATGGTGCAACTGGATTGGCTCGCCGACCGCTACCCCGAGCAACTGTCGGGCGGCCAGCGCCAGCGTATCGCCCTGGCCCGCGCCCTGGCCGTGGAACCCAAGGTGCTGTTGCTCGACGAGCCCTTCGGCGCGCTCGACGCCAAGGTTCGCAAGGAGCTGCGCCGCTGGCTGGCGCGGCTGCACGAGGACATCAACCTGACGTCGGTGTTCGTGACCCACGACCAGGAAGAAGCCATGGAAGTCGCCGATCGGATCGTGGTGATGAACAAGGGCGTGATCGAGCAGATCGGTTCGCCAGGCGACGTCTACGAGAACCCGGCCAGCGATTTCGTCTATCACTTCCTCGGTGATTCGAATCGCCTGCACTTGGGTGAGGACCAGCACGTGCTGTTCCGCCCCCATGAGGTTTCGCTGTCGCGTTCGGAACTGGAAGACCATCACGCCGCCGAGGTGCGCGATATCCGGCCACTGGGCGCCACCACGCGGGTGACCTTGAAGGTGGAAGGCCAGAGCGAGCTGATCGAAGCCGAAGTGGTCAAGGACCACGACAGCCTGGTGGGCCTGGCGAAGGGCGAGACGTTGTTCTTCAAGCCGAAGGTCTGGCAGAAAGTCGCCAGCCTTTAAGCGCTTGGCGAGCAAGCTCGCTCCCACGATGGACCTGAGGTGGCCGCTCATTGCGCCGTCACCACAGTTTCCTCTATGGGCGCGAGCTTGCTCGCGAAGACGACCTCACCTTCACCCCATTCAAATCTGAATAACCGCGCGCAGTCTTGCGCCGATCGGTTCTACCCCCAGGCGTCTCCCTACCTAGACTCTGATGGGCCAGGAGGCGTTGTAAAGGTCCAATGACGGGCCGGTGTTATCTCCTGGTGTCTTGATGCCAAGGAGAGAAAGCATGAACAGTGACCTGGATAACTTCATCGGCCTGTCATCGGCCCTGACCGGTATTCCTTGCGAGCGATTGGCGCCGGCGATCGACCCGATGGGCCTGCCGCGTATCTTCCTCGAGTTCATCACCCCACGCGTCACGCCTGAAGTGCTCGACACCCTGTTGACGCAGTACGCCCGGATGGCGGCCGAACGCCGGCCGGCGGGTCAGATTGCCCAGGCCGTGTTGATGAACGGATCGCGCCCGGCCGTCACCCGGCCCGCACAGGCCGCGCGTTCGATCATGAAGTTGTGGCTGCTGGGCGTCTGGTACCAGCCTTATGCGGCCGGGCTCCACCAGCCGACCGATTCGACGGTGGTGTCCGACCAGGCGTACATCCAGAGCTGGGCCTGGAAAATTGCCCAGGCCCGTCCCAGGGATTACCGCGAGGTCACGCTCGGCCGCTGGGACCTGCCGTCGGCCCATCGACCCTCGCGCGCAGGCCTTGTACCCCGCGACCCCGAGCCTGGCCTCGGCCAGCGCTAAGGGTTGGGCCTCAGGCGGCCGAACGTTGCTGACGCACGGCCACCGGCCCGGCACGTTTCTCGATGGCGTGTTTCAGGTCATGCCTCAACCCCAGCAGGAACCCTGCCTCCGCGACCACGAACAACGGTCCGACGATCAACCCGGTGAGGTCATCGACGAACGCCGGTTTGCGGCCCTCGTAGTAATGGCCGACGAACTGGATCACCCAGCCCACCACGAACATTCCCAGGCCACTGGCCAACCACACCGAGGTGCTCTGGGCGGCCAGGAATTGGCCGAACCATACCGCCAGGCCCAGCAGCACGGTCATCAGCACCCCCAGGCGCAGTTCCAGGCGCAGGTAGAACCAGGCACTGGCGATGGCCACCAGCAGCGCCGGCGAGACCAGGACCGCACCCACTGGCCAGCCTGGCCGCGACAGCAGCACGGCCACGGCGACGAAGATCAGCGGAATGCCAATGAAATGGCTGGCGATGTTGCGCGGGTCGCGGTGGTAGGCGGCGTATTGACTGAGATGATCGACGAGGCTTTTCATTGTTGTTCCTCTTGAGGTGATGCCTGCATGATGCCCAGGTTCGACGCGGCGTTCTGTCAGCTAGCCGACACTTGTCCCGGAGTCTCCATGAATTCGCATCCCTGGCACTCGCACCTGATGGCCGGCCACTGGTACAGCCATCTGCCCGTCGAGTTGCAGCATAGCCTGCTGGACATGTCGCGGGTGCGTCGCGTGCCGGCGGGGCATGCGTTGTTCCGGCGCGGCGACCCGCCCTGCGGGTTGTACGCCGTGCTGGAAGGCGCGGTGCGGGTCGGCTCGGTGAGCGAGCAGGGCAAGGAAGCGCTGCTGAGCGTTATAGAGGCGCCCCATTGGTTCGGCGAGATCTGCCTGTTCGACGGTCAGCCACGCACCCACGACGCGGTCGGTGTCGGGCACTGTACGCTGCTGCATTTGCCTCAGGCACCATTGCTGGCGTTCCTGCAGGCACAACCGATGTATTGGCGGCACCTGGCACTGCTGATGAGCCACAAGTTGCGCCTGACTTTCATCAACCTCGAACACCTGAGCCTGATGCCCGCCCCGGCCCGCGTGGCCCATCGCCTGCTGCTGATCGCCGAAGGCTACGGCGAAATCGAACCGGCCCGCCGGGTCCTGCAACTGCCCCAGGAACAACTGGCGCTGATGCTCTCGCTGTCGCGCCAGACCACCAACCAGATCCTCAAGGACCTGCAGGTCCAGGGCATTCTTCACCTCGGTTATGGCGAGATCGAAATCCTCGACATCGAACGGTTGCGGGCGCTGACGGCGCCTTGAACGCCGCCCTGTCTGTTGACGGGCCTGGCCCCTTCGCGAGCAAGCCCGCTTCCACAGGGGGATCTGTGCCTGGCAAAAATCTCATGTGGGAGCGGGCTTGCCCGCGAAGGGGCCAGATCAATCGCCGCAAACGCTAGCGCAACCCCTCTCGAAACTGCCCGGGCGTCATCCCGGTCCAGCGTTTGAATGCTCGGCTGAAGCTGCTGGTGTCGGCAAAGCCGAGCAGGTAGCTGACTTCGCTCAGCGAGCAATGCGGGTCGCGCAGGTGCAGCAGCGCCAGGTTTTCGCGGCATTCGTTGAGCAGCGCGTCGAAGCGGCAGCCTTCGTCGGCCAGGTGCCGTTGCAGGCTGCGCAGGCTCAGGTGCATGGCTTGGGCGATGCGTTCGGCGCTGGGTTCGCCTTCGGGCAACTGGGCCTCGATGGCCGCACGCACCTTGCGCTCCCACGTCAGTGGCTTGAGCTGGGCAAGGGTGCGTTCAAGCACCGCTTCGTTGTGTTCGGCCAGCTCCGGATTGGCGTCGTCCAGGTGGCTGTCGAAATCATTGAGGTCGAACTCCAGGCAATCCTGGGCGGCGGCGAAGTGCACGGGGCAACGCAAGACCTTGTGCCAGGGGCCAGGGTCTGCCGGTTCCGGGCGCCGCAGGTACACCGCCAGCGGTGCGTAGTCGCGGCCCAGTCGGTTGCGGCAGGTGCGCACATAGATCGCGACGAACGCGTCGATGGCTTCGTAGGCCGGCGCCGGATTGCACGCTGGCACATCGAGGCTGAAGCGGTAGCGGTCTTCGCCGCGGCTCAATTGCAGGGTCAGGGCGTCGCTGACCACCGGGTGATAGCGCACGATCCGCTCGAACACTTCCCGCAGGCTGCCGCTGGCGACCAGGGCATAACCCAGGGCGTGAAACGTGGTGGGGCTGACAAAGCGCGACACGCGCAGGCCGATCGCCGGGTCGCCACTGGCCTGCACCGCCAACGTCCACAAGCGTGTTGTTGCCGAGAGCGGGTAACGGGCGTTCGGGTCGTCCATCAACTGCGGGTCGAGGCCGGCCTCCAGGCACAAGGCATGGCTGTCCAGGCCCAAGGCATCGAGCTGTTTGCGCAGGGCGCGGGTCCAGCTGGCGAGTGAGGTCGGTTCAGGCATGACGATTGGCGCTTGCGGTCAACAGGTTGGCGTATACGGCTACCACCCCATGGGACAACGCCCGGCAGGATGAGCACATCGATAACTAGAGGATGTAAGCCATGCACGGCCGTTGCGCAAGTCCCGAGCGATTGAATGCACAAGAACGATCCGCCCATATTCGCCAGGTGGTGTTGGCCCATGGCGAGCACTTGCGCCAGCGTTACCCGATCCTGCGGCACCAGGATGCGATCGGCGCGGGCATCCTGGCGTTCGCCCTGGCGGGAATGATCGGTTCGGCGCTGCTCTATCTCAACGGGGCGCTGCCCGGATGGGCGTGCCTGCTGCTCAATGCGTTCTTCGCTTCGCTGACCCACGAGCTGGAGCATGACCTGATCCACAGCATGTACTTTCGCAAGCAACGCCTGCCTCACAACCTGATGATGGGCCTGGTGTGGCTGGCGCGTCCGAGCACCATCAACCCGTGGATCCGTCGCCACCTGCACCTGAACCATCACAAGGTGTCCGGCAGCGAGGCCGACCTCGAGGAGCGCGCGATCACCAACGGCGAGCCCTGGGGCTTGGCGCGGTTGCTGATGGTCGGCGACAACGTGATGTCGGCCTTCATCCGGCTGTTGCGGGCCAAGAGCTGGGCTCACAAGCGCGGCATCCTCAAGCGCACGCTGAAGGTCTATTTTCCGTTGGCGCTGCTGCATTGGGGCGCCTGGTACGTGTTCCTCGGCTTTCACGGGGCCAATGCCGTTGCGGGCCTGCTCGGCGCCTCGATCGACTGGTCGGCGGACACGCTGGCGGTGATGCGGGTGATCGACATCGCGGCAGTGGTGATCATCGGCCCCAATGTGCTGCGCACCTTCTGCCTGCACTTCATCAGTTCGAACATGCATTACTACGGCGACGTCGAGCCAGGCAACGTCATCCAACAGACCCAGGTGCTCAATCCCTGGTGGCTGTGGCCGTTGCAGGCGTTCTGCTTCAATTTCGGCAGCAGCCACGGGATCCATCATTTCGTGGTGAAAGAGCCGTTCTACATTCGCCAGCTCACCGTGCCGGTGGCCCACAAGGTGATGCGCGAGATGGGCGTACGGTTCAATGATTTCGGCACCTTTGGCCGGGCGAACCGGTTTGTGCGGGAAGAGGGTGTGGCGCGGGAGAAGGTGAGTGCGGCCCAGGTTTGAGACGCACCACTTCAGGGACAAACACAGAACCTGTGGCGAGGGGATTTATCCCCGCTGGGCTGCGCAGCAGCCCCTTTGAGCTGCCGTCTCGTAATGTCAGGCTTGATTGCGTTCAACCTCTTTGGGGCCGCTGCGCGACCCAGCGGGGATAAATCCCCTCGCCACAGGTGCATGTAGGGCCTGAAGAATGAGTTAGAACCGATAACTCACCGTCGCCGCCACATTGCGCTCCTCACCCAGGTAGCAATAGCTCAGGCTGGCGCACGAGGCGACGTAGTTTTCGTTCGTCAGGTTGTTCGCATTCAGGCGCACATCGACCCCTTTGAGCCCGACCTTGCCCAGGTCATACCCCACCGAGGCATCGAACAGCGTATAGGACGGCACCTTCGTGGTGTTCTCCGCGTCGGCCCAGCTGTAGCCGACATAGCGCACGCCACCGCCCAGGCGCAGGCCGTCGAGCGCGCCGCTGTCGAACCGGTAGTCGGCCCAGAGCGAGGCCATGTGCCGCGGCGCTTGGGTCGGTGAGTTGCCTTTGTTTTCGATGATGTCGGTGGCGCTGCTGAGGGTGCTGATCATCGACTTCGAGTATTCGATATCGGTAAAGGTGTAGCTGCCCAGCACCTTGAGCTGCTCGGTCAGTTGCAGGTGCGCTTCCAGCTCCAGGCCCTGGGAGCGCACGGCCCCGACGGCGCGGTAGAAGTTTTCCTGGGGCAGCTTGGTCGCCAGGTTCTCCTGGTCGATGCGAAACAGCGAGGCCGTGTACAGGTCATCGGTGCCCGGCGGCTGGTATTTCAAGCCCAGCTCCCATTGCTTGCCGTCAGTGGGTGGCAGTGGGTTGCCGGCGCTGTCGGCGTAGGAGTTGGGGTTGAACGACTCCGAATAGCTGATGTACGGGGCCAGGCCGTTGTCGAACAGGTACAGCGCGCCGGCGCGACCGGTGAGCTTGGTGCGCTTGTCGTTGATCTCGGTGCCTTGCGGGCGACCGGATTCGGCGATGCGGTTTTCATCGGAGGTTTCGACCCAGTCCTGGCGCAGGCCCAGGGAAAAGCGCCACTGGTCCATTTCGATCAGGTCTTGCAGGTAGACGCCGGTCTGCTCCAGGCGCCGCAGGTAGCTGGTGGGACTGAAATAGGTAATGGCGGCGTTGCCGTAGGTCGGATCGAAGGCGTTGATCGGGGCCAGGCTGCCGCTGGTCCAGTCGACCACGGTCTTGCGGCGTTGGTAGTCGGCACCCATCAGCACGGTGTGTTTCGTCGCGCCGGTAAAGAACTCGGCTTGCAGCATGTTATCGACGATGAAGGCGTGGAGTTTTTCCTCGGCGCCGCTGTAGTAGCGGTTCAGCTCGTTGCTGGTGGGGGTGGTCCAGCCGTAGGCGTAGACCTGGTCGTTCTTGACCTCCGAATCCAGGTATCGGAAGTTCTGCCGCGCCGTGAAGACGTCGTTGAAGCGATGTTCGAACTGGTAGCCGAACGACTGCTGGTCCCGTTCATACCCATCGATGCCCGGCTCGCCCTCGAAAAAATGTTCGGAAATCCGCCGGCCGTTGCGCGAGTGCAATGTGCCGTCGGCCGGCATGCCGCCGTGGTAGCCGCCCTCCGGGTCATGCTGCAGGTAGGCCTGGAGTGTCAGCGAGGTGTCTTCGCTGAAGTCGATGTTCACCGTGGGGGCGAGGGCGAAGCGCTTTTCCTTGTTGTGGTCGAACTGGGTGTCGGAGGTGTCCGCCAGGCCGACCAGGCGATAAGTGATGCGTTTGTCGTCATCCACTGGTCCGGTGAAGTCAAAGCCCATGCCGCGCTGGCCCTGGGTGCCGACCGTGGCCTGGACCTGGCGATAGGCTTCGTACAAGGGTTTCTTGCTGGTGAGGGCCACCAGGCCACCGGGGGAGCTGCGGCCATAGAGCACCGAGGACGGTCCCTTGAGGATATCGACCCGCTCCAGGAAATACGGGTCGATCTGTATGGAACTGTAGGTCCCGCTGTCGCCCATGGATTTGAGGCCGTCGAGGTAGATGTTGTCTACCGAGCCGTCGTTGAAACCGCGCATGGCCACGTAGTCGTAGCGATGAGTCGCACCGTAGGGGTTGGTCAGTACGCCGGGGCTATAACGCATGGCCTGGGACACGGTTTGCGCGCCCTGGTCGTCCATTTGTTCGCGGGTAACCACGGACACGCTTTGCGAGGTTTCCCGCAGGGCGGCGCTGGTTTTGGTGGCAACCTGGCTGTGGGTGGCGTTGTAGCCTTCCATGCTGCCCAAGGCGTTGCCCAGCGCGAAACCCTTGATGTCCGTGGTGGGCAGTTCCAGGGCGTTGTCGGCGGGCGCGGCTTGCAGCACGTAGCTGCTGCCGTCCTGGCTGACCGCAACCAGGCCCGTTCCGCTGAGCAGGTGGCTCAGGGCCTGGTCGGGCGAATAGTCGCCCTTGAGTCCGGGCGATTGGACGCCGCTGGTGTGGGTCGGCGTGCTGGCCAGGGTGATGCCGGCCTGGCGGGCGAATTGATTCAAGACCTCGCTCAGCGGGCCAGCCGCGATGTTGTAGCGCTGATGGCTGGCCGTCACGCCATGGTCGGCGGCGACCGCCAGCAGCGGCAGGGCGCCGACGCCCAGCACGGTGCAGAACAGCGCGGCGTGGACCGCCTGGCACAACAGGCCCGGTTGCGCGCGCAGGCCTAAGGAATTGCGGTGAAGTAAGCGCTCAGTCATTGTGGGTTCCATTGGAGTCGCTGAAGGCAGATAAGCGTTGCTTACTGTCCTAGCCGGACACCGGCCCGAAACCCGCCAAAAAAAAATCAAGCCAGCCGTTCCACCGTGACCCACCACCGGGTTCGGTAGCGTATCTGCACCGGCAGCGTACGGGGCAGGACCGCCAGCAATGTGTCGGTGTCCTCCAGGCGAAACACCCCTGACAGGCGCAGGTCGGCGATGGACGCCGCGCACTTCAGCAAGCCCGGGCGGTAGCGGCCCACCTCACTGAGAAAGTCCTCCAGGCGCATGTCGCGCGTGACGATCAAGCCGTCCGCCCAGGCACTGGTGTCCATGTCCAGCGAGGCCGCCAGCGTCGTGGTCGACGGGGTGAGCACATAGCTTTGCCCGGCAGTCACCTGGAGGGGCGCACCACTGCCGCTGGAGTGGGAACGGATCGCCACCGTGCCGCGGGTGACGCTCAAGCGCGTGCAGTCGCTGTCCTGGCGCACGACGAAGCGCCCCTCGACGGTCTCGAACAGGCCGTGTCGGCTTTGTACCCGCAAGGGCCGCGCGGTGTCGCGGTTGCAGGTGAGCATGATTTCCCCGCGCACCAGGGTCACCCAGCGATGGTCGGCGTTGAAATCCAGGTTGGCGGCGCTGTGGGTATTGAGTTCGAGGCGGGAGCCGTCCGGCAGCTGGAAGCCGCGGCGTTCGCCCGTGGCGGTGGCGAAGTCGGCGCTCCAGGGTTGCCATGGCGACGTTTTGCCCAGCCAGGCGACACCACCCACCAGCACGAGGCCCGATAGCAGCTTCAGGGCCTGGCGGCGAGCGAGGCGCTGGGCGCTGTTTTCCAGGGTGTCGAGGGCCGTGTGGACGCCGGGCACTGCCCGCAGGTTCGTGGTCAGTTCGCTGTGCAGCGATTGCACCCGTTGCCAGGCCCGTTCGTGCGCCGGGTCGGTAGCGCGCCAGGCGTCGCATTGTTGGCTCAGGACAGGATCGGGGGCGTGGTTGCGCAGGCGTAGCAACCAGTTGATCGCTTGCCTGACGACCTGTTGCGACGGATCACTGGGGCGGGGGGTGTCCAGGGGTTCAGCTTTCATAGCGCAACACATAGCAGTGGTACAGCGCATCGGCGACATGACGCTCCACCGATCGCAACGAGATCCCCATCTGTTCGGCGATCTGTTTGTAGGTCAGGCCCTCGCACTGGGCCAGCAAAAAGGCCTTGCGCACTTTTGGCTTGAGGCCTTCGAGCATCCGTGCGATGGCTTCCAGCAGTTCCAGAATCAAGGCCTGGGCTTCGGCCCCCGGGGTTTCGGCGGGCGGCAGGTGGGCAATGGTTTCAAGGTAGGCGCGCTCGATTTCTTCCCGGCGCCAATGATCGATTACCAGGCCATGGGCGATGGTGCGCAGAAACGCCCGCGGGGCCTTGAGCTCCAGGCGTTCGCTGCGTTGCAGTAGGCGCACGAACGTGTCCTGGGCCAGGTCCGCCGCATCGGCGGCATTGCCCAACCGGGTGCGCAACCAGGTGTTGAGCCAGCCGTGATGATTGCTGTAGAGCGCCTGAACTGCAAACTCGGGAGACGACATGAACGCGACGGGCCTGGTATCACAAATGATAATAGGTCGCATTGTCATCATGGTCCGATGAATTTGCAACCACCGTTCGCCCCGCCATGGCCTTCCGTCGCCCATTTCTGTTAAGCGCTCATTTTTTTCAGGCGTTGGCCGACAGCCTGATATGTGTGCACCAAAGTGGAGCGGGCCACCTGTCCTGCCCGCGCTGTTACATGGATTGTTGCAACCGGAATGCACCCCCACTCCCTGCATAAGAAGCCTCGTCGATGAATCTGAAGTTCAGCCACAAAATCCTTCTAGCCGCCTCCGGTGTGGTGGTGCTGGCGTTTGCCCTGTTCACGTTCTACAACGACTATCTGCAGCGCAACACCATCGGCCGCAGCCTCGAGTCCTCCATCGCACAATCCGGCGACCTCACGGCCAGCAGCGTCCAGAACTGGATGAGCGGGCGCGTGCTGGTGCTGGAGAACCTGGGGCAGAACATCGCGCACCAGGGGGCTGCCGCCGACCTGGCGGGGCTGGTTGACCAACCGGCGCTGACTTCCAATTTCCAGTTCACCTATGTGGGCCAGGCCAACGGGGTCTTCACCCAGCGGCCCGACGCCAAAATGCCTGACGGCTACGACCCGCGCCAGCGCCCTTGGTACAAGCAGGCGGTGACCAGCGATAAAACCATGCTGACCCCGCCGTACTCGGCCGCCGTCGGTGGCCTGGTGGTGACCATTGCCCTGCCGGTGAAGAAAAACGGTGAACTGCTGGGCGTGGTGGGCGGCGACCTGAGCCTCGATACCCTGGTGAAGATCATCAATTCGGTGGATTTCGGCGGTATCGGCCATGCGTTCCTGGTCAGCGGCGACGGTCAAGTGATCGTCAGCCCGGACAAGGACCAGGTGATGAAGAACCTCAAGGACATCTACCCAGGCACCCCGGTGCGCATCGGCAAGGGCATCCAGGAAGTCGAGCTGAACGGGCAGGACCGGATTCTCTCGTTCACCCCAGTCACCGGCCTGCCGGGCGCCGAGTGGTACATTGGCCTGTCGATCGACAAGGCCAAGGCCTACGCGCCGCTGAGCCAGTTCCGTACCTCCGCATTGATCGCGATGTTTGTCGCGGTGGCGGCCATCGCCTTGCTGCTGAGCCTGCTGATCCAGGTGCTGATGCGTCCATTGACCACCATGGGCCGCGCCATGCAGGACATCGCCCAGGGTGAAGGCGACCTGACTCGCCGGCTGGTCGTGCAGGGCAAGGATGAGTTCGCGGTACTGGGGGGCTCGTTCAACCAGTTCGTCGAGCGTATCCATGCCTCGATTAGCGAAGTGTCTTCCGCTACCCGCCAGGTGCACGACCTGTCGCAGCGAGTGATGAGCTCGTCCAACGCTTCACTCGTGGATTCGGATGAGCAGAGTGCTCGCACCAACAGCGTGGCGGCGGCCATCAACCAGTTGGGCGCCGCCACCCAGGAAATCGCCCGCAACGCCGCCGATGCCTCGCAGCAGGCCAGTGGTGCCAGCGAACAGGCCGACGATGGTCGCCAGGTGGTGGAAAAAACCATCCAGGCCATGACCGAGCTGTCGCAGAAGATCAGCCTGTCGTGCACCCAGATCGAAACCCTGAACGCCAGCACCGACAACATCGGCCACATCCTGGACGTGATCAAGGGCATTTCCCAGCAAACCAACCTGCTGGCCCTGAACGCGGCCATCGAAGCGGCCCGTGCCGGTGAAGCCGGGCGTGGTTTTGCGGTGGTGGCCGACGAGGTGCGCAACCTGGCGCACCGCACCCAGGAGTCGGCGGAAGAGATCCACAAGATGATCACCTCGCTGCAAGTGGGCTCCCGCGAAGCGGTGACCACCATGAACGCCAGCCAGGCCTCCAGTGAAGAAAGCGTCGAAGTTGCCAACCAGGCCGGCCTGCGGCTGGTCAGCGTGACGCAGCGCATCGGCGAGATCGACGGCATGAATCAATCGGTCGCCGCCGCGACCGAGGAACAGACCGCCGTGGTGGAAACCCTCAACATGGACGTCAGCCACATCAACCTGCTGAACCAGCAAAGCGTGGCCAACCTCAATGAAACCCTGAGGGACTGCGACGCCCTGTCCCAACAGGCCAATCGCCTGAAACAGCTGGTGGACAGCTTCAAGATCTGATCCGGCCCTGTGGAGCGAGCCTGCAGGCGAAAGCGCAGTGTCAGCAAATGATTTGCTGACTGACACACGGCCTTCGCGAGCAAGCCCGCTCCCACAGTGGGATTGGGGTGAGTCTTTTTTTGCAGCCGCCCGTTAGCTTCTGTGGGAGCGGGCTTGCCCGCGAAGGCGTCAGCCCAGGCAACATCGCTGTCTCTGACGCACGGCTATCGCGAGCAGGCTCCCACAGAGAGGTACTTAGACGAACAGCCTCTGCACATTCCCCATCGCCTCGTCGGCGAAGCCTTGCAGGAAGTCCCTGAAGCCCGACGGGGTGTGGGCGTCAGTATGGTCGGCGATGATGGTCCAGGTGGCGCGGCAGCGGTTGTCCGCCAGGGGTTCGACGCGCATCGCCGCCCACAGGTTGTCGATGCCCAGGGTGTTGTAGATCAGTGTCCAGGTCATGTGCATGGCCTGGTCGTCGCGGCTGTTGAGCTGCTCCACCACCAGGTTCTGCCCATCGGCGAAGAACTTCTTGCGCAACGACCTCTCGCCCTCGCCCGTCATTTCGATGCGCGCCAGCGCCGGGATGAAACGGTTGAAGCCGCCAAAATCACCTACCACGTCCCACACTTGAGCGGCAGGGGCCGCTACGTCCACCGAGGTTTCGACCTGGCAGGCGTGGGGGTTCTTGATCAGGGTGTCGGGTTGTAATGCAGTCATGGTCTTGCTCCTTGCGTGAGTGAGGGTGGTTCAAATGAAATCGATGGCCTTGAGGTACTCGGCGCCGCGCCGTAGCAGGGCCGGGGATTTTTCCGGGTAGCGCGCGCCCATCTGCCGCACACCGGTGCGGGCGTTGTCGTGGCGGATCAGCGAGATATCGCCGATGTCTTCCTCGAACCCGTTGAGGTAGAACCCCAGTACGCCGAACAGCGCGTTGTCGGCATCGACCCGGCCCAGTTGCCGTTGCCAGTCGGTGACGCTCACCAGGGAAAACTCCCGGCCGCTGTCGCGGAACGACGCCACGTAGGCATCCCAGCTCAACGGCTCGGGGTTGTGCAGGTTGAACACCGCTTGCGCCGGCTGGTAGCGGCTGGCGTGGAAAGCGATGAAACGGGCCAGGAAGTCCACCGGCATCAGGTCGAAATTGAGCGATAGGTCGGGCACCTGGCCGAGCTGGATCGAACCCTTGAGCATCAGCATCAGGCGGTTTTTGTGGGGCTGGCAGACCCCGGTCAGGCTGTTGAAGCTGATGTTGCCGGGGCGAAACAGGTTGACCCACACCCCACGATCCCGGGCCCGTTGCAGGATCCGTTCGCCGACCCACTTGGACAGGTTGTAGCCGTTCTTGATGTAGATCGGCGGCGTGGGCGCGGCGGGTTGTTCCAGCACCTGGCCGTTGGCATCCAGGGCGCTGGACGCCGACAGCGTGGAAACGAAGTTGAAGATTTTCTTACTGCGCCCCTCGCACAGGCGCAGGCATTCGAAAATCGGCTCCACGTTGTCCCGCGCCAACGACTCGTAGTCGAGCACGTGGTTGACGTGGGCGGCGTTGTGCACCAGCGCGCCGAACGTGCGGTCGATGCGGGCGTAGACGTCGTCCGCCAGGCCCAGTTGCGGTTGGGTGATGTCGGCGGCGTAGACGCTGACGCGGCTCAGGTCCAGGTGGGTCAGGCGGTTGTCCTGCAAGGCCTGGGAAAAACGTTGCGCCGCACTTTGCCCGGCAGACGCGCGCACAAGGCAGGCGACTTCGGTGGCGCCCCAGGCCAGCAAGGCTTCGACGATGTGCACCCCGAGAAAACTGTTGGCGCCGGTCACCACGACTTTGTGCACGTCACCGCACTGGCTGATGGGCAGCGGGTCGAGGTTGAGCTCGGCTTCGGCGTCAATGAACGCCTGGGGACTGAGGGTCGACGTCTCGTGTTGTTCGGGGCTGTCGAGCAATTTTGCCAAGGTCAGCAAGGTGGGTGCCTCGATGAACCGGTTGATCGACAGGCTGCGCCCGAACGTCTGGCGAATGCTCAGCAACAGTTGCGACAGCAGGATCGAATGCCCGCCCAGGTTGAAGAAACTCTCATCCGTCGCGATGTCCTCGGCCGGCACCTCCAGCAGCTCGGCCCACAGTTGGCGCAACTGCGTTTGCAGCGGGGTCTGAGGTTGTCGTCGCTGGCCGCCGACCTGGACCTGCACCGACATCGCGAGCAAGGCGCGGCGATCCACCTTGCCGTTGCTGGTGTAAGGCAGGCTCGGCAGTTCAACGTAGGCCGCCGGGTGCATGTAGCTGGGCAGCGAGTCTTGCACATGTTCGCGCAGGGCCTGGAGCGCGGCGCCGGGGCGGTCCTCCTCGGGATGAACCAGGAAGGCCAGGATCCGTCGCCGCTCATCCACGCCCACCGCCACCTGGCGAAACAACTGGCGCTCGCGCAGGCAGTGTTCGATTTCCTCTGGCTCGACCCTGAAGCCGCGAATCTTCACCTGGTTGTCCCGGCGGCCGCAGAGCTCGATGCCGGCGGCGGTCCACTGAGCGATATCACCGGTGCGATAGACCCGCACCGTTTGCCCGCCGGGCAGCGCCAGGTCGAGGTAACGGGCGGCGGTCAGCGTCGGATCGTTGAGATAACCCAGGCCGACCCCCGGCCCGGCGATGTAGAGCTCGCCGGGCGTATCCTGGGGTACCGGTTGCAGCTGCTCGTCCAGGATCAGCACCCGAGCGTTGGCGATGGGCACGCCCAGGTTGCGGTTGCTGTCGCCGACCGCGAATGGCCGGGTGGTCACCAGCACCGTGGTTTCGGTCGGGCCATAGATGTTGTGGAACGCACATTGTGGGGCGAGACGTTCGATCACGAACGGCTCACAGACATCGCCGCCGGTGATCAGGTGCGACAGGCCCAGGGGCTCGTCGAGGGGCATCACGCTCAACAGCGCCGGCGGCAGGAAGGCATGGGTGACCTGCCGGGCGTGCATCAGCATGACCAACTGCTGCGGATCGCGGCGTTGGTCTTCGCTGGGCACCACCAGCAGGGCGCCGCGGATGAACGTTGGCAGGATATCCAGCAGCGATGCGTCAAAGTTGATGGTGGAAAACTGCAACGCCCGGCTGTCGCGCTGCAACCCGACGTAATCGCCGTACCAGGCACAGAAATGGCTGAGGTTGCGATGGCTGAGCAAGACGCCCTTGGGCTGGCCGGTGGTGCCGGAGGTGTAGATCGCAACGGCCGGCTCGTCGCCGTCCACCACGCGGCGGATCAGCGAGGTCGGCAAGCCTGGCTTGAGTGCCGGCAAGCGCAGCACATCCAGCGTCGGCAGCGCGAGCTCGCCCAGGTCACTGTCGCCGGCGTGCAACAGCAGGTCTGCCTGGGCGTTCTCCAGGATGAAGCGCCGACGTTGTGCCGGGTGTTGCGGGTCCAGTGGCAAGTACACCGCGCCGCAACCCAGCACCGCCAGAATCGCTGCATACAGGTGTGCGGATTTGGGCAGACATACCGCAATCACCTTTTGCGAGCTAGGCTGGTGAGAGCAAGGCTTGCCCGCGATAAACGATGACTTGGTCTGGTTGGGTACCGCTGTGTCTGTATCGCGGGCAAGCTTTGCTCCCACAGGGCTGGATTGCCCTGGGTCTGCATGTTCCAACCGCTCCAGCAGCGCCTGCTGCAGCCTCAGCGTCAGGCCGCGCAAGGCCTTGTAGTCGATGCATTGCCCATCGACCCACAGGGCCGGTTGCGTCACGTCGTCGAGCATGCGCTGTTCGATGTCGTGCATCACCGGCACGTCGGCGGCGGCCAGCAGCCAGGGCACCGGCGGCCGATTGAAAGGGTGCTCGAAAGCCAGCGGCTCCAACGCATCGAGCCCGTGCAGCGGCTCGGCAACTGCGTTGTCCTGCACCATGGGCCAATGCTCGAAGCAGGTTTCATCCCGCGAGAACTGACTGACCAGCTGCGCCAACTGCTCGACCACCACCGCCTGCGTGCGCAGCCGTAATGACTGGCCATTGCCGCAGCGTTGCGGGGCGATTGTCTCCTGGCATAACACCCTCTGGTCGCCGTCGCGAATAATCACGGTCGGTTGCGGCAAGGGTTCGCCGGGCAGCGTGCGCAGTGCCACGCGCACCTCAAGACGCATACGGGTTTGAACGGCGCACGGCTGCGTACCGTCGTCAATCAACAGGTCGAGCGCGGCAGGGACGGCCGATGTGTGCAGATCCACCACACCATGGCCGTGCAGTTCCAGTTCCTTGGCCAGTTCGGCCATGGCCTGGCTGCTGCCAGGCACTGCAATGTCGAGGCGTCTCATGGAAAGCTCCTCATGGGGTCAGGTAATCGGCGAGGGCATCGCGCACGCAGGGGGACGCGAGCATCGAGCTGCCGCGAAAGAACCGCGTGATGTTGCCCACCAGTGGATGGAAGCGATTGATGGGGTAGGCCAGTGCACTGGCGTCCTCACGCAGTGCCTGGCGTACCGACTCGTCGACGGGCAGGTGGGCGATCAGCTCGAAATCGAACGCCTGCTGCAGGTCGCTCGCCAGGTACTCGGCAATGAAGCCGGGCATCAAATGCGCGATCGCTTCGCGGTCTTCCTCGGGCGCGGTGCGCCAGTACATCTGCACCAGCCGTGTCCAGAACCCCGAGTGCCGGCCCTCATCGAGCAAGTGGTCGGCCATCAGCCCCTTGATCGAAGCCTTCACCGAATCGTCCCGGGCGAAGGCCGCGACTTCGTTGGTCACCGTGTTTTCGGCAATGGCGATGCAGATCAGCTCCACGGCGCTGAGCAAATGTTCCGGCGCCCGGGCCAGGGTCGCCGGTATCGCCCGGCTCAGCTCGATCTGCCCCGGCAACGGGATCGGCGCGATGCCGGTCATGTCGATGGTCTGTTGCATGAAGTCCATCGCCACCAGCGCGTGATAATCCTCGTCCACCACCACGGTCATCGCGTCGTAGCGGCACGGGAACGGGAACTCGATGCCGAAGCGATTCTTGGCGATGCGCCGGGCGGTGTGGTCCACAAGCTCGGTCTCGAAAATCACCACGTCGTTGATGAACTTGTACAGGCTCTGCACCAGCACGAAATCGCGCAGGGGCGCACAGTGGCTGAGAAAGGTCTGGCTGTGCACCAGCGGTTGGCGGCTCATGGGGAAGATCAGCTTGTCGTCGTCCTCGACCCGCCGGCGTGGCCGCGTGCGGATCGTGGCGCGGCTTTCCCAGGCGTCGGCGAACGATTGGTAGGCGAGGGCGTTCATAGGGTCACCTGCGCGGCCGGTTGGCTCATGCTTTCGCGCAGGCCGTCCCACAGGGCCGCGCGGCTGTGCACGGCGGCGAGTGCGGCGGCCAGCACTTCGGTTTCGCGCTGCGGATCGCCGTCGATCAGCCGCGCCAGCAGCTTCTCCGCGGCCGGGCCGTGGTCTTCGGAGTCGACCTCGATGTGGCGTTGCAGGTAGTAGCGAAAGGTGGGTGCCTGGTCCAGGCCAATGCCCCAGGCGTCCAGCATGCGTTGGAACATCTGCGGGATGACGCTCTCGCGGCCATGCACGAATGCGGCGGCCACACTGTGGGCCGGCGCATGCAGGGCGGTGTGCAGGGTCTGGCGAACGAACCGTGCCGCCGCCGGTTCCACTTCGACGCTTTCCAGCGCGGTTTCGGGGCTGACGCCTTCCTGTTGCAGGGTGATGAATCGCTCGATCGCCCGGGTGTCCGCGCCCACTTCGCGCATGGCGTCCAGGTACAGTTCGAAATGGCTGCAATAGCCCGCTCCAGGCCGATCATCCGACTCTTCGCCCAAGACGATTTCGTTGATCAGGCGAGCCGAATGTGGGTCGGCCGGCGGCAGCCAGGGCAGATGCACGCAGGTCAGTTCCCGTTGCAGGCGCTTGGTCAGGGACATGAAGTCCCACACGGCAAATACGTGGCTTTCCATAAACCGGCGCAGCAGATCAATTGATGTTATTTCGGAAAAAACCGGGTGTTGGCCAAGTTCGTGTTTTTTCAGAGATAGTTGTTCTTTGGTTGGCTGCATTGGAACGTCCTCATCAATGATATTTGTCCGGCAGGTGGCTCGAGTTTTTATATAGGCGAGCGGGTGCCTGAACCGGAATCCATGAATTACCCAAGTGGCTCAAGCATTCGCTTAATGTGCGTGTTTCGAGTCTGCGGTGCCTGTATTCAGGCGTTGTTGCGCTCTTTAAACAGCCGGTAACAATCCGGCGAATAAAAAACTAATACACGTATCAAGCGGGCGGCAAGTTATTTTTTAATTATTTAAAGTTGGGTATTTATTGGGCGCGAAGGAAGTTATTAAAACTTCTGGAGTAAGTTTTATTGAGGCGAAGAAGCTCCTTCCGATGGATAAGGATCAGAATCGAATCAGTCGAGTGAATGCCTCACTCGGAGCACTTCAGGGATCGGGAAGTTAAGAAGTCTTATGTTTAGGGGAGAGACGTCGGTCGGACATCCGATCATCCCGCCGGTTGGACGACGCTCCTTGCGTGTGGGCTTCGATTCGCCTGGTTTCAGCCAGGCACTGACTGCGACAGGTCTGTTTTTTCAATCGACAAGCGCAAGAGTGGGCCCAAATCGATGGCAGTGCCATTGGGCTTATGGGGCGGGGCGTCGCGGCCACGGCCGCGCCGCGCCGGGCAGGTAATTCGCTGGGTAGGCAGGATATGTAAGAAATTGATACGCCGGCCCGGACGCCGGCGCGAGGTCAGCGTTTCGACGTTTGTTCCAGGTATCGGCGTATGGTGACCGAGGCTTTTTCCAGGTGGTGTTCCAGCAGGGCAACGGCCTTATCGATGTCTCTGGTCGTCGCGGCTTCCAGCAGGGCGCGATGGTCGTCCTGGGTCAGCTTGCCCAGGCCCATGGACGATAGATGAAAACGCAGGAAGCGCTCTTCTTCGTTGAGTTCGCGTTCGATCAGGTCCAGCAGCTTGGCGTTGGGCGCCTTGTGGTAAAGCGACATGTGAAACAGCCGGTTGAGCTTGCCGATCTGGGCATGGTCGGTTTGCGCTTCCAACTGCTCGATATACTGGGCGGCGTGCGCCAGGTCGTCGTCGTCCAGCAACGGAATGGACAGGCGCAAGGCGAAGGACTCCAGGACCGAGCGCAGGGCGTAGGTCTCGACCGCGTTGTTGGTGATCAGTGGCGCCACCACCGCGCCCTTGTGCTGGACCACGTTGAGCAGTGATTGCGCTTCGAGCTGGCGCAGCGCCTCGCGCACCGGCATGCGGCTCACGCCGAACAGATCGGCCAATTCCTGTTGGCGCAGGGCCGTGCCACTGGGCAGGCGCCCGTCGAGAATGGCTTCGCGCAGGGATTCTTCGATGATCGAACGTGCCCGGTCAGCGGGAATGGGTCCGTTGACCTGGATGGTGCTGAGCGGTCTGGGCTTCTGGGTCACGACAACGCATCCTGACGAGTAGTAGAAAATGGATCCAGGCGAACATTAGTAACAGCTTTACGGGCCGTCAAAGACTTGTGGTGTCGGATCCTGAACTACAGTTTAGTCTGCTTGGAGTGATTGCATCCTGCCATTGTCTTTTGCCGGGCCAGGCTTCACCATCCAACGATTTCCAACGGCCCTTTTCGGACGTATTTCCCTTGGCTGCACCTTTCCCTGTTCCCAGGCCCTTGCGTTGGTTGTGTTCGGCAGTGTTGCTGGCCGGCCTCATGCTGGGCGGCCTGCAGGCCGACTGGGACTTCGCGCAGATCAGCCGACGGGCCCAGGCGCTCTACGGGCCCCTGGGGCAGGGGCAGCAGCGAATCGATGCCTGGCAGCAATTGCTGGCGACCCAGAAACAGATTCCCGAGCTGGAACAACTCAAGGTGGTGAACCTGTTCTTCAACAAACAGGTGCGCTACGTGGAAGACATCGACCTGTGGCACGAGGTGGACTACTGGGAAACCCCGATCCAGGCCCTGTGGAAAGGAGCCGGCGATTGCGAGGACTATGCCATCGCCAAGTACTTCAGCCTGCGCCATCTCGGGGTCTCCAGTGACAAGTTGCGCATCACCTACGTCAAGGCGTTGCGGCAGAACCGTGCGCACATGGTGCTGACCTACTACGCCACGCCCGAGGCGATGCCGTTGGTGCTCGACAGCCTGGTCGACGGCATCCTGCCGGCCAGCCAGCGAACCGACCTGTTGCCGGTCTACTCTTTCAATGCCGAAGGGTTGTGGCTGCCGGGCGCCAAGGGCAACAAGAAAGTGGGTGATACCAAGCGCCTGTCACGGTGGCAGGATGTGTTGAAAAAAATGCAGGCCGAAGGTTTTCCGGTCGAGACGACTAACTAGGAGCGCGCGCTCAGATGTCCTTGTTCAAACAGCTGTTGATCGCTATCTGTCTGTTCCTGGTGGTTGCCTTCAGCGGCAGCTTCATGGTCAGCCTCGAGAGCTCGCGGACCCAGTACGTCAACCAGTTGCGCTCCCATGCCCAGGACGCGGCCACGGCGTTGGCGCTGTCGCTGACACCGAACATCGACGATCCGGCGATGGTGGAGTTGATGGTCAGCTCGATCTTCGACAGTGGCTACTACGCCAGCATCCGGGTAGTCGATGTGGCCACCGACAAGACCCTGGTCGAGCGCACCGGCACGCCGGACGCCGGCAGCGTGCCGCAGTGGTTCGTCAAACTCATCGGCCTGGAGCCGGCCGGTGGCGATGCGATCGTCAATCGCGGCTGGGAGCAGGCGGCGCGGGTCGAAGTGGTCAGCCACCCGATGTTCGCCCTCGCCAAGCTGTGGCAGAGCGCGTTGGGCAGCCTGGGTTGGTTGCTGTTGTGCGGCGCTGTCAGCGCGGTGCTGGGGGCCTTGCTGCTGCGGCGTCAGCTCAAACCGCTGGATTACATGGTGCACCAGTCCCACGCCATCGCCCGGCGCGAGTTCCTCAGCTTGCCGGAGCTGCCGCGCACCCCTGAGCTGCGTCGCGTGGTCCAGGCGATGAACCAGATGGTCGAGAAGCTCAAGGCGCTGTTCCAGGAGCAGGCCGAGCGCAGCGAGAAACTGCGCGTGGAGTCTTATCAGGACAACCTCACGGGGCTGGCTAACCGGCGCTATTTCGAAATGCAGCTCAACGCCCGGGTGAGCAACCCGGAGCAGGCCAGCTCCGGTTACCTGTTGCTGTTGCGGGTCAAGGACCTGGCCGGTTTGAACCAGCGCTTGGGCGGCCAGCGCACGGACCAATTGCTTAAGGCGGTGGGCGAGCAGTTGCTGCGTGAAAGCGCGCGCTACCCGGAAACCCAGAACCTGGTGACGCGTATTCGGGGTGGCGAATTTGCTGTGTTGGCGCCGGGCCTGGTGCGTGAGGAAGCGCTGCAACTGGCACAGAACCTTGAAAACGCGCTGGCCAGCCTGCATGCCACCGGCGCGACCGACGTGGCGTCGGTGGCTTCCATCGGCCTGGCGCCCTTCGTCCATGGCGACTCACCGCAAGCAGTGCTCCAGCTCGGCGACCAGGCCCTGGCCCAGGCCGAAAGCCAAGGCGAACCGAGCTGGGCCTGCCTTGACCACAGTGCGGTCAAGCGTGTGGCCGACGATCACCATGCCTGGCATACGATGCTCGACCAGGCCCTGAACCAGCAGCGTTTCGAGTTGTACTTCCAACCGGTGGTAGCAGCCCAGGACACCGCCATGGTGCTGCATTACAAGGTCTTGTCGCGGCTGCTCGACGAGCAAGGCCAGACCATCCCCGCCGGGCGTTTCCTGCCCTGGCTGGAGCGTTTCGGCTGGACGGCGCGGCTGGACCGCCTGATGCTCGAACAGGTGCTCAGGCAAATGGCCGGGCACGATCAATCCCTGGCGCTGAACCTCTCTTCCGCCACCCTGGGCGACCCACAGGCGTTGAACAAGGTCTTCGAGATCCTGCGGGCCCACTCCAACTTCGGGCCGCGCCTGACCCTGGAGATCGGCGAGGAACAGTTGCCTGAGCAAGCGGTGCTGGAGCAACTGACCCGGCAACTGCGCGAGCTGGGGTTCTCGTTGAGCCTGCAGCGCTTTGGTGGGCGGTTCAGCATGATCGGTAACCTGTCGCGGTTGGGGTTGGCTTATCTGAAAATCGATGGCGGCTACATTCGCGCCATCGACCAGGAGAGTGACAAGCGCCTGTTCATCGAGGCGATCCAGCGTGCTGCCCACAGTATCGACTTGCCGTTGATTGCCGAGCGGGTGGAGACCGAGGGGGAGTTGGCGGTGATTCGGGAGATGGGGTTGTTTGGGGTGCAGGGGCGGTTGGTTGGGGAGCCTGGGCGTTGGGGGAATTGAATTGAGTGCATATCCGTTGCTGCGGTAACGGCGGCTTATGGTTCCGCCCTTACGGCGGCTCACTTTTTTTCAGGCGCCAAAAAAAGTAAGCAAAAAAGGCTTGCCCCACCACTCGGCACCTCGCTTGGGCGAGGTGTTCCCTCACTCCGGCATTGCTCCGTGGGCCCGCCGCGAAGGGCCATCCATGGCCCAGCGCGGCTAACCCGGCATCCATGCCGGGTTGCCCACTGCGCAATGCCTGCGTTCGGCCAGCGTGGTTAACGGGGCCTCAAGATCAAAAGCCAAAGCCAAAGCCAAAGCCAAAGCCAAAGCCAAAGCGAGGCGGTTTTACGGCCGACTTGTCTCTCTCGGGTGTAAGCCGATCCATTGTGGGAGCGGGCTTGCCCGCGAAGGCGGCGGCCCAGGCAATCCAGCTCTTGAAGATGCATAAAGCCAGCAAGTCCTAGGAGATTTCCTTCAAGTTGTAGCGAATTTGGTGAACTTGTCCGGTACCGGACTCGTGGCTAGTCTGGGTTTGTCACTGAAAAAACGGTGACACGGACGTGCAAGTCCGAACAAACTGTTTAGGATGCGACGCTACATCGCTCAGGGGCTTTTTTCTGCTCACTGGCTTTATGGCGGCTGCACGCAGGAGATCCTTGGATCTGCTGGGTGTCCTAAACAGGCCCGGTCTTGCACACCTGCGTACGGCCGCCACCCTCATTCGCGTGCAAGCGAACGGTGACGGTTTCCACTTAACTGTTTAGGAAATCTCTAATGTTCAAAGTAACTCCGAATCCGCCAGGAAGTCCTGGCAACGCCTCCAAAAAACTCGACGAAGCCGCCGAGCGCGCCCTCGACTACTACCTCAACCCCAAACCTACTGATGAAGCCTCGGGAAAACCCTCAACCGCCCAGCTCTTCATGGTCTCCCCAGACATCGACACCGAAACCCTCCTGGCCAACGCCTCCGAAGACTTGCTGTCCATCAGCGCCATTGCCGCCGACCTGGCCGATGACGTCGACGGCTCACGCCGCAGCGTGATCCTGGCGATCAGCCGAATGGCCGATGGGGTGCATTTGTTGGTGGAGCGGGCGATGGATCGGCTGGAAGCGCAAGCGCCGAGCTGACAGGTCTGTGGTGGATTGAAAACCGCCTTCGTCGGATCAGACACACCCCAAAGACCGTGGCGAGGGAGCTTGCTCCCGCTCGGCTGCGCAGCAGTCGCAAGATCGGACAGTGCGGTCTGCCTGGAGAAATGCCGGGGCCTGCTTCGCAGGCCAGCGGGAGCAAGCTCCCTCGCCACAGAGGCTGTGTACTGCCTGGAATGGCGTCAGCCTGAGAGTCAGGGCTAGATCAACCCCTTCTCATCATCATCGATCAACCGGCTCAACCCTCCCAATGCGACCCGTGCCTGGTTGCGGTCCATCAGTTTGGCCTGGGCCGCCGGTGGCAGGTCGGTGACGCGGATGACGCCTTTGCTGGTCAGCACCTGGATCAAGTCGTCGAGTACCCGGATCATCTCCAGGTCGCTCTGCTTGAGCTGCTTGAGACTGTTTTCCACCGCCTGGTTGGCAAACCAGTCCTGGATCTCGTGGTTGTCGGCCGGCAGGGTTTCGGTGGCTTCGGCATAGGCGATGGCTTCTACGCGCACCAGCAAGCCTTGTGCATCGCGTTGCACATAAAACATCGGGCATCCCTCATGTATGAAGCGGCGTCATGCTGGGCAGCATAGGCCAACTCTGCGGGAGTATGAACACTTATTGTGGCGAGGGAGCTTGCTCCCTCGCCACCGGTTTGTGTCAGGTTCAGCTGTTGTTGTGATCGATCTTGATGGTCGGGTCGCTGCCGGCGATCAACGAGTTCAGGTTGACGCTCGACCAGTTGTTGCCTTCCAGCTTGATCGTTACGTCCGGCGTCGCCGCGGCGTTGCCGGTGTTGAACTGGCCGGAGCTGCTCACTTGCAGCGACGACACGCCATCGACCGTGCTGATTTTCAGGAAGTGGTCGATGGTGCTGCCGCTTTCGCCCTGCAATAGATCCCGCAGGTCGATCCGGTCACCTTCAGCGGCCTTGAAGTCCTTGATCACGTCAGTGCCGGTGTCACCGGACTTCCAGACAAAGGTATCGCCGCCCAAGCCACCGATCAGGGTGTCATTGCCCTGGCCGCCAATCAGCGTGTCGTTGCCGGTGCCACCGAGCAGGATGTCGTTGCCCTTGCCACCGTCGAGCAGGTCGTTGCCGCCCTGGCCAAAGATGATGTCGTTGCCGGCGCCGCCGAGCAGGGTGTCATTGCCATCGTGGGCACCCGACACATCGAACGCGGTGTAGTGTTCGGTGATGTACTGGTGCACGTTGCTGGTGGTGACTTTGCTCACGTCCACGCCGTTCTGCTGGGCAACGAACGCCTGGATGGCCTGGTAACCCTCGCCGGCAATGCCGTTGAAGCTCACCAGGTCGCCGAACAGGATGTCGTGGCCATCGCCGCCATTGACGGTGTCGGCCCCCGGCAGGGTCGCTTCGGTGTGGCCGATGATCGAGTTGGCCAGGTTTTTCGGGTCGATGTTGGTCTGCGGCGTCTGGTCCGAGTCGTAGGGCTTGAGGTCGGCCAGGGTCACGCCCTGGTTCAGGCCGATGGCTTCCACGCCGGACACCGAGCTGAGCAGCGCAAAGGCACTCAGGGAGTTGCTGCTGGTGGCCGAGTCGGTGCTGTTGCCGGTGCCGCTGAGGTAGGACAGTTCATAGGTGCCGTCCCCTTGGGCGTGCAGGGTGCCCAGTTCCTCGCTGCTCCAGTAGCCGCCCCACGACTTCTGCCAGGTCTGCAGCGTGACGTTGCCGCTGCTATCGACCTGCACGCGGTGCTTGCTGTCCAGATCGGCGCTGAAGGTTTGCCCAAGCTTGTAGTTGTTGGTGGTGATGAGGCTGTCCAGCTTCACATCGCCATACAGGGTCGGGTTCGTCTGCTCGCCGGCCTGGTAGAACGTCGGCTGGCCGTCGGTGATGAAGTACGTCAGGTTCTTCGCGCCGGTGTTGGCCATGGCCTCGGTGCTCTTGAACCAGTTGGCCGTGGTCTTGAACACGTCCTCGTAGTTGGTGCCGCCGCCGGAAACCATGGAGTTCAGCACGCCCTTGAGCAGTGTCAGGGCATTCGGGTCGTTGAGGTTCACCGAAACGGTCTTGTTCACCTGGGCGTCGAAGTCGGCCAGGAAGATGTTCACCGTGCCGGAGTTGCTGCCCAGGCTTTGCTTGAGGGTGTTGAACACCGACGTCAGCGAATCCTTGGCCGCGGTGATGGACGAGGAACTCATGCTGCCGGAGCTGTCGACCATGAAGGCGATGTTGTAGTTGACGCCCGGTACCACGGTCAGGCCGCCGATGTCGGCGACAATGATGTCGTTGGCGTCGGTACCGACGACGTTGTCACTGGCGGAGGTCGCGGTGGTGGCGTTGTAGACGGCCGGGTACACGGTGACAGGGATCTGGGCCGTGGTGACTGCCGAGCCTCCCAGGGCCTCGGTGGCCGTCGACGTCACGGTCACGTTGAACTTGCCGTTGTAGTACGCCGGTGGCGTCAAGGTCAGGCTGCCCAGGTTCCAGCCGGTGATCGAGGCTTCGCCGCTGCTGCCCACGGTCGCGGTGTGGCCCGCGCCATCGGTCAGCACGCTGCCTTCAGGGATACCGCCGACTTTCACGCTCAGGCTTTCGGAGCCGTCGGTGTCGGTCAGGGCGGTGGTGATCTTCGACAGGTGCACGCTGGAGCCTTCGGCGCCTTCGTTGAGCTTGTAGCCGTCGTAGTAACCCTCGCCATTGCTGCCGTGCAGGTCGGAGACCGTCACGCCGGCATTCGCCAGGTCAGCCACGCCGGTGTACAGCGGTACGCCAGCACTGCTCAGGTCGACCGCCGTGCCGCCGTTGACCGACAGGTTCACGTCATAGCTGCCCGGACCGGTCTGGTTGTGGTGGTAGATGTCCAGGGTGTAGTAGCCGCTGGTGGTCGGCGTGAACGAGCCGTTCAGCTTGCCGCCCGCGCCCCAGGTAATCGCCGCCACGTCCTTGCCGCCGACGGTCACCAACAGGCTGTCGTCGCCGGTGCCGCTGAAGGTGTAGGTCTTGCCGGCTTCGAGGTAAATCAGACCGGAAGTTTTCGACGCCGTGCCAGGGTTCACGTTGCTGTCGGACTGCACGTTGGTCACGGTGCTGCTGCTGTTCGGCGTACCGGCAGCATCGATCACCGACTTGAGGGTGCCGGACGGCGCGCCGCTGCCATCGGTGCCCAGGCCAGACAGGCCGGTCCAGACTTCCTTGATCAGGCCGGTGGAGGTCACGCTGTTGCCGGCCACGTTGAGGGTCGGGGCGTCGGCAACGGGTGTGATGTCGATCTTCACGGTGCCGGTAGTGCCCAGCGCCTGGCCGTCGGTGGGCTGGAAGCTGATCTGTGCGTAATCGGCCTTTTGATCGCCCACGCCGGCCGGGTTGCCGTTGGCACCGGATTCGTTGGCGTCCGGCGTGAAGCGCAGCTTGCCGGCATCGATGTCAGCCTTGGTGAAGGTCTGGTTGTTGGCCACGTCCTTCCAGGTTGCGCCATCAAGGTACTGCAACTTGCCGTCGCTGGGCAGGCCGGTGATTTTCACACCCAGGCTTGCTGCCGGGCTGTCCAGGTCGCTGACGCCGAAGGTCGACCAGCCGAGGACCAGCGAAGTGTCCTCGGTACCGGTCACCGCACCGCCGGCGGCCACCGGTGCATCGTTGACCCCGACCACGTTCACGGTGGTGGTGGCGGTGTTGGAGTAACTGGTGCCGTCGGTCACGGTCACGGTGATGATGCGCGGGACGGTGCTTGGGTCATCGCTGCTGTTGGTGAAGCTGATGTTCTTGATCTGCTGCATGTAGTCGGCGAGCGTCGCGTTGCCGGACAGGGTCAGCGTGACCGTACCGTTGGTGCTGTTGGCGTTGATGCTGATGCCATTGACGCTGTTGCCCAGGTTCAGCGCATCGCCGGGCTGACGGTTGGTCAGCACGATGGTGGCGCCGGTCAGCATGGTGCTGTCCGGGTCGGTGATTTTCAGGTCAGTGTCGCCAATCGACACGCCCTGGCCAGGGGTGCCTTCGGTGAAGGTCACCTGATAGTCAGCGCCGGTCTTGCCGCTGGAGTTGTTGGCATCCAGGTCGAGTACCGGTGGCGCATCGTTGTCGATGATCGAGGTGCTGACGCTGCCATTGGTGCCGCTGATTGCCAGGTTCTCGAAGTTGCCGCCGGTGGCCGAGTCGATCTTGACCACGAAGTTTTCCGTGCCTTCGGTGATCTTGTCGTCCAGCGTGGCCACGTTGAAGGTGGCGCTGGTGCCGTTGGCCGGGATCTTCACGGTGTAGACGCCGGTGAAGTCCGAGCCGTCGGCGGCGGTGCCGCTGTAGACGATCTTGAGCGTCACCTCGGTTTGCGCCGGGTTCGTCAGGCTGACGGTGTACGTAGCGGTCTGGCCTTCGGTGACCGACGTGCTGCCGCTGATGCTGACAGTACTGGTGTCGATGGTGTCGGTGACATTGGTCACAGCTGGAGTGGTACTTGGCACCAGGTGCTCGAAGTTACCGCCTGTTGCTTTATCGATACTGACTTCGACCTTGCCGGCGTCTTTGTAGACGTCGTCTTTAGGCGCGTCGACAGTGACGGTGCCGGTGGTTTTGCCGGCGTCGATGTGAATGACGGCGCCATTGCTCAGGGTAACGTCGACAGGTGTACCGGCTGCGTTGGTCAGGGTCGCGGTGTAGGTGATCTGACCACCCTCGGCCACGGTACCGGTAGCGCTCAGGCTCAGGCCGGTGGTGTCCTGGGTATCGGTAACGGTGGTGTCAGCGGTTTTGCCGTCGATGGCGAGTTTTTCGTAGTTGCCGCCCTGTGCGTCATCGATCTTGACGCTCAGGTGGTTGCCGCCGGCGAGGGCGTCGTTTGGCGCAACGAAGTTCACCGACGCGGAGCTTGCGCCCACGGGAATGGTGATGGTCTGGCCGTTGCTCAGCGTGACGACCAGCGGCGCGTTGGTGACCGGGGCGTTGACCGAGGCGGTGTAGACCACGGTGCCGCCTTCGGCGACGGTCGAAGTGGCGGACAGGCTGACGGTCGATGTGTCGATGGTGTCGGTGACATTGGTCACGGCTGGAGTAGTGCTCGGAACGAGGTTCTCGAAGTTACCGCCAACCGCCTTATCGATGCTGACTTCAACTTTGCCAGCATCTTTATAGACGTCATCCTTCGGCGCGTCGACGGTCACAGTGCCGGTGGTTGCACCGGCGGCGATGTTGATGACCGCACCATTGCTCAGTGTCACAGTCACTGGCGTGCCAGCGGCGTTGGTCAGGGTTGCGGTGTAAACGATCGAGCCACCTTCGGCCACGGTGTCAGTGGCGCTCAGGCTAAGACCGGTGGTGTCCTGGGTGTCGGTAACGGTGGTGTCAGCGGTTTTGCCGTCGATGGCGAGTTTTTCGTAGTTGCCGCCCTGTGCGTCATCGATCTTGACGCTCAGGTGGTTGCCGCCGGCGAGGGCGTCGTTTGGCGCAACGAAGTTCACCGACGCGGAGCTTGCGCCCACGGGAATGGTGATGGTCTGGCCGTTGCTCAGCGTGACGACCAACGGCGCGTTGGTGACCGGGGCGTTGACCGAGGCGGTGTAGACCACGGTGCCGCCTTCGGCGACGGTCGAAGTGGCGGACAGGCTGACGGTCGACGTGTCGATGGTGTCGGTGACATTGGTCACGGCTGGAGTGGTACTTGGCACCAGGTGCTCGAAGTTGCCACCCGTGGCCTTGTCGATGCTGACTTCAACTTTGCCGGCGTCTTTGTAGACGTCGTCCTTCGGTGCGTCGACGGTCACAGTGCCGGTGGTCGCACCGGCCGCGATGTTGATCACCGCGCCATTGCTCAACGTGACGGTCACTGGGGTGCCGGCTGCATTAGTCAGGGTCGCGGTGTAAACGATCGAGCCACCTTCGGCGACGGTGCCGGTAGCGCTCAGGCTAAGACCGGTGGTGTCCTGTACGTCAGTCACCGAGGTTTCAGCTGGGGTTTTATCTGCAACCAGATTTTCGTAGTTGCCGCCCTGAGCGTCGTCAATTTTGACGCTCAAGTTGTCGCCGCCGGCGAGGGCATCGTTTGGCGCAACGAAGTTTACCGACGCGGAGCTTGCGCCCACGGGGATAGTGATGGTCTGGCCGTTGCTCAGTGTTACAACCAGCGGAGCATCAGTCACCGGGGCATTAACCGAGGCGGTATAAACCACGATGCCACCTTCAGCCACGGTCGACGTGGCGGTCAGGCTGACGGTCGACGTATCGATGGTGTCGGTGACATCCGTGACAGCCGGAGTAGTGCTCGGCACCAGGTTTTCGAAGTTACCGCC
The DNA here is from genome assembly GCF_036689585.1 of Pseudomonas sp. WP18. Lineage (NCBI taxonomy): Bacteria > Pseudomonadati > Pseudomonadota > Gammaproteobacteria > Pseudomonadales > Pseudomonadaceae > Pseudomonas > Pseudomonas sp. WP18. The sequence goes on from NZ_CP144758.1 coordinate 199,020, forward strand.
AGTGGCTTTATCGATGCTAACTTCAACCTTGCCGGCATCCTTGTAGACGTCGTCTTTAGGCGCGTCGACAGTGACGGTGCCAGTGGTTGCACCAGCCGCGATGTTGATCACCGCGCCATTGCTCAGCGTCACAGTCACTGGGGTGCCGGCGGCGTTGGTCAGAGTTGCGGTGTAAACGATCGAGCGGCCCTCAGCCACAGTGTCGGTTGCAGAAAGCGTCAGGCCGGTGGTGTCTTGAGTATCGGTAACCGTGGTGTCAGCGGTTTTGCCATCGATGGCGAGTTTTTCGTAGTTGCCGCCCTGAGCGTCATCAATCTTGACGCTCAGGTTATCGCCGCCAGCGAGGGCATCGTTCGGTGCAACGAAGTTCACCGAAGCAGAGCTTGCGCCGACCGGAATGGTGATGGTTTGGCCATTCGACAAGGTGACGACCAATGGCGCGTCAGTGACTGGAGCGTTGACCGAAGCGGTGTAAACGACAGTGCCACCTTCGGCCACAGTCGACGTCGCCGTGAGCGAAACGGTGCTGGTGTCGATGGTGTCGGTAACATCAGTCACTGCCTGAGCGGTGCTCGGAACCAGGTTTTCGAAGTTACCGCCCGTGGCCTTGTCGATGCTGACTTCAACTTTGCCAGCGTCTTTGTAGACGTCGTCTTTAGGCGCATCGACAGTGACAGTGCCAGTGGTCGCACCGGCCGCGATGTTAATCACGGCGCCGTTGCTCAGCGTGACGGTCACTGGTGTGCCAGCCGCATTGGTCAGGGTCGCGGTGTAAACAATCGAACCGCCTTCAGCAACAGTGTCGGTTGCGGAAAGCGTCAGACCGGTAGTGTCTTGGGTGTCTGTAACCGTAGTTTCGGCTGGAGTTTTATCTGCAACCAGATTTTCGTAGTTGCCGCCCTTGGCATCGTCGATCTTGACGCTCAAGTTGTCGCCGCCGGCGAGGGCGTCGTTTGGTGCAACGAAGTTCACCGAAGCAGAACTTGCGCCGACCGGGATGGTGATGGTCTGGCCATTCGACAAAGTGACGACCAACGGAGCGTCAGTCACTGGGGCATTAACCGAAGCGGTGTAAACGACAGTGCCACCTTCGGCCACCGTCGAAGTCGCGGTGAGCGAAACGGTACTGGTGTCGATGGTGTCAGTGACATCTGTTACCGCTGGAGTGGTGCTCGGCACCAAATTCTCGAAGTTGCCGCCTGTGGCTTTATCGATGCTGACTTCAACTTTGCCCGCGTCTTTGTAGACGTCGTCTTTAGGCGCATCAACGGTGACGGTGCCAGTGGTTGCACCAGCCGCGATGTTGATCACCGCGCCATTGCTCAGTGTCACAGTCACTGGCGTGCCGGCGGCGTTGGTCAGGGTTGCGGTGTAAACGATCGAGCCGCCTTCAGCGACAGTGTCGGTTGCGGAAAGCGTCAGACCGGTAGTGTCTTGGGTATCCGTAACGGTGGTGTCAGCGGTTTTGCCATCGATGGCAAGTTTTTCGTAGTTGCCGCCCTGGGCATCGTCGATCTTGACGCTCAAGTTGTCGCCGCCGGCGAGGGCGTCGTTTGGTGCAACGAAGTTCACCGAAGCAGAACTTGCGCCGACCGGGATGGTGATGGTCTGGCCATTCGACAAAGTGACGACCAACGGAGCGTCAGTCACTGGGGCATTAACCGAAGCGGTGTAAACGACAGTGCCACCTTCGGCCACCGTCGAAGTCGCGGTGAGCGAAACGGTACTGGTGTCGATGGTGTCAGTGACATCTGTTACCGCTGGAGTGGTGCTCGGCACCAAATTCTCGAAGTTGCCGCCTGTGGCTTTATCGATGCTGACTTCAACTTTGCCCGCGTCTTTGTAGACGTCGTCTTTAGGCGCATCAACGGTGACGGTGCCAGTGGTTGCACCAGCCGCGATGTTGATCACCGCGCCATTGCTCAGTGTCACAGTCACTGGCGTGCCGGCGGCGTTGGTCAGGGTTGCGGTGTAAACGATCGAGCCGCCTTCAGCGACAGTGTCGGTTGCGGAAAGCGTCAGACCGGTAGTGTCTTGGGTATCCGTAACGGTGGTGTCAGCGGTTTTGCCATCGATGGCAAGTTTTTCGTAGTTGCCGCCCTGGGCATCGTCGATCTTGACGCTCAAGTTGTCGCCGCCGGCGAGGGCGTCGTTTGGTGCAACGAAGTTCACCGAAGCAGAACTTGCGCCGACCGGGATGGTGATGGTCTGGCCATTCGACAAAGTGACGACCAACGGAGCGTCAGTCACTGGGGCATTAACCGAAGCGGTGTAAACGACAGTGCCACCTTCGGCCACCGTCGAAGTCGCGGTGAGCGAAACGGTACTGGTGTCGATGGTGTCAGTGACATCTGTTACCGCTGGAGTGGTGCTCGGCACCAAATTCTCGAAGTTGCCGCCTGTGGCTTTATCGATGCTGACTTCAACTTTGCCCGCGTCTTTGTAGACGTCGTCTTTAGGCGCATCAACGGTGACGGTGCCAGTGGTTGCACCAGCCGCGATGTTGATCACCGCGCCATTGCTCAGTGTCACAGTCACTGGCGTGCCGGCGGCGTTGGTCAGGGTTGCGGTGTAAACGATCGAGCCGCCTTCAGCGACAGTGTCGGTTGCGGAAAGCGTCAGACCGGTAGTGTCTTGGGTATCCGTAACGGTGGTGTCAGCGGTTTTGCCATCGATGGCAAGTTTTTCGTAGTTGCCGCCCTGGGCATCGTCGATCTTGACGCTCAAGTTGTCGCCGCCGGCGAGGGCGTCGTTTGGTGCAACGAAGTTCACCGAAGCAGAACTTGCGCCGACCGGGATGGTGATGGTCTGGCCATTCGACAAAGTGACGACCAACGGAGCGTCAGTCACTGGGGCATTAACTGAAGCGGTGTAAACGACAGTGCCACCTTCGGCCACCGTCGAAGTCGCAGTAAGTGAAACGGTGCTGGTGTCGATGGTATCGGTAACGTCAGTGACAGCCGGAGTGGTGCTCGGAACCAGGTTTTCGAAGTTACCGCCTGAGGCCTTGTCGATGCTGACTTCGACCTTGCCAGCATCTTTGTAGACGTCATCCTTCGGCGCGTCGACAGTTACGGTACCGGTGGTCGCACCAGCGGCGATGTTGATCACGGCGCCGTTGCTCAACGTGACGGTCACTGGGGTGCCGGCGGCGTTGGTCAGGGTTGCGGTGTAAACGATCGAGCCACCTTCAGCAACCGAATCAGTCGCACTCAAGGTCAGGCCTGTAGTGTCTTGGGTATCGGTAACGGTGGTGTCAGCGGTTTTGCCATCGATGGCGAGTTTTTCGTAGTTACCGCCTTGGGCGTCATCAATCTTGACGCTCAGATTATCGCCGCCGGCGAGGGCGTCGTTTGGCGCAACGAAGTTCACCGAAGCGGAGCTTGCGCCAACCGGGATGGTGATGATTTGGCCATTGCTCAGCGTGACAACCAACGGAGTGTCAGTCACGGGGGCATTAACCGAGGCGGTATAAACCACGGTGCCACCTTCAGCCACGGTCGAGGTGGCCGACAGGCTGACGGTCGATGTATCGATGGTGTCGGTAACGTCAGTCACAGCAGGGGTAGTGCTCGGAACCAGGTTCTCGAAGTTACCGCCTGTGGCCTTGTCGATGCTGACTTCAACCTTGCCGGCGTCCTTATAGACGTCATCCTTCGGTGCATCGACGGTGACGGTGCCGGTGGTCGCACCAGCCGCGATGTTGATCACCGCGCCATTGCTCAGCGTCACAGTGACTGGCGAGCCTGCAGCATTAGTCAGGGTCGCGGTGTAAACGATCGAACCGCCCTCGGCCACATTGTCAGTTGCGGAAAGCGTCAGCCCTGTAGTGTCCTGTGTATCGGTAACCGTGGTGTCAGCAGTTTTACCGTCGATGGCGAGCTTTTCGTAGTTGCCGCCCTGGGCATCGTCAATTTTGACGCTCAGGTTATCGCCGCCAGAGAGTGCATCGTTTGGCGCAACGAAGTTTACCGACGCGGAGCTTGCGCCCACGGGGATAGTGATGGTCTGGCCGTTGCTCAGTGTTACAACCAGCGGAGCATCAGTGACCGGGGCGTTGACCGAGGCGGTATAAACAACGGTTCCGCCTTCAGCCACGGTCGAGGTGGCCGTCAGGCTGACGGTCGACGTATCGATAGTATCGGTAACGTCAGTGACCGCTGGAGTAGTGCTCGGAACGAGGTTCTCGAAGTTGCCACCCGTGGCTTTGTCGATGCTGACTTCGACCTTGCCGGCGTCTTTGTAGACGTCGTCTTTCGGCGCGTCGACAGTGACGGTGCCAGTGGTTGCACCAGCCGCGATGTTGATCACCGCGCCATTGCTCAGCGTCACAGTCACTGGCGTGCCGGCGGCGTTGGTCAGGGTCGCGGTGTAGACGATTGAGCCACCTTCAGCAACCGAATCAGTCGCACTCAAGGTCAGGCCTGTAGTGTCCTGGGTGTCGGTAACGGTGGTGTCAGCGGTTTTGCCATCGATGGCGAGTTTTTCGTAGTTACCGCCCTGTGCGTCATCGATCTTGACGCTCAGGTTATCGCCACCTGCGAGTGCATCGTTCGGCGCAACGAAGTTCACCGACGCAGAGCTTGCGCCCACGGGAATGGTGATGGTCTGGCCATTCGACAAGGTGACGACCAATGGCGCGTCAGTGACTGGCGCGTTGACCGAAGCGGTGTAAACGACGGTGCCACCTTCGGCCACAGTCGAAGTCGCAGTAAGCGAAACGGTGCTGGTGTCGATGGTATCGGTAACGTCAGTCACCGCTGGCGTGGTGCTAGGCACCAAGTTTTCGAAGTTGCCACCCGTGGCTTTGTCGATGCTGACTTCGACCTTGCCGGCGTCTTTGTAGACGTCGTCTTTTGGCGCGTCGACAGTGACGGTACCGGTGGTTGCACCAGCGGCGATGTTGATGACTGCGCCGTTGCTCAGCGTGACGGTCACTGGTGTGCCGGCTGCATTGGTCAGAGTAGCGGTGTAAACGATCGAACCGCCCTCGGCCACTGTGTCAGTTGCGGAAAGCGTCAGACCGGTAGTGTCTTGGGTGTCTGTAACCGTAGTTTCAGCTGGAGTTTTATCTGCAACCAGATTTTCGTAGTTGCCGCCCTGGGCGTCGTCAATCTTGACGCTCAAGTTGTCGCCGCCAGCGAGTGCGTCGTTTGGTGCAACGAAGTTCACCGACGCGGAGCTTGCGCCCACGGGGATAGTGATGGTCTGGCCGTTGCTCAGTGTTACAACCAGCGGCGCTTCAGTGACCGGGGCGTTTACCGAAGCGGTGTAGACCACGGTACCGCCTTCAGCGACGGTCGAAGTCGCCGTGAGTGAAACGGTGCTGGTGTCGATGGTATCGGTAACGTCAGTGACCGCTGGAGTAGTGCTCGGAACGAGGTTCTCGAAGTTACCACCAACCGCTTTATCAATGCTGACTTCAACTTTGCCGGCGTCTTTGTAGACGTCATCTTTCGGTGCGTCGACGGTCACAGTGCCGGTGGTTGCACCAGCCGCGATGTTGATCACCGCGCCATTGCTCAGCGTCACGGTCACAGGGGTGCCGGCGGCGTTGGTCAGGGTTGCGGTGTAAACAATCGAACCGCCTTCAGCAACCGAATCAGTCGCACTCAAGGTCAGGCCTGTAGTGTCCTGCGTGTCGGTAACGGTGGTGTCAGCAGTTTTACCGTCGATGGCGAGTTTTTCGTAGTTACCGCCCTGGGCGTCATCGATCTTGACGCTCAAGTTGTCGCCGCCAGTGAGGGCGTCGTTTGGTGCAACGAAGTTCACCGAAGCAGAGCTTGCGCCCACTGGGATGGTGATGGTTTGGCCATTCGACAAAGTGATGACCAACGGAGCGTCAGTCACCGGGGCATTAACCGAGGCGGTATAAACCACGGTGCCACCTTCGGCCACGGTCGAAGTCGCAGTAAGCGAAACGGTGCTGGTGTCGATGGTGTCGGTAACATCAGTCACTGCTGGGGCAGTGCTCGGAACTAGGTTTTCGAAGTTGCCGCCAGTGGCTTTATCGATGCTGACTTCGACCTTGCCGGCGTCTTTGTAGACGTCGTCTTTTGGCGCGTCGACAGTGACGGTACCGGTGGTCGCACCAGCGGCGATGTTGATCACGGCGCCATTGCTCAACGTGACGGTCACTGGGGTGCCGGCTGCATTGGTCAGAGTAGCGGTGTAAACGATTGAGCCGCCCTCAGCCACAGTGTCGGTTGCGGAAAGCGTCAGGCCGGTGGTGTCCTGGGTATCGGTAACGGTGGTGTCAGCGGTTTTGCCATCGATGGCGAGTTTTTCGTAGTTGCCGCCCTGGGCGTCATCGATCTTGACGCTCAAGTTATCGCCGCCGGCGAGGGCGTCGTTCGGTGCAACGAAGTTCACCGAAGCGGAGCTTGCGCCGACCGGAATGGTGATGGTTTGACCGTTGCTCAGCGTGACGACCAACGGAGCGTCAGTGACCGGGGCGTTGACCGAGGCGGTATAAACCACGGTTCCGCCTTCAGCCACGGTCGAGGTGGCCGTCAGGCTGACGGTCGACGTATCGATAGTATCGGTAACGTCAGTGACCGCTGGAGTAGTGCTCGGAACGAGGTTCTCGAAGTTGCCCCCCGTGGCTTTGTCGATGCTGACTTCGACCTTGCCGGCGTCTTTGTAGACGTCGTCTTTCAGCGCGTCGACGGTCACAGTGCCGGTGGTTGCACCTGCCGCGATGTTGATCACGGCGCCGTTGCTCAGTGTGACGGTCACTGGCGTACCGGCCGCATTGGTCAGGGTCGCGGTGTAAACGATCGAGCCACCTTCAGCCACTGTGTCAGTTGCGGAAAGCGTCAGGCCGGTAGTGTCTTGGGTGTCTGTAACCGTAGTTTCAGCTGGAGTTTTATCTGCAACCAGATTTTCGTAGTTGCCGCCCTGGGCGTCATCGATCTTGACGCTCAGGTTATCGCCGCCAGTGAGTGCATCATTCGGTGCAACGAAGTTCACCGAAGCAGAGCTTGCGCCCACTGGGATGGTGATGGTCTGGCCATTCGACAAAGTGACGACCAACGGAGCGTCAGTCACTGGGGCGTTGACCGATGCGGTGTAGACCACGGTACCGCCTTCAGCGACGGTCGAAGTCGCCGTGAGCGAAACAGTGCTGGTGTCGATGGTGTCGGTGACATCAGTCACCGCTGGCGTGGTGCTCGGCACCAAGTTTTCGAAGTTACCGCCAACGGCTTTATCGATGCTGACTTCAACTTTGCCGGCGTCCTTGTAGACGTCGTCCTTCGGTGCGTCGACGGTCACAGTGCCGGTGGTTGCACCGGCCGCGATGTTGATCACGGCGCCGTTGCTCAACGTGACGGTCACTGGGGTGCCGGCTGCATTAGTCAGGGTCGCGGTGTAAACGATCGAGCCACCTTCGGCGACGGTGCCGGTAGCGCTCAGGCTAAGACCGGTGGTGTCCTGTACGTCAGTCACCGAGGTTTCAGCTGGGGTTTTATCTGCAACCAGATTTTCGTAGTTGCCGCCCTGAGCGTCGTCAATTTTGACGCTCAAGTTGTCGCCGCCGGCGAGGGCATCGTTTGGCGCAACGAAGTTTACCGACGCGGAGCTTGCGCCCACGGGGATAGTGATGGTCTGGCCGTTGCTCAGTGTTACAACCAGCGGAGCATCAGTCACCGGGGCATTAACCGAAGCGGTGTAAACGACGGTGCCGCCTTCGGCCACCGTCGACGTCGCCGTGAGCGAGACAGTGCTGGTGTCGATGGTGTCGGTGACATCAGTCACTGCTGGGGCAGTGTTCGGAACCAGGTTTTCGAAGTTACCGCCAACGGCTTTATCGATGCTGACTTCGACCTTGCCGGCGTCCTTGTAGACGTCGTCTTTTGGCGCGTCCACAGCCACGGAACCAGTGGTTGCACCGGCCGCGATGTTGATCACGGCGCCGTTGCTCAGCGTCACGGTGACTGGGGTACCGGCAGGGTTGGTCAGTGTCGCGGTGTAGAGGATCTGACCGCCCTCTGCCACTTCGGTGGATGCCGACAGACTCAGATCGGTAGTGTCCGTCGAATCGGTAATCGTCGTGACCGCTGGCGTGGTGCTCGGAACCAGGTTCTCAAAGTTGCCGCCGGTGGCACCGGTAATGGTGGTGCTGACGGTGCTGCCATTGTTGTAGACGTCGTTAGCCGGGGTGTCGACGGTGACGGTGCCGGCGGTCTGGCCCGCAGCGATGGTGATGACCGAGCCATTGCTCAGGGTCACGGTCACCGGCGTTTGAGCGGCATTGGTCAGGGTGGCGGTGTAGGTGATCTGGCCGCCTTCGGTGATGGTGTTGTTGGCGGACAGGGTCAGGCCGGTGGTATCGGCCGAATCGGTAATCGTCGTGACCGCTGGCGTGGTGCTTGGCACCAGGTTCTCGAAGTTGCCACCGGTGGCACCGGTAATAGTGGTGCTGACGGTGCTGCCATTGTTGTAGACGTCGTTAGCCGGGGTATCGACGGTGACGGTGCCGGCGGTCTGACCTGCCGCGATGGTGATGACCGAGCCATTGCTCAGGGTCACGGTCACTGGGGTCTGTGCCGGGTTGGTCAAGGTGGCGGTGTAGGTGATCTGGCCGCCTTCGGTGATGGTGTTGCTGGCGGACAGGGTCAGGCCAGTGGTATCAGCCGAATCGGTAATCGTAGTGACTGCTGGCGTGGTGCTTGGCACCAGGTTTTCAAAGTTGCCGCCAGTAGCCCCGGTAATGGTGGTGCTGACGGTGCTGCCATTGTTGTAGACGTCGTTGGCCGGGGTATCGACGGTGACGGTGCCGGCGGTCTGGCCCGCAGCGATGGTGATGACCGAGCCATTGCTCAAGGTCACGGTCACCGGGGTTTGAGCGGCGTTGGTCAAGGTGGCGGTGTAGGTGATCTGGCCGCCTTCGGTGATGGTGTTGCTGGCGGACAGGGTCAGGCCAGTGGTATCAGCCGAATCGGTAATCGTAGTGACCGCTGGCGTGGTGCTCGGAACCAGGTTCTCAAAGTTGCCGCCGGTGGCACCGGTAATGGTGGTGCTGACGGTGCTGCCATTGTTGTAGACGTCATTGGCCGGGGTATCAACGGTGACGGTGCCCGCAGTCTGACCTGCCGCGATGGTGATGACCGAGCCATTGCTCAAGGTCACGGTCACCGGGGTTTGAGCGGCATTGGTCAAGGTCGCGGTGTAGGTGATCTGGCCGCCTTCGGTGATGGTGTTGCTGGCGGACAGGGTCAGGCCAGTGGTATCAGCCGAATCGGTAATCGTAGTGACTGCTGGCGTGGTGCTCGGAACCAGGTTCTCGAAGTTGCCGCCAGTGGCCCCGGCAATGGTGGTGCTGACGGTGCTGCCATTGTTGTAGACGTCATTGGCCGGGGTATCAACGGTGACGGTGCCCGCAGTCTGACCTGCCGCGATGGTGATGACCGAGCCATTGCTCAAGGTCACGGTCACTGGGGTCTGTGCCGGGTTGGTCAGGGTGGCGGTGTAGGTGATCTGACCGCCTTCGGTGATGGTGTTGCTGGCGGACAGGGTCAGGCCAGTGGTATCAGCCGAATCGGTAATCGTAGTGACTGCTGGCGTGGTGCTTGGCACCAGGTTTTCAAAGTTGCCGCCAGTAGCCCCGGTAATGGTGGTGCTGACGGTGCTGCCATTGTTGTAGACGTCGTTGGCCGGGGTATCGACGGTGACGGTGCCGGCGGTCTGGCCCGCAGCGATGGTGATGACCGAGCCATTGCTCAAGGTCACGGTCACTGGAGTTTGAGCCGGGTTGGTCAGGGTCGCGGTGTAGGTGATCTGGCCGCCTTCGGTGATGGTGTTGCTGGCGGACAGGGTCAGGCGAGTGGTATCAGCCGAATCGGTAATCGTAGTGACTGCTGGCGTGGTGCTTGGCACCAGGTTTTCGAAGTTGCCACCGGTGGCACCGGTAATAGTGGTGCTGACGGTGCTGCCGTTGTTGTAGACGTCGTTAGCCGGGGTGTCGACGGTGACGGTGCCGGCGGTCTGACCTGCCGCGATGGTGATGACCGAGCCATTGCTCAGGGTCACGGTCACTGGAGTTTGAGCCGGGTTGGTCAGTGTGGCGGTGTAGGTGATCTGGCCGCCTTCAGTCACCGTGTTGCCTGCGGTCAGGGTGACGTTGGTGGTGTCGATGGTGTCGGTGATCTGGGTCACGGCTGGCGTGGTAGGCAGGGTCACGGCGATGCCGGTACCGCCCGTGGTGCCAGTAACGGTCACGCTGATTTGGGTGGGGTCGTTGTAGACCGTGTCGTTCGGCGCCAGCGGAACGTTGACGGTGCCGGTTGTCTGGCCCGCTGGAATCACGATCACGGAGCCGTTGGACAGTGTCACGGTCAGGGCGGTCTGTGGCGCCTGGGTCACGGTTGCGGTGTAGACCAACACACCACCAGCCTCTGTCAGGGTCGGCGTGGCGCTCAGGGTCATCGTCGCGTTGACCACCGCGTTGGCGGTGGTATTGGCATTGGCGTTGGTATCCAGGCCAGTGAGGTCGGTGGTGGTGGCGGCGGCCGTGCTCAGGCCTTCCGTTGGAAAACCGACGGTAGGGTCGACGCTGCCAGCGGTGGCGTCCAGCGCCACGAAGGTGTGACCGCCACCGGCGGCACCGCCCGTCCCCGCGGCGGTGGCGCCGGCAGCGGTGGCTTCCAGGGCTGTCGTCGGGTCGGCACCGGCGGCGATGGCCTGCTGCAGTTCTTCTACCGACGGCGCGGCCTGGGCAGTGGCGGCGGCGAGATCGGTGGAAGAGTCGGGTGCATTGGCGCTCCACTGGGTGTCGCGGCCCAGGTCGAGCGTGCGGCCGTCGGCCAATTCCAACGTGACGGCGCCCGCAGGGCCGGTGTCCAACTGGTCGCCCGTGTACAGGCGATCACCTTCAATGAGTACACGCCGAATGCCCTCGGGGGATACGACGAAAACCTGACCAACAATGCTTTTGACAACGGCAATAACACTGCTCATTGAAGACTTCTCCGGGTGCCACGCTCAGTAGACTTCCATGGACCCGACAGCCTGTAAGGCAGCAGCGGTCTGGACGTTCTTGTTTCGCAAATAGGGGTTGTTTTGACGCTCTACTATGTCAATATTTTGGCTGGTTTTTTCGAGCTTTTTGTTTATGCCAAACTATTGACCTTATGCCGGCCATCCTAAACAATCGCTTCGGTAATGTCACATTGATATTTAAGCGGCGACCTGTTAATTCGGTGCACGATTCGTTTCCTGTTTCGAACTTTCCGACATACGGTCATTCCGGTTGCCATCATCCGATGCAGCGCCACGTTTCGCTGTGATCCACGACAAGAGTTTCAGGAAAAATCCCACCATGCGTTCGCCTCTGTTCAAGGCTTTACCCTTCGCCCTCGCCGCCAGTTTCGTACAAGCACAAACCTTGCCGCAGGCCATGCAACAGGCGCTGGATGTTCATCCTGAAATTCAGGCTGGCGTTAACAGTCGTCTTGCGGCGGACTATCAACTCAAGGCGGCCAAGGGCGGCTACCTGCCTAGAGTGGACCTTGCAGCCGGGTACGGTCGCGAAGGCACCGACAGCGTCACCACCCGCTCGGGCAGCAACAATCACTGGGAAACCCTGAACCGTAGCGAGTCGAGCCTGCGCCTGACGCAAATGGTTTTTGACGGTTTTGCGACGTCCAGCGAAGTGGGGCGTCAACAAGCCACCGTCAACGCCCGCGCGTATTCGCTGCTGGACACCTCCGAGCGCACCGGCCTGACCGTCGCCCAGGTGTACCTGGACGTGCTGACCCGCCGCGAATTCGTGCGCCTGGCCGAGGAAAACCTCAAGAGCCATGAGCGCATCTTCGACCAGATCAAGCTGCGCACCAGCCGTGGCGTAGGCAGTGGCGCCGACCTCGACCAGGCGGAAGCGCGCATGGCCCAGGCCCGCAACAACCTGATCACCGAGCAGACCAACCTGGCCGACGCCGAGACCAACTACCTCAGCGCCGTGGGCCAACTGCCCGACCAACTGGAGCGCCCCGCCGATTTTATGGCGCTGCTGCCGGCCAACCTCAACGAAGCCCGCAATCAGATGTTGGAAAACAGCCCGGTGCTGCGTTCGGCCGAGGCGGACATCGTTGCCACCGAGAAGCAGTACGAAGCCGCCAAGTCGAGCTTCTACCCTCGCTTCGACGCTGAGCTGGGCCGCACCGCCGACAACGACCTGGACGGCCAGAACGGCCACAACAATGAATGGCAGGCCATGCTGCGCATGCGCTTCAACCTGTATGCCGGCGGCAGCAACAAGGCTGACCTGGAATCCAAGTCGTACCTGTCCAACCAGGCCTTGGACATCCGCAACAACGCCCTGCGCCAGCTCAACGAAGAGTTGGGCCTGGCCTGGAACGCCATGAACAACGCCAATGCCCAGGTGCCGATCGCCCAGCAGTACGTGGACCGCAGCACCAGCGTGCGCACCGCCTATCAGAAGCAGTTCAGCCTCGGCGAGCGGACCCTGCTCGACTTGCTCGACAGCGAAAACGAGCTGTTCACCGCCTCCCGGCGCCTGGTGGAAATCAAGAACGTGCAGCTGTTCACCCAGTACCGGATCAAGGCGACCATGGGCCAGTTGCTCAAAAGTCAGGGGGTCGTCGCGCCGTTGGCATCGGTTGTGCAGAACGACGTGAAACCCAAGGTCCAGTTGCCTGGGATGAATTAAGCTCCCCATCCGTTTTAACCAGCAAGAGTGCCGAGCGTGGAATCAGAAGTCAGTCGAGTCGAACTCAGCCATGATCCGCGCACGCTGCACGATGACCCGTTGCTGGACGGTCTGCTGGCGCTTTGCATGCTGCACCAGAAGCCGGCCAGCGCGGCGATGCTCACCACCGGCTTGCCGTTGCCCAAGCAGCGCTTGAGCGTCGAATTATTGTCGCGCGCGGCGGCCCGTGCCGGTCTGCAAGGACGGGTGCTGCAACGCAAGCTCGACCAGATTCCGACCATTGCCATGCCGGCCCTGTTGTTGCTCAAGGACGGTCGAAGTGCCGTGCTGCTGGGCTGGGTCGGTGATGACCAGGCGCGCTTGCTGCTCAGCGAAAGCGATGGCGGCGAAGTGACCATCAGCCGCGAACTGCTGGCGGACGACTACAGCGGCAAGGTCTTCTTCGCGCAGCCGCAACATAAATTTGACGTGAACCACGGCACGCTGATCCCTCGGGCACGCTCCTGGTTTCGCGACACCCTCAAGCGATCCCGCTGGCTGTACGCCGATGCTATCGCCGCCAGCCTGCTGATCAACATCATTGCCATGGCCGCGCCGCTGTTCGTGATGAACGTCTACGACCGCGTCGTGCCGAACCAGGCCGAATCGACCCTGTGGGTACTGGCCGTGGGTATCACCGGCGCCTATCTGTTCGACCTGATCCTCAAGATGCTGCGCAGTTTGTGCCTGGACCTGGCCGGCAAGAAAACCGACCTGATCATCTCGGCCACGCTGTTCGAGCGCATCGTCGGCATGGCCATGAAATACCGCCCGGCGCGCGTCGGCAGCTTTGCCCAGAACATCCATGAGTTCCAGAGCCTGCGGGACTTCTTGGCCTCGCTGACGCTGACCAGCCTGATCGATTTGCCGTTCACCCTGCTGATCTTCCTGGTCATTGCGATTCTCGGCGGGCACCTGGTGTGGATCCCGGTGCTGGCGTTCCCGATTGCCCTGTTGATCGGCTATGCGTTGCAGAAGCCGCTGGTGGCGACCATGGAGCGGACCATGGCCCTGGGCGCCGAGCGTCAGTCCAGCCTGATCGAAACCCTGGCCGGCCTGGACGCCGTGAAGGTCAACAACGCCGAGAGCGAGCGCCAGTACCAGTGGGAACAGACCATCGGAACCCTGAGCCGCCTCGAACTGCGGGTGAAGATGCTGTCCGGCCTGGCGATGAACATCACCTTGCTGATCCAGCAACTGGCCGGTGTGATCATGATCATCTTCGGCGTCTACCAGATCATCGCCGGCAACCTGAGCATGGGCGGCCTGATCGCCTGCTACATGCTCAGCGGCCGCGCCCTCAGCCCGCTGGCGTCGTTGTCGGGCCTGCTGACCCGCTACCAGCAGGCGCGGGTCACCATGACCTCGGTCGACCAGATGATGGAGCTGCCCCAGGAGCGCAATTTCGAAGAGCGGCCGCTGAGCCGCAAGGTCCTGCAGGGCGCCATCGAATGCCGCCAACTGGATTTCACCTACCCGAACCAGCAGAACCCGGCGCTGAAGAACATTAACCTGGTGATCAAGCCCGGCGAGAAGATCGGCATCATCGGCCGCAGCGGCTCGGGCAAGAGTTCCCTGGCGAAGTTGCTGGTGGGCCTGTACCAGCCCGATGCCGGTGCGTTGCTGGTGGACGGCGTGGACATCCGCCAGATCGACGTCAGTGAGCTGCGCTACAACGTCGGCTACGTGCCCCAGGACATCCAGTTATTGGCCGGCACCCTGCGTGACAACCTGACCTCCGGCGCCCGCTACGTGGAAGACGAGCTGGTGCTGCAGGCCGCCGAGCTGGCGGGCGTGCACGAGTTCGCGCGCCTGCATCCGCAGGGCTACGAGCTGCAAGTGGGGGAGCGCGGGCAGAACCTGTCCGGCGGCCAGCGCCAGAACGTCGCCCTGGCTCGGGCGTTGCTGCTCAACCCGCCCATCCTGCTGTTGGACGAACCCACCAGTGCCATGGACAACACCGGTGAAGAACGCCTCAAGCAGCGTCTGGCCGCCGTGGTGGAAAACAAGACGGTGCTGCTGGTCACGCACCGGGCATCGCTGCTGTCGCTGGTGGATCGCCTGTTGGTGATCGACCGCGGGCAGATCCTGGCCGACGGCCCGAAAGCGGTCGTGATGGAAGCGTTGAAGAAGGGGCAGATCAGTGTTGCTTAAATCGGGTTTCAAGGAGTCTGTCGGCCGTTACTTCAAAGGCTCGGCGTCGTTGCAGGGCCAGCCTCTGCCGGAGGTCAACAAGGCCCTGATCGAAGACGCCCCGCGGGTGGTGCGCCTGACGATCTGGGGGATCATCGGCTTCTTCGTGTTCCTGATGGTGTGGGCCAACTTCGCCGTGCTCGACGAGGTGACCAAGGGCGACGGCAAGGCGATTCCGTCGTCCAAGATCCAGAAAATCCAGAACCTGGAGGGCGGTATTGTCGCCGAGCTGTTCGTCAAGGAAGGGCAGATCGTCGAGGCCGGCGCGCCGTTGATTCGCCTGGATGACACACGGTTTGTCTCCAACGTCGGGGAAACCGAGGCCGATCGCTTGTCCATGCTGCTGCGGGTCGAGCGCTTGAGCGCCGAAGTCGACGACCGACCGCTGAATTTCCCGGCCGATGTGCTCAAGGCCGTGCCCGGCCAGGCCGCCAGTGAGGAGTCGCTGTACATCAGTCGGCGCCAACAGTTGCACGACGAGATCGGCGGCTTGCAGGAACAGCTGGTCCAGCGCCAACAGGAGCTGCGCGAGTTCGTGTCCAAGCAGGCCCAGTACCGCTCCGGCCTGGCGCTGCAACGCCAGGAAATCAACATGTCCGAGCCGCTGGTGGCCCAGGGCGCGGTCTCCCCGGTGGAAGTGCTGCGGCTCAAGCGTGCGGAAGTCGAAACCCGTGGGCAACTGGACGCGACGACGCTGGCGATCCCCCGTGCCGAATCGGCGATCAAGGAAGTGCAGCGCAAGATCGACGAGACCCGCGGCAAATTCCGCAGTGAGGCCCTGACCCAGCTCAACGAGGCGCGCACCGACCTGAACAAGGCCCAGGCCACCGGCAAGGCACTGGAGGACCGGGTCAGCCGGACCCTGGTCACCTCGCCTGTGCGGGGCATCGTCAACAAGATGCTGGTGAACACCATCGGTGGGGTGATCCAGCCCGGCAGCGACCTGGTGGAAATCGTGCCGCTGGACGACACCATCCTGGTGGAAGCGAAAATCCGTCCCCAAGACATCGCCTTCCTGCACCCCGGCCAGGACGCCACGGTGAAATTCACCGCCTACGACTACACCATCTACGGCGGCCTGAAAGCCAAGCTGGAACAGATCGGTGCCGACACCATCACCGATGAAGACAAGAAAACCACCTACTACATCATCAAGCTGCGCACCGAACGCAGCCACCTGGGCACCGATGAAAAGCCCCTGCTGATCATCCCCGGCATGGTGGCCTCGGTGGACATCATCACCGGCAAGAAAACCGTGCTCAGCTACCTGCTCAAGCCCATCATCAAGGCCCGGGCCGAGGCGTTGCACGAGCGATAGACGCTTGTCTGTCTGGATGAAGGCAGGATCGCTTTTTGTGGCGTCCACTTCTGAGTAGCTCCACATTCTTGTGGGAGCGGGCTTGCTCGCGAATGCGGTGTATCAGTCGACATAGATGTCACCGGCAGATTGCGTTCGCGAGCGAGCCCGCTCCCACAGGTTTTATGTGTTAACCAAAACTCCATATCGTTATTCGTTAACGGTATTTAAATTTCAATTCTTATAGCTATAAAGTCACTCCCCTGCGTACCTGCCGACCAATCGGCGCGCCGCACGACACGAACCGACACGGCAACGCCGTGAGTTTTGATCGACGCGCGCCATTGAAGCGCGCTGTGCGTGGGAGTGATGTATGCCAGCCGTTTCCTATTCTCCGGATCACCTTGCTTCAAGTGCCGCCGACATCGCGCCGCAGGCCTTCGATATCCGCCCGTTCGGCGACAGCGTCGGGGCCGAAATCGTCGGCCTGGACCTGTCCCGGCCGCTCAACGACCGCGACTTTGCCCGCATCCATCGCGCCCACCTGGATCACCACGTGGTGGTGTTTCGCGACCAGCACATCACCCCCGAACAACACATCGCCTTCAGCCGTCGCTTTGGCGTGCTGCAGATCCATGTGCTCAAGCAGTTTTTACTGGCCGGGCACCCGGAAATCCTGATCGTCTCCAACATCATCGAAAACGGCCAATCCATCGGCCTCGGCGATGCCGGCAAGTTCTGGCATTCCGACCTCTCTTATAAAGAACTGCCCAGCCTGGGCTCGATGCTGCATGCCCAGGAATTGCCGAGCGAGGGCGGCGACACGTTGTTCGCCGACATGCACAAAGCCTGGGAGGGCTTGCCCGAGGCCTTGCGCAAGGCCGTGGAAGGCCGTTCGGCGGCGCACTCCTACACGGCGCGCTACAGCGAGAGCAAGTTCGAAGGCAACTGGCGCCCGACGCTCACCCCGGAACAACTGGCCCAGGTCGCCGAAGTGGTGCACCCCATCGTGCGCACCCACCCGGAAACCGGGCGCAAGGCGTTGTTCGTCAGCGAGGGCTTCACCACCCGTATCGTCGGCCTGCCGGAGGATGAAAGCGCCGCGCTGCTGGCCGAACTGTATGCCCACAGCGTGCGGCCCCAGAACATCTATCGCCACCAATGGCAGCCCCATGACCTGG
The DNA here is from genome assembly GCF_036689585.1 of Pseudomonas sp. WP18. Classification (NCBI taxonomy): domain Bacteria; kingdom Pseudomonadati; phylum Pseudomonadota; class Gammaproteobacteria; order Pseudomonadales; family Pseudomonadaceae; genus Pseudomonas; species Pseudomonas sp. WP18. Next base: position 216,400 of record NZ_CP144758.1, read on the forward strand.
TGTTCTGGGACAACCGTTCGCTGATTCATCTGGCCGCCGGTTGCCCGAGCCATCTGCGTCGCAAGTTGTACCGCACCACCATCCAGGGCGATGCCCCTTTCTGATCGGCCGCGCCTCGCGCAAACAGCCCGGAGAATCACCATGTCCAAACGCATTGCCTTTGCACCGCTGGCCGCCGCCATCGGCCTGGGTTTCAGCCTGCTGGCCGGCAGCCTGGTGGCGCCCGCCAGCGCCCAGGCCGAGGGCGAGATTCGCATCGCCGAGCAGTTCGGCATCGTTTACCTGCTGCTGAACGTGGTCCGCGATCAGCAGTTGATCGAGAAGTACGGCAAGCAGGAAGGCCTCGACATCAAGGTCGATTGGACCCAGTTGTCCGGCGGCGCGGCGGTCAACGACGCGTTGCTGTCGGGCTCCATCGACATCGCCGGGGCTGGCGTCGGGCCGCTGCTGACGATCTGGGACCGCACGCGCGGCAAGCAGAACGTCAAGGCCGTGGCTTCGCTGGGCAACTTTCCCTATTACCTGTTGAGCAACAACCCCAAGGTCAAGACCATCGCCGACTTCACCGAGCACGACCGCATCGCGGTGCCGGCGGTGGGGGTGTCGGTGCAGTCGCGCTTCCTGCAATACGCCGCCGCCAAGCAATGGGGCGACAAGGAGTTCAATCGCCTCGACAAGTACACCCTGGCCGTGCCGCACCCGGACGCCACGGCGGCGCTGATTGCCGGCGGGACGGAATTGACCGGGCACTTCTCCAACCCGCCGTTCCAGGACCAGGCCCTGCAGAACCCCAATGTTCACGTGGTGCTCAATTCCTATGATGTGCTCGGGCCGAACTCGCCCACCGTGCTGTTCGCCACGGAAAAATTCCGCGATGAAAACCCCAAGACCTACAAGGCGTTTATCCAGGCCCTGACGGAAGCGGCGGCGTTCGCCCAGAAGGATAAAGAGGGGGCGGCGGATACGTATCTGCGCGTCACCCAGGCCAAGATCGACCGGGCCACGTTGCTGAAGATCATCGAGAATCCGCAGATCGAATTCACCGTCACGCCGAAGAACACCTACCCGCTGGCGGAGTTCCTCTACCGTGTCGGCGCGATCAAGCACAAGCCGGCGTCGTGGGAAGACTACTTCTTCCAGGACGCCCAGCCGTTGCAAGGGAGTTGATGGTCATGAACGCCCCCCTGCAAGGCCACGCGGCCAGCAACCTCAGTCGCACCGATGCGGCATTGCTCTCGGTGGACAGCGTCAGCCTCGAATACCGCACGCCACAACGGGTGGTGCGGGCGACGCACCAGGTGAGTTTCGAGGTCGACCCGGCGGACCGGTTCGTCCTGCTCGGCCCGTCCGGTTGCGGCAAGTCCACGCTGCTCAAGGCCGTTGGCGGCTTCATCGCGCCTTGCGAGGGCGAGATTCGCTTGCAGGGGCAACGCGTCAGCGCTCCGGGGCCGGATCGAATCGTGGTGTTCCAGGAGTTCGACCAGTTGCCGCCGTGGAAAACCGTCAAGCAGAACGTGATGTTCGCGTTGCTGGCGTCCCATACCCTCAAGCGCCGCGAGGCCGAGGAGCGAGCGTTGCACTATCTGGACAAGGTCGGGCTGGCGGCATTCGCTGATGCCTACCCACATACGTTGTCCGGGGGCATGAAAGCCCGGGTCGCCATTGCCCGGGCATTGGCGATGCAACCGAAAATCCTGCTGATGGACGAGCCCTTCGCCGCCCTCGATGCCCTGACCCGACGCAAGATGCAGGAAGAATTGCTGCTGCTCTGGGAGGAGGTGCGTTTCACCCTGCTGTTCGTTACGCATTCGATCGAGGAAGCGCTGGTGGTGGGCAACCGGATCCTGTTGTTGTCGCCCCATCCGGGCCGCGTACGGGCAGAAATCCACAGCCATCAGTACGACCTGCACAGCCTCGGGGGTGGGGCGTTCCAGCACACGGCGCGGCGGATCCACTCGCTGTTGTTCGAACCGGGCCAGTCGCCGCAGACCGAGCGTGAGCTGGATTTCGCCGACATTCGCATCGCGTACTGAGGGAAGCGTCCATGAACCATCTATCGCCTGTGCGCGAAGAATACGAAGTCGACCTGCAACCCTTGACCCACATCCCGCTGGAGCGGGCCTTGCCGTTGAGGCAGCGCCTCTGGCAGCAGGGGTGGTTGCGCAAAAGCCTGATTTTGCTGTTGCTGGCGGTGCTCTGGGAAAGCGTGGCCCGCTACCAGAACAACGACCTGCTGCTGCCGGGGTTCCTGCAAACCGCCAGCGCGCTGTACGGGGGCCTGGTCAGCGGCGAGCTGCTGGGCAAGGTCTGGATTTCCCTGGTGGTACTGCTCAAGGGCTATCTGCTGGGCATTGTCCTGGCGTTCGGCCTGACCACCCTGGCGGTGTCGACTCAACTGGGCCGCGACCTGCTCAGCACGTTGACGTCGATGTTCAACCCGCTGCCGGCCATTGCCCTGTTGCCATTGGCGTTGCTGTGGTTTGGCCTGGGGCAGAACAGCCTGATTTTCGTCCTGGTGCACTCGGTGCTGTGGGCGTTGGCGGTGAACATGTACGCAGGCTTTCTCGGGGTGTCCGACACCTTGCGCATGGCCGGGCGCAACTATGGGCTCAAGGGTCTGCGCTTCGTGCTGTTCATCCTGATTCCGGCGGCGCTGCCGTCGATCCTCGCCGGGTTGAAGATCGGCTGGGCCTTCGCCTGGCGCACGCTGATCGCCGCCGAACTGGTGTTCGGCGCCACCAGCGGCAAGGGCGGCCTGGGCTGGTACATCTTCCAGAACCGTAACGAGCTGTACACCGACAAGGTCTTCGCCGGGCTGGCGGTGGTGATCCTGATCGGCTTGCTGGTGGAAAACCTGGTCTTCGACAGCTTGGAACGGGTGACGGTCAAGCGTTGGGGGATGCAGCGTTGAGCGGTGCTGGCGAGCTGTTCGGATAAGCATTCCGGGCTTGGGCGACCGCCTTCGCACAGGTTTATTTATCGGCCGCCCCCCGTCGGCCGGGTAAAGCCCCGGCCTTTTCCTTTAGACTTGCAGCCCTCAAGCACGCCTTCGGGACACGGAATGCCAAGCCCTCGCCACACCCTTCGCAAAGCCCTGATCGCCTGGCTGTATGCCTTGGCGCTGTTGCATCTGCTCGCCGGTTTCATGCTGAGTTGGGCCGGGCATTCGGGCGTGTTCGATGACTATTTGCTCACCCTCGAACAAGCGTTCTGGGCCTCTGACGCGGCGCCTGCGGCGGCCAGGGCGCAGCAGGTCTGGTGGCTGGCGTTGTTCGGCGCGACGTTGCAGAGCTATGCCCTGTACATGCTCGCCCTGGTGCACATCGGCCATCGCATGAAACGCGCCGCGCCCTGGGGCTGGATCATCGCCGGCATCCTGCTCTGGGCGCCCCAGGACATGTTGATCTCCGCCCAGGCACGGATGTGGTCGCACCTGTGGCTCGATGGCGTGGCATTGCTCCTGCTGCTGCCGCCGCTGCTCTGGCTTTATCGCCACGACGGCAACGGCTGTGCAGCCCGGGAGGCCAGCCATGGTTGATCTGGCATCCGCAGGCAAGCCGTTGATGTACCTGCTGGCGGGTAACGGCAGCGCCGCCGATTGGTGGGATGACGTGCTCCCGTATTTTGCGCACTACCAGGTGGTGCCGCTGGAGTTGCCCGGTTTCGGTGACAACCCACAGGCGCCCTGCGAAGACCTGGCCGCCTACGCCGAGGCTTTGTTGGCGATGACGGCCAGGGGCAGCGCGATCACCGCGGTCGGGGTGAATGCGTTGTTGGTGCTGCACGCCTTGCAACGTCAGCCCGGGCACTTCCAGCGCAGCGTATTGCTGGCGCCGGTGGGGGCGTTCCTGTGGCAACGGCGCCTGCCGGCACTGATGTCGCCATTGCCGGTGCGCAAAACCATCCATTGGTTGCTGGCGAACAAACCGACGCTGTTTGCACGCAAATTCTCCAACCGGCCCTGGACGCCTGCGCAATACCGACGCATGGGCGCTGGCTACGCCCGCTGCCGAGCCTTCGTGCCGCACTGGGACCTGGTGCGGGCGGACACCGCGTTGCCGCTGCTGGAATGGATCACCGACCCGGTCGAGTTGGTCTGGGGCGACCAGGACAACATGCTGGGTGTCGAGCAGGCGGCGGCCTGGTCGGCGATTCTCGCCCGCGCCGACCTGACCATCAGCCTGAAGCCAGGCTGGGGCCATTACCCCTGGATCGACGCGCCGGCCGATTTCGCCGCCTGGCTGGAGTCGGGCGCCCGTGGGTTTGTCGCGCACACCAAGGGCGGGCGTTTGCGCCTGGCTGCGTTGGCCGGGCAAGCGGTGCCGCCAGCGCTGACCCTCAATGAGTGCCACGACCCGCGCCTGCCGGCGTTTCTGGCCAGCCAAGCGCACGCCACGTGGGCGGTCCGCTCGTCCAGTTATGGCGAGGATCAAGCCGATGCGGCGAACGCCGGCCTGAGCAGTACGTTCCTGCGCGAGCCGGCGAGCCAGGTGCCGGGGCGCATCGCTGAGTTGACGGCGATGGGCGTCGAGGAAGTGGTGGTGCAACGCTTCATCACGCCGCAGCTGTCCGGAATCGCTTTCGTGCGTCACCTGGCGGTCGAGCTGGAGTGGGTCGAGGGGCATCTCGAGTCGTTGGCCGATGGTCAGGTGAGCCCCCGGCGTGCAGTCATTTCCCGCCTGGGAGCGGCCTGGAACTGCGGTGCGTTCGAGCCCACCCACGGTCTTGACGCCGACCTGTTGTGGCGCTTCCTGCAAGGTGTGCTGCGGGTTTTCCACTACGTGCCCGGTGACATCGAATGGGCCTGGGACGGCCAGCAACTCTGGCTGTTGCAATACCGCCCGATCAGTGATTACGGCTGGCGTCGGCACCTGACCGCGGCCAACATCGCCGAAATTCTGCCGCCCCAACCCAGCGTGTTGGTGGAGTATGCCCAGCGTCGTGCGGCGGCGAGCATCCCGGCGATCATGGCGCGTTGGGATGCACGGGTGTTGCAAGACAACGAGCCTTTCACGGCCGTGTTTGGCGGCGCGTCGTACATCAACAATGACTTGTTTCTCGCCCGACTGGCCGACTGGGGTATCCGTTCCAGCAGCTACGCGGGGGAGGTCGGCGGGGCGACCCCGCGGTTGTCCTGGCGACCGGTGCGCCTGGTCCGATCACTGCCGTTGTTCCTGCGCATGCAGCACGTGGCCCGTGGGCACCTGTTGACGCTCGAAGCCGGTTTGCGCCGTTTCGATCATGAGCTTGCGCAACTGGCCGGGCAGGGCGCCGGAGGTCAGTCACTGGCCGATTGGTTCACCCGCTTCTATGTGTTCGTGGTGCAGGGCAACCTGTGCATCGCCACGGCATTGGCCAGCAGCGGTGGCGCCTGGCTCGGCCGGCCACCCACCGCCTATGACAACCTCGAGTCCGCCCCGCATCGGTTGCCCTGGGAAACCGACCCGGCCACGCCGCGTCCGGCCCCGACCGAGCTGCCCTTGCAAGCCTTTCCCCATTGGTCCCTGCCCGTACGCCTGGCGCATTCGGCGGGGCTGCCGGGGTTGCGTGGCTACTATCTGCAAGTGCGCGAATGGTACCGCGACAACCTGATGCGAATGTTCTTTCGCCTGCACCACGCCATGCCGCTGGCTGACCGCGCCCATTGGTTCGCGCCGCACCCGGACATTCGCAGTCGTGACGGCAGTTTTTGGCAGGACGGTCGCGAGGGCACCGAGCAGGCAGCGGGCTTCTTGATCTACCCGGGCCAGGCACAAGGCATCCTGGGCGCGGACATCCTGCTGGAAGACACCCTGGACCCCGGTCGCCACGCGCACTATCAGCGTGCCCGGGCCGTGATCGCGCGCATGGGCGGTCGCCTGTCCCACGGTTCGACCTTGTTGCGCGAACTGCGCAAGCCTTCGGCGGTACTGCCTCAGGTGGATGCCACGTGGCTCGGGCGGGAGGTGGTGTACCGCGACGGTGAGTTGACCTTGTTGGACGAGTCGCCAGCGGCCGGGGGGTGATCTGCTAGCATTGCGTCTGGATCAATGTTGATCTGTCACGAGTGCTCAGCATGCAACTCCCGGACATGAACCTGCTGGTCGCCCTCGATGCCCTGCTCGACGAGGGCAGCGTGGTCGGTGCGGCGCGACGGATGAACCTGAGCCCTGCCGCCATGAGCCGTACCTTGACGCGAATCCGCGAGGCCGTGGGTGACCCGATCCTGGTGCGCGCCGGCCGTGGGCTGGTGCCGACACCCAAGGCCCAGGCCCTGCGCGAGCAGGTGCGTGACGTGGTGGAGCAGGCGGCGCTGGTCTTCCGTTCGGCCGATGCGGTGGACCTGAGCACCTTGCGGCGGCGTTTCAATGTCCGGGCCAACGACTTCTTCGTCGGCGTCTATGGCGGCAAGTTGTTCGACACCCTCGAACGCAAGGCCCCGCATTGCGAGCTGCGCTATGTCCCGGAAGGCGACGGCGATGATGAGGCGCTGCGTGAGGGGCGGATCGACCTGAGCATCAGCAACACCCGGCCAGTGATGCCGGAAGTGAAGGTGCAGAACCTGTTTTCCACCCACTTCGTGGGCCTGGTGCGCGAAGACCATCCCTTGCTCGATGGCGAGATCACCGCTGAGCGGTTCGCCGGGTTTTCCCACATCAGCACCTCCCGCCGCGGCATTGCCCGCGGCCCCATCGACACCGCGCTCAACGCGTTGGGGCTGGAGCGGCGGGTGGCGGTCATCGCGCCGAGCTTTCATGCGGCCATGTTCGCCTTGCCCGATTCGGACCTGATCCTGCCGGTGCCCAAGGAAGCGTTGCTGAGCGTCAGGCGCCTGGGGCTGCACCTGCGCTCCTTCACGCTGCCGGTCCCGTTGCCCACGCTCATGCTGACCCAGGCCTGGCACCCGCGCTACGATAACGACCCGGCCCACCGCTGGCTGCGCGAAACCCTCAAGGCCTGTTGCGACGAGACCTGGCTGGAAGCGCAGACGGGTTGATCGCCAGGCTTTGACTTTGGTGGCAGAGGGTTTCAATTGCTGCGTTAAACGCACTTATAAACTGCCAATAAGTCACTTTTTGTCAGCACTGCGGCTTTTTAAACTGCTCCGGTATTTCTCACTGGAGTGTTAACCCCCAATGACATCCCTCACAACCACGGCGCTACCGACGGCAGCGGCCGCGCCGCCGGCGTTCGGCCCGAGGATCGTCATCGGCCTGGTGGGCGTGTTGCTGGCGGTGCTGGTGTCGGGGCTGAACGAGATGGTCACCAAGGTGGCCCTGGCCGATATCCGCGGAGCCATGGCCATCGGGTATGACGAAGGCACCTGGGTGGTGGCGTGCTACGCCGCGACGTCAGTGGCCGCCATGGCCTTCGCGCCCTGGTGCTCGGTGACCTTCTCGCTGCGCCGTTTCACGCTGTGGGCCATCAGCCTGTTCACCCTGCTGGGTGCGCTGTGCCCGTTTGCGCCGGACTACGAAAGCCTGCTGGTGATGCGCACCCTGCAAGGGCTGGCCGGCGGTGCATTGCCACCCATGCTGATGACCGTCGCCCTGCGCTTTCTGCCGCCGGGCGTGAAGCTCTACGGCCTGGCCGGCTACGCCTTGACCGCCACGTTCGGACCTGGCCTGGGCACGCCCTTGGCCGGCCTGTGGACCGAGTACCTCGGCTGGCAATGGACCTTCTGGCAGATCATCGTGCCTTGCCTGATTGCCATGGCCGCGGTGGCCTATGGTTTGCCCCAGGACCCGCCGCGCCTGGAGCGCCTCAAGCAATTCAACTGGCGAGGCCTGCTACTGGGTTTTCCGGCGATCTGCATGCTGGTGATCGGCATCCTGCAGGGCAACCGGCTCGACTGGTTCGAGTCGAGCCTGATCTGCACCTTGCTCGGTGGCGGGCTGGTGTTGCTGGTGCTGTTCCTGGTCAACGAGTGGTCGCAGCCGGTGCCGTTCTTCAAGTTGCAGATGCTCGGCATCCGCAACCTGGCCTTCGCCCTGATGACCCTGGCGGGTGTGTTGGTGGTGCTGCTGGCGGTGATCATCATTCCGTCCAGCTACCTGGCCCAGGTCCAGGGCTATCGTCCGGTCCAGACCGCTCCGGTGATGTTGTTGATGGCGCTGCCGCAGTTGCTCGCACTGCCGTTGGTGGCGGCGCTGTGCAATCTTCGCTGGGTCGATTGCCGCTGGGTGTTGGGCCTGGGCCTGGGCCTGTTGGCACTGTCCTGCCTGGGGGGTTCGCAGCTGACGTCGGCCTGGATCCGTGACGATTTCTACGTCTTGCAACTGTTGCAGATCTTCGGCCAGCCCATGGCGGTGCTGCCGCTGCTGATGCTGTCCACCGGGAGTATTTCTCCCCTCGAAGGCCCGTTCGCTTCGGCGTGGTTCAACACGGTCAAGGGCCTGGCGGCGGTGATCGCCACGGGCGTGTTGGACGCGTTGACCACCGCACGCCTGCATTTTCATTCGACGATGCTGGTGGACAGCCTCGGCAACGCCCCGCTGGTGGACAACGACAGCGCCGGGCTTGCCCATCGCCTGCACCAGCAGGCGGTGGTGCTGACCTCTTCCGATCTTTACCTGTGCATGGCGGGCGTCGCGCTCGCCTTGATCCTGCTTATTTTCTGGTTGCCGACGCGGATCTATCCGCCTCGTGCGCCGCGCTGAATCCTGAAGGTTTCCATCATGACTCAACTGAAAAAGCCCATAGCCCTGACCCTCGCGGCAACCCTCGTGCTCGGCGGGCTGACTTATCTGCTGGCACCGGGGCTGTTCGGTAAACGCGTGCAGCAGAGCACCAACGATGCCTTTGTTTCGGCGGACTACACCCTGGTGGTGCCGCGCGTTGCCGGTTTCATCAAAGAAGTGCTGGTGCAAGACAATCAGCAGGTCAAGGCCGGGCAACTGTTGGCCCTGATCGACGACCGCGACTTGCACGCCGCTGCCCAGGCCGCCGACGCGCAGACCCTGGTTGCCCGCGCCCAGCTGGAAAACGCGCGGGCGACACTGGAGCGCCAGGCGTCGGTGATTGCCCAGGCCCAAGCCAATGTGGTCGCGGCCAAGGCGCAGATGGCCTTTGCCGAACATGAGCGCAATCGTTATCAACACCTGGCCGGCGTAGGGGCCGGTACCGTGCAGAACGCCCAACAGGCCCAGACCCGGATCGACCAGGCCACCGCGCAGTTGGCGAGAGCCACGGCGGTGTTGGCGGCCGAACGCAAGCAGGTGGAGATTCTCACGGCCCAGCGTGACGCCGCCGAAGGTGGGTTGAAACGCGCCCAGGCGGCGTTGGAAATCGCCAGTTTTGAACTGTCGTACACCCGCATCGTGGCGCCCCAGGACGGCATGGTCGGCGAACGCGCGGTGCGGGTTGGTGCCTACGTGACGCCGGGCAGCAAGCTGTTGGCGGTGGTGCCGCTGGCCCAGGCCTATGTGGTGGGCAACTTCCAGGAAACCCAGCTCACCGATGTGCAGCCGGGCCAGCGGGTGAGCGTGCGGGTCGACAGCTTCGGCGGGCAAGCGTTGCTGGGCCGTGTGCAGAGCATTGCCCCGGCGACCGGCGTGACGTTCGCGGCGGTCAAGCCGGACAACGCCACCGGCAACTTCACCAAGGTGGTCCAGCGCATCCCGGTAAAGATTGTCCTGGACCCGGACCAGCCGCTGGCGCAGCGGTTGCGGGTGGGCATGTCGGTGGAAGCGAGTATCGATACCGCCCGTTCGGAGGGTGATGGGCGGGAGGTGGCGCAGCGATGAAATCGAGCCCCTTAGTCGCCCTGTGGCGAGGGAGCAAGCTCCCTCGCCACACAGGCCTGCTGGTCTGTGTGGCATCGGCGCTATGCGCCTGCACTGTCGGCCCGGACTTCCAGCGCCCCGTGGCACCCTCGCCGTCTCAATGGGCAACGCCGGCCAACGCCGCTGCCAGCCAGGTGGTCACCACGGACATGAGCGAGCGTTGGTGGGAGGTCTTCGATGACCCGGTGCTGTCGGCGCTAACCCGTCGTGCCGTGGCCGATAACCTCGACCTGAAACTTGCCGGCAGTCGCTTGCAGCAGAGTCGCGCGGCCCGCCAGGTCATCACCTCGGCGCAGTACCCCAACACCGCCGCCACCGGCAGTTATGGCCGTAAACGCAACAGCGGTGAAGGGCTCAATGACCCGTCGGGCCACAACGGCGATTCGGCTTTCAACCTGTGGGACGCGGGCTTTTCCGCGGCGTGGGAGCTGGATGTGTGGGGCCGGGTACGGCGTGAGGCCGAAGCGGCGGATGCCAACCTGGAGGTCGCGCGGGACGACCGTCGCGGTGTGCTGTTGGCGGTACTCGCCGAAACGGCTCACGACTACCTGCAACTGCGGGGTGTGCAGAGCACCCGGGCGGTCACCGAGCAGAACCTCGACGTGGCCCGCCACAGCCTGAAGCTCACCCAATTGCGCCTGGCCGATGGGGTCGCCACGGATCTGGACGTGGCCGAAGCGGCGGCCCAGGTCGCGGCCATCGAAGCGCGGCTGCCGACGTTGCAGCAGCGCCAAGCTCAACTGATCAATGCTCTCAGCCTGTTGATGGGCCAGCCTCCGCAAGCGTTGCAGGCCGAACTCGCCGCCGACGCACCGGTGCCCCAGGCGCCTCGCCAGGTCGCCATCGGCCTGCCCTCCCAGTTGGCTGAGCGGCGCCCGGACATCCGCCAGGCCGAGGCCCGGCTGCATGCCGCCACCGCAAGCATTGGCGTGGCCAAGGGCGATTTCTACCCGCGCATCACCTTGTCGGGCAACCTGGGCTCCCAAGCCATGCAACTCAGTGATTTCGGTTCCTGGGGCTCCCGTGCGTTCGGCATCGGCCCGCAGTTCAACCTGCCGTTGTTCGACGGTGGACGCCTGCGCGGCATGCTGCAGTTGCGCGAGGCCCAGCAGCAGGAAGCGGCGGTCGCCTACCAGCAGACCGTGCTCAAGGCCTGGCATGAAATCGATGACCAACTGAGCGCCTACAACGCCAGCCAGCTGCGTCGCGACAGCCTCGCCGAAGCCGTGCGCCAGAACCAGATCGCCTTGCGCACCGCGCAGCAGCAATACGTGGAAGGCGTGGTGGACTTCGTCACCGTCCTCACGGTCCAGGGCGCGCTGTTGGCCACCCAGGAGCAACTGGTGGAAAGCGCCACGGGCGTGTCGTTGGCGATGGTCGGGTTGTACAAGGCGCTGGGTGGGGGATGGGAGTCGGTGTATCCGGCGGGCGCTACCAATAATCCGGCTTGATGGCCGGCGCCTTGCGCGTGGGGACCCGGTCGGGGAACTGGTGGGATTGAAGCTCGTCGCAAGTGACGACGCGGCGCATCCAGTGGGCGTGTTCTCTCAAGGAGCCTGGCGCAAGGCGCTTGGAGCCGGTTCGGTAGGGAAGCACGACGCCGACTCTCAAATGGGGAAAGTCTTCTCGAATAGCTCGCAGTGCGGGCGCCATATCAGTGTCGCCCGATACCAGCACAAGCTGTTCGATACGCTGGTGCTTGGGCAGTGCTTTTTGTCTGGATGCCGTGCGATACATGCTGATTGCGATGTGGACATCGGTTTCCTTTTCTTCAAGCTTCCAGATAGCAACGGTGTCTTGGCGTGAAGCACTGATCTTTTTGCTGACGAAGCGGGGGGCGTTGGCACGCTCGAGCTGGTGACGTCCATAGTGGACAGTAACCTGATTGGCCTTTAATGCGCGGACATAAGCGTCCTGAGCCTCTTTGGATACGATTCCACGCGTTGCCAGTTCCGGTTTGACGGAGGACGTGAAGTAGTCGAGTGAAGAAAATGAACTGTGTGGATTCTCGACGCGGGCTATGTGTATCAGTAGCTGCGTAAGGTTCAGCCATTTATAGGGCGTACCGGCGAGCAGCCCATAAAAAACGTTATAGCCGTCAACAAAAAAAGCGGTACGCACAAGCTCAATCCCCAGAAACGAAAAAACCGGCCGAAGCCGGTGTTTTCACCCCAACGGCCAGCGAATTTAATCGCTGCGTACGAGGTTGAGCAGTGGACGAATCCTAATCCCAGGGTGTTCGTGCGTCAACCGTGGATAGGAAAGCTGCGGCACCGGCGGTTTGAGAGTTGTGTGCTTTTATGGCTTGAGGGCAAGGCGTTTTTGAACCGATTTGGCTAAGTGTATTTCAGGGCTTTTCCGTGTAAGTGACAGTGGCTGATGATTTGAGTAGTCCATCCTGCCTGGCTGATTTTGAGGAGTGTATCTGCCTAAATCCTTGTGGGGTTTGATACCTGCCGGTGTCAGTAAAAAAGCCGGCACCTTTTATCCCCAACTCCAGCCTTTTTGAAACCAGAGATTTCTTCTAGACTCCGCCCATCCGTCAGGGAGTAAAACGGTCATGCGGCGTTTGAGTAGTTGGGTTGTGGGATTGACCTTTGTAGCGTGCGGCGTTCAGGCGCAGACGCCTGATGCAGGCGATCCGTTGCTCGAGAGCAACGCGGCGGCCAGTGCACCGGCTGGCAATGAGGCGCGTGGGGTGCTTCGGGCGCGGGATCAGGCGGTGCTGGCGAGTGAATTGGCCGGGCGTATTGTCGAGTTGCCATTCAGTGAGGGCGAGTCGTTCAAGAAGGGCGATACCCTGGCGCGGTTCGATTGCTCGGCCTATCAGGCCCAGCTCAATGCGGCCCAGGCGGCCAGCCGTGGGGCCAACGAAGAGTTGGCGCATAACCGGCAACTGGAGGCATTGAAGTCGGTCGGGCGTTTCGAAGTGTCGCGGGCCGAGGCCCGGGTCAGCGAGGCGCAGGCGCAGTCCCAGGTGTACCAGGTACAGGTCAAGCGTTGCAGTGTCATCGCACCGTTCGACGGCCAGGTGGTGACGCGCAAGGTCCAGCGTTATGAAAGCGTGGCGGCCGGCGCGCCGTTGCTGGATGTGGTCGACAACCGCACCCTGGAAATCCATCTGCTGGTGCCGTCGCGCTGGATGGACCGGCTCAAGCCCGGCCAGCCGTTCACCTTCATCCCCGATGAAACCGGCAAGCCGTTGCAGGCCACGGTCAAGCGCCTGGGCGCGCGCATCGACGAGGGCAGCCAGACCTTGCTGTTGGTGGCGAGCGTGCCGGATGCCAGCGGCTTATTGTCCGGCATGAGCGGTACGGCGCGTTTTGCGGAGCCCAAGTGAACGCGCCGATAACGGGCAGCACCGAGCAGGTGTTCGCCCGCTTTCTCGACCTTGAGCGCCAGACGCGGGCAGCCCGCACCCCGGCGCAGTTGAGCTACAGCCTGGTCAACGACGGCCAGGCGTTGTTCGGGTTTCGCCATGCCGCGCTCTTGATTGCCGGCAAGGTGCACGCGGTGACGGGCGTCAGTGCCGTGGAGCCCAACGCGCCGTTCGTGGCGTTCGTCGAGCAGGCGGTGGCCCAGTTGTTCAAGCAGGGGCTACTGAACCAGGCCCGGGTGATCGCCGCCGACGGTGTCAGTGAATCCATCCGCGCGGATTGGCGCAGCCTGTCGGCCGGGCAGGTGTTCTGGCTGCCGTTGGTCGATCATCAGGGCCAGGTGTTCGGCGGCTTGTGGCTGGCCCGCGACTTGCCGTGGACCCCGTCTGAACAAGTGCTCTTGTCGCAACTGGGCGACACCTACAGCCATGCCTGGCTGGCTTTGCAACCGCGCAAGCCGTGGCGCCTGCGCTGGACGCGCAAGCGCCAGGTGGCGCTGGTCGCGGTGCTGTTGCTGGGCCTGCTGATCCCGGTGCGCCAATCGGTCCTGGCCCCGGCCGAAGTGGTGCCGCTGGGCGGACAAGTGGTGGCGGCACCGTTGGACGGCGTGATCGCCGAGTTCATGGTCAAGCCCAACCAGGCCGTGAAGAATGGCGACCTGTTGTTGCGTTTCGAAAGCACCAGCCTCAAGGCCCAGGCCGATGTTGCCGAGCGGGCATTGGGGGTGGCCGAAGCGGAGCTCAAGGCCAATTCCCAGCGCTCGTTTGCCGATGCAGAGTCCAGTTCCAAGGTGGACCTGTTGGCCGCCCGTGTCGAACAGAAACGGGCCGAACGCAACTATGCGATGGAGCTGCTCAAGCGCAGCGAGGTACGTGCCGAGCGCGACGGTATTGCCGTGTTTGCCGATGCCGAGCGCTGGCTCGGCAAGCCGGTGCAGACCGGCGAGCGGCTGATGGAAATTGCCGATCCGAACCAGGCCGAGTTGCGCATCGAGCTGGCGGTGGGCGATGCGATTGCCTTGGAGCCCGGCGCACAAGTGGCGCTGTTTCTCGACAGCGATCCGTTGCAGCGGCACCTGGCCTGGCTCGAGCGTTCGGCCTATGAAGCGCAGCCCACGGCGGGCGGCCAACTGGCTTACCGACTGGATGCGCGCTTCGACGCCACGGCGCCGCGCATCGGCCTGCGGGGTACGGCCAAGGTCTTTGGCGAACGCGCCCCGTTGGCCTTGTACCTGTTGCGTCGACCACTGGCCGGGCTGCGCCAGGGCGTAGGCCTGTAGCATGGACCTGCCGAGCCTGCGGCCAGACTTGCAATTGTCCCCGGCGGCTCCAGACCCTGACGGTTCGCCGCAATGGACCCTGGCCGACCCGGTGCGTGGGCGTTATTTCAAGCTGGGTGCGGCGGCGATGCGCATGTTGCGGCATTGGTCCCTGGGCGACCCGGAGCGGGTGCTGCAAGCGGCGAATCGCGAGCCGGGCCTGCCCCTCAACGGTGAGTCGCTGGAACAGTTGCTGGGTTTTCTGCGGGGCCATGATCTGATCAGCGCGATGGACCCGCAACAGCGCGACAGCTACCTGTTCAAGACAGCGGCCCGGCGCCAGAGCCTGTGGCAGGTGCTGCTGCACCAATACCTGTTTTTCCGGATTCCGCTGTGGCGCCCGGACGCCTTCCTCAATCGTGCCTGGCCCTGGCTGGCACGCTTTGGGCCCAAGCTCTTGCGTTATGGGCTGCCGCTGACCCTGGGGCTGGGCATTTTCCTGGTGTCGCGCGATTGGCAGCGGTTCCTGGCGACCTTTCCGCACCTGTTCAGCCTGGGCGGCGCATTGGCGTTCGGCGCGGCGTTGTTTTTTGCCAAGCTGTGCCATGAGTTCGGCCATGCGTTCATGGCCAAGCGCGCCGGTTGTCGGGTGCAGAGCATGGGCGTGGCGTTCATGGTGCTGTTGCCGATGTTCTATACCGATGTCAGCGACGCCTGGCGGATCAATGACCGGCGGGCGCGGTTGTTGATCGGCGCCGGTGGCGTATTGGCCGAATTGCTGCTGGCGTGCATCGCCCTGCTGGCCTGGTCGCTGTTGCCCGACGGGCCGGCACGCACCGCCGCGTTCATGTTGGCCAGCGCCACCTGGATCACCACGCTGGTGATCAACTTGAATCCCTTCATGCGCTTCGACGGGTATTTCCTGCTCAGTGATTTCTGGGCGGTGGATAATCTCCAGGGGCGTGCATTCGCCCTGTGTCGCTGGCGCTTGCGCGAAGCCTTGTTCGGCTATGGCGTGGCGGCCCCGGAACCCTGGTCGCCGAAGATGCGCCGTCGCTTGCTGGTCTGGGGATATGGCTCGTGGTTATGGCGGGCGGCGTTGTTTTTCGGCATTGCCCTGGCGGTCTATCACCTGTTTTTCAAGGTGCTGGGCATTTTCCTGATGATGGTGGAATTGGTCTGGTTCATTTTTATGCCCATCGTGAATGAGTGGCGGCAATGGTGGAGTCGCCGTGAACAGGCCCACGGGCCGCGGGTGCTATTGAGCGGCCTGGTCTTGCTCGCGCTGGTGCTGGCGTTGCTGCTGCCCTGGCGCAGCGCCGTGGAGGTGCCGGCGATGCTCGAAGCCGGGCGCGCCAGTGCGTTGTATGCGCCGGTGGCGGCGCGGGTCAAACAGGTGAATGTGCGCGACGGCCAGACCGTGGCCCAAGGCGACGTGCTGATTGAACTGGAGTCGCCGGACATGGCTTCGCGCCTGGTCATCGTGCGTCGGGAAATCGAGATCCAGCAGTTGCAGATGCGTCGTCAGGCCGGACGCAGCGAGACCGCCGCCGATGCCGGCATCGTCGAGCAGCAGTTGGCCGAAGCGGTGGCGGAGTACCGGGGCCTGGTCGCCCAGCGCGAGCGCCTGTTGCTGCGTGCGCCTCATGCCGGCCAGGTGCGCGACCTGCTGCCGCAACTTTCGGTGGGGCGCTGGCTGTCGCCCACGCAACCGCTGGCGCGGGTGGTGCAGACCGATTCTCGCTTGCGTGGGTACCTGACCGAGGCCGAGCTGTGGCGAGTCAGTGCCGGTGCCACGGGGCGGTTCATTGCCGACGATCCGATGCACCCTTCAATTGCCGTGCAACTGGATGAGATCGACA
The DNA here is from genome assembly GCF_036689585.1 of Pseudomonas sp. WP18. Lineage (NCBI taxonomy): Bacteria > Pseudomonadati > Pseudomonadota > Gammaproteobacteria > Pseudomonadales > Pseudomonadaceae > Pseudomonas > Pseudomonas sp. WP18. The sequence goes on from NZ_CP144758.1 coordinate 232,661, forward strand.
CCAATGGCGTGGCCTGGGTCGAGCAGCAGGCGCTGACCTCCGATCATCACGGACCGATTGCGGTGCGCCGTGATTCGCAGCAGCGGGCCGAGCCAGTGCAGGCCCAGTACGGCGTGCGCTTGAGCGCGGTCGAGGACGGGGTTGCGCCGCTGCAACCGCTGCGTGGCGTGGTGGTGTTGCAGGGGCATGGCGAGTCGGTGCTGGGAGCGGCTTGGCGCCGGTTGGCGGCGCTGGGTGTGAGGGAAAGCGGATTTTAAGGAGCGAACATGAATTCAGTGGCGGCAGACGGATTGGTGGTGCGGCCATCGCGGGTCAGCGATGGTCCGTTCCTGCAGCGTCTTTACCAGGCGGCGCGTCCGGATTTGCAATGGATCGACGGCGAGCACGAGCAAGTGCAGCAGGTGATCGCCCAGCAGTTCCAGGTGCAGGAACAGGGCCTGGGGGAGAACTTTCCCAATGCCATGCATTACGTGGTGGAGAAGCTCGGCACCGCCATCGGCGCCCTGAGCACGGATTTTGGCCCGAATGAAATCCGCGTGCTGTACCTGGCCTTCATCCCCCAGGCGCGGGGGCAGGGTTACGGCAGGACGGTGCTGCAAGGGGTGCAGAAAGCCGCGCAACACATCCGCTGCCCGGTGGCCACCGTGGTCTGGACCAGCAACCCCCATGCCCGGCGGCACTACCTGGCGCTGGGCTTCGAGGTGCAAGAGCGCAGCCCGGCGGCTGAGCGGCTGGTGTGGTATCCGAAAGGCGACTGACAAAAACACCGACTTCTGTGGGAGCGGGCTTGCTCGCGAAAGCGGAGTGTCAGTCACCAGATTTTTATCTGAACCACCGCATTCGCGAGCAAGCCCGTTCCCACAAAAAGCACAGCTTTGCGGCGGCCTCAGTTACGCGAAGGGAAGAGCCCGTTCAAGGCGATGCTGAAGTTGATGGCCAGGAACGGGTTCATGATCGCCATCGGCAGGCCATTGCCCGTCGGGGCCACCGTTCCGCTGACCGTGGTGGTCACGCCTTTGAGCGGCACCGGTGTGGCGCCGACCTGGTCGGAATAGATATTCGCCGCACCCGGCCCGGTGCCCGAGGTGCCAATGAACGAATTGGTGGGCGTGGGCGCGTTCGCCGGGTTGCTGGCCGGGTTCGCCAACTGCACGGTGGTGGCAGCGGTGATGCCCGTGAGGGTGTGGGTGTGGGTGGGCAGGTTGTTCAGGGTCGCGGTGACGTTTTCGGTGCCGGAGACCTCGCCGATGACCCGCGGGGTCAGGCCCAGCCCGTTGCCCTGGCCCATCGGCAGGCGACCTTGCAGGTTGGGGAGCATGAAGTTGGTCTGGCCGTTGCCGCCGTAATAGGTGCCCAGCAGCGAGAACAGCGCCTGGTACTGCGAAATGGCGAGCGTCTGTCCATTGCACAACGCCCAGCCACTGGGTGCGAAGTTAAAGGCAAAAGACTGGATAGTGCCCATGAATACTTCCATAAATTCCTCATCCCTCAGGTTATTGGTCTGGTGTGGCCAGAGAAGAAGATTGCGTTCAGCCCGATTCCCTGTTCCCTGGCCTGATCACGCACGGCTTAGCGTAGACGCGGTTGTGGCACTCTGCCGGCGGCCTTGGCGGATCGCTGCAAGACCTGTGTACACCACAGATCCCACAGGGTTGCCCCCAACGCTAGTGGCCTGTGTGGCTAATTCGTTTACTCAAATTAACCGTACAGGCCACTAGTTGAACGCGATGTAGTAATAGCCCCGCGTGGGGTCACGGCCCATGGGGGGCACCCGTGACACGAACACCCCTTCGAGCCGGCCCAGTTCGGGCACGTCCAGCGCACACAGGCCATCGACGAACTCGGTGGCTTCCAGGCTGTTGAACGCCACGCTGAACGGCATGCGCTCGGTGTTCGGCATCTTGGCCCTGGGGGTTTGATCGAGGGTCTCGAACTGTATGGGCAGGCAACTGCCGTCGGGCAGGGTCAGGCGGCTGGTCTGGCCCAGCAAGGGTTGGAAATGGTGGCTATGAACCGCTTGCAGCATGTCGATACTCCAACGGACCGCCGGGCCATGGCCCGGCGGTAGGTCATCAATTGCGGGACGGGAAGTAACCTTGGAGGGCGATGCTGAAGTTGATCGCCAGGAACGGGTTCATGATCGCCATCGGCAGGCCATTGCCCGTCGGGGCCACCGTTCCGCTGACCGTGGTGGTCACGCCTTTGAGCGGTACCGGTGAGGCGCCGACCTGGTCGGAATAGATATTCGCCGCGCCGGGCCCGGTGCCCGAGGTGCCAATGAACGAATTGGTGGCCGTCGGCGTGTTCGCCGGGTTGCTGGCCGGGTTCGCCAGTTGCACGGTGGTGGCGGCGGTGATGGCCGTGAGGGCGTGGGTGTGGTTGGGCAGGTTGTTCAGAGTCGCCGTGACATTCTCGGTGCCGGCGATGGTGCCGATGACCCGTGGCGTCAGGCCCAGGCCATTGCCCTGGCCCATGGGCAGGCGGCCTTGCAGGTTGGGCAACTGGAAGGTGGTCTGGCCATTCCCCCCGTACGTCACGCCGATCAGGGCAAACAGTGTCTGGTACTGGGCCAGACTGAGCGTCTGCCCGTTGCACAGGGCCCAGTCCCTGGGGGCGAAGTTAAAAGCGAAGGGTTGGATAGTCCCGATGAATACTTCCATAAATGCCTCATTCCTCAGGTGATTGGTCTGGCGTGTGCCCGCCAGGCTGGGGAAGGGAGCGATCAGCCCGACGCCTCCATTCCCTGGCCTGTCAACGCACGGCTGAGCGTAGACGGGGATGTCTGATTTTGCCGGGGGAGGCACGAGGAAAATTCTCCTGGATCGGCTAAAACGATTCAGTGGCGCCAGCGCCTCTACCGCCCATCTTTTTTGTAGGACAAAGTTAATTTGATATCAAAGTACTACTAGGCGGCGTTTGTTTCCTAAGCTACGCTTCGGACACAAAAGGACTACACACGGTGAAGGGATTGTCGCAGTTTCACTTTATTTCCGGCCTGCCGCGCTCAGGCTCGACCCTGCTGTCGGCGATTCTGCTGCAGAACCCGCGCTTTCACGCCGGCATGACCAGCCCCGTCGGTTCGCTGTTCAGCAGTGTGCTGCAACAATGCAGCGCCGGCAGCGAGTTTGGTTCGGTGATCGACACGGACCTGCGCCGCCGCCTGTTGCGCGGGCTGTTCGACTCCTACTACGCCGACAAGGCCGACAAACCCGTCATCTTCGACACCAATCGCCAGTGGTGCGCGCGCCTGCCGGCCCTGCAAGACCTGTTTCCCCAAGCCAAGACCATCGCCTGCGTGCGCAACGTCGCCTGGGTGCTCGACAGCCTGGAGCGGCTGTATCGCGCCAATCCCTTCGAGAACACCAAGCTGTTCAACGACGATGACGAACGCAACACCGTCTACAGCCGGTGCGAAACCCTGGCCCAGCGCAACCGCCTGGTGGGGTTTGCCTGGACAGCGCTCAAGGAAGCCTATTACGGCGAGCACGCCGAGTCGCTGTTGATCGTCGATTACGACCTGCTGAGCCAGGCGCCCGAGCGGGTGATGCGGCTGGTCTACGAGTTCATCGGCGAGCCCTGGTTCGAGCACGACTTCAATCACTTGACCTACGACGCACCGGCCTTCGACCAGGCCTTGGGCGTTGCCGGCCTGCACAAGGTCAAGCCCCAGGTCGCGCCGCAAGTGCGGCGGACCCTCCTGCCGCCGGACCTGTTCGAAAGATTTTCCGAGTTGTCGTTCTGGCGCGATGGGTCTGCCAGCGCGGCCAATGTCATCCGTATGAAAACCGACGCCGCGCTCAGCTGATCGCGGTTTTTTTCATTTGCGTGTTCAAGCAGTTCGAGTCCAGGTGAACGTCATGTGGTGGAGCAAAGGTAAATCGCGGGTAATCGAGGGCACCCAGGCCCTGGCATCGCCAATGATCATGTCGCTGGAGCCGCGCATGCTGTTCGACGGCGCGGTGGCCGCGACCGTGGCCGAAGCCGCGCAGCCGGAGGCCCATCCCACGGCTGACGCCGCCAAGGCGCCGACGGCCGACCAGCCTGCCGATACCCACGCGCCCCAGGGCCAGGTGGATGCCACCGAGGCGGCCGTTCCGGGCAAGTCCGTGGTGTTCATCGATTCGCGGGTCAAGGATGCGGCCAGTCTGCTCGATGGCGTCGCGGCCGGTACCCAGGTGGTGCAGCTCGATGCGACCAAGGACGGCCTGCAACAGATTGCCGACTACCTGGACAGCCACCAGGGCGTGAGCTCGGTGCAAATCATCGCCCACGGCAACGCCGGCGACTTGTGGTTGGGCAACGCCTACCTGTCGGCGGACAACGTGCAGGCCCGCAGCGAAGTGCTGGCGCAGATCGGCCAGGACATGAACGTCGGTGGCGACATCCTGATCTACGGCTGCTACACCGCCGAGGGCGACCGGGGCCTGGCGCTGGTCGATTCGCTGGCGCAGTTGACCGGCCGCGACGTGGCGGCCTCCAATGATCGCACAGGCCTGGGCGGCGACTGGGACCTGGAAATCGCCACCGGCACTATCGAAAGCACCAACGTGCTGTCCGCCAGCGCGATGAGCCAATACCAGTGGGGCCTCGCCACCTGGACCGCCACCAATAACGCCAACACCGGCGTGGGTTCGTTGCGTGCGGCCCTGGCTTCGGCGCAGAACGGTGACATCGTGACCTTCAGCAGCGGCATGACCGTCGCGCTGACCCAGGTGCTGGTGGTCAACAAGAACGTGACCATCGACGGCGACCTCAATAACGACAACGTGGCCGATGTCACCCTCGATGGGCAGTTCCGCACCCAGGTCCTCAACGTGACGTCCGGTACGACGGCGACCCTCGATGGCCTGGTGATTACCCGCGGCATGGTGGCGGGCGACGGGGGCAATGGCGGCGTCGATGCGGCGGTCGCCAAGGCCGGCGGGATCTACAACGCCGGGACCCTGACCATGCGCAACGTCACGGTCACCGCGAACGCTGCGTCGGGCGGTGGCGGCGGTGGCGGCGTGACGCCGCAATATGCCGGTGGTGGCGGCGGTGGTGGCGGGGCGGTCGGCAGCGGAACGGGTGGTCGGGGCGGCGATACGATCAATGCCACAGGCTCCGTTGGGTCGACCGGACAGGGCGGCGCCGGCGGTGGCTTCTTCAATATGGGCGGGCGGGGCGGCAATTCCACCGGTGGCGCCGGTGGTGCGGCGTATCCGGGCTACAGCACCGGATCGGCCGGCGGCACGGCGGCCAGCGCAGGCCTGTCCATTGGCGGCGGCGGTGGCGGTGACGGCTACAACGCCGTGGGCGGTGCGGGTGGCGGCGCGGTCGGTGGTATCTACAACGACACCGGCGCGACCCTGCGCATCATCGGCAACTCGGTGATCTCCAACAACATCGGCGCCGGTGGCGGCGGCGGTGGCGGTGGCGCCGGCGGTGGCTACACCCACACCGGTGGTGCGGGCGGCGTCGGCGTTGGCGCCATCTGGAACAAAGGCTCGATCCTGATCACCGCCGCCAACTTCGCGGCGCTGTCGGGTAACGTCGGCGGCAGCGGTACCGGCGGTGGCAGTGCCGGCTCTGCGGGTACTTCGCCGGCCTCGGTGGCGAACGTCTATGGCGATGGCGGGACCATCAACACCAACTATGTGCCGGACGTCACGCCACCGACCGCGACTGTCGTGGTGGCCAACCCCAACCTGAACTCCGGTGGCACGTCGCTGGTGACCATCACCTTCTCCGAAGCCGTGACGGGCCTCACCGCGTCCGACCTGACGGTGCAGAACGGCACCGTAGGCACCTTGAGCAGCAGCGACGGCGGCATCACCTGGACCGGCACGTTGACGGCGGCCAGCAACATTGCCGACACCACCAACGTGATCACCCTGGACAACACCGGCGTCGCCGACCTGGCCGGCAACGCCGGCGTGGGGACCACCACCTCGAACAACTACGTGGTCAACGACACCGTAGCGCCGACCGCGACCATCGTGGTGGCCGATACCACGCTCACCAGCGGCGAAACCTCGGCCGTGACCATCACCTTCAGCGAGGCGGTGACCGGCTTCACCGCTGCCGACCTGACGGTGGCGAACGGCACGATCACCGGCCTGAACAGCGCGGACGGCGGCATCACCTGGACCGCGACCCTGACGCCGACCGCCGATATCACCGATACCACTAACCTGGTGGTGCTGGACAAGACCGGTGTCGCCGACCTGTCCGGCAACGCCGGCGTGGGCACCACCAACTCCAACAACTACGCCATCGATACCCTGCGCCCGACCGCCACCATCGTGGTGGCCGATCCGTCGCTGAGCATCGGTGAAACGTCCCTGGTGACCATTACGTTCAATGAAGCGGTGACCAGTTTCACCACCGCCGACCTGACCGTCGCCAACGGCACGGTGACCGGGTTGAGCAGCAGCGACGGTGGCATCACCTGGACCGCGACCTTGACGCCGACCGCCAGCGTCAGTGACACCACCAACGTGATCACGCTCAACAGTGGCGCCGTTGTCGACCTGTCCGGCAACGCCAATCTGGGCACTGTCGACTCCAATAACTATGCGATCGACACGGCGCGTCCGACCGCCACCATCGTGGTGGCCGACCCTACACTGTCGGCCGGCGAAACTTCACTGGTGACCATTACCTTCAGCGAGGCCGTGAGCGGCTTTACCCTGGCCGACCTGACGGTCGCCAACGGCTCTCTGAGTGGCCTGAACAGCAGTGACGGCGGCATTACCTGGACCGCGACGCTCACACCGACCGCCAGCATCACCGACGCCACCAACCTGATCGTGCTGGCGAACACAGGCGTGTCCGACGCCGCCGGTAATGCCGGCAGCGGTACCACCAGTTCCAACAACTACGCCATCGACACCCAGCGCCCAACCGCCAGCATCGTCGTGGCCGATTCGGCGCTTAGCATTGGCGAAACGTCGTTGGTGACCATCACCTTCAACGAGGCGGTGACCGGCCTCACCACGGCCGACCTGACCGTGGCCAATGGCACCGTGTCCGCGCTGAGCAGCAGTGACGGCGGCATCACCTGGACCGGCACGCTGACCCCGACCGCCAGCATCAGTGACGCCAGCAACGTCATCACCCTGGACAACACCGGCGTGAGCGATGCCGCGGGCAACGCTGGCACCGGTACCACCAGCTCCAACAACTACGCCATCGACAACGTGCGGCCTACCGCGACGATCGTGGTCGCCGACAGCACCTTGAGCATCGGCGAGACGTCCCTGGTGACCATCACCTTCAGCGAAGCGGTGACGGGCTTCTCCCTGGCCGACCTGACGGCGGCGAACGGTGTCTTGAGCGGCCTGAGCACCAGCGACAACATCACCTACATCGCGACCTTCACCCCAAGCGCGAGCATCAGTGACACCACTAACCTGATCACCCTGGATAACACCGGTGTCGTGGACGGGGCGGGCAACGCCGGCACCGGCACCACCGATTCGAACAACTACGCCGTCGATACCCTGCGCCCGACCGCCACGATTGTGGTGGCGGACAACGCGCTGAGCGTTGGCGAAACGTCCCTGGTGACCATCACCTTCTCCGAAGCGGTCACAGGTTTCGACAACTCGGACCTGATCGTGGCCAACGGCACGCTCAGCGCGGTCAGCAGCAGCGACGGCGGCTTCACCTGGACCGCCACCCTGACCCCGAACCTGGGCGTCAGCGACGCCAGCAACCTGATCACCCTGAACAACACCGGTATCAGCGATGCGGCGGGCAATACCGGCAGCGGCACCACCAACTCCAACAACTACCAGGTCGACACCAACGTGCCCACGGCGACCATCGTGGTGGCCGATACGTCGCTGAGCATTGGTGAAACGTCCCTGGTGACCATCACCTTCAACGACGCCGTGAATGGCTTCGACAACAGCGACCTGACCATCAGCAACGGCACCCTGAGCAGTGTGAGCAGCTCTGACGGTGGCGTGACCTGGACCGCGACGTTCACCCCGAGCGTCGGCATTTCCGACACCAGCAATCTGATCACCCTGGACAACACCGGCGTGCGCAATGGCGCGAACAACGCCGGGGTCGGCACCACCGATTCGAACAACTATGCCATCGACACCGTGCGCCCAACGGCGACCATCGTCGTGGCCGACACGGCCATTGCCGCTGGCCAGACCTCACAGGTAACCATCACCTTCAACGAGGCGGTGACCGCGTTCACCAGCGCCGACCTGACGGTTGCCAACGGTGTGATCTCCGGCCTGAGCAGCAGTGACGGCGGCATCACCTGGACCGCGACCTTCACCCCGACCGCGGGCGTCACGGACACCAGCAACGTCATTTCGCTCAACAGCGGCGCCATCGCTGACTTGGCCGGCAACGTCAACGTCGGCACCACCGACTCGAACAACTACGGCGTCGATACGCTGCGCCCGACCGCCACCATTGTGGTGGCGGACAACGCGCTGAGCGTTGGCGAAACGTCCCTGGTGACCATCACCTTCTCCGAAGCGGTCACAGGTTTCGACAACTCGGACCTGAGCGTGGCCAACGGTACCCTGAGCGCGGTCAGCAGCAGCGATGGCGGTATCACTTGGACCGCGGTGTTCACCCCGGCCCTAGGCATCCGGGACACGACCAACCTCATCGTGCTGGACAACACCAGCTTGAGCGATGGGGCGGGCAATGCCGGAACCGGCGCGACCAGCTCCAATAACTACACCATCGACACCCAGGTACCGACCGCCACCATCGTGGTGGCCGATCCGTCGCTGAGCATCGGTGAAACCAGCCAGGTGACCATCACCTTCAACGAAGCGGTGAGCGGTTTCGACAACAGCGACCTGACCATCAGCAATGGCACGCTGAGCAACGTGTCGTCTTCCGACGGTGGCGTTACCTGGACGGCTACGTTCACACCGAGCGCGAGTGTTTCCGATACCAGCAACCTGATCACCCTGGACAACACCGGTGTCGTCAACGTCTCGGGCAACGCTGGTGTAGGCACCACCGATTCCAACAACTACGCCATCGACACCGTGCGTCCGAGCGCCACCATCGTTGTCGCCGACACGACCCTCGCCGCGGGCGAGACGTCGCTGGTGACCATCACATTCAGCGAAGCCGTGAGCGGCTTTACCATTGCCGACCTGAGTGTGGCCAACGGTACGGTCAGCGGCCTGACCAGCAGCGATGGCGGCATCACCTGGACGGCGACCTTCACCCCGAGTGCCGGCATTTCCGATACCAGCAACCTGATCACCCTGGACAACACCGGCGTGGCCGACCTGGCGGGCAACGCGGGCAGCGGCACTACCGATTCCAACAACTACGCCGTCGACACCCAGTTGCCGACCGCCACGATCGTGCTCAGCGATACGACGCTCCGGCCGGGTGAAACCGCGCAGGTGACCATCACCTTCAGCGAGGCGGTGACCGGTTTCACCAACGCCGACCTGACGGTGGCCAACGGCACCTTGAGCGCCGTCAGCAGCAGCGACGGCGGCCTGACCTGGACCGCCACGTTCACCCCGACCCAGGGAGTGAGCGACGCCACCAACCTGATCACCCTGGACAACACCGGGGTGAGCGACGCGGCGGGCAACGCGGGCGCGGGCACCACCGATTCGGCCAACTACGCGGTCGAGACCCGCGTGCCCACCGCCACGATCGTGGTGGCCGACAACGCCCTCAGGGTCGGTGAGACCTCGCTGGTGACCATCACCTTCTCGGAAGCGGTCAGCGGCTTCGACAACAGCGACCTGAACGTGAGCAACGGCACCCTGAGCAACGTTTCGTCCAGCGATGGCGGCGTGACCTGGACCGCGACGTTCACGCCGGCGAGCAACATCACCGACACCAGCAACCTGATCAGCCTGGATACCGCCGGCGTGGTCAGCGTCTCGGGCAACAGTGGGGTCGGGGTGGTGAACTCCAACAACTATGCGATCGACACGGTGCGCCCAGGCGCCACCATTACTCTGGCCGATACCCGCCTGGGCATCGGCCAGACCACCACCGTGACCATCAGCTTCACTGAAGCGGTGACCGGTTTCGACCTGTCGGACCTCAGCGTCGCCAATGGCGTGCTGTCCAACCTTGCCAGCAGCGACGGCGGCCTGACCTGGACCGCGACCCTGACGCCTACCGCGGGCGTCAACGATGCCACCAACCTGATCCTGCTGGACGCCAGCACGGTGCAGGACATTGCCGGCAACGCCGGTGTGGGCGTCGCGATCTCCAGCAACTACGCCCTCGACGCGACCCGGCCGACCGCGACCATCGTCGTGGCCGACTCGAACCTGACCGTGGGCGAGACGACCCAGGTGACGTTCACCTTCAGCGAAGCAGTGACCAATTTCGACCTGTCGGACCTCAGCGTCACCAACGGTGAACTGACCAACCTGACCACCAGCGATGGCGGCAGGACCTGGACGGCGACGTTCACGCCGACGGTGAACCTCACCGACCCGAGCAACTTCATCGCCCTGGACACCAGCAACGTCAGTGACCAGTCCGGCAACGCCGGGGCCAGCGTGGCGGTGTCCAACAACTACGCGATCGACACCGTGGTGCCCAACGATGTGAAGCCGCCACCGGAGTTTCTGGTGTCGGACCCGGTCACCGTGGTGCCTCCGACCGAGGTGCCGTTGCAACCGGTGGTCTTCACCCCGCCCACCGGCAACCTGGGCTCGCCGCTGGGCTTCCCGCCGCTGTTCGAACAGCGGGATGTGGGCGGTGGGCTGGATCCGATAGGCGATATCTTCATCAATCGCGGTGAACTGGCGCCGAGCTACATCGCCCAGGTCTTCAGCAGCGACGCTGCCGGCGATGGCTCGGGCCATGGGTTCCTGGGCTTTGGCGGTGGCGATGGCGGAGTGTTCGGCAGCAGCACGCTGGCGACGCTGTTCAACCACGACTCTGTGTCCGACAGCGAGTCGATGAACGCCTTCGGCAGCTCATCGATGCAGGGTGGCGATGTGTCCCAGGGGCTGCGTGGAATGTTTGGCGCACCGACCTTGGGCCAGCAACTGCAACACCTCAAGGACACAGAACAACGTCAGGTGGATAGCCTGGCAATGGCTTTGCAACAGGTCGGCATCAGCCAGGTGCAGGCCTGATAAAACTAAAAAATTGGGGCAGCCAGGGGCAATCCAGGGAATGAATAGAAGTCAGAAGTTATTCGCAGTCAGTGCGCTGGCGTTGGTGGTCAGCGGATGTGCCGTCACCAGTGAGCCGATCGATCGAAGCGTCAGCGAACAGCGCGCCCGAACCGATCTGCAGAACATGTACAAGGACCAGGAGCCCCTCAGTGGCCCGCTGACCCTGCACCAGGCCATGGCCCGTGCGGTGAAGTACAACCTTGAAGGCCGCTTGAAGATCATGGAGGAGGCCCTGGCCAAGCGGCAGCTGGACCTCGCCAGTTTCGACATGCTGCCGCGCATGGCACTGGATGCCGGCTATGTGGGCCGCAACAATGTCAGCGCCTCCAGTAGCCAGAGCGTCGAAACCGGTACCCAGTCCCTGGAACCGTCGACCTCCCAGGACCGCGACCGTGAGGTGGCGGACCTGACCATGGTCTGGAACGTGCTCGACTTCGGCGTGAGCTACATCAGCGCCAAGCAGGCCGGCGACCAGCGCCTGATCGTCCAGGAACGCCGGCGCAAGGTGATCAACACCATCGTCCAGGACGTGCGCTCGGCCTACTGGCGCGCCATGGCCGCCGAACGGCTGCTCAAACAGATCGACAGCCTGATGGCGCGGGTCGAGTCGGCGCGCGGCAACAGCCAGAGCATGAGCGAGCAACGCATCGGTGACCCGGTGCAGGCCCTGGGTTACCAGCGCTCGCTGATCCAGGCGACCCGCCAGCTCGAAGAGCAGCGCCGGGCGCTGTCGTTGGCCAAGACCGAACTGGCAACCTTGATCAACCTGCCCCTGGGCACCGAGCTGACCCTGGCGACCCAGGATGAGTACGAGATTCCGGAGCTCAAGGTCGACCTGTCCCGTCTCGAACAGGAAGCCCTGGCCAGCCGCCCGGAACTGCGCGAGCAGGACTACCAGACGCGCATCACCGCCGCTGAAACCCGCAAGGCCATGCTGCGCCTGTTGCCTGGGCTGGAGTTCTCCGCCGGCGGGCACTACGACAGCAACTCGTTCCTGGTGGAACAGGGCTGGGCCGACTACGGCGTGAAGGTCACCTGGAACCTGTTCAACGTGATCTCTGCCCCGGCGGCCATCGACGTCGCCAAGGCGGGCGAGGAAGTCGCTTCGGCGCGGCGCCAGGCAATGTCGATCGCGGTGCTGGCGCAGTTGTACGTGGCCAACGCCAACTATCGCGAGGCCCTGCGACAGTTCAAGACCAGCCAGCAGCTGTCGGACATCGACGGGCAGATCGTCGGCCAATTGCGCAGCCGTCACCAGGCCGCGGGCATTGGCGAGCTGGACCTGATCCAAGGTGAATTGAACACCTTGCAAGCTGATCTGCGCCGGGACCTGGCCTATGCCGACCTGCGCAACGCCTACGGCCAGATATTCGCCAGCGCCGGCCTCGACCCACTGCCCAACGAAGTGCAATCGACTGAGGTCCAGTCGATTGCCACGGCGTTGGCCAGCCGTGAAGCGGCGTGGGCCCAGGGCAATATCGCCGTACCGACGGCCGCGGTGCCCAAGTAACGGCGCGCGCCCAGGATGCGCCCGGCGTTTTCCCGGCTGCCGCTGACGGTTGACCTGCCATTGCTGTTGCAAGCCTTGGCAGGTGTTGCCGAGACGCGCTGGCAGGGCCATTTCAACAGCGCTTACTACAGCGGTGACTGGAGTGGCGTGGCGCTGATTACGCCGGCGGATGCCTTGACCGAATTGTCGCCGGGGCGCGGCCAGCCTGTGATCCGCGAGCCGTGGTCCAGGGATGAGCGATGGCAGGCGGCGCTGGGCGATTGGCCGCTTCAGATCGTATCGGCCCGGTTGTTGCGACTGGGGCCCGGTGGCTGCATCCACGAACATCGCGATTATGACCTGGGCGGGCCGGACGCCGACCTGCGCCTGCATGTGCCGTTGCTCAGCGCGCCGGGCGTGGACTTCTGGCTGGAGGGGCAAATCATTCCGATGGCGGCGGGCGAGTGCTGGTTTCTCGACCTGGCGCGTCCTCATCGGGTGGTCAATCGCAGCGCTTGGCCGCGGGTTCACCTGGTGCTCGATTGTCGCCCCGGCCCCTGGCTGGAGCAGCAGATTGCCGATGGGCTGCCCACCACGCCCGTGCCGGGCAACGGGCCAAGCGACCTGGCCCGGTTCCAGCAATGCGTGGCGGGCGACCCGAACCTCGCCCAGGCCCTGCAAGGCGTGCAGGACGTCGAGGCGTTCATCGAATGCGCCCTCGCCCTGGGTGCCCGGCAAGGCTTGCACTTCTCCCGAGAAGAATTGCGCACGGCCATGCGCCACGGTCGACGGCAGTGGAGCGATCAATGGAAGGCCTGAACCTGCAAGGCTGGCTGCCGATCCGCGTGTGGCAAGAGGCCGGGCAGTGGTGGGTCGACTGGTGCTGGTTCGGCGACAAGCCCTTGTCGCAACCTTTCTTTGGCGATGCCGTGGAAGACGCCTTGCGCCTGCCCTTCAACCAGGCGTTCCGGCGCCAGACTCCCTTGCACGCACTCGCCCAGTGGCAGCACCAGAGCCCGGGCCTCGCCCCCAGTGCGTTCATCTTCCATGCCTCGCGCTGCGGCTCGACGCTGATCAGCCAGATGCTGGCGCAGTTGGACGATCACATCGTCATCTCCGAACCGCCACCGCTGGATCGGTTGCTGCGCAGTGACCTGCCTGCCGCCGAACGTTGCGCGGCGCTCAAGGGCTTGCTGTCGGCCTACGGGCAGCCTCGACGCGGTGTGGAGCGACGATTGGTGATCAAGCTCGACGCCTGGAACATTGGTGAGCTGTCGCGGCTGCGGGAATGTTTTCCCGACACGCCCTGGCTGTTCGTGTACCGCGATCCGCTGGAAATCGCCGTGTCTCACCTGCGCCGCCCCGGCATGCACATGGTGCCGGGGATGATCGGCCCGAGCGTGCTGGACGACGGCGTGCTGTACACCAGCCCGGAAGATTTCATTGCGCGCAGGGTCGGGAAATTGCTGCAGGTTGGGCTTGAGCAGTGCCAGGCATTGGCCGCAGTGGCCGTGAACTACACCGAGTTGCCCGAGGCCATGGCGGGGAGGCTGGCGGATTTTTTCCAGCTTGATGAGGCGCAGCGCAGGCAAGCGTTCGCCACCGTGGGGCGACACGCCAAGCAGCCGGCGCAGGGGTTTACCGGGGATAGCGAAGAGAAGCGCCGGGAAGCGTCGGCGCTGTTGCGCGAGCTGGTCATGCGCTGGGCGCAGGGGCCCTATGAAGCGTTGAAGTCACTGCCCCCGTAGCGGGGAATCAAACCCGCTTTTGTGGCGAGGGGATTTATCCCCGTTGGGCTGCGAAGCAGCCCTAAAGCAGCGAACTCAATCTTCCTGGCACACCGAGCTGGCCGATTCGGGGCCGCTTCGCAGCCCAGCGGGGATAAATCCCCTCGCCACAGGGGGATGCTTGCTCTGTGGGTCAAGGCTTGTTCGGTGACAACTCAGCCATGCCCTTGAGCAACTCGATCGGCAGGGGGAAGACGATGGTGGAGGATTTGTCCCCGGCGATCGACCCCAGCGTCTGCATGTAGCGCAGCTGCATGGCACCCGGTTGGCGCCCGAGCATTTCAGCGGCCTGCATGAGTTTTTCCGAGGCTTGCAGCTCACCTTCGGCATGGATCACCTTGGCCCGGCGTTCCCGTTCGGCCTCGGCCTGGCGGGCGATGGCGCGGATCATCGACTCGTTGAGGTCCACGTGCTTGATCTCGACGTTCGCCACCTTGATGCCCCAGGCGTCGGTCTGGGCATCGAGCACTTGCTGGATGTCGCTGTTCAACTGCTCGCGCTCGGCCAGCAACTGGTCCAGGTCGTGTTTACCAAGGACCGCGCGCAACGTGGTCTGGGCCAGTTGGCTGGTGGCCATGAGGAAATTCTCGACCTGGATGATTGCCTTCTGTGGGTCGAGCACGCGGAAGTACAGCACCGCGTTGACCTTCACCGACACGTTGTCCCGGGTGATCACGTCCTGGGGCGGCACGTCGAGCACAATCGTGCGCAGGTCGACGCGGATCATCTGCTGCACCACCGGAATCAGCAGGATCAGCCCCGGCCCCTTGACCTGCCAGAACCGGCCCAGTTGGAACACCACTGCGCGTTCGTATTCGCGCAGGATCCGGAAGGTCGAGGCCGCCAGTGCGATGACCAGCAACAGCAGCAGCGTAAAACCGATCTGCATACCCATCTCATGCTCCTTGTGAATCAGCCGGGGCCACTTCCAGCAGCAGGCCTTTGCGGGCCATGACCCGCACCGCCTGCCCGGTTCGCAGCGGCGTGACGCAGTTCACCTGCCAGCGTTCGCCTTCCAGCTGGACCCAGCCATGATGGTGGTTGCCGGCCTGCAACGCGGTCACCGTCGTGACGTTGCCCAGCAGCGCAGCATCGCCGGTGACCGCTTGGCGTGGTCGGGTTTTCAGCGCCCGGATCACCAGCGCCACCAAGAGCAGGGCGCTGATCACGCCCAGGCCCATCATCAAGGGCACCGGGACCTCGGCGTTGGTCAGGATCACCGCGCCGATCACGCACAAGACAATCCCGCCCAGTCCGGCAATGCCGTAGTTGGGCAGCGCCGCCTCGGCGGCCAGCAAGGCCACGCCCACTGCGATCAGCCAGAAGCCCAGTGGATCGATCCCCGACGGCACCAGGCCATCGGCACCGAACGCGGGCCCGCTGATCGCCAGCAGCGCAACCGTCAACCAGTGAATGTTCACGGGATCCTCCGCAACGTGTCGTTGTCGGGATGTTTATTCAAAGTCTAGTCGAGTCGGGGCTGATTGAATTTTGATCAGTCTGGCGGTCGGCGAGGGGCTAGACTGCGAAGAAACACCCCGCCATCCCCATGATGTTCAGGAGGCCCGTATGCACACCCCAATTCACCCTCTTTCCTCATTATTCAAGCAACTGGGCTTGCCCGATGACGCTCAGGGTATTGATCAATTTATAACCAGCCATTCACCCCTCAAGCCTGAGCTGCACCTGGCCGATGCGTTTTTCTGGAGCGAGGGTCAGCGGCAGATGCTGCGCGACGAGCTCCTCGAGGATGCGGACTGGGCGGAAGTGATAGACCAGTTGGATGTGTTATTGCGCAAGGGGCGCAGCGAGTGATGCAGAAAACCTGTGGGAAATGACAATTATTCTTTATGGTTATTAATAAATAGCTTCTTATTCCTTAAATAATATAACTCTCCTCCCTATACTCGTCCGGGAACAGACACGCAGGAGAGCATCCCCATGCGCAACGAATCGATTCGCTACCTGATTGTGCCGGGCTGGCAAGGATCGCCGGAAAACCATTGGCAAACCCACTGGCAGAACAGCCTGCCCAACAGCGCCAGGGTCGAGCAGGCCGATTGGTTGACGCCTCGGCGCGAGGACTGGGTCGCGGCGCTGGCCGAGGCCATCGCCAGCGACAGCACGCCGGTCATCCTGATTGCCCACAGCCTGGGCTGCATCACGGTCGCCCATTGGGCCGCCACCGCGCCAGCGCAGTACCTGCGGCAAGTGCGCGGGGCGTTGCTGGTGGCCCCGGCGGATGTCGAGCGGCCGGCCTGCACCCCGGCGTTGCGCAATTTCGCGCCGATCCCCATGGACCTGCTGCCGTTTCCCAGCCAGGTGGTGGGCTCTGACAACGACCCTGCCGTGAGTGCCTCGCGGGCCCTGGAACTGGCGCGCCACTGGGGCGCCGAAGCCGGGATCCTGGGCGGGGCCGGGCACATCAATGTGAAGTCCGGCCACCAGCGCTGGGAGCAGGGTTTCGCCTATCTCTATCGCCTGCAGAACCGCATGGAGCATCACGCCCTGCGTCGCGCCTGACGCTGCGTTGTATCTGCCCTGAATTCAAGAGTGCCCCTCCGTCTGCCGGCGGTATGGCGCGGAGACTGCCATGAGTTTGCATGAAACCTTCGGTCAGCCATTGCTGACCTTTCCCGAGGCGGAAAAAAGCCCCCTGAGCATCCGCGCCAAGGCGCTGGTGTTCGTCGATCCACGTTCGCGCCAGTTGCGCCAGGCCCTGGAGCAACTGGCGCCGCGGGCGATCTCGGTGCTGATACGCGGTGAAACCGGCACCGGCAAGGAGTTGCTGGCCCGGCACATCCATCGCGAAAGCGAGCGCGGCGGGTTGTTCGTGTCCGTCAACTGCGGCGCCATCAGCCCGACCTACGCCGATGCCGAACTGTTCGGCTATGCCGCCGGCAGCTACAGCGGTTCGGCCAGCAGCCGGGCCGGTTGGTTCGGTTCGGCCAACGGCGGCACCCTGTACCTGGATGAGATCGGCGATTTGCCGCTGCCGATCCAGGTCAAGTTGCTCGCCGCCCTGGAAAACCATGAAGTCACTCGCGTCGGTGCGCACCAACCCAGCCCGGTGGACGTACGCCTGGTCGCGGCCACCAGCATCGACCTGGCGCAGGCGGTGGAGGCCGGGAAATTTCATCAGCGGCTCTACCATTACCTCAGCGAAGGGCACCTGGAACTGCCGGCCCTGCGCGAACGGGTGGGCGATATCCTGTCCCTGGCCGAGTACTTCCTGGGCATCTACAGCCAGCGCCTTGGCCTGGCGGTGCCGCTGATCAGCGAGGCAGCCCAGCGCGCGCTGGAGCGACACAGTTGGCCGGGGAACACCCGCGAGCTGGAGAACGTCATTCATTTTGCGTTGCTGGTCAGCACCGGGGAGGAGATCCTGCCGGAACATTTGAACCTGCCGGCGCAGCCATCGGTGCTGGCGCTGATCGAGCAGCAGGTGGCGCAGGTCATTGCTCGTGGTACCGACACTGAACGCACGGCGCTCAAAGCGCTGCTCGCCCGGCTGGACCAAGCGTTATAAAACCTGTGGCGAGGGCGCTGGCGCCCGCTCGGTTGCGCAGCAGCCATAATATTTTCAGGGCCGCTTCGCCCCAGACGTCGGACCGTCCCAGCGGGAGCAAGCTCCCTCGCCACGGTCGGTTATTTATATGAGCAAAATGAATATGAACTTGAATAAAAGATATTGTTAAGGCATAAAAAATATCGGTATTGTCCGTCTCACGCCAGCGATAGCACTTCGCTGGCACTCTCACTTTCTGGCTGTCGCCGCGGGCGACGGTGATTCTCGATAAGGACACTGCATGAAAAAGGTTCTGTTGTTTACCGCATTGGCGGCAGCCCTGACTTCGGGCCTGGCCCAGGCGGCGGAAAAACTGGTCGTGGCCGCCACCCCGGTGCCCCACGCCGAGATCCTCGAACTGATCAAGCCGGCCCTGGCCAAGGAAGGCGTGGACCTGCAAATCAAGGTCTTCACCGACTACGTGCAACCCAACGTACAGGTCGACCAGAAGCGCCTGGACGCCAACTACTTCCAGACCCTGCCGTACCTCAAGAGCTTCAACGAAGGCAAAGGCACCAACCTGGTGACCGTTATCGGCGTGCACGTCGAACCCTTCGGCGGCTACTCGAAGAAAGTCAAAAGCCTGGCCGAGCTCAAAGACGGCGCCACCATTGCCATCCCCAACGAAGGCAGCAACAGCGGTCGCGCCTTGATCCTGCTGCAGAAGGCGGGCCTGATCGAGCTCAAGGATCCGAAGAACGCCCTGGCCACGCCGAAAGACATCGCCAAGAACCCGCACAACTTCAAGTTCAAGGAGCTGGAATCGGCCATGCTGCCGCGTGTGCTGGACCAGGTCGACCTGGACATGATCAACACCAACTACGCCCTGGAAGCGGGT
Organism: Pseudomonas sp. WP18; assembly: GCF_036689585.1. Classification (NCBI taxonomy): domain Bacteria; kingdom Pseudomonadati; phylum Pseudomonadota; class Gammaproteobacteria; order Pseudomonadales; family Pseudomonadaceae; genus Pseudomonas; species Pseudomonas sp. WP18. Next base: position 251,481 of record NZ_CP144758.1, read on the forward strand.
CTGAACCCGGCCAAGGATGCTTTGGTGATCGAAGGTTCGGATTCGCCTTACGTGAACTTCCTGGTGGCACGTCCTGACAACAAGGACAGCCCGGCCATCCAGAAACTGGCCAAGGCCCTGACCAGCCCTGAAGTGAAGGCGTTCATCGAGCAGAAATACAGCGGCGCGGTATTGCCGGCGTTCTGATCGAGCCAAGCTGACGCGTTTGTGGCGAGGGGATTGATCCGCTCGCCACAATGGCACATCGATTCTGCTGCGCTACGCAGCTCTGTTCTTCAGCGCTCGGCGCAGGGCCACGAGCAGTTTGACCACGTCTTGCGGGGCGAGTGGTTGGGGGGCTTTCACGTTGGCCATTCAATTCTCCTTGTGTGTGTCGCCAGAGAAACTGGCGGTTGGCTGCGTTTCCTTGGCGGGCGATCAAACCCGTCCTGCAGCGCAAGGAAAATAGTCCCCCTGCAACGCTTGTGCAAATCCTGCCGGTCAATCCGGCCAGTTCCAGGCCGGCATATCCAGCATTCCCTGGCCCACCACTGCGGTCTGTCCCAGGTCTTTTTCCAGCACGATGCAATTGCAGTCCTCGTCTTGTTGCAAGGCGGCGATCAGGCGCGTGGCATGGGACACGACCCAGATCTGGCAATTGGCCGAGGCGCGGATGATCAAGCGTGCCAGGGCCGGTAGCAGATCGGGGTGCAGGCTGGTTTCAGGTTCGTTGAGCACCATCAGCGACGGCGGTCGCGGTGTGAGCAGGGCGGCGACCAGCAACAGGTAGCGCAGGGTGCCGTCCGACAGTTCGGCGGCGGACAGCGGACGCAGCAGGCCGTGCTGCTGGAACGCGATCGCGAAACGCCCACCTTGGAGTTTTTCGATGTGCAGCCGGGCGCCAGGGAACGCATCGCCAATGGTGGCGTGCAACGCCTCGACGTCGCCGATCTCAAGGATGGTCTGCAGGGCGGCGGCCAGGTCGCGGCCGTCGTGGTGCAGCACCGGCGTGCGAGTGCCCAGTTGTGGCTGGCGTACCGGGGCGTCGGCGTCGCTGCGAAAGTGGTCGTAGAAGCGCCAGCGTCGGATGAATTCGCGCATCTGGAACACCTCCGGCGAGGAGCGCAAGCTGCCGACCTGATCGAACAGGCTGTCGAAGGTGGGCGTGTGCTGGGCCAGTACATCCCAGGCGCGGCCTTCGCGGGCACGGATCATTGGCCCGTTGCGGTCCACCAGCAGGCTGGCGGGACGAAAGACCGGGCCGGCCCAGATGCATTCGCGCTTGATTTCAGGGTCCAGTGAAAACGCCGAGAGGCTGGGCTCCGGCAGGCCCAGGGCGATCGAATAGCTGAAGTCTTCCCCGGCAAAGCCCAGGCGCAGGCGCTTGGTGCCCTGGCGCACGATGCCCTGCACAGGCACATCGCCGCTGCGCATGCGTCGGCTGATTTCCTCCGGCCCGGCCCAGAAGGTCGAGTCCAGGCCACCTTCGCGGGCCAGGGCGTTGACCACGCCACCCTGCGCGGTTTCAGCCAGCAGGCGCAGGGCGCGGTACAGATTGGACTTGCCGCTGCCATTGGGGCCGGTGATCAGGTTCAGCCGCCCCAAGGGGATCACCAGCTTGTTGATGGAGCGGTAGTTGGCCACCGCGAGTGTTCTGAGCATGGGCGATTTCCTGCTGTCGGGTTAGCGTCTGTGCATCCGTGGAACCCTGTTCTAAGCTCACAGTCGTATCGTCACTGGCACGTTCGTGCAATGCAAGGAGTCTGCATGGCTGGTCCTCGAATCAAACGGGTTGTTGGCTTGGCCTTGTGTGCGTTGTTGGCGGGATGCGGTGATGAAAAACCTGTTGAAAAAGCCTTGCCACGGGTCTTCGTGCAGCAGGTCGTGCCCAGCGAATATGCGGCCTCGGTGACGCTGACCGGTGATGTCCAGGCGCGGGTGCAGACCGACCTTTCGTTTCGCGTTGGCGGCAAGATCATCGAGCGCAAGGTGGATGTCGGCGACCGGGTTTCGGCACGACAAGTGCTCGCCCGCCTCGATCCGCGGGACTTGCAGACCAACGTCGACTCCGCCGAGGCCCAGGTGGCCGCCGAGCAGGCGCGGGTCAAGCAGAGTGCGGCAGCGTTCGTGCGCCAGCAGAAACTCTTGCCCAAGGGCTACACCAGCCAGAGCGAATACGACGCGGCCCAGGCGCAGTTGCGCAGCAGCCAGAGTGCCTTGACCGCGGCCCAGGCCCAGTTGGCCAATGCCCGCGAACAGTTGAGCTACACCGCGCTGGTCGCCGAGGCGCCGGGCATCATCACGGCGCGCCAGGCCGAGGTGGGGCAGGTGGTGCAGGCCACCGAGCCGATTTTCAGCCTGGCCCAGGACGGCGCGCGCGACGCGGTGTTCAACATCTACGAATCGCTGTTGCGTGAACCACCCTCGGATCCGGCGATTGTCATCAGCCTGCTGGACAACCCGGCCGTCCAGACCACGGGCAAGGTGCGCGAAATCACTCCGGCGGTGTCCGCCCAGACCGGCACGGTGCAGGTCAAGGTCACCCTCGATGACCTGCCCGAAGGCATGCGCCTGGGGTCGGTGGTCAGCGCCACGGCCAAATCCGCGGGCCAGACCGCCGTCGAGCTGCCCTGGTCGGCGTTGACCAAGAACCTCAGCGAGCCGGCCGTGTGGCTGGTGGACGGCGAGGGCAAGGCGCAACTGCATTCGGTCACCGTCGGTCGTTACCTGACCGGCAAGGTCATCATCAGCGACGGGCTCAAGGGCGGCGAGAACGTCGTCACTGCCGGCGGGCAGTTGCTGCACCCCGGCGTTCGCGTCGAGATCGCTGAAAACACCGCCGCGAAACCCCCGACAGGAGCCCAGCCATGAAAGGTCCATGGACGCTCCTGATGACGCTGCTGCTGGTCGCCTGTTCGAAGGAAGAAGCCCCGCCCGAGCCGGTACGCCCGGTGCTGTCCGTTGAAGTGCAGGCCCTGGACCAACAGGCTCTCGGACGCTTTGCCGGGAACATCCAGGCGCGCTACGAGACCAACGTGGGTTTCCGCGTGCCCGGGCGAATCGCCAGGCGCAATGTCGATGTCGGCGCCGAAGTGAAGAAGGGCGACCTGCTCGCCACCCTCGACCCCACCGACCAGCAGAACCAGTTGCTTGCCGCCCAGGGCGACTTGGCGCGGATCGAGGCGCAGTACATCAATGCCCAGGCCAATGCCCGCCGCCAGCAGCAATTGTTCGACCGTGGCGTCGGTGCCCAGGCGCAACTGGACATCGCCCAGACCGACCTGAAGACCACCGGGGCCTCGCTAGAACAGGCCAAGGCAGCGGTGCAACAGGCCCGTGATCAACTCAACTACAGCGAGCTGCACACCGATCACGATGCGGTGGTCACGGCCTGGAATGCCGAAGCCGGGCAGGTGGTCACCGCCGGCCAGCAAGTGGTGACCCTGGCTCGCCCGGACATCAAGGAAGCGGTGATCGACCTGCCGGCCGACTTGGTCGACCGGCTGCCCGCCGGCGTCGTATTCGAAGTTGCCGCGCAGCTGGATCCGGCCACCCGCACCACCGCCACCGTCCGCGAGATCGAACCCCAGGCCCAGAGTGCAACGCGCACGCGTCGCGCGCGACTGACGCTGGCCGAGACGCCGCCGGGCTTTCGCCTGGGCACGGCCATCAGCGTCACCCTGAGTTCGGCCATTGAACCGCGGATCGAGCTGCCCCTCAGTGCGCTGCAAGAGGTCGATGGCAAGGCCCGGATCTGGCTGATCGACCCGCAGAACCAAACGGTCTCGCCTCGCGACGTGCGGATCATCGAGCGTTCGGCGGACTCGGTGCTGGTCGCCAATGGCATCAAGCCGGGCGACCGCGTGGTCAGCGCCGGCGTGAACAGCCTCAAGCCGGGGCAGAAAGTGAAACTCGACGAGGACGCACGATGAAAGGGCCTTTCAACTTATCCGAATGGGCCCTGCGGCATCAGTCGTTCGTCTGGTACCTGATGTTCGTCGCGTTGCTGATGGGGGTGTTTTCCTACCTTAACCTGGGGCGCGAAGAAGACCCTTCGTTCACCATCAAGACCATGGTCATCCAGACCCGTTGGCCCGGTGCGACCCAGGAAGAAACCCTCAAGCAGGTCACCGACCGCATCGAGAAGAAACTCGAAGAGCTCGACTCCCTCGACTACGTCAAGAGCTACACCCGTCCGGGGGAATCGACGGTGTTCGTGTACCTGCGCGATACCACCAGTGCCAAGGACATTCCCGAGATCTGGTACCAGGTGCGCAAGAAGATCAACGACATTCGTGGCGACTTCCCCGAAGGCCTGCAAGGCCCGGGGTTCAACGACGAGTTCGGTGACGTGTACGGTTCGGTGTATGCCTTCACCGGCGACGGCTTGTCGATGCGCCAGTTGCGCGACTACGTGGAGCAGGTCCGTGCCGAAATCCGCGACGTGCCAGGCCTGGGCAAGGTGGAGATGATCGGCGAGCAGGACGAAGTGCTGTACCTGAACTTCTCCACGCGCAAACTCGCCGCACTGGGCATCGACCAGCGCCAGGTGGTGCAGAGCCTGCAATCGCAGAACGCGGTGACGCCCGCCGGGGTGATCGACGCCGGTCCCGAGCGGATTTCCGTGCGCACGTCGGGGCAGTTCCAATCGGAAAAAGACCTGGCCAACGTCAACCTGCGGCTCAACGACCGGTTCTACCGCCTGGCTGACGTCGCCGACATCAGTCGCGGCTACGTCGACCCGGCCACGCCGATGTTCCGCTTCAACGGCACGCCAGCCATCGGCCTGGCCATCGCCATGAAGAAGGGCGGCAATATCCAGGCATTCGGCAAGGCCCTGCATGCGCGCATGAACGAACTGACGGCCGACCTGCCGGTCGGCGTCGGCGTGCACACCGTGTCGGACCAGGCCGAAGTGGTGGAGGAGGCCGTCGGCGGCTTCACCAGCGCGTTGTTCGAGGCGGTGATCATCGTGCTGGTGGTCAGTTTCATCAGCCTGGGCATACGCGCCGGACTGGTGGTGGCCTGCTCGATCCCGCTGGTGCTGGCGATGGTCTTCCTCTTCATGGAGTACAGCGGCATTACCATGCAGCGGATCTCCCTCGGGGCGTTGATCATCGCCCTGGGGCTGCTGGTGGACGACGCCATGATCACCGTGGAGATGATGGTCACGCGTCTGGAGAAAGGCGACAGCAAGGACCAGGCCGCCACCTTCGCCTATACCTCCACTGCGTTCCCGATGCTCACCGGGACCCTGGTGACCGTGGCCGGTTTCGTGCCCATCGGCCTGAACGCCAGCTCCGCCGGCGAGTACACCTTCACCCTGTTCGCGGTCATCGCCGTGGCGATGCTGGTGTCCTGGATCGTCGCGGTACTGTTCGCCCCGGTGATCGGCGTGCACATCCTGAGCACCAACGTGAAGCCCCACAGCGCCGAGCCGGGCCGGATCGGCCGGGCGTTCAACGGCGGCCTGTTGTGGGCGATGCGCAATCGCTGGTGGGCCATCGGCATTACGGTGCTGTTGTTCGTGCTGGCGGTGTTTTGCATGCGCTTCGTGCAGAACCAGTTCTTCCCGTCCTCGGACCGGCCGGAAATCCTGGTGGACCTGAACTTGCCGCAAAATGCCTCGATGGACGAGACGCGCCGGGCGGTCGATCGCCTGGAAGCGAGCCTCAAGGGCGACCCGGACATCGAGCGCTGGAGCACCTACATCGGCGAAGGCGCGATTCGCTTCTACCTGCCCCTGGACCAGCAGTTGCAGAACCCGTACTACGCGCAGCTGGTGATCGTCAGCAAGGGCCTGGAGTCGCGCACGGCCCTCACCGAGCGCCTGCAAAAGCGCTTGCGCGAGGACTTCGTCGGCATCGGCAGCTACGTGCAAGCCCTGGAAATGGGCCCGCCGGTGGGCCGGCCGATCCAGTACCGGGTCAGCGGCAAGGACATCGACCAGGTGCGCAAACACGCCATCGAACTGGCCACCGAACTGGACAAGAACTCGCACATCGGCGAGATCATTTACGACTGGAACGAGCCGGGCAAGGTGCTGCGCATCGACATTGCCCAGGACAAGGCGCGGCAACTCGGCTTGTCCTCCGATGACGTCGCCCGGCTGATGAACAGCATCGTCAGTGGCTCGCCCGTGACCCAGGTCGACGACGATATCTACCTGATCGACGTGGTGGGGCGTGCCGTCGACGCCGAGCGCGGTTCGCCGGAAACCTTGCAGAACCTGCAGATTGTCACCCCCGGCGGCGCCTCGATCCCGCTGTTGGCGTTCGCCACCGTGCGCTATGAGCTGGAGCAGCCACTGGTGTGGCGGCGCGACCGCAAGCCGACCATCACCATTAAGGCCGCGGTGCGCGACGAAATCCAGCCCACTGACCTGGTCAAGCAACTGCAGCCGGACATCGACAAGTTCGCCGCCGGCTTGCCAGCGGGCTACAAAGTCGCCACGGGCGGTACGGTGGAGGAAAGCAGCAAGGCCCAGGGGCCGATTGCCAGTGTCGTGCCGCTGATGCTGTTCCTGATGGCGACTTTCCTGATGATCCAGCTGCACAGCGTGCAGAAGCTGTTCCTGGTGGCGAGCGTGGCGCCCCTGGGCCTGATCGGCGTGGTCCTGGCGCTGGTGCCGACGGGCACGCCCATGGGCTTCGTGGCGATCCTGGGGATCCTGGCGCTGATCGGCATCATCATCCGCAACTCGGTGATCCTGGTGACCCAGATCGATGAGTATGAGCGCGACGGCTACGAGCCCTGGGATGCCGTGGTGGAGGCCACCGAGCACCGGCGCCGGCCGATCCTGCTCACGGCCGCTGCCGCCAGCCTGGGGATGATCCCGATTGCCCGCGAAGTGTTCTGGGGGCCGATGGCCTACGCGATGATCGGCGGGATCATCATCGCCACGCTGCTGACGCTGTTGTTCCTGCCGGCGCTGTATGTGGCCTGGTACAAGATCCGCGAGCCCAAGCGCGATTGAAGGGGCTGTTCTCGGCCCTTGTGGCGAGGGAGCTTGCTCGCGCTGGGCCTTCGCGCTGTAGGCAACTCGGAAAACTGTGGGAGCGAGCTTGCTCGCGAAGAGGGCGGGGCTGACAAATGGATGCTGACTGTCCGACGCCTGCGCGGGTAAACCCGCTCCCACAGGGGGCGCGGGCGGATGCAGAATCTGTATTCACACCACCGCCTTTGTGGGAGCGGGTTTACCCGCGAAGGCGTCCGCCCAGCCGACCGTGACCTTTACTTACGCAACAACCGCAACCCATTGAACACCACCAGCAAGCTCACCCCCATGTCGGCGAAAACCGCCATCCACATGGTGGCGAGGCCGGCGAAGGTCACGCCGAGGAAAATCGCCTTGATGACCAGCGCCAGGGCGATGTTCTGTTTCAGGATGCTGGAGGTTTGCCGCGACAGGCGGATGAAGGCCGGGATCTTGCGCAGGTCGTCGTCCATCAAGGCGACGTCGGCGGTTTCGATGGCCGTGTCGGTCCCGGCCGCTGCCATGGCGAAGCCGATTTCCGCGCGAGCCAGGGCCGGCGCGTCGTTGATGCCGTCACCCACCATGCCCACCCGGTGCCCCTTGGCGTACAGCGCTTCGATGGCTTGCAGCTTGTCGTTCGGCAACAGGTCGCCTCGGGCCTGGTCCATGCCCACCTGGGTCGCAATCGCTTCGGCGGTGTGAACGTTGTCGCCGGTGAGCATCAGGGTCTTGATGCCCAGCTCATGCAATTGCCGGATGGCTTCGCGGCTGGACTCCTTCACGGTGTCGGCCACGGCGAACAGCGCCAGGGGGCCCTTGGCATCGAGCAACAGCACCACCGACTTGCCTTGTTTTTCCAGGGCGAAGAGTTGCTCCTCCAGCGCCGGTGAGCACAGGCCCAGGTCTTCCACCAGGCGATGATTGCCCAGGTGGTAGGTCTGGCCGTCGATGTCGCCACGCACCCCTCGTCCCGCCAGGGCTTGGAAGTTATCCACAGGCTGCGCCGCCCGTTGCTTGTCCGTCGCCGCCTCGGCGATGGCGCGCGACACCGGGTGGTCGGAACGGGCGGCCAGGCTCGCGGCCAAGGCCGGGGCGGTGGTTTCCACGGTGGGGTCCAACACCACGCAGTCGGTCTGCACCGGTTTGCCGTGGGTAATCGTGCCGGTCTTGTCCAAGGCCAGGTAGTCGAGCTTGTAGCCAGCCTCCAGGTACACGCCGCCCTTGACCAGGATACCTCGGCGCGCCGCTGCCGCCAGGCCGCTGACGATGGTCACCGGCGTGGAGATCACCAGCGCACAAGGGCACGCCACCACCAGCAGCACCAACGCCCGGTAGATCCAGTCGAACCACGCCGCGCCCATGAACAGCGGCGGGATGACGGCCACGGCGAGGGCCAGGGCGAATACCACCGGGGTGTAATAGGTTGAAAATTGATCGACGAAACGCTGAGTGGGTGCCCGCGAACCCTGGGCCTGTTCCACGGCGTGGATAATGCGCGCCAGGGTGGACTGGTCCGCCGCGGCGGTGACGGTGTACTCCAGCTCGCCGGCCTGGTTGATGGTGCCGGCAAACACCTTGTCGCCGACGGTTTTCTCCACCGGCAGGCTTTCGCCGGTGATCGGTGCCTGGTCGATGGTCGAGCGCCCGGCTACCACGTCTCCGTCCAGGGCGACGCGCTCGCCGGGGCGAACCCGGACTCGCGCGCCCAGGGCGATGGCCTTGACCTCCTGCACCTGCCAGCTACCGTCGGGCTGTTGCACGGTGGCCTGTTCCGGGGCCATCTGCATCAGGCCGCTGATGGCATTGCGTGCCCGGTCCAGGGATTTGGCCTCGATCAGTTCGGCCACGGTGAACAGGAACATCACCATTGCCGCTTCCGGCCATTGGCCGATCAGCACGGCGCCGGTCACGGCGATGCTCATCAGCGCGTTGATGTTCAGGTTGCGGTTCTTCAGGGCGATCCAGCCTTTTTTGTAGGTGCCAAGGCCGCCGCTGAGGATCGACACCAGCGCCACCACGGCCACCACCCAGGTGGGGGCGGCGTTGGTGAAATGGATCACCTCGGCGCCCAGGGCCGTGACGCCGGACAACGCCAGCGGCCACCAGGGCTTGGCGGGGGCGGGTTGTGGGTTGGCAGGTTTCTCCTGACCCGGTGTCAGCGGCTCGGCCTGCATGCCCAGGGACTGGATCGCGCGGATGATCGGTGCGTCGTCGGGCAAGTCATGGGTGACGCCCAGCACGCGGTTGATCAGGTTGAATTCCAGCTGCTGCACGCCTTCAAGCTTGCCGAGCTTGTTCTGGATCAGCGTCTGTTCGGTGGGGCAGTCCATCGCCTCGATGCGAAAACTGCTCAACCGCGCGCCGTCCGTCGGTGCGTGGCCGAGGTTGACCACCGACGGCGCCGCTTCCGAGGCGCAGCAGGAATGCCCGTGGTCATGGCCATGGTTGGGCTTGTGGATGTGAAGGGAATCGCTCATCGGGTGACGTCCATGAAAAGTGCCTGTTGCACAGTAAAGACCCTGTAGCCACTATAGGGTCAAGCACCTATTTGGGAGACACCGCCATGAAGATCGGCGAACTGGCGAAAATCACCGACTGCCAGGTCGAAACCATCCGCTACTACGAGCGCGAAGGCCTGTTGCCGGAGCCGGCCCGCAGCGACGGCAACTACCGCGTCTATACCCAGGCCCATGCCGAGCGGCTGACGTTCATCCGCAACTGCCGCACCCTGGACATGACCCTGGAGGAAATTCGCAGCCTGCTGACCCTGCGCGACAGCCCCCAGGACCAATGCGAAAGCGTCAATGCCCTGATCGATGAGCACATCCACCACGTCAAGGCGCGGATCGATGGCCTGCTGGCCTTGCAGGCGCAACTGATCGACCTGCGCCATCGCTGTGGCGAAGGGCCGGACCTGGAGCAATGTGGGATTTTGCAGCGGCTGGAGGTCAGCGGAGCGGTGGTGCCGGAGACGGAGCCTTCGCATGTGGGGCGCAGTCATGGGCATTGAAGGTCATGAAGATCCAATGTGGGAGCGGGCTTGCCCGCGAAGGCGGTACATCAGACAAGATTCCTTTATCTGATAGGCCGCCTTCGCGAGCAAGCCCGCTCCCACAGGGATGGACAGTGGTGTGCTTCAGACCGCCATCGGCGCGGTCATCGGCGCATGGTGCTGGTAGCCTTCGAGGCTGAAGTCGCCCGGCTCCACGAGCTCCAGCCACTCCGGCTGGTACACGCCGGTCTTGGCGAACTCCGGCACGCGCTCGGAAATCACCAGCCTCGGCATCGGGAACGGCTCGCGGGTGAGCTGTTCGTTGAGCATGTCCAGGTGGTTTTCGTAGACGTGCGCGTCGCCGATGAAATAGGTGAACCAACGCGGGGTATAGCCGGTCAGGCGGCCGATCAGGCTCAGCAGCGCGGCGCCCTCGGTGAGGTTGAACGGCGTACCCAGCCCCAGGTCGTTGGAGCGGATGTAGAGGGTCAGGGAGATTTCCTTGGTCTCGACATTCGGGTGGAACTGGTAGAGCAGATGGCACGGCGGCAGGGCCATCTCATCGAGCTGGGCGCAGTTCCAGCCGTGGAACAGAATGCGCCGGCTGCCCGGGTCCTTGATGATGGTGTCGACGCACTGGCGGACCTGGTCGATGGCTTTGTACAGCACCACGTAGGCCTGGCCGTTCTCTTCGCCTTCGGCGATCTGCCGGTAGCCCTGGGCCAGGGTCTGCTCGATGGCCGCCCGGTTGGTCACCGGGATCTGCTTGTAGGCCGGCCACTTGCGCCATTGCACGCCATAGATCTCGCCCAGGTCGTCTTCGCCCTGGCGGAATGGGTTGGCCAGCCATTGGGCGTTTTCATTGGCGTTCTGATCCCAGACCTTGCAGCCCAACGCCCGGAATTCGGCAGCATTGTTGACGCCGCGCAGGAACCCGCACATCTCGCCGATGGCCGACTTGAACGCCATCTTGCGGGTGGTGATGGCCGGGAAACCGTCCTTGAGGTCATAGCGCAGCATCGCACCGGGGAAACTGATGGTGTTCACGCCCGTGCGGTTGGCTTGCTTGGTGCCGTTCTTGATGACGTGGGCCACCAGATCGAGATATTGCTTCATGGGTTACCTGTGTCCTTGAACCCGAGGCCGGGCCCCGGGGTTCGAATTTTTTAAGCCTTGGCCGCCGCAGCCGGCGCACGATGATAAGCCAGCCAGATCAGCACCAGGCCACCGACGATCATCGGCAGGCACAGCACCTGGCCCATGGTCAGCCAGTTCCAAGCCAGGTAGCCGAGCTGGGCGTCCGGTACACGGACGAACTCGACGATGAAGCGGAAGATTCCGTAGAACAGCGCGAACATGCCCGACACGGCCATGGTTGGCCGCGGCTTGCGCGAGAACAGCCAGAGAATCAGGAACAGCGCCACGCCTTCGAGGGCGAACTGGTACAACTGCGACGGGTGGCGCGGCAACTGCGCCGGGTCGCTGAACGGCGGGAAGACCATCGCCCACGGCACGTCGGTCGGCTTGCCCCACAATTCGGCGTTGATGAAGTTGCCGATGCGCCCGGCGCCCAGGCCGATCGGCACCATCGGCGCGACGAAGTCCATCAGCTCGAAAAACGACTTGTTGTTGCGCTTGCCGAACCACACCGCCGCGAGCATCACGCCGATGAAGCCACCGTGGAACGACATGCCGCCCTTCCAGACCTCGAAGATCAGCGTCGGGTTGGCCAGGTAGGCGCTCAGGTCGTAGAACAGCACGTAGCCCAAGCGCCCGCCGACAATCACCCCCATGGACAGCCAGAACACCAGGTCGGAGAGTTTTTCCTTGTTCCAGGTCGGGTCGAAGCGGTTGAGCCGGCGCGACGCCAACAGCCAGGCGCCGCCGATGCCGACCAGGTACATCAGGCCGTACCAGTGGATTTTCAGCGGGCCGATGGCCAGGGCCACCGGATCGATCTGCGGGTAAGGCAGCATTGATATTCCTCGTAAACGTCAAAAATACCCGGGCGACGCTGCCACCTCGGGATTAAGCCAGGATTGCGTCAGAGCAGGAAACTTGCGCCCACGCAGAACAGCAAAGCGGCGAACAGCCGTTTGAGCAAGCGCGGCGACAGGCGATGGGCCAGTCGCGCGCCGAAGCGGGCGAAGACCATGCTGGTCAGGGCGATGCCCAACAACGCCGGCAAATACACAAAACCGAGACTATGGGCTGGGAGCAGCGGATCGTGCCAGCCCAAAATCATGAAACTTAAAGCACTGGCCAGGGCAATCGGCAGGCCACAGGCCGATGACGTCGCCACCGCCTGCTGCATCGGCACGCTGCGCCAGGTCAGGAACGGTACGGTCAGCGAACCGCCGCCGATGCCGAAAATCGCCGACGCCCAGCCGATCACCGTGCCGGCCAGGGTCAGCCCGGCCTTGCCCGGCACCGTGCGGCTGGCCTTGGGCTTGAAGTCCAGGGCCAGTTGCAGCGCGACGACCATGGCGAACACGCCGATGATCTTTTGCAGGTTCGGGCCGGAAATCGCCTCGGCGGTGACCGCTCCGACGCCAGCCCCGACCAGGATCCCGACGGTCATCCAGGCGAAGATCGGCCAGCGCACCGCGCCCTTGCGCTGGTGCTCGCGCACGGCATTGACCGAGGTGAAGATGATCGACGCCAGGGAGGTGCCCACGGCCAGGTGGGTCAGGACCTGCGGGTCGAAACCCTGCAAGGTGAAACTGAACACCAGGACGGGAACGATGATCATCCCGCCGCCCACGCCGAACAGCCCGGCCAGCACACCGGCGCAGGCGCCGAGCAGCAGATAGAGCACAAATTCCACCAGCGTCTCCCCAGCCATCCCCGAAACAAGAGCGGCATGGTAACGGATCCATGGCCCCGGGCTCCACTGAAGGCGATGGATGCGAGGGCGATGTGTGGGTAGAGTGGGTTCGAACACCGATCGCTTTTGTGGCGAGGGAGCTTGCTCCCGTTGGGCTACGCAGTAGCCCAAAAATCGCCGGGGAGTGCTGCGCCCTCCAGCGGGAGCAAGCTCCCTCGCCACGGGTCTTCGCTAAATCCGTCTAACTGGCTGGGGACTACCTGATGTGCCTGATCGTATTTGCCTGGCGACCTGGCCACGCTTGGCCGTTGATCGTGGCGGCCAACCGCGATGAATTCTACGCCCGGCCGACCTTGCCCCTGGCTCAGTGGCCGGATGCACCCCATGTCCATGCCGGTCGTGATCTGGAGGCCGGTGGCACCTGGCTGGGCATCGGCGCCGACGGTCGCTTCGCCGCCCTGACCAACATCCGCGACCCGGGCCAGGGCCCGGCCTTCAAGTCGCGGGGAGAGCTGGTGGCGCGCTTTTTGGGCGGGAGCCTGTCGATTGCCGATTATTTCAGCGAAGTCGTGCCCCGTGCCGGCGAGTATGGCGGGTTCAACCTGTTGCTTGGCGACGGCGCTGAGCTCTGGCACTTCAACGCTCGCGACGCCCGTCCGCAATGCCTGGCGGAGGGCCTTTACGGGGTGTCGAACGCCGGGCTGAACACGCCCTGGCCCAAGCTTCTCAAGGCCCGGGCCGCGCTCGCCGAGGTGCTGGATGACCCGCATCCCCAGGCCTTGCTGGCACTGCTCAACGACCCGGAGCCGGCCCCGGTGGCCGATTTGCCGGACACCGGCGTGGGCCTGGCGACCGAGCGGCTGTTGTCGAGTGTCTTCATTGCCAGCCCCGCCTACGGGACGCGAGCGAGCACGGCGTTGATCGTCCATGCCGATGGGACACGGCACCTGGTCGAACGCAGCTTCGGGCCCCATGGGGGGCATTTGGGGGAGGTGGAGGTGGAGGTGCGAGCCTGAAGGGGTAGCGTCAACCCGTGGCGAGGGAGCTTGCTCCCGCTGGAGTGCAAGGCACTCCCGATTGCGGGGATATCGATAAGAACAGTGTCAGGGGGAGCTTGCGACTGCTTCGCAGCCGAGCGGGAGCAAGCTCCCTCGCCACAGATGCGGCGACTAGGCTCTGCCCGAAAAGCCTTGATACTCGGTGATGCTGCGTTAAAAACCGCCTCACTTCGTCTCAAGACTTTCAAACAGAACCTAGAGCGTCTTGTTCGAAGCCGGATTGATCATCCGCGCCAACCCGAGGTTCTTCAGCGCCAGTTGCAGGGAGCTGTGGATCACTTGCGGGTTGTCGATGGTCATGACTTCCGCCAGCAGTTCCTGGGCCTTGCTGAGGTTGATCTGGCGCAGCATCCACTTCACTTTCGGCAAGTTGGTGGCGTTCATCGACAGGCTGTCAAAACCCATCGCCATCAACAGGACGGCGGCTGCCGGGTCGCCGGCCATTTCGCCGCAGATGCTCACCGGCTTGCCTTCGGCATGGGCGTCGCGCACCACGGTCTGCAACGCTTGCAGCACGGCGGGGTGCAGATAGTCGTACAGGTCGGCCACCCGTGGGTTGTTGCGGTCCACGGCCAGCAGGTATTGCGTCAGGTCGTTGGAGCCCACCGACAGGAAGTCCACCTGGCGCGCCAGTTCCTTGGTCTGGTACACCGCTGCCGGGATCTCGATCATCACGCCCACCGGCGGCATCGGTACGTCGGTGCCTTCGTCGCGTACTTCGCCCCAGGCCCGGTGAATCAGGTGCAGGGCTTCTTCCAGCTCGTGGGTGCCGGAGATCATCGGCAACAGGATGCGCAGGTTGTTCAGGCCTTCGCTGGCCTTGAGCATGGCGCGTGCCTGGACCAGGAAGATTTCCGGGTGGTCGAGGGTCACGCGGATGCCGCGCCAGCCGAGGAACGGGTTGTCTTCCTTGATCGGGAAGTAAGACAGGGATTTGTCGCCGCCAATGTCCAGGCTGCGCATGGTCACCGGCTGCGGATGGAAGGCGGCCAGTTGTTCACGGTAGATCGCCAGCTGTTCCTTCTCGCTGGGGAAGCGCTGGTTGATCATGAATGGCACTTCGGTGCGGTACAGGCCTACGCCCTCGGCGCCGCGCTTCTGCGCCCGGGCCACGTCGGCCAGCAGGCCGGTGTTGACCCACAGCGGCATGCGATGGCCGTCCAGCGTCACGCAAGGCAGGTCCCGCAGCGCATCCAGGCCCAGGGCCAGTTGCTTTTCTTCTTCCACCACATCGGCGAACTGCTTGCGCAGCACGTCGCTGGGGTTGGTGTAGACCTCGCCGTGGTAGCCGTCGACGATCATCTGGATGCCGTCGACCTTGGAGTACGGCAGGTCCACCAGGCCCATCACCGTCGGGATGCCCATGGCCCGGGCCAGGATCGCCACGTGGGAGTTGCCCGAACCCAGCACCGACACCAGCCCCGCCAGCTTGCCTTCGGGCACTTCGCCGAGCATGGCCGGGGTCAGCTCCTCGCTGACCAGGATGGTGTTGTCGGGGTAGACCAGGGTCTGCTGGCGTTCCTGCTGCAGGTAGGCCAGCAGCCGGCGGCCGAGGTCCTTGACGTCGGAGGCGCGCTCGCGCAGGTAGGCGTCGTCCATCAGTTCGAAACGGTTGACGTGGTCGGTCACCACCTGGCGCAACGCGCCCTGGGCCCACTGGCCGGTCTTGATGACCGTGGTCACCTCGCTGCCCAGGGAGGCGTCGTCGAGCATCATCAGATAAACGTCGAACAGCGCACGCTCTTCGGGGCGCAGTTGCGTCGCCAGTTTGGCCGAGAGGGCGCGCATGTCGGCGCGCACGCCTTCGATGGCGGTCTTGAACAGCCCCAGCTCGGCGTCGATGTCGGTGATGGTCTTGTCCGGCACCACGTCGAGGTCGGCCGGCGGCAGCATGACCACCGCGGTACCCACGGCCGCTCCCGGTGAACCCGGCACGCCGACGAACTTGGCTTCCTGGATGCCCTTGCCCTGGCGACCCAGGCCGCTGATCGAGCCGGTGGCCTCGGCGTGGGCGATGACCCCGGCCAGTTGCGCGCTCATCGTCACGAGGAAGGCTTCTTCACCTTCGTCGAACTGGCGGCGCTCCTTTTGCTGGATGACCAGCACGCCGACGACGCGGCGGTGGTGAATGATCGGTGCGCCGAGGAACGAGGCGTAACGCTCTTCGCCGGTTTCGGCGAAGTAGCGGTAGCGCGGGTGGTCCGCGGCGTTCTCGAGGTTCAGGGGTTCTTCGCGCGTGCCGACCAGGCCGACCAGACCTTCATTGGGCGCCATGCTGACCTTGCCGATCGAGCGCTTGTTCAAGCCCTCGGTGGCCATCAGCACGAAACGGTTGGTCTCGGGGTCCAGCAGGTAGACCGAGCAGACCTGGCTGCCCATGGCCTCTTTGACGCGCAATACAATAATCCCCAACGCCGCCTTGAGATCCTTGGCGGAGTTAACTTCCTGGACGATCTTGCGCAGCGTATTGAGCATGGCTCGGGGTCGAACTCCGTCGTCAGTCGCGCGTCAGCAGGCGCGGGGCAAGCTCTTTGAGAGCGCGTCGATACACCTCGCGCTTGAATGTCACCACCTGGCCCAACGGATACCAATAGCTGACCCAGCGCCAGCCATCGAACTCCGGTTTACCGGTCAAATCCATCCGCACCCGCTGCTCGTTGGAGATCAGGCGCAGGAGAAACCATTTCTGTTTCTGGCCGATGCACAGCGGTTGGCTGTGCGTGCGGACCAGGCGCTGCGGCAAACGATAGCGCAACCAGCCGCGGGTGCAGGCGAGTATTTCGACATCTTCTCGCTCAAGCCCCACTTCTTCGTTCAACTCGCGGTACAAGGCCTCTTCCGGCGTCTCCTGGGGGTTGATCCCGCCCTGGGGAAACTGCCAGGCGTCTTGATTGATACGGCGAGCCCATAGCACCTGCCCTGCATCATTCGTCAGAATGATCCCCACATTGGGGCGGAAACCATCGGGGTCGATCACGGCAACAACCTCGCAAACGCATGTCGCCGCATTGTTCCACAAAGGTTGTGAAAGCAGCAACGCGCCGGCCTACCTTATGTGCACTCTTGTGAAAAGTCCGTATTCTGGACGCCTTTCTTCAGATTTTTCAGCGAGTAACTGCAATGCGGCTGGCTTTATTCGACTTGGACAACACCTTGCTGGGCGGCGACAGCGACCACGCGTGGGGCGATTACCTGTGTGAGCGCGGCTTTCTCGACGCCGTCTCCTACAAGGCGCGCAACGACGCGTTCTACCAGGATTACCTGGCCGGCAAGCTGGACAACGCCGAGTACCTGAATTTTTGCCTGGAAATCCTCGGCCGTACCGAGATGGACGTGCTGGCCCAGTGGCATCTGGACTACATGCGCGATTGCATCGAGCCGATCGTGTTGCCCCAGGCCCTCGACCTGTTGAAAAAACACCGCGATGCCGGCGACAAGCTGGTGATCATCACCGCCACCAACCGTTTCGTCACCGCCCCGATTGCCGAGCGCCTGGGGGTCGAGACCCTGATCGCCACCGAGTGCGAGATGGTCGACGGGCGCTACAGCGGCCGCAGCACCGACATCCCGTGCTTTCGCGAAGGCAAGGTGACCCGGCTGAACCGCTGGCTGGAAGAAACCGGGCATTCGCTTGAGGACAGCTATTTCTACAGCGACTCGATGAATGACTTGCCGTTGCTGGAGGCGGTGACGCACCCGGTGGCCGTGGACCCGGACCCGAACTTGCGGGCCGAGGCGCAGAAGCGGGGCTGGCCGGTGATTTCGTTACGCGGCTGAAACCGCTTTCGCGAGCAAGCCCGCTCCCACATGGGCGTGCACAACCCTGTGGGAGCGGGCTTGCTCGCGAATGGGGCCGCTCGGTCTCAAGGCTTAGACCGGCTTGGCCCCCATCAACCCGGCAATGGCGATAAAACAGACCACACCGAACAGCGCCAGGGCAAAGGTGAACCTGCCGTTGCCCGCCGTCGGTGCCTTGCGCGCTTTGTTCAGCCGTACCAACAGCCAGAACCCCGCCAGCGCCGCCAGGGTGTAGAGCACGCTGGAAGCCAGCAGCCAGGTCTGCCCCAGTGGCCAGCCGACCTGATGCACCATCCACCAGCCGGTAAACGGCAGGCTCGCCAGGGACAGGCCCATCACCAGCCAGACAAACAGCCGAGGGCGTTGCAGCGTGCGCGCCGCAGCCGTGGCATCGCCGTTACGGCGTGTCCGCCAGACCCAGATAGCCAGGCCCAGGACGCCTGCCAGCAGCAGTACCGTGGCAATGACGTGAGCGACTTTCAGGATGGTCAAGGTTTCCATGGTTCGATTTCCTTATGACTTGTCCAGCACAGCTTAGACCCCTCTGTGGCGAGGGAGCTTGCTCCCGCTGGGTCGCGAAGCGGCCCCAAAAAAGCAGTGAGCGCTTCGCATTCAAGCGGGAGCAAGCTCCCTCGCCACAGGTCCACCCAGTCCCCAGTCCAAACCGCGGGATTCACCCCAGAAACAGTTGATACGCCGGGTTATCGCTTTCATCCCAGTACGGGTAACCGATTTCCTCCAGCGCCGCCGGCACCAGATGGCGTTCATCGTGTGGCACCTGTAGCCCCGCGACCACCCGGCCGTCCGCCGCGCCGTGGTTGCGGTAGTGGAACATCGAGATATTCCAGCGCCCGCCCAGCTTGTTGAGGAAGTTGAACAGCGCGCCCGGGCGCTCCGGGAACTCGAAGCGCAGCACCACTTCGTCGATGACATGGGCCGCGTGGCCACCCACCATGTGGCGGATGTGCAACTTGGCCAGTTCGTTGTCGGTCAGGTCCAGCACCGGGAAGCCTTGCGCGGTCAGGCTGGCGATCAGCGCCGTGCGCGGGTCGTTCTCCGGGTGGGTCTGCACGCCAACAAAGATGTGGGCTTCGCTGCCGGTGTTGTAGCGGTAGTTGAATTCGGTGATCTGGCGCTTGCCGATGGCTTCGCAGAAGGCCTTGAAGCTGCCCGGTTTCTCGGGGATGGTCACCGCGATGATCGCTTCGCGACCTTCGCCCAGTTCGGCGCGCTCGGCCACGTGGCGCAAGCGGTCGAAGTTGACGTTGGCGCCGGAGTCGATGGCTACGAGGGTCTGGCCGCTGGTGGCGCGCGTTTCGACGTACTTCTTGATCCCGGCCACGCCCAAGGCGCCGGCAGGTTCGGTGATCGAGCGGGTATCGTCGTAGATATCCTTGATCGCGGCGCAGATCTCGTCGGTGCTGACGGTGATCACCTCATCCACGTAGTGCTTGCAGATATCGAAGGTGTGCTGGCCGATCTGCGCCACGGCGACGCCGTCGGCAAACAGCCCCACCGTTGGCAGCACCACGCGCTCGCCCGCCGCCAGGGCCGCTTGCAGGCAATTGGAGTCGTCCGGCTCGACGCCGATGACCTTGATGTCCGGGCGCAGGTATTTCACGTAGGCGGCGATCCCGGCGATCAGCCCGCCACCGCCCACCGGGACAAATATCGCATCCAGGCGCCCCGGGTGCTGGCGCAGGATTTCCATCGCCACCGTGCCCTGCCCGGCAATGGTATGGGGATCGTCATACGGGTGGATGTAGACGTAGCCCTTTTCGTCGACCAGTTTCAGCGAGTAGGCCAGGGCTTCAGGGAACGAGTCGCCGTGCAGCACCACCTTGCCGCCACGCGAGCGCACGCCCTCGACCTTGATTTCCGGGGTGGTCTTGGGCATCACGATGGTGGCCTTCACGCCCAGCACCTTGGCCGCCAGGGCGAGGCCCTGGGCGTGGTTGCCTGCCGACGCCGTGACCACGCCGCGGGCGCGTTCTTCGTCGCTGAGTTGGGTCAGCTTGTTGTAGGCCCCGCGAATCTTGAACGAGAACACCGGCTGCAAGTCTTCGCGCTTGAGCCAGATGTCGTTGCCCAGCCGTTCGGACAGCTGGCGAGCGGTCTGCAGTGGGGTTTCTACGGCAACGTCGTAAACGCGCGAGGTGAGGATCTTTTTGACGTACTGTTCAAGCATCGGAAAGCATCACTGGGCGGGTTGGGCAGGGCCAAGGAGTCTAACCCGGCTTTTGGCCGGGCGACCATACGAATTAAAGGGTTTCAAGGTACAAGGCCCCCTGTGGCGAGGGCGCTTGCTGTGGCGAGGGAGCTTGCTCCCGCTGGACTGCGAAGCAGGCCCAAGATTCTGCGACGGCTGCGCCATCGAGCGGGAGCAAGCTCCCTCGCCACGGTTTCTACGCCTATAATGCCGGCCTTTCGTTCACTCTCGGCACCTTCGGAGCCCGCATGACCCAGGATCAACTCAAACAGGCCGTGGCCCAGGCCGCCGTCGACCTCATCCTTGCGAAACTGGATGACAAGAGCATCGTCGGGGTCGGCACCGGCTCCACGGCCAATTGCTTCATCGACGCGTTGGCAAAACACAAGGGCGCCTTCGACGGCGCGGTTGCCAGTTCCGAAGCCACCGCTGCGCGGCTCAAGGGGCATGGGATTCCGGTCTACGAGCTCAACACCGTGAGCGACCTGGAGTTCTACATCGACGGCGCCGACGAAAGTGATGCGCACCTGAACCTGATCAAGGGCGGCGGCGCGGCCCTGACGCGCGAGAAAATCGTCGCCGCCGTGGCCAAGACATTCATCTGCATCGCCGATGCCAGCAAACTGGTGCCGGTGCTCGGCGCTTTCCCGCTGCCGGTGGAAGTCATCCCGATGGCTCGCAGCCACGTCGCCCGCCAGTTGGTCAAGCTGGGCGGCGACCCGGTGTACCGCGAAGGCGTGCTGACCGACAACGGCAACATCATCCTGGACGTGCACAACCTGCAGATCACCCACCCGGTAGAGCTGGAACGCCAGATCAACGCCATCGTCGGCGTGGTCACCAATGGCCTGTTCGCGGCGCGTCCGGCGGACGTGCTGTTGCTCGGGACGGCTGAAGGGGTGAAGACCCTCAAGGCTTGATCCGATGTGGTGACTGGCACTCTTGTGGCGAGGGGATTTATCCCCGTTGGGCTGCGAAGCAGCCCTAAAACCTGAGTTGATCGGTGTGCCAGATAGATTGAGTTCGTTGCTTTTGGGGGCTGCTACGCAGCCCAGCGGGGATAAATCCCCTCGCCACAGGATTTTTGATTCTTATCAATCGGGCTGCGGCTTCTTGAACACGTAGAACAGATTCGGCTCACTCACCAGGTACAGGGTGCCGTCGTCGTCCATGGCGAGGCCTTCGGCCTGGGGGACGGTCTGCTGCAAGCCCTGGCTGCCCTTGCTCAAGGACAGCGTGCTCAGCGGCCGGCCATTGATGTCCAACTCGATGATCAACCGCGATTCCTCGGACAGCGCCAGCAGATGGCCGCTGCGTTCATCGTATTGCAGGCTCGAAAGGTCGCGCACGAACAGCCCGGCATCACGCTTGGGGTTGTTGATGACATGGACCGCGTAGGACTTTTCTGGATTCTGATGGGGAAACCCATGCACTTCATAAATCAGCATCGGGTCGCGTTCCTTGGCCACGAATAGCCGTTTGCCTACCGAGTCGTAGGCGAGCCCTTCGAACCCCTTGTTGCTGCTCATGTGCACGCCAAGCGTCATCTGCTCGGCGTCGGCGGCGTCGAGGAACCGGGTGTCCTGGTCCAGATGGATCTTGATCAGTCGCTGCTGGCGCTCGTCGGTGATGACGTAAGTGTCTTCGCTGATGAATTCCACCGCTTCCGGGTCGCCGAAGCCCACCAGGGCGATGCGCCGCAGGATCCTGCCTTCGAGTGACAGCTCGACCAGCTCCGGATTCTGGTTGGTGACGGTGAACAGGCTCTTGCGTATAGGATCGAAGGTCAGCGCCGAGACATCGTCGGCCAGGCCGTCGATCGCCTGCGCTTCGACCGTGACCCGGTACTGGTCCAGCGCAATGGCCTGCTCGTGGGCGGGATTCCAGAAGCTGTTGACGTTGAACCAGGCGCGCTCGAACAGGCGCAGGCGCTGTCCCATTGTGATCGAAGCGATCAGGGCGATGGCCAGCAACATCAGGATCAGAGGTTTGGGACGGGCGAGTCGACGCATGTTGGGGGTGGGCTCGGATAAGAACAGGTGGCTGAAATATCACGACTACCTGAACTGAAGCTTAATGGCCGTGTGCCACACCCTACAGCGAAGGAGGAATAATCCTACAAGGTCAGCGTTGTTTTTCGAAACGATAGAACAGATTCGGTTCGCTGACCATGTACAGGTTGCCGGCCTCGTCGACGGTAACGCCCTCGGCACGCGGTATCGTGTCCTTCAGGCCGTTGAAGCCGCCCAGCAGGGTCATGAAGCTGACCTGCTCGCCTTTTTCGTCCAGCTCCAGCAGCAAGTGGGAGTCGGCCGAAAGCACCAGCATGTGACCGGTGCGAGGGTCGACGGCCAGCGCCGAGAGGTTGCGCAGGTCCAGCTCATTGCTGACATGGATCTGCTTGTCGCCCTTGAGCAGCTGGCTGCCGTCGCTTTTCCAGGTGTACAGCGCCGGCGGGCGTTCTTCACCCAGCACCAGCTGCTGGTTGCGCGGATCCCAGACGATGCCTTCGAAACCCTTGTTCTGGTTTTTCGATGCGCCAAGGTCATAACGAGGGAAGGCGGCGCTGTTCAGCTCGCGGGTGTTGGCATCCACCTGGATGATCGACAGGCTGTGATCGCGTTCATCGGTAATCGCCAGCAGGCCGTTTTCCATGTAGGTCACGCCCTCCGGATTGCTCCAGCCCACCAGCGGCATCTTGCGCAGGACCTCGCCCTGCAGGGTCAGCTCAACCAGGAACGGGTTTTTGCCCATGACGGCGAACAAGGTTTTGGTCTGCGGGTTGTAGGTCACATCGGAGGCTTCGTCCTTCTCCATGCCCGGCAGCGGCTTGGCGTCGATCACGGCATGGTAGTCCGGCAGCCAGACACTCTCCTGGCGCTGGGCCGGGCTTTGGAAGCGTTCCGATAGCCAGAGCAGGCCACGGTCGTCCCAGTGCATCGCGAACGCCAGGCCATAAGCGGCGGCCACGGCCAGCAGTGACCAGGCATACCAGGGCAGGGCAAAGCGAGAGCGGCGGGCGGATTTGGCAGGGGACAGCGCGTGGGGTTTGGCCATGGGGAGAATGCGTTCCAGGAAATTCGGGCTAAGGGAATGGCTGGCTCAGATGCCGCATTCGCCGGAATTATCCGGATGGCATGTGAAAAAAACGATAAATCACGGGATGGACTGCTCCCAAATCCTCTGTAGGAGCGAGCTTGCTCGCTCCTACAGAGGATGATGGCAGCTTTTAGCGAACGCTGCTTTCGAAGCGGCTCGCGCCCGGCAATTCCAGGACCAGTTCATCGCCGGCATTCAGCGGCCCGACGCCGGCCGGGGTGCCAGTGAGGATGACGTCGCCGGCCTGCAGCGAGAAGCAGCCGGCCATGTACTGGATCATCGGCACGATGGGGTTGAGCATCAGGCGGCTGTTGCCGTCCTGGCGCACCTCACCGTTGATGGTCAGGCGCACCGGGATGTCGGCCAGGTCGGTAAACGTGCTGCCTGGCACGAACGGGGCGATGACGGCCGCGCCGTCGAACGACTTGGCCACTTCCCACGGCAGGCCCTTAGCCTTGAGCTCGGCCTGCTTGTCCCGAAGGGTCAGGTCCAGGGCCGGGGCGAAGCCGGAGATGGCGTCCAGGATTTCCTCGGCGCTGGGCCGGGTCGACAGCGGCTTGCCGATCAGCACGGCGATCTCCGCCTCGTAGTGCACCGAGCCGCGCTCGGCCGGAATGCTGAACCCGCCCTCCAGCGGCACCACGCAACTGCCCGGCTTGATGAACAACAGCGGTTCGGTGGGCACCGGGTTGTCCAGTTCCTTGGCATGTTCGGCGTAGTTGCGGCCAATGCACACCACTTTGCCCACCGGGAAGTGGATGCGTGTACCGTCGACATACTGGTGCTGATAGCTCATTACCGACTCCTGTTCTGGGATTGGGGTGATTAAAGGGTTCAAACCGCGAAGATCTTGCCCGGGTTCATGATGCCGTTCGGGTCGAAGACCGCCTTCACGGCCTTCATGTATTCGATTTCCACTGGCGAACGACTATAGGCCAGGTAGTCGCGCTTGGTCATGCCCACGCCATGTTCGGCCGATATCGAGCCGTTGTACTTCTCGACGATCTCGAACACCCATTTGTTCACCGTGGCGCACTTGGCGAAGAACTCGTCCTTGCTCAGGTTTTGCGGCTTGAGAATGTTCAGGTGCAGGTTGCCATCGCCGATGTGGCCGTACCAGACGACTTCGAAGTCGGGATAGTGTTTGCCGACGATCGCGTCTATTTCCCTGAGGAAGTCCGGGACTTTGGAGACCGTCACCGAAATGTCGTTCTTGTACGGCGTCCAGTGGGAGATGGTTTCGGAAATGTACTCGCGCAGTTTCCACAGGTTCTGCAACTGGGTTTGACTCTGGCTCATCACGCCGTCCAGCACCCAGCCCTGTTCCACGCAGTGCTCGAAGGTTTCCAGCGCCTGGTTGGCCACGTCTTCGGTGGTGGCTTCGAATTCCAGCAGGGCATAGAACGGACAATCGGTCTCGAATGGCGCCGGTACGTCACCGCGCCCGAGGATCTTGGCCAGGGCCTTGTCGGAGAAGAATTCGAACGCGGTCAGGTCGAGCTTGCCCTGGAACGCATGCAGCACGGGCATGATCGAGGCGAAGTCCGGCGTGCCGAGCACCATCGCCGTGAGGTTTTTCGGCGCCCGGTCCAAGCGCATCGTGGCCTCGACCACGAAGCCGAGCGTGCCTTCGGCGCCGATGAACAACTGGCGCAAATCGTAGCCGGTGGCGTTCTTGATCAGGTCCTTGTTCAGCTCCAGCAGGTCGCCCTTGCCGGTGACGACCTTCATGCCCGCCACCCAGTTGCGGGTCATTCCGTAGCGAATGACCTTGATCCCGCCGGCATTAGTGCCGATGTTGCCACCAATCTGGCTGGAACCGGCCGATGCGAAGTCCACCGGGTAGTACAGCCCGTGTTCCTCGGCCTTGTTCTGCAATTGTTCGGTGATCACGCCCGGCTGGCACACGGCGGTGCGGTCGGTGAGGTTCACGTCGAGGATCTGGTTCATGTAGTCGAACGACACCACCACCTCGCCATGGGCGGCCACGGCGGCGGCGGAAAGCCCGGTGCGCCCGCCCGACGGCACCAGCGCGACCTTGCGGGTATTGGCCCAACGCACGATGGCCTGCACCTGCTCAATGCTCTTGGGAAAGACGATGGCGCTTGGCGCGGGGGCGAAATGACGGGTCCAGTCCTTGCCGTAAGCGTCCAGGGAGTCGGCATCGGTCAGGACCTTGCCCGGCTCGACCAGGGTCTTCAACTCAGCGATCAGTTCAGCAGTAGTCATCGACAGAACTCTCGAACAATTCATGGTCACCCTGAAGACGCTTCACGTCGCAGAATGAGTGTTTGAAGGTCGCATATGCTAGCATACGCCCCCCGCAGAGGCGTTCTAACAGGCCACGCTGCGGGCCGGCGACTACGCCGTGTGGGCAGCCTGACGTTGCCCATTTCCCTGCCATTTTTCTCCGGGACACAGGTTACGCAGATGAGCAAGACTTCTCTCGATAAGAGCAAGATCAAGTTCCTTCTTCTCGAAGGCGTCCACCAATCGGCTGTCGACGTCCTCAAGTCGGCGGGCTACACCAGCATTGAGTACATCACCAGTTCTCTGCCGGAAGCCCAGCTCAAGGAAAAGATCGCCGATGCTCACTTCATCGGCATTCGCTCCCGTACCCAATTGACCGAAGAGATCTTCGACCACGCCAAGAAACTGGTCGCGGTCGGCTGCTTCTGCATCGGCACCAACCAGGTCGACCTCGACGCGGCGCGCGAGCGCGGCATCGCGGTGTTCAACGCACCGTACTCCAACACCCGTTCCGTTGCCGAACTGGTGCTGGCCGAAGCGATCCTGCTGTTGCGCGGTATCCCCGAGAAGAACGCATCCTGCCACCGTGGCGGCTGGATCAAGAGTGCGGCCAACTCCTTTGAAATCCGCGGCAAGAAGCTGGGGATCGTCGGCTACGGCTCGATCGGCACCCAACTGTCGGTCCTGGCCGAGGGCCTGGGCATGCAGGTCTACTTCTACGACACCGTGACCAAGCTGCCGCTGGGCAACGCCACCCAGGTCAATGACCTGCACGAGCTGCTGGGCATGTCCGATATCGTGACCCTGCACGTGCCGGAAACCGCTGCCACCCAGTGGATGATCGGCGAGAAGGAAATCCGCGCCATCAAGAAGGGCGGGATCCTGATCAACGCCGCCCGTGGCACCGTGGTCAGGCTCGAAGCCCTGGCCGAAGCGATCAAGGACAAGCACCTGATCGGCGCCGCCATTGACGTGTTCCCGGTGGAGCCGCGCTCCAACGACGACATCTTCGAAAGCCCGCTGCGTGGCCTGGACAACGTGATCCTGACCCCGCACATCGGTGGCTCCACCGCTGAAGCCCAAGCCAACATCGGCCTGGAAGTGGCGGAAAAACTGGTCAAGTACAGCGACAATGGTACTTCGGTATCGTCCGTGAATTTCCCGGAAGTGGCCCTGCCGGCTCACCCTGGCAAGCACCGCCTGCTGCACATCCACGAGAACATCCCGGGTGTGATGAGCGAGATCAACAAGGTCTTCGCCGAAAACGGCATCAACATTTCCGGTCAGTTCCTGCAGACCAACGAGAAGGTCGGCTACGTCGTGATCGACGTCGATGCCGAATACTCGGACCTGGCGCAAGAGAAGCTGCAGCACATCAAGGGCACCATTCGGTCCCGCGTGCTGTTCTAAGCCGCGAGGCTGGCTGGCAATGAAAAACGGGAGCCCGAAAAGGCTCCCGTTTTTTGTGCCTGATATGATGCTGCACCTGTGGGGGCGGGCTTGCTCCCACAAGGGCCTATGTTCCGTCACCCCAGGCGGTGTTATTTCACGTTTACCGTGATTTTCTTGGAGACAATCGGCGGATCGAACGGCATGTGGCCACTGTCGCCCAGTTCCAGCTGCAAGGTGTGCTTGCCTGGGGCCAGCTTGATGGTGGCCTCGGTCTGCGCCTTGCCGAAGTGCATGTGGTTGGCGTCGGTCGGGATCGGTGCGCCCGCGGCAGGCAATTGGTCGACATCGATCAGCAGATGGTGATGTCCGGTATTCTTGGTCACGTCACCCGCCGGAGCCAGGGCGATACCCTTGACGCCGAACTGGACCTTGAATTCCTGGGCGACAGTGGCTCCGTCGGCCGGGGAAACGATGAATGCTTCTGCGCCCTTGGGTGCAGGGGTTGCGGCGGTTGCCAGCATCGAAGTGCCGAGCAACAGGCCGGCCAACGCGGCACGAGACATAACGCTTTTCATTTTTTTCTCCAGTTTTTTCATGAAATCCGCCCGGTCATGACAACTTCATGACCAATCGTTGTCGAAGCCTGCAACAACCATAGCAAAGCGAGCCTGAAACGAGCGTCGCTTGTATCGATACCAAGGAGTGACCATGCGTTTCCTGCCTGGCCTGATCTGCCTGCTACCCCTTTTGAGCCCTTTGGCCCATGCCGAATTGATCGATGACATCAACGACCGTGGTGAGCTGCGCATCGCCCTGGAGGCCAATACCGCGCCGTTCAACTTCAAGGAAGACGGCAAGCTCACCGGGTTCGAAGTGGAGCTGGGCCAGATGCTCGCCAGTGAACTCGATGTACGCGCCGACTTCGTGGTCACCGATGCTGCGGACCTGCTGACCGGTGTGGAGAGCGGCAAGTACGACGTTGCCATCAACCACATAGCAATGACCCCGGAACTGGCCGAACGTTTCGACACCAGTGCCGCTTACAGTCAACCGGATGCGCAATTGTTGGCGAAAAAGGATGAAACCCAGCGCCCGCTGATGATGGCGCAGTCTTTCCAGCCGGAAGAAAAGAGCGGCCCGGCGCCGCACCTGGTGATCCCCTTCCAGAAAGGCAACCCGGCGTTCAAGGCCAGCCTGGACAACGCCCTGACGCGGATCAAGGATGACGGGCGGCTGGAGCAGTTGTCCCAGAAGTGGTTGGGCAAGCAGCAATAGCGGGGTGAGCGCAGCTTTTGTGGTGAGGATTGCTGGGCTTCAAATCTTGCGCCAGACACTCGCCAACCACGGCTGCTGCTCGCGCGGCCGTCCCGCCGGTCGGTAGTAATGCTCCAGCTCCACGAAGCCGGCGTCGGTGAGCAACGCGCGCCAGGCCGCCAGGTCGTGGTAGGCGCCGAAACGCTGGCCGTTCCAGCCCTCCTGATTCTCGCCCCGGGGGTTGGAGCTGAACAACACGCCGTCAGCCTTGAGGGTGGCGTGCAGTTGCCTGAGCACCCGCGGCAACTCCTGTCGCGGAACGTGAAACAGCACGGCGTTGGCGAAGATCCCGTCGAAGCGTTGCGCCGGCAGGTCGAGTTCCAGGAAGTCCTGTTGCCACACCTCGCAGCCGCTGTCCTGGCGTGCCATGCGGACGAACTCGGCTGAGCCGTCCAGGCCGATCGCGACGTGGCCCAAGGCGGTGAACGCGCGCAAGTCCCGGCCCGGGCCGCAACCCAGGTCCAGGATGTGCAGCGGTGCGCTGGTCCGGATATGGCGCAGCAATGCGTCGATGTTCTGGCTCACATCATGGTCGCGGGTGCCTTCGCGAAAGTCTTCGGCGACGGCGTTGTAGTTGCCCAGGGTGGTGGCGGTGATGGCTTGCAAGTCTTCGGGGGAGTGTTTCATGGTCGTGGGCTTGGGTAGGGAGCGTGGGCGGACTATAGCGCACATCCCCAGCCTGGCCGTTCACTTAAGGACGACACGTGATAAACCTCAAGTGAACAGCACTGCCACAAGGGCCGGCCTGTCAGCGTTTGTTCAGCCCCCGCGCCAGGCGGTCCCCGCCGAGCTGAATCACCGCCACCAGCGCCACCAGCAGAACGATCACCGTGAGCATGATCTGGCTGTCGAAACGCTGGTAGCCGTAACGGTAGGCGATGTCGCCCAGGCCACCGGCACCGATGGCCCCGGCCATCGCCGAGGAGTTGATCATGGTCACCAGGGTGATGGTGAAACCGCCGACGATGCCCGGCAGCGCTTCGGGCAGCAGCACGTGCCAGACAATGTGCCAGCGCCGGCAACCCATGGCCTGGGCCGCCTCGATCAACCCATGGTCGACCTCCCGCAGGCTGACCTCGGCGATGCGGGCGAAGAACGGCGTGGCGGCGATGGTCAACGGCACCACCGCCGCCCAGACGCCGTACGTGGTGCCGACGATCAGCCGGGTGAACGGGATCAGCGCCACCATCAGGATCAGGAACGGGATCGAGCGGAACAGGTTCACGAACGCGCCCAGGGCCTTGTTCAAGGCGGGCGCCTCAAAGATGCCACCCTTACCGCTGGTCACCAGGATTACCGCCAGCGGTATGCCCGCCAGCAATGCGATCAACGACGACACCCCCACCATCAGGAAGGTGTCGATAAAGCCCTGCAACAACCGATCAAACCACATAGCCCAGCACCTCCACCCGTTGTGCCCAATCGCCTGCCCGTTGCCGCAGTTCCTCGGCGCCCCACGACGAGCCGCTTACCGCCAACAATAATTGCCCCAGCCCGTGGCCCTGGATCCGTTCGATGCCGCCATGGAGCAGCCGCACCCGTCCGCCGAGGGCGCTGAACAAGGCGGCGAGGTCGGGTTCGTCCTGCCCCGTGCCGGTGAACTGCAAGCGCAACACAGTGGCGGCCTCGGCTGAGGCCGGTTGCGCCTGCAAACGGCTTTTCAGTTCGTCGGGCAACGCGTGCTGCAACGGCGCGAGCAGGGTTCGGCTCACCGCGTGTTGCGGGTTGCCGAACACTTCCCAGACCGGTCCCTGCTCGACGATCCGTCCTTGTTCGAGTACCACCACCCGGTCGCAGACTTCGCGAATCACTGCCATTTCGTGGGTGATCAGGACGATGGTCAGGCCCAGGCGCTGGTTGATCTCGCGTAGCAGCCCGAGGATCGACTGGGTCGTCTCCGGGTCCAGGGCCGAGGTGGCTTCGTCGCACAGCAGTATCTGGGGATCATGGACCAGGGCCCGGGCGATCCCGACGCGTTGCTTTTGCCCGCCCGAGAGCTGCGCCGGATAAGCCTGGTGCTTGCCTTGCAGGCCGACCAGCTCAAGCAGCTCACGAACCTTTTGCTCGCGCTGCGCCTTGGGCACGCCGGCCACTTTCAGCGGCAGTTCGACGTTCTGCCACACAGTCTTGGCCGACATCAGATTGAAGTGCTGGAAGATCATGCCGATCCGTCGGCGCAGCTGCACCAACTGGTCTTCATCGAATTGGCCGATGTCCACCTGGTCGATCAGCACTCGCCCGCAGGTGGGCTGCTCAAGGCGATTGATGGTGCGGATCAGCGACGACTTGCCCGCGCCACTGCGGCCGATGATGCCGAACACCTCGCCGCGCTGGATCGCCAGGTCGATGCCTTGCAGGGCGGCCACCGGGCCTTGGGCGCCAGTGTAGGTCTTGCCCAGGCCGATGAAGCGCACGTGTGCGCGGTTCAGGTCCGGGTGCAGTTCGGTCGGGTCGGCGCCCTGGGGCGCGGCGGCTTCCTGTCGGAGCCTGGCGTTGACGGCGTTCATGATCAACCTTCCCAACCGGCCTGGTAGAGCTTGCCGTGGGCCTTGTCGAGGGCGGCACGGACGACGGGCGAATGCTGGTAGATGTCGACGAACTTGATCAGCCGTGGGTCATGCTGGCTCTTGGGCTGGATCACGAACTGAATCACGTATTCCTTGTGGTCCAGGCCGTCGAACAGCAGGGCCGAGCCGGCGTCGAAGGTCTTGGCCAGGCGGATGTAGGCGGGGTAGCCCTGCACCAGGTCGGCGTCATCGTAGGCGCGCACCAGTTGCACGGCCTCGACCTGGAGGATCTTCAGTTTTTTCGGGTTGGCCACGATGTCGTCTTCGGTGGCCTGGTAGCCCACCCCTGGCTTGAGGCTGATCAGCCCGGCCTTGGCCAGCAGTTGCAGGCCGCGACCGCTGTTGATCGGGTCGTTGGCGATGGCGACGCTCGCCCCTTCGGGCAACTCATCGAAGCTTTTGTACTTTTTCGAGTAGAGGCCGACGTTGTTGATAATTCCCGGTGCAAACGGCACCAGGTCAAACCCGGCGGCGGCCTTGGCGTTTTCCAGGAACGGGATGTGCTGGAAGTAGTTCACGTCGATGTCACCGGAGGCCAGGCTGACATTCGGTGCGATCCAGTCGCTGAACTCCACCAGCTCGACTTTCAGGCCTTGCTTGCCAGCCTCTTCGACGGCGGCTTCCAGGGGTATGGCGAAGGCGGCCGTGGTGCCGATCTTCAAGGGAGCATCGGCGGCGAACAGGGCCGAGCTGAACAGGCCGAGGGTCAGGGCCAGGGCTTTGACTGGCGAGGAAAGGGAGTATTTGGTCATAAAGTTCTTCCAGTCATTCATGGTCGGGTGCGTGTTTTTGTGGCGAGGGGATTTATCCCCGCTGGGCTGCGTAGCAGCCCCAAAGCAGTCAACTCCATCAGCCCGGGTGTACCGCGGCGTCAGATTCAAGGACCGCTGCGCGGCCCAACGGGGATAAATCCCCTCGCCACAGGGGTCAGTGTCGGTAGGTCGAACCAGTGTGTTGTTCGGGTAAATGAGCCGCTGCGCGAAACAGCTTTTCGCGCAGGGTGCCCTGGTCGTATTCGGTCTTGTACACACCGCGCTTCTGCAGTTCGGGGATCACCAGGTCGATGAAGTCCGCGTAGCTCTGGGGTGTCACGATGCGGGTCAGGTTGAAGCCATCGAGGCCGGTTTCGGCGATCCACGACTCCAACTCGTCGGCCACCTGCTCGGGCGAGCCGACCACGGTGATGTAGCGCCCGCCCAAAGCGTGCTGTTCGAGCAATTTGCGGCGCGTCCAGTCGTTGTTCTGCAGGGTCTTGGTCGCAGACTGGATGGCGTTGCTTTTCACGTACTGGATCGGCTCGTCCAAGTCGTACTCGGAAAAATCGATCCCTGTGGACGCGGAAAAGTGCGCCACCCCGGCCTCGGCGCTGGCGTAGCTCAGGTACTCGGCATGCTTGGCCCAGGCGGCGGCTTCGGTTTCGCCGACGATCACGTTCAGGCCCATGAACACCTTGATGTCGCCTGGGTTGCGTCCGGCCTCGACAGCGCTGGCGCGGACCTTGTCCACCTGGCGCTTGGTCGCCGGTTTGTTCTGGCCGCTGATGAACACGCATTCGGCATGCCGCCCGGCAAACTGTAGGCCACGCTCCGAACTGCCGGCCTGGAACAGCACCGGTGTGCGCTGGGGCGACGGTTCGCAGAGGTGATAACCCTCGACCTGGTAGAACTCGCCGTGGTGCCGGACCTTGTGCACCTTCTCCGGTTGCGCGTAGATCCGCTGCTCGCGGTCGTTGAGCACTGCATCGTCTTCCCAACTGCCCTCCCACAGTTTGTAGAGCACTTGCAGGTATTCGTCGGCCTGGTCGTAGCGCCGGTCATGTTCGACCTGCGCGCTCAAGCCCATGGCCTTGGCGGCGCTGTCCAGGTAGCCGGTGACGATGTTCCAACCCACCCGGCCGCGACTCAGGTGGTCGAGGGTGCTCATGCGCCGGGCGAACAGGTACGGTGGTTCGTAGGTCAGGTTCGCGGTGAGGCCGAAGCCCAGGTGCCGGGTGACGGCGGCCATCGCCGAGACCAGCAGCAGCGGGTCGTTGACCGGCAACTGGATCGACTCTTTCAGCGTGACGTCCACCGACTGCTGGTAGACGTCATAGACGCCGACGATATCGGCGATGAACAACCCGTCGAAGAGCCCGCGCTCAAGCAACCGCGCCAGGTCGGTCCAGTATTCCAGGGTGTTGTACTGGGTCGAGGTGTCTTGGGGATGGGTCCACAGGCCATGGTTGATGTGCCCGATGCAGTTCATGTTGAACGCATTGAGCAGGATCTTTTTCTTGCCGGCCGCCATCAGATCGTCCCCCGCAATGGCGGCTTCTCGTCGTTGAGATAGAAGTTGCCCACCGCGTGGTACTTCCAGCGCACCGGGTCGTGCAGGGTATGCACGCGGGCATTGCGCCAGTGACGATCGAGGCCGTGTTCGGCGAGTGTCGCCTGGCTGCCGGCCAGTTCGAACAGGGTGCTGCCGGTGGCCAGGGAAATATCGGTGCTGATGGCGCGCGCTTCGGCCACGGCGATCGAGGCAGCGGCGACGGTGTCGGCGTCAGGGGCGGCCTGGGCCTGGTCGAGAAACTCGCCGGCCCGCTCCAGCAGGGCTTCGGCGGCGTGCAGGCGCACGCTCAATTGGCCGAAGCGCTTGAGGGTGAGCGGGTCTTCGGTGGCGACGTCGCTGGTGGCGTCGATCCAGGGCCGGGTCTTGCTGCGGACGAACTGCAGGGCGTCTTCATAGGCCGCGCGAGCAATGCCGGTGTCGATGGCGGCGTGGAGAATCTGCGCCAGCGGCCCCACCGGGGTCGGGCGCTCGAAGGCGCTCTGGAACGGTACGATGTCTTCGGCGCCGACGTAAACGTCTTCGAACACCACCGAGCCGCTGCCGGTGGTGCGCTGGCCGAAGCCGCTCCAGTCGTCGATCACCGTCAGACCCTTGCTGTCGCGAGGCACGAACGCCAGTTGCTGCACACCGTTTTCATCCACCACCGAGGTGGGAATGCGCTGGGCGTAGAGAGCCCCGGTGGCGTAGAACTTGCGGCCGTTGATGCGATACCCCGCGCCGTCACGGCGCAGTTGGGTGGTGCGGTCGTGGGCGGTCTTGGTGCCCAACTCGGCCAGCGCGTTGCCAAAGCGCTGGCCGGCCAGCACCTCGGCGTACAACCGTTGTTTCTGCGCCTCGCTGCCGTTTACCCGCAGCACTTCCAAGGCGTAGTAATGGTTTTGCGGAATCTGTCCGAGAGAGCCGTCGGCCTGGGCGATCAGCGCAATGACCTTGGCCAGGGTGACATTGGAAACCCCGGCGCCGCCGTAGGCCTTCGGTACGCTGATGCCCCACAGGCCGGAACGGGAGAAGGCGTCCAGCTCCGGGTGCGGCAGGCGGCGCTCACGGTCGCGCAGGGCGCTGTCGCGCTTGAAGTCATCGGCCAGGTCGCTGGCCACGATCAGGGCTTGTTCATCGCTGGTGATCACCGCGACGTGTTGGGAAAGCGTCATGTGCTGCTCCAGAAAATCGGCGGGTCAGATCCAGGAATGCCGGGCCGGCAGGGTGCCGTTCAACCGGTAGGCGCCGATGGCGTGGTACTTCCAGCGCACCGGATCGTGCAGGGTATGGACGCGTGCGTTGCGCCAGTGGCGGTCGAGGTTGAACTCGGCCAGGGTGGCGCGGCTGCCGGCCAGTTCGAAGAGTTTTTCGCTGGCTTGCAGGGCGATCTCGGTGGTCAAGGCCTTGGCCTCGGCCACGACGATCGAGGCGTGGGCGGCCGATTGCGCGGTGATGGGGGCGGCCGTGACCTGGTCCAGTACCCGTCCGGCCTTGCGCAGCAGTGCTTCGGCCGCGTGCAATTCGATCTTCAGTTTGCCGATGTCGGCGATCACGTAGAGGTCGTCGCTGGCGCGCTCGACCTTGGCATCGATCCAGGGCCGAGCCCGCTCGCGAACGAAGGCGATGGCATCGTCGATGGCGCCCCGGGCGATTCCCGCATCGATCGCGGCCTGGATCAGCTGCGAAATCGCGCCCTGGACGTTCGGCACGTCGTTGATGCGCCAGTTGTCCAGGACGAGTTCGGCATCGACCCGCACATTGTTCAGCAGTACCGTGCCGCTGGCGGTCGTACGCTGGCCAAAGCCCGACCAGTCGTCGACGATGCGCAGGCCCGGTGTGCCGCGCCGTACGAACGCCAGCACCTGCCGGCCCTGGTCATTCAGCGCCTTGACCGCCACCCAATGGGCAAACAGCGCGCCGGTCGAATAGAACTTCTGGCCATTGATGACGTAGTCGTCGCCGTCGGCGGTGATCCGTGCCTTGAGTTCAAGGGTATTGCGAACGCCACGTTCCGGCCCGGCGTTACCGATGCGCGCGCCTTCGAGCACGCTTTGCAGCAGTATCTGTTTTTGCCGTTCGGTGCCCGTGCCGAGAATCAGCTGGAGCACGCCGAACTGGTTTTGTGGAATCTGCCCCAAGGCCGGGTCCGCAGCGGAGATGATCGCGAACACCTCGGCGAGGGTGACGAAGGATACCTGTGGGCCGCCGTATGCCCGGGGGATGGCGATGCTGCCCAGGCCACTGCGGGTGAACTGTTCGATTTCCGACCATGGCAGCTTGCGCTGCTGATCGCGGCGCGCGGCCTGCTGGCGGGCGACTTGCGCCAGTTCATGAGCGGCTTTGATCGCTTCGGCATCGTTGCGCAGCACTTGGGCGGGCAGCAACAGCGGGGCGATGTCCAGGTCGCTGTGGACGTTTGCCTGGGCCAGATCCGACATTACAGCCACTCCGTGGCTGCAGGCAGTGCCTTGGCGCACTGCGCTGGGGTGTTTGTGTTCCGTACCATACCCACCTCACCTGTGAAGAAAAAATCAGGAAATGTCCGGTGGTCCGGTGTATATACCCTAAACGCGTATAAATAATTTTCAAACTAACTTTTGGGAATATAAATAGAGAGATTTTTCCAGCGGGCTGTTGTGGCGAGGGGATTCATCCCCGATGGGGCACGGAGCGGCCCTGAAGTTTTGGGGCCGCTTCGCCCGAGACATCGGACCGTCCCAGCGGGAGCAAGCTCCCTCGCCACGGATAGATCCATTACCCGCGTATTTCTCAACGTATTTCGCGGCTGGGCTCGGCAGCCATGAGCGCCTCTCTCGGCGGGGTTTTCAGGTAGGGATTGGCGCAACCGATCTTCAGTGTCCGTGGTGGCGCCCATTGGGAGTTGTTGCCCACTCGGTCGAGGATGCAGTAGCTCACTTCCAGGCGCAGGTCCTCGCCGGCTTCCAGGATGAGCTGCGGCGGCACCCAGACATTGATCGGCTGGCCGACCTCGTTCGGCTTGATCCGCGGCAGGTCCATGCGTACGTCGCCCCAGCGCAGGGTGATCGCGTCGTCGGGGGCCATGTTCAGGTAGGGTTCGATTGTCAACGGCACGCCGCGTTTGATCTGGCTAGGGTTGACGCCCTTGCGGCGGATGGTCTCGGGGATACGCACCGGCGCCAGGCCCTGGTTTTCATCGCCGCTCAGGGCTGACGGCTGGCCGCCGGGGCAGTCGAGCTTCACCTGTATCCGGCGCGTGGCCGACAGCGCCGGCCCGCGCCCGACCTGCATCACCCGGTAGTGCAGGCACGCGGTGCCGTTGACGATGAAACTCTCCGGCACTCGCAGCGTGACGCTGCTTTGCACGTCCTCCGGCGACAGCAGGCGCGAGCCGACGTAGCAGTTGTCCCAGAACAGTTCGATCAGGTCGCCGGCGTCCATGCCGGGGTAGGGGGCTATGGCGACCTCCAGGCGGGCGGCGCTGGTGATATTGATGCCGGCGGGGTGGGCATTGGCCAGGGTCGGTGCGGCCAGCCCGGGAAGATTCGACGTACAGGTCATGGTGTTCTCCTTGATGCTTAAAACGAAGTCCGTTTCGGGAAGATCAAAGGCGCTTGTGTTCGCGACATACTTTTATGGGCGCTGTCATTGAAGTTAATGACGGTTAATCGCCGTGCAGAATTAAAAAAGTGTGCCTCGCCTGTGAGAC
This sequence comes from Pseudomonas sp. WP18, assembly GCF_036689585.1. Classification (NCBI taxonomy): domain Bacteria; kingdom Pseudomonadati; phylum Pseudomonadota; class Gammaproteobacteria; order Pseudomonadales; family Pseudomonadaceae; genus Pseudomonas; species Pseudomonas sp. WP18. The sequence goes on from NZ_CP144758.1 coordinate 287,937, forward strand.
AGGGCACTAGATAAGGGTTCATCAGTTTCAGTGTCAATAGAGGCACTTGCCTAATAAAACATTCAGTCAGGCTTCAGAATGTTCCTACGAACTGAAGTTAGGAATGCTCCACGGAAAATGCACTTTTCCTCGGTTTGTCGTGTTATGAGGCCTGAATGTCGGGGGCTGCGGGTTTCAATGATTGGCAACGGACCGAAAGGGAATATGTCACTGGGATGGGGCTGAGCGTCGCGGTGAATCCGCGTGAAAGTTGCAAGTTGTATCGGGTTAATACATTCAGAGACGGTGTGTAATTGTGCGGTTGTCACACTTCCTTCCCTGGAAGTGTGGAGAGGATGATTAACTTAGTGGCTGTCGTGTCCGGCGGAAAGGAACTTGCTGAGGAACTGCCGAGTGCGTTCTTCCCGGGGCGCTGCAAACAAGGCCTTGGCTTCGCCTTGCTCGACGATGACGCCCTTGTCGAAAAACACCACGCGGTTCGCCACGTCGCGGGCAAAACCCATTTCGTGGGTCACGATGACCATGGTGCGTTTTTCTTCGGCCAGGCCGCGAATGGTCGCCAGTACCTCACCCACCAGTTCCGGATCGAGGGCCGAGGTCGGCTCGTCGAACAGGATGACCGCAGGCTCCATCGCCAGCGCCCGGGCAATCGCCACGCGCTGCTGCTGGCCGCCAGACAGGCGCCGTGGGTAGGCGTCTTCCTTGCCGGCCAGGCCGACCTTGGCCAAAAGCTTGCGCCCCAGGGCCTCGGCGTCGGCCCGGGGTGTTTTCTTCACCACGATCGGACCTTCGGTGACGTTTTCCAGGGCGGTACGATGAGGGAAGAGGTTGAAGTTCTGGAACACGAAACCCACCTGCTGGCGCAAACGGCGCACCAGGCCTTGCTGCTGGTTCAGCGGGCGGCTGCCATCGATTTCGATGTCGCCGACCTTGATCCGGCCGCTGCTGGGCTCCTCGAGGAAGTTCAGGCAACGCAGGAAGGTGGTCTTGCCCGAGCCGCTGGGGCCGATGATCGCCACCACTTCGCCTTCTTCGATCTTCAGGTCGATGCCGTTGAGCACCACCTGACCCTTGAACTGCTTCGTCAGTTTTTCCACGACAATCATGGGTCAGGACTCCTGGTCATGCCGATTGACCCGGGCTTCCAGGACGTTCTGCAAGTGCGCGAGCACGCTCGCCAGAATCCAGTAGATCAGCGCGGCGGCAAGGTACATGGTGAAGATTTCGAAGGTTCGCGCGGTAATCAACTGCGCCTGGCGGAACAGCTCCGGCACCTGGATGGTCGCCGCCAGCGCGGTGTCCTTGACCAGGGAAATGAAGCTGTTGCCCAGCGGCGGCAGGGCCGTGCGCGCGGCTTGCGGCAGGATGGCCCGGCGCAGGGTCTGCGCGCGGGTCATGCCGATACTTGCCGCGGCTTCCCACTGGCCGCGCTCGATGGAGCTGATGGCGGCCCGCAGGATTTCACACGCATAGGCCGCCATGTTCAGCGAGAAGCCGATCAGGGCCGCCGGCAGTGGGTCCAGCTCGACGCCCAGTTGCGGCAATCCGTAATAGATTACGAACAACTGCACCAGCAACGGCGTGCCGCGAAAGAACGACACGTAGATGCGGGCGATCCAGCTCACCAGTTTGACGTGCGACAGGCGCATGAGCGCCAGGCCGAAGCCCAGCAGCAAACCGAAGAACATGCCACCCAGGCTGAGGAAGATCGTGTAGTACGCGCCCTTGAGCAGGAAGGGCGCGGAATCCAGTGCGAGTTGAAGAGCTGCTTCCATTATTGGGTAACGTCAGCGCTGAAGTATTTCTCCGAGAGCTTCTTCAGCGTACCGTCGGCGCGCAGTTTTTCGATGGCCTTGTTCACGGCCGCCAACAGCTCAGGCTCGCCTTTGCGCAGGGCAATGCCGGACTCCTGGCGCGAAAAGGCCTCGCTGGTGACGGTGGTGTCCTTGGCTTTCTTGGCGTATTCCAGCGCGGCCAGGCGGTCGATCAGGATGGTGTCGATACGGCCGACACGCAGGTCCTGGAACTTGGTGGGATCGTCATCGTAGGTCTTGACCTGGGCGCCCGGCACTTCTGCCTTGACCCACTGCTCGTAGTTGGTGCCCAGGCCCACGCCGACTTTCTTGCCGTCCAGGTCCGCGGCCTTCTTGATGTTCAACTCGTCGGCTTTCTTGGTCAGTACCAGTGCCTGGATCCCGGAAACGGTGTACGGCTCGGAGAAGTCGTATTTTTTCTTGCGCTCCTCGGAGATGGTCACCTGGTTGACCACGGCGTCCAGACGCTTGGATTCCAGCGCCGCGAGGATACCGGCCCATGGGGTGGTCTGCAGCTTGACCTTCACACCCAGCTCCTTGGCCAGGGCTTCGGAGAACTCCACTTCGAAGCCGGTCAGCTTGCCGCTGTCATCGACGAAGCTGAACGGTGGGTAGGTGCCTTCCAGGCCAATCTTGATTTCACCGGCATCCTTGATTTTCTGCAGTTGCTCACCGGCAACCGCTTGCCCCAACAGGCCGGCGCTCAATGCCAGGCCCAGCGAACCTACCAACAGGTTGCGACGTAGTGCGGAAAAATTCATGACAAGCCCCTGTGTTTTCTTATGAAGACATCAATCTGGATGGGAAAGGCGTAGACGCGATCCGAAAAGATTGCCACATCCTGCCCTAAAAGCAGCCCGGACGTCTCGCGGCAAATACGCCTGCGGCGGGACTATAGGGCGACCCTGTTAGATTGGAAAATAATATTAAATTAAACACATATATCTATTTGGAATGAGCTCTTGTGGGAGCAAGCTTGCTCCCACAAGGGATCTTCAGTAACCCTAAAATGCCCCGTCATAGGCAAACAACGCCGGGGCGCCGCCGGTGTGCAGGAACAGGATCGGACCTTCGTCGAAGCGGTCGCGACCGATGCCGTCGAGCAGGCCGGCCATGGCCTTGCCCGTGTAGACCGGATCGAGCAGCAGGCCTTCGAGGCTCGCCAGCAACTTGACCGCCGCCAGTGTCCCGGCGTTGGGCTCGCCGTAGCGGGGGGCAAAGTACTCGTCCCACAGGTTCACCTTGAAGGCCTGCGCAAGCGCCACGCCCAGCAGTTCGGCGGTGCGCTCGGCCAGGCCCTGGACTTTCGGGAACTGGTCTTCTTCGCTGCGCGAAACCGTTACGCCGATGACCGGCAGGCGGGGCAGTGCCTCGCTCAACGCCAGCGCCAGGCCGCTGTGGGTGCCGGCACTGCCCGAGGCCAGTACGACGGCGGCGAAATCGAGCCCGGTGTCGTTGATCTGCCCGGCCAGCTCCAGGCCTGCCCGGACATAGCCCAGCGCGCCCAAGGCGTTCGAACCGCCAATCGGCACCAGGTAAGGTTTTTTCCCGTTGCTGCGCAGGCGAGCGGCGAGGGCCTGCAGTTGCTCATCAGCGTTGTCCAGGTTGGCGACCAGCTCGACCTTGGCGTCGAACAATTCCAGCAACAGCCGGTTGCCGTTGCCCAGGTAATTGCTGTCCTCGGTGCCGATCGGGTTTTCCAGCAACGCCACGCAACCCAGGCCCAGTTTCGCGGCCAGGGCGGCGGTCTGGCGCACGTGGTTGGATTGGATCGCGCCGGCGGTGATCAGGGTGTCGGCGCCTTGGGCGATGGCATCGGCCGCCAGGTATTCGAGCTTGCGCAGTTTGTTGCCACCCAGTGCCAGGGGTGTCAGGTCGTCGCGCTTGATATAGACGTCGCGACCGAGCCAAGCGGAGAGACGCTCGAGTTTTTCCAGCGGTGTGGGGTGGCCGAGTAGTTCAAGGCGGTTAAAGCGGGCCAACTGTTGTTTGATCATTGCGCCGTACTGATTGCAGGAGATGCCTGGACTATAGGCATACCGATATTCAGGGGCAATCGCCAATCTGCCCGGTGTGTTGTTCGGGAGCGCTGAACGAATGTAGGTCAATCAGCGTCATACCCTCCCGTAGGCTAGTGTAGGAAACGTGCCGTCGGGCCGTGCGATTAGTTCTTAGCACCCTATTCATGTTTAACTTGAACGTTCATTCAAGTTAAACCGTCGGTTTGCTGCCCGCTCACAACAGGAGGCTTTCCTTTGCCGAGTCCGTTTTCGACCTTCGCTTTTTCGCCCTGCGGGACGCTCCGCCCATGAGCGCCTCGTCCCCTCCTTCCAGCGGCCTGGTCCGCGTGAATCCGCCGGTCTTTTACTTCGCCGCGACCGTCATCCTGCTGTTCGGCCTGGTGGTAATTACCCTGCCCGAGCAGGCCGGCGCCTGGTTGCTGGCGGCGCAGAACTGGGCGGCCAATACGGTCGGCTGGTACTACATGCTGGCGATGACCCTGTACCTGATCTTCGTGGTGGTGACGGCCTTGTCCGGCTACGGCAAGATCAAGCTCGGTGCCGATCACGACGAGCCCGAGTTCAGCTACCTGTCCTGGGCCGGCATGCTGTTCGCCGCCGGGATCAGCATCACACTGTTTTTCTTCTGCGTCTCCGAGCCGCTGACCCATCTGGTACAGCCGCCCCAAGGGGAAGCGGGCACCGCGGATGCGGCGCGCCAGGCCATGCAGATCCTCTTCCTGCACTGGGGCCTGCACGGCTGGGGCGTGTTCGCCTTCGTCGGCATGGCCCTGGCGTACTTCGCCTACCGACACAACTTGCCGCTGGCCCTGCGCTCAGCGCTGTACCCGCTGATCGGTAAACGCATCAACGGCCCCATCGGCTACGCCGTGGACGGCTTCGGCATCATCGCCACGGTGTTCGGCCTCGGCGCGGACATGGGCTTCGGTGTACTGCACCTCAACTCCGGTCTGGATTACCTGTTCGGCATTGCCCACACCCAGTGGATCCAGGTCGGCCTGATCGTGTTGATGATGGGCGCGGCGATCCTCGTGGCGGTGGCCGGCGTCGACAAGGGCGTGCGGGTCATGTCCGACATCAACATGCTGCTGGCCTGTGCCTTGCTGCTGTTCGTCCTGTTCGCCGGCCCGACCCAGCACCTGCTCAATACCCTCATCCAGAACCTGGGGGACTACCTCGGCGCCTTGCCGATGAAGAGTTTCGACCTCTATGCCTACAACAAACCCAGCGACTGGCTGGGCGGCTGGACGGTGTTCTATTGGGCCTGGTGGATCGCCTGGTCGCCGTTCGTGGGGTTGTTCATTGCGCGGATTTCCCGCGGCCGCACCATTCGCGAATTCGTGTTTGGCGTGCTGCTGATTCCCCTGGGATTCACCCTGGCGTGGATGTCGATTTTCGGCAACAGCGCCATCGACCAGGTGTTGAACCACGGCATGAGTGCCCTGGGCATGTCCGCCCTGGAAAACCCGTCGATGAGCCTTTACCTGCTGCTGCAAACCTACCCCTGGAGCAAGACGGTGATCGCCGTCACCGTGTTCATCAGCTTCGTGTTCTTCGTCACGTCCGCCGACTCCGGCACCGTGGTGCTGTCGACCTTGTCGGCCAAGGGCGGGAGCCCCGACGAAGACGGGCCGAAATGGCTGCGGGTGTTCTGGGGCGCGATGACGGCGCTGGTGACCAGTGCGTTGCTGTTTTCCGGCAGCATCGATGCCCTGAAGTCGGCGGTGGTGCTCACGTCCTTGCCGTTCTCGATGATCCTGCTGTTGATGATGTGGGGGCTGCATAAGGCGTTCTATCTGGAGTCCCAGAAGCAGATCGCGCAGTTGTATTCCCTGGCGCCGGTGTCGGGTGCACGCCGGGGCAAGGGGGGGTGGCGCCAGCGCTTGAGCCAGGCGGTGCACTTCCCGTCCCGGGACGAGGTGTACCGCTTCCTCGACAGCACGGTGCGTCCGGCCGTCGAGGAAGTGAAGGCGGTGTTCGCCGAAAAAGGCCTGGCGGTCGTGACACAGCCAGACCCGGCCAACGACAGTGTCAGCCTGGAAATCGGCCATGGCGAGCAGCATCCGTTCATCTACCAGGTGCAGATGCGTGGCTACTTCACGCCGTCTTTCGCCCGCGGTGGCATGGGGTCCAAGGAGCTCAACAACCGTCGCTACTACCGCGCCGAGGTGCACTTGAGTGAGGGCAGTCAGGATTACGATCTGGTGGGCTACACCAAGGAGCAGGTGATCAACGACATCCTCGACCAGTACGAGCGGCACATGCAGTTTTTGCATTTGGTGCGTTGATCGTCTTCGTGGGGGTGTATCGTGGGATTGCTGTTTTTTGTGGGAGCGGGCTTGCCCGCGAAGGCGGCCTGACAGCCAACCTGACTCTCGCGGTAGCCCCCAATCCAGCGGGTGATCGCGCCTGCCCGCGAAGGCGGTGGCTCAGACCAGTCCGCCGTTGGCCCGCAGGATCTGCCCATTCACCCAAGCGGCAGCCGGGCTTACCAGGAAGGCGATGATGTGGGCGATGTCCTCCGGCTGGCCGAGGCGTTCCAGGGGCGGCATCTTGGCGAAGTTCTGGATCTGTTCTTCGCTCTTGCCGTGCAGGAACAGTTCGGTCGCGACCGGCCCGGGGGCCACGGCATTGACTGTGATCTGGCGGCCGCGCAGTTCTTTGGCAAACACCTGGGTCAAGGATTCCACCGCAGCCTTGCTGGCGATGTACACCGAGTAGCCGGGCAGGTTCAGGCCCACGGTGCTGCTGGAGAAGTTCACGATCCGCCCACCGTCGTTCAGGCGCGTCGCGGCTTCGCGCAGGGTGTTGAAGGTGCCACGGGTGTTGATGGCGAAGGTCTGCTCGAACAGCTCGTCGCTGTGCTCCACGAGGGGCATTACCTTGAGAATGCCGGCGTTGTTGATCAACACATCGACCTTGCCCAACTGCGCTTCGGCTTCATCGAACATCCGACGCACATCGCTGGCCGAAGACACGTCGGCCTTGATCGCTATGGCTCGGTGACCGGCCTGGCGCAATTGCACCACCAGCTTCGAGGCTTCGGTGTCGCTGCTGGCGAAATTGATCGCCACGGCAAAGCCTTCGCGCGCCAACTGCTTGGCGATTTCGGCGCCGATGCCACGCGAGGCACCGGTGACAATGGCAACTTTGGAGGTTTGGGTCGTCATGGTGAGGTCCTTTGAAGTGGAGGTGCGTTAGGGTGACGCCAGACTCACATGTTTACTCCGGGCGATAAATATTCGAGAGTTGCCTTGGCTGTTCAATAATCACCAACAATCAGGGCATGTGGAATGGACCAGGTCAAGGCAATGAAAGTGTTCGTGCGCATCTACGAACGCAGCAGCTTCACCCTGGCGGCCGAAGACTTGAACCTGCCGCGTGCAACGTTGACCCACACCCTCAATCAATTCGAAGCCTGGCTCGGCGTGCGCTTACTGGAGCGCAGCACCCGCAAGGTGCGGCCGACCCTCGACGGCGAAGCCTACTACCCGCGTTGCGTGCACTTGCTGGCGGAACTCGAAGAGGCCGAGCTGGCGTTTCGCAGCGTAGCGCCCAAGGGACGCCTGCGCGTCGACATGCACGGCACCCTGGCCCGACACTTCGTGATCCCGGCATTGCCGCAGTTCATGGCGCGCTACCCGGACATCGAACTGTCCATCAGCGAGGCCGACCGCTACGTCGACCTGATCGCCGAGGGCGTCGATTGCGTGGTGCGCGCCGGCACGCTGGGGGACTCTTCGTTGATCGGCCGACGCGTCGCCAACCTGCGGCAGATCACCTGTGCCAGCCCCGCCTACCTGCGCCAGTACGGTGAACCGAAGACCCTCGCCGACCTGCATCACCACCGGGCGGTGAACTACGTCTCGCGGACCACGGCCAAGCTGTACCCCTTTGAGTTCATGGTCGATGGCGAGCTCGAGGAAGTCGCCATCGAAGGCGCGCTCTCGGTATTTGGCGCCGAAATCTACGCCGCCTCGGCCATCGCCGGCCTTGGCCTGATCCAATGCCCACAGTACCGGATGCAGACGCAGATCCAGCAAGGCCTGATCCAGGAAGTCCTGCCCGCCACCCCACCACCGCCCATGCCGGTCTCGGTGCTCTACCCGCACAACCGCCACCTGTCGCCACGGGTTCGGGTGTTTGTGGATTGGTTGGCGCAGGTGTTCGAGGGCGCGCGTTGAAAGGACGGATGGATGAATGGGCGGATAAGATGTGCGCGAACTTTCCACCTGAACGGCGCGTCTGTGAAGTGTCAGCTTCGCCATCCGCACCCGCCGTTCGCACAAGAGAGCTTTCCATGACCTACACCGCTGCCGAAAACCGCTACGAGTCCATTCCCTACCGCCGCGTCGGTCGCAGCGGGTTGGTGCTGCCGGCGCTGTCGCTGGGGTTGTGGCACAACTTTGGCGACAGTACGCCGATCGACACCCAGCGCTCGCTGCTGCGCACGGCGTTCGACCTGGGCATCAACCACTTCGACCTGGCGAACAACTATGGCCCTCCTTACGGCAGTGCCGAGATCAACTTTGGCCGGTTGTTACGTGAAGACTTCAAGCACTATCGCGACGAGTTGATCATCTCCAGCAAGGCCGGCTGGGACATGTGGCCCGGCCCGTATGGCCAGGGCGGTGGGTCGCGCAAATATGTGCTGGCCAGCCTGGACCAGAGCCTGCAACGCCTGGGGCTGGACTACGTCGACATCTTTTATTCCCACCGTTTCGACGCCGATACGCCCCTGGAAGAGACCGCCAGCGCATTGGCCACCGCGGTGACGCAGGGCAAGGCGTTGTACGTCGGCATTTCTTCGTATTCCGGAGTGAAGACCCGGGAAATGGCGGCGTTGCTCAAGGAGTGGAAGGTGCCGTTGCTGATCCACCAACCGGCCTACAACCTGCTTAACCGCTGGGTGGAAAAAGACCTGCTGGACGCCACCGAGGCACTGGGGACGGGCGTGATCGCGTTTACGCCGCTGGCCCAGGGCCTGTTGACCGACAAGTACCTCAAGGGCATCCCGGCCGATGCGCGGGTCAACCGTCCCGGCGGCGGTTCGTTGCAGGCTTCGCACTTGTCGCCGCAGAACATCGCCCACGTGCGCGCCCTCAATGAGATCGCCCAGCAGCGGGGTCAGAGCCTGGCCCAGATGGCCTTGGCCTGGACCCTGCGTGATCCGCGGGTCACCTCCGCCCTGATCGGCGCCAGCCGTCCCGAGCAGATCATCGAGAACGTCGGAGCGTTGAAGAACCTGGCGTTCAGTGCCGAGGAACTGGCACAAATCGACCAGTTTGCCCTGGAGGGCGGGATCAATCTCTGGGAGAAACCGTCGACGGCGGAGTAACGCCTAGCGGTTACGCAATACCCGTGGCTAGGGCGCTGGCGCCCTAGTCACGGGTGACCTTACTTGAAGAACGGTACGTCCCCCAGCACCGTTGCCCGGTGCATCACCCGCCGCGCAGGGCGGTAGTCGTCTACGGCGAAATGCTGGGTCACGCGGTTGTCCCAGAACGCCACGTCATTGGCCTGCCAGCGCCAGCGCACGGTGAACTCGGGGCGGGTCGCGTGGGCGAACAGCAATTTCAGGATCACCTCGCTTTCGGTTTCCGACAGCTCGTTGATGCGGGTGGTGAAACCTTCATTGACGAACAGCGAGCGCCGCCCGCTCACCGGATGGGTGCGGATCACCGGATGAGACAGCGGCGGGTTTTTCCGGCGTGCCTGTTCCCAGCGCGCCAGGTCTTCGGCGGTGTTGCCGAAGCGCTCCAAGGGGAAGGAACGCGTGAAATCGTGGGTTGCGGTCAGGCCTTCCAGTAGGCGTTTGATGGGCGTCGACAAGGCCTCGTAAGCCGCGATGCCGCTGGCCCACAATGTGTCACCACCGAACGCCGGCAAGGACTTGGCGCTGAGCACCGCGCCCAGGGCCGGCGTTGGCAGGAAGGTCACGTCGGTGTGCCACACGGCGTTGTCGCGAACATCGGTGACGGCCGTGTCGAGCACCAGCACCTCGGGTTGCTCCGGCACGTTGGGGTAGATCGGATGAATATGCAGGTCGCCAAAATACGCGGCGAAACGCGCCTGTTGTTGCGGCTCGATCGGCTGGTCGCGGAAAAACAGCACCTGATGCTCCAGCAGGGCCTGCTCGATGAGCTCGCGGTGTTCCGGGGTCAATGGCTGGCTGATATCGATCCCGTCAATCTGCGCGCCGAGGGCGATGCTCAAGGGAGTAATGGTCGGACGGCTCATCGGTAGATTCTCGAATTCGGGCGCCGAAGGGTCGGCGTGGTCGTTGGTTTCAGCGGGCCTGGCCGTGCCATGGCACCAGTTTGCGTTGCAGGGCGCGCAGGCTCAGCTCCATGGCGAAGGCGATCAGGGCGATGACCAGGATCCCCAGCACCACGACGTCGGTCACCAGAAACTGGGCCGCCGACTGCACCATGAACCCCAGGCCGCTGGTGGCGGCGATCAGTTCGGCAGCCACCAGCGTCGACCAACCCACGCCCAGGCCGATACGTATACCGGTGAGGATGTCCGGCAGGGCACTGGGCACGATGACATGACGAATCAACTGGGCCCGCGTGGCCCCCAGCGACTGTGCGGCCCGCAGTTTGGCCGGGTCGACGGTGCGCACGCCGGTGGCCGTGGCGATGGCAATCGGGGCGAAGATGGCCAGGTAGATCAGCAGCACTTTCGACAACTCGCCGATGCCACACCAGATCACGATCAGCGGCAGATAGGCCAACGGCGGGATCGGCCGGTAGAACTCGATCAACGGGTCCAGCACGCCACGGGCAACGCGGTTGGCACCGATGGCAATGCCCACCGGCACGGCCGTCAACACCGCGAACAACAGGCCCAGGCCGATTCGTCCGAGGCTGGCGCCCAGGTGCTGCCAAAGGGTCGCGTCCATGTAGCCACTGGTTGCCAGCAGCCAGCCTTTTTGCAGCACTGCGGACGGCGAGGGCAGGAACAACGGCTCGATCAGGCCGCTGGCGGTAATGGCCCACCAGGCGGCGAGCAACACGACCAGGGTCAAGCCGCTGATCCATCGGATACTCAGGTTGAACTTAGGGGCGATCGCCGGGCGCCTGGCTTCAGGCGTGCGGATCGCCGCTGGCACTTCATAACTGCTCATGGGCGCTCCTGTGTTCGAGTGGCGCTGCGCTGAGAGAACACCCTGGCAAGCACATGCTCGCGGGTTTCGATAAAACGTGGATCGGACTTGATCGACCGTGCCGACTCCCCGGCCCCGTAGCGCCGGCCGAAGTCCAGGCTGAGGCGTTCGACGACCTGGCCGGGGTCGGGCGCCAACAGAATCAGGTCGGTGGCGAGGAACACCGCCTCCTCGATATCGTGGGTGATCAGGAACACGGGCTTGGCGGTGCGTTGCCAGACTTGCAGCAGCAGCTCCTGCATCTGTTCGCGGGTGAAGGCGTCCAGCGCACCGAAGGGTTCGTCCATCAGCAGTACGCGTGGATCGGCCGCCAGTGCCCGGGCCAGGCCGACACGCTGCTTCTGGCCACCGGAGAGCTGCCAGACGCGGCGTTTCTCGAAACCGGCCAGGTCCACCAGGGCCAGCATTTCCCGGGCACGGGCTTCGCGCTTGTCCTTGGGGACGCCCGCCAGTTCCAGGCCGAAGCCGACGTTCGCCAGCACATCCTGCCAGGGCAGCAGGGCGTCGTCCTGGAACACCACGCCGCGCTCGGCCCCCGGCCCCAGGACCGGCACGCCGTCCAGGGTGATCTGCCCGGCACTGGGCTCGACGAACCCGGCGATCAGGTTAAGCAGCGAGGTCTTGCCGCTGCCGGACGGACCGAGGGCAACCAGCAATTGCCGTGGCCCCAGGGTCAGTGAAATATCCGCCAGCACGGGCGCCGGCGCGCCGGGGTACTGTGTGCTGATGCGCTCCAGCTGTAGCAAGGCCATCGCGGGGTCTCCCAAGGTTCTTCAGCGAGTGATGTACTGGGCGCTGACGTAAGGCGCGTAGTCCGGCAGCACGGCGTCGACCTTGCCTTGCTCCTTGAGGAACGCGGCGGTGTCGGTGATGGCCCGGGTGGTCGGCGCGCCGAGGCTCACGACCTGGTCGGCGGCCAGGGGAAAGACGTTGCCTTGCAGCAACAGCGGGATATCGCTGGCCTTGGCGCCGGAAAGTTTCACCAGCTTGTCGATGTTGGAGGCGTCGGCGATCCAGGCTTGTGGGTCCTTGCGGTACTGGGCGTAGGCATCCAGGGTGACCTTGGCGAAGGCCGTGACGATTTCAGGGTGCTTCTGGGCGAAATCCTTGCGCACGATCCAGGCGTCGAAGGTCGGCGCGCCGAACTGGGCGAGCTCCGCGGAGGTGATCAGCACCTTGCCGTTTTCCTTGGCCACGCCCAGGGCCGGGTCCCAGACGTAGGTGGCGTCGATGTCGCCGCGTTTCCAGGCGGCGATAATGGCTGGCGGCGCCAGGTTGAGTACGGTGACTTTCGACGGGTCGATGTTCCAGTGCTTCAACGCGGCCAACAGGCTGTAATGGCCGGTGGAAACGAACGGCACGGCGATTTTCTTGCCGATCAGGTCTTGTGGGGTCTTGATGCCGGAGCCGTCGCGGGCCACCAGCGCCTCGGCGGCACCGATCTGCGTGGCGATGAGGAACGTTTCCACCGGCACCTTGCGGGTGATGGCGGCGGTCAGCGGGCTGGAGCCGAGGTAACCGATCTGCACGTCGCCCGAGGCGATGGCGGTGATGACATCGGCGCCGTTGTCGAATTTGCGCCAGGCGATACTGGCCTGGGTGGCTTTTTCATAAGCGCCGTCGGCCTGGGCCACCTTGGCCGGATCGACGGTGGTCTGGTAGGCGACGGTCAGGTCGGCCGCCTGGGCAAACAGGCTGGTCGCGGCCAGCGTGGCGGCCGCGAGAAGGCGAAGGGAAACACGCAAAGTCATGGGAAAGCTCCTCAACAGGCCGCCGGATGTGTGGCGTGGGAGGAGACTAAATGATCTAAGAATTCAAAAATAAATAACTTTTTCGCATGAGCTTATCAGCGAAATTTTTTGCTCACTGGGTAGCTGGTGGCACCTGCGCCTTGTGGCGAGGGGATTTATCCCCGTTGGGTTGCGAAGCGACCCTAACAGATGACTGGCTGCGAAATCAGCTGAACAGGCACAGGGCTGCTTCGCAGCCCAACGGGGATAAATCCCCTCGCCACAACATCATTCCCAAATTAAGGGTGGGAATGATCAGGAAGTGATCAGTTGCTGATCGCCAGAATACTCGCCTGATAGGCGCCCACGAACACGTCGAAATCCCCCACTTCGTTCTGCTCCAGATCGGCTTGCTGGACCAGGGACTCGCGCGCGGCCGTTTCGAAGGCGACCTGTTCCTGGGCAGGCAAAGGCTCGGCACGGAAGTATTGAGCGTGAGCCTTGCTTTGGCGCAGGGAGAACTCGGCGAAGCTTTCCTGATGTTCGGCCATGGCGGCCAGCACCCGGGCTGAAGGGGTCAAGGATGGATCACGGACTTTCGCCCGTTGCGCGTCCAGTGCCTGGCGATGCGCGTCGCCTCCCTGGCTCTGGTCAAGCAGCGCGGCCAGTGGAGCGATTTTTTCCAGCAGCTCCATGGCCCAGGCCTGCATGTCCACCGATTGGCCCCGGCGCTGCAACTGCAGGCCTGGCTTGCGGCCTTCCTTGACCACGGTCAGGAAGTTGCTCGTGGCGTTGCCGCATTCGTTGTTTTCCAGTTGCGGGCTGTCATTGAGGCCGCAATACAGCAGGAATGCATCGAGGAACCGCGCTTCGGTGAGGTCGATGCCCATCGGCAGGAAGGGGTTGATGTCCAGGCAGCGCACTTCGATGTACTGGATACCCCGCGCCATCAATGCCTGGATCGGGCGCTCGCCGGTGTAGGTCACGCGTTTGGGGCGGATGTTGGAGTAGTACTCGTTTTCGATCTGCAGGATGTTGGTGTTGAGTTGCACCCATTCGCCGTTCTGATGGGTGCCGACTTCGACGTAGGGCGCGTAGGGGGTCGCCACCGCTTTGCGCAGGCTGTCGGTATAGCTTGCCAGGTCGTTGTAACACGGCGTGAGGCCGGCCTGGGCGTTGCTCTGGTAACCCAGATCACTCATGCGCAGGCTGGTGGCGTAGGGCAGGTACAGGGTGTTCGGGTCCAGTTGTTCCAACTGATGCGGGCGGCCGCGCAGGAAGCCTGCGTCCAGGGCCGGCGAGGCGCCGAACAGGTACATCAGCAACCAACTGTAGCGGCGGAAGTTACGGATCAGCGCGATGTAGGCCGAGGACTGGAAGTCGCGGTCGCTCACGTCGGCGGCTTCGGTCTGCCGCAGCAGCGGCCAGAGTTTTTCCGGCAGGGAAAAGTTGTAGTGAATCCCGGCAATGCATTGCATGGTTTTGCCGTAGCGCAGGGCCAGGCCCTTGCGGTAGACGTACTTGAGCCGACCGATATTCGAGGTGCCGTAGTAGGCGATCGGGATGTCCTCTTCCGCCGGCAACGGGCACGGCATCGAGGGGCTCCACAGGTACTCGTCGCCGAGCTTGCTGTAGGCGAACCGGTGGATCTTGTCGAGGCTGGCCAGGGTGTCGGCCGGGTTGGCCAATGCCGGGGTGATGAACTCCAGCAGCGACTCGGAATAGTCGGTGGTGATCTGTTCGTTGGTCAGCGCCGACCCCAACGCCTCGGGATGCGGGGTTTGGGCCAGGTGCCCGTTCTCCGTGACGCGCAGGCATTCACGCTCGATGCCATGCAGGCACTGTTCGAGCAGGGAGAGGTTGGCGCGCTCGCCGAGCAGGGCCAGGCGGCGGTTTAAAAGGTCGCTCAAGTTGAATTCCTTCACGCGTCAGTCGCCCCAATATGGGGGTGGGCAAGACGGTCTACAAGGGTGAAGTTAAAACTGGCGTTTTCGCCTGGTTTTTATGCTGTCATGGACTGATCACCGCAATGTCCTGTGGGAGCGAGCTTGCTCGCGATAGGGCAGTGTCAGTCAACACTCAGGTGACTGATCCGTCGCTATCGCGAGCAAGCTCGCTCCCACAAGGGGATTTCGTCGCCGCATTTGCAGCGCCGAAATTAACCCAAATCGATGACAGGGAGCTATAGCACAGCGAAGGTGCCTTGCGCTTTTGCGACCAACTTGTCGCCCTGGGTAACCTCGGCTTCGACCACCAGGGTGCGTCGCCCTGGATGGATGACCCGGGCGGTGCACATCACTTCGCCGTCGGAGACGGCGCGAATGTAGTTGATCTTGCACTCGATGGTCGCGCTCTGCTGGTCAAAGCCGTGAACACTGGAACAGGCCAGGCCCATGGCAATGTCCACCAGGCTGAACAGCGCGCCGCCGTGCAGTTTGCCGCCGCGATTGCGCAACGGCGGCTCAAGGTTCAGGGCGACCTGCGACACGCCGTCCCCGAGGCTGTGCAGACGGCAGCCGAGCAGTTTGAAAAACCCGCTTTCCACCAACCCGGCCGGCACGTCCATCAGCGTTTCTTCAATTGCTTGGCGTTGGCGAACAGCGAGGCCATGGCGTTGTTCGCCGGGGCGGCCGTGGCGGTTTCCTTGCGCGGTGCGGTGTTCTGCGACTGGCGCGGCGCCGAGCCCGGACGCGCGCCACGGGCCCCATCGATTTTCTCGCCCGGGGTGTCGCTCATGCGCATCGACAGGCCGACGCGTTTGCGCGGGATGTCGACTTCCATGACTTTCACTTTCACCACGTCACCGGCTTTCACGGCCTCGCGCGGGTCCTTGATGAACTTCTCGGACAGGGCCGAGATGTGCACCAGGCCGTCCTGGTGCACGCCGATGTCGACGAAGGCGCCGAAGTTGGTGACGTTGGTCACCACGCCTTCGAGGATCATGCCCGGTTGCAGGTCCTTGAGGTCTTCGACGCCTTCCTGGAACTCGGCGGTCTTGAATTCAGGACGTGGGTCGCGGCCGGGTTTCTCCAGTTCCTGAAGGATGTCGGTCACGGTGGGCAGGCCGAAGGTCTCGTCGGTGAACTTCTTTGGATCCAGGCGCTTGAGGAACGCGGCGTCGCCGATCAGCGAGCGGATGTCGCGATCGGTCTGCGCGGCGATCCGCTGCACCAGTGGATAGGCCTCGGGGTGAACCGCGGACGAGTCCAGCGGATTGTCACCGTTCATGACGCGCAGGAAGCCGGCGGCCTGTTCGAAGGTTTTTTCACCCAGGCGTGGGACTTTCTTCAATGCCGCGCGGGTCTTGAAGGCGCCGTGCTCGTCGCGGTGGGTAACGATGTTCTGCGCCAGGGTCGCGTTGAGCCCCGAGATACGTGCCAACAGCGCCACCGACGCGGTGTTCACGTCCACGCCCACGGCGTTCACGCAGTCTTCCACCACGGCGTCCAGGCCGCGGGCCAGTTTCAGCTGGGACACGTCGTGCTGGTACTGGCCGACACCGATGGATTTCGGATCGATCTTCACCAGTTCCGCCAGCGGGTCCTGCAGGCGCCGGGCAATGGACACCGCGCCACGGATCGACACGTCCAGGTCGGGGAATTCCTTGGAGGCCAGCTCCGATGCCGAGTAAACCGATGCGCCAGCCTCGGAGACCATGACCTTGGTCATTTTCATCGCCGGGTACTTCTTGATCAGTTCGGCGGCCAGCTTGTCGGTCTCGCGGCTGGCGGTGCCGTTGCCGATGGCGATCAAGTCCACCGAATGCTTGGCACACAGCGCGGCCAGCACGGCCAGGGTCTGGTCCCACTTGTTGTGTGGCACGTGGGGGTAGACGGTGGTGTGGTCCAGCAGCTTGCCGGTGGAGTCCACCACGGCCACCTTGCAACCGGTGCGCAGGCCCGGGTCCAGGCCCAGGGTGGCGCGCGGGCCGGCCGGGGCGGCCAGCAGCAGGTCGTGCAGGTTGTGGGCGAATACGTTGATCGCCTCGGTTTCGGCGTTGTCGCGCAGTTCACCCAGCAGGTCGGTTTCCAGGTGGGTATAGAGCTTGACCTTCCAGGTCCAGCGCACCACTTCGGCCAGCCATTTGTCGGCGGCGCGGTTCTGGTTCTGGATGCCGAATTGCTGGCCGATCATGCCTTCGCACGGGTGCATGGTGCCGGGCAACTCATCGCCGACTTTCAGCGCGGAGCTGAGGATACCTTCGTTGCGGCCTCGGAAAATCGCCAGGGCACGGTGCGAAGGCACGCTCTTGAGAGATTCGTCGTGTTCGAAGTAATCGCGGAACTTCGCGCCTTCCTCTTCCTTGCCGGCGATCACACGGGCGCTGAGGATGGCTTCCTGCTTGAGGAAGTTGCGCAGTTTTTCCAGCAGGTTGGCGTCTTCGGCGAAGCGCTCCATGAGGATGTACTTCGCGCCTTCCAGCGCGGCCTTGACGTCGGCCACGCCTTTTTCGGCGTTGACGAAACGCGCCGCTTCGGTTTCCGGCGCCAGGGTCGGGTCGTTGAACAGGCCATCGGCCAGCTCGCCGAGGCCGGCTTCCAGGGCGATCTGGCCCTTGGTGCGGCGCTTCTGCTTGTAGGGCAGGTACAAGTCTTCGAGGCGGGTCTTGGTGTCGGCCAGCTTGATATCGCGTTCGAGCTGCGGGGTCAGCTTGCCTTGTTCCTGGATGCTGGCCAGGATGCTGACGCGCCGCTCGTCGAGTTCGCGCAGGTAGCGCAGGCGCTCTTCCAGATGACGTAACTGGGTGTCATCGAGGCTGCCGGTGACTTCTTTTCGGTAACGGGCGATGAAAGGCACCGTGGAGCCCTCATCGAGTAGCGCGACGGCCGCTTCGACCTGTTGCGGGCGGACGCCGAGTTCCTCGGCGATGCGGCTGTTGATGCTGTCCATAAAACCACCTGACAAATGTGTGAAATCAGGCTCGCCACCACAGAGGTCGGGCTTGGCGAGACTGGTTGAGCGGGCGGGTGCGCGCCGCTGCCTGGGTCAAAAGGCTGCCTGTTGACCCGCGAAATTCAAAAAGTGCTGCCTGAGCCAGGGAAAAAATGAGTCGCCAGGCCATGATCCGGCCTGTCCTGGCACAAAAGGGCCGCGCATTATAACCAGCGTTCCAGGCTTGGGGGTGCGTCATGGTCTGTAGGCTTGTTGCCCGAATTTCTGTAGGCAGAGGAAAAATCTGCTAACAATGCACACGGGTGCGTATAACGGCAGCTAGGCCATAATGCGCGCCGAGATCAAAGGAGCTTCCTATGAGCAGCACCGCACAAACTGCTGAAGGCGAAAAAATTCTGATTGTTGACGACGATCCCGGGCTGAGCAGCCTGCTGGAGCGCTTTTTCGTCAGCAAGGGCTATCGCGCCCGCACCGTACCCAACACCGAGCAGATGGACCGTCTGCTGGCCCGCGAAGTGTTCAACCTGGTGGTGCTGGACCTGATGCTGCCCGGCGAGGATGGCCTGACCGCTTGCCGCCGCCTGCGCAGCGCCAACAACCAGATCCCGATCATCATGCTCACCGCCAAGGGCGACGAGCTGAGTCGCATCAAGGGCCTTGAACTGGGCGCCGACGACTACCTGGCCAAGCCGTTCAACCCGGACGAGCTGATGGCCCGCGTCAAGGCCGTGCTGCGCCGCCAATCGGCGCCAGTGCCAGGCGCGCCGGGCAGCGAAGACGAGAGCGTGACCTTCGGGGACTACGAACTGTCCCTGGCCACGCGCGAGCTCAAGCGCGGCGAAGAAGTCCACATGCTCACCACCGGCGAGTTCGCCGTGCTCAAGGCGCTGGTGATGAATGCCCGCCAACCGCTGACCCGCGACAAGCTGATGAACCTGGCCCGTGGCCGTGAATGGGACGCGCTGGAGCGTTCCATCGACGTGCAGATTTCCCGTCTGCGCCGGATGATCGAGCCCGACCCTTCCAAGCCGCGTTACATCCAGACCGTCTGGGGTGTGGGTTATGTCTTCGTGCCGGATGGTGCCGCCAGCAAGTGATCGGCGATTTGTAGGAGCGGGTGGCCTGGCGGGTTGAATGTATTCTTCCAGGCGACTCGCGGTCCGTCATTGTGCGAGCATCGCTCGCTCCTGCAAGTGTGTAGCGGTTATTCATGAAAACCCCCGTTTGGTTCCCCCAGAGTTTCTTTTCCCGCACCCTCTGGCTGGTGCTCATCGTCGTGCTCTTCTCCAAGGCGCTGACGCTGGTGTACCTGTTGATGAACGAAGACGTTCTGGTGGACCGGCAGTACAGTCACGGCGTGGCCTTGACCCTGCGGGCCTATTGGGCGGCGGACGAGACCAATCGAACCAAGATCGCTGAAGCGGCGACGCTGATCCGTGTCGTTGGTGCCGGTGTGCCGGAGGGCGAACAGCATTGGCCCTACAGCGAGATCTACCAGCGCCAGATGCAGGCTGAGCTGGGCGCCGATACCGAGGTCCGCTTGCGCATGCACTCGCCTCCGGCGCTGTGGGTGCGCGCTCCGAGCCTGGGGGATGGCTGGCTGAAAGTGCCGCTGTACCCGCATCCGCTACGCGGCCAGAAGATCTGGAACGTTCTTGGCTGGTTCCTGGCCATCGGCCTGCTGTCGACGGCCTCGGCCTGGATTTTCGTCAGCCAGCTCAACCAGCCGTTGAAGCGCCTGGTCTACGCGGCGCGCCAACTGGGCCAGGGTCGCAGCGTACGACTGCCCATCAGCGACACGCCCAGCGAAATGACCGAGGTCTACCGGGCGTTCAACCAGATGGCCGAGGATGTCGAGCAGGCCGGGCGCGAGCGCGAACTGATGCTCGCCGGCGTCTCCCACGACCTGCGCACGCCGTTGACCCGGCTGCGGCTGTCCCTGGAGCTGATGGGCGAGCACACCGACCTGACCGATGAAATGGTCCGCGACATCGAGGACATGGACGCGATTCTCGACCAGTTCCTGGCGTTCATTCGCGACGGTCGGGACGAGTCGGTGGAAGAGGTGGACCTGACCGAGCTGGTGCGCGAAGTCGCCGCTCCCTATAACCAGGCCGATGAGAAGGTGCATCTGCGCCTGGAGCCGATCCAGCCGTTCCCGCTGCGCCGGGTATCGATGAAGCGGCTGCTGAACAACCTGATCGGCAATGCCCTGAACCATGCCGGCACCGGCGTCGAAGTGGCGGCGTATGTCTCTGGCGACACCAATGCGCCTTACGTGGTGCTGAGCGTCATGGA
Organism: Pseudomonas sp. WP18; assembly: GCF_036689585.1. NCBI lineage: Bacteria > Pseudomonadati > Pseudomonadota > Gammaproteobacteria > Pseudomonadales > Pseudomonadaceae > Pseudomonas > Pseudomonas sp. WP18. The sequence continues at coordinate 307,861 of NZ_CP144758.1, forward strand.
CCGTGGCGCCGGCATCGATCCGTCGGAGTTGGAAGCTATTTTCAACCCCTTCACCCGTGGTGACCGCGCCCGCGGTGGCAAGGGCACGGGCCTGGGCCTGGCCATCGTCAAGCGTATCGCCTCGATGCATGGCGGCAACGTCGAGCTGCGCAATCGCGCCGGCGGTGGGTTGGAAGCACGGGTGCGCTTGCCGTTGGGCTTGATGCTGCCTCGGGATGCGGTATAGCCATCTCTCTCAAGTAGGACAGATAGCTTGTGGGAGCGAGCTTGCTCGCGATGACGGTGTTTCAGTCAACATCAATGTGGCTGAGCCGACGCCATCGCGAGCAAGCTCGCTCCCACAGGGTTTTGTGTTGAGTTAACCCTTGCCCTTGGTGCGGGTCATGTTCGGCCCGCCATTCTTTTCCAGATGCTCGATGATGATGCCGGCCACGTTCTTGCCCGTGGTCGTCTCGATCCCTTCCAGGCCCGGCGAGGAATTGACCTCCATCACCAGCGGCCCGTGATTGGAGCGCAGGATGTCCACGCCCGCGACAGCCAGGCCCATGACCTTGGCGGCGCGCAGGGCGGTCATGCGTTCTTCCGGGGTGATCTTGATCAGGCTCGCGCTGCCGCCGCGATGCAGGTTGGAGCGGAACTCCCCGGGCCTGGCCTGGCGCTTCATCGAGGCGATCACCTTGTCGCCGACCACGAAGCAGCGAATGTCCGCGCCGCCGGCTTCCTTGATGTACTCCTGCACCATGATGTTCTGCTTCAGGCCCATGAACGCCTCGATCACCGACTCCGCCGCCGTCGCGGTTTCACACAGCACCACGCCGATGCCCTGGGTGCCTTCCAGCACCTTGATCACCAGCGGCGCACCGTTGACCATCGCGATCAGGTCGGGAATGTCGTCGGGGGAGTGGGCAAAGCCGGTCACCGGCAAGCCGATACCGCGCCGCGACAGTAGTTGCAGCGAGCGCAATTTGTCCCGGGACCGGGCGATGGCCACGGATTCGTTCAGGGGATACACCCCCATCATTTCGAACTGGCGCAACACCGCGCAGCCATAGAAGGTCACCGAGGCACCGATGCGCGGGATCACCGCATCGAAGCCTTCCAGCGGCTTGCCGCGGTAATGGATCTGCGGCTTGTGGCTGGCGATGTTCATGTAGGCGCGCAGGGTGTCGATCACCACCATTTCATGGCCACGTTCGGTGCCGGCTTCAACCAGGCGGCGAGTGGAATACAGACGCGGATTACGCGACAGCACAGCGATCTTCATGCAACACCTGTGGCAGAGGTAGTGGACACCGGGAATGCCGGCTTGTCTTGAACGTATTTGGTACCTGGATTGACCACCAACTGGCCGTCGATCAAGGCTTTGGAACCCAGCAGCAGGCGATAGCGCATGGATTTGCGGCAGGCCAGGGTGAACTCGACCCGCCAGACCCGATCACCCAGCGCCAACGTGGTGCTGATCACGTAGCGGACCTGGGCGTGGCCGTTGGAACTCTTGATGGTCTTGCGCGCCACCAGCGGGGCTTCGCAGCGGCGATGGCGCAACTGCACCACCGTGCCGAGGTGTGCGGTGAAACGCACCCACTTCTCGCCATCGCGCTCGAACGGTTCGATGTCCGTGGCGTGCAGGCTGGAGGTGCTGGCACCGGTGTCGATTTTTGCCCGAAGGCCCGCGACTCCCAGATCCGGGAGCGCGACCCACTCGCGCAGACCGACGACGGTCAAATGGTCAAAAGTCTTCAATAAAACAACCTGCGGTCAGTACATCGAATCGTGGACTCCGCGAATCGCGGTATTCACGCAGAATAATCACAAAATGGCGACAGTTATCTACCCGCCTGCGCGCTCACCGATTTATACATCCCGTCCGATGGAGCGGTCTGGCAGCATTCTATCCGTCGGGCCGGATTCGTGCGTCCGTCAAAAACGGTAGTACAGTTCTGACCATTGGCAGTGGAGAGGAATTGCAGTGGCACAAAAAAAGGAAGAGGACGACAAGGTCCGTCTCGATAAATGGTTGTGGGCGGCACGTTTCTACAAGACGCGCGCGCTCGCCAAGGCCGCGATTGAAAGCGGCAAGGTCCATCACCGCGGGGAGCGTTGCAAGCCGGGCAAGGAACCGCGTGTCGGCGATGAATTTGTCATCCGCACCGGGTTCGATGAGAAAACCGTGGTGGTCGAAGCCTTGTCGATCGTGCGTCGCGGGGCACCGGAGGCCCAGGCGCTGTATCACGAAACCGAAGCGAGCATCGCCAAGCGCGAAGCCGCGGCTGCGCAACGCAAGGCGGGGGCTCTGGGTGTCAGCACCGATGGCAAGCCAAGCAAGAAGCAGCGTCGGGACCTGTTCAAGTTTCGGGGCGACAATAGCGAGTAAGCACTGATGGGGTGCCAATCAGTGATGCGAATGGAGTGCAGATTGTGGCGAGGGGATTTATCCCCGTTGGACTGCGCAGCAGTCCGTTACATTTTTCGTCTGTTTGCCTGTTTGCGCTTGTTCCATTTTTGGGGCTGCTACGCAGCCCAGCGGGGATAAATCCCCTCGCCACAGGAGCGGGAGCAAGCTTCCTCGCCACGATGCTTATCAGCGATTGCGCCGACCTCTTCCCGTCAGCCAGGTCCTCACCTTGCTTGGAACCCACCCTGATTGCCCATAAAATGCCTGTCATCCATTGTCATCACCTCAGATACCAGACTCTATGACTGATTTACCGGACACCGATTACACCCAACGTTTCATCTTTGATGACAGCGACGCCCGCGGCGAGCTGGTGGCGTTGGAGCGTAGCTACGCCGAAGTCCTTGCCAAGCACCCCTATCCAGAGCCGGTCGCGCAACTGCTCGGCGAACTGATGGCAGCGGCGGCGTTGCTGGTCGGCACCCTGAAGTTCGATGGCCTGCTGATTCTCCAGGCCCGTTCCGAAGGCCCTGTGCCGCTGCTGATGATCGAGTGTTCCAGTGAGCGCGAGATCCGCGGCCTGGCGCGCTATGACGCCGAGCAGATCGCGCCCGACGCGACCCTGGCCGACCTGATGCCCAATGGCGTGCTGGCCCTCACGGTCGATCCGACCCAGGGCAAGCGCTACCAAGGTATTGTCGATCTCGACGGCGCGACCCTGGCCGAATGCTTCACCAACTACTTCGTCATGTCCCAGCAGACCAACACCCGTTTCTGGTTGTACGCCGACGGGCGGCGTGCCCGCGGCCTGCTGCTGCAACAATTGCCTGCCGACCGCATTCGTGACCCCGAGGAACGCGACGCCAGCTGGCAGCACATCACCGCGCTGGCCAGCACCTTGAGCGCCGATGAACTGCTCGGCCTGGACAACGAAACCGTGCTTCATCGCCTTTACCACGAAGAGGCCGTGCGCCTGTTCGACGGCCAGCCGTTGCGCTTCCAATGCAGTTGCTCCCGTGAACGTTCCGGCAATGCGCTGGTCAGTCTGGGTCTGGAAGATGCGCAGCAGTTGGTGATCGAGCACGGTGGCGCCATCGAAATCGATTGCCAGTTCTGCAACGAGCGCTACCTGTTCGACGCGGCGGACATTGCTCAATTGTTCGCCGGTGCGGGTGTCGACACACCGTCAGATACTCGTCACTAAAACGGTTCAGCGCAGGTAAATCTCCTGGCAAACGCCGGATTTACGCCGTACTGACGGGAGGGCCCTACTCTTTTTGGGCATTTCTGGCATAATCCGGCCCACTTTTTTCGGGTAGTAGTGCGCGACTTCCTACTACAAAACGTTTGGAGCACTCGGCCACGGGCCGACGGGGAATCTCATGACGCAAGCCAATAACGCCGTGTACACCGATCTGAGTGTCGATGAACTGGTCAAAGAAGCCCTGAATCGCGGTGAAGGCGAGCTTGCCGATACCGGCGCACTGGTTGTTCGTACCGGTCATCGTACCGGCCGTTCGCCAGTCGACCGTTTCATTGTTGAAGAGCCAACCACCCAGGACGCCATTGCCTGGGGCCCGATCAACCGCAAGTTCCCGGCCGACAAGTTCGATGCCCTGTGGAACCGTGTCGAGGCCTACCTGGGCGAGCGCGAGCGTTTTGTCTCCCACGTGCATGTAGGTTCCGATCCTGCGCACTACCTGCCGGTCAAGATGACCACCGAGACCGCCTGGCACAACCTGTTCGGCCGCTGCCTGTTCATCAACCCCGAGCAGTACAACGCCGGTGGCAAGGATGAGTGGCAGATCCTCAACGCGCCAAACTTTGTCTGCGAGCCTGAGCGTGACGGCACCAACTCCGATGGCACCGTGATCATCAATTTCGCGGCCAAGAAAGTGCTGATCGCCGGCATGCGCTACGCCGGTGAAATGAAAAAAGCCCTGTTCTCCGTACAGAACTTCCTGCTGCCGGCTGCTGACGTGCTGCCGATGCACTGCGCCGCCAACATGGGCGAAGAGGGCGATGTGACCCTGTTCTTCGGCCTGTCGGGCACTGGCAAGACCACCCTTTCCGCCGACGAAAGCCGTTACCTGATCGGCGACGACGAGCACGGCTGGGGCGTGGGCGTGGTCTTCAATATCGAAGGCGGTTGCTATGCCAAGTGCATCGACCTGTCCGAGAAGAACGAGCCGGTGATCTGGAAAGCCATCCAGCACGGCGCCGTACTGGAAAACGTGGTCCTGGACCCGGTCACCAAGAAAGCCGACTACGCCGACGACAGCCTGACCCAGAACAGCCGCGCAGCCTACCCGCGTGAACTGATCGAAAAACGCGCACCGAAGAACCTCGGTGGCGAGCCAAACGCCGTGATCTTCCTGACCTGCGACCTGACCGGCGTACTGCCACCAGTGTCGATCCTCAGCGAAGAGCAAGCCGCCTACCACTTCCTGTCCGGCTACACCGCACTGGTGGGTTCGACCGAAATGGGTTCGGGCAGCGGCATCAAGTCGACCTTCTCCACCTGCTTCGGCGCCCCGTTCTTCCCGCGTCCTGCCGGTGAATACGCTGAACTGCTGATCAAGCGTATCCGTGGTTTCGGCTCCAAGGTCTACCTGGTCAACACCGGCTGGACCGGTGGTGGCTACGGCGTTGGCAAGCGCTTTAACATCCCGACCACCCGTGCGGTGATCGCGGCCATCCAGAGCGGCGCGCTGATCGGTGCTGAAACCGAACACCTGGACATCATCAACCTGGACGTGCCGCTGGCGGTTCCAGGCGTCGAAACTGGCTTGCTGAACCCACGCAACACCTGGGCTGACAAGGCTGCCTACGACGAAGCGGCCAAGGCACTGGCCGGTCTGTTCACCGAGAACTTCAAGAAGTTCGACGTGAGCGACGCCATCAAGGCCGCTGGCCCGCAGCTGTAAGGCTCGGACAGCGTAAAAAAACCGCCCTTCGGGGCGGTTTTTTCATGGGGGTGATTTGTTCGAGAAGTGAAAGGCGGGCGCCATGGTTTCCTGCTCGCGCCTGGACAGTCCCAGGAAACCGCTGCGATAAAGCCTTCACCGACTTTCGAGCATCCTGGAAAAGTTAATCAGACTGTCAGGATGTTGCAGGTCCAGCCACTGGGGTTTCGATAGCCAGAATGGGCGGCTCTTCCGGGATTTCCATGCATCCGCCCAGCAGCAGGCACAGGATCAGGGTGGTGGGTAAGGCGAGTTTGTACGACATGGTCATTTCCTTTTTTCCAAGTTTGCGAGCCAAAGGCGTCTTGCCGTTGGCGGTTTCGGTGCAATGTGTTTGCTGGGTTTTTGTTCAGTCCGTCATGTGTTCAGGCCGGCGTAACGAGGCTGCCTCAAGGTCCATCAACCCTCTGCCATAGGCTTCGCTGTTGGCATAGATACCCGAGCGGTTGGCCGTCGCCAGGAGGTGCTCACGGACTTGTTGCGGGCTGAGTGCTGGATACAGGCCTTGTAGCGCCGCGAGCGCGCCACTGACTAACGCGGCGGCCGGCGATGTGCCGGCGGTTTGCACGTAGCGACCGTCCTTGCCTACGGTGAGCAGCCCGGCCTCTGCGCCTGTGTCGCCGCCGGGGACCGCGATGCACCAGGCGGCTGCAACGCCGCAATAGTTGGATTTTCCATTGATGGCACTGCCGTCGTTTTTCAATGCAACGACCGCGATCCAACCCTTCTCCAGTTCGGGGAGCGCCCGCGGCAATCCAGGTTCGGCAAGGGGCTCACGCTTGAGTTCGTTACCCGTCGGGAAGATAAATACGGCACCGTCGGATACCAGTTTCCGGGCGACCGCCAAGGCGTCGGGCATCACCTGGTTGTAGCGTGCCTCAGTGATTTCGGTTGCCGGGATGGCATTGGCCCAGGAGTTGTTGAACAGGCGAGCACCTTTGTCGAATCCGCTTTGCCAGGATTGGGCAATGTTGTTATCGAAGAAAAACGGCTCGTTGTCGTCGCCGAAACGAAAGGGTACCAACCGGGCATTGAAGGCGATGCCATGCATGCCTTGGCCATCCTTGTTGGCGGCGAGGATGCCGGCCATTTGCGTGCCGTGGCCGACTCGGTCAAGCGTGCCGGCGCGCCCCTCGACATAGTCGAACCCGGGGTCGGCCAGCCTGCCTTCGAACTCCTTCAGGTGGGTGTTGAGCCCCGAGTCGACCAGCGCCACCACGACGTCCTGGCCGGTGCCGCCGCGGGCGTATAAAGCCGAGGCCTTTACCACTGCCAAGCCTTGTTGGGCGAAATATTCCGGTGTTTCGAACGTGGTCGGCTCCGCGCCAGATCGTGCGGGAAGGGTCAGGCAACCGGCCAACAGCGAGGCCGACGCAAGCATAAGCGCGCGTAATGCGGTAGATGGATGTGGCATGGTTCAGTCCTTGAACAGAGTTCTGGGCGCCAAGCTTCCTGGCCCGACGCAACGTATGTAGACGGCGACCTTAACGCGCAAACGGAACGGGAGCGAAGCATCAAAATGCCCGAACTTGTAACGCCTCATGGCGAGGCGGAAGGCCCCTCACGCGGTATCTCCAGTAGCGTTTCTGCCCCCGACCTATTCTCGAGTCGCCGCTTTGTCCCGCAGGCTGAGGCAGCACGGCCGTCAAATTGCTGTTCATTGCAATAAGGAGGAACGATCCCACAACAGTCTAGGAAGCGTCTGCTAAGCGTTCTCTCGGTTGCTCGGTAAGGTTCGTCACACCCTTTCAAATCCGGGTAGATACGGCCGGGCAAGGACGAACGATGAGTAAAGGAAAACCCGGTGAGCCCCAGGTCTGGGAGCGCCATGGTGGCGACTGGGGCTATAGGAGGCTGCGGGATATGACCCCAGCCGAGCTGGCCAAGCGCGAAGTCGATCAACAACGCCACGACGCCATGCTCGGCAGGCAGGACGCTTACATGAAGGCGCGTCTGGCCCAACTACACCAAGAGCACGCTCCCGCCATACGAGGCTGCGTATTCACCAAATCCTGCAAGTTGCCCGATGCGGTTATCGACTACTGCAATCCAACCGGCTACATCCCTACGGAGCTTGTGAAAGAGTACGGCACGGTGACGCTGCTGGGTGGGCGCCAGGTAGATGAGTCGGGACGCGTACCGCTGAAAAGAATCACCGGTGCGTTGCCGGCCAGCTTCGGAACGTTCGCCTTGGGCGGGACGGCATTGAGCGCAATCGGTACAGGCACCAGTGCCGCTGTCGGCGCGATCTCCGCACCTGTGGCGGCGGGTACGCTGCTGGGCCTGGTGGGCTTGCTGGCGCCTACCAGCCTGGGTGACGGCTCACTCTACACCGAAGATCAATTGCGCTCCTTGGAACAAGCTCGCACCCGTGTGCGCTTGCATATCGAAACCCGAGCCGACGGGACGTTGAAAGGGTATGGCTACAACACCCAGGCGCGGCCCGACTGGGAAATGATTCCGGTGGTGACTTTCCAGGTTCGCGGCGACCTCTATGTCGCGGACTTTGGCGATGGGGTCGAATTGATCTGGACGCCAGCGCAGGATCCTTCGGCGACGCTGGGAATACCGGCCTTGGAGGCCGCTCCCCAGGCCCCACCTATCTGGATCTTTCCACCGACTCCTGCGGCGGACAGCATTATCGTCAATCCGATTTATCCACCGGAGTACAAGGATTTCATTCTTGTGTTTCCAGCGGATTCCGGGGTTTCGCCGCTGTACATAGTTTTTAGTGTTCGGCGTAAAGGGTTGCCGGACGTAGGGCATGATTACCATGTCGCACCCAAGGTGACGGAGATTGCAGGGTTCCCAGACTTAAGAGTTGTTAAAAAGAAGACTCCTCGCCAGGGAGGCGGCGGCTTTCGAGAGCGGTGGGCCGATAAAAAAGGCAGAATAATTTATGAGTGGGATTTCATGCACGGCGAACTTGAGGCATACCGTGCGAGCGATGGAAGTCATTTGGGGGCCTATGATTATTTAACGGGCGAGCAAATTGATGGTCCCAAACCAGATCGTAATATCAAAAAATATTTGTGGGGGAATGATGGGTTTAAAACTCAAATTGGATTGGTACGACAAGGAAACCGAGCTTGGTGAGGGGCGTGAGTACACCAAGGATTTTGGCGATGATCCTTGGGTGATGGATGCTCTCGGTGTTCCGGTCGAGGATAATATAAATGTAGGCGGTTTTAACGTGATTGACGAGTGGGTCGCAATATTGCAACCCCATTTTGAACACGTTCTTGATTTGTCTGGCTACGACTATCAAATGTCATTTGATTATCGGGATGTTTGGTGAGCATAAATTAAACTCTGTTCAGCTTGTTTGCATCACACGCTGTAAACAAACCAAGTTCACATTAAACCTGGGGCGTCGGGCCATGCTCTACACAGTTGAAGCTTTTTACAATAATACTGGGTTGCTCGCTTTTGAAGAGAGGGTTCCCGAGGGTTATGACGAGGTTCTGAGGGGGATTATGGGCTGGGCTACTGATCAGCAAGGGTGGGAGGGCTATGATTTGACAAGGTATCAGCTTGAAAGCTTAGAAACGATATTGGGGAAAAGTATTTATGATCCTGTTCTTCTTTTTCAAATGAGTTGTAGTTGTCATGCTTAGTAAGCTGCATGGTTGATGTTTTTTAAGGGATTAAGTGTCTGCTGAAAAGCTTTAGCAGATTAGGCGGGTGATGAAAATGGAAGAGAAGTTGGGGAGTGGGGAAAATTTCAGTGTGCTGGGTTTTTTCCAGGTAAGGAGGGTGTGGTATTTGAGCAATGCATCCACTTGTCGGTGGAACAGCTTATGCCTGTGATGCAATGGGGAGTTGCCGAAAATCACGTTGGCGCGGACTTTAAGCTTTCTGCAAAGCAAGTGTTGGAAAGTGAAACGGTTGGGAAGGATAACCTTCTCCAAGGAATTGGATCTTTACTTAACGTCGTATGGTTGACTATCTTCTGGTTATGGTAAAGCGAGGGTATCCATCTGATGAATGCCCGCCATCACACGAATAAATTTCAAAAAAAGTCTCACGCTGACTAAGGTGAAGGCTGTCTTTGGATCGCCAACAAGAGAGCAAACATGAGCCAGACACCCTTCGATATTCAGCGCGCCGCCGTGGTCGGTGCAGGCACCATGGGGCGGGGCATTGTGATGTGCCTGGCCAATGCCGGAGTGGCGGTGCAGTGGGTTGACAACAATCCACAGATGCTTGAGCAGGCTCTGGTCGCGGTGGCGGAGACCTACGCCCATGGTGTGCGTCAGGGACGTATTGACCAGGGCGAAGCCGATGCCCGGATCGCGCGGGTCACCCGCGCAGACGACTACACGGCAATCCGCGACGTGGACCTGGTGATCGAGGCGGTGTACGAAAACCTTGATCTCAAGCAAAGCATCTTCCGTGAGCTCGATAGCCTGCTCAAACCCGAGGCGATCCTGGCAAGCAACACCTCGGCGCTGGACATCGACGCCATCGCGGCCGTCACCGGCCGCCCCGGCCAAGTCCTGGGGCTGCACTTCTTCAGTCCGGCGCACATCATGAAACTGCTGGAAGTCGTTCGCGGTGCCCAAACGTCCCAGGCCGTGCTGGAGGCGGCGCTGGCGTTGGGCAAGCGCATGGGCAAGGTCAGCGTGGTCTCGGGCAATTGCCACGGTTTCATCGGTAACCGGATGCTCCACCCTTATGTGCTGGAGGCTCGCAAGATGCTGCTGGAGGGCGCATTCCCTCATCAAGTGGATGCGGCCTTGCAAGGCTTCGGCTTTGCCATGGGCCCGTTCCGCATGTATGACGTGGTTGGCATCGACCTGGAATGGCGGGCTCGCGAGTTGGCGGGCAAAGGTCAGGATGCGCCCGAGGTGCAAGTGGACAACCGCTTGTGCGAGCTGGGCCGGTTCGGCCAGAAAAGCGGCAATGGGTACTATCACTATGAACCTGGCAGCCGTCAGGCCGAACAGGATGTTGAGGTCGACGCGCTGGTGCAGGAGGTCAGCGAAGCACTGGGTTTCCAGCGTCGCGAGATCAGCCACGAGGAAATCCTGGAGCGCTGCTTGCTGGCGTTGGTCAACGAAGGGGCGAAGATCCTGCAGGAAGGCATTGCCGCGTCGGCCCACGACATAGACCTGGTTTACCTCAACGGCTATGGCTTTCCCGCAGACAAGGGCGGGCCGATGGCCTGGGCGGACAGCCAAGGGCTTGAAGACATTCATGCTCGCCTGCTGGCGCTCGAGACGAGGCAGGGCGACCATTGGCAGCCTGCACGCCTGATCGGCGAACTGGCCATGCAGGGCAAGGGTTTTGCCCAACGCTAGGCCGCCGCTCCCGTGAACCCTTCGACAATCGCAAAGGACACCTGATGCCGCAACGTAGCGAATACCCGCATCTGCAAGCCATCACCACGCGCTGGCACGACAATGATGTGTACGGTCACGTCAACAACGTCACCTACTACAGCTTCTTCGACACGGCGGTGAACACCTACCTGATCGAAGTGGGCGGCCTGGATATCCATGAAGGGGACGTGGTGGGGTTCGTGGTGAGTTCGGCCTGCGATTACTTTGCGTCGGTCGCCTTTCCAGACCGGATCGAAATCGGCTTGCGGGTGGGCAAGCTGGGCAGCAGTTCAGTGCAGTATGAATTGGCGGTCTTCAAGGTGGGCGAGGAGGAGGCCTGTGCGGCGGGGCGCTTTGTCCACGTGTTCGTGGACCGGGTGTCGAATCGCCCCGTGGCCATTCCAGACCGGTTACGCGGGGCGATGGAGCGACTGCTGGTCTGAAACGAAAAATCGCAGCGTGCGATCAGGCGCTGGGGGGCGCTGCGCAGGCTGCGATTTTTATCGCTGTAGCAATCAGCGATCAGTCGCGGTAGTGGTGGCGATGCTTGCGATGCCCGTAGGCATGGCCGCGGCCGGGGTGACCGTCACGGTAGTAGCGGCGATCGCCACGGCGCCCTTCATAGCGACGATCATCGTCGTCGTCCTTGCCCATGTAGTTACCCAGCGCGCCGCCGGCGCCACCGCCCGCTGCCGCGCCGATCAGGCTGCCGGTGCTGCCGCCGACACTGCGACCAACCACGTTACCGCCGGCTGCGCCCAGTGCGCCGCCGATGGCTGCTTCGCCACGGCTGTGTTTGTCTGCGCCAACTGCACTACCACCCGCGCCGCCCAGGGCTGCGCCGATAGTGGAGCCGGTGTTGCCGCCCAGGGACTGGCCGACGACCGAACCCAAAACCCCGCCCAATGCGCCGCCAACGCCTGCTTCGGCAGTACCGCCAGCAGAAGCGATGCCACTGACCAGGCCAAGGGACAACAAGAGAATGGAGGAGAACTTCATAGAGGAGCCTCAAAGGGATGACGGCGCGATCCTGAGGCTGGCTTCGCTGGGTGACAATCGAAATCCGACGAGTAGCACGACTTGTGCACAATTCTCTAAGTTATTGTTTTTAGGGCGGAACTTAAGGTGTTTTGGCCGGTCTTTAGCTACTTCGGACAGGCCGTTTTCTTAGGAAAACGGCCTTTTTCGTGGGCGCTGGAAAATTCCAGTGGCAAGGTCGCAGGCGCCCTCGCCATCGGTATGATCAGGCCGACTTGGCCAGGATCAGGCCATTCTCGCTCGCCGCTTCCAGGCGGATCGCCACGAACTTCGACGTCGGCGTGTGGCTGTCGTCACCGGTGCTTTCCAGCGGCACCAGGGGGTTCACTTCCGGGTAATAGGCCGCGGCCTGCCCGGCAGGAATGTCGAACGCGAGCAGGGTGAAGCCTTTGACCCGACGCTCGCGGCCATCATCCCAGAGCGAGACGATATCGGCCTTCTGCCCTGGCTTGAAGCCCAGGCGAATGATGTCTGCCTCGTTGACGAACAACACGTCCCGCTGGCCCTTCACGCCACGATAACGGTCGTCGAGGCCGTAGATGGTGGTGTTGTACTGATCGTGGGAGCGCATCGATTGCATGATCAGGTCGGGCTGTTGGCCGGTGGAGCGAGTGCGTTCATGCACCAGGTCGGCCGGCAGCAGGTTGGGTTTGAAATTGGCCCGGCCCGAGGCAGTGTTCCAGCGACGCGCGCCGGCGCTGTTACCCAGGTAGAAACCACCGGGGTTCTGCAGCTTTTCGTTGAAGTCCTTGAAGCCCGGCACCGTGTCGGCGATCAGCTCGCGAATGCGGTTGTAGTCGGCCGCCAGCCAGTTCCAGTCCACCGGACGGCTGCCCAGCGTGGCGGCGGCGATGCCGGCAATGATCCAGGGTTCGGAGCGCATCTGGTTGGACAATGGCTGCAACTGGCCCTTGGAGGCGTGGACCATGCTGAAGGAGTCTTCGACGGTGACCGCTTGCGCGCCTTCGGTTTGCAGGTCGATGTCGGTGCGGCCCAGACACGGCAGGATCAGCGCTTCTTTCCCGTGGGCCAGGTGGCTGCGGTTGAGCTTGGTGCTGATCTGCACGGTCAGGTCGCAGTTGGCCAGGGCCTCGAAGGTCCGATGGCTGTCCGGCGTAGCCTGGGCAAAGTTGCCGCCCAGGGCGATGAAGACTTTCGCCTCGCCGTTGGCCATGGCGTGGATCGCCTCGACCACGTTGTGGCCATACTCGCGCGGTACCTTGAACTGGAAGCGCCGCTCCAGCGCGTCGAGGAAGGCCGTCGGCGGGCGTTCGTTGATGCCCATGGTGCGGTCGCCCTGGACGTTGCTGTGGCCGCGTACCGGGCACAGGCCAGCGCCTGGCCGGCCGATGTTGCCGCGCAGCATCATCAGGTTGGCGATTTCCTGGATGGTCGCTACCGAATGGCGATGCTGGGTGATCCCCATCGCCCAGCACATGATCACGTTCTTGCTCTTGGCGTACATGCGCGCCGCTTGCTCGATTTCCACCAGGGACAGGCCCGATTGCTCGACGATCTGTTCCCACGGTGTGTCGTCGACCACGGCCAGGTAATCCAGCACGTTGAAGCTGTGTTCATTGAGGAACGCGTGGTCGAACACCGCTGGAGCGCCAGCCTTCTGGGCGTCACGCTCCCATTGCAGCAGGAACTTCGCCATGCCGCGCAGGATCGCCATGTCGCCACCCAACGCCGGGCGGAAATAGGCGGTGTTAGTCGGCTTGTCGCCGTTGGTGAGCATTTCGAACGGGTGCTGCGGATGCTGGAAACGCTCCAGGCCGCGCTCCTTGAGCGGGTTGATGCACACCACCTGGGCGCCGCGCTTTACTGCCTCGCGCAGCGGTTCGAGCATCCGTGGGTGGTTGGTGCCGGGGTTCTGGCCCCAGACGAAAATGGCGTCGGCGTGCTCGAAGTCATCGAAGGTCACCGTGCCCTTGCCCACGCCTACGCTCTGGGACAGCGCCACGCCGCTGGCTTCGTGGCACATGTTCGAGCAGTCGGGGAAGTTGTTGGTGCCGTAGGCGCGGACGAACAATTGATACAGGTAGGCCGCTTCGTTGCTGGCCCGGCCCGAAGTGTAGAACTCGGCCTGGTTCGGGTTGGAAAGCCCTTGCAGGTGCTTGCCGATCAGGGCGAACGCCGCTTCCCAGCCGATGGGCGTGTAGCGATCGGTCTCGGCGTCGTAGCGCATCGGCTCGGTCAGGCGGCCCTGGTATTCGAGCCAGTAGTCACTTTGCTCCAACAGCGAGGTCACGCTGTGCTTGGCGAAGAAGGCCGCATCGACGCGGCGCTTGGTGGCTTCCCAGTTCACCGCCTTGGCACCGTTCTCGCAAAACTTGACCATGCCGCTTTCCGGCGAGTCACCCCATGCGCAGCCCGGGCAGTCGAAACCACCGTTCTGGTTGGTCTTGAGCATCATGCGGATATTTTTCAGCGCGTTATCGCTGGTCAACCAGGCTTGGGCGACGCTGATCAGCGCGCCCCAACCACCGGCCGGGCCCTTGTAGGGCTTGTAGCGCGGAACGGGTTTCTGGTCGGCTTGTTGATGATTGCTCACGCGTGATTCTCCATCGCAGGGCTGTAGACCCGCGGCGCACTTTTTTGCGGCAGGTGGATAAGGTTGAGGTTGTGTTGACGGGCCCATTGCACGGCAAGGCCGGTGGGCGACGACAGGCTGACTAGGGTCTGGATGCCGGCACGCAGCACTTTCTGGATCAGCTCGAGGCTGCAACGGCTGGTGACGATCGCCACGCCACCGGTGACCTGGATCCGTTGCCGGACCAGGGCACCGATCAGCTTGTCGAGGGCGTTGTGCCGGCCAATGTCTTCACGGCCCAGCAGCAGTTCGCCCTGGGCGTTCATGAACAGCGCGGCGTGAACCGCACCGCAGTATTGGCCCAGTGGCTGGAACTGGCCGATGCGCTGACGCAGGCCTTCGAGCCATGGCGCGGGCGGCAACGCGGCGCCGGGCAAGGCCTTGAGGTTCGGCAGCGCCTGTTCCAGCGCTTCCACGCCGCATAATCCGCAGCCGCTGGTGCCCGCCAACTGCCGGCGTTGCTGCTTGAGATTCCAGAACGCGCGGTTGGCGATGGTCACCTGGGCAGACTGGGCCGAACCACTGCCGCTCAGTTGCAGGTCGTAGATGTCGGATGCGTCTTCGATGATGCCGCTGCCCAGGCTGAAACCGACGATGAAGTCTTCCAGGTCGGTGGGGGTGACCAGCATCACGGCCTGGCTGATGCCGTTATAGGCGATCGCCAACGCCACTTCCTCGGCCAGCGCGGCGCTGTCGGCTTGGGAGTGGTCCAGGTTGACGTATTGATAGCTCTGGCTCGCGGTGGGCACGGGTGCTTGCACCGCGGGCACCGGGCAGGCCGGAGGCTTGGTTTTCATGACATCACCGATGTGTGGAATAGTGACAAGACTAAATGCGGCAATCTGCCACGTCTAATCGCTATTACTGATCTATCAATAGATGACGTCGATCAAGAAGCTGTCGCTGATTTCTGATAGAGCGCGAAACAGGCTTCCGCCAGCGCCGAGCGGGGGGCGCCACGCCGCATGATCATCCCCAGCGGCACCAGGGTGTGCGCGCTGTCGATGGGTTGGATGCGCAAGTCTTCGGTGAGGACGTCCAGGCCGCTGTCCAGCGGCATTACCGCGCAGCACAGCCCGCCGTGCACCGCTTGCAACAATTGATGCACGGCGTCGGTTTGCAGCAGCGGTTGCGGCGTGAGGCCCCGGCTGTGGAAGTGGTAGTCGATGGACTGGCGAAAATGCATGCCGCTGGTGAGCATGCCCAACGGCAGTTCAATCAACGCTTGCCAGCTCAGCGCCTGTTCGCCGAAGAAGAAATACCGCTGGTCATACAGCAGGCCCATGCGGGTCTGGCTGAAGGGCAAGGCCTCGAAGCGTTCGTTGTCCAGGCGTTCCAGGTAGGAAATGCCCAGGTCGATGCGGTTGTTCGCCAGTTGTTCGAGAATCTGTTCGGAGCTCAGGGACGACAATTCGAAACGCAGGTTGGGGTGCTCGTCGTGCAGGCGCTGCATCATCGACAGCGGGTCGAAGTCCGACAACGGCACCACGCCCAGGCGCAGCGTACCCGCCAGGTTGCCGCGACAGGCCGCCGCCTCCGCCAGCAGGCCGTCATGGGCGGCCAGCACCGTGCGCGCCCAGGCCAGCACCCGCTCTCCCGGGGCGGTGAAGCCTTCGAAGCGCTGGCCGCGGTTGACCAGTGGCAGGCCGAGTTCTTCCTCGAGGCTGCGCAGGCGCATCGACAGGGTGGGCTGGGTGATGTGGCAGCGGGCGGCGGCTTGGCCGAAATGACGGGTTTCATCCAGGGCGATGAGAAATTTCAGCTGCTTGATGTCCATCTTCGCTCCAGCGCGCGGGAAGATTCGGATTCTAGCGCTTGTGCGTGACGGGGTCATTGGTCGGCTTGGCGTCGGGTTCGCCTGGCTTGGTCTAGTCTTTGGCGTCTGGATACCTAATCAAGGAGCGTGTGCCATGAGTCTTTTTAGCTTTGTGAAGGAAGCAGGTGAAAAGCTGATCGACCTGCTGACGCCTGGCAATGCTGATGCGAGCGAGCAGTTGAAAGAACACATCAACAAGGTCGGTCTCGGTAATCCGAATGTGCATGCCACCATCGAAGGCGATACCGTCACCGTCACCGGTGAAGTGGCAAGCCAGGAAGAGAAGGAAAAAATCCTGTTGGCGGTGGGCAATATCGCCGGTGTCGGCAGTGTCGACGACCAGATCACCGTTACCGGTCCGGTGGCCCAGGCGGCACGTTTCGTCACGGTGAAAAAAGGTGACACCCTCAGTGCGATCGCCAAGGCCGAGTACGGGGATGCGAACAAGTACAACAAGATCTTCGAAGCCAACAAACCGCTGCTGTCGCACCCGGACAAGATCTATCCGGGGCAGGTGTTGCGTATTCCTGAGTAACCGATACCTGTGGCGAGGGCGCTTGCTCCCGCTCGGCTGCGTAGCAGTCGCATTTTTGGAGAGCGCTGCGCATTGGAGCGCCAGCCCGGTCCAGCGGGAGCAAGCGCCCTCGCCACATTGATCGCGTCAGAGCCCTTCGATGAGCGTTCGGTAATCCACCAACGCCGCGAATTCACCCGTGTCCTTCGGCCCTTTGCGGCTGTCCGGTTCGCTGACGGCCAGCAGGTGCGCCACGCCGAAATCCCGGGCGCTTCGCAGCACCGGCAAGGTGTCGTCGATGAACAGGCTGCGGGCCGGGTCGAAGTTCAGGTCGGCTTGCAAGGCGTCCCAAAATTGCCGGTTTTCCTTGGGGAAGCCGTAGTCGTGTGAGCTGATCAGGCGCTCGAAGTAGGGCGCCAACTCGATGCGTTCCAACTTCAGGGACAGCGAGTCGCGGTGGGCATTGGTGATCATCACCACCCGCTTGCCCGCCTGCTTGATGGCCGCCAGGAAGGTATCGGCGTCCGGACGCAAGGCTATCAGGTGAGCGGTTTCCAGCTTCAATTCGCGCACCGGCAATTTCAGCTCGGTACTCCAGAAATCCAGGCAATACCACTGCAACTGGCCAGCGTTGCGCTCGAACAGCGGTTGCAGCTCCATCTCGGCCATCGCCCGGCTCACACCGTGCAGTTCGGCGTAGCGCTGGGGCAGGTGTTCCATCCAGAAATGGTTGTCGTAATGCAGGTCCAGCAAGGTGCCGTCCATGTCCAGCAGCACCGTGTCGATCTCGTGCCAGGGCAGCAAGGCCATAAAACTTCTCCAGCGGTAATCGGATATCCGACACAAACAATCAGAATAGGCCGGGTATAGTAGCCCGCTATCGCCCAGGGAGCCGTATATGCGCCAGAAACCCACCATACTCGATCGCCGCATCGTCGCCACCAGCCGTCTGTTCTGTGTGGAAGAGCTGAAGCTGCGTTTTTCCAACGGCGTGGAGCGCACCTACGAACGCCTGGCGAGCAAGGGTGCGGGTTACGGCGCGGTGATGATCGTGGCGATGCTCGACGCCGACCATGCGGTGTTGGTGGAAGAGTATTGCGGTGGCACCGATGCCTATGAGCTGTCCCTGCCCAAGGGCTTGATCGAGCCGGGTGAGGACGTGCTGGCGGCGGCCGAGCGCGAGCTCAAGGAAGAGGCTGGCTTTGGCGCGCGTCAGTTGGAACACCTGACCGAACTGTCGCTGTCGCCGGGCTACATGAGCCAGAAGATCCAGGTGGTGTTGGCGACCGACCTGTACGAAGAACGGCTGGAGGGCGATGAGCCCGAGCCGATGCGCGTGGACAAGGTCAACCTGCATGAACTCTCGGCCCTGGCGCAAAACCCGCAATTCACCGAGGGGCGTGCCCTGGCGGCGCTGTACCTGGCCCGTGACCTGCTGACCCAACGCGGAGCCTTTTTGTCATGAATTTCCCTCATCCCCTGATGGCTCCCGTGGTGGCGCTGGCGCTCAAGGCCGGCGAGGCGATCCTGCCGTTCTGGCGCGCTGACGTGCAAGTCACCCAGAAGGCCGACGAGTCGCCGGTGACCGCCGCCGACATGGCTGCCCACGATGTGATCGTCGCCGGGCTGGCGGCGTTGGCCCCGGACATTGCGATCTTGTCCGAGGAGGACGCCAATATCGCCCAGGATGTGCGCGCCGGTTGGCAACGCTGGTGGCTGGTGGACCCGCTGGATGGCACCAAGGAATTCATTTCCGGTAGCGAGGAGTTCACCGTCAACATCGCCCTGGTTGAGCAAGGGCGTGTGGTGTTTGGCGTGGTGTCGATGCCCACCACCGGCCGCTACTACGCAGGTGGCGCGGGCCTCGGGGCCTGGCGCGGCGACAAGGGCGATGACCCCGTGCCTGTCGCGGTGCGCAACTCGCTGGCGCCGGGCGAGGCCTTTACCGTGGTCGCCAGTCGTCGCCATAGCAGTCCGGAGCAGGAGCGCCTGTTGCAAGGCCTGAGTGCCAGCCTGGGTGAGTTGCAATTGACCAGCATCGGCAGTTCGTTGAAGTTCTGCCTGGTGGCCGAAGGCGCGGCGGATTGCTATCCACGCCTGGCGCCGACCTCTCAATGGGACACCGCCGCCGCCCAGGGTGTACTGGAAGGTGCCGGTGGCGAGGTGCTGGACTTGAGTGGCGAGCCGTTCTGCTACCCACCGCGGGAGTCGCTGCTCAATGCATCGTTCCTGGCGTTGCCGGCAAAGGCGGCCTGGCGGGCTAAATTGTTGGAGTTGGCGCGTTCCTAGCCGCTTCCATTCTTTGTGGCGAGGGGATTTATCCCCGTTGGACTGCGCAGCAGTCCCAAAAAGCAGGGCCGCTTCGCGCCCCAACGGGGATAAATCCCCTCACCACAGGGTTGCAGGGTGCCAAAGTCAGCGATGCAACACGTACTGCCCCTCGAACTGCACCGCCGGGTCCTTGCTCGCGGTGTTCAGCACCCGCGTCTGCAAGGCGATGCGCGCCCGGCCATGGCGGCGGTAGGTGGCGAGGAAGCGTTTCCAGGTGTTTTCCTGCGGCGCGTCGCAAATCACGCTCGCATCGCCGGTGACCGGCAGCGGATAGCTGATCTGCCCTTCCTGGATCACGATATGCCCGTCCTCGATGCCTTCCTCGCGCAGGGCCAGGTGCAGCCAGCCCCAGCCGCCGAGCACCGCGCCGCAATACAGGCTGCCGCCGAACATGGTGCTCTTGTGATTGACGTTGGCGTCCAGTGGCAGGAACAACCGCAGTTGCCGGGCCTGCCAATCGACGACTTCCAGGCCCATGTCCCGTGTCAGCGGGATGTCGTGGTGCAGAATCGATTCCAGGTAACGCGTGTCGCGGTTCATCGAGGGGCCTCTGGCGGGACAGGAAGGTGGCGGTAACGCCGATGTCTCAATCGGCTTCGTCGGCGGCGCCGTGGCTAGTGTCGCCGAAGCTCAACCCGTGCTTGCGCAGCTTGTCGTGCAAGGTCTTGCGCGGGATGCCCAGGGCTTCGGCGAGGCTGCGGACCGAGCTGTGGGGACGCGCCAGCTCGGCGGCGATCAGGGTCTTCTCGAAGTTTTCCACCTGTTCGCTCAAGCCGCCACTGACCATCGCGACCGGTTCGCCGGGACTGCCGTCCGGCGCGCTGTTGTCCAGGGCCAGTTCCAGGCCCAGGGCAAAGCGTTCGGCGGCGTTCTGCAGTTCGCGCACGTTGCCTGGCCAACTGTGACGCAGCAGCAGCGCCCGCTGCGCCGGCTGCAATTCGTGGGGCGGCAGGCCGTGGCGGGCGCTGGCCTCGTTGGCAAAGTGCTGGAACAGCACCAGGGCATCTTCGCCTCGCTCGCGCAGCGGTGGAATGCGCAGCGGCGCGACGTTCAAGCGGTAGTACAGGTCGGCGCGAAAACGTCCCTGGTCAGCGGCTTGGCGCAGGTCTTCCTTGGTGGCGGCGATAACGCGGATATCCAGCGGGATCTGCTGATTGCCCCCCAACCGCTCCACCATGCGTTCTTGCAGCAGGCGCAGCAGCTTGACCTGGACGTCCAGGCTCATGCTTTCGATTTCGTCGAGAAACAGCGTGCCGCCGTTGGCGAATTCAAACTTGCCGATGCGGCGTTTCTGCGCGCCGGTGAACGCGCCGGGCTCGTGGCCGAACAATTCGCTCTCCACCACCGATTCGGCCAGGGCTCCGGCGTTGATCGCCACGAAGGGGCCGTTGCGGCGTGCCGAGAGGTCGTGCAGAGCGCGGGCGACCACTTCCTTGCCGGCGCCGGTTTCACCCAGGATCAGCACGTCGGCGCGGGTGGCCGCCAATGCGCCGATCTGTTCGCGCAGGCGCAATATGGGCGTCGACTGGCCCACCAGCCGGGCGCTGAGCTCGTGCCGATCGCTCAGGGCCAGGCGCAGGCTACGGTTTTCCAGTACCAGCCGACGCAAGGACAGGGCACGGCGCACGCTGTCGAGCAGGTGGTCGCTGGCGAAGGGTTTCTCCAGGAAGTCGTAGGCCCCGGCACGCATCGCCTGCACCGCCAGCGGCACGTCGCCGTGGCCGGTGATCAGCAGCACCGGCAGCTCCGGATCCTGGGCGTGCAGCTCGCTCAGCAGTTCGAGGCCGTCCATGCCCGGCATGCGGATATCGCTGACCACCACGCCAGGCCAATCACGGGGCAATTGCCCGGCCACGCCCTTGGCCTCGGCCAGGGGCAAAATCTTCAGTCCGGCCAGGTCGAGGGTCTGGCTCAAGGCCTGGCGCAGGTGGGGATCGTCGTCGATCAGCACCACCTCAATCCGGTTATCGATGGTCATACACTACGGTCCTCGGACGGTTGCAGGCTCACTCCGGGCGCGCCGGCGCGCAGCTTCAGGGTGATCAAGGCGCCGCCCTCCTTGTGGTTGGCGAACGACAGTTCGCCCCCGAAGGCGCGCATCAAGGTGTCGCAGATTGCCAGCCCCAGGCCAAGGCCCTGGGTCCGGGTCTTGGTGGTATAGAAGGGTTCGCCGGCGCGGCCCAGGGCTTCCATGCAGAACCCCGGGCCGTTATCGCGGATGTACAGGTTGACGCCGGTTTCGGTGGCCTGTGCACTGAGCCAAAGTTTGCGCGGCGGGCCTTTCTCGGTGAGGGCGTCGAGAGCGTTGGCCAACAGGTTGCCCAGGACCTGGCGCAGGCGGGTTTCCCCGGCCTCGACCCAGAGCGTCGCGGCCGGCAAGTCGCGAATCAACTCCACCTCCATGCTGCGGCGGCGCTTGGCGAGCAGCGCCAGCGCGTCGTCCAGCGCCGGCTGCAAGGCAACGCTTTCCGGGGCGTGGCGGTCGCGGCGGGCGAACGCGCGCAGGTGCGCGATGATCGAGGCCATGCGCCCGGTCAGCTCGCTGATCAGCTTGAGGTTGCCCCGGGCGTCGTCGGTGCGCTGGTGGTCGAGCAGGATCTCGGCGTTTTCGGCGTAGCTGCGGATCGCCGCCAGCGGTTGGTTGAGTTCGTGGCTGATGCTCGCCGACATGGTGCCCAGGGCCGACAATTTGCCGGCCTGCACCAGGTCATCCTGGGCCCGCACCAGCTCCTGCTGGGCCTGCTCGCGCTCCAGCACTTCCTGCTTGAGCCGCCGGTTCAGGCCTTCCAGGTCGCTGGTGCGCTCGGCGACCCGACCTTCCAGTTGGTGACGCGCCTTGGCTTCGAAGGCGATCCGGTCCAGATAATGGCGCCGACGCTGCATCATCAGCCCAAGCAGCAGCATCAACACCAGCAGCGCCGCACCGCCGATCGTGAGCACTGTGCGCACCGGTCGGTCGATCAACGTGCGCGGGGCGAGGATGCTCACGCTCCAGCCCGTCTCCTCGATGGACTGGGTCTGGGTCAGCCAGGCGTTGTCATCCAGGTTCAGTGGTTTGGGATCGCGGGTCGGATAGGGCTGCACGGCGCTGATGGCCTTGCGTTCGTCCTCGCTCAAGGGACGCGTCGCGCGAAAGCGCCAGTCTTGCCGCGACGTGAGAATGACCACGCCGTTGTGATCGGTAACCAAGAGTTGTTCCGGGGTTTTGCCCCACAGGCTTTCGGTGTGGTCCAGGTCGACCTTGACCACCAGCACGCCAATGACTTTTTCGCGATCGCGCACCGCGGCGGCGAAGAAGTAACCGCGCTTGGCCGAGGTGGTGCCCAGGCCGAAGAAGCGCCCCAGGCGTCCGGCCATGGCCTCGATGTAGTACGGGCGGAACGCGAAGTTGCGGCCGACGAAGCTGTCGTGCTTATCCCAGTTCGAAGCCGCCAGGGTCTTGCCGTTGGCGTCCATCAGGTACATGACTTCGGCGCCGGTCTGGGTGCTGATGTTTTTCAGCAGCCGGTTGGCATTGCCTTGGGTGACCCCGTCGTCCGGGGCCGACAGCGCGGCGCGCAACGCCGGCAGGTCGGCGAGGATCTGCGGCAGTACCTCGTAGCGGTGCAGGGTGCCCAGCAGGTTGGCGACGTAGAGGTCCAGGGTCTGGCGGTTCTGCCCGGCCAGTTCGCTGCGGTAATAACGCTCGGCCAGATGCTCCAGCGGCCACAACAACGGCGCCAGGCACAGCGCAAGCAAGGCCAGGCTGCGCCAACGGGGTCTGCGGGGAAGGGTGGAGTTCATGAGCATCAGGCGCCTGTGGGGACAAGCGCATTATGCCTACGGTTGTCCAGCAAGACACTGTTGCAACGCGCTACGTCGCGCTCCCCCGGACATTCGCCTGGAGCGGGCGCCAGTCGTGAGGGGCTCTCGGGGCCTGGGAGCGCCGTCGCTTCAAATGCGATAGGGGTTGCTTATCCCCCGACTCAGTGGCGTGATAGGCATCCGATAAAACCACCTAAGGGGTTGTTGTATGCCGCTCGCTACGTTGGTTCACCGTGCCAGTTTGCCAAGCCCACAGATCAGCGCCGCACAAGTGTCGGTGCTGTTGCGCGCAAATTATGGACTCAGCGGTGACCTGCGACCCCTTGGCAGCCAGCAAGACCTCAATTACCGCGTCGACACCGGGCACGGGCGGTTCGTGCTGAAGATCTGCCACGGTGACTACGCGGTGCGGGAGCTTGAGGCCCAACACGCGGCGCTCAGGCATCTGGCCGACCACGGCGCGGTGAAAGTGCCGCAGGTGATTGCCGCCAACAATGGCCAGGACCTCCTGACGCTCGACGTCGAGGGGCAAGGGGTGCATGTCCGGTTGCTGGAATACATCGACGGCCAGCCACTGACGCAGTTCAAGCACCTGGAGCCCGGCTTGGTGAAAGGGCTGGGGCGTTTGTGTGCACAGATCGACCAGGCCCTGGCCACGTTCGACCACGCCGGCCTGGAGCGCACCCTGCAATGGGACGCCCGCCACGCCCACACGCTGATCGAACACCTGTTGCCGGTGATCCAGGATGACGCGCAGCGCAGCCTGATTGCCGACATCGCGCAACAGGCCGAGCGTCGCTTGCAACCGCTCAAGGCCAGCCTGCCGGTGCAGGCGATCCACATGGATATTACCGATGACAACGTGGTCTGGCAGCGGGATGCCCAGCGCCAGTGGCAATTGCAGGGCGTCATCGACTTTGGCGACCTGGTCCGCACCTGGCGCATCACGGACCTGTCGGTGACCTGTGCGGCCCTGCTGCACCACGCCGATGGCGATCCGTTTTTCATCCTGCCAGCGATCCAGGCTTATCACGCGGTCAACCCGTTGCAGCGCGAAGAACTGTTGGCGTTGTGGCCGTTGATCGTCTCGCGAGCAGCCGTCCTGGTGCTCAGTGGTGAACAGCAGGTCGCCATCGATCCGGGTAACCAATACAGCCGCGACAACCTGGCCCATGAGTGGGAAATTTTCCGCGTCGCCCACTCGGTGCCCCTCGACCTGATGGAGGCGGCGATTCTCAGCGCCGTTGGCCACAACCTGGCGCCCATCGCCAGCGAAGGCTTTGCGCCGTTGCTGCCGACCCTGGTGGGGCGTGAATTCGCGCTGATCGACCTGGGCGTGCTGAGCCCGCATTTCGAGGCGGGCAACTGGGAGCAACCGGGCATCGACCAGCGCCTGTTGAGCGAGGCTGCCGCTGTTCATGGGCTGGCTGCCAGCCGCTACGGCCAGTATCGGTTGTCCCGCACGCGGCCCGACAGCGCCGTCGAGCCGGATACGTATCCGTTGCACGTGGAGCTGAATGTCCCGCAGGGCTCGTCGCTAGAATCGCCGTTCGCCGGGGTCGTGCACCTCGGCGCCGACGGCCTCCTGCAATTGGACGGTGCATCGTTGAGCCTGCGGCTGTGGGGCGTGACCTCGCCGCTGCATGCCGGCGCGGCGCTGGTCAAGGGCCAGGTGCTGGGCGAGGTGAGCGGACCGTTGCGGGTGCAGTTGTGTCGGGGCGCCGGGTTGAATCCACCGCTGTTCTGCACGCCCTCCAGGGCGGCGGCCTGGCAGGCGTTGTGTCCTTCGCCGGCGGCGCTGCTGGGGCTGGCTTGCGATGCCGAGCCGGAGATCGATCCCGAAGCACTGCTGGCTCGCCGGGACGCCAGCTTCGCCCGTTCGCAAAAGCATTATTACGTCGACCCACCGCGCATCGAGCGCGGCTGGCGCAACCACTTGATCGACATGCAGGGGCGTTCCTACCTCGACATGCTCAACAACGTCGCGGTGCTGGGGCACGGTCACCCACGCATGGCGGCGGAGGCCGCGCGGCAGTGGTCGCTGCTCAACACCAACTCGCGCTTTCACTATGCGGCGATTGCCGAGTTTTCCGAGCGCCTGCTGGCGTTGGCGCCCTCGAACATGGACCGGGTGTTCCTGGTCAACAGCGGTACCGAGGCCAATGACCTGGCGATCCGCCTGGCTTGGGCCTACAGCGGCGGGCGCGACATGCTCAGCGTGCTGGAGGCCTATCACGGCTGGTCGGTGGCGGCCGATGCGGTGTCGACGTCCATCGCCGACAACCCCCAGGCCTTGAGCAGCCGCCCGGACTGGGTGCACCCGGTCACCGCGCCGAACACCTATCGCGGTGAGTTCCGGGGCCCTGACAGTGCGCCGGACTACGTACGCAGCGTCGAGCACAACCTGGCGAAAATCGCCGAAAGCCGGCGCCAATTGGCCGGTTTCATCTGTGAGCCGGTCTACGGGAACGCCGGCGGCATTGCCCTTCCGCCCGGCTACCTGAAGCGCGTCTACGAGTTGGTGCGCGAGCGCGGCGGGGTGTGCATCGCTGACGAGGTGCAGGTCGGCTATGGGCGCATGGGCGAGTTTTTCTGGGGCTTCGAAGAGCAGGGCGTGGTGCCCGACATCATCACCATGGCCAAGGGCATGGGGAACGGCCAGCCGCTGGGCGCGGTCATCACCCGCCGGGAAATCGCCGAGGCGTTGGAGGTCGAGGGTTATTTCTTCTCATCCGCCGGCGGCAGCCCTGTCAGTTGCCGCATCGGCATGGCCGTCCTGGACGTGATGGAAGAGGAAGACCTCTGGGAAAACGCACGGATGGTCGGCGGGCATTTCAAGGCGCGCCTCGAAGCCTTGATCGAGCGCTATCCGTTGGTCGGCGCGGTGCACGGCTCGGGGTTCTACCTGGGCGTGGAACTGATCCGCAACCGCGCCACCCTGGAACCGGCCACCGAAGAAACCACGGCGCTGTGCAACCGCCTGCGCGAGTTGGGAATCTTCATGCAACCGACCGGCGACTACTTGAATATCCTCAAGATCAAGCCGCCCATGGTGACCACCCGTCAGAGCGTGGATTTCTTCGTCGACATGCTGGAGAAGGTGCTGGATGAAGGGCTCTAGGCGAGTACGCCGGTAACCCTTGTGGGCGCGAGCCCGCTCGCGAAGGCAGCGCTTTTGCGAGCCGGCTCGCTCCCATGGGGTTTTCAGTTATTTATCGATTTTTGTCGACATTGAGTTGCGTTTATTTTGATATTTCAGATGGCTTACGCTTTTAAAGCCGATTTTTATCGTCTATAAAGTCCCCCATTGCCCTCGATGACTCAGCGGAGTCCTGATTCATGACAACTTTGCACAGCACGCCTCGCGCGGATGGTTTCCACATGCCGGCCGAGTGGGCGACCCAGACCCAGGTCTGGATGATCTGGCCCGAGCGCCCGGACAACTGGCGCCTGGGCGGCAAGCCCGCACAGGCGGCTCACATCGCGGTGGCCAAGGCGATCGCCCGTTTCGAGCCGGTGACCGTGGCGGTATCCGCGGCCCAGTACGAAAATGCCCGGGCGCGCCTCGACGTGCCGAATATCCGCCTGGTGGAAATGTCCAGCGACGATGCCTGGATTCGCGATACCGGCCCGACGTTCGTCATCAACGACAGCGGTGAAGTGCGCGGCGTCGACTGGGACTTCAACGCCTGGGGCGGCTTCGACGGTGGCCTGTACGCGCCGTGGAACCGTGACGCGCAAGTGGCCAGCAAGGTCCTGGAGATCGAACGCAGCCCGCGCTATCGCACCGAAGGGTTTGTCCTGGAAGGCGGTTCGATCCACGTCGATGGCGAAGGCACGTTGATCACCACCGAGGAATGCCTGCTCAACCGCAATCGCAACCCGCACTTGAGCCGCGAGGAAATCGAGGCGGTGCTCAGTGCGCAACTGGCTGTGGACAAGATCATCTGGCTGCCCGACGGCTTGTTCAACGACGAGACCGACGGCCATGTGGATAACTTCTGCTGCTACGTGCGCCCCGGCGAAGTGTTGCTCGCCTGGACCGACGACCCGCAGGACCCGAACTACAGCCGCTGCCACGCCGCCATGAATGTGCTGCAAGACAGCACGGACGCCAAGGGGCGCCCGTTCATCGTGCACAAGATGCCGATCCCTGGCCCGCTGTATGCCACCGAAGAAGAGTGCGCTGGCGTGGACGCGGCGCAAGGCTCCCAGGAACGCAACCCGACGGTGCGGCTGGCCGGTTCCTACGTGAACTTCCTGATCGTCAACGGCGGCATCATTGCGCCGAGTTTTGACGATCCGCAGGATGCCCCGGCCCGGGAGCTCCTGCAGAAGCTGTTTCCGCAGCACGAAGTTGTCATGGTGCCAGGGCGCGAACTGTTACTGGGGGGCGGGAATATTCATTGCCTTACCCAACAACAGCCCGCTGCGCGGACAAAATGAGTGGCGATGTAACAGCGCGGTGACATCCACCGCGCCGGCTCTAGACCGGCGCTTTTGGATCCATCCCGGCAAGCCCGCGGCCCGATTGGGGGCGCGGGCTTTTTTGTGCCTGTTTATTGGCACCGCGGATACATTGGCATACCTCTTGTATCAGTGCTCTCGCAGTTCTGGGGAGAGAACTGAGTTGTTTTGTCATAAACCTTGGATAAATTGGCCGCTCATCAACCAGGAGAGGGCGCTGGAATGAATATGATAAGCGAGCGCACATGCCATCCCTTGGCCGTCAATGGTGAGTCGCTTCAAGCGTTGGCGCAGTGGTTGAAGTCCAACGGAACGCGTCAGGTCAGGGAACCTGATCCACGCCGAATGATCGTGGAGCGCTACCCGGCCGGGCTTTTCAGCGAGGCCGAGCTGCAAGCGCTGTGGGATGTCATGCAAGGATAGAATTCGAAGGATTGATAAAAAGCGCTGGCCGGGATGGCAGCGCTTTTTTTGTGCCCGCCGTTTTTTACCCCACCACAGGTATCAGTGGATGGGGGGATTCGACCGATTCGTGAAACACACTGAAAGCCGTTTCGGCGTTTTTCCGCGAGGCGGTCCAGATTACGCTGCGGTCATTGAAACCACCCGTTGCGCGGAGTTGCCATGACCACCCTTCATTACCTTTACGACCCGTTGTGCGGCTGGTGTTACGGCGCCAAGCCGCTGGTGCAGGCGGCCCAGGCCGTGCTGCCGGTGATCGCCCATGGCGGCGGGATGATGACCGGTGCCAATCGCCAGCGGGTCTCGCCGCAGTTGCGCAATTATGTGATGCCCCATGACCGACGCATCGCCGAGTACACCGGG
This sequence comes from Pseudomonas sp. WP18, assembly GCF_036689585.1. Classification (NCBI taxonomy): domain Bacteria; kingdom Pseudomonadati; phylum Pseudomonadota; class Gammaproteobacteria; order Pseudomonadales; family Pseudomonadaceae; genus Pseudomonas; species Pseudomonas sp. WP18. The sequence goes on from NZ_CP144758.1 coordinate 335,934, forward strand.
CAACCGTTTGGCGAGGCCTATTTCGAAGGCTTGCTACGCGACAGCAGCGCGGTGTTCGATTCCGCCCCGCCGACCGCCGCCATTCTCGCCGCGCAACAGCTGGAAGGCCGCGGCCTGGAACTGCTCGGACGGCTGCAAACCGCCCACTACGTCGAAGGCTTGCGCATTGCCGATGAGACTGTGCTGCTGGCGCTCGCTCAATCCATGGGGCTGGCCGCGCAGGCGTTCGAGGCGGCGTTTCATGACGTCGATGTGCAAGGGCATATCGAGGCCAGCCGAGCCTTGCTCGCCCAGGTCGGTGGCCAGGGGTTCCCGACCTTCGCCCTGGAGCAGGAGGGCCGCTTCACGGTGATCGACACCAGCCCCTGGCTCGGCAAGCCCGAGGCCTTTGGCCAGTGGCTCAAGCAAACCGTGCCAGCCCAGTCGGCGACTTCGGCACTGGTCTGCGGTCTGGACGGCTGTTCACCTTGAGTGGTTCTTAGACATTTTTTGCCTAATGACAGACGATTCACGAAATTGACACGTTGTCGAGGGCGCGACTAGGATTCGCCCCACGCCTGTGGCTAACAGCCATGACTCTTAAATAATAAAAAGGCCCGACACGTTGACGCGTGGGCGGGCCTTTTCATTATTTCAGGAGCAAGAGTCCGAAAAAGAGCGCAAAAAGCGCCGTTTCGGCTGCCGGTCGCAGTGCGTATCAACCCATACAAGGAAAATAATCATGTTGAACACGCGCATCGGTTTGATCGCACTGGGGATTTTGAGCACGACGCAGGCCATGGCCAACGACCAGGCCGAGTCCAAGGGGTTCGTCGAAGACAGCAGCCTGAAAGTGCTGCTGCGCAACGCCTACATCAACCGCGACTATAAGAACGGCAACCAGGACAAGGCCGAATGGGGCCAAGGGGTCATCGGTACGTTCTCGTCCGGTTTCACCCAGGGCACCGTGGGAGTCGGCGTCGATGCATTCGGCCTGTACGCCTTGCGCCTGGACGGCGGCAAGGGGCGCAGCGGCGCACAGGGCATCGACTTCTTCAAGCAGGGCGACAGCGGCAACGCCGCCGATGACCTGTCCAAGTTCGGTGCCGCGGTCAAATTCCGCGTCTCCAACACCGTGCTGGCCTACGGCGACCAGATGCCGGCCCTGCCGGTGCTGAGCTACGACAACGGGCGCCTGCTGCCGGAAAGCTACACCGGTACATTGATCACCTCCAAGGAGATCAAAGGCCTGGAACTCAATGCCGGCCGTTTCACCGCCGAGTCGCGCAAGAGCGCCGAAGGCCGCGACAGTGGCGGCTTGAAGTCGATCAACGTCTTGGGCGGCAGCTATCAGTTCACCGAACAGTTCAAGGCATCGCTCTACGCCTCGGACGTCGAGGACGTGTTGAAGAAGCAGTACGTGAACGCCAACTACGTGTTCCCGCTGGCCAAGGATCAGTCCCTGACCCTGGACTTCAACGGTTACCGCACCAAGTTGGACAACAGCTACGTGCGTGAAAACAACGTCACGGGCGATGACAACAAGATCTGGAGCCTGGCCGCCACTTTCGCCACTGGCCCGCACAGCTTCACCCTCGCTCACCAGCGCAGCACCGGCGACAGCAACCTCGGCTACGCCTATGGCGGCTACCAGCGCGGCCAGAACCGCGTGGGCGACGGCGGCAATACCATCTACCTGGCGAACTCCTACTGGTCCGACTTCAACGCCGAAGACGAACGCAGCTGGCAGTTGGGCTACGGCCTGGACTTCACCACCTTCGGTGTACCGGGCCTGAGCTACAACGTCGCCTACGTGCGTGGCGACAACATCACCACGTCCACCAGCGAAGGCGGCACCGAGCGCGAGATCTTCAACCAGTTCAAGTACGTGGTCCAAAGTGGCCCGGCCAAGGACCTGAGCGTGCGCTTGCGCAGCTCGGTGCTGCGCGTGTCGCAGAAGTCCAGCGAATACAACGTCAGCGGCAACGAGCTGCGGGTGTTCGTGGATTACCCGATCAACGTCTTCTGATGGCGTGACAAGGGCCTGATACCTGGGCCCGTAGCGTGGCGAGGGAGCGTGTTCCCGCCGATTTGCATCACCACCCCGTCTGGGGCGTCGTGCAGGCAGGCGGGAGCACGCTCCCTCGTCATTTTTATGGGTAAGCCCATTGTCGGGTTCGGGTGTTTTTGGGTGGGATCGGGTTAAAAAAACCCTTTAAAAGCGCTTTTTACCCGAGAAAAAGTCCTACTAATTTCATTTCTGCCTTCGTTTCAAGCACGGCTTGAAATGCCTCAAATTCTTTCTCATGGACGTAAATCCTGCACCTACTAGATTAGGCCGCTCAATGCAGTGGAGACCTATGAAAAATGATCGTTCTGAACAGGGAAGTGGGCGAAGCGCTAAGACGTGACAAATACGTCAATGTTCGCGGTGGCGACTTCAACCTCTACGGTCATTTCGGCGATTTTGTCCGGCTGACCAAAAGCTGGGAAAACATGGAGCCCGACAGCTACTACGGCCAGGCCGAGTCAGGCATGCGTTTTCGCCGCTACAGTGACTTTGAATACAACCCCACCACCCGCGAGCTCAAGCAGCTCGAGCACCGGGCTTATATCCAGTCCAAGGCCAACAACAGCTACGTCGGCGGCTTGGAGCGGCATTTCCAGGACTTCTCCAATGAAGTCATCAACTCGCCGGTGATGCGCAGCCTGATCGACACGGACTTCGAGGTGTACAAGAACGTCCTGCCCCCGGAGCTGCACGATGAAATCTGGCAATGCCAGATCCATCAGATCCGCATCGAGATCAAGCCGGGCAAGCAACTGGAAATCACCCCCGAAGGCATCCACTGCGACGGCTATCCGTTCAGCGGCGTGCACTTCTGGGGCCGGAACAATGTAGCGGGCGCCGAAAGCCGTCTGTACACCGCCCAGCAAGAACAACTGGCGGCGACGACCTACGAGGACATCCTCGACACGACGTTCTTCCTCGATCGCGACATGCGCCATTACGTGACCCCGGCCCGTAACGTCCACAGCCATGAAATGGCCTACCGGCAGATCCTGGCGATTTCCTTCTCGCGGCCCGGGACCGCTTTCGACATTGTTCGCTGAATGGCTGGAACCCATGGAGGATCCGGCGCAGCAGGTCCTGTTGCGCCGGGCCATGGTCAGGGATGCCGAACGAATGGAGCGGTTTTTTCGCGGGTTCGATGAAGTGTCGTTCTGCGAATGGCAGGATGCCCGGTTCCTGCGGGGGGTATTGCTGCAGGAAACCACCACCGCGTACCTGGCCGTCGATACGGCCGGCGAGGTCGTGGGCGCGGTGATCGGCGGCATGCTGGGCACCCGTGGCACGATCAATCACCTGGCGGTCAGCCCGTTGCATCGCACCAAGGGCCTGGGCCAGCGCCTGGTGGAAGCGGCTTCGGCCGACATGAAGCGGGTCGGCGTGCTGCGCATGTTCCTTTTTGTCGACGATGCTAATCTGGCCGGCAAGCGTTTCTGGGCGGCCCAGGGTTTTTGCGAACCCCGGGGCGAGATCACCTTCGAGAGGGATTTATGAACAAGACTTCCAGCCAGCCGCTGGCGGTCGAACCACAAGCCTCGCGTACCTTTGCTGAAGCCAGTCCGGTGGTAGCGGGTTATTTTACGGTTTCGTTTGTGTTCGGTCTGATGGCGGTCAACGCCGGCTTACCCTTGTGGCTGCCGGTGGCGATGTGCCTGTTCGTCTACGCTGGCGCGTCGCAATTTGCCGCGTTGGCCCTGATTTCCAGCGGTGCGTCACTCACCACCATCGTGCTCACCACCTTCCTGATCAACGCCCGGCACATGCTGATGTCGGTGTACATGGCCAAGGCGTTGCGTGCGCTGGGGCTGAGCCGTTTCGAGCGCTGGTGCTACGCGGCGGGGCTGACGGACGAATCGTTCGCCTTCCACAGCGTCAAGCTGGGCAGCGGGGCGCCGGTCAGCTTGCGCTACCTGATTGGCTTCAACCTGTTTTGCCACACCTCCTGGGTGTTGGGCGGCCTGTTGGGAGCCGTGTGCGCGCAGTACGCGGCGCATCTGATCAAGTACCAGCTCGACTATGCCCTGACCGCGATGATGCTCTACGTCCTGGTCTCGCTGTGCAACACCCGTAACAAGCTGATCGCTGCCCTGGCCGCCGTGGCCTGCATGGGCGTGCTGAGCCTGCTGGGCAGTTCGCCGTTCAATGTCTTCATTGCCACGTTCGTTGGCTGCGGGGTGGGCGTATGCCTGACCAAACGTTCCTGATCCTGGTCGTGGCGCTGATGATGGCCGTGACCTTCCTGCCGCGCGCACTGCCGTTGCAGGTCAATACCGAGCACTGGCCACCGTTCATCGCCCGTGCCCTTGAGTACCTGCCGGTGGCGATCGTCGCTGCCATCAGCCTCACCCCGCTGTTGATCAAGGATCAGCAGATACAACTCGACCGCCCGGAGTTCTACGCCGCGATTCCGACGCTGTTATGTGCGTACTTCAGCCGCAACCTGTTTCTCAGTGTGGCGGTGGGCACGGCGGCGTACATCGCGCTCGGTTCGTTCCTGTAGCGTCAGGTCGACCACGTCATGCAGCGCCTGGCCAGACAACTCGGGATTGTTCACCGCCAGGCGCACCTCGAGGAAATCCTCGAAGTCCGGGAAAATCGCCAGGCCATTGCGCAGCGCCGCTTCCCGGGACACCAGCCCCAGCCCATCCAACTGGGTGATCAACGACAGGGTCAGTGTTTCACTGCAGGAGTAGACCATGCGCTGGCTCGTCCCGTATTCGCCCAGGCCCGCGTCGAGAAAGCGCAGGAAACTGTGGGAATAGGGGCATTCTTCGGCCGGACGCACCTGAAACTTGTCGCCGAGCAAGCCAAGGGAGTCGTCTTCGTCGCCACAATGGGCGCCGACCACCCGCACCTGCACGTCCGGCATGGCGATGGTCGAGAAGCTGCTCTGTTGCGCGCCGATCAGGATCGCCAGGTCAAAATCCTCGTTCTTGAGCTTGCTCAGGTTCTCCATCGACTCCGCGTAGCTGAATTCCAGTTGGTACTGGGGGAACACGGCGATCAACCGGTCGATCATCCGCCGGTTGAATTCCGCCGGCAGGGTGGTATTCAGCGCCACTTTCAGCGTGCGTTGCCGGGGTTTTTTCAGTGCCGCGACCTTTTCCTCCAGCTGGCGCGTGGCCACCAGTACCTGATCCATGAAGGGGGTGAGTTCCGAGCCTTGGCTGGTCAACGTCAGGCCCTTGTTCGAGCGCCGGAACAAGCGGAAGCCAAATTGCTCCTCGACCTTGTTCAACTGCGCCGCCAGGGCCTGCACCGTGAGGCACGAATGTTCGGCCGCTGCCGACAACGAGCCGGTCTGCACGATGCGCATGAGGTTGCGTAGGGTTCTGCTATCCATGAGGTAATGCCCTCTGCTTAAGTGGGCTCGCTATTGTTGTGCACTCGGCCCGGGACAGGCAGTGCCTGCGGCGATCACCGCCTACCTTGCCACGGTTATCGCGGTTTTGCAGGGCAAGCCTGTGCCAGGCAATGGATAGAAGCTTACGCAGGATTTGGGTTTTTTGCCCGGATGATAGTGGGCGAGGCCAATAAATACGGTGGTGTGCCCTTGGTGCGACGAAACGTCCTGCGCTTGTTTCGTCGCGCTCCCAATGAGCGGGTTGATTGCTCCGATGTCCAACCCTGGGAAACCGGATGAAATGCAGCGATGGCCGCGAATGCTCAGATCTTGAACTGCTGCACCGAAGACTGCATCGACCCCGCGGCGTTGTTCAACTGATCTGCCGTTTGTGTCAGGTTGTGGATCGAACGGGTGTTTTCCCGGGACTGCTCGGCAATCGACTCCACTCGCTGGGCCATCTCGTCGCTGGCTTTGGATTGCTCGGCGATGGTCTGGGAAATCTCTTCCACCACCTCGGCGGCATGCCGGGCGCCGGTGCGGATCTCGCTGATGGACACCCCGGCCTGTTGTGCCAGGTTCACGCCCTCGTCCACGCGGCTCACGCACGCCTGCATGTTCGCCACGGCATCCCGGGCGCTGGACTGGATGCGCTCGATCATCGCCGTGATTTCCTGGGTGGATTGGGTGGTGCGCGCCGCCAGGTTACGCACTTCGTCGGCCACCACCGCAAAGCCGCGCCCGGCCTCGCCGGCCCGGGCGGCTTCGATGGCGGCGTTGAGCGCCAGCAGGTTGGTCTGCTCGGCAATGCTCTTGATCACCTGGATGATGGAGTGAATGTCTTCGGATGAAGCATCCAGCGCGGTGATCTTGCTGGAAGACTGGTTCACCACCTCGGCGATCCGGCTCATGCCTTCCACCACGCCCAGGATCACCTGCCCGCCACTGCTCGCCAGTTGTTCGGACTGCGCCGAAATCGTCCGCGCGCTGTCGGCATGTTGGTGAATCTGGCTGATGTTGGCCATCATCTGCTCCATGCTCGCGGCCATGCTGGTGGCGCTCAGGGCCTGTTGGTCGGCGCTGGAGACGATCTGCCGCGCCGTATCGCCCAAGGTCCGTGACGTGCCGTGCAGCTCGTCGCTCTGGTTGCGGATGGTGGCGATCATCTGCCGCAGGTTGATCTGCATCTGCTCGATCACCCCTTGCAACTGGCCGAGCTCATCCTTGCTTTGCGCGCCCATGGAGCGCTGCAAGTCCCCTTGGGAAATCGCCTGGGTGTTGAGAATGATCTTGTTCAGCGGCGTCAGCACCGCCTTTAGCAGGTTCCACGACAGCAGCGCCAGCGCCACGCAGGTGGCCAGCACGGTCATGATCAGCCAGTAGCCCGAAGACTGAATACTGTCATCCTGACGCTCACGCGCGTTCTGGGCCTGGTTCTCGATCAGCTCGCTGACGGCCTCGTTGCGCTCCTCCAGCACCGAAAACGCGGCGTTGAACTCCGTCCGCAACGCTTGCACATCCTGGGCACCACCCAGCACCTTGCCGATGATCTGCTTGGCCTTATCGATGTAGGTATCGACTTGGGGTTTCAACTCGACGATCGCCTTGGCGATATCCGCGGGCAAGTTCGCCTCGGCGTTCTCGGCAATCACCTTGCGCATCCGCTGCGAATGCTCGTCAAACCCTTCCAGGACCTCCTTGGCCCCCTGCGCATCCCCCGGCGCCACCAGCAACGCGGCCAGCACATCGGCACGAATGGCGTCATGCATCATGTCCGCCTCCATGTGCTTGCGCATGGCGGAAATACTGGTCTCGTTCTCCGCCAGGGACTCGGTCATGGAGTGATGTCCCCACAAACCGATACCGCCGAGCAACAACGCAAAAGAGAGACTGACCAACCCCGAACCTATGACCTTGGTGCGGATCTTCATCGCTAACTGCTCCTGGAGCGGGGATTTCTGGGCAAGTGTAGTCGAGCGCCAGCGGGGCCTAGGGCCAGACGAGGCTGTTATTAAAGGCTATCGGCGGGAGGAATGATTAGATGAGAGGACGCTGCATTGGGGAGAGCGCGCTTGGTCAGGCGAGGCCCCAATCGGTCCGAAGCCGCCATCGAGAGTGAACATAATCTGCCTGAAGTTAAGGAATTAACTCCAACTTTTTGCACACGGCTGTAAATACTCTTAGCCAGACTAACTTCTACCCATTCCGGTATGAGGCCTATCCCCCTGGCTGGAGTGATTATGTACACCATGTTCTTGTTTGGAAACGATACCCCTGCCGACAGTAAGACCCATGTCTGGTTGATGACGATCGGTAACGTCTCCTACTTCATACCTCGTCGATGATCTCAGTCTCCGACGGTCCTCGGGCCGTCGGAGCAACTGACGCTTCTTTGCCTTTCAGGCCACGACAGCGTTTGCCGATATCCGCTCGTCGCCCCTGTCAGCCCTGACAGTGGCGAGACTGTCGCAGATACGCCCACGCTAGCTGAAACGCCTGACCCTATTCATGGAGGGGTGCAACATGGTCATCGATGGTGAAGTGTTCAGAAGCGAATACGCGAATGTGAACGGCATTCGCATGCACTACCTGATCGGCGGCAACGGTGCGAAGCCGGTGCTCCTGGTACATGGCTTTCCGGGGAGCTGGAGGAGTTGGGAGCCCTTGATGGGACGGCTACTGCGTGCGGGGTACACCCCGGTCGTTCCTGACTATCGGGGCGCTGGAGAAACAGATATTGCGGCCACGGGTTATGACAAAAAGAACATGGCGCTGGATTTGCGCGAGCTGCTTAGATATTTGAATTTGAATCGGGTTGATATTGTCGGTCATGACATGGGATTGATCATCGCCTACGCCTACGGTGCGCTTTACCCCTCCGAAACCAAACACATGATTTTGATGGACGGATTCATCCCTGGCATTCCAGGCTGGGAGATCCCTTATAACGGCAACCCCTCAACCGGAGTTTCGAGCAAGTGGCATTTCCGCTTCTATGGCGCCACCGCTGCAAAAATGATTAAAGACAAAGAAAAAATCTACCTGGATATGTTTTTCGATGAGTTCGTCTACCCAGGTAACCATAAAGTGCCGACAGAAGTACGCGAGGCCCTGGTGAGCGACTACTCTCGCTCCGGCCGCATGGACGCGGCGTTCAAGCTCTACTCAGCCTGGATAGAGCAGGACGCCAATGACAACCAGGCCTTCGCTGCAAATAAACTGACTCTCCCGGTGCTCACCATTGGCGGAGACCATTCAAGGGGCAAGACATTGTCCGAGCAGGTGCAGCACATCACTTCACGCCCCCACTCCTTGATCTTGCAAAACACCGGGCATTGGGTGCTTGAGGAGAAGATGGAAGCGACTAGCCAGGCTATTTTGGACTTTTTACAGACGTGAGGAGGCAAAGGGGAGGCCGACCTCCGCCGTATACTGCACACTCCTGAATATTGGAAATGCTTCGGAGGTAGCCATTGACCCCAGAGAACAATCTGCTGGACCGTTATATCGGATGCCTACTAGGCCTGGCTTGTGGCGATGCTGTCGGCACCACCCTGGAATTTAGCGACCGCGACACCTTGAGCCCCATCACCGATATGGTCGGCGGCGGACCTTTCGCTTTGGCCCCCGGCCAGTGGACAGATGACACCTCGATGGCACTTTGTCTAGCTGAAAGCCTGCTCTCGAAGAACGGCTTCGATGCCAGAGACCAGATGACGCGGTATCTCAATTGGTGGCATTGGGGTTACTGGAGTGCGACGGGGCAATGCTTCGATATCGGGACGACAGTGAGACGGGCGTTAATGACCTTTCAAGAAACTGGGGAGCCGTTCGCCGGTTCCATTGATCCGGAAACGGCCGGGAACGGTTCGATCATGCGCCTGGCGCCGGTCATCCTTTTCTACTTTCCGGACCAGAGCTCGATGGCATGGGCCACCAAGCAAAGTTCCCGCACAACCCATGGCGCCCCCGAGGCAATCGAGTCGTGTCAGTTGTTGGCAGAGGTGGTTTCCAAGGCATTGGCAGGTCATAAGAAAGACGACGTGCTTGCTCTTTCTCCGACACAGTATTGTGAGCCGGCAATCAAAGAACTCGCTTCTGGCAGCTTCAAGCACAAGCACCGTGACCAGATCAGAGGAACCGGGTACTGCATTGCCTCGCTCGAGGCCGCACTCTGGTGCTTCTGGTCCACTGACTCCTTTGAGGCAGCAGTGCTGCAAGCCGCCAACCTGGGTGACGATGCCGACACCACCGCTGCAATCGTTGGCCAGATAGCCGGTGCGTTCTATTCGAAACAGGGTATTCCATCTCGATGGCTGGACAAGTTGCATCAGGTTTCGGACATTGAAGACATCGCCATCGCGCTGTTCAAGTCAGCCCGGTCCCGAATCACGGAAAGCCCGGACAGTCGAAACGAGTGAGCTTCAGTACGAAAAGTGGATATTGCCACCAACGACGAGCAGTCGAATGCTGAAAATCTCGGCTCCGTGGCGAGGGAGCTTGCTCCCGCTTCAGAACGATGTGCCAGACTAGAACCTGCTATTCAGTTCAGACGCCCCGAAAATCGCTCTTCAGGAAGTCCCACAGCGACAATAGCTTCGGCTTTCATCAGCGTGCCATCCGAATCTGTTGGCTTGACCAGCCCTATCCTTGCGCTAGTGCTGTAAAGCGTTTCATAACGAGGGCCTGCAAACACCGGGCAAGTGGTTTGTACGCAGGGGGACTCTATTACGCGGTCAACTTTGCCGTCAGGCGCGTAGCGCACCACTCTGCTGCCGCCCCATTCCGCATTCCAGAGAAAACCCTGCGCATCAATGCAAGAACCGTCTGGAGCTCCCTTGCCATCGACCAATCCCATCAGCAGCACGTCTTCGTCTGCCGTGAGGGCAAATGAGCATAGAGACTCGGGCAACGACCAGCGCTGCACTTCACCGCTTGCCGGGGCCAGGGCACGCAACTCGCAGCCGGGAATATCTGTCCAGAACAGGCGTTCGGTTCTTTCACACCATACGGGGCACTCGCCAAGAAGACTGGTGGTGTCGGTTAGGGCTTTAAACATGTTGGTGTCCTACGAAACAGGATGGGTGTAAACAAAGCAGTCAGTTGGATAAAGGCGCTGACCACCAATCACCGAACAGGGCAATGGCCAGGCCTGCGAGCATCACTATTGCCCCAGCCAACTTGACGAGAGACACCGGCTTTTCCAATGCCCCCATCAATCCGAAGTGATCGATAACCAATGACGAAATGATCTGCCCAGCGATAGCGAGGCCAAGCAGTGCCGACAGACCGATTTTGGGCGCAAGCACCACATAGCTGAGCAACGCACCGGCACCTAGCAGACCGCCCAGCAGGCTCCACAAGGGCTGGGTAGGGATTGCCGCGAGTGAGGCCGCTATCCCACCACGCATCAATGAAAAGATGCCCAGGCAGACCGCGCCAGCAGTGAAAGAGAAAAGCGCCGCCGCTACGGAGTCGCCCCCCACACCTTTAGCGAGCTGACCATTCAGCGTGGTCTGCAGGGTGATGCCAAGACCTGCTGCAATGGCCAGCAGGTAGTAGGTTACGTTCATCTCGAGCCTCCTTACTTGGCTAACTCAAGCGGCAGGAATGTCTCGGCAAAGATGTCCGGCTGGTAGCCTGCTGCAGAAAACAAATGCTCACGGGACTCGTCGATTGCCGCACGCAGTAGCTCGCTGTCTACGCCCAGTAACTTGCCACCCCGCTTGACGATGCGCCCGCCAATCATGACCGTATCGACATTACTGCGTTCGGCCGCATGTACCACGGTGCCGAAGGCGTTGCCTGACGGGTAAAGGTTGATGTCCTGCGCGTTGATAAGGATCAGATCCGCCTGTTTGCCGGGAACTAGGCTGCCGACTTTGTCCTGCAAGCCGGCGCAGGTGGCACCGTCAACAGTCGCGGCTTTGAGCAGGCCATGGGCAGGCAGGGTGACCATCGGACGATGGCCTTCGCCGCAGCAGCGCTGCTGGTGCATGCCCATGACGCGCTGCAGGTAGAACGCCACCCGCATCTCCATGAACATGTCGCCGCTGTAGGAGGTTTCGTTATCGACACTCAGCCCCGGGCTGATTCCGTGGCGCTGGGCCGACTGCATGGCGAACATTCCATCCTCAATGCCGTAGTGGGCATCTGAACGCGGGCATACGTTTACCCGCACGCCAGCCTCGCGAAGAATTTTCCAGCCTGAGTCCGGCAGCGCGGTACAGTGGTTAAAGATGTTGTCGGAGCGGAGCAGCCCCTCGTGATGCAATCCTTCCAACTCTGCCGCCATGTCTCCGCCAAAAAACTCAGTGATGATAGGAAGCCCTAGGCGTCGGGCCTCAGCCCACAGCTCAGGTTCCAACTGCGCCATCATCGCCAGTGAGAGCAGCGGGTTATCGCCGTTCTTGATGTATTTTTCCTGCAGGCGCTTCAGATTGCCCGGCCAGTGGGCTTTGTCCCACTCACCAGCAACCGGCGCCCCCGAGGCGTGTACGGCACGTATGCCTGCATCGAGCAGCGCTTCGATAGCTGCATCGGAGTGCTCACCGGTGCGGCTGTTATGCGAGTTGTCCACCAGGGTCGTGATACCGGCATCGATGCAGCCCAACGCGCTCAGGAGGTTGCCGATATACATGTCCGCTGGGCGATAGTATTTGGCGAACGAGAAGTGGGTCGCGTTGCAGTAATCCTCCAAGGTTTCGGCGTTCGGATTGATTCTCCGTAGTTGCCCCTCCCAGGAGTGGCGGTGCGTGTCGACCATGCCGGGCATGGCAATCATCCCGGATGCGTCAATCACTACAGCGTCGCCGGCCTCAAGGTTTTCACCAATGGCCGAGATGGTGCTGCCTTCGATAAGGATATCGCCGCGCGCCAGATTTCCGATGTCGCCGTCCATGCTAAGTACAGTGGCCCCGCGGATAAGTGTGCGGGCGGCCGAATCGGCCGGGGCATGCAGGATGCTGCGGTTGTATTCAGACATTTCAGTACACCTCTTCAAATTTCGTTGGAAGAAATGTACGTAGGGCGATACTGCGGGAAAAAGATGGTAAAACTGTTTTTATTATTCAAATTTTACGAATAGTAAATTCTTTACCTATCACTTCTTTGAGGCTGCCAGTAGTCATGGATCGTATTCAATCTATGCAGATCTTTGTCCGTGTGGCTGAGGCAGCAAGCTTCATCCAAGCGGCGCAGACGCTCGCTTTGCCAGCCTCGACGGTCACCAGCAGCGTTAAGAATCTAGAGAAATACCTGCAGGTGCGCCTACTGAACAGAACCACGCGGCGGGTCAGCCTGACGCCTGAGGGCGCTCGATATCTTGCGCAATGCCGGGAAATACTTGAACTGATCGAACACACGGAGACCAGCCTGACGGATTCCGTAAAACGACCTCAGGGGCGTTTGCGGGTCGATATGCCAGGCGGAATTGCACACTTCATCGTCATGCCAAACCTGCACGACTTTTACAAGCGCTACCCGGATATCTACCTGATGATCGGCGTCAACGATCGGCAGGTTGATTTGATTCAGGAGGGCGTCGATTGCGTTATTCGCACAGGTGAGCTAGGCAACTCAACGCTCGTTGCGCGCCCACTGGGCCGGTTTCGCTGGGTGACCTGTGCGTCTGCCGCCTATCTCGAAGAAAACGGTACTCCGCAAACACCACAGGATTTGTCGCACCACCAGGCCATCCATTACTTTTCGGGCCGCGCAAGACAAGCGGACGAAATGCAATTTGCACGCGGTACTGAAAAGATCTCAGTCCCGGTTAACGGTAGAGCCGCCGCCAACGAGACTGGGCTCTACATCAAAATGAGCCTTGATGGTTTCGGGTTGATTCAGCTTGCTGAGAACGTGGTCAGCGATCACCTGCTGGAGGGGCGGTTGGTCGAAGTGCTTGCTGACTGGCAGCCTGCCTCAGTTCCTGTTCACTTGCTATATCCGCATCAGCGCTTTCTTTCACCGGCTGTGAGCGCATTTGCTGATTGGGTAGCAGGGCTTGTCCGAGATGAGTAATCGAGAAAAAATCGTGAGTCCGCGCCCGTCTTCGCAGCCCATTACCGAAGGCTTTCTAAACGTCCGCTTCTGGCCGATTTTGTTGAAAAAGTAGCTCCCCTGTATGGCCTGCGGCAAAATCTCTGCATTGGCCAGCAGGGAAGCACACAGCATGATGGGACAGTTATCGAGTGGGCAGGATCGACTGTTTTACTCGTTCAACCTTGAAGATCACATCCCAGCCAATCACCTTCTGCGCAGCATTGATCAGTGTCTCGATCTGAACGACCTGCGCCATTACCTCGCCGATTTTTATAGCCCGATCGGGCGTCCGTCGATTGATCCTGAACTGATGATCCGCATGCTGATCGTGGGCTATTGCTACGGCATTCGCTCCGAACGGCGGTTGTGCGAAGAGGCCCATTTGAACCTGGCGTATCGCTGGTTCTGCCGGTTGAGCCTTGAAGATGAAGTCCCCAATCACTCGACCTTTTCCAAAAATCGACACGGCCGTTTTCGGGACAGCGATCTGTTTCGCTGGTTGTTCAACGAGGTGCTGCGTCGTTGCATGGATGCTGGCCTGGTCAAAGGCGAAGGATTTGCTGTGGACGCCAGCATCATCAAAGCGGATGCGAGTCGGCAGCGCGGCGTACCGGGTGATGAACAGGTCAACTGGAGCGATCCGGCCCTGAGCACCCGCGCCGTGCGTGAGTACCTTGAAGCCCTCGATGAAGAGGCTTTGGCCGAAACGCTACCGAAGCGTTTATCACTGACTGATCCACAGGCTCGCTGGACCGCTGCTCCAGGCGGCCCCGCGTTCTACGCTTACTCGACGAATTATCTGATCGATACCGAACACGGCGTCATCGTGGATGTGGAGCCTACACCCGCTCATCGAACGGCCGAAGTCGAGAGCACCAAGACGATGATCGATCGCGTTGAAGCGCAGTTCGACATCAAGCCGGAACGCCTCATCGGCGATACCGCGTACGGTACAGCGCCGATGTTGGCCTGGATGGTGGAGGAAAAAGACATCGAACCTCACGTGCCGGTGTGGGACAAAACCGAGCGCAAGAACGACAGTTTTTCGAGCAACGATTTCCACTGGAATGAAGAGATTGAGGAATACCGCTGCCCGGCCGGCAAGGCATTGCGCAGTGAATGGCGAGCCTTCAAGAACGAGCGTTCACACGTCACCAAGGCCAACACCATCATCTTCCGATCCCGGCAGACCGACTGCGCAACGTGTCCGATGAAAGCCAAGTGCTGCCCGAACACTGCGTTCCGCAAGATCGCTCGCAGCGTCCATGAGGCCGCTCGTGATGTGGCGCGGCGCATTGCAGCAACGCCGGCATATCAGCGCTCTCGCCACGAACGTAAAAAGGTCGAAATGTTGTTTGCCCACCTCAAGCGAATCCTGAAACTGGACCGCTTGCGACTACGTGGCATGAGCGGCGCGACCGATGAGTTCACGCTGGCCGCTGCGGTGCAGAACCTGCGCCGGCTGGCCAAATTTACCTCTCAAGGTCCACCGGTCACGGGATAGGTGCGCCTGCACTAAGCAAAAAACCTCAAACTAACCCACTAACTGAGCGGCAACGGTCAACGAAGGGCCGAAAAACCACTCAATGTGGTGAGTAGGTTCTCCAGTGGTAGTCGTGCCTGAGTTCAGGCGATCTGAAAAACCGACTTTTTCAACAGAATCGGCCAAAAGCGGACACTCTTGAATGACCGAAAGCAAGTCGTCATCGCTAGGTTATTTCGAAACGTGTTGCTTGCGTGCTACGGCTTGCGAACGATCCAAACGAATCCCAGCCCAATTACTTTGTTCCCCATTAGCCTTTTCGTATGATGAGCGAACATGCTATTTGGAATATCTCGCGTGAATACACCACCTAACATCGGTTCATCACGCCAGGCAGTGCAAATGGGGGGCAGATCGGATTTCAGTGATGCTGTGGCCCAGCTCTCATGGGACGACTTGCGCATTATCAAAGCGCTTAGTGAATGCGCCAATCGCACTGATGCTGCCAAAAAACTGGGGATCAACATATCCACGGTATCGCGCCGAGTGGCCCAGCTTGAGAAAACACTTGGAGTTGCACTCTTCGATCACCGCCGCTCGGGATACATGCTCACAGCGGAAGGCGTAGAGCTGCGAGAGCTCGCCGAGCGAGTCGAACTGGATATCGTTAGTGTTGCACGGCGTGTGTCACGGGCGGGTCAGGGGCCACTCGGAAAACTGCGCATCACCACCAGCGATTCGCTGCTGTTGTACTTCCTCACACCTATCATTGCGCAATTCAAAGCTCTGAATGAAGGGATAGCGATTGAAGTACTTGTAGGCAATCAGACATTGAGTCTTGCCCGCGATGAGTCGGATATTGCGGTGAGAGCGACCAATAAACCAGCTGAAAGTCTGGTTGGGCGCAAACTCGCGTCTATTGCCTGGGCGCCATACGGCAGCGATAAAAACGCACCGACCTCGACACCTTTCGCGGAAGGCCAGCCGTGGGTATCTTACTCGGCAGCTTTATGCGGCCTCAAAGCAACGAGCTACGTTGATAGCAGAGTTCACCCCGATTGCATTTCGTATCGTACCGACTCCGTCGCCGCTGCAAGCGCTGCGATTGTAGCGGGACTTGGTTTTGGGTTCCTTCCCTGCATGCTGGGTGACATTACGCCGGGATTGGTGCGTGTCGGCCCGGTTGTGCCTGAACTTCAGGATGGCCTTTGGCTGCTGACTCACCAGGACATTCGAAAGTCATGGCGAGTCAAGGCGTTCATGACGTTTTGCGCAGCGGCGGTTGCCGAACTCAAGCCTTTGGTCGAAGGCCAGCGAGCTCTCCCGGTTTCGTAGACGAAACCGGGAGCACGTCTTAACGGGTGCCGGAGCCAATGACCGCCTTGCAGACAATTTCGATCAACTGCGACCGCTGTGCGAGCCTCGATACGCCGATTATGTTGCTCGCGCACTGGGGCCGCTCGGTGCCAAACGCAGCCTTGCGAACATTGCCTACCACGGCAAACGCCGCGTCCATGTCCAGCACATAAAGCGTCTCTTCGACCACGTCTTCAAGCGTTGCACCATACAGTGCAAGCAACTTGGAGATGTTGTCGTATGAAGCGCGCATTTGCTCTCCCATCGAAGAGAAATCACTGGGCTTGCCTTCGCTATCGAGTGGGGCAGGAGCTACCAGGTTGCCTTCTTCATCATGGTTGAATTGGCCGGATATATAGATGTCGTTCCCGACTTGTCTGGCCTGCGGGTAGCCATAGCTTTCTTCCCATGCGACCCCCCAGTAAGCGGTTTTCTTTCCGAACGGTTGCGAAGCTGACATTGCATTCTCCTGGCGTAGAACAGACTGCTCGCACAGCGGCAGTCCAAGTTGTGGGAAGCCAGAGACTAGCACCGCAAATGATTTTATAAGGGCGCATTAATGCGCCTCTGGAGACGCATTAATACGCCCCTAAAATCGTGAGCGATCGGTTACCTTGAACTCGAAATCGGTGCCGCACCTACCGCCAAAAACCTTCCGTGATTTTCAGCGGACAAAAGATTGGCCGGCCCGCAAAGAGATTAAAAGACCATCATTTCACTAAAGGGAACCACCATGAACAATCCAAAAACCGAAGTCCTGACCCCTCAAAACAGCCAACTGATTTTCATTGATCAGCAGCCGCAGATGGCCTTCGGTGTGCAAAGCATCGACCGCCAGACGCTGAAGAACAACACGGTCGCTTTGGCGAAGGCCGCAAAAATTTTCAACGTGCCAACCACTATCACCACCGTCGAAACCAATAGCTTCTCCGGCCACACATATCCTGAATTACTCGCTGTGTTTCCTGACGCGCCTCTGCTGGAGCGCACCTCGATGAACTCGTGGGACGACCAGAAAGTACGTGACGCTCTGAAAGCCAATGGCCGCAATAAAATCATCGTCTCTGGCCTTTGGACTGAAGTGTGCAATACCACATTTGCACTTTCCGCCATGCACGATGCCGGCTACGAGATCTACATGGTCGCCGATGCTTCCGGTGGCACAACGAAGGAGGCTCACGATTACGCCATGCAGCGCATGATTCAGGCCGGCGTGGTGCCGGTCACCTGGCAGCAGGTGCTGCTGGAGTGGCAGCGTGACTGGAACAACCGCGACACCTACGACGCCGTCATGAATCTGGTGAAGGAGCACTCCGGTGCTTACGGCATGGGCGTGGACTATGCCTACACCATGGTGCACAAGGCTCCCGAGCGTGTAGACCACGGCCCGACCCTGGCACCTGTGGCCGCCTCTGTCTGAGCCTCACTGGCCCTCATCAAATGGGGGGCCAGTCCCTGAGGGATGCTGAAAAAGAGGACGAATTTATTTTCTTGACCCAAAAAAGATGACTCGTGCTCGGAAATGCTACGTTTCAATACAGCATCCACTTAGCCAGCAGTGTTCGTATCAACCCGAACCCCACCCCAAGGAGTGCCCTCCTGTAATGGACCTACACAACGAATTCGAAAACAGCAAATTCTTCCACCGCTCACGCATTGATCGGCGCGCCGCCGATGCCTTGGTGGGGCTGGCGGCTGGGATTACGGCGGACGGTGTCGTGAACACCGGCGAAGCGATTTTTCTTAAGCGATGGTTGGAGAGCAACCTCGTCCACCTGAATGACCCGGTGATCAATCTGCTGTATTCGCGTTTGGCATCCATGCTTCAAGACGATGCCCTGGACCCGGACGAGGCTCTTGAGCTGCTTAATATCCTGCGTAGTTTTTCTGGCGTGGATATTGAGAACTCGAAGGTTGGCGGGACTGTTGTCGTTGCGCCAACGGACCTGCCCTTCAATTCACCGGCGCCCGATTTGGTGTGGGATGGTCGGATGTTTGTCTTTACGGGCGTTATGGCCTTTGGGCCGCGTAAAGATTGCCAGGCATTGGTGGAGGAGCGTGGTGGTGAGGTAGAAAGGGCTGCGCTGTTCTGACTGGCAGATCGTCGGTGGAATTGGCGGCCTCATCGCGAGCAAGCTCGCTCCTACAGGTTTTCAGGGTGTAGGCGAAAAGTGGGTACCCCGGAAACAACAAAGCCCCGCATTTCTGCGGGGGCTTTGTTTTGTATGGTGCGGCACCAGGAGTCGAAGCAGATCCTAGTGAATTGATTTATACATAATTTTATATAATATGGCTATCCTCTTATCCCTATTTCTACCCTTTTGATTTGAAATGCCGATAAGGGCGCATGGGCTAAGAGATGGGCTATCTAGAATTGAAGTGCGTCAGTTTATAAATCAAAAAATTTGACTTAGTGTTTATAGCTGACGGTGTAGCAAAAAGTGTTGACGGACAGAATGGGCGTGGCTCCGATGCAGGCGGCATTTTGAATGCGAGCTCATAAATCAATGGTTAAAACGAATTTAGGTCTGAGTTGCAAGGCAGCATAGTTACGGCGCTTTCGTCAGATGGTGGCTTTGAGTATTGGGGCATGGAGCAGTTACAATATGACCTTCAATATAGAAGGTTTAACAACTGGACAGGAGAGCTGTGAGGTTCAGCTTGTCGATACATCTGCAGTTAGCGCTTTTGAGTGGCTTAATACTACTCTGCACCTGGAGCTTTCACATGGCTCTTCAGGATGGAGCCATAGGTGATTGATGTGAATTTCACCGGCTGCGCTGCTTGTACCTGGCAATACGAAGGCCCGCTTATGAGTTGACTGACAGACAATATCCCCCAATGCGCTGTTTGGCAGGGGGGCAAGCTTGCCACTTGAACCAAGCTCACTACTGAGTGCTGGATCTGCCAGAGCAGCAGCAAGTCCGTCTGGTAAAACGCATATGTTGCGTACGTAACCAACCATCATTGCGCGGTTAACAGCCCATGCATAGTCACCATTTACGAAGCGGATGAGTCCGGCTCGGCAGTACGTACTTGGTACTGGGTGGGTAGAATCGACAGGCTTGCACTCTATGAAAATTGCAGTTGGGACAGAGTTATTGGAGGGGATCTGACCCTTGATGGGGCGAAATGTAAGGTCAGGTTGCTTGTCCAAGTGCTCGCCATCAAAACTCCGGATGTTGCCCTCTCGAACTGGGGTTTGAAGTAGAGATAGTCCGGGAATCGCATCATCGTCTGCGGCATCTAATTCACCGAGGATCATATATAGCTTTTCGGTGATTTCATCTTCGGTGGAATGACAAATTGAGAAGTTACCCTCTCGGACTTCGTCTAGAAGATACTGCCATGCTAAAGATATCGCATTCTGGACAACGACTATGAGTGCTGTCGGAATTGCTTTTGGCAATTGGTCTGCAGGTGCTCTGCACCTGGCACGGGTCATCAGGCCGCTCATCGCTTGGATCGCTCCTCCAGCAATGCTCCGTGTTGCCAAATAATATCGGAAGCAAGAAGGCGAGCTTGAGTCTGGGTCCAGTAGCGATATCTATCTAATAAGCCAATAGTTATTGAGGCCTTTTGCTCGTCAATGATTGTCAATCGGCTGACTGCGAGATTATCTGCTTGATCTATCCAATCTGATGGCAGGGTGGGCAAACTTTCTTCACATAGAGAAATTGCTATAAACTTCCAAGGGAGCTTTGTTTTATTTGGTAGAAGTTTTACGCTGACTTTTTTATCGTTGGTTCCTAGCACATTGGCCAACTCATTCTCTACTCGAGTGCAAAAAAGTTTTCCCTGCTCAGCAGAGGCTGGAGTGAGAGCAATTTTCTTTGAAATTGGGAATGGAGATCGTGTGGACAAAGTGTCTCTGATCACCTCGGCATCACGTGTCCCAAGTCCGTATAGCGTTAGCACAGCTTTATCGAGTTCGTCCCAATTTGGCTGATCAATAGTCAAATTAGAGGCAGCGCTCTCAATCGAAGCACGTACAGCTTGGGACAAATTTTCTGGAGGGACAAATGGAAACTCCTCCACGTCTCGAACTTGGAGGGCCTCTCGTTCCAGGCCAAATTTCCCGCTCGCCATCAGGGTGAAGTATTCAAAAACTTGGCTATGAATCAAAACCAAGAGATATTGAGTCAGAAATTCGCCTTGTTCATGACCGGCGGCCGAGAAGCCATAATAGGACTCTGAGTAGGCGAGGTCTGTGTCAGATATTAATGCTCGCCCCCGCGATCGGTCTGCTCGATTGCCCTCTCGGACCAGTACGAGTGGTGCGCGATAAATTTCGGGCTGACGAGGCCGATGCAACCCGCTGGGTTGATAGGAAGGCAGTTCCAGTGTTTTAACAACAAAAGGGTGTCTTGAATAATGTGCGCCTATGTTAGGAAGATCCTTTAGGAAGGCGTCATCGTTTGAGCGGCTAGCAACCTGGTAGCCCTGACTGGAGTATAGGCCGCATTCGGAACTCCAATATTCTCCGATAGTGATTTTTGTATATTCGCGTATGCGCCGGATGATAGAGACATCCAGTGTTGATCCACGGTATAGAGTTTTGATGAGGTCAGGCTGTTCAGCAGCCAAGCTCAGCGAAACAGGTTCCGCATCATTTGCATCAATACGCATACGCCCTTTTGCATTGAGCTCAGGGTCCTCATCTGGGCTAACTAAAATAAACTGGTCGTCTATTTCGGCCAGCCGATTATCCGCAAATAATAGGCAAAAGGGCTGATCTACGTTTGGCCAAACTCTACTTTGTCGAAGGGATGCACCGTTAAGTATTCCTGTGACAGCCAGAGAATTGAAAATGGCCTTGCGAGCGGCGAAGCCTGCCGGGGACATCTTGAAGAGCCAGCGTCCTGCTAGGGCAAGGGCTATCCGACCCCCGGGTTTAGCCCAGTCCATTGCTCCCCAAACGAAGGGGAGGTCGGGGACACGATCTGGGTTCCGATATTTTTGAGCAATGTCAACTAACCCACGACGCAGAGCAATCTCTCGGCAGCGCTCGGTGAAGATATGATCAACTTCTTTGTAAGCAGGCGTAAGGCTAGTCCAAGGCGGGTTGCCAACGACAAGGTCAAATGCACCCCGGTAAATTTCTGGTACATGTTTCCCAAGACTACCAGCCATCGGCCTTATGGTTACAGTGTCAGCCTCTGGATCGGCGACATCAATTAGAACCCGGCCCTCTAGTTTCTCAAAGGTTAGTGCTTCTACTGGAGTAGGGGCGGGATCGAGCTCGAGTGCAGTTAGATAAAGAGCTAGGGCAGCGAGGGTTCTCGCGTGGGTATTTATGTCGAATCCGACTAACTGGTTGTTAAGTATTTCCCTCAGCACACGGCGGTCTGGGCGCGAGCCTGTCTCAGCAAAACGCTTTTCAGCTAGTTGACGGAAAGCCGCTACTAGGAAAACACCAGCTCCACATGCAGGATCCAGAACTCGTGCATGAGATCCTTTGCTATGGCCGTATAGAGCTTCCGTGACCATGTACTCGGCGATGTGGGACGGTGTGTAGTACACACTTGTATTGCGTCTAGCCTCAGCATCGAAGCGGTACATCAGTTCTTCGTAGGTTTCGCTGAGTAGTCCTACAGGAACGTGATCGAAATCCAGATCCCCCCAATTTAACGGTATTTGAGAGGCTCCAGGTCCGATAGGTAGGTCTAGCCCTAGGATTGCCTCAAGGGGGCGAACAGTCCTATTACCGAGTCGCTGTATTAGATCTCTGAAGTACTCAGGGTAGTTACGGGTAGGGAGCTTCAGAATATCGCCGTTGAATGTCCGATCTAGCCACGCATTTGTCTCAGCGAGACTCTCCGCACTACTGAAACATGCCTCTAGGGTCCGAGCGTTCAGAGATATATGAGGTAAATGGCGCTCATCAATGATTTTCCTTCCCATGAGGTAACGGAAAAAAAGAGCCCGTCCAGTTAGCGCAATGCTTTCATCAGTTGTAAGGCCGAGGTCTTTTAGCTCTTGTCCTGCGTCTGTCATAAGCCCAAACAGCACGTCTCGCAAGAGAATGCGGGAGGGCGTCGCTAGGTCCTCGCCTTGCGCAAGCCTTGGTAGCACGCTGATGGATTCTGGTTGTTCGACGCAGAAGATGGTCGGCTCAAGGTCAGGTGTTGGTCGTAGATCGGTCGAATAAATATCCAGTCTGCCAGGAGACAGGATGCCAAGCCAGGCAGGGTCGCCACGCATTGCCAGCTTTCGGCGAAGCTCAGCAATTTTTCCAATGGACTTGCGAGGGCCGGACAGACGAGTTGCGTCAATTACATACAGAAGAGGTTGCGACTGTTCCTCGACGATAGTATCGACCATCGGCATGCCGCCGTGACGTACAAGATCGACATAGCGCAGTACACGAGGATCATCTACCTGAGAAAGCTCAACGCAGTCGGCAGTTCTAGCGCCAAATTCGACCAAGCGCTCGGAAGTGCTCATCGGATTTTGGCCGACATGCTACCGACCAATGCCAGTTGACGCTGTGGGGGGGCAACTCCGAGAAAGACACTGATCCGTTCACGCTCTTCAGCTAGGTCGAGGACCAAGCCAGGTTCGCTAATCGTGGTAGAGGGCAGGCTACATACCGAACCATCTTTGAGTCTGATGAAGACCAGATCGTCCGTGCCGATTACTTTGGGCTCAATCAAATACCTGTGAATGCCAGCAGAGAGTTTAGACAACTCACGGCTTTTGATTCCGTAAATATCTTCTAACTTTTGCAATGTCGCCATGGTTAGAAGGTCGGCTACATTGAATCGACGGGCACTTCTTTCGGATGTTTCGATCAACGAAAATGGCGGCAGCCGAGTCCAGGCATGCACGCGCGAACGGCAAATCCCGCCCAGTGCTTGGCAGATGTCCTTGACTGTGAAGGAGATTGCGCCGGTCACAACTGCCTCAAAAAAAAACAAATCTGTTCTGATTCTAAGACAGATTGATCAGATTTCATAGAGAAGAATCCCCTAACCATCTGATGACTAGACTCTCTTGTATTTTCCTCAGCGCTCACTAGCCGCATGTCCACGCGCCGAGGTTTCGTAGAGTTCGCATTCTTAGACGCCGTGGTCGAGTTCAGGCAGCTCACCGACTGATTGCAATACGCTCTCTCTGGGTAGCTCCGGCGCTGGACCTTCCCACACTCACCTCGGATGCCCGCTCTAGGTTGATAGCTAAGTTCTCCTAACGCCTGAACTGCCAGGGTTTCCCTAAGCGAAGAGCGAGCAAGTTCATGGTCAGTTGATAGTAATAGCGTGTCGATTCCGCGTGATGGTTGACGTGCTGATTTAGAAACCAGTCAAGATGCTTTTGCTGCCATGCCCATGGATTATCTCGCTGCCAGCGTTCAGCGATTGCTGATTGGATAGCCTTCGCCTGACGCAGGTGGCGTTGGCGTGTGGTATGAGATCCACTCAGGACGCCGGCCAGAAACAGCTCCATATCGAATGCCTTACTCATGCTCGGGCCCCGATGTAAGCCGAAACTACATCGATACGACCGTGCCCCAGCTCATAGCTGATTTGTGCTCGGGCCTCCTGATCGAGGTGTCTGTCGAGCGGGTAGCAACTGCCGCCGTTGATGGGCGCAAGATGCTGGGTGATTTGCTCATAGCGTTCGCACGCATAGGTCGCCCGCAATTCGTGGAAACCCTTGAGGTTGTGCGTGTGGAGAATCTCCCGTGCGGGGCGAACGATTACTTGTTGGAAATCGAGGTAGCGTTCATTCGCTGCAAGCAGGTTGCGGCTACCGTCAGGCGAGACTTGAAGGGCGAATACCAGTGCGTCGCGGATGTGATCGTCTACCGTTATCCATCGAGGGGCCGAGGACCCCGAGCGGCCACCTTTGGTGCCGTCTTGGATGTTGATTCTCCCGAGTTGCTCGGCTTCCCGTTGCAGCCGAGGAAGGTCGGCTAAAATCGCCTCGCGTAAGCGCATGCCGGTAGCTCGGGCCAACTGCACGATTGCAGCCGCGCGCGGCAGTTGGTGTTCGTAAAGCGCCTCGACGATCCGCTTAACTTGTTCACGATCCTGGCCTTGCGGGGCTGCTGTGCGGACGGTTGTGCGCTGCATTCCCAGCGCCTTACTCGGGCTCTGCACTTTCACATACTGATCACCGCGAAGCGCGGCCATGGTGCGATTCACACTGGACAACCGGTTTTGCGCAGTGGCGATGGCCAGCTCACCTTGTTCAACTTGTTTGCGTAGATGTCCGGCGTAGTCCAGCAAGGTCTGCCAATTAATCTGCCGCGCATCGTTAAACCCCGGCCCATCCTCCGAGTGACACCAGCGCACAAACGCCTGCCAGCGGTCACTGTGTGCTCTGACCGTGCCGTAATGCCCGCCGCCAAATAGGTCGCGCAATGCCTGCGGCCCGGCATAGCTCAGTTGCCGGCCATAGCCAAAATTGCGCCCATCCCGCCTACCTACCAATGCCATGATCAAACTCCTCTTGAGGCCAAAACTTTTAAAACTTTCCCCACGTCATCCCGCCAAGAATGTTGAGTGTTATCAGGGATCAAGGTCCCTGCGACCTGTGAGGGTTGTCCACTAACGCGGGACTGACGGCTCTTTACGACCGGGAGCTTGGGCATCTCATGATCTGGCCTCCTGAACACTTCCGCAGAAGTGGGCGGGTGGAGGCTGCGCTGGCTGACGAGACCAATGCTGCGAGATCCTGAGTCGGGTGAAGGCAGTAAAGCGATGACCGGGGCATGCCTGACTGTCAGTCAGGTGCAGTCCATTCCGTGGGCTGCGGCACCATCATCTGCATCGCTGTTGCTGGTGACTTCGGTGTTTGTCACGCCGATTGTCACGAGGGGGAATGCCGCAAAGCCTTGTACGAGTTGGGCTGCAGCAGCGGTTGGAGCGCCCGTCTCTTTCCGGGAGAAAGAGACGGGCGCAGGTTGGCCCAATGAAATGGCCAAGCGGATAGGTTGCTGCAGGGCAGCTATGAAAGGGGATGAGTTGCCACAGTGGGCACACTGATAAAAGTAGGCATCCATCACATCACTGTGACCGTGCGAGCCACCGGATGCTAATCGCACTTTGGGAGAACCACCACGGTGTGGCGTAGCCTTAAAGGTTCTGGCTACCTGGGGTTGCTGTCAACGACAGCGCTTTGCCCGATCTTTTCTACGCCTGTGGATAATTCGGGTCAAGGCTCGAGTTCTCGGGAATTCTGCGGCTGTGGATGAATTTATCCACCGGTGGAAATCTGTGGTTTTCCACAGACAGTTGCATGGGCTTTAGATTTTTTAAGTGAGGTCCATCCAAGCAGGGCGGCTTTGCAGCCCTGTTTGGATGGACCCGCGTGGACAAGCGGATCATCTAGATTTCGAACGCTGTGTTATCCCGCCCCATCTGATCGGCTGCTTGTATTTTCTCTATTCAGGGCTCGGCAGCGATGTGCGTTGCGGTTTACCGGCTGTCTGCCTAGACTCCGTGGCTAAATAACATCAGTCCATCAGCAATGTCTTGGGTTGAGTGGCGAGAGTAGTCAACGGGCGTAACCTCGTGTTCGACAGCTAATGTCGTGCATTAGACCGCGCCACCTGGAGGGATCCTTGGCATTGCGTCTTCGTTTCTTGTTAGACACCAACATCCTGATCCCGCTTCAGGACTCCATGGTGGTACTGCAGCCCAGCCTTACAAACTTCGTGAGGTTGTGCAGTGCGCACGGCTACCAACTGCTTTACCACCCTGCGTCAGCCGCGGACATCAGGCGTGACACTGATGAGGCTCGGCGCGAGCGTACCCTGGCCAGGCTCGGTCAATACACTCAACTGCAGGCTGGGCCGGCTTGTCCATGGAACTCGCCAGAAACTTCGGTAAACGACGCTTGTGACAATGAAATTCTCTACGCGTTAGAGAATGATGCTGCGCACGTTTTGGTGACCGAGGATCAGGGGTTGCACCGTAAGGCGCGGGCACGCGGACTGAGTAGCCGCGTGTACTTCATTCAGACTGCCGACGACTGGCTGCGCCGGCTCCATGAGCCTGGTGAGGTGCGACTCCCACACATTGAAGACGTTGAAACCCATACGTTGACCCACCAACTGGCTGGGCCATTCTTCGACAGTATCCGTGCGGGCTACGATGGTTTTAACGATTGGTTTCGTCGTAAGGCCATGGAGGGGCGTCGAGCTTGGGTCTATCGTGAAGACGCTCATCAGGCTATAGCGGCTATCTGTATTTACGCTGTTCAGGCCGACCAGGCTGTAACGGACGATGGTGAGGTGCTTGTCGGCAGGGCATTGAAGCTCTGTACGTTCAAGGTCGGAGAAACCGTTCGGGGAAGGAAACTCGGAGAGCTGTTTCTCCGGGCTGCCTTTAAGTACGCGACAAACCACCAATGTGAGTCGATTTTCCTGCACGCTAACAACGTCCAGCAATCGCAACTGATCACTTTGATTGAAGACTTCGGTTTTCGCTACGAGGGGCTATACCAAGGGGACGCAGTTTACGTAAAAGCGCATCCTGTCGCCCCGCCTCCGCTACAGATGGACGCGTTCCAGTACGTCCAGCTCTATTATCCGCATTACATGGGCGGTGATGATGTCCATAAATTTATAGTGCCAATTCAGCCTCAGTACCATGACATTTTGTTCCCGGACTATCAGCGTCCAGGGCATGCATTGCCTGATAACCATCCGCAAAGGCATGTCAGCAATGCGATCAAACTCGCTTACCTTTGCCATACTCCCAGCAAACAGCCGCGTCCGGGCGATGTCGTAATGTTCTATCGCAGTGGCGACATGCGCGCGTTGACGACGCTGGGTGTTGTTGAGCGATATGAGTGGTCAGAAGCCGCCGACGAGATCGCTCAGATCGTGAGCCGTAGAACCGTGTACTCTGACCAGCAAATAGTGGAAATGGCCAGGGCTGAGACCAAGGTGATGCTGTTCCGTTTGATATGCCACTTCGAGCCCCCCCTTGATTATGCGCACCTTAAGCGCTTGCGGATTGTCAGAGGGCCTATTCAATCGATCACGAAAATAACTGATGAGTCTTTTTCCCGAATCATTCGAGCAACCCAGCGGTAGGGCGGTTCTGCTTTCGATTAAGCCCAAATACGCTGACCTGATCCTTGCAGGAACAAAGCGTGTTGAGTTGCGTCGCAGCTGGCCGTCCAACGATATTGGCGTCATGGTGTTGTATTCGTCAGCACCAAAGCAGAGGTTGGTAGGGGTAGCCTTTATCGACCGGGTCGAGGAGTGTGATTTCGAGAGTCTCTGGACCGTGGCGGATGCCAACGGGGGCGGCGTGACCTATGACGAACTCAAGGCTTATGTCAAAGGAAAGAAGACTGCGTTCGGTGTGATGATCCAGCGCATAAAGATCGCCGAAGTTCAGGTCGATCCAAAGGATCTTTTCGCGAACTTCACACCACCTCAGTCCTTTCTCTATCTAGGTCCAAACGATTTTCCACGCGTAATGCGCGCCATGTTTCCATCGGAGGGATCTGTATGAACATATTCGTCGCAGGTGTACACGGTGTTGGTAAGACTTTCCTAGCTTCTCAACTTCCTAAGGCTTTAGGTCTAACGCAAACCTCAGCCAGTAAGCTGATCAAGGAGGAGCGCGCGTTACCTGACTGGGGGACGGATAAACGGGTCGGTGATGTGGACGCCAATCAGATAGCACTGGCGAATGCTGTCACTCGTCACAATGAGGCTGGCACTCGGTTACTGCTGGACGGGCATTTTGTGTTGCTGGATGCTCAGGGTGAGTTCTCACCTTTGGCCGCGGACGTCTTCAAGGCTCTTCGTCTCGATGGCGTTTTGCTGCTGGAAACGGACGCTAATACAATTGCGACTCGCATACGAGAACGTGATAGCCGGGAAGTGGATATTGACCACACTATCAAGTTCTTGGCCGCGGAGCGCGCTCAGGCGGAGTTAGTGTGCAATGAACTCGGAATACCTCTTCACATTCTGGAGGCATGTGGCCCTGATACCTTCGCCGCAGCGGTCGCAGCAGTAACTTTGAATGCCGGACAGTAAGCAATTCTGCTCAAGTGATAAGGCGGGACGACGTGCACGATCCGGCCTATGTTGTGGGGATGCGTACGTTGGCTTCACTTCGACCGGCTAGGGGCGAATGAAGCCAGTCGCCAAAGGTCTTGAAGCGGTAATCAATAAAACCCCATATTCCTTGTGCGGAGTTGTGGACCGGAGCCGAGCGCTTAGTCTGTTGCGCCAAGTTTTGTCCTCAGCCGAGTGACATTTGTGCCGGTCTGGTTCGCAAATTCGTGCGGAGTGACATGCTCCTGCCGGTTGGCCTCCAGATACCGGCTCCACCAGTTCATGATCAGTCTGCGCTCCTCAATGAACTCGGCCTTGTGGATGTAAGCGGCGCGGACGTTGTTGCGCTCCTTGTGGCTCATCTGCCGTTCAATGGCTGTCCCCGACCACAATCCTGACTCGATCAGTGCGCTGCAGGCCATCGAACGAAAGCCATGGCCGCAGATTTCGGTTTTGGTGTCGTAGCCCATCTTTCGAAGCGCGCTGTTCACCGTGTTTTCAGACATGGGTTTCCAGGGCTTGGTATCGCCTGCAAACACCAGGTCGAATTTACCGGTGAGGACGTGGATCTGTTCGAGCAGGGCCACGGCTTGCGGCGATAAGGGTACAAGATGGATATCCCCGGCCATTTTTGTACCCCTTGTGGAAAAGGGGACGCCGTCCAACGCGGGACGGGTGTCGGGAATCTCCCAGGTGCCGCGCTTGAGGTCGAATTCGTTCCAACGGGCAAAGCGCAGTTCACTGGAGCGGACAAACACATGCAGCGAGAGCATGGCCGTCAGCCGGGTAAGTACGCGGCCGTTATAACCCTCAATGCGCTCCTGCAATTCAGGCAGACGCGATAAGGGTAACGCTGGGCGGTGAACAACCCTCGGGGCTTTGATCAAACCTTCAAGGTCGGAGGCAGGGTTTGCCGCGATCTGTCGAGCACGCTTCGCCTCGCGCATGATGCTTTGCAGGTAGTTTTGTACCCTTAAAGCTACGTCAATTGTGCCGCGCTCCTGGATCGCTTCCAGAGGTTGCATCAGGTCATGGGTGTCCAAATCGACAATGGAGCGAGCACCGATCAGTGGAAAGACATGGGTTTTGAGGCGGCTCAGAACCGTCTTGGCATGGCCCGGTGCCCATTTGGCAGACATCGCTTTGTGCCAGTCTAGGGCCGCGCTTTCAAAGGTTCTGCCTTGGATTGCGGCCTGCGTCTTAGCTTGGTGTTTGGACTCTATTGGGTCGATGCCTTCCGCTAGCATCCGCTTCACCTCCAGGCGCTTATGGCGCGCATCGGCGAGACCGACCACGGGGTAGTTGCCGAACGAAGTCAGTCCTTCGCGTCCATCAGGTTTGACATACCTGAGACGCCAGCCTTTACGGCCATTGGGTTGGACTAGGAGGTAGAGACCGTCGCCGTCGAAAAGCTTGTAGGCGCGGTCGGTGGGCTTGGCTGCGCGGCAAGCCGAATCGGAGAGTGGGGCAGTGGTGCGCGACATAAGGGTACTCCTCCCTTTATCGAATGACCTTACCCCTATATCTATCCCTAAAACGGTCGGTTTCCAACAGATTTTGACGGAATCCGACGGAACGCCAAAACGAAAAAACCCGCCAGAAGGCGGGTTTTTCGGGGGGTTCAGAGATTTTGAAAGCCTTCTCTGGAACCTTGGATGGTGCCGGCACCAGGAATCGAACCCGGGACCTACTGATTACAAGTCAGTTGCTCTACCAACTGAGCTATACCGGCGTGTGGGCGACGATTATAGCGGTTGGGCGCGTTCTGTAAACCCCTGAATTCTGACTATTTTTGCGCGAGGTTGGCTCAGGTGCGGTGCAGCACGTTGCGCAGTTTCTGCAAGGCTCGCCAGGTACGGCTGTTTTGGATGGCGTGGAGTTGGGCCTCGGCCTGTTCGGCGCGTTGCAGGGCGGCGGTCAGTTGGGCGTCGGTGTCGTCCAGGGGGTGGCTGAAGGGGTGGCCTTTGCGCAGTTGGAAGCCGTCGAGGTTGCAGGGTGGGATGTCGAAGGCCGGCTTGAGGGCCAGGTGTTCTTCGGCGAGGTAGTAGGTGTTGATGCCGTCGAACAGGATGGACTGGTAGCCGGCGCCGGTCACCAGGGCTTCCCAGGCCTGGTCGCGGGCCCATGGGGTTTCGATGAGGATGATCCAGGGGCGCCAGCGGCTGAAGTCCATGCCGCGCAGCACGGTTTCTTCGTGGCCTTCCACGTCGATTTTCAAGAAGTGGATGGGGCGGTCCTGCACATGCTCTTCGCAGATCGAGGCCAGGGTGCGGGATTGGACGGTTTGGGTGCGCACGTCCATGCCGGCGTCGCGGTGCTGTTGGGCGACGTTGGGTTCGACGGTGGACAGCCCGGTGTCGGCGATGGTGTAGAAGGTCAGGCTGTCGGCGTTGTCGCCGGCCACGCATTGCAGGTTGATGTCTCGGGGACGCTCCTGGCAGAGCGCGGCGTAGTAGGCCTGCACCGGTTCGATGTTGATACCCTGCCAGCCGTGGTCGTAGAAAGCCCGGGTAACGGAATCATCGGTCGGATGGTTGGCGCCGACGTCGAGGTAAAAGCCGTTCTCCACCTGTTGAAGGGCGCGCCACAGGCGTATGTCTTCGAAGTTTTGTGCGTAGGAAATGAACGTCACGACCAATCCTTGAATGTGTCGGCGGGGTGTCAATCAGGATACGTTCGGTTGTTGTATAGCACCGCCAGGCCGGGTGCAATGAGTGCTGTAAGGCAGCACTGAATTCGGCGGTTATGTCGTTTTGCTTAGATGCTTATGCACAACGGGATGGATGCAGCCGCTTGAACCTTGCCATTTTGTGAACACGTTCTCATTGGGTCGCAAATAGCTGTTTTCATGGTTTTTTATCCATGTGAACAAAAAATGAACACAGTGAATTCGGTCAACAAATCGCGGTTCCGTTGGATCCAGGCAGATTCCATCAACAGAGTTATCCACAGGCTGCGAGGGATTTAATGACGCTCTGCCAGCAGCATCAGGTTTCGCGGCGTCAGGGGTGTTTCGCAGAAGGTGCCGAGGCGCACGGTGTAGCCTTTGTGGCTGAGGAAAAGTGCCCGGTCCAGTACCAGCCAAAGCTCCAGCGGGCGTCGGAAAAGACCACGCACCAGTTCCAGGTTGCGCACTTCGGCCAGGCGTTGCTGGCCCGCGGCTTCCAGTGCGGCCCAATCGGGCCTGCCGACTGTGGATAGGTCTTTGAGGGCCGCCAGATCGATGCAGTACTGGGCGAAGGATTTTTCCAGCCAGGCGCTGGGCAAGGACGGGGTTGGCAGGTAGTCGTCGCACCCTCGGATTTGCCGTTGCAGCAGGTCGAAGCCCAGGCGGCGGGCCATGGACTGGTCTCGTTGCCTTCGCACCCGGGCGCCAGCGGTCACGGTTTCGGTCAGCGGCAGGCCGAGATCGTCGAGAGAAAGCTGTAGGGCGGAACTCTTGGCCGCGTCGGACAGCGGCTGATAGTGCTCGGCGCTGATGCGGTTGTAGCAACACGGGGCGATGGCCAGCTGCGCACACCCGGCCGCGCTGGCCAAGTGGAGCAAGCGCACATGCAGGTCGCCGCAGGCATGCAGGGCCACCGGTGTGTGTTCAGGGGCGATTGCCTGGGCGGCGTCTGCCGCTAGCACGTCTTGGCGCAGGTGCATGGCAGGCAAGTGGTGACGCTGGCTCAACTGCTGGCCGCTATCGACCAGCGTGGGGTCGTATTCCAGGCAGGTCAGGCGTTGCTCGCCGTGCAGCAGGCGGCGGCCGAGATGGCCTTTGCCGGCGCACCAGTCCAGCCAATGGCTGGGTTCGCTGGCAAAGCGCAGGCGGCTGGCGAAGGCTTCGATCTGCTGCCATTTACGCCCGGGCACCTCGACATTGAGGCGATGGGCTGGTGCGTCCAGCGTTCGTGCGGGCAGGGGGGCAACTGAACTCAAGGTGCGGGAAGCGGCCGCCAGTTCCGCAAAGGGAGCCGGCGCGTGCTCGATCAGCCAGGGCTGGTGATGGTCGTGTTCGGCGGCTTCCAAGGAGCGCTGGCGTAGCCAATGGGCCATCTGTGGGTAAGACGTTTCCCAGGGGAGCTGCAGATGGGTGAACGGCCGCGGTTTCCACAAGGCCTGGTGTGCGGTGAGAAACCCATCCAGCGCCGTGAAACGGGCGAGCAGCGCTTCGCCCGTCAGCACGCCGCCGTCAGCGTCCTTGGCAGGCATCGACGCGTAACCAGCGCTCCAGCTGCTTGAAGCCTTGCACCAGCAGGAACGCCATCAACAGGTAGAACATGCCGGCCGCGAAGAAGATCTCCACCGGCAGGTAAGTCCGGGCAATGATGGTACGGGCCATGCCGGTGAGTTCCAGCAGGGTCACGGTGCTGGCCAGGGCGCTGGCCTTGAGCATCAGGATCACTTCGTTGCTGTAGGCCGGCAGGCCGATGCGCGCGGCACGGGGCAGCATGATGTAGAACAGCGCCTTGGGCCGCGACATGCCCAGGGCCCGGGCGGCTTCGACCTCGCCACGCGGAATGGCCTGGATCGCGCCACGCAGGATCTCGGCGATGTAGGCGGCGGTGTGCAGGGTCATGGTTACCGTCGCGCACCAGAACGGATCGCGCAGGTACGGCCACAACGCGCTGCTGCGCACGGCATCGAACTGCGCCAGGCCGTAATACACCAGGAACAACTGGACCAATAACGGCGTGCCACGGAAAAAGAAGATGTAGGCGTAGGGTAACGCCCGCACGTACCACAGGCGTGAAGAGCGGGCGATCCCCAGCGGAATGGCCAGCAACAGCCCGGCGATCACGGCGATGGCCACCAGTTCCAGGGTCAGCGTCGCGCCCTGGGCCAGTTTTGGCAGCCACTTGATGATGACTTCCCAGTTCATTGGGTGCTCCTGATAAAGCCGCGCGCGGCGCGTCGTTCCAGCAGGTGCATGCCGGTCATGGCGAGTACGGTCAGGCCCAGGTACATGAACGCGGCCACCATGTAGAAGGTGAATGGCTGCTTGGATACGGTCACGCCGATCTGTGCGTGACGCATGATTTCTTCCAGCCCGATCACCGAGACCAGCGCGGTGTCCTTCATCAGGATCATGAACAGGTTGCCCAGGCCCGGCAGGGCGATGCGCCACATCTGCGGCATGATCAACCGGGTGAAGATCCGCCATTTCGACAGGCCCAGGGCGACGCCGGCTTCACGATGCCCCTTGGGAATCGCCAGGATCGCCCCGCGAAACACTTCCGTCGCATAGGCGCCAAAGCACAGGCCCAGGGCGATGACGCCGGCGGCGAAGGCGTCGAGGGCCAGGTCGGGATTGCCCAGGTACTCGCCCAGTGCACGCATCAGGTTGACGGTGCCGAAGTAGATCAGCAGCACCCAGAGCAATTCCGGAATACCGCGGACCAGTGTCGAGTAAGTGCCGCCAAGCCATTGCAGCGGCTTGTACGGCGAGGTCTTGGCCAAGGCGCCGAGCAGGCCCAGCACCAGCCCCAGGCACAAGGCCGAGAGTGCCAGTTTGACGGTCATCAGCGCGCCGGCGGCGAGCGCCGGGCCGAATCCGTAGAGGTCGATCATCATGGGTGTGTGTTCATATCGCGGCAGGCTTTGCAAAGGGCCGGCGCTGCGGTGCCGCAGCGTCGGCCACGCACGTCAGCATCAATAGATGTTGAACGGGAAGTACTTGTCGTTGATTTTCTTGTAGGTGCCGTCGGCGACGATTTCCTTGAGCGCGGCGTTCAGCTTGTTGCGCAGCTCGTCGTCACCCTTGCGCACGGCGATGCCGATCTTGTCGCTTTCCACCACCGGGTCGCCCTTGAATTCGTAGGCGCGGCCGGCGTCGGTTTTCAGCCAGTCATAGTTGACGTACTTGTCTGCCAGGATCGCATCGACGCGGCCGGAGGTCAGGTCCAGGTAGGCGTTTTCCTGGGTGTCGTAGAGCTTGGCGGTGATGTCGCTGCCCAGTTCGTCTTCCAGCCAGGTGCCGGCCAGGGTCGCCCGTTGTGCACCGATGACCTTGCCTTTGAGCGAGTCCTTATCGGTTTTGAAGTCGACGTTTTTCGGCGCGATGAACTGCAGCTTGTTGGAGTAGTACGGGTCGGTGAAGTCCACCGCCTGCTTGCGTTCCTCGGTGATCGACAGCGAGGAGATCAGGAAGTCGAACTTCTTGGCGTTCAAGGCCGGGATGATGCCGTCCCAATCGGAGGTGACCACTTCGCACTCGACTTTCATCTTGGCGCACAGGGCGTCGCCGATGTCCTTGTCGAAGCCCACGACCTGGCCGCTGGCGTCCTTGTTGTTGAACGGCGGGTAGGCCGCTTCGATGCCCATCTTCAGCTTTTCGGCCGCCATGGCATTGGCCGAGAGCACCAGGCTGGCGGCAGCGGCCAAAAGGAATTTCTTGTAGATCTGCATATGTACTGCTCCGTTAGCGGTTGCTGGACATGAATTGTTTGCAGCGCGCCGAAAGCGGGTTTTCGAAGACCTGCTGTGGCGATCCTTGCTCCTCGACCAGGCCCTGATGAAGGAACACCACTTCGCTGGAGACCTGGCGGGCGAAACCCATTTCGTGGGTCACCAGCAGCATGGTGCGGCCTTCTTCGGCCAGGGCGCGGATCACACTAAGTACTTCCTGGACCATTTCCGGGTCAAGGGCGGAGGTCGGCTCGTCGAACAGAATCACCTTGGGTTGCATCGCCAGCGTGCGGGCGATGGCGGCGCGCTGTTGCTGGCCGCCGGAGAGTTCGGCGGGGTAGGCGTGGCGCTTGTCGGCAATGCCGACCTTGGCCAACAAGGCTTCGGCGACTTCGATGGCCTCGGCCTTGCTCTGGCCGAGCACCCGGCGTGGGGCTTCGATGATGTTGTCGAGGATGCTCATGTGCGGCCAGAGATTAAAGTTTTGAAACACAAAACCAATCTCACTGCGCATGCGGTTGATCTGTTTGCCGTCGGCGGCCACCAACTCGCCGTTTTTCGCGGCCTTGAGCTTGAGCGCTTCGCCGGCCACCAGGATTTCACCCTGGTTGGGGTTTTCCAGCAGGTTGATGCAACGCAGGAATGTCGACTTGCCGGAACCGGAGGAACCCAGGATCGAGATCACATCGCCGTCGCGGGCGGTCAGCGAGACGCCTTTGAGCACCTCTAACTGTCCGTAGCGTTTATGCAGGTTGCGGATTTCAAGCGCGGGCGTGGCCTGGGCCATGTGCGGTCCTCATGGTGTGTGCTCCCTTGCTGTTGGCTGCCTTCCGTGGCGAGGCGGCCAAGCTAGCATGCGTCCGAATGGTCGCCAACAGCGCTACGGGGGGTAAATCGGTGATGTGCGGCAGGTTGTCGCATCGCCGCAGCAGACTGTCGCGCCATCAACAACCGAACGGCCGTTTGAACCGTGTCTACCGCTAAAAATCCCGGGGGAGTCGCGTAAAAAAAGGCGCGATGGTGCCAGCTTTGGACAGGGGTTGGAAGGGTTAATCGGATGAGCGTTACCGCAATCAGAAGTAACTTCGGGTTATTCGGGAGCGTCCTCAAGATCCCACAATATTTTGAGGACCTCTCTGAAGCTGGCGCGTGCTGTTTCGAAATCCGCCTGTACTTCAGGGCTGTGAAGCCAATGTTCCGCTGTTTCCTGAACAGGAGTTTTGATGGAGCTTTTTAACTTCAGGCAACCGAAGTTACATCCCTGTCCAATCCTCGATGCGCAGTCCGGGGACTCTTTCGAATTCTTTCAGATTATTGGTGACTACGATCAACCCGAGGGAGCGGGCATGGCCGGCAATCATCTGGTCGTAGGGGCCGATTGGCCTGCCAATCTTTGCCAGCTCTGCCCGGATCATGCCGGTATGGGCTGCGGCGTCATAACCGAAAGGTAAAACCTCAAGTCGGGCACAGAACCCTTCGATGACGCCGAGATTTTTCTCTGGGGCGGATGACTTTTCTGCGCCGTAGATCAACTCCATCAGTGTGACGGCGCTGATGCAGAGCTGGCCGTGATGACGATTGAAAGCTTCTCTGACGATCTGGGGCTTGTTCTTGATGGTGAAAATACAGACGTTGGTATCGAGCATGAACTTGATCATCAGAAAGACTCACGCTCCTGATCGGCAGGCTGTTCACGCTCTGCCATGAAGTCTGCCGTGGCGTTATCGCCATCGAACCAGCTATCCCAGGCTTCGCCAGCCGGCGTGATAATGCGCGTTCTGCCTATGGCGATCACGTCTACACGCTTTACGTCGCTTGGCATCGCCACTGCCTTGGGTAGCCGGACCGCTTGGCTGCGGTTGCTCATGAAAAGGGTGGTTTGTTCCATGTGCCGTCCTCCATTGGATGCAGTTGAAGCATAGGATAATGGAGGGATATGTCAATGGGATATACCACGGTGACGAATAGCCGGCCGGTTTATTCGCTGGCGGGTTCTTCCATCGACTGGCGATACCGATCCAGCGCCTCGCTGAAGTCCTTGATGAACTCCGGGGTGCTGAGCCAGCGTTGCGCCGCTTCACGGTCCATGTCGTCGGCCCACATGCGGTAGTCCACCAGCATGTCGGCGGCCAGGTTGGTGGCCGCCATGCTTTCGTTTTCGGCATTTTTCAGGTCGAGCAGGCCTGGACGTTCGCTGATCATCCCGCTCAGGGAGGAAAGCAGCGTGTCGAGCAGTTCGGCACGGCTGACGGCCTCGGCTTCGCGCAGCTTGGCGAACAGCTCCAGCACATACACCGGCGGTTGAGCGGTGGCGTAGGCGGGGTCGCCATACATCGGGATGGATTTACGCCCGCTCATGCGGATCTGCTTGGCTTTGTCCTTGGCGCGCTTGGCGCGTTTTTGCTGCTTGTTCAGTGAGGCCATTGGGCTTTCGGTTTCCAATTAGTCAGGGGATATGCCCGGCTCAGTCGATTTTTGGCACGGTAAAGGTGAACTCGCTGCCTTTGCCTGGCTGGCTTTCGGCGTGCAGTTTACCGCCATGGGCCTGGACAATCCCCCTGGAGATGTACAGCCCCAAGCCGGTGCCGTTCGGGTTGCCCTCCTTGATTGTCCAGTAGCGGTCGAACACGTGAGGCAACTGCTCTGCGGTAATGCCTTCGCCGGTGTCGCGAACACTGAACACGATCTCATTGCCTACCGACATCGCGCTGATGCCCACGCGGCCTTTCTGCGGCGTGAACTTGATGGCGTTGCCGATCAGGTTCGACAGCACCTGGAACAGGCGCTCGGGATCGGCGTTGATCTTCAGGTTGGGTTCGGCCTGGAAGGACATGTCGATGGCCTTGGCGATAGCCAGCGGCGACAACAGCGAGAAGGCGTCTTCGAAGATCTGGCTGACGGCGATCGGCTGGGGATTGATGGTGTAGCGTCCGGCGTCGATCTTCGAGGTGTCGAGCAAGTCTTCCAGCAGCGCGTTCATACGGCTGGTGGCTTGTTGCATGGTGTCGATGGCCGAGGAAATGCGCTTGGAGCTGTGGGAGCCATCGGAGCTGAAGGCCTTTTGCATCATGCCGCAGAGCATGGAAATGACCGTCATGGGGCTGCGCAGGTCATGGGAGACCACCGCCACCAGCTCGTCGCGAGCCTGCACGGCCAGGCGCTCCTTGTGGACTTGGCGGGCCAGGTCGTTCTCCAGGGCCGAGCGCCGCAGGTCATTGGCCGCGAACAGGTCGCCATGGCTCCATTTGGTGCTGATGCCGGCCATTTCGACTTTCCAGATTTCGAAAGACGTCCGGGGCCGCAGGCGCAGGCCGGTCTCGCTGTTCTCCAGGTCCAGGGGCTTTTGCGGATCGCCGCTCCACTGGAGGGTTTGCTTCACCTCGGGGCGGAACCACAGCACGCCATTTTCCACCGGCTTGGGCAGGTGGATCGCCAGTACGCCGCTGGCCACCTCCTGGTAAGCCTGGGCCGGCGCGAAAACGCTGCCCAGGTTGTGGTGGGCGAACACCGGCTGGCCGGTTTCCAGGATCCATTTGTGCAATTCGCGGATCTGCTCCGGTTCCGGGCATTGGCCTTGGCGGTGCAGCTTGTTGTCCTCCAGAATCGCCACGCCGCAGGCGTCGGCCAGGCCCATCAGCCGTTGCGGCTCGTGGGACAAGCCGTCAAACACGTTATGGGTGGACTCGGCCATGGCGGCGGCGAGCACCTTCAGGTTCGCAAGCTTGGCATCTCGTTGGCGCGTCAGTTCCAGGGCTTCCATGGCACTGATCTGCAACGACAGCACTTGGCCGATGGTCTGGCAGGCCATGCGCATTTCATGGGGGACCAGCAGCGGCTCGCGGTTGCCGCAACTGATCAGCCCCCACAAGCGCTCGCCCTCCATCAGCGAGATGCTCATGGACGACAGCACACCCATGTTCTTCATGTATTGGCGGTGGATCGGCGAGACGCTGCGCAGCGTGGCGAAGCTCAGGTCCAGGGGCGCCCCGGTATCGGGTCGTAACTCGGGGACCAAAGGAACCGGCGCATAGTCGGCGTGGGGGATGATGCGCAACCAGTTGGTGCGGTACAGCTCGCGAGCCTGCTCGGGAATGTCCGAGGCCGGGAAGAACAGGCCTTTGTAGAGCTCCATCGACGGCGCGCTGGCTTCGGCGATCACCTGGCCGTGGCCTTCTTCTTCGAAGCGATAGATCAATACGCGGTCGTAACCGGTCATCGCCTGGATTTCCCGCACGCTGATTTCGTACAGGGCCTGAAGGGTCTTCGCACTTTGCAGGCGTTGCAGCATGCGGCCCATGTTGGCCTCGCCGCTGACGCCTTCGGGGCGGTAGTCGCTCAGGTGCTGTTCCAGCTCGACGATCAGGGCGCCTTGATGGCGATGCACCAGGGCGTCGAAGCGCAACTGGTTCACGACGATAGCCACGGGCACGTTGTCGCTTTCAGGAGCGGCACGGCAGGCGACAAGAATGGCTTCGGCCTGCTCCAGCCCGAACAGGGCGTCCAGGGTCTTGCCCAGCAGCCGGTCGGGGTCGTGGCCCATCAGTTGCAGCACGTTGGCGCTGACCTGGCGGATCACAAAGTCAGGCTCAGACAGCATCAGCAGAACGCCATGAGGCTGGATGGCCCCGGGGAAGCGAATCGGTTCGTCTGCGCAATTGGCCAACAGTTCTTCGAAGGCTTCTTGGTTATCCGGGTTCATAACAGGACCTCCTGGCTGTCCAGCCAGTGTTCAAAATAGGTAAACGTCGCCTTGGCAGCGTTTGTGACTTCGAGCGTTTGGGCTTGGCCAAGGTTCCTGTCGTCCAGGTATTGGAGGAAGTCCTTCCAGCGTCGGCCGGTGAACTCACCATAAACGTTGAGAAACGCCGCGCCGCTGGAAGCATCGAGCCCCAGCTGCTCAGCCACCCGGCGCCGCAGAATCTGCCCGCCAAGGGTCGCGCCTTCCAGCACATAGGAAACACCCAGCGCCGCGGCGCGCGAGTCGATCCGGGGAAGCGCCTGGCAAGTCGGCAGGGCGTCGATTGCGGCGTCATCCAGGCCCAGCGCCGTGAGGTCCGCCCGCAGCACCGGGAGCTTGACACGCAGGGATTGGTCCAGCCCGGTCGGTATCAGCGCAAGCACATGAAGCCGTTGCTCCAGCGGCTGGTAAAAACCGTAGTAGGCCGCCATCAAGCGCCGATACAGCGCGAGATCCAGGCGCTCGGAGAAAAACGGCAGGCGTTTCTCCAAGGCAATGTGCAGGGTGGCGGTTTCGGTCCGCAATGCCTGGATCAGGGAAGGGTGGGGTGCGGCCGATGACATGCAGGAAAGAGCTCTTTGGTGGCGTGTTACGGAAAAAAATCCGCGTCAATGGTACACAGGATTTCTGAAAGGGTTATCCGCTTTTATCGCCCGTCTGGCGGTTGGCTTCTTCAAGCCGCGCCCGCTCGCGATCCAGGGCCTGGCGCAATTCTTCTTCCGATGGAAGGACGAGCTGATACTGGCTGGCAAACAGCTGTTCGTTACCGTGCAAGACGGAGTAGCGCACCACGGATTCGTCCTTCTGGGCGCAGAGGATGATGCCGACGGTGGGTTTGTCGCCGGGCCCGCGCTTCAGCTCGTCATAGAGGCGCACGTACATGTCCATTTGCCCGATGTCCTGATGGCTCAGCTCACCGCGCTTGAGGTCGACAATCACGAAGCACTTGAGCAGGTAGTTGTAGAACACCAGGTCCAGGTAGAAGTCCTTGCTTTCGGTGCTGATGCGCTGTTGGCGCGCAACGAAGGCGAAGCCCTTGCCCAGCTCAAGGAGAAAGCCTTGTAGTTGGTCGATCAAGGCCTGTTCCAGGTTGGTTTCCAACAAGGTGCCGGCATTCGGCAGCCCTAGGAACTCCAGGACGACAGGGTCTCTGACAATGTCCCTGGGGCCCAGGTCAATCTCCTTGAGCTTGGCCGCCGCTTCCTCTTTCACCGCAGGCTGGTCACGGCTTGCCAGCAGGCGTTCGTAGTAGAAGGTACCGATCTGACGCTCCAGGGCCCGGGTTGACCAGCCTTGTGTGGTGGCTTCGTGCATGTACCACTGGCGAGCTGCGTCGTTTTCTACGCGCAGGAGCGTGCGGTAGTGGGTCCAGCTTAATTCGGTACGCACTGCGTTCCAAATTTGGAATGTCTGATAAAAGTCGCGCATGTGCCGCAAATTTCTTTCATCAAACCCTTTTCCGAACTTCGTCGTAAGCTCGATGGCCAATGTCGGCAGCAATCGCGCGCCATAAGCAGCCCGCTCGGCACCGCCCTGTTCGAACTCGACGATATGCCGGCCGATCTGCCAGCAGGTTTGCACTTGAAGGGTATCAACGGCGCGCAGCACCTTCTGTCGTGCCTGCCGGATCAGGTCACCCAGCTCGCTGATCAGTGGGGCCAGTGTCGGGTCATCCTGGGGGAGAAGGGAGCTCATCGAATGTCTGCCAAAGGAGTGGGCGGACCGAAAGGATGCGCCACGCGGCGTTTCGATGATGCCGGACGAAGCTGATTGATCGGGAGGAAAAGAGTGGGAGTCACGCCAGACCGATTTGAGGACTGGCTAGGCCACGTGTCGCCGACATGTAGGACCTATCCGAGAAAGCTGTAGGCACACCAATAGAGGCGAATACGTGACGAAGAGGCTGCCCACCCGGCGTGAACAGCCTCTCATTGACCAGGCGCGAAATTAATCAGGATGCTGCGTCAGCGCCTGGGAGGCGGCGACATAGTCAGCCTGGAATTGCGGGCTTTCGACCCAGTCCAGGGCCGCTTGCTCATCGACACCGGTGGTCAGGCGCCGGTATTCGATCAGCGCGGTAAAGATGAAGTCAGTGGCTTCTTCCTCGCCCTCCTGCTCCAGGACGAGGGCCAGCAACGGATGCGCCAGGAAGACCGAGCACATGGCCTGCTGGCTGACCTTTTCGGCGGCGCGCATGGATTCGAACAGTTCCGACAGGTCTACCGTCTCCAGGTCGATGCGCTCATCGTTCGGGTCCAGAAAGTCGTTTGGTGCCGCGGCACGCTGGATGCGGTTCTTCTTGGCTTTCGCCTTGGCGCGCTGGGTGCGCTTTTGCTGCTTGTTCACCGATGCCATGGGCCGGGCTCCTGACGTAAAAATAAGGCTGCCCATGCTACAGCTTCGAGGCGCTCGCTTCGAATCAATCCACCACGAACAGCGTGGCACCTTGGGCGGTGGAAGAACGATGCGGTTCGGCCTGATCGGCCACCTGGTAGCTCATGCCGGGCTTGAGCACAAATTGCCGGCCGTCCTCCAGTTCGGTGTTCAACTCGCCTTTCAGGCAAAACAGGATATGGCCCTTGGTGCACCAGTGATCAGCCAGGTAGCCCGCCGTGTACTCCACCATCCGCACCCGGATGTTCCCGAACTGCCGGGTGCGCCAATACGCCGTTCCGGTAACGCCTTTGTGTACGGTGGGTTCGATGGTTGACCAATCGGTGGTGCCAAAGGGGATGCCGGTGATGTCCATGTCGACTCGTTTATTGGGGGAGGTGGAATGACGAGGGTCGAATGTAACGGAGTCGGTTGGGTGGGGGGAAG
The DNA here is from genome assembly GCF_036689585.1 of Pseudomonas sp. WP18. NCBI lineage: Bacteria > Pseudomonadati > Pseudomonadota > Gammaproteobacteria > Pseudomonadales > Pseudomonadaceae > Pseudomonas > Pseudomonas sp. WP18. The sequence goes on from NZ_CP144758.1 coordinate 378,188, forward strand.
AAACCCCAGGCAATAAAAAACCCCGATCAATCACTTGATCGGGGTTTTCGGTATTTGGTGCCCAGAGACGGAATCGAACCGCCGACACGGGGATTTTCAATCCCCTGCTCTACCGACTGAGCTATCTGGGCAACGGGGCGCATTAAACGGGTTTTTCAGGGGGGCGTCAAGCACGTTATCAAAAAATATTTAATTATTACCGTCGCTTACGATTCGCCCCCGGTCGCTACAGCTTATTCGGACGGCGGTACGTAGCCTTCGGCCTTGGCGTAATCTTCGCCGGAAAAGAACTTGTCCATTTCGCCCTGAAGGTACTTGCGGTCTTCAGCGTTCATCATGTTCAGGCGTTTTTCGTTGATCAGCAGGGTCTGGTGTTTTTGCCAGTCGCCCCAGGCCTTGGCCGAGACGTGGTCGTAGATGTCCTGGCCCTTGGCGCCCGGGAACGGCGCACGTTCCAGGCCTTCGAGTTCTTCTTTGTACTTGCGGCACATGATGGTGCGGGTCATTGCAACTCTCCTGCGTTCAATACGGCGGCCGCGCGTTCGAGCAAGGTCTTGACCGGAGCGGCGAGGCCCAGGCGCGGCGGGGTGGCGAGGTTATACCAGAGCCAGTCGGCCTCGGCCACGTGATGGCCGGTTTCCCGGACCTGGACCAGCCACGGCTCGATGGCCAGCTGGAAATGGCTGAAAGTGTGCACCAGGCTCGGCAATTGCTGCTGGTTGCCCAGCTCCAGCGAGTGTTGCAGGGCCAAATGTTGCAAATCATCGAGGTCGTCGAGTTCCGGCAGGCTCCACAGGCCGCCCCACAGGCCGGTGGAAGGACGACGGTAAAGCAGGATCGCGCCTTCATGGTTGGCCAGCATCGGCATCAAGGTGCGTTTCTTGGGCACCTCTTTGCGTGGCTTGGGTATCGGGTAGCGAGTTTCCAGGCCCAGCATGTGCGCTTCGCAGCCCTTTTTCAGTGGGCAGAGCAGGCAACTGGGCTTGCTGCGAGTACAGAGGGTGGCTCCCAGGTCCATCATCGCCTGGGTGTAGGCGTTGACCCGGTCCTGCGGCGTGAAGCGCTCGGCGGTGGCCCAGAGCTGTTTCGCCACCTTGGGTTCGCCTGGGTAACCTTCCTGGGCGGTGAAGCGCGCCAGCACCCGCTTGACGTTGCCATCGAGGATCGGCGCGCGCAGGCCCATGCTGATACTGGCGATGGCGCCAGCAGTGGACAGGCCGATGCCCGGCAACTCGGTCAGTTTCTCCACATCCCGGGGAAACTCGCCCCCATACTGGTCGACGACGATCTTCGCGGTTTTCTGCAGGTTGCGCGCACGGGTGTAGTAGCCCAGCCCGGTCCACAGGTGCAGGACTTCATCTTCCGGCGCGGCGGCCAGGGCCTGGACCGTGGGCAGCGAGGCCATGAAGCGGTCGAAGTAACCGAGTACGGTGCTGACCTGGGTCTGCTGCAGCATGATCTCCGACACCCACACCCGATACGGCGTGATGCCCTGTTGCCAGGGCAGGTCGTGGCGTCCGTGGCGGTCGAACCAGTCCAGCACGGCGCTGGAAAATTGCTCGGCGGTCATCGCTTGAACAGCCCCTTGAGCGCGTTTTTCACCTCGGGGCTGACTTTGTCGCCCAGCTTTTCGTCGATCTTGTCTTCGAGGCGGTCACCGGCCAGTTTCGCCGCGACCTTGCCCATCCCTTCGCTGTCCAGGCGGCATGCCTTGGCGCCCAGTTCCAGCGGGCCACGGCAGCGCAACGGCCATTCGATGTCGACATAGCGCTCGTTGACCTGGCAGGCCGGGTCGGGCATGTCGCTCTTGTCGCCTTCGACGATGATCCCGACGCGATAGTCCATGCCCAGCACCCGCAGGTCGATATCGCCGTTGCCGTTGACCGTCATGCCGGGGATGCGCACCTTCAGGTCGGGGTTGCTGGCCACGCCGTTGTGGAACGTCAGGTTGCCGTTGAGCTGCTGGAACGGCGTGTCCTTGCCCCGGGGCTCGCCGCTGAGCGCCTTGCGATTGAGGGTGGCGATGCCCTTGCACAGCTGCTGTTCGAGATTGGCATTGAGCAGCACGCCATCGTTGATGACGAATCCGGCGTTGCCGTTGAGGCTCTCGATCAGGGCTTTCTGGCTGTTGCCGCTGGCGGTCACCGCGCTGTTGAGCGTCACCAGCCCCTTGACGGGCGCAGCCTTGCCCTGGCTTTCGATGATCTTCTCGGCCGGCACCCGGTTGATGCGGGTTTGCAGGTTCAATTGTGGCGTCGGCTGGCGCACGTCCAGGGTGCCCTTGGCCTCGAAGCTGCCGTTGTACAGATCGCCACGCAGGTTCTCCAAGGTCAGCAGCCCGCCCAGGCCTGTGGCCTTGAGTGTGGCGTTCTGGATCGGCAGCTTGTCGAGGGTCAGTTGGCCGAAGGTCAGGTCGGCGTCGAGGTCCAGCTTGCCCAGGCGTTCCACCGGAAACAGCCGGTCGTTGCTCCAGGCGCCCTGGGTCGGTGCATTCGGCAGCGGAGTGGTGCCGGCGCCCGCCATGGCACTGGCCTCGGTGCTGCTGACTTCGGCTTCGCGGGCGGCCTTGGAACTGTCGGCCTCGGCGGATTTGGGCGGCAGGTAGCGGTCGACGTTGAACGTGTCGGCCTTGAGCTGTGCACGCAGGGATTGCTTGGCGAAATCCTCCACGGCAATGCGGCCGCTGAAGCTGCTGTCGTCGACTTTCAGGTTGATATTGTTGAACTCGACACTGGTCGGCGTGCCGGCGACACGGCTGACCAGTTCGACCTTGCTCAAGCTGCCTTCGGCCATGGCCGGCAGTTTCTGCCCGACGCTGTCGACGAACTTCGCCAGGTCGAACTGGGCAATCGACAGGCCGCCATTGAGCTGCGGGGTCTTGTCGAGGTCGTTGACCTTCAGTTCGCCCAGGGCGCGCAGTTGGTTGAGCGACAGCTTGATGCCGGTCCACTCGGCAACGTTCGCTGCCTTGTCGAGGAACAGTTGGCCTTGGGCGGCAAAGTTCAGGGTCTTGCCCTGCAAGGGGTCGCCTGTGACTTCGCCGGACAGTTTCAGGTCTTCGAACTTGTAGCGCTGCAGGGCGCGTTCGAAACGCAGCTCGCCGGTGACCTCGGTGCGCACGCGCACGGCCGGCTGGTTGCTGGACAGGAACGCGGTGAGAGTGACCGGGATGTTGGTCGAGTCGTGGACCGCGCCGGTGCTCAGCTGGATGCTTTCGGCAGTGAATTGCTTGCCGGTCTGCTCATCGGTGTACTCGACCCGGGCGTTGTTCACGGTCAGGCTGTCGATGTCCAGGCGGGTCGGCTGGGCCGGTTTTTCGGGCGTGGTGCTGGCCGGCGTCGACGGCTGTTCGGTCGGTGCCGGAGTCGGCGCGCTCGCTGTCGTCGTGGCAGGCGCCTTGCCGATGTCTTCCCAGTTGCCGTGGCCGTTTTTGTCGCGGTTCAGGCGCAGGTTCAGGCCTTCGACCCGCACGTCGCTCATCTGCACTTCGCGGCGCAGCAGTGGCATCACCCGCACCGACAGGCCAAGCATCTGCAGGTCGGCGAACGGTTGTGTCGGGTTGGCCAGGGTCGCCACGCTGGCCTCGTGCAGTTCCAGACCCAGCCATGGAAACAGGCTCCAGCCGATGTCGCCATTGAGGGTCAGCTCAATGTGGGCTTTGTCGCGGGCTATCTGGCGGATTTCTTCCTTGTAGTCGTTGGGATCGAAGAGGTGGGTCAGGGCGAAGCCCAGGGCCACAATGATCAGCAACAGCCCGAGAAGTACCAGACCCAGGATTTTGCCGAACGCTTTCATGGGCGAATCCTTATAGGTTGAGTTCAAAATTTAGCCTGGGAGTATAACGCCGTGAGTGACGGCGCGTTGGCCGATCATGGGTGACGCCCGGCGCCCCAGCCCCTCAAGAAGGGGCGTGAAAAAAAATAAATGGTTAGCCCCCTACAGAAACCTGGCATCGGCGCGATAAGACAGATGACATGAAAAAGGTGATGTCACTTTGGTTTTTCTGTCACCTGCAAGTGGTAACCTTTCGTCCGTTCGCCGTCCTTCTGCGACTTGATGTCGCACTACTATGGAGCTTCACCAGAAAATACAGCCATGCCTGCGTGCAATGAAGGCTGAGGGTGATGCGTGGCTGGTGAACCATTCTAATAATTGGGGGATACACAATGAGCACGAGCATCACGGCCGGCGGCGTTGCCGACCAGCCTGCGTTCCTCTCCAAGGAACGCATCATCGCCAAGCCCGGTTTCAACCGTTGGCTGGTTCCACCGGCCGCGCTGGCCATCCACCTGTGCATCGGCATGGCCTATGGCTTCTCGGTGTTCTGGTTGCCACTGTCCAAGGCCCTGGGTATCACCAAACCGGTGGCCTGTGCGCCGGACATGAGCTTCATCTCGCAAGTCTTCTCGTCCCAATGCGACTGGCCGATCTCGATGCTCGGCTGGATCTACACCCTGTTCTTCATCTTCCTGGGTTGCTCGGCAGCCATCTGGGGTGGCTGGCTGGAACACGCCGGTCCACGCAAGGCCGGCGTCGTGTCGGCATTGTGCTGGTGCGGTGGCCTGCTGATTTCCGCGTTGGGTATCTATACCCATCAGATCTGGCTGATGTGGGTCGGTTCCGGGGTAATCGGTGGTATCGGCCTGGGCCTGGGCTACATCTCCCCCGTGTCCACGCTGATCAAGTGGTTCCCGGACAAGCGCGGCATGGCGACCGGCATGGCGATCATGGGCTTTGGTGGCGGTGCGATGGTGGGTGCACCACTGGCCGCGGCGCTGATGAACCATTTCGCTTCGCCAACCGGCGTGGGCGTGTGGCAGAGCTTCCTGGTCATGGCCGCGATCTACTTCGTGTTCATGATCGGTGGCGCCCTGTCGTACCGCGTGCCGCCGACCGGCTGGAAGCCTGAAGGCTGGACCCCGGCACCGAAGAAAGCCGCGAACGCGATGATCACCCATCGTCACGTGCACGTGAACGTGGCCTGGAAAACCCCTCAGTTCCGTCTGGTATGGCTGGTGCTGTGCCTGAACGTCTCCGCCGGTATCGGCATCCTGGGCATGGCGTCGCCCCTGTTGCAGGAAGTGTTCGGCGGCAAACTGCTCGGCAACGACCTGCCGTTTGGTCAACTGGACGCTGGCCAACTGGCCCAGATCGCGGCCATCGCCGCCGGTTTCACCGGTCTGTTGAGCCTGTTCAACATCGGCGGCCGGTTCTTCTGGGCATCGTTCTCGGATTACCTGGGTCGCAAGAACACCTATTTCGTGTTCTTCGCCCTGGGCTTTGCCTTGTATGCGCTGATCCCGAACCTGGGCCACCTGGGCAACATCGCGCTGTTCGTGGCGGCGTTCTGCATCATCCTGTCGATGTACGGCGGTGGTTTCGCCACCGTGCCGGCCTACCTGGCGGACCTGTTCGGTACGCAAATGGTCGGCGCGATCCATGGTCGCCTGTTGACCGCCTGGGCCGCTGCCGGCGTGCTGGGCCCGGTGCTGGTGAACTACCTGCGTGAGTATCAGTTGAGCATCGGCGTTGAACGTGCCGCGGCCTACGACATCACCCTGTACATCCTCGCCGGCCTGCTGGTGCTGGGCTTCCTGTGCAACCTGATGGTTCGCCCGGTCGCCGACAAGTACTTCATGACCGACGCCGAGCTGGCCGCCGAACAGGCGCTGGGTCATGACAAGGGCGCCGACAGCACCACTTCGCTGGAATGGAAAGCTGCACCAGGCACCAAGCTGCTGGCGCTCGCCGCCTGGCTGGTGGTGGGCATTCCGTTGGCGTGGGGTGTTTGGGTGACCCTGCAGAAGACGGCAGTGTTGTTCCACTAAGAGGGTTGTCTGAACCTTCAAGGTAAAGTCGATCTTTGTGGGAGCGGGCTTGCCCGCGAAGGCGGTGGGTCAGAAGCATTTATGTTTACTGACACACCCTCTTCGCGGGCAAGCCCGCTCCCACATTTGTGTCTGGGTGATGGCAAACATTTGCGTCCATGGCTTGTATGGACATGTCTAACCCCGACAGGACGGGCAACAACCCGTCAGCGATATCACCTCCCGTGTTTCTGTTTGCCGCTCACGCCCCTATAATGGCTGCCTTTTTCGCCCAATGATTTTGCGGAGCTGGTGATGGCCGAACGTAAGGCGTCTGTCGAGCGCGACACTCTGGAAACCCAGATCAAAGCCTCGATCAACCTGGATGGCACCGGAAAGGCCCGGTTTGATATCGGCGTGCCTTTTCTTGAGCACATGCTGGACCAGATCGCCCGTCACGGGCTGATCGACCTGGACATCGTCAGCAAGGGCGACCTGCATATCGACGACCACCACACGGTGGAAGACGTCGGTATCACCCTGGGGCAAGCGTTCACCCAAGCCATCGGCGACAAAAAAGGCATCCGTCGCTACGGCCACGCCTATGTCCCGCTCGATGAAGCGCTGTCGCGAGTGGTCATCGACTTCTCCGGCCGTCCTGGCCTACAGATGCACGTGCCGTATACCCGTGCCACCGTCGGCGGCTTCGACGTCGACCTGTTCCAGGAGTTTTTCCAGGGTTTCGTCAACCACGCCAACGTGACGCTGCACATCGACAACCTGCGCGGGCACAACACCCACCACCAGATCGAGACCGTGTTCAAGGCGTTCGGCCGCGCACTGCGCATGGCCGTGGAGCTCGATGACCGCATGGCCGGGCAGATGCCTTCGACCAAGGGCGTCCTGTAATGCAGACGGTCGCGGTTATCGATTACGGCATGGGCAACCTGCACTCGGTGGCCAAGGCCCTCGAACACGTGGGTGCCGGCAAGGTGCTGATCACCAGTGACGCCGATGTGATTCGCGAAGCCGACCGGGTGGTCTTCCCTGGCGTGGGCGCGATTCGCGATTGCATGGCCGAGATCCGTCGTCTGGGCTTCGACAAGCTGGTGCACGAAGTCAGTCAGGACCGTCCGTTCCTCGGCATCTGCGTGGGCATGCAGGCCTTGCTCGAACGCAGCGAAGAGAACGACGGCGTCGATTGCATCTCCCTGTTCCCGGGCCAGGTGAAGTTCTTTGGCAAGGGCCTGCATGAAGACGGCGAGCACCTGAAGGTCCCGCACATGGGCTGGAACGAAGTGAAGCAGACGGTGGACCACCCGCTGTGGCACAGCATCCCGGACCTGGCGCGCTTCTATTTCGTGCACAGCTACTACATCGCGGCCGGCAATGCCCGGCAGGTGGTGGGCAGCGGTCACTATGGCGTCGACTTCGCCGCGGCGCTGGCCGACGGCTCGCGATTCGCCGTGCAGTTTCACCCCGAAAAGAGCCATACCCATGGCCTGCAACTGTTGCAGAACTTCGCGGCGTGGGACGGCCGTTGGTAATGGCGCGCAAGAAACCGCCGATCCTCACCCTCACGCCTGAACAGGAGAGTGAGGCGAACCGCAAGATCCAGCGGTTCATGGAGGAGCGTTTCGAACTGGACCTGGGTTCGTTCGAGGCGGCGGAAATTCTTGAGCTGTTTACCCGCGAAATTGCTCCGCACTATTACAACAGGGCGATTTTCGATGTGCAGGCGCACCTTAAAGAAAGGTTCGAAAGCATTGAAAGCGACTTGTGGGCGCTCGAGAAAAACTGATTTTCGAGCCAAGCTGAATATTCGTATTTGAAGGTTTGCCAGATGCTGATTATCCCCGCTATCGATCTCAAGGACGGCGCTTGCGTACGTCTGCGCCAGGGCCGGATGGAAGATTCCACGGTGTTCTCCGATGACCCGGTGAGCATGGCCGCCAAGTGGGTGGAGGGCGGCTGCCGGCGCCTGCATCTGGTGGACCTGAACGGCGCCTTCGAAGGCCAGCCGGTCAATGGCGAAGTGGTGACCGCCATTGCCAAGCGCTATCCGAACCTGCCGATCCAGATCGGCGGCGGCATTCGCTCCCTGGAAACCATCGAGCACTACGTCAAGGCTGGCGTGAGCTACGTGATCATCGGCACCAAGGCCGTGAAGGAGCCCGAATTCGTCGCCGAAGCCTGCCGCGCGTTCCCGGGCAAGGTCATCGTGGGCCTGGATGCCAAGGACGGTTTTGTCGCCACCGACGGTTGGGCTGAAGTCAGCACTGTGCAGGTGATCGACCTGGCCAAGCGTTTCGAAGCCGACGGCGTGTCGGCCATCGTCTACACCGACATCGCCAAGGACGGCATGATGCAGGGCTGCAACGTGCCGTTCACGGCGGCCCTGGCGGCGGCCACGAAAATCCCGGTCATCGCCTCCGGCGGTATCCACAACCTGGGCGACATCAAGACACTGCTCGACGCCAAGGCGCCGGGCATCATCGGGGCGATCACCGGTCGCGCGATCTACGAAGGCACCCTGGATGTCGCCGAGGCCCAGGCCTTCTGCGACGCCTACAAAGGCTGAGGACTGACCATGGCGCTGGCCAAACGCATCATCCCTTGCCTGGACGTGGACAACGGCCGAGTGGTCAAGGGCGTCAAGTTCGAGAACATCCGTGATGCCGGCGACCCGGTGGAAATCGCCCGTCGCTACGACGAACAGGGTGCGGACGAGATCACCTTCCTCGACATCACCGCCAGCGTCGACGGCCGCGACACCACCTTGCATACCGTCGAGCGCATGGCCAGCCAGGTGTTCATCCCGCTGACCGTGGGCGGTGGCGTGCGCACCGTGCAGGATATCCGCAACCTGCTCAACGCCGGGGCGGACAAGGTGTCCATCAACACGGCGGCGGTGTTCAACCCGGAGTTCGTCGGCGAAGCGGCCCAGCATTTCGGCTCGCAGTGCATCGTCGTCGCCATCGACGCGAAGAAGGTGTCCGGTCCGGGCGAAACCCCGCGCTGGGAAATCTTCACCCACGGCGGCCGCAAGCCCACCGGCCTGGATGCCGTTGAGTGGGCCAGGAAGATGGAGGGCCTTGGTGCCGGTGAGATCCTGCTGACCAGCATGGACCAGGACGGCATGAAGAACGGCTTCGACCTGGGCGTGACCCGTGCCATCAGCGATGCCCTGGGCATTCCCGTGATCGCCTCCGGCGGTGTCGGCAACCTGCAACACCTGGCCGATGGCATCCTGGAAGGCCACGCCAGCGCGGTGCTGGCGGCGAGCATCTTCCACTTTGGCGAATACACGGTGCCGGAGGCCAAGGCCTACATGGCACAGCGCGGTATCTGCATTCGCTGACCGCTGGACACCATGGCGGGCCCAAGGCACTCTTGGGCACACCATGGATTGCGGTAGCTAGTGGCCTGTACGGTTAATTCGGGTGCTCAAGTTCGAGTGCCAGGACTTGCCAGGCAAGGCGCCATGACGAGTCGTAGCCCAGCTACGGCGAGGAATGGCAACGCAGCTTGGCGAGCACTGGCGCCGAACTTGAGTGCACGAATTAGCCACACAGGCCACTATACATGCTCAAACGCCTTGTTCTTGCCCTTGCCGGCGCCACTTTGCTGCTTGCAGGCACGGCCCGCGCCGCCGACACCTCGCTGGTGCTGCTGACGGAAAACTTCCCCCCGTACAACATGGCCAAGAACGGCAAGAACTTCGCTCAGGACGAGAACATCCAGGGCATTGCCGTGGACATCGTCCGCGAGATTTTCAAACGCGCCGACATCACCTACAGCCTGACGCTGCGTTTCCCCTGGGAGCGGATCTATAAGCTCGCCCTGGAGAATCCCGGCTACGGCGTCTTCGTCATGGCGCGGCTGCCGGAACGTGAAAAGCTGTTCAAATGGGTCGGCCCCATCGGCCCGGACGACTGGATCATGCTCGCCAAGGCGGACAGCACGATTGCCCTCGACTCCTTGGAGCAGGCGCGCAAATACCGGATCGGCGCCTACAAGGGCGACGCCATTGCCGAAACCCTGGGCAAGCAGGGGCTGAATCCCATTGTGGTGCTGCGTGACCAGGACAACGCGAGGAAGCTGGTCAACGGTCAGATCGACCTGTGGGCCACCGGCGACCCGGCCGGCCGCTACCTGGCCCGCCAGGAAGGTGTGAGCGACCTCAAGACTGTGCTGCGTTTCAACAGCGCCGAGCTGTACCTGGCGTTGAACAAGAACGTGCCTGACGAGGTGGTCGCGCGGCTACAGAAAGCCCTGGATGAGTTGCGCCGGGAAGGAGCGGTCGACGCGATCATGGCACGGTATCTCTGACCGCTGGAACAAACCTGTGGGAGCGGGCTTGCTCGCGAAAGCGGTGGGTCAGCTTGTAGAGATGTTGAATGTGTCGCCGTCATCGCGAGCAAGCTCGCTCCCACAGGGGGTCTGCTGTGAACGCCAATCTTGTGCCCGATGCAGAACCGTTGTGGGAGCGAGCTTGCTCGCGATGGCGGCGTCGCGGCTACCGCTATCGGTAGAGCCCATCCTTCCCATGCCCGGCCATCGCCCGGTTGCTGCGCAGGCTGATCATCGACTTGATGTCGATCCATTCGATGCCTTGGCCTTTGAGCCGTGGCAGTTCGCGTTCGAGCACGGCCAGGGTCTGCGGGTAGGGATGGCCGATCATCACCGCCGAGCCCTGGCGTCGGGCCAGGTCGATGGCGGTCTGGAGCTGGTGGGCGATGGCAGTTTCCGTGCGCTCGTCATCGAGGAATACATCCCGTGACACACTGGCCAGGCCGATCTTCTGCGCCTCGGCGGCCGCGACGGTCTGGGCGCTGGTGCGGCTGTCGACGAAAAACTTGTGCCGCTGCTGCAGGTTCGCCATCAGCCACGCCATGGCCTGGGGTTGGGCGGTCATGCGGCTGCCCATGTGGTTGTTGATCCCGCTGGTGTAGGGCACGGCCGCGAAGGCGGCGTCGAGGCGTTTGCCGAGCTCTTCGATGGGCAGGTCCGGATGCCAGGCGAACGGCCCGGTGGCGGGGTCCATGGGCATGTGCAACATCACGAGCTTGCCGGCGCGATGGGCTTCGCGGGCGAATTCGGCGGCATGGGGCGTGTCGGGCATGATCGCGGCGGTGACAGGGCCGGGGAGGGCCAGTACCTGGCGATCCCGGGGCAGGTTCTGCCCCAGGTCGTCGATGATCAGGCTCAGGTAGGCCTTGTGCGGTGAAGCGGCGGGCGTGGCGGGCGCGGCAAAGGCAACGCTCGCCAGGCAGCACACCAGGCCGAGGATCAAGCGCCGGCGCATCTCAGCGGCCGGAGGTGATGTTCAGTCCTTTGAGCAGGCTCAGGGCCTGGGCTAACTGATAATCGTCATCCTGCGGCATCGGCTTGGCCTTGGCACCGGAGCCGGTCGGTTTGTCGGCGCCACCGTTGCCGTTGCCCAGGTGGCCTTGCAGGTCGGCTTCCTTGAAGTATTCGCTGTCCTGCTCGTTGGTGATCTTGGCCTTGCGCACCTCGATGTCCGGAACGATGCCCTGGGCCTGGATGGAGCGGCCGTTGGGGGTGAAGTACAGCGCGGTGGTGATCTTCAGGGCGCGATCATTGTTCAGTGGCAGCACGGTCTGCACCGAGCCCTTGCCGAAACTGGTGGTGCCCATGACCACGCCGCGTTTCTGGTCCTGCAGGGCACCGGCGACGATCTCCGACGCCGAGGCGCTGCCGCCGTTGATCAACACCACCAGTGGCACGGCGTCGCTCAGGTCGTTGCCGGTGGCCGAGAAGCGCAGCTCGGAGTTGGCGATGCGGCCCTTGGTGTAGACGATCAGGCCCTTGGTGATGAAGTGATCCACCACTTCCACCGCCGATTGCAGCACGCCGCCGGGGTTGTTGCGCAGGTCCAGGACCAGGCCGTTGAGTTTCTTGCCGTTGTCCTTGCGCAGCTTGGCCAGGGCCTTGGCGACTTCTTCGCCAGTCTTGACCTGGAACTGGGTGATACGGATATAGCCGTAGCCCGACTCCAGCAACTGGCTCTTCACGCTCTTGACCTGGATGACCGCCCGCGTGAGGGTCACGTCGAACGGCGTGCCGCCGTCGCGCACCAGGGTCAGGGTGATCTTCTGGCCGATCTTGCCGCGCATTTTGTCCACGGCTTCGGTCATGCTCTGGCCGCGGGTCGGCTGGCCGTTGATCTTGACGATGAAGTCGCCCGCCTGGATGCCAGCCTTGGAGGCGGGCGTGTCGTCGATTGGCGAGACCACTTTGACGAAGCCGTCTTCGCTGCCGACCTCGATGCCCAGGCCGCCGAACTCGCCGCTGGTGCTTTCCTGCAGCTCGGCAAAATCTTCCGGCCCCAGGTAGGCCGAGTGCGGGTCCAGGTTGCTGAGCATGCCCTTGATGGCGTTCTCCAGCAGCATCTTGTCGTCCACCGGCTCGACATAGGCGGCCTTGATCCGGTCCATGACTTCGGCAAACGTGCGCAGCTCGTCCAGCGGCAACGGCGCCTTGGTGGTCGCCGCCGTGGTGGCGGGGGCCGAGGGGGCCGGTTCAGCGGCGAAAGCCAGGGGCGCGCCGATCACGAGGGCGATCGTCAGGGCCAGCGAGGTGAGACGGGACAAATGCAGCATGTCGAACGAACTCCTTAAGTGGATGGGTGCGCTTATCCTTGCGCACGACACCATTGGGCCGGGTCACTGGGGCGACCCTGCTGACGAATAGCGAAATACAGGGCTGGCGTATCCTGCCCACCACTGTTGCCGACCGTGGAGATGGACTCGCCGGCCTTGACCACATCCCCCGCCGACTTGAGCAGCGTCTGGTTGTGGCCATACAGACTCAGGTACCCGTTGCCGTGATCCAGGATCACCAGCAGGCCGGCGCCGCGCAGCCAATCGGCGAACACCACGCGCCCGCCATGCACGGCGTGCACCTGGCTGCCGGCGGAAGCGCTGATCATCACCCCATCCCACTTGGTGCGGGTGTCGTCGCCACGGGTTTCACCAAAGCGTGCCAGTAATCGACCATTGACCGGCCATGGAAGTTTGCCGCGCGCCGAAGCAAATGCGCCGCCGAAGGTTTCACCGTCACTGGAAACCAGCGCGCCGGGGCTGGATTTGGTCGCCTTGCGGGGCGCCTCGTCCGAGTCCGCCTCGGCCTCACGCAAGCGCTTTTTTTCGGCTTCCTGCTGGGCGATCAGCGCTTGCTGCCGCGCTTGCTCTGCCTCTCGCGCCTGGCGGGCCAGGGTTTCCTCGATGGTCTTGAGTACGTTTGCCAGCTCGGCCTGGTCTTGTTCACGGGCCTTGAGCTTGCTGTCGCGGGCCTTCACATCGTCATTGAGCTTGGCCAGGGCCACCTGGCGTTCCTTGCGAACCTTGTCGAGTTCATCGCGCTGGCTGTCGAGGCTGCTTTTCTGTACCAGCAACTGGGCCTGCTGCAATTCGATGTCCTTCTCGACGTTGGCGAGCTGGCGCAGGGTTTCGTTGAAGTTCTTCAGTTGCTCCAGGCGGGCCTGGCTCAGGTAATCGTAATAGGTGAGCGTGCGGGCGAATTTCTCGGGGTTCTGCTGGTTGAGCAGCAGCTTGAGGTACTCCTGGCGGCCGTTCTGGTAGGCGGCGCGGGCCTGGATGGCGATCAGGTGTTGCTGTTCAGTGCGCGCGCTCTGGAGTTTTTTTTTCTCACCATCGAGTCGCTGCAGCTCGGATTCGCTTTTCTTCAGCTCTTTCTGCAGGGCGTCCACCTGCTTCTCCAGCTTGCCCATCTCGGTCTCGGTGCCGCGCAGGTCTTTCTGGACGCTGGATTTCTCTTCCTGCAGCTTGCCCAGCAGTTTCTTCAGCTCGGCAATGTCCTGGCGCGTGGCCTCCAACTGTTGTTGGGTTTGCGCGCGCTCGTCGGCAAAGGCCGGTTGGAGCAGGCAGGTCAGAACGAGGGCTATCAGGACGCGAAGCATAGAGGCGGGTGATACCAGGGAAAGGGACGGCCTAGTATGCCCGCCCCACGCGGCAAAAAAAACGCCCATTTGGGGCTGTGTGATAACTGGCCGGCAAAACACTGAAAGCCGCCAGCCTGCCGTGGCGAGGGAGCTTGCTCCCGCTGGGCTGCGAAGCAGCCCCTCGACAGTTGAGCAAGCCAGGGCCCCTGCGATGGCTGCGCCATCGGGTGGGAGCAAGCTCCCTCGCCACAACAAGCCAATGCTCCGTGACTACGTGTCGTCACACCAGAATCGAAGTCCCGGTCATCTCCGCCGGTTTTTCCATGCCCAGCAGCATCAGCATGGTCGGTGCCACGTCAGCCAGCACGCCGCCTTCGCGGACCTTGAGGTCACGCTTGCCGACATAGATGAACGGCACCGGCTCAGTGGTGTGGGCCGTGTGGGCCTGGCCGGTGGATTCGTCGGACATCTGTTCGACGTTGCCGTGGTCGGCGGTGATCAGTGCTTCGCCGCCGACCTTTTCCAGGGCCTCGACGATGCGACCCACGCAGGTGTCCAGGCATTCCACGGCCTTGACCGCCGCCTCGAACACGCCGCTGTGGCCGACCATGTCGCCGTTGGCGTAGTTGACCACGATCACGTCGTAACGCTGGTTTTCAATGGCATCGACGATGCGGTCGGTCACTTCGGGGGCGCTCATCTCCGGCTGCAGGTCGTAGGTGGCGACTTTCGGTGAGGGGATCAGGATGCGTTCTTCGCCCGGGAAGGGCTCTTCGCGCCCGCCCGAGAAAAAGAACGTCACGTGGGCGTACTTCTCGGTTTCGGCGATGCGCAGCTGGGTCTTGCCGTTTTTCGCCAGGTAGTCGCCGAGCACGTTTTCCAGGCTGCCGGCGGCGAAGGCCGACGGGGCCGGGATGCTGGCGGCATATTGGGTCAGCATCACGAAGCCGGCCAGTTTTGGCTGGCGGGCGCGTTCGAATTCCTTGAAGTCGTCTTCGACAAACACGCGGGTCAGCTCGCGAGCCCGGTCGGCACGGAAGTTCATGAACACCACGGCGTCGCCGTCTTCGACCTTGACCGGTTCACCGATGGTGGTGGCCTTGACGAACTCGTCGCTTTCGCCGCGCTCGTAGGCGGCGTTCAGGCCTTCCTGGGCGGTGGCGGCGCTGAACTCGGCCTGGCCGTCGACGATCAGGTTGTAGGCCTGGGAGACGCGGTCCCAACGGTTGTCGCGGTCCATGGCGTAGTAGCGGCCGACGAGGCTGGCGATGCGGCCTTTGCCCAGGGCCTGGAAGGTGGCGTCCAGCAATTCGATCGAGGAGGCGGCGCTTTTCGGCGGGGTGTCGCGGCCATCGAGGAATGCGTGCAGGTAGATCTTCTCGGCGCCGCGCTTGAAGGCCAGTTCGGCCATGGCAACCAGGTGGTCCTGGTGGCTGTGCACGCCACCGTCCGACAGCAGGCCCATGAGGTGTACGGCCTTGCCGGCGGCCACGGCTTTATCCACGGCCGCGCAGATGGTCGGGTTCTCGAAGAACTCGCCGTCGCGAATCGACTTGGTCACGCGGGTGAAGTCCTGATACACCACGCGGCCTGCGCCGAGGTTCATGTGGCCGACTTCGGAGTTGCCCATCTGCCCGTCCGGCAGGCCGACGTCCATGCCGCTGCCGGAAATCAGGCCGTTCGGCACGGTGGCCCACAGACGGTCCAGGACAGGCTTTTTGGCCGAATACACGGCGTTGGATTCGTGGCTGTCACTGTGACCGAAGCCGTCGAGAATCATCAGGACCAAAGGTTTAGGCGTGGTAGTCATGGAATCCACTCGTGGCGGTTAAAAGAAGACGATGCAAAAGGGACGAGCAGTTTAAAGGTAAGTTCCGGTGGCGTCACCGCCGGGCGGGGTTTGGCCGGCCTTGCGTGCTGTGTATACTGGCCGACATTTTAACGCCCTGGAACCTCCTTCGATGGTTGCTCACCTGATTGAATTTGCCACTAACCACTACATTCTCGTCGGTATCTTCGTCGTACTGCTGGCATTGCTGGTGGCCCACACGATGCAGGGCGGCGGGCGCAGCCTGAGCACTGGCGAGCTGACCGCGCTGGTCAACAAGGATGCCGGCGTGGTGGTGGATATCCGTCCGAGCAAGGAATACGCCACCGGTCACATTGTCGGGGCGGTGAACATCCCCCAGGACAAACTGATCGCACGTATCGGCGAGCTGGAAAAACACAAGGCCAAGACCATCATCCTGGTCGATGCCCAGGGCCAGCACGCCGGCACCCATGCCCGTGAACTGATGAAGTCCGGCTTCACCGCGGCCAAGCTCTCCGGCGGCGTGGCCAGTTGGAAAGCCGACAACTTGCCCCTGGTGAAGTGAGATGACCCACGTCGTTGTCTATTCCAGCGATTACTGCCCTTATTGCTCGCGAGCCAAGTTCCTGCTCCAGAACAAAGGGGTGGCGTTCGAAGAGATCAAGGTCGACGGCAAGCCGCAACTGCGCGCCGAAATGTCCCGGAAGGCTGGGCGTACGTCCGTCCCGCAGATCTGGATCGGCAGCACCCACGTGGGCGGTTGTGATGATCTGTTCGCCCTGGAGCGCGCCGGCAAGCTCGACGCGATGCTCAAGGCCTGAATTCCCTACTCAAGAACCTGAAAGTAAGAAGGATCTGCGATGACTGACCAACAAAACACAGCTGCCAGCGAAGAAGAAGCCGCACCGCAATTCTCCTTGCAGCGCATTTATGTCCGCGACCTGTCCTTTGAAGCCCCGAAAAGCCCGGCGATCTTTCGCCAGCAGTGGGAACCGAGCGTCGGCCTGGACCTGAACACCCGTCAGAAAGCCCTGGAAGACGACTTCCATGAAGTGGTGCTGACCCTGTCGGTGACCGTGAAGAACGGTGAAGAAGTGGCGTTCATCGCCGAGGTGCAACAGGCCGGGATCTTCCTGATCAAGAACCTCGATGCAGCGTCCATGAGCCACACCCTGGGCGCGTTCTGCCCGAACATTCTGTTCCCGTACGCCCGTGAAACCCTGGACAGCCTGGTGACTCGCGGTTCGTTCCCGGCCCTGATGCTGGCACCGGTGAACTTCGATGCCCTGTACGCGCAAGAACTGCAGCGCATGCAGCAAGAAGGCGCGACCGTTCAGTAAGTCGGTCGACGCAAGTCCAATGTGGGAGCGGGCTTGCTCGCGAAAGCAGTGTGTCAGTTGACATCAATGTTGCCTGACACTCCGCTTTCGCGAGCAAGCCCGCTCCCACATTTGTTATGGGGGCTATTGAAAGCCATTCTGCCGCCAAGCCTCATAGACCGCCACCGCCACGGTGTTGGACAGGTTCAGGCTGCGACAGCCTTCGCGCATCGGCAGGCGCAGGCGTTGGTCCGATGGCAGGGCGTCGAGCACGTCGGCGGGCAGGCCACGGCTTTCGGGCCCGAACAGGAAGGCATCGCCGGCCACGAACCGGGCGTCATGGAAGGGCCGCGACCCCTTGGTGGTGAAGGCGAACAGGCGTGGATGCCCCAGGCTTTCCAGACAACTGGCAAGGTCGGCGTGGCGCTGCAAGGTGGCATACTCGTGGTAGTCGAGGCCGGCGCGGCGCAGGCGCTTGTCGTCCATTTCGAAGCCCAGCGGTTCGATCAGATGCAGGTGGCAGCCACTGTTGGCGCACAGCCTGATGACATTGCCGGTATTCGGCGGAATTTCCGGTTGAAAAAGGATGACGTAAAACATGCACGGCTCCGCAGATAAAGATGAGCAGCATTCTACGCCGCAAACCGATCGACGTTCGAAGCTAATGCCTCGGGTGATGGGTTCCCTGGCGATTTTCGGCATGATGGTCGGGCTGATGATCGGGCGCCTGACCACGCCCGAGCCGAATGTGCTGCAACGAATCGAGGTGAGCGAGGGGGCGTTGGTGGCCTGGTTCGACAGTGAGCCGAAACTGCACGGCGAAGTCATCGACGGTTCGGTAGCGCTGCTGTTCGAAGCCGAGGGAAGGTCGCAGAATGGCCAGCTCAAGCTCAATGGCAAGGATGTGAACTGGCGGGTGCGCTTGAGCGACAAGGGCTTGTTGCTGACGTTGGTGGCGGCGCGACCGTTGCGCGGGGAGTGGGCCGGCGGCGAAGTGGATGATCGCTGGCGGCTGGAGGTCCGTCTCCAGGAGCAATAAAAGAGGGAATCCCCGGCCTGCCTGTACCAGGGTCCCCAAAACGGGAGGGCGACTGCAAGCGTCAGCCCAGGGTGTAAAGAAGGGAAACCTTGACCTGCCTGTATCAAGGCCCCCAAAACGGTGGGCTCATCGAGCCCGGTAGAAAATGGGGAATCCCCGGCCTGCCTGTACCAAGGTCCCCGAAACTGGGTAGTGATGAAGTTATTGCAGGGCGCGTGCCAGCTTTAATGGTTTGTCACAAAAAAACTGCTGATGAGACGCAAAGCCCCGTATTCCGGGGCTTTTGCTTTTTTATGGCGGGTTTTTTCGAGGTGAATCGATCGGCCTGGGCTGGTATGACGCGCGCAGTTGCGGTTCGTGGTGCATTGGTGTGGTGCACGCAACTGAAGGATTTCAACCGGCGAGCTCATGCGACAGGCGCTGCAGCGTGACTTGTGGGAGCGGGCTTGCCCGCGAAGGCGGCATGTCAGCCAGCATTTAATTGGCTGATATACCGCTTTCGCGAGCAAGCCCGCTCCCACATGGGTTTTAAGCTGGGTTAAGGCTGCTCAGCCCTCATCCCCTTCATCATCATCCCCGCCATCAACCTTCATCCCCAGTTCCTTGATCTTGCGGGTCAGGGTGTTGCGGCCCCAGCCCAGCAGTACCGCGGCGTCGCGGCGGCGGCCGGCGGTGTGCTTGAGGGCGGTTTCGATCATGATGCGTTCGAAACTCGGGACGGCGCTGTCCAGCAGGTTGGACTGACCGCGGGCCAGGGCCTGGTCTGCCCATTGGCGCAAGGCCTGTTCCCAGTTGGTCACCGGGGCCGAATCTTGTGGCAGGCTCAACAGTTCCGGTGGCAGGTCGCTGATATGCACTTCGCGACCGGACGCCATGACCGTGATCCAGCGGCAGGTGTTTTCCAGCTGGCGCACGTTGCCGGGCCACGGCAGGTTCTTGAGGTATTCCTCGGTTTCGCTCTTGAGCAGCTTGGGCTCCACCGCCAGCTCCTGGGCGGCGCGGCTGAGGAAGTGCCGGGCCAGTGTCGGGATGTCTTCGCGACGGTCCGCCAGGCGCGGGATATGGATGCGAATCACATTCAGGCGGTGGAACAGGTCTTCGCGGAACTTGCCGGCGTGGACCAGGGTTTCCAGGTTCTGGTGGGTCGCGGCGATGATGCGCACGTCCACCTTGACCGGCGTATGCCCGCCCACCCGATAGAACTCGCCATCGGCCAGCACCCGCAGCAGGCGAGTCTGGGTGTCGGCCGGCATGTCGCCGATTTCATCGAGGAACAAGGTGCCGCCGTCGGCCTGCTCGAAGCGTCCGCGCCGCAGGTTGGCCGCGCCGGTGAACGCGCCTTTCTCGTGGCCGAACAGCTCCGATTCCATCAGGTCCTTGGGAATCGCCGCCATGTTCAAGGCAATGAACGGCGACGCGGCCCGTGGGCTGTGGCGGTGCAATGCGTGGGCCACCAGTTCTTTACCGGTACCGGATTCGCCGTTGATCAACACGGTGATGTTGGAGTGGCTCAGGCGCCCGATGGCGCGAAACACTTCCTGCATCGCCGGTGCTTCGCCGATGATTTCCGGGGTGCGGGCCAGGGCCGGCACCTCTTCCAGGCCTTGCTGCTCCTGGGCGTGCTGGTTGGCGCGCTTGACCAGCGAGACGGCTTCATCGACGTCGAACGGTTTGGGCAGGTATTCGAAGGCGCCGCCCTGGTAGGACGCCACTGCGCTGTCCAGGTCCGAGTGGGCGGTCATGATGATCACCGGCAGCCGTGGGTGTTGTTCACGGATGCGCGCCAACAGGTCGAGGCCACTGGCGCCCGGCATGCGGATGTCGGAGATGATGACGTCCGGTTGCTGACGCGCCAGGCGACTCATCACCCCGTCGGCGCTGTCGAAGCTCTGGGTGGTCATGCCTTCCTGTTGCAAGGCTTTTTCCAGGACCCAACGGATAGAACGGTCGTCATCGACGATCCACACAGTTTCACTACGGCTCATGTCGATGTGGCTCCTTGTTCCAGTGGCAGGAAGATCGAGAAGGTGGTGTGGCCGGGGTGGCTCTCACACTCGATCAAGCCCTGATGCTGACTGATGATGTTCTGGGTAATGGCCAGGCCCAGTCCGGTACCGTCCGGGCGGCCGCTGACCATGGGAAAGAAGATGGTTTCCTGCAGTTCAGCAGGGATGCCCGGGCCGTTGTCGATGATCTCGATCTTGGTCACCAGGCGGTGGCGCACATGGCCGATGGTGAACTGGCGCATGGCGCGGGTGCGCAGGGTGATGCGGCCCAGGCGCAGTTCGTTCTGGCTGCCGATGGCCTGCATCGCGTTGCGCACGATGTTCAGCACCGCCTGGATCATCTGCTCGCGGTCGATCAGGACGTCGGGAATGCTCGGGTCGTAGTCGCGCACCAAAGTGATGCAGCCCTGGGCTTCGGCTTCCACCAGGCTGCTGACGCGCTCCAGCACTTCGTGGACGTTGCACATCGCCAGGGACGGCAGCTTGTTCGAGCCGAGCATGCGGTCCACCAGGTTTCGCAGGCGGTCGGCTTCCTCGATGATGACGTTGGTGTAGTCCTTGAGGCTTTCTTCCGGCAGTTCCCGGGCCAGCAATTGCGCGGCGCCACGAATGCCGCCGAGAGGGTTCTTGATCTCGTGGGCGAGGCCGCGCACCAGCATCTTGCTGGTTTCCTGCTTGGATAACTGGGCCTCTTCCTTGGTGATGCGCAGCAGGCGATCACGGGGATGGACTTCCAGCAGCAACAGGGTGGCGCCGTTATTCAGGATCGGGGTGACCGCGTAGTCCACGGTCAGGGTCTGGCCGGTCAGTGCGGTCAGCATTGCCTCGCGCTTGGTGAACGGGTGTGCCTGCTCCACCGCCTGGCGCAGGGAATTGAGCGCTTCGGCCGATTCGGTGAACAACTCGCTGATGAACTGCCCATGGCTGCGCTGGCCGCTGACAGCCAGCAGCATTTCCGCCGCCGGGTTCATGTACTCGAGGCGCAATTCGGCGTCGAGCAGGATGGTCGCGGTGGTGAGGTTGTCGAGTAGCAAGCGGTGTAGTGCATCGCTGATGGTCATCGGGACCTCTTTTGGAGCGTAGCAGGCACGCGTATGACGCGCCGGTACGAGGAAAATGCAAAAACCAAACCAAGGCTCTGAAAAGAAGCGTTTAGAGCCCTAAAGAGGCCTTTTTGCGCCCTCTTGCGTGGCGTTCTGCCAGCTTCTACGGGTACTTTCGAACCAAAATGGGCTGGAATCCGGGAAGCGGGCAGATTGACGCACCAATATAGTGCGCCAACCTGAACGAGGTTAGAAGAACGGCAGGATGCTGCTTTCTTCTTCGGGTTTTTCGGCGAGCGGGCATTCCGGGCGTTGACCGTAGTCGGCCATGACGCACGGCTTGATGCGGCGCTTTTGCGCCAGGGACATGCGCTGCATGTGGAAAGGCTGGTTGGCCGTGCGTTCGAGGATGCGGTCTTGCTCGTCGAGGATCTCTACCGCCAGGTGATGGGTGCCGCGATCGACATTGTCCAGGGCGAACACCGGGCTCGTACCCGCGGCCCCGGTGGGCTGGCCGTCGAGCAGCAGGCGGTAGCGATGGCCTTTCTTCAAGCCGGGTTCGCTGGTGACGCTGACGATTAGCGCCCCTTCAGTGCTGCGTATCGTGGCGTCCGGCTCGGGGATCAGCAGGCGGAGCATTTCGTAATGAAACAGCGGCTCGGGCGAGGCTTCTTTGGCGGGCATCGCGGGCGTGCCCTTGGGTGGCGTGGGCATTCGGTTGCCGGGCGAGAGCTCGACTTTCCGGGCATTGCCGGGGCGGGGCTGGTCAGTGAAGACACGATTGCCTTGGGCGTCGACGTAGGTATAGACCTGCGCCATCCCCGGCAACGCGGCCAGCGCCAGGCCCAACGTGAGCCAGCCGCGAATCATGGCTGGTGAACCCGCTGCACAGTGAAGGTGACGGTGTCGCTCTGCTGCACGAGGTTGTCCCCGTCGATGACTTGCACCGCCAGGCTGTGCTCGCCCCGGTCGATGTTCACCACTTGCAGGCGTGGCACGTTGGTGGGCTGGCCATAGGGTTGGCCGTCCACCAGCAGTCGAAACAGATGCGGGCTTTGCAGCCTTGGCTGCGTCCGCACGCCCACGGTAAAGGTGCCGTTGTTGGCGCGCAGGGCCTCCTCGCTGGGGATGTCCGTCAGTTCAAGCATCTCGTAGGCATTGCGTGGCTCATTCCTCTGCGCTGGGGCTGGCGGTGTGTCCGGGCTGGCGGCGGGCTGGCGCTCGATGCTGTTGAGCGGCGGCAGTTCCACCGTCTGGGCCGGTACGCCTTGGGGCGGCTGGTTGCTGTAGGCGGTGTTGCCCTCGGCGTCGGTATATTTATAAATCTGCCCGACCGCCGGCAGTGTCAGCAGCCACAACAGCATTCCTGAAAAAACGCGCCCCATAAAACCAACCGAGAATTGAATATGTCGGTTAGCAGCATAGGTCAGGGAGGGCGGATGGCCCAAGTTGTTGTAGAGCCCTTGTGGGAGCGGGCTTGCTCGCGAAGGTGCAGTGTCAGGCAACGTGGATGTCAACTGACACACTGCTTTCGCGAGCAAGCCCGCTCCCACAGGGTAAGGGGTGTGTTTCAGGCTTTTGGGGCTGTACACAGCTCCCCGGTCGCCCGGATCAGGGCGAGTCGGTGCACTGGGTGCTGTTTGTCATTGTGGGTGGCGCGGGCCAGCCATTGCGGGCACTGCGGGTCGGTGCGGTAGGGGGCGAAGTCAGCCAGTTGTTGCAGCAGGCGCTTTTGCAGTCGATCGAGTTGCGGGCGGATCTCTCCCACCAGGTCAGGGCGCGGCAGGTCCGGTGCCTTGCCTGCCAGGGCCCAGTCGGACAGGTCGATGTATTGCACCATTTTGTTGGCTTCTATCTGGGCACTGAAGAACGCTTCCACGGTGTCGGCCGTGAGCTTGTAGGCCGGTGCCTGGGCGACGGCGGCGGCAATGACCTCGCGCTCGCGCTGGCGGTCTTCCACGGGTTTATGAGTGTCCCATTTGCTCAGCGCTACCTGATCGGCGATGGCGATGCGTTCGCCTATGGCATTGAGCAGCGGTGTAAGAGCATCCGGGGCGGGAGCGGCTTGGGCGGTGCTGGCCAGCACCACGGCGCAAAGGGCAAGGCCAAGCGTGAAGCGCAGCGTCATGGGCAGTCTCGTCTTGGAGGAGGGAGGTCAGCCATCATGCCCGTAATCTGCGCCCATAAAAAAGGCCTCCCGGAAGGAGGCCTCTTTTTATTTCACGCCGCGTGGGGCGACGCTACCGGATCAGCAGCTGTAGTACAGCTCGTATTCCAGTGGGTGTACGAAGGTGCGAACCTTGATTTCTTCTTCGCTTTTCAGTGCGATGTAAGCGTCGATGAAGTCGTCGCTGAATACGCCGCCCTTGGTCAGGAACGCGCGGCCCTTGTCCAGCTCTTCCAGGGCTTCTTTCAGGCTGCCACACACCTGTGGGATTTCCTTGGCCTCTTCAGGCGGCAGGTCATACAGGTTCTTGTCGGCGGCATCGCCAGGGTGGATCTTGTTCTGGATACCGTCCAGGCCGGCCATCATCAGTGCAGCGAAGGCCAGGTATGGGTTGGCAGCCGGATCCGGGAAGCGGGCTTCGATGCGGCGGGCTTTAGGGCTGTTCACGTATGGGATACGGATCGAGGCGGAACGGTTGCGAGCCGAGTAGGCCAGCATGACCGGTGCTTCGAAGCCTGGGACCAGACGCTTGTAGGAGTTGGTCGACGGGTTGGTGAAGCCGTTCAGAGCCTTACCGTGCTTGATGATACCGCCGATGAAGTACAGGGCGGTGTCCGACAGGCCGGCATAGCCTTCGCCAGCGAAGGTGTTCTTGCCGTCTTTGGAGATCGACACGTGGACGTGCATGCCCGAACCGTTGTCGCCGTACAGAGGCTTGGGCATGAAGGTCGCGGTGCGGCCGTAGGCGTCGGCTACGTTGTGGACGACATACTTGAGGGTCTGGACTTCGTCAGCCTTCTTGACCAGCGTGTTGAATTTCACGCCGATTTCGTTCTGGCCGGCAGTCGCCACTTCGTGGTGGTGAACTTCGACGGTCTGGCCCATTTCTTCCAGTGCGTTGCACATGGAGGTACGGATTTCGTGGTCGAAGTCGAACGGTGGTACTGGGAAGTAGCCGCCTTTCACGCCTGGACGGTGGCCTTTGTTGCCGCCTTCCACGTCCTGGTCGGACATCCACGAACCTTGTTCGGAGAAGATCTTGAACATGGAACCGGAGATGTCGGACTTGAATTTGACCGAGTCGAAAATGAAGAACTCAGGCTCCGGACCGAAGAAAGCGGTGTCGCCGATACCGGTGGACTTCAGGTATTCCTCGGCGCGGTGGGCGATGGCGCGAGGGTCGCGGTCATAGCCTTGCATGGTCGAAGGCTCGATGATGTCGCAAACCAGGATCAGGGTCGGCTCTTCGGTGAATGGATCCAGGACGGCGGTTTCGTCGTCCGGCATCAGGATCATGTCGGAGGCTTCGATGCCTTTCCAGCCGGAGATGGAGGAACCGTCGAACATCTTGCCGATTTCGAAGAAATCGTCGTCCAGGGCATCACGGGCCGGCATGGTCACGTGATGTTGAGTGCCTTTGGTGTCAGTGAAGCGCAGATCAATCCACTTGACGTCATGATCTTTGATGAGTTGAACCGACTTCGACATATGTCCTCCGGGTGGCTTCGGGCGGGTAATGGTGTGCCCTAAGATATGGGTGATGCCGGCGCGAATACTCTGCCAAGGCAACCTGCCTCACAAGGGAGCAATTTGCATGCCAGTGCCCCAGCAATGGGTTTTTTGCACCAAATCCACGCTTTTCCAGCCAGAAACCGCAGATTGTCCGACAATGATGCACCGCAAAGTGGCGTTTTAAGGAGGGCTTGACCTGTTTTGGTGCATGCAAAACCATCTTCACATTAACTGGTTAAACCTTGAGCAATTTCCGCTATAATCCGCGCCCCCCTTTTTCGGCTGGCCGTTCGCGCGCTGTTTTCATGAAACTAATCGTAAAAGTCTTCCCCGAAATCACCATCAAGAGCCGCCCGGTCCGGATGCGTTTCATCCGCCAGTTGGCCAAGAACATCCGTGCCGTGCTCCGTGACCTGGATCCGGCTGTGGTGGTGAATGGCGTGTGGGACAACCTCGAGCTGGAAACCCGTGTCAGCGAACCCAAGATCCTGAAGGAGATGACCGAGCGTCTGAGCTGCATGCCGGGCATCGCGCATTTCCTGCAGGTGGACGAATACCCGCTGGGGGATTTCGACGACATCCTCGCCAAGTGCAAGCTCCATTACGGTGATGCGCTGGCCGGCAAGATTTTCTCGGTGCGTTGCAAGCGTGCCGGCAAGCACCCGTTCAGTTCGATGGACGTGGAGAAGTACGTGGGCAGCCAGTTGCGCCAGCAGTGCGGCGCCGCCGGTATTTCATTGAAGGACCCGCAGGTCGAAGTGCGCATCGAGATTCGCGACCAGCGGCTGTTCGTCATCCACAGCCAGCACGACAGCATTGGCGGTTACCCGCTGGGTTCGCTGGAGCAGACCCTGGTGCTGATGTCCGGCGGTTTCGACTCCACGGTCGCCGCCTACCAGATCATGCGTCGCGGCTTGATGGGGCATTTCTGCTTCTTCAACCTGGGCGGACGTGCCCATGAGCTGGGCGTGATGGAAGTGGCGCACTTCATCTGGAAGAAGTACGGCAGCTCCCAGCGTGTGCTATTTGTGAGCGTGCCATTCGAAGAAGTGCTGGGCGAGATTCTCGGTAAAGTCGACAACAGTCATATGGGCGTCATTTTGAAGCGTATGATGTTGCGTGCCGCGTCGAGCATCGCCGACCGCCTGCACATCGATGCGCTGGTCACGGGCGAGGCGATCTCCCAGGTCTCCAGCCAGACGCTGCCGAACCTGTCGGTGATCGACTGCGTCACCGAAAAACTCGTGCTGCGCCCGCTGATCGCCAGCCACAAGCAGGACATCATCGACACGGCCATCGAGATCGGCACCGCCGATTTCGCCCGGCACATGCCGGAGTACTGCGGGGTCATCTCGGTCAACCCGAAGACGGCGGCCAAGCGCGGGCGGGTGGAGCATGAAGAGAAAGAATTCGACATGGCGATTCTCGAGCGTGCGCTCGAAAATGCCAGGCTGGTGCCGATCGATCGCGTGATCGATGAACTGGGCCAGGACATTCAGGTTGAAGAAGTCGGCGAAGCGCTGGCCGGTCAGATCATCATCGACATCCGTCACCCGGATGACGCTGAAGACGACCCGCTGGAGATCGCCGGCATCGAGGTACAAACGATGCCGTTCTATGCAGTGAACGCGCGTTTCAAGGAACTGGACCCTACTCGCCAGTACCTGCTGTATTGCGACAAAGGCGTGATGAGTCGCCTGCATGCCCACCATTTGCTCAGTGAGGGGCATGCCAATGTGCGCGTTTATCGACCGAGCTAAGTGCCCGGGGCTGTTTGCCTGTGGCCTGCGTCACCGGCCCCCCGACGCCGCCGGCAAGCTGTAACGGCTTTGTCGGACTCAACGTAAATCGCTGTCACGTCCTGTCAGCACACCGAATCCTCTGATCGAGATACACAAGTGATCGAAAATCTACGCAACATCGCCATCATTGCCCACGTTGACCATGGTAAGACCACCCTGGTAGACAAACTCTTGCGTCAATCCGGCACCCTGGAGCGCAACGAGCTCAACGACGAGCGCGTGATGGACTCCAACGACCAGGAAAAAGAGCGCGGTATTACCATCCTGGCGAAAAACACCGCCATCAACTGGAATGGCTACCACATCAACATCGTGGACACCCCGGGCCACGCCGACTTCGGCGGTGAAGTAGAGCGCGTGATGTCGATGGTCGACTCCGTACTGCTGCTGGTCGATGCCCAGGACGGCCCGATGCCGCAAACCCGCTTCGTGACCAAGAAGGCGTTCGAAGCCGGTCTGAAGCCAATCGTCGTGATCAACAAGGTCGACCGTCCGGGCGCGCGTCCTGACTGGGTCCTGGACCAGATCTTCGACCTGTTCGACAACCTCGGTGCCACCGACGAACAACTGGACTTCCAGGTCGTCTACGCCTCGGCCCTGAACGGCATTGCCGGTCTGGACCACACCGCCATGGCTGAAGACATGACCCCGCTGTACCAGTCGATCGTCGACAACGTACCGGCCCCTGCCGTTGACCGTGACGGTCCGTTCCAGATGCAGATCTCTGCCCTGGACTACAACAGCTTCCTGGGTGTGATCGGTGTTGGCCGTATCGCCCGCGGTCGTATCAAGCCGAACACCCCGGTCGTCGCCATCGACACCGAAGGCAAGAAGCGCAACGGCCGTATCCTGAAGCTGATGGGCCACCACGGCCTGCACCGTGTGGACGTCGAAGAAGCAGCCGCCGGCGACATCGTCTGCATCAGCGGCTTCGAAGAGCTGTTCATCTCCGACACCCTGTGCGACCCGACCGCTGTCGAAGCGATGAAGCCGCTGACCGTCGACGAGCCAACCGTTTCCATGACCTTCCAGGTCAACGACTCGCCATTCTGCGGTAAGGAAGGCAAGTTCGTGACCAGCCGTAACATCAAGGAGCGTCTGGACAAGGAGCTGCTCTACAACGTGGCACTGCGCGTTGAAGAAGGCGACTCGGCCGACAAGTTCAAGGTTTCCGGTCGTGGTGAGCTGCACCTGTCGGTACTGATCGAAACCATGCGTCGCGAAGGCTTCGAAATGGCCGTGGGCCGTCCTGAAGTGATCATCCGCGAAGTCAACGGCACCAAGCAGGAACCGTTCGAGAACGTCACCATCGACATCCCTGAAGAATCCCAGGGCAAGGTCATGGAAGAAATGGGCCTGCGTAAGGGCGACCTGACCAACATGTCCCCGGATGGCAAGGGCCGTGTACGCCTGGAATACAACATCCCTGCTCGTGGCCTGATCGGTTTCCGTAACCAGTTCCTGACCCTGACCAACGGTGCTGGCATCCTGACCTCGATCTTCGACCGCTACGACACCATGAAGTCCGGCCACATGTCCGGCCGTCAGAACGGTGTACTGGTCTCGGTAGAAACCGGCAAGGCGCTGACCTACTCCCTGGAAACCCTCCAGGCGCGTGGCAAGCTGTTCGTCGAACACGGCCAGGAAATCTACAACGGCCAGATCGTTGGCCTGAACAGCCGTGACAACGACCTGGGCGTCAACCCTACCAAGGGCAAGAAGCTCGACAACATGCGTGCTTCGGGTAAAGACGAAACCATCGCCCTGGTTCCACCTGTTCGCTTCACCCTGGAACAGGCCCTGGAATTCATCCAGGACGACGAGCTGTGCGAAGTGACGCCGAAGTCGATTCGCCTGCGCAAGAAGATCCTGGACGAAGGCGAGCGTACCCGCGCTGCCAAGAAAGCCAAGAACTGATCTTTTAGCCTCGGCTGAATGAAAAACGCCCCCGGTCGTGAGATCGGGGGCGTTTTTTTATGCCTGTGATTTTTTAGCGCCTATTCGGCCTCATCGCGAGCAAGCTCGCTCCCACAGGGTTCAGCGCTGTCCAGGTGGGAGCGAGCTTGCTCGCGATAGCGTCAGCCCAGGCACCGCTGAAACATCAGCGGATCAAAACCGATCCAGCGTCCGCGGATTACGCTCGCGCTCCACTTCCTTGGGCTTGTACGCGCAGTAACCTGGCCGTGGCCCGATCCGCGGATGGTTGCGGCAAGTGTCCGGGCGCTTGTCATAAATGGTGCACAGGCGGCTCTTGCGGTCCAGATAAAGGCAATCGTTGTTGCTCATGCGCTGGAGCGTGAAGATTTCCGATTTCTGGTTGTAGCGCTCGACGATCCCTTCCTTTTGCAGGCGTTTGGCGATGTTCTTCGGCGGATCGCCGAGCTCGAACTCGTCGACGATGCCAATCCGGATCAGGTCCTTGATCTTGACCTCCACCGGCAGCGTGCAGCAGCTCGATACGCAGGAACCGCACATCGGGGCGGAATACTTGGCCCAGGTATCGAGTCGGTCGATCTCCGCGGCGGCGATCAGGTTGGGCTTCATCATGAGGGTGTACCGGCGTGTATCAGGGCGCGCGATCATACCGGGACTGGTGAAATTTTGAACGACCATCTGCCGGTTTTTTTTCATTCGAGACGAGGCGCCCCAGACCGGCACGGCCCCTGCATTCATTCGTCCATCCGGCAATTCTCTGGCGGCGATTCTCCGGCACGGGAGGAAAAACCACCGAACCTGCGCCTGTGCCGTCTGTCAGACCGACTAGGCTCAGACAATTCCCTGCTCGTTCGAGGTCTTCATCAATGACTCAAGAACCACTTGTTCGCGAAGCCGAAGTGGCTGCATTTCGCGATGCCGTATTGACCAAACTCACTTACGCCGTCGGCAAGGACCCGGATCACGCGTTTGATCATGACTGGTTCGAAGCCATTGCCCTTGCCGCCCGCGACCACATG
Source organism: Pseudomonas sp. WP18 (assembly GCF_036689585.1). NCBI lineage: Bacteria > Pseudomonadati > Pseudomonadota > Gammaproteobacteria > Pseudomonadales > Pseudomonadaceae > Pseudomonas > Pseudomonas sp. WP18. The sequence goes on from NZ_CP144758.1 coordinate 407,574, forward strand.
GTCGACCACTGGATGGACCATACGCGACAGATCTATCGCAAGGGCCAGAAGCGGGTCTATTACCTCTCCCTGGAATTCCTCATCGGCCGCTTGCTCTACGACAGCCTGAGCAACCTTGGTCTGCTGGACACCGCGCGTGAGGCCCTGACCGAGCTGGGCGTGGATCTGGAGCGCATCCGCCTGCTGGAGCCCGATGCGGCGCTGGGCAACGGTGGCCTGGGGCGCTTGGCGGCGTGCTTCATGGAAAGCATGTCGACCCTGGGCATCGCCGGCCATGGCTACGGTATTCGTTATGAGCACGGCCTGTTCCGCCAGGCGATGGTGGATGGCTGGCAGCAGGAACAGACGGAACATTGGCTGGATTTCGGCAACCCGTGGGAGTTCGAGCGGCCTGAGGTGGTCTATCCAATCGGTTTTGGCGGCAGCGTCGAGACCGTGACCGACGACACCGGCAAGACCCGGCAAGTCTGGTCCCCGGCCGAAACCGTGCGGGCCATTGCCTATGACACGCCGGTGGTCGGCTGGCGTGGCGCCAGCGTCAACACCCTGCGCCTGTGGCGGGCCCGCGCCATGGAAGACCTGCACCTGGAGCGCTTCAACGCCGGCGACCACCTGGGCGCGGTGGCGGAAGTGGCTCGGGCCGAAAGTATCTCCCGCGTGCTGTACCCCGCCGACAGCACCGAGGCCGGCCAGGAACTGCGCCTGCGCCAGGAATACTTCTTTGTCGCGGCATCGTTGCAGGATTTGCTGCGCCGTCATCGCAACATGCACACCTCGGTGCTGACCCTGGGCGACCACGCGGCGATCCAGCTCAACGACACCCACCCGTCGATCGCCGTGGCGGAGTTGATGCGCCAATTGGTGGACGTCTACGACGTGGCGTGGGACGCGGCCTGGCAAGTCACCCAGGACACGCTGTCCTACACCAACCACACACTGCTGCCCGAAGCCCTGGAAACCTGGCCGGTCGGGTTGATGGAGCGCATGCTGCCCCGGCACATGCAGATCATCTACCTGATCAATGCCCAGCACATCGATTCGCTGCGGGCCAAGGGCGTGCATGACTTCGATGTGCTGCGCTCGGTGTCGCTGATCGAAGAGGACAATGGTCGGCGGGTGCGCATGGGCAACCTGGCGTTCCTCGGTTCCCACAGCGTCAACGGGGTGTCCGGCTTGCACACCCAACTGATGCGCAGCACGGTGTTCTCCGAGCTGCACAAGCTTTACCCCGAACGGATCAATAACAAGACCAACGGCATCACCTTCCGCCGTTGGCTATTCCAGGCCAACGCCGAATTGACCTCGATGATGGTCGATGCCCTCGGCCCGAGCGTGCTCGACAACCCCGAGGAGCGCTTGATCGAACTGGAGCCGTTTGCCGATAAGCCGGCGTTCCGCAAGCAGTTCGCCGAGCAGCGCCTGCACAGTAAGAAGGCTCTGGCCTACCTGATCCACGAGCGACTGGGTATCGCCGTGAACCCGGCGGCGATGTTCGACGTGCAGGTCAAGCGCATCCACGAGTACAAGCGCCAGTTGCTCAACCTGCTGCACACCGTGGCGCTTTACCAGGCCATCCGCGCCGAGCCGGAAGTGGATTGGGTACCTCGGGTGAAGATCTTCGCCGGCAAGGCCGCTGCCAGTTACCACCAGGCCAAGCTGATCATCAAGCTCACCAACGACATCGCCCGGGTGGTGAACAACGATCCGACCGTGCGCGGCCTGCTCAAGGTGGTGTTCTTGCCCAACTACAACGTCAGCCTGGCCGAAAGCATCATTCCCGCGGCGGATTTGTCGGAGCAGATCTCCACCGCCGGTTTCGAGGCGTCGGGCACCAGTAACATGAAGTTCGGCCTCAACGGGGCGTTGACCATCGGCACCATGGACGGCGCCAATGTGGAGATGCATGAGCGGGTGGGGGGTGAGCACATGTTCATCTTCGGCCTGACGGCCGAGCAGGTGGAAGCGCGCAAGCGCAATGGCGAATTCAGCGCCGCGCCGGACATCGCCGCGTCCCATCGCCTCAACGATGTGCTGCAGGCGATTCGTGGCGGGGTGTTCTCGCCGGACGATCCGATGCGCTACACCGGGCTGGTGGATTCGCTGATCGACTACGACCGCTTCCTGGTCTGCGCCGATTTCGATGCCTATTGGGATGCCCAGGCCAAGGTCGAAGAGCGCTGGCACGACTCCAAACAGTGGTGGCGCTCGGCGGTGCTCAACACCGCGCGCATGGGCTGGTTCTCCTCGGACCGGACCATCCGTGAGTACGCCACCGACATCTGGAAAGCCCTGGAGTAGCGTTTGCTGTAAGAAATGTGAGCGAAGCCCAACGGCGACTGGGCTTCGTCGATATACTAGGCGCCAGTTTCGCCGGGCTGTGTGACTGGGCTCATCTATTGCAGTGTCACCCATCCAATGTGGGAGCGGGCTTGCTCGCGAAGGCGGTATGCCAGGCAACATCGTCATTGCCTGACACACCCCCTTCGCGAGCAAGCCCGCTCCCACATGAGATGGTGTGGTTTTCACTGGACTGAGCCAGGCACCGCATCGCCCCGGTTATGCCCGCAACGGGCCGCTTAGGGATATCGACCATGCAATGGATCTTGACGCTGTTAGGCCTGGCACTCGGCTGGGTGGTGGATGAGTCGTTCGCCGACGCGCTGATAGGCGCGCTGGTGGGGCTCGGCATTGCCCAGGGGTTTCGCCTGAGCCGCCTGGCAGCCCAGGCGGCCGAACAGCAGAACCTGCTGCGCAAGACCCAGCAGGCCCTCGACACGCTGGAGCAGCGCCTGGCCCTGTTCGAGCACCATCGCGCCCCGGGGCCGAGCGAACCGGCCACGGTGCCGGCGCCGGAAATCATCGTGGCCCGGGCACCGGAGCCCGAGGTTAAGGCCGAACCGGAACTGGTCTGGGAACTGCCGGCTGATCTCGAACCCATTTCCGCTCCCGCGATGGCTGCCGAGGCCAGCCAGCCGTTGCCCGACGATGTCTGGGCGCCTGCGCCCGTCAGTCGGCGGCAAGACCGCCCAGTGGCGTCCGAGCCCGTGGAGCCGGTCATCGCGCAACCGGCGGCGCCCCGTGGGCCGAATCTCATCGAGCGGGCCTTGGCGGGCGCGCGCAACTGGCTGTTCGGCGGCAACACGGTGCTGCGGGTTGGCGTGGTGCTGTTGTTCCTCGGCCTGGCGTTCCTGCTGCGCTATGCCACCGAAGGCATGGTGGTGCCCATCGAGCTGCGGTATGCCGGCGTTGCCGCCAGTGCCCTGGGCCTGCTGGGCCTGGGCTGGTGGTTGCGCCAACGCAACAATGGCTATGCGTTGATGCTGCAAGGCACCGGGATCGCGGTGCTCTACCTCACGGTGTTCGCCGCCATGCGCTTGCACCCGCTGCTCGACGCCAAGGCGGCCCTGGGCCTGTTGGTGGCGGTCACGGTGTTCTCGGCGATCCTGGCGGTGACCCAGAACGCCTTGGGCCTGGCGGCCGCCGCCGCGCTGGGCGGGTTTGCCGCACCGATCCTGACATCTACCGGCAGCGGCAATCACGTCGCACTGTTCAGTTATTTCATCCTGCTCAATGCCGGCATCCTGGCGATCGCCTGGTTCAAGGCCTGGCGCCTGCTCAACCTGATCGGTTTTGTCGGCACGTTCGGCATCGGCATCGCCTGGGGGCTGCGCTCCTATACACCGGAACTGCTCTTGAGCACCGAGCCGTTCCTGGTTGTCTTCTTCCTCATGTACCTGGCGATCGGCTTGCTGTTCACCCGGCGCAAACTCCTGGAGATGAGCGACGCCCCCGCTGACGGCAGCCGTGAAGCGTTGCTGCGCTGGTCGGCGCACAAGGGCGATTACGTCGATGGCACGATGCTGTTCGGCCCGCCGCTGGTGGGCTTCGGCCTGCAATTCGTGCTGGTCCAGCACCTGGAATTCGCCGCCGCTTTCAGTGCCCTGGCCCTGGGCATGATCTACATGGGCCTGGCGCGTGTCCTGATGGGCGGCCGGGCCTTGTTGCTGGCCGAGACGTGCCTGGCCCTGGGGGTGATCTTTGCCAGCCTGGCCATTCCCCTGGGCCTCGATGCCCGTTGGACATCGGCGGCCTGGGCGGTGGAGGGCGCGGGGATCTTCTGGTTGGGCCTGCGTCAGCAACGACCCGTCGCCCGTGCCTTCGCCGTGTTGTTGCAACTGGGCGCGGCGCTGGCGTTCGTCAGTGAACTGCGCGTCGGCGCAAGCAGCCTGCTCGACGGCGCGCCGTTGGGCGCCCTGATGTTGGGCGCTGCGTTGCTGTTTACCTTCTACCAATTGCGCCAGGCCGAACCACAGCAGGCCTCGCCCTGGGAGCGTCGAGGCTTGCCGGTGCTGGCCGTGCTGGGGCTGTCTTTCCTCTATCTGTTAGCGCCGCTGTTTTTCTTTGCCCACGGCACGGCCATCGCCTGGGCCCTGGCGGGGCTGGCAACGTTGTTCGTGGGCTTGCGCCTGCACTCGCGCAGCTTCCTGTTCACCGCGTTTGCCGTGCAACTGCTGGGCGGTGCGCTGTTCCTGATGCGCCTGCAAGGCGCCGAGGGTGATTCAACGGCGGTGTTCAGTGCCGGCTGGAGTGGTTTGCTCAGCGCCTCACTGATCGGCCTGGCCTTGATTGGCGGCATGTTGCTGGCGGCGCGTGACGACATGGTGCGCAACGATGTACGCCTGCTGCGTGGGTTGTCGGTGGTGTTGTTGGCAGGGTTGGTGTTGATCAACCTCGCCGTGCTGTTCGTCCTGCCGTGGCGAACGGCGAGCGGTGTGTGGGCCGCCAGTGGCCTGTTGATCATCTGGCTGAGCCTGTACCTGAAGCAGCGCGCCAGCTTTGTCTTCGGCCTGTTGTTGCAATTGCTCGGTGGCGCGGCGTTTCTCACGGCGGGGCCGGCATTGCTCGGGCCGCTCGACGCCGAGGGCCTGCGTCCCCTGGCCCATGGCGGGTTCTGGACGCCGCTGGTATTAGGGTTGGCGGCGCTGGTCGGCGCCTGGCGCTTGCAGCGAGGGCAAGCGGCGGCGGTGTTCGAAGCCTTGAGCCTGCGGCGTTTGTCCGAGCTGCTGCTGGTCTGGGGCGCCGGTTGGTGGGCGTTGGCTTGGGTCAGCGAAGTGCTGCGGTTCGCCCCGGCGCACCTGTCGGGCAACCTGCTGCTGGTGGTCGCGGCTGCCAGTGTCGCGGTGTGGGCCTTGTTGTCGCTGCGCTTGAAGTGGCCGGCGCTGGGCGTGCTCTGCACCTTGCTGATTCCGGCGGCGGGCTGTGTGCTGGTGGCGAGCTGGCACAACCGCTATCACCCAGCCGCGGAGTTTGGCTGGCTGGCCTGGCTGGCGGTGTTCGCCGTGCATTTCCTGTCTCTCAAGCGTCTGGCGCCGACGCTGCCGGCCCAGGTTCGCAGCACCGCCCATGTGCTCGGCGCCTGGCTGCTGATCGGCGTGCTGGCGCTGGAGTTGCGCTACGGTCTGCTGTTGCTCTCCGAAGCGTACAACGCCTGGCGTTGGCTGGGCTGGGCGATCCTGCCGAGCCTGTATCTGGTGCTGATGGCCTCGCCGCGGGCCTGGCCATGGCCGGTGGCGGCCCAGCCGCGTGAATATCGTCTCTATGCGGCGGCGCCCCTGGCGCTGTTGATGCTCGGTTGGTTCTGGCTGGCGAACACCTTCAGCGATGGTACGGCGCAGCCCTTGCCTTATGTGCCGCTGCTCAATCCGTTGGAACTGGGCCTGCTGTTTGCCTTGTTCGGGGTCTACGTGTGGGCGCGCAGCGCGGTGGCGCAATTGAAGCTTCGTTGGGCCCATGCCGAGCATGTCGCTCAGTTGCTCGCCGGGCTGTCGCTGTTCGCGTTCTTCACCGCCGTGGTGATGCGCAGCGCTCACCACTGGATCGGCGTACCGTTCGAACTGGACGCCCTGCTCGACTCCATGTTCGTGCAGGCCGGGCTGTCCATCGTCTGGACCCTGATTGCCCTGGGTCTGATGATCGGCGGGCACCTGCGGCATCGTCGCGAGGTCTGGCTGGTCGGCGCGGCGTTGATCGCGGTGGTGGTCGCCAAGTTGTTCTTTGTCGAGTTGAGTAACCGCGGCGGTCTGGCGCGGATCGTGTCGTTCATCGGTGTGGGCGTGTTGCTGTTGGTGGTCGGCTACTTCGCGCCGCTGCCACCCAAACGCTCGGAAGCGGTCGAATCGACCGAACCGCCAATACCTGTCAGTGAGGGAGTGTCATCTTGAGTCGCACGTTGAATCGGATCGGGCTGGGTGTGGTGGGGTTGTGGGTGGCCTTGTCGGCCACCGCCCAGGAGCAACCGGCGGATTTTGCCCACCAGGTGCCCTTGGCCTTGAGCGGTGAGGGGCCGTGGTATCGCCTGTCATTGCCCTTGGACGTGCAACTGCAGGCGCGGCAGGCCGACTTGAGCGACTTGCGGGTGTTCAACGCCGCCGGGCAGCCCCAGGCTTATGCCTTGGTGCGCGAGTCGGCCCAAAGCCGGGAAAACCGCACCCTCACCGACGTAAAGTGGTTCCCCCTGTACAACGCCGCCGATGACAACGAGCGCGCCCCCAGCGTGCGGGTGCAATCGAATGCCAATGGCACGCTGGTAGAAGTCCAGCCATCCAGCCGCCTTGAAGCCGGTGAGGAAGAACTGCGTGGCTGGCTGTTGGACGCCAGTGCGATCAAGGCACCGTTGCAGCAGTTGATCCTCGACTGGACCAGCGAGCGCGACGGTTTCCAGCGCTTCACCATCGAGGCCAGCGACGACTTGCAGCACTGGCAGTCCTGGGGTGATGGCCAGGTGGCGCGCCTGACCTTTGCCGATGAGCGGGTCGAACAGCATGAGGTCAACCTGCCGGGGCAACCGGCGCGTTACCTGCGCCTGTTGTGGGATTCACCGTCCTCCGCACCGGTGCTGACGTCGGCCCAGTTGCAGAGCACCCGCCACGAGAGCCTGCCGTTGCCATTGGTCTGGTCGCAGCCTTTGGCCGGCACCACCCTCAAGGCCGGTGAATACACCTGGCAACTGCCCATGGGGTTGGAGATCGAGGAGGTGCAGGTCGAGCTGAGCCAGGCCAACAGCCTGGCGCCGGTGACCCTGGCGGGGCGGCGTGAAAGCAGCCAGCCGTGGCAACCGATGGGCAGTGGCCTGCTGTATCGCCTGACCCAGAACGGCCAGGATGTGCAGCAGAACCAGTTGCAGTTCTCTGGCCAGACCGTGCAGCAATTGAAGCTGACGGTGGACGAGCGGGGCGGAGGCCTCGGCACCGAAGCGCCGGCCCTGCGTTTTGCCGTGCGCCCGACCCAGGTGGTGTTCCTGGCGCGTGGCGAGGGGCCCTACAGCCTGGCTCTGGGCAGTGCGACGGTGAAGGCCGCGAGCCTGCCGCTGACCACCCTGGTGCCGGATTATCGCCCCGCGCGCTTGGCCGCCCTGGGTTCGGCGACCGTGAGCGCAGTGACCACCTCCACCACGGTGGCCGCACCGGCCGCCGCGCCTGCGCCAGTCGACCCCTCCTGGAAGAAAATCGGCTTGTGGGCGGTGTTGCTGCTCAGTGTGTTGTTCCTCGGGGCGATGGCGTTCAGCTTGCTGCGCAAGCCGCCGGTCAAGTCCTGAGGATGGGCATGACTGAGCACCGAGTCGCCTGATTCGCGAGCGAGCCCGCCCTACATTTGGCCCTGTTCGACAGGACAATTGGGTCGCCTGTGGGAGCGGGCTCGCTCGCGAAGGTGCTCGCCCCGGCAGGCAGGCGATCTGCAAGCCATCGTCACCCTGTGAACTCAATCCTCCTTATCCCGTCTCATAGGAGGAATTAAGTCCCGACTCGCGCTAAACTGCGCTGGTTTTTCCGCCCCCTATTCTTCGGAGCCGTCCATGTCCCGCGTTACCTTGAGTCGCTATTTGATTGAGCAGACCCGCAGCAACAATACCCCTGCCGATCTGCGCTTTTTGATCGAAGTGGTGGCGCGTGCGTGCAAGGAGATCAGCCACGCCGTCTCCAAAGGCGCCCTGGGTGGTGTCCTGGGCAGCATGGGCACCGAAAACGTGCAGGGTGAAGTGCAGAAGAAGCTCGACGTGCTCTCCAACGAGATCCTGCTCGAAGCCAACGAATGGGGCGGTCACCTGGCCGGCATGGCGTCCGAGGAAATGGACAACGCCTACCAGATCCCGGGCAAATACCCCAAGGGTGCCTACCTGCTGGTGTTCGACCCGCTGGACGGTTCGTCGAACATCGACATCAACGCGCCGGTCGGCACCATCTTCTCGGTACTGCGTTGCCCGAACGAATACCTGAGCCAGAACGAAGCCCTGAATGAAAAGGCGTTCCTGCAACCCGGCACCCAGCAGGTCGCTGCCGGCTATGCCATCTACGGGCCGCAGACCATGCTGGTGCTGACCCTGGGCGACGGCGTCAAGGGTTTCACCCTGGATCGCGAAATGGGCAGCTTCGTACTGACCCACGAAGACATCACCATTCCTGAATCCACCCAGGAATTCGCCATCAACATGTCCAACCAGCGCCACTGGGAAGCCCCGGTGCAACGCTACGTCAGCGAATTGCTGGCTGGCGAGGAAGGTCCGCTGAAAAAGAACTACAACATGCGCTGGGTCGCCGCGATGGTCGCCGACGTCCACCGTATCCTGACCCGCGGTGGCCTGTTCATGTACCCGCGCGACAGCCGCGAGCCGTCCAAACCGGGCAAACTGCGCCTGATGTACGAAGCCAACCCGATGTCGTTCCTGGTGGAGCAGGCCGGCGGCGCTTCCACCGACGGCCACCAGCGGATCCTCGACATCAAGCCTGAAGGCCTGCACCAGCGCGTGGCGGTGTTCCTCGGTTCGAAGGAAGAAGTCGCCCGCGCCACGGCGTACCACAAGGAGTAAATCATGGCCGAGCCTTGGCAGCCGTTACTCGATTGGTGGTTTGGTTCAGCCCAGACGCCGGACGAAATAGCGGCTGACAAGGGCAAGCTGTGGTTTGGCAAAGGCCATGATCGCCAGGCGCAAGAGCGCTTCGGCGATCAGGTCGAGCAGGCACTGGCCGGCGGATTGGTCGACTGGGCGCAACGCCCGGAAGGTTGGCTGGCCCTGGTACTGCTACTGGATCAACTCCCGCGGATGATCTATCGCGACACCCCTAAAAGCTTTTCCGGCGATCTGCGTGCCCAAGCACTGGTAGCCCAAGGCCTGGCGGCGGGGTTCGACCGACAACTCAAGTCGATCCAGCGCGTATTCATCTATCTCGTACTCGAACACTGCGAAAACCTCGCGGTGCAGAACGAAGCCGTGTCACGGTTTATCGACCTGGTTCGAGAACAGCCTGAAGCGCAGCGGGCGGTGTTTGAAGACAACCTGGATTATGCCGAGCGGCACCAGAGGATCATTGCCCGGTTTGGACGGTTTCCCCATCGCAATGGGGTGTTGGGAAGAGAATCTACGGCTGAGGAAGTGGCGTTTCTGAAAGAGCCGGGGTCAAAATTCTGATTTTGCGGTGAGGCGGATGCCGCCTTCGCGAGCAAGCCCGTTCCTACAACTGATTGCGTTTCCTCTGACGGAACACGGTCAACTGTGGGAGCGGGCTTGCTCGCGAAAGGGCCCGCAAGAGCGCTAGATCCGGAAACTGCCCACCAACTGCTTGAGCCGCGCCGCCTGCTGTTCGAGGTCGGTGCAGGCCCGCAACGTGGCTTGCAGGTTTTCCACGCCTTCCTGGTTCAGCGTATTGATCTCGGAAATGTCGACGTTGATCGACTCCACCACCGCGGTCTGTTCTTCGGTGGCGGTGGCGACGGACTGGTTCATGCCGTCGATTTCACCGATACGCTGGGTCACGCTGCCCAGGCGTTCGCCGGCCTGGTTGGCGATGCCGACGCTGCTTTCGCTCTGGCGCTGGCTGTCGGTCATGGTCAGCACCGCCTCGCGCGCGCCGACTTGCAGTTCTTCGATCATCTTCTGGACTTGCTGCGCCGAGTCCTGGGTGCGGTGAGCCAGGTTGCGCACTTCGTCGGCCACCACTGCAAAGCCTCGACCGGCTTCTCCGGCCCGGGCGGCCTCGATGGCGGCGTTCAGGGCCAGCAGGTTGGTTTGCTGGGAAATGCTGGTGATCACCTCGAGGATTTGGCCGATGTTCACTGTGTTGCTGTTCAGGGTCTCGATGTTGCCGCACGAATCGCTGATCTTGGCGGACAACTGCTGCATGGCGGTGATGGTCTTGTCCACCACATGCTGGCCTTCTTCAGCCAGGTTGCGCGCGTCGCTGGAATGCTGCGAAGCGAGCGCGGCGTTCTGGGCGATTTCCTGGGCGGCGGCGCCGAGCTGGTTGATGGCCGCGGCGACGCTGCTGGTGCGCGAAGCCTGCTGGTCGGAGTTGAACATCGAGGAATTGGACGCACTGACCACGCGCAGGGCAACTTCGTTGACCTGGCCGGTGGCCGACGCCACTTCGCGGATCGAGGTATGGATGCGCTCGACGAAACGGTTGAACGACACGCCCAGTGCACCGAATTCATCGTGGCCGTGGATGGTCAGGCGCCGGGTCAGGTCGCCTTCGCCTTCGGCGATGTCATGCATGGCGCGACCCATGGTCAGCAGCGGTTGCATCAACACACGGATCAGCATGCCCAGCAGGGCGATGATGAACACCACGGCGATGGCCATGGCGATCAGCGCCGAGGTGCGGAACTCACTGAGCATCGCCAGGGCGGTGTCCTTGTCCAGTACCAGCGCCACGTACCAGTCTGCGCCCGGCACGCCATTGACGCGGGTGAAGGAGATGAACTGGGTCTTGCCGTCGAGTTCGACCTCCTTCATGCCGGGGCTGACTTGCGGTGCACCGTTAGGGTAGGCCTCGGCCAGGGTCTTGAGTACACGCTTGCTGTCCGGGTGGATCAGGATCTTGCCTTCGGCGCTGACGATGAACGCATGACCGTGGCCGCCGAAGTTCAGCGAGTTGATGATGGCGCTGACGCTGGACAGGTCGATGTCCGCCCCGGCCACGCCGATCATCTGGTTCTGGCGCTGCACCGGAGTGGCGACGGTGATCACCAGCTTGCCCGACGAGGCGGCGATGTAGGGTTCGGTGACGATGGTCTGCTGGGCGCTGTTGGCGGCCTTGTACCAGCCACGGGCGCGAGGGTCGTAGTCGGCGGGACGGTTGCCGGCCGGGACCGAGAACATCACGCCGTCGGTGCCGCCGAAATAGCTGAGCTGGAAGTTGCCCGTGTAGGCCGGCAGGTCGACGGCGCGCTTGAGGCTGGCGGCGCTGTTGCCGTCGATGGCTATCTGCTGGGCCAGCGATTGCAGCAACTGGATGCGTCCTTCGACCCAGGTCTGGATGTTGCGACTGGTCAGGCTGCCGAGTTCCTGCATGGTGGTTTCGGTGCTGCTGTTCAGGCTCTGGCGCTGACGGTAGTCGTTGAACAGGATGAAACAGGCGAATGCAACGGCTACCACGAGGGCGGCAGCCAGCAGGATTTTGTGGCTGAATTTCATGTTTCTGGTCATTAAGAGCGCTACCGCAGAGGAGCTGGTCAGGAAGGGAGGCAATTTGCCATAACGCAGGGCTTTGCGCTGCTCTTTTTATCGGCCGGCGGGCGCTAAGGATCAGCGCCCGGTGCCGCGATCCCGACGAAATGGCCAACACCGTCACAAACTGATTGATTTACCGACGAAACGGCGCATCCGAGGCCAATAAATACTGGGGTTGTCGGGGAACCAGAAGAGGGTTTTCTCTTCTAAGGTTCTGGTTGGCACCCTAGCCACCCCCTTCCGTTCCAGGAGTTACACCATGTCACTGCGCTCTATCGCCCTGTTGTTCGTGTGCGTCGTATTGACGGCATGCAGCAAGGTCAACCAGGAAAACTATTCGAAGCTGTCAGCCGGCATGCCCAAGGCCGAAGTCGAAGCGTTGCTGGGGAAACCGACCGATTGCTCGGGCGCGCTTGGCATGTCCAGTTGCACCTGGGGCGACCAGAAAAGCTTTATCAGCGTGCAGTACGCCGGTGACAAAGTGTTGATGTTTTCCGGCCAAGGCCTGAAGTAAACCGGGGCTAGTGGCCTGTGTCGGCCGCTAGGTGCCTGCGGGAGAAAAATAATGCGGTTATTGTTAGTACTTTTAGCCGGTCTGGTTTTGGCTGGCTGTGCCACTTCTGGCGAAGACCCGTTGGCGCCCAAGACTGTCCACAGCGTCAACCTCAAGCGTTACCAAGGGACCTGGTACGAGTTGGCCCGCCTGCCGATGTATTTCCAGCGCAACTGTGCGCAATCCGAAGCCCATTACACCCTCAAGCCTGACGGCAACGTGGGCGTGCTCAATCGCTGCCTGACCTCGGACTGGCAGTGGGAAGAAGCCCGTGGCACCGCCACGCCGCAGGTGCAGGGCAAGACCGACAAGCTCTGGGTCCAATTCGACAACTGGTTCTCGCGGATCGTGCCGGGCGTGGCGAAAGGGCAGTATTGGGTGTTGTACGTCAGCGACGACTACAAGACCGCCATCGTCGGCGACCCGAGCCGCCGCTACATGTGGTTGCTGTCCCGCACACCCACCGTCAACAGCGTCGTGCGCGAAGAGCTGCTGAGCAAGGCGCGCCAGCAGGGCTATGACACGACACGGTTGATCTGGCGAGCGTCGGATCGGCAGATGGCCAAGACGTCGGATTAACTGCTTCCGAATAGCCAATGTGGGAGCGGGCTTGCTCGCGAAGGCGGTGTATCAGTCAACGGTTATGTCGACTGATACACCGCCTTCGCGAGCAAGCCCGCTCCCACATGTTTATCCGTGTCAGCCCAGCAGGTCGCGTAACACCTGGGTAAACGCCTGGGCGCTGTCCTCTTGGGCGGCGTGACGACCGTCGCGCACCACCCATTTCCCGCCCACCATTACATCGCGAACCTGGCGATCCCCGCCGGCAAACAGCCACCGATTGAGGATCCCGTCGCCCTGCGCGGTGGCGAGATACGGGTCCTGGCCATCGAGTACCAGCCAGTCGGCACGCTTGCCGACTTCGAGGGCGCCGATCGGTTGCCCCAGCGCCTCGGCGCCGCCTTCCAGCGCGGCATCGAACAAAGTCCGCCCGACCATCGGCTGATCCGTCCGATACAAGCGGTTGCGCCGTTGATCCCGCAGGCGCTGGCCATATTCCAGCCAACGCAGTTCTTCCACCACGCTCAATGACACATGGCTGTCGGAACCGATGCCCAGCCGGCCGCCCTGGGCGAGGAAGTCCACGGCCGGAAAAATCCCGTCGCCCAGGTTGGCCTCGGTGGTCAGGCACAGGCCGGCAATCGCCTGGCTCCTGGCCATGAGGCTGACCTCGTGGGCGTTGGCGTGGGTGGCATGGACCAGGCACCAACGCCGGTCCACCTCGACGTTTTCGTACAGCCATTGCAATGGCCGGGCGCCGCTCCAGCTCAGGCAGTCGTCGACTTCCTTCTGCTGCTCGGCGATGTGGATATGCACCGGGCACTGGCGATCGCTCGCCGCCAGCACGTCGCGGATCTGCTCAGGTGTCACCGCACGCAGGGAGTGGAAGCACAAACCCAGGGCCTGGGTGGGTTGCCCGGCCAGGATCGGCTGCAAGCGTGACTGGAGTTTGAGGTAGTTCTCGGTACTGTTGATGAAGCGCCGCTGCCCGTCATTGGGCGCCTGGCCGCCGAAACCGGAATGGCTGTAGAGCACCGGCAACAACGTCAGGCCGATCCCGGCATCGCTGGCGGCCTGGCTGATGCGCAAGGCCAGTTCCGCCGGGTCGGCGTAAGGCGTGCCGTCGGTATCGTGGTGCACATAATGGAATTCGGCGACCGAGGTGTAGCCGGCCTTGAGCATTTCGATATACAGCTGCCGGGCGATGATGCCGAGCTGGTCGGGGCTGATTTTTCCGACGAGCCGGTACATCAGGTCGCGCCATGTCCAGAAACTGTCGTTGGGGTTGCCCGCCACTTCCGCCAGGCCGGCCATGGCGCGCTGGAACGCATGGGAGTGCAGGTTCGGCATGCCCGGCAGCAGCGGCCCCGCCAGGCGTTCGGCGCCGTCTGCGTGGGAATCGGCCTGGATATGGGTCAGCACGCCTGCCGCGTTGACCTCAAGGCGTACATCGTTGGCCCATCCACTAGGCAGCAGCGCGCGTTCGGCAAAGAAGGCGGACATGGTTCAACCTCATCGTGCGTAATTTGTATATACATATACAGACGTTTGCCTGGCCGGTAAACTCCGGCAAGCTAGCCTTCTTATTTGCAGAACAGGGAACCGCCGTGCCGACTCCGCCTGCCAAACCGCCGCTGGCCGCAACCATGGGTGACAGCCCGGCGCCCTTGTATGCCCGCGTGAAACAGATGATCACCCAGCAGATCGACAGTGGAAACTGGCCGCCGCACTACCGCGTGCCGTCGGAAAGCGAGCTGGTCAGCCAGTTGGGTTTCAGCCGCATGACCATCAACCGGGCCTTGCGGGAGATGACCGCCGACGGCCTGTTGGTGCGCATGCAGGGCGTCGGCACGTTCGTGGCCGAACCCAAGAGCCAGTCTGCCTTGTTCGAAGTGCACAACATCGCCGACGAGATCGCCTCCCGTGGGCATCGCCACACCTGCAAGGTCATCACCCTGGAAGAAGAGGCCGCCGGTTCCGAGCGGGCCCTGGCGCTGGACATGCGTGAAGGCCAGAAGGTGTTCCATTCGTTGATCGTGCATTTCGAAAACGATATCCCCGTGCAAATCGAGGACCGTTTCGTCAACGCGCTGGTGGCGCCGGAATACCTCAAGCAGGACTTCACCCTGCAAACGCCCTACGCCTACCTGAACCAGGTCGCGCCGCTGACTGAAGGCGAGCACGTGGTCGAGGCGATTCTCGCCGAGCCGAATGAGTGCAAGTTGCTGCAGATCGAAAAGGGCGAGCCGTGCCTGTTGATCCGCCGTCGTACCTGGTCGGGGCGTCAGCCGGTGACCGCGGCACGGCTGATTCATCCCGGTTCCCGTCACAGTCTGGAAGGGCGGTTTCATAAGTGAGCGACTTGAAGATCCTGCGCGCGGCGGATTATCCGCGCATGCCGTGGAAGAACGGCGGTGGCAGCACCGAGGAAATCACCCGCGATGCCGGCACCGGCCTGGAAGGTTTCGGCTGGCGCCTCTCGATTGCCGATATTGGCGAGTCTGGCGGTTTTTCCACGTTCGCCGGTTACGAGCGGATTATCAGTGTCTTGCAGGGTGACGGCATGACGCTGAGCGTCGATGGCCAGGCCACGCGGCCACTGCGGCCGCTGGATCCCTTTGCGTTCAGTGGCGAGAGCCATGTGCATTGCACCTTGCTCGGCGGGCCGATTCGCGACTTCAACCTGATCTACGCGCCACAGCGTTACCGCGCACGGCTGCAATGGCTGGGCGGCCAGCAACGGTTTTTCAGCGAGGCGCAGACGCTGCTGATATTCAGTGCGGCCCCGGGGCTGACGCTCAAAGTGGGCGAAACCACTGCGGGCCTGGGTCTTTACGACTGTTTGCAACTGAGCGGTAACACTGGGCTGATGGATGTCACTGTCCACGGCCAATGCTGCGTGATTGAGCTGACAGCTCACTGACATATCTTGCGACAGGGCTTTGGTGGCGAGGGAGCTTGCTCCCGCTGGGGCGCGTAGCGGCCCTGTTTTTTTTGGGTCTGCTGCGCAGCCCAGCGGGAGCAAGCTCCCTCGCCACAAAAAGCGTGTCTTCTGTGTGCACCAACTTGTTACCGAATGCCCCAGCGTGGCGCAATACCATGCCTGTATACCCACTGCTTTCCCGCCTGAAAACGCCCGGCCGAAAATTTAATCTGCCTTGGCAGCCCTTCAAATTCGCGCTTCCCAGCCATTTCTCAAAAGATTCCTGAACAGGCCCTGGATAAGTTGGCCGCTTGATTGCATATGCTTGTACATACAAGTAAAGACGTATGCGTATGAGTGACGACATTCAACGCGACGTTCGCAAAATCGCTGCCCGCTGCCGGGCTGGTCTGGATTGATCGCTGAGGAGTTTTTGCTGTGACCGACGCTACCCGCAAACCTGAAAAATACCGTGACGTTGAAATTCGCGCCCCTCGCGGTAACACGCTGACCGCCAAGAGCTGGCTGACCGAAGCGCCGCTGCGCATGCTGATGAACAACCTCGACCCGCAAGTGGCCGAGAACCCCAAGGAACTGGTGGTCTACGGTGGCATCGGCCGCGCGGCACGCAACTGGGAGTGCTACGACAAGATCGTCGAAAGCCTCACCCATCTGAATGACGACGAAACCCTGCTGGTGCAGTCCGGCAAGCCAGTGGGCGTGTTCAAGACCCACAGCAATGCCCCGCGCGTACTGATCGCCAACTCCAACCTCGTGCCGCACTGGGCCACCTGGGAACACTTCAACGAACTCGACGCCAAGGGTCTGGCGATGTACGGCCAGATGACCGCTGGCAGCTGGATCTACATCGGCAGCCAGGGCATCGTGCAAGGCACCTACGAAACCTTCGTCGAAGCCGGTCGCCAGCATTACGACGCCAACCTCAAGGGCCGCTGGGTCCTGACCGCCGGCCTGGGCGGCATGGGCGGCGCGCAGCCGTTGGCCGCGACCTTGGCCGGTGCCTGCTCGCTGAACATCGAGTGCCAGCAGGTGAGTATCGATTTCCGTCTCAAGACCCGCTACGTCGACGAGCAGGCCACCGACCTCGACGACGCCCTGGCCCGTATCGAGAAATACACCGCCGAAGGCAAGGCGATTTCCATTGCGCTGTGTGGGAACGCGGCTGAAATCCTGCCGGAATTGGTCCGTCGCGGAGTGCGCCCCGACATGGTCACCGACCAGACCAGCGCCCACGACCCGCTCAACGGTTACCTGCCGGCCGGCTGGACCTGGGACGAATACCGCGCCCGTGCCAAGACCGAACCTGCCGCCGTGGTGAAAGCCGCCAAGCAATCGATGGCCGTCCACGTCAAAGCCATGCTGGCCTTCCAGAAAATGGGCGTGCCGACCTTCGACTACGGCAACAACATCCGCCAGATGGCCCAGGAAGAAGGTGTCGAGAATGCCTTCGACTTCCCCGGTTTCGTCCCGGCCTATATCCGTCCGCTGTTCTGCCGCGGCATCGGCCCGTTCCGTTGGGCGGCGCTGTCGGGTGACCCGCAAGACATCTACAAGACCGACGCCAAGGTCAAGGAACTGATCCCTGACGACGCCCACCTGCACAACTGGCTGGACATGGCGCGCGAGCGCATCAGCTTCCAGGGTCTGCCGGCGCGTATCTGCTGGGTCGGCCTGGGTCAGCGCGCCAAGTTGGGCCTGGCGTTCAACGAAATGGTGCGCAGCGGTGAGCTGTCCGCGCCGATCGTGATTGGCCGCGACCACCTGGACTCCGGTTCCGTGTCCAGCCCCAACCGCGAAACCGAATCCATGCAGGACGGCTCCGACGCTGTCTCCGACTGGCCGCTGCTCAATGCGTTGCTCAACACCGCCAGCGGCGCGACCTGGGTATCGCTGCACCACGGTGGCGGTGTGGGCATGGGCTTCTCCCAGCATTCGGGCATGGTGATTGTCTGCGACGGCACCGATGAAGCCGCCGAGCGTATCGCCCGCGTGCTGCACAACGACCCGGGCACCGGCGTGATGCGTCATGCCGACGCCGGTTACCAGATCGCGATCGATTGCGCCAAGGAGCAGGGGCTGAATCTGCCGATGATTACCGGCAAGTAACGCAGGCTCCCTGTGGGAGCGGGCTTGCTCGCGAAGGCGTCATCAGATTCGACACCGGCATCGGCTGATACACCGCTATCGCGAGCAAACTCGCTCCCACAGGAAGCAGGCTCCACAGGATCTCAGAACAATCCACAGAGGTTGAACCATGGCCACCAGCAGCACAGGTGCAAGCAGCAAGCCGTTGATCGAGAAACGCTCGATCGACTACATCCCGGAAGCGGAGAGGCATGGTCGATTGTTGAGCCAGTTCACCCTCTGGATGGGGGCCAACCTGCAAATCACGGCGATTGTCACCGGTGCCTTGGCGGTGGTGCTGGGCGGTGATGTGTTCTGGTCGTTGATCGGGCTGCTGATCGGCCAACTGCTGGGCGGTGGCGTCATGGCGTTGCATGCCGCGCAAGGTCCCAGGCTCGGCCTGCCGCAGATGATCTCCAGCCGGGTGCAGTTCGGCGTCTATGGCGCTGCCATCCCGATCGTGCTGGTGTGCCTGATGTACCTGGGTTTCACCGCAACCGGAACCGTGCTGTCCGGCCAGGCGCTGGGCCAGTTGTTTGGCGTCAGCGACAGTGTCGGCATCCTCATTTTCGCCAGTGTCATCGTGCTGGTCACGGTGCTGGGCTATCGGGTGATCCATTTCATCGGCCGTGTCGCCAGCGTGATTGGCGTGATTGCCTTTGTGTACCTGTTCGCTCGCCTGATCAGCCAGGTGGACGTGGGTGCACTCTTGCAAATCCGTCATTTCAGCTGGAGCAGCTTCCTGCTGGCGGTGTCGCTCGCGGCGTCCTGGCAGATCGCCTTCGGCCCCTACGTGGCCGACTATTCGCGCTACCTGCCGAGCAAGACGTCCTCGGTGAAAACCTTTTTCGCCGCGGGCGCCGGCTCGGTCATCGGCGCGCAGGTGGCGATGATCCTCGGCGTGTTTGCCGCCGCTTCGGCCAACGGGCAGTTCGCGGGTCACGAAGTGGCCTACATCGTGGGCCTGGGCGGTGCTGGCGCCACGGCTGCGCTGCTGTACTTCAGCATCGCGTTCGGCAAGGTCACCATTTCCACGCTGAACTCCTACGGCAGCTTCATGTGCATCGCGACCATCATCAGCGGCTTTCGTGGCCACCTGAACGTAACGCGCTTGCAGCGCCTGGTTTTCGTGCTGGTCATCGTCGGCGCCGCGACCCTGATCGCGTTGCTCGGCCAGCACTCGTTCCTGGGTGCCTTCAAGTCGTTCATCCTGTTCTTGCTGGCGTTCTTCACGCCTTGGAGCGCGATCAACCTGGTGGACTACTACTGCATCACGCGCGAGCGCTATGACGTGCCGGCGCTGGCTGATCCAAACGGTCGCTACGGTCGCTGGAACGCCTTGGGTATCAGCGTCTATGCCTTGGGTGTACTGGTCCAGTTGCCGTTCATTTCTACCAAGTTCTTTACCGGCCCGCTGGTGGCCGCGATGGGGGGCGTGGACATCTCGTGGATCATCGGCCTGGTGGTCCCGGCGGCGCTGTACTACGTCCTCGCCAAGCGGTGGCACAGCGCAGTACCCGATCAATTGATCCTGCCGGTCGAGCAGGACGCGGTTGACGCACAACCGAGCAGGGCGGGCCGCGTTCACGCGGCCTGATGGGACGTTGACAGGGCTGGATGCCTCTTGACTGCCGTAAGCCAACTCAAATGATTAGGAGCGTCACACAATGAAATCGAACAAGACCCTGCTGACCACGTTGCTTTCCATGGGCCTGCTGGCCAGTGCCGGCGCCACGCAAGCGGCGGGTTGGTGCGAGTCGGGCAAACCGGTGAAGTTCGCCGGCCTGAACTGGGAAAGCGGCATGCTGCTGACCGACGTCCTGCAAGTGGTGTTGGAAAAAGGCTACGGCTGCAAGACCGACAGCCTGCCGGGTAACTCCATCACCATGGAAAACGCCCTGAGCAGCAACGACATCCAGGTGTTTGCCGAAGAGTGGGTCGGCCGCAGCGAGGTCTGGAACAAGGCCGAGAAGGCCGGCAAGGTGGTCGGCGTCGGGGCGCCGGTGGTGGGCGCCATCGAGGGTTGGTACGTGCCGCGCTACGTGGTGGAAGGCGATGCCAAGCGCAAGCTCGAAGCCAAGGCACCGGGCCTGAAGAACATTGCCGACCTGGGCCAGTACGCCGCCGTGTTCAAGGACCCGGAAGAACCGTCCAAGGGCCGCTTCTACAATTGCCCGGCCGGTTGGACCTGCGAGCTGGACAACAGCGAAATGCTGAAAAGCTATGGCCTGGAAAATACCTACACCAACTTCCGCCCTGGTACCGGCCCGGCGCTGGATGCCGCCGTGCTGTCGAGCTACAAGCGTGGCGAGCCGATCCTGTTCTACTACTGGTCGCCCACGCCGCTGATGGGCCAGGTGGACCTGGTAAAACTGGAAGAAAAACCGGGCGTGGACAAGAGCGTGAGCATCAAGGTCGGCCTGTCCAAGACGTTCCACGACGAGGCACCGGAACTGGTCGCGGTACTGGAAAAGGTCAACCTGCCCATCGATATCCTGAACCAGAACCTGGGGCGCATGGCCAAAGAGCGGATCGAGTCGCCAAAACTGGCGAAGATCTTCCTGAAGGAACATCCTGAAGTCTGGCACGCCTGGGTCAGTGAAGACGCTGCCAAGAAAATCGACGCGGCTCTGTAGGTCGAATTCTTCCCGGCCAACCATAGGGCTGGCCGGGACGTTCACCGCATCCCTTTGATCGAGAGTCTCTTATGTTTCCCGAAAGCTTTACCTTTTCCATCGCCGACTGGGTCAACGGTTGGGTCGATTCGCTGGTGACCAACTATGGCGATGTGTTCCGGCACATCTCCGACACGTTGCTGTGGGCCATCGTCAACCTCGAAGGCCTGCTGCGCCTGGCGCCGTGGTGGATGATGCTGGCCATCGTCGGTGGCATTGCCTGGCACGCCACGCGCAAGGTCGTGGCCACGGCGGTGATCGTCGGCCTGTTGTTCCTGGTGGGCGCGGTGGGCCTGTGGGACAAACTGATGCAGACCCTCGCGTTGATGCTGGTCGCGACGCTGATCTCGGTGTTGATCGGCATTCCGCTGGGCATCCTCTCGGCGCGCAGCAACCGCCTGCGCTCGGTGCTGATGCCGTTGCTGGACATCATGCAGACCATGCCCAGCTTCGTGTACCTGATTCCGGTGTTGATGCTGTTCGGCCTGGGCAAGGTCCCGGCGATCTTCGCCACGGTGATCTATGCCGCGCCGCCCCTGATTCGCCTGACAGACCTGGGCATCCGCCAGGTGGACGGCGAAGTGATGGAAGCCATCAATGCCTTCGGCGCCAACCGCTGGCAACAGCTGTTCGGCGTGCAACTGCCCCTGGCCCTGCCGAGCATCATGGCCGGGATCAACCAGACCACCATGATGGCCCTGTCGATGGTGGTCATCGCCTCGATGATCGGTGCCCGTGGCTTGGGCGAAGACGTGCTGGTGGGCATCCAGACCCTCAACGTCGGACGCGGCCTGGAAGCCGGCCTGGCCATCGTGATTCTCGCCGTGGTCATCGACCGCATTACCCAGGCCTATGGTCGCCCTCGGCATGAGGTGAGCAAATGAACAACACCGCCATCAGCAAAATCGAAGTCAAGAACGTCTTCAAGATCTTCGGCAATCGCCCCAAGGACGCCCTGGACCTGATCCGCCAGAACAAGACCAAGGACCAAGTGCTGGCCGAAACCGGTTGCGTGGTCGGGGTTAACGACCTGTCGCTGAGCATCGGCACCGGCGAAATCTTCGTGATCATGGGCCTGTCCGGCTCGGGCAAGTCCACCCTGGTGCGCCATTTCAACCGGCTGATCGACCCCACCAGCGGCGCGATCCTGGTGGACGGCGAGGACATCCTGCAACTGGACATGGACGCCCTGCGCGAATTTCGCCGGCACAAGATCAGCATGGTGTTCCAGAGCTTCGGCCTGCTGCCCCACAAGAGCGTGCTGGACAACGTCGCCTACGGCTTGAAGGTGCGCGGCGAAAGCAAGCAAGTCTGTACCGAGCGGGCGCTGCACTGGATCAACACCGTGGGCCTGAAGGGCTACGAGAACAAATACCCGCACCAGCTCTCCGGCGGCATGCGCCAGCGCGTGGGCCTGGCCCGAGCGTTGGCGGCGGACACCGACATTATCCTGATGGACGAGGCCTTCAGCGCCCTTGACCCGCTGATCCGCGCGGAAATGCAGGACCAGTTGCTGGAGCTGCAAAAGACCCTGCACAAGACCATCGTGTTCATCACCCACGACCTCGACGAAGCCGTGCGCATCGGCAACCGCATCGCGATCCTCAAGGACGGCAAGCTGATCCAGGTCGGCACGCCGCGAGAGATCCTGCACTCGCCGGCGGATGAGTATGTCGATCGGTTCGTGCAGCGCCGGGCGGCGGTGGTTTGAGGCTGTGCACTGATTTGCAGGTTGGTGTTGTTGTGGCGAGGGGATTTATCCCCGCTGGGCTGCGTAGCAGCCCCGACTATCTGTAACTCAGTTGTATCAGGTTGACTTCATTGCTTGGTTTGGGGCTGCTACGCAGCCCAGCGGGGATAAATCCCCTCGCCACAAATGTTATTGGCAACTTTATGTGTATGAGGCTTTAGATGTCCCAGGCTGAAAAAATCATCATCGCCGATGCCCCCCTGCGTTGGCAGGACGTGGTCGCCGTCGCTCGTTTCGGCGCTCCGCTCGAGCTGTCGGCCCAGGCCTGGGCGCGGATCGAAAATGCCCAGGCCATCGTGCAGCGCATCGTCGAAAGCGGCGAGCGCGCCTATGGCGTCAACACCGGCCTGGGGGCCTTGTGCAATGTCTCGCTCAAGGACGAACAACTCAGCCAGCTGTCGCGCAACACCTTGCTCAGCCATGCCTGTGGCGTCGGCGCGCCGCTGGCCGATGAGCAGGCGCGGGCGATTCTCTGCGCCGCCATCCTCAACTACAGCCAGGGCAAGTCCGGTATTCATCGCCGGGTGGTCGAAGCGTTGCTGGCGTTGCTCAATCGCGGCATCACCCCGCAAGTGCCGTCTCAGGGGTCGGTGGGTTACCTGACCCACATGGCCCACATCAGCATTGCCCTGCTGGGTGTTGGGCAGGTCAGCTACCGCGGGCAAATCGTTCCGGCGCAACAGGCCCTGGCTGCCGAAGGCCTGCAACCGGTGCAACTGGGGGCCAAGGACGGTTTGTGCCTGGTCAACGGCACGCCATGCATGACCGGCTTGAGTTGCCTGGCCCTGGCCGATGCGACGCGCCTGGTGCAATGGGCCGATGTCGTCGGCGCCATGAGCTTCGAGGCCCAGCGCGGACAGATTGCCGCGTTCGACGCCGAGATCATCGCCCTCAAGCCGCACCCCGGCATGCAGCAGGTCGGGGCCAATTTGCGCGCCTTGCTCGACGGCAGCGAAGTGATTGCCTCGAGCCTGGGCATTCGCACCCAGGATGCCTTGAGCATCCGCTCGATCCCCCAGGTGCACGGGGCCGCTCGCGACCAGTTGGCGCATGCCCGGCAGCAGATCGAAACCGAACTCAACGCGGTCACCGATAACCCGCTGTTGCTGGGTACGCCGGAAAACTTCCGGGTCATGTCCCAGGCCAACCCCCACGGCCAATCGGTGGCCTTGGCGGCGGACCTGCTGGCGATTGCCATGGCGGAAATCGGCTCCATCGCCGAGCGCCGCCTCGACCGCTTGATCAACCCACACGTCAGCGGCCTGCCGGCGTTCCTGGTGGCCAACCCCGGCGTGAACTCGGGGATGATGATCGTGCAGTACGTCGCCGCCTCTTTGTGTGCGCAGAACCGTCAGTTGGCGCAACCGACAGTACTCGATAACTACGTGACCTCGGGTTTGCAGGAAGATCACCTGAGCATGGGCACCAACGCGGCCTTGAAGCTGCACGGCGTATTGGAAAACTGCACCCAGATCCTTGCCATCGAGTACCTGCTGGCGGCCCAGGCCTTCGAATTTCTCAAGGGGCAACGCTTCGGCGCCGGCACCGGCGTTGCCTGGCAACTGCTGCGTGAACGGGTTCCGCCCTACGATCAGGACCGCTGGTTGGCGCCCGACATCGCCAGTGCCGCCGCGTTGCTGAAGGACCCCTACGTGCTGCATGACGCGTTACCGAATCTGAATTGAACACAACCGCCAGCGTGCCAAGGCACCTCTTGCCCACAAGGCATCGCCCACAAAGCGAAGGTGACGGATAACGGAACATTCCGGAGCGACTGGCGGATACATAAAAACTCTCAAAAGGAGCAGGAAATGACAGCGTTGAACTTGATCCCCGGCCAACTGAGCCTGGCTCAATTGCGTGACATCTATCAGCAGCCGGTGACACTGAGCCTCGACGCCAGTGCTTCGGCGCAAATCGAAGCCAGCGTGGCGTGCGTGGAGCAGATCCTCGCCGAGAACCGCACCGCCTACGGCATCAACACCGGTTTCGGCCTGCTGGCCTCGACCCGCATTGCCAGCGAAGATCTGGAAAACCTGCAGCGCTCGCTGGTGCTGTCCCATGCCGCCGGTGTGGGCGAGCCGATCAGCGATGCGCTGGTGCGGTTGATCATGGTGCTCAAGGTCAACAGCCTGAGCCGGGGTTTTTCCGGCATTCGCCGGCAGGTGATCGATGCGCTGATCGCGCTGGTCAATGCCCAGGTGTATCCGCACATCCCGCTCAAGGGTTCGGTCGGGGCTTCCGGTGACCTGGCGCCGCTGGCTCATATGTCCCTGGTGCTGCTGGGCGAAGGTAAGGCCCGTTATAAAGGCGAATGGCTGCCGGCCGTCGAGGCCTTGAAAGTTGCCGGTCTCGCACCGCTGACCCTGGCCGCGAAAGAAGGCCTGGCGCTGCTCAATGGCACTCAGGTGTCCACCGCGTTCGCCCTGCGTGGCCTGTTCGAAGGCGAAGACCTGTTCGCCGGCGCCCTGGCCCTGGGCAGCCTGACCGTGGAAGCGGTGCTCGGTTCGCGCTCGCCGTTCGATGCCCGCATTCATGCCGCCCGTGGCCAGAAAGGCCAGATCGACGCCGCCGCGGCCTACCGCGACTTGCTGGGCGAGCGCAGCGAAATCTCCGCCTCGCACCAGAACTGCGACAAGGTCCAGGACCCATACTCCCTGCGCTGCCAACCGCAAGTGATGGGCGCGTGCCTGACCCAGTTCCGCCAGGCCGCCGAGGTGCTGGTGATCGAAGCCAACGCCGTGTCGGACAACCCGCTGGTGTTCGCCGCCGAAGGTGACGTGATTTCCGGCGGCAACTTCCACGCCGAACCGGTGGCCATGGCCGCCGACAACATGGCCCTGGCGATCGCGGAAATCGGCTCGCTCAGCGAGCGCCGCATTTCGCTGATGATGGACAAGCACATGTCGCAGTTGCCGCCGTTCCTGGTGGGCAATGGCGGGGTCAACTCCGGCTTCATGATTGCCCAGGTCACCGCGGCGGCCCTGGCGAGCGAGAACAAGGCGCTGTCCCATCCTCATTCGGTGGACAGCCTGCCGACCTCGGCCAACCAGGAAGACCACGTTTCCATGGCCCCGGCCGCTGGCAAGCGTCTTTGGGAGATGGCTGAGAACACCCGCGGGATTCTCGCGGTGGAATGGCTGGCGGCGTGCCAGGGCCTGGACCTGCGCGGCGGCCTGAAGACCTCGCCGAAGCTGGAGCAGGCCCGTGGCCTGCTGCGTGCAGAAGTGCCGTTTTATGAGAAGGACCGGTTCTTTGCGCCGGACATCAATGCCGCCAGTGAACTGTTGGCGAGTCGTTGCCTGAACGAGTTGGTCACGGCGCAGTTGTTGCCGAGCCTGTAAGGACACCATCGCGAGCAAGCACACATGATGTTGATCCTACTCGATACCTGTGGGAGCGGGCTTGCTCGCGAAAGCGCAGGATCAGCTTGCATCAATGTCGAATGTGCCGCCGTCTTCGCGAGCAAGCCCGCTCCCACAGGTTCTGTGCAGTCCTTGTGGGAGCGAGCCTGCTCGCGAATCGATCTTGAATAATTCGAGGAAACCGGGATGAAAACCCTCTGGCAAAACTGCCACGCCGCGACCATGGCCCAGGGCGTCTACGCGATCATCGAAGACGCCGCCATCGTCACCCAGGGCGAACACATTCATTGGATCGGCCCGCGCGCAGAACTGCCGGCCGGCGACTATCCGGCGGTCAACGACCTCAAGGGCGCCTGGGTCACGCCGGGACTGATCGACTGCCACACCCACACGGTGTTCGGCGGCAACCGCAGCGGTGAGTTCGAGCAGCGCCTGCAAGGGGTCAGCTACGCCGACATCGCCGCGGCCGGTGGTGGCATCGCCAGCACCGTGCGCGCGACCCGCGCCGCCAGCGAAGAGGAACTGTTCGCCAGCGCCGCCAAGCGCCTGAAGAGCCTGCTGCGCGACGGCGTGACCACGGTGGAAATCAAGTCCGGTTACGGCCTGGACCTGGCCAGCGAGCGCAAGATCCTGCGGGTCATTCGTCGCCTGGGCGCCGAGTTGCCGGTGAGCGTGCGCAGCACCTGCCTGGCGGCCCATGCCTTGCCACCGGAATACAAAGATCGCGCCGATGACTACATCGAGCACATCTGCACCGTCATGCTCCCGGCCCTGGCGGCCGAGGGGCTGGTGGATGCGGTGGATGCCTTTTGCGAGTACCTGGCGTTTTCCCCGGCGCAGGTAGAGCGGGTGTTCATTACCGCGCAACAACTGGGGCTGCCGGTGAAGCTGCATGCCGAGCAGTTGTCGTCGTTGCACGGTTCGAGCCTGGCGGCCCGTTACCAGGCGCTGTCGGCCGATCACCTGGAGTTCATGACCGAGGACGACGCCATCGCCATGGCCGAATCCGGCACGGTAGCGGTGTTGTTGCCGGGGGCGTTCTATTTCCTGCGTGAAACCCAACTGCCGCCGATGGATGCCCTGCGCCGGCACGGCGTGAAGATCGCCGTGGCCAGCGATCTCAACCCTGGCACCTCGCCGGCGCTGTCGGTGCGCCTGATGTTGAACATGGCCTGCACCTGCTTTCGGATGACCCCGGAAGAAGCCCTGGCCGGCGTGACGATTCACGCCGCCCAGGCCTTGGGCATGGCCCGGACCCACGGTTCGCTGGAAGCCGGCAAGGTGGCCGACTTCGTCGCCTGGCACATCGATCGCCCGGCCGACCTGTCGTACTGGCTCGGGGGCGAACTGGAAAAACGCGTCGTGCGTCACGGCGTTGAAATCGATTGAGGAGAACGCTTGTGGAAAAGGTCCTGAATTTCACCCAGGGGCGCGTGCCGCTGTTGATCAGCATGCCCCACGCGGGCTTGCGCCTGACGCCGGCGGTGGAGGCCGGGTTGATCGCCGAGGCCCGGAGCCTGCCGGACACCGACTGGCACATCCCCAGGCTCTACGACTTTGCCGCCGAACTGGGCGCCAGCACCCTGGCTGGCGAGTATTCGCGTTTTGTCATCGACCTGAACCGTCCCGCCGACGACAAGCCGATGTACGTTGGCGCCACCACGGGGCTGTACCCGGCGACGCTGTTCGATGGCGTGCCGTTGTTCCGTGAAGGGCAGGAACCGTCCGCCGAGGAGCGGGCCCGGTACCTGGAGCAGGTCTGGATGCCTTATCACCAGGCCTTGCAACAGGAGCTGGCGCGGCTCAAGGCCGAGTTCGGCTACGCGTTGCTGTTCGACGCCCACTCGATCCGCTCGGTGATCCCGCACCTGTTCGACGGCAAGCTGCCGGACTTCAACCTCGGCACCTTCAACGGCGCCAGTTGCGACCCGAGGCTGGCCAGCCAGCTCGAAGCCATCTGCGCTCGTCATGACGCGTTCACCCACGTGCTCAACGGGCGCTTCAAGGGCGGGCACATCACCCGGCACTACGGTAACCCGGCCGAAAACATCCACGCCGTGCAACTGGAACTGTGCCAGAGCACCTACATGGAAGAGTTCGAGCCGTTCAGCTATCGGGCCGACCTCGCGGCGCCGACCCGGGTGGTCATCCGGGAGTTGCTCGAGGGCCTACTGGCTTGGGGGCGGGAGACTTATAAAAAATAAAGGTTATCGCGCTGCCTGTGTGGCGAGGGGATTCATCCCCGTTGGACTGCGCAGCAGTCCCAAATGGTGGGTGCGGCTCGTGCATTGTCGGGGCCGCTTCGCGACCCAGCGGGGATGAATCCCCTCGCCACAAGGTTCTCTATTGTTTGGGGCAGGGGGCATGCTCATTAAGGTCATTCGGGTTTATGATGCCGGACGGCAGACTAAATAGAAGTCCCCACAGGGATGACTCGACCCCTTACGGAGCGCGCAATGCAGACTTTGTACCCGCAGATCAAACCCCATGCCCGGCACGATCTGGCTGTCGATGAAACCCACACGCTCTATGTCGATGAAAGCGGCTCTGCCGAAGGCCTGCCGGTGGTGTTCATTCACGGTGGCCCGGGTGCCGGCTGCGATGCCCAGAGTCGTCGCTATTTCGACCCGAACCTGTACCGCATCGTCACCTTCGACCAGCGTGGCTGCGGGCGCTCCACGCCCCATGCCAGCTTGGAAAACAACACCACCTGGGACCTGGTCGAAGACCTCGAGCGCATTCGCAAGCACCTGGGCATCGAGAAGTGGGTGCTGTTCGGCGGCTCCTGGGGCTCGACGCTGGCCCTGGCCTACGCCCAGACGCATCCGGAGCGGGTCCATGGCCTGATCCTGCGTGGGATCTTCCTGTGCCGCCCGCAGGAAATCGAGTGGTTCTACCAGGCCGGTGCCAGTCGCCTGTTCCCCGACTACTGGCAGGACTACATCGCGCCGATCCCGCTGGACGAGCGCGACGACCTGCTGGGCGCCTTCCACAAGCGCCTGACCGGTAACGACCAGATCGCCCAGATGCACGCCGCCAAGGCCTGGTCCATCTGGGAGGGTCGTACCGCGACCCTGCGCCCGAACCCGTTGGTGGTCGATCGCTTCTCCGAGCCGCAACGCGCGCTGTCGATCGCCCGGATCGAATGCCACTACTTCACCAACAACGCCTTCCTGGAGCCCAACCAGTTGATCCGCGACATGGGCAAGATCGCGCATTTGCCGGGCGTGATCGTGCACGGTCGCTACGACGTCATCTGCCCGCTGGACAACGCCTGGGAACTGCACCAGAACTGGCCCAACAGCGAACTGCAGGTGATCCGCGATGCCGGGCACGCCGCTTCGGAGCCGGGCATTACCGATGCGCTGGTGCGCGCCGCCGGGCAGATGGCCCGGCGCCTGCTCGACCTGCCGCCCGAAGAAGCATGAAGGGGCTGTTGCAACGGGTTCGCGGCGCTCGGGTCGAAGTCGCCGGCGAGGTGGTAGGTGCCGTGGACCAAGGCTTGCTCGTGCTGGTGGCGGTCGAGCCTGAAGATACCCAGGCCAGTGCCGACAAACTGCTGCATAAGCTGCTTAACTATCGGGTGTTCAGTGACGCCGACGGCAAGATGAACCTGTCCTTGGCCGACGTGGGAGGTGGTTTGCTGCTGGTGTCGCAGTTCACGCTGGCGGCGGACACCAAGAGCGGTTTGCGCCCGAGCTTCTCGACGGCCGCGCCTCCCGCCCAGGGGGAAGCACTGTTCAAGTATCTGGTCACGCAGGCGAAACAGGTGCATGGCACTGTGGCATCAGGTAGATTCGGCGCCGACATGCAGGTCCATCTGGTCAACGATGGTCCGGTAACGTTCCTGTTACAGGTCTGAAAGCGTTTGAAACATCTTTTCAGGCCTTTTTCCAGGAAAAACTAGGAGTTTTCTCGATAAATACTTTGTTGCCCCTGATGCGTTGTCACGCGGCCTACTAGATAATCGCGCGCTACGGGGGACCGGCATTCGCTGGTCCATTTGACTTAGGTAGAGACTTGTCCTGGACCGTTTGGGGAATCATTTTCTTCCATCGGAGTCGGAACAATGCTCGCCAACTTGGCAGGAGTGGTCCGCGAGGTCGGTTTTTTCAAAGCCGATACCCAGCAGATACTTTATCTGGCCGTTGGTTTTTTGATCTGTTTTCGGCGAGGGTTGCTCGTGATTGTTAGTCCCTGTAATGCACCAAAAATGTCTGCCAAACGGTTTAGAAACGCTCTGGTAGCGGGCTCGGCCCTGTTGTGCCTGTTCGGCGCGGGCCAACTGTGGGCATTCAGCCTGGATGATGTATCGGCGAAGGCTCAAGAACTGGCCGGGCAAAAATATGAAGCCCCGCGCAGCAATCTGCCGAACGAATTCCGCGAAATGAAATTCGCTGACTATCAAAAAATCCGTTTCCGCACCGAAAAAGCCGAATGGGCCGACCAGAAGACGCCGTTCCGGCTGTCGTTCTATCACCAGGGCATGCATTTCGACACGCCGGTGAAAATCAACGAAATCACCGCCACGAACGTCGAAGAGATCAAATACGATCCTTCGCGCTTCGATTTCGGCGATGTCAAATTCGATCCAAAGGCCACCGAGCAGTTGGGCTATGCGGGTTTCCGCGTGCTGTACCCGATCAACAAGGCCGACAAGCAAGACGAAATCATGACCATGCTGGGCGCGAGCTACTTCCGCGTCATCGGCAAGGGCCAGGTCTATGGCTTGTCCGCCCGTGGCATGGCCATCGACACGGCACTGCCTTCCGGTGAAGAATTCCCGCGCTTTCGCGAGTTCTGGATCCAGCGCCCGAAACCGACCGACAAGCACCTGGTGATCTTTGCCCTGCTGGATTCGCCACGGGCCACGGGTGCCTACCGCCTGACCCTGCGTCCGGGCACCGACACCGTGGTCGACGTGAAGTCGCGCATGTTCCTGCGTGATCGCGTGACCAAGCTGGGCGTTGCCCCGTTGACCAGCATGTACCTGTTCGGCGCCAACCAGCCGTCCAAGGTGCTCAACTACCGTCGCGAGCTGCACGACTCCAGCGGCCTGTCGATCCATGCCGGCAACGGCGAGTGGATCTGGCGTCCGCTGAACAACCCGAAACACCTGGCCGTGAGCAATTTCTCGGTGGAGAACCCACGCGGTTTCGGCCTGTTGCAACGTGGCCGCGATTTCAGCCACTACGAAGACCTGGATGACCGCTACGACAAGCGTCCAAGTGCCTGGATCGAGCCGAAAGGCGATTGGGGCAAGGGCACTGTCGACCTGGTGGAAATCCCCACCGCCGACGAAACCAACGACAACATCGTTGCGTTCTGGAGCCCGGAAAAACTGCCTGAGCCCGGCCAACCGCTGGACTTCAGCTACCGCCTGCACTGGACCCTCGACGAAGCCAGCCTGCATTCGCCGGACAGCGCCTGGGTCAAGCAGACCCTGCGTTCCACCGGTGACGTGAAGCAATCCAACCTGATCCGCCAGCCGGATGGCAGCGTGGCCTACCTGGTGGATTTCGAAGGTCCTTCGTTGCAGGCCCTGCCGGAAGACGCCGAGGTGCGTAGCCAGGTCAGCGTCGGCGACAACGCCGAGATCGTCGAGAACAGCGTGCGTTACAACCCGGAAACCAAGGGCTGGCGCCTGACCCTGCGCATGAAGATCAAGGACGCCAAGCAGGCCACCGAGATGCGCGCAGCGCTGGTACGTCCGTTGACGCCTGTCGAGGCGCCGGCCGCGGCGCACACCGTCACCACGACGCTGGCCAAGGCTGACAAGGTCGCCAGGCAGCAGAGCGAAAAAGAAACCGCCAAGGAAAAAGGGCAGGAGGAAACCAAGGCCGTCAAGTCTGCTTCCGCTGCCGTTGAAGCGACCCCAACCCCGCAGGAACCGGAAGCGACTGAACAAGTCCTGACCGAGACCTGGAGCTATCAGTTGCCAGCCGATGAGTAATACGCCAGTCAAGCCAGAGTCACTCAGCGAGTACCTGGCTCATTTGCCCATGACCGACGAGCAGCGCGCCGAACTGGCGGGCTGCAAGTCCTTCAGCGAACTGCACGAGCGCCTTTCGTCGTCGACGTTCGACGCCCCTGAAGAGGCGGCGCAGGCTTCGGTGGGTCGTCGCTTGACCCTGAGCACCGCCGAGGAGCTTGCCGACGCCGAAATGCTGGGGCTCGACGCCAGCGGCCGGGTGTGCCTCAAGGCGACGCCGCCGATTCGTCGGACCAAGGTCGTGCCGGAACCCTGGCGCACCAACATCCTGGTGCGCGGCTGGCGGCGCCTGACCGGCCGGACCAACCCGCCGAAGCCGCCCAAGGACGAGCGTGTGCTGCCACACGCCCGTTGGCGTACGGTGGGGTCGATCCGTCGTTATATCCTGCTGATCCTGATGCTCGGCCAGACCATCGTCGCCGGCTGGTACATGAAAGGCATCATGCCGTACCAGGGCTGGTCGTTGGTGGACCTGGACGAAGTCCTGCATCAACCGCTGTCCCAGACCGCTACGCAGGTGCTGCCGTATGCCCTGCAAACCAGCATCCTGATCCTGTTCGGGATCCTGTTCTGCTGGGTGTCGGCGGGTTTCTGGACCGCATTGATGGGCTTTCTTGAGCTGCTCACCGGCCACGACAAGTACCGTATCTCCGGTGCCAGTGCCGGCAACGAGCCGATTCCCAAGGACGCCCGCACCGCCCTGGTGATGCCGATCTGCAACGAAGACGTGCCGCGGGTTTTCGCCGGCTTGCGCGCGACCTTCGAGTCGGTGGCCGCCACCGGCGACCTGGACCGCTTCGACTTCTTCGTGCTCAGCGACAGTAACGAAACCGATATCTGTGTCGCCGAGCAGCAGGCCTGGCTGGACGTCTGCCGTGAAGCCGGGGGCTTCGGCAAGATTTTCTACCGTCGCCGTCGCCGTCGCGTGAAGCGCAAGAGCGGTAACCTCGACGACTTCTGCCGTCGCTGGGGCAGTGACTACAAGTACATGGTCGTGCTCGACGCCGACAGCGTCATGAGCGGCGAGTGCCTGACCAGCCTTGTGCGCCTGATGGAAGCGACGCCGGACGCCGGCATCATCCAGACCGCGCCGAAGGCCTCGGGCATGGACACGCTGTATGCGCGCATGCAGCAGTTCGCCACCCGGGTGTACGGTCCGCTGTTCACGGCCGGCCTGCACTTCTGGCAGCTGGGCGAATCCCACTACTGGGGCCATAATGCGATCATCCGCATGAAGCCGTTCATCGAGCACTGCGCCCTGGCGCCACTGCCCGGTAAAGGCGCGTTCGCCGGGGCGATCCTGTCCCACGACTTCGTCGAAGCCGCGTTGATGCGTCGTGCCGGCTGGGGCGTCTGGATTGCCTATGACCTGCCAGGCAGCTACGAAGAGTTGCCGCCGAACCTGCTGGACGAACTCAAGCGTGACCGTCGCTGGTGCCACGGCAACCTGATGAACTTCCGGCTGTTCCTGGTCAAGGGCATGCACCCGGTGCACCGTGCGGTGTTCCTGACCGGCGTGATGTCGTACCTGTCGGCGCCGCTGTGGTTCTTCTTCCTGGTGCTGTCCACCGCGCTGCTGGCGGTGAACACGCTGATGGAGCCGCAGTACTTCCTCGAACCGCGCCAGCTCTATCCGCTGTGGCCGCAGTGGCATCCGGACAAGGCCATCGCCCTGTTCTCGACCACCATCGTGCTGTTGTTCCTGCCCAAGCTGCTGAGCATCGTGCTGATCTGGGCCAAGGGCGCGAAAGAGTTTGGTGGCAAGTTCAAGGTGACCTTGTCGATGCTGCTGGAGATGCTGTTCTCCATGCTGCTGGCGCCGGTGCGGATGATCTTCCACACCCGTTTCGTGCTCGCCGCGTTCCTTGGCTGGGCCGCGACCTGGAACTCGCCCAAGCGTGACGACGATTCCACGCCGTGGAGCGAAGCGGTCAAGCGCCACGGCCCGCAAACCCTGCTGGGCTTCTTCTGGGCCTTGCTGGTGATCTGGCTGAACCCGAGCTTCCTGTGGTGGCTGGTGCCGATCGTCGGTTCGCTGATGCTGTCGATCCCGGTGTCGGTGATCTCCAGCCGCGTCGGCCTGGGCCTGAAGTCCCGTGACGAAAACCTGTTCCTGATCCCTGAGGAATACGCGCCGCCACAGGAACTGGTGTCGACTGACCAGTACACCCATGAAAACCGTTGGCACGCGCTGAACGACGGCTTCATCCGGGCGGTGGTCGATCCACAACAGAACGCCCTGGCCTATGCGCTGGCCACCTCGCGGCACGGCAAGGCCGAGCCGATCGAGTGGCTGCGAGTCGAACGCGTGCGCCATGCCCTCAAGGTCGGCCCGTCGGGGCTGAACAACGGCGAGCGCCTGGCACTGTTGAGCGACCCGGTGGCCCTGTCCCGCCTGCATCAGCAGGTTTGGAGCGAGGCTCATCCGGAGTGGCTGGCAGCGTGGCGTGCATCGGTGAAGGCCGATCCTCATGCGCCGTTGCTACCGCTTCAGCCGTTGAGCACGCAGCCTCAATTGGCCTGATCCGCAAAAAGCCCCGCTTCTGCAAAGATTCGGGGCTTTTTGTTGGTCTGGGTATTTGGGGGATATCCGTTGCTGCGGTTACGGCGGCTTGGGGTTCCGCCCTTACGGCGGCTTACTTTTGAAAAGCGCAAAAGTAAGCAAAACGCTCTTGCCCCACCACTGGGCACCTCGCTTAGGCGAGGTGTTCCCTCACTCCGGCATTGCTCCGTGGGCCCGCCGCGAAGGGCCATCCATGGCCCAGCGCGGCTAACCCGGCATCCATGCCGGGTTGCCCACTACGCAATGCCTGCGTTCGGCCCTTGTGGTTAATGGGGCGCTCAAGATCAAGATCAAGATCAAGATCCAAAGCCAAAGCCAAAGCCAAAGCCAAAGCCAAAGCCAAAGCCAAAGCCAAAGCCAAAGCCAAAGCCAAAGCCAAAGCCAACGGCAACGGCTTTGGTATGGAAACAGGCTGCCCGTGGCGAGGGAGCTTGCTCCCGCTGGGTGGCGCAGCCGCCCCTTTTTTTATTGACGTCCACTGCGCGGTCGAGCGGGAGCAAGCTGCTTCGCCACGTTTTAGGTGCGCTCAAGGTTGTGTATTGAGTTCGTCCAGCATTCGATTCGTCAACAAACCGCCCAGCTCAATCAGTTGCTGAATGCCTAGGGCAAAATGACGCCGCGAACCATCCAGGTCGAATGCAAGGTTGTTGATCATGGTATTCGCTGAAGCCAGGGTTTCGCTTAGGTTGGCCAGCATGCTCTCAGTATCGAC
Organism: Pseudomonas sp. WP18; assembly: GCF_036689585.1. NCBI lineage: Bacteria > Pseudomonadati > Pseudomonadota > Gammaproteobacteria > Pseudomonadales > Pseudomonadaceae > Pseudomonas > Pseudomonas sp. WP18. Next base: position 442,316 of record NZ_CP144758.1, read on the forward strand.
GCCGTCAACGACAGTAAATAACTGGCCCGAAGTCTGTTCGTCCTCGGGCTTGGTCTGTTTTGGGTTCAGGTAGTCATCGAGCGCACGATCAGTGGCTTCCTGAAGTTTTTTGGTATCGGTTTCTGGTTCTGGTGGGTTAGGTGTGACCTTGTACATGCTTGACGCTCCTAGGGTAATGGAGTCGCCAGACATCGCTGCTAAACGAGAAGGGTGGCGACTGTACGCGGGTTAGCAGACCGGGACCCTAGAACCCGGCAGACTCGAAAGTCTCCCACGCACAACCGCCATGACATAAATGAGTAGGCACCGAAGCCTGCTCACGCATGTGGAGAGCGCACGTCTAGGATTGTCCAGGCTGCTAAACCCGATCGCTAAGCCGATAGCGACCCGCAGACATTAGGCCTGGGGGGCCGAGACGCACAAGCCGGCGGATTCTGGCGTAGCTGTAGGCAATGGCGCAAGGCTGCGTAGCCTCGAGCTGACGGATTGTTGGCCTGGATATTGGCTGGGCCCGCTATGGGACCAGAGCTGGCTCGCAAGCCGGCTGTTAAGCCGCCTCGCTTTTGCTTTTGATCCTGCTTTTGATCTTGGGGCCCCATCAACCACAAGGGCCGAACGCAGGCATTGCGTAGTGGGTATCCCGGCATGGATGCCGGGATAGCCGCGCTGGGCCATGGATGGCCCTTCGCGGCGGGCCCACGGAGCAATGCCGGAGTGAGGGAACACCTCGCCTAAGCGAGGTGCCCAGTGGTGGGGCAAGGCGCTTTTGGTTACTTTTGGCGCCTTATCCAAAAGTGACCCGCCGTAAGGGCGGAACCGCCAGCGGCCGTAACCGCAGCAACGGATATACACACCACCCAGAGAGCACCACCCAGGGAGCACCACCAACAAGATCAAGCTAAACCCTGAACCGCCCCACCAACGTCTGCAAATGCACCCCCAACCGCGCCAGTTCAGCACTCGAAGCCGCAGTCTCTTCACTGGCCGCAGAAGTCTGCTCCGACACATCCCGCACATTCAGCACGCTACGGTTGATCTCCTCGGCCGTGGCGCTTTGCTGCTCGGCGGCCGCGGCGATCTGTTGGTTCATCGACTGGATCGCCGAGACGGTACGGGTGATGTTTTCCAACGAACCGCCAGCACGGCGTGTCAGTTCGACGCTGCTGTCGGTCAGGCCGCGGCTGTTGTCCATGATCGTGGCGACCTGTTGGGTGCCGTTCTGCAGGCCCAGGATCAGTTCCTCGATTTCCTCGGTGGACTTCTGGGTGCGTTGGGCCAGGCTGCGGACTTCATCGGCCACTACCGCGAAGCCACGTCCGGCCTCACCGGCGCGGGCGGCCTCAATGGCGGCGTTGAGGGCCAGCAGGTTGGTTTGCTGGGCCACGGACTTGATCACGTCGAGCACGCTGCCGATCTTGTCGCTTTCGCGCTTGAGGTCGCTCATGGCGGTGGTGGAGTGGCCGACTTCCTCGGCCAGGCGTTCGATCTGCGCGATGGCTTCGCCCACCACCCGCTCACCCTCGCGGGCCTGCTGGTCGGCGGCGACGGCGGCTTCGGACGCTTCCTCGGCATTACGTGCCACTTCCTGCACCGTGGCAGTCATTTCGTGCATGGCGGTGGCGACCTGATCGGTTTCCACTTTCTGGTTGTTGACCCCGGCGCTGGTCTGTTCGGTGACGGCGGAGAGTTGTTCGGCGGCGCTGGCGATCTGCGTGACGCCTTCGCCGATGCCGCCGATCAGTTGCCGCAGGCTGACCACCATCCGTTGCAGGCTGCTTTGCAACTGCCCCATCTCATCGCGGCGACGAACCTCGAGGTTCTGGCTCAGGTCGCCGGAGGCCACCCGTTCCAGTGCCACCAGGGTCTGTTGCAGCGGCACGACGATCTGCCGGGTGATGAGCCAGGCGGCCAGCAGGCCAAACGCCAGCGCCAGTACGGTGACGATGATCAGCGTGCTTTTTGCGCTGGCCGTTTCTTCATTGCGTTTCTCGGTCTGCGAGGTCGTCAACTGATTGCTCAGGTCATTCAGGCGGGTCTCCTCTTGTGTCATTTTCTTCAGAGCCGAGGCGGTGGCGACCTGGGAATCGCGGAACTGGCTGACCGCCGCGCGATAGGCTTTCATCGATTCGGTGGCCTGTTGCAGGTTGGCGGTGTGTTGCTCCGGCAGTTTGCCTGGCAAGCCTTCCAGGTTTTTCAGGACGTTGTCGATGGCGTCCAACGCCGGCTGTTCGGCATCGGCCTTGCCGCTGTAGGTGTAGCCGCGGACCTGGTAGCGGGCCTGCTGGATCAGCTTGCTCAACTCGACCACGTCGTTGAACGGGGCAATGCTATCGCCTTGGTGCAAGGCGTTCTCGACTTCAGTAACCTTGGCCACGGCATTGTCGGCGTTGGCGCCCAACTTGGATCGGGCCGACTCGCGATCCTGCGTCGCCTGGGTCATGTCGGCAAAAGCGCGCTTGTATTCGTCGAGGTTGGCCAACTGTTGGTTGAGCAGGTCGCGGTCCGCTGGTCGCACGAATCGATCGAGGGCCGCCTGGAGGCTCCCTTGAAGCTTGGCCAGGTAGTCGCTCACGGCTGCCGGCCCTTGTTCGCCGCGACGCATCTCGTAGTCGAGGCGGGCGACTCGAAGGTCCTTGGCCAACTCGTTGAGGCTGGAGATGGAGGCCTGCTTGTCTGCGCGGCTGATCACGCTGCTCAGGCTGTTCCAGCCGGCGAGGGTGCTCAGGAGGGTCATGAACAGCACCAGGCCAAAACCGACGCCCAGTTTGCGATTGACGCTTACATTTCCCAGCTTCTCGGTCAGCCAACTGAACATGTTGATACTCCCCTCGAACCGTTTTATAGGCCTTATGAGGAGAGTATCGACCATAGACGAGCGATCTGTAGGAAATAGGCCGGCGTATTTCCAGGGCGAAGCAATCCGTGCCCCGCCCTGGCTGTTGCCGGTGCTAGACCTTGAACCGACCCACCAACGTCTGCAAGTGAACGCCCAGGCGGGCCAGCTCGGCGCTGGAGGTGGCGGTTTCTTCGCTGGCGGCCGAGGTTTGTTCGGAGACGTCGCGCACATTCAGCACGCTGCGGTTGATCTCCTCGGCCGTGGCGCTCTGCTGTTCGGCGGCCGCAGCGATCTGTTGGTTCATCGACTGGATCGCCGAGACGGTGCGGGTGATGTTTTCCAGGGAACCGCCGGCGCGGCGCGTCAGTTCGACGCTGCTGTCGGTCAGGCCGCGGCTGTTGTCCATGATCGTGGCGACCTGTTGGGTGCCGTTCTGCAGGCCCAGGATCAGCTCTTCGATCTCTTCGGTGGACTTCTGGGTGCGCTGGGCCAGGCTGCGGACTTCATCGGCCACCACGGCGAAGCCACGGCCCGCCTCGCCGGCACGGGCGGCCTCGATGGCGGCGTTGAGGGCCAGCAGGTTGGTTTGCTGGGCCACGGACTTGATCACGTCGAGCACGCTGCCGATCTTGTCGCTTTCGCGCTTGAGGTCGCCCATCGCCGCGGTGGAGTTACCCACTTCGAGTGCCAGGCGTTCGATCTGGGAGATGGCTTCGCTCACCACCCGCTCACCCTCGCGGGCCTGCTGGTCGGCGGCGACGGCGGCTTCGGACGCTTCCTCGGCATTACGTGCCACTTCCTGCACCGTGGCGGTCATTTCATGCATGGCGGTGGCGACCTGGTCGGTTTCCACCTTCTGGCTGTTGACCCCGGCACTGGTCTGTTCGGTGACGGCGGAGAGTTGTTCGGCGGCGCTGGCGATCTGCGTGACGCCTTCGCCGATGCCACCGATCAACTGGCGCAGGCCCACGGTCATGCTGTGCATGGCGCGTTGCAGTTGGCCCAGTTCGTCGCGCCGATCTGAGGTGAGGTTATAGGTCAGGTCGCCAGCGGCTACGCGTTCGGCCACCGTCAAGGTCTGGCCGAGAGGGCCGACGATCTGACGGGTGATGAACAAAGCGGCGACCACACCCAACAGCAGCGCCAGCGCGGCGGCGACGATCAGGACGGTCTTGGCCTGGGCGGCGTCACGGTCACGCACGGCGGTCTGGGAGACGGTCAGTTTCTGGCTGGCGTCCATCAACACCTGGCCTTGCTCGGTCATGCGCTGGAGCGCCGCGGCGTTGTCGATCTGCGAGTCTCGGAACTGGCTGACAGCCGCGCGATAGAGGTTGAACGAGTCGTTGGCCTGTTGCAGGTTGGCCTGATATTCCTCAGGCAACTGCTCGGGCAAACGAGCCAGCAGCTTGAGTACGTTATCGATGGCCTCGAGGGCGGGTTGCTGGGCATCGCTCTTACCGCTGTAGGTATAACCGCGCACCTGATAACGCGCTTGCTGGACCGCTTTACTCAGGGTCACGATGCTGTTGAAGGACGAGATATCGCCCGATTGCAGCAGCGCCTTTTCAACGTCGGCGACGCGGGCCACGGCATTGTCGGCGTTGGCGCCCAGCTTGCTGCGGGCATCTTCGCGGCTGACGGTGGCGCGGGTCATCTGGGCAAAGGCGCCTTTGTATTCCGTGACGGCGGCCAGTTGTTTATCGATCAGCGCCACATCGGCCGGTTGTTCAATCAACTGGCGAGCGGTATTGAGCCCGGCTTCGAGTCGGCCAAGCAGGTCGTTGACCGGTTGTGGTCCTTTCTCGCCGCGTGTGGTGTTGTACTCGATGCTTGCCAGATTCAGGTCCTGGCTCAAGTCGTTGAGACTGGCGATGAACCCCAGCTTGTCGCCCCGGCTGATGACATTGCCCAGGCCGGACCAGCCGGTGAACGCGATCATCACTGTGAGAAACAGCACCAGGCCGAAGCCTGCACCGAGTTTGCGATTAACGCTTACGTTTCCCAGACCCTGGGCAAGCCATCGGAACATGCTGATACTCCCTTGGAGCGTTGAATTGGACTTGTGGGCGCTGTATCGGCGGCTCGGGTGGGATCTGTAGCCATGACGCTGACGAACTTAAGCGTGTGGGGCTTGTGGCGGGGCTCGCCACAGGACGTCAATCAACCGCAGGGCATCAGAACAGCCGTGCAAGCAGCGCCGTGACCGCGGTCTCGACCCGAAGGATCCGCTCGCCCAACTGCACCGGTTGCAGGCCTGCCTTGCTCAGCAGGTCGATCTCGTAGGGGATCCAGCCACCCTCCGGGCCGATGGCCAGTGTCACCGCCTCCGTCAGCGCCCGAGGGCAGGGCGGATGGTTGCCCGGGTGGCCCACCAGGCCGAGGGTGCCTTGGGTGATGGCTGGCAGACGGTCTTCGACGAAGGGCTTGAAGCGTTTTTCGATGATGATCTCCGGCAGCACGCTGTCCCGGGCCTGCTCCAGGCCGAGGATCAATTGCTCGCGAATGGCCTCGGGTTCGAGGAACGGCGTCTGCCAGAAGCTCTTTTCCACCCGGTAGCTGTTGACCAGCACCACCCGCGGTACACCCATGGTGGCGACGGTCTGGAACACCCGCCGGAGCATCTTGGGGCGGGGCAGGGCCAGCACCAGCGTCAACGGCAGCTTGGCCGGCGGCGGCTGGTCGAGGCTCACCTGCAGCTCGGCCTCGCGGGCTTCCAGGCGCAGTACCTGAGCCGTGCCCATCAAGCCGCCGAGGCGCCCGACCCGCAGGCTGTCGCCGACGGCGCTGCGGTGGACTTCCTGCATGTGGGTCAGCCGGCGATCACTCAGGATCACCCGGTCCGGCCCGATGAAGTCAGCCTCTTCGAGCAGCAACAGGTTCACGCTTGGGTCGCAGGCGGTTGGTCGTTGTGGTCGTCAACCGTCTCGTCTTCCGGGTGTTCGCTGCGCTTGCGCACCAGGCCGCCGAACAGCACGCCGATCTCGAACAGCAACCACATCGGCACGGCCAGCAGGGTCTGGGAAAAGATGTCCGGCGGGGTCAGGATCATGCCGACCACGAAGCAGCCGATGATCACGTACGGACGGATCTTCTTCAGGTACTCGACGTCAACGACGCCGATCCACACCAGCAGCACCACCGCCACGGGGATTTCGAACGCCACGCCGAAGGCGAAGAACAGCGTCATGACGAAATCCAGGTAGCTGGTGATGTCGGTCATCATCTCCACGCCCGCCGGAGTGGCGGCGGCGAAGAACTTGAAGATCAGCGGGAACACCAGGAAATAGGCGAAGGCCATGCCGGTGTAGAACAGCAGGATGCTGGACACCAGTAGCGGCACGGCGATGCGTTTTTCGTGCTTGTACAGGCCGGGCGCAATGAAGCCCCAGATCTGGTGCAGGATCACTGGGATCGCCAGGAACAGCGAGACCATCATCGTCAGCTTCAGGGGCGTCAGGAACGGTGACGACACGTCGGTGGCGATCATCGTCGCGCCGGCCGGCAGGTACTGGCGCAGCGGCGTGGAGACGAAGGTGTAGATCTGCTGGGTGAAGGCGAACAGCCCGGCAAAGATAATGAAGACCGCCGCGACGCAACGCAGCAGGCGCGTGCGCAGCTCGGTGAGGTGCGATACCAGCGGCATCGGCTGGTCATGCTCTGGGATATTGCTCATGGGGCTCGCGGCGGCAATGTAGGGTCGTTGGGAGCGGCTGGGGGCGTGGCCGTCGGGGCCGGCTCCACTGGTTTGGCTGGTTCGGCCGGTGCCTGCAACGAATCGGTCGCCGGCGCTTGCGGGGCAATCGTCGGCTCGACCGCAGGGGCGACCGGCGTCGGCTCCTGCTGGGTCGGCGTGAGGATTTTGCGCGCTTCCTGCTCCAGGGACAGGATGTGTTCGTTGTGCAGTTGCCGACGGATGTCGTCGGCACCGATTTCACGTTCAACTTCCTGTTTGATCGCGTTGAAGCTGCGCTTCAGGCGCCCGATCCACAGACCGGCGGTGCGCGCAGCACCCGGCAGGCGCTCGGGGCCCAGGACCAGCAGGGCAACGAGGCCGACGAGCAGCAGTTCAGTGAAGCTGATCCCAAACATTAGTCAGTGCTCACGAGTCTTTGCGGGTCGGCTCTTCGACTTTCTGGGCCTGCACGTCGATGGTGTGCGGCGCACTCACAGGCTGGGTCGCCTGGGGATGGACAGGTTGGGCCGGTGGAACCGGTTGGGCCGGTGCCGCGCTCGGGTCGGCGGGTTTTTCGTCATCGTTCATGGCCTTGCGAAAGCCCTTGATCGACTCGCCGACATCGGTGCCGAGGTTCTTCAGCTTCTTGGTGCCGAACACCAGCACCACGACGACCAGGATGACGATCCAGTGTTTCCAGTCAAAAATACCCATGTGGCTATTCCTCTCAAGAGTTGATCAGGCGGACGGACGCGAGGCTTTCTCGACATGCCCGGACAGACCGAAGCGACGGTCCAGTTCATCCAGTACGGCCTGTGGATGCTGCCCCAGTTGGGCCAGCATGACCAGGCTGTGGAACCACAGGTCGGCGGTCTCGTAGATCACGTCGCTGCAGTCACCGCTGATGGCGGCGTCCTTGGCGGCGATGATGGTCTCGACCGACTCTTCGCCGACTTTTTCCAGAATCTTGTTCAAACCCTTGTGGTACAGGCTGGCGACATAGGAGCTGTCGGCCGCGGCGCCCTTGCGCTCTTCCAGCACCTGGGCCAGGCGGGTCAGGGTATCACTCATGGGGATGTCCTGAATAAATGGCATGCGGGTCCTTGAGCACCGGGTCGACGGTTTTCCAGTCGCCGTTCTCGAAGACGCGATAGAAGCAGCTTTGACGGCCGGTGTGGCAGGCGATCTCGCCGACCTGTTCGACCATCAGGATGATGACGTCGCCGTCGCAGTCCAGGCGCATCTCATGCAGGTGCTGGACATGCCCGGACTCTTCACCCTTGCGCCACAGCTTGCCACGCGAACGTGACCAATAGATGGCGCGGTTCTCGGCGGCGGTCAGGGACAACGCCTCGCGGTTCATCCAGGCCATCATCAATACGCGCCCGGTCTTGTGATCCTGGGCGATGGCCGGCACCAGGCCGTCAGCGTCCCACTTGATCTCGTCCTGCCAGTTTTTCATCTTCGACTCCGACAATGGGCCGCGCACTTGGCGTCGGCGGGCCCAGCGTTGAAACAGTGTGCCAGTGCGAACCGGTGCTGGCTATCGGCGAACGACCAGATACAGACCCACCGCAACCATGACACCGGCCGGCCAGTGGCCCAGTTGGCTCAACGGCCCGCCGCTGGCCAGCACCGCGCCACCGCCCAGGTGGGCCGCGCCGAGCAGGCGCAGGAACCAGTCGTCCTTGCGTTTGTGCCAAGGCGGTGGCGGATCCTGGGCATGGGGCTGGGACATGCGTTCCAGCAGGTCGCGGGTCATGTTGGCCAGGTGCGGGATCTGCTCGAACTGGCTCTGCACGTTGCCCAGCAAGGTGCGCGGGCTGACGCGCTCGCGCATCCAGCGTTCGAGGAAGGGCTGGGCGGTGTTCCATAGGTCCAGGTCCGGGTACAGCTGGCGACCGAGGCCTTCGATGTTCAGCAGGGTCTTTTGCAGCAGCACCAGTTGCGGCTGGACTTCCATGTTGAAGCGGCGTGCGGTCTGGAACAGGCGCATCAGCACCTGGCCGAAGGAAATATCCTTTAACGGTTTTTCGAAGATCGGTTCGCACACGGTGCGGATCGCCGCTTCGAATTCGTTGAGCTTGGTCTCGGCCGGCACCCAGCCAGAGTCGATGTGCAACTGGGCTACCCGACGGTAGTCGCGCTTGAAGAAGGCGAACAGGTTGCGGGCCAGGTAGTCCTGGTCTTCCGGGGTGAGGCTGCCGACGATGCCGCAGTCGATGGCAATGTACTGTGGGCTCCACGGCTGCACGGTGCTGACGAAGATGTTGCCCGGGTGCATGTCGGCGTGGAAGAAACTGTCGCGGAACACCTGGGTGAAGAAAATTTCCACGCCGCGTTCGGCGAGCATCTTCATGTCGGTGCGCTGGTCGGCCAGGGTCGCCAGGTCGGTGACCTGAATGCCGTAGATGCGCTCCATCACCAGCACTTTCGGCCGGCACCAGTCCCAGTAGACTTGCGGCACGTAGAGCAGGGGCGAGCCTTCGAAGTTGCGGCGCAACTGGCTGGCGTTGGCCGCCTCGCGTAGCAGGTCGAGTTCGTCGTAGATGGTTTTCTCGTAGTCCTGGACCACGTCCACCGGGTGCAGCAGGCGTGCATCGGCCGACAGCCGCTCGGCGGCGCGGGCGAGGATGAACAGCCACGCCAGGTCCTGGGCGATGATCGGCTTGAGGCCCGGGCGGATCACCTTGACCACCACTTCTTCGCCGCTCTTGAGTTGCGCGGCGTGCACCTGGGCCACGGAGGCCGAGGCCAGGGGCTCGACGTCGAAGCGGCTGAAGACTTCGCTGATCTGCTTGCCCAACTGCCCTTCGATCAGTGCCACCGACACCTTGGAGTCGAACGGCGGCACGCGGTCTTGCAGCAGCATCAGCTCATCGGCGATGTCTTCGGGCAACAGGTCGCGACGGGTCGAGAGGATCTGCCCGAACTTGATGAAGATCGGCCCCAGGTCCTGCAAGGCCAGGCGCAGGCGTGCGCCGCGACTCAGGTCCAGGGTGCGCCGGGGCAGCCAGCGCCACGGCAGCACGAAGCGCAGCGCCAGGAGAAACCAGGGCAACGGCAGGGCGAACAGCAGGTCATCGAGGCGGTAGCGAATCACGACGCGCTGGATGCGCAACAAACGGCGGACGGCAAGCAGCTTCATGCGTTATCGCTTGGTTTCAAGGGATCGGGAAAGGCGCTCGAAACGCGCCTCGAGTCGTTCCAGGTCAAGCTTGACCTGGTCCAGTTCATTAAAGCGGGCCTGGGCTTCGCGTTGGCCGACGAGCGTACGCGATTCCTCGGCCAGGTACTCGCTCAGGTTCTGTCCCAGGCTGGCGAACCCTTGGCGGTACCAGCGGGCGCGGCTGCGCAGGTGGCCGCCGAGCAGTGGGGTGGCCACCGGGCCGAGCCATCGGGACACTTCATACTCCCAGTCCAGCTCCAGGTCCTGGAGGACCGCCGCCAGCTCCAGCAGCACGCCGCTGTCGCCGTCGAGCTCGACGTCGGGGCGGTGCAGGACCGCGGTCTTGTCCTTGCTCAAGGCCAGGCTCAACAGGCTCGACGCCGGGGCCCGCAGCGTACAGTCCGCCTCGGCTTCCCAGTGCGCGGCGAGCATCAGGCCTTCGTCGCTGGGCAGGAGGAACAGTTGCAGCGCCGGGCTGCGGCAGTCGACGGCAATCACCTTGCCGCTCAAGGGCGCCAGGCGCGCGAGCGCCGTGCTGTCCAGGCGCAGGACGCGGTTGATACCGAGTTCGACGCTGGCGAGCAGGCCGGTGAGCAGCATCAGGGCTTGATACCGCGGTGCAGGGCGACGATGCCGGCCGTCATGTTGTGGTAGGTCACGCGGTCGAAGCCGGCGTCCACCATCATCGACTTCAGGGTTTCCTGGTTGGGGTGCATGCGGATCGATTCGGCCAGGTAGCGATAGCTTTCCGAGTCGTTGGTGATCAGCTTGCCCATCAGCGGCATGAAGGCGAACGAGTAGGCGTCGTAGGCCTTGGACATCAGCGCGTTGGTCGGCTTGGAGAACTCCAGCACCAGCAGGCGTCCGCCGGGCTTGAGCACCCGCAGCATCGAGCGCAGGGCGTCTTCCTTGTGGGTGACGTTGCGCAGGCCGAAGGCGATGGTCACGCAGTCGAAGTGGTTGTCCGGGAATGGCAGCTTCTCGGCGTCGGCCTGGACGAACTCGACATTGCCGGCCACCCCCAGGTCCAGCAGGCGGTCACGGCCGACCTTGAGCATGGATTCGTTGATGTCGGCGAGCACCACCTGGCCGGTCGGCCCGACGATATGAGAGAACTTCTTCGTCAGGTCGCCGGTGCCGCCCGCGATGTCCAGCACGCGGTTGCCGCTGCGCACGCCCGACAGTTCGATCGCAAAGCGCTTCCACAGGCGGTGCATGCCGCCCGAGAGCAGGTCGTTCATCAAGTCATACTTGGCGGCCACCGAGTGGAAAACCTCAGCGACTTTTTCCGCCTTCTGGCTTTCCGGCACGTTCTTGAAGCCGAAGTGAGTGGTGGGTTCGGCATCGCTGCCTTTGCGCGGGTCAGTCATATCGCTGTCACCAAAAAAGAATGCGGGACATTCTAATCCCGGTGGAGGGCTTTGTCTTGGCAAGGCTGAAGGTAAGATGAGCCACCGCCAGGACGTTTTGACGCAGCCAGGGTCTGAAACGTTCAGGCAAGTCCCGATAAAACAGGAGTCACCCGATGGCCCGTATTACTGTTGAACGTGCCCATGACCTGGGCAAGGAAGCGGCCCGTGCCAAGGCCGACAAGATGGCGCAGAAGTTGTCCGAGAGCTACGGCCTGGAGCCGCAATGGGTCGGTGACACGCTCAAACTCAAGCGCTCCGGGGTCAAGGGCGAAGTGCTGGTCGGTGAGGACTCGATCCGTATCGACGTGGAACTGGGCATGTTGATGTCGGCGATGAGCGGGACGATCAAGACTGAGATTGAAAAGGCGCTGGATAAAGCGTTGGCCTGATTGATCGCAAGGAGGATACCGCCTCAAGTTCACCACCAAACGCTGTGGGAGCGGGCTTGCTCGCGAATGCGGTATGACATTCAGTATTGATGTTGACTGATCCACCGCATTCGCGAGCAAGCCCGCTCCCACCCGTGGTCAATCATCGCCCACTCTGTGTCAGTTGTTAGGGTGCCCTTTCTAATTATTGTCACTACTTTGTGCCTGAGCCCGTCCGTGTGCGGGCAGTTCCTCAAACCCATCTGCGAGTGAGGTGCACCATGGCCAAAGTTGTCCTGAAGAAAAAAACCGACGTTGAATCTTCCACGCTAAGCGACGTGAAAACGTACGCGCGCAAGATCTGGCTGGCTGGCCTGGGCGCCTACGCGAAGGTTGGACAGGAAGGCAGCGAATACTTCCAGGAATTGATCAAGGCTGGCGAAGTTGTTGAAACCAAAGGCAAAAAGAGCGTTGCCGGAAAACTTGAAGCCGCCAACAGTGAGTTGATGGAAGTCAAGTCCGACGTTAATACGTTCAAGGCCAGGGTTGAAGTTCAGCTCGATAAAGTAGAAAAGGTATTTGATGCTCGTGTTGCAAGTGCCTTGAATCGTATCGGCATTCCGTCTAAACATGACGTTGAGGCACTCTCTGTCAAGCTCGATGAGCTGACGGCATTGCTCGAGCGTGTTGCGCGTAAACATTAAGGAGAACGGGATGGCTGGTAAAAAAAGCACAGAAAAAGAAGGCAGCTCGTGGGCCGGGACGATTGAAAAGTACTCCCGCAAAATCTGGCTGGCTGGTTTAGGCGTGTACTCGAAGATCGACTCTGACGGCAGCAAACTCTTCGAGTCCCTGGTAAAGGACGGCGAGAAGGCCGAAAAACTCACCAAGACGGCGGTCAGCAAGCAGGTCGATGCCGCCAAGGGCTCTGCCGAGTCCGCCAAGTCGCGCATCGGCGGCGTGAAGGATCGGGCACTGGGCAAGTGGGACGAACTGGAAGGGGCTTTCGACAAGCGCCTGAACAGCGCGATCTCCCGTCTGGGTGTACCAAGCCGCAATGAAGTGAAGGCGTTGCACAGCAAGGTCGACACCCTGACCAAGCAGATCGAAAAACTCACCGGTGCCAAGGTGACCCCGGTGGCAGCCAAGCCTGCGGCGAGCAAGACTGCTGCGGCCAAGCCGGCCAGCAAGACAGCGGCCAAGCCTCTGGTCAAGGCCGCGGCCAAAACCGCTGCCAAGCCGGCGGCCAAACCAGCGGCGAAAACCGCGGCGGCCAAGCCTGCTGCCAAGGCTGCGGCTAAACCGGTAGCGGCCAAGACCACCGCGGCAAAGGCTCCAGCCAAGCCAGCGGCCAAGCCGGCGGCGAAAACCGCAGCGGCCAAACCTGCTGCCACCAAGACAGCCGCGAAGCCGGCCGCCAAGCCTGCGACCAAACCCGCGGCGGCGAAGAAACCTGCCGTGAAAAAACCAGCCGCACCGAAAGCCGCAGCCCCCAAGGCACCGACGGCGGCCGCCAAGCCAGCCCCTGTGGCGAGCACGGCGAACTCCGCCTCGGCACCGGCTCCGGTGGCCAACCCGACGCCAGCGCCGGCTCCAACGACGCCTACCAGTCAGTCCTGATTTACAGGGCAAATCAAAACGCCCGGCCTGTGAAGGTCGGGCGTTTTTGTTTGCGTTGCCACCCATCCAATGTGGGAGCGGGCTTGCCCGCGAATTCGATGGATCAGCCAGCATCGATGCTGAATGCCGCACCGCATTCGCGAGCAAGCCCGCTCCCACAGGTTGCTAATCGTGGTCTTCCAGGTATTGGAGCGCCAACTGTTCGGTGGCGGCTTTCACCTGCGGCAGCAAGTGCGCCGCCACCAGCATCATGATCTGGTAGACCACCAGCCGGACCTCGCCCTCGCGAGCGAGAATGCGTTGGTAATCCAGCGAGAACAGCAAGGTCATGGTGATCTGCTCCACCAGTTGCCCCAGGGCCTGGGTATCGCTGACCAGCAGTCCCTGGGCCTTCAGTTGCGCCAGCAGCGACGCGAGGGTGCGCTTGAGGGCGTTGAGCAACTGGCGGATGCCCTTGGCCAGTTTCGGCAGGCGCCCGGCCAGGTTCGACAGGTCCTGGAACAGGAACCGGTACTGGGCCAGGCGCTCGACGATCAGGTGCAGGAACAGCCAGTAGTCCTCCGGTGCCAACCGCACTTGTGCCGGTGGGTCCAGCAGCGGCGCCAGTTCACCCTGGAATCGCTCGAACAGGCCGAGGACCAGTGGCTCCTTGCCGTGGAAATGGTAGTAGAGGTTGCCGGGGCTGATGCCCATTTCATTGGCCACTTCCAGGGTGGAAACGTTCGGCTCGCCCTTTTCGTTGAACAATTGCAGGGCGCATTCAAGGATGCGGTCGCGGGTTTTCATCCGGTCTTCTTAATTGATCAAGTCGTGCCACGGCCATTGGTCGGCCGTGGCGTTGGGGCCTCAGCGCACGCGGACATAGGTACCGGGGGCCGCCTCCAGGGGCGGATAGTTCGCGTTGCCCAGGGTCATCAGGGTTTCGCGCTGGGCGCCGGAGCGTTCCTGGATCCAGCCCAGCCATTGCGTCCACCAGCTGCCTTCGACGTGCTGGGCGTCGTAGTACCAGGCCCGGGGATCGCTGCTCAGTTTCGGGCTCTCGATGTAGTTGGCCTTGGGGTTACCCGGTGGGTTGAGGATGCTCTGGACGTGGCCGCTGTTGGACAGCACGAAGCGTCGGTCGCCCCCCAGCAGCAGGGTCGAGCGGTACACCGCATCCCATGGCGTGATGTGGTCGTTTATTCCGCCGACGCTGAAGCTGTCCACCGTCACTTTCTGCAGGTCGATGGGCGTGCCGCACACCTCCAGGCCGCCGGGATGGGTCAGCGGGTTGTGCTTGAAGAAGTCCAGCAGGTCGCCGTGGTAGGCCGCCGGCAGCCGGGTGTGGTCGTTGTTCCAGTAGAGGATGTCGAACGCCGGCGGCTCCTTGCCCAGCAGGTAGTTGTTGATGAAATAGCTCCAGATCAGGTCGTTGGGGCGCATCCAGGCGAACACCCGGGCCATGTCACGACCGTCGAGGATGCCCCTCTGGTAGGAGCGGCGCTTCGCGGCTTCGAGGGTTTGCTCGTCGATGAACAGCGCGGCCGGGCTGTCCATCTGGCTATCCAGCAGGCTCACCAGGTAGGTGGCACTGGCGACCCGGCGCAGCTGGCGCTTGGCTTGCAGGTGGCCTTGCAGGGCGGCGATGGTCATGCCGCCGGCGCAGGCACCCATCAGGTTGACCTCGCGGGCGCCGGTGATGGCCCGGCAGACGTTCATGGCTTCTTCCGTGGCCTCGACGTAGCTGGACAGCCCCCATTCCCGGTGGCGGACGTCGGGGTTGCGCCAACTGATGATGAACACCTGCAAGCCGTTCTTCAGGGCGTACTGGACGAAGCTGTTGGAGGGGCTCAGGTCGAAGATGTAGAACTTGTTGATCTGCGGCGGCACGATCAGCAACGGCTTGGCGTACTGTTTTTCGCTCATGGGCCGGTACTGGATCAGTTCCAGCAGGTCGTTGCGAAACACCACCGAGCCGGGCGTGGTGGCCAGGGTCTTGCCGACCTCGAAGGCGTGGGGCGTGCTTTGCCGTGGCAAACCGTCGTTGTGCAGCAGGTCGTCCACCAGGTGGCTGATCCCGCGGACCAGGCTGCTGCCGCCGGAGTTGAACAGTTCCTTGACCGCCAGCGGGTTGAGCAAGGTATTGGACGGCGACACGGCGTCGTTGAGCAGGGCGAAGGCGAAGTGGGCGCGAGCCTGGTCATCCGGGTCCATGGTGCTCTCGTCGATCCAGCTCTTGACCTGTTTTTGCCAGCTCAGGTACGCCTGCAGGCTGCGCCGATAGAACGGATTGAGCTGCCAGGTGGGATCGGCGAAGCGCGGGTCGTTGGGGTTGGCGGCGTGCAGGGTTTCACCCAGCAACACGCGTCCCAGCTGGCCGCCCAGCCGCAACGCATGCCGGGCGCTGTGCACCGGGTTGCGCAGACCGTGGGCGGCCACGCTGCGCAAGGTGGACAGCAAGTCCCTGCCACGCAAGCCGGTGACCGCGCTCTGGGCGTTGATGAAGCTGGCAGGGGCGGGCATGGAATCCTTTGCCGGCTTGTCGCGCATGAGTCAACTCCTTCGTCATCAGGCTAAAAACAAACGCACCGAACCAGACAACATAGTCGCTGTTTCGGGTAGTTGCGCGATCCGGCGTCCTGCCAGGCGCTAATGGGCTGCGTCAGCCGCCGCCCAGCGGCGACGGATGCGGATGCATCACCGCGCGCTGACGTTCCTCCTGCAGGAACTTCATGATGATCGGCGCCACCGCCTCGGCCCGGGTGATCAGGAACAGATGGCCGTCATCGATGATGTGCAACTGGGCGTTGGGGATGCGCCAGGCCAGCATGCGCATGTTGATCAGTGGGATCAGCGGGTCGTCGTCGCCGGCCAGCACCAGGGTCGGCTGGTGGATCTTGTGCAGCCAGTGGATGCTGGTCCAGCCGAGGCCGGCGAACAGTTGCCAGTAGTACCCCAGCTTGCCGGCCGAGCGCACCTTGGCCGCGTGGCTGGCCGCCAGCCCCGGGTCGCGACGGAACGAGCCACCATAGATCAGCGGGGCAATGCGCATCACATGGGAGGGCTGCACGTAGCGTCGCGGGCTGGCCATCATCCACAGCACTTTCGGTTTGCCCGGCACCATCACCGCGCCGGCCGCCGTGGCCGCCAGCACCAGTTTCTTGCACCGCTCGGGGTAGTCGTAGGCGAACTGCTGGGCCAGTGCGCCCCCCCAGGACACGCCAATCGCGTTGACCTGGCCGTAGTCGAGGTAATCGAGCATCCGCGCGGTGAGCTTCGCCAGGCCCGGAAAACGATACGGCCGGCTGGGCGTCGATGAGCCGCCGACACCCGGCACATCGAAGGCGATGACTTCCAGGTCCGGGTCCAGGGCCTGGATGAACGGGAACACCAGCTCAAGGTTGGCGCCGATGCCATTGAAGATCAGCAGGGGCGTCAAGTGAGGCTTGCCGGGACGTACCGCGGTGCGCAAGGTCTGGCCATCCAGATCGACGGTACGGAAGATGTACGGTTGCGGCATGCTTCAAGCCCTGTGGGTTATGTCGCGATCTTTCATTTTTCCCGATTCCCTGTGGGAGCGAGCTTGCTCGCGATGACGGCGGCACATCCAACAGCCATGTAGGCTGACACACCGTCATCGCGAGCAAGCTCGCTCCCACATGGGATCCGCTGTGAACATGAGCTTTATGTTCGCCGGCGGTGCGGGCCTTGCATTAATGTCGGCTGGCGGGATGTATTCGTGAGCAGGTCCACTTCCGCGTCAGACGAGTTGCATCCATTACCGCTCATGCACATAAGTGCCGGGCGCCGCTTCGCCGGCCACATAGGTCTTGTTGCCCAGCACCGTGGGCGCCTTTTTCAGTTTGCCCGAGCGTTCGGCCTGCCAGGCTTGCCAGTGCAGCCACCAGGAGTCGGTGTGCTTGGTGGAGTTCTCCTGCCAGTCCTCGGCCTTGGCGGGCAGGTCATCGCCGGTCATGTAGCGCGCCTTCGGGTTGCCCGGTGGGTTGAGGATGCTCTGGATGTGGCCGCTGCTCGACAGCACGAACTCCACCTTGCCGCCAAACAACTGGGCCGACTTGTAGCAGGACTTCCACGGGGTAATGTGGTCGTTGGTGCCGGCCAGGGCGAAGATGTCGGCCGTGACCCGCTTGAGGTCGATGGGGGTGCCGCACACTTCCAGCGCGTTGGGCCGGGTCAGCGGGTTGCTCTTGAACATCTCGATCAGGTCGCCGTGGAACGCCGCCGGCAAGCGCGTGGTGTCGTTGTTCCAGAACAGGATGTCGAACACGGGCGGTTCGTTGCCCAGCAGGTAGTTGTTGACCCAGTAGTTCCAGATCAGGTCGTTGGGGCGCATCCAGGCGAAGACCTTGGCCATGTCGCGGCCTTCGAGCACACCGGCCTGGTAGGAATGGCGCTTGGCTGTTTCCAGGGTCTGCTCGTCGACGAACAGCGCCACGTCGGTGTCCAGGGTGGTGTCGAGCACGCTCACCAGCAGGGTCATGGCGTTGACCTTCTTCTCGCCGAGGGCCGCGTAGTGGCCCAGCAGCGCGGTGCAGGTGATGCCGCCCGAGCAGGCGCCGAGCATGTTCACGTCCTTGCTGCCGGTGATGGCCGTGACCACGTCCACCGCTTCCTTGAGCGCCTCGATGTAGGTTGAAAGGCCCCACTCGCGCTGTTCCTTGGTGGGGTTGCGCCAACTGATGATGAAGGTCTGCACGTTGCTGCGCAGGCAGAAGCGCGCCAGGCTCTTGTCCGGGCTCAGGTCGAATACGTAGAACTTGTTGATCTGCGGCGGTACCACCAGCAGCGGCCGCTCATGGACCTGCTCGGTGATGGGGCGGTACTGGATCAGCTCCAGCACGTCGTTGCGAAACACCACCGCGCCTTCGGTCACGCCCAGGCTCTTGCCGACCTCGAACGCGCCCATGTTGACCTGGCTCGGCATCCCGCCGTTATGCACCAGGTCCTTGGCCAGGTGGGACAGGCCGTCCAGCAGGCTCTTGCCGCCGGTTTCGAAGAAGCGCTTGACCGCGGCGGGGTTGGCCGCCGAGTTGGTCGGCGACATGGCTTCGGTCATCAGGTTGATCACGAAATGCCCGCGGCTGATGTCCTGGGGCGCGAGGTTGCTGTCGTCGATCCAGGCGTGCAATTCCTTGCGCCAGGCCAGGTAGGTTTGCATGTAGCGTTTGTAGAGAGGGTTCTGGCTCCAGGCCGGATCGTTGAAGCGACGGTCGTCGCTGGCCGGTTGCAACTCGGATTTGCCGAACAGGACGTTCTTGAGCTCGGCACCGAAGTGGGCGACGTGCTTGGCGCTGTGCAACGGTTGCTTGAGGGTCTGGGTCAGCACCATTCGAGCAGAGGCCAGCAGGTCTTTCCTGCGCAGGCCGACGACAGGATTCAACCCCAGGGTATTTTCCGAGGCCTGGTACTTCAGGTCATCGTTGTTCTTGTTGCTCATCTACGACGCTCCATTGTCAGACGAGTACCGGCGCCGTGCCGCAAGCCACAGCCAATACCAGTACGCTGCTCGGGTGACCGTTAATTCCGCATCGTGACCAATGAGGAAACATGTGCAAGGGAACTCGCCCGTTCCTTTGCAGGGAACTTGCCAGCTCCATTGGTTACCCGAGTTTAATTTTTTTCGCAAGCAGGCCAGTCATTGACCTCGCCGGGCGGACATTCAAGCAGATGAGTCTAGAAAATTCGCCCTAAAGCGCCAGCCCTTGAGCTAGAGCATCAGCTTGACGACGCAAGTGTTCGGGTCGCGGGTTTTTCCGGCGGCCTTGAGTTCGCCAAGATAATCGTTCCACAGGTCTTCCTGGCGCACCGCCAACTGGTAGAGGTAGTCCCAGGTGAACAGTCCGCTGTCATGGCCGTCGTCGAAGGTCAGTTTTAGTGCGTACTGGCCGGCCGGCTCGATCTTGGTCAGGCCGACGCCGAGCTTGCCGTATTGCAGGATGGGCTTGCCGTGGCCCTGGACCTCGGCGGAAGGCGAGTGCACCCGCAGGAACTCGGCGCTCAGGTGGTACTCCTCATCCGGCGCGTATTTCAGCGTCAGGGTCTTGGAGGCTTTGTGCAGGTTGATGGCGGTGGGGAGTTTGGTCATACAAGCAGCTTACAAGCTACAAGCTACAAGCTACAAGCTACAAGCTGGAGGTGACCTGCTTGCAGCTCGCAGCTTGAGGCTCGAAGCTCTAGAGGATATACCGCGACAGGTCTTCGTTCTGCGCCAGTTCGCCCAGGTGGCTGTTGACGTACTCGGCATCGATCAGGATCGGCGCTTCGTCGTGGGTGCTGGCCAGGTCGCCGGCGCTGAACGACACTTCCTCGAGCAAGCGTTCGAGCAGGGTGTGCAGGCGACGGGCGCCGATGTTCTCGGTCTTCTCGTTGACCTGCCAGGCAATCTGCGCCAGGCGCTTGATACCTTCGGGCGTGAACTCGATGTTCAGGCCTTCGGTCTTGAGCAGCGCGCAATACTGTTCCGTCAGGGACGCATGGGGCTCGCTGAGGATGCGTTCGAAGTCTTCCGGCGACAGTGCCTTGAGCTCGACACGAATCGGCAGGCGGCCTTGCAGTTCAGGTACCAGGTCGCTTGGCTTGCTCAGGTGGAACGCACCGGAGGCGATGAACAGGATGTGGTCGGTCTTGACCATGCCCAGCTTGGTGTTGACCGTGCAGCCCTCGATCAGCGGCAGCAGGTCGCGCTGCACACCTTCGCGGGACACATCGGCGCCGCCGACGTTGCCGCGCTTGGCCACCTTGTCGATCTCGTCGATGAACACGATACCGTGCTGCTCGACGGCCTCCAGGGCCTTGGCCTTCAACTCTTCTTCGTTGACCAGGCGGCTGGCCTCTTCCTCGCGCACCAGCTTGAGCGCTTCCTTGACCTTGAGCTTGCGGCTTTTCTTCTTGCCCTTGCCCATGTTGGCGAACAGGCTCTGCAACTGGTTGGTCATCTCTTCCATGCCCGGCGGCGCGGAAATGTCGACGCCGACCATCTCGGCAACTTCGATCTCGATTTCCTTGTCGTCCAACTGGCCCTCACGCAGGCGCTTGCGGAACAGTTGGCGGGTATTGGAATCCTGGGTCGCGGCGGAGTCGGCGTTGAAACCCATGCGCGCCGGCGGCAGCAGGGCATCGAGGATGCGCTCTTCGGCGGCGTCTTCGGCGCGGTGGCGGACCTTGGTGATCTCCTGTTCGCGCAAAAGCTTGATCGCGGCGTCGGCCAGGTCGCGGATGATCGATTCGACATCGCGGCCGACGTAGCCGACTTCAGTGAACTTGGTCGCCTCGACCTTGATGAATGGTGCATTGGCGAGCTTGGCCAGGCGGCGGGCGATTTCGGTTTTACCGACGCCGGTCGGGCCGATCATCAGGATGTTCTTGGGCGTCACTTCGACACGCAGCTCTTCAGGCAGCTGCATGCGGCGCCAGCGGTTGCGCAGGGCGATGGCGACGGCGCGCTTGGCATCGTCCTGGCCGATGATATGGCGGTTGAGTTCGTGGACGATTTCGCGGGGAGTCATGGACATAGTAATTGGCGGTCCTCAAGCAAAAATGAGCCGTGGCACGGGGCCGGGACAGGCTTATTCCGCGAGATCCTGCTCCTCAATGGTTTGGGTGTGGTTGGTGAAGACACAGATGTCGCCGGCAATGCCCAGGGCAGTCTCGACGATTTCGCGCGCCGACAGGTCGGTTTTTTTCAACAGGGCGCTGGCCGCTGCCTGGGCGTAGGCACCGCCGGAACCCATGGCGATCAGGCCGTCCTCGGGCTCGACGACGTCACCGTTGCCGGTGATGATCAGCGAAGCGTCCTTGTTGGCGACCGCGAGCATGGCTTCGAGGCGGCTCAGGGAGCGGTCGGTGCGCCATTCCTTGGCCAGTTCCACGGCGGCGCGGATCAGGTGGCCCTGGTGTTTTTCCAGTTGGCCTTCGAAACGTTCGAACAGGGTGAAGGCGTCGGCGGTGGCCCCGGCGAAGCCGGCGATGACCTGACCGTGATAGAGGCGGCGGACTTTCTTCGCGTTGCCTTTCATCACGGTGTTGCCCAGTGAAACCTGGCCGTCGCCGCCCATGACGACTTTGCCATGACGGCGGACTGAAACGATGGTGGTCAAGGGAAGAGTCTCCACGCAGCGGGGCGAAAATGCCCGGATGGAACTCATATGGGGGTGAGGTGGGGTTTTTCAACTGCGGGGTGAGGCAATGGACGAGTGGTGCGGTGGATGCTCAGCGCTCCTGTGGCGAGGGGATTTATCCCCGTTGGGCCGCGCAGCGGCCCCAAAGCTTGTCATCGGAGTGTCAGGCTAATTGCTTCAAGCTTTTGGGGCTGCTGCGCAGCCCAGCGGGGATAAATCCCCTCGCCACAGAGGTTGGTGTCGCCTGGTTCAGCGGCTCTGGCGTTGTTGTAACAACAGGTTGCTAAACCCGCTGCCAGCCAGTTGCTTCTGGGCCTTGGTCAGCTCTTCCCGGTTGCTGTACGGGCCTACCAATACCCGGTACCAGGTCTCGTCCTTCACGGTCCCCGATTCCACCGACACGGACTGGCCCAGCAGGATGATCTGCGCCCGGACCTTGTCGGCGTCGGCTTCCTTGCGGAACGAGCCGGCCTGCAGGAAGAACTTGGTCACCGGCGCGGCTTTCTGCACGGGCGGGGCCGGCGGTGGCGTGATGCCGGCCAGTGCCGCCTGGGCGCGAGCGGTGTCGATCTTTGCCGCTTCGGCCGGGGTCACCGGCGTCGTCGGCACTTGCGGCGTCGGCAGGGTTTTTTCCGGCACGGCGTCTGGCGGCACGATGACTTCCGATTCCGGCAGCAAGGTGTAGAAGTCGTATTTCGGCTTCACCGGTTGCGTCGGGCTCGGCGGGGTCTTGTTGGCCTCGGCGATGCGCGTGGCTTTCTGCTGCTCCTGGCGGACGCGCTTGACGTCATCGCCCTGGCCCGGCTCCAGCTTCATCAGGAACACAATGAACGCGCCGACGCTCAGGCCGATGGCCATCCACAACCAGCCTGGAATCGGCTTCTTGGCAGGAGGCTGGTAACGACTGGCGCCGCGTTTGGGTGCAGGTTTTTTCTTGGCGGCCAACTTACATGCGCTCCAGGGTTTCCAGGCCCAGCAATTCCAGGCCTTGCTTGAGCGTACGCCCGGTCAGCGCGGCGAGGCGCAGGCGGCTCTGCATTTGCTCCGGGGTCTGTGCGCTGAGGATCGGACAGTTCTCGTAGAAGCTGGAGAACAACCCGGCCACATCGTACAGGTAGGCGCACAGGGTGTGGGGCGTGCCCTTGTCGGCGACGTTGTTCAGCACTTCGCCGAACTGCGCCAGTTTCGCCGCCAGCTCCTGTTCGTGGGCGGCTTCAAGCACGATGCGGCCGTCCACTTCCTCGAAGCGTTTGCCCAGTTTGCGGAACACGCCGGCCACGCGGGTATAGGCGTAAAGCAGGTACGGCGCGGTGTTGCCTTCGAAGTTGAGCATCAGGTCGAAGTTGAAGCTGTAGTCGCTGGTGCGGTGCTTGGACAGGTCGGCGTATTTCACCGCATCGATGCCCACGACCTTGGCGATCTTGCGCAGCTCGTCTTCGGCCAGGTCCGGGTTCTTGCCCTTGACCAGTGTGTAGGCACGGTCCTGGGCTTCGGTCAGCAGGTCGATCAGCTTCACCGTGCCGCCATCGCGGGTCTTGAATGGGCGGCCGTCGGCGCCGTTCATGGTGCCGAAGCCCATGTGCTCCATCTCCATCGGGCGGGTCACGAAGCCGGCCTGGCGCGCCACTTCGAACACCTGCTGGAAGTGCAGTGCCTGGCGTTGGTCGACGAAGTACAGGACCCGATCGGCCTCGAGCACGCGGTTGCGATAGCGCACGGCGGCGAGGTCAGTGGTGGCGTAGAGATAGCCGCCGTCGGCCTTGACGATGATCACCGGCAGCGGTTCGCCGTCGGCGGTCTTGAACTGGTCGAGGAACACGCACTGGGCGCCGTTGCTTTCCACCAGCATGCCCTTGGCCCGCAGGTCGTTGACCACGTTGATCAGGTCATCGTTGTAGGCGCTTTCGCCCATCACGTCGGCCATGGTCAGTTTGACGTTCAGCAGTTCGTAGATTTTCTGACAGTGGGACAGGGAAATGTCCTTGAACCGGGTCCACAGCGCCAGGCACTCGGCATCGCCGGCCTGCAATTTGACCACCAGGCCACGGGCGCGGTCGGCGAATTCCGGCGACTCATCGAAGCGTTGCTTGGCGGCGCGGTAGAAGTTTTCCAAGTCCGACAGCTCATCGCTGGTGATGGGGTTTTCCTGCAGGTAGGCCATCAGCATGCCGAACTGGGTGCCCCAGTCGCCGACGTGGTTCTGGCGGATCACCGTGTCGCCGAGAAACTCCAGGACCCGGGCCACGCCGTCGCCAATGATGGTCGAGCGCAGGTGGCCGACGTGCATTTCCTTGGCGAGGTTGGGGGCCGACAGGTCGACCACGGTGCGCTGCAGCGGGCCGGCCTTGCGCACGCCGATGCGTTCGTCGGCCAGGGCGGCGTCCAGGCGCGAGGCCAGGGCCTGGGTGTTCTGGAAGAAGTTGATGAAGCCGGGGCCGGCAATGTCGGCCTTGCTGACGTTTTCATCGGCCGGCAGTGCGGCGATGATTTTCTCCGCCAGGTCCCGCGGTTTCATGCCGGCCGGCTTGGCCAGCATCATCGCGATGTTGCTGGCGAAATCGCCATGGGTCTTGTCGCGGGTGTTTTCGACCTGAATCGCCGGCGACAGGCCTTCTGGCAACACACCTTCAGTGACGAGTCGGGCGATGGCTTGCTGGATGAGCTGGCGAATGGTGTCTTTCATGGTCTTCTCTATCAACCGCAGGCGCGGCGGCGCTTCGAGGCGCAGGTGGAAAAACTGGGCATTATCCGTGGCCCAGGCGAGCTTGCCAACTGTAGCGGGTCGGTTGGGGCTGTGTGGTGACTATTCTTGCTGGCCTGGATGCACTCGGTCCACCTGTGGGAGCGGGCTTGCTCGCGAAAGCGGCGGCACAGCCAACATCACCACAACTGACCCACCGCTTTCGCGAGCAAGCCCGCTCCCACAGGGGGCAAAGCTTGCGATCTGCTCAATCAATACAAATCCACCGGGTCCACATCCAATGACCAGCGCACCGCGCGCCCGCTGGGCATCTGTTCCAGCGCCAGCAGCCAGGCACTCAGCAGGCGATGCAGCGGTGCCCGGGCATTAGCCTGTAATAAAAGCTGTGCCCGATAACGCCCAGCCCGCCGTTCCATCGGAGCGGGCACCGGGCCCAATAGTTCGATCCCGGTGAGATTCTGCTGCGCCAGCAGGTGCTCCGCCTCGCTGCAGGCTTCGTCGAGGAAGCCTTCGGCCTGCCCGGGCTTGTGGGCTTCGGCGCGCAACAGCGCGAGGTGGGCGAACGGCGGCAGGCCGGCACTGCGCCGTTCGCTCAAGGCTTGTTCAGCGAAGGCGAAGTAGCCTTGTTCGGTCAGTTGGATCAGCAGCGGATGGTCCGCCAGGTGCGTCTGGATGATGACCTTGCCTGGCTCTTCCGCCCGCCCGGCGCGCCCGGCGACCTGGACAATCAACTGTGCCATGCGCTCGCTGGCGCGAAAATCACCGGAGAACAGCCCGCCATCGGCATCGAGGATCGACACCAGGGTCACCCGTGGAAAGTGGTGGCCTTTGGCAAGCATCTGCGTGCCTACCAAAATGCACGGCTGGCCCTTCTGGATCGTGGCGAACAATTGATTCATCGCGTCCTTGCGCGACGTGCTGTCGCGATCCACCCGCAGTACCGGGTAATCGGGAAACAGGATGCCCAGGCGTTCCTCGGCGCGTTCGGTGCCGGCGCCCACCGGACGCAAGTCCACCCGGCCGCACTGCGGACAATGCCGGGGCACCCGTTCGCAGTGGCCGCAATGATGACAACGCAGTTCGCCAGAGCGCTGGTGCACGGTCATTCGCGCGTCGCAGCGCTCACAGCCGGACATCCAGCCGCAGTCGTGGCACAGCAGCGTCGGGGCGAACCCGCGGCGGTTGAGGAACACCAAAACCTGCTGGCCGGCGGCAAGCGTCTGGCCGATGGCTTGCTGCATGGGGCCGGAAATACCGCTGTCCAGCGGACGGCTTTTCACGTCCAGGCGCAGGAAACGCGGCTGTTTGGCGCCGCCGGCCCGTTCGTTCAGGCGCAGCAGGCCGTAGCGGCCGGTGTAGGCGTTGTGCAGGCTTTCCAGGGACGGCGTCGCGGAACCGAGGACAATCGGGATGTTTTCCTGGCGGGCGCGTACCAGCGCCAGGTCGCGGGCGTGGTAGCGCAGGCCTTCCTGCTGTTTATAGGAGCCGTCGTGTTCTTCGTCGATGATGATCAGGCCGGGGTTTTTCATCGGCGTGAACAGGGCCGAGCGGGTGCCGATGATGATGTCGGCCTCGCCATCCCGGGCGGCGAGCCACGCGTCCAGGCGTTCGCGGTCATTGACCGCCGAGTGCACCAGGGCGATCCGGGCGTTGAAGCGTTGCTCGAAGCGCGCCAGGGTTTGCGGGCCGAGATTGATTTCCGGAATCAGCACCAGGGCCTGCTTGCCGGCTTCAAGGGCCTGGCGGATCAGTTGCAGATAGACCTCGGTCTTGCCGCTGCCGGTGACGCCCGCCAGGAGAAAGGCATGGTAGCTGTCGAAGCCTGCGCGGATCGCCTCGCAAGCGGCCCGTTGCTCGGTGTTGAGCGGCAGTTCCGGCTGGGCTAGCCAGTGCTCATGGCGCAGGCCCGGGGCATGCCGGCGAACGTCTACCTGGACCAGGTCCTTGGCCAGCAACAGGTCGAGGCTGTCCTTGCTGAGCATCAGTTTGCTCAGCAATTGATGCGCCACGCCGTGGGGGTGCTGGGCCAGGGTCGCCAAGGCCTCGCGCTGGCGCGGCGCGCGGGCGATGCGTGGATCGTCCAGGCTCGCGCCCGGCGCCACCGACCAGAACCGCTCCTGGCGCGCCTCGGCCGGCTCACCCTGGCGCAACAGCACCGGCAATGCCCAGCTCAAGGTATCGCCGAGGCTGTGCTGGTAATACTGGGCAGTCCACAGGCACAGCTTGAACAGCGAGGCCGGCAGCGGCGGCGTGGCGTCGAGCAGCGCCAGGGCCGGCTTGAGCTTGTCGGCCGGTACTTCGCTGTGGTCGGTGACCTCCACCAGGATCCCGATCATCTCCCGTCGGCCGAACGGCACCCGCAGGCGCATGCCCGGCTGCAACTGGGCGCGCGGGACCCCGGCCGGAGCGCGGTAGTCGAACAGGCGGCGCAGGGGCGAAGGCAGGGCAAGGCGCAGAATGGCGTTGGGCACGCGGGGATCTCAATGACAGGCATGTTCAAAAGGCTGGGCGCAATTCCTGTGGGAGCGGGCTTGCCCGCGAAAGCGGTGGCACAGTCGGCATTACCGCAAACTGATTCACCGCCTTCGCGGGCAAGCCCGCTCCCACATTGGTATCGTGCATGAGGCCGGGAGCCTAGCAGACGGTTGGTACAAGGCATAGCTTGCGTGATTGGCGATGTCTGGTAGAATCCGCGGCCTAATTACGTGCGGTATTCAACAATAGTGTTGGGTGGCGGCACGCTAGCCTGAGGAAACACCATGAAAACCGATATCCATCCGGAATACCCAGAAATTGCCGTGACTTGCAGCTGCGGCAACAAGTTCGAAACCCGTTCGACCTACGGCAAAGCCCTGGCGATCGACGTTTGCAACGAATGCCACCCGTTCTACACCGGTAAGCAAAAGACTCTGGATACCGGCGGCCGCGTTCAGAAGTTCGCCGATCGTTTCGGCGCTTTCGGCGCTACCAAAAAGGCCTGAGGCTGATCATTTTGGAGGTTCGTCTCGACGGCTCCAGACTGATGAAAAAGGCGTCCCTTGCGGGCGCCTTTTTTGTGTCCGCGATTTGGCTGGGGCAAGCCCAGGCGTTCTGTCCGGCACCGGCGGGCCTTGCCCAGGCGACGGTCCAGCGCGTGGTGGACGGCGACACCCTGCGCCTGAGCGATGGCCGCCATGTACGCATGATCGGCCTCAACAGCCCCGAGCTGGGGCGGCAGGGGCGTTCCGACGAGCCCTTTGCCGTGGCGGCCCGGCGTCGGCTCGAAGCCCTGGTGGCCGCCAGCGATGGGCGCGTGGCCTTGCAGCCCGGCAAGGAAGGCAAGGACCGCTACGGCCGTACCCTGGCCCATGTCTACGGGGCCGATGGCCAGAACCTTGAAGCGCAGTTGCTCGCCGAAGGCTTGGGGTTCTACGTGGCGGTGGCGCCGAATGTGGACCTTGTGGCCTGTCAGCGTGCGGCCGAACGCCAGGCGCGTGAGGCAGGACTTGGTCTGTGGAAGCGCTCGCCGGTGCTCAAGCCGCAGCAAATCCAGGCGCCGGGCTTCGCCGTACTGAGCGGACGGGTGAGTGATGTCAGGCGCAATCGCGGCGGGATTTGGATCGAATTGCAGGATTCGGTTGTGCTGCGCGTTGCGCCCAATCTGCTGGGGCAATTCGACACGGCGAGCCTTGAACGGCTCAAGGGCCGGCAGGTCGAGGCGCGGGGCTGGGTGGTCGACCGTTCACGACGGGGCGGGCGCGAGCCCGGACAAGCCCGTTGGATGCTGCCGCTGACCGACCCGGCCATGCTGAACGTGACGACCGAATAAAAATTGTAGACATTTTTCGCGCTGATTGTATGCAGCTAGCCCTTATGTTTCGCGGCTCTTGGCCCAAAGTCGTAGGGCAGGGCGCTTGACAGGGGTGACCGGTCAGTCTTGTAGGGACTTTGCGAGGCGCGTATCCTCGGCGGTCCGTCTGTCCAACACAGTAAAAAGCGGAATGCCCACATGTCTGATCTGAAAACTGCCGCTCTCGAATATCACGCTAATCCTCGTCCAGGGAAGCTGAGTGTCGAGCTCACCAAGGCCACCGCTACTGCCCGCGACCTGTCGCTGGCCTACAGCCCCGGCGTAGCCGAACCAGTGCGCGAAATTGCCCGCGACCCTGAACTGGCCTACAAGTACACCGGCAAGGGCAACCTGGTTGCAGTCATTTCCGATGGCACCGCGATTCTCGGCCTGGGTGACCTGGGGCCACTGGCTTCCAAGCCGGTCATGGAAGGCAAGGGCGTGCTGTTCAAGCGCTTCGCCGGTATCGACGTGTTCGACATCGAAGTCGACTCCGAGAGCCCGCAAGCCTTCATCGACACCGTCAAGCGCATCTCCATCACCTTCGGCGGCATCAACCTGGAAGACATCAAGGCGCCTGAGTGCTTTGAGATCGAACGCACCCTGATCGAACAGTGCGACATTCCGGTGTTCCACGACGACCAGCACGGCACCGCCATCGTGACCGCGGCCGGCATGATCAATGCCCTGGAAATCGCCGGCAAGACCCTGCCGGAAGCCAAGATCGTCTGCCTGGGCGCTGGCGCTGCCGCCATCTCCTGCATGAAGTTGCTGGTGAGCATGGGCGCGAAGATCGAAAACATCTTCATGGTCGACCGTACCGGCGTGATCCACTCCGGCCGCGACGACCTGAACCAGTACAAGGCCGTGTTCGCCCACGCCACCGACAAGCGCACCCTGGCTGAAGCGCTGGACGGTGCCGACGTTTTCGTCGGTCTGTCCGGTCCTAACCTGCTGAGCCCGGAAAACCTGCTGCGCATGGCGCCGAACCCGATCGTGTTCGCCTGCTCCAACCCGGATCCGGAAATCTCCCCGGAGCTGGCCCACGCGACTCGTAGCGACGTAATCATGGCCACCGGCCGTTCGGACTACCCAAACCAGGTCAACAACGTATTGGGCTTCCCGTTCATTTTCCGCGGTGCCCTGGACGTTCGCGCCAAGCGCATCAACGAAGAGATGAAAGTCGCGGCGGCCAACGCCCTGCGCGAACTGGCCAAGCTGCCCGTACCTCAGGAAGTGTGCGACGCCTACGGCGGCATCAAGCTGGAATTCGGTCGTGAGTACATCATTCCGAAACCTATGGATGCTCGCCTGATTACCCTGATCTCCGACGCCGTGGCCAAGGCTGCGATCGAGACGGGCGTGGCGACCCTGCCGTATCCGAAGAACTACCCGCTCAAGAGCGTGGATGACGTGTTCAACGGTTAACAGCAGTCGCTCATAAAAAAACCTGGCCTCGGCCAGGTTTTTTTATGAGCTTCGAGCGGCAAGCTTCAAGCTGCAAGTAGAGGCGAAGCCTACCGTGCTTGCTTTGGCTTTACTTGAAGCTTGCGGCTCGCCGCTGCTTTCCTAGAACAGATCGATAGGCGCCGCTTCGTCCGCCGGCAGCGGGCTGCCCGGTGCAACGCCATTGCCCAGTTCGTTGACCGACGGCGGGATGTCTTCGCTCTTGAACAGCTCGAAGTAGGCCCCCGGGGTGCCCGGGGTGGCGGCACGGCCGCTGACCGGGTCGACGCGCAGGCTGAGGATGCCTTCGGGTTCCGGTTGGGTGTGGGGCGGCTTGTCCTTCAGGGCGGCGCCCATGTAGCTCATCCAGATCGGCAACGCCACGGTGCCGCCGAACTCGCGGCGACCGAGGCTTTCCGGCTGGTCGAAACCAGTCCAGACGGTGGTCACGTAATCGGCGTTGTAGCCGGAGAACCAGGCGTCCTTGGACTCGTTGGTGGTGCCGGTCTTGCCCGCCAGGTCGGTACGCCCCAAGGCCAAGGCGCGACGGCCAGTGCCGAGCTTAATCACGTCCTGCAGCATGCTGTTGAGGATGTAGGTGGTGCGTCCGTCGACGATGCGCTCGGCGACGGCCGGTGCTTGCGGCACCCCTGGGGCGGTCGTGGCTTCGCCCGGCAGGGCGTTGACCGTGAACGTCTCGGTGGACGGAGCGGCCAGTCCATCACTGGCCTGCTCGCCCGTGGGCACGCGTGGCGGGTTAGCCACGAACAGCGTCTCGCCGTTGCGGCTCTCGATCTTGTCGATGATGTACGGCGTGATCTTGTACCCGCCGTTGGCGAAGGTGCTCCAGCCCGTGGCGATTTCCATCGGGGTCAGGGTCGCGGTGCCCAGGGCCAGGGACAGGTTGCGTGGCAGGTCCTGCTTGTTGAAGCCGAACTTGCTGATGTAGTCGATGGTGCGGTCCACGCCGAGCGCTTGCAGCAAGCGGATCGACACCAGGTTGCGCGACTTGTACAGCGCTTCGCGCAGGCGGATCGGCCCGAGGAACGTGTTGGTGTCGTTCTTCGGCCGCCAGACCTTGTCCAGGTACTCGTCGACGAACACGATCGGCGCATCGTTCACCAGGCTGGCGGCGGTGTAGCCGTTATCCAGGGCAGCGCTGTAGACGAACGGCTTGAAGCTCGAACCCGGCTGGCGCTTGGCCTGCAATGCGCGGTTGTAATTGCTCTGCTCGAACGCGAAGCCCCCCACCAGCGAACGGATGGCACCGTCCTGTGGGTCGAGGGACACCAGCGCGCCCTGGGCGGCCGGGATCTGGCTGAACTTGAGGGTATTGTCCGCCTGGCGCTGCACCCGGATCAGGTCGCCGACCTGGGCCACGTCCGACGGCTGGCGAGGGTTGGCGCCCATGCTGTTGGTGTTCAGGAACGGCCGGGCCCATTTCATGCTGTCCCAGCCGACATGCTCTTGCTGCTCGCCGTTGCGGGTCAGGACTTTGAGCCCGTCCTTGTCCACCGAGGTGACGATGGCCGGCTCCAGGCCGCTGATGGTGCGTTGCTTGGTCAGCTCCAGGGCCCAGGCTTCCTGGGTCTTGCCGGGCAAGCGCGATTCCGGGCCGCGGTAGCCGTGGCGCTGATCGTAGGTCATCAGGCCTTCGTGCAGGGCGGTGTTGGCCATTTCCTGCAAGTTGCTGGGCACCGTGGTGGTGACGCGGAAGCCTTCGGTATAGGCGTCGCTGCCATAGCGGCCGACCATTTCGGCACGGGCCATCTCGGCGATGTAGGGCGCGTTCACCTCGGGGGTCGGCACGTGATAGCTGGCGTTCAAGGGCTCGTTGATCGCGGCGGTGTAGTCGCTTTCGCTGATCTTGCCGAGCTTGTACATGCGCCCCAGGATCCAGTCGCGCCGCTCCTTGCTGCGTGCCGGGTTGGCCAGTGGGTTGAAGCGCGACGGGGCCTTGGGCAGGCCGGCGATCATCGCCATCTGCGCCAGGCTCACATCGCGGATCGACTTGCCGTAGTACACCTGCGCCGCCGCCTCGATGCCGTAGGCGCGGTTACCCAGGTAGATCTTGTTCACATACAGCTCGAGGATCTCGTCCTTGGTCAACTGCCGCTCGATCTGCAAGGCCAGGAGGATCTCGGTGGTCTTGCGCGAGAAGCTGCGCTCGCTGGTCAGGAAGAAGTTCTTGGCCACCTGCATGGTGATGGTGCTGCCGCCGGACTGGATGTGTCCGCTCTTGACCAGTTGGCTGGCTGCGCGCATCAGGCTGCCGGGATCGACGCCGTAGTGGTTGGCGAAATTGTCGTCTTCAGCACTTAGTAACGCATTGATGAAATTGGGGGGAATGTCGGCGAAACGGATCGGTGTGCGGCGCATTTCGCCAAATTCGGCGATCAACTTGTTGTCGCTGCTGTAGACCCGCAGGGGAATCTGCAACTGAATACTTCTCAGAGCCTCCACGGACGGCAAACCCGGACTAAGGTAAAGAAACGCACCGCTCAGACCCAGGAGCAGTCCGCAGAAAACGGCGATGATGGACCATCCGAAAAATTTCAGCAGACGAATCAAGGCTTTTGGATATCCAGGCAAAGAATGAAAAAGGCGCCAGGTGCAGGGAAGGCCCCGTGCTTGCAACAAAGCGAAAAAAACGCTGGGCATTATAAGCATTTTTTTTCGCCAGGAATGCCATCCGGACGTCCGTCGGACCGGAGTGATTGAACGCAACGCATATTAGAGAGTCCGTAACTCACGGATAGTCATAGGGAATTGGTAGTGCTACGACTCTTCAATAAAAAAACCCATGCACTTCTGGGGATCGACATCAGTTCAACGTCGGTGAAGCTGCTGGAGTTGAGCCGCCAGGGCGAGCGCTACCGCGTCGAGTCCTACGCGGTGGAACCGCTGCCGGCCAATGCCGTGGTCGAGAAGAACATCGCCGAACTCGAAGGCGTAGGCCTGGCGTTGTCACGGGTTCTGGTCAAGGCCAGGACGCCCGTGCGCAGCGTGGCGGTGGCCGTGGCGGGGTCGGCGGTGATCACCAAGACCATCGAGATGGACGCCGGCCTGTCCGACGACGACATGGAAAACCAGCTCAAGATCGAGGCCGACCAATACATTCCCTATCCGCTGGATGAAGTGGCCATCGACTTCGAGGTCCAGGGCGTGTCGCCGCGCAGTGACGAGCGGGTCGAAGTGCTGCTGGCGGCCTGTCGCAAGGAAAACGTCGAGGTCCGCGAGGCCGCGCTGGCGCTGGCCGGGCTGACGGCCCGGGTGGTGGACGTGGAGGCCTATGCGCTGGAGCGTTCGTTCGGCCTGCTCGCCACGCAACTGGCTGCCTCCCAGGAGCGCCTGACCGTGGCGGTGGTCGACATCGGCGCGACCATGACCACCCTGAGCGTCCTGCACAACGGGCGCATCATCTATACCCGCGAACAATTGTTCGGTGGCCGCCAGCTCACCGAGGAAATCCAGCGCCGCTATGGCCTGACGCCCGAGCAAGCCGGCCTGGCGAAGAAGCAGGGCGGCCTGCCCGACGATTATGTCGGCGAGGTGCTGCAACCCTTTCGCGAGGCGCTGGTGCAGCAGGTGTCGCGTTCCTTGCAGTTTTTCTTCGCCTCGGGCCAGTACAACGCGGTGGACCATATCCTGCTGGCCGGCGGCACGGCCTCGGTCACCGGTCTGGACCGACTGATCGAACAGCGCCTGGGCACGCCGACCCAGGTGGCCAACCCGTTCACCAACATGGCCCTGAGCAGCAAGGTCAATGCCGGTGCGCTGGCCAGTGACGCGCCGGCACTCATGATCGCGTGCGGGCTGGCCCTCAGGAGTTTCGACTGATGGCGCGGATCAACCTCCTTCCCTGGCGCGAGGAACTGCGCGAGGAACGGCGCAAGCGTTTCCTGCTGGCGTTGGTCGGTGCGCTGGTCGGCGCGGTCGGCGTGACGCTGATTGCCGTGCAATACATCGACAGCGCCATCGACCATCAGGTGGCCCGCAACACCCATCTTTCGGAACAGATCGCCGTGCTGGACGAGCGCATCAAACAGATCGGCGACCTCAAGGCCCGTCGCCAGCAGTTGCTGGAACGCATGCGCATCATCCAGGACCTGCAAGGCAACCGGCCCGTCAGCGGGCGCATCTTCGACCAATTGACCAGGACGCTGCCGGACGGGGTTTACTTCACCGAAGTGAAGATGGAAGACGGCACGCTTTCCATCAAGGGGGCCGCCGAGTCCAACAACCGGGTCTCGGACCTGATGCGCAACCTCGATTCATCGGACCTGTTCGATACCCCCAGCCTGACCGAGGTCAAGGCCACCACGGCCGGTCAGCTTGACCAGGCCAACGTTTTCCAGCTGACGGTCCGCCAGACCCGTCCAGTCGATGCGGAGGACGCCCAATGAAGCCGGGGGAATGGCTGGAGGCCCTGCGCAAGGTCGATTTGCGCGAGCTCGACACCAATAACGTCGGTTCCTGGCCGGCACCGATCAAATGGCTGGCGGGCATCCTGCTGGTGGCCATGGTGCTGGGGTTGGGCTACAACTTTGCCTTGAGTGACCTGGAGAACCAGCTGCAGCAGGTGCGCGAGGAAGAAAACACCCTCAAGGAACAATTCGCGGGCAAGGCCCACATGGCGGCGAACCTTGAGCGTTACACCGAGCAGATGAAGCAGATGGAAGCGTCTTTCGGCGTGCTGTTGCGACAGTTGCCCAGCGACACCGAAGTGCCGGGCCTGCTGGAAGACATCACTCGCACCGGCCTGGGCAGCGGTCTGGAGTTCGAGGAAATCAAGCTGCTGCCGGAAGTCACCCAGCCGTTCTACATCGAGTTGCCGATCCAGATCACCGTCACCGGCGGCTACCATGACCTGGCGACGTTCGTCAGCGGCGTGGCCGGGTTGCCCCGGATCGTCACGCTGCACGATTTCGAGATCGCGCCCATGGAGCCCGAGGCGGGCGCCAAGCTGCGCATGAGCATCCAGGCCAAGACCTACCGCTATAACGAGCAGGAGGCGCAGCCATGAGCACGGCGTCTCGCGTTTGCCTGCTGGCGGGCCTGCTGGCATTGACGGGCTGCAACAACGACGACGGTTTCAGCGACCTGGATGCCTACATGAACGAAGTGCGCCTGCGTCCGCCCGGAAAGATCGAGCCGACGCCGACGTTCAAGCCTGCGCAAACCTTCACCTACAGCGCCGCCAACCTGCGCAGCCCGTTTTCCCGACAGATCCGGGTGGACCAGGCGGGCCGCCAGCAGGGCTCGCGCAACGTCCGGCCCGATCCCAACCGGGTCAAGCAGTACCTGGAAGGCTTCAATATCGAGCAATTCGAAATGGTCGGCACGATCTCCAATGCCAGCGGTTCCTTCGCGCTGCTGCGCGGCGCCAGCGGGGTGCATCGGCTAAAGGTTGGTGACTACCTGGGGCGCAACGACGGACGGATCGTCGCCATTACCGCCACTGAGGTCGATGTGATCGAAATCGTTCCCGATGGCGAGGGCGCCTGGCTGGAGCGACCACGGACCATTCCCTTGAAAGAGCACTCATTAGTGGAAACCCAACAATGAACAGGATTTTTTCAGCCTTTGGTGTTTCGCTAGGGATAGCGCTCTTATCACCGATGGTTCATGGGGCCGGCCTGAAGACCCTGGACGTGGCGGCGCTGCCGGGCGACCGCGTCGAATTGAAACTCTCCTTCGACGGGCCGCCGCCGACGCCGCGGGGCTACACCACCGAACAGCCGGCGCGGATCGCCCTGGACCTGCCGGGCGTCACCAATCAACTGGCGAGCAAGAGCCATGACCTGGGCGGCGGCAATGCCCGCAGCGCCACCGTGGTCGAAGCAGGGGATCGCACCCGGCTGATCATAGGGCTGACTCAGTTGGCGCCGTATAACACCCGCATCGAGGGTAACAACCTGTTCGTGGTGGTGGGCAAGGGCGCGGTTCCTGCGATAACCCCTGCGACAGTCCCCGCGCCGGCCGCCGCGGCGCCGCGCCCGGCGCTGGCCAGTGCGGCCCCGGTGAAGGCCCGCGCGCCGGCGGGCAAGGCGATTCGCGGGGTGGACTTCCAGCGCGGCACCCAGGGCGAGGGCAATGTCGTGATCGACTTGTCCGACCCCGCCATCGCGCCGGATATCCAGGAGCGTGAAGGCAAGATCATCCTCAATTTCGCCCGCACGCAGCTGCCCGAACCCCTGCGGGTGCGCCTGGATGTGAAGGATTTCGCCACCCCGGTGCAGTTCGTCAATGCCAGTGCCGGCACCGACCGGGCGACGATCAGCATCGAGCCCAGTGGCACCTTCGATTATTCGACCTACCAGACCGACAACAAGCTCACCGTCAGCGTTCGGCCCATGACCGTCGAGGACTTGCAAAAGCGCAATGCCGATCGCGCTGCCTACAGTGGTGAAAAGCTTTCCCTCAACTTCCAGGACATCGAGGTGCGCTCGGTCCTGCAACTGATTGCCGATTTCACCAACCTGAACCTGGTGGCGAGCGACACGGTGCAGGGTGGCATCACCCTGCGGTTGCAGAATGTGCCGTGGGACCAGGCGCTGGACCTGGTGCTCAAGACCAAGGGCCTGGACAAGCGCAAGGTCGGCAACGTGCTGCTGGTGGCGCCGGCCGACGAGATTGCGGCGCGTGAGCGCCAGGAGCTCGAATCCCAGAAGCAGATTGCCGACCTGGCGCCGCTGCGCCGGGAGCTGCTGCAGGTCAACTATGCCAAGGCCGCGGACATCGCCAAGCTGTTCCAGTCGGTGACCAGCGCCGAGGCCAAGGCCGATGAGCGTGGCACGATCACGGTCGATGAGCGCACCAACAACATCATTGCCTACCAGACCCAGGACCGGCTCGACGAGTTGCGTCGGATCGTCGCGCAGTTGGATATCCCGGTGCGTCAGGTAATGATCGAGGCCCGGATCGTCGAGGCCAACGTCGACTACGACAAGAACCTGGGCGTTCGCTGGGGCGGTTCGATACAGAACCAGGGCAACTGGAACTCTTCCGGGGTCACGTCCGGGACTTCCACGACCATCGGCACGCCGGGGAGTACGGGCACCAACCAGCCGTTCGTCGACATGGGTGTGTCAGGCAACACCTCGGGGATCGGCATTGCGTTCATCACCGACAACGTCCTGCTGGACCTGGAATTGACGGCGATGGAGAAAACCGGCAACGGCGAAATCGTTTCCCAGCCCAAGGTCGTGACCTCCGACAAGGAGACGGCGAAGATCCTCAAGGGCACGGAAATTCCCTACCAGGAAGCCAGCTCCAGTGGTGCTACCTCGGTGTCGTTCAAGGAGGCCTCGCTATCGCTGGAAGTCACTCCGCAGATCACGCCGGACAACCGCATCATCATGGAGGTCAAGGTCACCAAGGATGAGCCCGACTACCTGAACAAGGTGCAGGAGGTGCCGCCGATCAAGAAAAACGAGGTCAATGCCAAGGTGCTGGTCAACGACGGCGAGACCATTGTGATTGGCGGGGTTTTCTCGAATACTCAGAGCAAGGTTGTAGATAAGGTGCCATTTCTTGGCGATGTGCCGTATCTTGGCCGCCTTTTCCGGCGTGATGTGGTCTCGGAGAAAAAATCCGAGCTGCTGGTGTTCCTCACTCCGCGTATCATGAACAACCAGGCGATTGCTGTGAGTCGTTGATTCTGTGCGAAATTTGATTCTTGTAGGGCCGATGGGGGCTGGAAAAAGCACCATCGGCCGTTTGCTGGCCAAAGAGCTGCGCCTGCCGTTCAAAGATTCCGACAAGGAAATTGAATTGCGCACGGGCGCCAATATCCCATGGATCTTCGACAAGGAAGGCGAACCGGGCTTTCGTGACCGTGAGCAGGCGATGATCGCCGAGCTGTGCGCGTTCGAGGGCGTGGTGCTGGCCACCGGTGGCGGCGCGGTCATGCGCGAAGCCAATCGTCGGGCGCTGCATGCCGGCGGACGGGTGGTCTACCTGCACGCGTCGGTCGAACAGCAGGTCGGTCGCACGGCACGCGACCGAAACCGGCCGTTGTTGCGCACCGCCGATCCGGCCAAGACCCTGCGCGACCTGCTGGAGTTGCGTGATCCGCTGTACCGGGAGATCGCCGACCTGGTGGTGGAAACCGATGAACGGCCGCCGCGGATGGTGGTGCTGGACATCCTTGAGCGCTTGCAGCAACTGCCTCCCCGTTAATGCGCCTGGCGAAATGCGCTATCCTCGACGTCCCGTCGTGGCCCGCTTGGGGCGTGGCGTATGGCCATCGGGCGGCGTCGTATCACCGTGGACTTTCGTTAATTGCAGGCAGGACGCCTGATTCCATCTTCACTGTGGGGACACATGCAGACACTTAAGGTCGACCTGGGCGAGCGCAGCTACCCGATTCACATTGGCGAAGGTTTGCTGGACCAGCCTGAACTGCTGGCGCCGCATATCGCCGGGCGACAAGTGGCGATCATCTCCAACGAAACCGTCGCCCCCTTGTACCTGGAACGCCTGGCTCGCACCTTGTCGGCCTATTCGGTCATTTCCGTGGTACTGCCCGACGGCGAAGCGTTCAAGAACTGGGAAACCCTGCAACTGATCTTCGATGGCCTGCTGAGCGCGCGGCACGACCGCCGCACCACGGTCGTGGCCCTGGGGGGCGGTGTGATCGGCGACATGGCCGGCTTTGCCGCCGCCTGCTACCAGCGCGGCGTCGATTTCATCCAGATCCCTACCACGCTGCTGTCCCAGGTCGACTCCTCGGTGGGCGGCAAGACCGGCATCAACCATCCGCTGGGCAAGAACATGGTCGGTGCGTTCTATCAGCCCAACGTGGTGCTGATCGACAC
Source organism: Pseudomonas sp. WP18 (assembly GCF_036689585.1). Lineage (NCBI taxonomy): Bacteria > Pseudomonadati > Pseudomonadota > Gammaproteobacteria > Pseudomonadales > Pseudomonadaceae > Pseudomonas > Pseudomonas sp. WP18. The sequence continues at coordinate 480,309 of NZ_CP144758.1, forward strand.
GGCCACCCTCAACACCCTGTCGGCCCGCGAGCTGTCCGCCGGGTTGGCGGAAGTCATCAAGTACGGGCTGATCTGCGACGAGCCGTTCCTGGGCTGGCTTGAAGAGAATGTCGACCGCCTGCGAGCCCTGGATCAGACGGCCCTGACCTACGCCATCGAGCGCTCCTGCGCCGCCAAGGCCGCGGTGGTCGGTGCCGACGAACGGGAGTCGGGCGTGCGTGCCACGCTCAACCTGGGTCACACGTTCGGCCACGCCATCGAAACCCACATGGGCTATGGTGTCTGGCTGCATGGCGAGGCCGTGGCGGCGGGGACGGTCATGGCCCTGGAGATGTCCGCGCGGCTGGGCTGGATCAGCGAGCAGGAGCGTGATCGCGGCATTCGCCTGTTCCAGCGTGCCGGGCTGCCGGTGATCCCGCCCGAGGAAATGACCGAGGCGGATTTCCTCGAACACATGGCAATCGACAAGAAAGTGATCGACGGTCGTCTGCGTCTGGTGCTGCTGCGCCGCATGGGCGAAGCGGTAGTGACCGACGATTATCCGAAAGAGGTTCTACAGGCCACGCTGGGAGCGGACTACCGCGCCCTGGCTCAGCTTAAAGGTTAATAAGATTCCGATGACTAGTTTGCATGCCGACGAGGCGTTCCTCGGCCATTTCCAGTTGAGTCACGACCCTTTTGCGCCACGGGTCCCGGGCTTCAAGTTCTTCCCTGCCCAGCGCAAGCCGGTGCTGGGCCAGTTGCATCACCTGGCGCGTTACAGCCAGTTGCTGCTGGTGGTCACCGGTCCCCAGGGCAGCGGCAAGACCTTGCTGCGCCAGGCCCTGGTGGCCAGCACCAACAAGCAGTCCGTGCAGAGCGTGGTGGTGTCTGCCCGCGGCGCCGGCGATGCCGCGGGTGTGTTGCGCCAGGTGGCCGAGGCGCTGAATGTGGCCCAGGCCGAAATCGGTGCGATTCTCGACCAGATCGTGCAACTGGCGCTGACCGGGCAGGAAGTCTACCTGCTGGTGGACGACGCCGAGCAACTTGACGAGTCGGCCCTCGAAGCCCTGCTGGCCCTGGCGGCCGGCGCGCCGGAAGGCCGTCCCCATGTGTTCCTGTTCGGCGAGTCGTCGCTGATCGCCGAGCTGGATCAGCTGAGCCTCGAGGAAGAGCGGTTCCACGTCATCGAACTGGCGCCCTACACCGAGGAAGAGACCCGTGAATACCTGGCCCAGCGTCTTGAGGGGGCTGGCCGGGGTATCGAACTTTTTACCGCCGATCAGATCTCTGAGATTCACCAAAGCGCCGACGGCTGGCCTGGCAACATCAACCAGGTTGCCCGCGATGCTCTGATCGAAGTCATGATCGCCAGCCGCTCCGCGGTGAAGCGTCCAAGTATGGGGTTCAACATGCCGAAGAAACACGTATTGGCGATTTCCGCCGTGGTCGTGGTCGCGGTCGCTGCCGCCTGGCTGATGCCAGGGCGCAACAAGGCGCCTACCACGGGCACACCTGCCAACGAACAGGCACAACTGCCCCTCGGCCAGGGCACGCCACAACCTAACGGCGGCGCACCGGCGGTGGAATTTGCCGGCAACACCCAGCCAATGCCGCTGCCGCTGGTCGGCCAGTCGCAACCGGTCATGCGTGGGCCCCTGGCCGAAGCCGCCGGCGGAATCACCGAGGGTGACGATGGCGCGGCACCGCCGATCGACGACAGCAGCGACACGCCGCCGACCGTGACCACCACCGCGCCGCCAGCCGGCGTGCCGGCCGGTCCGGCCCCGACGCCAGTACCGACCCCGGCCGCCAAGCCAACCCCGGCCCCGACCCAGGTGGCCACCGCCAAGCCCGCGCCGACGCCGGCCCCGGCCGCCAAGCCCGCCGCGCCGGCGGCCAAGCCTGCGGCACCGGCCAAGGCCGCTGGCGGCAACTGGTACGCCGGCCAGGCACCGAGCAACTACGTGGTGCAGATCCTTGGCACCAGCTCGGAAGCCACCGCCCAGAACTTCGTCAAGGAGCAGGGCGGCGAGTACCGCTATTTCAAGAAAGTGCTCAACGGCAAGCCGCTGTATGTCATCACCTATGGCAGCTTTGCCAACCGTGATGCGGCTGTTTCCGCCATCAAGGCCTTGCCAGCGAAGGTCCAGGCTGGTAAACCTTGGCCTCGCACTGTCGCCAGTGTCCAACAGGAACTGGCTGCAACTCGCTGAAGATTCGGCGGCCTTACCCAGGCCGCCTCTCCCGGCAACCTCAACATTTCCACAAGGGCGAGCGACCTTTCGGGCCGCGCGCCTTGTGGTGTCTGCGTCACAGTAGCGTTTGAGTCGTCGCGGTCGGAACCCAAAAAAGTTTTGACTAGCACAGCATATAGCTTTAAACCTTTCACAAATGCGACATGAATTTGCGACAGTTCGTCCTCAAATTTGTGGGGCTTCGTGTCGGTGTGTACAATGACCTCCCTTTTGCCCCCGCAAAGCTGGCGTACGTTCGGCGCGGCATGCAACTGGTTGAATTGAAAAGAAATTTGCCTCGATTAGAGGCAGCCTGGTGAGAAAGTGTCTATGAAAGCAGGTCTGTACCAACCAGATGAATTCAAGGATAACTGCGGTTTCGGCCTGATAGCCCATATGCAGGGCGAGCCCAGCCATACCCTTTTGCAAACGGCCATTGAGGCCCTGACCTGCATGACCCACCGCGGTGGGATCAACGCCGACGGCAAGACCGGTGACGGTTGCGGCTTGCTGATTCAAAAGCCTGATGAGTTCCTGCGTGCCATTGCCCAGGAAACGTTTGGCGTGACCCTGCCCAAGCAATACGCCGTGGGCATGGTGTTCTTCAACCAGGATCCGGTGAAGGCACAGGCTGCTCGCGAGAACATGAACCGCGAGATCCTGGCCGCCGGCCTGCAACTGGTTGGCTGGCGCAAAGTGCCGATCGACACCAGCGTCCTCGGCCGCCTGGCCCTGGAGCGCCTGCCGCAGATCGAACAGGTGTTCATCGCCGGCGATGGCCTGAGCGACCAAGAAATGTCGATCAAGCTGTTCAGCTCCCGTCGTCGCTCGTCCGTGGCCAATGCCGCCGACACCGATCACTACATCTGCAGCTTTTCCCACAAGACCATCATCTACAAAGGCCTGATGATGCCGGCGGACCTTACCGCCTTCTATCCGGACCTGAGCGACGAGCGCCTGAAAACCGCGATCTGCGTGTTCCACCAGCGCTTCTCCACCAACACCTTGCCGAAATGGCCGCTGGCCCAGCCATTCCGCTTCCTCGCCCACAACGGCGAGATCAACACCATCACCGGCAACCGCAACTGGGCCCTGGCCCGTCGCACCAAGTTCGCCAACGACCTGATGCCGGACCTCGAAGAGCTCGGCCCGCTGGTCAACCGCGTCGGTTCCGACTCCTCCAGCATGGACAACATGCTGGAACTGATGGTGACCGGTGGCATCGACCTGTTCCGCGGCGTGCGCATGCTGGTGCCGCCGGCGTGGCAGAACGTCGAGACCATGGACCCGGACCTGCGGGCCTTCTACGAATACAACTCCATGCACATGGAACCGTGGGACGGCCCGGCCGGGATCGTCATGACCGACGGTCGCTACGCCGTGTGCCTGTTGGACCGTAACGGCCTGCGCCCGGCGCGCTGGGTCACCACCACCAACGGTTTCATCACCCTGGCATCGGAAATCGGCGTCTGGAACTACCAGCCGGCGGACGTTATCGCCAAGGGCCGCGTGGGCCCGGGCCAGATCTTCGCCGTGGACACCGAGACCGGCCAGATCCTCGACACCGACGCCATCGACAACCGGCTCAAGTCCCGTCATCCGTACAAGCAATGGCTGCGCAAGAATGCCCTGCGCATCCAGGCGACCATGGAAGACAACGACCATGGTTCGGCGTTCTACGACGTCGACCAGCTCAAGCAATACATGAAGATGTACCAGGTGACGTTCGAAGAGCGTGACCAGGTGCTGCGTCCGTTGGGCGAGCAGGGCTACGAAGCGGTCGGTTCCATGGGTGACGACACGCCGATGGCCGTGCTGTCGCAGCGCGTGCGTACGCCGTACGATTATTTCCGCCAGCAGTTCGCCCAGGTCACCAACCCGCCGATCGACCCGCTGCGTGAAGCGATCGTGATGTCGTTGGAAATCTGCCTGGGCGCCGAGCGCAACATCTTCCAGGAATCGCCGGAGCACGCGTCGCGCGTGATCCTCAGCTCGCCGGTCATTTCCCCGGCCAAATGGCGCTCGCTGACCAACCTCGACCGTCCGGGCTTCGAGCGTCAGGTCATCGACCTGAACTACGACGAAAGCATCGGCCTCGAAGCGGCGATCCGCAATGTGGCCGACCAGGCTGAAGAAGCCGCGCGTGCCGGGCGCACCCAGATCGTGCTGAGCGACCGTCACATCGCTCCGGGCAAATTGCCGATCCACGCCTCGCTGGCGACCGGCGCGGTGCACCATCGCCTGACCGAAAAAGGCCTGCGCTGCGACTCCAACATCCTGGTGGAAACCGCCACCGCCCGCGACCCGCATCACTTCGCGGTGCTGATCGGCTTCGGTGCCTCGGCGGTGTACCCGTTCCTGGCCTACGAAGTGCTGGGCGACCTGATCCGGACCGGTGAAGTACTGGGCGACCTCTACGAGGTGTTCAAGAACTACCGCCGCGGCATCACCAAGGGCCTGCTCAAGATCCTCTCGAAGATGGGCATCTCGACCATCGCGTCGTACCGTGGCGCGCAATTGTTCGAAGCCATCGGCCTGTCCGAAGAAGTCTGCGAACTGAGCTTCCGTGGCGTACCAAGCCGCATCAAGGGCGCACGCTTCGTCGACATCGAGGCCGAACAGAAAGCCCTTGCGGCCGAAGCCTGGAGCCCGCGCAAGCCGATCCAGCAGGGCGGCCTGCTGAAGTTCGTCCACGGCGGCGAATACCACGCCTACAACCCGGACGTGGTCAACACCCTGCAAGCGGCCGTGCAACAGGGCGACTACAGCAAGTTCAAGGAATACACCGCACTGGTGGACAACCGTCCGGTGTCGATGATCCGCGACCTGCTCAAGGTCAAGACGCTCGAGGCGCCGCTGGACGTCAGCGAAGTGGAGCCACTGGAATCGGTGCTCAAGCGCTTCGACTCCGCCGGTATTTCCCTGGGCGCCCTGTCTCCGGAAGCGCACGAAGCCCTGGCTGAAGCCATGAACCGCCTCGGTGCGCGTTCCAACTCCGGCGAAGGCGGCGAAGACCCGGCGCGCTACGGCACCCTTAAGAGTTCGAAAATCAAGCAGGTCGCCACCGGCCGTTTCGGTGTGACACCCGAATACCTGGTCAACGCCGAAGTGCTGCAGATCAAGGTGGCCCAGGGCGCCAAGCCCGGCGAAGGCGGCCAGCTGCCCGGCGGCAAGGTCAACGGCCTGATCGCCAAGCTGCGCTACGCGGTGCCTGGCGTGACCCTGATCTCGCCGCCACCGCACCACGACATCTACTCGATCGAAGACCTGTCGCAACTGATCTTCGACCTCAAGCAGGTGAACCCGCAGGCGCTGGTTTCGGTGAAACTGGTGGCGGAAGCCGGCGTGGGCACCATCGCCGCTGGCGTGGCCAAGGCCTATGCCGACCTGATCACCATCTCCGGCTACGATGGCGGCACCGGCGCATCGCCGCTGACCTCGATCAAGTACGCTGGCGCGCCATGGGAGCTGGGCCTGGCCGAAACTCACCAGACCCTGCGCGGCAACGACTTGCGCGGCAAGGTCCGGGTGCAGACCGATGGCGGCCTGAAAACCGGCCTGGACGTGATCAAGGCCGCGATCCTCGGCGCCGAGAGCTTCGGCTTCGGCACCGCGCCGATGATCGCCCTGGGTTGCAAATACCTGCGCATCTGCCACCTGAACAACTGCGCCACCGGCGTGGCGACCCAGAACGACAAGCTGCGCAAGGACCACTACATCGGCACCGTCGACATGGTGGTGAACTTCTTCACCTACGTGGCCGAAGAAACCCGTGAGTGGCTGGCGAAGCTGGGCGTGCGCTCGCTTGAGGAACTGATCGGTCGTACCGACCTGCTGGAAGTGATCGAAGGCCAGACCGCCAAGCAGCATCACCTGGACCTGAGCCCGTTGCTGGGCAGCGACCTCATCCCGGCGGACAAGCCTCAGTTCTGCCAGGTCGATCGCAACCCGCCGTTCGACAAGGGTGAGTTGGCCGAGAAAATGGTCGAGATGGCCGCTTCGGCGATCAACGACCTGAGCGGTGCCGAATTCGCCCTGGATATCTGCAACTGCGACCGTTCCATCGGCGCGCGGATCTCCGGCGAAATTGCCCGCAAGCACGGCAACCAGGGCATGGCCAAGGCACCGGTGACCTTCCGCTTCAAGGGCACCGCCGGCCAGAGTTTCGGCGTCTGGAACGCCGGCGGCCTGAACATGTACCTCGAAGGCGACGCCAACGACTACGTGGGCAAGGGCATGACCGGCGGCAAGCTGGTCATCGTTCCGCCCAAGGGCAGCGTCTACCGGACCCAGGACAGTGCCATCATCGGCAACACCTGCCTGTACGGCGCCACGGGAGGCAAGCTGTTCGCCGCCGGCACCGCGGGCGAGCGCTTCGCCGTGCGTAACTCCGGTGCCCACACCGTGGTGGAAGGCACCGGGGATCACTGCTGCGAGTACATGACCGGCGGTTTCGTCTGCGTACTGGGCAAGACCGGTTACAACTTCGGCTCTGGCATGACCGGTGGTTTCGCCTACGTGCTCGACCAGGACAACACCTTCGTTGACCGGGTCAACCACGAACTGGTGGAAATCCAGCGGATCAGCGGCGAGGCGATGGAAGCCTACCGCAGCCACCTGCAACGCGTACTGGACGAGTACGTCGAGGAAACCGACAGCGAGTGGGGTCGTGAACTCGCCGAGAACCTCGATGACTACGTGCGCCGCTTCTGGCTGGTCAAGCCGAAGGCTGCCAACCTGAAGTCGTTGCTTTCCAGCACCCGTGCCAACCCGCAGTGATATGCGCCTGAAGAGTTTGATGAGGTTTTAACAATGGCTGAACGTCTGAATAACGACTTCCAGTTCATCGATGTCGGGCGCAAGGATCCGAAGAAGAAACTGTTGCGTCAACGCAAGAAAGAGTTCGTGGAAATCTACGAGCCTTTCAAACCCCAGCAGTCGGCCGACCAGGCCCACCGCTGCCTGGGTTGCGGTAACCCGTACTGCGAATGGAAGTGCCCGGTGCACAACTTCATTCCCAACTGGCTGAAGCTGGTGGCCGAGGGCAACATACTCCAGGCCGCCGAGCTGTCGCACCAGACCAACACCCTGCCGGAAGTCTGCGGCCGGGTGTGCCCGCAGGACCGCCTGTGCGAGGGTGCCTGCACCCTGAACGACGGTTTTGGCGCGGTGACCATCGGTTCGGTGGAGAAGTACATCACCGACACTGCGTTCGCCATGGGCTGGCGCCCGGACATGTCCAAGGTCAAGCCGACCGGCAAGCGCGTGGCCATCATCGGCGCGGGCCCGGCGGGCCTGGGGTGTGCCGACGTGCTGGTGCGCGGCGGGGTAACCCCCGTGGTGTTCGACAAGAACCCGGAAATCGGCGGCCTGCTGACCTTCGGCATTCCCGAGTTCAAGCTGGAAAAGACCGTGCTGAGCAATCGTCGCGAAGTCTTCACCGGCATGGGCATCGAGTTCCGCCTGAACACCGAGGTGGGCAAGGACGTGACCATGGAGCAACTGCTGGCCGAGTACGATGCGGTCTTCATGGGCATGGGCACCTACACCTACATGAAGGGCGGCTTTGCCGGCGAGGACCTGCCGGGCGTGTACGACGCGCTGGATTTCCTGATCGCCAACGTCAACCGCAACCTGGGCTTTGAAAAGTCGCCGGAAGACTTCGTCGACATGAAGGGCAAGAAGGTCGTGGTACTGGGTGGCGGCGACACGGCGATGGACTGTAACCGCACGTCGATTCGTCAAGGCGCCAAGTCGGTGACCTGCGCCTACCGTCGTGACGAGGCCAACATGCCCGGCTCGCGCAAAGAGGTGAAGAACGCCAAGGAAGAAGGCGTGAAATTCCTCTATAACCGCCAGCCGATTGCGATTGTCGGCGAAGACAAGGTCGAAGGCGTGAAGGTGGTCGAGACCCGTCTCGGCGAACCCGACGCCCGCGGTCGCCGCAGCCCCGAGCCGATCCCCGGATCCGAAGAAATCATCCCGGCCGACGCCGTGGTCATCGCCTTCGGCTTCCGTCCGAGCCCGGCGCCGTGGTTCGAGCAGTTCAGCATCCAGACCGACAGCCAGGGCCGGGTCATGGCGCCGGAGCAAGGCCAGTACAAGCACCAGACCAGCAACCCGAAGATCTTCGCCGGTGGCGACATGGTCCGTGGTTCCGACCTGGTGGTGACGGCGATCTTCGAAGGCCGTAATGCGGCTGAAGGGATCCTGGATTACCTGCAAGTCTGACCTCGGGTTGGCGTACAGTTAAACCTGTGGGAGCGGGCTTGCTCGCGAATACGGTGTATCAGTTGACAGAAATGTTGCCTGACTCACCGCATTCGCGAGCAAGCCCGCTCCCACAGTCGCTCTGTGGTGTAGGGAATACCAAGTCCACCGCGACAAATTGACCCGATAGACAAAAGGCTGACCTGCATCCGTGCCTTTTGCGTCGCGCTCTGAGAAAATGCCCGCACTTTTTTTCCGGATGCCGACATGACTGCCCTGAAGAACGACCGTTTCCTTCGCGCCCTGCTCAAGCAACCCGTAGACGTCACCCCGGTGTGGATGATGCGCCAGGCGGGTCGCTACCTGCCGGAGTACCGCGCCAGTCGCGCCAAGGCCGGCGACTTCATGAGCCTGTGCATGAACCCGCAGTTCGCCTGCGAAGTCACGTTGCAACCGCTGGACCGTTACCCGCAGCTGGACGCGGCGATCCTGTTCTCCGACATCCTCACCATTCCCGATGCCATGGGCCAGGGCCTGTACTTCGAGACCGGCGAAGGCCCGCGCTTCAAGAAAGTCGTCAGCACCCTGGCCGACATCGAAGCGCTGCCGATTCCCGACCCGCAGAAAGACCTGGGCTACGTCATGGACGCGGTCAGCACCATTCGCCGTGAACTCAACGGCCGTGTGCCGCTGATCGGTTTCTCCGGCAGCCCGTGGACCCTGGCCACCTACATGGTCGAAGGCGGTTCGTCGAAGGACTTCCGCAAGACCAAGGCCATGCTCTACGACAACCCGCAAGCCATGCACCTGCTGCTGGATAAACTGGCGCAGTCGGTGACGTCCTACCTCAATGGCCAGATCCTGGCCGGCGCGCAAGCGGTGCAGATCTTCGACACCTGGGGCGGCAACCTGTCGGCGGCGGCTTACCAGGAGTTCTCCCTGGCCTACATGCGCAAGATCGTCAGCGGCCTGATCCGCGAGCACGAGGGCCGCAAGGTCCCGGTGATCCTGTTTACCAAGAACGGCGGCCTGTGGCTGGAAAGCATCGCCGATGTTGGCGCCGATGCCCTTGGCCTGGACTGGACCTGCGACATCGGCAACGCCCGTGAGCGCGTCGGTCACAAGGTCGCCCTGCAAGGCAACATGGACCCGACCGTGCTGTATGCCAAGCCCGAGGCCATCCGTGCCGAAGTCGCACGTATCCTCGCCAGCTACGGCAGCGGCAGTGGCCACGTGTTCAACCTCGGCCATGGCATCACCCCGGAAGTCGATCCGGAACACGCCGGTGCCTTCCTGAGGGCGGTGCACGAGTTGTCGGCGCAATACCACCCGTAACAGTTGCAACGTTGACCCCAGCCTGTCCGGACCCGTGTCGGACAGGCTTTTTATTGCCCGTTGTTTATCCACTCAACATCAAACTCATTCACGTCTGATGTTTCTGTTTGTTTATGTTGGGTGGCTGTTTCTATGGGTAAGAGATTTCTTTTGTCATGTAAGGGGAAATCGATTCAGAGATCATTCCTTCCCCCTTGGGAGATTTGCCCTACATAGCGAGGTTTCGATTTTCTATAAGGTTTCGGCGCTTGCGAGGTGCGGCGCCAAACGATCCGGCGTGCCTTTCAAGATGACGGTTATACGTCTTTAAATCTCGATGACTAGTCTGGAACTTATATGAAAAACAATTTCAAAACGCGCAGCACATTAACGGGGTGTGCGTCGTCATTGGTTCTATTGTCGGCACTGGCCGCGTCCCAGGGCGTACTTGCCCACGGTTTTCTTGAAGTACCGCCTTCGCGTGCATTTTTGTGCCAGAAAGGTGAAAACAATCATTGTGGTGGCGCGCAATACGAACCTCACAGCACCGGTGAGACGTTCAAGGGTTTCCCGAATGGCGCAGGCGGTGGTCCGCTGCAAGGCCCCATCGACGGCAAGATCGCCAGCGGCGGCAATTCGCTGTTTTCCGCCCTGGATGCGCAGTCTGCTTCTCGCTGGCAACTGACCGAAATCAGGGATCGGGAGATCGACTTCCAATGGCAATACTCCGCCCCGCACCCGGCGACCAAGCACGAATATTTCATCACTCGCGACGGCTGGAACCCGAACGAGCCGCTCAAGCGTGCGTCGTTCGACAGCGCTCCATTCTGCACGATCGATGGCGCTCATCAGGTTCCAGTGAGTGGCACCAAGCACCACTGTGTGATTCCCGACAGCAAGTCGGGGCATCACGTCATCCTCGCGGTGTGGACGGTGGGCGATACCGACAACGCGTTCTACAACCCGGCGGATGTGAACATCCTCGCCGAAGCGGCATTGCCGGGCGGCTGGTCGCCGGTGGGCAGCATCGCGCCGTCGACCTCGCTGCTGGCGGGTGACAAGGTCAAGGCCCGAGCCTTTTCCGCGACCGGCGAAAACCCGCAGTACAGCGTCGAGATCAGCATCGACAACGCTGAAGAAGGCAAGCCTGAGAACTGGTCGTTCAAACTGGCCGAAGCCATCAACCAGGCCCATGCCCAGATTCGTGCCGGTATCCGCGATGAGGACGGCAACATCACGCCAGTCCAGGGCACCAACAAGCTGTACGCCCAGAAAGAAAGCGGCGTGAGCCGTTACGAAGTGCAACTGGACATGAAGGAAGACGCCAGCGCGAGCATGGCCATCGCGGGCTTGCAGCCGGAGTACGTCCTCGACAACGGGCGGGTCGGCATGACGTTCGCTGCGCAGACCAACCGCAGGATGAACGTCGAAGCCACGTTGTTCGACGAGAACAACAAGCAGGTCGGTGTCGTGAGCCAGACCGTTGGCGAAGGCAACACCGAGCTGCGTATCGACGTGCGCAGCGCGCCGGGCGCCCACACCCTGACGCTGGTGGGCACCACCGAAGACGGCCGGACCACTCGCCAGCAGACCCAGCCTGTCACCCTCGGCGGTGAAGGCGCGGGCATCGAGTACGACTTCGTCTTCCCGGAAGGCCTCAGTGACTACGCCGCCGGCACGAAAGTGCTGCAGCCGAAAACCGATGAAGTCTTCGAATGCAAGCCGTTCCCGGCCTCCGGCTACTGCAAGCAGTACACGCCGACGGCCAACGGTTTCGAGCCGGGTGTCGGTGCTTCCTGGCAAAGCGCCTGGGACAAGCTGTAAGTCCCGACAGGCATGGCCCCAGGCAATCCGGATGGGCTGCCTGGGGCCTTCAAGCGAGAACGCGATGATGCATTCCTCTCATTACTGTGCACGGCGGGTGCTGCTGCACTGGCTGTCCGCGGTCATCATTCTATGGGCGTTGGTGTCGGGCTTTTACGTGGCGTATTACCCGGTGTCGGCGGCCACCGAACATTGGGTCGGCTCGCTCAATGTGTCGCTGACCACGCTGTTCATCCCGTTGTTTGCCTGGCGCCTCTGGCTGTTTGTCGGCGCGCTGCAAACCCGGGAACCGACGCCTTCGGCGATCCACCGGCTGGCCCTGGCGGTGCATGCCTCGATCTACCTGGTCATCGGCGTCGTGCTGGTGACCGGGGTACTGATGATGAAAAGCGCCATCAGTGTGTTCGGGCTTTTCCAGCTCCCTCAGCCGCTGGACGATCCGGCGCTGATCGACTGGGCGAACGCGGCCCATGTCGTGTCCTGCGCGGTGTTGTCGCTGCTCATCGTGCTGCATCTTTGCGCCGTGGCCTGGCATGAATTTTCCGGGCGTCGGGTGGTGCGGCGCATGTCCTTTGCACGGCAGCCGGACGCGCCCGTGCAGCGGTCGCCGCGGTGAGCCTTGCCCGTTGGGCCGGCAGCCGTTCAGCGACGGCCTTGCTGGTGCTCGTGCCGCTGCTGTACGCAGGCTGGCTGGTGGAGCGCGAGTGGCGTTTTCGCCAGGCGCTGGGTCGGGATATGCCGGTGGTGGCTGCCGCGCCGGCCACTCGCGGCTTGCCCAACGTGCAGGCGGTGGCGACCGTGCTTGGCCTGGCCCCCGAAGGTGCCCACGCAGCCAGCGCGGAACCGATGACGTTGCAGGCCAGCTTCGTGGTCGACCAGGGCCTGTCGCGGGCGTTGCTGGCGGATGCGGCGGGGCCGCGCATCTACCAGGTGGGCGAACGCTTGCCCGGTGGCAGCGTGTTGCGCCGGGTCGAACCCGGCCACGTGATGTTGTGGCGCAACGGGCGCGAAGAACGCCTGGCCCTGCAACCGGCGACCCCGCCGCTGTTGCGCCAGGTGGCTGCCGAACCGCCGCGCCAGGCCACGCTGCCTTCCTCGCAATACCTACGCCCGGTCGTCGGGCAAACAGAGTGATCGAATTGATGAACAGTTTTATCCGGGGCCCCGTATCGCGCGTCCTGTTCTGCCTTGCCGTGTGCGGCCCGCTGGCCTTTGCCGGCTCATTGCGGGCCGAGGAAACCCATTGGCAACTGGCGATGAACAATGCCGAATTGCGTGACGTGGTCGAGGAAATCTCGGCAATCCTGGGCAAGACCGTGGTGCTTGATCCCAGAGTGTCCGGGCGCATTACCGTCATGTCGCGCCAGGCACTGGACCGCGAAGGCGTGCGCCGGTTGTTCTATTCGGTGCTCGATGCACACAACTTCACGGTGATCGATGAAGGTGAGCGGATCCTGATCACCCCGGTCGCCGAGGCCAAGACCCGGGCCGGCGCCAGCGACGCCAACAGCGCCACGCCATCGCAATTCGTGACCCGGGTCCTGGACTTGCATTCGAGCATTGCCGCCGATGTCGCCGGGTTGGTCCGGCCGCTGGTGTCGGTCAATGGCTACGTCGGGCCTTCGGTTTCCTCCAACGCGCTGGTGGTCACCGACACCGCCGCCAACGTCCAGCGCATTGCCGGGGTCGTGGCGCAGTTGGACGCCGGGCGTAACCGCAATCACGTGGTGCTGCCCCTGCGCCATGCCCAGGCCGTGGACATCGCGCCGGTAATGGAAGCCGCCACCGGCAAGCGCGACGGCGACACGGCGGGCCTGGTGATTGCCGACGCGCGCAGCAATCGCCTGGTGATCATCGGCGCGCCGGCGGTGCGCCAGCGCCTGGCGGACCTGGCCCGGACCCTCGACGTGCCAGCGGCCGCCTCCCAGGGCAACGCGCGGGTCATCCGCCTGCGCCACAGCGATGCCAAGCAACTGGCCCAGGTGCTGGAAGCGGTCGGCCAGGACCGGAAAACCACGCCCGCTCTGGCCGGCCAGCGGGAAAGCGCCGTCAACGGTGGCTTCATGATCAAGGCCGACGAAAGCCAGAACGCCTTGGTGCTGCTCGCCGAGCCGGCCCAGGTGCGCACGGTGGAAAACATCGTCCGGGAACTGGATCAACCGCGCGCCCAGGTGCTCATCCACGCGGCCATCGTCGAGATCACCGGGGACATCGCTGAGGCCCTGGGGGTGCAATGGGGCCTCAAGAGCGGCAGTGCCACAGGCTTCATCAATTTTCCCGGCACCAAGGTGCCGATCTTCGGCGGGCTGGATGCCGATGCACTGAAAAGCGCGCCAGAAGGCGCGGTCCTGCAGTTGGGGAGTGATCGCTTCGGCGCACTGGTCTCGGCATTGGCGAGCAATACCCACAGCAACCTGCTGTCCACGCCCAGCCTGTTGACCCTGGATAACCAGGAGGCGGAAATCATCGTCGGCCAGAACGTCCCCTTCAAGACGGGCTCCTACGCCACCAGCGGCAACGGCGCCGACAACCCGTTCACCACCGTGGAGCGCAAGGACGTCGGCATCAGCCTCAAGGTCAAGCCGTACATCAACGAAGGTTCCACCCTGCGCCTGGAGGTCCAGCAGGAAGTCTCGGACATCGCCCCCTCGGTCACCGGCGTGGACTCATCCGACCTGATCACCAACAAGCGCGCCTTGAAGAGCACGATCCTGGCGGACGACGGCGAGATCATCGTCATTGGCGGGCTGATCCGCGACAGCGTACGTACCGAGGAAAGCGGCGTGCCGTTGCTGCGCAGCATTCCGTACCTGGGCGCGCTGTTTCGCTGGACCCGCGACACCCAGACCAAAAGCAACCTGATGGTCTTCCTGCGTCCCACCATCGTGCGTAACAACGAAGACCTGGCCGATGTCAGCCGGCAGCGCTACGACGCGTTGCGTGAGCTGAGCAAGCCCGGCTCGCGGCAGAACAATTCGCTGTTGCTGCCCCGGGACGCGCGCCAGTTGTTCGAGGCGTCGGAGACGGCCGCGGGCACCGCGCAGGCGGGTGACTTGTGAGTGACCCGCAGGCCGTGTTGCCCTTTGGTTTCGCCAGGCGCTTCGGCGTGCTGCTGGAAGGCGCGGGGCCGACCTTGAGCCTGGTGATGCGCCGCGATGCGGCGCTGACCGCGATTGCCGAAGTGCGGCGCCTGTGTGGTCGGGAATTGCCGATCCAGGTGCTTGAGCCCGCACTGTTCGCGGTGCGCCTGGCCAGTGTCTACCGCCAGGGCCAGAGCGCCGCCGAGCAGGTTGCCCAAGGCCTGGACGAAGAACTGGACCTGCTCAGCCTGGCCGACCAGGTGCCACAGACCACCGACCTGCTGGAGCAACAGGGCGATGCGCCGATCATCCGGCTGATCAATGCCTTGCTCAGCGAGGCGGTTCGCGAGCACGCCTCGGACGTGCACCTGGAGACGTTCGAGCAATACCTGTCGGTGCGCATGCGCATCGACGGTCAGTTGCAGGAAATGCTGCGCCCGCGCCGGGAGCTGGCGAGCCTGCTGGTGTCGCGGATCAAGGTCATGGCCCGGTTGGACATCGCCGAGAAACGTGTGCCCCAGGACGGACGCATCGCCTTGCGCCTGGCCGGGCACGAAGTCGATGTGCGGGTCTCGACCCTGCCCTCGGCCCACGGCGAGCGCGTGGTGCTGCGCCTGCTCGACAAGCAGGCCGGACGCCTGGACGTGCTGCGCCTGGGCCTGCCCGACGACACCCTGGCGAGCCTGCGGCAATTGCTCGGCAAGCCCCATGGCATCGTGTTGGTCACCGGCCCCACCGGGTCGGGGAAAACCACCAGCCTGTACGCCGCGTTGAGCAGCCTCAACGACCAGAGCCGCAACATCCTCACCGTCGAAGACCCGATCGAATATCACCTGCCGGGCATCGGCCAGATGCCGGTCAACCCGAAGGTCGACATGACCTTCGCCCGTGGCTTGCGGGCGATCCTGCGCCAGGACCCGGACGTGGTGATGGTTGGCGAAATACGCGACCGCGAGACCGCCGAAATTGCCGTCCAGGCCTCCCTGACCGGGCACCTGGTGCTCTCCACGCTGCACACCAACACCGCCGTCGGTGCGGTCACGCGGCTGGTGGACATGGGGGTGGACGCCTACCTGCTGGCATCGTCCCTGGCCGGCATCGTCGCCCAGCGCTTGCTGCGCAGGTTATGCCCGTCCTGCAAGGTGCCCTACGTGGCCGATGCCGCCACCTGCCAGCGCCTGGGGCTGGCTGCAACGGCCGCGCCCCGGCTGTTCAAGGCCCGGGGCTGCGAGCAATGCCAGAAAGGCTATCGCGGCCGTTTCGGTATCTATGAGCTGGTGACGGTGAGCAGCCCGTTTTCGCAACTGATTCACCAGGGCGCCACCGAGCAAGCGCTGGCGAGTGAGGCGCGCAAGACCTCCCGCAGCTTGTTCCAGGACGGCCGCCAACGGGTCCTGGAAGGCCTGACCAGCGTCGATGAACTGCTGCGCGTCACCCAGGAGGATTAGCCCGATGCCGACCTTCGATTATCGGGCCGAAGATGCCCAGGGCCGACGCTGCAAGGGCCGAGTGGAGGCTGACAGCGCCCGTCAGGCCCGGCAGTTGTTGCGCGAACGCGGCTTGCTGCCCTGGGAACTGCACGAAGGCGGGGAACGGCGAACCTTGCGCAGCCGTTATGCCGGATCGCGCTTGAGCCCGGCCGAGCTGGCCTTGCTGACATTGCAACTGTCCACCTTGATCCAGGCCGGCCTGCCCCTTGAAGAGTCGCTGGCGGCGGTGGCGCAACAGAACCAGAAACGTCGTGTTGTCCAACTGCTGTCGGCGGTGCGTGGCCGGGTGATGGAAGGGCATGCGCTGGCGACGGCCCTGCGGGCGTTTCCCCAGGCGTTTCCCGAGCTGTTCTGCGCCACGGTGGCGGCGGGCGAGCAGTCCGGTCATCTCGGCCAGGTGCTGGAGCAACTGGCGAGCTACACCCAGGCGCGCCAGGCGTCGCGCCAGCGCATTCAACTGGCGTTGGTGTACCCGCTGATCCTGCTGCTGGCCTGCGTCGCGATCGTCGCCTTCCTGCTGGGCTACGTGGTGCCGGACGTGGTGAAGATCTTCATCGACAGCGGCCAGCCGCTGCCCTGGCTGACCCAGGCGCTGATCGCCGTGAGCGATGGCTTGCGCCGCCACGGCCTGTGGCTGTTCGCGGCGTTGCTCGGGCTCGTGGCGGTGTGGCGCTGGAGCTTGCGTCAACCGGCGTGGCGCCTGCGCTGGCATCGGTTGCTGTTGCGGCTGCCGTTGTTGGGCGAGGTGTTGCGGGCGATGGAAGCGGCGCGGTTCGCCAGCACCCTGGCGATCCTCAGTAAGAGCGCGGTGCCCCTGGTTGACGCCTTGCACATTGCCGCGCAGGTCATCGGCAACCTGACGATTCGCGCGCGCATTGCCGACGTCGCCCGCTCGGTCCGCGAGGGTGGGACGCTGACCCGCGGCCTGGAACGCGGCGGCGATATCCCGCCGCTGATGCTGCACATGATCGCCAGCGGCGAGCGGGCCGGTGAGCTCGACAGCATGCTGGCCCGCGCCGCCGAGCAACAGGAAGCCAGCCTCGCGGCGCGGATTGCCCTGGTGGTGAGCCTTTTCGAACCGGCCATGTTGGTGTTGATGGGCGGCGTCGTGCTGCTGATCGTCATGGCCATCCTCCTGCCTATCTTGAGCCTCAACCAATTGGTGAATTGACCCATGCACTCTCCAGACAACCGAGCGGTACCTCTTCAACGTGGCTTCACCCTGATTGAAATCATGGTGGTGGTGGTCATCATCGGCGTGCTCGGCGCCATCGTGGTGCCGCAGTTCATGAGCCGCCCCGACCAGGCCAAGGCCACGGCGGCGCGGACCGACATCCAGGCCATCGCCACGGCGCTGGAAATGTACCGGCTCGACAACTTCCAGTACCCCTCGACCCAACAGGGCCTCGAAGCGCTGAGCAAGCGTCCGGGAGGCACGCCCGCGCCGCGGAACTGGAACCCCCAGGGGTATCTGAAGAGCCTGCCGATCGATCCGTGGGGCACGCCTTACCAGTACCTCAGTCCGGGCCTCAGGTCGTTGGACGGCAGCTATGACCTGTATTCGCTGGGCGCCGATGGCGCACCGGGTGGCGATGGGCTGGCGGCCGACATCGGCAACTGGACCGAATGAACATGCGCGCCCGTGACCGGGGTTTTACCCTGCTGGAACTGATGGTGGTCGTCGTCCTGATCGCGATCGCGGCCGGCATGGTCAGCCTCGCCGTGGGCCCGAACCCGGCCAGGGAAGCGCGGCAGCAAGCCGGGGCGTTCATCCGGGTGGTGCAGCAGTTGCGCGAGCGGGCGGTGCTGGAGAGCGAGGAATATGGACTGCGCATCCACAAGCACGGTTATCAGGCGCTGCGCCTCGACGCCCAGGGCTGGACCGCGGTGGCGACCTTGCAACGCTTGCCGCAGCCACTGTCCCTTGGCCTGGAGCAGGACGGCCACGCCGTGGTCCTCGATGACACGTCGGGCGCGCCGCAGTTGCTGATGCTCAGCAGCGATGAAATCAGCCCGTTTCGCCTGTCTGTCCAGGTCGCCGGCCAGCGCTTGTCCGCGGTGTCGAGCGATGGCCTGTCGGAGCCCTCGATCGATGAGTAAGGCGAGCAGGCTGGCGGTCGATAGCCGCGGCTTCACCCTGCTGGAAGTCATGATCGCCTTGGCGATTTTTGCCACGGTGTCGGCAGCGGTGCTTTCGGCCAGCCAGTTCGTGCTCAAGCAGGGCGCCGGGCTGGAGGAGCGGCTGTTCGGCGCGTGGCTGGCGGACAATCAGTTGAGCGAGCTGCGCCTGCACCCGACCCCGGCGCCTGGGCAGCAACGGCTGGACCTGCGCCTGGGGCGTCGCGACTGGACGCTGCAACAGCGTATCGCCGCGGCCCATGATCCGCGCCTGCTCCAGGTCGAGATCCAGGTCAGCCGAGCCGGCAGTCCGGCGGTTGTGCACCGCACCCTGGGGTGGATCCGCCAGCGTGATGAATAGACAGTCGGGTTTCACCTTGTTGGAACTGGTCATCGCCATTGCCATTTTCGCCTTGCTCGGCCTGGCCAGTTGGCGGCTGTTCGACGGCGTCGTGCGAGCCCAGCAAGGCGCCGGTCATCACGAGCGAGACATCCGCGCCTTGCAACGGGCCGTGGGGGTGATCGAGCGCGATGCCTGGCAGGCCGTCCTTGGCTCGGTCGTGCTCGCGCCGACGGGCCTGCAATTGCAGCGCAGCCATTGGCGCAACCCACAGGATCTGCCGCGCAGCGAGCGGCAGGCGGTGGCTTATCGACTCGAAGACCGCGTGCTGTGGCGCGACAGTCGCGCAGAAGGCAGCACCGTTGTGCAGCAGCAGAAATTGCTCGACGAGGTGCGCGGCCTGAGCTGGCGGGTGTTCGATCCGCAGCGCGGCTGGCGCAGCGAAACCGTGCGTGAGGTCGCGCCGCTGGCACTGGAACTGGTGGTGTCGACCGGGCGTTTCGAACAGGTCCGTCGGGTGCTGCTGTTGCCGGGAGCGTTGCCGTGAGTCGACAGCGAGGGGTAGCGCTGATCAGCGTGCTGCTGGTGCTGAGCCTGGCGTTGCTGGTGATCGGTGGCATGTTGCACAGCCATCGCCTGTTGTTGCACAGCAGCGCTCAGCCGCTGCAACAGGTCCAGCTGCGCCAGCTCGGGCTGGCCGGGGAAGCCTGGGCGCAGGCGGTGCTGCAAGAGAGCGTGGCCGCGTCGTCCGGGGTCGTTGACCTGAGCCAGGACTGGGCGCGGCGCGAACCGGCCTGGGCGCTGGACGACGCCCAGGTCCACGTCGCGATCGAGGATTTGTCTGCGCGGCTGAACCTCACCCCGTTGTTGGCCCAGGGGCAAGTCGACCAGGTGACCCTGGGGCGATGGGCCCGATTGCTTGCCTTGCTGGATCTGCCGTCGATGTCGTTGCCTCAGGTCGGAGTGGTGCACGAGTTGAGCCAACTGCGCCTGTTGCCTGGCATCGATGGCCCGATGCTGCGGCGCCTGGCGCCTTGGGTGGTGCTGCTGCCCAAGGAGGCCCGGCTGAACGTCAACACCGCGCCGCCGCTGTTGCTGATGACCCTCGACGGCATGGAGGACGAGCCGGCCAGGGCGTTGGCCCAGCGCCGCCGGCAAACGCCCTACGCCAGTGTGCAGGCGTTTACCAATGATCCGCTGGTGACCGGCCTGGGCCTCAGCAGCCATGGCCTGGGCGTGACCAGTCGCTGGTTCCGCATCACCGTGAGCGTGACCCGCGCCGGCAACCGTCTGCGCCTGGCCTCGGACCTCGAGCGTGATGCCACGACCGGACGCTGGACCGTGCGCCAGCGTCGTTTCTTACCCTTCAGCCCTGGTGAGCTCCCCTGATGAAAACCTGGCTTTACCTGACCGCCGAAGGCCTGGGCGCGCCCTCTGCCAACTGGCCCTGCTGCATATGGTCGCCGACGGGCGAGCGACGCTGCTTGCCCCTGCACGAAGCGGCCCGTGAACTGCTCGGGCGTGAGGTCGTCGTGCTGTTGCCGATGGAACTGTGCAGTTGGGTGCGCAGCGACCCCTGGCCCTCTCGCCGCCCGCCGCGACCCCAGGCGTTGGCATTCGCCATCGAAGAGCAACTGAGTGAAAACCTGGAAGTGCTGCACATCGCCGTCGGCGCCCGGGACCGGCAGCACCGTTACCCGCTGCTGGTGACGCAACGGGACCGGTTCCGGGCGTTACTGGCCTTGCTCGACGAACAGGGTGTCGCCGTGCGGGCGGTGCACGTCGATGCCGACCTGTTGGCCGGTGACCAGGCGTTTGGCGTGCGCTGGTTCGGCCGCTGGTTGCTGGGCGGCGCGCTGGCGGCACGGGTGGCATTGTCGGGCCCGGCCCTGACGGTGCTCAAGCCGAGTCTTGGCGAGGACATCCACTGGCTGGACGAGGCCCGCGACCGTCCGGGCATCGATGAGTGGTTGCTGAGCGCGGGCGGACACCCCGTTGACTTGTTGCAAGGCGAGTTCCGGCGCCGCCGCCAGCGCTTGCCATGGCGCGGTGCGATGGCCGCGGCGCTGGGTGTGTTGGTGCTGAGCTGGGTGTTCAGCGAAGCCCGCGTGCGCTTTCTGGAAGGCGAAACGCGACGGCTGTACAGCCAAAGCGAGCAGCGGTTCCGGGCGCTGTACCCCGGACAAAGCCGCATCGTCGACCTGGCCGCGCAGTTCCAGGCCATGCAGGGGCGCGGCGGACAGGACCAGGACACCCAGGTGGCGCGCCTGGTTCATCTGGTGGAGCGTGTCGTCGGCGCCAGTCATGTCGAGGTGCAGCGCATCGACTTTCGCGCAGGCGAGGGCTGGAAGCTCCAACTGACGGCCAACAGTTTTGTCGAGCTGGAACAACTGCGCGAACGCGGCCAACAGAACGGTCTGCCCCTGATCCTGGGCAGTGCGAGCAAACAAGGCAATCGCGTGCAGGCCATCCTGACGCTGGAGAACGGTGGATGAACGTCAAGGCACTACAGAGGCTGAAACAAGCCTGGGCAGGCGTGTCGCGCCGTGAGCAAGGGTTGTTGCTGGGGACGGCCGGGCTGGTGCTGGTGACCGTGGGCTACACCTCGATCGGGCGCCCCATGGCGCAACGGCTTGAAGTCGCCGAGCGGCAGTACCGCCAACAGGCCGAACTGAGCGTGCGGATCCAGCGCGCGGCACCGGCCCGGGACACCGCGGACCGACCCTTGTCGGTGCGCGTCAATGACAGCGCCACGGCGGCAGGGCTAGACATCGCCGAGATGGAGGTCGATGGCGATGCGCTGCGACTCATGGTCACCGGTGACGCCAACCCATTGCTGCACTGGCTGGACCGCCACGAACGCGACGGCGCGGTGCTGCACGCGCTGACCCTGGAGGTGCGGGGGAAGGTGTTGGAGGCGCGGGTGGTGTTGGCACAATGATTGGTTGGAAAGAGGCGCCTGTGGCGAGGGGATTTATCCCCGTTCGAGTGCGAAGCGCTCGCCATTGGACTGCACTGCGGCGTAGAAACCGAGGCCGCTTCGCAGCCTGACGGGGATAAATCCCCTCGCCACAGGGACTGGGCCGATCCTGGCGGTGTCTGTCTAAACCGCCAGGTTACCTGGCAACACCGGCAACTTCGCCAGCTTCACCGCCACCCACAAGGCCACCACCAGCAACGCGCCGATGAACAGGCCGACCCCGTTCCAACCCCCCACGTGCCAGGCCACGCCGCCCGCCGTGCCGGCCACGCTCGACCCGGCGTAATAGCTGAACAGGTAAAGCGAGGAGGCCTGCCCCTTGGCGGTGAGGGCGCGGCGGCCGATCCAACTGCTGGCGACCGAATGCGCGCCGAAGAAGCCGAAGGTGAACACCAGCATGCCCGGGATCACCAGCATCAGCGACGTGGCCATCGTCAGTGCGAGGCCGGCCAGCATCAGCGCGATGGTTGCCCAGAGCATCTTGCGCCGCCCCAGCTTGTCCGCCAGCGCGCCGACTTTTGCCGAGCTGTAGATACCCGACAGGTACACCACCGACAGCAGTCCGACGAAGGCCTGGTCCAGGTGATAAGGCTCGGCCAGCAGGCGGTAGCCGATGTAGTTGAACAGGGTCACGAAGGCGCCCATCAGGACGAAGGCTTCAAGGAACAGCAGCGGCAGGCCGGCGTCACGAAAGTGCTGGGTGAAGCCGTCGAGCAGGCTGCGCGGGTGCAGCGAGCGGGGCCGGAAATTGCGCGACTCCGGCAGGATCCGCCAGAAGACCGCCGCGGCGATCAGGGCCAGGCCGCCAATCACCAGCATCGCGGTGTGCCAACTGACGAAGTCGATCAGCACGCCGGTGATCAAGCGTCCGCTCATGCCACCGATGGCATTGCCGGCGATGTACAGCCCCATCGCCAGGCCGATGTGCTTGGGGTGGATCTCTTCGCTCAGGTACGTCATCGCCACCGCGGCCAGCCCGCTCAGCGACAGCCCCACCAGCGCACGCAGCAGCAGGACGCCGTGCCAGGTCGGCATCATGGCGCTGGCTAGGGTGCACAGGGCGGCGGCGAACAGGGCGGCGACCATCACCGGCTTGCGGCCGATGCGGTCGGAAATCGGGCCGGTGATCAACAGGCCGATGGCGAGCAGGCCGGTCGCCACCGAAAGGATCAGGCTGCTTTGCGCCGCGTTGACGGCAAACTCCTTGGACAACAACGGCATCATCGGCTGCACGCAGTACAACAGGGCGAACGTCGCGAAGCCGCCGCAAAACAGCGCCAGCACCGTGCGCATGAACATCGGCGTGCCTTTCTCGATGTAGATGTCCTTCAGTTCAGTGACGACGTCATCCTGTACGCGGGGGGGAATTTCATGGGCCAGTGGCGCGACAGCAGTTTTCACGGTGGACCTCGCAGGAGCACGATCAGGCAGGCAGTGAAAAAAGCATATAGCCGGCTAATGTTTCTATCCAATATATTGTTCGACCTGTTTAAGACGTTTTGCGACTTGTTAGGTGGACCATGGAACTGCGTCACCTGCGTTACTTCATCGCCGTGGCCGAAGAACTGCATTTCGGCCGTGCCGCCTTGGCCCTCGGCATCTCCCAACCACCCCTGAGCCAGCAGATCCAGGCGCTGGAGCAGGAAGTCGGTGCGCGTTTGTTCGAGCGCACCAATCGCCGGGTCGAGTTGAGCGAGGCCGGCCGATTGTTCCTCGACGAGGCGCGGCGGGTGCTGGCCCAGGTCGACAAGGCCGCCGACGTGGCCCGTCGCGCGCAGTTAGGCGAGCTGGGCGAACTGAAGATCGGCTTCACCTCCTCGGCGCCGTTCAACTCGACGATCCCCCAGGCGCTGTTCACGTTCCGCCAGCGCTTTCCCGCCGTGCACCTGAACCTGCGGGAAATGAGCAGCACCCAGGTGGCCGACGGTTTGATGGAGGGGGAGATCGAGGTGGGCATCATGCGACCGTTGCCGCTGCCCGAGTCCCTGAGCGAGATCGAACTCAGCCGCGAGCCGCTGGTGGCCGTGCTCAGCTCCAAGCACCCGCTGGCCCAGGGCAGCGATGCCGGGCTGTTCCTGTCGGCGCTGGCCCAGGAGCCGTTCGTGTTCTTTCCTCGCAGCTACGGCAGCGGTCTCTACGCGCAATTGCTGAGCCTGGCCCGCGACGCCGGTTTCAGCCCGCACTTCGCCCAGGAAGCCGGCGAGGCGATGACCATCATCGGTCTGGTGGCAGCGGGGCTGGGCGTTTCGGTCTTGCCCGCCTCCTACCAGCGCATGCGCATTGACGGCGTCGTCTACCGCCCGCTGCTCGATCCGGCGGCGGTGTCGGCGGTGTGGCTGGTGCAACGCAAGGACCAGCGCTCGCCGATGGCGCGGGCGTTCGTGGCGTTGTTATGTGGCGATGCTGACAGCGGCCAGGCCCGCTAGAGCAAGTAAAGTCGACGGCCGTGGCGAGGCAGCAAGCTCCCTCGCCACGCATTGACTAGCCTTCCCAGACCGTCGCAGGTCCGTTGACGTGGTAGTCGTAGAACCCCTGGAGTGTCCAGGTATCGCCCTTGCGTTCAAACGCGGCGCGCCAGGCGCCCTTGCCGCCGCCCGGGGTCAGCTGGGCCATGGTGTACCAGTAGTAGCGGTTGATCTTCTTGGTGGTGATCCGTCCCGCACGAATATCTTCCGTGATGACGTTCACCCTGGTTTGAGCGGCCTGCGAGAAGGTGGCGTACGCCATCTGGGCTTCAGCCAATGGGCTGTTGGTGACGGTGAACTTGTCCGGTGCCGGCGACGGGGCGGGCAAGGCCGTGGAGGGCTCGGCGGACGTTGTGCCTTCCACTTTGTGGCTTCGGGCCTGGGTCACGAGCTCGATGTCGAAGGGTTCGTAGTTGGCCAGTGTCCGGCTGAAGTTGGTGATGTCTTCCCCGGTGAGCAGTGTGACGTCGCGTTGTGCCTGGCCTTTGTTGGCGATGATGTAGGGCACTCGATTGTTGCGGATCTCGGTCAGTAGCCCGGGCTTGTGCCTGCGCTGCTTTTCTTCGCGCAGGGCGGTGATCAGCTCGTTGTAGTATTGCGCCGAGTTCGTGTAGCTGTCCCGGGCCGACTGTGCTTCTGGATTATTGCCGGGCAATCGCGCCTGCACGTGGGCCTCCAGCCTGGCTTCCACGGCATTCAGCATCTCCCGGGTGTCGTTCGCGATCTTGTCCATGGCCGCTTTCTTCTTTCCGCCTTTGGAGGTGAACGTCATGAAGATGGCGCCGGTGATGTTGTCGGTGATGACCGTTGTATGGACCTGGATCCGGTCTTCGGTGAAGAAGATATTCTTGTGCGTCATTATCGTGTCGTAGATTTTTATTTTCTGGGCTTCGCTCAGGGTAACGCTGGAGACGTTGGTCTCGATGCTCTCGCAACTGAGCACGACGATGCTCCAGGTGTTCATCTTGTCCAGCAGGTCCCGCAGGCTGGCCCTGCGTTTGGCCAGATCACCCTGGCCGCGGGTCCAGTCGGTTATCTGGGTACGGTAAGCGTTGATGTCGGCGACACCGACGTCCGCCATGCTCTCGCGGAGTATGCGTTCGGCCAGCGCTTCGGGCATCGAGTCGAAAATGGCCTTTGCGGTGCTGACGGCTTCACGGGTGGGGTAGCGATTCATCACCAGTACGGCCTCCACCAAGGCGGCGCATGTACGCTGCTGCGGTGTTTCCGGCGGACGCCCGAACAGGCTCAGGAGCGGGCCGCCGCCCCTGAGCCGATCGCGCTCCACCACGCGCCAGCGGTCATTTTCCCAAACGACCGTTCGCTGATTCGAGCGGTTGTCCGGCGCATAGATGATCCGTTCGCCGGCCTGGACCGCCGTTTTGTAATAGCCATCCCCCAGCATCAGGTAGCCCTGGCCATCAGCGCCCCTGTACCGGTGGCGCCCCTCGGCAATCAACCCGTGCCCGTCGAAGCCGTTGAGGCGGAAGGGTTCCAGCTCCGGATCCGGTAGCCGCGGCAGGGACGACAGCGTCGGGCGTGCCTGCCGACGGCGCCCGGCGCGGGCCATGATCAGGTCCTGGCCGGCTTCGGCGATGACCTCGCCCAGCCCCGCGATAAAGTCAGTGGTCCATTGGTGAACGCTACCGCCTTCGTCATCGATGGCCGACACCGCGGCACCGCCCACCATGGTTGGCAGGATCGCGCGACCCAACAGACCGCCGAGCCGTCCCACCGGGAACATCGACATGGCGCCCGTCAGCAGCATGACGGCGTTCCGACGCCCTTGCTGTGCAAACGCGCTGTCGCGCTCGGCATTGCTCACCGTCAGCATCTGCGTGGTCTTGATCGCGTGGGTGATCTGCGTTTCGTGCAGCACCTTGAACAGGTCGGCCTCCACCGTGGGGGCGGCGATTTTCTTCGCGAAGTCATTCTGTGCCCGGTCCTTCGTCCAAGCGAAGACAGAGCGCGTGACTGTCTTGATTTTTTGCTCGAACGTCAGGTTTTCCGACAGCGGCACCAGGCTGGCAAGCTGCTCGGCCTGGTCCAGTAACGGCAACTGCGCAATCAGCCAGCGGGTCATCTGCGGTGTGGCGGTGAGGGTCTGCACCACGCTCGCTTCCAGCGTCCGGCTGCTCGCCGCGTCGACGTCCCTGAACACCTTGCCGTCGGGAGCGCCCGGTGTGTAGAGCGTCAGCGAAGGGCGACTGGCGAGTGACTTGACCCCGAACGCCAACACGTCTTTCAAGACGCTGTCGCCCCACTGCAGTTGACGAACCACCGCCTCATGCCCGCCGACCTTGCCACGGCCTTTCGCCGTGGGGCTGTCCAGCGCCGCCAGCACCAAATGGAGTCCGGTGTTGTCGCGGTCATGCCGCAGGTCGCCGGAAATGTGCGCCGCCCACACCTGTGCGCGCATCTGCTGCGCTTTCAGGGCCATCCAGGGCGCCTGGGTCTGCCAGGCGGCCACTTGCACTTCGGTCGGCAGGCGGGCGCCCACATTGGCCCTTTCGATGACCTCGACAATCTGCGCGAAGCTCAGCGGCCCATCCACGGTGGTGTGAGGCGCATTGCGTTCTTCCAGCGTCAGGTTGGACATTGCCCATTGCGTCAAGGAGCGACGATCATCGACGACGCCCCTGACACTGCCTTGGGATACTCCGGACCCAAACGGTGAGCCGCCGGTCGGGGCGTGGGGGTCGATCATCTCTTTGCGGATGCTCAGCGACACGTCGTCGGGGTCGACCGGCGAGTATTTCTCGCGAATGAAACCGGCCAGCAGGGCGCGGGTGCGGGCGCGAAGGGCATCCGGAGTGGCCAGTGCCACCGGGTCTGGCGCGGGCGGTTTGTCCGCCAGGGTGGTTTGCACGGCTTGGGTCGCTTCCCACCACGCCAGGCGATCGCCGCCGGTGACGTGAGGGTTGCCGTGCAACCAGTCGTCGAGCTTGTTCAGCCCCAGCCGCAATTCGCGTTCGTCCATGGCCGCGGCCAGGTCCAGCCGATTGCCCAGTTGCGCGGCGGCGTCCAGCCTGCCCAACCAGGTGCCGATCTCCTGTGTTTGTTCCGGGCCGCCGAGGAACACGCTGGCGACGGCGCTCTTTTGATCTGTCCGCAGTTCGCTGACCAGGCGGGCCAGGAAATTTTCGGTGATGGGGGCCGTTTCGATCTCGTCTCCGGGGTTGCCGTCTTCCTTCAGGCTGGCCTTGAGCGCCGCCAGGTCGTCGTGGATGTGCAGCGGCTCGCCGGGACGGTACAGCAGCGCGCCGCCCGACTCGTTGGGGTCTGCATGTTGGGTCAGCACCACGGCCATGGGCACCGGCACGCTGACCGCCCACCCGGACGGGATCACGCTCAGACTGTGGACGCCGGGACGTTGGTGTTCCGGCATCCGTGCCCGCGACGCTGCGTCCGGTGCCGGCAGCGTGCGCTCCGTCAACGCCTTGTACATCGACGGGCGCAACGTTGCGTCCAACTGGTGCAGGTCTGCCTGGGCCCTGAGTTGCAGGGCCAGCTCGGTGGCCAGCCATTGGCTGATGCTCAGGCCCTGGCTGAAATCGGCGGAGCTGGCCCAGAAGTCGTCCAAGGCCTGGGTCAGCAGTTGAATGCACGACGCCGGGGGTAGGCTGATCAGGTGCTTGAGGTCGGCCAGGGCTTGGGAGGTGGGCCGGGTGTGATGCTGATCGATGACGAGTTCGATGTCGCTGGCTTCGTCGAAGAATGCGCGCGTATCCAAGCGCCCGGCAATCGCCCGCTCGAACAGCGTATCGAGGCGGACCGTGGTCTTGATCCCGTCCTGCTGCCGGCAGACGAACAGGTCCTGGGCGGTGAGGTGCTCGGACAGCGTGGGCATTGCGCTGCGCAAACCGTCATCCAGGTGCCGGGCCAGCACTGTCGAGGCGCGTGGCGTGGCATTGTTCAGGCGGATCATCCGCTGCTGCGAGGTCTCCAGCAGGCTGGTCAACGGGGCGCTTGGGTCTGTCGGGCTATCGGCCCGCGAGGGGGTGGTGTCCTGCATGGGTTCTTCCTGAAATATGTTCGGAAGAACAACCTATTGAAGCGGGGGGCAAGCCGGGCGGTAGATAGATACCGCCCGGGGCGGCGCCAGGCAGGCTAGCAAGGGTCTTTGATCATTCCCACGCTCCTGCGTGGGAATGATCAAGGCTGGCTTACTGGACTTTTGCCAGGTCTCCTTTCAGCGCGACCCCGGCCATGATTGCGCCGGTGTGGCATTCGTAGGTCGTCGGGTCCTTGCGTTCGTTGCTCTTGTAGAAGCTGACGATGTTGGTCACGGCGTTGGCGCCAGCGTTCTTGGCCGCCTGGTGCAGGCTGATCAGGGCCGATTGCAGGACCCATTCGCACGCCACTTCGTCGGACTTGTTGAAGGCGTTGGTCTTCTTGTTGGTCACGGCACCGGGGCTGATCACGGTGACGTTGCCGGCCGGCTTGTTACCCGCCAGGTAGAACTTCACGCTGCCGTCGATCTTGCCGGTGCGGATGGCTTCGGCGACAACCTTGTCGAACGGCAGGAACAACGCGGTATCACGGGCCTGGCTGATGGCCGGCAGGGTGCTGAGCAATAGGGCGGCGGTAACGGCGATTTTCTTCAGCGACATCATGGTCTCCTTGACGGGGGTAACGGGAAGTTGAATCCGATTCAGCGCCAGCGGCGGAAAATCAGCGAAGTATTGACCCCGCCAAAGGCGAAGTTGTTGTTCATCACGTATTCATGGCTCATCGGCCGGAACGCGTCGCGCAGATAATCAAGCTTGCCGCATTCGGGATCAACCTCGTCGAGGTTGAAGGTGTGTACGTAGAGGTCGCGGTTGAGCATTTCGATGCTGAACCACGATTCCAGCGCGCCGCAGGCGCCCAGGGTGTGGCCGAGGAAGCTTTTCTGCGAGCTGATGGGCATGCGTTCGCCAAACAGGCTGCTGGTGGCCAGGGTTTCGGCGATGTCGCCCTGTTCGGTCGCGGTGCCGTGACCGTTGACGTAGCCGATGGCAGCAGGCGCCAGGCCCGCGTCTTCCAGGGCCAGTTCCATGGCCCGGCGCATGGTGCTCAGTTCGGGACGGGTGGCGTGCTGGCCGTCGGCGTTGCTGCCGAAGCCGACGATCTCGGCGTGGATCCGCGCGCCCCGGGCCAAGGCGTGCTCCAGTTCTTCGAGCACCAGCATGCCGGCGCCTTCGCCGATCACCAAACCATCGCGGCCCTTGTCGTAGGGGCGCGGGCTGGTTTGCGGCGCGTCGTTTTTCAGGCTGGTGGCGTAGAGCGCGTCGAAGACCATCGCTTCGGTCGGGCACAGTTCTTCGGCGCCGCCGGCGAGCATCAGTGGCAGGCGTCCGAACTTGATCGCCTCATAGGCATAGCCGATGCCATGGCTGCCACTGGTGCAGGCACTGGACGTGGGGATCAGGCGCCCGGTCAGGCCGAAGAAAATGCTGATGTTGGCCGCCGTGGTGTGGGGCATCATCCGCACGTAGGAGTTGGCATTCAGGCCTTCGGCCACGCTGTTGAGCAGCATGTTGCCAAACGCCTTGATCTCGTCGGTGCTGCCGGTGGACGAGCCGCAGGACACGCCCATGCGCCCGTCCTTGATCGACTCGTCGCCCAACAGGCCCGCATCGGCCAGGGCCTGTTCCGCCGCGGCCACCGCCAGGCGTGAAACCCGGCCCATGCTGCGCAGTTGCTTGCGCGTCCAGTGGGCCGGGACCTGGAAGTCGTCGATCGGCCCGGCCAGGCGGGTGTTCAGTTCGGTGAAGCGGTCCCACTCTTCCATGTGCCGGATGCCGCTGCGGTTGGCGGCGAAGTTGGCGGCGATGGTTTCCCAATCGCTGCCCACGGAGGTGATGCCGGCCATGCCGGTGACAACGACGCGCTTCATCAGCACAAGCCTCCGTTGACGGCCAGGACCTGCCGGGTGATGTAGCCGGCTTCGGCGGACATCAGGAAATTCACCGCGCCAGCCACTTCTTCCGGGGTGCCCATGCGCTGGGCGGGGATCATCTTCATCAGTTCTTCCACGGGTACGTTTTCATCGAGCATGGCCGTGTCGATCAGCCCGGGCGCGACGCAATTGACGGTGATCTTGCGCTTGGCCAGTTCGATTGCCAACGCCTTGGCCGCGCCGATCAAGCCGGCCTTGGAGGCGCTGTAGTTGACCTGGCCGCGATTGCCGATCAGCCCCGATACCGAGGTCATGCACACGATCCGCCCGGCAGCGCGCCGACGGATCATCGGCATCATCACCGGGTGCAGCACATTGTAGAAACCGTCGAGGTTGGTGCGCATCACCGTGTCCCAGTCGTCTTCGCTCAGGGCCGGGAAGGCGCCGTCGCGGGTCAGCCCGGCGTTGAGCACCACGCCGTAGTAGGCGCCGTGGGCCTCGACATCGGCCTCCAGGATGGCCTTGCAGGCGGCGCGGTCGCTGACGTCGAATTGCAGCACCCGCGCCTGGCGGCCCAGTGCCTGGATGTCGGCCTGGACGGCTTCGGCCTCGGCGCGGCCGCTGCGGCAATGCAGCACGATGTCGTGCCCGGCCTGGGCCAGGCGCAGGGCGATGGCGCGGCCGATGCCACGGCTGGAGCCGGTGACCAGTACGGATTCAGTCATGGCAGGTTTCCTGTTGCGGACGGTTCGTTGAGGTAATGGGCGGCCTGGGGTGGGCGGAACACGTTCAAGCGGGCGGTGGCATGGATGCCGGGCGCATGGATATGGCATTCGAACACGCCCATGCCGTTGTCGTCTTCCAGCGAGCGCACACCGTGGATGGCCAACTCGGTGCCGGCTGGAAAGTGCTCGACGTTGCACTCGAACTTGCGGGTGCCGAGCAGGAAGCCCAGCGCCACGGCATCGCCGCGCTGGCGCGCATGGCAGCCGGCAAACGCGGCCACGCTCTGGGCCATCAGTTCGATGCCGACCCAGGCCGGCAAGGCGCCGTCGTCGCGACTGAACAGGCCGCCAGGCTTGACCAGGGTACGGGTATGGATCTGCTCGTCATCGAAGGCGACGACCCGGTCGATCAGGATCATGTCGCCGGCGTGGGGCAGCAGTTCGGCGAGCGGCCAGTCAATCATGGGGCGTCTCCGATAATCAGGCTGACGTTGTTGCCACCGAAGGCGAATGAGTTGCTCATCAGGCGGCGCGGGAAAGTCGGGTTGAGGCGGCTGTCGGCCTGGGCCAGGTCCAGCGCCGGCAGCTCGGGATCGGCCTGGCCGTCCCAGACGTGCGGTGGCAGGGCCTGGGCGGTGTTGTCGGCGCTCAGGGCCAGCCAGCAGAACGCCGCTTCCAGGGCCCCGGCGGCGCCGAGGGTGTGGCCGGTCAGGGGCTTGGTGGACGAGCAGGGCACGCCTGCCGGAAACAGCCCGGCCACGGCCTGGCTCTCCATGGCGTCGTTGTGTTGGGTGGCAGTGCCGTGCAGGTTCAGATAGTCGATCTGGCCGGCGTCGAGGCCGGCGCTGCGCAGGGCTTTTTCCATGGCCTGGCGGGCACCGCGGCCGCTGGGCTCCGGGGCGGAAATATGGTGGGCATCGGAACTGGCGCCATCGCCCAGCAGGGCAATCGAGGGGCCAGCGCCGGGCGTCCTGCTCATCAGGAACAGCACTGCCGCTTCGCCAATGTTGATGCCGCTGCGGTTCACCGAAAACGGATTGCAGCGCTCGCTCGACACCGCTTCGAGCGCCGAAAAGCCGTTGAGGGTCAGCTTGCACAAGCTGTCGACCCCGCCGCAGATCACCGCATCGCACAGGCCCAGGTCCAGCAGGCGGCGCGCGCTCATCAAGGCGCGGGCACTGGAGGTGCAGGCGGTGGAAATCACGTAGGACGGACCGCCCAGGTCGAGCCAGTCGGACAGGAAATTGGCCGGCGCGCTGAGTTCCTGTTGCTGGTAGTCGTAGCCCTCTGGAAAGCGCTGCTCGCGCAGGTAATGGGCGATGCCCTGGCTGGCTTCGTCGATGCCCGAGGTGCTGGTGCCCAGCACAATGCCGATGCGCGCGCGACCGTAGGCCTCGATGGCCCGGTCGATGTCAGGGCGGATCTGCAAGCCAGCTTCCAGCAGCAGCTGATTGTTGCGGCTGTTTTGCGCGGCCAGTGCCGGGGGGATGGCCGCGAGCTCGCCCGTCACCGCGGCGACCGGCAATGCCCGTTCAGCGACCCAGCCGGCTTCGACGCGCACGCCCGAGCAGTCGCCGGCAAACAGGTTGCGCGCCACGGTGCGCTTGTCGCGGCCCAGGGCGCAGATCACGCCCAGGGCATTCAAATAGGCGGTCATGGCGCGTTCTCGGTCAACGGTGTGATGCGGTAGTGCAGGCCTTGGGGCAGGCTCAGGTCAAAAGCCTGCGGCTGCTGGTAGCGCACCTGCCAGCGAGGGTCGAGGCTGCGTTGCGCTCCCTGCTGCCGGGCGCTCGGGTAGTTGCCGGCCAACTCGGCGGCAGGCGTCAGGGCGAACAACAGGGCGGCGAACAGCTCGCGGGCCTCGGCGTTGGGCGGCAGCAGGCCGTCGGCTTGCCACGCGCCATCGACCAGGCGCTGACGGGCCACCGGAATGCCCAGCGGGTCCATCATCGACCAGCGAATGCCGGTGCCTTCGCGCTGGATCACCAGCAACCAGTCCAGGCGTTGCCCGGCCAGTTGCTGTTCGATGTGCAATTGCATCGGGAGGGCCAGGGTTGGCGTCTGCTCGGGCAGCGGCACACGGCTGGCGCAGGCGCCGAGCAACAGCAGGCAGCCGACCAGCAGGCCGTGGCGAAAGGCGGTGCGGATCATTCGCCGGCCCCTCCGAGCGGCTTGCGGGCTACCACGTTGACCAGGGTTTCCTCACGCTCGCCGAACGGCTTGGGGCGGCGCAGGCCAAAGCGCTCCAGCAGGCCGAAGTCCTTGGCGCGACTCCACCACAGGTACGGGTAGGAGACGTTGGCTGGCTCGAACTGGAAACCCTGGTGGCGGATCATGTCCAGGTATTGCGCGGCGCTTTTCTGCACGTGCATGGGGTGCCGGAACAACCAGCGGATCACCCAGGTGTCGATGTAGGCTTCGGTGGATTCGGCGAACATCAGGTAGCCGCCGGGCTTGAGCACCCGATGGAACTCGGCGAGGGCCTTTTCCTGTTCCACCAGGTGGTGGAAGGTCTGGTGGCAGAACAGCAGGTCGACGCTGGCATCCGGCACCGCCAGTTGCGCGCAGTCGCTGCCGATCAGCTCCACGGCCATGCCCTGGCGCGCGGCTTCCTCGGCACTCAGTGCCAGGCTGTGGGGGTCGGCGTCGACGCCGATCAGGCGCTGCGGCGCGAAGGCCTGGCGCAGGTACTGGAACGACTTGCCCTGGCCGCAGCCGGCGTCCAACAGCACCGGGGCGGTTGGCAGCGGACTGTTGAACAGGCCGCGCAGGTCATTGATCGCCACCCGCAGCACGTGGTGTTGCCAGGTGTGGCTGCGCAGGAACCAGAACCCGAAGCGGGTCTCTTCTACGTAGTTGTCGCTCAGGTAGTTCATGGTGTCGGGCTCGCGCAGATTTCCGAGAGCATGCGCAGGCGGCGCTTGGGCTCGCTGACGAACGGGTTGCGCTCATCCCAGGCATAGCCGGCCAGGATCGAGCTGATCATGCGGCGGATGTCGGCCGAGCCTTCGGTGTAGAAAATCACGTCCTGGAAGGTGCCGGCGTACCAGCCCTCGACATAGCAGCGGAAGGTGTCGACGCCGCGCTTGAGGGGCTCGGCGAATTCGCCTTGCCAGTCCACGGTTTCGCCTTGCAACTGGCGATGCAGCACGTCGGCGGCCATGCTCGCCGAACGCATGGCGATGGTCACCCCGGAGGAAAACACCGGGTCGAGGAATTCCGCCGCGTTGCCCAGCAGGGCGAAGCCCGGGCCGTGCAGGGCTTTGACATTGGCCGAGTAGCCGCCGATGGTCCGCGCCGGGGTGTCCCACACCGCGTTGTGCAACACGCCGGCCAGGCTCGGGGTTTCGTCGATGAAACCGCGCAGGCAAGCATCGAGGTCGTCGGTGCGGCCGGCGAAATGCTCCGCGGCCGCCACCACGCCCACCGAGCAGCGTCCTCCGCTGAACGGAATGGTCCAGAACCACACGTCGCGCTGGGTGGGGTGGGTGGTGATCAGGATCTTTTCCCGGTCGAACGTCGGCGCGTCGATGCGATCCTCGATGTGGGTGAACACCGCTTGGCGCACCGGGAAGTTCGACGGCGCTTCCAGGTCCAGCAGGCGTGGCAGGACCCGGCCGTAGCCACTGGCGTCGAGGACAAAATCGGCCTGCACCCGGTACTCGCTGCCGTCTTCGCGCTGCACCGCCAGTTGTGGCCGGTCGAGGCTGAAATCGGCCTGGGTGATGGCTTGGCCATAGCGGATCTCCACCCCTTGCAGCGCGGCCTGGTCGGCCAGCAACTTGTCGAAGTCGGCGCGTTGCACCTGGAAGGTCGTGGGTTTGCCGTCGCTGAACGTGTCACCGAAATCGAAGGCGCTGTAGCGCTCGCCCCAGGCGAATGCCGCGCCATTCTTGCGCTGGAACCCGGCGGCATTGACCGCCTCGAGCATGCCGGCTTCCTCGACGAAATCCAGGCAGTGGGACAGCAGGCTCTCGCCAATGGAGAAGCGTGGGAAATGCTGGCGCTCGATGACCAGCACGTCGTGGCCCTTGCGCTTGAGCAAGGCGCCGGCGATGGCGCCGGAAGGGCCTGCGCCGATGATGACGACCTGTCGACGTTCCATTTCAACTGTTGGCACGGGGGCTCCTGGCCGGGGCGGCAATCGAGGGTAGACGGTGGAAGCCGGCGACGGCCGGCAGCAATGTCGCGATCAGCCCCATCAGCATCAGCGTGAAGTACAACGCCGGGCTGATGAGCTGTTGTTGCAAGAGCAGGTTGAGGAACACGATTTCACTCAAGCCGCGGATATTCAGCAAGACGCTTTCACGCCAGCGACTGGCACCGGCGAACGACGCGCCGGCCCATCCCAGCCCCAGCCAGTTGCCCAACAGTTTGCTGGCAATCGGCAACAGCAGCAACGCCGCCAGTTGCAGGGCGCCGAGGCTGTCGAGGACGCTGTGGACGTTGATCTGGACGATGCCGAACGTAAGGATCAGCGGGATGGCCAGGTAGGTCTGCAAGCCCTGCATCCAGGCCGCGTTGAGCGGCAGCACCAGCGGCACCTTGAGCGCGGCCATGCACAGCAGGTAGCCGATGCCGACGATCAGCGCGTTGAGCCGGTAATGCTCAGCCACCACCAACAGCGCGAAGAACAGGCCGCTGTGCAGCAACGGCTGGCGCAAGCCCAGCAGGCGCAACACCAGCGGCAGGCAGGCACCGGCCAGAGGCAGCAACAGGCTGCCCAAGTGCAGGCTACCCTGGGCCAGGCCGAACAGGCTCCAGCAGGCCAGGTCGATGAGGATCGCCGTTTGCACCAGCCGCCGGGTGGCGGCAGGCGGGTAGTCGATGTGGCGCAGGTACAGATACAACACGGGGATCGCGGTGATTGCGAACAGCAGGCCCACGGCCAGGGAACTGATCCAGGGCTGGGGCGGCAATAGCCAGAGCGCCGTCGCCAGGCCGCAGGCAAACGGCACGGCGAAGCTCGGCAGGGCGATCTTCACGCTCTGACGGTCCAGGCGCAGGTCGATCACGTCGCTGAGGATGTGCCCCAGCAACACGGCAAACGCGAGGCTGTAGAGGTTCTTCAGCCACAACGGCGACACCAGTTGTGCGCCGCTGAGTTGCCAGCCGGGCTCGACCCAGAAATACATCAGCAACGGCAGGCCAAGGCTTGCCAGCAGCAACTGGCTGACGATCGGGATCAGCCCGAACCGCCGGCCCAGGCGCGTGGCGGCGGCAAACAAACCCAGGGCCATGAGCCAGAACAGCAGGATCATCATGACGCGGGCTCCAGGACGGCATCGTGGGCCCGGTGCCCGGCCCATGGCGCGAGCATGAAGCTGAAGGCCAGCCCCAGGCTTACCGCCAAGCCGAAATTGCTCACCGCCGGGGTGCTGGACAGCGCCAGCAGGCCGAACGACAGCCAGGTGGTGACCGCCGCCAGCAGGGTGCCCAGCAGGCTCACGGCGGCGCCACCAATCTGTTCGCGCATCAGGATTGCGTAGTCGACGCCGATGGCCGTCACCAGCAACAGGCCGAACAAGCTGAACAGGGTCAGCGGCTGCCCCAGCCAGCCGAGGCTCGCCAGGCTGCACAACGCCGCCAGCAGCGGCAGGGCGACGATGCGCAAGGCTGCGCCAAGGCCGAAGGGCCAGATCAGCACCAGCACGATCAGCGCGCAGGAGGCCAGTTTCAGCTCGGCGGCGCTGATCTGCGTGGCGGCAAAGACCCTATTCAGGTCGCCCAGGCGATCCAC
The DNA here is from genome assembly GCF_036689585.1 of Pseudomonas sp. WP18. Lineage (NCBI taxonomy): Bacteria > Pseudomonadati > Pseudomonadota > Gammaproteobacteria > Pseudomonadales > Pseudomonadaceae > Pseudomonas > Pseudomonas sp. WP18. The sequence continues at coordinate 516,695 of NZ_CP144758.1, forward strand.
CAGTTGCACGCCGGGCAGGTCCACGGCCTGTACCCGCAACAGCGCGGCGTCGTTCAAGCCTTGCAGGCTGATCATGGCCGCCACGCCTTGGGCGGCCGGGCCGAGCCAGAGGGTGCGGTACGGCTCGGCCAACGGTCCGGTCAGCGCGGCGTCGATGTCTTGCACTGGCAGCGCCTGCAATTGCGCCAGCTCCGCCTGCAGTGCCGCGACCGGCACGCCGAGGTCCAGCAACGGTTGCCAGAACGCCGGCAGCCGGGCCAGGGCCTCGCGGACTCTCTGCTGTTCGGCCGGCGGGCTGACCAGTTGGTTGAGCGACAGGTAGCCCTGGAGTTTTTCCAGGCCGACGAGCTGGTCCAGCCGCTCATTGAGGGCGGTCTGGCGCTCCAGCAACTGGGCCTGGTTGTCGGCGCGAATCAGGAAGAACTGGCTGGTGGGTTGGAACCCGGTGATGCGCGCCACCTCGCGGGCCTCGTCAGTGAGGTGCTGGGGCGTGCCGATCCACTGGCGAATGTCGTTTTTCGTCGACAGGTGCCAGAGGCCGCCGGCACAAAAGACCAGCAGCAGCCCCAGCAGAATGGGCGTGGCTACCCGCGCCAGCAAGGCTTCGCGGGCCTGGAGCAGGCACTCGCACAGCCGCAGCGGCCATTGGGCGGGGCGCAGGTCGGCGCCCTTGAGCAGCGCGGGCAGCAGGCACACCGCGCTCAAGTAGGCACCGAGCAGCCCGGCGGCGGAAAACAGGGCGATCTGGGTCAGGGCCGGGAACGGTGTCCAGGCCAGGGCCAGGTAGCCGATGCAGGTGGTGATCAGGCTCAGGCTCAACCCTGGCAGGGTCAGGCGCAGGGCCGGCCAACTGCGCCATGGCTTGAGGCTCCAGCTCTTGGACAGGTAGTGCAGCGGGTAGTCGACCGCCACGCCGATCAAGCTGGAACCCAGCACCAGGGTCATGACGTGCATGCGGCCGAACAGCGCCACGCACGCCACGGTGCCGAACAGCATGCCCACCAGCACCGGCACGAACGCCAGCCACACCCGCAGGCGTCCGAAGGCGAGCAACAGCAGCAACAGGATGCCCACCGTGGCGCCACCACCGACCCAGGTGATTTCCCGGGAGGCCTGTTGCTGGCCGGCGGCGGCATACAGCAGGCCGCTGGCCGCCAGCAGTTGGCCCTGGGCCTGGGTCGCCTGGTCGCGGCTGCGTTGCAGCAGGTCGGCCACTTGCAACGGCAGGTTCATGTCGAAGGCGTTGCCGCGGGTGCGGGCCCGCAGCATCACCCAGCTTTTGCCGTCCGCATCGGCGACCAGCGCGCCGCTGCCCACGTCCAGTTGGATGGCGCCGCGCTGGGGTTGGCTGTTCTGGATACGGCCGGTCAGGCCCAGCCAATCGTCCTGGCTGGGCACCAGGCTGAAGCCGCTGAACGGGTCGAACAACGCCTGCACCCGTTGCTGGATGAACGCCTGGGGTTGGTCGATCAGTTGCTGCCGGTCCGCCGTCGACAGCATCGCCAGGCGTCCGTCCAGCAACTGTGTGCGCAGCGCAGGCAGGTCGGCCTGCAACGTCCACTGGACCTTGTCGAACAGGTCGCTGGCCTGCCACTGCTGGCCGAGCGCTTGCGCCAGGGCGATGGCGTGCGGGCGGTCAGCGTGACCGACCAGCACCAGCACTTCGCGGTTCAGCGGTTCTTGCATGCGTTGCTCGGCGACGAGCTCCAAGGCATCGGGCGAAACGCCCGGCACCAGTTCCATCAGGTTGGCCGACAGCGGCGCGCCGTGGCGCCATTGCCAACCGGCAAGCGCCAGCACCGCCAGCAGCAGGATCAGGAACAGCCTTGGAAGCCTGCGTTCACTTCGCAAAATCATGTTGCTCCGCTTCGCTCAAGGGTTGCGTGGCGACGCTGTCCTGCATGCGCAGCACCGTGCGGTCGCCCTGGGTCTCCATCAGCTCGATGCGCTGTACCAGTTCGCCGCCTTCGATGTTGATCTGGTTGAACACCTGCTTGAGCAACACCGAACGCGGGGTCAGGGTGAGCTTCCATTGCTGCGGCTCGCCCGCCAGGCTCAGTTCGAAATCTCGCAGCAGGCCACTGCTGTCGCCCTGCAGGACCGCCAGGAACAGCCGGTTCTGTTCGGCGCCAGCGCTCTTGTTTGGCAGCATCTGCCAGGCATTGCCGTCTCGTCGGGCGATGCCTTGGGCGGTGATGCGGTAGTCCTGTTGCAGCGGGGTTTGCAGCAGCCAGAGCAGGCCGTGGTTTTTCGCCAGGACGAAGCGGCCCTTGCTGATCAGCGGCTGGGGCAGGGCGCGCAGGTGTTTTTCCTGGATGAACGGGCCGTGGATTACTTCCGGGCGGGCCAGTTGCTCGCTCAACTGTTGCAGGTCGAACGCCTGGGCCAAAGGCGACAGGCAGCACAGCAACAACCAGGTGCACAGGCGTTTCATGGCAGCATCCTTTCAACGGCTTCGACGAAGACCCGCGGCGAGGCCAGCAGCATTTCACGGCTGGCGATCTCCACCGCCACCTGCACCGAACTGGCCCGCGTCAGGCGTTCGCCGGTGCTGGCGTCGCTGATCAGGTAATTGATCTTCAGACGGTTTTCCCATTCCACCAGGCTGGCGCGTACGGTCAGCGTCTGGCCGAACACCGCGCTGCGCACGTAGCGCAGTTGCAGGTCGATCACCGGCCACGCATGGCCGGATTCGAGCATGTCGTTGTAGTTGTGGCCGATCTGGTCGAGCAAGGCGCAACGGGCCACTTCCAGGTATTTGACGTAGTGGCCGTGCCAGACCACGTTCATCGAGTCGACGTCGAAAAACGGCACGACGACCTGTGTCTCTACGTGCAACACACCCTGACTACGCATGCAGCCTCCAGTGTTGCTCGGCGATGCGTTGCAGGCACAGGCGCAGTTCACCTTCCAGGGCACGGTCTTCAATCACCGGGGCGAAATCCTCGGCCAGTTCGGCGTGCATGGCGGCCAGGGCCGGCGGCAGCGGTCGTGCGTCTTCGGCACGGCTGCGCAGCCACACGCCTTGGTGGGCCGCCAGCAGCGTGGCGGCGGCGACCTGTTCGGTCAGTTCCAGTACCCGGATCGCGTCCCGGGCGGCGATGGTGCCCATGCTCACCTTGTCCTGGTTGTGGCATTCGGTGGAGCGCGAGAACACGCTGGCCGGCAGGGTGTTCTTCAAGGCTTCGGCGGTCCAGGCGCTGGTGCCGATCTGCACAGCCTTGAAGCCATGGTTGAGCATCGCCCGGTCGGCGCTGGCGCCCGACAGGTTGCTCGGCAGGCCATGGTTGTAGCGCTCGTCCACCAGCAGGGCGAGTTGCCGGTCGAGCAGGTCGGCGACGTTGGCCACCAGGTTCTTCAGGCTGTCCATGGCGAAGGCAATGTGACCGCCGTAGAAATGCCCGCCGTGCAGCACCCGCTCGGCTTCGGCGTCGATGATCGGGTTGTCGTTGGCGCTGTTGAGTTCGGTCTCGATGAACGCGCGCAGCCAGTTCAGGCTGTCGGCCAGCACGCCGAGCACGTGGGGCGCGCAGCGCAGGGAGTAGCGGTCTTGCAGGCGATGCAGCGGCGCGGTCGGTGCGTCGATCGCCAGGTCCTGGCGCAGCCACGCGGCGACCTGCATCTGCCCCGGGTGCGGCTTGGCGGCGAACAGGCGTTCGTCGAAGTGCTCCGGGTTGCCTTGCAGGGCGACGACGTTCAACGCGGTGATGCGGGTGGCCAGTTGCAGCAGGTAATCGGCCCGGGCGAAAGCCAGGCACGCTAGCCCGGTCATCACGGCAGTGCCGTTCATCAGCGCCAGGGCTTCCTTGGGGCGCAACACCAGTGGGGTCCAGCCCAGTTCGCGGTGCACATCGGCGGCCTGCCGACGTTCGCCCCGGAACATCACCTCGCGTTCGCCGGAGAGCGTCGCGGCCACGTAGGACAGTGGCGTGAGGTCGCCGCTGGCACCGACCGAGCCCTCTTCCGGAATCAGCGGCAGGATGTCGTGTTCGAGAAAGGCCTGGAGGCGCTCCAGCAATTCGATCCGCACCCCGGACACGCCGTGGCACAGCGACTGCAAGCGCGCGGCCAGCACCGCGCGGGTGGCCTGGGCGTCCAGCAGCTTGCCCAGGCCGCAGCCGTGGAACGTGTAGAGGTGACGCGGCAGGGCCTCGACGTGGTGCAGCGGCACCGCCACCACGCAGGAATCGCCGTAGCCGGTGGTCACGCCATAAATCACGCCTTCCTTGTCCAGCAGGGAGTCGAGGAACTGCGCGCCCTTGGCGATGCGCTGGCGGAACGCCGGGTCGTCCTGCAACTGCGTCGGCGCCTGACGGTTGGCCAGGGCCAGCACCTCTTCGATGCGCAAGGGGCGTTCGCCAAAGATTACCGGCTCAAGAGTGGGCATCGTCATCGGTCTTCCAGAAAGGGTAAAAGTTGAACCACTGTTGGGGCCCCTGGAGGCAGAATTGCGCCAGGCGCTCGGCGTAGCGGCCGGCCCAGTGGGCGATCACTTGCTCGCGTTCGCTGCGTTTCCACACCACGGCGTCGGCGAAAGGTTCGAGGGTGACGCGGTAACGCCCCTCGTGCTTGAGGCACATCAGCAGGTTGACCGGGCATTTGAGCAGGCCGGCCATCAGCCACGGTCCCTGGGGAAAGGCGGCCGGGTGGCCCATGAAGTCCACGGTCACGCTGCGTCCGCCGTGCAGGGGCACGCGGTCGCCGGCAATCGCCAGCCACTCGCCGCGCTCCAGGCGCTCGCTCAGTTGCAGCATCACGGCCGGGTCCAGCTCGCTGACCTGGATCAGGCGCAGGTGCGTGGCGCCGGCTTCGCCCAGCAAACGGTTGAATTGCTCGGCGTGCTTGGTGTGCACCAGCACGTTCATGGTGACCTTCTCGCCCAGCTCGGCCAGGGCCCGGCACATTTCCAGGTTGCCCAGGTGCGCGCCCACCAGCATCTGCCCACGGGCGTCACGCAGGTGATTGCGCAGCAGCGCGGTGTCGACGATCTCGATCTGCTCGATGCTCAGCTTGCCGTTCCAGACATCGAGCTTGTCGAGCAGGGAGTCGGCGAACGCCATGAACTGCCCGAACACCCGCCGGCGGGTCGGACGCAGTTCGGGGCGCGCGCTCCATTCGGCCAGGCGTTGCTGGTATTGCCAGGCGGCCTGGCGAGCGCTGCGGCCGAAAATGAAGAAGTACAGCACGATGCCGTAGAGCACCGGCGTCAGCAGGCGCCGGCCCAGGACCTTGGCGGCGAACGCGGTGAGTTTCATCAGCCAGAAGCTGCCGCGCTCCTGGCGGTCGGCCCAGTGTTGTTTGTCCGCGTCGAGGCTCATGCCCGCCACCGTCGCCAGAGAATCAGCGGCAGGCGCACCAGCATGCCGAAGAACAACCGGGTATGCATGCTGGAGATCAGCACGTTGTCGTGGAACAGGCGAAAGTGCGAGACACCGTCCTGGGGGTAATGCACCCGGGTGTGCAGCCAGCGCATCGGTTGGTTGCGCCAGGCCAGGCGCACCAGGATGTCCGAATCGAAATCCATGCGCTTGCCGATGTTGGCCGAGCCGATCAGCGCCAGCGTCGGGGGCAGCGGGTAGACCCGGAAGCCGCACATGGAGTCGCGGATTTGCAGGGACAGGCTGTTGATCCAGACCATCACGTGGGTCAGGTAGCGCGCGTACAGCCGGCCTTTCGGCACGCTGGCGTCGTAGTGGGGGTAGCCGCAGATCAGGGCGTCGGGGTAGGCGCGGGACTGCTCGATGAAGGTGTTCACGTCGCCGAGGTCGTGCTGCCCGTCGGCATCCACCTGCAAGGCGTGGGTGAAGCCCAGGCGCGATGCTTCCCGCAGCCCGGTCATGACGGCGCCGCCCTTGCCCTGGTTGACCGCCAGCCTGACCAGATGCACCCGCTCATCCTCGGCCAGGCGTTCCAGCACCGCCGCGCAGGACGGGCTGCTGGCATCGTCCACCAACACGCAGGGCAGGCCATGGGCGAGCAACGCCTGGACCACCGCCGTGAGGGCGGTTTCGTGGTTGTAGACGGGGATGACGGCGCAGGGGTTATGCATGGTTCCTGGCCTCCGACGTTCCCCTGTGGCGAGGGGATTTATCCCCGTCCGAGTGCGAAGCACTCGCCAGCGATTTGTGCAGGAACGCAAATTTTGGGGTTGCTTCGCAACCCAACGGGGATAAATCCCCTCGCCACAGGGGGGGCGTTCGAGCAGGTGGATTACTCATCAGCCGCCCCCAACACAATCCGCCCGCTGGAGCACGCCGCCGTATCGTTGCGGTAGGCGAAGTACAGCTTGCCGCGTTCACCGTCGAAACGCAGGTGCAGCTGGAGTTCATCGCCGGGGCGCACCAGTTGCTGGAACTTGAGCACTTCCATGCCGGCGAACCGGGGTGGCAGGTCCAGCAGTTGCCGGCCCAGGCTCATGGCCCAATCGACCTGCACCACCCCCGGCAGTACCGGTGCGGTGGGGAAATGGCCGCTGAAGTAGGCCAGGTCCGGCGGCACCCGCAGTTGCAGGTTCCACTCACCGTCGCTTTCGACCTGGGCCAGTACTTCCGGGGCCTTGGAACGGGGTGCCAGCAGCAACGCTTCGACTTCGGCCTGGGGCAGCTTGCCCTGGGCATTGAGCGGCATCTGCCGCAGCCAGCGCCAGCGCCGTGGCAAGGCCAGGGTTTCGCAATGTTCGCCCAGGTGGCGGCGCAAGCCTTCGGTCACGGCGCGGCGGCCCTGGTTGCGCAAGGTGCGCAGGCCGGTTTCGCTCAACACCACCAACGCGCCGAGGGAGGCACGATTTTCCTGCACCACCCCCAGCCGGGCTTCGCTGACCCAGTCGTGGGCCACCAGTGCCTGTTCCAGCATCGGCAGGGAGATGCGTTTTTCTTCGAGCTTGACGATCCGGTCCAGCCGCCCGAGCAGCTCGAAGCGTCCATCCTCGGCGATTCGCGCCGCGTCGGCGCTGTGTTCCACGTGCCCGGCCGGCAAGTAGGGCGAGGCGATCAGCAGGGCGCCGTCACTGTCCTGGCTCAGTTCGACGTCGGCGAAGGGTTGCCACAGCTCAGCGCCCTGGCGCCAGGCGATGCCGCCGGTTTCAGAGCTGCCGAAGATTTCCGTCGGCCATTGTCCCAGGCGCTGTTGCAAGCTGTGTGCGGCGTCGGACGGCAGCGCGCCGCCGGAAGAAAACACCCGGCGCACGGCGCTCAGGGCTGTCCAGTCGAGGTTGTCGCCCATGCGCTTGAGCAGCGCCGGGCTGGCGACCCAGGCAAAAGCCGGATGCTCGCGGCTGGCGCGTTGCAGGTCTTCCGGGAACGCCAGCTGTCGACGCACGAACGTGCGCCCGGCGCACAGTGGCCACAGCACGCGGAACAGCAAACCATAGATATGCTGGGCGGCGACGCTGCCGATCATGCAGGCCGGGCCGAGCTCGGCGCCCCACAGTTGCTCCAGGGCGTGGACCTCGTTGCTCAACTGGCGCAGGGTTTTCTCGATGCGCTTGGGCTCGCCGCTGGAGCCGGAGGTGCACAGGCTCAGCCAGCAGCGGTCCAGGTCCAGCGGGGCGGCGGTCATCGGCGCCTGTTGCACGTCATCGGGGTGAGTGTCGCCGGGCTGGTCGGTTAGCCACAGGTCGACGTCCGCCGCCCAACGCTGGCGGGTCTGCGCTTGCAGGTCGGCGGGCAACAGCACGCGCACTCCGGCGCGCCAGGCACCGAGCAGGGTGATGGCGAGGTCGGCGGCGTCCTCCAGGTGGACGGCCGCATGTCGCACGCCCCGGGCTTGCAGGCCAGCGGCCAGGCGCAGCGCGGCGTCGCGCAGTTGCGCATGATCCAGTGCCGGGGCGACCGCGACGGCACGCTCCGGCTGAGCCTCGAGCAGCATCTGCTCAAGTGTTATCCAATTCATGGGCGGCCTCTTACCCGTTGTCGTATGAGCCATTCAATGGCAAACAGCAGCCCCATCAATCCGTAGGAAATCAGGCCGGTGTACAACATCCACCAGCTCAGCGGCGCCCAGAGGGTCAGGGCAGCGGCGAGCAAACCGTTACACAGGAAAAACACGCACCAGGCCCACGTGACCTGACGCGTATACACCACGGCCCGGGCTGGCAACTGCGGCTCGCGCAGGCGGGCCAGGCGTTCGATCATCGGCGGACCGTACTTCAGGCTCAGGGCGAACAGCCCCAGCATGAACGCGCTGATCAGTACCGGGTACCAACGCAGCAGGGCCGGGCTGTCGAACCACGCGAGCAAGGCACAGAAGCCGATCGCCGTGGCCGCCATCCAATGGCTGCCGGGCCCGCCCCTGCCGAGCAGGGCCCGGGCCAACCATAGGCTACCCAGCAGCAGTCCGAACTGCCATGGGGCGAAATGCTCCATGCCGAAATACACCGCAAAGGGGTACAGCAGGCCCGCCAGCAGCAGGCCGAGGCCAATCAGCCGGGTCATGCGGCCGGTTGGACCAGTCGATAGACCGCCTCGACCACGTCGTTGACGGTGCGCACCGACTTGAATTCCTCGGCGGCAATCTTCTTGCCGGTCTGGCGCTTGATGTGATCGATCAGGTCGACCGCGTCGATGCTGTCGATCTCCAGGTCCTGGTACAGGTTCGATTCCAGGGTCACGCGCTCGGGGTCCAGCTCGAACAGCTCGACCAGAGCATCGCGAAGGGTGTTGAAAATGTCGTCACGAGTTTGCATGGTCCGGTCTCAGGGGCGTTTTGCAGTGACGAAGGCCGCAAGGCTTGCCACATTGCTGAAATGGTTACGGGTGTCCTTGGCGTCGGCGTCGATCTTGATGCCGTACTGTTTCTGGATCGCCAGGCCAAGCTCCAGGGCATCTACCGAGTCCAGCCCCAGGCCTTCGCCGAACAGGGTCTGGTGGTCGCCAATGTCGTCGATGCCGATGTCTTCCAGGCCGAGGGCGTCGATGATCAGCTGTTTGATGTCACGGTGCAGATCGCTCATCTTCGGCGAGCTCCTTGATGAAATAGTGATGCAGAAAATCGTTGAGCCTGCGCGACGCTTGCGGCGGCGGGCCGAGCGCGGCGAATGCCTGTGGGTCTATATCGGCACCAACCCGGAAACTGAAATGCACGCGGCGCGCGGGAATGCGATACCAGGGTTCGGCCTTGGTCAGGGTGGTGGGGCTGACCTTGATGGTCACGGGCGTGAGGATTTTCGCACCCCGCAGCGCGATGGCGGCCGCGCCCCGATGAAATGCCGGCGCTTCGCCTGGCTGGGTGCGGGTGCCTTCGGGGAAGACGATCAGGGTCTGGCCCTCTTGCAGGGCGTTGCTGGCGGCATCGAGCATGTCCATGCTGCCGTCGTTGCTGATGTACTGGGTCGAGCGCAGCGGGCCGCGGGTGAAAGGGTTGTCCCACAGACTTTGCTTGACCACGCAGTTGGTGTCGCGCACCAGCCCGATCAGGAACACCACGTCGATCAGCGACGGGTGATTGGCGATGATCATCTGCCCGGGCCGGCCGAGTCGTTCGGCTCCGTCGATCTGGTAGGTGAGCACCCCGGTGCGGGCCATGAAGCGGATAAAGCACCAGAACAATCGCCCGACCGTGCGGCGGGCTCTGTGCCGGTGGGCCTGGGCATCGCCGGGCAGGCAGGCGAGCAACGGGAACACTAGCAGGCGCAGGCACAACCCGCCAAACCCGAACAGGGCAAAGCTTGCGGCGGTCGCGACCAGGCGCCAATAGTAGGCGTCGCGTTGTTTACCGGTCACCGGTTGCGTTGCCAGGTCCATAGACGATTCTTCCAGGCATGTTGGCAGGTGGTTTGGTGGTTCAGCAGCGTACGCACCAGGTCCAGGGCATGGGGCCACTCGCTGCCCGGCGGTTGTCCGTCCTGGGCGGCGAGGTCCAGTTGCCAGTCGTCGCCGCGGGTCAGCAGCAGTGCCAGCGCGTAGGGGAACGGTACGTCGTCGACCCACGGCGCATAGACCTGCGGCGGTTGTTCTTCGGTGATCACCAGCAATACCGCCGGCGCCCCTTCGTTCAGCAACGCGGCGGCTTCCAGCACGCCGTGCTCCAGCCCGTCGCCAGTGGCGGCCAGGGCAGTCATTTCGCTGGTTTCGCCCCGCATGATCGACCACAGCCCGATCACGGCGTTGTGCACCGACAAGCTGAACTGGGTCGGCGACAAGGGTTGGTCGGCCGCCAGGTCCTTGAGAATCTCAAATGTGCGTGGGGTTTCGCCGTGGCGGGAAATAAAGACCAACGGCAGGTCCGGCCGGTCTTCGGCCAGGGGCCAGCCGACACTGAAGGCCATCCGCGCCAGGCGGCTGAGGCGCCGGCGCTGCATGGCGGGCAGGAACGACACGTCCGGGGCGGCATCGCTGGCGGCCAGCACGACCGGCTGTCGGCTCCACGCCTGCCAATCGTCCACGCTTTCGAGCCCAGGGGCCCACGCGCGCCATTGGGCGATGTTGAAGTTGATCAAAAGCGTTCACCCCACCCCTGCGGGCTTTTTATTTGTCACGGTCAGCGATCTGACCCGCGTCCAACCCTGCACGGTCCTGCGACCCAAGTGGCGCGCATTATCCCGGTGCGGTTGGCTTGTAGCAAATACTGGTTACATTTTGCCCAGCAAAATGTACCGGTTGGTCCGCTTAATGTGAGGGACGGCTCATTCTGGTGATCGGAGCCCGCCTGTCTGCCGGTGTTTTCTGTCATTCCCGGCGCTTATGGACGTCGCCTTGTTGGAAAAAGCCACTGATGCTGTAGTCCTTCTACGTAGAAGGTAGCGAAGCGGGGCTGCGGCCAACTACACTCGGGAATCTTTGATACACGGAGGTCTTGTCATGCGGCGTGTGGTGTTCAATCAGAAAGGTGGCGTGGGCAAGTCCAGCATCGCCTGCAATCTGGCGGCGGTCAGCGCCAGCGAGGGTTATCGCACGCTGTTGGTGGACCTGGATGCCCAGGCCAACTCCACCCAATACCTGACCGGCCTGACGGGCGACGACATTCCCATGGGCATCGCCGACTTCTTCAAGCAGACCCTGTCGTCCGGGCCCTTCTCGAAAAAGAACAAGGTGGACATCTACGAAACCCCGTTCGACAACCTGCACGTCATCACCGCCACCTCTGAGCTGACGGACTTGCAGCCCAAGCTCGAGGCGAAACACAAGATCAACAAGTTGCGCAAACTGCTCGAAGAGTTGGAGGAGGACTACGACCGGATTTACCTGGATACGCCGCCGGCGTTGAACTTCTATGCGGTTTCTGCGTTGATTGCCGCCGATCGTGTATTGATACCCTTCGACTGCGACAGCTTCTCCCGGCAGGCCTTGTATGGCCTGCTGGCGGAAATCGAAGAGCTCAAGGACGACCACAACGAGGGCTTGGAAGTCGAAGGCATCGTGGTGAACCAATTCCAGGCCCGCGCCAGCCTGCCCCAGCAGATCCTGGACGAACTGATTGCCGAGGGCCTGCCGGTGCTGCCGGTGTACCTGAGCAGTTCGGTGCGGATGCGCGAGTCCCACCAGGCCAGCCTGCCGCTGATCCACCTGGACCCACGGCACAAGCTGACCCAGCAGTTCGTCGAGTTGCATGGGATGCTGGAAAGCGCCTGAATCCGAGCATAACCCTCTGTGGGAGCGGGCTTGCTCGCGAATGCGGTGTATCAGCCACCCAAGCTTTGGATGACATAGCGTATTCGCGAGCAAGCCCGCTCCCACAATGAGGTGGCTTCAAATCCCCTGGCTGCGCAACCAGGCCATCAGTTGCGGCAACGGGAACGCCCCGCTCTGGCGCGCCACTTCCCGACCGTCCTTGAACAGAATCAGGCTGGGAATCGAGCGGATTCCCAATTGCGCCGATAACGCCTGGTTGGCCTCACTGTCGAGCTTGGCCAGCCGGCATTTGCCCACCAGTTGCGCGGCGGCTTGCTCGAACACGGGGGCGAAGGCCTTGCACGGCCCACACCAGTCGGCCCACACATCCACCAACAACGGCAGGTCGCCCTTGATCTGGCTGGCATAATCGCCTTGCTTGAGTTCGAACGGTTCGCTCGATAGCACGGGGGCCTTGCACCGCCCGCATTTGGGCTGGTCGCCGAGGCGTTCGGCGGGTATGCGGTTGAGCCCGTTGCAGTGGGGGCAGGGGATCAGCATCAGGTCAGTCTCCCGGAAAAATCATTGGCACAGATTGAACACTATATAGAAACCACCGAAAACCCATGTGGGAGCGGGCTTGCTCGCGAAGGCGATGTATCAGACACCTGGATGTCGACTGATACACCGCCTTCGCGAGCAAGCCCGCTCCCACATTGTGTACGACGTCGCTGTTATTTAGCGTTGGTCAGTGTGTTGTAGCTGGTCATCAGGTTGCGGTAGTCCGGGATGTGGTTGGAGAACAACGTCGCCAGCCCTTCCACGTCGTTGCGCCAGTCGCGATGCAGCTCGCAGGCCAGGCCGAACCAGGTCATCAATTGAGCGCCGGCGGTGGACATGCGGTCCCAGGCCGAGTCACGGGTCAGCTCGTTGAACGTGCCGGAGGCATCGGTGACCACGAACACCTCGAAACCTTCGGCCAGGGCCGACAGCGCCGGGAAGGCCACGCAGACTTCGGTGACGACGCCGGCGATGATCAGTTGTTTCTTGCCGGTGGCCTTGATCGCCTTGACGAAATCTTCGTTGTCCCAGGCGTTGATCTGGCCGGGGCGGGCGATGTACGGCGCATCCGGGAACAGGTTCTTGAGTTCAGGCATCAGCGGGCCGTTGGGGCCGGTTTCGAAGCTGGTGGTAAGGATGGTCGGCAGCTCGAAGTACTTCGCCAGGTCGGCCAGGGCCAGCACGTTGTTCTTGAAGCGGTCCGGGTCGATGTCGCGCACCAGCGACAGCAGGCCGGCCTGGTGGTCCACCAGCAGAACGGCGGCGTTGTCTTTGTCCAGGCGGTTGTAGGAAGTGGTCATGGTGAATCCTCTCAAGTTTGGGTGCCGATCGGTTCGGCGTGATTAACGGGTGTGAAGGTGTTCCTAAGCGATGGATATAGATTAAAAGCGACACCTTTGATGCGCTAGACTGCAAAAATCCGCCTTAGCGTTCTATTTGGAGAACGATCATCGAAGACCTCAACACGCTGTACTACTTCACCCAAGTGGTGGAGCACGGTGGTTTCGCCGCCGCTGGCCGGGCGCTGGACATGCCCAAGTCGAAGCTCAGCCGGCGTATTGCCCAATTGGAGGAGCGGCTCGGCGTGCGGTTGATCCACCGCACCAGCCGCCACTGCACGCTGACGGAGATCGGCCAGGCCTATTACCAGCGTTGCCTGGCAATGCGGGTCGAGGCCGAGAGCGCGGCCGAAGTGATCGAGCGCAACCGCTCCGAGCCCCAGGGCCTGGTGCGCATCAGTTGCCCGACGGCGCTGCTCAACAGCTGGGTCGGGCCGATGCTGACCCGCTATATGCTTCAGTACCCGCGGGTGGAGCTGTTCATCGAGAGCACCAACCGCCGGGTCGACCTGATCCACGAAGGGTTCGACATTGCCCTGCGGGTGCGCTTCCCGCCGCTGGAAAACACTGACATGGTCATGAAGGTGCTGGGCAACAGCACCCAATGCCTGGTGGGCAGCCCGATGTACCGCGAGCGCTTGTCGTCACCCGCTTCCCCGGCGGACCTCAACGGGCTGCCCAGCGTGCATTGGGGCTCGGCGCAGCGGGAATACCAGTGGGAGCTGTTCGGCCCGGACGGCGCCAGTGCGTTGATTCGTCACGCACCGCGCATGGTCACCGACGACCTGCTGGCCCTGCGTCACGCCGTGCTGGCGGGCGTCGGCATCGCCCACCTGCCCAACGTGGTGGTGCGCGAGGACCTGGCGGCCGGTCGCCTGGTGGAACTGGTGCCGGGTTGGACGCCCAAATGCGGGATCGTCCACGCGATCTTCGCCTCACGGCGCGGGTTGCTGCCGTCGGTGCGTACGCTGATTGACTTCCTGGCCGAGGAATTCAGTCGCAGTGACATGGCCTAGCGCAGAACACAGGGCGTGTTCGATGGGTTGCAGGTGTGCGCAAGTCTCACACCTGCTCACATTTTCAGCCGGAGGGTGGCGTCTGCGGTCGCTAGGCTGAAGTTGCACTTTGGCAACCGCTTGTCTACTCGGGATTATCGCGATTTGCGATGAGCTCGATCTATGTTTAACTCCTCTATAGCAAAGTGCGATAAGGACATTGCATGCATGTGATAACTGAGAAGCGTATCTGGGAGGCCAAGGAGCGATGGCCACATTCAGCCAGCGCGTTGGATCAATGGTATCGGTTGATCAAGCGCAACAATCCGATCGATTTTGCAGCGATGAAGTCGATTTTTCCTGCCATCGACAAAGTCGGGCCGCTCCATGTGTTCGACATCGGTGGCAATAAATTGCGATTGATCGCCGTGGTTCGCTATCGGGCCCGGCGTTTGTACATCAAGAGCGTGTTGGACCATCAAGCGTACGATAAAGGTAAGTGGAAGGAGGAAAAGGGATGAGTGCACTGATTGAGCAAGTCGCCGCCCATTGGGAGTTTGTGTCGCCTCTGCTGCGCAAACCCAGGAGTGAAGACGATTACGATCGGCTGGCCGGGGCCTTGGATGAATTATTGGAGCGGATCGGCGAAGACGAAACCCATCCACTTATGAGCCTGGTGGACATCATCGGCGAATGGATCGAGGCATGGGATCATCAGCATCGTCCCATGCCCAAGGCCAGCGGCGTCGAGACGTTGCGTTATCTGATGCGTGAACATGGGCTGAACCAGAGCGACCTGCCTGGGGTAGGTACCCAATCGGTGGTGTCGGAGGTGCTGAGCGGCAAGCGCCAACTCAACGTGCGGCAGATCCGTTGGTTGGCCGAGCGTTTCGGCGTCTCGGTGGAAACCTTTATCTGACGGGGTTATGTGATGCCGTTGCTACTGTGGAACGGCATCACGAAGAGCAACTGATCTCCAGGTGCTTGCCCCACTCCGGCGGACGTTGCGCGTAGCGGTCCATGCCCGGTTGTGCTTCGAACGGTTTGCTCAGCACCGTGTGCAGGCGGCGGACTTCGTCGTAGTCGCCGGCCTCGGCGGCATCGATGGCGTTTTGCGCCAGGTAGTTGCGCAGCACATACAGCGGGTTCACCGCGTGCATGCGGGCCTGGCGCTGGGCCTGGTCCGCCGCACCGTCACGGCCGACGCGGGCGACGTACAGTTCGCCCCAGGCGTCGAAGCCCTTGAGGTCGACGAAGTCATCACGCAACTGCGCGATGGCCTGTTCGGGGGCGTGCTCACCCAGTCGGCGGAAGAACAGGCTGTAGTCAACGCCGCTGTTCTGCATCAATTGCAGCAGGCGCTCCACCAGCGTCTGGTCGTCCTCTTCGGCGCAGGTCAGGCCCAGGCGGCGGCGCATCAGGTCCAGGTAGTGGGCCTGGTACAGCGGCAGGAACAGGCCAAGGGTTTCGCGCAGGGCTTCGACGCTGATGAAAGGCGTCAGGGCCTGGGCCAGGGCGCTGAGGTTCCACTGGCCGATGGGCACCTGGTTGCTGAATGAATAGCGGCCCTGGTCATCGGAATGGTTGCAGATGAAGTGGGCGTCGAAGTCATCGAGGAAGGCGAACGGCCCGAAATCGAAGGTGATGCCCAGGATCGACATGTTGTCGGTGTTCATCACGCCATGGCAGAAGCCGTAGGCCTGCCATTTGGCAATCAGCTCGGCGTTGCGCTCGACGATTTCGCGGAACATCGCCAGGTACGGCTCCGGCTGTTCACGGCATTCGGCAAAGTGCAGGTTCAGCACGTGCTCGGCGAGGGCCGCCTGTAACTCGGGCTTCTTGGTGTAGTAGAAATACTCGAAGTGACCAAAGCGCACATGGCTGGGGGCCAGGCGCAGGACCATGGCGGCGCGCTCCTGTTTTTCGCGCCAGACCGGGGTGTCCGAGCCAATCACGCACAGCGCGCGGGTGGTGGGGATGCCCAAGGCGTGCAGGGCTTCGGAGGCGAGGAATTCGCGGATCGACGAACGCAGCACCGCGCGGCCATCGCCCATCCGCGAGAAAGGGGTCTGGCCGGCGCCCTTGAGGTGCAGGTCCCAATGCTCGCCGGCTTCGTTGTACACCTCACCCAGCAGCAGCCCGCGGCCATCGCCCAGTTGCGGGTTGTAATGGCCGAACTGGTGCCCCGAATACACCATCGCCCGAGGCTCGGTCTCGGCCCAGAGCTTGTGCCCGCCGAACAGCTCGGCGAACAACGGTGACTGGGCTTCGGCCGGGTCCAGGTCGAGCAACGCCATGGCGGCCGGGCTGGCGACGACCAGCCGGGGATTGTCGATCGGCTCGGGCAGCACATGGGCCGAGAAACCGTCGCCCAGGCGGGCGAAGCGGTTGTCGAAGGTCAGGGTTTCCAGCGTTTTCATGGCCGTCTCCGGCGCGATGCCTCAAGGCACCCCGCGATCAGTCGAGTGTCTGTTGCGGTGGTTCGGGGACCGGCTTGATGCTGGCGACGGTCGAAGGCACGGGCGAAAGCGTCTTGTTGTCGGGCTCGGCCGGGACCAGCTTGTACTCCTGGCCGTGCAGGTTCTTCAGGTAGATCTCCATCTGCCGGAACGAAATGTTGATGTGCTCTTTCTTGAATTCGCGGTTGATGAAGCGGTTGATCTCGTCCAGCACCGGGTTGCGGTCACCGAGGTCGCGCACGTGCATGCGCAACTCGTGGTCCAGGGTGCTTTCACCGAAGTTCAGGAAGTACACGATCGGTTCCGGCTCCTTGAGCACCCGTGGGTTTTCGCGGGCGGCCTTGAGCAGCAGTTCGCGGACACGGTCCAGGTCCGAGCCGTAGTCGACGCCCAGTTTCAGGGTTACCCGGGTGACGGTGTCGGTCAGCGACCAGTTGATCAGTTGCCCGGTGATGAAGGTCTTGTTCGGGACAATGATGTCCTTGCGGTCGAAGTCGGTGATGGTGGTGGCGCGAATGCGGATCTTGCTGACCGTGCCCGACAGGTTGCCGATGGTGATGGTGTCGCCGATGCGCACCGGGCGCTCGAACAGGATCATGATCCCGGAAATGAAGTTGGCGAAGATTTCCTGCATGCCGAAGCCCAGGCCCACCGACAGCGCGGCCACCAGCCATTGCAGTTTGTCCCAGCTCACGCCGAGGGTGGAGAGGGTGGTGACGAAACCGACACCGGCGATCACATAGGACAGCAGCGTGGTGGTGGCATAGGCGCTGCCCTGGGCCAGGTTCAGCTTCGACAGCACGAAGACTTCCAACAGGCCCGGCAGGTTGCGGGCCAGGGCGAACGTGATGCCGATGATGATCAGGGCGCCGAGCATGTCGCCGATGCTGATGGGCACCATGCTCATGTTGGCGCCGGTGCCGCTGGTGTATTCGTAGAGGGTGATGTTGTCCAGGTACGAGAACACGCTGATCAGGTCCGACCAGACCCAGTACAGCGCGGCCATGAAACCGCCCAGCAGAGCCAGGCGAATCAGGCGCAGGGACTGTTCGTTGACCTTTTCGATGTCCAGCGTCGGTTCCTCGACCACCGCCTCGCCGTCGCCGGCTTCCTTGGCGGCCTGGCGCTTGGCCAGGGCGCGCTGGTAGGCCAGGCGCCGCGCCGCCACCGACAGGCCGCGCACGAACGTGGCTTCGATCACCAGCCAGAACATCAGCAGGTACAGGGTGTTGATCAAGCGGTCGCTGAGCTTCAGCGCGGTGTAGTAGTAGCCGAAGCACACGGCCACGAACAGCGCGATCGGCAAGGCCGTGAACATCACCCCGACGGCCTTGCGAAACAGCGAGGTGTTCTTGTGCGTCGGGCTGCTGAGTAGCAAGCGGCTGAGCAGCCACGCCATCAGCGCGTAGCAGGTCAGCACCACCGGCATGCCCAGCACGTCGTCGGCCAGGGCCGCCGGTTGCAACTCGGCCACCGCCACCACGGCCACTAGCGCCAGCACCACCAGCCCGAGGCGGCGGATCCAGCCTTGCAGGAATTCGACCTGGGGTTTCTCCCAGCGGAAATGCAGCTCGGCTACGCCGCCCGGCGCCAGCACTCGATAGGCGGTGTAGAACACCAGCCAGGCCTGGCCGATCTGCAACAGCGCCGCGCCAAGGTTGGCGTTCTGGCCGCGGGCGTCGATCTGCAGGGCGTAGCCGCACAGCGCCAGTGCCAGAGCCACCGGCATTGCCAGCAGAATGTTGATCAGGATCGCCTGGGGGGTATGCAGTTGGCTGTCGCGCTTGAAGTGGCCGACGTCCTGGTGAACCTTGTTCAGGCGCGCGTACAGGCTCTTGCGCCGCCACAGCAGGGCACCGATCAGCAACGCCAGGGGCAGGAACAGCAGCGGCCGTTGAGTCAGGCCGTCGGCCAGTTCGCTGAGGCTCGAGGCCCAGGGCAACGAATCGACCTGTTTTTCCAGCCGCGCCGGCACTGCGCGCAACCATTCCAGGTCCAGCGGCTTGTTGCTGGGGATCCAGAACATCTGCTCTTCGAGGGTGGCCCGCAGGTTCTGGGCGGTGCTGAGCAGTTGCTTCTGGTTGAGCTGCAAGGTGATGGATTCGTTGAGGACCGCGCTCAGCTCACGGTTCAGTCGCTCCAGCAGGTCCACGCGGGTCAGGGCCAGGTCCAGCAGGGTCTTGCGCAGTTGCGGCGTGACCTGCTCCGACGGTTGCGACGCCAGCAGGCTGTCGACATAGGCGCTGGGGTTGTTCAGCAACTCGCGCTGCTGGCTGACTTCGAACTGGTACAGGCGGATGTCGGCGATCTGGTCGGCCAGGTTCTGATCCAGCTTCAGCCGGGGCAGGGTCTGGCGCTGCTTGTAGAGAATCTTGGAGAGCAGCAGGCTGCCCTTGAGTACGCTGATCTGCTCGTCCAGGGCTGCGTCGGTCTGGGTGACACTGTCGAGCAGTTGCTTGGTTTGCAGGTTCTGCTGGGTGACTTCGTTGAGGCGGTCGGTGCTCTTGAGCAGGTAGTCGGAAAGCTTCAGGTTGGCGGCGCTTTCGGTGGCCAGCAGGCTGCTGCTCCCGGCTTTCTGGGCCTCGATGGATTGCTGGGTCACCGTCTCCTGGGATTGGGCCAGGCGCTTCTGGTTGATCAGGTTTTGCAGGTCCTGGATTTCCTGCTCCATGCGGTCGATCTTTTCCGTGAGCAAGTCATGCTGGCCGTTGCCCAGGTCCTGCAACTGGCTATTGCCGGCCAGTTCCTGGCGGCGCAACGGGATCAGGGCGTTGAGCGCGGCCAGTTCGGCATTGAGTTGGTCGCGCTGTTCGCCGCTCAGGGGCTTGCCGGCGTCCCGGCCGGCCTTGAGGATGGCGTTGATTTGCTGGATGCGGGTCTGGCTGCTGGAAATTTCAGCCTGGGCGCGCTCGGGGCGGGTCTGGGCGGTGATGATCAGGCTGTTGGCGTCGGCCAGGGCTTTTTGCAGATCGCCCTGCTGGGTGGAGCGCTCCGCGAGCATCTGTTCGAGTTGGGGGATCGGCAGGTTGGCGTAGCGTTGCGCCACCGGCACCACGCTGGTGCCCTTGAGCCGGGCCAGTTCGCGCTGGTTTTCGATGTTCTGTTTCGGCGCGTTGGCCAGTTGTTGCTTGAGGGCGTGCAGCTTCTGTTCGTAGTCCGCCTTGTTGTTCAGCTGGGTCAGGGTGCCTTGCAGCACCGCTTGCAAGGCCTTCTGGTCGGCTTCCGGCAGCTTGCGGTCGGCGATCTTGTCCAGGTTGGCCTGCACCGACTCACGGGCGGGCACTTCGGCAGCTTGCAGGGTGCAGACGGAGAGACTCAGGCCCAGCAGGGCGGCGGCGAAAAAGGAGCGCAGGGTAGGCATAGAGACCGGTCGAGCAAGTGAGAGTGGGAGCAGTTTAGAGGAACAAGCCGGGACCCGGGCGACTTCCTTCGGGGAATCTGACGCCCACTTTGCCGATCTTGTTCCCGTCCATGGCCGCGACGGTCCACAGGGTATTGTTCCAGTCCACCTGGTCGCCGACCACCGGCGCGCCGCCGACTTTCTGGGCAATGAAACGGCCCAGGGACATGTCCGGATCGATGCCGTCGAGCTTCAGCCCGTACAGCGCCGCAACCGCAGCCAACTGGGCATCTCCTTCCAGTACGAAGTCGCCGAAAAAGCGCAGATCCAGGCCCCGTTGCGGTGCCTGGCTGAACAGTTTGCCAAGGGCCGGCAAGTCGTGTTCGTGGCCGATGACACACAGCAAATCACCGACTTCCAACACCGTGCTACCCGACGGATGGAGCAGTTGCTGGCCGCGAAACAGCGCTGCGATGCGGGTGCCTTCGGGCATTTTCAGGTCTCGCAGGGGCGAGCCGATGCACCATTTTTCCTTGCCCAGGCGGTAGATGAACAGCTCCCACTCGCTGGTGACGTGGACTTCCAGTGCGGCCCGGGAAATCGGCAGCGGCTCGGGTGGGACAGTGACATGCAACAACTTGGCGACCCATGGCAGGCTGGTGCCCTGCACCAGCAGCGACACCAGCACGATGAAGAACGCCAGGTTGAAGTACAGCTGGGCGTGGGGCAGGCCGGCCATCAATGGGAACACCGCCAGGATGATCGGCACCGCGCCGCGCAGGCCGACCCAGGAAATGAACGCTTTCTCGCGACCGTGGAACGCCCTGAACGGCAGCAGGCCCACCATCACCGACAACGGGCGGGCGAACAGGATCATCCACAGGGCCAGGCCCAGGGCGGGCAGGGCGATCGGCAGCAGGTCGTGGGGCGTGACCAGCAACCCCAGCACCAGGAACATGCCGATCTGGGCCAGCCAGGCCATGCCGTCGAGCATGTGCAGGATGCCGTGGCGGCTGCGCACCGGGCGGTTGCCCAGCACCAGGCCACACAGGTACACCGCGAGGAAACCGCTGCCGTGCAAGGCGTTGGTCAGGGCGAATACGGCCAGGCCGCCGCTGATCACCAGGATCGGGTAGAGACCGTTGGCCAGGTGGATACGGTTGACCAATTGCAGCATCAACCAGCCACCGCCCAGGCCGAGTACCGCACCGATGCCGAACTCGCGCACCAAGTGTCCGAGCAGGCTCCAGTGCAGGCCGGTTTCGCCGCTGGCGAGCATGCCGATCAGGGTGACGGTCAGGAACACCGCCATGGGGTCGTTGCTGCCAGACTCGATCTCGAGGGTGGCGCTGACCCGCTCGTTCAGGCCCTTGCCGCCCAGCAGCGAGAACACCGCCGCGGCGTCGGTCGAGCCGACGATGGCGCCGATCAGCAAGCCTTGGATCAGGTTGAGGTTGAACAGCCACGCCGCCGCCAGGCCGGTCAGCCCGGTGGTAATCAGCACGCCCACCGTGGCCAGCGACAACGCTGGCCAGAGCGCCACGCGAAAGCTCGAGACCCGGGTGCGCAAACCGCCGTCCAGCAGGATGACAGCCAGGGCGAGGTTGCCGACCAGGTAGGCCGTGGCGTAGTTGTCGAACAGAATACCGGCGCCGTCGATACCGGCTGCCATGCCCACGGCCAGGATGATCACCAGGATCGGGATGCCCAGGCGGGACGAAAGAGAACTGACCAGAATGCTCGCACTCACCAGCAACGCGCCGATCAAGAACAGGCTGTTGATGGTCGTCGCAGTCAAAGGCAGTACTCCGGAAAAGCTTAAGGGCGGACACAGACTGACCATGCAGTCTGCGTGCCAGCGATTCTAACCTGTTGAAATGCGCTGCTGTCAAAAAAGCTTTTGAACGAGGGAGCGATGAAACCTTGGATAGCCATCTGCGGCCATGGGATTGGTACTGCCCTTTGTGGCGAGGGGATTTATCCCCGTTGGGCTGCGAAGCAGCCCCAAAATCTTTGCTGCCATACAAATCGATGGCGAGCGCTTCGCACTCGATCGGGGATAAATCCCCTCGCCACAGGAAGCTCTCGCCACAAAGGCAGATAGGGTCTTAAAGACTGAAGCGCCCCACCATGCTGTTCAGGTCGACGGCCAGGCGCGACAGTTCGGCACTGGCGGCGCTGGTCTGGTTGGCGCCGGTGGCCGATTGCACCGACAGGTCGCGGATGTTCACCAGGTTGCGGTCGACTTCACGAGCTACTTGCGCCTGTTCTTCGGCGGCGCTGGCGATCACCAGGTTGCGTTCGTTGATCTCGACGATGGCGGTGTTGATCGTGTCCAGGGACAGGCCGGCGCCACGGGCGATGTTCAGGGTCGACTCGGCGCGCTCGGTGCTGTTGCGCATCGAATCCACGGCCTGTTCGGTGCCGTTCTGGATGCTGCCGATCATGCGTTCGATTTCGCTGGTCGACTGCTGGGTGCGATGCGCCAGGGCGCGCACTTCGTCCGCCACCACGGCGAAACCACGACCGGCTTCACCGGCACGGGCGGCTTCGATGGCCGCGTTGAGCGCCAGCAGGTTGGTCTGATCGGCCAGGCCGCGGATCACGTCCAGTACTTTGCCGATGTCCCGGGATTCGTCGGCCAGGTTGCCGATCAGCGTCGCGGTACTTTGCACATCGGCGCTCATGCGTTCGATGGCACCGACGGTTTCCTGCACCAGGTCGCGGCCATCGCCAGCGGAGGTGGTGGCGTTCTTCGAGGCCTCGGAGGTGCTGACCGCATTGCGGGCCACTTCTTCCACTGCACTGGTCATCTCGTTGACCGCGGTCGCGGCCTGCTCGATTTCGTTGTTTTGCAGGGTCAGGCCACGGGCGCTTTCGTCGGTGACGCTGTTGAGTTCTTCCGCGGCGGAGGCCAGTTGCGTGGCCGAGCCGGAGATGCGCTGCAAGGTGTCGCGCAGTTTGTCCTGCATGGTCGCCATCGCCCGCAGCAGGCGACCGGCTTCGTCGCTGCCATCGACCAGCACGGGCCGGGTCAGGTTGCCCTTGGCGATTTCTTCGGCGGCTTGCAGCGCGCTGCCAATCGGCCGGGTGATGCTGTTGGTCAGCAGCCAGGCGAACAGCAGGGTCAGGCCGGTGGCGATGACCAGCAGCGCGACGACCCAGGTGAACGCCGTTGAATACTGTTGCACAGCGCTCTGGTTGAGGTGCTCGGCCTGCTGGTTGTTGATCTCCATCAGGCGGTTGATCACCACGTTGATGGCATCGGAATTGGTCAGCAGCTCAGTGTTGAGCAGCGTGCGCAGCTCATCGATCTGGTTATTGCGCGACAGGGTCTTCATCCGCTCTTCGAGCTGACGGTATTGCCCCAGCAGTTGCACGTATTGCTCGTAGGCGGCCCGTTCTTCCGGGGCGCTGATGAGCTTTTCATAGGTGGCCTGGGCGGCCCGGATCTGCTGGTTGCGTTGTTCGAACAGCTCGTAGGTTTTTTGCTGGATGTCCGGTTCGCGGTTCACCAGCAGACGATAGGACAGCACCCGCAGGCGCAAGGTGAGCTGGGTGAACTCGTCCAGGGCCTTGATGCTGGGCACGCTGTTCTGGACGATGTTCTCGCCGGACGTGCGGATCTTGCTCATCTGGGCCAGGGCAAACACCCCGAGGATCAGCATCAGGGCGCCGATCAGGGCAAACCCCAGGAACGCCCGCGGGGCGATATTCATATTACGTAGAGACATGGAAAGTACCGGATGGAAGCGCTTCCGTGCGGGCTGTGACGGATATACCGGACTTATCGGTCATGCACCTGAAGTCTTGAGGGCGCTGCGGGCTTTTGTCGCGGCTCAAGGGCGGTGGCGCGACGAAGGGTAGGAACCAGATCCCTGAATCGCAGTCTCTAAAACTCGTCAGCGAAGCACCGCTGCCCGTAACCGTGGCGTCGCCGATGACTTTTCTTTATCGTACGCGCCCCCTGAAAAACCCTGGAAATCAATATGTTGGAAACATCCCTCAGCCAGCTGGAGCAACTGGTCAATGACCTGGTGCAACAGAATCGCCACCTCACTGGCCTGAACGAAACCCTGAGCGCGGACCTCGCCAGGGCCAAGGATGAAAACGAGAGTCTGCAACTGAGCCTGATGGAGCAGGAAGAACTGCACGGCACCGCCGCCGCCCGCATCCAGGCCTTGATCGAGCGCGCTAGCGCCGGTCCTGTCAGCGCATGAGGCACGGCGCCGAGGGGGTGACGGTCATCTCGATCCTGGGAGAGGATTATTCGATCAAGGCGCCGGCCGGGCAGGAGCAGGCCTTGCTGGACGCGGCCGCGATGCTCAAGGCTGCGCTGGCCGATACCAAGCGCAAATACCCGACGCTGATCGGTGATCGTTTGTTGGTCCTGGCGGCCATGAATCTGTGTTCGCAGCAGATCGATATGCAGAAGCAGCATCAGGCGGAGCTTGAGCGGTACCAGGAGCAGGTCAGTGCCACGGTGGATGTCATTTCCAAAACCATTCAGCAGGCCTGAAGGGTTCGATGATTCCTGTGGGAGCGGGCAAGCCTGCTCCCACAGGGGAAATGCGTTCACTCAAGAACAGGTTGGCTTTAAGGCCACCTTCGTGAGCAGGCTCACTCCCCAGAGAATTGGAAAGCGCCCCCAGCCTCAGAACCACTCATCCCGCATTTCCAGGCAAGTCCCATCCCGCGCTTCAAGCAACGCCAATTCATGATGACAACCCGGCACCTCCCACGTCAGGAAGTAGCGCGCCGCCTGCAGCTTGCCTTTATAGAAGTCCTGGTCCACCGCACTGCCCCTGGCCAGGCCTTCCTCGGCGCGAATTGCCTGTTCCAGCCAGCGCCAGCCGATCACCATATGGCCAAACACCTTGAGGTACAGCGCCGAGTTGGCCAGGCTGCTGTTGACCTTGCCCTGGGCCAGGTCTGTCAGCAGCCCGAGGGTGACGGTCTGCAGGCGCGCCACGAGGGCTTCCAGTGGTTGGTGCAACGGCGTCAGCGACGGGTGTGCCTGGGCGCGCTCGGTGGTGTCGGCCACCAGGCGGATCAACTGCTTGAGACCGGCGCCGCCGTTCTGCGCCAGTTTGCGCCCCAGCAGGTCCAGGGACTGAATGCCGTGGGTGCCTTCGTGGATCGGGTTCAAGCGGTTGTCGCGGTAATACTGTTCCACCGGGTATTCGCGGGTGTAGCCGTGGCCGCCAAGAATCTGGATCGCCAGTTCGTTGGCCTTCAGGCAAAACTCCGAGGGCCAGGATTTGACGATGGGCGTCAGCAGGTCCAGCAATTCATGGGCCTGCCGGCGCTCGACTTCGCTCTTGAGGGTGGTGGTGTCGTCGAACAGCCTCGCTGCGTACAGGCCCAGGTCGAACGAGCCTTCGACGTAGGCCTTCTGGGTCAGCAGCATGCGGCGCACGTCGGCGTGCTGGATGATCGCCACCGGGGCGGTGGTCGGGTCCTTGCTGTCGGGGACCCGGCCCTGCGGACGTTCGCGGGCGTATTCGAGGGAATACAGGTAGCCGGCGTAACCGAGCATGACCGCGCCCATGCCGACGCCGATCCGGGCCTCGTTCATCATCTGGAACATATAGCTCAGGCCGTGGTGCGGTTTCCCGACGAGGTAACCGACGCACTCGCCGTTGTCGCCGAAGTTCAGCGCCGTGGAGGTGGTGCCGCGCCAACCCATCTTGTGAAACAACCCGGCCAGCAGCACATCGTTGCGTTGGCCGAGGCTGCCGTCGTCATTGACCAGGAACTTGGGCACGATGAACAGCGAGATGCCCTTCACCCCCGGCGGGGCGTCCGGCAGTTTGGCCAGGACCATGTGCACGATGTTTTCCGACAACGGATGATCGCCGCCGGAAATGAAGATCTTGTTGCCTTTGAGCCGGTAGGTGCCGTCGGCTGCCGGCTCCGCTCGCGTGCGAATATCCGCCAGCGACGAGCCCGCATGGGGTTCGGTGAGGGCCATGGTGCCGAAGAAGCGGCCGTCGATCATCGGTTGCAGGAAGCGTTGCTTCTGCTCCTCGCTGCCGAAGCTCTCGATCAGGTTCGCCGCGCCCATGGTCAGGAACGGATAAGAAGTGGACGCGGCGTTGGCTGACTGGAAATGCGCGAAGCAGGCTTGCGAGAGCAACGTCGGCAATTGCATGCCGCCAGCGTCGAAGCTGCGTGCGGCGTTCAGAAAGC
The DNA here is from genome assembly GCF_036689585.1 of Pseudomonas sp. WP18. NCBI lineage: Bacteria > Pseudomonadati > Pseudomonadota > Gammaproteobacteria > Pseudomonadales > Pseudomonadaceae > Pseudomonas > Pseudomonas sp. WP18. The sequence goes on from NZ_CP144758.1 coordinate 542,627, forward strand.
CCGCTTCCAGGAACGCGTCCACCGCCGGCTTCACCTCGGGAATCAGCACGGCCTGGCCGTTTTCGTAACGGGGTTCGTTTTCGTCGTTCTTGCGGTTGTGTGGCGCGAAGTACTTTTCGGCGATGCTGCGGGCCGTGCCGATGGCGGCGTCGAAGGTCTCGCGATTGTGTTCGGCGAACCGCTCGCGCTGGGTCAGGCCCTCGGCATCAAGGACTTCATACAGCTCGAAAGCCAGATTACGGGAACTGAGCAACGTCTCGGACATGGCGGCCTACCTTGTTTGGAATGGGCCGAGTCTAGGTGTGGGAATAGAGGTTGAACAGGATGATTGATGACAGTGATGGAGGGGCGAGGGGGACACTAATCCCTGGTGGGAGCAGGCTAGCTCGTGAAGATGGTGTATCAGACGGATAGATGTCGACTGATACACCGACTTCGCGAGCAAGCCCGCTCCCACAGGGGATTTCGATGGCCAGGCACCCATTGCGGGCGCCTGGCTTGCAGCGGCTTAACCGATGGTCATCAGGCTGGCGTTGCCGCCCGCCGCCGCGGTGTTAACGCTCAGGGCGCGTTCGATCACCAGGCGTTCCAGCGCGATGCCGGTTTCCCCTTGTGACAGGCCATGAACCCCGACGATGGCGCCGGCACGCTTGGCCACTTGCTGGCAAACGCTGCGCAGTTGATCCGAGTCACCGTGGTGCAGGACGGCGTCGAATACCACATCGTCCTTGGTCCAGTCGGAAACCCGCTGGATGCGCGCCTGAATGTCCTTCGGCAAGCGTGCGAACAAGGCCTTGCTCGTGTCGGTTTCCGGCCACACCGCCGAGCCGCCCACCGCCAGCACGGCCGCCAGCTGCGTCAGCAGGTCGCCTTCCACGTCGGCCAGGCACAGCACGTGTTCGCGCGGCAGGATCGCGTAGCTGTTGCGTTCGCCGGTCGGGCCGGTCAGCTGGCGGGTAATGCCGCTTTGCGACTGGGCCGCGAACTGCACGCACAGGGCGCTCAGTTCGGCGAGCTTGTGGCTATCGGCCCAGGCTTGCAGGGCGGTCAGCGGCTTGCTCATGGCGTCGCGCAGGCGCAGGTCCGGTGCATTGAGGGCATCGCTGCGTACGAAGGACTGTTGGATCGCGTCGGTAGGACGAGTCGACAACAGGCGGTACAGGTACAACGGACCACCGGCTTTCGGCCCAGTGCCCGACAGACCTTCGCCGCCGAATGGCTGCACGCCGACCACGGCACCGACGATGTTGCGGTTCACGTAGACGTTGCCGGCGTGGACGTTGTCGATCACCTTGGCGATGGTCTCGTCGATGCGGGTGTGTACGCCCAGGGTCAGGCCATAGCCGGAGGCGTTGATCTGGTTGATCAACTGGTCCAGCTCCTTGCGCTTGTAGCGCACCACGTGCAGCACTGGGCCAAAGATCTCGCGCTGCAATTCGTCGAAGCTTTCCAGCTCGATCAGGGTCGGCATGACAAAGGTGCCACGCTTGCACTCGTCGCTGTCGGCGAGTGCCATCTGGTACACCGTGCGGCCCTTGTCGCGCATGGCCTGGATGTGTTTCTCGATGCCGGCCTTGGCCTCGGCGTCGATCACCGGGCCGATATCCACGCACAGGCGCTCGGGGTTGCCCAGGCGCGACTCGGCCATCGCGCCCTTGAGCATTTCGATGACGCGGTCGGCGGAATCTTCCTGCAGGCACAGGACCCGCAGGGCCGAGCAGCGCTGGCCGGCGCTGTCGAAGGCCGAGGACACCACGTCGATGACCACTTGTTCGGTCAGGGCCGAGGAGTCGACGATCATCGCGTTCTGGCCGCCGGTTTCGGCGATCAGTGGAATCGGGCGACCCTGGTTGTCCAGGCGACCGGCAATGTTGCGTTGCAGCAGGCGAGCGACCTCGGTGGAACCGGTGAACATCACGCCTTTGACCCGCTCGTCGCCCACCAGGCCGGCGCCGACGGTTTCACCGCGGCCCGGCAGCAGTTGCAGGACGCCTTCGGGGATGCCGGCTTCGAGCAACAGGCGCACGGCCTGTGCCGCCACCAGTGGGGTTTGTTCGGCGGGCTTGGCCAGGACCGGGTTGCCCGCGGCCAAGGCGGCCGCCACCTGGCCGCTGAAGATGGCCAGGGGGAAGTTCCACGGGCTGATGCAGACCACCGGGCCCAATGGGCGGTGGGCGTCGTTGGTGAAATCGTTGCGCGCCTGCACCGCGTAGTAACGCAGGAAGTCCACCGCTTCACGCACTTCGGCGATGGCGTTGGCGAAGGTCTTGCCGGCCTCGCGGGCCAGCAGGCCCATCAATGGCTGGATCTCGCCTTCCATCAGGTCGGCGGCACGCTCCAGGATCGCGGCGCGTTCGGCCGGTGGCGTGGCCTGCCAGATCGGCGCGGCGTTGAGGGCGCATTGGATGGCGTTGTCGACATCGGCGACGGTGGCTTCCTGGACATGGCCAACCACGTCGCGATGATCGGACGGGTTCAGCACCGGTGCCGGGGTCTGCTCGCTGGCGGCGCAACCGAGCATCGGCGCGGCTTTCCAGTCGTTATGAGCGGTGGCCAGCAGCGCGCAGGACAGCGAAGCCAGGCGATGCTCGTTGGCCATGTCGATGCCACTGGAGTTGGCGCGTTCACTGCCGTACAAGTCACGCGGCAGGGGGATGCGCGGATGCGGCAGGCCGAAACCACCTTCCAGGGTCGCCATCTGCTCGATGCTGACGACCGGGTCGGCCACCAATTCCTGGATCGAGATGGACTGGTCGGCAATGCGGTTGACGAACGAGGTGTTGGCGCCGTTTTCCAGCAGGCGACGAACCAGGTAGGCCAGCAGTGTCTCGTGGGTGCCGACTGGAGCGTACACGCGGCACGGACGGTTCAGCTTGCCTTCGGAAACCTTGCCTACAACTTGCTCGTACAGCGGTTCACCCATGCCGTGCAGGCACTGGAACTCATACTGCCCCGGGTAATAGTTCTGTCCGGCGATGTGGTAGATGGCCGACAGGGTATGGGCGTTGTGGGTGGCGAACTGCGGGTAGATGACTTCCGGCACCGACAGCAGCTTGCGGGCACAGGCAATGTAGGAAACGTCGGTGTACACCTTGCGGGTGTACACCGGGTAGCCTTCCAGGCCTTCGACCTGGGCACGCTTGATCTCGCTGTCCCAGTAGGCGCCTTTTACCAGGCGGATCATCAGGCGGTGACGGCTGCGGCGGGCCAGGTCGATCACGTAGTCGATCACATACGGGCAGCGTTTCTGGTACGCCTGGATCACGAAGCCGATGCCGTTCCAGCCGGTCAGTTGCGGCTCGAAGCACAGGCGCTCGAGCAGGTCCAGGGACAGCTCCAGGCGGTCGGCTTCTTCGGCGTCGATGTTCAGGCCGATGTCGTATTGCTTGGCCAGCAGGGTCAGCGACAGCAGGCGCGGGTACAACTCGTCCATGACGCGTTCGTACTGGGCGCGGCTGTAGCGTGGGTGCAGGGCCGAGAGTTTGATGGAAATACCCGGGCCTTCATAAATCCCACGGCCGTGGGACGCCTTGCCGATCGAGTGGATGGCTTGTTCGTACGAGGCCAGGTACTTCTGGGCGTCGTGCTCGGTGAGTGCCGCTTCACCCAGCATGTCGTAGGAATAGCGGAAACCCTTGGTCTCGAACTTGTTGGCATTGGCCAGGGCTTCGGCAATGGTCTCGCCGGTGACGAACTGCTCGCCCATCAGGCGCATAGCCATGTCGACGCCCTTGCGGATCATCGGCTCGCCGCTTTTGCCAATGATGCGGCTCAGGGACGACGTCAGGCCTGCTTCATTATGGGTGGCGACCAGCTTGCCGGTCAGCAGCAAGCCCCAGGTGGCGGCGTTGACGAACAGCGAAGGACTGTTGCCCAGGTGCGGCTGCCAGTTGCCGGTGCTGATCTTGTCGCGGATCAGCGCGTCGCGGGTGCCTTTGTCGGGGATCCGCAACAGGGCTTCGGCCAGGCACATCAGTGCCACGCCTTCCTGGGACGACAGGGAAAATTCCTGCAGCAAGCCCTGAACAATCCCGGCACGTCCGCCGGCACTCTTCTGATTGCGCAGTTTTTCAGCAATCGACGCGGCCAGCTTGTTGGTGGCCTCGGCCATTTGCGCGGGGAGGCGGGCCTGCTCGATCAGCATGGGCACCACTTCCGGCTCGGGGCGACGGTAGGCGGCGGTGATGGACGCGCGCAGCACCGATTGCGGCAGGATGCTTTCGGCGAATTCGAGGAAGCATTGGTGGGCGTGGTCGGCCTGGACCTCACCGGCATCGTCGCTGTCGGCACGGGTCGAACCGTTCAGCTCGGTCAGGGTTGCACCACCCTCGAGTTTCTCCAGGTAATTGAAAATTGCCTGCTTGATCAGCCAATGGGGCGTGCGATCAATCGAGGTTGCGGCGGCCTTCAGGCGTTCGCGGGTCGGGTCGTCGAGTTTGACCCCGAGGGTAGTGGTAGCCATATTTTTATCCTCATGTTTGCCACGATCGCGTGGCATCAGCTGGCGGCAAGATTAGCTGCGCGCCGAATGAGGTGCAACCGGGTGCAACCCTTTTTTGGATGAAATACTCGGCAGCTCATCAGGAAAGAATCTCCGATTTGCTGGTGTTGCACTTTATTGGTGCCCGATGCTCCGATTGCGCCGTCGCCTTTGCACTAAAACGGCGCAAAACCTGGTGTTTTTCCGATAAAACCGATCAGGTGCAACTTATTCGAGCGAAACTGGTTGCACCTAATTTCGTTTCTTGAATAGGATTCGCCGCCAAGGTGCAACCGGTTTCGACCGAGGAGCATCCGCCGATGGCTTTCCTGGGGAAACATCGGTCATACATTCGCGGGCCTGCCAATCGTCGCCATACTGTTCGTGTGGTCGACGCCTGCCTCTGCCACCGCAACATAAAAACAAAGCCAGGGCGTTATTCATGAGTGTTAGCAATCCAACCCTGATCACGTTCGTGATCTATATCGCAGCCATGGTCCTGATCGGCCTGATGGCGTACCGCTCCACCAACAACCTTTCCGATTACATCCTGGGCGGTCGCAGCCTCGGCAGCGTGGTTACGGCCTTGTCTGCCGGTGCCTCCGACATGAGTGGCTGGTTGTTGATGGGCCTGCCGGGCGCCATCTACATGTCGGGCCTCTCGGAAAGCTGGATCGCCATCGGCCTGATCGTCGGTGCCTACCTGAACTGGCTGTTCGTGGCCGGGCGGCTGCGGGTACAGACCGAACACAACGGTGACGCGCTGACGCTGCCGGACTACTTCGCCAGCCGTTTCGAAGACAAGAGCGGCCTGCTGCGGATCATCTCCGCCGTGGTGATTCTGGTGTTCTTCACCATTTACTGCGCTTCCGGCATCGTCGCCGGTGCCCGTCTGTTCGAGAGCACCTTCGGCATGTCCTACGAGACCGCGCTGTGGGCCGGCGCTGCCGCGACCATTGCCTACACCTTCGTCGGCGGTTTCCTGGCCGTGAGCTGGACCGATACCGTCCAGGCCACCTTGATGATCTTCGCGCTGATTCTGACGCCGATCATCGTGCTGCTGGCCACCGGTGGCGTGGACACTACGTTCCTGGCCATCGAGGCGAAAGACCCTGCGTCCTTCGACATGCTGAAGAACACCACTTTCATCGGCATCATCTCGCTGATGGGCTGGGGCCTGGGTTACTTCGGCCAGCCGCACATCCTGGCGCGCTTCATGGCCGCTGATTCGGTCAAGTCGATCGCCAACGCCCGTCGCATCTCCATGACCTGGATGATCCTGTGCCTGGGTGGCACCGTGGCGGTCGGCTTCTTCGGGATTGCCTATTTCTCGGCTCACCCTGAAGTGGCCGGTCCTGTGACCGAGAACCACGAGCGCGTGTTCATCGAGCTGGCCAAGCTGTTGTTCAATCCATGGATCGCCGGTGTCCTGCTGTCCGCCATCCTGGCGGCGGTGATGAGTACCCTGAGCTGCCAGTTGCTGGTGTGCTCCAGCGCCCTGACCGAAGACTTCTACAAAACCTTCCTGCGCAAGGGCGCTTCCCAGCTGGAACTGGTCTGGGTCGGCCGCGCCATGGTGCTGTTGGTGGCGTTGGTCGCCATTGCCCTGGCGGCCAACCCGAATAACCGCGTGCTGGGCCTGGTGAGCTACGCCTGGGCCGGCTTCGGTGCCGCGTTCGGCCCGGTGGTGCTGATCTCGGTGATCTGGAAAAACATGACCCGTAACGGCGCATTGGCCGGCATCCTGGTGGGCGCGATTACCGTGATCGTCTGGAAGCACTTCGAGCTGCTGGGCCTGTACGAAATCATCCCAGGCTTCATTTTCGCCAGCCTGGCCATCTATTTCGTCAGCAAGATGGGCTCGCCTACCACCGGTATGCTGCAGCGCTTCGAAGCAGCCGAGAAAGATTTCCGCCTGAACCAGTAAGGCGTTCGGCGAAGCCTTGATGGCTGGCTGAAGGTTGTATCGCAAAACGGCCCGTCTCTTGTGGAGGCGGGCCGTTTTTTATGGCGGGTCCAGGGGCGGTGCATGGAGCCGGGTTGAAGGGGGCGCCGCTTTCGCGAGCAGGCTCGCTCCCACCGTTGAAGAATGTCTATCGGAAAATACTGCCTGTCTCGCGGCTTTTTCTACGTCTAGGTCGTAGGGCAAATCTGTTTTTCCGGGTGAGGGGGTTGTTCACCCGATGGTTCGTGCAGAATCGCCAGCCTTCATTCAGCAGAGGGACATCGGATGGTCGCACCTGCCCACTTGCCCCGTTTCACCCTGACGCTCGACGGCGTGCCCCATGCGCTCAAGGTGCTGGAATTCACAGGCAAGGAAGCCATCAGCCAGCCCTATCGCGTTGACCTGGAACTGGTCAGCGAGCGGCCCGACCTGGCCCTGGAAGAACTCCTGCACCGCCAGGCCTTCCTGGAGCTCGACGATCATGGCCGGGGTCTTCACGGCCAGGTCTACAGTGTGGCCCAGGGCGACTCGGGCAAGCGCCTGACCCGTTACCGGATCACGCTGGTGCCGCGCCTCGCCTACCTGCGTCACCGCATCAATCAACGGATTTTCCAGCACCTGAGCGTGCCGACGATCGTCGCCCGGATCCTCGGCGAGCACGGTATCCAGGGCGATGCATTCCAGTTCAGCCTCGGTGGCCAGTACCCCGAGCGTGAGTATTGCGTGCAGTACGCCGAGAGCGACCTGGCCTTCATCGAACGGCTCTGTGCCGAGGTGGGCATCCATTATCACTTCCGGCACAGCCCCGGCGGCCATCTGCTGGTGTTTGGCGACGATCAGACGGTGTTTCCCCGTTTGCCCGAGCCGACGCGCTATCTGCCGGGCAATGGCATGGCGGCCAGCGAGCCGACGATCATGCGCCTGGCGGTGCGGCTCGAAGCCCGGACCACTGCCGTGACGTTGCGCGACCACGACTTTCGCAAGCCCGGGCTGGTGCTGCAGGCTGACGTCGACAGCCAGCAACTGCCGGCGCTGGAGGACTATCGCTACCCCGGCCAGTTTGCCGATCGCGAGCAGGGCCGGCACCTGGCCCAGCGTGCACTTGAGCGCCACGGCACCGACTACCAACTGGCGCAAGGGCACAGTGACCAGCGAGCCCTGGCCAGCGGGCACTTCTTGCACATCCAGGGCCATCCTCGCGCGCCGTGGAACGATCTCTGGTTGCTCACGGCCATCACCCATCATGGCCGCCAGCCACAGGTGCTGGAGGACGCGAGCGATGACGGCCTGGAGGATTTCCAAGGCTACCGCAACACCTTCCATGCCACGCCCTGGGATGTGCTCTACCGTCCGCCCCTGGCGCAGGAAAAGCCCCGTGCCCACGGTTACCAGTCAGCCGTGGTGACCGGGCCTGTCGACAGCGAGATCCATTGCGATGCGTTCGGGCGGGTCAAGGTGCAACTGGTCTGGGACCGCGAAGGCCAGGGCGATGAGCATGCCAGTTGCTGGCTGCGCGTGGCCTCCGGCTGGGCCCATGATCGCTATGGCGGGGTGATGATCCCGCGGGTTGGCATGGAGGTGCTGGTTGGGTTCATCGACGGTGACGTGGACAAGCCCGTGGTGGTGGGTTGCCTGCCCAACGGCGCCAACCCGGTGCCGCTGGACCTGCCGGCGGACAAGACCCGCAGCATCCTGCGCAGCCAGAGCAGCCCGGGAGGCGGTGGTTACAACGAATTGCGTATCGAAGACCGCAAGGGCGCCGAGGAAATCTATCTGCGCGCCCAGCGCGACTGGACCCAGCACGTCTTGCATGACCAGCGGGTGCAAGTCGATCACGAGCGCAGCATCGTGGTCACGGGGGCGTCGCGGCACGAGCTCAAGGCTGATGAGCTGCGCACGACCCACGGCCGGCGCCAGGTTGAAGTCCGTCAGGACGATCACTTGCGGGTGATCGGCGAACGGCATATCCACGTGACCAGCCAGGCCCTCAGTGCTGCCCAGCAATACCATGTCGGTGCCGGCCAGCAGGTGGTGCTGGATGCCGGCGTCAGTGCGACGATCCAGGCCGGTGGTCATTGGATCAATATCGGTGCCGGCGGGATATTCAGTAGCGTGCCCATCGAAGTGGGCGGCGCGCCGATGGCCGTGATGGGCGCGGCGCCTGGCGTTTCCCGCGGCCCTGAGAGCCCGCTCGCCGCCGCGGCTCCTCGGCTGAGTCTTGGGCAAATCCTGAGCTTGCAAGGCCAGGCGCCGTTCTGTGAAGAATGTGAGCGATGCCGGATGGGCGTTTGCAGCATGCCGCCGGACCTTCATGGGCCCGCTGTTTTCCAGGTGCGCCCATGACGCCCCGTGCCTGGCTCCGAGACCACCCGTTGCGGGCATCCGAGCAACTGTTCGCCATCGTCAGCAACGCCAGCGGCGCAGGGCCGCTGTCTGCCTGGAAGCGCTCGATGACCACGCCGGCGAGCCCGATCTGGGCGGGCACGCCGTACGCCGAGTGGGAATCGGTCATGCCATATGTAGGGCTTGTCACCCCGGACAGTGAGTTTCTTGATTGGATAGCGACCACCGATGCGCTCGATTGGGGCTGGCTGGCGGTGTCTTCTGCCAGCCAGCAAAGGGTTGCCGAACATCTGTGCGGGTTGACACAGGTGTTGTTGCCCGACGCCAAGGCGGTATTTTTCCGCTTCTGGGATGGGCGCTTCGTGCGGCCGATCCTGCAATCGGCGCACGTTGATGCCGCCGTGTTGCTGCCGGTGCTCAGCCGCTGCCTGATCAATGGCCAGCCGCTGGCGCTGCAAGGCAATGCCCGGTGTGAGGCCCGGGCGTTCCCATGGTGGACGGTGCCGGAGGCGTTGCTCAGGTCATTGGCTGATGAGTCGAGCGATTGCCTGCTGGATAACCTGCTCAGGTGGCTGGATGAAGCGCACCCGGACCTGTTCGAGCAGGTTGACGAGCGCATCCTGCGGCGCAAGGTTGCGCATTTCCTCAAGGCGCCCGGGCAACCGCTGAAGGCGGCATTGCTGCAATTTTTGGCGCTCGAACTGGGGGACCGCCCACTCGGCTGCGAACCCTGACGTTCGGCGCACTTCAAGGTAAACTCGTCGCCCTTCGCAGGAGCCGCCATGAATTATCGCCATGCCTTCCACGCCGGCAATCACGCCGACGTGTTCAAACACCTGACCTTGACCCGCCTCATCGCGCTGATGTCGCGCAAGGAGCAGCCCTTCGCCTACCTCGACAGCCACGCGGGCATCGGGTTGTACGACTTGCAGGGCGACCAGGCCAATCGTACCGGTGAATACCTGGAAGGCATCGCGCGGTTATGGGGCCAGGATGACCTGCCGCCGCTGACCGCCGATTACATGAAAGTCCTGCACGACATGAACCCGGACGGGCAGTTGCGCTACTACCCCGGTTCCCCGGAATTGGCGCGGCGCCTGACCCGTGCGCAGGACCGCGTGCTGCTCAACGAGAAGCACCCCGAAGACGGCGTGCTGCTCAAGGACAACATGAAGGGCGACCGTCGCGTGGCGGTGCACTTGGGCGAAGGTTGGCATGTGCCTCGGGCGTTGCTACCGGTCCCGCAGAAGCGCGCCCTGATGTTGATCGACCCGCCTTTCGAACAGCTTGACGAGATGCAGCGCTGCGCCGCCTCCCTCAAGGAAGCCATCGGTCGGATGCGCCAGACGGTGGCGGCGATCTGGTACCCGGTGAAGGATCAGCGCCTGTTGCGCCGTTTCTACCAGGACCTGGCTGGCACCGGCGCGCCGAAATTGTTGCGCGTGGAGCTGTTGGTCCACCCGCTCGCCACTCCCAACAGCCTGAACGGCTCCGGCCTGGCCATTGCCAACCCGCCGTGGGGACTGGAGGAAGAGTTGCGCGATCTGCTGCCGTGGCTGTCGAAAAAGCTCGGGCAGACCCAGGGTGGCTGGCAGATGGATTGGTTGATCGCCGAGCATTGATTCGTGTTGACGAGGCGCCAGGGCGGGCGCTTTCGCGAGCAATCTCGCTCCCACAAGGCCTTCCTGAAGCCCGGCTCAAGCCCCGGTGATCAGGTTGACGCTGGTGATCCGGCCGTTCCAGATCATCTCGTAGTGAGCGGCCTGAAGAATCGATGACACCGGGCGCGGGGTCATCAGCGCCCAGCAATGGCTACCCGGGTTGCGTACCGATCGGTAGCGCAGCCCCGGACAACCTTCGCGCTTGATGGCCTTGCCCAGCAGATGGGCATGGCTGTAGTCATCCGGGTCATAGATGGGGTCTGTCATGGGCAAGATCAGCGCATCTTTCATCGCTGCGTCCGTGAAGTGGCAGGAAAGCTCGCGGAAGACAAAGCGTTCATAGTTGAGGCCCTGCACCTTCGACCAGTAGTGGTTCTGGTGGTACTGCACTTCGGCCAGCGCCGTTTCGGCGGTGTCGGCCAGGTACAACACGCCGAAGCTGCCGTCGCTGAACCGCGAACCGGCGGGATTGACGTGGGTGAACGGCGCCGTCGCGTAGGCGCAGCCCGGAATGCCGAAGGGGATTTCCTGGCGGGCGATCAGTTCCAGGCGTCCCACTTCGTTCTGCAGCCTGGGGTTGGTCAGGGCCTGGATCCGATAAAGGACTTCGAACTCATCAGCGTCGGCCACATCGTCGAACAGGGCGATGGGCGGGAATTTGGAGTTCACCAGCCTATGGGCCGTCAGGGGCTCGCCGGGCCGTTCGGGCAGATCGCCGGCCTTCACCATTGCGCGCCTCGCAACGCGTCGATCCTGCGAAACGTCTCGTAGAGGGAAATCATGTCGCCCCGGGCCATGATCTCCAGCGGGGCGTGCCCATTGAAAAACTCGTTCTCATTGGGCATCGCCGCAAAACCATAGACGTTTTCGGGGTTGTCGAAAATGAGGCGCAAGGCGCCGTGGATATTCAGCACCAGGCTGATGCGTTGCAACTGGTCGGAGTCCAGGCTGACGGACCAGTTGGTTTCACGTTGCTTGGCGCGTGTATAGGTGCTGCGGGAAATACGCAGGATCCGACAGGCCTGGTCACTGGTTGCCTGCCATTTTTCCAGGATGCCCAGCACCGTCCGAAGACCGGTCACGCACTCGTCCTTGGTCAAGGCTTGGGCTGAAAGAGCAGGGGTCATGACGATTACCTTTTGGGTCTGTAGAGCCAAAAGTAGCAATATGCAGTCTGTAGATCAAGTTTGCGGTCAAGTGCAAGGGAAGGGCGATGACCGGACACCTTCTTCCCTTGCATCGGGCTGGGGCTCAGTTACCCGCGAGGCTCGGCGGCATGCAGACGCCTGTGCCGCCAATCCCGCAGTAGCCCTCGGGGTTCTTCGCCAGGTATTGCTGGTGATACGCCTCGGCGTAGTAGAACGTCGGCGCCTCGTCGATCTCGGTGGTGATGTCCCCCAGGCCAGCCTTGGCCAGCTCTGCCTGGAACACTTGCTTGCTCTTCTTCGCGGCTTCCAGTTGCTCGGGCGTGGTGCAGTAGATCACCGAGCGGTACTGGGTGCCGATGTCGTTGCCCTGGCGCATGCCCTGGGTCGGGTTGTGCAGTTCCCAGAACATCGCCAGCAGGGCTTCGTAGCTGACCTTCTCCGGCTCGTAGACCACCAGCACCACTTCGCTGTGGCCGGTCAGGCCGGAGCAGACTTCTTCGTAAGTCGGGTTGGGGGTAAAGCCGCCGGCGTAGCCCACCGACGTGCTGTAGACGCCTTCGCGTTGCCAGAAGCGGCGTTCCGCACCCCAGAAGCAACCCAGGCCGAAGATGGCGAATTCGACGTTGCCCGGGAATGGGCCGAGCAGCGGATTGCCGTTGACGAAGTGCTCGTCCGGCACCTTGATCGGGGTTTCGCGGCCGGGCAGGGCTTGTTCTTGAGTAGGGAGCACGTTTTTGTTCACCAGGATTTCCGAGCGCAAGACCATCATCAGTCCTCTCAGTCAGATTGAGTTGAGCGAGTTCACGCAATAAGACTGTCAGTGTGCCCGAGTGTTACATCGCTGTCAGTCAATTGGTCCGCGCGGGTAGCGCTTGAGCTTCTCGACCAGCTCGGCGCCGGGGATCGGCCGGTCGAACAGGTAGCCTTGGCCGACGTCGCATCGGTGGCGCCGCAGGAAGGCCAGTTGCTGGGCGGTCTCGATGCCTTCGGCCACGACCTTGAGCTTGAGGTTGTGGGCCATGGCGATCACCGCCGAGGTGATTTCCATGTCGTCCTGGTTGTCCGGGATCTCATGGATGAAGCTGCGATCGATCTTGATGATGTCGATCGGGAATTTCTTCAGGTAACTCAGGGACGAATAACCGGTGCCGAAATCGTCCATCGCCAGGGTCAGGCCCAGGCGCTTGAGCTGGTCGAGCTGCAGGTGGGTGTCTTCGGTGGCTTCCAGCAGCAGGCCTTCGGTCAACTCCAGTTCCAGCAGCCGGGCGGGCAGTTGCTCCTCCTTGAGGATGCTGGCGATGGAGGCGACCAGGTCCGGGTCGGAGAACTGCTTGGGCGACAGGTTGATCGCCACTTGCAGGTTGCCCAGGCCGGCGGCGGTCAGTTGCTTGCTCATGCGGCAGGCCTGGCGGGCGATCCACTTGCCGATGGGGATGATCAGGCCGGTTTCTTCGGCCACGCTGATGAACTGGTCGGGACGGATCATGCCCTTTTCGGGATGGTTCCAGCGCAGCAGCGCTTCCATGCCCAGCAGTCGACCGCTGCGCAGGCATAGCTTGGGCTGGTAGAACACGTCCAGTTCGTTCTGGGTCAGGGCTCGGCGCAGGTTGTTTTCCACGAACAGCTTGTAGCTGGCCTCGGCGTTCAAGGCCTCGGTGAAGATCTGCACCTGATGCTTGCCGTTGGCCTTGGCCTTGTGCAGGGCGAGCCCGGCGTTGCGCATCAGGGTCTGGGGATCGCGACCGTGCAACGGTGCGCAGGCCAGGCCCACGGAGCCGGTCACGCTGATCAACTGGTTATCGACGAACATCGGTTTGTCGAGGGTCATCAGCAACTGGCTGGCGACCTGCTGGCCGGCTTCCAGGTCCGTGTCGTCCAGCAGCACGGCGAACTCGTTACTGGCGAACCGCGCCAGGCTGCCGCTGGGGCTCAGGCTGTTGCGCAAGCGCCGCGCCAGGCTGATCAGCAGCTTGTCGCCGGTCTGGTGGCCGAGGCTGTCGTTGATGCGCTTGAAGTTGTCGATGTCCACCAGCAGCAGGCTGATGGGCGAATCGCTGTCCCGGGCGAAGCGTTCATCGAGGTTGCGGATGAATGCCGGACGGTTGCCCAGGTTGGTCAGGTTGTCGGTGTAGGCTAGGCGTTCGATGCGCTGCTGGGCCAACTTGGTCTGGGTAATGTCTTCGTAGATGCCGATGTAATGGGTCAGTTCGCGATTGTCGCCATAGACCTTGGAAATCGACAGCTGGCCCCAGTAGGGTTCCAGGTTCTTACGCCGGCTCTTGAACTCGCCTTGCCAGCTGTTGCTCTGGGCCAGGGCGGACGGTGCGTCGAACAGCAGCTCGCTGAGATTCTCCAGGGCCGGCAGCTCGGACAGGCGCTGGCCGTGGACTTCCTCGGTGGAGTACTGGGTGATCGCCGTGAAGCTCGGGTTGACGTATTCCACCACCCCGTCGCAATTGACCAGCAGGAAGGCGTTGGCGCTCTGTTCCACGGCGCGCTGGAACAGGTGCAGGGCGCTGGTGGCGGTGCGTCGGTTGTGGTTGTTGATCACCTGGGCGAACTGGTCCGCCAGCTCACCGGCAAAGGCGATTTCGTCGGACTGCCAGGCGCGGGTGACGCCCACCTGTTCCAGGCACAGCACGCCCACCACCTGGCCGTCGATGCGCACGCTGGCGTCGAGGATGGCGTTGACGTCGCGGGCGCGCAGGTTCTCCGCCAGTTCCCGGGTGCGCGGGTCACGCATGGCGTTGTGGGCATCGATGGCACGACACGATTGCAGCGCTTCCATGTAGTTGGGGTAGTCGCTGGCGTCGATGGCCGCTGGCAGGAAGTGCGCTTGGGAGGCTCGGTTGAAGGCGGTGATCGGCACCAGCTTGCCGTCTTCAAGGTTCCAGAGGCTGGCGCTGTCGATCTGATAGATGTCACAGGCACTGCGGGTGATGAGTTCGGCGGCTTCGAGCAGGGAGTTGTTAGCGCTGTAGCGTTGTCGGGTCAGCAGCAGGATCAGGTCCTGCTGGGCGCGTACCCGGTCCAGGTGCTGGAGTTGCTCCTGCTGGGCGCGCTGGTTCAACTCCAAGGCAATCTGCAGGCGCGAGTTCTGGGTTTCCAGGTCGACGGCCGGCAGGGACGGCTCGTCTTGCAGCAGGCTGTCCACCACCAGCAGGTAGCCGCGCAACAACTGACGATTGTGCTGCTTATAGGCTTCGCCCGTTTCCAGCAGGTTCATCGGCCCCTTGGCGGTGTGCAGCGTATAGCGGATCTGGTAATGCGAGTCTTGAGCCAGTTGTTCCTGGATGGTGTCATGCAACTGGTAGCGCGCTTCGGGTTCCATCAGGCTGGCGTAGGGCGCGCTGACCAGCGAACAGAGCTCCACCGCCGGCAGGCCGAAGTAGCGCTCGCAATTGGGATCGAGGAACAGCAGCGCCCAGCTCGCTTCATTCAGCCGTTCGAAACGCAGCATACCGAGCCGCGAGGGCACCGGTAACTGCGTCACTACCTCGGCCGCCATACGGCTGGCGGCATCGGGTTGGCTTTTCATGGGGAAACTCGCTTCGAAAATGCTGATCGCGCCGGGCTGACGCCCTCGTTCTTACGGACTGCCGCAAGGTTGCATCATTGCGGCACTGGCTGACAAGAGACATGAAGGCCAAGTGCTATAAACCTTTTATCGGCCGACGAAGGGATTTCTCCAGTCGCCAGCCGATCAGAGGGCACGCCAGGTGATGCCGTCCGTCACCGCAAGGGAATATCGACGGTCTGCACCGGGTTGCCGTCACGGTCATGGAACGTGGCCTGGACGCTCTGGGCCGTGATGTCCAGGCGTGCGAAGTTATCCTGACTGAGGACTTTGCTGGTCAGTTCGTAGCGATATTCTCCGTCGTCCGTGCGGGCCATGGGCTGGTCGAAGATAAAATCCGTGGCCTTGGCATAAGGCAGCAGCTTGCTGTTGCAGAACGGCGAGGCCACCAGGGTGTTGACTTCGAAATCAGGATCCTCGCTGTGTCGCAGGCGGCTGGTCATGGCGCCATGGACATCGCCCGAGATGAAGATCACGTTCCTGACCCGATGCTTGCGCAGGGTTTCCAGCAGCCGCAGGCGCTGTTGCGGGAAGGCCTGCCAGGCATCTCCATCATTGCGCTTGCTGTCGGGGTAGAACAGCACGCTGGTCACCACGAACTTGACCCGGGCGGGGCTGCCAACGAGCCATTGGAGCAGGGCCTGCTCCTGCTCTTCATCCAGGAGGCGGCGGTCATCTGCCGACAGGTTGCGTTGGGTACGGCTGTCGGTGACGAACCATCCGACGTCGCCGTGGGCAAACCGGTACCAGTAGCGTTTGAGCGACTTATCCAGCGTGCCGTTGGCCAAGCGTTCATGGGCCGGGCCATGGCTGGCCTGGTAAAGCGCGTACGCACTCATGGCGTTGGCATAGAGCACCTCGTCGTTGCCGGACCTGTTGGCGGGCCAGTTGTCTTCGATTTCGTGGTCGTCGAGGATCATGTAGGTGGGCACCTGCGCCATCAGTCGCCGGATGTGCGGCTGGGAGAATGCCGTGCGGTACTTGAAGAGAATGTCCTTGTAGGTCCGGTCAGGGGCCACCACGTTCAGGTCGTCGAGGTAGACCTGGTCCCCGGTCATCAGGACCGCGCTGATCGGCGGGTCGGCCTGGGCCACGACGCGGTTGATGCCGGCAAAGGTGCGGTCCCCGAGCGCGGGTCGTGAAGGCACGCCGGCGGTGATCCGCAGGTAGCGGCAGGAGCCGACGATATAGGCGCGCGGCAGGCCGGGCTCGTTGGTTGGCGTGCGCAGGCGATAGGTGTTCCTGGGCCATTGCAGCGGCAGTTCCTCAACGGTCCCTACGGTGTGGGTCGGGCTTAGCGGGCTGAACCAGCCTGCCTGGTATTCATAGGCCGTACCGGGCTCAAGGCCATCGAGCACGATGACATCGGACATGTCGCGGTAGGCCTTCAACTGGACGAAATGGCCCTTCGACCAGTGGGCGTCGCCCAGGCGCCGGTAGCGAACACCGGCGAATACCAGGCTGTTGTCATGATCGCCGCGCAAGAATATCCGCGCGTGATCCGTCGTGGTGTGGCCAACGATCGGGCCGACGGTGGGTATGAACATATTCGAATCCATTCGAAATGCAGCGTTTCAGTTAAGGAGGGTACGAGCGCAAGGGTGTCGCGCTGTGCCGATGCTAAGGCGCGAGGCGGGACAAATATCGACAGGCGAGGGGACGCAGGATGTGGGCAATGACTAACAGAGGGCGTAGTCAGTCAGGCGGGGAAGGGTAGGAAAGTTTGCCGGTGTACGGCGTGGCGCTTCAGCCCTGACGGCCAGGCAAAAAAAGCCCCGTCAAATGGACGGGGTTGAGGTACGAGCGTGGCGCTCGGAAAACAGCGGTGCGAGTGGCCCTTCCCTGGGGAAGGGCCACTCGGCGTTACAGCAGGATGGTACGAATGTCGCCCAACAGATCGCTCAGACGCTTGGTGAAGCGTGCAGCAGCGGCACCGTTGATCACGCGGTGATCGTAGGACAGCGACAGTGGCAGCATCAGCTTCGGCTGGAAGGCTTTACCGTCCCAGACTGGCTGGATGGTGGCCTTGGAAACACCCAGGATCGCCACTTCCGGCGCGTTGACGATCGGCGTGAAGCCGGTGCCGCCAATGTGGCCGAGGCTGGAGATCGTGAAGCAGGCGCCCTGCATGTCGTCGGCGGTGAGCTTCTTGTTTCGGGCTTTTTCAGCCAGGGCAGCGGCTTCGCCAGCCAGTTGCAGCAGGCTCTTCTGGTCGACGTTGCGGATGACCGGTACCAGCAGGCCTTCCGGGGTGTCGACGGCGAAGCCGATGTGCACGTACTTCTTGCGGATCACAGCCTTGCCGCTTGGGGCCAGCGAACTGTTGAAGTCCGGCAGTTCCTTGAGCAGGTGCGCGCAAGCCTTGAGCAACAGGGGCAGCACGGTCAGCTTCACGCCGGCCTTTTCCGCCACGGCTTTCTGCGCCACGCGGAAAGCTTCCAGCTCGGTGATGTCGGCCTGGTCGAACTGGGTCACGTGCGGAATGTTCAGCCAGCTGCGGTGCAGGCTCGACGCGCCGATCTGCATCAGGCGGGTCATGGCTACTTCTTCGGTTTCGCCGAAGCGGCTGAAATCCACCGCCGGGATCGGCGGAATGCCCGCGCCACCCGAGGCGCCTTCGGCCGGTGCGTTCTTGGCCTTCTGCATCATGGCCTTGACGTACACCTGCACGTCTTCTTTCAGCACGCGGCCGTGTGGGCCGCTTGGGCTGACAGCCGACAGCTCGACGCCGAACTCACGAGCCAGTTGGCGCACTGCAGGGCCTGCGTGAACCTTGGCACCGCTTGGCGCAGGGGCCGCGGCAGGGGCCGGTGCTGGCGCAGCCTCGGCCTTGGCGGCAGGGGCAGCAGCGGGAGCGGCTTCGGCCTTGGCAGCCGGCGCGGCGGCTTGAGCAGGTGCTGGCGCGGCAGGAGCAGCAGCGCCGGCCACTTTCAGCTTCAGGATCAGGTCACCGGTCCCGACTTCGTCTTCCAGCTTGATCTCGACGCTCTCCACCACACCGGCGGCGGGCGATGGGATTTCCATGCTGGCCTTGTCGGATTCCAGGGTGATTAGCGACTGGTCGGCTTCGACGGTGTCGCCGACCTTGACCAGGACTTCGATGATCTTGGCCTTGCCCGACGAACCGATGTCCGGGACATGGATGTCCTGGACAGACGCTTCGGCTGGCGCGGCCGCCGGTGCTGGGGCTGCTTCGGCAGCCGGTGCGGCAGCAGGCTTTTCAGCGGCGGCCGGGGCCGCTGCCGGCGCGGCCGCTTCAGGCGCCGCGGCGGCGCCCTCGACTTCCAGCTCCAGCAGTTCGTCGCCTTCTTTCAGGCGATCGCCCAGCTTCACTTTCAGGCTCTTGATGACGCCGGCCTTCGGCGCAGGCACTTCCATGCTGGCCTTGTCCGACTCGAGCGTCAGGATGCTCTGGTCGGCTTCGATACGGTCGCCGACCTTCACAAACAGTTCGATTACTTCACCTTCACCGCTGCCGATGTCAGGTACGCGAATGAGTTCGCTCACGAAAATTCTCCTCAGCAGTCCAGTGGGTTGCGTTTTTCTGGATCGATGCCGAACTTGGCGATGGCTTCGGCCACCACTTTCGGTTCGATATCGCCGCGGTCAGCCAGGGCTTCCAGGGCTGCCAACACAACGAACTTACGGTCGACTTCGAAGAAGTGACGCAGCTTCTTGCGGCTGTCGCTACGGCCGAAACCGTCGGTGCCCAGCACTTTGAACTCCTTGGAAGGAACCCACTGGCGGATCTGCTCGGCGAACAGCTTCATGTAGTCGGTAGAGGCAATGACCGGACCCTTACGGCCGCTCAGGCACTCTTCGACATAGCTCAGCTTAGGCTTCTGGCCAGGGTGCAGACGATTGCTGCGCTCCACGGCCAGGCCGTCGCGACGCAGTTCGTTGAAGCTGGTGACGCTCCAGACATCGGCACCGATGTTGAATTCCTCGCGCAGGATCTTCGCCGCCTCACGCACTTCGCGCAGGATGGTGCCGGAGCCCATCAGCTGGACGTGGTGCGCGGCTTCGCGGGTGTCTTCCTCGAGCAGGTACATGCCCTTGACGATGCCTTCCTCCACGCCGGCCGGCATGGCTGGCTGCTGGTAGGACTCGTTCATCACGGTGATGTAGTAGAAGACGTCCTGTTGCTCTTCGGTCATCTTCTTCATGCCGTCCTGGATGATCACCGCCAGCTCGTAGCCGTAGGTTGGATCATAGGTGCGGCAGTTCGGGATGGTGCCGGCCAGCATGTGGCTGTGACCGTCTTCGTGCTGCAGGCCTTCACCGTTGAGGGTGGTACGGCCGGCGGTGCCGCCGATCAGGAAGCCACGGGTGCGGCTGTCGCCAGCGGCCCAGGCCAGGTCGCCGATCCGCTGGAAGCCGAACATCGAATAGAAGATGTAGAACGGCAGCATCGGCTGGTTGTGGCTGGAGTACGAGGTACCGGCGGCAATGAAGGAGCTCATGGCGCCCGCTTCGTTGATGCCTTCCTCGAGAATCTGGCCCTTCTTGTCCTCGCGGTAGAACATCACCTGGTCTTTATCGACTGGCTCGTAGAGCTGGCCGACGGACGAGTAGATGCCCAGTTGGCGGAACATGCCTTCCATACCGAAGGTACGGGCTTCGTCCGGGATGATCGGGACGATGCGCGAGCCGATTTCCTTGTCCTTGACCAGTTGCGCGAGGATCCGCACGAAGGCCATGGTGGTGGAGATTTCACGGTCGCCCGAGCCGTCCAGGATCGCCTTGAGGGTGTCCAGTGGCGGGGTCGGAACGCTGAAGCTCTTGGCGCGACGCTGTGGCACGAAACCACCCAGCGCGGCACGGCGCTCGGCCAGGTAACGGGCTTCGGCGCTGCCTTCTTCAGGTTTGAAGAACGGCAGGTTTTCCAGCTCGCTGTCCTTGACCGGGATGTCGAAGCGGTCGCGGAACAGCTTCAGGCTATCGACATCGACCTTCTTGGTGTTGTGCGCGGTGTTCTTCGCTTCGCCGGCGCCGGTGCCATAACCCTTGATGGTCTTGGCCAGGATGACGGTCGGCTGCTCTTTGTGGTTGACCGCTTCGTGGTACGCCGCGTAGACCTTGTACGGGTCGTGGCCGCCACGGTTGAGTTTCCAGATCTCGTCGTCGGACAGATCGGCAACCATCGCCTTGAGTTCAGGCGTGTTGAAGAAGTGCTCACGGACGAACGCGCCGTCCTTGGCCTTGTAGTTCTGGTACTCGCCGTCGATGACTTCGTCCATGCGGCGTTGCAGGATGCCGTCGACGTCCTTGGCCAGCAGTGGGTCCCAGAAACGGCCCCAGATGACTTTGTTGACGTTCCACTGGGCACCACGGAACACGCCTTCGAGTTCCTGGATGATCTTGCCGTTGCCGCGAACCGGGCCGTCGAGGCGCTGCAGGTTGCAGTTGATGACGAAGATCAGGTTGTCCAGCTTCTCGCGGCCGGCCAGGGAGATCGCGCCCAGGGATTCCGGCTCGTCGCACTCGCCGTCGCCCATGAAGCACCAGACTTTCTGCTTGCCCGGCTCGATGAAGCCACGGGCTTCCAGGTACTTCATGAAACGTGCCTGGTAGATCGCCTGGATCGGGCCCAGGCCCATGGAAACGGTCGGGAACTGCCAGAAGTCAGGCATCAGCCAAGGGTGCGGGTACGAGGACAGGCCGTTGCCGTCCACTTCCTGGCGGAAGTTGTTCATCTGGTCTTCGGAGATACGGCCTTCCATGAACGCACGGGCGTAGACGCCGGGCGATGCGTGACCCTGGAAGTAGATCAGGTCGCCGCCGTGTTCATCGGTCGGGGCCTGGAAGAAATAGTTGAAGCCGATGTCATACAGCGTCGCGCTGGAAGCGAAGCTGGAGATGTGACCGCCCAGGTCAGAATCTTTCAGGTTGGTGCGCATGACCATGGCCAACGCGTTCCAACGTACCAGCGAGCGAATGCGGCGTTCCATGAACAGGTCGCCAGGCATGCGTGCTTCGTGGGTCACGGGGATCGTGTTGCGGTACGGCGTGGTGATGGCGTAGGGCAGTTGCGAGCCGCTGCGGGTCGCGAGTTCACCCATACGGGTCATCAGATAATGAGCACGGTCTTCGCCTTCTTTGTCGAGAACCGATTCCAGGGCGTCCAGCCATTCCTGGGTTTCGACGGGATCGAGGTCTTGCATGGCTTGCTCCAGGGCGGAAAGGCTACCAGAATCGGTTGCCTGAGTTTGCGACTGGCCTTGTGGGCAGACGATATAAATTCTTGGATTGCCGAAGGTAGATTCGACGGCGTGTAGTTTTACTACAAATCGTTGGCCGTTTCAGCTTTTCGAATGTATAGACGAGTAGTAAAACTACACAAGAGCGGCTTATGGCCCCTCGTTTCGTTGTGAGAATAATCGTTACTGTTGGTCTTTACCCAACTCGAACAGGTAAAAACTTGATGTCGGCTGCCAATAAAATCAGATTTTCAGCTATTTATCATCTTTGTTCGACAGTCGATCAGGTAGTGGTTTTTGAAAAAACACTACATCCAGCCTTCCCCGCGCCGATCAAGGATAGACCATGAGCCTGCCCTCGCTTGCCGAAGTACCGGTCATTCTCCAGTCATTGGTCAGTCGGGCCGAGGAGTCGTTCCGTGCGGCGGTCGCTTCGCTCGACGACGACCACGGCCTGTCGAGCTGGACGCCGCAGCACTGGGAGGCATTCCGGCGCGTCGCTGCCGCCAGTGACTTTGTCATCGAGCAAAGTGTGCGTGACCCGGCGATGCTGTTGGCGCTGGTGCGCAGCGGCGAGCTGGACCGCGGCTTCGCCCCCGGCGAGATGCGTGCGCAGATTGGTGCCGCGGTCCAGGCTGCCGAGACCGAAGACGAACTGGGCCGCGTCCTGCGTCGCCAGCGCACGCGCCAGCAGGTGCGGATCATCTGGCGCGACCTGACCCGCCAGGCCGACCTGGTGCAAACCTGCCGCGATCTCTCCGACATGGCCGATACCTGCATCGACGAGGCCTACCATTGGTTGTACCAGCGCCTCGCCCAGCAGTTCGGCACCCCCACCGGGCGGCGCAGCGGCGAGCCGCAGCAGATGGTCATTCTCGGCATGGGCAAGCTGGGGGCGGTGGAGCTGAACCTGTCGTCGGACATCGACCTTATCTTTGCCTACCCGGAGGGGGGCGAAACCGTCGGCGTCAAGCGGCCGCTGGATAACCAGGAGTTCTTCATCCGGGTCGGCCAGCGCCTGATCAAGGCCCTGGACCCGATCACCGTCGACGGTTTCGTGTTCCGCGTGGACATGCGCCTGCGTCCTTATGGTTCGGCCGGCGCACTGGTGCTGAGCTTCAACGCCCTGGAGCAGTATTACCAGGACCAGGGACGCGACTGGGAACGCTACGCCATGATCAAGGCGCGCGTGGTCGCGGGTGACCAGGTGGCCGGTGCGCAGTTGCTCGACATGCTGCGTCCGTTCGTTTATCGCCGTTACCTGGACTTTTCCGCCATCGAAGCGCTGCGCACCATGAAGCAGCTGATCCAGCAGGAAGTGCGGCGCAAGGGCATGGCCGACAACATCAAGCTCGGGGCGGGCGGGATTCGCGAGGTGGAGTTCATCGCCCAGGCGTTCCAGCTGATCCACGGCGGTCGCGACCTGAGCCTGCAGCAGCGCCCGCTGCTCAAAGTGCTGGGCACTCTCGAAGGCCAGGGGTATCTGCCGACCAAGGTGGTCGACGAGTTGCGCCAGGGTTATGAATTCCTGCGTTATACCGAGCACGCGATCCAGGCCATCGGCGATCGCCAGACCCAGATGCTGCCGGACAGCCCGCAGGACCAGGCGCGGATTGCCTTCATGCTGGGGTTTGCGCACTGGCCGGCGTTCCATGAGCGGTTGATGTATTGGCGCGAGCGGGTGGCCTGGCACTTCGGCCAGGTCATTGCTGACCCCGACGAAGACGAGGGCAGTGAGAGCGAAGTGGTGGTGGGCGGCGAATGGCTGCCGTTGTGGGAAGACAGCCAGGATGAGGAGGCGGCCTGCCGCCAGTTGGAGGCGGGCGGTTTCAGCGATGCGGCCAAGGCCCTCAAGGCCCTGGCTGTCTTGCGCGGCAGCCCGCAATTGCGAGCGATGCAACGCCTGGGGCGCGAGCGTCTGGACGCCTTCATTCCGCGCTTGCTGGCCCAGGCGGTGGAGCATGCCAACCCGGACCTGGTGCTGGAGCGCGTATTGCCGCTGGTCGAAGCGGTTGCGCGCCGTTCGGCTTACCTGGTGCTGCTGACGGAAAACCCCGGCGCCCTGCGGCGCTTGCTGACCTTGTGCGCGGCGAGCCCGTGGATCGCCGAGCAGATCACGCGTTTTCCTTTATTACTCGATGAGCTGCTCAACGAGGGGCGCTTGTTCAAGCCGCCGCTGGCGCCGGAGCTGGCCGCCGAGTTGCGCGAGCGCCTGACGCGGATTCCCGAGGATGATCTTGAACAGCAGATGGAGGCGCTGCGGCATTTCAAGCTGGCGCACCGCCTGCGGGTGGCTGCATCGGAAATCGCCGGCAGCCTGCCGCTGATGAAAGTCAGCGACTACCTGACCTGGCTGGCCGAGGCGATTCTCGAACAAGTGCTGGCCCTGGCCTGGCGCCAGACGACCGCCAAGCATGGCGTGCCGTTGCGCACTGACGGCAGCTTGTGCGATCCGGGCTTCATCATTGTCGGTTATGGGAAAGTCGGCGGCCTTGAATTGGGGCATGGTTCCGACCTGGACCTGGTCTTCATCCATGACGGCGACCCGCAGGCCGAAACCGACGGGCCGAAGCCGATCGATGGCGCCCAGTTCTTCACCCGGCTTGGCCAGCGGATCATTCACTTGCTGACGGCCCAGACCAACTCCGGGCAGCTCTATGAAGTGGACATGCGCCTACGTCCGTCCGGGGCGTCGGGGTTACTGGTCAGCTCCCTCGGGGCGTTTGCCCGTTATCAGGAAAATGAAGCCTGGACGTGGGAGCATCAGGCACTGGTGCGGGCCCGGGTGCTGGTGGGCAGCCAGGACGTGGGCCTGGCATTTGAAAATGTCCGCGCCCAGGTCCTGGGGCGCAAGCGTGACTTGTCGATGTTGCGCCAGGAGGTCAGCGAGATGCGCGCCAAGATGCGCGATAACCTTGGCAGCAAGGCCACCGCTGCCGGAACCGCGGCAAATGCCTTCGAGGCCACGGCGCCGTTCGACCTCAAGCAGGACGCCGGAGGTATCGTCGATATTGAATTTATGGTGCAATACGCGGCCCTGGCGTGGTCCGAGGAACACCCGTCGTTGCTGCGCTACACCGATAACATCCGCATTCTGGAAGGGTTGCAGGAGGTCGGGTTGATGCCGGCCGAAGACGCCACCTTGTTGCGCGAGGCCTACAAAGCCTACCGCTCCGCCGCCCACCGCCAGACCCTGCAGAAAGAGGCCGGGGTGATTGCAGGCGACCAGTTCGTGGATGAACGCCGGCAGGTGCTGCGGATCTGGCGGACGTTGGGGTTGAATTGAGTACTGATTGATGTGGGAGCGGGCTTGCTCGCGAAGGCGGAGTGTCAGGCGAAGTAGAGGCTGCATGTGCCAGCCTCTTCGCGGGCAAGCCCGCTCCCACAGTTGGATTGGCGGTGCTTCACCGCACTTGAGGCGAATGAAGACCCCTTGTGGGAGCGGGCTTGCTCGCGAAAGCGCAGTGTCAGGCGAAATAGATGTTGGATGTGCCGGCCCTTTTGCGAGCAAGCCCGCTCCCACGGTGGATTGCAGTGTCTTTAGGCGGGGAGGCGTAGGCCTCCCCGTAGCGTTTTTGGAAACCACATGAATATTCTGATCGTTGGGCCCAGTTGGGTCGGTGACATGGTGATGGCGCAGACACTGTTCCAGTGCCTGAAGCAGCGCCACCCGCAGTGCGAAATCGACGTCCTGGCCCCCGAGTGGAGTCGGCCGATCCTGGAGCGCATGCCACAGGTACGCAAGGCCTTGAGCTTCCCGCTCGGCCACGGCGCGCTGGAGCTGGCGACCCGGCGGCGCATCGGCAAGTCCCTGGCCGGCCAGTACGACCAGGCGATCCTGCTGCCCAACTCGCTGAAGTCGGCGCTGGTGCCATTCTTTGCCGGCATCCCCAAGCGCACCGGCTGGCGCGGCGAGTTCCGCTACGGCTTGCTCAATGACGTGCGCACGCTGGACAAAGAGCGTTATCCGCTGATGATCGAGCGCTTCATGGCCCTGGCCTACGAGCGCGGGGCCGAGTTGCCCACGCCGTATCCGCGCCCCAGCCTGGCCATTGACCCGGTGAGTCGCGCGCAAGCCCTGGCCAAGTTCGGCCTGAGCCTGGACCGCCCGGTGCTGGCCCTGTGTCCGGGCGCCGAATTCGGCGAATCCAAGCGCTGGCCGGCCGAGCACTACGCCCAGGTCGCCGAGGCGAAGATTCGGGAAGGCTGGCAGGTCTGGCTGTTCGGCTCGAAAAAGGATCATCCGGTGGGCGAGGACATCCGTTCGCGGCTGATCCCGGGGCTGCGCGAAGAGTCGGTGAACCTCAGCGGCGACACGTCCCTGGCCGAAGCCATCGACCTGCTGTCCTGTGCCGATTCGGTGGTCTCCAACGACTCCGGCCTGATGCACGTGGCCGCGGCCTTGAATCGCCCGTTGGTGGCGGTCTACGGCTCCACCTCGCCGGGCTTCACCCCGCCGCTGGCCGACCAGGTCGAAATCGTGCGCCTGGGCCTGGAATGCAGCCCATGCTTTGACCGCACCTGCCGCTTCGGGCACTACAACTGCCTGCGCCAGCTCATGCCGCAGTCGGTGAACGAGGCCCTGGAGCGTTTGCAGGGCACACCCGTGGAGGTCGAGTAACTTGCGGGTATTGCTGATCAAGACCTCCTCGCTGGGGGATGTGGTCCACACGTTGCCAGCCCTGACCGATGCGGCGCGGGCGATCCCCGGGATCAAGTTCGATTGGGTGGTGGAAGAAGGCTTCGCCGAGATCCCGACCTGGCACCCGGCCGTGGGCAAGGTCATCGCGGTGGCGATCCGTCGCTGGCGCAAGAACCTCTGGCAAACGATCAAGAGCGGCGAGTGGCGACGCTTCAAGCAGAGCCTGCGCGCCGAAAAGTACGACCTGGTCATCGACGCCCAGGGCCTGTTGAAAAGTGCCTGGCTGACCCGTTACGTCAAGGCGCCGGTCGCCGGCCTGGACAAGGATTCGGCCCGCGAGCCCATCGCCGCGCGCTTCTACGATCGCCGCCTGGCGGTGGCCCGCGGTCAGCATGCGGTGGAGCGCGTGCGCCAGTTGTTCGCCGTGGCGCTGGGGTATGATTTGCCCCGGACCCAGGGCAGCTACGGCCTGAATGTCGATCGCCTGGTTGAATTGCCGCGCAAGTACCCTTATGTGGTGTTCCTGCACGGCACGACCTGGGAATCCAAGCACTGGCCCGAGCTGTATTGGCGCCAGCTCACCGAGCGCATGGGGCAGTTCGGCGTGGTGGTGAAGCTGCCGTGGGGCAACCCGTTGGAGAAGGCCCGGGCCGAGCGTATCGCCAAGGGCCTGCGCAATGTCGAAGTGTTGCCGAAGCTGAACCTGGGTGGCATGGGCAAGGTGCTTGCCGGCGCCCAGGCCTGCGTGGCAGTGGACACTGGTCTCGGGCACCTGGCTGCGGCCCTGGACGTGCCGACGATTTCGCTGCTGGGCCCCACCAACCCGATTCTGACCGGCGCCTATGGCAAGGGCCAGGTTCACCTCGCCAGCGATTTTCCCTGTGCACCCTGCATGCAGAAGCAGTGCACTTACCCGCCGACCGCCGAAGATGCCCGTCGGTTTGACCTGAAACGCGAGCAGCCCCTGTGCTTCACGCGTCTGAACCCCGAGCGTGTGGCCAGCCACCTGAGCACGTTATTGGCTGAGGAGCCGCGCTGATGCAATTGGCTTTTGTCCTTTACAAGTATTTCCCGTTCGGAGGCTTGCAGCGTGACTTCATGCGCATCGCCCTGGAATGCCAGCGGCGAGGTCACCAGATCCGCGTCTACACGCTGATCTGGGAAGGCGACGTCCCGCCGGGTTTCGAAGTGCTGGTGGCGCCGGTCAAGGCGTTGTTCAACCACCGGCGCAACGAAAAACTCAGTGCGTGGATGGAGGCCGACCTGGCCAAGCGCCCGGTGGACCGCTTGATCGGTTTCAACAAGATGCCCGGCCTGGACGTGTATTACGCCGCCGATGGCTGCTTCGAAGACAAGGCGCAGAACCTGCGCAATTCCCTGTATCGGCGTTGGGGCCGTTACCGGCATTTCGCCGAGTACGAGCGGGCGGTGTTCGCCAGGGATGCCAGGACCGAAGTGCTGATGATCTCCGAAGTCCAGCAGCCGTTGTTCATCAAGCACTACGGCACGCCATTGGAGCGCTTCCACTTGCTGCCGCCGGGCATCGCCCAGGACCGCCGCCGGCCCGCCGATGCCGATGAGATCCGCGCCGCGTTCAGGGCCGAGTTCGAGTTGGCCGATGATGAGCTGCTGCTGGTGCAGATCGGCTCCGGGTTCAAGACCAAGGGCGTGGACCGCAGCCTCAAGGCCCTGGCCGCGTTGCCTGCCGAGTTGAGAAAACGGACCCGGCTGTTTGTAATCGGCCAGGACGACCCCAAGGTATTTCAATTGCAGAGTGCCGCGCTGGGGCTCGGTGACAACGTACGGTTCCTCAAGGGCCGTAGCGACATCCCGCGTTTCCTGCTCGGGGCCGACCTGTTGATCCATCCTGCGTACAACGAAAACACCGGTACCGTGCTGCTCGAAGCGTTGGTGGCCGGGTTGCCGGTGCTGGTCAGCGCGGTGTGCGGGTACGCCCATTACATCGCCGAGGCCGACAGCGGCCTGGTGCTGGACGAGCCGTTCGAACAGGCGCAGCTCACCGAATACCTGGGGCGTATGCTCAGCGATGCCGACGCCCGGGCGGCGTGGAGCCGCAATGGCCTGGCCTTCGCCGAGACGGCTGACCTCTACAGCATGCCGCAGCACGCGGCCGATGTGATATTGGCGGAGCAAGCGCAATGAAACTGATGCTGGCCGAACCGTTCAAGCGCCTGTGGGCCGGGCGCGATGCGTTCGTCGAAGTCGAGGCGCTCCAGGGCGAGGTCTATCGTGAACTCGAAGCCCGGCGCACCTTGCGCACGGAGGTGGACGGCCACGGTTTTTTCGTCAAGATCCACCGTGGCATTGGCTGGGGCGAGATCTTCAAGAACCTGCTCACCGCCAAGTTGCCAGTGCTCGGTGCGGGGCAGGAGTGGGCCGCGATCCAGCGCCTGCAGGAAGTCGGCGTACCGACCATGACGGCCGTCGCCTACGGCGAGAAGGGCCGCAACCCGGCTGACCAGCACTCGTTCATCGTCACCGAAGAACTGGCGCCGACCATCAGCCTCGAAGATTTCAGCATCGACTGGGTCAAGCAGCCGCCGCAACCGGCCCTCAAGCGTGCCCTGATTGCCGAAGTGGCGCGCATGACCGGCATGATGCACCGCGCCGGGGTCAACCACCGGGACTGCTACATCTGCCACTTCCTGTTGCACACCGACAAGCCGGTGACCGCCCAGGACTTCAAGCTCTCGGTAATCGACCTGCACCGTGCCCAGACCCGCGCGGCGATCACCCGACGCTGGCGCAACAAGGACCTGGCCGCGCTGTATTTCTCGGCGCTGGACATCGGCCTGACCCGCCGCGACAAGCTGCGCTTTCTCAAGGGCTATTTCCAGCAGCCACTGCGCGAGATCCTCACGCAGGAGGCGGCCCTGCTGAGCTGGCTCGAAGGCAAGGCCAACAAGCTCTATGCCCGTAAGCAGCGGTATGGGGACGCGCTCTGATGTCGGGTTGGAAACTGGAACCTTCCTATGCCGAGCTGGCGCAGGACTTCGGCAGCCTCGACGCGGTGTTTGCCTTGCAAGGGGAGCGGCTGACCCGCGACCCGCTGTCGGAAGTGATCCGGGTGCAACGCAATGGCGTGAACTATTACGTCAAGCGCTACGTCGGGGCTGGCAAGGGCTTGCGTCGTTACCTGGGCAAGCCACGGGTCAAGTCCGAATGGCAGAACCTCAAGCGTTTCGCCAAGTGGGGGATTCCCACCGCCGAAATCGTGGGCTGGGGCCTGGAGCGACATGGCGCCACTTACGCCCGCGGTGCGATGATTACCCGCGAGCTGCCCCGCACCGAGGACCTCTCGGCCCTGGCCGAGCGGCATGATCCGCGGCTGGGCGACCGTGCCTGGGTCGACGGCGTGAGCCGGCAACTGGCCGCCTATACGCGGACCATGCACGATCATCGCTTTACCCACAACGACCTGAAGTGGCGCAACCTGCTGATCGATGACCGCTCGCGGCTGTTCCTGATCGACTGTCCGAACGGCGATTTCTGGCGCGGCTTCTGGCTCAAGTACCGTATCACCAAGGACCTGGCCTGCCTGGACAAAGTGGCCAAGTATCATCTGTCGGCGACCCAGCGGCTGCGCTTTTACCTGCAGTACCGCCAGCGTGACCGGCTCGACGCGTGCGACAAGAAGCGCATTCGTCACGTGGTGAGATTTTTCGAGGGGCGTGAATGACTGATTTCCTGGCCGCTGAAGACCGTGCGCTGCTGCAGCGTCACGGCCTGGACAGCTTTGATGCGCTTTGGGCGCGGCAACTGGACGCGGTGGACGAACCCAACACCTCGGGCGAGGGCTGGAGCAGCGTGTTCCGGCTGGACCTGGAGGGCCAGGGGTATTACCTCAAGCGTCAGAACAACTACCTGACGCGCACGCTGTCGCACCCGTTTGGCGAGCCGAGTTTCTCCCGGGAGTTTCGCAACATCAGTCGTTATCGCGAGTTGGGAATCCCGGCGTTGCAGGCGGTGTTCTACGGTCAGCGCAAGGTTGACGGCCAAGTGCGGGCGATCCTGCTGACGCGGGCCCTGGACGGCTGGGATGACCTGGATTCTCTCTTGCAACGCTGGCCGAGCCTCACGGCAGCGCAGCGCACCACCATCCTGCAGGCTTGCGGCCAATTGGCGCGGCGCCTGCACGGCATGCGCCAGGTGCATGGCTGCTTCTACCCCAAGCACATCTTCCTGCAAGCCACCGCCAGCGGCTATCAGGCGCAACTGATCGACCTGGAAAAGACCCGGCCGCTGCTGTTTGGCCTGCGCGATCGGGTCAAGGACCTCGAACCTTTGCTGCGGCGCGCGTCCGTCTGGAATGAAGGCGAAGTTCGCCAGTTGCTGTCCACTTACCTGGATCAGCCCCAGGACGCCGCGCTGGTGGACAATTGGTTGACCCGCCTGACCGCCCGGCGCAGCCACAAGGAAACCCGCTGATGCAGTTGTCCGAATTGAAGAGCGCCGGTCGCCGCCCAGCCCTGCCTTTGAGCCTGGAACTGGCCGATGCCGCCGGCCCGGCGCAATTGCAGTTGCTGTCGTTGTTGCGGGTGCTGCCGGGGCAGCGCTACGTCGGCGCCGGTATCTGGCGCGGTCGGCCGGTGCTGGCCAAGCTGCTGGTGGGCAGCAAGGCGCCCCGGCACTTCCAGCGGGAACTGCAAGGCGTGCGCTTGTTGGCCGAGCAGGGGTTGACGACGCCGTTGTTGTTGGCCGATGGCCTGAAGGACGGCGAGGGCGGCTGGCTGCTGTTCGAATTGCTCGAAGGCGCCGAGAGCCTGGGGGACGCCTGGAAACAGGTCGAGCCACTGCCCTTGCTGGCCGACGAACAGGCGACGGTACTGGCCGAGGCCCTGGGTGCGATTGCGCAACTGCACGGCAAAGGGCTGTGGCAGGAAGACCTGCACCTGGACAACCTGCTGCGCCACGGCGGCCAGCTCTACCTGATCGATGGCGCCGGCATCCGTGCCGAAACGCCCGGGCAGCCGTTGTCTCGGCAAAAAGTGCTGGAGAACCTGGGGGTGTTCTTCGCCCAGTTGCCCAAGTCCCTCGAACCGTTCACCGAAGAGCTGTTGGTGCATTACCTGCTGGGCAACGCCGAACACGCGCTGCCCATGGAAGCGCTGCAAAAACAGATCGACAAGGTGCAGGCCTGGCGCCTGAAAGACTTCCTGGACAAGGTCGGGCGCGAATGCAGCCTGTTCAGTGTGCAACGCGGGCCCTTCGGCCTGCGGGCGATCCGGCGAGACGAAGAGGCGGCGATGCTGCCGGTGTTGGAGCGCGCGGACGCCTTGCTTGACCAGGGCCACCTGTACAAGACCGGTGGGGCGGCGAGCGTCGGCAAGGTCGAAGTGGATGGCCGGGTCCTGGTGATCAAGCGCTACAACATCAAGAACCTGGCCCATTGGCTCAAGCGCTTCTGGCGCCCCAGCCGGGCCTGGCATTCCTGGCGCGAAGGCCATCGACTGGCCTTCCTCGGCATCGCTACGCCCAAGCCCCTGGCGTTGTTGGAGAAGCGTTTCCTGTGGCTGCGCCGGGGCGCTTACCTGGTGACCGAGCACCTGTCGGGACCAGACATCATCGAACGCTTCGCCCCGTACATCGACAACGGCGACGCGCCCGAGCCCGAGTTGCTGGCGCTGGACCAGTTGTTCGCCAGCCTGATCCGCGAGCGCATCAGCCACGGTGACCTCAAGGGGCATAACCTGTTCTGGCAGCACGACCGCTGGGCCCTGATCGACCTCGACTCGATGTGCCAGCACCGCACCCACGCCAGCTTCGCCCAGGCCTACGCCCGCGACCGCGCCCGCTTCATGCGCAATTGGCCGCAGGACAGTGCGTTGCATCGGCTGATCGACCAGCGGTTGCCGCAGACGATCGATAGCAGCTCGCCCGTTCTGTAAACCAATGAACCAGTCGGCGAACCCGTGGCGAGGGAGCTTGCTCCCGCTGGGTTGCGCAGCAGCCCCAAAGCCAGTCGGCACGGTGCGCCAGAAAAAACTGGGCAGACTCTACGACTGCTGCGCAGCCGAGCGGGAGCAAGCTCCCTCGCCACGGATGCGACGCTTAGCCAGCTCAATAGGCTGGATGGACGCCTGCCATTCACCGCTAGAGGCTTACCCGCGCTTTTACGCTATAATCCCGCCCTTTAGCTGCCCTACGCCCCGGCGAGCGGCACATTCATTTTTCGCGGCGCTTGTCGCCCGTATGCAGAAAAGAGGCTAGACCCTGTGGCATTGACGATTCTTGGCCTGTCCGGCGCCCTTAGCCATGATCCTTCCGCAGCGCTGTACATCGACGGCAAGCTGATCGCGGCGGCCGAGGAAGAGCGCTTCGTACGCGATAAACATGCAAAGAACCGCATGCCCTACGAGTCGGCGAAGTTCTGTCTGGAACAGGCCGGTATCAAACCGTCCGACGTCGATGTGGTGGCGATCCCCTTCGCCCCTATCAGCCTGTTCGGCGAAGCGCGCTGGCACTACGCCAAACGCTACTGGTACGCCCCGGACCGTGCCCTCGACGCGATCCTGATGGGTAACCGTCGCTACAAGCGCTATCGCCGCAAGATCGTCTGGTGCCTGGAGCAACTGGGCTTCGATCCGAAAAAGATCAAGATCGAGCCGGTCGAGCACCACCTGGCCCACGCTTCCAGCGCC
The DNA here is from genome assembly GCF_036689585.1 of Pseudomonas sp. WP18. Lineage (NCBI taxonomy): Bacteria > Pseudomonadati > Pseudomonadota > Gammaproteobacteria > Pseudomonadales > Pseudomonadaceae > Pseudomonas > Pseudomonas sp. WP18. The sequence goes on from NZ_CP144758.1 coordinate 575,285, forward strand.
TATCACTGCTCGGGTTTCCAGGAAAAAACCGCGATCCTGGGCATCGACGGCAAAGGCGAATACGCAACCACGTTCTTCGGCTACGGCGAAAACGGCAAGATCCACAAGATCAAGGAATTCTACGACCCGGATTCCCTCGGCGGCCTGTATGGCGCGATCACCGAATTCCTGGGCTTTGAAATGCTCGACGGTGAGTTCAAGGTCATGGGCATGGCGCCGTATGGCGACGCCACCAAGTACGATTTCTCGCGCCTGGCCTCGTTCGAGAATGGCGAGCTGGTGATCAACACCGACTACGCCAACGTGATCGGCCTGCGCCGCTATAAAGAGAAGGGCAAGGGCTTCTACTTCTCGCCGAAGCTGATCGAATGGCTCGGCCCGAAACGTGAAGGCGACATCGCCGACGAGCCATATATTCACTACGCTGCCAGCATGCAGGCGCTGTTCGAGAAGCTCGCGCTGCAGATGATCGACCACTACTTGGGCGACGTGCTCAAGGAAACCGGCAAGCTGGCGTTCGCTGGCGGCTGCGCGCTGAACGTCAAGCTCAACCAGAAGATCATCGCCCGCGACGACGTCAAGGAACTGTTCGTGCAACCGGCTTCCGGCGACGCCGGCACCGCGGTGGGCGCGGCGGCGTACGTGTCCCATGCCCGTGGCGTGCCGGTGGAGAAGATGGAACACGTCTACCTCGGCCCGGCCTACAGCAACGAAGACGTGATCGCCGCGTGCGCTCGTCATCCGAGCAAGCCGACATGGCGCAAGATCGACAACACCCCGGAGCGCATCGCCAAGATCATGGTCGACGGCAACCCGGTGGCCTGGTTCCAGGGGCGCATGGAGTTCGGTCCACGGGCCTTGGGCGGTCGTTCGATCATCGGTTGCCCAAGCGCCAGCGGCGTGGCCGACCGGATCAACGAGCAGATCAAGTTCCGCGAGCGCTGGAGGCCTTTCTGCCCGTCGATGCTCGACACCGTTGCACCGCAGATGATCAAGGTCGAGCACCCGGCGCCGTTCATGACCTTCACGTTCGAAGTGGCCGAGGAGTGGAAAACCCGCGTGCCGGAAGTCGTCCATGAAGACGGCACTTCCCGGGCCCAGGTGCTCAAGCGCGAATACAACCCGCGCTACTACGACATGATGAAGGCCCTGGAAGTGCTGACCGGCAACGGCGTTTCCCTGAACACCTCGCTCAACCGTCGTGGCGAGCCGATGATTTGCTCGCCGACCGATGCGTTGAACATGTTTTATGGTTCCGACCTGCAGTACCTGATCATGGAAGACATTCTGGTGGTCAAAGACGGCGTGGACGCTTATGACACGCTCGGCTGAGCGACATGTGCTGCAGTTCTGCCACGGCTATGACGGGCCGTTCCTCGACTGTGCCCGTCAATACGCCAGCTTGTTCGCCGGCACCGGCTATCGCGTGACCACGGTGTTTCTGACGGGGGCGGCGGATGCACAGGTCGCCACCGGTTGCGCCTCGGACGAGGTGCTGTTCATGGAGTACAGCTCCAGCGCTGTTCGCGGCCTGAAGCTGGGCGCCATCGCCGACCTGCGCAAGATCGCCGCGTCGCGCAATTTCAGTTTCTGCATTGCCCATCGCTTCAAACCCATTTACATCGCCCTACTGGGCACCCGCCTGCCGGTGATCGGCGTGCACCACGCCTTTGGTGACTACCAGCGGCGTACCCGCCGGCTGTTCGCCCATCTTTTCCGCAAGCGCCTGAGTCTGCTCGGGGTTTCCGATGCGGTGCGTGACGACATGCGCCGCTGCTTGCCGGCATGGCCGGCGGCCCGGATCCAGACCCTCTACAACCGCATCGACCTTCAAGCCTCACAGGCAGCCCTGCTTGCCCGGGATGACGCGCGGCAGACCCTGGGGCTGGACAAGGACGCCTGGATTGTCGGCAACGTCGGTCGCCTGCACCCGGACAAGGACCAGGCTACGTTGCTGCGTGGCTTTGCCGCCGCGCTGGCGTATCTGCCGGCCAACAGCCAGTTGGCGATCCTCGGCAAGGGCCGCCTGGAGCAGGACCTCCGGGCGCTGGCGCTGGAGTTGGGCATTGCCGACCGCGTGCTGCTGCTTGGCCAGGTGCCCGAGGCGCGGCGTTATTTCCGTGCGTTCGATGTGTTTGCCCTGAGTTCCGACCATGAGCCATTCGGCATGGTGCTGCTCGAAGCCATGGCCGCCGGCGTCCCGCTGCTGGCCACCGCGTGCGGCGGCGCGAAGGAAGTGGTCGAAGGCGTGGGCATCCTGTTCCCGTTGGGCGATGCCGAGCACATGGCCCAGGGGCTGCAACACCTGGCGGCCATGGACGAGCACCAGCGTCGCCAGTGTGCCGAGTTGATGTTCGACCGTTTGCGCGAACGCTTTTCGGACCGCGCCGTACGCGACACCTTCTGGCGCTTGCCTCAAGTCATCGAACTGGCGCCGAGGGCCTGATGCTCAACCGATTCCAAGGCTGGCGCGAGCGCGGCTGGACGGCTGTAGACGCGTCGATCTACGCCCAGGCCTGGCACCGTTACGGCGGCAGCGTCGCCACTCATCCACTCGTGGTCGAACGCCTGGCAGGCCTGGCCGGGATTGCCGTGCGCTACCTGGCCTACGAACACGATGGCGACCTCAAGGCGGCCATTGCGACCTGGGGGCAAGACCTGGCGTTGTCCAAGGACGTGCTCAAGCGCAACGGCAAAAAGGGCCTGTTCGACCTGGGCAACGCCGAGCTGATTCTGCCGGCGGCCCCTGATGCCCAGGCGCCCCTGCGCCATCGCGCGCGCTATTTGTCGGCGCTCAATGAGGGCCGCTTCAGTGGCTTGAAGTTGCAGTCGGAACAGCTGGCCATGGCGCGCACGCCGGAAGAGCTGTCCAAGAAATTTCGCTACAACCAGCGCCGTGAGCTGCGTCTGCTGGAAGAGGCGGGCGGTGTGGTACGACCTGTCGAAGCGTTTTCCAGTGCGGACCTGGCCTCGATCTATTGCGATCTGTTCCTGCGTCGCTGGGGCTTTGCGGCCACCGGGGCCGAGCGCATGGGCGAGGTGATCGAGTTATTGCGCGAGTGGCTGATCGGTTCGGTGATTTTCCTCAATGATGCGCCGATCGCCATTCAACTGGTGTACCGCGTGGAAGCACCCGAGTGGATCAGCGTCGAGTACATCAACGGTGGCGTCGATCCGCAGACCCGTGAATTCAGCCCCGGCAGCGTATTGAGCTTCCTCAACACCCAAAGTGCCTGGGAACATGCCCGGGCCGCGGGCAAGCCGTTGCGTTTTTCCTTCGGCCGCGCGGACCGCGAATACAAGGATCGCTGGTGCAACCCTGTGCCGGTCTTTACCGTATGAACCCACCGATGAGTCGCAAGCAGCAGTTGCTCAAGCGTCACCGCCGCAACAAGCGCGTGGGGTTGCTGCTTGCCCTGATGGTGCTGGTCCTGCTTGGCGTGCTGGTGGCCTGGTGGTTGCCGCTGGTGCTGGCGGTGCTGGGCTGGGTCGCCCATGAGGCCTGGTTCGCCGACCATCTGTTCTACTCGCCCAAGGACGACTACCAGTACAACTTCCCGCCGTTCACCCAGCAACCGAAGGTGCACCTGAACGCCGGTCGGCTTCGGCTGGATGACGGGGTTATCCTGGATGATGGCGCGACGCTGGTCCTCGGCTTGCAGGTCAAGAGTGCTTGGCTGGGGCGGTTTTTCGACCCGGTCGTCGAACTGTCGGGCGGCGACTGCCCGGATCGGCAAACGTTCGAGCGCGGCGTCAACGGCCTGCGCTACCTGAACCTCAGCGAGCAGGGCCCTGCGCTGTCCCGCGGCGAGTTGCGCCTGCGCGGGCGTTTCTGCCGCTTGCTGGGCGAACCGACGCTCTGGTCGTTCACGCCGCCCGAATTGAAGCACCGGCGTGTCATGGTCATCGCCCCTCATGCCGACGATGCGGAGCTGGCGGCCTATGGGTTGTACAGCCGGGCCGACGAAGCCTGGATCGTGACGTTGACCGCCGGCGAAATCGAAGCCGAGCATTATCAGCAGATGGGGCTGGACCGTGTCGAGGCGGCGCGGCTCAAGGGGCGCCTGCGGGCCTGGGATAGCATCGCCGTGCCGCGCTGGGCCGGGGTACCGCAAGAGCACTGCGTGCAATTGGGTTACTTCTGCCTGCAACTGGCGGCCATGCAGGCCGCGCCGAGCCAGCCCCAGGGGTCTCGTGAGGCAGACCTGAGCGATACGCGGCCGTTGCGCCAGCTCAACCCTGTTGTCCTGCCCGGCGATACCGACGGTGCACCGACCTGGAACAACCTGCTGGCCGACTTGCGCGCGTTGTTGCTGATGGCGCGGCCCGAGGTCATTGTGTTGCCGCACCCGACCCTGGACCCACACCCCGACCATCTCTGCGCCCATCATGCCGTCCGGCAAGCCCTTGAAGGCCTGGAGTGGCAGCCCGGCACCGTGTTGGGCTACGCCAATCACCTGCATGACAATGATCGCTGGCCCATGGGCGATGCCGGTAGCGGCATTGCATTGCCGCCGTGTTTCGAGTCAGCCGGGCCAATGGAACCGGTCAGCCTGCCGTTGGCGCTGGCCGACCAGCGCGACAAGGCCATGGCGCTGGGCATGATGCATGACCTGCAGCCACGCGCGCCGTTCAAGCGCCGCCTGCGTCGTGGCATCCAACGCCTGTTGGCGGGGCGCAAGGGCTCCGTGTATGGCGAGAACGAATTCTTTCGCAAGGCTGTGCGTCGCCATGAACTGTTCTGGCGACTGTAAGGGCCCAACGCGGGGTGCCCGTGCGCGATGGCGCGCCGGTGTCCCCGGTCATCCATCAAGTCGTTCGCTGCCGCAAGGAAGACGATGAAAGTTCTATTTCTGGTGCAGAAAGAGCAGCGGGCCATCCTGGACCGACTCTACGAAGGCGTGGCCGCTCATTGCGAGTGTGACCTGCGCTGGCTCGACAGCCAGGAGCAACGCAACCTGCGCAAATACTTCCGCCACCACGTGGAGGTGTCGCGCTATGACCGGATCGTGTTTTTCCTGCGCTTCAAGCAGGAAATCCGCCAGGTCGCCTTCATCCGCACGATCCCTAACCTGGTGATCCTCGAACACGACGCCTACCAGAACTACATCCCGTGCAAGTACACCGGCAAGTTCAGTGCGCATTACCGGCAACTGCCCTGGGTGCGAGTGATCAGTTCCGGCTTCATGGTCGCCGAACGCTTGCGTGGCGAAGGCTTCGACGCGGTGTTCGTGCCCAAGGGCTACGATCAGGCGTTGTTGCAGGACCGGGGCCGGGAGCGGGATATCGAGCTGGCCTTCGTCGGCAGCACCAACAGCGTCGCCTACAGTGGCCGCAAGGCGCTGCTTGATGAGCTGGGACGCGTCGAGCCGTTGGTGGTGACCCGGACCAAATCCGGCGAGGAGTACTGCGAGACCCTCAATCGCATCCGCTTTTTCGTCAGTGCCGATGTCGGCATGGGCGAGTTCATGATCAAGAACTTCGAGGCCATGGCCTGTGGCTGCGTGCTGCTGGCCTTTGACCAGGGCGCCGACGAGGCGCGCGCGCTGGGGTTACAAGACATGCACAACGTGGTCTTGTACAAGGACATCCCGCAGCTCCAGGAAAAGCTCGCCCGGCTGCGCGCCGATCCCGAGTTGGCGCAACGCGTGGCGCGCAATGGCCAGCAGTTGGCGCTGGACCAGTTCAGTTTTGCCCGCATAGGCCAGAAAATCGTTGAAACAATGGAGCCGCCCCTGCGGCCTCGTGCACCCTTGAGCATGCTGGCAAAATGGCGCCTGCGGCTGGGCATTTGAGGGTGCCCGTTCTGTCATCCGGTTCGGGGCCCGCTCGTCCAGCCACGGGCGGCTTGTCTCGCTGTTCGCCGATCTGCGGCCAGCTCCAATGGCCGGGCTTGTTCTTCAGCCGGGACCTGCGGTGGAAGGAAGATCGGCGTTGCGCCCCCTTTGCCGGCTTCGTCGGCGAAAAGCCTGCCCACTTCGCTATGTGCAGCCGAACTTGACGGCGGTCATGCTGGAAGGGGATGCTGTTTTACACACCGGATTCGGGGTTCACGTGGAGTGCCCGCGGAGCGTCAATGCAAGGCACATCGCCAGCGCCGCGAGCAAGTCAAGCTGTCCCTGGTTCTCTTGCTCGGAGTCTGCATTGGCTGGCTTATCAATTACTGAACGCTGCAAAGCTCGAATACCGGTCCGTGATAAAGGGTTTCCGGCTTGATGAGCATTATCAATGTCATGTGGGCGGGCGGCGCGCCGTTCGCTTCGGTACACAAGGTTCATCATCAGATCCTTTCGCGAATGGAGCCGGCGATGCCTGTCAAGACCTGGCTCTTGCAGGGGTCGGCAGCGGCCTGCCAGGTCGACGTCGGCCCGGCGCGTGAATGGAGGCTGACCTCTGCGCGGCTCAAGGGCCGCCATATCTGGCGCCTGTTCAAACCCCTGATGCACAGCCGTTTCCGCCAGGCATTGCTCGACAGCGATGCCCGGGTGGTGTTGCTCGACGGGGTGGGCGTGGCCCGGGCGCTGTTGCCGGTTCTCAAGGACATGCCGCAGATCCGTGTGGTGGTGATCTTCCACGGTGCGACGCGCCTGAGCATCGCGGCCCGGGAGCTGCTGCGCGGGTTCCCGGTTTCGCGCCTGACCCTGGCGGCGGTCTCCGAGACCCTGGCGACGTCGCTCCAGCAAACGTTGGGCATCCCGGTGACGGCGCTGCGCAGCGCCTTCGACCCGGCGGCCTTCCGGTCCGCGCTCCTGTCGCGCGAAGAGGCACGTGCTCGGCTGGGGTTGCCTGGCACCGGAGGGCGGGTGTTCGGTGCGGTGGGGCGGTTGGTGAGCAACAAAGGGTTCGCCAGCCTGCTCGAGGCCTTTGGCCGGGCGGCGGCCGACCATCCGGACTGGCGCCTGGTCATCGTTGGCGAAGGTCCCCGGCGCCCTGCGCTACAAGCGCGGATGGCCCAGCCGGACCTGGCTGGCAAGGTCTTGCTGACCGGGCATCTGGAAGACGTCGCCAGGCTCTACAAGGCCTTTGATTGGGTGCTGATCCCGTCCCTGGACGAGGGCCTCGGTCTGATTCTCCAGGAGGCGGTGCTGGCCGGCACGCCGGTTTTGGCCAGCGAACTGGCTGTTTTCCGGGAGCAGTTGGGCGACACCGGCTGGTATGCGCCGATCAACGACGAGGGCGGGTGGAGCGAGGCGATCACCCGGGCTGCGCAGGTTCCGGTCGATAAGGTCGCGGCGGCCCAATACCAGGCCCTGGCGCCAGAGGAGGCCTGGCTGAGTTTCAGCCAGACGGCCCGGCAATTGATCTCAGGCGGCCAATAGGGCGTTTTCCAATGCCTGCATTGGAAAGCTCCCGTTCAGGTTCTCTCGGGCAATATAACGCGCGAAATGCTGCAAGTTGCGCCGCGCCAGGTAGCGAGGCAACGGCGAGCGCAGGAAGCGCATGTCAGCCACGTCGATCAATCCCCATTCGTTTTCAGGCGTCACGACGATGTTGCCCAGGTGCAGCGAGCGAAAGTAGATGCCACTGGTGTGCAGGCGGCGGATCAACTCGACCAGCGCCGGCAGCGCTTGTTGCCAGTTGAAATTTTCCTGGTTCGACAATTGCCGCAGGGTTTTGCCCGGCAAGGGTCGGTACAGCACGGCCGTCATGCCGGGCTTGTCCAGAGTGTAGGAGGCCAGCACCTGAAGTGTCGGCACGCCGAGTTTTTGCAGGCGCACGGCGTTATTGATGAATCGCGTTGAATACGGCCGTAAAAGAGCCGAAGAAAAAAGCCGCTTGCGGCGGAACAATTTGAGAATATTCCCATCCTGCAGCAGATAGACTTTTGGGCCGTAGCTGTCGGCCTCCAGAATGCTGGCGCCTTCAATCAATTGATTCAAAGCGGCTTGGGGAAGCCGTGAGGATTGCATCGTAGGGAAACCTTGTTGATAGAACCGGTGCCGTGGCGGGCCATGATGCCCAAAAGTTCACGTTTTAACCATGCCGGTTTGGCCGGCGGACCGTTTAGGAGCGATAGATGCACACAACACGTTGGGCTCAGGGATGGCTGGCCCTTGGCTTGTTATGGTTTTTGCTGGCGATAGCCCTGGCACCGACCAATAAAGTCTATCAACAGGGGTTGGTTGCGTTCGTCTGGTTGCCGGCGATCGTCTTCGCCTGGCCGGCCCGTCACCGGTTGTTGGAGGTGTGGCGCGCGCAGCGCCTGATGTACACGGCATTGCTGGGATTGATGGCCTGGGCGTTGATCAGCCTGGCCTGGTCCGAGGCGGCGGAGCCGGTGCGGGAAGTCAAACGGTTGCTCTATATCCTGGTGTTCCTGCTGTTCTTTCCGATTCTTGCCGATGGCCGGCCTGAGCGAGTGATGCGCCTGATGCAATGGGGGGGCGTGGGGCTTGCGCTGACGGCTTTGATGGCCATCGTCCAGTTCTACGGTATCAAGCACAATCCATGGAATACCCGTCTGGAAGGGCTGGGGGAGTTGTCCCATCCGATCCTGGGCGGCTACGTGATCGGTTTGACGGCAGTCTGGATGCTCCACTGGGTGCCTCGGCGTATCGGGCTGCAGGTGCTGTGGGCGGTTGCCCTGGCTTTGCTCGGGGTGTTCGTGGTGATGAGCCAGAGCCGTGGTGCGGCGCTGGCGTTGCTGCTCAGCGTCCTGGCCATGCCGATCTACTGCCGTGACCAGCGCGCCCGGGTGATCGCGGCGGCAACCCTGGTGCTGGCAATGTTCACCTTCTGGCTGCTCGAGCCGCTGGTGATGGCGCGCGGCGCTTCCTATCGGCCCGAGATCTTCATGTCGAGCCTGCACATGATCGCTGAACACCCATGGGGTGGGCTGGGAGCGGGGGCGGACTACCGGGTGCTCAGCAACGGCATGACATTCGATCACGCCCATAACCTGTTCAGTCATATCGCCATCCTGCTCGGTTTGCCTGGGCTGCTGTTGTGGTGCATCGTCTGGTTCGCCGTGCTGCGTGAAGCCTGGCGAACCCGGGACAGCCTGCTGGGCCGGGGCGTGCTTGGCATGTGGGTGTTCTCGTTCCTGGCGATGCAATTCGATGCCTCGAGCCTCACCGGAACGCCACGCGCCGAATGGTTCATCAGCTGGCTGCCGATCGGCCTGGCCGGCGTTTTGACCTGGGCGCGGGCCAAGTCCGGCGGCTGTGATAAAATTCCGCGTTCTTCCTAACCAGTGAGCTCGACGATGAGTGACGCACCGCCCAAAGCGGAACAGGATTCCAGCCTGAAGATCTATTTTCGGCTGCTGGGATACGTCAAACCCTACGCGGGCATTTTCCTGCTGAGTATCGTGGGTTTCGTGATATTTGCTTCCACCCAGCCCATGCTGGCCGGGATCCTCAAATATTTCGTCGACGGCTTGAGCAACCCCGATGCGGTGCTCTTCCCTAACGTGCCCTACCTCAAGGACCTGAAACTGCTGATGGCGGTGCCGCTGCTGATCATCCTGATCGCGGCGTGGCAGGGCCTGGGGTCGTTCCTGGGCAACTACTACCTGGCCAGGGTGTCCCTGGGGCTGGTCCACGACTTGCGGGTCGAGTTGTTCAACAAGTTGCTGGTGTTGCCCAACCGCTATTTCGACACCCATAACTCCGGGCACCTGATTTCCCGCATCACGTTCAACGTGACGATGGTCACCGGGGCCGCCACCGACGCCATCAAGGTGGTGATTCGTGAAGGCCTCACCGTGGTGTTTCTCTTCATGTACCTCGTGTGGATGAACTGGAAACTGACGCTGGTGATGCTGGCGATCCTGCCGCTGATCGCGGTCATGGTCAGCAGCACCAGCAAGAAGTTTCGCAAGCAAAGCAAGAAGATCCAGGTGGCCATGGGCGACGTGACCCATGTCGCGTCCGAGACCATCCAGGGCTATCGCGTGGTGCGCAGCTTCGGTGGCGAGGCCTACGAGCAAGAACGCTTTGCCCGTGCCAGCCAGGGCAATACCGATAAGCAGTTGCGCATGACCCGCACCGGCGCGGTCTATACGCCGATGCTGCAACTGGTGATCTACACCGCCATGGCGGCGCTGATGTTCCTGGTGCTGTTCCTGCGCGGCGACGCCACGGCCGGTGACCTGGTGGCCTACATCACCGCCGCCGGCCTGCTGCCCAAGCCGATTCGCCAGCTCTCGGAAGTCAGCTCCACCATCCAGAAAGGCGTGGCCGGTGCCGAGAGCATCTTCGAGCAACTGGACGTCGAGCCGGAAATCGATTCCGGTACGGTCGAGCAGGAGCGTGTCAGCGGTCGCCTGGACGTGCGCAACCTGAGCTTCACCTACCCCGGTGCCGACCGTGAGGTGCTCAAGGACATCAGCTTCACTGCCGCCCCTGGGCAGATGATTGCGCTGGTGGGCCGTTCGGGCAGCGGCAAGTCGACCCTGGCGAGCCTGATCCCGCGTTTCTACCACCACGAGGTCGGCCAGATCCTGCTCGACGACGTGGAGATCGAAGACTATCGCCTGCGCAACCTGCGTCGGCACGTCGCCCAGGTGACCCAGCATGTCACGCTGTTCAACGACACGGTGGCCAACAACATCGCCTACGGCGACCTGGCGGGAGCGCCCCGGGCGGACATTGAAAAAGCCGCCGAGGATGCCTATGCGATGGACTTCATCGCCCAGTTGCCCAATGGCCTGGACACCGAAGTGGGTGAAAACGGCGTGCTGCTGTCGGGCGGCCAGCGCCAGCGCCTGGCGATTGCCCGGGCCCTGCTCAAGAATGCGCCGCTGCTGATTCTCGACGAGGCGACGTCGGCGCTGGATACCGAGTCCGAGCGGCATATCCAGGCCGCGTTGGACCAGGTGATGAAAGGCCGTACGACCCTGGTCATCGCGCACCGGCTGTCGACCATCGAGAAGGCCGACATGATCCTGGTGATGGACCAGGGCCGCATTGTCGAGCGCGGCACCCACGGCGAACTGCTGGCCCAGAACGGCTACTACGCGCGTCTTCACGCCATGGGGCTGGATGCGCCAGCCCATAATATTGCCTGACCCTCAGGCCCGCCCCGGTGCCGATGTCGGTTGGCACCGGCCCACGGTGTAAGGGCGGGCTTGCCCCCTCGGGTTTGTATCGAAGCCGTTACCAGGCTTGACCAAACCACCATAAAACGGCGACCCGCGCTTGGTAAGGTTTTGCCCACAGAACTTTCCTGAACGCACTTCAGCGATCGAGGGGGCCATCCTTCTCGCGTGGGTATCCGAATGCTGCAACGCTATCTCTGGAAGCTGCTGCCCAAGGCGCAGCGGTCCTTTCTGTTGGGGCGCCTGTCGGTGGTCGACCGCCAGGTCGTGAACAAGTCGATGTCGGCCAACTGCCATTTCCCCGAAATCTTCGCCGAGCGCGCCTGCCTGTTCATCCATGTGCCAAAATGCGCCGGTAGCAGTGTTTGCGCCGGCTTGTTCGAAGGCTATACCCCCGGACACCTGCCGTTGTACTGGTACGAGCAACAGTTTGCGCGGCAGTACGCCGACAGCTTCAAATTCGCTTTTGTGCGTGATCCGCTGGAGCGGGCATATTCAGCCTATGCTTTCCTGCGGGGCAATACGCTGGGGCAACGCGATCACGCGGCGCAGGCAATGGTGAGGCATTACCGCGATTTCGATGACTTCGTCGCCCGCTGGCTGCACCCGGAAAACATCACCCGGCAACTGCATTTCGCTGCCCAGACGGATTTTCTCACCGACTCCCTCGGCCATCTGGCGATGGATTTCATCGGTTATCAGGAACACCTGGGGCGCGATTATCGCCAGCTATACGAACGTCTCGGCGGCCGTGCGACCTTGCCCCATGTGAACCGCTCGCAGCAGCGCGCCGCGGTGCCGGTACGGGACCTGTGCTCGGTGCGCACGCGCCGCCTGGTGCGGCGGGTGTACCAACGTGACTATGAGATGCTCGGCTATGAATGAAACGTCAAAGGTATTGCAGGCGCAGATACGTCCTTGCGCGCCGGCGCTCACGCCCCAGGATCGGGCCGCGATCAAGGCCCAGCGTCCACGCTGCATCTGGCTGACCGGGCTGTCCGGGGCGGGCAAGTCGACGCTGGCCAATGCCTTGGAAGTACAGCTCAACCGGCAGGGCCTGCACACGGCCCTGCTCGATGGCGACAACCTGCGCCAAGGGTTGTGTCGAGGCCTGGGCATGGATGCCGAGTCACGCAAGGAAAACATCCGGCGCATCGGCGAGGTGGCGCGGTTGATGGTCGATGCCGGCCTGATCGTCATCGTCGCGGCGATCTCCCCGTTTCGCGCCGACCGCGAGACGGCCCGGCAGTTGTTCCCGGAAGGCACCTTCGTGGAGGTCTACGTCAGCACTCCCCTGGACGTCTGTGCCCAGCGCGACCCCAAGGGCTTGTACCGCGAAGCCCGCGCCGGGCGAATCAAGAACTTCACCGGGCTCGACAGTCCCTACGAAGTTCCGCTCGCCCCGGATTGCCAGATCGACACCAGTGAAACGGCGCTCGCCCAGGCCTGCGAGCGGTTGTCGGCGTTGCTGCAACGCTGATCGGGCGGGCAAACCTGCATCGCATCGCGCCTCCGAATGGGGGCGCGCATCGACGAGTGAAAGCAGTGGCACACAGCCATGAATCAGCCTTCACCAACCCTGTGCTAATATCGCGCCCCTGTTCATTTTGTATGTGGGATCTCCATGAAGTTGTCCATGCCGCGATTCGATCAAGCCCCTGTATTGGTGGTCGGCGATGTCATGCTCGACCGCTACTGGCATGGCGGTACCTCACGGATTTCCCCCGAGGCACCGGTACCGGTGGTGAAGGTCGAGAACATCGAGGACCGCCCCGGTGGTGCCGCCAACGTTGCCCTGAACATCGCCGCGCTGGGCGCACCGGCTTCACTGGTGGGCGTGACCGGCGACGATGAGGCCGCCGACAGCCTGACCAACAGCCTCAAGGGCGCGGGCGTGCGGGCGACCTTCCAGCGCATTGCGCACCAGCCGACCATCGTCAAGCTGCGGGTCATGAGCCGTCACCAGCAACTGCTGCGCATCGACTTCGAAGAGCCGTTTTCCACCGATCCCCTGGCCCTCGGCGGGGAAGTCGAGAGCCTGCTCGATGGGGTCAAGGTGCTGGTGTTGTCCGACTACGGCAAGGGTGCGTTGAAAAACCACCAGGTGCTGATCCAGGCCGCCCGTGCCCGCGGCATTCCGGTCCTGGCCGACCCCAAGGGCAAGGATTTCTCCATCTACCGTGGCGCCAGCCTGATCACGCCGAACCTCAGCGAGTTCGAAACCATCGTCGGCGGTTGCGTCGATGAGCACGAGTTGGTGAGCAAGGGCGCCCAACTGATGCAGGATCTGGACCTCGGCGCCTTGCTGGTGACCCGTGGCGAGCACGGCATGACCCTGCTGCGTCCCGATCATCCGGCGTTGCACCTGCCGGCCCGGGCCCGCGAAGTGTTCGACGTGACGGGCGCCGGCGACACCGTGATCTCCACCCTGGCGGCGGCCATCGCCGCGGGTGAGGAACTGCCCCATGCGGTGGCCCTGGCGAACCTGGCGGCGGGGATCGTGGTCGGCAAGCTGGGCACGGCGGCCATCAGCGCCCCGGAATTGCGGCGTGCCATCCAGCGCGAAGAAGGCTCCGAGCGCGGTGTGCTGGGCCTGGAGCAACTGCTGCTGGCGGTTGACGACGCCCGAGCCCATAACGAGAGAATCGTCTTCACCAATGGCTGCTTCGACATTCTTCACGCGGGCCATGTGACCTACCTGGAACAGGCCAGGGCCCAGGGCGATCGTCTGATCGTCGCGGTCAATGACGATGCCTCCGTGAGCCGTCTCAAGGGCCCGGGCCGGCCGATCAACAGCGTCGACCGGCGCATGGCGGTCCTGGCCGGGCTGGGGGCGGTGGACTGGGTGATCAGCTTCAGCGAAAGCACGCCGGAAAACCTGCTGCGCCAGGTCAAGCCGGATGTGCTGGTCAAGGGCGGTGACTATGGGATCGACCAGGTCGTGGGCGCGGACATCGTCGCGGCCTACGGCGGCACTGTGAAAGTGTTGGGGCTGGTGGAGAACAGCTCGACGACGGCGATCGTGGAGAAGATTCGCAACAACTGATGCGTCAGGCAAAGCGCAGAACCTGTGGGGGCGAGCTTGCTCGCGATTGCGTTGGATCATTCAGCCTCGATTAGGCTGACACACCGCTATCGCGAGCAAGCTCGCTCCCACAGGGCCCATTGTCCAGCCAGAAAATGGGCATCAGGCTTAGCGAGCCGTCTTGCGCGGCACGATCTTCTTGAACAATTGCCGGGCCTTGCCCTTCAGTCGGGTCAGTCCCGATTCCTTGCCCGGTGGCGCCAAGCCTTGCTGGCGCAACCAGTCCTTCCAGCGAATCCGCTCGTCACGCACCAGCCAGCCGTCCTGCCGGGCAAAACTTTCCGCCAGGTACAGCCCCCGGGTGCTGGCCGGGTATAACTGGTCCTTCTTCAAGGTATACAGCTCCGGCAGCGGTTGCCCATCCTGCAGCGGCATCAGGTACAGATCCGGCCTTTTGCGGTCCAGGCGCGCCACCAACTGGTCGCCCTCCAGGCGCTCATCCACATGGAACAGGCTCAGGGACTTGGCTTCCTTGGGCACGTCCAGGCGCAGGTCATAGATCAATTGCAGGGACGCCGTGGGCAGGTGCACATAGGCCCGAGGCCGTTCGATCAGTTGCAGGTTCGCGCTGCGCACCGGCCTCGCGGAGCCCGACAGCGGCGTCAGGCGGAACGGCAGGGCTTCGCGATAGTGCAAGGCACTGGCGTAAGGGGCCGGCAGCCAGGTGTCGTTGAAGCGTCCGCCGAGCCAGCCTTCCGGGGTTTCCAGCAGGCATTCCTCGGCGATTTCGCTGATGGCGGTGAGCAGTGGCAGGTTCAGCTCGTGGGCCGGGACGTAGCCGGAAATCAACTTGAGCACCACATCGCCACGGTCCTGCCGGCGCTGGCGCACCAACACCCAATAGTCACGATTCTGCCAATGCACGGTCAGGCGCACCGAAACGCCCAGGTTGGCCAGCTCCAGGGAAAAGCGTTCGGCGTCGGCCACGGTGACAGGACGGCGGCGCTGCAGGGTCTGGGCGAAATTCATCGGCATCCCGACGCTCTGGTAAGCCAGGCCTTCGGGCGTCGCTTCGACAAACAGGGGCAGGGTCTTGAAGTTGCTTGGGTTCTTGCGGATGAGCGTACGCGGCATGTCGACTCCTTCTTCATGCCGCGTCAAGCGGCGTCAGTTCTCACGCAGGACCTTGGCAACGGTCGCGACGTTATGGGCGAGGTGCAGCGGATTAATGGTGCCGACAATAGCACTGGCGACCCCAGGATGTTCAAACAACAGTTCGAAGCTGGCCCGGACCGGGTCCACGCCGGGGCTCAGGCAGACATGGCCGCTGGCCAGGGCTTTCTTGACCAGGATCGCCTTGCCGTGAGCGTTGGCGTAGTCAATGACCGCCTTCTCGGCCTGTTCGTTCAGATTGTAGGTGACCATCGCGCAATCGCCTTGCTCCAGGGCTTTCAAGCCGCCTTCGACGGTCTTGCCGGAAAAACCGAAGCCGCCGATCTTGCCTTCGCGCTTGAGCGCCGCCAGGGTCGGGTAAACCTCGCTGTCGTTGAGAATCGCCAGGTCATTGCCGTCGGAATGCACCAGCACCAGGTCGATGTAGTCGGTTTCCAGGCGCTTGAGGCTGCGTTCCACCGAGCGTCGGGTGTGGGCGGCGCTGAAGTCGTGGCGCGACTGGCCGTCGCTGAACTCCTCGCCGACCTTGCTGACAATCACCCAGTCCTGGCGCTGGCCGCGCAGCAACGGGCCGAGGCGTTCTTCGCTCTGGCCGTAGGCCGGCGCAGTGTCGATCAGGTTGATGCCCAGGTCGCGCGCCAGCTTGAGCAACATGCGTGCCGCCTCGTCATCGGGGATCTGGAAGCCGCTGGGGTACTTGACGCCCTGGTCGCGGCCGAGCTTGACCGTGCCCAGGCCCAGCGGCGAGACCTGGGGGCCGTTATGGCCCAACGGCCGGTAGAGGTCGTGCAGGGTCGGTTGGCTCATGGCAGCAGTTGCTCCCACGCCGGGACGCCCATGGGCGGTTTCGGCAACGCCGGCAACGGCGCCGCTTGATGGGGTTCGACACCGTCGCGTTGCAGCGCGCTGATCACCCGGTCGGCGAAGTCCGGGGCCAGGGCCAGCTTGGTCGGCCAGCCCACCAGCAGGCGATCCTGCTCGGCGAGAAAGGCGTTGTCCGGACGGGTCAGGCCGGTTTGCAACGGTTCGGCGCGGTCGACCCGCAATGTGGCCCATTGCGCGGTGCTGAGGTCGATCCAGGGCAGCAACTGGCCGAGCTCTTTCTGGGCGGCGGCGATCTGCGCGGCGGGCTCGCGGGCCACGCCATCGCCTTCGGCGAGGTCGCCTCCCAGGTACCAGACCCACTGGCCGTCGGCGGCCGGGTGGGTGGTTACGGTGACGCGCGGCTTCGGCCCGCCTCCCAGGCAGTGGGCGTAGAGTGGCTTGAGGCTCGGTCCCTTGACCAGGACCATGTGCAGCGGTCGGCGCTGCATGGCCGGCTGGTCCAGGCCCAGGGCGCCGAGCAGGTCGGCGGTGCCGCCGCCGGCGCTGAGGACAATGCGCTGGGCGCGGATCTCGCGGTCGTCCACCTTCAAGCCCACCAGTGCGCCGCCCTCGCGCAACGGCTCGATGCGCTGCCCGGCCAGCAAGCCGTCGCCGGCCAGCTCCGCCAGGCGCTCGATCAGGCTGGGAACGTCCACCACCAGTTCGGCCAGGCGATAGACCTTGCCCTTGAAGCGCTTGTCTTGCAGGGCCGGCGGCAGTTGTTCGCCCTTGACCTGGTCGACCCGGCCGCGCACGGCCTTGCTGGCGAAGAAACTGGTGAGGTTGCCGGCCAGGGTGCCGGGGGACCAGAGGTAATGGGCATCCGACAGCATGCGCACGCCGGAGAGGTCCAGCTCGCCTTCGCCCTTGAGGGCTTCACGCCAGCGGCGCGGCATGTCGGCGATGGCCTCCGAGGCACCGGTCAGGGCGCCGTGCAAGGCGTACTTGGCGCCGCCGTGGATGATGCCCTGGGATTTGACGCTCTGCCCGCCGCCGAGGCTAGCGCTCTCCACCAGCACGGTCGAAAAGCCCAGGCGACGCAGGCGTGCATTGAGCCAGAGGCCGGCGACTCCAGCGCCGACAATCAGAACGTCGGTGGAAATAACGGATGGCATGCAGCGACCTCAGTGAACAAGACGAAGGCGCAGTATACAGACTCGATGCTATTGGGATTTGTTGAGCATCAACATCAAAGGCGGCTGCCCGTGGCGAGGGAGCTTGCTCCCGCTTGGGTGCGAAGCGCCCACCAGGAGGACCGCGTTGCGGCCCAGCGGGAGCAAGCTCCCTCGCCACAAAAAGCTGGTCACCGCAGGTTTGTGTGTTCAGTGCCCGGCTGTCTTGGAGAACAGTTGAATCACCACCACCCCCAACACAATCAGCGCCATCCCCAGCATCGCCGGTACATCCAGCTTCTGCCCATAGATGAACAACGCCGCCACGCTGACCATGACGATTCCCATCCCGGCCCACACCGCGTACGCCACGCCCACCGGCACCGTGCGCACCACCAGAGTCAGCATCCAGAAGGCAATGCCGTAGCCGGCGATCACCAGGATCAGGGGTAGAGGTGTGCTCAGGCCTTTCACCGCTTTCATCGAAACGGTGGCGATCACTTCCGCGCAAATGGCGATAGCCAGGTAGTAGTAAGCGTTCATGGGCAGTCCTCGGTCAGCGTTGCGTCTTTCGATGGCGCCATTCTAGAACCTGGACAGATGCGGTAAAGTCATTACCTATCTGTCTAAGAGATAGGTTGCGTTATGTCTGTGCAGTGGAATCTGGAACAAATACAGTTATTCGTGGAAGTCGCCGAGAAGCGCTCGTTTTCTGCCGTGGCGCGGGACCGGCGCAAAGCCCAGTCGGCCATCAGCAGCGCGATCGCCTGGCTGGAAACCGACCTGGGAGTGAGCCTGTTCGAGCGCAGCAGTGGCCGGCAGCCGACGCTCACCGAGGCCGGCGATGTCTTGCTGGAGGAGGCTTGGGAGGTCTTGCGTCAGTGCGAGCGCCTCAACGGCCGGGCACTGGCGCTGATGCGTGGCCAGGAAGCCTCCCTGCGTCTGGCCCAGGACGAAGCCATGCCGTATCAACCGGTCATCGACAGCCTGGCGGCGCTGGCCGAGCAATTCCCTACCCTTGAGGTGCAACTGGCCAGCGCCGCCCAGGGCGACGTGGCGCGCAAACTGGTGGAGCGCCGCGCGGACCTGGGGTTGTTGTTCTACCACGACCAGATCCCCGAAGCCCTGGAACGTCGCGTGTTGGGCAGCGTCGAGATGGTCACCGTGTGCGGCAAGGGGCATCCGCTGGCCAGTCACGCCTATGTGTCCTGCCGAGAGATGGCCCGGCACCGGCAGTTGCTGATGGCGACCCAATCCAGTGTCTACCCCGGCAGCGAGCAGGCCAGCCCGCAGGTCTGGCGCGCCGACAGTTTCTATGTGTTGGCCGAATGGCTGAGAAGTGGCCTGGGGTGGGCCTGGTTGCCACGGCACGTCGTGCAGTACCCGGCGTATCTGGGCGACATGGTGGAGCTCAACAGCGAGTGGACCCCGCCGGCCCTGGTGGTGGAACTGGTCTGGCGCCGCGACGAACCTCTGGGGCCGGCCGCGCGCTGGCTGGCGGAACGTTTTGCCGTGCAGTTGCAGGCGATCGGCTGAAAAACCGATAAACTCCGCCGCCATGAACAGAACTCTCTATAGCGCATTGTTTTATCTGGGGCTGCCACTGGTAGCGATTCGGCTGTGGCTGCGGGCTCGCAAGGCGCCGGCGTATGCCCGGCGCATTGGCGAGCGTTTCTCTCGGGGGCTGCCGGCGATGGCGCCGGGAGGGATCTGGGTCCATGCCGTTTCGGTGGGCGAGAGCATTGCCGCCGCACCGATGATCCGCGCCTTGCTGCAACGTTATCCACAGTTGCCGATCACGGTCACCTGCATGACCCCGACGGGATCGGAGCGGATCCAGGCGTTGTTCGCCAACGAGCCGCGCATCCAGCACTGCTACCTGCCGTACGACTTGCCGTGCGCGGCCAGGCGTTTTCTCGACCAGGTGCGTCCGTGCCTGGCGGTGATCATGGAAACCGAGTTGTGGCCCAATCACATTCACCAGTGTGCTCGCCGGGGCATTCCCGTGGCGTTGGCGAATGCACGATTGTCGGAGCGTTCAGCCCGAGGCTATGCGCGCTTCCCCGGGCTCACTCGGCCGATGCTCGCCGAGATGAGCCTGTTCGCCGTCCAGACCGAAGCCGAGGCCGAACGTTTCCGGCAACTGGGCGCCCGGACGGAGACCGTCGAGGTCACGGGCTCGATCAAGTTCGACCTGGCCATCGACCCGCAACTGCTGGAAAACGCCGGCGCCTTGCGGCGTCAGTGGCAAGCCATGGAGCGCCCGGTGTGGATCGCTGCCAGTACCCATGAAGGGGAAGATGAGGTGGTGCTCGACGCCCACCGTCGGTTGCTCGACAGTTATCCCGATGCGTTGCTGATCCTAGTGCCGCGTCATCCCGAGCGCTTCGACGCCGTGCACCAGCTCTGTGAAAGCCAGGGCTTCGCCACGGTTCGGCGCTCCAGCGCGCAACCGATCACCGCCCAGGCTTCGGTCTTGCTCGGCGACACCATGGGCGAGCTGCTGTTTCTTTATGCGTTGGCCGACAGCGCGTTTGTCGGTGGCAGCCTGGTGGCCAACGGCGGGCACAACCTGCTTGAGCCGGCGGCGCTGGCGAAGCCGGTGCTCAGCGGGCCGCACCTGTTCAACTTCCTCGACATCGCCGCGCAACTGCGCAGCGCCGGTGCGTTGCAGGAGGTCGAGGATGCCGAGAGCCTGGCCTTGGCGGTGCAACGGCTGTTCGAGCTGCCCCGCGATGCCCAGCGCATGGCCGAGGCGGGATTGAAGGTGATGCGGGCCAACCAGGGTGCGTTGCAGCGGTTGCTGGACGGGTTGGGGCGGTTGATTTCCGACCGGTGATCGTTGCCTTTGTGGCGAGGGGATTTATCCCCGCTGGGGCGCGAAGCGCCCCCTTTCAAGCCATCTGACACACCGAGTTGTCAGGTTTGGGGCTGCTACGCAGCCCAACGGGGATAAATCCCCTCGCCACAGGGGAACCGTTGCCTGTTAAACGGGTGGTTACTGCGCCGGCCGTGAACGCAACTGCTGCGCCGCGGCCTGCGCCAGGTCCGGCGGCAGGAAGTCCTTGTCCGGGTTGTAGTCGGGCTTGAGGTAGCGCGACAGGTCTTGCAGGTCGGCCGGGCTCAAGGTGCCGGCGGCCTGCTTGAGGCGCAGGTTGTCGAGGATGTAGTCGTAGCGGGCGTTGTTGTAGTTGCGCACCGAGGTGTACAGCTGGCGCTGGGCATCCAGCACGTCGACGATGTTGCGCGTCCCCACCTGGTAGCCGATCTCGGTGGCTTCCACCGCGCTCTGGTTGGAAATGATCGACTGGCGCCGCGCCTGGACCTGTTCCACGTCGGTGTTCACCGCGCGATGCAGGTTGCGGGTGTTTTCCACCACCTGGCGGCGCAAGCCTTCGCGCTGCTGCTCGGTCTGGGTGAGTTGTGAGTAGGACTCGCGCACCTGGGAGCTGGTCAAGCCGCCGCTGTAGATCGGAATGTTCAGTTGCAACGCCAGGGTGCGCTGTTCGACGTCACCGCCGTACGGTTGGCCGAACGCGTTCGGGTTGCTGAAGCCCAAGGCATCGTTGTCGCCTTTTTCGTACCTTGCCACGGCGTCCAGGGTCGGTGCGTGGCCGGCCTTGCGCTGGCGCAAGGTGTCTTCGGCCGCGGTGACCGCATAGTTGCTGGCCAGCAGGTTGAGGTTCTGCTTGGCGGCCGTGTCGACCCAGGCCTTGGCATCGTTCGGTGCCGGCGGCAGGATCGGCAGCGTATGGACGATGCCCTGGATCGAGTTGTACTGGCGGTTGGTCAGGGTGATCAACGCCTCGAAGGCATCCTCGACCTGGCGCTGGGCAAGGATCCGGTTGGCGCGCGCAGTGTCGTAGCTGGCCTGGGATTGCAGGACGTCGGTCTTGTCCGACAGGCCCACGTCAAAGCGTTCGTTGGACTGGTCGAGCTGGCGCTTGAAGGCGGCTTCCTCGGCCTTGGTCGAGGCCAGGTTGTCCTGGCTGCGCAGCACGTTGAAATAGCTCTCGGCGCTTTGCAGAATCATGTTCTGCTCGGTGGCCGACAGTTGCAGCGAGGCCTGTTCATTCACCGACTTGGCGGCCTGGAACTGGAACCAGCGATCGGCCCGGAACAGCGGCTGGGACAGCGTGGCCTGATACGAGCGAGCGCTGCGGGTGGCGACGGCGGCCGGCTGGTCGATGTCGGTGCGCACGTTGGCCACTTCGGCGCCACCGGACAGGTTGGGCAGCAACCCGGCACGCGCCTGGGGCACCACTTCCTTCTGGGCGCCATACTGGGCGCGGGCGGCGGCCAGGTCGGCATTGTTGTCCACCGCTTCCTGATACACGCTCACCAGATCGGTTTTGGTGGTCAAGGGCGCTTCGGCAGCCCAGGCCAGTCCATTGGACGCACAAGACACGGCGAGGGCCAGTGAGAGTTTGCGCAGCATGAGGCGATCCCTATTTCACGGATGAGTGCGCACTAAAGAGGCGCGGCGTAGCGAGTGTAGTTGCGCGCACGCACGGCAACAATCCTGTATATGCGCCATTCATCACGGCTTTTGCCCAGGTGATGGCGTTCCGCGGGAGTTGTGTCTAGACTGGCCAGGTTCTTGTCGGGGTGCCTTGCTATGAGGCTGAGATCGAATAATTTCGGATCCCGTTGAACCTGATCAGGTTAACGCCTGCGTAGGGAACAAGATTTCTCGTCACCCGGCGAGTCCTCTTGTGCTTCGTCCGGGATGTGGTTCGATCATCGGCTTTCGATCTTCGAGCACGCTCCGCAGCAAGCACAGCATCCGCACCGTCGTGCGCGATTGCGTCCATTCGCTACAGGTTCGCTCCGACAAAAATCCACTGCCTGGATGTGTGTCTGGAGAGCCCGTGATGACGACAAAATCAAAAAACGCGATCAACCTCAGTGATTCGGCCCAGGTCGATCAGCAATCGGTTCAGCCCTTTACCCGCTCGCAAAAAATCTATGTCCAGGGCAGTCGCCCGGACATCCGCGTGCCCATGCGCGAAATCAGCCTCGACGTGACCCCGACCGACTTCGGCGGTGAGATCAACGCGCCGGTGACCGTGTACGACACCTCGGGCCCCTACACCGACCCGAACGTGATCATCGACGTGCGCAAAGGCCTGGCCGACGTGCGCTCGCCGTGGATCGAGGCCCGTGGTGACACCGAGCGCCTGGCCGGCCTGAGTTCCAACTTCGGCCAGCAACGCCTGGCCGATCCCGAGCTGACCCAACTGCGCTTCGCCCACGTCAACAACCCGCGCCGGGCCAAGCCGGGCGCCAACGTCAGCCAGATGCACTACGCGCGCAAAGGCATCATCACCGCCGAGATGGAATACGTCGCCATCCGCGAGAACATGAAGCTGGAAGTGGCCCGCGCAGCCGGACTGCTGGACCAGCAACACGCCGGCCACAGCTTCGGCGCCAGCGTGCCGAAAGTCATCACCCCGGAATTCGTCCGCGACGAAATCGCCCGTGGTCGCGCGATCATCCCGGCCAACATCAACCACACCGAACTGGAACCGATGATCATCGGCCGCAACTTCCTGGTGAAGATCAACGGCAACATCGGCAACAGCGCGCTGGGTTCGTCCATCGAAGAAGAAGTGGCGAAGCTGACCTGGGGCATCCGCTGGGGCTCGGACACGGTCATGGACCTGTCCACCGGCAAGCACATCCATGAAACCCGCGAGTGGATCATCCGCAACTCGCCGGTGCCGATCGGCACCGTGCCGATCTACCAGGCCCTGGAAAAAGTCGGCGGCGTGGCCGAGGACCTGACCTGGGAGTTGTTCCGCGACACGCTGATCGAACAGGCCGAGCAGGGCGTCGATTACTTCACCATCCACGCCGGCGTGCTGCTGCGCTATGTGCCGATGACCGCCAAGCGCGTCACCGGCATCGTCAGCCGTGGCGGCTCGATCATGGCCAAGTGGTGCCTGGCGCACCACAAGGAAAACTTCCTCTACACCCACTTCGAAGACATCTGCGAAATCATGAAGGCCTACGACGTCAGCTTCTCGCTGGGCGATGGCCTGCGTCCGGGCTCGATCGCCGACGCCAACGACGAAGCGCAGTTCGGTGAGCTGGAAACCCTCGGCGAGCTGACCAAGATCGCTTGGAAACACGATGTGCAATGCATGATCGAAGGCCCGGGTCACGTGCCGATGCAACTGATCAAGGAAAACATGGACAAGCAGCTCGAGTGCTGCGACGAGGCGCCGTTCTACACCCTCGGCCCGCTGACCACCGACATCGCGCCGGGCTACGACCACATCACCTCCGGCATCGGCGCGGCGATGATCGGCTGGTTCGGTTGCGCGATGCTTTGCTACGTGACCCCGAAGGAACACCTGGGCTTGCCGAACAAGGATGACGTGAAGACCGGGATCATCACCTACAAAATCGCTGCTCATGCGGCCGACCTTGCAAAAGGTCACCCCGGCGCGCAGCTCCGCGACAACGCCTTGAGCAAGGCACGCTTCGAGTTCCGCTGGGAAGACCAGTTCAACCTCGGCCTGGACCCGGACACCGCGCGTTCGTACCACGACGAAACCTTGCCGAAGGACTCGGCCAAGGTCGCGCATTTCTGCTCGATGTGCGGGCCGAAGTTCTGTTCGATGAAAATCACCCAGGAAGTGCGCGAGTACGCGGCCAACCAGCGCATCGAGGCGGTGGATGTGGAAGTCGCCCAAGGGATGGCGGAACAGGCCGAGCGGTTCAAGCAGGAAGGCAGTCAGCTTTACAAGAAAGTGTGATGTGAGCTGGAGGCGGTGGTGTCCTTGCCGCCGCCTTCGCGAGCAAGCTCGCTCCCACAGTGGATCACTGGTGCACACAGATTTTTGTGCTTACCCCGATCCCCTGTGGGAGCGAGCTTGCTCGCGAAAGCAATCGCCAGAACAACAAGTATTCATCTGAGATAGCACCTTTGAACATCCAACCCAGCACCTACTCCCCCGACATCGCCGTCCCCCTGGACAAACGCGTCTTCGGCGCCCGCGATCTGTTTTCCCTGTGGTTTTCCCTCGGCATCGGCCTGATGGTCTTGCAGGTCGGGGCCTTGCTGGCGCCGGGCCTGGGCCTGAGTGGTTCGTTGCTGGCGATTTTCCTTGGCACGCTGGCGGGCGTACTGCTGCTTGCGGCGGTTGGGGTGATCGGCAGCGACACCGGCCTGTCGGCCATGGCCGCCCTCAAGCTCAGCCTCGGCAGCAAGGGCGCAAGCGTGCCGGCGCTGTTGAACCTGTTGCAGTTGATCGGCTGGGGGTCGTTCGAAATCATCGTCATGCGCGACGCCGCCAGCCTGCTCGGCGCCCGGGCCTTCAGCGAAGGCAGCCTCGGGGCGAATCCGCTGCTGTGGACCTTGTTCTTCGGTGCCCTGGCAACCTTACTCGCGGTGAGCGGGCCGCTGACGTTCGTGCGCAAGGTCCTGCGCAAGTGGGGCATCTGGCTGTTGCTGGCGGCGTGCACCTGGTTGACCTGGAACCTGTTCGCCAAGGCCGACCTGGCGGCGCTGTGGGCCCGGCCCGGTGACGGCTCGATGCCGCTGGCCGTGGGGTTCGACATTGCGATCGCCATGCCGTTGTCGTGGCTGCCGCTGATCGCCGACTACTCACGCTTCGGCCAACGCGCCCGGAATGTCTTCGGCGGCACCGCCCTGGGCTTCTTCATCGGTAACTTTTGGCTAATGAGCCTGGGCGTCGCCTACACCCTGGCGTTCGCCCCGAGCGGTGAGGTCAATGCGCTGTTGCTGGCGCTGGCGGGTGCCGGATTGGGTATTCCATTGCTGCTGATTCTGCTGGACGAGTCGGAAAACGCCTTCGCCGACATCCATTCGGCGGCGGTGTCCAGCGGCATGTTGTCGGGGCTGAAGGTCGAGCACCTGGCGTTGGCGATTGGTCTGGTCTGTACCCTGATCGCCTGCTTCGCGCCGTTGGCCCAGTATCAGAATTTCCTGTTGCTGATCGGCTCGGTGTTCGCGCCGCTGTTCGGCGTGGTGCTGGTGGACCACTTCATCCTGCGCAAACGCAGCAGCCAGGTGGCATCGGCCGCGTTGCGCTGGCCGGCACTGTTGGCCTGGCTGGGTGGGGTGAGCACGTATCACCTGCTCGCCAATGTCTACCCGGACATCGGTGCGACCCTGCCGTCGCTCATGCTGGCAGGGCTGCTGCAACTGCTGCTGGGCCGGGCGTTCAGCTACGGCCGGGAAACAGCTCGGGCTTGAGGATGCCGTTGAGGCGCGGGTAGGCGATCTTCAGCTCGATGTGGCCCAGGGCGTAGGGCGCGATGGTGCTGGTTTCATACTTGAGGATCACCCCGCCATAGGTCAGGGCGATGTGCGGGGTTTTCTGGAAGGACCACTGTTTCAGGAAGTCCGGTTCCTGATCCAGCTTGGTGCTGATCAACCAGCTGTTGTGGGCGACCTGGGCGGCTTTCCAGAATGCTTCTTCCTGGCCCGGCAGCAGCATGTCTGCCAGGGTCAGCACTTTGTGCTGCTGGCGCGAATAGTTGATGAAGCCGCGTCCCGGCGTGCCGTGGGCGCCGCCGGTGTCCAGGTAGCTGGACAATTCGATGATCACCAAGCCGTCATGCTGCTCACGTACCTTGGCCTGCAAATAACTGCTGGTGCGCGGCGCCGCGGTGCGCAGGAACTGCTCGCGGTAGGCGGCCAGCGTGGGCGCGACCGGGGCGTCCGGGGTGGTGCGGGTCATTTGCAGCAGGCGTTTTTCAATGAGGCTGTCCAAGGCCGGCTCGGCAGGAAAATGCACGGTGTCGATGTTCACCAGCGGGCAGTCGGCGCTGGCGCAGCCCGGCTGCAATTGTTCCGAGGCGTCGCGGGTGGTTTCCAGCGGGGCGCGGTAGTTGGGTTGGAACAGGCTTTGGCAGGCCCCCAGCGTCAGGGCAATGGCGGCCAGCGAGACAATTCTGAAAAGCGACATGGGCGTCCTTCGTGGAACAGGGAAAGGCGAAAAGTTACCCGCTTCGACTGTCAGCAGGGCAATCAGTTCGCCACTAAGCTCATTAGAGTGATTTTGCGCCTGGCCGTCCATCCCGATGACGGGAAAGGGGCTGCATCAAAGGGTACGGGCGCGTTAGGATGGCGCGAAGCCGAGGTTGGAACCTCGTATTGATCACCGCAAACGAGGACAGTCATGACCGATTTCGCCAACACCACCCCGAGCGCCGTGGACATCGTCAAGCGCGAGAACTGCTTCCAGGGTTTCTACAAGCTCGATCGTGTCCGCTTGCGCCATGAGTTGTTCGCCGGTGGCATGAGCCGTGAAATCAGCCGTGAGTTGTTTGTGCGCCATGACGCGGTGTGCGTATTGCCATATGACCCGCTGCGCGATGAAGTGGTGTTGATCGAACAGTTTCGCGTTGGCGCCATGGACAAGGCCGCCAACCCCTGGCTGGTAGAGCTGGTGGCGGGCTTGATCGACAAGGACGAGCAACCGGAAGAAGTTGCTCATCGCGAAGCGCAGGAGGAAGCTGGGCTGGTCTTCGCGGCGTTGTGGCCAATGACCAAGTATTTTCCCTCGCCGGGCGGCAGTGATGAATTCGTGCATCTTTTCCTGGGGCGCTGCGACAGCACAGGGGCCGGCGGCCTGCATGGCCTGGAGGAAGAAGCCGAAGACATCCGCGTGAAAACCTGGGCTTTTGAAGACGCCTTGCAAGCGGTGCGCGACGGGCGTATCTGCAACGCAGCCAGCATCATTGCCCTGCAATGGCTGGCCTTGAACCGCGATGAAGTGAGGGGGCTATGGTCCTGAGCAAGCTGCGCGATCGTTATCGCGTCGACCTGATAGGGCTGCAAGCAGCCTGCGAGGCCAACTACGCCCGCCTGATGCGCCTGTTGCCCGACATGCGCAACGACCCGGCGCCGCGGCGTATCGCGGTGACCCATGGCGACCAGATGCTCGGCGTGCTGGCCCTCGAGGTGCTGCAAACCTGCCCCTACACCACCACGCTGCAGGTGCGCCAGGAGCACAGCCTGCCGTGGCTGCCGGTGCCGCAACTGGAGGTTCAGGTCTATCACGACGCGCGCATGGCCGAAGTCGTGAGCGCCGAGCATGCACGACGCTTTCGTGGCATCTATCCTTACCCCAATGCCTCGATGCACCAGCCGGATGAAAAAGCCCAGTTGAACCTGTTCCTGGGCGAGTGGCTGAGTCATTGCCTGGCGCTGGGTCACGAATTCGAAGTGGTTCGCTAGCGGGTGTCCTGTCTGTGAACCGGTTCCGGTTCGCGGGTTTCCCCTTTCGATCAACCCCAGCATAATTGCCACTTCAGCCAATGGCGTGATCGCGCCTGGGAGCGAGCGATTTGCCGAGCGTATCCACCCTGACCGCCACCGACCCGGTGATGCTGGTCCAACTGTCCGACAGCCACCTGTTCGCCGAGGCTGATGCCTCGTTGCTGGGCATGAACACCCGGGACAGCCTGCGGGCGGTCATCGACCTGGTGCTCGAACAGCAGCCGGAGATAGATCTGCTGCTTGCCACGGGTGACTTGTCTCAGGACGGTACGCTTCAATCCTACGAAGCATTCCGCCAGATGAGCGCGCGGATCGACGCGCCGGCGCGCTGGCTGCCGGGCAATCACGATGAGCCGCAGGTGATGCTCCAGGCGGCGGTCCAGAGCACATTGCTCGATCCGGTGGTGGACGTTGGCAACTGGCGCGTGACGATGCTCGACTCCGCCGTGCCCGGATCGGTGCCGGGGTTTTTAGCCGAAGAGCAACTGATTCTGCTGGCCAATGCCCTGAGTGAGGCGCCACAGCGGCATCATCTGGTGTGCCTGCATCATCATCCGGTTTCGATTGGGTGTGCGTGGATGGAGCCCATCGGGTTGCGTAATCCTGAGGCGCTGTTTGCGGTGTTGGATCGGTTTCCCCAGGTGCGGGCGGTGCTGTGGGGGCATGTGCATCAGGAGATTGATCAGGTGCGCAATGGGGTGCGGTTGTTGGCTTCGCCTTCGACCTGTATTCAGTTTGAGCCTGGTTCTGTGGATTTTGCGGTGGGGGAGCAGGCGCCGGGGTATCGGTGGTTGCGGCTTTTGGCGGATGGGCGGTTGGAGACGGGGGTTGAGCGGGTGGTTGGGTTTGAGTTTGCGGTCGACTATGGGGCCAATGGGTATTGAGTTTTTCTGTGGGAGCGGGCTTGCCCGCGAAGGCGGCCTTGTGATTGGCTTGGGTTTTGTTGATTGAGTACATATCCATTGCTGCGGTAACGGCCACTTAGGGTTCCGCCCTGACGGCGGCTCACTTTTTTTCAAACGCCAAAAAAAGTAAGCAAAAAAGGCTTGCCCCTCCACTCGGTGCCTCGCCTAGGCTCGGCATCCCCTCACTCCGGCATTGCTCCGTGGGCCCGCCGCGAAGGGCCATCCATGGCCCAGCGCGGCTAACCCGGCATCCATGCCGGGTTGCCCACTGCGCAATGCCTGCGTTCGGCCGTCGTGGTTAACGGGGCCTTCAAGATCAAAAGCAAAAAGCAAAAAGCAAAAGCAAAGCAAGGCGGCCTTGTGGCCGGCCTGTTCTTGCGGCTGACCTTGGTTCCCTGTGGGAGCGGGCTTGCCCGCGAAGGCGGCTTTACAGTCGACTTACATCTGTGGGAATGGTCGGACCTCCGCGCAGATTTTTCCGACGAGCTCTGGCGGTTGCCGGGTGGGAAGGGTTATCGCTAACCTTTTCCGGTCGCTGCAATCAGCGACCGGGCCTGGAAAACCCGAAGAGTAAAAGGCGTAACAGCGCACCACGTGAGATACTGCCGTGCTTTATCTGTGCAGTTCTGCGTTATGGCGGCTGTGCGTGGGAGACTTTCGAGTCTGCCGGGTTTTCCTTTTACCTCGGTTTTTCCAGCCCTCGCATAGCTGCCACCTCTCGACTGGAAAACGAGACGTGGCGGTTCCACTTGGTAAAAGGAACCTCACCATGTTCAAAGTTACCCCCAATCCCCCAAAAACCGATCCCACCGCACCCCACACCGGCCTCGACGCCAAAAAACTCGACGAAGCCGCCGAACGCGCCCTCAACTTCTACCTCGCCCCAGAACCCCAGGCCAAAAAGAAACCATCCCCCGGTCAGCTATTCACCGTCGTCGAAAACCTCGATAGCGAAACCCTCCTGGCCAACCTCAGCGAAACCCTGGCCTCGGCCAATGCGATGCTCAGCGACCTGGCCTTCAATCTGGAAGGCCCCAACCGGCATATAGCCTTCGGCGTCCAGCAGATGGTCGAACTGAGTGAGCTGCTGGCAAACCGAGCACTTGATGTCGTCGATCCCCGATAGGCCAGACAACATTTGCTTTTGCTTTTGCTTTTGCTTTTGATCTTGAACGCCCCATTAACCACAAGGGCCGAACGCAGGCGTTGCGTAGTGGGCATCCCGGCATGGATGCCGGGATAGCCGCGCTGGGCCATGGATGGCCCTTCGCGGCGGGCCCACGGAGCAATGCCGGAGTGAGGGCACGCCGAGCCTAGGCGAGGTGCCCAGTGGTGGGGCAAAGCGTTTTTGGTTACTTTTGGCGCTTTTCCAAAAGTGACCCGCCGTAAGGGCGGAACCCTAAGCCGCCGTTACCGCAGCAATGGATATATACCCGGAAATCCAGGTCGACCACGACACAGCCATCGCGAGCAAGCTCGCTCCCACAATTGGATCGGAGTACAGCTGATAGAGATGGGCCGACGATACGGCCAAATCCCCCCAAACCGCCACAAACTCCCTGTAAACTCCGGCCTTTGCCCTCGACACAGGAAGTTGGCATGTCCGCTTCGATCCTCTACATCCACGGCTTCAACAGCGCCCCAGCCTCGACCAAGGCCCGTCAACTCATCGACGTGATGACCCGCCTGGGCCTGGGCGATCAGTTGCAAGTGCCAGCCCTGCACCACCACCCCCGCGAAGCCATGGCCCAATTGGAGCAGGCAATTGCACAACTGGGCCGTCCGCTGCTGGTCGGCAGCTCGCTCGGCGGCTACTATGCGACTCACTTGGCCGAGCGCCACGGCCTCAAGGCATTGCTGATCAATCCGGCCGTCAGCCCCCATCGGATGTTCGATGGCTACCTGGGCACGCAGAAGAATTTGTACACCGATGAAACCTGGGAGTTGACCCACGACCACGTCACGACCCTGGCCGCGTTGGAGGTGCCGGCGCCCCAGGATCCGCAGCGGTATCAGGTATGGTTGCAAACCGGTGATGAAACGCTGGATTATCGCCACGCCCAACAGTATTACCGCGCCTGTGCGTTGCGCATCCAGGCCGGCGGCGACCACGGTTTCCAGGGGTTTGCCCAGCAGCTGCCGGCGCTGCTTGGTTTTGCCGGCATTGGCGCCGATTTGTACCAGGCGATCGACTTCACCTCGCTGTGAACCATCGCCCCTTTTTCATTTGAACACTGACGACGAGACCCCATGGCCACTCCCAGCGCTAGCTCTTATAACGCAGACGCCATCGAAGTCCTCTCGGGCCTCGACCCGGTGCGCAAGCGCCCCGGCATGTACACCGACACCAGTCGGCCGAACCACCTCGCCCAGGAAGTCATCGACAACAGCGTCGACGAAGCCTTGGCCGGGCACGCGAAATCGGTACAGGTCATCCTGCACGCCGACCATTCGCTGGAGGTCAGCGATGATGGCCGCGGCATGCCGGTGGACATCCACCCCGAAGAAGGCGTGTCGGGCGTCGAGCTGATCCTCACCAAGCTCCACGCCGGCGGCAAGTTTTCCAACAAGAACTACCAGTTCTCCGGCGGTCTGCACGGGGTGGGTATTTCCGTGGTCAACGCCTTGTCGACCCAGGTCCGGGTGCGGGTTAAGCGTGACGGTAACGAATACCAGATGACCTTCGCCGATGGCTTCAAGGCCACCGAGCTGGAAGTGGTCGGCAGCGTCGGCAAGCGCAACACCGGGACCAGCGTGTATTTCGCCCCGGACCCGAAGTATTTCGATTCGCCGAAGTTCTCTGTCAGCCGCCTCAAGCACGTGCTCAAGGCCAAGGCCGTATTGTGCCCAGGGTTGTTGGTCAGTTTCGAGGACAAGGCCAGCGGCGAGAAGGTCGAATGGCATTACGAAGACGGCCTGCGCTCTTACCTGGTGGACGCGGTCAACGGTTTCGAACGCCTGCCCGACGAGCCGTTCTGCGGCAGTCTGGCCGGTAACAAGGAAGCCGTGGACTGGGCGCTGCTGTGGCTGCCCGAGGGCGGCGAGAGTGTCCAGGAAAGCTACGTCAACCTGATCCCCACGGCCCAGGGCGGGACCCACGTCAACGGTTTGCGCCAGGGCCTGCTCGACGCCATGCGCGAGTTCTGCGAGTTCCGCAACCTGCTGCCCCGGGGCGTGAAGCTGGCGCCGGAAGACGTGTGGGAGCGCATCGCGTTCGTGCTGTCGATGAAGATGCAGGAACCGCAGTTCTCCGGCCAGACCAAGGAACGCCTGTCGTCTCGCGAAGCGGCGGCGTTTGTTTCCGGTGTGGTCAAGGATGCCTTCAGCCTGTGGCTTAACGCCAACCCGGAAACCGGCCTGGCGCTGGCGGAGTTGGCGATCAGCAACGCCGGTCGTCGCCTCAAGGCCAGCAAGAAGGTCGAGCGCAAGCGCATCACCCAGGGGCCGGCGTTGCCGGGCAAGCTCGCCGACTGCGCCGGGCAGGATCCGATGCGTTCCGAGCTGTTCCTGGTGGAAGGGGACTCCGCCGGCGGTTCGGCCAAGCAGGCGCGGGACAAGGAGTTCCAGGCGATCCTGCCGCTGCGGGGCAAGATCCTCAATACCTGGGAAGTGGACGGCAGCGAAGTGCTGGCCAGCCAGGAAGTGCACAACATCGCCGTGGCCATCGGCGTCGATCCGGGCGCCGAGGACATGAGCCAGTTGCGCTACGGCAAGATCTGCATCCTCGCCGACGCCGACTCCGACGGCCTGCACATCGCCACGCTGCTGTGCGCGCTGTTTGTCCAGCATTTCCGTCCGCTGGTGGACGCCGGGCATGTCTACGTCGCGATGCCGCCGCTGTACCGCATCGACCTGGGCAAGGACATTTATTACGCCCTGGACGAAGCCGAGCGCGACGGCATCCTCGATCGCCTGGTGGCCGAGAAGAAGCGCGGCAAGCCACAGGTCACCCGATTCAAGGGCCTGGGTGAGATGAACCCGCCGCAACTGCGCGAAACCACCATGGACCCGAACACCCGTCGCCTGGTGCAACTGACCCTGGATGATTTCGCGGCCACGACGGAAATCATGGACATGCTGCTGGCGAAGAAACGCGCTGGCGATCGCAAGTCCTGGCTCGAATCCAAGGGCGACCTGGCCGAGGTGCTGGCCTGATGCGCAGCGGTTTCGCCCTGGCGTTGTTGCTGTGGGCGGGGGCTGTGGTCGCAGAACCGGCACCGGAATTGAAGTTGCTGTCCGAGCACGCCGTCGAAGGCATGCGCGGCGGCAACCTGTCCGGGTTGGCCCTGTGTGGCAATGAAATGTGGACGGTGTCCGATCGCGACGATGACCGCATTTATCGCCTGGACACCTCCGATGGGAAGGTCTGGCAGGCCCAGGCGTTGACCATCGACGTGCCTGAGGTGCCCGACAACGGTTTGCCCTGGGGCTTGCGTTCGCGAACCTGGGCTGCATCGTTCCTGCGCGGTGGCGCGCTGGATTTCGAAGGCATCAGTTGCGACAGCGCCGGCAATCGCTACGTGGTCAGCGAGGCCTACGCGGCGGTATTGCAAGTGCCGCCGACCGGCGAGGCGTCCTGGTTGAAAATCGCCCCGACAATGATTCGCCAGGCCCGGGCCAGCGGCATGTTGTTGCATTTCAATGCGCTGTTCGAAGGTCTGGCGGTGAGCCCGGCCGGCGATCAGCTATGGCTGGCGGCCGAGCGTGAACGTCGTGGCCTGTTGCTGATCAAGCGCCAGCAAACGGTGTGGGATTGCGATGACAACTGCGTGTTGTTGAGCGAAGCGGGACTGGAGATGCAGCCGGCGCAGTTCCCCAAGGCCCGCCCGGTTTCCCGGGATTTCGCAGATATTTCATTGTTCAATGGCAAGCTGTTTACCCTGGAGCGCAACGCCTTCCAGGTCTGCCGGCGTGATCCGCAGAGCGCCAGGGTGGAGCGTTGCTGGTCGTTCGCCGCCGAGGCCTTGCAGGACAATCGCCGCTATTCTCAGGACTACGGTCTGGCCGAAGCGCTCGTGGTGGATGCCGAGGGCGCCTGGATCGGCCTGGACAACAACGACGGGCCACGGGCCGACGGCGAAGAGCGTCCGATTGTCTGGCGCTTTGCGGCGCCAGACGGCGGCTGGGATGCCGCGCCATGAGCCAACAGGCGCCGGGCAAGCGCGCCGGTCGGGTGTTGATGATCCTGGCCTGGTGCGCGGCCCTGTTCCTGGCGACACGCTTCTTTGCCCAGGTAGAGCAGCGTCAGCAGAACCCCAACACCCAGGTGTATTCGCAACGGGGCGAAGGGTTTATCGAAGTGAAGCTGGTGGGCAATACCCAGGGGCATTTCGTCGCCAGCGGCCATATCAACGGCCAGCCGGTGGATTTCATGCTCGACACCGGTGCCACGGATGTGGCGATTCCAGTGGAGTTGGCCGAGCGCCTCAAGCTGGAAAAAGGTTTCGGCGTGACGTTGAGTACCGCCAACGGTTTGAGCGAGGGCTATCGCACCCGCATCGACCGGCTGCAATTGGGTGACATCGTCTTGCGCGATGTCCGTGCCCTGGTGGCGCCAGGCCTGGGTGGCACGCAGGTGCTGCTGGGCATGAGCGCCCTGAACAAACTTGAATTTACCCAGCGCGACGGCACCATGCTGCTGCGCCAGACAACGAACTGATGAGGCCCGCATGAGCGACATTCTTGCAGACAGCTTAGACGGCGTAGAGCGCCGGTCGCTGGCTGACTTCACCGAAAATGCCTACCTCAATTACTCCATGTACGTGATCATGGACCGCGCCTTGCCGCACATCGGCGACGGCCTGAAGCCGGTCCAGCGGCGGATCGTCTATGCCATGAGTGAGCTGGGGCTGGACGCCGATTCCAAACACAAGAAGTCGGCGCGCACCGTCGGCGACGTGCTCGGCAAGTTCCACCCCCACGGCGACTCGGCCTGCTATGAAGCCATGGTGCTGATGGCCCAGCCGTTCAGCTACCGCTAC
This sequence comes from Pseudomonas sp. WP18, assembly GCF_036689585.1. Classification (NCBI taxonomy): domain Bacteria; kingdom Pseudomonadati; phylum Pseudomonadota; class Gammaproteobacteria; order Pseudomonadales; family Pseudomonadaceae; genus Pseudomonas; species Pseudomonas sp. WP18. The sequence continues at coordinate 609,644 of NZ_CP144758.1, forward strand.
ACCCTGGTGGACGGCCAGGGCAACTGGGGGGCGCCGGACGATCCCAAGTCTTTCGCGGCCATGCGCTACACCGAGGCGCGGCTGTCGCGCTATTCCGAAGTGCTGCTCAGCGAACTGGGCCAGGGCACCGCGGACTGGGGGCCGAACTTCGACGGTACCCTCGATGAACCCCTGGTGTTGCCGGCCCGTTTGCCGAATATTCTCCTCAATGGCACCACCGGCATCGCCGTCGGCATGGCCACCGATGTGCCGCCGCACAACCTGCGGGAAGTCGCCACGGCATGCGTGCGCCTGCTGGACGAGCCCAAAGCCACGGTGGAGCAGCTCTGCGAGCACATCCAGGGTCCGGATTATCCGACCGAAGCGGAAATCATCACGCCGCGCGCCGACCTGTTGAAGATCTACGAGACCGGTCGCGGTTCGGTGCGCATGCGCGCCGTGTACCACATCGAGGACGGCGACATCATCGTCACCGCGCTGCCGCACCAGGTCTCCGGAGCCAAGGTGCTGGAGCAGATTGCCGCGATGATGCAGGCAAAACCGTCGAAAGCGCCGCAAGTGGCCGACCTGCGCGATGAATCCGACCACGAGAATCCTTGCCGCATCGTGATCATCCCGATCAACAGCCGGGTCGATCATGAGGCGCTGATGCAGCACCTGTTCGCCAGCACCGACCTGGAGACCAGCTACCGGGTCAACATCAACATCATTGGCCTGGACGGCAAGCCGCAGCTCAAGAACCTGCGGGCGTTGCTGGTGGAATGGCTGGAATTCCGGGTCAAGACCGTGCGTCGACGCCTGCAATTTCGCCTGGACAAGGTCGAGCGTCGCCTGCACCTGTTGGACGGCTTGCTGATCGCGTACCTCAACCTGGACGAAGTGATCCACATCATTCGCACCGAGGAACACCCGAAGGCCAGCTTGATCGCTCGCTTCGATCTGAGCGAAATCCAGGCCGACTACATCCTCGACACCCGCTTGCGGCAGTTGGCGCGGCTGGAAGAGATGAAACTGCGGGCCGAGCAGGACGAACTGCTCAAGGAACAAGCCAAGCTGCAAGCCCTGTTGGGCAGCGAAGCCAAGCTCAAGAAGCTGGTGCGCGCCGAATTGCTCAAGGACGCCGAGACCTACGGCGACGACCGCCGCTCGCCGATCGTCGAGCGCGCCGAAGCCAAAGCATTGACGGAGCACGACCTGCTGCCGAACGAGAAAGTGACCGTAGTGCTGTCGGAAAAAGGCTGGGTGCGCTCTGCCAAGGGGCATGACATCGATGCCACGGGGCTTTCCTATAAGGCCGGGGACGGTTTCAAGGCCTTGGCGGCCGGGCGGTCCAACCAGTTCGCGGTGTTTGTCGACTCCACCGGGCGCAGTTACTCGGTGCCGGCCCATACCCTGCCATCGGCGCGTGGCCAGGGCGAGCCGCTGACCGGTCGATTGACGCCCCCGCCGGGTGCAACTTTTGAATGCGTGCTGATGCCTGATGATGACGGGCTGTACGTGATTGCCTCGGACGCCGGGTACGGCTTCGTGGTCAAGGGCGAGGATCTGCAAGCCAAGAACAAGGCGGGCAAGGCGTTGTTGAGCCTGCCGAACAACGCCAAGGTCATCGCGCCCCGCCCCGTGGCCGATCGCGAGAACAACTGGTTGGCGTCGGTGACCACCGAGGGCCGACTGCTGGTCTTCAAAATCAGCGACCTGCCACAATTAGGTAAAGGCAAAGGCAATAAGATCATCGGGATTTCCGGCGAACGGGTGGCGAGCCGTGAGGAATATGTCACGGATATTGCAGTGTTGCCTGAGGGCGCCACGCTTGTGCTGCAGGCTGGAAAGCGTACGCTCTCGCTCAAGGCGGATGATCTTGAGCATTACAAGGGTGAACGCGGTCGGCGCGGCAACAAGCTTCCGAGAGGGTTTCAGCGGGTCGATGCACTGCTCGTCGAAAACTTGAATTAGGCGTACTAGAGGGCTCGGTCTGCGATTAAAAGGCGCAGACCGACGCTTTGGCGCTGGAGTCGGAACGCATATTCACGGATGATAGGCCCTTTCAAGCGCCGGCGTGGCCGAGCGTTCTTCATAATGACCGAGTATTTTTTCACTGTGGCAGGCCTTGTGGCCGCCACCTGGATGGAACGATGACTGCTCTGCGCCTTCCTATTTTATGGCTCGCCGGCCTGCTTGGCCTGGCGGGTTGCAGCGTCCATCAGCCGGTGTCGCTGTATCAACTCGACAGCGGGACGCCCGCCCAGCCTGCGCAAAGCACAGGCATGGCGGTATTGCTGGGGCCGGTATTGATCGCCGATTACCTGCAACGCGAAACCCTGTTGCAACGCCAGCCAGACGGCAGCCTGCAGGCTGCCACGGACGGCCGCTGGGCCGGTAGCCTGTCTTCGGACATCGACCAATTGCTGCTGCGCCAGGTCGCCGGGCAACTGGACAGCCAGCGCGTGGTGCTGGCGCCGGCCACCCAGGGTTTCACCCCGGATGTTCAGGTGCTGCTGTCGATCACCCGCCTGGACTCGGGCAAGAGCCAGCCGGCGGTGCTCGATGCCCAGTGGCGGTTGATCGACCGTCGGGGCAAGGTTCGCGAGAACCGTATCGTGCATCTGCAAGAGCAACACGCCGGGACCACCGCGGCACAAGTCCAGGCCCAAGGTGTGCTGCTGCAACGCCTGGCCGAGCAGTTGTCCGTGTCCCTCAAGCCGTTGGCCAACCAGCCTCCGATCGTCGATACGCCGCGTAAAACCGCACCGACCCAGGCCAAGCCCGCTGCGCCGGAAAAATCGCCGAAGATCCCGATGGCCCTGCCGATTCGCACGGACATGGAAGTGTTCAGGTTCTGATGGCTGGATAGCCGTGAAGCAAAGCCCGCGTTGATGCGGGCTTTGTTGTTTCTGGGGGAGGGTGCTTCCGCGCTTGTGCTGGCCCCTTCGCGGGCAAGCCCGCTCCCACAAGGTCCTTCATGACCACAGAACCTGATCCTGCCGAGGATTAAATGTGGGAGCGGGCTTGCCCGCGAAGAGGCCGGCGCGGCCCAAAAAAAAGCCCGCAGACAATCACTCATCTGCGGGCTTCGTCATTCCAAGCGGCCGGGGTTAGGCCTGGCGCTCGTGCATCCGCGCCAGTTGCCGCTCCAGCAGCGACGGGTAAGGCTCCATCAGCCGTTCCACGCAGCATGCGCCTTCAGGGCTGGCGATGGGGCGGATACGGGCGCGTTGGCGGATCAGCGCGTCGTCGTTGATCTTGCGCTCCACCAGCAGCAGGTTGCGGCTGTGTTGCGACAGCGCCAGGGCGTCCTGCGCGGTTTCGGTCAGCAGCAGGTCGATCTGGCTGAGGCCGAACAGGCCGTCACCCAGGGTCAGGCCCAATTGCAGTTGCAGGGTGATACCGCTGTCCGCGACCTCGATCTGCAACTGGTGGCCCAGCGCCCGCAGCAACTCACCGCAGCAGATGGCGTTGGTCAGGTAGTCGTCACCACTGTCCTCGGTGTGGAACAGCATCAACGTGCTGCCGTCGTTCAAGGTGTGCAGTTCGCCCTGGTAGAGCGAGGCGGCCTGGTCGAGGCAGTCACGGTAGCGTTCGAGCAACTCCTTCAGGCGTGCCTGGGGCAGGCGTCGCAGTTGATCCTGGGCGCCCAGTTGCACGGCCAGTACCGCGCTGTGCTGGGGCAGGTTCGAGACGACGGGCTTGACGAGCGGCTTCGCTTCGCCGCCGATCGAATCGTCACGCAGGTCGGTGAAGGCGTCGTCGTCTTCATCGTCTTCGACCGTGCGCACCACATGGCGGGGCGCCGGCCTGGCGGCGGGCATCGGCGGGCTCTCGTCGAAGCCGGGATCGCGCAGGTTACGCACTTCGAAGCCCGGCTCGGCCTCGTCTTCGTCGACGTAGTCGAGCGCTTCGGGCTCGGGCACGGGGGCCGGTTCCGGAGCGAAGCTGGCGTGCAGTTGCCGGGCCAGGTCGCCGATTTCGTCCTGGCGCTGGGTGGCCGGGGTGTGTTCGTCGATGTCCCGCAGCCAGACGCGCAATTGCAACAGCGGCGTGGAGATGTGCCGGCCCAGGCGCAGGCTCAAGGCCAGGGCCAGGGCCAGCAGTATCGCGCTGAGGATGCCCATGCTTTGCAGGCTGATGGTCATCGGTTGCTGGAACTGGTCCATGTCCAGGCTGATGCGCAGTTGCCCGGCCGTCACGTCCTGGAAGGTGATCTTGCTCTGGTACATGCCGCCGGACTCGCCCAAAAGGCCAGGCTTGGGCCGCTGGCCGGCCTCGGCGAGGATGCGGTTGTCGACGCTGTAGATGGCCGCGTGGGCCACCAGCTTGTTCTTGGTCAGGTTGTTGAGCAGCACGTTGAGGCTGAGGATGTCGTTGGACACCAGCAGCTCGGTGGCGGACGTGGCGGTCTGGGTGGTCAGGCTCTCACCCAGGGCATCGGCCTGCTCGTGCATCGCCTGCTTGAACTGCAAGCCCATCACGCAGGCATAGATGACCAGGGCCAGGGCGACCAGGATCACGTTATGGCTGGCAATGCGCAATGCAATCGGCACGCGACGGTGGCGCAGTGCACGGAAGATCAGCAGGAAGAAATTGTCGGTTTTGACTGGCGTGGGCCGGTTCACTGAGCTCGGCTCTTTGTCCGTGAAATTGACGCGCAGTATAGCGACAGCCCCATGACCGGCAAAGCACTGGCGGTGCCCGATGGTCACTGAATGTGGGTAGAATGCGGTTTTTTTCCACCTGCGGGGGTGCGCCTTGCGCGAAATCGTCCTGATAAACATCACTGGCAGCGACCGTCCGGGTCTGACTGCGGCCATTACCGGCGTTCTGGCCCAGGGTGGTGTGAACATTCTCGACATCGGTCAGGCGGTGATCCATGACACGCTGTCGTTCGGCATCCTGGTTGAAATCCCGGACGCCGAACACAGCAAGTCGGTGCTCAAGGACATCCTATTCACCGCCTACAAGCTTGACCAGCAGGTTCGCTTCACCCCGGTTTCCGAAGCCGATTACCAGCACTGGGTCGCCGGCCAGGGCAAGAAGCGCCACATCGTGACCCTGCTGACCCGCAAGGTCACCGCCGAGCAGTTGCAGCGCGTCAGCTCGATCACCGCCAAATATGACTTGAACATCGACCACATCGACCGTTTGTCCGGACGCATGCCCCTGGACACCCCGGACGACAAGGGCAAGGGTTGCATCGAGTTCTCCGTGCGCGGCGAACCGGCCGATCCCCAGGCGCTGCGGGCCGAGTTCCTCAGCGTGGCCCAGGAGCTGAACGTCGACATCGCCTTCCAGGAAGATTCGCTGTTCCGCCGTAACCGGCGCCTGGCGGTGTTCGACATGGACTCGACGCTGATCGAAGCCGAAGTCATCGATGAGCTGGCCAAGGCCGCAGGGGTGGGCGACAAGGTCTCGGCGATCACCGAGCGGGCGATGGCTGGCGAGCTGGATTTTCGCGCCAGCTTCAAGGAGCGCCTGGCACTGCTGCAAGGCCTGGACGTCAGCGTACTGGACGCCATCGGCGCCTCCCTGCGCCTGACCGAAGGCGCCGAGACGCTGTTCGCCGAACTCAAGCGCCTGGGCTACAAGACCGCTATCCTGTCGGGCGGTTTCACCTACTTCGCCAAGCAGTTGCAGGCCAAGCTCGGTATCGACTACGTGTTCGCCAACGAGCTGGAAGTGGTGGACGGCAAGGTGACCGGCGTGGCCGTTGAGCCGATCGTCGACGCCCAGCGCAAGGCGGACCTGTTGCGTGAGCTGGCGCAAAAGGAAGGCTTGCGCCTGGAACAGACCATTGCCGTGGGCGACGGCGCCAACGACCTGCCGATGCTGGCCATCGCGGGACTGGGCGTGGCGTTCCGCGCCAAGCCACTGGTCAAGCAATCGGCCCGTCAGGCCATCTCGACCCTGGGCCTGGATGGGGTGCTGTATCTGCTGGGCTTCCGGGATCGCGACGGGCAGCTTTGAGACGGCGCTACACTGTTCCTTGTGCTGAGAGGATTTATCTGTGGTGAGGGGATAAATCCCCTCGCCACAGGGGCTGTGTCTGGCCTTAGAGCGACTTCCACAACGAATCGAAATCCCCCTCCGCTTCGCCGCCGCCCTGGGTGTCGCCTGCGTTCTCCTGGTGATAGGAAAACTGATTGAAGCTGTGAGTGCTGGTGATCCGGCGGTCCAGCCCGGCGCGGTGCTCCTGGCCGTTGGTGTTGATCAGCACGCGCTGGCCCTCCTGGAAGGGCAGGCGCGGGGCAATCATGGTGGGGGGCAGGTCGACGGCGCTGATCTCCGGCAGCAGCAGCCCGCGCAGGTAGTGGCCGTGCTCGTTCTCTTCGCGCACCAGTTGCAGGCCGCAGGGCTGGGCATAAGGTGCCACCAGCTCGATACCCATTTGCATGGCGCCGTTGCGCACCTGTCGGATCCAGCGCACGACGGCGATGCTCCAGGATTGATCGCTGGCGTCCCGGATACCGATCATTTCCCCGGCTTGCAGTTGCTCCGGCACCTCTTTCGGCCAGCCTAGGCAATACCCACCCGGGCTGTGGTTGATGATCGGCAGGTCATAGGTGGGAAAATGATGCTGGCGGTCGGAACTGCTGCTGTCCTCATCGGATGGATTGGCCGGGTACTCGATTTCCTCATAGGGCAGCAGTTCGTTGTCTCCGTTGGGTGCGGCGTCGAAGGCCTGGCCCCAAGTGTCGCTGTGCTTGGTTGGCGCGGCTTCGAACCGGGCCTTGCGCGTGGTGGGTTTCTTCAGGATTTCGCTGAACGAGCGTTCACCGCCGAGGTAGTAGTGCAGCGCACTCATGCCCACGCACAGCGTCAATGTCCCGTTGCCTTCCATGCGCTGGAAGCTTCGCTCGGCCGCCTCGCCCCAGGCCGCCTGCAAGTGATTCAAGGTGTCGGTGTTCATCCCGGCCGGTACCGACAGGGCCGGGGCGGCCGGCTGTTCCAGGTGGGTGGCGATCATGCGCACCAATGGCTGCGGATCGAAGCCCTGCAATGTCGGTTGCTGCTCGGCCCTGAACTTGGAGCGGTAGCGTGGCCCGACATCCAGTTCCGCGGCGACGGCGAACAGGCTGGTGGCGTTGCTGGCAGGGTCGAGCCTGACCCACTGGCTCCAAGCCTCCAGGGCTTCGGCCAGTCGCGCGATCTGGCCCTGGCGCAGCTGATTGCTGCGTGAGGCGCCCAGCAACAGGGCGACGATGTAGGTTTGCTCGGGGCTCAACTGGTGAACCTGGCTGGCCAGTTCGTCGCTCACGCTTTGTTGTTGCAAGCGGTGCTGGCAGGCAATCCGGTATAACTGGTGCAAATCGAGCCACAAGCCTTCAGGCACAGGGCTGTAGAGCTGGCTGGCGCGAATCAGCGGGCCATCGAGGGCGTGCATGGCGCGCTGCAATGCGGTGCTGAGCAGGCGGGCGCGGTCCTTGGTGTATTTGGATGCGATGCGTGCCACGATCTGTTTGTAACCCATCGCCAGCTGGGTTTGCAGGGCCTGGCAGAGGTTGACGATCTTGCGCGAGCGGTCATCCAGCACGATGGCCTGTTGCAGGAAGTGCCGCTCCAGGTGCTTGCAGACGTAATACACCTCGGGGCGCAGCAATTCGAGCAATTGCAGGCGATTGTCGCTGGGCGTGAGCAACTGGTTGAGTTCGCCAAGGGCCTGGTACAACAGGCGGGCGGTTTCGCCGATGTTGGCCTTGGGCAGGTCGGCGATCCAGCGCTTGAGGTCGCGCGGCGTGGCTTCGCAGAACGACAGGCGCGATTGCGTCGGGGACAGGACACGCAGCAACTGGAGAGGGCTGGTCTCATTCATGCCGTGGACGGGCTCCGGCGGGAAACAAACGTGATGTTCCAACTCTAGCAGTTGTAGCCGAAGGAGGTGCGCTATCTATGCTGGATACCCTGTGGGAGCGAGCTTGCTCGCGATGACGCCAGGACAGTCGCCATCGAGGTGACTGTTATATCGCCATCGCGAGCAAGCTCGCTCCCACATTTGATCTTTTACTCAGGCCTTTGGCAATGCCAGCCCCTGGCCCATCTGCACCGGCGAACCGGCCACCAGGCTTTCAACCCATTTCACCTGGTTCGGCCCGAACAGCACGATGGCGGTGGAACCCAGCTTGAAGCGCCCCAGTTCGGCCCCTTTTTCCAGGTGGATCGGTGCACGGGCCGCTTCGTCGTAGCGGAACGTCTTCAGTTCACGCTTGGGCGGCGTGACCAAACCGGCCCAGACGGTCTCGATCGAGGCCACGATCATCGCTCCCACCAGCACCACGGCCATTGGCCCGCGTTCGGTGTCGAAGATGCACGCCACGCGTTCGTTGCGGGCGAACAGCTCCGGCACGTTTTCGGCCGTGGTCTGGTTCACCGAGAAAATCCGTCCGGGAATGTAGACCATCTCCCGCAGGGCGCCGGCCAGCGGCATGTGCACGCGGTGGTAGTCCTTCGGGGACAGGTAGATCGTGGCGAAATCACCGCCCATGAACGGCGCGGCATTGGCCGCATCGCCGCCCAGCAGCTCCAGCACGCTGAAGCTGTGGCCCTTGGCCTGGAACACCCGGCCATGCTCGATCGGGCCAAGCTGGCTGACCGCGCCGTCGGCCGGGCAGAGGATCGCGCCCGGGGTTTCGTCCAGCGGCCGCGCGCCGTCTTTCAGAGCGCGGGTGAAGAACGCGTTGAAGTGTTCGTAGGCGGTCAGGTCTTCCACCAGGGCCTGGGACATGTCCACTTGATAGCGCTTGGCGAACCACGCGGTGAAGGCATTCTTGAACCAGCGCACGCGGCATTCGGCAATGCAACCGGCCAGCCGCGACAGCAGGTGGTGGGGCAGCAGGTACTGAGAGAGGATGAACAAACGGTTTTTCATTAACGGTCCTTAAGAGCCTTCAACGTTCGATGGGGGTGTCGGGGTGGTTGCCCCATTCGCCCCAGGAACCGGCATAGCCTTTGACCCTCGGATAACCGAGCGCCTTGGCCACAAGATAGGTGAAGCCAGAACGATGGTGGGTCTGGCAGTGGGTGATGATTTCTTTGTCGGGCGTGATGCCCAGTTGTTCGAGGATCTGCGGCATATCCTTGCGGATGCGCAGGCTGCGGGCCTGGTCCATGCCGGCCGTCCATTCGAAATTGACTGCGCCGGGAATGTGCCCGCCCCTGGCCGCGACGACTTTCTCGCCGGAGTACTCCAGTGGGCCGCGCGCGTCCCAGATGGCCAGGTCGGCGGCGCCGAGGCGGCTTTGCAGGTATTCGCGGGTGGCGGTTGGCGCGTCGTGCAACGTGAGGCTCACCGGGCCGGCGCCGGGCGCGGGTGCGTCGGTGGACACCGGCAGGCCCTCGTCCAGCCAGGCCAGCAGGCCGCCGTCGAGGTAGTGGTAATTGCCGTGGCCGATCACGTCCAACAGCCAGATGAACCGTCCGGCCCAACCGCCGCCTTCATCGTCGTACACCACGTACACCGCGTCCGGGTGGTGCCCGAGTTCGCCGAACAGGGCCTCCAGGTCGGCTTTTGCCGGCAACAGACCCGGCGCCGGTGGCTGGCCCAGTTGCGTGCGCTTGGGGTCGACGAAGCGGGCGCCGGGAATGTACCCGGTGCTGTAGCGGGCGGCGCTGGTCAGGTCCACCAGGATCAGTTCGCGGGCGTCGAGGCGCGGCAGCAGCTCGCTCGGCTCGATCACCAGCGGCAAGCCAGAGAAGTCAGGCATGTGAGGTCTCCAGGGGCGCAAAGGGAAAGGATTGTAGCAAGTTCAACGGCCCCGGTTGGTAAAGGTGTGCAGGGCCCTTTCGATGCATTGCACGGTTTTGCCGAAGGCCTGCACGGTGACGTCCGAGAAAGGGCCGCCGCCCTGGTCCACGACGACGAGCATGATCACCCGGCCGTTGCAGGTCAGTGAGCGCAGCAGCAGGTGCTCGCCCTTGAACAGGGCGCGCAGGCCCGGCGGCAGTAACGCGGAGAACTGGGCATTGTTGTCCGGGTTCAGGCGTACCTGGGCCTGTTGGGCCAGCAACCGCTGCAAGACCTTGCTCTGGGCGATGGGGAAACTCATCGCCGCGACCTCTTTCGCCAGGCCGGCGGTTTGGTGCACGCGCACGCTGGTCTGGCTGCGGTCGGCCATCAGGATCATCACCCGGCGCATGCCGCAGGCCACCAGCACATCGCGAGCCGAACTGGTCAGGTGCATGGCGTTGCTGAACGGGCTCGGTTCCACCAGCAGGGCCGAGCATTGCTTGCGCCACTGGCTCAGGTCCGGGGCGCTGGGCGGGGGCGTCGACCGTTGGCCGGGCTGGACGCGGCGACTGCCCCAGGGCCAGATCAGGGCCTCGGCCGGGTGCCAGAGGTCTGGCATGGCGTGTTGCCGGGCGCTGTTGGCGGCTTGTTGGTGCAGTTGCTGCTGGACATCGTCCATTGAAATTTGCAGATACAAACTGGTGAGGTATTGCCAGCGGGCGATGTGGGGGGCGTCCCAGGCCTGGTGCGCGGAAAGGGCCAGGCCGTTGGCCAGCAGCACGGTGTTGGCCGGCTGATTGAGCCAGCGCCGCAGGGTCGGGTCATCGTCCAGGCGATTCTGCTGGCGCAACGGGTGCTCGCTGTCCCGAGCGATACGCAGCACTTTCACCAATTCGCGCCGTTCGTTGAGCAGCAAGCGGTAGCCTTGCACCACCCAGATCGGCAGGCGCCAGGCTTCGACCACGCCCAGGCAGATCTCCAGCAGGCCGACGCCGAACAGTTCGTGCTCGACCTGGCTGGCCGACTGGCCTTTATGGATGACCCGCAGCTCCCACTCCCCGAGCAGCCGCGGGTGCGTCAGGGCCAGGGGCCAGAGCGGCGAGAGGAACAGCAGGCTGCCCCAGTGGATGTCCTGCCACAACCGCGCCAGGCGGCTGGAGAAAAAACCGTTGGCCTGTTGCGTGGCGTGCTGGCTGATCAGTTGCAGTTGGCGCAGGGTCACGGGGATCTGCTGCTCGGGCAGCGAAGGCAGGCGCGCGAGCAATTGCTCGGTGCGCTTGAGGCCGAGGCGGTTGAGGGCGACTTCAAGGTTTTCCGCCGGTTCGGCGAGGCTGCCATGGGTGTGATGGTTGGCTTCGCGGATGACGCTCAGGGCCAGGGCTGGGCTTTCCTGCATCAGCTCGGCGATGTCGCGCAACGAGCGGCGGCTGTCGGCAAGCGCCTTGCAGACCAGGTCGTGGCTGGCCTGGGGCACCGGCAGGTGGACACCCTGGAGCAGCTTTACCCAGCCTTCGAGGGTGGACGGTCTTGGAGTCGGGACGTTCGATACATTAGCCATGGTTGGACGCGATCATCCCATGAATTATCTACGCCCGGAACGGGGCAAATTGGCTTTTCGCCGGAACTGGCTATAGTCTGGCGCAGTTTTGCCGATAAGTAGAAGAAGAGATTTTTCAGCTTCCGAATATGACCTTGAACCCGACTTAAATAAGTACTTTCTATCTATGGCTAAAATTATCGGCATCATTGTCGTGTTCGCGAGCGTGCTCGGCGGATACGTGCTCTCCCATGGCAAGATTGCCGCCCTGATCCAGCCCTTCGAGGTGATGATCATCGGCGGTGCGGCCTTTGGCGCTTTCCTGCAGGCCAACCCTGGCTATATGACCATGCACGTGATCAAGAAATCCTTGACCATGTTCAGCTCGCGCTTCACCCATACCTTCTACATCGAGGTGCTGGGGCTGGTGTACGAGATCCTCAACAAAAGCCGCCGCGAAGGCATGATGGCGATCGAAGGCGATATCGAAGACGCCGCCGCCAGCCCGATCTTCGCCAAGTACCCAGCCGTGCTCAAGGACGCCCGCATGACGGCGTTCATCTGCGATTACCTGCGGATCATGTCCTCGGGCAACATGGCGCCCCATGAGCTCGAAGGGCTGTTCGACATGGAGCTCTACAACCTGAAGGAAGACCTGGAACACCCATCCCACGCGGTCACCGGCATCGCTGATGGCATGCCCGGCTTCGGTATCGTTGCGGCGGTACTGGGGATCGTGGTGACCATGGCGTCCCTGGGCGAAGGCGACCAGGCGTCCATCGGCTTGCACGTGGGTGCGGCGCTGGTGGGGACCTTCTTCGGTATCCTGGCGGCGTATGGCTTCTTCGGTCCCCTGGCCCATTCCCTGGCCCATGACGCCAAGGAAGAACTGAACGTCTACGAGGCCATCAAGGCCTCCCTGGTAGCGTCTGCCTCGGGCATGCCGCCGTCGCTGGCGGTGGAGTTCGGCCGCAAGGTCCTGTACCCGGCGCACCGTCCAAGCTTCGCCGAGCTGGAACAAGCAGTTCGCGGTCGCTGATATGGAAAATAACCAGCCGATCATCATCAAGCGTGTCAAGCGCATCGCCGCTGGACACCACGGGGGTGCCTGGAAAATCGCCTTCGCCGACTTCGCGACGGCGATGATGGCGTTCTTCCTGGTGCTGTGGCTGCTGTCCACGGCCACCCCGGAGCAGAAAATCGCCATCGCCGGTTACTTCAAGGACCCAATCGGCTTCTCCGAAAGTGGCACGCCCTACATCATCGACCTGGGTGGTTCGCCGACCCTGGCGCCGGACAATACCCTCAACCCTGAAGTCAAGTCCCAGCCACAGCCCGACAAGGTGACGGTGGACACCGATCAGGTCGAGGGCATGGCCGAGCAGGTCGAGCGCGAGCGCCTGGAATTGCTGCTGCAGGAGTTGCAGAACAAGGTCGACGAGAACCCGCAATTGCAGAAGTTCAAGGACCAGATCCTGTTCGAGATCACGCCGAACGGCTTGCGCATCCAGATCACGGATGCCGAGAACCGGCCGATGTTCGACTCCGGCAGCGCGCGCCTGAAGCCTTATTTCGAGGACATCCTGCTGGCCATGGCCGACACCATCAAGGCGGTGCCGAACAAGATCAGCATCAGCGGCCATACCGACGCCAAGCCGTACGTCGGCAAGGGTGACTACGGTAACTGGGAGCTCTCTGCCAACCGCGCCAACGCCGCACGTCGCGCCCTGGTGGCTGGCAGTTATCCGGATGAGCAGGTGGCGCGGGTGGTCGGTTATGCCTCCTCGGCATTGTTCGACCGCAAGGACCCGTTCAACCCGATCAACCGGCGTATCGACATCGTGGTGCTGACCAAGAAGGCTCAAAAAGCCATCGAAGGTTCGCAAACCAACGACCCGGCGCCAGACCCTGTCCAGGGTCAGGGCGCCCCCGGTGAAGCCCCGGCAACGCCGTCAGGCGCGGCGGTGGACCCGAACGCGTTGCCGGCGGACCAGCAACCGGTGCCGGCCCACGAACTGCGCGAACGGTTGAACCTGTTTGACGATGCGGCGCCCAAACCGCCCGCAACGCCTGGGCAGTGACCCATGAAAAAGCCGACATGACTGTCGGCTTTTTTTTATCTTTCGCAATTCCCGTGGCGAGGGAGCTTGCTCCCGCCGGGCTGCAAAGCAGTCCTTTTGGTGAGCGCTTCGCGCTCAAGCGGGAGCAAGCTCCCTCGCCACGGAAATTGTGTATTCCTACAGTCAGTAACTGCTGTCCGGCAAGCTGGCGATGATCGAGCGGTAGCTGTTCATCCGTTGTTGGTGCACGCGGCCTTCTTCCAGGGCCTTGAGCAGGGCGCAACCGGGTTCGCGGTCGTGCTTGCAGTCGCGGAAGCGGCAGGTACCGATCAACTCGTTGAACTCGATGAAACCGGCTTCCACATCGGCCCGGCTGACGTGGCCCAGGCCGAATTCGCGGATGCCCGGCGAGTCGATCAGTTCACCGCCGCCGGGGAAGTGGAACAACCGCGCGGTGGTGGTGGTATGGGTGCCCTGGCCGGACAGTTCGGAAAGCGGCCCGACCCGGGTCTCGACCTCTGGCAGCAGGCTGTTGACCAGCGACGACTTGCCGACTCCGGACTGGCCGACGAACACACTGATGCGCCCGTCCAGTTGCCGTTGCAACTGCTCCATGCCGTTGCCGTGGTGGGCCGAGACTTCCAGCACCGGATAGCCCAGATCCCGGTAGACCGACAGCAGGGCGTTCAGCGCCGGGGCGTTGTGCGCGTCGATCAGGTCGAACTTGTTGAGCAGCAACAACGGGCGGATGCCGGCGTGTTCGGCGGCCACCAGGTAACGGTCGATCAGGTTGGCGTGGGGCTCGGGCAGCGGGGCGAACACGATGACGATCATGTCGACGTTGGCCGCCACCGGCTTGAGCTGGCCGCGGCTGTCCGGACGGCACAGCTCGGTGTGGCGCGGCAATTGCGCCACGATCACGCCGATGCCCTGGTTGCCGGCGCGCCAGACCACCTGGTCGCCGGTGACCAGTGCCGGCAGGTTGGCCCGCAGGTGGCAGCGGAACACCTGGCCGGCCAACTCGCCTTCGCGGGCCTCGACCTCGACCTGCACACCGAAGTGCGCGATCACCAGGCCGGTCTGTTCAGGGCCCAGGTCGCCACCCTCCAGGGCCTCGACAGCGCTGGATTCGCGCTTGGCGGCGCGGGCGGCGCGTTCGCCCTGGATCTTTTCGATGCGCCAGTTCTGACGACGATTGAGTTGGCGTTTGGCCATGGGTGTTCCGTATGAAGAAATGCAGCGATTAGGTAAAACGGCCGCGAGTTTAGCACGCCCGAGGGCCGGCCTAGGCTAAACTGCTGGGCTACGCCGAGGAGCCCCCCATGCAAAATCCGCAGAACCTGATCTGGATCGACCTGGAAATGACCGGTCTGAACCCTGACACCGACGTCATCATCGAAATGGCCACCATCGTCACCGACAGCGACCTCAACACCCTGGCCGAAGGCCCGGTGATTGCGATCCATCACAGCGACGAAATCCTCGCCGGCATGGACGAATGGAATACCCGCCAGCACGGCGGCTCGGGCCTGACCCAGCGAGTGCGCGACAGCAAGATCAGTATGGCCGAGGCCGAGGCCCAGACCATCGCCTTCCTGGAGCAGTGGGTGCCGAAAGGCAAGTCGCCGATCTGCGGCAATAGCATCTGCCAGGACCGCCGCTTCCTTTATACCCACATGAAATCCCTGGAAAGCTACTTCCATTACCGCAACCTGGACGTCTCCACCCTCAAGGAGTTGGCGGCCCGCTGGGCGCCGCACGTGCGTGACAGCTTCCAGAAGGGCGGCAGCCACCTGGCCCTGGACGACATCCGCGAGTCCATCGCCGAGTTGCAGCATTACCGCAAGCATTTCATCAAGTTCTGACCGGCCCCCAGCGGGATTGCTGTTGTGGCGAGGGAGCTTGCTCCGCTCTTGTGGCGAGGGGATTTATCCCCGTTGGGCTGCGTAGCAGCCCCAAAAACCTGATACCCCGTGTGTCAGGTCGCTTGGTCAGGCGTATCAGGGGCTGCTGCGCAGCCCAACGGGGATAAATCCCCTCGCCACGGGTTCCGTGTTGGGGATGTCGGAGCTGCCCTCTTTTGGTGCCTGTCCGAAATGGCTAGACTGCGCGCCCTCCTGCAAGGACCGCCATCATGTTGTTGATGCTTTACCTGATCGCCATCACCGCCGAAGCCATGACCGGCGCCCTGTCTGCCGGGCGTCGCGGCATGGACTGGTTTGGCGTGGTGCTGATTGCCTGCGTCACCGCGCTGGGTGGCGGCTCGGTGCGTGACGTGTTGCTCGGGCATTACCCGCTCACCTGGGTCAAACACCCGGAGTACCTGGTGCTGACCACCGCGGCGGCGATGCTGACGGTTTTCCTGGCGCGCTGGATGCGCCATCTGCGCTCGTTGTTCCTGGTGCTCGACGCCCTGGGTCTGGTGGCGTTCACCCTGATCGGCTGCATGACGGCCCTGGAAATGGGCCACGGCATGCTGGTGGCCTCGGTCAGCGGGGTGATCACCGGGGTGTTTGGCGGCATCCTGCGGGACATCTTCTGCAACGATATTCCACTGATCTTCCGTCGCGAGTTGTACGCCAGCGTCTCGTTTGCCGCGGCGTGGTGCTACCTGCTCTGTGTCTACCTGCAATTGCCGAGCGAACAGGCGATCCTCATCACCTTGTTCGGCGGTTTCCTGCTGCGGCTCCTGGCGATCCGCTTTCACTGGGAAATGCCCAAGTTCGTCTATAACGACGAGGTCTGACGTTGCGCATGCTGGCGCAGCGCCCATTCGACATGTTCGCGCACCAATTCCGAGGGGTAGTCGCGCCGCGCTTCCAGCGCCTGCAACACCGGGATGGTTGAGGGGGCGTTGCCCAGGCCGACCGCCAGGTTGCGCAGCCAGCGTTCGTAGCCGGCCCGCCGCAGCGGCGAGCCTTCGGTGCTGCTGAGGAACGTTTGCTCGTCCCACAGGAACAGCTCGGCCAGGCCGGCGTTGTCGAGGTTATGGCGAGGCTTGAAGTCGCTCTCGCCAGAGGGGCGGGCGAAGCGGTTCCAGGGGCAGACGATCTGGCAGTCGTCGCAACCGAACACTCGGTTGCCGATCAACGGTCGCAATGCCTCCGGAATGGCGCTTTTGAGCTCGATGGTCAGGTAGGAAATGCAGCGACGGGCATCCAGCACGTAGGGCCCGACGAAGGCGTTCGTCGGACAAATGTCCAGGCAGGCGGTGCATTTTCCACAATGCTCGCTGGCATGGGGTGGATCTGTCGGCAGCGGCAGGTCGACGAACAGCTCGCTCAGGAAGAAGTAACTGCCGGCCTTGCGGTTCAGTACCAGGGTGTTTTTACCGATCCAGCCAAGCCCGGCCTGTTCGGCGATGGCTTTCTCCAGGACCGGAGCGCTGTCGACGAAGGCGCGATAACCGAAGGGGCCGATGACGGCCTGGATTTTTTCGGCCAGTTGTTGCACGCGCTTGCGGATCAATTTGTGGTAATCGCGGCCCAATGCATAACGCGAGACGTAGGCTTTTTCCGGTTGGCCGAGCATTTGCGCCATCTGGGTGTCGCCCGGCAGGTAGTCCATGCGCAGGGACACCACCCGCAGGGTGCCGGGCACCAGCTCTTCGGGGTGCGAGCGCTTGCTGCCATGGGCGCCCATGTAGTCCATTTCGCCGTGGTAGCCCGCTTCGAGCCAGCGTTGCAGGTGCCGTTCATGCTCGGCGAGGTCCAGGCCGCTGATGCCGACCTGCTGGAAGCCCAGCTCGCGGCCCCACTCCTTGATGGATTGGGCGAGGGCGGGGAGGTCTGTGGGGATGGCGGGCATGAGGCGAGAGAAACCGGAGCTGAGATGCGTATAATTCTGCCAGACATCGGAGCCCGAAGACGCATGCCGCACACTAAAGATGATTTTCCCGACGCGCTGTACAGCGCCGCGCAAGTGCGGGCCCTCGACGCGCAACTGATCGCGGCAGGCACCACGGGCTTCGAATTGATGCAGCGCGCGGCCCGCGCCACCTGGCGCGCAATCGTCCGGCGCTGGCCCGATGCCCGTGAATTGACCGTACTTGCCGGTCACGGCAACAACGCCGGCGATGGCTACCTGGTTGCGACCCTGGCGCGCCGTGCGGGCTGGACGGTGCGGGTGCTGGCGGTGGGCGAGCCCCGGCGATTGCAGGGGGATGCCGCCAATGCCCACGCCGAAGCCATTGCCGTGGGTGTACCGGTGGAGCCGTGGTCGGACGAATCCGCATTGCGCGGCGTGCTGCTGGACGCATTGCTCGGCACTGGCCTGAACGGCGAGGTTCGCGAACCGTATGTGCGTGCCATTGACACCATTAACGTCAGTGGCCTGCCGGTGGCGGCGGTGGACATCCCCTCGGGCTTGTGTGCCGACACCGGAAGAGTGCTGGGCACGGCGGTGACGGCCGACCTGACCGTCACCTTCATCGGTCTGAAGCTGGGGCTGTTCACCGGCGAAGCGGCGGACCGGGTCGGTGAGCCGGTGTTCAACGACCTGCAGGCCGACCCGGATCTCGTCGAGTCGGCGCCGGTCAGCGCTCGACTGCTCTCGGCGCACAATCTGCCACGCCTGGCATCGCGCGCCGCCACCGCCCACAAGGGCAAGTTCGGCCATGTGTTGCTGATCGGCGGCGATCGGGGTTTTGGCGGCGCGATCCAGATGAGCGCCGAAAGCGCCCTGCGCTGCGGCGCGGGCATGGTGTCCATGGCCACCCGCAGCGAGCATGTAGCGTCGGCCTTGACGCGCTTGCCCGAGGTCATGGTGCAGGGCACGCATTCGGCCAACCAATTGATGGGCCTGCTTAAGCAAGCCAGTGTCGTGGTGGTCGGTCCGGGCCTGGGCCAGGCCGCGTGGGGGCGCAGCCTGTTGTCGGCGGCGGCCAATGCGCCGCTGCCGCAGGTCTGGGATGCCGATGCGCTGAACCTGCTGGGCAGCGGCGCTGTCAGTCTGCCGGGGGATTGTGTCATCACACCGCATCCGGGGGAGGCGGCGCGGTTGCTGGGGATATCCACGGCCCAGGCGCAGGCTGACCGTCCGGCGGCGGCCCGTGCGCTGAGCGAACAGTACGCCGCTACGGTCGTCCTCAAGGGCGCCGGCAGCCTGATTGCCAGCCCGGACGGTCGCCTGGCGGTGTGCTGCCAGGGCCATCCAGCCATGGCCACCGCCGGCCTGGGAGATGTCCTGGCCGGGGTGGTCGGTGCGTTGCTGGCCCAGGGCATGGAAGGGTTCGAGGCTGCCTGTCTGGCGGTATGGCTGCACGCCAATGCCGGTGCCCAGGCCGGTCAGTTGGGCCGGGGGGTGGCAGCGACCGACCTGATCCCGGCCATTCGTCAGTTGTTGGAGGAGCATTCACCGTGTCTGAAGTAACCCTGTACGTGGCGGACGAAGACGCCATGACGGAATTCGGTGCGCGCATCGCACGCACCACGGCGGGCCATGGCCTGATTTTTCTCGAAGGTGATCTTGGTGCGGGGAAAACCACCTTGTCCCGTGGCATCATTCGCGGCCTCGGCCACGTCGGCTCGGTAAAAAGCCCTACGTTCACCTTGGTCGAGCCCTACGAGATCGGCGACATACGCGCTTTTCATTTCGACCTGTATCGGTTGGTGGATCCGCAAGAGCTGGAATTTCTCGGTATCCGCGATTATTTCGAAGATGACGCCTTGTGCCTGATCGAATGGCCCGACAAGGGTGCAGGCTTTTTGCCAAAGCCTGACCTGACCATTACCATTGGCGCGCAGAATGGCGGGCGTTCGCTGAAACTGACGCCGCAAGGCTCGCGTGGCGAGTCGTGGTGTGCCGCGTTGGCATTGGAAAACTATTGATGATGGGGTTTGGTATGCGCTTTCGCGCGGTGGTTGCTGTCGTAGGACTGTTGCTTACGGCACTGGCCGTCGATGCTGTGGCCGAGACAAAGGTCAACAGCGTTCGCCTCTGGCGGGCGCCGGATAACACTCGACTGGTGTTCGACCTGACGGGGCCGGTGCAGCACAGCGTGTTCACCCTGACCGCCCCCGACCGCCTGGTGATCGACATCAATGGCGCCTCCCTGGGCGCGCCGCTGAACATCGCCACTGCCAATACGCCGATTACCGCGATGCGGTCGGCCCAGCGTACGCCCACCGACCTGCGGGTGGTCATCGACCTGAAAAAGGCCGTGACCCCGAAGAGCTTCACCCTGGCCCCCAATGCCCAGTACGGCAACCGGCTGGTGGTGGACCTGTTCGACAACCCGGCCGACGCCGCGCCGCCACCACCACCGCCGACCAATGTCGCCACGGTGCCTGCGGTGCCGGTGACCCCGGCCGAACCTGCAATCAAGCTACCACCGGCACCGGCCGGCAAGCGCGACATCATCGTGGTGATCGACGCTGGCCACGGCGGCGAGGACCCGGGCGCCTCGGGCTCCCGGGGGCAGCGTGAAAAAGACGTGGTGCTGTCCATCGCCCGTGAGCTGCAACGCCAAGTCAACGGCATGAAAGGTTTCCGCGCCGAGCTGACCCGTACCGGCGACTACTTCATTCCGTTGCGCGGGCGTACCGAAATCGCCCGCAAGAAAGGCGCCGACCTGTTCGTCTCCATCCACGCCGACGCCGCACCTTCCGCGGCGGCATTTGGGGCGTCGGTGTTTGCCTTGTCCGACCGGGGCGCCACGTCCGAGACCGCCCGCTGGCTGGCCGACAGTGAAAACCGCTCCGACCTGATCGGCGGTGCCGGCAACGTCAGCCTCGATGACAAGGACCGCATGCTCGCCGGCGTATTGCTCGACCTGTCGATGACCGCCTCGTTGACCTCCAGCCTGAACGTCGGCCAGAAGGTCCTGAGCAACATCGGTCGGGTCACGCCGCTGCACAAGCAGCGCGTCGAACAGGCCGGGTTCATGGTGCTCAAGTCGCCGGATATCCCCTCGATCCTGGTGGAAACCGGCTTCATCTCCAACTCCAACGAAGCGTCGAAGCTGTCGTCGGCCAGCCACCAGCAGGCGCTGGCCCGTTCCATCAGCAGCGGTGTGCGGCAGTTCTTCCAGCAGAACCCGCCACCGGGTACCTACATCGCCTGGCTGCGCGACTCCGGCAAGATCGCCCAGGGCCCGCGGGACCATCGGGTCAGCCCGGGCGAGACCCTGGCGATGATCGCGGTGCGCTACCAGGTGTCGCCCGCCGCGCTGCGCAGTGCCAACAACCTCAAGAGTGACGAACTGAAGATCGGCCAGACCCTGACCATTCCCGGCAACGAAGTGGCGTCCAAGCAATGAGCGATGAAGTGATCGGCAGCAACGCCCGCATCGAGCTGCTCAGCCCGCGATTGGCGAACCAGATCGCGGCCGGCGAGGTGGTCGAGCGCCCGGCGTCGGTGATCAAGGAATTGCTGGAAAACAGCCTCGACTCCGGCGCCAAGCGGATCGATGTGGATGTCGAGCAGGGTGGCGTCAAGCTGTTGCGGGTGCGCGATGACGGCGGCGGTATCTCCTCCGATGACCTGCCGCTGGCCCTGGCGCGCCACGCCACCAGCAAGATTCGCGACCTGGAAGACCTTGAACGGGTCATGAGCCTGGGGTTTCGCGGCGAGGCGCTGGCGTCCATCAGCTCG
Organism: Pseudomonas sp. WP18; assembly: GCF_036689585.1. Taxonomy (NCBI): domain Bacteria; kingdom Pseudomonadati; phylum Pseudomonadota; class Gammaproteobacteria; order Pseudomonadales; family Pseudomonadaceae; genus Pseudomonas; species Pseudomonas sp. WP18. The sequence goes on from NZ_CP144758.1 coordinate 630,549, forward strand.
GTGTCGCGCTTGACCCTCACGTCCCGTACCCGCGACGCCGACCAGGCCTGGCAGGTCGAGACCGAAGGCCGGGACATGGCGTCCCGAGTCCAGCCGGCCGCCCATCCGGTGGGCACGTCGGTGGAAGTGCGCGACCTGTTTTTCAATACCCCGGCGCGGCGCAAGTTTCTCAAGGCCGAGAAAACCGAATTCGATCACCTGCAAGAAGTCATCAAGCGCCTGGCCCTGGCGCGTTTTGACGTGGCGTTCCATTTGCGCCACAACGGCAAGACCATCCTCAGCCTGCACGAGGCCCATGATGACGCGGCCCGCGCCCGGCGCGTGGGGGCGGTGTGCGGCGCGGGCTTCCTCGAACAGGCGTTGCCCATCGAGGTGGAGCGCAACGGTCTGCGGCTGTGGGGCTGGGTCGGGTTGCCGACCTTTTCCCGCAGTCAGGCCGACTTGCAGTATTTCTACGTGAACGGTCGGGCGGTGCGCGACAAGCTGGTGGCCCACGCGGTGCGCCAGGCGTATCGCGATGTGCTGTTCAACGGCCGGCACCCGACCTTCGTGCTGTTTTTCGAAGTCGACCCGGCGGTGGTGGACGTCAACGTGCACCCGACCAAGCACGAAGTGCGCTTCCGTGACGGCCGCATGGTCCACGATTTCCTGTATGGCACCTTGCACCGCGCCTTGGGCGATGTGCGGCCGGAAGACCAGCTCGCGGCGCCGGCCGCGGTGGGTGGCATGGTCCGGCCCACGGGGCTGGAGGCGGGCGAGTTCGGTCCCCAGGGCGAAATGCGCCTGGCGGCCAATGCGCTGCTGGAGCAGCCCCAGCCCCAGCCAAGCTACAACCCGGCCGGCAGCGGTGCCGGCAGCGGCTATCAATACCAATACACACCACGCCCGCAATCGACTGTACCGGCAGCCGAGGCCCAGGCGGCCTACCGCGAGTTTTTCAAGCCGCTGCCTGAAGCCGGTGCCACGGCCTTGCCCGACGGCCAGGGCGACATTCCGCCCTTGGGTTACGCCTTGGCGCAGCTCAAGGGCATCTACATCCTTTCGGAAAACGCCCAGGGCCTGGTCCTGGTGGACATGCATGCCGCCCACGAGCGGATCATGTACGAGCGGCTGAAAATCGCCATGGCCAGCGAAGGCCTCAGCGGCCAGCCACTGCTGGTGCCCGAATCCCTGGCCGTCAGCCAGCGTGAGGCCGATTGCGCCGAAGAGCACGTGGGCTGGTTCCAGCGCCTGGGCTTCGAATTGCAGCGCCTGGGCCCGGAAACCCTGGCGATCCGCCAGATTCCAGCTTTGCTGAAGCAGGCCGAGGCCAATCGGTTGGTCAGCGACGTGCTGGCGGACCTGATGGAGTACGGCACCAGCGACCGCATCCAGGCGCACCTGAACGAACTGCTCGGCACCATGGCCTGCCACGGCGCGATTCGCGCCAACCGGCGCCTGGCCCTGCCGGAAATGAACGGCCTGCTGCGGGATATGGAAAACACCGAGCGCAGCGGCCAATGCAACCATGGCCGGCCGACCTGGACCCAATTGGGCCTGGATGACCTGGACAAACTGTTCTTGCGCGGTCGTTGATGAGCCAGTTGCCACCCGCGATTTTCCTGATGGGGCCGACCGCCGCCGGCAAGACCGACCTGGCCATCGAACTGACCAAGGTCTTGCCCTGCGAGCTGATCAGCGTCGACTCGGCGCTGGTCTACCGAGGCATGGACATCGGCACCGCCAAGCCGTCCAAGGCGCTGCTGGCCGAATTTCCCCACCGCCTGATCGATATTCTCGACCCGGCCGAGGCCTATTCGGCGGCGGATTTTCGTCGCGACGCGCTCCAGGCCATGGCCGAGATCACCGCGCGCGGCAAGATCCCACTGCTGGTGGGCGGCACCATGCTGTATTACAAAGCCCTGGTGGACGGCCTGGCGGACATGCCGGCGGCCGATCCCGAGGTCCGCGCGCAGATCGAAGACGAGGCTGCGCGCCTTGGCTGGCAGGCCCTGCACGCGCAATTGGCGCTGATCGACCCGGAATCGGCCGCGCGCATTCATCCCAACGATCCGCAGCGGCTCAGCCGGGCGCTGGAGGTTTATCGGGTCAGTGGCCTGAGCATGACTGCCCTGCGCCAGCGACAATCTGCTAAAAGTACTGAAGCAGCCGCTTCGGGACTGCAACAATTGCCCTATACTGTCGCGAATCTGGCCATCGCTCCGGCGAGCCGGCAAGTGCTGCACCGGCGAATTGAACAAAGATTCACATTAATGTTGGAACAGGGATTCATCGACGAGGTCGTAGCCCTGCGTAAGCGAAGTGACCTGCATGCCGGGTTGCCGTCTATACGTGCTGTGGGTTACCGCCAGGTCTGGGATTACCTTGACGGCAAGCTGACGTCAGCCGAGATGCAGGAGCGTGGGATCATTGCCACGCGCCAATTGGCGAAACGCCAGTTCACCTGGCTGCGCAGCTGGACTGACCTGCATTGGCTCGACAGTCTCGATTGCGACAATCTGCCACGCGCCTTGAAATACCTCGGGACCATCTCCATATTGAGCTGAGTCCTTGCAATTGCCGTCTATCCTTGGGGGTGTGACGGCCCAAGCCATCTGATTCCGATTTTTATTATTGATCCTTAAAGGAGTGCGGCACATGTCAAAAGGGCATTCGCTACAAGACCCTTACTTGAACACTTTACGTAAAGAAAAAGTTGGGGTGTCCATCTATCTCGTCAACGGGATCAAACTGCAAGGCACGATCGAGTCTTTCGACCAGTTCGTCATCCTTCTGAAAAACACCGTCAGCCAGATGGTCTACAAGCACGCGATCTCCACCGTTGTGCCAGTTCGTCCAATTCGTCTGCCTAGCGCAACCGAATCCGAAGGCGGTGACGCTGAACCGGGTAACGCCTGATAGGAGCCTCCTTTGTTCTTTGAGCGCCACGGTGGTGGTGAACGGACCATTCTCGTTCACCTGGATGGACAGGACCCTGAGGCGCGCGAAGATCCGCAGGAGTTTCAGGAATTGGCACTTTCGGCCGGCGCCGAGACCGTCGCGTTCTTCAACGTGCCGCGTCATCGGCCAACCGCCAAGTTCCTGATCGGCAGTGGCAAGGTCGAGGAGTTGCGCGACCTGATCAAGGCCGAGCACGTCGATTTGGTGATTTTCAATCACATCCTCACGCCTAGCCAGGAACGCAACCTCGAACGTGTCTTCGAGTGTCGCGTGATCGACCGTACCGGTCTGATTCTCGATATCTTCGCCCAACGCGCCCGCACCCATGAGGGCAAGCTCCAGGTCGAACTGGCCCAGCTTGAGCACATGAGTACGCGGCTGGTTCGCGGCTGGACTCACCTTGAGCGGCAAAAGGGCGGTATCGGCCTGCGCGGCCCGGGTGAAACCCAGTTGGAAACCGACCGGCGCCTGTTGCGGGTTCGCCTGCGCCAGATCAAGGGGCGCCTGGAAAAGGTCCGCAGCCAACGCGAACAATCGCGACGCGGCCGCAAGCGCGCGGAGATCCCGACGGTTTCACTGGTGGGTTATACCAACGCCGGCAAATCGACCCTGTTCAACAACGTCACCCAATCCGACGTCTATGCCGCCGACCAGTTGTTCGCCACGCTCGACCCGACCCTGCGCCGGCTCGACCTGGACGACCTCGGGCCGATCGTGCTGGCCGACACCGTGGGCTTCATCCGTCACTTGCCGCACAAACTGGTCGAGGCTTTCCGGGCTACGCTCGAAGAGTCGAGCAACTCCGACCTGCTGCTGCACGTGATCGATGCCGCCGAGCCGGACCGGATGCTGCAGATCGAGCAGGTGATGGTGGTGCTGGGCGAGATCGGGGCCCAGGACTTGCCGATCCTCGAGGTATACAACAAACTCGATTTGCTCGAGGGCGTGGAGCCGCAGATCCAGCGCGATGCCGACGGCAAGCCGCAACGGGTCTGGTTGTCGGCCCGCGACGGCAGCGGCCTGGACCTGCTCAAGCAGGCCGTGGCCGAGCTGCTCGGCGACGATCTGTTCGTGGGGACCCTGAAGTTGCCGCAACGTTTCGCCCGGCTGCGTGCCCAGTTCTTCGAGCTGGGCGCGGTGCAGAAAGAAGAACACGACGACGAAGGCACCTGCCTGCTGGCGGTGCGCCTGCCTCGATCGGAGCTGAACCGTCTGGTCAGTCGCGAAGGACTGCAACCGATGGAATTCATCGAGCAACACACTTTGCAATAAAAGCCTGAGAAAGCGGTGTCAGGCATTCTGTAGCATTGGTCGGCGCGCCGTGGGTGCGTCTTTGCTTTATCAGATGGAGAGCGCTATGGCTTGGAATGAGCCGGGTGGCAACTCGAACAATCAGGATCCTTGGGGTGGCAAGCGTCGTAACAACGGCGACCGCAAGGGGCCGCCGGATCTCGACGAGGCCTTCCGAAAGCTGCAGGAAAGCCTGAACGGTTTGTTCGGTGGCGGTAAAAAACGTGGTGATGATGGCGGCGGCCGTCCGGGCAAGAGCGGCGGTTTCGGCCTGCTCGGCATCGGTCTCGTCGTGTTGGCGGCTGTCTGGCTTTACAGTGCGGTCTATGTCGTGGACGAGCAGGAGCAGGCCGTGGTGCTGCGCTTCGGCAAGTACTACGAGACCGTCGGCCCGGGCCTGAACATCTATTTCCCGCCGATCGACCAGAAGTACCTGGAAAACGTCACGCGTGAACGTGCGTACAGCAAGCAGGGCCAGATGCTCACCGAAGACGAGAACATCGTCGAAGTGCCGCTGACCGTGCAGTACAAGATCACCAACCTGCAAGACTTCGTACTGAATGTCGACCAGCCGGAAGTCAGCCTGCAGCACGCGACCGAAAGTGCCCTGCGCCATGTGGTGGGTTCCACCGCCATGGACCAGGTCCTGACCGAAGGCCGCGAGCTGATGGCCAGCGAGATCAAGGAGCGCCTGCAACGGTTCCTCGATACCTATCGCACCGGTATCACGGTGACCCAGGTCAACGTGCAGAGCGCCGCGGCGCCGCGTGAAGTCCAGGAAGCCTTCGATGACGTGATCCGTGCCCGTGAAGACGAGCAGCGTTCGCGCAACCAGGCCGAAACCTATGCCAACGGCGTCGTGCCGGAAGCACGTGGCCAGGCCCAGCGCATCATCGAAGATGCCAACGGTTACCGCGATGAAGTGGTTTCCCGCGCCAAGGGTGAGGCCGATCGTTTCACCAAGCTGGTGGCCGAGTATCGCAAGGCCCCTGAGGTGACCCGTCAGCGCCTGTACCTGGACACCATGCAGGAAGTCTTCAGCAACACCAGCAAGGTCCTCGTGACCGGCAACAAGAATGGCCAGAGCAACCTGCTGTACCTGCCGCTGGACAAGATGGTCGAAGGGGGACGCAGCAGCGTCACCGCGCCACCTGTCGGCAGCACGTCGGCCGCCAGCAATGAAGCCAATGCCCGCGCGGCGGCGGACCTGCAGCAACAGCAAGCACGTACCAGGGAGAGTCGCTGATGAGCAATAAATCGCTGATCGCCCTTATTGTCGGTGTCGTCGTGGCGATCGCTGCCTGGAACTGCTTCTACATCGTGGCTCAGACCGAGCGTGCGGTGTTGCTGCAATTCGGTCGCGTGGTCCAGGCTGATGTCCAGCCGGGGCTGCATGTGAAAGTGCCGTACGTCAACAAGGTGCGCAAGTTCGACGCCCGCCTGATGACGCTGGATGCGCCGACGCAACGCTTCCTGACGCTGGAAAAGAAAGCCGTGATGGTGGATGCCTACGCCAAGTGGCGCGTGAAGGACGCCGAGCGTTTCTACACCGCGACCTCCGGCCTCAAGCAGATCGCCGACGAACGTCTGTCCCGTCGTTTGGAATCGGGCCTGCGTGACCAGTTCGGCAAGCGCACGCTGCATGAAGTGGTGTCCGGTGAGCGTGATGCGCTCATGGCCGACATCACCCGTTCGCTGAACTCGATGGCGGAAAAGGAGCTGGGTATCGAGGTGATCGATGTCCGGGTCAAGGCCATCGACCTGCCGAAGGAAGTCAACCGCAGCGTGTTCGAGCGGATGAGCACCGAGCGTGAGCGTGAGGCGCGTGAGCACCGTGCCAAGGGTAACGAGCTGGCGGAAGGCATTCGTGCCGACGCCGATCGTCAGCGTCGCGTGTTGCTGGCCGAAGCCTATCGTGAATCGGAAGAGGTTCGCGGTGATGGCGACGCCCAGGCGGCTGCGATCTACGCCAAGGCCTACGGCCAGGACCAGGAGTTCTACGGGTTCTACCGTAGCCTGCGTGCCTACCGTGAAAGCTTTGCGAACAAATCCGACGTCATGGTCCTGGACCCAAGCAGCGACTTCTTCCACTACCTGGAGAAGGCCAAGCCTTGATTCGACGTTGACCTGGGGGCTCCGCCCGGCGGCTAAAGCGTCGGGCGGGGTGATCCTTTGGGAAAACGTGTGTATGATGCGGCAGCCGGGAAATTCCCGGCTTTTTTGCGTCTGCACGTTCGATTGCGGTTTGAAGTGCAGGCGTCGGGTTGAACGACTCGACAGGTTTTTCGAGGAAAGTGCCGGACGAGGCTGCAATGCCGTTCATTCCAGGCGTCGATTAAAGTTCTGTGGCAAGGGAGCAAGCTCCCTCGCCACAGGATTCAATTGACCTTGACTGAGCGGCACGGCGCCATTCGTCACGTCGCCCTTGCGCGTGTTTTGCGCGCGGGCGGGGCATTTTCTGCTTCACTCAAGGCTTGCCCGAAGGCTGGCCGCCCGGACCATAGGGGAATGGCGTAATGGCAACGGTAGACCGCTGGCTGCTGCCAGATGGCATCGAAGAAGTACTGCCACCGGAAGCTGCGCGTATCGAAGTAGCGCGTCGGCAGGTGTTGGATCTGTTCCAGAGCTGGGGTTACGAGTTTGTCGTCACCCCGCATATCGAGTACCTGGAATCCCTGCTGACCGGCGCGGGCCAGGACCTGGATCTGCGCACCTTCAAGGTTATCGACCCTCAATCGGGCCGTCAGATGGGTTTTCGGGCCGACATCACGCCGCAAGTGGCGCGTATCGATGCCCACACCCTGCGCCGCGAAGGCCCCAGCCGCCTGTGCTATGCCGGCAGCGTGCTGCACGCCCAGCCACGTGCCTTGTCATCCTCGCGCAGCCCGATCCAGTTGGGTGCCGAGTTGTATGGCGATGCCAGCCCGAGCAGCGACGTGGAAGTCATCAGCCTGATGTTGGCCATGTTGCAACTGGCCGACGTGCCGGATGTCCACATGGACTTGGGGCATGTCGGTATTTATCGCGGCCTGGCCCGTGCGGCCGGCCTGTCTGGCGAAGTGGAGCAGCAGTTGTTCGATGCGCTGCAACGCAAGGCCATCGACGAAGTCATCAGCCTGACCGAAGGCCTGCCGGCCGATCTGTCAGGCATGCTGCGGGCGCTGGTGGACTTGTGCGGTGGTCGTGAGGTGCTGGCCGCGGCTCGCGAGCGCCTGGCCCACGCGCCGGCGCCGGTGTTGGCGGCGCTCGACGACCTGCTGGCGATTGCCGAGCGTCTGTCGGTGCGTTTCCCTGACCTGCCGCTGTATTTCGACCTGGGTGAGCTGCGCGGTTATCACTACCACACCGGTGTCGTGTTTGCCGTATTCGTGCCGGGTGTTGGCCAGTCCATCGCCCAGGGCGGGCGCTATGACGACATCGGTGCCGACTTCGGTCGCGCCCGTCCGGCGACCGGCTTCTCTACCGATTTGAAAACCCTGGTGACCCTGGGGCGTGCTGAGATCGAGCTACCGTCTGGCGGTATCTGGATGCCTGACAGTACGGATGCGGCACTCTGGCAGGCCGTCTGCCAGTTGCGCAGCGAGGGTCAGCGTGTCGTCCAGGCCTTGCCTGGGCAACCTGTGGCCGCCGCCCGTGAAGCGGACTGCGACCGGCAATTGATTCAGCAGAATGGGCTTTGGCAAGTATTGCCGCTGGCTTCTTGAGTTTTCTCGCCGGCCGCGGCCGGCACCAAGTTTGCGCGAATGAGGACAAGTGTTATGGGTAAGAATGTCGTAGTCCTGGGCACCCAGTGGGGTGATGAGGGCAAAGGCAAGATCGTTGATCTGCTGACCGAACATGCTGCCGCCGTAGTGCGCTACCAGGGTGGCCACAACGCAGGTCACACCTTGGTGATCGACGGTGAGAAGACCGTCCTGCACCTGATTCCCTCGGGCGTGCTGCGCGAAGGCGTCCAGTGCCTGATCGGCAACGGTGTGGTGGTTGCGCCCGACGCCCTGCTGCGGGAAATCATCAAGCTGGAAGAGAAAGGCGTACCGGTGCGTGAGCGCCTGCGTATCAGCCCGTCCTGCCCGCTGATCCTGTCCTACCACGTTGCACTGGACCAGGCCCGTGAAAAGGCTCGTGGCGAGCTGAAGATCGGCACCACCGGTCGCGGTATCGGCCCGGCCTACGAAGACAAGGTCGCGCGTCGCGGCCTGCGTATCGGTGACCTGTTCCATCGTGAGCGTTTCGCCGCCAAGCTGGGTGAGTTGCTGGACTACCACAACTTTGTCCTGGTCAATTACTACAAAGAGCCGGCCATCGACTTCCAGAAGACCCTGGATGAGTGCATGGAGTACGCCGAGCTGCTCAAGCCGATGATGCTCGACGTCACGGCCGAACTGCACGAGCTGCGTCGCGCCGGCAAGGACATCATGTTCGAAGGCGCCCAGGGTTCGCTGCTGGACATCGACCACGGCACCTATCCGTACGTCACCAGCTCCAACACCACCGCCGGCGGTATCGCCACTGGTTCGGGTTTCGGTCCGATGTACGTGGACTACATCCTGGGCATCACCAAGGCTTACACCACGCGCGTCGGTTCGGGTCCGTTCCCGACCGAACTGTTCGACGATGTCGGTGCCTTCCTGGCCAAGCGTGGCCATGAATTCGGTGCGACCACCGGTCGTGCCCGTCGTTGTGGCTGGTTCGATGCGGTCATCCTGCGTCGCGCCATCGACGTCAACAGCATCTCGGGCCTGTGCCTGACCAAGCTGGACGTGCTGGACGGCCTGGAAACCATCAATATCTGCGTGGGCTACAAGAACCAGGACGGCGCTGTCATCGACGCCCCGACCGACGCCGACAGCTACATCGGCCTGGAGCCAGTGTACGAGCAGATGCCGGGTTGGGCTGAATCGACCGTAGGCGCCAAGACCCTGGAAGAGCTGCCAGCGGCGGCCCGTAATTACATCAAGCGTGTCGAAGAGCTGGTCGGTGCGCCGATCGACATTATTTCGACGGGGCCTGACCGTAACGAAACCATCGTTCTGCGTCATCCTTTCGGCTGATAACTCGTTGATGTAAAAAGCAAAGGACCCTCATTTGGGTCCTTTGTCGTTTCTGCTGCCGGGCGGCATGACACTTGCTATGCAACTCCATTACAGGCAGCTCTTGATGAGTGCCATCAAATTAATGGCGTTTGGTAGAGGGATTTCACGTGTCGGCCGTTCTCTCACTGTTACAAAGCCGTTTACTGCGGCCCGTGTTCGTTACCCTCGGTATCGCCCTTTTGGTGCAGGTACTGGTGGCCGTCGCGCTGACCCGGAGCACTGTCACGGCGCTGGAAGCCGATCTCGGCGCACGGTTGGGCGTAGACAGCCAGAAACTTTCGGCAGAACTGGAGCAGGCCGGGCGTGAGGTCACGTCGAGCCTGGACAGCCTGTCCGCCAACACTCGCCAACGGTTGAATGCCGGGCTGTCCGCGCGTCTGAAGGACGAGCAGGCGCAACTGCGTGGGACGTTGGAGAAAGACTTGCGCGATTCCGCCAATGATATGGCGCAACTCCTGGCTTCTGTCGCGCCCCGCGCCATGTGGGACAGCGATGTGCCGACCCTTTCCGAATTCGCTCGCCGGGCCCAGCGCAACCCCAATGTTTTGTTCGTCATTTACGACGACGCTGCCGGTGAACACCTGACTCGCTACTTGAACCGGGAAAACCCGATCAACAAGGCGTTGCTGGAGAAGGGCAAGGGCGAGCGGGCGCTGGACAAGGTGTTGGATGCGGCGAAGAGCGATCCTTCGGTGTATTACCTCGAAGCGTCTATCAACCCCAATGGCGTGGAGATCGGCAAGGTATTGATGGGGGTTTCCACCGCGTCCGTCGAAACCGACCTGAAGGCGCTGGACCAGCGCTTTTCGGCGTTGATCGCCAGCAGTGACCAGTTGGTGGGCGATAGCCTGAAGGGCGCGGCGGCCGACAGTGCCACCGCCATGCGCGGTCGGTTGCAATCGGCCCAGGCCACGGCCACGCAAATGCAGACCAACACTTCCAGTACGGTGCAGGAAGCGGCAAGCACCTTGCGCTGGCGCATCGGTCTCGGCCTGGCGTTGGTGGGCGCTGGTGTCCTGTTGCTGCTGGCCGTGGTGCTGGGGCGTCGGGTGGTCAATCGCCTCAAGCTGCTGATCGCGGCGATGAATGACCTGGCGGCGGGCGAGGGCGACCTGACCAAGCGTGTGCAAATCAACAGCAAGGATGAGATCGGCGACATGGCCTCGGCGGTCAATCGCTTTGTGGATAAGTTGCAACCCATCGTGCGCGAGGCCGGCGACGTGGCCCAGCGTACCGGCGTGGAAATCGGTGCGATGACCTTGCGCAACTCCGGCGCCGATGCGGCAGCCGGGATGCAGCGTGATGAGGTGGCCGAGAGCTTGCGGGCGCTGTCGCAAATGGCCGACGAAGCTCAATCGGAAAGCCAGGCGATGCAGGCGGCCTTGCAGCAGGTGGTGGAGATTCGCCAGGCCACGGACGAAAACACGCGCACCTCGGCGAAGGTCAGCGGTTTGATCGAGGCGCTGGCCGGGCAAGTGGACACCGGGGCGAAGGTGATCGAGCGGCTGGCGCAGCAGAGCGAGCAGATCGAGGTGGTGCTGACGGTGATCCATGGCATTGCCGAGCAGACCAACCTGCTGGCCTTGAACGCGGCGATCGAAGCGGCCCGGGCCGGCGAGACCGGGCGCGGGTTTGCGGTGGTGGCGGATGAAGTGCGGGCGCTGGCGAGCAAGACCCAGAGCTCGACGGGTGATATTCAGGCGCACATCGTGGCGTTGCAGCAGGGTGCTCGTGAGGCCGTGGCGGCGATTGGTCTGGCGGGACGTCAGGCCAGCGAGGGGTTGTTGGTGTTGCGTGACAGTGCGCGCTTGCAGCAGACGGTGCAAACCTCTGTGGAGCAGGTGCATGCGGCCATTGGCCTGGCGACTCAGGCCGCAGCTCATCAGGCCCAGGGCGCGCAAGCGGTGCGCGGGCGCGTGGAAACCATCCATGTCCAGGCCGAGAAGGCGGCCCAGGCCGTGGTGGAGACCACCGCCAGCGGCAAGGTGCTCGACAGCCTGGCTGCGCAGTTGAAGGCAAGCCTGGGGCAGTTCCGGGCCTGATCTCGCGGCTGGGCTGGCCTCATCGCGAGCAAGCTCGCTCCCACAAGGATCGCAGTGAACAGAGATCCACTGTGGGAGCGAGCTTGCTCGCGATAGCGATTTCAGTGACTCGGATATTTCCAGGGCCCAGAAACGCAAAAACCCGCTTTCGCGGGTTTCTGTGAGGTTCAAGGCCATGACCTTGAAACTTGAATTGGTGCCCAGAAGAAGACTCGAACTTCCACGACCTTGCGGTCACCAGCACCTGAAGCTGGCGTGTCTACCAATTTCACCATCTGGGCAGCATCTTCAGCGTTGCCGCTGTTGATGTGGCGCACTATACGGAGCGCGTTTTGATCTGTAAACCCCTGTTTTTGTTTTAGTAATTGCCAGGGCGAATTTCAGGAGGGCAGAAATGCAAAAACCCGCTTTCGCGGGTTTTAGTGAAGCTTGCAGGCTGTTGGTCTGCAGCTTGAAATTGGTGCCCAGAAGAAGACTCGAACTTCCACGACCTTGCGGTCACCAGCACCTGAAGCTGGCGTGTCTACCAATTTCACCATCTGGGCAATATCGGCAACGTGTGTGCGTCGTCGATGGCGCGCACTATACGGAGCGTGTTTTTAACTGTAAACCCCCCTTGGTAAAAAAACCTGGAAATTTCACGAATGGCACGATCCTAAGCTGCAGCGCAGGGTCGAACGGCGTCGGAAACAGGATTCAGGTGCCTGAAATTTCCCGTTTCATTAAGCCTATGCCAAACTAACCCGCATATAGACAAGGTGAAAATTCTCTAATGGCCGATTGGCAGTCCCTCGATCCCGAGGCCGCTCGTGAAGCGGAAAAATATGAAAACCCTATTCCTAGCCGCGAACTGATCCTGGCGCATCTCGCCGATCGGGGTTCGCCCGCCAGCCGCGAGCAATTGGTCGAAGAATTCGGGCTGACCACCGAGGACCAGCTCGAAGCCCTGCGCCGCCGCTTGCGCGCCATGGAGCGCGACGCCCAGTTGATCTACACCCGCCGCGGCACTTATGCGCCGGTGGACAAGCTCGACCTGATTCTGGGCCGCATCGCCGGCCATCGCGACGGCTTTGGGTTCCTGATCCCGGACGACGGCAGCGACGACCTGTTCATGAGCCCGGCGCAGATGCGCCTGGTGTTCGACGGTGACCGGGCCCTGGCTCGCGTCTCCGGCCTGGACCGCCGCGGTCGTCGTGAAGGCGTGATCGTCGAAGTGGTGTCCCGCGCCCACGAAAGCATCGTCGGTCGTTATTTCGAAGAAGGCGGCATCGGTTTCGTCGTCGCCGACAACCCGAAGATTCAGCAGGAAGTGCTGGTTACCCCGGGCCGCAATGCCGATGCCAAGGTCGGTCAGTTCGTCGAAGTGAAGATCACCCACTGGCCTACCCCGCGCTTCCAGCCCCAAGGGGACGTGGTGGAAGTGGTCGGCAACTACATGGCCCCGGGCATGGAGATCGACGTCGCCCTGCGCACCTACGACATCCCACACGTCTGGCCCGATGCGGTCATGAAGGAAGCCTCCAAGCTCAAGCCGGAAGTCGAAGAGAAGGACAAGGAAAAACGCATCGACCTGCGTCACCTACCGTTTGTCACCATCGACGGTGAGGATGCCCGGGACTTCGACGACGCGGTCTACTGCGAAGCCCGGCCCGGCAAGCTGCGCCTATTCTCCGGCGGTTGGAAGCTGTACGTGGCCATCGCCGACGTTTCCAGCTACGTGAAGCTCGGTTCGGCGCTGGACGCCGAAGCGCAGGTGCGCGGCAACTCGGTGTACTTCCCCGAGCGCGTGGTGCCGATGCTGCCTGAGCAACTGTCCAACGGTCTGTGCTCGCTCAACCCGCACGTCGATCGCCTGGCCATGGTTTGCGAGATGACCATCTCCAAGTCCGGCGAAATGACCGACTACTGCTTCTACGAAGCGGTCATCCATTCCCACGCGCGGCTGACCTACAACAAGGTCAGCGCGATGCTGGAGACGCCGAAACTGGCCGAGTCGCGCAAGTTGCGCGGTGAGTACAGCGAAGTGTTGCCCGATCTCAAGCAGCTTTATGCGCTGTACAAGGTGCTGCTGGCGGCGCGCCATGTGCGCGGTGCAATCGATTTTGAAACCCAGGAAACCCGGATCATCTTCGGTTCCGAGCGCAAGATCGCCGAAATCCGCCCGACTGTTCGCAACGATGCGCACAAGCTGATCGAGGAATGCATGCTGGCGGCCAACGTCGCCACCGCCGAATTCCTGAAGAAGCACGAGATTCCCGCGTTGTACCGGGTCCACGACGGCCCGCCGCCGGAGCGTCTGGAAAAACTGCGGGCGTTCCTCGGCGAGCTCGGCCTTTCCTTGCACAAAGGCAAGGAAGGTCCGACACCCAAGGATTACCAGGCCCTGCTGGCCAGCATCAAGGATCGCCCGGATTTCCATCTGATCCAGACCGTGATGCTGCGTTCGTTGAGCCAGGCGGTGTACAGCGCCGATAACCAAGGCCACTTCGGCCTGAATTACGAAGCCTACACCCACTTCACGTCGCCGATCCGCCGTTACCCCGACCTGCTCACGCACCGGGCCATTCGCAGCGTGATCCATTCGAAGATGAACACTCCGCACGTCAAGCGTGCCGGTGCGATGACGATTCCGAAGGCGCGCATCTACCCGTACGACGAAGCCGCCCTCGAGCAGCTCGGCGAACAATGCTCGATGAGCGAGCGTCGTGCCGACGAAGCGACCCGTGACGTGGTGAACTGGCTCAAGTGCGAATACATGAAGGATCGCGTCGGTGAGTCGTTCCCGGGCGTGATCACGGCCGTGACCGGTTTCGGCCTGTTCGTCGAGCTGACCGATATCTACGTCGAGGGCCTGGTGCACGTCACTGCGCTGCCGGCGGACTACTATCACTTCGACCCCGTGCATCACCGCCTGGCGGGCGAGCGCACCGGTCGCAGCTTCCGCCTGGGTGATACCGTTGAAGTGCGGGTCATGCGCGTCGACCTCGACGAGCGCAAGATCGACTTCGAGATGGCGGAAAAGACCATCAGCGCGCCGATTGGCCGCAAGAAACGCGGTGCCGAAACCTCCGCGCCTGCTGCCAAGGCCGCCGAGCCGGCATCGTCCCGCTCCGGGCGCGGGTCGGCCAAGGAAAAAGCCAGCGAGGCCTATCGTCCGAGCGATGCGGCGGCGAAAAACGCCGAAGTGCGCAAAAGCCGTGAAATGAAGCAGGCGTTGCTGGCTGAAGCCAAGAACGGTGGCAAAGGAGCGTCGGGTAAGGCTGGGCGTTCGGCACCGGACAAGGCCGCCAGCAAACCGAGCAAACACCGTAAAGGCCCGCCAAAAGCGGGCTCGGCCCCGGCCAAGAGTGGCGGGGCGCGTAAACCCAAGGCCAAGTCATGAGTCAGTTGGAAAAAATCTACGGCGTGCATGCCGTGGAAGCGCTGTTGCGTCATCACCCCAAGCGGGTCAAGCAGATCTGGCTGGCGGAAAGCCGCAGCGAGCCTCGGGTGCAAACCCTGGTCGAGCTGGCCAACGAAAACCGCGTGGCAGTCGGCCAGGCCGAGCGGCGCGAGATGGACGCCTGGGTGGAAGGCGTTCACCAGGGCGTCGTGGCCGAGGTCAGCCCGAGCCAGGTCTGGGGTGAGGCCATGCTCGAAGAGCTGCTCGATCGCACCGAAGGCGCGCCACTGTTGCTGGTACTGGACGGCGTGACCGACCCGCATAACCTGGGCGCCTGCCTGCGTTCGGCGGATGCCGCCGGCGCGCTGGCGGTGATCGTGCCCAAGGACAAGTCGGCTACATTGACCCCGGCGGTCCGAAAAGTCGCCTGCGGCGCCGCGGAGGTGATTCCTCTGGTGGCCGTGACCAACCTGGCGCGCACCCTGGAGAAACTCCAGCAGCGCGGCCTGTGGGTGGTCGGCACGGCGGGCGAGGCCGAGCAGGACCTCTACCAGCAGGACCTGACCGGCCCGACGATCCTCATCATGGGCGCCGAAGGCAAGGGCATGCGTCGCCTGACCCGCGAGCATTGCGACTACCTGGTGAAATTGCCGATGGCCGGTAGCGTCAGCAGCCTCAACGTCTCGGTCGCCACCGGGGTCTGCCTGTTCGAGGCGCTGCGCCAGCGTAGCGTCAAGGCGGCTGCTAAGAAGTCTTGATTCAAACCCGAGCCTGAATGTGGGAGCGGGCTTGCTCGCGAATGCGGTCTGACAGTCGACAGTGATGTGTCAGCGACACCGCTTCGCGAGCAAGCCCGCTCCCACATTGGTTTTGCGGTGTTGTTCAAATAATCACCAATTGCCTTGCGCCGCCCTCGACCCTTCTCTACAATTGCGCCCCTTGCTGTGATGGCAGGCACTTATGTGTCTAGCGTCCACAAGTCCATAAGTGTCATTCACTCCTTGTCTGACCGTTTTTGAGCGGCAGGCTACAACCCGTAAGGAGCATTCATGCGTCATTACGAAATCATCTTTTTGGTCCACCCGGATCAAAGCGAGCAAGTCGGCGGCATGGTTGAGCGTTACACCAAGCTGATCGAAGAAGACGGCGGCAAAATCCACCGTCTGGAAGACTGGGGCCGTCGTCAACTGGCCTACGCAATCAACAATGTTCACAAGGCTCACTACGTGATGCTGAACGTTGAGTGCACCGGCAAGGCCCTGGCCGAGCTGGAAGACAACTTCCGCTACAACGATGCAGTGATCCGTAACCTGGTCATCCGTCGCGAAGAAGCCGTTACCGGCCAATCCGAGATGCTCAAGGCTGAAGAAAACCGCAGTGAGCGCCGTGAGCGTCGCGACCGTCCTGAGCACTCTGACAGCGCCGATGGCGATGACAGCGATAGCGACAGCGACAACAGCGATAACGCTGACGAGTAATCCACGGACCTTTTAAGGAGCCAATCACATGGCACGTTTCTTCCGTCGTCGTAAATTCTGCCGCTTCACCGCTGAAGACGTGAAAGAGATCGACTACAAAGATCTCAACACCCTGAAAGCCTACGTATCCGAGACCGGCAAAATCGTTCCAAGCCGTATCACCGGTACCAAAGCTCGTTATCAGCGTCAGCTGGCCACCGCTATCAAGCGCGCCCGCTTCCTGGCCCTGCTGGCCTACACCGACAGCCACGGCCGCTGAGACCAGGTTCGTCGACGAGTAGTAAGGGATTGAATGCATGCGCGCCTTAGCTGACTTCATCATGCGGGGACGTGTGCAGGCCACGCTGGTCGTGGCCGGATCCGCGGCATTGCCGCTGTTGTTCTGGTTGAGTGCCGCCGCCGGATGCCTTGTGCTCCTGCGGCGCGGTTCGGACGCCTTGAGCGTCCTGGGTATCGGGTTGTTGTCGGCGTTGGTGAGCTGGCATTTCCTGAAGGACCCGACAACGCTCCTGGTGTTGATCGGGGCTTGCAGCCTGGCGTTGATTTTGCGCGCCGGGCATACCTGGAACCGCGTGCTGCTGTGCAGCGTGGCCGTGGGGTTGTTGTGTGCGGTGAGCCTGGGGACTGTGTTCAGTTCCATCATCGAATCGCTGGCGCAGACGTTCAAGGACGTGTTGCCGCTGGCGATGGGTGGGGTCTACGAGACATTCTCGGCAGACCAAAAGGCGTTTGTCACCGCCATGACTGCTCCGCTGATGATCATTTCGATAGCGTCTTCGTTGCAGATCTTTAGCGTGCTGTGCCTGATGCTTGGGCGCTACTGGCAAGCTTCGTTGTACAACCCCGGTGGTTTCGGTCGCGAGTTTCGCGCCGTCCGATTCCCCAAAAGCGTGGCGCTGTCACTGCTGGCCGTCATGTGTGTGGCTCCGTTCTTCGGGCTGCATGCACTGATCCTGTTGCCGTTGTGCAGTGTGCCGCTGATCTTCGCCGGTCTGGCTCTGGTTCATGGGCTGGTGGCGCAGAAACGACTGGCCAGTTTCTGGCTGGTGGGGATGTACGTGACGTTGTTTCCTTTCATGCACTTGCTCGGTCCGTTGCTCGTGGTCCTGGCCATCGTTGACAGCCTGATTGATTTTCGCGGTCGGATGGCGTCGAAAGACGCCGACAACGCGAACGGTGAAGGTTAAAAGTTAGAGGATTTTCACATGCAACTGATCCTTCTGGAAAAAATCGCCAACCTGGGCAACCTGGGCGACAAAGTAAACGTTAAGGCCGGCTACGGTCGTAACTACCTGCTGCCTTTCGGCAAAGCCACCGCTGCGACCGCTGCCAACCTGGCTGCGTTCGAAGAGCGTCGCGCTGAGCTGGAAAAAGCCGCCGCAGACCGTAAGGCATCGGCTGAAAGCCGTGCTGCCCAACTGGCCGAGCTGGAAGTGACCATCACTGCCACCGCTGGCGACGAAGGCAAGCTGTTCGGTTCGATCGGTACTCACGACATCGCTGACGCACTGACCGCCTCCGGCGTTGAAGTCGCGAAAAGCGAAGTTCGTCTGCCGAACGGCACCATCCGCAACGTGGGTGAATTCGACGTCGCCGTGCACCTGCACGCTGAAGTTGAAGCCACCGTACGCGTTGTCGTGGTAGCAGCTTAAGCAGTACCTCTCGGCTGGCACCCTTGGGTACTAGCCGGTAACATCGGGCACGATCCTGTCTACAGGTCGTGCCCTTTGTCTTTCTGCAAGTCCGATTTTCATCACCCCTGCGTTTCCAAAGAATCAAGTGGCCATGAACGAAATCACCGCTCCCGAGCAATACGATCTGCAAACCGCTGCCCTGAAGGTGCCGCCGCACTCCATCGAGGCCGAACAGGCCGTGCTCGGTGGCTTGATGCTGGACAACAACGCCTGGGAACGCGTGCTCGATCAAGTCTCCGACGGCGATTTCTACCGGCATGACCACCGCCTGATTTTCCGGGCGATCGCCAAGCTGGCCGATCAGAACATGCCGATCGACGTCGTGACCCTGGCCGAACAACTGGACAAGGAAGGGCAGACGTCCCAGGTGGGCGGCCTCGGTTACCTCGGCGAACTGGCGAAAAACACGCCGTCTGTCGCCAACATCAAGGCCTATGCGCAGATCGTCCGCCAGCGCGCGACCCTGCGCCAACTGATCGGCATCAGCAACGAGATCGCCGACAGCGCCTTCAACCCGGAAGGGCGTACCGCCGAAGAGATCCTCGATGAAGCCGAACGGCAGATCTTCCAGATCGCCGAGGCGCGGCCAAAGACCGGCGGTCCGGTCAGCGTCAACGACTTGCTGACCAAGGCCATCGACCGGATCGATACCCTGTTCAACACCGACAACGCCATCACCGGGCTGTCCACCGGCTACACCGACCTCGACGAGAAGACCAGCGGCTTGCAGCCGTCCGACCTGATCATCGTCGCCGGCCGTCCGTCCATGGGTAAGACCACCTTCGCGATGAACCTGGTGGAAAACGCCGTGTTGCGCAGCGACAAGGCGGTGCTGGTGTATTCCCTCGAGATGCCAGGCGAATCGCTGATCATGCGTATGCTGTCGTCCCTGGGGCGCATCGACCAGACCAAGGTCCGTTCCGGCCAACTGGAAGATGACGACTGGCCGCGCCTGACGTCGGCGGTCAACCTGCTCAATGACCGCAAGCTGTTCATCGACGACACCGCCGGCATCAGCCCGTCGGAAATGCGCGCCCGGACCCGTCGCCTGGTACGCGAGCACGGTGACATTGCGCTGATCATGATCGACTACCTGCAATTGATGCAGATTCCCGGCTCCAGCGGCGACAACCGGACCAACGAGATTTCCGAGATCTCCCGCTCCCTCAAGGCCCTGGCCAAGGAGTTCAACTGCCCGGTGGTGGCGCTCTCCCAGTTGAACCGCTCCCTGGAACAGCGTCCCAACAAGCGCCCGGTGAACTCCGACTTGCGGGAATCCGGAGCGATCGAGCAGGACGCCGACGTCATCATGTTCGTGTACCGGGACGAGGTGTATCACCCCGAGACGGAGCACAAGGGCATCGCCGAGATCATCATCGGCAAGCAGCGGAACGGCCCGATCGGCTTCATCCGCCTGGCGTTCATCGGTAAATACACCCGGTTCGAGAACCTGGCGCCGGGTAGCTATAACTTCGACGATGATGAGTAAGACCTTCTTTTTTTGAAGGGCTGCAATACTCCTTGTGGGAGCGGGCTTGCTCGCGAAAGCGGTGGCTCAGGAGACATTGATGCTGAACGTCCGTCCGCTTTCGCGAGCAAGCCCGCTCCAACATTGGTTTTGCGATAAGCCCGACCATTTCCGACCATAGCCGTCGGACTTGATCATTTTTTGTGCTATATTTCGCCCCCGCGATTTTTCACCTTTTATACCGGTCATCGACATGCAAGCAGCCAAGCCGTTATTTGACTATCCCAAGTACTGGGCCGAATGTTTCGGCCCGGCGCCATTCCTGCCCATGAGCAGGGAGGAGATGGATCAGCTCGGCTGGGATTCGTGCGACATCATCATCGTGACCGGTGATGCCTACGTCGACCACCCGTCGTTCGGCATGGCGATCATTGGTCGTTTGCTGGAAGCCCAGGGCTTTCGCGTGGGGATCATTGCCCAGCCGAACTGGCAGTCCAAAGACGACTTTATGAAGCTCGGCGAGCCCAACCTGTTCTTCGGCGTCGCGGCCGGCAACATGGACTCGATGATCAACCGCTACACCGCCGACAAGAAGATCCGTTCCGATGACGCCTATACCCCCGGCGGCCTGGCGGGCAAGCGTCCGGACCGTGCGAGCCTGGTCTACAGCCAGCGCTGCAAGGAAGCCTATAAGCATGTGCCCATCGTGCTCGGCGGCATCGAAGCGTCCCTGCGACGCATTGCTCATTACGATTACTGGCAGGACCGGGTGCGCAACTCGATCCTGATCGACGCCAGCGCCGACATCCTGCTCTACGGCAACGCCGAGCGGGCCATCGTCGAGGTCGCCCAGCGCCTGTCCTATGGCCACAAGATCGAAGACATCACCGATGTGCGCGGCACTGCGTTCATTCGCCGTGACACGCCCAAGGACTGGTACGAAGTCGATTCCACGCGCATCGACCGTCCGGGCAAGATCGACAAGATCATCAACCCGTACGTGAACACCCAGGACACTGCGGCCTGCGCCATCGAGCAGGAGAAGGGTCCGGTTGAGGACCCCAGCGAAGCCAAGGTCGTACAGATCCTGGCCAGTCCGAAGATGACCCGCGACAAGACCGTGATCCGCCTGCCTTCGGTGGAGAAGGTGCGCAACGACGCGGTGCTCTATGCCCACGCCAACCGCGTGCTTCACCTGGAAACCAACCCGGGCAATGCCCGCGCCCTGGTGCAGAAGCACGGCGACGTCGATGTCTGGTTCAACCCGCCGCCCATTCCGATGACCACCGAGGAAATGGACTACGTGTTCGGCATGCCCTACGCACGTGTCCCGCACCCGGCCTACGGCAAGGAAAAGATTCCGGCCTACGAGATGATCCGGTTCTCGGTGAACATCATGCGCGGCTGCTTCGGCGGCTGCACGTTCTGCTCGATCACCGAGCACGAAGGCCGGATCATCCAGAACCGTTCCGAAGAGTCGATCATTCGCGAGATCGAAGAGATCCGCGACAAGGTCCCGGGCTTTACCGGGGTGATTTCCGACCTCGGCGGCCCGACCGCGAACATGTACCGCATTGCCTGCAAGAGCCCGGAGATCGAATCCGCGTGCCGCAAGCCTTCTTGCGTGTTCCCCGGCATCTGCCCGAACCTGAACACCGACCATTCCTCGCTGATCCAGCTGTACCGCAGCGCGCGGGCATTGCCTGGGGTGAAGAAGATCCTGATCGCTTCCGGCCTGCGCTACGACCTGGCGGTCGAGTCGCCGGAGTACGTCAAGGAGCTGGTGACCCACCACGTCGGCGGTTACCTGAAGATCGCCCCGGAGCACACCGAGGAAGGGCCGCTCAACCAGATGATGAAGCCGGGCATCGGCACCTATGACCGGTTCAAGCGGATGTTCGAGAAGTACACCAAGGAAGCCGGGAAAGAGCAGTACCTGATTCCGTACTTCATCGCCGCCCACCCGGGCACCACCGACGAAGACATGATGAACTTGGCGCTTTGGCTCAAGGGCAACGGCTTCCGGGCCGACCAGGTGCAGGCGTTCTACCCGTCGCCGATGGCCACCGCCACGGCCATGTATCACTCGGGCAAGAACCCGCTGCGCAAGGTCACCTACAAGAGTGACGGGGTGACCATCGTCAAGAGCGAAGAGCAGCGCCGTTTGCACAAGGCGTTCCTGCGCTACCACGACCCCAAGGGCTGGCCGATGCTGCGCGAAGCGCTGACGCGCATGGGTCGGGCGGACCTGATCGGGCCGGGCAAGCATCAGTTGATCCCGCTGCACCAGCCGGCCACCGACAGCTACCAGAGCGCCCGTCGCAAGAACTCGACGCCGGCCGGCAGCCACAAGGTGGGCAAGGACACCACCCGGATCCTGACCCAGCACACCGGCCTGCCACCGCGCGCCAGCGACGGCGGCAACTCGTGGGACAAGCGCGAGCAAGCCAAGGCCGCCGCGTTCGCCCGCAACCAGCAGGCCGCCAAGGAGCGCAAGGACGCGGCCAAGGGCAAGGGGCCGAAGCCGGCACGCAAGCCGGTCGTGCCACGCTGATCGCCACGTTGCACCGCAAACGCCAGCCTAAGTGCTGGCGTTTTGCTTTCTAGCGGCTGTGCTGCCCATTTGCTATCGTGGCCGCCGCCCCTGTTCCGGGCCATGAAGCCGGGTGATGCGCCGCGCCACAAGGTCTGTGCCGATCTTGCACAGAGGCTGTGTCGATAAGGCGCTCCCCCTCCGATCCTCAAGGACGATTCCCATGAGCAGCCCCTCAACCCCCGCCATTGGCATGGACTTCACGTTCTCCCAGTACATGGCCCGCCAACGCATCGAAGCCCAGATCAACCTGCCGCGCCTGTTCGCGGCCATCGATGCGGACCCCAATATCGCCGGCGCAGGGGTGGTGTATATCGACTCTGAGTACAACGTGGTGACCCTGCGCGAGTTCAAGCCGATCTGCAGCATCGCGCCCAAGCGCGTGATTTTGCGCGAGGCCAAGAAGTACATCGCCCCGCAGCAGTTCATCGACCAGGTGAAAAGCAGCCCGCGGGAGTCGAAGCTCGGGGTGGAGGCGACCAATGCCGGCTTGTCCTGCGTCGCCGCCGTCATCGGTTGGGTGGTGGTGTTCAGTGGCAGCGTCGCCGTGCCCTTTACCGCTGGAGCCAGTGCCTGGGTGGTGGCCCTGGGCGTAGCTGCCGCGACGGCGAGTACCGCTCAATGTGTGATTGGCGGCGCGCGGGTCGCCAACGAACTGAACAACCCCACCGGCAATGATGAGATGAACGACGCCGACTGGTACAACATCGTCTCGCCGATCCTGGATGCGGTGTCCCTGGTGGGCGTGGGTGGCTCGGCCCTGACCACGGTTCGCCTGCTCAAGGCCAACAAGGCAGCCGCTACCGGAAAGAGCTGGTACCAGTTGCTCAAGGGGTTGAGCCGGCAGGAACGCAGCAAATTGACCAAGGAGTTGCTGACGCTCAAGGACCCGAGCCTGACCGCCAAGCTGCTCAAGTTGCAGCAGCGGGCCGGGGCCCTGCCCAAACGTTATTCGTCCGCCGAAATCAGACACGCGACGCTGACCCAGATCAAGGACGCCTTGGGGGGTGCCTTGGGTGTCATCGGGAGTTACACCAGCGACGGCCATGTGAAAACCGTGGCTGTCGGCCTGTACGAGGAGTTCACCGAATGATCGGCGGCGGATCGCTGAAGGGCTTCCTGGCCCGCTACTTCCCGGTGTTCATGGGCACCCTTTTGCTGGGCTGCTTTTGCGGGTCGATGCTGCTCTCGCTGGCCGGGACGACCTACTGGCGGGCCTTGGAACCCTCCACCAGGGCTGACTATGTCGGGTTCGGGACATTGGCCCTGGTGCTCGTCCTGGTGGGGGCCAATCTCCTGATCGTACGTGGGCGGGCCTGGGCCGTCTGGGGGGTCGCGGGGTATTTCCTGGCGTGCCTGGCCGCCGTGCTGCCGATGTTTGCCTACCGGCCGCACCAAGGCGTCTACCTGTTCGCCGTGCTACTGCCTCTACTGGGGTTGTTGTTGCTCAACAGCCAGCGCCACCGGGAAATGCGCCGCAAGCTGGTGGAGATTCGCCGCCAGCGCGAGTTGATCATCCAGGCCGCCAAGGGCCCGCGCTCCCGCCGCTGAGCCCACGTCCTCGCCACATTTATGTGCGGCCCTTTGCGCGAGAAAGCGGGCAACGTTCGGTTTTAGTGCTCTACTGCCTTGAGTAGACGAAGAAAGTGTCCGGCCTGCCTGCATGGCATAAGTCTTGCGCCGCTTTCGATAACGCCCAGGCTCGCAGGAGACACGCCGTGTCGATCCATGTTGCTTTGCACCACGTCACGCATTACCGCTACGACCGCGCCGTCGAGCTCGGGCCGCAGATCGTTCGCCTGCGCCCGGCGCCCCATAGCCGTACGCGGATTCTTTCCTATGCGCTGAAGGTCTCGCCCGACCAGCACTTCATCAACTGGCAGCAGGACCCCCAGGGCAATTACCTGGCGCGGCTGGTGTTTCCCGAGAAAACCGAGGAGCTGCGGATCGAGGTCGACCTGCTGGCGGAAATGGCGGTGTTCAACCCCTTCGACTTTTTCCTCGAGCCTTATGCCGAGAAGATCCCCTTCAGCTACGCCGCCGATGAGCGCAAGGAGCTGGCCCCGTACCTGGAAACCCTGCCGCTGACGCCGCGGTTGCAGGCTTACCTGGAGGGCATCGACCGCACGCCGCTGCCGGCGGTGGATTTCCTGGTGGCGCTCAACCAGCGCCTGAGCGAAGACATCAACTACCTGATCCGCATGGAGCCCGGCGTCCAGACTCCGGAGCACACCCTGGAGCAGGCCTCCGGTTCTTGCCGCGACTCGGCCTGGTTGCTGGTGCAACTGTTGCGCAACCTCGGCCTGGCGGCGCGGTTCGTGTCCGGTTACCTGATCCAGTTGACGGCCGATGTGAAAAGCCTCGACGGCCCGTCCGGGACCGAGGTGGACTTCACCGACCTGCATGCCTGGTGCGAGGTCTACCTGCCGGGCGCGGGCTGGATCGGCCTGGATGCGACGTCGGGGTTGTTCGCTGGCGAAGGGCATATCCCGCTGGCGTGCAGCCCCGATCCGTCCTCGGCGGCACCGATCAGTGGCCTGGTGGAACCGTGCGAGTGCGCGTTCAGCCACACCATGTCGGTCGAGCGCGTCTGGGAAGCGCCGCGGGTGACCAAGCCGTACACCGACGCGCAATGGCTGGCGATCCAGGCCCTGGGCCGGCAGATTGACGTGGATCTGCTGGAGGGTGATGTGCGCCTGACCATGGGCGGCGAGCCAACGTTCGTGTCCATCGACGACCCGGATGGCGCCGAGTGGAACACCGCGGCGCTCGGGCCGGACAAGCGCAGGCTGTCTGCCGAGCTGTTCGCTCGGATGCGCGACCACTATGCCCCCAAGGGCCTGGTGCATTTCGGCCAGGGCAAGTGGTACCCCGGCGAACAACTGCCGCGCTGGTCGCTCAATTGCTATTGGCGCCGTGATGGTGTGCCGATCTGGCACAACAGCGCACTGATCGCCGACGAGCAGCAGGACTACCAGGCTGACGGCGAGCTGGCGGGGCGCTTCCTGACCCGCGTCGCCGAGCGCCTGAACATTCCCGCGCGATTCGTGTTCCCGGCCTACGAAGACAATTTCTATTACCTGTGGCGCGAAGGCGCGCTGCCTTCGAATGTCACGGCCCAGGACCCACGCCTGGAAGAGCCTTTGGAGCGCGCGCGGCTGCGCAAGGTCTTCAGCCAGGGCCTGGACAAGGTGATCGGTCAGGTCCTGCCGTTAGCCCGTACCGCCAAGGGCGATCAATGGCAAAGCGGCCGCTGGTACCTGCGGGATGAGCACTGCCGGCTGGTGCCGGGGGATTCGCCCCTGGGCTATCGCCTGCCGTTGGCGTCGCAGCCCTGGGTCAAGGCGGCTGAGTTCCCGTTCATCCACCCCACCGATCCGAACCAGGATTTTCCTGAGTTGCCCGACACTGAACGGTTGGCGCTGCACGGCGAAGCGGCCGTCGAACCGGATCGTGCGCCGCCGGTCGATGTCTCGGCCGATTGGCTGACCCGTACCGCCCTCTGTGCCGAGGCCCGCGACGGCCGGCTGTACCTGTTCATGCCACCGCTGGAGCGGGCCGAGGATTACCTGGAGCTGGTCAGCGCCATCGAGGCGACGGCGCAGGCACTGCACTGCCCGGTGTTGCTGGAAGGCTATGAGCCGCCGAGCGACCCGCGCCTGGGCAATTTGCGCATCACTCCCGACCCGGGCGTGATCGAGGTCAACGTGCAACCCTCGGCCTCATGGGACGAGTTGGTCGAGCGCACCGAGTTCCTCTATGAGCAAGCGCGGCAGACCCGCTTGACCACCGAGAAATTCATGATCGACGGCCGGCACACCGGCACTGGTGGCGGTAACCATTTCGTACTGGGCGGCGCGACACCGGCTGACTCACCTTTCCTACGGCGTCCTGATCTGCTGCGCAGCCTGATCAGCTACTGGCATAACCACCCGTCGTTGTCCTACTTGTTTTCCGGATTGTTCATCGGCCCGACGTCCCAGGCGCCGCGGGTGGACGAGGCGCGCAACGACGCGTTGTACGAGTTGGAAATCGCTTTTGCGCAGATGCCCCAGCCGGGGGAGGAATGCCCGCCCTGGCTGGTTGACCGGTTGTTGCGCAACCTGTTGATCGACGTGACTGGCAATACCCACCGCGCCGAATTCTGCATCGACAAGCTCTATTCCCCGGACGGTGCCACCGGCCGTCTCGGCCTGCTAGAGCTGCGCGCTTTCGAGATGCCGCCTCACGCCCGCATGAGCCTGGTCCAGCAACTGTTGCTGCGGGCATTGGTGGCGCGGTTCTGGCGCGAGCCCTATGCGCCGACGAGACTGGCGCGCTGGGGCACCGAACTGCATGACCGATTCCTGTTGCCGCACTTCATCGAGCAGGATTTTGCCGACGTCATCAATGAGCTGAACGCTGCCGGCTACCCGTTGCGCGCCGAGTGGTTCGCCGCTCACCTGGAGTTCCGTTTCCCCAAGGTTGGCGATTACGCGGTCAATGGCATCGAGTTGCAGTTGCGCCAGGCCCTCGAACCCTGGCATGTGCTCGGGGAGGAGGGCGCGGCGGGCGGCACTGTGCGTTATGTGGATTCCTCCCTGGAGCGCTTGCAGGTCAAGCTCAATGGCCTGGCACCGCAACGTTATGTGTTGACCTGCAACGGCGTGCCGGTGCCGCTGCACCCCACCGGTCGGGTCGGCGAGTTCGTCGCCGGGGTGCGTTTTCGCGCCTGGCAACCGGCCAACTGCCTGCAACCGACCATTCCGGTGCAGGCGCCGCTGGTCTTCGATGTGCTCGACACCTGGACGCAGCGTTCCCTGGGCGGCTGCCAGTATCACGTGGCGCATCCTGGCGGGCGCAACTACGAGAGCCTGCCGGTCAATGCCAACGAAGCTGAGAGCCGGCGGATGGCGCGCTTTTTCCGGCTCGGGCACACGCCCGGGAAAATTCCGATACCGAGCCTGGCCGTGGATGACGAATTTCCGCTCACGCTTGATCTGCGGCGTTTCCATGGGGCCCCGAAAATGTAACGCACATCTCCTGTGGCGAGGGAGCTTGCTCCCGCTGGCTGCGAAGCAGCCCCTTTTTTGTGAGCGCTTCGCACGGGTGCGCCAGCCCGGTCAAGCGGGAGCAAGCTCCCTCGCCACGATGGTTCAAGGCTGAAATAGGTTGCCTGGCCCAAGGCAACACACATCTATCCGCGCGTCATCTGCTTGCGCTAGTCTGATCCTTCATTGCCGTCTGCCGAGCTTTCCATGCCTGACCTGCTTGACCGTTACCCGCTGACGACGGGCACCTATCACGAATTGCTGGACGACAGCGGTGCGGTGCGCCCGCACTGGCGACGGCTGCTCGACCAATTGCAACGCAGCACGCCGGCCCAGTTGATCCAGCGCCAGGCCCTGCTGGCGCGGCAGATCCAGGAAAACGGCGTGACCTACAACGTCTACGCGGACCCCAAGGGTGCGGATCGGCCGTGGGAACTGGACCTGCTGCCGCACGTCATCGATGCCCAGGAGTGGAAGCACCTGTCGGCCGGCATCGCCCAGCGCGGCCGCCTGCTCAACGCCGTGCTGGCGGATCTGTACGGGCCACAGCGGCTGATCAGCGAGGGCCTGTTGCCGGCGGAACTGGTGTTCGGGCACAACAATTTCCTCTGGCCCTGCCAGGGCATTGCCCAGCCGGGCGCCAACTTCCTGCACCTGTACGCGGTAGACCTGGCGCGCACACCCGATGGCCGCTGGTGGGTCACGGCGGATCGGACCCAGGCGCCGTCGGGGGCCGGGTATGCGCTGGAAAACCGCATGATCGTTTCCCGCGCGTTTCCTGAGTTGTACCGTGACCTCAAGGTGCGGCACCTGTCCGGCTTCTTCCGGACCCTGCAGGAAACCCTGGCACGCCAGGCGCCCAGCGATGGCGAGGCGCCGTTGGTGGTGCTGCTGACGCCGGGGCGGTTCAACGAAAGCTATTTCGAACACCTGTACCTGGCGCGCCAGCTGGGTTATCCGCTGGTGGAAGGCAGCGACCTGACCGTCCGGGACGCCACGGTCTACCTCAAGACCCTCAGCGGCCTGCGCCGGGTCCACGCCATCATGCGTCGGCTCGACGATGATTTCTGTGACCCGCTGGAACTGCGCACCGATTCGGCCTTGGGCGTGCCGGGGTTGCTGGAGGCGGTGCGCCAAGGCCGGGTGCTGGTGGCCAATGCCTTGGGCAGCGGCGTGCTGGAGTCGCCAGGGTTGTTGGGCTTTTTGCCGCAAATCAACCAGTACCTGTTCGGCGAAGCGTTGTTGCTGCCGTCGATCGCCACCTGGTGGTGCGGTGAGCCACCGGTGCTGGCCCAGGCCTTGGAGAAGTTGCCTGAACTGCTGATCAAGCCGGCGTTCCCCTCGCAGAGCTTCAACCCGGTGTTCGGCCGCGACCTGAGCGAACAGCAGCGTAGCCAACTGGCGGCGCGCATGCAGGCGCGTCCCTACGCGTACGTCGCCCAGGAGCTGGCGCAACTGTCCCAGGCTCCGGTCTGGCAGGCCGAGGACGGGCAGATCCAGCCCCGGGCCATTGGCATGCGCGTGTATGCGGTGGCCGGGAAGGATGATTATCGGGTGCTGTCCGGTGGCCTGACGCGCGTGGCCGCCGAGGCCGACGCCGAGGTGGTGTCGATGCAGCGCGGTGGCGCCAGCAAGGACACCTGGGTGCTGGCGGAGCAGGCACCGGGCGGCGAGCAGTGGGCCGCCCAGCGGACCGTAGGCGTCCACGACCTGGTTCGCCGTGACCCGTACCTGCCGTCGCGGGTGGTGGAAAACCTGTTCTGGTTCGGCCGCTACTGCGAGCGCTGCGACGACAGCGCGCGGCTGTTGCGGATCATGCTCGCGCGCTACGTCGACGGCGATGATCCGCAGGCCTTGCAGTCGGCGGTGGCCCTGGGCGAAAGCCTGATGTTGCTGCCCGACGAGGGCCAATTGCCCGAGCGGCTGCTGGCGGCCCTGCTGGGCGAGGACTGGTCGTTCAGCCTGCGCTCCAACCTGCAGCGCTTGCAGTGGGCGGCGTCCCAGGTGCGTGGGAAGTTGTCGCGGGAGAACTGGCAGGCGCTGGTTGAGCTGCAGCGCGAGGCCATGGAACTGGACACCGCCGAGCCGGATTTCGGCGAACTGCTGGACTTCCTCAACCGGCTGGTGATGTCCCTGGCGGCGTTGTCCGGTTTTGCCCTGGACGACATGACCCGCGACGAGGGCTGGCGCTTCCTGATGATCGGCCGGCGTCTGGAGCGCCTGCAATTTCTCAGCAGCAGCCTGGCGGCATTCCTGCGGGGCGAGGCCGTGTTCGATCAGGCCGGGCTGGAATGGTTGCTGGAGTTGGGTAACAGCAGCATCACCTACCGCTCGCGCTATTTGGCGGTGGCGCAACTGATCCCGGTGCTCGACCTGCTGTTGCTGGACGAGCAGAACCCCCATGCGGTGCTCTTTCAGTTGAAACTGGTGGCCCGCACCCTCAAGCGTCTCAACGATGACTTCGGCGCGCCCCGTGACGTTGCCTTGCCGGACCTGGTGACGCGCCTTTCACGCTTCGATTTGCGTTGCCTGGAAAACCCGTTGTTCGGCGAAACCAGCCTGCGCGCGGCGCTCGACGGGTTGGCCGACCTGCTCCAGGAAGTGGCCGATGTCAGCGGTCAGGTGTCCGATCGCCTGGCCTTGCGTCACTTTGCCCATGTCGATGATGTCAGCCAGCGCACGGTGTCCGTCTGATGAGCGCCCATTACCAGATTTTCCACGACACCCATTACCACTACGATAGTCCGGTTTCCCTGGCCCAGCAGCTCGCGCACCTGTGGCCACGGCCGTGTGAGTGGCAACGTTGTACCGAGCAGCAGTTGTTGATCAGCCCGGAACCGACCACCCGCCGCGATGAGCAGGACGTGTTCGGCAACCCGCTGACCCGGCTGGCTTTCGAGCGACCGCACGATGAGTTACAGGTCAACGCACGGTTGAGCGTCGAAGTGCTGGCCCGTCCTGAGCTGGATTTCAATATGTCCCCGGCCTGGGAGTCGACCTGCCAGGCCCTGAGCTACAGTGGCCGGCCGCTCACGGCCCCGGTGCTGGAGGCGTGCCGTTACCGCTTCGAGTCGCCCTATGTGCACCTCAAGCGCAGTTTCGTCGAGTTTTCCGCAAGCTGTTTCCCGCCGGGCCGGCCGTTGATGCTCGGGGTCCGGGCGTTGATGGAAAAGATTTTCCAGGAATTCACCTTCGACGCCGAAGCGACCCAGGTGGCGACGCCGTTGGTGGAGGTGCTGGAGCGGCGGCGGGGCGTGTGCCAGGACTTTGCCCACCTGATGCTGGCCAGTCTGCGCTCACGCGGGCTGGCGGCGCGTTACGTCAGTGGCTACCTGCTGACCCAGCCGCCACCCGGCCAGCCCCGCCTGATCGGCGCCGACGCGTCTCACGCCTGGGTGTCGGTGTATTGCCCGGTGCTGGGCTGGGTGGATTTTGATCCGACCAACAATGTGCAGCCGGCCCTGGAGCACATCACCTTGGCCTGGGGCCGCGACTTTTCCGATGTGTCGCCGTTGCGCGGGGTGATCCTGGGCGGCGGCAACCACGATCCCGAGGTGCGGGTGACGGTGATGCCGGTTGAGTCATAGGACGATCACTGTGTGGGAGCGGGCTTGCTCGCGCAAGCGGGTTGTCAGTCGATGACGAGGTCGCTGGCACACCGCCTTCGCGAGCAAGCCCGCTCCCACAGGCAAGGTATTCAATCGCGAGGAAAGCGTCATGTTCCCGGTTTCCATCAAAGGCGTCCTGCAATCCCCCGAAGGCCTGGTCGTGCTGATGCTCAATGAGCGAGACGAGTGGGAATTGCCCGGTGGGCGGATCGAGCTGGGCGAGACGGCGCCGCAATGCCTGGCGCGGGAGATCGCCGAGGAGCTGGCGGTCGATGTGAGCGTGGGCGAGCCGCTGGACACGTACCTGTTCGAGGTGATTCCCGGCAAGCACGTGTTCATCGCCACCTATCGCTGCCAGCTACAGGGTGGTTTCGTGCCGACGATCAGCCATGAACACAAGGAGATTGGTCTGTTCGAGCCGAGCCGGTTGCCGGCCAACCTGCCGCAGGGCTATCGCCAGTCGATTGGCCGGGCATTGGGTTCGTAAGGCCGGCAGCGGGGCTGCCGACCCAGGACACAGGACCGGCGGGCCAGGAGGGATCAGGCGTCAGACGCCGGGTCTTTCGGTGCGTCACCTTCGTCGGTGGTCATGTCGCTTTCGGCGTCGTGGCTCAGTGCCGCTTCTTCAGCCGAGGCTTTCTTGCGCTGCAGCTTTTCCTCTTTCTTCTGCTCCTTGGCCAGGTCTCTCTGACGTTTGGCGAAGGAATAATTGGGTTTGGCCATGGGCGTTCCTCTGGGGTCGAAGGGAGGTAGAGCGGCGCGTATTCTGCCCTGTATCGGGGCCGAGCCGTTAGCGGGGTTTTTGTTCGGCCCACTTCGGCTGCACCGAGGGTTGCCATTCGTCCAGCGCGTCGAGCAGGTCATGGGCCGATTCGCTCACTTGCAGCATGTCACGATGCGGCGCCCGGACGAAGCCTTCGCCGACGATGTGGTCGAGGAAACCGGTCAGTTTGCTGTAGAACCCGTTCACTTCCAGCAGGCCCAGCGGTTTGCCGTGATAGCCGAGCTGGCCCCAGGTCCAGACCTCGAACAACTCTTCCAGCGTGCCGAGGCCGCCGGGCAGGGCGATGAAGGCATCGCTGAGTTCGGCCATGCGCGCCTTGCGGGCATGCATGCCGTCCACCACCTCCAGGCGGGTCAGGCCGGCGTGGCCGATCTCCTTGTCCTTCAGGCTTTGGGGAATGATGCCAATGACTTCACCGCCGGCCGCCAGGGCCGCGTCGGCAACGATGCCCATCAGGCCGACGGCACCGCCGCCATAGACCAGTGTCAGCTTGCGCTCGGCCAACGCCTTTCCCAGGGCCTGCGCCGCTTCACGGTAGGCGAGATGGCTGCCGGTGCTGGCGCCGCAAAATACACAAACAGATGCAATGGACATGCTTTACTCCGTGGGTCGATGACCGTTGCAGAGTAAAGCCTCGTCACGGGTGTGCAAAGGCGCTTAAGGTCTTAGCCTTCGCGCTGGGGTTTTTCGTAGGTGCCACTGGCGCCGCAGGCGTAGGCGGCGAGCAAGCTGCACAACAGGCTGTTGAGGTTCATGGTGGACGCTCCAGAGGTTGATGGAGCCGATCATAGGGCTGGCTCGTGCATCTGGCTGGTTGATTGTGTCCATCAGGCTGATAGCCTTAAGTTGTATACAATGTTTGATTCAGGTCATAGGAACTTGTCTGAAATTAAGGCAGTCTTCCCCTTTGAAGGAATTTTCTAACCATGCCTTGGAGATTCACGATGTTTGCCAAACTTGTTGCGGTATCCCTGTTGACGCTGGCCAGCAGCCAACTGATGGCAGCGGAGTGCAAGACCACGATCGATTCCACCGACCAGATGTCCTTCAGCAACAAGGCCATCGAAATCGACAAGAGCTGCAAGACATTCACCGTTGAACTGACCCATTCGGGCAGCCTGCCGAAAAACGTCATGGGCCATAACTGGGTCCTGAGCAAGGAAGCCGACATGCAGCCGATCGCGACCGATGGCCTGGGGGCTGGCATCGACAAGAACTACCTGAAAGACGGTGACGCCCGCGTCATTGCCCATACCAAAGTGATCGGTGCCGGTGAAACAGACTCGGTGACCTTCGACGTGTCGAAGCTCGATGCGGCTGAAAAATATGGTTTCTTCTGCTCGTTCCCGGGCCACATTTCGATGATGAAAGGTACTGTTACCCTGAAATAATTTCTGTGGGAGCGGGCTTGCTCGCGAAGGCGGCCGGACATTCAACATAGATGCCACAGATACACCGCCTTCGCGGGCAAGCCCGCTCCCACAAGGGATTGGCAGTGAACACAAATGCTGTGCACGCCGCAGCTTCCATGTGGGAGCGAGCTCGCTCGCGAAGACGGCGGCGCCATCACCGGGTGGTTGGCTGACCGCCCGCTGTCACGAGCAGGCTCGCTTTCACGCGATCATGGCGCGTACGGCAGAACCCGTTTGTGCTCGGTCTTGCGGTAGGTTTCGCAGATGATCCGGGCGGCGTCTTCGCGGATGGTCTTGCCATGCAGGAAGGCGTCGATCTCGCCGTAAGTCACGCCGTGGGCGGCTTCGTCGGGTTTGCCGGGGGAGAGGTCCTCGAGGTCGGCCGTGGGGACTTTCTCCACCAGCGATTCCGGCGCGCCGAAGTCACGGGCGATGGCCCGGACCTGGTTTTTCACCAGGCCGCTCAGCGGGGCCAGGTCGCAGGCGCCGTCACCGAACTTGGTGAAGAACCCCATCACGGCTTCGGCCGCGTGGTCGGTGCCGATCACCAGGCCATGTTCGGCACCGGCGATGGTGTACTGCGCCACCATGCGCATCCGCGCCTTGGTATTGCCCAGCACGAAATCCCGCGAGCCCGGTGCCTTGCCTTCGAAGGCCAGCACCTCTTTGGCCAGCGCCTTGACCGCCGGGCCGATGTTGACGGTGTGGCGTTCGTCCGGTTCGATGAAGTCCACGCAGGCTTGTGCTTCGTGCTCGTCGAACTGGGTTTCGTAGGGCAGGCGCACGGCGATGAACTTGTAGGCCGGGTTGCCGGTTTTCTCCCGCAGTTCACGCACCGCCCGTTGGGCCAGCAATCCGGCGGTCAGCGAATCGACTCCGCCGCTGATGCCCAGCACGAGGGACTTGAGCCCGGAATTGACCAGGCAATCCTGGATGAAGCCCACCCGCCGTGCGATTTCAGCCTTGAGGGCCGCGTCATCGGCGAACGGTGGCTGGACGTTGAGTTGTTCAGCAATCTCACGCTGTACGGCTTGCATGAATTCACTCCTTGCTAGAGGGGTCGATAAGGTCGGCAGGTACTTGGAAAACATGTCGCATGTAGGCGACGAAATTGGGGTCCTTGCAGTGGGTCTTGCCGGGCTCGTCGGAAATCTTGGCCACGGGTTGCCCGTCACAACTGATCATTTTAAGTACGATGCTCATTGGCTCTACACCTGCAATGTCGCAGGTCAGGTTGGTGCCAATACCGAAGCTGACATTAATGCGACCACGCAATGCGCGGAAAATCTCCAGGCATTTGGGCAGGTTCAGGCTGTCGGAGAACACCAGGGTCTTGCTCATCGGGTCGATGCCCAGCTTGTGGTAGTGGGCGATGGCCTTTTCGGCCCAGATCACCGGGTCGCCGGAGTCATGGCGCAGGCCGTCGAACAGCTTGGCGAAGAACAGGTCGAAATCCGCCAGGAATGCGTCCATGGTGATGCAATCGGTCAGCGCGATCCCCAGCAGGCCCCGGTACTCGCGCACCCAGCAGTCGAGGGCGGCGATCTGGCTGTCGATCAGCCGCGGGCCCAGTTGCTGGTGCGCCATGATCCATTCGTGGGCCATGGTACCCAAGGGTTTCATGTCCAGCTCCCGGGACAGGTGCACGTTGCTGGTGCCGACGAAACGTCCGGGGAAATCATGCTTGAGCACGTTCACCACTTCTTCCTGGACGCGGTAGGAAAAGCGTCGCCGGGTGCCGAAGTCCGCGACCTGCAGTTCGGACAACTCGTCGGCGCTGGCATTGGCGGTCAGCCAGTCGAACTTGCGGTACAGCTGCTCCCGCGCCTGTTCCAGGACTATTTCCCGGTAGCGATAGCGGTTGCGCACTTCGCTGACGATGGCCAGCAGCGGTACTTCGAACAGGATCACGTGCAGCCACGGCCCCCGCAGGCGGATGAACAGCTCGCCGTTGTCGATGCCGGTGTGCACGTACCGCAGGTTAAAGCGAAACAGGCCCAGGAAGCGCAGGAAGTCCGGCTTGAGAAAGCTGATGCGTTCCAGGAACCCCAATTGATCGGCGCTCAGGCTCAACTCGGCCAGGCGCTCGATCTGGAAGCGGATCTCCGCCAGGTAGGGGCGCAAGTCTTCGCTGTTGCGGCAACGAAACTCCCATTCGACTTCAACGTTGGGGTAGTTGTGCAGCACCGCCTGCATCATCGTCAGTTTGTAGAAGTCGGTGTCGAGCAGGTTCTGCACGATACGATCGGCAAATACACTCTCGCTCATGGCGGGTCTCCAGGCAGGTCGCTGCGTCGGGCAGCGGGGTGCAGCGGTTTGTTGAAAAGGTTAGTGGCGCATAACCTGGATGGGTATTGCCAGTGTTTTTTAGTCCCGCAGATCTTTGTGGCGAGGGATGCAGTTAATGTGGCAGATCCGGGTTGCCGATCTGTTCAAGCATCCATTCCACAAACGACTTCACCTTGGGCACCTCCGCCGAGTGCTCGGGGTAGGCCAGGTAATAGGCGCTGGTGCTGGGCATCGCGTGTTGCCAGGGGATGACCAGTTTGCCGTCGGCCAGTTCTTCTTCCACCAGAAAACGCGGCAGCAGCGCCACACCGCAGCCGACCTGGGCGGCGCGGATGCACATGTAGAAGGTTTCGAAGCGTGGCCCGTGATAGCTGTGTTCGGTGTGGTAGCCCTGGCTGTCGAACCAGTCGTGCCAGGCCTGTGGGCGGGAGGCGTTCTGCAGCAGGACCAGGTCGGCCAGTTGGGTCGGGTCGCTGAAGGGCCGTTCGGGCAGGCTGCCGGGGGCGCAGACCGGTACCAGTTCTTCGCTGAACAGTTTCAGGGATTCGGAACCGGGTCGTGAGCCCTGGCCGAAATAAAAGGCCAGGTCGCTGCGTCCTTGCAGCAGGTCGTCGGCTTCCTGTTCGCTGCACAGGTCCAGATGAATCGTCGGATGGCGCAGCCGCCAGCCCTTCAGGCGCGGGACCAGCCAGCGAGCACCGAAGGTCGGAGGCGTGGAAACCCGCAGGACTTCAGTGTCGCCGCCGTAGGAACGCAGGTAATGGGTGGACATCTCCACCTGCGTGAGGATTTTTCGCACTTCACCCAGGTACAACTCGCCGGCCGGCGTGAGTTGCAGGCGGCGGCGGACGCGCCGGAACAGCAAGTGTTGCAACAGTTCTTCCAGTTGCGCGACCTGCTTGCTGACGGCGCTCTGGGTCAGGTGCAGTTCTTCGGCGGCGCGGGTGAAACTCAAGTGCCGCGTCACCGCTTCGAAGCATTGCAGCGCCGTGATCGATGGCAAATAGCGTTTGTTGAGCATGGTGAGGCCTTGTTTCCGGTCGCTCTGCCTGGGCAGCATGAATAAACGGAATGATATCTCGCTTAATGGTCGTTTGTTGCCAAGTCTCGCGCCAGCTACAACTACAGTCCTGATCAGCCGTCTTCGTCCGGTTGCCGCCTATTGTCTTTTGCGTGAGGAATTTTCCATGGTTGCTGCATTGCTTGATCGTCTCGGTGTCGACTCGGCCCTGTACCAGAACGGCACCCAGCCGGTGCATTCACCTATCGACGGCAGCCGCATCGGCGCCGTGAACTGGGAAGGTGCCGCTGAAGTCGAGCAGCAGGTCAGCCGTGCCGAGCATGCCTTTGACCTGTGGCGCCAGGTGCCGGCGCCGCGCCGTGGCGAACTGGTGCGTCAATTCGGCGACCTGTTGCGCCAGTACAAGGCCGACCTTGGCGAACTGGTGTCGTGGGAAGCCGGCAAGATCACCCAGGAAGGCCTGGGTGAAGTGCAAGAGATGATCGACATCTGCGACTTCGCCGTCGGC
The DNA here is from genome assembly GCF_036689585.1 of Pseudomonas sp. WP18. Lineage (NCBI taxonomy): Bacteria > Pseudomonadati > Pseudomonadota > Gammaproteobacteria > Pseudomonadales > Pseudomonadaceae > Pseudomonas > Pseudomonas sp. WP18. The sequence continues at coordinate 667,181 of NZ_CP144758.1, forward strand.
CTGTCCCGCCAGTTGTACGGCCTGACCATCGCCTCCGAGCGCCCGGGCCACCACATGCGTGAATCCTGGCACCCGCTGGGCGTGGTCGGGGTCATCAGCGCGTTCAACTTCCCGGTGGCGGTCTGGGCCTGGAACACCACCCTGGCCCTGGTGTGCGGCAACGCGGTGATCTGGAAACCTTCGGAAAAGACCCCGCTCACCGCCCTGGCCTGCCAGGCGCTGTTCGAGCGCGTGCTGAAGAACTTCAGCGATGCGCCGCCGTACCTGAGCCAGGTGATCATCGGCGGCCGCGACGCCGGTGAAGCGTTGGTGGACGATCCTCGCGTGGCGTTGATCAGTGCCACCGGCAGCACCCGCATGGGCCGCGAAGTCGCGCCGAAAGTCGCCGCGCGCTTTGCCCGCAGCATCCTCGAACTGGGCGGCAACAACGCCATGATCCTCGCGCCGAGCGCCGACCTGGACATGGCCGTGCGCGCGATCCTGTTCAGCGCCGTCGGCACCGCCGGCCAGCGTTGCACCACGTTGCGCCGGTTGATCGCCCACGAGTCGGTGAAGGATGAAATCGTCACCCGCCTCAAGGCCGCCTATTCGAAAGTGCGCATCGGCCATCCGCTGGAAGGCAACCTGGTCGGGCCGCTGATCGACCAGCACAGCTTCGACAACATGCAGGATGCGCTGGAGCAGGCCCTGAGCGAAGGCGGGCGGGTGTTCGGCGGCAAGCGCCAGCTCGAAGACCAGTTTCCGAATGCCTATTACGTGTCGCCCGCCATCGTCGAGATGCCGGAGCAGAGCGACGTCGTGCGCCACGAAACCTTCGCGCCGATCCTGTACGTGGTCGGCTACAAGGACTTCGCCGAGGCCCTGCACCTGAACAACGCCGTGCCCCAGGGCCTGTCGTCCTGCATCTTCACCACTGACGTGCGTGAAGCCGAACAGTTCATGTCGGCGGTGGGCAGCGACTGTGGCATCGCCAACGTCAACATCGGCCCGAGTGGCGCGGAAATCGGCGGCGCCTTCGGTGGCGAGAAAGAAACCGGCGGCGGTCGCGAATCCGGTTCCGACGCCTGGCGCGGCTACATGCGCCGCCAGACCAATACCGTGAACTACTCGCTGGAGCTGCCGTTGGCCCAAGGGATTACCTTCGACTGAGGTTGTTAGGGGCGGATTTTCAATTCGTGGAGATCCTTTGTGGGAGCGAGCTTGCTCGCGATAGCGGTGCGTCAGTCACATAGCCGTTGAATGTGCCGCCGCTTTCGCGAGCAAGCCCGCTCCCACAGCTGAATGTGTAGGGGTTGGGTTTCTTTTTCGGAGTCTGGCAATGCCGTTACGCGAAGAATGTCTGTGGGAAAAACTGACGCCGCAAAGGCCTGAAAATACTTCGCTCACCGGGGAGATCACAGCCGATGTCTGCGTGATCGGCGCCGGCTTCACCGGGCTGTCGGCAGCCGTGCATTTGCTGGAGCAGGGCAAGCGCGTTGCGTTGCTGGAGGCCCATCGGGCCGGGCATGGAGGCTCGGGGCGCAACGTCGGGCTGGTGAACGCCGGCCTGTGGATCCCGCCGGACGAGATCGAGGCCGGGTTCGGCGAAGCGGTGGGCAGCCAGCTCAATCGCATGCTGGGGGCCGCGCCAGCCCTGGTGTTCAGCCTCGTCGACAAATACAACATCGACTGCCAGTTGCGCCGCGAAGGCACCCTGCACATGGCCCATAACGCCCGGGGCGAGGCTGACCTGCGCAGTCGCGAAGCCCAATGGAAGCGCCGTGGCGCCCCAGTGGAGCTGCTCACCGGGCAAGCCTGCGTCGAGGCCACGGGCACCTCGAAAATCGCCGCCGCCTTGCTCGACCGACGCGCCGGCACGCTCAACCCCATGGCTTACGCCAGCGGCCTGGCCAAGACGGCCAGGGACCTTGGCGGGCAGTTGTTCGATCACTCCCCGGTCACCCGCCTGGAGCGCCAAGGCCAGCGCTGGTCGGTGCAAACGGCCCAGGGCTCGGTGCTGGCCGAGCAGGTGGTGATCGCGTCCAACGCCTACACCGAAGGCGACTGGACCGAGCTGCGGCGCAACTTTTTCCCAGGCTATTACTACCAGGTCGCCTCGGTCCCGCTGACCGACGACGCGGCCCGGCGCATCCTGCCGGGCGGACAGGGTTCGTGGGACACCCGCCAGGTCTTGAGCAGCATTCGCCGGGACAAGGACGGTCGCTTGTTGCTCGGCAGCCTGGGCAATGGCAACCGCAAGCCGACCTGGTTCCTCAAGGCGTGGGCCGACCGGGTACAGCGCCACTATTTTCCCTATCTCAAGCCCGTGGAGTGGGAATGCACCTGGACCGGGTGCATTGCCTTTACCCCGGATCACCTGATGCGCCTGTTCGAGCCGGCTCCTGGGCTGGTGGCCGTGACGGGCTACAACGGGCGCGGGGTGACCACCGGGACGGTGGTCGGCAAGGCCTTCGCCGACTACCTTTGCCAGGGCGACGCGAAGGCGCTGCCGATCCCCTTCGCGCCCATGCAGCCGCTGGCCGGCGTGGGGTTGCGCAGTTGCCTGTACGAGGCGGGTTTTTCGCTGTATCACGCGGGCCAGTGCCTGCGGATCGTCATCTGAGTGTAGAAAAATGTTACCGCGCGCCGCGTTTTCCGGCGCAGCGGCTAGCCTGTTATGGTGCGGGTTGTAGCAGTTGCGCACCGCCAGTGTGCAGTTCGGTGACGCAGGATGTTACAGCGTGGTTGCACGTCGTTTCGTACGATGGTTGCAATGATGGCTCATGGAGGGTTTCACCCACATAAATGCAAGGTTGCACCTTGTGCGGTTTAGACGGTTGCACGCCCTATGAAAAAGGGCCCGAAACAGTCGAAATAACAATAAAGCAGCGACTTTTTTCAGAATAAAAAACCGATGGCACGGCCCTTGCTCTGAGCTTCTCAGTGAAATGAAGTCGCAGTGCCAACTAAAAAAAACCTTGGAGCACCACCTCATGTCCCAGACGTTTTACAAGAAAGGCTTCCTGGCCCTCGCAGTGGCAGCTGCGCTGGGTGTGTCCGCGTTTGCGCAGGCTGATGTGAAATTCGGTGTGGCGGGGCCAATGACGGGGGCCAATGCGGCCTTCGGCGAGCAATACATGAAAGGTGCCCAGGCGGCCGCTGATGTCATCAACAAGGCCGGTGGCGTCAACGGTGAGAAAATCGTCCTGGTCGCCGGCGACGACGCCTGCGAACCCAAGCAGGCCGTGGCCGTGGCCAACCGCCTGGTGGACCAGGACAAGGTGATTGGCGTGGTCGGGCACTTCTGCTCGTCCAACACCATCCCGGCCTCCGAGGTCTATGACGAGGCGGGTGTCATCGCCATCACCCCAGGCTCGACCAACCCGGCAGTGACCGAGCGCGGCCTGAGCGCGATGTTCCGCATGTGCGGGCGTGACGACCAGCAGGGCATCGTGGCCGGCGACTACATCGTCGACGTGCTCAAGGGCAAGAAAGTCGTCGTGCTGCACGACAAGGACACCTACGGCCAGGGCCTGGCGGATGCCACCAAGGCACAGCTGGAGAAGCGTGGCGTGAAGGCCGTGCTGTATGAAGGCCTGACCCGTGGCGAGAAAGACTTCAGCGCCGTGGTCACCAAGATCCGGGCGGCCGGTGCCGACGTGGTCTACTTCGGTGGCCTGCACCCGGAAGCCGGCCCGCTGGTTCGCCAACTGCGTGAACAAGGCCTCAAGGACGTGAAATTCATGTCCGACGATGGCATCGTCACCGACGAACTGGTCACCACCGCCGGCGGCGCGCAATACGTCGATGGCGTGTACATGACCTTCGGCGCCGATCCGCGCCTGCTGCCAGACAGCAAGGCCGTGGTGGACGCTTTCCGGGCCCAGGGCGTCGAGCCTGAAGGCTACACCCTGTACGCCTACGCGTCGGTCCAGGCGCTGGCCGCCGGTTTCAACGGTGCCAAGTCCAACAAGGGCGAGGACGCGGCCAAGTGGCTCAAGGCCAATCCGGTGCAGACCGTCATGGGCAAGAAAGAGTGGGACGCCAAGGGTGACCTGAAGGTCTCCGACTACGTGGTCTACCAGTGGGACAAGGACGGCAAATACCATCAGTTGGAAAAACAGAAATAATTGAAGGGATAACGGCTTGTGGCGAGGGAGCTTGCTCCCTCACCACGATCGTCCTTCCCGGGCTAAGACCCACCTGTCTTTTCTCTCGAAAGCTGCGCACACATCGTGCCGCGTCGGCGGCTGAACCCCGGTCCGTCGCCGCGTTGTGCGTGCAGCCTTTCAAATGCGTGAGATCGCGTTATGGATGGTATTTTCCTGCAGCAACTGATCAACGGCCTGACCCTCGGGTCGGTCTATGGTCTGATCGCCATCGGCTACACAATGGTCTACGGCATCATCGGCATGATCAACTTCGCCCACGGCGAGGTTTACATGATTTCCGCTTACCTCGCGGCAATCAGTCTGGCTCTGCTGGCTTACTTCGGTATCGAATCCTTCCCGCTGATGATCCTCGGCACCCTGGTATTCACAGTCGTGGTCACCGGGGTCTACGGCTGGGTCATCGAACGCGTCGCCTACAAACCCCTGCGCAACTCCACCCGCCTGGCACCGCTGATCAGTGCCATCGGTATCTCGCTGATCCTGCAGAATTACGCCCAGATCAGCCAGGGCGCCCGCCAGCAGGGCGTGCCGACACTGCTCGAAGGCGCCATGCGCGTCGACATCGGCAGTGGTTTCGTGCAACTGACCTACACCAAGATCTTCATCCTGGTGGCGGCGTTTGCCGGGATGGCCCTGCTGACCTACATCATCAAGTACACCAAGCTGGGGCGCATGTGCCGCGCCACCCAGCAAGACCGCAAGATGGCCTCGATCCTGGGGATCAACACCGACCGGGTGATTTCCTACGTGTTCATCATCGGTGCCGCCATGGCGGCCCTGGCCGGCGTGCTGATCACCATGAACTACGGCACGTTCGACTTCTATGCCGGCTTCATCATCGGCATCAAGGCGTTCACCGCGGCGGTGCTCGGCGGCATTGGCTCCCTGCCTGGGGCGATGCTCGGCGGAATCATCCTCGGGATCTCCGAGTCGCTGTTCTCCGGTCTGATCAACTCTGACTATAAAGACGTGTTCAGTTTCTCGCTGCTGGTGCTGATTCTGATTTTCCGTCCCCAAGGCCTGTTGGGTCGCCCACTCGTGGCGAAGGTATAAGTATGTCTGCTGCCAATAAACCGATTGATATCAAACAGAGCGTCATCGACGCGATCCTGGCCGGGCTGATCTCGCTGATCGTGTTCGGGCCGATTGTCGGCGTGGTGCTCGACGGCTACAGCTTCAACCTGCAACCGGCCCGCGTCGGCTGGCTGGTGGCGATCGTGATGATCGGGCGCTTTGCCTTGAGCCTGTTCCTGCAAACGCCTCGGGGCCTGAAGGTGCTCCAGGGTTTCGAAAGCTCCGGCTCCGGCGTGCACGTCCTGCCACCGGACTACAAGTCGCGCCTGCGCTGGATCATCCCGGCACTGATCGTGATCGCCATCGTGTTTCCGTTCTTCGCCAACAAATACGTGCTCACGGTGGTCATCCTCGGGTTGATCTACGTGTTACTGGGCCTGGGCCTGAATATCGTGGTCGGCCTGGCGGGGCTGCTCGACCTGGGCTACGTGGCGTTCTACGCCATCGGCGCCTATGGCCTGGCGCTGGGTTACCAGTACCTGGGCCTGGGTTTCTGGACGGTGCTGCCCCTGGCGGCGATTGCGGCGGCGATGGCCGGCTGCATATTGGGGTTCCCGGTGTTGCGAATGCACGGTGACTACCTGGCGATCGTGACCCTGGGCTTTGGCGAGATCATCCGGCTGGTGCTCAACAACTGGCTGTCGTTCACGGGCGGGCCCAATGGCATGCCAGTGCCGTCGCCGACGTTCTTCGGCCTGGAGTTCGGGCGAAGGGCGAAGGACGGCGGGGTGCCGTTCCATGAGTTCTTCGGTATCGATTACAACCCCAACCTGAAATTCCTGTTCATCTACATCGTGCTGTTCATCGTCGTGATGCTGGTGCTCTACATCAAGCATCGCCTGACCCGCATGCCGGTCGGGCGTGCCTGGGAAGCCCTGCGCGAAGATGAAATCGCCTGCCGCTCCATGGGCCTGAACCACGTGCTGGTCAAGCTATCGGCGTTCACCATTGGCGCCTCCACGGCCGGCCTGGCCGGGGTGTTCTTCGCCAGCTACCAGGGGTTCGTCAACCCATCGTCGTTCACCTTCTTCGAGTCGGCGCTGATCCTGGCGATCGTCGTGCTCGGTGGCATGGGCTCGACCGTGGGCGTGGTGATCGCGGCGTTCGTGCTCACTGTGGCGCCGGAGTTGCTGCGCAGTTTCTCCGAGTACCGGGTGCTGCTGTTCGGCGTGTTGATGGTGTTGATGATGATCTGGCGACCTCGCGGCCTGATTCGTATCAGCCGTACCGGTGTGACGCCGCGCAAGGGGGTAGCGCCATGAGCGAAGTCGTACTTTCCGTTGAAAACCTGATGATGCAGTTCGGTGGCATCAAGGCCCTCAGCGACGTCAGCCTGCAGGTCAAGCGCAACTCGATCTTCGCCCTGATTGGCCCCAACGGCGCGGGCAAGACCACGGTGTTCAACTGCCTGACCGGCTTCTACAAAGCTTCGGGCGGCAGGATCGAGCTCAACGTGCGTGGCGAGCGGACCAACGTCATCAAGCTGTTGGGCGAGGCCTTCCGGCCGACCGACTTCGTGTCGCCGAAATCCTTCGCCAGCCGGCTGTACTACAAGATGTTCGGCGGGACCCACCTGGTGAACCGCGCCGGCCTGGCCCGGACGTTCCAGAACATCCGCTTGTTCAAGGAAATGTCGGTGCTGGAAAACCTGTTGGTGGCCCAGCACATGTGGGTCAACCGCAGCCTGTTGGCCGGCATCCTCAACACCAAGGGCTACCGCAAGGCTGAAAGCGATGCCCTGGACCACGCCTTCTACTGGTTGGAAGTGGTGGACCTGGTGGATTGCGCCAACCGCCTGGCGGGCGAGCTTTCCTACGGCCAGCAACGGCGCCTGGAAATTGCCCGGGCCATGTGCACCCGTCCGCAGATCATCTGCCTGGACGAGCCGGCGGCCGGCCTCAACCCTCAGGAAACCGAAGCGCTGAGCGCGATGATCCGGCTGCTGCGCGACGAGCATGATCTGACCGTGGTGCTGATCGAACACGACATGGGCATGGTAATGAGTATTTCCGACCACATCGTGGTGCTGGACCACGGCAACGTCATCGCCGAGGGCGGTCCGGAGGCGATTCGCAACGATCCGAAAGTGATCGCGGCCTACCTGGGCGCCGATGAAGAGGAACTGGTATGAGTACACCGATCCTCGAACTCAAGGAACTGGACGTGTTCTACGGGCCGATCCAGGCCCTGAAGAAAGTCTCGATGCACATTGGCGAAGGCGAGACCGTGAGCCTGATTGGCTCCAACGGTGCCGGCAAGTCCACGCTGTTGATGTCGATCTTCGGCCAGCCGCGCGCAGCCGGCGGGCAGATCATCTACCAGGGCGTGGACATCACCCACAAGTCGTCCCACTACATCGCGTCCAACGGCATTGCGCAGTCGCCGGAGGGGCGCAGGGTGTTCCCCGACATGACCGTCGAGGAAAACCTGCTGATGGGCACCATTCCCATCGGTGACAAGTACGCCAGCGAAGACATGCAGCGCATGTTCGAGCTGTTCCCGCGGCTCAAGGAGCGGCGCAACCAGCGGGCCATGACCATGTCCGGCGGCGAGCAGCAAATGCTCGCCATCGCCCGGGCACTGATGAGCCGGCCGAAGTTGTTGCTGCTCGACGAGCCGAGCCTGGGGCTGGCGCCGATCGTGGTGAAGCAGATCTTCTCCACCCTGCGGGAGCTGGCATCCACGGGGATGACCATCTTCCTGGTGGAGCAGAACGCCAATCACGCCCTCAAGCTGTCGGACCGGGCCTACGTGATGGTCAACGGTGAAATCCGCCTGACCGGCACCGGCAAGGAACTGTTCGCCAACGAAGAGGTGCGCAACGCGTACCTGGGCGGGCATTGAGGCAGGGATTGCAATGAGGAAACCCGGCGCAATCGCCGGGTTTTTTTATCTTTCCAGTTCACCGCAAACACTGTGGGAGCGGGCTTGCTCGCGAAAGCGGTTTCCCATCCAGCACCCTATCGGCTGACTCGCCGCATTCGCGAGCGAGCCCGCTCCCACAATGGGATGTTCGGTCTGTCGGGCAATTGTGGAAAACCATTCTGAACCCTTGCCAAACCGCGACATAAAGTCGCCGCAAACAGTTGTTTTGTCACACTTTTGACTTGTCCCCGTTTGCTGTGGAACTGGCTGTGGGTAACGTGGGAGTAGCTGGCTGAAAGCCTTTGATTACGCGGCCTACAGGGCGATGGTTAATTTCTGATCAGGTGTTTTTTATGGCGCGGCGGTGGCAGTTGTCAACACTTTTATGCGCTTGGGCGAGGGTGCGCAAAACGCTGGACAAGCCTGTGGATAAGTCTGTGACTAAACTCTGGAAAGACCGCGCGAAGGGCCGTAGTTACTGGCTTGGAGCCATCGCCTAGTTGGCCGCTGGCTTATAGCAGAGATCCTGAACTGCACAACCGTTGTTGCGGGGTCAAGCGAAAAAAATTTCCAAACACCCCGCAAAGCCTTGTGCACAGCGTCCTGGCGCTTGTGCAGTTGCCCCCGGTTACTGTGGACGTGCCTGTGGATAAGGTGCGGGCAACCGGCTGTAGCCCTTATTCTGCGAGGCTTGGCGCCAGTTGGTTGTTTTATGATCAATGTTGAGGGCGGTCGACGGGGTTTCACAAGCCTTGCCCCTGCCATGTCGGGGCGGGCATGCTGTGGGCCGATTTCCATTTCAATGAGCGGTTCAAGCCCAAGCAAGGAGAACACGATGTCCAACACCCTGTTTATCACCGGCGCGACGTCCGGTTTTGGTGAAGCCTGCGCCCGTCGTTTTGCCGAGGCCGGTTGGAAACTGGTGCTGACCGGTCGTCGTGAAGAACGCCTCAATGCCCTCTGCGCCGAGTTGTCGAAGCAGACCGAGGTCCACGGCCTGGTGCTCGACGTACGAGACCGCAAGGCCATGGAGGAAGCCATCGCCAACCTGCCGCCGTCGTTCGCCACGCTGCGCGGGCTGATCAACAACGCCGGCCTGGCCCTGGGCGTCGACCCGGCCCCCAAGTGCGACCTCGATGACTGGGACACCATGGTCGACACCAACGTCAAAGGGCTGCTCTACAGCACTCGCTTGCTGCTGCCGCGCCTGATCGCCCATGGCCGTGGCGCCGGAATCATCAACCTGGGCTCCATCGCCGGTAACTACCCGTACCCGGGCAGCCACGTGTACGGCGCGAGCAAGGCGTTCGTCAAACAGTTTTCCCTGAACCTGCGTTGCGACTTGCAAGGCACGGGCGTGCGGGTGAGCAATATCGAGCCGGGCCTGTGCGAAAGCGAGTTCTCGCTGGTGCGCTTCGGTGGTGACCAGGACCGCTATAACGCCACCTACGCCGGGGCCGATCCGATCCAGCCGCAGGATATCGCCGAAACGATTTACTGGGTGCTCAACACGCCGGCGCACATCAACATCAACAGCCTGGAGTTGATGCCGGTGAGCCAGACCTGGGCCGGGTTTGCCATCGAGCGCAACAAGGCCTGACCGCTGAGTTGGGGGGGCGGTTGATGGAAACCTGTGGCGAGGGAGCTTGCTCCCGCTGGACTGCGAAGCAGGCCCAGGATTTTGCGACTGCTTCGCAGCCGAGCGGGAGCAAGCTCCCTCGCCACAAACGCATTACGCCAGGCAGTCGGCCAACCCGAGATAGCAGGTCATGAGGTGATAGGGCGTGGTGGACGGCATGTCCCGCCGGCTGACGATGCCATCGGCATCCAGGCATTCGTTCCAGCCCTTGGCATGTAGGAAGTGTTGCTGCAGGGCCTTTAGCTGCGGCAGCAAAGCCTGCTGACCGTCCGCACGTAAGGTCAGTGCGCGCAGGTATTCGGCCTGGGCCCAGATGCGCTGGGTCGCGTCCCGCGGGGCGGCATGCGGCTCTAGGCTCAGCATCGCGCAAACCGCGCCGGACTTTCGGTCTACGCCACGTTGCTCGCTGTATTCGAAGCTTCGTTCAAGGGCCTTGCGCAGCTTGCCGTCACGCAACAAGGGCGACGATGCGAGTAAGTAATACCATTCGAACTGGTGCCCTGGTTCGAACCAGTTATCCACAGACTTGAGCGGTTTCTCCATCATCACGCCCAGCGTCGGTTCGATGAAGCGCTTGAGCATCCCGTCGCACAGGCTCGACAACGCTTGCTGCACATGGGCGTCTTCGCGAACCGAAAGGGTGGCAAGAAACGCTTCGGCCAAGTGCATCAATGGGTTTTGCAGCGGACCCGATTCCAGGGTTGACCAGTCGCGCCCGAGGCTGGCTTCGTAGAGGCCGTCGCCGGTGGCAAAGCGTCGGGCGATGACCTCCAGGGCGGCGTTGAGCACCGACTCCACCAGTGGCTCGCGCACCTTGTCCCAGTAGTGGGCGCAGGCGAACAGGATAAAGGCGTGGGTGTAGAGATCCTTGCCGGTGTCCAGCGGCGCCCCTTGCGGGTCGATGCTGTAGAACCAGCCGCCGTGCTCGGCATCGTGGAAGTGCCGCTGCAGCGAACGAAACAGCGCGCTGGCCCGTTCCTCGGCCTGGGGCACTTCGCCAATCAGGCTGGCAAACACGTACAACTGGCGTGCACAGGCCATGGCGCGGTAGCGCTGGGGCGGCAGTGGCACATGGTGGGCGTCCAGGGATTCATAAGGCAATGCCAGTTCGCTGTTCCAGCCCGGGCCTTGCCACATGGGCACGATCACCTCGTGAAAATGCCGGCGCACCGTGGCGAACAGGGTGATCAATTCAGGCGGCAGGGCAGGGCGGGAAGCATCAGGCATTGGCGAGCGTCGTCACGGCTGGGGGCGATTGCGCGACATGGTAGCAGAGTGGCAGGGGCGAGCGATGCAGTGCCTTCAAGGGCCCCTTCGCGGGCAAGCCCGCTCCCACGATTCGACCGGCGTACGCGGACCTGTGGGAGCGGGCTTGCCCGCGAAAGCGGCCGTGAAGGCCCAGCCAGTCAACCTGCCAGTAGCCAGACCCCAGCCCCCGCCGAAGCGGCTCCGGCCAGTCGCACCAGTGGCGCTGCTGCCCGTGGCAATACACGCACCACCGCGAAACCGGCGCCATGCAGTACCGCCGTGGCTGCGACGAACCCTGCCGCGTAGGCCCAAGGGCTCGACATGTCTGGCAGCTCCAGTCCATGGGCCACGCCATGGAACAACGCAAACAGCGCCGTTGCCGCCATCGCCAGGCTCAGGGGTGGGCGCACTGCCAAGGCCACCGCCAGCCCGAGGGCCAGGACCGAAGCGGCGATTCCGCTTTCCATGGCCGGCAGCTCCAGCCCTTCAAAACCCAGCAAGCCACCGATCAGCATCGTGCCGACGAACGTGCACGGCAGTGCCCAGCGTGCCGCGCCCTGTTGTTGGGCCGCCCACAAACCGACCGCCAGCATGGCCAGCAGATGGTCGAGCCCGCCAATGGGGTGGCCGAGGCCGGCGATCAGGCCATTGTCGCCATGGCCGGGGTGGGCGAAGGCCAGCGCTGGCGCCAGCATCAGGGCAAGGGTGGCGAGGATGCGTTTGAATGTCATGAAGCGGCTTCCTTGTTGAAAAGTCGAAGAATCAGGCGGCCGTCAGCAGGCCTTGGCGTTCGATGAAAGCGATGATTTCGTCCAGGCCCTGGCCGGTTTTCTGGTTGCTGAACACAAAGGGGTTGCCGTTGCGCATCCGCCGAGTGTCGCTGTCCATCATCTCCAGGGATGCGCCCACCAGCGGCGCCAGGTCGATCTTGTTGATCACCAGCAGGTCGGATTTGCAGATGCCCGGCCCGCCCTTGCGCGGCAGCTTGTCCCCGGCCGAGACGTCGATCACGTAGATGGTCAGGTCCGACAGCTCCGGGCTGAAGGTCGCCGAGAGGTTGTCGCCGCCCGATTCCACCAGGATCAGGTCCAGGCCCGGAAAACGCCGGTTCAACTGGTCCACCGCCTCCAGGTTGATCGAGGCGTCTTCGCGAATTGCCGTGTGCGGGCAGCCGCCGGTTTCCACGCCGATGATCCGCTCCGGCGCCAGGGCTTCGTTGCGCACCAGGAAATCGGCGTCTTCGCGGGTGTAGATGTCGTTGGTGACCACCGCCAGGTTGTAGCGCTCGCGTAGCGCCAGGCACAGGGCCAGGGTCAGGGCGGTCTTGCCGGAACCCACCGGGCCGCCGATGCCGACGCGCAAAGGTTGTGTATTCATGTGTGTCTCCTAGGAACGGAACAGACGGCTGTACTGGCGCTCATGGGCCATGCACGCCAGGGACAGGCCAAACGCGGCGCTGCCGTGGTGATCGGGGTCGATGCTTGAAGCGGTGTGCTGGGCCTGTTGCAGCAGCGGCAGCAGTTCGCTGGTCAGGCGCTGGGCGGCTTGCTGGCCCAGCGGCAGGGTTTTCATCAGCACCGCCAATTGGTTCTCCAGCCAGCTCCACAGCCACGCGGCGAGCGCGTCCTGGGGCGCGATGTGCCAGGCGCGGGCTGCAAGGGCCCAGCACAGGGCCAGGTGCGGTTCACTGTGGGCGTCGAGAAATTGCCGCGCGGCGTCATCGAGTTCCGGCAAGCCGTTGAGCAACTGCTGCAGCGAGTAGCCCATCTGCCGGCTCTCTTGATACAGCTCACGGGTTTCCCGGCTGGCGCGGTGTTGGCCGCTGTGGTGCTGCAAGGCCTCCCAGTCGTCGGCGGCCGCCGCGGTGCAGTGGGCCAGCAGCAACGGCGCTTCGAAGCGGGCCAGATTGAGCAGCAATTGGTCGCTGATCCAGCGCCGCGCGGCGTCGGGCGTGTCGACCTGGCCGTTATCCACCGCCATCTCCAGACCCTGGGAATAGCTGTAGCCACCGATGGGCAACTGCGGGCTGGCCAGGCGCAGCAGCGCCCAGGCCGGGTTCATGTGCGCACGCCGAACTGATGCAGGCGCGGCGCATAGTTGAACGCTTCGTCGCCATGCCGGGAATGGTGATGGCCGCCGCCATAGGCGCCATGTTCCGGCTGGAATGGCGCTTCGATGGCTTCGGCGCTGGCGCCCAGTTGTTCGAGCATCGCCTTGAGTACGTAGTCGTCCAGCAGGCGCAACCAGCCGTCGCCCACTTGCAGTGCGACATGGCGATTGCCCAGGTGATAGGCGGCGCGGGTCAGTTCAAAGGCGTTGGCGCAGGTCACGTGCAGCAATTGTTCGGGGCGGGCGCAGACGCGCACGATGCGCCCGTCTTCGGCCTGCAGGCATTCACCGTCGTACAACGGCGGCTGGCCGCGCTCCAGAAACAACCCCACGTCTTCGCCCTCGGCACTGAAACAGCGCAGGCGGCTTTTGCTGCGGGCGTCATAGGTCAGGTGCAGCTCGGCGTCCCAGTGGGGTTGAGGGTCGATTCTGCGATGAATCACCAGCATCGGTGTGCTTCCAGCAATGAGCGATGTGGTGTTTAGAGCAAGGGGCTTGCCAATCGAAGAGGGTGTAGGAAATAGCCGGGGGCGTTGGGCTAACGCTTTACCGTGGGCGATGTTTTGTTCCGGATTGGTGCGCGTCATGAGTGGGGCGCACTATTTTGTGGCGAGCGGCAAACCTGTGGGAGCGGGCTTGCTCGCGAAGGCGGCGTGTCAGTCGACGTCCATGTAGCTGAACCACCGCCTTCGCGAGCAAGCCCGCTCCCACAATGAGGATTATTCGGTGCTGCCCAAGCCTTGCCAGTGCTTGAGGCCGATGAAGATGAACCGCAATTGCTGGGTGATCTTGGCCTGGGGCGTGAGGTGTTCGGGTGGTGCTTCGACGGGTGGGTCGATGATGTCCGGCAGGGTGGCGAACACGCTCTTGACGATGAGGTCGGCCATCACGCTCAGCGCGGCGGTGTTCAGGTGTTGCAGCTTGGGCATGAGCACCAAGTCGGCGGCAAGGTCGGAACTGATGTCCTCGCGCAGCCGTGCGATGGCCTGGCGCACGGGCAGGGAGCCGCCATATTGCTCGCGGGCGAGGAACAGGAACTGCGAGCGGTTGGCTTGTACCACGTCGAGGAAGATTCGCACCGACGCGTCGATGATGCCGCCCATGACGAACTCGTTGTGGCGCACCAGGCGAATGGTTTCGCGGAAGGTCTGGCCGACTTCGCAGACCAGTGCCAGGCCCAGTTGGTCCATGTCGTCGAAGTGCCGGTAGAAGCCGGTGGGCACGATGCCTGCCGTCCTGGCGACTTCCCGCAGGCTCAGGCTGCCAAATCCCCGGCCGCACTCCATCAGGTGACGGGCAGCGTCCATCAGGGCAATTCGGGTCTGTTGTTTCTGTTCGGCGCGGGGCAGCATCGCAGGACTGACTTCCGAGTCATGGGAGCGACGCACTCTAGCAAATCGGCTTTGCCGACGTCGAACGATAGAAGGGGTTAACGCGGGGAAACGAGGGCTTTGAAAATCAAAAGCCCGATTGCAGGAATCGGGCTTTTTTCAAGGCCGCCATGGGCTTAGCTCACGGAGCCGTTGCGTTCGATCACACGGTCACCGCCGTCGGAAGCGAGGGCTTCACCCAGTGGAGTGCGGTCGGAACCGTCGGCTGCCAGGCTTTCACCCAGTGGGGTGCGGTCGGAACCATCGGCTGCGAGGCTTTCACCCAGTGGAGTGCGGTCGGAACCGTCGGCTGCCAGGCTTTCACCCAGTGGAGTGCGGTCGGAACCATCGGCTGCGAGGCTTTCACCCAGTGGAGTGCGGTCGGAACCGTCGGCTGCGAGGCTTTCACCCAGTGGGGTGCGATCGGAACCATCGGCTGCCAGGGACTGACCTTGTGGAGTGCGGTCGCCACCGTCCTGGACCAGGCCTTTTTCTTCCAGGCGATCCCGGCCACCTTCAGCGACTGTCTGGCTATAGACCGAGTGGCTGTCCTTGACTTGCGGAGTGGCCTGTTCGGAGGCTGGCAGTGCAAAAGCAGTCGAGGCCAGCAGTGAAAGGGACAAGCTCATCAGTAATTGGCGTTTCATGATCATTGCTCCTTGGGAGGGCGATAAAGTGGGTACGAGGGCAATGCTACTCTCGATAAGTCGATATAAAAGTTCATAAACGCAATGGTAATAATCAACGGAATTGATTGTTCTGGGCGAGGGCTCTAGGACGGGCGTTTCCAGGGTGCGATTTTGCACCGCAGTGGGTATTTTGTACCCACTGGCGCATCACGAATGTGCGGATGCGGTAACAGGTTGCTGACGGATCGGTCAGCAAATCGAGGTTTTTTTAGGCCGACTGCGGCAGCGGTGTTAAACCTGTTGGCCGTTTTGCCAGTCTGACCTTTTATAACGAACAGGCTAAGGTTCGTCTTTTTTTCAGGCGCCGCCGTTCGGACGCCGACTTGTATCAGGAGCCCCGTGCATGACGCGCACCTCGAAAATCCTTGCCTGGAGTGTTGCCAGCCTTGTCGTCCTGCTGGCCGTGTTGGTGCTGGTGATCGTGTTCTTCGATTGGAACCGGATCAAACCCACGCTCAACGCCAAGGTGTCCGAGGAGCTGCATCGCCCGTTCGCCGTCAACGGCAACCTGGCGGTGGTCTGGCAGCGTGAGCCGGAGGAAGGAGGCTGGCGCGCCTGGCTGCCGTGGCCCCATGTGGTGGCCGAGGATTTGAGCCTGGGTAACCCGGACTGGTCGAAAACCCCGCAGATGGCCACGCTCAAGCGCGTGGAATTGCGTATTTCACCCTTGGCGCTGCTGGGCCGGCGGGTGGTGATTCCGCGTATCGACCTGACGGAGCCCAATGCCAGCCTGCAGCGCCTGGCCGATGGGCGCGCCAACTGGACGTTCCAATTCGATCCAAAGGACCCGGACGCCGAGCCGTCCAGCTGGACGGTGGACATCGGCGCCATCGGCTTCGACAAGGGCCACGTCACCCTCGACGACCAGACGCTCAAGACCCGCCTCGACGTGTTGATCGATCCGTTGGGCAAGCCCATCCCGTTCAGCGAGATCGTCGGCGACAAGGCCGCCAGGAAAGCCCAGGACCAGGGGGCAGTGCCGCAGGACTACGCGTTTGCCTTCAAGGTCGACGGGCACTATCACGGGCAGGCGCTCAGTGGTTCCGGCAAGGTCGGCGGCCTGCTGGCGTTGCAGGATGCCGCGCGACCTTTCCCGTTGCAGGCCCAGGCCAGGATCGCCGATACCCGCGTCGAGCTGGCCGGCACGCTGACTGACCCGATGAACCTGGGGGCACTCGATCTGCGATTGAAACTGGCCGGTAAAAGCCTTGCCCATCTCTATCCACTGACCGGCGTGACCCTGCCGGATTCACCGCCCTACGCCACCGACGGTCGCCTGATTGCCAAGCTCCACGAGCCGGGCGGGGCGCTGTTTCGCTACGAAGACTTCAACGGCAAGATCGGCGACAGCGACATCCACGGCAACCTCGCCTACGTCGCCGGCCAGCCACGGCCCAAGCTCAGCGGCGCGCTGGTGTCCAACCAGCTGCTGTTCAGCGACCTGGCGCCGCTGATCGGTGCCGACTCCAACGCCGAGCAAAAGGCCCGGGGAGGCGCCAGCAAACAGCCGGCCGACAAGGTCTTGCCGGTGGAAGAATTCCGCACCGAGCGCTGGAGCGCGATGGACGCCGACGTGGAGTTCACCGGTAAACGCATTGTCCACAGCTCCCAGTTGCCGTTCACCGACCTCTACACCCACCTGGTGCTCAACGACGGCCAGTTGAGCCTCGAACCGCTGCGCTTCGGCGTGGCGGGTGGTCGACTCGATGCCCAGATCCGTCTCAATGGCCACACCCATCCCCTTGAGGGCCAGGCGAAGTTGACCGCGCGAGGCTTCAAGCTCAAGCAGTTGTTCCCCGGTTTCGAACCGATGAAAACCAGCTTCGGCGAGCTGAACGGCGACGCCGATATCAGCGGTCGCGGCAATTCGGTGGCGGCGTTGCTGGGCACCGCCAACGGCACGCTGAAAATGCTCATCAACGATGGCGCCATCAGTCGCGAGTTGATGGAGCTGGCGGGGTTGAACGTCGGTAACTACGTGGTGGGGAAAATCTTTGGCGACAAGGAAGTGAAGATCAACTGCGCGGCGGCGGATTTCGACATCAAGACCGGCCTGGCGACCACCCGCCTGTTCGTGTTCGACACCGAGAACGCGATCATCTACATCGATGGCACGGCGAACATGGCCACCGAGCAACTGGACCTGACCATTTCGCCGGAGTCCAAGGGCTGGCGGCTGATTTCCCTGCGCTCGCCGTTGTATGTGCGCGGCCCTTTCGCCAAGCCTTCGGCCGGCGTCAAGGCGGTGCCACTGATGTTGCGTGGTGCCGGGATGGTGGCGTTGGGCGTGATCGCGGCTCCGGCCGCCGGCCTGCTGGCGCTGGTGGCTCCCAGCGGTGGTGAGCCGAACCAGTGTGCGCCGTTGCTGGAGCAGATGAAGGCGGGCAAGGCGCCGGTGACGGTGAAGCCAACGCGCTAACCCGTGGCTTTTGTGGTGGGGCCTAGGGCGTCTTCGCGGGCAAGCCCGCTCCCACAGTTGACCGAGTTCATTCAGAAGGAATGCGCTCGAATGTGGGAGCGGGCTTGCCCGCGAAGGGGCCGGTAAGGCTTACAGATCGGCCAGGATATCGGCCATGTCGTCGGCGTGCTCCTCTTCCTGGGCCAGGATGTCTTCGAAGATGCGCCGGGTGGTAGGGTCTTTTTCACCGATGTACTGGATGATCTCGCGATAGCTGTCGATGGCGATGCGCTCGGCCACCAGGTCCTCGTACACCATCTCCTTGAGGGTGTTGCCCGCCACATATTGGGCGTGGGAATTGCGGCTCAACAGGTCGGGGTTGAACTCCGGTTCGCCGCCCAATTGCACGATGCGTTCGGCCAGCTTGTCGGCGTGTTCGGCTTCCTGGTTGGCGTGTTCGAGGAATTCGCTGGCTGCCAGGCTCGCCTTGAGGCCGGTGGCCATGTAGTAGTGGCGCTTGTAACGCAGCACGCACACCAGTTCCGTGGCCAGCGCCTCGTTGAGCAGGCGGATGACTTGCTGGCGATCGGCGCTGTAGCCCTCGGTCACGGCGCCGTTCTCTACGTTCTGCCGTGCACGTTCGCGCAGGGTGGTTACATCGGATAAGTGCATGTCGCTCATCTCGTTCTCCTGGAGGCTGATCCGGTTGGGAGCGTCACGCTCTCGGGGCGTGATCGCTTACAGGCTTGGGAGTGATGAGCGGGGCAAAAAGTTTTATGAAATGTGCCAACGCCTACAATCACGGTGATGCGTCATGAAGCACGCATAGACTGACCTTCCCCTCCATCGCTGAGCACAAGGATGTCCGCCCATGTCGCAACGCTGCGCCACTCGTTACCCGTTGGTACTGGTCCCGGGCATGCTCGGGTTCATTCGGCTGGTGCTGTACCCGTACTGGTACGGGATTGTCTCGGCGTTGCGCCGCGAAGGGGCCGTGGTCGTCGCGGTGAAGGTGTCGCCGCTGCATTCATCCGAGGTGCGTGGCGAGCAACTGCTGGCGCGAATCGATGAAATCCTGCGCCAGACCGGTGCGCAGAAGGTCAATCTGATCGGCCACAGCCAGGGCAGCCTCACGGCCCGCTACGCCGCCGCCAAGCGCCCGGACCTGGTGGCCTCGGTCACGTCGGTGGCTGGCGCCAACCATGGCTCGGAACTGGCCGACTACCTGCAACGGCATTACCCCGCCGACAGCGCCAGGGGCCGTGTGCTCAGTGCGCTGCTGCGGCTGGTCAACGCCCTGATGAGCCTGCTGGAGACCGCCTACCATGGACCCAGGCTGCCGGTGGACATTGACGCGTCCCATGCCTCCCTCACGACGGCGGGCGTGGCCCTGTTCAACCAGCGTTATCCACAAGGGCTGCCGCCAACCTGGGGGGGGCACGGCCCCGAAGAGGTCAACGGGGTGCGCTATTACTCCTGGTCGGGCACCTTGCAACCGGGCAAGACCGACAAGGGGCGCAACCTGTTCGATGGCACCCACCGCAGTTGTCGCCTGTTCGCCCGCACCTTCGTGCGCGAGGCCGGCCAATGCGACGGCATGGTCGGGCGCTACAGTTCGCACCTGGGCACGGTGATCCGCGATGACTACCCGCTGGACCACCTCGACATCGTCAACCAGTCGCTGGGGCTGGTCGGCAAGGGCGCCGAGCCGATCCGCCTGTTCGTCGAGCATGCCGAGCGCTTGAAAGCGGCCGGTGTCTAGCGGCCCGGGTTGTCTACACTGGATGCATCGCCGTCACGCTTGTGCGGCATTCAGGAGAAGACGTCATGAAAATGCTGCGTGTTCCTTTGTTGATGATCGGTTTGCTGCTGTGCTCCCAGGGCTTCGCCGCTACGGCGCAGCAGAACAAGATGACCACCTGCAACGCCGACGCCAGCGCCAAGGCGCTCAAGGGTGACGAGCGCAAGGCGTTCATGAGCACCTGCCTGAAGGCCGACTCGAGCACCCCGCAGGAGCGCATGAAAACCTGCAACGCCACGGCCACCACCCAGGCCCTGAAGGGCGATGCCCGCAAGGCATTCATGAGTGACTGCCTGAAGAAAAAATAGGCGCGGGGCCTGCGGGGCCTCTTCGCGAGCAGGTTCGCTCCCCGGCAGGTTTGCGTTGTGTGGCCCATTGTGGGGAGCGAGCCTGCTCGCGATGGGCCATCGAAGACGCAGCAAAAAATCCCCTGAACCTCGACCCGAATCGGCCGATACAATGCCTAGTGCTGTCGGCGGAAGGCTGGCAGACTGCCAATCCTTTCACGCCGTTTGCTTTGAGGCTGTATGCCAACGTTTTCTCAGCGTCATGTGTTGTTGGTGATCAGTTGGGTGATCATCTTCGGTGGGTTGTTGCTGGTGCTGCCGCTGCGCCTGTTGCCGAGCCT
Organism: Pseudomonas sp. WP18; assembly: GCF_036689585.1. Taxonomy (NCBI): domain Bacteria; kingdom Pseudomonadati; phylum Pseudomonadota; class Gammaproteobacteria; order Pseudomonadales; family Pseudomonadaceae; genus Pseudomonas; species Pseudomonas sp. WP18. The sequence continues at coordinate 687,153 of NZ_CP144758.1, forward strand.
GCTGGCCGGGTTGCTGGTGTTCGAGCTCGTCAACATGCTCACCCCGCAGTTGCAACGGCTGATCGAGGGTCGGCGTGCCCGCTGGCTGGCGGTGGCGTTGCTGGGCACGCTGGTGGTCAGCGTGCTGACGTTGATTTTCGCCGGGGCCATCAGTTTCCTGCTCCATGAAGCGGAAAATCCGGGCGCCTCCCTGGACAAGTTCATGGCGGTGGTCGACCGCGCCCGCGGGCAGTTGCCGCCGTTCATCGACGCCTACCTGCCGGCCAGCGCCGCCGAGTTCCGAGTGGCGATCGGCGCGTGGATGAGCAAGCACCTGAGCGAGCTGCAGCTGGTGGGCAAGGACGCGGCCCACATGTTCGTGACGTTGCTGATCGGCATGGTGCTGGGGGCCATCGTCGCCTTGCAGCGCATCCCCGACCTGACCAAGCGCAAACCCCTGGCGGCGGCGTTGTTCGATCGCCTGAACCTGCTGGTCAAGGCGTTTCGCAACATCGTTTTCGCCCAGATCAAGATTTCCCTGCTCAACACCTTCTTCACCGGGATCTTCCTGGCGGTGGTGCTGCCGCTGTTCGGCATCAAGCTGCCGCTGACCAAGACCCTGATCGTGATGACCTTCCTGCTGGGGCTGCTGCCGGTCATCGGCAACCTGATGTCCAACACCCTGATCACCATCGTCGGCCTGTCGCTGTCGATCTGGGTCGCCGTGGCGGCGCTGGGTTACCTGATCGTGATCCACAAACTCGAATACTTTCTCAACGCCCGGATCGTGGGCGGGCAGATCAGCGCCAAGTCCTGGGAATTGCTCATGGCAATGCTGGTGTTCGAAGCCGCGTTCGGCCTGCCGGGGGTGGTGGCGGGGCCGATCTACTATGCGTACCTCAAGAGCGAGTTGAAGCAGATCGGGATGGTCTAGGACAGGAGTTACGAGCTGCAAGCTGCAAGCTGCAAGTAAAAGCCAGTCGTGCCGCATTACTGCTGTTACTTGGAGCTTGAAGCTCGAAGCTTGCAACTGGCTTTAGCCGTAACGCTTCATCGCCTCGATCGCCAACCCACTGCCAATGCTGCCGAAGATGTTGCCTTCGACATGCTTGGCCTGGGGCAGCATCGCCGAGACGCTGTTGCGCAGCGCCGGAATGCCGCTGGAGCCGCCGGTAAAGAACACCGTGTCGACCTGCTCGACGCCGACGTTGGCATCGCCGAGCAGCTGCGTGACGCTGGCGCGCACCCGCTCCAACAGCCCGTCGATGGCTGATTCGAACAGTGCCCGGCTCAGGTCCACGCTCAGGCCCGGCTCGATCCGGTCCAGGGCCACATGGCGTTGATCGGTGTGGGTCAGCTGGATCTTGGTTTCCTCGACTTCCATGGCCAGCCAGTGCCCGGCGCGCTGTTCGATCAACTTGAACAGGCGGTCGATGCCGCCGGTGTCCTCGATGTCGTAGCGCATGCTGTTCAGGGCGAGGGTGGATTTCTGCGCGTACACCGCGTTGATGGTGTGCCAGGTCGCCAGGTTCATGTGGTGGCTGGTGGGCATGTAGGCACCGCTTTTCATCCGGCTGCCGTAGCCGAACAGCGGCATCAGGCCCTGCAAGCTCAACTGCTTGTCGAAGTCGGTCCCGCCGATGTGCACGCCGCCGGTGGCGAGGATGTCGGCATGACGGTTGTCGTGGTTACGCCGTTGCGGTGACAGGCGCACCAGGGAGAAGTCCGAGGTACCGCCGCCGATGTCGACGATCAGCACCAGTTCTTCTTTCGCGATGGTCGATTCATAGTCGAAGGCGGCCGCGATGGGCTCGTACTGGAACGACACCTCCTTGAAACCAATCGCCCGGGCGACGTCCGCCAGGGTGTTCTCGGCTTCCTGGTCGGCCAGTTCATCGTCATCGACGAAAAACACCGGACGGCCCAGCACCACTTCTTCGAATTCCCGACCCGCGGCGGCTTCGGCGCGTTGCTTCAGTTGGCCGATGAACAGCCCCAGCAGGTCCTTGAATGGCATGGCCGTGCCCAGCACGCTGGTGTCGTGCTTGATCAGCTTGGAACCCAGCAGGCTCTTGAGCGAGCGCATCAGCCGGCCTTCGTAGCCTTCCAGGTACTCGTGCAGGGCCAGGCGGCCATACACGGGCCGACGTTCCTCAAGATTGAAAAAGACCACCGACGGCAGGGTGATCTTGCCGTCCTCCAGCGCGATCAACGTTTCCATGCCGGGGCGCAGCCAGCCGACGGTGGAGTTGGACGTGCCGAAGTCGATACCGCAGGCACGGGCCGGGGATGCGTTTTTCATGTCTTTGCGGTTCCAGCTAAAAAAACGGCCGCGCAGTGTATGCCAGTGCGGCCCGGATTCGAAGGCCGGTTATCCGCTAATTTGCAAACGCTGGCCTTGAAAGACCGCGCAATCCCCCCAAACTTGCTGGCATGGGCCTGGCAGCCACAGGGCGAGTACAAGAACCGCCACCGGCTGCCGATAAACTTCTGATGCGCCGCCCGGTCCCAATCTTGAGATCGGTCAATCCGCTGCCCGGTCATTCGGGCAGGCTGTGCGTGGCGGTGCGACATCGATAACGGATGGTGATGCTTAGATGGACTTCAAAGACTATTACAAGATCCTGGGTGTGGAGCCGACGGCGGACGATGCCACGATCAAGGCCGCCTACCGCAAGCTGGCGCGCAAGTACCACCCGGATGTGAGCAAGGAAAAGGACGCCGAGACCAAGTTCAAGGACGTTTCCGAAGCCTATGAAGCGCTGAAAAGCGCCGACAAGCGCGCGGAATACGACGACCTGCGCCGCTATGGCCAGCACGGCCAGCCGTTCCAGGGCCCGCCAGGCTGGCAGAGCCGTGGCGGCTTCGGTGGCCAGGACACCGGCGATTTCTCGGACTTCTTCAGTTCGATCTTCGGTAATCGCGGATCAGGTTTCGGTGGCGGACAATCAGGTCGCAGCGCCGGCCGTCGGGGACAAGACGTGGAATTGGAATTACCGATCTTCCTGGAAGAAACCCTCTCGACCGAGTCGAAGAAAGTCAGCTACCAGGTGCCGCAATACAACGCGGCGGGCCAGCACGTGAGCAACACCAGCAAGAGCCTGAACGTGAAGATTCCGCTGGGGGTGACCGACGGCGAGCGCATCCGCCTCAAGGGCCAGGGCGCGCCGGGCATCGGCGGCGGTGCCAATGGCGATTTGTACCTGACCATCCGCTTCGCCCCGCACCCCAAGTTCGACGTCGAGGGCCAGGACTTGATCATCACCTTGCCCCTGGCCCCGTGGGAACTGGCGCTGGGCACCGAAGTGGCGGTCCCGACCCTCACCGGCAAGATCAACCTCAAGGTCCCGGCCGGCAGCCAGAACGGCCAGCGCATGCGCGCCAAGGGCCACGGCCTGCGCAACAAGGCCGGCGAGCGCGGCTACCTGTTCGTGCAGCTCAAGGCGGTGATGCCCAAGGCCAGCGACGAGGCGGTCAAGGCCTTGTGGGCGGAGCTGGCGAAAAAGGCCGCGTTCGATCCGCGAGAGAATTTCTGACCGGCTCAATATAAAACCTGTGCCGAGGGAGCAAACGCCCTCGCCACAGTCAGATTTGTCATAAGCCTGGCTAGACTCGACAGTTGAAGCATTGGGAGAAGCAGACCATGAACAACCCGATCATTGAACTGAACCTGAAGGAATTCTGCGAGGCCGCGGCGTTGGCGGATGTCCATGTGATCGAAATCGTCGCCCATGGCATCCTCGAACCTCACGGCGCGGCACCGACCGACTGGCGTTTCACCGACTACGAACTGGTCCTGGCGCGGCGCGCGGCCAAGCTGCGGCGCGAGTTGGAACTGGAATGGGAAGGCGTCGCCCTGGCGCTGGACCTGCTGGAAGAAGTGCAACTGCTGCGCAACGAAAACCGCATGCTCAAACAGCGGTTGGGGCGGTTGGTGGAGTGATGCACACATTCCTGAGCCAGGTGTAAACCTTGTGGCGAGGGGATTTATCCCCGTTGGGCTGCGTAGCAGCCCCATTTTTTGCGGTCGCTGCGCAACCGAACGGGGATAAATCCCCTCGCCACAGGGTTATGGTGCTTCAGTCATTCAAGTCAAAACAGAAAATACCGCTGCGCCATCGGCAGGACGTCCGCCGGCTCGCACCACAGCAGCACGCCGTCGGCCTTGACCTGGTAGGTTTGCGGGTCGACGTCGATGTTCGGCAGGTAGTCGTTGTGGATCAGGTCAGTCTTCTGCACGTCGCGGCAGCCTTTGACCACGGCGATTTTCTTCTTCAACCCGAGCTGTTCCGGCAACCCGGCCTCGACGGCGGCCTGGCTGAGGAAGGTCAGGCTGGTGGCATGACGCGAGCCGCCAAAGCTTGCGAACATCGGCCGGTAGTGCACCGGTTGCGGCGTCGGGATCGAGGCGTTGGCGTCGCCCATCAGGCTGGCGGCGATCGCCCCGCCCTTGAGGATCAGCGTCGGCTTGACCCCGAAGAACGCCGGGCGCCACAGCACCAGGTCGGCCCACTTGCCCACTTCGATGGAGCCCACTTCGTGGCTGATGCCATGGGTGATCGCCGGGTTGATGGTGTACTTGGCGATGTAGCGCTTGATACGGAAGTTGTCGTTGCCTTCACCGTCGCCGGGCAGGGCCCCGCGTTGGCGCTTCATCTTGTCGGCGGTCTGCCAGGTGCGGGTGATGACCTCGCCGACGCGGCCCATGGCCTGGCTGTCGGAACTGATCATCGAGAACGCGCCGAGGTCGTGGAGGATGTCTTCGGCGGCGATGGTCTCGCGGCGAATGCGGCTCTCGGCGAACGCCACGTCTTCGGCGATGCTCGGGTCCAGGTGATGGCAGACCATCAGCATGTCCAGGTGTTCGTCGATGGTGTTGCGGGTGAACGGTCGGGTTGGGTTGGTGGAGCTGGGCAGTACGTTGGCGAAGCCGCAAGCCTTGATGATGTCTGGCGCATGGCCGCCGCCAGCGCCTTCGGTGTGGTAGGTGTGGATGGTCCTGCCTTTGAAAGCACCGAGGGTGGTTTCGACGAAGCCCGATTCGTTCAGGGTGTCGGTGTGGATCGCCACTTGTACGTCGTACTGGTCGGCCACGCTCAGGCAGTTGTCGATGGACGCCGGCGTGGTGCCCCAGTCTTCGTGCAGCTTCAGGCCGATGGCGCCGGCCTTGACCTGCTCGATCAACGGCTCCGGCAGGCTGGCGTTGCCCTTGCCGGTCAAACCGATGTTCATGGGGAAGGCATCGGCAGCCTGGAGCATGCGCGCCAAATGCCACGGTCCGGACGTGCAGGTGGTGGCGTTGGTCCCGGTGGCCGGGCCCGTGCCGCCACCGATCATGGTGGTGACGCCGCTCATCAGGGCCTCTTCGATCTGCTGTGGGCAGATGAAATGGATGTGGGTGTCGATGCCGCCGGCCGTGAGGATCATGCCTTCGCCGGCGATCACTTCGGTGCTGGCGCCGATGGCGATGGTCACGTCGGGCTGGATGTCCGGGTTGCCGGCCTTGCCGATGGCCGCGATGCGCCCGTCCTTGAGGCCGACATCGGCCTTGACGATGCCCCAGTGGTCGATGATCAGGGCGTTGGTGATCAGCGTGTCCACGACATCGGCGGCCAACAACTGGCCCTGGCCCATGCCATCACGAATCACCTTGCCGCCGCCGAATTTCACTTCTTCGCCGTAGGTGGTGAAGTCCTTCTCCACTTCGATCCACAGCTCGGTGTCGGCCAGGCGGACCTTGTCCCCGACGGTGGGGCCGAACATGTCAGCATATGCCTGACGACTTATTTTCATCTCATGGTTCCTCGGAACTGAGCCGCAAGCTTCAAGCTGCAAGCCTCAAGTAAAAACAAAGCGAAGGGGAGCGCCGCAAACCGCTGTTTCTTGCAGCTTGCAGCTAGAGACTTGCAGCTGAAGTCTACAAGTCGCCCATGATTCGTCCCGCGAACCCGTAAACTCGCCGCAACCCAGCCAGATCGACAAGCTCGACTTCCCGACTCTGCCCCGGCTCGAAGCGCACGGCGGTGCCGGCCGGGATGTTCAGGCGCATGCCGCGGCTGGCGGCGCGGTCGAAGGTCAGGGCGTCATTGGTTTCGAAAAAATGGTAGTGCGAGCCGACCTGGATCGGCCGGTCACCGCTGTTGGCGACGGTCAGCGTCAGCGTGCGGCGGCCGACGTTGAGTTCGATGTCGCCGGGCTGGACCTGGTATTGGCCTGGAATCATTGCGGTTGTCCCAACGTCTTGAAGTAAATGGCGGTCGGCGAATAGGTGCCGTCCGGGGTCTGGCAGTAATCGGGCAGCTCGCCGACGCGGGTGTAGCCCATGGCACGGTAGAAGGCTTCAGCCTCTGAGCCCGCCGCGGTGTCGAGGTACAGCAAGCCGCGCTTGTACTGGCGCGCGCCGAGCTCCAGGGCATTCATCAACTGCTGGCCGAGGCCGCGGCGACGGGCCTCGCCGCGCACGAGCAGCTTCTGCACCTCGGCGCGGTTCAGCCCGTTGGGTTTCTGGCACAGGGCCAGTTGGACACTGGCCTGCACCTGCTCGTCCTTGACCACCACCCACAGCAGCAGGCTGCCCTGGTTGAGGCTGGCCTGGACCTCATCGAAATAGGCACGGGCCTGGGCGGCATCCAGGTCGGCCATGAACCCCACGCTGGCGCCATGGCCGACGGCGTCGAGCAACAGATCGATCAGGCCCTGGCGATAATGCGCAAAGCTTTCAGCGTGGACTCGACGCAACTGGGCGGCGTTCATCGGGGTTCACTCCTTGTTGGCAGCCGGCGCGGGCGCTCCGGGATTGAGGTTCAACTGCATGAAGGTCAGGTCCAGCCAGTGGCCGAACTTGGTGCCCACCTGGGGCATTTGCCCGGTGATGACGAAACCGGCCCGCTCATGCAGGCGGATCGAGGCGCCATTACCGCTTTCGATGGCGGCGACCATGATGTGCTTGCCGCAGGCCTTTGCGCGCTCGATCAGTGCGCTCATCAGCAGCGGGCCCAGGCCTTGGCCGCGCTGGTCGCTGCGCACGTACACCGAGTGCTCCACGGTGTGGCGGAAACCGTCGAACGGCCGCCAGTCGCCGAATGACGCGTAGCCGAGCACATTGGCCTCGCCGTCGACGGCTACCAGCACCGGATAGCCCTGGGCGTGCCGGGCGGCGAACCAGGCCTGGCGATTGTCCAGGTCGACGGGCGCATCGTTCCAGATCGCGGTGGTGTTGAGCACGGCGTCGTTGTAGATATCGCGGATCGCCGGCAGGTCGGTGGGTTGGGCATCACGAACGTGGCTAGTCATGGCGGGCCTCAGGCGATGGGCTGGTGGACGGTGACCAACTTGGTGCCGTCGGGAAACGTCGCTTCGACCTGGATCTCCGGGATCATCTCTGCAATGCCGTCCATCACCTGCTCGCGGCTCAGCAACGTCGTGCCGTAATGCATCAGTTCGGCCACGGTCTGGCCGTCACGGGCGCCTTCGAGCAGGGCGGCGGAAATGTAGGCCATGGCCTCCGGGTAGTTGAGCTTCAAGCCACGGGCCAGCCGTCGTTCGGCGACGAGGCCGGCGGTGAAGATCAGCAACTTGTCTTTTTCGCGTGGGGTCAGGTCCATGTGCAATCCATAAGGGCAGATAAATAATTTGGGGCGGGATACTCATCCCTTGTGGGAGCGGGCTTGCTCGCGAAGGCGGACTCACATTCAACATTTGAGTTGGCTGACACGCCGTCTTCGCGAGCAAGCCCGCTCCCACAGGATCTCATGTGCTCCAGATCCGAGGGGGTACGGCTTCTCGTCCCAGCAATGCAGGCCTGAGCAACCGCCACAGCTCAATCAACCAGCCCCGCGCCAGCAACGCCTCGCTCGCCAGGCACCGCGCCACGACCAGCCCAGGCAATTGCGTCAGGTCGCCACGCACGGCGTGGCCCAGGGAGCGGCACTGTTCCAGCAAGTCGCCATCGATCTCACCGGTCACCAACAACGTGGCAAACACTGGATCGCCGCCGAGCCCGATGGGCGAGTCGAGCAAACCATCGCCGCCGACGATGCGCTGGCGCTCGTGCCAGAGCAAGCGGCCGTCGCGACGGATGTCCAGGTGCGATTGAAAATGCCCGAGGTCAAAACGCTCTCCGCTGGCCGGTCGGCCGAGGGCAACCATGTCCCAGTAGAACAAGCGCCCGTCGCCCTGCAGGTCGACGGTGGTGCTGAGTTCGGCCTGGGCCGCGCTGAATACGATGGTTTCCTGGGGCAACCATTCCAGCGTTGCCCCGGCATCGACACTCAGCGCCAGGTGCTGGTACGCCGGGCTCGCGGCGCGGTACCACTTGGCCGCGCCTGGGCTGGTCAGTTGCGCCCAGGCGCCGGGGCCGACGTGGGCCCCGATGTCCAGGCGGTCGCCGCCGGCTATGCCGCCGGGCGGGTGGACGATGATGTGCTGGCACACCTCGGGGCCTTCGGCGTACAGGTGCTTCTGCACTCGCAACGGGCCGTGATGGCGGCGTTGCACCGGGCGTGTGCTGTCGCCGAAGCGGGCATAGCCCAGGTCCAGCTCGGCATGCCAATGGGGGGTGAACAGGGCGGGCGCGGATACGGGTAGGTTCATGATTTCTGATTATCGTCAGGACGCTACAGACTAGATCGTAACCAGTCCGCGCACACCCTCGGCTTCCATGTTTTCTCCGCGGCCCTGCTGCACGATCTCGCCCCTGGACATCACCAGGTACTGATCGGCCAGCTCGGCGGCGAAGTCGTAGAACTGTTCCACCAGCAAGATTGCCATGTCGCCGCGGGCGGCCAGTTTCTTGATGACCGCGCCGATCTCCTTGATCACCGAGGGCTGGATGCCTTCGGTGGGCTCGTCGAGGATCAACAGGCGCGGCCGGCTGGCCAGGGCCCGGCCGATGGCGAGCTGCTGTTGCTGGCCGCCCGACAGGTCGCCGCCACGGCGGTGTTTCATTTGCAGCAGCACCGGGAACAGCTCATAGATGAACGCCGGCACTTCCCGGGCCTCGGCGCCGGGAAAGCGCGACAGGCCCATGAGCAGGTTTTCTTCCACGGTCAGCCGGCCGAAAATCTCCCGGCCCTGGGGCACATAGGCGATGCCGGCGTGAACCCGCTGGTGCGGCTTGAACGCGGTGATGGTTTTGCCTTCCCAATTCACCGCGCCTTCCTTGGCCGGGAGCAGGCCCATCAGGCATTTGAGCAGGGTGGTCTTGCCCACGCCATTGCGTCCCAGCAGGCACGTCACCTCGCCGACCTTCACGTCGAACGACAGGCCCCGCAGGATGTGGCTACCGCCGTAGTACTGGTGAAGGTGTTGGACCTGTAACATTTGAACTCCGTTCGTAGGGCTTCAAGCGGCAAGCTTCAAGCTTCAAGTAAGAGCGGGACGGTGTAGGACTTGCTTTCACTTGCCGCTTGAAGCTTGCGGCTCGAAGCTGGCCGATTCATCTTCCCAAATAAACTTCAACGACCCGTTCATCGGCCTGCACCTGCGCCAGCGACCCTTCGGCCAGCACGCTGCCCTGGTGCAATACCGTCACGTGGTCGGCGATGCTGCCGACGAAGCCCATGTCGTGTTCCACCACCATCAACGAGTGCTTGCCCGCCAAGGACTTGAACAGCTCGGCGGTGAAGTCGGTCTCGGCGTCGGTCATGCCCGCCACGGGTTCGTCCAGCAACAACAGTTGCGGGTCCTGGACCAGCAACATGCCGATCTCCAGGAACTGCTTCTGCCCGTGGGACAGCAACCCGGCCGCGCGATGCAACGACGGGGCGAGGCGAACGGTGTCGAGCACTTCGCGGATACGGTCGTGCTGCTCGCCGTTGAGTGTCGCCCGCAGGCTGGCCCACACCGACTTGTCGGCCTTGAGGGCCAGCTCCAGGTTCTCGAACACACTCAAGGCTTCGAACACCGTCGGTTTCTGGAACTTGCGCCCGATGCCGGCCTGGGCGATCTGCACTTCGCTCATGTGGGTCAGGTCGAGGGTTTCGCCGAACCAGGCATTGCCATGGCTGGGCCGGGTCTTGCCGGTGATCACGTCCATCAACGTGGTCTTGCCTGCGCCGTTGGGGCCGATGATGCAGCGCAGCTCGCCGACGCCGATGTACAGGTTCAGGTCGTTCAGGGCCTTGAAGCCGTCGAAGCTGACGCTGATGTCTTCCAGGGTCAGGATCGTCCCGTGGCGGGTGTTCAGGCCCTTGCCGGCGGCCTGGCCGAGGCCGATGGCGTCACGGCTGCTGCCCGAGTCCCGGTTGGCATCGAGCGAGGGGTCGAGGACGGGTTCGAGCATGAATTCGGCCGAGGGTGTGATTCTCATGATTCGCCCCTTTTCTTCAGCAACCCGATTACGCCCTTGGGCAGATACAGGGTTACCAGGATGAACAGCGCACCGAGGAAGAACAGCCAGTATTCGGGGAACGCCACCGTGAACCAGCTCTTCATGCCATTGACCACGCCGGCGCCCAGCAACGGACCGATCAGCGTGCCCCGGCCGCCGAGGGCGACCCACACGGCGGCTTCGATGGAGTTGGTCGGGGACATTTCGCTGGGGTTGATGATGCCCACCTGGGGCACGTACAGCGCACCGGCCAGGCCGCACAGCACCGCGCTCAGCACCCAGACGAACAGCTTGAAGCCGCGGGGATCGTAGCCGCAGAACATCAGGCGGTTCTCGGCGTCCCGCAGGGCCGTCAGCACCCGGCCGAACTTGCTGCGGGCCAGGCGCCAGCCGATGAACAGGCTGGCCACCAGCAACAGCACGGTGGCCAGGAATAGCACTGCCCGGGTTCCCGGTTCGGTGATGCCAAAGCCCAGGATCGTGCGAAAGTTGGTGAAGCCGTTGTTGCCGCCAAAACCCGTTTCGTTGCGGAAAAACAGCAGCATTCCGGCGAACGTCAGCGCCTGGGTCATGATCGAGAAGTACACGCCCTTGATCCGCGAACGAAAGGCGAAGAAGCCGAACACCAACGCCAGCAGGCCCGGCGCTAGCACCACCAGGCACAGGGCCCAGAGGAAGCTGTCGGTGCCGGCCCAGTACCAGGGCAGTTCGTTCCACGACAGGAACGTCATGAAGGCCGGCAAGCCGTCGCCGGCGGCCTGGCGCATCAGGTACATGCCCATGGCATAGCCGCCCAGGGCGAAGAACAGGCCGTGGCCCAGGGACAGCAGGCCGGCATAGCCCCAGACCAGGTCCAGCGCCAGGGCGACGATGGCGTAGCAGAGGATCTTGCCCACCAGCGTCAGGGTATAGGCCGAGACGTGCAACGGGTGGTCCGCCGCCAGCAGCGATAACAGCGGCAGGCTCAACAGGAGCGCGAGGATCAACGCGCCGAGGGCCAGGGTGACTTTGGGGCCGGCCTTTTGCGCGGCCGTGAGCATCAGGGGCTGGTTCATCAGTCGATTACCCGTCCTTTGAGCGCGAAGAGGCCTTGCGGACGCTTCTGGATGAACAGAATGATCAACGCCAGGATGAGGATCTTGCCGAGCACGGCGCCGATCTGCGGTTCGAGAATCTTGTTGGCGATGCCCAGGCCGAACGCGGCGAATACGCTACCGGCCAACTGGCCGACACCGCCGAGCACCACCACCAGGAACGAGTCGATGATGTAGCCCTGGCCCAGGTCCGGGCCGACGTTGCCGATCTGGCTCAGGGCCACGCCACCGAGTCCGGCGATGCCCGAGCCGAGGCCAAAGGCGAGCATGTCCACGCGGCCGGTGGGCACGCCGCAGCAAGCGGCCATGTTGCGGTTCTGGGTTACGGCGCGCACGTTCAGGCCCAGGCGTGTCTTGTTCAACAGCAGCCAGGTCAGCGCCACCACGAACAGCGCGAAGGCGATGATCACGATGCGGTTGTACGGCAGCACCAGGTTCGGCAACACCTGGATCCCGCCCGACAGCCAGGCCGGGTTGGCCACTTCGACGTTCTGCGCGCCGAACACCAGGCGCACCAGTTGGATCAGCATCAGGCTGATGCCCCAAGTGGCGAGCAGGGTCTCCAGTGGGCGCCCATAGAGGTGGCGGATCACCGTGCGCTCCAGTGCCATGCCGATGGCGGCGGTGATGAAGAACGCCACCGGCAGGGCGATCAGCGGGTAGAACTCGATGGCATTGGGGGCGAAGCGCTGGAACAGAATCTGCACCACGTAGGTGGAATAGGCGCCGAGCATCAGCATCTCGCCGTGGGCCATGTTGATCACCCCCAGCAGGCCGAAGGTGATCGCCAGACCGAGGGCGGCGAGCAGCAGGATCGAGCCCAGGGACATGCCGCTGAACGCCTGGCCCAGCAGCTCGCCCACCAGCAGCTTGCGCTTGACCTGGGCCAGGCTGGTTTCGGCGGCGGTGCGCACGTTGGCATCGGTTTCGACGCCTGGCTCCAGCAGCCCTTCGAGCCGCGTGCGGGCCAGCGGGTCGCCGGTTTCACCCAGCAGCCGGACGGCGGCCAGGCGCACGTTCGGGTTGGCGTCCACCAGTTGCAGGTTCGCCAGGGCCAGGCTCAGGGCGGCGTGCACCGCTTCGTCCTGCTCGCCGGCCAGTTGCCGGTCGAGAAACGCCAGTTGGGCAGGGCGCGCGCTTTTTTGCAGTTGTTGGGCGGCGCCCAGGCGCAGGCGTGCATCGGTGGCCAACAGTTGATGGCTGGCCAGGGCGGTTTCGATCAGCCCGCGCAAGCGGTTGTTCAGGCGCAGGGTCTTGGGCTGGCCGTCGATCGTCAACTGGCCTTGCGCCAAGGCGTTGATCAACTCGACGCGTCCGGGCGCGGGTTGTGCGGCCCAGTCTTCCAGGAGCCTGGCCTGCTGGGTCGGGTTGGCGGCGACGAAGTCTTCGGCGTCACCGGCGTGGGCGGCCATCGGTAACAGTAGTGCGATGGCGAGAATGAGGCGGTACAGGGCAGTGGGCATATGCTAGGCCTTGCGCAGTGCTTTTTGTGGGAGCGAGCTTGCTCGCGATAGCGGTGTGTCAGTCACTGTTCTTCTGGCTGATCCATCGCTATCGCGAGCAAGCTCGCTCCCACAGGGGTTGTGTGTCGGCCCGGGGATTGGGGCCGACACCCATGGGCTCAGTTACTCTTCACCGCATAGTCGGGCTTCTTGTCGTTGCCGGGGATGAACGGGCTCCACGGTTGGGCGCGGATCGGGCCTTCGGTCTGCCAGACCACGTTGAACTGACCGTCGGCCTGGATCTCGCCGATCATCACCGGCTTGTGCAGGTGGTGGTTGGTCTTGTCCATGGTCAGGGTGTAGCCCGACGGGGCGGCGAAGGTCTGGCCGGCCAGGGCTTCACGCACTTTGTCGACATCGGTGGACTTGGCTTTTTCCACCGCTTGGGCCCACATGTGAATGCCGACGTAAGTGGCTTCCATCGGGTCGTTGGTCACCGCCTTGTCGGCGCCCGGCAGGTTCTTGGCCTTGGCGTAGGCTTTCCAGGCTTCGACGAATTTCTTGTTCGCCGGGTTATCCACGGATTCGAAGTAGTTCCACGCGGCCAGGTTGCCCACCAACGGCTTGGTGTCGATGCCGCGCAGTTCTTCCTCGCCCACCGAGAACGCGACGACCGGCACGTCGGTGGCCTTCAGGCCCTGGTTCGCCAGTTCCTTGTAGAAGGGCACGTTGGAGTCGCCATTGACCGTGGAGATGACGGCGGTCTTGCCGCCGGCCGAGAATTTCTTGATGTTGGCGACGATGGTCTGGTAGTCGCTGTGGCCGAACGGGGTGTAGACCTCTTCGATGTCCTTGTCCGCCACACCCTTGGAATGCAGGAACGCGCGCAGGATCTTGTTGGTGGTGCGCGGGTAGACGTAGTCGGTGCCCAACAGGAAGTAGCGCTTGGCGCTGCCGCCTTCTTCGCTCATCAGGTATTCCACGGCCGGAATCGCCTGCTGGTTCGGCGCGGCGCCGGTGTAGAACACGTTCGGCGACATCTCTTCGCCTTCGTACTGCACGGGGTAGAACAGCAGGCCGTTGAGCTCCTCGAACACCGGCAACACCGATTTGCGCGATACCGAGGTCCAGCAGCCGAACACCACGGCGACCTTGTCCTGGGTCAGCAACTGGCGGCCCTTTTCCGCGAACAGCGGCCAGTTCGACGCCGGGTCTACCACCACCGCCTCGAGCTTCTTGCCGTTGACTCCACCCTTGGCGTTGATCTCGTCGATGGTCATCAGGGCCATGTCCTTGAGGGACGTCTCGGAGATCGCCATGGTGCCGGACAGCGAATGCAGGATGCCGACCTTGATGGTCTCGGCGGCCTGGACGGTCCAGGCCATGCCCATAGCGGCAATGCTTGCCGAGAGTGTAAAAGCCTTGATCAAGCTACGACGCTTCATGGTGCGATCTCCGTGGACTTATGGATTTTCTTGGTTGGCAGATGCGGACGCTGAAGGTGCTTTTGCAAGGGGTGTGCCCGGTCGGGAAAAGGCTTGGGAATACGGGGCGGTGCAGAGGGAAAAATGAGCGGGCGCACCACGAATGAGCGCTGTGTGGACGCGGGTGCGATCAGATGCGCCACGTTGGGGCGAAGGATTGCAGCCTTTGTGGGAGCGAGCTTGCTCGCGATAGCGGAGTGTCAGTCACATCTCTGCTAGCTGATCCACCGCCATCGCGAGCAAGCTCGCTCCCACAGGTCACTGTGCAAGCCGGGGAAGGAGGAGGGTTCAGCGCCGGCGCATCAACCCAATGAAGAACAGCCCGCCGATGGCCGCGGTGGCAACGCCGATCGGCAGGTCCTCGGGGGCGATCAAGGTGCGGGCGGCCACGTCCACCCACACCAGGAACAGGCTGCCCAGCAGCACGCAAGCGGGCAGCAGGCGGCGATGCTCGGCGCCGACCAGGCGCCGGGCGATGTGCGGGACCATCAGCCCGACGAAGCCAATCGAACCGCTGATGGACACCAGCACCCCGGTCATCAGCGAGGCGATCAGGAAAATCCACAGTCGCACTTTCGCGGCGTTCAGGCCCAGGGTCACGGCGGTCTGTTCGCCGGCCATCAGTGCGTTCAGCGGTCGGGCCATGCCCAGCAGCAACACCAGCCCCAGCAGCACGCTGGCGGCCGGCACGGCGAGCAGTTCCCAGCGTGCCAGGCCCAGGCCGCCGAGCATCCAGAACATCACCGCGGAACTGGCGCGGTGGTCACCCAGGAACAGCAGCAGGTTGGCCGCCGCCATCATCACGAAGGACACGGCCACGCCGCACAGCAGCAGGCGATCGCTTTCCAGGCGCCCCTGTCGGCTGGCGATCGCCAGCACCAGCAGCATGCTCAGCAACGCGCCGATGAACGCGGCAAGGGGCAAGGTCAACAGGCCGATGAGTTCACCGACATGCAGCACGACGATGACCGCCCCCAGGGTCGCCCCGGACGTGACCCCCAGCAGGTGCGGGTCGGCCAGCGGGTTGCGCGTGACCGCTTGCAGCACCGCGCCGATCAACGCCAGCCCCGCGCCCACCAGGGCGCCGAGCAGCAGGCGCGGCACGCGGATCAGCCAGACGATGTGTTCCTGGCCAGCGGTCCAATGCACGCTGCCCACGCCAAAGACCTTGTTCAGCAGGATGTCCCAGACCACCGCCACGGGCACCCGCGCCGGGCCGAAGCCCAGGGACACCACGCACGACACCAGCAGCAGCGCGCCGAGGGCGATCAGCAGCGCGCCATAGCGACGGCTGTTCATTGGGCGTGAAAGCCCTGCGCCAGGGTTCGTACCGCCAGCACGTTATCGATGCCCGGCGTGGCCTGGACGTAGGGGATCACGATGAAGCGCCGCTGCTTGATGGCGTCCACCGATTGCAGGGCCGGGTGGTTCAGCAGGAACTGTTCCTTCTGCTGCGCGCTGACTTCGCCGTAGTCGACGATCACGATGACCTCGGGGTTGTGCTCGACCACGTTCTCCCAGTTCACCCGGGTCCAACTGGTCTCCAGGTCGTCGAGGATGTTGCGCCCGCCGGCCGCGTCGATCAGCGCCTGGGGCATGCCCAGGCGCCCGGAGGTCATGGCTCGGTCTTCGCCGCTGTCGTACAGGAACACACGGGGTTGCCGAGCGGGCAGGTGCTGGCGGATGTCGGCCACCTGGGCCTGCATCGAGGCGATCAATTGGTTGGCGCGATCCTGTACGTCGAAGATCCTGCCCAGATTGCGCAGGTCGTTGTAGGTGTCGTCCAACGACGCGGCGGGGCGCTTCATCACGAACGCGCAGGACTCGGTCAGCTCGTACACGTTGATGCCCAGCGGTTGCAGCGTCTGCGGCGTCAGGTCGCCGCCCACGCGCATGCCGTAGTCCCAGCCGGCGAAAAAGAAATCCACGTCGGCATTGAGCAGGGTTTCCACCGACGGGTACTTGGCCGCCAGTTCCGGCAGGCCGTCGAGGATCTTCGCCATTTCGGGGGTCACCGACTTCCAGCCGCTGATACCGCTGTAGCCGACCATGCGGGGCTTGAGGCCCAGGGCGAGCATCATCTGGGTCATGTTGATGTCGTGGCTGACGGCATGCCGGGGGGCTTGGTCGAACACCACCTGGCGGTCGCAACTCTGGATCGTCAACGGGTAGTGGGTGGCGTCGGCCAGGGCCGGGGCGCTGCCCAGCAGCAGCGCGAGCAACAGCAGAAAACGCGAGGTCATGGTTGGGTTATCCAAGTGATTCGTGGGTAGCCGGACAAAGGGTGTTCGTCCACCAGGGCGTCGATGCCGAACACGTCGCGCAGTAGCTCCACGGTCAGCACTTGTGCGGGTGTGCCGCTGGCGACGACGCGACCGTGATCGATCACGTACAGCCGGTCGCAGAACGCGGCGGCCAGGTTCAGGTCATGGAGGCTGGCGAGGGTGCCGATGCCCAGCCCCTTGATCAGTTGCAGCAATTGCAGTTGGTAATGCGGGTCGAGGTGGTTGGTCGGCTCATCGAGGATCAGCAGTTGCGGCTGCTGGGCCAGGGCGCGGGCCAGGATCACCCGCTGCTTTTCACCGCCCGACAGCGTGGCGAATCCGTGGTCCTCGAAGCCTTCGAGCCCCGCCGAGGCCAGCGCGGCGAGGACCAGGCGCCGATCCTCGTGGCTGTCGCCGTCGAACAGGCCCTTGTGGGGCATGCGGCCCATGGCGACGACTTCCGCCACGCTCAGGCCGAAGGCGTCGGGAAACTCTTGCAGCACCACGGCGATGCGTTGGGCGCACCAGCGTGAGGATTGCTGCCAGACGTTGTGATGCGCCAGCGTGACCTCGCCGTGTTCCGGCCGACTGAAGCGATACGCGCAGCGCAGCAGGCTGGTCTTGCCGCTGCCGTTGGGCCCGATCAAGCCGACGAACTCCCCGGCCGCCACGTGCAACGTGACGTCACGCAGCTGGAACTGGTGATGGCAGTGGCCATGGCCCAGGGGCGTCCAGGCGAGGTGGGAGAGGGTCAGCGAGGTCATTTGTTCACTCGAAGTTTTGGGGGCGACACCGTTCCATTGTGGGAGCGAGCTTGCTCGCGAAGACGTCGGTACATTCAACATTGATATGACAGACACAAAGCCTTCGCGAGCAAGCCCGCTCCCACAGTTGACCTGTGTTCAGCTTGGACAGGCGGCGCGATTGTAGAGGTTTCGCGCCGCCTTCCGTTAACGCGGTGTCTTCAACTTGAAGATGAAGCCACCTCAGCCCGGCGATTGGCGCGCACCACCAGCCGATCCAGCAGCCACACCACCACCAGCGAGGCGCCCACCAGCGGAAACACCACCGCCAGGGCGAGCATGATGAAGACCCCGGTCTTCCAGGTCGGCAGCTCGTGACGCAAGGGCGGCACGCCGAACTTGCCCTGTGGCCGGCGCTTCCACCAGATCACCAGGCCACTGACGGCACTGAGCAGGATCATCAGGCAAATCAGCAGCACGAGGATCTGGTTCACCGGGCCGAACATCTTGCCCTCGTGCAGCATCACGCCGGTCTCGGTGGCGCGGGCGACCACGCTGTAGTGGGCCCAGCGCACATCGGCCAAGACCTTGCCGGTGTATTGGTCGACATGCAGCGTCGCGTCGTTGCGCGGGTCATCGGCGAACACGGCGATGGTGAACACGCCGGTCGATGTGGTCGGCAGGGTGATGCTGTAGCCCGGTTCCACGTTGCGCTCGCGGGCGATGTCCTGCACCGCTTGCAGGCTGACGGTCGGTGCGGCGGGGCCTTCGTGGGCGCCGCCGTGGTTCATGTGTTCGGCGTGGTCGCCGGACATCGGCATCGGGGTGTTTTCCATGGCCCAGGGCACGGTCTGGCGGTGGGCGTTGTTGAGGCTGCCCGCCTCGACGTCGGACTTGGGGACGTCGTTCCACATCGCCGCCGGGAAGCGGTTCCAGAGATCGGCGTATTGCTTGCCCCAGAAGCCGGTCCAGGTCATGCCGCTGAGCAGCATCACCAACAGCAAGGCCGCGCCCCAGAAACCGATGACCACATGCAGGTCGCGCCAGAACAAGCGGCCGCGGGCGTTCCAGCGAGGCCACAGCACCCCGGCCGACGACTGCCCGCGCGGCCACCACAGGAACAAGCCCGAGACCACCAGCACCACCCCCCAGCCGGCGGCCATTTCCACCAGACGGTCACCGACGGTGCCGATCAGCAACTCGCCGTGAATGGCCCGCGCCATGGCCTGCAGGTTGTTCTTGGCATCCTGTTCGCCGAGGACGTCGCCATGGTAAGGGTCGATGAACACGTTCAGTTCGCGGCCCTTGTCGATCACCACGAATTGCGCGCTGCGCTCGGCGTTGATCGGTGGCAGGTACTGTTTGACCTGGCCCTCGGGGTAGGCCTGGCGAACCTGCTTGAGCAGGTCATCCGCCGCCAGGGTGTGGTGTCCGGCCGGCACGTTCAACAGGCTGCCGTACATCAGTGGATCGAGTTGTGGCTTGAACAGGTAAATGATGCCGGTCAGGGCCAGCATCACCATGAACGGCGCCACGAACAGCCCGGCATAGAAATGCCAGCGCCAGGCCAGGTTGTAGAAATTCGGTTTCGGTTGGCTCATGAAAAAGCGCTCCGCAGGGCAAATTGGATTGTTATGTAGTGCGGTCAGTCAAGGTGGAAACGAACCCCGTGGGAGCGAGCTTGCTCGCGATTAGCAATGGTTCAGCTTGCATCGATGTTGGATGTGCCTTCGCTATCGCGAGCAAGCTCGCTCCCACAGTGGTGTCCTTGCTGACAGATCTCCGGTGCTGGTTAGAAACTCATATCCACCTTGGTCCAGAGCGTGCGCCCCGGTTCGTTGATGGCTTGCGGGTCGCTGGCCGGGTAGCCGAACCCGGCGTTGCCGGCCAGGTTCAGGTGCTCGGCATAGGCTTTGCCGAACAGGTTGTCGACGCCGCTGCTGACCTTCCAGTGTTGATTGATGCGATAGGCGCCGTTTAGGGAGAAGACCCCAAACCCTGAGCTGGTGCCGTAGTCCTTGCCCACCACGTTGCCCTTGTTCTCATCGACCCGGTGCTGCGCCGCCACCACGCGCCACAGCGCACCGGCGCTCCAGCGGTCGGCGCTGTAGGTCAGGCCCAGGCGGGCATCCAACGGCGGCATTTGCGCCAAGGCACTGCCGTCGCTGCTGTTCTTGCCCCAGGCGTAGGCCAGCGTCGCATCGGCCTTCCAGCGCTCGGTCAACTGATAGGCCGCGCCGAGCTCACCGCCCATGATCCGCGCGTCGATGTTCTCGGCCCGGGAGGTGCTGCCCATCATGCCGGGCGTGTAGTCGAACAGGATGTAGTCGCGCACCTGCCCGACATACGCCGAGGCCCAGGCTTCGAGGGTCTCGGTCTTGTATTGCAGGCCGACATCCAGTTGGGTGGTCTTCTCCGGCTTGATCGCGTCGAAGGCGTTGCGTGAACCGCTGGGGCCGGCGTTCGCCGAGAACAGCTCCCAGTAGTCCGGGAAACGCTGTGCATGCCCCAGGCCGGCGTAAACCGTCGTCGGGCTGTCCGCCAGGTCGTGCTCGTAGCGGACGAAGCCGCTGGGCAGGGTGTCGGCGCGGGTGTCGTCGGCGGTGGGATTGGGCCGGGCCATCATGCCGGAGCCGATGCTCTGCCGGTAATCCTTGGCCGAGGCCCGGTCAAGGCGGGCGCCGGTGACCAGCCTGTCGCGGTCGGCGGCGTACCAGGTCAGCTCGCTGAACGCGCCGTAGTTGTGGAAGTCGGCGTCCTTGGTGCGTGGTAGCTCTTTGTAGGTGTCGACGCCCATGCTGCTGCGTTGGCGATGTTCGTTGACCTGGGCGTCGAGGCCGCTGATCAGTTGCACATCGGCCCAGCGCCAGGTGGCCTTGATGCGCGCGCCGAGGGTGCGCCGGTCGACGTTGGAGGCCATGGGCCCGGCCATCATCCCGGTGCCGGACGGCGTGCGCAGCGTGTAGTTGTCCATCACATGGTCGGCGTAGTTGTAGTAGACCTGGGCGTCGACCTTGTCCAGCACCTCGCCCAGGTTCGAGCGTTCGAAACGCAGCCCGAGGCTTTCGCGCTTGAACTGCGAGCCATCCATGCCGCGCCCGGCGTAGCGGGCTTCACCGTCGCCCTTGCCGGCGGTCAGCTCCAGCAGGGTATCGGCGTCGGGTGTCCAGCCCAGGGTGACGTCGCCGTTCCACTTGTCGTAGCGCGACGGCACCGTGTCGTTGTTGCCATCGCGGTAGTCGTCCGAATGGGCGGTGTTGCCGATCACCCGTACGTAGCCCAGCGACCCGCCCGCCGCGGCGTCCAGCACTTTGTCGAAGCGACCGTTGGAACCGGCCAGCACGCTGGCGTTGACCCGGGTGCCCAGTTCGCCGAACTGCTCCGGCTCGCGGTCGAACAGGATGGTCCCGGCGGACGAACCAGGGCCCCAGAGCACCGTCTGCGGGCCCTTGATCACTGTGAGCTTGTCGTAGGTTTCCGGCGAGATGTAGGACGTCGGCGCGTCCATCCGACCGGGGCAGGCCCCCAGCAGCATGCTGCCGTTGGTGAGGATATTCAGCCGTGAGCCGAACATGCCGCGCAACACTGGGTCACCGTTGGTGCCGCCGTTGCGCACCAGGGCGAAGCCGGGAATGGTCTTGAGGTAGTCACCGCCGTCGCTGGCCGGTACGGGCTGGCGTGGGTCCTTGGGGTTGGTGACGACGGTCAGGGGCGAGCTGGGCGCAATGGCGGTGATGACCGTCGGGCTCAGTTCTTCAACCTGGCCTTGATGATGATCGTGCTCATCGGCCAGGGCGTGAGGGGTCAGTAGCAAGCCGCACAGGGCGGCGACTGTGGAGGGTAAACGAACCCGTGGCTCATTCGGGGGGCAGTTGGCCTGGGCGGAGCCCAAAGCGATGCCGGCAGAAAACCTGGACATGATGATTCCATCGAACAGACGTAGACGACACGGTCGAGTGGCCTGTGGCTCTTGTGCGACCGGTTGGTGAGGTGTCGGGCTTACGCTGCGAGGGGTGGTGCGCGGGTGCGAGCACCCGGGAAGAACGACGGCCGGGCGTGACCCAGGCGGGGGGACGGGCTGGTGAAGGTCAGGGCCGGCGGCGTGTCGAAGACGCTGAGGCCGTGGCCGCCAGGCAGCGCCGGGCAGTTGGACAGCAGGTTGCAATAGCCGCATTTCTCCCACAGCGCGTGATGCTCGCTTTGCGGCGGGCAGTGTTCGGCGGCGGGGGCTTCATGCCCGGCGTGGGCGCTCGCCGACATCTCCATGTCCATGGTCATGCTCATGGCCATGGACGAAGGCATGCGCTGATCCATCGGCATCGACTGGGAAACCAGTGGACCGATAAAGATCATCAGCATGGCGAACAGGCTGATCCAGCTGCCGCGTGTCAGGCTCATGGGCTGACGACGGGGCATGTGATGCCTGGCGCGGGACAAGGGCATGGGCGGTGCGATCAGTGCGTGTGGGCTTCGGTTTTAGTCCCGTCCGGGGCTTTCTTCTGCACCGCCACGTCGACCGTGACATCCCCGGCTTTCTCGAAATGCAGGGTCATGGCAAAGCGTTTGCCGTCAGTCAGCAGGCTGCGGTCCTTCAGGTCCAGCAGCATCACGTGATAAGCCATCGGGGCGAACGTGACGGTCGCGCCAGGGGCAATCGTGACAGTGGGCACCGGTTGCATCTTCATCAGGTCGTCTTGCTTCACATGCTCGTGAAGTTCGGCCTTGCCGGCGATCGGCGAGTCGACGCCCAGCAGGGTGTCCGCGCTTGCGCCTGCGTTGTGGATCACGAAATACGCGGCCACGGTCGGCGCGTTGGGCGGCAGTTCCTGGGACCAGGGGTGGGCGATCTCGAGTTCGCCAGCCTTGTATTGATGAGCCTGGGCAAGGCCAACGGGAAGCAGCAGGGCAGCCAGCAGGATAAGACGGTTCAACATGGTGATTCTCCGGAATGATTCAGGACACGGTGTTGTCGTGCACAGCCATCACACCAGGGGTGAAGCGCGGGGGTTGAGGTTCGGCCATTGCTGGCGCGGCGTGGGGCTGTCGAGCGGGCGTTGGGAGGCGGTGCGGTGGGCCGGTTGCGCGTCCAGGTACAACTGCGGGACATGCCCGCTCAGAGCCGTCAGGACCGTCGAACCTGCGCAGCACCAGCAATGCTGCATGGTGGAGTGATCATCGTTGCGGGGTGTGCCCTGTTCAAGCTTGCCCAGGGAAATCGCCATCATCTTCGTGCCGCTGGAGGAGCAGAAGCTGCCCCACAACAGCTGCTCGACCGGGGCCTCCGCTTTCGCCCCCGCATTGCCGGAAAGCGGCATGGCAAGCATGTTGAACAGCACTGCGAAGCAGGCGATCCAGGCAAATGCAAGCCGTTGTCGGGACATGGGCGAATCCGCTCGGTTGGGCGATCAGGTGGCGGTATTTAGCCTGATCGGGGGGGATAAGTAAAAAAGCCATGTGCGGTGTAGGGTCGCAGGGTTTGCATTAACAGTAGCAATAGTTTTGTAAGTGCATGCTGTTGTGGCGAGGGAGCTTGCTCCCGCTGGGGCGCGAAGCGGCCCTGAAATTGAACACCGCGGTCTATCAGGAAAAGAACGTTCGCCTGCTTGGGGCTGCTGCGCAGCCCAGCGGGAGCAAGCTCCCTCGCCACAGGGTTCAGATAGCAATGAAGACATTGCGAAGGATCATCCTCGCCATCTCCTGCTCTCCGTTCAAAAATAGAGTAGCGGCTTCATCCAGCAGAATTTTCGCGAACTCCGGATCACACTTGGCGCGACAATTGTGTGTTTATAGTCCGACCAAATGCCGCAGCCCCTGCAGCACCTGATCTGCCGTCTCGAACACCCGATCCACCTCCGGCAACACCGGCCGCTTCAACACCAGCACCGGCACTCCACGCTCGCGCGCCACTTCCAGCTTGGGTTCGGTGGCGGTGCTGCCGCTGTTCTTGCTGACCAGTACATCAATCTGCCGTCGCTCGAACAGTTCGCGCTCGCCTTGAATGTGGAACGGCCCGCGGGCGCCGATGACTTCGCAGCGTTCGTTGCCGGGGTACATGTCCAGGGCGCGCAGGGTCCAGAATTGTCCGGGGGGAATTTCGTGCAGATGTTGCAGCGGTTCGCGGCCGAGGGTGAACAGCGGGCGCAGGAAGGGTTGCAGGGCCTGGGTCAGTTCGGCCCAGTCGGCCACTTCGCGCCAGTCATCGCCGGCCTGGGGTTGCCAGGCCGGACGGCGCAGGGCCCAGCACGCAATGGCGCAGGTGCGTGCCGCCTGGGCGGCGTTGTGGCTGATTTGTGCGGCGTAGGGGTGCGTCGCATCCAGCAACAGGTCGATACCTTGCTCGCGGATGAATTGCGCCAGGCCTTGCGCACCGCCGTAGCCGCCGACACGTACCTGGCACGCCAGGTCGGTGGGCACGCGACCCACGCCCGCCAGGCTGTAAATGTGGGACGGGCCGAGGGTGCGAGCGATCGCCAGGGCTTCGGTGACGCCGCCCAGCAGCAGGATGCGTTTCATGTAAAGGCTCCGGCGTGGCCGACGATCCCGCCCTGGCGATCGATGGCAAAGACTTCGACTTGAACCTGCGCCGGCACCACGCTGCGGGCGAAGGCCAGGGCGTGTTCGCACACGGCGTCGCCAAGGGCGATGCCGGCCGCGCTGGCCATCGCCAGGGCTTGCTGGCTGGTGTTGGCGGCGCGGATGCCCTGCTGCAAGGCCTCGTCGGCACCGATCGCCGCGGCCCAACCCGCCAGTTGCGGCAGGTCGATGCTCGAATGACGGCTGTGCAGGTCCATGTGGCCGGCGGCGAGTTTGCTGATTTTGCCAAAGCCGCCGCAGAGGCTGAGCCTGTCCACCGGGACCTTGCGCACGTGCTTGAGCACCGCGCCGACGAAATCGCCCATTTCGATCAGGGCGATTTCCGGCAACTGGTAGACCCGGCGCATGGTGTCTTCGCTGGCATTGCCGGTGCAGGCGGCGATGTGCAGGTAGCCGTTGGTCTTCGCCACGTCGATGCCCTGGTGGATCGAGGCGATGTAGGCCGCGCAGGAGAACGGCCGGACGATGCCGCTGGTGCCGAGGATCGACAGGCCGCCCAGGATCCCCAGCCGCGGGTTCATGGTTTTCAGCGCCAGGGCTTCACCGCCCTCGACATTGACCGTGACTTCGAAACCGGCGGTGTAGCCGGTCTCTTCGGCCAGTCGGCCGAGGTGATCGCTGATCATTTTGCGCGGCACCGGGTTGATCGCCGGCTCCCCGACGGCCAGCACCAGCCCCGGCCGCGTCACGGTGCCGACGCCGCGGCCGGCGATGAAACGTACACCGGGCTCGGCGATCAAGCGCACCTGGGAAAACAACAGGGCGCCGTGGGTCACGTCCGGGTCATCGCCGGCGTCCTTGATCGTCCCGGCTTCGGCGCCTTGTTCGGTCAGCCGGCAGAACTCCAGGCGCATCTGCACCTGCTTGCCCTTGGGCAGTACGATGTCCACGGCATCGGCTTCGGTGCCGCGCAGCAGTAATCGAGCGGCCGCCAGGCTGGTGGCCGTGGCGCAACTGCCGGTGGTCAGGCCGCTGCGCAGGGGCGCGGGTTGTTCGGCGGTTTCGTCACGCATCGAGGGGTTTCGTCAGGTCCAGCAAGGTAATCGGCAACGCCTGGCGCCAGGTGTCGAACTCGCCCAGTGGCTGGGCCTGGGCGATGTGGAGCCGGGTCAGTTCGCCGCCGTGGCGTTCACGAAAGTCCATGAGGGTCATCTCGCTTTGCAGCGTCACGGCGTTCGCCACGAGCCGACCGCCGGGCTTGAGTTGCGCCCAGCAGGCATCGAGCACGCCTTCGCGGGTGACACCGCCGCCGATGAACACCGCGTCCGGGCGCTCCAGTCCTTCCAGCGCTTGCGGGGCCCGGCCGCGGATCAGGTGCAGGCCCGGCACGCCGAGGCGGTCGCGGTTGCGTTCGATCAAGCCTTGGCGGCCTTCGTCGGCTTCAATCGCCAGGGCCCGACAGCTGGGGTGGGCGCGCATCCATTCGATACCGATGGAACCGCTGCCGGCGCCGACATCCCAGAGCAACTCACCCGGCGTGGGGGCCAGGCGTGCCAGGGTCACGGCGCGCACATCACGCTTGGTCAACTGGCCGTCGTGCTCGAAGGCGCTGTCCGGCAACCCGGCCAGGCGCGACAGGCGCAACGCCGACGGCTCTGCCTGGCATTCGAGGGCGATCAGGTTGAGGTCTGCAACCGCCGCGTCGGGCCATTGCTCGGCAGTGGCGTCGATGCGTCGTTCCGCCGTGCCGCCGAGGTGTTCCAGCACGCTCATGCGGCTGGCGCCGAACCCACGCTCGCGCAGCAAGGCCGCCACGGCGGCGGGGCTGTGGCGGTCATTGCTCAGCAGCAGCAGCCTGACGCCGGTGGACAGGTGCGCATTGAGCGCCGCCAGGGGCCGCGCCACCAGCGACAGGGTGACCACCTCTTGCAGCGGCCAACCCATGCGCGCCGCCGCCAGTGAGCAGGAAGACGGTGCCGGGATGATCAACATCTGGTCCCCCGGGACCTGCCTGGACAGGCTGGCGCCGACGCCATAGAACATGGGGTCGCCACTGGCGAGCACGCACACCGGCTCGCCCCGTCGCGCCAGCAGTGGGTCCAGGGAAAACGGGTTGGGCCACGATGCCCGTTCGCCGCGGATGCACACCGGCAACAGCGCCAGCTGGCGAGGGCTGCCGACAATGTGCGAAGCCCGCAGCAGCGCATGGCGAGCCGTGCGGCCCAGGCCCTTGAAGCCGTCTTCACCGATGCCCACTACGGTCAGCCAGGGGGTCATCTCTGTTCCTCGAATCAGGTGGATGGGGTCGGCGAAGTCTCGCCCCCGCAAACCGGGCCGCCATCATACCGCGCGCCCTGATCAGCATGCGAACCCGTGGGAGCAAGGCTTGCCATCCGACATCAGCGTCTCAGCCAGCCCGCCTTCGCGAGCAAGCTCGCTCCCACACGGGATCTGTGGTGGGCATACATCTCGAGTCTGCCAAATAACACTGTGGGGGTGCGCTTGCCCGCGAAGGCGGAGGGTCAGTCAACCTCTTCATCGACTGACCCACCCTCTTCGCGAGCAAGCTCGCTCCCACAGGGGATCTGTGGCGGACACACACATATCGAGCCTGCCAAATAACATTGTGGGAGCGGGCTTGCCCGCGAAGACGGCGGCACCTTCAACCGCGATGCCCCAGCCCGAACGCCCGGATTCTTGACGCCGCGGCGCACAATCCGACCGGCAAGCTTTTCATGCCCCCCGGCAAAGCAGGCATAATGGCGCTCCTTCGCCGATGCGGCGTGTCTCATTGACCGGTTGTCCCTTGAACGAACATCCATCCTCCAGCGTCATGCGTCCCTCGGGTTGTCCGGGGTTGCTGCGCGTCGTCCAGGCGCTGGACGGTGGAATCTGCCGGATCAAGCTCGACGGCGGCGCCATCCAGGCCGACCAGGCCGAGGCCGTGGCGGCGGCGGCCGAGCGGTTCGCCGGTGGGGTGATCGAGGCGACCAACCGGGCCAACCTGCAGATCCGCGGGATCGGTGCCGAGCACGCCGCCCTGATCGAGTGCTTGCTCGCCGCCGGCCTTGGCCCACGCAAACCGGCCGGCGACGACGTGCGCAACCTGATGCTCAGCCCCACGGCCGGCATCGATCGACAGGCGCTGTTCGATACCCGTGCGCTGGCCGCCGAGATTCTCGTCACCCTGCAAACCCACGAACGCTTCCCGGAGCTGTCGGCCAAGTTCGCCGTGCAACTGGACGGCGGCGAGGCGCTGGCGATGCTCGATCACCACCATGACCTGTGGCTGTCGGCCTGGGTACGCGGCGACGAACCTTGGCTGGCGTTCGGGCTGGCCGGTTCGCCCCGGGACGAACCGGCCGGCGCCGTGCCCCTGGCCGAAGGGCACGGCCTGGTGGTGGCGGTGCTGGAGCTGTTCCTCGACCTGGCGCGCCCGGACCAGATACGCATGCGTCATCTGCTGGCCGAATGTCCCCACGCTGAATTCATCCAGCGACTGGCTCGCCGCATCTCGTTGCACCCGTGCAGCGGCTGGCGGCGAGGGGCGTCCAGCGATGGCCTGCACATCGGCATTCACGCCCAGCACGACGAACGCTGCTATGTCGGCGCTGCAGCGCCCCTCGGCCGGCTCGACGCCGGCATGTTGCGCGGCGCGGCGCAATTGGCCCGGGAGCGAGGGGACGGCACGCTGCGCTTCACGCCCTGGCAAAGCCTGCTGCTGCCCAATGTCCGTCGCCAGGACGCGGACGAGGTGCTGGCGCGTCTCGCAGGGTTGGGCCTGCTGAACGCGGTGGACCAACCCCTGGCACAACTGATCGCCTGCACCGGTTCCAGCGGCTGCGGCAAGGCGTTGGCCGACACCAAGGACGATGCCCGGCAGTTGGCCGGGTGGCTGCAACACCATGGCCGGGGCTTGAAGGTTCACCTGTCCGGGTGCCCGCGCTCCTGCGCGGCGGCCCACACCGCGCCCGTCACCTTGCTGGCGGTCGCCCCCGGTCGCTACGACCTGTATCTTCGCGACGCCACGCTGCCGGGTTTCGGCGCGTTGCAGGCGCACAATCTGACTATTGAAGCGGTCGGCCACTGGCTCGCCGCTCGCCCCCGGAGCCCCCTTGATGCTTGATTACATCCGCGACGGTCAGGAGATCTATCGCAACTCCTTCGCGATCATCCGCGCCGAGGCCAACCTGGCGCGCATTCCGGCCGACCTGGAGAAACTCGCGGTGCGGGTGATCCACGCCTGCGGCATGGTCGAAGCCGTCGACGGTCTGCAGTTTTCCGAAGGTGCCGGCACGGCCGGACGCCAGGCGCTGGCCGCCGGTGCGCCGATCCTCTGCGATGCGCGGATGGTCAGCGAAGGCGTGACCCGTGCCCGCCTGCCCGCCAACAACCCGGTGATCTGCACCTTGCGTGACGAACGCGTGCCGGCGCTGGCCCTCGAACTGGGCAACACCCGGTCTGCCGCCGCCCTGGAACTGTGGCGGCCGCATCTGGAAGGCAGCGTCGTGGTCATCGGCAATGCGCCGACCGCGCTGTTCTACCTGTTGGAAATGCTCGACGCCGACGCCCCGAAACCGGCGCTGATCCTGGGCTTCCCGGTGGGCTTCGTCGGCGCTGCCGAGTCCAAGGCGATGCTGGCGGCCAACAGTCGCGGCGTACCGTTCGTGATCATGCAGGGCCGGCTGGGCGGCAGCGCCATGGCCGCGGCCGCCGTCAACGCCCTCGCCACGGAGGTTGAATGATGCAGCAGCCTGGACGTCTGATCGGCCTCGGCGTGGGGCCCGGTGACCCGGAACTGATTACCGTCAAGGCCCTGCGCCTGCTGCGCGAGTCGCCGGTGGTGGCGTACTTCGTCGCCAAGGGCAAGAAAGGCAACGCCTTCGGCATCATCGAAGCCCATTTGCAGGACGCGCAAACCCTGCTGCCGCTGGTCTACCCGGTGACCACCGAAGCGTTGCCGGCGCCGCTGTCCTACGAGCAGGTCATCGCCGACTTCTACGACACCGCCGCTGAACAGCTGGCCGTGCACTTGGATGCCGGCCGCGACGTGGCGGTGATCTGCGAGGGCGATCCGTTCTTCTACGGCTCCTACATGTACCTGCACGATCGCCTGGCCGAGCGCTACGACGCCGAGGTCATTCCGGGCGTGTGCTCGATGCTGGGTGGTGCCTCGGTGCTCGGCGCGCCGCTGGTGTACCGCAACCAGAGCCTGTCGGTGCTCTCCGGCGTGTTGCCCCATGAAGAACTCAAGCGCCGCTTGGCCGACGCCGATGCGGCGGTGATCATGAAGCTGGGGCGCAACTTCCCCAAGGTCCGCCAGGTGCTCCAGGAACTGGGCCTCGATGGGCGGGCGCTGTATGTCGAGCGGGCGACCATGGCCAACCAGAAGATCGTGCCGCTGGATGACGTCGAACCGATGTCCTCGCCGTACTTCTCGTTGATCATCGTGCCGGGCGAACGGTGGCAGGGTTGATGACGTCCAGCGCTCCCGCCATCGTCATCCTGGGGCCGGGCAGCCTCGCCACGGCCCGGCGTCTGCAGCAGTGCTACCCGCACGCCCTGATCCATGGCCTGGCCGGGCGGGTCGAAGGGGCGGACCGTTCCTACGCCGAGTTCGGCGCGACCCTGCGCGCGTTCTATCGACAGGGCACGCCGATCATCGCCCTGTGCGCCGCCGGCATCGTCATTCGCACCCTGGCGCCGCTGCTGCTGGAAAAAGGCCAGGAGCCGCCCGTGCTGGCGGTGGCCGAGGATGGCAGTGCCGTGGTGCCACTGTTGGGTGGCCTGGGCGGGGTCAATGTCATGGCCCGGGAAATCGCCCAGGCGCTGCAAGTGGCACCGGCGATCACCACCAGCGGCGAACTGCGTTTCGGCACCTGCCTGCTCAATCCGCCAAGCGGCTATCACCTCGGCGACCTGGAGCAGGGCAAGCGCTTCGTGTCCGACCTGCTGGCGGGGGCGTCGGTGCGTATCGACGGGGCCGCGCCGTGGCTGGACCCGGCACAGTTGCCCCAGCACCCACAGGCACGGTTGGCGATTCGCGTCGACAGCGCCGCGGGCATGCCGGCGGCGGACGAGTTGCGCATCTACCCGCGCACGGTCGTGGTCGCGCTGGCGGCGGGCGCGTCACCGGACATCGCCGAGACCTTGGAGGAGGCCGGCCTGGCGGTGCAGTCACTGGCCTGCCTGCTGGCGGCGGACAGCGACATGGCTCGCGGCGAATTGCATGACGCGGCGGCAGCCTTGAATGTACCGCTTCGGTTTGCGCCGGCCGAGGGCGATATTGGCCCATGGCTGGGGGCAACCGTCGGTCAGCCGGCGTCGGTCCGGGTGTGGGGCGAACGTGCCGTCGCGGTGGCCGAGCAGCCCGTCGACCCGCAGCGAATCGGCCGCCCGCGCGGGCGTCTGGCGGTGATCGGCCTGGGCCCCGGCGCCGCCGAGTTGATGGTGCCGGCGGTGCGCGCCGAGCTCGATCGCGCCACCGATGTGCTGGGCTACGAAACCTATGTGCGCATGGCCGGCCCTTTCCGGGCCGACCAGGTGCAGCACTGCACCGACAACCGCGAAGAAATGCAGCGCGCCCGCCATGCCTTCGAACTGGCGGCCCAGGGGCGTAGCGTGGTGGTGGTGTCCTCCGGCGACCCGGGCGTGTTCGCCATGGCCGCCGCCGTCCTCGAAGCGCTGCACGAGGCAACGGATGCCCGCTGGCACGCGGTCGACCTGCAGATCCTTCCCGGGGTCTCGGCCTCGCTGGCGACGGCCGCCCAGGCGGGCGCGCCGCTGGGCCATGACTTCTGCGTGATGTCGCTGTCGGACAACCTCAAGCCGTGGTCGATCATCGAAAAGCGCCTGGACCTGGCGGCCGAAGCGGACCTGGCCCTGGCGTTCTACAACCCGATTTCCCGATCTCGGCCCTGGCAACTGGGACGGGCGCTGGAGATCGTCGCGCAGCACCGCACCGCGCAGACGCCGGTGGTGTTGGGCCGTGACATCGGCCGCCCGGGCCAGACCCTGCGGGTCACGACGCTGGGGCAGTTGACCCCGGACCAGGTGGACATGCGCACCATGGTGCTGATCGGTTCCTCCACCACCTGTGTGTTCCCGCGCAGCGGGGGCGGCGAATGGGTGTACACGCCGCGCTGGTATGGCGAAAAGCCCGGCGCGTGAGCCAATGGCCGGCGCAATCGCTTGATGCCCGGCCGCTTCATGGGGCGGTTTTCTTCAAGGTAAACCGGCGCATGCGGTGGGCCTCCAGGTGCTTTTTCATCAAGGTCCGCTTGGCCTCGAATTCGCGCCTGTCCAGTTGCAGGAAGGCCCGTTGCTGGACGATCGTTGCCGAGCGTTTCTCCCATTGCCAGAACAGGAACCGGCTGCGCCTGGTTTCAACCTTCAGTTCGAGTTTGTAAAGGGCGATGTTCAGGTGGCCCTGTGCGTCGTATCGCGCCGGGATGACCTGGAAGGTTTCTCCCTGGCGGGTTTCGCCGTCGAAGGATGACAGGGCCCCGTGATCGGACTGCAAGTTGTCCAGCGTGTCGATCATCGCATTCGCCTGGCGTACATCTTTCATCGCGGCCGCGCTCTGTACCAGGAAGTCCGCCACGGAACCGGCGACGACATGGGCCGTGCGGGTGTTGATGGCGTCGCCGTACAGCGACCACCCGAGGAACCAGAGGGTGCGCACGTATTCTTCGAACCAGTCTTTGGCGGCGAGATAGCGGTGGTGGGCCAGGTCCGCCGATTTCGTCGCGATATTGTGGCAGTCGGCAAGGTCATCGTGCTCTTGCAGGTGCAAAGCGCCGATATAAGAAAATAAGTTCGGGCCTGTGACCAGTCCCGAGAAAGTTGCAGGGCTCATGAAGTTTGCTCCAGTACAAATAACAACGTGAGTAGGTTGCGATGTTTTTTATAGCGCAGCCTCCGCATTGTTTGAATCGATGGGAGGGTTTTATTTGAGAGTAAATATGAGCGGTCAAAACAATAATTGATCTACATACGTTGTAATCAGCTGGAGTTGTGGTTTTTTAAATGACTGAACTAGATTGTCGCTGAACCGCAGGAGCGGTCATCAACTCAATAAGGATATTGTATGAATACGTTGGAAAGTGAACTCGACATTGCCCATAGCATTGAATTGATCAGGGGCCGCTTGAACCGGCGCAAACCCCTGGCTTCCACCAGCCGACGCATGCGTCGCAGCGTCGGCGTGCAGCACGATGACAACCCGACCCGGGCGCTGGATGCGCTGATGCTGGGCGACGCGCTACTGGGCTATGGCCACAACATGTCGCTCAACAACATGGCGATCATGGAGAACCTGATGACCATGGCAATCATGGAAGCCAACTATGAAGTCCCCACCGGCAAGAACACCCTGGCCTGGTATGACGCTTTCATCCAGTGCCTGCGCGACCTCGGCTGCTTCATCGCCGATGACGGCTATACCCGCTACTCCGAGCGTTCGACCCGGGTGGACATGGATTACGTGATCAGCGATATCGTCAAGGGCATCATCGATGGCGTGAAGGCCAGCGTCCCGGCGGTCTCGGTGCTCGGTGCCGTGGTGGACACCACCCTCGAAGGCCTGAAGAAAGACGACAAGACCCTTGCCTTGTACAACGGCCAGGTCAAGACCGCCGAAGGCGCGCGCTTGTCGGTCATCCCCTGCGAACAATTGGCCAATGGCGTGCTCATTGCCTCGTCGACGTCGATACGCCAGCACGGCACTTCCAGCAACGGCGGTGTTCTTTTTGTGAATTGGCAGGCTTCGGCGCGGGATATTTTTCGCGGCAAGTCGTTCGTGACATTCAATCCGGCCCGCTATGAAGAGTTTCGGGGCGAGATCGAAGAGTATCTTGGCGAACATCGTCGGCAAGTCTTGCGTCAACGGTTCAGTCGGCGCCGGTTGGCCTGATCATCCTCGCACTTCATAACTAACAGTTTTGCGTCGGTCTTGAATAACCGCTTGTTCATGCAGGCGGTTGTTCAATGGCGTCTGGCCGTGGATGAACGATACAGGGAAGTATTTACTTTATGAGTGGCGCCAATGATTCAATGGCCGAGGATTTTGTCAGTTTCCTGAATGTGTTCAAGTTGAAAGACCTTGAACACGCCTTGGCGGCCTACCAGGGCACCGATCAATATGATGCCGTGTTGCGTTATTACACCGGTTGCATCGCTTCGCTGGACAGCCCGCAGATGCTCGAGCCCTTGGGGTTGCTCAAGCAGGCGCTGGGCGCGTTGGGCGGCAACCGTCGCCAGCGCCGGGCCTCGGAGCCGTCGCCGCCGGCGAGCGCGGATGAAAACCTCGACAGCCTGACGCACATCTACCGCCGTGTGGAAGGTTTCGAGGCGCGCCTGCACAGCAGCCTGGAACAGTTGAAACAGCCCGCCACCGAGGTGCCGAAGCACCTGCATTTTGCCTGGCTGGGGGGCGGCGTCGGTGCCATCCAGCGCGACTACATCAACCTCTGGCAGCAGGTGATGACGCCCCAGGGGCACTCGCTCAGGCTCTGGTACGACAGCGATGCATTGCTGGCCTATGAAACCAACCGGATCATCGTCGAAGCGGCCAAGGCCCATGCCATGCTCGATGGCGGGGACTTGATTACCAATGCGATCGAACTGGGTGATCGCTATGAAGAACGCGCCATCGTCCTCAAGCAGCAGATGTACGCACATATCACCCAAGCGGTGGCAAAGGGCGGCAGCGCCGACGCTGCGCGCATCGATTTGCTGGTTCGCGCCTATGGCCAGGATGAAGCACGATTGCGTGCCTTGAAGCGTGCCAATCAACAGAGTGTGGCGGCTTTGGGCGAAAGCGGCGTGATCTTGCGTGACCTGGGCAGTGGTGAGGTGTCGCTGCAACTGGACGCGCTCTACCAGCGTGAGATCAGCCTGCGCGGTAATTTCGCGGCAGCCTCCGATATCGTGCGGGTCGAGGCGTTGTTCATCGAAGGGGGGCGATACGCCGACGTCGATAGCCTGCCGCCGCTGCTGGATCAACTCGGCGAGGTGGACATCCGGGCGTTCAAGACCGACGCGCGCCTGGGGCTGTTGCAGCTGTTGCTGGATCGCAACCCCGAGTGGATGCCGGGCCGCCAGGCCATACGCGATCGCTACACCGGCTATTCCAACCAGATTCCGGCGCAGCACCGTGCCGCACTGGAACGGTTTGCCGCCAGCCGACCCGAGCTCAAGCAGGTGTTCCGCGCTCCGCTGGAGCGCCTGGCGCCCCTGGACGGGCTGCGGGCGGTCGCCCAGCGACACACCCTGAGCAATGCGTTCCTGATGGCCCACCCTGGCTCGGCCATGCTCGAAGCGGTGATCGAGCGGTTCCGGCTCAACTATGAAATCGTCGAGGCCACCGCGCGCCTGGCCGATGAACAGAACACCGGCCTGACCGATGTCGAGGGCTTGATCGCACTGGCGACTCAGGTGGCGACACAGGTGTTCGGCCCCTTGCATGAGCTGACGGCGGAAGATGAGTTGGCGGTGTCGCTCCTGGCTCACGCCGCCGCCACCTACTACAGCGATGGTCTCCGCCCGCAGAGCGAGGTGACGATCTACCTCACCGGGCCGGCCGCCATGCGCGACGGCATGGCGGACTACGAGCGAACGAACCTGACCCCGCGAACGGCCCTGGAGTGGCGCAGGCAGATGACCATCGACGCCGCCGACACGGTCAACCTGGCCACCGAGGAAGAGCTGGACCATTCCTGGAAAGAGAACCAGAACGACACCGTGCAATGGCTTGCCGATGAACAACAGCGCTGGCAGGACGGGCGATTCAAGGCCCGCTATCAGGGGGACCTCAAGCAACTGCTGCAGCACCGGACGCTGGAGTTCGACGATGGCTGGCCGCTGGTCGAGGGCCGGCACGTGTTATCGACCGAGCTGTTGCAGCACCTGGCCGATGAGTTGGGCGAGCCGTTCATGAACAGGCTGAGCCAGGGCTATGACGGCGCGGTGACGTTCAACAAGGCCATCCCCCTTAGCTTCGATGAGCGCCAGGCGATCCGGGCCCAGGACGCGGGTGTATTGCCCCCCGCCTCGTTGGGCGATTCGCAGACCCGCCAGTTGTCCATCGACGAACTGCTGGCGCGGTTTGCCAAAGGAGCTTTCGAATTCGCCCAGTTGAGCCCGCTGCAACGCTTGCAGCTCGGTGCATTGGTGGGGGCCAAATCCCTGGACAACCGCAGCTTCGACGCGCTGCGGCCGCAGGTCGAGAACCTGGCCAACAGCCTCGTCGAACTGGGCACCGCCGGCCGTTACGCGACGATCGAGCGCCTGCTGTACCAGCACCAGGCGCCGGCATTTCTGGCCGGGCTGGGCCACCCGGTGGATCCGCCGGCCCATGGTGAAACGGCCTTGGACTTGAAGAAAAACGCCCTGGAGCAACCGATGACGTTGCGCCAGTGGGGCCGCCTGGCGGCACGGATCCAGCAGGTGGCCAAGCTGGAATATCGCGATCGGATCGCCGAGCGCCTGGGCAACGTCCTCGATGTTTTCGACAACGCCGCGATCAAGCTCGTGCCTCAGGACCTGCTGCTCCAGGGCTCGGGCGATCGGGTGGGCGGGCGGTGCTACCCCTTGGCCCTGGCCATGGCTGCCGCCCTGACAGAAGGCGCGTCGGCGGCCTATACCTTGCGCGGGCGGTTCTACCTCGGGGTGCTCGAACCCGAGGGCAGCGACTCGGTGACCTTCCTCAACAGCCTGGAGTCCTTGCGCGACGTACAGGTCGGCGACGTCGGCAGCGCCCTGGCGCGTTCGAGCCTGGACGAGGTGGTGCGGATCCTCAAGGCCCGCACCGCCACCAGCACGTTGATGCTCAATTCCGATAATCACGCGATGCTGGTGGCCAAAACCTTCGAGGGTGAGCAAGGCACTTATCACTTCTACGATCCCAATTTTGGCGTGTTCGAGTTCGAGCACCCGGCGCGGTTCGGGCAGGCGTTGAACCGGTTCTTCGTCCAACAGGGCATGGCCGGCCAATACGCGGCCTATGGCGATGCAGCATTGCCGACGTTCGACCTGATCGAGCTGGATGGCGCACGGGTGTCCAGGCTGGCATTGCCGGGGGCGGTGCGGGTTGTCGACCTGCTGCAGCCGGGCGGTTTGCCGGAGCAGTTGAAACGCCCGGTCAGGCAGCGGCTGGCCTCGGCCCGTGGGCAATCGCTGATGAGCAACCCGCGCCTGGGCAGTTGCCTGTTGGCGCTGGACGGTCACGGCTGGGCGCGGCAGATGGCACAGGTGACGGCCGACCTGCGGCAGGCCAATCGCTTGGCGCCCGGGCTGGTGCCGCTGTTCGACACCCTGGAGGTGACGACGGTGGGCGCCTATCGCATGAGTTTCATCGATCCGTCGAGCGCCGAGCACCTGGTGCAGGTCCGCACGGAGGACGCTCGCCTGCCGCGGATCAAACAGTATCTGGCGGAATGTTTTACCTCCCTGGCCAACCGGCCCGCCGTGCCGGTCGATCCCACCGAAGTGGGCGGCGTCCACACCCTGAACGCCGGCTTCGCCGTGCAGGCGCTGATGAACGCGCTGAGGGCCCAGGAAGGGCCCGACCGGCCGCTGTCCCTGGCGGTTCGCCTGCATGCCTATGTCAACTATGCGCAACTGGTGCACGGTAATGTGGCTGACATCGCCGGCCTCGTCGGCCTGGTCCGGCAGGCACTGGCCGAGGATCGGTTGATCGCCGACACCGTGGCGCCTGTGGTCAAGGCCGCCGTGGGCGGCAGCATCAGTGAAGCGACCAGTGGGCTGCTGCAACTGGCGAATGTCGGCTTCGACATCTACCAGTTGGTCACCGCCCAGGACGAGGTGGCCCGTGCCCAGTTCGGCACGCAACTGGCGTTCGACTCCGCCGGGCTGCTGTTGTCGGTGGGGGCTTATGCCGCCGGTGCCACCGCTGGCGCGGTGCTCGGTGGCACCGCCGTCATCCTGGGTGGCCTGGCGGTGGGCGTGGCCGCACTGGCCCAGGGCTTCGCCGGCATTGCCGAAGAGGCCCGGCAGGTCGGGCTGTTTTTCGATGACGTGGCGAAGGCCCATCTCCAGGCCTATCGGTACGAGGCGACCCACCGTGCCTGGCTGCCGCGGGCGTCGCTGATCGTCCAGGCGCTGGACCTGGCGAGCGGCGAACTGAGGCTGGACGGCCCGAAACTGTACCCGCTGCGAGACCATTTCGGTGTGCCGACGTTTGATGCCGATTACGCGCGGGCGATCGACATTCGCCGAGAACTGGCACTGCCGGAGCGCGTCCCGTTCACGGTGCCGGCCGGACAAGCCCTGGTCCTGCCGTGCACGCCGCAAACTTGCTACGGCTATGAATACAAGGCGCTGCCTTTCGCCACGCTGCGCCATGACCTCGGGTTCGATGTGGCGCGGCGCCTGGAGAAAAAGAACGCTGAGGGGCAATGGCTGTTCCTGTTTTCCTTCTATTCGTTTCCCAGCGAGTACATCCTCCATCGCCTGACGGTGCCGGCCTACCGGCCTACGGTGATCGACGTGCTGCTCGACGCCGTCGAGCGCTCGCTGGCGGTGCCGGTCATCCCGCCGGCCTGGCGCGACACTGTGACCTACCGGATCCAGGGGGGCGGCCAGCGGTGTACCGTGGCGCTCAATCCCGGCGTGATCCTGACCCTCGAGTCGCCAGGGGCCCGCACCTCGAGTTGGGTGCTCGAGGCAGTCTGGGCCGAGGAAAGCGACGTACGCATCGAGCCTTCCGGGAAACTGTTCGTGGGGGGCGTATCGGTCACGTTCTCCGGGGCCGGTCGTCACCAGACGTTGCTGCGACTGCGCAACGACCAGGTGTTCCAGTTTGTGCTGGGCGAGCGTGAACTGGCCTTGGTGGAACAGGACGTGCCGCCGGGCATGGACCGGCAGGCGTTGCAGGCGCACCTCAAGGCCATGGCCCGCGCCCATCGCCTGGTGATGCCGTACACGCAGGTGCGCCATTACCCGATTCCGTTCGAGAAACCCGACGAACCGCGCACCACCACGGCCTGGTACGACGCAGGGCAGGACCGTTTCCTCTACATCCGCGACGAGGATGTGCTGGAGGCCGAGGACGCGTTGCTGGGCGCGGTGGCAGGCGGCTACGCCTGGTTCTACGAGCCGGAGAACTTCCTAATATGGCAGGTCGATGCCGCGACCGGGCTGCTCAGCCACCGGTATCGTTTGCTGGTCAATACCGGCGTGGCCGCCGGCGCCATGCGGATCACCCGCATCGAGGCTGACGCCCAGGGGGTGATTCACGTGGAGCAGCAAATCACCCGCCAGGACCGGGCCAGCGATGTGCTGGTCTACGTGATTCATGACGGGCAACTGGTGCTGAGCTCGATCATCCGCGACCGGGACAACGAACTGGAAGCGCTGCTCAGCGCCCGTGACACGCTGGCCGACTGGTCGCAGGTGCTCGGCAGCTATCACGCCTTCGCGCCGGACAACGGTGACCAAGCATTCGTGAATGTCGACTGGCAGCCGGCGGCGTTCGTGTCGGTGTGCTGGAAAATCCGCACCCATTGGCGCGACATGGCCTGGGTGCGCCGCAGCGACCGGTTGATCATCCGTCCCTCGACGAGCCCCGGGCACCGCTATCGCGGCTGGAACGACTCAATCAAGCACATGACCGACATGACCCTGCTCACGCCGGCCGGCGACGATGACGTGTTTGTCATCTACTACGCGCTCGACCAGACGCTGTGCCGCCAGCAGCGCTCGGCGACGGGGCAGTGGTCGCAGGCCTGGATACAGCCGGAAAACCTCGAACATGTCGTCGCCGTCGAGAGCGGCTACGTGGCGCTGACCTCGCAGGGCCTGTTCTTCAACCTGACGGAACAGGGCCAACTGGCGTTGGGCGGTGTCAGCGATGCGTGGCTCAAGGACCACCCGCGTTGGTGGCAGGCCTTGGCGCCGCTGGCCCGGCACTACGCGGCCGAACGCCTGGCCATCGTCGGGTTGCGCAACGCCAGCGGCGACGCGGCGTTGTGCGCCTGGTACCTCGCTGGTCGGCTGTTGCTGGCCGATCTGGGCTCGGGCCGGGAGGTGCGCCTGTTGGGCATGACCCCGGACAGCGAGGCGGCCTGGTTATTCGACGTGGCCAGTGGCGAAGTCCAGCGCCAGGGCTTTATCGACCCGCAGGGCCTGGAGGTCGCGTTTGCCGAAGGGGCGAAGCTGTTGCAGGCGGGCGCGCTGCCCGTGGCAACGCGCGAATGGGCGCCGTGTCAGTTTGCCGGGCTCACCGTCGAGGGAACGGGGTTGCGGGGTGTCACATTCGACGGCGTGGTGATGCGTTTGCGTGACCGGGAGCCGGCGATGATCTGCGGCGTCACCCAGGCCTGGGTCGCCACCCAGGTGGGCGAGCTGTCCGCAAACCTCAGGCGATTGGTGGACGGCCAGCCCCACGCCGCGCTGTTGTCGATCGAGACTGACGACAGCCTGAAGTGGCTGGTGGTTGAAACCGGCCGGATGATCCGCGTGCCGCGGGCCGCGATACCCGAGTCGTTTGCCGTGCTGGGCACTCGTCAGCGGCGCAACGTATTGCTGCACGAAGACAAGGATCGCCGGTTGTTGACCTATCCCGACCGGGCGAGCGCCGGACCGCTCGATTATGTCCAGCGCAATGCCGAGGTGTTGGTCGTCGAGGGGGCGATGAAGGTCGATGAGGTTTTGCCGCTGTTGCCGGACGATGTCACTACCCTGGTCTTGCGCATGGGGCAGGGGGCGACCGGTTGCCGGTTGACCAAGGCGCTCTGGTTGAAACTCGAGTCAGTCATCCTCGACGGCTGGCATTTGCCGGATACCCCGGCGAAGCGTCCCGTCAGCCTGGTCTGGGAGGTGGATGAGCCGGACAGGCTGATGCTGAGCCTGGTCGAGGAACACCTGGTGATCATTGATCCTGACAGCGGGCACAGCGTGATTCTGCGTGACGCGAACGCTCGCGATGCCTCCGTGCGCAATAACCTGCAACTGGCGTTCGCAGAGGCGCGAAGGTATGCCGTCTCGACGTTGGTGCAGGTATTGCTCGCCTGGCGGGACCCCCAGGGCAGTGCAACGCTCAAGGCCCTGGCCAGCGCCTCGAAGGTGGTGGCCACTCAAC
Source organism: Pseudomonas sp. WP18 (assembly GCF_036689585.1). NCBI lineage: Bacteria > Pseudomonadati > Pseudomonadota > Gammaproteobacteria > Pseudomonadales > Pseudomonadaceae > Pseudomonas > Pseudomonas sp. WP18. The sequence continues at coordinate 727,125 of NZ_CP144758.1, forward strand.
CGGTGGATTGATCGCTTGCGCGGGCGCGGCCGTCAGGGGACCAGATAGCCCCTGACGCCGGTGAAGATAATCTGCGCGGCCAACGCACAAACGAACAAGCCCATCAGGCGGCTGACGATTTGCAGGCCCTGGTCGCCGAGGATCCGCTCGATGCGGCTGGACAGGTAAAGCACGACGCCGACGGTGAAACTGGCCAGGGCGATGCTGATGATGGCCATGAGTTTGTCGTCCCAGTGCGGCTGGCTCACGCCCATCACCAGCAGGGCGCCGATGGTGCCGGGGCCGACGGTCAATGGAATGGTCAGCGGGACGATGGTCACGTCCTGCTGGACATTGTCGGTCTGCACCGCCGATTTGCCCTGGGCCATGCCCAGCGCCGAGATGAACAGCACGCTGCCGGCGCCGATACGGAACGCATCCACGGTGATGCCGAAGACACTGAAGATCACTCGCCCGAACAGGTACAGCAACACACTGGATACCAACGTCGCGGTCGCGACTTTCCAGGCCAGGCGCCGCTGTTCCTTGCGCGAATAGCCACGCGTCAAGCCGATGAAGCACGAGAGCACGAAGAAGGGGCTGTAGAGCACCAGCATCTTCAGGTAAACGCTGAACAGCACGTGGAGCATGGTCGAGGCTCAGGCGAAGGGAGACGACGCGAGTCTAACAGGCGTTTTGCCGTCTGTCGGCTCAGGTCGTCTGCGCCGTGCGGTTCTGTTGGTCGCGCTGGGCCACCCAGTGCTCGATCAACTCGCGCAACTGCGATAGTTCCACCGGCTTGGCCATGTGCCCGTCCATCCCGGCCTGGCGCGCGCGTTCCTTGTGTTCGGCGAGGATGTGCGCGGTGAGCGCCACCACCGGCGTGCGGGTCCGCTGGTTGCCGACTTCCCAGGCGCGCAGCTGCTGGGTGGCGGAGAACCCGTCGAGGATCGGCATTTCGCAGTCCATCAGGACCAGGTCGTAGCGCTGCGCCTTCATGGCCTTGAGGGCTTCCTCGCCATTGCTGGCGGTGTCGGGTTGCAGGTTGAGCTTGCCGAGCATGCCCCGGATGACCTTGGTGGAAATACTGTTGTCCTCGGCCACCAGGATACGGAAGTCGCTGGGTACGATCACCGGCGCGGTAGGGCCGGTGTTGGCTGGCGGGTGCGTCGCCTGGCCCCGGTTGCGCTGGTTCAGTTCGTCGGCCAGGGTGGTCTTGAGGGTGTAGCCGGCCACCGGTTTGGCGAGGATGCGCTTGACCCCGCTGTTGCGCGCCACGATCTTGCTCGGTGCGTTGCTGATGCCGGTGAGCATGATCAGCAGGATGTCGTGGTTCAGGCTCGGGTCTTCCTTGATCTTGGCCGCCAGTTGCATGCCGGTCATGCCCGGCATGTTCTGGTCCAGCAGCACCACGTCGAAATAGTCGCGCAGGTGCGCCTTGGTGCGCAGCAGTGCCAGGGCTTCCTTGCCCGATGGCACGGCGCTGACGTTCAGGCCCCAGGCGCTGCACTGCTGCACCAGCACCTTGCGGCAGGTGTCGTTGTCGTCGACGATCAGCACCCGGGCCCCTTGCAGCGGGCCGTCGAGGTCGGACGTCGGGTGTTCGAGGCGATCAGGGTCCAGCGGCAAGGTCAGCCACAAGGTGCTGCCCTGGTTGCTGCCGCTTTTGATGCCGAACTCGCCGTGCATCAGGATGATCAACTGGCGCGCGATCACCAGGCCCAGGTTGCCGCCCAGGCGCGTGGCCGAGAGGAAGTTCTTGCTGTGCAATTCGGCGTGCATCAGCGTGTCGCGCTCTTGGGCGTCCATGGGCGAGCCGCTGTCTTGCACTGCAATGCGCAGGCGCGGTTGGTCGCTGCGCTCGTCGAGGGCCACGACGATCAAGACTTCGCCCTCGTCGGTCTTTTTCAAGGCGTTTTCCAACAGGCTCAGCAGCGCCTGGCGCAACCGCGTCGGGTCGCCGCTGATCACGCGTGGCACCTGGGGCTGGATGAAGCTGATCAGCTCGACATTCTGCTGTTCGGCCTTGGCGCGGAAGATGCTCAGGCAATCCTCGATCAGCGCGTTGAGGTCGAACTGCACGTCATCCAGTTCGATTTGCCCGGATTCGAGGCGGGAGATGTCGAGGATCTCGTTGATCAGGGTCAGCAGCTCGTTACCGGCGCTGTGGATCGTCTGCACGTAGTCGCGCTGCTTGACCGACAGCGGCGTGCCCAGCAGCAGCTCGGTCATGCCGAGCACGCCGTTCATGGGCGTGCGGATCTCGTGGCTGATCTTCGCCAGGAACTCGGCCTTGGCGTTGATCTCGGCGTTGCTGGCCGCCAGGTCGCGGCTGATGCTGAAGCGGCTTTCGTTGATCGAACGCTGGCGCTCGCCCAGGGCGACGCTCATCAACAGGCCGCTGATGCAGATGAAGACCAGCAGGGTGATGATCAGGCCCTGGGGCGGGACTTCCGTGAGCCCTTGCAGCGCCGGGAGGATGATCAGCGTGCCCAGGTTGAAGACCACCATGGCCGCGACGAACAGCCGGGCCGGCCGGTAGCCCTTCTGCCAGTGCCAGGCGCTGACGAACAGCATGCTCAGGCCGGCCAGGGCCACCAGCCCGTAGGTCATGATATTGAGCGGCAGCGTGTTGACGAACAGCAGCAACAGGCTGCACAGCACGGTGAACACGATGTCGCCCAGCAGCAGCCGATTCAACGGATGCGGCCCTAATGGGGCGAAGAACCGGTAGGCGAACATCAGCCCGCAAGGGGCGGTCAGCAGCAAGGCCAGGTAGGCCCCCGGGGTCTGGACCTCCGGCCAGTCCGGCAGCCACGGCCCGGCCAGGTTCAGCAACAGCAACAGGCTGAGCATCAGCAGGCCTTCGCACGCGGCCAGCCACAGGCAACTGCGCGAACGGGTGTAGGCGTACCGGGTGAGGTTATGCAGGATCAGCATGGCGATGCAGCCGAACAGCAAGCCATAGATCAGCGTCTGGTTCTGGTCGGCCGCGGCCAGGACGGCCGGTTGCAGGGTGACGTAGGGGCGCAGCTCATGGCGCGAAGCCAGGCGCAGGTAGACGTCCAGGGGCTTGTCGCTGTGGGGCAGCGCCAGCATGAAATCGCTGCTGGGCACGGGGTGTTCGTTGCGCGGCAGCTCATTGCCGGTGGTTTGTTGGTCCACCAGGGTGTCGCCGTCGAGCACGTAGAGATTGAGGCGCGACAGGTCGGGGGCGAAGACTCGCAGGATCTGTTCGTGCTTGTCGGGGGCCAGGCGGAAGCGCAGCCACAATGCCCCGCCGGCTTCGGCGGCCTTGAGGCGGTCGAGGTCGATGGGACTGAATTGATTGGTGTAGCGGGCAGAGCGGATGTCGCTCAGCTTGAGGTCGCCCTGTTCGTCGAGCAATACCGCCCATCCACTGCCTGGCGCGGCCTGGGCCGGGAGCATGCAGAGCAGTGTCAGCAGGGTGACGGTAAAGCCTATGGCAATCCTGAGCCAGCGCACGGCGAAATCCCTTCGTAGGTTGATGCCAGATTATAACTATGCGCGGCGCCGGAACAGTCCGGCAAGGGCCACAGACCCTTGCCGGACTCAATAGCCGGGTTATTCCAGATTTTCGCCACGCTCGCGGGCAATGGCACGGTAGCCAATGTCCTTGCGGTAGAAGCAACCTTCCCAGTCGATCTCGGCGGCCAGGCGGTAAGCCTGCTGCTGAGCGTCGTCGACACTGGCGCCCATGGCGGTGGCGCACAGGACGCGACCGCCGGCGGTGACCACCTGGCCATCCTTCAGCGCCGTGCCAGCGTGGAAGACCTTGCCTTCCAACCGGGCGGCGGCGTCCAGGCCCTGGATGGCGCTGCTCTTGGCGTAGTCGCCCGGGTAACCGCCGGCGGCCAGCACGACACCCACGCTCGGGCGTGGATCCCACTGGGCTTCGACCTTGTCCAGCGCCTGGGCCAGCGCGGCTTCGACCAGCAGCACCAGGCTCGATTGCAGGCGCAACATCACCGGTTGGGTCTCAGGATCGCCGAAACGGCAGTTGAATTCGATGACTTTTGGGTTACCAGCCTTGTCGATCATCAGGCCGGCATAGAGGAAACCTGTGTAGACATTGCCTTCCTCGGCCATGCCGCGCACGGTCGGCCAGATCACCTGGTCCATGACGCGCTGGTGCACTTGGGCGGTGACCACCGGGGCCGGGGAGTAGGCGCCCATGCCACCGGTGTTCGGGCCGCTGTCGCCATCGCCGACACGCTTGTGGTCCTGGCTGGTGGCCATGGGCAAGACGTTCTTGCCGTCGACCATGACGATGAAGCTGGCTTCCTCGCCGTCGAGGAACTCTTCGATCACCACGCGGGAACCGGCGTCGCCGAAGGCGTTGCCGGCCAACATGTCGCGCACGGCGTCTTCGGCTTCGCCCAGGGTCATGGCAACGATCACACCTTTACCGGCGGCCAGGCCATCGGCCTTGATCACGATCGGCGCGCCTTTCTCGCGCAGGTACGCCAGGGCCGGTTCGATCTCGGTGAAGTTCTGGTAGTCGGCGGTCGGGATCTTGTGACGCGCCAGGAAATCCTTGGTGAACGCTTTGGAGCCTTCCAGCTGGGCGGCGCCCGCGGTCGGGCCGAAGCAGTCCAGGCCGCGAGCGCGGAACAGATCGACCACACCGGCGACCAGTGGCACTTCCGGGCCGACGATGGTCAGCGCTACGTTCTTCTCGGCGAAATCGGCCAGTTGTTCCAGGGCCAGCACGTCGATGGCGACGTTTTCGCACTTGGCTTCGATGGCGGTGCCGGCGTTGCCCGGCGCCACGAACACCTTCTGCACGCGGGGATCCTGGGCCACTTTCCAGGCCAGGGCGTGTTCACGGCCACCGCTGCCGATGATCAAAACATTCATTTCAAAAACCTCGGATGAAGCTGATTCTGTGGAGCACCGCAGAGATGCTTTTCTGTGGGAGCGGGCTTGCTCGCGAAAGCGATGTGTCAGTCAACTACAGCGTTACTGACAGATTGCATTCGCGAGCAAGCCCGCTCCCACAGTGGATCGGTGTATCAGTGACGGAAGTGGCGCATACCAGTAAAGACCATGGCGATGCCGGCTTCATCCGCCGCCGCAATCACTTCGTTGTCTCGCATCGAGCCACCCGGCTGGATTACGGCGGTGATACCGACCTTGGCCGCGTTGTCGATGCCGTCGCGGAACGGGAAGAATGCATCGGAGGCCATGACCGCGCCCTGGACCTGAAGGCCTGCGTGCTCGGCCTTGATCGCGGCGATGCGGGCCGAGTTCACGCGGCTCATCTGGCCGGCGCCGACACCGATGGTCTGGCGGTTCTTGGCGTAGACGATGGCGTTGGACTTGACGTACTTGGCCACTTTCCAGGCGAAGATCAGGTCGTTGATTTCCTGTTCGCTCGGCGCGCGCTGGGTCACGACCTTCAGGTCTGCGCTGCCGATCATGCCGATGTCACGGCTTTGCACCAGCAGGCCGCCGTTGACACGCTTGTAGTCCCAGGCTGGGGCGCGATCCGCCGACCATTGGCCGCAGGCCAGCAGGCGTACGTTGGCCTTGGCGGCCACGATGGCGCGTGCTTGCTCGCTCACCGACGGGGCGATGATCACTTCGACGAACTGGCGCTCGACGATGGCCTTGGCCGTCTCGGCGTCCAGTTCACGGTTGAAGGCGATGATGCCGCCGAAGGCCGACTCGGTGTCGGTGGCGTAGGCCAGTTCGTAGGCCTGGCGGATGCCGCCCTCGGCGTCCGGGCTCACGGCCACGCCGCACGGGTTGGCGTGCTTGACGATGACGCAGGCGGGCTTGACGAAGCTCTTCACGCATTCCAATGCGGCGTCGGTGTCGGCCACGTTGTTGAACGACAGTTCCTTGCCTTGCAACTGGGTCGCGGTGGCGATGCCGACTTCGGCAGGCTTGGCTTCCACGTAGAACGCCGCGCTCTGGTGCGGGTTCTCGCCGTAGCGCATTTCCTGGGCCTTGATGAACTGGGTGTTGAAGGTGCGCGGGAACTCGCTGCGACCGTCCGTGGAAAGGGTTTCAGCGGCCTGGTTCACGGTGCCCATGTAGTTGGCGATCATGCCGTCGTAGGCGGCGGTGTGTTCGAACGCCTTGAGCATCAGGTCGAAACGCTGGGCGTAGGTCAGGCCACCGGCCTTGAGGTTTTCCAGGACGCTGGCGTAATCGCTGGCGTTGACGACGATGGCGACGTCCTTGTGGTTCTTGGCCGCCGAGCGGACCATGGTCGGGCCGCCGATGTCGATGTTCTCGATGGCGGTCGGCAGGTCGCAGCCAGGCTTGTTGATGGTGGCTTCGAACGGGTAGAGGTTGACCGCCACCAGGTCGATCGGCTTGATGCCGTGCTCGTTCATGATGGCGTCGTCGATGCCGCGGCGGCCGAGGATCCCGCCGTGGATTTTCGGGTGCAGGGTCTTGACGCGACCGTCCATCATTTCCGCAAAACCGGTGTAGTCCGCGACTTCCACTGCGGCGACGCCGTTGTCCTGCAGCAGCTTGAAGGTCCCGCCGGTGGAAAGAATCTCGACGCCCAGCTGTTGCAGCTCGCGGGCGAATTCGAGGATCCCGGTCTTGTCGGAGACGCTGATCAAGGCGCGGCGGATCGGCAGGCGGGTGGTCTGGTCGGTCATTTCAATTTCCATCACAAGCAAGGGAAGTCAGCAAAAAAGGCGACCGTTTTTTACGCGGGCGCCTTTCTGGTTTGATTGAATGCTTACAGCAGATCGTACTGCTTGAGTTTCTTGCGCAGGGTGCCGCGGTTCAGTCCGAGCAGCTCGCTGGCCTTGGTCTGGTTGCCCTTGACGTAGTTCATCACGCTTTCGAGCAGCGGTGCCTCGACTTCGGAAAGCACCAGGTTATACACATCCGTGACGGCAGCGCCCTCAAGGTGGGCGAAATAATTGTGCAGCGCCTTCTCGACACTTCCGCGAAGGGTCTGGCCTTCTTCGCTGGGCGTGTTCAGGTGCTGTTTCAAATTCACGTTGTCGCTCACGGGTGTTGTTCCACTCACTAAAGTCTCGGTCATCATCGTCATGCGGCCACCCCTTCGTCCCCTGTCAGGCTCTTGTAACGCTCAGCGAAGAAAGCCTGAACGTCGGCGCATTGTGCTTGCGTACCATCCAAACGATTGAAGCGGGCGCGAAACTCCCTGGCGCCCGGCAGGGTTGCGAGATACCAGCCCACATGCTTGCGAGCGATGCGGACGCCCATGACTTCACCGTAGAAGGCATGCAGCGCGGCCAGATGCTCTAGCAGAATACGTTCCACCTCGGACAATTGCGGCGCAGCGAGCTTTTCGCCGGTGCGCAGGAAGTGTTCGATCTCACGAAAAATCCATGGCCGCCCTTGGGCGGCCCGGCCGATCAACAGGCCATCGGCACCGGTCGCGTCCAGCACGTACCGGGCCTTCTCGGGCGAATCGACATCGCCATTGGCAAAGACCGGTATCGACACCGCCTGCTTGATCGCGGCGATGGTGTCGTACTCGGCTTCGCCGGTGTACAGGTCGGCGCGTGTGCGGCCATGCACTGCCAGCGCCGTGATACCTGCCTGTTCGGCGATCTTCGCCACCGTCAGGCCGTTCTTGTTGTCCCGGTCCCACCCGGTACGGATCTTCAGGGTCACCGGCACATCGACTGCGCCGACAACGGCCTGCAGGATCTCGGTCACCAGGGCTTCATCCTTCAACAGCGCGGAACCGGCGGCCTTGTTGCAGACCTTCTTCGCCGGGCAGCCCATGTTGATGTCGATGATCTGCGCGCCCAGCGCCACGTTGGCCCGGGCCGCCTCCGCCAGCATCTGAGCGTCGCCACCGGCGATCTGTACCGAGCGGGGCTCGGGATCGCCTTCGTGGATCATGCGCAGACGCGATTTGCGGGTGTTCCACAAACTCATGTCGCTGGTGACCATTTCCGACACCACCAGGCCGGCACCCAGTCGCTTGCACAGCTGACGAAAGGGCTGGTCGGTGACGCCCGCCATCGGGGCGAGAACCAGGCCGTTCTGCAATGTATATGGGCCGATGCGTACCGCCGACATAGGACTTCCCTGAAGTGGGGCCGGATCATGAGACTTCGAAAAAGGGTTGGCATGATACCCGCTCTCGATGACTGGATAAAGATCGAATTGGATAAAATCTGAACAGCTATTTTGTTATCGCCAGCGGTTTGGTCTGGGTCGGTTGAGTCAGAAAGCTGCCGTCAATCGGCCGGCCCTGGCGCGGCTTCACTCGGGGGAATGGAAGCTCAGGCTGTAGTTCACCGCCTTGGATCCTGGGTCGAGGATGTCCAGCGCGATGTGGATGGGCGTCTGGGGCGGCATTTCGCCGCGGCCTTCGAGATCGCCGCCCAGGTATTCCCCCGGCTTGAAGCGGCGACTGGCGATCAGGTGCCCGTTCAGGTCGGCGAAACGCAGTTCCAGCAGCGGGAACGGCTGGGAGAAGGGCGCGCGATTGTAGATGATCGCGTCCACCACCAGGGCGCCGCTGAACTCCGGATGGCTGCGCACCACCAGGTTGCTGCTCTTGATCTTGGCGATGTCGACCTTGGACGGAACGTCGCAGCCCAGGGTCGGGCAGATTTGCAGGAACCATGGCCGGTACTGGTCCTGGCGGGCCAGTTCCTCGAAGTGATAGGCGATGTACTGGCCACCCAGGGCCGCGGCGGCCAGCAGGATCAGCAAGCCCCACAGCAGGCGTCGTCCCCACGGCGAGCGGCGCTTGCGCCAGTCCAGTTGCAACGGGTCGTCGTCCAGGTCCTGGAGGTCTTCGGCGCGTATGCCGGGCTCCTGGCGTTCGCGCGACTTGCGCAGCGGGACCGGTTGCGCCGGCTCTTCGTCGTGATCGTGATCGTGATCGTCGGTGGCGGACAGGCGCTCGAGGTGTTCCTCGGGCTCGTCGTGCGGCGCCAGGCGCAGGGGGGCGACGGGTTCGTCGTCCGGTTCCAGGGGTTCCAGCGCCAGGGACAGCGACGGTTCGGTGCGCGGCGGCCGGGCCGGCTCGTGGGGTTCGAAAGGCTCGGCAGGCGTCAGGAGCACGGCTTCGGCGCGCTCGTCGGGCGGATCGCTGTACAGGCTGTCGGACCAGTCGGCCTGTTCGTCGGCCAGCGGTTCGCGCTGCGCGCTCAGGTTGTCTTCGCGACGGCGTCCGGCGGTGCCCGGCGCCCGATTGTCGCGCCGCTCCAGGCGCGCCAGTTCCTTGTCCAGGTCATCGAGGTCGAGCTCGGCGGCGGTCCATTGTTTCTGGCTGATGGCTCGCGGCGGCGCTTCGGCGGCCGGCCTGGCGACCGGCACCAGGGGCGGCGCGGCTTCCCGGGCGGCCCGCTGTTCGAGCAACTGGCGAGCGGCATTGAACACTTGCAGGCACGAGCCACAGCGAACCACCCCGCGGGCCACGCTCAGTTGAGCATGGTTGACGCGAAAGCTGGTGTGGCAATGCGGACACTGGGTGACGAAGCTGTCAGTCATGCGGCAATCCGGTTGATACAGGCGGCCATTCTAGCGCCGACGTCCGGTGATGCGCACCCAGCCATCGCGATTGGCGATCGGGTCGAGGTCGAAGTCCTCGGCATAGGCGGCAGCGACTTCTTCGCCCTGTTCGGCGAGGATGCCCGACAGTGCCAGGCGTCCGCCCGGCTTGACCAGGCTCGACAGTTGCGGCGCCAGGGAGACCAGCGGTCCGGCCAGGATATTGGCCACCAGCACGTCGGCCTGCGCTGGCGGCAGGTCTTGCGGCAGGTACAGCGGGAACCGTTCTTCGGCAATGTGGTTGCGCCCGGCGTTGTCGCGGGACGCTTCCAGGGCCTGGACGTCGATGTCGGTACCGACCGCCTCACGGGCGCCCAGCAGCAGCGCGGCAATGGCCAGGATCCCCGAGCCGCAGCCGAAGTCGAGCACGTCGCAGCCCTTGAGGTCCTGGCCGTCGAGCCATTCCAGGCACAGCGCGGTGGTTGGGTGGGTGCCGGTACCGAACGCCAGGCCCGGGTCCAGCAGCAGGTTGACGGCGTCCGGTTGCGGCGCGGCATGCCAGCTGGGCACGATCCACAGGCGCTGGCCGAAGCGCATCGGCTGGAAGTTGTCCATCCAGCTGCGTTCCCAGTCCTGGTCCTCGATCACTTCGCTGTGATGCTCGGGCAACGGGCTGCCGGTCAGCAGTTCGAGGTGGGCCAGCACGCTGGCCGCCTCGGTGCCGCCTTCGAACAACGCCAGCAGGTGGGTGTGCGACCACAGCGGCGTGGTGTTGAGTTCCGGCTCGAAGATCGGCTGGTCTTCGGCGTCCATGAAGGTTACCGATACGGCGCCTACTTCGAGAAACGCGTCTTCGTAGGTTTCGGCTTGTTCCGGGCTGATGGCCAGGCGTACTTGCAGCCAAGGCATGGCGGGCACCTTTGGAAAAAAAATACAGGGGGCAGCGTGGGGCTGCAAAGGCGCGCAGTGTACGCCAGGTCGCCCCCAAAGTGGATAAGCGAGTCGAGCAGCGTCGGGTGGGTGTTTCGATATATATATGTATGCCCTGGGCGTCGGGTGCGGCGGATAAGGTGCCGGTCCACACAACAGGGAGGTCTGTGATGGACAACACCGCCAAGCGACAAAACACTGTGATCGGCGCGGGGCCGCTTTCTTCCCCGCCAGAGGCGGCGGCTCATGTCGTGCTGGAAAGACTGGCTCAATGGCAGGCCGTCATCGAGGCGCGACTGCAAGCCCGGATGGGCGTGCTGGACGTGCTGGAAGAGTACCTGCTGGTGCAACTGCGCACCCACTATCACGACGGCAATATCGACCCGCATTTCATCGACACCCTGATCGACACGGTGCTGCGACGGATGATCGAGGTGGTGCCCGTGGCCCCGGACGACGAGGCTGAGGCGCCGTACCGCTGGCCGGGTGGGGCCGACCGAGGATTTTCGGCCGAGCGCCAGGAACGGATCGCGCAAGTGATAGAGAGCGTCGCGTCGAGTTTCATCGCGCACTATCGGGATTATCTGCGCCGGCATTGGTCAATGGTCGGGGGCGATGAGCCCTTGGTGGCGGCGGTCAGGCAGCGGCTCGAGGGGCACCTGAGCGACGTCGAGGCGCTGTTGCAACCGCAGCCGTTGGCTGTCCTTGGCGTCGAAGCGTTGCGCGAAAGGCTCGAAGTGTTCGAGCAGGACTGGCGCCGGTTCGGCGAGCTGGCCGGGTTGGCGAGCGCCACGCAGCGTCAGCCGCTCGAGGCGCTCGCGCGTGCGCAACTGCCGGAGTGGTTGCGCGGGCTGGGCGAGGACGAGCGTCAGCGACTGGAGGCGCTTGAGGAGCAGACCTCCCAGGCCGAGGCGCTGGTGGATGGCTTGCTCGATGAACTGGGTTCGTTGCAAGCCTTCGCCCGGCGACTGGCCAAGGATTACGTCAGGCGTGAACTGGATATGACGGTCGAACCCGACAGCATTCGCGTGCAGGTGCAATGGCGAGGCGTGATGGGCCAGCCGGTGCGCGTCCACAGCCTCAGCCAGCTGCTGGCGTCGGGTCCGATCAGGCCGGACGCCGTCACGGTGTTCCTGGTGGAGAACGGCGCGATGCTGCGCAACCAGGCGCTGACGCCGTCGTTCATCAGCCAGTTGCTGGCGGACGTCGATGCACCTGCCGGGTATCGGCAAGCGCTGGTGGAGCGCCATGGACGAAGGGACCTGCAGGACGCTTTGTTCGATTGGGTCCTGGCGCGGCTGCAGCAAAGTGCGTTCGTTGCCCGCTGTGCCGGTCATTTGCAGGTGGCCAACCATGAAGCGGTCCAGGCCCTGTGGGGCCGCGAGACCGGCCCCCTGCGGGCGAGTGGCCTGGTGCTGCCCAATGCCTTGCGGTGTGACGATGTGCTCTTGTTTTATCGTCAGGACCTGCAAGGCGATGTGCTGTTGTACGCCCCCGGAAAACCGGACGGCCAGGAGTGGATCGAGCTGCCTTCGCTGTGGGCCGTGAGCGTCGATGTGGGGGCGTGGACGCGCGACGAGGCCGGCCGAGAGTACCTGTTGCAGAGGATCTCCCCGACGGATCGGGACGCGGCCCGCGAGTATTTCAGCCGCGTGATGGACAAGCCGACGGTCTGGGATTCAAGCCGCGACCCCAGGCGGGCGGTGAGCGGTCTCAGCGAATGCCTGCAAGACAGCGTCGCCAGGGGCGTGGACAACCACCTGGCCCAGGTGGAGCAGGACGAGTCGCCCCGTTGGTACGCGGCGATGTCGCTCGATTCCCGGCGCAACCTCAGCAGCTTGAACCAGGAGTTGCGGGTTCATCAGCGCGTGTTCATCGAGCAGATGGCCGGCTACGAAGTCTTCATGGACTTCGCCAAGCGGGTCGTCACCCAGGCGATTGCCCCGTACATGCGCAGCAAGGGCGTGCAGGCGCCGGTCGATCCGGCCACGGTGCTGATCGACTACAGGCCTGGGCTGACAGGTGCGACGAAAACCGCCAGTCTGCTGGACCTGGCCATCTACGGGTATGACGACAACGGCGGAATCGACGACCCTCGAAAAGGCGTGCGCTCATCGGTCGGCCAGGACCTGCGGCAAGTGCGCAGCGCGGACCTGGCGGTTTACCTGCGTGGGGCGTATGTGGGGGAGCACTATGGGCGGGACACCCGCGCCCGGTTTCTCGATACCGAGGCGGCGCAATACACCGCCCGCCGCATGGCCTACCGCAATTTGCTGCTGACCCGAATGGACCGCGACCTGCGTGTCGCCATGGGACAGTCCCAGTTGAATGCCGAGCAATTCTGGTGGCTCACCCGGCAGGTCAGTCGGCTGGGCGAGCCGGCGCCGGCGGTCGGTCCGGGGTATTCGGGGGCCGCCGTGCAGCAGGAGGGGATGATCCGGTTTACCCTCGGCGGGCAGGTCGTGATCGGCGTGTATGTGTTCGCCTATTTCCAGCCAAGGGGCGTGTATTGGCTGTACACGCCGGATTCTGCGGACGGTATCGCGTTCCGTCGTTACCAGGATTTCTCCGGTGCCGTCGTTGCCCGCCTGCACGATTACTTGCTGGAGCGGGTTGCCCTCGGCGCCCGCGCTGCGGTCAGGCGCACCCTGGTGGCGTTGGCGGCGGGCACCGTGAGCGTGGATACATTGCGCGAGTTCAATCGGGTAAGCGATGTCCGGACGGAGTTCGATGCCTGCATCGAGCGTGCTGTCGCCGATGTGGAAGCGGTCACCCGCAGTCGCGCCGAGGTGATCCGGCAACAGGTCATCAAGGGATTGCTGTTCGTGTCGGCGCCTATGTGCCTGGTGTACCCACCTTTGGGCTTGCTGTTGGATGCAGTCGTGATCGCCAGCAGCGTCAAGCAGGCAGCCGAGTCCCACGGGCAAGGGGATACGGAACGGGCGTTGGGCCATTGGTTGATGGCCTCCTGGGGCGCCTTGTTCGCCGCCTTGGGCGTTACAACCCTGGTGGCATTGCTGGGGCGGGCGGCCAGCAGCCTCCAGCGGGTGGTCAGGCCGCTGTCACTGTCCGCCCAGCGCCTGGCGGGCTTGCCCCCGCGGATTGCCAGGGACGCCGGGCCGGTGCTCCAGCCCATCCGCTTCAAGCCGAAACAGGCGGTGGGCAAGGCCCCTGACCACCTGGAGTACGTGACCAAGGAGGGAATTTTCAACGGGACCTATCGCAGCCCGGCCAGCGCCTCGCAGCCGCGCAGCCTCTACTACGTGCGCCATCAGGGTCGGTACTATCAGGTGAAGGAAAATACCTACTTCGGCGGTTTGTGCCTGGTGGACGCCCGCCGCCCCGGCGCCTTGTACAACGTGCCCATCCGACGGCTGGGGAGCGGTAAATGGGTACGTAACGAAGTCGGCCTACGTGGGGGTAATGATGAGGTGCTTGTCCTCGGGCACGTGAGGGATTTGCGCGAGGCGTTTCCCGGTCATGTCTTCCCGGATGTCTCAAGGGGGGCGTTGCAGGGCGAGGCGCTGGTGGCGCGCTACAGCGAGGCGGTCGCGGACAATTATCTGTTCTCGTTGAACGCGCAGACCTGCGTGATCGCGGCGTTGTACAGCCCGGCCACCCGGACCGGAGCCGTCATTCACTTCGATCACAACATCCGCGCGCTGATCGAGCGCAGCCTGCGGGACGTCATGCAGCGCCTGGACACGACGGCGCAAGAGGTTCGTGCCACCCTGGTGGGCGGGGATTGGCTGACCGGCACTGACATTGGCGGGCGGGTCCGGTCGGCGATGCGGCGCGAAGGCCTGCAACCGACGTGGGATCACTGGTCGTACTCGTCCTGTTTTGGCAACACTTACGGTCTGGCGCTGGACCTGCGCAATGGCGTGACATCGGTCTTCAAGACCTCGCGCGGCCAGGTCGAGCGTTACTACATCCCGGTGCTGGCGCGGGCGAAGAAGAGCGCCGATCCGGTTTCGGCGCGAGCCCGCGGGTTCATGCGGCGCGTGCGCAACGAACCCCTGGTCGCCAATCCCAGCGGTGCCATCAGCACGGGGCAGGGGCGGCTGGCGACGCCGGCGGAAGTCGAAGCGCAGGCCTTCGCGACGGTGCTGCTGAGCTGAGCGATCGGCAGGCAAAAAAAGACCCCGGCCAATGGGCCGGGGTCCTTTACATCACTCGAAGCATCAAGCCTGGTGGGCCAGCTTGTGTTCCAGGTAATGGATGTTGACGCCGCCTTCGCAGAAGCCTTCGTCACGGACCAGATCACGGTGCAGCGGGATGTTGGTCTTGATCCCGTCCACCACGATTTCGTCCAGGGCATTGCGCATGCGCGCCATGGCTTCGTCGCGGGTCGCACCGTAGGTGATCAGCTTACCGATCAACGAATCGTAGTTCGGCGGAACGGCATAACCGCTGTACAGGTGCGAGTCGACGCGAACGCCATTGCCGCCCGGGGCGTGGAAATGCTTGACCGTGCCTGGGCTTGGCATGAAGGTTTTCGGGTCTTCGGCGTTGATCCGGCATTCCAGTGCGTGACCGCGGATGACCACGTCATCCTGGGTGAACGACAGCTTGTTGCCGGCGGCAATGCTGAGCATTTCCTTGACGATGTCGATACCGGTGACCATCTCCGAAACCGGGTGCTCCACCTGAACACGGGTGTTCATTTCGATGAAGTAGAAACGACCGTTCTCGTAGAGGAACTCGAAGGTGCCGGCGCCGCGGTAGCCGATGTCGATGCAGGCCTTGACGCAACGGGCCAGGACTTCCTGGCGCGCCTGCTCGTCGATGCCCGGTGCTGGCGCTTCTTCGAGTACCTTCTGGTGACGACGTTGCAGCGAGCAATCGCGGTCCCCCAGGTGGATGGCCTGGCCTTGGCCGTCGGACAACACCTGGACTTCGACGTGGCGTGGGTTGGTGAGGAATTTTTCCAGGTAGACCATCGGGTTGCCGAACGCCGCGCCGGCTTCGGAGCGGGTCAGTTTCGCCGAGGAAATCAGGTCTTCTTCCTTGTGTACCACGCGCATGCCGCGACCACCGCCGCCGCCAGCGGCCTTGATGATCACCGGGTAGCCCACTTCACGACCGATGCGCAGAGCGGTTTCTTCGTCTTCAGGCAACGGGCCGTCGGAACCCGGAACGGTCGGTACGCCGGCAGCGATCATGGCGTGCTTGGCCGATACCTTGTCGCCCATCAGGCGGATGGTGTCGGCTTTCGGACCGATGAAGGCAAAACCGGAGTTCTCGACCTGTTCGGCGAAGTCGGCGTTTTCCGCCAGGAAGCCGTAGCCTGGGTGAATGGCGGTGGCGCCGGTCACTTCGGCAGCGGCGATGATCGCCGGGATGTGCAGGTAGGAGTGCGCAGCCGACGCCGGACCGATGCAGACGGATTCGTCTGCCAGGCCCAGGTGCATCAGTTCTTTGTCGGCCTTGGAGTAAACGGCGACGGTCTTGATGCCCATCTCCTTGCAGGCTCGCAGAATCCGCAGGGCGATCTCACCGCGGTTTGCGATCAGGACTTTTTCCAACTTCGCAGTCATCAAAGGCTCTCCGCGGTTCAAACGATGGTGAACAGCGGTTGGTCGTACTCAACCGGCTGGCCGTCTTCGACGAGGATGGACTCGATCACACCGCTGGTTTCAGCTTCGATGTGGTTCATCATCTTCATGGCTTCGACGATGCACAGGGTGTCGCCTTTCTTCACGGTCTGGCCCACTTCAACGAAGGACGGCGAGGTTGGCGAAGACTTGCGGTAGAACGTGCCTACCATGGGCGAACGAGCGACGGTGCCGTTGAGTGCCGGAGCGGCGGCAGCGGCTGGAGCAGCGGCGGTGGCGGCTGCCGGTGCGGCTGGCGCAGGGGCGGCGGCGGGTGCTTGCATCGGTGCCGGGGCATAGAACTGCTGGGCTGGCGTCTTGCTGTGGCGGCTGATGCGTACGGACTCTTCGCCTTCCTTGATCTCCAGCTCGTCGATGCCGGACTCTTCCAGCAATTCGATCAGTTTCTTAACTTTACGGATATCCATGAATCATCAACTCCCAAGGGTCGGTCAGGGGCGTGTAGCTTGTTGTTCAAGCTGCTCCAGGGCAGCCTCCAGGGCCAATCGGTAACCGCTGGCGCCAAGGCCGCAGATCACTCCCACCGCTACATCGGAGAAGTAAGAGTGATGGCGGAAAGGTTCGCGTTTATGCACGTTGGACAAATGCACTTCGATGAATGGGATGCTCACCGCCAGCAGCGCGTCACGTAATGCGACACTTGTGTGTGTAAAAGCTGCTGGATTGATCAGAATGAAGTCCACGCCTTCGCCACGCGCGGCATGGATGCGATCGATCAATTCATATTCGGCATTGCTTTGCAGGTAGAGCAGATGATGGCCGGCGGCGCGGGCCCGCTGCTCCAGGTCCTGGTTGATCTGCGCCAGTGTCACGGCGCCGTAGACGCCAGGTTCGCGGGTGCCAAGCAGGTTCAGGTTGGGTCCGTGCAGGACCAAAAGGGTTGCCATCTGCTGTTCCTTGTTATCCGTGCGCAGGTGTCAGAACCCGGCGACTATGCCGCAAAGCCTTAATGACTGTCCAGTTCTCTGCAATAGCCAGCACGATGACCGATGTTTGCGCGAAATTTATGACCATGCCCCAGGATCCGGTCATCTGCAGCCGGAAAACCCGCACTGAACCTTGGGGGAGCGGGCTTGCCCGCGAAGGGGCCGGTACATCCAATATCGTCGCAAGCTGACCCAGCGCTTTCGCGGGCAAGCCCGCTCCCACAGTGGGTGTTGTGGTGGATGTTAATCCTGCGACCAACCCGAATGATTGTGGGAGCGGGCTTGCCCGCGAAGGGGGCGGTACATTCGACATCGTTGCAAGCTGACCCAGCGCTTTCGCGGGCAAGCCCGCTCCCACAGTGGGTGTTGTGGTGAATGTTAATCCTGCGACCAACCCGAATGATTGTGGGAGCGGGCTTGCCCGCGAAGGGCGCGGTACATCCGACATCGTTGCAAGCTGACCCAGCGCTTTCGCGGGCAAGCCCGCTCCCACAGTGGGTTGGTGGCGGACGTTAATTCTGGGGCCAACCTGAATGATTGTGGGATAGGGGGTTAGACCCGGAATGCTTGCACCGCCGTGTGCAAGCGTCCGCCCAGTACCAGCAGGTTGTCGCCTTGTTCCCGGCCCTGGCCGATGCGCAGCAGGTTGTCGCCGCCCAGTTGGTGGATGCGTTCGCTGTGGTCGCGGATTTCGCTGACGGCGCCGCTCTGCTGGGCGGTGACGTCAGCGATGCGCACGGCGGTGTCGGCGATGGTCTGGATGGCGCCGACGATTTCATCCAGCGCACCGTCGGCGGCCTGGGCCTGGTTGGCGGTGGCTTCGGCGTGTTCGACCTGGGCGCGCATGCCGTCCACCGACTGGCGCGCGGCCTGTTGCAGGCGGGCGATCAGCGTCTGGATCTCGGCGGTGGCGCCGGCCGTGCGTTGGGCCAGGGAGCGAACCTCTTCGGCCACCACTGCGAAGCCGCGGCCCATTTCCCCGGCGCGGGCCGCTTCGATGGCGGCGTTGAGGGCCAGCAGGTTGGTCTGGTCGGCGATGGAGCGAATCACCGTCAGCACGCCGCCGATGGTGGCCGACTCCTCGGCCAGTTGCTCGATCATTTGCGCGTTGTCCTGCACTTCCCCCACCAGCGCATGCAAACCGGTGAGGCTCAGGCCGATGACTTTCTGTCCTTGTTCCACCGCGTGGCCGGCGCTACGGCTGGCGTCGGCGGCCTGGCTAGCGTCGCCAGCGACTTGCTGGATCGTCGCCTCCAATTCGCTGAGGGAGTCACGGATCAGCGCCGTGTCGTCGGCCTGGTCCTCGGCGCCGCTGTGCAGCTCGCCGCTCAGTTCCGCCAGGGTCCGGCTGCTGCCGGCCACTTGTTCGGCATTCACGCGAATGGTGCCCACCAGGTCCACCAGGTAGGCGCGCAGGCGATTGAGCGACGCTTCGATGTCCTGCAGTTCGCGGTTGCTGGCGCCCACCCGGATGTCGCGGCTGAAATCGCCCTCCGCCCAGGTCGACAAGGCGGGCGCCAGGTGGGTCAGGGTCCGGGCGAGACGTCGCTGCAAGGTGTCGATGAGCAACGCGATCAGCAGGATCAGGCCGATCATCACGCCCTGGATCAAGCGCACCTCGCCCTGGATCCGCCCGTGTTGGGCCCGCACCGCAGGCTCCATGGCATCGATGGCCTGCTGCACGTCAGCGGTCTTGAGGTGCGTGACGTTGCTCAACTCGGTGCGTTTCTGGATCAGTTCCCGAGTGCGCGACAGCTCCGCTGGGTAGCGGCCAAGCAGGCTGTTGAGTTCGCGTTTGAGAGCGATGCCGGCATCTTCGGCGGCGGTTTTTTCCTGGGTTTCCAGGCCCATCAGCGCAGCGAAATCATCGCCGGCGGTTTCGCTACTGGCCGTCACGCCGAGCAGTGGCAAGCCATCGAGCTGGGCGGCCTGGGTGCGGATGCTCTGCAGTTCCCGTTCGACGTCGGCGGCCATTTCACTGCGACCGCTGCTGACCAGCTTGTCCCGGGTGAGGGACAGCCGGCCCAGGTGCTGCGACGCGGCGAACAGCGGTGGCAGGTAGGCCGGCGCGCCTTGGGCGTATTGGGCGAGCTGGTCGAGGTTGGCGCTCAATTCACGTTCGGCCTGGAGCAACAGGGCCTGGGGGTCGCCGGCCAGCTTGCCGGCGCCCAGCAGGTCGGTCTTGCTGAAGCTGTCGAGGTTGGACAGGCTCGGGCGCAGGGTCTGGGCCAGCTCCGGCGGGAACGCATCGAGTTCCTTTTGCAGGGTTTCCAAGGCCTGGGTCGCGGCGCTCAGGCGCAAGGCATCGCCGCTGTTCAGGTACTCCTCGATATTGCGTGTCACCTCGCCCTGAAACTGCCGCGACAGGCCCAGGTAGCGTTCCATCAACAGATAGGGGCGTTCCAGGGCGATCTGCGACCACCACAACGTGGCACCCAGGCCCAGGCACACGGCAACTAAAAGAAGGGTATTGAGATTGGTCAGCAGCTTCAGGCGCATCAAGGGTCTACCAAGGGCAGAATCGTAAGTGCCTGAAGTTATTGCGTTTGAGTTACAGGTTTATGACTGAATCGGTGGATTCCGATGAAAAAGTGGCACTTTGCCTGGCCGCCTGCACGCGGTTGCGTCCGGCGTGCTTGGCCCGGTACAGCGCCTCGTCCGCCTGGCTCGCCATCATCAGGCTGTCGGAGTCATCGCTCATCTCCACCACGCCGGCGCTGAAGGTGCACCACAAGTCATGGGGCTGGGCCGGGTAGTGGATTTCGGCAAAGCGCTGGCGGATTTCATCCAGCACCTTGCAGGCCGCCTCGATGTCGGTGTCGGGCATGACGATGGCGAACTCTTCGCCCCCGTAGCGGCCGATGAAATCGGTCTTGCGCAGACGCTGCTTGAGAAACAGCGCCAGGCTCTTGATCACCCGGTCACCCATGGGGTGGCCATGGCTGTCATTGACCCGCTTGAAGTGGTCGATGTCGAGCATGGCGAAACTCAGCGGCTTGCCTTCCCGGCGGGCGCGGAAACTGCAATCTTCGAGCAACTGCAGGATGTGCGTGTGGTTGTACAGCCCGGTGAGGCTGTCGCGCACCATCCGCGCCTTGAGGTTGCGCGCCCGTGCCGCGCGGTTGCGCACGGTGGTGATCAGGTGGCGGGGCTTGATCGGTTTGGTCAGGAAGTCGTCGCCGCCTTCGCTCATGGCATCGAGCTGCTTGTCCAGGTCGTCTTCGGCGGACAGGTAGATGATCGGCACGCTGACGTAGCGGTCGTTGTGGCGGATCACCTTGGCCAACTCGGTGCCGGTGCAGGCGGGCATGTACATGTCGAGGATGATCAGGTCGGGCTGGAAGTCCGCCAGCTCGGCCATGGCCTGGATCGGCTCGATCAGCGTGCGGGTGACGATGCCGGCACTGTTGAGCAGGCGCTCGGTGTGCAGGGCCTGGGCGCGGGAGTCATCGATGATCAGCACTTTGTAGGGCTCGTACTGGGCGACGCAGGTCAGCACTTCGATTTTTTCCAGCAGGCTCGAGGCTTCGAGCGTGCCGGTGAGGAACTCCTGCCCGCCGGCCCGCACGGCCGCCAGGCGTGTCGGCGTGTCGGTTTCCAGCAAACTGAAGAACAGCAGCGGCAGCGGCTGGTCCAGGCCTTCCTGGGCTTCGGCGGCCAGTTTCAGGCCGGCGCCGGGGCCGCTGAAATCCACGTCCATGACAATCGCCGCCGGCAGGCGCTCGACCATCGTCGCCCGAAATGCCGCGACGCTGTCCAGGGCCTGGGCACTGAGACCGAAGAATTCCAATTGCTTGGCCAGGCGCTCGGCGCGGTCGTGGTCTTGCAGCAGTACATAGATGGGTTTGCGCAGCGGCGGCAGGAAGGTCTGTTCGAGTTGGTCGCCATGGCGCAGGCCGGTGCGCGACAGGCGCTGCATCAGGCGGTTGATTTCGGTGATCAGGTGGCTGCTCAGGCGTCCGCGGTTGGCGTCCACTGCCTGCAACGACTGACTGATGCCTTGGGCGAGCTGGGTGTGTTCGGGTTGTTCGAAGCGTTCGGCAAAACGCAGCAGCCGCAGATTGGCTTCGCTGAGCTCGGAAAGATCGGTGCTGGACCACTCGCTGCGCTGCAGGCGCTGCCAGATCTCCAGGATCTGACGAGCCTGGTGAATTACCCGCTGGGCAAAGTGATGCTTGAGGCGCTCGCGGCTGGGGTCTTCTGGCTCGGTCATATCCTGACTACTAGTTAGGCTGCATGCTGAGGTCGACTGGTGGCTCTATGCTAGCACCTCTTTTCCCTTGCATCAGTGTCATACGTCAATAATCTGTCCAACCGCGACATTCAGTTAATGACCGGCCAGTTTCGAAGACCGACGGCGGCGCTTCATTTATAGTGGCTGCTCGACGACCCTGCCAGGGCAGGCCTGATTGGCCGCCACATTATCGCGTTTCAAATCAGGCACGATGGCGTAGGGTTGTGGTCGAACCGAGAACTCAAGTGATTGAAGGGATATCGCCATGCTGGACTGGAAAAACCGCGCGGGCAGCGCGCCTGAACGTGCCGCCGAACCGAAATCGGACACCCGCAGCTACCTGGGTGGGCTGTTGTTCAGTCGGGCATTGGCGACGCTGGTCGGCCTGTACTTGCTGGTGACCATCGCCCTGGGTTGGTATTGGAGCCAGGAGCCGGCGCTGTTCCCGGTGCAGCAGAACGCCCAGGCGGCAGCCGAGCGGGACGGCCGGCAAATGGTGGTGGGCTACACCACCGTCGAGACCCTCAAGACCGTGGCCGGCACCTTGCTGACCAAACCGGGCGGCTACATTTCCAACGACCGTTTCCCGCCGGGCCTGTGGATGGACAACATGCCGAGCTGGGAATACGGCGTGCTGGTGCAGGTTCGCGACCTGAGCCGCGCCTTGCGCAAGGACTTCGCCCGTTCCCAGTCACAGTCCGCCGAAGACGCCGATCTGGCCAAGGCCGAGCCGCGCTTCAACTTCGATAACCGCAGTTGGGTGCTGCCCTCCAGTGAGTCGGAGTACCAGGAAGGCATCAATTCCCTGAGCCGCTACCAGGCACGCCTGTCCGATCCGGCCCAGAAGAGCGCGCTGTTCTACGCCCGTGCCGACAACCTGAACAACTGGCTGGGGGATGTCGGCACTCGCCTGGGTTCGTTGTCCCAGCGCCTGTCGGCCAGCGTGGGCCGGGTCAAGCTCAACACGTCGCTGAAAACCGAAATTCCGGCGCCGGGCCAGGTGCCGCAGGTGGATGAAGAAGTCGTCGAGACCCCATGGATGCAAATCGACAACGTGTTCTACGAGGCGCGCGGCCAGGCATGGGCGCTGTCGCATTTGCTGCGGGCCATCGAGGTGGACTTCGCCGACGTGCTGGCGAAGAAGAACGCCACCGTCAGCGTCCGGCAGATCATTCGTGAACTGGAAGCGTCCCAGGAACCGGTCTGGAGCCCGATGATCCTCAATGGCAGCGGCTTCGGCGTGTTGGCGAACCATTCGCTGGTGATGGCCAACTACATTTCCCGGGCCAACGCAGCGGTCATCGACCTGCGGCAACTGCTGAACCAGGGCTGATCGATGAGCGAAAGCGCCCGGGAGGTCGCCCACCGAGCGGCCTCGGATGCCGAGCTGATCGCCTGGGTCGATGAACACGACAACCTGCTGGGCAGCCTGGTGCGCTCGGACCTGCGTGAGCGCGGGCTGATCGGGCGCGGCACCTACATCCTGTTGTTCAACTCGGCCGGTGAACTGTGTGTTCACCGGCGCACGTTGAGCAAGGCGATCTACCCGGGGTTCTGGGACGTGGCGGCGGGCGGCATGGTGCAGGCCCACGAGACCTACACCGAATCGGCCGCCCGGGAGCTGGCCGAGGAACTGGGCGTGAGCGGCGTCGCGCTGACCGCCCACGACCACTTCTATTTCGAGGACACCGGCAGCCGGCTGTGGTGCTCGGCGTTCTCGGCGGTGTGGGACGGCCCCCTGGTGCTGCAACCGGAAGAAGTGCTCGAAGCGCGGTTTATGCCCATCGACCAGGTGCTGGATGAAATCCGCCGCAAGCCTTACTGCCCGGACTCGCTGGCGGCGTTGGAGCGCTATTTGCGCGCCCACGGCGATGGCGTCGCAAAGAAGCTATAAATTGGCGCCGATTGGCCCTTAGCAAGTCGGCTTTTTGCCGTTACACTGCGCGACTTTTCAAGCTGAACCGACGTCTGCGGTCCAGTAGCGCTGCCCCTGCCTGAGTGGGGCTTCGCGGTCGAGGCATTGCTCTCTCGACCAGTCTTTGTCCTCCCGAGAGGATTGCCGGTGGCCAAAAAAGCCGCATCCTTCGCCGCCTTGGGCGGCCTGGTATTTTCTACCGACGCCGGTCGTCATTGCCCTGATTGCC
Organism: Pseudomonas sp. WP18; assembly: GCF_036689585.1. Taxonomy (NCBI): domain Bacteria; kingdom Pseudomonadati; phylum Pseudomonadota; class Gammaproteobacteria; order Pseudomonadales; family Pseudomonadaceae; genus Pseudomonas; species Pseudomonas sp. WP18. The sequence continues at coordinate 750,433 of NZ_CP144758.1, forward strand.
GTCAACCGGTGGATGCCTGCATCTGCAAACAGACCGTCATCCCTGCCGGTGATGGCATTGCCCGCGTGCGCCGCGAAAGCAAGGGTCGCGGCGGCAAGACGGTGACCACGATCACCGGTGTGCCGTTGGCCGAAGACGCGCTCAAGGAATTGGCGACGACGTTGAAGAAACGCTGTGGCACCGGTGGCGCGTTGAAGGACGGCGTCATCGAGATCCAGGGCGATCACGTCGAGCTGTTGCTGGCCGAATTGGTCAAGCACGGTTTCAAGGCCAAGAAATCCGGCGGCTAGCAGCCTCTGTGAAAACCACCCTCGGCTTGATCCGAACGTACGGTTCGCGGTCGCCCGCATGGTTTTCACAGAGCCTGTTCTGAACGGGTTTCTAAACTCAGCGCTGCCAGCAGGGTCTACCCTGCTGACAGACAATTCGTCATTCTCACTCTCTAGACTGCCCCAGCCTCCGACCGGATGGTGCATTTTGACTTCTTTATAGGGGACTTCGATGTCCGTACGACGCACACGCAAAGACGATGGCAGCCAATGGACAGTTGCGGACAGCCGCAGTGTTTACGGGATTCGCCATTGGGGGGCCGGGTATTTCGCGATCAATGACGCCGGTCGCGTCGAAGTCCGTCCGAACGGTCCCGGCAGCTCGCCCATCGACCTGTTCGAGCAAGTCGAGCAACTGCGCCAGAGCGGCCTGTCGCTGCCCTTGCTGGTGCGCTTCCCCGACATTCTGCAAGACCGCGTGCGCCAGCTCACCGGTGCGTTCGACAGCAACATCGCGCGTCTGGAATACCAGAGCCAATACACCGCGCTCTACCCGATCAAGGTCAACCAGCAGGAAGCGGTGATCGAGAACATCATCGCCACCCAGAACGTTTCCATCGGCCTGGAAGCCGGTTCCAAGCCGGAGCTGCTGGCGGTGCTGGCGCTGGCGCCGAAGGGCGGGACTATCGTCTGCAACGGCTACAAGGACCGTGAGTTCATCCGCCTGGCGCTGATGGGCCAGAAACTGGGCCACAACGTTTTCATCGTCATCGAGAAAGAGTCCGAAGTCGGCCTGGTGATCGAAGAGGCGACCTCGCTCAAGGTCAAGCCACAGGTCGGCCTGCGGGTGCGCCTGTCGTCCCTGGCATCGAGCAAGTGGGCCGATACCGGCGGCGAGAAATCCAAGTTCGGCCTGTCGGCCGCGCAACTGTTGTCGGTGGTCGAGCGCTTCCGCGCCGCGGGCCTGGACCAGGGCATCCGTCTGTTGCACTTCCACATGGGTTCGCAAATCGCCAACCTGGCGGACTACCAGCACGGCTTCAAGGAAGCGATCCGCTACTACGGCGAGCTGCGCAACCTTGGCCTGCCGGTGGACCACATCGACGTGGGCGGTGGTCTGGGCGTGGACTACGACGGCACCCACTCGCGCAATGCCAGTTCGATCAACTACGACATGGACGACTACGCCGGTGTCGTGGTCGGCATGCTCAAGGAGTTCTGCGACGCCCAGGGCCTGCCGCATCCGCACATTTTCTCCGAAAGCGGCCGGTCGCTGACCGCCCACCACGCCATGCTGGTGGTGCAGGTGACCGACGTCGAGAAGCACAACGACGACGTGCCGGTGATCGACAACAAGCTGGAGCTGCCGGAAACCGTGCAATGGCTGGTGGACCTGTTGGGGCCGACTGACATCGAGATGGTCACCGAGACCTACTGGCGTGCCACCCACTACATGAGTGACGTGGCCGCGCAGTACGCCGACGGCAAGTTGACCCTGGCCGAGAAAGCCCTGGCCGAGCAGTGCTACTTCGCCGTTTGCCGGCGCCTGCACAATTCGCTGAAGGCTCGCCAGCGGTCCCACCGCCAGGTGCTGGACGAACTCAACGACAAGCTGGCCGACAAGTACATCTGCAACTTCTCGGTGTTCCAGAGCCTGCCGGACACCTGGGCCATCGGCCAGGTATTGCCGATCCTGCCGTTGCATCGCCTCGACGAAGAGCCGATGCGCCGTGCCGTGCTGCAAGATCTGACCTGCGACTCCGATGGCAAGATCAAGCAGTACGTCGACGAGCAGAGCATCGAGACCAGCCTGCCGGTGCATGCCCTCAACACGGGCGAAGACTACCTGCTGGGCATCTTCCTGGTGGGCGCCTACCAGGAAATCCTGGGCGACATGCACAACCTGTTCGGTGACACCGACTCGGTGAACATTTACCAGAACGCCGACGGCAGTGTGTACCACGCCGGTATCGAGACCCACGACACCATCGAGGACATGCTGCGCTACGTGCACCTGTCGCCGGAAGAGTTGATGACTCACTACCGCGACAAGTGCGCCAGCGCCCGGATCAGCGCTGCCGAGCGCACCCAGTTCCTGGACGCCTTGCGCCTGGGCCTGACGCGTTCGTCGTATCTGTCTTCTTGATGGGGGCCTGAGCGTCCACCGAACCTGTGGCGAGGGGATTTATCCCCGTTCGGCTGCGAAGCAGCCGTAAAACCGGCTAACGAGATTTGCCTGTTGCTCCACAGACTGGGTTCTGGGGCCGCTTCGCAGCCCAACGGGGATAAATCCCCTCGCCACAGGGGCTCCGGCGCCATTTTCAACTGGACGGCAAATGCCCTTCGCTCTGTCAGAAACTGCATCGCATACTGCGGGAGTTTTCGGACAGTCCTGAAGGGCATTTTTGTTTGTGCCGGTGTTATTTCCGCGCATCGGCGCACATAACCGGCGTAGTCCTAATTTCGTGTAGTCCCTTTCCTAACTTGTACTTCAGCCCTCTACTCGGCCATGGCTCTCGGCGAGAATCCTCGGCCGCCCCTCCTGTAGAGAAACGCCGATGTCCGATCCAGCCCGCGAGTCAGCCTTTCGTCTGGAGATAGCCGGTCTGCCCGAACCCTTGGTCGTCGTGGCCTTCACGGGCAGCGAAGCCATCAGCGAACCCTTCGCCTATGAGGCGCAATTGTTGCTCCCCGACGCCCCCGTGGACTTGGCCGGGCTGCTGTACCGCAACGTGTGGCTGAGCTTCGGCGCGCCGGGTCGAGGCATTCATGGGCAATTGCACGAACTGCTCGAGCAGCCTCCGGGCGCCGGCTGCCGGGTGCGTATCGGGCCGAAGCTGGCTTGCCTGGCGCAGCGCTTCAGCCAACGGGTGTTCGCTGCTCGCTCGGTGCCGCAGATCCTGCGCCAGGTGCTCCGGGAACATGGCATCGGCGGCCGGCACCTGTGCCTGGACCTGAGCGGCGATTACCCTGCGCAAGACTTCTGCACCCAATACCGGGAGTCGGACCTGCAATTTCTCCAACGGCTGTGCGCGCAAGCCGGCATCCATTTTCATTTCGAACAGACCCCGGACGGACATTGCCTGGTTTTCACCGACAGTCCAGACCGTTTCCCGTTGGTGGGCGAGGCGGTTTATGGCGACCACCGGCCAGCGCCGGGCGTCCGGGCCTTCAGTGTGCAGAGCACGCTGCCGGGCGCACAGGTTGCCCGGGGGCGCAGCGACCTGAAGAACCTGCACGTTGGCCGAGCGGTGACGCTGGCAGCGCATCCCCTGGAGGGCTGGAACCGCTGCTGGCTGCTGACCGGCGTCGAGCACCGCGGCCAGGCGGGGGTGTATGGCAACCAGTTCAAGGCCATCCCCCAGGGCGCGCCGTGGCAGACGGTCCCGCGGGCGACGAAGCCGCGCATGGCGAGCCGGCAACGGGGTTGGGTGGTCGCGGTGGATGAGCCGGCGATGCAAGAAGCTGGGCGTGTGGCGGTGCAGTTCGACTGGGTCTACCAGGGCGAGGGCGCCCGTTCCAGCCATTGTTGGCTGCCGTTGGCGCCCGAGTTGCTGGCGGGGGCGGACGAGTTGCGCGAGGGCACCGAGGTGTTGGTGAGCTTTATCGAAGGCGATCCGGATCGTCCGCTGATCAGTGCCTTTCTCGACGGGCCCGCGTTGGCTGCGCCGGCTGAGCCGGCGGCCGCCCCGATCGCCCACCGCGCACCGGGGCCGGCGGTTGCCGACCCGATGCTCCTGTCGGCGATCCGCAGTGCCGAGCCGCTGGTCTTGTTGTGCCTGCTACCCGGCGGCGGCAGTTTCAGCCATTGCGCCGAGGCGTTGTGCACCTGCCGGTTGCTCACCCAGCCCGGCGCGGGTATCGCGCCGTGAGCGCCGGCACCCTGGCCGGGTCCCATTGGTTGCTGCTCGACGTACCGAGTGCGCCCGACGCGACGTGGCGCCTGCAAGAACAGTTCGCGGGGGTTCAGGCCGAGGTGCTGTTCGACGACACCGAGTTGCACGGCCTCGGGGAGCACAGCCCACTGTTGCTGGATCTTCGGCGAGCGGGTGGGTTGGTCAGTCTCTGTCATCTGGATCCGCAGGCCTGGCCGGGGCTGGTGTTGATCAGCAGTGCGTCGGCGGAACAACTGCTGGCGCATCTGCGGCGAATGCTGACGGTGACCTTGGGCCTGCACCACAAAGCGTTGCTGAACTATTACAACCCGCACACCGCCAGCTATTTTTTCGACGGTTGCGACCCGCAGGAACTCAGTTGCTGGCTGGGGCCCATCAGCCAGGTGCGCTGGTTCGGTGGCACCTGGGCCGACCGCGCCATCGGCAGCCTGGGCTGGCAGCAACTGACCAATCCCGGGTTGCCGGTGACGGCGCTGGAGAACGAACACAGCCTCAGTGATCGGCAGCAACGCCAACTCCAGCAATGCCTGCTGGAGCGCCACGCCTGGCGCTGGTCGCGCGCCATCGGGCGTGATTATCACTTGCTCTGGAAGCGCTTTCAGGAGGGGCTGGGGCTGGGGTTCACCGAACAGGCGTTGCTCGATGACTGGTTGTGGCTTCGCCTGCAACACCCCGATGCCCGGCCGGTGCCGAAGTTGGAAGGCCGGTCGCCACGGGAATACCTCGATCAGCTACGCCGGGCATGGCAGGGCGGTCCGGGGTGAGATGTCATGGGCCGGGGCTGCCCAGCCATTGATCGCGCCGCTGCAGATGCCAGGCGATGGCCCCGAGGGTCAGGCTGCGCAAGGCCATGAACAGCAGGAAGGTGATCCACAACCCGTGGTTGCCCAAGCCTTGCAGCGCCCAGGCGACAGGCAGTACCAGCAACAGCGTCAGCAGCATGCCGTTGCGCATTTCCCGGGCGCGGGTGGCGCCGATGAACAGCCCGTCGAGCAGGTAGCTCCAGACCGCAATCAGCGGCAGGGCCGCCAGGTAAGGCAGATACTGGTCGGCGGTGGCGCGCACGTCGGGAATGTCGGTTTGCATCGCGATGAACAGGTGGCCGGCGAGCAGGAACAGCAGCGCGAACCCAAGGCTTGCAATCAGCGACCAGCCGCAGGCCACCACCAGCGAACGGCGCAGGGCGAGGCGATCGCGGGCGCCGATGGCATGCCCGCACAAAGCTTCCACCGCGTGGGCGAGGCCGTCCAGGGCGTGGGCGGTCAGCAGCAGGCCGTTGAGCAGCAGGGCATTGGCTGCCACGGTCGCGTCCCCTAGCCGCGCGCCTTGCACGGTGATCAGGAAGAACACCGCTTGCAGCGCCAGGCTGCGAATGAAAATGTCCCGGTTCACCGCCAGCAGTGGGCGCCAGCTCTGCCACCGCCCCAAGGCTGCCCAGGCCACCTGTCCGGGCCAGGCCCGCAGAGTCTTGCGTGCCAGGGCCAGGCCGACCAGCGCACCGGTCCACTCGGCAATCACCGAGGCCCGGGCCGAACCGGCCACGCCCCAGTCCAGGCCGATCACGAACCACAGGTTCAGGGCGATGTTCACCAGGTTGGTCACCAGCAGGATCGCCAGCGGCGCTCGGGCATTCTGGGCACCGAGGAACCAGCCCACCAATGCATAGCTGGCCAGCGCCGCCGGTAGGCCGAAGAGCCGGGTGTGGAAAAAGTCGCGGGTCAATTGGTCGAGTTCGGCCGATGGCTGCATGAAGTGCAACGCCACGCCACTCAGCGGTACGCCGACGGCGCCGAGCACCACCGCCAGCCCCATCGCCAGCAACAGGCCTTGCACCAGCACCTGCCGCAGCGCCGCGCCATCGCCACGTCCGGCGGCCTGGGCGGCGAACCCGGTGGAGCCCATGCGCAGGAAACCCATGGCCCACGCCAGCACGGTATACAGACTCGCCCCGACCGCCACCGCGCCCAGCTGATGGGCATGGGGCAAATGGCCGATGACCGTACTGTCCACCAGCGCCACCAGCGGCACGGAAATGTTCGAGAGAATCATCGGCGCCGCCAGCGCCCAGACCCGGCGATGGGTAAGGCGGTCGCGCCAGTCGGTGATCAGGTGGGACATGCGGGCTCCTTGATGGAGCGCAATTGTAGCGGGTTCTCTGGATGATCGTTTCCAGTCCCTGCGAAGCACGCCGCACTTCGCAGGCCCGTTTTTTGTGGCGAGGGGATTTATCCCCGTTCGGCTGCGAAGCAGTCGTAAATCCGACTAACGCGGTTTACCTGATGTACCGCATGGCCTGGGTTTGGGGCTGCTGCGCAGCCCAGCGGGGATAAATCCCCTCGCCACAACTGTGCTCCTGCATAGGCTCGTGCGACCTCAGTGAATGATCCAACTCAACAACCACAACCCCAATACCAACCAGATAATCCCCATGATGATCGAGGCCCGCATAAAGGCGCGGATCGCCGAATACAGCATCATCAACCCGATGATCAGCGCGATGATGCTGATGATCGAGGTGTCCATGCCCAAGGTGCGCGCCAGGCCGTCGACGAAGTTGCCGCCGGCGTGGGCCAGGGTGTTGAACAGGCCGCTGAGCAGGTCGACGATGAAGCGGATCACCGAACCGAGCGCTTGGCCGAGCCATTCGAAAAAGCTTTCTACCTGCATGTGTGCATCCTGATGAGGGGGATCCGGGTTGAACTGTGTCTGATTGTAGGAGCTGTTGGCGTCGCGATGGTTCGATTATGGGGCAAATTGCCACGCGCACCGAGAGGCTTGCCTTCCCCGGTCATCCCCCCGAAGCTATGCGCATTCAGGAGAGCCCGATGAACCTTGTTGAACTGACCGAACGCCTGCACGCCATTCGTGACCGTAACGATTGGCGGCGCTTCCACAGCCCGAAGAACCTCGCCATGGCCGCCTGCGTGGAAATGGCCGAGCTGGTGGAGATTTTCCAGTGGCTGACCGAGGATCAGTCCCGCCAGTTGCCGGCAGACACCCTGGCCCATGCCGGGCAGGAAGTCGGTGACATCGTGTTGTACCTGTTGCTGTTGTGCAGCGAATTGGGCCTGGACATGGACGCCGTGGTGCGCAGCAAGCTGGCCGACAGCGAGCGGCGGTTCGGCCAATGAGCGACCGTCATTTCGACCAGTTGGCCACGCGGTTTGCCGAGAAAATCTACGGCGGGGCCAAGGGCGCGATCCGCCTGGCGGTGCTTCAGGCCGATCTGTTGGAAACCTTGCCGGATCGCCCGCTGCGGGTGCTGGATATCGGCGCGGGTCTGGGCCATATGTCGCTGTGGCTGGCCGAGCGCGGTCACCAGGTGACCCTCGCCGAGCCGGCCGAGCCCATGCTCGAAGGTGCCCGCCAACGCTTCGCCGTGGCGGGGCAGCAGGCAACGTTCATCCAGGCGCCGTGGCAGGATCTGCTTGGCCAGCTCACCGAGCCCTACGACATGGTGCTGTGCCATGCGGTGCTCGAATGGCTGGCCGAGCCCCATGCCATCCTGCCGGTGCTGCATCAGCTCACGGCGCCGGGCGGCTGGTTGTCCCTGGCGTTCTACAACCGCGATGCGCTGGTCTATCGCAACCTGCTCAAGGGGCATTTCCGCAAGTTGCGCAAAAATGACATGGCCGGCGAAAAACAGAGCCTGACACCGCAACAACCCCTTGATCCGCGCGCGTTGGCGGCGCAACTTGAAGGCCTGTGGCAGGTCGAAAACCAGAGTGGCGTGCGGGTTTTCCATGACTACATGCCCGTGGAATTCCAAGGGCGCGTGGAGCTGGCGCAGTTGCTGGAGATGGAGCTGGCCCACCGTCGCCATCCCGCGTTTGCCGGATTGGGACGTTATCTGCACTGGATCTGCCGTCCTCGCTGATCCAGCGGCACTGGAGAGCAACATGAAAGGTCGTTCAGGGGTATTGGTGCTGTGCCTGGGGCTTTCGGCCTGCCAGGGCAGCAACCCGTATGTCGCCACTTCCAACCCGCTGCCGCCGGCACCACCGGAAGCCGCCCAGGTGTTCGACCGCAGTGCGTACCCCGCGCCGCCTCGAGACTACGGGCGCTACCGCAGTTGGGCCTGGCGCAACGGGCAACTGCCGCCGGGCACTGCGTGGGCGGACTCGGCCCAGGTGGCCGAGGCAGTGAGTAACGCGCTGGACCAGCGCGGCCTGCGCCCGCTGCACGACAATCGGCCGGCCGACCTCTTCGTCAGCGCCGACCTGCGCCTGGAAACCCGCCTGCGCCAGGTGCGCGATGACTACGACACCGGCTACTACGGCGGCTACAACCGCTACGGCCCCGGCTATGGCCCTGGGTACGGCATGTATCACACGGTGCCGGTGGTGCGCACGTACCAGGAGCAGGTGGTGGTCGTGCGTGTCGAGCTGTTCGACGCGCGCAATGGCCAGCCGGTCTGGAGCGCCAGCGCCGAAACCAGCCAGCGCGGCAGCCAGGGTGCACGCACGGACGCTATCCGCGAAGCGGTGGAAAAAGCCATGTCGGCGTATCCGCCCAGTTGATCCTGCAACGGAGAAAAACCATGTTGCGCCGTCTTGCCTTACTGTCTTTTGCGCTGCTGCTGGGCGCCTGTGCCTCCAACCAGGTCAATCACGACTTCGACACCAGCCGCGATTTCGCGGCGTACCGCAGTTGGAGTTGGAAAGAGCCGGCGCTGCAATACCGTCCCGATGACCCGCGCATCAAGAGCGACCTGACCGAACAACGCATCCGTCAGGCCGTTGCCGATCAACTCGACCAACGCGGCCTGCGCCCGGTGGCGGCGGGTGGTCGGGCGGATGTGTTGGTCCAGGCTTACCTGATCGTCGAGGATCGCCAGCAGCAGGTGACCACGAACTATGGCGGTGGTTGGGGCGGTCCCTGGAACGGCTATTGGGGCGGGCCGATGTACAACGAAACCCGCAACATCAGCTACAAGGTCGGCACCGTGCAGATCGACCTGCTCGATGGCAAGGACGGCAAGCTGGTGTGGCGGGGCAGTGATGAGCAGATCCTGAGCGACTCGCCGAACCCGACGGACCGTAACACCGCGGTACGGGAGACGGTGGGGCGGATCCTGTCGACCTATCCGCCGCGATAGCCAGTTTGGCGCCGTCCATTTCTGGGCGCGGGCCTGCCTGAGGCGTTGACGTTGGATGGGCCGACGTCTTCGCGAGCACGTTCGCTTCCACAGGAGGATGAATGCCAGCCGCAGAATCCCGGACAGCCTCCGTCCCATGTGGGAGCGGGCTTGCTCGCGAAGGCGGTCCCGCGGCCACTGCATTGCTCGCGGTCACCTTTCAGCCCGCCGGCCGCCAGCCTCCCACCATGTGTTCCAGATCCCCTGCCCCCATCAACCGCAAGTCCCCGCTGGACCCTGCCGCACTCGCCAGCAGTGTCACTTCACTGGGCAGGCGTACGGGTTTTTTGAAGGCCACCTCGATCTCGAGGTTGGCCTCGGGCAGGTGTTGATCCAGGGCGGCCAGGGTCCTGGCTTTGTTCCACAGGCCATGGGCGATGGCAGTCGGGAAGCCGAACAGTTTGGCGCTGGCGGCGCTCAGGTGAATCGGGTTGTAGTCGCCCGACACCTTGGCGTACTGCCGGCCAATGTCGGCCGGCGCGCGCCAGTGCGCCACCTCCATCAATGCCAGGCTGTTGGCGGGCGTGTCGGCCAGCGGTGTCCCATCCAGTTCGACACCCCTGCACAGCATCTGGCTGTGGGCTTGCCACAATAGCCCCAGTTGATCCTCCAGGCGGGTGACCAGGTCGAACACCGCGCCTTTGGGGTGAGGTTGCAGGTTCTCGACATTGACGCTGGCCCGCACCTGGTTGACGCCGCCCATGGGCCGCAGCACACGGATGCGGTTGGTCAAATGGATCAAGCCCAACAACGGAAACGGAAAGTCCCGGTCGGTAAGCAACTGCATTTGCAGGGCGAACGCCAGGACGTGGGGATAGGTCGGCGGCAGCAACCCGTTCTCGGCGAAGCCGCAGACCTTGCGATAGGCTGCCAGTCGCTGCGGGTCGACCTGGAGCACCTGGCGCAGCCCTTGTTCCGGCAAGGTCTTGCCGCTGATCTTGCGCCGCGTCGCCGCTTTCACGTAGAGCGCGGTCATCGACGGTGCGCCGCTGACCTCGTGCCATTGGATCGTCATGTCATGCTCCCAGCAGGCTTTGCCCACACACCCGCACGGCCTGCCCAGTGACGGCGCCCGTGCCGGGTTGCGCCAGCCACGCCACGGTTTCGGCGACATCCTGGGGCAGGCCGCCCTGGCCCAGGGAGCTCATGCGTCGCCCGGCTTCGCGCAGGGTGAAAGGAATCTCGGCGGTCATGCGCGTTTCAATGAAGCCCGGTGCCACGGCATTGATGCTGATACCGCGCGCCTGCAGCGTTGGCGCCCAGGCCTGCGCCAGGCCGATCAGGCCGGCCTTGCTCGCGGCATAGTTGGTCTGCCCGCGATTGCCGGCAATGCCGCTGATAGACGCCAGCAGGATGACCCGGCCATTGTCCCGCAGGGTGCCGCTGTCGAGCAGGGCCTTGGTCAGCACCTGCGGAGCGTTGAGGTTGACGGCCAGGACCGCGTCCCAGAATTCCGGGGTCATGTTGGCGAGGGTCTTGTCGCGGGTAATGCCGGCGTTGTGCACCACGATGTCGACGCCGTCGGGCAAGTGTTCGATCAATTGCGAAGGCGCGTCTTCGGCGCAGATATCCAGGGTCAGGCTGCGCCCGCTCAGACGTGCGGCCAGGGCGTCGAGATCGGCCTTGGCCTGCGGCACGTCCAGCAGGATCACGTCGGCGCCATCGCGGGCCAGGGTTTCGGCGATGGCGGCGCCGATCCCGCGGGCAGCCCCGGTGACCAGTGCCTTGAGCCCGGTGAGCGGCCTTGTCCAATCCTGGACCTGGGTGTCGCAAGCATTGAGGCGAACGACCTGCCCGGACACGAAGGCACTCTTGGGCGACAGGAAGAAGCGCAACGCACCTTCTAGCTGTGCCTCGGCCCCGTCGCCAACGTACAGCAGTTGCAGTGTCCCGCCGTGGCGCAACTCCTTGGCCAGGGACCGGCTGAAACCCTCCAGCGCACGCTGGGCACTGGCGGCGAACGGGTCGCTGAGCCGTTCCGGGGCGCGACCGAGGATGACTACGTGGGCGCTGCGGTCGAGATTTTTCATCAAGGGCTGGAAAAATTCGCGCAGTTGCTTGAGCTGGTCGGCCTGCACCAGGTGGCTGGCGTCATACACCACCGCCTTGATTTTCGGGCCGTGGCCGGGGATCCACTCGGTGGCCAGGCTCGGTTCGCCACCGTAGACGAAAATGGCGTCGGTCAGGCGTTTGGCGAACGTGCCGACCTGCTCGGTCAACGGCCCGCCGCCCAGCAGCAACGCGCCCTCGATCGGTCGCAGCCGCCCAGCCTGCCAGCGCTCCAGGCGCACCGGCGAGGGCAGGCCGAGGGCCCCGACCAGACGCAGGCCAACAGGTGAATTGGCGAAGTCGATATAGCGGTCAGACATGGAACACACTCCGGCTGATGAGGTTCCAAGTGTGGACCATGATTGGCAATCAGTCGTTCGATCGCCGAGATAAAGCCTAAGCTTGCGCAGGGAGCGGCGTTTTTTCAGGCCATTTGCGCATTCGAACCTACACGGGGAGTTCTTCATGACACAGCTACGCCGCGTCGCGATTATCGGTGGTAACCGCATTCCGTTCGCCCGCTCCAATGGGCCCTATGCCACCGCCAGCAACCAGGCGATGCTGACCGCCGCGCTCGAGGGACTGATCGAGCGCTACAACCTGCATGGCCTGCACATTGGCGAAGTCGCCGCCGGCGCGGTGCTCAAGCATTCCCGGGACATGAACCTGACCCGCGAATGCGTGCTGGGCTCGCGGCTGTCGCCCACCACGCCGGCCTACGATGTACAGCAGGCCTGCGGCACCGGCCTGGAAACGGTGTTGCTGGTGGCCAACAAGATTGCCCTCGGACAGATCGACAGCGCCATTGCCGGCGGCGTGGACACCACCTCCGACGCTCCGATTGCGGTCAATGAGGGGCTGCGCAGGATCCTGCTGCAAGCCAATCGTGCCAAGACCACCGCCGATAAGATCAAGGCCTTCCTGCAAGTGCGGCCCCAGCACCTGCTGCCCGACCTGCCGCGCATCAACGAACCGCGCACCGGCCTGAGCATGGGCGAGCACTGCGAGTTGATGGCCCAGACCTGGCAGATCCCTCGGGAGGCGCAGGATCAGTTGGCCCTGGAAAGCCATCAGAAAATGGCCGCGTCCTACGCCGAAGGTTGGCAAAACGACTTGATGACGCCGTTTCTCGGCCTGACCCGGGACAACAACCTGCGCCCCGACCTGACCCCGGAAAAACTCGCCTCGCTCAAACCGGCTTTCGAGAAGAGCGCCAAGGGCACCCTGACAGCAGGCAATTCCACGCCGTTGACCGATGGCGCCTCGCTGGTGCTGTTGGGAAGCGAAGAATGGGCCAAGGCGCAGGGCCTGCCGATCCTGGCGTACCTGCGCGATGGCGAAACGGCTGCGGTGGATTTCGTCCATGGTGCCGAAGGGTTGTTGATGGCGCCGGTCTACGCGGTGCCGCGGTTGCTGGCGCGCAACGGCCTGACCCTGCAGGATTTCGATTACTACGAGATCCATGAAGCATTCGCCGCCCAGGTGTTGTGCACCTTGAAGGCCTGGGAAGACCCGGACTACTGCAAGAGCCGCCTGGGCCTCGACGCCCCGCTGGGCGCCATCGACCGCAGCCGCTTGAACGTGAAGGGCAGCTCATTGGCCGCCGGGCATCCGTTCGCCGCCACGGGTGGACGCATCGTCGCCAACCTCGCCAAGTTGCTGGATGCCGCCGGGCGCGGCCGCGGGCTGATCTCCATCTGCGCGGCGGCCGGCCAGGGGGTGACGGCGATCATCGAGCGCTGAGGGCCGCCTCGTTCGCCTGGACGACCTGCGCCCGTCGGCGGCTGGCGTAGCGCTCGGCGAGGATCGAGCAGACGATCAACTGCAGCGGGTGGTAGATCATGATCGGCAGCAGGATCAGGCCCAGGCCGGGGTTGTTGCCAAAGATCAACGCGGCCATTGGCACCCCGGCGGCGAGGGATTTTTTGCTGGCGCAGAACACCGCGGCAATTTCATCGGCATTGCTGAACCGTAAGGCGCGTGCGGTGCGGGTGGTCATCCACAGGATGATCGCCAGCAGGATGGCGCTGCCCAGTGCCGCGCTGAGCAGCAGGCCGTTGCCTTGCTGCTGCCAGATTCCGGAGACCATCGAGTTGCAGAACGCCGCGTACACCAGCAGCAGGATCACCAGTTTGTCGATGACGTTGGTGTAGCGTTTGTAGCGGCCAAAGAACCCCGCCAGCCAACGCCGCAGGACCTGCCCGAGCACCAGCGGCAGCAGCAACATCAGGCACAGGTCGAGCAGGGTCGAGCCGAGGTCGATGCCCCCGGCGCCGCGCCCAACCACCAGGCTGACTAGCAAGGGCGTCAGCACCACCCCCAGTACGCTGGACAGGCTCGCGTTGAGAATCGCCGCGGGCACGTTGCCGCCGGCGCTACCGGTCAGGGCCACCGACGAGGAAATGGTCGAGGGCAGGGCGCACAGGTACAGGAAGCCCAGCATCAGCAGCGCCGGGACGTGACTGCCCACCAGCCAGTGACTGATCAGCCAGATCAGCGGGAACACGCCAAAGGTAAAACCTTGCACCATCAGATGCAGCCGGGTGTTTTTCAGGCCGTGGCGGATCTGCTCGCCGGACAGGTTGACCCCATGCAGGAAAAACACCACGAAGATGCCGATGTTGACGACCCATTCGGCATGCATGGCGCCGCCGGTGGCACCGAACGTAGGAAAGAAATAGGCCAGCAGCGTGGCGAGGACCATGCCGCAGAGGAACCAGTCGGTCACTATCCGTTTGAGGTGTCGGAAAATATGCATAGGGCACCGCAAGTTGTAAGAAAAGACGACTTAGCCTAACGTCGTCGCAAACAGTCGTCTTGCGACATAAGGCCAATCAATGCCGACTAACGGACACCAGCAACTCGAGCGCCGCATCCCCGACCTGACTCAACTGCCGCGGCCACTCTATGCCCGTGTCGAAAGCTTGAGCGCGGGGTCCTGGACCCAGGCCCATCGGCATGACTGGGTGCAGTTTTCCTACGCCATCAGTGGTGTTCTTGGCGTGCACACGGCCGCGGGCAGTTTCTTCGCGCCACCCCAGCGGGGCATCTGGATCCCGGCCGATCTGGAGCACCAGGTGGTGACGTCCACTCGGGCGGAAATGCGCAGCCTGTATGTCCATCGCCAGGCCTGCCCCTGGGCGGACGGGCGTTGCCGGGTCTTGGAGGTCACGCCGCTGGCGCGGGAGTTGATCAAGGTGTTCTGTCAGTTTCCGGCCGATTACCCCCAGGGCGATAGCCAGGAAGAACGCCTGGTGCAGGTGTTGCTCGACCAGTTGGCGACGCTGCCGGAAGTGGGGTTTTCCCTGCCGTTGCCCCGTCATGCCCGCCTGTTGGCGCTGTGCAACGAACTGATCGAGCAGCCCGAGCAAGGCGTCACGCTGCAAGCCTGGGCGGAACGCCTGGGGACGTCGGAAAAAACCCTGATGCGTTTGTTCCAGCGGGAAACCGGCCTGAGTTTCCGTGCCTGGCGCCAGCGCATGCGCTTGCTGTCGTCCCTGGGGGCGCTGGAGAAAGGCGACAGTGTCACCAGCGCGGCATTGTCCTGTGGCTATGATTCGACCTCCGCCTTCATTGCCGCCTTCAAGGGAATGTTTGGTTTCACCCCCGGGGAGTTGTTCAAGCATTGACGCCGGTGCTGGCCATGGATGCGGTTGTCAGCGCTTGTAGCAAATACCTTCGCCTCCCGTTACCGGCGCCGCGCTCGGCGTCGGCTATGATTCGGCACGTTCGATGCGATCCGGCACAGTGTGTGCATCGCAGGTTCATAGGTCGGCAACCCCTCCCCGTGGAGCGAGGATTGCCGTATAACGACTGTCATTCGCGTGTTCGGTAATAAAGGACCCACAATAAAAGCTGATGAAGACTCCAAAACGCATTGAACCCCTGATCGAGGACGGTCTGGTCGACGAAGTGCTGCGCCCACTCATGAGTGGTAAAGAAGCAGCTGTTTATGTGGTGCGCTGCGGCAACGAGTTACGTTGCGCCAAAGTCTACAAGGAGGCGAACAAGCGAAGTTTTCGTCAGGCGGCCGAATACCAGGAAGGCCGCAAGGTGCGTAACAGCCGGCAGGCCAGGGCCATGGCCAAGGGCTCGAAGTTCGGGCGCAAGGAGACCGAGGACGCCTGGCAGAACGCCGAGGTGGCGGCGCTGTTCCGGCTGGCGGGCGCCGGTGTGCGAGTCCCCAAGCCGTATGACTTTCTCGAAGGCGTGCTGCTGATGGAGCTGGTGGCCGATGAGTACGGCGATGCGGCGCCACGTTTGAACGATGTGGTGCTGGAGCCGGATCAGGCCCGTGAGTATCACGCGTTCCTGATTTCCCAGATCGTGCTGATGTTGTGTACCGGGCTGGTGCACGGTGACCTGTCCGAGTTCAACGTGCTGCTCACGCCGACCGGGCCTGTGATCATCGACCTGCCGCAGGCCGTGGATGCCGCGGGCAACAACCATGCTTTCAGCATGCTGGAGCGAGACGTGGGCAACATGGCGTCCTACTTCGGCCGGTTCGCCCCGGAACTCAAGCGCACCCGATACGCGAAGGAGATGTGGGCGTTGTATGAGTCTGGCACCTTGCACCCGGCCAGCGTGTTGACCGGCGAGTTCGACGAGCCTGAAGAACTGGCGGATGTGGGCGGGGTCATGCGCGAGATCGAGGCCGCCCGCCTGGATGAGCAACGCCGCCAGGCCGCCCGCACCGCCGACGATGCCCCCCCCGGCAAAACCGAAGAACCGCCTCCGCCCTGGATGCAATAAGCCCGGCCCGGTGAGTGAACCCTGTGGGAGCGGGCTTGCCCTGCGAAAGCGCTGTGCCAGGCGATAGGTGAGCTGGCTGGAATGGCGCCTTCGCGGGCAAGCCCGCTCCCACAAGGAACGGTGTGCCGAGCGCAATTCTTCCGTCCCCCGAAGACCCACTGTGGGAGCGGGCTTGCCCGCGAAAGCGCTGTGCCAGGCGACAGGTGAGCTGGCTGGAATGACGCCTTCGCGGGCGAGCCCGCTCCCACAAGGAACGGTGTGCCGAGGGCAATTTTTCCATTCCCCGGGGGCGGGCACTCAGGCGGGTCGGGCGCAGCACCCCGACGCCAGTTCCTTGAGGATCGGGCAGTCCGGGCGGTGGTCGCCGTGGCAGTGGTCCACCAGGTCCTGGAGGGTGTCGCGCAGTTCGGCCAGTTCGCGGATTTTCTGGTTCAGTTCGTCGATGTGCTGCCGGGCCAGGGCCTTCACATCAGCGCTGGCCCGTTGGCGGTCCTGCCAGAGGGTCAGCAGTTTGCCGACCTCTTCCAGTGAAAACCCCAG
This sequence comes from Pseudomonas sp. WP18, assembly GCF_036689585.1. NCBI lineage: Bacteria > Pseudomonadati > Pseudomonadota > Gammaproteobacteria > Pseudomonadales > Pseudomonadaceae > Pseudomonas > Pseudomonas sp. WP18. The sequence continues at coordinate 767,076 of NZ_CP144758.1, forward strand.
GTCCCGCGAGCGCTTGATGAACGCCAGCGTATGCAGGTCTTCGGCGCCGTAGATCCGGTAGCCACTGTCGGTACGATGGGCCGCCTTGAGCAGGCCGATGGATTCGTAGTACCGGATCATCTTCGCACTCAGGCCGCTCTGCCGGGCTGCTTGGCCGATGTTCATCGCTTGTCCTCCAACGGCTCGGGTCTCCAGAATTTCAACAGTAACGCATTGCTCACCACGCTGACGCTCGACAGTGCCATCGCCGCGCCGGCCAGCACCGGGTTGAGCAGGCCGAATGCCGCCAGGGGAATGCCGATCAGGTTGTAGACGAACGCCCAGAACAGGTTCTGGCGGATCTTGGCGTAGGTCTTGCGGCTGATGTCCAGCGCTGCCGGCACCAGTCGCGGGTCGCCGCGCATCAGGGTGATGCCAGCCGCGTGCATGGCCACATCGGTGCCGCCACCCATGGCAATGCCGATGTCCGCGGCGGCCAGCGCAGGGGCGTCGTTGATGCCGTCGCCGACCATTGCCACCACCGAACGGTCTTTCAATTGTTGGACGATGGCGGATTTGTCCGCCGGCAGCACCTCGGCATGCACGTTGGCGATGCCCAGCGCTTGAGCCACCACCCGGGCGCTGCCCTGGTTGTCACCGGTGAGCAGGTGGCTGGCGATGTGGCGCTTAACCAGGGCCTGGACGGCAGCCAGGGCGCCGGGCTTGAGCGAGTCGCCGAAGGCGAACAGGCCCAATACCCGTGGCGTCGGGGCTTGCTCGATCAGCCAGGACAACGTGCGGCCTTCGTTTTCCCACGCTTGCGCCGACTCGGCCAGCGTGCCGGGGTCCAGGCCCAGTTCTTCCAGCAGGCGCCGGTTACCCAATGCCAGGCGACGTCCGTCGAGGCTTCCGGCAATGCCGCGGCCGGTCAGGGACTGGCTGTCGTTGATGTCCGGCACGCTCAAGTCGCGTTCGCCGCAGGCGTCCAGCACCGCCTTGGCCAGGGGATGCTCGCTGCCGCGTTGCAACGCGCCGGCCCACTGCAGCAGCGTGTCTTCGTTACCCTCCAGGGCACTGAAGTGCACGATGCGTGGGGTGCCCGAGGTCAGGGTGCCGGTCTTGTCGAACACCACGGTGTCGACTTCGTGGGCACGCTCCAACGCTTCGGCATCCTTGATCAGGATCCCGTGGCGCGCAGCCACGCCGGTGCCGGCCATGATCGCGGTCGGCGTCGCCAGGCCCAGGGCACAGGGACAGGCGATCACCAGCACTGCCACGGCATTGATCACGGCGACTTCCAGCGGCGCACCGTACCACCACCAGCCGACCAGCGTGACCAAGGCCAGCACCAGCACCACCGGCACGAAGACCTGGCTGACCTTGTCCACCAGTTTCTGGATCGGTGCCTTGGCGGCCTGGGCGTCCTCCACCAGGCGAATGATGCGCGCCAGGACGGTTTCGGCACCCAGTGCCTGGGTGCGCACCAACAGTCGGCCCTCGCCATTGATGGCGCCACCGGTGACCTTGTCGCCGGGCTGTTTGGGCACCGGCAGGCTCTCACCGCTGATCAGGGCTTCGTCGGCGTGACTCTGGCCTTGCAGCACTTCACCGTCCACCGGGAAGCGCTCGCCGGGCTTGACCAGCACCAGGTCATTCAAGCGCAAGGCGTTGATGGCGACGTCGCGCTCCTGGCCGTCGACCACCTGGATCGCCCGCTCCGGTCGCAAGGCTTCGAGTGCGCGGATGGCGCTGGCGGTCTGTCGCTTGGCGCGGCTTTCCAGGTACTTGCCCAGCAGTACCAGGGCGATCACCACCGCCGAGGCTTCGAAGTACAGGTGCGGCAGGCTGCCGGGGCGGGCGCTGGCCCACTCGTAAAGGCTCAAGCCGTAGCCGGCGCTGGTGCCCAGGGCGACCAGCAGGTCCATGTTGCCGGCGCCGGCGCGCACGGCCTTGAAGGCGGCGACATAAAAACGCGCCCCGAAGATGAACTGGACCGGGGTCGCCAGGGCGAACTGCACCCAGGCCGGCAACATCCAGTGCACGCCAAGCGGCTGCAGCAACATCGGCAACACCAGCGGCAAGGCCAGCAGGATCGCCAGCACCAATGCCAGGCGTTCATGGTCCAGGCGTTGGCGTTGCACTTCGGCGGATGGCTCGACGGGCCTGACCTCGGCCTCATAGCCGGCACGCCTGACCGCATCGACGAGGATCTGCGGGTCAACCTGGCCGTTCAATTCGAGATGGGCGCGTTCGTTGGCGAGGTTGACGCTGACGCTGTTCACGCCCGCCACCTTGCTCAAGGCCCGCTCGACCCGCCCGGCGCAACTGGCGCAGGTCATGCCGCTGATCGGCAAGTCGAAGGTGCTGGATTCGGACATCGGTCTGGCTCCCTGTAGTGAATGACTACAGGATCAACCTTGCCATGCTGGCAAGGTCAAGCGCCACCGAAATGCAGCCCTGCTCAGGTGGGCGCGATGACGGCTCAGTAACCCAACGCGGCCTGCTTGAGGTACATGCCTTGCTCGTTCATGGCGATGCGGTACTTGAGGATGTCGCCGGCCTTGAGCACGATTTCCTGGGAGCCCGGCGCGAGCATGCCCGGGTTGCACCCCGGTGCCTGGCCTGGCAGCAGTTTCAGGCGCAGGGAGAATCGGCCGGCCGGCAGGTTGAACGAGGTGCTTTGTTCCTGGAACAGTCGAGCCGAGAGCTGATCCTGGATATAGATACCGATTTCGCAGGACGTCGCCACTTCCAGGCGCTCGCGGGAAATGATCAGCACGCCGTAGTCGTCGGCCGATGCCTGGGGCACCACCGCTGAAAAACCGAGCATGCAAAACAGGCTGAACGCTGACCAGCGCATGGCTGAACCTCCGGTGTGGAATCCTTGATGTGTGCAGCTTGGCTGAGGCCGTTGCCGATTGCCAGCCCGGCAGTTTTCCCTGGAACTTGACCTTGCCATGAGGGCAAGCTTGAAACTGCTGGCAACCTCAATCCAAGGAGTCATCCCATGCAAGTATTCAATGTCCAGGGCATGTCCTGCGGCCACTGTGTCAAAGCCATCACTCAGGCTGTGCAGGCCCGCGATCCGGCCGCCGACGTGCAGGTCGACCTGAGCGCGAAGACGGTCCAGGTCCAGAGTTCGCTGCCAGCCGCCACGGTGGTCGAGGCCATCAAGGAGGAGGGGTACGAGGTCAGTGCCGCCTGAAGTTTTTTAATCGTTAGTGACCTATCGGAATGTTCAAGCGCGCCCGGCAGGGCTAAACTGTCGGGCTGCCGACTGACGCCTGACCTGGACGCCCGATGAACCTTCGCATCATTCTGATTCTTGGCGCCTTGAGCGCTTTCGGTCCCTTGGCGATCGACTTTTACCTGCCCGCCTTCCCGGCCATGGCGACCGCCTTCGGTACGGACGAAAAACACATTCAACTGACCTTGGCCGCCTATTTCCTTGGGTTGTCCATCGGGCAACTGGGCTATGGCCCGGTGGCGGATCGCTTCGGGCGACGCATTCCCCTGCTGGCCGGCGTCGGCTTGTTCACCCTGGCGTCCCTGGCGTGTGCCTATGCGCCGAACCTCGAATGGCTGATCGCTGCCCGTTTCGTCCAGGCCCTGGGCGGTTGCGCCGGCATGGTGATTTCCCGGGCGGTGGTGAGCGACAAATGCGACGCGGTGGGCTCGGCCAAGGTGTTCTCGCAACTGATGCTGGTGATGGGCCTGGCGCCGATCCTGGCGCCGATGCTCGGCGGCTTGCTGGTGAACCTGCATGGCTGGCAATCGATCTTCATCGCCCTGACTCTGTTCAGCGCGCTGGCGGCGACGGCCGTGGCCTTGTGGTTGCCGGAAAGCCTGCCGGACCATGTGCCTCGACAACCGCTGTCAGGGGCACTGCGCCAATACATGCGGCTGCTGACCGACCCGATCTACTTGGGTCATGCCTTGACGGGTGGGATCGCCATCGCTGGGATGTTTGCCTACATCGCCGGCTCGCCGTTCGTTTTCATCAAGTTGTATGGGGTGCCTGCCGAACACTTCGGCTGGCTGTTCGGCACCAATGCGGCCGGCTTCATCCTGGTCGCCCAGGTCAACGCCCGGTTGTTGGCCAAGCGCGGCCCGGCGTTCTTGCTGGCCCGCGCCGTATGGGTTTACCTGTTGGCGGGGTTGAGCCTGCTGGCGGTGAGCGCGTTGCAGCCCGAGCAGTTGTGGCCCCTGCTGATCCCACAGTTCATCTGCATCGCCAGCCTGGGGTGCATCCTACCCAATGCCTCGGCCTGCGCCATGACCGGGCAGGGCGCCCGGGCCGGCAGCGCTTCGGCTCTGTTAGGCTGCCTGCAGTTTTCCGTGGCAGCCGGGTCTGCCGCGCTGGTGGCGGCGCTGCATGACGGCACCGCCGTGCCCATGGCATTGGTGATCAGCCTTTGCGGGCTGTTGGTGGTCAGCGCAGCCATGCTGACCCGGCGCCTGCAAAATACCCGGGCACTGGCCCAGGCCGCCGGCAAGGTCTGATTCAGCCGGCCGCGCGTTGCTGCTGTTCGGGGAAATGATGCGGCGCGTGGATTCGCGCTTGCAGGGTATTGGCGAAGGCCTGGGCTTCGGCCTCGGTGCGGAACGTCACGACGTGCTGGTCGAGGCGCACCTGCCATTGGGATTTTGCCACTTCTTTTATCAGGATCTTCATTGCTGACCTCCTCACGTAAAAGATTGCGTTGCAAAGGCCTCGAGTGTAGACCGGAATGCGATCGCAAATGTGACAACGGTCAAGTCTCGGACTGACGGCACGATGAAGGGAGGGTGGCGAGGGCATTCGCTCCCTCGCCACCCCAGGCCCGCGCGGTCAGAACCCTTCGAGTACGATCTTGCCCTTGGACTTGCCGCTCTCCAGCAACCCATGGGCGCGCCGCAGGTTCTCGGCGTTGATGGTGCCGAAATGTTCGCCGACGGTGGTCTTCAGCGTGCCGGCATCGATCAGCTCGGCGACCCGGTTGAGCAGCGAGTGTTGTTCGATCATGTCGGGCGTCTCGAACAGCGAACGGGTGTACATGAACTCCCAATGCAGTGACAGGCTCTTGCGCTTGAGCTTGGTCACGTCCAGTGCCTTGGGATCATCGATCAGCGCCAGTTTGCCCTGGGGCGCCAGTGCGTCGACCAACTGGTCCAGGTGCTGGTCGGTCTGGGTCAGGCTGGCGACGTGGGTCACTGGTCCGTGGCCGGCCTTCTTCAATTCCTCGCTCAGCGGCTGGCTGTGGTCGATCACCAGGTCGGCGCCCAGGTCCCGTACCCACGCTTGAGTCTGTGGGCGGGACGCGGTGCCGATGACCTTCAGCCCGGTGAGTTGATGGGCCAGTTGGGTCAGGATCGAACCCACCCCGCCCGCCGCGCCAACGATCAGCAGGCTCTGGCCCTGATCGTCCTGGCCTTGGGGGATGTGCAGTCGTTCGAACAGCAACTCCCAGGCGGTAATCGCGGTCAGGGGCAAGGCGGCCGCTTCGGCGAAACCGAGGGTCTTGGGCATGTGGCCGACGATGCGCTCATCCACTGCGTGCAACTCGCTGTTGCCGCCGGCCCGGGCGATGGAGCCGGCGTAGAAGACCTTGTCGCCCACCTTGAACAACGTGACCTCGCTGCCCACGGCCGTGACCACGCCGGCCACATCCCAGCCCAGCACCTTGGCCTCGCCGCCTTCGGGCTGGACGTTCTGGCGAACCTTGGTGTCCACCGGGTTGACCGAGATGGCCTTCACTTCCACCAACAGGTCCCGGGGCCCGGCGACGGGGGCCGGCAGCTCGATGTCCTGCAGCGATTGAGGGTCGGTGAAGGGCAACGAATGGTAGTAGGCAATGGCTTTCATGAGCGGCTCCGTGAGGTCAGTGACAATGCAGCCATGGTTAGCTATTTATCGGCGAGATAAAACCGGCTAAAAGAACAGGGTCTTTCAATGATTTTTTGATAATGGAGCCGTCATGCTTCGATTCGATGACTTGCAGCTGTTTGTCCGTGCAGCGGACTTGGGCAGCCTTTCTGCGGCGGCCCGGGTCATGGACCTGTCGGCGGCCGTGGCCAGCGCCGCGTTGAAGCGAATCGAGCAGCACCTGGGCGCGCGGTTGCTGGCCCGTTCCACCCGCAGCCTGCGCCTGACTGCCGAAGGGGAAGGTTTTCTCGAATACGCCCGCGCGGCCTTGAGCAGCCTCGACGAAGGACGACGGCTGTTGACCAGCGGCCAGGATCAGGTCAGCGGAGTGTTGCAGTTGTCCGCGCCCTCGGACCTGGGCCGCAACCTGCTGCTGCCGTGGCTGGATGCCTTCCAGCGTGAGCACCCGGGGCTGACAGTGCGGCTGTTGTTGGGCGATCGCATTGCCGACCTGTTCAAGCAACCGGTGGACATCGCGCTGCGCTATGGCGAGCCGGAGGATTCGAGCCTGGTGGCGCTGCCCGTCGCACCGGAAAACCGTCGGGTGCTCTGCGCTTCCCCAGACTACCTGGCGCGCGCGGGGGAACCCCAGCACCTGGAGCAACTGGCCCAGCACAACTGCCTGCTGTACATGCTTGGCACCCGCGTCCATGACCACTGGTGCTTTCATGACGGCAAGCGGGACGTGAGCCTCACGGTCAGCGGCGACCGCTTCAGCGATGACGCCGATGTGGTGCGGCGCTGGGCCGTGGCGGGTGCCGGGATCGCCTATAAGTCGTGGCTGGATGTTTCCACCGACGTGCTGTCCGGGCGCCTGAAAATCCTCCTGCCGCACCTGCAATGCGAACGGGCTCCGCTCAATCTGCTGTGTGCCCACCGGGCGCAGTTGAGCAAACCCATCAACCTTTTGCGAGAGATGCTCCAGGCCCGCTGCGGCCGGGTGACGGCACAATTCCCACACGCGTCAGGGGCGAACCAATAGTCGCGGGCAAATAGAGACATTTCCCGCATGCTCAATCGCCTCCAAAGGTTTCCGGAGGGCAGGAAACCTCGATCGCCACGCTTATACTAGCGGCCGCCCGAGCCGGCGCCGTATCGCGCCGCTTGCAGTGGTCCCATTGCTGGTCGATAGGCGCCAGAGCAGTAGACGAATGATTCAACAGGGAGTGAATACATGGAACATGCACCTTGCATCAGCCACATCGCCACGCTGCTGGCCGACCCCAAGCGCAGCGCAATGATGTGGGCCTTGATGGACGGCACGGCCCGGCAGGCCGAAGAATTGGCCTTGCTCGCCGGACTGTCGCCGTCCTCGGCCAGTGCTCATCTGGGGCGCCTGTGCGCCGGTGGCCTGCTGAACGTCGAGGTTCGCGGTCGCAAACGATTCTTTCGCCTGGCTGCGCCCGAGATCGGTGCGGCCGTCGAAGCCCTGGCCAGCGCGACCCTGGTCAGTACGCCACGGCAGATCCCGGAGGTCTTCAAGCGTGGCGTCAAGCTGACCCAGGCGCCGTCGGCGCCCGTCTCGCTGATGCGCGCCCGGCTGTGTGACGATCACCTGGGCGGCACCCTGGCAGCCGACCTGTACCAGCGCCTGCTGGATGACGGTTGGGTCGAGCAGTGCGACCAGCGGGTGACGGTCACCCTCAAGGGCGCCAATCAACTGGCCGGCCGCGGCCTGTTCATCCAGGCGCTGGCCCATCGCAACGCCCACATCGCCTGCGCCTGCCCCGATTGGAGCGAGCGTCGCCCGCACCTGGGGGGCGCATTGGGGGCGGCCTTGCTGCAACTGTTCATGCAATCGGGCTGGCTGAGCCTGCCCAACGATTCGCGCGCGTTGCACGTGACTGCGCTCGGCCAGCAGGAGATCCACCGGTTCGCCAAGCAGGAAAGCCTGGAAATGGCGCTCTAGGAGCGCCGCCGGCAAGTCGCTCAGGGCTGCTGGCAGGTCGCATCCAGCCGTCGCTTCGCGCAGGGTTCGCGCACACTCGGTCCGGGGAATCATCGGATTGGAGAGGCAGCATGGACATTCAAGGTTACAGCGCGGCGGAACGCCTGGAGCGGTTACCCATCAGTGGTTATCACCGGGTGATCTTCATCATCATTGCCCTGGCGTTTTTCTTCGACTCCATGGACCTGGCGATGATGACGTTCCTGCTCGGCTCGATCAAAACCGAGTTCGGCCTGAGCACGGCCCAGGCCGGCCTGCTCGCCAGTTCGAGTTTCTTCGGCATGGTGGTGGGGGCGTCGTTGTCGGGGATGCTGGCCGACCGGTTCGGGCGCAAGCCGGTGTTCCAGTGGAGCATCGTGTTGTGGGGTGTCGCCAGTTACCTGTGCTCCACGGCCCAGGACATCGAGACGCTGACGCTGTTTCGCGTGCTGTTGGGCATTGGCATGGGCATGGAGTTTCCGATTGCCCAGTCGATGCTTTCCGAGCTGATCCCGGCCCAGCGCCGAGGGCGCTACATCGCCTTGATGGATGGCTTCTGGCCGCTGGGCTTCGTGGCGGCGGGTGTGCTGTCGTACTTCCTGTTGCCGGTGATCGGCTGGCGCGACATCTTCCTGGTGCTGGCGATACCGGCAGTGTTCGTCCTGGCGATCCGCTTCTTCATACCCGAATCTCCGCGCTGGCTGGAGCAGGCCGGTCGGGGTGCTGAAGCGGACGCGGTCCTGCGGCGGATCGAAGACAAGGTCCGGGCCTCGCTGGGGCGCGCGGACCTGCCGGCGCCCATCCGACTGCCCAGGCAGGTGAGCGTGCCGGGCGGTTTTTTCTCGGCCCTGGCACAGATCTGGTCGCCGCAGTATCGCCAACGCACGATGATGATCTGGAGCGTCTGGTTCTTTGCCCTGCTTGGTTTCTATGGCCTGACGTCCTGGCTCAGCGCGCTGTTGCATCAGTCGGGGTTCGCAGTGACCCAGTCGGTGTATTACACCGTGCTGATTTCCCTGGGCGGGATTCCCGGTTTTCTCGTCGCGGCATGGCTGGTGGAGCGTTGGGGACGCAAGCCCGTGTGCGTTATCACATTGCTGGGCGGCGGGGCGATGGCGTTTCTCTATGGCCAGAGCGCGGTGTTTGGCGGCAACGTCGGGCTGCTGATCGGGACGGGGCTGCTGATGCAGTTTTTCCTGTTCGGCATGTGGGCGGTGCTCTACACCTACACCCCGGAGCTATACCCCACCTCGGCACGGGCCACGGGCTCGGGCTTTGCCTCGGCGATCGGTCGTATCGGTTCGTTGCTGGGGCCGTTGGTGACCGGCCTGGTATTCCCCATCACCGGCCAGGGCGGCGTCTTCGCCCTGGGCGCCTTGTGTTTCGCCGTGGCGGCCGCAGTGGTCTGGCTGTTCGGAATGGAAACCCGAGGCAAGACATTGGAGGAGTTGAGCGAGGGTTCAGCAGGTTAAGCCATCGTTTCCCTGTGGGAGCGGGCTTGCCCGCGAATGCGCAGTGTCAGCAAACACCTATGTCGCTGACAAAGCGCATTCGCGAGCAAGCCCGCTCCCACAGGAGGCGAGGCGTCAGGCTTAAGGTTTGATCAACCGCGCGTCCAGGCTGTTTTGCGCCAGGCGAGTGGCCTGGTCCTGGGTCATGCCCAGGTGGGTGTGCAGCGCGTGGAAGTTCTCGGTGACGTAGCCACCGAAGTACGCCGGGTCGTCGGAGTTCACCGTCACCTTCACGCCCCGCTCGAGCATGTCGAGGATGTTGTGCTGCGACATGTCGTCGAACACGCACAACTTGGTGTTGGACAATGGGCATACCGTCAGCGGGATCTGCTCGTCGATGATCCGTTGCATCAGCCGCTCATCCTCGATGGCCCGCACACCATGGTCGATGCGCTGGATCTTCAACAGGTCCAGGGCTTCCCAGATGTACTCGGGCGGGCCTTCTTCACCGGCATGGGCGACGGTCAGGAAGCCTTCGTGGCGAGCCCGGTCGAAGACCCGCTGGAACTTGCTCGGCGGATGGCCCATTTCCGAACTGTCCAGGCCCACGGCGACGAAGGCGTCGCGAAACGGCAGCGCCTGGTCGAGGGTTTTTTGCGCTTGTTCTTCACTGAGGTGGCGCAGGAAGCTCAGGATCAGGCCGCTGGTGATCCCCAGTTGCTGCTCACCGTCCTTGAGGGCGGCGGCGATGCCGTTGAGCACCACTTCGAACGGGACGCCGCGGTCGGTGTGGGTCTGCGGATCGAAGAACGGTTCGGTGTGGATCACGTTCTGCGCCTTGCAACGCAGCAGGTAGGCCCACGTCAGGTCGTAGAAGTCCTGGGACGTGCGCAGCACATCGGCGCCCTGGTAATACAGGTCGAGAAACTCCTGCAGATTGTTGAAGGCATAGGCCTTGCGCAAGGTGTCCACGTCGCTCCAAGGCAGGGCGATCTTGTTGCGTTCGGCCAGGGCGAACAGCAGCTCGGGCTCCAACGAGCCTTCCAGGTGCAGGTGCAGTTCAGCCTTGGGCAAGGCATTGAGCCAGTCGTACATGGTTTTGTCTCATCAGCGAATCAATGGCGGCATTCTACAGGGGCCGGGTGCAATGTCGGCTAAAACCTGACCGGGTGATCCACTGTGCGGCAATATTCGCCGTCGTCACACCCCAAGGAAACGTTCATCGCCCCCGACAGTCTAGTAGCTCATGACCCCGTGCACGATGAAAGGCCAGCGATGCTCACGTTGATCAAGCAAGAAAAACTCCTGCTGCTGGCGTTGCTTGCCGCGTTCGTGGCTTATCCGCTGGAGCATTGGCTGCTGGGCAGCGGGCAGATGGTGGCATTGATCGGCGCATTGGCGCTGATCGGCTTCATCGTCGCCGCGTCCATGCGCGTGGCCCATCACGCCGAGCTGTTGGCGGAAAAGGTCGGTGACCCCTACGGCACGATGATCCTGACGTTATCGGCGGTGCTGGTGGAAGTGGTGATCCTGGCGATCATGATGAGCAACCAGGCTTCGCCGACGCTGGTGCGGGACACGATCTACTCGGCAGTGATGCTCGACATCAACGGTATCCTCGGGCTCGCGGCACTGATGGGCGGGATCAAGCATGGCGAGCAGGTCTACAACGACGACTCGGCGCGCACCTACAGCGTGATGATCCTCACCGCCATGGGCGTGTCGATGGTGGTGCCGGAGTTCATCCCCCGGGAAAGCTGGAAGACTTATTCGGCCTTTACCATTGGCGCGATGCTGGTGTTGTACACCTTGTTCCTGCGCATGCAGGTCGGCCCCCACAGTTACTTCTTCAGCTACAGCTACCCGGAAAAACGCCGCCGGAAAGAGCCGGTGGAAGATGAACCGAAACCCGTCAGCCTGGCGTTCTCCATCGCGGCGCTGGTGTTTGGTGTGGTGGTGATCGGCGCGCTGGCGGAAGTCATGTCCAAGGCCATCGACCTGGGGTTGGAAGGGACCGGAGCGCCGCCGGTGGTCACGGCCATCCTGGTGGCCGCCATCTCCGCCGCACCGGAAATTCTCACTGCCCTGCGCGCGGCGCTCGCCAATCGCATGCAGTCGGTGGTGAACATCGCCCTGGGGGCTTCGCTGTCCACGGTGATTCTCACGGTGCCGGTGATGGAGGCCATGGCCCTCTACACCGGCCAGCCCTTCCAGATGGCAATGACTCCGGTGCAGACGGTGATGATCTTCATCACCCTGATCGTCAGCGCTATCAACCTCAACGATGGCGAAACCAATGCCATCGAAGGCATGACCCACTTCGTGCTGTTCGCGACGTTTGTGATGTTGTCGTTGCTCGGTCTGTAAATCGTGCGTAGCGCCAGAGGTAGGAGCGGGCTTGCTCGCGAAAGCGTCGGTGCCGCCAGCATCGATGTCGACTGACCGACCGCTATCGCGAGCAAGCCCGCTCCTACATGGGAGGGGCGTCTGGTCAGCTTCCCGCAATCAGCTCCCGCGCCGCTTGGCTGTGATCGGCGATCAACCCCTTCAGGTCCAGCCCCTCGACTTGGCCATCGATGACCCGCCAACGGCCGGCGATCATCACTCGATCGGCCCGGTCGGCACCGCACAGCAGCAGGGCCGAGATCGGGTCGTGGCTGCCGGAGAAACGCAACTCATCGAGCTTGAACAGCGCCAGGTCGGCCTGCTTGCCGACGGCCAACTCGCCGATGTCGCTGCGTCCGAGCAATTGCGCCGAGCCACGGGTGGCCCAGCCGAGGACGCGCTCGGGTGTGATCGCCGGCGCGCCGTAGCGCAGGCGCTGGATGTACAGCGCCTGGCGGGCTTCGAGCAGCATGTTCGAGGCATCGTTGGACGCCGAACCGTCGACCCCCAGGCCCAGCGGAGCGCCGGCGGCGGTCAGTTCCAGGGTGGGACAGATGCCCGACGCCAGGCGCATGTTGGAGCTTGGGCAATGGCAGATGCCGGTGCCGGCGGCGCCGAGACGGGCGACCTCATCCGGGTTGAAATGAATGCCGTGGGCCAGCCAGGTGCGCGGGCCGAGCCAGCCGACACTGTCCAGGTAATCCACCGTGCGCAGGCCGAAACGTTGCAGGCAGAACGCTTCTTCGTCGAGGGTTTCGGCCAGGTGCGTGTGCAGGCGCACGTCGAGCTTTTCCGCCATCTCGGCGCTGGCGCGCATGATGTCGGGTGTGACCGAGAACGGCGAGCAGGGCGCCAGGGCAATCTGGATCTGCGCGCCGTCGTTGCGTTCGTGGTAGCGATCGATCAGGCGCTGGCTGTCTTCGAGAATGACCTCGCCCTGCTGCACGGTCTGTTGCGGCGGCAGGCCACCGTCGGCTTCGCCCAGGCTCATGGAACCGCGCGTGAGCATGGCGCGCATGCCCAGTTCGCGCACGCTCTGCACTTGCACGTCGATGGCGTTTTCCAGGCCGTCGGGAAACAGGTAGTGATGGTCGGCGGCGGTGGTGCAGCCTGACAGCAGCAGCTCGGCCAGCGCCACTTTGCTTGCCAGGGCGAGTTTTTCCGGGGTCAGCCTCGCCCACACCGGGTAGAGGGTCTTCAACCATGGAAACAACGGCTGGTTCACCACCGGCGCCCAGGCCCGTGTCAGCGTCTGATAGAAGTGGTGATGGGTGTTGATCAGGCCGGGCAGGATCACGTGCTCGCGAGCGTCGAAGACCGTGTCACAGGGTTGGGCGGGCTGCTGGCCGAGGCCCAGCCGTTCGACGATCACACCGTCCTGCAGGACGAGGCCGCCACGGGCATCGAGGTCGTTGGCCGTAAAAATGGCGAGGGGGTTTTTTAACCAGGTACGGGTCGCAGGCATGGTGGCCGGCTCCTCTGAAAGTGGGTTCAGGTTAGCCAGCTCAGTGATGCCCTGTCTGCTGATCCAGGGTCGCCGTCGGGGGCGATGTGGGGAGTTTACTCAGGTTCAGTCGTCCGTGACCAGTGCCTTACCCCGGCCCCTTGTGGGAGCGAGCAAGCTCGCTCCCACAAGGTTTACCAGGGAATCGTCTCGCCCTTGTAGTTGACGAAGTGATGCCCGCCCTTGCCGGCGAAGGCGTTGACCTGGTCGATCAAGCCGCGGGTGCTGGTCTGGACATCGATGTCTGCCCCTTCACCGCCCATGTCGGTCTTCACCCAGCCAGGGTGCAGCGACAGTACGGTCAACGTCTGGTCGCCCAGTTGGCTGACAAAGCTGTTGGTCATGGAGTTGAGAGCCGCCTTGCTGGCCTTGTACAGCGCCAGTTCCGGGGCGTCGGGCATGGTCACGCTGCCCAGCACCGAACTCATGAACGCCAGCACGCCGCTGCCATCGCGGATCTGGCCGACGAAGCGCTGCGCCAGGTTGATCGGTGCCACCGCGTTGGTGAAGAACAACTGGCCGACTTCAGCCAGCGTCGCGCCGCCGGGGCTCTGGTTGTCCGGGCCCTTGACGCCGGCATTGACGAACAGCAGGTCGAAGGTTTCACCCTTGAGCTGCTGGCTCAGGGCGATGACCGCTTGCTGGTCGTCCATGTCGAGTTTTTCGATCCGAACCGGACCCAACGCCTTCAACGCCCCGGCGTTCTGCGGGTTGCGCACGGTGGCGGTCACGTTCCAGCCATCGTCCAGCAACACCTTCACCAGGCCGAGGCCCAAGCCCCGGGAGGCACCGATGATCAATGCGTTTTTTGCCGAATTCATGAGGGCATCCTTGAAAGAAAAAAGGTCACGGATTTAATGGACAACGTTGCCCGAGCCGTTGTTTCAGCTCGTGACGCAACGCGTCGAGTTCGGTCATGCGGGTTTCGATCAGGGTCAGTTTGTCCTGTAGCAATTGCGTGATGGCGTTGCCCGGATCCGGTACGCGCCACAGGGCGGCGACGCTATGGCCGATCTCGCCCAGAGTAAAGCCCAGGCGCTGGGCCGTCTTGATGTAGAGCACCAGTTGCACCATGTCGTCGGGATAATCGCGATAACCATTGGCGCTGCGGCCCGCCGCGATCAGGCCGCGCTGCTCATAGAAGCGCAGCGTATCGCGGCTGACGGCGCAGGCCTGGGCGAGTTCACCGATGCGCATGAGGGTCTCCAGAAGGGCTTGACCCTGGAGCATACCCCAAGCTTTAGCCTGTTCGCTCCTTGATTATCTGGAGCATTGTTATGTGGACCCCAACGCAGTACCGCCGCGTGGTGCGCGGCGGCGCCTGGTACGACCTGATCGTGACCGCCGCCTTCGCCACGCCCTGGACGTTTGCCATCCTGCATGGCGCGCTGACGAGCCTCGCCCAGGCACTCGATCTGCCAGGTGAGTTGCCGGCGTTTGCGCCCGCGCATCTGTTGATGGCGAACCTGCTGGGTTCGATTGTCTGTGTGTGGTCGGTGTTGCGGATCCGCGACCCGCAGTCGACGTATGGGCGGTATGACGCGGCGGGGCGGTTGCTGTTTGCAACGTGGATGCTTTATGCACTGCTCCATGGGGCCAGTGCCATCGTCTGGGTATTTCTGTTCTTTGAACTGGCATGGGGCCTGATGCAGGTCTTGCCTATTCGTGGCCAGTGGTTAAAAAATGATCAAGCCCCTGCGAGCCATGCCGTTATTGGCACCTGAAGACCCATGAACGGGTTATCCACAGCTTGCTCCACAGTAATTGTGCGCAAGCGAGACGCGCGGGCATAAGCGCCGCGCGGCTTTCTCCCAAAGGTGATAAACCACCGCAAGCAACTGTTTTGCTGGCGGATTTATCAACTGGATGAAGGGTTGGACAAAAACTGAGCAACCCTCTAAAACCCGCGTGACAGAAGGGTTACAGAGGGATGTGCTCAGGTTATCCACAGTCGGATGCACAGTGGATGTGGGCAAGTTTTTGCGGCGGGGGATTCGCCTTCGTGCTCAACGCTCCAGCAGAATCCGTCCACGGCTCAGGTCCGCCAATTGCTTTTGCAATAGCGGGATCTGCGCTTCGCCGACGGCCAGTTGCAGGGCCACGCCGTTGGCGGTGAATTGCTCCTCGGTCACCAGCCCGCCGCACTCGGCGACCCGCAGCTTCACCAAGGGCAATTCTGCAAAGCCGCAGGCGCAGCGCAGCGCCACGCGGCTGATCAGTTCGATCTTGTCAGCGTTTTGCAAACACTTGTTGGCGCCACCACCGTACGCCCGCGCCAGTCCGCCGGTGCCCAGTTGGATCCCGCCGTACCAGCGGATGACCAGCACCACCACCTGATCGCAAGCTTGCGCTTCGATGGCGGCCAATATCGGCCGCCCGGCCGTACCGCCTGGTTCGCCGTCGTCGTTGCTGCGGTATTGATCGCCGAGCTTCCAGGCCCAGCAGTTGTGCGTGGCGTCCAAGTCGCTGTGCTGCTCGATAAAGGCCTGGGCATCGGCGGGGCAGGTGATGGGGGCGGCGAAGGTGATGAAGCGGCTCTTGCGAATTTCTTCGCGGTATTCGCAAAAACCGGCAAGGGTAAAAGGCATGGGCAATCTTAAATGGCTGGTGTCAGGCCGCAGCCCTTGAGAATGATACGGATCAGGTTGTCGCCAGCTTCGATCATGTCCTGCTTGGTCAATTTGCTGCGCCCGGTCACGCGGCAGATCTGGGTGGCGAAGTCGGCGTAATGCTGGGTACTGCCCCACAGCAGGAAAATGAGGTGCACCGGGTCGACGGGGTCCATCTTGCCGGCGTCGATCCAGGCCTGGAACACGGCAGCGCGGCCGCCGAACCAGGCGCGATAATCCTGGTTGAAGTACTCGGTCAGACACTCGCCACCGCTGATCACCTCCATGGCAAACAGGCGCGAGGCTTGGGGCTGGCGACGGGAGAACTCCATCTTGGCGCGAATGTAGCGGGTCAAGGCCTCGGCCGGATCATCTTCGGCGGTGAGGTGATTGAAGGTGCTGTCCCACAATTCGATGATGTTGCTCAGCACCGCCACGTACAGGCCAAGTTTATTGGTGAAGTAATAATGCAGGTTTGCCTTGGGCAGCCCGGCCTTCAAGGCAATGGCATTCATGCTGGTGCCCTTGAACCCGTGGCGGGCGAATTCATCTTCGGCGGCCTTGAGAATGGTCTCTTCGTTCTTCTGACGAATGCGACTGGTGGGCTTGCCACCGTGAGCGGGGACTTCAAAGGTCATGGACGTTTCCGGGCTGGGTCTGTGGGGCAAGCAAATGCGTTGATAACGCACCGGCGGCGATCCGACAAGTGCCACCCTCATTTAAAGCCGTTTGGCGATCCAGGCTCAGCGCGTCGCTGCCAGGCTTTCGAGAAAACTCTCCAGCACCAGATGAGGCCGCCGCCCCTTGCGCGTGACCGACGCCAGGCTCAGGTCATAGAAGCGGGTTTTAGCTTTCAGGGCTCGCAACCGACCTTGCTGGACCCAGAGGTTGGCGTAGTGATCCGGCAGGTAGCCGATGTAGCGTCCGGTCAGGATCAGGAACGCCATGCCTTCGCGATCCGACGCACTGGCCGTGCAGTTGAGCGCCTGGTAGTGAGCCTGGATGTCGGCCGGCAGGCGGAAGGTGGGCGCGATGGCGTCCTGGCTGTTGAGGCGAGTGTCGTCGAGCTGCTTGTCATCCACATAGAACAACGGATGCCCCACGGCGCAATACAGCAGCGACCGTTCGCTGTAGAGCGGCTGATATTCCAACCCGGACAGGGCGCTGGCCTGGGGAACCACGCCGACGTGCAGGCGACCGTCGAGTACGCCTTGCTCGACTTCATTCGGGGCGATCATGCGAATCTGGATCTGCACGTCGGGCCCGCGTTCTTTCAATTGGGCCAATGCATGGGTGATACGCATGTGGGGCAGGGTGACGAGGTTGTCGGTCAGTCCGATGGTCAGTTCGCCACGCAGGTGCTGGTGCAGGCCGTTGACCTCGGTGCGGAAGCTTTCCAGCGCACTTAATAGCTGCAACGCCGACTGATACACCTCGCGGCCTTCTTCCGTCAGCGAAAAACCCGCGCGCCCACGCTGGCACAGACGCAGGCCCAGGCGCTGCTCCAGGTCGCTCATCTGTTGGCTGATGGCCGAGCGGCCAATGCCAAGCACCGTTTCGGCGGCGGAGAAACCGCCGCACTCCACCACGCTGCGAAAAATGCGCAACAGGCGGATGTCGAAGTCGCTGACCTGGGCCAGTGGGTCGGGGCGGCGGACGCTCATAGTTTAGTAGTCTTCTGACTGAAGGTTAGAAAAGTTGCATTTCACCGACTTTATCGCCGTGGCAACTTAGCCGCAAGAACGCCTTTTGATCCCTGTCGCCTTTGTCCTGAGAGGTTTTGTCGATGAACATGCCCGAACACGCAGCCGGTTCCCTGGCCAGTCAGCTCAAGCTCGATGCCCACTGGATGCCCTACACCGCCAACCGTAACTTCCAGCGCGACCCTCGCCTGATCGTGGCGGCTGAGGGCAGTTGGCTGGTCGATGACAAGGGCCGCAAGGTCTACGACTCGCTGTCGGGCCTGTGGACCTGCGGTGCCGGGCACACCCGCAAGGAAATCCAGGACGCGGTCGCCAAACAACTGGGCACCCTCGATTACTCGCCGGGTTTCCAGTACGGCCACCCGCTGTCGTTTCAGTTGGCGGAAAAAATCACCAGCCTGACCCCCGGCAACCTCAACCATGTGTTCTTTACCGACTCCGGTTCGGAGTGCGCCGACACCGCGGTGAAAATGGTCCGGGCCTACTGGCGCCTCAAGGGGCAAGCCACCAAGACCAAGATGATCGGCCGTGCCCGTGGCTATCACGGCGTGAACATCGCCGGCACCAGCCTCGGCGGTGTCAGCGGCAACCGCAAGCTGTTCGGCCAGGCAATGATCGACGTCGATCACCTGCCGCACACCCTGCTGGCCAGCAATGCCTATTCCCGTGGCATGCCCAAGGAGGGCGGTGTCGCCCTGGCCGATGAGCTGCTGAAACTGATCGAATTGCATGACGCTTCCAACATTGCGGCGGTGTTCGTCGAGCCAATGGCGGGTTCGGCTGGCGTGTTGGTGCCGCCTGAGGGTTACCTCAAGCGTCTGCGGGAAATCTGCGACCAGCACAGCATTCTGCTGGTGTTCGACGAAGTGATCACTGGCTTCGGCCGCACCGGTTCGATGTTCGGCGCCGACAGCTTTGGCGTGACGCCGGACCTGATGTGCATCGCCAAACAAGTCACCAACGGCGCCATTCCCATGGGCGCGGTGATTGCCAGTTCCGAGATCTACCAGACCTTCATGAATCAGCCGACGCCCGAGTACGCCGTGGAATTCCCCCATGGCTACACCTACTCGGCGCATCCGGTGGCCTGCGCGGCCGGCCTGGCGGCGCTGGACCTGCTGCAGAAGGAAAACCTGGTGCAGAGCGTGGCCGAGGTCGCACCGCATTTCGAGAACGCACTGCATGGGGTGAAAGGGGCGAAGAACGTCATCGACATTCGCAACTATGGCCTGGCCGGGGCGATCCAGATCGCCGCGCGGGACGGCGATGCGATCGTGCGTCCGTTCGAGGCCGGCATGGCGTTGTGGAAGGCCGGTTTCTATGTGCGGTTTGGTGGCGACACCTTGCAGTTCGGGCCGACGTTCAACAGCAAGCCGCAGGACCTGGACCGTTTGTTCGATGCGGTCGGCGAAGTGCTGAACAAGCTCGACTGACCCACCCTTTCCTAATCGCTTTCAACAACGGGCGTCCGGTGACGGGCGCCTGTGGATAAATTCTGGAGTCCCCATGAGCCTCATCCCGCATTTGATCAATGGCGAACTGCTGAGTGACAGCGCTCGCACGGCCGACGTGTTCAACCCGTCCACCGGCCAGGCGATCCATAAGGTGCCCTTGGCTGATCGCGCGACCATTCAACAGGCCATCGACGCGGCCAAGGCGGCTTTCCCGGCCTGGCGCAGCACGCCGCCGGCCAAGCGCGCGCAGGTGATGTTTCGTTTCAAGCAATTGCTGGAGCAGAACGAATCGCGCATTGCCCAGTTGATCAGCGAAGAACACGGCAAGACCCTGGAAGACGCGGCTGGTGAGCTCAAGCGTGGCATCGAAAACGTCGAGTTCGCCTGCGCCGCGCCGGAAATCCTGAAGGGCGAATACAGCCGTAACGTAGGACCGAATATCGACGCCTGGTCAGACTTTCAACCCTTGGGTGTCGTTGCGGGCATCACGCCGTTCAACTTCCCGGCGATGGTGCCGCTGTGGATGTACCCGTTGGCGATCGTTTGCGGTAACTGTTTCATTCTCAAGCCGTCCGAGCGCGACCCGAGCTCGACCTTGCTGATTGCCCAGTTATTGTTGGAGGCGGGGTTGCCCAAGGGCGTATTGAGCGTGGTGCATGGCGACAAGGCGGCGGTGGATGCGTTGATCGAAGCGCCGGAAGTGAAGGCCTTGAGTTTTGTCGGCTCGACGCCGATTGCCGAATACATCTATGCCGAAGGCACCCGACGCGGCAAACGCGTCCAGGCGCTGGGCGGGGCGAAGAACCATGCGGTCCTGATGCCGGATGCCGATCTGGACAATGCGGTCAGCGCACTGATGGGCGCGGCATACGGTTCGTGCGGCGAGCGTTGCATGGCGATTTCGGTGGCGGTCTGTGTCGGCGACCAGGTGGCCGACGCACTGGTGTCCAAGCTGGTGCCGCAGATCAAGGCGTTGAAAATCGGTGCGGGGACTTCTTGCGGACTGGACATGGGGCCACTCGTGACCGGTCAGCATCGGGACAAGGTCAGTGGTTATATAGAAGATGGCGTCTCGGCGGGGGCTTCGCTGATCGTCGACGGTCGCGGCTTGAGCGTCGCCGGGCATGAGGAAGGCTTCTTCCTGGGCGGCTGCCTGTTTGATCGCGTGACACCCGAGATGCGCATCTATAAGGAAGAGATCTTCGGGCCGGTGCTGTGCATCGTCCGGGTCAACAGCCTGGAAGAGGCGATGCAACTGATCAACGATCACGAATATGGCAACGGCACCTGTATCTTCACCCGCGATGGTGAAGCGGCGCGGTTGTTCTGCGATGAGATCGAAGTCGGCATGGTGGGCGTCAACGTTCCACTGCCGGTGCCTGTTGCATATCACAGCTTTGGCGGCTGGAAGCGTTCGTTGTTCGGCGACCTGCATGCCTATGGTCCTGACGGCGTGCGTTTCTATACGCGACGCAAGGCGATTACCCAACGCTGGCCGCAGCGTGCCA
>NZ_CP144758.1:790000-5295000 GCF_036689585.1 Pseudomonas sp. WP18
GAAATGAGCATTCCATCGACGTGATGGTGAATGTTGATTTCTGGTCTTTTGACTGGATCGTTCTTTAAAAATTTGGGTATGTGATAGAAAGATAGACTGAACGTTACTTTCACTGGT
This sequence comes from Pseudomonas sp. WP18, assembly GCF_036689585.1. Classification (NCBI taxonomy): domain Bacteria; kingdom Pseudomonadati; phylum Pseudomonadota; class Gammaproteobacteria; order Pseudomonadales; family Pseudomonadaceae; genus Pseudomonas; species Pseudomonas sp. WP18. The sequence continues at coordinate 790,118 of NZ_CP144758.1, forward strand.
AACGGATCAGGCTAAGGTAAAATTTGTGAGCGTTCTTAATTGAGCATGCAAATTTTCGGCGAATGTCGTCTTCACAGTATAACCAGATTGCTTGGGGTTATATGGTCAAGTGAAGAAGCGCATACGGTGGATGCCTTGGCAGTCAGAGGCGATGAAAGACGTGGTAGCCTGCGAAAAGCTTCGGGGAGTCGGCAAACAGACTGTGATCCGGAGATGTCTGAATGGGGGAACCCAGCCATCATAAGATGGTTATCTTGCACTGAATACATAGGTGCAAGAGGCGAACCAGGGGAACTGAAACATCTAAGTACCCTGAGGAAAAGAAATCAACCGAGATTCCCTTAGTAGTGGCGAGCGAACGGGGACTAGCCCTTAAGCTTCTTTGATTTTAGCGGAACGCTCTGGAAAGTGCGGCCATAGTGGGTGATAGCCCTGTACGCGAAAGGATCTTAGAAGTGAAATCGAGTAGGACGGAGCACGAGAAACTTTGTCTGAATATGGGGGGACCATCCTCCAAGGCTAAATACTACTGACTGACCGATAGTGAACTAGTACCGTGAGGGAAAGGCGAAAAGAACCCCGGAGAGGGGAGTGAAATAGATCCTGAAACCGTATGCGTACAAGCAGTGGGAGCAGACTTTGTTCTGTGACTGCGTACCTTTTGTATAATGGGTCAGCGACTTATTTTCAGTGGCGAGCTTAACCGAATAGGGGAGGCGTAGCGAAAGCGAGTCTTAATAGGGCGTCTAGTCGCTGGGAATAGACCCGAAACCGGGCGATCTATCCATGGGCAGGTTGAAGGTTAGGTAACACTGACTGGAGGACCGAACCGACTACCGTTGAAAAGTTAGCGGATGACCTGTGGATCGGAGTGAAAGGCTAATCAAGCTCGGAGATAGCTGGTTCTCCTCGAAAGCTATTTAGGTAGCGCCTCATGTATCACTGTAGGGGGTAGAGCACTGTTTCGGCTAGGGGGTCATCCCGACTTACCAAACCGATGCAAACTCCGAATACCTACAAGTGCCGAGCATGGGAGACACACGGCGGGTGCTAACGTCCGTCGTGAAAAGGGAAACAACCCAGACCGTCAGCTAAGGTCCCAAAGTTATGGTTAAGTGGGAAACGATGTGGGAAGGCTTAGACAGCTAGGAGGTTGGCTTAGAAGCAGCCACCCTTTAAAGAAAGCGTAATAGCTCACTAGTCGAGTCGGCCTGCGCGGAAGATGTAACGGGGCTCAAACCATACACCGAAGCTACGGGTATCACGTAAGTGATGCGGTAGAGGAGCGTTCTGTAAGCCTGTGAAGGTGAGTTGAGAAGCTTGCTGGAGGTATCAGAAGTGCGAATGCTGACATGAGTAACGACAATGGGTGTGAAAAACACCCACGCCGAAAGACCAAGGTTTCCTGCGCAACGTTAATCGACGCAGGGTTAGTCGGTCCCTAAGGCGAGGCTGAAAAGCGTAGTCGATGGAAAACAGGTTAATATTCCTGTACTTCTGGTTATTGCGATGGAGGGACGGAGAAGGCTAGGCCAGCTTGGCGTTGGTTGTCCAAGTTTAAGGTGGTAGGCTGAAATCTTAGGTAAATCCGGGGTTTCAAGGCCGAGAGCTGATGACGAGTTACCCTTTGGGTGACGAAGTGGTTGATGCCATGCTTCCAAGAAAAGCTTCTAAGCTTCAGGTAACCAGGAACCGTACCCCAAACCGACACAGGTGGTTGGGTAGAGAATACCAAGGCGCTTGAGAGAACTCGGGTGAAGGAACTAGGCAAAATGGCACCGTAACTTCGGGAGAAGGTGCGCCGGTGAGGGTGAAGCACTTGCTGCGTAAGCCCACGCCGGTCGAAGATACCAGGCCGCTGCGACTGTTTATTAAAAACACAGCACTCTGCAAACACGAAAGTGGACGTATAGGGTGTGACGCCTGCCCGGTGCCGGAAGGTTAATTGATGGGGTTAGCTAACGCGAAGCTCTTGATCGAAGCCCCGGTAAACGGCGGCCGTAACTATAACGGTCCTAAGGTAGCGAAATTCCTTGTCGGGTAAGTTCCGACCTGCACGAATGGCGTAACGATGGCGGCGCTGTCTCCACCCGAGACTCAGTGAAATTGAAATCGCTGTGAAGATGCAGTGTATCCGCGGCTAGACGGAAAGACCCCGTGAACCTTTACTATAGCTTTGCACTGGACTTTGAATTTGCTTGTGTAGGATAGGTGGGAGGCTTTGAAGCGTGGACGCCAGTCTGCGTGGAGCCATCCTTGAAATACCACCCTGGCAACTTTGAGGTTCTAACTCAGGTCCGTTATCCGGATCGAGGACAGTGTATGGTGGGTAGTTTGACTGGGGCGGTCTCCTCCTAAAGAGTAACGGAGGAGTACGAAGGTGCGCTCAGACCGGTCGGAAATCGGTCGTAGAGTATAAAGGCAAAAGCGCGCTTGACTGCGAGACAGACACGTCGAGCAGGTACGAAAGTAGGTCTTAGTGATCCGGTGGTTCTGTATGGAAGGGCCATCGCTCAACGGATAAAAGGTACTCCGGGGATAACAGGCTGATACCGCCCAAGAGTTCATATCGACGGCGGTGTTTGGCACCTCGATGTCGGCTCATCACATCCTGGGGCTGAAGCCGGTCCCAAGGGTATGGCTGTTCGCCATTTAAAGTGGTACGCGAGCTGGGTTTAGAACGTCGTGAGACAGTTCGGTCCCTATCTGCCGTGGACGTTTGAGATTTGAGAGGGGCTGCTCCTAGTACGAGAGGACCGGAGTGGACGAACCTCTGGTGTTCCGGTTGTCACGCCAGTGGCATTGCCGGGTAGCTATGTTCGGAAAAGATAACCGCTGAAAGCATCTAAGCGGGAAACTTGCCTCAAGATGAGATCTCACTGGAGCCTTGAGCTCCCTGAAGGGCCGTCGAAGACTACGACGTTGATAGGCAGGGTGTGTAAGCGCTGTGAGGCGTTGAGCTAACCTGTACTAATTGCCCGTGAGGCTTGACCATATAACACCCAAGCAATTTGCGCTTAGAAAGCCAGATTGCGGTGTGGTGAAGACGAAACAAACCGAAAGTTTGCGGCTCACACCCGATCACATACCCGATTTGCTGGAACGCTGAAAAGCGCGCTGGCTCAAGAATTTCTTGACGACCATAGAGCATTGGAACCACCTGATCCCATCCCGAACTCAGAAGTGAAACGATGCATCGCCGATGGTAGTGTGGGGTTTCCCCATGTGAGAGTAGGTCATCGTCAAGATTAAATTCCGAAACCCCAATTGCGAAAGCAGTTGGGGTTTTGTTTTGCCCGCAGGAAAACTCTGACAACAAGCTCGGAAAGCGGGCGGCTGTCACAGCCCCCCGACAGTGCTAAGGTTCTGCCCTAGCTTTTTGCATTTTCAAGGATGCCTTTCATGCCGGACGCAACGTCCCTCAGCCCAGCGTTCATGGTGGTTCACGGGAATCGCCTGGATGAATTGCGCAGCCTGGTGATCAGCCTGATGCGGCGTTATCCGTTGGCTCCTCTTGAAAATGAAATAGCCCTGGTACAGAGCAACGGCATTGCCCAATGGCTCAAGCTGGCCCTGGCTGAGGACCCGGAGGATGACGATACGGGTGGTTGCGGTATCGCCGCTGCCATTGATGTGCAACTGCCCGGCAGCTTCATGTGGCAGCTCTACCGAACCGTCCTGGGGCGTGACGAGATTCCGGCCAAATCCCTGCTCGACAAGTCACCGTTAACCTGGCGCCTGATGCGCTTGCTGCCGCAACTGATCGAGCAACCCCATTTCGAACCGTTGCGTCGTTTCCTTACCCACGACACCGATCTGCGTAAGCGCTATCAATTGTCCGAACGCCTTGCCGACCTGTTCGACCAATACCAGGTATACCGCGCCGACTGGCTGGAAGACTGGGCTGACGGTCGACACCAAACGCGAAACGTGCGAGGGGAAATCAAACCCCTTGCACCGGAAAATTGCTGGCAGGCCGAACTGTGGCGAGCCTTGTTGGTAGACGTGGGGGAGGCCGGTATGGCGCAGAGCCGGGCCGGCGTTCACCAGCGCTACATTGAACGCATCAACAGCCTGGAGACGGCGCCCCACGGTCTGCCGGCGCGGGTCATCGTCTTCGGCATTTCGTCGTTGCCCGCCCAGGCGCTCGAGGCGCTCGCCGGGCTTTCCCGGTTCAGTCAGGTCTTGCTGTGCGTCCACAACCCGTGCCGCCACCACTGGGCGGACATCGTGGCCGACAAGGACCTGTTGCGGCATCAATACAAGCGCCAGGCCCGCAAGAGCGGCATGCCCGTCGCCCTCGATCCGCAAACCCTGCATCAGCACGCCCACCCGCTCCTGGCTGCCTGGGGCAAGCAGGGGCGTGACTATATCAACCTGCTCGACAGCTACGATGATCCCAACAGCTATCGCTCGGTATTTCGCGACGGGCGTATCGACCTGTTCAGTGAAGCGAATCCCACGACGCTGCTTGGCCAGTTGCAGGATGACATCCTCGAACTGCGCCCCCTCAACGAAACCCGCGAACATTGGCCGGCTGTCGATACGGCGCAAGATGGTTCGATCCGCTTCCATGTTGCCCACAGTGCCCAGCGCGAAGTCGAGATTCTCCATGACCAGTTGCTGGCTCATTTCAGCGCGGATCCGACCCTGCGTCCCCGGGACATCATCGTCATGGTTCCTGACATCGACACCTACGCGCCGCACATTCGCGCGGTGTTCGGCCAACTGGATCGAACCGACCCTCGCTTCATTCCCTTTACGTTGACGGATCAGGGTCAGCGCGGACGCGATCCGCTGCTGATCGCCGTGGAACATTTGCTCAAGCTGCCTGACAGTCGTTTCCCCGTCAGCGAAATCCTCGATTTGCTCGACGTCCCGGCGTTGCGTGAACGGTTCGGTATCGATGAGGCCGACCTGCCGACGTTGCACCTTTGGATCGAAGGGGCTGGTATCCGCTGGGGCATGAACGCCGAGCATCGCGCCGGGTTGGGTTTACCGGCGGAGCTTGAGCAGAATAGCTGGCGATTCGGGCTGCGCCGGATGTTGCTGGGGTACGCTGTCGGTCGCTCGGATGCTTACGAAGGCATCGAGCCCTACGATGAGATTGGCGGCCTGGACGCAGCCTTGATCGGTCCGCTTGTGGCTTTACTGGACGCACTGGAGGTCGCTCATCAGGCACTCACCCAGCCGGCCTCTCCACAGGAATGGGGAGCGCGCCTGCACGACCTCCTACAGCTGTTTTTCCAAGCGAGCAACGAACACGACGACTACCTGCTGGCCCAACTCGAAGACCTGCGTGAGACCTGGCTGGAAACCTGTGAGTCGGTTGGCCTGCTGGACGAAATGCCGCTGACGGTCGTACGTGAAGCCTGGCTGGCCGGGCTGGATCAAGGCCGACTGTCCCAACGCTTTCTGGCCGGCGCGGTCAATTTCTGTACCTTGATGCCGATGCGGGCGATTCCCTTCAAGCTGGTGTGCCTGTTGGGCATGAACGATGGTGACTACCCGCGCGCCCAGCCACCCCTGGATTTCGACCTCATGGGCAGCGACTATCGTCCCGGTGATCGCTCCCGACGTGAGGATGATCGTTACCTGCTGCTGGAGGCGCTGCTTTCGGCTCGGGAAAAACTGTACATCAGTTGGGTGGGCCGCAGCATCCGTGACAACAGCGAGCGCCCCGCTTCGGTATTGATCGGCCAGTTGCGTGATCATCTGGCCAGCGGGTGGCGGTTGGTCGACGACCGCGAAACGCTGCTCGACGCACTGACCCAGGAACATCCGCTGCAACCATTCAGTGCGCGTTATTTTCATCGCGGTGATGCGCTGTTCAGCTATGCCAGCGAATGGCGAATGCTTCACGATGCCCCGGACCACACCGGCAAGCCCCAGGTGTTGGAGCCCTACATCCAGGACGAGCCCTTGGGCCTCGGCCAACTGCAGGATTTCCTGCGCAATCCGGTCCGGCATTTCTTCAGCCAGCGGCTGAAAGTATTCTTCGAGGCCATCGAAGCCCCCCTGGCCGACGACGAACCCTTCGTGCTCGACGCCCTGCAACGCTACAGCCTGAGCGACAGTTTGCTGGAGGCCGCGCTGATGCGCCTGGACCAACCGGATCTTGCCCTGAGCGCTCACGCCAGACGGCTTCAGAACAGCGGCCTGTTGCCGATGGCTGGCTTCGGTGAGTGCATGCAGCGCGAGTTGATCGAGCCCTTGCCGGACCTGCTCCAGCGTTACCAACAACTCCTGGCGCTATGGCCCACGCCGCTGACCAGCGCCGTGCAGGTCAGTGTGCAGTCGCAAGGTGTGAGCGTCGAAGGGTGGCTCAGCGGCCTGCATCAGCGAGGCGACGGCGCGGTCCTCGCGATCACGGCGATACCCAATGGCATTGGCGCCTCCAAGACGCGTAAATGGCATCGCCTGATACGTCCGTGGGTCAACCATCTTGTGGCCTGTGCCAATGGCCTGTCGCTGACGACAGCGTTGGTGGCCAGTGATGACAGCTTGTTGCTGGATCCTTTCGAGGCGCCTGTGGCGCAACGGCTGTTGGGCGACCTGTTGCAAGCCTGGCAGGCCGGTATGCGCCAGCCGCTGCCCATTGCAGTGAAGACGGCCTTTGCCTGGCTTGGCCAGAGCGAGGTGCCCAAGGCTGAAGCGGCTGCGCGAAAAGCCTATGAAGGCGACGGGCAGACCTCTGAAGGCGAGCGACGGGAAAGCCCAGCCCTGGCTCGCCAGTTCCCGGACTTCGATGCGCTGATGGCCGACGAAACCTTTCCCGATTGGTGCGACGCGCTTTACCGGCCATTGCTCCAGGCGCCATGGGTTTCATCGGCCGGCGAGCAGGTGCGTCCATGAGTCGGCAAACACCGCTGGCCCTGGTGTTTCCGCTACGTGGCAGCCAACTGATCGAAGCCAGCGCCGGTACCGGCAAGACCTTTACCATCTCGGCGCTGTACCTGCGCCTGGTGCTCGGGCACGGTGGCCCTGCCAGCGGGTTTGGCCGTGAATTGCTTCCACCGCAAATCCTGGTGGTGACCTTTACCGACGCCGCCACCAAGGAGTTGCGCGAACGGATCCGTACCCGTCTTGCCGAAGCGGCGCGTTTCTTTCGTGACGAAATTCCCGCCCCGGATGCATTGATCGCCGAACTGCGTGATGAGTTCGACACCGCGCAATGGCCGGCCTGCGCAAACCGTTTGGACATTGCCGCGCAGTGGATGGATGAAGCGGCCGTCTCCACCATCCATAGCTGGTGCCAGCGGATGTTGCGAGAGCATGCGTTCGACAGTGGCAGTCTATTTACCCAGACCCTGGAAACCGATCACAGCGAATTGCTCGGCGAGGTGCTGCGCGATTATTGGCGGTTGTTCTGCTACTCGATGCAGGGCGATGCATTGAATTGGGTGCGTAGCCACTGGGGAAGCCCGGCTGCGCTGCTGCCACGTGTGCGAGGGTTGTTTTCCAGCGAACGGGATAACGGTGACGGGACCGAACCGGCCGAACTCATCGCCGCGTCCTTGCAGGAGCGCAGTGCCGCCTTGCTTGATCTCAAGGCGCCCTGGCGTCAATGGGCCGTGGAGTTGCTACAGATCTGCCAGCAGGGCGTCGCCAGCAAGAGCGTCGATGGGCGCAAGATGCAGACGCGTTATTTCGAACCGTGGTTTCAGAAGATCACGGCCTGGGTCGAGGACGAAAGCCTCGAGCTGTTGGACATTGGCAGTGGCTTCACCCGGCTGACGCCCGAGGGGATGGCTGAAGCCTGGAAGGGCGAAGTGCCCAGCCACCCCGGACTGGATGCCATGACCGGCCTCAAAGCCAGCCTGGACGCATTGCCCACACCCGATGCTGCCGTGCTGCAACATGCCGCGCAATGGGTCGGTGCGCGCTTCGAGTCCGAGAAGCGTCGTCGGGCGGAGATGGGCTTCGACGACATGCTGCTGCGTCTCGATGCAGCGTTGCAGGCCGACGGCGGTGAGCGCCTGGCGAGTCTGATTCGCGAGCAGTTTCCGGTGGCGCTGATCGACGAATTCCAGGACACGGATCCGGTTCAGTACCGGATCTTCGAGAGTATCTATCGCATCGAAGAGAACAATCCTGAAACCGGGCTGTTCCTGATCGGCGATCCGAAACAGGCGATCTATGCCTTTCGCGGGGCCGACATCTACACCTACCTGCGTGCTCGCGAGGCCACCGCTGGCCGATTGCACACGTTGGGCACGAACTTCCGCTCGAGTCATGCCATGGTGGGCGCGGTCAACCACATTTTCCTGAATGCCGAAGCTCGGCGGGAGGGCCGCGGGGCTTTTCTGTTTCGTGAGCGCTCGGGCGAGAACCCGGTGCCATTCCTGGCCGTCGAGTCCCAGGGCCGCAAGGAATCCTTGCAGATCGCCGGGCACACTGTCGCCGCCCTGAACGTCTGGCAGTTGCCTTCGGATCAACCGGTTTCCGGTGCGGTGTACCGGCAGCACATGGCGGCTGCCTGCGCCAGCCAGATCACCGCGTTGCTCAACGGCGGCCAGGCGGGGCGCGACGGCTTCAGGGGCGATGACGAGACCCTCCGCGGATTGCGCCCGGCGGACATCGCCATCCTGGTGCGCGACGGCAAGGAAGCACAGGCCGTGCGAGATCAGTTGTCCGCCCGGGGTGTGCGCAGTGTCTATCTGTCGGACAAGGACTCGGTCTTCGCTTCGCAGGAAGCACGGGACCTGCTGACCTGGCTCAAGGCCTGCGCCGAGCCGGATGTGGAACGACCGTTGCGGGCAGCGCTGGCCAGCATCACGTTGAACCTGCCGTTGACCGAACTGGAGCGCCTCAACCAGGACGAGTTGGCCTGGGAAGCCCGGGTCATGCAATTCCGTGGCTATCGCACCGTCTGGCGTACCCAGGGCGTGCTGCCGATGTTGCGGCGCCTGCTGCATGATTTTGAGTTGCCCCAGGCACTGATGGCGCGCAGCGATGGGGAGCGGGTGCTGACGAACCTGTTGCATCTGAGCGAGCTGTTGCAGCAGGCGGCTGGCGAACTGGATGGCGAACAGGCCCTGATCCGGCATTTATCCGAACACCTGGCGTTGTCCGGGCAGGCCGGGGAAGAACAGATCCTGCGGCTGGAAAGCGATGAGCAACTGGTCAAGGTGGTCACGATCCACAAGTCCAAGGGCCTCGAATATCCGTTGGTCTTCCTGCCTTTCATCTGCTCGACGAAACCGGTGGATGGCAGTCGATTGCCGTTGCATTACCACGATGAAGCCGGCAGGGCGCAGATCAGTCTCCAGCCTACGACCGAGTTGATTGCCAAGGCCGATGACGAGCGGTTGGCCGAGGATCTGCGGCTTCTCTACGTGGCGCTCACGCGAGCGCAACATGCCTGCTGGCTGGGCGTCGCCGATCTCAAGCGGGGCAGCAATAGCCGCTCGATCCTGCACCTCTCTGCGCTGGGCTATCTGTTGGGCGGTGGCAGCCCGCTGGCCGAATCGGTCGGGTTGAGGCGCTGGCTGGAGGACCTGCAACAAGGCAGCGATGCAGTCAGTTGCCAGGAAATGCCCCAGGCCACCGACGAGCGCTATCACCCTCCCCGCAACGAGGCGGTGTTGCTCGAACCCCTGGTGCCCGTGCGCAAAGCCAGCGAGCATTGGTGGATCGCCTCCTACAGCGCGTTGCGCATTGGCGAAGTGATGAGCGAAGGCAGCGATGCCGCGCCAGAAAATCCGCAGGCCCAGAAACTGTTCGACGATGAGCGTCTGGACCCGCAAGCCCCCAGAGAGACCAACGCCGTGGGCGGCGATATTCACCGCTTTCCTCGGGGTCCCAACCCGGGCACTTTCCTTCACGGCCTGCTGGAGTGGGTGGCCGGAGAGGGCTTTTCTCCTGCGCCTAAGGTTATCGAGGATGCGGTGGCCCGACGCTGCAATCGTCGAGGCTGGAAGGGCTGGATCGCCACGCTGAGCGATTGGCTGCAGCACGTGGTCAAGACGCCTTTGCCTGTCGGCGATGGCCAGGCGCCGGTGGTGCTCGAACACCTGGCCCAGTTCCAGGTGGAGATGGAGTTCTGGTTCGCCAGTCACAAGGTCGATGTGCAAAAGCTCGACCAGTTGGTCTGCCGATTCACCCATGGCGGCGTCGCTCGTGTCGCGGCGGAGCCGGTGTTGCTCAACGGCATGTTCAAGGGCTTCATCGATTTGACGTTCGAGCACGGTGGTCGGTATTACGTGGCCGACTACAAGTCCAACTGGCTGGGTGTCGATGACACGGCCTACACCGCACAGGCCATGGAGCAATCGATCCTGGATAACCGCTATGACCTGCAATACGTGCTGTACCTGTTGGCCCTGCACCGACAGCTCAAGGCGCGGTTGCCCGACTATGACTATGACCGGCACGTCGGTGGCGCGCTGTACCTGTTCCTACGCGGGACCCGCTCGGCCAGCCGTGGCGTGTATTTCACCAGGCCGCCACGGGCCTTGATCGAACAGCTCGACCGCCTGTTCCAGGGCGCGCCCGAACCCAAGGCCGAGCCCGCGTGGGTACAGGGAGAATTGCTATGAGCCGTTCCTTTGCCGACCTGCTACCCACGCCGGCCGACGACGAGCGCCTGGTCGACCTGGCCCCTTTGAGCCGGGCAGATGACCTGCTTTTATTGTTGACGCGCTGGGTCGAGCGAGGTTGGTTGCGTGCCCTGGACAAGGCCTTCGTCGCGTTCCTCCATGAATTGGCGCCGGATGACGATCCGCTGGTCCTGCTCGCCGCGGCCCTCACCAGTCACCAATTGGGCCACGGGCACGTTTGCCTGGACCTGTTTGAAACCCTCAAGGAACCGGACTTCGCACTGTCGCTGCCTCCCGAGGGCGATGCGCAGGCCGGGGCCATGCTGCTGCCCTCGCAGATACTGCGCACACTGGACGGCGCCCATTGGTGCAAGGTGCTGGCGGCCAGCCGACTGGTGGCGCTGGCGGTCGATGAGCATGAAGAAGCCCGGCAACGGCCGTTGGTGTTGTCCGGCAAACGGCTTTACCTGCGCCGCTACTGGGGCTACGAGCGCCGTATCGACGAGGCATTGCGGCAACGGCTCGCTGAGCAGGAAGCCGCGCCCGAGGACCTGCGCGAGCGTCTGGACGGGCTGTTTGGGCCGGCCCATGCGGCGGGCCCGATCGATTGGCAGAAACTGGCCTGCGCCCTGGCGACCCGCGGCGCCTTCAGCATCGTGACGGGAGGGCCCGGCACGGGCAAGACCACCACTGTCGTGCGCTTGCTGGCCTTGTTGCAGGCACCGGCCGTCGAGGCGGGGAAGCCGCTGCGGATCCGCCTGGCCGCCCCGACCGGCAAGGCCGCGGCGCGCCTGACCGAGTCCATCAGCCAGCAGGTCCGCACCCTGGACGTGGCTGACGCGGTACGCGAGCGCATTCCCTGTGATGTGACCACGGTCCACCGTTTGCTGGGCAGCCGTCCCGGCACCCGGCATTTCCGTCACCATGGCGGTAACCGGCTGCCGCTGGACCTGCTGGTGGTCGATGAAGCGTCCATGATCGACCTGGAGATGATGGCCAACTTGCTGGATGCGCTGCCGCCCCATGCGCGATTGGTGTTGCTGGGGGACAAGGATCAGTTGGCCTCGGTTGAAGCAGGGGCCGTGCTGGGGGATTTGTGCCGGGACGCCGAGGACGGCTGGTACAGCCCCCGGACCCGCGCCTGGCTTGAGTCGGTCAGCGGCGAAAACCTTGCGGCCAGCGACTTGCAGCAGGACCTGGACGGTTCTCATCCCCTGGCGCAGCAAGTGGTCATGCTCAGGCATTCACGGCGTTTCGGCGAAGGCAGCGGGATCGGCCAGATGGCTCGCCAGGTCAATCAGCAGCAGCCTGAAAAAGCTCGTCAGTCATTGGTGGGCGGCCAGTATGCCGACCTGTTTTCCCTGGCGTTGACGGGGGAGCACGATGGCAAGCTCGAGCGTCTGGCGCTCGAAGGCCATGCCGGCGGGCCACAGGGCTACCGGCACTACCTGAACGTGTTGCGCGAGCGTCGCCCGGCCCCGGATCGCCCGCTGGCGGACAGTTGCTGGGCCGATTGGGCCCGGGACGTCCTGTCGGCGTTCGACGCCTTCCAGTTGCTCTGCGCCGTGCGCAAGGGCCCCTGGGGCGTCGACGGCTTGAACCAGCGGGTCACCACCGCGTTGCTCAAGGCTCGCCTGATCGAGAGCGATCACCAGTGGTATGAAGGACGCCCGGTGTTGATGACCCGCAATGACTATGGCTTGGGGTTGATGAACGGTGATATCGGAATCGCCCTCAAATTGCCCGAGCGTGCCGGGCCCGATGCCGGCAAGCAGGTCTTGCGGGTGGCCTTCCTGCGCAACGACGGCGAGGGGGGCGTGCGCTTCGTGTTGCCCAGTCGCCTGAACGATGTGGAAACCGTCTACGCCATGACCGTACACAAGTCACAGGGCTCGGAGTTCACCCACACCGCGCTGATCCTCCCGGATGCGCTGAACCCGGTATTGACCAAGGAACTGGTGTACACCGCCATTACCCGGGCCAAGCAGTGGTTCAGCCTGATCGAACCGCGTGCGGGGATATTCGAGGAGGCGGTGCGACGCAAGGTCAAGCGCTTGAGCGGTTTGATGCTGGAACTGGAGCGGGAGACGGACTGATCTGCTGTTAGTGCGAAAGGGGGCTGACGTTGTTTTGACGCTTTTCTGTCGCAAGTCACTGTAGAACGGCTTCTCGCTGGCTTTTTGGCACTGTGCTATCGTTCCGACATTTACTGTAACGGATAGAGACTCGCCATGGTTTTGGCTGTTCGGGAGGCAATGCGCTACGGAAGCTGGAGGCATTACGTGCTCGCCAGTCTCCTGTGCCTGTTGCCGCCTGTCGTGATGGCCGAGGAACAAGTGTCGCCGAGCAAGGCCGAGCTGCGGGCCGAATCCGTGACGCAGGTGGTCCTGGGCATCCTCAGCTACGCCCGTTGGCCTGTGGAGCCTACGCAATTGGCGTTGTGCATCGTCGGGCCGACCCAGTACACCGACGACCTGATCAACGGCACTACCCAGGCCACCGGCCGGCCAGTGATCGTGCAGCGCTTGCTGGCCGACAGCCCTCGCATCGCCACCGATTGCAACGCCCTCTACATTGGTCGGCTGACCGACGATGAGCGCTCGCGGCTGTTCGCCTCGTTGATCGATAAACCCGTGCTGAGCATCAGCGAAGGCGGTGACCAGTGCACGGTTGGTAGCCTGTTCTGCCTGAGGGTCGGCGATGATCAGGTCTCGTTCGAGGTCAACCTCGACTCGGTGGCGCGCAGCGGCGTGCGCATCCATCCGAGTGTCCTGCAGTTGTCCCGCCGCCGGCCGGCAAGCCCATGAGCCCGGCCCCGACACGGATCCGCCCGACCCTGGGCTCGGTCATCGGTCGAGGTCATTTGATCGTCGCGCTGGTGGCCGTGGCCATGGCCAGCGTCTCCTTGACCCTGCTTGGGGTGCTTGCGCTGCGGGTCTACGCCGATCACAACCTGCACCTGATCGCCCGCTCGATCAACTACACCGTGGAGGCGGCGGTGGTGTTCGATGACTCGGCCGCGGCCACCGAGGCGCTGGCGCTGATTGCGACCACCGAAGAAGTGGCCGAAGCCCAGGTCTTCAATGAGCACGGTCGCCTGCTGGCGCGCTGGCAACGACCGGACACCGGATTGTTGTCTGAACTGGAAATGCACATCGCCAAGGCGTTTCTTGAAAAACCCATCAGCCTGCCGATCGTCCACCAGGGGCAGAACATTGGCAGGATCCAATTGGCGGGGCACGGTGGCAGCCTGTTGCGTTTTTTGCTCAGCGGCCTGGCGGGAATTATCGTCTGTACAGCGGTGAGTGCCGGGGTGGCGCTGTACCTGGCGCGGCGCCAGTTGCGAGCGATCACCGGGCCCCTGCGCAGCCTCGCCGACGTGGCGCACGCGGCGCGTAGCGAGCGAGCCATGGACCGACGTGTGCCACTGGCCGCCATCGCCGAGCTGGACAACCTGGGCAACGACTTCAATGCGCTGCTCGACGAGCTTGAGTCCTGGCAGACCCATCTGCAAAGCGAGAACGAAACCCTGGCTCACCAGGCCAGCCACGACAGCCTGACCGGGTTGCCCAACCGGGCGTTCTTCGAAGGGCGGCTGATCCGCGCCTTGCGCAACGCCAGCAAACTCGACGAGCAGTTGGCGGTGCTGTACCTGGACAGCGACCGGTTCAAGGGCATCAATGACAATTTCGGCCACGCCGCCGGTGACGCGGTGCTGACGGCGGTGGCGACCCGCGTTCGGGCGCAGTTGCGTGAGGATGACCTGGTGGCGCGCCTGGGTGGCGACGAATTCGCCGTGTTGCTGGCTCCCCTGCACGATGCCGAGGACGCCGAGCGAATTGCCGAAAAGATCATCGCCTGCATGGAACTGCCGATTCAATTACCCGGAGATGCGTCGGTCCTGACCTCCCTCAGTGTCGGCATTGCCGTTTACCCCGATCATGGCGCCACCCCCGGCGCACTGCTTCATGCCGCCGATGCGGCGATGTACCAGGCCAAACGCCTCGCCCGAGGTGGGCAACACATGGCGGGGGCGGAGCACCCTGTCACTGACTTTCAAACCAGGAGCTGATTCGTGCGTGTACTTTTTCAACTTCCCTTGCGGCGGTTCGCCGCGTTCGTGTTGATCGCTGTCCTGGCCCTGACCGGCTGCCAGACCGCACCGCAGAAAGGCTTGAGCGCGGCCCAGGTTGCCGTCCTCCAGCAACAGGGGTTCGAACTGACTGACGAAGGCTGGGCCTTTGGCCTGTCGGGCAAGGTGCTGTTCGGCAGCGACGTGGAAAAGCTCAACCCGGCCAGCACCGAAATCGTCGAGCGCATCGGCAAGGCACTGTTGGGCGCCGGTATTGCGCGGGTACGGGTGGATGGCCATACCGATGCATCGGGCTCGCAAGCCTACAACGAACAACTGTCGAAACGTCGGGCCAGCAGCGTCGGCACGGTGCTGGCAAGTGTCGGCATGCGCGAGGAAAACATCCAACTGCGCGGCCTCGGCAGCAGCAAGCCGGTCGCCTCCAACGACACGGCCAGCGGGCGCACCGAGAATCGTCGCGTCGCCATCGTGGTCATCGCCGATTAATCGGCGAACACCATCTCCCGGTTCTCGCCCATCAACAACGCCTGATTGCGCTCCGTCACCTCGCGGATGTAATCCCACAACAACGTGATCCGCTTGAGCTTGCGCAGGTCCTCGCGGCAGTACATCCAGAACTGCCGCGTGACGGTGATCTCGTCCGGCAGCACCGGCAAAAGGCGCGGGTCCTGGGCGGCGAGGAAGCACGGCAGGATCGCCAGCGACCGGCCTTGTTGCGCGGCCACGAACTGGGCGATCACGCTGGTGCTGCGCAGGTGGGCGTTGGCGCCGGGGAGTACGTTGGCCAGGTAGAGCAGTTCGGAGCTGAAGGCCAGGTCATCCACGTAGCTGATGAACGAATGCCTGCTCAAGTCGGCCGGGCGCTGGATGGGCGGGTGGTTGTCGAGGTAGGGCTGGGTGGCATAGAGCTGGAGCCGGTAGTCGCAGAGTTTGCAGCACACATACGGGCCGTGTTCCGGGCGTTCGAGGGCGATGACGATGTCGGCTTCGCGCTTGGAGAGGCTGATGAAGTGCGGCAGCGGCAGGATGTCCACCGAGATGGCCGGGTAGGCGTCGACAAAATGGCTCAGTTGCGGGGTGATGAAGAAACTGCCGAAACCTTCGGTGCAGCCCATGCGCACGTGGCCGGACAGCGCGACGCCAGAGCCGGACACCTGCTCGCACGCCATGTGCAGGGTGCTTTCGATCGATTCGGCGTAACCCAGCAGGCGCTGGCCTTCGGCGGTCAGGACAAAACCGTTGGTCCGGGATTTCTCGAACAGCAGCGTGCCTAAAGATGCCTCCAGCGAACTGATGCGTCGCGACACCGTGGTGTAGTCGACGGCCAGGCGCTTGGCCGCGGTGCTGGCCTTGCGGGTGCGGGCCACTTCGAGGAAAAACTTGAGGTCGTCCCAGTTCAGCGAGCCCAGGGAGGTGAGGTTTTTTTGCATGATGGACCGGTTTTTATGTGCGTTCTTATTAGAAGTTTGCACATCTATACTCCAAAAACCGTCTTATCACCAAGGTGTCTGTACGCCCTGGTTCCTGCTGAAGCAGCGCTCTCTATAAGAACAATCCCGGAGGCCAGCATGAATGTTTCCCTTACCCCCAGCGATACCACCCTGCAAACCGTCAAACTGCTGATCGATGGCGAGTGGGTTGAATCCCAGTCCAGCGAATGGCACGACATCGTCAACCCGGCCACCCAGCAGGTGCTGGCGAAAGTCCCCTTTGCCACGGCGGCGGAAGTCGATGCCGCCATCGCCGCTGCCCAGCACGCGTTCCAGACCTGGAAGCTGACGCCCATCGGGGCGCGGATGCGCATCATGCTCAAGCTCCAGGCGTTGATCCGCGAACACTCCAAGCGTATCGCCGCCGTGCTCAGCGCCGAGCAGGGCAAGACCATCGCTGACGCCGAGGGTGACATTTTCCGTGGCCTGGAAGTGGTCGAACACGCCTGCTCCATCGGCACCCTGCAAATGGGCGAGTTCGCCGAGAACGTCGCCGGTGGCGTCGACACCTACACCCTGCGCCAACCGATCGGGGTGTGCGCGGGCATTACGCCGTTCAACTTCCCGGCGATGATCCCGCTGTGGATGTTTCCGATGGCCATCGCCTGCGGCAACACCTTCGTGCTCAAGCCCTCGGAACAGGATCCGCTGTCGACCATGCTGTTGGTGGAGCTGGCGATCGAGGCCGGTGTGCCGGCGGGCGTGCTCAATGTGGTGCACGGCGGCAAGGACGTGGTGGATGCGCTCTGCACCCACCGGGACATCAAGGCGGTGTCCTTCGTCGGCTCGACTGCGGTCGGCACCCATGTGTATGACCTGGCGGGCCGCCATGGCAAGCGCGTGCAATCGATGATGGGCGCCAAGAACCACGCGGTGGTGCTGCCGGATGCCAACCGCGAGCAAACCCTCAATGCCCTGGTCGGCGCCGGTTTCGGCGCGGCGGGCCAGCGCTGCATGGCCACCTCGGTGGTGGTGATGGTGGGCGCGGCCAGGCAGTGGTTGCCGGAGTTGAAGGCACTGGCGCAAAAACTCAAGGTCAACGCCGGCAGTGAGCCGGGCACGGACGTGGGGCCGGTGATTTCCAAGCGGGCCAAGGCACGGATCCTCGAGTTGATCGAGAGCGGCGTGCAGCAAGGGGCGAAGCTGGAACTCGACGGCCGTGACATTCGCGTGCCGGGGTTCGAGCAGGGCAATTTCGTCGGGCCGACCCTGTTTTCCGGGGTGACCACCGACATGCGCATCTACACCGAGGAAATCTTCGGGCCGGTGCTGGTGGTGCTGGAAGTCGACACCCTCGACCAGGCGATTGCCCTGGTCAACGCCAACCCGTTTGGCAACGGCACGGGCCTGTTCACCCAGAGCGGCGCGGCGGCCCGCAGGTTTCAGAGTGAGATCGACGTCGGCCAGGTGGGGATCAACATCCCGATCCCAGTGCCGGTGCCGTTCTTCAGCTTCACCGGTTCGCGGGGTTCGAAACTCGGCGACCTCGGCCCGTACGGCAAACAAGTGGTGCAGTTCTACACTCAGACCAAGACCGTTACCGCGCGCTGGTTCGATGATGACAGCGTCAATGACGGCGTGAACACCACCATCAACCTGCGTTAAGGAGCCGGACATGAACATCGCATTTATCGGCCTTGGCAACATGGGCGCCCCGATGGCGCGCAACCTGCTCAAGGCCGGCCATTCGTTGAACCTGTTCGACCTGAACCAGACGGTATTGGCCGAGCTGGCGGCGTTGGGCGGCACGATCAGCGCCTCGCCGCGCGATGCGGCCCAAGGGGCTGGACTGGTGATCACCATGTTGCCGGCCGCGGCTCATGTGCGCAGTGTCTGGCTGGGTGAAGACGGCGTACTGGCCGGGATCGCCGCCGGCACGCCCGCGGTGGATTGCAGCACCATCGATCCGCAGACCGCCCGCGAGGTCGCCGCCGCTGCCGCCAAGCAGGGCGTGGCGATGGCCGACGCACCGGTCTCGGGTGGCACCGGTGGCGCGGCGGCCGGCACGCTGACGTTCATGGTGGGCGCGAGCGCCGAACTGTTCGCGACCCTGCAACCGGTGCTGGCGCAGATGGGCCGCAACATCGTGCATTGCGGCGACGTCGGCACGGGACAGATCGCCAAGATCTGCAACAACCTGCTGCTGGGGATTTCCATGGTCGGCGTCAGCGAGGCCATGGCCTTGGGCGACGCCTTGGGCATCGACACCCAGGTGCTGGCCGGCATCATCAACAGTTCGACGGGCCGTTGCTGGAGCTCGGACACTTACAACCCATGGCCGGGCGTGATCGAAACCGCGCCGGCGTCCCGGGGTTACACCGGTGGCTTTGGCGCCGACCTGATGCTCAAGGACCTGGGCCTGGCCACCGAGGCCGCGCGACAAGCCCATCAGCCGGTGGTGCTGGGGGCGGTGGCGCAGCAGTTGTACCAGGCGATGAGCCAGCGCGGCGAAGGCGGCAAGGATTTTTCAGCGATCGTTAACAGCTATCGCAAGCCGCAGTAAACCTGCGGGGACAGGTTGCAGAAGGGCTTTTGTGGCGAGGGGATTTATCCCCGTTGGGTTGCACAGCAACCCCCCAAGCAACCCTGTTCAAGCTGACACACCGCACGCGGAGTTTGGGTTGCTTCGCAACCCAACGGGGATAAATCCCCTCGCCAAGGCCAATGCTGACTTCGTTTTGCGAGGGACCACGTCGGGTGGTCCCGCGCTTTTTTGCTTCAGGCAAAGACGAAGTATTTGCGCACGGTCTCGACCACTTCCCAGGTGCCTTTCATGCCGGGCTCGACCACAAAGATGTCGCCGGCACGCAGGTGGATCGGCGCCATGCCGTCAGGGGTGATGACGCAGTAGCCTTCCTGGAAATGGCAGTACTCCCACTTCACATAATCCACCCGCCATTTGCCGGGGGTGCAGATCCAGGTGCCCATGATCTTGCTGCCGTCTTCGCTGGTGTAGGCGTTGAGGTTGATGGTGTGCGGGTCGCCTTCGAGTTTTTCCCATTTGCAGGCGTCGAGTACGGGCAGCGGGTGGGTGTCGCGCAGGACGGTGATGGGTGCGGTCATGTGAGCTCCGAAAAGGGGCGGAAGAGAACCGGCACCCTAACGCGCGGGATGAATGCAAAGATGCCTGTGTTCGACACCGGGTTGTCCAGAACCGCGCTTCAACCGGCCAGATGCCGCGCCAGGGCCCTGGCATAGGCGGGCAAAGCGTCGAAGTCGCGGGCACACAGCAACAGCGCCCGGTGTGCCCAGGGCTCTTGCAGCGGGAGGCATTGATACGAAGGCTCGGGTGGGCGCCGGTCGATGGCCGCCTTCGGCACGATGGCAATGCCTGCACCGTGGGCCACCATACGAATCATCCCGTCGAAACCATCGACGCGAATGCGCACTTGCATGCGTGAGCCGATGTGCAGGGCCTGCTCTTCCAGGTGGATCGCCAGGGCGCTGGATGCGTTCAGGCCGACATAATCGTGGCTGAGTGTCTCGCTGAAACGTACGGCGCGACCGTCAGCCAGGGGGTGTCCGGTCGGTAGGATCAATACCAGCGGATCGTCCCGAAAAGGCCAGGTCTGAAGGCCATCGGTGTCCACTGCGTCGGAAACGATCCCGAGGTCTGCCGCGCCTTGGCGCAGCGCATGGGTGATCCGTGAGCTGGGCAATTCCTGCAGGTCAATGTCGAGGTTGAGATGGGCCTGGAGAAAATCGGCCAACAGCTCGGGCAGGTATTCGGTCATGGCGCTGGTGTTGCACAGCAACCGCACCCGGCCTTTGACGCCCTTGGCGTATTCGGCCAGGTCCTGTTGCAGGCGTTCAGCCTGTTGCAGCAAGCCTCGGGCATGCTGGGCCAGGGCTTTGCCTGCGGGAGTCGGCGTCACGCCGCGCCGGCCGCGTTCGAGCAGGTCGATGCCTAGGGACGCCTCCATGGCCCGGACGCGAGCACTGGCCGCCGCCAGCGACAAATGGCTACGAGCCGCACCGGCGGTGATGTTGCCGGTGTCGAGGGTGTTCAGGTAGAGGCGCAGGTCGGTGAGGTCGAAGTGCATGGAAGGGGTCCTGTCTCGAATTCTGCGGTGTTGGGTATGCCGCCTTCGCGGGCAAGCCCGCTCTCACCGTTTGAAATACGATCCACGGTGGGAGCGGGCTTGCCCGCGAAGGCGCCAGTGGCACCCCACAAGGTTTTCAGCCTCTTGCGGGAAGAGAGGCTGCCTCAGTATATGGCAGATTTAAAACCTGTCCTCCAGGGCTCACCATGGCCCCATGAACACACTCATCGCTTTCTATCAGAACCTTGGTCCGGCCCTTTCTTTATTGGTCATGGTCACCTTCTTGCTGGCTGGCACCCTCAAGGGCGTCATCGGCCTCGGCTTGCCGACCCTTTCCATGGGCTTGCTCGGGCTGGCTATGGCGCCGACGCAGGCTGCGGCGCTGCTGGTCATTCCGGCGACCCTGACCAACGTCTGGCAACTGGCGTTTGGTGGGCACCTGCGAGCGTTGATCCGGCGATTGTGGCCGTTGCTCCTGGCGATAGGCCTGGGCACCGGGCTCGGTACGCTGTGGATCGGCATGACGGGCGGGGCGTGGGTCGTGCGTGCCTTGGGCGGAGCCTTGTTGCTGTATGCACTGGCCGGGCTGTTGCTGCCGACGCTGCGGGTGGGGGCTGGTGTCGAGCCGTGGCTCGGCCCGCTGTGCGGAATGATCACCGGCGTCATCACCAGCGCCACCGGGGTGTTCGTGATTCCGGCGGTGCCTTATCTGCAAGCCTTGGGCTTGGACAAGGATGAGCTGGTGCAGGCCCTGGGCCTGTCGTTCACGGTCTCGACCCTGGCCCTGGCCGCCGGCCTGTTCTGGCGCGACGCCCTGGGCGTGGGTGAGATGAGCGCTTCATTGCTGGCGTTGTTGCCGGCGCTGCTGGGCATGTGGCTGGGGCAATGGTTGCGCCAGCGGATCAACGCCGTGTTGTTCAAGCGTGTGTTCTTCGTGGGCCTCGGGGTGCTCGGCGGCCATCTGCTGATCAGCGGCTAGCCGAGGATGGGCTGAGCATGTCGATGCGACGGATCTCGAAGTCGCGCTCCAGGTAATCCATGCGCTGCGCGAAGAATTGCTGCATGTGCGGCAGGTTCGAGTGCACGTCCAGGTGTGCCTGGGAGGCCCACACCTCGTAGAAGATAAACAGTGTGGGATCCTGCTGGTCCCGCAGCATGTGGTATTCGATGCAGCCGGGTTCGGCGCGGCTCGGTTCGACATAGGCGCGAAACAGTGCTTCGAAGGCGTCGGCTTTTTCCGGGCGGGTCTTGGCGTGAAGGATGAAAGCGTGTTGCTCGCTCATCGCGTGGCTCCTGGAATGAATTTCGGTGCAGGAGTCTAAGGCAACAATCTGTGGTTGATTCGTGCGTTTGCGTCAAATCAGTTTTGCCGGTGCGGGGCTTATTCCGCGCGAGGTGCCTCGGTAGTCTGCCGCCATCATTTTCAACCTTCTCCTTCGGCAGCCTTCGAGGCGGTGCCGTGGAACCCGAATGAGGCGCTCCATGAAAAAAGTCCTGTTGCTCAACGGCGGCAAACAATTCGCCCACTCCGATGGTCGCTACAACGCCACCCTTCACGACACGGCGCTCAGCGTGCTGGACCGTGGCGGCCTGGATGTGAAGACCACGTTCATCGACGGCGGCTACGACATCCAGGAAGAGGTGGCCAAGTTCCTCTGGGCCGACGTGATCATCTACCAGATGCCCGGCTGGTGGATGGGCGCGCCGTGGACCGTGAAAAAATACATCGACGAAGTCTTCACCGAGGGCCATGGCAGCCTTTATGCCAGCGACGGTCGAACCCGCTCCGACGCCTCTCAGAAGTACGGCAGCGGTGGCCTGATACAAGGCAAACAATACCTGTTGTCCCTGACCTGGAACGCCCCGCAACAGGCCTTCGACGACCCCACCGACTTCTTCGAGGCCAAAGGTGTGGACGCGGTGTATTTCCCCTTCCACAAGGCCAATCAGTTCCTCGGCATGACCGCGCTGCCGACGTTCCTGTGCGTGGACGTGATGAAGCGCCCGAACATCGAGGCGGATGTGGCGCGGTATGAGCAGCATCTGGTTGAGGTGTTCGGTCTGAAGGCTTGACCTTCCTTTCCCTACGCATCCCGTTACTATCCTGTGGCAATGGATTTGCCTGTGGCGAGGGGATAAATCCCCTCGCCACAGATAGATCCTTGCCACAACAGCTCAGTCGACAGGGGGATACGTGAAAGCCAGATCCGACGAACTGCAGATCTTCGTCTGCGTCATCGAGTGCGGGTCGATTTCCGCCGCCGCCGAGCAGGTCGGGCAAACGCCGTCGGCGGTCAGCCGCACGTTGTCGCGCCTGGAAGCCAAGCTGGAGACCACGCTGATCAACCGCACCACGCGGCGCATGGATCTGACGGAGGAGGGCAAGTATTTCTTCGAGCAGGCCAAGGGCATTCTCGACCAGATGGACGAACTGGAAGAGCGTCTGTCGTCGCGCCAGAAAAACCCCGCCGGGCGCTTGCGGATCAACGCCGCGTCGCCGTTCATGCTCCACGCCATCGTCCCTCACATCGAAGAGTTCCGCAGCCTTTACCCGGACATCCAGCTTGAACTCAACAGCAATGACTTGATCATCGATTTGCTGGAGCAAAGCACCGACGTCGCCATTCGCATCGGCACCCTCACCGATTCGACGCTGCACGCCCGCTCGCTGGGTTGCAGCCCGCTGCACATCCTGGCGAGCCCGGCTTACCTGAAGCGACACGGCACCCCTGCCAGCGTCGCCGAACTGGCGGAGCATGCGTTGCTGGGGTTTGCCCAGAACGAAGGGCTCAACCAGTGGCCGTTGCGCCATGTGCACGGCGACCGCTGGCCGATCCAGCCGCTCATCAGCGCTTCCAGTGGCGAGACGGTGCGGCACCTGGCGCTGGAAGGCCAGGGCATTGCCTGCCTGTCGGACTTCATGACCCGTGACGACATCCGTACCGGCCGGTTGAAGGTGCTGCTGGCGGAGGCCAACAGCGGCTACCGCCAGCCGATTCATGCGGTGTACTACCGCAACTCCCAACTGGCGTTGCGGATCCAGTGCTTTCTCGATTTCATCCAAGGCAAGCTTGCCGACTACGCCTCGCGGGAATTCAAGGGCGATTCGTGACTCCAGGACAAGAGTGATTTGGGCAAGGCGGTCTGTTTCCCCCGGCAGCCGTCCTCGATACTCGTCCCATCACTTATCTGGCCAAGGAGTTTGACCATGAACGTATTCATCACCGGCGCCGCCGGTTTCATCGGCGGTTCCATCGCCACCGGTTTGGTTCGCGCCGGGCATCGAGTCACCGGGTTGGTGCGTAACGCCGAGCAGGCGAGCGAACTGACTGCGCTGGGCATCGAGCCGGTGATCGGCACCCTTGACGACAGCGCGCTGCTGGCCGAGCAGGCCCGTGCCGCCGACGCGGTGATCAACGCCGCCAGCAGTGACCACCGCGGGGCGGTCGAAGCCTTGATCGACGGGCTCAAGGGCTCGAACAAGGTGCTGCTGCACACCAGCGGTTCGAGCATTGTCGGCGACGCTTCGGGCGGGCATCACAGCGATGAGATCTACCAGGAAAACCACTTGCCGCAGCCCACTGCCGACAAGGCCGCGCGTGTCGCGATCGATACGCTGGTGCTGGACGCCGCCAGGCAGGGCGTGAATTCGGCGGTGATCTGCAACACCCTGATCTACGGCCACAGCCTGGGCGTCAAGCGCGACAGCGTGCAATTGCCACGCTTGCTCAAGCAAGCGCGCAAGAGCGGGGTGGTGCGGCATGTCGGGCCGGGGCAGAACATCTGGTCCAACGTGCACATCGAAGACGTGGTCCAGTTGTACACACTGGCCCTGAGCCGCAATGTGCCGGGCACGTTTTACTTCGTCGAAAGCGGCGAGGCCTCGTTCATCGACATGACCACCGCCATGGCCCAGGCCCTTGGCCTCGGGCAGCCACAGGACTGGCCATTGGCCGAGGCCGAGGCCGAATGGGGCTACGAAATGGCCAACTACGGCCTGGGCTCCAACAGCCGCGTGCGTGGCCGCAATGCTCGTGAACTGCTGGGCTGGGTTCCGAAGCGGACGTCGGTGGTGGAGTGGATATGCAACGAGATGGTGTGAACGATCCCCTGCTTGTGGGAGCGAGCTTGCTCGCGAAGCGGTGTGCCGGTCGACATCGAGGTTGGCTGGGGCGGCGGCTTCGCGAGCAAGCTCGCTCCCACAAGGGGTTGTGGGAGGCTGGACGCTCAGTCGTGATGCGCATCCGCGCGCTTGAGCATCTGCTTGCATCGCTCGGAGAGGTGGAACACCCGCAGGTGCTTGCCGGCCTTGCTGTAGCGCTCGCGCAGGGTCATGAGCGCGGCGATGGCCGAGTAGTCGACGAAGCGCAGGTGGCGGCAGTCCAGGGTGACCTGGGCCGGGTCGTTGGCCGGGTCGAACTGGTTGAGGAACGGTGTGGTCGAGGCGAAGAACAAGGTGCCGTGCAGGCGGTAGAGCTTGCTGCCGTCGGCTTCCAGGTGCGTGTCGGCGTACAACTCCCGCGCCTGCTGCCAGGCAAAGTTCAGCGCGGCGATGATGATGCCGCAGAGCACGGCGACGGCCAGGTCGGTGAACACGGTGATGAGGGTCACCGCGACGATCACCAGCACATCGTTGACCGGCACCTTGTTGAGCACCCGCAGCGAGGCCCAGGCAAATGTCTGCTGCGACACCACGAACATCACGCCCACCAGCGCGGCGAGCGGGATGCGCTCGATCAGCGGTGACAGGAACAACACGAACAGCAACACCATCACCCCGGCCACCACGCCCGACAGCCGCCCGCGTCCGCCGGAGCTGAGGTTGATCACCGTCTGGCCGATCATCGCGCAACCGCCCATGCCGCCGAACAGGCCCGAGACGATGTTCGAGGCGCCCAGGGCCACGCATTCACGGTCCGGGTAACCGCGGCTCTCGGTGATTTCGTCGGTCAGGTTCAGCGTCAGCAGGGTTTCCAGCAGGCCCACCATGGCCATGATCACGGCGTAGGGGGCGATGATCTGTAGGGTTTGAAGGTTCCAGGGAATGTCCGGCCAGGCGAGGCTTGGCAAGCCGCCGGCGATGTGGGCCATGTCGCCCAGGGTGCGGGTGGGCAGGCCGAGCAGGTAGACCGCCAGGCCGACACCCAGGATCGCCACCAGGGCCGGTGGTACGCTGCGGGTCAGGCGCGGCAACAGGTAGACGATGGCCATGGTCAGTGCCACCAGGCCCGCCATCAGGTACAGCGCTGTGCCGCTCAGCCAGGTGCCGCCGCTCTTGAAATGTTCCAGCTGGGCCAGTGCGATCACGATCGCCAGGCCGTTGACGAAACCGAGCATCACCGGGTGCGGCACCATGCGCACCAGCTTGCCCAGCCGCAACAGCCCGAACGCCATCATGATCACCCCGCCCAATAGCACGGTGGCCAGCAGGTACTGCACGCCGTGCTGCACCACCAGCGCGACAATCACCACCGCCATCGACCCCGCCGCGCCGGACACCATGCCCGGACGCCCGCCGAACAGGGCGGTGAGGGTGCAGAGGATGAACGCGCCGTAGAGCCCCATCAATGGATTGAGGTGAGCAACCAGGGCGAAGGCGATGCATTCGGGAAGCAAGGCGAAAGACGTGGTGAGGCCGGCGAGGACGTCGGCGCGAAGGCGTGCTGGTTTCATGATTTACCTGACAGGGCACCGATTGAGGCTCGGCGGCCGGGGGACGTGGTGCAAAAACAGGGGCGGATGGTACGCAATTGCCGGGCGCAAGAACAGTGAACCTGAGGGCGCCGGCGCTGCTTGCACAGGAATGAAAGTTTCACAGCGGATTTTCATCAGGCCTGCCGGGCGATGTCCCTGGGCGACACTTCTTGTCTGTGCACGAAAATGACTTTCAGAATGTTTGAAGAATGCTCCTTGAAATGATTTATGAGTTTCACAACTCGACGTGACCCTGTTCAAGGAGTACCGCATGGCCCCTGCTTTCGGATACTGGCTGCTGGTCTACGCGGCCATCGCCATCATTGCGCTGATCGTGCTGATCGCCCGTTACCGGCTCAATCCGTTCATCGTGATCACGCTGGTGTCCATCGGCCTGGCGTTGATGGCGGGGATGCCGCCGTCGGGCGTGGTGGGGGCCTATGAGGCCGGAGTCGGCAAGACGCTGGGGCACATTGCGCTGGTGGTGGCCCTGGGCACGATGCTCGGCAAAATGATGGCCGAGTCCGGCGGGGCGGAGCGGCTGGCGCAGACGCTGATCGAACGCTTCGGCGAGCGCAACGCCCATGGGGCGATGGTGTGCATCGCCTTCCTGGTGGGGCTGCCGTTGTTCTTCGAAGTCGGTTTCGTGCTGCTGGTGCCCATTGCCTTCACCATCGCCCGGCGCGTGGGGGTGTCGATCCTGATGGTGGGGTTGCCGATGGTCGCCGGGCTCTCGGTGGTCCATGCCCTGGTGCCGCCGCATCCGGCGGCGATGCTGGCGGTGCAGGCGTTCCAGGCCTCCGTGGGACAGACCCTGTTGTATGCGATCCTGATTGGCATCCCCACCGCGATCATCGCCGGGCCGCTTTATGCGAAATTCATCGTGCCGCGGATCCCGCTGCCGGCGGAAAATCCGCTGGAACGGCAGTTTCTCGACCGCGAACCCCGCGCCCGGTTGCCGGGGTTCGGCATCACCCTGGGGACGATCCTGCTGCCGGTGTTCCTGATGCTGATCGGCGGTTGGGCCAACCTGATTTCCACGCCGGGCAGCGGTTTCAACCAGTTCCTGCTGTTCATTGGCAACTCGGTGATTGCCTTGCTGCTGGCGACCCTCCTCAGTTTCTGGACCCTCGGCCTGGCCCAGGGCTTCAACCGCGAATCGATCCTCAAGTTCACCAACGAATGCCTGGCACCGACGGCGAGCATCACCTTGCTGGTGGGCGCCGGCGGCGGCTTGAACCGGATTCTGGTGGACGCCGGGGTCACCCAGCAGATCGTCGGCCTGGCCCAGGCATTCCAGTTGTCGCCACTGGTCATGGGCTGGCTGTTCGCGGCCTTGATGCGCGTCGCCACGGGGTCGGCCACGGTGGCGATGACCACGGCTTCGGGTATCGTCGCGCCCGTGGCGATCAGCCTCGGATACCCGCACCCCGAGCTGCTGGTGCTGGCCACCGGGGCCGGGTCGGTTATCTTTTCCCACGTGAATGACGGCGGCTTCTGGCTGATCAAGGAATACTTCAATATGACCGTTGCCCAGACCTTCAAGACCTGGACGGTGCTCGAAACCCTGATTTCCCTGGTCGCCTTCGGCCTGACCCTCGGGCTTGCGCGTTTGCTCTGAGCGTTACGCACCCACACAGGAGCCCCCATGGACATCCTCTACCAGATCCGCGCTCGCCAGGATTCCTTCAGTGCCGGCGAAGGCCGAATCGCCCGGCTGATGCTCGACGACGTCGGCTTTGCCGCCTCCGCCAGCCTGGACGAACTGGCCCAGCGCGCCGACGTCAGCAGCGCCACGCTGTCACGGTTTGCCCGTAGCGTCGGTTGTCGCGACCTGCGGGACCTGCGCCTGCAACTGGCCCAGGCCAGCGGTGTCGGCAGTCGGTTTCTCGACCCGACGGGCGCGCCCGAGCAATCGGCGTTTTATGGACAGATTGTCGGTGACATCGAGTCCACGTTGCGCCAGCACCTGTCGGCATTCGAAGAAACACGATTCGCTGATGCCGTGCGGATGCTGGGCAAGGCGCGGATGATCCATGCGTTCGGGCTCGGCGGCTGGTCGGCGCTGTGTTGCGAAGAGTTGCAGGTGCGCCTGGTGCGTTTCGGCTACCCGATTGCCGCGTGCCGCGATCCGGTGATGATGCGCATCACCGCCACCTCGCTCAGCGAAGCCCATCTGGTCATCGCCTGTTCGCTCACCGGCATCACCCCGGAGCTGCTCGATGCCGTTGAACTGGCCCGCGGCTATGGCGCGCCGATCCTGGCCATTACCCGAGCCGACTCGCCGCTGGCCCAACTGGCCGATGGGGTGCTGCCCCTGCAAGGCGCCGAAACCTCGTTCATCTACAAACCCACGGCAGCGCGCTACGGCATGCTGCTGGCCATCGACGTGCTCGCCACCGAGCTTGCCCTGGCCCACCCCGAAGACAATCAAGAGCGCCTGCGGCGGGTCAAACTCGCGCTGGACGACTACCGTGGCGGCGACGACGACCTGCCGCTGGGAGACTGACATGCTGTACGACACGCTTATCCGCAACGCGCACGTCATCGATGGCCGCGACACCCCCGGCTACGACGCCGATGTTGCGATTCGAGCCGGGCGCATCGAGCGCATCGGTGACGTGGGCGCGGCGCGGGCGGTGGTCGACATCGACGCCGCTGGCCGCGTGCTGGCGCCGGGGTTCATCGACGTGCACACCCATGACGACACGGTGGTGATCCGCCAACCGCAGATGCTGCCCAAGCTCAGCCAGGGCGTGACCACGGTGATCGTCGGCAACTGCGGCATCAGCGCCTCGCCGGTGAGCCTGCGGGGCGATCCGCCCGACCCGATGAACCTGCTCGGCCCGGCCTCGGCGTTTACCTACCCGCGCTTCAGCGATTATCGCGACGCCGTGGAAGCGGCTGCACCGGCGGTCAACGTTGCCGCGTTGGTGGGCCACACGGCGTTGCGCAACAATCACATGGACGATCTGCTGCGCACCGCCAGCGCGCCGCAAATCGCCGCCATGCGCCGGCAACTGCGCGAAAGCCTGGAGAACGGCGCGCTGGGGTTGTCCACCGGACTGGCCTACGCCAACGCGTTTTGCGCGTCCACCGACGAAGTCATGCAACTGACCGAAGAGCTGCAGGCCTTCGGTGCGGTCTACACCACTCACCTGCGCAGCGAATTCGAGCCCGTGCTCGAGGCCATGGCCGAAGCGTTCCAGATCGGTCGTCATGCGCAGAGTCCAGTGATCATTTCCCACCTCAAATGCGCTGGCGCCGGTAATTGGGGGCGCAGTCCACAGGTGCTCGCGGCGCTGGAAAATGCCGCGCGACACCATCCCGTCGGCTGTGACTGCTACCCCTATGCGGCGAGTTCTTCAACGCTGGATCTCAAGCAAGTGACTGACGCCCATCGCATCACCATCACCTGGTCGACGCCGCATCCGTCGATGGGCGGCCGCGACCTGACCGATATTGCCGGCGAGTGGGGCGTGTCGCTGCTGGACGCGGCGCAACGCCTGCAACCGGCGGGTGCGGTGTACTACGGCATGGATGAAGGTGATGTAAGACGAATCCTCGCCCACCCGCTGTCCATGGTCGGTTCCGACGGATTGCCCGAAGACCCGTTTCCCCACCCGCGCCTGTGGGGCGCTTTCCCACGGGTGCTGGGACATTTCAGTCGTGACGTCGGGCTTTTTCCGCTGCATACCGCCGTGCATAAAATGACCGGCCTTTCTGCGGCGCGCTTCGGCTTGGAAGGGCGCGGGGACATCCGTGAAGGGCATTGGGCTGATCTGGTGCTGTTCAATCCACAGACCATTCGTGATGTCGCCGATTTCATCGAACCGCAACGGGCTGCCGAAGGCATTGATGGCGTGTGGGTCAATGGCGTCCTGAGTTATGACGAAGGCCAGGCGAATGGGCGCCGGGGAGGACGGTTCCTGGCGCGGGGAAGTCTCGCGGAGTGATGAGTCAGTGTGGCGAGGGCGCTTGCTCCCGCTGGGGTGCGAAGCAGCCCCTGTGTTGACATCATCACACGGCAGGGGACGCTGGCGCGTCCAGAGGGAGTAAGCTCCCTCGCCACGGGTTCGTTGGAGCCTTCGAATGTGCAGTGTTATCCAGGGGGGTGGCACTTCGACATTAAAGAACCCCGCGCCAAGGCCGAAGCACTGGGTTCAACCCAGCTAGACTGGGTCCTTTCAGCCAGGGAGCAAACCCATGAGCTTCGGTAAAACCACTCCGATCCTGCGGATCTTCGATGAAGCCAAGGCGATGGAGTTCTACGTCGACTTCCTGGGCTTTACCGTCGACTGGCAACACCGCTTTGGCGACAACTTCCCGCTCTACCTGCAAGTGTCCCGTGGCGAGTGCGTGTTGCACCTGTCCGAGCACCATGGCGATTGCACGCCGGGCTCGGCGCTGCGCATCGAGACGGATGAACTGCAAGCGTTCCAGCAGCAATTGCGGGCCACGCAGTACCGTTACGCTCACCCGGAGATCCAGGCGATGCCTTGGGGGACCCAGGAACTGACCGTCACCGACCCGTTCGGGAACCGGTTGGTGTTTACCGACGCGATCAGTGCCTGAGTCCTGAACTGCCAAGGCGCTAAGGTCGTGTGATTGCCTGGACGTGATCGTTGTACATCTCATAGCTCCTGGGGTGGCGCTGCGTGGGAATATGGACGTTTTCGGGAATGATCCCGCTGCAGTTGAAGCAGGCAATGAACGGTTCCGGTTGGGCCACGCCGGTGATTTTTTCGGTGAACAGGTACGTGTCCGAAAGCACTCGCTCGGCCTGGCCCGGATAGAGCGCAACGACATCGTTCAGTACCCGGACTTCCCCATGCGCCCCCGGCCCCCCGGCGCGCACGGGGAGGATGCCGTTGCAGCGCTCGATAAGCGTGGCGATGAGGTTCTGGGTGTTGGGCTGGAGCTCCGACAGGGCATCGACCGTCCTGCTCAGCGTGGGCTCGCGCTTGAGTAACTCGGGATCCACTTCGAGTCTGTGGATCGGGTCGTTCTTGGTGGCGCGGTAGCGTTCGGCCAGGTCGCTCAGGTACTCGCTGGTATTGCCGATCCTGTAGCTGCCGAAGTTCAGGTAGAAACTGTCGCTTTTAGCGCTGCCTTCGTAGTGGGCGTCCACGCCGCGATAACCCGTCGGGCCGGATTTGGGACCGGAGAGGTTGTGGTACTCGTAGAGCGCCACCGGCTTACTGTCCAGGGTATCGCCGGTCACGCCAAACGAGTGGACCACCAGGTCCTTGCGCTTTGTCTTGCTCAAGCCTGGGGTCGGACGCAGGGCCAGGTTGAGCGCGGCGTTTTCTCGGTCGTCACCGGCCGTTCGCCTGGGCGGCAGGGCCGAGGGAGGCTGCATCATCGCCAGGGACCGGGCGTGCCCATCAGCCTCCACCCCTTTGACGACGTCATCCTTCAGCCATCCCTGATGGTCGACGAACCTGAGCGGATTGTTGGCCACCATGGCGTACAGGTTCAATCCGTCGACCGCCCCCGCCGGGTCGGGGCTGATCCAGCGTTGCAACCAGGGCGCGTAGTAGCGTTGGCCGTAGTAATACAGGCCGCTGGCGTCGCGCTCCTTGCCGCAATAGCGAAGGGTGCGATAGCTGACTTCCAGCGCCGAGCGCGAGGCCAACCAGGCGGTCCCTCCGTAGGGCAGGTAGCCTTCCTGGCTGATCAACCCGCCTTGGGCGTCGAGCTCCAGTGAGCAGGAGCTCAGGTGGTCGCCAAGGCCGTAGCGCATTGGGTTGGCGGCGATGCCGGAGGGTCGGCCTGCGGTCCAGTGCAGGTAACGCACGCTGAAGCGGCCGGCTTGCAGGCTGATCATTTCCAGCCGTTCATTGGGACGGGTGTGGATTTCCAGGCCCGGCAGGTAGCGCACCTCCCGGGTATGGATGATGGCCTCGGTGTGGACCGTGCGGACCTTGCGCACCCGTTGGCCGCCGTTGTCGTAGAGATAGCGCTCAACGTCGTCGGGCGCGTCTGCACGCTGGACCAGCACCACGCTGTCGAGTTGATTGCGGTTGTTCCAGGCCAGCGCCTGCCCGGGCAGCAGCGCCTGCTGGTTGCCGTTGGCATCGAAGGCCATCGTGACGTCGGGCGCCGACTGGCCGGTGTTCCAGCTCAGCAGGCGGTTGCTGGTGGGGCTGACGTTGAACGTCCGGGTGTAGTGGTTGCGCTCGCGGACATGGCGCAGCTCGGTCAGGTTGCCGCCGATGTCGTAGGTGTAGTGCTCGGTGTAATTGAACAACTGACCGGCATCGATCGGAATGTTGAGGAGGGTCGGGGCCAGGCCTGCGGTTTCACGCCCTGTCGCACGGATCAATTGATACAGGCTGTCGTAGGTGAAGGTGCGCGTGGCTTCGACCCGCTGGTTACTGCCGTACTGCACCGGCTGGGCCTTGTCTTCGATGCGCAGCACGTTCCCCACCGGGTCGTAGGTGTAATGCAGGTCCTGCAAGGTTCGGGTGGACAGCGATGCGCTGAGAGCGGTCAGTCGCCCGGTGGCCGGGTCGAACACGGCGCGGCTGATGACACCGTTGCCGGCGGCCTGGGATTCGAGCTGGCCGGAGGCGTTGTAGGTGAGTTGGCTTGCGACGGTTGTTTCGACGGTGGCGTCCCGGGGCTTCAGGCTCACGGTACTGAGCTGGCCCGCGCGATCGAACGTGTACCGCTGTTGGTGCCGGGCCGCATCGGTTTGTTCGATGACCTGCCCGAGTGCGTCGTAGCGCCAATGTGTGGTGTGGCCGTCGCCCTGTTCCAGCAGCAGGTCTCGGTCTTTTTCGTTCCCTGGCCAGTCGCCGGGCGCGGTGTCGGCTGACAGGTGCCGGGTCTGACTCAGCGGGTTGGCGCAAAGCGCGTAGGCATGGGTGAGCAGGGTGCCGGCGCTGTCATCCTGACGGACCAGGGCACCACACAGGTTACGGGCGGCAGACGCTGGCGAACTGTCGCCGTAGCGCAGGCATTCGACTGTGCGTGGCGCCTGCCCTGGCGTTTGCTCGCGACGTATGACCGGCCGCCGTTGATCGTCGAAGGTGGTTTGCTCCTGATTTCCCCGTTGGTCCCAACGGCGCAGCACCTGCCCGGCGTCGCCCGGCAGGCTCAGGCGCCACCCGGCGTCGACACTGCTCACCCGCAGTGACTTGCCCGACAAGCTGTAGACGGTTTGCAGGTTGGCCTCGGGGGCGTTGGCGAACAGCCGGGCGTCCCACTGCGCCACCTGCCGCCCCGCCGCGTCGTAGTGATGCCGGATGATGCGCGCCTGGCTTGGCTCGTCTGCCTCGCGTCGGTGGTAAGCCACCTGCCGCACGGGCAGGCCACGGTTGTCGATGACGTTGATCGTGGGCGTCTTGTGGTGAAGGCGAGCGCTCATGCAGCACCCCCGCGGGTCGACATGACCTCCTGCAAGGTGTCGTTTTCGTCTTCGTCCACGCTGTACCAGGGGTGGCGCGTGTGGCGGCGCAAATAGCAAAGGTCATCCTGCCGGGCGAGCCACGTGTGGGTCAGGCGTCCGAGGGGGTCGTGGACATGCTGGTCGAAATGACCGCACTGGCGCAGGGACGCATCGTTGATGTGGCGATGATGATCGGCAAAGTAAGGCCGATAGACCCGCACCACCCACCCCTTGCCGTTGTATTCCACCCGTTCGCTGACACGCCAGCGCACCGCGGCGATCTGCGCCTTGGGCTTTCCATCTGCCAGGGTCAGTTCGCCTTTGGCGTCGACGACACAGGCCATGCCCGACTCGACCCGTTGTTTGTTTTGCAACGTTCGACCGAAGCCATCGAAATGGGTGATGGCAATGCGGATCTGTTGCTGCGGGTCATCGGGGTAGCGGTCGGCGACCAGGGTCGCGACATGCACGGGCTCTCGGCTCGAGGCCTCGAGTTCGTCTTTGAGCTTCAGGTCGTCGCCGGACAATGCTCGGCCAGACGACAACCGGGTTCGGGCTGACGCGCAGAGATGCCCGTCGGCAAGCAGGTCCCCTCTTGCTACGCAACGCGCCAGCCAGTCGGTGTCGGCCAATGCGGCCGTCGATACCCGCCCCATCCAGCTGAAGGGCGCGTAATAGTGGGCCGTGGCGGCGCCCTGCACGGCTTCCCTTTCCCGGCGGACGGCCTGCGCCGCAGGCTCGAACGAAGGGCGCTTGAACTGGGCAAGGGGCTTGAAGCCCGCGGGCGTGCCGTCTTCATCGCCATGAAAAGAGCTGGCCAGGACCTGCCCGAACCCATCGAACAAGCCTTCCTGGACGTTGCCGTTGGGGTCGGTGATGCGCACCGGTTGCAGCGAGCGGTAGTCGTGGACAGCCTGGGTGGTGCAGCCATCGGGCAGCGTGAAGGCGATGACCCGGCAGGCATACGGGTCGTAGCTGATCTGGGTCACGCCCTGGCTTTGGCTCGGCTGTACAGCGTTGACCTTGTAGAAACCTTCCAGCGGCGCGTAGCTCGCGAAATCGCTCTTGACTGACCATAGCCTTGCGGGCGCCGACGCGGGCAGGAAGTCGGTCATGTGGTGATAGCCGATTTGCTCCAGCAGTTTTCCTTGAGGGCGGGCGTCTTGTGACAGCGACTGGAAGGCTTCCAGGGCCTTTTCATCCAGCTCGGCGTGCTCCAGGTGATCGACCAGGGCCTGCAGGTCGGCGACGCCGTCGGGCCAGATGGCTCCGTTCGACGCCTGTTTATAGCGCTGCACGGACAGGCCGGTGAGCACGCCTTGGGTGTTCCAAGTGGTGGCTGTCACACGGTCATCGAGTGTTTCGAACGTGATGTCCCGTGGGGCCAGCCCTTCGTCTACAGGGGCCTTGGGGCGCTGCAACGTCTGGGTACGCTGGCGATAAGGCAGGCCGAGTCGCCATTGCTGGGCTGTTTGCAGGTGGATGAACTCGGCGCGGGTTTCGTTCAGGTGGTAGCGCTGCTGCGCCGGGTCGTGAGCGTCGCGCCACCACTGCTGTTGGTCGGCGTCGTTGAATGGCGGGGTGTCGCTGGCGGTTGTTCGTCGGGCGTAATGGACATCCACGCTGCGGGTCTGCGCACCGTACAGGTCGTGTTGCAGATTCAGGGTGTGCCGGCATTGCGGGTCATCGACAAAGCCGTCGTATTGATACGTGATCGACTCCAGCAGCAGCGGCAGCATCCGGGCCTGGCGGCGATGGTTGTCGGGGGCTTGTAGCAGGCGCAGCCCGTAACGGTGCTCCTGGACCGTATAGAGGCGGGTGGCGTTGCGGCGTTCATCGACGCCGAAGACCTCGCTGCGCAGCAAGCGGCCACACAAGGCGCGGGCCATTTCCAGGTCGGTGGTCGCGTCTGGCGAGGCGATGATCCGGTCGCGCTGCGTCTCGGGTTGGTATTGGCAAAGCAATGTCTTGCCCAGCGCCATGGCGTGCTTGTCTGCGCGGCTGTAGCCGTTTCGCGGAATATCTACCCTGCGCCCGGTGTGAAACCAGGTTTTCTTAAGGCACGTGGCGCTGAAGTCCTGGGGGGCGCCATCGCCGGGGCTGGCTTGGGTATCGGTTTGCAGCAGCAGGCCGAAACCGCGAAATTCCCGCTCGCTGCCGTCGTAGTAACCTTGGCGATAGGCGAACGCCTGGGTCAGCTGGTTGCCGATGGTTTCGTCCAGGCGGGTCTGACTGCTCACCAGATGCAGGGCCAAGGGCAGGCGGCAAGTGAGTGGCTTGCCGGCGGCGATTCTCTCCTGTTTCTCATCCAGCCATTCCTGCGCCGAGCTGCGGTAGTCGATGCGGTCGTCGGCGCCCATGTTGTTGTTGGTGCCGGTGAGCAGATACGGTTTGGCGCTGACGAAGTCGTAGTGCCAATGTTGCGAGTTCATGTGCGGTGAGCTCAGGATCAGGCTTGAACAGCCGAGCCCTTGCAGGTCGGCGACGCTCACTTGGCACAACGGATCGTAGCGCAGCTCTTCGGGCCAGGGCAGCGCCACTGCGGGGGCGAAGCCCTGGCCGCAGCGGTTCATGAAAATCAGTGCCTGATCCGCTTGCAGGTAGATCAGGTCGACGGCGCCGGAGCCATCCAGGTCCGCCAGGCGAATACGCGAGGCGTCGAAGCTTTCGTGGGCCAACCCGGGGAAATCCAGCACCCGGCCTTGGCCGAAGCGTCCGCGACCGAGGTTGGGCCAACACCTCACTTCGTTATGACGAATGCGCACCAGGTGCTGCTGGCCGCTGCCCAGTACGTCGCTGAAAGCCACCAGTTCGCCGGCAGAGCCGGTGAACACGGGCAGGGCGTCTTCATGCGCTTCTCGGGGGACCTCGAATGGCGGTGAAAAACCGTATTTTCGTTGGTTGGCGTACAGGCGAACGCTACGCGGGCCGATCAATGCCAGATCGCCGAGCCCGTCCCCCATCAGATCGGCCAACTGCCCTTGAGGACTGAAGAACTCTGGGGCAAATGCCTCGAACGTGGCGAAGTCCGACCAGCTTCGATCGGCTTCGAGGGAGAAGAAACCGCTCACTTGCGGCCGGGCGATGAGCCAGTCCAAACGACCGTCCCCCGTGAGATCGCTCAAGGCCTGGTGCACCGATGTTGCCGTGTCGGCTACCGGGAGGTTGGGGAGCGTTCGCCACGGCGCGTAGGCCACTTCGTTGCCGTTGGCCTTCTCGCGCATGGGTTCACGGTAATGCCAGCCTTTTTCGTTTCGATGGAGCACGCCCGGCAGGCCTTCGCCGTACAGGTCCACTAACTGATAGCTGTGGCCGTCGTTGAGCCCCGGCATGTCCGCAAAACGCTGCCAGGCGAGGGGGTCGAGCGTGAGCTTGAATGCGCTGTAGCTGAACTCGACGGGAGGGCGTCGCTCGACGGTTTCGTCTTCGGCGAACGCCTGTTCGTGGGCGGCGCTCAAGTGCTGGTAACCCAAGGGCGTCTGTCGATAGTCAAGCAGCAGGCGCCGCACCAGGATGGGGGCCGCGCCCAGCTCATCGGGAAAACGGTGAAACATCAGGACCTGGCGGCACAGGCGTTCGGTGCGTAATTCAAAACCGTAGGCGAAGCTGGAAAATGGATCGCTGCGGGTCGGCCACTGCCGGCCCTCATACGGCGGCTTTTCTGTATAGGCAGTGGTTCGTTCACCGTAGTCGAACACCAGTTCGAAGTGCCATTGCACGGCCGTGAGCCGCTGCGCAGTCCATGAATAGAGCTGCGTGTCGGCCTTGAAATTGCCATAGCTGACCTGACTCAAATAGCGTTGGGCCGTGGCGTCTGTCTGGTATTGGTAGAGGATGTGTTCGCCGTGGGCGTTCAGGCTTTCCTCCAGCAACCATTCGCCGACTCGACGCGTATCCTCGGGATCGACGCGCCGCGAGGCCAGGCTCTTTCCGAACACGTGGAGGCTGCCGTCGGCACCGTGCACCAGCCAGAAGCCCGGCTTATCGCCTGGCGAAGCCCAATGCTCGATCCGGTCGAAACGGCTTTCGGTCCTGGGAAAGTGTCGGGTGACGGTGTAGGTCGTTCCCAGTGCCAGCTCGTTGTAGTGGTCGACGCGGGTCGAGGCGACAGCCTCTTGCGCATCACGCTCGGGCAGCCACACCACCCCGGTGGGGCCGATGATTTCGTCGTCTTGCCCGTAGGCCGGCACACCCTGGCTGGTGCGTCGTGCCACGCTGGGCAATGACAGCCCCCAGCCGATGCCGAACACACCGTTGCCGAGCGTACTGGCGTAGTTCAAGGACAGGGGCGGCGCAAAGCCGCGCCCCGACGAAATGGGCAAGGCCATCTCATAGACAGCCGTACCGTGGGCGCCCACGGGGCTCCATCCTTTGCCAATGCTTTGAATGGCACCACCGCCCTTGGGCAGGGAGGGTGCGGTGACCGGCAACGCGGATGGCTCGTTCATTGCGCACCTCCGCCGACCCTGGCCGTGTAGCTCACGTGCACGATGATGTCGGTCAGCGATTCCAGCAGGTCTTTTTGCGCCTCGGGGTTCGGGAAGGTCAGCTGCCATTGGGAAATGGCGCCGGTGTACTCGAACGGCAGGTAACGTTCGTCGTTGAAGCTCAGGGTAAACAGACCGTTGTCGTCGACCCCTGTCGACAGGGCGATCTGCTGATTGGCGCGGCGGCTCTCCATGGCACGGCCTCGGTCACCTGGCGACAAGAACACCGTGCTGGCGGTCTGGGTCAGCGTGGCCCGAATGTTTTCGTAAGGACCAACGA
This sequence comes from Pseudomonas sp. WP18, assembly GCF_036689585.1. Classification (NCBI taxonomy): domain Bacteria; kingdom Pseudomonadati; phylum Pseudomonadota; class Gammaproteobacteria; order Pseudomonadales; family Pseudomonadaceae; genus Pseudomonas; species Pseudomonas sp. WP18. The sequence continues at coordinate 828,142 of NZ_CP144758.1, forward strand.
CGGCCGGCAAGGTCACGCTGATGGTCTTGAGGCGTCGCAGGTAATGTTGCTGCCCTTGGTAATCGTCTTCGAACAACTGATGAGGCAGTTCGAACTCACACGTGCCTTTCTTCAGGTTGTCCAGCATCTGCGGCCATGGTTTGTTCAGGTGGCTGGCCGGGGTCTTGTCCTTCAGGTGTCGCAGCGACACCGTCTTGCGGATCTCCAGCTCGCGCTCATGGCGTTGCAGGTAGCCGGCGTGCATGTTCATCAGGTTCAGCTTCAGCGACTCGCCGGCACCAAGCCCTCGATAGGTCGTGTGCCACGCCCCGGGTTGAATGAAGCGACTGTCGAAGTCGGCGGTCTCATATTGCCAACAGGCTTCGGCGGCCAGGCACAGGCTCAGGGTTGCGTCGTAGGCTTGGCGATAGACCACGGCCAACTGGCTGTTGAGCCATTGGTACAGTTGCGTCCTGGAGAAGCGCTTGCTCAGGAAATCGTAGTTGGCCTTGGCCTGGCCGAGGGTCGCTTCGACCAGGCGCAATTGCAGGCGGGTGGCGGTTTCCTGTTCGGCGAAGTGCGCCAGTTGGGCGTCGAGCTGGGCCAGTTCGAGTTGTGACTGATCGTAGGCGTGATGCCATTCATCCCGACGGCGATCGAATATGGCCTGACGGTCGAGTTGGGCCGCAATCGTACGGCTGATAATCGCGGCGCTATGGGCGGCGGCAGAGGATGCGAGCGCCGGCCCCTCCCAACGGCTGCCGCCAATGCAGACACCCGCAATGTTCGGCGCCATCATCAGCCCCGCCGCCACGATTTGGCAGGCCATTGCGCCGGCTTCCAAGGTGCCGCTGGTCACGTAGAAGTAACTGGCCTTTGTTTCGGTGTCACTCAGGTCATCGTCCAGCAGTTTTTTGTAATGGGTACTGCGGTTTTGCACAATAGCCTGGCTGGCCAGCAACGCCTGGCGGTTCTGACGGTCGATATTCAAGGCCTGGCGTTGCAAGTCCAGAGAGATTTTTGCCAGATCCCAGGCTTGCTGTTGTTGCAACTCCTGCAACTGGGCTTCTTCCTTGCGCTCGATCAGCGACAGCAGCAGGGAGCCGAACTGGCTGAGGCTGTCCACTGCGTTCTGGGCGTGGTTGTGCATGACGGTGAAGCGATAATGGGGAATGGCGATGCTCGGCAGGCTTGTCGACGCGCTGTCCGAGAGGCTAAGGGCATTGGTGCTGAGGAGGGCGCGAGGGTCCATCGGCGCCGCGATGACCGGCAGGTGCAGCGGCTTGCCGGCGATGTCGAGGTTGTGCCGCAGGTTGTGCAGCCGGCTCTCGGCCGTGTCCCAGCCTCTGAGCAACTGCGGGTTGAACGGCAGATGCAGATACGGGCTATCGATGGCCGGCAGGGTCGAGCGTGCGCTGCCTTCGCGAAGGACCAACGCGCGGTGGTCGTTCAGGCGGGTCAGCGAGTACTCGAAGGTGCGCAGGTCGTCGTCGGGTGTTTCGACCAACGTTTGCAGGCTGAGGGCCGTCCAGGGCGCCACTGTCCGAACGACCGGGCGCGGGCCCAGCAGGTCGAGCACACGCACGTACCACAGCTTCGCTTCGCTGAGGCCGTCTGGCGTCATGGCGCGGTATGCGGCATCGCCCCGGTTGATCAGGATGTCCAGGTACAGGAAGTACAGCGCCTTGCACAAGTGCACGGGATGACTGAGGGCGATCTGGTGCGGATCATGGGGCGCCTGATCGGCGTACGACGGCACGCCGCGATCGACCAGCGGCACGCTGCGCCAGCATTCATCCTTGTTGCGACCCGGATCAAAGGCGTAGCGCAGCCAGCGCTCGGCTTCCTCATACCGCTGCTCGGCGTTCAAGCGATGGGCGACCAGCCATGGCACATGGAGGAACAGCTCGGTGAAGTAACGGCCGTAGGCGCCATGAAAATCCATCGCGATGTTCGGGTCGTCGGGTATCGCGGGTTCCTGCAGGTGTTGGGTCGTCCAGTCGAACAGTTCATCCAGGCCGTCCTCGGTACGCCGGATCAGTTCGGCGGCGAACACGGTGTTCAAACGGATCGGCGAGCGCCGTCGACTGGAGGCGTCACTGGTTTTGATCGTGGACTTGGCGAAATCGATGAACTGGGTGGACCCCAAGCCGGGCGCCGAGACCTGGGTAATGTCGGGCGGTTGCTGGCGCTTCAAGGGGCGTTTGAGCGTGACAGCCCGGAGGACGGAGTAGAGCTTTCTTGTCGGATCGAGAGGGTGGACGAACGCCACCCCGAGAAGCAGGATGGTGCCGTCGCCGCCGGGATCGGTGCCGGGCCACTCGAAGTCAAAGGACGGCGGCAGATGCTCGGCCGGAACGGACTCGGCCACGACGCTCAGGTCTGCGTAGGTCAGCGGTCGGTCTAATGAGGCCGCGGGTTGCCGGAAGACGACGTATTGCTTGTCCAGCGGTTCATCGCAGAGCACGGCGACGTGTTCCACGTCAAAAGTTTTGGCATGCTCGGTCTGCAGGGTCATGGTTTGCGAACCGCTGGTGGAGGAGCTTCTGTTCTTACGCCGGCTGGCCTTGATCAGGTGTCTGACGGCATCCGTGGAGATGAATTTTCCCTCAAGGCTGGTCTGGCTGGAGAGCGTAATGTTGGGCGTGTGTTCGCTGTCTCTCAGAACGTCAGCCGTGTGCGAAAAGGACACCGTGAAGCTTCGATCGAGGGCGACGGGGAGCTTGCTGAGATTAAGGCTCGAACCGCCATGAAGCCGCATGTAGGGCGCCTGCGGCAGGCGTTGGGCAGGGAACAGCAGGTTCATTTGCAGGCGAGGCTCAAGACTGAAGGCGTTCTCCACCCTCAAGCGCATCACGTTGCGCGGCAGGTACCCCATGTTCCCTGCGCTGGTCATGTCGATGTTGGCCGCCATTTGCAACGTGAGCCTGGAGTCGTGCCGGGTGTAGGTGAGCGTGATGCGATCGCGGTAGGCGCTTTCGAAATCCGACAGGGTGGGGGGCAGGTTGCCGGGCAGGGCAACTTCTGTGATTTCGAGGTTGGTGGACGTTGTGGCTTGGATACGCTGTGCGGCGGCGCTCAGGAGTTGCTGTTCGTTGTCCGCGTCCGTTGAGCGACCCGGTTCATGATTGAGGTGCCTGTCGATGCAGACTGTCTGTCTGAAGGCGAGCTCCTTGCCGCTGGCCAGGCCTGACGCTGCCGGTGATCCATACCCCTGCAAGGCGAGAAACAGCGAGTCGCGCGAGCCTTGGCGATAATGCACGGCGACCGTGGCGAGCAACGTCTTGATCGCCGCAAGGCCTTTGTTGCCCAGGGAACTGTCTTCCCAATGGCCTTGCAGGGCCACGCGCGGCGTACTCCAGGTTCCATCGTGTTTTTTGAAGCAATAGCTCAGGCGCAACAGCGGATGGTGCTTGCTCCCTGCCGTTGTATCGTCCTGCGAAGAGGCGCTGGAGGCTGAAGGCTCCTGGTGAATGCATTCGGCCCAGATAACGAACAGCCGATTGTTGAACCAGACCGGTCGCACCGAATGCTCGGGCGCGTTCTCGGGGATGGGGACGTCGGCTTTTTCCCAGTCCGACCAGGCGTACGGGGCCGGCGGGTCCAGCTTGGGCGTGATGCCCGGTGGTTGTGTCGGCACACCCGCGAGGGGCCGCTGCGCCATGTTCAGTGAACGCCAGAAGTAGCTGTTTTCGCTGCGGGACTTGGCGATGAAGTAGTAGGTGCTGTTGGCGTAGTCCTCGCCATCGATGTAGCCGTTGAGGATGTTCAGGTTGGCCACTTCTTCGAATCGGGTCAGGTACGCCATGACCGCCGATTGAACGGCGTCGGGTTGGATCTGGTTCTGGTTGAGGGCGCTTTCCAGTTGTTCGAAGTTGGCGCTTTTGTCGGCTCTCAGGTTCGGGTCGAGGTACATCGCAGGGAAGTAAAGCAACTGCTGGTGGGCGGCCCACGTCGGGTACTGGTGCATTTCGTCGCGCCAGGTTTGCCGCAGATCGGTGGTGATGTCGGCGGGCTCATAGCCGGGCTCCAGGTTCATCAGGATGCGGTTGATGTATTGCTGCAAACTGGCAATGGCGCAGGCCACGGAGGTGGTGGGCACGTCCTGGCTGACCAGTACGTCCAGCAGCCAGAATTCGTAGAGCTCCCGGGCGGTCTTGATCTTGTAGGGTTTCATCCTGTCCCGATCGGGCGCGACCTTGTTCAGGTAAAGCGCCAACAGCGCATCGCGCAGGCTTTCATCGAGCTGCTTCTTAATGGCAACGGTCATATTCAATCCTTGAATGTTGAAGCGGGGCGCCGGTCAATGGCAGGCCGCGATGAGTGCTGCGCCGACGGTTTTCCAGTCCGATGCAGGACTTTGGGTTTTCAGTGCGGTTGCCTGGAGCAACAGGTCTGCCGACAGTCCTGTGCTGACGCAGCACGCCTGGCAGCGCATGATCCAGTCCACCGCTTCCATTGAGGTGGCCTGTCCTGGCTCCAACTGCGCCGTCAGACGACTCACTTGCTCAGTGTTCCAGTTCAAAAGGTTGGCCAGCAGGTTGTTGGTCTCTTTTTCCGAGGAGTGCCCATCCTGATTGGCCACTTGCAGGTAGTGCAGCAGGTTCTCTTGCGACTGCGCCTGATGGCGGGCGCAATGGCTGAAGCGTTCGAGCAGATACAGCGTGTGGGGTGTGAGGGTTACGGAGGTCTTCGAGGCCAGCCATGTCGGATTATCCATCAGGGTTTTCAGCGTGCTGCTGTCCAGGTGCAGACGCTGGCAAGCCTCGGCGATGCGAAGGACTGTTGCCAGCACAGGCGGCATCATGCCCGGGGTCGTGTTGATGGCCGTGACGATCGCCTTTGCGTCGGTGCCGGCCATTTGCGTCACGCAAGGGACGTATTCGGCCGGAAGGTCCGCAATGTCATGCAGCAGTGTTTCAATCAGACGCTGAGGATCCTGGTTGGCGTTGTTGTCCGCTCGCAGTCTCGCCAGTCGTTCCTCCAACTTCTGATTCAGCGGCAAGCTCGTTCCTGGTTCATCGAACAGACGACACCACTGCAGCACATCAAGCTCGTTTTGCCTGAGCCAGTCCACGGCCCATTCCAGTGCCATCAACACGTCGAGAATGTCCGCCTCTGTGGATTGCGAGGTGTGCAATCGCCCGGTCACCAGTGCCTTGCAGAAGTCGTCTCCTCCCAACAACCGGGCCAGCTCGGTGCATTCGAGAGGGGACAGGCCCAGCATCCTGGCGATACGGGCCTGGCGGTAGAGTGAGGAGACCGTCGGCAAGTCGTGTTTTGGCGAGCCCAGGTACTTCTCGCTCTGGCGCACAAGCAGTAGCAGCGAATCCTGGGTCATGGGGAGTCCGAGACCTGCGCTCAGATAGCTGAGGGTTTGCCGGCCGGCGGTCAGAGGGCTCTGGGGGAGTTCCCACACGGGGCTTTCAAGCAGTCGGGTGCGATTGAACACTTGATCGAACAATGGCATGCGGTCGCCGCAAGCATCCACCGGCATGTCGTGCAGCAAAGAGGCAAACTCTTCAGGGGCAATGCCATGGAGTTGATTCAGGTAGCGGTAGACGCCCAGTGTGCGCAACGTGTTGATGTTGAGTGTGTCAGTCCCTTCAGAGCGCTGGGCATTGACGATCAGCGTATCCAGTTCGGCAACGGGGATGCCGGTCCAGCGATGCAGGCGGATCATTCGCTGCGCACGGTCGAAACGCTCATGGGAGTGATGGGTGAAAACCTGCGTCTCCCCTTGGGTGGCAATACTCAGGACGGAAGTCTGTTCCGGCCCGTTGATGTAGCTGGCGCCATAGCCGCTCTGTCTGGCGTCTGGGCTATTGATTAAGGACCGAGGGGTGTAGCTGCCTTGCGCCAACAGTTGCTCCACCTGCTCCGTCGTCAGCCCGGTGCGCTCCTTGAAAAACTCCAGCTGACCCAGGTTCGTTATGTTTCGGGTTCCGTAGTTCTTCTTCAGTGGATCTGGCTTGGAGATCGACACAATGGGCGCGAGCAGCAGGTTCTGTTGTTCCGGACTGAGACCGGACAGCAGTATTTGCGCGTCGAGAGGGGACGTCGTTACGCTGCCGTAGGTTGAGTTGCCTGGTGAAAACGGCAACTGCAGGCTGGCCCGATAGTTCAGTTCGCCCAGTGCGGGCTTGCCTGCCCCCAGCCCGAGCAGACACTGATGATGGTACAGGTTGTAGGGCAGCGAAAAGGGATAGCGCTCGCTGGCCAGCGCCTGGGGCACTGTCCTGCCCTTGCCTTCAACTTCCAGGTAAGCCTCGATGTTGCTGCGCAGGGTGTCATTGATGAGGTCAAGCATCGGACGCGTGGCGAAGGCGCTCTGTCGATCGAGTGTCAGGTGCTTGAGGTCCGGGCGGCGTTCTTCCAGGGTGATCCTGGCGGATGAGGCGGACGCCGGGAGCTGCTCCAGTTGCCTGGCAAACAGATACAGGGCACGTAGATACGCCACGGGCGAGTCGATTGCCGCGATATCGCCTTCGTTGCAGAACTGATCCCAGTTTTCCTCGAAGAGGGCCTGGTAGCCGGCGGACGCGGGCGTCGAGTCCGATCCCAGGCTGCGCCGCACGCGCCCCGGGGCATCCTTCCCGGCCGACACACGATGCGCCTGGTACCGGCGAGCGATTTGCCCGGCGTAATTCGCTGCACGGTCATAGGCCAGCCCGGCATCCGCGTCGCTGTACTTGGCCAGCTCAAGGGCGAACGGTGCCTTGCCCATGCGCACGATATCGAAAACCGACGCCAGCCCCATCCGCTGCAGGGCGGTTGCAAAACGAGCCTTTGCGGTGTTGCTGTCGTTGTCGTCGGCAAAGGCGACGAGCCTGTGCAGCAGCGAGTCATTGCTTGCGTCCATGTAGGGTTCATCTCCTGTTCGCACAAAGGTGCTTGTCCAGGGGAAACCGTACAGCAGCGGTAAAAAAAAGGCGGTAGGACGAGAGTGGGGGATTTGTACGAAAGGGCGATGCGTGGGGAGGGTTTTGGTTAACCGGGAATCCAGGAGAGGGGCTGGTGAATGGAGGGTGGCTGGACAAATTGGCTATTCTTAAACTAGGCTGAAATCAATGATTTCATTGATTGCATGGAGCGCTATGGCCAGCATCACTATTCGAAACCTGGACGATCAGATAAAGGAACAATTGCGTATCGCGGCAGCCCATAACGGCCATTCCATGGAAGAGGAGGCTCGGCTGATTTTAGGGCGTGCACTGGCAAAAGTGAGTCCGGAAGGTGGATTGGGAAGTCGTATCCGAAAACGATTCAGTACTCTGGGCGATGTTGATCTGGATCTACCCTCGCGCGACGAAAAGGCCACTGCGGCGGATCTTTTCGAATGATAGTGCTCGATACCAATGTTATTTCAGAGTTTATGCGTGCAGAGCCAAACCCCAGTGTCTTGGCCTGGATTGATTCGCAGCCGGCAATGGATCTGGTCATTTGCGCTATTACCGTGGCGGAAATTCTTCATGGTGTCGCCCGGCTACCCTTTGGTAAGCGCAAGCAAAAGCTTGAAGCCCATGCAATGGCAATGTTCGAAGAGGATTTTGCCGGCAGGATCCTGCCTTTTGATGCCCATGCTGCCGTTGAGTATGCGACCCTCGTTGCGTCATGCGAGGCCAAGGGGAGGGCGCCAAGCTTGGCTGATGCTCAAATCGCCGCTATTTGCCGGACTCACGGTGCGTGGATTGCAACCCGCAATATCAGAGACTTTGAGTTCCCAGGCGTTGAGGTGATCAACCCCTGGAACGCCTGAAGGATGCTTGGCACAAACGCCCGTGTCCCACCGGACCCGGGCGTTGTGTCTGATCAAACGCGGAAGTGGCTCACCATCATCTGCAACTGATTGCCCAGCCGCGCCAGCTCGACACTGGAGGCGGCGGTTTCTTCGCTGGCGGCGGCGGTCTGTTCGGAGACGTCGCGCACGTTGATGATGCTGCGGCTGATCTCTTCGGCCACGGCGCTTTGTTGCTCGGCCGCGGCGGCAATCTGCTGGTTCATCGACTGGATGTTCGACACCGTGCGGGTGATGTTTTCCAGTGAGGCGCCGGCCTTGCGGGTCAGGGCCACGCTGCTGTCGGTGAGGCTGCGGCTGTTGTTCATCACCGCGGCCACTTGTTGCGTGCCGTTCTGCAGGCCGGCCACCAGGCCTTCGATTTCCTCGGTGGATTTCTGCGTGCGCTGGGCCAGGCCACGGACTTCGTCGGCCACCACGGCAAAGCCGCGACCGGCTTCACCAGCACGTGCCGCTTCGATCGCGGCGTTGAGGGCCAGCAGGTTAGTCTGCTCGGCCACGGCCTTGATCACGTCCATGACGCTGCCGATCTTGTCGCTTTCCTGTTGCAGCACGGTCATGGCGTCGGTGGAGCGCACCACTTCGCTGGCCAGGCGCTCGATCTGGGCGATGGCTTCGCTGACCACCTGGTCGCCGGCACGGGCTTCGCCGTCGGCTGCGGCGGCGGCTTGAGACGCTTCCTCGGCGTTACGCGCAACTTCCTGCACGGTGGCGGTCATCTCGTGCATGGCGGTCGCCACCTGGTCGGTCTCGACTTTCTGGCTGTTGACGCCGGCACTGGTCTGCTCGGTGACGGCGGACAGCTCTTCGGCGGCGCTGGCGATCTGGGTCACGCCATCGCGGATGCCGCTGATCAGGTCGCGCAGGGTCACGCCCATGCGAGCGATGCCTTGTTGCAGCACGCCGAGTTCGTCGCGGCGGGTGACGGTGACCGTGTGGGACAAATCGCCACTGGCGATGCGTTCGACCACGGCCAGGGTTTCGCGCAACGGCCCGGTGATCTGGCGCGTGATGACCACGGCGGCAATGATGCCCACCAGCAACGCCAGCAATGTGCTGACCAATTGCAGGGTACGCGCCTGGGCGCTTTCGGCGTCGCGACGGTCAAGCTGGATCTGGTACAGCTGCTCGCTCAGGTTCACGATGGCCGTGCCCTGGTCGGTCATTTCCTTGCGTGCCTGCACTGTATCGGCGGTGGCGACCTTGAAGGCCTGCAACGCGCTGCGGTACTGGACCAGGGCGTTCTCCAACTGGCGCATTTCGGCTTGGCGGGTGCTGGCGAAATGTTCATCCAGCGGCTTGAGCGAAGCGATGGCGGCGTCCAGTTGAGCGACGGCCTTGCGTTCGGTATCGGCGTTGCTGTTGGCGGTATAGCCGCGCACTTCATAGCGGGCCAGCATGAATTCCTGCTTGGCGCGGGTGATCGCCTGGAACTGCTCGAAGCGCTGGTCGCTCAGGGCCATTTGCTGCACGTCGGTGTTGATCGCCTCGATCAGCTTGTAGGCGGTCTCGGCGTTTGCGCCCATGGCATCGCGGGCGGTGTTGCCCGTGCGATAGGCACTGCGCATTTTGTTCAGGGAAACCTGGTAGGCGCTGATGGTCGCGCTCTGCTCCTTGAGCAGCCTGACGTTTTCAGGGCTCTTGAAGCTATTGAGCAGCGCGTTCTGTTGCGCCACGAAACCATCGAGGGTGGTCTGCACATTTTGTGCGGCGGTTTCGTCGCCGTTGGTCAACATGTATTGCAGGCGCGCGACCCGCAACTTGGTCAGGCCGGCATTGAGCTGGGTGATGTCGCTCATCCAGTTGCTGCGATCGATCAGCCCGCCCAGGCTGGTCCAGCCGGTCAGGGCCAGGATGCAAGTCAGGACCAGGACCAGGCCGAAGCCCAGGCCCAGCTTCATGTTGACGCTAATGTTGCCAAACCAGCTGTTCATCCAATTCCTCCAGGAAACGTTGTGCTGCTTGTCGTCGGTTGGCTGGAAGAGTTGTTGTTGTTAAGCACCAGCAGAAATGTGTAGCAGGCTTGTATCGGCCGCCGCCTCTGGATCTGAAAGATTTTTTTCCGGGGCTTCGGCTTTCGTTGAAAGATCGGGATCTACGCCAAGCTTTTTTTCACATCGGTTTCACCGCTTGCCTACGTGAGCCGCTCTACTGTCGCGCCATCGAATGTTTGGGTGGATGCCGTCGGGGCGGCTTGATGTGGAACTGAGACTGAGTCTTTTCGGCCAGACACGCTCGATTGACACGAGCCGGTTTGCCCGTTACCGAAACACCGCGGTCGTCCTGGCTTCGGCGCTGCTGGTGAGTGCGCTGAGCCTCTGGCTGCTGGGCCCGGCGACGCTGCCGGACCTGGCCCATGGCAACATCGCCGGTGCGCGGGCGCTGGCTGACGGCTGGGCGAAGGGGGAAATGATCGTGCTGGTACGCCACGTGGAGCGCTGCGACCACTCCAAGGCGGCGTGCCTGAACGATCGCGAAGGCATCACTGATCGCGCCCGTGCCGTGGCGGTGGGCCTGGGAGCGCAGTTCGAGCAATTGGGCCTGGACCACACCGACCTCTACAACAGCCCGTTGACCCGCACCGCCCAGACGGCGGGGTACATGTTCAACAAGGTCAGCGCCGGCGACGATTGGCTGGTCAATTGCCGGCACGACCTGCTGCGCAACGCCCTGGCCCACAAGGTGCCCGGGCGCAACCTGATCCTGGTGACCCACAGCGAATGCATGCAGGCCATGGAAACCGCGCTCAAGCAACCGACCTCGACGTTTGGCTATGGCGCGTCGCTGTTCGTTTCCACCGCCCAACCCCAAGCGCCCCGGCTGCTCGGCTTTATCGAAGCGTCTGACTGGCGCTCGGTGACCTTTCAGTAACCTTTCCCACGATCAGGACTGCCCATGCTGACGTCTGCTCGCTCCCGTTTCTACGGGCTCAATCTTGGAATTCCCCTGGTTTGCGCCGTTGTGGTGTTCCTGCTGTTCGACATGACCCGCATCGACATCGCCATCAGCGATTTTTTCTACGACCCGGTGCACCAGGTGTTCCCTTTGGAACATGTACGGCTGTTCGAGCAGATCACCCACAAGTGGGCCAGGATCATCCCGAACTGGACCGGCGAGGCGGCGATCATCGGTGCGCTGCTGTCGTTCATCTGGCCGCTGCTCAAGCCGCAGAATCGCCCTGGGTTGCTGCGCGTGCTGGACAAGGCCAGGCTGAGCAAGCCACTGCGTTTTGCCTACAGGCACCGTCGTGATTTCCTGTATGTGGTCTTCGCTTTCTCCCTCAGCACGGGGGTCATTCATTACCTCAAGGGACACACCAGCGTGTACTGCCCGGTGGAAACCACCCAGTACGCCGGCAAAATCGAGCACAAGGAGTGGTATCAGAATTTCGACCTGCTGAAGGTCGCCGGTGACGGCCGCTGCTGGCCCGGCGGCCATGCCTCCGGCGGCTTTACCATGCTCGCGCTGTACTTTGTCGCCCGTCGTTATCGCTGGCGTCATTCCAAAGCGTTGATGTACGGCGCACTGACCCTGGGGTTCGTCTACGGCACCACACGCGTCCTGCAGGGCTGGCACTACATGTCGCACACCTTCTGGGCGGGGATTTTCGTCTGGTTGAGCTGCTGGCTGATGGCGCTGGTGTTCTACGGCCGCCGGGTCCTGGAGCAACCTGTGCTGAACAAACCCCAGCCGATGGCGACCCGTGTCTTGCCGAACCTGGACGGGGCTCATCCTTCGGCCTGAAGGGCAGGCAAAAAAAAGCCCGCGGCAGAGCGGGCTAAAACCTTAGTTTCTTGAATGAGCGAGGGGACTGTACCGAATCAGGCAGGCGCATGGGGTGAAGAAAAGTTTATACGGGTAAAGGGGATTTCCTGATCCGCTTGCCGAACAATCGCTTTTTTGTGGGAGCGGGCTTGCTCGCGAAGACGGTGGGTCAGTCGATATCGATGCCGGATGCTAGAGCGCTTTCGCGGGCAAGCCCGCTCCCACAGGTGACTTGGGGTGCTCACAAAGGCTGTATTCACCCTAAAGCCCATGTGGGAGCGGGCTTGCTCGCGAAGACGGCGGCACAGTCAACACCACCACAAACTGACCCACCGCTTTCGCGAGCCTGCTCCCACCAGTGTGGGTGCAGGCTCGTGCTCTAAATTTTGAAATGCCTTGTGTAGGCACCTTTCCCATTGACTTGCAGGACATTTCCTAGAAAATTCCAACCCCTTGCGCCTGCGGATTTCGGTGCCTAGTCTCTGTTCGCCGCTGCCCATTCAGCGGTCGGGTTTAGCAGCTCGGAAATCACGTTAGGCGCATGGCAATCACCATGAACGCGGGCATCTTGATCGTCCGAACTTATGGCGGCTGTGCGCAGGGCATCTTCGGGTGCGCCGGTTTCCTAACGTGCCGGTCTGCTAACCTGCGCATGGCTGCCACCCAATCGTTTAGCAGCGAACGTGGCGGCTCCGACATACGTTAGGAGTACCCATGGAAAAAAACTCATCCCAGACCCGCCCGTCCCACCGCTGCACCTGGACATCGCCGCCGATCCCAACGCCGAACGTGTCATCGATTCCTACCTGAACGCCAACGCCGCCCAGCCCGCAGAGAACCCCTCGCCGGACCTGCTCTTCACCATCGTCGATGGCGTCGATGCGGAGAGTCTGTTGGCCAACCTCAGCGAAACCTTGGCCTCTGCCAACGTCATGGCCGGTGACCTGGCATTCGAACTGGAGGGCTCGCGACGGCACTTTGCGTTGGGGCTGCAACAGCTGATCGAACTGGGCCAGCTCTTGGCAAACCGGGCGTTGGATACGGTGGACCCGAGGTAGAAACTGAAAAAGGGTTTGATCGATGATCAAACCCTTTTTTGTGCCTCTTTGCTTGACTCACATTGACAGAAAGTTGGCCGGCACATGGTCCGTCAACCAGACCCCGTTATCGGCTTGAAAAAAACTGAAGCCCTGCTGATGCATTCGCAGCGCTTCAACTTCAAGCACTACAGGCTTGCCTGATGCGATCAGAACTCCGGTCAGAGATGGGATTTATTGTTGTAGGGTATTTCATAAGTATTAGCTTGAACCAAGCTTAACCACTCTCAAGTGATATATATCGTAAAAAATTAACGATTGATAACAACGCACTGCTGCGACATAACTGGGGGGGCACTCAAAACAATCGCATTGGTGCAAGGATGCCGCATGCAAGAATCGACCGCTCTTCTTCCCCCTTTGAAAACATCGAACACCATGAGCAATGCTCACGGAAAAAATGTCGGATTTCCGTCAAATTTTAAAGATGCCCTAAGCTGGAATGGCGTTCTTCCGTCAGTGACGCTGCCTTACAACCTTGAGACCATCATCAAAGAACGCGATGCATTTTCAAAGTTGATGGCCATAGCCCATTCGGTACAAGCCCAGATAGAAAGCCTTTTTCCAGATAACACAGAGGGAGTGCGCAATGAAATTGAGAATATTATCAGCTCAGACTTGGGTATCGACACCCTCAGTGCATTGGAAGGTAACTTAAAAAAGAAAGCGATCGCTGTCGAGCTTCTACAACGAATCGGAATGAGCACATGCTGGTATGAAGCTGATAGAGTCTTTGGCGTAGATGCATTGTCATTGGACAGCACGGAAAGCGCAGGGCTATTCGCGACATATGTGGAAACAGCCGAAAACAATCAGGAGCGCTTGTACTATTACGAAGGTTTTTTAAGTTCCCTAACAGCATCTCATTTCAAAAAAATCCTTATCAACGGGATTTCGATATTAGAGGGCCTAACTCTGGCTGTGGATGCTGCGATCCATTCCGCCTTAACAAGAGGTGAAACTGCCTACCGCTTCAATTTACCCCTCAGTCAATCTGCACATCTGGTAACCGTGGCGGGAACTGCCACTCTCCGAAGCGGAGACGGCTGGAATTTCGAGGCGGCGCTTCGCAAAAGCATTCTGTTATTAACAGGGCTGGGAGAAGTACTTCTCAGTCGTGCTACGGCGATTGGTATTGGTGCGTTATTCTATTCACCTGCTCTTGGTAACGGCGAGCGTTTCCCTCAAACGGTTCTTAAATTATCGGGTAGCACAGTCTTGCCAGACGCCCCGGCCAACCTGAATGAAATTGCCGCAGCAGCAGGAACCATTGATCTTCCCTATCGGATTTATGGTGACGTCAACCAATACACACTCGTTGCAACACCGACGGGCGGGAGCATTTCGTCAGCGGTGCCAGTTCGGGCGCTGGAGTTTGACCAAAAGACCAATAGCTACAGTTTCACCTCCTTCGACACACCGCCCATTACCCTCAGCTTTCCCATTATTCACTGGGAAAACGGTTCGACTACCTCACCTGCCAGACCAGTGGACGTACCGAGATACACTGGGGTTGAGCTGTTGCCGCTACATGTGCAACCCGTACCATTACCAGCTATCGGGCCACCCGACTTCAGGGACTGTATTTACTGCTTTCCAATCGACAGCGGCCTGCCGCCGATTTACATGGTTTTCAACAGTCCTTATGAAGGTGCCACCACAAGAGGAAAATACAGCGGTCGACTTTTCAACCCAGCGAAGGCTGGAGGTCCGATTCTTGATCTAGACTGGAAAAATGCTACGGTGACCCAATCGGGTATTGATCTGGTCAAATCACATCTGGGGCGCCTCGACCCTTCAGATGCCAATAACATCATGGTTGGCCGATTGGAAAAAATTTTGCTAGGTGAATTGATCATTACGTCTATCGACAAACGCTTCTACACTCATGAACTGAGAGAGCTTGAACGTTTTAGGGCATTGGGGGTCGCCGACGGAGTCAGCCCACAAGATGATGGCGCTATTTGGAATAATACTCACGCAGCATCACTGGAAGACTATAAGCTAAAAGACAACCCCGAATTACTCTACACCCCTGAAGCCCTAGAGGCAGATCAAGAACAAAGCAATAGAGAGTATAGGAAGTTAGGAGGAGCAAAATGATGAGCGTCATCGAAATCATTGTCTTGAATGAAAAGCCTGAAGAGGTAATCCTGTTCCTCACCAAGAATGAATCAGGAATTTCCTTTCCTCGACTTGATCGCCTTTATAATCGCGCCAATTGGGCGCACGTTTCGGACAACATGGGGCTATTGAATCTAGTTAAAAAAATGCGTGATGCAGATTTCATTGAATACGGTGGTCCCGGAATTATCCGAGGAAAGAACTGGAGAGAACCTGCATTCATGCTAGAGGGGAAATATAATTTTGATTGATCCCCTCAAACTCTTTCATTTTTTGGGGCTATAACCAATTTCTACTTATCAAGATGCATAAAATCCGATGCCTGTACAGGCTTCGGATTTTCATTTGTTGTGGCCAAAGAAAGCTCAACTGTTCGGCATTAGCCCTGGTGGCTCTTTATCTATGTATTGAATGCGGACGCTGGCGTTGGAGTGCCTCTGTACGGCGCGAATACGCAAGCCATCTTCGGAGAGGTTGAAGCGTTTTTTATCGCTGCTGTCGACGACGGCTGGATAAAGGGGACAAATTTATTTTTAAGGTTGCAGAGAAGGGCGGTTTTTTGATTCGTTTAGTTCCCCGGATAGAGGGGATTTCCTGATCCGCTCGCCGAGCAATCGTTTTTTGTGGGAGCGGGCTTGCTCGCGAAGACGGCGGCACAGTCAACGTCACATCAACCCCACCACAAACTGACCCACCGCTTTCCCGAGCCTGCTCCCACCATTGTGGTAGCAGACTCGTGCTCTAGATTTTTAAATGTCTTGTGTAGGCACCTTTCCCATTGACTTGCAGGACATTTCCTAGAAAATTCCAACCCCTTGCGCCTGCGGATTTCGGTGCCTAGTCTCTGTTCACCGCTGCCCATTCAGCGGTCGGGTTTAGTCGCTCGGTATGTCGTTAGGCGCAAGGTCTCCTTGAAGTCAGGCTACAGTGTTGTCGCTGATTTTTATGGTGGCTGTGCGCAGGGCACCTTCGGGTGCGCCGGTTTCCTAACGTCCCGGTCGACTAACCTGCGTACAGCCGCCACCCCACCTCGTTTAGTCGCGAACGGTGACAGCCTCAACTGACGTTAGGAGTACCCATGGAAAAACTCATCCCAGACCCACCCGTCCCACCGCTGCACCTGGACATCGCCGCCGATCCCGATGCCGAACGTGTTATCGATTCCTACCTGAACGCCAACGCCGCCCAGCCCGCAGAGAACCCCTCGCCGGACCTGCTCTTCACCATCGTCGATGGCGTCGATGCGGAGAGTCTGTTGGCCAACCTCAGCGAAACCCTGGCCTCTGCCAACGTCATGGCCGGTGACCTGGCATTCGAACTGGAGGGCTCGCGACGGCACTTCGCGTTGGGGCTGCAACAGCTGATCGAACTGGGCCAGCTCTTAGCAAACCGGGCGTTGGATACGGTGGACCCGAGGTAGAAACTGAAAAAGGGTTTGATCGATGATCAAACCCTTTTTTGTGCCTCTTTGCTTGACTCACATTGACAGAAAGTTGGCCGGCACATGGTCCGTCAACCAGACCCCGTTATCGGCTTGAAAAAAACTGAAGCCCTGCTGATGCATTCGCAGCGCTTCAACTTCAAGCACTACGGGCTTGCCGTAACGCTGTCCAACCGCGATCGCTGTTGGCATGTCCTGTGACAGGTGCACATGATGACGCGAGCCAGCGATCAGGCCTTTTTCTCTGATTGAGTCCAGAAAGCGTGTTGCAGTGCCGTGATAAAGAAGCGCTGGTGGCTCTTTCTCTATGTATTGAATGCGGACGCTGGCGTTGGAGTGCCCCTGTACGGCGCGAATACGCAAGCCATCTTCGGAGAGACTGAAGCGTTTTTTATCGCTGCTGTCGACGACGGCTTGGATCAGGGCGATATCCAGGGATCGGCCGTCACACGCAGCGCCGGCTATTAACGATCCAATGTCTGCCCAGCCTTCGCCGTCCAGTTGTAAACCGATCGCTTGTGGTTCATGCCTGAGAACATAGCTCAGGAACTTGCTGGTTTCGTTGAGTCGCTTGGTGTCCATACGGCTTGAGCCTCAATGTCATGCTTTGATTGGCCAGTCGCTGCCCGTGCCTGATTTTGTCGTCGCAAGCTTACAGCAGGGCCTTGATACGGTGCTGGTTTCCCAGCGTTGAGCGCTCACTGACGAAATCATTTCGGTGCAGGATTGCGCCGATAAAGGATTGCGCCTCTGCTAACCTGCGTGGGCTGCCACCTTAATACTCACTTCGGACCTCCAGCCCGTGCCAACCCCCAACCGCGACGCCCTGACCGCCCACCTCGCCCGCGCACCCGATGACGTGGCGGCGCGTGCCTCCCTTTATCGTGATCTGCTCGATGGCGCCGAGGTTTCCCTGGCGGGCGTGCGGGTGGCGGCCGGGTTGTGTGACCCGGCTGCGATGGCGGTGATTGCCGCGTTGAACGTCACGCCCCATTGCAATCGCCCCGGCCCTTTATTGCCGCAGTTGCGTGGCCTGCCGGTGGACCAGGTGGTGCTGGAGGAGGCCGAGTCGCAGTGGCTCGATGCCCTGGCTGGGTTGCCGTTGCGGACACTGGTGCTTAACGGCCCGAGGTTTTGTTGCGGGCCGGACATCTGGGGGCGTTTGCCGGGTGTCGCCCTCGAAAGCCTGGCCATCAGCGGCTTTGCCCGCAGCGATGACGCCACCAGCCTCCCGTCGCTCGAACGTCTGCGGCACTTGAAGCTGGACACCTACGGTGAGGACTTCGACGACGGTTTTCTTCGGCGATTGGCCGGCAGCCCGTTGCAGACGTTGTCGTTGAACCGCTGCGATGACATCACCGATGACGGCCTTCGCGCGTTGTCGTCTTTCTCGTTGCGCTCGCTCACCTTGGGCTGTGCAGGGGCGCTGACTTCTGCCGGTATGCGGCACCTGTGCGCGCAGCCACTGGAACAACTGAGCGTCGGCTCCAGCAGCGCCATCCTGCAAGATCCTGCGTGGCTCAGCGCGCTAACGGCGTTGCGGTCATTGAGCCTGAACGATTGCTACGCGAGCGATGCCGCGCTCCAAGCCATTCGCGATCTGCCCCTCGAGCGACTGTCACTTCACGCGGCGTATGTTTGCGAGGACGATTTCGAAGGGCTCGAAGGCATGCCGCTCGCCGACCTGGACCTCAAGGGCTCACGGCAAATGATCGAGCGACTCGATGTGCTGCACGGCTTTCCACTCAAGCGGCTTGGGCTCTGCGATGTGCAGGGGATCAGCGCGCAGACGTTGCGCGATCTTGAAGGGTTGGGGCTGGAGTCGCTCGACCTGTCTTTGAACGAGGTCACCTGGAAGGAACTGAAGCAACTGGCCGGCCTGCCGCTGAAGCGCTTGAGTCTGAGTTTCTGTCAGGGTGTGGATGGCAAGGTGTTGCGCAAGCTCACCGAATTGGGGTTGCCGTTGGAGCAACTGGAAATCAGCGGCCTGGACCTGCACGACAGCGACCTGGCGTGCTTGCGTAACCTGCCGTTGCAACGCCTGGGCTTGTACGAAAGCCCGTGGCTGACCGATGCCGGCGTCGCCCATCTGGCCGGGCTGCCGTTGCGGGACCTGACGCTCGAGGCGGGGCCGGGGGAGTCGCAGCTTACGTCGGCCATGGTGTCGGTGCTGGAAGGGTTGCCGCTGGAAAGGTTGTCGTTGCGCAATGGCTCGCAGATCAGCGCAGACGGGTGGGATCGCCTGGCCAGGCTGCCGGCCCGCGTCAGCGGCCCGGGTATTTGATGCGCCGCGGTACTTTTAGTTATGCGCAGTGAGGAACCTTCTCCACTTCCCGGTAGATCTGCTCACCTTTAGCAATCTCGGCTGTACGTAAATCATAGGCAATCTGCAGGTTCAGCCAAAATTGCGCTGACGTATCCAACGCGGCTGCCAAGCGCAAGGCAACATCTGCGCTGATGCTGCGACGCTTCAACACAATGTCATTTATCGTGGGGGCCGAAACGTGCAAAGCCCTTGCAAGCGCGGCTGCCGAAAGGCCAAGTGGTTCCAGGTATTCTTCTTTGAGAATTTCCCCGGGATGTACAGGCCTCATGCCGTTCTTAAACATGGCTCACCTCAGTGATAATCGACGATTTCTACCTGTTCGGGGCCATTGATGCCCCAGACAAAACAGATTCGGTACTGACCATTGATCCGAATGCTGTGCTGACCCTGTCTGTCGCCCTGCAGCGGCTCCAGCCTGTTTCCCGGTGGGGAGCGGAGGTCATTGAGTTCGACCGCTGCGTTGAGCATCCCCAGCTTTCGTTCCGCAACTGAAAGGATAGCGGCCCAGCGCCGGGCCTTGCCGGTTTCAAAAAGGGCTTGGGTGTCGGCGCATTTGAAGCTTCGGATCATAGCTTAATGCTTAACGTTATTCGTTAAGGCGAGTCTACATCGTTTGCAGGGATACTCAACGGGTTGCCGCATACCGGTTGTCGTGAGGCAGCAAGCCTTGATGCTGGTCGGGCCCATAGAACCCTGTTCGATAACTGACCGCATCAAGTCGAGCACCGCCATAAACAGCAGACTTACCAGTTGTAACTCAGCTTCGCGGTGATTTCGCGGCCGGGGTTGTAGTAGTTCGCGGTCCCTGAGCCGACCACGTGTTGCTCATCCAGCAGGTTGCTGACGTTGATCGCCAGGTCGGTGCCTTTGAAGAGTTTGTAGTTGAACGCCGCGTCGAACAGTGTCGTGCCATCGCTGGTGTCGGTGTTGGCCGCATCGAAGTAGTAAGCGCCCACATAGCGTGCACCCAGGCCAACGCTGACATCGGTGTCGGGTACGTTGTAGTAGGTCCACAGCGATGCGGAGTGTTTTGGTGCCGTGGCGAATTCATTGCCCTTGAGTGAGCTGCCGTCATACAACGTGCCGCGCAACACTTCGGACTCCATGTAGGAATAACCACCCACCAGGCTCAGGTTGGGGGTCAGCTCGGCCTTGGCTTCCAGGTCCAGCCCGCGGACCCGTGATTCACCAACGGTTTGTTGTTCGATGACACCGCTGGGCAATACGACGGCGATGCTGACATTTTCCTGGGTCAGGTCGTAGACGGCCGCCGAGAACAACGCGTCCATGCCGATGGGCGCATATTTCACCCCCACTTCGTATTGTTTGCCGGTTTTCGGAATGACCCCCACCGTTGGCGGCGAGACCGACTCGACCATGCTGATGTAGGTGGAAACTTCATCGTTGACGATGTAGGTCAGCGCGCCGCGATAGGACGTCTCGGAGAAGTTGTCCGACTCTTTTACGTGGTTGATGTCGGTGCTGGACAGGTCCATCGAGTCGTTGCGCACACCGGCGGTGACGATAAATCGCTCGTAGAAGGACAGGTTCTGTTGCAGGAAAACAGCCTTGGTCTTGGTATCGAGCTTGTCATTGCTATAGGGCGCTACGCCGCGTGGAACGCCGGTGAACACCGGGTTGGCCAGGTCGATGGAGCCGGTTGGGGCATAGACGGATCGTTCCTCGGTCGAGGAATCGCCATACTCCACGCCCACCAAGGTGCTGCTGTCGATGTTTTCGAAGCGGGCATCGTATTGCAGCATCAAGTTGCCGTTCAGTTGCTCGGCTTCGCTGTCCGTGCCAAAGATGTAGCGTGGCACGGTGGTTCCGGTGCGCGTGGTGGAGTCGCTGAGGAACACATAGCCGAAATCATCGGTCAGCTCGCTGTAGCGCAGGTTGCTGCGCAAGACGAAACCATTATCGAAGTCATGGCTGAAGGTGCCGCTGAGGTTGGTGCGTTCGACATCGTGGAAGTTGTAGCTGGGTTCGCCATAGAACTTCTTGCGGTCGTATTCCTTGTCCAGCGGGTAACCGCCACTGTTGGGCGAGCTTTGGGTTTTCAGGTAGTCCACGATCACCGAGGCCGAGGTGAAGTCGGTGGGTGACCAGGTCAGGCCGCCCATCACGAACTTGTTGTCGTCCTGGGAGTGGTCGTACTCGCGCTCACTGTCTTGCATTTTTGCCGTGAAGCGACCGGCCACGGTCTTGTCTTCATTCAGCGAGTCGCCGACGTCGATGCCGGTTTCGGCGTGGTCGAAAGAGCCGTAGGTGACATAGCCCTGGCCGAATTTTTCGAAGCGCGGCTTCTTGCTGACGAAGTTCACCGAGCCGCCCGGGTCGGCGGGGCCGAACAACGTGGAGTTGGCCCCGCGTATCACTTCAACGCGTTCATAGGCGAACGGTTCCTCGCGCACACCGCGCATCGAGCCCAGGGTCAGGCCATCCCGATAGGTGGTGGCCTGGAAGCCGCGGATCTGGAAGTAATCGTTGCGGTCGTCGGTGCCGTAATAGTCGGTGATCACCCCCGGCGTGTACTGCAGCAATTCTTCCGTGGTGCTGGCGCTGCGTTGCTGCATTTCCTTGTCGGTTACCACGGAAACCGAGGCGGGCGTGTTGAGAATGCTGGTGGCCACCTTGCCACCGACCCAGAGTTCCTGGGCGACCACCGACTGGGTGTCCTCGCTGCCATCGACCCGGGCCTTGGCGTTGACGAGGATGGGGGCGAGGCGATAGTCGTCCAGTTCGCCGTCCACCTTGGCTTGCGGCGTCAGCAGGTAAGCGTTCGGGCCTTGCTTTTGAATCTCCATGTCGCTTCCCTGTAACAGCGCCGACAGGGCTTGAGGGGTATCGAGTGCGCCGCTCACACCCGAGGTCGTGCGGTTCGCGACGCTTGGCGCATCGAAGGAAAGACTGATGCCGGCTTCACGCGCAAAGCGATCCAGCGCCGGTGCCAGTGGACCGGCAGGGATGTTCCAGTGGTGAACGGCGTGGGGCTGCTCGACGCTTGAGGTTTGCGCCAGGGACGGTAGCGCGTAGCTGCTGACGATGACGCCAAAGACCGCGCCGTGCAGGGCGCGATTCAGTCGAAGGCGCTGTGGAACCGGGGACGAACTCATTTACTCGCTCCGTGAAAGGGGATCGGCAGATCGGCCTGTATGTCGGCCTTTCTTACATGCCGAACGAGAATGAGAAATCACCTCATTTTTATTTGATAAGACTGTGCAACGAGAACATCACCTCAGCTGGCGGCGCTCAAGGTCACCCAATAGTGGGTTCGATAATCGATGCGCAACTGTAATGACTGCGCAACCAAGGCCAGTACCTGATCGGTATCGGCAAGTTGGAAGGTGCCGGAAACGCGCAGCCCCGAGACTTCTTTGGCGCAGCGCAACACGCCGGGGCGATAGCGCGACAAGGCCTCGATAAAATCATCGAGGCGCATGTGGCGGGCGCTGATCACGCCGTCGCTCCAACTCCATAGGTCCAGGCCGTTGTCCTGGAACTCAGCCACGCCCTTGGCAGTGAACAACCGTTGGTTGGCGGCTTGGACGGTGTCGCTGGCCAGGCTTCGACTGGACCCGGGAAACACCGTGACGGCGCCAGACTGCACCGCGAGGAGGGTGCCGTCGTCACGTTCGTGCGCCAGGAAGCGGGCATTGAGGGTGCGTATGAACCCGTCGCGGGTCTGCAGCCAGAACGGACGCGGTTGCGCCGCGCCGGCATCCGCACCGGTGTTCACGATGATTTCGCCGCGCCGCAGAATGACCAGGCGCCGCTCTGCGGTGAAGTCGCTGTCGACGGCACTGTCGCTGTTGAGCTGGATAAGACTGCCATCGTCGAGTTGGACGCGTTTGCGCTCGCCGGTTTTGCTGTGCTGTTGGGCGAGCAGGGCCGGCAGCGGCGTGTAGTCCCGGCCGAGCCAGGCCGCGCCCCCCACAGTTGCCAACATGCCCAGCAGCTTCAGGCTCTGGCGCCGATGCAGGCCTGAGCGCGTGCCCTTGAGGGTGTGCCGGGCCAGATCAGGCGGGATACCGGCGAAGTCATCGCCAAGCGCTTCGACACGTTGCCACGCCAACCGATGCTCCGGCCGCTGGGCCAGCCAGTGCTCGAAGGTGCGTTGGGTTTGCTCATCGGCCGGGTTGAAGCGCAGGCGCACCAGCCAGTGGATCGCCTGGTCGACCACGGCCGGGTCCAGCCCCCGGGCTTCACTGGTCGGCATAGCGCAAGCGATAGCAGTGTTGCAGGGCCTTGGCCAGGTCGCGTTCCACCGTAGAACGGGAAACACCCAATTTTTCGGCGATTTGCAGGCAGGTCAAACCGTCGAGCTGGGCGAGCAGAAACGCCTCGCGCACTCTCGGCTTGAGCAGGTCAAGCAGGCGGTCGATCCGTTCGAGGCTGTCGAGAATCAGCAGCCGTTCTTCTTCAGAGGGAGCCTCTTGGGCAGGCAGCAGCGCGAGGCTTTCAAAGTAGGCACGTTCGAGCTCGCGACGGCGGTACCGATCGATCATCAGCCCGCGGGCGATGCTGCTCAGATACGCGCGCGGTTCGCGCAAAGGGCTGGATTGACGGGACTTGAGCAGACGCACGAACGTGTCCTGCGCCAGGTCTGCTGCGCTTTCGCGACAACCGATGCGCCGGCTCAGCCAGCCATGCAACCACGAATGGTGGCTGCGGTAGAGCAGCGCGAGATCGGCATCACCCAGTGTGTCGTTGCTGCGCATCAGCATCCCGGAAACTACATAATTGATAATGAATCGCATTATATTCAGGCGGCAGACGCCAGAGCAAATTTGCCGGCTTTTGGCGTTCGCCACGGTGTTCTCGGGCTGCTAGGAGCAGGCAAGGCTTCACGAGCGAGCTGTGCCCGGGCCCTCCAGCGGTGGATTGGCAAACAGGTGCTCGGCGGCGAAGTCTACGAATACGCGGATTTTTGGCGAAAGATGACGACTGGACGGCCACAGTGCCCAGAATTGCCCCTGGTCTTCGCTGTGACCATCGAGCAGCGTTTCCAGGCGACCTTGGGCGATGGCTTCGCGCGCCAGGAAGTCCGGGACAAAGGCGATTCCGTGCCCATCCACCACGGCCATCAACATGGCCTCCATGTTGTTCAGCGTCAGGGCGGTGGGCAGGCGCAACTGCACGAACTCCGGGGCGGCAGACATGCTCCAGTCCATTATTTTGCCCGTCGTGACAAATCGATAACGCAAGCACTCGTGGTGTTCGAGGTCGCTGATCGCGGTGGGCCGTCCCTTGCGTTGCAAGTAATCGGGTGACGCGCACAGGACAAACTTGAAAGGCCCCAGCTTTCGCGCCATCAACTTCGAGTCGGCCTGGCCGCCGCTGCGAATCACCACGTCAAAGCCCTCATCGATCACATCCACCAATTGATCGTTGAAGTCCAGCTCCAGCTCGATGTCCGGATAGGTCTTGCGGAACCGCGTCATGTGCGGCAACAGAAAGCGATAGCCAATGGTGGGCAGGCTCACGCGCAGCTTTCCGCGGGGCTCCTGCGTGGCGTGGGACAGCATCGCCTGGGCGTCTTCAAGGTCGTCGAGGATCTTTCGGCAGCGTTCATAGAACAGCTGTCCTTCGGCTGTCAGGCTGACTTTGCGCGTGCTGCGGTGCAGCAGCCGCACATTCAACGAGGCCTCCAGTTTGGCCACGTTCTTGCCCACGGCGGAGGCGGAAATCCCCAACGCCCTGGCGGCACTGATAAAACTCAGCGCCTCGGCGGTTTTTACGAAAGAGGTCACGCCACTGAGACTGTCCACGAATCGATTACATCCTTTTAGTTCATTATAAGTGGAATAAAAGCCCGTTTATCTTCAATTGTATCCTAACTAGAGTGTACGAAACGATCGCGCGCCTTAGCCTGGACAGCACGGATACTTCAAAGACATGCAGGGAATGACGTCATGAACTCAGCTACCGAACCGCTGCCGACCCGGGGCCGGTATTCCATCCTGGCTGCCATTTGCCTGGCAGCCCTGGTATTGCCCATGAGCTTTACCGGCGGGGCAGTGGCCACGCCGTTCATTGGTCAGACCTTCGATGCCCATCCCACCGAACTGGCCTGGATCACCAACGCCTTCATGCTCAGTTTTGGCAGCCTGTTGATGGCGGCCGGCACGCTCGCCGACCTCTATGGGCGTAAGCTGGTGTTCATGTGCGGTATCGCGCTGTTTGCGTTGGTGTCGATCCTGTTGGCGGTGGTGCCCGACATGATCTGGCTGGACCTCTTGCGTGGCGTACAAGGCATCGCCGCGGCGGCTGCGTTGGCCAGCGGTTCGGCGGCCCTGGCCCAAGAGTTCGACGGACATGCCAGGACACGTGCGTTCAGCCTGCTGGGCACCACGTTTGGCGTTGGCCTGGCCTTCGGCCCGTTGGTATCGGGTTTGCTGATCGAATCCATGGGCTGGCGCAGCATTTTTCTTTGCACCGCCTTGCTCGCCATTCTTTCCTTGATCTTTGCCTTGCCCAAAATGCGCGAAAGCCGCGACCCACAGGCTCAGCGCTTGGATACGCCCGGCGTGCTGACGTTTTCCGGCCTGTTGGTGGCCTTCACCACGGCAGTGATCCTGGCGCCGGAGCAGGGCTGGGGTTCGCCGGTCATCCAGGCCCTGTTTGGCGCGGCGGCGGTCTTTTTGCTGCTGTTCATCATTGTTGAAAATCGGGCGAAGCATCCGATGCTGGAACTGGGCTTGTTCCTGTTTCCGCGTTTTGTCGGCGTACAGATCCTGCCGATCGGCACCTGCTATTGCTACATCGTCTTGATCGTACTGCTGCCGTTTCGGTTTATCGGTGTGGAGGGGGCCAGTGCCTTTGAAGCGGGGTTAATGATGTTGGCCCTGTCCGCCCCGATGCTGGTGATCCCCATGATCGCCGCGTCGCTGACCCGCTGGTTGTCCGCGGGCGTGCTGTGCGCCATTGGTTTCGTGATCGCCGCGGTGGGGCTCTACTGGCTCAGCGTGATCCCGGCCGGCGAACACGGGCAGATCCTCGCGGCCATGTTGCTGACCGGGATCGGCACAGGACTGCCCTGGGGCCTGATGGATGGCTTGTCGGTCAGCGTGATCCCCAAGGAACGAGCCGGGATGGCCGCCGGTATCTTCAACACGACACGAGTGGCCAGCGAAGGCGTCGCCCTGGCAATCACTGTCGCCGTGCTGACGGCGCTGGTCGCGCACCACCTGAGCCTCAATGCCTCGGTCAAGCTGCCTGTTGCTGATTATTCAACGATCGCGCAACGGCTGGTCATGGGCGATCTCCAGCACGCCAGCACTAGCGCCAGCCAGATCCCCTTGACGATGCTGCGCTCGGCCTACACCGCAGGCTTCAAGACCTTGCTGCAACTGCTGGCGATCTTCACCTTGCTCACTGCCACTGTGGTCTTTCTGTTTTTGGGACGCCAAAGCGAAGTCGGTACCGAGTCCACGACCGATGCCGTGCGATTTTCATCGGATAGCTGAAAACTGCTTTGGAGTTATGGGTAATGTCGTCCAACACACACTTTACGCCGCTGATTTTGGCGGGCATTGCCGCATTGTGCGGCTTGTCGGTGGCCAACGTTTACTTTAACCAAGCACTGCTGCCGGTGTTTGCCGGTGCGATGAGCATTGACGCGGGGCAGACCAGTTGGATCGCCACGGCATCGCAGATGGGCTATGCGCTGGGGATATTGCTGATCGTCCCGTTGGGCGACAGGGTGGCGCCCTTGCGACTGTGCCGCGTGCTGCTCGCGTGGACCGCGGCCATGCTATTGCTGGCCAGCCAAGCCACCCAACTTTCGTTCCTGGCGGGCGTCAGCTTCCTGATCTGCATGGGTACCTGCATTCCGCAGGTACTGCTCCCTTATCTGGCAGGTCTGGCCACTGCCGGCGAACGCAGTCGCGTCATTGCCTGGATACAAACGGGTTTGGTCATCGGAATCCTGCTGTCCAGGGCCATTGCTGGATGGTTGGCCGATCACCTTGGCTGGCACTCGGTGTATTGGGTGGCGGCTTGCGTCATGGCCCTGTGCGCGCTGGTTCTGCCGAGGATTTTGCCTCAGCGTCATGCGCCCGGAATACCGGTTGCCTATGGCCGACTCCTGAGTTCGATGCTGCACCTTTTCTGGCATGAACCGTTGCTGCGCCTGTCTTGCGCCTTGGGCGCCGCCGTGTTTGCCGCCTTCAGTGCGTTCTGGTCGGTCATCGCTTTCAAGCTAATGGGGCCACCCCACAACATGAATGCCACGGAGGTCGGCCTGTTCAGTCTGTGGGGCGCCCTCGCCACGTTGCTGACGCCGGCGGCTGGCAAACTGTGTGAACGGTTTGGCACGGTCGCTATCAGCCTCGCTTCTATTGCGCTGTGTTGCCTGAGCTTCGTCTTATCGATGGCCTGGGCCAATCTGTTCATTGTGCTGCTGGCGTGCGCCAACCTGCTCAGCTTTGCCTTGCAGCTGGGGCAGGTGGCCAACCAGACACGGATTTTTTCTCTGAGCCCGGAAAGCCGAAGCCGCTTGAACACCGTGTACATGGTCTGCAATTTTTGTGGTGGGGCATTTGGCAGTGCCTTGGGTGGGTATCTTTGGCTGCGATTCGGATGGACCGGATGCGCCACTCTGGGATTATTGTGCGCCGTATTGGCAATGGTCGCCTTGCTGGCGATCCTAAGGCCGCGCTCCAAACAACTTTCGGTCGTATAGCCATTGAGTGACCGGTCGTCCACGTTCGTAACTTGTTATTCCTTCCTTGTACTGATTAGTTGTATGGGTGCTCGCATCAATACAGCTATCTGCTGTTCTTCGTGATACCTCCCTCCCCTTAAAATTCCTGTCATGTTTTTACCCGTCCGTTCGCCATCTCCTGTAATGGCTTTTTAATATGCGCGGATATTGAACTTATAGTTCAGACAGTTGAGCCGAAAACGCTCAACCGCTTTGAAATACTCTGAAATACAATTGCTCGCAGTAAACGGTTTTTTCGGAAAACCAGGCAGACTCCAACTTGGCAGAACAGTCGGGGACGAACATTAGTTTCCTGAGCTTTTTTTGATCTCTCAAACAAGGAGTCTTCGATGATGCTCATCGACTCTGAAAAAGTGTGTGTGTTCATACCGTTCGCCGGGGGCAGCGGCTTGTCGTTTGAAGCGTTGCGACGTGCCGTGGGTACTGACATGCCGGTGACGGGTGTCACTTATAAACGTCGCTATCAAAAAGATGTCACGCAGGCACCCGGTACTGTCGAGGCCATGGCAAATGAAGTCATTGCGTTGATCGACAACCTGGCGGCGCGCGAGGTCATTGTTTTTGGTTACAGCCTGGGGGCCATTGTTGCGTATGAGGTTGCTCGTCGCCAGCATGAATTTGGCCCGCATTTGATCAAGTTAGTGGTAGCTGCCTGCCGTGCGCCGCACCTCTTTAACTGCGCACAGGTAACACTAGACGATTCAGAAGAGGTATTCCTTAAAACGGTTGCCAAGTTTGGAATTATTCCGGATTTCATGTTCAAGGATTCGGCAGCCAAGCACCGCATGCTGCCTTCCTTGATCAAGGATTTCCAGGCGGCAGCCTCATACCGGCACCTTCCGGGCGAGCCGTTGAGCCTTCCCATGACGGTTCTAGGCGGTAGCCAGGATCCCTTTGCACCGGTTCAGGATGTGATGGCCTGGAAGGAGCATAGTCAAGATTCTATTCGGCTGGAGTTCTTTGAGGGGAACCATTTTTTCCTCACCCAACATGTGCCTGCCATCACCCGAGTGATTACCGAGCCTGTCAGTCCGGTGACACGTCAGCCTGTTTCATCCCAATACCTGGATTCTGTAAGCCTATAAAGGTGAAAAAAATGGAAGAGCTCAGTGTCTCAAGCAGCGTTTCTTCGTGCCCGTTTTCTGGATTTTCCCCGCTTAGTTCACATCAGCAGGAACCGCCCAGGCATTACGTCGTAGTGGGAGATAGGATAAAAAGTCAGTGCAGCGACAATCTATTTATATCGGTGACAGCGGCCGAAGAAATGGTTGCTCAACTCGCTGAAAGCGAAAAGTTGACCTTACATGTTGGTCAGGGTGTTACCGATGAGCAACTAAACACGCTGTACGGATTCAAGGAGGCGTTGGCGCCGACATTGAATATCCTTCCGGTGGAGCATCCCCCGCGCGCCTCTTCAAGTGCTACGCACAAATTGAAGAGTCATAACATTGCCATCTCCGCGCCTTGGGAAAATGGTAATGGCACTTATTCTGCTTCGTTAATGATCGATGATGCCAATGCTGAACTAAGCGATCATCTGACCGGCCAGCATGTTTCTGGAATGATGGTCATCGAGGCTGCACGCCAAATGACCATCGCCGTTGCAGAGGCCTATTACGTAACCCCGGCGGCCAAAGGCAAAGTCAACTTTGTGACCAACAAAATGGACGTTACGTATCGGGACTTTCTGCTGCCGATACACACCGAAATCCTGTGTATTCCGGTGGAGCTGCGCCGCTCGGGCGCCTCGAATTTTCGTTTTGGCTGCCGCCTTGAGTTCAAACAACAAAACCAGTGCCTGGTGGTGCTTGGCTTTGAATTATCGGTGATCGACTCGCGCTACTTTCAACTCAAGGAAGCGCAACTTCTTCATCAATTCGTCAAGCGTCTCGCCTGATCCACTTTTGAGAGAGTCCCTATGAAAGAGCAAGTTCTCAGCATTATTTATAATGCGATTGAAAATGAAAACCACAGTCTCGCCCAGCCCATCAGCCTGGAACAAGGCGAAGACACCGCCCTCTACGGTGCCGGCGGTGTCCTCGATTCGATGAGCCTGGTGTCCATTGTGATTGACGTCGAGCAGATGCTTGAGGAACAGCTGGGGGTCAAGATGACGCTGGTCAACGACAGCGCCATGTCCCCCAAGCGCAGTCCGTTCCAGTCGGTAAGCACCTTCGCCAATTACATTCTTGAACTGAATGCTCAGGTGCCCCATGGACGATAAAAAGCCTGTCACGCTTATCACGGGGACACGCAAGGGGATCGGCAGGCATCTGGCCGAGTATTACCTTGCTCAGGGGCATCGCGTAATCGGCTGCAGCCGTTCATCCAGCGATCTTACCCATTCAAGCTACGACCACTTTATTGCGGACGTGGCCGATGAGCAGGCCATCGGCGAGCTGATGAAACACGTGCGTGGCACCTGCGGCCGGCTTGATCACCTGATCAACAATGCCGGCATCGCCAGCATGAATCACTCGCTGCTGACGCCCTACAAAACCGCGCAAAACATCATGCAAACCAATGTGCTGGGCACATTCCTGCTCAGCCGGGAAGCGGCAAAGCTCATGCGCGCCGGGCGTCAGGGACGCATTGTGAATTTTTCCACGGTGGCCAAGCCGCTGAAGCTGGAAGGAGAGGCGCTGTACGCCGCTTCCAAAGCCGCTGTGGAGACCCTGACCTGCGTAATGGCCAAGGAGCTGGCCAGTTTTGGCATCACCGTTAATGCGCTGGGCCCCACGCCGATCGATACCGATCTGACGCGGGTCATCCCCGCACAAAAAATGAAGGACCTGCTGGCGCAGCAGTCGCTGAAGCGCTTCGGCACGTTCGACGACGTGACCAATGTGACGGACTTTTTCCTGTCTTCGCGCAGCCATTTCATTACCGGCCAAGTCGTGTATCTCGGCGGCCTCTAACTCAGCTCTCCTGCAAAAGGACTTCACCATGAACCTGGACGCCATCAAGAAAGAACTCGCAGAACTCCTGGAACTGCGCGAATCGGAACTTCAAGCCGATGTATTGCTGCATCCCCTGAGCAATTGGGACTCGTTGACCAAGGTCACGCTGCTGGGGGTGTTGAATGACCAGTTTGGTTTTGCCTTGAGTCCGGCCCTGCTCGATGAGGTGGAAACCATTGGAGAGCTGTTCGACGCCATCCAGGCCGATGCGGCGCACGTTCGTGTCGGTGAGCCTTCGTGAACGCGGCCATCGATGGAGTGTCCATCCGCGCGCTATCGGCTGCCATCCCTGAAGACGTCATGACCCTGGACGATTTCGCCACGTTGTTTGGTGAAAAAGAGGTGCAGCGAATCGCCAAGAGCACCGGCATCCATCAAGTGAGGGTGGCTAACCGCTTGTCGACGGTGGACCTCTGCGCTGCGGCTGCCCAGGCGTTGTTCAATGCCGCGGACATCGACCCCGCCAGCATCGATGGCCTGGTGCTCGTCACGCAGACGCCCGATAGCCTGATGCCGGCCAGCAGTGCCTTGCTGGCGGATCGCTTGGGGTTGGGAAACGCGCTCGCGGCTTTCGACCTCAACTTCGGTTGTTCCGGCTACATCTATGGCCTCTTTCAGGCGGCCATGCTGATCAAGGCCGGCGGTTGCCGCAGGGTGCTGGTGTGTACCGGCGATGTGATCAGCAAACTGCTCAACCCTGAAGACCGGCACGTGCGGCTTGTCTTCGGCGATGCAGCGACGTGCACGCTGCTGGAGGACGGCGATCAGACGCTCGGATTTGCATTCACGACCGATGGCGCTGGCGCGCAATACCTCAACACGACTCTGGACTACACGCCCAGCGCCACCAGCCGGGTACAGGCCGCAGGGCTGCACATGGACGGTGGCCAAGTGATGAACTTTGCCCTGGAGAAAGTGCCGTCGGCGATCAACGCCTTCATTCGCGACCAAGGTATCGACCCTGAACGTGTGCCGTTCTTCCTGCTGCATCAGGCGAACAAGTTCATGCTCGATTATTTGGCCAAAAAACTGGGTGTCGCGTCCTCCAAGGTCCCCATCGAAGTGGCCGACGTGGGCAATACCGGTCCTTCGTCGATCCCGCTGATGATCTGCAAGCGGCACGGCCGCGAGGATTTACGGCAGGACAACCTGATTGCCTGTGGCTTTGGCGTCGGGTTGTCCATCGGAACGGCCCGTTTATCCCTGCGCGATGCCCACATTATCGCGCCCGTAACAGTACCCGCCTTCCCTAACTGAGCTGACAATCAAGGAAAGATCCCATGACTATCCAAGCAATCTGGTTCGACTTCGGTGGTGTGTTGTCGCCTTCCATCGACGAGTTGTACCGCGTCTATCAGCAAAATACCGGCATCAGCCGCATTCAGATGGAGGCCGCCATGCACGCCGTGGCCAAGCCGCTGAATGTGCAGTTCCAGGCGCCCATCGAGCTGGCCATGATGACCCAGGTCGAATGGGGGCAGGGCATGAGCAAGGCATTGTCCGAGCTGTATCCGGGAATCGATTTGAGCCGTTGCGATTTCGATAACCATGGCGAGCAGTGGTTTTCCCCGCACAGCGTCAACGAGCACATGTTTGAGCTTTTCCATGAAGTGAAAGCCGCTGGCCTCAAGGCGTGCATCCTTACCAACAACGTCGTGGAGTGGGAGACACCTTGGCGGCGCATGGTGGGCCTGGATGATGTCGCGGACAGCATCGTCGATTCCTGCAAGGTCAAACTGCGCAAGCCTGACCCGAAGATTTTTGCCCTGGCCGCCGATCGGATCGGTGTACCGGCCGCCGGCTGCGTGCTGATCGACGATGTCGAGGAAAACTGCGAAGCCGCGCGAGCCGCCGGCTGGCACGCCATTCTGTTTGTCGACAGCCACCAGACCCAGCAAGCCGTGCGTGCGCTCATCGACGAGGCACAACCCCGTGCACAGGCAGGTGCCCGATGAACATGCGCGTCCATCCCAGCGTGCTGGATATCCCCAACCTCGATGCCGCACCCTATTACCAGGCCGTGGGCTGGCAGGATCAATTGCCGCAGATCAAGTTGCCCAGCGGGCACGTCGCCATTCATCTGACCGGATACGCCGACTGCAAGGCATTTCTGGCTGACCCGAGCATCAGTCGAACCCTGTGCAACATCGAAGACGGCCCGACTTTTCTCCCTGGCCCAACTCAACCGGAACTGTTGCTCAACCTGGACAACCCGGCCCACATGCGTTCGCGCGCGACCGTCACGCGGGCTTTCAGCAAACGTGGCCTGGAGAGTGTGCGCCAGCATGTGACCACGGTAACCGTCGAGAGCATCGAGCAGATGCGCCAAGGGGGGACGCCGCCGGACCTTTTTGCTTCGGTGCTGGAGCGGCTGACGTCATCGACGGTGTGTCACATCCTGGGCATTCCCGAAGAAGACCGGCTGCTGTTCCGGCCTTGGAGCCAGATGATTCAATCGGCACCGCCGGACGATATCGTGGGCATCGAGGTGGCGGTCAAAGCCAGTTTCGATTACATGCTGGACTTTGTGCAGGGCCGCCGGGAGGCACATCCGGACGGATTTATACGCCAATATGTCGACCAGCGCCACACCTTGGAAGACCCGCTGAGCGATCGGGAATTTGTCGGGGTGCTGCTGGGGATTCTGTTGGGGGGCGACCATAACGCCTTGAGCGTCATGACTAAAAGTCTCTACACCTTGTTGTGCGCGCCGTCGCTTTGGCGGTACCTGCGCGAAAACCCCGATCGCGCACCGCAGTTGATCGAAGAGCTCATTCGATTGATTCCCATTGGCAAGCTATCGGCGTTCCCGCGGATGACCACCCAGGCTCTGCAAACCAGCCGCGGTGTGATTGCCGCGAATACGACGGTGTATGCCAACGTGTTCCTCGCCAACCGCGACCCCAGTGTGTTCAACGCTCCTTTGCTGATCAATCCCGAGCGTCAGGACAAGGCTGCGCATATGCAATTTGGCCATGGCATCCACAGCTGCATGGGGCCGGCCCTGGCACGCCTGGAAATAGCCACGGTGCTGTCGACCCTTGTACAGGCGTTACCCGACCTGGAACTGGCCTGTGACCCGACGTCGATCCGCTGGATCAACGGTACGGTGCTGCGCCGCCCCGACGAACTGCCCGTGCGTTTCTGATGCCATTTCAATCAAGGGAAAAAAGCCATGATCTTTAAACCGCTGATAAACGGATTTGCGCAGTTTTCGAATCAGATCTTTCTGAATGACCCTGAACAGTCCTACACATATGCCCAGTTGAACGACGAAATCGGTGTCCAATTGGAGTGGCTCGCCGGTCATGGCGTGGCCAGGCAAGCGGTGGTTTTCATGAATGGGGACTTTTCGTTCACAGGCATCGCGCTGTTCCTGGCGCTGTACCAGAACGGCAACATTATTGCCCTGAACACCGCTGAAAACCCGGCGGAAATTCAAAACAAGCAGGCGGCGGCAAACCCCGAGTTCGTGATTGATATCGAAGCCCGCCAGATCCGGGCTTGTACCGTTGCCCAAGCTCCGCAAAACCCCATGATCGGTGAGCTTAAAAAACAGGCGCATGCGGGCCTGATTCTGTTCAGCAGCGGCACCACTGGCAAACCCAAGGCGATGTTGCACGACCTCGACCGATTAGTGGGTGAGTTTGCCGATAAGCGATCGCGTCGTCTCGATATCTTTCTGTTCCTTTTGTTCGATCATATTGGTGGCATCAATACGCTGTTGAACATTCTTTCCATTGGCGGAACGGCCACGATCGCCGCCAGCAAAACGCCGGACACCGTTGCCAGCCTGATTGAAAAGCACCGCATTACCGTGCTGCCGACTTCACCCACTTTCTTGAACCTGATGCTGATCAACCAAGTGCTCGATACCTACAACCTCAGCAGTTTGCGCATGATCACCTATGGCACGGAGCCGATGCCGGAGAGCTTGTTGCTCAAACTGCGTGAGCGCCTGCCCAAGGTGAAGTTCTTGCAGACATTCGGTACCAGCGAAACAGGTATCATCAACACCAGTTCGTTGTCGTCCGATAGTCTGTACATGCGCTTTCAAGAAGGATCAAGTGAGCACAAGATCGTCGACGGCGAGCTCTGGCTGCGCAGTGCGACGCAAGTCATGGGCTATCTGAACCACTCGATGGACAGCTTCACCGAAGACGGCTGGTTCAAAACCGGCGACCTGGTGGAAGTCAATGCCGACGGTTACCTGAAAATCCTCGGTCGCAGTAAGGAAATCATTAACGTCGGAGGCGAGAAGGTCTATCCGGCGGAAGTCGAATCCGTGCTCCTTCGTCATCCACAGGTACGTGATTGCAAGGCGTACGGTGAGGCCAACGGCTTGACCGGCCAGTTCGTCGCCGCGCACATCGTCCTCGACAGCGACTACGGAGACTCGACGGCAACGGTGCTGCGCGATATCCGGCACTTTGCCCGGCGGCTGATGGACGCCTACAAGGTACCGGTACGCTTGAAGTCGGTGGACGCCATCCAATATTCGACGCGTTTCAAAAAGCTGCTGATCGATTGAGTGCGGCGTGCCCTGAAGGAGCGATCAGCCACCTTCAGGGCTGCTTATCAGCTGTGTTTCACCGAGAAAATCAATGAACGCGCGGGTCTTGGGGGACAGCAGGCGGCTTGGCGACCAGACGATCCAGAAGTCCCCCTCCAGGCTCAATTCGGGCAATACCCTGATCAGTTCATGGCTGGCCAGGTACTCCTGGATGACGAAGTCAGGCAGATAGGCCAGGCCCAAGCCATTACGGCAGGCTGCCAGGACCGCTTCCACACTGTTCATGACCACGGTGGTTTCCAGGCTGATCTTGATGGTGTCGCCATTGACCTTCAGCCACCACGGCTGAAGCTTGCCGTTGGAGGGGAATTTGTAGGCGATCCCCTTGTAATGCTGGAGATCCTCGACGTTCTTTGCCGTGCTGTAGCGTTGTAGGTAGTCGGGCGCTGCACACAAAACAAACCGGAAGGTGCAGATTCTTTTCGCCGCGAGGCTGGAATCGGGCAACTCGCCGCTTCGGATCACCGCATCAAAGGCTTCATCGACCACATCGACCAGTCGATCGCTGAAGTCCAGGTCCAGTTCGATTTCGGGATAGCGCTGGTAAAACTCGCGCAACATTCCTGAGATCAGCCGATAGCCCACGGCGGGCAAACTGATCCGCAGACGCCCCCTGGGACGGGTCTTGGAATGGGAAAGCGCAGCCTCGGCATCCTGCAATTGCTGAAGCAAGGTCCGGCAGCGACCAAAAAAGTCCAAGCCTTCGCTGGTCAGACTGATCTGTCGGGTACTGCGATGGAACAAGCGCACGCCAATCCGCTCTTCAAGACGGCTGACACTTTTGCCCACGGCAGAAGACGAGATGCCCAGTGCCCTGCCCGCCAGGGTAAAACTTTGATTTTCCGCTGCCCGCACAAAGGCAATCAACCCGCTCAGATTATCCATATTCCGTGTCCGCCCACTTTTTTTGGGGAGGGGTCGATCGCTACAGATCTATTGAGGCTTCAGATCCAACGGGTCAAAAAGGGGAAGCATCGGCGCTTTTCCCAGGAGTTAAACAGTATTTCTTCACCTGTTTATCGATTTGAAGTCTGCCGTGACGTCACTAAGAGAGCAACCATTTTGTCGGGAAGCGTGGATGTGGAGGTGGGTTGGGTGGCGGGGAGGGCTTCACCCCGTGTGTCGTTGCTGCGCATCAGCATCCGGAAACTACATAGTTGATATTGAATCGCATTGTTTTCGGGCATCAGACACCAAGGCAAATTTGCCGGCCATGGCATTCGCCACGGTGTTCTTTGCCTGATAGGAATAGGCAATGCTGCAAGGCAAATCGGCATAGGTGAGGCGCCTGCCGATGGCTACCATGGCGCACACCAACCGATGGGAGTTCGTCATGAATGGTATAAAAACCCTGTTCATCACCGGCGTCAGTAGCGGCTTCGGCAACGCCTTGGCCCAGGAAGCCCTGGCGGCCGGGCACCGGGTCATCGGCACCGTGCGCAGCGAGGCGGCCTTGCAGGCTTTCGAGCAACTGTCTGCCGAGCGGGCCCACGGCGTTCTTTTGGATGTCACCGACTTCGCCCGGATCGACAGCGTGGTCGCCGCCACAGAAGCCGCTCACGGCCCGGTCGATGTGCTGGTCAACAATGCCGGCTACGGCCACGAGGGTATTTTCGAAGAGTCGCCGCTGGAAGAGATGCGGCGTCAATTCGACGTCAATGTGTTCGGTGCCGTGGCGGTGACCAAGGCGTTCCTGCCCTATTTCCGCCAGCGCCGCGCCGGGCATATCCTCAACATCACGTCGATGGGGGGCACCATCACCATGCCAGGCATCGCCTACTACTGCGGGAGTAAGTTCGCCCTGGAGGGGATCTCCGATACCCTGAGCAAGGAGTTGCAACCGTTCAACATCTTCGTGACGGCCGTCGCGCCCGGTTCGTTTCGAACGGACTGGGCCGGTCGTTCGATGCAGCGCACCCCGCGCAGCATTGCCGACTACGATGCCAGTTTTGACCCGGTTCGCCAGGCGCGTCAGGAGAAGAGCGGCAGGCAACTCGGCGACCCGCACAAAGCGGCGCGGGCGATGTTGCAGGTGATCGCCAGCCCGACCCCGCCTGCCCACTTGCTGCTGGGCAGCGACGCCTTGAACCTGGTGCGCGACAAGCTCAGTCGTGCGGCCAGGGAGATTGATCAGTGGGAGGCGCTGACCCGTTCGACCGACGGCTGAGCGACCCGCGCAAGGAGAAGTGGATGACCGAGGCTGATCCGCGCACCGCGCGCATGGTGACGTTGATGGAGCGGCTGGCGCCGGTGGAAGGCTACAACCTCAGCGCCCTGGAGGACGTGCGTTTCCTGCGTTCGAACCGGCCATTGAGCCGCACGCCGGTCTTGTATGACCCCGGTATCGTGATCCTGTGCCAGGGCCGCAAGCGCGGTTACCTGGGGGATGACGTCTATGTCTACGATGCCCGGCATTATCTGGTGGTGTCCGTTCCCGTGCCGTTCACCATGGAGACCGACGCCAGCGAGGCGCAGCCCATGCTGGCGGTGTATATGCGCCTGGACCTGCAGCTGGCGAGCGAGTTGATGTTGCAGGTCGACGAAGCCCTCGGCCCGAGCGATGCCCCGCCCAAGGGCATGTACGCCTCGCCCATGGACGAGGGCTTGTGCGCCTCGACGCTGCGCTTTCTTGAAGCCATGAGCACACCGGGTGACGCGCACATTCTCGGCCCAGCGCTGGTGCGGGAAATCTACTACCGCATCCTCACCGGCGAGCAGGGCGGCTCGATGCGTGCGGCGCTGAGTCGCCAGGGCCACTTCGGCCAGATCACCCGCGCGATCCGCAAGATCCACAGCAGCTACCCAGAGCGCCTGGATGTGGAGACTCTCGCCCGCGAAGCCAACATGAGCGTGCCCAACTTCCACCTGCACTTTCGCAGCGTGACAGACGCCTCGCCCATGCAATACCTCAAGTCGACACGCCTGCACCAGGCGCGCCTGCTGATGCTGCGCAACGCCATGAACGCCAGGGCGGCGGCGTTCAGCGTGGGCTACGAAAGCGCCTCGCAATTCAGCCGTGAGTTCAAGCGCCTGTTTGGGCGAACGCCTCAGGCCGAGGTGCAGTGGATGAAGGCGACGTATGCGTTGCCGGCGCCGGTGGGGGCGTCGGTTTATGTGGCGTCGCATTAGGCATCGGGTGAGTTGGCCAGGGCTGTCGTCGCACGTCGACGAGGCGCGGTAGATTGCTTTGTTCAACACGGTTACCAGCTTGCAAGTGGCTGCTGGTGTGCAGGGATAAAGGACGCTAGTGCCGTATCAGGTACCTCACAAGTATTCCGTTTCGTTAGGTCGCAGTGATTTGTGCTCTCTCATGCCCGAGCTCACGGCTGATAATTTGTCGAGCAATACGGTCTTCAGAACGCTGCACTGGGGTCAATTCTCTGGAAGAGATTCCTCCTGCCGCCGGTGCCTACCACCCTGTCAAAGCTAAGTAACGGCTCTGTGCAAAATGATGACGTAGCCCATGCATAGGGCTTTGGCCTGCTTGCACTGATCATCGTAAATGTTTCTTTGCTGGATATACGTTTTCTGAGCTGGGATTAATGAGCCGGCTCCCGCTAGCTGATGTGCCGCCTTCGGCACCTCGCACTGTAGTGAAGTAGCGATGGGCAAAGCGCGATACGCGCACCGTCGTCCGTGAACCCTTGAGGAAAATTTGATCTCCTTGATCCGACTACAGAAGCTGGCTATCCACCTCGCTATAGGACATTAGGATTTCCTTCGGTAGAGCAGTTTAATCGCCTCACTGCCTTGTGATCGCTGCTCAACTAATCTGACGCACTACGATGGAGGTATGAATGCCCGACACTTACAGCGCGCATGATCATGCGAACCGCAATCAGGCAGAAATCCTCATTAGCAACGATTGCGCTTGCTTTGGTTGCTATGCGGTATTTCCTGCTTCTGATGTGACACGGTTTACTGAGACCACGGAATGGTGTCCAAAATGCGAGGCTTTCAGCACGGTCGTTGGCGATGCCTCCGAGCTGCCTTTGGATCGAGAGTTTCTGGAGGCAGTTCACGATCATTGGATCGGGCCTCAAGATTGGTTAGATGAGATGGCGGCGCAGACTCATGCGATCGCAACTGCTGTTTACAGGCAGGCAAGCACAACGATGGATGAGGAACGAGCTCGTCCTTGGTGGAAGTTTTGGCGATGAGTACAAGGTGATGACGGCGAGTTTTACTCTTCAGGACACTGAGAGCGACAGATCGCCAAAAAATCCAATCATAGTCCCGTGCAGGACCGTCCTGAAGGGCTGCTTTAGGTTACGGATTCAACCGGTCGACGCCACACAACGGTATTGCAGAGCGGGCGAGCCCTTACAATTGTCTCGGAAAATACATTTTTCAGAGCCGTCTAGCCAAGGAGCTAAGTGTTGAGAAGTATTGGGATACTGCTGTTGCTCTATTGCATGAATGTTTTCGCCATAGAGTCGTCGCTTGAGCACTACACCAACGCTAATAGCGCCCGTGCGATTGGCATCACTCAATTGGATAGCGCGACAATTCTTGCTGAGGAGGCGCGGCTCGCACCTTTGGCCAGTGACTTGTTACTCCAGGTCAAACCCATGATCCGAGAAGGCGGCAGCGGTGCGGCGATTCAAGATTATGTGTTGAAGCAATTCGAACGTTACGGTTGGCTGCCAATGCTGGTGGGCTACAAAGGCTATACGGCGGCGGTGCCGGTTTCGGTGAATAACCAAGTGGGTAACGCACTGCCTACTGATACGCCGTTCCCGACCGCAGCCTTAGTAAAAGTTGAGTTGATTGCCGCATCGGCCCAGGCCCATGTCGCCCAGGTATGGACATTCGCCACCCCCAACGCGACCGAACAGCAGCGTCAGTTATTGGCAACAGCCCGTAGCGCATTGCGCAGTGGCGTTGATCAGGTTCGTGCTGGCGAGCGGCTGTTCAATGTGGGCCAGGCCATTCAACAGGTGCTTGATGCCAACCAGGCGGTCGCGATTCATGAATTGGCGGGCTACGCCATGGGGCAGGCGCGGGTTCAGAAGCCTCAGGTGCTGGGTTACAAGGGCAACGTTAACGATGACACCCTCATGCAACCCGGGCAGGTGCTGAATGTTTATGTGATCGCGAAGGCTGGCGCCTTCGGGGTGCGGTACCAGCCGCCTGATTTTTGGACCGTCCTCACCCAAGACGGCGCGGACAGCGTCATGCTGTCGGCGATGGTGGAGGTGACGGTTGACGGGCACCGGCTGCTGAGTAGATTGGTCGACTAATCGCCGTTCGCCAAGTAGTAGAGGAGGTATCCGAAGTACGCCAACGAACCGGTCGAAATTCTATCTTGAGTACACTCTCATCCGAGGAGCCTGCCTGAGCAGCTTGATGACGTGAGGCGCATTGATTTCTGAGCCGGGGGAGTTTGAATCGAATAAGTAACTTATTGAATTACAGGATTAATTGTAACGAAGCGTATCTATTGGGATACCACATGGAATACCGTTCCCTTGCTTGTCGTCCACGTCGCGATTGGTCCGCACTCTTCGTAACCATGATTGCAGGCCAACGGTGGTGCCAGGTAGAGATCGGCACATGGCTGCATAACGCACTGGATAAATACGACCCTCGTAGGACAGCCTTAATCTGCTCTCAGCGACTCTTTGGCGATACCTTTGACTACTACTTAGCCAAAACGGGCCTGGTGGAAATTTATTGAATTTATCAGTATTGGAGTCAGGCCGTCGATCGGTATTGTTCTATAAGATCAACCATATCTCAACGGCATGATTCCACCTGGTTCAGGCACTTAAAGTCTGGCTATTAGTTTTAGCGCGTCGCCAGTTAAAAAAGCCTTATCTATCGGATTCTTTTCAAATAGCATCATGTAGTGATAGCGATATCCGGTCTCATGGGAGATCTGGTTTGCTTGAGCTTCCCATATTTTCCCAAGAGTCAACTTTTCTTTAGAGTCAGAGTTGTCTCGGTCGTCCCCCTTTGTTTCGATGACAATAATATTGTTATTGGCAGTGAGTACAATGAAGTCGGGGTAGTGATTCAGGAATCCATTCAAAACAAATCCCTTGCCACGTTCTAGGTTGCGGTGCCACCAAATTACATTTTCCAACTCGGCAACACTTTGAATTATTTTGGATTCCAGTGAGTTCATGCTTGCCTCGGTCACATAAAGGCTCTTGCTTATTGCGTGTGCATTATCACTTGGAACGATAGTTTTTGGCAGCGAGAAACTCGGCTGTAATCTTAGTTTCTGTGTGGTAAGCCACTTTTCGAATTCTTTAGCGGCAAATTCGTTTGCAAGCCCTTGGATTTTAGTCTTAATAGCTTTTATGTAAGCATAGTCTCGCTCGAGGCAGTCAGCGCGTTGATCAGCACTCATTGCTTCCACAATACGAGTAAGGTATCGCTTGATGTCAGTGTCTTCTATAGGGTAGAAGCTGTTTTTGCCGATAAGGCTGAATAAACGTCCGACAATCGACTTAATCTGTCCGGAGGACGATTGATTCTTGATTATCTGGTTAAGTTTCTCTTTCTCTGTCTTTTTTACCGCTTTGAAAGCCGGCGCGCTTTCGCCATTGCCGATTTCTTCCGCATCTACAGAGTAAATGTCCGACTCCACTGCAGCAAAGTTTACGTTCGAATCTAAGTTGGAAAGCAAGAAGTCAGAAAGTAAATTCTCTTTAGCTAATTTGTGCCATTCGTCACTAGTCTCAAAAAATCCTCCTTCTGATGCAAGTTTCAGAAAGAATTGAGGTAATTTGATGGCTTGCGCGGACGCCTCAAATATTGGCTTCATCTTATGTTCGTTCATATGCGACAACAGCTCATCTGGACATTGCTCTCCATCTGCTTTTTTTACCTGTTCCTCGAATTCTTGAGCTTGGCGCATAGCCTCTGATTTGATATGTTCTACAATATCAGTCTGAGCCGAGACAGAGGTTGAGTAACTTCCATCTTCGTTTAGCTTTTGGGCGTTAGTATCTGCGTTCTGAACTGCTTGGTCTTCCCAAGCGGGGTCCAGTTTCGTCCCGTCCAATCCGAAATCACTAGGAGCCTGATCTTTATAGGCTTCATTTGTGGAAATGGAATTAAATAAATCGTTAGGCTCTCCTAGTTGAGTGGGAGGAGACCCGCCGCTAATAAGAGGTAAGTTAGAAAGATCAGCCTCGCGATAGTCTCTTTTTGAGAAGCCGGCCTTGTTCAAGCCTAAAACTACTTGGTTCAAAGTGCTTTGAAAGTTGCTTGATGCTGTAAATACATAGCTTAAGTTAAGAAGTTCAATGCTATGTTTGCGAGTGTGCGGTAAGCGGAGGACACGCCCTAAGATTTGGGTTACATCAATGACAGATGATTTATTCGCAAGTGTGGCGAGGATATAGGCGAACGGACAATCCCAGCCCTCCTTCAAAGCATTTACCGTTATGATATATCTAACTGGGCAGTGACGGTCTAGTAAATCAATATTTTTCAGTTCGTTGATATTAGCAGTCTTGATCGCAATTTGCTCAGCTGGAATGCTCAGGTCAAGCAGAACCTGCTTGACCTTCTCAAAGGTCGTGGTGTCATCTTTGTTTTTGGGTTCCGCTTGGAATAGAACTATAGGTCGTATGTATTGGCCGCCACTGGCCTCGTTTTTTTTTGCAAATTGCTCTAGTTGTCTACGCATATTCAACGCAGCCATAATCACATCTTCTTGGCTGTGCTGATTTGCCACGATTACCGGCAATTTAACCATGTTTTGTTTTTTTAGACGTAGCGCATCCACGTAGCTTATGATATTGCTATTGTCTCGAGGTGTGGCTGTCAGATCGAAGATAAAGCATGGATTTAGGTCCCGAAGCATCTCGACAGATAAGTCGCTTTCTGCGTTATGACTTTCGTCAACTACTACGACCGGGTTGAGGTTGCGTATTACGTTAATCAAGGCTG
This sequence comes from Pseudomonas sp. WP18, assembly GCF_036689585.1. Lineage (NCBI taxonomy): Bacteria > Pseudomonadati > Pseudomonadota > Gammaproteobacteria > Pseudomonadales > Pseudomonadaceae > Pseudomonas > Pseudomonas sp. WP18. Next base: position 870,841 of record NZ_CP144758.1, read on the forward strand.
ATGGATCGGTTCCCTTTAACGGTTCTACCTGATGTTCGTCATGGCTGAGAAATGAAGCTAAATACCCATTTTCTTTAAAGACTTTACGGTTTTCTTTATTCGTTGCTTTTAGCGAGTCAAAAGACATGACTACTATCGATAATTGCTCTCGGACAGTATCCGAATTGAAATCGGCGCCTTGGAGGACCTCGGACTTTTCGTAGATCTGCACGCGCCCATTGAAGAGATCGTTTAGCCGATGTCGATAGGGGTGGTCAATATTGGTAAGGTTTTTTACTGTCTGCTCAAGTATGGATAGAGTGGGTACCAGCCAAACTACTAATTTCACTCTAGTAGGGTTATATTCCGAAAAGGCCGTAAATATTCGCTCAACAGCATTGACCGCAATAAAGGTTTTGCCCCCCGCTGTTGGGACTTTTACACAAACATGTGGTACTTCCTGGACGTTATTTTTATATGCTTGATTAAGTATTCCTCGATTTTTCCAATAGTTATGAAATGCGTTGCCCAGGTGGCCTTTATAGTCGAGTAGTGTTTGCAAATAGGTGCTTAAGTCGCTGAGCACATCGGCCTGATAGTCTTTTAGTTCCATTGTTTATTGTCTCGTGCCGATGTGGTCAGAAGCGCGTAATGTCACGCGGTATACGTTTAAATGTGATGCTGTGTTTGTGCAGGAAGTCTTTATCTAGCGCGCATTTGTCAGCGTAAATAATGAAGTGCTCTGGTCGTTTTGGAAGCGATCTTATATTAAGGGTGGTTAGAAAGTCCAAGTCAAGAGTTGTTACTTTTTGGCGCTCGTAAAAAAATAGCCAAAGTGCTGTGTCGCTAGCGCCTAGAGCATACTTGCTAACCGGATTGTCAATTCCGTGCCTGGCGTCGGATGGAATGCTTTCAGCATAAGAAACATAGTCGCGAATATGTTCCTCTCCTACCTCTTCGTTTAGTGTATTATCTTCTTTGAACAGGGGGAGCCCTAAAGTGTAATAGCTAAACCCGCCGCCGACGCCCTTAATTATTTTGGCATGCTTTTTAGTGGTATAGCCGTTGGCCGCGGTTTGGATTCGTTTTGACGTAATGTTTTCGGCGTAATCCAACATTTCTATACATATAAAACTTCTAAGTCCTCTGTCTTTTTGATTTAATCTTAGCACTGCCTCTCCAGTCGTGCCGCTTCCTGCAAATGAATCTAGAACTATGGAGTCTTCAGGTTCCGCACCGACCTCCAGAAGATACTGAATCAGTTCTACAGGTTTAGGGTAGTTGAAACTGATGGCAGCGTTTTTCAACACTGTTCGGGTTTTTTCCGTCGTCCCAAAACCCCTCAGTACAGAAAGAATATTACTTGGCTTGTTGTTTTCTTTTCTGTAGCGGACTGCACAATTTTTGTTTAAATAAAACTCTAGTTTTCCCCCGTCCTCATCAAGGACCGGATTTAAATTATTTTGGATAAAGGCGCGTAATTTTTTCTCGTTAGCAAAGCCGCCGTAAATTCTACATGGCTGGGTGAGTTTTCCATCTTTGACAACCATGTCGTCGAGTTTTACAGGCATTCCCGAAAGTGGCTCGATGTTGTATTGTAATTTAATTTCGTCAGATACAAATCCGTCAAGTTTTGTTTTTTCTAAGAAAAGTGAGTCAATAGCTTTGGCTGGATAAAAAAGTTCGTCTTCAATACATGGGAATCCGACCGGTAGCGTAAGCTGTGACGGCGGGTTTGACGGGTTATTTTTATTTATATTGTTATCAGCGATGCCTTGCCATAGATTGCTATCTTCTCTAGTGTTGGGGTCGATTGTTTTTCCTATTGCTTTCGACTTGTTTTGCATTTTTTTTAGAAAACACAAAATGTACTCGTGATTAACTTTCACTTCCAGCTGGTTGTCAGTATTTCCTTCGGAGTTCCAGATGAATTTTGTTAAAAAGTTTTGTGGCCCAAAAATCTCATCACATATAAGCTTCAGTGACGATTCTTCAATGTCATTGATGGAGATGAATATAACCCCGTCATCTGAGAGAAGGCGATGGAGTAACTTTAGGCGAGGATACATCATGCAAAGCCACTTATCATGACGGCTTAAGTCGTCGCCCTCCTTGCCTACAAGTTTTCCAAGCCAGTTTCTTATTTTTGGGTCGTTTACATTGTCATTGTATATCCAGCTTTCGTTGCCAGTATTATAAGGTGGGTCAATATAAATACACTTGACTTTTCCTTCCAGTTCTGGCAGGAGGCTTTTCAAGGCCTCAAGGTTATCGCCATGAATAATTCTGTTGTTAGTAGAGTTACTAGGATTACCTTCATTTGCGCTGAAGCTATATTTTTTTTCCAGTAGCCGGAAGGGGACTTCGTGGTGATGGTTTACTACTTTTTTCTTTCCAACCCAATTCAATACTGGCATAGCAAATTAGCTCTTTTCTGTTTAACTCGATTTAGTGTCTTCCACCCTCATTTTCGAGGCGTTAATGACTTCTTCTCGAGTGTCCGGTGCTTGTGAACATTTTCCGGAATGGAGGTGCGGGCTACTTGAGCCGCTGGTAGACCTTGATGGCGGCATGCGTTCATGGACCCTCCTCGCAGCTCTGGCACGGCGTGTATCCTCATCACAATGGCTTTCATAGAGATCCGTGGATACACAATGTGCCTCCATCCTAGCATAGGGCTCGTGCACCTATGGGCGGACCTTTGGGTGATTTCGGATCGAGAACCCTCTACGGTAGCGGTCAAGGCTGAGGATTCTGTAACGTTGGATGGTCTCCCACCTTGCCATCCTGATCACAATTTCACCGAGTAACCCAGCAGCCAGTTTGTGGGAGGCGGATGGGCATGAAGGCAGATCTCCATGGAATCTACTTCTCCATTTCAGCTATAGGAAGTATCCAGCCGTTGACGCGTGTACTTAGATGAGGTTGGTCAGCAAGGGGGTTAGCGCTGAGATAGATGAAGGCTGGCATGTGAGTCTCAATATTCGCGATTTGAGCGATCCATCAGGAGTTTTCCATCGTTACCTAAACGCTTCCAGACCAATAGAGCGGTGAGTCGATAGTAATACCGGGTGGCAGCGGAATGGTCTTTCAGGTACTGATACAGAAACCACCGCACATGCTTGTGTTGCCAGGTCCACGGATTGTCTCGCTGCCATCGCTGCTGAATGGCAGCTTGCATGATTCTGGCTTGGCGTAAGTGACGTTGCTGCGTGACCTTCGAGCCGGTCAGAACGCCGCTCAGGAACAGCGTCATATCGAAGGGTTTGCTCATGTTCTCCCGCCAATGTAGGCCGACACCACATCGATCCGGTTATGCCCGAGCTCGAGGCTAATTTGTTGGCGCGCCTCTTGATCAAGGTCACGGTCAATGCGATAGCAGTGGCCGCCATTGACCGGTGCGGCGTGGCCCGTGAGCTGCTCGTAACGTTCGCAGGCGTAGGCTGCGCGCAGTTCATGAAAACCCTTCAGCCCGTGTGCATGCAGCGTTTCGCGGGCGGGAAGCACGGTTTGGTGCAGAAATATGGCGTAGTTTTCGTCTTGGGCTATCAAGTTGCGGCTGCCGGTCGGCGATGCCTGACGAACCAACTGCAGGGCCGCTCTCACCGCTTCATTGGCCACGACCCATCGCGGCGCTGATGAGCCTGAACGGCCGCCTTTGGTGCCGTCCTGAATGTTGATGCGGCCTAAGCGTTCGGCTTCGCGGTGTAAGCGTGGTAGGTCAGCCAGGATCGCTTCACGCAGGCGCATGCCGGTTGCTCGAGCTAAAAGGACTATGGCGGCCACCCGATCGTGTTGCTGTTCGCCAAGCACCTCAGCCAGTCGCCGCACCTGTTGGTGATCTTGGCCATCCGGCGCGTGAGTGCGTACGCTCGAGCGCTGCTGTCCCAACGCCCGGCTCGGGCTGGCGATCCTCACATCCTGATCACCGCGCAGCGCAGCAAGGGTGCGGTTGACGCTGCTCAGGCGGTTCTGCGCGGTGGCGATGCAGAGTGCACCTTGCTGGATCTGATGGCGCAGATACTCGGTGTAGTCTTGTAGCGTCTGTCTATCGATCTGGCGCGCATCGTTGTAGCCGGGGCCGTTCTCTGAGCGGCACCAGCGCACGAAGGCTTGCCAGCGATCGCTGTGTGCTTTGACCGTGGCGAAGTGGCCGCCGGCAAACAGATCTGCCAATGCCTGCCGACCGGCATAGCTCAGTTGGCGGCCGTAGCCAAAGTTGCGACCGTCACGCCGACCGACCAGCGCCATTGTCTTCACCTTGACCGTTGGTTTGTAGGTGCAGCAGCAGGGCTTTCCAGTGGGCGCTGACGCTGTCCAACTGTCCCCAGTGTGCTGGGCGGATGAAAATGGCATTTTCGGTGTGTTGCAGCAGAGCCCCTTCTTCTTGCAACTGCTCGATGAGCTGAGCGAGGTCGATGAGCTCAGATGTTGTAGTGGCGACAGCGGCGACAGTGGCGACGACCCCCGTTGCATGTCGCTTGGCACGTGGCGACAAAGTGGTAACGGTGGCGGCGACAAGCCGCAATTCGGTCGACGAGCGATGTTGCGCCTGGTAGCGACGCACGGCGTCATTGAGACGGAACATGGCGCACCTCGAATATGTCTCCAACATTATTCAGCCAGTTATGGGCAACCAGTTGCAGCAATAACTCGAAGGTGTGCCGCGTGCTTTTACGGGCAAAGCGAGGTCCGTTGCGCGTGAGATCACGGAGGCGAAACGGTGGCCAGTTCTTCTTTATCAACCAGCGCAGCAGGCAATCGGCCTCTGCGCGAAGCTTATTCAGGGGCTCCTGTTCGGTCAGTCGTTGGTTCTCGGCCAGGTAGTAATCCATCAGCGTGGAGGCGCGCTGAATGTGCATTTCTTCTAAGACAGTCGATTCTTCAACCACCGCCATCACACCAGCCATGCGTAGAACGTTCGCGGCGGCTTTGCTCGCAGCAGCTTGCACGTTAACCAGCTCGCCGAATTCCCCTGATTCGCATTCAATGGTGTCGTGAATGGCTACCCAGGCCTCCCGGGCGCGGGGGCTTAACTCTAGGGTTACAGGGTTGAGGCCGCCATCTTTATGGCGTGACCAAGGCTTCTGCATCAGCGCGGCAATGCGCTGCTGGTACAGGTGCACGTTTGGATCTCGGGTCAGGTCGATGGCTTTGTACAGCCGTTGTCCAACCAGGCGCTCTGGCCAACTGATCAAGCAGCGTCCCAGGATGCCCTGGTCTTTGATATCAGCGTCCTGCAGCAAGCGGTCTGCCAGGCGGGGTTGAAGCATCAAGTGCATGCTGAGGCGGCGATCATAGGCACGCAGACTTTCTCCAGTCATCGCGCGCGACCGATCAATCGGGCTGCCGTCCCACAGCGTCGACAAGTGAGTGATCGCCTTGATCATGTTGTCCTTGCTCATGGTGCTGCCGCCCAAAAACTGCCCGCCCTCATCGCTGAATAGCCCCATGCTCGGCAAGCCATGGCACAGGCTTTTCACCAGGCCTTCAATGGTTGGCTCAGCAGTTAGCATTCTTGGTTGGACAGGCTCAGGTTGGGCGTCCAGCGCTGCCTGAGCTGACCTCTTCGAGGCCGGTGACGTCGTGGTTTGACTCATTGCAGCGCGGTGCGCCTTGAGCTGTTCGCCAAAGGCGATCCACTGCTGTCTCTCCCAGTCGCGGACGGCCTGCAGCGCAACATGGTCCACTGCGCTTTTGCGATCTCCCGAGCAAGCCACTGTCAGCAAGTACAGCGACAACGGATAGATTCGGCCGTCTAGGTGAACATTGGCGTGCGCCTGGCTCGCCAAAGCTGCCGTGGCTAGAATAGATTGCGCGGCCATGGCGCAAGGTACGCCAATCACATCGGCCATGCGTTCCACGGCAGGCCCCAATAGATCGCCCAGCGCGGCGACCGGGTAGGGTAGGGGCGTAATCTGCTGTTCCAACAAGGGGCGTGGTGGCCCTTGTACTTCGCGCAGTTGCATAGCCGTCCTCCATAAATTACCGATCTCTCCCTCACGTCATCCCGCCAAGAATGCTGAGTGTTATCAGGGATCAAGGCCCCTGCGACCTGTGAGGGTGCCCACTGACGCGGGACTGGCGGCTCCTTACGACCAGGAGCAAGGGCATCTCATGATCTGACCTCCTGAGCACCGTTACCGGTGGGCGGGCGGAGGCTGCATTGGCTGACGAGACCAGTGCCGCGAGATCCTGAGCCAGGCGCAAGCAGCATTGCGATGACCGGGGCATGCCTGATTGTCAGTCAGGTGCAGTCCATTCCCTGGTCTGCGGCACCATCATCTACAAGGCTGTTGCTGGTGACATCGGTGTTTGTCACGCCGATTGTCACGAGGGGAATTGCCGCAAAGCCATGTGCGATGAGGGCTGTAGCAGTAGTAGGAGCGCCCGTCTCTTTTCTGGAAAAAGAGACGGGCGAACGGTTGGCGCAAAACGTTGGCCGAGCAGGTTCGTTGCTGCAGGGCTAAAGGATTAGCGGGCAGCCGCACTAGGCGGATTGTTTAGAGGGCGTCCATCATTCTGGCGAATGACCGTGCGAGCCTCCGGGCGCGAATCGCACTTTAGGATGAGCCACCGGGTTAGCGGCATGACCTTGAAGGCTCTGGTCAACTGGGGTGCTGCCTAAGGCAGCGCTTTGAACCTTCGTTCTATCGGTCACCGCGGCTCGGGTCAATTGGTGAAGGGCACATGGAAATGCGCCAGATTCCACCTCCGGCGTGCTTTGGAAGTCGGTGGGTGTCAGTGGCAAAGTGGCCGTTTGTCGCTTTTCTAGTGTTAGCCCGTGAGCATGGGGATGCGAAGCCTCCCCATGCTCACGGGCTTAGCCGGAGAAGCCAAAGTCGAGGCGAGTTGGCGACTGTCGCCATCCGCTCAGACGGCAAGGATGTAGATGGCACGCGGTCTGTCGCCAGTGTCGCCGTTGCCGCCGCCCTATCGGATGGGTACTACGTTTCGATCCCTAGCCACATTCATCGCGCTGGCCGAGAGATTGCCCGTCGACGCCTTCAGAATGTACTCGCTCCACCAAGCCATCATCGGCCGCCGTCGCTCGATGTAGTCGGCTCGGTTGTAGGCACTGCGCACCTCATCCTTGTCGACGTGCGCCAACGCCACTTCGATGAGCTCCGGGTCCCACCCATGTTCGTTCAAGATGGTGCTGGCCATCGAGCGCATGCCATGGCTGACCAAGCGGTCCTGGAAGCCCATGCGTTTCAATGCCATGTTGGCGGTCTGGCTATTGGCATGAGTACGAGGGTTTCGGTCTGCCGGGAAGACGTATTCCCGATGACCACTGTGGGACTTCAGTATCTCTAGCAATGACATGGCTTGATCGCTCAACGGTATGCTGTGCGGGCGGCGCTTCTTCATCCGCTCCGGTGGGATGGTCCAGACACGCCGCTCAAAGTCGATGTCTGCCCAGCGAGTAGTTGCCGCCTCGGCGGGGCGAGTCATCGTGTGCAACTGCCACTCGATCAGGCAGCGGGTAGTGCGTTTGATGCTGGCGTTGGCGATCTCCAGCATGAGCTCGGGGAGCTCTTCTGGTGGAAGCGCCGCCATGTTTTCTTTTTTCGGTTTCTTGAACACCGCACGAATTCCGTTCAGCGGATTAGCGTGTATCAGGCCGGAGTTCACCCCATAGGTCATGATTTCGTTGAGCCGTTGGCTCAATCGCTTCACCGTTTCGAGGCTGCCTTTCGCCTCGATTGGGCGGAGGATTTTAATGACCATTGGAGCGGTGATATCCGAGAGTGGCGTTGTTTTCATGCTCGGGAAAACGTGCAAGGAGAGCGAGCGCCAAATGTCCTCGGCGTAGGCCGGGGTGACCGAGTCTTTCTTCAGCTCGAACCAGGCGGTGGCCACCTTTTCGAAGGTGTGTTCAGTCTCAGCAAGCTTGGCTTGCCTGACCTCATCACGTTGGACTTTGGGATCAATGCCTAGTGCGAGCTGCTCGCGCGCCTCGACGGCTTTTTTTCGAGCGTTGGCTAGCGAGAGGTCGGGGTATGGACCGAGGGCCATGTTGATACGGCTTCGGGTCAATGGTTCGCGGTAGTTGAAATTCCACATCATTGAGCCGCTGGCTCTGACGCGAAGCTGAAGGCCGTCACCGTCGCTGAGGACGAAATCCTTCCCGGTTGGCTTGACCGCTTTGAGCTGGCGGTCGGAGAGGCGGGTTGCTTGAGTAGGCATGAGAGCTACCTCCGGCACCGTTTTGGTATCCTAAAAATAGCACCCGGTGGCCTGGGATACCACCTGGGATACCAAACCGTCTGGAACTCAAAAAACCTCTATGGCCCTCAAAGGCGCTGTAAGTTATTGATTTTAGATAGTTACAGGCACAAAAAAAGACGTCCGTGGACGTCTTTGATTGATCATTTGGTGGAGCCGGGGGGATTTGAACCCCCGTCCGCCAGTACTCCGCTGTCGGTACTACATGCGTAGCCGGGTCTATTAAGTTAACCCTCAGCGACCCGACGGGCAGGGTGCTTTGGGCGAGTTGTGTAAGTTTTAGCCGCTTCGTCCACAACGTACTGCACGGCGATTCTGTTCTATATGACAATCACTTTGGGTTTACAGACATCCCCTAATGATTGCTGGACCCGAAGGTACCAGAAGCTCAGGATCTAAGGCTGCTTACGCAGCGATAGCGAATTCCTGGCCGTAGTTTTCGTCATTGGCAACTATAGAAGTTGCAACAGTGGATTTACGAGTTCTGTTACCAACTCGGCATGCACCTAAAGTTTCGCAACCGGCGTCGAATCCTAAACGGCCCCGAACCTGTCGCTTCGTGAAACTGCTGAAGCGACAGGCGTTTGCAGTGTACGCCAATCTGGGGCTGAGGCCAACCCGGAGGTTGGCCTTGCCCGCCGATCACTTGTTGGTGCCATCGGAGGCCTGTCTGATTTCCAGGATGGTTTGCTGGGTTTCAGCAACGCATTCGTCAATTTTGCCTTGCGCTTTGAGCTCTTGTGCCCTTGTTACGCTGCGTGTCACACGGTCATTGAGATCGGCCGAGGATTGGTACTGTGTCTTGGCATTGTTGATGGTTTGGATATTGGCTTCGCACAGGCTGTCCGGCTTTTCGGCGGCGAACGAAGCGGAGGCCATCATCGAGGCAGTAATGAATAGACCTAACAGCGCAGAACGTTTCATATGTATCTCCTTGAACTGAGGATCCAGACTTCGCTGGCCGTCAGACGGACAACCGAATGTAGGAAAAGCCCCAACGTTTGGGGCTTGTTCTGTGGACTACCGTCGCGCTGAAGGGTTCTATTTTTCTTCAGGTAGCCCTGGCTTGAGTCACCCGATCCACCAGGTAGACCAGTCCGTGGTAGTCGATGGTGCCGTGTTGTGTCAGGCCGATCTCGCAGGTGCGGCTGGTGGAGATGCCTTCGCTGCAATGCTGGACGGCGTCCTTGAGTGTGCGCAGTGAGTGGGCGTTGAGTTCCGGTGTGGTGAAGCCTTTGTCGCCGGCAAAGCCGCAACAATGAATGCCTTCGGGAACGACCACGTGTTTGCTGCATTTGCGCGCCAGGTCGATCAGTGCCTGGCTTTCGCCCAGGTGCTGGGTGCTGCAGGTAACGTGTACCGCGATGGGGGCTTCTTGTGGGGTGAAGTCCAGGCGATCCATCAAGTGCGTGCGGATGAAGCGCACCGGGTCGTACAGGTCCAGGCGTGTTTCGCCAAGGTCCTGGACCAATCGCAAGGTGCAGGGGCTGGTGTCGCAGTAGATGGGATCGAGCCCGCCGCGGCTGGCGTGCAGCAGGGCGGCGATCAGTTCCTGGCGCTTGTGGTCGGCTTGTTCGGCGTAGCCTTTGGAGGCAAAGGGTTGGCCGCAGCACAGGTTGTCCTGATTGTCGGGAATGACGACTTGATAGCCGGCTTTTTCCAGCAGGCTGCGGGTCTTGTCGTACAGCGAGGCCTGTTCTTTGTCCCCTGCCGCCGGGCCCATGACGCGTGACACGCAGGCCGCCAGGTAGACCACGCGCGGGCGTTCGTCCGCCACGGCAGGGCTGAAGCGGATGGCTTTTTCCGGCTGGGGCATGGCGTTGGTCCACTGCGGCACCTGGCCCTTGGACAGCCGTGACACCGTTGCCGAGAGTTTCGCCAGGCGCGGCGCCCCCAGCAGCATGCGTGCGCCGTTGGCGACGTGCAGGGTGAAGCGCAGGCCTTGCAGTGTGGTGGCGAAGTTTCCTTCGATCCAGTTGGCGGTTTTCGTGCGCGTGGCTTCTCGGCTGCGCAGCTTTTTCACCAGCTCACCGGTGTTGATGCCTACGGGGCAGCGTTGAGCACACAAGCCGGTGGCCGCGCAGGTGTCGATGCCCTGGTATTGATAGGCCTGTTCCAGCTCGGAGGTGTCGTTGCCGGCCCGTTGTTTGGCCTGGATGTCGCGCCAGATCACGATGCGTTGGCGCGGGCTCAAGGTCAGGTCTTTGGAGGGGCAGACCGGTTCGCAGAAGCCGCACTCGATGCACTTGTCCACGATCTCGTCGGCGGCGGGCAGCGGTTTGAGGTGCTTGAGATGGATCTGTGGGTCTTCGCTGAGCACCACGTCCGGGTTGAGAATCCCCTGGGGGTCGAGCAGGCGCTTGAGCTGCCACATCAGTTGATAGGCATCGCTGCCCCATTCCAGCTCGACGAAGGGCGCCATGTTGCGGCCGGTGCCGTGTTCGGCTTTCAGCGAACCGCCGAACTCCACGGCCACCAGTTGCGCGACGTCGTCCATGAACGCCTGGTAGCGTGCGATTTCGTCGGCGCTGTTGAAGCCTTGGGTGAAGACGAAGTGCAGATTGCCTTCCAGTGCATGTCCGAAAAGGATCGCTTCGTCGTAGTGATGTTTGTCGAACAGTTCGATCAGGCGGTTCACACCGATGGCGAGTTGCTCCACCGGGAAGGTCACGTCTTCGATGATCACCGTGGTGCCGGTCTTGCGGACTGCGCCCACCGCCGGGAAGGTGTCTTTGCGGATGGCCCAGAGCCGGGCGTTTTCCCGTGGGTCTCCGGTAAAGTCGACCTGTTTTTCCACCGGGAAGCCAGCCAACGAGGCCATGATCCGGGCGAGTTGCTCTTGCAGCAGGGATGAAGACGCCGCGCGGGATTCGATCAACAGGGCGCAGGCATTCGTCGACAGATACTGTACGAAATCCGGCATGCCCGGCTTGTCCTGCACCGAGCGCAAGCTGCGGCGGTCGAGCAGTTCCACGGCCGACACCGGCTGGCTTTTCAGCACGGTGACGGCGTTGCAGCAGGTTTCCACATCGGGGAACACAATCAGTGCCGACGCTTTGTACGGATGGTCGATCACGGTGTTGTAGGTCACCGCGCTGATGAAACCCAGGGTGCCTTCTGAGCCCACCAGCAGGTGGCTCAAGATATCCACAGGCTCGTCAAAATCCACCAGCGCGTTGAGCGACAGCCCAGTGGTATTTTTCAGACGGTACTTGTGGCGAATTCGGGCAGCCAATTCGGTGTTGTCGCGGGTCTCGCGGCCCAAGGTCGCCAGGCGCTCCAACAGGTCTGCGTGGCTGTTGCGAAACGCCGCGACGCTGGCGGCGTCCTCGGTGTCGAGGCGGGTGCCATCGGCCAGCACCAGGCGAATGCCGGCCAGGGTGTGATAGGTGTTTTGCGCCGTGCCGCAGCACATGCCGCTGGCGTTGTTGGCGACGATGCCGCCAATCTTGCAGGCGTTGATCGAGGCCGGATCGGGGCCGATCTTGCGCCCGAACGGTGCCAGCCAGGCGTTGGCCTGGGCGCCAATCACGCCCGGTTGCAAGCGGATCTGCGTGCCTTGCCCGCGAATCTCCCGGGCGTTCCAGTTATCCCCCAGCACGATCAGCACCGAGTCGCTGATGGCCTGGCCGGACAAGCTGGTGCCAGCCGCGCGGAAGGTGACCGGAACCTGGTCGCGCTGGGCCAGTTGCAGCAGGGCGACCACCTCATCTTCGGTTTCGACCCGCACCACCAGTTTCGGAATCAGCCGGTAGAAACTGGCGTCGGTGCCGAAGGCCAGGGTCGACAGCGGGTCGTCGAATCGGCGCTTGGCTGGGATCAGTTGGTGGACGTCGTGTAGGAAAGCAGCCGGAAGCGTCATTGGTCCTCCAGGATCAAGACCACCAGGTCCTTCGGACCGTGGGCGCCGTAGGCCAGCACCTGTTCGATGTCGGCGGTTTTCGATGGGCCCGACACCAGCAGGGCATTGGTGGGCATGCCTTGGGCCCATTCGAATGCCTGCTGCACTTCATAGAAGTTGTTGTGGATCTCGCTGGCCTTGAGCAAGGCGAAATGCACCGGTGGCACCAGGCTCATCAGGCGTGGCTCTTCCCGTGTTGGCCAAAGGATCAGGCTGCCGGTGGCGGCGATGGCGCCGAGGGTTCCGGTCAGGCTGGCGGGCGTCTCGTTGAACAGCTCGGCTTTCCATTCTTCTATCGGCCGGTCGTAGGCCTTGAGCGTCGGCAGGTCCGGATGATTCGCCCAGTACTGCGTGATTTTTTTCCCGTGGGGTGTCGTCGGGGCAATCAGCAGGCTTGGCAGTTGGCGGTCGCGCAGCAGTTGGGCGAGCAACGCCGGCCAGTCCTCGGCACGGGTCAGGTGGATTTCGGTGTGCACCGCTTCCATCAACTTGCGCAACTGCGGGATGCGTTCTTCGGACGCATAGCGGTAGGTCTGCGTCACCAGGTCGACATCGAAGTTGTCGGCCACGGACGTGGTGCCGGTCAGGCTTTTACGCAACTTGGCGAGGATGTTTTCCTTGGCGCTCATCGACGGTCTCCCGGGCGGTTCAGGTGTTCGCGGGCCAGGTCATGCAATGAGCGGGCGGCGGGTTGGGGGGCGCTGTGGTTTTGCGTCCAGGGGCCGACGTTGCGCGGCGTGAGGGCGCGCAGGCGCGTGGCGAGGAAACCGAACAGCCGATACAGGCGCGGCGAGCTGTTGAGCCACGCCCAGGCATTCCAGATGAAGCGTTCCTTGGGCGAGTATTTGCTGCCCTGGCCACGCATCACTTGATGCGGGCTGTCCGGTGCCTTGACGTTTTCTTCGCGCAGGCGCCGCAGCAGGGCCGGGATCGGAATCTTCACCGGGCACACTTCTCCACAGGCACCGCAGAGTGATGAGGCGCTGGGGTGATCGGGCACCTTGGCCAGGCCGACCATGTGTGGCGTGATGATTTTTCCGATAGGCCCCGGGTAAACCTCCCCATAGGCGTGGCCGCCGATTCGGGTGTACACCGGGCAATGATTCATACAGGCGCCGCAGCGGATGCAGTTCAGGGTCTGGCGCAATTCACTGTCGGCAAAGGCCTGGCTGCGACCGTTGTCCAGCAGCACCAGGTGAACTTCCTGGGGGCCGTCCAGTTCCTCGGCCTTGCGTGGGCCGGAGATCATGTTGACGTAGGTGGTGATCGGTTGGCCGAGGGCCGAGCGAGTCAGCAGCGAGAGCAATGGCACGACATCGCGCAGGTTCTCCACCACTTTTTCGATGCCGGTCACGGCGATGTGCACCGGTGGCACGGTGGTGGACATCCGTCCGTTTCCTTCGTTTTCCACCAGCAGCAGCGTGCCGGTTTCGGCGACGGCGAAGTTGACGCCCGACACGCCGATATCGGCTTCGAAGAATTTCTGCCGCAACACCTTGCGACCGATCTGAATGAGTTGGTCGACGTCCTTGGTGTACTCCACGCCGAGTTTGTCGTGGAACAAGGACGCGACCTGACCGGCATTCTTGTGGATCGCCGGCATAATGATGTGTGAAGGCTTCTCGTGATCGAGCTGGACGATGAACTCGCCCATGTCCGATTCCAGGCATTCAATGCCTTGAGCCGCGAGGACATGGTTCATTTCCATCTCTTCGCTGACCATCGATTTGCCCTTGATCACTTGCCGCGCCTCGTGAGCGCGGATGATCGAGAGGACGATGCCGTTGGCTTCGTCCACCGTTTCCGCCCAGTGCACGTTCACACCGTTGCGGGTCAGGTTGGTTTCAAGTTGTTCGAGCAGGTCGGGCAACTTGGATAACGCACGGGCGCGGACGGCATTGCCCAGCACCCGCAGGTGTTCTCTTTCGTGGGCATCGCTGAAGGACGTTGCCCGCTTGGTCATCAGTGAATCCATCGCGCTGCGAAAGTTGTTTCGCAGTTGCGTGTCGCCCAGCGCCTTGTGGGCTCGGGCGCGAAAATCTTCCTGCACCTCTACAGTGGGGATCAGCGTCGGCGTGCTCATGCGGCACCTCCGGTTCGCTGCCAGAGGAAACTCGCCAGATGCTGCCCGCGTAGCGCCTCCTGCTGCTTTTCCAACGCACCGTTGATGTTCATCAAGCAGCCGCAATCGGCACTGACGACCTTATGTGCGCCGGATTCCTTCAGCGCCCGGGTCTTGTCGGCCACCATCGCGCCGGAAATATCCGGCAGGCGCACGCTGAATGTCCCACCGAACCCGCAGCATTCACTTTCGTGACTGTGTTCCACGCGTTCCACGTTGTGCAGCTGCGCCAACAGGGCGCGGCCGTGCAGGTGGGTGTTCATTTCCCGCCGCGCCGAGCACGAAGTGTGCAGCGCCACCTTCACCGGCTCGCCGCCATCCTTCAACTGCACCTGACAGACGAACAACAGGAACTCGGCCAACTCGTAGGTCCGGGCGGCCAAGGCCCGGACTTGTTCAAGCGTGTCGGGTTCGTCCTTGAACAGGTCGCTGTAGTGCTCGCGCAACATGCCCGCGCAGGAGCCCGACGGCACGACCACCGGATAATCTTCGGCAAACAGCGCCAGTTGTGCCCGCGCCACGGTGCGTGCCTGCTCGGTGTAACCCGAGGTGTAGGCCGGTTGCCCGCAGCAACTCTGTCCTTGCGGGTATTCCACCCGGATCCCTTCGCGTTCCAGCAGGTGGATCGCATCCATCCCGGCTTCGGGGTAGAACAGGTCCACCACGCAGGTGCCGAACAGGTAGACCCGTTGCGGTTTCACGCTGGGGTATTGCCGCGGTTCAGGCAGTGGCGGGGCGACACGGGTCGCGTTCGGCACAGCGTTGTAAAAAAGCTCGCTCATCAGGCGTGTCTCCGGGTGGTCCCGGTTATCCGTCCGCTGAGGCTGCTGAATATAGAGAGCAAATCTTTCAGCAGCCTTGCAGACCCGGTGATCAATAGCGAACGCCGGCGGCTATTCCGGCGTCGGTTTTTTCTCTGCGGCGTGTGGTACTCAGTGCACCAGCATGCCGGTAAACCAATAGGCCTGGGCCAAGGTGATCAGGCCGACGATCGTTGCAAAGAATAGGCTGTGTTTGAGGGTGAACCGGAACAGATCCGATTCCTTGCCCACCAGCCCGGTCGCGGCACAGGCCACGGCGATCGATTGCGGCGAGATCATCTTGCCGGTCACGCCGCCGCTGGTGTTGGCGGCCACCAGCAAGGTGTCGTTGACGCCGAGTTGGTGCGCGGTGGTGGCTTGCAGAGAGCTGAACAGCGCGTTGGACGAGGTGTCGGAGCCGGTCAGGAACACCCCCAGCCATCCGAGGAACGGCGAGAAGAACGGGAACGCCGCGCCTGTGCCGGCCAGTACCAGGGCCATGGTCGACGACATGCCCGAATAGTTGGTGACGAAGGCAAACGCCAGGACCATACCGATGGACAGGATCGGCCAGCGCAGCTCGAAAAGGGTCTCTTTAAAAGTGGTAAGACCAGTTTTGAGGTTGATTTTCAACACCAGCATCGAGATCAGCGCGGAGAAGAAAATCGCCGTGCCGGTGGCGGAAATCGGGTCGAGTTTGAACACGGCCGGAATGGCGGTGGGGTTGATCACGATCGGCGCGACCTTGATCACCATCTGGTCCAGGTGCGGGATGGCAAAGTTGAACACCCAGCCGTACATCGAGCCGCCCGCGGCGAACATCGCCTTGAACGGTTTCAGGGTCCAGATCGTGACCAGCACGGTGAGGATCAGGAAGGGCGACCAGGCCTTGATGATTTCCCCCAGGCTGTAGGGCGAAGCCACGGTGCTGCGCGGTTGGCCGAAACCACCCACGCTGGCGGTGACCGTTGCGCCAGACGTGGCGCCGGCAATCTGGGCGCCCGCGGTGCGCTTGGGCTGCCAGACCTTCAGGAACAGGGTCAGGGCGATCAGGCTGGCGAGGGCCGAAGTGATGTCCGGCAGTTCCGGGCCAATGAAGTTGGAGGTGAAGTACTGGGTGACGGCAAAGCTCAGGCCGGCCACCAGTGCGGCTGGCCAGGTTTCCCGCACGCCGCGCAGGCCGTCCATCATGAACACCAGCCAGAACGGCACGAACAGCGACAACAACGGCAGTTGGCGACCGGTCATGGCGCCGATCTTGAAGGCGTCGATCCCGGTGACCTGGCCGGCCACGATGATCGGAATACCCAGCGCGCCAAACGCGACCGGGGCGGTGTTGGCGATCAAGCACAGGCCGGCGGCGTACAGCGGATTGAACCCCAGGCCGACCAGCAGCGCGGCGGTAATCGCGACGGGTGCGCCGAAACCGGCGGCGCCTTCCAGGAAGGCTCCGAAGCAGAAACCGATCAGCAGCACTTGCAGGCGTTGGTCGTCGGTAATCGACAGCACCGAGCTGCGGATGACCTCGAACTGACCGCTCTTGACCGTCAATTTGTACAGGAACACGGCGGCCACGATGATCCAGGCGATGGGCCACAGGCCGTAGGCAAAGCCATATCCGGCGGCGGCGAAGGCCATGTCGGCGGGCATGTTGAAGGCAAATATCGCCACGGCAATCGCCAGGGCCAGGGTGATGCTGCCGGCCACGTGCCCCTTGAGGCGAAACACCGCCAGGGCCAGGAAGAAAAACACGATGGGAATGACGGCCGCGAGTGCGGACAAGCCGAGGCTGCCGAGCGGGCTGTAGAGCTGTTGCCAGGTTTGCATAGTGGGTGGGCCCCTAATTGTTGTTGGTCAGGCACTGATCAGCGAAAGTGGATAATTGGTAATACCAATTTACAAGCGCTGTCGGCTAGGGTAAAAGCCTTGGTTGTCGTGTGTCAATTTGCCGCTTGGAAACTTTCGTCGAATAAGCAGTGCAGATCGCATCTGATCTGCGTGTGCAAATGGCGTCTGGTGGGTGTGGCCGTGGCCCGGATGGGCCAGAATAGAGAGCCCGGCGAGCGGTCGGGATCGTGGAGAGTGGAGTTATGGGGTTTGATCAGATTCGTCAGCGCCGTTTGTCTGACGATATTGTCGAGCGGCTTGAAGGCATGATCCTTGAGGGCACGTTGAAGTCTGGCGAGCGGCTGCCGGCCGAGCGGACCCTGGCCGAACAGTTCGGTGTGTCACGGCCTTCGTTGCGCGAGGCGATCCAGAAGCTGGCGGCCAAGGGCTTGCTGGTCAGTCGCCAGGGGGGCGGTAACTACGTCGTGGAGTCACTGGGCTCGACGTTCAGTGACCCGTTGTTGCAATTGTTGGAAAGCAACCCCGATGCGCAGCGGGACCTGCTGGAATTTCGTCACACCCTGGAAGCGTCCTGTGCCTATTACGCCGCACAGCGGGCCACGGATGTCGATCGCGAACGCCTGACGGCAGCCTTCGAAGAATTGCAGGATTGTTATTCGCGGCACGAAGAGGTGAGTCGGGCGGAGGAGGGGGCGGCGGATGCGCGCTTCCACCTGGCGATCGCCGAAGCCAGCCATAACGCGGTCTTGCTGCACACCATCCGTGGCTTGTTCGACCTGCTCAAGCGCAATGTGGTGACCAACATCGGCGGCATGTACAAGCAGCGCAGCGAAACCCGCGACATGCTGATCAGCCAGCACCGCGAGCTGTACCAGGCAATCATGGACGGGCACGCCGAGCAGGCGCGGGAAGTGTCCAGCCGGCATATTCTGTACGTGCAGGAAGTCTTGGAAGAGGTGCGCCAGGAAGTGCAGCGAGTGGCGCGGGCAGAGCGGCGCAAGGGGATTTAGATTCGATCCTGTGGGAGCGAGCTTGCTCGCGATGGCGTACTTTCAATCAACATCGATGTTGACTGACCCGCCGTTATCGCGAGCAAGCTCCCACATTCGATTTTCCGAGGGCTAGTCTTCCTTGCCCTTGTTGCGCACCGCACGCTGCAGTTCACGACCGGCGTCGCGCTCGCGTTCGGTATCGCGCTTGTCGTATTCCTTCTTGCCCTTGCCCAGCGCAATCTCGCACTTGATCAGGTGCTTGCTCCAGTACAGCGACGTACAGACGCAGGTGTAGCCTTTCTGCTGCACGGAGGCGAAGAGCTTTTCCAGCTCGCGCTTGTTGAGCAGCAGCTTGCGCGAGCGTACCGGGTCGGCGATCACGTGGGTGCTGGCCGTGGTCAGCGGGGTGATGTGACTGCCCAGCAGCCAGGCTTCGCCGTCCTTGAGCAGCACGTAGCTGTCCACCAACTGCGCCTTGCCGGCGCGCAGGCTCTTTACTTCCCAGCCGGCCAGGACCATGCCAGCCTCGAAACGTTGTTCGATGAAGTAGTCGTGTCGCGCCTTTTTATTTTGCGCGATGGTCCCTGTGGGGTGTTTCTTCTGTTTAGCCATAGGGGCGGCATTATAGGCAGTTGCGTGCGTGTCGGCTACGGTGAACCTGCATGCTTGAGCACCTTGAGTGAATCCCGGACAATGCGGCCTCTTTTTTGAACGCTTGGGCGTGATCACGATGTCGACAGACAAGGTTTCTGTCCACGGCAGTTGGGCTAGCCGCTGGGTCTTCATACTCGCTGCGACCGGTTCTGCGGTGGGGCTGGGTAGTATCTGGAAGTTTCCGTACATGGTCGGGGTCTACGGTGGCGGCGCCTTCGTATTGATGTTCCTGGCGTGCATCGCACTCATCGGCGCGCCGGTCATGCTCGCCGAGACCCTGATCGGTCGCCGCGCCCGGCAAAGTCCGGCCAATGCCTTGAAGGTGCTCGCGGTGGAAGCCGGGCACTCGACCAAGTGGTCGTGGGGCGCCTTCGCCGGAATGATCACGGCCTTGTTGATCCTGTCTTTCTATAGCGTGGTCGGCGGCTGGTCGCTGGACTACATCATCGACATGGGCCGCGGCGATTTCCAGGGCGTCGCGCCTGACCAGGTCGGAGCGTATTTCGGCAAGGTCATCGATGATCCCTGGCGGTTGACCCTCTGGCATACGATCTTCATGGTGCTGTCGGCGGTGGTGATCGCCAAAGGCGTGGTGGCCGGGCTTGAGCGCAGCTTGCGAATCATGATGCCGCTGCTGTTCGTGATGATCCTAGTGCTGCTGGGTTACAGCATGACCACCGGGCACTTCATGGAGGGCCTGCACTTCATGTTCGATTTCAAGCCGGAGAAAGTCCTGGATGGCTTGCTGCCGGCCATGGGGCACGCGTTCTTCTCGCTGAGCGTGGGGGTCGGCTCGATCATGATCTACGGCGCCTACATGCCCAAGAACGCTTCGCTTACCCGCACCGTCGTCGGTGTCGCGCTGCTGGACACCTTCGTGTCGCTGATGGCGGGTGTGGCTTTGTTTCCGATTGTGTTCGCCGCCGGGCTCAACCCCAGCGAAGGACCGGGGTTGATGTTCGTCAGCCTGCCCTTTGCCTTCGGTAGCATGGCGTTCGGCCAAGTCATGGGCGTGGTGTTTTTCGTGCTGGTGGCTATTGCGGCCTGGAGTTCGGCGATTTCCCTGCTGGAACCCATGGTGGCTTACCTCGTGGAACGGACCCGGATCGGTCGCGCCTGGGTCACGTTCTGGCTGGCTTTCACCTGCTGGTTCGTAGGCCTGGGCACGGTGTTTTCCTTCAATATATGGAAGCAGGCGAAGTTTTTCGTGAACGAAGACGGCTTGTTCCACCTCTACCAGTGGGGAGCAACCGGAGGCCTGGATTTCTTCGGCGTGATTGATTTCTTCACATCACGGATCATGCTGCCATTGGGCGGGTTGTGTTTCGTGGTGTTTGCAGGATGGGTCATGGGGCGTGAGGCGGTGCGTGATGAATTGTCGCTGCGCAGCCCTGTATTGTTTGCCTTGAGCCTGTTCTTGATGCGCTACGTGGCGCCCATCGGCATTCTCGTAGTGTTTGCCGCCCAGCTGTGGAAGTGACGCTTACATGACGACACATATTCAACGCTCGGCCTTGCTGCCTTACCCGGCGCAGGCGCTGTACGACCTGGTCAACGATGTGGCCAGTTATCCACAGTTCCTGCCGTGGTGCTCGTCCGCCGAGGTACTGGAAAGCTCCGACACCCACATGCGCGCCAGTCTCGATATTGCCAAGGGTGGGTTGAGCCAGCGCTTCGTTACGCGCAATACCCTGGTGCCGGGGCAGTCCATCGAGATGAACCTGGAGGAGGGGCCGTTCAACCAGCTCCACGGTGTCTGGGTGTTCAAGCCTCTGGGCGACAAGGCCTGCAAGATCAGCCTGGACTTGTCCTTCGATTACGCCGGTCCATTGGTGCGGGCGACGCTGGGGCCGCTGTTCAACCAGGCGGCCAACACCCTGGTCGATGCGTTCTGCCAGCGTGCCAAGCAGAACGCAGAGCTCAAGCGTTGATTGAAATCGAAGTGGTGTACGCGTGCGTGGAGCGCCAGTTCTTGCGCGCATTCGCGGTGCCGGAAGGGACGAGCGTGCGCGCGGCGTTGACGGCCTCCGGGGTTGCCGAAGCCTTCCCTGAACTCGATCTGGCGACCTGCCCGGTCGGGATCTTTGGCAAGGTGGTTGTCGATCCCGAGAACCAGCAGGTGCAAGCCGCCGATCGCCTGGAAATCTACCGGCCGCTGCTGGCGGATCCGAAGGAGATTCGTCGCCTGCGTGCCCTCAAGGCAGCGCAAGCGCGCCAGTCCGAGCAGTAGTCCGTCGAATCGAGGCAATAAAAAACCCGGCATGCCGGGTTTTTTCATGTCGCCGATTATTGCGGCGAGGTGTCCAGCGGTTCTGGCGTCGGGACGGGTACGGTCTCGACGTTGTCCACATCCTTCTGGATCTGGTCCAGCAGCGATCCTGGCTTGGCCGGTTTTTCCGGTTTCGGCTTTTCGGCGTTCTGGGTCGGATCGGTAACGGTCGTACCGCTGTCCTTGCCCATGATGGCCTCGTCGCGGCTCACACCGGGCATGAAGTCGCCCGACAGGCTGACGAGCTGGTCATTGCCATTGAAGATAACGCTGATGCGTTCCTGTTGGCGCTCACCGCCACCTGGCTGCAAGCTGTACAGATAATCCCAGCGATCGGCATGGAACGTGTCGGCGAGCAGGGGGTTGCCCATGATAAACCGTACTTGCCGGCGGGTCATTCCCGGGCGTAACTGGTCTATCATGTCCTGCGTGACGACATTGCCCTGCTGGATGTCGATTTTGTAAACCCCGGGGAATGAACAACCGGCGAGTGCGAGCAGTCCCACGAAGGTGAAACTGGTTAGCAAGAGCTTGGTGTTTTGCATCGGTGGGCGACTTCCACTATCTTGGCTGGGACAACGTAAACGCCGATCATACCCGCATTAAGAGAAGCTGCGAAGCAGCATCGCGAGAAAGCTGACCATGGTTGAAAATAGCGAACTACGCAAAGCCGGCCTCAAAGTGACCCTGCCACGGGTCAAGATTCTACAAATGCTCGATTCTGCCGAGCAACGCCACATGAGTGCCGAAGACGTCTACAAGGCGCTTATGGAAGCTGGCGAGGACGTTGGTCTGGCCACGGTTTACCGTGTCCTGACTCAATTCGAGGCAGCGGGTCTTGTGGCTCGTCACAATTTCGATGGCGGTCATGCGGTCTTCGAATTGGCTGACGGGGAGCATCACGATCACATGGTGAACGTGGAAACCCGTGAGGTCATCGAATTCGTCAGCCCGGAAATCGAAAAGCTGCAAAAGGCAATTGCTGAGGAGTATGGCTTCGAGTTGATCGACCACCATCTCGTCCTGCACGTGCGCAAAAAGAAGTAAGCACGTTGCGTGAGCCACGGCTCCCAAAACGATAGAAGGCGACCCCAGGGTCGCCTTCTTGCTTTGTGGCTTTTATCGGTCGTATGTCAGGTTTTTGCGGCGATGACCATTTTTTTCGCGTGGGCCAGGGATTCCTTGGTGAGGTCGATCCCTCCCAGCATTCGAGCCACTTCCTCCACGCGCTCGCTCTTGTTGAGCTTGGACACGGCCGTTCGGGTGGCATCCTCGCCGCGCACCTTATGCACAAATAGATGCTGGTGCCCTTGGGCGGCCACTTGGGGCAAGTGAGTGACGGTCAGCACCTGACCGCGCTCCCCCAGTCGGCGCAGCAACTGGCCGACAATCTCCGCCGTCGGGCCGCCGATGCCCACGTCCACTTCGTCGAAGACCAGTGTCGGCACGCGCGAGGTCTGCGCCGTGATGACCTGGATGGCCAGGCTGATCCGTGACAACTCACCGCCCGAGGCGACTTTTGCCAGGGCCTTGAGCGGTTGCCCGGGGTTGGCGCTGACCAGCAATTCCACTTGCTCCAATCCGTTGGGCTGGAGTTCATCGCTGGCGTTGGGTTTCAGCTCGATGGTGAAGCGGCCCCCGGGCATGCCCAGGCGCTGGATTTCCTGTTCCACGGCGCTGGCCAGCCCGGTGGCGGCCTGCTGCCGAAGTGCGCTCAGCTCCTTGGCCTTTTCCTGGTAATGACGGGCGTAGGATGCCAGTTCCTCCCCCAGGCGCTCGATGGACTCATCGTTGGCGTTCAGGGTTTCCAGTTCCTCCAGCAGGCGTTGCTGAAGTTCGACGACGTCGGTCGGCTGGACGCGATGCTTGCGTGCCAGGGTATAGATGGTATCCAGCCGCTCTTCCAGGTATTGCAGGCGTGCTGGGTCGGCATCGAAGTGGTCGAGGAAGCGGTTCAGTTCCCCGACGGCTTCCTCGACCTGGATTTGTGCACTCGTCAGCAGGTTGGTCGCTTCGTTCAGGGCTCCGACCGAGTTGTTCACGCTGGTGAGTCGATTCAGGCTGGCGGTCAGCGCATTGAGCACGTTTCCCGAATCGCTTTCGCTGCACTGCTCCACGACCTGGCGGCAGATGCCCAGCAGGGCTTCGGCGTTGGTCAGGTTCTTGTGTTCCTGCTCCAGCTCTTCCAGTTCATTTTCGCCCAGGGCCAGGTTTTCCAGCTCCTCGAGCTGATAGCTCAGCAGTTGGTGGCGCGCCCGTTGTTCGTCGCCGGAGTTGGACAGTCGGTCCAGTTCCTGGCGCGTTTGTCGCCAGCGCTGGGCCGCCAGTTGAACCTGGCGCGCCAGGTCGGTGGCACCGGCGTACTCGTCGAGCAGGCGTCGATGGGTGTCGGTCTTGAGCAGGGATTGGTGTTCGTGCTGGCTATGGATGTCGATCAGCAGTTCGCCCAGGGCCTTGAGGTCGCCCAGTGGGCAGGGCGTGCCGTTGATGTAGCCTCGCGAGCGGCCTTCCGCCGTGATGACCCGGCGCAAGATGCACAGGCCGTCGGTGTCCAGGTCGCGCTCGGCCAGCCAGGCACTGGCTTCGGGGATGTCTACCAGGTCGAAGGTCGCCAGGATGTCGGCCTTGTCCGCGCCGGGACGCACCACGCCGTTGTCGGCGCGATCGCCCAGTGTCAGGCCCAGGGCGTCGAGCATGATCGATTTGCCGGCACCGGTTTCACCGGTGATCACGCTCATGCCTCGATCGAGTTCGAGGTCGAGGTGTTCGACGATGGCGTAGTTGTGTACGGACAGGTGCACCAGCATAAGGCCGCTCCCAGGCTTTAGGTCTGGTTATTTATACAGTGTTTTGTTTTGGCCTGACAATGCCTTCGCTTAGCTCGATTTGCTTGAGCGGAAGCATTTCTTAGCGCTGGCTGGAATGGATATGCAGCTGTTTTTTGTAAGGTTAATTCGTCGGCAAGCCCTTGAAGCTGAAAAACCTGGCCCCATATACCGGGGCAGAAGCGCGAGTCGAGCTCGCGGACGAAATTGAAAGGAGAAATCTATGGCTGACGAACAGACGCAGGATACGCAAAATCTAGACGCCAATCAGGCTCCCCAGGATTCGGGTGATGATCTGGCAGCACGTGTACAAGTGCTCGAAGAGCAACTGGCCGGCGCGCAGGATCAGGCGTTGCGTGTGGCAGCCGACCTGCAGAATGTCCGCCGTCGCGCCGAGCAGGATGTGGAAAAAGCCCACAAATTCGCCCTGGAGCGTTTCGCCGGCGACCTGCTGCCGATCATCGACAGCCTGGAGCGCGGCCTGGAGCTGTCCAGCCCGGACGACGAAAACATCCGTCCGATGCGCGAAGGCATCGAGCTGACCCTGAAAATGTTCCAGGACACCCTCAAGCGTTATCAGCTGGAAGCCATCGACCCGCACGGCGAACCCTTCAACGCCGAGCATCACCAGGCCATGGCGATGCAGGAAAGTGCCGACGTCGAGCCAAACAGTGTCCTGAAGGTGTTCCAGAAGGGCTATCTGCTCAACGGTCGCCTGCTGCGCCCGGCCATGGTCGTGGTCAGCAAGGCGCCAGCTCCGGTTTCGCCTTCTATTGATGAGCAGGCTTGAAAACGGTCGTAACGGCCCCATCTATAAGTCAAGCGTTTAAGTGCTACCGCAGTTAGCCACCACTGCTGCGGCAACCAAATCCAAGTTCCGGGAGAGTTAACATGGGCAAGATTATCGGTATCGACCTGGGGACCACCAACTCGTGCGTCTCCGTGCTGGAAAACGGCAAGGCCAAGGTGATTGAGAACGCCGAAGGCGCGCGTACCACGCCGTCGATCATCGCGTACGCCAACGATGGCGAAATTCTGGTTGGCCAGTCGGCCAAGCGTCAGGCCGTGACCAATCCGCATAACACCCTGTACGCGGTGAAGCGTCTGATCGGTCGCAAGTTCGACGAAGAAGTTGTTCAGAAAGACATCAAGATGGTGCCTTACAAAATCGCCAAGGCTGACAATGGCGACGCCTGGGTCGAAGTGAACGGCCAGAAAATGGCACCGCCACAGATTTCGGCTGAAATCCTGAAGAAGATGAAGAAAACCGCCGAAGACTACCTCGGCGAAGCGGTGACCGAAGCCGTTATTACCGTGCCTGCCTACTTCAACGACAGCCAGCGTCAGGCCACCAAGGACGCCGGCCGCATCGCGGGCCTGGATGTAAAACGTATCATCAACGAACCGACCGCTGCGGCGCTGGCCTACGGCATGGACAAGGCCAAGGGCGACCACACCGTGATCGTCTATGACCTGGGTGGTGGTACTTTCGACGTTTCCGTGATCGAAATCGCCGAAGTCGATGGCGAGCACCAGTTCGAAGTACTGGCAACCAACGGTGACACGTTCCTGGGTGGTGAAGACTTCGACATCCGCCTGATCGACTACCTCGTCGACGAGTTCAAGAAAGAAAGCGGCATGAACCTCAAGGGTGACCCGCTGGCGATGCAGCGTCTGAAAGAAGCCGCTGAAAAAGCCAAGATCGAACTGTCCTCGAGCCAGTCGACCGACGTGAACCTGCCGTACATCACCGCAGATGCCACCGGTCCTAAGCACTTGAACGTGAAGATCTCCCGCGCCAAGCTCGAAGCGCTGGTGGAAGACCTGGTTCAACGCACCATCGAACCTTGCCGCATCGCCATGAAAGATGCCGGTATCGACGTCGGCTCGATCAACGACGTGATCCTGGTGGGCGGTCAGACCCGTATGCCACTGGTCCAGAAGCTGGTGACCGATTTCTTCGGCAAGGAAGCACGTAAAGACGTGAACCCGGACGAAGCCGTTGCCATGGGTGCTGCGATCCAGGGCGCCGTTCTGGCCGGTGACGTGAAGGACGTCCTGCTGCTCGACGTCAGCCCGCTGACCCTGGGTATCGAAACCATGGGTGGCGTGATGACTGCGCTGATCGAGAAGAACACCACGATTCCTACCAAGAAATCCCAGGTGTTCTCGACGGCCGACGACAACCAGAGCGCCGTGACCATTCACGTGCTGCAAGGTGAGCGCAAGCAAGCCGCCCAGAACAAGTCCCTGGGCAAGTTCGACCTGGCCGAGATTCCACCAGCACCACGTGGCGTGCCACAAATCGAAGTGACCTTCGACATCGACGCCAACGGCATCCTGCACGTCGGCGCGAAAGACAAGGCCACCGGCAAGACCCAGTCGATCGTGATCAAGGCCAACTCCGGCCTGTCCGAGGAAGAAATTCAGCAGATGGTTCGCGATGCTGAAGTCAACGCCGAGGAAGACCGCAAGTTCGAAGAGCTGGCCAGCGCCCGTAACCAGGGTGATGCCCTGGTGCACTCGACTCGCAAGATGATCGCTGACGCCGGTGACAAAGTGACTGCGGAAGAGAAGACTGCGATCGAAGCCGCCGTGGTTGCCCTGGAAGCCGCTGTGAAAGGCGACGACAAGGCGGCCATCGAAGCGAAGATCGAAGAGCTGTCCAAGGTCTCCGCGCCAGTGGCCCAGAAGATGTACGCCGAGCAGGCTCAACCTGCCGAAGGCGCGGCGGCACAGGGCGAATCGGCCGAAAAAGCCGACGACGTCGTGGACGCCGAGTTCGAAGAAGTGAAAGACCACAAGTAATCGCTTGTTGGTCGGCCGGTTGACTGCATTTGTGCGGTGGCTGGTAGGATGTCGCCGCGCGGGGGCTTGCTCCCGCGTTGGCGTGTCTGGAGCCAATGAATTTTTACAGCGTGCGACAGTGCTCGGACGCTGGCGGTGTGAACGGGAATGCTCCTGCTTTCCGGGCAAGTGACACCGCGTTTTGGCCGGTTCCCTGGCTGAAAGATGTGGGTTTGCATGAAGGGTTGCGCAGGCGCTTTTCATGCAGAGCCTGAGACCAGGATCGTTGAATCGACGTGGTTGGGCCTGGGCCTTTGCGGGGAGGGCTCAACGAGTTTGGCAAGGTTCAGGAGAGGTTTGCCGAACGTCCTATAAGAGTGCAAAGACTAATGGCAAAGCGTGACTATTACGAAGTATTGGGTGTTGAGCGGGGGGCCAGCGAGGCAGAGCTGAAAAAGGCCTATCGTCGTCTGGCGATGAAGCACCACCCGGATCGTAATCCCGATGACAAGGCGTCCGAGGAACTGTTCAAGGAAGCCAACGAGGCTTACGAAGTCCTGTCCGACTCCAGCAAGCGCGCGGCCTACGACCAGTATGGTCATGCTGGTGTCGACCCGAGCATGGGGGGTGGCGGTGCCGGGTTTGGCGGCCAGAACTTCTCCGACATTTTCGGTGACGTGTTCAGTGACTTCTTTGGTGGCGGTCGCGGCGGTGCCCGTGGCGGCGCCCAGCGTGGCAGCGATCTGCGCTACACCCTGGAGCTGAACCTGGAAGAAGCGGTGCGCGGTACCACCGTCAACATCCGCGTGCCGACGCTGGTCAATTGCAAGCCGTGCGACGGCTCGGGTGCCAAGAAGGGTTCCTCGCCCGTCACGTGCCCGACCTGCGGTGGCATCGGCCAGGTTCGCATGCAACAGGGCTTCTTCTCGGTGCAGCAGACCTGCCCGCGCTGCCATGGCCAGGGCAAGATCATTTCCGATCCGTGCGACTCCTGCCACGGCGAAGGGCGTGTCGAAGAGTACAAGACGCTGTCGGTCAAGGTGCCGGCCGGTGTCGATACCGGTGACCGCATTCGTCTGTCCGGCGAAGGCGAGGCGGGTGCCCAGGGCGGCCCGACCGGCGACCTGTACGTGGTGATCAATGTGCGCGAGCACGCGATCTTCCAGCGCGACGGCAAGCATCTGTTCTGCGAAGTGCCTATCAGCTTCGTCGATGCAGCCTTGGGTGGCGAGCTCGAGATCCCGACCCTCGACGGTCGCGTCAAGTTGAAGATTCCCGAGGGTACGCAAACCGGCAAGCAATTCCGGATCCGCGGCAAAGGTGTTGCGCCCGTGCGCGGCGGTGGCGCTGGCGACCTGATGTGCCGCGTCGCGGTGGAGACGCCGGTCAACCTGAGTCGGCGCCAGCGTGAGTTGCTGGAGGAGTTCCGCAGTTCGCTGGAGGGTGACAACAGCCACTCCCCGAAAACCACCGGTTGGTTCGAAGGCGTGAAGCGCTTCTTCGGCGATCTGTAAGGAGGTCGCATGCGACGTATAGCTGTGATGGGCGCTGCGGGGCGCATGGGCAAGGCGTTGGTCGAAGCGGTGCAGCAGCGCTCGCCGCTCTCCGGCCTGACGGCGGCCATCGTGCGGCCCGACAGCACGCTGGTGGGCGCGGACGCGGGTGAGTTGGCTTCGCTTGGGCGCATTGGCGTGCCGATGTCTGGCGGCCTGGAAAAGGTGCTCGACGAGTTCGATGTGCTGATCGACTTCACGCTGCCAGACGTGATGCTGAAGAACCTGGCCATCTGCCGTAAGCACGGCAAGGCCATGGTGATCGGCACCACCGGGCTGGACGCTGCGCAAAAGCAGTTGCTGGCCGAGGCGGGCAAGGACATTGCGATCGTGTTCGCGGCGAACTTCAGCGTGGGCGTGAACCTGTCGCTCAAGCTGCTGGACATGGCAGCCCGGGTCCTGGGTGACGATGCGGATATCGAAATCATCGAGGCGCATCACCGGCACAAGATCGACGCGCCTTCGGGAACGGCCTTGCGCATGGGTGAGGTGATTGCTGATGCGCTGGGGCGCGACCTGCAACAGGTGGCCGTGTACGGACGCGAGGGGCATACCGGCGCTCGCCAGCGCGACACCATCGGTTTTGCCACGGTGCGCGGTGGCGATGTGGTGGGTGATCACACGGTGCTGTTCGCCACCGAGGGCGAGCGCCTGGAAATCACCCACAAGGCTTCGAGCCGGATGACCTTTGCCAAGGGCGCCGTACGTGCCGCACTGTGGCTGGATGGCCGCGAGCCTGGTTTGTACGATATGCAGGACGTTCTCGACCTGCGTTGATGCCAAAGAAAGCGGGGTTCACGTTATACTGAGCCCCGTTTTGCACCGCTTCGCGACGGCCTGTCGCATTCCCCTGCCTTTAAGGCTCATTAGCGGTGGACCAAAAAAGCCTTTTTCTGTAAGCTACAGCTTTAGTGTGTCCACTAAAAGCGCGCAGAATAATTCAGTGAAGAAGCGGGGTGACGTGTCCATACGTCACTCCGCTTTTTTACAACCTGCGATCGCCCTTTCAGGCTTTATTTACGGGAGGTCTTCTTGACTAAGCCAGCCATACTCGCCCTTGCTGATGGCAGCATTTTTCGCGGCGAAGCCATTGGAGCCGACGGTCAGACCGTTGGTGAGGTGGTGTTTAACACCGCAATGACCGGCTATCAGGAAATTCTTACCGATCCTTCCTACGCCCAGCAAATCGTTACCCTGACTTACCCGCACATCGGCAACACCGGTACCACGCCGGAAGATGCCGAGTCCGATCGTGTCTGGTCCGCCGGCCTGGTCATCCGTGACCTGCCGCTGGTAGCGAGCAACTGGCGTAACACGATGTCCCTGTCCGATTACCTGAAAGCCAACAACGTCGTGGCGATCGCCGGTATCGACACTCGCCGTCTGACCCGTATCCTGCGGGAGAAGGGCGCGCAAAACGGCTGCATCATGGCCGGCGACAATATCTCCGAAGAAGCCGCCATCGCTGCCGCCCAAGGGTTCCCGGGCCTCAAGGGCATGGACCTGGCGAAAGTCGTCAGCACCAAGACGCAGTACGAGTGGCGTTCCTCGGTCTGGAGCCTGAAGACCGACAGCCACCCAACGATCGAAGCGTCCGAGCTGCCGTATCACGTGGTGGCCTACGACTACGGCGTCAAGCTGAACATCCTGCGCATGCTGGTCGAGCGCGGTTGCCGCGTGACCGTGGTGCCGGCACAAACCCCGGCCGCCGACGTCCTGGCCCTCAAGCCCGACGGCGTGTTCCTGTCCAACGGCCCGGGCGACCCCGAGCCTTGCGACTACGCGATCCAGGCGATCCGGCAAGTGCTGGAAACCGAAATCCCGGTATTCGGCATCTGCCTGGGCCATCAACTGCTGGCCCTCGCCTCGGGCGCCAAGACCGTGAAGATGGGTCATGGCCACCACGGTGCCAACCACCCGGTGCAGGACCTGGATACCGGTGTCGTCATGATCACCAGCCAGAACCACGGTTTCGCCGTGGACGAAGCGACCCTGCCGGCCAACGTGCGGGCGATTCACAAGTCGCTGTTCGACGGCACGCTGCAAGGTATCGAGCGTACCGACAAGAGCGCGTTCAGCTTCCAGGGCCACCCTGAAGCGAGCCCGGGCCCGAACGACGTGGCTCCGCTGTTCGATCGCTTCATCAACGAGATGGCCAAGCGACGCTGACCGCGCGAAGCCTGAGGGCGGCCCCGAGCGCGGCGGCCCCCTTGGGCGCTTCAAAGATTGTTCGACGGCCTAGCCGACTGACCTGCGGATTTGAGTGACAAACCCATGCCAAAACGTACAGACATAAAAAGCATCCTGATTCTCGGCGCTGGCCCGATCGTGATCGGCCAGGCCTGCGAGTTCGACTACTCCGGCGCCCAGGCCTGCAAGGCCCTGCGCGAAGAGGGCTACCGCGTCATCCTGGTGAACTCCAACCCGGCCACCATCATGACCGACCCGGCCATGGCCGACGCCACCTACATCGAGCCGATCAAATGGCAGACCGTTGCCAAGATCATCGAGAAAGAGCGTCCTGACGCCTTGTTGCCGACCATGGGTGGCCAGACCGCGCTGAACTGCGCCCTGGACCTGGAGCGCGAAGGCGTCCTGGAAAAATTCGGTGTGGAAATGATCGGTGCCAACGCCGACACCATCGACAAGGCCGAGGACCGTTCGCGCTTCGACAAGGCAATGAAGGCCATCGGCCTGGAATGCCCGCGTTCGGGCATCGCCCACAGCATGGAAGAGGCCAACGCGGTCCTCGAGAAGCTCGGCTTCCCTTGCATCATCCGTCCGTCCTTCACCATGGGCGGCACCGGTGGCGGTATCGCCTACAACCGCGAAGAGTTCGAAGAAATCTGCGCCCGTGGCCTGGACTTGTCGCCGACCAAGGAACTGCTGATCGACGAATCGCTGATCGGCTGGAAAGAGTACGAGATGGAAGTGGTCCGCGACAAAAAGGACAACTGCATCATCGTCTGCTCCATCGAGAACTTCGACCCGATGGGCGTGCACACCGGTGACTCGATCACCGTCGCGCCGGCCCAGACCCTGACGGACAAGGAATACCAGATCCTGCGTAACGCCTCCCTGGCGGTGCTGCGTGAGATCGGCGTGGAAACCGGCGGCTCCAACGTCCAGTTCGGTATCTGCCCGGACACCGGTCGCATGGTGGTCATCGAAATGAACCCGCGGGTATCCCGCTCGTCGGCCCTGGCCTCGAAAGCCACGGGTTTCCCGATCGCCAAGGTCGCGGCCAAGCTGGCCGTGGGCTACACCCTCGACGAACTGTCGAACGACATCACCGGCGGCAAGACCCCGGCGTCCTTCGAGCCGTCCATCGACTACGTCGTCACCAAGCTGCCGCGCTTTGCCTTCGAGAAGTTCGCCAAGGCCGATGCCCGCCTGACCACCCAGATGAAGTCGGTCGGTGAAGTCATGGCGATTGGCCGGACCTTCCAGGAGTCCCTGCAGAAAGCCCTTCGCGGCCTGGAAGTCGGTGTCTGCGGCCTCGATCCGAAGCTGGACCTGAGCCATCCGGACAGCATGAGCGAGCTCAAGCGCGAGCTGACCGTGCCAGGCGCCGAGCGCATCTGGTACGTGGCCGATGCCTTCCGTGCCGGCATGACCGTCGAGCAGATCTTCGGCATGAACATGATCGACCCTTGGTTCCTGGTGCAGATCGAAGACCTGATCAAGGACGAAGAAAAGGTCAAGACCCTGGGCATGTCCAGCATCGACCGCGACATGATGTTCCGCCTCAAGCGCAAGGGCTTCTCGGACCAGCGCCTGGCCAAGCTGCTCGGCGTGACCGAGA
Source organism: Pseudomonas sp. WP18 (assembly GCF_036689585.1). Lineage (NCBI taxonomy): Bacteria > Pseudomonadati > Pseudomonadota > Gammaproteobacteria > Pseudomonadales > Pseudomonadaceae > Pseudomonas > Pseudomonas sp. WP18. The sequence continues at coordinate 902,605 of NZ_CP144758.1, forward strand.
AGAGCCTGCGCGCCCATCGCCACAAGCTGGAAGTTTTCCCGGTCTACAAGCGCGTCGACACCTGCGCGGCCGAGTTCGCCACCGATACCGCGTACCTGTACTCCACGTACGAAGAAGAGTGCGAAGCCGCGCCTTCGACCCGCGACAAGATCATGATCCTGGGCGGTGGCCCTAACCGGATCGGCCAGGGCATCGAGTTCGACTACTGCTGCGTGCACGCTGCACTGGCCCTGCGCGATGACGGGTACGAGACCATCATGGTCAACTGCAACCCGGAAACCGTCTCCACCGACTACGACACCTCCGACCGCCTGTACTTCGAGCCAGTGACCCTGGAAGACGTGCTGGAAATCGTCCGCGTCGAGAAGCCCAAGGGCGTCATCGTCCAGTACGGCGGCCAGACCCCGCTGAAACTGGCGCGTGCCCTGGAAGCCGCCGGCGTACCGATCATCGGCACCAGCCCGGACGCGATCGACCGCGCCGAAGACCGTGAGCGCTTCCAGCAGATGGTCGAGCGCCTGAACCTGCGCCAGCCGCCAAACGCCACCGTGCGCAGCGAAGACGAAGCGATTCGTGCCGCCGCCAAGATCGGCTACCCGCTGGTGGTGCGTCCGTCCTACGTATTGGGCGGCCGTGCGATGGAAATCGTCTACCAGGAAGAAGAACTCAAGCGCTACCTGCGCGAAGCGGTCCAGGTGTCCAACGATAGCCCGGTGCTGCTGGACCACTTCCTCAACTGCGCCATCGAAATGGACGTGGATGCGGTCTGCGACGGCAAGGACGTGGTGATTGGCGCGATCATGCAGCACATCGAGCAGGCCGGTGTTCACTCCGGTGACTCCGCGTGCTCGCTGCCGCCTTACTCGCTGCCGGCCCACATCCAGGACGAGATGCGCGAGCAGGTCAAGAAAATGGCCCTGGAACTGGGTGTTGTCGGCTTGATGAACGTGCAGTTGGCGCTTCAGGGCGAAGACATCTACGTCATCGAGGTCAACCCGCGCGCTTCGCGTACCGTGCCGTTCGTCTCCAAGTGCATCGGTGTTTCCCTGGCCATGATCGCCGCGCGCGTCATGGCTGGCAAAACCCTGAAGGAACTGGGCTTCACCAAGGAAATCATCCCGAATTTCTACAGCGTGAAAGAGGCGGTGTTCCCGTTCGCCAAGTTCCCAGGTGTCGACCCGATCCTCGGCCCGGAAATGAAATCCACCGGTGAAGTGATGGGCGTCGGTGACACCTTCGGCGAAGCCTTCGCCAAGGCCCAGATGGGCGCCAGCGAAGTGCTGCCGACCGGTGGTACGGCGTTCATCAGCGTGCGTGATGACGACAAGCCACTGGTTGCAGGCGTGGCCCGTGATCTGATCAACTTGGGCTTCGAAGTGGTCGCCACTGCCGGTACTGCCAAGCTGATCGAGGCGGCAGGCCTGAAAGTGCGCCGCGTGAACAAGGTGACCGAGGGCCGTCCGCACGTGGTCGACATGATCAAGAATGACGAAGTCACGCTGATCATCAACACCACCGAGGGTCGCCAGTCGATCGCCGATTCCTACTCCATTCGTCGCAACGCCCTGCAGCACAAGATCTACTGCACCACGACCATTGCTGCGGGCGAAGCGATCTGCGAAGCGCTCAAGTTCGGTCCCGAGAAGACCGTGCGCCGCTTGCAGGATCTACATGCAGGATTGAAGGCATGAGCATAACCAAGTACCCGATGACCGTTCAGGGCGCCAAGGCCCTGGAAGAAGAACACGCTCACCTGACCAAGGTCGAGCGCCCGCGCTTGAGTCAGGCCATTGGTGAAGCGCGTGAGCTGGGGGATCTGAAGGAAAACGCCGAGTACCATGCCGCCCGTGAAGAGCAGGGCATGGTCGAGGCGCGGGTTCGCGATATCGAGGGTCGCCTGCAAAATGCGGTGATCATCGACGTCACGACCATTCCTCACACCGGCAAGGTGATCTTCGGCACCACCGTGGAAATCGCCAACGTCGAGACGGATGAAAGCGTTACCTACCAGATCGTGGGTGAGGATGAGGCTGACATCAAACTCGGCAAGATCTCTGTCGGTTCGCCTATTGCCCGCGCCTTGATTGCCAAGGAAGAGGGCGATGTGGTGGCGGTGAAGACACCTGGCGGTGTCATCGAGTATGAGATTGTCGAAGTCCGTCACGTCTGAGCGAAGGCGCCCGCTACGTGCCGGCGCCATGATCTGGCAGCTTGCCCAGATGTTGTGGGTGGGCGGCGTGTGGTTGTTGCACATCGGTTTGCTGCCGGTGCTGGGCCGAATCGGCCTGGCACCGCTGCTCATCGATGAAATCGCGAGTATGCTGACGGCACTGCTGGTGGGTTTTTGTGCAGTGTGCGTGACGGTTCAGGCTTTGGTGCTGGTTCAGGCCGAGGGCCTTGCCAGCCTATGGCGCGACATTCGTGGGCAATTGCTGCTCATGGCCTTGTACGCGTGCGGGATGTTCTTTGCCGTGCGGCTTGGCTGGCCGGATGCAAGCCAGTGGCAGGTCTTCAGTTACCTGGTGCTGGGGTTTTCCGGTTTGGTGCTGGTGCTGCAACCGGTTCCCGGGTGGAGCGGCAGGGTGCGCGAAGCACACCCTTGAGCCTTGGCATCACTTGAAGCGGTGAACGTTCGACAGTTGCTTGTTGACGCTGAAGTTCTTGCGATAAATCAGTGCCATCTTGCCGATGACCTGCACCAGGTCGGCCTTGCCGGTCTTGCACAGTTCAGCAACGGCAGCCAGGCGGGCTTCGCGGTCGAGGATATTGAGCTTGATCTTGATCAGCTCATGATCACCCAGTGCGCGTTCCAGCTCGGCGAGTACACCTTCAGTCAAACCGTTGTCAGCCACAGTCAAAACCGGTTTCAGATGGTGGCCAATGGATTTGTATTGTTTCTTCTGCTCTTGAGTGAGCGGCATAATCTGACCCCTGCGTCTGATCTTGTAAAAAAGCGGCGGCCAGTTTACCCGAGCGAGTCCGGGACCGCCCACTTAATCACGACCCGTTTTATTTTTAGAGGTGGCCCGTGGCCCGTTCCAAGACTAGCCAGAACTGGCTCAAAGAGCATTTCAACGATCCGTACGTCAAAATGGCGCAAAAGGACGGCTATCGCTCTCGTGCCAGCTATAAATTGCTGGAGATCCAGGAAAAGGATCGCCTGATCCGTCCCGGCATGACCGTGATCGACCTCGGCGCGGCGCCGGGCGGCTGGTCCCAGGTGACCAGTCGTCTGATTGGTGGCCAGGGGCGGTTGATCGCCTCCGACATCCTGGAAATGGACGGCATCCCTGACGTGACCTTCATTCAGGGCGATTTTACCGAAGACGCCGTATTGGCAAAAATCCTGGAGGCCGTCGGAAATACCGAGGTTGACCTTGTGATTTCCGATATGGCCCCCAATATGAGTGGATTGGCGGCTGTCGACATGCCTCGTGCAATGTTCCTCAGCGAGCTGGCCCTGGATCTTGCCGGGCGGGTTCTGCGTCCGGGTGGTGATTTTTTGATCAAGGTCTTCCAGGGTGAAGGCTTCGATGAATACCACAAGGGCATACGCAAGTTGTTCGACAAGGTGCAAATGCGCAAACCATTGTCGTCCCGTGACCGTTCGCGCGAGCAGTACCTGCTGGCGCGGGGGTTTCGCGGTATCGAAGGCGCTGCCAGCGATGAGCGTCTCTGACTGGGGCGATAGATTTTTTTGTCTCGCGTTGAAAACGCCGCGTAACGAAAATGATGCGGTCAAAGTTTCACAAAGGGTTACAGACGGCGCCTGCCAGAGTCGTAGGTAATGTAGTAAGTTAGGCCGGTGAATATCATGCGAAGCGCGCGCCAGTAGCGGAGCTTGCTTCAGAGGGTAGTTAATTGAACGATATGGCAAAGAATCTGATCCTGTGGTTGATCATCGCCGCTGTCCTTGTGACCGTGATGAACAACTTCTCCAGCCCTAACGAGCCGCAGACCCTCAACTATTCCGACTTCATCCAGCAGGTCAAGGATGGCAAGGTCGAGCGCGTAGCCGTTGATGGCTATGTGATTACCGGCAAGCGCACCGACGGCGACAGCTTCAAGACCATTCGTCCGGCGATCCAGGACAATGGCCTGATCGGCGACCTGGTGGACAACCATGTCGTGGTCGAAGGCAAGCAGCCTGAACAGCAAAGCATCTGGACCCAGCTGCTGGTCGCCAGCTTCCCGATCCTGGTGATCATCGCCGTGTTCATGTTCTTCATGCGCCAGATGCAGGGTGGTGGCGGTGGCAAGGGCGGGCCGATGAGCTTCGGCAAGAGCAAGGCCCGGCTGCTGTCCGAAGACCAGGTGAAAACCACCCTGGCCGACGTCGCCGGTTGCGATGAAGCCAAGGAAGAGGTTGGCGAGCTGGTCGAATTCCTGCGCGACCCGGGCAAGTTCCAACGCCTGGGCGGCCGTATCCCGCGTGGCGTGCTGATGGTGGGCCCGCCAGGTACCGGTAAGACCCTGCTCGCCAAGGCGATTGCCGGCGAGGCCAAGGTGCCGTTCTTCACGATTTCCGGTTCCGACTTCGTGGAAATGTTCGTGGGTGTCGGTGCAAGCCGTGTCCGTGACATGTTCGAGCAGGCCAAGAAGCATGCGCCGTGCATCATCTTCATCGACGAAATCGACGCGGTCGGTCGCCATCGTGGCGCCGGCATGGGCGGCGGTCACGACGAGCGCGAACAGACCCTCAACCAGTTGCTGGTGGAGATGGACGGTTTCGAAATGAACGATGGCATCATCGTGATTGCCGCCACCAACCGTCCCGACGTGCTGGACCCTGCGCTGTTGCGTCCAGGTCGCTTCGACCGTCAGGTCGTGGTGGGGTTGCCGGACATTCGTGGTCGTGAGCAGATTCTCAAGGTCCATATGCGCAAGGTGCCGATGGGTGACGATGTCGCTCCGGCCGTCATCGCCCGTGGTACGCCTGGCTTCTCCGGTGCCGACCTGGCCAACCTGGTCAACGAGGCCTCGCTGTTTGCCGCTCGTTCCGGCAAGCGCCTGGTGGAAATGAAGGAATTCGAACTGGCCAAGGACAAGATCATGATGGGCGCAGAGCGCAAATCCATGGTCATGTCCGAGAAGGAAAAGCAGAACACGGCCTACCACGAGGCGGGTCACGCCATCGTCGGTCGTGTGGTGCCCGAGCATGACCCGGTCTATAAGGTCTCGATCATTCCCCGTGGTCGTGCCCTGGGCGTGACCATGTTCCTGCCGGAAGAAGATCGTTACAGCCTGTCCAAGCGGGCGCTGATCAGCCAGATCTGTTCGCTGTACGGCGGTCGTATCGCCGAAGAGATGACATTGGGTTTTGACGGTGTGACCACTGGCGCCTCCAACGACATCATGCGTGCCAGCCAGATTGCCCGGAACATGGTGACCAAGTGGGGGCTTTCCGAGAAGCTGGGGCCGCTGATGTACGCTGAAGAAGAGGGCGAAGTGTTCCTCGGCCGTGGTGGCAGTGGCCAGCATGCAAGCTTTTCCGGCGAGACGGCCAAGCTGATCGACTCCGAAGTGCGCAGCATCATCGATCAGTGCTACGGCACCGCCAAGCAGATTCTCACGGACAACCGTGACAAGCTCGACGCCATGGCCGATGCACTGATGAAGTACGAAACCATCGATGCCGAGCAGATCGATGACATCATGGCGGGGCGCGTGCCTCGTGAGCCACGAGACTGGTCGGGAGGCACCGGTACTTCCGGTACGCCGCCGGCGGTCCAGGGCGAGCGTCCGGAAACACCGATTGGCGGTCCGGCTGCTGATGTATAAGGCGTGAAATGACTTCTGTTCAGTCCTCGACCCGGTTGCCTTGCGGCAACCGGGTTCTTGATTTGGCCCAGGCGCATGTCATGGGCATCCTCAATGTCACCCCTGATTCCTTTTCCGATGGTGGGCGATTCAGCCAGCTCGATGCTGCGTTGCGCCATGCCGAGGCAATGGTGCTTGCGGGCGCCACGCTGATCGATGTGGGCGGCGAATCGACCCGGCCGGGTGCGCGGGCTGTCTCGCCTACCGAGGAGCTGGAGCGAGTGGCGCCGATTGTCGAGCGCATCCACCGTGAGCTCGATGTCATTATCTCGGTCGATACGTCCACGCCGGCGGTCATGCGTGAGACGGCGCGGTTGGGCGCTGGCCTGATCAACGATGTGCGGTCGCTGCAGCGCGATGGCGCCCTGGATGCGGCGGCGGCCACCGGCCTGCCGGTTTGCCTGATGCATATGCTCGGCGAGCCCGGCACCATGCAGAACGACCCGCATTATGATGATGTGGCCCGCGAGGTGAGTGAGTTCCTGGCCCAGCGCATGAGCCAATGCGCCGCCGTGGGCATCCCTGCCGAGAAAATCATCCTTGATCCCGGGTTTGGCTTTGCCAAGACACTGGATCACAATCTGAGCCTGTTCAAGCATATGCAGGCATTGCACGCGCTCGGGCGGCCCCTGTTGGTTGGGGTTTCGCGAAAGAGCATGATAGGCAATGCATTGGGGCGTCCGGTGGGAGAGCGCCTGTATGGCGGTCTTGCACTGGCTGCCTTGGCCCTGACCAAGGGCGCGCGCATATTGCGCGTCCATGACGTGGCCGAAACGATGGATGTTGTACGGATGATCGCAGCTGTGGATTCAGCCGAATAAGAATGACGGAGCACTTATGAGCAAAAAATATTTTGGCACCGACGGTATTCGTGGTCGGGTCGGCGAATATCCGATTACTCCGGATTTCATGCTCAAGCTCGGCTGGGCTGCCGGCATGGCGTTCCGCAAGATGGGCGCCTGCAAGGTGTTGGTTGGCAAGGACACGCGTATTTCCGGCTACATGTTCGAATCGGCGCTCGAAGCTGGCCTGACCTCGGCGGGTGCCGATGTGATGCTGCTGGGGCCGATGCCGACGCCAGCCATCGCCTACCTGACGCGTACGTTCCAGGCGCAGGCCGGGATCGTGATCAGTGCTTCGCACAACCCGCATGACGATAACGGCATCAAGTTCTTCTCCGGCCAGGGCACCAAGTTGCCGGATGACATCGAGCTGATGATCGAAGAACTGTTGGACACACCGATGACGGTGGTTGAGTCGAGCAAGATCGGTAAGGTGTCGCGGATTAACGACGCATCGGGTCGCTACATCGAATTCTGTAAAGGCAGTGTGCCGACCGGCACCAGTTTTGCCGGCCTGAAAATCGTCGTCGACTGCGCTCACGGGGCCACCTATAAAGTCGCGCCGAGTGTATTCCGAGAGTTGGGTGCTGAAGTGGTGGTGCTTTCCGCCCAGCCCAATGGGCTGAACATCAACCGCAACTGTGGTTCCACCCATACCGAGGCGTTGCAGGCTGCGGTGCTGGCCGAGCAGGCTGATCTCGGTATCGCCTTCGACGGCGATGGTGACCGGGTACTGATGGTCGATCACACCGGTACGGTGGTCGATGGTGACGAGTTGTTGTTCATCATCGCCCGCGACCTGCACGGGCGCGGCAAGCTGCAGGGCGGCGTCGTCGGTACATTAATGAGCAATCTCGGCCTCGAACTGGCGCTGGCGGACCTGGATATCCCGTTCGTGCGGGCCAACGTGGGCGATCGTTATGTGATCTCGGAGCTGCTGGAACGCAACTGGGTGATCGGTGGCGAGAATTCCGGGCACATCGTGTGCTTCGACCACACCACCACCGGTGATGCGATCATCGCGGCCTTGCAGGTGCTGATGGCACTCAAGGCGCGGGATGAAGGGCTCGCACAGTCGCGCCAGGCGTTGCGCAAGTGTCCGCAGGTGCTGATCAACGTGCGTTTCGGTGGCGGCGCCAATCCGATCGAGCACGCGACGGTCAAGCAGGCCAGCGAGCGCGTGACACAGGCGATGGCGGGGCGTGGGCGGGTGTTGCTGCGCAAGTCCGGTACAGAGCCTTTGGTGCGTGTGATGGTCGAGGGCGAGGACGAAGCACAGGTTCGAGGCTATGCCGAAGAGCTGGCAAAACTGGTTACTGAAGTTTCTGCCTGAATTCGGCTTGCCAGCCATGAATCGGTTGGGTAACATCTGCGCCCACTTTGACCGACGAGGTACAGCATGCGTCGCCCTATGGTAGCTGGTAACTGGAAGATGCACGGTACCCGCGCCAGCGTCGCTGAGCTGATCAATGGCCTTCGTCATCTGGCCTTGCCAAGCGGTGTTGACGTCGCGGTATTCCCGCCTTGCTTGTATATCAATCAAGTGATTGATGGCTTGAAAGGCAAGTCGATTTCGGTCGGCGCGCAGAACTCTGCGGTGGAATCCATGCAAGGTGCGTTGACCGGTGAGGTTGCGCCGAGTCAGCTGGTGGATGCAGGTTGTACCCTGGTCCTGGTCGGACACTCCGAGCGTCGCCTGATCATGGGCGAGCAGGACAAGACCCTGATTCGCAAGTTTGCAGCGGCCCAGGCGTGTGGTCTGACTCCGGTGTTGTGTGTAGGGGAAACCCTCGAGCAGCGTGAAGCCGGCAAGACCCTTGAAGTTGTCGGGCGTCAGCTGGGCAGCATCATCGAAGACCTGGGTGTCGGCGCTTTTGCAAAGGCAGTCATCGCTTACGAGCCGGTCTGGGCCATTGGCACCGGACTGACGGCTTCGCCGCAACAGGCGCAGGATGTGCACGCAGCCATCCGCGCGCAGTTGGCGGCAGAGAATTCTGAAGTGGCGCGAGGTGCGCGACTTCTATACGGCGGCAGCGTGAAGGCGGCCAATGCGGTCGAACTGTTCGGCATGCCGGATATCGATGGGGGGCTCATTGGTGGAGCGTCCCTGAATGCAGATGAGTTCGGTGCGATCTGTCGCGCCGCGGGAAACTGAAAAAATGCTGGAAACAGTCGTAGTCGTTTTTCATCTGCTGGGTGCACTGGGTGTAGTAGCCCTCGTATTGCTGCAGCAGGGTAAAGGTGCGGATGCTGGCGCGTCTTTCGGTGCAGGTGCTTCAAATACTGTGTTCGGAAGCCAAGGTTCCTCTACCTTTCTTAGTAAGTTTACTGCTATACTTGCCGCCGGTTTCTTCATGACCAGCTTGGGGTTAGGTTACTTTGCTAAAGAGAAAGCTCATGAGCTGACTCAAGTAGGTTTGCCAAACCCAGCGGTACTGGAGACACCTAAGCAACAACCGGCTTCTGATGATGTCCCGGTGCTTCAAGAGCAAAAGTCGGCCAATCCGGCGACTGACGTGCCTCCAGCTCAAGAGCAGAAGTAAGAAGGTTTCAAACGCTGTATTGCCGAGGTGGTGGAATTGGTAGACACGCAACCTTGAGGTGGTTGTGCCCATAGGGTGTAGGGGTTCGAGTCCCCTTCTCGGTACCAATTATCAGGAGAGCCCGCAATTGCGGGCTTTCTTGTAGGTGGAAGGGTTACATTGACCCTGTAATGGATCGGTCGTATACTTCCGCCCCAGCTTTGTCGCGGGATGGAGCAGTCTGGTAGCTCGTCGGGCTCATAACCCGAAGGTCGTCGGTTCAAATCCGGCTCCCGCAACCAGTTTCAGAGGCCCCTTCCAAGGGGCTTTTTGTTAGCTGGACACTTTATAGCGCCGTTGCTTGACGGCGTTTCAGGGATGGGCGATTCGCCCATTTTTTTTTATTTGCACAGCATGCACAAACATGCACGAGGGGGTTCAGGTGTCGAGCAAGCTAGAACAGTTGCAGGCCTTGTTGGCCCCGGTGGTCGTGGCCCTTGGCTATGAATGCTGGGGTATTGAGTTTTCGGCTCAAGGTCGCCACTCACTGTTGCGCGTTTATATCGATAAGGAAGGCGGCGTGTTGGTGGACGATTGCGCCATCGTCAGCCGTCAGATCAGCGGTGTACTGGATGTTGAAGATCCAATCGCCTCCGAATATACCCTTGAAGTTTCCTCGCCTGGCATGGAACGCCCGCTGTTCACCCTTGAACAGTTTGCTTCGTTTGCCGGTGAACAAGTGAAGATCAGGCTGCGTTCGCCTTTCGAAGGTCGACGCAACTTCCAAGGCCTTCTGCGCGGTATAGAAGAACAGGATGTCGTGGTGCAGGTAGATGACCATGAGTTCCTGTTGCCGATCGATATGATCGACAAGGCCAACATTATTCCCAGTTTTGACTGATACGTGCCAGATACTGCGGATCCCGCGGATCCAATGGCTTGCGAAAGGCGAGGCGTACGATGAGCAAAGAAGTACTGCTGGTTGTTGAGTCGGTATCCAATGAAAAGGGCGTACCGGCTAACGTGATTTTTGAAGCGCTGGAGCTGGCCCTGGCCACTGCTACCAAGAAGCGGTTTGAAGACGAAGTTGATTTGCGTGTGGAGATCAATCGCCACACGGGTGCCTACGAGACATTCCGTCGCTGGACGGTCGTCGAGGAAGCCGACCTGGACGATCCCGCTATCGAAACCTGGCCGAGCAAGGTTGCGCAAACGCATCCGGGTGCCAAGGTCGGTGATGTCGTCGAAGAGAAGATCGAGTCCATCGAGTTCGGCCGCATTGCTGCACAGACCGCCAAGCAGGTCATCGTGCAAAAGGTTCGCGAGGCCGAGCGTGCACAGGTGGTCGACGCTTACCGCGAGCGCCTCGGGGAAATCATCTCCGGCACCGTGAAAAAAGTTACCCGCGACAACGTGATCGTCGACCTGGGCAACAACGCCGAAGCGTTGCTGGCCCGTGAAGACATTATTTCCCGCGAAACTTTCCGTGTCGGCGTGCGCCTGCGTGCGCTGCTCAAGGAAATCCGCACCGAGAACCGCGGCCCGCAGTTGATCCTGTCGCGTACAGCGCCGGAAATGCTGATCGAGTTGTTCCGCATCGAAGTGCCGGAAATTGCCGAAGGCCTGATCGAAGTCATGGCCGCCTCCCGTGATCCGGGTTCGCGCGCCAAGATCGCGGTCCGCTCCAAGGACAAGCGCATCGACCCGCAAGGCGCCTGCATCGGCATGCGCGGTTCGCGTGTCCAGGCCGTATCCGGCGAGTTGGGCGGCGAGCGTGTGGACATCGTCCTGTGGGACGATAACCCGGCTCAGTTCGTGATCAATGCCATGTCGCCTGCTGAAGTGGCGGCAATTATCGTCGACGAAGATGCCCATGCCATGGACATCGCCGTTGGCGCAGACAATCTGGCTCAGGCCATTGGTCGCGGCGGTCAGAACGTGCGTCTGGCGAGCCAGTTGACTGGCTGGACCCTGAACGTGATGACCGAATCGGACATCCAGGCTAAGCAGCAAGCTGAAACCGGCGACATCCTGCGCAACTTCATCGAAGAGCTTGAAGTCGATGAAGAGCTGGCACAGGTGCTGGTGGATGAAGGCTTTACCAGCCTGGAAGAGATTGCCTACGTACCGGTGGAGGAGATGCTCAACATCGACGGCTTTGACGAGGAAATCGTCAACGAGCTTCGCGCTCGGGCCAAGGATCGCTTGTTGACCAAAGCCATCGCTACTGAGGAAAAGCTGGCAGACGCCCATCCGGCCGAAGACCTGCTCTCGCTTGAGGGCATGGACAAGGATTTGGCGATGGAACTGGCGGTGCGCGGCGTAATTACCCGCGAAGACCTGGCCGAGCAGTCTATTGACGACCTGCTCGACATCGACGGCATTGACGATGATCGTGCCGGCAAGTTGATCATGGCCGCCCGAGCCCACTGGTTCGAGTAATAGGCGCGGCCTGAGGAGAGAAGTGCATGACGCAAGTCACGGTGAAACAACTGGCCGATGAGGTCAAAACACCGGTAGAGCGCCTGTTGCAGCAGATGCGTGAGGCAGGTCTGCCGCACACCGCCGCCGAGGAACATGTGACCGACAGTGAGAAGCAATCCCTGCTGACTCACTTGAAGAGCAGTCACAAGGCTAAAGTGGAAGAACCACGCAAGATCACTCTGCAGCGTAAGACCACCAGCACCCTGCGTGTTGCCGGTAGCAAAAGCATCAGTGTCGAAGTACGCAAGAAGAAAGTCTTCGTACAGCGTAGCCCGGAAGAAATCGAAGCCGAGCGCAAGCGCGAGCTGGAAGAACGTCGCGCAGTAGAAAATGCTGCCCGCCAGAAGGCTGAAGAAGAAGCCAAGCGTCGCGCCGAAGAAGAAGCGCGTCGCCAGCCTGCTGCTGCGCAACCGGAGCCGGTCGAAGCCGTTGCGGCACCTGCCCCGGCGGCCGAACCTGTGCGTGAAAGCGCGCCGGTCGTTGCGCCTGCTCCAGCACCTGCGGCCGATACCCGCAAGCGCGACGAACAGCGTCGTCCCGACAAACCACGTGCCGACGACAACCGTCGTGGCGGTGGCGGTGGTGATGGCGAGCGCAAGAACGCGCCTCACCGTGCCTCGGTCAAGGAAAAGGCGCCGGCACCTCGTGTTGCGCCACGTACCACCGACGAAGAAAGCGATGGCTTCCGTCGCGGCGGTCGCGGCAAGGCCAAGCTGAAGAAACGCAACGCCCACGGTTTCCAGAGCCCGACCGGCCCTGTCGTGCGTGAAGTGAAGATCGGCGAGACCATCACCGTGGGCGACCTGGCCCAGCAGATGTCGGTCAAGGCTGCTGAAATCATCAAGTTCATGTTCAAGCTGGGTACCCCGGCCACCATCAACCAGGTACTGGACCAGGAAACTGCCCAGCTGGTTGCTGAAGAACTGGGCCACAAAGTGACCCTGGTCAGCGACACCGCCCTGGAAGATTCCCTGGCCGAGTCCCTGAAGTTCGAAGGTGAAGCGGTTCCACGTGCGCCGGTCGTGACTGTCATGGGTCACGTTGACCACGGTAAGACCTCGCTGCTCGACTACATCCGTCGTGCCAAGGTAGCTGCGGGCGAAGCCGGCGGCATCACCCAGCACATCGGTGCGTACCACGTTGAAACCGAACGCGGCATGGTCACCTTCCTCGACACCCCGGGTCACGCCGCGTTTACCGCAATGCGTGCCCGTGGTGCCAAGGCGACCGACATCGTGATCCTGGTGGTCGCGGCGGACGACGGCGTGATGCCGCAAACCATCGAAGCCGTTCAGCATGCCCAGGCTGCTGGCGTACCGCTGGTGGTTGCGGTGAACAAGATCGACAAGCCGGGTGCTGACCTGGATCGCATCCGTAGCGAATTGTCGGCTCACGGCGTGACCTCCGAAGAGTGGGGCGGCGACACCCCGTTCGTACCGGTTTCGGCGAAGATGGGTACCGGCGTCGACGAATTGCTCGAAGCGGTATTGCTGCAGGCCGAAGTGCTCGAACTGACCGCCACTCCATCGGCCCCTGGCCGTGGTGTGGTAGTTGAATCGCGCCTGGACAAGGGCCGCGGTCCGGTGGCGACGGTCCTGGTTCAGGACGGTACGCTGCGTCAGGGCGACATGGTGCTGGTTGGTTCGAACTATGGCCGCGTGCGCGCCATGCTCGACGAGAACGGCAAGCCCATCAAGGAAGCCGGTCCGGCTATCCCGGTCGAGATCCTCGGCCTGGACGGCACCCCGGACGCTGGCGACGAGATGAGCGTTGTGGCTGACGAGAAGAAGGCCCGTGAAGTCGCGCTGTTCCGTCAAGGCAAGTTCCGCGAAGTCAAACTGGCTCGCGCACATGCCGGCAAGCTGGAAAACATCTTCGAGAACATGGGCCAGGAAGAGAAGAAGACGCTCAACATCGTCCTCAAATCCGACGTCCGTGGTTCCCTGGAAGCCTTGCAAGGCGCTCTCAACGGCCTGGGCAACGACGAAGTGCAAGTGCGCGTGGTCGGCGGCGGTGTCGGTGGTATCACCGAGTCCGATGCCAACCTGGCCCTGGCTTCCAACGCGGTACTGTTCGGCTTCAACGTGCGTGCCGATGCCGGCGCGCGCAAGATCGTCGAGCAGGAAGGTCTGGATATGCGTTACTACAACGTGATCTACGACATCATCGAAGACGTCAAGAAAGCCCTGACCGGTATGCTGGGCAGCGACGTGCGGGAGAACATCCTGGGCGTGGCCGAAGTTCGCGACGTGTTCCGTTCGCCGAAGTTTGGTGCCATCGCCGGTTGCATGGTGATCGAGGGTGTCGTTCACCGTAACCGTCCGATCCGTGTACTGCGTGAAGACATCGTGATCTTCGAAGGCGAGCTGGAATCGCTGCGTCGCTTCAAGGATGACGCTTCCGAAGTCCGTGCCGGCATGGAGTGCGGTATTGGCGTCAAGAGCTACAACGACGTCAAGGTCGGCGACAAGATCGAAGTCTTCGAGAAGGTCCAGGTTGCTCGCAGCCTCTGACTCGCGTACTTCAAGAGCCGCAACGGGCAGCCGCATGAACATGCGCTGCCGCGCTGGCGGACTCTAAACGCAACGCCCGGTCTGGCTTTCGCCAGGCCGGGCGTTTGCCGCTTTCAGACCTTGCGGGTTTCCCGTAGGGCAGTAACAGGTAACAAGACATGGCAAAAGAATACAGCCGTACCCAACGAATCGGCGATCAGATGCAGCGCGAGCTGGCCCAGTTGATCCGCCGCGAAGTCAAGGACCCGCGTGTCGGCCTGGTCACCATTACCGCAGTGGAAGTCAGCCGTGACGTCGGTCATGCGAAGATTTTCATTACCGTGATGGGCCAGGACGGTGCCGAGGAAATCGCCCAGAGCATCAAGGTGCTCAACTCCGCCGCTGGTTTCCTGCGCATGCAGTTGGCCCGTGAAATGAAGCTGCGCAGCGTTCCACAGTTGCACTTCCACTACGACGAAAGCGTCGTGCGGGGCGCGCACCTGTCGGCGCTGATCGAACGCGCGGTGGCTGAAGACAGCCAGCACGCGGCTGAACCCGAAGACTCCAAGGAGTAATCGGTGGCCCAGGTCAAACGTATCCGCCGCAACGTCAGCGGCATCATCCTGCTCGACAAGCCGCTGGGGTTTACCTCCAATGCGGCACTGCAGAAGGTTCGCTGGTTGCTCAACGCCGAGAAGGCCGGGCACACCGGCAGCCTCGACCCACTGGCCACCGGCGTGCTGCCGCTGTGCTTTGGCGAGGCGACCAAGTTCTCCCAGTACCTGCTCGATTCCGACAAGGGTTATGAAACTCTGGCGCAATTGGGCAAGACCACCACCACCGCGGATGCCGAAGGTGAGGTTCTGCGCGAGCGTCCGGTGACCGTTGGTCAGGCTGATATCGAAGCTGTGCTGCCAGGTTTTCGTGGGCAAATCAGTCAGATACCGCCGATGTACTCCGCCTTGAAGCGTGATGGGCAACCGTTGTACAAACTGGCCCGTGCAGGCGAAGTAGTGGAGCGCGAACCGCGTTCTGTTACTATTGCGCGCTTGGAATTGCTGGCCTTCGACGGTAATACTGCGCGGCTGGCCGTGGATTGCAGCAAAGGCACCTATATCCGCACGCTGGTCGAGGATATTGGCGAGCAATTGGGCTGTGGTGCGTACGTGGCAGAGCTTCGGCGGACCCAGGCCGGTCCTTTCACGCTGGCCCAGACGGTCACGCTGGAAGAGCTCGAGGCCGTGCATGCCGAAGGCGGCAACGAAGCGGTCGACCGCTTCCTGATGCCATCGGACAGCGGTCTGCTGGATTGGCCGCTGCTGCAGTTCTCGGAACACAGTGCGTTCTACTGGCTCAACGGCCAGCCAGTACGTGCCCCGGATGCGCCGAAGTTCGGCATGGTCCGGGTACAGGATCACAACGGTCGCTTCATCGGTATCGGTGAAGTGAGCGAAGACGGGCGCATTGCGCCGCGTCGATTGATTCGGTCGGAATGACCGGAACCCGCCTGGGTAACAGCAGGCGGGCGAGTGTGGCTGTTAACAGGCACGGTCACGACTCATTTATAGATACAGGGATTTGTCCCTGGCCTGTTGGTACGGTTTCCCTGGAAACGGTACCTCACAAGAGGAAAGCCACATGGCACTCAGCGTTGAAGAAAAAGCTCAGATCGTGACCGACTACCAGCAGGCTGTTGGTGATACTGGTTCGCCAGAAGTGCAAGTTGCACTGCTGACCGCCAACATCAACAAACTGCAAGGTCACTTCAAGGCCAACGGTAAAGACCACCACTCCCGTCGTGGTCTGATCCGCATGGTAAACCAGCGTCGTAAGCTGCTGGACTACCTCAAGGGCAAAGACGTTAATCGTTACAGCACCTTGATCGGCCGCCTGGGCCTGCGTCGCTAATCAGCGATTGCGCTATGAGGTTGGTTGTCTGTCGGTTGCCCGCGCCTTGCGTCGGCAATGGGCAGGCTTCCAGCCTCAAGTTTTATCTGGACAGTGGTTGGGCCGATTCCCCGCGCTGCCCAAGAATTTCGCAAGAAGACAAGTTCCCCAAGAGCCACAAAGAAGGTAGGACACCGTGAACCCGGTAATCAAGAAATTCCAGTTCGGTCAGTCGACCGTTACCCTCGAGACTGGCCGTATCGCCCGTCAGGCCTCCGGCGCAGTGCTGGTCACCGTTGACGACGACGTCAGCGTATTGGTGACCGTTGTCGGTGCCAAGCAAGCCGATCCAGGCAAGGGCTTCTTCCCTCTGTCTGTCCACTACCAGGAAAAGACTTACGCTGCCGGTAAGATCCCTGGCGGTTTCTTCAAGCGCGAAGGCCGTCCTTCCGAGAAAGAAACCCTGACTTCCCGACTGATCGACCGCCCGATCCGTCCGCTGTTCCCAGAAGGCTTCATGAACGAAGTGCAGGTTGTCTGCACCGTCGTGTCCACCAGCAAGAAGACCGATCCGGATATCGCTGCGATGATCGGTACCTCGGCTGCCCTGGCCATCTCCGGCATTCCTTTCGATGGCCCGATCGGCGCTGCCCGCGTGGCGTTCCACGAAAGCACCGGCTATCTGCTGAACCCAACCTACGAGCAACTGCAGGCTTCGAGCCTGGACATGGTCGTTGCCGGTACTTCCGAAGCCGTGCTGATGGTTGAATCCGAAGCCAAGGAACTGACCGAAGACCAGATGCTGGGCGCTGTCCTGTTCGCCCACGACGAGTTCCAGGTGGTGATCAACGCCGTCAAGGAACTGGCCGCCGAAGCCGCCAAGCCAACCTGGAGCTGGGCTCCGCAAGCCGAAGCCACCGAGCTGCTGGGCGCGATCCGTGCCGAATTCGGCGATGCGATCTCCCAGGCCTACACCATCACCGTCAAGGCTGACCGCTACGCGCGCCTGGGCGAGCTGAAGGACCAGGTCGTCGCCAAGCTGTCCGGTGAAGAAGGCCAGCCGTCCGCCGCTGAAGTCAAAGCCGCTTTCGGTGAGATCGAATACCGCACCGTTCGCGAAAACATCGTCAACGGCAAGCCGCGTATCGACGGTCGCGACACCCGCACCGTACGTCCGCTGAACATCGAAGTCGGCGTGCTGCCAAAGACCCACGGTTCGGCGCTGTTCACCCGTGGCGAAACCCAGGCCCTGGTCGTTGCAACACTGGGTACCGCCCGTGACGCGCAACTGCTGGACACCCTGGAAGGCGAAAAGAAAGACCCGTTCATGCTGCACTACAACTTCCCACCGTTCTCGGTCGGCGAGTGTGGTCGCATGGGTGGCGCCGGTCGCCGCGAAATCGGTCACGGTCGCCTGGCGCGTCGTTCGGTCCAGGCCATGCTGCCGGCTGCCGACGTGTTCCCGTACACCATTCGCGTGGTATCGGAAATCACCGAGTCCAACGGTTCGAGCTCGATGGCTTCGGTCTGCGGCGCTTCCCTGGCCCTGATGGACGCCGGTGTGCCGATGAAGGCACCGGTTGCCGGTATCGCCATGGGTCTGGTTAAAGAAGGCGAGAAGTTTGCCGTCCTGACCGACATCCTGGGTGACGAAGACCACCTGGGCGACATGGACTTCAAAGTGGCCGGTACCGCCAAAGGCGTCACCGCACTGCAGATGGACATCAAGATCAAGGGCATCACCGAAGAAATCATGGAGATCGCCCTGGGCCAGGCCCTGGAAGCTCGCCTGAACATCCTCGGTCAGATGAACCAGATCATCGGTCAGTCCCGTACCGAGCTGTCGGAAAACGCTCCGACCATGATCGCGATGAAGATCGACACCGACAAAATCCGTGATGTTATCGGTAAAGGCGGCGCGACCATTCGTGCGATCTGCGAAGAAACCAAGGCTTCGATCGACATCGAAGACGACGGTTCGATCAAGATCTTCGGCGAAACCAAGGAAGCGGCAGAAGCAGCTCGCCAGCGCGTCCTGGGCATTACCGCAGAAGCCGAGATCGGCAAGATCTACGTCGGCAAGGTCGAGCGCATCGTCGACTTCGGCGCCTTCGTCAACATCCTGCCGGGCAAGGACGGTCTGGTTCACATCTCCATGCTGAGCGATGCTCGCGTCGAGAAAGTGACCGACATCCTCAAGGAAGGCCAGGAAGTGGAAGTGCTGGTGCTGGACGTGGACAACCGCGGCCGTATCAAGCTGTCCATCAAGGACGTCGCAGCAGCCAAGGCATCGGGCGTTTAATCACCCCCACGCCTGACCGCTGAACAAGCAAACGCCCCGACTGGTTCGGGGCGTTTTGCTGTGGGTCGAAAAATCTTCCGGCGCCGGTTGCCTGGCTACAGGGGACGATGCTAGGTTTAGCCACCGCCCGTGTAGCTCAGTCGGTAGAGCAGCGCACTCGTAACGCGAAGGTCGCAGGTTCGATTCCTGTCTCGGGCACGATTACCCTCGCTACTTCACCTTCCTGCTCAGATCCTCGACCGTGCGTTTGAGCTGGTCCATTTCCCGATCCTGATCACTCAACTCCCGTTTAAGCGTCGAGATTTCACTGCTGTTCGAGTTCGAACTGGAACCGCTGTTGCGCTTGAGGTCTTCCACCTGCTTGCCAAGGTCGCGCAGGTCTTGCTCCTGTTCCTTGACGGTACGCTTGAGTTCTTCGATTTCCTTGTTGCTCGAACTGGAGCTCGAGCCACCGCTGCGCTTGAGTTCTTCAATCTGGCGGGCTTGCTCGGTGAGGGTGCGTTTCTGCTCCTCCAGTTCAGTGGTGTTGGCCTTTACATTTTTTGGCAGTTCTTCCAGAACGCCGACGCTGATATTGGTCTTGAAGAGCAAGTCCTTGTTGAATGAGCTGCGCAGGGCTGGAATGGTATCGGAGGGCAATGTGTAACCAGAGTCGGTTTCGACAGCTGCTTGGGCTGTGCCTGCCAGGATCATATTGCCGAGCAACAGGGTGGCAACGCCGACGTGAAATGAAGGCAAAATGCAAAAGCTGCGCATCACTGGGTTCCTTGTGAGGTGCCGACATGGCACATCGCTATGACTGGAAATTCTGATGGTTGTTCCCAGCTTATCTCCGCGTTTATGGCCTATGTTTTGTAGGGCAGATGTAAAGAGCCGTGTAAATCGTCGGCAAAACGTCCTATATTCGTCCCGGCACGAAGATCGCCCAGCAGTTTTCAGATGATCCCCGAATGGTTCTGAAGGCCAGGTAAACCGGGCTTCTAACGGTTTTCTGCGGCAGAGAGATCCTTGATGATCCAGATCCATCCTCCATTCCTCCGATCAACGAGAACGACATGACCGCTAAAGAACTGACGCAAGAAGCCAGACACGAAGAAGCACTGCGCAAATACGCCCTGGACACGCCTCAGTTACTGGAAGAAATCAAGAACCTGAGCGCTGACGAGCAGAAAGACCAGCTCCAATGGGCGTTCGAGGACGAGGCCGAAGCCCAGGGGCTGCAACCTTGGGAGTTGACGCTCAAGTACACCAGCACACCTGAAGAATTCGAGGCGCAGCGCCTTGCATTGCACAAGGAGGCGGCCGAGGTGTTGGGAGTGGAGTGGGATGAGTACTGCGAGATGAATAATCTAGTCGTTTAGCAACAAGCTACAAGCTACAAGCCAAGCACGGAACAGCTTGCAGCTTGTAGCTTGCGGCTTGAAGCTGCTCAGAGACTGAGCCGCATCGACAGGTCCACAGCCTTCACATCCTTGGTCATCGCTCCGATCGAGATGTAGTCCACCCCGGTCTCGGCAATCGGGCGCAATGTGCTTTCGTTGATCCCGCCGCTGGCCTCCAGCTTCGCCTTGCCGCCGTTCAGGCGCACGGCTTCACGCATGTCGTCCAGGCTCAGTTCGTCGAGCATAATGATGTCGGCATTGGCCGCCAGCGCTTCCTTCAATTCCGCCAGGCTTTCCACTTCGACCTCCACCGGTTTGCCCGGGGCGATCTTGTGGGCGGCCGCAATGGCCTGTGCGATCCCGCCGCAGGCGGCGATGTGGTTTTCCTTGATCAGGAAGGCGTCGTACAAGCCGATGCGGTGGTTGTGGCAGCCGCCGCAGGTGACTGCGTACTTCTGCGCCAGGCGCAGCCCGGGCAGGGTTTTGCGGGTGTCCAGCAGCTTGACCTGGGTGTCGGCGACAAAATCGGCCAGGTAGCGGGCCCGCGTGGCGACGCCCGAGAGCATCTGCAGGAAGTTCAGCGCGCTGCGCTCGCCGGTCAGCAGCGAGCGCGCCGGGCCTTCGAGGTGGAACAGCGCCTGGTCGGGGCTCACCCGGTCGCCGTCGCGCACCTGCCAATGCACCGCGACGCGCGGGTCCAGTTGCCGGAACACGGCATCGACCCAGGCCGTGCCGCTGATGACGGCGGCGTCGCGGGTGATGATGGTGGCCTTGGCCAGGCGTTCGGCGGGGATCAGTTGCGCGGTGATGTCGCCGCTGCCGATGTCTTCGAGCAACGCACGGCGCACATTGGCTTCGATTTCAACGGTCAGATCGGCGAGACGTAGATTCGGCATAACAGGCTCCACAAACAAAGTGGTCCGATTATAGGGCCAGGCCATGAACGAACCCAAGGCGCTGGCAGGCGACTGCGCCTAATCAAACCTGCATTTGGTCGCGTCTTCGCAACGTTTACGCATTTCTCGGGTCACTTGATGCGCGGTATTTCGAGCGGGATCACAGCACCCTCTGGTGCGACACCGTTCTTTTGGTCGATAATCCGCCTTTCGATTGACGTCATGTCTTTGACGTCGCCAGCCGAAGACCACCGTTCCAGGAGGCCAGGATGCACAATGACGGGAATGTAGTGCCTTTACACAAGGTATCTGCCGATCAGGCGAATCGTTCGCCGCTCCCGCGCCTGCCGGTGATTCTGCTTCAGGTTCGCGACAAGGCCGCGCAGCAGTTGCGCGTGGGCCTGCAAGGGCTGTTCGATAACGCCGACGACACCCTGTTTGAAATGGCCGACCGGGCACGCGACGACATCGAGCAGAACCTGTTCTTCGAAGCCATGCGCGACCTGCGCCTGAAGCGCAAAAGCATCGAACGTGAATTCATCGAGCAGTTCTTCGAGGCCTTCGTCAGCCTTGCCCAATACGACGTCACCCAGGCCACCCTCGCGCCCATCCAGGCTTGCAGCGCCTCGCCCCAGCTTTCTCAAGACGAATTGGAGCGACACCTGGCCGTCGAGGCCATGGTCACCCGGGTGCTCAAGCGTGATGGCCTGGCGCTCGAACAATTGACCGCCCGGCTCAGTGCGTTGCTGGCCCGGCCGCTGGGCAACCCGCAAAACCCCCTGAGCCCCGCGCTGCTGTGTGAGAACTTCCTGCAAGCCGGGCGCAACCTGGGCGTGGGGATCAAGGTCAAGCTGATCCTGCTCAAGCTTTTCGAACGCTATGTGCTCAGCGAGTGCGACCCGCTCTACGCCGAAGCCAACCAGTTGCTGGCGGCCACCGGTATCCTGCCGGAGCTCAAGGCCGCGCCGTCACGGCGCGCGTCGGATCGTCTCGACGAGCCCCCACGGCCCAAGGCCGATGCGATGGCCAAGCCCAGGTCGGCCGAGGTCGATGACAGTGTGCAGGAGGTGTTCGCGGCGTTGCAGAAGCTGTTGATGCAGGTGCGCGGCAGCGTGGCGCCGACCCTGGAAGCCAGCGCGCCGGCCCAGCCGATCTCCACTCGCGACCTGCTGCGACTGCTGTCCCATTTGCAGCAGTACGCGCCCACCGTCCAGGACGAATTCGACCTGCGCAGCCAGCTGGAGCAGTTGCTGACGCGGGTCAGTGTCCGCAGCGGCAAGTCCCGGGTGGTCGAAGAAGCGGATGAAGACGTCATCAACCTGATCTCGATGATGTTCGAGTTCATCCTCGACGACCACAACCTGCCGGATTCCTTCAAGGCCCTGATCGGCCGCCTGCAGATCCCGATGCTCAAGGTCGCGGTGCAGGACAAGAGCTTCTTCAGCCGCGGTAACCATCCCGCCCGGCGGTTGCTCAACGAAATTGCCGCCGCCGCCATGGGTTGGGGCGATTGCGACGACCATCAGCGCGACGCGCTCTACCTGCGTATTGAGCAGGTGGTGCAACGCCTGTTGAATGATTACGTCGACGACCCGGCGATCTTTTCCGAACTGCTCGCCGATTTCCTCGCCTTCACCAGCGACGAGCGTCGCCGCAGCGAGCTGCTCGAACAGCGCATCCGCGATGCCGAGGAAGGGCGTGCCAAGGCCGAGTTGGCGCGCTTGCGGGTCGAGGGCGCGTTGAACCAGGTGATGCTGGGCAAAGTCTTGCCCCAGGCCGTGGTGGAGTTCGTCCTGCAGGCCTGGAGCCAGGTGCTCCTGCTGACTTGTTTCAAGCATGGCAAGTATTCGGCCGAGTGGCAGGCCGACGTCCTGACCCTGGAGCGGTTGATCTGGAGTGTCCAACCCCACGACGAGCCCGATGCCGGCCTGCGTCTGCTGGCGATGGTACCGGAGTTGCTCAAGGCCTTGCGCGAGGGGCTGAGCCGCTCGGCGTTCGACCCGTTTGCCACCAGCGAGTTTTTCAGCGAACTGGAGGTCTTGCACGTCCAGGCCCTTGAGCGCATGGGGCAAGCGCAGACGCAGGCTTCGTCGGCGGATTCGCCGGTCATGGTCGAGGTGGCGGAGAAAATTGTCTTGCACACCGCCCATAAAGGCACGGGGGACAGCGCGGCGGTGCGCTTGCCAGCCGATGACGTGGGGCTGATCCAGGTCGATCAACTGCGCCTGGGCAGCTGGGTCGAGTTCCAGGAAGAGGATGACAACACCCTGCGCTGCAAGCTGGCGGCGATCATCGAGGCCACCGGCCAGTACATCTTCGTCAACCGCACCGGCCTCAAGGTGCTGGAGCACAGCCGCACCAGCCTGGCCCTGGAGTTTCGTCGGGGGGCGGCGCGCCTGTTGGACGACACGTTATTGTTCGACCGGGCGTTGGAATCGGTGCTGGGCAACCTGCGCCAGCTCAATCGCGGCAAGTGATCGCGCAGCGCGGGCCGATCACGGCATACTGACGGCATCCACCGTCGTCTTCGAAGGAACCTGTATGCAGTTGGA
This sequence comes from Pseudomonas sp. WP18, assembly GCF_036689585.1. NCBI lineage: Bacteria > Pseudomonadati > Pseudomonadota > Gammaproteobacteria > Pseudomonadales > Pseudomonadaceae > Pseudomonas > Pseudomonas sp. WP18. The sequence goes on from NZ_CP144758.1 coordinate 925,784, forward strand.
CTCCGCGAGCGGTTGGTGCAAGGGCGTGCGTCATTGCCCTTCGCCCAACTTCAATGCGCGCCCCGAGGGCGAGATCTCCCTGTTGGTGATCCACAACATCAGCTTGCCACCGGCCCAATTCGCGACGGGCAAGGTGCAGCAATTCTTCCAGAATCGCCTGGATGTCACGGAGCACCCTTACTTTGCCGGTATCGCCGACCTGCGGGTTTCTGCACATTTTTTGATCGAACGTGACGGCGCCGTCACCCAGTTTGTCTCTTGCCTGGACCGGGCGTGGCATGCGGGCGTCTCGTGCTTCGAGGGGCGAGAGACCTGTAATGATTTTTCCCTGGGCATCGAGTTGGAGGGCACCGATGATCTGCCCTTTACCGACGCGCAGTACGCGGCCCTGGTGGCGTTGACCCGGCAGTTGCAAGCGGCTTTCAGTGCGATCACGGTGCAACGCATCTGCGGACATAGCGACATTGCCCCGGGACGCAAGACCGATCCGGGACCGGCATTTGACTGGGCGCGCTATCGTGCGGCCCTGACAGAAGGGGAAGGACAATGAGTTTTCTGGTGTTGCTGCTGGCGGTGTGGATCGAGAAGTTCTCGGCCCTGCGTCAGCGGGTCCAGCGCGATGGCGGTTGGCTGCAAGAGCTGAACAAGCTTGAGGCAAGGCCGCGCTGGGTCAATCGGCCGTGGTTGGTGTTGGTCGTGATGGTGCTGCTGCCGGTGGCGTTGCTGGCATTGCTGCTGTGGGTGCTGGAGCCGGTGGCCTATGGCTTGCTGGCGCTGCCGGTGCACTTGCTGGTGGTGATCTACAGCCTGGGGCGCGGCGATCTGCTGGCCGACCTCGGGCCGTTTCGCGATGCCTGGCGTCGCGAGGATCTGCAAGCGGCCACCCATGTGGCCAAGCGAGACCTGGACATTGAAGCCGACGACGGTGACCAACTGCTGGAGCGGGTCCAGGGGCATCTGCTGTGGCAGGCCTACCAGAGCTTTTTTGCGGTGATCTTCTGGTACTTCTTGCTGGGCCCGGTCGCGGCGCTCAGCTACCGCCTGCTGGCACTGGCCGCCGAACACAGTCACAACGCCGGCGTCGCCGAGCGTGCCGGGCAACTGCGCCACGCCTTCGATTGGGTGCCGGTGCGCCTGCTCGCGGCGAGCTTCGCCCTGGTGGGCAACTTCGTCGCGGTCAGCCGGGTGATGTTGCACGAACTGTTGAACTGGAACATCAGCGCCGCGGACCTGATCGACAAGGTCGGCCTGGTGGCCGGCGAGATCCCTAAGCCCATGGCCGGGCCGGACGGCATCAACAGCCTGGATCGGCTCTGGGAATTGCTGCTGCGCGCGGCAGTGCTCTGGTATGCCGGGTTCGCGTTGTGGACGGTGCTGGCCTGACCTGTGTAAATGATGTGGGGTGCATGATTTTCGCGGCGAGGAAGCTTGCTCCCGCTGAGGTGCGAAGCACCTCCCCAAAGACGGCGTCCGCCTGGCGCCCGAGCGGGAACAAGCGTCCTAGTCACAGTGCTCAGCGTCCCCTGTGACTCGTTAACCTTAAGTTACAAATCTCCCCGCCGATTTAGGCTATATAGGGACAGCGCCCCGAATGGTGGCTTTCTGCTGTCTCTGTGCGCCAGCCATAACAATAAGAACATTCCCGGGAGGCTTCCTTGTGAAGAGTTTGCTCTGGCCCGCTGTCGCGCTGATGAACCGCCTGAGCTTCGGCATGAAGTTCAGCCTGATCAGTGTGTTGTTCCTGGTGCCGATGCTGGTGACCAACTTTTTTCTGGTACGCGATTCCTATCGGGAGTTCCAGGGCACCCAGGTGGAGCTGCAAAGCCTCGACCTGTTGGCCAGCAGCCTGGCCCTGCGCCGAGACCTGGAAACCCTGAACAACCTGGTGCAGATCAACGCCAGCCTCGGGCAGTCCGGCAAGGCCGGCGACGTGGAGGCGAAGATCGGCACCCTCGAACAACAGGTCCTCGCGCGGCTGCAAGGCATGACCGCGATGGCGGTCGAGCCCGAGCAGGTCAACGCCTTCGATGCTAAGCGCGACGAAATGATTGCCGCATTCAAGGCCCAGCAGGCGGAAAGCTCCTTGCAGAGCAAGAGTGCGCTGATCGGCAAGCTGCTCAACAGTGCGCAGACGTTCAGCCAGATCATTGCCAGCCAGGCGGGGTTGAGCCGCGACAACCAGAGCGACATTCGCCAGCTCAGCGAATTGATCGTCGGCATGACCCCGAAAGTCACCCAGCTCCTCGGCGAAGGCCGGGCGCTGGGGGCTTCGTCGCTGGGATTGGGGTTTCTCAATTCGGCCTCCAGTACCCGCTTCGATGAATTGCTGGCGCAGATCGAAAAGCTCCAGGGCGAATACGAGGTGAAACTGCAGGACACCCTGGGCGCCAGCCAGGCGGCCGGGCAAGCTCTGGCCGAACAGGCCAACGGCAGCAAGGCCAGCCTCAAGAAGGCCAGTGAGCTGATCGAAGAACAGGTGGTCATGGCCGATACCCTCGATGCGCCGTGGCCGGCGTTCTACGAGCAGATCAGCGGCCTGATGGCGCAGACGTACCGGCTGAATGAGGCGACCCAGGACTTTCTCGGGGTCCAGTTGCAGCATCGCCTGGAGCAGAACCGCAGCCACATGGTGTTGCAAGCCGTGGCATTGGCCGCGGTGTTCCTGCTGATCTTCTACCTGTACGCCGGTTTCTACGCCTCGACCCGCACCACCCTTCAACACTTGGGCCTGATGATGGACAAGGTGGCTGCCGGGGACATGACGGTCAATTTCGTCGCCCGCAGCAAGGACGAGCTGGGCGAGTTGGGCGAGGTGTTCAACGGCACCGTGGCGAAAATCCATGACTTGATCGAACAGGTCGGGCGTACCGTCGCCGAAGTCGAGCGCCAGGCCGGGCAGGTGGAAACGGTGTCGGCCCAGAGCAACCAGGCTGTTGCCGGACAACGCAGCCAGATCGAACTGGTCGCGACGGCGATGAACCAGATGTCGGCCACGGCCCAGGAAGTGGCCCGCAGTGCCGCGGCGGCGGTCAGCAGCGCCCACAGCGTCAACGATGAAACCCTGAGCGGCCGCGGCCTGGTGGAGTCCCAGCAGGGCAGCATTGCCCGGTTGGCCAGCGAGATCGATCAGTCGGTGCAGGTGATCAATCAACTGGCGACCGACAGCCAGGCCATCAGCCGGGTGTTGGATGTCATCAAGAGCATTGCCGAGCAGACCAACCTGCTGGCGCTCAACGCCGCCATCGAGGCGGCCCGGGCCGGTGAACAGGGCCGGGGTTTTGCGGTGGTGGCCGATGAAGTGCGGACGCTGGCCAAGCGGACCCAGCAATCGACCGAGGAAATCGAAGCGATGATCACCCGCCTGCACGGTGGCGTGGGGGCGGCGGTGAAGGCGATGGGCACCAGCCATGAGATGGCCAACGGCACGGTCGGTCAGTCGGAAAAGGTCCAGCAGGCCTTGGAGAATATCCTCGGAGCGGTTGGCATGATCGTCGACCAGAACCAACAGATCGCCGCGGCCGTGGAGCAGCAGACGGCGGTGGCCCATGACATTGACCAGAACATTGTCGAGATCAACCGCGCGGGTGAGCGTACCGCTGAAGGGGCGCACCAGACGGAAGATGCCAGTCGTGAGTTGTCTGCGCAGGTGGTGCAGCTCAAGCAGTTGATTAATGCGTTTCGGGTGTAGGTGGTTGTGGGGGTGAGCCTGCTCGCGATGACGGTCTTGTGATTTGGGTTTTGTTGATTGAGTGCATATCCGTTGCTGCGGTAACGGCGGCTTAGGGTTCCGCCCTTACGGCGGCTTACTTTTTTTCAGACGCCAAAAAAAGTAAGCAAAAAAGGCTTGGCCCCAACACTGGGCACCTCGCCTAGGCTCGGTGTGCCCGAACGCAGGCATTGCTCCGTGGGCCCGCCGCGAAGGGCCCTCCATGGCCCAGCGCGGCTATCCCGGCCTCCATGCCGGGATGCCCACTACGCAATGCCTGCGTTCGGCCCTTGTGGTTAATGGGGCCCAAGATCAAAAGCAGGATCAAAAGCTGCGCGAGGCGGCCTAACTCTCGCGGCTATACCTCAATCCCCTGTGGGAGCGGGCTTGCCCGCGAAAGCGGCTTGGCAACCGACCAATCTCTCCCAGCAGCATCCAATTCCCCTATGGCAACGAGCCGCTCAGTTCACCAGCCGAACAATTGGCGGGCGTTGGCCGTGCTGGCCTCGGCCAGTTGTTCGGGGGGCACTGCCATGATTTCGGCCAGGGCTTGGCAGATGGCCGGCAGGTGTGCCGGGGTGTTGCGTTGGCCGGGGTACATGGCCGGCGGCATGTCGGGGGAGTCGGTTTCCAGTACGACCGCTTCCAGCGGCAGTTGGGCCAGTACCCGATGCATGCGCAGGGCCTGGGGCCAGGTTGCGGCGCCGCCCAGGCCGAGCTTGAAGCCGAGCTTGATGTATTCGCGGGCCTCTTCGAGGCTGCCGGCGAAGGCGTGGATGATCCCCGCCCGTGGGTTGGCCAGGCGCTTGAGCGTGGCGATCACGGCGGCGTGGCTGCGCCGTACGTGGATCAGCGCCGGCAGTTCGAAGGTTGCCGCCAGGTTCAGTTGCGCTTCGAACAGCGCCTGCTGGCGCTCGCGGTCCAGGTCCTGAAGGTAGTAGTCCAGGCCGATTTCGCCCACCGCACACAATTGTCGATGCCCGGCGAGGCGGGCCAGCCAATCGCGCAAGCGCAGGACATCCTCAGCCCCGTGCTGTTCGAGGTACACCGGGTGCAGGCCCAGTGCGGCGTGCAGGTCGGGGTCGCTCTGCACCAGGTCCCAGACCCGCTGCCAGTTGTCCCGATACACCCCCAGCACCACCATTTGCCGCACGCCCAGGGCGCGGCTTTCGGCGAGCAGTGCCGGGCGGTCGGCGTCGAAGTCGGGGAAGTCGAGGTGGGTGTGGGTGTCGATCAGCTGCATGCCTCAGCCCTGATGAATGCGCTGCTTGAACGTCCGTGCAATGGCCTGCACGCCAGGTTGGTAGTCGTTGTTCTCGATGGCCGCCAGTGCCAACTCCAGGGCTTTTTCGGCGATCAACTGGTGCTGCTGGGACATGGCGTTGACCGGCAGCGGCAGGAAGTCCAGCAACTGCGTATCGCCGAACGTGCCCAGGCGCAGCGGACGCGACTTCAACGGGAAATCATGCAGGGCGTCGAACACCCCTTGCAGCAGCACGTAGGACGTGGTGATCAGCGCGTCGGGCAAGTGGCCCAGGCGGGCGAGCATTTCATCCATCAACTGGCGCCCGCATTCACGGCTGAAAGACTCGCCATGTTCGATCAGCACCTGGCCCTCGAAGCCGGCCAGTGCATCGCGAAAACCCGCGGTCCGTTCCTGGCTGATGCTCAGTTCGGGGCGAGCGCTGATCAGGGCGATCTGCCGAGGGTTCGTTTCCAGCAAACTGCGGGTCAGGTGCAGGCTGGCCTGGCGGTCGTCGCTGATGACCGAGCAGAACTGCGTCGGCTCCATCACCCGGTCGATGGCGATGATCGGGATGCCCTTGGCCTGCAACTGCTGGTAGCTGTCGTCGCCGGCCGGCAGGCAGCTGGCGACGATCAGCGCATCGCAGCGCCGGGCGCGGAACAGCTGCAACAATTGCCGTTCACTGTCGGGTGCGTCGTCGGAACTGGCGATCAGCAACTGGTAGCCCCGTGCCCGGGCGCCTTGTTCCAGCAACTTGGCGATGCGTGCGTAACTGGGGTTTTCCAGATCGGGCAGGATGAAGCCCAGCGTGCGGGTATGCCGGCTGCGCAGCCCGGCGGCCTGGGGGTTTGGCGTGAAGCCGTGTTCTTCGACCACCGCACGCACCCGCTCGACGGTCGCGTTGCTGATGCGTTGCTGCTCGGCCTTGCCGTTGATGACATAGCTGGCGGTGGTCACGGACACACCGGCCAACTGGGCGATATCACTGAGTTTCAACCGGTTTTTCCTTGTTTTTCCGGGTTTGACCCGACAATGAGGGCCATCCTACCCGATTCGTGCCGAAGGTCACTGCCGATGGCTGACGACAAGTTGCACTTCAAGGATGAGAGATTATCGAGTAACGTGCCAATCTTTCTAGATTAAACGTTTCAGCAGGCGTATTTTCAAGGCTAGCAGGATTTTTTGGCCGCACTGCCGCGATACCGCCAAAAGCTGTCCTGCAACGCTAAGCTGATTCTTTCAAAACAATACCTGGCGCCGACCGGACGCCAAAAAGGAGAAGGCATGCTCGAGCTCACTCTAGGGCAGATATCCATGGCGCAGACAGCCGTGGATAAAGACGCTGCGTTGCAATTGCTCGCTGACAAACTGGTGGCCGATGGCCTGGTGGCTGACGGCTACCTCGCCGGCTTGCAGGCTCGCGAAGCCCAGGGCTCGACCTTTCTTGGCCAAGGTATCGCCATTCCCCACGGCACTCCGCAAACCCGCGACCTGGTCTACTCCACCGGCGTGCGCCTGCTGCAATTTCCCGAAGGCGTGGACTGGGGCGACGGGCAGATTGTCTACCTGGCCATCGGCATCGCGGCCAAGTCCGACGAGCACCTGCGCCTCCTGCAATTGCTGACCCGCGCCCTTGGCGAGACGGACCTGGGCCAGGCCTTGCGCCGGGCCGGGTCTGCCGAAGCGTTGCTGAAGCTGCTGCAAGGCGCGCCGCAGGAACTGGCCCTGGACGCGCAGATGATCGGCCTGGGCGTGTCGGCCGACGATTTCGAAGAGCTGGTGTGGCGCGGCGCTCGTCTGTTGCGCCAGGCCGATTGCGTGAGCAATGGCTTCGCCGGTGTGCTGCAACAGGTCGAGGCGCTGCCCCTGGGCGATGGCCTGTGGTGGTTGCACAGCGAGCAGACGGTCAAGCGTCCGGGCCTGGCCTTCGTGACTCCGGACAAGCCCATCCGTTACCTGGGCCAGCCGTTGAGCGGCCTGTTCTGCCTCGCCAGTCTCGGCGAGGCCCATCAGAGCTTGCTGGAGCGGCTCTGCGCGCTGCTGATCGAAGGTCGTGGTCACGAATTGGGTCGCGCCACCAGCAGCCGCAAGGTGCTGGAAGTGCTCGGCGGTGAACTGCCTGCCGACTGGCCCAGCGCACGCATCGGCCTGGCCAATGCCCACGGCTTGCACGCGCGCCCGGCGAAGATCCTCGCCCAGTTGGCGAAAAGTTTCGACGGCGAAATCCGCGTGCGCATCGCCGACGGCCAGGACAGCGCCGTGTCGGTCAAGAGCCTGAGCAAGTTGTTGAGCCTAGGGGCCAGGCGCGGCCAGGTCCTGGAGTTCGTGGCCGAGCCAAGCATTGCCGCCGATGCGTTGCCGGCCTTGCTGGCGGCCGTCGAGGAAGGCCTGGGCGAGGAGGTCGAGCCGCTGCCGCCAGCAACGACGCCCGAGCAAAGCCCGATGGCCGACGTCGCGACCGTGGTGCTGGCGCCCGAAGCCGGCAGCCTGATCCAGGCCGTGCCGGCGGCGCCGGGTATTGCCATCGGCCCGGCCCACATCCAGGTGCTGCAAGCCATCGATTATCCGCTGCGCGGTGAATCGGCGGCCATCGAGCGTGAGCGCCTGCAAAACGCACTGGGCCAGGTGCGCCGCGACATCGAGGGGTTGATCGAGCGCGCCAAGGCCAAGGCCATTCGCGAGATCTTCATCACCCACCAGGAAATGCTCGACGACCCGGAGCTGACGGACGAAGTCGACACCCGCTTGAAGTTGGGCGAGAGTGCGCAAGCCGCCTGGATGGGCGTGATCGAAGCCGCCGCGAAAGAACAGGAAGCCTTGCAGGACGCCTTGCTCGCCGAGCGCGCCGCCGACCTGCGCGACGTGGGCCGCCGTGTGTTGGCGCAGTTGTGTGGCGTCGAAACCCCGAGCGAACCCGAGCAACCCTACATCCTGGTGATGGACGAAGTCGGCCCATCCGACGTGGCGCGCCTGGACCCGAGCCGGGTGGCGGGGATCCTGACCGCCCGCGGCGGCGCCACGGCCCACAGCGCCATCGTCGCCCGCGCCTTGGGCATTCCCGCGTTGGTGGGGGCCGGTGAGGCGGTGTTGTTGCTGGCGCCGGGCACCTCGTTGTTGCTCGACGGCCAGCGCGGTCGCCTGCACGTGGAGCCCGACGCCGCCACCCTGCAACGGGCCAAGGAAGAACGCGACACCCGCGAGCAGCGCCTCAAGCTGGCCGCCGAGCAGCGTCACCAGCCGGCGTTGACCCGCGATGGCCACGCCGTGGAAGTGTTCGCCAACATTGGTGAAAGCGCCGGTGTCGGCAGCGCGGTGGAGCAGGGCGCCGAAGGCATCGGGCTGTTGCGCACCGAACTGATCTTCATGGCCCACACCCAGGCGCCGGACGAAGCGACCCAGGAAGCCGAGTACCGCAAGGTCCTCGATGGCCTGGCCGGCCGGCCGCTGGTGGTGCGTACCCTCGATGTCGGCGGCGACAAACCACTGTCGTACTGGCCGATCGCGAAAGAAGAAAACCCGTTCCTCGGCGTGCGCGGCATTCGCCTGACCTTACAGCGCCCGCAGGTCATGGAAGGGCAACTGCGGGCCTTGCTGCGCTCGGCCGACAATCGTCCGTTGCGGATCATGTTCCCGATGGTGGGCAGCGTCGACGAATGGCGCCAGGCCCGGGCCATGACCGAACGCCTGCGCCAGGAAATCCCGGTGGCGGACTTGCAACTGGGGATCATGATCGAAGTCCCGTCCGCCGCATTGCTGGCGCCGGTGCTCGCCAAGGAGGTCGACTTCTTCAGCGTCGGCACCAACGACCTGACCCAATACACCCTGGCCATCGACCGTGGTCACCCGACCTTGTCGGCCCAGGCCGATGGCCTGCACCCGGCGGTGCTGCAACTGATCGACATCACCGTGCGCGCGGCCCATGCCCAGGGCAAGTGGGTCGGCGTGTGCGGCGAGCTGGCGGCTGATCCGCTGGCGGTGCCGGTGCTGGTGGGCCTGGGCGTGGACGAGTTGAGCGTTTCGGCCCGCAGCATCGCCGAGGTCAAGGCACGTGTGCGCGAGCTGAGCCTTGCGCACGTTCAAACCCTGGCCCAGGAGGCATTGGCCGTGGGCAGCGCCGATGATGTGCGCGCATTAGTGGAGGCGCTGTAATGGCGAAGATTCTTACCCTGACCCTCAACCCGGCGCTCGACCTCACGGTGGAACTGGCGCGCCTGGAACCGGGCCAGGTCAACCGCAGCGACGGCATGCACACCCATGCCGCCGGCAAGGGCGTGAACGTGGCCCAGGTGCTGGCCGATCTCGGCCACACGCTGACGGTCAGCGGCTTTCTCGGCCAGGACAATGCCCAGGCGTTCGAGACGCTGTTCACCCAGCGCGGTTTTGCCGACGCCTTTATTCGCGTGCCGGGTGAAACCCGCAGCAACATCAAGTTGGCCGAACAGGACGGACGCATCACCGACCTGAACGGTCCCGGCCCTGTGGTCGACGTCGCCGCGCAGCAAGCGTTGCTCGATCGGCTGGAACACATCGCCCCCGGCCATGACGCGGTGGTGGTGGCGGGCAGCTTGCCCCGCGGTGTCAGCCCGCAGTGGTTGCAGGCCTTGATCACACGTTTGAAGGAACTCGGCCTGAACGTCGCACTCGACACCAGTGGCGAGGCCTTGCGCGTTGCGCTGGCGGCGGGGCCGTGGCTGATCAAACCGAACACCGAGGAACTGGCCGATGCGCTGGGGTGCGAGGTGGTGAGTGAGCGGGCCCAGGCGCAAGCGGCGCAGCGCCTGCATGCCCAGGGCATCGACCATGTGGTGATTTCCCACGGTGCCGATGGCGTGAACTGGTTCAGCGTCGGCTCGGCCCTGCATGCCACGCCGCCCAAGGTCAGCGTCGCCAGCACGGTGGGCGCCGGGGACTCGCTGCTGGCCGGCATGTTGCACGGCCTGCTGGCTGCGCAAGCCCCGGAGCAGACCCTGCGCACCGCCACCGCCATCGCGGCCATGGCGGTCACGCAGATCGGTTTCGGCATTCGCGACACCGCGTTGCTGGCGTCGCTTGAACAGGGTGTGCGCGTGCGCCCCCTGACAGAACAATAAGAGGGTTCGCGAGATGAAATTAGCCATTGTGACGGCCTGCCCGAATGGCATGGTCACCAGTGTGTTATGTGCCCGTCTGCTGGATGCGGCGGCGCAGCGCCAGGGTTGGAGCACCAGCGTCGAGGTGCATGACGCGGCTCATCCGGAGCGCCAATTGTCGGCGGCAACCCTCGAAGCGGCCGAATGGGTCTTGCTGGTGGCCACCGGACCGGTGGACCTGTCGCGGTTCGTCGGCAAGCGCCTGTTCCGCAGCACTCCGGCCCAGGCCCTGCAAGACGTCGATTCGCTATTACGGCGCGGCGCCGAAGAAGCCCAGGTGCTGGTCGAGTCGCAGGTGGCGGAAGAGGCGCCGGGCGCTTCGGCCGAACGGGCGCCGCGCCTGGTCGCCATCACCGCGTGCCCGACGGGCGTTGCCCACACCTTCATGGCCGCCGAGGCGTTGCAGCAGGCCGCGAAGAAGCTCGGTTATGACCTGCAAGTGGAAACCCAGGGCTCGGTGGGCGCGCGCAATCCGTTGAGCGCCGAAGCCATTGCCGAGGCCGATGTGGTGCTGCTGGCCACTGACATCGAAGTCGCCACCGAGCGTTTCGCCGGCAAGAAAATCTACCGTTGCGGCACTGGCATTGCCCTGAAACAGGCTGAAGCCACGCTGAACAAGGCCTTGGTCGAAGGCCGCCAGGAAAGCGTTTCGAGCAGCGCCGCCGGCCCGGCCAAGTCGGAGAAGACCGGGGTCTACAAACATTTGCTGACCGGCGTGTCGTTCATGCTGCCGATGGTGGTGGCGGGTGGTTTGTTGATTGCGTTGTCGTTCGTGTTCGGCATCACGGCCTTCAAGGAACCCGGCACGCTGGCCGCCGCCCTGATGCAGATTGGTGGCGACACCGCCTTTAAGTTGATGGTGCCGTTACTGGCCGGCTACATCGCCTATTCCATCGCCGACCGTCCGGGCCTTGCGCCCGGGATGATCGGCGGGATGCTGGCGAGTACCCTGGGCGCAGGCTTCATTGGCGGGATCATCGCCGGTTTCCTGGCCGGTTACGCGGCCCAGGCGATCAACCGCTACGCACGCTTGCCCCAGAGCCTGGAAGCGCTCAAGCCGATCCTGATCATTCCGCTGCTGGCGAGCCTGTTCACCGGCCTGGTGATGATTTACGTGGTCGGCAAGCCGGTGGCGGGCATGCTCGAAGGCTTGACCCATTTCCTCGACAGCATGGGCACCACCAACGCCATTCTGTTGGGCGTGCTGCTGGGCGCGATGATGTGCATCGATCTCGGCGGGCCGATCAACAAGGCCGCCTATGCGTTCTCGGTGGGCCTGCTGGCATCGCAAAGCTATGCGCCGATGGCCGCGACCATGGCCGCCGGGATGGTGCCGCCGATTGGCCTGGGCATCGCCACCTTCATCGCCCGCCGCAAGTTCGCCCAGACCGAGCGCGAGGCCGGCAAGGCGGCGCTGGTATTGGGGCTGTGCTTCATCTCCGAAGGTGCGATCCCGTTCGCCGCCAAGGACCCGCTGCGGGTGATCCCGGCCAGCATCGCCGGTGGTGCGTTGACCGGTGCGCTGTCGATGTACTTCGGTTGCAAGCTCATGGCACCCCACGGAGGGCTGTTCGTGATGCTGATCCCCAACGCGATCAACCATGCGCTGTTGTATTTGCTGGCGATCGTGGCGGGGAGCCTGGTGACCGGGGTGGCGTATGCGCTGCTCAAGCGGCCGGAGGCGGTGGAGATGGCGTTGGAGCCGGCCAAGGCCTGATTACGTTCCAGAAGACTGAACCCCCCCTGTGGGAGCGAGCTTGCTCGCGATAGCGGTGTGTCAGTTGACGATGATGTCATCTGACACTCTGCCATCGCGAGCAAGCTCGCTCCCACAGGGGGTTATGGCGTGTTTATAAAACCTGTCACACCCGATTAACACACCCATGCTTAAGTCTCCCTAATTCAAGGGAGAACACCATGAGCGAATTCGACCGGGACCGGCGTCGTGTGATACAGGCCGTGGGCGCAGGATTATTGTTGCCGGGGTTGGCGCCGGTGGTGATGGCTTCGGTCAAGGATCGCCCGGTGCTGACCGACGGTGTGCAGTCCGGCGATTTGCAGGGCGATCGGGCGATGATCTGGAGCCGCAGCGACCGCCCGGCGCGGATGGTGGTGGAGTGGGACACCCGCAGCCAATTTCGTAATCCGCGGCGGGTGGTTTCGCCATTGGCCGACCGCCGCAGCGACTTCACCGCTCGGGTCGAGCTCACCGGCTTGCCGCCCGACCAGGCGATTTTCTACCGGGTGCGCTTTGAAGATGCCCAGAGCGGCGTCGCCAGCGAGCCCTGGTTCGGCCATCTGCGCAGCGCGCCGCAGTTCAAACGCAACATTCGCTTTGTCTGGAGCGGCGACACCGTCGGCCAGGGCTTTGGCATCAACCCCGACATCGGCGGCATGCGCATCTACGAAGCCATGCGCCTGCGCCTGCCGGACTTCTTCATCCACAGCGGCGACACCATCTACGCCGACGGTCCGGTGCCGGCGCAAATCACCACCGAAGGTGGCCGCGTCTGGCGCAATCTCACCACCGAAGCCAAGAGCAAGGTCGCCGAGACCCTGGATGAATATCGCGGCAACTACCGCTACAACCTGATGGATGAAAACGTGCGGCGCTTCAACGCCGAGGTGCCGCAGATCTGGCAGTGGGACGACCACGAAGTGGTCAACAACTGGTCGCCCGGCAAGCAACTGGACGAGCGCTACCAGACCAAGGATATCCACAGCCTGGTGGGGCGTGCGCGGCAGGCCTGGCTGGAGTACGCGCCGATGCGCCTGCAGAAGGCCGATAACGGTGGGCGGATCTATCGCAAGCTCGGCTACGGGCCGATGCTGGATGTGTTCGTGCTCGACATGCGCAGCTACCGCGAAGCCAACGACGCCAACCTCGGCGCGGCCAAGCCGTTCCTCGGGCGCGAGCAGTTGAATTGGCTCAAGCGCGAATTGAAGCAATCCAGGGCCCAATGGAAGGTCATCGCCGCCGACATGCCCATCGGCCTCGGCGTGCCCGATGGCGAGGTCAGCCCCGGCGTGCCGCGCTGGGAAGCGGTGGCCAACGGTGACCCGGGGCAGGCCCAGGGCCGGGAAGTGGAAATCGCCGAACTGCTCGGCTACCTGCGCAAGCATCAGGTGCGCAACTACGTCTGGCTCACCGCCGATGTCCATTATTGCGCGGCCCATCACTATCACCCGGAACAGGCGGCGTTCCAGGATTTCGAGCCGTTCTGGGAATTCGTCGCCGGGCCGTTGAACGCCGGCAGCTTCGGCCCCAACGCCCTGGACAAGACCTTCGGCCCCGAAGTGGTGTTCCAGAAGGCGCCGCCTGCCCAAAACGCCTCGCCGTTTGCCGGCTACCAGTTCTTTGGCGAGGTGAACATCGACGGACAGAGCGGGGCGATGAGCGTGGTGTTGCGGGATCTTGAAGGGGTGGCGGTGTTCGAGAAGAAGTTGGAGCCGGTTTGACCCAAGGCTGACCGGGATTCCCCTGTGGGAGCGGGCTTGCTCGCGAAAGCGGTGTGTCAGTTGATAGATGCATGACTGACACGACGCATTCGCGAGCAAGCCCGCTCCCACAGGGGATCGTGTTGCCTGGGCGGTCAGTAGACGTCCCGCCGATAGCGTCCCTGTTCGATCAGTTGCTCCACGGCCTCACGTCCCAGCGCCTCGTTGAGCACCTGGTCCACGCCCGATGCCATGCCTTGCAAGCTGCCGCAGACGTAGATCACCGCGCCGTCGGCCAGCCATTGCTTGAGCCGTGCGGTGGATTCGCGCAACCGGTCCTGGACGTAGATTTTCTCGGCCTGGTCCCGGGAGAACGCCAGGTCCAGGTGTTCCAGGTCGCCTGAGGTGACCCATTCCTGCAACTCATCGCGGCAGTGGAAATCATGTTCGCGCTGGCGCTCGCCAAACAGCAGCCAGTTGCGCTGCATGCCTTCGGCGACGCGGGCCTTGAGCAGGCTGCGCAGGCCGGACAGGCCGGTGCCGTTGCCGAGCAGGATCATCGGCACGCCCTGGGGCGGCAGGTGGAAGCTGCTGTTGCGGTGTACCCGCAGGCTGATGGCGCTGCCCAGCGGCGCATGTTCAGTGAGCCAGCCGGAACCGATGCCCAGGCTGCCGTCGGCGTGACGCTCCTGGCGCACGATCAGCTCCAGCACGCCGTCGGCCGGGATCGAGGCGATGGAGTACTCACGCATCGCCAGCGGTGCCAGGGCATCCACCAGTGCCTGGGCGTGCAGGCCCACCAGGTGGGCGCGGTTTTCCGGCAGTTGGCGGGTGGCCAGGGCCTGTTCGAGCGTCTGGGTCAAACCATCGAGCTGGACGCGGGCGTGGCCGGCGATGCCGAGGCCGTCGAGGAAGTGCTCGATGGCCCACGGGTCATTGCGCGGCAGCACGTGCACCAGGTCACCGGCCAGCCAACTGCTCGGGCCGGGCGCCGTGAGGCCCAGCAGGTACACGCCTGCGCCGCTGCTGTCGGGGTTGAGCAGGGTGCGTTGGCTCAGCGTCCATGGCTCGAAGGCGGGCGCTTGCCAGGTGTCGGCGGGCGCCTGGCCGGTCAAGTCGGCCAACTGTTGCTGCCAGTGGCGCAGGGCGTACGGGTCGCCGCTGTCGACTTCCACCGGGGCGAACAGCGTCCTTCCGCCATGGGCCGACAGCCAGGTGTGCAGGCGCCGGGCGAACCCGCAGAAGTGTTCATACTGGCGATCGCCCAGGCCCAGCACCGAGTACTGCAGGCGTTCCAGGCTCAGGGCGCGGCCCAGTACCTTGCGTTCGAAACCGCGGGCACTGTCCGGCCCTTCGCCGTCGCCGAACGTGCTGACGACGAACAGCGCGTGGGTGGCGTTGCTCAGGTCCTGCTCGCTGACCCCGGCCAGAGCCTGGACCTTGACCGGTAACCCGGCGGCCTGGAGCTGGCCGGCGGTCTGCCAGGCCAACTGCTCGGCGAAGCCGCTCTGGCTGGCGAAGCCGATCAGCCAGGCCGGCCCGGCGCCCGGCTGGGTAACCAGTTCCTGGCGAGCCTGCCGGACCTGGCGCTGCTTGCGGCGCCGGTCCAGGTACAACAACCAGCCAGTGATGAAGAACAGCGGCATGGCCAGGGCGGCGACCGTCACCAGAATCCGCCCGACCAGGCCGAAATAGCTGCCGACATGCAACGCATAGACGCTGGTGAGCAATTGCGCCTTGAAGCTCTTGTCGCTGTAGCGGCTGTGCCGGCTGATGGCGCCGGTGGCCGGGTCGAGCATGAGCTGGTTCAGGGCCCGGTCGTGGGGCGAGTTCTTCAGCAGGTAGAACACCGTGGCCGGTTGCCCGGCCACGGGCGGCATGCGCACGTTGTAGGCGGACAAGTCCGGGCCGGCCGCGCTGTAGATGCTGCTCCAAATGGCGCGGTAGTCGGCCACCGGCGGCGGGCCCTCAGGCGCCGGGCCGCGATTGCGCGCGCGTTCTTCCTGGGGGGCATCGGAGAGCAGGCGGGTCACGCCTTTGTTGTACCAGTCGTAGGACCAGGTCAGCCCGGTCAGGGCCGCCAGCAGATAGAACAGCAGACACCAGGTACCGGCCACCGAGTGCAGGTCCCAATTGAAGCTGCGACCCTTCTTGGCCCAGTCGAGGGTCAGCCAGGCGCGCCAGTTGCGCCATTGGCGTGGCCAGCGCAGGTACAAGCCCGACAGGCAGAAGAACACCAGGATCAACGTGCAGGCGCCGGTGATTTGCCGGCCCACTTCGTCGAGGGTCAACACGCGGTGCAACTTGAGCATCAGGCCGAAAAAATCCTGGCCTACCACGTCACCCATGAACTGGGCGGTGTAGGGGTTGAAATAGCGCATGGCTCCGCGCTTTTCCCCGGGCGGCGCGGTGAAGATCACCCGCGCGGCGCTGCCGTTGTCGGTCTCGACCCAGAGCATGGCGACGGTCTTGCCGGACGCGGCTTCGATCTGTTCCACCAACTCGGCGGGGGGCAGCACGCCAGCCGGTTGTTTCTCGACCGTCAGCACCTGGGGGTTCAACGCCCGCAGGATCTCGTCCTGGAACGACACCATCGCCCCGGTGATGCCCATCAACGCCAGGACCAGCCCGGCACTGATGCCGAAAAACCAGTGCAACTGGAACAGGGTTTTCTTCAACACGTCGCCGCCTCGTTCATTCATTACTGTTCATCACGGCGCGCATTATGCCGTGTGTTATCGAGAACCATTCATAAACACGCATAAAAGCCCCACTCATGCGGATGAGTGGGGCTTTTATGCGTGGAGCGAATGGTCATCTTGTGGGAGCGGGCTTGCTCGCGAAGGCGCAGTGTCAGGCAACCTGTTCGTCGACTGACCCGCCGTCTTCGCGAGCAAGCCCGCTCCCACAGCTCCTCAGGCTGACCATTGAGCCGGGCTCCTGGCTCCAATCAGAAGTGGAAGTTGGTACTCAGCAACGCGGTGCGCCCGGCCGCCTGGTTGGCGAAGTGGGTCGAGAACGCCTTGTCGTAGTAGGTTTCGTCGGTCAGGTTCTGCACGTTGAGCTGCAGGTCCAGGTGCTTGTTGACCTTGTAGTTGGCCATCGCGTCGTAGCGCACGTAGGCGTCGACCTGGGTAGTATTCGCCACGCTGCCGAACACGTCGTCGACATAGAACGCGCCGCCGCCAATGGTCAGCTTCGAGGTGAGCGCGTAGGTGGTCCAGATGCTGGCGCTGTTCTTCGGCGTGTTCGGCAGTTCGTTGCCGTCGGTGGTGCTCATCGGCCCGCCATCGACTTGCTTGCTGTCCAGGTAGCTGTAGCCGGCGAAGACCTGCCACTTATCGGTGATCTTGCCGCTGGCCGACAGTTCGAGGCCGTCGACGCGGGTCTTGCCGGCGTTCTCGTACGTGGTGGTGTCGACCTGGACCCGGGCGTTGTCTTTCTCCGTGCGGAAGATCGCCGCGGTCAGCGAGAGGCGGGCGTCGAGCAGGTCCCACTTGGTGCCGATCTCGTAGTTCTTGGTGGTTTCCGGTTCCATGTCGCTGGCCAGCAGGTTGCCGCTGCGGTCCGGCGTGCCGCCCAACGGGTTGCCTTCGGTGCCTTCGCCGACCATGTTGCCTGGCGGTGTGGCCGATGTGGCGTACGAGGCGTAGAGACTGCCGTTGTCCGCCGGTTTCCAGACCAGGCCGAACTGGCCGGTGATGAACTCGCTGGTGTCATCGCCCTTGGACGTGGTGGTGCCAGCGGCGTTGTAGGTCTTGTACTTCGTGTCGAAATGGTCGTAGCGCAAGCCCATGTTCACCAGCCATTGCGGCGACAGCTCCAGGGTATCGAACACATAGAGCGCGCGGGTGACGCTGGTGGTGTCGGTGCCGGCGTAGTTGCGTGCAATCGTGCCGTTCCACGGGTCATTGGGATTCGGGTTGGAGAGCGAAGTGCAGTTGTAGCCGCTCGACGCGCCGACCATCGACGGCGTGCAGTTGGTGTTCGCTGCCGTGGTCCCCGGCACCGTGTCGGTGTTGACGGTGTAGGAAGACTTTTCACCTTTCTCGCGGCTCAGTTCGATGCCGGTGGAGAAACTGTTCTTGAAGCCGGCGACGTAGACGTCACCGAACAGGTCGGTCTGGTTGGTGGTGGTGTCGACGTTGCTCACGCGGCTATTGGCCCGGCGCCAGACCGTGCCGTTGTTGACGTTGCCCTTGCTGTCGTCAGGCTGGGTCAGGATGTAGTCCTGCATGCTCGAACCGTGGCGCAGGGTGTTCTTGAGCGTCAGCGCGTCGCTCAAATCGTGCTCGATGGCGAAGGTGGCCGTGTCGGTGCGGGTCTTGCGAAAGTCCCGGTCGGTGAGGCCGTAGAAGTTGCTGCTGTCGCCGCCGTCGTTGGGCTTGTCCGGGTTGGCCTTGGTGCGGTCGGCCGTGCGGCCCGAGGCCGGTACGGTGTAGGGGATGCCCGAGTCTGGCAGGTCATTGCTTTCCAGGTGGTAGTAATCGAGGTTGACCCGGGTATCGGTGCCCAGGCCGAACGCCAGCGATGGCGCGATGCCCCAGCGGTCGTAGTCGACCTTGTCGCGGCCGGCGACATTGCTTTCATGGCTCATCAGGTTGAGACGGCCGGCGGCGGTGTCGCTGAACTGATAGTTGCCGTCCAGGGTGTAGCGCTGGGTCTGGTCCGAGCCCCAGGTGAAGCCGCCGTCGAGGCTGTCGCCCAGGTGCGCTTTCTTGCTGACCAGATTGATTGTTCCGCCTGCGGCACCGCGCCCGCCGACGGCGGAGTTCGGGCCCTTGCTCACTTCAATCGATTCCACGGCGAAGATCTCGCGGCTCTGCGAACCGGTGTCGCGCACGCCGTCGAGGTAGGTGTCGCCCTGGGCATCGAAACCGCGGATGAACGGACGGTCGCCCTGAGGGTTGCCCCCTTCACCGGCACCGAAGGTGATGCCGGGCACGGTGCGCAACGCGTCCTGCATGTTCAGTGCCCCCGTGTCCTTGAGCACCTGCTGCGGGATGACGGTGACCGAGCGTGGCGTGTCCACCAGCGGCGCGGTGTATTTCGGGGAAGAGGCTTTTTCGACCTGATAGGACGTCGCGTCCAGGCCCTGGCCGGTGATGCGGGTGGCGTCCAGGGCGATGGCGTTGCGCGGAGCGTTCTCATCGGTGTCCTGCGAGGCCTGGGCCACGTGCGTCGCGGACGTTGCACTGAGGGCGACGCCGATGGCCGACGCCAACAGGCGAGGTGAGTTGACCGGTGATGGTGTGGGTTGACGCGACATGAAAAATTCCTTCCCCCAAGGATTCGAGGCCGCGGAATATAGGGTAAACAGGGTTTTGTATCAATTGCGAAATATTGCTATTTGAGAGGAATTTACATTCTTTACAATTTGCCTTTACGGGTGCTCCCAGGTGCGACATCGACGGGGGTTGTGCACAGCCAATAAGAATCACTACCATTGGCGCCCCATTTTATCCACAGGTCCAAATGCCATGTTGCTGCACATTCCCGGCGTGTTTTCTCCTGAAGAAGTGCAGCGCATCCGCGAGGCGCTGGAGCAGGCCGAGTGGGCGGACGGCAAGGTCACGGCGGGTTTCCAGTCGGCCAAGGCCAAGCACAACCTGCAGTTGCCCGAGGGCCATCCGCTGGCCAAGGAGATCGGTGCCGCGATGCTGGACCGGCTGTGGAAAAACCCGTTGTTCATGTCGGCCGCGCTGCCGCACAAGGTGTTCCCGCCCCTGGTGAACTGCTACACGGCGGGCGGCAATTTCGATTTTCATATCGACAACGCGGTGCGCCAGCCCAAGGGCAGTGCCGAGCGGGTGCGCACCGACCTGTCGGCCACGTTGTTCTTCAGCGATCCGCAGGACTATGACGGCGGCGAACTGGAAATCCAGGACACCTATGGCACCCAGCGGGTCAAGTTGCCGGCCGGGGACATGGTGCTGTACCCGGGCACCAGCCTGCACAAGGTCACCCCGGTCACTCGCGGCGCACGTTATGCCTCGTTCTTCTGGACCCAAAGCCTGGTGCGCGAAGACAGCCAGCGGGCGCTGCTGTTTGAAATGGACGGCGCGATCCAGCAACTGACCCAGGACATGCCCGATCACCCCTCGTTGATTCGCCTGACCGGCACTTATCACAACCTGCTGCGCCGCTGGGTCGAGGTGTAAGTGACGGACTTTCGTCTGCGCCGCCAGGAAGTGCTCGACACTGATGCGCTCACGACCATGCTCGACGAAAGCCCGGCGCGGGCCGCCCAGGCGATCCTGGTCGCCGCCCGTGAGGGGGTGCTCGAAGCCCAGGCCCTGCTCGGGCAGATCCTGCTCGACGGCCAGGGCATCAGCCGCGATGGGCCGCTGGCCCTGCGCTGGTTCAGTATTGCCGCCGGGCGCGGGCACCTGATGGCGCGCAACATGCTCGGGCGCTGTCATGAACACGGCTGGGGCTGCACCGCCGATGCGTCGATCGCCGCCAGGCATTATCGCCAGGCCGCCGAGGCAGGCCTGGACTGGGCGATGTACAACTACGCCAACCTGTTGGCGACCGGGCGTGGTGTACCTGAGGACCAAGGCCAGGCGCTGCGTCTGTACCGTCGTGCCGCCGAACAGGGGCACGCGAAGTCGATGAACCTGCTGGGCCGTTACCTGGAAGAGGGGCGTGCCTGTCCAGCGGACCCGGTTGCCGCGGCCCAGTGGTATCGACGTTCAGCCGAAGGCGGTGATTTTCGCGGGCAGTTCAGCCATGGCTGCGTGTTGCTGGCCGGCCACCGGGTCGACGAAGGACTGGCCTGGCTGCGGCGCGCCCTGGAGGGCGGCAATCTCAATTTCCTGCGGGTGGCGGTGCACACCTTGGCCCGGGCACAGATGCCGGTGTTGCAGCCTTTGGTCGAGGCCTATCAGGCGCGTATCGCGGTATTGGATCAAGGTGCCGTTGCGTAATAGCCGAACGGGTTATTTATCTATTCATACTTGAATGTCGTCGCTTGCTATAAGCGGTTGGCGGGTTTGTAGTATCCGCTAATGTTTGCATTGTTTTCGCGCTTTGACTTCATTTGCTTCGATCGACTAGTGTCCGAGCGGCTGTATGTAACTTGTACTTCGTTCGGCAGCGTTTAGTTAATGGTTGTCGGTCAATCGATAATTAAAGGATTAATTATGAATACCCATGCTGTGTGGAGCGAGGCACTTGAAGATGCTTCGTCCGAAGAGATCACCCTGTTTGCGCAATTGGCGCCGAAGACGCTGTCCAACGCCTCGGCACCGACCCAGGAAGGCGAGTCCCGTGGCAAGGGCCTGTTGCTGACCAAGAAACAGATCATCGACCTGAGAAAGTATGAGTCGGCTGCCCTGGCGCTGCCCTATCACGTGGCCGATGTGAAGGATTACCTGAACTTCGGTGATCCTGCCGGGGGCGGGGCGGGGCTGCGCGTCGACGACTTCGTCAAGACCTTCCGCGCCACCCGTACCCACGCCCGCCGCTGGTCGCCCCTGCGTGAATCGATCATGCTGACCGGCAGCCAACTGAAGTTGTTTGCCGCCAGCATGGCCATTTACGAAAGGTCCATGGAGGAAGTCTATGACGATGTCCGGGCCGCCCGGTTACTGGATAAAAATAATATTGAAACCCTGGAACAGCTAAAACAACTGGAGTTGGAGCTGGGGGGTAAGTTTCCCGGTATTGACTTGCCGCCGGGTACGGTGGAAGACATCGGTTACTACCTGGATCAGATCTACAAGAAAGTGGGGGATAATCTCAAGGTCGTTAAAAGCATCAAGTTGGCACTGGATTACTTTGGCTATGACTTGCGCCAGCACATCCTGCCGGAGATCAAACTACGCCTCAGCTTGATCGGCAGTACGTTGTTGCCGGCCGAAGTCGAGATGCTCAAGCGACAGGTCGATGACCGGGCCTTGCGCATCGAAGAGAAAAATACCGAATACGCCAATGCCGTGGAGCGGTCCCTCGGTGCGGCCACGGGCATGAACCTGATCGGCCTGGCGCTGGCCATTTACCTGGGGGTGGAGGCCGAAAACATCCGCGCCGAACGAAACCGCCTGTACCAGGAGCAGGAAGCGGCCATTGAAGAGCTGCGGGGCAAACACCAGACCCTGGGTTCCCTGAGCCGGGTCAAACATGACCTGCAAGGCCTTGAACTGGTGGCGATCGACGCCGACATCGCCACGCAGAACCTGATGCACGTCTGGAATGTCATGCACCTTTACATCCAGTCCTCCCAGGATGCGGTGGCCAAGATCACTGATGCCCTCAGGCTGCGCCTGTTCATGCAGGCCTTCCGGGCAGTGGCCTCGCCGTGGAAGCAGATCGAGCACGATGCGGATGCCCTGATCGCGGTGTTCAAGGAAGCCGACGAGGAATACGAGCGTGTCTATGGCATCAGGACACGCGCCGCGTTTGCCATGCTGCCGAGCACCGATTACCCGACGGTCGATACCGGCATCCTGGCCGACAGCAACCGGCTCATGAGGGACGGCGCCATTCAATCCCGCGTGCTGTTCATTCGCTGGAATTACCTGCCGCAACTGCACCAGCGGTTCGATGCCCTGGTGCTCGGCGTGGACAACAGCAGCGATGTGCTCAAAGAGGTGGCGCTGAGCACCCGGATGGCCCTCGAAGGCCGGGTGCGTCGCTTGCAGGCGCTGGACAAGGAGCTGGCAAGCGCCTTGGACGAGCAGGATGTCCAGGACATCGAGGCGGACCGCGCCGGGGAGCTGGCGCAGATGAGTCGCTGCGTGACGCAGTCCACCCGGCAGCTCAGCGATCAGTTGTCGACCATCCGCGACGTGTTCGACCGACGCCTGAGCTTGGGCTTCGTCGAAGACATGGAACGCGAACAACACCGCGTCGAGGCTGGCCTCAAACGTCTGGAAGACGAGCGGGCCGAGCGTCAAAAGGCCCGTGGCCTGGCCAGCGACGCCATCGGCCTGCTCAAGACGGGTGGTATCGAAGCGATTGGCAACGACCTGGTGCTGACCCTGGAGCACATGACGAAACTCGGTATCGCGCCACCGGAAGTGCAGTTGGTCATGCAGGCGATCGAGCAGCTCAAGAAGACCCTGGTGCAGGTCGGCGAAGGGGTTCGCTTCCTCGACCTGGTGCGCGCACGCGACCAGTTGGCCGGGAAAATCCAGGCGCTGGACGCCGATATCGACAAGCTCCACAGCCAGCTCAACGCCCTGAAGGGCAAGGTCCAGTTCATCCGGGTCATTCATGGCATCGACGATCAGCGCCAGCGTTATGTGGGCCAATACCAGGGCGTGGTCGCGGCTTACCGCTCGTTCGCCCGGTTGATCGAGGCCAATGCCTACCTGGCGCAAGAGCAGCGCAGCCTCGACCTGATCCACCAGGCGCAGCGGTTCATGGCATTCCTGGCGCCGCTGGCCTTGCCCTTGGCGCTGCATGGATGACGCCCACGGCGGGGAGGGATCATGGTCGATTTTCTGTTGGACGAGAAACACTTCTCGGCGTTGGGCGAATACATCGGTTTCCTGAGCGACCTGCCGTGCAGCCTGGCGGAAATCGAGCAGTTATCCGATCTGTATCGTCGCTCGGGGCATGTGTTGCTGACGCCCCCCGATGCGCAGGCACTGACCCGCGCCGCGACGGACAATGAAAACCGTTGGAACGCGATTGTCTGTGTGGTCCCGTCGTTGGGTTTCATGGTGCATCGGCTGGTCGAGAAAACCGCCACCTTCGTGGCAGAGTTCGAGCAGGTGGCCCGGGATGCCATGCTGGTGACCGATCCCCCGTTGCTCGGCGACCTCGACCCGTCGCGCTTCTCGCCGGTCAACGTCGGTGCACAGGGGAGCAATCGCACCGCCAGCGTCATGCAGCTGATCGACAACCTCTGTCGGCGGCTGGATGAATGTGCGGCCGCGGGTGCTCGCCTCAAGGCGTTGATTGTGAGCGTCTCACAGACCATCCACAGTCTGTTCGTGCGTTTCATCGATTCGTTGACGCTCAGGCTCTGTGCCTGTCATGGGCCGGTGCCCAAGATCGAGGTCTACTACGCCTTGGGGCGGATCAGCCTGCCCGGCATGCAGTACGATGCGGGTGCGCAGCATTCCCAGGCGCAGCGCAAGGCATTGGCGCAAGCACACCTGAGGGCCTTGAACGGGCTCTATGTGCGTTCGACGTCGGCGGCGAACAACATTGCCGACCTGTGCCATCGCCTGGGGTATTTCCTGACCCAGGTGAAGCTCGAACTGCAAACCCATGATCGACAGCAGAGTCTGCGCCGGGCAAGGGCTTCGTTCGCTCAGTTGGCCTATCCGCTGGCGCAATTGAGGGCGATGGCCCACGCCTTGCGAGCGATGCCGTTGCGAGTGGAGGCGGGGTGATTGACCGTTCCCACGCAGGTGCGTGGGAACGTTCTGACGGGCGTCGATTTATACGTAGAAGGATTTCAGCGGCGGGAAGCCATTGAATTCCACCGCGCTGTAGCTGGTGGTGTAGGCACCGGTCGACAGCCAGTACAGGCGATCACCGATGGCCAGGTTCAGCGGCAAGCCATACTTGTAGTTCTCGTACATGATGTCGGCGCTGTCGCAGGTCGGGCCAGCGATGACCACTTCTTCCATTTCGCCTTTCTTCTCGGTCCAGATCGGGAACTTGATGGCTTCGTCCATGGTTTCGATCAGGCCGGAGAACTTGCCCACGTCGGTGTACACCCAACGCTCGACGGCGGTGCGCGATTTACGCGCCACCAGCACCACTTCGCTGACCAGGATGCCGGCGTTGGCAATCAACGAACGGCCCGGTTCCAGGATGATTTCCGGCAGGTCGTCGCCGAAGTCTTCCTTGAGGAAGCGAATGATTTCTTCGGCGTAGGTTTCCAGGCTGTTGGTGCGGGTGATGTAGTTGGCCGGGAAGCCACCGCCCATGTTGATCAGCTTGAGCACGATGCCGTCTTCTTCCTTGAGACGCTCGAAGATGACCTTGACCTTGGCGATCGCGGCGTCCCAGACGCTGATGTCGCGCTGTTGCGAGCCGACGTGGAACGAAATGCCGTAGGGCACCAGGCCCAGGTCGCGGGCCAGGATCAGCAGGTCCATGGCCATGTCGGTCTGGCAGCCGAATTTGCGCGACAGCGGCCAATCAGCCGTGGTCGAGCCTTCGGTGAGGATGCGCACATAGACTTTCGAGCCCGGCGCGGCCTTGGCGATGTTGCGCAGGTCGGCTTCGGAGTCGGTGGCATACAGGCGCACGCCCTTCTCGTAGAAGTAGCGGATGTCCTTGGATTTCTTGATGGTGTTGCCGTAGCTGATCTGGTCTGGCGTGACGCCGCGGCTCAGGACCTTGTCCAGCTCATAGATCGAGGCGATGTCGAAGTTCGAGCCTTTTTCCTTGAGCAGGTCGATGATTTCCACCGCCGGGTTGGCCTTCACGGCGTAGTAGACCTTGGCGAACTCGAAACCGGCGCGCAAGTCGTCGTAGGCCTGGGCAATCATCGCGGTGTCGATCACCACGAACGGGGTTTCCTGCTTGTCGGCGAACGCTTTCATCTTCTGGAAAGTTTCGCGCGCGAAATAATCTTCGACCTGGATCGACATACTTGGGACTCCTACTGGCAAACATCAGGATCAATGGGTGTGAAGGCCGGGTAGCCTTCGTGAACGTCCTCCGTATCCCCACTTTGGTTCGCCTACTTCCCAAGGCATTGCCGCCGAAAGCAAAAAGGCCATGGGCTGCGGGATGCCCTTGGCCTTGCTGTCTCGTCGTCAGTACTTGAGCCGGATGGATCGTTTCCAGCATGGACGTTCGGCGCGAACTTTAGGGCGTGAGGGGCCTGAGATCAACTAAAAATGTCGCGTTTTTGCACACATCCGTCGTGCGGGCGGCGACAGCTCCTGATGTAACCGACCTGCATGACAGATTGATGTTCCCCTGGATCGGTCAATGACGGCGCTCGCTGCGATACAGGTTCGAGGTTTGGGGTCTGTGTGGGGCGAGCGCGCTTACTCGCGCTGAGGTGCATAGCGGCCCCAAAAGGTGGTCATTACGCAACCGAGCGGGAGCAGGCTCCTGGCTACAGGGACAGGCGTAGCTCATTTGTTGATCAATGACCCGCCTGTTATGAGGAAAACGTTTAATTAACCTCGATTGACTGTCACTTCTGACAGTAGGCGCTCGCCCAAGATTACCGAATACTCAAATCCAGACAGTCGTTCTTCATGATTTTAATGCTGCGGATACCGGCTTATATCCGGCGCGCGGCGTATTGAATTGTGCCTTGAATCACTGCGGATTTTGCGATGTAGAGAACTCCAGGAGAGGGACATGCGCAAGTATCGGGTCATCTTGAACGCTTCTTTAATGATCGGACTCTTCACCAGTTGCGGCTTGTCACAGGCCGACCCGGGAACGGACACGGCGAAGTTGATGGAGTACTGGTATCGCTTGACTGCTCGCGATTGTGGCAGCGGCAGGTTGGCGTCCGATTGTTCAGGTCTGATACTTCGCGGGATCGCCAGTAAACAAAGTTACTTGCCCTGGGATGCCAGTCCGTTTTCACACAGTGTTGAAGCCGGCGGAAGCGGTCTTTCGGCCGGTGGCACATCGGTTTCCTACTTGAGGAAGGACGTTGAGTTCAACGGGCTGGGAATGCTCCGCTACAACGGCTTTGCGCTGACGCCCAATGATTTCGTGGACGACAAGACCCAGTTCAAGATCAAGGTGCTCTGCGCGTTTGTCATCGACTCCTGGACCAATTATCGGAACAACAACGGTTGCGGTGATTACCAGGAGAATGGCAATACCCTGGGCGTCGTCGAGGACTACTGCCAGAAGCTGAGCATCAGCAACCCCAAGGCCTGGATGGAACACTACGATCGCCAGACCCAGGACCCCGAGGTGACGAAAGCCCACCGCTTCCAATGCGGTTTCGATACGACCCGGGATTACTTCGGCAGCTATAACAAGGCCGACGCATTCAACACCTTTGTCGAGGCTCGCAAGGTGCTGGCCAAGGACCCGGAGGAGCAGGGCGATGCGATAAACACCCAGTCCGAGTTGCGGATCGAAACCTGGCCGGATAACAAGTACTGGAACAGGGACTGGAGCAGCCAGGACCGCAAGAAGTTCGACGCGCCTGTCGCCAGTGACAGCGATTCAGCAAAAGCCACGCGCCTGGAACTTCCCATCGCCGCGTTCATTTATGAAAGTGGCGTGGATTACATCGACAGAACGACCCGGGCGTTCACCGCCCGCGACTTCGCCCGTGATGACCAACGCCGTTGGGTGGAGCAGGGTAATGCCTGGAAGCCGATCATCAAGGTTCAATTTCCTCGTTCTATCGGCGAAGACGCGAAGTTTGCCTACTATCCGGTCGATCAACAGATACCCGCCCCCGCGGACAGCCGTTCTTGTGATAACTACATCGAAAAACTCGAGTGGGATAACAACTATGTAGAACCGGTGCTGGGAACG
The DNA here is from genome assembly GCF_036689585.1 of Pseudomonas sp. WP18. NCBI lineage: Bacteria > Pseudomonadati > Pseudomonadota > Gammaproteobacteria > Pseudomonadales > Pseudomonadaceae > Pseudomonas > Pseudomonas sp. WP18. The sequence continues at coordinate 952,740 of NZ_CP144758.1, forward strand.
ATCTCCTCGCTTAAGATCACGCCCACGGCGTGTGGCAGAAAAGCCGGTGTCGGGAAAACCAATGTGGTGTTGGCCGAGTTGGCGATCAAGGCCGCAGCGCTCGATCCGAATCGCAAGGATTGGAATTTCGACAACATGGGCAGCAGCATGCGCCGCCAACTGGCCTGCCACCTCGACTCTCCGGACATCGCCGAGAACAAGCCCACCTGGAGCCTTGAGCCCGCCCGTCCCTACGTGCCCCATGACGTGATCATGAAGTTGCCGGGTGACAACAGATGTAATCCGCATTGAACGCAGGGGCCAGGCTGTCTGACCCGCCTCTGTGAGGGGCAGACGGCCCGGCCTGGGTGATGACCGGCCTTCCAGGTGACGAGCATGGCGAATCTCAGCCGCAAAAAATCGGTAAAGCTGTTCGTTTTGACGGGTTGCATGATTATCTCATTGCAGTCCCTTGCTGAAACGCTCACGGGCGCGGCCCTGCAATCGGGCGAAGAGACGGCCGCCGACTTGACCCGCCGTTACTACGATACGGCGCTCAACTGCGGTTCGCCGACGGCACCGGCCTTTCTATGCTCGGGGGTGGTGGCACGCACGACCTACGCGGGCAACTTCGACCCTTGGGACCATAGCGAGTTTTCCAGGACGACCGGGGCCGTTTCGTTTTCCTACCTGCGCGCCGATGCCCGGTTCGGCGCAGCGCCCTGGGGCACTAACGACGCCAAGCATGGCTATATCTTTTACCCCATCCTCCAGACGCCGCCGGGTAAGGCCAAGCCTTCGGTCATCTGTTATTTCCCTTACGACGGCGCCACCCTCTACCGCAGCAAGCCAGGGGCCTACGGTTGCCGGGACAGCATCACGCAGTTCGTCTACCCACAGAGCAAGCCCTGCAATGAACAGAATATTTTCACCGCCAAAGCCTGGTTGGCGCATTTTCGCAAGGTGGCCTACGGTAACCCCGCCAGTTGTGCGTGGATGGTCAACGATGGGTTGAATGAGCAAGCCACCGCCAACTTCAATGCCGGCTTGCAAGTGCGAAAGGACGTTGAACTCGAGGCCGGTGGCGCCGATTTCAACTTCAAGAACCACAACGAACTTCGAATCGAGGCGTGGCCGGAAAAAAATCCGACCCCGTTGCCCATCCAGGCGTTTTTCTGGATCTCGGGCTCCAACGATCTGGAGGCCGCCAGGACCGACCAGAAGAAATACTTCGAACGGACCCAGGGGCTGGTCGTCCCCATTGTCCGGGTGACACTGCCGCCCGGTCCGAAGGAGCATTTCAGCTTTCAATACGTCAGTGCCGACCAGGCGATCAACCCGGTGGTGCCGGCCACCGCGTGGGGCGCGCCCGGCGTGCCCAAGGCCTACAGTTCAGCCACGGGCGAGCGCTTGAGTATCAAGAATATCTACCGGGACGATTACCTCGCCGTGCAATTGCCGCTCAGTGGCCTGGGGGCTGCCGATACGGTAAGCGTGCAGTGGCGAGGGCGGGTGCCGTACAGCAGCCCGCCGGTGCGTTATGGTGACCTGCCTGCCGACAAGCAGGTGTTGATTCCCCGTCCCGAAGTGGTCGACAGCGTCGGGCTGACGGTGCCGGTGAGCTACACCGTCAAGAAAGGTGGCGTCGGCGAAACCCAGACGTCCGCCGTGTTGTACCTGGCCGTTGATCCCCAGGCCCTGGACCTTCCAGCGCCCGGTTACTCGGCCGGCACGGTGATCATCTATTCACCCGCCCCAGTGGGCTCGACGCTACGCGTACGGGCCATGGGACAGACCATCCTCGATACGGGCAGCCAACTCGTCACCGCCGGCCAGGCCAATCGCTTCGTGCTCGACCCGGCCTGGGTGGCGCAAAACCGAGGAAGAACGGTGTTGATCAACTACTCGGTCTTCACCAACCTGAGCCCGCAGTGGCTGTTTTCCCGGGTCCTCAGGGTTTCGCTGTAACGCTCAGCCGGCTGCCACTTCGGCCGGCGACACGATGCTGGTCTTGCCGCCCCGCGAGCGTCCGGAGCTCAGGTATTCGGCGATGGATTCCTGGGTCACCTCGCCGAGGAAGACCCGTTCGGCGTCCATCACCGGCAGCCACGAGCGGTTGAACTCGTACATACGCGACAGCAGGATCCGCAAGTGTTCGTCGTAGGCCGCCGTGGCGTTGAACTCGCGCAGGAACTGTGCGCAAGTACCGGTCTGGCGGTGCAGGTCACGGCGGCGCACATAGCCCAGCGCCTTGTTCTGGGCGCAGGTCACCACCACGTGGCGCCGGTCATGTTCGTCCATCAATTCCAGCGCCTCGGCCACCGGGGTTTCCGGGCTCACCGACGGGGCGTTGTCGGCCGCGTCCTCGGCCTTGACCAGCAGCAGTCGCTTGAGGGTGCTGTCCTGGCCAACGAAGTTGCTGACAAAGTCATCGGCCGGGTGCGCCAGCAGCGTGTCAGGGTGATCGCACTGGATCAGCTTGCCGGCGCGGAAAATCGCGATCTTGTCGCCCAGCTTGATGGCTTCGTCGATGTCGTGGCTGACCATGATCACGGTCTTGTTCAGCGCCCGTTGCATCTCGAAGAACTCGTTCTGGATCATCTCGCGGTTGATCGGGTCCACCGCGCCGAAGGGCTCGTCCATCAGCAGCAACGGCGCATCGGCCGCCAGGGCGCGGATCACGCCGATCCGCTGTTGCTGGCCGCCCGACAGTTCCCGTGGGTAGCGGTGCAGGTACTGCTTGGGTTCGAGCTTGATCATGCTCATCAGCTCGCGGGCACGGTCGTGGCATTTCTGCTTGTCCCAGCCGAGCAGCTTGGGCACCACCACGATGTTTTCCTCGATGGTCATGTTCGGGAACAGGCCGATCTGCTGGATCACATAGCCGATGTTGCGGCGCAGGGTCACCTCGTCGAGCCCGGTGGTGTCTTCGCCGTTGATCAGCACCTTGCCCGAGGTGGGCGGGATCAGGCGGTTGATCATCTTCAGCGTGGTGCTCTTGCCACACCCCGATGGCCCGAGGAACACGCAGATCTCGCCTTCATTGACGGTCAGGTTCACCGAGTCCACGGCCTTCACATCCTTGCCGTTGCTCTTGAAGGTTTTGCTGAGGTTTTGAAGTTCGATCATTTGAGGAGTCCTTTTGGAGTCAGCGAGCGTTGCAGCCATTGCAGGAGCAGGTCGGCGAAGATGGCCAGGAGGCTGACCAGCACGGCGCCGACGATCAGCATCGACATGTCGCTGCGGCTGATGGAAGCGAGGATGAGCACGCCCAGGCCACCGGCACCGATGGTGGCGGCGATGGTCATGACGCCGATGTTCATGACCACGGCGGTGCGCACGCCAGCCAGGATCACCGGCACGGCGATGGGTAACTCGACCATGCGCAGGCGCTGGCCGAAGGTCATGCCGATGCCGCGGGCGGCTTCACGGATGCCCGGTTCGACACCCGTGAGGGCCAGGTAGGTGTTGCGCATGATCGGCAACAGGGAATACAGGAAGACGGCGGTGATCGCCGGCATCGGCCCCAGGCCCTGGCCGAACTTGGAGTAAAACGGCAACAACAGGCCGAACAGTGCAATCGACGGGATCGTCAGCAGCACCGTCGCGCTGGCTTGCAACGGACCGGCCAGCGCCGGGAAGCGGGTCATGAAAATGCCCAGGGGCACACCGATGAAAATCGCCAGGCTCACGGCGATGCCCACCAGCGTGACGTGCTGCCAGGTCAGGTGCATCACTTGCTGCCAATCGAGATGGGAAAAGGCGTTCAACAGTTCCATGGCTTTTCCTCCTCAGGGGATGGGGTGCTGGCGCAGGAAATCGGCGGCAACGGTGGAAGGGCTTTGGTGGTCGACGTCGACCCGGGCGTTGAGCTGGCGCATGGTTTCGTCGTCGAACAGCGCCGCCAGGGGCTTGAGTTGCTCGGCCAGTTGCGGGTGGGCGTCGAGGAATGCCTGGCGCACCACCGGCGCGGCGGTGTAGTCGGGGAAGTAGTGCTTGTCGTCTTCGAGCAACTTCAGCTTGAACGCGTTCAGCCGTCCGTCAGTGGTGTACACCAGGCCGGCGAACACCTGGCCATTGCGCAGGGCGGTGTAGACCAGCCCGGCGTCCATCTGGCGGATGTTCTTGCGGGTCAGGTTCATGCCGTACTGCTCGACCATGCCTGCCAGGCCATCGGAGCGGTTGGCGAACTCGGTGTCCAGCGCCACCAGGTGGTTCTCCTGCGATTCGGCCTGCAACACCGTGTTCAACTGGCTGATGTTGTTGATCTGCGGGTACTGGCGAGCGATTTTTTCCGGCAGGGCCAGGGCGTAGGTGTTGCTGAACTTCGACGGTGCCAGCCAGGCCAGGCCTTTTTTCGCGTCGAGTTCTTTTACCCGGGCGTAGGACTGGGCGCTGTCGAGTTTTTCCGTGACGTGGTTGTAGGCCACCAGCGACACGCCGGTGTACTCCCAGAGCAGGTCCAGTTGTCCGGTTTCATGGGCGCTGCGGGCCAGGTTGCTGCCCAGGCCGCCGGTGATCTGCGCGTCGTAGCCTTTGCTGCGCAGGTATTGCGCGGTGATTTCCGCCAGCAGCGTCTGTTCGGTGAACACGCGTGCGCCAAGGCGGATCACCGGTTTTTCCGCCGCTTGGGCGAACCCGGCCAGCAGCAGGGCGCAGCCCAGTATCAAGCTCAACTTCTTCATGATGATTCCTTTATCCAGCGGCTTCAGGACGCACGCAAACCGCGCTCCAGCCAGAGTCGGCTGGCCAGTGTCACCAGGCCGTCGAGCAGCAGCGCCAGCAGGGCGGTGCAGGCCGCGCCGAGCAACAACTGCGGCTGGTTGTTCAAGGCGATGCCGGGGAAGATCAGGCTGCCGAGGCTGTTGGCACCGATCAGGAACGCCAATGGGGCGGTCCCGACGTTGATCGCCAGGGCCACGCGCACGCCGCCGACGATGATGGGCACGGCATTGGGCAACTCGACCTTCCACAGCACCTGGCGTGGGGTCATGCCGATGCCGACAGCGGCTTCCTTGAGGGAGCCCTGGACGTTCTTCAGGCCTTCATAGGTGTTGCGCACGATGGGCAGCAGCGAGGCGAGGAACAGGGCGAAGATCGCCGGCCCGCTGCCGATGCCGAGGATGCCCAGGGCGATGGCCAGCACGGCCAGGGGCGGAACGGTGTTGCCGATGTTGAACACTTGCATGAAGCGTTCGGCGCGCCCGACCATGCCAGGGCGGCTGAGGGCGATGCCGGCGGGGATGCCCACGATCAAAGCCGCGAACATGGAAGCAAGTACCAGCATCAGGTGGGCTTGCAGGTAGAACAGCAAATCGTCGCGGTAGTGCTGGATCGTATCGATGCCGATCCAGTGGACCAACAGGGCCAGGAGGGCGACGACGACCGCACCTCCCATCAGCCCTTTGCCATAGCGGATAGCCACAGGCGGACTCCTTTGTCTTTCAGTCGGCGCACGTGTTCCCGGGCGGCGTACCTTCATTGGCGGCCGGGAAAGCGTTCGCGGGAAGCAGCTCTTGTCGATGCCGGCCAGCGGCATGTCACGGGAGCCATGGGCGCAGCTTCGTCAGGCTAACTTGCTGATTTTCCAGGCCCTGACGAAAAGCTGTCGCAGGGGGGTGGACGTCTGCGCCGGGCAAAAGGTTCCCAGGTCGGGAAAGATCGGGCCCACAGGGATGCGCTCAACGGTTCGGTTCCTGGCACAAGTTGAGCTATAATCGCCGCCCTTTTTTGTCACCAGCCAGGCGATTTCCCATGACCAAACAGGCCGCCGAAGTCGCGAAACGCCGCACTTTCGCCATTATTTCCCACCCCGATGCCGGTAAGACCACCATCACCGAAAAGCTTTTGCTGATGGGCAAGGCGATTGCGGTCGCCGGCACGGTGAAGTCGCGCAAGTCCGACCGCCATGCCACCTCCGACTGGATGGAAATGGAAAAACAACGGGGTATCTCCATTACCACGTCGGTCATGCAGTTCCCGTATCGCGATCACATGATCAACCTGCTCGACACCCCGGGCCACGAAGACTTCTCCGAAGACACCTATCGCACCCTGACGGCCGTGGACTCGGCGCTGATGGTCCTCGACGGCGGTAAGGGCGTCGAGCCACGGACCATCGCGCTGATGGACGTCTGCCGCCTGCGGGACACGCCGATCGTCAGCTTCATCAACAAACTCGATCGTGACATCCGCGACCCGATCGAACTGCTCGACGAGATCGAAGCGGTTCTCAAGATCAAGGCCGCGCCCATCACCTGGCCGATCGGCTGCTACCGCGATTTCAAGGGCGTGTACCACCTGGCGGGCGACTACATCATCGTCTACACCGCCGGCCACGGGCATGAGCGCACCGAAACCCGGATCATCGAGAAGCTCGACTCCGACGAGGCCCGCGCCCACCTGGGCGACGAGTACGAGCGCTTCATCGAGCAACTGGAGCTGGTGCAGGGCGCCTGCCACGAGTTCGACCAGCAGGCATTCATCGACGGCCAGATGACGCCGGTGTTCTTCGGCACCGCCCTGGGCAACTTCGGGGTCGACCATGTCCTCGACGCCGTGGTCGACTGGGCCCCGCGCCCGCTGGCACGGGTCGCCAACGAGCGCACCGTCGAGCCGGTGGAAGAGAAGTTCACAGGCTTCGTGTTCAAGATCCAGGCGAACATGGACCCCAAGCACCGCGACCGCATCGCGTTCATGCGCATTTGCTCCGGCAAGTACGAAAAAGGCATGAAGATGCGCCACGTGCGCACCGGCAAGGACGTGCGCATCGGCGACGCCCTGACCTTCTTCTCCTCGGAGCGCGAGCAACTGGAAGAGGCCTTCGCCGGTGACATCATCGGCTTGCACAACCACGGCACCATTCAGATCGGCGACACCTTCACCGAAGGCGAAGCCCTGGGCTTCACCGGGATCCCGCACTTCGCCCCGGAACTGTTCCGCCGCGTACGCCTGAAAGACCCGCTCAAGTCCAAGCAACTGCGCCAGGGGCTTCAGCAACTGGCCGAAGAAGGCGCCACCCAGGTGTTCTTCCCGGAGCGCAGCAACGACATCATCCTCGGCGCGGTCGGCGTGCTGCAGTTCGACGTCGTCGCCAGCCGCCTGAAGGAGGAATACAAGGTCGAGTGCTCCTACGAGCCGATCACCGTCTATTCCGCCCGCTGGGTGGATTGCAGCGATAAGAAAAAGCTCGAGGAGTTCTCCAACAAGGCTGTGGAAAACCTCGCGCTGGACGGCGGTGGCCACCTGACCTACCTGGCGCCGACCCGGGTCAACCTGGCGTTGATGGAAGAGCGCTGGCCGGATGTGAAATTCCGAGCGACGCGCGAGCACCACTAAGCGTCAAGTGTCAGACCGAAAACCCGCCGCGAAAGCCGCGGGTTTTTTGTGGGGCTAAAAAGTTGTTTTAACCCTCAGTCATCCGGCAACAAGAAGCGTGCTGACTTTTCGCTGTTGGACACCTCTGGCATGGGTGGCGATGCATTTTTTGGTGTCAGAATTTCAGTGAGTTTCGTACAGAACCTAACAGTTCTGCTAGTGGCTGAAGGCAGGGAACTAAGCTATATATCCCGACAAGACTCATTGTGGCGGTGATTGCCATGTCTGCAAAAGAAGAAAGTGTTCAGGTTATCTATAGCTATGACCCGCTTGACCGGCACACACACACCAAAAACTCGGTCGATACGCGTGTCCAGATATTTTACCGCGGCGACCGTGTCGCTACTGAACTAGCGGGCGATACCGTACGTACGGTATTTGAAGCCGAAAGCGCTGTCCTCGCCCAACAGACCACGAAGGAGGGCGCTCAGGAAACTATGTTGATCGCCCATGATGACAAACGCTCGCCCCTTCTCAACCTAAGGGCGAACGAGGCAGTGCCAGAAACGACGGCATACACCGCGTTTGGCCACAGCCCTGTCGAAAAATCCACGCAGCGGGTATTGGGTTTTAATGGAGAGCGTCCCGATAAAAGTAGCGGTTTCTATTTGTTGGGTAATGGTTACCGTGCTTTTAATACGGTGCTGATGCGCTTTAATAGCCCGGACAATCGAAGCCCGTTTGGCGAAGGAGGTATCAATGCCTATGCGTATTGTGCGGGCGATCCTGTTAATAGGACGGATCCGTCTGGGCATTCCTGGATGTCGCTCTTCAAGGGTATAGCTAATCTTGCTGGACGGCAGAGTCCGACGATGCAGAACGTTGGTAGGTATGCCCGAGTGAAGACCTCCGGGACCCAGTTCAAAATTTATGCAAGGTCATCTGTCAGCGCTCCCTTTGAGCGTATAGGCCGTTTCCCTAGAAGAGCCGGGTTTACGCAAGAAAATATCATTGAACTGGCCAACACTCATAACGCAAAAATGATCGCCAGGGACCAAAAAGTTTTGGCAAAACAGGCGGCCAATCAACGAAGGTCAGCCGCCGCTGCTGCAAGAAGAACAGAAGTAAGCAACAGGATGAAGTCTGATCCGGAAGTTGAGAGGCTTCAGTGGGAATTAGCAGTAGCTGAGGGGGATATTGCCCGCGCCGAAAGTGCGTTTAGATCACGTGGAGGTAGGCTTAATCACGACAATTATTTTACTCCCGAAGAAAATGCCGCGTTTGCTAGACATACACGTGTAACCGATCAGCTAAGCCGTATAAGAGAAATGCATGAGCGCAACGTGCGGCTTTTAGGGGATCTCTGAAATTGACTTCCTGAGTTTGCAAATTCTCCGGGACACCAGGAAGCGGGTTTTTTGTTGTCACTCGATGCACCAGCCGCGTAAGTCTCTGTGGGAGCAAGCCGCCTCCTACTTGATCCCGTGTGCCAGGCTGGGGCCCCTGTGGGAGCGAGCTTGCTCGCGAAGGCGGTGTGTCATTCAAGAGGGATGTTGGCGGATAGACCGCTTTCGCGAGCAAGCCCGCTCTCACAAGGGGCCACAAGGGGCAGGGGTCATAACTGGACGAGATAAGTGTTATTCGAAACCAATCTGCCCATCGACGGCATTTCTGGCCATCTCTGAGCGTCCTAATGGGTGAACCGGTCTGTTCAGCATTGGATTTTCTTGAGCCGTCAGGCCCTGGCTCCATCCGCGAAAGAAGGAATCGGCTATGAACACACTGCTGCGCATGATGTTTTTGTTGAAGGTGTTGGTGATGTTGTCCCTCGGTTCGTCGGCGGCTTGGGCGGAGTGCGACCAGCACGAACAACACGCCTGGAACGGGCAGGTTGGCCAGGGCGACATGATGCTGGCCGCGACCCAGGAGCCCGGCGATCAGGACGATGACGATTCGACCATCGACCAGCCGGACACTGACGACGGTGATGAAGGCGACGAGGGTGACAGCCAGACGTAGCTTTCACCGTTCAGAAAAATTGTGGCGAGGGGATTTACCCCCGCTGGACTGCGCAGCAGTCCCAAAAAAACAGGACTGCTTCGCAGCCCAGCGGGGATAAATCCCCTCGCCACAGCAGACGCGAGCTGATCGTTACGCCGCGCCGTAGAGGAACTGCTCGGCGTAGTGACACGCCACCAGCCGGTTATCGAGCGGACGCAGGGCCGGTTCTTCGGTCTTGCAGCGCTCGGTGGCATACGGGCAGCGTTTGTGGAACGCGCAGCCGGGCGGTGGGTTGAGCGGGTTGGGCAGTTCGCCGACGATCTTGATCTTGGGCTTGTTCGGGTCCGGGTGGATGGTCGGGGTGGCCGACAGCAGCGCCTGGGTGTACGGGTGCAGCGGGCGGCTGTAAATGTTTTCGTTGGGCCCCATTTCCACCGGACGACCGAGGTACATCACCATCACGTCATCGGCCACGTGCTGGACCACCGCCAGGTTGTGGGAGATGAACACGTAGGCGGTGTTGAATTCCTGCTGCAGGTCCATGAACAGGTTCAGCACCTGGGCCTGGATCGAGACGTCCAGCGCCGAGGTCGGTTCGTCCGCCACCAGCACCTTGGGTTGCAGCATCATGGCGCGGGCCAGGGCGATACGCTGGCGCTGGCCGCCGGAGAACATGTGCGGGTAGCGCTGGTAGTGCTCGGGGCGCAGACCCACCTGCTTCATCATGGCCTGGACTTTTTCCCGACGCTCGATGGCCGACAAGCTGGTGTTGATGAGCAGCGGCTCGGCCAGTTGGTCGCCGACTTTCTGCCGAGGGTTGAGCGACGCGTACGGGCTCTGGAACACCATCTGCACGTCTTTGCGCAACTGCTTGCGCTCGGCCTTGTTGGCGCCGGCCACTTCCTGGCCAGCGATCTTCAGGGAGCCAGAGGACGGCTCTTCGATCAACGTCAGGGCCCGGGCGAGGGTGGATTTGCCGCAACCGGATTCGCCCACCACGGCCAGGGTCTTGCCGGCCTCGAGTTCGAACGACACACCGTTGAGGGCGCGCACGGTCGCATGGCCCTTGAACATGCCACGGGACACTTCGTAATGACGGGTCAGGTCACGGGCGGTAAGTACGACGGCCATCACGCCACCTCCTGGTTCAACGGGTAGAAGCAGCGGGCGAGGCTGGCGGTTTTCGGGTCAAGGGCCGGGCGTTGTTGGCGGCAGTTTTCCTGCACGTAGGGGCAGCGCGGCGACAGCAGGCAGCCTTGCGGGCGGTCGTAGCGGCCGGGAACGATGCCTGGCAATGTCGCCAGCCGCTCGGCGCCCATGCTGTGCTCGGGAATCGCCGCCAGCAATGCTTCGCTGTAGGGGTGTGCCGGGATGTCGAACAGCTCCGGCACCTTGCCCACTTCCACGGCCTGGCCGGCGTACATCACGCACACGCGCTGGGCGGTCTCGGCCACCACGGCGAGGTCGTGGGTGATCAGCACCAGGCCCATGTCCTGCTCTTTTTGCAGGGCCAGCAGCAGGTCCATGATCTGCGCCTGGATGGTCACGTCCAGGGCGGTGGTCGGTTCGTCGGCGATCAGCAGCTTTGGCTCGCCGGCAATGGCCATGGCGATTGCCACGCGTTGGCTCATGCCACCGGACAACTGATGAGGGTAGGCGTCCATGCGGCTGGCGGCGCCGGGGATCTCGACTTTTTCCAGCAACTCGATGGCACGCTTGCGGGCAGCCTTGCCGGACATTTTCAGGTGCAGGCGCAGCACTTCTTCGATCTGGAAGCCCACGGTGTAGCTGGGGTTGAGCGCGGTCATCGGGTCCTGGAAGACCATTGCCAGGTCCTTGCCGACGATCTGCCGACGCTGGCGAGCGCTCAGCTTGAGCATGTTCTTGCCGTCGAAGTTCAGCGCGTCGGCGGTGACGATGCCGGGGTGCTCGATCAGGCCCATCAGCGCCATCATGGTCACGGATTTACCCGAGCCCGACTCGCCGACGATAGCCAGCACTTCGCCTTTTTCCACGCTCAGGTCCAGGCCGTCGACCACCGGCACGGCCGTGGCGTCGCCGAAGCGGACGTTGAGATTCTTGATTTCTAACAGTGACATGGGAATCTCCTCAGGCGGCATTCTTGAGTTTCGGGTCCAGCGCATCGCGCAGCCCGTCGCCCATCAGGTTGATTGCCAGCACGCTGAGCAAAATGGTCAGGCCAGGCAGGCTCACCACCCACCAGGCGCGTTCGATGTAGTCGCGGGCCGAGGCCAGCATGGTGCCCCACTCCGGAGTCGGCGGCTGGACGCCGAGGCCGAGGAAGCCCAGGGCGGCGGCGTCGAGGATCGCCGAGGAAAAGCTCAAGGTCGCCTGCACGATCAGCGGCGCCATGCAGTTGGGCAGCACGGTGATGAACATCAGGCGCGGCAGGCCGGCACCGGCCAGGCGGGCAGCGGTCACGTAGTCGCGGTTCAGTTCACCCATCACCGCTGCGCGGGTCAGGCGCACGTAGGACGGCAGCGATACGATGGCGATGGCGATCACGGTGTTGATCAGGCCTGGGCCGAGGATGGCGACGATCGCCACGGCCAGCAGCAGCGAAGGCAGGGCCAGCATGATGTCCATCAGGCGCATGATGGTCGGGCCGAGGATGCGCGGGAAGAACCCGGCGAACAGCCCCAGCAGGATGCCCGGGATCAGCGACATCACCACCGACGACAAGCCGATCAGCAGCGACAGGCGCGAGCCCTGGATCAGGCGCGAGAGCAGGTCGCGGCCCAGTTCGTCGGTGCCGAGCAGGAACTGCATCTGGCCGCCTTCGAGCCAGGCCGGCGGCGTCAGCAGGAAGTCGCGGTACTGCTCGCTCGGGTCATGGGGTGCGACCCAGGGCGCGAAGATCGCACAGAACACGATCAGGATCATGAACAGCAGCCCGGCCACGGCGCCCTTGTTACGGGAAAACGCCTGCCAGAATTCTTTGTACGGGGACGGGTACAGCAGGCTTTGATCGACTGCTACCGAAGGAGTTGGAGTACTCATGGATTTGATCTCAGCGCTGGTGACGGATGCGTGGGTTGGCAAAGCCGTAGAGGATGTCCACGACGAAGTTGACCAGAATCACCAGGCAGGCGATTAACAGGATGCCGTTCTGCACCACGGGATAATCCCGGGCGCCGATGGCTTCGATCAGCCACTTGCCGATACCCGGCCAGGAGAAGATCGTTTCGGTCAGCACCGCACCGGCCAGCAGGGTGCCGACTTGCAGGCCGACCACGGTCAGCACCGGGATCAGTGCGTTGCGCAGGCCATGCACGAACACCACCCGCGACGGCGACAGGCCTTTGGCCTTGGCGGTGCGGATGTAGTCCTCGCGCAGCACTTCAAGCATCGAAGAGCGAGTCATGCGGGCGATCACCGCCAGCGGGATGGTGCCCAGCACGATGGCCGGCAGGATCAGGTGGTGCAGGGCATCGAGGAAGGCGCCCGGCTCATCGGCGAGCAGAGTGTCGATCAGCATGAAGCCGGTTTTGGGTTCGATGTCGTAGAGCAGGTCGATCCGGCCCGACACCGGGGTCCAGCCCAGGCTCACCGAGAAGAACATGATCAAGATCAGGCCCCACCAGAAGATCGGCATCGAATAACCCGCCAGGGAGATGCCCATCACCCCGTGGTCGAACAGGGACCCTCGCTTGAGTGCCGCGATCACCCCGGCCAGCAGGCCCAGGATACCGGCGAACAACAGGGCGGCCATGGACAGTTCCAGGGTCGCGGGAAACAGGGAGCTGAACTCGGTCCATACGCTTTCACGGGTGCGCAGCGATTCGCCGAGGTCGCCGTGGGCCAATTTGCCGATGTAGTCCAGGTACTGGGCATACAGCGGCTTGTTGAGGCCAAGGCGTTCCATTGCCTGAGCATGCATTTCGGGATCGACCCGACGTTCGCCCATCATCACTTCCACGGGGTCGCCGGGGATCATGCGAATCAACGCGAAGGTCAGCAGGGTGATGCCGAAGAACGTGGGGATCAGTAATCCCAGTCGGCGGGCAATAAAACTAAACATCTTAAGGTGTACCTCATCAGCCGGTTAGGCGTGCCCGGCGCCGCTTGGTAAGCGATGCCGGGCGTTTTCTTATCTACTTCACCTGGGTGGTGGCGAAGTTGTTGGTGGTGAGCGGGCTAATCACATAGCCCTCTACGTTGTTGCGCATTGCCGTGAACATCCGGGTGTGGGCCATGCTGATCCATGGCAGGTCCTGGTTGAAAATCACCTGGGCCTGTTCATAGAGCTTGATGCGCTCCTCAGGGTTCACCGAGGCGCGGGCCTGATCGATCAGTGCCTGGAATTTCTCGTTGCACCAGCGTGCATAGTTTTCGCCGTTCTTGGCCGCCTCGCAACTGAGCATAGGCGTCAGGAAGTTATCCGGGTCGCCGTTGTCGCCCGCCCATCCGGCGGACACCATGTCGTGCTCGCCATTTTTGGCGCGCTTGAGCATTTCGCCCCATTCCATCACGCGAATGTCGACCTTGATCCCGACCTTCGCCAGGTCCGCCTGCATCATCTGCGCGCCGAGCATCGGGTTGGGGTTGGTCGGGCCGCCACCGTTGCGGGTGAACAGGGTGAACACGGTGCCTTCCGGTACGCCGGCGTCCTTGAGCAACTGGCGGGCCTTGTCCAGGTCCCGTGGCGGGTTCTTCAGGTCGTGGTTGAAGCCCAGCAGCGTCGGCGGGTACGGGTTGACCGCCACGGTGGCGTTGCCCTTGCCGAACAGCGCATTGACGTAGGCTTCCTTGTCGAAGGCCAGGTCGATGGCCTGGCGCACCCGCACGTCGCTCATGTACTTGTGGCTGGTGTTCATGGCGACGTAGGACACGGTCATCGCGTCCAGCTCGGTGACCTTCAGGTTCGGGTCTTTCTTGATGTTCGGGATGTCATCGGGTTTGGGGTACAGCGCGACCTGGCACTCATTGGTCTTGAGCTTTTGCATGCGCACGTTGTTGTCGGTGGCGATGGCCAGCACCAGGGCATCGGCCGGCGGCTTGCCGCGGAAGTAGTCCGGGTTGGCCTTGAAGCGCACCTGGGCGTCCTTGTTGTAGCGCTGGAAGACGAACGGCCCGGTGCCAATCGGCTTGCTGTTGAGGTCGCCGGCCTTGCCGGCCTTGAGCAACTGGTCGGCGTATTCGGCCGGGTAGATCGAGGAGAAGGCCATGGCGATGTCGGCCAGGAACGGCGCTTCGCGGCGGGTCAGGGTGAACTTGACCGTGTGTTCGTCGACTTTCTCGACGCTTTTGAGCAGCTCTTTGAAGCCCATGCTTTCAAAGTAGGGGAAGCCCACGCTCGACAGTTTGTGCCATGGGTGATTCGGGTCCAGCTGGCGCTGGAAGCTCCAGACCACGTCGTCGGCGTTCATGTCGCGGGTCGGCTTGAAGTATTCGGTGGTGTGGAACTTGACGCCTTTGCGCAGATGGAACGTGTACGTCAGGCCATCGTCACTGATGTCCCAGGATTCGGCCAGGGCCGGAATCACTTCGGTGGTGCCGGGCTTGAAGTCGGCCAGGCGGTTGAAAATGGTTTCTGCCACGGCATCGGCAGTGACTGCAGTCGTGTACTGGACCATGTCGAAGCCTTCCGGGCTGGCTTCTGTGCACACCACCAGGGGCTTGGCCGTGGCGCCAACGGCGACGCTCAGCAGCGCAGCGGCGATGGCTGCACGTAGGGGAATCATGTTCATCGTCAATCCTCTGCAATCGGTTAATGGCAAAAGCCGGGCGGCCGACCTCGTGAGTCGACCGCCCGGTGGAGCGTTAGAGAATGTTGAACGGGATGGTGGTCACCAGGCGGAACTCGTTGAGGCTGCCGTCGGCCTGGTTTTCGCTGGCCCGGTGTGCAGTGTAGGTCGCCCGGATCGCGGTGGCCTTGAGCGGGCCACTCTGTACGGCGTAGGAAGCACCGACGCCGTATTCGTAGTGGTGCTCGCCGTCCATCGCTTTCACATCGCTGTAGCCGGTGCTGTTGTAGTGGGTGCCGTCGATGCCCCAGCCGCGGGCCTGGTAGATGTTGAACTTCAGGCCTGGCACGCCGTATTCAGCCATGTTCAGGCCATAGGCGATCTGGAAGGACTTCTCGTTCGGGCCGTTGAAGTCCGACAGCAGGGAGTTGGCCAGGTAGATGCCGTTGGTTTCATGCAGGTAGTCGAAGTACTCGTTGCCGTTCACTTCCTGGTACGAGAACGTCAGGCTGTGGGCCTGGTGGGTCAGGCCGAACGACAGGGAGTAGGTGTCGTTGTCGATATCGCCCAGTTTGCTTTTGCCCGAGTCCACGGTCTTGTAGTAGTTCAGGCCGGTGGTCAGGCTCAGCACCGAGCTGTCGCCCAGTTCATGGGTGGCGCCGAAGTAGTACTGGTTCCACATGTCTTCGGCCTGGGTCGCCCAGAGGCTGGTCTTCAGGCTGGCCAGAGGCTGGTAGGTGATACCGGCGGTGTTGACGTGATCGGTTTCAACGCTGCTGTCGCCGTATTCGGAGCGGAACTTGCGCAGGCTCTCTTCGGTACGTGGCGAGTTGCGGTCGAAGGTGGCGATGTCGAAGCCGAGGTTCTCGAACTCCTCGCTGTGCAGGCTCACGCCCTGGAAGCTGGAGGGCAGGGCACGGTTGCCGATCACGTCGACCATCGGGCTGCTGAAGTTCTGGCGGCCGGCGGTCAGGGTGGTGTTCGACACGCGGGCCTTGACGTTGGCCAGGCCCAGTTTGCTCCACTGGCCGACGGCGTCGCCGCCTTCGCGGGTCAGGGTACGGTTGTTGCCAGCGCCCGGACGGGTGGTCGGTGCGCCGCCATTGTTGGAGGCCAGGTCCTTGCGATCCTGGTCCAGGGCGATGGCGTTGTAGGCGGCCAGTTCGGTGCTGAAACCGACGGTGCCTTCGGTGAAGCCCGAGTTGTACTTGATGATGGTGCCTTGCAACCAGTTGATACGGCGGTCGGTTTCACGGGCTTCGCCGTTCTTGCGATAGGTGAGTTTCGCGCCCCGCTTGAATTGCTCGTTGGCGTACCAGTTACGGGTCGACCCGGTCACTGATTGCCCATCGATGAACCCCTTGGCTTCGCTTTGTTCACTGCTGGTCTTGAGGGTCACCGGGGTGACCGCCTGGCTTTGCGACTCGGCATACGCCGTCGCGGTCACGCTGCTGATGGCCAGGGCCAGTAACGCGGTGCTGCTCAATTTCATGGGTGAAGCTCCTTTTTTTCTTTCTTTATTTATGCCGGTCTTTTTTGGTGATACGGCTTGGGTTTACAGCTCATTCATGCCTAGCAAACGTTTGCATGACGCCAAATCGACGAATTCAGGCAAGACGCCTGCGCGAGAGCCCCCATGGGGGCCCTCGTGGCATGGCTAATCGGTTATGGGTTCAGGCTGACGCCCGAGAACACGTTGCGACCGAAGGGGCTGACCTTGAACCCTTCGACTTTGGCACTCAGCGGCTGGTTGACCGTCGAGTGGGCAACAGGGGTGATCGGCACTTGCTGCTTGAGCAACTGCTGGGCCTGTTTGTAGAGCACGGTGCGCTGGTCACGGTCGGTGACGACCTTGGCCTGCTTGATCAACTTGTCGTAATCCTGGTCACACCACATGGAGTAGTTGTTGCCGCCAATGGCGTCGCAGCTGTACAGCGTGCCCAGCCAGTTGTCCGGGTCACCGTTGTCGCCGGTCCAGCCGATCAGGCTGACGTCGTGCTCGCCGTTCTTGGTGCGCTTGATGTACTCGCCCCATTCGTAGCTGACGATCTTCACCTTCAGGCCGATCTTCGCCCAGTCGGCCTGGAGCATCTCGGCCATCAGCTTGGCGTTGGGGTTGTAGGGGCGTTGCACGGGCATGGCCCAGAGGGTGATCTCGGTGCCTTCCTTGACCCCGGCGGCCTTGAGCAACTCCTTGGCTTTTTCCGGGTCGTAGGCGGCGTCCTTGATGGTGTCGTCGTAGGACCATTGGGTCGGCGGCATGGCGTTGACCGCCAGTTGCCCCGCACCCTGGTACACGGCATTGAGGATGCCTTGCTTGTTCACCGCCATATCCAGTGCCCGCCGCACTTCGACCTGGTCGAACGGTTTGTGGCGGGTGTTGTAGGCGATATAGCCGAGGTTGAAGCCGGGCTTCTCGATCAGTTGCAGCTTGGGGTCGTTCTTCAGCGCCGGTACATCGGCCGGGCGCGGATGCAGGGTGACCTGGCACTCGTTGGCCTTGAGCTTCTGCACCCGCACCGAAGGGTCGGTGTTGATGGAGAAGATCAGGTTCTTCAACTTGACCCGCTCCGGCGCCCAGTATTGCGTGTTGGCGACGTAGCGGATGTTGGAATCTTTCTGGTAGCTCTTGAACTCGAACGGCCCGGTGCCGATCGGTTTCTGATTGATGTCGCTCGGCTTGCCGCTCTTGAGCAACTGGTCGGCGTACTCGGCCGACAGGATCGCGGCAAAACTCATGGCGATGTTCTGGATGAACGCGGCGTCCACGCTGTTGAGCGTCATGACCACGGTCAACGGCCCGGTTTTCTCGACCTTGGCGATGTTCTTGTTCAGGCTCATGCCGTTGAAGTACGGGAACTCGGTGGGGTAGGCCTTGCGGAACGGGTGCTGCGGGTCGAGCATGCGGTTGAAGGTGAACAACACGTCGTCGGCGTTGAAGTCCCGGGTCGGGGTGAAGTAGTCGGTGGTATGGAACTTCACGCCTTCGCGCAGGTGGAAGGTGTACGTCAGGCCGTCTTCGGAAATATCCCATCGGGTCGCAAGGCCCGGTACGACGTTGGTCGCGCCTTTTTCAAACTCGGCCAGGCGGTTGTACAACGGTTCGGCGGCATCGTTATCGGTGGCGGTGGTGTACTGGGCGGTGTCGAAACCGGCAGGGCTGCCTTCGGAACAGAACACCAGGCTGCCTTCGGCGGCCTGCGCCGCGGATGTCGCGGCCAGCAATGCGGATAAAACCAAGGTATGGCGCATGACGCTCCCTCTCTCGTTCGGGGTGTTTATCAGTGGACCGGTGTCCTTCCAGGGACGTAGCCGGAGCACTGAGCTCATTCCATTGCGATGCAATGCCGCAGGATCCGCAAGCCGACCAGCCCCGACGGTAGGAGTCGTGGACGTGCTGGTAAATGCGTAATGCCTGAAAGACTTGTGGGAAAAGGCGACACGTCCTGAACCATCTGCTGTGGTACGCAGTGCTTTTGGATGTAGGCGATTTCCCGGGTCTCGGCATAAAGCGGTGTGGCGTGGGCGCTGGCTCCGCTCGCAATGACGTTGCGGGTGCACCGCCATTGCGCTTTTAAAAAGGGGCCGTTACGCCCGAAGCGTCGGGCCGGCCCAGCGGGAGCAAGCTCCCTCGCCACAGATCGCTTTATTTGCTGACGCTGACGCCGTAGAAGGAATTCAAGCCAAAGGGGCTGATCTTGAAGTCCTGCACGTTGGCGCGCATGGGTTGATACACCGTCGAGTGAGCGATAGGTGTCATCGGCACGGCATCCTTGAGGACGTGTTGTGCCTGTTTGTACAGTTCGGTGCGCTTGGCCTGGTCGGTGGTGCGCTTGGCTTCCTTGACCAGACCGTCGAATTTCTTGTCGCACCATTTGGAGAAGTTGTTGCCGGCCAGCGAGTCGCAGCCGAACAGCACGTTGAGCCAGTTGTCCGGGTCACCGTTGTCACCGCTCCAGCCGATGATCATCGCCTGGTTCTCGCCGCCCTTGGAACGCTTGATGTACTCGCCCCATTCGTAGCTGACGATGTTGACGTTCAGGCCGATCTTCTTCCAGTCGGACTGCAGCATCTCGGCCATCAGCTTGGCGTTCGGGTTGTACGGACGCTGGACCGGCATCGCCCACAGGGTGATGTTGGTGCCTTCCTTGACGCCGGCTTCCTTGAGCAGCGCCTTGGCTTTCTCAGGGTCGTACTTGGCGTCCTTGATAGTGGTGTCGTAGGACCACTGGGTCGGTGGCATGGCGTTGACCGCCAGCTGGCCGGCGCCCTGGTAGACCGAGTCGATGATCTGTGGCTTGTTGACCGCCATGTCCAGTGCCTGGCGGACCTTCAGGTCAGCGAGCACGTTCGGCTCGTTGCTGCCCTTGATCTTGTCCATCACGTTATAGGCGATGTAGCCAAGGTTGAAGCCGGCCTGGTCGGGCATCTTCAGGGCCTTGTCGTCTTTCAGGGCCTTGAGGTCGGCAGGGCGTGGGAAGAGGGTGACCTGGCACTCGTTCTTCTTCAGCTTCTGGATACGCACCGATGGGTCGGTGGTGATGGCGAAGATCAGGTTGTCGATCTTCACATCTTCAGGCTTCCAGTAGTCCTTGTTGCCGGTGTAGCGGATGTTGGAGTCTTTCTGGTAGCTCTTGAACACGAACGGACCAGTGCCGACCGGTTTCTGGTTGATGTCGCTGGCCTTGCCTTCCTTGAGCAGCTGCGCGGCGTACTCGGCGGACTGGATCGAGGCGAAGCTCATGGCCATGTTCTGGATGAACGCGGCGTCGACATCCTTGAGGGTGAACTTGACGGTGTGGTCGTCGACTTTATCGATCTGGGTGATGTTGGTGTCCATCCCCATGTCGGTGAAGTACGGGAATTCGGTCGGGTACGCCTTACGGAACGGGTCGTCCTTGTTGATCATCCGGTTGAAGGTGAACAACACGTCGTCGGCGTTGAATTCGCGAGTCGGCTTGAAGTACGGGGTGGTATGGAACTTGACGCCTTCACGCAGGTGGAAGGTGTAGGTCAGGCCGTCTTCGGAAATATCCCACTTGGTCGCCAGGCCAGGAATCACGGCGGTGCCGCCGCGCTCGAACTGGGTCAGGCGGTTGAACATGGTTTCAGCAGAGGCGTCGAAGTCGGTTCCGGTGGTGTACTGACCAGGGTCAAAACCGGCTGGGCTCCCTTCGGAGCAGAACACCAGGTTAGTCGCGGCTTGGGCGAAGGGTGCGCTGGCTAATAGGCTTGCGCCGACTAAAAACGGAATGACCGCGTGTTTAAGCATGTTGGCCTCATGATTTGTTGTCATTTTTGGATTAGAGGGCGACCTCGTGAGTCGTCCTGCGGATACTTATGCAGGCCCCATACCCAATGCAAGATCCAGAGCGGTCGCAAGTCTGAAACAGTGGCACGAACGTACCTTAATGTCGCATTCGTGTAACTTCTGACGCAGTTGACCGTTTGCGGGCGTTTTTTTGGCGTCAAACGCGCCCCTCGCCGGTGCGTCGCGACGCCGTTTCGCACCGGTTTGGGGCGGGTATCACTTCGTCAAACCCACGCCGTAGAAGGGTGTAAGCCCAAATGGACTGAGTTTGAAATCCACCACTTTCCTGTTTATTGGCTGGAAGACCGTGGAGTTGGCGATGGGTGTGATCGGCACCTGTTGCTTGAGGATCTTCTGCGCCTGGCGGTACAGGTCGATGCGTTGCTGGCGGTCGGTGGAGACCTTGGCCTGCTGGATCAACCGGTCATAAGTGGGGTCGCACCACTTGGCGTAGTTGCTGCCCTTGACCGCCGCGCAGCTGTAGAGCACGCCCAGCCAGTTGTCCGGGTCGCCGTTGTCGCCGGTCCAGCCGTAGATCATTGCGTCATGTTCGCCATTTTTTGCACGCTTGATGTACTCGCCCCATTCGTAGCTGACGATGTTCGCCTTGATCCCGATCTTGGCCCAATCCTGCTGGATCATCTGTGCCGACATCCGTGCATTGGGGTTGGACGCGCGCTGCACCGTCATCGCCCACAAATTGATGGTAGTACCCGGCGCAACCCCGGCTTCCTTAAGGAGCGCCCGGGCTTTAGTCACGTCGTGGGGCGCATCCTGGATGCTCGGGTCGAACGACCATTGCGCCGGCGGCAGGGCGTTCTGCGCCAGTTGGCCGGCGCTCTGGTACACGGCCTTGATGATCGCCGGCTTGTCGATGGCCATGTCCAGGGCCTGGCGGACCTTGAGCTGGTCCAGGGGCGGGTGGGTCACGTTGTAGGCCAGGAAACCGAGGTTGAAACCCGGTTGCTTGAGCACCTGCAGGTTCGGGTCCTGCTCCATCACCTCGATGTCGGCCGGGCGTGGATAGCCGCTGACCTGGCACTCGTTCTTCTTGAGCTTCTGCAGGCGCACGGCGGCGTCGGGGGTGATCGAGAAGATCAGGTTGTCGAGCTTCACGTCCTCGGGCTTCCAGTACGCTGTATTGGCGGCGTAGCGGATCTGCGAATCCTTCTGGTAGCGCTTGAACACGAACGGGCCGGTGCCGACGGGCTTCTGGTTGAGGTCGCCGGCCTTGCCTTCCTTGAGCAACTGCGCGGCGTATTCGGCGGACTGCACGGAGGCGAAGCTCATCGCCAGGTTCTGTACGAAGGCGGCATCGACGTTGTTCAGGTTGAAGCGCACGGTGTGTTCGTCGACTTTCTCGACGCTTTTGATCGTGGTGTTCAGGCCCATGTCGGTGAAGTACGGCGACTCGGTGGGGTAGGCCTGGCGGAACGGGTGCTGGGGGTCGAGCAGGCGTTGGAAGGTGAACAGCACGTCGTCGGCGTTGAAGTCGCGGGTGGGGGTGAAATAGTCGGTGGTGTGGAATTTCACGCCGTTACGCAGGTGAAAGGTGTAGGCCAGGCCGTCGGTGGAGACGTCCCAGCTTGTCGCCAGCCCTGGCTCGACTTCGGTGCCGCCGCGCTTGAATTGGGTGAGGCGGTTGAAGACGGTTTCGGCCGAGGCATCGAAGTCGGTGCCGCTGGTGTATTGGCTGGGATCGAACCCGGCGGGACTGGCTTCGGAGCAGTAGACCAGGGTGGTGGCGGCCTGGGCCATGGGCGCGCCGCTGATCAGGGCGAGGGTGAGTAGAAGTGGTTTGAAGGTAGTCCGGTCCATGAAATCCCTTGGCGGTGATGACGATTTTCCGAAGGGTAGCGGTTGGGGCGGGGTGGGGGAAATAGCCAAAAGTGTGGGGGACTGGTGGGTTTGGGTATAGGCCCGGGATTTGGGCGGTGCTCCGCTTCTATTGTGGGAGCGAGCTTGCTCGCGATGGCGGTCTGATTGAGTGCATGGGGATTTTTTAGCGGGCCGGATCCTAAAGGCCTTCTCCGCGAAGTGTCCGGTTCGGGTCTGCTTCGCAGCCTAGCGGGAGCAAGCTCCCTCGCCACGGGTTGAGGTGTGTCTGGGCGAGTAGGGATCACTCTGGGATGTCGGACGGATCGCCTGTCCTACAACGAAACGTCCCACGAGTTTTTAAGGTTGTCCGTCGGAAGTGGGGTCTCTAACCTTTTGCTTGTCGCTGCCTAATCAGCGACCGGGCGTGAGAAACCCGACTAATAGGCATACAGCGTTCAGACCTGCATATAATTGCCGCCAGCTTATCCGCTGCCGGTAGATGCGTTATGGCGGCTGTGTGCGGGCAGACCTCGGTCTGGCCGAGTACCTATTCTCGGATTTCTCACCCTGCACATAGCTGCCACCACTTTGCCGAGTGAGAAACGGCGAGTGATGGCCCTCATCACTAAATAGGTACGAGCACATGGATAAGTCAGTTCCCGACCCACCCCTCAATAAAACCACACCCCTTTGCGGCTTCGACGCCCTCGAAGACCTCCTCAAAGACCGCGCCGCCGCCGAGCGTGCACTGAACCATTACCTCAATCCAGAACCCTCAGGGGACGCCCCCTCCGACTCGCGCATCGACAGCCTGTTCTCGGTCACCGCCAAGGCCGACACCGATACGCTGCTGGCCAGCACCAGCGAAACGTTGGCCTCGGTCAAGGCCATGGCCGAGGACCTGGCCTTCGAAGTGGACGGCACGCGGCGCAGTGTGGCGTTGGGGATTCAGCAGTTGGTGGAGTTGTGCCAGTTGCTGGTGGACAAGGCGCTGGACCAGCTTGAGGCGCCGGCCCGGCCGGTCGAGGCGTAGCAAGGAAGTGTCACCTGATAAAGTGCGGGCACTATCCTGTGGCGAGGGGATTTATCCCCGCTGGGCTGCGCAGCAGCCCCCAACCTGATACCTCGGTGTGTCAGATTAATTGAGGTCGCTGCCTTTGGGTCTGCTACACAGCCCAGCGGGGATAAATCCCCTCGCCACAAAGTGTGTCACTGGGCTGGATATCTCTGTCAGTCCTGCATCACTGCATCAAAACCTCAATCGCCCCATCCGCCGTCATGCTCACCTGGCTGGTGCCCGCTTCCACCTCAGGCGTCACGGATTCCGCGTCCATGGAGGCGCCTTTCATCATCATCGGCGCGCGCAGGTAGGGTTGTGGATAACCGTTGCTGTTGAGGTTCAGGCTGACGATTTTGTAGCCCTTGCCGCCCAGGGCCTCGGTGGCCAGTTGGGCGCGGGCCTTGAAGGCGTTGACGGCGTCCTTGAGCAGGGCGTCTTCGCTGCTTTGGCGGGTGGCGGTGGAGATGGCGAAGTCCATGCCGCCCATCTTCATGTCGGTGAGCAACTCGCCGGTGAGTTTGGACAGGGCGGCGAAGTCGGCGCTTTCCAGGCGCAGTTCGGCGCGCTCACGCCAGCCGGTGATCTTCCCGCCCTTGTTGTCGTAGATCGGGTAGCTGTTGCGGCTGCCCTGGCGCAGGGTGATGTCCTTGACCTGTTTGGCCTGGCCGATGGCTTTGTTCAGCGTGGTGCTGACGGCGGCGGCGAGCTTGGCCGGGTCGGTGTTCTGTTCCTCGGTGTAGAGGGTGACGATCATCAGGTCGCGGGCCACTTCCTGGCTGGCTTCGGCGCGCAGCGAGATCTGGTTGTAGTGCAGCTCATCGGCGGCCAGGGCCGGCAGGCTGGCGACCGTGCCGAGGCTGAGGGCGAGCAGGGCGACGTGGCGACTGAACGTGTGCATGAAAGCTCCTTGGGATGATGCGCAGGGATGAGGTCCGGGCCTGCGTGAACGATAAGACTCTAGCTGCTGCGATCCGGTTCGCACAGTTACAACTTCTATACAGATGCATGAGGCCAATGAAGCACCCTTGTGGCGAGGGGATTTATCCCCGTTGGGTTGCGCAGCAACCCCAAGACCAGCAACTCGGTCCATCTGACATAGCGCAGGGGCCTGTTTTAGGTCTGCTTCGCAGCCCAGCGGGGATGCGTAGCACTCAGAGGCTGTGGCGCTTTGCCGCACACTTGTCTGCGCAACCCGTGCGTTGGTTATACTCCGTGCGATTCACCTGGAGCACTCATCAGGAGAGCTCATGCTCGCCCCTTTGCAACTGACTTCTGCCTCTCGCCAGAATCTCTGGCGCCTGACGTTCATCCGTATTCTGGTCCTGGCTGCCCAGGCCGGTTCGGTGGGGCTCGCCTACTGGTTCGACCTGCTGCCGTTGCCCTGGCTGCAACTGGCGATCACGCTGGTCTGCTCCTCGGTGCTGTGTGCGCTGACGGCGGTTCGCTTGCGTGCCTCGTGGCCGGTGACCGAGCTGGAATACGCCGTGCAACTGGCCGGCGACCTGTTCATCCACAGCGCGCTGTTGTACTTCTCCGGCGGCTCCACCAACCCTTTCGTGTCTTATTACCTGGTGCCGTTGACCATCGCCGCCGTGACGCTGCCATGGCGATTTTCGCTGATTCTTTCCGGCATCGCCCTGGCGTTGTACACCTTGCTGCTGGTGCGCTTCTATCCCCTGGAAACCTTCCCCATCGCCCGGGAAAACCTGCAGATCTATGGCATGTGGCTGAGCTTTGCCCTGGCCGCGGCGGTCATCACGTTTTTTGCCGCGCGCATGGCCGAGGAGTTGCGGCGCCAGGAAGAACTGCGGGCCATTCGTCGTGAAGAGGGCCTGCGGGACGAGCAGTTGCTGGCCGTGGCGACTCAGGCCGCTGGTGCCGCCCACGAGTTGGGCACGCCGTTGGCGACCATGAGCGTGCTGCTCAAGGAAATGCAGCAGGATCACCCTGATCCCGCACTGCAGGACGACCTCAGCGTCCTGCAGGACCAGGTCAAGCTCTGCAAGGAAACCCTGCAATACCTGGTGCGGGCCGCTGAGGCCAATCGTCGGTTGGCCATCGACATGCAGGATGTCACCGATTGGCTCGACGAAGCCTTGAACCGCTGGCACCTGATGCGCCCCGAAGCCAGTTATCGCTTCCAACGTCTGGGCCAGGGGCCAGTGCCGCGCATGGCGCCACCGCCGGATCTGACCCAGGCACTGCTGAACCTGTTGAACAACGCCGCCGATGCCTGCCCCGAAGGCATGGAAGTGACCCTGGACTGGAATGCCTTCGATTTGACCATCAGCATTCGAGACCACGGCGCGGGCGTGCCGCTGGCCATCGCCGAGCAGATCGGCAAACCGTTCTACACCACCAAGGGCAAAGGCCTGGGCCTGGGCCTGTTTTTGAGCAAAGCCAGCGTGACACGCGCCGGCGGCTCGGTGAAACTCTACCCCCATGAGAGCGGCGGCACGCTCACCGAGCTGCGCCTGCCCCATGCCGACCGAGGAGACGAAACATGAGTGACGAGATCCAAGTCGACGGCGAAGAGCTGCCGCACCTGTTGCTGGTCGATGACGACGCCACCTTCACCCGCGTCATGGCACGGGCCATGTCCCGCCGCGGCTTTCGCGTGAGCACGGCCGGTTCCGCCGAAGAAGGCCTGGCCCTCGCCCAGGCCGACTTGCCGGACTACGCCGCCCTCGACCTGAAGATGGACGGCGATTCGGGCCTGGTGCTGCTACCCAAGTTGCTGGAGCTGGACCCGGAGATGCGCGTGGTGATCCTCACCGGCTATTCGAGCATCGCCACCGCGGTCGAGGCCATCAAGCGCGGCGCCTGCAATTACCTGTGCAAGCCGGCGGACGCTGACGATGTGTTGGCGGCGCTGCTGTCCGAACATGCCGACCTCGACACCCTGGTACCGGAAAACCCCATGTCGGTCGATCGCCTGCAATGGGAGCACATCCAGCGGGTGCTGACCGAGCACGAAGGCAATATTTCCGCCACCGCCCGCGCCCTGGGCATGCACCGGCGGACCTTGCAGCGCAAATTGCAGAAGCGCCCCGTGCGTCGCTGAACCTGCGCTGAACAGATGGTGTCCACACCCTCGCGGTCAATCGGGCCGTTGCACTATGATCGGCCCGAGTCTGTTCTTTTTTCTATCGAGCCTTAACCATGAATCAGAACGCTGAATATTCCGCGGTCAATGACGCGGTGCGCGGGCAGTTTTTCCGCCGTGTCTGGCAAATGACCACGCCGTACTGGCGCAGTGAGGAGAAGGGCAAGGCCTGGACGTTATTGATTGCCGTCATCGCGCTGTCGCTGTTCAGCGTGGCGATTTCGGTGTGGATCAACAGTTGGTACAAGGATTTCTACAACGCCCTGCAAGAGAAGAACAGTGCGGCGTTCTGGCAATTGATCCTGTACTTCTGCGGCATCGCGGCGGTGGCGATCCTCGGGGCGGTGTACCGCTTGTACCTCACGCAGATGCTCACCATCCGCTGGCGGGCCTGGCTCACCGAGCAGCATTTCGCCCGCTGGCTCAGCCACAAGAATTACTACCGCCTGGAGCAGGGCGGCTATACCGACAACCCCGACCAGCGGATTTCCGAAGACCTCAACAGCTTCACCACCAATACCCTGGGCCTGGGGTTGGGGCTGCTGCGTACCGTGGTCAGCCTGGTGTCGTTCTCGATCATCCTGTGGGGCGTGTCGGGCAGCATCGAAGTGTTCGGCTACACCATCCCCGGCTATATGTTCTGGGCCGCGCTGATCTATGCCGCGGTGGGCAGTTGGCTGACGCACCTGATCGGTCGCCGGCTGATCGGCCTGAACAACAACCAGCAACGCTTCGAAGCCGACCTGCGTTTTTCCATGGTGCGGGTGCGCGAGAACGCCGAGAGCATTGCGTTGTACAACGGCGAGCCGAATGAGAATCGTCGCTTGAGCGGACGTTTCGGGCTGGTCTGGCACAACTTCTGGGACATCATGCGGGTGTCCAAGCGCTTGACCTTCTTCACCTCCGGCTACGGCCAGATCGCGATCATCTTCCCGTTCATCGTCGCGGCACCGCGCTATTTCGCCGGCAAGATCCAGCTGGGCGAGCTCATGCAGATCAACTCGGCCTTCGGCAGCGTGCAGGAGAATTTCAGCTGGTTCATCAGTGCCTACGCCGACCTCGCCGCGTGGCGCGCCACCTGCGATCGTCTGCTGAGTTTCCGCCAGGCCATGAGCGACAACGAGGAACGCGTACCGGCTATCGATGTGCAGAGCCAGGGCAACGTGCTGAAAGTGCACAACCTGGGACTGGACCTGGCTGACGGTCGGCATCTGCTCAGCAACGCCGACATGACGGTGGCGCCGGGTGAGCGGGTGATGCTCAGCGGTCGTTCGGGCAGTGGCAAATCCACCTTGTTCCGCGCGATGGGGCATCTGTGGCCGGCCGGGCATGGCAACATTCTGCTGCCTTCGGCGCGCTACCTGTTCCTGCCGCAAAAGCCTTACCTGCCCATTGGCAGCCTGCGTGAGGTCTTGAGTTATCCACAGGCCGGCGACGTCTACCCCGACGAACGTTATGCACAGGTGCTGGAAACCTGCCGTTTGCCGCACCTGATCGCGCGCCTGGACGAAAGCGATCACTGGCAACGCATGCTGTCCCCGGGCGAGCAGCAACGCCTGGCCTTCGCCCGTGCATTGCTGTACGCACCGCAATGGCTGTACATGGACGAAGCGACGTCGGCGATGGATGAAGAGGACGAGGCAACGCTGTACCAGGCGTTGATCGACCAGTTACCAGGGCTGAGCATCGTCAGCGTCGGGCATCGAAGCAGTTTGAAACGTTTCCATCCGCGACATGTGCGTATTGAAAATGGCCAACTGATGGAGCGCACTGTCGTCACTTGATGTCAGTGCCGAACACTGTTGTGGCGAGGGGATTTATCCCCGTTGGGCTGCGCAGCAGACCTGTAGCCTGCCACCGCGGTGTGTCAGACAATTGGAACGGGGGGCGCTTCGCGCCCCAGCGGGGATAAATCCCCTCGCCACAACGGTGCATGGCGGCATTCTTTGAGGAGGCTGCCAGGGAACACGGTGATCGTACAACCACGTTGCGCTATCATGATGCGCATTCAGCCGCTTGCCGAGACATGAGCCCCATGGAAAACCCGATCGACATACCCCGCCTTCCCCGCAAGCGCCGCAGCCTGGCGCAGGAGCTGGTGACGGTGCTGACCGAGCAGATTCGCGACGGTCTGCTCAAGCGTGGCGATAAATTGCCCACCGAGTCGGCGATCATGGAAGCCCATGGTGTCAGCCGCACCGTGGTGCGCGAGGCGATTTCCCGGTTGCAGGCCGCCGGCCAGGTGGAAACCCGCCATGGCATCGGCACCTTCGTGCTGGATACGCCGAGCCCGAGCGGCTTTCGTATCGACCCGGCCACGGTGGTCACCTTGCGTGACGTGCTGGCGGTCCTGGAATTGCGCATCAGCCTGGAGGTGGAATCCGCCGGCCTGGCCGCGCAACGCCGCAGCGCCGAGCAACTGGCGACCATGCGCGCCGCCCTCGACGCGTTGAAGGAAAGCGCGGCTCATGCCAGCGACGCGGTGGCCTCGGACTTCGCCTTCCACCTGGAAATCGCCCTGTCCACCGGCAACCGCTACTTCACCGACATCATGACCCACCTGGGCACCAGCATCATCCCGCGCACCCGGCTGAACTCGGCGCGCCTGGCCCACGACGACCAGCAACACTACATGGACCGCCTGAGCCGCGAGCACGAGGAAATCTACGAAGCCATCGCCCGCCAGGACTCCGACGCCGCCCGCGCCGCCATGCGCCTGCACCTGACCAACAGCCGTGAGCGCCTGCGCCAAGCCCATGAAGAGGCGCAAGCCCAGGGCTAGAAGGGCAGGGCTCCCCCGGGGCCGAAAGTATCCCCATCCCCCAGACAACCCAAATTCCCGTGGCGAGGGAGCTTGCTCCCGCTTGGGGCGCAGCCCCACCGAGCGGGTCTGCTGCGCAGTCCAGCGGGAGCGAGCTCCCTCGCCACAGGGGACGGTGGTGATTTGGATGTTGGTTTTATGCCTTGAATCGCACGTTCAGTGGCTTGGACGTATCGGCCCCGCCACTCTCGTAGGTAAACGTGTAGTGCAGTTCAACCAATCGGCCGCTGAATGCCTTCAGTGTGTCGCCGGGCACCGTCAGGGTTACGCCCTTGCGCAGTTCCGCCACCTCGAAGTCATCCGGGTGCGTTTCGGGCGTCTTGTTGACCATCATGGGTTCGAGATTGCCCGTCCATTCCGGCGGCTTGGAGGCCGCACCCAGGGTCAGGTGTACGGACGAGTAGGGTGAGATATCCGAGTCCGGGATCTGCACGGTCAGTGCCTTGCCCGCCTTCGACAGGCTCACCGTCGCCTCCCCACTGGCCGGGGCGGCTGGAAAATCCTTGAGCGTGGGTTTCTCGAATGTCGTCGTCATGGTGTCGCTCCCGGTGAGGTCGGCCGTGACCATCGCGCACGGGCGGCTCACGGCAATAAAGCCATTGTGAAACCTACAGGAAGGAGCCAGGACTGCGGGTTGCGAATGGCCGTTCGGCAGGGTCCTTCGAGATGTCAGGGCGTTCGTGGGTATGGCACGGCCACCTGCCGGTTATGCCTGCTTCCCAAAAGGCCGCCTACTGGCAGAGTCGACAGTGCTGACGAACGGTCCATCAGGCCTTTTTTACCCTTCGATGACGAAATGCAGTTGACGCAAGTTATTTAAGTTGTACGATGACCTACAACTTCTGGCCGAAGCTTAACTCTCTCATACATACATTGCGTCCCAGGGTGTTCGAATAATGAATCCACAAGAACTGAAGTCCATCCTCTCGTCTGGCCTGCTGTCTTTCCCGGTCACCGATTTCACTGCCCAAGGCGATTTCAATCGCGACAGCTACATCAAGCGCCTCGAGTGGCTGGCCCCGTACGGCGCCTCTGCCTTGTTCGCAGCCGGTGGCACCGGTGAATTCTTCTCCCTGGCCGCCAGCGAGTATTCGCAAGTCATCAAGACCGCCGTCGATACCTGCGCGACCAGCGTGCCAATCCTGGCCGGTGTCGGCGGTGCCACCCGCCAGGCCATCGAATACGCTCAAGAAGCCGAGCGTCTGGGTGCCAAGGGCCTGTTGCTGCTGCCGCACTACCTGACCGAAGCCAGCCAGGACGGCGTTGCCGCCCACGTTGAAGCCGTGTGCAAATCGGTGAAGATCGGCGTGGTGGTCTACAACCGTAACGTCTGCCGCTTGAACGCCAACCAGCTGGAACAACTGGCCGAGCGTTGCCCGAACCTGATCGGCTACAAGGACGGCCTGGGCGACATCGAACTGATGGTGTCGATCCGTCGTCGCCTCGGCGATCGCTTCAGCTACCTGGGCGGCCTGCCGACCGCAGAAGTCTACGCCGCGGCCTACAAGGCCCTGGGCGTGCCGGTCTACTCCTCGGCGGTGTTCAACTTCATCCCGAAAACCGCGATGGACTTCTACCACGCCATTGCCCGCGACGATCACGACACCGTTGGCAAGATCATCGATGACTTCTTCCTGCCATACCTGGACATCCGCAACCGCAAGGCCGGTTATGCCGTGAGCATCGTCAAGGCCGGCGCGAAGATCGTTGGCTATGACGCCGGTCCTGTGCGCACGCCGCTGACCGACCTGCTGCCGGAAGAATACGAAGCCCTGGCCGCGCTGATCGACAAGCAAGGCAAGCAGTAACAGACCCGACAAAGCCGCTGAGCAATCAGCGGCTTTTTGCGTAAGGCTTTTTGTGAGGAGAGCATCCGTGACTGATGCAAAGCGTTTCGATAACTACATCAACGGTCAGTGGGTAGCCGGTGCCGACTATTGCACCAACATCAACCCGTCCGATTTGTCCGATGTCATCGGTGAATACGCCAAGGCTGACGCAGCGCAAGTCAACGCCGCCATCGAAGCGGCCCGCGCCGCCTTTCCGACCTGGTCGACCTCGGGCATTCAGGCGCGTCACGATGCGCTGGACAAAGTCGGCAGCGAGATCCTCGCCCGCCGCGAAGAGCTCGGCCAACTGCTGGCTCGCGAAGAGGGCAAGACCCTGCCCGAAGCCATCGGCGAAGTGACCCGCGCCGGCAACATTTTCAAATTCTTCGCCGGTGAATGCCTGCGCCTGTCCGGCGACTACGTGCCGTCGGTGCGCCCGGGCGTCAACGTCGAAGTGACCCGCGAAGCCCTGGGTGTGGTCGGCCTGATCACCCCGTGGAACTTCCCGATCGCCATCCCGGCGTGGAAAATCGCCCCGGCCCTGGCCTACGGCAACTGCGTGGTGATCAAGCCCGCCGAACTGGTACCGGGTTGCGCCTGGGCCCTGGCGGAAATCATTTCCCGCGCCGGTTTCCCGGCCGGCGTGTTCAACCTGGTGATGGGCAGCGGCCGCGTCGTCGGTGAAGTGCTGGTCAACAGCCCGAAAGTCGATGGCATCAGCTTCACCGGCTCCGTGGGCGTGGGGCGGCAGATCGCCGTCAACTGCGTGTCGCGCCAGGCCAAGGTGCAGTTGGAAATGGGCGGCAAGAACCCGCAGATCATCCTCGACGACGCCGACCTCAAGCAGGCCGTCGAGCTGGCGGTGCAGAGCGCGTTCTACTCCACCGGCCAGCGTTGCACGGCTTCCAGCCGCCTGATCGTCACCGCCGGTATCCACGACAAGTTCGTCGCGGCGATGGCCGAGCGCATGCAGTCGATCAAGGTCGGCCATGCGTTGAAGGCCGGCACCGACATCGGCCCGGTGGTTTCCCAAGCTCAACTCGACCAGGACTTGAAGTACATCGACATCGGCCAGAGCGAAGGTGCGCGGCTGGTCAGCGGTGGCGGCCTGGTGACGTGCGACACCGAAGGCTACTTCCTGGCGCCGACCTTGTTCAGCGACAGCGAGGCGTCGATGCGCATTAGCCGCGAAGAGATCTTCGGCCCGGTGGCCAACGTCGTGCGCGTGGCGGACTACGAGGCGGCGCTGGCGATGGCCAACGACACCGAGTTCGGCCTGTCGGCCGGTATCGCCACCACGTCGCTGAAGTATGCCAACCACTTCAAGCGCCATTCCCAGGCGGGCATGGTGATGGTCAACCTGCCGACCGCCGGCGTGGATTACCACGTGCCGTTCGGCGGGCGTAAGGGTTCGTCCTATGGTTCGCGTGAGCAAGGTCGCTACGCGCAAGAGTTCTACACAGTGGTGAAGACCTCTTACATCGGATCGTAACTGCAACACCGGCCGGGCTGGTGATCCAGCCTGGCCGTACAATCTGCTGACCCGCATAAAAATAAATAGTGGGAGTACTTTTTCATGCAAGCGACCAAGCCGACACACGTCCGCTATTTGATCCTGCTCATGCTGTTTGTGGTGACAACGATCAACTACGCCGACCGTGCCACCATCGCCATCGCAGGCTCCAGCCTGCAAAAAGACCTCGGCATCGATGCCGTCACCCTCGGTTACATCTTCTCCGCCTTCGGCTGGGCCTACGTGGCCGGGCAGATTCCCGGCGGCTGGCTGCTCGACCGGTTCGGGTCGAAAAAAATCTACGCCCTGAGTATTTTCACCTGGTCGTTGTTCACCGTGCTGCAAGGCTATGTGGGTGAATTCGGCATGTCCACGGCCGTGGTTGCCCTGTTCATGCTGCGCTTTCTGGTGGGGCTGGCCGAAGCGCCGTCCTTCCCGGGCAACGCCCGCATCGTCGCCGCCTGGTTCCCCACCGCAGAACGCGGCACCGCCTCGGCGATCTTCAACTCGGCGCAGTACTTCGCCACCGTGTTGTTCGCTCCGCTGATGGGTTGGATCGTCTACCGCTTCGGCTGGCAGCACGTGTTCATCGTGATGGGCATCATCGGCATCGTGTTCTCGCTGATCTGGCTGAAGGTGATCTACAGCCCGCGCCAGCACCCGATGATCAACGAAGCCGAGTTCAATCACATCGCCGCCAACGGCGCGATGGTCGACATGGACCAGGACAAGGGCAAGAAAGCCAAGGGTGACGGTCCGAAGTGGGACTACATCCGCCAACTGCTCACCAACCGCATGATGCTCGGCGTGTACCTGGGCCAATACTGCATCAACGGCATCACCTACTTCTTCCTGACCTGGTTCCCGGTGTACCTGGTGCAGGAACGTGGCATGACCATCCTCAAGGCCGGTTTCATCGCGTCCTTGCCGGCAATCTGTGGTTTCATCGGCGGCGTGCTGGGCGGGGTGATCTCCGACTACCTGCTGCGCAAGGGCCACTCGCTGACCTTCGCCCGCAAGGCGCCGATCATCGCCGGCCTGCTGGTGTCCAGCAGCATCGTGGCCTGTAACTACGTCGAGATCGAATGGATGGTGGTGGGCTTCATGGCCCTGGCATTCTTCGGTAAAGGCGTGGGCGCACTGGGCTGGGCCGTGGTGTCCGACACCTCGCCGAAACAGATCGCCGGCCTCAGTGGTGGCTTGTTCAACACCTTCGGCAACCTGGCTTCGATCACCACGCCAATCGTCATCGGCTACATCATCAGTGCCACCGGTTCGTTCAAGTGGGCGCTGGTATTCGTCGGTTGCAATGCCCTGGTGGCGGTGTTCAGCTACCTGGTCATCGTCGGGCCGATCAAGCGCGTCGTACTCAAGGAACCTACGGCCAAGGATGCCGACGTCTCCAGTCTGTCCGAAGCTAAATCCTGAAGGAGCGGCGTCAATGCAATTGATTGAACATGCCGATTCGCCACGTTACATCCGCCTGCATGAGCGGGACAACGTCGTGATCGTCGTCAATGACCAGGGCGTACCGGCCGGGACCGAATTCCCGGACGGCCTGGTCACCGTGGACTTCGTGCCGCAGAGCCACAAGGTCACCCTGCAGGACATCCCTGAGGGTGGCGAGGTGATTCGCTACGGCCAGGTCATCGGCTACGCGCTGCAACCGATCCCCCGTGGCAGCTGGGTCAAGGAAGACCAGCTGCGCATGCCCACCGCGCCGCCGCTGGACAGCCTGCCGCTGTCCACCGACGTGCCGGCGGCCGATGCACCGCTCGAGGGCTATACCTTCGAAGGCTATCGCAACGCCGACGGTACCGTGGGCACGCGCAACATCCTGGGCATCACCACCACGGTGCAGTGCGTGACCGGGGTGCTGGACCACGCGGTCAAGCGCATCAAGGACGAGTTGCTGCCCAAGTACCCGAACGTCGACGACGTGGTGGCGCTGACCCACAGCTACGGCTGCGGCGTGGCAATCACCGCCACCGACGCGTACATCCCGATCCGCACCGTGCGTAACCTGGCGCGCAACCCGAACCTGGGGGGCGAGGCGTTGGTCATCAGCCTGGGCTGCGAGAAATTGCAGGCCGGGCAGGTGATGCACGACAACGACAGCTCGGTGGACCTCAGCGAGCCGTGGTTGTATCGCTTGCAGGACGCCAGCCACGGCTTCACGGAAATGATCGAGCAGATCATGGACCTGGCCGAAACCCGCCTGAAGAAGCTCGACCAGCGCCGTCGCGAAACCGTGCCGGCGTCGGAGTTGATCCTGGGCATGCAGTGCGGTGGCAGCGATGCGTTTTCCGGCATCACCGCCAACCCGGCCCTGGGCTATGCCTCGGACCTGTTGCTGCGCGCCGGGGCGACGGTGATGTTTTCCGAAGTCACCGAAGTGCGCGATGCGATCTACCTGCTGACCTCCCGGGCGCAAACCCGGGAAGTCGCCCAGGAACTGGTGCGGGAAATGGACTGGTACGACCGTTACCTGGCCAAGGGCGAGGCGGACCGCAGCGCCAACACCACGCCGGGCAACAAGAAGGGCGGGTTGTCGAACATTGTCGAAAAATCCCTGGGCTCGATCGTCAAGTCCGGCAGCAGCGCGATCAACGGCGTGCTCGGCCCGGGCGAGCGGTTCAAGCAAAAAGGCCTGATCTTCTGCGCCACACCGGCCAGTGACTTTGTCTGCGGTACGCTGCAACTGGCGGCGGGGATGAACCTGCACGTGTTCACCACCGGCCGTGGCACCCCGTACGGCCTGGCAATGGCGCCGGTGGTGAAGGTCTCGACCCGCACCGAGCTGGCCCAGCGCTGGCCGGACCTGATCGACATCGACGCCGGGCGCATCGCCACCGGTCGTGCCTCGATCGAGGAGCTGGGTTGGGAGCTGTTCCACTACTACCTGGACGTGGCCAGCGGCAAGAAAAAGACCTGGGCAGAACAGCACAAACTGTTCAACGACATCACCCTGTTCAACCCTGCGCCGATTACCTGAGCCGGCGTTCATCATGTAGGGGCGGGCTTGCCCGCGAAGACGGCAGTACATGCGACATGGTGTCGACTGAACTAACGCTTTCGCGAGCAAGCTCGCTCCCACAGGGTTTTGGTGGCGGACACAAACGCTGTGACCATCCACGATCGAGTGTGGGAGCGAGCTTGCTCGCGAAGGCGGTGGTTAAGCTTGCATCGATGTTGGATGTGCCGGCGTCTTCGCGAGCAAGCCCGCTCCCACAGGAATCTCCAGACGCCAGTGCCGCGAGTGGCTTATCATTAGCCACCTAACGACACCCCCCTCGAAAGGTCCCCGGCATGCTGGCAATTTTCCTCGAAACCCTGAACATCACCGCGCCGGTGTTTGCCATGCTGTTTCTGGGGGTGGTGCTCAAGCGCATCGACTGGATCAACGACAACTTCATCCACATCGCCTCGTCCCTGGTGTTCAACGTCACCATGCCGGCGCTGTTGTTCCTTGGCATCCTCCATGCCGACCTGCACGCCGCGTTGCAACCTGATCTGCTGATCTACTTTTCCGTCGCCACCCTGGTGAGTTTCGCCATGGCCTGGGGTTGGGCGATCTGGCGGTGCCCGCGGGAAGACCGCGGCATCTACACCCAGGGCGCGTTTCGCGGCAACAACGGGGTGATCGGCCTGGCGCTGGCAGCAAGCATGTATGGCGACTACGGGATTTCCCTGGGGGCGATTCTCGCCGCGCTGGTGATCCTGTTCTACAACACCCTATCGACCATCGTGCTGGCGGTCTACAGCCCGGTGATCAAGTCGGACCCGTGGAGTATCTGCAAAAGCGTGTTCAGCAACCCGCTGATCATCAGCGTGATCGTCGCCGCGCCGTTCGCCTATTGGCAGATCGGCCTGCCGAACTGGCTCGAGACATCAGGCAAATACCTGGCGCAGATGACCTTGCCCCTGGCGCTGATCTGCATCGGTGGCACGCTGTCGCTGGCAGCACTGCGCAAGAGCGGCAAGATGGCCATGAGTTCGAGCCTGGTGAAGATGGTTGGCCTGCCGCTGCTGACCACCCTGGGCGCCTGGGTCTGGGGCTTTCGCGGCGCGGAGCTGGGGATCCTGTTCCTCTACTTCGGCAGCCCCACCGCCGCCGCGAGCTTCGTCATGGCCCGTGCCGCCGATGGCAACCATGAACTGGCGGCGGCGATCATCGTCATCACCACCTTGATGGCGGCGATCACCAC
Source organism: Pseudomonas sp. WP18 (assembly GCF_036689585.1). Classification (NCBI taxonomy): domain Bacteria; kingdom Pseudomonadati; phylum Pseudomonadota; class Gammaproteobacteria; order Pseudomonadales; family Pseudomonadaceae; genus Pseudomonas; species Pseudomonas sp. WP18. The sequence continues at coordinate 989,411 of NZ_CP144758.1, forward strand.
CAACATCGGGATTTTTGTGTTGCAGTGGGGTGGGTGGATCTAGGCTTGGGCTTCTGGTGTTCTCTGGAGCCTCTTCGCGGGCAAGCCCGCTCCCACAGTGATCGGGCTTCTTCAGAAGGAATGCGGTCGAATGTGGGAGCGGGCTTGCCCGCGAAGAGGCCGGTCCATTCACGGAAAATCCCGCGCTTTACTCCGGCTTCTGATACGCCTCGATCACTTCCTGCGCTGCCCGAAACGCATCGATCGCCGCCGGCACGCCGGCATACACCGCGCAATGCAGCAGTGCCTCGCGGATCTCTTCCACCGTGCAGCCATTGTTCAGCGCGCCGCGCACGTGGCCTTTCAATTCCTGTGGGCACTTGAGGGCGGTGAGGGCGGCGAGTGTGATCAGGCTGCGGGTTTTCAGCGGCAGGCCTTCGCGACGCCAGACGCTGCCCCAGGCGTGTTCGTTGACGAAGTCCTGCAACGGCTGGGTGAAGTCGGTGGCGTTGCCCAAGGCGCGGTCGACGAACGCGTCGCCCATGACCTGGCGACGCATGTCGAGGCCGGTCTTCGGAGTGTCGGTCATGGCAAATCCCTCTTGTGGTGTTGGCGGCGCCAGGCGCGCACGAAAGTGAACAGCAAGAACGCGAGCAAGGTGGGCAGCACATAGAACAGCATCAGCCGTTCCAGTCGGCCGGCCAGGGGCATGCCGGTGGTGAATGACACCACGTGCAGCCCATAGACCAGGTACAGGCCCAGCAGCAGCAGGCCTTCGGCGCGGGTGACCCGGTACCCGGAATAGAACACCGGCAGGCACAGCACCGCCACGCCCAGCATCACCGGCAGGTCGAAGTCCAGGGCGTTCGGCGAAACCGAAAGCGGCGTGGGCGCGACGAGGGCGGTCACCCCCAGCACCCCCAGCAGGTTGAACAGGTTGCTGCCGATCACGTTGCCCACCGCAATGTCGCGCTGGCCGCGCAGGGCCGCGATCAGCGAGGTGGCGAGTTCCGGCAGCGAGGTGCCGACGGCGACGATGGTCAGGCCGATGATGCGTTCCGACAAGCCCAGGTCCGTCGCCACCGTCACTGCCGCGCCCAGCAGCAGGTGCCCGGCGTAGATCAGCATCGCCAAGCCGAGCACGATCATCGTCAGGCTCCTGGGCCAGGACACCTGCGCCGCGTCGACGCTCGCCGCGTGGGGGCGCATGGAGTGCCGTGACTGGCGCAGCAGTAGGCCGAGGTACACCGCCAGGGCCGCCAGCAACAATGTCCCGTCCAGGCGGGTCAGTTCTTCGTTCAAGGCCAGCACGAACACCAGCAGGCTGGCGCCGATCATCAACGGGATGTCCAGGCGCACCAGTTGGCGCGAGACGCGCAACGGCATGATCAGCGCCGACAGCCCCAGGGTGACGAGGATGTTGAAGATGCTGCTGCCGATCACGCTGCCCACGGCGATGTCGGCGTTTTGCGCCAAGGTCGCTTGCAGGCTCACGGCCATCTGTGGCGCGCTGCTGCCCAGGGCAACAACGGTCAGGCCGATGATCAGCGGGCGCACCTGCAAGCGTGCCGCCACGCCGACGGCGGCGCGCACCAGCAACTCGGCGCCGACAATCAGCAACAGCAGGCCGCCGAACAGTTCGATCAGGCTGAGCAGCGATAAAGCGGCGAGTAGGGAAATGGCCGGGCTCCGTCTATCAGTCGTCGAGGGCTTGCACGCGTACCCGCGCGGTGCCGGTGCGTAACATGCCCAGTTGCTCGGCTGCTTCGCGAGACACGTCGATCAAGCGCCCCCGAGTATACGGGCCACGGTCGTTGATGCGGACCACGACGCTGTCATTGTTGCCCAGGTTGGTGATTTTCACCCGTGTGCCGAACGGCAACTGGCGATGGGCGGCGGTCAGGCCGTGCTGGTCGAAACGCTCGCCGCTGGCGGTGCGTTTGCCGTGGTGCCTGGCACCGTAATAAGAAGCGACGCCAGTCTGGTCGTAGCCGTGTGGATCAACTGTCCCGCTCTGGCTGGCGCAACCGGCCAGCAGGGACAGCAGGGCGCAGGCGCCGAGGAGACGCTTCATCGAAAGGTTTTCCACATCAGTGTGGTTGTAAATTTATTGTGGCGAGGGAGCTTGCTCCCGCTGGGCTGCGCAGCAGCCCCCCGACTCTGGCAACAGAAAGCCGGGGGGCGCTGCGCGCCCCAGCGGGAGCAAGCTCCCTCGCCACAGGGGAATGAGCCAGACTTGCGGACTGGCTCCATCGCACTCAGCCCTCGAGCTTGCTTTTGAGCAATTCGTTGACCTGTTGCGGGTTGGCCTTGCCCTTGGAGGCTTTCATGGCCTGGCCGACGAAGAAGCCGAACATCTTGCCGCGCTTGGCTTCGTCTGCCGCGCGGTACTGTTCGACCTGCTCGGCGTTGGCTGCGAGCATTTCATCGAGCACGGCGCTGATCGCCCCGGTGTCGGTGACCTGTTTCAAGCCGCGCTTGTCGATGATCTCGTCGGCGCTGCCCTCACCATTGGCCATGGCCTCGAACACCATCTTGGCGATCTTGCCGGAAATGGTGTTGTCCTTGATCCGCAACAGCATGCCGCCCAGTTGCTCGGCCGACACCGGCGACTCGTCGATCTCCAGGCCCTGCTTGTTCAGCAGGCTGCCCAGCTCGACCATCACCCAGTTGGCCGCCAGTTTGGCGTCGCCGCCGATACTCACGACTTTCTCGAAGTAGTCGGCCTGTTCGCGGCTGGTGGCCAGGACGTTGGCGTCGTAGCTCGACAGCCCGAACTGCGCCTGGAAACGCTCGCGTTTTTGCGGTGGCAGTTCCGGCAGGGTGGCGCGCACGTCATTGAGGAAGGTGTCCTCGATGACCACCGGCAGCAGGTCCGGGTCGGGGAAGTAACGGTAGTCGTTGGCTTCTTCCTTGCTGCGCATCGGACGGGTTTCGTCCTTGTTCGGGTCGTACAGGCGGGTCTGCTGGATGACCTTGCCGCCGTCCTCGATCAGTTCGATCTGGCGCTGGATCTCGCTGTTGATCGCCTTCTCGATGAAGCGGAACGAGTTGACGTTCTTGATCTCGCAGCGGGTGCCGAACTCGGCCTGGCCCTTGGGACGGATCGACACGTTGCAGTCGCAGCGCAGCGAACCTTCGGCCATGTTGCCGTCGCAGATGCCCAGGTAACGTACCAGCGCGTGGATCGCCTTGACGTAGGCCACGGCTTCCTTGGCGCTGCGCATGTCCGGTTCGGAAACGATCTCCAGAAGCGGCGTGCCGGCGCGGTTCAGGTCGATGCCGGTGGCGCCGTTGAATTCTTCGTGCAGGCTCTTGCCGGCGTCTTCTTCCAGGTGCGCCCGGGTGATGCCGACGCGCTTGACCGTGCCGTCTTCCAGGGCGATGTCCAGGTGGCCCTTGCCCACGATCGGCAGTTCCATCTGGCTGATCTGGTAGCCCTTGGGCAGGTCCGGATAGAAGTAGTTCTTGCGGGCGAACACGTTGTGCTGGCCGATCTCGGCGTCAATCGCCAGGCCGAACATTACCGCCATGCGCACCGCTTCGGCGTTGAGCACCGGCAGCACGCCGGGCATGCCCAGGTCCACCAGGCTGGCCTGGGTGTTGGGCTCGGAACCGAAAGTGGTAGCGCTGCCGGAAAAGATTTTCGACCGGGTGGTGAGCTGGGTATGAATCTCCAGCCCGATCACGACTTCCCATTGCATGTGTTTCTCCTCAGAAGTCTTATCAGGGGATTTTGAAACGTCGCGAGCGAAGGTAAGGCAAGGCGAAAACTGGTGAGAAAGCGGAGTTGACAGTAGTCAATGAGCATTTCGAACCAGTTTTCAACGCAGCATTACCGAGCGCAGCAGTTTCAAAACCCCTGAGGGGTGCGGGTGTGCCAGTCAGTGTGTAACTGATACTGGTGGGCAACGTTCAACAGGCGGCCTTCCTGGAAATACGGCGCGAGCAACTGTACGCCCACCGGCAGGCCATCGACGAAGCCGGCCGGCATGGACAGGCCCGGCAAACCGGCGAGGTTGGCGGTGATGGTGTAGACGTCTTCCAGGTAGGCGGCCACCGGGTCGCTGTCTTTGGCGCCGAGTTTCCAGGCCGGGTTCGGCGTGGTTGGGCCGAGGATGACGTCGACCTCGTTGAAGGCGGCCATGAAGTCGTTCTTCACCAGCCGACGGATCTTCTGCGCCTTGAGGTAGTAGGCATCGTAGTAGCCGGCAGACAGGGCGTAGGCCCCGACCATGATCCGACGCTGCACCTCGACACCGAAGCCTTCGCCCCGGGAGCGCTTGTACAGGTCCATCAGGTTTTCCGGGTTCTCGCAGCGATGGCCGAAGCGCACGCCGTCGAAACGCGACAGGTTCGACGAGGCTTCCGCTGGCGCGATCACGTAGTAGGCAGGAATCGCATGCTGCATGTTCGGCAGGCTGATCTGCTTGACGACCGCGCCGAGTTTTTCCAGCGTCTTGACGCTGTCGTGGACCCGCTCGGCAATGCGTGGGTCGAGGCCGGCGCTGAAGTACTCCTTCGGCACGCCGATGCGCAGGCCTTGCAGGGAGCCGTTGAGGTTGGCGCTGTAGTCCGGCACCGGTTCATCGATGCTGGTGGAGTCGTTCGGGTCGAAGCCGGCCATGCCTTGCAGCAGGATCGCGCAGTCTTCGGCGGTGCGGGCCAGCGGGCCACCCTGGTCGAGGCTCGACGCGTAGGCAATCATGCCCCAGCGCGACACCCGGCCATAGGTCGGCTTCAGGCCGGTGAGGTTGGTGAAGGCCGCGGGCTGGCGAATCGAACCACCGGTGTCGGTGGCCGTGGCGGCCGGCAGCAGGCGCGCGGCCACGGCGGCAGCGGAGCCGCCGGACGAACCGCCCGGCACGTGTGCCAGGTTCCACGGGTTTTTCACCGCGCCGTAGTAGCTCGACTCGTTGGCCGAGCCCATGGCGAACTCGTCCATGTTGGTCTTGCCCAGGGTCACGGCGCCGGCGGCGGCCAGCTTGGCGACCACGGTGGCATCGTACGGGGCCTTGAAGTTGTCGAGCATCTTCGAGCCGCAACTGGTGCGGATGCCTTGGGTGCAGAACAGGTCCTTGTGGGCGATCGGTGCGCCCAGCAGCGCGCCGCTCTCGCCTTTGGCGCGCCGGGCGTCGGCGGCGGCGGCCTGGTTCAGGGCCAGTTCTTCGGTGAGGCTGATGAAACTGTTGAGCTGCGGGTCGAGTTGGGCGATGCGCGCCAGCAGGACTTTGGTCAGCTCTTCGGAGGAAAACTGCTTGTCGGCGAGTCCGCGGGCGATCTCGGCCAGGGTCATGTGATGCATGAGAGGCTCTTTCCCTTTAGTCGATGACTTTCGGAACCAGGTACAGGCCGTTTTCGACCGCTGGTGCGATGGACTGGTAGGCCTCGCGATGATCGGATTCGGTCACGACGTCGGCGCGCAGGCGCTGGCTGGCTTCCAGTGGGTGGGCCAGCGGCTCGATACCGTCGGTATTGACCGCCTGCATCTCGTCGACCAACCCCAGAATGCTGTTCAGGGCAGAAGTGATGTGTGGAAGATCGGCTTCATTGAGGCCCAGGCAGGCCAGATGAGCGATTTTTTCCACGTCGGAGCGTTCAAGCGCCATGGGATTCTCCAGTGGAAAACAGAACGGACGCAGTCGGTCCGTGTGTTAGATTGTCGGAACACTACCGCATTTCTACGGTCCAGTGCCCTGTATCACAACAGGGCATTGGCCGCGATTGTAGGGTTTGGTGCACAGAAAAGCGGCCAATTTAACATATTGGCGCCTTGCCCAAAATCCCTGTCGTTGTTAGAGTTTGCCGCACTTTTTTACCCACGCGTTGCCTAGGGTCCCTTTCCCATGTTCAAGAAACTGCGTGGCATGTTTTCCAGCGATCTTTCCATTGACCTGGGCACTGCCAACACCCTTATTTACGTGCGCGAGCGCGGTATCGTCCTGAATGAACCCTCGGTCGTGGCCATCCGTACCCACGGCAACCAGAAAAGTGTCGTGGCTGTCGGTACGGAAGCCAAGCGCATGCTGGGCCGTACACCGGGCAACATAGCTGCCATTCGCCCGATGAAGGACGGCGTGATCGCCGACTTCAGCGTCTGCGAAAAGATGCTGCAATATTTCATCAACAAAGTTCACGAAAACAGTTTCCTGCAGCCCAGCCCTCGCGTGCTGATCTGCGTGCCGTGCAAGTCCACCCAGGTGGAGCGTCGGGCCATCCGTGAATCGGCCCTGGGTGCCGGTGCCCGCGAAGTGTTCCTGATCGAAGAGCCGATGGCCGCTGCCATCGGTGCCGGCCTGCCGGTGGAAGAAGCCCGCGGTTCGATGGTCGTCGACATCGGTGGCGGTACCACCGAGATCGCGCTGATCTCCCTCAATGGCGTGGTCTACGCCGAGTCCGTGCGTGTGGGCGGCGACCGTTTCGACGAAGCGATCATCACCTACGTACGTCGCAACTACGGCAGCCTGATCGGCGAATCCACCGCTGAGCGCATCAAGCAGGAAATCGGTACGGCCTACCCGGGCGGCGAAGTGCGTGAAGTCGACGTTCGCGGCCGTAACCTGGCCGAAGGCGTGCCACGTGCCTTCACCTTGAATTCCAACGAAGTCCTGGAAGCGCTGCAAGAGTCCCTGGCGACGATCGTCCAGGCGGTGAAAAGCGCCCTGGAGCAGTCGCCGCCGGAGTTGGCATCGGACATCGCCGAGCGCGGCCTGGTGCTGACCGGTGGTGGCGCGCTGTTGCGTGACCTCGACAAACTGCTGGCCCAGGAAACCGGCTTGCCGGTAATCGTTGCCGAAGACCCGCTGACCTGCGTGGCTCGCGGCGGTGGCCGTGCTTTGGAAATGATGGACAAGCACACCATGGACCTGCTCTCCAGCGAATAAGCCTGGCGGTGGTGCATGTTGTTCGCGCCCGGGCAGCACTTTGCAGTGCTGCCCGTTGGCGTTTATCTTCTGCCATTCGTATCCAGGCCGGTCTGATGCCGTATGAATAAAGAAAACATTTGCCTGGGAGGAGCGGCCTATTAAACCGCTTTTCGCCAAAGGCCCCTCATTGGGCGTACGCCTGCTGGTGCTGGCCGTGCTGTCGGTCGCGCTGATGGTGGTCGATGCCCGCTTCACGCTGCTCAAGCCTGTGCGCAGCCAGATGTCGCTGGTGTTGATGGAGTCCTACTGGATCACCGACCTGCCACAGCGCTTGTGGCAGGGTGTGGCCAGCCAGTTTGGCAGCCGCACCGAACTGGTCGCCGAAAACGAAAAACTCAAGACCGAGAACCTGCTGTTGCAGGGGCGCATGCAGAAGCTTGCGGCCCTCACCGAGCAGAACGTGCGGCTGCGCGAGTTGCTCAACTCCTCTGCGCTGGTGAACGAGAAGGTCGAAGTGGCCGAGCTGATCGGCATGGACCCCAACCCCTTTACCCACCGTATCCTCATCAACAAGGGCGAACGCGACGGTGTGTTCCTCGGCCAGCCGGTGCTCGACGCCCGCGGCCTGATGGGCCAGGTGGTGGAACTGATGCCTTATACGGCCCGGGTGCTGTTGCTCACTGACACCACCCACAGCATTCCGGTACAGGTCAACCGCAACGGTCTGCGCGCGATTGCCAGTGGCACCGGCAACCCGGAACGCTTGGAACTGCGGCACGTGGCTGATACCGCCGACATCAAGGAAGGCGACCTGCTGGTCAGCTCCGGTCTCGGCCAGCGTTTCCCAGCCGGTTATCCGGTGGCGACCGTCAAGGAAGTCATCCACGATTCCGGCCAGCCGTTCGCCATCGTCCGCGCGGTGCCGACTGCCGCGCTGAACCGCAGCCGCTACCTGCTGCTGGTGTTCAGCGACAATCGCACCCCGGAAGAGCGCGCCAACGATGCCGCGGTGGCCCAGGAAGCCCAGGACCGGCAGGGCGGGGACTCGGCCACGCCAGGCACCCAGGCGCCGGCGGCTGTCCCGGCTACCGTGCCCAAGCCAGCGACCGCCCCGACCACCCCGGCGGCCCCTGCGCCGGCCACGACGCCGGTGACCCCAGCGGCCCCGGCCACGGCGCCTGCCGCTAACGGCAGCCGTTCGACCAGCCATGCGCCGGCGACGCAGCACGCCCGGCCCGCGCCCAAGCCTGCCACCTCCACGCCGGCCACTGCGCCCGCCACCAGGGGAGCACGAGAAGAATGAGCAGTAAATCCGGTAACGGCTGGATGGTCTGGCTGACCTTTGCCATCGGCCTGTTGCTCAGCGTTTCGCCACTGCCGCAGTTCATGGAAATCCTGCGACCGCTGTGGCTGGCCCTGCTACTGGCCTTCTGGGCGCTGGCCTTGCCGCACAAGGTCGGCATGGTCACTGCCTGGTGCCTGGGCCTGGCCGAAGATGTGCTTTACGGCACCCTGCTGGGGCAGAACGCGTTGATCCTGACCTTGATCACCTTTCTGGTCCTGTCCCTGCAACAGCGCCTGCGGATGTTTCCCATGTGGCAGCAGTGCCTGGTGATCCTGGTGATCTTCGGCCTGGCGCAGTTGGTCCAGCTATGGCTCAGCGCCTTGACCGGCAATCGTCAGCCGACCCTGGCGCTGGTGTTGCCAGCCCTGGTCAGCGCGCTGCTCTGGCCGTGGGTCAGCTTCGGTTTGCGTGGCCTGCGCCTGCGTTTCAAGATCAACTGATTCGGTCAGATATCTACACTTTTTCTGATGAGTTACATCCCTGTCGCGAGGGAGCAAGCGCCCTCGCCACAAAAAGCTGTTTGTGTTCGGATGGCCGTGCTTTGAGAGGGAGATGTCTTGATGAAACCGCTTTACCTCGCCTCAGGCTCGCCACGTCGGCGTGAATTGCTCACACAGATCGGCGTGCCCTTTACCGCCATCAGCGCGGACATCGATGAAACGCCCCTGGATCACGAAACCCCGGCCGCCTATGTCGAGCGCCTGGCGCGCGGCAAGGCCGAAGCCGGACGGCGCAGCGGCGCGGACGGCTGCGTGTTGGGCGCCGACACGGCGGTGGTGCTGGACGGACAGATTCTCGGCAAGCCGCGGGATCAAGCCGATGCCCAGGCGATGCTCATGAGCCTGTCCGGACGCGATCATGAAGTGCTGACCGCCATTGCCGTGCTCGACGACCAGCGATGCGAGTCCCGGGTGGTCCGCAGTCGGGTGCGGTTTCGTCCCATCACAGAACCGGAAGCGGCGGCCTACTGGGCCAGCGGTGAGCCCCGGGACAAGGCGGGCGGCTACGGCATCCAGGGCTTGGGGGCGGTGTTCGTCGCCGGGCTGGAGGGCAGCTATTCTGCGGTGGTTGGCTTGCCGCTGTGCGAAACCGCGCAACTGCTGGGTGATTTCGGCATACCCTGTTGGCAAACCCTGGAGCGCCCCTTGGGCGTCGTCTGACTTGATGCGGCCATAAACGTGAACATGCCTGAACGAGACCCTGCCATGAGTGAAGAGATCCTGATCAACATCACGCCGATGGAATCGCGCGTGGCGGTGGTTGAAAACGGTGTGTTGCAAGAGGTTCACGTCGAACGCACGCAAAAGCGCGGCATCGTTGGCAATATCTACAAAGGCAAGGTGGTAAGGGTGTTGCCGGGCATGCAGGCGGCATTCGTCGACATCGGCCTGGACCGCGCGGCATTCATCCACGCATCGGAAATTTCCATGCGCGAGGGGCCGGCCGTGGAGACCATCAGCGCATTGGTCCACGAAGGCCAGAGCCTGGTGGTGCAGGTCACCAAGGACCCCATCGGTTCCAAGGGCGCACGCCTGACCACGCAGTTGTCGATTCCGTCGCGCTACCTGGTGTACATGCCACGCACGGCCCACGTCGGCATTTCCCTGAAGATCGAAGACGAAGCCGAGCGCGAACGCCTCAAGCAGGTGGTCAGCGACTGCGTGGAAAAGGAAGGCATCAAGGAGGCCGGTGGCTTCATCCTGCGCACCGCCGCCGAGGGGGCCGGTGCCGATGAGATCCTCATGGACATCCGCTACCTGCGCAGGCTCTGGGACCAGATCGCCGCGCAGATCAAGACCATCGCCACCCCCAGCGTGATCTACGAGGATTTGGGCCTGGCGCTGCGTACCCTGCGCGACCTGGTCAGCCCGAAGATCGAGAAAATCCGCATCGACTCCCGGGAAACCTTCCAGAAAACCACGCAGTTCGTCGCCGAGCTGATGCCGGAAATTGCCGACCGCCTCGAACATTACCCCGGCGAGCGGCCAATCTTCGACCTGTACGGCGTCGAGGATGAAATCCAGAAGGCCCTGGAGCGCAAGGTCCCGCTCAAGTCCGGCGGTTACCTGGTGGTGGACCCGGCCGAGGCCATGAGCACCATCGACGTCAACACCGGAGCGTTCGTCGGCCATCGCAATCTCGAAGAGACCATCTTCAAGACCAACCTGGAGGCCGCCACCGCCATCGCCCGACAACTGCGCCTGCGCAACCTGGGCGGGATCATCATCATCGACTTCATCGACATGGAAGATGAAGAGCATCAGCGCCAGGTGCTGCGGACCCTGGAAAAACAACTTGAGCGCGATCACGCCAAGACCAACATCATCGGCATCACCGAGTTGGGCCTGGTGCAGATGACGCGCAAGCGCACCCGTGAAAGCCTTGAGCAGGTGCTGTGCGAGCCGTGCAGCAGTTGCCAGGGCCGGGGCAAGCTGAAGACCCCGGAAACCGTGTGTTACGAAATCTTCCGGGAAATCCTCCGGGAGGCGCGCGCCTACCAGGCCACCGGCTATAGAGTGTTGGCGAACCAGAAAGTGGTGGATCGCCTGCTCGATGAAGAATCGGGCAATGTCGCCGAGTTGGAGGCTTTTATCGGACGCACGATACGTTTTCAGGTCGAAACCATGTATTCCCAGGAACAATACGACGTGGTGCTGCTCTGAAGGGCTCGGGAAGCGGAGAGTCCGCCGTTTTGATCATTTTTTGCCGGGGAGGCCACTGACATGGAGCGTCTGATACGCTTTTTGGCTGCGCTGACCCGCTGGGGGCTGGGCCTGTGTGCATTGCTGCTGGTGCTGGTGGCGTTGTACGTCAGCCTGGGGCGCGAGCTGGTGCCGCTGGTGGCCGAGTACCGTGCCGAGGTCGAGGACCGGGCCGGCCAGGCCCTGGGCCTGCCCGTGCACATCGGCAGCCTCGACGGTAGCTGGAGCGCACTGGCGCCGATCCTGGCCGCGCGCGATGTGGTGGTCGGCGAGGGGCCCAATGCCCTGCACCTGGATCAAGTGCGTGCGGTGCCAGACCTGTGGGCGAGCCTGATGGCGCGCCAGGTGCGTCTTGCTCACCTGGAGCTCAGCGGCCTGAAGATCAGCCTCAAGGAAGGCGCCGACGGCAAATGGGCCCTGGAAGGCCTGCCGGTGCAGGACGACCAGCCTCTCGACCCGCAGCAATTGCTGGAGCGCATGCAGGTGGTGGCCAAGCTGTCGCTGCTCGACAGCCAGGTCACCCTGCAACCCCTCGAACAATCCCCCCTGACCTTGACCTACGTCGGCCTGAGCCTGCGCACGGGCGCGACGCGCCAGCGGCTCGACGCACGCCTGACCCTGCCCGACGGCCAACCCGTGGCAATCAACCTGCGCACCCGGATCCGCGCCAGCGATTGGAAGAATGGCGCGGCCGACGCCTACCTGAGCCTGCCGCAGAGTGACTGGTCCAAGTGGTTGCCCAAGCGCCTGACCGGGCAATGGAATGTCGCCCGGCTCCAGGCCGGCGGCGAATTCTGGCTCAGTTGGGGCGCCGGCACCGTGCAGAGCGCGGCCATGCGCCTGAACGCGCCGCAACTGCAGGGCGGCTATGCCGAGCGCAAGCCGGTGCAGATCCACAACCTGGCCCTCAACGGGTATTTCCAGCGCGGCGACCAAGGGTTCACCGCGACGTTCGATTCCCTGGCGATGAACCTGGGCGAGACCCGTTGGGAGTCGCGCCTGCAATTGCAGCAGAGCAACGCCACCGGACAGGCTGAAGAGCGCTGGCATGTGCAGGCCGATCGCCTCGACCTGACCCCGCTGACCCCGTTGCTCAATGCCCTGGCGCCATTGCCCGAAGGCGTCGCCACGGTCATCGACCGGCTCAAGGTGACCGGCAGCCTGCGTAACGTGCTGCTGGACTACCGGCCGCAGAACACCGGCGACCAGAAGATCAGCTTTGCCACCAACCTCGACACCGTCGGCTTTGATGCCTACCACGGTGCTCCGGCCGCGCGAAACGTCTCGGGCAGCCTCAGCGGCGACCTGGGCGGCGGCGAGCTGCGCATGGACAGCAAGGATTTTTCCCTGCACCTGGACCCGATCTTCGCCAAGCCCTGGCAATACCTGCAAGCCAATGCCCGGTTGACCTGGAAGCTGGACAAGCAAGGCTTCACCCTGATCGCGCCGTACCTGAAGGTACTGGGCGAGGAGGGCCGGATTGCCGGCGATTTCCTGATCCGCCTGCACTTCGACCACAGCCAGGAAGACTACATGGACCTGCGGGTCGGCCTGGTGGACGGTGACGGCCGCTACACCGGCAAGTACTTGCCTGCCGTCCTCAGCCCGGCACTGGATGAATGGCTGCGTACCGCCATCGTCAAGGGCGCGGTGGACCAGGGGTTCTTCCAGTACCAAGGCTCGCTGAACCACGGTGCCGAGGACGCGGCGCGCAGCATCAGCCTGTTCTTCAAGGTGCATGATGCCGAGCTGGCATTCCAGCCGGGCTGGCCGTCGGTCAGCAAGGTCAGCGGTGATGTCTTCGTCGAGGACAGCGGCGTACGCGTCTATGCCAGCCAGGGGCAATTGCTCGACACCCAGGTCAAGGATGTCTCGGTGAACATTCCCCACGTTCCCAGTGGGCAGAGCTCCCACCTGTTGCTGGACGGCGGGTTCACTGGCGGGTTGGGGGACGGACTGAAGATTCTCCAGACGGCGCCAATCGGCACGGCCGAGACGTTCGCCGGGTGGGAAGGCGAGGGCGATCTGCAAGGCAGCGTGAAACTCGACATCCCGCTGGTCAAGGGCGAACAGCCGAAGATCCTGGTGGACTTCGCCACCGACAAGGCCCGGCTCAAGCTCAGCGAGCCGGCGCTGGAGCTGACCCAGCTCAAGGGTGATTTCCGCTTCGACAGCAACAAGGGCCTGAGTGGCAAGGGCATCAGTGCCCGGGCGTTCGACCGGCCCGTGACGGCACAGATCTTTGCCGAGGGCCGTGCCGGCGAACTCAATACCCGGGTCACGGCGTCTGGCCAGGTGGAGGTCAAGAAGCTTGCCAGTTGGCTGGATGTCACCCAACCGTTGCCGGTATCCGGCGTGGTGCCTTACCAGTTGCAGGTGGTCCTCGACGGCGCCGACAGCCAGTTGTCGGTCAATTCCAACCTCAAGGGCGTGGCGGTGGACCTGCCGGCACCTTTCGGCATGGCGGCCGATGTCGGGCGCGATACGTCGTTTCGCATGACCCTGCAAGGGCCGGAGCGGCGTTATTGGGCAACCTATGGCGACCTGGCCCGTTTCGCTTACGCCGCGCCAAGCGGGAAACTGGCCGACGGTCGCGGTGAATTGCTGCTGGGCACGGGCGACGCGGTGTTGCCGGGCGCCAAGGGCCTGCGCCTGCGCGGGACGCTGTCGGAGCTGGATGTCAGTCCCTGGCAGGAGCTGGTGACCCGATACGCTGGACAAGACCCGGGCGGCAGCGCCAAGCAACTGCTCAACAGCGTCGACCTGAACGTCGGCAAGCTGACGGCGATGGGCACCACCCTGGACCAGGCCTCGGTGCAACTCGACCGCAAGCCGGACGCCTGGGGCTTGCGCCTCGCCAGCCAACAGGCCAAGGGCAATGTCACGCTCCCGGATGCCAAGGGGGCGCCGATTGGCATCGCGATGGATTATGTTCGCTTGCCGCCGGTGGACCCGACGGTCCAGGCGGATGAGAACGCCCCGGATCCGCTGGCCTCGGTCGATCCGACCAAGGTCCCGGCCATGGATATCGCCATCGACCAGCTGTTCCAGGGCCCTGACCTCATCGGCGCCTGGTCGCTGAAAGTGCGCCCGACCGCCAAGGGCATTTCCCTGAACAACCTGGACATGGGCCTGCGGGGCATGGTCTTGAATGGCAGCGGCGGCTGGGAAGGCGTGCCCGGTGCCACCAACAGTTGGTACAAGGGGCGCATCAGCGGCAAGAACCTGGCCGATGTGCTCAAGGGTTGGGGCTTTGCGCCGAGCGTGACCAGCCAGGAGTTCCACCTGGATGTGGATGGCCGCTGGCCCGGTTCGCCGGCGTGGGTCGCCACCAAGCGCTTTTCCGGTAGCCTCGATGCGTCACTGAGCAAAGGGCAGTTCGTCGAAGTCGAAGGCAGTGCCCAGGCGTTGCGGGTTTTTGGCCTGTTGAACTTCAACTCCATCGGTCGACGCCTGCGCCTGGACTTCTCCGACCTGTTCGGCAAGGGCCTGAGCTACGATCGGGTCAAGGGCCTGCTGGTGGCGAGCGATGGCGTCTACGTGACCCGCGAGCCGATTACCCTGACAGGACCGTCAAGCAACCTGGAGCTCAACGGCACGTTGGACATGGTGGCTGACCGGGTCGATGCCAAGCTGCTGGTGACCCTGCCGGTGACCAACAACCTGCCGATCGCCGCGCTGATCGTGGGCGCACCGGCGGTGGGTGGGGCGCTGTTCCTGATCGACAAGTTGATCGGTGACCGCGTGGCCCGTTTCGCCAGCGTAAGATACGACGTCAAGGGGCCGTGGAAAGAGCCGAAGATCACGTTCGACAAGCCGTTCTGACAGACGATGCGATAACCCCTGTGGGAGCGGGCTCGCTCGCGAAAGCGCCGGCACAATCAACATTGATGTGACAGGCACACCGCTTTCGCGAGCAAGCCCGCTCCCACAGGGGGAAGGATGCAGACAATGAGGAAAGCACCATGCCAATCGCCGTGATTCAAATGGTCAGCCAGAGCGACGTGCTCGCCAATCTGGCGCGGGCCCATGTGCTGTTGGAGCAGGCAGCTGCCAGTGGCGCAAGGCTGGCGGTGCTGCCCGAGAATTTCGCGGCCATGGGGCGGCGGGACGTGGCCGACATCGGCCGTGCCGAGGCCATTGGTCAGGGGCCGATCCTGCCCTGGTTGAAACAGGTCGCCCGCGACCTCAGGTTATGGATTGTCGCAGGCACGTTGCCGTTGCCGCCGGCGGGCCGGCCCGAGGCCAAGGCCCACGCCTGTTCGTTGCTGGTCGACGATCAGGGTGAGATCGTGGCGCGCTATGACAAGCTGCACCTGTTCGATGTGGACGTGGCGGACAATCGCGGTCGCTACCGTGAGTCTGACGACTATGCTTATGGCGGCCAGGTGGTGGTCGCCGATACCCCGGTGGGCCGGGTGGGATTGACGGTCTGCTACGACTTGCGCTTCCCGGAGCTTTACAGCGAGCTGCGGGCGGCCGGGGCCGAGCTGATCACGGCGCCCTCGGCGTTTACCGCGGTGACGGGCGAGGCCCATTGGGAGGTGCTGATTCGCGCCCGGGCCATCGAGACCCAGTGCTATGTGCTGGCGGCCGCCCAGGGCGGCGTGCACCCTGGGCCCCGGGAAACCTTTGGCCATGCCGCGATTGTCGACCCGTGGGGGCGCGTGCTGGCGCAACAGGATCAAGGCGAGGCCGTGCTGGTGGCCGAGCGCGACAGCAGCGAACAGGCGTCCATCCGGGCGCGCATGCCGGTGGCCAGCCATCGGCGCTTTTTCTCGCAGGGCGCTCGACAGCGGCCTGTCCAAGACGACGAATTCAAGGCGTAGAACATATGAGCGGGTTGTTGTCCTCAGTCAGTGAACACCTTCTAGCCCCCGGTGGCGTGACCCTCGAAAGCCTGCAAGGCGTGCTGGGCGATCTGGCCGGCCCGGGCATCGATGCGGCCGACCTGTATTTCCAGGGCCAGATTTCCGAGTCCTGGTCGCTGGAAGACGGCATCGTCAAGGAAGGCAGCTTCAACCTTGACCAGGGCGTGGGCGTGCGTGCCCAGTCCGGGGAAAAGACCGGTTTTGCCTACAGCAATGCCATCACCCTCGAGGCCTTGGGCGCTGCGGCCCGTGCCGCCCGGTCGATTTCCCGGGCAGGGCAGAACGGCACGGTCCAGGCCTTCAGCAGCCAGGACGTGGCGCAGCTGTACGCACCGGACAACCCGCTGGAAGTCATGACGCGCGCCGAAAAGGTCGAGTTGCTCAAGCGCATCGACGTTGCCACCCGCGCCCTCGATCCACGCATCCAACAGGTGTCGGTGAGCATGGCCGGGGTTTGGGAGCGGATCCTGGTGGCCTCCACCGACGGCGGCCTGGCGGCGGACGTGCGGCCGCTGGTGCGTTTCAACGTCAGCGTGATCGTCGAGCAGAACGGCCGCCGCGAGCGGGGCGGCCATGGCGGTGGCGGGCGCACCGACTATCGTTACTTCCTCAACGAGGACCGCGCCATGGGCTATGCCCGCGAGGCGCTGCGCCAGGCACTGGTCAACCTGGAGGCCATTGCGGCCCCGGCGGGAACCCTGCCGGTGGTGCTGGGCTCCGGTTGGTCCGGCGTGCTGCTGCACGAAGCGGTGGGCCACGGCCTGGAAGGCGACTTCAACCGCAAAGGCAGTTCGGCCTACAGCGGTCGCATGGGCGAAAAGGTCGCCTCGACACTCTGCACCATTGTCGATGACGGCACCCTTGCCGGACGTCGCGGGTCCCTGAGCGTCGACGACGAAGGCACCCCGACCGAGTGCACCACGCTGATCGAAAACGGCGTGCTCAAGGGGTACATGCAAGACAAGCTCAATGCCCGCCTGATGGGCGTCGCCCGTACCGGCAACGGTCGCCGCGAGTCCTACGCGCACCTGCCGATGCCGCGCATGACCAACACCTACATGCTGGGCGGCCAGAGCGATCCGGCGGAAATCATCGCTTCGGTGAAAAAAGGCATCTACTGCGCCAACCTCGGCGGTGGCCAGGTGGACATCACCAGCGGCAAGTTCGTGTTCTCCACCAGCGAGGCGTACCTGATCGAAGACGGCAAGATCACCGCGCCGGTCAAGGGCGCGACCCTGATCGGCAACGGGCCGGAGGCGATGAGCAAGGTGTCGATGGTCGGTAACGACCTGTCGCTGGACAGCGGCGTGGGGACGTGCGGCAAGGATGGGCAATCGGTGCCGGTGGGCGTTGGCCAGCCGACGCTGAAGATCGATGCGATCACCGTGGGTGGCACCGGTGCGTGAAATGCGCCAAGGCTCGTGTAACTCATTGTGGCGAGGGAGCTTGCTCCCGTTGGGCTACGCAGTAGCCCCAATGCGGTCGCTACGCCCGAGGCGTCGTACCGACCGAGCGGGAGCAAGCTCCCTCGCCACAACAAAGGCAACTCCCAAAGGGGAGTGGGCGTGAGCGATCAGCGCAAACCGCGTTGGGTCTCGTCCAGCTCACGGATGTACTTGAAGATTTTACGGCTCGAGGCCGGCGGCTTGTTCTGCGCCACCTCGTGCTGGGCCTGACGGATCAGGGAGCGCAGTTGCTGGCGATCGGCCTCCGGGTAGTCGATGACGAATTTTTCCAGGGTGCCGTCGTCGCCTGCGATCAAGCGATCGCGCCAGCGCTCCAGGTTGTGGAAACGTTCGTTGTATTGCCGGGTGGAAGCATCGAGTTGATCGAGCAGCACCAGGATGGCGTCAGTGTCCTGGTCGCGCATCAGTTTGCCGATGAATTGCAGGTGCCGTTTACGCGCGATGTTCGCGGTGTGCTTGGGCGCATCGGCCAGGGCCCGGCGCAAGGCGTCGGTCAGGGGCAGTTTGGCCAGCAAGTCAGGCTTGAGTGTTGTCAGGCGCTCGCCGAGGTCAACCAGAGCATGCAGCTCGCGTTTGACCTGGGATTTGCTTTTTTCGCCCCCGTAGAGGGCGTCGTCGTAAGAATCAACCATGGTGGCAGTCCGCAAAGAAACGCCGCCATGATAACCAGTCGGGGGCCGCTTGTCCGGCCCGGTCGCTCGAAGGCCTAACCGAAAGCCGAATTTGATGGAGAAAACCAATGAGTGCAGTTCAGAGCGTCGGCCCGCAAGCATTGCCGGCACTGCAGGAGCAGGTCGAGCAGATCCTCGCCGAGGCCAAGCGCCAGGGTGCCAGCGCGTGTGAAGTGGCGGTGTCGCTGGAGCAGGGCTTGTCGACGTCGGTACGCCAGCGCGAGGTAGAAACCGTCGAGTTCAATCGCGACCAGGGTTTTGGCATCACGTTGTACGTCGGCCAGCGCAAGGGTTCGGCCAGCACCTCGGCCAGCGGCCCGGACGCCATTCGCGAAACCGTCGCCGCTGCACTGGCGATTGCCAAGCACACGTCCGAAGACGAAGCCTCGGGGCTGGCCGACGCCGCGCTGATGTGCAAGGAGGCGCGCGACTTTGACCTGTTCCACGCCTGGGACATCACGCCCGAACAAGCCATCGAGCAGGCGCTGCGCTGCGAAGCGGCGGCGTTCGATGCCGACGCGCGAATCAAGAATGCCGACGGCACGACGCTCAATACCCACCAGGGGTGCCGGGTCTATGGCAACAGCCACGGCTTCATCGGCGGCTATGCTTCGACGCGCCACAGCCTCAGTTGCGTCATGATCGCCGAGGCGAACGGCCAGATGCAGCGCGATTACTGGTACGACGTGAACCGCCAAGGCACATTGCTGGCGGACCCGCTGAGCATCGGCCAGAAAGCCGCGCAGCGGGCGGCCAGCCGTCTCGGCGCACGGCCGGTCCCCACCTGCGAAGTGCCGGTGCTGTTTTCCGCCGAGCTGGCCGGTGGGCTGTTCGGCAGCTTCCTGTCGGCGGTGTCCGGCGGCAACCTGTACCGCAAGTCGTCGTTCCTCGAGGGCGCCCTGGGCCAGAAACTGTTCCCGGAATGGATGACCATCGATGAACGCCCACACCTGATGCAGGCCATGGGCAGTTCCGCGTTCGACGGCGATGGCCTGGCGACCTATGCCAAGCCGTTCGTGGAGAACGGTGAACTGGTGTCCTACATCCTCGGCACCTATTCGGGCCGCAAGCTCGGCATGCCAAGCACCGCCAACGCGGGTGGCGTGCACAACCTGTTCGTGACCCATGGCGAGGAAGACCAGGCGGCGTTGCTGCGGCGGATGGGCCGCGGCTTGCTGGTGACCGAACTGATGGGCCATGGCCTGAACATGGTGACCGGTGATTACTCGCGCGGCGCGGCGGGTTTCTGGGTCGAGAACGGCGAGATCCAGTTCCCGGTCCAGGAGGTGACCATTGCCGGCAACCTGCGTGACATGTTCAAGCAGATTGTCGCCGTGGGTAATGATTTGGAGCTGCGCAGTAATATCCGCACCGGTTCGGTGCTGATCGAACGAATGATGGTGGCGGGCAGCTGATCGCCAACGCAATGAAAAGGCGCGTTCTCCCTGACGGGGGGGACGCGCTTTTTTTATGTCCGTGGACTTCTCTTGTGTTGAGTTTGATTATCATTTAATAATGAATCTCATTTTCCGAATGAGCCCGGTCATGAGTTCTGCACTGCACGAGCCACCCTACCTCGAAAGCTGGCGCTGGATGAGTCGCCAGATCCGTTGCGCAATGGACCCGGACGAGCCGCGGCTCATCGAGCACTACCTGGCCGAAGGTCGTTACCTGGCCTGCTGCACCGTCACTTCGCCGTGGATGATTGGCGAAACCGCATTCCGCCTGCTGCTCGACACCGCTTCGGATGTCGCGTTGCCCTGGCACTGGCGAACCCTCTGCCTCGACCAGGCGTGGCGCCCCCTGCGTGACCTCGAACGACAATCCCTGTGCGGCTGCCGCCTGAAGCGTTGGCAGGCGCATGCCTGGGCGCTGGCGACCTGCGCCCTGGAGCCGTCGATCCCTCTTATTGAACTGGTGCAAGGATCTTCCGATGAGTAATACCCGTATCGAACGCGACAGCATGGGCGAGCTTCAGGTCCCGGAGGCGGCCCTCTACGGTGCGCAAACCCAGCGTGCGGTGGATAACTTCCCCATCAGCGGCCAGCGTATGCCCGCGCAATTCATTCGCGCGCTGATCCTGGCCAAGGCCGCCGCCGCCCGGGCCAATGTCGAGCTGGGGCAGATCAGCGCGGCCCAGGGCAAGGCGATCGTGGAGGCCGCCCAGGGTTTGCTCGAAGACGACTTTATGGCGCATTTCCCGGTGGACATCTTCCAGACCGGCTCCGGCACCAGCTCCAACATGAACGCCAACGAAGTGCTCGCTACCCTCGCCAGCCGGTTGCTGGGCGAGCCGATCAACCCCAACGACCACGTCAATTGCGGCCAGAGCAGCAACGACATCATTCCCACCAGCATTCATGTCAGCGCCGCGCTGGCCCTGCACGAACAATTGCTGCCGGCGTTGCTGCACCTGGTGCAGGTGATCGAGCACAAGGCCGTGCAGGTCCACCCGTTCATCAAGACCGGCCGTACCCACCTGATGGATGCCATGCCGGTGCGCTTGAGCCAGGTGCTCGAGGGTTGGGCGCAGCAACTCAAGGCCAACATCGGTCACCTGCAGGACTTGCTGCCGAGCCTGCAAGCGCTGGCCCAGGGCGGTACGGCGGTGGGCACCGGGGTCAATGCCCATCCGCGTTTCGCCGAGCTGTTCAGCCAGCAACTGACGCAATTGACCGGGGTGCAATTCACTCCAGGCAAGCACCTGTTCGCGCTGATCGGTTCCCAGGACACTGCCGTGGCAGTGTCCGGCCAGCTCAAGACCACTGCGGTGTCGCTGATGAAAATCGCCAACGACCTGCGCTGGATGAATTCCGGGCCGTTGGCTGGCCTGGGCGAGATCGAGCTCGAAGGCCTGCAGCCGGGCTCGTCGATCATGCCCGGCAAGGTCAACCCGGTGATCCCCGAAGCCACGGCGATGGTGGCAGCCCAGGTCATCGGCAACGACACGGTGATCACCGTCGCCGGTCAGTCCGGTAATTTCGAACTGAACGTGATGTTGCCGATCATCGCCCAGAACCTGTTGAGCAGCATTGCCCTGATGTCCACCGCCAGCCGTTTGCTGGCGGACAAGGCCATCGCCACGTTCAAGGTCAACGAAGCCCGGCTCAAGGATGCGTTGTCGCGCAATCCGATCCTGGTTACCGCCTTGAACCCGATCATCGGTTACCAGAAGGCCGCTGAAATCGCCAAGACGGCCTACCGGCAAGGCCGCCCGGTCATCGATGTCGCCCTGGAATACACCCATCTGAGCCGTAGCGAACTCGAGGTTCTGCTGGACCCCGAGAAGCTCACCGCTGGCGGCGTTTAACCCGACACACCTGTGGAGGATTGATCATGGAACACTGGAAACGAACGATCGAACGCGCCAATCGCTGGTTCAGGCTGGGCGAGTGGGTGGATGCCCGGGAAGCCTATCTGCAGGCACTGGCCTTGGCCCAGGTGTTGTTCGAGCGCTGGCCGGACGCCGATGAAGCCGTGGCTGCCTGTGTCGTTTCCCATCACAACCTGGCGGACCTGCACTTGTGCCTGAACCAGCCGGAGGAGAGCGTCGAGTACCTGTGCGCCATTCACCAACGCCTGTTGCAAACCATGCAGGACGAACGCCTGGCACCGGCCCTGCGTGCAGCGGCGCTGCGCCAGAGCCACAAGACCTACGTCGAACTGCTGAATTTCATCAGCGAGCACGGCGAATACCCTCGCACCCAACGCCTGCTGCACTGCGATGCCGCCTCATCGCGGCCGTGCAATGCCCCGGTTCATTACGGAGTTCATTGAAAATGGCTTTTACCTTGCCTGCATTGCCCTACGCCTACGACGCCCTGGAGCCGCACATCGATGCGCAGACCATGGAAATCCACTACACCAAGCATCACCAGACCTACATCAACAACCTCAACGCTGCGGTAGAGGGCACCGAATACGCCAGCTGGCCCGTCGAGAAACTGGTTTCCAGTGTGGCGCAATTGCCCCAGGACCTGAAAGCCGCTGTGATCAACCAGGGCGGTGGCCATGCCAACCATTCGTTGTTCTGGGAGGTGATGAGTTCCCAGGGGGGAGGGCGGCCGGAAGGCGCCTTGGCCGAAGCGATCGAAACGCAACTGGGTGGCCTGGAGCGTTTCAAGGAAGCCTTCACCAAGGCCGCGCTCACCCGCTTCGGCAGTGGCTGGGCCTGGCTGAGCGTGACACTGCAAAATACCCTGGTGGTGGAAAGCAGCGGCAACCAGGACAGCCCGCTGATGAATGGCAATACGCCGATCCTGGGGCTGGACGTGTGGGAGCACGCCTACTACCTGCGCTACCAGAACCGTCGGCCCGAATACATCAGCGCGTTCTACAACGTGATCAACTGGCCAGAAGTGGCGCGGCGCTACGAGGCCGCGCTAGGCGCTTATTCGCCTTCGTCGAAATAGTTGTTGATCAAGGCCACCAGGGCATCCATCGCTTCCTGCGCCTCTTCGCCTTCGGTGGCCAGGTGGATCTTGGTGCCCTTGCCGGCAGCGAGCATCATCATGGCCATGATGCTCTTGCCGTCGATCATGGTTTCAGGCGTCCGACCGACGCGGATAGTCGTGTCCTTGAACCGGCCTGCCACGCCAACGAATTTGGCTGAAGCCCGGGCGTGCAGCCCCAGCTTGTTGATGATTTCTATTTCCTGAGCAGGCATCGCGATGTGAATCCTTTAACTGAGGTCGCGGTGGCGAACCTGGACATTCTTCAGGGATTGTTGCAGGAGCTGACCCAGGCGTTCGGTCAGGTAGACGGAGCGGTGATGGCCGCCCGTGCAGCCAATGGCAATCGTGACGTAGGCACGGTTGCTGGCGGCAAAGCGGGGCAGCCACTTGAGCAGGTAGCTGGAAATATCCTGGTACATCTCTTCGACATCCGGCTGTGCGGCCAGGTAGTCGATTACCGGTTGGTCGAGCCCGGACTGCTCGCGCAACTCCGGTTTCCAATAAGGGTTGGGCAGGCAGCGCACGTCGAACACCAGGTCGGCGTCCACGGGCATGCCACGTTTGAACCCGAACGACTCCACCAGGAACGCCGTACCTGGCTCCGGCTGGTTCAGCAGGCGCAACTTGATGGTGTCGCGCAGCTGATACAGGTTCAGGTTCGTGGTATTGACCTTCAGGTCCGCCAGGTCGGCAATCGGCCCCAGCAGTTGGCTCTCATCCTCGATGGCTTCGGCCAGGGAGCGATTGGCGTTGCTCAGCGGGTGGCGCCGGCGGGTTTCGGAAAACCGCTTGAGCAGTGTTTCTTCATCAGCATCCAGGTACAAGACATCGCACTGGATGTGCCGGCTGCGCACTTCCTCGAGCAGGGCCGGGAAACGCGACAGGTGGCTAGGCAGGTTGCGCGCGTCGATGGACACCGCCACCAAAGGCTGCGCCAGCTCGGTATGGATCATCGCGCGCTCGGCCAGCTCCGGCAGCAAGCCGGCGGGCAGGTTGTCTATGCAGTAGTAGCCGCTGTCCTCAAGCACATTGAGGGCCGTGCTTTTACCGGAGCCGGAGCGACCACTGACGATGATCATGCGCATGTTTAATGACCGTTCTGCTCGTCCAGGACAACCTGATACAAGGCTTGGTTAGTCGGTGCGCTGCGCAATTTTTCGCGCACTTCCTTGCGGTCCAGCATGCTGGCGATCTGGCGCAGCAGCTCAAGATGCGCATCGGTCGCCGCTTCCGGGACCAGCAGTACGAACAGCAGGTCGACCGGTGCGCCGTCAATGGCGTCGAAATCGATGGCGGCTTCAAGGTGCAGCAACGCGCTGATGGGCGAGGTGCATCCCTTGAGGCGGCAGTGAGGAATGGCGATGCCGTTGCCAAAACCGGTGGAGCCGAGTTTTTCACGGGCAACGAGGGCCTCGAAGACGTCCTGCATTTCCAGATCCGGCACTTCGCGGTGGATCAGGTTGGCGATTTGTTCGAGGGCTTTCTTTTTACTGCCGCCCGGCGCGTTCACCAGGGAACGGCCGGGGGTCAGGATGGTTTCTAGTCGGATCATGGATTGGGGGGGTTAACGACCGGTAGCGCCCTGGAGGAGGCTCTGGGTCTTTTCCTTATGCTTTTTGAGTTGGCGATCCAGCTTGTCGGTCAGCAGGTCAATCGCGGCATACATGTCTGTGTGCTCCGCATTGGCAACCACCTCTCCGCCGGGAATATGCAACGTGGCTTCGATTTTCTGCAGCAGCTTCTCGACGTTCATCGTGACTTGCACATTGGTGATCTTGTCGAAATGCCTTTCCAATCGGTCGAGTTTTTCGCCGATATAGGTGCGCAGGGGTTCGGTCACTTCCAGTTGGTGTCCACTGATGTTGACTTGCATACAGCTTCTCCTTCGTTGCCAGTGCATAAAGCGGCAGGCAGAAATGCCTGCCACTGGAACGCTGTGGCGTGGCCTGTTACATCAACCGCTTGCGTTCGCTCGAAGGTGCGATCCCGAGGGATTCGCGGTACTTGGCGACGGTACGGCGGGCCACCTGAATGCCTTGTGCCTCCAGTAAACCAGCGATCTTGCTGTCACTCAACGGCTTTTTCTGATTTTCCGCAGCCACCAGTTTCTTGATGATTGCGCGGATGGCCGTGGACGAGCATTCGCCGCCTTCGGAGGTGCTGACATGGCTGGAGAAAAAGTATTTCAATTCATAGATGCCCCGTGGGGTATGCATGAATTTCTGGGTGGTTACCCGGGAAATCGTCGACTCGTGCATGCCCACTGCCTCGGCAATGTCATGCAGGACCAACGGTTTCATCGCTTCGTCGCCGTACTCCAGGAAGCCGCGCTGATGCTCGACGATCTGGGTGGCCACTTTCATCAGGGTTTCGTTGCGACTCTGCAGGCTCTTGATGAACCAGCGCGCTTCCTGCAACTGGTTGCGCATGAAGGTGTTGTCGGCGCTGGTGTCGGCGCGCCTGACGAAGCCGGCGTACTGGGCGTTGACCCGCAGCTTGGGCACCGACTCCTGGTTCAGCTCGACCAGCCAGCGATCGTTGTGCTTGCGCACGATGACGTCGGGCACCACGTATTCGGGTTCGGTGGATTCGATCTGCGAGCCGGGGCGCGGGTTGAGGCTCTGCACCAGTTCGATGACCTGGCGCAGTTCGTCTTCCTTGAGCTTCATGCGGCGCATCAACTGGCTGTAGTCGCGGCCGCCCAGCAGGTCGATGTAGTCGGTGACCAGTCGCTTGGCTTCGGTCAGCCAGGGTGTCTTGGCCGGCAACTGGCGCAGTTGCAGCAGCAGGCATTCGCCCAGGTTGCGGGCGCCGATGCCGGCCGGCTCGAACTGTTGGATCCGGTGGAGAACGGCCTCGATCTCGTCCAGCTCGATGTCGAGCTCGGGGTCGAAGGCTTCCAGGATTTCTTCCAGGGTCTCGTCCAGGTAGCCCTGGTTGTTGATGCAGTCGATCAGGGTGACGGCGATCAGGCGATCGGTGTCGGACATCGGCGCCAGGTTCAACTGCCACAGCAAGTGGCTTTGCAGGCTTTCGCCGGCGGAGGTGCGGGTGGTGAAGTCCCACTCGTCGTCATCGCTGCTCGGCAGGCTGCTGGCGCTGGTCTGGTAGACGTCTTCCCAGGCCGTGTCCACGGGCAGGTCGTTGGGAATGCGTTCGTTCCATTCGCCGTCCTCGAGGTTGTCCACCGTCGGGGCGGCTTCCTGGTAGGACGGTTCGGGGATCTCGGTGTTGGTCTTCTGCTCGACGTTGTCGGCCAGCGGGTCGGTGTTGTCGAAGTCGTCGCCTTCTTCCTGGCGTTCGAGCATCGGATTGGACTCCAGAGCCTCTTGGATTTCCTGTTGCAGGTCCAGGGTCGACAATTGGAGCAGGCGGATGGCCTGTTGCAGCTGCGGCGTCATCGTCAGCTGCTGGCCCATTCTCAAGACTAGCGATGGTTTCATGGCAGGGGCTTAACACCTTATTCGCCGGCGCACATGCGCCATCCACTACAGGGCGCCGAAGCGCCAAACTTAAGCAAATTATATGCCTGAAACTGAAGTGTTTGCCTAGGGCATCACCATAATAAAATCAGCAATGCCCGCGGCGATTCGCCAGACACTCGTGCTTACAGGCGGAACTCATGGCCCAGGTACACTTCCTTGACCAGGTCGTTGGCCAGGATGGCGGCGGAGTCGCCTTCGGCGATCAACTGGCCGTCATTGACGATATAGGCGGTCTCGCAGATATCCAGGGTCTCGCGCACGTTGTGGTCGGTGATGAGCACGCCGATGCCCTTGGCCTTGAGGTGGTGGATGATCTGCTTGATGTCGCCCACCGAGATCGGGTCCACGCCGGCGAAGGGTTCGTCGAGCAGGATGAACTTCGGTGCGGTGGCCAGGGCCCGGGCGATTTCCACCCGGCGCCGTTCACCACCGGACAGGCTCATGCCCAGGTTGTCGCGAATGTGGCTGATATGGAATTCCTGCAGCAGGCTTTCCAGTTCCTGGCGACGACCGGCCTTGTCGAGTTCCTTGCGGGTCTCGAGGATCGCCATGATGTTGTCGGCGACCGACAGCTTGCGGAAGATCGACGCTTCTTGCGGCAAGTAGCCGATACCGGCCTTGGCCCGGCCGTGCATCGGCTGGTGGCTGACATCCAGGTCGTCGATCAGTACGCGACCCTGGTCGGCCTGGACCAGGCCGACGATCATGTAGAAGCAGGTGGTCTTGCCCGCGCCGTTGGGGCCGAGCAGGCCGACGATCTGGCCGCTGTCGATGGACAGGCTGACATCACGCACGACTTGACGGCTCTTGTAGCTCTTGGCCAAGTGCTGAGCTTTCAGAGTTGCCATTACTGGGCCTTCTGGTCGGTTTTCTTTTTAGGCTGGATCACCATGTCGATCCGTGGGCGCTGCTCGGTCACCTTGCTGCCGGTGGCGCGACCGGCGCTGGCCAGTTTCTTGTTGGTGTCGTAGACGATCTTCTCACCCTGGGTGACGTTGTTGTCCTTGTCGACGACCTTGGCGCGGTCGATCAGAACGACGCGGTCCTGGGAGGCGTGGTACTGGATGGTCACGCCATAGCCCTGCACAGGCTTGGTGTCGCCGGCGGTCTGCAACTGCTCGAAGTAGGCCAGGTTGCCGACCGAGGTCACCACGTCGATGTCGCCGGACTGGGTGCGCGTGATGGTCACGGTGTTGCCGGTCACTTTCATCGAGCCCTGGGTGATGATCACATCGCCCTTGTAGGTGGCTACGCCGTTCTTGTCGTCCAATTGGGCGTCGTCGGCCTGGATGCGGATAGGCTGGTCGCGGTCGTTGGGAAGAGCCCAGGCGCTCGCGCTTCCCAGTGCTGCGCCCAGACTGAGCAAAATAGGGAGGGTTTTAGCGAGCTTCATACTGTCCTCTTACGTTCGATAGCAGGTGTATCCTGCTTTCCTTCAAATACGCCTTCATTCCCGTGCCGGTCGATACACCCCCGGCGCCGTCGATTCTAACGGGTTGCTCGGTCTGCGCATATTGTTGCTGCGGGAACACCGTCATGCGTGTGCTGGTGATGATGGTCGTGCGGTTCTTCTCGTCGGTCCGGGCCACGCGCACCGAGTCGATCAACTCCACTTCGGTGCCGCCGGAATTGACTTCGGCGCGCTTGCTCTGCACGTGCCACGGAAACTCGGTGCCGCGAAACATGTTCAGGTCCGGCGTGGTGACCAGCGTAATGTCGGTTGCCTTGACGTGGTCGACCTTGTCGGCTGTCATTTCGTACTGCACTTTTCCGTCGGGCAGGTATTGCAGGGTGTGGGTGTTGGTCGCATACCAGTCGATCTTTTCCTCGACCACCGGCGCGGGCTGGTCGAGAAACCGTTCCGGGCTGATGTTCCAGTAGCCCACCGCCGCGAAAATCGCCGCGATACAGGCAAACACCACGATGGTGCGAATCTTCTTGCTCAGCATAATTGGCTCACAGGTACGCGGCGTTGGCCGCTTCGAGGCGGCCCTGGGCGCGCAGGATCAGTTCACAGAATTCGCGGGCCGCGCCTTCGCCGCCGCGCGCCGTGGTCACACCGTGGGCGTGCTCGCGTACGAAGCCGGCCGCATTGGCCACGGCCATGCCAAGGCCGACGCGGCGGATCACCGGCAGGTCCGGCAGGTCGTCACCGAGGTAGGCCACCTGTTCATAGCTTAGGTTGAGTTGGCCCAGAAGTTCGTCGAGGACGACGAGTTTGTCCTCGCGCCCCTGGTAAAGGTGCGGGATGCCGAGGTTCTTGGCGCGCCGTTCGACCACCGGGGTCTTGCGGCCGCTGATGATCGCGGTCTGCACGCCGGCGGCCATCAGCATCTTGATGCCCTGGCCGTCGAGGGTGTTGAAGGTCTTGAACTCGCTGCCGTCCTCGAGGAAATACAGGCGACCGTCGGTCAGTACGCCGTCCACATCGAATACCGCCAGCTTGATGGCCTTGCCGCGTTGCAACAGGTCTGTGCTCATTTACATGACTCCCGCACGCAGCAGATCGTGCATGTTCAGGGCGCCCACCGGACGGTCTTCGTCGTCGACGACCACCAGGGCGTTGATCTTGTGGTCTTCCATGATCTTCAGGGCCTCGGCGGCGAGCATCTCGGCGCGGGCGGTCTTGCCGTGGGGCGTCATCACCTGGTCGATGGTGGCGCTGTGGATGTCGATGGTGCGGTCCAGGGTGCGGCGCAGGTCGCCGTCGGTGAAGATCCCGGCCAGCTTGCCGTCGGCTTCCAGGACCACCGTCATGCCCAGGCCCTTGCGGGTCATCTCCATCAGGGCATCCTTGAGCAAGGTGCCGCGCTGCACCTGCGGCAACTCCTGGCCGGCGTGCATCACGTCGTCGACCTTCAGCAGCAGGCGACGGCCGAGGGCGCCGCCGGGGTGGGAGAAGGCGAAGTCTTCGGCGGTGAAACCCCGGGCTTCCAGCAGGGCCACGGCCAGGGCATCGCCCATGACCAGCGCGGCGGTGGTGGATGAGGTCGGTGCCAGGTTCAGCGGGCAGGCTTCGTGCTCGACATGCACGTTAAGGTTCACGTCGGCGGCCTTGGCCAGGGGCGAGTCGGGGTTGCCGGTGAGGCTGATCAACTGGATGCCCAGGCGCTTGATCAACGGCAGCAGCGTGACGATTTCATTGGTGGAGCCGGAGTTGGACAGGGCGAGGATGACGTCATCCCGGGTGATCATGCCCATGTCGCCGTGGCTGGCTTCGGCCGGGTGAACGAAAAATGCCGTGGTGCCGGTGCTGGCCAGCGTGGCGGCAATCTTGTTGCCGATGTGCCCGGACTTGCCCATGCCGACCACGACCACGCGGCCCTTGCTGGCCAGAATCATCTCGCAGGCGCGTACGAAATCAGCGTCGATATGGGGCAGCAAGCCTTGTACGGCTTCGAGCTCGAGGCGGATGGTACGTTGTGCCGATTGAATCAGGTCGCTGGATTGGCTCATGTCAGAAATCGTATAGCCCGATGAAAAGGCGGCGATTATAGCGGCAATGAACAATTCCCTCACGTAAGTTCGTCATGCTTTGTGTGAATGGGTCGCCCGGCCTGACACAAAGTGTGGTCTTTATCCGTGGATCCAGGCCGACTGGCCCCAGGCTTGGGCCTTGGGCGCAAGGGTGTTGCAGTGATATAGTTCGCCGCCGGTTCGGGTGCCCGGCGGTACCGGCGTTTGTCGGCAGGCCGGGGCATTCGAATGTGAGGCTGCATCGCAAGGAGTTTAGATGAGTGCCGACAACGCTTACGCGGTCGAGCTGAAGGGGCTGTCCTTCAAGCGAGGGACGCGCAGCATTTTCAATGACATCGATATTCGCATTCCACGCGGCAAGGTGACCGGCATCATGGGGCCTTCCGGGTGCGGCAAGACCACGTTGCTGCGGCTGATGGGCGCGCAGTTGCGTCCCAGTGCCGGCGAAGTCTGGGTCAATGGCCAGAATCTTCCCCAGTTGTCGCGCAGCGACCTGTTCGATGCGCGCAAGCACATGGGCGTGCTGTTCCAGAGTGGTGCATTGTTTACCGACCTGGACGTTTTCGAGAACGTGGCCTTTCCCCTGCGGGTCCATACCGACCTGCCGGAAGAGATGATCCGCGACATCGTGCTGCTCAAGTTGCAGGCCGTCGGGCTGCGTGGCGCCCTCGACCTGATGCCGGACGAGCTGTCCGGCGGCATGAAGCGCCGGGTCGCCCTGGCGCGGGCGATTGCCCTCGATCCGAAGATCCTCATGTACGACGAACCCTTCGTCGGGCAGGACCCGATCGCCATGGGCGTGCTCGTGCGCCTGATCCGCCTGCTCAACGACGCGCTGGGCATCACCAGTATCGTGGTGTCCCACGACCTGGCCGAAACCGCCAGCATCGCGGACTACATCTACGTGGTGGGCGATGGCCAGGTGCTGGGGCAGGGCACGCCCCAGGAGCTCAAGGACTCGGACAACCCGCGCATTCGCCAATTCATGAAGGGTGATCCGGACGGCCCGGTGGCGTTCCATTTTCCGGCCACGGATTACCGTACCGATCTGCTGGGGAAGCGCTGATGCGCAAGAAATCATTACTGGAAAGAATCCGCCTGTTTGGCCGATCGGGTATCGACGTGGTGGCCGTGCTGGGCCGTTCCTCGTTGTTCCTGATGCACGCCTTGCTGGGCCGCAACTCCACCGGCGGCGGTTTTGGCCTGCTGGTCAAGCAATTGCATGCCGTGGGCGTGATGTCCCTGGTGATCATCGTGGTCTCCGGGATCTTCATCGGCATGGTGCTGGCCCTGCAAGGCTTCAGCATCCTGTCCAGCTACGGCTCGGAGCAGGCCGTCGGGCAGATGGTCGCGCTGACCCTGCTGCGCGAACTCGGCCCGGTGGTGACCGCGCTGCTGTTCGCCGGGCGTGCCGGTTCGGCGTTGACGGCTGAAATCGGTAACATGAAGTCCACCGAGCAACTGTCCAGCCTGGAAATGATCGGCGTGGACCCGCTCAAGTACATCATTGCCCCGCGCCTGTGGGCCGGCTTCATTTCCCTGCCGGTGCTGGCGATGATCTTCAGCGTCGTCGGGATCTGGGGCGGTTCCTGGGTCGCGGTCGACTGGCTGGGGGTCTATGAAGGTTCCTACTGGTCCAACATGCAGAACAGCGTCGACTTCCTCGGCGATGTGCTCAACGGCGTGATCAAAAGTGCCGTATTCGCTTTCGTGGTGACCTGGATCGCCGTGTTTCAAGGCTATGACTGTGAGCCCACGTCAGAGGGGATCAGCCGTGCCACAACCAAGACCGTGGTGTACGCCTCGCTGGCGGTCCTGGGCCTTGACTTTATTCTGACCGCCTTGATGTTTGGAGATTTCTGATGCAAAACCGCACCCTGGAAATCGGTGTCGGCCTTTTCTTGCTGGCTGGCATCCTGGCTTTGCTGCTGCTGGCCCTGCGAGTCAGTGGGCTGGCGCCGACGGCAAGCACCGACACTTATAAACTTTATGCTTATTTCGACAATATCGCCGGTTTGACTGTCAGAGCCAAGGTGACCATGGCCGGTGTGACCATCGGCAAGGTCACGGCAATCGATCTGAACCGAGAGGATTTCACCGGTCGGGTGACGCTGCAGCTGGAAAAGCGCGTGGACAACCTGCCGACTGACACCACGGCATCTATCCTCACGGCTGGGCTGCTGGGCGAGAAGTACATTGGCCTCAGCGTAGGCGGGGAAGAAACCGTGCTCAAGGACGGCGGAACCATCCACGATACGCAGTCGTCCCTGGTGCTCGAAGACCTGATCGGTAAATTCCTGCTCAATACCGTTAGCAAAGACGCCAAATGAGGAGCTTTTGAATGATCTCTATCTTGCGACGTGGCCTGTTGGTGTTGCTCGCGGCGCTGCCGCTGATGGGCAACGCCGTGGCCGCGCCTTCGGCTCACGACATCATCCAGGACACCACCACCCGGTTGCTGGCAGACCTTGCCGCCAACAAAGAGAAATACAAGCAAGACCCGAGCGCGTTCTATGACGCGCTCAACGGTATCGTCGGCCCGGTCGTGGACGCCGACGGCATTTCCAAGAGCATCATGACCGTCAAGTACTCGCGCAAGGCTTCCCCTGCGCAGATGGCCCGCTTCCAGGAAAACTTCAAGCGCAGCCTGATGCAGTTCTACGGCAACGCGTTGCTCGAGTACAACAACCAGGGCATCACCGTCTCGCCGGCGAAGGATGAGAGCGGCACCCGCACCAGCGTCGACATGCAGGTCAAGGGCAACAACGGCGCGGTCTACCCGGTTTCCTACACGCTCGAGAAGATCAACGACGAGTGGAAAGTGCGCAACGTGATCATCAACGGCATCAACATTGGCAAACTGTTCCGTGACCAGTTCGCCGACGCGATGCAGCGCAATGGCAACAACCTGGACAAGACCATCGACGGTTGGGCTGGCGAAGTCGCCAAGGCCAAGGAAGTGACCGAAGAAGCCAAAGAGAAGCAGGAACAATGATCGAGCCGGTGAGTGAGTCGGCCGTTCGTCCGGGCCAGGCCGGCGAGCTGATGCTCAGTGGTGTGCTGGACTATCGCACCGGCCCGGCCTTGCGCAAGCAGGGCCAGGCGCTGATTAAGTCCTCCGGTGCCGCCGAAGTGGTCATTGACTGCTCGGCGGTGCAGAAGTCCAGCAGTGTCGGCTTGTCGCTGCTGCTGTGCTTCATCCGGGACGCCAAGGCGGCCGGCAAGACGTGGAGCATCCGCGCGATGCCCGAAGACATGCGCGAAATAGCCCAGGTCAGCGAATTGACCGAGCTGTTGGCGCACCCCTGACCCACATCCGCGAGAAGCCCCCTGTCAGAGTCCTGCTATGCGGGGTTCGCAGGCGCGGGGCTTTTTTGTATGATGTGCGACCCGCGCGCACTGGGCGCCGATTGAGGTTGAGCATGCAGGCTGTAGAAGTTAAGAGCTTCCTTGAAGCAAAACTGCCAGGTACGCAGGTGGAAGTTGAAGGCGAAGGCTGCAACTTTCAGTTGAACGTGATCAGCGATGAACTGGCGGCATTGAGCCCGGTGAAGCGTCAGCAGCAGGTCTATGCCCATTTGAACCCATGGATCACCGATGGCAGCATCCACGCGGTCACTATGAAATTTTTCAGCAGCGCGGCCTGGGCCGAGCGCACCTGAGCCCAAGGGCGTCGAGATTCTTATGGATAAACTGATTATTACCGGCGGCGTTCGTCTTGATGGCGAAATCCGTATTTCCGGGGCAAAGAACTCCGCTCTGCCGATTCTGGCCGCGACCCTGCTGTGCGATGGCCCGGTGACCGTGGCCAACCTGCCGCACCTGCACGACATCACCACGATGATCGAGCTGTTCGGCCGCATGGGCATCGAGCCGGTGATCGACGAGAAACTCGCCGTCGAGATCGACCCGCGCACCATCAAGACCCTGGTCGCACCGTATGAACTGGTCAAGACCATGCGTGCGTCGATCCTGGTCCTGGGCCCGATGGTCGCCCGCTTCGGCGAAGCCGAAGTCGCCTTGCCTGGCGGTTGCGCCATCGGTTCGCGTCCGGTGGACCTGCACATCCGCGGCCTGGAAGCCATGGGCGCGGTGATCGACGTCGAAGGCGGCTACATCAAGGCCAAGGCACCTGAAGGCGGCCTGCGTGGCGCGCATTTCTTCTTCGATACCGTCAGCGTGACCGGGACCGAGAACATCATGATGGCCGCGGCGTTGGCCAAGGGCCGCAGCGTGTTGCAGAACGCCGCGCGCGAGCCTGAAGTGGTGGACCTGGCGAACTTCCTGATCGCCATGGGTGCCAAGATCAGCGGTGCCGGCACCGACACCATCACCATCGACGGCGTCGAGCGCTTGCATTCGGCCACCTACAAGGTGATGCCGGACCGGATCGAAACCGGCACCTACCTGGTGGCTGCTGCCGTCACCGGTGGCCGCGTCAAGGTCAAGGACACCGATCCGACCATCCTCGAAGCGGTTTTGGAAAAACTCAAGGAAGCCGGCGCCGAAGTCACCTGTGGCGAAGACTGGATCGAAGTGAACATGCACGGCAAGCGGCCAAAGGCCGTTAACGTGCGGACCGCTCCGTACCCGGCGTTCCCGACCGACATGCAAGCCCAGTTCATCTCCCTCAACGCGATTGCCGAAGGCACGGGCGCGGTGATCGAGACGATCTTCGAAAACCGTTTCATGCACGTGTACGAGCTGCATCGCATGGGCGCCAAGATCCAGGTCGAAGGCAACACCGCCATCGTCACCGGCAACGAGAAGCTCAAGGGCGCGCCAGTGATGGCCACCGACCTGCGGGCCTCGGCCAGCCTGGTGATCTCGGCCCTGATTGCCGAAGGCGACACCCTGATCGACCGCATCTACCACATAGACCGTGGCTACGAGTGCATCGAAGAGAAACTGCAGATGCTCGGCGCCAAGATCCGCCGCGTACCGGGCTAGTTGGAAAGGCGCTGCTCAGGCACTTTCCGTGGGCGCAAGGACGCGTCCTTTGATTCGTTTCAAATCGAGGGTGTTTGCACCCTCGATGTGTGTCCGGCGCCGTTTGCGTCCGGGCACGAGTACCTTGATAAGGACTGACGCTTTCCATGTTGACCATCGCACTGTCCAAGGGCCGTATCCTTGACGACACCCTGCCGCTTCTGGCTGAAGCGGGCATTGTGCCGACCGAGAATCCGGACAAGAGCCGCAAGCTGATCATCCCCACGACTCAGGCCGACGTGCGCTTGCTGATCGTGCGTGCCACTGATGTGCCAACCTACGTTGAACATGGCGCGGCCGACCTGGGCGTTGCCGGCAAGGACGTGCTGATGGAATACGGCGGCCAGGGCCTGTACGAGCCCCTGGACCTGCAAATCGCCCGTTGCAAGCTGATGACCGCCGGTAAAGTCGGCGCGCCGCAGCCCAAGGGGCGTCTGCGGGTGGCGACCAAATTCGTCAACATTGCCAAACGCTATTACGCCGAGCAAGGGCGCCAGGTCGATATCATCAAGCTGTACGGTTCAATGGAACTGGCGCCGCTGATCGGCCTTGCGGACAAGATCATCGACGTGGTCGACACCGGTAATACCCTGCGGGCCAACGGCCTGGAGCCCCAGGATTTCATCGCGGACATCAGCTCCCGGCTGATCGTCAACAAGGCTTCGATGAAAATGCAGCACGCCCGTATCCAGGCTTTGATCGATACCCTGCGCAAGGCAGTGGAATCGCGACACCGCGGCTGATACACCTGCGCGACTTCGGTCGCGCCCGTCTATCCGTGTCATAGCCAATTTTCTCAGGTGCCCACGCGAATGGACTGGTAGCTTAGGGCGCCTGAGCATTTGCCATTAATGAGGCCCTCGCTATGACCGCTCCCACTTCGATTCGCCGACTCAACGCTGCCGATCCGGATTTCGCACATCATCTGGATCATCTGCTGAGCTGGGAAAGTGTGTCAGACGACTCGGTCAACCAGCGGGTGCTGGACATCATCAAGGCGGTGCGCGAGCGTGGCGATGCCGCGTTGGTGGAGTTCACCCAGAAGTTCGACGGCCTGCAAGCGGCGTCCATGGCTGACCTGATCCTGCCGCGCGAGCGCCTGGAGCTGGCCCTGACCCGGATCACCGTGGCCCAGCGCGAAGCCCTGGAAAAAGCCGCCTCCCGGGTACGCGACTATCACGAACGGCAAAAGCAGGACTCCTGGACCTACACCGAGGCCGATGGCACGGTGCTGGGCCAGAAGGTCACGCCGCTGGACCGTGCCGGCCTGTACGTACCGGGTGGCAAGGCGTCCTATCCATCGTCGGTGCTGATGAACGCCATCCCGGCCAAGGTCGCGGGCGTGGCCGAAGTGGTGATGGTGGTGCCGACCCCGCGCGGTGAACTCAACGAGCTGGTGTTGGCGGCTGCTTGCATCGCCGGGGTGGACCGGGTGTTCACCATCGGCGGCGCCCAGGCCGTGGCTGCGTTGGCCTATGGCACCGAAAGCGTGCCGCGGGTCGACAAGGTGGTCGGGCCGGGCAACATCTATGTCGCCACTGCCAAGCGCCACGTGTTCGGCCAGGTGGGCATCGACATGATCGCCGGTCCTTCGGAGATCCTCGTGGTGTGCGACGGCCAGACCGACCCGGACTGGATCGCCATGGACCTGTTCTCCCAGGCCGAGCACGACGAAGACGCCCAGGCGATCCTGGTCAGCCCCGACGCCGGGTTCCTCGACAAGGTCGCCGCCAGCATCGACAAGCTGCTGCCGACCATGGACCGCGCCGAGATCATCAACACCTCGATCAACGGCCGTGGCGCGCTGATCAAGGTCGATGACATGGAGCAGGCCATCGAGGTCGCCAACCGCATCGCTCCGGAACACCTGGAGTTGTCGGTCGCTGATCCGCAGGCCTGGTTGCCGAAGATCCGTCACGCCGGCGCGATCTTCATGGGCCGCCACACCAGCGAAGCCTTGGGCGACTACTGCGCAGGGCCCAACCACGTACTGCCGACGTCCGGTACCGCACGCTTCTCGTCGCCGCTGGGGGTGTATGACTTCCAGAAGCGTTCGTCGATCATTTTCT
Organism: Pseudomonas sp. WP18; assembly: GCF_036689585.1. Taxonomy (NCBI): domain Bacteria; kingdom Pseudomonadati; phylum Pseudomonadota; class Gammaproteobacteria; order Pseudomonadales; family Pseudomonadaceae; genus Pseudomonas; species Pseudomonas sp. WP18. The sequence goes on from NZ_CP144758.1 coordinate 1,025,785, forward strand.
GCTCCGAGCAGGGTGCGTCCGAGCTGGGCAAGACGGCTTCCGTGCTGGCCCGTGGCGAATCGCTGAGCGCCCACGCCCGCAGCGCCGAGTACCGCATTGTCGATGAGCTTTCCAGTGAAGGGCAGGGGAAACTGAAATGAGCAAATTCTGGAGCCCGTTCGTCAAGGACCTGGTGCCCTACGTGCCGGGCGAGCAACCGAAGCTGACCCGACTGGTCAAGCTCAACACCAACGAGAACCCGTTCGGGCCGTCGCCCAAGGCACTCGCGGCGATGCAGGCCGAGTTGAACGACAACCTGCGCTTGTACCCCGACCCCAACAGTGACCAGTTGAAGAGTGCCGTGGCCCGCTACTACGGGGTACAGGGGAACCAGGTGTTCCTTGGCAACGGTTCGGACGAAGTGTTGGCGCACATCTTTCACGGCTTGCTGCAGCACGACCAGCCGATCCTGTTCCCGGACATCAGCTACAGCTTCTATCCGGTGTACTGCGGGCTGTACGGCATTTCGTTCGACGCGGTGCCGCTGGACGCGCAGTTCCGGATCGACCCGGCGGACTATGCCAAGCCGAACGGCGGGATCATCTTCCCAAACCCGAACGCCCCGACTGGCTGCCTGCTGGCACTGGACGCGGTGGAGCAGATCCTCAAGGCCAACCCGGCGTCGGTGGTGGTGGTCGATGAGGCCTACATCGACTTCGGTGGCGAAACGGCCATCCGCCTGGTGGACCGTTACCCGAACCTGCTGGTCACCCAGACCCTGTCCAAGTCCCGCTCGTTGGCGGGGTTGCGGGTGGGCCTGGCGGTGGGCCATCCGGACCTGATCGAAGCGTTGGAGCGGATCAAGAACAGCTTCAACTCCTACCCGCTGGATCGGCTGGCGAATGTCGGCGGCGCAGCGGCGTTCGACGACCGCGAGTATTTCGAGCAGACCTGCCGCCTGGTCATCGAGCACCGCGAATGGGTGGTGGCGCAGCTGCAGGCCAAGGGTTTTGAAGTGCTGCCGTCGGCGGCCAACTTCATCTTCGCTCGCCACCCTCGGCATGATGCGGCGGGTCTGGCGGCCAAACTGCGGGAGCAGGGCGTCATCGTGCGGCACTTCAAGCAGGAGCGGATCGCCCAGTTCCTGCGGATCAGCATCGGTACCCCGGAGCAGAACCAGGCGCTGATCGACGGCTTGGGCGAACTCTAAAGCCCCAGGTCGGCCTTGTGGGAGCAGGCTTGCTCCCACAGGTTGGGTACATCAAGGCCTCATTCGTGATGGGGCTCGCCGAGAAAGGTCAGTGAGGTGAAAACACCACGGGTGGCAGCGTCCTGGTCGTCCGTGAGCGGGACCTCCATCTGGGCGGCGATGACATTCAACCCTTCGTTACGCACCAGTACCGTAGCCCGGCCGTCGGCGTCTGTTTCGGTGGATACGGTGTTCGGCGCGTTGCGGTAATCGCCCACCAGCTTCACCCCGGCCGCCGGTTTCCCATCCAGCCACACCTGCACCGGTAGCGACTGGCCGGGGCCGACCGTCAGCGGATCGACTTGGGGCCGGATCAGGAACTTGATCGACTCCAGCTTCGGCAGCTTTGCCCCCGGTTGGTAGATGGCCAGGCTGTACTTGAAGGTGTGGGTCGACGCGATTGCCCCCGGTACTTTGCTGCGTCCTTCATTGACCCAGCGCTGGTCGGCCGTCTGCGACCACGGGCCGTTGTCCAGTGCCACCGCCAGCACCGCCGGCGGCTTGAGCGGTTGCAGGCGGGCGTGGTCGGGTAGGCGTTGCACCGTGACGGGGATCATTTTGCCGGCGAGGTCATAAGCCCAGGCACCGCTGATTTTCTGGGCCTTGAACGTGTTGTCCTCGGCGCCATGGCCGTAGACCACTTCGATGTTGCCGCGCCGTTGTTCGGTCCACAAACCATGGGCCGAAGCCTGTGTTGCCAGGAGCAGGCCGAGTAGGGCGATTGTCTTGGGGTGTTTCATGCGGGGGTTCCTTTACAGGTCGAGGGTGAGGCTGACGGTGAAGTTGCGCGGCTCGCCGGGGTTGACCCAATAGTTGCTGTAGGCGCGTTCGTAGTATTTTTCGTCGAAGACGTTGTTCAGGTTCAGACCCACGGTGACGGTCTCGCTGGCCTTGTAATGCGCCAGCAGGTCCACGGTGTGGTAGGCCGGCAATTGGAAGTCGCCGCCGGCTTCGCCTGAGCGATCGCCGACGTAGGTGAACGCCGCACCGACGTCCGAGCCCCGCAGTCGCCCATCCTGGAATTCATACACCCCCAGCAGGCTGCCGCTGCGCTTGGCAACGCCGAGGATCCGGCTGCCGGTGGGAATGGTTTCGTCACCTCGGGTCACTTCGGCATCGATGTAGGCGAAGGCGCCGATCACCCGGATGGCGTCGGTCAACTGCCCGGTAACTTGCAGATCGATGCCCTGACTGCGGGCCTTGCCCATGGCACGGCTGGTGTCGGTGCCCGGGTCGAGGGCCAGGACGTTTTCCTTTTCGATATGGAACGCCGCCAGGGTGGTGCTCAGGCGACCTTCGAACAACTCGCTCTTGAGCCCGACTTCATAGCCGGTGCCTTCCTCGGGGTTGAAAGATTTTCCCTGGGCATCCAGGCCGTTGTTGGGCTTGAACGAAGTGGATGCATTGGCGAACAACCCGACTTCAGGTGTCAGTTGGTACAACAGGCCGGCCCGTTGCGTCAGGGCGTCGTGGCGTTGGCGCCGGGTGACGCGCGTGGTGTGATCGTCGATGTGCTGTTCGAAGTGTTCGTAGCGCATGCCGATCATGCCCCGCAACCGGTCGGTGAAGACGATCTGGTCCTGGAGGCTCAGCGCGCGGCTTTGCACGCGTTCGAAGAAGTCCGTGCCGGTGCGCAGCCCGTTGGGTTTTGGCTGACCGTAGACGGGGTGGTAGAGGTCGATGGGGTAAGCGCCCCCGTTGACGGTGGTGACGCGTTCGTTCTTGCGATAATCCTCGTACTCGCCGCCGATCAGCAGTTCATGCTGCCAGGGCCCGAGGTCGAACAGGCCGCGCAGTTCCAACTGGGTGATGCTGTCATGCCAGTCGTTGTCCCGCTCGCGGTAGCGGCGATTGACGGTGTGGCCGTCGGCATTCAGCGGGCGTGCTTCGGAGGCAAAGCCCCAGAGTTCGCCTTGCTTGTAATGACTGGCCAGGCGCACTTGCCACGCGTCGTTGAGCTGATGTTCGAGGGCGGCCTGGAGCATGTTGTTGTGGTTGTCGATGTCACCGTCGTTGGGTTCGCCCAGGAAAGTCGAGCGCGAAACGCCACTCCAGCGATTGTCCGGGGCGACGATGCCGCGGTCGAAGGTCGAACGGTGGCGCACGATTTCACTTTCCAGCAGCAAGCGGGTGTCGGGGTTCAGTTGCCAACTGAGCGTGGGGGCGACGAACACCCGCTGGCCGTCGACGTGGTCGCGAAAGCTGTGGTTGTCCTCGATCGCCAGATTGACCCGCGACAACAGGTTGCCCTCGGCATCCAGCGGTTTGTTGACGTCCAGCGCGGTGCGGTAGCGATCCCAACTGCCGGCGCTGGCTTGCAGGGTGGTGAAGGCGTCTGGCTGGGGCTTTTTGGTGACGATGTTCACCGTGCCGCCGGGATCGCCGCGTCCATACAGGCTCGCCGCCGGGCCTTTGAGCACTTCGATGCGTTCGATGTTGGCCGTGTCTGGTGTGCTTGGGTAACCCCGGTTGGCGCTGAAGCCGTCCTTGTAGAACTCCGAGGTGGTGAAGCCGCGCACGCTGTATTCGTAGAGCGTCAGGCCACCGAAGTTGTTCTGTTTCGACACGCCCCCCGCATATTCCAACGCCCGCTCCACCTGGGTGCTGCCCAGGTCCTTGAGCACGCTGGCGGGAATCACACTGATCGATTGGGGGATGTCGCGCAGGGCCGTGTCGGTTTTGGTGGCGCTGGCCGAGCGAGTGGCACGATAGCCCTTGACGGGGCCGGAGGGCGATTCGTAATCGGACGTGACGGTGATGGCGTCCAGTTCCAGGGGCTGGGGTTCTTCAGCGAGGGCTGGATCGCCCAACAGGCCGAAGGCCAGGCTGACGAAAGAAATCCGTTTTAAAGATGACATGTTATGTTGTTCCAATTTCCTTAATTGAAACAATATAACACTACTAATGAGAATTTATGCTATCCATGATTTAACACGAAATCGCAAGCTGCCAGGTTCTTCGTGGCGAGGGAGCTTGCTCCCGTTGGGCTGCGAAGCAGCCCGGGAGGCCATACGATCAGTTTGAGGGTTCAAGGGGGCTGCTGCGCAGCCCAACGGGGATGAATCCCCTCGCCACAGATAAATCCCCTCGCCACAAAGGGGATTTGAGCGGGCTACTGCTCTTCTTTGACGGCCACTGGCGCGGGCGGTGGGCGCAGGCCGATTTCGGCGGTGAGCTTGAGCTCCTTGCCGTTGCGCATCACCTGGATGGTGACTTTGTCGGTGGGCTTGATCCGCGCCACCTGGTTCATCGAGCGGCGGCCGTCGCCGGCTGGTTCGCCGTCGATGCTCAGGATCACGTCACCCAGTTGCAAGCCGGCCTTCTGCGCCGGGCCGTCGCGGAAAATCCCCGCGACCACGATGCCTGGCCGTCCCGACAAGCCGAAGGACTCCGCCAATTCCTGGGTCAGTGGCTGGACTTCGATGCCCAGCCAGCCGCGAATCACCTGGCCGTGTTCGATGATGGACTTCATCACTTCCATCGCCAGTTTCACCGGGATCGCGAAGCCAATGCCCTGGCTGCCGCCGGACTTGGAGAAGATCGCCGTGTTGATCCCCGTGAGGTTGCCGTTGGCGTCCACCAGCGCGCCGCCGGAGTTGCCGGGGTTGATGGCGGCGTCGGTCTGGATGAAGTCTTCGTAGTTGTTCAGGCCCAGCTGGTTGCGGCCGGTGGCGCTGATGATGCCCATGGTCACGGTCTGGCCGACCCCGAACGGGTTGCCGATGGCCAGGGCGACGTCGCCGATGCGGATGCTGTCGGAACGGCCGATGGTGATGGCCGGCAGGTTCTTCAGGTCGATCTTCAGCACCGCGAGATCGGTTTCCGGGTCGCTGCCGATCACGCGGGCCAGGGTTTCGCGGCCATCCTTGAGGGCGACCACGATCTGGTCGGCGCCGCTGGTCACGTGGTTGTTGGTCAGCAGGTAGCCTTCGGGGCTCATGATCACGCCCGAGCCCAGGCTCGACTCCATGCGCTTCTGCTTGGGCGAGTTATCACCGAAGAAGCGCCGGAACTGCGGGTCCTCGAACAGCGGGTGGCTGGGCTTGTTGATGACCTTGGTGGTGTACAGGTTGACCACCGCCGGCGCCGCGGTGGTGACGGCGTCTGCATAGGACACCGGGCCCTGCAACAGGGTCTTGGGTTGCGGCGCCTGCTGCAGGTTGACATCGAGGCTCGGCAGGCCGACCCATTCCGGGTAGCGCTGGATAATCAATAGAGCGACAAGCACGCCGGCCAACAGCGGCCAGCCGGAAAAACGCAGCGCCTTGAGCATTAAGCATGTCCTACAAAGGTTGCAGGCGGTATGGGACCGCCCATAATGTCGCGCATTATACGAGGCCGCGCGCGCCTCTGAACGGGATATTTAGGAGTCTTTTCATGGCCGTCGCCCTGAGCACCCTGGTCGAAGAAGCGGACCGCTACCTGGCAAGCAACAGGATTGCCGATTATTGCCCCAACGGCCTGCAGGTTGAAGGCGCGCCCCAGGTGATGCGCATTGTCAGCGGTGTCACGGCCAGCCAGGCGTTGCTCGAGGCGGCCGTGGAAGCCAGCGCCGACCTGGTGCTGGTGCACCACGGTTACTTCTGGAAGGGCGAGAACCCCTGCGTCACGGGCATGAAGCAGCGTCGCTTGAAAACCCTGCTCAAGCACGACATCAGCCTGCTGGCCTATCACTTGCCCCTGGACCTGCACCCGGAGGTCGGCAACAACGTGCAACTGGCTCGCCAACTGGATATCACGGTCGAGGGGCCGCTGGACCCGGACAACCCCAAGGTCGTCGGCCTGGTGGGCTCCCTGGCCGAGCCCATGACCGCCCGGGATTTCGCCCGCAAGGTCCAGGAGGCCATGGGCCGCGAACCCCTGCTGATCGAAGGTGAGTCGATGATCCGGCGAGTCGGCTGGTGCACCGGTGGTGGCCAGGGCTATATCGATCAGGCGGTGCTGGCCGGGGTTGACCTGTACCTCAGCGGCGAAGCCTCGGAGCAGACCTTCCACAGCGCCCGGGAAAACGGCATCAGCTTCATCGCCGCCGGCCATCATGCGACCGAGCGCTACGGCGTCCAGGCCTTGGGCGACTACCTGGCGCGCCGGTTTGCCCTGGAGCACATCTTCGTAGATTGCCCGAATCCGATCTGACAGTTTGTAACCCCTGTTGAAGCGCGCTTGTGTGGGAGCGGGCTTGCTCGCGAAGTCGCTATACCAGTCAACACTTCAGGCAACTGATCCACCGCCTTCGCGAGCAAGCCCGCTCCCACAAAGGTTCATGCAACACCCGAACAGCCAGGCATATCCATATGCTGTTTCGATCTAGTTGGCGCCCTGATTAGAAGAGGTCGCTGTGCTAGGATTCCCCGCTCGAACACGGCCCGCTGGCCGTTCATAAGATAGTTTTCGTGAGTAGCCATGGTCGACAAACTGACGCACCTGAAACAGCTGGAGGCGGAAAGCATCCACATCATCCGCGAGGTGGCCGCCGAGTTCGATAACCCGGTGATGCTGTACTCCATCGGCAAAGACTCCGCCGTAATGCTGCACCTGGCACGCAAGGCGTTTTTCCCTGGCAAGCTGCCGTTTCCGGTGATGCACGTCGATACCCGCTGGAAATTCCAGGAGATGTACAAGTTCCGCGATCGCATGGTCGAGGAAATGGGCCTGGACCTGATCACCCATGTGAACCCCGAGGGCGTGGCACAGGGCATCAACCCATTTACCCACGGCAGCGCCAAGCACACCGACATCATGAAGACCCAGGGCCTCAAGCAGGCGCTGGACAAGCATGGTTTCGACGCCGCGTTCGGCGGTGCCCGTCGCGACGAAGAGAAATCCCGCGCCAAGGAGCGCGTCTACTCGTTCCGTGACAGCAAGCACCGCTGGGACCCGAAGAACCAGCGCCCGGAGCTGTGGAACGTCTACAACAGCAAGGTCAACAAAGGCGAGTCGATCCGCGTGTTCCCGCTGTCGAACTGGACCGAGCTGGACATCTGGCAGTACATCTACCTCGAAGGCATCCCGATCGTGCCGCTGTACTTCGCCGCCGAGCGTGAAGTGATCGAGAAGAACGGCACCCTGATCATGATCGACGACGAGCGCATCCTCGAGCACCTTTCCGACGAGGACAAAGCCCGTATCGTCAAGAAGAAAGTGCGTTTCCGTACCCTTGGCTGCTACCCGTTGACGGGCGCGGTGGAGTCCGAGGCCGAAAGCCTGACGGACATCATTCAGGAAATGCTCCTGACGCGAACTTCCGAGCGCCAGGGCCGGGTCATCGACCACGATGGCGCAGGCTCGATGGAAGATAAGAAACGTCAGGGGTACTTTTAAGCTTCGAGTTACAAGCGGCAAGCTGCAAGTTAGAGGCGGTATGCGTAACTTCGCAGCTTGGTGCTTGCAGCCGGTTGTTGCGAGCCGCGATTGGGTGACTCGTAATGGATTTCGAGAAGTTGATTGTCTGGCAGCGAAGCAAATGTTTGGCGGTGGGGATTTATCGAGAGTTTGCGCGATGCGGGGATTTTGGATTCAAGGACCAAATCACCCGTTCTGCACTTTCAGTGCCTTCCAATGTTGCTGAAGGCATGGAGCGTCGGAGTTCCAAGGAAAAGATCCACTTTCTCTGGATGGCGAAGGCTTCTTGTGGAGAGTTGCGCACCCAGATCCTGATAGCCCGAGATATTGCTTATATTGCAGAACCACTGGCTGAAAATTGGATTAAAGAAACCCGTGAGCTCTCTAGGATGCTAGGCGGGTTGATCAATAAAATTTCTGACTAGCTGTACGCCGACAAGCTTGCCGCTTGAAGCTTACAGCTCGGAGCTTGAATGCAATGAGCCATCAATCTGATTTGATCAGCGAGGACATCCTCGCCTACCTGGGCCAGCACGAGCGCAAGGAATTGCTGCGCTTTCTGACCTGCGGCAACGTCGACGACGGCAAGAGCACCCTGATCGGGCGTCTGCTGCACGACTCCAAGATGATCTACGAAGATCACCTGGAAGCCATTACCCGCGATTCGAAGAAAGTCGGCACCACCGGCGACGACATCGACCTGGCGTTGCTGGTCGACGGCTTGCAGGCCGAGCGTGAGCAAGGCATCACCATCGACGTCGCGTACCGTTATTTCTCCACCGCCAAGCGTAAGTTCATCATCGCCGACACCCCCGGCCATGAGCAGTACACCCGCAACATGGCCACCGGTGCGTCCACCTGTGACCTGGCGATCATCCTGGTGGACGCGCGCTACGGCGTGCAGACCCAGACCCGTCGCCACAGCTTCATCGCCTCGTTGCTGGGCATCAAGCATATCGTCGTGGCCATCAACAAGATGGACCTCAAGGACTTCGACCAGGGCGTGTTCGAGTCGATCAAGGCCGACTACCTGCAGTTCGCCGAAGGCTTGAAGATGAAGCCCTCGAGCATGCATTTCGTACCGATGTCGGCCCTCAAGGGCGACAACGTGGTGAACAAGTCCGAGCGCTCGCCGTGGTACACCGGCCAGTCGCTGATGGAAATCCTCGAGACCGTGGAAGTGGCGGGCGACCGTAACTTCACCGACCTGCGCTTCCCGGTGCAATACGTCAACCGTCCGAACCTGAACTTCCGCGGTTTCGCCGGCACCCTGGCCAGCGGCATCGTGCACAAGGGCGACGAAGTGGTGGTGTTGCCTTCGGGCAAGAGCAGCCGGGTCAAGTCCATCGTCACCTTCGAAGGTGAGCTGGAGCAGGCCGGCCCAGGCCAGGCGGTGACGCTGACCATGGAAGACGAGATCGACATCTCCCGCGGCGACCTGCTGGTGCATGCCGACAATGTGCCGCCAGTCACCGACAGCTTCGAAGCGATGCTGGTGTGGATGGCTGAAGAACCGATGTTGCCGGGCAAGAAATACGACATCAAGCGGGCCACCAGCTACGTGCCGGGCTCGATTGCCAGCATCGTCAACAAGGTGGACGTGAACACCCTGGAAGAGGGGCCGGCCAGCGCGTTGCAGCTCAACGAAATCGGCAAGGTGAAGATCGCCCTGGATGCACCGATCGCCCTGGACGGCTACGAGAGCAACCGCACCACCGGCGCGTTCATCGTCATTGATCGCCTGACCAACGGCACCGTCGGTGCCGGCATGATCGTGGCCCAGCCATTGGCCCACGGCAGCAGCACCCATCACGGCAAGCTGGCCCACGTGTCGGTGGAAGAGCGCGCCCAGCGTTTCGGCCAGAAGCCGGCCACCGTCCTGTTCAGTGGCCTGTCGGGCGCTGGCAAGAGCACGCTGGCCTATGCCGTGGAGCGCAAGCTGTTCGACTCGGGACGCGCGGTGTTCGTGCTCGACGGCCAGAACCTGCGTCACGACCTGAACAAGGGCCTGCCGCAAGACCGCGCCGGACGCACCGAGAATTGGCGTCGTGCGGCCCACGTCGCCCGTCAGTTCAACGAAGCCGGCCTGTTGACCCTGGCGGCGTTCGTGGCGCCGAGTGCCGAAGGGCGTGAGCAGGCCAAGGACCTGATCGGCAAGGAGCGTCTGCTGACGGTCTACGTCCAGGCCTCGCCGAGCGTGTGTGCCCAGCGCGACCCGCAAGGGCTGTATGCCGCCGCCGGCGACAACATCCCGGGCGAGTCCTTCCCGTATGACGTGCCGCTGGATGCCGACCTAGTGATCGACACCCAGGCACTGACCCTGGAAGAGAGCGTCAAGCAAGTGCTGGACCTGCTGCGCAGCCGCGGCGCGATCTAAGCGTCAGCGGCAAACGAAAAGCCCGCCGATGAGCGATCATCGGCGGGCTTTTTTTGTTGTCTGGAGGGGTGCTATCGCGAGCAAGCTCGCTCCCACAGGGGATTGTCAGTGAATATAGAGTCGGCGTTCACACCGATCCCTGTGGGAGCGAGCTTGCTCGCGATGAGGCCAGTGCAGCCACCTCAAGACTTGGCGGGATGTTCCCGATGCATCTGTTCCAGCAACGCATCCTTGTCCTGCCACAACTGGTTGATCCAGCCTTGGAACTCCAGGCGATACACGCCGTCCAGGTCGTAGCTCTTGCCGATGAACTGGGGTGGTATCTTCAGTTCCTGTAAGTGCACGACCACCTCGGCAACGTTGCCGCACAGCAGGTCCCAATACCCCGGGCGACCGCCGGGGTAGTGGATGGTCACGTTGATGATCGACTCCAGTTGCTCACCCATGGCATCCAGCACGAACGCGATGCCGCCGGCCTTGGGCTTGAGCAGGTAGCGAAACGGTGACTGCTGCTGGGCATGCTTGCCTTCGGTGAAACGCGTGCCTTCGACAAAATTGAAAATACCCACCGGATTGTCGCGAAACTTCGCGCAGGTCTTGCGGGTGGTTTCCAGGTCCTTGCCTTTCTTTTCCGGGTACTTCTCCAGATAAGCCTTGGAGTAGCGCTTCATGAACGGAAACCCCAGCGCCCACCAGGCCAGACCGATCACTGGCACCCAGATCAGCTCCTGCTTGAGGAAGAACTTCAACGGACGCACACGACGGTTCAGCACGTACTGCAAGACCATGATGTCGACCCAGCTCTGGTGGTTGCTGGTGATCAGGTACGAGTGCTGGTAGTCCAAGCCCTCCAGGCCACTGAGGTGCCAGCGGGTGCGGCGCAGCAGGTTCATCCAGGCCTTGTTGTTGCTGATCCAGGCTTCATGGATATGGCTCATCAACCAGTCGGTGAAGCGCTGGGCGGCGGGGAAGGGCAGCAGCAACTTGAAGATCGCCACGATGAACAGCGGTGTGCAGCAGACAATGGTATTGAGGGCCAGCAGCAGCGAGGCGATGACGCCGCGTACCGGGGCAGGCAGGAAATCCAGCATTTAAATGTCCATGGGTCGGTTGGCGGCTTGGATCGCGGTCAGAGCGATGGTGTACACGATGTCGTCGACCTGGGCACCGCGCGGCAAGTCGTTCACCGGCTTGCGCAGGCCTTGCAGCATCGGGCCGAGGCTGACGCAGTCGGCGCTGCGCTGTACGGCCTTGTGGGTGGTGTTGCCGGTGTTCAAGTCCGGGAAGATGAACACCGTCGCCCGGCCGGCCACCTGGCTATTGGGCGCCAGTTGCCGCGCCACGGTTTCGTTGGCGGCGGCGTCGTACTGCAGCGGGCCGTCGATCAGCAGGCCATGTTGCGCCTCGTGGGCCAACAGCGTGGCTTCGCGGACTTTCTCGACTTCCTCGCCACTGGCCGATTCGCCGCTGGAGTAACTGAGCATCGCCACCCGTGGCGTGATGCCGAACGCGGCGGCCGAGTCGGCGCTCTGCAGGGCGATCTCCGCCAGTTCCGCGGCACTGGGGTGCGGGTTCATCACGCAGTCGCCATAGACCAGCACTTCCTCGGGAAACAGCATGAAGAACACCGAGGACACCAGGGAGCAACCCGGCGCGGTCTTGATCAATTGCAGCGCCGGGCGGATGGTGTTGGCGGTGGAGTGGATGACGCCGGACACCAGCCCGTCCACTTCATCGAGCGCCAGCATCATGGTGCCGATCACCACGGTGTCTTCCAGTTGCTGCTCGGCCATTGGCGCGTTCAGGCTCTTGCTCTTGCGCAGTCGCACCATGGGCTCGACATAGCGCTCGCGGATCGAGTCCGGGTCGAGAATCTCCAGCCCCGGCGGCAGTTCGATGCCTTGGGCACGGGCCACGGCCTCGACGTCGGCCGGCTTGGCCAGTAGCACGCAGCGGGCGATGCCCCGGGCCTGGCAAATGGCGGCGGCCTGGACGGTCAGCGGCTCGCTGCCTTCGGGCAGGACGATGCGCTTGTTGGCGGCCTGGGCGCGCTGGATCAATTGGTAGCGGAACACGGCAGGCGACAGGCGCATCTCCCGTGGCGTGCCGCAGCGCTGGTGCAGCCAGTTGGCGTCCAGGTGGCTGGCGACGAAGTCGGTGATGATCTCGGCGCGCTCGCGGTCGTCGATCGGGATTTCCTTGTTCAGGCCGTTGAGCAGGTTGGCGGTGTCGTAGGAGCCGGTGCTCACCGACAGCACCGGCAGGCCGGCCTGCAAGGCGCCGCGACACAAGTCCATGATGCGTGGGTCGGGCAGGGTGTCGCTGGTCAGCAACAGGCCGGCCAGCGGCACGCCGTTGATGGCGGCCAGGCTCACCGCCAGGATGATGTCGTCGCGATCGCCGGGGGTGACCACCAGCACGCCGGGCTTGAGCAGTTCCACGGTGTTGCGCATGGTCCGGGCGCAAATGATGATGTTGCTCATGCGCCGGCTTTCGTAGTCGCCGGCATTGAGCACCTGCGCGCCCATCAGGTCGGCCACGTCGCGGGTACGCGGCGCATTGAGTTCCGGACGAAACGGGATGCAGCCCAGCAGGCGGAAATCGCCGCTGCGCAGCAGGGGAGAGTGTTCCTTGAGGCGGGCGGAGAAGGCGTCCATGCTTTCCTCGGTGCGGACCTTGTTCAGGATCACGCCGAGCACTTTCGGGTCTTTCGGCCCGCCGAACAATTGCGCCTGCAACTCAACCCGGCCGGACAGCTCGGTCAGCACTTCGTTTTCCGGCGCCGATACCAGGATGACTTCGGCGTCCAGGCTCTTGGCCAGGTGCAGGTTGACCCGGGCGGCGTAGCTGGCGTTGCGGGTCGGGACCATGCCTTCGACCACCAGCACGTCCTTGCCGATGGCGGCCTGCTGGTACAGGGTGATGATTTCTTCCAGCAGCTCATCGAGCTGGCCGTCGCCAAGCATGCGTTCGACGTGGGCCAGGCCCAGGGGTTGTGGCGGTTTCAGACCATGGGTGCGCGCCACCAGTTCGGTCGAGCGCTCCGGCCCGGTGTCGCCGGGGTGCGGCTGGGCAATGGGTTTGAAAAAGCCGACTTTCAACCCGGCCCGTTCGAGGGTACGCACCAGCCCGAGGCTGATGGAGGTCAGACCCACGCCAAAATCGGTGGGCGCGATAAAAAAAGTTTGCATGCGGGTTCTCTAAGGGTGCATGGCAAGGGCGAGGCCTATGTCTGGCCGTCTGCCGTGAAATTCAGTCGCCAAGGTTATCGCTAACGGGGGCCTGCGCGCACCAGCCGCAATCAAAGGGCTGGCCTATTTTTTCAATACGTTGCGCCGGGTCCAGGACCCAGGCCCGGGATTGCCAGGGCGGCTGGTGGCGCAGATGCTGGGTATGCCCGCAGGACAGCTCGGCCACCCAGTGCCCGTCCTCGTCCTGGTGGAAACCGCTGACCGTCGGTCTGGCCGCGCAGGTCCGTTTGTCCGGGTTCCGTTCGCTTTCGGGCAAATCCTTGTTTAGACTTGTCCGTTCTTCATTCTTATGCAAAAGGTCTCGCCCCATGCTGATCGCCGCCAATAAGGCTGTCTCCATCGACTATACCCTGACCAACGACGCTGGTGAGGTCATCGACAGCTCTGCCGGCGGCGCACCGCTGGTCTACCTGCACGGTGCAGGCAACATCATCCAGGGCCTGGAAAAAGCCCTGGAAGGTAAAACCACCGGTGACGAGCTGAACGTGACCGTCGAGCCGGAAGATGCCTATGGCGAGTACTCCGCCGAACTGGTCAGCACCCTGAGCCGCAGCATGTTCGAAGGCGTCGACGAGCTGGAAGTGGGCATGCAGTTCCACGCATCGGCCCCCGATGGCCAGATGCAGATCGTCACCATTCGCGATCTGGAAGGCGACGACGTGACTGTCGACGGCAACCACCCGCTGGCCGGCCAGCGCCTGAACTTCAAGGTCAAGGTCGTCGACATCCGTGACGCCAGCCAGGAAGAAGTGGCCCATGGTCACGTCCATGGCGAAGGTGGTCATCACCACTGATTTTCTGCGCTACGCTCAGAGAACTGAAAAGGCGCCGTGAGGCGCCTTTTTTGGTCGGTTGCTGTTAGCATCGACCGTGGCTGTTTCGAAAAGACCTGCAAACCTGGAGTTCGTCATGAGTGCTTTCCACGACCTTAAACTGAAAGCTCTGGATGGTCAGGAGCTTCCTCTGGCGCCGTTCAAGGGGCAAGTCGTGCTGGTGGTCAACGTCGCCTCCAAATGTGGCCTGACGCCTCAGTACGCCGCGTTGGAAAACCTCCACCAGCAATTCAAGGACCGGGGCTTCAGCGTACTGGGGCTGCCCTGCAACCAGTTCGCCGGGCAAGAACCCGGGACCGAGCAGGAGATCCAGGACTTCTGCAGCCTTAACTATGGCGTCACATTCCCGTTGTCCAGCAAGCTGGAAGTGAACGGTCATGACCGCCATCAGTTGTATCGCCTGCTGGCGGGCGAGGGTGCCGAGTTTCCCGGCGACATCACCTGGAACTTCGAGAAATTCCTGCTGGGTAAGGACGGCCGCGTGCTGGCCCGCTTCTCGCCGCGCACGGCGCCGGATGACCCCGCGGTGATCCAGGCCATCGAAAAAGCATTGGGTTGAAGCCCGGCCCCTGTGGCGAGGGAGCTTGCTCCCGCTCGGTTGCGCGGCAACCGCCAAAAAACGGGCGGCTACGCAGCCCAGCGGGAGCAAGCTCCCTCACCACGGGGTTCATGATTGAGTAAACCTCAGTGCTCCCTTCTGATCCTTAATCACTCCAATCAATAGTGCTACCCAGCCAGCGCCACGCTGCATATTATCCCCGTCATATTGACCTGCGACCTTGTCCCCGTGGAGTGCCCCCATGCCTGTAAAAGCCCTGTTCAAACCTTTCCACCTCGGCGCATTGGAGCTGCCGACCCGGGTCGTGATGGCGCCGATGACCCGTTCCTTCTCGCCGGGCGGGGTGCCGAATGCCAAGGTGGTCGAGTACTACCGCCGCCGCGCAGCCGCCGGCGTCGGCCTGATCATCACCGAGGGCACCACGGTCGGGCACAAGGCTTCCAACGGTTATCCCCACGTGCCGCATTTCTACGGTGACGCCGCGCTGGCCGGTTGGAAGCAGGTGGTCGACGCGGTACATGCCGAAGGTGGCAAGATCGTTCCGCAACTGTGGCATGTGGGCAGTGTGCGCCGCATCGGGACCGAGCCGGATGCCAGCGTGCCGGGCTACGGGCCGACCGAAAAACTCAAGGACGGCCAGGTGGTGGTCCATGGCATGACCCAGGCGGACATCGACGAGGTCGTTGCCGCATTCGCTCAGGCCGCGAAGGATGCCCAGGCCATCGGCATGGACGGTGTGGAGATCCACGGAGCCCATGGCTACCTGGTGGACCAGTTCTTCTGGGAGGGCAGCAACCAGCGTACCGACGGTTACGGTGGCAGCCTGGCCAACCGTTCGCGCTTCGCGATCGAGCTGATCCGTGCCGTGCGCGCGGCGGTGGGCGAGGGCTTCCCGATCATCTTCCGTTTTTCCCAATGGAAACAGCAGGACTACACCGCCCGCCTGGTGCAGACGCCGCAGGCGTTGGGCGAATTCCTCAAGCCGTTGTCCGACGCCGGCGTGGACATTTTCCACTGCTCGACGCGGCGTTTCTGGGAACCGGAATTCGAAGGCTCCGAGCTGAACCTGGCCGGCTGGACCCGCAAGCTCACCGGCAAGCCGACCATTACCGTGGGCAGCGTCGGCCTGGATGGCGAGTTCCTGCAGTTCATGGTCAACACCGACAAGGTCGCCCAGCCCGCCAGCCTGGAGAAGTTGCTGGAGCGCCTGAACAACGATGAGTTCGACCTGGTGGCGGTGGGGCGTGCGTTGCTGGTGGATCCGGACTGGGCGCAAAAAGTTCGCGACGGCCGCGAGCAGGAGATCCTGCCGTTCAGCCGCGACGCGTTGATGACCTTGGTTTAAGTACTGACTGAACTGACGCTATCGCGAGCAAGCTCGCTCCCACACTGATCTCTGGCGGACACCTACCTTGTCCGCGACCAGGATCCCTTGTGGGAGCGAGCTCGCGATGGCGATCTGCACGGCACCTGGGACTAACGCATTGTCGAGGCGGCAGGTATCGCCTGCTCAGTCATGCAAGCCCCGCGCAATTGCGCCTCGAACTGCTCGATCACGGCCGTCCAACCCTGGCGGCTGGCATGCTGGCGTGCATTGAGCCTCACGCAACGCAAGTTCTCGCGGGCCTCCAGCAGCCAACAGGCGGCGTCGCAGAACGCCTCTTCATCCCCTGGCATCGCCAGCACGCCGTTATAGCCGTGACGAATGTGCTGGGCCGCCGCGGCCTGGTCATAGGCCACCACGCCCAACCCGGACGCCAGCGCTTCGAGCACCACGTTGCCGAAGGTTTCGGTCAGGCTCGGGAAGACAAACAGGTCTCCCGAGGCATAGTGGCTGGCCAGCGTTTCGCCACGTTGCGAACCGCAGAAAATCGCCTCGGGCAGTGCCTGTTCCAGTTCGGCGCGTTGCGGGCCATCGCCGATCACCACCAGCTTCATCCGCCGCTCCGGGAATGTACTGCGCAGCCTGTCGAAACTGCGCTTGAGCAAGCCGAGGTTCTTCTCCGGCGCCAGGCGTCCGACATGAATCACTGCCATGTCGTCATCGCCCAGGCCCCAGGCCTCGCGCAGGCTGGCCGAGCGCTTTATCGGGTGAAACAGCTGGCTGTCCACACCCCGCGACAACAATGCCACGCGTTCGAAGTGCCGCCGTTCCAGCTCCAGGCGCTGGCTGAGGCTGGGGACGAGGGTCAGGTGGGAGCGATTATGAAACCAGCGCAG
The DNA here is from genome assembly GCF_036689585.1 of Pseudomonas sp. WP18. Classification (NCBI taxonomy): domain Bacteria; kingdom Pseudomonadati; phylum Pseudomonadota; class Gammaproteobacteria; order Pseudomonadales; family Pseudomonadaceae; genus Pseudomonas; species Pseudomonas sp. WP18. The sequence continues at coordinate 1,042,595 of NZ_CP144758.1, forward strand.
GTAATGCGTGAGTACGCGGCTCAACAGCCCGAGCCCGTATTGCTGGGTGTACTGCTGGAAATTGGTGTGGAAACCACTGACCACCGCGATCCCCAGGCGCCGCGCCGCCCGCAACGCGGCTAGCCCAAGCGGGCCTTCGGTGGCGATGTACAGCACGTCGGGACGGTGACGTTTCCAGCGCCGCAGCAGCTTGTGCATCGACGCCTGGCCCCACTGCAGGCCCGGATAACCCGGCAACGGCCAGCCCCGGCACAACAGCAATTGCTCGTCACTGGCCTGGCGCTGGTCGTCGCCCTGGCGGGGACGGATCAGCTCGACCCGGTGCCCTCGGGCGCACAAACCGTCGTACAGACGGCCCAGGGTATTGGCCACACCATTGATTTCCGGCGGGAAGGTTTCAGTGATGAGGGTGATGTGCAGGTGTGTGGTCATGACCCCAGTGTCGACCGGGGCCATGTCGTCATTGTGACGTCAGGATGATGGATTTGTGACCTTAAGGGACCTGCCGCGCCAACGCGGTTTCGGCCCCTTGCTCGCGCACCCAGAACAAGGTCGCCCCGGCCACGGCCGCCGGCATCATCAGGATGTTGACCACGGGGATCAGCAGCGCCAGGTAAACGCTGCCGCCAAAGCCCAGGCTCTGCCAGCGCTTCTGCCGCAGCCAGGCGAGCATTTCGTTCCAGCCCAGCTTGTGGTTGTCCGCCGGGTAGTCGATGTACTGGATCGCCATCATCCACACCCCGAACAGCAGCCACAGCGGGGCGGCTACCAGGTTGACCACCGGAATGAACGACAGCACGAACAGCCCCAGGGCGCGGGGCAGGAAATAGCCGAGCTTGCGCGCCTCCCGGGCGAAGGTGCGAGGAACCATTGCGATCAGCTCACCCCAGCTGAATGCCGGGAAGTCGTCGGTGCCACGGATGACCACCTCGACCTTTTCCGCGAGAAAACCGTTGAACGGCGCGGCGATGATGTTGGCGAGCAGGGTGAAGGTGAAGAACACCATCAGCACCACCAGTACCACGAACAACGGCCAGAGAATGTAGCTGAGGAAGCCCAGCCACTCCGGCAGCGAGGGCATCAGGGTGTCGACCCACAGGCTGAACTGGTGGCCGGCCAGGTAGATCAGCCCGACGAACAGCACCAGGTTGATGGCCAACGGCAACAGGACGAACAGGCGCAGGCCCGGGCTCAAGACCAGCTTGAGGCCTTCTTGCAGGTATTGCGGGCCGGACAGGACAGGGGCGGGCATGAGGAGCTCCGAACGAAGTTGATCGCGCCGACCTTACCGACTTTGTCTGGCGCGCGAAAGCGGCGACATGGCGTGTAACAACGTTTCAGGCCACAACCGCTGCTATTGGAGCGACCATTGGGGATAGAGCTCACCTATGAGCTGGATTGTTAAACCGTATTTCCTTAATCTTCGCTCCCTCGATACGCTGCACCCATTCTTTTTCAGGACCGTCGAACCCAGCCTTCCCCAAGTGCGTCAACGGTCTTTTTTATTCACGCCGCTCACCCGGCGTTCCGGGCCGCAGGGTCCGGTCAACAGGAGCAGGTCATGTCTGAAGTCCGTCATTCGCGAGTGATTATCCTCGGTTCCGGCCCTGCCGGTTACAGCGCTGCTGTCTATGCCGCCCGTGCCAACCTCAAGCCGCTGCTGATCACCGGCATGCAGGCCGGCGGTCAATTGACCACCACCACCGAAGTCGACAACTGGCCGGGCGATGTCCACGGCCTGACCGGCCCGGCCCTGATGGAGCGCATGAAAGAACACGCCGAGCGCTTCGAAACCGAGATCGTTTTCGATCACATCAACGCCGTGGACTTTGCCGCCAAGCCCTACACCCTGACCGGTGACAGCGCGACCTACACGTGCGATGCCCTGATCATCGCCACCGGTGCCAGCGCGCGCTACCTGGGCCTGCCATCGGAAGAAGCCTTCATGGGCAAGGGTGTTTCCGCCTGCGCCACCTGCGACGGTTTCTTCTATCGCAACAAACCCGTGGCAGTGGTCGGCGGCGGCAACACCGCTGTCGAGGAAGCCTTGTACCTGGCCAACATCGCCAGCACGGTCACCCTGATCCACCGTCGTGAAACCTTCCGCGCCGAGAAGATCCTGATCGACAAGCTCAACGCCCGCGTTGCCGAAGGCAAGATCATCCTCAAGCTCAACGCGACCCTGGACGAAGTGCTGGGCGACAACATGGGCGTGACCGGCGCACGCCTGAAGAACAACGATGGCAGTTTCGACGAGATCAAGGTCGACGGTGTGTTCATCGCCATCGGCCACACGCCGAACACTTCGCTGTTCGAAGGCCAGCTGGAGCTCAAGGACGGCTACCTGGTCGTCAAGGGTGGCCGTGACGGCAATGCCACCGCCACCAGCGTCGAAGGCATCTTCGCGGCCGGCGACGTGGCCGACCACGTCTACCGCCAGGCCATCACCTCGGCCGGCGCCGGCTGCATGGCGGCCCTGGACACCGAGCGTTACCTGGACGGCCTGCAGAACGCTTCGTTCTGATTCATCGGGCACAAAAAAACCGGCTTCGGCCGGTTTTTTCATGTGGGTGACATTCCTCGAACCCCTGTTTGAGCGGGCTTGCTCGCGAATGCGGTATGTCAGTCAAACCTATGCTGGCTGACCCACCGCATTCGCGAGCAAGCCCGCTCCCACAAGTTATCCATGGCTTGTAGATCGTATCAGGACAACTTCGCCAGGCACGCTTCGAGAATATCCAGGCCTTCCTCCAACACTGCCGGCTCGGTCGTCAACGGTGCCAGCAGGCGGATGATGTGTCGCGACTTGCCACTGGGCATCAACAGCAGACCCGCTTCCCGTGCCAGGGCCAGCAACTGGGTCAGTTGTGCCGGTGCTGGCGTGCCGTCGGCATGGGCCAGTTCGAGGCCGCGCATCGCGCCGACGCCGGTCAGGCGGCCGAGGTACGGCGTCACCCTACGATGGCGCCAGGCTTCGTAGCGGCTGACAATCGCAGCTTCCTGTTGCGTGCCCCAGGTGTGCAGGTGGGTGTCGGTCATCTCGTCCAGGGTTGCCAATGCGGCGGCGCAGGCGATGGGGTTGCCTGAATAGGTACCGCCCAGCCCACCCTTGGGCAGGTTGTCCAGCAACGCCTTGCGTCCCACCACCGCGCCCAGTGGCACGCCGCCGGCGATGCTCTTGCCCAGCAGGATCAGGTCCGGCTCGATGCCCAGGCGCGAAAATGCGAAGCGCTGGCCGGTGCGACCGAAGCCGGACTGGATCTCATCGACGATCAGCACGATTCCCTGCTTATCGCAGAACTGCCGCAGGGCCTGGGCAAAGGGTATGTCCAAGGCCAGGAAACCGGCTTCGCCCTGCACCGGTTCGATGATGAAACAGGCCACGTCGTTCACATCGATCTCGACGCTGAACAGCCGCTCCATGGCCTTGAGCGCCTCGGCGCACGTGATGCCGTTGTCCTGGCTCGGATACGGCAGGTGATAGACCGGCCCGGGCAGCACGCCGACCTTCTGTTTGTACGGCGCGACCTTGCCGTTGAGGTTGAGCGTGGCCAGGGTGCGGCCATGGAACGCGCCGTCAAACGCCACGACGGCGGTGCGGCCGGTGGCGCCGCGCACGATCTTCAAGGCGTTCTCCGCCGCTTCGGCACCGCTGTTGGTGAGCATGCCACTGACCGGGTAGTCCACCGGTATGAACGCGCTCAGGCGTTCCATCAGTTCAATGTAGGGCACATGCGGTGCAGCGTTGAATGCGTAGTGGGTCAGCCGGGTCGCCTGTGTGCGAATCGCCTCGACAATGCGTGGATGGCAATGGCCGAGGTTCAACACGCCGATGCCACCGACGAAATCGATGTAGCGCTTGCCATCGGTGTCCCAGACTTCGGCGTTCCTGCCGTGGCTGAGGCTGACGGGGTGCACGATGGAAATCGACTGGCTGATGGTTTCGCTGCTCATGAATGACCGCTCGCAAGGGAAGATGGCGTGCGCTATTCAAGCGGTGAGCGAAGGGCGTGGGCAAACGAAATAAAGTTGCCGGGTCAATCTTAAAAGTCGGGATGTGGAACAGGCGCACTGTGTGCGTGACGACGAAGCTTTCGTGGCGAGGGAGCAAGTGCTTTCGCCACGAAAGCCGATTTCGACATGGCGGCGGTTTTGGGATCAGCGACGCTGCAGCGGCTGCGCCTCGAATTTCACACCGGCCAACCCATGCGCCATCAGCGCGCGGATATTGCCGTGATCGCTGCCTTCGGGCGTGGCCAGCACCGAACGGTAATGCTCGCCGAATGCCAGGAGCGCTTCTTCGTCGCTCAAGCCTTCGAGCAAGGCCAGGCCCAGGGTCTTGCACGAGCCTTCGTTCTGCCCGGCGGCGTTGGTCACGCCGCCATTGGTGAAGGCCTGGGGTTGATAGTCGTAGCCGGCGGCGATGAAGGCCAGGGTGTCGGCGAACAGGTGTTCACCGCTCTTGAGGCGGGTGCGCAGGGTATCGAGATCAGGCATCGGGTTTTCCTTTGGCGAACGCCGCTTGCTGTTCGGCGCTGGCTTCTTTCTGGTATTGGGCTTTCCACTCGGCGTACGGCATGCCGTAGATCACTTCGCGGGCTTCGTCGAGGCTGACCTCGATCTGGCGTTCATCGGCGGCGGCCTTGTACCACTTGGACAGGCAGTTGCGGCAGAAGCCGGACAGGTTCATCAGGTCGATGTTCTGCACATCCTTGCGGCTGTCCAGGTGGGCAACCAGCCGGCGGAAAGCGGCGGCTTCGAGTTCGAGGCGTTGTTGCTCGTTCATGGTGGTCTCTGCAAGACAGCTTCAAGGGCTAGCTTCAAGCTGCACGTTGGGGATCAGGCCTGAAGCTTACAGCTTGAAGCCGGCAGCGGCTATTGGGTCGCCCGGCTGGCCGCCAGGGTGATCGACACCGACTCGGCAAAGCGCAAGGCATGGGGCTTGTCGACCTCGACTTCGGCGTACAGCACCGACTCGTTGGCCATGATCAGGTCCAAAAGCTCCTGGGTCAGGCGTTCGAGCAGGGCGAAGCGATTGCCCTCCACGTGGGCGATCACCGCCTTGGTGATGGTGCGGTAGTTCAAGGCGTGGTCGATGTCATTGTCGCGCACCGCCTCCTGGGCGGCGTAGAGGATGGTCAGGTTGATCAACACATCCTGTTTGTTGAGGATCTCGTCCTCGTTGATGCCGATGAAGGTGCGCAGGCGCAGGTCCTTGACCTTGATGCGTGCCATGGCGGGCTGAAGTTGTGACATTTACGGGCTCCGTCGAATCAATTGCAGAAACTCATGAAGGCAACGCCGGGCTACTTGACGTGCCGCCCGCCGTTGACGGACAGCGTCGTGCCGGTGACATAAGGGTTGTCCAGCAGGTAGCGCAGGCTCTGGTAGATCACCTCGCTGCCGGGCTCGATACCCAGTGCGGACTTGGCCAGGGCCTTGGCCCGGTAGGCCGCGTCGTCTTCGGGATTGAACATTAGCAGGGCCGGGGCGATGCCGTTGACCTTGATGGCCGGTGCGTATTTTGCCGCGAATGACAAGGTCAGGCTTTCGAGGCCGGCCTTGGTGGCGCAGTAGGCGATGTGTCGGGTGCTGCCCTTGCGCGTCACGTCATCGCTGATGTGCACGATGTCGGCCGGGTTCGAACGCTGCAGCAAGCCGGCGCAGTGCAGGTTGATCAGGTACGGCGCCAGCATGTGCACGCCGAACATGGCGCCGAATGCCTGCGCTTCGTTGCCGGGGTCTTCGGCCAGCCAGGCCGACGCGTTGTGCACGATGGCCCGCAGGCGATCAGTGTGCTGCTGAAGCCGCTCGATAAAGGCCAGGATCCCGGCTTCGCTGGAGAAATCAGCAAACAGCACAGTGGCTCCAAGGTCCCGCAGTACCTGTACGCCCGGGCGTTCGGTGCGATAGGTCGCGATCACCGGCTGGCCGTCTTCCAGGCAGCGGCGGGCACAATGCAGGCCGACGCGTTGAGCGGCGCCGGTGATCAGGATCGGAGCGGGGGCGCTGGGCATAAGGGGCTCGGTTCGCGACTGGAGTAAAAACTATAACAGCGACAGGGGGCGTCTCCTACGTGGGCCGGTGATATTCCAGATCGCGCACAAAACAACAAAACCGCGCAGCGGCGACGTTTTGTTCTTGTCATGACATCTGCCGGAAGGAGTAGACTGGGATCCAATTCGCCAGCCGGATGGGTCTGCCAACATGAGCGTAATCACTGAGGACAATTTCATCTTCAAGGCGCCAGGGGCCTGGGCGCGCGAAGACTTGTTCCCCATCCGTGAAGTCGCGCGCCTGACCGGTGTGAACCCTGTGACGCTGCGCGCCTGGGAGCGTCGCTACGGCCTGATCCAGCCCACTCGCACCGACAGCGGACACCGCCTGTATTCGTTGGGCGACATTGAAAAGGTACGCAGCATCCTGGCCTGGATCGAGCGTGGCGTGGCGGTCAGCAAGGTGGGCAAGATCCTGGCGAAGACCGAGTCGGTGCAGTCGGTCTGCGCGTTGATTCCCTCGGACCTGGTCAGGGCCGACTACGCCCAATGGCAGCAGCAGGTGGCGGATGCGGTGGGTCAGTTCGACGACGTGGAACTGGACCGCATCTATGGCCAGATCTTTTCCACCTACGCGGTGCCCGTCGTCTTCCAGGACATCCTGATGCCGCTCTGGCGGCAGTTGCTGCAACGCCAGCAAGTGTTCGGGCAAACCAGCGAATGGGTGTTCTTCGACGGTTTCCTGCGTTCACGCATCATCCAGCGGTTGCTGCTCAAGCGCGAAGGCGTGTCGCGACGGGTGCTGGTCTGCGCCATCGCCGGCCAGTGTCGCGAGCTGGAGCTGCTGGTCACGGCGCTGTTCCTGTCCAAGGCGGATGTGGGGGTCAGGGTGCTGGCGACCGGTTTGCCTTTCGATGAGCTGACCCTGGTGTGCCAGAAGATCCAGCCGCTCGCGCTGGTGGTGGTGTCCCATCATGCGCCGGCCCCCGAATTGCCCAAGCGCCTGGGCAAGTTGGCCATGAGCCTGGATTGCCCGTTGTTGCTGGCCGGCGATGCGTCTGACCTGGCGCAGGACGCCCTGGCCGGTTCGTCGATCGGCTGCCTGGGTAACGAAGGGACCGTGATGCGCCAGCGCCTGCGTCAATTTCTGGCAGGCAACCTGGACACCTGATCAGAGATGCATCGTCGGATGGGTCAGGCGATGTTGCTGCAGGATGTACTGGCGCAGGCGTTCGGTCTCGTCCTGGTCATCCTGGCTCAGATGGTAGGCGTACAAGCCCTGGGCGGTTTCCCGTTCGAAGGTGCCGCGCAATGAAATCCGTTCATAGCCCGAGGGGCTGAACCACAAGGCGAATTGCTTGAGTGGCTTGGTACGACTGCGGCTTTCCACCAGGACGCCCTTGCACGAGACCTCGTGCACCCAGAGCGAGCCCGGCTGGCCCTTGATGTTTTCCAGTGCCACGGGCTCTTCGAGGGTCAGGCGCCAGGGACGTACCTTCGGGCCGTCTTCGTAGATGCTCGGCACGCCCAGGCGCAGGTGCATGGCATGGAATTCGTCTTCCACCAGGTGCAAGGGGAACGTCATCTGCTGGTTTTCGAAGTTGGCTTGTAGCGTCACCTGCTCGTTCGCCGCCAGGCGCGTCAGCAGGTCACGGATCTGCGAGCCACCGTTTACCAGCAAGCTCGACGTGACATCCCGCTCATTGAGTTGCGGGTTGTGCTGCATGGTCCGGATGAAATCCAGTTCATCCTGCGTCAGGAGGGCATCGCGCGGCATGATGGGCTCGAAGAGGTGATGTGCATTTTCACTGGTGATTGTAGTGACTGACCGTTAATTCGCTATTTTGTTTGCGCCGTTCGTCGCTTCGAGCCGGGCAATCGTTTCCCGCGCTTCGGCCAGTTCCTTTTCCAACTGGGCCGTGCGCTGTTGAGCCTTGACCTGGGCCGTGACGTCCTTTTGCACGCCGACGAAGTACGTACGCCCATCGGCTTCGTTTCTGACCGTGGAGAGCGACAACTCATTCCAGAACGGCGTGCCGTCCTTGCGGTAGTTACGCAGCACCTCACGGCAGGCACCGCCTTGTTCCAAGGTCTGGCGAATGTGCTTCAGGGCGGGCTGGTCGCGATCACCCGACTGGAGGAAACGACAATCCTGATAGAGGATTTCCTCGCGGCTGTAGCCGGTCAGGCGTTCGAAGGCCGGGTTCACATAGATCAGGATATTGTCCTCGTCACCTTCTTTTTCGGCGATGACAATCCCGTCGTTGGTCGCGTTGATGACCAGTTGCATCAAATGAGCGTTGATCATGGCGCAGCTCCCGTTGAAACGTCCTTGTTTAGAGCCAGCATTCTAGAAGAATTCAACAGGCTGTCTACTGGCCATCAGCTCCCATTGAGAGCCATTCGCAGCTTGGCGGGTGCAGCTGTTACTATCCCCGGCTCTTTTATTCAGGTTCAGGATCAGATTGATGAAAGTCGCCATCCTTTCCGGCTCGGTCTATGGCACCGCCGAAGAAGTCGCCCGGCACGCCGCCAAACTGCTCGAAGCGGCGGGTTTCGAGGCGTGGCACAACCCGCGCGCCACCCTGGCGGATATCCAGGCGTTCGCTCCGCAGGCGATGCTAGCGGTGACCTCGACGACGGGCATGGGGGAGTTGCCGGACAACCTGATGCCGTTGTATTCGACCCTGCGCGACCAGTTGCCGGCATTCCTTCGTGGGTTGCCTGGGGGTGTGATCGGCTTGGGCGATGCCAGCTACGGGGACACCTTCTGCGCTGGTGGTGAGCAGATGAGCGAGTTGTTCGCCGAACTGGGCGTGCGAGAGGTGCTGCCCATGCTGCGCCTGGACGCCAGCGAGAGCGTCACGCCTGAAAGCGACGCCGAGCCGTGGCTACAGGCCTTGATCGAAGCCTTGCGTACTTGATGCACTCGCGATGACTCGCTCGGCCAGTAAGCTGGCTGCCAATGCAACTAGCGGCCCGGGGAGAGCTGGCTAGACTCATTTTTCTTGCGTATGAAGTTTGAAAAACGCGATTCATATAATAAGAAAACAAAGGGGTCAGAGCCGTGAGCGTAGCGCCCATCCAAACGACACTCGGTATCAAGGAACAGGTCAGTGCGGCTGAATGGCAAACCCGGGTGGACCTGGCCGCCTGTTACCGCCTGGTTGCGATGCATGGCTGGGATGACCTGATCTTCACCCACATTTCCGCGAAGGTCCCCGGCACCGAGGATTTCCTGATCAACCCGTACGGGCTGATGTTCCACGAGATCACCGCCTCCAGCCTGGTCAAGGTCGACCAGGCCGGCAACAAGCTGATGGACAGCCCCTACGACATCAACCCGGCCGGCTATACCATCCACAGCGCCGTGCATGAGGTGCGCCACGACGTGACGTGCGTGCTGCACACCCACACCGCCGCCGGCGTGGCGGTGTCGGCGCAGAAGCAAGGGGTGCTGCCGATCAGCCAGCAGTCGTTGTTCGTGCTGTCGAGCCTGGCTTATCACGCCTACGAAGGCGTGGCCTTGAACCACGAAGAGAAGGCGCGCCTGCAGGCGGACCTGGGTGACAGCAACTTCCTGATGCTGCACAACCATGGCTTGCTGACCTGTGGCTCCAGCATCGCCGATACGTTCTTGATGATGTTCATTTTCCAGCGCGCCTGTGACATTCAGGTCCTGGCGCAGAACGGTGGCGCCGAGCTGATCGGCATCGAACCGCAGATCCTGGCCGGCGCCCGGGCTATGATCGCCGGGGTGACCAGAAGTGCCCAAGGCATGGGCGGCGCGCTGGCCTGGCCGGCGTTGTTGCGCAAGCTCGACCAACAGGACAGCGGGTATAAAAGCTGATGCCCCTGGCCCAGATTCCCTTGCGTATCTGGCGCCAGCGCAGCCAGATCTTCCTGTTCCGCGGCCATGCCATCCGTTACTGGGTGGCGGGGCAGGGCGAGCCGCTGCTGCTGATCCACGGCTTTCCTACTGCCAGTTGGGACTGGCATTACCTGTGGCAGCCGTTGGCGCAGCGCTACCGGGTGATCACCTGTGACATGCTCGGTTTCGGCGACTCCGCCAAGCCGGCGGACCACACCTACAGCCTGCTGGAACAGGCCGATCTGCAACAGGCCTTGCTGGCGCACCTGAACGTGCGGCAAGGGGTGCATGTGCTGGCCCACGACTACGGTGACAGTGTGGCCCAGGAACTCATCGCCCGGCACTACGAAGCGCGCCTCAACGTTGCCAGTTGCGTCTTTCTCAATGGCGGCCTGTTCCCCGAAACCCACCGGCCGGTGCTGGCCCAGAAACTGTTGCTCAGCCCGCTGGGCTGGCTGCTGGGGCGGGCGTTTTCGCGGCAAAGCCTGGTCAAGAGCTTCCGGCAGATCTTCGGCCCCCGCACCGGCCCCACCGAAAGCGTGCTGGATGATTTCTGGAGCCTGATAGAAGCGCATCACGGGCCGCGGATCATGCACAAGCTCATCGCCTACATTCCCGAGCGGCGAGTACAGCGTGATCGCTGGGTGCAGGCGATGCAGCGTGACGACGTGCCCTTGCGGGTGATCGACGGGGCGCTCGATCCGATTTCCGGCGAGCACATGGTGGCGCGCTACGAATCGCTGATCCCCAATCCGGATACGGTGCTGCTGTCCGAGATCGGCCACTACCCCCACACCGAGGCCCCGGTGCAGGTGCTCAAGCATTACCTGGCGTTTCGCGAAAACATCGCGCCACGGTGCAGAAAGGTGGCCTACTCCTGACACAACCCTGTGTGGGCCGGCCGGATGTGCTGCCCGACTCAATCCCTTGTGGGAGCGGGCTTGCCCGCGAAAGCGGCGTGTCAGGCAGCGCATTTCTGACTGAAGGACCGCCTTCGCGAGCAAGCCCGCTCCCACAATGTTTCTGGGTGTTCCCGGATGTGATGCCCGGCTCGATTTCCTGTGGGAGCGGGCTTGCCCGCGAAAGCGGCACCGCGGTCTCACTTCTGGATGAACAGAGTGATCTCACCTCTGGCATCGCATCATCCCCCCACCTTATCGCCCACTATTCACTCCCAGCCCATTTCATTGTGACCGGCCGACGAGTGCCGGACACTCGGCCTCAATGTCCTATAGGCCTGCTGGAGTTCTGCCATGAATGAGTCTGTGCGCTTCGAAGATAAAGTCGTGATCGTCACCGGGGCCGGCGGTGGCCTGGGGCGGGCCCATGCCCTGCTGTTCGCCAGGCACGGCGCGAAGGTACTGGTCAACGACTTGGGCGGTTCGGCCCAGGGGGAAGGGGCCAATGCCTCGGCGGCAGACCGGGTGGTGGCTGAAATCCGCGCGGCGGGCGGCATTGCCGAGGCCAACCACGATTCGGTCACCGATGGCGACAAGCTCGTGCAGAACGCCCTCGACGCGTTCGGCCGGGTCGACGTGGTGGTCAACAACGCCGGGATCCTGCGGGACAAGACTTTCCACAAGATGGACGACGCCGACTGGGACCTGGTCTACCACGTCCACGTCGAAGGGGCCTACAAGGTGACCCGCGCCGCCTGGCCGCACCTGCGTGAGCAGAATTATGGACGGGTGATTTTCACCGCCTCGACCTCGGGTATCTACGGCAACTTCGGCCAATCCAACTACGGCATGGCCAAGCTCGGGCTGTATGGGCTGACGCGTACCCTGGCCATCGAGGGGCGCAAGAACAACATCCTGGTCAATGCCATTGCCCCCACCGGCGGCACCCGCATGACCGAGGGCCTGATTCCGCCGCAGGTGTTCGAGCAACTCAAGCCTGAACTCGTCAGCCCGCTGGTGGTGTACCTGGCCAGTGAAGCCTGCCAGGAAACCAGCGGCCTGTTCGAAGTGGGCGGCGGCTGGATGGGCAAGGTGCGTTGGGAACGCAGCCTGGGTGCAGGCTTCGACCCGCGCACAGGTTTTTCACCCGAAGACGTCGCCGCCCATTGGCAGCAGATCTGCGACTTCGAGGATGCGGTGCACCCCAATGACAATCTGGAAGCCTTGAAGGAGATGATGGCGAACCTGCAACGCTACGCCGTTTAACCCCGCGTCCTCGACCCGTGGCAACCCGTCTCGGGTAATCCGTGGCGAGCCTCTCGCCATCCTCTGTGCGCTTCCCATAAAAAAGGCCGCTGCAAAAAGCAGCGGCCTAAGCGTGACGTTGCAAAGGAGCTACAAATCAACGTCGGTACACACGGGACGATGGATCGAATGCGCCAATCCATCCGAATGACGGTGCGCCAGGCATGAGGGATGCCATGGCGGCTTGCGCTTGCAGGCCCGTTGCGCTGCAAGCCCGGCCAGCATAGGGATCCAGAGTGCCTGGAAACAGCCCGGATCCGGACATGCACTGTTGCAGGGCACGCAACAGTGAGGCCGGCCGCTGAAACATGCGCCTGGCTGATAACCCATCATCCAGTGCGTCGATGCCCTGCGCGAAGGCCCGCCTGGTATGGGGGGTAATCCTTTCGGGGTACAGCGCGAATACCTCCTTGGTGCGCTTATCGCCCCTGGCGTGCGGCAGTAGGGTGAAGCCTCTGTCACTCACCGGGGAAGACGCATGACAACAATAACAATGCGCGCCATCTTCAAGCCGCAGGCACTCGCCGCCGCGGTGGCCTTGGGTTGCTGTGCCCAGGCGCAGGCCGTTTCATTCAACATTGGTGAAATCGAAGGTCAGTTCGACTCTTCGTTGTCCGTGGGCGCGAGCTGGGGCATGCGCGATGCGGACAAGGATTTCGTCGGCACCGTCAACGGCGGTCGGGGGCAATCGTCCACCGGGGATGACGGGCGACTGAACTTCAAGAAAGGCGAGACGTTTTCCAAGATCTTCAAAGGCCTGCACGACCTCGAACTCAAGTACGGCGACACCGGTGTGTTCGTGCGCGGCAAGTACTGGTACGACTTCGAACTCAAGGACGAAAACCGTGAGTTCAAGGACATCAGCGACAGCAACCGCAAGGAAGGCGCGAAGTCGTCGGGGGCGGAGATCCTCGACGCGTTCGTCTACCACAACTATTCCATCGCCGATTTGCCGGGCACGGTGCGTGCCGGCAAGCAGGTGGTCAGCTGGGGTGAAAGTACCTTCATCGGCAACTCCATCAACAGCATCAACCCGATCGACGTGTCGGCGTTCCGTCGCCCGGGTGCGGAGATCAAGGAAGGCCTGATCCCGGTGAACATGCTGTTCGCCTCCCAGGGCCTGACCGACAAGCTCACCCTCGAAGGTTTCTATCAGTTGGAATGGGACCAGACAGTCGTCGATAACTGCGGCACCTTCTTCGGCAACGACGTGGTGGCCGACGGCTGCACCACCGGCTACACCGTGGGCAGCCCGGCCATTGCGCCGTTCCAGCCGTTGACCGCACTGTTTGGCCAGGGCATCCAGGTGTCGCGCGAAGGGGTGATCATCCCCCGTGGTGGCGACCGCGATGCCCGTGACTCCGGCCAGTGGGGCACGGCATTGCGCTGGCTCGGCGATGACACCGAGTACGGCCTGTACTTCATGAACTACCACAGCCGCACACCCACTGTCGGCACCACCACGGCGGGTGCGTCCACCCTCGCGGCCCTGCCGGGAATGGTCGCGATCGCCAATGGCCTGGCCCCCGGCAGTGGTTCGGGCCTGGCCCAGAGCGTGATGCTGGGACGCGGGCAGTACTACCTTGAGTACCCTGAAGATATTCGCCTGTATGGCGCCAGCTTCTCCACCACGCTGCCCACCGGCACCGCGTGGACCGGTGAAATCAGCTACCGGCCCAATGCGCCGGTGCAACTGAGCACCAACGACCTGACCCTGGCCCTGGTTAATCCGATTGCCGGCGGTGCGGCGTCGCCCATCGCCACCAGGCCGGGGGCGGACAACACCGGTTACCGGCGCAAGGAAATCACCCAGGTCCAGAGCACCCTGACGCACTTTGTCGATCAGGTGTGGGGCGCCGATCGCCTGACCCTGGTGGGCGAGGCCGCGGTGGTGCATGTCGGCGGGCTGGAATCCAGGGACAAGTTGCGCTACGGCCGCGACTCGGTCTTCGGCCAGTACGGCTTCAATGGCGACACCGACGGTTTCGTCACGTCCACGTCCTGGGGCTACCGCGCCCGGGCGATTCTCGACTACTCCAACGTCATCGGCGGGGTGAACTTCAAGCCCAACGTGTCCTGGTCCCACGACGTGGCCGGCTACGGTCCCAACGGCCTGTTCAACGAAGGCGCCAAGGCCGTCAGCCTGGGTGTCGATGCCGACTACCGCAACACCTACACCGCCAGCCTGAGCTACACCGACTTTTTTGGCGGCGACTACAACGTTCTCAAAGACCGCGACTTCCTCGCGTTGAGCTTCGGCGTGAACTTCTGATCTGGCTGACAAGGAAAACCCAATGCGCAAGATGATCCTGCAATGCGGTGCCCTGGCCTTGAGCCTGCTGGCCGCGAACGTGATGGCGGCGGTTTCGCCGGAGGAAGCCAACAAGCTGGGCACCACCCTGACGCCGCTGGGCGCGGAAAAGGCCGGCAACGCCGATGGTTCGATCCCGGCCTGGACCGGTGGTATCCCGAAAAATGCCGGTGCCGTGGACAGCAAGGGCTTTCTGGCCGACCCGTTCGCCAATGAAAAACCGCTGTTCACCATCACCGCCGCGACCGTGGACAAGTACAAGGACAAGCTGTCCGAAGGCCAGGTCGCGATGTTCAAGCGCTACCCCGAGACCTACAAGATCCCGGTCTACCCGACCCATCGCAGCGTTGCGCTGCCGCCGGAAATCTACGAGTCGGCCAAGCGCAGTGCGCTGAACGTAACGTCCATCAACGACGGTAACGGCCTGGCCAACTTCACCGGTAACCGTTACTACGCGTTCCCGATCCCCAAGAACGGCGTGGAGGTGCTGTGGAACCACATCACCCGCTATCACGGCGGCAACCTGCGCCGCATCATTACCCAGGCGACGCCGCAGACCAACGGCAGCTTCACGCCGATCCGCTTCGAAGAAGAAGTGGCCGTGCCGTTCCTGATCAAGGACGCCGACCCGGAAAAGGCCAGCAACGTGCTGACCTATTTCAAGCAGGAGGTCACCGCCCCGGCGCGCCTGGCCGGCAACGTACTGCTGGTGCATGAAACCCTCGACCAGGTGAAGGAGCCGCGCCTGGCGTGGATCTACAACGCCGGTCAACGCCGCGTGCGCCGCGCCCCGCAAGTGGCCTACGACGGTCCGGGCACCGCGGCCGATGGCCTGCGCACCTCCGACAACTTCGACCTGTTTTCCGGCGCCCCGGATCGCTACGACTGGAAGCTGGTCGGCAAGAAGGAAATGTACATCCCGTACAACAGCTACAAGCTCGATTCGCCGACCCTCAAGTACGACGATGTGATCAAGGCCGGCCACATCAACCAGGACCTGACCCGCTATGAGCTGCACCGGGTCTGGGAAGTGGTGGGCACGGTCAAGCCCAGCGAGCGCCACATCTACGCCAAGCGCCACATGTACATCGACGAGGACAGCTGGCAAGCCGCGGTGGTGGATCACTACGACGGTCGCGGCCAACTGTGGCGCGTGGCCGAAGGTCATGCCCAGTTCTACTACGACCACCAGAACCCGGGCTACACCCTCGAAGCGCTCTACGACATCATCGCCGGCCGCTACATCGCCCTGGGGATGAAGAACGAGGAGAAGCACAGCTACGAGTACGGCTTCGAAGCGCGGGCGGCGGACTACACGCCGGCGGCGCTGCGGTCCTCGGGCGTGCGTTAAAGGTGTGGCGAGGGAGCGAGCTCCCTCGCCACAGAGTGGTGTCTGCGCAAGGGCATCGTGAACGACCGGCAGTTGCCTCTGCCGGTCGTTTTTTTATGGGCGCCAATCAGCGTGCTGAATACTTCTCCAAAGGTCAGCGACACAGGACTAGGGTGATGAAACAACAATAAACAGGACCTTCGTACATGACTGCCATGACCCCGTGTCCGGACCGTCCAGGATTGCTGCCCCGCCTGTCCTCGACGCATGTACCGCGGCGGTCCTTGAGCGAGCCGTTGCTGACTTCCGAGGCACGGGTAAAACTGCTGTGCGCGCCCGCGGGGAGTGGCAAGAGTGCGCTGTTCGCCGAGTGTTTTCTCAAGGCCCCCGCCGACTGCCGACTGCATTGGTTGCCGCTGGGTGGCGTTGCGTTGACCCCCGCGCAGATGGGCGAGCGACTGGCGCAGACCCTGGGCCTGCCAGTGATGGACGAAGCGGGGCTGCTGGCCCACCTGGCGCGCCTGCAAACACCCACCTGGCTGTTCCTGGATGATTACTGCCGGGTGCCGAATCCCGAGCTGGACCAATGGCTCGACCGCCTGTTGAACACCAGCAGCCCGGCCTTGCACCTGTGGCTGAACGGCCGTCGCCGGCCGCACTGCAATTGGCCGCGGCTGTTGCTCGACGATGAGCTGCACGAATTCGACACGCAGGCGCTGGTATTCAGCCCTGGCGATGTCCAGCAACTGCTGCGTCATCTGCCTGGCCCCCAGGCGGCCCGCACCGCGCGCGAGGTGATACAGCGCAGCGGCGGCTGGTGCGCCGGGGTGCGCATCAGCTTGCTCGAACGTTGTGAATGGGCGCGCAGCCATGCCACGCCGGGGCGGCCCGGAACCCTGGCGGACTACCTGGAGTACGAGCTGTTCAGCGCCCTGAGCCCGGACCTGGCGCAAGCCTGGCGCGTGCTCGCCCACTTGCCACGTTTCAATGCCCGGCTTTGCGAGCATCTGTTCGGCGACACGGTGGGCGTTGAATGCCTCCCGCTGCTGAAGGACCTAGGCTGTTTCATCGAGCCGTGGGAACACTCCTCGGACTGGTTGCAGATCTTCCCGGCCCTGGCCCGACTGGTTCGCGAGGAACCCTGGCCCCAGGGCCGTTCCTGGCATCGCCGGGCCTGCCAGTGGTTTGCCGCCGAACAGGATTGGCCCATGGCATTCGAGCAGGCGATGTTGGCCCACGAGTTCGAGACGGCCGTGAGTGTCTTGCAGCATCTGAGCTTCGAACACCTCTTGCAGGGCCGCAACGTCGTGTTGCTGCTGAACTTGCATGACCAGCAGGGCGAGGCGCTGTCCCTTGGCACGCCGCAATCGGTAGGGTTGGTCACCGCAGCGCTGTTGTTTGCCGGTCGCTTCGACCAGGCCGCAGTGTGCATCGAGCAACTCACGCGGTTCGCACCCCAGCCGCGGGCCTGCCAGCAGCGCCAGTTGATCGCACGCTGGCAGGTCCTGCGGGGCTGGCTGCTGCACCTGTCGGGCGACGGAGATCCGGCCCGCGAACATTTCCTCCAGGCCCAGGCTCATCTGGATCCGCAGGCCTGGGCCTCGCGCCTGTTGTGTCAGTCGGGATTGACCCAGCAGGCGTTGCTCAAGGGCGACCTGGCCTCGGCGCAGTGGATCAACCGCCAGGCGCTGTGCCTGGCCCGTGCCGAAGGCTCGCTGGTGTTCGAAGGGCTGCTGGAACTGGATCACGCACAAGTGCTGGAGCAACGCGGTGCGCCGCATCGGGCCGACGAATTGCTGGGCGATGTCCAGGCGCGGCTCGACAAGCCCGGCCAGGATTTTTCCCCGCTGCTGGGCCGTATCGCCTTGCGGCGTGGACGCCTGGCGCTGCGCATGGGTTTTGAAGAGCGCGCCGCCGAGCAGTTCCAGGCCGGGTTGGAAATCGGCCTGCGCAGCCAGGATAAACAGGTACTTTACGGCTTTCTCGGCAAGGCCAGCCTGGCGGCCAACCAGGGCGACTATGGCGAGGCCTTCATGCAACTGCGCGACGCCGAGCGGATCATGCAGCAGCGGCACATTCCCGACACCGTTTACCGCGGTGTATTGCTGCAGATCAGTTGTCAGTTCTGGTTGCAGCAGGGGCGCGCCGAACTGGCCCACGAAGCCTTGACCCGCGTGCTGCGGCATTTTCGCGGGCCCCATGCCAAGCACGCACCGCCCGCGACCCTGGAGTTGATTCCTCGGCTTGAATACCTGTTGCTGTTGACCGAGGTGCACCTGCACCGCGCGCAAGACCCGATGGCACGCCTGGAGGCCATGATCGCCCAGGCCCGTTACGCGGAAATGCACGGCCTGGAAACCGAGCTGCACCTGGCGCTGGCGGAGGTGGCCTGGTTGACCGCCGACCGCTCGCAGGCCCGCGTGCTTGTCCAGGAAGGCCTGGAGCGCGTGGCCTGTTGGCGCGCCCAGCAAGCCTTGTGCGAACTGCGCCTGCGCCAGCCCGAACTGTTGCACTGGGCGCAATCGTCAGGCCCGATCGAACCGCCGGCGGCCCCCGAGGACGCCTTGCTCAGTCATCGCGAACTGGAAGTGCTGGAACTGATCGCCCAAGGTTATTCCAACCAACAGATTGCCGAACAGCTGTTCATCTCGTTGCACACGGTAAAAACCCATTCACGGCGCATACACAGCAAGTTGGGCGTCCAGCGGCGTACCCAGGCAGTGGCGAAGGCCAAGGTCATGGGGATGATGGGATAGTGCGCACTGCAAGCCTTACGCGTGCTTACAGTTGCGCTTTTACCCCCGGAGGGGGAGTTGGGTTATAACGGCGATGCCGGTTCGAACAGGACGTTCGGGCCATGAAATGACAAGGATGTTCATGAACACTCAAGCGTTTTCTACGTATTCCGAAAGACTGCTTGCCCTCAAGCTCACTCGCGTCGATTTTGCCGTGCAAGTGCTGTTGGGCGATCACCTGGAGGCACTGGGCCTCAACCCGCATAACCTGTATCTGAATACCGTGGCCGGGTTTCCCGACCCCCAGGTTGAAACGTCCAGGACATTGTTCGATGAAACACTGGCCTGCGTTCAGAAACAGACCTTGGCGCATTACACCCAAGGCATCACCAATATCTTCAGCAAGCGGTATTCCTTTGCCGTCGAAGATCGGGTCAAGGCGCTGGACTTGATCACCTTCGAGAAAATCGTGGCGGACATCGTGACGGGCCTGGCTGAAAAGCCCGGGATGGATTTGTCCGAGCGGCCCATCCTGCCGTTGAGCGCCGAAGCGCTTCATGGCGCGTTGAAAGTCCATCTGCCCGGCGTCGATCTGGAGAAAGTCTTCATCACCAGCTTCGTCAACCATGACGTTGCAAACCCGGTGGTGTTTTCTTCCGAACCCCTGGTTGAGTACTTGCTGGCGCACCTACGCAACAACGATATTCCCTACCATGCCAAGGGCGATCCCCAGGCCATCTACCTGGTCCCCTTCAGCGGCGAAGAGCGTCACCTGCATCCGCGCCTGACGCCTGCCCACCTCAATGACCTACTGATCAGGATCGTCCCCGACTTCCTGGGCTGATCTTCCATCGGTTTCATACCCCATCCGCCAACTCACGGCCCGGGTCGCGGCGAGCAATCGTTGCGCCGCCGGGCCGTTTTCGTCGGCGTGGAACAGCGAGGTCGGGCCGACGATGGTCATCACCGCCGTCACCTGGCCGACCGCATTGAACACCGGGGCGGACAAGGCATCCACGCCGGGCATCAGCAGGCCGTGCACGTGGTGCAGGCCGCGGTTGCGGATCTGTTCGCACAAGGTGGCATAGGCCTGGTCGTCGGCCAGGGCATGCCGCTCGGATCCTTGCACTTCCTGTTCGCGCAAGCCGATCGTCTCGCGCTCGGGCAGGTACGCGCTGAACACCAGCCCGGTGGACGAACTGAGCAGGGGCAGCACCGAGCCCAGTTGCGTCACGACCGTCACGGCGCGCACGGCAGGTTCGATGCGCACCACGGTGGCGCCGTGGTTGCCCCACACCGCCAGGAAGCAGGTTTCGTTCAGGTCATCGCGCAACTCGGCCAGGGGCATGGCGGCCACTTGCAGCACGTCCATGCCGTTCAATGCCGCCAGCCCGACGCGCAGCGCTTCGCGGCCCAGGCCGTAGTGGTTGGTGGCGGTGTTCTGCTCGGCGAATCCGCTGGCAATCAACGCCTGCAAGTAGCGATGCACCTTGCTTGCCGGCATTTGCACGTGCTCGGCCAGGCGCGACAGCGACGTGGACGGCGACAGCTCGGCCAAGGCCTTGAGAATGTCAGTGCCGACTTCGGCCGAGCGGACTTTCTGTTTACCGTTATTGAGCGGGGTTTGCATGGCGGCGCGGGGTCCAGAGGCGAATGGGCGTCTTTATAGCTTGACGGTCGTTGTCGAGCAAATTACGTTATGCGTAATTGAATTACGATAAAAATAACCCGGTGCGCCTGACACTCACCCCATGAGTCACGGGCCGCATCCCTGGAGGCTCCATGAACCTCGATTCCCCAGCGTCGGACCTGGCTTATCAATCAGGCTTCGGCAATGAGTTCGCCAGCGAAGCCTTGCCCGACGCTTTGCCCGTCGGCCAGAACTCTCCGCAAAAAGCCCCTTACGGGCTGTACGCCGAATTGTTCTCCGGCACCGCGTTCACCATGGCCCGCAGCGAGGCTCGGCGAACCTGGATGTACCGCATCCGGCCGTCGGCCAACCACCCGGCCTTCACCCCATTGGAGCGGCAACTGGTCGGCGGCCCGCTGGGCGAGGTCACGCCCAATCGGTTGCGCTGGAACCCGCTGGAGAATCCCGCGCAGCCCACCGATTTCCTCGATGGCCTGGTGCGCATGGCCGCCAATGCCGGCATGGACAAGCCGGCCGGCATCAGCATTTTTCACTATTGCGCCAACCGCTCCATGGAGCGGGTGTTCTTCAATGCCGACGGTGAATGGCTGATCGTGCCGCAGTTGGGCCGGTTGCGGATCATCACCGAACTGGGCGTGCTGGAACTGGCGCCGCTGGAAATCGCCGTGCTGCCCCGGGGCTTGAAGTTTCGCGTTGAACTGCTGGATGCGCAGGCCCGCGGTTACCTCGCCGAAAACCATGGCGCGCCGCTGCGTCTGCCGGACCTCGGGCCCATCGGCAGCAATGGCCTGGCCAACCCGCGGGACTTCCTGACACCGGTCGCCCATTACGAGAACCTCGCCCAGCCCACCACCCTGGTGCAGAAGTTCCTCGGCCAGTTGTGGGCTTGCGAGCTGGGGCACTCGCCCTTCGACGTGGTCGCCTGGCACGGCAACAACGTGCCGTACAAATATGATCTGCGGCGGTTCAACACCATCGGCACCGTCAGCTTCGACCACCCGGACCCGTCGATTTTCACCGTGTTGACCTCGCCCACCAGCGTCCACGGCCTGGCCAACCTGGATTTCGTCATTTTCCCACCCCGCTGGATGGTGGCCGAGAAGACCTTCCGTCCACCCTGGTTCCATCGCAACCTGATGAACGAATTCATGGGCCTGATCCAGGGCGCCTACGATGCCAAGGCCGAGGGCTTCGTGCCCGGCGGGGCGTCGTTGCACAGCTGCATGAGCGCCCATGGCCCGGACGGCGAAACCTGCACCAAGGCGATCAACGCCGAACTTCAGCCGGCGAAAATCGACAACACCATGGCCTTCATGTTCGAGACCAGCCAAGTGCTGCGTCCGAGCCGTTTCGCCATGGACTGCCCGCAACTGCAAACCGACTACGATGGGTGCTGGGCTTCGCTGCCTGTCACCTTCGACCCGACCCGGAGATAACCCATGACTCAACTTTCCCCCGTCCGTAGCTGGGTGGCCTCTGCCAACGGTCATGCCGATTTCCCGCTGCAGAACCTGCCACTGGGCATCTTCAGCCACCAGGGCGGCACCCGACGCGGCGGCGTGGCCATCGGCGAGCAGATTCTCGATCTGTCGGCCGCGTTGCAGGCCGGCCTGTTCGACGGCGCGGCGCGAGCAGCGGTCGAAGCCATGGTGGGCGGTGAGCTCAATGGGTTTTTCGAGCTGGGCCGTGGCGCCCGTGTCGCCTTGCGTGAGCGGCTGCTGGAGCTGCTGCGCGAGGACAGCCCTCAGCGTGCCCAGCTCGAAGCCCAGCAGTCCCAATGGCTGTTCCCCGCGGCCGATTGCCAGTTGCACCTGCCGGCCAGGATCAATGACTACACCGATTTCTACGTAGGGATCGAGCACGCACAGAATGTCGGCAAGCTGTTCCGCCCCGACAACCCGCTGTTGCCCAACTACAAGTACGTGCCCATCGGTTATCACGGCCGTGCCTCGACCATCCGTCCCTCCGGCACCGACGTGCGCCGTCCCAAGGGGCAGACGCTGCCGGCCGGTCAGGCCGAACCCACCTTCGGTCCGTGCGCACGGCTGGACTATGAATTGGAGCTGGGGATCTGGATCGGCCAGGGCAATGCATTGGGCGAACCCATCGCCATTGGTGACGCCGCCGAGCACATTGGCGGTTTCTGCCTGCTCAACGACTGGTCGGCCCGGGATATCCAGGCGTGGGAATACCAGCCGCTGGGGCCCTTCCTGTCGAAGAGTTTCCTCACCAGCATTTCGCCGTGGGTCGTGACGGCCGAGGCGCTCGAACCGTTTCGTCGTGCCCAACCCGCGCGTCCGCAGGGCGATCCGCAACCGCTGCCGTATCTGCTGGATGCGCGCGACCAGGCCGGTGGTGCCTTCGACATCGAACTGGAAGTGCTGCTGCTGACCGACGCCATGCGCGAGCAGAACCTGCCGGCGCATCGCCTGACCTTGAGTAACACCCAGTACATGTACTGGACCGTGGCGCAGATGGTGGCGCACCACAGCGTCAATGGTTGCCAGTTGCAGGCCGGTGACCTGTTTGGTTCGGGCACCTTGTCGGGCCCGCAGAATGGTCAGTTTGGCAGCCTGCTGGAAATCACCGAGGGTGGTAAGAAGCCGATCGAGCTGGCGTCTGGCGAAGTGCGCAGGTTCCTCGAGGACGGTGACGAAATCATCCTGCGGGCCCGTTGCCGCCGCGAGGGCTTTGCCTCCATCGGGTTTGGCGAGTGCCGTGGCAAGATCCTGCCGGCGCGTTGAGGGGCGAGCATGGAACTCTATACCTACTACCGCTCCACTTCGTCGTACCGGGTGCGCATCGCCCTGGCGCTCAAGGGCCTGGACTATCAGGCCCTGCCCATCAACCTGATCGCCCCGCCGGGAGGCGAGCATCGCCAGCCGGCCTACCTGGCGATCAATCCCCAGGGGCGAGTGCCCGCGTTGAGGACCGATGAGGGGGATGTGCTGGTGCAATCTCCCGCGATCATCGAGTACCTGGAAGAACGGTATCCGCAGGTGCCGTTGCTCAACGCGGACTTGGCCATTCGAGCCCACGAGCGGGGCGTCGCGGCCTTGATCGGTTGCGATATTCACCCGCTGCACAACGTCAGCGTGCTCAACAAACTGCGCCAATGGGGGCATGACGAGGGGCAGGTGACGGAGTGGATCGGACACTGGATCAGCCAGGGGTTGGCGGCGGTGGAGCGGTTGATCGGCGATGAGGGTTTTTGCTTCGGCGCGACGCCGGGACTGGCGGATGTCTACTTGATTCCGCAGTTGTACGCGGCTGAGCGGTTCAATGTCTCGTTGCAGGCGTACCCGCGGATCTGTCGAGTGGCGGGGCTGGCGGCCGGGCATGCGGCGTTCCAGCGGGCGCATCCTGCGAATCAGCCCGATACGCCTGCCGGATAGGGCCGTGGTCAACAGGGGCCCGCTTCATCCTGTCTCAATGCACAATCGAGTTCGGTGGCAGGTGCCCCAGCCGCTCCGTCAGCCGGAGCCGCTGGATCGGGTCTTCGCTGAGCATCAGCGCATGCTCCAGGTCGAATCGCTCGGCGTTGGGGCAATCGAGTCGCTGGTACAGGCTGGCGCGGGCCAGGTAGTCGGCGGCGCTGGCGTTACCCAGTTCCAGCACCCGTTCGGCGTCGATCAGCGCGGCAATGTAGTCGTCGTTCGCCAGGTGCAACTGGCGCAGGTTGCGTGACAGTCGCTGGAGCATCTGCAGCGGCTCGGCGTTGACCAGGTGTTCAGCCTTGAGCGGCATGTTCGCGCCATATTGACGGTGCAGCAGGTCCCGGCAGTCATGGGGGTACAACCGGCGTCCGCCGCACGGATCGAGCAAATGGTCGGCCCCAGGCACCTTCAGCAGGAAGTGGCCAGGGAAATTGACGCCGACCATCGGGATCTCCAGGCCGCGCGCCAGTTCCAGGGCAATCAGGCCGAGGGCCAGCGGCTGCCCGCGCTTGCCCACCAGGACCTTGTCGAGCAATGCCGCCCGCGGGCGCAGCGGTGTGGCGTCGTCCTGGGCGAACCCCAGGTCGTTGAGCTGACGTAACAAAGGTTGGGCCAACTCGCTCACCGGCAGCATCGGCAGGTCATGGCTGACCCGTTGTTGCAGATCCCTGAAGTCGCGCAGCAGGGCCGGCACGTCGACGTCGCGATCATGTTCGGCGGCGATCCACAGCGCAGCTTCGAACAGCGCCGGGGGCGAGCGGTGCAGGCAGGCAAAAAAGGCTTGGCGCGGTTTCATCACACTCTCCGGGCTATGTCCCCGTTGTAGCTCTGCCATGGATTTTCGTCCAGTCCCGGGCCGGCGCAGTCGGCGGTTATACCGAAAAGGCTGGCGGCCCACCGGCCTTATGCCGGTGTGTTTCAGCAAATTTCGAGCGCGCGCCTATACTGGCGAAACGAACAAAGTGATTCGGGAGCCTGTCGATGTTCGCTCTCATGCAAAGCTCCCGCCTTGAATCGCTGCACTTAAGCGTAGACCCGATGACCGGGTTGAAGGCGGTGATTGCCATTCATTGCAGCCGTCCCGGGCCCGCCCTGGGTGGCTGTCGTTATCTTGCCTACCCCGACGACGAAAGTGCCGTGGCGGACGCCGTGCGCCTGGCCCAGGGCATGAGCTACAAGGCTGCCCTCGCCGGCTTGCCCGTGGGAGGCGGGGTGGCGGTGATCATGCGTCCGGCCCATGTCGAAAGCCGGGCCGCGTTGTTCGAAGCCTTTGGCCGGTGCATTGAACAGTTGGACGGACGCTACATCACCGCCATCGACAGCGGCACGTCGGTGGCCGACATGGATTGCATTGCCCAGCAGACCCGCCACGTCACCAGCACCACGGCCTCGGGAGACCCCGCGCCCCATGCGGCGATGGGCGTGTTCGCCGGCATCCGGGCCACCGCCATGGCTCGCCTGGGCAGCGATAACCTGGAAAGCCTGCGCGTGGCGATCCAGGGCCTGGGCAATGTCGGTTATGCCCTGGCCGAACAACTGCACGCCGCTGGCGCCGAACTGCTGGTCAGCGACATCGACCCCGGCAAGGTACAGCTGGCGATGGAGCAACTGGGCGCGCACCCCATCGCCAATGACGCACTGCTCAGCACCCCTTGCGACATCCTCGCCCCCTGTGGCCTGGGCGGCGTGCTCAACAGCCACAGCGTGGCGCAACTGCGTTGCTCGGCCGTGGCCGGTTCGGCCCATAACCAATTGAGCAACCTGCAAGTGGCCGATCAACTGGAGCGGCGCGGGATCCTCTACGCGCCCGACTACGTGATCAACTCCGGCGGCCTGATCTACGTCGCCCTCAAGCACCGCGGCGAAGAACTGCCGAGCATCACCGCACACCTGTCGAAGATCGGCGCGCGCCTGACCGAAATCTTTGCCCATGCCCAGGCGGAGAAACGCTCACCGGCCCGGGTGGCCGATGAACTGGCAGAGCGCTTGTTGTATCGCTAGGGCCAGCACTTGTATGTTGAATGCAGATGGGGTGGATTGTTCAGGTTTTGAGGGCTGGGTGATTCGCACTGACGCATTTAATCAAAACATTGAGGAGGCACTTTGAATTAAGTAGTGCAGGGTGAAAATGAGCGGTTATTGCGGGTGGTTAGTTGCAATCTTTTGAATATTGACCCTTTGGACAGTCGGCGTTCTTTTGTGGGGAGTGTGGGTGCTGAAAACGGCTCCGGGTAGCCAGGCTTGGCTGTGGCGTTATAGACTGGCACTTGCCTGTCGGTAGTTTTCTGATCAATTGATCAGAAAACCTCTCAGGGTGAAAGATTTGAAAGTTTGATCATCAGGGTGTGAGGTAGGTTTGCAGAGTGTTTCTCTAGCGTTCGCCAGAGCGCTCATCAACTCGATATCAAATTTCGACAAAAGAACTTTACTCAGGCTTGAAAACTACGTCTTGTCTCATGGGGTTGAACAAGTTCCCATGAGTGAGTTGTCTCAATTATTCGAACTCGCCATACGCCACAGTGGCAATGAGGATTTAGGTCTGCTGGCTTATAAAAGTGCCCACCCTGGTCACTTAGGTGTTTTAGGGTATGCGGTGATGTCTAGCTCGACCCTCGGCGAAGCGATGGCTCGAATGGTTGATCATCACTCCATCATCGGCACGGGTTTTTGTATGTTTTTTGAGGGTGATGAAACCACGGTCAGGATTGCGGGCTTGTCGGGTAATGCACAAGGTGAAGTGCTGCCCAGGGCGTTTATCGATGCCGTGGCGGCTATTACCCTGGGCCTCTTGCGCTGGCTTGTACCGACTGTTTGTATTACTCCTGTAAGGGCAGAGTTTGCCTATGAAAGACCGCGAGACACTCGCCAGTTGGAGCAGATCTTTGGTCATGATCTGAGATTTTCCTGTGCCGCCAATGCCATGGTGTTTCAAAAGTCGGACATGGATATCGCTATCGCAACGTCCGACGCATCGCTGCAACAAATTCATGATCAATACCTTAAACGCCGCCTGGATGAGATGCGCTCGGAAAATATTGCAGCAGCGACGAAGAAAGTGATCCTGCAGCACCTGGTTCAAGCCAGATCCCTGGCCATGGGCGATATTGTAATCACTTTGGGCATGTCGACCCATCAGTTGATCAGAGCCTTGGAAAAAGAGAATAAAAGCTTTCAGTCATTGGTTGATCAGGTTAAGAAGCAGCATTGCTATCACTTGCTGGTTAACACAAGGCTCACGCTCAAGCAGGTGTCTTACAGTTTGGGGTTCAGGCATTCCAGCGCTTTGAATAAGGCTTGCGAAAGATGGTTTGGTATGGCGCCAGGCGCTTGTCGTTCCCGCGAGAAGATGTAGGCGTTTGCGAGTAGGTGTCTCGGCACGGTTCAAAGTGATCTGTTTTTAACGCTTATCCTCAGGCGGGTTTCAGTTACCCCGAGCGTGCAACGCTATCTTAATTTTCCGGGATTAAGGAGAGAATTCGAAGTCGATATTTCTTCGATAGGACGAGTAAGTCAATGCAGCTAAGACGCCTGAAGTTTGCGGCACGGATCCGATTTTGTTTCGTTTTGGTGATTGCCGCTTTAATAGGCGTAAGCGCCTTTGCTACGTATAAGGCTAGGGAAATAAGGCAGGCGAGCCTGGTGGTTGAGCAGGACGCTCTCCCAGGGATTGCCTTGGGAGACGATATAATCTTGGCCTTTAGCAAGACTCGATTCAGTGTATTTCGTCTGCTGGTGTCCACCGATGATTTGAAACTTGCCAATAACTACAATTTGCTTGTTGCTGATATCCGCGAATTTGAAGCGGCTCAGGCGGCTTATCTTCCCATCATCAGTACGGATCAGGAGCGAGGCCTGTTCACCACAATAGGCAAGCTCTTCGAGAGTTATCGTACTTCGGCGCTCCATGTCCACGATCTCATCAAGCGTGGCTCGACGGGCGAAGCCACTGCTTTGGTCGAAGGGGAGATGTCCAGCATCGCTCAAAACATGGTCAAGGTGCTAGGTGAGCTGGAGAAGCTTAATGATCAAGCACAACAATCGGCTAGCGCAGCCGGACAAAACGCCTATGAGACGTCAATACGAGTGACACTGACCGCGATTATGTTGGTGGCGCTAGGGGCAATATTTCTTGCGCATAGGCTGACCGTTAGCATTTCCAGGCCCATTGCACAGGCGTTGGAATGTGCCAACGCCATTGCCCGAGGCGATCTGCGTGAACCGGCGCAGGACGCCAGTGGGAACGATGAAGCGGCGCTGTTGCTGCGGGCCGTTATGATCATGCGGAAAAACTTGAGCGATACCTTGATCGACGTTTATCAAGCGGCAGGCCAGCTTTCCAACGCGGCAGAAGAGTTAAGCGTCTTGGTCGGTAGCAGCAACAACGACCTCCAGGCGCAAAACAGCGAGCTGGAACAAGCCGCCACTGCAATTACTGAAATGAGTCAGGCCGTTGATGAAGTCGCGCACAATGCCATTAGTACTTCCGATGAGTCGCGCGCTTCCTTGCACTTGGCTCGCGATGGTCAACGGGAGCTTGATTCGACGCTCAACGCGATCGCGCGCTTGGACGGCAGCGTTAACGATGCCTCACAGCGTGCAGATATTTTGGCGTCCAATACCGTAGAGATCAGCAAGGTACTTGAAGTGATCCGATCGGTTGCCGAACAGACTAATTTGCTGGCGCTCAATGCGGCGATCGAGGCAGCGCGGGCGGGCGAGGCCGGTCGGGGATTTGCCGTGGTTGCCGATGAGGTTCGTTCCCTGGCGCACCGTACGAGCACTTCGACCATGGATATTGAACGTATGATCAGTCATATCCAAAACGGCACTCAGGAAACGGTAAGCGCCCTGAACGACAGCGCTGTACAGGCCGCACAGACTCGCGAACAAGCGGCTTCAGCGAACAAGGCGCTGCAAGGCATTACCACCACCGTCAGCAGCATCGATGAGCGTAATACCATGATCGCAACCGCTTGTGAGGAGCAGGCGCTGGTGGCCAAGGACGTGGACCGCAGCATCATTCGTATTCGTGATCTTTCAAATCTGTCGGCAGTGCGTTCCGATCAGACGATGGCCGCGAGTGAAGAGCTCGCGCACATTACGACGAAGCTCAAGGAGCGGCTTGATGGCTTTAATTTTGGATAAGCACGTGAAAATGGACGTGAAGTCAGTTGTTAAGAGTGTGCCTGGAGGCAGAGATGGATCCAGTCAATGAACTGTGCAACGACCTTATGGATCTGCTCGAAGAAATTGCCAGCAGTAGAAACAAGCTGGATGTCCAGGGGCAAAAAATCTTGCTCGACGCCTTGAGAAGCCTTCTTCTCTCTACGGAACGTCTCAGTGAGCAAATGCGAACCTTGGTGAGTTTACAGGTTCGTTCAGGGCATCAGCGGCCCAGGCTATACGTTGTGGAGTAGCTCTGCGAGAGTCGCATCGCGCTCCTGCTCGCTTTTCGAGCAGGAGCACACAGGATGATCTGCCCTATGCTGGCCGAACCTAGCCTTCAGAACCTGTTGGGGCAGAGAGCTCAGTCAGCGCCGTTGCATTATTTTTGAAGGCCGCTGCAAAGATAGCGCGATTTTTCGCCATGTAGATGCTTGCATCTTCGGCGTGCTTCTCTGAGAGACCGGCAACGTTTTTCATCAGCACCTCCGTGAGGAGCTCTGCCAGCTCAAGCATCTGGTCGTGTGCATCGGCGAGTTTTCGGTCCACGAACGTAGTCTCCAAATCGCGGGTACTGCGGTAAAGGGTTTCAACAGCCATTTTTTGGCCTCGTCATAGTGTGCGGTGCGAATTGAGTGAACATGCGCTCAGCGCTGCATGCGGGTCAGTCAGTGATACGAGATTCATTCCCTGATCGTTCTCAGGGCCAGCTGGGCGATGCTGGAGAAGAAACCCAGGCACAGCCTTGCGAAAGTTTCGGTCAAACCGAGTCGCATCTTCGGTCCATCTGTACGATTTGAAGTGCGCGACTACTGTATTTATGTACAGGTCGAAGAATAAGCGAATCCCTTCACTTTGGGTAGTGGCTTTTTAATGTAGACCGATTTCGGTGTTTGTCGTCCAAGGCCATCAAAGCTGATTTGCGCGTCAGACGTGCCGGATGCCAGCTTATCGCCATCTCATCCCCAGCCGCTGGCCTTCTTTCTGCATGCAGAAACCGTCACGTCCAACCCGCATCATCCGGTCGAGTCGACCTAAGGAACCTACATCGTGAAAATCAACTGGGCCGAGAACCTGCGCCAGAACGTGCATCAACTGGCCGAATCGTTGGGAAACCTGTTCGTCGAGACCTTCCACTACCTGGCGTTGTTCGCCATCGGTGCGGTGACCGCGTGGGCGGCGGTGATGGAGTTCCTGCAGATGATCGAGGCGGGGCACATCAAGATCGATGACATCCTGCTGTTGTTCATCTACCTGGAGTTGGGGGCGATGGTCGGGATTTATTTCAAGACCAACCACATGCCGGTGCGCTTCCTGATCTACGTGGCCATCACAGCGCTGACGCGTCTGTTGATCTCCAACGTGTCCCACCACAGCCCGCCGGACCTGGGCATCATCTACCTGTGCGGCGGCATCCTGCTGCTGGCGTTCGCGATCCTGGTGGTGCGCTACGCCTCGTCGCAGTTTCCTTCGGTGAAGATCGAAAACCCGCACCGCAAGGTGGGTGCGGGTTCCAGTGAGCATGCCGAGGTGGAAAAAGGCGAGATCTAGAGACCGGCCGCAGAAGATGTCGCGCCTTGCGCGTGCGGTGGGGGCAGCTTGATGTTGTCCCCGCCGGTCATGGCTTCGAGGATGGCCACGGCGCTGTGGCCCTGTTCGATGGCAATGCCGAACTGAATGCTCTGCACCAGGCGCCGCAGGCGTTCCGGGTCGTTGCGCTGCTGGGCGCTGATCATGCGCTTGGCGACGATCCGCCCGCTTTTGGACAGGGTCAGCATGATGCTGCCGTCCAGGCCCTGGATGCTCAGGTTGATTTGATAGTGCGGCGCAAAAGCGTCGGTAATGATCTGAAAAGGGTTGTCCATGATGCGTCACCGCCTGATTGAACGTGCAGTTGTTGACCGGCCTTGATCGGGATTAGTTCGCAACACCGGACCATCGGCCATTCCATGATCGTGTTCATCGGGTGTTTCCAGGGGCCGCACGGCTGACAACCCGAAAAGGGGCTAGACCGGTGGCGGCTCTCTCATGGGGTAGCAAGGGGCATGCCGGAAAAATCGTCGGACAATGTTCGCGGGGCATCGGGCTGCAATGGATGGAAATGAGGCGGCAACGCTTGCCCGTTTCAGGGCGCCATGTGCGTCGACGGTGCAGCGAGGATGGTTTTCTGAAGAATGGTGTAGCGAGGAAACTCCCGACATTAACAGCGCTTTTGCCCGTTGTCCGGCTTTATTTGCAAATGGATATTTTTCTTTTTTCAGGGGTTGAATTGTTCCTCCGCCAGCCCGACTCTGTACTCAAGGGGCCGTTGCACCCACGTCGATGGCCCCCGGCGAGCTAGCTGAAATAAGGGATGAACTATGCAAATCCAAGTCAACAGCGATAACCATATTCAAAGCAGCATCCGACTGGAGGAGTGGGTACGTACTACCATCGAAAGCACGCTCGAACGTTATGAAGAAGATCTGACACGGGTTGAAGTTCATTTGCGGGACGAGAACGGCGACAAGCCGGGTCCCCATGACCTGCGTTGCCAGCTTGAGGCACGGCCAAAAGGCCATCAGCCGGTTTCCGTGACGCACAAGGCCGATTCGCTGGAGCTGGCGATCGAAGGTGCGGCGACCAAGCTTGAGCACGCCCTGGAGCACCTGTTCGGCAAATTGCGCGGCAAGCGCGCAGCCAGTGCGGCGCCGAGCGAATCGGTCGCATTGGCCGATGCGCTGCTGGAAGAAGAATTCCTGGAGAACGAACGGGCTGCGCTTCACGGCTGATACCCGGTTCAATTCAAACCCATCGGAAACGGAAAAAAGGGCCTGCATTGCAGGCCCTTTTCATTTCAGCGTCACTATTACCTGGCCAGGAACGCCTGCCGATACTCTCCCGGCGTTGCGCCCAGCGCCTGGCGGAAACGGTTGGTGAAGTGGCTGGCGCTGGCAAATCCACAGGCCAATGCCACGTCGCCCAGCGGTTGCGAGGTACTGCGCAACAGCTGCCGTGCCCGTGCCAGGCGCCTTGCCAGCAGGTATTGGTGAGGGGGGAGCTCGAAGCTTTCGCGAAACATCCGCGCGAAGTGGTAGTGCGACAGTGCACACAGCGCCGCCAGATGACCGAGGCTGATGGCGTCGGCCAGGTGGCTGTCGATGTACTCCACCAGCAAGCGCCGCTGGTGCGCGGCCAGGCCACCCTTGAGGCGCAGCCCTTGGCGCTGGCCGACCTGGCTGAGCAGCAGGTGGTCGAGCAGGTCGTGGGCCAGGCTGGACGTCAGCAGCCGTTCGCCGGGCTCGTCCCAGTTCAAGGCGATCAACTGGCGAAAACGCCTGGCCTGCTGCGGGTCGTCGAGAAATGTCGCCTCGTGCAGTTGCACCTGGCGGGGCTCGCGGTCCAGCAGCGTGACGCACCCGAGGGCGAATTGTTCCGGGCTGAAGTACAAGTGGGCAAGGCGAATATCGCCGTTGATGACCCAGGCTGACTCATGCCCGGCCGGCAGGATGCAGAGTTTGCCGGGGCCGCCGGTGGTGGCAGGCCGCTCGCGGCGAAACGTGCCGGTGCCACCCGCGATGTAGCACGACAGCGTGTGGTGGGTCGGAGCCTCATAGTCCCGGGCGTCATGATGATTGCTCCACAGGGCGGCTGCCATGCCGTCGCCAAGCTCGGCACTGTGCTCCAGGCGAGCATTGGGCGAACTGGCGAGGGCTTGGAAAACTTGCAGGGTTTGCAGTGTGGGCATGATCGGTTCTCTCCAACGCCTTGCATCCTACTCTGTCGGCTGGCGCCTGCCAGCCTGGTCGCCGACAAAACCGCAAGTTTATGCAAGTGCCGGTTGGATGGCGTCGTGATACTGGAGGTCATTGTCAGGAGTTGTCGCCATGAACCTCTCGTTGTACCTGCTCACCGTGCTCATCTGGGGCACGACCTGGATCGCGCTGAAACTGCAACTGGGCGTCGTTGCCATCCCGGTGTCGATTGTCTACCGCTTCGGTCTCGCCGCGTTGATCCTGTTCGCGCTGCTGCTGCTCAGCCGGCGGCTGCAAGTGATGAACCGGCGCGGTCACCTGATTTGCGTGGCCCAGGGCCTGTGCCTGTTTTGCATCAACTTCATGTGCTTTCTCACCGCCAGCCAGTGGATCCCCAGTGGCTTGGTCGCCGTGGTGTTTTCCACCGCCACGCTCTGGAACGCCCTCAATGCCCGGGTGTTCTTCGGTCAGCGGATTGCCCGAAACGTGCTGTTGGGGGGCGCGCTGGGGTTGTCGGGGTTGGCGTTGCTGTTCTGGCCGGAGTTGGCCGGCCACCACGCCAGCCCGCAAACGCTGCTCGGGTTGGCATTGGCGCTGCTGGGCACCTTGTGTTTCTCGGCGGGCAACATGCTCTCGAGCCTGCAACAGAAGGCCGGTCTCAAGCCCTTGACCACCAACGCCTGGGGCATGGCCTATGGCGCGATGATGCTGGCGGCCTGGTGTGCCTTCAAGGGCATTGCCTTCGACATGGAGTGGAACTCGCGCTACATCGGTTCGCTGTTGTACCTGGTGATTCCGGGCTCGGTGATCGGCTTTACTGCCTACCTGACTTTGGTCGGACGCATGGGGCCGGAGCGGGCGGCGTATTGCACGGTGCTGTTCCCGGTGGTGGCGTTGAATGTCTCGGCAGTTGCCGAAGGCTACCAGTGGACGGCGCCGGCGTTGGTTGGGCTGGTATTGGTGATGCTGGGGAACGTGCTGGTGTTTCGCAAGCCTCGGCCAGTGGCGACGAATGTCGCCTTGGGCGCACGCTGACCTATAACGTCCAGAGATAAACCTGTGGCGAGGGAGCAAGCTCCCTCGCCACAGGTTTGCGTCCCTTGGCCGCCGATCTGCCGGGTGGCTTATTTCCAGACTTGTGGGTTGACCAGGTTCTGCGGTCGCTCGCCCATCAAGGCACTGCGCAAGTTATCCACAGCCAGGTCGGCCATGGCGGCACGGGTCTCGAAGGTGGCCGAGCCGATGTGGGGCAGGGTGACGGCATTCTTCAACTGGAACAACGGCGATTCAGCCAGCGGTTCTTTTTCGTACACGTCCAGGCCGGCGCCGCGGATGCGGTTGCTCTGCAAGGCCTCGATCAGCGCCGGCTCATCCACCACCGGGCCGCGGGAAATGTTGACCAGGATGGCACTGGACTTCATCAGGCCCAGCTCGCGCTGCCCGATCAGGTGGCGGGTCTTCTCGCTCAATGGCACGACCAGGCACACGAAGTCCGCTTCGGCCAACAACTGATCCAGCTCGCGAAATTGTGCGCCCAACTGGCTTTCCAGCTCGGGCTTGCGGCTGTTGCCACTGTAGAGAATCGGCATGTTGAACCCGAACCGGCCACGGCGGGCGATGGCGGCGCCGATGTTGCCCATGCCGACGATGCCCAGGGTCTTGCCGTGCACGTCGGTGCCAAACAATTGTGGCCCCACCGTGGCTTGCCACTGCCCGGCCTTGGTCCAGGCATCCAGCTCCGCCACGCGACGGGCGCTGCTCATCAGCAAGGCGAAGGCCAGGTCGGCGGTGCTTTCGGTGAGCACGTCGGGGGTGTTGGTCAGCAGGATCCCGCGCTCATTGAAGTAGGCCAGGTCGTAGTTGTCGAAGCCGACCGAGATGCTGGACACCACTTGCAGGTTCGCAGCGTTTTGCAGTTGCTCGCGTCCCAACTTGCGCCCGACCCCGATCAGGCCGTGGGCGTGGGGCAGGGCTTCGTTGAACTGGGCATTGATGTCGCCGTTCGACGGGTTGGGCACGATCACGTCGAAGTCCTGTTGCAGGCGCTCGACCACTTGGGGCGTGATACGGCTGAAGGCAAGTACGGTTTTTTTCATCGTGCGAGGCTCGTCTTGGAGGCAATACCAAGCACGCTAACATTCTCGGCGAGGGTTAGGCGAGAGGGGGCTTGATGGAGCGCCCATAAATTTCCCTTGTGGAAGCGGGCTTGCTCGCGAAGACGTCGGGTCAGCTTGCATCAATGTTCAATGCAAGCCCGCTCCCATAGGGGATGACGTTGCCGTCCCGCAGGTCTAGGCGGCCCGCAGCGAAATAAACGCATAATCCGAGGCCGCCTCGGTGACGACCCGCGCCCCACAGGCCATGACATCGCGGGCTACGTCATCCCCGGACAGATGGAACAGCCATTCACCGGTTGCCTGCTCCGTTGGCTGCAATTGCACCTGGTCGAGCACGCTGGCGAATGCGGCCATGTCTGGCAGGTACGCGGTGAAGCCGTCGCCTTTCAGCGCGGTGGTGCGAATACCCAGGGCGGCGCAGATGCGGTCCTTGGTCGTGATGTCTTCGCGATCGGCCTGGCGCGAGCGTTCGATCAGCGTGGCCAGTTCCTCATCGACCAACGTGCCGCCGACGATCAGTTGCGGACCGGTTTCCCAGGATTGTGGCGGGCAGTCCTTGGCCGCTGGATTGAGAGGGATGTGCGGGTTGATTTCCATCGGATAGATGCGGCACACCAAGGGGCGGCGTTCGTAAATGCCGCACCGATTGTCTGCGTCAAGATTGCGGCAGGGGCCGGCGTTGTAGGCGGCGAACGTGATCGCCACGCGGGCCTCGGCAGTGCCGCTGCGGACCACCGCCGAGCGCCGCTCGGCATGCTCGCGTTGCGTCGTTGGCAGGCCGAGCCCGTTGGACAGGAAGGCTTCCACCAGGACAATGACCTGGCCGCCGTCCTCGGCCCACATCCGAGCCTCCGAAAGGGTCAGGGGGACGTGGTGGTCGGAGCAGCATTTGCCGCACCCTACGCAGGAAAACCTTGTGCTCATTGAACGCCCGTTCGCAAATGGCTGGAAAGCGGCGACAGAAAAACGCCGTGATGCGCCGGGCGAAGCAAGTTATGCGCCACTCACCGATCGGCGGAGGCGGGGCGGATCGAGTCCCACTCGGTCACATGGGCGGTCTTGGTCTTCTTGCGGTAGAGGCACAACTCGGTACCGGTCGCCCCTTTCATGTGTTTCTGTGGGTACTGGCCTTGCAGCAACAGTGCGGTGTAGCCGACCCGATCGTCGAATTGCGCAGCGCTGCCCACCGGTTCGACGTTCTTCAGGCCACTGGCCTTGACGCAGCTGGCCAGCACGGCTTTATCGTAGGCAGCCCAGGCGTCCGGGCTGGAGGCATGGGCCTGGGCGGCCAGGGCGGTGAAACCAAGGAAAATCAATGTGCGGGTTTTCATCGAAGGGCCTCGTTCCGGGATGGCAGGGCACGAGTATGCCTGAGGTTGCCGGACGGCGATGGCCCCCGCGTTGGAACGCAGGCGCCACAGCCGGGCCGATAGGTTTCAGTGACCTTGTTCGGCCACGGCCTTGGCGGCGGTGATCAGGCACTTGGTCAGTTCCGGCGAGGAGAACTTGGTCAGCACGCCATTGGCGCCGGCCAGGCGGGCCTTTTCGGCGTTCATGGCGCTGTCCAGGGAGGTGTGCAGCAACACGTAGAGGTGGGCGAAGTCCGGTGTTTCGCGCAGGGTCCGGGTGAGGGCGTAGCCGTCCATCTCGGACATCTCGATGTCAGAGACGATCAGGTTGATCTGCCCTGCGGTGCCTTGCAGGTCCAACAGGCATTCGATGGCTTCCTTGGCGCTGCGGGCGGTGTGGCATTGCAGGCCCAGGTTGCGCAACGTGTGCACCGATTGTTGCAGCGCGACCTGGCTGTCATCGACCACCAGGATCCGGGCGTTGCCCAGCACCTCGGCGTCTTCCATGCTCAGCTCGGTGGGCGCGGTTTCGATTTGTGCCGGCGCGATGCCGTGGATGACCTTCTCGATATCCAGCACTTGCACCAGGGTGCCATCCACCGAGGTCACGCCGGTGATGAACGCCCGCACGCCGCCGGAACCGTAGGGCGGCGGTTTGATGTCGGTGGTCAGGCAGTGGACGATCTTGCTCACGGCCTGCACATGCAGGCCCTGCTTGGAACGGCTGACATCGGTGACGATCAGGCAGCCGCCGTCCGGATCTTCCAAGGGGCGCTCGCCGATGGCGCGGCTCAGGTCAATCACCGACAGCGAGGTCCCGCGCAGGGTGGCGATGCCTTTGACGTGCGGGTGCGACTCCGGCAGCTTGGTCAGCGGCGGGCAGGGAATGATTTCGCTGACCTTGAGTAGGTTGATCGCCATCAGCTTGCCGCTGCGCAAGGTAAACAGCAGAAGCGAAAGTGAATCTGCGCGGGCTTTGTTGGAAGACATAAAAACCTTCTGTGGAAAAAGGTGGGGCGAGCGTGAAGAACGCCAAAACAGCTTGTGATAACGGGTTATCGACCCGTTGGGGGCAGGCTTTAGGGGGAAACCTGTCGACAGCGGGATCGTCTTGAGCAGACGCCCTCGTCACAAAAACTATTTAAGCCCTAACCGCCGCGCCATCCGCCCCAGGTTCGCCCGGTCCAGGCCCAGCTCACGGGCGGCGCTGGCCCAATTGTGCTGGTGGCGTTCCAGGGCCGTGCCGATGAGGCTGCGTTGGAACTGATCGACGGCTTCGCGCAGATCCCCGGTGAACCCGGTCATGTTGGGCTGCGGATTGACGGCCGAGGGCGCGGCGTTATCCACAGCGACTTGCGGCAGGTCCAGGTCCTGGGCGCCGAGGCTGAGGATTTTCGGTCGCACCGGGCAACGGCCCAGGGCCTTCAGGGCGCTGCGGCCGATCAGGTGCTCCAGCTCGCGCACATTGCCCGGCCAGTCGTAGGCCAACAGAGCCGCCTGGGCATCGCTGCTCAGGCGCAAGCTGCCCAGGCCCATGCGCGAACGGTTCTGCTCCAGGAAGAAGCCGCTGAGCAACAGCACGTCCCGGCCGCGATCGCGAAGCGCCGGAACCTGCAGCGGATACACACTCAAGCGATGATAGAAGTCGGCCCGGTAACGGCCGTTGCGCACTTCTTCGGCGAGGTCGCGATTGGTGGCCGCGATCAGCCGTACATCGACCCGGTGCTCCTTGTCCGAGCCCAGCCGTTGCAACTGGCCGCTTTGCAGCACGCGCAACAGCTTGGCCTGGACGGTCAGCGACAGCTCGCCCACTTCGTCGAGGAACAACGTCCCGCCGTCGGCCAGTTCGAATTTGCCGCGCCGGTCACTGGTGGCGCCGGTGAAGGCCCCTCGTACATGGCCGAAGAGCTCGCTTTCCACCAGCGTGTCCGGCAGCGCGGCGCAGTTGAGGCTGATCAGCGGCTGTTCGGCGCGTTTCGAGGCGCCATGGATGGCCTGGGCCACCAGTTCCTTGCCGACCCCGGTTTCGCCTGTGATCAGCACGGTCAGGTCGCTGCCGCCCACCAGGTTGATTTCTTCCACCAGGCGCTTGTGGGCCTTGCTCTGGCCGACCATGTCGCGGTGCTGTTGGCCGCTGGCCTGGCGATAGACCTCGGCGCGACGGTGTTCGTCTTCGGCCTTCAAGGCCAGGCGCTCAATGCGTTCGGCAGCGCTGACCGTTGCGGCGGCGAGGCTGGCGAAGGCTTGCAGGGCACCGAGATCGATCGGTTCGAAGCGCCCCGGGTCCAGCGCGTCGAGGGTCAACAGGCCCCAGGGGCGCTCATCGACGAACAGCGGGCAGCCCATGCAGTCATGGACTTCAAGGTGTTCGTCCAGGCCTTCGACCAAGCCGTCGTAGGGGTCGGGCAGGGCGCTGTCGGCGGCGAAGCGGGTAGGCTCCGGGTTGGCCAGCAGGGCCTCGAAGCGCGGGTGTTCGCTCACCCGGAAGCGCCGACCCAGTGTGTCGGCGCTCAACCCATCCACCGCCAGGGGCACCAGGCAGTCTCCGTCAAGGCGCAACAAGGCGGCCGCATCGCAGGGCAACAACGCGCGCAAGGCGCCGAGCAGGCGGCGATAGCGTTCGCCTTCAGGCAATTCGCGAGACAGGTCGGCCACCAGCGGCAGCAGGGAGGTGAGTAGGGAGGTTGCGGTCATAATGACTCCATGTAGTCACAAGGACTATAAAGCGGTCTGTGTCTTTATGACTACTTTATTTATAACTAATTGATAAATAAGGATAAAAATATTGGCATGGAAACTGATAAGAGAGGGTATTCGTACACATCAGGAGTCACCTTAATGCTCAGTCAAGAACAACGCGCCATTATTCGTGCCACCGTTCCATTGCTGGAAAGCGGCGGCGAGGCACTGATCACCCATTTCTACCGCATGATGCTGTCCGAATACCCTCAGGTACGCCCGCTGTTCAACCAGGCGCACCAGGCCAGTGGCGATCAGCCCCGGGCATTGGCCAATGGCGTGTTGATGTATGCCCGCCACATCGACCAGCTCGACCAGTTGGGAGACCTGGTGGCGAAGATCGTCAACAAGCACGTCGCCTTGCAGATCCTGCCGGAGCATTATCCGATTGTCGGTTCCTGCCTGCTGCGGGCGATTGCCGAGGTGCTGGGCGAAGAGATCGCTACCCCCGAAGTGATTTCCGCATGGGCGGCGGCCTACAACCAATTGGCCGATATCCTGATCGGTGCCGAGTCTGGCCTGTATGAGCAGAAAGCCGCGGCGCCGGGTGGCTGGCGTGGCGAGCGGACGTTCGTGCTGACGGCCAAGGTGCAGGAGAGCTCGGAGATCACGTCGTTCTACTTCGAGCCAGCGGACAAGGGGCCGATCCTGCTCGCCGAGCCCGGCCAGTACATCGGTATGAAGCTGATCCTGGACGGCGAGGAAGTGCGTCGCAACTATTCGCTGTCGGCCCTGGCGGACAACGGCCAATACCGGATCAGCGTCAAGCGCGAGCCAGGCGGGCGGGTGTCCAACCACCTGCATCATCATGTCCAGATCGGCGACAGCATCCAGCTGTTCCCGCCGTCCGGGGATTTCTACCTGACGGCCAGCGACAAGCCGCTGGTGCTGATCAGTGGCGGCGTTGGCATCACCCCGACCCTGGCGATGTTGCAAGCGGCCTTGCAAACCGAGCGCCCGGTGCATTTCATCCACTGCGCCCGCAACGGCCGGGCCCATGCGTTCCGTGACTGGATCGACGACCTGGCCAAACGGCACCCGCAACTCAAGCGTTTCTACTGCTACGACGAAGACGACGGCGTGAGCCCGCCGGCCGACAAGGTCGGGTTGTTGAGCGAGGCGCAACTGGCGCACTGGCTGCCGGAACAGCGTGACCTGGACGCTTACTTCCTCGGGCCGAAGGGCTTCATGGGCGCCGTCAAGCGCCACCTCAAGGCCCTGGGCGTGCCGGATGGGCAGAGCCGCTACGAATTCTTCGGGCCGGCGGCGGCGCTGGAGTAAACAGCCTGGCAGGCCCGCTCCCACAACGTTTTGGCGTGAACACAGCCCGTGAACACCCCGAAAAAACCAGTGGGAGCGAGCTTGCTCGCGAAGGGGCCAGCATGCCCAACCCCATTCCCAAAGCCTTTGCACCCACGCAAATTAATCCGCCCTTAACGCTTTTCCTGTCTATTGCCTGCAAAGTTGCCGGCGGCCGCTCGTTCACTGTCATGGTCAGCGTGTAGACTTCGGCCATCCGATGGCGCGCCGAGTGTTGCAAGGCCGCGCGTTGATCCATGTAGACAAAGGGAAACGCAATGAATGAGGAAATGACGCGGTTAGGTCGTGAGCGGCGCTATCTGGTGTTGCTGGGGCTGATCTGCCTGGCGTTGATCGGCGGCGCGCTGTACATGCAGGTGGCCCTCGGCGAGGCGCCGTGCCCGCTGTGCATCCTGCAGCGCTATGCGCTATTGCTGATCGCAATCTTCGCCTTTATTGGTGCGGCCATGCGCACCCGTCGCAGCGTGACGATTTTCGAAGGGCTGGTGGTGCTCAGTGCCCTGGCCGGCGCAGGGGTGGCGGGGCATCACGTGTACACCCAGTTCTTCCCGGCCGTCAGCTGCGGCGTTGATGTGTTGCAGCCGATTGTCGACGGCCTGCCACTGGCGAAGATCTTCCCGCTGGGGTTCCAGGTCGATGGCTTCTGCTCCACCCCCTACCCGCCGATCCTCGGCCTGTCCCTGGCGCAATGGGCCCTGGTGGCCTTCGTCCTGACGGTGGTGCTGGTGCCCTTGCTGGTGTCGCGCAACCGCAAGCAATTGCGCTGAATCCCCCTTGCTGAACGCCCCGGTTTCTCTCCAGCAGAGCCGGGGCGTTTTTCGTTTCAGCCTTGTGGCGGGTCGTCCTTGATCCGAGGCAAGAATGGCCTGCGACAATGTGCGACATGTTGTCACATATTTGGAGTCCTACCGCCTTTGCGGGGGTGAATAAACACCCACTCCTGTAACAAAAGTTCGGCGGATTTCGTAAAACCCTCTTCCCGGCCAGCAGGCATTTTTAACAGCGAAGCGACGGGCGGCCCAACCCCCGTAAAACAGGCGCTTTGCGCGAAAAAATCTTCACCGTGAATACGCCAGGCTGTCTAAATCGGGCGTAGTAGCCTTACCTTTTTTGGGGTTCTTGTTGAGAATCAATTTCGATAACATGCTGGCCTGTTGCAATTTCGGTGAAGGATTATTGCCGGATCGGAGAAAAATTATTTCGGGATGAAACATGGTCTACAGCGCCTCAGCTCACTACAATCGCCCGCACCGATTTTCCGACCCGGCTCAGGCTTTGAGCACGAGGGTGGTCGAAGGGCGCCAGCGCCCCATGCGACCCCAGGTGTCGGAGCCTCCAATACCCGCACCAAATGGAATTGGGCTTGAACTAGGCCTTTTGACCAACGAATAAGAACTCACTGCTGGCCCAGGATGTGTCGAACAGCGTCTGACGTTCGACGGGCAGCCCTTATTCAATCCAAGAAAAATGCCAACCCTTGGCAGGGTTAAGTGTTGGCGATCAAAACCCAACTGCATTGCGCAAGCTGCTTTAGAGGTCGTGAGATGAGTAAAAACAGGTACCCCCGATTACTAGGCTTGTTGCCGTTGCTCGGCACGTTGCTGCTGGGAGGCTGCAACATGACCTTGCTCGATCCCAAGGGCCAGGTCGGCCTGGATGAGCGCAACCTGATCATCACCGCCACGCTGCTGATGCTGCTGGTGGTCGTGCCGGTTATCGTCATGACCTTCCTGTTCGCCTGGAAATACCGCGCGTCCAACACCAAGGCCGTGTACACGCCGAAGTGGTCGCACTCGACCAAGATCGAAGTCGCGGTGTGGACGATTCCAGTCCTGATCATCATTGCCCTGGGTTATGTCACCTACAAGTCGACCCACGCCCTGGACCCGTACCGTCCGCTGGATTCGGACGTCAAGCCGGTCACCATCGAAGTCGTCTCGATGGACTGGAAGTGGCTGTTCATCTACCCGGAACAAGGCATCGCCACCGTCAACAAGATCGTGTTCCCGGCCCACACGCCGATCAACTTCAAGGTCACCTCCGACACCGTGATGAACTCGTTCTTCATCCCGGGCCTGGGCGGCCAGATCTACGCGATGGCGGGCATGCAGACCAAGCTGCACCTGATTGCCAACCAGAACGCTGAACTCGACGGTATCTCCGCCAACTACAGCGGTGCAGGTTTTACCGGCATGAAGTTCAAGGCAATCGCCACGACCCAGGAAGATTTCGACGCCTGGGTCAACGAAGTGAAAAAGGCACCTAAACAGCTTGAAAAAGCTGAATACGAAGCCCTTTCCAAGCCGAGCCAGAACAACCCAGTCGAACTCTACTCCTCGGTCACGCCGAACCTGTTCCAGACCATCATCGACAAGTATGAAGGGATGAACCCGGGCAAGCCGATGCACCACGAGAAGAAAGAGAAGGAAGTGGCTCACAACATGGAAGGGATGGACATGAGTTCGCATTCAGCTGCCGGGGCAGAGGAGTAAACGATGTTTGGTAAATTAAGTTGGGAAGCGATCCCGTTCCACGAGCCGATTGTCATGGTGACCCTCGCCATCATCGCGCTCGGTGGCCTGGCGCTGTTTGCGGGTATCACTTACTTCAAGAAGTGGACCTACCTGTGGACCGAGTGGCTGACCTCGGTCGACCACAAGAAAATCGGCGTGATGTACATCATCGTCGCCATGGTCATGCTGCTGCGTGGTTTTGCCGACGCCATCATGATGCGTACCCAGTTGGCCATGGCCACCGAGGGTTCGCCTGGCTACCTGCCGCCTGAACACTATGACCAGATCTTCACCGCCCACGGTGTGATCATGATCATCTTCATGGCGATGCCTTTCTTCACCGGCCTGATGAACCTTGCAGTGCCGCTGCAGATCGGCGCGCGTGACGTTGCCTTCCCGTTCCTGAACTCCCTGAGCTTCTGGCTGCTGGTGTCCGGCGTGGTGCTGATCAACCTGTCCCTGGGCGTTGGCGAATTCGCCAAGACCGGTTGGGTGGCCTATCCGCCGCTGTCGGGCTTGCAATACAGTCCGGGCGTGGGGATGGATTACTACATCTGGGCGCTACAGCTATCCGGGTTGGGTACGACGCTGACGGGGGTCAACTTCCTCGCCACCGTGCTGAAAATGCGTACCCCTGGCATGAAGTTGATGGACATGCCGATCTTCACCTGGACCTGCACCTGGGCCAACGTGCTGATCGTCGCTTCGTTCCCGATCCTGACCGCTACCCTGGCTCTGCTGACGCTTGACCGCTACATGGATTTCCACATTTTCACCAATGAACTGGGTGGGAATCCGATGATGTACGTGAACCTGTTCTGGGCCTGGGGTCACCCCGAGGTGTACATCCTGATCCTGCCGGCCTTCGGGATTTTCTCCGAAGTCATCTCGACGTTCTCCGGCAAGAAACTGTTCGGCCACCACTCGATGATCTACGCCAGCGGCGCGATCTCGGTGCTGGGCTTCATGGTCTGGCTGCACCACTTCTTCACCATGGGTTCGGGTGCGAGCGTCAACGCCTTCTTCGGCCTGGCGACGATGCTGATTTCGATCCCGACCGGGGTGAAGCTGTTCAACTGGCTGTTCACGATCTATCAGGGCCGTCTGCGCTTCACCAGCCACGTGATGTGGACCCTGGGTTTCATGGTGACCTTCGCCATTGGCGGCATGACCGGCGTATTGCTGGCCATCCCGGGTGCTGACTTCGTGCTGCACAACAGCCTGTTCGTGATCGCGCACTTCCACAACGTGATCATCGGCGGTGCGGTGTTCGGCTATATCGCCGGCTTCGCCTTCTACTTCCCGAAAGCGTTCGGCTTCAAGCTGCACGAAGGCTGGGGCAAGGCAGCGTTCTGGTTCTGGATCACCGGCTTCTTCGTCGCGTTCATGCCGCTCTATGTACTGGGCTTCATGGGCATGACCCGTCGTCTGAACACCACCACCAACCCTGAGTGGGTGCCGTACCTGTACGTCGCCATGTTCGGTGCGGTGATGATCGCTGTGGGTATCGCCTGCCAGCTGATCCAGCTGTATGTCAGCGTGCGCGACCGCAACAAGCCAGAGAACATGTGCGAACACGGCGACCCGTGGAATGCCCATACCCTGGAATGGTCGACCTCGTCGCCACCGCCGTTCTACAACTTCGCCGTGCTGCCGAAAGCAGACGTCATCGACCCGTTCACCGAAGCCAAGGAAAACGGTACCGCGTACCAGGTTCCGGCCAAGTACGAGCCGATCCACATGCCAAACAACACCGCCACCGGTGTGGTCATGGGCGGCCTGTTGACGGTGTTCGGTTTCGCGATGATCTGGCACATCTGGTGGCTGGCCATCGCAAGCCTGGTCGGCACCGTGGCGTATTTCGTGATTCATGCTGCCCGTGACGATCAGGGCTACATGGTGCCGGTGGATGTCATCGAGCGCACCGAAGCCGAGCAGCACAAACGTCTGGTCGCGGCCGGGAAGATCCCAGCCTCCGCCACCCGTGTTGAAACCTCGTTGGAACAGGCTTAAACCATGTCGAACTTAGTGACCAATGTTGGACACGCCCATGGTCATGACCATGGGCACGATGACCATCACCACGACTCGGGCGAGA
The DNA here is from genome assembly GCF_036689585.1 of Pseudomonas sp. WP18. Taxonomy (NCBI): domain Bacteria; kingdom Pseudomonadati; phylum Pseudomonadota; class Gammaproteobacteria; order Pseudomonadales; family Pseudomonadaceae; genus Pseudomonas; species Pseudomonas sp. WP18. The sequence continues at coordinate 1,087,163 of NZ_CP144758.1, forward strand.
TGACCGTATTCGGTTTCTGGCTCTACCTGATGACCGACTGCATTCTGTTTGCGTCGATCTTCGCGGCGTACGCGGTGCTGGTAAACAACGTCGCCGGTGGCCCGTCGGGCCACGACATCTTCGAGCTGCCGTACGTACTGGGCGAAACCGCCTTGCTGCTGTTCAGCTCGATCACCTACGGCTTCGCCATGCTGGCGTTGTTCAAGGGCAAGAAGAACCAGGTCCTGGGCTGGCTGGCCATGACCTTCCTGTTCGGTGCCGGCTTCATCGGCATGGAGATCAACGAGTTCCACATGCTGATCTCCGAAGGCTACGGTCCGAACCGCAGCGGCTTCCTGTCGGGCTTCTTCACCCTGGTCGGCACCCACGGCCTGCACGTGACCAGCGGCCTGATCTGGATGGCGATCATGATGTACCAGGTCCAGAAAAACGGCCTGACCGCTACCAACAAGACGCGCCTGAGCTGCCTGAGCCTGTTCTGGCACTTCCTGGACGTGGTGTGGATCTGCGTATTCACCGTTGTTTATCTGATGGGGACCCTGTAAATGGCTAACGCACATTCCCACGATGGCCACGACGCCGGCCACGGCAGCGTCAAGTCCTACGCCATCGGTTTCATCCTGTCGGTGATCCTGACCGTCATTCCATTCGGCCTGGTGATGTACCCGACGCTGCCCAAGAGCCTGACCCTGTGGATCATCCTGATCTTCGCCGTGGTCCAGGTACTGGTGCACCTGGTGTACTTCCTGCACCTGGACCGCTCCGCCGCCCAACGCAACAACGTGGTCGCGTTTGTCTTTGCCGCGATCGTGATTGTCCTGCTGGTCGGCCTGTCGTTGTGGATCATGTTCAGCATCCACACCAACATGATGGCGCACTGAGGAAAGTCCGGATGTCCTTAAAGCACTTTATCCAAATCACCAAGCCGGGGATCATTTTCGGTAACGTGCTTTCTGTGGCAGGCGGGTTTTTCCTGGCCTCGAAAGGGCATGTCGATCTGGCCATCTTCCTGGCGGCGATGATCGGCACGTCCTTGGTGGTCGCGTCGGGTTGCGTGTTCAACAACTGCATTGACCGCGACATCGACATCAAGATGGAGCGCACCAAGAACCGAGCCCTGGTCCAGGGCCTGATCCCGGTGCAACTGGCCCTGGCGTTCGCCACGGTGCTGGGCGTGGCCGGGGTGGCGCTGCTGTATCGGGTGGCCAACCCGTTGGCGGCGTTGTTCGCGGTGATCGGCTTTGTGATCTACGTCGGCCTCTATAGCCTGTACCTCAAGCGCAAGTCGGTCCACGGCACGCTGGTGGGCAGCCTGTCGGGGGCGATGCCGCCGGTGATCGGCTACGTCGCGGTGAGCAACAGCTTCGACATGGCCGCGCTGACGCTGCTGGTGATGTTCAGCCTGTGGCAGATGCCGCATTCCTATGCCATCGCGATCTTCCGCTTCAACGACTACCTGGCGGCTTCGATTCCGGTGTTGCCGGTCAAGCGCGGTATCCGGGTGGCCAAGAAGCACATCCTGCTCTATATCCTGGCCTTCCTCGTGGCGACCTTGATGCTGACATTCAGCGGCTACGCCGGCATGAGCTACCTCGCCGTCGCCGCCGCCATGGGCATGTACTGGCTGTACATGGCCTGGACCGGCTACAAGGCCGTGGATGACACGGTCTGGGCACGCAAGCTGTTCGTGTTCTCGATCTTCACCATCACCGCCCTGAGCGTCATGATGTCCCTGGACTTCAAGGTGCCCAGTGAGCTGCTGCTGACGTACGCACCCTAAGCTTCAGACGCTGTACAAAAAGCCCCGCCTTCGAGAGAAGCGCGGGGCTTTTTTGCGACGGTGTCTGGGGCAGTGAACGCCGTTGAACCCTTGTGGGAGCGGGCTTGCTCGCGAATGCGGTGGCGCAGTTGACGGTGATGTTGGCTGACACGACGTCTTCGCGAGCAAGCCCGCTCCCACAAAAAATGGCTTCGGGTGACAGGTTATTGCTGGGCGATGCTGTAGCCGTCGAATGCCTTTTGCTGTTGCAGGGCGGTGACGATGCTTTTGCGGGTGACCGGTTGTTCGGTGCCGTCATTGTCCAGGAAGGTTTCGCTTTCCAACTCGGCGTCATCGCCTTCGCCGACAAAGTTGAAGCCCAGGAACTCGAAGGCTTCGCGGTCGACGTTCGGCTTGGAGCGCGGGGTGCGCAAGGGCAGGGTGACGCTGATGCCGTCCTTGCTGATGACAAAGACTTCGGCGTCCTTCTTGGCGCGCGAGGCCTTGCCTTTGCCGCCGCTCGGGTTGCTGATGGCCTGGTGGGTCTGGTTCAGGACCTTCAAGGCCAGGCCATAGACCAGTTCCTGAAATGCCGGGTCATCCTTGTAGCTGGAAAGTATGCGGCTGATGGGGAAGCGGCTGCTCAAGTCCTCCAGTGCCGCGAAGTCGGCGGCTTCGGCGTCCTTGAGTTGCTTGAGCTGGCCCATCAGTTCGTAGGCCTTGTCATCGTCGAACGCATCGTGGGCCTGGCGGATGGCGGTGCGCAGTTCGCGGATCTGATCGCTTTCGCGGTTCGACTGGAAGGCATCCAGGACCATCTCGCTGATGCTCTTGGCCTGGGGCAGATGCTGTGAAAGATTGATGGAGTTTTCGTATTCCGCTTTGGACGAGAGGGTGACTACGGATTCAGCGGTGTTGGAATCGGACATTGAAATTTCACTACTTCTGTTAGCGGGATGAGGCGAGAAAGGCGTTGAGCTTTTTCCGGCCGACTAATCTATTGGACGCGGGCAACGTTGTCACGGTCGGACCGTTGGCCGGTGCGCATTTGTTGGCGGGCTCGGTGTTCAGTCGCGCAACAGCTTCACCAGCCGCAAGGCGTCGGCTGTCGCGGCGCCGCTGGCGGTGTTGTCGAAGATGCACCAGGTCGGCGTGTGCGGATCGGCCTTCAATTGTTCGGCCAGGTGCGCCAGCCAGGCGTCTTCGTAGGGCGAGTAGTAGATCCGTGGCGAACCGTGCAGGCGGTAGTAACGAATGCCCGGCCAGCCGGCGGGCTGGTCGCCGTCGGGCAAGGGCGATGGGTCGGCTGCGACACGGCCGATGCGCTCGGCCTGCAACAGCGCCATGGCCTGCGGCGCAAGCCAGCTCGGGTGTCGCGGCTCCAGCACGGTCGGGCCTTGGTATCGGTCACGCAGGGCCGTGAAGAACGCCCGGGCGACGGCGTCATCGAAAGCCAGCGATGGCGGCAATTGAACCAACAGGCACCCGAGTTTTTCGCCCAACTGCGAACACTGCCCCAGGAACTCGTCCACCCATCCTTCGCAATCGATCAGGCGCCGTTCATGGGTGATCTGCCTGGGTACCTTGACCGAGAACCGGAAACCGGGGGCAACGCTGTCAGCCCACTTGGCGTAGGTGGCGGGGCGATGCGCGCGGTAGAACGAGCTGTTGATCTCGACGGCGCTGAATCGAGCACTGTAGCGCTGCAGATGAGTCCCTTCGACGGGAAACGCAGGCCACTGCTCCCGGGGCAGCGACCAGCCGGCGCAGCCCAGGTAAACGCGAGACGGTGAAGTGGATTGAGTCGGCAAGGTCGAAAACCGGGTGACAGGGGATTCCCTTGTGACCGTTTCACGAGCCTCGAAGCTGCATTCTTTTTACTCGCAGATCACGTTTTTGCCCGCCATCTTGGAGCGATACAGCGCCTGGTCCGCCCGGTCCAGCAGCGCCGCCTGCTGTTCATCGTCGAGGCGCTGCACCACGCCGAAGCTCATGGTGATCTGGAAGTCGCCCACCGGCAGCAGGTCGGACAGGCCACGGCGAATGGTTTCGGCCACCAGCCGGGCGTCAGCCAGGGTGGTGTTGGGCAAGATCAGAATGAATTCATCGCCGCCCCAGCGCGCCAGCAAGTCGCCGTCACGCTCGCTGCGCTGGACACTCTGCACCACTTGCACCAGGGCCGCGTCGCCGAACGCGTGGCCGTAGCGATCGTTGATGTCCTTGAAGTCATCGACATCCATGGCGATCAGGCACAACGGCTCGCGAAAGCGCTGGGCGCGCTCGCACGCCAGCGGCAGGGCCTGCTCCAGGCGATAGCGATTGGCAACCCGCGTCAGCGCGTCGGTTTCGGCCAGCCTGCGGTTTTCATCGAGCTGGACCTGCAACTGCTGGTTGACCCGGGACAGCTCGCGGGTGCGCTCTTCGATGGCCGCTTCCAATGACGAATTGCGCCGCTCCAGTTGTTCGAACAGGCGCTTCTTGTCGTCGATGCTGCGGTGGGCGCCGAGCATGCGCGCCACCGTGCCGTCGGCGTTACGGGCAATGATGTAGCCGCGGTCTTCGATCCAGAGCCAGCCGCCGTCGCGCATGCGGCAGCGGTACTCGGCCTGGTAGCCGGTGGAGCGCTGCTCCAGGTAATCGTCGAACAACGCCATCACCCGCGGGTAGTCCTCGGGATGGATCACGTTTTCCCAGGTCAGCACGGTGTTGTTGAGGGAATGCGGCGGGTAACCCAGCATCGTGTACCAGCCGGGGTTGCGGTAGACGAAACCGGTATTGGCGTTCCAGTCCCAGATGCCGTCGCTGACCAGCTCCAGGATGGTGTGCAGCACGCCTTCGTCCAGGTCCGACAAGTCGAACCGCAACGCATCCATGTTCGAGGCATTTCCCATCATGCGTCCCTCAATCAACCTTGATATCAAAATGCTCGTTCGCGGTTGCAGAGTAGCCGATGGGGCGGTGCGCCACTAGCGCCGCACGGCGTCCGGGCGAGCCTCGTCATGCGCTCATTCGGCCGCTGTTCGAGGTTTACCCCAACGCTGCAGGGCGAACTCGACAAAACTGCGCAGCTTCGGCAAACGGTAGCGATCCTGCGCGTACATCAGGCTCATGGGCCGATGGGGCAATTGGTAATCCTGCAGCAGCGCCACCAGATGTCCTTCCTTCAGGTCCTGGGCCACCAACGCGTCGGGCAGCATCACCACGCCCATGCCGGCCAGCGCGGCACGGTGCAGGCCGGAAGAGCTGTTGATCAGCATGGGGCCGTTCACCGGCACCTTGATTTCGCCCTCTGGCCCGTTGATCGGCCAGTGGTCCTGGGCGAAGCGCCACTCGTCTCCCGCCGAGTAGGCGAACGACAGGCAGTCATGCTGTTGCAGGTCGGCGGGTTGCCTTGGTGTGCCTCGTCGAGCCAGGTAAGCCTTGGACGCACAGACGGTGAGGGTGTAGTCCATCAACGGCCGGGCGATCATCTTCGGATCGGGATGACCCAAGCGGATGGCGGCATCGAACCCGTGGTCGAGCAGGTCCAGGCGCTGGTTGGTCAGCACCACGTCGAGCTTGACCTGGGGAAAGCGCTGGTTGAAATCCGCCAGTGCCGGGGCCAGGCGTTCGGTGCCGAAGGTCAGCGGTGCGGTGATGCGCAGGGTGCCGGTGGGTTCGCCTTGCGTCTGTTCGGCCAGGCGTTCGGAGTCGGCCACCAGCCCCAGCACTTCCAGGCAGCGCTGATAGTAGGTCGAGCCGAATTCGGTCAGGCGCTGGCGTCGGGTCGTCCGGTTGATCAGGCGCACACCCAGGCGCTGTTCCAGCGCGCGAAGATGATTGCCCACCATGGTGGTGGACATTTCGCACGCCTGGGCCGCAGCGGTCAGGCTGCCGGTTTCCACCACTTTCACGTAGACGGTCATTGCCTGGAACAGGTCCATTATCAAGCTCGGCTTTTAAATGATTGAAGTAAAGCGGCGTTTATCCAGCAAGGGTGGCTAACCATACTGGAAAAAACCACCCGATGGAGCTTGATGTCATGACCGCAGCCTGCCTGATGTCCACTTACCAACCCCTGGCGCTGAGCTTCACTCGCGGCTTGGGCACGCGCCTGTGGGACCAGGACGGTCGCGAATACCTTGATGCGGTGGCGGGCGTGGCGGTGACCAACGTTGGCCATTCCCACCCCAGGTTGGTGGCGGCGATCAGTGAACAGGCCGGCCTGTTGCTGCACACGTCCAACCTGTACAGCATCGACTGGCAGCAACGCCTGGCGCACAAGCTCACCGAACTGTCCGGGCTTACGCGGGTGTTCTTCAACAATTCGGGGGCCGAGGCCAACGAGACCGCGCTGAAACTGGCGCGGCTCTATGGTTGGCACAGGGGCGTGGAGCAGCCGCTGGTGGTGGTCATGGACAACGCGTTCCACGGTCGTACCCTGGGCACGATGTCTGCCAGCGATGGCCCGTCGGTGCGCCTGGGTTTCAACCGCCTGCCGGGGGATTTCATCAAGGTGCCGTTTGGCGACCTCGCCGCGCTGGAGGACGTCCAGCGGGCTCATGCCGATCGCATCGTCGCGGTACTGGTCGAGCCGATCCAGGGCGAAAGCGGAGTGCAACTCGCGCCGCCCGGTTACCTCAAGGCCTTGCGTCAACTGTGCAGCCGCCGGGCCTGGCTGCTGATGCTCGACGAGATCCAGACGGGCATCGGTCGCACGGGCCAGTGGTTCGCGTTCCAGCACGAGGGCATCGTGCCGGACGTCATGACCCTCGCCAAGGGTCTGGGCAACGGTGTGCCCATCGGCGCATGCCTGGCCCGGGGCAAGGCCGCCGAGCTGTTCACGCCCGGCAGCCACGGCAGCACCTTTGGCGGTAACCCCTTGGCTTGTCGGGCCGGTTGCACGGTACTGGCGATTATCGAGGAGCAAGGGCTGGTGGATAACGCCCGGCGTCAGGGTGAGCAATTGCTCAGCCGGCTGCGGGCCGAGTTGGCGGACAACCCGAATGTGCTGGCGATCCGTGGCCAGGGCCTGATGATCGGCATCGAACTCAAGCAACCGGTGCGCGACCTGGCCCTGCGCGCGGCCCGGGATCACGGTCTGCTGATCAACGTCACCCGCGGCAAGATCATCCGCGTGCTGCCGCCACTGACCCTGGACGGGCGGGAAGTGGAGATGATCGTCAGGGGCGTGGCCCGCAGCCTCGTCGAGGGCTGAGCTCGCCAATAGACCAGGGGGGGGGGCGCTGATCAGGGCCCCCACCCATCGGCTTTGCACATCGGGCCGCACGACGGCCATCGGCACCGGGTGACCAAGCCCTGAGCCGCGGCCCTTGCACAAGGCAGCGCAGCCAGGCGAAACGCAGCGGGACGGAATTTTTGCCGATTGGCGCGTTCAAACGCCAGCCAGAGTCGGTTGCCTACGCCCTGGCACTCCAGACTCAAACCAGGAGCATTCCATGTTCACCTCGCGTCGCTTGATCGTCGTCGCAACCGCTGTGGCCTTGTTGTCCGGTTGCGCATCGCCTAACCCTTATGACAACCAGGGCCAGGCCTCCACGGAATCTTCCGGCATGAGCAAGACCGCCAAGTACGGCGGCCTCGGCGCCCTGGCCGGGGCATTGGCCGGCGCGGCCATCGGCCACGATAACCGTGGCAAAGGCGCGTTGATCGGTGCGGCGGTGGTCGGGGCGTCCGCGGCCGGCTACGGCTACTACGCCGACCAGCAGGAAAAGAAACTGCGCGCGAGCATGGCCAATACCGGCGTTGAAGTGCAGCGCCAGGGTGACCAGATCAAGTTGATCATGCCAGGCAACATCACCTTCGCCACCGACTCGGCGAACATCGCGTCCAGCTTCTACCAGCCGCTGAACAACCTGGCGAATTCCCTCAAGGAGTTCAACCAGAACCAGATCGAGATCGTCGGTTACACCGACAGCACCGGCAGTCGCCAGCACAACATGGACCTGTCCCAGCGTCGTGCACAAAGCGTGGCGACCTACCTGACGTCCCAGGGCGTGAGCGGCGCCAACCTGAGCGCCCGTGGCGCCGGCCCGGACAACCCCGTGGCCAGCAACGCCGACGTCAATGGTCGCGCCCAGAACCGCCGCGTCGAAGTCAACCTCAAGGCCATCCCCGGCCAGCAGTACCAGGCGCCACAGCAGCAGGGGCAGACTTACCAGCAGTACCCATAACGGCTGTGCGGTAAATGAAACGGGGGCCATGCAGACATGGCCCCCGTTTTTTGTGGCTGGCGCCACCCCCTGTGGGAGCGAGCTTGCTCGCGATAGCGGTCTGCCTGAACCGGTGATGTGGGATGTGCCGCCGTCATCGCGAGCAAGCTCGCTCCCACAGGAATTTTCTTGGGCTAAAAAAGCCCGCCCGATCAAGTGATCGGGCGGGCTTTTTATTGGTGGCCGGCGTTACTTCTTCAAGCCGTAATGCTCATCGAGCATGCCCGGCGAATTGGGGGCTTTGGGCGCGTAGTCCCGGGGCGGTTCCTGGACCTCTCTTGGCGGGGTCAGGCGTTCCCGTGGCGCCTGGCCTGCGTCGGCGTGCAGGGCCGCGAGCAAGCGTTGGCGAGTCTGTTCGTCCAGGGCCAGGCGGTTGGCGCCTTCGGACAGATGATCCTGTACGTCCTGGTAGCTCTGGGTGAGTTTTTTCACCAGCGAAGCGGTGCTGTTGAAGTGGGTGACCACTTCATTCTGATAACTGTCGAAACGTTCCTGAATGTCGTCCAGCTGACGTTGGGTGCTGTTGGGCACCGCGTTGGGCAGCAGTCGGGCAAGCAGGAATCCAATGGCGACACCCGCGACCAGGGCAAGAGTCGGCAACAACCAAACTAAGAGCGAGTGTTCCACGAGTCCTTCCTCTATAAACGGCTTTGCTTTACGTTAACGGCTCGGACCTGCGCTGTATACCGCGACGAACATCGCAATCATGCCAGGCACAGACTTTTAGCTAGACGAGTTGACCCTATTCGAGGTCACGGAGTTCTTTCCTTGCTTATGCGCGAAACCCCTGTATTCATCGACGGCCCGGTGGGCCAACTGGAAGCCCTGTACCTGGACAGCGAGACCCCGCGTGGCCTGGCGCTGATCTGTCACCCGAACCCGGTGCAGGGCGGGACCATGCTCAACAAAGTGGTTTCGACCCTGCAGCGCACTGCCCGGGATGCCGGCCTGGTGACTTTGCGTTTCAATTATCGTGGCGTCGGTGCCAGCGCTGGCAGCCATGACATGGGCACCGGTGAGGTGGACGACGCCCAGGCCGCGGCGGCGTGGCTGCGGGAAAAATACCCGCAACTGCCACTGACGCTCTTCGGTTTCTCGTTCGGCGGATTCGTGGCGGCCAGCCTTGGCGGGCGCCTGGAAGCCCTCGGGCAACCGCTCAAGCACTTGTTCATGGTGGCCCCGGCGGTGATGCGTTTGGACGCGCAATCGCCCTTGCCTGTGGGCGGCGAACTGACCGTGATCCAGCCGGAAACCGACGAAGTCGTCGACCCCCAACTCGTCTACGAATGGTCCGACGCGCTCCAACGCCCCCATGAGCTGCTGAAAGTGGCAGAATGCGGACACTTTTTTCATGGCAAGCTGACCGATCTCAAGGATCTGATCCTGCCGCGCCTCTCGAATTGACAGCAGTCTGACAAGCGATAACCCATGACGACTCGTACCCGTATCCTGACCGGCATCACCACCACCGGCACCCCGCACCTGGGCAACTACGCCGGCGCCATCCGTCCGGCGATCGTCGCCAGCCGCGACAGCAATGCCGACTCGTTCTACTTCCTGGCCGACTACCACGCCCTGATCAAGTGCGATGACCCGCTGCGCATCCAGCGCTCGCGCCTGGAAATCGCCGCGACCTGGCTGGCCGGTGGCCTGGATGTGGACCGCGTGACGTTCTATCGCCAGTCCGACATTCCCGAGATCCCCGAGCTGACCTGGCTGTTGACCTGCGTCGCCGCCAAGGGCCTGCTCAACCGTGCGCACGCCTACAAGGCCTCGGTGGACAAGAACGTCGAGACCGGCGAAGACCCGGATGCCGGCATCACCATGGGCCTGTACAGCTACCCGGTGTTGATGGCCGCCGACATCCTGATGTTCAACGCCCACAAGGTGCCGGTCGGTCGCGACCAGATCCAGCACGTGGAAATGGCCCGCGACATCGGCCAGCGCTTCAATCACCTGTTCGGCCAGGGCAAGGAGTTCTTCACCATGCCTGAGGCGCTGATCGAAGAAAGCGTCGCCACGCTGCCGGGGCTCGACGGGCGCAAGATGTCCAAGAGCTATGACAACACCATTCCGTTGTTCAGCAGCGCCAAGGACATGAAGGATGCGATCTCGCGGATCGTCACCGACTCCCGCGCACCGGGCGAAGCCAAGGACCCGGACAACGCGCACCTGTTCACCCTGTTCCAGGCCTTCGCCACGCCCGACCAGGCGGCTGGGTTCCGCAGTGAACTGCTGCAGGGCCTGGGTTGGGGCGAGGCGAAGAATCGCCTGTTCCAGTTGCTCGACAGCGAGCTGGGCGAGGCCCGCGAGCGTTATCACCAACTCATCGAGCGTCCGTCGGACCTCGAGGACATCCTGCAACTGGGCGCGAAGAAAGCCCGCGCCGTGGCGACGCCGTTCCTCAATGAGCTGCGTGAGGCCGTTGGCCTGCGTTCGTTCGTCAGCCAGGTCCAGGTGGCAGCCGGCACGAAGAAAAAGGCTGCCAAGGCGGCACGCTTCGTCAGTTTCCGCGAAGACGACGGCAGCTTCCGTTTCCGTCTGTTGGCGGCCGACGGTGAACAACTGTTGCTGTCCCGTCATTTTGCCGATGGCAAGGCGGCCGGCCAGGCCACCAAGCAGTTGCAGGCCGGCCAGCCGCTGGATGTGCGCAACACCGAGCTGGGCTTCAGTGTGTGGCTGGACGACGACTGTGTGGCGCACAGCCCGGAGTTTTCCGACAGCACCGCCCGGGATGCCGCCATCGATGCATTGCGCGTCGCCCTGACGCCCGCTCAAGACTGATCCAGCGGACCACCCGACCATCGGCCCGAATACGGGCCGATTGCCATTCCCTTGGGCCATCGCTACAGTGACGGCCCGTTTTTGTTGCCTTGCTAACGAATATGACGCCCCTAGAACGATACCAAGCTGATCTGAAACGCCCGGAGTTCTTCCACGACGCAGCCCAGGAAACGGCGGTGCGCCATTTGCAGCGCCTGTACGATGACCTGATCGCCGCGTCGAACAACAAGCCAGGCTTGTTGGGCAAACTGTTCGGCAAAAAAGACCAGGCACCGGTCAAGGGCCTGTATTTCTGGGGCGGCGTGGGCCGTGGCAAGACCTATCTGGTGGACACCTTCTTCGAAGCGCTGCCCTTCAAGGAAAAGACTCGCACGCACTTTCACCGTTTCATGAAGCGCGTGCACGAGGAAATGAAGACCCTGGGTGGCGAGAAGAACCCGCTGACCATCATCGCCAAGCGCTTTGCCCAGGAAACCCGGGTGATCTGCTTCGATGAGTTCTTCGTGTCCGACATCACCGACGCGATGATCCTCGGCACCCTGATGGAAGAGCTGTTCAAGAACGGCGTGACCCTGGTCGCCACCTCGAACATCGTCCCGGACGGCCTGTACAAGGACGGCCTGCAACGCGCACGCTTCCTGCCGGCCATTGCGCTGATCAAGGAACACACCGAGATCGTCAACGTCGACAGCGGCGTCGACTACCGCCTGCGTCACCTTGAGCAAGCCGAGCTGTTCCACTTCCCGCTGGATGCCGCCGCCGAAGAAAGCCTGCGCAAGAGCTTCCGCGCCCTGACGCCGGAATGCACCCAGGCCATCGAAAATGACGTGCTGATCATCGAGAACCGTGAGATTCGCGCCATCCGCACCTGCGACGACGTCGCCTGGTTCGACTTCCGCGAACTGTGCGACGGCCCGCGCAGTCAGAACGACTACATCGAACTGGGCAAGATCTTCCACGCCGTGCTGCTCAGTGGCGTTGAACAGATGAGCGTCACCACCGACGACATCGCCCGTCGCTTCATCAACATGGTCGACGAGTTCTACGACCGTAACGTGAAGCTGATCATCTCGGCGGAAGTCGAACTCAAGGACCTCTACACCGGCGGTCGCCTGACCTTCGAATTCCAGCGCACCCTCAGTCGCCTGCTGGAAATGCAATCCCACGAATTCCTGTCGCGGGCGCACAAGCCGTAGGGCGTTCGCATAAAAAAGGGCCTGCGATTGCAGGCCTTTTTTGTGCGCGGGAGATTTAGCCGTTCACTGCATAACCCTGTGGGAGCGAGCTTGCTCGCGATGGCGTCGTGTCAGTCAGTATCAGTGCTGCTGAACCGCCGCCTTCGCGAGCAAGCCCGCTCCCACAGTGGATCGTTGCCAAGCCTCCGGGCTACGCCGCCTGCTGGAACTGCTGCCGATACTGGTTCGGTGACAGGTCGGTGTGTTGACGGAACAGGCGGGCGAAAAAGCTCGCGTCGTCGTAGCCCACTTCGTAGCTGATGGTCTTGATGCTCTTGCGACTGCCGGAGAGCAGGCCCTTGGCCGTTTCGATGCGCAGCCGTTGCAGGTAATGCAGTGGCTTGTCTCCGGTGGCGGTCTGGAAGCGGCGCATGAAGTTGCGGATGCTCATGCCATGCTCGCGGGCAACGTCCTCGAAGCGGAACTTGTCGGCGAAGTGTTCTTCGAGCCAGTGCTGGATCTGCAGGATGATCACGTCCTGGTGCAGCTTCTGCCCGCCGAAGCCGATCCGCCCGGGTGAGTAGCTGCGCTGCACTTCATACAGAATATCCCGCGCCACCGCCTGGGCCACGTTGGCGCCGCAGAAGCGTTCGATGAGATAGATGTACAGGTCGCACGCCGATGTCGTGCCGCCGGCGCAGAACAGGTTGTCGGCGTCGGTCAGGTGCTTGTCCTGGTTGAGGTGGACCTGGGGAAAACGCTCCTTGAACGCGTTGAAGAAGCGCCAGTAGGTGGTCGCCTCCTTGCCATCGAGCAGCCCGGCTTCGGCCAGCCAGAACACCCCGGTGGCTTCGCCGCAGAGCACCGCGCCGCGAGCGTGCTGCTCGCGCAGCCAGGGCAGGATCTGCGGATAGCGCTGGCACAGCGCCTGGAAGTCATCCCAGAACGCCGGAAGGATGATGACGTCAGTGTCTTCCAGGCCGCCGTCCACCGGCATGATCACGTCGCTGAAACTGTTGACCGGTTTGCCGTCCGGGCTGACCAGGCGGATTTCGAACGCCGGTGTCAGGCCCAGGCCCAGCTGTTTGCCGTAGCGCAGGCTGGCCAGGTAGAAGAAGTCCTTGGCTTGCATGAGGGTGAAGGCGAAGACCCGGTCGATGGCCAGGATACTGACGCGCCGCAAGGGCGTGGAGACGTGCATGGACATAATTCATCTTTATTTTTATAGGGGAAAGTGGTCACCAAACGGCTGGATCGTCTTATTTTTTGTCGGATGTGTCCAGTGTCCTGTCATTCTTCGCCGGCTTAGGCTCTGTTGGATAACCACGTCGAACAATAACGAAAGGTGCCCCATGATCCCGAGAACCCTGTTCAGCCCCGAGCACGAATTGTTTCGTGACAGCGTACGAACCTTCCTTGAAAAAGAAGCCGTGCCGTACCACAGCCAGTGGGAAAAGCAGGGGCATGTGGACCGCCAGCTCTGGAACAAGGCAGGGGAGGCGGGCATGCTGTGCTCCCACCTGCCCGAGGCATACGGCGGGCTTGAGGCCGATTTTCTCTACAGCACGGTGGTGATCGAGGAAATCGGCCGCCTGGGCCTGACCGGGATCGGCTTCTCATTGCACTCCGACATCGTCGCGCCCTACATCCTGCATTACGGCAGCGAAGCGCTGAAGCACAAGTACCTGCCGAAGCTGGTGTCTGGCGAGATGGTCACGGCCATTGCCATGACCGAGCCTGGCGCCGGCTCCGACCTGCAGGGCGTGAAGACCACCGCGGTGCTGGAGGGCGACGAATACGTCATCAACGGTTCCAAGACCTTCATCACCAATGGCTTCCTGGCGGACCTGGTGATTGTCGTCGCCAAGACCGATCCGAAGGCCGGTGCGAAGGGCACCAGCCTGTTCCTGGTGGAGGCGGGGACGCCGGGCTTCGAGAAGGGCAAGCGCCTGGAAAAAGTCGGCATGAAGGCCCAGGACACGTCGGAACTGTTCTTCCAGGATGTCCGCATCCCAAAGGAAAACCTGCTCGGGCAAGCCGGGATGGGTTTTGCCTACTTGATGCAGGAACTGCCCCAGGAGCGCCTGACCGTCGCCATCGGCGGCCTGGCCTCGGCCGAAGCGGCCCTGCAATGGACCCTTGACTACACCCGTGACCGCAAGGCGTTTGGCAAATCCATCGCGGACTTCCAGAACACCCGCTTCAAGTTGGCGGAAATGGCCACCGAGATTCAGATTGGCCGGGTCTTCGTCGATCGCTGCCTGGAGTTGCACCTGCAGGGCAAGCTCGATGTGCCGACGGCGGCGATGGCCAAGTACTGGGGCACTGACCTGCAATGCAAGGTGCTCGACGAATGCGTGCAGTTGCACGGCGGTTACGGCTTCATGTGGGAGTACCCGATTGCCCGGGCGTGGGCCGATGCGCGGGTGCAGCGGATCTATGCCGGGACGAACGAGATCATGAAGGAGATCATTGCGCGGTCGCTTTGATTTTCGGTGAGTTCGGGATCGCTTTCGCGAGCAAGCCCGCTCCCACAGGAGTCCTGCGTCGATCACGAAAGAGTGTTCAGACACAAAACCCTGTGGGAGCGGGCTTGCTCGCGAAGGCTTTTACCGGGTGATCAAGGCGCCGGGTTCGGATGATCCTTGTGGATCGCCTCGATCCCTGCCAGGACTTCCTTCGAGAGCTTCAGGTCGGCGCTGGCGATGTTGCTGTCCAGTTGTTCCAGCGTGGTGGCGCCAATGATGTTGCTGGTTACGAACGGCTGCTGGGTGACGAACGCCAGCGCCATCTGCGCCGGGTCCAGGTCGTGCTCCCGGGCCAGCGCCACATAACGGCTGCACGCCGCTTCCGATTGCGGGTTGAAGTAGCGCGTGAAGCGGCTGTACAAGCTCAGGCGGCCCTTGGCGGGTCGTGCGCCTCCTTCGTACTTGCCCGACAGGAAGCCGAACGCCAAGGGCGAGTAGGCCAGCAGCCCGCACTGTTCGCGGATGGCGATTTCCGCCAGGCCGACCTCGAAGCTGCGGTTGAGCAGGTTGTAGGGGTTCTGGATCGACACGGCGCGCGGCCAGCCCCGGGCTTCGGCCAGGGCGAGGAACTTCATCGTGCCCCAGGGCGTTTCGTTGGACAGGCCGATGTGGCGGATCTTGCCCGCGCGCACCTGTTCGTCCAGGGCTTCGAGGGTTTCCTCCAGCGGGGTGAAGTCCTCGTCGGCCTTGTGCTGGTAGCCCAGTTGGCCGAAGAAATTGGTGCTGCGTTCCGGCCAGTGCAGTTGGTAGAGGTCGATCCAGTCGGTTTGCAGGCGCTTGAGGCTGGCGTCCACGGCCTCGACGATGTGCCGGCGGTTATGCTTGAGCTGCTTGTCGCGGATGTAGTCGATGGTGTTGCCCGGGCCGGCGATCTTGCTCGCCAGGATCCAGTCGGCGCGGTCGCCGCGGCTCTTGAAATAATTGCCGATGTAGCGCTCGGTGGTGGCATAGGTCTCGGCCTTCGGCGGGACCGGGTACATCTCGGCGGTGTCCATGAAATTGATGCCGGCGCCCTTGGCGCGCTCGATCTGGGCGAAGGCCTCGGCCTCGCTGTTCTGCTCACCCCAGGTCATGGTGCCGAGGCACAGGGCGCTCACGTTCAGATCGGTACGGCCTAGCTGGCGATAGTCCATCGGGACCTCCTTGGGCAAAACAATCATAAAAGCAGGTTGAAAAAGTTTTCGCAATCTGCATAATTGCGCACCTCTTTCTGCAGTGGAAGTGATGCCCCGCCGCCGAAGAATCTTGCCGTTGAACGGACGCGCCGACCCGAGCCCCCGAAAGCGTCTGTATCCGGCTGCCTTTGACTTGTCAAAGTACGCACTATTCAGTAAGATCCGCCGTCTAATTTACAGGGCGGCCCCTGAGGCTATAAAGAATGAAAACTTTTACTGCTAAACCGGAAACAGTAAAGCGCGACTGGTTCGTCGTCGACGCTGCTGGTCAGACCCTGGGTCGTCTGGCCACCGAAATCGCGAGCCGTCTGCGTGGCAAGCACAAGCCTGAGTACACCCCTCACGTTGACACCGGCGACTACATCGTCGTGATCAACGCTGAGCAAGTACGTGTTACTGGCGCTAAAACCACTGACAAAATGTACTACTCCCACTCCGGTTTTCCTGGCGGCATCAAGTCGATCAACTTTGAAAAGCTGATCGCCAAGGCCCCTGAGCGCGTGATCGAGACCGCGGTTAAAGGCATGCTGCCTAAGAACCCGCTGGGTCGCGACATGTATCGTAAGCTGAAGGTTTATGCGGGCGCTGCTCACCCTCATACTGCTCAGCAGCCCCAAGAACTGAAGTTTTAACGGAATAGTTCATTATGTCGGCGACTCAAAATTACGGCACTGGCCGTCGCAAGACTGCAACCGCACGCGTTTTCCTGCGTCCGGGCACTGGTAATATCTCCATCAACAACCGCTCCCTGGATAATTTCTTCGGCCGCGAAACTGCCCGCATGGTAGTTCGTCAGCCGCTGGAACTGACCGAGACCGTCGAAAAATTCGACATCTACGTCACCGTTATCGGTGGTGGTGTAAGTGGCCAGGCTGGCGCAATCCGCCACGGCATCACTCGCGCCCTGATGGACTACGACGAAACCCTGCGTAGCGCCCTGCGCAAAGCCGGCTTCGTGACTCGCGATGCTCGTGAAGTTGAACGTAAGAAAGTCGGTCTGCGTAAAGCGCGTAAGCGTCCGCAGTACTCGAAGCGTTAATTTCGCTTCCGCTTTCAAAAGGCGCCCAGTTCCTCACGGAGCTGGGCGTTTTTTTATGCGTGAAAGAATTGCTCTGTGACAACTTGCCACATTCGTAGAACCCCTATACTACAAGGCTTAGCGGTTTGGCCGCTTGGTAATTACCTTGTCAGAATTGGGGCTTTTCATTACCATTCGGCAAAATTTTTATAAGTTCAGATTTTTACTTAGTAGACGCCTGATCTAACAGGCCACAAAGCTGATGGGAGAGGACTGAATGAGCAATGACGGCGTGAATGCAGGCCGGCGTCGCTTCCTGGTAGCAGCCACATCCGTGGTGGGTGCTGCAGGAGCGGTGGGGGCTGCGGTCCCGTTCGTGGGGTCATGGTTTCCCAGTGCCAAGGCGAAAGCTGCAGGTGCACCGGTGAAAGTGAATGTCAGCAAGATCGAGCCAGGCCAGCAGATGATTGCTGAGTGGCGCGGCCAGCCGGTGTTCATCGTCCGCCGTACAGAGGAAATCCTGGGGAATCTGAAAAAGATCGAGGGTCAGCTGTCCGACCCATCCTCCAAGAACTCGGTCCAACCGGAATACGTCAATCCTGAAACGCGTTCGATCAAGCCGGAAGTCCTGCTACTGATCGGGATCTGCACGCACCTGGGTTGCTCGCCAACGTTCCGTCCCGAAGTGGCCCCGGCCGACCTGGGCAAGGATTGGGTCGGTGGCTATTTCTGCCCTTGCCACGGCTCCCACTATGACCTGGCCGGTCGCGTCTACAAGTCGCAGCCTGCACCGTTGAACCTGCCAGTTCCCCCGCATTCCTATGAGACCGACGACATCATTGTCATCGGCGTCGATACGGAGAAAGCGTGATGAGCAAGCTAATGGATTGGGTTGATGCGCGCTTTCCCGCGACCAAGATGTGGGAAGACCATCTCAGCAAGTACTACGCTCCAAAAAACTTCAACTTCTTCTACTTCTTTGGCTCCCTGGCGCTGCTCGTTCTGGTCAACCAGATCGTCACCGGTGTCTGGCTGACCATGAGCTACACCCCGTCGGCGGAAGAAGCATTCGCTTCTGTCGAATACATCATGCGCGACGTCGAGTACGGTTCGATCCTGCGTCTGCTGCACTCCACCGGCGCCTCGGCGTTCTTCATCGTGGTCTATCTGCACATGTTCCGTGGCCTGCTCTACGGTTCGTACCAGAAACCGCGTGAGCTGGTGTGGGTCTTCGGCATGCTGATCTACCTGGCGCTGATGGCCGAGGCCTTCATGGGCTACCTGCTACCGTGGGGCCAGATGTCCTACTGGGGCGCCCAGGTGATCATCTCGCTGTTCGGTGCGATCCCGGTCATCGGCAACGACCTGACCCAGTGGATTCGTGGTGACTACCTGATCTCCGGCATCACCCTGAACCGCTTCTTCGCCCTGCACGTGGTCGCCCTGCCGATCGTGATCCTTGGCCTGGTGGTGCTGCACATCCTGGCGCTGCACGAAGTCGGCTCGAACAACCCGGACGGCGTGGACATCAAGAAACACAAGGACGAAAACGGCGTACCGCTGGACGGCATCGCCTTCCACCCGTACTACACCGTGAAGGACATCGTTGGTGTGGTGGTCTTCCTGTTCATCTTCTGCTCCATCGTGTTCTTCTTCCCGGAGATGGGTGGGTATTTCCTCGAGAAGCCGAACTTCGAACAGGCGAACGCCTTCAAGACCCCTGAGCACATTGCCCCGGTCTGGTACTTCACGCCGTTCTACGCGATCTTGCGGGCGATTCCGGACAAGCTGCTGGGTGTTATCGCCATGGGCGCGGCCATCGCCGTGCTGTTCGTCCTGCCGTGGCTGGACCGCAGTCCGGTCAAGTCGATGCGCTACAAAGGCTGGCTGAGCAAAATCTGGCTGGTGGTGTTCTGCATCTCGTTCGTGATCCTGGGTGTGCTGGGCGTACTGGCACCGACACCGGAACGTACGCTGCTTTCGCAGGTGTGCACCTTCCTGTACTTCGCCTACTTCATTCTGATGCCGTTCTATACCAGGCTCGAGAAGACCAAACCGGTTCCGGAAAGGGTGACTGGCTGATGAAAAAGCTATTTGCTGTACTGATTCTTGCTGCCATGCCTGTACTGTCCTTCGCGGCTGAACACGGTGGTCCTGAGCTGGAAAAAGTCGACATCGACGTTTCCGACAAAGCCGCCATGCAGGACGGCGCGCGTACGTTCGCCAACTACTGCATGGGCTGCCACAGCGCCAAGTTCCAACGTTACGAGCGTGTGGCCGATGACTTGGGCATTCCCCACGAAGTGATGCTGGAGAAGCTGGTGTTCACCGGTGCCAAGCTGGGCGATCACATGACCGTCGGCATGCAGCCTTCGGATGCCAAGACCTGGTTCGGCGCGGCGCCGCCCGACCTGACCCTGGTGGCGCGAGTGCGTGGCACCGACTGGCTCTACGGCTACCTGCGGTCGTTCTACGAAGATCCTGCGCGTCCATGGGGCGTGAACAACAAGGTCTTCCCGAACGTCGGCATGCCTAACGTCCTGGTCGGCCTGCAGGGTCGCCAAGTGGTAGGCTGCAAACAGGTGCAGATCGTCGAGAACGGCAAGAAGCAATTCGACCCGTTGACCGGCACCGCCTTGACTCACGAAGCCTGCGATCAGTTGACCATCGTGCCGAACAGCGGCACCTTGACCCCTGAGCAGTTCGACGAGAAGGTCAAGAACCTGGTGACCTTCCTGGCCTACTCGGCCAACCCGGTGAAGCTGGAGCATCAGCGCATCGGTACGTATGTATTGCTGTACCTGGCGTTCTTCTTCGTATTCGCTTACCTGCTCAAGCGTGAATACTGGAAAGACGTGCATTGATAAAGCTGTAAGCTGTAAGCCGTTGCTGTTAATCGTGCGCGCCCAAGGGCGTCTCTGAAAGTGTAACGAGCCTGGTCGGCCAGGCGTTACGGGAGGCGCCCTCTGGGCGCGCTCGTTTTTCCGTTTTTCGAAAATTTCTACAAGCGAGGAGGATCGCCATGGGCGTGACCAATCGGTTGGCCTGCTACTCCGACCCCGCCGACCACTATTCCCACCGGGTACGCATCGTACTGGCCGAGAAGGGTGTCAGCGCCGAGATCATCTACGTCGAAGCGGGCCGTCAGCCGCCAAAACTGATCGAGGTGAACCCTTACGGCAGCCTGCCTACGCTGGTCGATCGCGACCTGGCGTTGTGGGAGTCGACCGTGGTGATGGAATACCTGGATGAGCGTTATCCGCATCCGCCTTTGCTGCCGGTGTACCCTGTCGCGCGTGCCAACAGTCGTTTGCTGATGCATCGCATCCAGCGAGACTGGTGCGGGTTGGTGGACCAGATCCTGGACCCACGGACCAAGGAGCCTGCGCGGGTCGTGGCTCGTAAAGAGTTGCGTGAAAGCCTGACGGGCGTATCGCCGCTGTTCATCGACAAGCCGTTCTTTCTCAGTGAGGAACAAAGTCTGGTGGATTGCTGCCTATTACCCATACTCTGGCGATTGCCTGTCCTGGGTATCGAACTGCCGCGGCCTGCCAAGCCGCTGCTTGATTATATGGAGCGCCAATTCGCGCGTGAGGCTTTCCAGGCGAGTCTGTCTGGCGTCGAACGCGACATGCGCTAAGGCTTAAGGAGCCGCTATGAACTCCAGTCGACCTTATCTGGTCCGCGCGCTCTACGAGTGGATTGTGGACAATGACTGTACCCCGCACATGCTGGTCAACGCCGAGTATCCATCGGTGCAGGTGCCACAGGGGTTTGCCAATGACGGGCAGATTGTCCTGAACGTTTCGCCGGCTGCCGTGCGCCATCTGCACATGGACAACGACGCCGTGAGTTTCGAAGGGCGCTTTGGGGGCGTGCCGCACACGCTGTTCGTGCCTATCGCCGCGATCCTGGGGATTTATGCTCGGGAGAACGGCCAGGGCATGGTGTTCGAGCTCGAAACGCCGCTGGACGGCGAGGAGGCCTTCGAGGCCGACGAGGACTTGCCGCCGGATGATGAGCCGCCACGGCCTAGTGGGCGGCCTAGTCTTAAGGTGGTGAAGTAAGGATTGGTATACATATCCGTTTCTTTGGTAATGGCTGCTTGTGGTTCCGCCCTTACGGCGGGTCACTTTTGGATAAGGCGCCAAAAGTAACCAAAAGCGCCTTGCCCACCACTGGGCACCTCGCCAAGGCTCGGTGTTCCCTCACTCCGGCATTGCTCCGTGGGCCCGCCGCGAAGGGTCATCCATGACCCAGCGCGGCTATCCCGGCATCCATGCCGGGATGCCCACTACGCAATGCCTGCGTTCGGCCCTTGTGGTTAATGGGGCGTCTAAGATCAAAAGCCAGAGCCAGAGCCAGAGCCAGAGCCAGAGCCAAAGCCAAAGCCAAAGCCAAAGCTAAGCCAAAGCGAGGCGGCCTAACGGTCGGTCTGACTTTTCCGGCCGTAGCTGAATCCTGTGGGAGCGAGCTTGCTCGCGAAGACGGTCTGACAGCCACCCAATCTCTCAAGGTGTATTTCCGGTAAATCGAATGCCATGGTCAAGCACAGCCCTGGATTGCGACACCCACCCCCTGTGGCGAGGGCTGTGCCTTCCTCGCCGTCCGCAAAATCCAAAGCCAAGCAGCAAGACGAAACCACCCAACGCGTGCTTGATCGCTACTTGCTGCCGAAGTTGGATAAGTCCCAAGACGAACCAAAACCGGGCCAGGTATTCACCGTCGTGAAAGGCCTCGATAACGAATGCTTGCTCGCCAATCTGAGCGAAACCCTGTCCTCGGCGGACGCCATGGCCAACGAACTCGCATTCGACCTGGAAGGCTCGCGGCGTCATTTGGCGCTTGGTATTCAGCGTAGCCCTCTGTGGGAGCGAGCTTGCTCGCGATAGCGTCAGGTCAGCAGCATTGATGTTGGCTGACACACTGCAATCGCGAGCAAGCTCGCTCCCACAGTTGGACTTAGGTACAGCCGGGAGAGATAGGTCGGCTGTGAGGCCGTCTTCGCGAGCAAGCCCGCTCCCACAGTTGGATTGAGGTGCAGCCGGAAAGTCAGGTCAGCCATTAGGCCGCCTCGCTCCTGCTCTGGCTTTTGCTTTTGCTTTGGCTTTTGATCTTAGGCGCCCCATTAACCACAAGGGCCGAACGCAGGCATTGCGCAGTGGGCATCCCGGCATGGATGCCGGGATAGCCGCGCTGGGCCATGGATGGCCCTTCGCGGCGGGCCCACGGAGCAATGCCGGAGTGAGGGAACACCGAGCCTAGGCGAGGTGCCCAGTGGTGGGGCAAAGCGCTTTTGGTTACTTTTGGCTGGCCGGCACTCCGGGCTCTTCCAAAAGTGACCCGCCGTAACGGCGGAACCCCAAGCAGCCGTTACCGAAGAAACGGATATTCACACAAACCACTCCCTCAAAAAAAACGGCGCCCCCCTATAAAGAAGCACCGTTTTTCCAGTCAAACCAAGCGCAGCATCAAGAACCGCCTCTCCCCTCAGTCAATATACTCAAACAACTTCACAATCTTCTGCACCCCAGACACCCCCTGAACCAGATTGGTCGCCTGAGCGGCCTCCTGCTTGGTCAGCAACCCCAGCAGATAAACGATGCCATTCTCAGTCACAACCTTGATCCGCGAGCCAGGAATGCTGGCGTCGGTGAGCATCTGGGTCTTGATCTTGGTGGTCAGCCAGGCATCGTTCTGGCGGGCCAGCAGCGAAGACGGTTGCAGGACCTGCAGTTCGTTGTGCACGGTCTTGACCCGCTGCACCGAGCTGGCGGCCTGTTCGGCCTTGGCCTTGAGGTCGGCGCGCGGGGTCTGGCCGGCCAGCAGCACAACGCCGTTGAAGCTGGTCACGACGATGTGCGAGTTGTTGTCCAGGTCCGGGTCGGCCTTGGCGATGTTCACGCCGGCCTTGGTTTCGATCAGCGAGTCGTCGATCTTGCTGCCGAAGGTACGGGTACCACGGTCGTCCTCGATCGGCTTCTCCCGGCTGGCATTAACCACCGAGGTGCAGCCGCTGATGCCGAGGCACAGGGTCAGGGCCAGAAGGCCCAGGCGATTAGGGGTCATTCTTCACTCCCGAATATTTGGCTGTCGATCAGGTCGCAGAGACAGTGGATCGCCAGCAGATGGACTTCCTGGATACGTGCGGTGACTTTGGCCGGTACGCGGATCTCGACATCTTCAGGCAGCAGCAGTGAAGCCATGCCGCCGCCGTCGCGCCCGGTCAATGCTACGACAATCATTTCGCGATCATGTGCGGCCTGGATCGCTTGAATAATGTTGGCGGAGTTGCCGCTGGTGGAAATAGCCAGCAGCACATCGCCAGGTTGGCCCAAGGCGCGGATCTGTTTGGAGAAGACTTCGTTGTAGCTGTAGTCGTTGGCGATCGAGGTGATCGTCGAGCTGTCGGTCGTCAGCGCGATGGCTGGCAGGCTCGGGCGCTCGCGTTCGAAGCGGTTGAGCAGTTCGGACGAGAAGTGCTGGGCGTCGCCGGCCGAGCCGCCGTTGCCGCACGACAGCATCTTGCCCTCGTTGAGCAGGGCGTTGACCATCACCTGGCTGGCTTGCTCGATGTGTGGTGCAAGTACGTCCATCGCCTGTTGCTTGGTGTCGATACTGGCCTGAAAAAGCTGGCGAATTCGCGATTGCATGTCCATCTGTGTGACCTTAAGTAGCGCGGCTTATCGGCACAAACATGTGCGGCCCGCAAAGCAAAGAGCAATAAGTTGAGTGAAGGTTTCCGGCTCGGCTGGTCATGGGCGTCGACCGTTCAACTGTCGAAAGCGTTCTGCAGCCAGTTCAGCTGATCGGCGTTGCTGTCGATGGCAACCACGTCGAAGCGGCAGGGGTGATCGGCCCAGCGAGATTCGCGTTGCAGGAAATACTGTGCAGCGAAGACCAGCTTCTGGCGCTTGCGCGCGTCGATGCTGTCGAGCGCGCCACCCCATTGGGTATTTTTTCTGTAGCGAACTTCAACGAATACTACTGTATCGCCGTCAAGCATGACCAGATCAAGCTCGCCGCGTTTGCACAACCAGTTCTGCGCGACCAGCCGCAGGCCCTGTTGCTGGAGATGCGCGAGGGCCTGGCCCTCGGCATCCCGTCCGCTTTGCTGGCGTGATCGGTCGGGCATCAGCGCTGGGTGTCCGGCAAGCGCTGTACCTGGCCGTTGACGAACTGGGCCCACGGCAACTGGCGTTGAATGCGTTGGGACGGGGACACGGCCAGGCTGCCCGACAGGCCTTCGATGCGGCTGTCCGGCAGTGCCTTGAGCTGGCCCAGGCGAGGTGCCAGGCGGTAGGCGTCCACACCCATCGCGTACAGGCGGCCCAGGCTGCCACCGGCCTGCGGCCACTGGGCGGTGACCTGCTTGCGCAGCGGATCGTTGGCGTCGAGCAACCATGGCGTCTCGCAGAAGCGAATGCCGTTCATGTCGTTGTACTGGTTCTGGTCGCCGCTGGCGCTGAACACCTGGGACGTCGCGTAGACCGGCACGTCACCGGCGTATTGGAAGTTCAGGGTCGGCTTGATCTGCTGGGCCTGCTGCGGCGTCGACGCCAGGAAGATGAACTCGATGTCCTGGCGGCGGGACGGCTGGGCGGCAACGTTGGTGCCCACGGTGTTCTGCAGGCTCTTGGCGCGACCTTCGCTCTGGCGCAGTTGGAACATGTCGGCGATCTGCTGGGCCAGTTGCACCGGTTGGTCAACGCGTTCAGTGGCGATGATGGTGCCGCCGTTGCCCTGCCAGTCCTGGCTGAAGGCTTTCAGGACGCGGTCGCCCCATTCACCCTTCGGCACCATGACGGCGGCGCGGTGCAGACCGTCGGCGCGAGCGCGACGGGCCACTTCGCGGGCTTCATCCTCAGGCGCCAGGCCGAACTGGAACAGTTGGGCGGGACCTTGCTCGCCTTCGCTGTAGTTCAGCGCCAGGGTAGTGATCGGCAATTGCGCGCGGGCGCTGATCTGCTTGACCAAGGGTTTCTCCAGCGGGCCGACCACCAATTGCACGCCGTCGGCCTGGGCCTTGCGGTAGAACTCGTCCATGGAGGTCAGGCTGGAGCTGTCATACAGCTGGATGCCCGGCGGGTTCTGCCCGGCTTGTTGGGCCTGATAATGGGCGGCCAGGAAGCCCTCGCGCAGCGCCTTGGCGACCGAGGCCAGCGGGCCGTTCTGCGGCAGCAGCAGGGCGATCTTGCTCAGCGGCTGGCTCGCCAGCGCCTTGAGCTTGACCAGTGGCGTCGGCAGTTGAAGGGCGGCGGGGTGCTTTGGATTCTGTTCGCGCCAGTGATCGATGGCCGCCTGCTGCTGTTCCAGGGTGCCGGCAGTCTTCACCGCCTGGGCCAGGCTCAGCCAGCCACCCAGGTCATCGTTGGAGATCGGTTGCAGTTGGTCGGTGGGCAGCGAGGCGATCAGCGACCAGATGGCTTCGTGGTTCTTTGCCGCTGCGTCGTTCTCCAGCAGGGG
Organism: Pseudomonas sp. WP18; assembly: GCF_036689585.1. NCBI lineage: Bacteria > Pseudomonadati > Pseudomonadota > Gammaproteobacteria > Pseudomonadales > Pseudomonadaceae > Pseudomonas > Pseudomonas sp. WP18. The sequence goes on from NZ_CP144758.1 coordinate 1,112,280, forward strand.
CGCGATGAAGATGCGTTCCTTGGCGGCGGCCAGGGTCTGGCCGTCGGCCTCCAGGGCGCGGGCACGTACGGTGCCGGTGCGGACCTGTTGCTCCACCGGCATTTCGCTCAGGTGTTGCAGGCTAGGATGGCTCAGTGCCGTCAGGGCGGCCTTGGGCTGGTTGCGGGTCATCGCCAGTTCGGCCGACAGCGTGCTGGCGAAAATCTGCTGGCCGGGCTTGAGTTGTTCCATCGGTACTTGTTGCAGGATCTGCGCGGACTGGCCGGCATTGCCCTGGCGGTAGGCCAGGTCGGCGGCGCTCAGGCGCAGCAGCGCGGCTTTTTCCGGCGTTTTGCTTTGGGCGGCCTGTTCGAGCAACTGCTCGATACTGGCATCCGGGGTCCGTGGAAGTTCGCCAAGGCTGGAGGAGGGCGAGCTGGCGCAGGCCGCCAGGAGGGCAGCGAGGCAGAGGGCGGAGAACAGCCGCAGGCAAGCGATCATGTAAGTGTTCCTGATACGAGATCAAATTAGCGTCGAATTGTACCCAAGCACTGGCCGGGGCGCGATGTTAGTGGCGTGAATCGGTCAATTTAGGTATTTCAAAGAGTGCGGTGCAGCACAAAAGACAGGTATTGCCCTGTGGTGCGGGAACAAGCTCCCTCGCCACAACGCCTAATGTGAGCAACTGAGACGTCCTGCACACGCTACAATGGCGGCTTTTACCGATCATGAGGTGTGCGTTTTGACTGCTCCAGGTGCTTTGAATTCCGCTGCCGGCTCGCTTTATGTGGTGGCGACGCCCATCGGCAACCTGGACGATATCAGCGCCCGGGCGCTGAAAATCCTGCAGGACGTGGCCCTCATCGCCGCCGAAGACACGCGCCATTCCCAGCGCCTGCTGCAGCATTTCGGCATCTCCACGCCGTTGGCGGCCTGCCATGAGCACAACGAGCGAGACGAAGGCAGCCGTTTCATTACCCGGCTGTTGGCCGGTGACAACGTCGCGCTGATCTCCGACGCGGGCACACCGCTGATTTCCGACCCAGGCTATCACCTGGTGCGCCAGGCGCGCGCCGCCGGCATCAACGTGGTGCCGGTGCCGGGGGCGTGCGCCTTGATCGCGGCATTGTCGGCGGCGGGCCTGCCGTCGGATCGTTTCATCTTCGAAGGCTTTCTGCCGGCCAAGGCGGTGGGGCGTCGGGCGCGCCTGGAGGCTATAAAGGAAGAGCCGCGCACACTGATCTTCTATGAAGCGCCGCACCGCATCCTCGAATGCCTGCAGGACATGGAGCTGGTATTCGGTGCCGAGCGGCCGGCGTTGCTGGCCCGCGAATTGACCAAGACCTTCGAGACACTCAAAGGCTTACCCCTGGCGCAGTTGCGCGCCTTCGTCGAAAGCGACAGCAACCAGCAGCGCGGTGAGTGCGTCGTGCTGGTGGCGGGCTGGACGCCGCCGGACAGTGAAGATGCGGTCAGCAGCGAAGCGATGCGCATCCTCGACCTGCTGCTGGAGGAAATGCCGCTCAAGCGCGCCGCTGCCCTCGCGGCGCAGATTACCGGCGAGCGCAAGAACGTGTTGTACCAGGTCGCGCTGGATAAACAGAAGGGGCAATGAAACCGGGGCGCCGGGCTGGCCAAAGGCTTTTAGCGCTTGTTCTTCGGGCGCTCTACCGTTAACCTTCGCGGCGGAGAGTCGATCGGACAGTCGCTGCCCTCTATGAGAATTAGAGGGGGGAGGAAAGTCCGGGCTCCATAGGGCGAAGTGCCAGGTAATGCCTGGGAGGCGTGAGCCTACGGAAAGTGCCACAGAAAATAACCGCCTAAGCGTTTCGGCGCCGGTAAGGGTGAAAAGGTGCGGTAAGAGCGCACCGCACGGCTGGCAACAGTTCGTGGCTAGGTAAACCCCACTTGGAGCAAGACCAAATAGGGTCCCAAGGCGTGGCCCGCGCTGGGACCGGGTAGGTTGCTAAAGATGTCCAGTGATGGCCATCGTAGACGAATGACTGTTCAAGACAGAACCCGGCTTACAGATCGACTCTCCACCTTTTCCCTTCCTGCCTGAATCACTGGCAGACGCAATTCCTAAGACCAAAAAAATCTTACTCTTAATAAATCACTTTAACTTGTGCGCGCAGCTTCCTGTGCCTGCTCGGGTTGGGGTGAAAATTCCTACGTCAGATTCCCGTTAACCCTTCTGAAACGCTCCTAAATCTCCGATCTATAAGGCTTTTCCTGCAATCCGTGCCTTGACGGTGCGGTGGGCGCATTCCTATAGTGTGCGCAAGTGGCGGAAAGTGGCATGAAGTGGGTTTTTTTGAAGGTAAAACGCCAAAAAGTGGAGAAACGCTGACGTGTTTCGCGGAGCCAACGCTATCAGTCTCGATGCAAAAGGCCGTCTCGCCATGCCGAGCCGGTATCGTGACGAGCTCGTTTCGCGAAGTTCGGGACAATTAATCGTCACGATCGACGCCGTTGACCCATGTCTGTGCGTTTACCCTCTGGATGAGTGGGAAATCATCGAAACCAAACTGCGCGCACTGCCTTCGCTGCGTGAAGAAAACCGCCGGCTGCAGCGTTTGCTGATCGGTAATGCCGTCGATCTCGAGCTCGACGGCAGCGGTCGTTTCCTGGTTCCACCGCGTCTGCGCGAATACGCCAAGTTGGACAAGCGCGCGATGCTGGTCGGCCAGTTGAACAAGTTCCAGCTATGGGACGAAGATGCCTGGAATGCGGTTTCTGCCGCTGACCTTGCTGCTATTCAACAACCGGGCGCCATGCCTGACGAACTGCGTGATTTGATCCTGTGACTACTGATAGCGGCTTTAACCACATCACCGTACTGCTTGACGAGGCCGTCGAGGCGCTCGCGGTACGTCCTGATGGCTGCTATCTGGACGGCACGTTCGGTCGCGGCGGGCACAGCCGGTTGATCCTCAGCCAGCTGGGGCCGGGTGGTCGCCTGCTGGGATTCGACAAAGATCCTCAAGCGATTGCCACCGGGCAAGCGCTGGCGGCCGAAGACGGCCGCTTTGTCGTTGTGCAGCGCAGCTTTGCCGAGCTGGGCGCGGAGGTCGCTGGGCGCGGCCTGGCCGGCAAGGTCAGTGGCGTGTTGCTCGACCTGGGCGTGTCTTCGCCGCAGTTGGACGACCCGGAGCGCGGTTTCAGTTTCCTCAACGACGGCCCGCTGGATATGCGCATGGACCCGTCCCGGGGCATCAGCGCCGCCGAATTCGTCAACACCGCCTCGGTAGAAGAAATCGCCCGCGTCTTCAAGGAATACGGTGAAGAGCGTTTCTCCGGGCGCATGGCTCGTGCCGTGGTCGAGCGCCGCGACATCAAGCCTTTCGAACGCACTGGCGATCTGGCCGAGGTGCTCAAGGTTGCCAACCCGGCCTGGGAGAAGGGCAAGAACCCGGCGACCCGGGCTTTCCAGGGTTTGCGCATTCACGTCAATAATGAACTGGGCGACCTCGAGGCCGGCCTCGAAGCGGCGCTCGACGCCCTGGAAGTCGGCGGCCGGCTGGTGGTGATCAGCTTCCACTCCCTGGAAGATCGCATCGTCAAGCTGTTCATGCGCAAGCTCACCAAGGGCGAGGCCGATAATCTGCCACGCAACCTGCCGGTGCGTTTCGAAGCCTTTGTGCCGAAAATCAAGATCCACGGCAAGGCGCAGTTCGCCTCCGAAGCCGAACTCAAGGCCAACCCGCGTGCCCGCAGTGCGGTCATGCGTGTCGCGGAGAAGTTGCGGTGAGCAAGCTCTTCGCCAAGCCCCTGCCAGGCGGCAGCTTTTTCATGCTGCTGCTGTTCATCGGCGTGCTCGTGTCGGCCATCGGCGTGTCCTATAGCGCACATTGGAACCGGCAGTTGCTCAATACCCTCTACAACGAACTCAGCGTGCGCGACAAGGCGCAGGCCGAGTGGGGGCGATTGATCCTGGAGCAGAGCACCTGGACCGCCCATAGCCGCATCGAAGTACTGGCCACCGAACAACTGAAAATGCGCATTCCCGGCGCTGCCGAAGTGCAGATGGTGGCGCCATGATGAAGCTCGAAGGGGCATTGTTCCCGTGGCGGTTCCGCCTGGTCCTGGGGTTGCTCGGGATCATGGTGGCGGCGATTTCCTGGCGCATCATCGACCTGCAGGTCGTCGACCGTGACTTCCTCAAGGGGCAGGGCGACGCCCGCAGCGTGCGGCACATTCCGATCCCGGCCCACCGTGGCCTGATCACCGACCGCAATGGCGAGCCGTTGGCGGTGAGTACGCCTGTGACCACTTTGTGGGCCAACGCCAAGGAAATGCAGTTGGCCAAGGAGAAGTGGCCAGCGCTGGCAGCCGCCCTCGGGCAGGACCCCAAGGCCCTGGCGGAACGTCTTGAAGCCCAGGCCAATAAAGAATTCATCTACCTGGTGCGCGGGCTGACGCCTGAGCAAGGCCAGAGCGTGCTCGACCTGAAAGTGCCGGGCGTCTATGGCATCGAAGAGTTCCGGCGGTTCTACCCGGCCGGTGAAGTCACGGCCCACATGGTCGGCTTTACCGACATCGATGACCGCGGCCGCGAAGGGGTCGAGCTGGCCTACGATGAATGGCTCGCTGGCGTCGCCGGCAAGCGCCAGGTCATCAAGGATCGGCGCGGCAGGCTGATCAAGGATGTCCAGGTCACCAAAAACGCCAAGGCCGGCAAGCCCTTGGCGTTGTCCATTGACCTGCGCCTGCAATACCTGGCCAACCGCGAACTGCGCAATGCCATCGTCGAGAACGGTGCCAAGGCCGGCAGCCTGGTGATCATGGACGTGAAGACCGGCGAGATCCTGGCCATGGTCAACCAGCCGACCTACAACCCGAACAACCGTCGCAACCTGCAGCCGGCGATGATGCGCAACCGCGCGATGATCGACGTATTCGAGCCGGGTTCGACCATGAAGGCCGTGTCGATGGCCGCCGCCCTGGAAACCGGTCGCTGGAAGCCGAGCGATACCGTCGAGGTGTACCCAGGCACTTTGCAGATCGGCAAATACACCATTCGTGACGTGTCCAAGACCGAAGGCCCGGTGCTCGACCTGACCGGCATCCTGATCAACTCCAGTAACGTGGGCATGAGCAAGATCGCCTTCGACATTGGCGGCGAGACCATCTACCGCCTGGCGCAGAAGATCGGCCTCGGCCAGGACACCGGCCTGGGCTTCCCGGGCGAACGGGTCGGCAACCTGCCCAACTACCGCGACTGGCGCAAGGCCGAGACGGCCACGCTGTCCTACGGCTACGGCGTTTCGGTGACAGCGATCCAGTTGGTCCACGCGTTTTCCGCGCTGGCGAACAACGGGCGCATCGCGCCGCTGACCCTGATCAAGACCGACAAGGCCCCGCAGACCACCCAGGTGATCCCGGAGAACGTCGCGAAGACCATGCAGGGCATGCTGCAACAGGTGATCGAGGCGCCCCGGGGCGTCTTCCGTGCCCAGGTGCCGGCGTACCATGTCGCCGGTAAATCCGGTACGGCCCGCAAGACTTCCGTGGGCACCAAGGGCTATGCCGAGAACTCCTACCGTTCGTTGTTTGCCGGCTTCGGTCCGATGAGCGATCCGCGCTACGCCATCGTCGTGGTCATCGACGAACCGAGCAAGGCTGGTTACTTCGGTGGCCTGGTTTCGGCGCCGGTGTTCAGCAAAGTGATGTCCGGCACCCTGCGCCTGATGAACATCACGCCGGATAACCTGCCGCCGACGCAGCAAGCCAGTACCGCACCGGTCGTTCCCTTGAAAGCCGAAGGAGGGCGCGGCTGATGTCCCTGAGCCTGAACAAGATTTTTGCCCATGCCGGGCACGACCTGCTGATTCGCGAGCTGGCCCTGGACAGTCGTAATGTGCGTGCCGGCGATCTGTTCCTGGCGGTGCCGGGCGCCCGTTTCGATGGCCGTGCCCATATCGCCGACGCCCTCCAGCGTGGCGCGGCGGCCGTGGCCTATGAAGTGCAGGGCGCGACGGTGTTGCCGATCACCGACGTCCCGCTGATTCCGGTCAAGGGCCTGGCGGCCCAACTGTCGGACATCGCCGGGCGCTTCTATGGCGACCCGAGCCGCCACCTGAACCTGATTGGCGTGACCGGCACCAACGGCAAGACCAGCGTGACCCAACTGGTGGCCCAGGCCCTGGACCTGCTCGGCCAGCACTGCGGCATTGTCGGAACCCTGGGCAGCGGGTTCCATGGCGCCTTGGCCAGCGGCCTGCACACCACGCCGAACCCGATCGCCGTGCAAGCGACCCTGGCCGACCTGAAGAAGGCCGGTGCCAAGGCCGTCGCGATGGAAGTGTCCTCCCATGGCCTGGATCAGGGACGCGTGACCGCGCTGGCGTTCGATGTCGCCGTGCTGACCAACCTGTCCCGCGATCACCTGGACTACCACGGCACCATGCAGGCCTACGGCGAAGCCAAGGCCAAGCTCTTCGCCTGGAATGACCTGAAATGCCGGGTCATCAACATCGACGACGCGTTCGGCCGGCAACTGGCCGCCGACTCGCACGAGTCCCGGCTGATCACCTACAGCCTGGAAGACGCGGGTGCCTACCTCTATGTACGCCAGGCCCAGTTCGATGACGAGGGCGTGCGCGCCACGTTGGTCACGCCCCAGGGCGAACACCATTTGCGCAGCACCTTGCTCGGTCGCTTCAACCTGAGCAACGTACTGGCCGCCATCGGCGCCTTGCTGGGCCTGGACTACGCGCTGGACGAAATCCTCAAGGTCCTGCCCAAGCTCGAAGGCCCGGCCGGGCGCATGCAGCGCCTGGGTGGCGGCACGCAACCGCTGGTGGTGGTCGACTACGCCCATACGCCCGATGCGCTGGAAAAAGTTTTGATGGCCCTGCGGCCCCATGCCAAGGGCAAGTTGCTGTGCCTGTTCGGCTGCGGCGGCGATCGCGATCGCGGCAAGCGCCCGCTGATGGCCGAAGTGGTCGAGCGGCTGGCCGACGGCGTGCTGGTCACCGATGACAACCCACGGACCGAAAACCCGTTGCAGATTTTCGACGACATCCGTGCCGGATTCTCGGTGGCGGATAACGTCACCTTCGTGGCCGGTCGCGGCCAGGCCATCGCCCAGTTGATCGCCGGCGCTTCGGCGGACGACGTGATCGTGCTGGCCGGCAAGGGCCACGAGGACTACCAGGAAATCAACGGCGTGCGCCATGCCTTCTCCGACCTGGTGGAAGCGGATCACGCCCTGACCGCGTGGGAGGTGGCCCATGCTTAAGGCCCTGACGCTCAGCGAATTGACCAGCGCCCTGAATGCGCGCCTCATCGCCGCGGACGCCACCTTCAACGGCGTCAGCATCGACAGCCGGGCCATTGCGCCGGGCCAGTTGTTCGTCGCCCTGACCGGCCCGCGCTTCGACGGCCACGATTACCTGAACGACGTAGCGACCAAAGGTGCAGTCGCGGCGCTGGTCGAGCGCGAAGTGACCAATAGCGCGCTGCCACAGTTGCTGGTCGACGACACGCGCCAGGCCCTGGGCCAACTCGGTGCGCTGAATCGCGCGGCGTATGGCAACCCGGTCGCGGCCATCACCGGCTCCAGCGGCAAGACCACGGTCAAGGAAATGCTGGCCAGCATCCTGCGCACCCGTGGGCCGGTGCTGGCGACCCGGGGCAACCTGAACAACGACCTCGGCGTGCCACTGACCCTGCTGGAGCTGGCACCGGAGCACACGGCCGCGGTCATCGAGCTGGGCGCTTCGCGGCTCGGCGAAATCGCCTACACAGTGGGCCTGACCCAGCCGCACGTGGCGGTGCTGAACAATGCCGGGACCGCCCACATCGGCGAGTTCGGCGGGCCGGACAAGATCGTCGAGGCCAAGGGTGAGATCATCGAAGGGCTGCAAGCCGATGGCATCGCCGTGCTGAACCTGGACGACAAGGCCTTCGAAATCTGGAAGACCCGGGCGGGCGAACGCAAGGTGCTGACCTTTGCCTTGAGCAACCTCGCCGCCAATTTCTACGCCAGCGACCTGGACCGTGACGCACGCGGCTGCCCGGCGTTCAACCTGCACAGCCCCGACGGGGCCGAGCGGGTGCAGTTGAACCTGCTCGGCACCCATAACATTGCCAACGTCCTGGCCGCAGCGGCGGCGGCCCATGCCCTGGGCGTGTCTCTGCCAGGCATCGTCGCCGGGCTGAACGCGGTGCAACCGGTCAAGGGCCGTTGCGTCGCGCAGTTGGCCAGCAACGGCATGCGGGTCATCGACGACACCTACAACGCCAACCCGACGTCCATGTGCGCGGCGGTGGATATCCTCGCCGGTTTTACCGGTCGCACCGTGCTGGTACTGGGAGATATCGGCGAGTTGGGCGATTGGGCCCAGCAGGGCCACCACGATGTGGGGGCCTATGCCCGCGGCAAGGTCGACGCGTTGTACGCCGTCGGCCCGATGATGGCCCACGCGGTCGCCGCCTTTGGCGAGAACGCCCGGCACTTCACCACCCAGGCCGAGCTGATCCAGGCGCTGGGCGCGGAGCAGGATCCGAACACCACCTTATTGATCAAGGGCTCGCGTAGCGCTGCGATGGAAAACATCGTCGCGGCGCTGTGCGGCACCCGTATGGAGAAACATTAATGCTGCTGCTGCTAGCGGAGTACCTGCAACAGTTCTACAAAGGCTTCGCGGTCTTCCAGTACCTGACCCTGCGCGGGATCCTGGGTGTGCTGACCGCGCTGTCGTTGTCGCTGTTCCTGGGCCCGTGGATGATCCGCACCTTGCAGAACCTGCAGATCGGCCAGTCGGTGCGTAACGACGGCCCGCAATCGCACCTGTCCAAATCCGGCACCCCAACCATGGGCGGCGCGCTGATCCTGTCGTCCATTGGCATCAGTACCCTGCTCTGGGCCGACCTGGCGAACCGCTATGTCTGGGTCGTGCTGCTGGTGACCCTGTTTTTCGGTGCCATCGGCTGGGTCGATGACTACCGCAAGGTCATCGAGAAGAACTCCCGTGGGCTGCCCAGTCGCTGGAAGTATTTCTGGCAATCGGTGTTTGGCCTCGGCGCGGCGATCTTCCTTTATATGACCGCTGCTTCGCCGGTGGAAACCACCCTGATCCTGCCGATGCTCAAGGACTACAGCATTCCACTGGGCGCCGGCTTCATCGTGCTGACCTACCTGGTCATCGTCGGTTCGAGCAACGCGGTCAACCTCACCGATGGCCTCGACGGCCTGGCGATCATGCCGACGGTGATGGTCGGCGGCGCGCTGGGGATCTTCTGCTACCTGTCGGGTAACGTGAAATTCGCCGAATACCTGTTGATCCCTTACGTACCGGGGGCGGGCGAGCTGATCGTGTTCTGCGGCGCACTGATCGGTGCCGGCCTGGGCTTCCTGTGGTTCAACACCTACCCGGCACAAGTCTTCATGGGCGACGTCGGCGCGCTGGCGCTGGGCGCGGCCCTGGGCACCATCGCCGTCATCGTCCGCCAGGAAATCGTCCTGTTCATCATGGGCGGCGTGTTCGTGATGGAAACCCTGTCAGTCGTCATTCAGGTTGCGTCGTTTAAATTGACCGGCCGCCGCGTATTCCGCATGGCGCCGATCCACCACCACTTTGAACTCAAGGGCTGGCCCGAGCCGCGCGTGATCGTCCGTTTCTGGATCATCACCGTGATTCTGGTGCTGATCGGCCTTGCCACCCTGAAACTGAGGTAGAACGAGTGTCCCTGATCGCTTCCGACCATTTCCGCATCGTTGTCGGCCTCGGCAAGAGCGGCATGTCCCTGGTTCGCTTCCTGGCGAACCGGGGCGTGTCGTTTGCCGTCGCCGACACGCGGGAAAATCCGCCTGAGCTGGCCACGCTGCGGCGTGACTATCCGCAGGTGGACGTGCGTTGTGGCGACCTGGACGTCGAGTTCCTGTGCCGCGCCGACGAGCTCTACGTGAGCCCCGGCCTGGCCCTGGCGACCCCGGCCCTGCAAGCGGCTGCGGCCCGTGGGGTGAAGCTGTCCGGCGACATCGAACTATTCGCGCGCAACGCCAAGGCGCCCATCATCGCCATCAGCGGTTCCAATGCGAAAAGCACCGTCACCACCCTGGTGGGCGAGATGGCGGCCGCGGCCGGCAAGCGGGTCGCCGTGGGCGGCAACCTCGGTACACCGGCGCTGGATCTGCTCAGTGACGACGTCGAGCTGTACGTGATGGAGCTGTCCAGCTTCCAGCTCGAAACCACCGACCACCTGGGCGCTGAAGTGGCCACCGTGCTGAACATCAGCGAAGACCACATGGACCGCTACAGCGGCCTGCCGGCTTACCACCTGGCCAAGCACCGGATCTTCCGCGGCGCCCGGCAGGTGGTGTTCAACCGCCAGGATGCCCTGACCCGTCCGCTGCTGGGCGAGGGCTTGCCGTGCTGGTCGTTCGGCCTGGGCGTGCCGGATTTCAAGGGGTTCGGGTTGCGGGAAGAGAACGGCGAGAAATACCTGGCCTTCGAATTCCAGAACCTGATGCCGGTGCGCGAACTGAAGATCCGTGGCGCCCACAACCAGGCCAACGCATTGGCCGCCCTGGCCCTCGGGCACGCCGTCGGCCTGCCGTTCGACGCCATGCTCTCGGCGCTGCGCACTTTCGCCGGCCTCGAGCACCGCTGCCAGTGGGTGCGCGACCTCGATGGCGTGGCCTGGTACAACGACTCCAAGGCCACCAACGTCGGCGCCGCCCTGGCGGCGATCGAAGGGCTGGGTGCGGACATCGAAGGCAAGCTCGTGCTGATCGCCGGTGGCGACGGCAAGGGTGCCGACTTCAAGGACCTGCGTGACCCGGTGGCGGCCAACTGCCGCGCCGTGGTGCTGATGGGCCGTGACCGCGAATTGATCGCCCAGGCGCTCGGCGACGCCGTGCCGCTGGTTCGCGTCGCCTCCCTCGACGAAGCGGTGCAGCAATGCCGCGCCCTGGCTCAACCCGGCGATGCCGTCCTGTTGTCGCCGGCCTGCGCCAGTTTCGACATGTTCAAGAATTACGAAGAACGCGGACAGCTGTTCGCCCGGGCCGCGGAGGACTTGGCATGAGCCTGATGAATGTCATCAAGCCATACCCGTCGCCGCTGATCACCGGGCGTGGCATCGACCTGGATTTCCCGATGCTCGCCGGTTGCCTGGCCCTGCTGGGCCTGGGCCTGGTGATGATCACCTCGGCGTCCTCGGAAGTGGCCGCGGTGCAATCGGGCAACACGCTCTATCACATGATCCGCCACCTGATTTACCTGGTGATCGGCCTCGGTGCCTGCGTGGTCACCATGATGGTGCCGATCGCCACGTGGCAGCGCCTGGGCTGGATGATGCTGCTCGGCGCCTTCGGCCTGTTGGTGATGGTGCTGGTGCCGGGCATCGGCCGCGAGGTCAACGGTTCGATGCGCTGGATCGGCTTCAGCTTCTTCAACGTACAGCCCTCGGAAATCGCCAAGGTCTTCGTGGTGATCTTCCTGGCCGGTTACCTGGTGCGGCGCCAGAAAGAAGTGCGCGAAAGCTGGATGGGTTTCTTCAAGCCGTTCATCGTGTTGTTGCCGATGGCTGGCCTGCTGCTGATGGAGCCGGACTTCGGCGCCACGGTGGTGATGATGGGCGCGGCCGCGGCGATGCTGTTCCTCGGTGGCGTCGGGCTGTTCCGCTTCATCCTGATGGTGGCGCTGGCGGTGGCGGCCGTGACCGTGCTGGTGCAGGCGCAGCCCTATCGGATGGCGCGACTGATTACCTTCACCGATCCGTGGGCCGACCAGTTCGGTTCCGGCTACCAGTTGACCCAGGCACTGATTGCCTTCGGGCGTGGCGAATGGCTGGGCGTGGGCCTGGGCAACAGCGTGCAGAAGCAGTTCTACCTGCCGGAAGCCCACACCGACTTCGTGTTCTCGGTGCTGGCCGAAGAGCTGGGTGTGGTGGGTTCGCTGTGCACCGTGGCGCTGTTCGTGTTCGTTTGCGTGCGCGGCATGTACATCGGCTTGTGGGCCGAGAAAGCCAAGCAGTTTTTTGCCGCCTACGTGGCGTATGGGCTGTCTTTCCTGTGGATCGGCCAGTTCCTGATCAACATCGGCGTGAACGTCGGCCTGCTGCCGACCAAGGGTCTGACGCTGCCGTTCCTCAGTTATGGCGGCAGCTCCCTGGTGATCTGCTGTGCCTGCCTCGGCTTGTTGCTGCGCATCGAATGGGAAAGTCGAACCCACCTGGGCAGCGAAGAGATGGAATTCCACGAGAGCGACTTCGCCGAGGAGCCGACTCATGGGCGCTAACGTGCTGATCATGGCCGGCGGAACCGGCGGGCATGTCTTCCCGGCGCTGGCCTGTGCCCGGGAGTTCCAAGCGCGCGGCTACACCGTGCACTGGCTGGGTACGCCGCGGGGTATCGAAAACGAGCTGGTGCCTGGCGCCGGCCTGGAGCTGCACCGGATCAACGCCAGCGGTCTGCGGGGCAAGGGCAAGCTGTCGCTGCTCAAGGCACCGCTGATGCTGCTCAAGTCGGTCTGGCAGGCGCGGGCGATCATCCGTCGGTTGCGGCCGGTCTGCGTGGTCGGGTTTGGCGGTTATGTGACCGGCCCGGGTGGCCTCGCGGCCAAACTGGCCGGCGTGCCGGTGATCGTTCACGAGCAGAACGCCGTGGCCGGTACCGCCAATCGGTTACTGGTGCCGTTGGCCGCCCGGGTCTGTGAAGCGTTTCCCGACACCTTTACCCTGTCGGGCAGCCGCCGCACCACCGGTAATCCGGTGCGTACCGAGCTGTTTCTCGATACACCGCGCCCAGCCCTGGCTGGACGCAAGGCGCGCTTGCTGGTCCTGGGCGGAAGCCTGGGGGCAGAGCCGTTGAACAAACTGCTGCCCGAAGCCCTCTCGCAGGTCGCCCCCGACCTGCGCCCGGAAGTGTTTCACCAGGCCGGCAAAAACCACGATGAAGTGACTGCCGAGCGCTATCGCGCCGCTGGCGTCGAGGCGCAGGTGCAGCCGTTCATCAAAGACATGGCCCAAGCCTATGGCTGGGCCGACCTGGTGATCTGCCGCGCAGGCGCGTTGACCATCAGCGAACTGGCTGCCGCCGGTCTGCCCTCGATGCTGGTGCCTTTGCCCCACGCCATCGACGACCACCAGACCCGCAATGCCGATTATTTGGCCCGTGAAGGCGCTGCCTTCCTGATGCCGCAAAGAACGACTGGCGCCGCGGATCTTGCCGCCCGCCTGACAGAGGTTTTGATGCAGCCGCAACGACTTGAAGACATGGCCCGCGCCGCGCGCCGCCTGGCCAAACCCGATGCTACGGCCCAAGTGGTCGACACCTGCCTGGAGGTGGCCCATGGTTGAGAATCGCAAAGCCATGCCGCAGCCGGAAATGCGCCGCATCCGCCGTATCCACTTCGTCGGTATCGGCGGCGTGGGCATGTGCGGGATTGCCGAGGTGTTGCTGAACCTGGGCTACCAGGTCTCGGGTTCCGACCTGAAGGCGTCCCCGGTCACCGAGCGCCTGGAAACCTTCGGCGCCCAGATTTTCATCGGCCACCGCGCCGAGAACGCCGCCAATGCCGACGTGCTGGTGGTGTCCAGCGCCGTGAACACGTCCAACCCGGAAGTCGCCACCGCCCTGGAACGACGCATCCCTGTGGTGCCGCGTGCCGAGATGCTGGCCGAGCTGATGCGCTACCGCCACGGCATCGCCGTCGCCGGGACCCACGGCAAGACCACCACCACCAGCCTGATCGCCTCGGTGTTCGCCGCCGGTGGCCTGGACCCGACCTTCGTGATCGGTGGTCGCCTCAATGCCGCGGGCACCAATGCCCAGCTGGGCACCAGCCGCTACCTGATCGCCGAAGCCGATGAAAGCGATGCCAGCTTCCTGCATCTGCAACCGCTGGTGGCCGTGGTCACCAACATTGACGCCGACCACATGGCGACCTACGACGGCGACTTCAACAAGTTGAAGAAAACCTTCGTCGAATTCCTGCACAACCTGCCGTTTTATGGGTTGGCGGTGGTGTGCCTGGACGATCCGGTGGTGCGCGAGATCCTGCCGTTGATCAAGCGTCCGACCGTCACCTACGGATTCAGCGAAGAAGCCGACGTACGTGCCATCAACGTGCGCCAGCAAGGCATGCAGACCTTCTTCACCGTGCTGCGCCCCGACCGTGAGCCGCTGGACGTGTCGGTGAACATGCCGGGCAACCACAACGTGCTCAACTCGCTGGCCACCATTTGCATTGCCACCGATGAAGGCGTCAGCGATGAAGCCATCGTCCAGGGCCTGTCCGGGTTCCAGGGCGTGGGCCGGCGCTTCCAGGTCTACGGCGAGCTGCCGGTGGACGGCGGCAACGTGATGCTGGTGGACGACTACGGCCATCACCCAACCGAAGTCGCGGCGGTGATCAAGGCCGTGCGCGGTGGTTGGCCGGAGCGGCGCCTGGTGATGGTCTATCAGCCGCACCGCTACAGCCGTACGCGGGACCTGTACGACGATTTCGTCCAGGTGCTGACCGACGCCAACGTGCTGCTGTTGATGGAAGTCTATCCGGCCGGCGAAGAGCCGATCCCCGGTGCCGACAGCCGCCAGCTGTGCCACAGCATCCGCCAGCGCGGCCAACTGGACCCGATCTACATCGAGCGTGGCGTGGACCTCGCGCCGCTGGTCAAGCCGCTGCTGCGTGCCGGCGACATCCTGCTGTGCCAGGGCGCCGGTGACATCGGCGGGCTGGCCCCGAAACTGTTGAAAAGTCCGTTATTCGCCGGTGCCATCGTGGCCTCCAGCGAGGGGAAACTGAAATGACTGCTGCCTACGCCAACCTGGTCTCGACCCTCGACCCGAAAGCCTTCGGCCGCGTTGCCGTGCTGTTCGGTGGCAAGAGCGCCGAGCGCGAGGTATCCCTCAAATCTGGCAACGCCGTGCTGCAAGCCCTGCAAAGCGGCGGTGTCGACGCGTTCGGCATCGACGTGGGCGATGACTTTCTGCAACGCCTGCTGAGCGAAAAGATCGACCGCGCGTTCATCATTCTCCACGGTCGCGGCGGTGAAGACGGCAGCATGCAAGGCCTGCTCGAGTGCCTGGGCATCCCCTACACCGGCAGCGGCATCCTGGCTTCGGCCCTGGCGATGGACAAACTGCGCACCAAGCAGGTCTGGCACAGCCTCGGCATTCCGACGCCACGTCACGCGGTGCTGGCGAGCGAGGCCGATTGTATTTCTGCGGCCACGGAACTGGGCTTCCCGCTGATCGTCAAACCGGCTCATGAAGGTTCAAGTATCGGCATGGCGAAAGTGAATTCGCTGCCTGAGTTGACCACGGCATGGAAAGACGCCAGCGCCTACGATTCGCAAGTGTTGGTCGAGCAGTGGATCGCCGGTCCCGAGTTCACCATCGCCACCCTGCGTGACCAGGTGTTGCCGCCAATTGCGCTGGGCACGCCGCACACGTTCTACGACTACGACGCCAAGTACGTCGCCAACGATACCCAGTACCGCATTCCCTGCGGACTGGACAGCGCCAAGGAAAAAGAACTGATGGACCTCACGGCCAAGGCCTGTGAGGCGCTGGGTATCGCCGGTTGGGGCCGGGCGGACGTGATGCAGGACGCCAATGGGCAATTCTGGTTCCTGGAAGTCAACACCGCCCCCGGCATGACCGATCACAGCCTGGTGCCGATGGCGGCGCGTGCCGCCGGCCTGGATTTCCAGCAACTGGTGCTGTCGATCCTGGCGGCCAGTGTCGGCCCGCAAGAGCCAAGAGGTTAAGCCATGCAAGGCGCATCGCTTCGTCATCAGCCATCCGCACCCGGTCGCAAACCGGTGCCGCGGGGTGCCAGCCGAATGGTGGCCAAGGAGCCGATGTCGGCGCGCTTGCCGAAAGCCAACTTTGGTTTTCTCAAGAGCCTGTTCTGGCCGGTACTGCTGGTGGCGTTGGGGTTCGGTACGTACGAAGGGGCCCAGCGGCTGCTGCCTTATGCCGACCGGCCGATCGCCCGGATCAACGTGCAGGGCGACCTGAGTTACATCAGCCAGCAGGCGGTGCAGCAGCGGATCGCGCCATTCGTGGCGTCGAGCTTCTTCACCATCGACCTGGCGGGCATGCGCACGGAACTGGAGCAGATGCCCTGGATCGCCCATGCCGAGGTCCGGCGCGTGTGGCCCGACCAGGTGTCGATCCGCCTGGAAGAGCAGCTTCCGGTGGCCCGTTGGGGCGACGAGTCGCTGTTGAACAACCAGGGCCAGGCGTTCACGCCTCGGGAACTGGCCAATTATGAACATTTGCCACAACTGTTCGGTCCACAGCGGGCCCAACAGCAAGTGATGCAGCAGTACCAGGTGTTGAGCCAGATGTTGCGGCCCTTGGGCTTCTCCATCGCGCGCCTGGAGTTGCGTGAGCGCGGCAGTTGGTTCCTGACCACTGGCGCGGGCAGCTCGGGGCCGGGCATCGAGCTGCTGCTCGGTCGCGGCAACCTGGTGGAAAAGATGCGCCGCTTCATTGCCATCTATGACAAGACGCTCAAAGAACAGATTACGAACATTGCGCGCATCGATCTGCGCTACGCCAACGGCCTGGCTGTTGGCTGGCGGGAACCTGTAGCGCCGACGACGGCCGAACCCGCCGTCGCGAAGAATTAAGAAGAGGCAGGACCCATGGCAAACGTGCAAAGCGGAAAAATGATCGTCGGTCTGGATATCGGCACTTCCAAGGTGGTAGCGCTGGTAGGCGAGGTCGCGGACGACGGCACGCTGGTCATCGTCGGGATCGGTACCCATCCGTCCCGTGGCTTGAAGAAAGGCGTGGTGGTGAACATCGAGTCCACCGTGCAATCGATCCAGCGCGCCATCGAAGAAGCGCAGCTGATGGCCGGTTGCCGGATCCACTCGGCGTTCGTCGGCGTGGCGGGCAATCACATCCGCAGCCTGAACTCCCACGGCATCGTCGCGATTCGTGATCGCGAAGTCAGCTCCGCGGACCTTGAGCGCGTGCTCGATGCGGCCCAGGCCGTGGCGATCCCGGCCGACCAGCGGGTGCTGCACACCCTGCCGCAGGACTACGTGATCGACAACCAGGAAGGCGTCCGCGAGCCCCTGGGCATGTCCGGCGTGCGCCTGGAAGCCAAGGTCCACGTGGTCACTTGCGCCGTGAACGCCGCGCAGAACATCGAGAAGTGCGTGCGCCGCTGCGGCCTGGAAATCGACGACATCATCCTCGAACAACTGGCCTCGGCCTACTCGGTGCTGACCGACGACGAGAAAGAGCTGGGCGTGTGCCTGGTGGACATCGGCGGCGGCACTACCGACATCGCGATCTTCACCGAAGGCGCCATCCGCCACACCGCCGTGATCCCGATTGCCGGCGACCAGGTGACCAACGACATCGCCATGGCGTTGCGCACTCCGACCCAGTACGCCGAGGAAATCAAGATTCGCTACGCCTGCGCCCTGGCGAAACTGGCCGGCGCCGGTGAAACCATCAAGGTGCCAAGCGTCGGCGACCGTCCGCCGCGCGAGCTGTCCCGCCAGGCCCTGGCCGAAGTGGTCGAGCCGCGTTACGACGAACTGTTCACCCTGATCCAGGCCGAACTGCGTCGCAGCGGCTACGAGGACCTGATCCCGGCCGGCATCGTGCTGACCGGCGGCACCTCGAAGATGGAAGGCGCGGTCGAGCTGGCCGAGGAAATTTTCCACATGCCGGTGCGCCTGGGCGTGCCCCATGGCGTCAAGGGCCTGGATGACGTGGTGCGCAACCCGATCTATTCCACCGGCGTGGGTCTGTTGATGTACGGCCTGCAGAAGCAGTCCGACGGCATCTCGTTCTCAGGCATCGGCAGCCGCGACAGCTACAACAGCGAAGAGGCCAAGGCGCCGCTGCTGGAGCGGTTGCAGGCTTGGGTCAAAGGCAATTTCTGATACAGGTTTCAAGCTTCAGGCGACGAGTTTCAGGCTTGGCGCCGGAAGACGGCAGCAAACGCAGTAGGCGAAAAAACTAGAGAATGAAAGGAGAGGGAAAATGTTCGAACTCGTAGACAACATCCCCGCTAGCCCGGTTATCAAGGTAATCGGTGTCGGCGGTGGCGGCGGCAACGCTGTCAACCACATGGTCAAGAGCAACATCGAGGGCGTCGAGTTCATCTGCGCCAACACCGATGCTCAAGCGCTGAAAAACATCGGCGCGCGGACCATCCTGCAACTGGGTACCGGCGTGACCAAGGGCCTGGGTGCTGGCGCGAATCCCGAGGTTGGCCGTCAGGCTGCCCTGGAAGACCGCGAGCGCATCGCTGAAGTCCTGGCTGGCACCAATATGGTGTTCATCACCACGGGCATGGGCGGCGGTACCGGTACCGGTGCAGCGCCGATCATTGCCGAAGTGGCCAAGGAGATGGGTATCCTCACCGTTGCCGTGGTGACCCGTCCGTTCCCGTTCGAAGGCCGCAAGCGCATGCAGATCGCCGATGAAGGCATCCGCGCGCTGAGCGAAAGTGTCGACTCGTTGATCACCATCCCCAACGAGAAGCTGCTGACCATCCTGGGTAAGGACGCCAGCCTGCTGTCGGCTTTCGCCAAGGCCGATGACGTACTGGCCGGTGCCGTTCGCGGTATCTCCGACATCATCAAGCGTCCGGGCATGATCAACGTCGACTTCGCCGACGTGCGCACCGTGATGTCCGAAATGGGCATGGCGATGATGGGCACTGGCTGCGCCAGCGGTCCGAACCGTGCGCGCGAAGCGACCGAAGCGGCCATCCGCAACCCGTTGCTCGAAGACGTCAACCTGCAGGGCGCTCGCGGCATCCTGGTGAACATCACCGCAGGTCCCGACCTGTCCCTGGGCGAGTACTCCGACGTGGGTAGCATCATCGAAGCCTTCGCCTCCGACCACGCCATGGTCAAGGTCGGCACCGTGATCGACCCCGACATGCGCGACGAGCTGCACGTGACCGTGGTTGCCACCGGCCTGGGCGCGAAAATCGAGAAGCCGATGAAGGTGATCGACAACACCGTACAGACCGCCATGGCCTCCCAGCCACAGCAACAGGCCCCCGTTCGTCAGGAACAGCCTGCGGTGAACTACCGTGACCTGGACCGTCCGACCGTCATGCGCAACCAGGCCCAGGCCGGTGCTGCGACTGCCGCGAAGATGAATCCGCAAGACGATCTGGATTACCTGGACATCCCGGCATTCCTGCGTCGTCAGGCCGATTGATGAAATGTATCAGGGGGATACGGGTGATTGGTGTTCAGCAAAGGTCTGGTCTGCTATCATCGCCAGCCTTTGTTGATACCAGTTCGCAATTTGCGCTGAAGCGGCCCATGCCATGATTAAACAACGCACCCTGAAGAATATTATCCGTGCCACAGGTGTCGGTCTGCACTCGGGCGAGAAGGTCTACCTGACCCTCAAGCCCGCGCCTGTCGATACCGGCATCGTGTTTTGTCGTGCCGACCTCGACCCTGTGGTGCAGATTCCTGCTCGCGCGGAAAACGTTGGTGAAACCACCATGTCGACCACCTTGGTCAACGGTGACACCAAAGTGGATACGGTGGAGCATTTGCTCTCGGCCATGGCTGGCCTGGGCATCGATAACGCCTACGTCGAGCTCTCCGCGTCCGAAGTCCCGATCATGGATGGCAGTGCCGGACCCTTCGTATTCCTGATTCAATCGGCTGGCCTGGAAGAACAGGACGCGGCCAAGAAGTTCATCCGCATCCTGCGGGAAGTGACCGTGGAAGATGGCGACAAGCGCGCCACTTTCGTTCCTTTCGAAGGTTTCAAGGTGAGCTTCGAGATCGATTTCGATCACCCGGTTTTCCGGGACCGCACCCAGAGTGCAAGCGTGGACTTTTCCAGCACTTCGTTCGTAAAAGAAGTCAGCCGCGCCCGTACCTTTGGCTTCATGAGTGACATCGAGTACCTGCGCAAGCACAACCTCGCACTCGGCGGCAGCGTGGAAAACGCGATCGTGGTCGATTCCGATGGCGTGTTGAACGAAGACGGCCTTCGTTATGAAGACGAGTTCGTCAAACACAAGATCCTCGATGCAATCGGCGACCTCTACCTGCTGGGCAATAGCCTGATTGGTGAGTTCAAGGGCTTCAAGTCCGGCCACGCACTGAACAACCAGCTGCTGCGCAAGTTGATTGAGCAGAAAGATGCTTGGGAAGTCGTGACGTTCGAAGACGCCAGCACCGCACCAATCTCTTACATGCGCCCTGTCGCGGCCGTGTAAGCAAAAAACCTCTCTAGTTTTTAAAGGCTGCCTTAGGGTGGCCTTTTTTTATGCCGGTTGTTTATCAAGGGACCGTTTCGGATAAACCCCATCGCACAGAGGTTCAGTGTGAGCCACTTTCCGTGGCGAGGGAGCTTGCTCCCGCTGGGCTGCGAAGCGGCCCTCTCTGGAGCAGGCGCCTGGGTGTATCAGGCATCTCGCATTGATCTTTTTTGGGCCTGCTGCGCAGTCCAGCGGGAGCAAGCTCCCTCGCCACGGTTGTGTGGTTGCCCATTATGCAAGTGAGGGACTGTGGCGAGCGCTTTTGTGGCGAGGGGATTTATCCCCGATGGGCTGCGAAGCGGCCCCCCTGGAACTGGCACCTGGGTGTATCAGGCTCACCGCATTGATCTTTTTGGGCCTGCTGCGCAGTCCAACGGGAGCAAGCTCCCTCGCCACGGTTGTGTGGTTGCCCATTATGCAAGTGAGGGACTGTGGCGAGCGCTTTTGTGGCGAGGGGATTTATCCCCGCTGGGCTGCGAAGCGGCCCCTGGAGCAGGCGCCTGGGTGTATCAGGTATATCGCATTGATCCTTTATGGGCCTGCTGCGCAGTCCAGCGGGAGCAAGCTCCCTGGCCACGCTTGTCCAGATGTAGAGAGGGCGGGGATTACATGGCGCACACGACGCGGTTGCGGCCGCTGGCCTTGGCTTGGTACAGCGCCTTGTCGGCGGCGACCAGGAGTTGTTCGAGGTCGCTGTACGGTCCTTTGGCCCAGGTGGCGATGCCGATGCTGACGGTCATCGGGGCTTCTCCCGGGACGGGAGGCGGCAGTTGTTCCACGGCCTGGCGGATATTCTGGGCCATGGTGAAGGCGCCGGCGGTGGTGGTTTCCGGAACCACCACCGCGAACTCTTCACCCCCATAGCGCGCGGCGAGGTCGGCGGGGCGACGGACGTGTTCGTCGATGAGCTGGGCGAGGCTTCGCAGGGCTTCGTCCCCGCCTTGGTGGCTAGGC
Source organism: Pseudomonas sp. WP18 (assembly GCF_036689585.1). Classification (NCBI taxonomy): domain Bacteria; kingdom Pseudomonadati; phylum Pseudomonadota; class Gammaproteobacteria; order Pseudomonadales; family Pseudomonadaceae; genus Pseudomonas; species Pseudomonas sp. WP18. Next base: position 1,133,444 of record NZ_CP144758.1, read on the forward strand.
CTTGAAGTGGTCGGCATCGATCATCATGACCGACAGCGGTTGCCCCGAGCGCTGGGAACGCAGCCACTCCTGATGCAGTTTCACATCCAGGGTCCGGCGGTTGGCCAGGCCGGTCAGGGCGTCGATCGACGCCAGTTGTGCCAGGTTCCGCTCGGCCCGATGGCGGCGGCGCAATTCGCGACGTAGCAGCCAGGTGAGCCAGAGCAAGGCGATGCACAGCGCGCCGGTCGCGCCGCTGACCATCAACGCCGTGCGTTTCCACGAGGCGAACACTTCCTGGGACGACAACGCCACCACGACAATCAACGGCAGGTTGCCCACCTGGGAAAAGGTGTACAGGCGCGTGCTCTGGTCGACGCTGGACACGCTGGTAAAACTGCCATTGCCTTCCTTCAGGATGCGCACGAAGTTCGGTCGGTTGCTGAAGTCCTTGCCGATCAAGTCGTCGGCCAGGGGCGGCTCCTGTGCCAGCAGGATCCCGTCGCGGCTGATCAGGTTCACCGTGCCGCCGTGGCCAATGTTCAGGCTCTTGAACAACTGGCTGAAGTAGTTCAAGCGCATCCCGGCCTCGGCCACGCCCATGAACTCACCCTGTTCATCGTTCAATCGATAGCTGAAGCTGATGCGCCAGTCCTGGGCGACACTCCTGGAGCGAAACGGACGGCTGATCATCATGCCCAGGCTCGGGTCGTCGAGGTGCACGCGAAAATATTCCCGGTCGGCGTAATTGCCCTGGCGCGGGATGACCGACGCGGAGTCGGCGATCACGTCACCGCGCTTGTCGAGCAGCAGTATGTCGCCCTTGTAGGGCGCGGCGGTGGCGCGGTCGAACAGGGCCAGGTGACGAATCGCCGGCGACACCCCGATGAGGTCACTGCGCTTGGCCGTGCTGATCAGTCCTTGTAGCGACAGGTCATAGAGCTCGACGTTGCGCAGCACGTCGGCGTCGATCAGTTGCACGATGTTGGTGGCCGCGCGGGTAGCGGCCAGTTGTGCGCTGGTATGTTCGCGAATCAGCAGGAACGTCACGATGCTCAGGATGGCCGTGACCACCAGCGAGCTGGCGAAAACGAGTGCCCGTTCCGAGCGTATCGAAAACAGGGTATTGCCGGGTGTCGCACTGCTCGTGCTCATGGTTACAGTGTCTGCATTGTCTGTGGCGGGGATCCATCCCAAAGGGCACACGGCTGGCAAATGAGCTGCATGCTGGCCTTTTGCTGATTGTGCTTGGATCGGTGAAGGCGGGCAATCCATCTCTGCGCAATCGCCCGTTCGCCGATGTCGCAGGCCGTGATCGCCTGATTCTGATTCAATTGCCTTTCGCCCAGCATTCAATGGGCAAAAGGCCGTTGGGATGCGACGTGTGGAACGTCAGGCGGGCAAGCGGATCCCGAAGGTGTTGGCCCCCCGCTCGCTGTGCACGAACACGTCGCCGCCATGCATCAGGGCGATGGCCTTGACGATCGCCAGCCCCAATCCGTGGTTGGCGCCGCTGTTGCTGCGCGAGGCATCGACCCGGTAGAAGCGTTCGAACAGGCGCGGCAGGTGTTCACCGGCAATCGGCTCGCCGGGGTTGGTGACGGCCAGGGTGATCTGGTCGGCCTGGACCTCGATGCGCACGTCGATGACCTGTCCGGCAGCGGTGTGCTGCACGGCATTGCTCAGCAGGTTGATCAGCGCCCGGCGCAGGTGGGCGATCTCGATGTTGGCCTGGGCGTCGCCGCTGACCCGAACCTGGACCTGGGCGTCTTCCAGGATGAAGTCCAGGTAGTCGAGGGTGGTCGCCACTTCGCTGGCCAGGGAGGTGCTGGTCAGCTTGGTGGCCTTGCTGCCCTGGTCGGCGCTGGCGAGGAACAGCATGTCGTTGATGATCGAGCGCAGCCGTTCCAGTTCTTCGAGGTTTGACTGCAGCACTTCGAAGTAATGTTCGGCCGAGCGCCCGCGGGTCAACGCCACCTGGGTCTGGCCGATCAGGTTGGTCAGCGGGGAACGCAGTTCGTGGGCGACATCGGCGTTGAACGATTCGAGCCGCGAGTAGGCCAGTTCGACCCGGTCGAGGGTGGCGTTGAAGGAGCTGACGAACTGGCTCAGTTCCGGCGGCAATGGCGTCAGTTGCAAGCGCCCGGACAGCCGTGGCGGCGTCAGGCGCTGGGCTTCGTCGGACAACTTGATCAAGGGCTTGAGGCCGATCCGCGCCACCCAATACCCCAGCAGGGATGCCAGCAGCACGCCGACGATGGCCAGGCTCACCAGCGCCACCAGCAGACGGTGCTGGGTCTGGTAGAACGTCTCGGTGTCGATGCCGATCATGAAGCGCAACGGTGGGCGTTGGTCCTTGGCCGGGAACTGACTGACCAGCACTTTCATCGGATAGGGCCGGTGAGGCAGCTTCAAGTCGCGCTTGCCCAGCGGCCCCTCGGCGAAGGCGCGGATCTGCGCATCCGGGTTGCCGTACTCGAAGCGTGGGTCGCCGCTGACGATCCAGAAATGGATGCGTTTGTCTTCTTCGCCCAGCAACCGCAGCTTGTTATTGATCTTCACCCAGTGTTCGGGGGTGCCGTAGCGGCCCACCGTGGATTCGAGCACGCTGTAGCGCGCATCGAGTTCGGCTTCCGGCAACAGGCCCAGGCCCTTGGCAACCTGCTGGTACAGCGCACCGCCGATCAACAGGAACACCAACGCCGCCACCAGCGTGAACATCCCGCTCAGGCGCAGGGCGAGGCTGTTACTCACTGCGGCTCTCCAGCACATAGCCCATGCCGCGGATCGTGTGCAGCAGCTTCTGCTCGAACGGCCCGTCGAGCTTGGCCCGCAGGCGCTTGATCGCCACTTCGACCACGTTGGCGTCGCTGTCGAAATTGATGTCCCAGACCATTTCGGCAATGGCGGTTTTCGACAGGATCTCGCCCTGGCGACGGGCCAGGACGCTGAGCAGGGAAAACTCCTTGGCGGTCAGGTCCAGGCGTTGCCCGGCCCGTGTCGCCTTGCGGCTGATCAGGTCGATCCACAGGTCGGCGATGGTCACCTGCACGGGTTCGTGGCCACCGCTGCGGCGGGTCAGGGCTTGCAGGCGGGCCACCAGTTCCAGGAAGGAGAACGGTTTGCCCAGGTAGTCATCGGCGCCGTCGCGCAGCCCCTTGATGCGATCCTCGACCCGTTCCCGGGCGGTCAGCATGATCACCGGGGTCTGCTTGCGGGCGCGCAAGGCCCGCAACACGCCGAAGCCGTCCAGGCCCGGCAGCATCACGTCGAGCACGATCACCGCGTAATCGGTTTCCAGGGCCAGGTGCAGGCCCTCTATGCCGTCCGGCGCGACGTCCACGGTGTAGCCCTGTTCGCTCAAGCCGCGGTGCAGGTAGTCGGCGGTTTTTTCTTCGTCTTCGATGATCAGGACACGCATGGGCCGGCCTCAGTGTGTGGTCGCCAGGGCCGTCGGCGCTGGCTTGGGCCGATGGAACAGTCGCTCGAGCCACAAGTATATGACCGGCGTGGTGAACAGCGTCAGCGCCTGGCTCACCAGCAGGCCCCCCACCACGGCGATGCCCAATGGCTGGCGCAGTTCCGCGCCAGTGCCGTAGCCGAGCATCAGCGGCAGGGCGCCGAGCAGGGCGGCCAGGGTCGTCATCATGATCGGCCGGAAGCGGGTCACGCAGGCCTGGAAGATCGCTTCCTGAGGGGGCAGCCCGCCGTTGCGCTGGGCGTCGAGGGCGAAGTCGATCATCAGGATGCCGTTTTTCTTGACGATGCCGATCAGCAGGACCAGGCCGATCAGGGCCATGATCGAAAAGTCCTGGCCCAGCAGCCAGAGCATGATCAGCGCACCGAGGCCCGCCGAGGGCAGGGTGGAGATGATGGTCAACGGATGCACGAAGCTCTCGTAAAGCACGCCGAGGATGATGTACACCGCCACCAGCGCGGCGAGGATCAGCCACGGCTGGCTGGCCAGCGAGCTCTGGAACGCCTGGGCCGCGCCCTGGAAGTTACCGGTGATGGCGGCCGGCATGCCGATCTCGTTCTTGGCCTGGTCGAGCATCCACACCGCATCCCCTAACGCCACGCCCGGTGCGAGGTTGAACGAGAGGTTGGCGGCCGGGAACATGCCGTCGTGGGCAATCGACAACGGGCCGCTGCTCGGTGCGTCGAAGCGGGCCAGGGCCGAGAGCGGCACCATCTCGCCGCTCAGGGGCGAGCGCAGGTAGAAGTACGCCAGGCTCTCGGCCTTGCCGCGTTGTGCGGTGTCGAGTTCCAGGATGACGTTGTACTGGTTGGTCTCGGTCTGGAACTCGTTGATCTGCCGCTGGCCGAAGGCGTCGTACAAGGCCTGGTCGACGTCGCTGGCGGTGAGGCCGAAGCGCGCGGCGGCACTGCGGTCGATGTTGATGTGGGTGATGCTGCCACCTGGTTGCAAGTCATTGGAGATGTCGCGGAACGCCGGGTTGCCACGCAATTTGTCGGTGAGCTTCTGGGTCCAGGCCGTGAGGCTCGGCCCGTCGTTGCTCTTGAGCACGTATTGATACTGGGCACGGCTGGGGCCGGAGCTTAAGTTGATGTCTTGCCCGGCTCGCAGGTACAGGACCACGCCGGGGATCTTCAGCAGCTTGGGGCGAATCCGGTCGATGAAGCCACTGGCCGAGACATCCCGCTGGTCCCGAGGCTTGAGGGCGATCCAGAAGCGGCCGTTGGCGATGGTCTGGTTGTTGCCCGAAACGCCGACGGAGTGGGAAAAGGTTGCCACGGCCGGGTCGGCGGCGACGATGTCGGCCAGGGCCTTGTGCTTGGCGACCATGTCCGGGAACGACACGTCGGCGGCGGCCTCGCTGGTGCCCAGCACCAGGCCGGTGTCCTGGACCGGGAAGAAGCCCTTGGGAATGAACACGTAGCCGCCCACGGCCAGCGCCAGGGTCAGGCCGAACACGCCGATCATCAGCTTCTGGTGAGCCAGGGCCCGCCGCAATCCGCGTTCGTACCGGGCTAGCAGGCGTTCGCCGAAACCCGGCTTGCCGTGGGCATGATGTACCGGGGCGCGCATGAAAAGCGCGGCGAGGGTCGGCGCCAGGGTCAACGACACCACCACCGAGATCAGGATGGTGGAGGTGGCCGTCAGGGCAAATTCCTTGAACAGCCGCCCGACCACGCCGCCCATGAACAGCAGCGGGATGAACGCGGCGATCAGCGAGAAGCTGATGGACACCACCGTGAAGCCGATCTCGCCGGCGCCCTTGATCGCCGCCTCGCGCATGCCTTCGCCGGCCTCAAGATGACGGTGAATGTTCTCCACCACCACGATCGCATCGTCCACCACGAAGCCCACCGAAATGACGATCGCCACCAGGGTCAGGTTGTTCAGGCTGAAGCCCATGATGTACATCAGGGCGAAACTGGCGGTCAGCGAAACCCCCAGCACCGCCGAGACAATCAGGGTTGCCGAGAGCTGGCGCAGGAACAGGGCCATGACCGCCACCACCAGCAACACGGTGATCAGCAGGGTGATTTCCACTTCGTGCAGCGAGGCGCGGATGGTCTGGGTACGGTCGATCAGCACCTTGACCTGCATCGCGGCGGGCAACATGGCTTGCAGGGTCGGCAGGGCCGCCTGGATACGGTCGACGGTCTCGACGATGTTCGCCCCCGGCTGCCGGAAGATCACCAGGTTGAGCCCCGGTTCGTTGTCGGACCAGGCCTGGACGTAGGCGTTTTCCGAGCCGCTGATGACCTTGGCGACGTCCTTGAGGTGCACCGGTGCGCCATTTTTGTAGGACACGATCAGCTCACGGTATTCCTCGGGCTGGAACAGCTGGTCGTTGGTGGACAGGGTGGAAATGCTCGATTCACCGTACAGGGCGCCCTTGGCCAGGTTGAGGCTGGCCTGTTGCAGCGACAGGCGGATGTCGGCCAGGGTCAGGCCGATGGCGGCGAGCCGGTCGGCCGAGGCCTGGACCCGGATCGCCGGGCGTTGCTGGCCGGTGATGTTGACTTGCCCTACGCCATCGATCTGGCTGATCTGACGGGCAAGAAGCGTTTCGACGTAGTCGCTCAGCTCGGTACCGGGCATCAGGGTGGAACTGATGCTGAGGATCAGCACGGGGCTGTCGGCCGGGTTGACCTTGCGCCAGGTCGGCAGGTTCGGCATGTCGTTGGGCAGTTTGCCGGCGGCGGTGTTGATGGCCGCCTGCACTTCCTGGGCGGCGGTGTCGATGCTTTTGCCGAGGCTGAATTGCAGGATCAGGTTGGTCGAGCCCAAGGCGCTGCTGGAGGTCATCTGGGTGATGCCGGGGATGGCGCTGAATTGCACCTCCAGCGGTGTCGCCACCGACGACGCCATGGTTTCCGGGCTGGCGCCGGGTAGCTGGGCGTTGACCTGGATGGTCGGGAACTCCGCCTCCGGCAACGGCGCGACGGGCAAGCGGGGAAACGCGATCAGCCCCAGCAGGACCAGGGCGAATGTCAGCAGCACCGTGGCGATCGGGTGGTTGATGCACCACGTCGAAATCGAGCCGCGGCCCTTCATGGTTGCGGCTCCGCGGACTTGGCCAGGGCCGGTGGGTCACTGAGCACCTGGATGTGGCTGCCGGGCTTGAGCCGTGATTGGCCGTCGCTGACCAGTTGGTCGCCGGGGTTCACGCCCTTGATGATGTTCAGGTCGCTGTCCTGATGGACCATCACCACCGGCACGCTCTCCACCGTATCGCCCTTGACCCGGTACACGAAGTGTTGCTCCAGCCCGCGCTGGACCACGGTCGGCGGCACCACCAGGGCGTCCTTGTCGACCGTGGTCTGGATCTTCAGGGTCACCAGTTGCCCTGGCCACAGCCGTTGCGCGGCGTTGCTGAACTCAGCCTTGGCCCGCAGCGTTCCAGTGTTGGCGTTGATCTGGTTGTCGATCAGGCTCAGCCGACCCTCGCCGAGCAGTTCCCCGGTCGTGGCATCGGCGCCGATGAACGCCTGGACCAGGGCCTGGTCGGGCGCGGCGATCAAGCGTTGCAGGGTGGGCAGCATTTGCTGGGGCAGGGAGAACTCCACCGCGATCGGGTCGATCTGGGTCACCGTGAACAGGCCTTCGGTGTCGCTGGTGCGCAGGAAGTTGCCTTCGTCGACGTTGCGGATGCCGACGCGCCCGGTCACCGGGGAACGGATCTGGGTGTAGGACAACTGCACCGTGGCCGCGTCGATGGCCGCCTGGTTGCCCTGGGCCGTGGCCTTGAGCTGATTGACTAAAGCCTGTTGCTGGTCGTAGGTCTGCTTCGACACGCCGTCGTCGACGCTCAGCAGCTTGTAGCGCTTGAGATTGACCTGGGCCACCGCCAGTTGAGCCTGGCTCTCGCCGAGCTGGGCCCTGGCCTGGTCGAGGCTGGCGCGGATCGAGCGGTCGTCGATGGTCGCCAGCAGGTCGCCTTTTTGCACCCGTTGCCCTTCCTTGACCAGCAGGCGGGTCAGGATGCCGTCGATCTGCGGACGAATGACCACGCTGTGCAGCGACAGCACCGTGCCGATGCCGCTGGCAAAGCGCGGCACGTCCTTTTGCACCACGCTGACCACCCGCACCGGAATGGCGGCGGGCGCGGCAGGCTTGGCGGTGACGGGCTTCATGAGCAACCAGAAGACCAGGGCCGCCAGGGCGACCAGGAACGCAACGAGCAGGACGGTTTTTTTCTGGATGTGCATGGATGCGAAGAGCCGGTTCAGGACGGTGGGATTTCTACCGCTCTTATATAGCGTTGCGAGGCGGTCAGGAAGGTGACGCCTAACTGACAGGCGCGTCAGTTTCGTCCCAAGGGGCTGTCGGACGAGTGGTGACGCTGATCGAATCTGCCCGATGCATTGCCGTGGCGGGCGGGTATACTGCGCGCTTTCGTGGCTCGCTCAACCGCCCCGACACGCACCTATTGTGGGGCTGCTGCGCAGCCCAGCGGGAGCAAGCTCCCTCGCCACGGATTGATGTCCCACCTCAAGTGAACACATTGACATGACTTCCCCGACACCGTCGCTCGCCGACGACCAGGCCGAGCGGCCTGACAGCGATGTTCCCAGCGCCGAGCGCGACAAGGCGGTGATCCCGGCCTTCAAGTTTCCGTTCAAGCCCGGCGAGTTGGCCGCGGCCAAAGGGGCCGCGCAACAGCCGTGGTACAAGAACGGCGCGAAGAACGGCCACACCAAGACCCCGGGCGCCGCGCCTCCCGGCACGCGTCGCTCGATGGGCAAGCGCTGAGCCGCCTCTGTTGAGCACGGGCGGTTTCAGTTCACCGCCCGTGCGCCCGCCAGGCTGCCACTCAATTCATAGGCCGTGAGCTCGGCCTGGTGCGCCGCCAGGATTTCCGGCAACGAGCCGCGCAGGTATTCGACCCAGGTCTTGATCTTTGCGTCCAGGTATTGGCGTGAGGGGTAGATAGCGTAGAGGTTCAGTTCCTGGGAGCGGTAGTTGGGCATGACCCGCACCAGCGTGCCGTTACGCAGGCCTTCGATGGCGGCGTACACCGGCAACACCCCGATCCCCATGCCGCTGATGATCGCGGTTTTCATCGCGTCGGCAGAATTCACCAGGAACGGTGAGCTGTTGATGGTGACCATTTCCTGGCCTTCCGGGCCGTCGAACACCCATTTTTCCAGCGGAATGACCGGGCTGACCAGCCTCAGGCAGGCGTGGTTGAGCAGGTCGCTGGGCTTTTGTGGGCAGCCGCTGGCCTTCACGTAGGCCGGGGACGCGCAGACGATGCTGTAGGTGATCCCCAGGCGCTGGGAGACGAAGCCTGAATCCGGTAATTCGCTGGCGAGCACGATGGACACGTCGTAGCCCTCGTCGAGGATGTCCGGCACCCGGTTGGCCAGGGTCAGGTCGAACGTGACGTCCGGATGGGTCTTGCGGTAGCGGGCAATGGCGTCGATCACGAAATGCTGGCCGATACCGGTCATGGTGTGGACCTTCAACTGCCCGGCGGGGCGCGCGTGGGCATCGCTGGCCTCGGCTTCGGCTTCTTCCACATACGCCAGGATCTGCTCGCAACGCAGCAAGTAGCGCTTACCCGCCTCGGTCAGGGCAATCCGTCGGGTGGTGCGGTTGAGCAAGCGGGTTTGCAGGTGGGCTTCGAGGTTGGAAACCGCGCGCGAAACGTTGGCCGTGGTGGTGTCCAGTTGCGCGGCGGCAGCGGTGAAACTGCCAGCTTCGGCAACACAGCTGAACGCGCGCATGTTTTGCAAGGTGTCCATGGAGGGCTCTCTTGGGAGGTAGCAAATTGTGACATGAAGTTACAGCGCTACGGGACCCCGACGATGGGATTATCGCGTTAACGGTAACAAAGATTCGCAGAAAGGTCGGCTTATCGCCGATGAGCCTCGTACCTAGAATTGCCTCCACTGTTGCAGCGCCTTACACCGAGGTCTTGAGCCCGGGCTTGCTGTGGGAGCGAGCTTGCTCGCGATAGCGGAGTGTCAGCTTGTAAAGAAGCTGACTGTGACGCCTTCATCGCGAGCAAGCTCGCTCCCACAGGTTTGGCGGTAACAGGCAACTACCTTCCTTCTGTCATGCCCATCTCAGGATATTTTCGCAAGTGCCGCGTTGCATCAGCAGAGAGCTGAAGACTCTCAGTGTTTGGGTTCTGGCGTTCACCATCAGCGGTTGCATCGGTACGGGAGGGATTGCGCCGCGGGGCGAGGCCATGCCGGCCGATCAACTGGCCACCGATGCCGCCATTCGCGAAGCCGCCCGCGATGCCCACTGGCCCGAACGCCAGTGGTGGCAGGCTTATGGCGATCGGCAGTTGGATCGCTGGATCGACCTGGCCCTGCAAGGCAACCCGAGCCTGGCGATGGCCGCGGCCCGGGTTCGACAGGCCAAGGCCATGGCCGGTGTGGTCGAGGCCGCCGAGTCGCTGCAGGTCAACGGCGAAGCGACCCTCAAGCGTCACAACTGGCCCACCGATCAGTTCTACGGCCCTGGCGAGCTGGCCAATACCACCACCTGGGACAACAATGCCGCCCTGGGCTTGAGCTATGCCCTGGACCTGCGGGGCCGGGAGCGCAACGCCAGCGAGCGGGCGGTGGACCTGGCCCACGCGAGCGTGGCCGAGGCGCGGCAGGCGCAACTGGAACTGCAGAACAACATCGTGCACGCCTACATTCAGTTGTCCCTGCACTACGCCCAGCGGGATATCGTCGTCGCGACGCTGCACCAACAGGAGCAGATTCTCGACTTGGCGCAAAAACGCCTGAAGGGCGGCATCGGCACCCATTTCGAGGTGAGCCAGGCCCGGGCGCCGTTGCCCGAGACTCACCGTCAACTCGACGCCATCGACGAAGCCATTGCCTTGAGTCGCAATCAATTGTCCGCGCTGGCGGGCAAGGGACCGGGTGCGGGCGCGCAGTTGCAGCGTCCGACGCTGGTCCTTGGCGCCCCCCTGAAACTGCCCTCGGCACTGCCCGCCGACCTGCTCGGCCAGCGTCCGGATGTGGTGGCGGGGCGTTGGCAGGTGGCGGCCCAGGCCCGGGGTATCGACGTGGCGCACGCGGGGTTCTATCCCAATGTCGACCTGGTGGGCAGCCTGGGTTACATGGCCACCGGCGGTGGCATGCTGGAGTTTCTCACCGGCAAGAAGCTCACCTACAACGTCGGGCCGGCGATCTCGCTGCCGATTTTCGAGGGTGGGCGCCTGCGCGCGCAGTTGGGCGAGGCGGCCGCCGGCTATGACCTGGCCGTAGCGCATTACAACCAGACGCTGGTCAATGCGCTCAAGGGCATCTCCGACCAGCTGATCCGTCGCCAGTCCATGGACAAGCAACACGCCTTCGCCGCCGAGTCCGTGGCGGCCGCGCAACGCACCTACGACATCGCCCTGGTGGCGTTCCGGCGCGGGCTGACCGACTACCTCAACGTGCTCAACGCCCAGAGCCTGTTGTTCAAGCAGCAACAGGTGCAGCAACAGGTGGAGGCCGCGCGCCTGAGTGCCCACGCCGACCTGGTGACGGCGCTGGGCGGCGGGCTCGACGCCGGTAGTGATGTGCCCGCGAAATGAACTGGAACCGTACCGTGGCGAGGGCGCTTGCCACAGGGGCAGTGTTTTCCTTGGTTGAGTGCTGCCTATGACACCGCTATTTGCCTCCCTGCGCTGGCTCTACCGCCTCGAATGGCGCCGCGGCTTCTACGACTGGGCCCGCAGCGACGGGGTGACCTGGGTCTACATGTTCAAGGTCCTGCTGGCCGCCTTCCTCACGCTGTGGTTGGCGATGCGCCTGGAACTGCCACAGCCGCGCACGGCCATGATCACCGTGTTCATCGTCATGCAGCCGCAGAGTGGCCAGGTGTTCGCCAAGAGTTTCTACCGCTTTCTCGGCACCCTGGCCGGCTCGGCGGTGATGGTGGCGTTGATTGCCCTGTTCGCCCAGAACACCGAATTGTTTCTCGGCAGCCTGACGCTCTGGGTCGGTCTCTGCACGGCCGGCGCGGCGCGTTATCGCAACTTTCGTGCATACGGTTTCGTGTTGGCCGGCTACACCGCCGCGATGATCGGCCTGCCCGCCCTGGCGCACCCGGAAGGGGCGTTCATGGCGGCGGTGTGGCGGGTGCTGGAGATTTCCCTGGGAATTCTCTGCGCCACCCTGGTCAGCGCCGCGATCCTGCCGCAGACCGCCAGCGCCGCCATGCGCAATGCCTTGTACCAGCGCTTCGGCGTGTTTGCCCTGTTCGTCACCGATGGCTTGCGCGGACGCAGCCGGTGGGAGGCATTCGAAGCCGGCAATGTGCGCTTCATCGCCGAAGCTGTCGGCCTGGAAAGCCTGCGCAGTGTGACCGTGTTCGAAGACCCGCACATGCGCCGCCGCAATGGCCGGCTCAGTCGCCTGAACAGCGAATTCATGGGCATCACCACCCGCTTCAACGCCTTGCACCAGTTGCTCGAACGCCTGCGTGGCAGCGCCGCCGATCACGTGGTGAATGCCATCAAGCCGGGCTTGCAGACGCTGGCGGAACGGCTGGACGGTTTCAGTGGCCGGCCGCTGACCGACACCGATGCGGCGCGGCTGGCGGTGGCGCTGGCCGAGTACAAGGCCGACCTGCCGGCGCAGGTGCGGCGGCTGCGGGCGCTGTTCCAGGAAACGGCGCCGAGTGACGCCCAGCAGTTGGATTTCCATACGGCTTATGAACTGCTCTACCGCTTTGTCGATGACCTGCACGGTTATGCCCTGACCCACGCCTCCCTGGCCGACCACCGTCACGAACGTGAGCGCTGGGACGAGCCGTTCGTGCCCCAGACCAATGGCCTGGCGGCGGTCGCCTCGGGGTTCCGCGCCGCCTTCATCCTGTTGGTGCTGGGCAGCTATTGGGTGGCCACGGCCTGGCCGAGCGGCGCGACGATGACGATGATCGCCGCGGCTACTGTGGGTTTGTCGGCGGCGACGCCGAACCCCAAGCGCATGGCGTTCCAGATGGCTTGCGGCACTTTGCTTGGCGCGTTGATTGGCTTCGTCGAGATGTTCTTCGTGTTTCCTTTGATCGACGGTTTCCCGCTGCTCTGCGTGATGCTCGCGCCGGTCATCATGCTGGGGTCGTTTCTCAGTTCCCGACCGCAGTACGCCGGCGTCGGGCTGGGGTTGCTGATCTTCTTCTGCACCGGCTCGGTGCCGGACAACCTGACCGTCTACAACCCCTACGCGTTCATCAACGATTACCTGGCGATGATCCTCGGCATGCTGGTGTGCGCGGCCGCCGGCGCGATCATCCTGCCGCCCAATAGCCGTTGGCTGTGGCGTCGGCTCGAACAGGATTTGCGCGAGCAAGTGGTGTTCGCCATCAGCGGCAAGCTCAAGGGCCTGGCCTCGGGGTTCGAAAGCCGTAGTCGGGACCTGCTGCACCAAGCCTATGGCTTGGCGGCGGGCCAGCCTGGGGTGCAGCGTGATCTGCTGCGCTGGATGTTCGTGGTGCTGGAAGTCGGCCACGCGATCATCGAGTTGCGCAAGGAGCAGGCGATCCTGCCGGTGCACCCGGCGTATGCCGAAAGCCAGCCGTGGCGCCAGGCGATCCGCGGGATGGGCAGGGCGCTGGTGCGGCTGTTCCGCCAGCCGGGCCACAGCAACCTGGAACGGGCCCTGGCGGCGGTCGATCACGCCATCGGGCGCGTGCAGGCCACTGACGAACCCTTCGCGCCGCACTTCGACACGTCCGCCCTGCGGCGGGTGAAAAGCTACCTGCATTTCATCCGCACCTCGCTGCTCGACCCGCAATCACCATTGGCGGCCTACGCACCGCCGCTGCGCCAGGAACCTGAACATGCCCCGTGAGATCGCCTTCCATGGCGTGTACATGCCGACCATGACCCTGATGTTTTTCATCGCCGCCGCCTTGGCCTGGGCCCTGGACCGTTTCCTGTCCGGGCTGGATCTGTACCGCTTCTTCTGGCACCCGGCGCTGCTGCGCCTGAGTCTGTTTACCTGTCTGTTCGGCGCGTTGGCGCTGACGGTCTACCGTTGAGATCGATGCGATGAAAAAGTTTTTCAGCCTGCTTGCGACGCTGCTGGTGCTGGCCTTGGCGCTGTGGATCGGCCGTGCGTTGTGGGAGCACTACATGAACACGCCCTGGACCCGAGATGGCCGGGTGCGGGCCGACATCATCAACGTGGCCGCCGATGTCAGTGGTGAAGTGGTCGAGGTGGCGGTGCGCGATAACCAGCGGGTGAGCAAGGGTGACCTGCTGATGCGCATCGACCCCGAGCACTATCGCATCGCGGTCAAGCAAGCCCGCTCCCTGGTGGCCTCACGCAAGGCCACTTGGGAAATGCGCAAGGTCAACGCCCATCGCCGTGCCGACCTCGACAGCCTGGTGATCTCCCGGGAAAACCGCGACGACGCGAGCAACATCGCCGACTCGGCCCTGGCCGATTACCAGCATGCCCAGGCGCAACTGGAGGCCGCCGAGTTGAACCTGACGCGCACCGAAGTTCGTGCGGCGGTGGACGGCTACGTGACCAACCTCAACGTCCACCGTGGCGACTATGCGCGCATCGGCGAAGCGAAAATGGCCGTGGTGGACATGAACTCGTTCTGGGTCTACGGCTTCTTCGAGGAGACCAAGCTGCCCAAGGTGCGGATCGGCGATCCGGCGCAGCTGCAACTGATGAGCGGTGAGGTGCTCAAGGGGCACGTGGAAAGCATCTCCCGCGGCATCTACGACCGCGACAACCCGCAAAGCCGCGAGCTGATCGCCGACGTCAACCCGACCTTCAACTGGGTGCGCCTGGCCCAGCGGGTGCCGGTGCGCATCCACCTCGATGAAGTGCCCGAGGGCGTGTTGCTGGCAGCGGGGATGACCTGCACCGTAGTAGTCGAAAACCAGGCCGAGCGGTGACTGTGGGAGCAGGGATTTTGTGGTGTATGTGGATTTGTGGCGTGCCACGAAATCTGTGGGAGCGAGCTTGCTCGCGAAAGCGGTGGTTCAGTGGGCATTGACGGTGGCTGTGCTGGCGCTTTCGCGGGCAAGCCCGCTCCCACAAGAGAGCCGGGGCTGAGGCCAAATCTGCGCCCAAACCACAATCCTCCTGTGGGAGCGAGCTTGCTCGCGAAAGCGGTGGTTCAGTGGGCATTGACGGTGGCTGTGCTGGCGCTTTCGCGGGCAAGCCCGCTCCCACAAGAGAGCCGGGGCTGAGGCCAAATCTGCGCCCAAACCACAATCCTCCTGTGGGAGCGAGCTTGCTCGCGAAGGCGGTGGTTCAGTTGGCATTGACGGTGGCTGTGCTGGCGCTTTCGCGGGCAAGCCCGCTCCCACAATAGAGCCGGGGCTGAGGCCAAATCTGCGCCCGAACCACAATCCTTCTGTGGGAGCGAGCTTGCTCGCGAAGGCGGTGGGTCAGTTGGCATTGATGGTGGCTGTGCAGGCGCTTTCGCGGGCAAGCCCGCTCCCACAATAGAGCCGGGGCTGAGGCCAAATCTGCACCCAAACCACCCCCCTCCTGTGGCAGCCGCCGGGAGGTTTGTGGCCGTCGCGGTCCCCGTGGCGAGGGAGCTTGCTCCCGCTGGGTGGCGCAGCCGCCCCAAAAAATGCCCGGCGTTAAAGCGAGCCCCCCAGGCCAAACCGCTTCCTCAAGCCCTTCTCCAGCAACCCCTTGGGCAGCAAGCCCGCCATCAAGGGCAAGGCCCGGCTGCCGTTGCCCAGGCGCAGCAGGCGGGGTGGTTTGGGTTGTTGGGCGGCCTTGAGCAGTCCGGCGGCGAATTCGTCGGCTGGGGTCGGGTTGTCCTGGGAGGCCCTGGCCCTGGCGCGGATGCCGTCGCGCAGGGGCCACCAGGGTGATCGTTCGGTGAGCAGCTGTTCGGCTTCATGGCCGGCGTTCTTGGCGAAGCTGGAGGCGATGGCGCCGGGCTGGACCTCCATGACCCGGATGCCGAACGGCGCCAGCTCCATGCGCAAGGCATCGCTCAACGCATGCACGGCGGCCTTGGAGGCGCAGTAGGCGCCTGCGAACGGCGTGACCAGCACCCCGGAAACGCTGCCGATGTTCACCACCAACCCCCTGGCCCGACGCAGTACCGGAAACAGCGCGCGCGTCACGCCGACGATGGCGAACACATTGGTCTCGAACTGGCGCTGCATGGCCGGCACACCACCGTCGAGCAACGGGCCCATGGCGCCATAGCCGGCGTTGTTGATCAGCACATCGAGGCCGCCGTGCTGCTGGTTGATCCGCTCGCTCAACTGCTCCAGCGCCGCGCCATCATTCACGTCCAACTGAACAGCGGTAAACCCGGCGGCGCTCAGCGCCGCCACATCCTCAGCTTTACGTGCACTGGCCCAGACCTGATACCCGGCGGTCTTGAAGGCATCCGCCAGGGCGCGGCCGATGCCGCTGGAACATCCGGTGATCAACGCGACAGGCATGGTGCATTCCTTGTGCAAGAAAGTGGAGGCGTGGAATCAGTTGGAGAAACTACCGTGCAATCGCTCGGCGCGAAACTCCAGGCTCTGCGCACGATAGCCCGGACGCAGTGGCGGCAGCGGCAGGCAGTCCTGCCAGCTGGCGCCCGGTTGCAGTTCGCCGGGGCCACGATAGCGCGGTGCATCGTAGGGATTGTCGGCCAGGTTGAGGGTATCACCGGGGGCGTAGGCTGCGACCTGCCAGTACAGCTCGGTCAACGGCACGTCATTACCGTTGTTCAGGTTCAGCGACAGTGGACGGTCGGCGGGGCAGCGCTCGGGCGCATAGGTGATGCGCAGCTCCAGGCGATCGAGCTGGCGGTTCTCGCGGTTTTCCTGCCAGAGCACCCACGCCGCCACCAGGCCCAGCCCGACGAACGCGGCCAGGGACACCGGCAACGCCTTGGCCGGGTAGCGCAGCAACAGGATGAGCCAGGTGATGACCAGCAAGACGCCGATAAGCATGGTGGAAGCCTCCGATACCGTCGTCACATCCTACCGAACGCAACGGCGGTGGCGAAGCGCTGATGCGTGCCAGGACCGCAATGAAAAAAAAGCCCCCACCCAGGCCACTGCGGATAGGGGACGCAGTGGCCTGGATGGGGACTTTTTGTCTTGCCCGGTGTTATTGCGCGATGGTTTTCACCGACACGCCACGTTCGACGGGAGTGGAACGCCCGTAGATGTCCTCGAAGCGCTCGATGTCGTCTTCGCCCAGGTAGCTACCGGACTGCACTTCGATGATTTCCAGCGGGATCTTGCCCGGGTTGCGCAGGCGGTGGACCGACGCGATCGGGATGTAGGTCGACTGGTTCTCGCAGAGCAGGAACACGTTCTCGTCGCAGGTCACTTCGGCGGTGCCGCTGACCACGATCCAGTGTTCGGCACGGTGGTGGTGCATCTGCAGCGACAGGCACGCGCCCGGCTTGACCGAGATGTGCTTGACCTGGAAGCGACCACCCATGTCCACGGAGTCATACGAGCCCCACGGACGATACACTTCGCAGTGGTTCTGAGTTTCGGTACGACCCTGGGCGTTGAGGGTGTTGACCATCTTCTTGACGTCCTGGACCTTGTCCTTGTGGGCAATCATCATGGCGTCCTTGGTCTCGACCACCACGATGTTCTCCAGGCCGATCACCGACACCAGCTTGCCGTTGCCGTGGATCATGCAGTTGCGGCTGTCCTGGACCACCACGTCGCCCTTGGTGACGTTGCCGTCGGCATCCTTGGGATTGACTTCCCACAGCGACGCCCAGCAGCCGACATCGCTCCAGCCCGCCGACAGCGGCACCACGCAGGCGCGCTGGGTTTTTTCCATTACCGCGTAGTCGATGGAATTGTCCGGGCAGCAGGCGAAGGTGGCTTCGTCGAAGGTGATGGTGTCCGCGGTCTGCTCGCTGCGCTCAAGGGTCAGCAGGCAGGTGTCGTAGATGTCCGGATCGTGCTTTTTCAGCTCTTCCAGGAAACGGCTGGCGCGGAACAGGAACATGCCGCTGTTCCAGAAGTAGCCGCCGGCCTCGACGAACTCGGTGGCGCGCTTGACGTCGGGTTTTTCGACGAAGTGCGACACGCGGCTCACGCCTTCAGGCAGCAGCGCGTCGTTGGTCGACTTGATGTAGCCATAACCGGTTTCCGGTTTGGTGGCGGGTACGCCGAACAGCACCATTTCGCCTCGCTCGGCGGCCACGGTGGCCAGGGCCAGGGCGCGTTGCAGGGCCTTCTGGTCATCGATCACGTGGTCGGCCGGCAGCACCAGCATCAGCTCGTCGCGGCCTTCGTTGACCAGCATCATCGCGGTCAGCGCCACGGCCGGGGCGGTGTTGCGCCCGAATGGCTCCATCAGGATGCGCTGGGCTTCCAGGTTGCGGCCTGCCAGCTGCTCGTTGACGATGAAACGGTGGTCTTTGTTGCAGACCACGATCGGCGTGTCCATCCCTTCGAACACCAGGCGCTCGAGGGTTTGCTGGAACAGGGTGTGTTCGCCGGTCAGGGCCAGGAACTGTTTAGGGAATTGCTTGCGCGAAAGCGGCCAAAGACGTGAGCCGCTACCACCTGACAAGATCACCGGAATCATGTGTGTTACTCCTTTGAAGCGTAATGGTTATAGAGCTACTGCGTTCTGTCGTTTCACTCTTGTTTTTATTCCGTGCCCGACTGACACCCCAATTCAGGGTGGGAGCGGGCTTGCTCGCGAAAGTGGTGTTTCAGCCAACATCAATGTTGAATGTGAGACCGTATTCGCGAGCAAGCCCGCTCCCACAGGGGCACAGCGTCAATCAGGTGAATTCATCAGCGGGTCGACACTGGGCGTTTCACCCATACCGGCGACAGGCTGCTGCCGGAACCGGTGACGTAGAGCACGGCGGCTTCGCCACGCTCCAGGGCCACAGGCTTGAGGTCGCCGACTTTCTTGTCGCCTTCAAACAGCGCCAGGCTTACTTTCACCGGGTTGATTTCACGCTCGCCACGGCCTTTGGCCGCCACGTTCGGGACCACTTCGGTCTTGCCGTCGGCGGTCTTGAGGGTCAGAGCCTTGTCGCTGAGGTTCTGCACGCGCACCAGGGACTTCTGCTTGTTCTTGAACGGTGGTTCTTCGATCAGCTGAGGCTGGCCGCTGGCGTTGTTGACCAGGGTGTAATAGTGATCGGGAGCCAGTTTGACCGGGACGGTCTGGCTGCCGACCTTGGCGCTGTAGTCGCCGCCAGGCATGAAGCTGAAGTCGCTGCTGGCCAGTGGGGCCACGTCGTTGAGGTTGGTGCTGCCGACGGTGGCGCTGACTTCGGCGTTGCTGGCGTTGTAGATGCGCACGAAGCTCGAGCCTTTTGGCGCGACTGGGCCGTACAGGGCCGAGTCACCGGCAAAGGCGGAGAGCGAGAGGGCGCTCATGCTGGCGACGAGGGCGACAGCCTTGAAGGAGCGAGCGGCGAGACGGCGAGGAGTAGTGTTGAAAGTCATGGTGGACCTCTCTTTCAGTTTTGCGCCCGGTCGGGCGTCTCGGATGGGGTGTTGGCGGCTACGTTCTGTTGACGCGCGCCGGCTTGCTTGAGCTCTGCGACCCACTGCGGGTCGGCGTCGCCGATTTCGTTGTTCACAGGCAGGTAACGTTCAGGAAACTCCCAGATCAGCACCTGTGGCGGGCTGTTCTTGAAGGCGTCGCTCTTGAGGTAGCTGAGCATCGGCAGAATCGGGCCGTGGCCGTCTTCGGCGTAGTTCACGACGTCGCTGTGCAGGGCTTGCTTGAGGGCACCGACGAAGTTCCAGTTGGGGTTGGCGCTGTAGCTGGTGCCGATCAGGGCCACGGGCACCTGGGCATCGGCGAACAGCGCGTCGCCTTCGGCCGGCTGGTCGTCGGCTTCGCGGGTGTTGCGTTTGACCAGCGGCTCCTGGGCTGGCATCAGGTTCTCGAACAATGGATCGAGTGGCAGGAACTGGCGCAGGTCGCCCTTGTGGGTGATTTTCTCCGCGGGCTCGGTCACGAAACGCTGTGGCTGGCCTTCCAGCGGCGTGCGTTCGGCAATCGCCTTGGCGATGTGCTCGGCCGCGACCTGGGCACCTTCCGGAGTCCAGTGGGTGTCGGTGCGCAGGAACACTTGCTGGCCGCTTTGCTTGGCCTGTTGCAGGGGGCCAAGCAGGTCGGGGGCGAGGATCTTGTCAGCCGCCACGCGGCTGTGGAAATCCTGGTAGAGGTTGGCGTGAATGCTCGAAGGCTTCACTTCACCCAGGTGCTCGGGGTACAGCCGCGCCTTGGCCGGCACGATCGCCATGACCAGGGTCACGCCTTGTTCCTTGAGCTTCTGGCGCACGCCTTCGACCAGCGCGTAGTTGCCTTGCAGGTTCAGCTCTTCGTTGACGATCGGGTTGAACTCTTCGTCGCTGTACAGCCACTGGTCGCGGCCCAGGACCACGCCCTTGCGGCCTTCGTTGAACAGCTTGTAGTCCAGCGCGGCCCAGATGTTGGTGCCCAGGCGCTTGATCGGGAACTCGTCGTCGTAGTGCGTTTCCACGGCTTTGGCCCAGCGACCGTTGAGCACGGTCGCGTCCGGGTTGGTGTTGAAGCCGAAGAAGCTGCGCATCGACCAGAGACCCAGGGCCGTCAGGATCACCATGAACAGCGTGACATAGAAGATGCGTAATGAGCGGGTCATGTTCAGATCCCTCAGAACTGGAAGTAAAGGAACGGCGAGAAGCTTTGCGCCGAGAGTTTGAGAATCGAGGCAATGAACAGCAGCAGTACCAGGGCGCGCATCACGTAGCGCGACCAGTCCACGGTCCAGTAGGCCGGTTGCACCTGGGCTTCGACACCGACGGTGTAGCCGGGTTCGTGGATAGCCGACGGGTTGTCGCCTGGTACGGCCTTGATCAGGCCCGGTTGGGCGGTGGCCGGGCCGTTGGCCTCGGTGTTCACTTCAGGCTTGGCCTTGACCGGCGGACGGTTGGTGTAGAAGTCGCGCAGGCCGAAGAAGGCGAGGGTGACGTAGGCCACCACCAGCGTGGCGATCTGCAGGCCGGTGAGGTTGGCGCGGGTCAGTTCCGACAGCGACCAGTCGCCGAAGCTGAACATGGCGCCGTACATGCGACCGGCCACGTGCAGGTTCTCGGCACGGAAAATCACCCAGCCCATGACCACCAGCAGGAAGGTCAATGCCCAGCGGATCGGGTTGATGGTGCGTGGGGTGGTATTGATGCCCACGGCCTTTTCGATGGCCAGCCAGATGCCGTGCCAGGCGCCCCAGATCACGTAGGTGATGTTCGCACCGTGCCACAGGCCACCGAGCAGCATGGTCAGGAACAGGTTGCGGTAGGTCATCAACGTGCCTTTGCGGTTACCGCCCAGGGTGATGTAGAGGTAGTCGCGCAGCCAGGTGGAGAGGCTGATGTGCCAGCGACGCCAGAACTCGGTGATCGATTGGCTGATGTAGGGCTGCTTGAAGTTTTCCATGAAGCGGAAACCCATCATCAGGCCCAGGCCGATGGCCATGTCGCTGTAGCCGGAGAAGTCGAAGTACAGCTGCGCGGTGTAGGCCAGCGCACCGAGCCAGGCGTCACCGGTGGTCGGGTTCTGCAGGGCGAAGCAATGGTCGGCCACCACCGCCAGGGTGTCGGCGATGAACACTTTCTTGATGAAGCCCTGCATGAAGCGCGTGCAGCCTTCGGAGAACTTGTCCAGGGTGTGGGTGCGGTTGTTGAACTGGTCGGCCAGGTCGCGAAAGCGCAACACGGGGCCGGCGATCAGGTGCGGGAAAATCGCCACGAACGCCGCGAAGTCGATCAGGTTGCGGGTGGCCGGGGTGTCACCGCGATAGACGTCGATGATGTAGCTGATGGACTCGAAGATGTAGAACGAGATCCCGATCGGCAACAGCACGTGGGTCAGGATGAACGGCTCCAGGCCGAAGCTGGTCATGATCGCATTGAGGCTGTCCACGCCGAAGTTGGCGTACTTGAAGTAGCCCAGGATGCACAAGTCCACTGCCACGCCGAGCAACAGCCAGCGCTGGGCCGGTTTGGTCCGCACGCCGGCGGCACCGACCTTCAGGCCGATCCAGTAGTTCCACAGGGTGACGGCGGCGAACAAGGCCAGGAAGTCCACCCGCCACCAGGCATAGAACACATAGCTGGCAATCAGCAGCAGCAGGTTGCGATAGCGTTGCCCGCTCAAGTAATACAGGCCGAGAAAGATCGGCAAGAACAGGAACAGGAACACATTGGATGAAAATACCATCCCGATCTCTCCATGTTGAATCAACAGTCAAGGGCCAGAGCCCCCCCAAACCCCCCCATGAAAACCGGGGAGTGATGACCCTGTGGGAGCGGGCTTGCTCGCGAAGGCGGTGTGTCAGTCGACATCGATGCTGGATGTCAGAGCGCTTTCGCGAGCAAGCCCGCTCCCACAGGGATCCGTGTGTATCTAAGAACCTTTGCTGCCTTTTTCGTTGGCCGGGTCATACACCTTGGTCAAGTCCCCGCCGAGGCGGAAGGTCTTGAACGGTTGCATTTCATGCTTGCGTTCCAGCACATCCTCGGGGCAGCTGTAGAGGCTGCAGAACGGTTCGAGCCAGGCGAATTTCGAATCGACCCTCAAATCTTTCATGTCCTGCTCTTCGCCGTTCTTCTCTTCGAAGATCTCCGGGTCCTTCACCCCGGCCAGCACCCGGTCACCCAACCGCTTGAGGGCACCGTTGTTTTCCTGGCGCAGGTCGACACCGTTGACCTGGGCGAAACTGGCGATCATCGCCAGCGGCGGCAGGGCATAGTTGTGATACGACAAGGCCCGTTGCTTGCGCTTGAGTTCGTTGGGCAGGTAGCCGTCGGCGTCGACCTGGTTGACCCCGACCTTGTATTCCTTGACGGCCCAGTCGAACAGGTCGCGGCGGTTGGTTGCCACGGAGGTGGCCATCACCGACCAGGCGGCCCAGTACGAGTGGTTGTTGGTCTTGTCCAACGGCAGGTTGTCCCAGTCGCTGACCACCTGGTCGGCCATCTTGCTGAACCAGCTTTCGATCAGTTGCGCTTGTTCCTGATGGTTGGCCAGCGGCCGCGACTCGGAGAACTTCAAGCGCACATAGGCCGAGGCCATGCTGCCCAGGGCCCATTTGCGCATGGACTTGCCGGTGTGGTTGAAGTCCTTGGACATCAGCGCATCGGCCTTGGCCCAGGTGGTCAGCCAGTTCAGGGTGCATTCCAATTGTTCCGGGCGACCGTCACGCATGAATTGCATCACCTGCTTGCTGACGCCGCGCTCGATCTTGGTGATGTCGGCGGTGCTGTCGCGAAAGGCTTTTTCCGATTGCACGTTCAGGGTCGCGCGGGCCTTGTCGGAGCCCTCGTACTTGCTGCGAAATTGCAGGGAACCGGTGTAGGGCGTCGGGGTGGCATCGCAGCCTTGGGAGGCGTCGCCCACCTTGACCTTCTCGATCGGTGCGAAGTAGCCCTGTGGCGGGCGCAGCGGGGCCGCCGCCTGCGTGGCCCCGGCGAACATCGCCAGGGTCAGCAGGGACGGTGCCAGCAGTGTTTTCAACGTTCGGGTATGCGTGGTTCTGGTCATGAGACGAGACCTCATTGTCCGATCTGAGCCGTTTGTTCGGCTTGCACAGATGCGTTGCGTTTGCAGACTTTCGCTTCCACCTGCAGAGGGGCTGCACCGGCTTCAGGCCCCTGGACTTCCAGGGCCAGCAGGTTCTGGGAAGCCCAGTCTTCGTCGGTGCGCAGTTGGAAGGCGAAACGCCCGTCGGTTTCGGAGGTATCCGGTTTTTCGATCTTGATATCCTCGTGGCGCCCATTCATGTACCAGAGGGTGGCTTGCAAGGTTTTCACCGAGGTATCGGCGAAGCGGATGTCGATCTGGTGACTGCTGTTACGCAGGTCCATATTCTTGCTATTGACCATCAATTCGTTCTTGCCCGGCTTGAGGGCGGTCTTGCTGCTCATCAGCGCCGGCTTGCCTTCACAGCCGTTGTTGTCGAGCAACGCCATCATCTGGCGGTAGATGGTTTCCTGGTCCAGGCGATACAGCGGCGAGAACTCCCAGATGAGGATCTTCGGCGGGTTCTTCTGGAACTCTTCGCTGCCCAGGTACTGGATCATGGCGCCCTCGAAACCGCCGCCGGGGAAGGCCACGTTGAGGATGTCGGCGCCGATGGCTTCTTCCAGGAAACCGGCGAAGTTGTAGTTCTTGCCACTGTGGCTGGTGCCCACGAGGGTGATCTGCGGGTTGCCGGAATCGCCGAACAGGTCGCCGTCACCGGCCTCGCCCTTCGGCTCGGTGGTGAACTGGTCCATGTACTGGATGGCATAGCTGGTGCCGCACAGTTGGCCGGCCATGTTGTGCAGGGTGCCGGTCTTGCCCATGCGGCCGGACTTCTTGGTCTCGAATTCACGCTTGGGAATGTCGGCGAAGGCCGGGAGCTGCTTGACCTTCTCGGCAACGATCTTGGCCGTGCGTTGGGCACCGTAAGGCGTCCAGTGTTGGTCGCCACGGAAGTAGAAGTCGTGGGCCGGGAGGGTTTCAGGCAGGTTTTCGTTGGTCAGCGGCGACAGGTCCGGCACCACGTAACCCATCTGGGCGAAGCGGCCCAGCATGGTCTTGTAGTTGGTCAGGGCCTTGTCGAAATCGAAGCTGGCCTTCTCCTGGGGGTTGAGCTTGTTGCGGTTCACCAGGCCACGGGTCGGCTGGTAGACCAGCACCAGTTCGACACCCTTGGCCTTGAACGCGTCATGCAATTGTTGCAGGCGCTTGTAGCCGGCCGGGGTGGTGTTGAACTCGGTACGCAGGTCTTCCTGGGTCCGGAACAGCCAGTCACCCTGGGCCTGGACCAGCGTGGTGAAGTTCTGCTGGTAGCGCGTGGTGTAGTTCTTCGCATCGTGGGCCGCAGGGCACAGGTTGCAGCAAGGCTCGGCCGTGAAGGTCGGTGCCTGGATTTCATCGGCGCGCGCGCCCGAGGTGGCGGCGAGAATGCCGGCAGTCAGGGCGGACAGGCCCAGAAGCTTGATCATCTGTGGGTTCATAAAGGTCATCCTCAGTCCCGCAATTCGGTCTGGCTTTCGACAGGGTCGATCAGCACGGCTTTCTGCTGGCGCACCAGCAGGTCGAGAATTTCATCCTGGCGTTCACCCAGGATTCCCGTGAAGCTGATGCCGCTGGATTTGGTCGGCGCGAGCATGGACACGCGGTACAGCTCCACGCTCAAGGGCGAGTCGATGGACAGTGGGCCGCTGCCGTTGGCAGCCAGTTCACCACCCACCACGATCAGCGAGACCTCGGCGTCGAACGGGTCGAGCTTGATGTCGCGGTCAGTGTCGGACAGGTCCTTGATGTGGCCGTAGATCCCGGTCAGGCCGTTGGCCATGGATACGTTTTCGTAGAGGCGGATGTTCACGCTGTTACGAATCCGGATGCCGTGACGCTGGTTGCTGATCACCTTGTTGTCCCACAACAGGTTGTCGGCACTCTCGTAGAGGGTGATGCCGTCGGTGTGGTTCTTGTAGATCTCGTTGTAGGCAATGATGTTGTTGACGCTGTTACGGTCGATCACCAGGCCCGAGAGCTTGTTGTCGTAGCTGCGGTTGTTGAAGATGAAGCTGTCGTTGACCTCACGGGAAATGATGATCCCGTGCTTCTTCTTCGTCCCGTAGACCGTGTTGTCGGCGATGATCAGCCGATGGGAACGGTCGTGGGGGTCGATGCCGTAGACGATGTTGTCTTTGTAGGTGTTGCTCTTGACCACGAAGTCTCGGGTCTCGTAGCAGTAGAAGCCGTACCACATGTCCGAGAACTCGGAACCGATGATCCAGCCGGTCGGTTCCGGACGCTTGAGGACCTTGGCCATGTTCGGCGTGTACTGGGAAATACTCACCCCGTACGACTTACTGTTGGAGTAACCGAAGCTGGCCATCTTGGTATTGACGATGTAGGTCTCGGTGCCGCCCCAGGACAGCAGGAACGGACGGAATTCCTTGGGCGAGCGGAACGTGGCGGGGCCGTTGTCCTTTTCACGCCAGCCGGTGACCTTGGTGTCGCGGATGAACATCTGGCCATCGTTGACCAGGAACGAGCCGCCCTCCTGGGACAGGCGCAGTTCCTGGGTCTGTTTGTCGATTTCCAGGATGCCCTTCTGGCCGACCACGATCGGGATCTTCGCCAGGTAGACACCGGGCGAGGTCTCGATGATGTACTTGGGCACCTTCTTGGCCACGTCCTTGAGGTTCATGTAGCCGTCGTCGAGGAAGATGGCCTGGGGGATGCCGTGCTGGCGCACCACCCACTCGGCCATCTTGTTGTCGCCGCCGATGAAGTCCTTCAAGGCGTTTTCCTGCATCATCCGGCGCACGCTGACCTTGCCGGTCTTGGTCCGCACGATCTTGGCCGCGGCCGCTTCGGCGGTGAAGCCCTTGAGGTCGGGCAAGGTCGGCTTGGCCAGTTCCAGCGGCGCGGTCGGCGCGCTGTTGACGGTGTAGGTCTTGGCGCGTTGCAGTTCCTTGACCACGTTGCCTGGCTTGACCGCCGGTTCAACGTTGGCGAACGCCGGCGAGCCGGCCAGCAGCATCGCTGCGACCAACAGGCTGATCGAACCTTTCATCGCCTGGCTGTTCCTGAGGTAGCGGTTCATTTCGGGCACTCCCATGGCCATTTGCATCAGAAGCGCCAGATCACGTCGACAAAGGCGCGATGCATGTACGAATCGACCTCTTTGCCGTAGGCATCGCCTGGCTTGAACACACCGCCACGAAAGCGCACCAGCGCCGATGGCTCATCGATGGACTGGCTCAACGCGGCAGGCAGCAGACCTTGCTTGAAGTACTTGGTGACGACGAGGTCGACTTCCTGGCCCAGGTCCTTGTCGCCGTCACGCAGCGGCAGGGTCGAGGTGGACAGGATGGCGCCGGTGACGTCGTCGGTGTTGTTCTGCACGGCGTTGATGCCGTTGCTGCCCACCGGCTTGTTGCCGTCCACGCGCCAGAACTTGTGGTACACCAGGCTGGCGTCGTATTCGTCGCGCAACTGCCAGGAACCGAACAGGCTGGCGCTCTGGGTGTTGGCCATTTCGCCGCGGAAGGCTTCGCCGAAACGGTGGACCCGCGAGCGCGTGCCGGTGAAGTTCGAGCGGTTGCTCTGCAGGCCGTTTTGTTCGTAGTCCTCGCTGGCGCGGGCATAGGCCGCACCGACTTGCCATTGCGGGTCGAGGCGCAGGCGGATACCCAGGTCGGTGGCCCAGCCGTCGACGTCATCGCTGCGCTTGGCTTGCGCCGGGCGCGTGCCGTCGGCATTGAGCGCATTGACGGTGTCGCGGTCGCCGGTCATGCCGGTGATGCTGGCCCAGTAGTTGACGGTGTTGGTGTTGCGCCAGTTGTAGGCGTCGCTGTTGGCTTCCAGGCCCAGCCAGGTCAAGTCGCCGTTCTGGGTCTTGTCCAGGGTGTCGGTAGGCTCGCCCGGTGTCGGGTAGTCGAGGCTGCCGTTGTCATGGGTGTGGTGGGCACGGATTCCGGCCCACTGGCCTGGCATCCACTGGTAGCCGACGTCGCCATAGACGTGCAGGCGATCCTTGTCCTTGGGCGACAGTTCCTTGAGGTCGGTGCGGTACTCGCTGAAGCGTTCGGCAACGCCGAGGTTGGCCCGCAGCAACGTGGTGTCGAAGGTCCAGTTCAGGGCCTCGATATTGGTGTCGCGCCATTGGCCGTCGTCGTTGCGCAGGCGCTGGCGGCCGAACTTCAATTGCTCGCCCGGGTACGGGGTCAGGCCGCTGTAGCCAATCCAGAATTCACGCATTGCCAGGTAGCTTTTCTTGGCTTCGCGGTCGCCGCTGTCGGTCTGTTCGGTGGCGCCGTCGGATTGTTGCAGGGTGTCCGTCTCGATGATGTCGGTGGAGGTCACGGCCTGAGCCATGGCGTAGGCGCTCCAGTTACCGCTTTCACCGTAGACCCAAGGGCGCAGGTCCAGGCCGATACCGTTGACGTCGCCACCGCTCTGGGTGCCGAGGTCGCGGTCGTCTTCGGACTGGCCGGTGATCTTCACTTCCAGGCCGAAGTTCTTGGTTTCAGTCAGGGCGGCCAGCGTCGGGCAGGACCAGAGCAGGGCGCATGTCAGGCCAATACCGGCCTGCACAAAAGGATTGAGCTTCAAAGGCTTCATAGTTGTTCCTCGCCGTCATCTTCTTTTAGGGCTTGCAGTTCCAGCGTATCGGGGCTCATGGCGCCCCGAATGGCCTGCTCCTGTTTTAGCAGGCGCTGGGCTTGTGCAAGTTGCTGCGGCGGTAATTGGGCTTCGAGGGTCTGGGCAAGTTCGATGGCTTGCGGGGTGTTCTGTACCTTGGCCAACTGGCTGAATACATAGGCGTTGACCGGGTTGGGCTTGGTGCCCTTGCCCTGGGAGAACAACTGGGCAATGGCGAAGTCGGCGCTGTTCTGGCCGTTGCGGGCGGCCTTGAGCAGATGGTCCAGGGCTTTTTGCGAGTACACCTGGCCCAGGTAGCCACGGCGATAGATCTGGCCGAGGTAGTAATCGGCGGCCACTTCGCGGCCCACGGCTTTCTGGAAATGTGCCTCGGCGGCCTTGGCATCGGCCGGGACCCACTTGCCTTCGTAGTACAGCTTGCCCAGCAACAGCTCGGCACGCGGCTGGTCGGCGGCGCGGCCGTTTTCCAGGTACTGCATCATCTTGTCGACGTCGCCCAGTTCAGGGAAATCGTAGAGCAGCTGCGCCAGGCTGACCCAGGCAGCGGGGTAGCCGGGAGCGATGCCTTCGAGCAGCGACTGGGCGGTTTTTTCGTCGGTCTTGCCCAGGCTGGCATCGGCCAGGACCCGGGCAACACTGTCCACGCGCTGGGCGGATACGACGCCGCGGGCGTGGCCGGCCTGCATCTGCTTGATCAACTCGGCCTGCTGTTCCGGCTGGCCGCGCTTCTGATAGACCGTGGCCAGTTCGACGTAGCAGATGTCGGTGGTGGCCAGCGCGGCCTTGCAGACTTTCTCGACTTCGTCCAGGTGCTGGTCGTAGGTGCCCTGGGTGCGGTAGAGCAGGATCTGCGCCAGGCCCGCTTCCGGGTAGCCGGCGCTGCGCCATTGGCTGATCTGCTGCTGGGCGTTGACGTTCGGGAAACTGTGCGGGTATTGCAGGTACAGCATCGCCAGCGGGATCAGGGTGTTGCCTTCACCGTTGGCGAAGGCTTTCTTCAACAGGCCTTCGGCTTCGTGCTTTTCGGCTTCGGTGGAGCCGGGTTTGGCCACCAGCAGGCGACCCAGGCGCGCCTGGGCCCGTGGCGAGATGTCGGCGGCGGCGCGGTAGGTCGCCTCGGCTTTTCTCATCTGCTCCGGATCACGGCTGTCCACCTGAATATCGGCCAGGCCGACCTGGGCTTCGCTGTAGCCCAGGTCTGCCAACTGCTGGTAGTTCTGCTGCGCCAGCGCCGTGTCGCCGCGCTTGAGCGCTTCGTTGGCCAGGCGCTGGTCGGGCAGGCCGGCGCAGCCGGCCAGGCTGATTGCCAAGGCCAGTGCGCAGTACCCCGATCGAATGTGGGAGCGAGCTTGCTCGCGATGCAGGCCGCTCGATACATCAGACACACTGCGCTGATCCCATCGCGAGCAAGCTCGCTCCCACAGGGAATGCGGTGCGTTGTTGTTTTGTGGAGTGGTCACGGGCATATCCTCGACTTAGATACCGACAGCCATGGCTTTGTCGATCAGCCAGTTCAGGTTCGGGCCACGGTCGCTGTGGACTTCCACAGGACGGCCGGCCAGCGAGCTGTCCAGCGGCTCGTCAGGCTTGATCAGCACGCGGATGTCGGAGGAGAGGTCTTCACTTTTCAGGCTGGTGCTGCTGACGATCTTGCCGGTGCGGGTGGTGTCTTCGCCGGCCACCTGGAAGTTGACCGAGGTGCCTGGGCGCACGTCGCCGAATTGGCGATACGAGAAGCGTGCCTCGACGTTGGCTTCGGTGCCGCGTGGCACCAGTTGGAAGATCACGTCGCCCTTGCTGGCGTACTGACCGTTGGCGACCAGTTGCTGGGCCACGATGCAGTCGCATGGCGAGGTCAGGGTGCCGGTCATTTGCTTGCCGAACAGTTCCTCGACCTTGGCCGGTTGCAGCTGGTTGTCGTCCAGGTGGCCCTTGAGCACGTCGAGCATGCTGGTGCTGAAGGTCGCCAGCGGAGCGCCCTTGGCGGCCACGCCGTCAGCCTTGACCAGGCTCTGCACGGTGCCGTCGCGCGGCATGGTGATGGCCATGCCGGGTACGTTCACCAGGCCCGCCTGGGCGTGGCTGACGAAGTACATGCCGTACACCGACTTGAAGATGAAGCCGAACGCGGCCAGGCCGACGACGAAGATCCCGAGGCTGAAGGTCACTGCGCGCAGGCGACCGAAAGCGCTCATGCCGCCGCTTTCGTCTTTCTGCTTGCGTGCCTTGGTGAAGTTGTCGCGCTGCAAGGTCGCCAGCACGTCGCCGACACCGACGATGTCGCCGGCCAGGTGCGAGGTGATGATGTGACGCAGCGTGGCGATGTCCCGTGGCTCCAGGTTCTGGAACTGGCAACCGGTGCGGCCGGTCTGGCGGTCGAAGGAGCGGATCTGCAATTCCACGTCCATGGCCAGGCCAAGGTTGTCGATCACGAACTGCAGGCGGGCCTTGTAGGTTTCACCCACCTTGAGCGGCATCTGGCCGGCGTTGAAGCAAAGGCCGCCAGCGGACAGGTCCAGGACCTTGACTTCCATTGGCGTGCGGTCGGGGCCGAAGAAACGCAGCTTGGCCGGGATTTTCACTCGGGCGTGCTGGCGCTGGGCTTCGGATTCATGCACTACGTTGACGTTCACGGCGGTGTTCATAGGGGCGATTTCCTAGTTAATTCATTCAAGTCCGGTCAGACCATCGTCAGCAGCACAGCGACAAAAATGCTGCCGGCGGAGAAGGTCATGGTCCGAGACGACCAAGTGTTGAACCAACGTTGAAAGCTGGCGAGATCACGGGTCAGTGAGGTGGGCTGGCGGGTCCAGGACTGCTGGTCAAGGCGGAAGAACACATAGATCTTCACCAACGCGCCGACGATCTGGTTGTAATAGAGAATCGCCGGGTAGGCAGGGCCGATCCGGTGACCGGAGCACGACAACAGCAGCGTCAGGATCAGGCGGGTGATGCCGATCCACAGCAGGTACACCAGGATGAACGCGGTGCCGTACTTGAAGCTGGCGATCAGCGCCACGGTCAGGCCCAGCAGCGAGGTCCACATCGACACGCGCTGGTCGAACAGCACCACCGAGGTGAACAGGCCCAGGCGGCGCATGCCCAAGCCCAGGGCCCGGGAATTCTGCCGCAGGTTGTTGCCGTACCAGCGGAACATCAGCTTGCGACTGGCCTTGATGAAGCTTTTTTCCGGCGGGTGTTCAACGGTGTTGATCGCCGCATCAGGCACGTAGAAGGTGTCGTAGCCCAGGCGCATCAGGCTGAACCAGCTCGACTTGTCGTCGCCGGTCAGGAACTTGAAGCGGCCCAGTCGCCAGTGTTGCAGCGAGTCGCTCTCGACGTCGGCGATGAAGTCGGGGTTGGTCACTACCGTGGCGCGGAACACCGACATACGACCGGTCATGGTCAGCACGCGCTTGGACAGGGCCATGGAGCACATGTTGATGTGACGCTGGGCGAAACGCAGCTTGTGCCACTCGGCCATGATGTAGCCGCCGCGCACTTCGCAGAACTCGTTGGTGGTCAGGCCGCCGACGTTGCCGAACAGCTGGAACCAAGGGACGGTCTTGCGCACGACGCCTTCGGCGAGGACGGTGTCGCCATCGATTACGGCGACCACCGCGCGGTCGTCCGGCAGGTGGCGGGAGATGGCGCGGAAGCCGTAGGCCAGGCCGTCGCGTTTACCGGTGCCGGGGATGCGCACGAAGTCCAGCTTGACCCGCTCTGGCGGGTTCATGCGGGCCCAGAGGCTCTTGACCAGCAGCTCGTCGGACATTTCCACGATGGAGCAGACCACGGTGGTAGGCAGCCCACAGTCGATGGCTTCGCGAATCACCGAGCCATACACCTGGGCGGTGGTCAGCGCATCGATCCGGAAGCTGGTGACCATCAGGTACACGTGGGATGGATCGGCGGCCTTGCCCAGCTTGCGAACCTTGCGGCGCAGATGCGGGTAGACGATGTACAGGAAGATCATGCCGCGCACGAAATGCGTTGCGCCCATGGAGTAACGCCAGATGCCCACGGCGCCGATCAGGAAGATGAAGTCCTTGGATTCGGAGTCGAACGTGGACGTGGGCAACGCCAAGGCGATGCCCATCAATAAACTCAAGTAAAACAGCCAACCGGCGGCCTGAAGCAGGCCGTGCTTTAGCCTGTGCATAATCTGCATCCGTCTCTATCTCGGGCGGGCCTCGTGGGCGGCCCGATGGGTTAAGGCAGGCGAAAGGCCGGCCGGGATGTGCCCCGGCCGGCAAACAGACTTACCAGCAGATGCCTTCGGTCCGGCCACTCGGCGTGGTGGCCTTGGACATGAAGCCGACCAGGTCGATGACCTGCTTGCCTTCCGGTACGTTCTCGGTCAGCGCGCGGAACTTCTCGTCACGGTTGCCCAGGATGATGATGTCGGAGCTGTCGATGACCGAGTCGAAGTCGGAGTTGAGCAAGGACGAGACGTGAGGGATCTTCGACTCGATGTAGTCCTTGTTCGCGCCGTGGACGCGGGCGTATTCGACGTTGCTGTCGTAGATGCGCAGGTCGTAGCCCTTGCCGATCAGCATTTCCGCCAGCTCGACCAGCGGGCTTTCGCGCAGGTCGTCGGTGCCGGCCTTGAAGCTCAGGCCCAGCAGGGCGACTTTGCGTTTCTCGTGGCTGGAAACGATGTCGAAGGCGTTCTGCACCTGGGACTCGTTACTGCGCATCAGCGAGTTGAGCAATGGCGCTTCCACGTCCAGGGAGCTGGCGCGGTAGGTCAGGGCGCGAACGTCCTTGGGCAGGCAGGAGCCGCCGAAGGCGAAGCCTGGGCGCATGTAGTACTGGGACAGGTTCAGGGTCTTGTCCTGGCAGACCACATCCATCACTTCACGGCCATCGACGCCGACTGCCTTGGCGATGTTGCCGATCTCGTTGGCGAAGGTCACCTTGGTGGCGTGCCAGACGTTGCAGGTGTACTTGATCATCTCGGCGACGGCGATGTCCTTGCGGATGATCGGCGCATCGAGTTCTTCGTACAGCGATTGCAGGACGTCGCCAGAAGCTTTGTCGAACTCACCGATCACGGTCATCGGTGGCAGGTCGTAGTCCTTGATCGCGGTGCTTTCGCGCAGGAATTCAGGGTTGACCGCGACGCCGAAGTCGACGCCGGCTTTCTTGCCGGAGCAGTCTTCCAGGATCGGGATGACAACGTTTGCGACGGTGCCCGGCAATACGGTGCTGCGGACCACGACAGTGTGGCGGGTGGTCTTGTCACGCAGTACGAAACCGATCTCGCGGCACACGGCCTCAATGTAGTTCAGTTCCAGGTCGCCGTTCTTTTTGCTCGGAGTACCGACGCAAATCATCGACAGGTCAGTATCGCGAATCGCTTCGGCGAAGTTGGTAGTACCGCGCAGTCGACCTGTTTCAATACCTTGGGCCAACAGCTCGCCAAGACCAGGTTCAACAATCGGCGATTTGCCCGCGTTGATCATGTCGATCTTGTCTTTGGCGACATCTACGCCAACTACGTCATGGCCCCGTGCAGACAGGCAACCGGCACATACTGCACCGACGTAACCCAAACCAAATATGCTAATGCGCATCGCATTTACCTCTGTTTTTCACGCCAATAAATGGCCGGAGTTAATAGTGTTCAGCGGTCATCGTGCACTCGGAAGTGTGGAGTGCAGGCGCCACAATGCCGTTGTGCAGGCATACTAAGTTCCGAGTGTCTAAATAATTGCACTCAAGTTGTGCGCAAAGCGGCCTTGTTGTTATGACCTGCCCTGTTATGCAGCCAGTCCTCGTTGTCGGGAACACTCGTGCAAAGGTGTTTCACTTCTGATCTCTGGCGAAAAGCCCACAAAATCAAAAACTTCCGTGCTCGGGTGAGCACAATGTAGGGGCGCAGCCTTGGCCTTTTTGGGGATAGTAATGTTGCGTTATCTCCCATCCTTTAAGGGTGGATCCAATTAGGCGACCGTTTCGCTAAGTTGCCGTGACAACTTGGTTACTCCGTCCGACGTCGTCTGTAAGTTATCTCCTACACGTTCGGCGATAATCGTTACCGGTGGTATGAGCCGTGCGATTTCACATAGTTCCGATCCGCTCATCGCGATTTTCGAAATTTTTCGAAATATTATCCAAGATGGCACTGCTTTCATTTTGATATCACGCGCCGTTTCGCCCTTTATAAATGGGGAGTTAGCGGGGGTGGATAGTTTTGTGCCACTACGGTAGAAAAAAATGTGTGCCACTACGCAAAAAACTGACGAGTGTCGAGTGAAACAAAAGTTAGCCTGCGGGGTGGACGATTTGTTGGCGTCATGAAGCTGACGAAGTGGGAGGGGAAGCAAGATGACAAGTACGGGGTTGATCGAGGCCCCCGATCAGGGGGCCTTATAAAGTTATGCTTTATTCCGGAGCATGGTCGCGCAGGAAAACCAGTTTGTCGGGGCTCGATTGTTGGGCGTTGAAGCGATAGCCCTGTACATCGAATTGCTTGAGGGCGGCAGGGTCGTTGATGCGTTCCTGGATCACGAAGCGACTCATCAGGCCGCGGGCTTTCTTGGCGTAGAAACTGATGATCTTGTACTGGCCGTTTTTCAGATCCTTGAACTCGGTGTCGATGACGCGCGCTTTCAGGGCGCAGCGCTTGACCGCCGAGAAGTACTCGTTGGACGCCAGGTTCAACAGGACGTCATCACCTTGTTCGGCCAGGGCTTCGTTCAGCCACTCGCTGATACGCGTGCCCCAGAACGCATAAAGGTCCTTGCCCCGGGCGTTGGCCAGCTTCGTGCCCATCTCCAGCCGGTAGGGCTGCATCAGGTCCAGCGGGCGCAGCAGGCCATACAGGCCGGAGAGCATGCGCAGGTGCTGCTGGGCGTAGTCGAAGTCGGCCTCGCCGAAACTCTGGGCGTCGAGGCCGGTGTACACGTCGCCCTTGAAGGCCAGCAATGCCTGCTTGGCGTTGGCCGGGGTGAAGGCCGGCGTCCAGCTGCCGAACCGTGCGGCGTTGAGGCCACCGATCTTGTCGGAGACGTGCATCAGTTCGCTGATCTGTGCCGGCGAGAGCTCGCGCAGTTGCTCGATCAGTTCCTGGGAGTGGTCCAGGTACTGCGGCTGGGTGAAACGCTCGGTGGCCGGTGGCCTTTCATAGTCGAGGGTCTTGGCGGGGGAAATCACCATCAGCATCTAGTCGTCTCCTTCAAAGGTGCGGCGATTCTAGGGGGTTGTCCGGGTGGACTCCAGCTATAGGGGCAATAGGGGATGGGTGGTGTGATGCGAGTTGTGGTCTGGAACCCGCATGTTCTTGTGGCGAGGGAGCTTGCTCGCGCTCGGGCGCGAAGCGGTTGCCGGCATTCCTGGGGCTGCTTCACAGCCCTGCGCGAGCAAGCTCCCTCGCCACAAAAGCGGGTATGTCCAGATAAGTGGTTGGAGCCGACAAGTCGTCGCCCCAGGATCAGCTATGATGCGGCGCGGGTTTCGTTATGGAGACATCCCTTTTGCGTATCGCCTTTGTGTTATCGGCCTGGCTGTTGAGTTGCAGCGTCATCGCCGCGCCCAACGACATTGCGACCCTCGACCGCAGCACCTGGCCGGAACAGCTCACCAGCCCGACCTTGTTCGACGTGGCCTCGCGGGCCGAGATCCTGATGTTCGCCCGGGTGCTGCTGGACGTCGACGCCATGGATGAAATCGCCCTCAAGCAATACCTGGGGCTGCGTACGGTCAACATGGCCGCGGTGGACGCGCTTCGTACCCGGTTGTGGCAGCGGCTGCTGGACAACTACAACTTTGCCCAACGCAGTTGCGACCAGGATGCCTCCTTCTGTTATCTGGTCGAGAACATGGCGACGCTGCGCGAAGAGGCGCGCAGGTTCCACCTCGATGAGAGTTCGTTCTATTACAAATGGGCCGGGCCGAGCCAGGTCTTCCACACCCAGTACCGCGACGAGCTGCTGCGAAAAGCCGCGCTTTTCCCGCAAACCAGCAGCGAAATTGCGCGGTTCGGTGATTACGAGCGCAACGGCGAAGCCATGCATGACCGGCTCTTCCTGCTGACCTTCGACAGCGGCGCCAACGTGACGCCGGACAATACCCCATGGGTGACGGATTACCTGCGCAAGTCGAACATGAACGGCACCTTCTTCGTGTTGGGCAAGGATATCGAGGCGCGGCTGGCGGAGCACGCCGTCAACGGCCTACAGAGCTTGTATTCCGGGCAGTGCGTGGGGGTTCAGGGCTGGGAGTTCCGTTCCCATAGCTATTGGCAGGACTGGCAGGATTCGGTGCGGCGCAGCGTCGACCTGGTCAAGAGCAAGTTGCCGGAGAACTACGTGCCGCTGTTCCGTCCGCCCCAGGGCCAGCGCCGTGGCGACGCCGAAGGGTTCTTCCGGCAACAGGGCCTGCAAGTGGCGCTGTGGGACATCGATCCCCAGGACAGCACCTTGCGGCTCAAACCCGAGCAAAGCGCCCAGCGTGCGCTGACGCTGATGCTGTTATGGCGCCATGGGGTGATCAACTTCAATGCCAAGCAGGAGGGGGTGAAGACGGCGCTGCCGTGGCTGGTGACGCAGACGGCGCAAAGCGGGATCGGTTGGGAAGACTGTCAGGAAGCGTTTCGCTGAAACCTGGAAAAGGCCCGGAAACATTGGGCGGGGCGCAAATTGCGGCGGACATTCAGGGCAACCGGACTTCCGACTTTAACGGTGCCGGGGCGGTACGCCAAGGGTTATTCGTCACTCTGAAAAATAAACTTCAAAAAAGCGTCAAAGTGCTTTTTCCTGTCATGGTTTTTGGAGTATCAAGAAGTCAGACCGCCGAAACCTGCAACACAGGTGGCGTCTTCCAAGACCCAGATTGTGTGCAGTTCACCTGAACCCTCGCGGGTGAATTCGGTGGCTACCTCGAGGCGCAGCACTGTCACGGTATTGCGTCGAATGGCCCCCACAAAGGTGACCGAGTATGGATGACCACGGACGTAGCCCTTCCTCCAACCAGCCAATCCTGTATGTACTCGATACCAACGTATTGATTCACGATCCAAACGCGCTCCTGAACTTCGAAGAACACCACGTCGCCATCCCGATGACCGTGCTGGAGGAGCTGGACAAGCTCAAGAGCGGGCATCACAGCGTGGCCGCCGAATGCCGCCAGGCGATCCGCCTGATCGACAAGACCCTGGGCGATGCCTCCCCCGAGGACGTCGAGCTCGGCGTGCCGATCCAGCGTGGCAAGAGCGGTCCCAAGGGCCTGCTCTCGATCCTGATGAGCAAGCGCACCGAACCGAACCTGGTGCTGCCTGAACACCTGAACGACAACATCATCATCAACCAGTTGATCGACCTGCACGCGCGCAACAAGGACCAGGCCGTGGTGTTGGTCACCAAAGACATCAACATGCGCCTCAAGGCCCGCGCCTGCGGGATCGCGGCGGAGGACTACAGCACCGACCAACTGGTCGACGACGTCTCGTTGTTGCCCAATGGCTACCACACCATGACCGGCTCCTTCTGGGACCGGGTGAGCAAGGTCGAGACCCGCCAGGATCACGGTCGCACCTGGCACCAGGTGCAACTGATCGACAACCTGCCGGCGGTGCACATCAACGAATTCATCATCGACGAACAAGGATTTGTCGGCTGGATCAAGGAAATCCAGGACGACAAGCTGCTGATCCTCGACCTGCACCAGGAGCCCCTGTTGCACCAGGAGGCCTGGGGCCTCAAGCCTCGCGACATCTACCAGAGCCTGGCGCTGTTCGCCTTGCTCGACCCGGACATTCACCTGGTCAACCTGTCCGGCGCCGCCGGTTCGGGCAAGACCATCCTGGCCCTGGCCGCCGCCATCGAGCAGACCATGGTCAGCAAGCGTTACCGGCGCATCATCGCCACCCGCAGCGTGCAGGGCCTGGACCAGGAAATCGGCTTCTTGCCCGGCACCGAGGCGGAAAAAATGGAGCCTTGGCTGGGGGCCATCACCGACAACCTCGAAGCCTTGCACATGGATGACGAAAGCACCCATGGCAGCGTCGACTACATCCTCAGCAAAGTGCCGTTGCAGTTCAAATCCCTCAACTACATCCGGGGCCGCAGCTTCCAGCAAAGCCTGATCCTGATCGACGAATGCCAGAACCTCACCCCGCACCAGATGAAAACCATCATCACCCGTGCCGGTGCCGGTTCCAAAGTGGTGTGCCTGGGTAACCTGGCGCAGATCGACACCCCTTACCTGTCCGCCACCAGCTCGGGGCTGACGTACCTGACCGAACGCTTCAAGGACTTCCCCAACGGCGTCCACATCACCCTGCAAGGCGTACCGCGCTCGATCCTGGCCGAATACGCCGAATCCCACCTGTAACCCAACCAGACCGGACGGCCTCCAGGCCGCCCGGTTTTTTACGGCTGTACAAAAACCTGTGTGAGCGGGATTGCCCGCGAAAGCGCGGTGTCAGACGCCTATTGAGCAACTGACCCACAGCATTCGCGAGCCAGCCCGCTCCCAAAAAGGGGATGTGCGGTGTCTGGGGCATTACAGCGCACCCCAGGTGCGACAATCAGGCGTGCCTGAATCTGACCCACGGGTTTACAATCGACACTCCCGATCAGGAGTAACCCTGTGCTGACTCATCTCGATTCCCAAGGTCGCGCCAACATGGTCGACGTCACCGACAAAGCCGTGACGTTCCGTGAGGCCACCGCCGAAGCCTTTGTGCGCATGCTGCCCGAGACACTGCAGATGATCGTCAGTGGCGGTCATCCCAAGGGCGACGTGTTTGCCGTGGCGCGCATTGCCGGTATCCAGGCGGCGAAAAAGACCAGCGACCTGATCCCGCTCTGCCATCCCCTGATGCTGACCAGCGTCAAGGTCGAGCTCAGTGCCGAAGGGCACGAGCGGGTGCGCATCGTCGCCCGGTGCAAGTTGTCGGGCCAGACCGGGGTGGAGATGGAAGCCCTCACCGCCGCCAGCGTGGCGGCACTGACCATTTATGACATGTGTAAGGCCGTTGACCGCGGCATGACCATCGAAGGCGTGCGCGTGCTGGAGAAACTCGGCGGCAAGAGCGGTCATTTCCAGGCGGACGCCTCATGAAAATCAA
Organism: Pseudomonas sp. WP18; assembly: GCF_036689585.1. NCBI lineage: Bacteria > Pseudomonadati > Pseudomonadota > Gammaproteobacteria > Pseudomonadales > Pseudomonadaceae > Pseudomonas > Pseudomonas sp. WP18. The sequence continues at coordinate 1,172,079 of NZ_CP144758.1, forward strand.
CGTGAAATTCTTTGCCCGTTATCGGGAAGCGCTGGGCGTGGAAGCGGTTACCGTCGACGGTGAGTTCGCCACGGTCGAGGATGTGCGCGCGTTGCTCGCCCGCCGTGACGGTGCCGACGTGCTGCGCGAACAGAACCTGATGTGCGCGCGCAACGAAGACCTGTGCCAGCTCGACGAACCCCTGGCGGACGGTGACGAAGTGGCCTTTTTCCCCACCGTGACCGGAGGCTGAACCATGGCGATTCGGGTACAGGCCGAGCCGTTCGACCCGGGGGCCGAGGTCAATGCGATGCACGCGGCCAACGTCGGCGTGGGCGCGGTGGTCAGTTTTGTCGGCTACGTGCGCGATTTCAACGACGGCCTCGATGTGTCCGGGATGTTCCTGGAGCACTACCCGGGCATGACCGAGAAGGCCCTGGGCAAGATCGCCACCGAGGCCGAGCAACGCTGGCCGCTGCTCAAGCTGGAGGTGCTGCACCGCATCGGCGCGCTGGAGCCGGGCGAACCGATCGTGTTCGTCGCGGCCGCCAGCGCCCATCGCCAGGCGGCGTTCGACGCCTGCGCCTTTGTCATGGACTACCTCAAGACCCGCGCGCCATTCTGGAAAAAGGAAAACACCGCCGACGGCCCGCGCTGGGTCGAGGGCCGGGACAGCGATCATGCGGCGGCGGATCGCTGGAAGTCGTGAGCAGGCCCGTTTCCTTGCAGTGACTTTCAAGCGCGTGGCGAGCAGGCGTCCTCAGCTTTGCCCCTGTCCAATTGCGAAGACCTGAAGCCAAAAAAAACGCAGCCTTGGTGGGCTGCGTTTTTTTGTTGCGGCAGGCTCAGGAGCGCTTGCGCTCGACCGGACGCAGCAGATGCGTCGGCGGCATTTCGCAACTGATCTTGCGGCCCAGCAGCGCCTCGATGGACGGCAACTGGTAGGAGTCGTCTTCCCCGGCGAAGCTGATGGACACGCCTTCGGCGCCCGCGCGGCCGGTGCGGCCGATCCGGTGCACGTAGTCGTCCGGTACTTCCGGCAGGGTGAAGTTGATCACGTGGCTGATGCCGTCGATGTGGATGCCGCGACCTGCGACATCGGTGGCCACCAGGACGCGGATCTTGCCTTCGCGAAAGCCTTCCAGCGTCTTGATGCGCTTGTGTTGCGGCACGTCACCTGACAACTGCGCGGCGTTGACGCCATCGCGCACCAGGCGTTCCTCGATGCGGCGCACTTCGTCCTTGCGATTGGCGAAGACCATCACCCGTTCCCAGCCGTTGTCGTTGACCAGGTTGTAGAGCAGCTTGTACTTGTCGGCACCGGCCACCGCATAGATGTGTTGCTCGACGTTTTCGCTGGCCACGTTCTCGGCTTCGATCTCGACGATGGCCGGGTCGGTGGTCCACTGCTTGGCCAGGTTCATCACGTCATCGGTGAAGGTGGCGGAAAACAGCAGGGTCTGGCGCTCGCTTTTCGGCGGTGTCTGGCGAATGATCTGGCGGACCTGGGGGATGAAGCCCATGTCGAGCATGCGGTCGGCTTCGTCCAGGACCATCACTTCGACCATGTCCAGGTGCACGTCGCCGCGCTGATTGAAGTCCAGCAGGCGGCCCGGGGTGGCCACCAGGATGTCGCAGTGGCGGGCTTCGAGGTGCTTGAGCTGCTTGTCGAAGTCCATGCCACCGACGAACGTCATGACGTTCAGGCCGGTGTACTTGGTCAGGTCGGCGGCGTCCTTGGCGATCTGTACCACCAGCTCGCGGGTCGGGGCGATGATCAGCGCCCGCGGTTCACCCATGTAGCGTTCCTTGGGCGGCGGGGTCTGGAGCAGTTGGGTGATGATGGAGATCAGGAACGCGGCGGTCTTGCCGGTGCCGGTCTGGGCGCGACCGATGGCGTCCTTGCCGGCGAGGGTGTAGCCCAGCACCTGCGCCTGGATGGGCGTGCAATACGGGAACCCCAGGTCCTGGATGGCATGCATCAGTTCAGGGGCCAGCTTGAAGTCATGGAAGCGGGTCTTGCCTTCCTGGGGGGCGACGACGAAATCTTCCAGCTTCCAGGCGACGGCCGGCGGTTTTGGCGCCCGTTCGCGGCGTGGCCGGGGGGATTCGTTGCGTGGCTTCTCCGGCGCCGGGGCGACGGGTTTGGCGGCGGATGGCGCCGCCGGCTGTTTTTTCTCCTGCGCCACAGGGGCGGTCCGGCGCGGCTGCTGCGCATCGGGACGGCTCGGGGCGGGGACAGGCGCGCTGGCGGCAGGCGCGAGCTGTTCGGCCTCGCTTTTACCGAACATCTTCTTGAGTGCTTTGAGCACGGTCATCTCATCGATTGGTTAAGGAATGTACGCCGGCCAGTGTAATGCAAGAAACGGGCGCGGCGTAGTGGGTTCGTCAACGGCCTGGCGTGACGATTTGCCTCTTAGCGCAAGCGCTCGGCCAGCCAATGGCCAATGTCACGAATCTCTTCGGGTAACACTTCGTGGCCCATTGGGTATTCCTGCCATGTCACGGTGACACCATGCTGCTTCAAATACTCCTTGGCGGTGCGCCCCATCGGGTTGAGCACCACTTCGTCGTACTGCCCGTGCAGCGCCAGCACGGGAATGCGTTGCTGGCTGGCCGACAATTGCAGTTCGTCGCCGAACGTCGGGGCATATGTGGAGAGGGCGATCACGCCGCCCAACGGGCCCTGCCATTTCACGAACGCCGTGTGGTAGACCACCGCGCCGCCCTGGGAGAACCCCGCCAGGAAAATCCGCGAGGCGTCTATTCCGCCGGCTCGCTGGGTTTCGACGTGGTCGATGACCCGTTGTGCCGAGACGTCCAGTTGCTGTTCGTCGATGGCCCGCGCCGGGCTCAGCGCGCGGATGTCGTACCAACTGGGCATCGCGTAGCCCCCGTTGATCGTTACTGGCTGGGTCGGCGCCTGGGGTAGAACGAAACGCGTGGTGAGCAGGCTTTGTTGCAGCATTTCGGCCACTGGCAGGAAATCAAAGCGATCGGCGCCCAGGCCGTGGAGCCAGATAACGCACGCGTCTGCGGTGCCGCTGGGCTCGAGAATCAAGGGGTCGGTCATGGCGGTGCTCCAAATCTGTGCGGGTGCGCCCTATCAGTGCATTGTTACGGTGCGCGTCCGGTGTCTCAGTTAATTAGATGTCGCAAACTTACAACTTTTTGTCTTGACGTGTTTTACAAGGACCAAGCGCAGCGGTCTGGTACGGGCTTTGCTATGAGGATGCCTGAGTGATGATTCTTACGCTGCGCGGTAACACTATCAGCTTGACGCGACGCATGGGATATCAGAAATCCGGTGATGGATGTTCGCCAATAGCCGCTACGGGCTTCGCGAACGTGAAGGGCTACAGCCCGTTCGGCCGATTGGTGAGAAGTGGCATGACCACTGCTGGTGGACGTTCTCATTAATAGACTCATAGCGAAGGTCCAGACGTCGGTTGACCCTAAAAAAAGCCAACAAGGGTCGGCAATGCCTCAAAAGGGTGCGACAGGACTCAAGCTCCGACACAACAAGAGCAAAACTGGAGGTTTGAATGAAGTTACTGAAATCCACCCTGGCTGTCGTGACTGCAGCAGCTGTGCTCGGTGTCAGCGGTTTCGCGCAGGCGGGTGCGACCCTGGACGCGGTACAGAAGAAGGGTTTCGTGCAATGCGGTGTGAGTGATGGCCTGCCGGGTTTCTCGGTGCCTGATTCGACCGGCAAGATCGTCGGTATCGACGCCGACTTCTGCCGTGCCGTGGCCGCTGCCGTATTCGGCGATGCAAGCAAGGTCAAGTTCAGCCAGTTGAACGCCAAGGAGCGCTTCACCGCGCTGCAATCGGGCGAAATCGACGTGCTCTCGCGCAACTCCACCATGACCAGCTCCCGTGACGCGGGCATGGGCCTGAAATTCTCAGGCTTCATCACCTACTACGATGGCATCGGCTTCCTGGCCAACAACAAGCTGGGTGTGAAGAGCGCCAAGGAACTGGACGGTGCAACCATCTGCATCCAGGCCGGTACCACCACCGAGCTGAACGTGTCCGACTACTTCCGCGCCAACGGCCTGAAGTACACCCCGATCACCTTCGACACCTCCGACGAAAGCGCCAAGTCGCTGGAATCCGGTCGTTGCGACGTGCTGACTTCCGACAAATCCCAGCTGTTCGCCCAGCGCAGCAAGCTGGCCTCGCCGAAGGACTACGTCGTTCTGCCGGAAACCATTTCCAAGGAACCCCTGGGCCCGGTCGTACGTAACGGCGACGACGAGTGGCTGGCCATCGTGCGTTGGACAGGCTATGCACTGCTCAACGCTGAAGAAGCCGGCGTGACCTCGAAGAACGTCGAGGCCGAAGCCAAGTCCACCAAGAACCCGGACGTCGCTCGTATGCTGGGCGCTGACGGTGAGTACGGTAAGGACCTGAAATTGCCGAAGGACTGGGTCGTCCAGATCGTCAAGCAAGTTGGCAACTACGGTGAAATGTTCGAGCGCAACCTGGGCAAGAGCACTCCGCTTGAAATCGACCGCGGCCTGAACGCGCTGTGGAACGCTGGCGGCATTCAATACGCACCACCAGTGCGCTGATGGTTCTATCACCCGGTGGGCCAACCACCGGGTGATGTTCTGTTCCATTCTTTGCGGGGCACTTCATGCAAAATTCAATCGGCGCACCAAAGCAGAGGCTCAGCCTCAGCGATCCAAAAGTGCGTGCGTGGGTATTTCAGATCGTCACGGTCGTGGCGGTCATCGCGCTGGGCTGGTACCTGTTCGATAACACGCAGACCAACTTGGCACACCGGGGCATCACCTCCGGTTTCGGCTTCCTGGAACGCAGTGCCGGCTTCGGCATTGCCCAACACCTGATCGACTACACCGAAGCGGACAGCTATGCCCGCGTCTTCGTGATCGGTTTGCTCAACACGCTGCTGGTGACTTTCATCGGCGTGATCCTGGCGACCATCCTCGGCTTCATCATCGGTGTCGCACGCTTGTCGCAGAACTGGATCATCTCCAAGCTGGCGACCGTCTACGTGGAGGTTTTCCGCAACATTCCGCCGCTGCTGCAAATCCTGTTCTGGTACTTCGCGGTATTCCTGAGCATGCCGGGGCCGCGGGCTGCCCATAACTTCGGCGACACTTTCTTTGTCAGCAGCCGGGGCTTGAACATGCCGGCCGCGTTGGTGGCGGACGGATTCTGGCCGTTCGTGGTCAGCGTGGTGCTGGCGATCGTCGCTATCGTGCTGATGGCCCGCTGGGCCAACAAGCGTTTCGACGCGACCGGCGAGCCGTTCCACAAGTTCTGGGCCGGCCTGGCGCTGTTCCTGGTAATCCCGGCCTTGAGCGCGCTGCTGTTCGGTGCGCCGGTGCATTGGGAAATGCCGCAGCTCAAGGGCTTCAACTTCGTCGGCGGCTGGGTGCTGATCCCGGAACTGCTGGCCTTGACCCTGGCCTTGACGGTGTACACCGCGGCGTTCATCGCCGAGATCGTGCGCTCGGGCATCAAGTCGGTCAGCCACGGCCAGACCGAAGCGGCGCGCTCGCTGGGCCTGCGCAACGGGCCGACCCTGCGCAAGGTGATCATCCCGCAAGCCTTGCGCGTGATCATTCCGCCGCTGACCAGCCAATACCTGAACCTGGCGAAGAACTCCTCCCTGGCGGCCGGTATCGGTTACCCGGAAATGGTGTCGCTGTTCGCCGGCACGGTGTTGAACCAGACCGGCCAGGCCATCGAGGTGATTGCGATCACCATGAGTGTGTACCTGGCGATCAGTATCAGCATTTCCCTGCTGATGAACTGGTACAACAAGCGCATTGCGCTGATCGAGCGGTGAGGAAACGCGCATGACATCCCATACTTTCAAGCCTGACATGCCGCCACCGAGCAACAGCATCGGTGTGGTGGCATGGGTGCGCGCCAACATGTTCTCCAGCTGGATCAATACGCTGCTGACCCTGTTCGCGTTCTACCTGATCTACCTGATTATCCCACCGCTGCTGCACTGGGCCATCCTGGATGCGAACTGGGTGGGTACTACCCGCGCCGACTGCACCAAGGAAGGCGCCTGCTGGGTGTTCATCCAGCAGCGTTTCGGCCAGTTCATGTATGGCTACTACCCGACGGAACTGCGCTGGCGCGTAGACCTGACGGTGTGGCTGGCAGTGATCGGCGCGGCGCCGTTGTTCATCTCGCGCTTCCCGCGCAAGGCGATCTATGGCCTGAGCTTCCTGGTGGTGTACCCGATCGTTGCCTGGTGCCTGCTGCACGGTGGCGTGTTCGGCCTGGACGCGGTGGCGACCAGCCAATGGGGCGGCCTGATGCTGACCCTGGTGATCGCCACGGTCGGCATCGCCGGCGCACTGCCGCTGGGTATCGTCCTGGCCCTGGGCCGGCGTTCGAACATGCCGGCGATCCGCGTGGTCTGCGTCACCTTCATCGAGTTCTGGCGTGGTGTGCCGTTGATCACGGTGCTGTTCATGTCGTCGGTGATGCTGCCGCTGTTCCTGCCCGAGGGCATGAACTTCGACAAGCTGCTGCGGGCGCTCATCGGGGTGATCCTGTTCCAGTCGGCCTACGTGGCCGAAGTGGTGCGCGGCGGCCTGCAGGCCATTCCCAAGGGGCAGTACGAAGCGGCCGCGGCGATGGGCCTCGGTTACTGGCGCAGCATGGGCCTGGTGATCCTGCCGCAAGCCCTCAAGCTGGTGATCCCGGGCATCGTCAACACCTTCATCGCATTGTTCAAGGACACGAGCCTGGTGATCATCATCGGCCTGTTCGACCTGCTCAACAGTGTGAAACAAGCCGCCGCCGACCCGAAATGGCTGGGCATGGCCACTGAAGGCTACGTGTTCGCCGCCCTGGTGTTCTGGATTTTCTGTTTTGGTATGTCGCGCTATTCCATGCATCTGGAACGCAAGCTCGACACAGGCCACAAGCGTTAGGAGTTGACTCATGAGTGAAGCAATCAAAAAGCCTGTGAGCCCTGAAGGCATTATTCAGATGCAGGGCGTCAACAAGTGGTACGGCCAGTTCCACGTGTTGAAAGACATCAACCTGAACGTCAAGCAGGGCGAGCGTATCGTGCTGTGCGGCCCGTCGGGCTCCGGCAAGTCCACCACCATCCGCTGCCTCAACCGCCTGGAAGAGCACCAGCAGGGCCGCATCGTGGTCGATGGCGTGGAACTGACCAACGACCTCAAGCAGATCGAAGCGATCCGCCGTGAGGTCGGCATGGTGTTCCAGCACTTCAACCTGTTCCCGCACCTGACCATCCTGCAGAACTGCACCCTGGCGCCGATGTGGGTACGCAAGATGCCCAAGCGCAAGGCCGAGGAAATCGCCATGCATTACCTGGAGCGCGTACGCATTCCAGAGCAGGCGCACAAGTACCCGGGCCAGCTCTCCGGCGGCCAGCAACAGCGTGTGGCCATCGCCCGTGCCCTGTGCATGAAGCCCAAGATCATGCTGTTCGACGAGCCTACCTCGGCCCTCGACCCGGAAATGGTGAAGGAAGTACTCGACACCATGATCGGCCTGGCCGAAGACGGCATGACCATGTTGTGCGTGACCCACGAAATGGGCTTCGCCCGCACCGTGGCCAACCGCGTGATCTTCATGGACAAGGGTGAGATCGTCGAGCAGGCCGCGCCGAACGACTTCTTCGACAACCCGCAGAACGACCGCACCAAGCTGTTCCTGAGCCAGATCCTGCATTGATCGGTCCCAGGCGCTGAAATGAACCCGGACACTGCTCCGGGTTTGTTTTTTGTACCGCGTGCGGGTCGCGGTCGAGCAAGCGCATACTTAATTTCCCTCCCCCATCGCCATAGGCGGTTGCCGTACTACATAAAGCTGACTAACATGTCAGAAAATTCAGTTTGTGATTTCACCGCCGCCATACGGCGCCCAGCGGGTTGTACCGCTATTTTTGTAGCGTGATCGGTGCGCAATCGCGCCGGCGCCCCCACATCGTTCCTCGTCATCAATCTGTGTTCGACTTGATCCGCAATGGGCCAAGTCCCTGCCGGCAATTGATCCATGAACCCTGAAACCGAGCTTTCCATGTCCCGTCATCCGCTTGACCACCGCCCCTCGACGACGCCCCGGCACGCCGCTGAACTCGAAGAAATGCTGATCGACGCCGAAGCCGACGACGAGCAGACCCAACGGAGCCATCCGTTGGTGCGCCGCCCTTGGCTGTTGCTGCTCGGCCTGATCCTGGTGGCGCTGAACCTGCGTCCGGCGCTGTCGAGCATGGCGCCGCTGCTCAGCGAGGTGTCCGCAAGCCTTGGCCTGTCGGCGGCCCAGGCCGGTCTGCTGACGACGCTGCCGGTGTTGTGCCTGGGCCTGTTCGCGCCGCTGGCGCCGGTGCTGGCGCGACGGTTCGGGGCGGAGCGCGTGGTATTGGGGATCCTGCTGACGCTGGCCGGGGGAATTGTCTTGCGCAGTTCGTTCGGTCAGGTCGGATTGTTCGTCGGCAGCCTCTTGGCGGGTGCCAGCATCGGTGTGATCGGCGTGCTGCTGCCGGGTATCGTCAAGCGTGACTTCGCCAGGCAGGCCGGCACCATGACCGGCGTCTACACCATGGCGCTGTGCCTGGGAGCGGCGATGGCCGCCGGGGCCACCGTGCCCTTGAGTGAACACCTGGACCACCGCTGGGCCCTGGGCCTTGGCTTCTGGGCAGTGCCAGCCCTGCTGGCCGCGGTCTTCTGGCTGCCGCAAGTGGGTCAGAAGCACGGTGCCCACCAGGTGGCGTATCGGGTCCGCGGTCTGTTGCGCGATCCGCTGGCCTGGCAGGTGACGTTGTACATGGGCCTGCAATCGTCCCTGGCCTACATCGTGTTCGGCTGGTTGCCGTCGATCCTCATCGGGCGCGGTCTGAGCCCGACCCAGGCCGGCCTGGTGCTGTCCGGCTCGGTCATCGTCCAGTTGGTCAGCTCCCTGGCCGCTCCGTGGCTGGCCACGCGCGGCCAGGACCAGCGGCTGGCCATCGTGATCGTCATGGCCATGACCCTCGGCGGGCTGTTCGGCTGCCTTTATGCGCCCATTGAAGGCTTGTGGGGCTGGGCTATCCTGCTGGGGCTGGGGCAGGGCGCGACGTTCAGCCTGGCACTGACGCTGATCGTCCTGCGTTCGCGGGACGCCCACGTGGCGGCGAACCTTTCCAGCATGGCCCAAGGCTTCGGTTACACGCTGGCATCGCTGGGGCCGTTCGCGGTGGGCGTGGTCCATGACCTGACCGGCGGCTGGAACGCCCTGGGCTGGATCTTCGGCCTGGTGGGCCTGGGCGCGATGATCGCCGGTATCGGCGCAGGCCGGGCGCGGTACGTCGGCGTCAGCAGCGAACGGGTCACCGGGCTTCGTTGATGTCATTTTCATGGCGAATGACGATAGTCTTCGTCGCCGAGGCAGATTATCGTGCACCTCTATTCAAACGAATGCCGGAGTCTGTCCATGAGTGATGCCCACAACGCCCTGATCACCCGTTTTTATCAGGCCTTCCAGCGACTGGACGCCGAAGCCATGAGCGCCTGCTACACCGACGACGTGGTGTTCAGTGACCCGGCGTTCGGTGAGCTGCGTGGTCGTGACGCGGGCGACATGTGGCGCATGCTCACCACGCGGGCCAAGGACTTTTCCCTGACCTTCGACAGCGTGCGCAGCGATGACCGCACCGGCGGCGCCCACTGGGTGGCCACCTACCTGTTCAGCCAGACCGGCAACATCGTGATCAACGACATCCAGGCGCGTTTCGTTTTCCGCGATGGCAAGATCTGCGAGCATCACGACAGTTTCGACCTGTGGCGTTGGTCCCGCCAGGCGCTGGGCGCCAAGGGCCTGTTGCTGGGCTGGACGCCACTGGTGCGCAATGCGGTCCGGGCCCAGGCCCTCAAAGGGTTGCGAGCCTTCCAGGCCAGTCGCTGATAAGATCGCGGTTTGTTTTTGCGCACCTGTTGAACATCCCTTGACGACCGCCAACGAACTTTCCGAGTTGCCTGCACAAGGCCCCACCGAACCGGGCAAGCCCTGGTTCGTCTACCTGGTGCGGGCGGCCAATGGTGCGTTGTACTGCGGCATCAGCGATGACCCGGTACGGCGTTTCGCCAAGCATCAAAGCGGTAAGGGCGCGCGCTTCTTCCTGTCCAGCCCGGCCGTGGCGCTGGTGTACACCGAAGCCTGCCGCGACAAGGGCGAGGCCCTGCGCCAGGAGCGGCTGATCAAGAAGCTCAGGAAAAGCGCCAAGGAATGCCTGGTCGCCAGCATCAACCGCGCTGATACACCTTCATCAGGCCAGTAGGCTGCTTCTGCGTGGCGCGCTAAGCTGCAAGCCCTCATTCCTGCAGTGGCCAATTCTATGTCAGAGCTGATCCTTCATCATTACCCGACGTCTCCTTTCGCGGAGAAAGCCCGGCTGTTGCTGGGGTTCAAGGGCTTGTCCTGGCGCTCGGTGCACATCCCGCCGATGATGCCCAAGCCTGACCTCACGGCATTGACAGGGGGCTACCGCAAGACGCCTGTGTTGCAGGTCGGCGCCGATGTCTATTGCGACACGTCCCTGATCGCTCGCCGGCTGGAGCAGGAAAAGGCTTCGCCGGCGTTGTTCCCCGAGGGCCGCGAAATGATCGCGGCATCTTTCGCCGCGTGGGCCGACTCGGTGGTGTTCCAGCATGCGGTGAGCCTGGTGTTCCAGCCCGAGTCGATTGCCATGCGCTTCGCCAAGTTGTCGCCCGAGGCGATCAAGGCGTTCATCGCCGATCGTGCCGGACTGTTCAGTGGCGGCAGTGCCACGCGTCTGGCGGCCGAGCAGGCCAAGCATCAGTGGCCAACGATCATGGCGCGCCTCGAGCAGCAGTTGCAGCGCGAGGAAGGCGACTTCCTGTTGGGGGAGCCCTCGATCGCCGACTTCGCCATGGCCCATCCGCTGTGGTTCCTCAAGGGCACCCCGGTGACCTCGCCGTTGGTGGATGCATATCCGGCGGTGTCGGCGTGGCTGGCACGGGTGCTGGGCTTCGGCCATGGGGCAGCGAGCGAAATGAGTGCCGAACAGGCCCTCGACGTCGCCCGGAATGCAACGCCGGCAGCCTTGCCGGAGGAGTCGTTCGAGGAGCCGAACGGATTTGCCCTGGGGCAACGGGTGGCGATTGCCGCGACCGACTACGGTGTCGATCCGGTGGCGGGGGAGCTGGTGTTCGCCGGGCGGGAAACGCTGATCCTGCGTCGGGAGGACGAGCGCGCCGGGGTGGTGCATGTGCACTTTCCGCGGCTGGGGTTCAAGCTGTCAGCTCAGTAGCCCGGCGCCCCAGGCAGTTCAGCGCTGGATCATGGGCTGACAGGAATTTCGCACGTGATCCAGTTGTAGTCGGCATAGAAGCTTTCTTGTTTGAAGGTCGCCCTGGCCAGTGTCAGTGCGTCCTGGGTGCTGGATGCGCTCACGAAGAGGTTTTTTACGAAGACGAATCCCGGCATCGAATGGTACTTGCACAAATAGGACGCGGCTGAAGCGGAACTGGCATAGGTCCCGATGAGCAGGAACAACAGGCTCGGGCCGACGATTTGGATCAGCCGACGTTGAACAGGGCTGCGGCGTAGTGGGTTCATTTCCATAGGCTCCATCTGTTGAAGCAATCTGGCAGAGGACGGCCTCGGCGGTGTTTCTGCCGAGGCGCTGTCGTCTATGAAAATGGATTTGCCAGGGAGGGCGATACTGTAGACCTTGACAGTCCTGACCGGTGGTCAGGAGCGGGCTTGATGGGATATCAGGCCGCCCGACTCATCAATTTCGCCGTTTCAGCTGGTCCGTCAGGGACGTCGGCAACCCCTTGATGATCAATGTGCCGGCTTCTTCGTCGTATTCGATCTTGGAGCCCAGCAAGTGCGCTTCGAAGCTGATGGACAGCCCTTCGGCGCGGCCGGTGAATCGGCGGAACTGGTTGAGGGTGCGCTTGTCCGCCGGGATCTCCGGTGACAGGCCGTAGTCCTTGTTGCGGATGTGATCGTAGAAGGCCTTGGGGCGTTCTTCGTCGATCAGCTCGGACAGTTCCTCCAGGCCCATCGGTTCGCCGAGCTTGGCCTGGCTGCTGGCGTAGTCCACCAGGGTTTTGGTCTTTTCCCGGGCATCGTCTTCGGGCAGGTCTTCGCTTTCGACGAAATCACTGAAGGCCTTGAGCAAGGTGCGGGTCTCACCGGGGCCGTCGACGCCTTCCTGGCAGCCGATGAAGTCGCGGAAGTACTCCGAGACTTTCTTGCCGTTCTTGCCCTTGATGAAGGAAATGTACTGCTTGGACTGCTTGTTGTTCTGCCATTCCGACACGTTGATCCGCGCCGCCAGGTGCAGTTGGCCGAGGTCCAGGTGGCGGGAGGGCGTCACGTCCAGCTCCTCGGTCACGGCCACGCCTTCGCTGTGGTGCAGCAACGCGATCGCCAGGTAATCGGTCATGCCCTGCTGGTAATGGGCGAACAACACATGGCCGCCCACCGAGAGGTTGGATTCTTCCATCAGCTTTTGCAGGTGCTCCACCGCCACGCGACTGAAGGCGGTGAAATCCTTGCCGCCGTCCAGGTACTCCTTCAGCCAGCCGCTGAAGGGGTGCGCCCCGGACTCGGCGTGGAAAAAGCCCCAGGCCTTGCCTTGCTTGGCGTTGTAGCTCTCGTTGAGGTCGGCGAGCATGTTCTCGATGGCCGTGGACTCGTTCAGCTCGGAGTCGCGGGCATGGAGCACGGCAGGGGTGCCATCGGGTTTCTTGTCGATCAGGTGGACGATGCAGTGACGGATCGGCATGGATTTCTCGGCTGATGAAAGAGAGGAGGGCGCGCTCCCCGAAAAAGGGCTCAGTGTACCGCAATCACTGGTTTTGGAACCCGGCAAAGGCTCTTTCAGAGCCGTCCGACAGCCCATATGCATTTTTTTACCGTTTTAGCGCAAGAAAGCTGACCAAATGGGTAGCTAGAGGCGGATATTTCACAGGCGTTGTGCTAGTTTTGCCCGGTCTTACGCGAAGTCACTGCGTTAAGCGTGCATTCAGCATTTGTCAGGTCGAACCAAACCCGGTTTTTGGCATCTATTACCCCGATCCGTCGCGGTGATTGCCGAGGGTGCCTGATCAAGATGGATCGGGCTCGATGGCTGACACTGCACTCTGCAATCCATATGAATTTGATAGGGAAGGAACACTACATGGCTCTTACTAAAGACCAACTGATCGCTGATCTGGCTGAAGCCGTAGACGCGCCGAAAACCACCGTGCGTGCACTGCTGGACCAACTGGGCCAAATCGTTGCCGATCAGCTGGAAAACGGCGGCGAACTCACTCTGCCAGGCGTTGGCAAGCTGAAAGTCACCGAGCGTCCTGCCCGTACCGGCCGCAACCCTTCGACTGGCGCTGCCATCGAAATCGCTGCCAAGAAAGTAATCAAGCTGGTTGTGGCCAAAGGCCTGACCGACGCGGTCAACAAGTAAGACCGCTGCAAGTAGAACCGTGCCAAGGAGCGATCCGGGCACGGTTTTTTATTGCCTTGAAAAAGCCAGTCAGCCTGGCATCGCGACCCTGATGTCTTATTGCTTGCGCAGCCAGCGTGCCTGGCGCCAGGCCTGTTGTTGCGCCTCGTCCTGAAACGTCCAGGCCACGAAGCGGCTCTGTTTCTGCCCTTGGGACATTTCCACCACCTGGCTGTGCCGCGCGCCGGCCTTTTTCAGCGCGGCCTGGATCGCCGGCAGGTTCGACGCCTTCGACACCAGGGTGCTGAACCACAGCACCTGCCCGGCCACCTGGGCGCTTTCGCTGATCAGTTGCGTGACGAAACGCGCTTCCCCTCCTTCGCACCACAACTCGGCCGCCTGGCCGCCGAAGTTCAGCACGGGCAACTTGCGCTTGGGATCCGCCTTGCCCAGTGCCCGCCACTTGCGTTGGCTGCCCCGGGTGGCTTCCTCCAGGGAGGCGTGGAAGGGCGGGTTGCACATCGTCAGGTCAAAGCGCTCGGCGTCATCGAGCAGGCCGAGCAAAATCTGTTTGCGCTGGGTTTGCTGGCGCAGTTGGATGACTTTGTTCAACCCGTTGGCTTGCACGATGGCCTTGGCCGAGGCGATGGCCGTGGGGTCGATCTCCGAGCCGAGGAAGTGCCAGCGGTAATCGCTGTAGCCGACCAGCGGGTAAATGCAGTTGGCACCGGTGCCGATGTCCAGCACCTTCACCGCCGCCCCACGGGGGATTTCACCGTCGTTATGGCTGGCCAGCAGGTCGGCCAGGAAATGCACATAGTCCGCCCGCCCGGGCACCGGCGGGCACAGGTAGTCGGCGGGGATATCCCAATGGGCGATGCCATAGAAGGACTTGAGCAGCGCCCGGTTGAACACCCGCACGGCTTCGGGGCTGGCGAAGTCGATGCTCTCCTTGCCGTAGGGGTTGAGGATCACGAACCTGGCCAACTCGGGCGTAGACTTGATCAGCGCCGCAAAGTCATAACGGCCCTGGTGGCGGTTGCGCGGGTGCAGGCTGGCCTTCTCCCGTGGCGCCACGGTCTTGGCCTCGGTGGCGGGCTTGGGCTTTTGGCGGGCAGGTTTGGGCGTGCGAGGGGCGGTCATGGGCGAGTCGATTCGGGGGTGGCTCAAAAAGTGGCGGGCATTGTCCCACATCCATCCTGGTCTTGAGGCTTGCGCCGATTAAATGTGAGAGCGGGCTTGCTCGCGAAGGCGGTGTGTCAGTTAACCAATAGGCTGTCTGATCCACCGCTTTCGCGGGCAAGCCCGCTCCAACAACGGATTTTCGGTGGTCGGGAGAAAGTGCCGGGCAGGAAAAAGGAGGCCACCAGGGCCTCCTGCTTTCGTTGCGGCGTGTTGTTACAGGCTGGCAATCCGCGCGTGCTGTTCGGCCAGCTTGCCCAAGGCCTGTTCGGCCTCGGCCAGTTTGGCCCGCTCCTTCTCGATGACGTCGGCCGGGGCCTTGTCGACGAAGCCGGCGTTGGACAGCTTGCCGCCGACGCGCTGCACTTCGCCCTTGAGACGGCCGATTTCCTTGTCCAGGCGCGCCAGTTCGGCAGCCTTGTCGATCAGGCCGGCCATTGGCACCAGCACTTCCATCTCGCCGACCAGGGCGGTGGCCGACAGGGGCGCTTCTTCGCCGGCGGCCAGAACGGTCACCGATTCGAGCTTCGCCAGTTTCTTGAGCAGCGCTTCGTTCTCATTGAGGCGGCGCAGGTCTTCGGCGTTGGCGTTGTTCAGGAACAAAGTCAGCGGCTTGCCCGGACCGATGTTCATTTCGGCGCGGATGTTGCGCAGGCCCAGCATGAAGGTCTTGAGCCACTCGATGTCATCTTCGGCCGCTGGATCGATGCGGGTTTCATTGGCCACCGGCCAAGGTTGCAGCATGATCGTCTTGCCTTCGGCGCCGGCCAGCGGTGCGACGCGCTGCCAGATTTCCTCGGTGATGAACGGCATGAACGGATGCGCCAGGCGCAACGCCACTTCCAGCACGCGCACCAGGGTGCGACGGGTGCCGCGCTGGCGCTCGATCGGTGCGTTCTCGTCCCACAGCACTGGCTTGGACAGTTCCAGGTACCAGTCGCAGTACTGGTTCCAGATGAACTCGTACAGGGCCTGCGCGGCCAGGTCGAAGCGGAACTGTTCCAACTGGCGGGTCACTTCGGCTTCGGTGCGTTGCAGCTGCGAAATGATCCAGCGATCGGCCAGGGTCAGCTCATAGGCTTCGCCGTTCTGGCCGCAGTCTTCGCCCTTATCCAGCACGTAGCGCGCGGCGTTCCAGATCTTGTTGCAGAAGTTGCGATAGCCTTCGACGCGGCCCATGTCGAACTTGATGTCGCGGCCGGTGGACGCCAGGGAGCAGAAGGTGAAGCGCATCGCGTCGGTGCCGAAGCTGGCGATGCCGTCCGGGAATTCTTCGCGGGTCTGCTTCTCGATTTTCTTCAGCAGTTTTGGAGTCGGCTGCATCAGGCCGGTGGTGCGTTTCTCCACCAGCGCTTCCAGGTCGATGCCGTCGATGATGTCCAATGGGTCCAGGACGTTGCCCTTGGACTTGGACATCTTCTGGCCCTGGCCATCGCGCACCAGGCCGTGGACGTAGACCGTCTTGAACGGCACCTGCGGCGTGCCGTCCTCGTTCTTCACCAGGTGCATGGTCAGCATGATCATCCGGGCAACCCAGAAGAAAATGATGTCGAAGCCGGTGACCAGCACGTCGGTGGAGTGGAATTTCTTCAGGAACTCGGTCTGCTGCGGCCAGCCCAGGGTCGAGAACGTCCACAGGCCCGAGCTGAACCAGGTGTCGAGGACGTCGTTGTCCTGTTGCAGGGCCACGTCCGGCCCGAGGTTGTGCTTGGCGCGCACCTCGGCTTCGTCGCGGCCGACATAGACCTTGCCCGACTCGTCATACCAGGCCGGAATACGGTGGCCCCACCACAGCTGGCGGCTGATGCACCAATCCTGGATGTCACGCATCCACGAGAAGTACATGTTTTCGTATTGCTTGGGCACGAACTGGATACGACCGTCTTCGACCGCGGCAATCGCCGGCTCGGCCAAAGGCTTGGTGGACACGTACCACTGGTCGGTCAGCCACGGCTCGATGACGGTGCCGGAGCGGTCGCCTTTGGGCACCTTCAGGGCGTGATCGTCGACGCTGACCAGCAGGCCGGCGGCTTCGAAGGCCGCGACGATCTGCTTGCGCGCTTCGAAGCGGTCGAGGCCGGCGTATTCCGCCGGGATCTGGCCGTTGATGCTTTCGTTCAACGTGCCGTCGAGGTTGAACACCTGGGCAGCCGGCAGGACGTTGGCGTTCTTGTCGAAGATATTGAGCAGCGGCAGGTTGTGGCGCTTGCCGACTTCGTAGTCGTTGAAGTCGTGGGCCGGGGTGATCTTCACGCAGCCGGTGCCGAACTCGGGGTCGCAGTAATCGTCACCGATGATCGGGATGCGACGGCCGACCAGGGGCAGTTCCACGAACTGGCCGATCAGGGCCTTGTAGCGCTCGTCGTTCGGGTTCACCGCCACGGCCGAGTCGCCCAGCATGGTTTCCGGACGGGTGGTGGCGACGATCAGGTAATCCTTGCCTTCGGCGGTCTTCGCGCCGTCGGCCAATGGGTACTTCAGGTTCCACAGGAAACCTTTCTCGTCATGGTTCTCCACTTCGAGGTCGGAAATGGCGGTGTGCAGCTTGGTGTCCCAGTTGACCAGGCGCTTGCCGCGATAGATCAGCCCGTCCTCGTGCAAGCGCACGAAGGCTTCCTTCACCGCTTCCGAGAGGCCGTCGTCCATGGTGAAGCGCTCGCGGCTCCAGTCCACGGACGAGCCGAGGCGGCGGATCTGGCGGCTGATGTTGCCACCGGACTCATCCTTCCATTCCCAGACCTTCTCGAGGAATTTTTCGCGGCCCAGGTCATGGCGATTCTGGCCCTGGGCTTCGAGGCGGCGCTCCACCAGCATCTGCGTGGCGATACCGGCGTGGTCGGTGCCCGGCTGCCACAGGGTGTTGCGCCCCTGCATGCGACGGAAACGGATCAGGGCGTCCATGATCGCGTTGTTGAAACCGTGGCCCATGTGCAGGCTGCCGGTGACGTTCGGCGGCGGGATCATGATGGTGTAGGAATCGCCCGCGCCTTGCGGAGCGAAATAATTCTCGGACTCCCAGGTGTTGTACCAGGAAGTTTCAATGGCGTGCGGCTGGTAGGTCTTATCCATGCGCGGCGGGACCCTATTGGCATTTATTCAGGAAAAGCCGGCAAGTATAGCCCTGCGGGCAGAGGCAAGCTATAAGCTGCAAGCTGCAAGAGGAGAAGCTGGCTTTTGCTTTTGCTTTTACTTGCGGCTTAAAGCTTGGCGCTTGTAGCTGCGGCGAGCAGCCGCTCCATCCTGGCATCCAGGCGACGTTTGAGCTCGGTCTCGATGTGCGGGGCGAAGTCGTCGATGACGTCTTGCAGGATCAGTTGCGCGGCGGCGCGCAGTTCGCTGTCCAGGTGCAGCAAGGCATCAGGCCCCTTGGGCTCGGCCTTGGCAGCGGGCTGGGGTTCGGGTTGGCCGTTGATCGGGTCGAACAGCAGCGGGATCTGTTCTTCGTGCGCAGGTTCATGCACGACCGTGTCGGTCAACAACGGCGGCTGCAGGTTGTCGTCGCCGAGCAACTGGCGGATCGACTCGAGGTCATCCAGCAGGTGCGCGGGCTTTTGCGGTGGTTTTGGAGTGTCCATCGTAGGCTCAGAGTCGCTGTAAACGGTGGTCTTGCAGAGGATAGCCCTGTTCGCGGTAGAAACGGAAACTCTCCCGCGCGGCTTGCCGGATGGCCGGGTCTTCCACCACCACTTCCGCCACCCGGGCGAAGCGCGAGGCGAAGGCCGGTACTTTCAGGTCGAGGTTGACCAACAGGTCCTGATGCTGGCCGCAATCGGTCCCCAACCCCAGGACGATCAGCCCTTCGGGCTCGCTCTCGGCCGGGCCGTGGGGCACGAAGCTTTCGCCCTTGAAGGCCCATAGGCGCGCATCGAGGTCGTCGCGCTGGGCTGCATCGCTGCAATGCAGGTAGATGCAGTGGCCCATGCGCCAGGCCTTTTCCGTGAGCTTGCAGGCAAAATCCAGCCGTGCCGATGGATCGGCACTGGGCAGGATATAGAAATCGACTTTGGTCATTGCGGTTCCTGAGCCGCTGCCGGCGTCACCCGTGGGCAACGCCGGCGACGGTCATTGGTGTCAGGCCTTGGCGCGGTCCAGCAGGTATTGGGTCAGCAGGGGCACTGGACGACCGGTGGCGCCCTTGTCCTTGCCGCCGCTGGTCCAGGCCGTGCCGGCGATGTCCAGGTGCGCCCAGTTCAGGTTCTTGGTGAAGCGCGACAGGAAGCACGCTGCGGTGATGGTCCCGGCTTTCGGGCCACCGATGTTGGCGATGTCGGCGAACGGGCTGTCCAGTTGTTCCTGGTACTCATCGAACAGCGGCAGTTGCCAGGCGCGGTCATCGGCCAGTTGGCCGGCGTTGAGCAGTTGGCCAATCAGCTCGTCGTTGTTGCCCAGAAGCCCGGAAGTATGGGCGCCGAGGGCGACGACGCAGGCGCCGGTCAGGGTCGCGATGTCGATCACCGCCTGCGGCTTGAAGCGCTCGGAGTAGGTGAGGGCGTCGCACAGCACCAGGCGGCCTTCGGCGTCGGTGTTGAGGATCTCGACGGTCTGGCCGCTCATCGTCGTGACGATGTCGCCTGGGCGCGAAGCGGTGCCGCTCGGCATGTTCTCGGCACAGGCCAGGATGCACACCAGGTTGATCGGCAGTTGCAGTTCGAGCACGGCGCGCAGGGTGCCGAACACACTGGCGGCGCCGCCCATGTCGTACTTCATCTCATCCATGCCGGCGCCCGGCTTGAGGCTGATGCCGCCGGTGTCGAAAGTGATGCCCTTGCCGACCAGTGCATACGGCTTCTCGGATTTCTTGCCGCCGTTGTATTGCATGACGATCAGGCGCGGCGGCTGGGCGCTGCCCTGGCCGACGGCGTAGAACGAACCCATGCCCAGGTCCTTGATCTTCTTCTCGTCGAAGACTTCGACCTTCAGGGCCTTGTATTCCTTGCCCAGGGCCTTGGCCTGTTCGCCGAGGAACGTCGGGTGGCAGATGTTCGGCGGCAGGTTGCCCAGATCGCGGGTGAAGGCCATGCCGTTGGCGATCGCGGTGGCGTGGGTCACGGCGCGCTGGACCTCGGCCTGGGCGGCCTTGATGGTCAGCAGGGTGATTTTCTTCAGGGCGCGCGGTTCGGCCTTCTGGCTCTTGAAACGCTCGAACTGATAGTCGCCGTCCACCAGGGTCTCGGCCAGCAGGCGGTTCTTGCCGTAGCTGTCGCGGCCCTTGACCACCAGTTCGTCCAGCGCCAGGGTGGCTTCGCCGCCGCCCAGGCCCTTGAGAGTGCCCAGTGCTGCGGCAATGATCTTGCGGAAGGGACGGTCGCCCAGCTCGGTGTCCTTGCCCACGCCCACCAGCAGCACGCGCTCGGCCTTGAGGTTGGGCAGGCTGTGCAGCAACAGGCTCTGGCCGACCTTGCCGGCCAGGTCGCCGCGCTTGAGCACCGCCGAGATGGCGCCGCCACTCAGGGCGTCGAGCTGGGTGGCGACGACGCCGAGCTTACGGTTTTCGCCGACGGCAACCACCAGTGTGGCGGTTTTCAACGTTTCTGGGCTGACGCTTTTTACAACCAGTTCCATGTTCGGATCCCTGAGTGATTGGTCAAGATGCCAGGCGCTGACTGTGGCGAGGGAGCAAGCTCGCTCGCCACCCGTCCTGAGTGAAGCAGTCACGGTCGCGCCGGCGACAAAGGCCGCAGTTTGAACCCCGGCGCCCGAGCCTGACAACCCTCGGCGACGCTAACTTCACGGCTTTAAGCAGCGGCTTAAAGCGTGCGAAGTGACAGGCGCCTCCAATCACAGGATAATGCGGCTCTTTTTTCGGCGGCGCGCTGTGGTGGGCCGGCTCGATCTGTTCGCTTGTTTGGCCACCTTAGGTTTTTGTCTGAAAAGTCGCGCAGGCACTTTTCGTGCAAACCCTAGCCTGACAATCCTGGAGTGTCTGGTGTGATCGTCTTTCGTTATCTATCCCGCGAAGTCCTGCTGACCCTGAGCGCGGTCAGCGCCGTGCTGCTGGTCATCATCATGAGCGGGCGCTTCATCAAATACCTTGCGCAGGCGGCTTCCGGTGCCCTGGACCCGGGCTCCCTGTTCCTGATCATGGGGTTCCGCCTGCCGGGCTTCCTGCAACTGATCCTGCCGCTGGGCTTGTTCCTCGGTATCCTGCTGGCCTACGGCCGCCTGTACCTGGACAGCGAGATGACCGTGCTCTCGGCCACCGGCATGAGCCAGCAACGCCTGTTTCGCATGACGCTTTTCCCGGCCACGGTGGTCGCGCTGTTGGTGGCGTGGCTGAGCCTGAGCCTGTCGCCCCAGGGCGCCAACCAGTTCCAGTTGCTGATCAACCAGCAGGACGCGATGACCGAATTCGACACCCTGGTGCCGGGGCGCTTCCAGGCGCTGCGCGACGGGACGCGGGTCACCTATACCGAACAGCTGTCGGACGACCGGATCAACCTGGCCGGCGTCTTCATCACGCAAAAGAACCTGTCTTCCGACGGTAGCAAGGACCGCGGCATTTCCGTGCTGGTGGCCGAGAAGGGCAAGCAGCAGATCAGCCCCGAGGGCAATCGCTACCTGATCCTGGAAAACGGCTACCGCTACGACGGCAAACCGGGGCAGGCCGACTACCGAGCCGTGAAGTACGACACCTATGGCGTGTTGCTGCCCAAGCCCGAAGTCAGCGAAGAAGTCACCGACCGCGACGCCATGCCCACCGCCAGCCTGCTGGGCAGCGATGACATTCGCGCCCGTACCGAGCTGCAATGGCGCCTGTCGCTGCCGCTGCTGGTGTTTATCGTGACCCTCATGGCGGTCCCGTTGGCGCGGGTCAACCCACGCCAGGGTCGTTTCCTCAAGTTGCTGCCGGCGATTCTCCTGTATATGGCTTACCTGACCATCCTGATTTCCGCCCGCAGTGCCCTGGAGAAAGGCAAGATCCCGCCCACGCTGGGTCTGTGGTGGGTGCATGGGATATTCCTGGCCATTGGCCTGGGGCTGCTCTATTGGGAGCCTTTGCGCCTGAAGCTGGCCAGTCGTCGCAGCGCGCTGGAGGTGGCCCGTGGTTAAACTCGACCGCTACATCGGCAGCAGCGTGTTCATGGCGATCCTCGCGGTACTGGGGATCATCCTTGGCCTGGCGACCCTGTTTGCGTTCATCGACGAGATGAGCGACGTCAGTGACACCTACACCCTGGTAGACGTGGCCAGCTACGTGCTGCTGACCGCGCCACGCCGGCTCTACGACATGCTGCCGATGGCCGCGCTGATCGGTTGCCTGATCGGCCTGGGCAGCCTGGCCAGCAACAGCGAACTGACCATCATGCGCGCCGCGGGCGTGTCCATCGGTCGGATCGTCTGGGCGGTGATGAAGCCGATGCTGGTGCTGATGCTGGTGGGGGTGCTGATCGGTGAGTACATCGCCCCGGCCACCGAGAACACGGCCCAGGCCAATCGCTCCCTGGCCCAGGGCGGCGGCGATGCGCAAAGCGCCAAGCATGGCCTGTGGCACCGCCAGGGCGACGAGTTCATCCATATCAACTCGGTGCAACCCAACGGCATCCTCTATGGCGTGACCCGCTACCGGTTCGACGACCAGCGGCACATGCTTTCGTCGAGCTTTGCCAAGAAGGCCAACTTTGCCGAGGACCACTGGCAACTGAGCGACGTCACCACCACCCTGTTCCACGACAAGCGCACCGAAGTGGTTGCCGCGGCGCAAGAGCGCTGGGACGTGTCCATCAGCCCGCAATTGCTCAGTACCGTGGTGATGGCGCCCGAATCCCTGTCGATCACCGGTTTGTGGGGCTATATCCACTACCTGGCCGACCAGGGCCTTAACAACGGCCGCTACTGGCTGGCTTTTTGGGTCAAGGTGTTGCAGCCGCTGGTGACCGCCGCGCTGGTGTTGATGGCGATTTCCTTCATCTTCGGCCCGTTGCGCTCGGTGACCCTTGGTCAGCGGGTGTTTACCGGTGTGCTGGTGGGCTTCACCTTCCGCATCGCCCAGGACCTGCTCGGCCCGTCGAGCCTGGTGTTCGGCTTCTCGCCGCTGTTCGCGGTGCTGGTACCGGCAGGCGTGTGCGCCCTGGCCGGGCTCTGGCTGCTGCGCCGGGCGGGTTGATTCAAACTCAGGGCGAGCGGGCTTCTGTGGCGAGGGAGCTTGCTCCCGCTGGGCTGCGCAGCAGCCCCAGGATCTATCAGCCGCAGGGGGCCGCTTCGCAGCCCGGCGGGAGCAAGCTCCCTCACAACAAACGCTCATCGACAGGCGAACGTGACGCTCGCGCGGTCTATCAGGTACAATCGCCGGCTATTTTTCGGCGGGCTATGCCTGCAGCCTTTTTGAGTGTTGACCCGTGAGTGATTTGAGTCATATCCGCAATTTCTCCATCATCGCCCACATTGACCATGGCAAGTCGACGCTGGCCGATCGCTTTATCCAGATCTGCGGCGGCCTGGCCGAGCGTGAAATGGAAGCCCAGGTGCTCGACTCCATGGACCTCGAGCGTGAGCGCGGGATCACCATCAAGGCCCACAGCGTTACCCTTTACTACAAGGCTCGCGACGGCATCACCTATCAGCTGAACTTCATCGATACCCCCGGCCACGTTGACTTCACCTATGAAGTCAGCCGGTCGCTGGCGGCCTGTGAAGGTGCGCTGCTGGTGGTCGATGCCGGCCAGGGCGTCGAGGCACAGTCGGTCGCCAACTGCTACACGGCCATCGAGCAGGGCCTGGAAGTCATGCCGGTGCTGAACAAGATCGACTTGCCCCAGGCCGATCCGGACCGTGTGAAGGAAGAAATCGAGAAAGTCATCGGCATCGATGCCACCGACGCCGTGACGTGCAGTGCCAAGACCGGCCTGGGCGTGGACGAAGTGCTCGAGCGCCTGGTAGCCACCATTCCCGCGCCGACCGGCAACATCGAAGATCCGCTGCAAGCGCTGATCATCGACTCCTGGTTCGACAACTACCTGGGCGTGGTCTCCCTGGTTCGCGTGCGCCAAGGCCGCGTGAAGAAGGGCGACAAGATCCTGGTCAAGTCCACCGGCAAGATCCACCTGGTGGACAGCGTCGGCGTATTCAACCCGAAACACACCGCTACCACCGACCTCAAGGCCGGTGAAGTGGGCTTCATCATCGCCGGCATCAAGGACATCCACGGGGCGCCGGTCGGCGATACCCTGACCTTGAGTTCCACCCCCGACGTCGATGTGCTGCCCGGCTTCAAACGTATCCAGCCCCAGGTCTATGCCGGTCTGTTCCCGGTCAGCTCCGACGACTTCGAGGATTTCCGCGAAGCCCTGCAAAAGCTGACCCTGAACGACTCGTCCCTGCAATACACCCCGGAAAGCTCCGACGCCCTGGGCTTCGGCTTCCGTTGCGGGTTCCTGGGCATGCTGCACATGGAGATCATCCAGGAGCGCCTGGAGCGCGAATACGACCTGGACCTGATCACCACGGCCCCGACGGTGATTTTCGAGCTGTTGCTCAAGAACGGTGAAACCATCTACGTCGACAACCCGTCCAAGCTTCCGGACCTGTCGGCGATCGAGGACATGCGTGAGCCGATCGTGCGGGCCAACATCCTTGTGCCTCAGGAGCACCTGGGTAACGTCATTACCCTGTGCATTGAAAAGCGTGGCGTGCAGCACGACATGCTGTTCCTCGGTTCGCAGGTCCAGGTGACCTACGACCTGCCGATGAACGAAGTGGTGTTGGACTTCTTCGATCGCCTGAAATCCACCAGTCGCGGCTATGCTTCGCTGGACTATCATTTCGATCGTTACCAATCGGCTAATCTGGTGAAGCTGGATGTGCTGATCAACGGTGAGAAAGTCGATGCCCTGGCATTGATCGTGCACCGTGACAACGCGCACTACAAAGGTCGTGCATTGACCGAGAAGATGAAGGAACTGATTCCGCGGCAGATGTTCGACGTGGCAATCCAGGCCGCCATTGGCGGGCAGATTGTGGCGCGTACAACCGTCAAGGCGCTCAGAAAGAACGTATTGGCCAAGTGCTACGGTGGCGACGTCAGCCGTAAGCGCAAGCTGTTGGAAAAGCAAAAGGCCGGTAAAAAACGCATGAAGCAGGTCGGTAACGTGGAAATTCCACAGGAAGCCTTCCTTGCAGTGCTCAGGTTGGAATAGTTAGGTCCTATGTCGCTAAATTTCCCGCTGTTGCTGGTTATCGCCGTGTTTGTCTGCGGCTTGTTGGCGTTGCTTGATCTGTTGTTCCTGGCGCCCCGGCGCCGGGCGGCCATTGCCTCTTATCAGGGCAGCGTCAGCCAGCCTGACGGTGTGGTGGTCGAGAAACTCAACAAGGAACCGCTGCTGGTCGAATACGGCAAGTCGTTCTTCCCGGTGCTGTTCATTGTGCTGGTGCTGCGTTCGTTCCTGGTGGAACCGTTCCAGATCCCGTCCGGCTCGATGAAGCCGACCCTGGACGTGGGCGACTTCATCCTGGTGAACAAGTTTTCCTACGGGATCCGCCTGCCGGTGATCGACAAGAAGGTCATCGAGGTGGGTGACCCGCAACGCGGCGATGTGATGGTGTTCCGCTTCCCGAGCGACCCGAACGTCAACTACATCAAGCGGGTGGTAGGCCTGCCAGGCGACACGATCCGCTACACCGCCGACAAGCGCCTGTTCGTCAACGGCGAATCGGTGGCCGAACAGTTGCTCGGCTCCGAGCCGGGCACCTTGGGCAGCGCCGAGCTGTACAAGGAAAAACTCGGCGCGGTCGAGCACCTGATCCGCAAGGAGATGAGCCGCTATCGCGCGACGCCGGACCATTCGTGGACCGTGCCGGCGGGGCACTATTTCATGATGGGTGACAACCGCGACAACTCCAACGACAGCCGGTACTGGGATGATCCGAACATTCCCAAGGACCTGCTGGGCATGGTCCCCGACCGCAATATCGTCGGCAAGGCCTTTGCAGTCTGGATGAGCTGGCCGGAACCCAAACTCAGCCACCTGCCGAATTTCTCGCGGGTTGGCCTGATCAAGTAATCCCACACGGCGCTGTTGAACACAGCGCCGAATGCATTTCTGGAGCCTGCATAAGGCTGCCCGAAAGCTTGAAGCCAACGATAGTCAGGACGTTATTTTTGAACACAGCGTTAATTGTCCCAAGCCAACGGCGCTTTGCCGGCCTGGCAGTGGAATCCAGCCACGAACTCTACGTGGGTAAACCGTGAGCGTTTCTCTAAGCCGTCTCGAGCGCCAGCTCGGCTATACCTTCAAGGATCCGGAGTTGATGCTCCTGGCCCTCACTCACCGCAGTTTTGCCGGTCGCAACAATGAGCGCCTGGAATTCCTCGGTGATGCGATCCTCAACTTCGTCGCCGGCGAGGCGCTGTTCGAGCGCTTCCCGCTGGCCCGTGAAGGCCAGTTGTCGCGTTTGCGCGCGCGCCTGGTAAAAGGTGAGACCCTGGCCGTGCTGGCCCGTGGTTTCGACTTGGGTGACTACCTGCGCCTGGGTTCCGGTGAGTTGAAAAGTGGTGGTTTTCGCCGCGAGTCGATCCTCGCCGATGCCTTGGAAGCGTTGATTGGCGCGATCTACCTGGACGCCGGCATGGAAAAGGCTCGCGAGCGCGTGCTGGCCTGGTTGACCTCCGAGATCGACAGCCTGACGCTGGTGGACACCAACAAGGACCCGAAGACGCGCCTGCAGGAGTTTTTGCAGTCGCGCAGTTGCGAGCTGCCGCGCTACGAAGTCGTGGATATCCAGGGCGAGCCGCATTGCCGAACTTTCTTCGTCGAATGCGAAGTTGTCTTACTGAATGAAAAAAGCCGAGGCCAGGGTGTGAGTCGTCGTATTGCCGAACAGGTAGCGGCCGCCGCAGCACTGATTGCCCTGGGCGTGGAGAATGGCAATGACTGATACAACCCTGACCCGTTGCGGCTATGTCGCCATTGTTGGCCGGCCGAACGTGGGCAAGTCCACATTGCTGAACCACATCCTCGGGCAGAAGCTGGCGATCACCTCGCGCAAGCCCCAGACCACCCGCCACAACATGCTGGGCATCAAGACCGAAGGCGCCGTGCAGGCGATCTACGTCGACACCCCTGGCATGCACAAGGGCGGCGAGAAGGCGTTGAACCGCTACATGAACAAAACGGCGTCGGCGGCGTTGAAAGACGTCGACGTGGTGATCTTCGTGGTCGACCGCACCAAGTGGACCGAAGAAGACCAGATGGTCCTCGAACGCGTCCAGTACGTGACCGGTCCCTTGATCGTGGCGCTGAACAAGACCGATCGCATCGAGGACAAGGCCGAGCTGATGCCGCACCTGACCTGGTTGCAGGAACAACTGCCCAACGCCCAGATCATCCCGATCTCGGCCCAGCACGGCCATAACCTCGACGCGCTGGAGCGGGTGATCGCCGAACACCTGCCGGAAAACGATCACTTCTTCCCGGAAGACCAGATCACCGACCGCAGCAGCCGTTTCCTGGCCGCCGAGCTGGTGCGCGAGAAAATCATGCGCCAGATGGGCGCCGAGCTGCCGTACCAGATCACCGTCGAGATCGAAGAGTTCAAGCAGCAAGGCAAGACCCTGCACATCCACGCCTTGATCCTCGTCGAACGTGACGGCCAGAAGAAAATCATCATTGGCGACAAGGGCGAGCGCATCAAGCGCATCGGCACCGAGGCGCGCAAGGACATGGAGCTGCTGTTCGACTCCAAGATCATGCTCAACCTGTGGGTCAAGGTGAAGGGTGGTTGGTCGGATGACGAGCGGGCGTTGCGCTCGCTGGGTTACGGCGACCTGTAATCCGTCCGGCCGTACACCACGGACCTTGTGGGAGCGGGCTTGCTCGCGAATGCGTCCTGTCAGTCGACATCATTGTTAACTGATACACCGCCTTCGCGAGCAAGCCCGCTCCCACATTGGTTTTGGGTCGTTTATACAATTGTGCTCCGTCAGTGAGACTTCAACTTCCATGTCCTCCAGCCCACCCATCGCCCAATCCGCCTACGTCCTGCATTCGCGCGCCTACCGCGAAAGCAGCGCCCTGGTGGACTTCCTCACGCCGCAAGGGCGGCTGCGGGCGGTGTTGCGTGGGGCTCGGGGCAAGGCCGGGACCCTGGCGCGGCCGTTCGTGCCGCTGGAAGTCGAATTGCGCGGTCGGGGCGAGTTGAAGAATGTCGGGCGCATGGAAAGCCAGGGCGTTGCCGCCTGGCTCAATGGCGAGGCGTTGTTCAGCGGCCTGTACCTCAATGAATTGCTGATCCGCCTGCTGCCCGCCGAAGATCCCCATCCCGCGGTCTTCGACCACTACGCCGCGACCCTGCTAGCCCTCGCCGAAGGCCGCCCGCTGGAGCCGCTGTTGCGCTCGTTCGAATGGCGGCTGCTGGATGACCTTGGCTATGGTTTTGCCCTGGACACCGACCTGCATGGCGCGCCCATCGCGGCCGACGGCCTGTACCGCTTGCAAGTGGATGCCGGCCTCGAGCAGGTCTACCTGTTGCAACCGGGCTTGTTCAACGGCGCCGAACTGTTGGCCATGGCCGAAGCCGATTGGACCGCGCCAGGCGCCTTGTCGGCGGCCAAGCGTCTGATGCGCCAGGCCCTGGCGGTTCACCTGGGTGGCAAACCGCTGGTCAGTCGCGAGTTGTTTCACAAGCCTTGATCAACCCGTATGCTGTGGGCCGTCCATTAGCCCATTCAGGAGCGCTTTTTCGTGAGCACCAGCCAACGCATTCTTCTCGGCGTGAACATCGACCATGTCGCCACCCTCCGCCAGGCCCGGGGTACGCGCTACCCGGATCCGGTCAAGGCCGCACTGGACGCCGAAGAGGCGGGCGCCGACGGCATCACCGTGCACCTGCGGGAGGATCGCCGGCATATCCAGGAGCGCGACGTACTGCTGCTCAAGGATGTGCTGCAAACCCGCATGAATTTCGAGATGGGCGTGACCGAGGAAATGATGGCGTTCGCCGAGCGCATCCGCCCGGCGCACATCTGCCTGGTGCCTGAGACGCGCCAGGAACTGACCACCGAAGGCGGCCTGGACGTGGCGGGGCAGGAAGCGCGGATCAAGGCGGCGGTGGAGCGGCTGGCGAAGACCGGTGCCGAGGTGTCGTTGTTTATCGACGCCGACGAGCGGCAGATCGAAGCCTCCCGACGTGTCGGCGCCCCGGCCATCGAACTGCACACTGGCCGCTATGCCGACGCCGAAACCCCGTCCGCCGTGGCCGATGAGCTGCGGCGGGTAGCCGATGGCGTCACCTTCGGCCTGGCCCAGGGCCTGATCGTCAACGCCGGCCACGGCCTGCACTACCACAACGTTGAGGCCGTGGCGGCCATCAAGGGCATCAACGAGCTGAACATCGGCCACGCGCTGGTGGCCCACGCGCTGTTCGTCGGGTTCAAGTCGGCGGTCTCGGAAATGAAAGCGCTGATCCTGGCGGCTGCTAAGGCCTGATGCCACCACATAACTCAATATGCCTGCTTATTTAAGGCCTGCTTGATTCATTGTGGCGAGGGGATTTATCCCCGTTGGGCTGCGAAGCAGCCCTAAAATCTGGCGCCTCGGTGTGTCAGGCAGATTGAGTTGACAGCTTTGGGGCTGCTTCGCAGCCCAACGGGGATAAATCCCCTCGCCACAGATTCATCACAGCATCAGGGATTGTGTGGGGCTTTCAGAGCGGCGGGGTTTCCTGGTTCGGCTTGCTCTTGTCGACGCCCGGTACGTGCAGGTTGCCCTCGGCCACCTGGTTGCCTTCGAGCTGCGGCTGCGTGACCCAGGTCAGGATGTCGTAGTAGCGCCGGATGTTCGCCACGAAATGCACGGGTTCGCCGCCTCGGGCGTAGCCGTAGCGGGTCTTGCTGTACCACTGCTTCTGCGACAGGCGCGGCAGGATTTTCTTCACGTCCAGCCACTTGTTCGGGTTCAGCCCTTCCTTGGCCGCCAGCTTGCGGGCGTCGTCCAGGTGACCGCTGCCGACGTTGTAGGCGGCGAGGGCGAACCAGGTGCGGTCCGGTTCTTCGATGCTCTCGTCCAGTTGGTCCTTCATGTAGGCCAGGTACTTGGCGCCCCCCATGATGCTTTGCTTGGGGTCCAGGCGGTTGGACACGCCCATGGCCTGGGCCGTGTTCTGGGTCAGCATCATCAGGCCGCGCACGCCGGTCTTGGACGTGACCGCCGGTTGCCACAGCGATTCCTGGTAGCCGATTGCCGCCAGCAGGCGCCAGTCGACCTTTTCCTGCTTGGCGTAGGTCTTGAAGTGTTGCTCGTACTTGGGCAGCCGCTGCTGCAGATGCTGGGCGAAAGTGGTGGCGCCCATGTAGCCGAGAACATCGACGTGCCCGTAGTAACGATCCTTGAGGCGCTGCAGGGTGCCGTTCTTCTGCACCTTGTCGAGGTAGCTGTTGATCTCGTTGAGCAGGCTGTTGTCTTCACCGGGGGCCACCGCCCAGCTCTGGCTGCGAGCGTCGCCCAGGTCGAAGGCCACGCGCACGTTGGGGAAGTACACCTGGTTCATCGCCACTTCGTTGGAGTCCACCAGGGTCAGGTCGATCTGGCCCTCGTCGACCATGCGCAGCAGGTCGACCACCTCAACGGCGTCGGACTCTTCGTATTCGATGCCGGGGTATTGCTGTTTCAATTGCGCCAGCTGCTCGGCGTGGGTGCTGCCCTTGAGCACCATGATCTTCTTGCCCGCCAGGGCCGCCGCGTCGGTGGGGCGCGACTGGCCGTTGCGGTAGATGACCTGGGGCGTGACCTCCAGGTAGGCGTGGGAAAACCGCACCTGCTTCTTGCGCGGCTCGCTGCTGACCAGGCCTGCGGCGGCCAGCACCGGGCCGTTGGGCTTGCCGATCTGGCTGAACAGGTCGTCGAGGTTGTCGGCGGTCTCGATCTTCAGCTCCACCCCCAAATCGTCGGCGAAGCGCTTCACCAGCTCGTATTCGAAGCCGGTTTCACCGTTGCGATCCTCAAAGTAGGTGGCGGGGCTGTTCCGGGTGATCACCCGCAGCACGCCATCCTCCTTTACGCGCTCCAGTGTGTTGGGTTTCTCAACACAACCACTGAGCACCAGGAAGAGTCCGGTTGCGATCAGCCACTTGGCATATCGCGGACGCAAAGCCGTTGGGGAAAACATCTGCGCAGTATACGCAAACGGCCCTTACCGCCATATCTCGACAGCAAATGGCCAGTCTGCTAGCGATTGCAAAACATGTCCGCAACTCAGGCCGGCCGGCGCGCGGCGGGTTTTATGGCACTGAAAAAAATCTCTGCGCGAACATTGGAACGTGCGTCCAATCCGGTTTTTCGGGCAAAGACCGACATTCGGGGCGCATCCGGGGTGCCGTTTCGGGTGCCGTTGCCGGCGGTTTAGGCTAGAATGCACGGCCTCAAAGCACACCCCCTTCCCGAGGCTGTCCCGAAGATGTTGATCCTGCGCGGCGCTCCTGCCCTTTCTGCCTTTCGCCACAGCAAACTTCTTGAGCAACTGGGCCGATGCGTCCCGGCTGTCAGCGGCTTGTATGCTGAATTCGCTCACTTCGCCGAAGTCACCGGCGCTTTGACCGGCGACGAACAGCAGGTGCTCGCGCGCCTTCTGAAGTACGGTCCCAGTGTTCCCGTCCAGGAGCCCACCGGCCGCCTGTTCCTGGTACTGCCACGGTTCGGCACCATTTCGCCGTGGTCGAGCAAGGCCAGTGACATCGCCCGCAACTGTGGCCTGGCGAAAGTCCAGCGCCTGGAGCGCGGCATTGCCTTCTATGTCACCGGTGAGTTCAGCGAGGCCGACGCCCGGCTGATCGCCGAGAACCTGCATGACCGCATGACCCAGATCGTACTGGGCAACCTGGAGGAGGCCGCCGGCCTGTTCAGCCACGCCGAGCCCAAGCCACTGACCGCCATCGACGTGCTGGGCGGCGGGCGCGCCGCGTTGGAAAAAGCCAACGCCGAACTGGGCCTGGCCCTGGCCGAAGACGAGATCGATTACCTGGTCAACGCCTTCCAGGGTTTGCAGCGCAACCCCCACGACATCGAACTGATGATGTTCGCCCAGGCCAACTCCGAGCACTGCCGCCACAAGATCTTCAACGCCAGTTGGGACATCGACGGCCAGAGCCAGGAAAAAAGCCTGTTCGGCATGATCAAGAACACCTACCAGATGCACAGCGAAGGCGTGCTGTCTGCTTATAAGGACAACGCCTCGGTCATCGTCGGCAGTGTGGCCGGCCGCTTCTTCCCGGACCCCGAGACTCGCCAGTACGGCGCGGTCCAGGAGCCGGTGCACATCCTGATGAAGGTCGAGACCCACAACCACCCGACCGCGATTGCCCCGTTCCCGGGCGCGTCCACCGGTTCCGGTGGCGAGATCCGCGACGAAGGCGCCACGGGTCGCGGTGCCAAGCCCAAGGCTGGCCTGACCGGTTTCACCGTGTCGAACCTGCAGATCCCGGGCTTCGAACAACCGTGGGAAAAGCCCTATGGCAAGCCTGAGCGCATCGTCAACGCCCTCGACATCATGATCGAAGGCCCCCTGGGGGGCGCTGCGTTCAACAACGAATTCGGCCGTCCGGCGCTCACCGGTTATTTCCGCACCTTCGAACAATCCATCGCCACCCCGCGCGGTGAAGAAGTGCGCGGCTACCACAAGCCGATCATGCTCGCCGGCGGCATGGGCAACATCCGCGCCGAACACGTGCAGAAAGGCGAGATCGTGGTCGGCTCCAAGCTGATCGTCCTCGGTGGCCCGGCCATGCTCATCGGCCTGGGCGGCGGCGCTGCGTCCTCGATGGCCACCGGCACCAGTTCGGCGGACCTGGACTTCGCCTCGGTCCAACGGGAAAACCCGGAAATGGAACGCCGTTGCCAGGAAGTCATCGACCGTTGCTGGCAGCTGGGCGACAAGAACCCCATCAGCTTCATCCACGACGTCGGCGCGGGCGGCCTGTCCAACGCCTTCCCGGAGCTGGTCAACGACGGCGGCCGTGGTGGCCGCTTCGAATTGCGCAACATTCCAAACGACGAGCCGGGCATGGCCCCGCACGAAATCTGGAGCAACGAATCCCAGGAGCGTTATGTCCTGGCGGTCGGCCCGGCCGACTTCGACCGCTTCAAGGCCATCTGCGAGCGCGAGCGCTGCCCGTTCGCCGTGGTCGGCGAAGCCACCGCCGAGCCGCAACTGACCGTGACCGACAGCCACTTCGGCAACAGCCCGGTGGACATGCCGCTGGAAGTGCTGTTGGGCAAGGCCCCGCGCATGCACCGTTCGGCCGTTCGCGAAACCGAGCTGGGCGATGACTTCGACCCGTCCACTCTCGACCTCGCCGACTCCATCGAGCGCGTCCTGCATCACCCGGCCGTGGCAAGCAAGAGCTTCCTGATCACCATCGGCGACCGCACCATCACCGGCCTCGTGGCCCGCGACCAGATGGTCGGCCCGTGGCAAGTACCGGTGGCCGACGTCGCCGTGACCGCCACCAGCTTCGACGTCTACACCGGTGAAGCCATGGCCATGGGCGAGCGCACGCCGCTGGCGCTGCTGGACGCCCCGGCGTCGGGCCGCATGGCCATCGGCGAGGCCCTGACCAACCTCGCGGCCTCGCGCATTGGCAAGATCTCCGACATCAAGCTGTCGGCCAACTGGATGTCCGCCGCCGGTCATCCGGGCGAAGACGCCCGCCTGTACGACACCGTCAAGGCCGTCGGCATGGAGCTGTGCCCTGAGTTGGGCATCACCATCCCGGTGGGCAAGGACTCCATGTCCATGGCCACGCGCTGGAAAGACGAAGGCGTGGACAAGAGCGTGACCTCGCCGCTGTCGCTGATCGTGACCGGTTTTGCCCCGGTGACCGATGTCCGCCAGACCCTGACCCCGCAACTGCGCATGGACAAGGGCACCACCGACCTGATCCTGATCGACCTGGGCCGTGGCCAGAACCGCATGGGCGCCTCGATCCTGGCCCAGGTGCATGGCAAGCTCGGCAAGCAGGCACCGGACGTTGACGATGCCGAAGACCTGAAGGCGTTCTTCGCCGTGATCCAGGGCCTCAACGCCGACGGTCATCTGCTGGCCTACCACGACCGTTCCGACGGCGGCTTGCTGACCACTGTGATGGAAATGGCCTTCGCCGGTCATTGCGGCCTGAACCTGACCCTCGACAGCGTGGCCGAGTCCGCCAGCGAAATCCCGGCCATCCTGTTCAACGAAGAGCTCGGTGCGGTGATCCAGGTGCGCCAGGACGCCACCCCGGACATCCTCGCCCAGTTCAGCGCCGCCGGCCTGGCCGAGTGCGTCTCGGTGATCGGCCAGCCGATCAACAACGCGCACATCGACATCACCTTCAACGGCGACACCGTCTTTGAAGGCCAGCGCCGCCTGTTGCAGCGCCAGTGGGCTGAAACCAGCTACCAGATCCAGCGCCTGCGGGACAACGCCGAGTGCGCCGAGCAGGAATTCGACGCGCTGCTGGAAGAAGACAACCCGGGGCTGAGCGCCAAGCTCAGCTACGACGTCAACCAGGACGTGGCCGCGCCCTACATCAAGAAAGGCATTCGCCCACAGGTGGCGGTACTGCGTGAGCAGGGCGTCAACGGCCAGGTGGAAATGGCGGCGGCGTTCGACCGTGCCGGTTTCAACGCGATCGACGTGCACATGAGCGACATCCTCGCCGGTCGTGTCGACCTGAACGACTTCAAGGGCCTGGTTGCCTGTGGCGGTTTCTCCTACGGTGACGTGCTGGGGGCCGGCGAAGGCTGGGCCAAGTCGGCGCTGTTCAACAGCCGCGCCCGTGACGCGTTCCAGGGCTTTTTCGAGCGCAACGACAGTTTCACCCTCGGTGTGTGCAACGGTTGCCAGATGATGTCCAACCTGCACGAGCTGATCCCCGGCAGCGAGTTCTGGCCGCACTTCGTGCGCAACCGTTCCGAGCAGTTCGAAGCCCGCGTGGCGATGGTCCAGGTGCAGGAGTCGAATTCGATCTTCCTGCAGGGCATGGCCGGCTCGCGCATGCCGATCGCCATCGCCCATGGCGAAGGCCATGCGGAATTCGAAAGCGAAGAGGCGTTGCTCGAAGCCGACTTGTCCGGTTGCGTGTCGCTGCGTTTTGTCGACAACCACGGCAAGGTCACCGAAACCTACCCGGCCAACCCGAACGGTTCGCCGCGCGGGATCACCGGCCTGACCAGCCGCGACGGCCGTGTGACCATCATGATGCCGCACCCTGAGCGTGTTTTCCGCGCGGTGCAGAACTCGTGGCGTTCGGACGACTGGAACGAAGACGCGCCATGGATGCGCATGTTCCGCAACGCCCGCGTCTGGGTGAACTAAAGGCGTGTACAAACTCTGCTTCTTCGTCCCGGCCAGCCATGTGGACGAGGTCAAAAACGCCGTATTCGCTGCCGGTGGCGGGCGAATCGGCGACTATGATCACTGCGCCTGGCAAGTGCTGGGCCTGGGCCAGTTTCGCCCGTTGGACGGCAGCCAGCCGTTCATTGGCGAAGCGGGGCAGGTTGAGCAGGTCGAGGAGTGGAAGGTGGAGCTGGTTGTCGCTGATGAGTTGATTCGTGGGGTAGTGGAGGCTTTGAAACAGAGCCATCCCTACGAGACGCCGGCGTATGAGGTGTGGCGGTTGGAGGATTTTTGATCTTCCTACGCTTGAATCGCTTAAATGAAAAACCCGCTGAGTAGATCGGCGGGTTTTTTATTGGGGGCGAGATTTGGGTGTATATCCGTTGCTGCGGTCATGGCTGCTTAGGGTTCCGCCCTTACGGCGGGTCACTTTTGGAAGAGCGCCAAAAGTAACCAAAAGCGCTTTGCCCCACCACTCGGCACCTCGCCCAGGCGAGGTGCCGAGTGGTGGGGCCAGCGTTCTTTGCTTACTTTCTTCTGGGCCGGCATTCCGGGGCGTTTGAAAGAAAGTAAGTCGCCGTAAGGGCGAAACCGCCAGCAGCCATTACCGCAGCAACGGATATGCCCCCGTATGAAACATCCGCAACCAGGCAATTGGTCTGTCAGACGCACCGAAGTTTCCGACAAGTTTTTAAGGTTGTCGCTCGGAAGCGAGGGCTCTAGCTTTCGGGGCCCGTCTCCAAGCGCATGGATCGCCTATTAGTCTTTGGCAAGGCTGAGTGGCAGATCCAGGTTTCAAGGAGCAACACCAGCCTCTGAGGTTCAAACATGGAAATGCCGGAAATGATCACTCCTCGCCTCAATACCCGCACCGCGCTGGGGCAGGCTTTGGTTTCAATGTTCAAATCCGTCGAAGCAGAGCTGACATCTGAGAGTGCAAAACCAGGGGCGGTTAAAGTCATGGTATTTGGTGGATGCGCAGTGCACCTCTATACAAATCATCGTGTTTCCACGGACGTTGACGCGGAAATCTATGAGGCCAGCCTTCCGGACGGTTTTGATCTTCGAATGCTGCTCGCGCAAGTGCCCGAGCAATTTCGCGACGAGAAATCCGGTCGATTGATGGAGCTAAACTACGACCTCCAATACAACACCAGCTTTGGTCCAATTCACGAGGACTACTGGGTTCGAAGCCTTACCCTTGAAGAGTTCCCTGTCGAGTCTCCTTTGCATGTTCACATTGCCGCTCCGATCGATATTGCGATTTCAAAGCTGGGTAGGGCAACGGATCAAGATATTGGCGACATCATGGCGCTTCTGAGGGCTGGCTTCATTTTATCTTCCGAGCTGCGTCGACTGGCGCTGCAGGCAATTGACGTATATGTTGGCAACAAAGAGCCTCCAACCTCTGTTCTTAACCACATTTTGCAAAATTATTTGGAGGATACAGATGACGAAGCCTTCTAACGGCCAAGTCCTCTCGGCCGCTCTGGACACATTGGTCAAGAACCCATTGGATCACGCAGACGATGCTGCGCTTGTGAGCATGGCCAAGGCTGTCTGGTATTCCAGCGCGGATTTAATAAGCGCAGCCCAAGCTTTCCTGAGCCAACACACTGATGAGGTCGAGCAGCGTCGAGCAGGATATTTGCTCGAACGACTCACCCGTTTTTCGTGTGTCACGGACAGTCGTGCGTTGGAAGTTTTCAATGCCCTAGAGCTGTTCTTGCGCTCGACACCCAAGCAAGCCATTACCTCACAGACTGCTGTTGCGCTTCGCAAGCGCCGTGATGAACTGGCTCTTTCTTGGGGGTTAAAGGAAGGTCTTGGTTTGAAGGTGCAAACCCTTTTGCCTTTTCAGACTCGGCATTATGAGGCTGAGCAGCGGGCAGCGTTTGTTTGAATCCAAATATCACCAATGAAAACCGGCCTAGGCCGGTTTTTTGTTGTGTGAATACTTGTCCATTGGTCTGTCAGGCGCACCGAAGTTTCCGACAGGTTTTTAAGGTTGCCCGTCGGAAGCGACGGCTCTAGCCTTTGGGTGTCGCTGCCAATTCAGCGACCGGGTTTGACCGTCCGAAAACACAAGGGGCAATAGGCCCGGACAATTTGTCCTGGGCTCCATTAATAAAAGGAGCTTCCATTGAAAAATAATTCTGACATTCCAAACCCGGCATCCACCTTCCCCTACGGCGACTACGCCCCCGAAAAACTGAAGGAAGCCGCCGACCGAGCGATGGACCATTACCTCAAGCCTGAAGACGGCGAGTCAGCCCCCCAACCCTCGACGCAGCTCTTCACCGTGACCGCCGGTGTCGACCCCGAAGTGATGCTGGCCAACCTCAGCGAAACCCTGGCCTCGGCCAACGCCATGCTCAGCGACCTGGCGTTCGACCTGGAAGGTTCACGACGCCATGTGGCACTGGGCGTGGCGCAGATGATCGAGCTGGGCACGTTGCTGGCGAACAAATGCCTGGACCGGGCAGAGCTCCGGGTTTGATGCCATAAGCACCGGCCCCGTTGTCGGACTGGCCCAGCGGTCGCAGACCCCCTCGCCACAGCAGGGCGAGGGGGCGTACAAGGCCTCAAGTGGAGCCGACAGCCTGCATGACGGCTGGTGTCGGTTTGAAGCTATTGGTGGACGTTCTCGAGTCGGCAAACTTCTTTTTCAATGCCGATGCACTCGACCGGTTGGCTCACGCCTTTCTCGAAACGGCGCGCGTTCATCAACAGCCCGCTTTTGATACCACCGATGAATGCGAAGGCGCCTGGACGGTTGCCGGTATATTCACCTGACAGATCCACCGCCACGCTGTTGGGCCTGACCTCATAGACCCAGCCGCCGTTTTCTGCTTCCGTGACCGCCCAGATCTTGGCATCGCTATAGTCACGAAATGCCACGACGACCGATTGAATGGAGGGAGACTCTGGGCTGCTCGCCCAGCGTAAGACCGGTGGCTGCGAATTCTTTGCTCGTAACCCGCTGGCCAGTGCTTCTGCTCCCTGCACAGGATTGATCCTCGACGAGCCCACTGCCCAGAGGGATTGTTTGTTCGTTGTCCAGGCCAGACCTTCTGCGGGTGTGAGCTTGTTCCAATCGATTCGGGTCGCGGCCACTTCCTGCATTGTCTCGTGACCGGTGGGTTCACGGTAGTTAGGGTTCGCGACACAATCGGCGAGATTGGTTTTGTTGCAGGCCTGCTTGATAAAGATCCCCTTGACCCCGCCCGGGTAGCTGATCTCTTGCTCACCTACAATAGGCCCGCCCGATTGCTCCTGATCGATGCCATGGGGAGCCCTGAATTCGAACACCCATTCATTGGCGAAGCTCTGGGCGATACGTTGATTGCGGGTGGTGCTGCTATATACCGACCGTGGGGCGCCAGCGCCATGCCTGAACCAGTCATACATCCATTCGTCTTCGGGAAACGCGACGGATTTGGGCAATAGCCCGTCCTGGAACGCCTCCAACCCCTGATTGGTGGTGTCGCCCCGATAGAGCGTGTCCATGTCGGTTCGCCAGCGCAGGGAAGGGGTGGTCGCACGGATGTCCACGCTCGGGTCTGCCGTGACCTGAAGCCAGGCCTGGTACCAGGGCTCTTCTTTCTGCGCCGAGCCCTGGGTTGCCGCCCACGCATAAGAACCCGCTTGCCAGGCGCCAGCCAACACCACGGCGACCGCCGTCGCCCGGATGAAACCGTTACTTCTACTCATGATTTGGACACCTCACCTGAAACGAGGATGCCAACCGAATCACATACTTCATTACGACCTATTCTTCGAATTGACAGTTTAAATATTGATTGCGCAGTGCGAAGACCCCGCTGGGGTGCGCCTCGGTTCACTGCGTGAGACTGAGAATAGATGAAGGATCAGAGTTTGATGGCTCGATCTTGTAACAAGCTGATAGTCGAGGAATGGCAGGGACAGGGCGATGTGCGTCACTGGTCGGAAATATCCGTTACCTGTTATTTCTGACAGTAGATAAGCGTTGTGCGATGACTTTTAATCGAGGGTTTTGCAAGGGGTGGTGGAGCACCGGATTGCATTGCGCCTGTGGAATTGAGAGATGGCAAGGGAGGGGGCGGCTGGTAGGGCGCTTTCGCGGGCGAGCCCGCTCCCACAGGGGGAAATGCATTCGGGCATGCATCGGCATGGCCGGGGTCCTAGAGGCTGGGGTTCTCACCCCGCGTATGGCTGCGCCCACCGGCCCCTTCGCATCGCGGCGCTACGGCCGAATCTCGATCATCGTACCGTCGGGCACCAGGTTCCAGACTTCGCGCATGTCGACGTTGCGCATGGCGATGCAGCCGTCGGTCCAGTCCAGGGTGTGGAACAGTTCTTCAGGGTTTTCCTCGGTGTCCGGCGTGCCGTGGATCATGATCATGCTCCCCGGTTCCACCCCTTCGCGCCGGGCGCGGGCTGCGTCGCTGATGTTGGGGTAGGAAATGTGCATCGACAGGTAGAAGCGATCGCTGGTCTTGCGCCAGTCGATCCAGTAGAAACCCTCGGGGGTGCGCTTGTCGCCCTCGATCAGCTTGGGGCCTTTCTTGGCGCCCTTGCCCAATGAAATGCGGTAGGTCTTGAGCGGTTTGCCGTCGTTGATCAATTGCAATTGATGGGCGGACTTGAGCACCAGCACTTTTTCGATGAGCTTGCCGTCGTAGGTTCCCAGCGCAGACGCCTGGGACAGGGCGGTGAACGACAAGCAGAACAGCACAAGCAACCAGCGCATTGACAGGGTATTCCTATGGGGTTTCAGGTATTGGCAGGTTGAGCCAGCGGCGGGATCGATTCGCTGCGCACCGGGTAGGCCTCGGCGCGACGGTCCGCGTAGAAATATTCCAGGGTGCGCCCCACGGTGCGAAACGCCAGTTCATCCCAGGGAATGTCGGCTTCTTCGAACAGTTGCACTTCCAGGCTCTCGGGACCGGCGGCGAAATCCTCGTCCACCAGTTCAGCGCGGAAGAATACATGCACCTGGCTGATATGCGGTACGTCTATCAGCGTATAGATGCTCAGGTTGCGCACCCGGGCGCAGGCTTCTTCGGCGGTTTCGCGCACGGCGGCCTGTTCGACGGTCTCGCCGTTTTCCATGAAACCCGCCGGCAGCGTCCAGTAGCCGCGCCGCGGCTCGATGGCGCGCCGGCACAGCAGGACTTTACTGCCCCAGGTCGGTACGCAACCGGCCACGATGTTGGGGTTCTGGTAATGGATGGTGTGGCAGGTGTCGCAGACAAACCGCAGGCGCGAGTCGCCTTCGGGTATGCGTTGGGTCACCGGGTTACCGCACTGGCTGCAGAATTTCATGCTGGGGTTCCTGAATGCTGCGCCTATCTTGGCGTGCGCGGGCGGGGTCGGCAAGTTGTCGTTTCGCGACACGACGCGGTGTCGGGGGTTGGGCGGCTTGAACGATTGGTGCATGATGCAAGGTAGCGAATAAATCGAGAAGTCTCATGCTGGACGAGCTACTGCATCGAGTAAGCAACCATACCCCGCGTGACCTGCAGGCCGACCGTCGCTTCCCTGAAGCCGCTGTGCTGGTGCCGATCACTCGCGGTGACGAGCCGGAGCTGGTATTGACCTTGCGCGCCAGCGGGCTCTCGACCCACGGCGGCGAAGTGGCGTTCCCCGGCGGACGCCGCGACCCGGAAGACCCGGACCTGATCTTCACTGCCCTGCGCGAAGCCGAGGAAGAAATCGGCCTGCCCCCCGGTCTGGTGGAGGTGATCGGCCCGCTCAGCCCGCTGATCTCGCTGCATGGGATCAAGGTCACGCCGTATGTCGGGGTGATTCCGGATTTTGTCGAGTACCGGGCCAACGATGCCGAGATCGCCGCGGTGTTCAGCGTGCCGCTGGAGTTTTTCCGCAAGGATCCCCGCGAACATACCCACCGTATCGACTACCAGGGCCGCAGTTGGTACACGCCCAGTTACCGTTATGGCGAATACAAGATCTGGGGTCTGACGGCGATCATGATCGTCGAGCTGGTCAACCTGCTGTACGACGCGGGCATCGACCTGCATACGCCGCCCAAGAGCTTCATCAACACCTGACGCCCCGAGGATTGCCATGAAATACCGTTTGGGCGATGCCCGTGTCGAAACCCATCCCGACAGTTGGGTCGCACCCAACGCCACGCTGGTGGGCAAGGTCCGCCTCGAAGAGGGCGCCAACGTCTGGTTCAACGCCGTGCTGCGCGGCGATAACGAGCTGATTCTGATCGGCCGGAACAGCAACGTGCAGGACGGCACGGTGATGCACACCGACATGGGGTACCCGCTGACCATCGGCACCGGCGTGACCATCGGCCATAACGCCATGCTTCACGGTTGCACGGTGGGCGACTACAGCCTGATCGGCATCAATGCGGTGATCCTCAATGGCGCCAGGATTGGCCGCAATTGCATCATCGGCGCCAACTCGCTGATCGGCGAGGGCAAGGAGATCCCCGACGGTTCGCTGGTGATGGGCTCGCCCGGCAAGGTGGTGCGCGAGTTGACCGAGGCCCAGAAGAAAATGCTCGAGGCCAGCGCCGCCCACTATGTGCACAACGCCCAGCGCTACGCTCGCGACCTGTCCGAGCAAGACCAATGAGCGCGTCCGAGCGCCCGGTTCCTTCGCCCTGCGTGAGCATCTGCGCACTGGACGATGACGACATCTGCACCGGCTGCCAGCGCAGCGTGGCGGAAATCACCCGCTGGAGTCGGATGGACAACGAAGAGCGGCGCAGCGTCCTGGCGTTGTGTCACGAGCGGGCGAAGGCCAGCGGGTTGGTGTGGATGTTGCCCGCGAAGTCCTGAGCGATGAAAGCTCCACTGTGGCGAGGGGATTTATCCCCGTTGGGCTGCGAAGCGGCCCTAGAACCAGACAACTCGGTGTGTCAGACAGATTTGAGTCCACAGCGATGGGGTTGCTTCGCAACCCAGCGGGGATAAATCCCCTCGCCACAAAAGTGATCGGCGATAAATCCCTAGCGCGCCCGCCACCGATCAACCCCCACCACCCCCAGCGCAATCACGACAAACCCCAACAAGATCCCCCCGGCATTGATGAACACCTGTGGATAACCCAGGTTGGCCACATCAATGAACGGGTAGGGGTAGGCCGCCAGCAGATTGCCCCGCAACAAAATGTAGGCGAAATACACCAGCGGGTAGAGGATCCACAGCCCGATATGGCCCAGGCGCAACGAGCCCTTGGGCACCCATTGCCACCAATAGATCAGGTAGAGCAGCGGCACTACGTCGTGCAGCAGTTCGTCGGCCACGAACTGCCAGCCTTCGGGTTGCCAGAGGTGCCGCAGCAGCAGGTTGTAGGCCAGGCTCACCAGGGCAATGCTGGCGGCGATGCCGCTGCGTACGGCGGGCCGCAGGAACCAGCGGCGCACAGCCGATGGCCGTGGGGTCTGTTCCCAGGTCAGCACCACCGCCACCAGGGTGTTGGTCAGCACGGTGAAGAAGCTGAAGCAATTGACCAGCCCACCCAACAGGCTCGCGCCCAGTTCCCAGCGCCCCAGCAGGATCAGGTACAACTGGATGCTCAGCCCCACCCAGGCCAGCAGTGCCGTCACCGACACGAAGTGCTGCCGCAGGGCGACGCGCCCATCCGAGCCCATGGCTCAGACCGGCCGCTTGGTGCGCATCAGCTTGATGTAGAGACGTTCGACTTTCTCCCGCGCCCAAGGGGTCTTGCGCAGGAAGGTCAGGCTCGACTTGATGCTCGGGTCGCTCTTGAAGCAGCGGATGTCGATGCGCTCGGCCAGCCCGGACCATTCGTAGTGCTGCACCAGGACGTTGAGGATCTGCTCCAGCGTCACGCCGTGCAGCGGGTTGTTGTTGGGTTCGGTCATGGGGAGGCCTTTACGCGAAAAGGGTGAAAGCCGCGCACCTTAGCCGAGGTGCCCGTGGGGTGGAAGCCTAGCGTGCGCCATCGGGCGTCCGCGCGGTAGCTGTCGAGGCACACTGTTACCGATTTCGCGATGATCCATGTCAACAAAAGCACTTTCTCTATCTGTAACAGAACATTATCCTTGCGCCGCTTGCTGAAACGCTTCTTTTAGCGCGCTAGAGCCTTTTCGCTGTTCTCGATGTTCTGCCTTCAATCTTAAAAGACAGCGCTATCTCTGCATCCGCAGCGACCTGCTTTTCTGTGGGAGCGGGCTTGCTCGCGAAAGCGATTTCATATTCAGCCTCATTAGTCGACTGATTCACCGCTTTCGCGAGCAAGCCAACTCCCACAGGGGGTTCGTAACATCCGGAAACTTTTAACTGAACCAAGCCCCCAAAGGATCGTCATCTACAGTGAGACTTTGCGCGGGACTCCTTAAAACCTCACGGAGAATCACACTATGAGCACTGAGGGTGCTTTGAGTCGAAGCCGTCTGCTACCGAGCCTGCTCGGCATTCTGCTTCTATTGATGGGCTTGGCCCTGCTGGCGGGCGGAGTCAAGCTGAGCACGCTTGGCGGCTCATGGTATTACCTGCTGGCGGGTATCGGCCTGGCGCTGACCGGCGTGCTGCTGATCATGGCCCGGCGCGCGGCCCTGGGCCTGTACGCGCTGGTGCTGTTTGCCAGCACCGTGTGGGCGCTGTGGGAAGTGGGCCTGGACTGGTGGCAACTGGTGCCGCGCCTGGCCCTGTTGTTTGCTCTGGGCATCGTCATGTTGCTGCCATGGGTGCGCCGTCCGTTGTTGACCGCCGACGCATCGCCCATGGGCACCCGCGCATTGAGTGCGGCCGTGATCATCGCCGGTATCGCCGCGCTCGCCAGCCAGTTCACCAACCCGGGTGAAATCAAGGGCCAACTGGATCGCGACACCGTAGAAGGCATGACCAACACCGCCCCGGCGATGCCGGACGGCGACTGGAATTCCTACGGCCGCAGTGCTCACGGCGACCGTTACTCGCCACTGGCGCAGATCACCCCGCAGAACGTCAGTAAGCTGGTGCCGGCCTGGACCTATCGCACCGGCGACCTGCCAGGGCCGAACGACCCGGGTGAGACCACCGCCGAAAACACCCCGCTCAAGGCCAACGGCATGCTCTACGTGTGCACGCCCCACAGCCAGGTGATTGCCCTGGAGCCGGAAACCGGCAAGGAAATCTGGCGTTTCGATCCGAAGCTTTCCACGCAAAAGGCGGAGAACTTCAAGGGTTGGGCGCACATGACCTGCCGTGGCGTGAGCTATCACGATGACGCCGCGTACGCCTCTGCCGAACAGAGCCCCACCGGCGCTGCCAGCGCTGCGCCAGTCAGCACCGTGTGCCCGCGCCGGATCTTCCTGCCGACCGCCGACACCCGCCTGATCGCCCTCGATGCCGACACCGGCAAGATGTGCGAAGACTTCGGCGACAAGGGCCAGGTCGACTTGAGCGCCAACATCGGCGGCTTCACGGCTGGCGGTTACTATTCCACTTCGCCACCGGCGGTCACCCAGAACCTGGTAGTGATCGGCGGCCACGTCACCGACAACGTGTCCACCGACGAGCCGAGCGGTGTGATCCGTGCCTATGACGTGCACACCGGCAAGCTGGTGTGGAACTGGGACAGCGGCAACCCGGACGACACCACGCCGATTGCCGAAGGCCAGACCTATACCCGCAACTCGCCGAACATGTGGTCCATGTTCAGCGTCGATGAAAAACTCGGCATGCTGTACCTGCCGATGGGCAACCAGACCCCCGACCAGTTCGGTGGCATGCGCACCCCGGAATCGGAAAAATACGCCGCCGGCCTGACCGCCCTGGACATCGCCACCGGCAAGGTGCGCTGGTACTTCCAGTTCACTCACCACGACCTGTGGGACATGGACGTGGGCGGTCAGCCGACCCTGATGGACATGAAGACCGCCGAGGGCGTGAAGCCGGCCGTGCTGGCCTCGACCAAGCAGGGCAGCATCTACGTGCTGGACCGCAGCACCGGCAAGCCGATCATCCCGATCAAGGAGATCCCGGTGCCGCAAGGCGCGGTGGAAGGCGACCATACCTCGC
This sequence comes from Pseudomonas sp. WP18, assembly GCF_036689585.1. NCBI lineage: Bacteria > Pseudomonadati > Pseudomonadota > Gammaproteobacteria > Pseudomonadales > Pseudomonadaceae > Pseudomonas > Pseudomonas sp. WP18. Next base: position 1,216,962 of record NZ_CP144758.1, read on the forward strand.
CGACCCAGCCGATGTCCGACCTGAACTTCGTGCCGCCGGTCCTCAAGGAGCGCGACATGTGGGGCGTGACCCCGTTCGACCAGATGCTCTGCCGGATCGACTTCAAGTCGCTGCGCTATGACGGCATGTTCACCCCGCCGTCGCTGCAAGGCTCGATCGTCTACCCAGGCAACTTCGGGGTGTTCGACTGGGGCGGTATCTCGGTCGACCCGGTGCGTCAGATCGCCTTCGTCAACCCGAGCTACATGGCGTTCAAGTCCAAGCTGGTCCCGGCGGCGGAAGTGGCCGGCGGTCCGGGTCGCAAGAGCGAAACCGAGGGCGTGCAGCCGAACAAGGGCGCGCCGTATGGGGTGATCCTCGAAGCGCTGCTCTCGCCCATGGGCCTGCCTTGCCAGGCGCCGGCGTGGGGTTATGTGGCGGCGGTGGACCTGACCAACCACAAGACCTTGTGGAAGCACAAGAACGGCACCGTGCGTGACAGCTCGCCCGTGCCGATCCCGCTGAGCATGGGCGTACCGAGCCTGGGCGGCACCTTCACCACCGCCAGCGGCCTGGCGTTCCTGAGCGGCACCCTCGACCAGTACCTGCGTGCCTATGACGTGAAGAACGGCAAGCAGCTGTGGGAAGGCCGCCTGCCAGCCGGCGCCCAGACCACGCCGATGACCTACACCGGCAAGGACGGCAAGCAGTACGTGCTGGTCGTCGCCGGTGGCCACGGTTCCCTGGGCACCAAGCAGGGTGACTATGTGATTGCTTACAAACTGCCGGATTAAGCCCTACCGGCGGACATGAAAAAGGCGACACCTTTACGGGTGTCGCCTTTTTTTGCAGCATCGGTTTTTGGTGAGCGCAGGCCTTTGAGCGGTTGAGCTTTTGTGGCGAGGGAGCTTGCTCCCGCTGGGCTGCGCAGCAGCCCCAAAAAAAGCAGCCACCTCAAACTACCTGATCCACCGAGTTGCTAGGTTTTAGGGCTGCTTCGCAGCCCAACGGGGATGAATCCCCTCGCCACAGATGAATCCCTTTACTACAGGGGATTAGTGTGCAGCTTTTACAACTCGATCTTCACCGCCTGCGAAGCCCGGGTCGCCTTGGCACGGGCCGCTTCGATGGATTCGTCGCGGGCCAGGGCCACGCCCAGGCGGCGCTGGCCGTTGACTTCCGGTTTGCCGAACAGGCGCAGGGCGGTGTCAGGCTCGCTCAGGGCGGCGCCGAGGTTGGCGAACGCGGTCTGGGTCGACTGGCCTTCCACCAGGATCACCGCCGAGGCCGACGGGCCGAACTGGCGGATCAGCGGGATCGGCAGGCCGAGGATGGCGCGGGCATGCAGGGCGAACTGCGACAGGTCCTGGGAAATCAGCGTCACCAGGCCGGTGTCGTGTGGCCGTGGCGACACTTCGCTGAACCACACCTGGTCGCCCTTGATGAACAACTCGACACCAAACATCCCGCGCCCACCCAGGGCCTCGGTCACTGCCTGGGCGACGCGCTCGGATTCGGCCAGCGCCGCCGGGCTCATGGCCTGGGGCTGCCAGGATTCCTGATAGTCGCCTTTCTCCTGGCGGTGGCCGACCGGGTCACAGAAGGTGGTGCCGCCGGCATGACGGACGGTGAGCAGGGTGATTTCGTAGTCGAAGTCGATGAAGCCTTCGATGATCACCCGACCCTTGCCGGCCCGGCCGCCTTCCTGGGCGTAGTCCCAGGCTTTCTGCACGTCATCATCGCTGCGTAGCAGGCTCTGGCCTTTGCCCGACGAGCTCATCACCGGCTTGACCACGCAAGGGAACCCCAGGCTTTGCACGGCCTTGCGGTAGTCTTCGACGGTGTCGGCGAAGAAGTACGGCGAGGTTGGCAGACCCAGTTCTTCGGCGGCCAGGCGGCGGATGCCTTCACGGTTCATGGTCAGTTGCGCGGCACGGGCGGTCGGGATCACCGTGAAGCCCTCGGCTTCCAGCTCCACCAGGGTGGCGGTGGCGATGGCTTCGATTTCCGGCACGATGTAGTGCGGTTTCTCGGCTTCGATCACTGCGCGCAGGGCAGCGCCGTCGAGCATGTTGATCACGTGGCTGCGATGGGCCACTTGCATGGCCGGCGCGTTGGCATAGCGGTCCACGGCAATTACTTCGACGCCCAGGCGCTGCAGTTCGATTACCACTTCCTTGCCCAGCTCACCGCTGCCACACAACAAAACGCGGGTCGCGGTCGGCGACAATGGAGTACCGATACGGGTCATCTGAAAGTCCTCAAGCAGGAGCGGATCGTCGAGGGTTGCGCGCCGGGCGAGCTTCCCGTGGGAGAAAGCGCGGCATTTTACATGAACCGCAGGTTTTGGCTTCAGCTGGCGACGGCCTGTTTGCGTAAACGCCAGGCCATGATCAGCCAGACCGCCGTGACCCCGGCGAACTTGGAGGCCAGGGCGGTCCCGACCACGCCCGGCGTCAGGGCATCGATCAGGCCGAAGAAGATGAAGGTGTCCAAGGGAATGCTCAAGGCCGAACTGATCCACAGCCGATCATGCAGCGGGCGCCGGGTGATGGTGAACACCAGCCAGTCGATGCACTCGGACACCGCGAAGGCCGTGGCGCTGGCCAGGGCGATGGTCGGGTCCGAGGTGACATAGGACAGCACCAGCGCCGCCAGCATCGCGACGATGGCGCCATGACCGAAGCGGGTCTGCACCATGTCCCGCAGGATAAACACCAGCCCACCCCAGGCCGACCAGATGATGTCCAGGTGCGGCGCCGCGGAAAACGCGTAGTTGATCAGCACGACGCTGCTGATGTAGGCGAGCAGGAAAAGCATGGGGGGACCCGGTTCAGCCGATATTCGAAGGCGAATGATAAACCGGTGGCGAAGCGATTTATCGGTGGAGAGGGATTTATCTGTGGCGAGGGGATTTATCCCCGTTGGGCCGCGAAGCGGCCCCCATCAACTCGCCTCAATCGGCCTGATACTCCGGGTTGGCTGGTTTTAGGGCTGCTGCGCAGCCCAGCGGGGATAAATCCCCTCGCCACAGAGACCGGCTCTTGTCACGGGGCACAAGTGCATTCACTCCTCGTCGCTATCGTCCGCCTTCCAGTAGCCCACGGCCTTGACGTAATCCGGGTCCAGGCTTTTTTCCTCCAGCAACACTTTGCGAATGCGCCGCGACACTTTGCTTTCGGTGGCGACCCAGGCATACAGCTTGCCGGCGGGGACTTCCAGTTGCCTGACCGTGGCCACCAGATTGTCCTGGCGGCCTTCGCGCAGCACCCAGATCACATGGACCTGCGCCGGGCTTTGCAGCACTTGCTGCTCGGCGCCGTTTTCCACTTCCACCACCACCAGGGCCCGGCGGTTCGGCGCCAGGCCTTCGAGGCGGCGGGCGATGGCGGGCAGGGCGGTTTCATCGCCAACCAACAGGTAACTGTCGAACACGTCCGGCACGATCATCGAGCCCCGCGGCCCGCCGATGTCGAGGTATTGCCCCGGCTTGGCCTGGGCCGCCCAGGTGGCTGCCGGACCGTCGCCGTGCAGGACGAAGTCGAGGTCCAGCTCCAGGGTATCCAGGTCGTAGCGGCGCGGGGTGTAGTCGCGCATGGGCGGCATTGCCGCCTGCCCTTTGCCGGCGCTGGGGTCGAAGTGCTCCAGGGCGGCGTGCTGCGCGGCGTCCTGCGGGAAAAACAATTTCACGTGATCGTCCGTGCCCAGGCTGACGAAGCCTGCCAGTTCCGGCCCGCCGACGGTGATGCGGCGCATGCGCGGGGTCAGCTCCACCACCCGCAGCACTTGCAGGCGACGACGCTTGATCTCGTGGTTGACGCGGTGAATGGTGGTTGGATCGACTTCAGTCATGGCTTGACTCCGAAACAGGTGGACGGTCGGGGCCGTCGATGATGGCTTTGGCAGTCTCGTTGAGCAGGTCGCGGATGCGCAGGATTTCTTCTGGATTCCAGCGCGCCTGGTGCATCTGCAGCGCGCGACGCAAGTTGACCACCGCTTCGTGGATTTCCGCCGGCCGCCCTTGCTCGCGCAGGACACGCTTGCTGGCCTCGATGCGTACCCGCACACCGTCCAGCGCCTCGGCTTGGTCTCGAAGGAATAGACGTCCGGCGTCGGTGGCGCTGTAACATTTTTTCCCGCCCTCGGCGTCGCGCAGGACCATCTTACCCATTTCCAGCTGTGTCAGCGTCGGGTAGATCACGCCGGGGCTGGGGGTGTAGGCGCCGTCGAACATGGACTCGATCTGGCGAATCAACTCGTAGCCGTGGCAAGGCTTTTCGGCGATCAACGCCAGCAACAGCAATTTCAACTCGCCGGCCGCGAACACCCGGGGGCCGCGCCCGCTGCGTTCGCGACCGGGCGGGCGCCGTTCGAAGCCATCGTGATGACCCTGGTCGCGAGTGGAGGGGAAGTAAGGGGCTGTCATCTTTCTGCTCTCTGTTCGGCATCAATAGAACCGAGATATATCTTTGATTTCAGATATATCTTCGCCTATAGATATATCTTGTCTTGGCGATATATCTTAGTTGCGTCCTACACTAAGTGAAATAAGACCTTACCTGAATCCCCCATGGTTGCGGGATGAATCGAAAGTGTCTGCGAGCCTTTTCCCCTTTGGCTCTTGGGAATGTGGGAAGCCTCTTACATTAAAAGTTACGCTTTATCGAAAGTTGCGTATTTTTCGCTCTTTTGCGTGCGCGATTTACTACATGACTGTGCGAACTTTCCTGCTTATTTTTAATTAAAGAGCGACGATCATGCAGCGGCGTTGAGGGGGCATGCCAAGGTGTATTTGGCCTGCCACTTCAACCCTTCTCTCTTTATTGCTATGAACAGGTGTTAACCCATGCTCATGAAAATCGTAACCGCCGCTTCCCTGACTGCTGCGGCCCTGAGTTCTTCGCTGGCTTTCGCTCTGGATGATGCACGTTCGGCCATCCACATCACCGCGAACATCCCGACCCAGCAGTTCCATGTACAACCGCGCGACGGGAACTGGGGTAAGGACGAAACCATGAACTACAACACGGTCAGCGGTACGCTGACGTCGCTGCGCCAGACCTATGACGTGAAGAACACCGAAGGTTCGGTCAATGCCTACATCGAAGGCGGCCCGGCTTCGCTGTACAACGGCAGCGATGCCATCGCCCTGACCACCACCTTCAATGGCATCACCCTGACCGCCCTGTCCCAGGAAGTGGTCGACGACGCCACCTCCACCCCGGGCACCCAGGCTGAGATGACCATCACCGCAGCCAAGCCGCTGGCGACCCAGAACGGCCTGTACACCGCCGACATGACCGTCATCTTCGACGCCGTGCCTCGCCCGTAAGGCCCCCGCTGCCCAGTGATCCCCACCTCATCCCAGGGCAGCAGCAGGTCGACCGGTTCTCCCCGACCGGTCGACCCACCCCGAAACGCCCAGAAAGCTCGCTGATTATGAGAGTCCGTTGATGTTTCCGATGACACCCATCGCGGGTGCGTTCGCGCTGCTGTTGTGCGCCAGCGCATTGGCCGCGCCGACTGCCCCCGGTACCACACCGACCAGCCTGCTGTCCCAGGCCAAGGGCCTTCCGGCGGAATTTGAAGCCCACTTCTTCGACGTGCCCCTGGCGGTTCGTATTGAGCTCAATCAGCAGTACCTCGGTGAAGCCATGGTGGTCTTGACGCGGGACGATCGCATTACCCTGCTGGAATTCACCGACACCCATGACAGCACGGTCAAGGCCGTGGAGCGGGACCAGTGGGAGCAGACGCTCAAGCAAGGCCAACGGCTGGGCGCCTGTGAAAAGAACTGCACCGCCGGGCTCCTGGCCGTGCACTACAGCCTTGAGAACTCGCTGGTGTCGATCCTCACGCGCGATGTCGAACGCGGTACCCACACCCAGCGTTATCACGACCAGCCCCAGGACGGCAGCCTCGGGCTGATCTTCAACAACCAACTCAATCTCAACGGTGGCCAGCAACAGGACACCGGCGGCCGCTATGGCCTCAACGCCAGTTCCAGCGTCGGCAACTGGAGCCAGTCCCTGGACCTCCAGCTCTCGCGCCTGGGCGGGCCGGACGACAAGCTCTACCACGCCGTCCATGAACTGTTCACCCAACGTGAACTGGAAGGGCATTTCTTTCGCCTTGGCTATTTCACCCCCAGCTCCGATGGCTTGAACCGGCAGATCCGTTCGTTCGGCGCCAACCCGGACACCGCCCTGGGCGTGATGTACGGCAGCTCCGACAGCCTGGTGATCGACAACCCCAAGCCCAGCGTCTACCCCATTTACGTCACCGCCAGCCGCCAGGCGTCGGTGGAGATCTATCGCAACGGCCTGCTGATCAACAGCCAGGCCGTCAGCGCCGGCTTGCAAAGCCTGGACACTCGCCCGTTGCCCGGCGGGATCTACGAAGTGGAAGTGCGGCTGATCGAGGACGGGCAAACCACCGCCACCAGCCAGGAGCTGGTCTACAAGCCGAACAATTGGAACAGCACCGAAGAGCGCTGGCGCTACAACCTGTTCGCCGGCCGCGAGACCCGGCTCTGGAGCAACTGGGAAGACCAGCCCTCGGGGTTCACGACCGCGGGGGGTGGCGTCAACTACCTGCTGCACCCACGGGTGATCGTTGGGGGTTCCACGCGCCAGGTGCAGGACAAGCTGCAGGTCGGCACGTCGATAGATTGGACCCTGGCCTCCCACACCAGCCTGTACGCCAACGTCTACCACACCGAGCAGTACGGCAACGGCATGGACGTGCAGGCCCTGTACAGCTATGGCTTGGGCAGCGTCGTCGCCAGCCACAACCGCAGTTGGCTGGACACCCGCAACACCTACGAAACCCTGCCGGACGGCACCCGCATTCGCCAGCGCAACGTGTACGTCGGCCAGACCAGCAATTCCTCGCTGTCGGTCAATCACCGCTTGAGCAGCAAGTCCTCGATCAATGGGCGGCTGGCCTACAGCGAAGGCAATGTCCAGGGCACGGGCCTGGACCTGGGTTGGACCCAGCGCGGCAAGCTGCGTGGCAGCGACGCCAACTGGCGGCTGTCGGTGTTCGACCGCCCTGGCACGTCGAGTACCAATGACCGGCGCAATCGCGGCGTGGACCTGAGCGTCAGCGTCGCCTTGGGCGGGCCAGGCGAATACTGGTCGGGCAGCATCGGCACTCGCACTTCCCGCGAAGGCGACCGGGACAACAATGCATCGCTGACCTATCGCCGGGACCTTGAGGATCATGTGCTGCAAAACGTCTCCGCCACGGCCCTGGCCGACACCTATGGCGTGGGCCTGTCCGGCATCGCCAGCTTCAGCACCGAATCGCTCTACGGCGACGGCTTCCTGCAGCGCTCTTCCTACAACGACAACCTCACCGGTGGCCTGAACCTGAGCAGCACGGTGGCCATCGGCGGCCAGAAAGCCGTCTTCACCGGCCTGCCCCAAGGCCGTGGCGCGGGGATGATCGTCGATGTGGAAACCGACCTGGACGACATCGTCCTGCGTGCCGATGACCTGACCGGTGGCTCCACCACGTTGCACCCGGGCCGCAACTTCGTACCGATCACCGCCTACCGCAACAGCATGGTGACCTTCGACTTCGAGGGCGTGCACCCACCGGCGGCGAGCATCGAGCCGGCACGCACCCGCTATCACCTGAACAAGGGCGGCGTGGATTACCGCAAGGTCAGTGTGATGAAAACCGTGACCGTGCTCGGGCGCCTGCTGGACGAACAGGGCGAGCCGCTCAAGGGCCACCACGTGATCAACCACGCCAGCCGCGGTGTGAGCGAGGCGGACGGGTTCTTCTCCATGGAAATGAATGCCGCTTCGCCGACCCTGGAAGTGCGCTACGGCAATGAGCTGTTCTGCCGCTTCCGCCTCGACCCGGAAAACGCCAGCAACGAAGGCGATGTGCTGATGATCGGCGATCTGCGCTGCACGCCGGACAGTCTGGCCGATAGCTCGCTGGCCGCCGCCCACAACGACCGGCAGCGCTCCTGAATCCTCACGTGGCGCGGGAGAGCAGGGCGCTCCCCGCGCGAGGATTCTTCCCCCAACTTGCAGGGATTCGCTTTGATGGATGAGGTTGTATAGATGAAATGTTTACCGGTGGCTGTGAGCAGCATCGTCTCGATGTTGTTGCTTGCCTGCGTGCCTGCTGCCAATGCCGTAAGCCGGGATATCACTGCGATATTCAGGCCGGATGCTTCGAAGCCTCACGAGAATGTGTTCCTCAATACCACCCCTATTGGTGGTTACTGCCAGCATCAACCGACGGTATGCGAGGCCAAGAAACTATCCAGCATTTTGTTGCCCGTGACTTTCGATTCAACCGGACCCATCCAGGCAAATCACACCGACCCTCGCAAGGGCGCAATGTTGAGTGTTCCCACTCAATGGCGCGAGCTCCAGGTAATCCATTCGGAGACAGGAGAAACCGAGACCGTAGAGTTTCGCTGGGCTGGTATAGGAGCGACCTATCGACTCCCCGTGTCCGCACCCAGTCTGGTTGGTGGGGGGGTATCTAACTGGACAGCTCATGGCCGATTGTGGGGCGGGAAGACCTGGCAAAGCGCGCCTGCGCCCTGCCAAGAGGTTGGTTTTATAGGTTATAGCGATAAAGACTTTCCGTTTATCTGGTGGACGCCGACTGACGGCGTATGTGCCAAAAAGGCTAGTTATGCCGTTCCCAGCCTGAAATATCTCTCGGTGAATTTTGCCTACGAATTGCGTACACCCAACCCGTTGAAAATGTCGTCTGGTCGATACACAGGTTCACTGAATTACACCATCGGACCGGGACAAGATTTTGATGCAGGCGACGTCATGATCCCTACCGACTCGCTGCTGACGCTCAATTTCAAACTCGACGTCGAACACACCCTCAAGGTCGAAGTCCCTCCCGGCGGCAATCGCGTGGAACTGGTGCCCCAGGAAGGTTGGCAATCCTGGCTCAACAGCGGGCGCAAGCCTACGCGGCTGTTCCGTGACCAACGCTTCCATATTTCCGCCTCTTCGCGTTTCAAGATGGCAATCGAATGCCAGTACATCAGCGGCAACACCTGCGCGATGTCCGAAACCGACACCGGTCACGCCGTGCCGGTGGACGTCAGCGTGACCCTGCCCGATGGCTTGATGGACGGCGCCGGGCAACCGGTCAACCGCCGCCGGCTGTTGCGTGACGGCAGTGGCACGGAGTTGTTCGAGCCCAGCTTATACGTCGACCGCAGGCTCGGGATGCTGCATTTCGAAGTGGGCCGCAGCAGCGTCGAAGCGATGCTCGACACGGGCGCCACGCGCTACACCGGGGATGTCACGGTGATCTGGGATTCGGAAGTTTAAAGGGCACGGATTGGCCTGCCTGAGGCGAAAGGACGGTGATTGATGAAAGGTCTACCAGTAGCAGTGCGTAGCATGGTTTCGGTGATGGTGTTGGCCGGCGCATCGGCGGCCCATGGCGTGAGCAAGGAGATCACCGCCGTCTTCAGGCCCGATCCCTCGAAGCCCAACGAGAACACCTTTCGCAACACCACGCCGGTTTCCGGTTACTGCGCTTCTAACCCGGCGGATTGTGAAAGGGAGAACGTATCCAGCCTGCAGTGGAACATCAACTCGTATTCCAACGCGCCCATTCAGGCCAATCATGCGGACCTGCGGCAAGGGGCGACATTCCATGTGCCTGCCAATTGGCGTCTGGCGCAGGTCACCCATACCGGCACGGGCGAGACTGAGATCGTCCAGGTGCGCATCGCCGGCATCGGCTCGATGTACTTCCTGCCGGTCAGTGTGATCGATCTGGTCGGAGGCGGCGTGGACATGGGGACCGCCCATGCGATGTTGTGGGGTTCGACCTGGAAGTACGCCCCTGCACCTTGTCGATCCAGCAGTGAATCGGGTTTGAACGACCGCGCCTACTTTTTCTTCTGGAAAACCCCGGTCGAAGGCAACTGTGCCAAAAGAGCCCGTTACCTGATTCCGGGCATGGAATACACCTCCATGAACTTCGCCTACGAACTGCGCACCCCCAACCCGCTGAAGATGTCGTCTGGCCAATATACCGGCTCCTTGGTCTACAGCATCGGCCCGGGGCAGGACTTCGACTTCGGTGACCTGATGATCCCCAACGAATCGGTGATCACCCTCAATTTCAAGCTCGATGTCGAGCACACCCTCAAGGTGGAGGTGCCCCCGGGTGGCAACCGGGTGGAACTGGTGCCCCAGGAAGGCTGGCAAGCGTGGCTGAACAGCGGGAGCAAACCGACGCGGCTGTTTCGCGACCAGCGCTTCCATATCTCGGCTTCGTCACGTTTCAAGATGAGGCTCGAATGCCAGTACGTCAGCGGCAACACCTGCGCGATCTCGGAAACCGGCAGCGGCCATACCGTGCCGGTGGATGTGCGCGTGAGCCTGCCCGAAGGTCTGGCAGACGTTGGCGGCCAACCGGTCGACCGGCGTCCGTTGTTACGCGATGGCAGCGGGACCGAACTCTTCCAGCCAAGTGTTTACGTTGATCGTCGGTCCGGGATGCTGCATTTCGAAGTGGCCCGGGGCAGCGTCGAAGAGATGCTGGACACCGGCGCCAAGGCTTACTCCGGCAGTGTCACGGTGATCTGGGATTCGGAAGTCTGAGTGGCCTGCCGGCCAAATTTTTTGTGAGTTGCGTTTAATGCATGAGGTCAAGCAAGTGATGAAACAACTATGGGCATGGGTGGGTATTTCTCTGTTTTGCGGCGTGGCCCAGGCCGGGCCGCAGATCGGTGTCGGGGTGGTCTACGACTACCTGGACGGCAACAAGACCACCTACATGAAGCGGGTGTTCAACGGCGGGACGTCGACGGCCTTCGTCAAGGTGAACATCCTGGAGATCATCTACAACGAGGACGGCACCTACAGCGAGGTGCCGCTGCAGAACCAGGCCAGTGCCCAGGCCAGGGATGGCCTGATGGCCAGCCCGGCGCGCCTGATCGTGCCGGCCAACGGTGTGCAGGGCACGCGGTTGTTGTTCATGGGCAACCGCGACAAGGAGCGTTACTTCCGCGTGCGTTTCGTGCCGGTGGTGCCGGAAGCGGAAGACGAATTCGCCGTCAGCGCCGAGGAACGCGAAGCCTATAAGAAAGAGCGCGTGGCCGCCGGGGTCAAGGTGTTGGCTGGGTACGGCACGGTGTTTTTCGTGCGGCCCAAGGACACCCGTTTCGACACCGTGATCGATCACAGCGCCACCCGCTACCAGTTGCGCAACAACGGCAACAGCGTGGTGGTGATCGACGAGTTCAAGGACTGCGAAGCGAAAAAAGAAAACGAATGCCGCCCGACCACCAAGCATCACGTCATGAAGGGCCGCACGTTCGCGTTCGACAAGGAGGCGGGACGTGAGTACCGCTTCACGCTGATCGAAGGCAGCAAGACCCAGAACGTCGAGATCAAGGGCTGACGGCTGTCGCCGAACCGTCGTTGACGCAAGAGGTAAATCAAAATGATCAAGACACGGCTACGCCCTCTCGCTTTGACCGCCCTGGTCATGCCCTGGTCTTTGGCCTGGGGGGCTGTCGAGCGGGAGACGTTCGAACTCTACGTGACCATCCCGACGGCCGACTTCTATGTGTTGCCACTCGACCCGCAGCTGGTCCAGCGAGAACAACGGCTGCCGTTCAGCACCATCACCTCGGACCTGAGCCCGTTGCGGGCCATTTATGAGGTGAAGAACAGCAACGGCTCCATTGGCGCGCGCCTCGGCGAGGAGGCCTACCTGTCCAATGGCCGCGACCGCATCGACTTGCGGGTGCGCTTCAACGGCGTCGAACTGACCCTGGATTCGACCCAGGTGGTCTCGGCCACCGAGGCCCGTCCGGGCCGCCAGGTTCCCCTGGAAATCGCCGCCATCAAGCCCGATGACGACTACAAGCCTGGCGACTACTACGGCACGGTGCACATGGTGTTCGACGCCACGGCGCCATAGCACTGGATAAAGATCATCGAAACAACACAAAACCCTGTGATGCAGATGATTTGAAGCAGCACCGATCGCCTGTGGCGAGGGAGCTTGCTCCCGTCGGGTGGCGAAGCCGCCCCGTTGCCAGGGTTGGCAGTGATGGCATGGATGCTTCTTTAAAAACAACGATGAAAAAAGGTAGCAAGCATGTTGAAGAAATGTATATCCGTCATGGCCCTGGGCGCCGCGACCATGAGTCCGTCGCTGGCACTCGGAGCCGATGATGCGCGTTCAGCCATTCATATCAAGACGAACATTCCCACCCAGCAATTCCATGTCCAGCCACGGGACCCGGAGTTCGGCAAGCACGAGGTCATGCATTACAACCCCTTGAACGACGACCTGGGCATCTTGCGCCAGATCTTCGATGTGAAGAACACCGAGGGTTCGATCCACGCCTACATCGAAGGCGGCGCGGCGTTCCTGTCCAACGGCAATACCAGGATCCCGTTGAGGGTCCGGTTCAACGAAGTCCGTCTGGACGGCTTGCCGCGGGAAGTGGTGGACGATGCGTCCTCCACGCCCGGCACCCAGGTCGAGATGACCATCTCTGCCGATGCGATGCCGGCCCAGCGCAGGCCGGGCTTCTACACCGGCGACTTCACGGTGATCTACGACGCCGTGCCGCGGATCTCCGCTTGACCCACCCAGTTTCTCTACGGCTAAAAGGTATTTGCCATGTTCGATAAAAAGGTCTTTGCAATGGCTCTGGGCCTTGTTGCCTCGAGCGTTTCGCCGCTGCACGCGGCCGATGATGCCCGTTCGCCGATTCACATCACGGCAAACATTCCCACCCAGCAGTTCCATGTGCAGCCCCGGGATCCTGAGTTCGGCAAGGATGAGGTCATGCATTACGACCCGGTGACGAGTCAGTTCAGTACGATACGCCAGACCTTTGATGTGAAGAACACCGACGGGTCGGTGCATGCGTACCTGCCGGCTGGCCAGCCTGCGTTGACCAACGGCAGCAGCGATATTCCGCTGCTGGTGCGGTTCAACAACGTCACCCTGACCGCTTCGCCCCAGGAGGTGGTGGACGACCCCACGTCGACGCCAGGTACCCAGGCCGACATGGTCATCAGGGCTTCGGCCTTGCCTCTGCCCGGACAGACAGGTGTGTTCAATGCCGATTTCACGGTCATTTTCGACGCCGTGCCGCGGGTGAACCCGTAATCCGCGCGCCCGTCACTGGCGCGCCACCAACGGCTTGCACTGGGTATGACTGCCCGGCTGCAAGTAGGGCGAGAGGAATGGGGCCATGCCCTTGAGCACCTGTACCGGCAAGGCCGAGGTGAACCTGAAGTTCTGCGCCGACGCCCCCGGGACATAGGCGGTGAGGGTGCCGAAATGGCTGTCGCCGATGTAGAAGACGAAGGTGGCCGTGCGATTGATCGACTTGGAGCTGAGGATGCGCCCACCGGCGCCGATGGCTTCGATGCGGTTGTCGCCGGTGCCGGTCTTGCCGCCCATGGCCAGTGGCGTGCCGTCGTCCAGCTTGAAACTGCCGGCCACCCGTTTCGCGGTGCCGGCATCCACCACCTGGGACAATGCCCCGCGCAGGGCCCGGGCCACGTCCACTGGCATCACCCGCTTGCCGTTGTCCGGGTCGCTGACCAGCCGTGTTTCGTACGGCGTGCCCACCGCGAAATCCAGGCTGTCGACCCGCAGCGCCGGTTGGCGGATGCCGTCGTTGAGGATGGTGCCCACCAGTTCGGCCAAGGCCGCCGGGCGGTCGCCGGAGCTGCCGATGGCGGTCGCCAGTGACGGCACCAGGTGGTCGAACGGATAGCCGACTTTCTGCCAGCGCTGGTGGATATCCAGGAAGGCTTCGATTTCGAGCATGGTGCGAATGCGACTGTCGCGGGCGCTCTTGTGCCGGCTCTTGAACAACCAGCTGTAAACCTCCTGGCGCTCGAATTCGCTGGCCTTGACGATCTGGCTGAACTTGGCGTCGGGGTTGTTCAACAGGTACCCCATCAACCACAAATCCAGAGGGTGGACCTTGGCGATGAAGCCCTGGTCCGGCAGGTCATAGGCGCCGGGGCCATAGCTCTGGTAGAGCCGCTCCAGGCGTTCGTCGGTGAGTTTCTCGCTGCTCTTGACCGACTTGAGGTGCGAACGCACGAACAGGTTGAAACTCTCCTGGCTGTCACCGGGAAAGAAATAGCGGTGCACGGCGGCCAGGCGGATCGCCGTGGGGTGCATGCTGTCGAGGAAGGTTTCCAGGCGTTCACCGGTGTCTTTCTTCTGGTACTTCTTCCAGAACCTGAGCAGGAACGAGGTACCTTCGCGATCGGCGAACTGGGCCAGGTATTCCTGGCGGCGCGGGTCGCTGTCGTCCTTGAGCAACTCGGCGCTGTTGCTGGGGCCGGCGTAGGTGGCATAGCGCACCAGGTCGCGCATCAGGCGGATGAACGGCAAGTTGATCGATTCGCGCAGGGCGTCGCGCAGGGTGGGGTTGCGGCCGTTGTCCTCGTTGCGAAAGTTATGGAAGGTGTGCAGCCCGCCACCGGTGAAGAACGCCTCGCCGGGGCTGGCCGAATAGGTACGGTCCAGGGCCGCTTCGAGCATTTTCGGCAGGCTGCGGTCGCTGTTCTGGCTCAGGTAGTCGACGGCCCAGCGGGACAGGCGGTCCTGCTCGGCGATGTCGGTTTTTCTCAGCTCCGCCGGGGTCTTCTGGGCGTAGCGATCGTGCAGCTCGGCGATGATCTGCAGGTAGGTGGTGAGCACCCGCAATTTGGCGGTGGAGCCCAGCTCCAGCTTGCTGCCTTCATTGATGTCGAAGGGCTGGTCGGTGCTGTCGGTCTGCACCCGCACCCGCGAGCCGTCCGGGGTCAATTCCAGCAAGGTGAAGCTGTAGCGCACCTGGGTGGTACTGGTGGGGGTCAGCAGGCGCTCGCCCATGAGGCCGATCTCGGCCGCGAACGCCGGGTCGGCCAAGCGCTTGAGGTACTGGGTGGCCTGGGCCTGCAAGTCGCTTTGCAAGGTGCTGGTGGCCGACAGGTCCAGGCGATCGAGGTCATAGAGCGGGCGGTCGAGCAGCGTGGCGAGGCGACTGCGGGCGGCGCTGATGCCTTTGTTGGTCTCGTTGGGCTGGATCGTCGGTTGTTGCACCCAGTCGCGGTAGCTGACCTTGCTCGCCAGGGCGGCAGCGGACAGGTCTGCGTCGATCACGCCGTTCTGGGCCAGCAGGCGGATGTGGCTGTCGGTCAGGCGCGCCAGTTCGTCGTGACCCTTGGTCAGGTAATGGGAAGGGCGGCGCTGGGCGATCATCAACGACAGCATTTCCCGCAGCGCCAGGCCTTTTTCGGCCAGGGTCTGTGGGTCGGTGGCGGTGCTGAACAGACGTTCGTTGGCCCGGTTGAAATCGGCGCCGTACCAGACCCGCAAACCTTCGGCCATGCCATGCACTTCACCGTGCCCCGGGACGGCCGAGAGCGGCACGCTGTTGAGGTAGTCACGGATCACCCGCTGCCGCGCCTCGAGGGTTTGCGGGCCGCCCTGGTAGGCGCGCACGCTGGCGGAGATCATCTGGCGGATCTTCTCCGCGCCCGACACGGTCAAGCCTTCAGGGGAGTGGCGGTATTTTTCCAACTGCGTCGCCAGCGTGCTGCCCCCGGCGGACTGCCCCGGCAAGCTCAGCAGCTTGGCCACCTGCGACCACGCCGCCATGGCGAAGCGCGGCCAGTCCACCGCCGGGTTCGCCAAGGGCTGCTGCGGGTCGAGCAGGAAGCGGTTTTCGATGAACAGCAGGCTTTGCACCACCACCGGCGGAATCGCGTCGAAACTGCCGTACAACTGCTGTGGGTACTTGAACTGGTACACCGGCGCGGCGCGGCAATCGGTGATGGTCAGCCCGGCCTGGATCTTCTCCGTATAGGGCACGAACAGGCCTTTTTCGACGTAGTCCATCAGGGCCGGTGAAAAGCGCGCCTGGGCCTGGATCACGTAGTCGCGCTTGAGCAACCGCGGCAGGAACTCGCCCAGCGAGCTGTAGCCCAGGCGCCGGTCGAACGGACCCGCGCCGGGGTAGACGATGGCATCGCTGGGGCCAGGTTGAACCGAATAGGAAAGGGAGTCGGCGTACTTGCTGATTTCCCGGGCCTGAAACCGCGAGGTGCGCATTTCCTTGGCCACCGCCAACCCGACCACCACCACGATGATCAGCAACAACAACCAGAACGCCCGCCAGCCATGCCGTACACGGGGCTTTTTTTGGGGTGAGGGCGCGTCTTCCATACGTTCAGTCGGGACCACAGGTTTGTTCGAATCGGTATGCCATAAAGCGCCCATAGTCGACTGATCCAATTAAGCAGATTGATCGGACTTGCTTGAAGCTTAGACGGTGGTTGGCGTGGGGGGAGGGGAAATTGTGGGTGGGCAGGTGCCATCAAGGCTGCGATGAACTTTGTGGCGAGGGGATTTATCCCCGTTGGGCTGCGAAGCGGCCCCATTGCAATTGACTCAATCTGTCTGACAGACCGAATGGGCTGGTTTCAGGGCTGCTGCGCAGCCCAGCGGGGATAAATCCCCTCGCCACAGGTGAGTAGAGGACTTCAAAGCCATGCGGCGTCCCAAAGGGGGTAGTCGCCGATACGATCCGCCAGCCCGGCACGAAGGGGATTGGCAATAATGTATTGGGCAAAAGGCAGGAGGTCTTCGTTATCGCGGATGGCCCGGTCGTGAAAACCACTTTGCCAGAGTGGGCCAGACGTTCCGGCCCAACAGTTGAGACGTCGAGTGCATCGGGCTTTGACGGCGCCGATGACCTGGCTCAGAGAGCCTTCGTTGATCTGCAGCAGCCAATGGAAATGATCCGGCATCACCACCCATGCCAGTGAATTCACTTGGTTTGAGTCATGGGCGTGCTTGAACTCGGCAACCAGCAGTCGTCCAACTGTCCAATCAGCAAAAACCGGACGTCGTCGATGGATAACTGCGGTTACCAGATAAGCTCGTCCTTGCTCTGAATAGCGACCTTGACGCAAGCGATGAGAATTGGGGTATGGAGGCATTCCTTGATTCCAGTGAAGGGATTCAAGGCAGCGTAGTGCCGCGGCTCTTGCCTTGGTGCTGAAAACGTCGAGCGAAATGTCCGTGGGTTTTGTAGTCCTGTGGCGAGGGGATTTATCCCCGTTGGGCTGCGAAGCGGCCCCATTGCAATTGACTCAATCTGTCTGACAGACCGGATTGGCTGGTTTCAGGGCTGCTGCGCAGCCCAACGGGGATAAATCCCCTCGCCACAAGAAGGGTGTTGCTTGTAATGCCGGTGTTAGAGCCATCGGTCGTCGCACTCGTACCTCGCTTTTTCGCTTGACGTTTGCCCGCCAATACCGCGTTTGTCCACTGAATTTCCTGTAATCTCAGTCAATGCCTCTCCAAAAGAACCGATTTTGTTGAGGCTTTCCCCTGAATAACCCAGGTTTTACAGTGAAAATCTCTATCGCAGGCTTTTTATACTGCATGGCCCGCTGATCCTGAGGCTGTCGTTCCACAGGACGGCCTGTCCACAAGACAGGCCCGGTTTCGGCAAGGTGGCAGGCTTATCGGTCTGCGCCTTGGAGACTCGGTGGTTAATCCAATAACAAGACGAGGTTGTTCCCTATGCCAGTCGGCAATCATCTGCCCCATGGCGAGACCGCTCAGGGTGGTCCGCTCAAACGTGAGCTCGGCGAGCGGCATATCCGCCTGATGGCGCTTGGCGCATGCATCGGTGTCGGGTTGTTCCTCGGTTCGGCCAAGGCCATTGAAATGGCCGGCCCGGCGATCATGCTCTCCTACATCATCGGCGGCCTGGCGATCCTGGTGATCATGCGTGCCCTCGGCGAGATGGCCGTGCATAACCCGGTGGCCGGTTCGTTCAGCCGTTATGCCCAGGATTACCTCGGCCCTTTGGCAGGCTTTCTCACCGGCTGGAACTACTGGTTCCTGTGGCTGGTGACCTGCGTGGCGGAGATCACCGCCGTCGCGGTGTACATGGGCATCTGGTTCCCCGATGTGCCGCGCTGGATCTGGGCCCTGGCGGCACTGGTCAGCATGGGCTCGATCAACCTGATCGCGGTCAAGGCCTTCGGTGAGTTCGAATTCTGGTTCGCCCTGATCAAGATCGTGACCATCATCGCCATGGTCATCGGTGGCGTTGGCATCATCGCCTTCGGGTTCGGCAACGATGGCGTGGCGCTGGGTATTTCCAACCTCTGGGCCCACGGCGGCTTCATGCCCAACGGCGTGACGGGCGTGTTGATGTCCCTGCAGATGGTGATGTTCGCGTACCTGGGCGTGGAGATGATCGGCCTGACCGCCGGTGAGGCGAGGAACCCGCAGAAAACCATCCCCAACGCCATCGGCTCGGTGTTCTGGCGGATCCTGCTGTTCTACGTCGGCGCTTTGTTCGTGATCCTGTCGATCTACCCCTGGAACGAGATCGGCACCCAAGGTAGCCCATTCGTGATGACCTTTGAGCGCCTGGGCATCAAGACCGCCGCCGGGATCATCAACTTTGTGGTGATCACCGCGGCGCTGTCGTCCTGCAACGGCGGCATCTTCAGCACCGGGCGGATGCTCTACAGCCTGGCGCAGAATGGCCAGGCCCCGGCTGGCTTCGCCAAGACGTCCACCAACGGCGTGCCGCGCCGTGCATTGCTGCTGTCCATCGCCGCATTGCTGCTGGGTGTGCTGCTCAATTACCTGGTGCCGGAAAAAGTCTTCGTCTGGGTGACCTCCATCGCCACCTTCGGCGCGATCTGGACCTGGGTGATGATCCTGCTGGCCCAGCTCAAATTCCGCAAAAGCTTGAGTGCTTCCGAGCGTGCGGCCCTGAAGTACCGCATGTGGCTGTACCCGGTCAGCTCGTACCTGGCGCTGGCATTCCTGGTGCTGGTGGTGGGGCTGATGGCCTACTTCCCGGATACGCGAGTGGCGTTGTACGTGGGGCCGGCGTTTCTGGTGTTGCTGACGGTGTTGTTCTATACCTTCAAGTTGCAGCCGACCGGGCAAGCCCGGGGTTCGATGGATGCCGTTTCGTAAGTTGCCAACCATGCAGTAGAAATGCCCCGGGCGAATGATCGGGGCTTTTTGGGGGCCATGTCGATTACGTCTCTTTGAATGCTGTCCAAGGGGCAAGTCCCGAGGGCGTTGCATATGAATGTATCGCTGGTTTTCGATCGCGCGCTCGACCGTCGCCAAGTGGCGTGTTTTTTCCTCTTGGCGACCCTCCTGTATGCCTTGCCACTGATCCTCGCTGATTTTCGCTACATCGACGATAGTTGGCGAACGCTGGAGGCGGGCAACGCCTGGGCCGGCGAGGGGCGCTGGTTCACTGACCTGCTGTATCAGGTGCTGTCCTTTTCCGGCGCCGCGCCGGATATTTTTCCGCTGCCCCTGCTGCTTGCGATCTTGGCAGTGGCCCTGGCTCTGGCCCGGCTGACCTTCCATTATTTCCCTGAGCCGACACTCGCCTGTTGCCTGGTACCGTTGCCCCTCTGGTACAACCCTTTCCTGTTGCAGAACCTGTCGTATCAATACGACGGCCCGAGCATGGCCCTGAGCCTGGTCGCGGTTATCTACGCCGTCACCTGTCGGGGGACATCGCGCCTGCGACGACTGTGGGAGCCGGCGGCCTGGTTGGTGCTGGCGTTCGGGCTCTACCAGATCAGCCTCAACGTATTTCTGGGGTTGGTCTGCCTGGATCTGTGCCGAACAGTCTGCAACCGGTGGCCGTGGCGGCAGTGCTTGGACCTGCTGGGAGACAGGTTCGCCCAGCTTGGCCTGGCCCTCCTGGTGTACTTCGCCATGGCCTTCTGGCTGATGGGAACGGAGCGAACCGCGTTGCTGAACTGGAACGCTGATCCATTGATGCAGTTGGGCATCAATCTCGCCACGGTGCTACAGAAGGTTGCCCTGTTGTTCCACGGTGGCTACGCCTGGATATTGGCCGTGCTGGTGCTGATTGCGCTGATGGGGGCCATGGGGGTGGGCCGCCGGCTTGAGGGAGGTGAGGAGCCTGGTTGGAAAACATGGCTCCTGGGCCTGCTCTGGCTACTGACATCTTTGATACTGGCGCTGTTGGTACCCGGCATCACGCTGTTGTTTCGTGACTTCAATGAGGGGGCCCGCACACTGATGGGCTTCGGTGTGTGGTTGATGCTGCTGTTCTATCTGGCTTACCTCGCGCTGACGCCACTTCATCGTCGATTACCAGCGTTGCTGATTATTCCATTGCTGGCGACCCTGTCACTGTCCTTTGCCTATGGTCGGGTATTGACCCTGCAAAAGACCTTTTCCAGCGGCGCGCTTTATAGCTTGGCGCATGACATCACTTCCCGTCGCGAGCTGTATGAGGCCAAGCGCATCTATATGTCAGTGACTTATTCCGCCCATTGGCTGACAAGTGCCTGCGGCTCGTTCAACCAACTGCCGGTCCTGCATTACCTGCTCAATGTTGATTACTTGCTTCTTCCGGAAAGCCCGCCGTTCCTGGGTATCACTAACGTGGTGATCGAACGGGAGCGGCGCAATGCGACCCGAGTCGGTTATCGGGGTTATCCGCCGCTCGTGGACAACCTGTACTACCGGATTTATCTGCTGGGCGACTATGGCTTCATTGTCATGAAGGAGCCGTCGCGGACCCGCGCGCCGCTGTGCTAGCCAGCGGCGCCCCCGGAAAACCGCAGTGTGGAAATTTTTTGCTGTGGGCGTGTTCAAGCCGCCACGGTTTCCATCGGCTCAAAACTGTCCGCCCGCGCCATCTGCCACATCCGCGAATAAAAGGCTCCATTGACCTCGCCCGTCAGCAGTTCCCCGGGCTTTAAGAACACATGCAACTGCGAGAACAGCTTCACCTCGGTGGCCGACATGCGCCGCACCAGGTGCTTGGGCTGCAATTGCGACGGGTGTTCCAGGCCGGCGGCGGCGAGCATTTCGGCCAGGGCCTTGAGGGTGTTGCGGTGGAAGTTGTAGACCCGCTGGGCCTTGTCCGGGACCACCAGGGCGCGTTGGCGCAGGGTGTCCTGGGTGGCGACGCCGGTGGGGCATTTGTTGGTGTGGCAGCTTTGCGACTGGATGCAGCCGATGGCGAACATGAAGCCGCGGGCGGCGTTGGCCCAGTCGGCACCGATGGCCAGGACGCTGGCGATGTCGAACGCGCTGACGATCTTGCCGCTGGCGCCGAGCTTGATCTTGTCCCGCAGGTTCAGGCCCACCAGCGTGTTGTGCACGAACAGCAGGCCTTCGCGCAACGGCACGCCGATGTGGTCGGTGAACTCCACCGGTGCCGCGCCCGTGCCGCCTTCCTTGCCGTCCACGACGATGAAGTCGGGCAGGATCCCGGTTTCCAGCATGGCCTTGGCAATGCCCATGAACTCCCATGGGTGGCCCAGGCAGAACTTGAAGCCCACCGGCTTGCCGCCGGACAGTTCGCGCAGTTGTTGGACGAATTGCATCAGTTCCAGCGGCGTGGAGAACGCGCTGTGGCGCGACGGTGAAATGCAATCCTCGCCCATGAGGATGCCGCGGGTCTCGGCGATTTCCCGGGTGACCTTGTGCTTGGGCAGGATCCCGCCATGGCCGGGCTTGGCGCCCTGGCTCATCTTGATTTCAATCATCCGCACTTGTGGGTCTTGAGCCTGGACGGCGAAGCGCTCCGGGTCGAAGCGCCCGTCGTTGGTGCGGCAGCCGAAATAGCCGCTGCCCAGTTCCCAGGTCAGGTCGCCACCGTGTTCGCGATGGTAAGGGCTGATGCTGCCCTCGCCGGTGTCGTGGGCAAAATTGCCCAGCTTGGCGCCCTGGTTCAGCGCGCGGATGGCATTGGCGCTTAGCGAGCCGAAGCTCATGGCCGAGATGTTGAACACCGAGGCGGAATACGGTTGGGTGCACTGCGGGCCGCCGACCGTCACGCGAAAACCACTGGGGTCGCTCAACGGCGCCGGGCGCATGGAATGGCCGATGAATTCGAAGCCGGTCTGGTAGACGTCGATCAAGGTGCCGAACGGTTTGTCGGAGGTCTCGTTCTTGGCCCGGGAATACACCAGCGAGCGCTGGGCCCGGGAAAAGGGCAGGGCGTCGCTGTCGGATTCGAGCAGGTACTGACGGATCTCCGGGCGGATGCCTTCGACCAGGTAGCGGATGTTGCCCAGGATCGGGTAGTTGCGCCGTACCGCGTGACGGCTTTGCAGCAGGTCGAACAGCCCCAGCAGGCTCAACAGGCCTGTCACCAGCGCGAATGGCCAGAGCCAGTCGTGTTGCAGGAACGGCAGGCTGGCGAGGGTGAATATCACACAGCCGGCAAAGAAGGCGTAACGGCTCAGCAGAGACAGGCTCATACGGGTTCCTTGGGAAGGGACAACGAGGGGCATTCTGCGCTGGCCGTGAAAGGATGGGCAACCGGCGATGAGAGAACTTCATGTGCTGAGGGGGCATCTGTGGCGAGGGGATTTATCCCCGCTGGGGCGCGCAGCGGCCCTGGAACCAGACGGCTCGATGCATCAGGCCGACTGAGTCGACTGTTTTGGGGCCGCTGCGCAGCCCAGCGGGGATAAATCCCCTCGCCACAGGTCATGGGTCCGTAAAACACTCTTTGTAGACCGACTCGATGTCACCCCGCCACCTTCATCTGCCGCACCGGCAACTCCACCCTGAAGGTCGTGCCGACTCCCACTTCGCTGCGCACCGTGATTTCGCCGTTGTGTTTTTTCACGATGCCGTAGGACAGCGACAGACCGAGCCCCGTGCCTTGGCCGATGGGCTTGGTGGTGAAGAACGGGTCGAAGATTTTTTGCAGGGTTTGCGGTGGGATCCCCGAGCCGTTGTCGGCGACTTCGATCCAGACGGTATCGCCGTCGACGCCGTTGCGCAGGGTGATGGTGCCGCGTTCGGGGCCGATGGCCTGGGCGGCGTTGACGATCAGGTTCATGATCACCTGGTTGATCTGCGACGGCAGGCATTCGACTTCCGGCAGCGGCGTGTATTGCTTGACCACGTCGGCCTTGTACTTGATTTCGTTGGCGACGATGTTCAGCGTCGAATCCATGCCCTGTTGCAAATTGGCCATCTGCCATTCCTGGTTGGAGTCGACGCGGGAGAAGTCCTTGAGGTCCTTGACGATCTGCCCGACCCGGCCGATGCCGTCCTTGGACTCCTTGATCAACAGCGGGATGTCCTCCACCAGGAAATCCAGCTCCACTTGCTCGCGCAGCGTCCTCAGGTGCACCAGTTGCTCCGGCGAGGCGATGGCTTGCTCGGCGCTGCCGTAGGCCGCGAGCATTTGCTGGAGCTTGCTGAAATAGCCGTCCAGGGCCCCCAGGTTGGAGGAAATGAAGCCGATGGGGTTGTTGATTTCGTGGGCCACCCCGGCGGCCAGTTGGCCCAGGGAGGCGAGTTTTTCCGATTGAACCAGCTGGGTTTCGAGCATCTTGCGTTCGTCGATTTCCATCTGCAGCAGTTCGCTGGCCTGCTTGAACGCCTGGGTTCGTTGTTCCACCAGGTCTTCGAGCTTGCTCATTTTCAACTGGGCGCGGGCGGTCATGGCCCATTTGGTGGTCAGGGTGTTGGCCATCTGCTGGACTTCGATGTTGTCGAAGGGCTTCTTCAGGATCAGCAGGCGGTCGTGGCCATTGAGGCGTTCCAGCAGTTCGTCCCAGGAGTAATCCGAGTAGGCGGTGCAGACCACCACCTGCAGCAGCGGATCGCGCTTCCACAGTTCTTCGATGGTCTTGGCGCCGTCCCAGCCTTCGGGCATGCGCATGTCGACGAAGGCCAGGGCATAGGGGCGTTCCCTGGCCTGGGCGTCGAGCAGTTTGTTCAGGCCTTCCTGGCCGCCATAGGCCGAGTCGAGTTCGAACACAGTGGCGACCGGTTTCGGTGCCTCGCCGAACAGGGCGTTCTCCATGTCCTGCAGGTCGGCGTTGATCTCGTTCTCGGGGGTGAGGATCTTGCGAAAATCCTCATGGATGGCCGGTGTGTCGTCGATCAACAGGATGCGGCGGTTGCTCAGGGTGTTCATGGCTCACCCTCCGCGAGTTTCAGTGGCACCTGCAGCTGGAACGTGGCCCCTTTGCCGGGGCCTTCGCTGTGGGCGGTCAGGCGCCCGTTCATTTCGATGGCCGCCAGGGCGCAACTGTGCAGGCCAAACCCGTGGCCGTCCTTACGCGTGGTGAAGCCGTGGGCGAAGATGCGTGTCATGTTTTCCTCCGGGATGCCTTCGCCTTCATCCTTGACGCTGATCTGCAGGGTCTCGCCATCCACCACGGCCGCCTTCAACGTCATGTTCCGCGCATGATTGGACACCCCCGCCATGGCGTACTTGGCGTTGCTGATGAGGTTGATCAGGATCAGCAGCAGGCGGTGCTTGTCGCCCATGATTCGCGGGACGTCGCCATACTCCTTGATCACCGTGACATGGTGGCGGGTCAGGGCGCCGGAGTTCATGCGCAGGGCGTCTTCGAGCAGTTCGCTGACCACCAGGGGCTCCAGCAGGCTGTTGGCCCCGGCGTAGGATTGCTGGGTCGAAACGATGTCCTTGATGTGGTCCACGCTCTTGCTCAACTGCCCCAGCTCGTCGATCAGGCTATGCTGTTCCGCGGCGATGGCGTCCACCAGTTGGTTGAGGTAGCCGGGCAGCAGCTTGCCTTTTTCGTCTTCGGTGAGGAAATGCCCGAGGTCGTGGGGGTGTTCGTTGACCAGTTGCATGGCCTTGCCCAGCCCCAGCGCCTTGCTGCTGCGCAATTTGCGGCTGACCAGGTCGGCGGAAATGTTCACGCTGTTGAGAACGTTGCCGACGTTGTGCAGCACGTTGGTGGCGATTTCCGCCATGCCGGCCTGGCGGGCGGTGTCCATCAGCTCGCTCTGGGTGTCCTTGAGCTGGCGGGTGCGTTCTTCCACCCGTTGCTCCAGCTCGTCGTTGGCGGTTTTCAGGGCGCTGTTGACCCGCTTGATCTCGGCGAAGCTGCGTACCAGACGGATCGCCAGCCAGATCAGGATCAGCACCAGGAACATCGCGAACACCATCAGGTAGATGTGGTTGCGCTGGTGGAGGGCGGCAGCGGTTTCCTGATCCTTGTCGAGCAGGCTGGTGATGGTGTCCAGCCGGTCCGCCACCGGGACCGCCTCGATGCCCTCCAGCAACTCGTTGACCTGGGGTTGTTCGCGCAGGACCATCGCGATGTGTCGGCTCATGGTGGTCACCGCGTTCTGGAACCCTTCGGGCAGGCGCTCCTTGTTGACGTCCAGCCGGTTCAGCCCAAGCAGTACCTCGGCGGCCGTGTCCGGGGTGGTGAGTTGGGCGAACTCCATGCTGCTGAGCAACAGGTCGTAGGTGTCGATGGCGACGTTTTGCAGCTGCAACCGTTGCTCGTCGGTGAGCCGGGCGAACTGGCCCTGGATATCGTCTTCGGCCGTTGGCAGGAAGGCCAGGGAGTTGCGCAGTATCGCGTGGTGCGACTTGAATTTTTCCACCAGGCGGGTCTTTTCCTTGACCGCCTCCAGATACGCGTCGCGCTGGGTTTCCCAGAGCGTGGGCGCGTGGCGGCCCGAGGCCGATTCGATGGCGTCCAGGCGCTGCCAGAGCCGGGTGATTTCATGCAGCGGCGAGACCAGGGGGTCGTAGTTGTGGGTCAGGGCGATCCGGGTCTTGAGCACTTCGTTGTCCCAGATCGCGTCCTGTTGCTTCAACTGCCGGACCAGGTCCCGGGACTCGATGTACGAGGCGGCCTGTTGCGCACCCGACTGGATGTACATGAACAGCAACACCGAAACGAGCAACACGCCGATGAATGCCAGGCCAAGTCGACGGAGGGCCTTCATAGGGGCTTGCCCTCCCATTCGCCGGTCAGGGTCTTGAGGAACTCGACGATCAACTCGGTATCCTTGCCGGCCGGTTCACGGCCCAACTGGTACTTGAACATCACTTCCACCGCCTGCTCCAGCGTCGCCGCGGAGCCCTTGTGGAAATACGGTGCGGTGACGGCGACATTGCGCAGGCTGGGCACCTTGAACACCTGGCGATCACCTTCATCGCCGGTGACGTTGAAGCGCCCTTCATCGGCCCGGGTGAGGTTGCCCCGGTCCGCGATGTAGTCCCCCATGACACCGAACTTCTGGAACATGTTGCCGCCGATGTTCACGCCCTGGTGGCAGGCGATGCAGCCGTATTCCTTGAAACGCTCATAGCCGAATTTTTCCCGCGGCGTGAGGATGTCGGTGTTGCCCAGCAGGTATTGGTCGAAGCGTGAGTTGGGGGTCAGCAGGGTGCGTTCGAAATCGGCCAGGGCGCCCTGGATATTGGGCTTGGTCACGCCGTCGGGGTAGGTCGCGTTGAAGTCCCTGGTATAACCCGGGTCGTCGGCGATGCGCTTGACCACGGTGTCCCAGTTACTGCCCATTTCCGTGGGGCTGGTGACCACGATGTGCACCTGCTCTTCCAGGGTGTCGGCGCGGCCGTCCCAGAATTGATGGAAATTCAGGCTGGCGTTGAACACCGTGGGGGTGTTGACCTCCACCGGCTTGCCGTCGAAGCCCAGGGACAACGCCTTGTCGTCGGCACCGCCCTTGTCCAGGCGATGGCAACTGGCACAGGACAGGGTGTTGTTCACCGACAGCCGTGGGTCGTTGAACAGCCGCTGGCCCAGTTGGACGCGCTTGGGGTCCAGCGCGGGGACGGGAGGCAGCGGCTTGAGCGGTTCGTCCAGGGGCTCGGCGTGGGCGGCCACACTGAGTCCCATGAACAGGCCGAGAGCCAACAAGAGTCCTGGTGACGCCATCGCAGACTTCCTTGAACGTGGGTTGATGGAGCAGGCTGTTTTTAGGAAAACGGGTTCGGGCGCTGTTCCCATTCGGCCATCCATTGGGCGAAGGCGTGCGGTTCCACGGGCTTGCTGAAGTAATACCCCTGGGCCTCCTCGCACTGGTGGGCCCGGAGGAAGTCCAGTTGCGCCAGGGTCTCCACGCCCTCAGCAATGATGTGCAGGTTCAGGCCCTTGCCCAGGCTGATGATGGTGCTCACCAGCTTGGCGTCATTGCTGTCGATGCTCAGGTCGCCCACGAACGACTGGTCGATTTTCAGGACATCCACCGGGAATTTCTGCAGGTAGCTCAGGCTCGAGTACCCGGTGCCGAAATCGTCGATGGCCAGCCGCACGCCCAGTTGCTTGATGGCCTTGAGAATGGCGACGGTGGTGTCGATGTTCTGCATCAGCACGCTTTCGGTGATCTCCAGTTCCAACTGTGTCGGGTCCAGGCCGGTTTCCTTGAGGGTGCGGGCAATGCCTTCGACGAAGCCGCGCTGGCGAAAGTCGATGGCCGAGACGTTGACCGACAAGTACAGGGGTCGCATGCCCTGGTCTTGCCAGGTGCGGGCCTGCTGGCAGGCTTCCTGGAGCACCCATTGACTCAGCGGCACGATCAGCCCGCTGTCCTCGGCCACCGGGATGAAGTCCGACGGGTAGACCAGGCCGTGCTCCGGGCGATTCCAGCGCACCAGCGCCTCGACACCGACCACTTTGCCGCTCGTCAGGTCGAGCTTGGGCTGGTAGTGCAGCACGAATTCCTTGCGTTGCAGGGCCAGCCGCAGGCCAGACTCGATGGTCTGTTGCTGGCGGGCCCGGCGGTTCATGTCTTCGGTGAAGAAACGGTAGTCGTTGGGGCCGGCTTCCTTGACGTTGCGCATCGCCGTCTCGGCTTTCTTGATCAGCGCCACGGCGTCGAAACCGTCGGTGGGGTACACGCTTACCCCCAGGCTGGCGGTGACGGTCAAGTCATGGCCGTCGATCGGTTGGGGCGTGCTGACCGCTGCCAACAGTTTTTCCGCCACGCCCTTGGTCTGCTGCGGGTCGGCGATGTCCCCCAGCACCACCACGAATTCATCGGAGCCGTAGCGAAACACCGAGTCGGACTCGCGCACCACGGTGGCCAGCGCCCGGGCCACGCGCTTGAGCATCTCGTCGCCGACCGGGTGCCCCAGGGCGTTGTTGACCCGTTTGAAACGGTCCAGGCCGAGGAACATCACCGCCAGTTGCCGGTCATGCCGGCGGCACTGGGCCATGGCCTGGGTCAGGCGGTCGCCGAGCAACATGCTGTTGGGCAGTTCGGTGAGCACGTCGTATTGCAGCAGGTGGGAGACCTTGAGCAGTTCCTGGACCCGCTCTTCAATCGTGCGCTCCAGGCTGCGCATCTTGCGCGCGGCATCCTGGGCCAGTTGCCATTTCCAGGTCATGGCGCTGGCCATCTGGCGGATTTCCAGGGTGTCGAAGGGTTTCTTGAGGATCAGCAACTGATCGTCGAACTCGATCCGTTCCGACATGGTTTCCCAGGTGTAGTCGGAGAACGCCGTGCACAGGGCAATTTGCAGCCGGGGGTCGGCTTCCCACAGTTTTTCGATGGTCTGCAGGCCGTCCCAGCCCGGCGGCATGCGCATGTCGGCGAACACCAGGGCGTAGGGCTGGCCTTCGGCCTGGGCGCGCTTGACCAGTTCCAGCGCTTCTTCGCCCTGGTACGCGGAGTCGATCTGGAACTGCGGCCGGCTGACCTGGGGCGTGCCGAACAACAGGCTCTCGGTATCGTCCAGCGACTCATCACCGCCGCCACCGGCGCTGAGGATCTTGCGAAAGTCCTGGTGGATGGCCGGGGTGTCGTCCACCACCAGGATTCGCCTGTTCGCGGGTACGGACAAGGGGTTCATGGGGTGCTCTCCGATAGCTGGCTCGGGGGGCGTGTCCAGTGGTCGGCCGCCGGAACGATGCTGCCGGCCTTGAGCAGCTCGGCGGCCTGGTGGCTGTCCACGACCGTGCTGAAGTAGTGCCCCTGGGCTTGCATCGTCCCACCGCTGGACATCAGCGTGGTGCGCTGCTCCTGGGTCTCGACGCCTTCGGCGATGATCCCGATGCCCACGTCCCGGGCGAAGTTGAGGATGGCCCGCAGGGTCGTGGCGTTGCCGGGGTCGGCGTTGGCACTGTCGAGAAACCGTTGGGCGAGCTTGAGGTGGTTGACGCGGTAGGTCTTGAGGTAATCGAACGAGGAATATTCGGTGCCGAACTCATCGATTGCGATCTGCACGCCCAGTTCGCACAGGCGCGGCAGCACGTCGTTGTGGGTCCACTTGGTCTGGGCCAGGGTGGCTTCGGTGACGTCGAAGCGCAGGTCCCACGGGGCCAGTTCCCAGCGCGCGGTGGTGCGCAGCACGTCGTAGATCAGTTCCGGGCCGGTCTTGAGCTGGGTCAGGGACAGGTCGAGGGCGATCACCGGCGGCGCCATGTTCTGGTCGCGCCACTGGCGCATCTGCCGGCAGGCCTGGTCCAGCGCCCAGTGGCCCAGGCCGATGATGAGCCCGGTCTTCTCGGCGGCCGGCATGAACACCGCCGGCTCCAGCCAGCCGCGCTCGGGGTGGTTCCAGCGCACCTGCACGCCCATGCCGAGGATTTTGCCGGTGCCCAGGTCGACTTCCGGCAGGTAATGCAAATGCAGCTCCTGGTTCTCGATGGCCCGGCGCAGATCGTTGGCCAGGGCGACCCGGTCGGTGACTTCCTGGTTGATCTCTTCGTTGTGGAAATGGTACTGGTTGCGACCCTTCTCCTTGGAGCGGTACAGGGCCATGTCGGACTGCGCCATCAGGCTGTCGGCGCTCAGGCTCTGCGGCGTATACAGGGCGATGCCGATGCTCACCGAGATCCGCACGTCGTTGCCGTCCAGGGCGTAGGGCGCCACCAGGGCGTCGCGGATCTTCGCCGCCAGCGCGGCGCAATGGGTGGCCTCGTGAACGTCCAGTTGCAGGATGGCGAACTCGTCGCCGCCCAGGCGCGCGACCACGTCGTTCTCCCGGGTGCAGGCCTTGATGCGTGCGGCGACTTCCTGCAAGAGCAGGTCGCCGATGGGGTGGCCCAGGGTGTCGTTGATCCGCTTGAAGTGGTCCAGGTCCAGGTAGAACATCGCGAACGCCGGCGCCCCCCGGCGCGCGGCGGCGAAGGCCTGGTGCAGTCGTTCGATCATGGTGGCGCGGTTGGCCAGCCCGGTCAGGCCGTCGGTGCGGGCCAGCAGGGCGATCTTCTCTTCGGCCAGCTTGCGTTCGGTGATGTCGAGGATGATGCCTTCGACCTCCAGCAACAGGCCTTGCTCATTGCGCACCGGAATGTAGCGGTTCTCCACCCAGCGGTAGGTGCCGTCGCCGGTGCGCAGGCGAAACTCGATGGAGGCGCCGGCATTGTCCCGGTCCAGGACGCGGACCATGGCGGCGTCGATCTTGGACTGGTCATCGGGGTGGATGAGCATCTGCGCCCAGTCCGGCGCGCCCACCAGACGCGCTGCGACATGGCCGAACTTGGTGATGTTGTGGGAGATGTACATCAACGGGAACGGCGGCTCGCCCCGCAGGCGATAGAGGATGGTCGGGCTGTTCTGCACGATGATGTTGGCGTCGGCCAGTTCTCGGGTGCGCGCTTCGACCGCCCGTTCGAGCATGTCCATCTTCAGCGCGGCGTCCTCGGTCATCTGCCATTTGACCGTCAGCGTGCTGGCCATCTGGCGGATCTCGATGGCGTCGAAGGGTTTCTTCAGAATGAGCAGACGGTCGCCCAGCTCCAGGCGGTCGGCGATGTCTTCCCAGGAATAGTCCGAATAGGCGGTGCACAACGCCACTTGCAACTTGGGGTCGGCGCGCCACAGCCGCTCGATGGTTTCCAGGCCGTCCCAGCCGGGCGGCATGCGCATATCGATGAAGGCCATGGCGTAGGGCTGCCCTTGCTCCAGCGCGGCCTCGACCTTGTTCAGGGCTTCCATGCCCTGGAAGGCCGAGTCGAGGTTGAAACTCTGGGCGGCGACGGCCACCGGCGCGCCGAACAGGGCTTCTTCGGCACTGCTCAGGTGGTCCTCGGACGGCGCGTGGGGGCTGAGGATCTTGCGAAAATCCTCATGGATCGTCGGCGTGTCGTCGACGATCAGGATCCGCCGGTTGGCTCTTTCCGATGGCAGGCTCATGGCCGTGCACCGTGGCGATGCTGACAATAGAACCCTGGGAACATCTGATATCCCTTTCGCTGGCATGAGAGTTCTGGCCCGTACATGGCCTTCCATGGGGTACAGCATAGTCGGCTCATCGGGATGCGCTCGGCCCGTGATGGCAAATCGTGCCTAAATGCCGGCAATCTACTAGCCTGTCTTCTGGGGGACGGTAAACGGTCGTCATCAATAGGAGGGGGTAGCAATGGAAGATCAATCGCCGGACGTTCCGGTCAAAAAACCGACGGTGCTGTTGGTCGATGACGAAGAGTCGATCCTCAACAGCCTGCGCCGGCTGCTGCGCAGCCAGCCCTACGAAATCCTGCTGGCCGACAGTGGCGCCAAGGCCCTGGAAATCCTCAAGGAGCGGCCGGTCGACCTGGTGATGACCGATGCGCGCATGCCCAACATGGACGGCGCCACGCTGTTGGCACAGATTCGCCAGTTGTACCCATCGACCTTGCGCATCCTGCTCACCGGCTATGCCGACGTCGACATGATGACCAAGGCCATCAACGAGGGCGGCTTGTACCGCTACCTCAGCAAACCGTGGAACGACGAGGAAGTGGTGCAGGCCCTGCGCCAGGCCCTGGCCCACCAGCATTCCGAAAGCGAACGCCAGCGCCTCGAAGCGCTGACCCGCGAGCAGAACCAGCAACTCAAGACGCTCAACGCCACCTTGGAAAAACGCGTGGCCTCGCGCACCTCCGAGTTGCAGCAGACCGCCGACATGCTCGACCTGGCCTACGATGAACTCAAGCGCAGCTATGTCACCAGCACGGAAGTGTTCTCGCTGATCGCCAACCTGCGCCTGCCCAAGGCCAAGCAGACCAACCGGCAGATCATCGAGTTGATCCGGGTCTACAGCCGCCTGCATTTCCTCGACGAGTCCACCGATCGCGACCTGACCATGGCGGCGGCGCTGTACAACATCGGCAAGCTGAGCTGGACCGACAACATGATGGTCACGCCGGCCGACCTGCTGCACCACACCGAGCTGGACCTGTATCGCGCCTATCCGAAGCAGAGCGAATCGCTGTTGATGACCCTGGACCCGATGAAGGACGCGGCCCGGATCATTCGCCATCACCAGGAGCGCTGGGACGGCAGCGGCTTCCCCGAACACCTCAAGGGCGAGGCGATCCCGTTCGGTTCGCGGCTGTTGAAGCTGGCGGTGGACTTCATCGAGTTGCAGCGCGGGTTGATCCTCGAACGGCAGATGAACAGCGACGAAGCCCTGGTCTACATCCGCAAATACGCTGGCAAGCTGTACGACCCGGACATGATCGAGGACTTCATCAAGGCCTGCGGCGAATACCTGGACGACGTGACCTTGTCGGACCCGACGGTGAAGGTCTTGAACACCCGGGAGCTGTCGGCCGGGATGGTCCTGGCGCGCAACCTCAATGCCGACAACGGCATGTTGCTGCTCAACGCCGGCAAGGTCCTGAGCGGTCCGCTGGTGGAAAAACTCATCGCCTTCGAAGCGATGGAGTGCGCCCGCTACAGCGTGTTCGTCAAGATTCCCGAAGACGCTTCGGCGCCCAGGCCGATCCTGGGGTGAACACAGCTCAACCTGTGGGAGCGGGCTTGCTCGCGAAGGCGGTGTGTCAGTTAAGGATGTATTCCCTGACACGCCGCCTTCGCGAGCAAGCCCGCTCCCACAAGAGACAGTGTTGATCTTGAGGCTTTGCTCCAACCGCTGCGATCTGTAATCTCCCGGGCATTTTTTGCCCGAGGCCAATTCCCATGACCGATTCGCTCATCCGCATCGCCGCCGCCCTGTTGATCGGGCCGGACGGTCGGACCCTGCTGGTGCGCAAGCGCGGCACCCTGGCCTTCATGCAGCCGGGGGGCAAGATCGAGCCCCATGAGCAACCGGTCGAGGCCCTGGCCCGGGAGCTGGAGGAAGAGCTGGGCCTGGTGATCGATCCTGCCCAGGCGCGCTACCTGGGCGCCTTCAGTGCGCCGGCCGCCAACGAGCCAGGCTTTACCGTCCAGGCGCAGGTGTTCCTGCTGGAAATCGACGCCGCTGTTTCACCGGCTGCCGAGATCGAGGAAGTGCGCTGGATCGATCCGGCCGGCGAGCACGACCTGCTGCTGGCGCCGTTGACAGGCGAGGTCATCCTGCCGTTTTATCGAGCGTCGCCTTCCGTGGCCTGCTGATTCCAGGAACAACGCCCATGATTGCACTGCCAGACCTGCTGATTTTCGCCGCCGCCGCGTTGCTGATGGTGCTCACGCCCGGTCCGAACATGATCTACCTGATTTCCCGTTCGATCTGCCAGGGCCGCAAGGCCGGCGTCACTTCCCTGCTGGGAGTGGTGGCGGGCTTTTTCGTGCACATGTTCGCGGCGGCAGCGGGGCTGACGGCGGTGTTCCTGGCGGTGCCTCTGGCCTATGAAATCCTGAAGTGGGCCGGTGCGCTGTACCTGCTGTGGCTGGCCTGGCAGGCCGTGAAGCCCGGTGCTCGCTCACCGTTCGAGGCGCAGCAGTTGCCGGCGGACTCTACGCGCAAGTTGATCACCATGGGCTTTCTCACCAGTGCCCTGAACCCCAAGATCGCGGTGTTCTACCTGTCGGTGTTCCCGCAGTTCATCAGCCCGGAGCACGGCTCGCTGTTCACCCAGAGCCTCATCCTCGGGCTGACCCAGATCAGCATCAGTTTCAGCGTCAACCTGCTGATCGCGCTGTTTGCCGCCGGGATTGCGTCCTGGTTCGCCCACAACCCGACCTGGCTGGCGGTGCAGCGTTATTTCATGGGCTTTGTGCTCGCTACGTTGGCGCTGCGCCTGATGCTTGAGCAACGGCGCGGGGCATGAACATCCGGCGGCTGCGGGCCGGCGATGCCAGCGCGTATCGCGAACTGATGCTCCAGGCCTACGCGCAGCATCCGCAGGCCTTCACTTCCAGCGTCAGTGAGCGGGCGGCGCTGCCGATCAATTGGTGGGAGTCGCGGCTGACCAGCCGGCTGGACGTGGTGCTGGGGGCGTTCGAGGCGGGGCAACTGGTGGGGATGGTCGGTCTGGCCCTGGAGCCTCGGGCCAAGGCCCGGCACAAGGCGACCCTGTTCGGCCTGTACGTCAGCGCCGCCCATGGCCGCCAGGGGCTGGGCCAGCAGTTGCTGCAAGCGGCCCTCGACGAAGCTCGCCGCCACCCTTTCCTGCGTCTGGTGCAGTTGACCGTCACCGCCGGCAACGATCCGGCGGTCAAGCTCTACCAGCGTTGCGGCTTTGTGCTGTATGGGCTGGAGCCGATGGCCATCCGGGTAGATGACGAATACTTCGACAAGATCCATATGTGGCTTGAACTGTAGGGCCCCTTCGCGGGCAAGCCCGCTCCCACAGGGGGTGGTGGTGTCCACAGAGTTGGGTTTTGCAGCAGATCTTCCCACAGGGGGGCACAAAATTGGCTTTGCTGCGGATCCTCTGTGGGAGCGGGCTTGCTCGCGAAGGGCTCGCCGCCATCAGCGCACCGCACTGACCCCATCGAGGGTGGAAAACGACGTGTCCTTCGCCGTCAGCAGGAAGTCGCGCATGTACGGTGCATCGAGCATGTCGGTGCGGACCGCTGCGTACAGGGTGGCGAACAGGCCTTTTTCGCCCAGGCGCTTGGCCTTCACGTAGCCCCGTGAGCTGTATTCATGCAGCGCCCAGTGGGGCATGCCGCAGACGCCGCGGCCGCTGGCCACCAGTTGCATCATCATCACCGTCAGTTCGGACGTGCGCACCTGGGCCGGTTCGATGTCGGCCGGCTCCAGGAAGCGGGTGAAGATGTCCAGCCGATCCCGTTCCACCGGGTAGGTGATCAGGGTTTCGCTGACCAGGTCCTCCGGCACGATGAACGGCTTGCCCGCCAGACGGTGCTGGTTGGCCACGGCGAGCATCGCTTCGTAGGTGAACAGCGGCACGTAGGTGATGCCGGCCAGTTCCAGCGGGTCGGACGTGACCACCAGGTCCAGGTCGCCCCGGGCCAGGGCCGGCAACGGCGCGAAGGCGAAGCCCGAGGCCAGGTCCAGTTCGACTTCGGGCCAGGCGTCGCGGAACTGGTCGATGGTGGGCATCAGCCACTGGAAGCAGCTGTGGCACTCGATCGCCATGTGCAGGCGCCCGGCGGTGCCGCCCGCCAGGCGCGCGATGTCCCGTTCGGCGCCGCGCAGCAGGGGCAGGGTGGCATCGGCCAGTTGCAGCAGGCGCAGGCCGGCGCTGGTGAACCGTACCGGTTTGGTCTTGCGCACGAACAACTGCATGCCCAGGCGTTCCTCCAGTTCCTTGAACTGGTGGGACAGCGCGGACTGGGTCAGGTGCAGGCGTTCGGCGGCTTCCACCAGGCTATCGGCTTCGCGCAGGGCATGCAGGGTCTTGAGGTGACGGAGTTCAAGCACCGGAGGCTCCATGAGAAAAACTTGTGATCAACACGAAAAGGTTGAGTTTGTCTCATGAAGGGTCGGCTGTCGACAATGGCGCCATCTTTTACAGGAGGACGCACACCATGGCCCTGGCCCACACCCTCGGTTTTCCCCGCATCGGCGCCGACCGCGAACTGAAAAAAGCCCTCGAAGCCTACTGGAAGGGCGACCTGGCACCGGACGCGCTGCAAGCGGTGGGACGTGAGCTGCGGGCCCGGCACTGGCAATTGCAGAAAGACGCCGGCATCGACCTGCTGCCCGTCGGCGACTTCGCCTGGTACGACCAGGTGCTCAGCCACACCCTGGCTTTGGGCGTGGTTCCATCGCGTTTCCACGACACCCTCAATGGCCAGGGCCGGCCTACCCTCGACACCTTGTTCGCCATGGCCCGTGGCGCCACCGCCAGCTGTTGCGCCGGTCACGGCCAGGCGCAACACGCCCAGGAGCTGACCAAGTGGTTCGACACCAACTACCACTACCTGGTCCCGGAGTTCTCCGCTGACCAAGCGTTCACTCTGAGCTGGGAACAGCTGTTCGACGAAGTGGACGAGGCCCACGCCCTGGGCCATCGGGTCAAGCCGGTGCTCATCGGCCCGCTGACCTACCTGTGGCTGGGCAAGGCCAAGGGCGAGGACTTCGACAAGCTGGACCTGCTGGAGCGGTTGCTGCCGGTCTACGGTGAAATCCTCAATCGTCTCCAGCGCCAGGGCGTGGAATGGGTGCAGATCGACGAGCCGATCCTGACCCTCGATTTGCCCCAGGCCTGGAAAAACGCCTTCGAGCGGGCCTATCACATCCTTCAGTATTCGCCGCTGAAAAAACTCGTGGCGACCTACTTCAGTGGCCTGGCCGACAACCTCGGCCTGGCGGTGAGCCTGCCGGTGGATGGCTTGCACATCGACGCGGTACGTGCGCCGGAGCAATTGGGCCAGGTGCTGGACCGGCTGCCGAGCTACAAGATCCTGTCGGTGGGCCTGGTCAATGGCCGCAACGTCTGGCGTTGTGAGCTGGAACAGGCGCTGGCGCAGTTGCAACCGGCCCAGGAACGTTTTGGCGACAACCTCTGGGTCAGCACGTCCTGCTCGTTGCTGCACAGCCCGGTGGACCTGGAGCGTGAAGACAAGCTCGATCCCGAACTCAAGAGCTGGCTGGCCTTCGCCGTGCAGAAGTGCGGTGAAGTAGCGGTGCTGCGCGACGCGTTGAATGACCCTCACGCCCCCGGCGTCCACCAGGCCTTGGCCGACAGCCGTGAAGTGCAGGCCCGTCGCGCCGCCTCGGCACGGATCCACAAGCCTGAGGTCCAGGCCCGACTCGACGCGATCAGTCCCCAGGACAGCCAGCGGCAATCGCCCTTCGCCCAGCGCATCGAACGGCAGCGTGCCAGGCTGAAGTTGCCGGCGTTTCCGACCACGTCCATCGGTTCTTTCCCACAGACGTCGGCGATTCGCCTGGCACGTCAGGCCTATAAACAGGGCAAGTTGTCGGCCAACGATTATCAGGACGCCATGCACACCGAGATCCGTCATGCCGTGAAGATCCAGGAGCGCCTGGGCCTGGATGTGCTGGTGCATGGCGAGGCCGAGCGCAACGACATGGTGGAGTATTTCGCCGAGCAACTGGACGGCTACGCCTTCACCCGTTTCGGCTGGGTGCAGAGCTATGGTTCGCGTTGCGTGAAGCCGGCGATCATCTACGGCGACATCAGCCGGCCCAAGCCCATGACCGTCGATTGGATCTGCTACGCCCAGCGCCTGACCGACAAGGTCATGAAGGGCATGCTCACCGGGCCCGTGACCATGTTGATGTGGTCGTTCCCCCGCGAAGATGTGTCGCGCCAGGTCCAGGCCCGCCAACTGGCCCTGGCCCTGCGGGACGAAGTGCTGGACCTGGAGAAAGCCGGCATCAGCATCGTGCAGATCGACGAGGCGGCGTTTCGCGAGGGTCTGCCGTTGCGCCGCGGCCAATGGCAGGAATACCTCGACTGGGCGGTGGAGGCCTTCCGCCTGTGCGCCTCGGGCGTGGGCGATGAAACCCAGATCCATACCCACATGTGCTACAGCGAGTTCAATGACGTGATCAAGGCCATCGCCGACATGGACGCCGACGTCATCACCATTGAAACCTCACGTTCGGACATGGAATTGCTGGAGGCTTTCGAAGCGTTCGATTACCCGAACGATATCGGCCCGGGCGTCTATGACATCCACTCGCCCCGGGTGCCGGACACGGCCGAGATGGTTTCGCTGATGAGCAAGGCGGTCAAGCGCATCGCTCCGGAGCGGTTGTGGGTCAACCCCGATTGCGGCTTGAAAACCCGGGCGTGGCCGGAGACGGAAGCGGCGTTGGTGAACATGGTGGCGGCGGCGCGGCAGTTGCGCAGTCAGTTGGCTTGACGCTGTAACGGATGAACGCAAGCGTCCCTGTGGCGAGGGAGCTTGCTCCCGCTGGAGTGCGAAGCACTCCCAAACATCTTTCGCCTGGAAGTAGGGTAAAGGCTCGAAGATCTGGGGCGGCTGCGCCGCCCAGCGGGAGCAAGCTCCCTCGCCACGGTGTTCGGTTGCAATACCACTCGGCAATCTTCATCAAACTGTCACGCAACTGTGGCAGCGCGCTTGAACAAACTTCATCAGACTCGCGCTCTACTGGGGTTCTGCGTTTTGGTGTTTCTTCATGCGTGTATTCATTTTCCTGGCCGCCTTGTTGTGCGGCCTGCCGTCGATTGCGGCTTCTCGTTGTGATGTGAATGTGCCGACCCAACGGGTCGATCTGGATCAGGTCAGCGTGGCGTACCAGAGCGTGGGCCGCCCCTCCGATCCTGCGCTGTTGCTGGTGATGGGGCTGGGTGGGCAATTGATCCACTGGCCGGACGAAGTGGTGGTGGCACTGTGCGAACAGGGTTTCCGGGTGATTCGCTACGACAACCGGGACGTCGGCCTGTCCACCTGGCGCCAGGCGCCCGGCAGCGCCAACCTGGCCTTTGAAGCGCTGCGCTATAAACTCGGCTTGCCCGTGGCATCGCCCTATACCTTGACCGACATGGCCGAGGATGGCCTGGGCTTGATGGATGCCTTGCAGGTGCAGCGTTTTCATGTGTTGGGTGTGAGCATGGGCGGGATGATCGCCCAGCACATGGCTGCCATGGCTCCGCAGCGGGTCGAAAGCCTGACGCTGATCATGACCAGTTCCGGCGCCGAAGGCCTGCCGGCACCCAGCGCAGCATTGGTCCAGCTGTTGTCGCGGCGCAGCGCGCCGAATCGCGAAGTGGCGCTGGAGCAACAGGCCGACCTGCTGGCCGCCTTGGGCAGCCCCATGGTGGTCGACGATCGGCAGGCGCTGCTGCACCAGGCCGCGGTGGCTTATGACCGGGCCTTCAACCCCGAAGGCGTGCAGCGCCAGATCATGGCGATCCTGGCGGAGCCCAGCCGCGTGGCGTTGCTCAATCAACTGCGGGTGCCAACCCTGGTCGTCCACGGCACCGCCGACCCGTTGCTGCCGGTGATGCACGGCGTGCACCTGGCCGCACACATCCAGGGCAGCCAATTGAGGCTGATCCCAGGCCTGGCCCATCGTTTCCAGGAGGCGTTCAAGGCGCCGTTGCTGGGCGCGGTGCTGCCTTACCTGCAGCAGCATCGTGACGATACTTCGCATTGGGCGCAGATCGAACCGGTGCAGGCGCCGAATGTGCTTTAACAAGCATGCAGTTTTCTCAAGTTTCGTAGAACCTGTGGCGAGGGGATTTATCCCCGTTGGGCTGCGTAGCAGCCCCATCTTGCCGACTCAATTTACCTGACACGGCGAGCGGCACTCTTAGGGGCTGCTGCGCAGCCCAACGGGGATAAATCCCCTCGCCACAGAGGCCTGCTGCTGTAGGCTCATCGCGCCTTGGCCTGCGCCACCAGCCATTCCATCAAGGCCTGCAACGGCGCCGCCACCTCGGCCTTGCGCGGGAACACCAGGTGATAACCCAACCCGGTTCCGACCTTCAGTTCGAACGGCATCACCAACCTTCCGGCGCTCAGGTCGTCGCCGATCAACGACCAGTCGCCAATCGCCACGCCGGTGCCTTGTGAGGCCATGGACATCGCCAGGTCGAGGGTTTCGAAGTGCTGGCCCTTGGCGGCGCTGCCCAGGTGCACCCCGGCGGCGTCCAGCCAGGTGGTCCAGTCGCGCCCGTCGGGGGTGGGGTGCAGCAACAGATGTTGTTGCAGGTCGTCGGGCGAGTGCAGCGGCACGGGGCCGTCCAGG
Source organism: Pseudomonas sp. WP18 (assembly GCF_036689585.1). Lineage (NCBI taxonomy): Bacteria > Pseudomonadati > Pseudomonadota > Gammaproteobacteria > Pseudomonadales > Pseudomonadaceae > Pseudomonas > Pseudomonas sp. WP18. Next base: position 1,256,548 of record NZ_CP144758.1, read on the forward strand.
AGCGGGCGCGAGCAGACCGGCGTCAGTTGTTCATCGAACAGGTGCAGGCTGGCCAGCGAGGCATCCGGCGGCGGGCCGTAGACCACGGCGGCGTCGAAGGCCTCGCGCTGGAAATCCACGCCGTGCTTGACCGTGGTGGTCAGCTCCACCGGCACATCCGGCCGCGCCTTCTGCCATTGCAGCAGGCGCGGCAACAACCAGCGCAGCACGCACGTCGGGGCCTTGAGTTGCAGAGCCCGGTGCTTGTCACCGATCTGCTCCACCGCCTCGCCGATCAGGTTGAACACCTGCTGCACCCGCGGCAGCCACGCCGCGCCTTGCGTCGTCAGGCTCAAACCCCGGGCCTGGCGCTGGAACAACGCATAGCCTAGATGAGCTTCCAGCCCGGCGATCTGCCGGCTCACCGCGCCCTGGGTGATGTGCAACTGTTCGGCGGCCCGGGTGAAGTTGCAGCACTGGGCGGTAACCAGGAAGGTGTGCAGGGCCGGAAGCGGCGGAAGGCGTTTCATCGGTGCGAGCCATGACGTGAGGACATGGCGAGTATGACTTTTTATCGATTGTTGCCGCCATGGCCTGACCGTTCAATGACGCCATTCCAAGAGAAAAAGGGCAGTGGCGATGGCAACGTGCGGCGAAGTGTTGGTCAAGTTACTCGAAGGCTATGGTGTGGAACAGGTGTTCGGCATTCCTGGCGTACACACCGTCGAGTTGTATCGCGGGCTGGCCCGTTCAAGCATTCGCCATGTGACGCCGCGCCATGAACAGGGCGCAGGTTTCATGGCCGACGGTTATGCGCGGGTCAGCGGCCAGCCTGGCGTGTGTTTCATCATCACCGGCCCCGGCATGACCAACATCACCACCGCCATGGGCCAGGCCTACGCCGATTCGATCCCGATGCTGGTGATCTCCAGCGTGCAGTCGCGCAGCCAGTTGGGGGGCGGGCGGGGCAAGTTGCATGAGCTGCCGAACCAGGCGGCGCTGGTGAGTGGCGTCGCGGCATTTTCCCACACGCTGCTGTCCGTCGCCGAGTTGCCCGGCGTGCTGGCGCGGGCGTTCGCGGTGTTCCAGGCCGGGCGCCCGCGGCCGGTGCACATCGAAATCCCGTTGGACGTGCTGGTCGAAAACGCCGACGCCTTGCTGGCCTGTGCACCGGTGAACATCAGCCGCGCCGGGGCCGCACCGGTTGCAGTGCAACAGATGGCGGCGATGCTGGCCACGGCCCGCCGGCCACTGATCCTGGCCGGTGGCGGCGCCATCGACGCTGGCGCCGAGGTGACCGCGTTGGCCGAACGCCTTGGCGCGCCGGTGGCGTTGACCATCAACGCCAAGGGCTTGTTGCCGTCCTGTCATCCGTTGCTGATCGGCTCGACCCAGAGCCTGGTCGCCACCCGCGCGTTGGTCGCCGAGGCGGATGTGGTGTTGGCCATCGGCACTGAACTGGCCGAGACCGACTATGACGTCACCTTCGCCGGTGGTTTCGAGATCCCTGGCGCGCTGCTGCGGATCGACATCGACCCGGACCAGACCGTGCGCAACTATCCCCCTCGGCTGGCGCTGGTGGCCGACGCCCGCAGCGCCGCCGCAGCCTTGCTCGATGCCTTGGGTCGGCAACCCATGGCTGAGCGCTACCAGGACTGGGGCGCGGCGCGGGCTGCCCGGTTGCGGGCCGACCTTTCGAAGCATTGGGACGCGGCGACCCGTGCCCAGACGGTTTTCCTCGACAGTGTCTTGCAGGCGCTGCCGGACGCAGTCTTCGTCGGTGATTCGACCCAACCGGTGTACACCGGCAACCTGACCTTCAACCCCGAACAGCCGCGCCGCTGGTTCAACTCGTCCACCGGCTACGGCACCCTGGGCTATGCGCTGCCGGCGGCCATCGGCGCCTGGCTCGGCGGCAAGGACCAAGGGCACGGACGCCCGCCGGTGGTGTGCCTGATCGGCGATGGCGGGTTGCAGTTCACCCTGCCGGAGCTGGTCAGCGCCGTGGAGGCACGTGTGCCGGTGATCGTGCTGCTGTGGAATAACCAGGGTTACGAAGAGATCAAGAAGTACATGCTCAACCGCGCCATCGAGCCGGTGGGCGTGGACATCTACACCCCCGATTTCATTGGCGTGGCCAAGGCTCTGGGCTGCTTTGCCCAGGCTGTGGAGAATACGGCGTCACTGCGCGCGGCGCTGCTTACGGCTCGTGAGCGGCAGGGGCCGACGCTGATCGAGATTGACCAGGAGGTTTGGACATCGAAGTGCTGAGGTGTTTTTTACTGGCCCTTTCGCGAGCAAGCCCGCTCCCACATTGATCGCTGGTGAACAGACATTCTGGTTCACTGGCATTCCTTGTGGGAGCGAGCTTGCTCGCGATGGGATCGGCCCAGTCAACGCAACACCGCCGGTCAAACCGTCAACCGCAACCGCGCCAGATCCCGCAACGGCGGCGCGCCAAACAGTCGGCTGTACTCGCGGCTGAACTGCGAAGGGCTTTCATAGCCCACCCGATAGCCCGCGGCGGAGGCTTCCAAGCCTTCGGCCAGCATCAGCCGCCGGGCTTCTTGCAGGCGCAGTTGCTTCTGGTATTGCAGCGGGCTCATCGCCGTCATGGCCTTGAACCGGTGGTGCAGGGTCGAGACGCTGAGGTTCACTTCCCGGGCCAGTTCGTCGATGCGCAGCGGTTGTTCGAAGTGGCGGTTGAGCCATTTGATCGCCTGGCTGATGCGATGGCTCTGACTGTTGGCGATGGCGATTTCGTACAGGCGATACCCCTGTGGACTGCGCAGCAGGCGATACAGGATCTCCCGGCGCACCAATGGCGCGAGCATGGCGATGTCTTTCGGGCTGTCCAGCAATCGGGTCAGGCGCAAGACGGCATCCAGCATTGGCGTGTCCAGGCGCTCGACATACAGGCCGCGTCCGGCCGGGCGGGTCGGCACGCCCAAGGGGCCTGCGTCGGCGATCAGCGCGGTGATTTCCGCCGGGTCGATGTCCAGGCGCAGTGCCAGGATCGGGTGCTCGGGCGACACGTTGGCGATGCAACCGCTCAATGGCATCGACACCGACACCACCAGGTAATGCAGCGGGTCGTAGTTGAACTGTTCGTCTGCCAGGCGCACCTGTTTGCTGCCCTGGGCCATGATGCACAGCGCCGGTTGCGCCAGCACGGGGGCAAACTCGTTGGGTTGGCTATGGCGCGACAGGTTCAGCGAGGCGATCGCCGTCGCGTAGGTGCCGTCCTCGCAGGTATTGCGCTGGATGATCGACGCCAGTTCGGCGCGCTGTTGTTCCAGGTACGTGTCCAGCGGGACGTGGGCGTGATCGAGTGGCGTCATGCCGGAATCCTCGGGAAATAGAGAGCGGTGGGCAAAAGCTTATGTTTGTGCAAGCCGCAGCGGTAGCCACATCCTGTTGAAAGCTTGCCTGATCCTGCACGGCGTGACAGGGGGCGGCCGGGCCATGCTGGCGAAACTTGCTTGAAACCTTTTGTTTCAAGTTCTCCGGATTCAGTCGACGACTCGGCGAATTTTGTAACGCTCTGGCGCAGGATTGTGCAATGGGTCGGCAGGAATCGACTAACGAGGCTGGTGCCGTGGCGCTTAACCTTTGATCCTGTCGCAGCCTGTCACCGGCTGCACCACGGATGACCTGGGAGGGTTGAACATGACGACACAGATCCCCGTCAGTCACATGGTTTTCGTGCGGGCCCGCAGCGGTTGCTCCAAGCAACTGGGGGCACGCCTGAGCACACTGGTCGCGCCCTCGCGCCAGTCCCCTGGTTGCCTGCACTTTGCGTTGCAGCAATCGCAATGCGACGCCGACTTGTGGCTGGTGTCGGGGCTGTGGACCCATCAGCAGGTGATGGAGGCCTACTTCAATTCCCCGGCCATGGCGATTTTTTCCGCATTGGTACAGGACTTGGTGGTCAGCAGCCTGGATTTCCACACCTTTCGCGAAGTGTCCGCCGCCCAGGCGACTGAAGGCTGCCTGGCGACGGTACACAAACTGGCCGGTTGAAGGTTTAATGACGGTTATTTTTCATCGCCAGGAAGCTTGAGCATGGCACGTAAAGCCTTTGAAACCTTTGAAGCTGTTTCCGCCGTCATGCCCCGGGAAGGGGGCGGCTATTTCGCGGCCATCGCCACCAAAGCCCTCGGTGGCTCGGGGGCGCCGCGTTTCAACAAGGTGCTTGAAGAGCAATCCTTCGACACCGCCGCCAAGGCCGATGAAGCGGCCGCCGTGGAACTGACCCGCCTGCAGGATGTGGATGAAGAGGGTGGGCTGGTGTGGCGAGTTGACTGATCATCGACACAGAGCGCCCTCGCCAAGGGTCGAATCGCTATTGCCTTACGTCGGGCGATGCATCTTGAACAGCGCCTCGGGGCCCAGCTGGAAATAGTCTGCCGGGCCGCCGCCGCGCAAGATCGGCTCGGCGGCAGCAGTGTCGTAGATCCCGTCCTTCAACAGCCATTTGGCGATGTGCACGGCAACCACTTCACCCAGGATCAGCCAGCTCGGCACCAATGCCTGGTCCGCCCGTTGCAGTTGAATGATCTGGGTGACCTTGCATTCGAAGGACACCGGGCTTTCAGCCACCCGCGGCACCTGGATCACCCGTGAGGCCGCGGGGGTCAAGCCTGCCAGTTCGAACTCGTCGACCTCAGGCGCGACCATCGCGCAGCTCTGGTTCATCTGCTCAGCCAGCGGGCGCGTGGCCAGGTTCCAGGCGAACTCGCCGGTCTGTTCAATGTTGTTCAGGCTGTCTTTGCGACCGACGCTGGAAAAACCAATGATCGGTGGGATGTAGTTGAAGGCGTTGAAGAAACTGTAGGGCGCCAGATTCAGGCGGCCCTCGGCATCCTGCGAAGAAATCCAGCCGATGGGGCGTGGGCCGACGATGGCGTTGAACGGGTCGTGGGGCAGGCCGTGGCCGTGGGCAGGTTCGTAGAAGTGGATCTCATCGGGCATGACAGCGTGTTCCTGGAAGGCATGGGTCGGCGACTCATAGTGCAAGGCCCGGCCTTTTAATTCCAGATGGATGAACGCAGAAAAATCGCAGCCTCCGGCATTGCCGAAGGCTGCGATCCTGTTTCCCGACCGTCAACCGATGGCTTCGGCGGTGCCAGTCTTGTCAAAACCGTCGGCCGCGATGGCGTCGGCGGTGCCGGTCTTGTCGAAACCGTCAGCCGCGATGGCGTCGGCGGTGCCGGTCTTGTCGAAGCCGTCAGCGGCGATGGCGTTGGCAGTGCCGGTCTTGTCGAAACCGTCGGCGGCGTAGCTGCCCGAGTGGCTGCGTTCGATGGCGGCGCTGGCACCGGCGCCGAAGGCGGCCGATCCGGTCTTTTCATAGCCGTCCGCGGCGAAGGTGTTGGCGGCCAGTACGGACAGGGTCAGGGCGAGCATCAGTTTGGTTTTCATGTCGGTTACTCCAGAGTCGTTGGCGATGTGTCTTGCATGGGTTAAATGCTACGCCAAATAAGTTGATTGAAAAGTTCAAAATAATGCTAAAAAAGATCGATTAAGTAGATGTTAAGAGCGGCGCATTTCAATCGCTCTCGTCGTCGGAGCGAACGTCGCGCAGGTCATCGATCAAGTGAGGTCAGGGTGAAGGGCGGGCATTAACGTGCGATTAATCGCTGATTTCCCGTGAGTGACAGATTTTTCATACATTCCCAACCTGTTTTTCACCGCCACAACGCCAGTCTGCCGTACGGCCAGAAGTACAAGAGCTGGCCGCCACACACTGGAGCGTTCCCCGCGATGAATAAATTGCCCCAAATCACCCTGGCCTTCTGGGTCATGAAAATCTGCGCGACCACCCTGGGGGAAACCGCCGGGGACCTGCTGTCGATGACCCTTAACGTCGGTTACGCCATCAGCTCGCTGATCCTGATCAGCGTGTTCGTCCTGACACTGGTCACGCAGCTCATGGCCAAGACCTACAAGCCCTTGCTGTACTGGATTGTCATCTTGTCCACCAGCACCGCGGGCACCACCATGTCCGATTTCATGGACCGCACCCTCGAACTGGGCTACGCCACCGGGTCGCTGATCCTGATTGCGATTCTGCTGGCGATCTTCGCCGCCTGGCGCCTGAGCGGTGATTCGCTCAACGTCACCAAGGTGCAGACCTTCCGCGGCGAGATGTTCTATTGGATGGCGATTCTGTTTTCCAACACCTTGGGCACGGCGCTCGGCGATTACCTGGCGGACGATTCGGGCCTAGGCTTTGGCGGCGGTGCGTTGTTGATCGGCTCGGCCATCGCCGTGGTCGTACTGCTCAAGTACCTCACCCGGATTTCCACGGTGGTGTTGTTCTGGATCGCCTTCGTACTGACGCGCCCCCTGGGTGCGACGCTGGGCGACTTGATGACCAAGTCCCATGAAAAAGGTGGCCTGGATTTCGGCACCATCGGCTCGTCGGCGGTGCTGGCAGGCATCTTGGTGGTGATGATCGCCGGGGCGGCGTATGCGCAGAATCGCTATGGCAACCGGGAGCGTGCAGCGCAGGTGAGCTAAACCGAGTCGTTCCCTTCGCAAGCAAGCCCGCTCCCACAGGTTCAGCGTAAATCCTGTGGGAGCGGGCTTGCTCGCGAAAGGGCCCTTGCAATCACCAGAGCAGTGACTGCCAAAACACCTGTCAGTCAGTCACGATCCGCGAATGCTTGCGGGTGTCTTTCATGGTGATGTACACCAGCAGCGAGACTGCGATGCAGCCCGTCACGTACCAGTAGTAGCCGGTTTCCATGCCGATGCTCTTGAACCACAGTGCGATGTACTCGGCGGTGCCGCCGAAGATCGACACGGTCAGTGCGTAGGGCAGGCCGACACCCAGGGCGCGGATTTCGGTGGGGAACAGTTCGGCTTTCACCACGGCGTTGATGGAGGTGTAGCCGCTGACGATGATCAGCGCCGCCATGATCAGGAAGAACGCGCCCCACCAGGTCTGGATGGTGTGCAGGGTGGTGAGGATCGGCACGGTGCACAACGTGCCCAGGATACCGAAGGCGATCAGGATCGGCCGGCGTCCGACCTTGTCCGACAGGCCGCCGATCAGCGGTTGCAGGCACATGAACAGGAACAGGGTGGCGGCGGAAATGGTGGTGGAGTCGGAGATGCTCATGCCGACGGTGTTCACCAGGTATTTCTGCATGTAGGTGGTGTAGGTGTAGAACGCCAGCGTACCGCCCATGGTCAGGCCGACCACGGTCATCAGTTCCTTGGGGTGGCGCAGCAAGGTGCGCATGGCGCTTTCCTTGGACTTTTCCTTCTTGGTGAACGACTCGGTTTCTTCCATGCCGCGTCGCAGGTACAGCGCGACGATCGCACACAGGGCGCCGATGGCGAACGGAATGCGCCAGCCCCAAGCGTACAGCTGTTCGCTGGTGAGGAATTGTTGCAGCACGATCAGCACGCCCAGGGCGATGAGCTGGCCGGAGATCAGGGTCACGTACTGGAAGCTGGAGAAGAAGCCGCGACGTTCCTTGGTCGCCATCTCGCTCAGGTAGGTAGCCGAGGTGCCGTACTCGCCACCCACCGACAGGCCCTGGAGCAGACGGGCGAACACCAGGAGGATCGGGGCGCCGACGCCGATGGTTTCATAGCCGGGGCTCAGGGCGATGATCAGCGAGCCGAAGCACATCAGGTAGACCGAGGCCATCAGCGCCCGCTTGCGGCCGGCGCGGTCAGCGTAGAGGCCCATCAACCAGCCGCCGATCGGGCGCATCAGGAAGCCCACGGCGAAAATCGCAGCGGTGTTGAGCAACTGGGCGGTGGTGTCGCCCTTGGGGAAGAAGACTTTGGCGAAGTACAACGAGAACGCGGCGTAGACGTACCAGTCATACCACTCGACCATGTTGCCGACCGAGCCGCTGAAAATCGATTTGATCCGGCTGGCGGTGGTCCTTTCACGGGCGGGCGCAGCAGCCGACCCAAGGGGCAGGGCGTTGGAGTTATCCATTGAAGGATCCTTCATTTAATTGTTGTTGTGGAGCGCGTGTGAACGCAGCCTGCCAGGGCTATAGCAGGAGCTGTGCCACGTAGCTCAGGGCCGTTCTAGAGGGGTTTGCTGCGCTGGATGAGCGGAAATCCGCTTATTTGCGGTGAGCGGTGAGCGAAAATTCGCTCATTGGGGGTGTTCGCGAGCAAGCTCGCTCACACAGGGGGAGTGGTGTGGCGCTGGTTTTTCGGTTGGCCCGGATCAATGAGGGGGCGGCTTGCTCGCGAAAGCGGCACCCCGATATCCAACTAACCCCGATACTCCGGCCGCTCGGCCAACCCTTCCTTAAGGAAATCCACCAGCTTGCGCACTTTCGGCGACAGGTGCCGCTGTTGCGGGTACAGCGCCCAGACGGCGGTGTTGGGCGGTTGATGGGCTTGCAGCAGCGAGATCAGCGCACCGCTGTGCAAGTGCTCCAGCACGTAATAGTCCGGCAACTGGCACAAGCCCATGCCTTGCAAGGCTGCGTCCAGTACCGCTTGCCCACTGTTGCAGCGCCAGTTGCCCTGCACCCGCTGGGAAAATTCCCGCCCGTTCTGTTCCAGTTGCCAGATGTCGGAACTGCCCACCAGGCAGTTGTGCCGGCTCAATTCCGACAGGCTATGGGGGCGGCCGTAGCGTTCCACGTAGGACGGCGACGCGCACAAGTACATCCGGCGCGGTGCGAGACGAGTGGCCACCAGGCGAGAGTCCTGCAGGCGACCCAGGCGAATCGCCAGGTCCAGGCCCTCGTGAACCAGGTCGAGGGGCCGGTTGCTCAACTCGATGTCCACCCGCAGTTGCGGGTAAAGGCTCATGAAACGGGTCACCAGCGGCACGATAAAGCGTTCGCCGTAGGCCACGGCGCAGGTCATGCGCAGCATGCCCTTGGGTTCGCTGGTGAGATCGCCCACCGCCCGAAGTGCTTCCTCACGCCCATCCTGAAGACGCTGGCAATGGTGCAGGAAGGTTTGTCCAGCCTCGGTGAGGGTGACCCGGCGGGTACTGCGATAGAGCAGTCGCGTCTGAAGACGCTCTTCAAGCCGTACGATTTGCCTGCTGATGTGGGAGGACGACACCCCCAGGCGTTCGGCCGCCGCCGTGAACTGGCTGCACTCGGCCACGGCGACGAACTCGTCGATCCCTTCCCAGCGGTTCTCGGACATGAAGGATTATCCCTGTACAGCAATAATGTTTTGCTTTTGGCTGGATTATTCATCGTCCGGTGGCGGATTACACTCCCCGTCTTGTTTTTATTTGCTGGAGAACCCGAATGATCAAGTCACGCGCTGCCGTTGCCTTCGAGGCCAAGAAACCCCTGGAAATCGTTGAAGTCGACGTTGCCATGCCCAAGGCGGGCGAAGTGCTGTTGCGCGTCGTGGCTTCCGGTGTCTGCCACACCGACGCCTACACCCTGTCGGGTGCCGACCCGGAAGGAATCTTCCCGGCGATCCTCGGCCACGAAGGCGGCGCCATCGTCGAAGCCGTTGGCGAGGGCGTGACCTCGGTGGCGGTGGGCGATCACGTGATCCCGCTGTACACGCCGGAATGCGGCCAGTGCAAATTCTGCAAGTCGGGCAAGACCAACCTCTGCCAGGCGATTCGCGCGACTCAGGGTAAAGGCCTGATGCCGGACGGCACTTCGCGTTTCTCCTACAAAGGCGAGACCATTTTCCACTACATGGGCACCTCGACGTTTTCCGAGTACACCGTGCTGCCGGAAATTTCCGTGGCCAAGATCGCCAAGGACGCCCCGCTGGAAAAAGTCTGCCTGCTGGGCTGCGGCGTGACCACCGGCATCGGCGCGGTGCTCAACACCGCCAAGGTCAAGCCGGGCGATACCGTGGCGATCTTCGGCCTGGGTGGCATCGGCCTGTCCGCGGTGATCGGTGCGGTGAAAGCCAAGGCGGCGCGGATCATCGCCATCGACATCAACCCGGCCAAGTTCGAGATCGCCAGGCAACTGGGCGCCACCGATTGCGTCAACCCGAAGGATTTCGACCGTCCGATCCAGGAAGTCATCGTCGACATGACCGACGGCGGCGTGGACTTTTCCTTCGAGTGCATCGGCAATGTCCAGTTGATGCGTGCCGCGCTGGAGTGCTGCCACAAGGGTTGGGGCGAGTCGGTGATCATCGGCGTGGCCGGGGCCGGGCAGGAAATCGCCACCCGTCCGTTCCAACTGGTGACGGGGCGCGTCTGGCGCGGTTCGGCCTTTGGCGGCGTGCGCGGTCGCAGCGAACTGCCAAGCTACGTGGAAATGGCCGAGAAGGGTGAAATCCCGCTGGATACCTTCATTACCCACACGATGGGCCTGGAAGATATCAACAAGGCGTTCGACCTGATGCATGAAGGCAAGAGCATCCGCACCGTCATTCATTTTTAAGAGCAGCGGCAAGCACCAAGCGGCAAGCTGCAAGTGAGGCGCGTGCGTTTTTCTTGCAACTTGAAGCTTGCTGCTTGTAGCTGAGGTGAAGCTATGAACCTCGAAAATCTCTCCTGCCAGAAAAGCTTCGGCGGCTGGCACAAGCGTTACCGGCACCGATCCGACGTGCTCGGCTGTGACATGGTGTTTGCCGTGTACCTGCCACCCCAGGCCGAGCAGGGTGCGAAGCTGCCGGTGCTGTACTGGCTGTCCGGGCTGACCTGCACCGACGAGAACTTCATGCAAAAGGCCGGCGCCCAGCGCATGGCCGCCGAACTGGGGCTGATCATCGTGGCCCCGGACACCAGTCCCCGTGGCTCTGACGTACCGGGTGATCCGGACGGTGCCTGGGATTTTGGCCTGGGGGCGGGGTTTTATCTGAATGCCACGCAGGATCCTTGGGCGCGGCACTATCGGATGCATGACTACGTGGTGCAGGAATTGCCGGCACTCATCGAGGCGCATTTCCCGGCGTCGGATCAACGCGGCATCAGCGGGCACTCCATGGGCGGTCATGGTGCGCTGGTCTGCGCGCTGCGCAACCCCGGGCGTTACCGTTCGGTGTCGGCCTTTTCCCCGATCAACAACCCGATGGATTGCCCCTGGGGTCAGAAGGCCTTCTCCCGTTACCTGGGGGAAGACCGCTCGAAATGGCGTGAATGGGACGCCTGCGCGTTGATCGCCGAGGCGGATGAGAAGCTGCCACTGCTGGTGGATCAGGGCGATCGCGATGATTTCCTCGCCAACCAGCTCAAGCCCGAAGCCCTGCAACAGGCTGCCAAGGCCGCCGCTCACCCGCTGACGCTGCGGCTGCAACCGGGCTACGACCACAGCTACTTTTTCATCGCCAGTTTCATTGACGACCACTTGCAGCATCATGCGCGCGCTCTGAACGCCTAATGCAGGTAGAATCACGCCCTGACAGAAATCAGGGCGTTTTTTTATGCGTATTGGCCACGGCTACGATGTTCACCGTTTCGCTGAAGGCGACTTCATTACCCTGGGCGGCGTGCGTATTGCGCACGGCTTCGGGCTGCTCGCGCATTCCGACGGTGATGTCCTGCTGCACGCCCTGAGCGATGCATTGCTCGGTGCGGCAGCCCTGGGTGACATCGGCAGGCATTTCCCCGACACCGATCCCCAGTTCAAGGGCGCCGACAGCCGCGTGCTGCTGCGTCACGTGGTCGCGCTGATCCACGCCAAGGGCTGGAAAGTCGGCAATGTCGATAACACCATCGTCGCCCAGGCGCCGAAAATGGCGCCGCACATCGAGTCGATGCGCCAGTTGATTGCCGAGGACCTCCAAGTTGAGCTGGACCAAGTGAACGTGAAAGCCACCACCACCGAAAAACTCGGTTTCGTCGGGCGCGAAGAAGGCATTGCGGTCCATAGCGTCGCCTTGTTGCTGCGCTCATGACCGAATTGGAACTGTTGGGGCCACGGGCCTATGGCGAGTCGCTGGGCAGTGCGGTGCTCAAGGCCACGGCGGAGGATTTCCAGGTTGATGAGGTGCTCGACATTCCGTTGACCGGCGACGGCGAGCACCTGTGGATCTGGGTGGAAAAACGTGGCTTGAACACTGAAGAGGCCGCTCGGCGAATCGCCAAGGCTGCCGGCGTGCCGTTGCGCACCGTCAGCTACGCCGGGCTCAAGGACCGCCAGGCCCTGACCCGCCAGTGGTTCAGCGTGCAGTTGCCGGGCAAGGCCGATCCGGACCTGTCGGTGGCCGAGAACGACACGTTGAAAGTCCTCAAGACGGGACGCCACAAGCGCAAGCTGCAACGCGGCGCGCATTCGGCCAATGGCTTCACCTTGCGCCTGACCCAATTGCAGGGCGATCGGGCGGCCATCGATGCGCGCCTGCAACAGATTGCCCAGCAGGGTATCCCCAACTATTTTGGTGCCCAGCGGTTTGGCCATGACGGCGGCAATGTCGTCGATGCCCGAGCCTGGGCCGCGCGCAAGGCCTTGCCGGAGCAGCGCAATGTACGTTCGCGGCTGTTGTCCGCGGCGCGCAGTTACCTGTTCAACCAGGTGCTGGCGGCCCGGGTGGCCGACGGCACATGGCAGCACGCTCAGGTCGGCGATTTGCTGGCGTTCACCGACAGTCGCAGCTTTTTCCCGGCCGGAGAGGCCGAGTGCAGCGACCCGCGCCTGGCCATCCTCGACCTGCACCCCACCGGCCCGCAGTGGGGCGAAGGCCCTTCGCCGGCCGCGGGGGCGACCCACGCGCTGGAACAGGCCGTTGCCGAGCGCGAGGCGGATCTGCGCGATTGGTTGATAAACGCACGAATGAGTCACGAACGTCGCATCCTGCGACTGCCCATTGGCGGGCTGTCGTGGCATTATCCCTCGCCTGACATTCTGCAACTGGAATTCGTCCTGCCGGCCGGATGCTTCGCCACTGTCTTGGTGCGCGAACTCGTCGATCTGGTGCCGGTAGGGCAGACGGACAGCCCATGCGTATTCTGATTTCTAACGACGACGGGGTGACAGCACCCGGTCTTGCCGCGCTTTATGCTGCGCTGGCGGATTTTGCCGAGTGCGTGGTGATCGCCCCGGACCAGGACAAAAGCGGCGCCAGCAGCTCGCTGACGCTCGACCGTCCGTTGCACCCCTGCTACCTGGATAACGGTTTCATCAGCCTCAACGGCACGCCGACCGATTGCGTGCACCTGGGCCTCAACGGCTTGCTGGAACGCGAGCCGGACATGGTGGTGTCGGGCATCAACCTGGGCGCCAACCTGGGGGATGACGTGCTGTATTCCGGCACGGTCGCCGCCGCCCTGGAAGGTCGTTTCCTGGGCAACACGTCGTTTGCCTTTTCGTTCGTTTCACGGCAAGTCGACAACCTGCCGACCGCCGCCTATTTCGCCCGCAAGCTGGTCGAGGCCCATGGCGCGCTGGACCTGCCGCCGCGCACGGTGCTGAACGTGAACATTCCGAACCTGCCGCTCGACCACATCCGTGGCATCCAGCTCACACGCCTGGGCCATCGGGCCCGCGCCGCCAGCCCCATGCACGTGGTCGACCCGCGCGGCAAGGCCGGCTACTGGATCGCCGCCGCCGGTGACGCCGAGGATGGCGGGCCGGGCACTGACTTCCATGCAGTGATGCAAGGTTATGTCTCGATCACGCCGCTGCAGCTCGACCGGACCTTCAACGAGGCCTTTCGAAGCCTCGATGGCTGGCTGGAGGGGCTGCATTGATGCGTGAGCAAGACGATATGTTGCGTCGCGGCATCGGCATGACGTCCCAGCGCACCCGGGAGCGACTGATCCAGCGGCTGTACGAAGAAGGCTTGTCCAATGCCCAGGTGCTGGAGGTGATCCGGCGTACTCCACGGCATTTGTTCGTCGACGAGGCCCTGGCCCATCGCGCCTATGAAGACACGGCGTTGCCGATCGGCCATAACCAGACCATTTCCCAGCCTTATATGGTGGCCCGCATGAGCGAGTTGCTGCTGGAGGCCGGGCCGCTGGACAAGGTACTGGAGATCGGCACCGGTTCGGGTTACCAGACCGCGGTGTTGTCACAGTTGGTGGAGCGGGTGTTCTCCGTCGAGCGGATCAAGGTGCTGCAAGACCGTGCCAAGGAACGCCTGGTCGAGCTGAATCTGCGCAACGTGGTGTTTCGTTGGGGCGATGGCTGGGAAGGCTGGCCGGCCCTGGCGCCGTACAACGGCATCATCGTGACCGCCGTGGCCACTGACGTTCCCCAGGCTTTGCTGGACCAACTCGCCCCTGGCGGGCGGCTGGTGATTCCAGTGGGAGCGGGGGAGGTCCAGCAACTGATGCTGATCGTGCGCGAAGAACATGGCTTTTCACGCCACGTGCTGGGCGCGGTGCGATTCGTGCCGTTACTCAACGGGCCATTGGCCTGAGCATTTATAAACAGACGCTGAATTCCTCGGCTGCGGTTGTGTCTTACAGCGGCAGCGATGGATTGAACGGCTTTCAACGGCGTCGAGCAAACGTGTGCGGAGACGCATCGCGCTTCATTAATAGAAGCGTGGTCGCGGCCAGCTATATTTGTATGACGTTTGCCAGGTCGGGCAGGCGTCGATTTTTCAGCCACCACAAAGGGAGCGGCGGGTGAGTCTCACAGTCATTGCGCAGCGTATGGGTATCACGAGCTTTCAGCGCCTGGTGACTGGCCTTGTCTTGAGTGTTTTGCTGGTCGGTTGTTCCAGTACGCCGTCAGGCAACGTGCGAGTGGTCGATCGCAACAATGCAACGCCCCAGCGTCCTACCGTCACCACCGGTCAGTATGTAGTCCGTCGCGGCGATACGCTGTTTTCCATCGCTTTTCGCTATGGCTGGGACTACAAGGCTCTCGCGGCACGCAACAACATTCCTGCGCCTTATACGATTCACCCCGGTCAGACGATTCGCTTCGATGGACGCAGCGGTTCAACGCCAACCGCCGTCGTGACACAGTCGGGATCGACGCCGTCGTCCTCGAGCAAAACCACGGTGATTCGCCGTCCGGCGGGCAACGAAACGGCCACGGTACCGTCCGTCGCGAGCAAACCTGCACCCGCGCCAATGCCTCCCGCAGGCCCCGCCCCGACAGGCTGGGGGTGGCCTTCTAATGGCGTTCTTATTGGAAAATTCTCTTCAAACGGTAGTTTGAATAAAGGAATTGATATCGCCGGGGATTTGGGACAGCCTGTTTTAGCTGCGTCTGATGGCACGGTTGTGTACGCCGGGAGTGGTTTGAGGGGCTACGGCGAACTCGTCATCATCAAGCACAGCGATACCTACGTCAGTGCCTACGGTCACAACCGCAGGCTGTTGGTTCGGGAGGGGCAGCAGGTCAAGGTCGGGCAGACAATTGCCGAGATGGGATCGACGGGAACAGACCGGGTGAAACTGCATTTTGAGATTCGCCGCCAAGGTAAGCCAGTCGATCCGCTGCAATTCCTGCCACGTCGTTGATGTGCTTGTCAGCCTGTTCCGTCACGTAGAGGGAACAGGCTCCAGCGTTGCCAAGGATAAAGGCGTCGCTTGAGCTTGAGGTCGAACTCACCAAAGGACTATAACAATGGCTCTCAGTAAAGAAGTGCCGGAGTTTGACATCGACGATGAGGTGCTCCTGATGGAGACCGGCATCGCTATGGATTCGATGTCGAATGATGAAGGGGCGACTCCACCTTCCGTTCGTGCCAAATCCAAACACTCCGCTTCGCTTAAACAACATAAGTACATTGATTACACCCGGGCGCTGGACGCCACTCAGCTGTACCTCAACGAAATCGGTTTCTCGCCACTGCTCTCCCCCGAGGAAGAAGTTCATTTTGCGCGTCTGTCGCAAAGTGGCGACCCGGCCGGTCGAAAACGCATGATTGAAAGCAACCTGCGCCTGGTGGTGAAGATCGCCCGACGCTATGTCAATCGTGGGCTTTCCCTGCTGGACCTGATCGAGGAGGGCAACCTGGGCCTGATTCGCGCTGTCGAGAAGTTCGACCCCGAGCGGGGCTTCCGGTTCTCGACCTACGCGACCTGGTGGATCCGCCAGACCATCGAACGGGCAATCATGAATCAGACCCGGACCATCCGGTTGCCGATTCATGTGGTCAAGGAGCTGAACGTCTACCTGCGGGCCGCCCGCGAGCTGACGCAAAAGCTCGACCATGAACCCTCACCCGAAGAAATCGCCAACCTGCTGGAAAAACCGGTGGGTGAGGTCAAGCGCATGCTGGGGCTCAACGAGCGGGTTTCCTCGGTGGACGTCTCGTTGGGGCCGGACTCGGATAAAACCCTGCTCGACACCCTCACCGATGATCGCCCCACCGACCCGTGCGAGCTGCTTCAGGACGACGACCTGTCGCAAAGCATCGACCAGTGGCTGTCCGAACTGACGGACAAGCAACGCGAAGTGGTGATTCGCCGCTTCGGCTTGCGTGGCCACGAAAGCAGCACCCTTGAAGATGTCGGCCTGGAGATTGGGTTGACCCGTGAACGGGTCAGGCAGATCCAGGTGGAGGGCCTCAAGCGCTTGCGGGAGATCCTGGAAAAGAACGGCCTGTCGAGCGAGTCGCTGTTCCAGTAGCACCTGCTCCACCCCGTGCATCGCAACGAATGAAAAAGGGCGCCAAACGGCGCCCTTTTTCAGTTTGTAGAGCCGAGATCTGTTCCCCTCTCAAGGCTGGCGAGTTATCCGTCGCGAGGGAGCTTGCCCCGTGCAGGTCCGTCCTTGCCCCATTTCCGGTTCAGTTTGTAAGCCTTTGCCTACTCTTGCGTAAGCGTTCGGTTCACCACCGTATCGACGCAAAACCATTTTTGTTGTTGGAATTTTTTATTCCATTGATTTAAATGGAATTTTTCATTTATGAACAGCCCGTGATAACCCTTTGGACCGGCATTGGGCGAATTGCACTTGTTCGGGAAAAAACTAATATCAGTCCTGTGTCGACGGACAGACACACCCGTCAAGGACGATGGGAATGGAAGGACATCGCAGGACGCGATTCATCAGGACGATGAAAAGGATTAAAGGGATTAGGGAAAAAATGTGGGCGGGTCAAACCGCCCCTTTTTTTTGCCTGGAGAAAAGCAAAAAGGCCCGCAAGGGCCTTTTCAATACAGCAGGGCGATCAGCGTTCGAGGTCGGCGATCTTGCCTGGCTTGCCATCCCACTCTTCAGCGTCTGGCAGTGCGTCTTTCTTCTCGGTGATGTTCGGCCAGATGTCCGCCAGCTCGGCGTTCAGCTCGATGAAGTTCTCCTGGCCAGCCGGCACTTCGTCTTCCGAGAAAATGGCGTTCGCCGGGCATTCCGGTTCACACAGGGCGCAGTCGATGCACTCGTCCGGGTGAATCACCAGGAAATTCGGGCCTTCGTAGAAGCAGTCCACCGGACAGACTTCTACGCAATCGGTGTATTTGCACTTGATGCAGTTGTCGGTGACGACGAAGGTCATTTCTAATTTTCTCCTCAGGCGCGGCGTGCTGCGCCCCTTCACGGTTAGGGGCGCCGGGTTCGGGAGCGATAGTCTGCGAACCAGGCTAATAGTTCGCAGCATCCCAAACCGCGCGAGATTCTAACAGCTTGAGCGCCCGTGCGTTAGATCCGTGTCTTCAATGTGTAGAGTAAATCCAGTGCCCGCCGTGGGGTCAGGTCGTCCAGGTCGAGTTTGGCCAGTTCGTCGAGGACCGGATGGGGCAGGCTGGCGAACAGGTCGCTTTGCTGTGGCGCGGCCGGTTTGCCCTTGGCAGGACGTGGCGCTTCGTGAGGCAGGCTGGTGGTTTCCAGGCGGCTCAGGTGCTCGCGGGCCCGGGTGATCACCTCGGTTGGCACTCCGGCCAGTTGCGCGACCGCCAGGCCATAGCTCTGGCTGGCCGGGCCGGGCAGCACGTGGTGCAGGAACACGATGCGCTCGTTGTGCTCGGTGGCGTTGAGGTGGACGTTGGCGACCAGCGGCTGGCTTTCTGGAAGCACGGTGAGTTCGAAGTAGTGGGTGGCGAACAGCGTGTAGGCTCGCAGGTGAGCCAGGCGCTCGGCTGCGGCCCAGGCCAGGGACAGGCCATCGAACGTACTGGTGCCGCGTCCGACTTCGTCCATCAGCACCAGGCTGCGCTCGGTGGCGTTGTGCAGGATGTTCGCGGTTTCGCTCATTTCCACCATGAAGGTCGAACGCCCGCCGGCCAGGTCGTCGCTGGAACCGATCCGGGTGAAGATCCGGTCCACCAGGGACAGCTCGCAGCTCGCCGCCGGGACGAAGCTGCCGATGTGAGCCAGCAATACGATCAACGCTGTTTGCCGCATGTAGGTGGACTTACCGCCCATGTTCGGCCCAGTGATCACCAGCATGCGGGTGTTGTCGTCCAGGCTCAGGTCGTTGGCCACGAACGGCGTCGTCAACACTTGCTCCACCACTGGGTGGCGACCCTGGCTGATACGCATGCACGGCTCGCTGACGAACCGTGGGCAGTTGAGGTCCAGGTTCAGCGCGCGCTCGGCCAGGTTGCTCAGCACGTCCAGTTCCGCCAGCGCGGCGGCGGTGTCCTGCAGCGGCGGCAGTTGGCTGATCAAGTCTTCGAGCAGCGCGTCGTAGAGCATCTTTTCCCGGGCCAGGGCACGGCTCTTGGCCGACAGCGCCTTGTCTTCGAACGCTTTGAGTTCCGGGGTGATGAAGCGCTCGGCGCCCTTGAGCGTCTGGCGGCGGATGTAGTCGGCTGGGGCCTGCTCGGCCTGCTTGCTCGGCAACTCGATGAAGTAACCGTGGATGCGGTTGTAGCCCACCTTCAGGTTGGCCAGACCGGTGCGGGCCTTTTCCCGGGCTTCGAGTTCGATCAGGAACTGACCCGCGTTCTCGCTCAATGACTGCAATTCGTCGAGTTCGGCGTCGTAGCCGGTTTTCAGCACGCCGCCGTCACGAATCACCGCCGGCGGGTTGTCGATAATGGCTTTTTCCAGCAGCGCGGCCAGTTCCGGGTGGGTGCTGGTGGTGCGCGCCAGTTGTTGCAGGTGCGGCGCGTCGAGGTCGGTCATCGCCTGCTGGAGTTCGGGGAGTGCGCCGAGGGCATCCCGCAGGCGGGCCAGGTCCCGTGGCCGGGCGTTGCGCAGGCCGATCCGCGCGAGGATCCGCTCGATGTCACCGATTTCCTTGAGCTGCGGTTGCAGTTGCTCGAAGCGATAACGGTCCAGCAGGCAGGTAATGGACGATTGGCGCGCCAACAGGACAGTCAGGTCGCGCAGCGGACGGTTCAGCCAGCGGGTCAGCAACCGGCTGCCCATGGCGGTCTGGCAACGGTCGACCACCGATTGCAGGGTGTTGTCACGGCCGCCGGCCAGGTTGGTGTCCAGTTCCAGGTTGCGGCGGCTGGCGCCATCCAGCACCACCGTGTCATCCAGGCGCTCGTGACGCAGGCTGCGCAAATGGGGCAGGGCGGTGCGCTGGGTTTCCTTGGCGTAGGCCAGCAGGCAGCCGGCGGCGCCGATGGCCAGGGTCAGGTTCTCGCACCCGAAGCCCTTGAGGTCCTGGGTGGAAAACTGCTGGCAGAGGCTTTTCAACGCCGAGTCGCGCTCGAAATCCCACGGCGCCCGACGCCGCACGCCACGGCGTTTTTCCGCCGGCAGGTCCTTGGGCCAGTCATCCGGGATCAGCAACTCCACCGGGTTGACGCGCTCCAGCTCGGCCAGCAGGTTCTCCCAGCCCTTGATCTCCAGCACCGAGAAATTGCCGCTGGTGATGTCCAGCACCGCCAGGCCGAACAGGCGCTCGTCTCCCAGCACCGCAGCGATCAGGTTGTCGCGACGCTCATCCAGCAACGCCTCGTCGCTGACCGTCCCGGGCGTGATGATGCGCACCACCTGGCGCTCCACCGGCCCTTTGCTGGTGGCCGGGTCGCCGACCTGCTCGCAAATCACCACCGACTCGCCAAGCTTGACCAGCTTCGCCAAGTAGCCTTCCGCCGCGTGGTAAGGAATCCCACACATCGGAATCGCCATGCCCGCCGATTGCCCACGCGCCGTCAGGGTGATGTCCAACAGCTTGGCGGCCTTCTTCGCATCCTCGTAAAAGATCTCGTAGAAGTCGCCCATGCGGTAGAACATCAGCTGATCGGGGTGCTGATTCTTCAGGCGCCAGTATTGCTGCATCATCGGCGTGTGGGAGGACAGGTCGTTCACGGCTGTATTCATCGGTGTCAGGCAAGCTCGTTGAAAGGTGTGGGGCAAAAGGAGGGGCATCGGCCCGGCTTTTCCGCGATGGGCGCAAGGTTAACATGGGCGGTCTGGTGGGACCCAGGGATGAGCGTCTTCCATCGCATTGGTAAAGCTGGTTTTCTGAGCCTGGGGTATTTCCTGCCAGCGGAGTGCTTGCAATCGCCTTACGGAGCATGAGCTGGGGATAATAAAAAACCCGACGCTTGGTCGGGCTTCTCTTAAAATCCGGATATTAGGTTCGTTTCGCCTCGGCTTGCATCATCAGCTGATTTTGCTGCTTGGTAGCTTCAATCAAAACCTCGCTGTAAACACGCTTCTTTTGGTCCGATTTTGCATTGCGAATGAAATCGGCAAAGGTGCTTTTGGCCCCTTTAGTCAAGCCTAGCTTGATCGAGATCATAGGTGCGCTCCTGATGGTGGCCCGAGCGTGGCCTTTAGGTCGGCCCGCGTGTGTCGCTCAGGGATATGGTAGTCAATTTTATCGACACCAGCTTTGTAAAGTCGTCCCGAGTTGTCGATATGCTTGAGCAATAGATCCACATGCACGTCGCCTTGGTACTCTAGCTTAAGCGCGTTCACTACGTCACGTGCGGCGAAGTAATGCTCGATGAAGTGTTCTTTGCGAATTCTCCGGCCTTCAGCCGCTTCACGAGCGTTGACGAATCCCCATGCAAGCACCGGAGATTGGTAGACATACAAAATCTGTACGAATCGGCCTTTTTTCAAGGAGCGATCTACGTTCCGTCTTGCTACGTCTATGTTGGAAAACGTTCCGTCGAGGATGAAGGATTGCCTTTGGTCTAACGCAAAATCTAATATTTTTTCGACCAGAATTGACACGCCACCCTGAAAAAGCCAGGAGTTTGCTCCCGTGTACGCGGGAAACTCGCTTCGCAACTCATCGGGATCTATGCGTAGGATGGCTGCATCCGCAAATAGATTCACCAAGGCTATGGAGGCCTCGGTTTTACCTGCGCCCGGAGAGCCTGCCATGAAAACTGATACTGGTGCCTCTTCTGGCGGATAAATCAGCTTATCTGTGAGTCTTCTCGCAATTATTTTTTTATTGGATCGAGCGAAGCGCAACGCGCTTTCACAAGCGTCTTGCTCCGCTGGTGTCATTATCTGGTTACGTGAATCGGCATCGTCCGTCATTAATCCAGCTCCTTCTCGATAATGCCTGCTGTCTGAGCCGAGCTAGGCGGCCTAGTGCTGTTTAATGATGTGGGCGAGCCCGTGGCGAGGGGCACGTCCCCCTCGCCGGGACTGCATCATGAATGCCTACCTCACCTCAACCACATCCAACGCCCGATTCGCCAGCAATTGCCCTAGCTCAATCATCTGCTGGACCCCCCAGCGCGATATGTCGCCGCGAGCCCTCCAGGTCGAACGCCAGGTCACTGACCATGACGTTGGCCGAGGCCAGGGTTTCGCTGAGGTTGGCGAGCAGGCACTCGGCATCGATGTTCGGGGCGATGATGAAAAGGGTGTCGAGGGTGTCGCAGGTTTCTTTGTCGGCTTTTGGTTCGAGGTAATAGTCCAGGGCGCGGGTGGCGGCTTCGTCGAGTTTCTTGGCGTTGGCCGATTGGCTGCGGGAGAAGTGATCGTCAGGGAGATTTGGAGTGTTCTTCGGCATTCTATGGATCCTTGGAGTTGAGCCACCACACACTCGCGACTAAACGAGGGGTGGCAGCTGTACGCAGGTTAGTCGACCGGGGATCCAAGGAACCGGCGCGCCCGAGGGCGCCCTGCGCACAGCCACCATCAAGTACAGGGATGGGATACCTGACTAATGGAGCAGTGAGCACCTTGGAGTACCGAGCGACTAAACCCGATCACTGATGGGCAGTGACGAGAACTAAAGTACCGATGGGATCCAAGGTGGACGAGCCGGCGGATTCTGGCGTAGTTGTAGGCCGAGGCGCAAGGCGATGTAGCCTGGTGCCGCGCATTTGAAGGACGGGGGCGGAGCCTTTTCCTAAGGGTATGTAGGGCGATTCCGTAGCGAGGGAGCTGAACTGGCCTAATGATTTTGGACACTTCAATCGGGCGCTATGATGGCGCCCAAATCTGAGGTGTTTGGCTATGCGTAAATCTTATTCCAGTGAGTTCAAGCTCAAAGCTGCCAGCATGGTGCTGGACGAAGGCCAGTCAGTTCCTGAGGTCTGTGCCACTCTGGATATTGGCCCTACTGCCTTGCGCCGTTGGGTCGACCAGGTTCGCAAAGAGCGCTTGGGTTCGACCCCGGAAGGGGCCAAGGCGATTACCGCCGATCAGCGAGAGATCCAGCAGCTCAAAGCGTTGCTCAGGCAAAAAGACCTGGACATTGAAATCCTAAAAAAGGCCAGTGCTCTCCTGCTTTTGGACTCCAAAGATCATTCTCGTTGATCAATGAGCTGGACGAGCAGTACGGCGTTAACAATTGCTGTCGGGCGTTTGGAGTCAACCGCAGCAGCTTTTACGCCTGGCGTCAGCGCCAAGGCAAGGTGAAGCCTGAGCGGGAGAAACTTAAAGCCGTGCTGGTCGAACATCACAAGGAATCCAGAGCGTCCGCAGGGTCTCGCACCCTTTCTAAGGAGTTGCAAGCAAAGGGGCATCGCGTCGGGCGACATATGGCTCGCAGCTTGATGCGCGAAGCCGGTGTTGCCAGTCATCAGCGGCGGCGGCACAAGTACAAATCTTCCGGCGTGGAGGCCCTGGTGGCGCCGCACGTGCTCAAGCGCAAGTTTGATGTCACGGCGATCAATCAGGTGTGGTGTGGTGATGTGACGTACATCAAGGTGGGTAAGCGCTGGATGTACTTCGCGGCAGTACTGGATTTGTTTGCTCGCAGGATCGTGGGGTGGTCGTTTTCAATGATTTCCGATGCCACGCTGACCTGCGAAGCGTTGCGGATGGCGGTGCAATTGCGAGGCCGTCCAAAAGAGGTGCTGTTTCATTCTGATCAAGGTTGCCAATACACCAGCCACAAATTCAGGAATGAGATGCGCAAGCATGGACTCCTGCAAAGCATGAGTCGCAAAGGTGAGTGCTGGGACAACGCCCCGATGGAGCGTTTCTTTGGGAGCCTGAAATCAGAGTGGGTGCCAGAAGATGGCTACAGCTCGGAGCATGACGCCCGCGTGGATGTGCAGCGTTATGTGATGCGTTACAACAACGTCAGGCTCCATAGCTACAACGACTATCGGTCGCCGGTAGCTATGGAGAAACTGGCGGCGTGAAACCTTAACTGGTGTCCAGAATTACTTGACCAGTTCAAGCTTGCTCCCGCTTGAGTGCGAAGCGCTCCCAAAAGGGGGGCTGCTTCGCAACCCAGCGGGAGCAAGCTCCCTCGCCACAATGAATGCAAAGGCTGCAATTGCATATTTATGCGAAACAGCATTTGTTTTCTGCAAAAAGAACAAGCACTATGCGCGTTATGCAAAAACGCAACGTTTCGACCGTATTAAGAGCACTGCTCGACCAGCACGGGATCTCCCCCACGGAGCTTCACCGGCGTACAGGCGTGCCCCAGTCCACCCTCTCGCGGATCCTCAGCGGCAAGATCGTCGATCCTTCGGATAAACACATCTCGAAGATCGCCGAGTACTTCGCCGTGAGTACCGACCAGTTGCGCGGGCGCGCGGATGTGGCCGCTGCCGGCGGCAGTCGTCGCGACGAGTCCCATGCCGAGCTCAAGGACATAAGCCTGTGGGACGACGAGACCCCCGTCGAGGAAGACGAGGTGTCGATCCCTTTTCTGCGTGAGGTTGAATTGGCTGCTGGATCAGGAAGATTCGTCATCGAAGAGAGCGAGCGCTCAAGCCTGCGCTTCGGCAAGCGCAGCCTGCGCCATAACGGCGTGCAGTTCGACCAGGCCAAATGCGTGACGGTACGCGGCAACAGCATGTTGCCGGTGCTGCGCGACGGCGCCACGGTCGGGGTGAATGTGGCTCGATGCAGCATCGGCGACATCGTCGACGGCGACCTCTACGCCATCAATCACAATGGCCAACTGCGGGTCAAACAGCTTTATCGACTGCCCACCGGTATCCGCTTGCGCAGCTTCAATCGCGATGAACATCCGGATGAGGACTACAGCTTCCAGGACATGCAGGAAGAGCAGATCGTCATCCTTGGCCATGTCTTCTGGTGGGGCATGTACGCCCGCTAACCCTTCCCCTGTCAGATAAAACCCGCCGTTGTGCGGGTTTTTTTTCGCTCCCGAAAACCCTCTGAGCCCTGCATTCGCTGGCCTTTGATGCGTTGGTGCATTTATGCTGCATAAATAAATGCATTTGTGCATTGACTGTATATGCATACATGCATAACCTGTGTCCAAGCCGCTCGACAAAGCGGCTGGCGACAACCGCTCTTTAGTTTCACCAAACAGGCAGCGATGAACCGGCCTCAACGGTTCAGAGGGTTGGCAACTGGCCCGGGTGTGCAGCGTAAAGCACCAGAAGCAGTTATCCGGCGGGCAGGGGCCGCGGTCGGAGGAACAATTTGAATGGATCCGTACCGCGCCAGTCGCGCCGAAAGATCAAGCGCATTACTGAAAAGCCTGGGCAACCGGGCTTTTTGGAATGCCTGCGCCGTGAGGCGCGTTCAACACATCACCGCCGCCAATGGAGGGCTTTCCATGCTGAAGGATTTCAGGTGCGGTCACTGCAAACGACTTCTGGCCCGTGTGGGCGAGAACACCGAACTCCAGATCAAATGTTCCCGATGCGGGACGTTGAATCATGTGAAGGCCGTGAGCCTCGAGTCATCGCCTTTGAGCGAAATGAATGCGCAATGCTGCGCGCAAAAACATCGACTCTTTGGGTGAAAGCATGAAAAAAATCAAACGTCTTATCGGTTCGCTCGTCTTGTCCACCGTGCTGTTGGCGGCGAGCGGTGCCGCCTTCGCGGCCAACCTGGTCGTGAACGGCAGTTTTGAAACCCCTGGTTGTGGCAATGATTGCGTACTCAATACCCCGGCCCAAGCCGACTTCGTGAACGGTTGGACCACGTTCCTGTCGGGCGTGGAATACATCAATGTCAGGGCTGCCATCGGCAGTTCGGTCGCCGCTGAAGGGGCCATGAGCGTCGACCTCGCCAACTACACCTATCAAAACGGCGGTGGTATCCAGCAAAACATCGACACGGTGGCAGGTGCACGATATCGCCTGACGTTCAGTGCCGGCAGTTCCAAGTACGTGGGCCGCACGGGGACCGGCATCATCAACGTCAAGGTAGCCGGCCAGACCACCCGTTTCGACACCCCTGTCGCCACCAGTGACGCGACCGTATGGGAAACCCGAACCTACGAGTTCACCGCGGTGAGCGCTCAAACCACATTGAGCTTCTGGAATGAGCAGGATCCGAATGCTCATTTCGCCTTTATCGACAACGTCATTGTCGAGCGGCTGTAAAACACCGTCCGCGCCGCAATTGCCCACCCCATCAACCATCACCCCCCGGAGGCGTGAATGACAAACGAGCAACAAGCGTTGCTGGACATGCCGATCTGGCTGGTCATCGTGCTCGCCCTGGTGGGCGGGGTGTCCGGCGAGATGTGGCGTGCCGACAAGGAGGGGGCCCGCGGCTGGTCGTTGCTGCGCCGCGTGGTCCTGCGCTCCGGCGCCTGCGTGGTGTGCGGCGTCTCGGCGACGATGCTGCTGTATGCCCTGGGCATGTCGATCTGGAGTGCCTGCGCCTTCGGCTGCCTGACCGCCATGGCCGGGGCCGATGTGGCCATCGGTCTTTATGAGCGTTGGGTAGCCAAGCGCATTGGGGTAGCGGGGCCTGCCGACCGCGACTCTCATCCCGATCAGCCGTAGACACAAAACACCTCCAACCTCTGCTCCAACTGCCCCACCGCTCGCGCAAGCAAGCCCTTCCACCGCGTTCTGACTTTACTTGCCTATCACTGGAGCACTCTCCATGAAGATCACGCCGATCCTCACGCAGTTGCGTGAGCAATGCCCGACGCTTGCCAATCGAGTGTTCGCGGCCCTGGACCTCGCCGCGCTGCAAACGGGCGCCGCCGTGCCGGTCCCTTGCGCCTATGTGCTGCCGACCACGGATGTGGCCAGCCCGAACACCGCGCAGAACGTCACGCTGCAAACGGTGCGTGATGGTTTCGATGTTGTGCTGGTGCTCGAGGCCAGTGACGTGGCGACCGCATTGGATGGCCAGCACGACCTGCGTGCCGAGTTGTGGCGTGCGCTGGTGGGGTTCAAGCCCGGCGCCGATTACACCGGCATCGAATACGACGGCAGCGAACTGATTTCCCCCATTGGCGGCCACGCGTTGTTCCGGCTGCGCTTTTTCGCGCAGTTCCAGCTGGGCCGCAACCTGACGAGCCAGCTTGCCGAAAGCTGGCACGAACGTGAACTGGACGGCTTGTCGTCCTTTACCGGGGCCACCGTGCGGGTCGATGCCATCGACCCGGCGGACCCCAACCTCAAACGTCCCGGCCCCGACGGGCGCCTGGAACTGACTTTCTCTGGAGACGTAACCCCATGAGCAAACGCATCACCGTGCTGCCGGCCCCGGGCCGTGCCGTACCGGACCCGGAAGCGGACGATCTGTTGCCCCTCGAGGGCCGTGAAGTGCCGGACAACGCCTGGTGGCGTCGACGTCTGGCCGATGGCGATATCACTACCAAAGCCGTGAAAGCGGCCAAACCACAGGGAGCCAAATAATGGCGATCGGATTCAGCAACATCCCCGCGGACATTCGTGTTCCGCTGTTCTACGCCGAGATGGACAACTCGGCCGCCAATAGCGCGTCGTCGTCCATGCGCCGATTGATCGTCGCCCAGGTCAACGACAACGTTGCCCCGGAGCAAGTCGGCAAGCTGGTGCTGGTCTCCAGCGTTGCCCTGGCCAAAAGCATCGGCGGGCAGGGCTCGATGCTCGCCTCGATGTACGAGACCTGGCGCAAGACCGACCCGCTCGGCGAAATCTGGTGCCTGCCGCTGCACAACGTCGAAGGCGCCATCGCCAAGGGCGTGCTGACCCTCACCGGCACCGCGACGCAAAGCGGTGTGCTCAACCTGTACGTGGGTGGCGTACGCGTCCAGGCGGCCATCGCCAACGGTGCCACCGCCGCCCAGGCTGCGACGGCGCTGGCCTTGAAAGTCAACGCGACGGCCGACCTGCCGGTGAGCGCTGCGGCCGTCGACGGTGTCGTGACCCTCAACGCCAAATGGACCGGCGACGGCGGCAACGATATCAGCCTGCAATTCAATCGCCTGGGCAAGAGCAATGGCGAAGATACCCCTGCGGGCCTGACCACTGCCGTCACCGCCATGACCGGCGGCGCTGGTGTGCCGGACCAGACCGCCGCCGTCGCGGCCCTGGGCGACGAGCCGTTCGAGTTCATCGCCATGCCGTGGTCCGATCTGTCGAGCCTGAATACCTGGCAAGCGGTCATGGACGACAGCACCGGTCGCTGGTCCTGGGCCAAGCAGTTGTTCGGCCATGTCTACAGCGCCAAGCGCGGGACCATCGGCACGCTCGTCGCCGCCGGCCAGGCGCGCAACGACCAGCACATGACCATCCAGGCCCTCGAGCCGGGCGTGCCGCAACCGTCGTGGGTCCAGGCCGCCGCGCTGGCCGCCCGTACCGCTGTGTTCATCTCGGCTGACGCCAGCCGTCCGACCCAGAGCGGCAGCTTGCCCGGCCTGGACCCGGCGCCGGCCAGCGAGCGTTTCACCCTGACCGAGCGCCAGTCGCTGCTCAACTACGGCATCGCGACGGCCTACTACGAAGGCGGCTACGTGCGCATCCAGCGCTCCATCACCACGTATCAGAAAAATGCCTTCGGCCAGGCTGACAATTCCTACCTGGACAGCGAAACCCTGCACCAGTCGGCCTTCATCGTGCGCCGTCTGCAAAGCGTGATCACCAGCAAGTACGGTCGCCACAAACTGGCCTCCGATGGCACGCGTTTCGGCGCCGGCCAGCCCATCGTGACCCCGAGCACGATTCGCGGCGAGCTGATCGCCCAGTACGCCAAGCTCGAACTGGAAGGCCATGTGGAGAACGCCGAGCTGTTCGCCGAGCACCTGATCGTCGAGCGCGACAGCCAGGATCCGAGCCGGGTCAATGTGCTGTTCCCGCCGGACTACATCAACGGCCTGCGGGTGTTCGCGCTGCTCAACCAGTTCCGTCTGCAGTACGACGCCGCCGCTTGAGTGTCGGGTTTGATTGGATGATTCCAGCCCACCGCGCGTGGGCTTTTTATTTGAAGGAGAAACACCATGGGTCAACTGATTGCGGGTACCTGCTACGTCAAAGTGGACGGTGCTCAACTGACCATCAACGGAGGCTGCGAAGCGCCACTGATGTTCACCAAACGCGAAACCGTCGTGCCGGGTTTCTACAAGGAAACCGACATTGCCCCGTCCTTCAAGGTGACGGCGCTGCACACCGCGGATTTCCCGCTCAAGCAACTGGTGGCCGGCACCGACATGACCGTCACCTGCGAGTTCAACAACGGCAAGGTCTACGTGCTGGCCGGCGCCTACCTGGTGGAAGAGCCGGTGTCCAAGGGTGACGACGCCACCCTTGAGCTGAAATTCGAAGGCATCAAGGGGACCTGGCAATGACCGATGTCATGACGTTGCACGTGGCCATCGAGGCCCACGGCGAACCGTTGAACGAACTGACCTTGCGCCGTCCGACGGTGCAGGAGGTCCGGGCGATCAAGGCGCTGCCGTACAAGATCGACAAGAGCGAGGAGGTGAGCCTGGACATGGATGTCGCGGCCAAATACATCGCAGTCTGCGCCGGTATCCCGCCGTCGTCGGTCAACCAGTTGGACCTGGCCGACCTCAACGCACTGAGCTGGGCCGTCGCGAGTTTTTTCATGAGTGCGGCGTCGCAGCCATCGGCGACCTGATCGCCGCCGCCTATGACCTGGCCTGGTTCTGGACGGTTGACCCCGAACAGATGATGGCCAGGCCACTGGATGTGCTCCGTGAGTCGTTGGAGCACGCGCAACGGATCAATGCGATGCAGCAGGTGCAGTGATGGCAGACACACAAAAGGTAGAGAAAAAAGCGTTGCTGCTGACCGGCATCGACGAGCTGTCGCCCAAGCTGGCCAGCCTGCGGGCGAAGGTCCAGGGCTTCAAGCAGAACCTCGATGCCACCGGCCTCGGCAGCCTGGATATTTCCGGACTGCTGCCGGACGGCGGGATCGCCAAGCCATTCATGGAAGGCCTCCGATCGGCGGCGGCTTTCAAGGGTGAAGTTGCTGGGGTGAACGCGGCGGTCGGCGCCGTCCAGGCGCCCGCCGCGCCTGGCGTGGCGGCACAGAGCCTGGATGGATTGAAGACTTCCATCAGCAATGTGTCGTTGCAGTTCGGCACGGCGCTGGGGCCGGCGGTCAATGCGATGACGGTCGGCCTGCAGCCGATGATCAGCGGCGTGACCCAGGTGCTGCAGGACAACCCGCAACTGGTACAAGGCCTGGCGGCGGGCGCCGTGGCGTTCAGCGCGATCCAGACCGCCGTCAACGGGGCGAGCCAGGCTTTCGAGGTGGTCAACCTGGCCTTGAAGATGAACCCCATCGGCCTGATCGCCATGGGTATCGCCTTGGCGGCCGGGATGATCATCGCCTACTGGGAGCCGATTTCGGCGTTCTTCGCCGGGCTCTGGCAACGGCTTGCGCCCATCGTCGTGCCGATGGCCGAGTTCTTCAAGACAATGTTCGCCTTCACCCCGCTAGGGCAGGTGATCAGCAACTGGGGGCCGATCAGCAGTTTCTTTGGCGCGCTGTGGAATGTGCTGGTGGCGGCGGCGACGCCGGTCATCGGTTTCATGCAGACGCTGTTCGCCTGGTCGCCCCTGGGCTTGATCGTCAACAACTGGGGGCCGCTGACCGGATTGTTCTCGGCCATCTGGGATCTGCTCAGGGCCTTGACGGTACCGGTGATGGACGCGCTCCAAGGGCTGTTCAACTGGACGCCGTTGGGCCTGATCATGGCCAACTGGGGCACCCTCGTGGACGTCTTCGCCGGGATCTGGGAAGGCCTGCGCAGCCAGGTGTCGATGATGCTGACGGTGTTCGGCGGGCTGTTCGACTGGTCGCCCATCGAGGGCCTCATGAAACAGTGGGGGCCGGTGGGGGAGTGGTTCAGCCAGTGGTGGGACCAGCTGCAGGGCGTGCTCGCGCCGATCAAAGCGTTTTTCAACACAGGTTTTGGCGAAGTCATCACCACGTTCACCGGTAAGGTTCAAGGGCTGACCGAAGCGCAACGCAAGACCAATGCCGAGGGCAAGGGCGAGCTGGCGCCGGCGTTTTTTGGTGGCGCCCGTGAACCGGCCCCGGGGCTGTCCTCCAGCCTGGCACCGGTGCCTGGCAACCTCCCGGCGAACGCCTCGCTGACGCCCGGCGCACTGGGGCAAACCTCCAGTGCGTTGGTGCAACAAAGCGCGGCGAACAACCGCACGCAACTCGAAGGCGGCTTGACCGTGCGCTTCGAAAATGCGCCGGCCGGGTTGCGCGCCGAGCCACCGCAAACCAATCAACCCGGCCTGGCGGTGAGCTCGCGCATCGGTTACCGCTCACTTTCCACAGGAGGCTCCAATGAGCTGGCGTGACCGTTTGTTGCCGGCGTCGTTTCGCGGCGTCGGATTCTGGGTCGACCAGGCGAAAACCCCGGTCGGCCACAAGGGCCAGTTGCATGAGTATCCACAGCGCGACCAGCCGTTTTTCGAAGGGCTGGGCCAGCAGGCGAAGATTCATGAGCTGACGGCGTTCATTGTCGGCGCCGATTGCCTGGAGCAGCGCGACAAGTTGCTCAAGGCTCTGGAGCAGGGCAGTGGCGAGCTGGTGCATCCGTGGTTGGGACGAATGCAGGTCAAGGTGGGCGAGTGCGACATGACCCAGACCCGCCAGGACGGTGGGCTGGTGACGTTTGCCTTGAAGTTCTATCCCGACCAGCCGCTGCAATTCCCTTCGGCGGCGATCAACAGCCAGAAACTGTTGCTGGTGTCCGCCGACAGCTTCCTGGGTTCGGCGGTGCGCCGTTTCGAAGACGCGATGAGCCTGATCAAGGCCGCGCGGATCGGCGTCGCCGACCTGCGCAACAGCCTCAAGGAGGTGTACGGCGTGATCGAGCAGGAACTCAAGCCGTTGATCGAGACCTATCGGCAGATCAACGACCTGGTCAAGGCCGTGAAAGCGTTGCCCAAGGAGGTGGTGGCCGAGTTCAAGGGGTTGTTGGGGGATGTTCGCCAGTTGAAGGATTTTGCCCGTGACGGCTACCGCGGCGTGATTGCCAGCGTGTCGCAACAGGTAGAAGCCATCCGCCAGGCGGACGCGCCCAAGCTCACCACCGGCAAGGACACCACGGCGGCGGCCCAGGCCCTGGCCGACCTGGTCCAGGACACGCTGCTGGTGCAGGCCGCGCAATGGATCGCGGCGATGCCCGTGGCGGCGCCGGTGGTCAAGCTGGGGGCCACCCCGTCGGTGGCGCAGCAGGCCGTGCAGCCGATCCAGCGGCGGGACGTGCCGGTGGCCGATGATGTGCTGGCCCTGCGCGATGCTCTCAACGAAGCGATCTGGCAGGCCTCTCTCAAGGCGGACCCGGAGCATTACCAGGCCCTCAACCAGCTGCGTCAGCAAATGGCCGCGCACCTGACGGCAGTGGCGTCGTCGGGCGTACGGCTGATCAATTTGTCGTTCAAGCAAAGCCTGCCGGCGCTGGTGGTGGCCTATCAGCAATTCGCCGATGCCACCCGGGTCACCGAAGTTATCCAGCGCAACGGCGTGGCCCACCCCGGTTTCCTGCCGCCCAACAACCTGAAAGTCTCGGGGGAGTAAGCCATGAGCGAGCTCGACAATAGCGTCACGCTCACCGTCGGCGGGCTGGACTACGGCGGTTGGAAAAGCGTGGAAATCAGCGCGGACCTGGAGCGTCAGTTCCGCACCTTCAAACTCGACATCACCTGGCAATGGCCGGGGCAGACCCAGGCGGTGCCGATTCGTCCCGGTGATGAATGCCAGGTGCGCATCGGTGCCGACCTGTTGCTCAGTGGCTATGTGTTCAAGGCCCCGATCAGTTATGACGGGCGCCAGATCACGCTGAGCATCGAAGGCGGGTCCAAGACCCAGGATCTGGTGGATTGCGCGGCGATCAACCGTCCGACCCAATGGCGCGGGCAGACGGTGCTGAGCATCGTCCAGGCCCTGGCGTCGCAATACGGCGTGGGCGTGGTGAGTGAAATCCCGGAAACCGCGCGGTTGAGCGAGCACAGCATCGTGCCGGGAGAAACCGTCTTCCAATCCATCGACCGCTTGCTGACGTTGTTCCGGGTGTTTTCCACCGACGACGCCGAGGGCCGCGTGCTGCTGGCCAAGCCCGGCAGCGGCGGGCGGGCCAGTGATGTGCTGGAGTTGGGCAAGAACATTCTCTCGGGCAACGCGCCGAGGGACTACAGCCAGGTGTTCTCCGAATACCGGGTCATCGGCCAGCACAAGGGCAATGACCAGCGCAGTGGAACCGCCGTGAGCGAGGTGTCGGGCACGGCCACTGACTTGAGTTTCAAACGTAAGCGGGTGACGGTGATCAGCGAAAGTGCCCAGTTGACCTTTGAATTGGCCCAGCAGCGGGCCGACTGGGAAAGCGCCATCCGTACCGGCCGGGCCCTGACCACCACCTACCGCGTGCAGGGCTGGCGCCAGGCCAATGGCGACCTGTGGCGGCACAATACCCTGGTGCGGGTGATCGATCCGGTGTTGGGGTTCGACGGCGACCTGCTGATTTCAAAGGTGACGTACTCACTGTCTGCCCAAGGCTCCGTCACCACCTTGCAAGTCGCCCCGCCCCATACCTTCGACGCGAACCCGGTCAAGCCCAAATCCTGAGCACAGTTTCCGTCCAGCACACCTCTTCTGTGGGAGCGGGCTTGCCCGCGAAGGCGGCGGTACAGCCACCGCCCACCCTGACCGGCGCCCAAGCCGCTCTCACCCGATTTCCGAAGGAACCCCAATGAGCCTACTGACCCGCCTCCTGGCGCGCGGCACTGTCGTGCTCGCCAATTCGGCTTCCAAGTTGCAGTCGCTGCAGATGCGCCTCACTGCCGGCGAAGTGAACGACGACATGGAGCACTTCGAACCCTACGGCTTCACCAGCAACCCCCTCGCCGGCGCGGAGGGCATTGCGACTTTCCTGGGCGGCGACCGGTCCCACGCGGTGGTATTGGTGGTTGCCGACCGCCGCTTTCGTCTCAAGGCGCTGGCCCCCGGCGAAGTGGCGATCTACACCGACGAGGGCGACAGGATTCACTTCAAGCGCGGCCGTGTGATCGACATCGACACCGCCACCCTGAACATCCGCGCCAGCCGCGCGGTGAACATCGACAGCCCCGTCATCAACCACACCGGCAAGATCGTTTCCCAGGGCGACCAGATCGCCGGTGGCATCAGCCAGATCAAGCATGTGCATGTCGGCGTACAGGCCGGCAATGGCCAGACCGGTGCGCCGGCGGGAGGCCAATGATGTTCATCAGCCAGAACCTGCACGCCGCGTTGACCCGCTCGGTGCTGATCAGCCTGTTCACCTGGCGCCGCGCCGCTGACGACGACGCCGTCGATGACGAGGAACGTTTCGGCTGGTGGGGCGACACTTTTCCCACGGTCGCCGATGACCGTATCGGCTCGCGGCTGTGGTTATTGCGACGGGTCAAGCTGACCCGCCAGACCCAGCTCGACGCCGAGTTCTATGCCCGCGAGGCGCTGCAATGGCTGATCGACGATGGCCATTGCAGCGCTGTCGAGCTCATCAGCGAACGCCTCGACGCCCAGCGCCTGAACCTGCGCACGGTCCTGACCCTGGCCAACGGCGAGCGCCTGGATATCAACCCCGATAACAGTTGGCAGGTGACTTATGCCGTTTGAAACCCCTTCGCTGCCGGTGCTGATCAAGCGCGCCCAAAGCGACCTGGCCAGCGATTCGCTGCGCCAGTCCGATGCTCAGGTGCTGGCCCGCACCCTCGGTGGCGCCGCCTATGGCCTGTATGGCTACCTGGACTGGATCGCCGAGCAGATTCTGCCGGACAAAGCCGACGAGTCGACCCTGGAGCGCATTGCCGCCCTGCGCCTGAACCAGGCGCGTAAAGCTGCCCAGGCGGCCAGCGGCACAGTCAGCTTCACGGCGAACGCCGGTGCGGTGCTGGATGCCGACACGCTGCTGCAAACCACCGATGGCCGCACCTACAAAGTGACCGCCGCCCGCACCACCGGCAATGGCCTGAACAGCACCACCGTTGTCGCACTGGAGGCCGGTAGCCTGGGCAATGCCGACGCCGGCCTGGTCCTTGCGCCGGTGCAGCCGATCCTCGGCATTGGCAGCAGCTTCACCGTGCTGGCGCCGGGGCTGACCGGCGGGGTCGCCCGGGAAAGCCTGGAGTCCCTGCGGGCGCGAGTGATCCGTTCCTACCGCATCATTCCCCACGGCGGCTCGGCGCAAGACTATGAAACCTGGGCCCTGGAGTGCCCCGGTATCACCCGCGCCTGGTGCCGCGGCAGTTATCTGGGACCCGGCACCGTCGGCCTGTTCGTCATGCGTGACGATGATCCGCAGCCGATTCCCAATGCCGAGCAACTGGAAGAGGTCCGGGCCCATATCGAACCGCTGCGCCCGGTGACCGCCGAAGTGCATGTGCTGGCGCCGACGCAGGTGCCGATGACCTACCGGCTGCGCATCACCCCTGACACCAGCGCGGTTCGCGCGGCGATCGAGGCTCAATTGCGCGACCTGCACAACCGCGAAGCCGGCCTCGGCGAAACGCTGTTGCTGACCCACATCGCCGAAGCCATCAGCAGCGCCACGGGCGAAACCGATCACAAGTTGAGCGCGCCAAGCGCCGATGTGACCGCGGCCAGCAATCAACTGCTGACGTTCGGGGGCTGCGTATGGCTGGAATAAGAACCGCCGGCGAGTACCAGGCCCAACTGCGCAGCCTGCTGCCCAGCGGCCCCGCCTGGGACCCGGAACGAGTGCCGGAACTGGAGCAGGTGCTTGACGGCATCGCCCAGGAACTGGCGCGTCTCGATGCGCGTGCTGCTGATCTGTTGCATGAAATGGACCCGGCGGGTGTGAGCGAACTGGTGCCGGATTGGGAGCGGGTGATGAACCTGCCAGACCCTTGCCTGGGCGCCACGCCGTTGTATGACGATCGCCGCCTGGCGGTGCGTCGACGCTTGCTGGCGGTTGGCAGCCAGGCCATTGCGTACTACGTGGAAATCGCCAGGAGCCAGGGCTACCCCAACGCCACCATCACCGAGCACAAGGCCCCTCGCATGGGCCGTGCACGGTTCGGCGAAGCCCATTTCGGCACCTGGCAGGCACAGTTCATGTGGACCCTCAACACCGGCGGTCGCCTGCTGCTCGGTCGGCGTTTTGGTGCCAGCTACTGGGGCGAGCGCTTTGGCGTCAACCCGGGCTCGGCCCTGGAGTGCCTGATCCACCGCAGTGCGCCAGCACACACGAAGGTTCACATCAATTATGACTAGGGAATAGAAAGATGGATTATCCAAAAAGTGTACCCAGCGCTGGGTTGGTCAATGGCAAGTTCGTTGATGAAAACCCGCTGACCGGCACGCCCGGCTCCTTGATTCCGGCAGCCTGGGGCAATGGCGTGACCCAGGAAATCGTGAATGTCATCAAGGCGGGGGATCTGACGCCAGATGAAACCCAGAATGATCAATTGCTCGAGGCGATTCAGTCGGTCACGGCCAAGGGCTGGAACCAGGACCTCGCTCTTCCGATCGCCGCTTTACCGCTGCCAACGATTGCCACGGCGGACGCCCGACTGGCCATAACCCCGGTAGCACTGTCTACCAGCGGCGGTCGTGTCTCGATTCCGGCGGGTACATACATCAGCCTCGGACAAGAGGTGCTGAGTGGGCGGTTGGGGCGAACACGTACCTACCTGACGGCAAACTGGAGCAGCGCCGATTTGTTGCCCAGCAGCAGTTATTTTCTACGAGCGCAGGTCATAGGCGGTGTGCTGACGTTCTATATGCAGCGTGGCAGCCTGTATGACCTTCCTCCGGAATCCTTGAAGGGCACTGTCAATGGCGCGTCCGGCGGCGGATTCGCGTCCACCCCCCTGGACATGTGCCTGGCGTGGGTCATGACCGGGACGCCAGGTTCCGCGCCGACTGTCCGCGCCATCTACAACCGCGCTCAATTGACCTGGACGCAAACGGTCAATGGCACGGGGGTGGTGTATCTGCCACTGGATCCGCATGCTCGTGCAGCGCGGCTCGTGGCCGGCAATCCGACCCCCGCGTCGAACGCCGTCACCTCGCTGGCGTTCGTCCAGACTGGATGGCTTGGGGGCAACTACAGCTACCTGTCTCCCGTTGCGACAACGCCTGGCAACAATGCCGTGGGTTGGGCAACCCCTTCAAGCCCGTACATGTGCGTGTTGTTCTCCAGCAACGTCGTCAATGATGTGAGTGTGTCCACGGTCACGGCCAGTTTTGACCATACCCAGTCGCGTTCGCTGTGGCAGTCGTACCAGGCCGAGCACACATTAGGCGCAACGATCGCTGACAGTGACGAGCTGCTATTGAGCATGGGGATCAAGGGACACCAGGCGCTGACGGATTACAGCGTGGGTATCGGCGTCAACTTCACCAACGCAGTCAATGTCCACCTGTCCTGGGAGATCATCCGATGAAAGTCATTCAAGAACTGCATGAGTACGAAGATGGGCTTCGTCCGCCTCCGCCTTCTCCCGCCCATGCCTGGGAGGACGGCAAGTGGGTGTTCAATGACGAGTGTGCGGCCGAGCTGTTGCGCCAGGAAGTCGAGCGCCTGAGCGCCTGTGTCGATGCCGCTGCCGACAGCGCACGGCGCACACTGGTCGGCGATCCGTTGCGGGCCTTGGAGTACCAACAAGCCGCCGTGCAAGCGCAGGCCTTCAAGGATGAAGGCTACCCGAAGAAAGCCGTCCCGTTGGCCGTTTCTGCGTGGGTTGTCAGAGGGCGCACCGCCAGGCAGGCGGCCGATCAGATACTCGCCAAAGCCACTGAATGTGAAGCGACCCTGCTGGCGCTACGTGAGGTGCGCCTCAAGGCCAAGGCGCGGATCCAAGGGCACCTTGCCAAAGGTCATGCGGATCTGGCCAACCAGGCCGCTGATGAGGTGCTGGCGGCTATCCGGGCGCTGACAGTCCGCGCCTGAGCCTGATCTTAGAGAGAGCAATAACATGGATTATCCAAAAAGTGTGCCCAGCGCGGGTTTGGTGGGCGGCAGGTTTGTCGATGAAAATCCCCTGACGGGTACACCGGGGTCCTTGATTCCGGCCAGTTGGGGGAATGGCGTCACGCAGGAAATAATCAATGTGATCGAGGCCGCGGGGATCACGCCATCGGAAGAAACCTACAATCAATTGCTATCCGCGCTGCGTGGCGGCGGGTTGTTTCTGACCGCCCCGCAGTTCGATAACGACAAGAGCGTGGCCACCACGGAGTTTGTCGTTCGCAATGGGGTACAGTATTGCGGTTTTGACGTGTATGCCGGCAGTACCACGCTGACGCTCAAGGATGTGGGGGGCGTCGCCAGCTTCGCCAGCGAAACCCCGGTGACTGCCAAGTTGCCAGCGACCGCGGGAATCCTGCAGGGCGCTACGGTCCTGATTGTCAACGCGGGCAATGGCGTCGTAACCGTTTCAACGTCTTCGGCGGCCGACAGATTGTCCGGGTCCAATGGCGCGGAGGGCGTCATCAGCATTGGGCTGGGAGAAACGGCAGCCTTCATCAAACTCAGCAACCAATGGCGCCTGATTGGCGGCACGGCGGCCCTGAAGTATTCGGCCATGTCGTCTTCATCGTTGCAGCCCAATGGCTGGAAGCGGATTCCCGATACCACCAGCCCGACGGGCTACGTGATCGAGCAATGGGGCGTTTCATCGAGCGGCGCGGATGCCAATGGTGTGCTGGTGACGTTTCCGATGTCGTTTCCCAACGCCGTCAGGAACATCACCGTGACCGACGGGGGCCCCACCTGTGCGGCCTTCGGTGTCTCCATCGCTTCGCTGAGTCAGTTCAGGCTGTATGGTCGGGACTATAACGGCGCCTACTCAAACTGGACTGGCCTCTGGCGGGCGATTGGCTACTGAAAAGGAGATCGTCATGTTGCTTTTTTACGCTCCATCCACGGGTGGCTTTTACAACTCCATCGACCATTTCGGGAAGCTTCCTGAAGATGCCGTCGAGATTTCGGAGCACACCTACAACGGGTTGTTCGCAGCGCCTTTTTTAAACAGGTCCATAGCGTCGGATACCAACGGGCATCCGGTCTTGTCCGAGCGTTTGGTCAACAAGGTCGAGGCACAAATCATCAGCGAGACACACTGGCGCGATGCTCAGCTCAACGCCACCGACCGGCTCGTGGCTCGCGATCGCGATGAGATGGATGACGGAGGCGGCACAACGCTGGACCAGGCCCAGTACACACAACTGCAGGCCTATCGACGTGCCCTGCGAGAGTGGCCGCAGGACGAGCTGTTTCCGGCGGCCGAGCACCGACCTGTTGCGCCGCCCTGGCTGGCGACGCCATTTCAGTAATGTTTTTTCGATGGTCAGGCTATGGACATCACACAAGCACAACTTGCCCTCATCATGCCCAACGCCCGCTCCCAAGCGGGCGTTTTCATTCCAGCCCTCAACACCGCCATGTCCCGCCACCGTATCGATACGCCTAAACGCATTGCTGCGTTTTTGGCGCAGATCGGCCATGAGTCGGGGCAGTTACGGTACGTGCGCGAACTCGGCAGCGAGGCCTATCTAAGGCAATACGACACTGGCGCGTTGGCCGCTCGCCTGGGCAATACGCCGGTGGCGGACGGCGACGGCCAGAAGTATCGCGGCCGAGGTCTGATCCAGATTACCGGCCATGACAATTATCTTCGCTGCAGTCAGGGGCTGTTTGGCGATGCACGTTTGCTGGCCTTGCCTGAGCTTCTTGAACAGCCGCAATGGGCCAGCGAATCCGCCGCCTGGTTCTGGGAGCAGAACGGCTTGAACGAGCTGGCCGATCGCGACCAGTTCAACAGCATTACCCGGCGCATCAACGGTGGTTTGAACGGCCTGCAGGATCGTCTGCAGCTCTGGGCACGGGCGAGGGCGGTGCTATGCCAGTCTTCGGCCTGATGCCGTTTTCCTTGCGCACCTTCGGCGTCGTTGCCTTGCTGGTGCTGCTGGCCGGTGGGCCGGCGGCCCTGGCATGGCGGCTCCAGGATTGGCGCTATGGCCGCCAGTTGGCGCAAATGGCCCAGTCCCGGGCCGAGACGCTGAATCAATTGGCCCAGGCGGCAGCGACGCAACACAAGGCCGAGCAAGACAAGCGCCTCGTCCTGGAACAACGGCTTGCCGCCAGCGAACAAACCCACTACCGAGCCTTGAGCGATGCCCAACGTGACCAGGATCGCCTGCGCGATCGCCTTGCTACTGCCGATGTCCGGCTGTCAGTCCTCCTCGACGCCAGCGATGCCCCCGGTGGCTGTGCGCTGCCTGCCGCCGCCGGCGCCAGCGGCATGGATCATGGCGCCCCACGCGCCCGACTTGACCCGGCGCATGCTCAACGAATTATCGCCATCACCGACGCCGGCGACCGCGGATTGATCGCCCTGCAGGCTTGCCAGGCCTACGTCAGGGCCCTGGGTCGGTAATTCGGCGAGCCTTGCAAGCGTCGACCGCTCGTGTACGGTAGACCTTCATCGCGTCGAATCTGGAGAGCACCGTGGACGACATTACCGAACTGGCCGCTGAATTGGGTCGGCGCTTGCAGTTGCTCAATGCCCATGTCACCACCGCCGAGTCCTGTACCGGGGGCGGGATTGCCGAGGCGATCACGCGGATCCCAGGGAGCTCGGCCTGGTTCGAGGCCGGTTACGTGACTTATTCCAATCGCCAGAAGACCCAGCAACTGAATGTACCCAGCGGCTTGTTCGAGACGGTGGGGGCGGTCAGCCGCGAGGTGGTCGAGGCCATGGCCCAGGGCGCCCAGCATAAAAGCCTGGCGCGGTTTGCCGTGGCGGTCAGCGGCGTGGCCGGGCCCGACGGGGGCTCACCGCACAAACCGGTGGGCACCGTATGGCTGGCCTGGGGCGTTGGCGCGACGGTGATCAGTGAGCAGCGCTTTTTCCCGGGCAACCGCGATGAGGTCCGCCGACAAACGGTGAAGGCCGCGCTAGAGGGGCTGCTGCAGCATGCCTCGGTAGAAATCTCAAATCAGGGGTAGGCGATCTTCAATCCCTGTGGAATAATACTGGCTACTTATACAGGTGTTGGCCGCCAGGCCTTATTGATTACGTGAGGACTTTAATGGACGACAACAAGAAGAAAGCCTTGGCTGCGGCCTTGGGTCAGATCGAACGTCAATTCGGCAAGGGTGCCGTAATGCGTATGGGCGATCAAGACCGTCAGGCTATTCCTTCCATCTCCACCGGCTCCCTGGGCCTGGACATTGCGCTGGGCATCGGCGGCCTGCCAAAAGGCCGGATCGTTGAAATCTACGGCCCTGAGTCGTCCGGTAAAACCACGCTGACCCTGTCCGTGATCGCCCAGGCCCAGAAAGCCGGCGCGACCTGCGCTTTCGTCGACGCCGAACACGCCCTGGACCCGGAATACGCCGGCAAGCTGGGCGTCAACGTCGACGACCTGCTGGTTTCCCAGCCGGACACCGGCGAACAGGCCCTGGAAATCACCGACATGCTGGTGCGTTCCAACGCGGTTGACGTGATCATCGTCGACTCCGTTGCCGCCCTGGTGCCAAAAGCTGAAATCGAAGGTGAAATGGGCGACATGCACGTGGGCCTCCAGGCTCGCCTGATGTCCCAGGCCCTGCGTAAGATCACCGGTAACATCAAGAACGCCAACTGCCTGGTGATCTTCATCAACCAGATCCGCATGAAGATCGGCGTGATGTTCGGCAGCCCGGAAACCACGACCGGCGGTAACGCGCTGAAATTCTACGCCTCGGTTCGCCTGGACATCCGCCGTACTGGCGCGGTGAAAGAAGGCGACGAAGTGGTCGGCAGCGAAACCCGCGTCAAGGTTGTGAAGAACAAGGTGGCTTCGCCGTTCCGTCAGGCCGAGTTCCAGATCCTCTACGGCAAGGGCATCTACCTCAATGGCGAAATGATCGACCTGGGTGTGTTGCACGGTTTCGTCGAGAAGTCCGGCGCCTGGTATGCCTACAACGGCACCAAGATCGGTCAGGGCAAGGCCAACTCGGCCAAGTTCCTGGCGGACAACCCGGAAGTCGCTGCGGCCCTCGAGAAGCAACTGCGCGACAAGCTGCTGAGCCCGGTTGCCGACGTCAAGGCAGTGGCCAGCCGCGAGACCGCTGACGACCTGGCTGACGCTGACATCTGATCGATTCGATGACCGTCGTACTCGATACCCTCGTCGCGGTGCGGCGAACGGCGATGGATCTGCTTGCCAGGCGCGAGCACGGGCGGGTCGAGCTGACGCGTAAGCTGCGTCAGCGCGGAGCGCCCGATGAATTGATCGACACGGCCCTCGACCGTTTGACCGAGGAAGGCCTGCTGTCGGAAGCTCGCTACCTTGAAAGCTTTGTCTCGTATCGCGCCCGCTCCGGTTACGGTCCGTTGCGAATTCGCGAGGAGCTGGGCCAACGGGGTTTGCAACGCCCCGATATCGAACTCGCCCTGCGCGAAAGCGGTATCGATTGGCAAGAGCAATTGACGGACACCTGGCGCCGCAAGTTTTCCGGGCATTTGCCCATCGATGCACGGGAACGCGCTAAGCAAGGGCGATTTCTGGCATATCGGGGGTATTCCATGGAGATGATCAACCGTTTGTTCAGCGGTCGCGGTCTGGATGATTGAACAAAAAGGCCCGCTATTTCGATAGCGGGCCTTTTTTTATGGGCTCAAGTCGCCTTGATCGGCTCCCATGTAAGGGGTTGGACCTTCTGGGTGGGTTCGGCCCAGTTCTCTGCCAGGTTGATGTAGTCCACCAGTTCCCTCAAACGACCGTGATCGCGGGCGTTGAAGGTAAAGGCCAGTCGCGTCAGATGGCTGAAGCGGGCCTCATCGTGTTCTTCGTCGCTGTAGTCATGCTGATGAAAGCAGTCATTGAGGCACAGGTCGGCGAAGGCCACCTGCATCTGTTGGAGCGCCTGTTCGCTGAGCTTGTGGTTCATGCGAATCACGAACTGGTGCTTGAGCCAGCGGCTGGAGTGGAAGTTGCGATAGAACTGGTTGATCTCCTCCACGGCGTCTTCGGCGTTGTACACCAGGCGCATCAGTTTCATGTCCGTGGGCAGGATGTAGCGGTTCTCCTCCAGTTGTTCACGGATGAAATCCAGGGCGCCTTGCCAGAACTTGCCGCCCGGCATGTCCAGCAGGACCACCGGCACCAGCGGGCTCTTGCCGGTCTGCACCAGCGTCAATACCTCAAGGGCTTCATCCAGTGTGCCGAAGCCGCCCGGGCAGAGCACCAGCGCGTCGGCTTCCTTGACGAAGAACAGTTTGCGGGTGAAGAAAAAGTGGAACGGCAGCAGGTTCGGCGTGCCTTCGACGGTCGGGTTGGCGTGCTGTTCGAAAGGCAGGGTGATGTTGAACCCCAGGCTGTGGTCGCGTCCCGCGCCTTCATGGGCCGCCGCCATGATGCCGCCGCCGGCACCGGTGATGACCATCATGTCCGAGCGCGCCAGCGCCATCCCGAGTTCCCGGGCCAGGCCGTACAGGGGATGCTCGATCGGCGTCCGAGCCGAGCCGAAGACGGTCACCTTGCGCCGTCCCTTGAACTGTTCGAGCGTGCGGAAGGCGTGTTCCAGTTCCCGCAGTGCCTGGAGGGTGATCTTGGCATTCCAGCGGTTGTGATCTTCCTGTGCCATACGCAGTACGGTCAGGATCATGTCGCGATAGATGGGAAGGTTCGGGCTGTTGGGTGAGACCAGGTTGAGTTGTTCTTCAACCTTGTGGATGAGGTCGTGGCCGTGGTTTTCAAAATGACGACTGAGCAGGTCATTCGGTTTATAAGGCATTCAACTTCTCCTTCTTGGCAGGACGAATCCAGATCCTCGCCCCGATCGTTGCTGTCTTGATCATGGCGCTCAAAAGTGACAGTTGGCAACCGCTGGATGCAGGCGTGGATGCGCTGCGCCGCTCGTCAGATGACCAGCCAGGCGTACAGGGCTCTGATTTACTGAATATCAAGCGTGCCCATGCAAGCAGATGCCCAGGGGTGGGTGCCACGCGGTGGATTGAGGACGGATCGTGCAGGGAGGCGTGAAAGATGAGGGTGACACTGGAACTCGACAGGCAGTTGTATCTGATGCTGCTGGAGTCGGCCCAGGCCAATCGAGTGAGCCTGGAGGAAGAGTGCTGCCGCCGGTTGGAAGGGCGGGCCTGGCGCTCGCGCTACCTACAGGCGCTGGTGGAGGAATTGCGCGCCGATGATGAGCAGCGGCGCGACAGTGGCCTGTGTGGTTGATGCCTACAGGCCACGGGGCCGGCAGGGTTACTTCTTCGGCTTGGTCGCTTTCGGGCAATCCGATTCCTGGAAGCGTTCCGTGGCGACCGGGCGGTTGGTCTTGACCTCGGTAAACTCGTAACGCATCGTCGCGCCCTTGGCCATCAGCTTACGGAAACCCGGGTTGGTGCACACCGTGGAACCCAGCTGGAAATACACGGCCTTGGGGTCTGCACGCATTTTCTGGGCGTGGCTGCTCTGCACACTGAGGTGGTTGATCAGCTCGGTGCCTTCGACGGTGTAGCCCTGGTCGAGAATATCTTCGTTGATCGCCCGCGGCGTACCGATGCTGCTTTCCTTGGCAACGTTCTGCAGCATCTTGTTCAGTTCGAGTTCTTTCAGCGAGGCAGCCTGAGCGCTGAAGGACGTCGCCAGCAGAACGGCAACGGTAGGGACGATAAGGCGCAGCATGAAACTCTCCTGGTTCAGTGACGGTTTGTTCGACCGATCACATGACTGTGCGTTCAGTGGCCGGGAATTATAGGGGAGCCAGGGTGGACGGTACAGGCTTGCGCGCTCTGGTAGACTGCCGGCCTTTATTGCCCTGCCGAGTGTTGTTCGTGTCCAGTTCCCTTGTACGTCGGTGTCGTCCCCGATGAAACATGCCCCCAACGCCGTCGCCTGCCTGCGCGACCAGCGTATCGATGAAGGCATCAAGCCGCTCCAGGCTCGTGGCTGGCGGGCTCCCCGTTGCAGCGCCTGCCGGGTGATCGAGAGTCATTGCCTGTGTGCCTGGCGGCCGACTGTCGAGACCCGTTCCGGGGTCTGCCTGATCATGACCAACAAGGAAGTGTTCAAGCCGAGTAACACCGGTTGGCTGATTGCCGACGTGGTGCGCGACAATCACGCGTTCATCTGGTCGCGTACCGAGGTCGACAAACAACTGCTGGCGCTGCTGAACGACCCGCAATGGCAACCCTACCTGGTGTTTCCGGGCGAGTACGTCGAGCCTTCCCGGGTGACCCACACAGTTGACCTCGATCACGCCAGGCGCCCGTTGTTCATCCTGCTGGACGCCACCTGGACGGAAGCGCGGAAGATTTTTCGCAAGAGCCCGTACTTCGACCGGCTGCCGATCCTGAGCCTGCTGCCCGACCGGTTGTCGCGCTACCGCTTGCGCCGTTCGACCCGCAGCGAGCACCTGTGCACCGCCGAGGTCGCGGCGTTGTGCCTGGAACTGGCAGGAGACAGCGATGCCGCGTCGGCCCTGGACGCTTATTTCGACGTGTTCAGCCAGCACTACCTGGGGGCCAAGCGCCAGCAGGCGGTGAATGTCTCGACCCCGGCCCACGCCGAGTTGCAGCCCTTCATTCGCACTGCACCTGCCGTGTTGGCGCAATAGTGGCCCATACTGGACGCAGGGGCGGCCGTGCTGCTTGACCACCCTGGCTTCGCTGGGCATGCTTGGCGCCGACCCGGGTGCGGCCAACGGCTAAG
Source organism: Pseudomonas sp. WP18 (assembly GCF_036689585.1). Taxonomy (NCBI): domain Bacteria; kingdom Pseudomonadati; phylum Pseudomonadota; class Gammaproteobacteria; order Pseudomonadales; family Pseudomonadaceae; genus Pseudomonas; species Pseudomonas sp. WP18. The sequence continues at coordinate 1,301,543 of NZ_CP144758.1, forward strand.
ATGCTGTGTTTGGCGCTAAATGTGCCCCTGTGGACTTGAGTTGTTTTGGCAGGGCGCGAATGCATCGGCCCGCCATTAAAAACAGGATCATTGAAAAAATGGCCACATACGAAATCCTGATTGCCGACGACCACCCGCTCTTTCGCAGCGCGTTGCGTCAGGCAGTGACCCTGGGCCTCGGCCCGGATGTCCGGTTGACGGAGGTGGCCAGTATCGCGGAGCTGGAAGCCCGGCTGACTGAAAAGGCTGACTGGGATCTCGTCCTGCTGGACCTGAACATGCCAGGTGCCTATGGTTTTTCAGGCCTGGTGCTGTTGCGCGGCCAATACCCGCAGATTCCCGTGGTGATGGTTTCGGCCCAGGAAGAAGCTTCGGTGATGGTCAAGGCGCGCGAATTCGGGGCCAGTGGGTTCATTCCCAAGTCCAGTTCCCTGGAGATGATCCAGAAGGCCGTGAAGGCGGTGCTCGATGGCGATGTGTCCTGGCCATCGCAGGCATTCGAAGCCGTGAGTGTCTCCGAAGAGGCCAAGGCCGCCAGCGAGGGCCTGGCCAGCCTCACGCCACAGCAGTTCCGGGTATTGACCATGGTGTGCGAGGGGCTGCTGAACAAGCAGATCGCCTATGAGCTGAACGTGTCGGAGGCCACCATCAAGGCCCACGTCACGGCGATCTTTCGCAAGCTGAACGTGCGCACCCGGACCCAGGCGGCCTTGCTTTTGCAACAACTTGAGTCAATTTCGCCGCAGGCTTGAAGGACGGCTTCACGCTTTTTTGACCGGACTTGAATTAGCTTCTCCACTCCTTTTCGATCAGTGCCTACTCTATGTCACCTTTTAAAGGCCAAACCGGCCTGAAACGCATCCTCAACGCCTCCGGCTATTCCCTGGACGGGCTGCGCGCCGCGTTTGTCGGTGAAGCGGCTTTCCGTCAGTTGGTGCTGCTCAATGTCGTGCTGATCCCGTTGTCGTTCTTCCTGAACGTCAGCCGGGTCGAGCAGGCGCTGTTGATCGCGGTCTGCCTGTTGGCATTGATCGTGGAGCTGCTCAACTCGGCAGTGGAAGCGGCGATCGACCGCATTTCCCTGGAACTGCACCCCTTGTCGAAAAACGCCAAGGACATGGGCAGCGCTGCCCAACTCGTCGCCCTGACGATGATCGCCCTGGTGTGGGGCGTGATCCTGCTTTAACCCTTCAGGCAATGGCCGGCAGCACGATCTCGTCGCTGCGCTGGACCCCGGCGGTGAAGGCTCGGCACAGCTCCAGGAATTCACGCATGGCCGAGGTCTGGTACTTCTGCTTGTGCCAGATGAAGTAGAACTGCCTTGCCAGGTCCATGTCCGGGGTTTCCACGGCCACCAGGCTGCCACGGCGGAAGGCGTCGCGCAGGGCCAGGCGAGAAATGCAGCCGATGCCCAGGCCCGACTCCACGGCGCGCTTGATCGCCTCGGTGTGTTCCAGTTCCAGGCGAATGTTCAGCGCGCTGCGATGATGACGCATGGCCTGGTCGAAGGTCAGCCGCGTGCCCGACCCCTGTTCGCGCAATATCCACGCTTCGTGGGTCAGCTCCTCCATGCTCGCCTGACCGCGCTTGGCCAGGGGGTGCTGCGGCGCGCAGAACACCACCAGTTCATCCTCGACCCAGCTCTGCACCTCGATGTCCGGGTGGTTGCAATCGCCTTCGATTAGACCCAGATCAATTTCATAATGGGCCACTTGGTGCACGATATTGGCAGTGTTCTGCACATGCAGCTTCACCTGGCTTTCCGGATGACGCTGCATGAAGCCGCCGATCAGCAGGGTCGCCAGGTAATTGCCGATGGTCAGGGTCGCGCCGACCGCCAAGGAGCCGAAACCGGACTTGCCGTTGAGCAGGTCTTCGATCTCCTTGGCCTGGTCCAGCAGCGCTACGGCCTGGGGCAGCAGTTGTTTGCCGAGGGCGTTGAGGCTCAGGCGCTTGCCGGCACGGTCGAACAGTTGGCAGCTCGATTGCCGCTCCAGTTCGGTGATGGAAGTGCTGGCCGCCGATTGCGACAGGTTGAGCAGGCCCGCAGCGCGAGACACGCTCTCTTGCTGGGCGACGGCGACGAAGACTTGAAGTTGACGTAGAGTAAATCGCATATCTATATAACCGATAACCCTTATCTTAATAATTCAGTTAACAGATATTGTCGTCGCCATTAGAATGCGATGCAATTGCGCACCTTGACGACGCAGGCAACATTCCCAGGAGTCCCCGTACATGAGCAACATGAACCACGAGCGTGTCCTCAGTGTTCATCACTGGAACGACACACTGTTCAGCTTCAAGTGCACCCGCGATCCGGGCCTGCGCTTCGAGAACGGTCAGTTCGTGATGATCGGCCTGCAGCAGCCCAACGGCCGCCCGCTTATGCGCGCTTACTCGATCGCCAGCCCGAACTGGGAAGAGCATCTCGAATTCTTCAGCATCAAGGTTCCCGACGGTCCGCTGACTTCCCAGTTGCAGCACCTGAAGGAAGGCGACGAGATCATCATCAGCAAGAAACCCACCGGCACCCTGGTGCTGGACGATCTCAAGCCTGGCAAGCATCTGTACCTGCTCAGCACCGGTACCGGCCTGGCGCCGTTCATGAGCGTCATCCAGGATCCGGAAACCTACGAGCGTTTCGAAAAGGTGATCCTGTGCCACGGCGTTCGCTACGTCAATGAAGTCGCCTACCGCGAATTCATCACCGAGCACTTGCCGCAGAACGAGTTCTTCGGCGAAGCGCTGCGCGAGAAGCTGATCTACTACCCGACCGTGACCCGCGAGCCGTTCGAGAACGAAGGCCGCCTGACCGACCTGATGCGCAGCGGCAAGCTGTTCCGCGACATCGGCCTGCCGCCGATCAACCCGCAGGACGACCGCGCCATGCTGTGCGGCAGCCCGAGCATGCTCGACGAGACCAGCGAAGTGCTCAACAGCTTCGGCCTGACCGTTTCGCCGCGTATGCGCGAGCCGGGTGATTATTTGATCGAGCGGGCGTTTGTAGAGAAGTAAGCTGTATTTGTGGAGCCTGATAGATCGCTATCGCGAGCAAGCTCGCTCCCACAGGGTTTGTGTTGAGTCATATTTGGTGAACAACCCAGATCAAGTGTGGGAGCGAGCTTGCTCGCGATTGCAGCGACTCGATCCAACAGTTACCCGCAAAAAAGCCCGCGCCGCCTGATAAAGGCCGCGCGGGCTTTTTCGTTTCTGGTGTTTACGGTTCCGCCGGAACCACTTCCAACACCCGAATCAACCCCATCTGCGGGTAATGCCAACGAACGTCCAGGTCCCAGAATTGCGCGCCATATTCCCGTTCGGCGGTAGGCATCTGGTACGCCGGGCGCGGGTCTTGGGCCAGGCACTGCTCAATCAGCTCCACCAGGGGCTCTCCCAGACGCGTGGCGTGCTCGTGGGCTTGAAGCAGGGCAGTGTCCGCCCACTGCACTGGAATCAATTCAGGCGCCGCACTGGCGATGCCGTTGGACGCGCAGTCGATGATGTCGGCATAGGGCACGTAGGGCTTGATGTCCAGCACGGGAGTACCGTCCAGCAGGTCGATGCCCGAGATCCACAGGCGCCCGGCTTCTACCCGTTCCAGCTTCACCACCGACTGGCCGATGCCGTTGGGGCGATGGGTCGCACGGGTGGCGAACACGCCCATCGACTTGTTGCCACCCAGGCGCGGCGGGCGCACTTTCAATCGCGGCTTGTCTTCCAGGGCCTGGTGGAACAGGAACAGCAGCCAGACATGGCTGACCTGCTCCAGGCCCTGCACCGCATCCCCCAGGTCGAACGGCGCCACCAGCTCCAGCACGCCGCGTGCGGCGGGGGCCAGCTGCGGTTGCCGGGGGATGGCGAACTTCTCCTTGAAACAGGAGCGGACGAAGCCGATGGGGGAGACGTTATAGGTCATTGCGGCCTCAAGCTTCAAGTTCCAAGCTGCAAGTGAAAAGCTTGCAGCTTGAAGCTTGGAACTGTTGTTTAAGCTCTGACGCGCAGCGTCAGGCCCTTGAGGAAGTTGCGCAGCAACTGGTCGCCACACGGGCGGTAGTTGGTGTGGCCGAACTTGCGGAACAGCGCGCTCAGTTCCGGCTTGGAAACCGGGAAGTCGGCCGCCTTGAGGATGGCGTGCATGTCGTCTTCCTTCAGCTCGAAGGCCACTCGCAGCTTCTTGAGGATGATGTTGTTGGTCACCGGCACTTCGATCGGTTGCGGTGGACGGCTGTCGTCCTTGCCACGCTTGAAGATCACCAGGCCATCGAGGAAATGCGCCATGACCTCGTCAGGGCAGAACACGAAGCCTTCTTCCTCGTCTTTCTTGAGGTAGCCGGCCAGATCCGCCAGGGCCACTTCCAGGCCGCCGAGCTTGATGATCTCGATGACTTTCTTGTCGCTGATGTCGAGCATGTAGCGCACGCTGCGCAGTACGTCGTTGTGAATCATGTGTGCAATCCTGATCAATCGGCAGTGGGCGCCCGGCTCGGTGCGGCGCCGTAGAATTAGAACTTTTCTTTTGCGGACAGGTAACGCCATTGGCCCAGCGGCACCTTGCCGATGGACACGCCGCCGATGCGAATGCGGCGCATGGCGACCACCTTGAGGCCGACGGCCTGGCAGAACAGCGCGATCACGCCCGGTTGCGGGTTCTTCATGGCGAAGCGCAGACGGTTTTCGTTCTGCCAACTGGCCTTGACCGCCGGCAGCTCCTTGCCCTTGTAGGTCAGGCCATGGTTCAGGCGGTTGAGGCCGTGGGCGACCATCTCGCCTTCGACTTCCACTACGTATTCCTGTTCGATCTTGGCGGCATCGGCGGTGAGCTTGCGCAGGACTTTCCAATCCTGGGTGAACACCAGCAGCCCGCTGGCATTGGCTTGCAGGTCGGCGCTGGCGGTCAGGCGCAGGAAGTGGCCCTTGAGCGGCCGCTTGCCGAAGCGATGTTCTTCGCTCAGGGTCTGCGGCCCCAGGGATGCCATGGCGGTGTCGACGTCCAGGCCGGCGGGAACGTTCAGCAGCAGGGTGACCGGCTCCGGCGCGGTGGCCTTGGCCTCGGGGTCCAGTGCGACCTTTTCGGTGGTGACCTTGAACTGCGGTTCATCGATCACTTCACCGTCCACGGTGACCCAGCCGCCCTCGATGAACAGCTCAGCCTCGCGACGAGAACAGCCGACGAGTTCGATGAGGCGTTTGGAGAGACGAATCGGGTCAGTCATGACAGGGCCGTAACAAAAAGAGGGTGGGCATTGTACCTGCCTGGCGCCGGTTAATCGCGGGTCCATTTGCGCTGTGTGGCTTTTAGCCGCGTCGCGCCTTCAGGTCGGATTGCTTGTAGCGCATGTGCAGCAACGGGTAGGGCTGGTTCATGCCGTCCCGTTCCGAGCGGCCGATGACTTCGAAACCTTGCTTGAGATAGAAACCCAAGGCCTGGGGGTTCTGCTCGTTGACGTCCAGCTCGTCGGCGTTCAGGTGTTCCATGGCGTAGTGCAACAATTGCTTGCCCAGGCCCTGGCCGCGGTGTTGCGGGTCGATGAAGAGCATTTCGATCTTGCCGGCCGCCACGCCGGCGAAGCCGGTAATCCGTTGGCGGGTGTCCCGGGTGCAAATGAGCATCACCGCGTCCAGGTAGCGGGTGAGCACCAGGTTCTTGAGCAACTCGATGTAGCTGTCCGGCAGGAAGTCATGGGTCGCGCGCACCGATGCCTCCCATACCTGGGTCAGTTCCTGGTAATCGCTCGATTTCGGTGTATGGATGACCGAATGCTGCCGCATGCCCGCCTGTTCCTTGTGCTGGATGACCTGATGTTCTCCATACGATAGCCGTAAAAAAGCCCCGCATCTTGTCGCAAGGGCGGGGCTTTTCAATTTTTACCGGGTTTCAAAAAATTGTGGGAGCAGGCTTGCCCGCGAAGGCGGTGTGTCAGTCGAAATGACGGTTAACTGATACGCCGCTTTCGCGAGCAAGCCCGCTCCCACAAGGTATTGCAGTGGCTCGATCAGTTGATCTGCTCAGCCCACAAGTCGTACTCATCGGCGTCGGTCACCTTGCACCAGACCTTGTCGCCTGGCTTGAGGTGGCTGCCGTTGTCGATGAAGACGTTGCCGTCGATTTCCGGGGCGTCGAAGAAGCAGCGGCCCACGGCACCCTGTTCGTCGACTTCATCCACCAGCACTTCGATTTCACGGCCGATGCGCATTTGCAGGCGGGCCGAGCTGATGGCCTGCTGGTGCGCCATGAAGCGCTCCCAGCGGTCCTGCTTGACGTCGTCCGGCACCACGTCCAGGTTCAGGTCGTTGGCGGGCGCGCCTTCGACCGGGGAGTACTGGAAGCAGCCGACGCGGTCGAGCTGGGCTTCGGTCAGCCAATCCAGCAGGTACTGGAAGTCTTCTTCGGTTTCGCCGGGGAAGCCGACGATGAACGTGGAGCGGATGATCAGCTCCGGGCAGATTTCCCGCCAGTTCTTGATCCGGGCCAGGGTCTTGTCTTCGAACGCCGGGCGTTTCATGGCCTTGAGCACTTTCGGGCTGGCGTGCTGGAACGGGATGTCCAGGTACGGCAGGATCTTGCCGGCGGCCATCAGCGGGATCAGTTCGTCGACGTGCGGGTACGGGTAGACGTAATGCAGGCGAACCCAGACGCCGAGGGTGCTGAGGGCCTCGCACAGTTCGGTCATGCGGGTTTTCACCGGCGCGCCGTTCCAGAACCCGGTGCGGTACTTCACGTCGACGCCGTAGGCGCTGGTGTCCTGGGAAATCACCAGCAGTTCCTTGACGCCGGCCTTGACCAGGCGCTGGGCTTCATCGAGCACGTCGCCCACCGGGCGGCTCACCAGCTTGCCGCGCATCGACGGGATGATGCAGAAGCTGCAGCTGTGGTTGCAGCCTTCGGAAATCTTCAGGTAGGCATAGTGGCGCGGGGTCAGCTTGATGCCTTGCGGCGGCACCAGGTCGATCAGCGGGTTGTGGTCCTGTTTCGGGGGCACCACCTCGTGCACGGCGTTGACCACCTGCTCGTACTGCTGCGGGCCGGTCACCGCCAGCACGCTGGGGTGCACTTCGCGGATGTTGCCTTCTTCCACGCCCATGCAGCCGGTGACGATGACTTTGCCGTTTTCCTTGATGGCTTCGCCGATCACTTCCAGGGACTCGGCCTTGGCCGAATCGATGAAGCCACAAGTGTTGACCACTACCACGTCGGCGTCCTGGTACGTGGACACGACGTCATAGCCTTCCATGCGCAGCTGGGTCAGGATGCGCTCGGAGTCGACCAGAGCCTTCGGGCAACCCAGGGAAACGAAGCCAACCTTCGGGTTGGCTGGCGCGGTAGTGGTGGACATGTCTAACCTCGGTGTAGGGGGATCGTCTCTTGCCGAGACAGGACGCCTGACGCGCCTCTGATCAAAAAGTGAGCAATTCTAGCGGTGGACGAGGCCGTTGACCAGCTTTATACCGGGAAAAACGACGAGTGCTGCGCTATGCTTCGCGCCTTTGCGCTTTACCGGTTTTTACAGTCAACAAAACACCTGTTACGAGATGTTAAACAGTGCATGCTGCGTCAGGTAGCAGAGTGCTTTCGTTCAAGCAGACAGGTCTGGGAATCAGGAGTGTTGGATGGGTCATGCAAGTAGTCAGGCGGCGGGTGCCGAGCATTCGGCAGCGAAGCCGCTGAGCATGCTGGTGGCGGCGGTCGGAGTGGTTTATGGCGACATCGGCACAAGTCCCTTGTACACCCTCAAAGAAGTGTTTTCCGGCGGCTACGGCGTGGCGGTCAACCATGACGGCGTGCTGGGCATCCTGTCGTTGATCTTCTGGTCGCTGATCTGGGTCGTGTCGATCAAGTACATGATGTTCGTCCTGCGGGCCGACAACCAGGGCGAGGGCGGGATCATGGCGCTCACTGCCCTGGCACGGCGGGCCGCAGCGGGGCGGGCGCGGTTGCGGACCTTTCTGGTGATCTGCGGCCTGATCGGCGCAGCGCTGTTCTACGGCGACAGCATGATCACCCCGGCGATCTCCGTGCTCTCGGCGATCGAAGGCCTTGGCCTGGCGTTCGAGGGCATCGACCACTGGGTGGTGCCGCTGTCGTTGGTGGTGCTGGTGGGGCTTTTCATTATCCAGCGTCACGGTACGGCGCGGATCGGCATCCTGTTCGGCCCGATCATGGTGACCTGGTTCCTGGTGCTCGGCGCCCTGGGGGTCTATGGCATCAGCCAGCACCCGGAAGTGCTGCAGGCGGTTAACCCGGCCTGGGCCGTGCGTTTCTTTCTTGTGCATCCCGGCATGGGCGTGGCAATCCTCGGTGCCGTGGTGCTGGCGCTGACCGGCGCCGAAGCGCTGTACGCCGACATGGGCCATTTCGGTCGCAAACCGATCGCACGCGCCTGGTTCATCCTGGTGCTGCCGGCGCTGGTGCTCAACTACTTCGGTCAGGGTGCATTGCTGCTGGGCGACCCGGAAGCGGCGCGCAACCCGTTCTACCTGTTGGCGCCAAGCTGGGCGTTGATCCCGTTGGTGGGCCTGTCGACCCTGGCCACGGTGATCGCTTCGCAAGCCGTGATTTCCGGGGCGTTTTCCCTGACGCGCCAGGCGATCCAGCTCGGCTACATCCCGCGCATGTACATCCAGCACACCTCCAGCGCCGAACAAGGCCAGATCTACATCGGCGCGGTGAACTGGTCGCTGATGGTGGGCGTGGTCCTGCTGGTGCTGGGCTTCGAATCCTCCGGTGCCCTGGCGTCGGCCTATGGCGTGGCGGTGACCGGCACTATGTTGATGACCACGATCCTGGTCTCGGCCGTGATGCTGTTGTTGTGGAAGTGGCCACCGCTGTTGGCGGTGCCGGTGTTGCTCGGTTTTCTCCTGGTGGACGGCCTGTATTTTGCCGCCAACGTGCCGAAGATCATCCAGGGCGGCGCCTTCCCGGTTGTTGCCGGTATTGCCCTGTTCGTGCTGATGACCACCTGGAAGCGCGGCAAGCAGTTGCTGGTGGAGCGTCTGGACGAAGGCGCGCTGCCGTTGCCGATCTTCATCAGCAGCATCCGCGTGCAGCCACCGCACCGTGTGCAGGGCACCGCCGTGTTCCTGACCGCGCGGTCCGACGCGGTGCCCCATGCGCTGTTGCACAACCTGCTGCATAACCAGGTGCTGCACGAGCAGGTGGTGTTGCTGACGGTGGTCTACGAAGACATTCCCCGGGTTCCGCCGCAACGGCGCTTCGAGGTCGATGCCTATGGCGAAGGGTTCTTCCGGGTGATCCTGCACTTTGGCTTCACCGACGAGCCGGATGTGCCGCTGGCGCTCAAGCTCTGCCATCTGGATGACCTGGACTTCAGCCCGATGCGCACCACCTACTTCCTCAGCCGCGAGACGGTCATCGCCTCCAAGCTCGAGGGCATGGCCCGCTGGCGCGAGTTGCTGTTCGCCTTCTTGCTGAAGAATGCCAACGGCAACCTGCGCTTCTTCAACCTGCCGGTGAACCGGGTGATCGAGCTGGGGACGCAGGTCGAGATGTAGCTCCGATCCACAATAAGCCCCCGTTGTCTTGCGGCAGCGGGGGCTTTTTTGTGGACGCTGTGACGAACTGTTTTATCAGGACAAAGATGTACTTTTGTGGTGAGGAGGTTTATCTGTGGCGAGGGGATTTATCCCCGTTGGGTTGCGAAGCAACCCTCAATGTCGGCGAAAAACAAGCGAGTGCTTTGCACTCGGACGGGGATAAATCCCCTCGCCACAAAAGCATGCGCTATATATAAAAAGCCCTTGCGGTCCTAGGACGGCAAGGGCTTTTTTGTCGGGCTCGATCAGCTCACTGCTCGGACGTTGTCGCGTTCTGGCGCTTGTTGATCTCGTCGATCAGCCGCTTGGCCAGGGCCGGGTAGTTCTCGTCGAAGTGATGGCCACCAGGCAGCTTGATGGCTTCGCCCACGGCGGTCTTGTCGGTGCAGCCACTTTCGTCGGCTTCTTCGCCACCGTAGATGCACACCACTTTCTCGGCCGGCAGCTTGGCCATTTCCGGGCCGGTGGCGGCTTCGGTGCCGGCGTTGCCAAGCCAGCCCTCGACCTCGATCTCGAAACTGCCGGTGCGGGCGAAGGCCAGCAGGATAATCGCGTCGACCCGCTGCTGCTCGGTTGCTGGCAGACGATTGTAGATCGCCGGCAGCACGTCGGCGCCAAAGGAATAGCCGGTGAGGATGAAGCGCTTGGTGCCCCAGATCTGGCGGTAGTGCTGCATCAACTCGGCGAGGTCCACCGCGCTCTGCTCGGGGCTCTTGTGCTGCCAGTAGTAACGCAGGGTATCGATGCCGACCACCGGGTAGCCGATCTTGGCCATTTCATCGGCCACGTCGCGGTCCAGGTCGCGCCAGCCGCCGTCGCCGGAAAGGAACAGGGTCACGGTGTCCCGTGCCTGGCTGGCGGGCACTTCGACCACCGGAATGGCCAGGCCACCCTTGCCCTTGTCGGCGCCGACCAGGATCTTGCGCAGTTCGTTGTTCAGCACTTGCGGCAGGCTGATGTCGTAGTCGCTGATGCTGGTTTCGGCATTCTTCTGGTCCCGTACGAAACCGGCGCTGGTGTCGTCGGGGTTGTCGTTCCAGGCCACCAGCCAGTGACCGTGGGCCGCGCTTTTCGGCAGCAGGTGGGTGCAGCCGGGTTTTTCCAGGGCCAGGTCCACCGACACGGCCTTGACGTTGTCGTCCTTCTGCTCGGCCAGCCAGCGCCAGGCGAGCACGGCACCCGGGCCGATGCCGCTGACCAGCGTGGCCGGGCCTTGGAGCTCGCGCAGGCCCGCTTGCAAGGCACGCCCTTGCTGCATGCAGTCCTTGGGCAGGATCACCTGGACAATCTGGGCCGAGCCACTGCGGCTGAGGGTCGTCAGTTGGCTGTCGCTGAGCTTCTGGTCTTCGTTGACCGCCACCAGCACCTGGGCACGGGGCTTGGTACCGGGGATGACCCGGGTCATGGCGGCGCCCTCGGCGGGCGTCAGTTGTTCCAGGGTGGGTTGTGGGGCAGGGCGGTTCCAGTACCAGTAACCGCCACCGAGAGTCACCGCCAGCACCAGCAGGGCGGCCACTACGTATCGCCAGGAGCGTTGCATCATCAGCGTTTCACCAGTCCAGTCAGGCCGCCTGCAATCAGGGCGGCGGTATCGGCCAGGGCCACCAGCGGATCGAGTCCGGCGGGCACGGCCATGTAGCGAGGTTCCCAGTCAGGCTGGAATTTGTCTTTGAAGCGGCGCAGCCCCTGGAAGTTGTAGAGCTGCTCGCCGCGGCGGAACACCATCGAGCCCAGGCGCTGGGTCAGCGGCGCGCCACGACGCGGTTGCAGGCCCGACAGTGGGACCATGCCCAGGCTGAAACGGGCGAAATCATGGTTCTTATAATGCTGGATCAGGCCGACCATCATGAATTCCATGGTCAGTTTCGGTGCCTCGGGGTGAGCGCGCATCAGGTCGAGGCTGGCCAGTTCATGGCTGTGGGTTTCCAGCAGGTTGGCGAACGCCACCGGGCGACCCTCGAAGCGAATCACCGCGATGCGGAAATGCTTGAGGTAGTCGTCGCTGAAGCGACCCAGGGAGAAGCCCTTCTCGCGCACGTTCTTGCCGGTCAGCCAGGCATCGGAAATGACCTTGAGCTCATCCATCGGCGCCTGGCCCGGCTCGTGGATTTCCAGCGACAGGCCGTCGCGGCTGCCACGGTTCCAGGTGTAGCGCAGATCCTTCATCTCCTTGCCCTTGGCCTCGAGATCGAAGCGCTTGAGGTCGACCCGCGCTTCTTCACCGAGCTTGATCGCTGTCAGGCCGATGTCCATGTAGTAGGGCAGGTTTTCGGCGCGCACTTGGTAGAACACCGGGCGGGCGTGGTGGATGTCGCACAGGTCGCGAAACTGCCAGATCATCTCGGCCCGTTGCTGGGTGGGGCCGATCGGGTCATACAGCGCCACCAGGCTGCGGCCGCGGCGCGCGTACATCAGGAACGCCGCGTCGTTGGGATGGAACAGCAGCGCCTTGTCGCCGGTCAGTGCCAGGCCGCCGTCGGGCTGTGACGAGGCCATGAGGATCGTCCTGGCGCGCTCCAGTTCTTCCGGGGTCGGCAAGTGGATCACCGGCCGTGCGGTGCGCAGCAGCCAGGTCAGGGACACCACCACCAGCAGCACCGCGGCCCCCAGCAGGGAGCGCAAACCGCGCGGGGCGTCGGCGTCGAGGGTGAACTGCCACCACAGTTGGTGGCTGTAGGGCACGTCCTGGTAGGCAAACAGCAGCAGCCAGATCGAGGCGCCGAGCACGCAGAGGCTGGCGATCAGGAACAGTGGCGAGAAGGGCAGCTCAGTCAGGCGACTGGGGCGATAGAACGAGCGCCGGAACACTGCCAGCAGGGCGGCGGTCAGGGTCAGCAACGTGGCTTCTTCCCAGTCGAAGCCCTTGAGCAGCGAAAGCAGGGCACCCATCAGGAGCAACACGGTGGTCAGCATCCAGGCGGCGGACAGGCGCCGGCGCAGGCCTTGGGCGAGCAGCAGGCACAACACGCCCACCAGGCTGGCGCCAAAGTGCGAGGCATCCACCAGGCGATGGGGGATCAGGAAGCCGATGTGCTCCAGCCGGGTGTCGATCTCCGGGGTCACGCCGGAAAACAGCAGTACCACGCCCGACAGGAACACCAGCACCGCCAGGATCGGCGCGGCGAAGCCCGAGGCGGCGCGTAACGTCTGGCGCGTCTGGAACAGCCGTTGTGCCTCGTTGACCAGCAGCAGGACGCACGCCACCAGCATCGGCAGCAACACGTAGATCAGGCGATAGAGCAGCAGGGCGGCGGCCAGCGGCGCGGCCCCCAGCTTGTCGGCGAACGCGGCCAGCAGGATGGCCTCGAACACGCCGACGCCACCCGGTACATGGCTGAGCACGCCGGCCGCCAGGGCCAGCAGGTACACCAGCAGGAACGCGCCGAACGGTGGCGCCTCGGGCAGCAACAGATACAGCACGGTGGCGGCCGCCGCGACATCCAGTGCGGTGATGACCAGTTGCAGGAAGGTCAGGCGGCGGCCCGGCAGGCGCAGGGTGCGGCGCCCGGCCTTGACCAGCAGGCTGTCGCGATGGGGCTGGTCTGGCAGGCGCCGACGATAGATGCCGATGGCCAGCACGCTGGTGAGCAGCAACACCGCCACGGAAATCGCGCCGAGCAGGGTGGCAGGCAGGCGCAGCGCGGCCGAGGCGGAGGGCAGGTCGCTGAGGGTGGCCAAGGCTGCCAGAGGCGGCAGTGCGCAACCCAGGGACAGGCTGGCGAACAGCGTCATGTGGGCGACGTCCGCTGCGCCCAGGCCATGGCGTGCGTACAGGCGGTAGCGAACCGAACCGCCCGACAACAACGACAGGCCAATCGCATTGCCGATGGCGAATGCGCTGAACCCGCCCAGGATCAGCGTCTGTGGAGGCAGCGTCACTCCCGCGTAGCGGCTCGCCGACCATTCGTAGCCCAGCAAAATGACGAAGCCGACCGCCGTGGCGGCGAAGGCTCCGAGCAGGGCCGGGCGAGGCACGTCCAGGATCGAGTCGTGCAACGCGTACAGATCGAGCTCGCTAAGCAAGTGGCGGCAGGCAATCAATGCAATCGCAAACAACAGCAGCGTGATGGCGAGACCGATAGGCTGACGGTACTGGCTGATCCGATCCAGCCAGCGCAATCGCTCGGCCTTGATCGGTTGTGTCGCGGTAACAGAGTCTTGCGGGTCAGACGAGTGGGCGCGCATCAATCACCTCTTGAGCTATGCGCGACAGGATGGGGGTATCCAGCCAAGTTACCAATCCCTGCGGCAGAAAATAATTACAAAAAATTTGTAATGTAGCCTTTTATAGCAGACACAAAAAAGGCCGCTCTTTCGAGCAGCCTTTCTTGATATTTGGTTGCGGGAGCCGGATTTGAACCGACGACCTTCGGGTTATGAGCCCGACGAGCTACCAGACTGCTCCATCCCGCGTCTGTGTGGCGGCATTCTACAGGCGAACGCCTGAGTGTCAACCGTTAAACGAGGTTAGGGTCAAACAAGTGGCCAGTTCCCATGCGATGCAGGTAAATGCGCGAAATCAAAAAGGAAATTTTCCTGCAGCCTGGGTTTCCAGGTGAGCCCCAGTCCCTTGTGGGCGCGGGCTTGCTCGCGAAGGTAGCGTGTCAGTCAGCGATGATGTCAACTGACGGTCCGCTTTCGCGAGCAAGCCCGCTCCCACAGGGAAGAGTACCCGCCTGCAAAACTAACAGGCACAAAAAAGGCCATTCTTTCGAATGACCTTTTTTGATGTTTGGTTGCGGGAGCCGGATTTGAACCGACGACCTTCGGGTTATGAGCCCGACGAGCTACCAGGCTGCTCCATCCCGCGTCTGTGAGGCGGCATTCTACAGGGGAACGCGTAGGTGTCAACCCCGACGTTCAAAAAATCTCTTCAGCTTCAAGCGCTTAGCCAGGCTGCGCGGACGCCGACCGCGCTGTGACGCAGGCCTGGCAAGGGCTCGCGCTCTATCGAGGCGTTTGTTGCGATTAAAAAAACACATTTATGTAGGGCTTTTCGAGTTCCGGCGAACGATCTTTCCGTACTACTGGTGCTATATACAGGTATGGGTGCGATACTGGTGGCCCGACTCGTCCCACGCTCCGCTTCGCTATGACGCAACGTAAGATCATCCACGTCGACTGTGACTGTTTCTATGCCGCCATCGAAATGCGCGACGACCCGCGGCTGGCCGGAAAACCCCTGGCGGTGGGCGGCTCGGCGGATCGGCGTGGGGTGATTGCCACCTGCAACTACGAAGCGCGAGCCTATGGCGTGCGCTCGGCGATGTCGTCCGGGCATGCCTTGAAGCTCTGCCCGGACCTCACCATCGTCAAGCCGCGCATGGATGCCTATCGCGAAGCGTCGAAGGAGATCCATACGATCTTCAGCGACTACACCGACCTGATCGAACCACTGTCGCTGGATGAGGCCTATCTGGACGTTTCCGCCAGCGCCCATTTCGGCGGCAGTGCCACCCGCATCGCCCAGGACATCCGGCGGCGTGTTTCCAATCAGTTGCACATCACGGTCTCTGCCGGTGTGGCACCGAACAAGTTCCTGGCCAAGATCGCCAGCGACTGGAAAAAGCCCAACGGGCTGTTCGTGATCACCCCCGACCAGGTCGAGGACTTCGTGTCGGCCCTGCCGGTGAGCAAGCTCCACGGAGTCGGCAAGGTCACCGCCGACAAGTTGAACAGGCTTGGCATCATGGATTGCCTGCACTTGCGTCAGTGGGACAAGCTGGCGCTGGTGCGCGAATTTGGCAGTTTCGGCGAGCGACTCTGGAGCCTGGCCCGTGGGATCGACGAGCGCCTGGTGCACAATGACAGCCGGCGGCAGTCCATCAGTGTGGAAAACACCTACGATGTCGACCTGCCTGACCTGGCGAGCTGCCTGGACAAGCTGCCCGAGCTGATGCAAACCCTCAGCGGCCGAATGGCCCGGATCGACAGCAGTTACCGCCCGGGCAAGCCGTTCGTCAAAGTCAAATTCCACGACTTCACCCAGACCACCCTCGAACAGGCCGGGGCAGGGCGGGATCTGGGCAGCTATCAACTGCTGCTGACCCAGGCCTTCAACCGTGGCGGCAAGCCGGTGCGGTTATTGGGGATAGGGGTGCGGCTGGAAGATTTGCGTGGAGGGTTCGAGCAGTTGGAGTTGTTTGAGCGGTGAGGTTGCCGAACAGAGCGCAGAGGCGCTTTTGTGGTGAAGGAGCTTGGTCCCGCTGGGCCGCGTAGCGGCCCTCAACCCGATCACCGGGATGTTTCAGATAAGTTGGGTCATCTGTTTTAGGGCTGCTGCGCAGCCCAGCGGGAGCGAGCTCCCTCGCCAAAGAGAGGTCAATGGGCTCCGGGATCCGCCACCAGCCGGCCGCCATCCTTGGTCAGTGCCTTCATGAACTCGGTCTGCAGTTCCGGATCGTTGCGCGTCAGTTCGATCAGGCTCTGTTCCAGTTCGCTGGCTTCTTCTTCAAGCCCCAATTCCGACAGGCGCTTGACCCGATGCACCCACTGGCTCACCTCGTCGTCTTCCAGATCGTCGTAGATCAGGACATGAGCTTCCACCAGCTTGCTGCGCAACGTGCTGCTGATGCTCAGGGATGAGTCGGTATGGACCTCGTCCTGGGCGTCGGTCACGCTGATCTGCAACTTGCCGAACTGGCTCAGGTCCTGCTCGGCGAACGGGCTTTCCAGCAGGTTCAGGCGCAGCACGCCATTGCGGTCGGTGCTCAGCTCGAAGGTCTGCCGGGCGGCCTTGACCTCTACCGGACGTTCGCTCCAGGGCAGGCTCGAGTGCTCCGTGCGCTTGTCGCGCTGGACTTCGTCGATGCCCGCCAGGTTCTGCTGGGCGCGGCCGTGGGAGGGGACGTTCATGAACGGGTTGAGACCGGCGACACCGTAGCTGAGCCAGTCACGGGTCACGGTGTCCGGCAGGTTGCCCAGGGCGAACACGTTGACCACGTTCGCGCCGATACCAGCCACCACGGCCACCGCGCCCAGCGGGATCTCGTAGACCTCCCGCCAGGGTTGGTAAGGCGTATAGCGGTCGTAATGGCGCGTGACCTCGAACTCGGTGACTTCGAAGGTCTTCTGCTCATTGATGCGCACCCGACGCTGCGGCAGGTCGAGCACCTTGGGTTCGCCCACGTCGATCTGCAAGCTGTGGTCGAGCAATTTGCGCTCGACCCGCTCTTCGTGCTCGCTGCGTTGTGACATCTGGTTGGCACAGCCGCTGACCAGCAGGGCGCCGCACAGGGCGGCGCCACCGAGGCCTAAGGTGTTTCGCTTGAACATGACGTCTCTATCTGGTCTCAGCGGCGGATACGGGCCTGGAGGAAAGACAGCACGTCGGCGACCGGCAGCGCTTGCGGCTCGGCCTCGGTGCGGCTCTTGTATTCCAGGTTGCCTTCGGCCAGGCCGCGGTCGCTGACGACGATCCGGTGCGGGATGCCGATCAGTTCCATGTCCGCGAACTTGATGCCGGGGCTGGTTTTTTTGTCGCGATCATCCAGCAGCACTTCGAAGCCGGCAGCCGTCAGTTCGGCGTAGAGCTTGTCGGTGGCTTCGCGAACCAGGTCGGTCTCGTAGCGCAGCGGCACCAGGGCAATCTGGAAAGGCGCCAGTGTGTCGCTCCAGATGATCCCTTTGTCGTCGTTGTTCTGCTCGATGGCGGCGGCGACCACGCGGGACACGCCGATGCCGTAGCAACCCATTTCCAGGGTGACCGGCTTGCCGTTCTCGCCCAGCACTTCGCACTTCATCGCCTTGCTGTACTTGTTGCCCAGCTGGAAGATGTGCCCGACTTCGATGCCGCGCTTGATTTCCAGCGTGCCCTTGCCGTCCGGGCTCGGGTCGCCGGCCACGACGTTGCGCAGGTCGGCCACGGTGGGCACCGGCAGGTCGCGTTCCCAGTTCACGCCGAAATAGTGCTTGTCGTCCTGGTTGGCGCCGATGGCGAAGTCGCTCATCAGTTCAACCGAGCGGTCGATGATGATCGGCAGCGGCAGGTTCAGCGGGCCAAGGGAACCGGCACCGGCGCCGATGGCGTCGCGCAGTTCGGCCTCGGTGGCCATGACCAGCGGGCTGGCGACGCCTGGCTGGTTGGCTGCCTTGATTTCGTTCAGCTCGTGGTCGCCACGGACAATCAGGGCAATCAGCTTGCCGGCTTCTTCTGCCCGCACGATCAGGGTCTTGATGGTGCGTTCGATCGGCAGGTTGTAGCCTTCCACCAGTTGGGCGATGGTCTTGGCGTTCGGCGTGTCCACCAGGCGCAAGTCTTCGCTCGGCGCGGCGCGGGAGGTTTCCCGTGGCACGGCTTCGGCTTTCTCGATGTTGGCGGCGTAGTCGGAGCCATTGCTGAAGACGATGTCGTCTTCACCAGACTCGGCCAGCACGTGGAACTCGTGGGAGCCGGCGCCGCCGATCGAGCCGTTGTCGGCTTCCACTGGGCGGAATTTCAGGCCCAGGCGGGTGAACACGTTGCAGTAGGCCTGGTGCATGCGGTCGTAGGTGACTTGCAATGAAGCCAGGTCGGCGTGGAACGAATAGGCGTCCTTCATGATGAACTCGCGGCCGCGCATCAGGCCGAAGCGTGGGCGGATCTCATCGCGGAACTTGGTCTGGATCTGATACAGGTTGATGGGCAGCTGCTTGTAGCTGCTCAACTCGTTGCGCATCAGGTCGGTGATCACTTCTTCGTGGGTCGGGCCTGCACAGAAGTCGCGACCGTGACGGTCCTTGATGCGCAGCAGCTCAGGGCCATACTCTTCCCAGCGCCCCGATTCCTGCCACAGCTCGGCCGGTTGGGTGCTCGGCATCAACACTTCCAGAGAGCCGGCGGCGTCCATTTCTTCGCGGACGATGGCTTCGACCTTGCGCATGACCCGCAGGCCCATCGGCAGCCAGGTGTACAGGCCCGAGGCGAGTTTGCGGATCATGCCGGCACGCAGCATCAACTGATGGCTGATCACGACGGCGTCGGAAGGCGTTTCTTTCTGTGTGGCGAGCAAAAATTGACTGGTGCGCATGGTTGGCCGTTGTCGGTTGCTGAGACGAGAAGTGACGGAGCATTGTACGGGCGAGATGCCCTGGCGTACAGGCGCGTGGGCGGTCGCCGGGTGCAAACGCCGGTTTCAACGGCGTCTGCTGACGTTTCCTACGACTCTTGCGCCGGGCGGGTCGGCGTCGGCTCCGCGGCTGGCGCCGCCTGCTGGCGCCGGTTCTCCTGAAACCAGTGCAGGGCGATCAGCACCAGGGTTGGCACGCCGAGCAGGGCGGTGATCAGGAAGAAGGTGTGGTAGCCGAACTTCTCCACCATCACCCCCGAATAACCACCGATCAGGCGCGGCAGCAACAGCATGATCGAGCTGAGCAGGGCGTACTGGGTAGCGGAGAATTTCAGGTTGGTCAGGCTCGACAGGTAGGCGACGAAGGCCGAAGTCGCCAGGCCGGAACTGAAATTGTCCAGGGAGATGGTGACGATCAGCATCTTCAGGTTGGCGCCCATGTCGGTGAGCATCAGGAACAGGATGTTGGTGGCGGCCGACGCCACGCCGCCGATGAACAGGATCGGCAGGATGCCGAAACGGACGATCAGCAGGCCGCCCATGCCGGCGCCGACCAGGGTCATGATCAGGCCGAAGATCTTGCTGACGCTGGCGATCTGGTCCTTGGTGAAGCCTTGGTCGATGTAGAAGACGTTGGCCATGACCCCCATCACCGTGTCGGACATCCGATAGGTCGCGATCAAGCCCAGCAGCAGCAAGGCCTGCCAGCGGTAGCGCAGGATGAAGTCGTTGACCGGCGTGAGCACGGGCGCCAGCCCGCGTCGGCCCATGGCCGACAGGCACAGGGAGGTCAGGATGATATAGAGGATGGCCCGCAGGAAGGCGCGGTCTTCGAGCAGCAGGTCGAGCAGGCTGACGCCCTCGAACAGCACGCTGGCAAAATCGGTGTTGTAGAGCTGGGTGAACATCGCCGGCACCGACACCAGCAAGATGATCAGCACGAACACCGACGCCAGTTGATGGGCAAAGGTGTAGCGCCCGGCTTGCAACTGGGTGCGCAACGGCACCGGCGGTTCGCGCATGAACAGCGAGGTGAGCAGCGCCGGCACCATCAGCACGCCGAACAGCAGGTAGGTGCCGGCCCAGGCCGAGTGCTTGTAGCTGAAGCCGGTGGAACCGAAGCCTTCGGCGAAGAACAGCGCGCCAGCGGTGGCCAGCAGCGCGGCGACGCGGTAGCCGGACATGTAGCTGGCGGCGAGGGCCGCCTGGCGGGTGTCGTCGGCGATCTCCAGGCGGTAAGCGTCGACGGCGATGTCCTGGGTGGCCGAGGCAAAGGCGACCAGCACCGCGATCGCGATCAGCCAGGACAGGTGTTTTTGTGGGTCGCAGAAGCCCATGCCCACCAGGCCCAGGATCACCAGTGCCTGGGAGAGCACCAGCCAGGAGCGGCGGCGCCCGAGCTTGCCCAGGAGCGGCAGGCGCCATTGGTCGAGCAGCGGCGACCAGACCCATTTGAAGGCGTACGCCAGGCCGATCAGGCTCGCGTAACCGATGGTTTCGCGAGCCACGCCGGCCTCGCGCAACCAGACCGAAAGCGTGGAAAACACCAGCATGTACGGCAAGCCGGCAGCGAAGCCAAGCAGCAACAGCACGAGCGTCGAGGGACTGGCATAGGCGGCGAGGGCGGCGCGCCAGGTTTTACGGGGCATGGGCTGGAGTCTGCCTCAAAAATTGCGAAAACAAAGCGCGCACTCTAACCGCTGTGCTCTACCGGGCGCCAGCCATGGCGCTGAATATCAACACGATTGTTCAGGACACTGATCCCTTCCGTGCGCAGGCGCGCGCGTTGTTCGTCCCCTGACGCGCTGCCCACCGGCAGGCTGATCCGACCGCCGGCGCCCAGGACCCGGTGCCAGGGCAGCTTGGTGTCGTCCGGCAGTTGGCTGAGAGTGCGCCCCACCCAGCGCGCAGCCCGGCCCAGGCCCGCCATTTCAGCCAGTTGACCGTAGGTGACCACCTTGCCGGCGGGCACTTGGGCCAGGGTCAGGTACAGGGTGGTGCGGCGAATCTGGGCGGCATTCTCGGGCGCCGCTGGGGTATCGGTCACGGGTTGGATTCCTGATGAGGTAGTGCCCGTCTGTAGATTAATTCCTACAGGGACGATTGAGAAATGAACTCATTCGAAATACTCGGGTCAGTCGTTCCTAAGGTGTCGTCCTGGGGGATAATGCCGCCTTTTTATCGCAAACTTGAGCTCTTTATACGCTTATGTTGTCCAGAACCCTGCTATGCCTAGCTGTTACCAGCGCCTCCATGCCCTTGCTCGCCGACACTGTCTGGTTGAAGAACGGCGACAAGCTCAGCGGCAAGATCACCGTTTTCGATGGCGGCAAATTGCTGATCCAGACCGATTACGCCGGGGCGGTTCCCATTGATTGGAAACAGGTCAAGACCCTGGAGAGCGACCAGCAACTGCTGGTCAAACAGGATGCCTACACCGGCGAGAAGGCCAAGGCGCTGCACGCGGCCGAGGATGGCAAGGTGACGCTGGCCAATGGCGAGGCGCCCAAGACCGTCGAGCTGGCCAGTATCCAGCAGATCCTCAAGCCCAAGCCGGTGGTCGAAGACCTCGTCTGGAAAGGCAATATCGATGCCGCGCTGGATTACAAGCGCGCGGAAAACGATACCGACGATTACGACATCGACTTCAAGACCTCGGCGCGCCATGGCCGATGGCGGCATAACGCCGAAGGCGAATACAACCGCGAGTTCCAGGATGACGTGGTGTCGACCGACAACTGGCGCCTGGAATACTCCCTGGACCGGTTCCTGACGGATAAGTGGTTCTGGCAGGGGCGACTCAACTACAAGCGTGACAAGGTCGAGGACCTGGCCCGTCAACGCGTGGTGGGTACCGGTCCGGGCTACCAGTTCTGGGACGACGAGCTGGGGGCGTTCTCGCTGGGTTCGCTGCTCAACCGCACGGACTACGAGTACCGGGACGGTGGCAAGGACAACTTCTATTCCGTGGCCATGAAGTGGGACTACAACCGCTACCTGATTGGCAAGCGTGTCGAGTTCTTCACCAATGGCGAGGTGGGCAAGCCGCTGTCCGGCGTGGCCGAGTACGCCTACGACGCCGAGATGGGCCTGCGCTACAAGGTCACCGATTGGGCGTCGCTCAACCTCAAGGCCGAGAAGGATGTCATCGACGGGACCGAGGACAGCGACCTGAGCAAGACCCGCTATACAGCGGGGTTTGGCGTGACCTGGTAACGCCGGCCTGAAGCCATCCTCTCCTGTGGGGGCGGGCTTGCTCGCGAAAGCGTTCGATCAGTACCTTTTATGGTGGCTGGTACAACGCTTTCGCGAGCAAGCTCGCTCCCACAGGTTTTTTATGCGCTTGAACAAAACACTCGGGCACAAAAAAGCCCCGCTTTTGAGGGCGGGGCCTTTTACTAAAGCAAGGACAAGTTAGATAACTTGTACTTCTTCAGCTTGCATGCCTTTCTGACCGCGGGTAGCGATGAAAGAAACCTGTTGGCCTTCTTTCAGGCTTTTGAAGCCGTCGGATTGGATAGCTTTGAAGTGAACGAACAGGTCGTCACCGGATTGTGGAGTGATGAAGCCGAAGCCTTTTTCATCGTTGAACCACTTAACGGTACCGGTTTGGCGATTAGACATGGTGTAACTCCTTGAACAAAGATAACTGCGACTCAGGAAGAACCCTGGCCGAGACTGAGTGCAAAGAGCAGGAAAAATTCTTGTAGATGGTTGGATCGAAATTCAACATATCGTGTAGAGATTCTCAGTGACACAAGCAGCACAGTGACGCCACCTTAACCCTTTTTCCGGAACGTGCCAATGGTCTTTGCGAAGGTTTCTCGGTTTTGGTGACTGACGGCCAAGGCGCGGGGCGCCAGCCCTTGGAAATCCCGGCGGATCGGCGAGATTTGCGTCCCGCGCTTTGAACCCGGCCCCATGCCCCGGTAAGATGCCGGACGTCTTTTTTCCACCTCGCTATTCAGGAACCCGCCATGAGCATCAAATCGGACAAGTGGATTCGCCGCATGGCGCAAGAGCACGGCATGATCGAGCCCTTCGTCGAGCGCCAGATGCGTGGCGAAGGCCCCGACCGGCTGATTTCCTTCGGCGTCTCCAGCTATGGCTACGACGTGCGCTGCGCCGACGAATTCAAGGTGTTCACCAACATCAATTCGGCCACCGTCGATCCGAAGAACTTCGATGAGAAAAGCTTCGTCGACATCAAGAGCGACGTTTGCATCATCCCGCCGAACTCCTTCGCCCTGGCCCGTACCGTCGAGTACTTCCGCATTCCGCGCAATGTCCTGACCATCTGCCTGGGCAAGAGCACCTATGCTCGCTGCGGCATCATCGTCAACGTCACGCCGCTGGAACCCGAGTGGGAAGGCCACGTCACCCTGGAATTCTCCAACACCACGACCCTGCCGGCGAAAATCTATGCCAACGAGGGTGTGGCGCAGATGTTGTTCCTCGAATCCGATGAGGAGTGCGAAGTGTCCTACAAGGACCGTGGCGGCAAGTACCAGGGCCAGCGCGGCGTGACACTGCCGCGGACCTGATTCTGACGAACAGTGGGAATTCCTGGGCGGGCAGACACTCTATTGGGTGTACTGCCCGTTTTTGCGTCAGCGAAACGGGCCTTCGCTCAGGAGTTGCTCTATGAAGATCGATCCGCGAATCAGTGCCGAACTGGCAAGGCTTGAGCCCAATCAGATTGGCGTCATGGCCTGGTCATTGCTAGCCCATCCCGTTGAAGCGGCGGGTGGTATCCCCGGCCAGCCTGATCCCGATACTCCCAACGAACAGCCCACCGAGCCCGGCGAGCCCACCCTGCCGGATGAGCCGCCTCCAGCGCCCGTTGCCTGATCCGTATGGCCCGTCAATTGACGGGCCATACTTCGTTATCGCCAATGACGAAAATCCTGCAATCGTTGTCCTGCTCGACCCGATAGCCCCCCGTGAACGCGCCGAAGGCCGGTAGCAGGCTGATGTCGCTGCCCAGCCGGAAGCAGGCCAGGCGCAAGCGTTGCCGGCCCTTGCCCCTCAAGTGATAGACCGGATGCACATGCCCGGCCAGGACGTGTCGGCTGGGATGGGGATCGGGTTCGTGCTGTACGGCGAAAGGGCCCAGCAGCAAAGGCTCCGGCACCACGCGGATGTTCAGCGCGGCGGGCGGGTCGCCGGCCCGCTTGTCATGGTTGCCGCGAATCAGCGTCATCGCCAGGTGCGGATGCTTGCCGCGCCAGTCGGCCAGGGCGTTGAGGGTGCCTGGCGCGTGGGAGCCCGGGCCGTGGAGAAAATCCCCGAGGAAGATCAACTGCCGGCAGGGCAGGCGCGCCAGCAGGTCATCCAGAACCTCGATGTTGCTGGCGGTGGTTCCATGGGGCACCGGCTGGCCGAGGCTGCGGTAGGCGGCGGCCTTGCCGAAATGCACGTCGGCCACCATCAGGGTTTCCTGGGCGGGCCAGTAGACGGCTTTTTCCGGCAGCAGCCAGAGTGCTTCACCGGCCAGGTTGACGGGGTAGGGCGCGGGCATCAGGCGTCACCGCGATCGGCGGTTTTTTCGAGTTCGCTCACCATCCGGCGGATGCGATCGGCGAGTTTTTCCGAGCTCATGCTTTCCCTGAAACGCTCCACCAACAGCGGGAATCCCAGCGGGGTAGGGCGCTTGATGACATGCAGGTCCAGCGTCAAGGCGTTGAGGCGTTCCAAGGTCTGCTCCAGTCGACGGATATCCAATTCTTCACGCAAGACTTCTTCCGCGGCCTGGGCCAGCAGCAGGTTGTCGGCGTCGTATTGCTTGAACACTTGAAAGAACAGGCCGCTGGAGGCCTGGACTTGGCGCGTGCTCTTGGGCGCGCCGGGGTAACCGGCGAATACCAGCCCGGCGATGCGGGCAATTTCACGAAAGCGGCGCAAGGCCAACTCGCCGGCGTTCAGGCTGGCGAGTACGTCGGCCAGCAGGTGATCAGTGCTCAACAGCCCAGGCGTCAGGCACACCGACCAGTCCACCGGCGTGGCACTGAGCAGTTCCAGGCCGTAATCGTTCACGGCAATGGAAAACGTCACCGGCTGTTGCCGGCTCACCCGCCAGGCCAGCAGGCTCGCCAGCCCCAGATGAACCTGGCGGCCGGCGAACGGGTACAGGAACAGGTGCCAGCCTTCCCGGGACTTGAGCGCCTCCGCCAGCAGCGAGCCCTGCGTGGGCAAGCCGGACCAGCGTTGTTGCGTCAATAGCAACGGCTTCACGGCTTGCATCTCCGGGCCTTCGAAACGGCCTTGGGCCGCTTCGCTCAGGCGGGCCACGACAGCAGCGGCCAGTTCACTGGAAAGCGGCATGCGCCCGCCGTTCCAGCGCGGCACGGCGGCTTTTTTTGCCTGGCTGCGGCGCACATAGGCGGTCATGTCTTCGACCCGGACCAGTTCCAGCAGGCGCCCGGCGAACAGAAAGCCGTCACCGGGCCGCAAGCGGGCGATGAAGCCTTCTTCCACGCTGCCCAGGGTCTTGCCGCCACCACCCTTGCTCCAGAATTTCAATTGCAGGCTGGCATCGCTGACGATGGTGCCGATGCTCATGCGATGGCGCCGGGCCAAGCGGGCGTCGGGGACCCGCCAGATGCCGTGCTCATCCGGTTCGACCCGACGGTAGTCGGGGTAGGCGGTCAACGACAGGCCGCCGTGGCGCACGAAGGCCAAGGCCCAGGCCCATTCGGCCGGGTTCAGGTCGCGATAGGCCCAGGCGCCGCGCACTTCCTCGAACAGCGCTTCGGGCACGAAACCGCCGCCCAGGGCTATGCTGACCAGGTGTTGCACCAGCACGTCCAGGGGTTTGTGGGGCGATTCGCGGGGCTCGATACGCCGTTGGGCCACGGCGTCCTGGGCGGCAGCGGCCTCGATCAACTCCAGGCTGTGGGTCGGCACCAGGGTGACCCGTGAGGTCCGTCCCGGCGCATGGCCGGAGCGTCCAGCCCGTTGCATCAGCCGGGCCACGCCCTTGGCCGAGCCGATCTGCAGCACCCGTTCCACCGGCAGGAAATCCACCCCCAGGTCGAGGCTGGAGGTGCAGACCACCGCCTTGAGCTGGCCTTCCTTCAGTGCGCGTTCCACCCAATCCCGGGTGTCGCGGGACAGCGAACTGTGGTGCAGGGCGATCAGCCCGGCCCAGTCGGGCCTGGTTTCAAGGATGGCCTGGTACCAGATTTCCGATTGGGCGCGGGTGTTGGTGAAGACCAGGCAACTGCTGCTGGCGTCGATCTCTGCCACCACTTGGGGCAGCATCTTCAGGCCGATATGCCCGGCCCAGGGAAAGCGTTCCAAGGTAGGCGGCAGCAGGGTGTCGACCCGCAGGGCCTTGCTGTCGGCGCCCTGCACGTTGATCCCATCGCCCCGGGGGATCAACACCTGCTCGGCGTGTTCCTGATTCCCCAGCGTGGCGGACACGCCCCAGACGATTAGGTCGGGATGCCAGTGGCGCAAACGGGCCAGCGCCAATTGCAACTGCACGCCACGCTTGTTGCCGATCAACTCGTGCCATTCATCCACCACCACCATGCGCAGCGTCGATGTGGCCGCCTGGGCATCGGCGCGGGCGAGCATCAGCGTCAGGCTCTCGGGCGTGGTGATCAGGGCCGTGGGCAGGCGCCGGCTTTGCCGGGCCCGCTCGCTGGCACCGGTGTCGCCGGTCCGCAGGCCGACGCTCCAGGGCAGTTGCAAATCCACCAACGGCGCTTCGAGGGCCTTGCCGGTGTCGGCGGCCAGGGCGCGCATCGGCGTGATCCACAGCACTGTCAGCGGTTCGGCCGGCGGTTTGCGCTTGCGCGGCTTGTCGGGCGGTGGCGCGGGGCGGGCGAAGCGGTTGAGGGCCGCGAACCAGACGGCGTAGGTCTTGCCGGCACCGGTGCTGGCGTGCAGCAACCCGGACTCCCCTCGCTTGACCGCGGTCCACACCTGTTTCTGAAAGGCGAACGGTTTCCAGCCCCGGGCACTGAACCACTGTCTTGCGAAGTCGTTGGATGTCGCCATGCCTGCCGCGCGCGCCCTGGAAGTCCTGTTTCAAAGACCACGGCGGCGGTGGAAAGGTTTAATGCTTCCTGCGTGGCGGAGAGCTCCGGCAATTTCCAGCCACAACAAAGGACCTGTGGCGAGGGGATTTATCCCCGTTGGATTGCGAAGCAATCCCAAACGCTTCGCGGCGGAGCGGTCCTGAAGCGAGTGCTTTGCACTCGAACGGGGACAAATCCCCTCGCCACAGGACTGTGTTCCAAACCAACAGAGTGAATTACTTCAGGTTGCCACTGAGAAACTGCTTGAGCCGTTCGCTCTTGGGGTTGCCCAGCACGTCTTCCGGCGCGCCTTCCTCTTCCACCAGGCCCTGGTGCAGGAACAGCACCTGGTTGGAGACTTTGCGGGCGAAGCTCATTTCGTGGGTCACCATGATCATGGTCCGGCCTTCCTCGGCCAGGCCCTGGATCACCTTCAGGACTTCACCCACCAGCTCCGGGTCCAGCGCCGAGGTGGGCTCGTCGAACAGCATCACCTCCGGCTCCATCGCCAGGGCGCGGGCGATGGCCACGCGCTGTTGCTGGCCGCCGGAGAGGAACGCCGGGTACTGCTCGGCGACTCGCGCGGGCAGGCCGACCTTGTCCAGGTAGCGACGGGCACGGGCCTCGGCTTCCTGCCGGTCGACCCCCAGCACCCGGCGTGGCGCCATGGTGATGTTTTCCAGCACGGTCATGTGGCTCCACAGGTTGAAGTGCTGGAACACCATGGCCAGGCGTGTGCGGATGCGCTGCAGTTCATCGGCATCGGCCACGTGCATGCCGTGGCGGTCCTTGATCATCTGGACTGCCTGGCCGTCCAGGCTCATGGCGCCGTCGTTGGGTTGCTCCAGGAAGTTGATGCAGCGCAGGAAGGTACTCTTGCCCGAGCCGCTGGCGCCTATCAGGCTGATGACGTCGCCGGTCTTGGCCTTGAGCGAAACGCCTTTGAGCACCTCGTGTTCGCCGTAGCTTTTGTGCAGGCCTTCGATGGTCAGTTTGTACATGGAACAGGCATCCTCAAGGCGAAAGTAGGTAGCCGCTGCGGTAGGCTTCGGCACCGGCGACATGGGCGATCACCATGCCGGCGGTGGCCATGCGGCGCAGCGAACGGGCGTACATGAGCCCGGCGTTACGGCAATGAACGGGGGTGACGGTGTCGTTGATCGGGTCGATGATTTCCGCGATCAACTGGCCCGCCTCCAGGTATTCGCCAGGCAGTGCGCTGTAGACCAGCAGGCCACCCACGGGCGTCGCCACCGGCTCGACACCGGCCAGCGGCGTGGCGGGATAGGGCAGCTCGGGCATGGGCATCGGTTCGCCGTCGATGGCGCCGAAGCGGATCAGGTATTCGATCAGCGCCTGGCAGTCGAGGCTCGCCAACCCATGGTTGACGTCGCCCTGGCCGCGCAATTCCACGGTGACCGAAAAGCTGCCCAGGGGGATCTCGAACCGCTCGCCGAAGCGTTCCTTGAGTTGCCACCAGAGCAGGGTGAAGCACTCGTCGAACGACTGGCCGCCCGAATCAGTGGCCAGCAGGCTGGCCTCGGCGCCGATGTAGCGGGCCAGCGGCTCGACCTGCGGCCAGGCTTGCGGGGTGGTGTACAGGTGGGCCACGGCTTCGAAGTCGCAGTGCAGGTCCAGCACCATGTCGGCGTCGCAGGCCAGCCGCTGCAGCGCCAGGCGCAGCGATTGCAACTGCGTGCCGGCGGTCTGCCGGGCGAGGGCATCGCGGAGGCTGGTGCGGATCAGCATCAGGTTGTGCTGCGGATCGTCGGTGAGCAGTTCTTCGATTTCGTTGCCGATCTCTTCGCTCAGGTCGACGAAGCGGCGGTTGAAGTTTTGCCCGCTCTCCGTTTCGTAGCGACCCAGCGGCACGTCCATCAGCACTTGTTCAAGGCCGACGGGGTTGGCGACCGGCACCAGCACGATCTCGTAGCGCAGGTGGCCCGACGCTTCGAGTTCCGCCAGGCGCTGCTTGAGGTGCCAGGCCACCAGCATGCCGGGCAGTTCATCGGCGTGCAGGGACGACTGGATGTAGATTTTGCCGGCGGCTTTTTCCGGGCCGAAGTGAAAGCTGTGGATCTTGCGTGCGGTCCCCGGTACGGGGGCCTGCAGGTCATGGATCTGGTGGCGCATGTGGGTGTATGTCCTGGAACAGGGCCCTAGTGGGTCGGCCCGAGAAAGGCCAGCCATCGGCGTTCGGCGAGGCGGAAGAGGCCTACCAGTGCGAAGGTGACCGTCAGGTAGATCAGTGCGGCGATCCCGAATGACTGGAACGTCAGGAACGTCGCCGAGTTGGCGTCCCGGGCCACTTTCAGCACGTCAGGAACGGTAGCGGTGAATGCCACGGTCGTCGAGTGCAGCATCAAAATCACTTCGTTGCTGTAGTACGGCAGCGAGCGCCGCAACGCCGACGGCATGATCACGTAGGTGTACAGCTTCCAGCCGGTCAGGCCGTAGGCCTTGGCCGCTTCCACTTCCCCGTGGTTCATGCTGCGAATCGCCCCGGCGAAGATCTCCGTGGTGTAGGCGCAGGTGTTCAGGGCGAAGGCAAGGATCGTGCAATTCATGGCGTCGCGAAAGAAGCTGTCGAGCACGGGCTGGGCGCGTACCGCCGCGATGCTGTAGATGCCGGTGTAGCAGATCAGCAACTGGATGTAGAGCGGCGTGCCCCGGAACAGGTACGTGTAGAACTGCACCGGCCAGCGTATGGACCGCTTGGGCGAAACCCGGGCGATGGACAGCGGGATCGACACCACGAAGCCGATCAGCAGCGAGGCGCTGAGCAACCACAGGGTCATCGCCAGGCCGGTGACGTTGACGCCGTCGCTGTAGAGGAACGGTCGCCAGTACTCCTGCAAGAGTTCGATCATCGCACGGCCTCCCGGGCTCCGGCGGCGTAGCGGCGTTCAAGCCGGCGCAGGATGAAGTTGGAGGCGCTGGTGATCAACAGGTAGATCAATGCCGCCAGTACCAGGAAATAGAACAGTTGGTAGGTGCTCTTGCCGGCATCCTGGGCCGCCTTGACCAGGTCGGCCAGGCCAATGATCGACACCAGGGCGGTGGCCTTGAGCATCACCATCCAGTTATTGCCGATACCCGGCAGGGCGAAGCGCATCATTTGTGGAAACACCACGAAGCGAAACCGCTGGCCTCGCTTGAGGCCGTACGCGGTGGCGGCTTCGACCTGGCCCCTGGGCACCGCGAGGATCGCGCCGCGAAAGGTCTCGGTGAAGTACGCGCCGTAAATGAAGCCCAGGGTAATCACCCCGGCGCCGAATGGGTTGATCTCGATGTATTCCCATTCCATGAAGTCGGTAAAGGAGGTCAGCCAGGTTTGCAGGCTGTAGAAAATCAGCAGCATCAACACCAGGTCCGGCACGCCGCGAATCAATGTGGTGTAGAGCTGGGCAGGAATTCGCAACAGTTTGACGCTGGACAGCTTGGCACTGGCGCCCAGCAACCCGAGCACGACGCTCAGCAGCAGGGACAGGGCCGCCAGCTTGATGGTCATCCAGGTGCCCTGCATCAGCAGCGGGCCAAAGCCCTGCAGGCTGAAGGCCGAGAGCCCCAGATTTTGTAGGAGTTGTTCGAACATGGAAAATTGCCTTTGGCAGGAAAAAAGCGCCCACCCGGAACCGGATGGGCGCAGCGCATTATTTGCCGCTGTACAGATTCAGATCGCCAAAGTGTTTTTTCTGGATTTCAGCGTATTTGCCGTCGTCGTGTAACGCTTTGATACCTTTATCCAAAAGCGCCTTCAGCTCGCTGTTACCTTTCTTGATACCGATGGCGGTCTTGGCCGGCAGCAGTTCGCTGTCCACCGGCTTGCTGATTTCATAGTCGGCGCCTTTAGGCGATTTCAGAAAGCCCAGCTCCGCCTGCAGCATGTCCTGGATGGCCGCATCGAGACGGCCGGAGGTCAGGTCGGCATAGACCTGGTCCTGGTTCTGGTAGGCCTGGGTCTTGACGCCGGCCTTGTCCAGCACGGCTTTGGCATAGGCTTCCTGGATGGTGCCTTGTTCGTAGCCGACGGTCTTGCCTTTGAGCGAGGCCTTGTCCTCGGTCAGGCCCGAGCCTTTCTTGAAGACATAGGCCGTTGGGCCGGAGAACAGTTCGCTGGAGAAGTCGATGACTTTCTCACGGGCCGGGGTCACGGTCATCGAAGAGATGACGCCGTCGAATTTATTGGCCTTGAGGCCCGGGATCATGCCGTCGAAATCGCTTTCGACCCATTTGCATTTGACCTTCAGCTCTTCGCAGATGGCATTGCCCAGGTCGATGTCGAAACCGACCAGGCTGCCGTCGGCGGCCTTGGATTCAAAGGGGGCGTAGGAAGGGTCGACACCAAAACGCAATTCCTTGTATTCCTTGGCGGTGGCGACGCCAGCAGCCATGCACAACGCCAGTGCAGAAAGGGTCAGCAGTGTTTTTTTCATTATTCAATCCCTAAAACCAATATGAGCGCCCATGGCGCGTAAGTATTGTTACCGGTGAAGGCGAGAACGGTATGACGGCATAAAGGTAGCAATTTCCGAACCAGAGTGCCGAACAAGTGTTTTAAAAGCTTTGGCAGCGGGAAGCGGAACGCGTTGGTGCGCGGGAGAGATCGTACAACAAAAAGGTGCACCGGGATGGGGCGTCAGTGGCATTGCGGTGCCTTTGTGGCGAGGGGATTTATCCCCGTTGGGCTGCGAAGTGGCCCTTAAAACAGACAACGCTTTGTATCAGGCAAATTGAGTTGTCTGGTTTGGGCCTGCTACGCAGGCCAACGGGGATAAATCCCTCGCCACATTGACAGTGGTTACCTTGGGAGTTTTTACAGGCCCGGCCCATTCAGGCTTACTTCAACAAATCCTGCAGCGTCGCCAGTGTGTCCGCTTCCTCGACAGGCTTGTCCTTGCGCCAGCGCAGCATTCTGGGGAACCGGACCGCGATTCCGCTTTTGTGGCGCTTGGACAGGGCAATGCCTTCGAAGCCCAGCTCGAACACCAGGGTCGGCGTGACGCTGCTCACCGGACCGTATTTTTCCAGGGTGGTCTTGCGCACAATGCTGTCGACCTGGCGCATTTCAGCGTCGGTCAAGCCTGAATAGGCCTTGGCGAACGGCACGAGGGTGCGGTCGCGACTGCCTGGCGGGTTGTCCCAGACCGCGAAGGTGTAGTCGCTGTAGAGGCTGGCGCGTCGACCGTGGCCGCGCTGGGCGTAGATCAGCACCGCATCGACACTGAACGGGTCGATCTTCCACTTCCACCACACCCCCATGTCCTTTGTGCGGCCGACGCCGTACAGCGCATCGCGTGCCTTGAGCATCATGCCTTCGACGCCCAGCCGGCGGGATGCTTCCCGCTGCCGGGCAAGGTCGGGCCAATCCTGGCCGGTAACCAGGGGCGAAGGCAGCAGCACCGGGCTATGGGCCCGCGCCAGCAATGCTTCCAGGCGCTCGCGGCGTTCGGCCTGGGGGCGACTGCGCCAGTCCTCGCCCTGCCACTCCAGCAGGTCGTAGGCCATCATCACCACCGGCGCGTCTTCGAGGATTTTCTTGCCCAGGGTCTTGCGGCCGATGCGTTGCTGCAACAGGGCGAACGGTTGCACCGAGGCGGACAGCGGCGCCTGCGGATCGAAGGCATCCTCGGTCAGCGGCTCCGAGGTTTTCCAGACGACGATTTCCCCGTCGATCACCGTGCCATCAGGCAAAGCCTGGGCCAATGAATGCAATTCGGGAAAACGCTCGGTCACCAGTTCTTCGCCCCGGGACCAGACCCACAGATGGCCATCGCGCTTAACCACCTGGGCGCGGATACCGTCCCACTTCCATTCCACTTGCCAGTCACTGGCCGGGCCCAGCAGGGCGTCGAATTGCTCCACCGGTGCAGACAACGCGTGGGCCAGGAAGAACGGATAAGGCTGGCCGCCGCGCTGGGCATGTTCATCGGCGGATTCGGCGGCGATCAGCTTGAGGTAAGCCGCGGCGGTCGGGCGGTGGGCCAGATCGGTGTAGCCCACCAGGCGCTGGGCCACCCGCTTGCTGTCCAGCCCGGCCAAGCCGGCCAGGGCGCGGGTGACCAACAGCTTGGACACGCCGACGCGAAAGCTGCCGGTGATGAGCTTGATGCACAGCATCAGGCTCGGTCGGTCCAGTTGCGCCCACAACGCCGGCAAGCGTTGCGCCAGCACCTCCGGGGTTTCGCCGCGCAATGGCAGCAGTTTGCGTTCGATCCACGAGGCCAGGCCTTCGTCGGAAAGGTGGGGCGACTCCGGCATGACCAACGAGATGGTTTCGGCCAGGTCGCCCACGGCCTGGTAGCTTTCCTCGAACAGCCAGGCGGACAACCCCGAGACCTGCACCGCCAACTCCCGCAGGACCTTGACCGGGACCAACTGCCGCGGGCGTCCGCCGGACAGGAAGTACACGGCCCAGGCCGCGTCCTGGGGTGAGGCCTTGGCGAAGTAGTCCTGCATGGCCGCCAGCTTGGCATTGCTGGAGGTGGTGGCGTCCAGGTCGGCATACAGCTCGGCAAAGGCTTTCATGACGCGTCCTCGTCGGCGTCGGCGGTGCTGGCCACGTCTTCCTCGTCGTCGCCGTATTCCGTGGTGAAGCCCTGGGCGTCGAGACCTTGCTCGCGCAGATGACGAACCAGTACGCCCACCGAGCCGTGCGTCACCATGACCCGTTCGGCGCCGGTCTGCTCGATGGCCCAGAGCAGGCCTGGCCAGTCGGCGTGGTCGGAGAGCACGAAGCCGCGGTCGACGCCGCGCCGCCGGCGGGTGCCGCGCAGGCGCATCCAGCCGCTGGCGAAGGCATCGCTATAGTCGCCAAAACGGCGCATCCAGGTACTGCCGCCGGCCGACGGCGGGGCGATGACCAGCGCCTGGCCCATGAGTGGATCGTTCTTTTTCACGTCGCCGGCATAGAGGGTCGGCGGCAGGTGGACGCCGGCCTCGCGGTAGACGCGGTTCAACGGTTCCACCGCGCCATGGGCGAGGATCGGCCCGAGGCTCGCATCGATGCCGTGGAGAATTCGCTGGGCCTTGCCGAAGGAATAGCAGAACAGCACGCTGGCGCGCCCCGCGGCAATGTTGGCTCGCCACCACTGGTTGATCTCGTCGAAGATCTGCGCCTGGGGTTGCCAGCGATAAATGGGCAGGCCGAAGGTCGACTCGGTGATGAAGGTGTGGCATTTCACCGGTTCGAACGGCGCGCAGGTGCCGTCGGGTTCGACCTTGTAGTCCCCTGAGGCGACCCAGACTTCGCCCCGGTGTTCCAGCCGCACCTGGGCCGACCCCAACACATGGCCGGCGGGATGAAAGCTCAGGGTCACGCCGTGATGCACCAGGCGTTCGCCATAGGGCAGGGTGTGCAGGTTGATGTCCTGGCCCAACCGCGAACGCAGGATGCCTTCGCCGGGGGCCGCGGCCAGGTAGTGCTGGTTGCCGCCGCGGGCGTGGTCGCCATGGGCGTGGGTGATGACCGAGCGTTCCACTGGACGCCAGGGGTCGATGTAGAAATCCCCGGGCGGGCAATACAGTCCTTCAGGGCGAGCAATGACAAGATCCATGCAATCACCGGGGTGATGGGCTTGTCAGGTAGAGGCGAGCGCGGGGTGAGAAGTTCTATCGGGTTTGGCGGGGCAGGCTCTTCTGTAAGGTTGAGCAAATGTGGCGAGGGGATTTATCCCCGTTGGGTTGCGCAGCGACCCTGAAAACAGACAACTCTTTGTATCAGGCAAATTGAGTTGTCTGGTTTGGGCCTGCTGCGCAGTCCAACGGGGATAAATCCCCTCGCCACAGTGAGGTGCAGTGCCGCTATTTGCCCGGCACCAAGGTCAACCGCGTCTTGCCGTACGCCCGGTCGAAGTTCTGCGGTTGCAGCGGCAGGTTCTGGTACTGGCCCTTGATCCACGGGTCGATGCCATTGAGGTAGTTCGGGCTCGCCGGGTTGCCGGATTGACCGGCGCCGTCCTGGACCATCAACGGTTCAGGCTGGCCGAAGTCCACGATCAGCCTCATGGCTGGGGCCACGGCGGTGTTGAAGTCCTGTCCCCAGGCGAACGCCGCGGTGTTGAGCGTGGTGGCATCGCCGCCTGCCGCTACCGGGCCACGCACGACCTGGCCGCTGCTGTTTTTCCACGCGTAGCTGTGCAGCTTGCCCCACTGCCAGGCCTGGTGAGCACCGCCCAGTTGGCTGTCACCGGCGCTGATGGCCGCCGCCAGGCTGCGGGCGAGGATGAGCGCCTTGTCTTCTTTCTGCGGTGTGCGCACGTCGTCCCAGAACGGACTGTCCTCGCGCCCCAGCAGGTGATCGGCCTGGGCGGCGTAGGACAGTTGGCCGTTGGCAATCAGCGCTTTCCACGCCGGGCTGCTGTCCGGGCCCAGTTCGTCGAGGAAGATCTGCTTCATGCTTTCCTGCAGGAACAGCTCATAGATCGCAGCGTCAGCGGACGTCGGGCTGAGGCGGCCATCGAACGCCATCAGGCGAGTGCAGGCTTCGCGGGCCTTGGCCCGGTCGGCCACCGGCAGGGCGTCGATCGCCTGCTTGAGCGGCAGGGCCATGCCGGGGGCTTCGAAGACTTTCTTGAGCTTGGCCGCAAACGGGGTGGTCTGGTCATACTGCATGGCGCTCAGGCTACGGGCGTCGTGCTTGCCCGCGCCGGCCAGCTCGGCCAGGCGCTCGCCACGCTCCGGCGCGGCCCAGGAGTTGGACAACTGCATGCCGTAGCCATGGGGGATGACCCGCTGGTTGGCGGTGCCCAGCCAGCCTTGGGCCGGGTCCTGGTCGTAGGGGTGCAGCATCGGGTCGGCGTAACCGTCCCAGTCGTAGCGCCCGTCCCAGCCTGGCGACGGCAGCAGGCCTTCACCTTCGCGGCGGTTCGGATAACGCCCGGTGACTTGCCAGCCGATATGGCTGGCGTCGGCGAAGACCAGGTTCGCGGCCATGGCCCGGATTTCCCGGCTGGCATCGGAGGCTTTCTCGGCGCTCTGCGCCCGGGACAGGTCGAAGAACGCGTCCAGGGTCTTGTCGTCGGTGAAGCTCGGCGTCTGCAAGGCCAGGCCGAAGCCATTGGCCAGGGCCGGGCCCTGGGCGCTGTTGAGCAGCGGGCCATGCCGGGTCTCGTAGACGGCTTCACGAATCGATCGCTGGCCTTTGATGAAGTAGGTTTCGTTGCGCACGGTCGCCGGCTGCCATTTGCCGTTGACCTCGTAGGACAGACCATTGCCCTGGCGTCGGATTTTTTCCAGGAACAAATCCTGGTTATCCCCCTGCACGCTGCTCATGCTCCAGGCCACCTTGCCGTTGAAACCGGCCAGGATCATCGGAATGCCCGCCACCGACAGCCCGGCTGCCTGGTACTTGGGCGCGCGGATCTGTACCGGGCTCCACAGCGCCGGCACGCCCAACGGCCCATGGCTGTCGCTGGCCAGCAGGCTCTTGCCGCTGCGGCTGCGTTGCGGGGCGATGGCCCAGTTGCTCGACGACGCAGCGCCCAGCAGGTTCATCGCGGCCAACTGGCTGCTGGCCTTGCTGATCTCGCCGAGGCCGGGCACCTGGCCATTGAGGCGGATGCCCTGGAGTTTGTCGGCCTCGGCCAGGGGCAGCGGCTCGTCCGGGTAGGACGGGCTCAGCCAGGCGAGCTTGTCGTGGCTGACCGTCTGGGCCAGCACCAGGCTGGCGATCTCTTCCGGCAGGTTGGCCGACTGGCTGAAGTTCAACAGGCAGAACATCAACGCCGAATCTTCCGGCTTCCAGTATTCGGGTTTGTAGCCGGTGGCCGCCAGGTCCGCCGGCAACTTGTCGCGGTAGCGGAACAGGTAGGCGTTGACGCCCCGGGCATAGACTTCGAAGAAGCGCTTGAGCCGCGGCGACGAGGCCTTGTACAGCTCATCGGCGTTTTTCTTCAGGTTGACGGCGCGCATGTAGCGGTCGACGTCCAGCCGCTCGGCACCGGACATCTCCGCCAGGCGCCCCTGGGCCAGCAGGCGCAGGGTCACCATCTGGCCGATGCGGTCGCTGGCGTGGACGTAGCCGAGGGAGAACAGCGCGTCGTGGAAGCTGTTGCTCTCGATCAGCGGCATGCCCATGGCATTGCGCCGAATCGAAACATTCTGTGCCAGCCCCTTGAGCGGCTGCACCCCGGAGGTGGGCGGGACAGTGTCCTGGGTGTTCCAGGACTGGCATCCGCTCAAACCGAGCACACTGGCCACTGCGGCGGCAACGCCGAGCCGGGGGATGAAGGAAATAGAGGCTGGCGAGGCCATGGCAAAGCTCCTGCGGGAGGGGGTGTCGTCAATAAAGGCGCTACGTTAGTGAGCAGGAGGGGGCCGCGCAAGCGGGGGCGAGGGTTATTTGTTGATTTGGCGATGAAAGCCCCTGCGCGGATGGAACCTTGGTGATTTCAGGGCTGGAGCGGATTGATCTTGTCTGGCGTTGCAGGTAGGAAGGGAGGACGCGCAAGGTGGGAAAGCCCAAATGACCGAGCCAGGGAGACATGGCATGGAACTACGCAACAACGCAGCCTTGATCCTCATCGATCAACAAAAAGGCATCCTCCATCCCAGGCTCGGGCCTCGCAACAACCCCGAGGCTGAGTTGCGCATGCTGGAACTGCTGGGGTTCTGGCGAGCGTCGGCGCGGCCGGTGGTGCACGTTCATCATCTGTCCCGTTCGCCGGACTCGGTGTTCTGGCCGGGGCAATCGGGCGTGGAGGTGCAGCAGCGCTTCGAGCCATTGGCGGGGGAGTGGGTGATCCACAAGGATGTGCCAGACGCTTTCTGCGCCACTCACCTGGAGGCGGATCTGCGTCGGGCGGGTGTCGAGCAACTGGTCATCGTGGGGGTGGCGACGAACAATTCGGTGGAGTCCACGGCGCGCACGGCCGGCAATCTGGGGTTCGACACCTGGGTGGCCGAAGACGCCTGCTTCACTTTCGACAAGCCCGATTATTTCGGCAACCCGCGCTCGGCCGGCGAGGTGCATGGCATGTCCCTAGGCAACCTGCATGGCGAGTATGCGACGGTGGTCAGTGTGCGGCGGATTCTGGACGCAGGCTGACCAAGGGAGGTTGGATGTGCCGGCCTCATCGCGAGCAAGCTCGCTCCCACACTGATTCTGCGGCGATCACCGGATATCGTTTCACTGCAAGATCCTGTGGGAGCGAGCTTGCTCGCGAAGAGGGCAGGCCAGGTCAAACAATGCTGGCTGACCTAGCGCTATCGCGAGCAGCTCGCACACAGGGGTCAACAGGCGAAGAAGTTCTTCGCCCGAACCCTCAAGCCCCGTGGCACTTCTTGAACTTCTTGCCATTGCCGCACGGGCACGGGTCGTTGCGACCGACGTCCTTCAGGGCGTTGCGCACCGGTTCCTGGTGAGCGTGGCCGCAGTTCGGGCCGTGGACGTGGCCGTGGTCATGATCGTGATGATGGTCGTGATCGTGGTTGCAATCAGGGCCGTGGACATGGGGTTGCTGGGTCATCGGGGTTACTCCGCAATTAAATCGGCGGCGATTATCACGCCATTGCGTTCCAGGTGCACGTAGTGGGCGATGAATAGGCCGGTTTCCAGCTCGCCCTCCAGCCGGTAGGGGATCTGTTCCCGGGGTTTTTGAAGCAGTTTCACCACGTCTCGTACCTGGGGCCACAGATTGGTGCGGATCGGCACCTTGAAATAGGCACTGTGCCTGGGTGCTACGGTGAACCAGTGCTCATGCTCGCCTTCGGTCAGCAACAGGTCGCCCAAGTGGATGCGATACGTCAGGCCGCGCACGGTCAGGTCGCTGTCGCCGGGGTTGTCGACGCGAAAGTGCAAAGTGAACTTCTGCTCCAGCAGCCGCGCCCGCACCACCTCGACCTTGGCCAGGTGCACCTGGGGTTCGGGCGCCTGTTCACCTCGCCAGGACGCACAGCCGCCGAGCCCGATGAACAACAACAGGCAAGTGATGCGTAGCAGGTGCGTTGTCTGGGTCATGTCCGCGCCTCTGGTTTATTCCAGTCTAGCCCGCTGGCGAGAGGGGGCATGTCGGACGCTCGTGAAATCAGCGGCCGAAGTAGCCCGCACAGCACTTCTTGAACTTATGCCCACTGCCACACGGACAGCTGTCGTTGCGGCCGGCCTTGACCGGCACGGAGGGATCGATGAAGTACCAGCGCCCATCGTTCTGCACGAACGAGGATTGTTCCCGGTGGCTGTGCTCGCCCTGGCCATCGTGCCAGCGCGCGGTGAAGGTGACAAAGGCGTGTTCCGGCTGCCCGCCGAACACTTCGCTGCTTTCCACCTCCAGGCCCAGCCAGGTGCTGTTGGCGCTCCAGTCGCTGATGGCCTGGCGGTCGAGACCGTCCTGCTGGGCGGGCAGGGTGGTGCTCACCAGATAGTCCACCAACCCCAGCACGTAGGCGCTGTAGCGCGAGCGCATCAGGGCTTGCGCACAAGGTGCCGGGTGGCCGTCGTGGTAGTGGCCGCAGCAGGCGTCCAGCAAGTTGCCGCTGCCGCAAGGGCAAATGGGTGTGTGTGGGCTCATGTTCACGGCTACCACCAGTATTTTCCAAAGTTTTCCGGGTTGGCCCAAAAGCGTGAGTTGAGCCAGTCGGGGACTTGCTTGTATTCAAGCAGATCGTAGGTGAACAGGGTCAGCACCTGTTCCTCGCGCTGGAATCGCTCATTGGCTTGCAGGGCCAGGGAAAAGAAGTCTGTCTCTTGCCAGCCGCAGGCGTTCAGGTCCGCGAGCACGGCGATACGGCTGGCGTTCAGGTTACGGATGCCACCCAACAGGTTCAGACCGTCGCGCTTGGGCAAATGCTCCAGGCAATCGAGCGCCAGGGCCAGGTCAAAACGCCGCGCCGCCACGTCCGCCGGCAAGGGGCCGGGGCCGGCGTGCACCACTTGCGTGGCGGGGTGCGCCTGCTGGAACGCCTCGAGCGCGGGGAAGCCGCTGGCGCCGATCAGCAGCAGTTTTTGCGGGGCATAACGCTCAAGCACGGCCGCCAAGGCTTGCTGGGGCGTGCGCGAAGAAATGGCAACGGTCATCGAAGTTCCTCTGTCAGGGGCACCACGATAGCCTGCCCGGACATCATGGCCTAGAGCGGTTTGCGCTTAACCGTGTCGAACGGTCGCAAACACGGGGCAAAAGTCGCGATTGCGTGAAGCTGGCGCAGATCCGAACTCGGGTCTTTACTCCCCTGAATCGGCGCCATGCCGATCCCTCAAGGAGAACACCCGATGAGCATAGTTCGGACAGCGTTACCCCTGGTTCTGCTAACCAGTGTGTTGACTGGTTGCGCAGGTTTGCAGAAAACCGACTGGCCGATCTGTGCGGCCACCGGTGGCGTCGTCGGCGCGGGGTTGGGCGCCATCGAAAGCAGTTCCTGGATCGGCCCAGGCGCACTGGTGGCCGGTACCGTGGCGGGCGCCTGGTGCTGGGCCCATGGCGACGGCGACGAAGATGGCGACGGCGTGCCGGACAGCCGCGACAAGTGCCCGGGCACGCCGAAGGGCGTGCAAGTCGACGCCGATGGCTGCCCGCCACCTGCACCGGCGCCGGTGGTCGAAGCCCCCGTGGTGGTCAAGGAAGAAACCATCGTGATCCGCGACGTGCACTTTGAATTCAACAAGGCCACGCTGACCCCGACCGACAAAGAGGTCCTGAGCACCGTTGCGACCCGGTTGAAGCAGGAAACGTCCACGACGCAACTGCGGGTCACCGGCCACACCGACAGCGTCGGCAGCGATGCGTATAACCAACGGTTGTCGGAGAAACGGGCCAATTCGGTGGTGCAATACCTGGTCGAGCAGGGCGTGCCGCGCGCCAGTTTCGTTTCGGTGTCCGGTGCCGGGGAAAGCCAACCGGTGGCCGGCAACAAAACCGCCGACGGACGTGCGCTGAACCGCCGGACCGAAATCAGGATAAACCGCTGAAGCCCTTGCCATCCGCGGCTTGTAGAGTTGCCGATGGCAGTCTTTACTCCTGTGTGACCGGTATGGGCCGGTGACACAGGAGCCTTCACCATGAACGTTCTAATCAGGGCCGCCTTACCGGTACTGCTGGCCAGCAGTCTGTTGTCCGGTTGCGCCACCCACAGCGATGGCAGCGCCTCTCTCAATCAACGTACCTGGCCGATCTGCAGTTTGATCGGTGGCCTGGCTGGCGGTGGCCTGGGCGCCATCCAAAGCAGTGGCTGGGCCGCCGGCGGTGCCGCGCTGGGCCTGCTGGGCGGTGGGTTGATCTGTTACGCCCAGGATGGCGATGAAGACGGCGACGGCGTGTTCGACCGCCGTGACCGTTGCCCCGACACGCCGGCCAACACCCCGGTCGAACATCACGGGTGCCCGTTGCCGCAGTACCCGGCCAGCGCGCCTGTGGCCGAGCCCGAGGCACCGGCGACGGAGGTCATCACCCTCAACGATGCCGGCAAGGTGTTGTTCGATTTCGACAAGTCCGACCTCACGCCCGCCGCTCGAAGCCAGCTCGATGGGTTGATGGGCAAGCTGGGCCATGCCAACGTCGCCAGTATCCGCGTGGTCGGCCACACCGACAGCGTCGGGACCGAGGCCTATAACCAAGGGTTGTCCGAGCGCCGGGCCAGCAGCGTCGTGGAGTACCTGCTGACCCAGGGGTTGGCGCCGGACAAGCTCACCAGCGAAGGCAAGGGCGAAAGCGAGCCGGTGGCCGACAACGAGACTGATGAAGGGCGGGCGCAGAACCGTCGGGTGGACCTGCACATCCAGCGTTGAGTGCGCTTCGCTTCAGTGGGCCCGGGGCCGCCGGCTCGCCATGGCGCGATCCGGCGGCCATCGAGCCGCGTTAAATTAAATTTGCCCCCGCCTCTGGCTTATCGCGCGCGCTAGCCGTTACTGTGCGCCCAAAGAATAATGTTCGTCGGGGAGGACGTATGAAGGTGTTCTGGGGGCTGGGCCGCTTGTTGACCCTGCTGTTCTGGCTGGTGGTGCTGGTCAACCTGATCATGCCGCTCGTCCATCCGCTGCATCTGCTGGTCAACCTCGCCGGTGCCGTGTTGCTGGTGCTCCATGTGCTCGAACTGCTGCTGTTCAGGGCCAGTTTTCGGGGCCGGCCTGCACCGGGCCGTGATCGCCTTCGCGTGCTGCTGTTCGGCATCTTCCACCTGCAAACCCTCCCGACCGCGCCAGAGGCTTCCCATGCGTAAATTGTGTCTGCTCGTCGCCCTTGTCAGCCCTTGGGCCTCGGCCCAGGTGCTCCAGGTAGAAAGCCATTCGCTGATGCGTTTGCCCAATACCACCAGCACCTTGACCCTGGAGCGGTTGGACGTGGCCGACTACGGCACGTTGCTGGTGCCATCCAATGTCACCGAGTTGTCCGTTGGCCAACTGCACCTGGGACGCGAAGCCCGGATCGCCATCGTGCCCGCGCAACAGGCATTGGACATGAAGGTGGTCCAGGCAGAGTTGGCCGAGGGCAGCCAGATCACCTCCCGCGGCGCCCCGGGCACCTACACGAAGGCGGCACGGCCGGGACGTGATCTGAATCTGCGTTTCAATGCCTTGACGGCGCCGCAGTTGTCCGTGGATGCCCGTGGGGGTGCCGGTGCGCCGGGTTACGTAGGCCTGGACGGTGCGAACGGCCAGGCGCCGGGTTGTACGTGGGGCGCGGCGGGGCGTGGCGCCGACGGCAGCAATGGCAGCGACGGCCTGCCGGGTGCGGCCGGTGCACGGGTACGCCTCGAATTGCCGAGCGCCTACCCGGCCGAGCAGATCAAGGTGACCGTGGACGGTGGTGCCGGCGGCGCTCCCGGCCCGGGCGGCAAGCCCGGCCACGGCGGCAAGGCCAAGGGTTGCCTGGTCTATACCGCCGACGGTGGCAAGAGCGGCCGCCCCGGCGCCGAGGGCCAGCCTGGGCCTGCGGGAGCGGCCGGCGTGGTGACGGTGCAGCGCTTCTAAGCACGCTACGGATCAAATGTGGGAGCGGGCTTGCTACCACAGGATTTCGTATCCCGGCAGGGATCGCGTTAAAACATCGGTCGCGCCGCGCCGATCGCCACCACCAGCAAACCGATCAGCAGGTTGATGCCCACCAGCCTGCGAATCTTCCCCAGGGCCGCTGCGCCCGTCGGCCAGTCCTGCGCGGCCACGGCGTTGCGCAGCGGTGGCAACTGCAGGGCCTGGATGCGGATGAACAGTGCCGTCATCACCACGTACAAGCCCATCATCACCTGCACATAGCGCGGCGCGGTTTCAAAACCGGCGAAGCGCAGGTGGATCAGGCCTACACCGCTTATCGGCAAAAGTAGCACCGCGACCCAGACCCAAATGAAAAAACGCTGAAACACTTCTACCCACAACGTCAGCCTGGCAGGGCCCTCAAGTGCCGTCATTGCGGCGGGTCGCAGGATCATCCAGGCGAAGAACATGCCGCCGACCCAGACCAGGGCCGCCAGTAAATGCAGGGTGTAGACGAGGGCAAAGGGTGTCATCGGGTTACTCCGTTCTGCGCAGGATTCATTAGCGGGGTATGATAGCCGCCGATCCGAACCACTGAAAATTTATCCAGCGTTTTTTAGCGCCCGACATTCATGATCAGCACCGAACTCAAAACCACGATCCAGGGCGCCTATTCGCGTTTTCTCGAAGCCAAGAGCCTGAAGCCGCGCTATGGCCAGCGCCTGATGATCGCCGAAGTGGCGAAAGTCCTCGGCGATATCGACACCGACGATGAAGGCCGGCGCAGTGGCGAGCCCGCCGTCGTGGCGGTGGAGGCCGGCACCGGTACCGGCAAGACCGTGGCCTACAGCCTGGCGGCGATTCCCAGTGCCAAGGCCGCCGGCAAGCGCCTGGTGATCGCCACGGCCACGGTCGCCCTGCAGGAGCAGATCGTCTACAAGGACCTGCCCGACCTGATGCGCAACAGCGGGCTGAACTTTACCTTCGCCCTGGCCAAGGGCCGTGGGCGCTACATGTGCCTGTCCAAGCTCGACATGTTGCTCCAGGAAGGCCAGGCGCAGACCGCCACGGCCCAGCTGTTCGAAGAAGAAGGCTTCAAGATCGAAGTCGATGAGGCCAGCCAGAAGCTGTTCACCAGCATGATCGAGAAGCTCGCCGGCAATAAGTGGGACGGCGACCGTGACAGCTGGTCCACCGCGCTGGAAGACGCCGACTGGGCCCGCCTGACCACCGATCACAGCCAGTGCACCAACCGTCATTGCCCCAACTTCGGCCAGTGCGCCTTCTACAAGGCCCGCGAAGGCATGGGCAAGGTCGATGTGATCGTCACCAACCA
Organism: Pseudomonas sp. WP18; assembly: GCF_036689585.1. Lineage (NCBI taxonomy): Bacteria > Pseudomonadati > Pseudomonadota > Gammaproteobacteria > Pseudomonadales > Pseudomonadaceae > Pseudomonas > Pseudomonas sp. WP18. The sequence continues at coordinate 1,345,409 of NZ_CP144758.1, forward strand.
CGACATGGTCCTGGCCGATCTGGCCCTGGGCGGCGGCGCGGTATTGCCGGACCCGCGAGACACCGTCTACGTGTTCGACGAGGGCCATCACCTGCCGGACAAGGCCATCGGTCATTTCGCCCATTACACCCGGCTGCGCTCCACCGCCGACTGGTTGGAAACCACCGCCAAGAACCTCACCAAGCTGTTGGCCCAGCATCCATTGCCGGGCGACCTGGGCAAGCTGATCGAGCAAGTGCCTGAGCTGGCGCGGGAGATCAAGACGAACCAGCAGTTCATGTTCACCGCTTGCGAGCAGGTGGCCGATTTCAAGCCGGGCGAAGACGTCGAGGGCCGTGAGCGACCCCGCCATCGGTTTGTGGGTGGGGTGATCCCCGAGCACATGCGCGAAATGGGCATCGAGCTCAAGAAAGGCTTCGCGCGCCTGACCGACCTGTTCACCCGCCTGACCGACCTGCTCAAGGAAGGCATGGATGGCGAAGTGAACATCGGCATCGCCAGCAACCAGGCCGAGGAGTGGTACCCGCTGTTCGGCAGCCTGTTGTCGCGTTCCCAGGGCAACTGGGAGCTGTGGACGGCCTTCACCGTCGAAGACCCGGAAGACAACCCACCGATGGCCCGGTGGCTGACCCTGGCCGAAAGCGGCTCGCTGTTCGACATCGAGGTCAACGCCAGCCCGATCCTGGCGGCGGACATGCTGCGGCGCAACCTGTGGAACGTCGCCTATGGCGCGCTGGTGACGTCCGCCACGCTGACGGCGCTGGGCACGTTCGACCGCTTCCGCATGCGTGCCGGGTTGCCCAAGAAAGCCGTGACCGCCGTGGTCCCGAGTCCTTTCCATCATGCCGATGCCGGTGTATTGCGGGTGCCGGACCTCAACGCCGACCCGCGGGATGCCGCCGGCCATACCGCGGCGATCATCCGCGACCTGCCGGCACTGGTGGAAGGTTCGCGGGGCACCCTGGTGCTGTTTTCCTCGCGCAAGCAGATGCAGGACGTGTTCGACGGCCTTGACCGCGACTGGCGCAAGCAGGTGTTCATCCAGGGCAACCTGTCGAAACAGGAAACCCTGAACAAGCACAAGGCGCGGGTCGACGGTGGGGATAGCAGCGTGCTGTTCGGCCTCGCCAGCTTTGCCGAAGGCGTCGACTTGCCCGGCGCCTACTGCGAACACGTGGTGATCGCCAAGATCCCGTTCTCGGTGCCCGACGACCCGGTGGAAGCCGCGCTGGCGGAGTGGATCGAGGCGCGGGGCGGTAATCCGTTCATGGAGATCTCCGTGCCGGATGCGTCGCTGAAACTGGTCCAGGCCTGTGGTCGACTGCTGCGCACCGAGGAAGACCGCGGCACCATCACCTTGCTCGACCGCAGGCTGGTGACCCAGCGCTATGGCAAGGCGATCCTGAATGCGCTGCCACCGTTTCGGCGGGAGATTTCCTGACGCCCCGTCATTTTTATGGTCAGCGAGCCATCTGTGGCGAGGGGATTTATCCCCGTTGGGGCGCGAAGCGGCCCTGAAGCCAGGCGACTCGGAGTGCCAGGATAAACAGAATTGGCTGTTCGGGGGCTGCTTCGCAACCCAGCGGGGATAAATCCCCTCGCCACCAGGGCGGTGTCCAGCCAGCCGTCCTGTGGCGGTTCCCAAATGACCTAATGCCTGAAACAATGCCAGCCAATCTGAAAAGTCTTTGTTTCGAGGGAGTTGCGGGTGCAGATTCAAGGTCATTATGAACTTCAGTTCGAAGCCGTACGTGAGGCTTTCGCGGCGCTGTTCGACGACCCCCAGGAGCGCGGCGCCGCGTTGTGCATCCAGGTCGGCGGCCGGACGGTGATCGACCTGTGGGCCGGCACGGCGGACAAGGACGGCCATGAAGCCTGGCACAGCGACACCCTCGCCAATCTGTTCTCCTGCACCAAGACCTTCACCGCCGTCACGGCCCTGCAATTGGTGGCCGAAGGCAAGCTGCAGCTCGATGCCCCGGTAGCGCGCTACTGGCCTGAGTTTGCCGCCGCCGGCAAAGCCGCCATCACCCTGCGCCAGTTGCTCTGCCATCAGGCCGGGCTGCCCGCGCTGCGCGAACTGCTGCCACCTGAAGCGCTGTATGACTGGCAGGCCATGGTCGATGCGCTGGCCGCCGAAAGCCCCTGGTGGACGCCCGGCGAGGGCCATGGTTACGCCGCGATCACCTATGGCTGGTTGGTCGGCGAACTGTTGCGCAGGGCGGACGGTCGTGGTCCCGGGGAGTCCATCGTGGCCCGCGTGGCCAAGCCGTTGGGCCTGGATTTTCACGTGGGCCTGGCCGATGCCGAGTTCCATCGCGTGGCCCACATCGCCCGGGGCAAGGGCAACGTCGGCGACGCGGCGGCCCAGCGCCTGTTGCAAGTGACGATGCGCGAACCCACGGCCATGACCACCCGGGCCTTCACCAATCCGCCGTCGATCATGACCAGCACCAACAAGCCGCAATGGCGGCGCATGCAGCAACCCGCCGCCAACGGCCATGGCAATGCCCGCAGCGTGGCCGGTTTCTATGCCGGCCTGCTGGACGGCAGCCTGTTGGAAGGTGAAATGCTCGACGAACTGACTCGCCAGCACAGCTTTGGCGACGACAAGACATTGCTGACCCAGACCCGTTTCGGCCTGGGTTGCATGCTGGACCAGCCCGATGTACCGAACGCGACCTACGGCCTCGGCCCTCGGGCGTTCGGGCATCCGGGGGCAGGGGGCTCCATCGGTTTTGCCGATCCGGAACACGATGTCGCGTTCGGCTTCGTGACCAACACGCTGGGCCCGTACGTGCTGATGGACCCGCGCGCGCAGAACCTGGCGAGGGTCCTTGCCACTTGTCTGTAAACGCCATTGAAGGCAATGGGCATAGGAACCTCATGCCCTTTTCAGTTTCCAAGCGTCTGTTTATGTGGCCTGAACACGGCCTTTAATTTTTTCATTTACATCATTTTGTGGATATCCAATGTCATCGAATAAAACCCTCGCTCTGGCGCTGTGCTTCGCTATCACCGGTTGCGCACAAACTCCACAAAATGATGCCGAAGGCGGCGGTAGCTGGTGGTCCTTCGGTTCCTCCGACAAGGTCGCGGCCAAGGACCCTGCACCCGCTGCACCGGCTGCGCCCCTGAAGCCCGCTGCCGTCGCGCCGCAGGCCAAGGCCGAGAGCGCCACGCACTGGTGGTGGCCGTTCTCCTCCGATGACAGCGCCGACGTGGCCAGTAAAGAGCCCGTGAAGCCCGAAGCCAAGGCGCCGGCCACGGTGGCCAAGGCCGAAGCCGAGAGCAATGGCAAGTGGTGGTGGCCGTTCGGCGGCAAGGAACAGGAAACCGCCAAGGCCGTGCCGATGCCCGATCCGAAGGTGACCCAAGCCTGGCTCGACGACTACGAGCCGAAGCTGCGCACGGCGATCCAGGACAGCAAGCTCGAACTTGAGCGTCGCGACAACGTGCTGGTGGTCACCGCGCCGGTGGACAGTTCATTCAACCCGGATCGCCCGGCCATGCTGCTGCCCGTGACCCTCGGCCCGTTCACTCGGGTGGCGAAGATCCTCGAAGCCGACCCGAAGACCGCCGTGCTGGTCCTCGGCCACGCCGACACCTCGGGCGCCGCGCCGGCCAACCTGAAGCTCAGCCAGGAGCGTGCCCAGGCCGTGGCGGCGATTTTCCGTCTCAGTGGTCTGCAGCGTGATCGCCTGATGCTGCGTGGCATGGGGGCGGTATCGCCCCGTGCCGCCAACGACAGCGCTGAAGGCCGCGCCTTGAACCGTCGCGTGGAGCTGCTGGTGACCCCGCAGAACACCATGGTGGCGCTGCTGAGCAAGTACAACATGCCGGCCCCGGCGCCCGTGACGATGGTGGCCGCCCAGGACGCGAAGCCTGCCGCCCCGGCACCTGCCCCTGTGGCCAAGAAAGCCGCAGCGCCAGCGACCAAGAAAGCGCCTGCGAAAAAAGCCGCGGCCAAGGCTCCTGCCAAGAAAGCGCCAGCCAAGACCGCGACCCCAGCGAAGAAAACCCAACCGGCCAAAGCCGCCACGGACACCAAGAAAGTCGCGGCCGCCGATACGCCCAAGCAGTGATGGGCTCACCACAAGGAACGCGCCATGACCCAATCGCTGGCTGATATGCGCCGCGACTACACCCGTGATGGCTTGACCGAGGCCCTGGCCCCGGCCGAGCCGTTTGCACTGTTCCACCAATGGTTCGCCGAGGCGGTCAAGACCGAACAGGCGCCGGTGGAGGCCAACGCCATGACCCTGGCAACGGTGGATGCCGACGGCCGCCCCCATTGCCGCGTCCTGTTGCTCAAGGGGCTGGATGCCCAGGGCTTCACGTTCTTCACCAACTACGACAGTGCCAAGGGCCAGCAACTGGCGGCGAACCCGTTCGCGGCCATGACGTTTTTCTGGCCAGGCCTGGAGCGCCAGGTGCGCATCGAGGGCACGGTGGTGAAGGTCACAGCGCAGGAGTCTGACGCCTATTACCAGGTGCGCCCGTTGGGCAGCCGTCTCGGCGCGTGGGCGTCACCCCAGAGCCGGGTGATCGCCGGGCGCGGTGAGCTGGAAGATCTGCTCAAGGCCACCGAGCAGCGCTTCAGTGACAGCCAACCCCACTGCCCGGAGCATTGGGGCGGCTATCGCTTGCTGCCCGAGCGCATCGAATTCTGGCAGGGCCGCCCGAGCCGTTTGCACGATCGCCTCAACTACCGCCTGCAAGGGGCGAGCTGGACGCGCGAGCGTCTGGCGCCTTAGCATCGGGGTAGTCTGCCGCGGCGGTTTTAAGCCACTGCGGCAGGTCCCGGCGCTTGATTCCTTGCTCCCGCGCACGAGCCAGCTGTTGCAGCATGTAGGCTTTTTTCTGCTCATCCCCTGCTGCCAGCGACAACGCCAGGTCGCGGTCCACCCAGCGTTTGATCCGCACGTACAGCCACCAGTGGAAGTACAAACCGGCCACGGTGGTTGCGACGATGATGAAGTAATCCATGAAAAATCCCAGGTTGATGACGCAGGTTTTGGAAATAGACGCTACTGTTTGGTGAATTTTTCGGGCGCGCCTGTATCCCACCTGAATGAAAGCAATTTTATCCCGGCGAGGCCGTGACAGGCGTCAAGTTGGGGAGTTTAATGAATTCCTGTCTTTTGGAGCTGATGCTATGCGTAAGTCTGTTCTACTGGTTGCTTCCTTTTCTACGATGGCGATGTTGCTCACTGGCTGTCAGTCGAGCCTGACCGGTGACTCCTACTCCCGTGACGAGGCGCGTCGCGTGCAGACGATTCGCATGGGCACCATCGAATCCTTGCGTCCAGTCAAGATCGAAGGCACCAAGACCCCGATCGGCGGCGCGGCCGGTGCCGTGGTGGGTGGCGTGGGTGGCAGCGCCATCGGCGGCGGCCGTGGCAGCATCGTTGCTGCGGTCATCGGTGCCGTGGCGGGTGGGCTGATCGGCTCTGCCACCGAAGAAGGCCTGACCCGTACCCAGGGCGTGGAAATTACCGTTCGTGAGGACGACGGCAGCATGCGTGCCTATGTGCAGCAGGTTCAGGAGAACGAGGTGTTCCGTGTGGGTGAGCGGGTGCGTATTTCCACTGTCGATGGGACGAGTCGCGTATCGCACTGATGGGGTTGTTCTGATGGGGAAACGGCGCTTGGTCCTGGAGGGGAGAGCGCCGTTTTTCGTTGAGGGTGCCTGACACAGGCATTGCCCTGTGCCAGTAATCTCTGCCGGGGTTAGCCCAACCCCGGCGTGGAAGCGGGCTTCCGGCTGGCGGCGGCGGTGACTGCGTAGCCCAGTAACGCCGCCAGGATCGAGCCGGTGAGGATGCCCATGCGGTCCATACCGGCGTAGTCGCTGACGCCGGGCTCGAAGGCCAGGGAACCGACGAACAGGCTCATGGTGAAGCCGATGCCACACAGGATGGCCACGCCCAGCACCTGGCCCCAGTTGGCGCCGGCGGGCAGGTTGGCGATGCCGATCTTCACGGCCAGCCAGGTCAAGCCAAAGACGCCCACGGTCTTACCCAGCAGCAGGCCGATGGCGATGCCCATCGGTACGTGGTGGGTGAAGCTTTCGAGCGTCACGCCGCTCAGGGACAGTCCGGCGTTGGCGAAAGCGAACAGCGGCAGGATGCCGTAGGCCACCCAGGGATGCAGGGCATGTTCCAGGGTCTGCAGGGGCGAGGTCTCGGCGTTTTTCGTGCGCAATGGGATGCAGAACGCCAGGGTGACCCCGGCCAGGGTGGCGTGGACACCGCTCTTGAGTACGCAGACCCAGAGAATCAGGCCCACGACCATGTACGGCCCGAGCTTGACCACACCCATCCGGTTCATCGCCACCAGCGCGGCGATGCAGGCGGCTGCCAGTATCAGGGACAAGGTGGACAGGGCGCCGGAATAGAAGATGGCGATGATGATAATGGCCCCGAGGTCGTCGATGATTGCCAGGGTCATCAGGAACAGCTTGAGCGACACCGGCACCCGCTTGCCCAGCAGTGCCAGGACCCCCAGGGCGAAGGCGATATCGGTGGCGGTTGGAATCGCCCAGCCGGCGAGGGCGGCCGGGTTATCGCGGTTGAGGAACCAGTAGATCAGCGCCGGGACCAGCATGCCGCCAATCGCCGCCGCGCCGGGCAGGACGATCTGCGAAGGGTTGGACAACTGGCCATCGAGGACCTCGCGTTTGACTTCCAGGCCGATCAGCAGGAAGAACAGGGCCATCAGGCCGTCGTTGATCCACAACAGCAGCGGCTTGGCGATCTTCAACGCGCCGACCTGGGCGACCACCGGGGTGTCCAGCAAGCCGTTGTACAGCCAGGACAGCGGTGAGTTGTTGATGACCAGCGCCAGTATGGCGGCGGCGATCAGCAGCAGGCCACTGGCGGCCTCCAGTTGGAAGAAGCGTGTCAGGGAATTACGTAGAGCCAAGATTTGCTCTCCATTCATCGAATCAAAAAGTCGCCACACCCTAACCCGTACTGTTAGTTGTTAAAACAAAAGTTATATTCTTTTTTGTTATATGTCGTTACAACGACCCTGTCACGCGGTTGGGCAGTTACGGGCCATATTGGACCTTAGCTGTACCTGTGCGCGATGTCGGTTTTTTCCTAAGCTGGCGACTGGTTTTTCCGAATCAATCCGTGCCTGCCTGACCGCGGGGGATATCCCCGTGTGAACCGATCCTGTGAGAAAACACCATGAACGACCATCGCCAGTGGGCGCGCGAAGCGATCCGCATCATCGAGGCTGATTTCCAGCGCAGCGCCGATACCCACCTGATTCCACTGCCGTTGCCGGGCCTGCCGGGCATCGAGCTGTATTTCAAGGATGAATCCAGCCATCCCACTGGCAGCCTCAAGCACCGGCTGGCGCGTTCGTTGTTTCTCTATGCGTTGTGTAACGGCTGGCTCAAGCCCGGCGCGCCGGTGATCGAGGCGTCCAGTGGCTCGACGGCGATTTCCGAGGCGTATTTCGCCAGGCTCCTGGGGCTGCCATTTATCGCGGTGATGCCGGCGACCACCTCCAGGGAAAAAATCGCCCAGATCGCTTTCTACGGTGGCCAGAGCCATCTGGTGGAGGATCCTACGCAGATCTACGCCGAATCCGAACGCCTGGCCCGTGAGCACGACGGCCACTTCATTGACCAGTTCACTTATGCCGAACGCGCGACGGACTGGCGGGCCAACAACAACATTGCCGAATCGATCTTCCAGCAGATGCGCTTCGAGCATTACCCGGAGCCGAGCTGGCTGATCTCCAGCCCTGGCACGGGGGGCACCACAGCCACCCTCGGACGCTATGTGCGTTATCGCCAGCACCACACGCGCGTGCTATGCGCCGATGCCGAGCGCTCGGTGTTCTTTGACTATTACCGCAGCGGCGACGCCAGCCTGCGCCTGGATTGCGGCTCGCGCATCGAGGGTATTGGCCGGCCACGGGTCGAGGCGTCGTTCCTGCCGAAAGTCATTGATGCGATGGTCAAGGTTCCGGATGCCCTGTCGCTGGCGGCCATGCACTACTTGGCCCAGCGCCTGGGGCGACGGGTCGGTGGCTCCAGCGGCACCAACCTGATCGGGGCGCTGATTGCCGCACGGCGAATGGTCGACGGGGGCGAGTCTGGGTCGATCGTGGCGATCTTGTGCGATGGCGGTGAGCGTTATGCGACCACTTATTACGACCCCGCCTGGCTCAACGCCCAAGGCTATGAGCTGGACGGATTGATCGCGGTCGTTGCGGCGAGTGTGGAGCGGGGAGAGGCGCTGCCCGAGAGCGTATTGCGGGCCAATATCTGAGCCACGCACCTGCTTTGTGGGAGCGAGCAAGCTCGCTCCCACAAAGCAGGTTTTTCGTCAGGCTTGGAGGCCGAGCATGTCTCGCGCCACGGCCTCGGCAATCCGGATCCCGTCCACGCCCGCCGAGAGAATCCCGCCCGCGTAACCGGCGCCTTCACCTGCCGGGAACAGGCCTTTGACGTTCAAGCTCTGCAGCGATTCATCACGGGTGATGCGCAGCGGCGACGAGGTGCGGGTCTCGATCCCGGTCAGTACGGCATCGTGCAGCGAATATCCGCGAATCTGCTTCTCGAATGCCGGCAGGGCCTCACGGATGGCTTCGATGGCGAAGTCCGGCAGGGCCAGGGCCAGGTCGCCCAGGGAGACGCCGGGCTTGTAGGACGGTTCGACGCTGCCCAAGGCCGTCGACGGCTTGCCGGCGATGAAGTCGCCCACCAGTTGCGCCGGGGCTTCGTAGTTGCTGCCGCCGAGCACGAACGCGTGGGATTCCAGGCGCTCCTGCAACTCGATGCCCGCCAGCGGGCCACCGGGGTAATCCACTTCCGGGGTAATGCCGACGACGATGCCGGAGTTGGCATTGCGTTCGTTGCGTGAGTACTGGCTCATACCGTTGGTCACGACGCGATTCGGCTCGGACGTCGCGGCCACCACGGTGCCGCCCGGGCACATGCAGAAACTGTAGACCGAGCGGCCATTCTTGGCGTGGTGCACCAGCTTGTAGTCAGCTGCACCGAGTTTCGGGTGCCCGGCGTACTTGCCCAGGCGCGCGTTATCGATCAGCGATTGCGGGTGTTCGATACGGAAACCCACCGAAAACGGCTTGGCTTCCATGTACACGCCACGACCGTGGAGCATGCGGAAGGTGTCCCGCGCGCTGTGGCCCAAGGCCAGGATCACATGCCTGGAGTGGAGGCGTTCACCGCTGGCCAGTTCGACGCCGACCAGTTGGCCGTCCTCGATGAGCACGTCGGTAACCCGCTGCTGGAAACGCACCTCGCCACCCAGGGCGCGAATTTCCTCACGCATGTTTTCCACTACGCCTGTCAGGCGGAACGTACCGATATGGGGCTTGCTGACATAGAGGATTTCTTCCGGCGCACCGGCCTTGACGAACTCGTGCAAGACCTTGCGGCCGAGGAATTTCGGATCCTTGATCTGGCTGTAGAGCTTGCCATCGGAGAATGTCCCCGCGCCGCCTTCGCCGAATTGCACGTTGGATTCGGGGTTGAGCACGCTTTTGCGCCACAGGCCCCAGGTGTCCTTGGTGCGCTGGCGCACTTCCGGGCCGCGTTCGAGGATGATCGGCTTGAAGCCCATCTGCGCCAGCAGCAGAGCGGCGAAGATCCCGCAGGGACCGAAGCCGACCACGATCGGCCGTTCACTCAGTTCGCTCGGAGCCTGGCCCACTGCTTTGTAGCTGACGTCGGGCGCTTCGTTGATGTTGCGGTCATCGGCGAACTTGCGCAGCAGGCCGGCTTCGTCGCGCACCGTCAGATCGATGGTGTAGATGAAGCACAGCTCGGAAGACTTCTTGCGTGCGTCGTAGCTGCGCTTGAACAATGTGAAGTCGAGCAGTTCATCGCTGGCGATGCCCAGGCGCTGCAGGATGGCAGCGCGCAGGTCTTCTTCGGGATGGTCGAGCGGCAGCTTGAGTTCGGTGATTCGTAACATGGCGGGGTCCGGTTCGCGGGGCGCACAACTGCGCCAGGGCGTTCTTCAAACCGGCGATTATAAGCTGCAATCCCTTGCCGCAGTGAATCAGTCGTCGCGAGCGCCACCGAAATAGGCGCAGCCGCGCTGAACCTGGCCGTTGACCCGCACTTCGGCGCTCATGTGCTGGACACTGCCGGTGACGCTGTCGACGCAGCGCTGGGGCGCGACCCAGAGTTCGACCTTCTGGCCGTTGGCTTCGGTGCTGAGGTTGAAGCGGCCGTCCCCCAGTTGTTCCTCCAGGTAGGGCACCGCCAGGGCTGGCTGGCCTTCACGTTCGAGCACCAGGCCCTTGCCGTTGGCCTTCAGGTCCCATTGCGGACCATGCCCGGAGGCACGCAGGACCAGCCGCTTGAAATTGCCGTCGTCGCACGCGCTGCCCGAGCGTTCGAGGCGATACAACTGCTCCAGGTCCAACTGGCTGTCGGCCCCCGCCGTGGCGCTGGACACAATGCGACCTCGCACATCGGCAAACAGCTTGCCCTGGTTGTCGGCCAGGCTCGCGGCCTGTTGCAACACGCTGGTGCCGCCGCTGTCGTTGACGATATAGCGGCGCTGTTCCTGGCAGGGCTGGAACACCAGTTTGCCATCGGCGGCCGTCAGTTCGCCTTGCATGCGCGTTTGCCCGGCGTGGGAAACGCTTTGGCGTGGCGCGTCGAGCAACTGGCAGCCGGCGAACAGCGGCAGGAGGGCGATAAACAGCAGGGAGCGGGCGGCACGCATCATTGGGTCTCCAGACAGGTGCCGCCACGTTACTCAGACTGATCCCGCATCACAAGCAGGAGCGTAGGCAAGATGCTGTTTAGCCCACGTGAAAGGTCTGACCGGTTTGTAGGCCTTCGACGCTTTTGGCGTAGGCCAATGCCACGTCGGCGGCGGGCACTGGCTTGTATCCGCGAAAGTACGGGGCGTACTTGTCCATCGCCTCCAGCAGCACGTTCGGGCTCACCGAATTGACTCTCAAGCCCCTTGGCAACTCGATGGCCGCCGCGCGGACAAAACTGTCCAGGGCCCCGTTGACCAAGGCCGCCGACGCGCCGCTCTTGATCGGGTCGTGGCTGAGCACCCCGGTGGTGAAGGTGAAAGAGGCGCCGTCGTTGGCGAATTCGCGGCCGATGAGCAGCAGGTTGACCTGGCCCATCAGCTTGTCTTTCAAGCCCAGGGCGAAGCTTTCTTCGCTCATGTCGCCCAAGGGCGCGAAGGTGACATTGCCGGCGGCGCAGACCAGGGCATCGAAGCGCCCGGTCTTTTCGAACAGGGCGCGGATCGAGGCGCTGTCGCTGATGTCCACTTGCAACTCGCCGCTGTTGCGGCCGATGCGAATGATGTCGTGGCGCGGCGACAGTTCGTGGTCGATGGCCGAACCGATGGTGCCGTTGGCGCCGATCAACAGGATTTTCATGGGCTGTTCCTCTATGGATGGGAAGAGGTTGCAGTCTAGAAGGGTTCCTTTTGTTGATAATCGTGCTAATAGGCAACCTTTGGTTTTCAATTGGAAACAATCCAATGAGCGAGATGGATGACCTGGCGGCGTTTGCCGTATTGATGGAGGCCGGCAGCTTTACTCTGGCGGCGCAGCAGTTGGGCTGTAGCAAGGGCCAGTTGTCCAAGCGCATCAGCCTGTTGGAAAGCCGCTTCAGCGTGGTGCTGCTGCAACGCACCACCCGGCGCCTGAGCCTCACGGCGGCGGGGGCGGCGTTGTTGCCCCAGGCCCAGGCGCTGCTGGTGCAGGTGGAAAAGGCGCGTCAGGCATTGGCCCGATTGAAGGACGACGTGGCCGGGCCGGTGCGTATGACAGTTCCGGTGTCGTTGGGCGAAACCTTTTTTGAGGGTTTGCTGGTGGAGTTCGCTCACACGTATCCCCATGTGCAGATTGAACTGGAACTCAGCAACGGCTACCGCGACCTGGCCCGCGAAGGCTTCGACCTGGCGATCCGCTCGGACGCCGCCATCGACGAGCGACTGGTGGCTCGGCCGTTGTTGGCGTGGCACGAAATGACCTGCGCCAGCCCGGCTTATCTCGACCGTCATGGCGAACCGGACACGCCCCAGGCCCTGGCGGAGCACCGCTGCCTGCTCAACAGCCATTACAGCGGCCGGGAGGAATGGTTGTACCACCAGCAGCACGAACTGCTGCGGGTCCGGGTGTCGGGGCCGTTCGCCAGCAACCACTACAGCCTGTTGAAAAAAGCCGCCCTGGCCGGTGCCGGAATCGCCCGGCTGCCGTCGTACCTGTTGCACGAAGAATTGGCTGACGGGCGCTTGCGACGGATCCTGAGCGGTTTTCAGACTCGGCGCATGCCGATGTACTTGGTGCATCCCTATCAAGGTGGCCTGCCCAAGCGGACGCAGGTGCTGGCCGACTATCTGATCGACTGGTTCAAGCGCAGCGGTGAAGCGTTGGACCGTCTCCAGGGATAGCGCCACACAGGCCCTGGTGGGAAGGCGCCTGCTCGCGAAAACAGTGGATCAGTCGCCAGTGCTGTTTTTGACACCGCGCTTCTGTGAGCAGGCTCGCTCCCACACAGCGACCCAGTGGTCAATTGACAGTTTGCCGGGCCCGCGTGCCATCAAGTAGAGCAGCACGGCGGCCCAGGTGCCATGGGTCGGATAGGCATCCGGGTAGACGAAGGTCTGGATGGTCAGGGTCATGCCCAGCAGCGCCAGCGCCGAGAAACGCGTGGCAAGCCCCAGCAGGATCAGCACGGGGAAAAAGTGCTCGGCGAATGCCGCCAGGTGAGCCGCGACCTCTGCCGACAACAACGGCACAGGGTATTCACTCTTGAACAGTGGAACGGTCGAGTCGGCCAGGTGCGGCCAACCGAGCTGGAAGGTGCCGTCGATCAGGTCGATGGCCAGCCCTTCAACCTTGGTCTGCCCGGATTTCCAGAACACCGCGGCAATGGAGAACCGCGCAATGAAGGCGATCAGGCTGTGTGGAATCTGTTCCAACAGGGCGATAGCGCGTGTGACGAGCGTGTTCATGGCAAGACCTTGTCGTGATGCAAGCAAGTGATGGCGTGGTGGTTGATCAGCAGCGCCAGGGTGTGGCCCGGGTCGGCGTCCGGCGCAAAGGCCCACGCCTGGTCCAACGACAGGCCGTTTTGCAGGTGCTGGATGAAGGTGTATGTCGCGTGGTCGATAGCGAACACTTCGACGTCGAGCCCATTGCGCAGGACCAGGGCTTGTTGTGCCTGGCCCGGATCGATGCCGGCGAGTGTCTCCCCGGCCTGATGAGCGGCCCAGATCGCCACGACCGCGAAGGCTGAGGCGAGCAGGTGCACGGACGGATGAAGCATCACGCGCAGCGTGCCCAGCGAGGGCGGGGCGGCGAGTGCCGCGGCCAGGAGCCCAAGGTCCGCGGCCTGGGCGTCAGCGGCGTGGTAGGCCAGTGTGCGCAGTCGTTCCAGCCGGGCCACATCCGCCAGGTACGGCACGGAGGACGCCGGTTCGAAACGCTCGATGAAATCCGCCAGGCCGGCGCCGTAGCGATTCATCAGTGGGCTGTCGGGTGCGCAGGCTTGCGCGTGAACGCCCGCCATGGCCTGGAAGAACTCATCGCCAACCAATTGCCGAACCACCGGGTAGCCGTCCGCCAATGCGTTGATCAATGAGCCCAGGACGTTGTTGCGATACACCGCGAAGCGGCTCGCCGGGTCGGCGCCGTTGGCGCAGCACAAACCGGGTGGGCACGCCTGCCGGGGGTCGAGCAGGGCGGCGGCGAATGTGGCCTGGCTGCTCATATCAGCCTCCGCGCGCCGTGCAGCAGTTCGTCGGCCTGGCGGGCTTCCTCCTGCAAGACGCTGAAGGCCGGTACTTGGTTATCTCGCTCGATCAGGGTTGCCACCGGACCGATGCGCTTCAGCACTTGCCGATACAACGCCCAGACCGCCAGGTCGATGGGGGCGCCATGGTCGTCGATCAGTAAACGGTCACCCAGGCTGTCGGCATCTTCGGCAAACCCGGCCAGGTGTATCTCGCCCACGGCGTGCAGCGGCAAGGCATCGAGATAAGCCAGGGGATCGCGCTGGTGGTTGACGCAGGACACGTAGAGGTTGTTGACGTCCAGTAGCAGGCCGCAACCGGTGCGGCGGATGACATCGCCGAGGAAGTCGGGCTCGTCAATGGTCGAGCGTTCGAATGCCAGGTAGGTCGCCGGGTTTTCCAGCAACATCGGGCGCTTGAGGGTTTCCTGCACGTGTTCGATGTGGGCGCAGACGCGGTCCAGCGTTTGCGCGTCGTAGGCCAGGGGCAGCAGGTCGTTGAGAAACACCGGGCCATGGCTCGACCAGGCCAGGTGTTCGGAAAAGGCTTGGGGTTGATAGCGTTCGATCAGTTCGGCGAGGCGCTTGAGGTGCACCTCATCCAGCTTGCCCTCGGTGCCGATGGACAGGCCGACACCGTGCAGCGACAGCGGATAGTGTTCGCGGATCAAACTCAGGTAATGATGAAACGGGCCGCCGGCCACCATGTAGTTTTCGGCGTGGACTTCAAAGAAACCGATATCGGGCCTTGAACCGAGCACTGCTTGGAAGTGCCCGGTCTTGAGCCCCAGCCCGGCACGGGGCGGGAGCTCGACGTGGGCTGCCTGGGCGCCGGGGACAGCAGGTTTGCAAGACGTGGTCATGATCGACACTCAGGCAGCCAGGGGATCAGGACTTGGCTTTGAAGGCTTCGAGCTGGCCGAAACCGGTCGGCGACGTTTTGCTTTCGGTGGTCATGCAAGTGCCTTTCGGGACGAGTTTCCAGGCGTTGCCCTGGTAGTCCATCTTGGCGGTGCCGGCACAGGTCGTGCCCGCCCCGGCGGCGCAGTTGTTTTGCCCTTTCATGGCGACGCCAAAGCATTTTTCCATGTTGTCGTCAGCGGCGTGGGCGGTCGATACGGCGGCGATGCTCAGCGCGGAACCCAGGGCCAGGACCAGGGCGGAAGCGGACAGGGTGCGGGTGGTAGCGGACATGATGTTCTCCAGTTCTTCTTGGGAAATGAACCGGCGTGAGCGCCGGTCTGCTGAACTAGAGACGGGACGTGGGGAAGTGTTACAGCGAGTGCTTGAATTTTTTCCCAGCGGGAGCAAGCGCCCTCGCCACGTAGCGGTGCAGGTGTGCAAAAAAAACGGCCCGAAGGCCGTTTTCTGTTGGCTGCAACCGTTAACCGCCCAGGTACGCCTCGCGCACTTTTGGGTCGGTCAGCAAGGCTTCACCGCTGCCTTGCATCACCACGCGGCCGTTTTCCAGCACGTAGGCCCGGTCGGCGATCTTCAGGGCCTGGTTGGCGTTCTGCTCCACCAGGAACACCGTCACGCCATCCTTGCGCAGCTGTTCGATGATGTCGAAGATCTGCTGGATGATGATCGGCGCCAACCCCAGGGACGGCTCGTCGAGCAGCAGCAGCTTGGGCTTGCTCATCAGCGCACGGCCGATGGCGAGCATTTGCTGTTCGCCGCCGGACATGGTGCCGCCGCGTTGGGTAAAACGCTCTTTCAGGCGTGGGAAAAGGTGCAGGACCTTGTCCATCTGTTCCTGATAGTCGCCCTTGTCGGTGAAGAACCCGCCCATGGCGAGGTTTTCTTCCACGGTCAGTCGGGCAAACACCCGACGACCTTCCGGCACCACCGCGATGCTCTTGCGCATGATCTGCGAGGAGTCCTGGCCCACCAGTTCCTCGCCCATGTAGCGGATGCTGCCGCTGCGGGCCTGGGGCGAACCGCAGAGGGTCATCAGCAGCGTGGACTTGCCGGCGCCGTTGGCACCGATCAGCGTCACGATTTCGCCCTGTCGGACGTCGACGTTGACACTGTGCAGGGCCTGGATCTTGCCGTAGAAGGTGGAAACGTTTTCGAACTGCAGCATTTACGCTTCCCCCAGGTAGGCTTTGATCACTTCAGGATTGTCGCGGATCTGGTCCGGCGTGCCGTCGGCCAGGGGCGTGCCCTGGTTGATCACCACGATGTGGTCGGAAATGCTCATGACCAGTTTCATGTCGTGCTCGATCAGCAGCACCGTGACGTTGTGCTCCTCGCGCAGCACGCTGATCAGTGCCTTCAGGTCTTCGGTTTCCTTGGGGTTCAGGCCGGCGGCCGGTTCGTCGAGCATGAGGATCCGCGGACGGGTCATCATGCAGCGGGCGATTTCCAGGCGCCGTTGCTGACCGTAGGCCAGGGTGCCGGCGGTCCGGTTGGCGAACTCCTTGAGGTTGACCTTCTCCAGCCAGTACTCGGCGTATTCCATGGCCTCGCGTTCGCTCTTGCGGAACGACGGGGTCTTGAACAGGCCGGCAAAGAAGTTGGTGTTCAGGTGACGGTGCTGGGCGATCAGCAGGTTCTCGATCGCCGTCATGTCCTTGAACAACCGCACGTTCTGGAAGGTGCGCACCACGCCCTTGAGGGCGATCTTGTGCCCCGGCAGGCCCTGGATCGGCTCGCCGTCCAGCAGGATGCTACCGCCGGTTGGCTGGTAGAAGCCGGTCAGGCAATTGAACACCGTGGTCTTGCCCGCGCCGTTCGGCCCGATCAAGGCAACCACCTGTTTCTCTTTCACGGTCAGGGCCACGCCATTGACCGCCAGCAAGCCGCCGAAGCGCATGCTCAAATTTTCAACCTTGAGGATCTCGCGGCTCATTTGCGCAGCTCCATGTGAGGGCGTTGCATAGGCAGCAGACCTTGGGGACGCCAGATCATCATCAGCACCATCAGGGCGCCGAACATCAACATGCGGTATTCGCTGAATTCACGCATCATTTCAGGCAACAGGATCATCACCACGGCGGCCAGGATCACCCCCAACTGCGAGCCCATCCCGCCCAGCACCACGATGGCGAGGATGATCGCCGACTCGATGAAGGTGAAGGACTCCGGCGTCACCAGGCCCTGGCGGGCGGCGAAGAAGCTGCCGGCGAAACCGGCGAAGGCGGCGCCCAGGGTGAAGGCCGAGAGCTTGATCACGGTCGGGTTGAGCCCCAGCGCGCGGCAGGCGATCTCGTCTTCGCGCAGCGCTTCCCACGCACGGCCGATCGGCATGCGCAGCAGGCGGTTGATCACGAACAGCGCGGCCAGGGCCAGCAACAGGGCAACGAGGTAGAGGAAGATGACCTTGTTGATCGAGTTGTATTCCAGGCCGAAGTATTCGTGGAACGTCTGCAGGCCTTCGGCGGCCTTGCGCTCGAAGGTCAGGCCGAAGAACGTCGGCTTCTCGATGTTGCTGATGCCGTTCGGACCACCGGTGATGTCGGTCAGGTTGCGCAGGAACAGACGGATGATCTCGCCGAAGCCCAGGGTCACGATGGCCAGGTAGTCACCCCGCAGGCGCAGCACGGGGAAGCCCAGCAGGAAACCGAAGGTGGCGGCCATCATCCCGGCGATCGGCAGGCAGATCCAGAAGCTCAGGCCGAAGTAATGGGACAGCAGCGCATAGCTGTAGGCCCCGACGGCGTAGAAGCCCACGTAGCCCAGGTCCAGCAGGCCGGCCAGGCCCACCACGATGTTCAGGCCGAGGCCGAGCATCACGTAGATCAGGATCAACGTGGCGATGTCCACCGCGCCGCGCGAACCGAAGAACGGCCACACCAGCGCGCCGACGATCAGGGCCAGGATGATCCAACGCTGGGTGGTCGGCAGGGTCAGGAAGTGGCTGGCCTTGGCCGGGATCACCGGCAGGCCGGGCGAGGACTTCCAGGCCGCGCTGATCTGGGTGCTGAACAGCACGCGCAGGAACATCAACAGCGAGCACGCGGCGATGGTCATCAGGATGGCCGGGCTGGTGCCGTGCACTTCCAGGTTGATGCCGACGATGGTCAGTTTGAGACCGAGTACCGGGTAGGCCACGGCCCAGACCAGCAGGGCGCTGAAAAGCGCCGATTTGAGATGCCTAGTCATACTTTTTCAACCTCCGGACGGCCCAGGATGCCGGTCGGCCGGAATAACAGGACCAGAACCAACAAGCCGAACGCCACGACGTCCTTGTACTGGTCGCCGAAGATATCGGCGCCAAAGGCTTCCGCTACGCCCAGCACCAACCCGCCGAGCATGGCGCCGGGGATGCTGCCGATACCACCCAGCACCGCGGCGGTGAAGGCCTTGAGGCCGACGAGGAAACCGGCGTTGGGGTTGATCACGCCGTATTGCATGCTCAACAGCACCGCGGCGACGGCCGCCAGGGCCGCACCGATGACGAAGGTCAGGGCGATGATGTTGTTGGTGTTGATGCCCAGCAGGTTGGCCATCTTGATGTCTTCGGCACAGGCGCGGCAGGCGCGGCCCAGGCGGGAGCGGGAGATGAACAGCGTGAGGCCGAGCATGGCGAGCAGGGTCACCACGAACACCACGATTTGCATGTACGAAATCAGCACTTCATGTGCGCCACCTGGCCCGATGGCGAAGTTGCCCGGAATCAGGTTGGGAATGGATTTGTCCTTGGAGTCTTGCGAAAGCAGAACCGTGTTCTGCAGGAAGATCGACATGCCGATGGCGGAAATCAGCGGGATCAGACGGTTGCTGCCGCGCAAGGGGCGGTAGGCGATCCGTTCGATGCTGTAGCCATAGGAACTGGTGACCACGATGCTCGCGATGAAAGCCGCGGTCATCAACAGCGGGACACTGTCGAGTCCCATCATGCTCAGCCCGGCGATGGCGATGAACGCCACGTAGGAGCCGATCATGTACACCTCGCCGTGGGCGAAGTTGATCATTCCAATGATGCCGTAGACCATCGTATAGCCGATGGCGATCAGGGCATACGTGCTGCCAACGGTCAGGCCGTTAACCAGCTGCTGGAAGAAGTGATAGATGTCAGGCATTACAGCGCTCCTAAAAACCTGATACGCATTTCACTGGTGGAGTCATTTTCCCGCCCGGCCCCGTGGATCTGCATCCACTTCGAGCACGAGGTTGGCCAGCGAACCGCTGATGACGGTTTTGAGATTTTCAGGTGGGGAGACTGGCGGATCACGCCAGCGCGGCCCAATACATTCAAAACAAAGCCCACGGCACGCCGTGGGCTTTATTGGCAGTCAGTCAGGCCAGGCCTTACTGAGGCGAAACTTCGGTTTTAGGTTTGCCGAAGTGCCACTCGTAGACCACGAACTTGAAGTCCTTCAGGTCGCCCTTGGCGTCGAAGCTCAGGTCGCCGGTTGGGGTCTTGAAGGTGCCGGCGTGGATGGCTTCGGCCACTTTGGTCGGGTCTTCGCTCTTGGTTTCGGTGATGGCCTGGGCAATCACCTGGACGGCGGAGTAGGACGGGAACACGAACGGACCGCTCGGGTCTTCCTTCTTGGCCTTGAAGGCGTCAGCCAGGGCGATGTTGGCCGGATCCTGGTCGAAGGACTTCGGCAGGGTCACCAGCAGGCCTTCGGAGGATTCCTTGGCGATCTGCGAGATGGAGTCGTTGCCCACGCCTTCCGGGCCCATGAACTTGGCCTTCAGGCCCTTTTCCTCGGACTGACGCAGGATCAGGCCCAGTTCCGGGTGGTAGCCGCCGTAGTAGACGAAGTCGACGTTGGCTTGCTTGAGCTTGGCGATCATCGAGGAGAAGTCTTTGTCGCCGGCGTTCACGCCTTCGAAGACGGCCACTTTCACGCCTTTCTTCTCGAGGGTCGATTTCACCGCGCTGGCGATGCCTTCACCGTACTGCTGCTTGTCGTGCAGGACCGCAACGACCTTCGGCTTGACGTGGTCGGCGATGTAGTTGCCGGCCGCCGGGCCCTGGGCGCTGTCCAGGCCGATGGTGCGGAAGATCATCTTGTAGCCGCGAGCGGTGATGTCCGGGCTGGTGGCCGCCGGGGTGATCATGATCACGCCTTCGTCTTCGTAGATGTCCGAAGCCGGCTGGGTGGAGCTGGAGCACAGGTGGCCGACCACGAACTTGACGCCGTCGTTGACGACCTTGTTCGCAACGGCAACCGCTTGTTTTGGATCGCAGGCATCATCGTATTCAACGGCGACGAGTTGCTTGCCGTTCACGCCGCCCTTGGCGTTGATTTGCTCGATGGCCATCTTGGAGCCACTGAACTGCATGTCGCCGTATTGGGCTACAGGGCCGGTTTTCGGGCCGGCGATGCCGATCTTGATGGTGTCTGCGGCGAACGAATGGCTGGCCACCCCGGCCAGAACCATAGCGGCAAACAGTTTGGAAATCTGCTTAGTAGCCTTAGTCATAGTGCTCCACTCATGCTGTTGTAGTTTTTATAGTCCTGGCGCCGTAGCAGCAGAACCGGGTCAGATATCTTGGATATCCTCGCGGAAAATGCCCCCGGCAACTGTACCGGTACAGTGTAGAGCGCCGATTGTTGGCAAGGGAAGCTGGCGCTTGGGGGCAAATCCTGAGGGTGTCGCTTTATTGAAAGAAAAAGACAGAATAGCGGCGGGGTTTCTCCGGTCAAATCGGCATTCCCTGGCACCTGCTGCACTTTTCAATCGGCCCTCCAATTACTACCGGGTTTTTCTGCCGGACCACCGACGTTATCATTCGCGCCGATTTCTTTTCCGGACAGGCCCATGAACCAAGAACCTAGCACCCTCTATGCCAAGCTGCTCGGTGAAACCGCATCCATCACCTGGAAGGAGCTGGAACCGTTCTTCGCCAAGGGTGCCCTATTATGGGTCGACCCGGCACTGGATTTGATCGCCGCCGCCGAAGCCGTGGCACAGGACGAAGGCGAGAAAGTCTTCGCCTGGTTGGCCGGCGAGCAGCTCGCGAAACTGTCTGAAACGCGGGCGCTGGATTTTCTGGAGCGTGATCCGCAGCTCTGGGCGGTGGTGGTTTCGCCTTGGATCCTGATCCAGGAAAGGGCGTCGAAGTGATCGATGCACCAACTTGGGTCGCTGCGCGCGCGGTACAAAAGTGTGTAGGTGAGTAGCGTGATGGCATCCTGCCGTGGTGAAACGCCACAGGGCAGGGTGACGTATACGTCACGGGAACAGTTTATTGAGCAGCCTTAGGGCTGCTTAATTGTTTCTGGATGTTGTTCATGCGCAGGATTCAGGACCGCTATCGCGAGCAAGCTCGCTCCCACAGTGGGTCTGTGTACACAAAACCCTGTGGGAGCGAGCTTGCTCGCGATTGGAGGCAACACGGTGCTGCGCCGGACTCAGTAAGTCCTGCCTGTATGGTTGTTAAGGGAAATAACCTTGGTCTTGCCAATGCGATGACGGTAGATCTCGCGCAGGTACTTGATGGCCTTCTTCACGCAGTCGCGGGACAGGCGGATGTCATTGATCGAGACGAACTTCTCTTTGTCGTTGATCAGTTCGCGGTACTTCTTCTCGTACATCGGCTTGATGGCGTACCAGTTGGTGTCGAGGATCTTCGCTGGGTTCTCGAACTCGTTGAGCAGGTCGTCGATGCGTTCTTCGTCGAAGTCTTCGTTGATGATGAAGTCCAGGATCGAGTTGTCCAGGGTGTCGTCGAAGCGGTACGGCGTGCGGGCGAAGCAGCGCTTGATGAACGCCACGATCAGGGTCAGGAAGTCATCCGACAGGCACGGGCTCTTGGCGATCAGGGTGGTCAGCGACAGGTTGGCCGAGGCGCCAATCACCAGTGCGTAACGCTTGAGTGTGGTGTTGGGGAACAGGCTGTTGAGGTGGGTCTTGAGCCGGTTCAGGTCCATGTAGGACAGCTTGTAGTCCTTGGGCAAGGACACGATCGACACCACCGACGAGCAGTTCTTGAAGAAATGCAGGTCATGCAGGGCCGCGGCGTCGTAGCCGGAGTTCTTGTACTGCTCCAGCGACGCCCGGTAGCGCTTGGATTCGATCGGCAACAGGCTGATGCCTTCGATGGCCTGGGTGACCTTGTTGAAGTGCGGCAGGTCGATGGAGCGGAAGAACAGGTCGTCGATGTTCAGGCGTGGCGGCTCTTTCTCGAACACCTTGAACTTGTCACCGCTCGGCGCCGGGGTTTCCGGGACCACCGATTCGGCGTAGGCAATGGCCACCGGGCCGGCCAGGCTCATGAACAGGTCGTTGGCGTCCAGGCGAATGGTTTCGCCGATGTCGATGCCGGCCCGACGGAAATAGTTCTGGTCGTAATCGGTGGTGACCGCCTGGGCGGTCAGGATGTTGAAAATCTGCTGGGAGATGTACTGGTTGGCGTGTTTCTCCATGGCGTTGACATCGATGTTCTGGATGTTGCCGTCGTCGCTTTCCTCGGCATAACGCATGATGTCGTTGGAGATCAGCATCATCGCGTTCCATGGGCGGATCCGGCCCATGACGCTGGCTTCGCTGCTGTCTTCATTGGCGAAGTTGTATGAAAAATCCCATTCTTCCGAGAGGTATTTGCACAGCAGCCGCCCGGCGTTGATGTGCAGCGCCTCGGACATTTCACTGCGGTGGTCGGAAATGTTCGGCAGCACGCAGATGCCGCTGGTGAAGATCGGCTCGAAGACGAAGGAGTGGCCGCTCTTGCTGTCGTGTTCGTCCATCGGCTTGGTGTCGAACGTCTTGTTCATGTACGAGTACTGCTGGGCCAGGCCGAACTCCGAGGCCATGCCCGAACCGGTGCCGCCGCCGGCACTGAAGATCGAGAAATATAGGCGCGATTGGTTAGCCTTGATGCCGCAGCTGTCGATCAGGTACGAGTGGATCATTTTCCAGTCGGGGCTGGAGAAACGCTGGGTGTCCTTGTTCAGGATGATCTTGGCCAGGTACTGGCCCAGGATCGGCGCGTTACCGGCGCCGCCGGCGTGGACCTCCGACAAGTCCATGATTTTCATCTTGCTGTAGTCGCGCAAAAAGCCGCTCTTTTCGCCCTTGCGTGAGAAGCGGATGCGCCCGGCGATGTCCTTGTCCAGGTCGCCGAGCATGACCAGCGGTTCCACCAGGAACACCGGCTTGCTGGCCTTGCCGGTGCCCAGGCGCAGGTTGTGACGGATCCACTGCGCGGGGCTGTAGCCCTTGTCGTAGTGTTTGTCTTCGGCGTTGAACTCGTTGAGGTAGAACTTGCGCGCGTTGTAGACCAGCTCCGCCACGTCCAGGGCGATGTTGGAGCCGCAGCGGCCCAGGCCGATCAGGCACACCGACGGGAATTCCTGCTGGTTGCGGTCGTATTCGTCATCCACCAGGTGCGGTGGGCGCGGGAACACGGTGTCGCGCAGGCCGTCGAGGTTGTCGAGGATGCGGTCGGTATTGGTCTCGGTGAAGTACAGGTACTGCTGGGTCGACAAGGGGCGTGAGGCGCTCGACACCGTCGACGTTTCAAAGCCGTTGGCGGCCGGGCCCAGGGTCAGATCGGATACCGCAGTGGCTGTTTTTTTGGAAGTCATTGTGCGCCGTACGCCTGAACTGGTGGGTTGGACGACCGCTGTCATCGAACCATAGCGGATGAAAGAAGCTTCATGATGGATCGGCCATCGGGACATGATCTTTAATCGAGAACCGGCAAAATGATGGCAATTGTTACGGTATGTTGACCGCCATCAAGAAAGGCCTTGGCCGCCATGGTCGGGTATCAGCCTGGCGAATGATCGCAGACATCCCGCACGCCGCTGTCTAGATTGCAAATTCAGGGCTCGGATGCTCGCCGTTGCCCAAAAACAATAAGAGACGGACCCATGCAGAACTCGACCCAAGCGGCGAATGCCTGGCGCATTCTGTTCCTGCTGTTCCTCGCCAATCTGTTCAACTTCTTCGACCGCACCATCCCGGCGATCATCATCGAGCCGATCCGCATGGAGTGGAGCCTCAGCGACTTCCAGATCGGCATCATCGGCACCGCCTTCACCATCGTCTACGCCATTGCCGGGCTGCCGCTGGGGCGCATGGCCGACACCGGCTCGCGCAGCAAACTGATGGGCTGGGGCCTGGCCACCTGGAGTGCGCTTACGGCGGTCAATGGCCTGGTGGGCAGTTTCTGGGCATTCCTGGTGGTGCGCATGGGCATCGGCATCGGCGAGGCCAGTTACGCGCCGGCGGCCAACTCGCTGATCGGCGACCTGTTCCCGGCCCATCGCCGGGCGCGAGCCATGGGCATCTTCATGCTCGGCCTGCCGATCGGGTTGCTGCTGGCCTTCTTCACCATCGGCGCGATGGTCAAGGCGTTCGACAGCTGGCGCGCGCCGTTCTTCATCGCGGCCGTGCCGGGGCTGGTGCTGGCGGTGTTCATGTTCTTCATCAAGGAACCCAAGCGCGGCGCGGCGGAAACCGTGCAGGTGTCCCAGGACAAGATCGACCGGCCGATCCGCCGGGTCCTGGCCATTCCGACGTTCCTGTGGCTGGTGCTGGCGGGGCTGTGCTTCAACTTCGCCACCTACGCCTGCAACTCCTTCCTGGTGCCGATGCTGCAACGCTATTTCCAGTTGTCGCTGCCTGATGCGGCGGTGGCCACCGGGATCATGGTCGGTGTGACGGGGCTGTTCGGGCTGACCCTGGGCGGCTGGGTCGCCGACAAGATCCATCAGCGGGTGGCCAGTGGTCGCCTGCTGTTCGCGGCGTTCAGCCTGGTCATCTCGACGGTCACCACCGCCTGGGCCTTGCACGCCGGGCGGATCGAAATCGGTGTGTTCGTCGCGGTGTTCAGTGTCGGTTGGCTGTTTGCCTATAACTTCTACACCTGCGTGTACACGGCGATCCAGGACGTGGTCGAGCCGCGCTTGCGGGCCACGGCGATGGCGCTGTTCTTTGCCGGGTTGTACCTGCTCGGTGGCGGGCTGGGGCCGGTGGTGGTGGGTGGGCTATCGGACTACTTCGCCCGCACCGCCATGGCGGCGGCCGGCGCCCCGCAGATGACCGAGGCCTTCAAGGCCATCGGCTTGCACGACGCGATGTACCTGATTCCGGTGGCCCTGTTCATGACCATGGTGTTCCTGTTCCTGGCCTCGCGCTGTTTCGTGCGCGATGCCAAGCGGATGAAGGATGGCATGAGTGCGGTGGTGGAGCCGGGGATCGTGGCCGCGACGGCCTAGTAGATTCAGGTGCGGTCTTTTGTGGCGAGGGGATTTATCCCCTCGCCACAGGGTTATGGTTAGCGAACCTTGTCATCCCGCCCACGCAACAAATGGTTCGGCATCGCGGCGGCGGCCGCCAAACCCAGCAGCGACACCGCCGCGCTGATCAGCAACAGGTGCCGGAACGTCGCCTGCAGTTCCTGGCGCAGGGCGTCCTGTGCCTCACCCGGCGCGGCGTTCAGGCCGTCCAGCAGCACGTTGCCGGAGTGCCCTTCGCCGATCAGCGAGGTCCCGGCGAATTGGGCGAAGCTGGAGTCCTGCAGCAAGGCCAGCAGCAACGCCGACATCAAGGCCACGCCCACCGCCCCGCCAAGGGAGCGGAACAGGTTGGTGGTGCTGGTGGCGACCCCGATGTCCTGTTGCTGCACCGAGTTCTGCGAGCCCACCAGGGACGTGGGAAATTGCATCCCCGAGGCGATGCCGCTGAGCAGCATGAACAGGCTGCTCAGCCAAAAGGCGCCGGGGGGCGTGAAGGCCATGCCGAGGATGGCAAAGGGGAAGAGCAGGGCGCCGCTTAAGATCATCGGTTTGTAGCGCCCTGTCACCGAGGTCCGGCGCCCGGCGCAATAGGCGCCGATCGGCAGCCCCATGGCCAGGGGCAACAGGTGCAGCGCCGCGCTGTCGGCCCCGGCGCCGGTCACGCTCTGGAAGCGCAGCGGCACCAACACCGTCAGGGAAATTGCCTGGAAGCTGGTGAAGAACACCGTGCACCAGCACAGCACCGCGCTGCGGTTGGCAAACAGGTGCATCGGCAGCAGCGGTTCCCGGGCCCGGCGCTCGTGCCAGACGAAAATCCCCAGGCCCACCACCGCGCAACCGAGCAAGCCCAGCACGTCGCGGCTGTACCAGGCGTAACCCTGGCCGATCTGGGTAATGCCCAGCAGCAGGGCCGTCAGGCCGATGATCAGCAACACCGTGCCAAGGTAGTCGATGATCGGCGTGCGCTGCGGCACCGGCAGCCCGACCAGGGTGCGCCGGGCCACCCACCAGGCCGCCAGGCCCAGCGGCAGGTTGATCAGGAACACCCAGCGCCACGACAGGTATTCGGTCATGTAGCCGCCCAGCACCGGCCCGGCCACGCTGGCCACGGCGTACATGCTGCTGAAGTAACCCTGGTAGCGGCCGCGCTCGCGGGGCGGGATGATGTCGCCGATGATCGCCTGGCTCACGGAGATCATGCCGCCGGCGCCGATGCCTTGGACAATCCGCGCCAGCACCAATTGCTCCATGTCCTGGGCCAGGCCGCAGAACAGCGAAGCCAGGGTGAACAGGCCCATGCCGAACAGCATCAGCGGCCGTCGCCCGTAGAGGTCGCCGAGCTTGCCGTAGATCGGCACCGCCACGGTCATGGCGACCATGTAGCCGGAGATCACCCAGGCCAGCAGGCTGACGTCCTTGAATTGCGCAGAGATGGCCGGCATCGACACGGCGACGATGGTCTGGTCCAGGGCGCTGAGGAAAATCGCCAGCATCAGCGCGACCAGGATGCTGCGGATGGCCGGCTTCTGGGCTTGCGGGGTGTTGAGCTGGGTCACGGCAAAACCTGCGGGCGTCACGCCGGTAGGGCGAAGGGACGGAGTCCGCAGTTTATGTCGATAGCCGGCTATTCGATAGCCTCATAAGGAAGTCCGACGTAATTTTCCGCGATGGTTTTTCGACCGGCCTCGGAGTCGACGAAATACTCCAGTTCCGCTTCGCTGATGCGCTGGTTGAAGGCGTCATCGTCGAAACGGTGCAGCATCGAGGTCATCCACCAGGAGAACCGTTCGGCTTTCCAGATCCGGCGCAGGCAGATGGCGGAATAGCGTTCGAGCAAGTCCACGCGGCCGTCGCGATAGACCTTGAGCAGGATGTTGAACAGTGTGCTGACGTCGCTGGCCGCCAGGTTCAGGCCCTTGGCCCCGGTGGGTGGGACGATGTGCGCGGCATCGCCCACCAGGAACAGGCGGCCGTACTGCATGGGTTCGACAACGAAGCTGCGCAGCGGCGCGATGCTTTTCTCGATGGACGGGCCGGTCACCAGGGCCTCGGCCAGGTCGGCGGGAAGACGGTTCTTCAGTTCGGCCCAGAAGCGCGCGTCCGGCCAGTCGGCCAGTGGTTCTTCAGCCGGCACTTGCAGGTAGTAACGGCTGCGGGTCTTGGAACGCATGCTGCACAGGGCGAAACCGTGGGGGTGGCGGGCGTAGACCAGTTCGTCGTGCACCGGCGGGGTGTCGGCCAGCACGCCGAGCCAGCCGAACGGGTAGACCCGCTCGAACACCTTCAGTGTGTCCGCCGGGATCGACTGTCGCGCCACGCCATGGAAGCCGTCGCAGCCCGCCACGTAGTCGCAGTCCAGGCGCCAGGTTTGCCCGTCGCACTCGAACGTCACGTAGGGCTGGTCGGTCTGCAGGTCGTGGGGCTGGGCGTTGCCGGTCTGATAGAACGTCCGGGCGCCGGCGGCTTCGCGGGCGGCCATCAGGTCGCGGGTCACTTCGGTCTGGCCGTAGATCATGACGTTTTTGCCGCCGGTCAGCGCCTTGAGATCGATGTGCACCCGACGCTCGTTGAGCGCCAGCTCGAAACCGTCGTGGGGCAGGCCTTCGGCGTCCATGCGCTGACTGACGCCGGCCTGGCGGAGCAGGTCGACCATGCCTTGTTCCAGCACACCGGCGCGGATGCGGCCCAGTACGTAGTCCGGGGCCTGGCGTTCGACAATGACGGTGTCGATGCCGGCGTTGTGCAACAACTGGCCGAGCAGCAGGCCAGAGGGGCCGGCACCGATAATCGCAACTTGGGTCTTGAGGGTTTTCATTGTTGTTATGACTCGCACGAAGTACGCGGCCAGGGTCCGCGTTAATTGTTATGGACCTGAGTGCCTGCATTTTTCGCTTGCGGAGCTGTCAGTTGAAGGGGAAAACTGAGCCGATACCTGTTCTTTCTGCCAATTGGTGCGATTATCGCCCGCAACCCCAGGCCCGGATCCGCGTTATGAAAAAACCTGAGCTGCCTTCGATCCCGGTGTTCAAGCTCTATGGCGAGAGCCAGGATTGGCCGACACCGGACCTGCTGCACTGTGAAACCATTTCCAAGCGCAGCAGCGAGCATCAATGGGAAATCAAGCCCCACCGGCATGCTGACCTGTGCCAGTTGCTGTTTGTGTTCAAGGGGTGGGCGGAGCTGGAAATCGAAGGCCAACGCACGCAATTCGACGAGCCGACGGTGCAGATCCTGCCGCCGTTGTCGGTGCATGGGTTCCGGTTTTCCGAGGATGTGGACGGCTACGTGGTGACCCTGGCGGCGCCACTGGTGACGCATCTGCAATCGCAGCTGGGGCATTCGGTCAACGTGCTGGCCCAGGCCGAAAGCTACCCGGCCGGTGAGAACGCCGATTACCTGAACAGCCTGTTCAGTGCCTTGCAGAGCGAGTACATGGGCCACCAACCGGCCCGGGAAATGCTGATGCACGCGCTGGTCAGCGTGATCATGGTCTGGGTCAGCCGCCAGGTCATGCAGCGCCGCACCCAGACCCAGCGCCCGCAACGGGCGCGGGAATACCTCAACGGGTTCATCCAGTTGGTGGAGGAAACCTATCGCCAGCACGTCAAGGTCGAAGACCTGGCCCATCGCCTGGGCATATCGGTGTCGCACCTCAACGGCACCTGCCGCGAGCTGGCGGGTCAGCCGGCGTTGCAGATCATGCATGAGCGGCAGTTGCTGGAAGCCAAGCGACTGCTGACCTACACCGGCATGACGATCTACGAGATTTCCGAGATGCTCGGGTTTTCCGATCCGACCAACTTCACCCGTCTGTTCCGCCGCCGCGTCGGTATCTCGCCCAAGGCGTTCCGCGACCGGCTCAAGACCGATCAGCAGGACGACTGAAACGCCTCAGCGCAGGGCGTTCAGGGAGCCGTTATGGGGGATGCAGCGTTCCAGGTTGCAGCTGGCGAATTCGCGGGGCAGTTGCCTGGCCTGTTCCACCCGGTAGGCTGCCGTGCCATACAGCGCAAGCGTGGCGGCGCAGGTGACGAATATGACGAAGCGTCTTCTTGTTTTGATGTTCATGGCGATGACCTCTGAACGAATACCCGGGGGTACTGTTTCAAGCATAGGTCAGCGCGGGTGAGTTGCCAGTGGGGCGGGCGTGGCAACTGTCCGGACATTCAGAACACTGATACCGCCAATGTGGGAGCGGGCTTGCTCGCGAAAGCGGTGTGTCAGCCGACATCATCGTTGACTGATACGACGCTTTCGCGAGCAAGCCCGCTCCCACCGGGTGATGGGGGGCGGGTGGATCAGGTTACGCCAGGTGTTCCGGCTTCATCGGGTCTCCCGGTTTCACATCCAGTTGCTTTCGCACGTCTTCGAACATGTCGTCGTAGTACTTGTGCAAGGAGCCGATGTTGGCGCTCTTGGGCAGGCCGTGTTTCTGCGCGATGTGTGTGGCGGGACGGGCGAAGTCGAAGGCCTGGTCCTTGGCCAGGAAAAACGTCTCGTCCACGGGCTTGTCCTCTATCGTGCCGTGCAGCCGGAACGACATGCCCTGGCCTTCCGTGGGGTCCTGGGCAAGCTCGTAGTCGATGCACAGATCGTAGCTGTGGTCATCCTTGTTCAGCGCGTGGCGCTCCATGTGCAGGTGACCGGGTCGGAACAGGGCCATGAGCGACTCTCCTGGAAAAAGGCGTAGAAGTAAGGCAGACCCCGGATCTGCCCCGGGAGTTTCCGATTACCGATAAGTGATGCCGGTTGTCGCGGTGCTGATGCGAGTACCGGCGGTGCCTTGGACGATAGCATCGATGTCCGAAAGCGACCCGATCACCGCGACCTTGCCGGTATTGCGCGCAAATTCGCAGGCGGCCTGCACCTTGGGGCCCATGGATCCGACGGCGAAGTCGAGTGTTTCCAGGGCGTCGGGGTGGGCGCTGGCGATGGCCTTGCAGGTCGGCTTGCCGAAATCGATGAAGGCGGCGTTGACGTCGGTGGCGATCACCAGCAGATCGCTCTCCAGTTGTTCGGCCAGCAGCGCCGAGCACAGGTCCTTGTCGATGACCGCTTCAACGCCCTGCAGCTTGCCATCGGCGTCGTACATCGTCGGGATGCCGCCACCGCCGGCGCAGATCACGATACTGCCCTTTTCCAGCAGCCACTTGATCGGACGGATTTCAAAGATGCGCTTGGGCCTGGGGCTGGCGACCACCCGACGAAACCTGTCGCCGTCCGGGGCGATGGCCCAGCCTTTTTCAGCGGCCAGTGCCTGCGCCTCCTGCTGGCTGTAGACCGGGCCGATGGGCTTGGTGGGGTGTTGGAAGGCCGGGTCGTCGGCGTCCACTTCCACTTGGGTCAGCAGCGTGGCGAAGGGGACGTCGGCGTCCAGCAGGTTGCCCAGCTCCTGCTCGATGATGTAGCCGATCATGCCTTCGGTCTCGGCACCCAACACGTCCAGCGGGTACGGGGTGACCGAGGGGTAGGCGGCCGCTTGCAACGACAGCAGGCCGACCTGCGGTCCATTGCCGTGGGCGATCACCAGTTGGTTGCCGGGGTGGATCCTGGCGATCTGTTCAGTCGCGGTGCGGATGTTGCCGCGTTGGTTGTCGGCGGTCATGGGTTCCCCCCGACGCAGGAGGGCGTTACCGCCCAGGGCAACGACGATTCGCATGGTGCTGTCCTTTACAAAAAGTGGAACGAACAACGCAAGGGCCCCTTGTGGGAGCGGGTTTGCTCGCCAAAGCGATGTCACAGACAACATGGATGTTGGCTGACAGGCCGCCTTCACGAGCAAGCCCGCCCACAGGGCCTTACAGGTCTGCCAGCGTCGACACCAAAATGGCCTTGATGGTGTGCATGCGGTTTTCCGCTTGCTCGAAGGCGATGCATGCCGGCGATTCGAACACGTCGTCGGTGACTTCGATGCCGTTGGCCAGGTGCGGGTACTGCTCGGCGATCTGTTTGCCGATCTTGGTGTCGCTGTTATGGAACGCCGGCAGGCAATGCATGAAGCGGGTGCGCGGGTTGCCGGTGGCTTTCATCAGGTCGGCGTTGACCTGGTAAGGCAGCAACAGTTCGATTCGCTCGGCCCAGGCTTCGACCGGCTCGCCCATGGAGACCCAGACATCGGTGTGGATGAAGTCCACGCCCTTGACCGCCGCCTTCGGGTCCGCGGTAAGGGTGATGCGCGCGCCGCTTTCCTCGGCGTACTGATGGCAGCGCTGCACCAGGTCGTCGTGGGGCCACAGGGCCTTGGGCGCGCAGATGCGCACGTCCATGCCCAGTTTGGCGCCGATCAGCAACAACGAGTTGCCCATGTTGTTACGGGCATCGCCCAGGTACGCATAGCTGATCTCATGGATCGGTTTGTCGGCGTGCTCACGCATGGTTAGCACATCGGCAATCATCTGCGTCGGGTGGTATTCATCGGTCAGGCCGTTGAACACCGGCACGCCGGCGAACTTCGCCAGTTCCTCGACGATCTCCTGCTTGAAGCCACGGTACTCGATGGCGTCGTACATGCGCCCGAGCACCCGGGCGGTGTCCTTCATGCTCTCCTTGTGGCCGATCTGCGAGGAGTTGGGGTCGATGTAGGTGACATAGGCGCCCTGGTCGTAGGCCGCCACTTCGAACGCGCAACGGGTGCGCGTCGACGTTTTCTCGAAGATCAGCGCGATGTTGTTGCCCTTGAGGTGCTGCTGCTCGGTGCCGGTGTACTTGGCTCGCTTGAGGTCCCGGGACAGGTCCAGCAAGTAACGCAGTTCACGGGGTGTGTGGTGCTCGAGGCTGAGCAGGTTACGGTTGTGGGTGTTGAACGCCATGGTGCATCTCCTTGGGTTTCAGCGGGCCCTGGCACGTATTCGGTCAGCCAGGGCGCGGGCACGAAGGTCAGTAGTCGATCGGGTCGCGAATGATCGGGCAGGTCATGCAATGGCCGCCGCCGCGACCTCGGCCCAGCTCGCTGGCGCTGATGGTGATGACTTCCACCCCGGTCTTGCGCAGCAGCGTGTTGGTGTAGGTGTTGCGGTCGTAGCCGATCACCACGCCCGGTTCCAGGGCCACCACGTTGTTGCCGTCGTCCCACTGTTCGCGTTCGGCGGCAAAGCTGTTGCCGCCGGTTTCCACCACGCGCAGGGCCGGGAGCTTGAGGGCGGCCGCCACCGTGTCGAGGAAACTGCCTTGCTCGCGGCGCACGTCGATGCCGCCGGGTTTGCTCTCGTCGGGGCGCAGGGAGAAGGCCACGATCTGGCTCACCACCTCTGGGAAAACGGTCACCAGGTCGCGGTCGCAGAAACTGAACACAGTGTCCAGGTGCATGGCGGCCCGGGACTTCGGCAAGCCGGCGACGATGACCCGTTCCACGGCCTTGTGCTTGAACAGGTTCAGCGCCAGTTGGCCAATGGCCTGGCGGGATGAGCGTTCGCCCATGCCGATCAGTACCACGCCGTTGCCAATCGGCATCACGTCACCGCCTTCGAGGGTGGCGCTGCCATGGTCCTGGTCGGGGTCGCCGTACCAGACCTGGAAGTCGGCGTGGGTGAACGCGGGATGGAACTTGTAAATGGCGCTGGCCAGCAGGGTTTCCTGGCGACGCGCCGGCCAGTACATCGGGTTCAGGGTCACGCCGCCGTAGATCCAGCAGGTGGTGTCGCGTGTGAACTGGGTGTTGGGCAGCGGCGGCAGGATGAAGCTGGAGTGCCCGAGGAAATCACGAAACATCTGCAGGGTCTTGCCGCCGAAGCTGTCGGGCAAGTCATCGGCCGAGACGCCGCCGATGAGGTATTCGGCGATCCGGCGCGGTTCCAGGCTGCGCAACCACGAACCGACTTCATTCACCAGACCCAGGCCCACCGAGTTGGCGGTGATCTTGCGTTGCAGGATCCAGTCCAGGGCTTCGGGAATGGCGACGACGTCGGTCAGCAGGTTGTGCATTTCCAGCACATCGATGCCCCGCTCGCGCATCTTGGTGACGAAGTCGAAATGGTCGCGCTTGGCCTGGTTGACCCACAGCACGTCATCGAACAGCAGTTCATCGCAGTTGTTCGGAGTCAGCCGCTGATGGGCCAGGCCTGGGGAACACACCATGACTTTGCGCAATCTCCCGGCTTCGGAATGAACGCCGTACTGCATTTTTTCCGTGGTCATTACACATCCTCCCATTAAAACGTTCAGCGATCACAAGGTCAGAAAGCCGGCGTAAAGCCCGTAGGCCGCCACCAGGGCGCCTGCGACCACAGCGGTGAAAATCAGCTTCTCGACCGCGGTGAAAACCGCTTGGCCGACTTCGTGCCTGGCCTTGGCGAACAGCACCGCGCCCGGGGCGTAGAGCAAGGCGGAAAGCAGCAGGTACTTGATGCCGCCGGCGTACAGCAGCCACACCGCGTAGACCAGGGCGACGGCGGCGATGAACAGGTCCTTGCGGCGCTCGGCGAGGGCGTTCTGATAGGTCTCGCCGCGCACCGCCAGCAGCAGCGCATAGGCCACCGACCACAGGTAGGGCACCAGGATCATCGAGGTGGCGAGGTAGATCAGCGACAGGTAGGTACTGGCCGAGAACAGGGTGACGACCAGAAACAGCTGGACCATGGCGTTGGTCAGCCACAGGGCATTGGCCGGTACGTGGTTGGCATTCTCGCGCCGCAGGAAGGCCGGCATGGTGTGGTCCTTGGCGGCGGCGAACAGGATCTCGGCGCACAGCAGCACCCAGGACAACAGGGCACCGAGCAGCGAAATGATCAGGCCGACGCTGATCAGCACCGCGCCCCAGTGGCCCACGACGTGCTCCAGCACCGCCGCCATGGACGGGTTCTGCAGCTTCGCCAGCTCCGGCTGGGTCATGATCCCCAGGGACAGCACGTTCACCAGGACCAGGAACAGCAGTACGGTGATGAAGCCGATCACCGTGGCTTTGCCCACGTCCGAGCGTCGTTCGGCGCGGGCGGAAAAAATGCTCGCCCCTTCGATGCCGATGAACACCCACACGGTGACCAGCATCATGCTGCGCACCTGGTTCATCACGCTGCCCAGTTGCGGGTTCTTCGCGCCCCAGATGTCGCTGGTGAAAATGTCGAGCCTGAAGGCGAAGACGGCGATCAGCACGAACAAGGCCAGCGGCACGACCTTGGCAACCGTGGTGACCAGGTTGATGAAGGCGGCCTCCTTGATGCCGCGCAGCACCAGAAAATGCACGGCCCACAGCAGCACCGACGCGCCGACCACCGCGGCAACCGTGTTGCCCTCACCAAACATCGGGAAGAAGTAACCCAAGGTGCTGAACAGCAAGACGAAGTAGCCGACGTTGCCCAGCCAGGCGCTGATCCAGTAGCCCCAGGCCGATGAGAAACCCATGTAGTCGCCGAACCCGGCCTTGGCGTAGGCGTATACGCCGCCGTCCAGGTCGGGCTTGCGGTTGGCCAGGGTCTGGAACACGAAGGCGAGGGTCAGCATGCCCACCGCGGTGATCGCCCAGCCAATCAGGACGGCGCCGACGTCGGCACTGGCGGCCATGTTCTGGGGCAAGGAAAAAATCCCCCCGCCGATCATCGAGCCCACTACCAGCGCGACCAACGCACCCAAACGAAGTTTTCCGGGGGTATCAGACATTGCATGACTCCGAGGCAGCCGAGGAGAGTCACAGCGTATGTCGATTCAACGCGTCGATAGCTGACCCAGGTCAGGGGGCGAGGCTGCTTACCATTGCGCTCGATGGGCGCCGAGGTTCGTCGCCGCGAGCGTCCACTGCCAGGGCGTGCCGGTGATCTTCAGCGGCACCTGCAACCGTTGCGCCGGTCCCCATGGCGTCTGCTCGACCAGCATGCCCAGGTCGTCTGCGTCCTCGGGCCGTAGCGCGGCCGAGTCCCCCGCGCCGCGCTCGATCAGCAGTTTGGCGGTCCGCGCCAGAGACAGGCGTGCCGAGCCGCCTTGTCCGTTTGCCAGGCGCCGGGCCAACAGCACCACGGCGCTGGCAGCCATCAGGTAGCCCGTGCCATGGTCCAGTGCCTGGACGGGCAGCGGCGTCGGGGTGTCGGCCTGTTTCCAGGCCATGCCGGCCGCGGCGATGCCAGTGCTCATCTGCACCAGGCTGTCGAAGCCGCGCCGGTTCTGCCACGGGCCGCTCCAACCGTAGGCGTTGAGGCTGACATCGATCAGGCCCGGGGCGATCCTGTGCCGTTGCTCGGCGCCGTAGCCGAGGCGTTCGAGGGCGTCGGCGCGGTAGCCGTGGAGCAGGATGTCGGTGTTTTCAAGCAAGGCTTCGAACACCGCGCGGTCGTCGGGCTGGTGCAGGTCCAGACGCGCGCAGCGTTTGCCCAGGGTGACCTCCGGCACGACGCCGGGCTCGTCCCAGGTCGCAGGGTCGATGCGCAAGACATCGGCGCCGAGGCCGGCGAGGAAGCGGCTGGCCACGGGACCGGCCAGCACCCGGGTCAGGTCCAGCACCTTGAGGCCGGCCAGTGGCTGGGACACGGAACCCGGCCAGGGCCTGGGGGACACACCGCTGGTGTGGGCGAACTGCACCAGCGGCTCGGCGTTCACTGCCAGGCCTTGGGGATGCGCTTGCCAGGCCGGCCACGAACGCATCTCGGCGGCGCAGCCACCGGCGTCGACGACGGCCTGTTCGAGTTCGGTCTTGCTCCAGCGGGCTACCTGGGCGGCCATGGCGGCGCGATCAGCGCAGGGCCCGAGGACTTTTTCCGCTGCCTGTCGATGATGCGGCGCATTGGTGTGCAGGCGGATCCAGCCGTCGGCCGTGGCATAGTCGCCAGCCACCGGGTCCCACATTGGCGGCACGCTCCAGCCGGTGGGGCGCAGGGACGTGGAAAACCAGAAGGAGGCCAGGCGACGGTCGACTTCAAGCGGCGGCAGGCGTCCGGTTTGCCGGTGGATGAGTTCGGCGATGGCCTGGCCGGCTGCGGCGAGGCTGGCGCTGGCCAGTTCGGTGACCGCGAATGCCGAAGGCAGGGCGCCTTCGCCCGTGAAGGCGATGGGCGTCGTGGGCAAGCCGAGGGAAGCTTGGACGGTTGTGAGCAGGTCAGTCATCGTGGGCCCTCCGGAATGAGAGGACGAGCATAGATCAAATGGGTTTATTCGGGGGGCAGGGCTGTCGAGGGGCGCGCTTGCGCCCTCGCCACCGGGCGCGACCAGATCCACAGGTTGCCCAGGCCCATGCCGACGAGGGCCAGGTAGACCGGCCAGCCGTGGTCGAGCATCACCAGCATCAAGCCGGCGCAGAGCAGCATGCTGGCCGTGGCGGCGACCTTGGCCCGGCGCGGGATGACCTTGCCGTTGCGCCAGTTGTGCAACATCGGCCCGAACAGCCGGTGCTGCTCCAACCAGGCGCTCAGGCGCGGCGAACTGCGGGTCGCGGCCCAGGCAGCGAGCAGGATGAATTCGGTCGTCGGCAGGCCGGGCACGACGATGGCGATCAGGCCGATGGCCAGGCTGGTGTAGGCGAGCAGGCCGAAGAGCAGTTGGGCGAGTCTTGAAGGGCGGTTCATAACTTTCTTTCAGGCATACACTTTCCCAGATAGACGGCGTGAGTCAGGCCGGTTCAGTGGCGTAAGCCTGCTCCAGCAACACCGTAAACCGATTGAACGCATTCAGCGCGCCTTTATCCGCCTCGGCTTCCTGCTCTGGGGTGAAGACCAGGTTGTAGAGGGTGCGGGTGAAGGTTTTCCAGCCTTCGGCCCGCCCGCCGGCCGGTTCGGCCAGGTGCCGGGCGCCGAAGGTTTCGCTCAGGCCCAGGCCCACGGCGCGCTTGATCAGGAAGGCGGCGCCGAGCTTGGAGCCTTCGGAGACGAACAGCCAGCCGAGGGCCTCGGCCTGGGTCGGTTTGTGCACCGCGCCGGCCACCGGCGCCGGTACTTCGGTGGCCAGGTCCGCCAGGTCGGCCCGCGCGGCCTCGGCCCGGCAGCGGTCGGGCAGGTCGGGGATCAGGCGGGCCAACGCGGCATCGTTGTACAAAGCCACCAGTTCCGACTGGAACAGGTATTGGGCGACGACGAAGCGGGCATAGCTGGCCGTGGTTTCGAACGGTGCGTGCGCCTTGACCAGGGCGTCGAGCCTGGCGTGGGGTTCGTGGGTGATCTGGTTGAGGCGCTGGGCGCGGGAAGTGGGGCGTTGGGTGTTCATGAGTAGGCCTTCCTGTTAAACGGGTCGCTGTGGTGGCGAGGGAGCTTGCTCCCGCTCGGTCGCGCAGCGACCGTGAAATTGCGGGGCCGCTGCGCAGCCCAGCGGGAGCAAGCTCCCTCGCCACAAGGGTGAATCCATGCCGCAGTGATCGAATCAGATATCCCAGATCAGGTTCACCGCGAAATTGCGTCCGGGCGCGGTCAGGCGGTCGAGGTTAGCGGGGCTCAATACCGCCGCTTCGCCGACGCTGTCGTAGCCGCGTACGTCATCCCATAGCCAGTATTTCTTGTCGGTGAGGTTGTAGAGGCCGCCGCTGACGGTGATGTCCTGGGTCACTTTGTAGAAACCGCTCAGGTCGAGGAGGCCGAAACCCGGGGTCTTGAACTGGCTGCTCACGCCATCGGGCGAGTTGAAGTTGCTGTCGTCGACACGGTCTTTTTTCTTGACCAGGGTCCAACTGAGCAAGGTGCCGTAGTGGTCCTGCTCATAGCCGAGGCCGAACACGCCGGTCAGTGGATTGACGCTGTTGAGCGGCTGGCCGGTGTCGTTGTTGCGACCGTAGGCATACGCCACCGAGCCCTGGGTATACAGGCCCTTCGGCGCGCCCAGGACATCCAGGTCCAGGCGTCCCTTGATCTCCGCGCCCTTGATCGTGGCGTGCTTGATGTTGTTGCTCTGGAAGGTCAACTGGTCGGCGCCGGGGGTGATGGCGTCTTCGTTGATGAAGTCGCGGTACTTGTTGTAGAACACCGCCACGTCGAACGAGCCTGAGTCGAAGCGGCCACGCAGGCCGGTCTCGTAGCTCTGGCTTTTTTCCGGCTCCAGGTTGGGGTTGGGCTCCACGCTGTAGCCAACGCCCGCGTTGTCGAAGCGACCGTACAAGGCCTTGGCGGTTGGGGTGCGGAAACCTTCGGCGTACTGGCCGTAGCCGGTGTACTGGTCGCTGAAGGCATAGGTCAGGCCGAACTTGGGCGAGACGCGGTGCCAGGTCTTCTCACTGTCGCTGACGGTGCCGGCGCCGGTCGGGTCGGCGGTGTTCAGGAAGGCCTGGGTGACGTGCGGCTTGAGCTGGGTGTAGTCGTAGCGCAGCCCCGGGGTGAAGGTCCACTGGTTCCAACTGATCTGGTCCTGGGCGAACACGCTGTAGGTGTTGATGGTCGGGTCCGGGAAGTCACTGGCCTTGGCCAGTACATCCGCTGCGCTGATGGCGCCCACGGCGGTGCAGCCGCGGCCCACGGCCAGGCACACGCCATTGCCGCTGCGCGAGCCGGTGACCTTCTGTTGCTTGAGCGTGGTGCCGTAGGTCAGGGCGTGGTCGGTGTCGGCGAGGCTGAAGGCCTTGTCCAGTTGCGCGTCGAAGACCCACTGCTTTTCTTCGTAGAGGGTGTCGCGGGTGCGCAGCACCTGGCGGGTGATCGGGAAATAGAACTCCTCGGTGCTCTCGTTCGTCTTGGCGACCTGATGGTTCAGGCTCCACTTCATGTGGTCGGCCAGCAGGCTGTCGAGGGCGAAGCTGTGTTCCAGGCCGAAACGCTCGCGGGTGATGGTGTCGTTGCCGGTGCGCCACTGGTACATGCCGCCCGGCAGCAAAGTGACGGGAATGGCCGGCCCGCCGTTGGAGTAAGGGCCGCCGTAGGCGCTTTTCAGGTCGGTGTCGCGATCGTCCTTGTACTTCTCGTAGACCAGGCCCAGGCGCGCATCATCGTCGTAGTTCCAGCCGAGCTTGGCGAGCACGTTGCTGGCGCGCACGTCTTCCGGGTTGGCGGCGGTGCGGTCCAGACCGGTGCCGTTGTGGCTGCCGTAGGATTCGGTTTCGTGGCCGTCGCGCTGGCTGTAGTGCAACAGGCCGTCGAAGGCTGCGCTGCGCCCGGCGACGGTGGCGGACTTGAGCCAACTGTCGTCGGCGGAGCTGTAGCCGGTCTTCAGGCGCGCGCCGACGTCCTGGCCCGGCTTGATGATGTCGTCCGGGTCCAGGGTGAAGTAGCTGACGGCGCCGCCAATGGCATTGCTGCCATACAGCACCGAGGCCGGGCCGCGGAGGATTTCCACGCGCTTGACGATTTCCGGGTCGAGGTAGTTGCGCTGGGTCTTGGCGTAGGGACCGTTGAAGAAACCGTCGGGTATGGCCACGCCGTCGACCTGGGTCAGGATCCGGTTGCCGTCGATGCCGCGGATGTTGTAGCCGCTGATGCCGCCGCGCTGGCCGGCACCGCCCACCGAAACGCCCGGCTCGTAGCGCGCCAGGTCCTTGATGGTGTTGACGTTGCCGCGATCCAGTGCCTCGCGGTCGTGGACGGTGACGGTGCTCGGCACGCCGGTGATGTCCTGTTCCTGGCGAGTGGCGCTGATGGTCACCTGTGGCAGGTTCATCGCGCTGGCGGTGCTGCGTTTTTCCAGGACGATGCTGTGGTCGCCCAGTTTGCGATAGCTCAGGTTGGTCCCCAGCAACAGTCGCTCCAGGGCTTTTTCCGCGGGCAGCGAGCCGTTCACCCCCGGTGAGGCGACACCGTCGGCCAGTTCCGCCGGCAGGCCGACCTGCCAGCCCGTGACGGCGGTGAAGGCGTTCAGGGCCGAGACCAGTGGTTGCCGGGCGATGGCGAACGTATAGTCGCCCATGTTCCGTGCAGGCGCTTGTGCAGCAGTGGCCGCGAAGGCGGCCGGCACCGTGCCGGCCACCAGGAGGGCGGCGGTCAACAGCGACAGCGTGCAAGAAGGGGCGAGGAACCGGCAAGTAAGGCGAGAGGACATCGATAGCGCTCCGTGTCGCATCTGTTATAGGTGCAGATCCGCATGGCTGGATGCGAATCAATTGCATTGGCTATAACGAGACGAACCAGCGAAGCCTATCGAGTAAAAATAATTCTCATTTAGTTGAAAATCACCAGCGCCGGGAATTCCTGCAGGCGCGCCGAGGTGATGTGGGCCAGGGAACGAACCACATCCAGCGGTTGATCGAGGCGGTAGTTACCTGTCACCGCGACGCCGGCCAGGCGATCATTGGTGTTGATGATCCAACCAGGGTAATAGCGTTGCAGTTCGGCCAGTACCTGGCCCAATGGCCGGTTCTCGAACACCAGCCGGCCCTGGACCCAGGCCAGGTCGGTGGCGCTGTCGAGCCGGGATGGGCGGTCGAAGCCGTTGGGACCGATGCGGATGCTTTCCCCGGCCGACAGCCGTACGTGGCTGTCGTTGCGACTGGCCCGCAGGTCGACGTCGCCACGCTGCACCTGAACCTGGGCCACGCCGTCGAGGTAGCGCACCGCGAACGTGGTGTCGCTGACGCTGGCCGTAACCGGGCCGGCGTCGATTTCCAGCGGCAGGTTGCGGTTGGCCGGCACCTCGAAAAACGCCTCGCCCTTGTACAGGCGGGCCACGTGCCGCTGCTCGTTGAACGTGCTGGAGAACGCCGAATCGGTGTTGAGCAGCACCTTGGAACCGTCCTCCAGTTGCAGGCGCTGGCGCTCACCGACCACGGTCAGGTGGTCGGCCTGCCAGCGCACAGGCAGGTCGCTGAAGTTGAACAGGCCCAGCAAAAGTACCGCGGCGGTCGCCAGGGGTTTCCAATGGGCGCGCAGGCGTGAGCGGCGGGTGAGCCTGGGAGCGACGGCGAGCCGCCGGGCACTTTCCAGCACCTGCGGGCCGTCCCAGATCGCCTTCGCCCGGGCGAACGCCTCGCCATGGCGCGGATCGGCCGCCAGCCATGCCTGGAACTGCCGGGTCTGCTCCTCGCTGGGGTGCTCCAGCAGGATCAGCCAGTCGAGTGCCTGCTCCATGGCATGGGCGGTGTACGCCGTAGCGGTGTCTGAGGTGTGAGGGTTGTCCGTCACGTTGGCTACTCGGTGTGGGTGGCAGGAGGCAAGCTACAAGCGGCAAGCGGCGGATGGCAAGCCCAGCGCCACGGTGGGCGTGTCGCTCACGGCTGACAGCTTCCCACACAGATCGCCATGATCAGCTTCAGTTCCTTTTGCACCGTGCTCGACGACACGCCCAGTTGCCCGGCAATGTCCTGATAACTGTGGCCGTGCAGGCGGCTGAGGATGAAGATCCGCTGCTGGCGTGGGCTCAGCGCTTGCAGGCTGACATTGAGGCGTTCGAGCATCTGCCCGGCATGGACGGCGTCCTCGGCGTTGCCTTGGGGCGCGACCACGTTGTGGACCACCTCCAGGGGGACGTCGTCCAGCACGGTGCGCGACTGCACGCGGCGGGCGCGCAGGTGATCCCGCGCCAGGTTGCGGGCGGTCTGGAAAACAAACGGTTCAAGGTGCTCGACCGGCCGCTCGGCCAGTGCGCGGGAGACGCGCAGGTAGGTTTCCTGGAGCAGGTCTTCGGCGGTGCTGGGGTTGTTGACCATGCGCTCGAGGGTGCGCAGCAGCGGCATGCGCTGGGCGAGAAAGACGTGATGAAAGCGCGATTGACTCACGGTAGGGCCCGATCCGGTTCGAGTAGATGATAATGATTGTCATCTGCATGATGGGTCAAGCCTTGATTCATTCTGGCTGTTTTACAACCTTGTGGGAGCGGGCTTGCTCGCGAAAGCGGTGTGTCAGTTGGTTGAAGTCTGACTGATCCGCCGCCTTCGCGAGCAAGCCCGCTCCCACAGGAACTCAACTGCCGTTTCCAATCACTCCGCGTTGCACAACGCCAGGCAGTTATCGAGCATGCGGTTGGAGAAGCCCCATTCGTTGTCATACCAGGCCAGTACCTTGAGCAGCTTGCCGCTGACCTTGGTGTGGTTGGCGTCGAAGATCGACGACAGCGGGTTATGGTTGAAGTCGCTGGAGACCAGCGGCAGGCTGTTGTAGCCGAGGATCCTGGAGTGCTGGCTGGCCTGGCGCAGCAGGTCGTTGACTTCTTCGGCCGAGGCTTCGCGCTTGAGCTGCACGGTGAGGTCCACCAGGGACACGTTGATCACCGGCACGCGCACGGCCATGCCGGTCAGCTTGCCGGCCAGTTCCGGCAACACCAGGCCAACCGCTTCGGCGGCGCCGGTCTTGCTCGGGATCATGTTCTGGGTAGCAGAACGGGCGCGGTACGGGTCGGTGTGGTAGACGTCGGTCAGGTTCTGGTCGTTGGTGTAGGCGTGGATGGTGGTCATCAGGCCACTTTCGATGCCCAGCTCGCGGTGCAGCACCTGGGCTACCGGGGCCAGGCAGTTGGTGGTGCACGACGCGTTGGAAATGATCTGGTGCGACTGGCGCAGGATGTCGTGGTTCACGCCATACACCACGGTGGCGTCGGCACCCTTGGCCGGGGCCGAAATGATCACCTTACGGGCGCCGGCGCTGAGGTGGGCGGCGGCCTTGGCACGGTCGGTGAACAGACCGGTGCACTCGAACACCACGTCGATCTTTTCAGCGGCCCAAGGCAGGTCGGCCGGGTTACGGATGGCGCTGACCGAGATGCGGTCGCCATTGACCGTCAGGCTTTCATGATCGTGCTGTACATCGGCATCGAATGTGCCGTGGACGGTGTCGTACTTGAGCAGATGAGCGTTGATCGCACTGTCGCCCAAGTCGTTGATGGCGACGATCTGCAAGTCGCGACGGTAGCCTTGGGTATACAGTGCACGGAGGACGTTGCGGCCGATGCGGCCAAAACCATTGATTGCGATTCGAAGAGTCATTAACTGCGCCGCCGTCGATTTGTTGTTGGAATTACAAGATTATTCGCATAAAAATAGAAAACAAGCCTTTTTAGTGGCAATATTTTGTTTTATCTACAACGAGTGACCTGAATCAACTGGTCCGAATGGTCAACAATCCCCCTGGCGCCCATTGCGTCGCGGGCTTTTGACCAGCATAGACAATCAGGTCGCCACACCCGTTAGCCTGGAGTTCTACACATGCATCCCCGCGTTCTTGAGGTCACCGAACGGCTTATCGCCCGCAGCCGCGCCACGCGTCAGGCTTACCTTGCATTGATCCGCGGTGCAGCCAGCGACGGGCCGATGCGCGGCAAATTGCAGTGCGCCAACTTCGCCCACGGCGTGGCCGGTTGCGGCACGGAAGACAAGCACCACCTGCGGATGATGAACGCCGCCAACATCGCCATCGTGTCGTCCTATAACGACATGCTCTCGGCCCACCAGCCCTATGAAACCTTTCCGCAACAGATCAAGCAGGCGCTGCGCGAGATCGGCTCGGTCGGCCAGTTCGCCGGGGGCACGCCGGCGATGTGCGACGGCGTGACCCAGGGCGAGGCCGGGATGGAACTGAGCCTGCCGAGCCGCGAGGTGATCGCGTTGTCCACCGCGGTGGCGTTGTCGCACAACATGTTCGACGGCGCGCTGATGCTGGGCATCTGCGACAAGATCGTGCCGGGCCTGATGATGGGCGCGCTGCGCTTCGGTCATTTGCCGATGATCTTCGTGCCTGGCGGGCCGATGGTCTCGGGTATTTCCAACAAGGAAAAAGCCGACGTGCGCCAGCGCTATGCCGAAGGCAAGGCGAGCCGCGAAGAGCTGCTGGAATCGGAGATGAAGTCCTACCACAGCCCGGGCACCTGCACTTTCTACGGCACCGCCAACACCAACCAGCTGCTGATGGAAGTGATGGGCCTGCACCTGCCGGGCGCTTCGTTCGTCAACCCGAACACGCCACTGCGCGACGCCCTGACCCGCGAAGCGGCGTTCCAAGTCACGCGCATAACCAAGCAAAGCGGCAACTTCATGCCCATCGGCGAAATCGTCGACGAGCGCTCGCTGGTCAACTCCATCGTCGCCCTGCATGCCACCGGCGGCTCGACCAACCACACCTTGCACATGCCGGCCATCGCCATGGCGGCGGGCATCCAGCTGACCTGGCAGGACATGGCCGACCTCTCCGAGGTGGTACCGACCCTCAGCCACGTCTACCCGAACGGCAAGGCCGACATCAACCACTTCCAGGCGGCGGGCGGCATGTCGTTCCTGATCCGCGAACTGCTCGAAGCCGGCCTGCTCCACGAGAACGTCAACACCGTGCTCGGCCACGGCCTGAGCCGCTACACCCAGGAGCCGTTCCTCGAAGACGGCAA
This sequence comes from Pseudomonas sp. WP18, assembly GCF_036689585.1. Taxonomy (NCBI): domain Bacteria; kingdom Pseudomonadati; phylum Pseudomonadota; class Gammaproteobacteria; order Pseudomonadales; family Pseudomonadaceae; genus Pseudomonas; species Pseudomonas sp. WP18. Next base: position 1,389,455 of record NZ_CP144758.1, read on the forward strand.
ACTGGTGTGGCGCGACGGCCCGATCGAAAGTCTCGACGAAAACATCCTGCGCCCGGTGGCCCGCGCGTTCTCGCCGGAAGGCGGGTTGCGGGTCATGGAGGGCAATCTGGGCCGTGGCGTGATGAAAGTCTCGGCGGTGGCCCTGGAAAACCAGATCGTCGAAGCGCCGGCCATGGTGTTCCAGGACCAGCAGGACCTGGCGGACGCGTTCAAGGCCGGTTTGCTGGAGAAGGATTTCGTCGCGGTGATGCGCTTCCAGGGGCCGCGTTCCAACGGCATGCCGGAACTGCACAAGATGACCCCGTACCTCGGCTCGCTGCAGGACCGCGGCTTCAAGGTGGCTTTGGTTACCGACGGGCGCATGTCCGGCGCCTCGGGGAAAATCCCGGCGGCCATCCATGTCAGCCCCGAAGCCTACGTCGGTGGTGCATTGGCCCGGGTGCAGGAGGGCGATATCATCCGCGTCGATGGCGTCAAAGGCACCCTGGAACTGAAGGTGGACGCCGAGGAATTTGCCGCGCGCGAGCCGGCCAAGGGCCTGTTGGGCAACAACATCGGCACCGGTCGCGAGCTGTTCGGCTTCATGCGCATGGCCTTCAGCTCGGCAGAGCAGGGCGCCAGCGCCTTCACTGCTGCCCTGGAGACGATTAATTGAAACTGGCTTTGGTCGGTGACATCGGTGGGACCAACGCACGCTTCGCGTTGTGGAAGAACCACAACCTGGAAAACATCCAGGTGCTGGCCACCGCGGACTACGCCTGCCCGGAGGATGCCATCAAGGTCTACCTGGCCGGCCTGGGCATGGCGCCGGGGGCTATCGGCTCGGTGTGCCTGTCGGTGGCGGGGCCGGTGGGAGGCGACACTTTTCGCTTCACCAACAACCACTGGCGCCTGAGCAACCGGGCGTTCTGCGAGACCTTGCAGGTGGAGAAGCTGTTGCTGGTCAACGACTTCTCGGCCATGGCCCTGGGCATGACCTGCCTGCGTCCCGATGAATACCGCGTCGTGTGCGAGGGCACCCCGGAGCCGATGCGCCCGGCGGTGGTGATCGGGCCGGGCACCGGGCTGGGCGTGGGGACCCTATTGGACCTCGGCGAAGGTCGGTTCGCGGCCTTGCCGGGGGAAGGCGGCCATGTCGACCTGCCGATGAGCAGCCCGCGGGAAACCCAGCTCTGGCAGCACATCTACAACGAAATCGGCCACGTCAGCGCCGAAACCGCCCTGAGCGGCAGCGGCTTGCCGCGGGTGTACCGGGCCATCTGTGCGGTGGACGGCCATGAGCCGGTGCTCGATACGCCCGAATCCATCACCGCCGCGGGCCTGGCGGGCGATCCCGTGGCCCTGGAAGTGCTCGAACAGTTCTGCCGCTGGCTGGGACGCGTGGCCGGCAACAATGTGTTGACGGTCGGTGGGCGCGGTGGCGTCTTCATCGTTGGCGGGGTGGTCCCGCGGTTTGCCGATTTCTTCCTGGAAAGCGGTTTTGCCCGTTGCTTCGCCGACAAGGGGTGCATGAGCGATTACTTCAAGGGCATTCCGGTCTGGCTGGTCACCGCGCCGTACTCCGGCCTGATGGGGGCGGGCGTGGCGTTGGAGCAGTCGGTACAAGTTTAAAATTTGTAAGGCCCTGTGGGAGCGGGCTTGCTCGCGAAAGCGGTGTGTCAGTCGACGAAAATGTTGAATGAAACCCTGCATTCGCGAGCAAGCCCGCTCCCACAAGGGGTAGTGGTGTTTATAGATCCGGCTCATCAGGCATAATCCGCCAATCCCACCAGCAAGGACGAGGCCCTGTGAGTTCAGTGAACAAATCGATTTTGTTGGTCGATGACGACCAGGAGATTCGCGAGCTGCTGGACACCTACCTCAGCCGCGCGGGTTTCCAGGTGCGCACCACGCCGGACGGCGCCGGCTTTCGCCAGGCGCTGAACGAAGCACCGAGCGACCTGGTGATCCTCGACGTGATGCTCCCGGACGAGGACGGCTTCAGCCTGTGCCGCTGGGTTCGCCAGCACCCGCGCCAGGCGCATGTGCCGATCATCATGCTGACGGCCAGTTCCGACGAGGCCGACCGGGTCATCGGCCTTGAACTGGGCGCCGATGACTACCTGGGCAAGCCGTTCAGCCCACGCGAGTTGCAGGCGCGCATCAAGGCGTTGCTGCGCCGGGCGCAATTCGGCCAGGAACGGTCCGGCGGTGAAGTGCTGGCGTTCGATGAATGGCGGCTGGACATGGTCAGCCATCGGCTGTTCCACGCCGACGGCGAAGAAGTGATTCTTTCCGGCGCCGATTTCGCCTTGCTCAAGCTGTTCCTCGATCATCCCCAGGAAATCCTCGACCGCGACACCATCGGCAACGCCACCCGTGGCCGCGAGCTGATGCCCCTGGACCGGATCGTCGACATGGCCGTCAGTCGCCTGCGCCAGCGCCTGCGCGACACCGACAAGCCACCGCGGCTGATCCGCACGGTACGCGGCAGTGGTTACCAGTTGGCAGCCAGTGTGGTTGCCAGCAATGGTCATTGATGGGGTCAAAAAGGTCATAGGACGGGTGCCGGTGCCGCGTTCGCTGCTCGGCCGGATGCTGTTACTGACCTTGCTGGTGGTGCTGTTCGCGCAAACGCTGTCCAGCCTGATCTGGGTTTCGCAACTGCGTGCCACGCAGCTCGAAGGCCTGGTCACCAGCGCCCGCAGCCTCGCCCATTCGATGACCGCCAGCGTCAGCTACCTGCGTTCGTTGCCGGTGGCCTACCGGCCCCTGGTCCTCGATCAGTTGCGCAGCATGGGCGGTACCCGGTTCGTCGTCACCCTCAATGACAAACCCCTGGGCATGGACGTGCTGCCGGTGACGCCGCGCAAGCTGGCGGTGCTCAAGGCGGTGGACGAGGTATTGCGCCGCTCCCTGGGCAATAACGCCGACATCTCGGTGAAGTTTGTCAGCCCCGAAGACCTGCGGATCTTCAACGGCGGGCTGAAGCTCGATGAGCTGCCACGTTCCTGGGCCCATTACGCGTTGACGCTCGAACCGGTGAACCCGCCGGTGCTGGTCACGCAGATCCAGATGGCGCCGGGCGAATGGCTGTACATCGCTTCGTTGCTGCCCGAACCCTACACCAGCCTCGAAGAGCAGGACCTGCCCAAGCAGCAGGTCGGTTTCATCGTGCTCACCAGCAGCCTGCTGTTGCTGTTCATCGGCCTGCTGGTGCACTGGCAGAGCCGTCCCCTCAAGCGTTTGGCCCGCGCGGCGCGGGACATGTCCCTGGGCGCCGAAGTGGAACCGGTGGCGGAGGGAGGGGGCAGCGAAGTGGTGGAAGTAGGGCGGGCGTTCAACGCCATGCGTGAACGCATCAGCCGCTACCTGACCGAGCGCAGCCAGTTGTTCAGCGCGATCTCCCATGACCTGCGCACACCGATCACCCGGTTGCGCCTGCGGGTCGAATTGCTGGAAGACGAAAACCTGCAAGCCAAGTTCGGTCGCGACCTCGATGAGCTGGAACTGCTGGTCAAGGGCGCGTTGCAGTGCGTCAAGGACACCGATATCCACGAGAACATCGAGCCGGTGGACCTCAACCACGTGCTCGATTGCCTGGTCGAGCCTTACCTGGCGCCCAACGGCAATGGCCGGGTGACCCAGGACGGACGCGCGCTGGCGCCGTATCACGGCAAGCCGCTGGCGCTCAAGCGCTGCATCGGCAACCTGATCGACAACGCGCTCAAGTACGGGCAGAACGCCCACCTGCACATCGAGGACGATGAAAGTGCGTTCGTCCTGCACGTCGATGACGAAGGGCCTGGCGTGCCGGAACAGCGCCTCGAGCAAGTCTTCGAGCCGCACTTCCGCTTGGCCGGGCAGCAGCAGGGGTATGGGCTGGGGCTGGGCATCGCCCGCAACATTGCCCATAGCCACGGCGGCGAAGTGAGCCTGCAGAACCTGCGCGAGGGCGGGCTGCGGGTGACGTTGCAGTTGCCGCGCAGTGTGGATTGATCAGACCGCGTTATCGTTCATCGCGAGCAAGCTCGCTCCCACAAGGAGACCGGTGCTCCATGACGTCCACTGTGGGAGCGAGCTTGCTCGCGATGGCGCCAGTAACCTCAACGCCTCTCCCAGGTAAATGTCACAACTCAGTGACATAACTCGCCCCTTTCGTTACCTGCCCGCCGTCCGCCCTTGTTTAGACTCCCTGCGTCAAAACAACAAAAAAGGGACCTGCGATGGACACCTTCCTCCCGGCTTTCAGCAGTTGGCTGAACGCGCCTGCCCACCAGCACTGGCTCGCTGCCGAAGGCTTGCGATTGCTGGCGTTCGCCAAAGCGTCGAAGCTGCCGGACGGCTTTGGCAACCTCGACGACCAGGGACGCCTCCCGGCCGGGGCGCGGGCCGAGACCATGAACACCGCCCGCATGACCCACAGCTTCGCCATGGCCCACATCCAAGGTCTGCCCGGCTTTGCCGAACTGGTGGACCACGGCGTCCAGGCCCTCAGCGGGCCGTTGCGCGACGCCGAGCACGGCGGCTGGTTCGCCACCGCGCAGCCCCATGACGAACAAACCGGCAAGGCCGCCTACCTGCATGCCTTCGTCGCGTTGGCCGCCAGCTCCGCCGTGGTGGCCCAGCGTCCCGGTGCCCAGGCGTTGCTCGACGAAGCGGTGCGGGTCATCGACACGCATTTCTGGAGCGAAGAAGAAGGTGCCCTGCGCGAGTCCTTCAGTCGTGACTGGCGCGACGAAGAGGCGTACCGCGGTGCCAACAGCAACATGCACGCCACCGAAGCGTTCCTGGCCCTGGCCGACGCCACCGACGACCCGCGCTGGCTGGTCCGCGCCCTGCGCATCGTCGAGCGGGTGATTCACGGCCATGCCGCGGCCAACGATTACCTGGTGGTGGAACACTTCGACCGTGACTGGCAGCCGCTGCGCGACTACAACCACGACAACCCCGCCGACGGCTTTCGTCCGTACGGCACCACCCCCGGCCATGGGTTCGAATGGGCGCGGTTGTTGCTGCACCTCGAGGCGGCGCGGGTCCAGATCGGCATGCTGACGCCGGGTTGGCTGGCCCAGGATGCACAGAAACTCTTCGACCAGAACTGCCGCCACGGCTGGGACGTCGACGGCGCGCCCGGCCTTGTCTACACCCTGGACTGGGACAACCGCGCGGTGGTTCGCCACCGCCTGCACTGGGTGCACGCCGAGGCTGCCGCCGCCGCCAGTGCCTTGCTCAAACGGACCGATGAAGCGAAATACGAAGCCTGGTACCGAACTTTCTGGGAATTCTGTGACAAACACTTCATCGACCGCTGCAATGGGAGCTGGCATCACGAACTCGACCCACAAAACCGCCCCAGCGCCGATATCTGGCCGGGCAAGCCGGACCTGTACCACGCCTGGCAGGCGGTGCTGATTCCGCGCCTGCCCCTGGCACCCAGCATGGCGACGGCTCTGGCACGGCTCTCCAGCCCTTCACCCGTGTAACCATGTCGTGACATTTGCACGTCCCTTCGTTACCTGCGAAGGGATTCCCTCTGATTAGAATCCATGCAGCGCAAGCACCGACTTGCATGCATAACAACAAGAAAGGTACTTCTAGATGAATGCGATTTCTCGCCTCGCTACTGTCATTTCTCTTGCTTCCCTGCTTCCCGTCGCAGCGTTCCCTGTCAGCACCCTTGCCGCCGAATCCAAAGGCACCGTGGAAGTCGTCCACTGGTGGACGTCGGGTGGTGAAAAAGCCGCGGTCGATGTGCTCAAGGCCCAGGTCGAGAAAGACGGTTTTACCTGGAAGGACGGCGCTGTCGCCGGTGGTGGCGGTTCCACGGCCATGACCGTGCTCAAGAGCCGCGCCGTGGCTGGCAACCCGCCAGGCGTGGCCCAGATCAAGGGCCCGGACATCCAGGAATGGGCTTCCACCGGCCTGCTCGACAGCGACGTGCTCAAGGACGTGGCCAAGGAAGAGAAGTGGGACAGCCTGCTCGACAAGAAAGTCTCCGATACCGTGAAGTACGAAGGTGACTACGTGGCCGTGCCGGTGAATATCCACCGCGTCAACTGGCTGTGGATCAACCCGGAAGTCTTCAAGAAAGCCGGCATCACCAAGAACCCGACCACCCTCGAAGAATTCTACGCCGCCGGCGACAAGCTCAAGGCCGCGGGCTTCATCCCGCTCGCCCATGGCGGCCAGCCTTGGCAGGACAGCACCGTGTTTGAAGCCGTGGTGCTTTCGGTGATGGGCGCTGATGGCTACAAGAAAGCCCTGGTCGACCTGGACAACAAGGCCCTGACCGGTCCGGAAATGGTCAAGGCGCTGACTGAGCTGAAGAAAGTCGCGACCTACATGGACGCCGACGGCAAGGGCCAGGACTGGAACCTGGAAGCGGCCAAGGTCATCAACGGCAAGGCCGGCATGCAGATCATGGGTGACTGGGCCAAGAGTGAATGGACCGCCGCCAAGAAAGTCGCTGGCAAGGATTACGAGTGCGTAGCCTTCCCGGGCACCGACAAGGCCTTCACCTATAACATCGACTCCCTGGCGGTGTTCAAGCAGAAAGACAAGGGCACCGCGGCCGGCCAGCAGGACATCGCCAAGGTCGTGCTGGGCGAGAACTTCCAGAAAGTCTTCAGCATCAACAAGGGCTCGATCCCGGTGCGCAACGACATGCTGGGCGACATGGCCAAGTACGGTTTCGATTCCTGCGCCCAGACCGCGGCCAAGGACTTCCTGGCGGATGCCAAGTCCGGTGGGCTGCAGCCGAGCATGGCGCACAATATGGCGACCACGCTGGCGGTGCAGGGCGCGTTCTTTGACGTGGTGACCAACTACATCAACGACCCGAAAGCCGACCCGACCGATGCCGCCAAGAAACTGGGTGCTGCGGTTCAGTCTGCCAAGTAACGGTTAATACCGCTGTCCCTGTGGGAGCGGGCTTTTGTGGTGAGGGGATTTATCCCCGATGGGGCGCGCAGCGGCCCCGGAAAGTTGCAATGGCGGAGTCGAGTAACACCGCATGCAACGGCTTTGCGACTGCTTCGCAGTCGATCGGGGATAAATCCCCTCGCCACAAAAGCCCGCTCCCACAAGGGATGTCACTGTAGTTTTCAATACTGGATTTCCCCATGAGTTCTGTTGCTGTGTTCAGCAAGGCCTCGCCGTTCGATGCGCTGCAACGCTGGCTGCCCAAACTGGTGCTGGCGCCGAGCATGTTCATCGTCCTGGTGGGCTTCTATGGCTATATCGTGTGGACGTTCGTCCTGTCGTTCACCACCTCGACCTTCCTGCCGACCTACAAATGGGCCGGCCTGGCGCAATACGCGCGGTTGATGGACAACGACCGCTGGTGGGTGGCGAGCAAGAACCTGGCGCTCTTCGGCGGCCTGTTCATTGGCGTAACCCTGGTGATTGGCGTGCTGCTGGCGGTGTTCCTCGACCAGCGCATCCGTCGCGAAGGCTTCATCCGCACCATTTACCTGTACCCGATGGCCCTGTCGATGATCGTCACCGGCACGGCCTGGAAATGGTTGCTCAACCCGGGCATGGGCCTGGACAAATTGCTGCGTGACTGGGGCTGGGAAGGCTTCCGTCTCGACTGGCTGATCGACCCGGACCGCGTTGTGTACTGCCTGGTGATCGCTGCCGTCTGGCAGGCTTCGGGTTTCATCATGGCGATGTTCCTGGCCGGGCTGCGAGGTGTCGACCAGTCGATCATCCGCGCCGCGCAGATCGACGGCGCGAGCATGCCGCGCATCTACTGGAAAGTGGTGCTGCCAAGCCTGCGGCCGGTGTTCTTCAGTGCCGTGATGATCCTGGCGCATATCGCGATCAAGAGCTTCGACCTGGTGGCGGCCATGACCGCCGGCGGCCCCGGCTATTCCTCCGACCTGCCGGCCATGTTCATGTATTCCTTCACGTTCAGCCGCGGCCAGATGGGCATGGGCTCGGCCAGCGCAATCCTGATGCTCGGTGCGATTCTCGCAATCATCGTGCCTTACCTGTACTCCGAGCTGAGGACCAAGCGCCATGACTAGTCTCGCTGCCAAACCCGCCATCAGCCTGAGTCGCATCGCGATTTACGCGGTGCTGATCCTCGCCGTATTGCTCTACCTGGTGCCGTTGGTGGTCATGCTGTTGACCAGCTTCAAGACCCCGGAAGACATCAGCACCGGCAACCTGCTGAGCTGGCCGACCGTGGTCAGCGGCATCGGCTGGATCAAGGCCTGGGCGACGGTCAACGGCTACTTCTGGAACTCGATCAAGATCACCATTCCGGCCGTCCTGATCTCCACCGCCATCGGTGCATTGAACGGCTACGTGCTGTCGATGTGGCGCTTTCGCGGTTCGCAGTTGTTCTTCGGCCTGTTGCTGTTCGGCTGCTTCCTGCCGTTCCAGACCGTCCTGCTGCCGGCTTCGTTCACCCTCGGCAAGATGGGCCTGGCCAGCACCACCACCGGCCTGGTGTTCGTGCACGTGGTCTACGGCCTGGCCTTCACCACGCTGTTCTTTCGCAACTACTACGTCAGCATTCCCGATGCGCTGGTGAAGGCTGCGCGCCTGGACGGCGCGGGGTTCTTCACGATCTTCCGGCGGATCATCCTGCCGATGTCCACCCCGATCATCATGGTCTGCCTGATCTGGCAGTTCACCCAGATCTGGAACGACTTCCTGTTCGGCGTGGTGTTCTCCAGCGGCGATTCCCAGCCGATCACGGTGGCGCTGAACAACCTGGTCAATACCAGCACCGGGGCCAAGGAATACAACGTTGATATGGCGGCGGCGATGATCGCCGGGCTGCCGACCCTGCTGGTCTATGTAGTGGCAGGCAAGTATTTCGTGCGCGGCCTGACGGCCGGCGCAGTCAAGGGGTAATCATGGCAACGCTTGAACTTCGCAATGTAAACAAGACCTACGGTGCCGGCCTGCCGGACACCCTGAAGAACATCGAGTTGTCGATCAAGGACGGTGAGTTCCTGATCCTCGTCGGCCCTTCGGGTTGCGGCAAGTCGACGCTGATGAACTGCATCGCCGGCCTCGAAACCATCACCGGCGGCGCGATCATGATCGGCGACCAGGATGTCAGCGGCATGAGCCCCAAGGACCGTGACATCGCCATGGTGTTCCAGTCCTACGCGCTGTACCCGACCATGAGCGTGCGCGAGAACATCGAGTTCGGCCTCAAGATCCGCAAGATGCCCCAGGCGGCCATCGACGAGGAAGTCACCCGCGTGGCCAAGCTGTTGCAGATCGAGCACCTGCTCAATCGCAAGCCCGGCCAGCTCTCCGGTGGCCAGCAACAGCGCGTGGCCATGGGCCGGGCACTGGCGCGGCGGCCGAAGATCTACCTGTTTGACGAACCGCTGTCCAACCTCGACGCCAAGCTGCGGGTCGAGATGCGGACCGAAATGAAGCTGATGCACCAGCGCCTGAAAACCACCACCGTCTACGTCACCCACGACCAGATCGAGGCCATGACCCTGGGCGACAAAGTGGCGGTGATGAAGGACGGGATCATCCAGCAGTTCGGCACGCCGAAGGACATCTACAACAACCCGGCCAACCTGTTCGTGGCGAGCTTCATCGGTTCGCCGCCGATGAACTTCATCCCATTGCGCCTGCAACGCAAGGACGGTCGCCTGCTGGCGCTGCTCGACAGCGGCCAGGCCCGTTGCGAGCTGCCGCTGGGCATGCAGGACGCCGGCCTTGAAGACCGTGAAGTGATTCTCGGCTTGCGTCCGGAACAGATCGTGCTGGCCGGCAGCGAGCCCAACGGCTTGCCGACCATCCGGGCGGAGGTTCAGGTGACCGAGCCGACGGGGCCGGACACCCTGGTATTTGTCAGTCTAAATGACACCAAGGTTTGCTGCCGCCTGGCGCCGGACCTTGCTCCGCAAGCAGGGGAAAATCTGACGCTTCAATTTGATCCTCAAAAAGTATTACTATTTGATGCGCAGACGGGTGAGCGCCTGGGTGTGGCGGGTCAGCCACAAGGCGAAGCTCGGGCGGCGAACGTGGCTCAGTTCAAGGGCCGCTGAGAAAGCAGTGTGGGAGCGGGCTTGCTCGCGAATGCAGTGTGCCATTTGGCATTTCTGGCGACTGATACAGCGCATTCGCGAGCAAGCCCGTTCCCACAGCAGAGCATGCGGTGGGTGGGGGACCATTCGCCGCAATCGTTGTAAACCGCGTTAGATAAAAACAGTTAATAACAATAAAGACGAGGATGTAGGGATGAAGAAGAAAAACAACACCCAGCTTATCTGCCAGTTGTCAGCCGTTGCGGCGATGATGCTGGCCGGTAGCGCACATGCGGCCGACGCGTTCAGCGCCGATTCGCAGTGGATGACGGGTGACTGGGGTGGTGAACGGACCAAGCTGATCGAGCAGGGTATCGACATCAAGGCTGACTACGTCGGTGAAGTGGGTGGCAACCTGCACGGTGGCTACAACAACGACAAGACAGCGCGCTACTCCGACCAGTTCGGTCTGGGCGTGGCGTTGGACCTGCAAAAGCTGTGGGGCTGGGATAACACCCAGGCCAAGATCCAGCTGACCAATCGTAACGGGCAAAACATCTCCAATGACCGTGTCGGCGATCCGCGTGCCGGCACCTTGAGTTCTTCCCAGGAAGTCTACGGCCGTGGCCACATGGTCCGTCTGACCCAACTGTGGATCAAGCACCAGTTCCTCGACGGCAAGCTGGACGTGAAGGCCGGTTACTTCGGCGAAGGCGAAGACTTCAACACCTTCCCTTGCGAATTCCAGAACCTGGCTTTCTGCGGTTCCCAGGTGGGTAACTGGGCGACCAACATCTGGTACAACTGGCCCGTCAGCCAGGCGGCGATCCGCGTGAAGTACAACCTCACGCCTGAGTTCTATGCGCAGATCGGTGCCTACAACCAGAACCCTTCGCAACTGGAGCACGGCAACGGCTTCAAGCTCAGCGGCAGTGGCACCAAGGGCACCGTCATCCCGGTCGAGCTGGTCTGGTCGCCGAAGGTCAACAACCTGCCAGGCGAATACCGGGTCGGTTACTACAAGAGCACGGCCGATGCCAATGACGTCCGTGAGGATGACAACGGTAACGACGCCGCGACCACCGGCAATGCCTATCGCAGCCATGACAGCAAGCACGGCTACTGGTTCGTGGCGCAGCAACAGCTCACCACTCACAACGGTGACGCGTCCCGCGGCCTGAACATCGCCGCCAACGCGACCTTCCACGACAAGGACACCAACGTCGTCGACAACTACCAGTCGTTGATGTTCGTGTACAAGGGGCCGTTCGATGCACGTCCCAAAGATGACATCGGGATCGGCTTCTCGCGTATCCATGTCAACGATGACGTGAAGAAAAACGCCGAGCTGACCAACGCTGCCAATGGCGTCAACGACTACAACGACCCGTTGTTCGCACCGCTGCGCAGCACCGAGTACAACTACGAGCTCAACTACGGTGTTCACGTCACCAACTGGCTGACCGTACGTCCCAACCTGCAGTACATCACCCACCCAGGTGGCGTGGATGAAGTCGACAACGCCCTGGTGGCCGGCCTGAAAATTCAGTCGGTGTTCTAACGTTGTTGCGATAAGCTCCTCTCTATGTGCGCATATTTGCGGACAGCCAAGGCTGTCCGCTTTTTTTTGGGGAGCACTCAATCGTTTGGTTGGACACCGAGCGTTGTGGCGAGGGAGCTAGCTCCCTCGCCACAAAAGAGCGCGTCGCGAACAGATGAGCAATTCAATGATTTCCAGGACCGCGGCCCATGCATGAGCATCCGCTACAACGCTTTTTCAGATCCTTGCGCGAGCGCCCGGTGTTTGCCTGGGAGCGCTATCGGCAGCGCGATGTGCTGGTGATCGACCATCCGCTGTGCCAGGCGGTGTTCAGCCGCCAGGGCGCGCAGTTGCTGCATTTCCAACCCCGTGGCCAGAAACCCTGGTTGTGGTGTGCGGCCAAGTGGCCGCAAGTCGGTGCGATACGCGGCGGGGTGCCGGTGTGTTGGCCGTGGTATGGCCGCCATCCCAGTGAAAACGCCTGGCCGTCCCATGGCTGGGCGCGACTGATCGACTGGAAACTGCTCGACAGCCGCAGCGATGACGACGGCGTGCACCTGCACTGGCAGTTGCAACTGTGCGACTGGCAGGTGGACCTGCATGCCGACCTGGGTGAACGCATGGAGCTGCGCTTGAGCACCGAGCACCAGGACAGCCTGCCGTGCCAGTTGAGTCAGGCTTTGCATGCCTACTGGCGTATTGGCGATGTTGGTGAGATAGCGCTGTCTGGGCTGGAAGGTGCTCAAGGTTACGACCAGTTGAGTCGCGAGGTTTGCCAGCAGGAAGGTGAGTTGCGAGTCGACGGCGGTTGCCAGCGGGTGTTCCAGCATGAGGGCGAATTGCAGCTCAAGGATCGCGCCTGGCAGCGCGAACTGTGCATCGACACGGGCGACAGCGCCGACACCGTGGTGTGGCACCCGGGTGCCCGGCCATTGCTGGGGGTGAGCTGGGATGAGATCAGCGAGTTTGTCTGCGTCGAGGCCGCCAGTGGCGGCACCGACAGCCTGTGCCTGGCGCCGGGGGAGCGGGCTCACCTGAGTTTGCAGGCGCGGGTGGGGGCTTGATTCTGGAGGGTGGGTGAGGCTGCCGGCCCCATCGCGAGCAAGCTCGCTCCCACAGGGGTTGTGAACGCCAAAGATCCAGTGTGGGAGCGAGCTTGCTCGCGATGACGGCTTGTCAGGCCATAAAGCATTCAAGCCGAATCAGTTGAACTCATCCCCCACCGGATACCGGCTGGCGTTCAGGCTTTCCTTGATCTTGCGCAGGTGCGGCTGGAAATCCACGCCTCGGCGCAAGGTCATGCCGGTGGCGAGCACGTCCAGCACGGTGAGTTGGATGATCCGCGACGTCATCGGCATGTAGATGTCGGTGTCTTCGGGCAGCGGAATGTTCAGGCTCAAGGTGCTGGCCTTCGCCAGGGGCGAATTTTCAGCGGTCAGGCCGAGCACGGACGCTCCGTTTTCCCGGGCGATGCGTGCCACTTCCACCAGCTCGCGGGTGCGCCCGGTGTAGGAAATGATCACGAACAGTTCGCCGGTATGGGCCACCGACGCGATCATGCGCTGCATCAATACGTCGGCGTGGGCGGTCACCGCCAGGTTGAATCGGAAGAACTTGTGCTGGGCATCCAGGGCCACCGGAGCCGAGGCGCCGAGGCCGAAGAAGTGGATCTGTCGGGCCTGGATCAGCAGGTCCACGGCACGACTGATCAAATTTGGATCAAGGGCCTGGCAGGCGCTGTCCAATGAAGCAATGGCACTGCCGAAGATCTTGCGGGTGTAGGCTTCCGGGTTGTCGTCGGCTTCCACGGCGCGGCTGACATAGGCTGCGCCGCTCGCCAGGCTCTGGGCCAGTTGCAGTTTGAGTTCTGGGTAGCCGCTGACGCCGAACGAGCGGCAGAAGCGGTTGACGGTCGGTTCGCTGACCGAAGCGGCCTGGGCGAGGGCAGCGATGCTGAAGCGGGTCGCCTGCTGTGGGTTGAGCAGGATGATCTCGGCCACCTTGCGTTCTGCCTTGTTGAGTTCTTCAAGGCGAGTCTGGATCTGTTCCAGTAAATTTCGCACGCGGTCCATACAAGATTCCTAGAAAGACGGGTCTTTGGTACGACCCTTTGCGGTGGCCTATCCTACTGTTGGCTCCGACGGACCACCACTCGGAAACGGTATTTTCGGAAAATGTTGTGGTTATTACTACATTTTTCCTTGAGTGATGCCTTGAAAAAAGGTATTTGTAGCTTAACTTGATAAAAGAACAAACATCATGCATTCGATTACGGTTGAACCGTGCACCTTTGCCTTGTTCGGCGCGTTGGGCGACCTGGCCCTGCGCAAGCTTTTTCCTGCCCTTTATCAACTCGATGGCGCGCAATTGCTGCACGAGGACACGCGAATCATCGCGCTGGCCCGTGAACCCGGCAGCGAGCAGCAGCACCTGGCTTTCATTGCCACCGAACTGCGCCGCTACGTGGGCGACAAGGACCTGGACGAAGCCGTGGTCGAGCGCTTCCTGGCGCGACTGACGTACCTGCATGTGGACTTTCTCAAGGCTGACGATTACGTCGCCCTGGCCGAGCAGGCCGGTTCGGCCCAGCAGGTCATCGCCTATTTCGCCACCCCGGCGGCGGTGTACGGCGCGATCTGCGAGAACCTGGCCAAGGTTGGCCTGAGCGAAAACACCCGCGTCGTGCTGGAAAAACCCATCGGCTCGGACCTGGAGTCGTCGCGCAAGGTCAACGACGCGGTGGCGCAGTTCTTCCCCGAAAACCGCACCTACCGCATCGACCACTACCTGGGCAAGGAAACGGTCCAGAACCTGATTGCGTTGCGGTTCGCCAACAGCCTGTTCGAAACCCAGTGGAACCAGAACTACATCTCCCACGTGGAAATCACCGTGGCCGAGAAGGTCGGTATCGAAGGCCGCTGGGGCTATTTCGACAAGGCCGGCCAACTGCGGGACATGATCCAGAACCACTTGCTCCAACTGTTGTGCCTGATTGCCATGGACCCGCCGGCCGACCTGTCGGCCGACAGCATCCGTGACGAGAAGGTCAAGGTGCTCAAGGCCCTGGCGCCGATCAGCCCGGAAGGCCTGACCACCCAGGTGGTGCGCGGCCAGTACATCGCCGGCCACAGCGAAGGCAAGGCTGTGCCGGGTTACCTGGAAGAGCCCAATTCCAACACCCAGAGCGACACCGAAACCTTCGTCGCCCTGCGTGCCGACATCCGCAACTGGCGCTGGGCCGGCGTGCCGTTCTACTTGCGTACCGGCAAGCGCATGCCGCAGAAGCTGTCGCAGATCGTCATCCACTTCAAGGAACCGTCCCACTACATTTTCGCCCCTGAGCAGCGCTTGCAGATCAGCAACAAACTGATCATCCGCCTGCAACCGGACGAAGGGATCTCCTTGCGGGTGATGACCAAGGAGCAGGGCCTGGACAAGGGCATGCAATTGCGCAGCGGTCCGTTGCAACTCAACTTCTCCGACACCTGGCGCAGCGCACGGATTCCCGATGCCTACGAGCGGTTGTTGCTGGAAGTCATGAATGGCAATCAGAACCTGTTTGTCCGTAAAGATGAAATCGAAGCCGCGTGGACGTGGTGTGACCAGTTGATCGCCGGGTGGAAGAAGTCTGGCGATGCGCCCAAGCCGTACGCGGCCGGGTCCTGGGGGCCGATGAGCTCCATTGCACTGATCACGCGGGATGGGAGGTCATGGTATGGCGATATCTGAAGTGAAACTGCCCCAGGGCGTCAGCGCCCTCGAATTCAAGAGCCCGGTGTTGTTGGCCGAAGGCTTGGCCCTGAAGGTGGCCGAGCAACTGCGCGAGGCGATCGACGCGCGCGGCACGGCCGTGCTGGTGGTGTCGGGCGGTCGTAGCCCGGTGGCGTTTTTCCAGAGCCTGGCCAAGCAGACCCTGGACTGGTCGAAGGTGCTGGTGAGCCTGGCGGACGAGCGCTGGGTGCCGGTTGAACATGCCGACAGCAATGCCGGCCTGCTCAAGCGCTACCTGCTGCAAGGCGCTGCGGCCAAGGCCCAGTTCCTGAGCCTCTATAGCCCAAGCGCCAACCTGGAGGCGGCCGCCGAACAGGCCGATCGCCTGCTGGGCGAACTGCCGTCCATCGACGTGCTGGTTTTGGGCATGGGCGACGACGGGCACACCGCGTCGTTGTTCCCCGACAGCCCGAACCTGGCTCAAGCCCTTGATGCCCAGGGCACGCGTCGCTGCTGGCCGATGCTGGCGCCGACGGTGCCGCATCAGCGCCTGACCATGAGCCGTGCCTTGCTGGCCTCTGCGAAACACAAAGTGCTGTCGATTTCCGGTCAGTCGAAATTGACCACCCTGAGCGCCGCGGTGGCTGGTGACAACGTCGCCGAAATGCCGATCCGTGCGTTTTTGCAACCTACGTTAGAGATTTACTGGTGCCCATGAACCAAGGATCAGCCGCTATGACAAACCCATCCCCGACCGTTTCCATGGCGGACAAAGTTGCCCTGATCGACAGCCTCTGCGCCAAGGCGCGGATCCTGCCGGTGATCACCATCGCCCGCGAACAGGACATCCTGCCGCTGGCCGACGCCTTGGCTGCCGGTGGCCTGACGGCGTTGGAAGTGACCTTGCGTTCCCAGTTCGGCCTCAAGGCCATCCAGGTCCTGCGCGAGCAGCGTCCAGAGTTGGTGACCGGTGCCGGTACGGTGCTCGATCGCCATATGCTGGAGGCCGCCGAAGCGGCCGGTTCGCAGTTCATCGTGACCCCAGGCATTACTCGTGACCTGCTTGAAGCCAGCGTGTACAGCTCGATCCCGTTGTTGCCGGGCATCAGCAACGCCTCGGGCATCATGGAAGGCTATGGCCTGGGCTACCGCCGCTTCAAGTTGTTCCCGGCGGAAGTCAGTGGCGGCGTCGCGGCCATCAAGGCCCTGGGCGGCCCCTTCGGCGAAGTGAAATTCTGCCCGACCGGCGGCGTCGGTCCGGCCAATATCAAGAGTTACATGGCATTGAAGAACGTGATGTGCGTGGGCGGCAGTTGGATGCTCGATCCGGAGTGGATCAAGAACGGCGACTGGGCCCGCATTCAGGAATGCACCGCCGAGGCCTTGGCGCTGCTGGACTGATTCGACCGAACCTCGTTGGGTGCTCTACGGTTTTACGGTGCGCTTGGTCGGCGCACCGTTTTTTTTTGCCTGAAGTTCGCCACATCGTGCCAGCTGAACACCGACCACAATTATGTTCGGCTCAATTCGATCAGCGCTTGGGTCAACCGTTCGATATCACTCGCCAAGGTAATCAGCCCTGGGGTAATGCGGATGCAAGGCCCGGCGCTGGTTTGGCGCACCACGGTGAAGATCCCGTACTCGTCGAGCAATCGATCGGCCATCGCCTGCTGGTCGGTGTGGGCGGTGAAGCGCATGGCGGTGATGCCGCAATACAGGCGCCGATCGTCCGGTGTCATGACTTCGATGCCTGGCAGGTCGCGCACCGCCGTCACCCACAGGTCGCGCAAGTGGCACAGGCGCGCGCCCTTGGCCGAGGCGCCGCCCAGGGCGCGGTGCTCCTCGAACACCAGGGGCAGGGTGAGCAACGCCGGGATGTTGGGCGTGCTGTGGGGCGTGCGCGAGCGGATGTCACTGGCCGGATAGCTCCCTTCGTCCATGTCCGGGTCGATGTCGGCCAGCCGATGGGGGGCGATGTACAGGAACCCCAGGGCCAGCGGACCGCCGATCCACTTCTGCAAATTGAACCCGGCAAACTCGATTCCGAGCTTCTGCAGGTCGAAGTTGATCTGGCCCAGGGCGTGGGCGCCGTCGAGGATGATGTCGACCCCGAACTCCCGGGCGGTCTCGGCAATTGCCTGGACCGGCATCACCAGCCCGGTGAGGTGGTTGACATAGGTCAGCGCCATCAATTTGAGGCGAGGGTGCTGGGTGAACGCTTGGCGGTAAGTGCCCACCAGGCTCTCGTAGCTGGCGGGGTGCGGGTGGACGATTTCAATCAGTTCCACGCCGCGCTGGCGCGCCAGCCAGCGCATCGCGCTTTTGACCGAGGCATATTCCACGTCACTGATCAGCACCTGGTCGCCCGGTTTCAGGCCGTTGTAATTGCGAATCAACGTCTGCAGGGCGTCCACTGCGCTGGTGGCCAATGCCACGGCCTGGGGCGCAGCGTGGATCAACTGCGCGATCTGGCGGCGAATGGCTTCGCTGTGTTCAAGGTCGAAATGCTGGCGTACATACACCGAGTTTGTGCGGTTGATGAATTCGATGTTGCGTTGGTATTCCTCGACAACGGTGCGGGACATGCGCCCGAAGTAACCGTTTTCCAGGTTGAGCGGTGCACCAGGATCGACATCGTAGCGACCGACAAAGGTCTGCCAGAAAGCTTCATCGTGGGCGCGCAGCGTATTCTCGGGCATGGGAGACTCGGTCAATGGCGGGGCTTGGGTTTGCCGTGTTTGGCGCGCAACGGGTCGAGCAGGTCGGACAAACCGTTGTGGTCGATTTCCTGCATCAACGCCAGCAGGCCGCCCAGTTCGCCGTGGGGAAAACCTTCGCGGGCGAACCAATTCAGGTAAGGGCCGGGCAGGTCGGCCAGGATGCGACCCTTGTATTTGCCGAAGGGCATCTGGCGGGTGACCAGCAGTTCGAGCATTTGCGGGTTCATGGCATTCGTCTTCCTTCAACCAGCCTGGAAAATACAGGCATTCTGCATGCAGGCCAATTGACAGATCATGCAAATAACGCGGATACAGATTTCCGGTTAAATATTAACTGATTGATTTTATTGAATATTTATCTTGTTTTTGGCCTGGCACGGCCGATGCAATAGTCCTTGCAGGTTTTATTCACCAGCAAAGGAACTGAAAAATGACTGACATCAACAAAGAATCCATCTCCGTCCTGAACGACCTGATCGAGACCAGCAAAGATGGCCAGGAAGGGTTCAAGACCTGCGCAGAAGACATCAAGCACCCCGAACTCAAGGCGCTGTTCGTGAAGCGTTCGACTGACTGCGCGACGGCTGCTGCCGAACTGCAAGCGGCTGTACGTTCCCTGGGCGGCGATCCGGAAACCTCCACCAGCGTAGCCGGTGACCTGCACCGCCGTTGGGTCGACGTGAAGTCGATGTTCACTGGCAAGGACGAAGAGGCAGTGCTCAACGAAGCCGAGCGCGGCGAAGACCATGCCTTGAAGGCTTATCGCGAAGCCATCGAGAAAATCAACAAGCACAACCTGGTGGGCATTCGTGATCTGGTCGAGCGCCAGTACCACGGTGTGCAACGCAACCATGATCAGGTCAAGGCGCTGCGTAACCAGGCGCGTGCTGCCAGCTAACGCGCACGCCTGACCCAAAAAAACGCCAGCTTGCCTGGCGTTTTTTTGTGGGCGTCGTTTGGCGACAAGGGATCTCTTGCGCAGCGTCGCCGGTCAGAGAAAGTGTGTTGTGAAAATCAACGGTAATCGCCTATGGACTGAAGTAGTTAGCCAGCTAATAATTGCGCCTGCCGATTACCTGCATTCCATCTATCGTTACAACGTTCCCCCAGAAGAGTCTTTTGCGTGCCCATTACCTTCCAGGCCCTGTTCGCTCCCGACCGCCTCGCGTTGCAGTTCGCCATCAAGACCGTGCTCGGCGCCGGACTGGCCCTGTGGCTGGCGTTGCGCTTCGGGCTGGAGCAGCCGTCGTGGGCATTGATGACGGCGATCATCGTCGCGCAGCCGTTGTCCGGCATGGTCGTCCAGAAAGGCCTGGCACGCCTGCTCGGCACGCTGGTGGGCACGGTCATGTCCGTGGTGTTCATGGCCCTGTTCGCCCAGACACCGTGGTTGTTCCTGCTGGCCCTGGCGGTGTGGCTGGGCTTGTGCACGGCCTGTTCGACGTTGCTGCGCAGTGCCTGGTCTTACTCATTCGTGCTCGCCGGGTACACCGTGGCGATCATCGCCTTGCCGGCCATTTCCCATCCTTTGACCGTGTTCGACCAGGCGGTGGCGCGCTGCACCGAGATCAGCCTGGGGATCATCTGCGCCACGGCCGCCAGTGCCTTGCTCTGGCCGCTGCGGGTCGAGCGGCAACTGGCCGGGCAGGCTCGCGCCGCCTGGCAGAGCGGCATGCAGGCGGCCCGTGCCACCCTGGCGGGCGATGCCCAGGCGCGCAAGGGCTTGCTGGAAATCCTCGGCAAGATTGTCGCGGTCGACGCCCAGCGTGAACACGCCTGGTTCGAGGGCCGCCTGGGGCGGCAGCGGGCCCGGGCCATCAGCGGCTTGAGCCAGAAACTGTTGATGCTGCTGCGCATTTCCCGCTCGGTGCGTCGGCAGTGGAGGCAACTCGATCCCGTCGAAGCCCAGGCGCTCCAGCCGTGGATGGACGACGTGCAGCAAGCCCTCGACGGCGACAGCGCCACGTTGCAAGCGCTGCGCCCCCGGGTGTGGGATGCGTCCCACGATCCGCAGATCAGTTCGGCACAGAGTTACTGCCTGGCCAGGATCGCGTTGTTGCTCGACACCGCCCTGGCCGCCTGCGCGGCCCTGACGGCTGTGCAGGAGGGCAAGGCGGCGGTGGATCCGCCGCGCACCCTGGCGCCTCATCGCGACCTGTCCCTGGCGATGGTGTTTGGCGCGCGCAGTGCCCTGGCGTTCCTCGCCGTGGCCAGTTTCTGGCTGGCCACGGCCTGGCCTGCGGCCTCGGGCGCCCTGGTGCTCACGTGTGTGGTGTGCAGCCTGTTCGCCAGCCGCGAAAACGGTGCGCAGATTGGCATGAGCTTCCTGCGCGGTATTTGCCTGGCCGTGCCCACGGCGTTCGTGATCGGCGAGATCGTACTGCCGCAGTGGAGCAGTTTCGCCCTGCTCAGCCTGGCCATGGGCGTGCCTTTGTTTTTCGGCGCACTGGGCATGGCCAAGCCGCCGATCTTCGCCACCGCTACCTCGTTCTGCCTGCATTTCGTGGTGTTGGTCTCGCCGCTCAACACCATGAAGTACGACGTCGCGGCGTTCTTCAACAACGCCCAGGCGATGATGATCGGCGTGGGCGCGGCGGTGCTGGCGTTCAACCTGCTGATGCTGCGTGACCCGGCCTGGCACAGCCGGCGCTTGCTGGCGGCGACGCTCGATGATCTGGTGCGTCTGACCCATCGCAGCCTGCGTGGCGCCGAGAGCTGGTTCGGCGGGCGCATGGCTGACCGACTGTTGCAACTGGCGCGGCATTACCCGGAGTTGCCGGTGCAGGCCCGCAGCCGTTGGGACGACGGCTTGCTGGGCCTGGACATTGGCGATGAGCTGTTGCACCTGCGCCTGAGCCTGGCCGTCGCCCAGGTGTCCGAGCAGCAGGCGCAGCAACGTTACTTCGCTGCCTTGGAGCACACGCTCGAACGCGGGCCGGCCGGCGATCGGGCCGACGCCCTGGCGACGGCGAGCGCCGAATTTCTTGAGGTGTTGGCGGCCCAACCCGCCAGTGATGCGCTGAAACTGGCCCAGGGCGCGGTGGTGCAATTGCAGAACAGCTGGCGCGCCTGGTGCCGCCAGCATGAACCTGAACGACGGGAGCACAGCCATGGGCTTGCGTGAGTGGACGATTGGCGGGGTGTTGCTCAGTCCGTTCCTGATTTACCTGGTGTTGGCGCTGCTGGTGACCGGCGCGCTGCGCCTGTTGCTCGGCCTGCTGCCGGTCGGGCGCTGGATCTGGCATGAAGCCTTGTTCGACTGCGCCCTCTATGTCTGTGTCCTGACTGTCATTACCGTGGTCCTCGGGCCGCTATAGGAGTTGAACATGCGTACCTCCGTACGTGTCGCCGTCACGCTGTGCGTGGTTGCCGTGGCGATCTTCGCCGGGTTCCACCTGTGGCAGTACTACATGCTCACCCCCTGGACCCGCGATGCGCGGATCCGTGCCGACGTGGTGGTGATTGCGCCCGACGTGTCGGGTTGGGTGCGCGAGCTCAAGGCGGTGGATAACCAGCAGGTCAAGGCCGGCGATCTCTTGCTGAGCATCGACCGCGAGCGTTTCGAGGCGGCGGTGGAAAAAGCCCATGCGGTGGTCCAGACCCGCCAGCAGCAACTGAGCCTGCGCGAACACGAAGCCAGCCGCCGCGCCGCCCTGGGGCCACAGGCCATCAGCGCCGAGCTGCGGGAAAACGCCCAGATCAACGCCGGCATCGCCCGCGGCGAATTGCGCGAAGCCCAGGCCGAAGCCAAGGTTGCCGAGCTCAACCTGGCCCGCAGCCAGGTCCTGGCCCCCCGCAGCGGCCACATCACCAACCTGCGCCTGGCCGAGGGCAACTACGTGAACGCCGGGCAGCCGGTCATGGCGTTGATCGATGACTCGACCTTCTATGTGCAGGCTTACTTTGAAGAAACCAAACTGCCGAGGATTCGCGTCGGTGATCTGGTCAAGGTCTGGCTGATGAGCACCGACCATGCATTGCAAGGCCACGTCGAGAGCATCAGCCGGGGCATCACCGACCGCAACACCAACCCCGATGCGCAACTGCTGGCGGAGGTCGAGCCGACGTTCAACTGGGTGCGCCTGGCCCAGCGGATCCCGGTGCGGATCAAGTTGGACAAGGTACCGGAAGGGGTGAACCTGAGTGCAGGGATGACGGCGAGCGTGCAAGTGCGCGAAGACCTGCCATAGTCCGTCGCGCACGAACCTTGTGGCGAGGGAGCTTGCTACCTCGCCACAAGAGATGCGGTGCTTCATTCAATCCGCTGGGGCTGATCGCTTCAGCGAATCAACCGACAGTAATCGCCGGCAGCGTCGGCAAGGTCACGGTCTGTTGCTTGCGCGGGGCGAGGATTTCGGCTTCGCCGTCCACCACCAGCTCATCACGCTGATTGAACACGCGGGTCGCGATGCGCACGCGGAATTTCGGCAGTTTCTCGAGGATCTCCAGGCGCACGGTCAGGGTGTCGCCGATCTTCACCGGTTTCTGGAAGCTCATCTGCTGGCCGATGTAGATGGTGCCCGGCCCAGGCAGCTCGCAGGCCACCGCCGCGCTGATCAGCGCACCGCTGAACATGCCGTGGGCGATGCGTTCCTTGAACATGCTGGCCGCGGCGAATTCGGCGTCCAGGTGCACCGGGTTGTGGTCGCCCGACATCGCGGCGAACAGCTGGATATCGCGTTCTTCCACGGTCTTGCTGTAGCTGGCGGTCTGGCCGACTTCAAGGGCTTCGTAAGGGATGTTGGTAACCTGGGTCATGTGTCTTGAATCCTGTGACGGGTAAAGGAAAACGCTGGAGACCTACTCGCTGCGTGGCGGCCGCTTGTGGCTGAGGGCCTGGGCAATCCAGGCCAGTACGTCGGCGGTCACTTCATCGCGGTTGGTTTCATTGAACAGTTCGTGCCGGGCCTGCGGGTAGATCGTCAGTTGCAGGTGCTGGCTGCCTGCGGCGCGCAAAGCGTCGGCCAGATCCTTCAGACGCTTGCCTTGGCTCACCGGATCACATTCACCACCGATCACCAGCAGCGGCAAGCCCGGATCGATCTGGGCGAGATTGGACGCTTTGCTGATTTGCTGCAACCCGCCGAGCAGATCGACCCACAGCTGGTTGGTGCAGCGAAAGCCGCACAGGGGGTCGTGCACGTACTTGTCGACTTCCGCCGGGTCCCGGCTGAGCCAGTCGAAAGCGGTGCGCGTGGGCTTGAAAGGCTTGTTGAAACTGCCGAACGACAGCCACTCGATCAACGCACTGCGCCCGGTGGCACCCTGGCGCCGACGCTCGAAACGCGCGATCAGGCGCGCGGCGCGGTAGAGCGCCACGGGCTGGAAGTTGGAACCGCTGAGGATCGCCCCATGCAGGCTGGCGCTGTGGTGCAGCAGGTAGCCCTGGGCGATGTAGCTGCCCATGCTATGGCCGAGCAGCACGATTGGTGTGTCTGGATGTTGCTGGCCGATGTGATGGTTGAGGCTCGCCAGGTCGCCCACGACCTTGGCCCAGCCGTCCTGATCCGCGTAATGCCCGAGGGTCGCTCCGTCGGCGGTGCGTCCGTGGCCGCGCAGGTCCGGGGCGTAGACGCCATAGCCCTCATCGCACAGCGCCTGGGCCAGGCGCGCATAGCGGCCGCTGTGCTCGGCCATGCCGTGGGCCAGCAGGATGACCGCCACCGGCGCGGCGTCGGGCAGCCACTGGTTGACGAACAGACGGCTGTGGTCGGTTGCGGTCAGCCAGAACGTTTGGTGGATCATGGCGGTTCCTTGGCACGATGTTGCTCAATGGTATAGCCCATCCGTTGCGTCTCGCCTGATCAGACGACGCTTTCGTGTCTATGTGGTCAGTTCTGTCAGTCACTTCGGCGCCAGAAGCTGAACTCACCACACAAACCACTAGGCAGGAAGATTCACACGATCTATGACGCAGGTTGCCATATTTGCCTGATTGACCATAGCTGCTAGTGTCCCAGAAGCTCCGCCTCTGCAAGCGATACAGATGCGGTCCCGGATACGCTCAGGTAAAGAGGACAAAAACAATGCAGCCTGATTTCTGGAATGACAAGCGCCCGGCCGGCGTGCCCCAGGACGTCGACCTCGACGCCTACAAGTCGGTCATCGAGGTGTTCGAGCGTTCCTGCAAGAAGTTCGCCGACCGCCCGGCGTTCAGCAACATGGGGGTGACCCTCACGTATGCCGAGCTCGAGCGCTACAGCGCGGCGTTTGCCGGCTACCTGCAAGCCCATACCGACCTGGCGCCGGGCGATCGCATCGCGGTGCAGATGCCCAATGTCCTGCATTATCCGATTGCCGTGTTCGGCGCTTTGCGGGCCGGTCTGATCGTGGTCAACACCAACCCGTTGTACACCCCGCGGGAAATGCGCCATCAGTTCAAAGACTCCGGTGCCCGCGCGCTGGTGTACATGAACCTGTTCGGGCAGAAAGTCCAGGAGGTGCTGCCCGATACCGACCTGCAGTACCTGATCGAAGCCAGGATGGGCGACCTGATGCCTGCCGCCAAGGGCTGGCTGGTCAACCTGATGGTGAACAAGGTCAAGAAAATGGTCCCGGACTATTCGCTGCCCCAGGCCATTTCGTTCAAGAGTGCGTTGCGCCTGGGACGCGGCCAGCCGATCAAGCCGCTGAAGGTCAGCCTCGATGATGTGGCCGTACTGCAATACACCGGCGGTACCACCGGGCTGGCGAAAGGCGCGATGCTGACCCACGGCAACCTGGTGGCGAACATGCAGCAGGCCCGGGCGTGCCTGGGGCAGTTCGGCGACGATGGCCATCCGCTGATGCGCGAAGGCCAGGAGGTGATGATCGCGCCGCTGCCGCTGTACCACATCTATGCCTTCACGGCCAATTGCATGTGCATGATGGTCACCGGCAATCACAACGTCCTGATCACCAATCCGCGGGACATCGGCGGCTTCATCAAGGAGCTGAAGCACTGGCGATTCTCGGCGCTGCTGGGGCTCAACACGCTGTTTGTGGCGTTGATGGACCACCCGGACTTCAAGACCCTGGATTTCTCCCACCTCAAGGTCACCAATTCCGGTGGCACCGCGCTGGTCAAGGCCACCGCAGAGCGTTGGGCGCAGCTCACCGGATGCCGCATCACCGAAGGCTACGGCCTGACCGAGACCTCGCCCGTGGCCTGCACCAACCCTTATGGCGACAAGTCGCGACTGGGCACGGTGGGCTTGCCGGTGCCCGGCACGCTGATGAAGGTGATCAGCGACGACGGCATCGAGCAGCCCTTGGGCGAACGTGGCGAGTTGTGCATCAAGGGCCCGCAGATCATGAAGGGCTATTGGAACAAGCCCGAAGCCACGGCCGAAGTGCTGGACAGCGAAGGCTGGTTCAAGTCCGGCGATATCGCGGTGATCGACCCGGACGGATTCGTGCGCATCGTCGACCGCAAGAAGGACATGATCATCGTCTCCGGTTTCAACGTGTACCCCAACGAGATCGAAGACGTGGTGATGGCCCATCCGAAGGTGGCCAACTGCGCGGTGATCGGCGTGCCGGACGAACGTTCGGGGGAGGCGGTGAAACTGTTCGTGGTGGCGCGCGAAGCGGGCGTCAGCCTGGAAGAGCTCAAGGCCTACTGCAAGGAGAACTTCACCGGCTACAAGATCCCCAAGCACATCGTGCTGCGTGAGTCGTTGCCGATGACGCCGGTGGGCAAGATCCTGCGTCGTGAGTTACGCGACATCGCCTGAGGCCCGAGAAGCCCAGTAGCCCTCTGTGGGAGCGAGCCTGCTCGCGATGGCGATATATCAGTGACAGAGATGCTGACTGATACACCGCCATCGCGAGCAAGCTCGCTCCCATCGTTTTTTGGGTATTCAGGGCGATTCAGATCAGGCTAGAATTTTTACTCTAAAAATGACCATTGAATATTCTTGAGTCATGTTTGTGACTGTGGGGGCCACTTTTGGCCCTAGGCGACCCTCGGCAAAGCTGCTACTCTCGGCGCGCTTTTGTGACTTCTCGGCCTTGATTCAAGCCAGATTCACCAACAAACACACACCAATAATAATCGCATCAAATGCGGTGAGAATTCGCGTTGCTGAGGAGTGGGCTTCCATGATCGAAGACTTTTGGAAGGATAAGTACCCAGCTGGGATTGCTGCCGACATCAATCCAGACGAGTATCCGAATATTCAGGCGGTGTTGAAGCAGTCCTGCCAACGCTTCGCCAACAAGCCGGCATTCAGCAACCTCGGCAAGACGATCACCTACGGTGAACTCTACGAGTTGTCCGGGGCCTTTGCCGCGTACCTGCAACAGCATACCGATTTGCAGCCCGGTGATCGAATCGCCGTGCAGTTGCCCAACGTCCTCCAGTACCCGGTGGCCGTGTTCGGTGCGATCCGCGCCGGGCTCATCGTGGTCAATACCAACCCGCTGTACACCGCGCGGGAGATGGAACACCAGTTCAACGACTCCGGCGCCAAGGCGCTGGTGTGCCTGGCGAACATGGCGCACCTGGCCGAGGCCGTGGTCCCCAAGACGAGTGTCAAGCACGTCATCGTCACCGAAGTGGCCGACCTGTTGCCGCCGCTCAAGCGCCTGTTGATCAACAGCGTGATCAAGTACGTCAAGAAGATGGTCCCGGCCTATCACTTGCCCAAGGCCGTCAAGTTCAACGATGTGCTGAGCAAGGGCCACGGCCAGCCGGTGAGCGAAGCCAACCCTTCCAGCGATGAGGTGGCGGTGCTGCAATACACCGGCGGCACCACCGGCGTGGCCAAGGGCGCGATGCTGAGCCACCGCAACCTGGTGGCGAACATGCTGCAATGCAAGGCGCTCATGGGCTCGAACCTCAACGAAGGTTGCGAAGTGCTGATCACGCCGCTGCCGCTGTATCACATCTATGCCTTCACCTTCCATTGCATGGCGATGATGCTGATCGGCAACCACAACATCCTGATCAGCAACCCGCGCGACCTTCCGGCGATGGTCAAGGAACTGTCCAAGTGGAAGTTCAGCGGCTTCGTCGGCCTCAACACCCTGTTCGTGGCGCTGTGCAACAACGAGGCGTTCCGCAAGCTGGACTTCTCGGCCCTCAAGGTCACCTTGTCCGGCGGCATGGCCCTGCAACTGGCGGCGGCCGAGCGCTGGAAAGCGGTGACCGGATGCCCGATCTGCGAAGGCTATGGCATGACCGAGACCAGCCCGGTCGCCACGGTGAATCCGATCCAGAACATCCAGGTCGGCACCATCGGTATTCCGGTGCCTTCGACCTTGTGCAAGGTGATCAACGACGCGGGCGTCGAACAGCCGTTGGGCGAAATCGGCGAATTGTGCGTGAAGGGGCCGCAGGTGATGAAGGGCTACTGGCAGCGCCAGGAAGCCACCGACGAAATCCTCGACAGCGAAGGCTGGCTCAAGACCGGTGACATCGCGCTGATCCAGCCCGACGGCTACATGCGCATCGTCGATCGCAAGAAGGACATGATCCTGATCTCCGGTTTCAACGTGTACCCCAACGAGCTGGAAGACGTGCTGGCGACGCTGCCGGGCGTGCTGCAATGCGCGGCCATCGGCATTCCGGACGAGAAGTCCGGTGAAGCGATCAAGATCTTCATCGTTGCACGACCGGGCGTCACCTTGACCAAGGAGCAGGTCATGGAGCACATGCGCGCCAACGTCACCGGCTACAAAGTGCCCAGGGCCGTGGAGTTCCGCGATGCCTTGCCGACCACCAACGTGGGCAAGATCCTGCGGCGCGAGCTGCGTGATGAAGAGCTCAGGAAACTGGGTGTGAAGAAGTAAAAAGCTTGTACACAAAAAGCCCCGCATGAGCGGGGTTTTTTATTGGGCGGTGATCTGGAGTCGACCGCCGTTGTGGCGAGGGGATTTATCCCCGCTGGGCTGCGAAGCAGACCCAAAAAGCGAGGGCCGCTTCGCGCCCCAGCGGGGATAAATCCCCTCGCCACAATGGGTTGTTCGTCAGCAGTTGGCTACACCCTGAACTGCGCAAAATCCAGGTTGGTGCCCCCCGGCCGCATGTCTTGCAGGTACGAATCCTTGTCCGCGCTCAACTCCAGGCTCAGGGCTGCCTTGCGCTTGCCTTGGTTGCGTACTTCCAGGCCTTCCATTTTTTCGCGCAGGAACACCGTCGGCACTTTCAGGTGCAGCAACTGGTCGGTGGCCGGGGTGTGCAGCAGCAGGTGGATCCATTCGTATTGCCCGATGGCCAGGCGCGTCACCGGGAGGTTGAACCAGAAAATGTTGCGGTTGCGGTTCAATTCGCTGAAGTGGCAGTTGTTGACGCCCAGTACGGCGCCGCCCAGTTCCTGGTTCCTGCGGGCAATGGCCTGCTTTTTATCGAGTTTCATAACGTTCCTACGGGGTTGGAGCTTCAAGCCGCAGCCTGAATACGTGGGGCATTCTCGGGGGTTGCTCGGCAAACATAAAGCGCAACCTGCATTTGCCGATCAAATGTGCCGTTGAAAAAAATGAAACTCCCCGCAAACGGCCCCGGTCAACCCTATGTAATGACTTTTCGTAGCGTTGTTCACAGGAGACACATCATGGGTAGCACGAGCGATAAAGTGAAGGGCGTTGCCAACGAAGCCGTCGGCAATATCAAGCAAGGCGTCGGCAAGGCCACCGACAATGACCGCCTGCGCGCCGAGGGCGTGGTCCAGGAGAAGAAGGGCGAGGTCCAGCAAAACGTGGGCAAGGCCAAGGACGCGCTCAAGAAAGGCGTCGATAAAGCGTAACCGGCCCGCTGGAAAAACGATTGGAACGGCCATCTGCGGGTGGCCGTTTTCGTGTCGGCTCGAACTTGCGCCGGGGAAATTGTTCCAAAAGTCGCCAAACAGGTTACTTTGTCTGGCATAACAACCCATGAGTCGCCAAGCGACCTTCCTTTTTTGCGGCGAAAGGAGACGCACATGATGTTCCCGGCCATGAAAGGCTTGCCCTTGCATCGTGTGATGATGCGCACCGTGACCGAGTTTCTCGACGACGAGATGTCCACCTATGCGTCGGCATTGGCCTATCAGATGCTGTTTTCGCTGTTTCCCTTCATCCTCTTCCTGATCGCGCTGATCGGTTTCCTGCACCTGCCGGACTTCTTTTCCTGGCTGCGCCTGCAGTCGGAACTGGTGCTGCCGCCCCAGGCCCTGGAGCAGGTCAACCCGGTGATCGACCAGCTCCAGCAATCCAAGGGTGGGTTGCTGTCGGTGGGTATTGTCATTGCCTTGTGGACCGCCTCGGCGGGCGTGCGGCTGATGATGAGCGCCATGAACGCTGCCTACGACGTGGTGGAAGGCCGTCCGGCCTGGAAGCGTTTCCCGCTGTCGATCTTCTACACCGTGGGCATCGCCGGCATGTTGCTTATTGCGGCGGCGCTGATGGTTCTCGGGCCACAGGTGATGGAGTGGATCGCGGCCCAGGTCGGGCTGGAGGAATTCATCGTCACGCTCTGGACGATCGTGCGCTGGCCGGTGATCGTGATTTTGCTGATGGTGGCGGTGGCGTTGATCTATTACGTGATGCCTGACGTCAAGCAGGAGTTTCGCTTCATCACGCCGGGGTCGGTGCTGGCGGTGGTGGTGTGGATCATCGCTTCGCTGGGCTTTGCGTTCTACGTCAAGACCTTCGCCAACTACAACGCCATGTACGGCAGCATCGGCGCGATCATCGTGCTGTTGCTGTACTTCTACATTTCTTCGGCGGTGCTGTTGCTTGGGGCGGAAATGAATGCCGTCATCGAGCACATGTCCACCGAGGGCAAGGACCCGGGTGAAAAACACCCTGGCGAGCACGAGAAACAGCATGTGTCGGGCCTGGGCCGCGACCATTCAATCCCTCACCCCCACCCCGATGAAGCCCGACCATGATTCGCGAAATCCTGAAGATGGGGGACGAGCGCCTGCTGCGCATTGCCCCGCCCGTGCCACCGGAGATGTTCGACTCGCCGCAGCTGTGGCAGTTGATCGATGACATGTTCCAGACCATGGAAAGTGTCGGCGGCGTTGGCCTGGCGGCGCCGCAGATCGGCGTGGACCTGCAGTTGGTGATCTTCGGCTTCGAGCACAGCGAGCGATACCCCGACGCCGAGGCCGTGCCGCAAACGATCCTGATCAACCCGCTGATCACCCCGCTGGACCCGCAGATGGAGGAAGGCTTCGAAGGTTGCCTGTCCGTGCCGGGCCTGCGCGGCGCCGTGGAGCGCTATCGGCACATTCGCTACGAAGGATTCGACCCCAAGGGCCAGCCCATCGTGCGCACGGCCTCGGGGTTTCACGCGCGGGTAGTCCAGCATGAGTGCGATCACCTGATCGGGCGCCTGTACCCGTCGCGCATCAGCGACTTCAGCAAGTTCGGCTTCACCGAGGTGATGTTCCCGGACCTGGACCCTGCGGCCGACGACTGACTGGAACCGACACAGTCCCTCTGTGGGAGCGAGCTTGCTCGCGATAGCGATGTGTCGGTCACAGTCGAATCACAGACCCGACGCCATCGCGAGCAAGCTCGCTCCCACATTGGCCTGTGTTGCCATTAAGAAGGAGGCACCAACCCCATCGCAATCATCGGCTTGCTGCGGGCATACCGGCTCAATCGCTCCGCCATCGCATAGGGCAGGGCCGGGTCGAAGCTGAATCCGCGTCGTTCATAAAATTCACGCAGGTCCGGATGGCAGAACAACCACACCGGCGCTTGCACGGCCTTCACCGCCTCGGCGATCAACCGCGCCGCGATGCCTTGGGCGCGGTAGGCCGGGTCGACAAACAATCCGGTCAACCAATGCCCACCTGCTACCTGCCGCAGGCACAGGGCGGCGACGATGTCGTCCTGGCGCGCTACCCACAGCTGTGCGTCACGCACCGCCTTCATCGAGGATTGGTGGGCGCGGTAGAACTTGTTCATCAGCGGCCATAGCGGTTCGTCGAGCAACGTGTAGTGGATTTCAGGCATGGCAGGGGCGGGGGGAGGGAATCAGGGGCCGCCAGTATAGCTGGCCGCCCCGGCGCATCATCAAGCTTAGAGAGAGGCGAGGAACACATCAGCCAATGGGGTTTTGCCATCGGTACGGTTTTCCTGGGCCTTTTCAACCTGGGCTATCGCTGATTTGTCCTGCATGCGTTGCGCGATCTCCTGGCTGACGGCTGCCTGCTTCTCGGGCGGCATTGCCTGGAACTCTTCTTCGGTGATGCCCAGCTCCGCAAGAATGCTGTCGCGCAGGCGTTGCTCCGGCGTCTTGCTCATGTAGTCCTTGAAGGCTTCCATTGCGGAACTGCCGGCCGCGGCCGTGTCTTTGGACGACGAGCTCTGCAATTGCACGCGGGTCTTGGCGAATGCCTCGTCCACCTTGTCGCTGATGGCGATGGCTGCGTTGACCTGCTGGGTGGCGCGGCGGGTGAACGAATCCTGGACCTGGGTGCTGGCCTGGCTGGCTTGGGCCTGGACGTTATCGCGCAGCGCCTGCAATGCGGCGCTTTGCAGGCCGCTGGCCGCCTCGGCGGTAAGGTCCTCGCCGGGGCGTTTGAGGGGCAGATTGATCGCTTGCTGTTTGGCACTGACCAACATGATGGACACCTGTAGGTAATGGCTGGGCCATGGGCCAGAGCAATTCCCATGCCTGGCCTGCGACCCCAGGTTTTACAGGGGGCGGCGCCATCGGACGCTAGGAAGGGCGGCCAACCCTTGCCGCTGGACGGCATCGATCGACCGCCTGGGCCTTCAGGTGCTTTCGCGCACTTTGAGTTCGAACCCCATGTCCACCACCGGTTGCGCGATGCGGTTGCCCGCCATCAGCGTCAGCATCTGCTCAGCGGCGCGCTGGCCGATGGCTTCCCGTGGGGTGCTGATGCTGCTCAGGCGCGGCACCATGTGGGCGGAGGCGGGCAGGTCGTTGAAGCCCAGGACCGAGATCTGCTCGGGGATCCTGATGCCGCAGCGCAGGGCCTCGAACAAGGCGCCGTGGGCCAGGTCGTCGTTGCCAAAGAAGATCGCGTCGACATCCGGGTGGCTGTCGAGCAATTGCAGGAACAGCTCGCCGCCCAGCCCCACCGAGGACGGGCGTGGCGTCAGCAGTTCCAGATCCGGGTCGTACAGCCCGGCCTTCTGCAACGCGCGGCGGAAGCCTTCGCCGCGCGCCAGGGTGCGCTGGTCCAGCTGGGCGCCGATGTAGGCCAGGCGCTTGCGGCCCTTGGAAATCAGGTGCGCGGCGGCCGTCTCGCCAGCCTTGAGTTGGGAAAAGCCCACGCAATTGAGGCCCGCGCCGGGGTCCAGTTCCATCATGTACACACAGGGAATGTTGCTGGCCTCGATCATGCGCCGGGCGCTCTCGGTGCGGTCGAAACCGGTCAGCAGCAAGCCTCGTGGCTGATAGGCCATGTAGTTGCGCAACAGGTCTTCTTCTTCGTCCCGGGAATAGTGGTAGTTGCCGATCACCACTTCGAAGCCCTTGGGCCGCAGCACACGATGGATCGCCTCCAGGGTGTCGATGAACAGCAGGTTGGACAGCGACGGGACCAGCACTACCACCGAATGGCTCTGGGCCGATGCCAGCGCGCGGGCGGCCGGGTTGACCACGTAGTTGAGTTCCAGCGCGGCCTGGCGGACTTTTTCCACCAGTTCCGTGGCCACGGTGCTGACGCCGCGCAAGGCGCGGGAAGCGGTGATGGGGCTGACACCGGCCAGGTGTGCTACTTCGTTGAGGGTAGGGCGGCCGGTGGTGCGAGGATTCTTATCGTTTTTAGGGGCGGTCATCAGGGCGGCTTGCCAAACAAAAATCAAGGCACTAAGGTAGCGCTGTCTCGACGCGGCTGCAAATGCGTGAGCGGGGTTTGCCTGAACCTCGTGCGTGGGTGTCGTGAACGAACATGCTGCAACCACAAAAATGACAAGAAGGCGTCGGCAACTTCTGCTTTTGCTGCGGTGTCATAACTGGCAAAGGTAGCGCTGTCTGCGCGCTGAGGTGTTACATGAACAATCCCATCACCGCCCTGGTCATCATGGGCGTTGCCGGTTGCGGCAAAACCTGTGTCAGCCAGGCCCTGTGCCAGTTGAGCGGCGCCACCGCCATCGAAGGCGACACCTTCCACCCTGCGGCCAACATCCAGAAGATGAGCGCCGGTATTCCCCTGAACGACGACGACCGTGCCGGCTGGCTCGACAGCCTGTGCGACGAGTTGCGCCGCGTCGATGCCACCGGCGAACGCCCGGTGCTGACCTGTTCGGCCCTCAAGCGCAGTTATCGCGAACGTCTGCGCAGCGCCTTGCCGGGCCTGGGCTTCGTATTCCTCGAACTGACCCCCGAAGTGGCCGCCGACCGCGTGTCCCATCGTCCGGGCCATTTCATGCCGTCGACCCTGATCGACAGCCAGTTTGCCACCCTCCAGTCCCCTGTCGGCGAGCCCCTGACCCTGGCTCTGGACGCGTCCAGCCACAGCGTCGACGAACTGGCCCAGCAAGCCTACGCCTGGTGGTTGGAACACGGCTTGAAGCTGGCGAGCTGAGCCCCACTGTTTTTGCGTCAGAAAGATAGCGCTGTCCCGACGGCTTACAACTAACTGCTTCAATAACAACAACAAATCAGGAGACACCCCTCATGTTTGGCATGTCCCACGAGACGTTCCTACTGCTCGATGCAGTGGTCACGGTGATCGGACTTATCCTCCTCATCACCCAGTTCAAACTCCATCCGTTCATTGCCCTGACCATCGCCGCCGCGTTTCTCGGCCTGACCTCGGGCATGCCGATCGGCACCATCATCAAGGCGTTCCAGGACGGCTTCGGGGGGGTGCTGGGCTTTGTCGGGATCATCCTGGCGCTGGGCACGATGCTCGGCAAGATGATGGCCGAGTCGGGCGGGGCCGACCAAATCGCCCAGACCTTGATCCGCGCGTTCGGCAAGGACAAGGTGCAGTGGGCCATGATGTTCGCCGCGTTCCTGGTGGGGATTCCGCTGTTCTTCGAAATCGGCTTCGTGCTGTTGATCCCGCTGGTGTTCATCGTGGCCCGGCGCACCGGCGTGTCGATCATCAAGATCGGCATCCCGCTGCTCGCCGGCCTGTCCGCCGTGCACGGCCTGGTACCGCCACACCCGGGGCCGCTGCTGGCCATCGGGGTGTTCGGCGCCGACATCGGCAAGACCATCCTCTATGGGCTGATCGTTGCCTTGCCGACCGCCATCATTGCCGGTCCGATTTTCGGTACGTTCATCGCCAAGCACATTCCAGGTCACGCCAATCAGGAGCTGGTTGACCAACTGGCCCGCGAACCCGATGCCAAGGAATTGCCGAGCTTCAGCATCACCCTGGTCACCGTGCTGCTGCCGGTGTTCCTGATGCTGCTCAAGACTTTTGCCGATGTGGTGCTGCCGGACGGTAACGTCTTTCGCACGTTCATGGACCTGATCGGCCACCCGATCTCGGCGTTGCTGCTGGCGCTGTTGCTGTCGCTGTACACCTTCGGGCATCGCCAGGGCATCGGTTCGAACCAGATCCTGAAATTGCTCGACGCCAGCCTGGCGCCCACCGCCGCGATCATCCTGATCATCGGTGCCGGTGGTGGCTTCAAGCAGATGCTGGTGACCAGCGGCGTGGGTGATGTCATCGGCCATATGGCGGTGAATGCGCAGATCTCGCCGATCCTGCTGGCCTGGCTGGTGGCCGCGGTGATTCGTATCGCCACGGGTTCGGCCACCGTCGCGACCATCACCGGTGCTGGCATTGTGGTCCCCGTGGTGGGGATGATCCCGGGTGTGAACCGCGAGTTGCTGGTGCTGGCAACCGGCGCCGGTTCGTTGATCCTGTCCCACGTCAACGATGCAGGCTTCTGGCTGGTCAAGCAGTACTTCAACATGACCGTGGCCGAGACGTTCAAGACCTGGACCGCGATGGAGACCATCCTGTCCGTGGTGGGCCTGGGCTTTATCCTGTTGTTGTCGCTGGTGGTTTAAGCCGCGCATAAGCAATGTGGGAGCGGGCTTGCTCGCGAAGGCGGTAGAACATCAACATCTTCGTTGATGGTCAGTGCGCTTTCGCGAGCAAGCCCGCTCCCACATTTTGGTTGTGTGTCAGGCGTTAGGTTTGCCGACCCACCCATCGGCCCGGAACATCGCCCGAATGCCCCGCACCGCCTGACGAATCCGGTCCTGGTTCTCGATCAGTGCGAAGCGCACGTGATCATCCCCGTATTCACCGAACCCCACCCCTGGCGAGACGCAGACCTTGGCTTCGGCCAGCAGCTTCTTGGCGAACTCCAGCGAGCCCAGGTGCGCATACGCCTCTGGAATCTTGGCCCAGACGTACATCGAGGCCTTGGGGTTTTCCACCATCCAACCCAGTTCATGCAGGCCCTTGACCAGCACGTTGCGGCGTTGGCGGTACTGCTCGGCGATGTCGCGCACGCATTGCTGGTCGCCTTCCAGCGCGGCGATGGCGGCCACCTGCAACGGCGTGAAGGTGCCGTAGTCGTGGTAGCTCTTGATCCGCGCCAGGGCGCTGACCAGTTCCGGGTTGCCGACCATGAAGCCGATGCGCCAGCCGGCCATGTTGTAGCTCTTGGACAGGGTGAAGAACTCCACCGCGATGTCCTTCGCGCCCGGCACCTGCATGATCGACGGGGCTTTCCAGCCGTCGTAGACGATGTCGGCGTAGGCCAGGTCGTGGATTACCAGCACGTCGTACTGCTTGGCGAGGGCGATGACCCGCTCGAAGAAATCCAGCTCGACGCATTGCGCCGTGGGGTTGGACGGGAAGCCCAGGATCATCATCTTCGGCTTCGGGATCGAGCCGCGAATGGCCCGTTCCAGTTCGTCGAAGAAGTCCACGCCCGGCACCAGTGGCACCGAGCGCACCTGGGCGCCGGCGATCACCGCGCCGTAGATGTGGATCGGGTAGCTGGGGTTGGGCACCAGCACGGTGTCGCCCTGGTCCAGGGTCGCCAGCATCAGGTGGGCCAGGCCCTCCTTGGAACCGATGGTGACGATGGCTTCGCTTTCCGGGTCGATGTCCACCTCGTAGCGGTCCTTGTACCAGCGCGAAATGGCGCGGCGCAGGCGCGGGATGCCCTTGGAGGTGGAGTAGCCGTGGGTGTCTTCCCGCTGGGCGACGGTCACCAGTTTCTCCACGATGTGGGGAGGCGTGGCGCCGTCGGGGTTACCCATGCTCAAGTCGATGATGTCTTCGCCGCGCCGACGCGCAGCCATCTTCAGCTCGGCAGTGATATTGAAAACGTAAGGGGGGAGTCGATCGATGCGCGCAAAGCGGCGCGGCGAACCTTGTTCGGCCATTGTTGCCTCGAGATACGTGAGCGCCCGGAACCGTCCGAGCGACGTTGGCCACTGCGGTGGCCTGCGGCGCAAGATAATGGCCGCCGTGGCCGCTTGTCCAGTGGCGCCCCACAACTATTTTCGACGACACTGTCGACCCGCCCGCCGCACGCGTGCGGACAGTCGCAATTCGCCATACCTACTCGAACGGAACGATGATGGAATTTTCCAGCGGTTTTTTGCTGAGCCTCTCCCTGTGCCTGGACATCGGCGTCGCCAACATCGCGATGATCACCCTGGCCATGCAGCGCGGTTATTCCCAGGGGTTTGCCCTGGGCCTGGGCACATGCGTGGGGGACCTGATCTATGCGGTGCTGGCCCTGGCGGGCATGACCGTGCTGTTGCAATACGAAACGGTGCGCTGGGTGCTGTGGATCGGCGGTTCGGCGTTATTGCTGTATTTCTCGGCGAAGATGATCCACGCGGCGATGTATCACAGTGCCGTCTTGGCCGAGGCCGGCGAAGTGCGTGGTCAATCCTCCCGGCAGGCGTTCCTGCGCGGGATCTTCCTGGCCATGTCGTCACCCAGCGCCATTTTGTGGTTCGCGGCGGTGGGGGGCACGCTCATTGCTCGTGCGGGCGGCGGGACGGTGCTCAGTTCGGCGCTGTTTCTCAGTGGTTTTCTCTGCGCCGGGTTGCTATGGAGTGCGGGCCTGTGCCTGGCGGCGACCCAGGGCGGCAAATTGCTGGGGGATAAGCTGTTGCGCTACTCCTACTTGGCATCCGCGGCGATCTTCTGCTATTTCGCCGTATACGTAATTGTTTCTGGCTACGACGAGTTCGTTGCAAAAACCGCCATGCCGGCCTTGCCGGGGTTCTGACAAGCGAAACGGTGCTGGCAATCACGTGTTGGCTTTCTATACTGCCAAGCCCGACTTCACGTTTTTCCGGAGTGTTGACGCATGGAAAAGCACGCACGCGATTACGCCGCCGAGCCACGCCTCGAACAAGGTCGCTTTCTACTGATTGCCGGTTTTGGCGCACGTTTTACCGCGTGCACGATGCAGGACATCCCGCTGGTCTGGGAGAAATTCCTGCCTTGGCTCGGCAAGGTGCCGGGGGAGAAGGATGAAGTCACCTACGGCGTGGGTTGCAACCCGGACGGGGAGGGCGGGTTCGAATACATCGCCGGCGTGGAAATCAGCCGGCTCGACGACTTGCCCGAACAATTCCGCTGGATCGAGATCCAGCCGGCCCGTTACGCGGTGTTCGAACACAAGGGGCCTTTGAAACAACTGCCGGAGACGTTCCGCTACATCTGGGATGTCTGGTTGCCCCAGTCAGGCCATACCGCGGCGGATGCCCCGGAATTCGAACGCTACAGCGAAGATTTCAACCCAAAGACCGGCGAGGGCAGCCTGGAGATCTGGATACCGCTCCAGCCGTGACCGGCGGCTAGAACATCAACCCCATCCGCCGCTCATAACCGATACGGCCCCTGTACGCCTCGCCGCTGTCGACCCAGCCCAGTCGGGTGTACAGGCCGATGGCCGCTGCATTATCGGCATCGACCGAAAGCTCCAGCCCCCTGATTTCCGGCCAGGCCGCCCGTGCCACGGCGGGCAGCGCCTCCAGGCAGGCCTTGCCGTAGCCCTGGCCCTGGACCCGATGATCAACCTGCAGGGCGTGCAGGGTGGCGCTGTGTTCATTGGCCCAGGCGGGCAGTACCGGCGGACGCTTGAGCAGCAGGAAGGCCACGGGCACGTCGTTGGCCACCAGGGCAAAGCCCTTGACCCCGGGGCCGGGCCTGGACAGCAACGTGTGCAGTGCACCGTGGATATCACCGGCGTACTGCACCTGTGCGGGATGGATTTCGATGGCTTCGACCTGTTCGCGTTGCTGCGGGGTCAGGGCTTCGTAGGGTACGAGTTGGGCGGTCACAAAAACGTCCTTGGTTTGCCGGCAGTGTAGGGGCGCGATTCTAACGAATTTTTTGCCTCGAATTATTTTTGCCAGGGTTGTCGATTCGCCGTTTCTCCAGACGACAAAGGGTGTCTTCCACAAAAAACTGCGGAGAATCACCATGAATACCCAAGCCACCGAAACCCAGATCCAGGCTTTGATCGACACCTATCGCGAAGCGGTCATAAGCAAGGATGTCGAAAAAGTCATGGCCCTCTATGACGAGGACATCGTCTCGTTCGATGCCATTCAGGCCCTGCAATTCAAGGGCAAGGCCGCCTACCGGGCGCACTGGCAGGCGTGCATGGAAATGTGCCCCGGGCCGCACAAGTTCGACTTCCATCAGGTCCGGATCACGCCCGCCGACGCCATTGCCTTCGCCCACTGGCTGGCCTACTGCGGCGGCACCAACGACAAGGGCGAGGAACAGGCCTGCTGGATGCGCGTGACGGCCTGCTACCGGCGCGTGGCCGGGCAATGGAAGATCGTCCACGAGCACTGGTCGGCACCGTTCGACCCGATGGCCGGCACGGCGATCTTCGATTTGCAGCCCTGATCGTCGGTTTTTTCGCCAACGGTCTTTCTGCCGTCCATAGTTGATCCGTTCGATCGCGGAGTTTGTCATGAAGTACTTATGCCTGGTCTACAGCAACGAACACACGCTGCACAACGCCCCCGACAGTCCTGAGGATGCCGAGTGCATGGCCTACGCCGAGTCGATCCAGGGCAGCGGGCGGATGCTCGCCGCCGAGGCCCTGGCGTCGGTGCAGACGGCCACCACGGTGCGCATGCGCGGCGGCAAGCTGTCGATCACCGACGGCCCGTTCGCCGAGACCAAGGAGCAACTGGCGGGCTTCTACCTGATCGACGCGAAGGACTTGAACGAAGCCATCCAGGTCGCCGGCCATATCCCGGCGGCCCGGGTCGGCTGCGTCGAAGTGCGACCGGTACGCCAACTGAACCCCTGAACAACAATCACAAGACAGGATTTGACCCATGAACCTCAAGCCAGCCCCTCATGCGTTGTCCATCAGCCGAATGATCGACGCGCCGTGCCAGAAGATTTTCCGCGCCTGGACCGAGCCGGCCTTGCTGGTGCAGTGGTGGGGCCCCCACGGCATGACGACGCCGGAGTGCGAAATGGACCTGTGGGTCGGTGGCCAGTTTCGCACCTTGATGCGCGCGCCGGACGGCAGTGAGTACCCGACCATGGGCGTGTTCCTGGAAATCCTTGCACCTCGACGGCTGGTGTTCACCGATGCATTCGTGCCGGGCTGGATACCGTCGGGCAAGGCTTTCATGACCGCTGAAGTGGTGCTCGAAGAGGTCGGTGACAAAACCCGCTACACCGCCCGGGCATTGCACTGGAGCGAGGAGGATCGCCAGGCGCACGAGGCGATGGGTTTCCATGACGGTTGGGGCCAGAGCCTGGACCGCCTGGAAACGCTAGTCACCCAAGGCATGCCCGACTGATGCCGGCCGAGGCGGTTCGGGCGCGGGTCGAGCAGGTATACCGGCAAGATTCGCGGCGCATCCTCGCCACGCTGATTCGCCTGCTGGGAGACTTCGACCTGGCGGAAGAGGCCTTGCACGACGCCTTTTTCATCGCCGTCGAACGCTGGCAGCGCGACGGCGTACCGGACAATCCGCGGGCCTGGCTGGTGTCAGCCGGGCGGTTCAAGGCCATCGACAGCTTGCGCAGGCGCGCGCGCTTTGCCGCGTCCCGGCCGCTGTTGATCGCTCAACTGGAGGCGCTGGAGCAGGCCGACTGGAGTGATGAAGACGTGGAAGACGATCGCTTGCGGCTGATTTTCACCTGCTGCCATCCGGCCCTGGCCGCCGATGCACAGGTGCCGTTGACGCTGCGAGAAGTCTGCGACCTGACCACCGAGCAAATCGCTCGCGCCTTTCTTGCCGCCCCGGCGGCCATTGCCCAGCGCATCGTGCGGGCCAAGGCGAAGATCCGTGACGCGAAGATCCCCTATC
This sequence comes from Pseudomonas sp. WP18, assembly GCF_036689585.1. NCBI lineage: Bacteria > Pseudomonadati > Pseudomonadota > Gammaproteobacteria > Pseudomonadales > Pseudomonadaceae > Pseudomonas > Pseudomonas sp. WP18. The sequence continues at coordinate 1,429,601 of NZ_CP144758.1, forward strand.
AGGTGCCGTCCCGCGCGGAGTTGCCCGAGCGGCTGGACAGCGTGCTGCGGGTGATTTACCTGGTGTTCAACGAGGGTTATTCGGCCTCGATGGGCGCCGAATTGACCCGTGAAGACCTGACCCGCGAGGCCATCCGGCTCGGGCGATTGCTCCTGCAATTGTTGCCCGAGGCCGAGGTCATGGGCCTGTTGGCGTTAATGCTGCTGCACGAATCCCGGCGCCTGGCGCGCACGTCGTCGACCGGGGAGTTGATCCTGTTGGACGAGCAGGACCGCACGGTGTGGGATGCCGAACTGATTGCCGAAGGCTGTGCCCTGGTGGAAGCGGCGCTGGGCACCCGACGGTTCGGGCCGTATTGCCTGCAAGCGGCGATAGCGGCGGTACACGCCGAAGCGCCGACGGCCCGGGAAACCGACTGGCCGCAGATCGTCGGGCTCTATGACGTGCTGTTGCGCGCCATGCCGTCCCCCGTGATCGAACTCAACCGCGCCGCCGCCCTGGCCCAGCGCGATGGCCCGCTGGCAGGCTTGTGCTTGATCGACGCGATCCTGGGCCGTGGCGAACTGCAGGACTACCACCTTGCCCACTCGGCGCGGGCCGAATTCTGCCGCCAACTGGGGCGGGACGACGAGGCCAGGGCCGCGTACGAGCGCGCCCTCGAACTGACGCAGCAATTACCGGAGCGGCGGTTTATCGAAGGGCGACTTGCGAAATTAGCCAAGCCATAGCCGGCCCGGTAAAAGTCGGGTTTAACTCGGTCATTGTGGGAGCGGTGATCACCAATGCCAGCCCCGCCTTGGAACCCTGTGGGAGAGCTTGCTCGCGAAAGCACAGTACCAGTCACCATCGATGTCGAATGTGCCACCGCCTTCGCGAGCAAGCCCGCTCCCACAGTTGGCGTTGCGGTGATCACCAATGCCAGGTCCACCTTGGAACCCTGTGGGAGAGCTTGCTCGCGAAAGCACAGTATCAGTCACCATCGATGTCGAATGTGCCACCGCCTTCGCGAGCAAGCCCGCTCCCACAGTTGGCGTTGCGGTGATCACCAATGCCAGGTCCACCTTGGAACCCTGTGGGAGCGGGCTTGCTCGCGAAGGCGGTGGTCCAGCCGACCGAGATGTTGACTGGCATACCGCAGTCGCAAGCAAGTCCCCCAAGTCGCTCCGATTTCTCCAGGTGCAAAAAAGGCGACCCGAAGGTCGCCTTTTCAGTTTGCCGGCGTCGATCAGAACTCGTGATCGGCGTTGTCCGGGTTCAGGTCGCTGATGCCCAGTTTGCCGGCCGCTTGTTCGATCGAACCGGTCTGCTTGACCAGTGCGGCGATGGCGTCGCGCACGATCTGGTTACCGGCGGTGTTGCCGGCGGCGATCAGTTGATCGTAGTGCTCGCCCTTGTTGGCGTGATCGACCATGACCTGGATCTTGGCCTCGGTGTCGGCCAGGTCGGCCTTCAGCGCGGTGTCCGCCGCCGGGTCGGCCTTGGCGACCAGGGACGACAGGCTGGCGCCAGTCATCTTGGTGCCGTCGACGCGGGTGTATTCGCCCAGGTACACGTTACGCACGCCCTTGGCGTCGTAGAAGTGCGAGTTGTGGGTGTTGTCGCTGAAGCAGTCCTGCTCGTCTTCTGGCGAGTTGGCTTCCAGGGACACCTTCATGCGCTCGCCCGCCAGTTCACCGAGGGACAGGCTGCCCATGCCGAACAGCATCTTGCGCAGGCCGCTCTCGGCCGGTTCCGCTTCCAGGGTGGCGCGGTAGTTGTCAGCCACGTTCGGCTTCCAGTTGCCGACCATTTCTTCCAGGTCGCTGACCAGCAGTTGGGTCACGGACTTGAGGTAGGCACGACGGCGGTCGTTGTGGCCACCGGTGGTGCCGGCGCCTTGCAGGTAGTCGGACGCCGGACGGTTGCCCGCACCCGGGCCGGTGCCGTTGAGGTCCTGGCCCCAGAGCAGGAATTCGATGGCGTGGTAGCCGGTGGCGACGTTGGCCTCGGAACCGCCCAGCTCGTTCAGGCTGGCGAGTTTTTCCGGGGTGATGTCCTTGACGTCGACCTTGTCTTCACCCACCTGGACTTGAGTGTTGGCGATGATGTTGGCGGTGGCGCCCGGGTTGCCCAGGGCGTGCTCGTAGGACTTGTCGACGTAGTCGATCAGGCCTTCGTCCAGGGGCCAGGCGTTCACCTGGCCTTCCCAGTCGTCGATGATGGTATTGCCGAAGCGGAACACTTCGCTCTGCAGGTACGGCACGCGTGCCGCGATCCAGGCAGTGCGGGCGGCGCCCAGGGTCTCGGCGTTCGGCTTGGCCAGGAACGCGTCGACGGCGGTTTGCAGGGTCTTGGCCGTGGATTCGGCATCGCTGTAGACGGCGTAGACGATGTCGGCGTAGTGCGCGACAACGGCCTTGGCGGCGGCTTCATCGACTTTGCCGGCGGCAGCAGGGGCGACCGGTGCCGCAGTGCTGGCGGCAGGCGCTGGCGCTTGCGGCGCGGCGGCCTTGTCTTTGCCTTCGCCGCAACCGGCGAGGGAAATAGCGATGGCCAGCAGACTGGCGGTAGCCAGAGGCATACGAATCATGGCGAACATCCTGCTTCGGAAATGGATGGGACAGGCGCGAGGGTGCGCAAAAACTGCGACATAATGCGAAAGATTTGCATTATGTGTAAAGGGTTGCGGCTGTAAATATTTCTTATTTAATCAATGCCGATCGCAGTCTCGGACCACTCCGACAGAACGGCGCGGAACCGTTGTAGGAAATGTTGAAGGCTGTGATGGATCAAGGAATCAGAGGATGGAGGCCTTGCTGCGCTCCGCCTGCTTCAGGTAAGCGCCCAGTTCCCGTGCCGGCAGCGGCTTGCTGTAGTAGTAGCCCTGACCTTCGTGGCAGCCCTCGGCGATGATGTAGGCTTCCTGCTCGACCGTCTCGACGCCTTCGGCGATCACTTGCATGCCCAGGCTCTTGCCGAGCTGGATGATCGCCCGGACGATGGTTGCGTCGTCTTCGTCTTCGAGCAGGTCCTGGACGAAGCTCTTGTCGATCTTGATCTTGTCCAGCGGCAGGCTCTTGAGGTAGCTCAGGGACGAATAGCCGGTCCCGAAGTCGTCGATGGCAATCAGTGCGCCGGAGCGGCGCAGGCTCAGCAGGTGTTGGGCCGCGGTGGTGATGTCTTCCATCAGGCCGGTCTCGGTGACTTCCAGCTCAAGGCTGCGAGGCGGCAGCCGGTACATCTGCAGGAGGTTGTTGACCACCCGCGGCAGCTCCGCGTGGTGCAACTGCACCGTCGACAGGTTGACCGCCATGCGCAGCTGGGTGAAGCCCTGGTCATGCCATTCGCGCAGTTGCCGGCATGCCTGGTCCAGCACCCATTCGCCGATGGCGATGATGGTGCCGTTCTGTTCGGCCAGCGGGATGAACAGGTCCGGCGGCACCAGGCCGTGCTCGGGATGGTGCCAGCGAATCAGGGCCTCGGTGCCCACTACCCGCAGGTCGCGGTAGCTGATTTGCGGTTGGTACACGAGGGTGAACTGCTCGCGGATCAGGGCCTCGCGCAGGTCTTTCTCCAGTTCGCGGCGGCGGCGCATCTCGCTGTCGACGCTGGCGATGTAGAACTGATAGCGATTGCGCGAGCGGCTCTTGGCCAGAGTCATAGTCTGCTCGGCTTTTTGCAGCAGTTTCTCGGTGCTGTCGCCGTCTTCGGGGAAGAGGGTGATGCCGATGGTCGCCCGCAGCCGGATCCCGTGGTCATCGAGGGCGAACGGCGCCTCCAGGTCGTCGAGGATGCTCTGGGCCAGTTCGGCAGCCTCGTAGGGCTGTTCGATGTCGGCCTGGACCAGGGCGAACTGGTCGCCCCCCAGTCGCGCCAGGGCACCGAGACGACCACTGTGGGCGCGCAGCCGGTCGGCGAGGGCGAGCAGCAACTGGTCGCCGGTCTGATAGCTGAACTGCTCGTTGATGCCCTTGAAATCATCCAGCCCGACACACAGCACCGCCACCCGGCGTTGCAGACGGCCGGCATCCACCAGGATCTTGTCCAGTTGCTGTTGCAATTGCTGGCGATTGGGCAGACCGGTGAGAAAGTCGTACTGGGCCATGCGCAACAGGCTGTCTTCCGCTTCGTGGCGCAGGTGCGTGTTGCGCTCGATGGATTCGAGCAACTGGTTGGCGGTATTGATCCACAGCCCCAGCTCGTTATGTTCGTGACCGCGCAGTTGCGGGATCTTGTGGGCGCTGGGGCGATCAGGGTTGATTTCGGTCAGGTGCTCGATGATCCGCGACAACGGCTTGGTCAGCAGCCAGTGGTAGACCAGGTACAGCACCAGGCCCATGGCCAGGGCCCGAAGCATGCCGGAGATGAAGATGATCACCGAGCTGACGATGAAGCTCTCGCCATAGGTGGCGGTGTCGAGGGTAATGCTCAGGTCACCGTAGTATTCGCTGTAGGGCCCGCGCCCCACCAGTTGCGTGGTGAAGGTGCGCTCCTTGCCCAGGATCAGGTCGGTCAGCCATCGGCTTTCGGACGCCTGCAGGGCACGGCTTTTTTCGGCGAGCATGGTTTCGCGGGGATGGCCTATGGAGGCCATGCGTACGGCTTTGTCCTGGAACAGGCCTTCGATCACCTGCATGCCCATTTCCCGGTCCAGGCTGTAGACGGCCTGGGTCGACGGATCGCGGAACATGTCGAGGATACGCTGGGCGTCGTTGGCGACGGCCTGGTTGGTTTTGTAGGCATCGAACACGATCTGGGCGCAGCTCAAGAGCACGCCAACGATCAATGCCGAGAGGAGCACGACCCGGAGCAACTTCACAGACAAGCTGTTCTTGAGTTCCAGCTTCAAAGAGTGGTTCCTTGTTCCGTGCGGTAGCGTCAAGTTGCCATGAGTATTGGCAATCCTGTGATGTCAGTCAAAGGGACAATCAAACACCAGGGTTTTCGCCGATAAACATGGCCGATGGACGGTTCTTTCAGAGTGATTGCTCTATGCCCATTGTGTCGGTTGCAAGGGAGCGCAACTTGAGGCCTGGCGGGAATTTTTATTGGTGCTCAAGGCGCACGGTGTCCCCGGCACCGATCGATACCCGGCCATTGGCGCCGGGCACAAAAAACCCGGCAAGGTGCCGGGTTCTTTGGTCTGGCTACGGGCTTAGGCGGTGAAGGTCTTGCCTTCGAACTGCTCGGCCACGAATTTCCAGTTGACCAGGTTCCAGAACGCTTCGACGTATTTCGGACGAACGTTGCGGTAGTCGATGTAGTAGGCGTGTTCCCAGACGTCGCAGGTCAGCAGCGGGGTGTCGCCGCTGGTCAGCGGGTTGCCGGCGCCGATGGTGCTGGCCAGGGCCAGGGAACCGTCAGCCTTTTTCACCAGCCAGCCCCAGCCGGAGCCGAAGGTGCCGATGGACGTCTTGCTGAACTCTTCCTTGAACTTGTCGAACGAACCGAAGGCCTTGTTGATGGCTTCGGCCAGTGCGCCGGTAGGTTCGCCGCCGGCGTTTGGCGCCAGGCAGTTCCAGTAGAAGGTGTGGTTCCAGACCTGAGCGGCGTTGTTGAAGATACCACCCGAGGAGGTCTTGACGATTTCTTCCAGGGTCTTGCCTTCGAACTCGGTGCCAGGTACCAGGTTGTTCAGGTTCACGACATAGGTGTTGTGGTGCTTGTCGTGGTGGTATTCCAGAGTTTCTTTGGAGATGTGCGGCTGCAGTGCATCGTGTGGGTAAGGCAGCGGCGGCAATTCGAAAGCCATGGTGATTCTCCTAATCAGGTCAGTTGCGGTGAGCGCAAGGCCGATCACGGGCGGCCCGACTTGCGCCGGGGAGTTTGTACTCTTTGCGGCGCAGGAGTCGGATCATAGCACCGGGGGTGCGGCATAACCACGCAACAACTGTGTGGGATAGAGGTTCCAGAGCGGTTTGGAATAATCAGCCACTGACGATCAATTGCCCGGCCACGGTGAACATCATCGCCGCGACCAGCAGGTCGAGGATCCGCCAGGTGGCGGGGCGAGCCAGCCACGGGGCCAGCCGTGCGGCGCCGAAGGCGAGGGTGAGGAACCACAACAGCGACGCACTCGCCGCGCCGATCACGTAGGCACCGGGCATGCTCTGCTGGGCACCGAGGGAGCCGATCAACAGCACGGTGTCGAGATACACGTGGGGGTTGAGCAGCGTCACCGCCAGGGCGCTGAGCAATACCGCCCGCAAGGAGCGCACGGCCTGGTTCTCACCGTGTTGCAGGCTTTGTTTCGAACAGGCCCGGCGCAACGCCAGGCTGCCATACCAGAGCAGGAAGGCGGCGCCGCCCCAGCGGGCGATCGACAGCAGCAAGGGGCTTTGGGCCAGCAGCGTTGCCAGGCCGAAGACGCCTGCCGCGACCAGCAGCGCATCGCAGGTAATGCACAGGGCGGCCACCGGCAAGTGGTGCTCGCGGCGCAGGCTCTGGGCCAGGACGAATGCATTCTGGGCACCGATGGCCATGATCAGCCCGAGGGCCATCAACAATCCGTTCACATAGCTTTGCCACATGTTCGTCACTCCCCGCTGGCGGCCAGTTGCCTAAGCACGTCCATGACCCGTGCGGCGTCGTCACGGCCGACGAACAGATGGTCGTGGTAGTAGCCGGCAATCACGTTGCAACTGATCCCGGCGTTGCCCAGGGCCGTGGCGAAGGCGGCGGTCAGGCCTACGGCTTGCAGCGCCGAGTGCACGTTGAGGGTGATCCAGGCGGCGACGTAGTCCCAGGCCAGGCCGGCCTGCTGTGCCTGGGATTTTTCCAGGATGACGGTCAGCCCCTCGCGTTCGAGAAAGCTGCCGATGATCTCGATGCCGGCCGGCACCTGGCCGTCGGGCAGGCAGCAGAACACGTAGTCGCCGTGATTGAGCTGCGGGCTCAGGCTGCGGATCAGGGTGGTCAATGATGTTTCGCCAGGCATGGCTCGCTCCTTCAAATGATGCTGGCCATTGTCCGGTGGGGCGCTGTATAAGAAAAACCAATCCTGCTGATTGCTCATTAGGAAAACTGATGTTCGACTACAAGTTGCTTTCCGCCCTCGCCGCTGTGGTCGAGCAGGCCGGTTTCGAGCGGGCGGCCCAGGTGCTGGGCTTGTCGCAATCGGCCATTTCCCAAAGGATCAAGTTACTGGAGGCACGCGTCGGCCAACCGGTCCTGGTGCGTGCCACGCCACCGGCGCCGACGGAGATCGGCCGGCGCCTGCTCAACCACGTGCAGCAAGTGCGTCTGTTGGAGCGAGACCTGCAAAGCCTGGTGCCGGCGCTGGATGAAGAAGGCCTGCCCGAGCGCTTGCGCATCGCCTTGAACGCCGACAGCCTGGCGACCTGGTGGGCGGCGGCGCTGGGCGATTTCTGCGCCCGGCAGCATGTGCTGCTCGACCTGGTGGTGGAGGACCAGACTGTCGGCCTCAAGCGCATGCGTGCGGGCGAAGTGGCGGCGTGCGTCTGCGCCAGCGAGCGTCCGGTGGCCGGTGCACGCAGCGTGCTGCTGGGTGCCATGCGTTACCGCGCGCTGGCCAGCCCGGCGTTCATCGCCCGGTACTTCCCCGACGGCGTGCGCGCCGATCAACTGGCCCACACCCCAGCTCTGGTGTTCGGCCCGGACGACTTCCTGCAACACCGCTACCTCGCGTCCCTGGGCGTCGAAGGCGGTTTCGAACACCATTTGTGCCCGTCGTCCGAAGGGTTCATTCGCCTTGCCGAAGCCGGTCTCGGCTGGGGCCTGGTGCCGGAATTGCAGGTGCGTGAACAACTGGCCCAGGGCACGCTGGTGAACTTGCTGGCAGATAAACCGATCGATGTGCCGTTGTACTGGCATCATTGGCGCAATGGTGGGCAGTTGCTCGGTGCGTTGACCGAACAATTGATCCGTTCCTCCCGGCAGTGGCTGGTGCCTTGGGCACCGTCCTAGACGTCAAGCAACAGGTCGCAAGCGACGCACAGTTAAATTGGCAGGTTGTTGTAGCTTGACGCTCGTAACCGCCCTTCCAAGGAGCATTCATGAAAATTCTGGTTACCGGCGCGAGCGGCTTCATCGGCGGGCGCTTTGCGCGTTTCGCCCTGGAGCAGGGCCTGGATGTACGGGTCAACGGTCGCCGGGCCGAGAGCGTGGAGCACCTGGTGCGTCGCGGTGCGCAGTTTGTCCAGGGAGACCTGAGCGATCCGCTGCTGGCGCGTGACCTGTGCGTGGATGTCGAGGCCGTGGTGCATTGCGCCGGCTCTGTGGGGCTGTGGGGGCGTTACCAGGATTTTCACCAGGGCAATGTCGAGGTCACGGAAAATGTCGTCGAGGCTTGCCTCAAGCAGAAGGTCCGGCGGTTGGTCCACCTGTCGTCGCCGTCCATCTACTTCGACGGCCGTGACCACCTCGGGTTGACGGAAGAGCAAGTGCCCAAGCGCTTCAAGCACCCGTATGCCGCCACCAAGTACCTGGCCGAGCAGAAGGTGTTCGGTGCCCAGGAGTTCGGCCTCGAAGTGCTGGCCCTGCGCCCGCGTTTTGTCACCGGTGCCGGCGACATGAGCATCTTCCCGCGCCTGCTGAAGATGCAGCGCAAGGGGCGGCTGGCCATTGTGGGCAACGGGTTGAACAAAGTGGATTTCACCAGCGTGCAGAACCTCAATGAGGCGTTGCTCAGCAGCCTGCTCGTCACCGGTTCGGCCTTGGGCAAGGCCTACAACATCAGCAACGGCGCGCCGGTGCCGCTGTGGGATGTGGTCAATTACGTGATGCGCCAGATGCAAGTCCCACAGGTCAGGCGTTACCGTTCCTACGGGTTGGCTTATAGTGTCGCCGCCCTGAACGAAGGGGTCTGTGCGTTATGGCCGGGCCGTCCCGAACCGACGCTGTCACGTCTGGGGATGCAGGTCATGAACAAGCACTTCACCCTGGACATCAGCCGGGCTCGGCAGTATCTCGATTACGACCCCCAGGTCAGCCTGTGGGCCGCGCTCGATGAGTTCTGTGCCTGGTACAAAGCCCAGGATGCCCGCTGATCGGCCCGTCATGAACCGAGTGCCGGGTTCGGGGTCAATCGGTGCGGCGGGCGAGGGGGTTATACTCGCCGCACCCAGTCATCACCGGTTTCCCAAAGGTTGAACCATGCCCATGCGTAACGATGCCAACGACGACTTCGACGATGTACCGAGCCTGCGGATGCGCGCCGACATCCCCGATGACGATGACTTCCCGACCCACCGCCCGGCCCACGCGCAGGCGCGGCCGGCAGCCGTTGCCGCAGCCAAGGTCAAGGGCCCCAGTACCGGGCCGTTGTGGGCGTTGATCGGCGCCTTGGTGTGTGCGTTCGGCTTCCTGGCCTGGTGGAGCTTCCAGCAGATTTCCCTGATGGAACAGCAGCTGGTGGCGACCCAGGAAAGTTTTGCGCGCATCAGCGAGGATGCGGCAGGGCGGCTGCAGGATATTTCCGGCAAGGTGGTGGCTGGGCAATCCAATGTCATGAGCGACAGCGAAGCCTTGAAGCTGCAGATCAAGCAGCTGGAAGGCAAGCTCCAGGACCAGGCTCGGCAGTTCGACAGCAAGTTGCAGGAGCAGTACAAACTCCAGCAGGCCACGTTCGGTCCGTCCGCCGACCTGGACAAGGAGCTGGCCCAGCTCATTGCCCAGGCCACTGAGCAGCAGAACACCAGTACCCAGTTGCAGGCTGCCAACAAGGAGCTCCAGGCCCAGGTCAAGGCGTTGTCGACTGAAATGACGGCCCTGAAGAACCAAGGCGAGGGCGGAGCGCTGGATGCCCAGCTCAAGAGTATCGGCGCCGACATCACGGCGCTCAAGCGAGCCACCTCCAACTCGGCCCTCGAACGGCTGGAACAGGACGTGATCGTTCTCAAGAGCCAGCAGGACAACGGCGGCAACACCGCCGAATTCGACGCCTTCCGCGGCCAGGTCACCCGCAACATCAACACCCTGCAAGCGCAGATCCAACACCTGCAACAGCAACTCAGCGCTCGCGCCCAGTAAAGCCTTCGCGAGCAAGCCCGCTCCCACAGTGGTCTTGTGGTGCTGGCCGGAATCAGGTCCACCTCCATCCCTTGTGGGAGCGGGCTTGCCCGCGAAAGTGCCGGATCAGTCACGAAGAAGTTGGCTGGCCCGACGCCTTCGCGAGCGAGCTCGCTCCCACAGTGGTCTTGTGGTGCTGGCGGGAATCAGGTCCACCTTCCATCCCTTGTGGGAGCGGGCTTGCCCGCGAAAGTGCCGGATCAGTCACGAAGAAGTTGGCTGGCCCGACGCCTTCGCGAGCGAGCTCGCTCCCACAGTGGTCTTGTGGTGCTGGCGGGAATCAGGTCCACCTTCCATCCCTTGTGGGAGCGGGCTTGCCCGCGAAAGCGTTGGATCAGTCACGAAGATGCTGGCTGGGATGACGCTTTCGCGAGCGAGCTCGCTCCCGCACGGTGTCGTGTTTGCACCGTGTTTTGCTGAATGCTTCCACATCAGCTCATGCCAGCTACTCTCTTGAAATACCCACAAGAACGAGGGCGCGCGTATGGGGTGTTTCCGCAAGATGGCCTGGCTGGGCGCAGTGTTGTTACTGGGGCTGACGCAAGTGCATGCCGCGACGCAAGATGACGGCCAGGCGGCCCGGGCGTTGCTGGAAAAGGCCTTGGCCTATTACCACGATAACGGCGACAAGGCTTTTGCGGCATTCAGCCGCCAGGGAGAGTTCGTCGATCAGGACCGCTACGTCTTTGTGGTGGACACTCGGGGCGTGATGCTCGCCAGTGGCGGACCTTCCTCGGCGCTGATCGGGCGGGACGTTTCCGAAATGCTCGGGCCGGACCTGCGCAAAGCGTTCAAGGATGCCCTGAAGACCCCCGAGGCCAGTGGTATCCAGCAGGCCGAGTATCGCTGGCAGAACTGGGCGGACGGCAAGGTCGAGCGCAAGCACGTGTACTTCCAGCGGGTTGGCGAGCGAATCCTTGCGGTCGGCTATTACTTGCCACGGGCCTCGGCCGAACAGGCCAGGGCGTTACTGGACAAGGCCTCCACCGACCTGCAGAAGAACGAGAAAGCCACGCTGACGGCGATCAACGCACTCAAGGGTGGGTACTTGCAGGATGACCTGTATGTCTTCGTGGTGGATTTGGTAACCCAGCGCTATGTCGCCCACGGCACCAATCTGCGGTTGGTCAACACCGATTTCGCCAAGGTCAGGGATCCAGCAGGCAAGCCGGTGGGCGAACCGATCCTGGCCATGATCGGCAAGCAGCCGACCGGGGAGTACGCCTATCGCTGGAAGAACCCGGTCACGGGCAAGGTCGAGGACAAGCACGCGTACCTGAGGAAGGTCGGGCATTTCCTGGTGGCGGTGGGGTACTACAGCCCGTGAGGCGAGGCGCTGGATATCGTGGCGAGAGCAAGCGCCCTCGCCACAGGTGAATCCAGGCAACCTTCAGCCAGTGGCAATCAGCCTGCCACCAGCACCCGGATCGCTTCCAGGCGCAACGCCGCCTTTTCCAGCATCGCCAGGCCCTGTTCGCGCTGTTGGCGCAGCGCAACCAGCTCGCTGTCGCGTACGGTCGGGTTGACCGCTTGCAGGGCGGTCAGGCGTGCCAATTCTTCGTCGGTATCGGCCGCCAGGCGGCGTTGGGCCTCGGCCACGCGCTCGGCGTGACGCGGGGCGACTTTCTCTTCCCCGGCGTTGATCCGCGGTGAGAGCTGGTCGCGCTGGGCCTGGATGAACTTGTTGGCGCTGGCACGAGGCACGCTTTCGAGCTGGTCGTTCAGCGTGTCGAACGAAACCCGGGCAGCCAGGTCGTTGCCGTTGGTATCCAGCAGGCAGCGCAGGGCGGCCGGGGGCAGGTAGCGGCCCAGTTGCAGCGAACGCGGGGCGACCACTTCGCTGACGTAGAGCAGCTCCAGCAGCACCGTGCCAGGCTTGAGCGCCTTGTTCTTGATCAGCGCCACGGCGGTGTTGCCCATGGAGCCCGACAGCACCAGGTCCATGCCGCCTTGCACCATCGGGTGCTCCCAGGTGATGAACTGCATGTCTTCGCGCGACAGCGCCTGGTTGCGATCGTAGGTGATGGTCACGCCTTCGTCGTCGCCGAGCGGGAAGCTGGCGTCGAGCATCTTTTCACTCGGCTTGAGGATCAGCGCGTTTTCCGAATGGTCCTCGCTGTCGATGCCAAAGGCGTCGAACAGGGTTTCCATGTAGATCGGCAGGGCGAACTGGTCGTCCTGTTCGAGAATGGCCTCCACCAGCGCGTCGCCTTCACCGGCACCACCGGAGTTGAGTTCCAGCAAGCGGTCACGACCGGTGTGCAGCTCGGTTTCCAGGCGCTCGCGTTCGGCGCGGGCCTCGTCGATCAGCGCTTGCCACTGGCCATCGTCGGCCTCTTCCAGCAGCGGCAGCAGGCGCGGGCCGAACTGGTGCTGCAGGGCGTTGCCGGTCGGGCAGGTGTTGAGGAACGCGTTCAGCGCCTCGTGGTACCACTGGAACAAGCGCTCCTGCGGACTGGTTTCCAGGTAGGGCACGTGCAGCTCGATGGTGTGCTTCTGGCCGATCCGGTCGAGACGGCCGATCCGCTGTTCCAGCAGGTCAGGGTGGGAAGGCAGGTCGAACAGCACCAGGTGGTGAGCGAACTGGAAGTTGCGCCCTTCGCTGCCGATTTCCGAGCAGATCAGTACCTGCGCGCCAAACTCTTCGTCGGCGAAGTAAGCGGCGGCGCGGTCGCGCTCAAGGATGTTCATGCCTTCGTGGAACACCGTGGCCGGGATCCCGGAACGCACGCGCAGGGCGTCTTCCAGGTCCATGGCGGTTTCGGCGTGGGCGCAGATCACCAGCACCTTGGTGCGCTTGAGCATTTTCAGCTGGTCGATCAGCCACTCCACGCGCGGGTCGAATTTCCACCAGCGTTCTTCGTCACTGGCGTCCGGCTGCGCCTGGAAGCTGACTTCCGGGTACAGGTCGGCGTGATCGCCCAGCGGCAACTCGAGGTATTCGTCCGGGCACGGCAGCGGGTAGGCGTGCAGCTTGCGCTCCGGGAAACCCTGCACCGCGGCGCGGGTGTTGCGAAACAGCACGCGGCCGGTGCCGTGGCGGTCCAGCAGTTCGCGCACCAGGCGGGCACTGGCTTGGACATCGCCATCGTTGACGGCGGTCAGCAAGGCTTCGCCTTCGTTGCCCAGGAAACCGAGGATGGTCTGGTGGGCTTGCGGCGAGAGACGGCCCTTGTCCAGCAGCTCCTGCACGGCTTCGGCCACCGGACGATAGTTCTCGCTCTCGGCGCGGAAGGCCTTGAGGTCATGGAAGCGGTTCGGGTCTAGCAGGCGCAGACGGGCGAAGTGGCTGTCCTGGCCCAGTTGTTCCGGGGTCGCGGTGAGCAGCAGCACGCCGGGGATGGTTTCGGCCAGTTGCTCGACCAACGCGTACTGCGGGCTGACCTGATCCTCGTGCCACACCAGGTGATGCGCTTCGTCGACCACCATCAGGTCCCAGCCAGCGGCGAACAGCGCGTCCTGGGCCTTCTCGTCGTCCACCAGCCATTCCAGCGCCACCAGGGCCAGCTGGGTGTCTTCGAACGGGTTGCTGGCATCGCTTTCGATAAAGCGTTCTTCGTCGAACAACGCGACCTGCAGGTTGAAGCGCCGGCGCATTTCCACCAGCCATTGGTGCTGGAGGTTTTCCGGCACCAGGATCAGGACACGGCTGGCACGGCCGGACAGCAGTTGACGGTGGATGACCAGGCCGGCTTCGATGGTCTTGCCCAGCCCCACTTCGTCCGCCAGCAAGACGCGCGGTGCAATGCGGTCGGCCACTTCGCGAGCGATGTGCAGTTGGTGGGCGATCGGCTGGGCGCGCACGCCGCCAAGGCCCCAGAGCGAAGACTGCAACTGGCGGCTGGTGTGTTCCAGGGTGTGGTAGCGCAGGGAGAACCAGGCCAGCGGGTCGATCTGGCCGGCGAACAGGCGGTCGCTGGCGAGGCGGAACTGGATGAAGTTCGACAGTTGGGTTTCCGGCAGGGTCACGACTTCGTTCTGCCCGTTGAGGCCGTGGTAGACCAGCAATCCATCGACATCGTCGACTTCACGCACGGTCATCTTCCAACCTTCGAAGTGAGTGATCACGTCGCCCGGCGAAAACCGTACGCGAGTGAGGGGCGCATTCCGTAGCGCGTACTGGCGAGTGTCGCCAGTGGCCGGATAGAGCACGGTCAACAAGCGGCCATCCTGTGCCAGAACGGTGCCTAAACCCAGCTCGGCTTCGCTGTCACTGATCCAGCGTTGCCCCGGTTGATACTGCTGCGCCATGCTGCCTGACTCCCGCCTTGAAAAAGCCGGTTATCTTAACGGAATGATCCTTCAGACCAAAGGATTTACGTACACGGCCCCTCGACAGCAAGGCGATTGGTCACCCGACGGGTAGGGAACTTAAGCGCGCTCAACGATCAAACAGGCTCGGCCCCGGCTTTTTGTTGCAATGCCAACTGGGTCACAAGTTTCGGACCGGCGGTTCAAGCTGCGACGTCCGCCGCCGACAACCTGAAGACAGGAGACCTTTATGTTGCTACCTACGCTCCCTTTGAGCACCGTGCCCGTCACCGCGCAGCAGGATCCGGTTCGTCCACGACCGGACATACCGCCCGTGGTCCCGGTGCAGCAGAGCTCCAGCGAGAGCACCATCGACCTGCAAAAGCGCGATCCGGAAGAGGGGGCGCTGCTGCTGCGCGAGGAGCAACGTCGCCAGCAGGAACGCGACCGCCGTCGCCGCGAAGCCGACGAAGACCCCGAGGAACACCTGGCCGTACCGGGCACCGAGCTCAACGCCGATAACACCGTGCCCGTGGTGCCGCTGATGGAAGAAGAATCGCGCCAGGGCCTGTGGGTCGATATCCAGATCTGACCCAGCCATTGGCCGACGTACGCAGGCTGGTCAACGCCGCCAACAGCCCGCATCATGGGCGCATCCGACTTTCACTGCACGATGCCGACACGCCATGAGCCAAGACGCCAAACTGATCGACCTCAGCGCTGAGCGCGCCAAGCGCGTTCATGACCTCAACGACAAGCGCCTCAACGAAGTCCGCCAGGCTTTCGAGCAAGCGATGCCTTTGGCCAAGCCGAAGAAAAAGCCGAAAAACAAACCGAAAAAGCGCTGAACCCCCTCGATCCATTGATGCAGATCAGTTATTTCCCCACCTTTTCGCCCCGTTGCGGGCGTTATTGACCCCGGTCAATTTCCATCCAGGCCTGATTGGTTAACTTGAACCCATCGCAACAGGGACGAGACCAGGAGGCCAGTCATGTTTTTCGATAATGTGGTGTTTGCCGGTGTGTTGACGGTCGGCCTCATGTTCGTGTTCTTCGCAGGGTTTGGATTATTCATCTGGAAAGACGCCCACAAGCGCAAGAAACCATAGGTCTTTCCGGTTACAACGAGCACGCAAGGCATTTTGGGCGACTTCGGTCGCCCTTTTTTTTGCGCAAAATTCCCGCCCCATGCACCCGCTTTCACAGGGGATAATGTTTTGGGCAAAAAAAAGGTGCGACCCGCGAGGGTCGCACCTTTTTTTCAAGCCGCTGGAATCAGCTGCCCAAGGCTTTCGACGCCAGCCAGAACAACCCGGCCGACAGTGCCACCGTCGCAGGCAGGGTCAGCACCCAGGCCAGGAGGATGTTGCGCACCGTGCCACCTTGCAGGCCGCTCTTGTTGGCGACCATGGTGCCGGCCACGCCCGAGGACAGCACGTGGGTGGTGGAAACCGGCAGGCTGAAGATGTTCGCCATGCCGATCATGCACGCGGCGGTGATCTGTGCCGACATGCCCTGGGCGTAGGTCATGCCTTGCTTGCCGATCTTCTCGCCGATGGTCAGTACCACGCGCTTCCAGCCGACCATGGTACCCAGGCCCAACGCCAGGGCCACCGCCAGGATCACCCAGAACGGGGCGTATTCGGTGGTGGTCGTAAGGTCCTTGCGCAGCTTGTTCAGGTCGTCTTTCTCACGTGCCGCCAGGTTAGGCAACTTGCCCACCTTCTTCGCCGTGTCGTCCAGGCAGAGCAGGTAGCGACGTACTTCAATGCGGCTTTCCGACGGCAGCGAATGGTAGTCCGACACGCCTTTGAGAGTGTCGAGCAGCGCGTTGATGGTCGGTTCGGTCTGCTGCGGGTTGCAGCGGAATTTCTCCGGCAGGTCGCCTTCCACGCTCTTGCCCAGGGCCAGGAATTCGCCCAGCGACTCACTGTTGCGTGTGTAGAACTGGCTCAGGTGCAAGGTCGCGTCGCGGGTCCGTTCGATCTGGTAGGTGGTGCTGCCCAGGTCGAGGACGAATTGCGCGGGCACGATGCCGATCAGTACCAGCATGATCAGGCCGATGCCTTTCTGGCCATCGTTGGAGCCGTGGACGAAGCTGACGGCCATGGCCGAGATCACCAGCACCAGGCGGTTCCAGAACGGCGGGTGCTTCTTGTCGTCGATCTTGCGGCGCTGTTCCGGCGTCTTGTGCATCTTCGACAGCGGGCGCCACCATTTCAGGCCGATCAGCACCAGGGCGGCTATCAGGAAGCCGGCCATGGGTGAGAACACCAGGGACGCGGCGATATCGATCGCCTTCTGCCAGTTCACGCCGTCGGCCAGCGGGATATCGTTGATCAGCGCGTTGGCCAGGCCCACGCCGAGGATCGAGCCGATCAGGGTGTGGGAGCTGGAAGCCGGGATACCGAAGTACCAGGTGCCCAGGTTCCAGGTGATGGCCGCCGCGAGCAGCGAGAACACCATGGCCAACCCGTGGCCGGTGTTCACGTTGATCAGCAGTTCCACGGGCAGCAAGTGGACGATGGCGTACGCCACCCCCACGCCGCCCAGCAACACACCGAGAAAATTGAACACCCCGGAAAAGAACACCGCCAGGTGCGGCGGCATCGCTTTGGTGTAGATAACAGTGGCAACCGCGTTAGCGGTGTCATGAAAGCCGTTGATGAACTCGAAGGCGAGGACAAAAGCCAGGGCGAGCAAGAGGCTCACAAGCACCCAAGCATCCAGTCCGCTGAATAAATCGATCATGAAGGTTTTCTGACCCGGTCGTAAGGGGGCGCGATTATGCCAGAAAACCTCGGTAATCGATGCACTGCCTGCTCATCGGTAACATTCTTCAACGAAATAATTTGTAGGAAACCCTCCGGGACGAAGGGCCCGATGGGGCGCTCAACCCTTTGATTTCGGGGCGCAAAGCGCAGCAGCAGGGGTGACCGGAGTGGTGAAACTCACCCCCAGCGGCTGTATGAAATTTCTGAAAGAAGGTCGGCCTCAACCGCTCACGACCGGCGGTCGCGAGGCGCTGGCAGCCTGCTCGTGGCGGGCGTGCGGTATCAGCCTGCAGCCTGGGTGTGGGCCGCTATCCTTCGACAAACCCCTCAGACGTCGGGCATCAAATGCTCTTCGGCCTTGAGTTCCTTTTCCATCTTTTGAAGTTCCTGGGTAAAAGCCTGGTCTTGAACGGTGGCGCGTTTACGCCAGGGTTTGCGTTCCGGTTCAGGTTGCGCGGCGTAGGTGGTGATTTCTCCGCCGTAAACTTCCTTGTAACGTTGTTCCTGGCGCTCAAGTTCCGCGCGCAGTTCGTCTTTCGTCACAGTTGTACCTAATTAATTGAAATTTATTCTGGTGATACGCACTGCATGTCGTCATGCAGACGGCCACGGCACCAGAGCTGACAGCTGACGTAGCATCAGGGGTTCGTGTTGTTGCCGTTACGGGGAAGCGGCCATCAGGCGCCTCGGGCACCGCAGCTTGGCTACAGTGCCGGCGGACGATAGCGGTTGAAAGCCGTACCGTCACTGAAGCGCATTATAGCGGTCCCGTCGAATAACACTACCGGCAAAAGTTAAAGAGGTCTGTTCTAGGCTATGTACGAAATAGCTTGAAACTTGGTTATGCGGCGTTAAAAACCGGCTCGGAATGCTCATTGACAACCAGTCAAGTCGAGCGCGACCCCGGTCGTTCCTCGCCGGTTTTTGCCTTGCCTAACCTGCGTTTCAAACTATTTCGTACACAGCCTAGTGTGAATCAATATTTGTAGAGGCAACTTAAACACCGCGGGTTTTCCACAGTCGTCGATATCCTGACGCTGGCGGGTTCGACAAGTTCAATAACCCCCCTGCCTGGAGAACGGCCCGCGTTGTTTGCCAAGTTTGTATTGGATCCGAAATGAAAGTACCGATCGACGACCGCGCATTGCGATTATCGATCGTCGGTTCGATAATCGCACGTTGTTGGCGGCCGGCGCTTGCCGGCCCGTTGAGCCGCTGCTTGTAATAGCCCTCCACCCGGGAAGGATCAGACATGAACGACCAATTGCGCAACGCCTTCACTTCAGTCGCGCCACCGATCGTGGCCTCTGCGGCCAAGCGGATCCAGGCCCTGACCGGTGACCCGGACTTCATGACCTCCCTGGCCCGTGGGCTGGCCGTGGTGCAGGCCTTCCAGGAGCGCAAGCGGCATCTGACCATCGCTCAGATCAGCCACCGTACGGAAATTCCCCGGGCGGCCGTCCGCCGCTGCCTGCATACCTTGATCAAGCTTGGCTACGCCACCACGGACGGGCGCACCTATTCACTGCTGCCCAAAGTGCTCACCCTCGGGCACGCCTACTTGTCCTCGACGCCCCTGGCGGTTTCCGCGCAGCCGTACCTGGACCGCATGAGCGAGCAACTGCATGAAGCCTGCAACATGGCCACCCTCGAGGGCGACGACATCCTCTACATCGCCCGGTCGGCCACCACTCAGCGATTGATCTCGGTGGACCTGTCGGTCGGCGGGCGGCTGCCGGCCTATTGCACGTCCATGGGCCGGATTCTGCTGGCGGCGCTGGACGATGCGTCGCTGCGCGATTACCTCGATCATGCCGACCTGCAAGCCAAGACCAGCCGCACCCTGCACACCCCCCAGGCCCTGCTCGAATGCCTGCAACAGGTGCGGCAACAGGGCTGGTGCATCGTCGACCAGGAATTGGAGCAGGGCCTGCGCTCGATTGCCGTGCCGGTGTACGACGCTTCCGGCCAGGTGGTGGCGGCGTTGAACGTCAGCACCCATGCCGGGCGCGTCAGCCGTAACGAGCTGGAGCAGCGGTTCCTGCCCGGCCTGTTGGGGGCCAGTCGCGACCTGAGCGCGCAGTTGTTCACCTAAGTGTTCGATAAACGCACACAGTCGCTTGCGGTGAATTGACGGTGTTTGTCCGGCCTCATTAATGTCGCGCCAGCGTCATCCGGCGTGCTGGAGCCTCCTGGCCCGGCCATGGGTGGGCGACTCGACACAATAATAATGAGAGACACGATGAACCAACCCCAGACCTCCGTAGGCCACTGCCTCGACGTGCAGTCCTTCATCAATGCCCAGCCCATCTCGCGCTACCAGTGGCGGGTAGTGATCCTCTGTTTCCTGATTGTTTTCCTCGACGGACTCGACACGGCAGCCATGGGCTTCATTGCCCCGGCCCTGTCCCAGGATTGGGGGATCGACCGCGCCAGCCTGGGCCCGGTGATGAGTGCCGCGCTGATCGGCATGGTTTTCGGCGCACTCGGTTCCGGGCCCTTGGCTGACCGCTTCGGGCGCAAAGTGGTCCTGGTGGGCGCGGTCCTGCTGTTTGGCGCGTTCAGCCTGGCTTCGGCCTACAGCACCAACGTCGACCAACTGCTGGTGCTGCGCTTCCTCACCGGCCTGGGATTGGGGGCCGGGATGCCCAACGCCACCACCTTGCTGTCCGAATACACCCCCGAACGCAAGAAATCGCTGTTAGTGACCAGCATGTTCTGCGGCTTCAACCTGGGCATGGCCGGCGGCGGGTTCATTTCCGCCAAGCTGATCCCGGCGTTCGGCTGGCACAGCCTGTTGCTGATCGGCGGGATCCTGCCGTTGCTGCTGACGGTCGTGCTGGTGTTCTGGCTGCCGGAGTCGGCGCGTTACCTAGTGGCGCGCAACCGCGGCACCGATAAAGTGCGCAAGACCCTGGCACCCATCGACCCGCACACTGTTGCCCAGGCCGCGAGCTTCAGTGTGCCGGAACAGAAAACCGTGAAGGCGCGCAACGTGCTGGCGGTGATTTTTTCCGGGACCTACAGCGCCGGCACGCTGTTGCTGTGGCTGACCTATTTCATGGGGCTGGTGATCGTCTACCTGCTGACCAGTTGGCTGCCGACACTGATGCGCGACAGCGGCGCGAGCATGGAGCAGGCCGCGTTCATCGGCGCGTTGTTCCAGTTTGGCGGGGTGTTGAGTGCGGTGGGCGTGGGCTGGGCGATGGACCGGTTCAACCCGCACAAGGTCATCGGCCTGTTCTACCTGATGGCCGGGGTGTTTGCCTACGCGGTAGGGCAGAGCCTGGGCCACATCACATTGCTCGCGACGCTGGTGCTGGTGGCCGGCATGTGCGTCAACGGCGCGCAATCGGCGATGCCGTCCCTGGCGGCGCGTTTCTATCCGACCCAAGGCCGCGCCACCGGGGTGTCGTGGATGCTCGGCATCGGTCGCTTCGGCGCGATCCTCGGAGCCTGGATGGGGGCGACCTTGCTGGGCCTGGGCTGGAACTTCGAACAGGTGCTGACCGCCCTGGTCATTCCCGCCGCACTGGCCACCACGGCGGTGGTGATCAAGGGGTTGGTCAGCCATGCGGATGCGACTTGAGCGGCTGACACAAATTCCCTTGGGATAAATCCCATCCCCTGTGGGAGCGAGCTCGCGATTGCGGTGTGTCAGTCTCCGAGTCTGGGGCTGACGGAACGTCATCGCGAGCAAGCTCGCTCCCACAGAATGCGTGGCACAGGAACCAATCGTTAGCCAAACAACAATCTGTTCGATAAACGAACACTCAGTCGATTATCGGATTGTTTGGCGTTTTGCCGCGGCTTACTCTTGGGTCACTCCGGCGCTGAACCTCGCGCCTTTTTCTTCATGTCGCTCTACTGGAATACGGGAGCCTGCACCATGGCTGAAATCCTTTCGCTGCACGATGCGGTGAAGCAGTTCGTCAACGACGGCGATACCGTCGCGCTCGAAGGCTTCACTCACCTGATCCCGACCGCAGCGGGTCACGAAATCATTCGTCAGGGCAAGAAAGACCTGACCCTGGTGCGGATGACCCCTGACCTGATCTACGACCAGTTGATCGGTGCCGGTTGTGCGCGCAAGTTGATTTTCTCATGGGGCGGCAACCCGGGCGTGGGCTCGCTGCACCGGCTGCGCGATGCGGTGGAGAAGCAGTGGCCGCAACCGTTGGAGATCGAGGAACACAGCCACGCCGACCTGGCCAATGCCTACGTCGCCGGTGCCTCCGGCCTACCGTTCGCGGTCCTGCGGGCCTACGCGGGTTCCGACCTGCCCAAGGTCAACCCGCTGATCAAGAGCGTCACGTGTCCGTTTACCGGGGAGGTGCTGGCCGCCGTGCCGTCGGTGCGCCCGGACATCACCGTGATCCACGCCCAGAAAGCCGACCGCAAGGGCAACGTGTTGTTGTGGGGCATCCTCGGCGTGCAGAAGGAAGCGGCCCTGGCTGCCAAGCGTTGCATCGTCACCGTGGAAGAAATCGTCGACGACCTGAACGCGCCGATGAACGCCTGCGTGCTGCCCACCTGGGCCCTCAGTGCGGTATGCCTCGTACCGGGCGGCGCGCATCCTTCCTACGCCCATGGCTACACCGAACGTGACAACCGTTTCTATCAGGCGTGGGACCCCATCGCCCGCGACCGTGAGACGTTTACCGCCTGGATCGACGAATTCATCCGTGGCACCCAGGATTTCACCGAATTCCAGGCCCGACTGGCTGCCGCTTCGGAGGCGAAACAATGACGTACTCCACCAACGAGATGATGACCGTGGCCGCGGCCCGTCGCTTGAAGAACAACGCCGTGTGCTTTGTCGGCATCGGCCTGCCGTCGAAAGCGGCCAATCTGGCGCGGCTGACGTCGGCACCGGATGTAGTGTTGATCTACGAGTCCGGCCCGATCGGTGCCAAGCCTGGCGTGCTGCCGCTGTCCATTGGCGACGGCGAGCTGGCGGAAACCGCCGACACTGTGGTGCCGACCGGTGAGATCTTTCGCTACTGGTTGCAGGGCGGGCGTATCGACGTCGGCTTCCTGGGCGCTGCCCAGGTCGACCGTTTCGGTAACATCAACACCACGGTGGTGGGGGATTACCACCAGCCCAAAGTCCGTCTGCCAGGTGCCGGTGGCGCACCGGAAATTGCCGGCTCGGCCAAGAGCGTGTTGATTATCCTCAAGCAGTCGGCGCGTTCGTTCGTCGACAAGCTGGACTTCGTCACCTCGGTCGGCCACGGTGAGGGCGGTGATTCACGCAAGCGCCTGGGCCTGCCGGGTGCGGGCCCCGTGGGCATCATTACCGACCTGTGCATCATGGAACCGGAAGCCGGCAGCCATGAGTTCGTGGTCACGGCCTTGCACCCTGGCGTCACCCGTGAGCAGGTCATTGCCGCGACCGGGTGGGCAATCCGCTTCGCCGACCAGGTGCACACCACCGCCGAGCCGACCGACGTGGAGCTGCGCGCCCTGCGCGATCTTGAAGCTCGCACGGCGGCGGCCCACGGCCAGGCACCGGGAGAAGCCTGATGCGCGACGTCTATCTCTGTGATGCGATTCGTACCCCCATCGGCCGCTTCGGCGGTGGCCTGGCAGCCGTGCGCGCCGATGACCTGGCGGCCGTGCCGATCAAGGCACTGATGGCGCGCAACCCGTCGGTGGACTGGGAGGCGGTGGACGAGGTCTTCCTCGGCTGCGCCAACCAGGCCGGCGAGGACAACCGCAACGTCGCGCGCATGGCGCTGTTGCTGGCAGGCCTGCCGGAGAGCATTCCCGGCGTAACCCTCAACCGCCTTTGCGCCTCGGGCATGGACGCCATCGGCACAGCGTTCCGCGCCATTGCCAGCGGCGAGATGGAGCTGGCGATCGCCGGCGGGGTGGAGTCGATGTCTCGCGCTCCTTTCGTGATGGGCAAGGCTGACGCGGCGTTCTCCCGCAACATGAAGCTGGAAGACACCACCATCGGTTGGCGCTTCATCAACCCGTTGATGAAAGCCCAGTACGGCGTGGACGCGATGCCGCAGACCGCAGACAACGTGGCCGATGACTACGCGGTGTCCCGCGAAGACCAGGATGCCTTCGCCCTGCGCAGTCAACAGCGCACGGCGGCGGCCCAAGCGGCGGGCTTTTTTGCCGAAGAGATCGTGCCGGTACGGATCGCCCACAAGAAGGGCGAAACCGTGGTCGAGCAGGATGAACACCCGCGCGCCGACACCACGCTTGACGCCTTGGCCAGACTCAAGCCGGTCAACGGCCCGGACAAGACCGTCACCGCCGGCAATGCCTCTGGGGTGAACGACGGTGCGGCGGCGCTGATCCTGGCGTCCGCCGACGCGGTGAAAAAACATGGCCTGACCCCGCGCGCCAAGGTCCTGGGCATGGCCAGCGCCGGCGTGGCACCGCGGGTCATGGGCATCGGTCCGGTGCCGGCGGTGCGCAAGCTCACCGAGCGCCTGGGCCTGGCGGTCGCCGACTTCGATGTGATCGAACTCAATGAGGCCTTCGCTAGCCAGGGCCTGGCGGTGCTGCGCGAATTGGGGCTGGCGGACGATGCGCCTCAGGTCAACCCGAACGGCGGCGCCATCGCGCTCGGTCATCCGTTGGGCATGAGCGGGGCGCGGCTGGTGCTGACGGCATTGCACCACTTGGAAAAGACCGGCGGCAAGAAAGGCTTGGCGACCATGTGTGTCGGCGTCGGCCAGGGCCTGGCATTGGCTATCGAACGCGTCTGACGCGTCGCACTACTAATAAGAAACCGAGGAATGCTTCATGACTGACAAGCCTGGTTATCGTCGCCCTCAAGCGGGCACCCAGCCGCAATACCTGCACCCGCCGTACCAGTCCACCAACTTGCGCTCGCCGTCCAAGCCGCTGGTGTTCCTGCCTCATTCGCTGTCGGAAATCACCGGCCCGACCGTCGGCGCCGACCGCGTGCAGGAGAAGGACAACGACCTCACCGCCCAGCATGCCGGCGAGCCATTGGGGGAGCGGATTATCATTCACGGGCGGGTGCTGGATGAGAACGGCCAGCCGGTGCCGGGCATCCTGGTGGAGATCTGGCAGGCCAACGCCGCCGGTCGCTACCACCATGACCGCGACAAGCACGATGCGCCGCTGGACCCGAACTTCACCGGCACCGGTCGCGCCATCACCGACGCCGACGGCTGGTACCAGTTCCAGACCATCAAGCCCGGCGCGTACCCCTGGGGCAACCACCACAACGCCTGGCGCCCGGCCCATATCCATTTCTCGCTGTTCGGGCCCAGCATCCTCACGCGCCTGGTGACGCAGATGTATTTCCCCGGCGACCCGCTGCTGGCCTACGATCCGATCTACAACTGCGTGCCGGACACCCGCGCCAAGGAACGTTTGATCGCCAGCTTCGACCTGGAAAAAACCATCCCTCACTACGCCCTCGGTTATCGCTGGGACATCGTCTTGCGCGGCCGCGATGCCACGCCGATGGAGAAATAAGATGACGCTCACCGCCACCACATCCCATACCGTCGGCCCTTACTACCACATCGGCCTGACCTGGCTGAACCGCGAAGACTTGACCGTCGCCGAAACCCTCGGCCAGCGCGTGGCGATCACCGGGCAGGTGATCGACGGCAATGGCGAGTTCGTCAACGACGCCATGCTGGAAGTCTGGCAAGCCAACGCCGCCGGCAAATATGCCCACCCGGAAGACGATCAGGACAGGCCTCTGGACCCCAGCTTCGAAGGCTTCGGCCGGGTGCCGGTGGACGCTGAGGGGCGCTTTCGCTTCACCACCATCAAGCCGGGCACCGTACCGGGGCTGGGGGGCACGACCCAGGCGCCGCACCTGGTGGTGCTGGTGTTTGCCCGCGGCCTGGTCAAGCACCTGCTGACGCGCATCTACTTCGACGGCGAGCAGGCCAACGAAACCGATCCGCTGCTGGCTTGCGTACCCGAAGAGCGTCGCGCCACCCTCGTGACCAAGCCCGATGCGTCGGGGGTGTACCAATGGAATGTGGTGTTGCAGGGGACGGATGCCGAGACGGTGTTTTTCGATTATTGAAGAGCTCCTGTGGCCAGATACCTCAGGCTATCTAACTCACTGTGGCGAGGGAGCTTGCTCCCGCTGGCTTGCGCAGCAAGCCCAAAAGCTGGCGACTCGGTATGGCTGACGTCGATTTGCGGCTGCTTCGCAGCCGAGCGGGAGCAAGCTCCCTCGCCACGGGGATGTGAAGCTACTGTGGAACGGGACTGTTACGAAGTGTGTCTAGACTTTGTCAGTCCCTAACGAGTGAATAACCCATGACCACCCCAACCAGCCACTACACCGGCGAAGAACGCAGCAAGCGCATTTTCGCTATTGTCGGCGCTTCGTCCGGCAACCTGGTCGAATGGTTCGACTTCTACGTCTACGCGTTCTGCGCGATCTATTTCGCGTCGGCGTTCTTTCCCTCGGACAACCCCACGGTGCAACTGGTCAACACGGCCGGGGTCTTCGCCGCCGGGTTCCTGATGCGACCCATTGGCGGCTGGATATTCGGCCGAGTGGCGGACCGTCATGGGCGTAAGAACTCGATGATGATCTCGGTGCTGATGATGTGCTTCGGCTCGTTGCTCATCGCCTGCTTGCCCACCTACAAGGACATCGGCGTCTGGGCGCCGGTGCTGCTGTTGTTCGCGCGTTTGCTGCAAGGCCTGTCGGTGGGGGGCGAGTATGGCACCACGGCCACCTACATGAGTGAAGTCGCTCTCAAGGGCCAGCGTGGCTTCTTCGCTTCGTTCCAGTACGTGACGCTGATCGGCGGGCAACTGCTGGCGGTGTCGCTGGTGGTGATCCTGCAGCAGTTCCTCAGTGAAGAAGAATTGCGTGCCTATGGCTGGCGGATCCCGTTCGTGGTCGGCGCCGTGGCCGCGCTGATCTCGCTGTTCCTGCGGCGTTCCCTCAAGGAAACCAGCAGCAAGGAAATGCGCGAGAACAAGGACGCCGGCAGCATCGCCGCGCTGTTTCGCAGCCACAAGGCCGCGTTCATCACCGTGCTGGGCTACACCGCCGGCGGCTCGTTGATTTTCTACACCTTCACCACCTACATGCAGAAGTACCTAGTGAACACCGCCGGCCTGCCGGCCAAGACCGCCAGCTACATCATGACCGGTGCGCTGTTCCTGTACATGTGCATGCAGCCGCTGTTCGGCATCCTGGCTGACAAGATCGGCCGACGTAATTCCATGCTCTGGTTCGGCGCCCTGGGGGCGTTGTGCACAGTGCCGATCCTGTTGACCCTCAAGAGCATCAGCAGTCCGTTCCTGGCGTTTATCCTGATTACCCTGGCCCTGGCGATCGTCAGCTTCTACACCTCCATCAGCGGCCTGGTGAAAGCCGAAATGTTTCCACCCGAGGTGCGCGCGCTGGGAGTAGGGTTGGCCTACGCGGTGGCGAATGCGATTTTTGGCGGTTCGGCCGAGTACGTGGCCTTGAGCCTGAAGGCCCAGGGTATGGAGAACGCCTTTTACTGGTATGTCACGGTCATGATGGTGGTGGCGTTCCTGTTCAGCCTGCGCCTGCCCAAGCAACCGACGTATTTGCATCACGACCTTTGACTCATCCCTATTGATCCAACCGCGCCGGCCTCAAGGTCGGCGCACCCAAGGACTGTCTATGAGCGAACGACCGGGCAATCAGCTGTTCGATGCCTATTTCACTGCCCGCGACATGCGCGAGGTGTTCTGCGATGCGGGCCGGGTCCAGGCCATGCTCGACGTCGAGGCGGCACTGGCCCGGGCCGAGGCGTGGGTGGGGGTGATTCCCGCCAGTGCGGTGGCGCCGATCGAGCAGGCCTGTCGCGCCCAGTGCTATGACTTTTCGGCGCTGGGTGAGGCCATTGCCAGTGCTGGCAACTCGGCCATCCCGTTGGTCAAGGCGTTGGGCAAGCGCATCGCCGCCACCGACGCCGAGGCTGAGCGCTATGTGCACCTGGGCGCCACCAGCCAGGACGTGATGGACAGCGGGCTGGTGCTGCAGCTGCGCCAGGCGCTGGCGTTGATCGAAGACGAACTGGCGCAGTTGGCCGACACCCTGGCCCGTCAAGCCGAGCACTACGCCGCCACGCCGCTGGCCGGCCGTACTTGGCTGCAGCATGCAACGCCGGTGACCCTGGGCATGAAATTCGCCGGTTGGCTGGGGGCGATCACCCGCAGCCGCCAACGGTTGAAAGAGCTGAAGCCGCGCTTGCTGGTGCTGCAATTCGGCGGCGCCTCGGGGACTCTTGCTGCGCTCGGCGAGCAAGCGTTGCCCGTCGCCCAGGCCCTGGCCGCCGAGCTGCAACTGAGCCTGCCGGAGCAACCGTGGCACACCCAGCGCGATCGCCTGGTGGAGTTCGCCGCGGTGCTCGGGCTGATCGCCGGCAGCCTTGGCAAGCTGGGCCGCGACATCAGCCTGCTGATGCAGACCGAGGCTGGCGAGGCGTTCGAGCCATCTGCACCCGGCAAGGGCGGTTCATCGACCATGCCCCACAAACGCAACCCGGTGGGCGCGGCGGTGTTGATCGGCGCGGCGACGCGGGTGCCTGGCCTGGTCTCGACGCTGTTCAGCGCCATGCCCCAGGAACATGAGCGCAGCCTCGGTCTGTGGCACGCCGAATGGGAAACCTTGCCGGAGATCTGCTGCCTGGTGTCCGGCGCCCTGCAACAGGCTCGGTTGCTGGCCGAGGGGCTGGAAGTGGACGCGGCGCGCATGGCCCGCAACCTCGAACTGACCCAGGGCCTGGTGCTGGCCGAAGCAGTGAGCATCGTCCTGGCCCAGCGGGTCGGGCGCGACACTGCCCATCATCTGCTGGAGCAATGCTGCAAGCGCGCTGTCGCCCAACAGCGGCATTTGCGCGAGGTGCTGGGGGACGAACCCCAGGTCGCCGCGCAGTTGTCCGCCGCCGAACTCGATCATTTGCTCAACCCCGCCCACTACCTCGGCCAGGCCCGCACCTGGGTTGCCCGAGCGGTGGCCGAACACCATGCCTTGAAGGCCTGAAAGGAGACTGTTGTGGGATTCGTCAAACTCGCCGACGGCGAACTGAATTACCGTTTCGACGGGCGGCAAGACGCCCCGGTGCTGGTGCTCTCCAACTCCCTGGGCACTGATTTGCACATGTGGGACGACCAAGTGGCGGCGTTCGGCGAACATTTTCGCGTGCTGCGTTTCGACACCCGGGGTCACGGTCAGTCGTTGGTCACCGAAGGCCCCTACAGCATCGAGCAGTTAGGCCGCGACGTGCTGGCGATGCTCGATGCGCTGGACCTCGACCAGGTGCATTTCTGCGGATTGTCCATGGGCGGGCTGATCGGCCAGTGGCTGGGGATCAACGCGGGTGAGCGCCTGCGCAAGCTGGTGGTGTGCAACACCGCCGCCAAGATCGGCGATCCGTCGGTGTGGAATCCGCGAATCGAAACCGTGCTGCGTGACGGCAAGGCGGCAATGGTGGCGTTGCGTGACGCCTCGATCGCCCGCTGGTTCACCCCGGACTTCGCCGAGGCTTATCCAGAGAAAGCCAGAAAAATCACCGACATGCTCGCCGCCACCTCGCCCCAGGGCTACGCCGCCAACTGTGCGGCGGTGCGTGATGCGGATTTTCGTGAGCAGTTGTCGTCGATCCGCGTGCCGCTGCTGGTGATCGCCGGCGCCGAGGATGCAGTCACGCCGCCGTCGGGTGGGCACTTTATCCAGGAGCGGGTCAGTGGCGCGCAATACGCCGAGTTCCGTGCCGCACACCTTTCCAATGTCCAGGCCGGTGCCGCATTCAGCGCTCGGGTGCTGGATTTCCTGCTCGGGGCCTGAGGAGTTTTCTGTGGACGAGAAACAACGTTACGACGAAGGCATGCAGGTACGCCGCGCGGTGCTGGGCGATGCCCACGTCGACCGCAGCCTCAATGCCCTGAGTGAATTCAACAGCGAATTCCAGGAGATGATTACCCGCCACGCCTGGGGCGACATCTGGACCCGCCCGGGCCTGCCGCGCCACACCCGCAGCCTGATTACCATTGCCATGCTGATCGGCATGAACCGCAACGAAGAGCTCAAGTTGCACCTGCGCGCCGCGGCCAACAACGGCGTGAGCCGCAGCGAGATCAAGGAAGTGATCATGCAGAGTGCCATCTACTGCGGCATCCCGGCGGCCAACGCCACCTTCCACCTGGCCGAGTCGGTGTGGGACGAGCTGGGCGTCGAGTCACGGGAGTAGATTCACCGCAACCCCTGTGGGCGTGGGCTTGCTCGCGAAAGCGGTGGGGCAGCTTGCATCGATGTTGAATGTGATAACGCCTTCGCGAGCAAGCCCGCTCCCACACTGATCTTCAGCGGCCACAGGGATTTGCGTACAGCACAAATCCCTGTGGGAGCGGGCTTGCTCGCGAAAGCGTTGGGTCAGCTTGAGGTGGTCAATTTTTTCCGGACACCTCAATCGGTGTTTTTCAGGCTGCTTGCCGCTCATACTGATTGGGCGGCAAGTAGCCCAAGGATGAATGGATTCGCCTTCCGTTATAGAACCGCACGATGTAGTCCGTGATGTCTTTGATCGCTTCGCCATGGTTGGCGTAATCCTTGCGCCAAACACGCTCCATCTTCAGATTCAAGAAGAAGCGCTCCATGACCGCATTGTCCCAGCAGTTGCCCTTGCGACTCATGCTGCAACGCATTCCATGTCGCGTCAGCAAGTTCTGGTAATCCGTACCGGCATACTGGCTGCCTCGATCCGAATGAGCGATCAAGCCCGGTTCAGGTTGTCTCTGCGCGATGGCCAGTTGCATCGCACTGCATACCAACTCTGCTCGCATGTGGGGTGCCATGGCCCAGCCCACGATTTTGCGTGAGTACAGGTCCATGACGGCCGCCAGGTACAGCCAGCCGCTGCGGGTACGGATGTAGGTGATGTCAGCGACCCACGACTGGTTGATGCGCTCGGGATTGAACTGGCGATTGAGCAGGTTCTCAGCCACCGGAAAATTGTGATTGCTGTCAGTGGTATGAACGAACTTGCGCTTCCAAATCGGACGCAAATCCTGTTGTTTCATCAGGCGGCGGACCTTGTTCCGTCCAACGGAGACGCCAGTGTCACGCAGCGCTTTCACCAAACGACGGCTGCCATAACAGTGTTCATTGGACACGAAGGCAGCCTTGAGCTGAGCGGAAACCGAGCACACAGGTTTTGGCTTCAAACGCCGCTGACGAGCTTCGTAAAACCCCGAACGACTGATCCGCAACACCCGGCAGATACGCGCCACCGGGTAGGCCTTGCATTGGACTTGGTGAACCAACTGGTGGATCACTTCAACTCGCGGGCAAAGAAGGCCGTAGCTTTTTTTAATATGTCATTATCCGTCTTCAGTTCGCGGACTTGCTGTTCAAGCTGGCGAATACGCTGCTGGTCGCTGGTCAATGGTTTGCCAATCCCCGTACCGCCCGACTGCTCGGTTTGATACTGCTGAACCCAGCGGCGCACGGCGGTATCGCTCAGGCCTAAATCGGTACAAACCGAGTTCACGCTCAGACCTTGATCAACAACCATCTTGCAGACCTTCAGCTTGAACTCGGCGTCGAATTTTCTGTACTTCTTAGTCATGGAATATTCCTCAATGAGTGTAGTTTCACCCATTGAGGTGTCCGGGGCTATTAGACCAGCTCAGCTTGCATCGATGTTGAATGTGACGATGCCTTCGCGAGCAAGCTCGCTCCCACAGGGATCTTCAGTGGCCACAGGGATTTGCGTACAGCACAAACCCCCTGTGGGAGCGGGCTTGCTCGCGAAAGCGGTGGGGCAGCTTGCATCGATGTTGAATGTGATAACGCCTTCGCGAGCAAGCCCGCTCCCACACTGATCTTCAGCGGCCACAGGGATTTGCGTACAGCACAAACCCCCTGTGGGAGCGGGCTTGCCCGCGAAAGCGGTGGTACAGCCTCCATCCATGTTTGGCTTTTACAGCAGGCTGATCGGGTAGCTGATGAAAATGCGGTTCTCATCGAACTCATTGGTGCTGAAATCCCGCCGCATCGTCGAGTTGCGCCATTTCACGTTGAGGCTTTTCAGCGCGCCGCTCTGCACGGTGTAGGCCAGTTCGGTTTCGCGGCCCCATTCCTTGCCATCGTCGACGGTGGCGGTGTGCACATTGTCGCCGCTGATGTAGCGGTTCATCAGGGTCAGGCCCGGCACGCCGACGGCGGCGAAGTTGAAGTCGTGGCGCAGTTGCCAGGATTTTTCCTTGGCATTGTCATAACTGGAGTTGTAGCTGTCGTTGGCCAGGGTGCCGCCGCTGGTGCCGTTGACGCGCATCCACGCGTCATCGCCGCCGACTTTCTGCAGGCCGACGTAAAAGGTGTTGCCGCCGTACTTGGCCGAGAGCATGGCGAACGCGGTTTTGTTGTCCAGGTCACCGGCCAGTGCGCTGCCGTCTTCCTTGCCGATGAAGTAACCGAGGTTGGCGCCCAGGGTCCAGTCGCCGATGGGCTGGCTGTGGGTCAGGTTGAAATACTGCTGCTGGTAGATGTCGGACAGCTCGGCGTACCAAACCCCGACCTGGGTGCGCTTTTCATTGAAGGCGTATTCGCCGCCGCCGAAGTTGAAACGGTCGGAGGTGAAGGCGCCGCGGCCGTTCATCGACATGTCTTCCATGCTCGCGTCGTTGCGCGGGCTGTTGCCGCGGAACTGACCGCCGTAGAGGCTCAGGCCGTTGATCTCGGTGGAGGTCACCTGGCCGCCACGGAAGGTCTGCGGCAGGGAGCGGCCGTCGTCGGAACGCAGGATCGGCAGCACCGGCATCCATTCGCCGACCTTCAATTCGGTCTTCGACACCTTGGCTTTCAGTGCCACACCCAGGCGCCCGAAATCATTGGCCGGACGACCGTCGTCATGCACCGGTAGCAACTGCGTACCCGCCGTGCCGCGACCGCCGTCGAGCTTGACCGAGTACAGGCCCAGCACGTCCACGCCGAAACCGACCACGCCCTGGGTGAAACCGGACTTGGCGTCGAGGATGAAGTTCTGGGTCCATTCCTCGGCTTTGCCCTGGGCGTTGTTCGGGTTGGTGAAGTTGCGGTTGAAATAGGCGTTGCGCAGGGTCAGCGTGGCCTTGGCATCGTCGATAAACCCTGGTTCTGCCGCCAGGACGGGCAGGGCGACGCTGGTCAGGGTGATGGCAATGAGGCTGGGGAACAAATGCTGTGTGGGCTTCATGGGGCGTTGTCTCTTATTTTTTCTGGACGAAGCGGATCGTTGCCGCACTTTTTTTAGGTGCAAGCGGTAAGGGGGTAGCCAGGGTTATTAGGGCGATTGGGGATCAGCCGGGCGAGGCGGGGCGCAGGGGCATGGCGTCGAACCTGTTGTTATTGGTTTTGTGGCAGCGATGGTGAAGGTCTGGGCTGGATCGATTCAATTACCGGTGGCGGGTTTTGGGCGATTATCGAACGGCAAAACCAATCGATAGACGCCATTCCTGTGGGAGCGAGCTTGCTCGCGATGGCTGTGTCATAGTCGACCTGGATTTCGGGTACATATCCATTTTTGCGGTAACGGCTGCTTAGGGTTCCGCCCTTACGGCGGGTCACTTTTGGCAAACGCCCGGAATGCCGGCCCAGCCAAAAGTAACCAAAAGGTCTGTGCCCCACCACTGGGCACCTCGCCGAGGCGAGGTGTTCCCTCACTCCGGCATTGCTCCGTGGGGCCCGCCGCGAAGGGCCATCCATGGCCCTGCGCGGCTAACCCGGCATCCATGCCGGGTTGCCCACTACGCAATGCCTGCGTTCGGCCCTTGTGGTTAATGGGGCGCTCAAGATCAAAAGCCAAAGCCAAAGCCAAAGCCAAAGCCAAAGCCAAAGCCATCGCCAGCAGGTTCCCTCCCACAGAATTCGGGGGCGGTCTGACAGACGCGGGGATTTTTCCGACGAGGTTTTAAGGTTGCCCTTCGGAAGCTGTATCTCTAGCTTGTTCGTGTCGCTGCACATTCAGCGATCGGGACTGCAAGCCCGCCGAATTTGTTAGGCGCCTAGCCGCGCCCCTATAATCCATGGCGCTTTTTGGTGCCATCGTTTTATGGTGGCTGTGTGCGGGAGACCTTCGGGTCTGCCGAGGTTGCCTAACGACTCGGTCTTGCAGACCCGCATACAGCTGCCTCCTATCATCTGCAAGTGATGCTGGCAGCTCTCATTTTCGTTAGGAGCACCATCATGATCAAAGAAACACCCAATCCCCCTGTGCCTGGTTCCACCTTCCCCTACAACGACCCCGATCCGAACAAGCTCCAAGAGGCGGCAGATCGAGCACTCGATTTCCATCTGGGCACCCACGCTGATCCCAAGCCCAAAACCTCAACTCAAGTTTTCACCGTCGTCGATACCCTCGACACCGAGTGCCTACTGGCGAATCTCAGCGAAACCCTGGCCTCGGCCAATGCCATGGTCAATGACCTGGCGTTCGATCTGGAAGGCTCGCGGCGGCATGTCGCATTGGGCGTGGCGCAGATGATTGAATTGAGTGAGCTGTTGGCTAATCGTGCCTTGGATATCGTCGACCCGCGTTAGCCAGGTGGTGTTTATCCCCAAGCTGGGCTGTGGGAGCAAAGCTCGCTCGCGATGGCAGTACGTCAGTTAATCACCGTGCTTTGGCTTTGGCGGCTTTGGCTTTTGATCTTCAATGCCCCATTAACCACGCTGGCCGAACGCAGGCATTGCGCAGTGGGCACCTCGGCATGGATGCCGAGGTAGCCGCGCTGGGCCATGGATGGCCCTTCGCGGCGGGCCCACGGAGCAATGCCGGAGTGAGGGAACACCTCGCCTTAGGCGAGGTGCCGAGTGGTGGGGCTGAGACCTTTTGGTTACTTTTGGGGCGTTTGCCAAAAGTAACCCGCCGTAAGGGCGGAACCGCCAGCAGCCGTTACCGCAGCAATGGATATGTACTCTATCCAAACCCTAAACCGCCTTCGCGAGCAAGCCCGCTCCCACACACCCCTGTAGAAACCCAAACAAAAAGCCCACCTTTCGGTGGGCTTCGTGTTTCAGCGTTCAAACATCAAGTCAGAACAACTTCATCTTCGGCGCTTCTTCCTTCACCGGCTCGTTCTTGCCCGTCTCGGCATTCCAGCCACCACCCAACGCCTTGTACAGATTGACCTCACTGGTCAACTGCGCAAGGCGGTCAGTGATCAGCGATTGTTGCGCGCTGAACAGCTGGCGCTGGGCGTCGAGGAAGGTCAGGTTGCTGTCGACACCAATGCGGTAGCGACGCTCGGCCAGGCGGTAGTAATCCTGGTTGGCGGCGACGAAGTCGGTCTGGGCCTGCAACTGTTCGTTGTAGGTCTGACGCGCCGCCAG
The DNA here is from genome assembly GCF_036689585.1 of Pseudomonas sp. WP18. Lineage (NCBI taxonomy): Bacteria > Pseudomonadati > Pseudomonadota > Gammaproteobacteria > Pseudomonadales > Pseudomonadaceae > Pseudomonas > Pseudomonas sp. WP18. Next base: position 1,463,954 of record NZ_CP144758.1, read on the forward strand.
GCCGTCGGAGACTTCCTGGAACGCGGTCTGAATCGACTTCTCGTATTGCGCGACGTTGATGTCTTTCTGGATCTTCGCGTAGTCCAGGCTCGCCCGCAGGCTGCCGGCGTTGAAGATCGGCAGGTTGATCTGCGGGGCGAAGGTCCAGGTGCCCGAGCCGCCCTTGAACAGGCCGGACAGGTCCGGGCTCAGGGTGCCGGCGTTGGCCGTCAGGCTGATGCTGGGGAAGAACGCGGCCCGTGCGGCGCCGATGTTGGCGTTGGCGGCGAGCAGGTTGCGTTCGGCCTGGAGGATGTCCGGACGACGTTGCAAGAGGTCCGACGGCAAACCGGCCGGCACTTCGCTCAGCAGGTCATCGCTCAGCGGTCGCGAGGCCAGGTTGGCCGGCAGGCCGGTGCCCAGCAGCAGGGTCAGGCTGTTTTCGTCCTGGGCGACCTGGCGGGTGTAGCGCGCCAGTTGCACGCGGGCGTTTTCCACGGCGGTGCGCGCCTGGCTCAGGTCCAGGGCCGAGGCCACGCCGACTTCGGCGCTGCGCGAGGTCAGCTTGAAGCTCTGCTCGTAGGCGCCCAGGGTTTCCTGGGTCAGCTTGAGCAGTTCCTTGTCGGCCTGCCAGGTCAGGTAGGCGTTGGCCACGTTGGCCACCAGGCTGATCTGGGTACTGCGGCGGGCTTCTTCGGTGGCGAAGTAGCTCTGCAATGCTTGTTCGCTCAGGCTGCGAACCCGACCGAACAGGTCCAGTTCATAGGCGCTGACGCCCAGGGTGGCCGAATACGAACTGCTGATGGACGCTTCACCGGTCTGCGACGCCCGTGCCGGCACCCGCTGGCGGCTGCCCGAGCCGGTGGCCGAGACCGCCGGGAACAGGTCCGCCCGCTGGATGCGGTACTGCGCGGCGTAGGCATCGATGTTCAGCGCCGCGACCCGCAGGTCGCGGTTGTTTTCCAGGGCCACCTGGATCAGTTGCTGCAACGCCGGGTCATGGAAGAACTGCTTCCAGCCTTGCTCGGCGGCGGCCTGGCCGGGGGCATTGGCCGCCTCGTAGGCCGGCCCCTGCGGGTATTGCGCCGCGACCGGTGCTTCGGGTCGCTGATAGTCGGGGATCAGCGAGCAACCGCTGAGCACGACGGCAGCGATGGTCAGGGAAAGTAGCGACTTGCTCATTGGCCAGCCTCTTTAGAAGTTTCAGGAGTATCGTCCTGGTCGGCCTGTTTGCGGCGGCCTATCGACGACACGGTCACAAAGAACAACGGCACCCAGAAAATCGCCAGGACGGTGGCGGTCAACATGCCGCCGATCACACCGGTACCGATGGCGTGCTGGCTGCCCGAGCCGGCGCCCGTGGAAATCGCCAGCGGGACCACACCGAGGACGAACGCCAGGGACGTCATGATGATCGGTCGCAGACGCATCCGACAAGCTTCAATGGCGGCATCCATCAAGCTGCGACCCTGTTCGTGGAGTTCCTTGGCGAACTCGACGATCAGGATGGCGTTTTTCGCCGCCAGGCCGATGGTGGTCAGCAGCCCCACCTGGAAGTACACGTCGTTGGACAGGCCGCGCAGGCTGGTCGCCAGCAGGGCACCGATGATCCCCAACGGCACCACGAGCATGACCGCGATCGGAATCGACCAGCTTTCATACAGGGCCGCCAGGCACAGGAACACCATCAGCAGCGACAGGGCGTACAAGGCCGGGGCCTGGGAACCGGACAAGCGTTCCTCGTAGGACAGGCCCGTCCAGGAAATCCCCACGCCGGATGGCAGTTTCTTGGCGATGGCCTCGACTTCGGCCATGGCTTCACCGGTGGAATAACCGGGCGCTGGCGAGCCAAGGATTTCCATCGCTTCCACGCCGTTGTAGCGGGCCAGTTTCGGCGAACCGAAGACCCACTCACCCTTGGCGAAGGCGCTGAACGGCACCATGGTCCCGGCGCTGTTGCGCACATACCACTTCTTCAGGTCCTCGGGGTTCATGCGCGCGCCTGGCTGGCCTTGCACGTACACCTTCTTCACCCGACCACGGTCGATGAAGTCGTTGACGTAGCTACTGCCCAGGGCAATCGACAGGGTGTTGTTGATGTCCGACAGGGTGATGCCCAACGCGCTGGCTTTTTCGTCATCGATTTCCAGTTGGTACTGCGGCTCGTCGTTCAGGCCGTTGGGACGTACCTGAGCCAGGACCTTGCTCTGGGACGCCATGCCCAGGAACTGGTTGCGGGCTTCCATCAGTTTCTCGTGACCGATACCGGCGCGGTCCTGCAGGAACACGTCGAAACCGGTGGCGTTACCCAACTCCATCACCGCCGGCGGGGCGAAGGCGAACACCATCGCGTCGCGGAAGGTGAAGAAGTGTTGCTGGGCACGGGCCGAGATCTTGAACACGGTGTTGTCGGCGTTACGTTCTTCCCACGGCTTGAGCATGATGAACGCCAGGCCGGAGCTCTGGCCACGACCGGCGAAGTTGAAGCCGGTCACGGTAAACACCGAGGCCACGCCATCGCCTTCGCCGCCGTCCTTGCCCGGACGCAGCAGGAATTCACGCATGTTGTCCACCACCACCTGGGTTCGCTCGGCGCTGGAACCGGCCGGGGTCTGCACCTGGGCAAACAGCACGCCCTGGTCTTCTTCCGGCAGGAAGGCGGTCGGGATGCGGGTGAACAGCCAGACCATGCCGACCACGATGATCAGGTAGGCCAGCAGGAACGGGGCCTTGTGCCTGAGCATGTTGCCCACGCCGCGCTCGTAGCTCCTGACGCCACGGTCGAACGTGCGGTTGAACCAGCCGAAGAAACCGCGCTTGGGCGTACCGTGCTCACCTTTGGGAATCGCCTTGAGCATGGTGGCGCACAGGGCTGGGGTGAAGATCAGTGCGACCAGCACCGACAGGGCCATGGCCGAGACGATGGTGATGGAGAACTGCTTGTAGATCACACCGGTGGAACCACCGAAGAACGCCATGGGCAGCAATACCGCCGACAGCACCAGGGCGATACCCACCAGGGCACCTTGGATCTGGCCCATGGACTTCTTGGTGGCCTCCTTGGGCGACAGGCCTTCCTCGCTCATCACCCGCTCGACGTTTTCCACCACGACGATGGCGTCGTCCACCAGCAAGCCGATGGCCAGCACCATGCCGAACATGGTCAGGGTGTTGATGCTGAAACCGAACGCCGCGAGGATCCCGAACGTACCGAGCAACACCACCGGCACCGTCATCGTGGTGATGATGGTGGCGCGGAAGTTCTGCAGGAACAGGAACATCACCAGGAACACCAGCACGATCGCTTCGACCAGGGTTTCAACCACGCCCTTGATCGACTCGCTCACCACCGGCGTGGTGTCGTAGGGGAACACCACTTCCATGCCTGGCGGGAAGAACGGCTTGAGGTCATCCACGGTCTTGCGCAGGGCCTTGGCCGTGTCGAGGGCGTTGGCACCGGTGGCCAGGCGCACGGCCAGGCCGGAAGCCGGGGCACCGTTGAACTGGGCGTTGATGCTGTAGTTCTCTCCGCCCAGGCCGACGTCGGCGACGTCGCCGACGCGCACCTGCGAGCCGTCCGGGTTGACCTTGAGCAGGATGTTCTTGAACTGCTCGGCGGTCTGCAGGCGGGTCTTGCCGATGATCGTGGCGTTCAACTGCTGGCCGGGCAGGGCGGGCAGGCCGCCGAGCTGGCCGGACGAGACCTGGACGTTCTGCGCGGCGATCGCCGTGCGCACGTCCACCGGGGTCAGGTTGAAGTTGTTCAGCTTGGCCGGGTCGAGCCAGATCCGCATCGCGTACTGGGCACCGAAGACCTGGAAGTCACCAACACCGGCGGTCCGCGAGATCGGGTCCTGCATGTTCGACACGATGTAGTTGGACAAGTCCTCACGGGTCATGCCGCCGTCGCGCGACACCACGCCGATCACCATCAGGAAGTTGCGCACCGACTTGGTCACGCGGATGCCCTGTTGCTGCACTTCTTGGGGCAGCAGCGGGGTGGCCAGGTTCAGCTTGTTCTGGACCTGGACCTGCGCGGTGTCGGAGTTGGTGCCTTGCTCGAAGGTCGCCGTGATGGTCATGCTGCCGTCGGAGTTACTTTCCGAGGACACATAACGCAGGTTGTCGATACCGTTGAGCTGCTGCTCGATGACCTGCACCACGGTGTCCTGCACGGTCTGCGCGGACGCACCCGGGTAGGTCACCTGGATCGCAATGGCCGGCGGGGCGATGCTCGGGTATTGGTTGATCGGCAACTTGAGGATCGACAAGGCCCCGACCAGCATGATCACCAGGGCGATTACCCAGGCGAAAATCGGACGGTCGATAAAGAATTTCGACATGGTTTACTCCCCTTTGCCGCCGGCTGCTTTATCAGCTGCCTGAGCGGGGGCCGGGTTCTTGTTGGCGACGTTGGTGGCTTCGGCGACCTTGACTTCCACCCCTGGCCGTATGAATTGCAGGCCTTCGGTGATCAGGCGATCGCCGGCCTTGAGGCCGTCTTCGATCAGCCACTGGCTGCCGACGGTGCGGGTGGCCTTGAGCTGGCGCAGCTCGACCTTGTTGTCCGGGCCCACCACCAATGCGGTTGGCGTGCCCTTGAGGTCGCGCGTCACGCCTTGTTGCGGGGCGAGGATCGCGGCGCTGTTCACACCAGCCTGCAACTGCGCGTGGACGAACATGCCCGGCAGCAGGGTGTGGTCAGGGTTGGGGAACACGGCGCGCAAGGTCACCGAGCCGGTGGTCTGGTCGACCGACACTTCGGAGAACTCCAGCTTACCCTCGTGTGGATACTGGCTGCCGTCTTCCAGGGTCAGCTTGACCGCGGCGGCGTTGTCGCCGGCCTTCTGCAAGCGGCCGCTTTCCAGCTCGCGGCGCAGTTGCAGCAGTTCCACCGAGCTCTGGGTGACGTCGACGTAGATCGGGTCCAGTTGCTGGATGGTCGCCAGCGCGTCGGCCTGGCCGTTGCTCACCAGCGCCCCCTCGGTGACCGAGGAACGGCCGATGCGCCCGGAGATCGGCGCGTAGACCTTGGTGTAGCGCACGTTGATCTGGGCGGTCTGCAGGTTGGCTTCCGACTCCAGGCGATTGGCCACGGCGGTGTCGTATTCCTGACGGCTGACGGCCTGTTCGTCCACCAATTGCTTGTAGCGGTCGGCAATCGACTTGGTGGAGCGCAGGTTGGCTTCGGCGCTCTTGAGGGTTGCCTCATACACGGCCGGATCGATCTGGTAGAGCTGCTGGCCGGCCTTGACGTCGGCGCCTTCCTTGAACAGGCGCTTGAGAATGATGCCGTTGACCTGCGGGCGAACTTCCGCGACACGGAAGGCGCTGGTGCGGCCTGGCAGCTCCGATGTCAGGGTGAAGGGTTGGGTCTTGAGGGTTACGACGCCGACCTGAGGGATAGGGGCAGGAGGTGCCGCTTCTTCCTTCTTGCATCCGCTGAGCAGCGATGCCAGGGCGATGGCGGTAACCAGAGCGGTAACAGCTGGCTTGAATTGCATGGAAATCCTCGGGTCCAGGCGCGCAACAGGCGCACTCGAAAGTGGAAGGTTAAAAAGGCAGCGTTATTCAATTAGTAGGATGCTAAGAAATATACTTACGTACATGGTTGTTTGTAAACAGCCAAATTGCGTACCATCCGACTTTACAAAAGCCTGACAAAGGCCGTGTAGGTCGGGGACGCGTTCCAAGGAAACGTGGCCCCCTTTTTTATAGTCGATCCTTTAGCACTGCTGATGCGTCCTGATTGAGGTGTTTACTGCCATGGTTCGTCGTACCAAAGAGGAAGCCCTGGAGACTCGCAGCCAGATACTCGAAGCGGCCGAGAAAGCCTTTTTCGAACGCGGCGTCGCCCGCACGACGCTGGCCGATATCGCCACCCTGGCCGGTGTGACACGCGGCGCCATCTATTGGCATTTCAGCAACAAGGCGGACTTGCTCCAGGCGATGCTCGATACGTTGCATGAGCCTCTCGATGACTTGGCCCGGGCCAGTGAGAGTGAGCAAGAGCTTGATCCCCTAGGTTGCGTACGCAAGCTGTTGGTGCGCCTGTTCCAGCAGGTGGCCCTGGATCCGAAGACCCGACGCATTAATGAAATCCTGTTCCATAAGTGTGAATTCACCGATGAGATGTGCGACCTGCGCCAGCAGCGGCGCCAGGTCAGCCTGGACTGCAACGTGCGTATCGCGTTGTCGCTGCGCAACGCGGTGAATCGCGGCCAGTTGCCGGATGACCTGGATCCGGAGAGAGCGGCGGTCGCAATCCACGCTTACATCGACGGCATTCTGTACCAATGGCTGTTGGCGCCCGACAGCTTCGCCCTGGCAGGTGATGCCGAGCGTTGGGTCGAGATTGGGCTGGACATGCTGCGCCTGAGCCCTAGCCTGCGCAAATGAAACAAAATGCGGAATTGCTTCGGTTTGTTTCATCCCAAGTGGTCGAAGCCGCTTTTATAAACTGAATGCCGTCGTGGTTGATAGGCGATCGTGAACAAAATTTGTAGGGGATTTGTTTCAGGATCACCGGTACTGCGCCGGCCCCCAGGCCCGTGACGTCATCATGCCGGGCAATGATGACGTGTCCATGTACAACGCCTGCTCTCTCCGGCCTGTTACCGACCGGGTTCGACGATGAGACGCACGGTGTAATGGAAGGGCGGCTCGAGCATCTTCCGGGAAACATCAGACCGGCACGTGTATTCGCCATTGCCGGTGTAAGTGGTCCTGCTCTTCCAGTCCGGCTTATAACTGGGTTCCAAGGCGCCCGGAACGATCGAGGCCTTGAATCGCGTCTGCATTTGGCATTCGAAGTTGAAGTTGCTCATTTCATAGTTGAGGACTATTTCAATCGGCTTGATTTTCTTTAATGTCGGTTGCCAGCCTGCACCGGGGTAAGTGTAGTTTCTGATGTGGCCGATACGAAGTTGGTAAGTTGATTGGGGGGCGATCTCATGGGCGCCCGGGGAAAATTCCTCGGCCTGGGGTGGGTCGGTTAGCAGGCTGTTCATTTTCAAGGTGCCGCGGGTGTGGTTGGCAATCTCCACGGTCACTTCGGTGTTCGCCAGGCTGTGGGTAACCAGCGCGGGGCCCAGCAGTAAGGCAAGTGTGAAGCTTTTCAGCGTATTCATGGTCCTTCATCTCGCATAGGTGTAAGGCTTGCCGGGATGGCCTGCAAGCGGAGTGTGTTGGGTTGGTAGTGATAAGGTTGTTAATAAAGAATTGTCGTCATGTGCAAGTAACCCGTCCGTTGGTTAAATGAGTGATGTGTGCGGGAGGGATTATTAGCGCTGTCGGGCGGTTGAAGCCATGCTCGATAAGTGTCGTCTTGTTATTTGATGTTGCGGCTCAAGTTGCTTGAGTCACACTTGGCGTTTTGCGGGCATGAAAAAGCCCCGGCTCTTTCGAGTCGGGGCTTTTTTTCAATCAAGTGTTTTTGAACTTACATCACAGGGTAATCAATGTAGCCCACCGGGCCTTTTCCGTAGAAGGTTTCAGGGTGCGGCTCGTTCAGCGGGGCGTCGGCTTTCAAGCGTGCCGGCAGGTCCGGGTTGGCAATGAACGGGACCCCGAACGCGACCGCATCGGCCTTGCCTTCGGCCAGCCAGGCATTGGCGCTGTCCTTGGTGAAGCGTTCGTTGGCAATGTAGGGGCCGCCGAAGGCTTGCTTGAGTTGCGGGCCGATGCTGTCGTCGCCTTCCTTCTCGCGGGAGCAGATGAAGGCGATGCCGCGCTTGCCCAACTCGCGAGCGACGTAGCTGAAGGTTTCCAGGCGGTTTTCGTCGCCCATGTCATGGGAGTCGGCCCGAGGTGCCAGGTGCACGCCGACCCGGCCGGCGCCCCAGACTTCGATGGCGGCATCGGTCACTTCCAGCAGCAGGCGGGCACGGTTTTCCAGGGAACCGCCGTATTGGTCGGTGCGCTGGTTGGTGCTGCTTTGCAGGAACTGGTCGAGCAGGTAGCCGTTGGCACCATGGATTTCCACACCGTCGAAACCGGCGGCCTTGGCGTTCTCGGCACCGACGCGGTAGGCGTCGACGATGTCGGCGATCTCAGCGGTTTCCAGGGCGCGTGGGGTCGGGTAGTCCGCCAGTGGGCGCACCAGGCTCACATGGCCCTTGGGCTGGATGGCGCTGGGGGCTACCGGGGTTTCGCCGTTCAGGTACGACGGGTGGGAGATCCGGCCGACGTGCCACAGTTGCAGGAAGATCTTGCCGCCGGCGCCGTGGATGGCCTTGGTCACGTTGGCCCAGCCACGCACCTGGTCGTTGGACCAGATGCCGGGGGTGTCCGGGTAACCCACGCCCATCGGCGTGACGGAGGTCGCTTCGCTGAGGATCAGGCCGGCGGAGGCCCGCTGCACGTAATACTCGGCCATCAGGGCGTTGGGGACGCGGCCTGCGTCGGCGCGGCAGCGGGTGAGCGGGGCCATGATGATGCGGTTTTTCAGCTCGATGTCGCCGAGTTTGATAGGGTCGAAAATAGTTGCCATGGATTACAACCTCGAAATGGAAAGGGTAAAAGTCAACGCGTTGCCGGAGCCAGGTCGGGGTTAGCGCCCTGGCGGAAAGTGATCAGGGTGACCAGCAGCGCCAGCACGGCGAGCGCGCCGGCGGCCAGTGGAACGGTGGTCAGGCCGAGGCCGTGGTCGATGACGCTGCCGCCAACCCAGGCGCCCAGGGCGTTGCCGATGTTGAAGGCGCCGATGTTCAGGGTGGAAACCAGGTTCGGCGCGGCCTTGCCGAAGGTCACCACATTGACTTGCAAGGCGGGCACGGCGGCGAAGCAGGCGGTGGCCCAGAGGAACAGCGTGATCTCGGTGGGGATCAGCGCGACGCTGGTCCAGCTCAGCACCGTCGACACCACAGCCATGGTGATGAAGACGCCCATCAGTGTGTTCACCAGGCTCTTGTCCGCCAGCTTGCCGCCGATGATGTTGCCCAGGGTCAGGCCCAGGCCGATCAGCACCAGGGTCCAGGTCACGCCACGGGGCGATACGCCGGTGACCTCTCCCAGCAGCGGCGCGACGTAGGTGAACAGGGTGAACACCGAGGCGGAAAACAACGCGGTCATGCTCAGGGACAACCACAGGCCGGCCCCCTTGAGGGCGACCAGTTCCGAGCGCATGTCGAGCTTTTCTTCATCGCGCTTGGCCGGCAGGAAACGCACCAGGCCGATCAATGCCACCACACCAATGGCTGTCACCGCCCAGAACGTCGAACGCCAGCCGGCTTCCTGGCCCAGCGCGGTGCCCAGGGGCACGCCCAGCACGTTGGCCAGGGTCAGGCCGGTGAACATCAACGCGACGGCCGAGGCGCGTTTGTTGGGCGCCACCAGGCCGGCGGCCACCACCGAGCCGATGCCGAAGAACGCGCCGTGGCACAGGGCAGTGATGACCCGGGCGAACATCAGCACGTTGTAGTCGCTGGCGATGGCGCAGAGCAGGTTGCCGATGATGAAAATGCCCATTAGCGCCACGAGGGCGGCCTTGCGTGGCAGCCGTGCGGTGGCGAGGGCCATGAACGGCGCACCAATGGCCACGCCCAGGGCGTAACCAGTCACCAGCCAGCCGGCGCCAGGTATCGAGACACCCAGGTCGGCCGCCACATCGGGCAGCAGGCCCATGATGACGAACTCGGTGGTGCCGATGGCGAAGGCACTCAGGGCCAGGATGAGGAGCGAGAGGGGCATGTCGGGGTCCTTGTCAGGTCAGAGCTCTTGGCTCATTTGCTGGAGGAACTGCTGGATCAGTTCCTCGTTGCGCTTGAAGAAATGCCACTGACCGACCTTCTGGCTGGTAATCAGCCCCGCCCGTTGCAACACCGCCAGGTGCGCCGAGACCGTGGACTGCGAGAGGCCGCAGCGCTGGTCGATCTGGCCGGCGCAGATACCGAATTCGTGGTTGTGCAACTGCTCGGGGAACTGGACCTTGGGGTCTTTTAGCCAGTTGAGGATGTCTCGCCGTACTGGGTGTGCCAGGGCTTTTATTATTTCGTCGAGGTCGAGGGTCATGGTGGCGGTTCGTAATGGGCTCAAGTGGATAAAACGCTATATCGCGATGAAGCGAACCTTAAATCGTTGCTTCGCGATATACCAATATGTATTTGTTCTGAAGACCGAATAAATCGCTATATCGGGTTATAACGATATGGGCGCGACGGTGCTAAGCTGCCGACCATGAACTATCTCGCACACCTGCACCTCGGCGGCTCGGGCCGCGAACAACTGCTCGGCAGCCTCTACGGCGACTTCGTCAAGGGACCGCTGCAGGGCCAGTACACGCCGCAGATCGAAGCGGCCATTGCGCTGCACCGGCGCATCGACATGTACACCGACCGCCATCCGCTGGTGGATGGCGCCCTGTCGCGTTTTTCCACGGTGCGCCGACGCTATGCCGGCATCGTGCTCGACGTGTTCTTCGATCACTGCCTGGCCCGGGACTGGGCGTCGTACGGCGAGGGGCCGCTGGGGGCGTTCACGTCACGGGTGTACCAGGTGCTTTCTACCGAACCGCAGTTGCCGGGGCGGCTGGCGCAGATTGCGCCACACATGGCGGCGAATGATTGGCTGGGTTCTTATCAGGCGTTCGACGTACTCGAGCAGGTACTGCGCGGTATTTCCCGACGCCTGACCCGCCCCGAGGAACTGGCCGGGGCGATGGAGGAGCTGACCAGGCTCTATGAGCCGTTGAGCGAGGATTTCCGGTTGTTTTATCCACAGCTTCAGGACTTTGCCCAGAGCCAGGTCACACCGAATAACTAAATGTGGGAGCGGGCTTGCTCGCGAAGGCGGTGGATCAGTCAACCTCTGTGTTGAGTGTACTGCCGTCTTCGCGAGCAAGCCCGCTCCCACATGGGATCTGTACAGCGATTCGGATCAGGCCGCGATGGCGGGGCGCATTGGCACTGGCTGCTTTTCGGGCACGGCGCCGAACAACGCCTTGTGCACCGCTTGCTGCGCCTGGAACGCCAGGGCCGCACGCTCCTGGCCGTGGCAGGCGATGGGTTGCAGCAGATGGATGTGCACGTCGCCCCGGTCGTTGGCGAACAACCGCATCAGGTGCGACAACAGGTCGTCGTCGCCAATGAACGGCGCCAGCGAATCAGGCTCGCCATTGCGCAGGTAACGGATCGCCACCGGCTGCAACGCCACGTCCGCATCGATGGCCGCCGACAGCAAGCGACCATGGAAGGTGCGCAACGAACGGCCATCGGTGGTGGTGCCCTCCGGAAACATCAGCAGCGGGTGGTCCTGCTCCAGATGACGGCTCATTTGCTTGCGGATCAACTGGCTGTCGCCCGAGCCGCGACGGATGAACAGGCTACCGGCCTTGGCGGCCAGCCATCCGGCGACCGGCCAGGTACGCACTTCGGCCTTGGACAGGAACGACAGCGGCGTGAGCATGCCCAGCAGCGGGATGTCGGTCCAGGACACGTGGTTGCTGACCCACAGCATCGGCCGTTGCGGCAGTTGCCCATGGACGGTGACGGAAAAGGGCAGGGCATTGCTCAGCCGTGCCATGAAAAAACGCGACCAACGCTGGCGCCGCACCATGGAGTTTGCAATCCCCAGGCGTTCGAACAGGCCGAAAATGCTCGCCATGCAAAGGCCCAGTGTCACCACCAGCAACACCCGCGCGATCCGCGCGTACACGCGCAACCGGCTCATCACACGGCTGCCTTGAAGTGGCGGGCGTAGCGCGGGCAGAGTTCGTCGCGCTTGAGCAGGATGAACACGTCGGCCACTTGGAAATCCTCGTCCCAGCAAGGCTCGCCGCAGATTTTCGCACCCAGGCGCATGTAGGCCTTCAGCAGCGGGGGCATCTCGGCGATGACGTTGGACGGCACGTCGAGGGTCGGCAGCGGTTTTTTTGGTACGGCCTGCAAGTGTTCGGTGCACAGGTAGCGTTCGCGCAGGCGCTGCATGATTGCCTGGGCCTGGATGCCGCCATCTTGCATCGGAATGCTCGCGCAGCCCATCAGGTAGCTGTAGCCGCCTTCGTTCAAAACTTCGGCCAGCTCCCCCCAGAGCACGGCGATGGTGCCGCCGTTGCGGTAGGCCGGGTCGACGCAGGTGCGGCCGATTTCCAGGATCGGGCCCTTGAGGTGGACCAGGCCATGGAGACTGAATTCTTCTTCGCTGTAGAACCGGCCCAGGCTGCTGGCGGCCTGGTGGTCGAGCAGGCGGGTGGTCGCCACGAGGCGGCCGGTGTTCAGGTCGCGTACGCCGATGTGGGCGCAGTGAACATCATAGTCGTCCATGTCCAGACCCATTTCCGCGCCTTTGAGCTTGGCGTTGAATTCGCCACTGAAGACGTTGAAGCGCAGGGCCTGGGCTTCTTGCAAGGCCTGGGCGCCGATCAGGCGTTCGGCTTGCAGGCGGCGTTCATTGCCGGTGTCGCTGATGCGGGCGATCTGGGTCATAGCGAATCTCCGTGCTGGCCGTCTTAAGGTTGCAGCCAATCAACTTTCTTTATGCAGCCATGTTGTGCAAAGTCAGGCTATGTAGCCCCGGTGTCATCGCCATGAAGCTTTGGTGATGCTTATATGACAGCCTTCGAGGAGCCGCCCATGCCCTGGCAAAACCTGATCGAACGCAGTGAACGCCTGCCCGCCCACCCGGACCTGGCCGAGGGTTACGCGACCTTGCAGCAGCGATTGGGGCCGGTGACGCCGTTCGAACTGGCGGTGGCCGGCGCACGGTTGATGGCGACGCCGGGGCTGGCGTTCCTGGTGGGCTATCAGGCGGCGTTGCGCGTGCTCTGGCCCAGTGCGCCCCAGGGCCTGGGCGCGCTGTGTGCCACCGAGCAGCGCAGCCTGCGCCCGGCCGACCTGCACACCCGCCTCGACGACTTGCGCCTGAGCGGGCGCAAGGACTTCGTCACCGCCGGCGACGCCGCCGAGTGGCTGCTCATCGCCGCTCGCAGCGAAGCACCGGGGCAAACGCCGCGGCTGAGCCTGGCGGTGGTCTACCCCGGCGAGCCCGGGGTGAACCTGGAGACACTCCCGGCCATCGCCCTGATGCCCGACATCAGCCATGGCCGCGTACACCTCGACGGCGCCTCGTGTGAATTGCTCGCGGGCGATGGCTGGGATGCCTATGTGAAACCGTTCCGCACCCTGGAAGACCTTTACGTACTCAGCGCCATGACCGCCTGGCTGTATGGCGTGGGGCAAGAGTGCGACTGGCCCCAGGCGCTGCAACTGCGCTTGCTGGCACTGCTCGCCGGGTGCGCGGAAGTGAGCCGGCACAACCCTTCCAGCGCTGCCGGGCATGTACTGCTGGGGGGCTTGTTCGCTCAGTTCCAGGGGCTGGAGGGGGAATTGAATGCCGCACTGGCCGCCGGGCCGACGCCCTGGCGCGAGATGTGGACGCGGGATAACGCCGTGATGGACATGGCGGCGGGCGCGCGGGCCAAGCGGTTGGCCAAGGCGTTGGGCAGCACGGCTAAGTGACCCACCCCTGTGAGGGCGAGCAAGCTCCCACCCGGGATTTGGCGTGTACGCCGCCTTTGCATCCACCACCTGACTCTGTGGGAGCGGGCTTGCCCGCGAAGACGGCGGCACATCCAGCCTCTTCATGACAGACACGCCGCTTTCGCGACCAAGCTCGCTCCCACCTCCCACCCCGGCACTCAAACTGTCATCAAGCTCGACTAGGATCAGCAGGTTCAATCCTGCGAGCCCCACGCATGTCCAAAGGCTGGTTGCTGATCCCGCTCCTGCTGCTCACCCTGAGCGCCCACGCCGAAGACTGGCCTGGCGAGCAATGGCCCACCGGCCCTGCAATCAGTGGGCCGGCGGTTGAAGCCCTGGAGCAATACGCTTTCCCGGCTCGGGACGACGCCACCCGTCAAGGCATCCGTACCGACGCGCTGCTGGTGATCCAGGACGGTCGCCTGGTCTACGAACGCTACGCCGGGCCGAACAGCGCCGACACCTTGCACCTGACCTGGTCCATCAGCAAAAGCCTGCTGGCGACGCTGTTCGGCGTGGCCTACGGGGAGCGGCTGTTCGATCTGCAGGACCCGGCCGCCCGGTATTACCCGGCCTTGGACCAGCAGCCGACGATGACCCTGGCGGATCTGTTCCACTGGGCGTCCGGCCTGGACTGGCAGGAGGACTACGAATACGCGCCGCTCAATTCGTCGGTGGTGGCGATGCTGTACACCCGCGGACGCCACGACATGGCGGCGTTCACCGCACGCCATGAGCGCTACAGTCCACCGGGTCAGGCGTTCCGTTACTCCAGCGGCGACAGCAACCTGCTGGCGGCGGCGCTGAGGAACATCGTCGGGTCGCAGCGTTATCCCGATTACCCCTGGACGGCCCTGTTCGAACCGCTGGGCATTCGCCGCGCCACCTGGGAAAGCGACACCAGTGGCACGTTCGTCGGTTCGTCCTATGCCTACCTCACGGCACGGGACCTGGCGCGGGTGGGGCTGTTGATGCAGCGCGACGGACGCTGGGGTGAGCGGCAACTGATCCCCAAGGCCTGGGTCGCGTTCAACCGCGAGCCCTTCGTCCACTTTCAGGCCGGCCAGGATGAAGCGGTTCCCGGAGGCCATTGGTGGCTCAATCGCGCCGCTGACCCGGCCATCCACCCTTGGCCCGATGCGCCGCCGGACACGTTCGCCGCGCTGGGCCATTGGGGCCAGGCGTTGTACGTCATTCCCAGCGCGAAGTTGGTGATCGTGCGCTACGGTGATGACCGCGACGGCTTGTATCGCCACAACGAACTGCTCAAGCGTGCGATGGCGGCGTTCGCCGAAACGGTGCAGCCATGAAGCGGCGCTGGCTGCTCGTGCTGTTGGCGGTTCTGTTCGTGGCGCTGGCCAGTTGGCTCTGGCGCGAGCGAACGGCGCTGCGGGTCTTTCCGGACATCATCAGCGCCTACACCGCCAAGGAGTACTGCTCGTGCCGCTACGTGATGCTGCAACCGGCCGACTATTGCCGTGGCTATGTGAAACAGTCGGTGCCCATCAGCGCATTCCTGGAAACCCCAGAGGCCAAACGCGTCACCGTCAGCGGCTTGGGTCGTAGCCACAGCGCGCGGTGGCTGGGAGAGCAGCAGGGGTGTCGGTTGGAGCCCTGAAAGCTGACTTTGGCGGTTGCCTTTTGTGGCGAGGAAACTTGCTTGCGCTCGAGTGTGCAGCGCTCGCAAATTCTTCAGTCGGTCGTAATCTTGGGGCTGCCTCGCAGCCCAGCGGGAGCAAGCTCCCTCGCCACGGAATGTGTGGATAGCCGGTTCACTGTTGCAACAGACAGTTTGCAAGCGGCCCTGGCCCGGTTAAGGTTCGCCACAGGTTTATCTGTCTGCCGAGTGTGTATGTTCAAGCGGTCTCTCTCCCACGCCGTCGCCACCTTGCTACTGGCCTGCGCCGCGCTGCCGGCCCAGGCCAACTGGTACCTGGACGGTGAATCGTCGCGGCTGTCGTTCATCAGCAGCAAGAACGGCAATGTCTCCGAGGTCCAGCGGTTCCTGGTGCTTCATGGTCAAGTCCAGCCCAATGGGCTGGCGCGCCTGGAAGTGGAACTCGACTCCATCAACAGCGGCATCCCCCTGCGGGACGAGCGCATGCGCGCCGAGCTGTTCGAGGTCAAGCAGTTTGCCGAAGCGACGGCCACCGCGCAGATCGACCTGGCACCCATCCAGGACCTGGCCAACGGCGCGCAACTGGAACTGCGCCTGCCGCTGACGGTGGACTTGCATGGCAAGCAGCATGAGTACAACGTCGAGCTGCTGGCCACTCGCCTGGATGAACGCCGCTTCCAGGTGGTGACCCTGGAGCCGGTGGTACTCGACGCCGCGGATTTCGAACTGGCGCCGGGCCTGGAAAAACTGCGCCATCTGGCCGGGTTGTCGGCCATCAGCCTCTCGGTGCCGGTCAATGCGGTGCTGATCTTTACGGCGCGCTGACATGAGCGGCCCGGTCTTCCCCTGGCGTGACGGCAACCGCTTCGAGCTGCTGATCGACGGGCCGCAATTCTTCCCGCGCATGCTGGTGGAAATCGCCCGCGCCCAGGAACAGGTCGAGCTGGAACTGTACCTGGTGGAAGCGGGGCACTGTGCCGAGGCGATGGTCCAGGCCCTGGTGCAGGCGGCCGAGCGCGGTGTTCGCGTGCGGTGCCTGTTCGACGACTACGGCAGCCTGGCGTTTACCCTCAGCCTGCGCAATCGCCTGGTCGAAGCCGGGGTGGAGCTGCGTTTCTACAACCGCCTGAGCTGGCGGCGTTGGGTGCGCAATTTCTACCGTGACCACCGCAAGTTGTTGCTGGTGGACCAGCGCTTGGCAGTGGTGGGCGGCACCGGCGTGACCGATGAATTCTGGAACCCCCTGGATGATCGCAGCGAATGGCACGAGGTGATGGTGGAAATCGTCGGCCCGCTGGTGCTCGACTGGCAGTTGCTGTTTGACCGCCAGTGGCTCGCCAACCGTCATCGGCGCGCCTGGAAGCCGGCTTCCAACTTCGGCTTGCCGCGCCTGCCACGTGTTCCGCCGGCGGGCGAGGGCATGGGGCGGGTGGCGTATGCCGACGCCCGCCAGCACCGCGACATCCTGCAATCATTGTCCCGGGCGCTGAACAGCGGCCAGAAACGCATCTGGATGGCGACCCCGTATTTCCTGCCGACGTGGAACGTCCGGCGCTCCCTGCGCAAGGCAGCGGCCCGGGGTATCGACGTGCGCCTGCTGTTGACCGGCCCGCGCACCGACCACCCCTCCGTGCGCTACGCCGGGCACCGTTACTACCCGCGATTGCTCAAGGCCGGGGTGAAGATCTTTGAGTACCAGCCCTGTTTCCTGCACCTGAAGATGGTGCTGGTGGACGACTGGGTCAGCATCGGCTCGTGTAACTTCGATCACTGGAACCTGCGCTTCAACCTGGAAGCCAACCTCGAAGCCCTGGACCCCGGGCTCAGCCAGGCGGTGGCGGCGAGTTTCGAGCGCGATTTCAGCCAGAGCCTGCAAGTCAGCCTCGACGCCTGGCGGCGCCGACCGCTGTGGAAGCGGTTCAAGCAGCGGCTGTGGGGATGGGTGGACCGGTTGGTGGTGAACCTGTTGGATCGGCGAGGCTAGCCTGAACACCCAGATACAACGGTGGGAACGAGCTTGCTCGCGATGGCGGTCTGATGTTCGACATCTGAGTTGAATGTTAAGCCGCTATCGCGAGCAAGCTCGCTCCCACATGGGTTTTGTGTTGCCTGGGGATCAGAGCAACTCAAAACTCTGTTGCTTCACATCCTGGGAGTCCAGGCCGATCTGCACATTGAACTTGCCCGGTTCGGCGGCGTACTTGAGCTGGGCATTGAAGAACTTCAGGTCATCCTCGCTGATGGTGAAGTGGACGACCTTCTTCTCGCCGGCCTTGAGCATCACCTTGCGGAAGTTCTTCAGTTCCTTCACCGGGCGGATGATCGAGCCGGTCACGTCCTGGATGTACAACTGCACCACGGTCTCGCCGTCACGCTTGCCGGTGTTCTCCACCGTCACGCTGGCGTCGAGCTTGCCGGTCTTGTTCAGCGTGGTCGACGACAGGGCCATGTCCGACAGGCTGAACTCGGTGTAGCTCAGGCCGTAGCCGAAGGGGTAGAGCGGGCCGGTGGTGTCGTCGAAGTATTGCGAGGTGTAGTTGCCTGGCTTGCCGGGTGTGAACGGCCGGCCGATGCTCAGGTGGTTGTAGTAGGTCGGAATCTGCCCAACCGAGCGTGGGAAGGTGATCGGCAGCTTGCCCGATGGGTTGTAGTCGCCGAACAACACGTCGGCGATGGCATTGCCGCCTTCGGTGCCGCTGAACCAGGTTTCCAGGATCGCATCGGCCTGTTGCTGTTCTTCCAGCAACGACAGCGGACGGCCGTTCATCAACACCAGCACCAGCGGCTTGCCGGTGGCCTTCAGGGCCTTGATCAACTCGCGTTGGCTGGCCGGGATGTTCAGTTCGGTGCGGCTCGATGACTCGTGGGACATGCCACGGGATTCACCCACCGCGGCCACCACCACATCGGCGTCCTTAGCGGCTTTCACCGCTTCGTCGATCAGCACCTGGGCCGGACGCGGGTCGTCCACCACTTCCGGGGCATCGAAGTTGAGGAAGTTCAGGTAGTCGAGCACCTTCTTGTCGCTGGTGATGTTGGCGCCACGGACGTAGACCAGTTTCGACTCGGCGCCCAGGGCGCGGGTCATGCCGTCGAACAGCGTGACCGACTGCGCAGGGCGCCCGGCGGCGGCCCAACTGCCCATCATGTCGATCGGCGCCTTGGCCAGCGGGCCGACCAGGGCGATTTTCGCGCTCTTTTTCAGGGGCAGGGTCTGGTTGCGGTTCTCCAGCAACACCAGGCTGCGGCGTGCCACGTCACGGGCGTCGGCGCGGTGCAGGCGGCTTTCGGCGTAGGTGTCGGCCGGGTCATCCTCGGCCTTGCCGATGCGCAGGTACGGGTCCTTGAACAGGCCCATGTCGTACTTGGCAGCCAGCACTTCACGCACCGCGTTGTCGATGTCGCTCTGCTCGATCTCGCCGGACTTGAGCAGCCCCGGCAATTCCTTGCCATACAGCGAGTCGTTCATGCTCATGTCGATGCCGGCCTTGATCGCCAGCTTCGCCGCTTCGCGACCGTCCCGGGCGACGCCGTGCTTGATCAGTTCGAAGATCGCGCCGTGATCGCTCACGGCCAGGCCCTTGAAGCCCCACTCCTTGCGCAGCAGGTCGTGCATCAGCCAGGTGTTGGCCGTGGCCGGTATGCCGTTGATGGAGTTCAGCGCGACCATTACCCCGCCGGCGCCGGCATCGATGGCGGCGCGGTAGGGGGGCAGGTAGTCCTGGTACATTTTCACCGGGCTCATGTCCACGGTGTTGTAGTCCCGGCCGCCTTCCACGGCGCCGTACAGGGCGAAGTGCTTGACGCTGGCCATGATGCTGTCGGCGGCGTTGGCGCCGTTGCCCTGGAACGCCTTGACCATCACCCCGGCGATGCGCGACACCAGGTAGGTGTCTTCGCCAAAGCCTTCGGACGTCCGCCCCCAGCGCGGGTCGCGGGAGATGTCGACCATCGGCGCGAAGGTGATGTCCAGGCTGTCGGCAGCGGCTTCCTGGGCGGCGATGCGCCCGGAGTGGTAGATGGCGTCCATGTCCCAGCTCGACGCCAGGGCCAGGGGGATCGGGAAAATGGTGCGGTGGCCGTGGATCACGTCATAGGCGAAGAACATCGGGATCTTCAACCGGCTGCGCATGGCCGCGTCCTGCATCGGACGGTTTTCATCGCGGGTGATGGAGTTGAACGTGCCGCCGATGTTCCCCGCGGCGATTTCCTTGCGGATCATCTCCCGGGGCATTTCCGGGCCGATGCTAATCAGCCGCAACTGGCCGATCTTCTCTTCGAGGGTCATCTGCTTCATCAGGTTGCTGATGAAGGCATCCTTGTTCTCTATGGGGGCTGGCAGGTTGTCGGCTACTACGGATTGACTGGCCAGGGTGACAAACAGGCCCAGCAAACACAGCTTCTTCATGAATAGTTTTCTCGCAAGCCTAAAGGGCGGTGAGCACACGCCGGTCAGCCAAAATGTGAGGAGCGGCTATTGTTGTTCGGTCAAATACAGCACACTTTCGAGCCCGGTGGGCTGAACTTAGTTTCGCACCGCGCATCTTTTAGCCCATCGCCCTGATTGAATCCAGTGCGGCGGCAGATTATGCCCTAGACGCCGAGGCGATAGGTGGCCGGGTTTTTTAATGTCATGCAAGGGAGAGCTTCACCCGATGAATCTACGACTGAACCACCGCAGTGGCTTACAGGTGCTGGTGCTGATGCTGTTCACCACGCTGCTGGCCGGTTGCGGCATCAACAACATCCCGACCCTGGACGAACAGGCCAAGGCCGCCTGGGGCCAGGTGCAGAACCAGTACCAGCGGCGTGCCGACCTGATCCCCAACCTGGTGGAAACCGTCAAGGGCTACGCCCAGCATGAACAGGAAACCCTCACCGCCGTGGTCGAGGCCCGGGCCAAGGCCACGTCGATCCAGGTCGATGCCAGCACCCTGGACAACCCGGAAAAACTCAAGCAGTTCCAGCAGGCACAGGATCAACTGTCCGGGGCATTGAGCCGGCTGATGGTGGTGTCCGAACGTTATCCGGACCTCAAGGCCAACCAGAACTTCCTGGCCCTGCAATCGCAACTCGAAGGCACCGAGAACCGCATCGCCGTGGCCCGTCGCGACTTCATCCTGGCGGTGCAGCAGTACAACACCGAGATCCGTACCTTCCCGGGACGCCTGTGGCACAGCGTGATGTACAGCGACCTGCCGGTCCGCCAGACCTTCGAGGCCACCAGCCCCGATGCCGAGAAAGCGCCCCAGGTGAAGTTCTGATCGGTACCCGGCGCCTACAGGAGTTCCAATGCGCGTGTTGAAATTTGGCCTGGTGCTGTTGCTCTGGGTGTTTGCAGTCACGGCCCAGGCCGAGTTGAAGTTTCCGGCGCTGACCGGGCGGGTGGTGGACACCGCCCAGTTGCTTGAGCCGGCGGTGCGCGAGCAACTGGATGCGCAGCTCAAGTCCCATGAGCAGGCGACCGGCGAGCAGGTGGTCGTCGTCACGGTGCCAGACCTGCAAGGCGCCAGGATCGAGGACTTCGGCTATCTGCTCGGGCGCCACTGGGGCATCGGGCAGAAGGATAAAAACAACGGCGCCCTGCTGATCGTCGCCCGGGATGACCGTAAACTGCGCATCGAGGTGGGCTACGGCCTGGAGGACCGCCTGACCGACGCCCAGAGTTCGGTGATCATCAACCAGGTGATCACCCCGGCGTTCAAGACCGGCAACTTCAACAAGGGCATCAGCGACGGCGTGTCGGCGATGCTGGTGGTGCTGGGCGGCAGCCCGCTGGATGAACCGGCGCCGGTGTACAGCACGGACGAGCAGCAGGAGGGCGATTTCGTCCAGCGGCACCCGTGGCTGTTCGTCCTGCTGGTGATGCTGTTTATCATCACCGTGATGGTGTGCCAGGTGCTGGGCATCCTGCCCGTAAGCATCGGCAGCTCCAGCGGTTCCAGTAGCAGTGGTTCCAGTGGTGGTTTTGGCGGCGGTGACTCCAGCGACGGAGGGGGCGGCGGAGGCTTCAGCGGGGGCGGTGGCAGTTTTGGAGGCGGCGGTTCGTCGGGCGGCTGGTGACAATAATAATGAACGGGCATTTCTAACCATGGCATTACTGACTGAACACGAACAACGCAAGGTGGCCGAGGCCATTGCCCGGGTCGAGCAGGACACCGACGCCGAGCTGGTCACGGTGCTCGCCGCCCGTGCCGACGACTATGCCTACATCCCGCTGCTGTGGGCCAGCCTGCTGGCCCTGGTGGTGCCCGGCGTGGTGCATTACCTCACGGGCTGGCTGGCGATGCACAGTTTGCTGCTGGTGCAATGGCTCAGCTTCATCGGCTTGTGCCTGGTGTTTCGCATTCCCCGCATCACCACGCACCTGATCCCCCGTTCCGTACGGCATTGGCGCGCCTCCAACCTGGCGCGCCGGCAGTTCCTCGAACAGAACCTGCACCACACGGTGGGCGGCACGGGCATGTTGATCTTCGTCTGCGAGGCCGAGCGCTACGTGGAAATCCTGGTGGACGAGGGCATTTCCAAGCGCCTCGACAACAAGCATTGGGACGCCATCGTCGCCACGTTCACCCAGCAGGTGCGCCAGGGCCAGACGTTGCAGGGCTTCGTGAACTGCATCGAAGCCTGCGGCACCTTGCTCAAGGAACACGTGCCGGTGACCCAGGCGCGCAATGAATTGCCGAACCGGTTGGTGGTGTTGGGCTGAAGATCTGCTGTCGAACATCGTTGTGGCGAGGGGATTTATCCCCGCTGGGGGCGAAGCCCCCCAAAGAGCCGACGGCTGGAACGCCAAGCGATCTGGTCGCCTGTTTTTTTGAGGGCTGCTGCGCAGCCCAACGGGGATAAATCCCCTCGCCACATTAATTTCCCAATTCCCCGTGCCCTCGAACCCCATCCCCCCTAAAATACCCACCACTCCCGTTTCGCCCCGCCCCGAGGCCGCTTGTTCATGTCCGTTACCGCCACCCCCGCCCGTCCCGCGCCGGATCATCACGCCCAGTTCATCGAGCTGTTGCGCACCAGCCTTGCGCAAAACGCTTTCATCAAACTGGTACTGGCCAAGCATGTCGGGGATGAAGCGGACCTCCAGCGGTTGATCATCAAGCCGCTGACGGTCAAGGAGCAGCCGTGCCTGTCCTTCGTCTACCGCTACAAGACCCGCGACATCACCAAGAATTTCCCATTGGCCGAAGGGGTGGACACCGTTGCTGCGCTCTTGCCGGCGTCGTTCAAGAACGCGCACCTGCTGGCGGTCACCGACGAGGCGCAGCTGGAATACAGCAAGAAGGGCAAGCCTTCGCTGTTCAGGAGCAAGCCCCAGCAGTTGCGTGAGGTGCCGTCCGGCGAGCACAACCGCGAGAAGAACCGCTTCCTCGACCTGAGCCGGCCGTTCCTTGCCGACCTGGGTGTGACCAACCACAAGCACGAGCTGATCCCAGCGATGTCGCGCAAGTGGAAGCAGATCAACAAGTTCATCGAGGTGTTCAGCCATGCGCTGACGTCTTCGCCCCTGGCCCTGGACAAGCCGGTGCGGGTCTCGGATTTCGGCTCGGGCAAGGGCTACCTCACCTTCGCCATCCACGATTACCTGCGCAACACCTTGCAGGCCGAGGGCGTGGTCACCGGTGTCGAGCTGCGCGAAGACATGGTCAAGCTGTGCAACGAAGCGGCGGCGCGCCTGGAGCATCCGGGCCTGAGCTTCCAGCACGGTGACGTGCGCAGCGTCGCGCCGAGCGCGGTGGACGTGATGATCGCCTTGCACGCCTGTGACATCGCCACCGACTACGCGATCCACATGGGCATTCGCTCCGGCGCCTCGATCATCATGTGCTCGCCGTGCTGCCACAAACAGATCCGCCTGCAGATCCAGAGCCCAGCCTTGCTCAAGCCCATGCTGCAATACGGCCTGCACCTGGGCCAGCAGGCGGAAATGGTCACCGACAGCCTGCGGGCGCTGTTCCTCGAAGCCTGTGGCTATGAAACCAAGGTGTTCGAGTTCATCTCCCTGGAACACACCAACAAGAACAAGATGATCCTGGCGGTCAAGCGCGCCGAACCCATCGATCCGACCGAACTGCTGCGCAAGATCCAGGAACTCAAGGCGTTCTATCACGTCACCGAGCATTGCCTGGAGACCCTGCTGCGCGCGGATGGACACCTCTGACGCCGCCCCTGTGGGAGCGAGCTTGCTCGCGAAAGCGGTACATCAGCCCCATTGCCGTGGACTGCACACCGTCATCGCGAGCAGGCCTGTTTCTCTCTCGTCGTGCAGCCCGTCCGGTAATGCCGGGTTGGCGCTGCACGGCCGGGCCACCGGGCTACCTTTAATGCGTTCACCCTTCTCGCATACAAAGGAGCTCAACCATGGCCGCCAAGAAAATCCTGATGCTGGTCGGCGATTACGTCGAAGACTATGAAGTGATGGTGCCGTTCCAGGCCTTGCAGATGGTCGGCCATACCGTGCACGCGGTGTGCCCGGACAAGAGCGCCGGGCAGACGGTG
Source organism: Pseudomonas sp. WP18 (assembly GCF_036689585.1). NCBI lineage: Bacteria > Pseudomonadati > Pseudomonadota > Gammaproteobacteria > Pseudomonadales > Pseudomonadaceae > Pseudomonas > Pseudomonas sp. WP18. The sequence continues at coordinate 1,487,531 of NZ_CP144758.1, forward strand.
CGCACGGCGATCCACGATTTCGAAGGTGACCAGACCTATAGCGAAAAGCCTGGGCACCTGTTTGCCCTCAATCATGACTTCGCCACTGTCGCCGCCGCCGACTACGACGCATTGCTGATCCCGGGCGGGCGTGCGCCGGAATACCTGCGCCTGAATGAAACGGTGTTGCAACTGGTGCGGGATTTCGATCTGGCCGGCAAGCCGATCGCGGCGGTTTGCCACGGCGCGCAATTACTGGCGGCCGCCGGCATCCTCGAAGGTCGCGAATGCAGTGCTTACCCGGCCTGCGCCCCGGAAGTGCGGCTGGCCGGAGGCACCTACATCGACATTCCGGTGACTCAAGGCCATGTCCAGGGCAACCTGGCGACCGCTCCGGCCTGGCCGGCACATCCGAACTGGCTGGCGGGGTTCCTGACCTTGCTGGGCACGGCGATCACGTTATAGCCATGTCGCCAGGCATCGCCAGCGCCTAGGCCACGATGGGGGGGCGGCGGTCAAACCTCCACCGGCACCGCCAGCTTCGGATCGCCCAGGGGATGACTCTTGGCGTCGAAGAACCGCAGCTCCACCGCCAATCCCTGGAACACGTTGGCGTAATGGCGTTTCTGGTGCTGGATGAATGCCTGGCTGCGCGGGTAGATCGAGATCGCCACGACCTTGGGGGCCGCCAGGCGAAGGGCGTCGACGATGTGCCGGTCCTGCTCGCCGAGGGCATGGCCGAACAGGCACAGGTTGTCGCCGTGATGCAGCAACTGGTCGTAGCAGAATGACAGGTAGTCGGAGCTGCGGATGGTCTTGAGCTTGTCCTGGCTCGGGCCTTCATTCACGAACAGCGGCACATCGTCGAGGGTCTTGAGGGTGTTGTTGATGGCGAAGCTGCCCAGCAACGTGCCTTCGGTGGAGCTCAACCTGCGCGCCATGCCGTCCTGGTTGCGCACCAGGTGCAGGCCGCCGTGCAGGTACAGCAGGCGCGGTTTGTCGGTGCTCACCTGGCTCAGATCGAAATGGTGATCGCTGCCCGTGAACAGGTCGGTGAGGGTGCCCGGCGCGTGCTGGATCGCCCAGTGATTGAGCAGGTCGTAGTTGGTGGTGAACACCGTGCGGTAGTGGCTCAACGCCTGATTGAGCGTCGCCAACATGGAAGGCTGCACCAGTCGCCACGGGATGTGCACCGCGTGCACGGTATTGATCAGCGCTTCCTTGATCGCATAGTAGCGGTTGCGCGGGGCGGCGGAGCTGACGGCCAGGGCCTTGTTGACCCGGCTGGTGGTCTTGAGCGCGCCGAGCACCTGCTCGAAGCTGCGCGTCTGCATCGCATCGAACACACTCAACTCCGACGGGCTCAGGGGCTTTTCCTCGACGGTGCGGGCGTTTTCGAACAGTGAGTCGTAGCCGAAATCGTCCCACACCGCGCGACTGGCACCATTGCCCAACAGCAGGCCGCTGAAGTCGGTGCTGGCCTGCAGGGCCGCCCAATCTTCAAGCCGGGCGTCGTATTCGTGGAAATCGGTCATCGCGAAGCTCATCCAAAACGTGGCAAAGGCAGGGCGCGACTTTATCACGACAAACTCTTGAGCCAGATCAAGGAACGCCGTGACTGATCGGTCAATCCTGTATACCCCTACCGATCCGGTCTCTTCCAGGAGCGTGTCCCATGAGCAGCACCTTTTTCATTCCAGCCGTGAACATCATGGGCCTGGGTTGCCTCGACGAGGCGATGACCGCCATTCGCAACTACGGTTTTCGCAAGGCCTTGATCGTCACCGACGCTGGGTTGGCGAAGGCCGGCGTGGCCGGCAAGGTGGCTGAGCTGCTGGCAGTCCAGGACGTCGATGCGGTGATTTTCGACGGCGCCAAGCCCAATCCAAGCATTGCCAACGTCGAGCTTGGGCTGGGGCTGCTGAAGGAGAGCGGGTGCGACTTCGTCGTGTCGCTCGGCGGAGGTTCGCCCCACGATTGCGCCAAGGGCATTGCCCTTTGCGCCACCAACGGCGGGCAGATCCGTGACTATGAAGGCGTGGACCGTTCCAGCAAGCCGCAACTGCCACTGATCGCCATCAACACCACCGCCGGCACGGCCAGCGAGATGACCCGCTTCTGCATCATCACCGACGAGACGCGCCACGTGAAAATGGCGATCGTCGATCGCAACGTGACGCCATTGATGTCGGTGAACGACCCGGCGCTGATGGTCGCGATGCCCAAGGGCCTGACGGCGGCCACCGGCATGGATGCGCTGACCCATGCGGTCGAGGCGTACGTGTCCACCGCTGCCACGCCGATCACCGATGCCTGTGCCCTGAAAGCCGTCACCCTGATCAGCAACAACCTGCGCCTGGCCGTGCGCGACGGCAGCGATCTGGCGGCGCGGGAGAACATGGCCTACGCACAGTTTCTCGCCGGGATGGCGTTCAACAACGCTTCGCTGGGTTTCGTGCACGCCATGGCCCACCAACTGGGTGGCTTCTACGACTTGCCTCACGGGGTGTGCAACGCGGTGCTGTTGCCGCATGTGCAGAGCTTCAATGCCACGGTGTGCGCCGCTCGCCTGGCTGAGGTGGGGCGGGCCATGGGCGTCGACGCGCCGAGGGCCACCCCGGAAGAGGGCGCACAGGCCGCCATCGCGGCGATCCGCAGCCTGGCCCAGGACGTGGACATCCCCGCCGGCTTGCGTGAATTGGGCGTACGCCTCAATGACGTACCGGTCCTGGCCTCCAATGCGCTGAAAGACGCCTGCGGCCTGACCAACCCCCGAGCGGCGGACCAGCGCCAGATCGAGGAAATCTTCCGCAGCGCGTTCTAATCGCCCTGGGGCGGCCTGGACCTCACGCAGGCCATCGCCGCCACACCCAGCAAGGCGCACATCGTCGCCAGTGGCCAGGCCTGTTGGCTCAGCAACAGGCTGGCCACGGCACCGATCACCGAAGCCAGCAGTTGATGCAGGAAACCGCTCAACGCCATGGCATAGGCACCGGCCACCGGCGAGCCTTGGTTGGCCAGGGACAGGCTGATGGGGTAGTTGACCGACTGGCCGAACACCGCAAAGCAATAGGGCAGCCAGAACAGCAAGGCGACGTGGCTCAGCGCCAGGCTGCTGACCAACATGATCGTGCTGCCGGCCAACACCAGGGCAATGCCCCAGCCCATCATCCGCTGCTGGCCGGTACGCAGCACGAAAGCATTGACCGTCAGCGCTCCGAGCAGGTACGCCGCGCTGATCGGCCACCCCAGCAGCCCGTATTCGATGGGCGACCAGTCAAAGCCTTCCTGCAGAATCAATGGCGCTGCGGTATTGAAGGCAATGATCACGCCGTAACCCAGCCCGCCGGCCAATGCCGGTCGCAAAAAGTGACGGTGCCTGAGTATCCGGGCGTAGATTCGCCAGGCCGATGGGCTGTCCTGGCTCGGCGCCACCACCGGAAACCTGGCCCGGGAGACCGCCGCCGCCATGACCAGGCTGGTGGCGCCCACCCCTTGGAAAATCGCCTCCCAACCCAGTGCAGCCTGGATCAACGAGCCCAGGTATTGACCGATGCCGAGGGCCACCACGAAGGCGATGGATATCCATGAAAGGGCCTTGGCCAGCAGGTCACCGCTGAAACTGTCGCGAATCAGCACCCGTGCCATCACCGAGATACCGCTGGCGCCGATGCCCTGGATCAGCCTCATCGCCAGGAATGCCTCGGCGTTGCTGCCCATCGGCAAGGCCAGGTTGCTCAGGCCGTAGAGCCCCAATGCCGCCAGCAACACCACCTTGCGCCCCAGCCGCTGGCTCAGGCTCCCCCACCACAGCATCGGCAGGGCCATGCCGATCAGGTACGCCGCCAGGCCCCAGGACACCCGGGAGGCGTCGGTTCCCAGGGCCTGGGCGATGTCAGGCAGGGCCGGCAAATAGATGCTCATGCCCAGTTGTGCCAGGAACACGGTCGTGCAGGTGACGATCAGGGTGGTGCGGTTGTTCATCAGGAGGCTCGTTTCATGGGCGGATGTCGCGTCCGTGGGCAGCCAGCAGTTGGGTGATGCCTTGGCAGAATTCGCTGATCACCTTTGGCTCCATATCGGCGCGCAGGGTAATACGGATCGCAGCCTTGCCTTGGGGCACCACCGGGAAAAAGACCGCCGAGGTGAAGTACCCTCGTTCGGCCAGTTCGGTCGCCAGGCTGTTCGCCAGGGTGGTTTCACCGCAAGGCACCAGTCGGATCGCCATGGGGCTGCCGTGCTGTTCGGTACGAACGAGGCGGTCGAAGAGGCGGATATTAGCCTGCAAACGCTCCTGCAAGCTGCCGAGCTCGCGGCTGTGGTGCAGGCGAATCGAAGCCATGCCGGCACCGATGGCTGCCGCGTTCAAGCTCTGGGACCAGTTGCTTGGCCCACCGTAGCGTTGCACCAGCGCCTTGTGCCGTTCGCTGCCGAACATCGCCAGCCCACCGCTGGCCCCGAAGGATTTCGCCAGCGAAGCGACGATCAGGGTGCGCTCGTCCAAGGCGGGCAGGCGCGAGCGGACCAGGCCCATGCCGCGCTCCCCGACGGCCGACAGCGCATGAGAATCGTCCAGGTAGAGAAACAGACCGTACCGTTGCTTGAGGTACATCAGGCTGTCCAGGTCCGCGAGGCCGCCCATGCTGTAGGCACCGTCGGCCACGTACGCCACGTTGCGCTGGCGCTTGCACACGTCCTCGATGAAGTCCATGTCGTTGTGCGCACAGGTGAGCACCTGGGTTTCATCGGCGCAAGCCGCCTTGATGTGATTCATCGAATAATGGGCCAGCTTGTCGAACACCATGACGGGCGATCGATTGTCCGAGAAGGCACCGCTGGCCAGCAGCGGCAGGATCCCGGCACTCGCCGCGCTGCACGACAGCGCACTGAGGCAACTGGCGCCGAACAGCTCCGACAATTGGGTCTCGTACTGCGCAAGGATCGCCAGCTTGCAGCGGTTCCTGGAGTTGGCGACTCGCAAGGTCCCGGTTTCCCACAGGGCGGTCATGGCGCCATCCAGCAAGGCCGGGTGGTAATCCAGCCCCAGGTAGGACGTGGTGCAGAAGTGATGGAGGGTACGGCCATATTGGTCGACCAGGACATTGGGCGTCTTGACCTCGACATTGAGCCCTGAGATTTTTCCGGCTTCAGCGCATTGCCAATCCTGATCCGCGAGGGAAATGACTTTACGGTAGTGGGTGAAGCGATGGGTGGGGTGTGCAGTCTGGTTCATGGTTCGATCACATTCCTTGATTCACGACGCTGTCCGTGGCGTGTTTCGTCGCCGTGTTTCCAGACTTTACAGCGCAGGGCCATAGGCTTTGAATCGGTCGTTTCCGGCATGTTTGAGTGTTACTGGAGACTTCTGCGTAGGAGTTTGCCTAGGAACCTGGACGGCAAATCCATTTGCGAGTGCGAGGTGCCGGCAGGTTATGCTCTGCGGGCTGGGGGGCTCTATTCTTTAATGGGGGGGCGTGGCTTGCGCCTCGGTCACCTGCGCTATCCTCATCATGACTTTCGCCCCTTTACCGCTGCACTCACCCGGATGACTCCAGCACCATGGACACCCGAAGCCACACGCCGCTGGCCAGTTACATCGACCTGATGCTGGACGCCGTGTGCGCGGTCGATGGCCAGGGGCGCTTCGTGTTTGTCAGTGCTGCCTGCGAGCGCATTTTCGGCTATACCCCGCAGGAATTGATGGGGCAGGCGATGATCGACCTCGTGCACCCCGCCGATCGCCAGCGTACCCTCGAGGCCGCGCGGGAGATCATGAACGGGGAGCCCAAGCTCAATTTCGAGAACCGCTACCTGCACAAGGATGGCCGGGTGGTGCACATCCTCTGGTCGGCGCGCTGGTCGCCGGTGGACCAATTGCGGATCGCCGTGGCGCGCGACATCACCGAGCGCAAGCTGGCAGAGTCGCGCCAGGCGGCGTTGTATGCGATTTCCGAGGCCGCCCATGCGGCGGCGGACCTGTTGGCGCTGTTCAAGCGCGTCCACCAGATCATCGGCGAATGGCTGCCGGCGTTGAATTTTTCGGTGGCGCTGTACGACGAGCAATGCGCGCAGTTGAACTTCGCCTATCACGTCGACGACCTGGAGCAGCAGCCCGAGCTTCCCGGCACGATGACCGGGCGTTTGTGCGCCGAGGTGATCCGCAGCGGCCAGCCGATCCTGTTGACGCCCGGTTGCAGCTCACTGCCGTCGGGGTTCTGCGACCTCGTGGCGCAGCCGGGCGCGCCCTGTTGGCTCGGTGTGCCGTTGAACTCGCAGAACGGCACGATCGGGGCGCTGATCGTCAAGAGTGCCCCGGACAACGAGCGCTACACCGAGCAGGACAAGGACCTGCTGCAATACGTCTGCGCTCAAATCACCATCGCCATCGAACGCCAGCAATTGCATGCCCGGTTGCAGCACATGGCGCAATACGATCAGTTGACCCAGGTGCCCAACCGTGAATTGCTGCGTGACCGGTTCAAGGCTGCACTGGCCAGCGCCCGTGCCGTGTCGGGGCGCATGGCCTTGCTGTACATCGACCTCGATCGCTTCAAACAGATCAACGACACCTACGGCCACGGTGTAGGCGACCTGTTGTTGCAAGCGGTGGCCAGCCGTCTCAAGGGCTGTATACGGGATGTCGACACCGTGGCGCGCATCGGCGGGGACGAGTTCGTGGTGCTGCTTCATAGCATCCAAGCGTTGGACGATGCTCACCGCGTGCAGGAAAAAATCCGCCAGGTGCTGAGTCAGCCGCTGCGGCTGGACGGCTATTGCCTGAGCATCGAGCCGAGCATCGGGGTCGCTTGTTTTCCCGACCATGGGGTCGAAGATGTGGCGCTGTTCCGTCATGCCGACGAGGCGATGTACGCCGCCAAGCGTCAGAACCATCGGGCATTCAGCCACTGAGCGTAGGTCGCCGTTCGTCGCGGCGAGGCACTTGAATCAAACTTTTCAGCCCTTTTGCCTTTCGAAACCCTGGCAGGTCCCGTGGTGGGGCCGCTGCCGAATGTTCAATTGAGGAGGGCGCGACCATGAACCGGATGGCCACCTTTTTTCGCACCACCAGCCTCGTCGTGTTGATGGGCCTGGGTGCCAACAGTGCCTGGGCCCAATCGCCTGCCGAATTCATCAACGACGCTTCCGCCAAGGGCATGGCCGACATCGAGGCCAGCCGCATGGCCCATGGCAAGGCTGAGTCCAGGGAGGTCAAGGACTACACCATCATGGTGATCAACGACCGTACTACCGCCAACCAACACCTGGCGAAGATCGCGAAGAAGCTCGACTTGCCCGTCGCGCCTCGGGAGGAAATGGCTGACAAGGCCAAGACCCTGATGCCGCAGGTGCAGGAGGGTGAGTCGTTCGAGGCCGCCTATGCCGCCAGCCAGGTCAAGGCCACGGAGGAGGCCATTACCCAGATCCAGGAGCAGGCCCAGACCACCGAAGTGCCTGAGATCAAGGCCTTCGCCGATGAGACCCTGCCCAAGTTGCAAACCCATCTGGAGATGGCCAGGGCGCTGCAAGCCAGCCGCTGAGCCGCTGCACCTTTTGACGTGAGGGCGACATCCATTGCCTTGACGGTGGCCGGGAAGACGCGAGGGGCATCACGCCCCTCGCGTCTTCGTATCAGCACTGATTCAGGTCAACGTTGCTTTTTTGCTCAAGGCCTTCAAGGTTCTTGACCTCGCCCTGGCCCATCGTCTGGTAGTGCTTCCTCAATGCCTCCAGTTGCTTGAGGTCCAGCGATTCGAGACCGAGCATCGCGTTCTGCGCCTCCGCCGTGGCTCGCAACAACTCATCGATCTTCAGGTGCAAGATGTCTGTGTCGCGGTTCTGCGTGTTCTGAATCAGAAATACCATCAGGAAGGTGATGATCGTCGTCGACGTGTTGATGATCAGCTGCCAGGTGTCGTTGAACTGGAAAAAGGGGCCGCTGATCGCCCAAAGCGCCAGTAATACAATGGCGCCCAAGAACGTCTTCGGGCTTCCCGCCCATAGAGCCAGCTTCTGTGCGATTTTTGCGAAGTTCATTGCCGTGTTCCTTAATGGGATTCACCTGTCTGGTGAGACAGCAACGACGCGTTGAAAATTCTGCTTACATTTGCACCGCTCCCACAGGTTTATTTGCGAGAGGCCCCGGGCCGATCAATTGATAACAACCAGCCGGTGTTGTGATGTGCAGTTCTCGGATTCTGCCTACAAGCCAAGCGGAAGGTGTCTGCTATCCACAGGAGTGACCCCGTGAACGTTATGAATTATCAAGGCTACGCCGCTCGGATTGACTACAGTGACGAGGACGGTCTGCTTGTAGGCCATATCGCGGGGATCAAGGATGTCGTCGGGTTTCACGGCGAATCTGTCAGCGAGCTTCGAGCGGCGTTCAAGGAGGCGGTGACTGACTACCTGGAGACGTGCGCCAAGCTGGGGCGCGCACCGCAGAAGCCTTATTCAGGCCATCTCATGTCACTGGAGTGTGCGCTTGAGGAAAAACAGGTTCAGCGCTTTGGGTTGCAGGCATTCCCGGACTTGGATATCCAGGGAAAGTAAATGTGGAGCGGGTGAAGGGAATCGAACCCTCGTTATCAGCTTGGGAAGCTGGAGTAATGCCATTATACGACACCCGCTCAGAGCGGCTGACTTTGTACCAGATGTGGGCGAGGATTTGAAGTTTTTCTTTGCCTGATGCGCGTGCGCTCGTCTACGCAGGCCTTGGATCAAAGCGGTCTTTCGCGGGCAAACCCCGTTTTGTTGGCGCGGGGCGGGGCTTGCTCGCGAGGACTCGTTTCAGATTGCCAGTGCATGGTAGTCCTGCACGAAGCTGTAGCGCGGACGGCTTTCGCGGTGTGTCGGCGTGAGGAAGTTCATCACGGCGTTGCGGCTGTCGCGGCAGGCGGCCTTGTGTTCCATGTCCAGGAAATGCCCGGTGGCTTGCACCGTGCTGAACGTACTGTGCCGGACATGGTTGGCAAAAAGCCTGGCGTCGTCGGCCGAGGTGTATTCATCCCATTCGCCGTTGAGGAACAGTACCGGCACGTTGATTTTTCTCGCCGCGTTGACGTAGCACTGCGGGTCGCTCTGGAGCACGTCAGTGATGTGGAAATGCATCTGGCCGTACTCATGCTCGGCCAGGCTGCTGACATGGCGATAGTTGAAGCGCTTGAACAGCGGCGGCAAATGCTTGCCGATGGTGCTGTTGACCAGGTGGCCGACCCGGTCGCGGTCCAGGTTGCTCAGGTAATCCACGCCACGCTCCAGGTAGTCGCGCATCGGTGCGTTGAGCACCGGCGAGAACGAACTGATCACCGCTTTTTCAATCCGCTGTGGGCGCTGGGCCAGGGCGCTCAACGTGGCGGCGCCGCCCCAGGAAAAGGACAGCACATGCTCGGCGGCAAAGTGGTCGATCAGTTCCAGGAGAATCTGCCCTTCGATCTCCTTGGTGAGCATTCTTTCATGCCGGTTGTGCGCTTTTGACTTACCCGCATAGGGCTGGTCGTACAACACAACGTTGAATTGCGGATGGAGGCTTTTGACGGTCTGTGCAAACGACGCAGTCGTGGCCATCGAGCCGTTGACCATGATGATGGTCTTTTGTGCGGCGTCTGCGCGATAGAACTCCGTGTAAACCCGATACTGACCTTGTATATCCAGCACAGCGATTTCTGGCCTCATGTCATAAGACTCCTGGCAAGCGGGTATGCGCGCAATGAGATTGCACGGGCAATGTGACAGGTAGGCATACGCCTGGAAGATAAGGCCCATGTCGATCCACTGAAGCGGTCGACGGGTGTTGTTGTAGGCGGGCAGTTTGCCGGGAGAGATACGGCGGAGCCTGGGGGCTCTGGCCGGCAAAAAGTTTCTTGGAAGTATGTTGTGACTCATCGGTCACATTTCGGCCGACGGTTTGATTCAAGCAGGGGGACGACCGTTGTGCAAGTACCGCTTGGAAAATTGTTCGACACTTCTGCCCGACGGTAATGGGCTCAGATCAGGCTGATCTCGTCAGCGCCCAGGGCGCGGTACTGGCCCGGTTCGAGAGCAGGGTCCAGCACCAGGGGGCCCATGCGTTCGCGGTGCAGGCGCAACACCTTATTGTCGAAGTGGCCGAACATGCGCTTGACCTGGTGATAACGCCCTTCGACGATGCTCAGGCGCGCCGTGGTCGGCCCCAGCAGCGTCAACCCTGCCGGTTGGGTGGTGAGGTCTTCGAAGGCGAAATACAGACCCCGCGCGAAGGTGTCGGCGTACTCGGCGGTGATCGGCTGTTCGGTTTCGACGTAATAGACCTTGGGCAGCTTGGTCTGCGGTTGGGTCAGGCGGCGCGACCAACTGCCGTCATTGGTGATCAGCATCAGGCCGGTGGTATTGAAGTCCAGGCGCCCGGCGATGTGCAGGTCGTCCTTGTCAGGTTCATCGAGCCAATCGAGCACGGTCGGGTGTTGCGGATCGCGGGTGGCGCTGACGCAGCCGGGTGGCTTGTGCAGCATGAAATACCGTGGACGTCGGCCCGCCTGCAGCACCTCGTCATCGACTTCAACACGACTGAACTCACGCACCTGGGCGTGCGGGTCGGTGACGGTCTGGCCGTCGATCCGCACCCGGCCCGCCACCAGTAACAGGCGGGCCTGCTGGCGATTGAATCGGGGTAGATTGCTGAGAAAGCGGTCAACGCGCATGGGGCAGTTCAGGCCAGGAAGAGGGCGCGCATCTTACGCGATCGGCCGGGGCTTGGCGTGCAGTTGGGCTTCAACCTGTGCACAGCGTGGGCACAGGCAGGATTGATCACGCAGCTCTGCCGGCAGCGCTTCGAGCACGGCCGGGTCGATGCTTACGCCAAAACACCAGCAGGCCCGGTCGACGGTCCTCGGATCGGCGAGTGAGCAATCATTGGCGCCACCGCAGGCGGGGCAAAGGTCAGGTTTATTCATAGCTGGAGTGAGGCATGTCCACACAGGTTCGGTTGCACCCGCTTTGCCGGGCGCGTTGCAGGGCATGATCGGTCCGGGACAGCAGGCTGTGCAAGGTGTCTTCGTCCTGCACCGTGGTCAGTCCGATGCTGACCGTGACCAGCAATTGTTTCCCGCTGCAGAAATAGCGCTGTTTTTCGATGTGCTGACGAATTTTCTCAGCGATTTTCAGACCGGTCTGTCCATCGGTGTCCTTGAGCAGGACGACAAAGGCATCGGTGCTCCAGCGACAGACGATGTCTGAATGCCGCAGGCTCTCAGTCAGGCTGCGGGCGAACCCGGTCAACAGTTGATCGGTGGCGATATGACCGTGAGTGGTGTCCAGTCGCTTGAAGTCGTCCAGTTCCACCAGCAGCGCCGTCAAGGGTCTGGGCTCACGCTGGGCTTCGTGCAGGGCTTGCACGGCCAGCAGATCGAAGCCACGGCGGTTTGGCAATTCGGTCAGGCTGTCGAGGGTGGCCTGGGCGTCGATGCGTTGCTGGTAGTCGTTGATCAGCCGATAAACAATGGTCAGGACCGCCAGTGTCACGAGCACGCCGATCAGCAGGTTCAGGTACAGCGTCCTGAGAATGTGCTCGCGTATCGAGGCCTGGGCTGCGTAATAGCCCAGCAACGTAATGATCAGGAAGCCAGTACCGAGCAGCGCCACCACCGCCAGCAGCGGCTTGCACAGGGAATACAACGGCGAACGGAGCGACATGGCGATTCCCTTGGCGCAGACCCAATGAAGTCAGTTTAGTGGCCTTGTGGGAAAAGACAGTCGATTTTGCCGGTTTGCAAGATTGTGGCGAGGGGATAAATCCCCTCGCCACAGGTACTGTTTACTCAAGGGTAGTTAGATAAGCCCGCCATCCCCCCAGATGGCTGATGTCCTGAGCGCCCTCCAAACCATACGACTCACAGATGAATCCGTTTTCCCAGCGCCCATCGGCCAGTTGCACCTTGCCCAGTCCCAACGGGGCGGGAATGCCAGTCAGGAACGAGCCCAGTTCACTGCTCGGCAGCTCCCAGACTTCGACCTCGATCGCCACGCCGCCTTCACGAACCCGAACCATGCCGGGGCGCGAGGGTGGGCCGCCGGGCAAGGCATGCAGGCGGTAGTCTGGCGAGCTTTGGGTGGCCTCGATCAGCCGGGCGCCGCGTTGCCTGAGCTGCCAGTTCAGCGCCAACCCGTCCAGGTGTGCGCCGCACACGACCAGCCGCGCCCGGTCGTGGCGCGCCGGGTGGACGGCAACGGGCAACGTCTTGTCCTGTTGACGCTGCAAGGCATCGGCCAGGCTCAAGAGGTACTGATCGGTGAAGGCTCGACCGAACAGCGTCACGCCCCAGGGCAAGCCGTTGGCCATGAACGCGCTGGGGACGGCGACGGCGGCGTAGTCCAGCAGGTTCATGAAATTGGTGTAATAACCCAGTTCCGAGTTGCGCAGTACCGGTTCGGCGGCCAGTTCGGCGAGGGTCACTGGCCGGCCGATGGTCGGTGTGAGTACGCAGTCAAGCGCGTCCATGGCTCGGTCGCATTGGGCTTTGAGCGCTTGCAGACGGTACCGGGCGCGGAAGGTCTGTACGCCATCTACCGTAGGCGCTTTCGCCAGCACGGCACGAATGACGGGCAGCACGGCGTCGGGCTCGCGCTCCATCAATGGGCCGGCGACGCTGTAGCGCTCGGCTACCCACGGACCTTCATAAAGCAGCCGTGCGGCTTCCAGGAACGGCGACAGGTCCAGTTCCACGGCTTCGCCGCCCAGGCGTTCGAGTCGTTTGACGGCTTCCTGAAACAGTTGCGGACCTTCAGGGCAACCGAAAAACGCCAGGTCTTGCTGGCGCGGCACACCGAAACGAAAGCGCCGAGGCACGCCGAACGCAGAGCCATCGTTCCACTGCGGGTTGTGGCGGCTGTAGTCGTCACGCGGGTCTGGGCGGGCTGTCAGCGCCAATAGCTGGCTGGCTTCCCTGGCCGTCGCCGTGAAGGTGGTGACGCAGTCCAGTGTGCGACAGGCCGGGACCACGCCCGCCGTGGAGATCAATCCCAGGGTGGCTTTCAATCCCACCAGGTTGTTCAGCGCGGCGGGCACCCGACCGGAGCCGGCGGTATCGGTGCCCAAGGCAAAACTTGCCAGGCCCAGGGCTACGGCCAGCGACGAGCCGGCGCTCGAACCGCCTGCCGGATAGTCGGGCAACACGCTGTTGCGGCAGGCGCCGTAGGGCGAGCGGGTGCCATTGAGCCCGGTGGCGAACTGGTCGAGGTTGGTCTTGCCCAGGGGGATCGCGCCCAGTGCCAGCAACTGCTCGACAATGGTCGCCGAGCGCGGCGGCACATAGGCAAACGCCGGGCAGGCTGCCGTGGTCGGAATGCCGGCCAGGTCGATGTTGTCCTTGATGGCAAACGGCACCCCATACAGCGGCAGGCTCTCCAGGTCGCGGCTTTCCAATGCGGCCAGGTAGGGCTCCAGTTCCTCGACCGTCAGCAGGTGGATGAACACGTGATAGTCCGGGTTCAGCGCCGCGGCTTTTTGGCGCAGTTCCAACAGCAATTTGCGCGGCGTCAGTTCGCCGCTGCGATAGGCATCGCGCAGGTCGTCCAAGCGAAGCGAAAGGTTCATGGTCTTAATCCTTTGATTGAGTTCAGTCACGTTCCAGCACCACGACGCGCTGTCCGGCGCGCACCGCCGAACCGGCCTGGACGCGCACCTCGCGCACCACGCCGGCCGAGGGCGCAAGCAGCGGGATTTCCATCTTCATCGACTCCAGGATGACCAGCACATCGCCGACGGCGACCCGAGCGCCAACCTGCACCTGGACCTGCCAGAGGTTACCGGCGATGTGGCTGTCGACGCTCAGTTGACCTTCGGTCAGCAGCGAATCTTCGCTCGGCGCGATGGGCGGTTCTTCACTGTCAAAGTGCGCCTGGCCACTGGCGATCCAACGCTCGCGCTCGGCATCGAAGGCACCTTGTTGCTGGCGGCGGAACGTGGCGATGCTGTCGGCTTCCTGCAGCAGGAAACGCTGGTAGTCGGCGAGGTTGAGCTGGCTGTGCTCGATCTTCAGGTCGAAGCGGCCCAGGGGGAATTCGCGGCGGATGTTCAGCAGCTCATCGGCGCTGACCGGGTAGAAGCGGATCTGATCGAAGAATCGCAGCAACCAGGGCTTGCCGTCGAATGCGGCGACGTCCCGATAACGATTCCACATCTGCAACGTGCGCCCGACGAACTGATAGCCGCCCGGCCCTTCCATGCCGTACACGCACAGGTAGGCGCCGCCGATGCCCACCGAGTTTTCCGCGGTCCAGGTCCGGGCCGGGTTGTATTTGGTGGTCACCAGTCGATGGCGTGGGTCGAGCGGTGTGGCGACCGGTGCGCCGAGGTAGACGTCCCCCAGGCCCATCACCAGATAGCTGGCGTCAAACACTGTGCGTTGCACTTCGTCGAGGTTGGGCAGGTCGTTGATGCGTCGAATGAACTCCAGGTTGCTCGGGCACCAGGGCGCGTCCTTGCGCACCGTGGTCATGTATTTCTCGATGGCCAGCTGACAGGCCGGGTCATCCCAGGACAGCGGCAGGTGAACGATGCGCGACGGCACTTGCAAGTCCTGCGCGGCGCACACGGCGTCCCACTCACCGGCGACGAGGCTCAGTAGATCGGCCAGGGGCAGTTGTTCGGGTTGATAGTGCACTTGAAGCGAACGAATGCCCGGCGTCAGGTCGATCACCCCGTGCAATTGTTTGTGTTCCAACGCCTGCATCAAGGCATGGGCGCGAAAGCGCAGCACCAGGTCCAGTTCGGGGGCGCCGATTTCCAGCAACAGATGAGTGTCGCCAGCCAAGCGAGCGACCAGGCAGGTATCGTCCTGCCCGATATCCAACACCACAGGCGACACGATCCCCTGTGGGAGCGAGCTTGCTCGCGAAGGCGATGGCACATTCAGCATTGATGTATCCGACAGACCGCTATCGCGAGCAAGCTCGCCCCCACAGGGAGCCCATTTCAGGGCCAGTGAGCGCGCGGTCGATATATCCACCGGCACGAATCGCACCTTGTCCCCCGCCTTGAGTTGCCCCAACTGCCAGAGATCCGCTTCGATCACCGTCACCGGACAGACAAAACCGCCCAGGCTCGGGCCGTCGGGGCCGAGGATGACCGGCATGTCGCCGGTGAAGTCCACGGCGCCGATGGCGTAGGGGTTGTCATGGATATTGGAAGGGTGCAGCCCGGCCTCGCCACCGTCGGCGCGAACCCATTCAGGTTTCGGCCCGATCAGTCGGACGCCGGTGCGGCTGGAGTTGAAGTGCACTTCCCAGGCGGTGTCGAAGAACGTCTGGATGTAGCGCTCGGTGAAATATTCGGGCGCGCCGTGCGGGCCGTAGATCACGCGGATCTGGCGCACGCTCGGCAGTTCCAGGATCGGTGCGCTCGTTGGCGGCAGCGTCGCTTGCTCATCCAGCGGCACCAGATGCAACACGTCGCCGGTACACAACGCCCGTCCGCCATGGCCGCCGAACTGACCGAGGGTAAAGGTGCTTTTGCTGCCCAGGTAATCCGGCACTTGTACGCCACCCTGCAGGCACAGGTAGCTGCGCGCCCCGGCACCGGAAATGTTGCCGATGGCGAGGGTGGAGCCGGCAGTGATCGACAACGGCGTGTTCATCGGTACGGCTTCACCGTCGAGTGTGAGGGCAATCACCGCACCGGTCACCGCCACCCGGGCATCGCAGTTGAAACGCAGCAGTGGCCCGTTCATGGTGATTTCCAATGCCGCCGCACCTTCTTCATTGCCCAGCAGGCGATTGCCCAGGCGCAACGAACGGCTGTCCATCGGTCCTGACGGCGGCACCCCCACTGCCCAGTAACCGAGGCGGCCGGGATAGTCCTGGACGCTGGTCTGGGTGCCGGGGCTGAGCACTTCAACGGTGTTGGCACGGTAGACCAACGTCTCCAGGCAGCGGGTCCAGGGCTGGCCGTTGGCAAACGGTGCATCGAGGAGAATCTGTTGCAGGTAGTCGCGATTGGTTTCGACGCCGTACAGCTGGCTTTCGTCCAGCGCTTGGTGCAAGCCCAGGCGGGCCTGCTCGCGGGTTGGAGCCCAGCGAATGACCTTGGCGATCATCGGGTCGAAGTAGGGCGGGATCTGGCAACCAGCCTCGACCCAGGTGTCGATGCGTAGCTGTTTGCCGTCGGCCTCGGGGAATTTCACGGCGGTCAGTAGCCCCGGGCTTGGCTGGAAGTCCCGACCTGGATCCTCGGCATACAAGCGAGCCTGGATCGCGTGGCCCTCGGCTTTTAAACCCTCGCTCAACGCTTTCAGTGGTGGCAGGTCTCCGGCTGCCAGTTGCACCATCCAACGCACCAGGTCCACGCCCCACACCTGCTCGGTGACACCGTGCTCCACTTGCAGGCGGGTGTTCACTTCCAGGAAATAGAAGCGCCCCGCATCGCTGTCGAAGACGAACTCCACGGTGCCGGCGCTGCGGTAGTTCACGGCCTGGGCCAGTTGGATCGCCGCTGCGCAGAGTTCGTCGGCCATGCCTTCGGGCAGGTTGGGGGCCGGCGTTTCCTCGATGACTTTCTGGTTGCGTCGCTGCACCGAGCAGTCGCGCACGCCCAGGGCGATCACCTGGCCCTGGCCGTCGCCGAACACCTGGACCTCCAGGTGCCGGGCCTTCTCGATGTATTTCTCGATGAACACTCCGGCGTCGCTGAAGTTGTTCTGGCCCAGGCGCTTGACCGCTTCGAAGGATTCGCTCAGTTCGGCGGCACTGCGGCACACGCGCATGCCGATTCCGCCGCCGCCGGCGGTACTTTTGAGCATGACCGGATAACCGATCCGGGTGCCGGCCAACAGTGCGGCGTCGAGGCTGTCGAGCAGTTCGGTGCCTTTGAGCAGAGGCACGCCGTGCTGTCGCGCCAGGTCGCGGGCGGTGTGCTTGAGGCCGAACACACGCAGTTGTTCTGGTGTCGGACCAATGAAGGCGATACCGGCAGCTTCGCAGGCTTCGGCGAAGGCTGCGTTTTCCGAGAGGAAGCCGTAGCCGGGATGAATCGCTGTCGCGCCGCTGCTTTTGGCAATCGCCAGAAGCTTGTCCACCGCCAGATACGTATTGGCCGCCGCGCCTTCGCCCAGGCTGTGGGCTTCGTCGGCCTGCAAGATATGCAGGCTGGCGGCATCGGCTTGGGAATACACCGCCACGCCTTGGACCTTCAGTTCGCCCAAGGTCCGCAGGATGCGGCAAGCGATGGCTCCACGGTTGGCGATCAGGATTTTTTCGAACATGGCATTGCCCCCTCAGGCATGCGTGCTGCCTGAACTGGGATGCGGGCCGTCCCGCAGTTGTCGATGGCCACCGGGGTCGTCCCCGTGAGCGAAATAATCAATCTTACAAACACTGCTGACCCCTGTGGGGGCGGGTTTGCTCGCGAAATCGGTGAGTCAGTCAACATCAATGTCACTGTCGTACCGCTTTCGCGAGCAAGCCCGCTCCCACATGAGGTTTTGGGTGTCAGTGCTGTTTGATGCATTGCCCCGATCGGCTCTGGCACAGCGTGAACAGCCAGCGACGCAGGCAGGTGAGTTTCAGTTCCATATCAAAAGCTCCGCTGGCGTGGGGTTGTAGGCGTTGCAGGGGTTATTCAGTTGCGGGCAGTTGGAGATCAGCACGATCACATCCATCTCGGCCCGCAGGTCGACGTATTTGCCTGGCGCCGAGATCCCGTCTTCGAAGGTCAGGCCGCCGTCGGCGGTGACCGGCACGTTCATGAAAAAGTTGATGTTCGGCCCGATATCGCCCTTGCCCAGGCGACCATCGTGGGCGCAGGCCCGCAGATAATTGTCACGGCAACTGTGCATGTAGCGTTTTTCCAGGGCGTAGCGCACGGTGTTGCTTTCCTGGGCGCAAGCGCCGCCGAGGGTGTCGTGGCGTCCACAGGTGTCCTCGACGATGGTCAGCATCGGGTGGCCGAGGTTGGAATACAGCACGCTGCCGGTGCTCAAATAAACGCTGTTTTGCCGGCGCAGGGTGCGCTGCACGTCGTAGCGCTCCTTGGGGTTGGCCAGGCTGTAGAACAGCGTATCGACTGCCTGGTTACCTTCCAGGTCGAGGATGCGTAGGGTCTGGCCTGCCTTGACCTCCACCAGCCAGGGTTCCCCGGCGGGAATCGTGGCACGGTAGACGGCGGTATCGGGTTGTTTGTGTGCGGTGGCGATGGCGAGTGACATGGCAGCGATCCTCAGGCGAACAGGCGGTCGGTGTTGATGAAGCCGCGCTGGTTTTCCGGGCGCGAAAGGCGGCAGTGCTCGGCGACGCTGGCATCGGCGTTCATCCAGCTGAGCTTGAGCGGTTGCGGGGCGTATTGCGGGTTCGGGTCCATCGGGTGTTGCAGCGCGGTCAGCACCACCAGGGTGTCCATCGGTGCGTACAGCTCGATGTAGTCGCCGGCCTTGGAATGGCCTTCGACGAAGTGAAAGTGGCCGGCCTCATCGACGTTGACCCGGCTGAACAGGTTGAGGGTCATCAACAGGTCGGATAGGCCCAGACCCCATTTGCCCAGTTCCACCAACAGGTTGTCGGTGCCGTTGCGAAAGAAGCCGTTGCGCAGTTCCTGATAGCGCCCCTGACCGTACTTTTGCGCGACTTCCTCGGCGCAGAGCACACCGCCCAGGCTGTCGCTCCAGCCGCAGGTGTCGGCGGTGATTGCCGCCAGTACCCGGCCCATGTCCGAGTAGAGGCAGTGGCCGGCGGTGAGTTTGGCGGTGTGTTGGCATTTGAGGCTGTCAGGCAGGTTCAGGCGTTCGGTTTTCTCGTTGGCATTGAGTAGCGTCAGGCTCACATTGGCCCCGCCGCGCAGATCGGTCAGGCGCAGCAGTTGGCCGCGCTTGAGCACGAACGAACGGTGGCCGCCGCCGGGCAGCAGTTCTTCGGCGAAGGGTGTAAACAAGCGGGTCGAATCGGTCATGGAAAAACTCCTTTCAAGCGATACGCAATGTGCCGGCCAGTTCGGCGGGCAGGGCGTCGACGGCGGCACGGGCGGTGCGGCGGTCGCTGTTCAATGGAATGTCGTAGGTGATGCGTGCGCCATAGGCGCCAGGGGCGTGGGGATCGACACGGACTTTGTCGAACACCAGCAGGCGCGTGCCGAGGCTGAAACCTTCGCTCAGGTCATGGGTGACCATGAACACGGTCAGCCGGGTTTCGCGCCACAGCTCCAGCAACAAGGCATGCATGTCCTTGCGAATGCCCGGGTCGAGGGCGCCGAAGGGTTCGTCCAGCAGCAGGACGCGCGGCTTCATGATCAGTGCCTGGGCGATGGCCAGTCGCTGCTGCATCCCCCCGGACAGTTGCGCCGGGTATTTATCCCGCGCATGGCCGAGTCCGACCTTGTCCAGCAACTGTGCGGCTTCTTCCCGGGCCTGGCGCTTGGCGCTGCCGAACAGACGGCCCAGCAGCGGCGAGCGCGGCAACTCCAGGCCCAGGGCGACGTTGTCCAGCACGCTCAGGTGCGGGAACACCGAGTAGCGCTGGAACACCACGCCCCGGCTCATATCCGGCTCGCCGGACAAGGGGGCGTCGTCCAGGAGAATCTGTCCACGACTGGCGCACTCCTGGCCCAGTAGCAATCGCAGGAAGGTCGACTTGCCGCAACCCGAGGCCCCCACCAATGTGCAGAACTCACCCTCGGCGACGTTCAGGTTCAAGCGCTCCAGTACCACCTGGTCGCCGTACTGTTGCCAGACGTTGTTCACCGTAATGAAGCTCATGCCTTCGCCCCCTCATACCAGGGGAACGCCTGCCGGGTCAGGCGCTTGAGGCCCCAGTCCATCAGCCAGGCGAGCAGGGTGATCCACACCACGTACGGCAAGATCACGTCCATCGCCAGGTAACGGCGCACCAGGAAAATCCGATAGCCCAGCCCATCGGTGGAGGCGATGGCTTCGGCGGCGATCAGAAACAGCCAGGCCGAACCGAGCATCAGTCGCAGGGAAATCAACAGGCGCGGCAGTAATTGCGGCAGCACCACCCGCAGCATCAGGGTCCAGGTCGAGGCGCCGAGGGTCTGGGCCTTGATCAGCAGCTCGGAGGGGATTTCCCGGGCGCGCTGTTCCAGGTCCCGGGCCAGGCTCGGGGTGATGCCAATCACGATCAGCATCACTTTGGACAACTCTCCCAGCCCGAAGACGATGAACAGGATCGGCAGGATAGCCAGCGGCGGCACCATCGACACCACGGTGAGCAGCGGCGATAACGGCGCGCCCAATAGCGGCAACGTGCCGGCGGCCATGCCCAGGCACAGCCCGGCCAGGGCACTGATGCCCAGGCCGATGACTAACCGGCGCAGGCTTGAGCCGGTGTCTTGCCAGAGCAGGTACTCGCCGCTGCGGGCGTCAGCGGTGAAGGCCAGGCGCTTGACCGCATCGGCCATTTGCACGGCGCTGGGTAGCAGTTTGTCGTTGGGATTGTCCGTCAACCGTTCGGCCGAGCCCATGAAGTAGGCGAACAACACCAGCGCGAAAGGCAGGATCACCAGCAACAAGCGGCTGGGGCGATCCGGGTAGCGGTTGATCAGGCGCATGCCAGGTCCTCCGGTTTACAGCTTGGCGTCGGCGGCCAGCTGTACGTAGGTCGGGTCAAAGCGCAGCTTGAGGTTGGCCTTGTCGCCGCGGGTCACGCCATTGGCGAACGTCATGCCGACCGCGTTCGTGTCCTTGGCGCCTTCGCCCAACAAGCCGTGCTGAAAGGAGAACTCGGCCACCTTGCCCATGGTGGCGGGCAGTTGTTCGCTGGTGGCGAAGTTGAGCGCTTCTTTGGGGGTGGCGAACAACTTGGTGGTGTCCAGTTGCGCCTGGAAACCTTTGAGGTCGGTGCCCGAGGCTTTGGCCATGTGTTCCAACGCGGCCTGGCTGGCTGCGTTTTTCGCATTCATCAGCGCCACCACTTCAAACCAGGCGCCGGTCAACGCTTTGCCCAGGGCCGGGTTGTCCTGCAAGGTCTGGGTATTGACCACCATCATGTCCATGATCTCGCCGGGAATCTGGCTGGAGTTGAACACTTCACTGACGCCTGGCTGGGCCTTGATGTCCGAGAGCATCGGGTTCCAGGTGGTGACGGCCTTGACCTGATCGGTGTTGAACGCGGCGGAGATGTCGGCGTCGGAGGTGTTGACGACTTTCAGGTCTTTTTCGGCGAGGCCGACGGAGTCCAGGGCGCGGGCCAGCAGGTAATGGGACACTGACAGTTCCACCAGGTTGACGTCCATGCCCTTGAGATCGGCCACTTTCTTGCCCTCGCCCTTGAGGACGATGCCGTCGTTGCCGTTGGAGAAATCGCTGACGATCAGCGCGGTGCTGTCCACGCCACCGGCCGCGGGAATGGTCAGGGCGTCCATATTGGTCATGGTGCAGCCGTCGAACTGACCGGCGGTGTACTGATTGATGGATTCAACGTAATCGTTGAGCTGCACGACATCGATCTTGATGCCGTACTTTTTTGCCCATTTGTCGACGATGCCTTGGCTGCCGGCGTATTCCCAGGGCATCCAGCCGGCGTAAATGGTCCAGCAGACGCTGAAGTGGTCTTTTTGTGCGGCAGCGGATGAAAAGCTCACGAGGGCCGAGAGGGCGGCGAGGAGCAAGGCGGACAGACGAAGCTTGAGCATGGTGGTTCTCCAGTTGATCAAGGGCGGACAGGAGCAACGCGGCACCGCGAACGGTGGCTTGTCTCCCGGGCTTTTGTCCCGCCGTGTAACCTCAACTGGAGGTCGCCAACTCTCGGACCAGCCACTCGCCAGAAGCGAGCCGGAACCCTAGTCAGCCATTGCAAATTGTGGTGCCGCGAACCTGTGATGACTCCTGCACGGGTTTGTTAAAGCGAGAGACGTGCCAACTCCGGCAAAGGCCCGGGCCAGAGACGGCAGGTGTTGGGGAAGGAGGGGCGAGGGCGGATTTGTGCTTGCTTGTGGTGCTGTCGCGCACCGGAAGAGGGCGACGAGGGACATGTTTCCAGTTGTTGCCATATCGCACCAGATTCCGATTTTGCTGTCTGAATATTCGTCAGTCATCCAAAGACGACTGCCGCCCATCAGCGTCGCTGATGTGGCCCATTCGCGGTCCAGGAGGCCGCCATGTATCGACGACTGCTGCTCCTTGCGTTTCTCGGTTTGACTCTTTCGGCCTGCGTGCCTTACTACGACGGAGACTCGAGCTACTACCGTTCAGAGGTCTACACTTCACCCGCGCCGGTCTACTACGGGGGCGCTGGTTATTATTCGGCCCCACGTGGCTATTACGCACCGCGGTATTACCAACCGGCGCCGCGCTACTATTCGGCCCCGCGCTACTACCAACAAGGCCCGCGCTATTACGCGCCACCGCGGGCCGCCTACCGGCCTTATCCGAACCGGGGTGGCTGGGATGGCTGGGGCGGTCGCGACCGGGGCGGCTGGAATGACGATCGAGGTGGACATGATCATCGAGGACGCGGTGATCATGACGGACGAGGCAGAGGCGGCCACCGCTGATCCCCTGGCAATAAGAAGCGGCGCATCGAGCGCCGCTTTTTTTTGCCTGGCTTACACCCACGTTGTGGCCCGCACTGACAGGGCTCGTTCAACGCCTATTCGTTGGACAAGTCCGCCAACGGGTGCCGACCTTCCCAAGCCTTGTGGAAATGCGCTTGCACCACGGCTTCCGGAATATGGTTGATGTCCGGCCAGTGCCAATGGGGCTTGTGATCCTTGTCGATCAGCCGTGCCCGTACGCCTTCGCTGAATTCCGGATGGCGGCAGCAGTTGAGGCTCAAGGTGTATTCCATTCGGAACACACCGGCCAATGACAGGTGTCGGGCGCGGAGGATCTGCTCCCAGACCAGGTGCGCGGTCAGGGGCGAGCCTTCAGTCATTGTCCGGGCTGCCCGAGCGATCAGCGGGTCCTGGTGGTCCACCAGCAGGCTCAGTGCTTTCCAGGCGCAGCGCACGTCGCTGACATCCAGCCACTCATCGATTTTTTGCCGGCGCGGCAGCCATTGGGCTTCGGGCAGTTGCGCGACGGCTTCCTGCTGCAAGGCTTTGAACAGGCTGTTGAGCTGCATCTGGGTCTGTTCCTGCCAGTTGAGCTGCAACAAGCCTTCGATCAGGTCGTCCTGTTGTTCGTCCAACAGGAAACGGTCGGCCAGGCCCAGGTCGAGGGCATCCCGAGCGTTCATGTGGGCGCCGGTCAGGCCGAGGAACAAACCGAGCTTGCCCGGCAGGCGCGACAGGAACCAACTGGCGCCGACGTCCGGGTACAAGCCGATGCTGATCTCGGGCATCGCCAAGCGACTGCTGGGCGTGACGATGCGCGTGCTGGCGCCTTGCAGCAGGCCCATGCCGCCGCCCAATACGTAGCCATGGCCCCAGCACAGCAGAGGCTTGGGGTAGGTGTGCAGGTTGAAGTCCAGCCGGTATTCCGCCGCGAAGAATTGCGCCGCCAGCGGCGGCACTTCACCGGGACTGGCCCGGCAGGCCTCCACCAGGCTGCGGACTTCACCGCCGGCGCAGAAGGCCTTGGCGCCGTTGCCACGCAGCAGCACGCAGACGATTTGCGGTTCTCTGGCCCAGGCATCGAGACGGTCACGCAGGGCGTTGATCATCGGCAGGGACAGGGCGTTCAGGGTTTTTTCGGCATCCAGGGTGGCGACGCCGATGCGCGCTCCTGTGATACCCGTCAGTTCTTCGAAGTGCAGATTCATCGTGACCTCGATCCGAAATTTGAATGTTCAGTATGACCGTTGCGTGGGAAAGTGCCGGTTCTGTGTCAGATCAATTGACAAGCCATGTAGGCTTTCCTAGGGTGCGCCCATTGTTTCTACCGGGTGCAATCATGACTGCTGATGACCGTATCAAACTCGAACCGAGCTGGAAGCAGGCACTGCGTGCCGAGTTCGACCAGCCCTACATGGCAGAGTTGCGCGAATTCCTGCGTCGGGAGTACGCCGCCGGCAAGGAGATCTACCCACCGGCATCGCTGATCTTCAACGCCCTCAACTCCACGCCGCTGGACAAGGTCAAGGTGGTCATCCTCGGCCAGGACCCGTACCACGGCCCGGGCCAGGCCCACGGCTTGTGCTTCTCGGTGCAGCCGGGCGTGCCGACGCCGCCGTCGCTGGTGAACATCTATAAGGAATTGAAGCGCGACCTGAACATCGACATTCCCAACCACGGCTACCTGCAAAGCTGGGCCGACCAAGGGGTGCTGCTGCTCAACACCACCATGACCGTGGAGCGCGCCAATGCCAATGCCCACGCGGGCAAGGGCTGGCAGCATTTTACCGACCGGGTCATCGAAGTGGTCAGCGAGCACCAGCCGCACCTGGTGTTCCTGCTGTGGGGTGCCCATGCGCAAAGCAAGCAGAAACTGATCGACGCGACCAAGCACCTGGTGCTGACCTCGGTGCATCCGTCGCCGTTATCGGCGTACCGGGGGTTCCTGGGGTGCGGACATTTCAGCCGCACCAACAAGTTCCTCGAACAGCACGGCGAGGCGCCGATCGACTGGCGATTGCCGCCGGTCTGAGTGTTCGTCCTCGGGGCCTGTTCGCCAGCAGGCTCGCGAAGAAAACACCCCAGGCAATCAGGCCTGCCCCTGGCGCCGTATCCAGTAACGGAACAACGGTTCTGCCAGAAACAGCACGAACAACAGTCGCATGACCTGCAACGCCGTCACCAACGGCACCGACAATTGCAGCGTCTCCGCCGTCAAGCTCATTTCCGCGATGCCGCCGGGCATCATGCCGAGGGTCAGTGAGCGCAGGTCCAGGTGGGTCAGTGTGCTCAGGCCCAGGGCCGCGAGGCTGGCGATCAGCATCGTCAACACGGTGCCGATCAGGGTGCGGCCCATGAACGACGGCGCCCGCCGGAAGAACTGTCGGTTGAAATGACAACCCAGGCCGCTGCCGATCAGCCATTGGCCAATCTGGCTGGCGCCGTGGGGCAAGCCGATGTGCAGGTCCCAGCCGATGCTCACTGCCGCGCTCACCAGCAGCGGCCCGAACAGCCACGGGTTGGGTTGGCGCAGGCGCTCCCAGACCCAGGCGAGCAGGGCGCCGGCTGGAAACAGCAGCGCCAACCAGAGCCAGTCCACGGTCGTGGCATGTTGTACCGGGGAGCCTTCGCCCAACAGGTACTTGAACGCCGCGGGCACGCACAGCACCACCACCAGCACCCGCAAGCTCTGGCCCGCGGCGACGCGACTCAGATCGGCGCCGTTACGGGCGCCAAGGTTGACCATTTCGCCGGAGCCGCCCGGCATGCTGGAAAAGAAAGCGGTGGCGCGGTCCTCGCCGGTGCGGCGCATCAGCCAGACACTCACCCCGCTGGACACGCTGGTGATCAGCGCGCCAAAAAAAATCAGGCCGAAGTGGCCCAGGACCTGCTCCATCACCAGGGGCGTGAAGTGCAGGCCGATTCCGATACCCACTACCCATTGGCCGCATTTGCGGCCGCCGGGGATTTCCTTCAACTGCCAGGGTGTCAGGCAGCGCACCAGGATGATCGCCAGCAACGAGCCGACCATCCAGGGCAAGGGCCAGCCAACCAGGCTGGCCAGGTAACCGCCGGCCAGGCCGACCAGCGGTGTTCCCCACCATTGTCTAAAAGTCGCCTCAGACATTGGCCAGGGCACGTCGTTGGGCGGCGCGACGACGCCAGAACCGCAACAATGGCATGAACAGCATGATCGCCGTCAGGATCCAGCAACCGAAGGTGATCGGGCTCAACCAGAGGATCTCCAGTGCGCCATTGGAAATCGACAACGCACGCCGCAGGTTCTGCTCCATCAGGCCGCCCAGGATAAAGCCCAGCAGCACCGGTGACAGCGGGAAGTCCAGCTTGCGCAGGATGTAGCCGAAGATGCCGATGCCGATCATCAGGAACAGGTCGAACGTGGTGGCGTGCACCGCATAGACACCGATGCCGGTGATGATGGCGATGACCGGTACCAGCGCCCAGTTCGGTACCGCCAGGATGCGGGTGAACACGCGGATCATCGGGATGTTGAGGATCACCAGCATGACGTTGGCGATGAACAACGACGCGATCAGGCCCCAGACGATGTCCGGCTGTTGCTGGAACAGCAACGGGCCAGGGGTGATGTTGTACAGCGACAGCGCGCCGATCATCACCGCCGTGGTGCCCGAGCCGGGAACGCCGAGGGTCAGCATCGGCACCAGCGCACCGCAGGCTGCGCCACCGATGGCGGTTTCCGGCGCGGCGAGGCCACGCTTGTCGCCCTGGCCGAACGTGCCGCTGGCACCGGCGATGCGCTTCTCGGTCATGTAGGCCACGGCACTGGCGAGGGTGGCGCCGGCGCCCGGCAACACGCCCATGATGAAACCGAGTAGGCCGCAACGCAGGTTCACGACAAACACCGATGCCGCTTCCTTGAAGTTGAACATCATCCGCCCGGTGGCTTTCACCGCTTCCTGGCCGCGGTGGGTTTTCTCCAACAGCAACAGGATCTCGCTGATGGAAAACAGGCCGAGCACCAGCACGACGAACTGGATCCCGTCGGTCAGGTGGATGTTGTCACCGGTGAAGCGGTACACGCCGCTGTTGGCATCGATCCCGACACTGGACAGGAACAGGCCGATCAGCGCTGCGATAAACGTTTTGAGGGGACGGTCGCCGGCCATGCCACCCAGGCAGACGATGGCGAACACCATCAGGACGAAATACTCCGCCGGTCCGAAGGCAATTGCCCATTTGGCCAGCAGCGGGGCAAACAGGACCATGCCGCAGGTGGCGATGAACGCACCGATGAACGAACTCCACGCCGACAGTGACAACGCCACTCCGGCCAGGCCTTGGCGCGCCATCGGGTAGCCGTCGAGGGTGGTCATCACGGTGGAGGCTTCGCCCGGGATGTTGAGCAGGATCGAGCTAATGCGCCCGCCATATTCGCAACCCAGGTACACGGCGGCCAACAGGATAAGCGCCGACTCCGGCGGCAGGCCAAGGGCGAATGCAATCGGGATCAGCAGTGCCACGCCATTGATCGGGCCCAGACCCGGCAACAAACCGACCACGGTGCCGATCAAGGTGCCGGTCAATGCGGTGACGAGGTTGTAAGGCGTCAGTGCCACGCCAAAACCCTGGCCGAGATAATTCAGGGTATCCATATCAATTCTCCAGGACGTCGAGCAGGCCGAGGGGCAGGGGGACGTCCATCAGCTTGTCGAACAACAGATACAGACCAATGGCCATCAGGCTGATGATCACCACGCTCGGCACCCAACGGCCGCCATACAGGCGTGCCATCGGCACTCCGACCAAAATGCTGGCGAGGATGAAGCCCAAAGGTTCGAAGGTGCCGGCGAACACCAGCAGCAGTGCTATGCAGATGCCGATTTTCTGCAGGGTTTCGCGGTCCAGTTGCGGGTCTTCGTCGCTGTGTATGACCGGTGCGGGACGAAACAGCATGTACAACAAAGCCAGGCCCATCAGCCCAAGCATCAGCAGGGGAAAGGCGCGTGGGCCAACGGGTTCATAAGAAAAAGCCGCCTGGTAAGGCCAGGCCATCAGTGCCAGGCCAACACAGGCCAGCAACAGCACCGCCGCAAAAATACGTTGAAGGGTGAGCATGACTAACTCCTGGGCAGCGTCGGGGTAGCCGACGCCGCCGCGCGAACAGAGACGGTTACTGGATCAGGCCGAACTCTTTGGCCAGCACCTTGTAATCGGCGACTTGCTTCTTCACGTAGGTGTCCAGTTCCTGGCCGGTCATGGCGAACGGGAACAACTCGCGCTGGTCTCGCAGCTTGGCGAACTCTTCGGAGGCCAGCAGCTTGTCGAAGGCGTCTTTCCACCAGGCGTAATCTTCGTCGCTGACCTTTGGCCCGAGGTAGAAGCCGCGCACCACCGGCCAGACGATGTCGTAGCCTTGTTCCTTGGCGGTCGGGATGTCTTTCATTTCCGGCTCGTCGATGCGTTTTTCGGCGAACACGGCCAGCAGGCGCATGTCACCGCTCTGGATATGGGGCATGGAGTCGGAGATGTCGGTACTGCCGACCTGGATGTGCCCGCCGAGCAGGGCAGTAGCGATTTCACCGCCGCCTTCGAGGGCCACATAGCGCAGGTCGCGAGGGTTGATCCCGGCGGCCTTGGCGATGAGTGCGGTCTGCATCCAGTCCTGGCTGCCCACGGTGCCGCCGGAGCCGATGACCACTGAGCCTGGATCTTTCTTCAGGGCTTGTACCAGATCATCGAGGGTCTTGTAGGGCGAATCACTCTTCACTGCGATGGCGCCATAGCTGGTACCGACGGCGGCCAGCCAACGCACGGCGCTTTCGTCGAAGCGACCGAACTTGCCCTGGGCCAGGTTCAACAGCGAGCCGCTGGACCAGGCCACCAGGGTGCCGGCGTCCGCCGGGCGCTGGGCGACCACGGCGTTATAGGCCACCGCGCCAACGCCACCGGGCATGTAGGTGACGCGCATCGGCTTGGTCAGCAGCTTCTGGTTGACCAGTGCGCTTTGCGCAAGCTTGCACGTCAGGTCGAAACCGCCGCCGGGGGAGGCCGGTGCGATGCATTCGGGGCGCTTGGGTTCGGCGAGCAACTGCCCGGCGAACATCAGGCAGCCGGCGGCCAGGACGACTTTACGCAGTGATAGGCTCATTATTGTCTCCACAGGAGTTGTTGTTGTGTGTGGTACGAAGGGGGCGATGCCGGCTCCTTGCCTTGCTCATCGAGGATGGCCGACACAGGTCGTGGCAGGGAGGGGCGCGATGGAACAACGGCAGGCCGGGCAGCAGTGAAGCTGGCCAGGACGGTCTGTTGGAAGCGGGAAAGGTGGGCTGGCACGGTGGCCTGACGCTGCATGGACAGCATGATGAACACTCCGCTTTTATTGTTCTTATCGGCGAAAACGCTTCGAGGCGTTTTTCGTTCGCGATCCGCATCGCGACCGGCAGTCGAAACTGTCCGTCCTGGGACTCTAACGGCCCAACCTTTCGCTAACCTTTCAATACCTTTCAGGCTGTTTTTTGGCTTCACAGTGGGCGTTGCGGCTGTAAACTCCGCGCCAAAGAATGGCGTCGGCCATCCCTGAATCGAGGAATAACCCATGCGTGTTCTGCTCGTCGAAGACCATCTGCAGCTTGCCGAAAGCGTTGCCCAGGCGCTCAAGAGCACCGGTTTGACCGTCGATGTGCTGCACGATGGCGTGGCCGCAGACCTGGCCTTGAGCAGCGAGGAGTACGCCGTGGCCGTCCTCGATGTCGGGCTGCCGCGCATGGACGGTTTCGAAGTGCTGGCGCGCCTGCGGGCTCGCGGCAAGACCCTGCCGGTGCTGATGCTCACCGCCCGCAGCGACGTTAAGGACCGCGTCCACGGCCTGAACCTGGGGGCCGACGATTACCTGGCCAAGCCCTTTGAACTGACCGAGCTGGAGGCCCGGGTCAAGGCGCTGTTGCGGCGCAGTGTCCTGGGCGGCGAACGCCAACAGCGCTGTGGTGGGCTGGTGTATGACCTGGACACCCGTCGTTTCACCCTCGACGATGAACTGCTGACGCTGACATCCCGCGAGCAGGCGGTGCTGGAGGCGTTGATCGCCCGGCCGGGGCGGGTGATGAGCAAGGAGCAGTTGGCCGCCCAGGTATTTGGCCTGGACGAAGAAGCCAGTGCGGATGCCATCGAGATCTACGTCCACCGGCTGCGCAAGAAACTCGATGGCCATGCCGTCGCCATCGTGACGTTCCGTGGCCTGGGCTACCTGCTGGAAAACCGCGATGCATAAGCCCGACAGCCTGCGCTGGCGGTTGCTCTGGAACCTCGCATTGCTGTTGGTGGTGCTGATGCTCGCCAGCGGCCTGAGCGCCTACTGGAACGGTCGCGAAGCCGCGGATACCGCCTATGACCGCACGCTGCTGGCCTCGGCCCGAACCATCGCCGCGGGGCTTTCCCAGCGCGATGGCAGCCTGAGCGCGGACGTGCCCTATGTGGCCCTGGACACCT
This sequence comes from Pseudomonas sp. WP18, assembly GCF_036689585.1. Lineage (NCBI taxonomy): Bacteria > Pseudomonadati > Pseudomonadota > Gammaproteobacteria > Pseudomonadales > Pseudomonadaceae > Pseudomonas > Pseudomonas sp. WP18. Next base: position 1,517,445 of record NZ_CP144758.1, read on the forward strand.
TCGCCTATGACAGCGCCGGGCGCATTTATTACCAGGTCAATGACATCAACAAGCAGTTGATCTCTGGCTATGAAAACCTTCCCGGCCCGCCGCCCGGTACGCCACGCACCGACGATTACCCGGCCCTGGCGCGCTTCTACAACGCCAGTTACCAGGGCCAGAACGTGCGGGTGGTGAGCCTGCTCAAAGCCGTGAGCGAGCCGAACATGAACGGCATGGCGGAGATTCGCGTTGCGGAGACCGAAGAGGCGCGGGTCAGCATGGCCCGCAGCCTGATGGCCGACACCTTGCTGCGCCTCGGGATGCTGGCCGTGGGGGCGTTGCTGCTGGTGTGGTTCGCGGTCAGTGCCGCATTGCGTCCACTGGAGCGCTTGCGTACGGCGGTGGAGGAGCGCCAGCCGGACGATTTGCGTCCGCTGCCGCTGGTGGAAGTCCAGCATGAGCTCTGGCCCCTGGTGCGGGCCCTCAACCACTTCACCGAGCGGCTGCGCGGGCAGTTCGAGCGCCAGGCGCAATTCATTGCCGATGCCGCCCATGAACTGCGCACACCGTTGGCCGCGCTCAAGGCCCGCCTGGAGCTGGGCTTGCGCGCCAGTGAGCCGGCGACCTGGCGTGAAACCTTGGAAACCGCCGCCCAAGGCACCGACCGCTTGACCCATCTGGCGAATCAGCTGTTGTCCATGGCCCGCGTCGAAAACGGCGCCCGCGCCATCGCCGAGGGCGGCGCGCAGTTGCTCGACATGAGTCAGCTGGCCCGGGAGCTGGGCATGGCCATGGCGCCGCTGGCCCATGCCCGGGGTGTGGCGTTGGCGCTGGAAGCCGATGAGCCGGTGTGGCTGCGGGGCGAGCCGACCTTGCTCAACGAGTTGCTGAGCAACCTGGTGGATAACGCCCTGGCGCATACCCCATCGGGCGGCAACGTGATCCTGCGGGTCACCGCGCCGGCGGTGCTGGAAGTTGAGGACGACGGCCCTGGCATTCCCCTGCACGAGCGCGATCGGGTGTTCGAGCGCTTCTATCGTCGCAACCAGCAAGTGGCCGGGTCCGGCCTGGGGTTGGCGATCGTCGGTGAGATCTGCCGCGCTCACTTGGCGCAGATCACCCTGCACGATGGGCAGGAGCGGGGGCTGAAGGTGCGGGTGAGTTTTGTACCGGGCTCGGACTGATTCCAATGCGCTTCGGCGCACCCGGCTCGCTAGTAAAACATCGACCGCGCTTCTTCGATGTGCGCGCAGCGATCCTTGTTGTCCAGGTCGATGCCCAGCTTCTTGAAGGACGGCACCGCAAACACATCGATCTTGCCGAGAGGGTGGTCGGTGTCTCTGTAGCAATACAGCGCAGCGACCTGCACCAGGTCGACATAATCGACCTGCCGGGTATCCCGGGTGAAATCCAGGTACAAGCCCGGCAGTTTCACCAGCCTCTCTGGAAACTCCCAGACACTGAGCAACTTGTCCCCCAGCACCGGATGAATCGTCTCGATGACATGGTTGAGGCTGACGGGGTCGGACAACAATTCGTTGTTGTCTTGCGCGTACGTCAGGATCGGCAGCACGCCGATCTGGTGCACCAGCCCACCGAGGGCCGCCTGGTCGGGCTTGAGCTGCGTGTAGCCGCGGCACAGCGCATAGCTGACACCGGCGATCTCCAGGCTCTTGCGCCAGACTTCGCGCATTTTCTGTTCGACCACCTCGGAGCGGGCATGGAAAATCTGCTCCATGACCAGGCCAATGGCCAGGTTACTGCTGTAGTTGACGCCAAGCCGGGTGATGGCCGTGTGCAGGTCGGTGACTTCCTGGGTGGCGCGAAGCAGCGGGCTGTTGACCACTTTTATCAGGCGAGCCGAAAGCGCCGTGTCGCGACCGATCACTTTGCTCAGGTTGCTTACGCTGATTTCCGGGTCTTCAGCGGCCCGGCGAATCTGCAGGGCCACTTCCGGTAATGTTGGCAACACCAGGTCATCGTTATCGATGGCCTCCACCAAATCCCGTTGGACCTTCTCCGCCAAATCGCTCATTTCGGTTCTCTAGGGTGTTGCGACAAAGGCTGCGATCAGCGCTGGATCTCGCGGTCGCGGTCCAACTCGTAAGGCAAGTCGAGCAACTGCAGGGTTGGGCCTTCCAGGGCGCCCAGGTGCAGGTTGCCATCTTCCGCTGCTTCGGCCTGCAACACCGCCAGCAGTTCAATGTTTTGCTCGGCTCGCGCAGCCATCACCACTTCGCCGATGGAGCTGCCGTGGGTCGGGGAGAACAGCGCCGTGCCCGGTTCCGGCAGTTCGCTGGCGTCCAGTTGCAGGCGATACAGGCGCCGTTTGAGCTTGCCCAGGTACTGCATGCGGGCGACGATTTCCTGGCCGGTGTAGCAACCTTTCTTGAAACTCACGCCGCCAACGGCTTGCAGGTTGAGCATCTGCGGGATGAACAGCTCACGGGTGGCCGGCATCACCTGACCGATACCGGCGCGGACCTGGCCCAGCAGCCACGGGTTCAGGTCTTTCTCGGCGAGTGCCGCGGCCAGTTGGCTCCTGAGCGCTGGCGCCTGCTCGGCGCGGGCCCAGAGTTCAGCACGGCCGGGGGAAACCCGCACGGCGATCAGCGACTCATGGCGAACCACACTGTCGGTGTCGGCCGGCAGTTCGAGGCCCAGGCCGGCGAGCACGTCGTCGGCGTTTTCCAGGCCGAAGCGAACCCAGGCCAGGCTTTCGTCGGTGAGTTTGGATTTGGAGAACACGGCGTATTTTTTCAGGTCCGCCAGTTGAGGCTCGAGCAGCTCGCTGGCCATCGCCATCAGCACGCCGTCGCCTTCGAGCAGGATGCGGAAGCTCGATTGCATCCGGCCTTTCTGGGTGCAGCGGGCACCAAGGCTGGCACGGCTGTCGCTCAGGTAGTTGAGATTGCAGGTCAATTGACCTTGCAGGAATTTGCCGGCATCCACGCCGCGGACCGCGAGAACGCCTTCGTGGGACAGGGTGCAGAAAAAAGCGGAATCAGCCATGGGACATCGCAGGGTAAAAAGTCTGGTGGACATCATAAGGGGGCGCCCTTGAAATGGGTAGTTCACAAAGGAACGGTCGTGGCCGACCAATGCTGTCTGTTCCACCACGGCGGGGCCTGTATACTTGCGCTCTATTTGAGGAGCGCTCCATGGTCGAAGATGTTGAACTGAATCGCCTCTACTGGCACAGCCGTCGCGGCATGCTTGAGCTGGACGTGTTGCTGGTGCCGTTCGTGAAAGAGGTCTATCCCCATCTCAATGAAACGGACCGCGCGTGCTATGTCCGCCTGCTCGAATGCGAGGACCAGGACATGTTCGGCTGGTTCATGGAGCGTAGCGAATCCGACGATCCAGAGCTGCAGCGCATGGTTCGGATGATTCTGGACCGTGTCCAGCCAAAGTAACCGCTTCGAATGCCGCTGGCAGGCCTCCAGGCAACTGCTGGCGGCCTACCTGCTGGCCCAGGCTGTCGCCCTGGGTTCGTTGTGTCTCCTGTCTGTCCCTTTCCCGTTGGCAGCGCTTGGCGTGGTGCTGTGCCTGGCCCATGGCGCCTGGGTCCTGCCGCGACAGCTCTTGTTGACCCATCGACAGGCCTTCAGTGGTTTGCGTTACGATGCGGCCGGTTGGCACCTGTGGAGCCCGGCTCACGGTTGGCGGGCGGTGCAGTTGCGCCCCGACAGCCTGGCGTTGCCGATGATCGTCGTGCTGCGTTTTCGCCTGCGGGGCGAGTGGCGGGTCCGCTCGCTGTGCGTGCCGCGCGACGCGATGGCGCCGGATGTTCATCGGCGCCTGCGGGTGCGGCTCAGGTTCAGTCGACGTAGGTGGGCGGCACCAGGATAGTGTCCAGTGCCTCGGGCAGTAGGTTCGGGTAGTCGAGGGTGTAATGCAGCCCTCGGCTTTCCTTGCGCTCCATGGCCGAGCGAATCATCAGTTCGGCCACCTGGGCCAGGTTGCGCAGCTCGATCAGGTCGCGACTGACTTTGTAGTTGCTGTAGAACTCGTCGATTTCATCCAGCAGCAAGCGCACCCGATGCTGGGCCCGTTGCAGGCGCTTGTTGGTGCGCACGATCCCCACGTAGTCCCACATGAAACGCCGTAGTTCGTCCCAGTTGTGGGCGATGATCACGTCTTCGTCCGAATCGGTGACCTGGCTGGCGTCCCACGAGGGCAGGGCGGCGGGGATGGCGATCTGTGGCAACTGTTGCAGGATGTCTGCCGCCGCCGAGCGGGCGTAGACGAAGCATTCCAGCAGCGAGTTGCTGGCCATGCGGTTGGCGCCGTGCAGGCCGGTGAAGCTGGTTTCGCCGATGGCGTACAGGCCCGGCACGTCGGTGCGGCCCTGCTGGTCGACCATCACGCCACCGCAGGTGTAGTGCGCCGCCGGCACCACCGGGATCGGTTGCCGGGTGATGTCGATGGAAAACTCCAGGCAACGCTCGTAGACGGTCGGGAAATGGCTCTTGATGAAGGCTTCGGGCTTGTGGCTGATGTCCAGGTAGACGCAATCGATGCCCAGGCGCTTCATTTCATGGTCGATGGCCCGGGCGACGATGTCCCGGGGCGCCAGTTCGGCACGCGGGTCGAAGCGCTGCATGAAGCGTTCACCGTTGGGCAGCTTCAGGTGGGCCCCTTCGCCACGCAGGGCCTCGGTCACCAGGAAACTCTTGGCCAGCGGGTGGTAAAGGCAGGTGGGGTGGAACTGGTTGAATTCCAGGTTCGCCACCCGGCAGCCCGAGCGCCATGCCATGGCGATGCCGTCGCCGCAGGCGCCGTCGGGGTTGCTGGTATAAAGGTAGACTTTCGCGGCCCCGCCGGAGGCCAGGATGACGAAACGCGCGCCGTAGGTGTCGACTTCGCCGGTGCCGCGATTGAGCACGTAGGCGCCCAGGCAACGATCACCCTCCAGGCCCAGGCGCTTTTCGGTAATCAGGTCGACCGCGACGCGCTGCTCCAGCAACTCGATGTTCGGCCGCTGCCGGGCCTGGGCGAGCAATGTCTTGAAGATCGCCGCGCCGGTGGCATCGGCCGCGTGGATGATCCGTCGATGGCTGTGGCCGCCTTCGCGGGTCAGGTGAAATTCGAAACCGCCGTCTTCGTTGCCGGAGTGCTCGTCACGGGTAAATGGCACGCCCTGGTCGATCAGCCACTGGATGGCTTCCCGGCTGTGCTCGACGGTAAAGCGCACCGCGTCCGGGTGACACAGGCCGCCACCAGCGTTGAGGGTGTCGTCGACATGGGACTCGACGGTATCGGTATCGTCCAGGACGGCCGCGACGCCGCCCTGGGCCCAGAATGTCGAGCCGTTGGCCAGGTCGCCCTTGCTCAGCACGGCGATGCGCAAATGCTCCGGCAAGGTCAGGGCAAGGCTCAAACCGGCGGCTCCGCTGCCGATTACCAGAACATCATGTTGGAACTGTTGGCTCATTCGAATGGTTTCCGCTCAAGGCGACCCGGGTCGGGGTTGGCGCAGGACACCGTTTCATCGGGTCACGCAGCCACGCAGCCCACTAGTATATAGAGGGGGGGACCGGCACAATAGCCGGGCGAATCATGGCAATGTGGTACCAGTGTGGTGGAACAGCGGCACGCTTCGTCGGATCGCGGTTTCGCATGGGTGGGCAACAAGGCGGCCGTTTCGAGGACAGAGCGTGGTTTATCCCGTCACGGTTGGCCAATGTCCACTTCACAGCGCTATAAAATAGAGGGAACTTTTGCCAGGCGCCTACGTTCAATAGACGGTTGTCTGCAAAAGGGAGCAGCGTTGGGTGTGCAGGATTTCGATTGAAGTCCTTGCCGACAGGCCCGGCGATAGATTATTCGCGCAGCCGGGGAATCTCGTGCTGCGTTTTTCGTGCGTGCCGAGATCAGAGCGCGCCGGAAACTTGCTTGGAAGGGGGAGAACTTTTGCGAAAAGCCCGAGTCTATGTTTGCAAGCCCGGACAATTAGTAATGCAAGCCTCCTTCGAGCTTATCGAGGAGTGTTCATGCTAACCCAGGAAGAGGATCAGCAGCTGGTTGAGCGCGTACAACGCGGCGACAAGCGAGCTTTCGATCTGCTAGTGCTGAAATACCAGCACAAAATTCTCGGGTTGATCGTGCGGTTCGTGCACGACACCCATGAAGCGCAGGATGTTGCTCAGGAGGCCTTCATCAAGGCCTACCGTGCACTTGGTAATTTTCGCGGCGACAGCGCGTTCTACACGTGGCTTTACCGCATCGCCATCAACACGGCGAAAAACTATCTGGTTTCACGCGGCCGCCGGCCGCCGGATAGCGATGTAAGTTCTGAAGATGCAGAGTTCTACGATGGCGATCACGGCCTCAAGGACCTCGAATCCCCGGAACGCGCATTGCTGCGGGATGAGATCGAGGGCACTGTCCACCGAACCATCCAGCAACTGCCCGAAGATTTGCGTACGGCTTTAACTTTACGCGAGTTCGACGGTCTGAGTTATGAGGACATTGCGAGCGTCATGCAATGTCCGGTGGGTACCGTGCGCTCCCGGATCTTCCGCGCTCGGGAGGCCATCGATAAAGCCCTGCAACCGTTGTTGCAGGAAAACTAAAGACAGCGGCGATAGCCAAGAGAGGAACGCCATGAGTCGTGAAGCCCTGCAGGAATCGCTGTCCGCAGTGATGGATAACGAAGCGGACGAACTGGAATTGCGTCGGGTATTGAATGCCTTTGACGATGTTGAAACCCGTGAGACCTGGGCTCGTTACCAGATCGCTCGGGCTGTAATGCACAAGGACCTGCTGCTTCCGCGCCTGGACATCGCTGCGGCCGTTTCTTCTGCATTGGCTGACGAAGCCGTACCGGCAAAAGCCTCCCGCGGACCATGGCGCAGCCTGGGTCGCCTGGCCGTTGCCGCTTCGGTCACCGTAGCCGTACTGGCCGGTGTGCGCCTGTACAACCAGGATGAGATTGCCGGCGTGCAAATGGCGCAGCAGTCCACCCAGCCTGGCCTCGCCGCTCCACAGGTCAAGGGCCCGGCAGTGCTGGCCGGCTACAGCGAAGGTTCGGAAGCTGCAGGTCCGATGACCAACGGTGTGCTGCAAGGCCAACCTGGCTGGCATGACCAGCGTCTGCCTAACTACCTGCGTCAGCATGCCCAGCAAGCTGCCTTGAAGGGTACTGAAAGCGCGCTGCCCTATGCCCGTGCAGCCAGTATGGAAAACCGTTAATTAAGGACGACCATTGCGCGCCATACCTTTATTCGCGCTGTTGCTGGGAGGCTGGTGTACGGTTCCAGCCTATGCCGATGAGGCTCAGGACTGGTTGAACCGCCTGGGCCAGGCCGAGCAGCAACAAAGCTTCCAGGGCACTTTCGTTTACGAGCGCAACGGTAGTTTCTCTACCCACAACATCTGGCATCGTGTCCAGGATGGCAAGGTCCGCGAGCGGCTACTCCAGCTCGACGGCTCGGCACAGGAAGTCGTGCGCATTGATGGACGGACTCAATGCGTCAGCGGCTCCCTGATCGCGGGGTTGGGCAATACGCCAGACGGCACTGCAAGGGCGCTCGATCCGCAAAAACTCAAGAATTGGTATGACCTTGCCGTCATTGGCAAGTCGCGTGTGGCTGGGCGTCCGGCGGTCATCGTTGCGTTGACGCCCAAGGACCAGCATCGCTACGGCTTCGAACTTCACCTGGACAAAGAGACGGGGTTGCCGCTCAAGTCCTTGTTGCTCAATGACAAGGGGCAACTGCTCGAACGGTTCCAGTTCACGCGCATGAATGTTGCCGCGCCGGCGGAGGCCGATTTGCAGGCCTCGGCTGATTGTAAGGTGGTTGCACAGGACCCGGACAAGGCCGCTGCGGTGAAAGCCTCCTGGCACTCGGACTGGCTGCCGCCGGGCTTCGAGTTGGCCAGCAGTACCGCGCGCAAGGACCCGGACACCAAGGTCCTGGTCAACAGCCTGATGTACGACGATGGCTTGGCGCGCTTCTCGGTGTTCCTTGAGCCATTGAATGGCGCCAACGCCACCGATACCCGTACTCAGCTCGGCCCGACGGCCGCCGTCTCCCGTCGACTCACCACGCCCCAGGGCGAAATGATGGTCACGGTGGTTGGCGAGATTCCCATCGGGACGGCGGAGCGGATCGCGCTGTCCATGCGTTCCGATGTCACGGCGACCCAGTAGCGTATTGGCTGGGTGGCCTGAATGCGCGAAAGGCTGATGGCGCCGGGGTCTGATCGAAATGCCGAAACTTCCTGTCAGCATTTTCATTTGCAAAAACACGGTTTTTTTTCTATTAGGTCAGAGCCGCTCGGCCCTGGCCTTGTCTGTTTGCGGAACAAAAATACCGGCGTATCTTTCCCTGGTATTGCTTGCTCCATATCGCTTAACCATGCTCGTCGTAACGGGAGCCGTATGTCGATACCACGCTTGAAAACCTATCTCTCCATCTTTGCCACCGTGCTTGTGCTCGGCCAGGCTGTCCCTGCCGTGGCAGCCGAGTTGCCTGACTTCACGCAGTTGGTCGAGCAGGCGTCGCCCGCAGTGGTGAACATCAGTACGACCCAGAAGTTGCCGGATCGTCGGGTATCGGACCAGCAGATGCCGGACCTCGAAGGCCTGCCGCCGATGCTGCGCGAGTTCTTCGAGCGCGGGATGCCGCCGCAACCGCGGTCGCCGGGTGGCGGTCGCCAGCGTGAGGCGCAATCCCTGGGTTCCGGCTTCATCATTTCGCCTGATGGCTACATTCTGACCAACAACCACGTGATCGCCGACGCCGATGAGATCCTGGTGCGCCTGGCTGATCGCAGTGAACTCAAGGCCAAGCTGATCGGCACCGACCCACGCTCCGACGTGGCCTTGCTGAAAATCGACGGCAAGGACCTGCCCGTGCTCAAACTGGGTAAATCCCAGGACCTGAAGGCCGGCCAGTGGGTCGTGGCCATCGGTTCACCGTTCGGTTTCGACCACACCGTGACCCAAGGCATTGTCAGCGCCATCGGGCGCAGCTTGCCGAACGAGAACTACGTGCCCTTCATCCAGACCGACGTGCCGATCAATCCGGGTAACTCCGGTGGCCCGCTGTTCAACCTTGCCGGTGAAGTGGTGGGTATCAACTCGCAGATCTACACCCGGTCGGGCGGCTTCATGGGCGTGTCCTTCGCCATCCCGATCGACGTGGCCATGGACGTGTCGAGCCAGCTGAAAAGCGAAGGCAAGGTCAGCCGTGGCTGGCTGGGCGTCGTCATCCAGGAAGTGAACAAGGACCTGGCCGAGTCGTTCGGGCTGGAAAAACCAGCCGGTGCGCTGGTGGCGCAGATCCAGGAAGGGGGGCCGGCGGCCAAAGGCGGCCTGCAAGTGGGTGACGTGATCCTGAGCATGAACGGCCAGCCGATCATCATGTCCGCCGACCTGCCGCACCTGGTGGGCGCCCTCAAGGCCGGTGCCAAGGCCAATCTGGAAGTGATCCGCGAAGGCAAGCGCAAGAATGTCGAACTGACCGTCGGGGCCATTCCCGAGGAAGGCAAGGAGCTGGATTCGCAGACCAAATCCGGTGTCGAGCGCAGCAGCAATCGACTGGGCGTGGCAGTGGCCGAGCTTACCGAAGAGCAGAAGCGCACCCTGGAGCTTCAGGGCGGCGTGGTGATCAAGGAAGTGCAGGACGGTCCTGCGGCCCTGATCGGCTTGCAACCAGGCGACATCATCACTCACCTGAACAACCAGGCCATCGGTTCGGCCAAGGAGTTCACCGATATCGCCAAGGCACTGCCGAAGAATCGCTCGGTGTCGATGCGGGTCCTGCGTCAGGGACGTGCGAGTTTCATCACCTTCAAGCTGGCCGAATGACCGGTTAGCGCCGCAATGAAAAAACCGCCTCAAGAGAGGCGGTTTTTTATGCGTGGTAAATACTGCCTGCCACGCAGATGGGTGACGAGCCCATGACCCTGTGGGAGCTGTGCTGGGCCGTAAACCTGGCGTCGCAGCCTTACCCCATCATGTCCTTGACCATGCGTTCCTGTTCCATGAGCTCCCGTTGCCGGGCGTCGATGCGTGACGACAGCGGGAAGTTGGTGCCGGCGCGACGTTTGGCGAAGTCCAGTTGCTGGATGGCCTGGCGGTAGTCGCCAACCAGCGCGAAGTACTCGGCACGCGCCTGATGCAAGCCAATGATGTTGCCCGACAAGCCGCGAGTCTCGGCCACCATGTACCAAACGTCCGGGTCGTCCGGGCGGGACTTGAGCAGCGTTTCCAGGGCCTTCTCGGCGTCGGCGGGGCGGTTTTGCTTGAGCAGCAGGTCGACCCGTACCTGGTTGAGGGGGTAGTTGCCTGGGTATTGCGTCAGCATCCGGTCGACGCGCGATTGTGCGTCGGCCAGCTTGTTGCTGGTGATGTCCAGGTCAACCTGGGCCAGGTTGTAGATGATTTCGTTGGGTGATTTGGCCAGTAGCGGCTTGAGGTTTTCCCGGGCCTCGTTCAATTGGCCGCCCTTGATCTGCGCGATCGCCAGGCCATAGCGCGCCACGTCGTTCTTCGGGTTCTCATCCAGCTGCGCCCGGAAGCGCTTGGCGCCCAGGCCCGGGGTTTCTTCGTAGATCAACTGGACGCGTGCGCGAATCAGTTGATAACGCACGCTGTCCTCGATGCCGCCCGGCTTGGCCTGTTCGGCGCGGTTACGGGTGTCGGCGATCCGGGATTCGGTCACTGGGTGAGTCAGCAGGAACTCCGGAGGCCGGGCGTCGAAGCGGTACTGGCGCATCAGGCGCTCGAACATGGTCGGCATGGAGCGCGGATCGTAACCGGCCTTCTCCAGGTTCAGGATGCCGATACGGTCGGCCTCCTGTTCATTCTGGCGGGAGAAGCGCCGCTGTTCCTGGATGGCGGCTGCCTGGGTCCCGGCGATGGCGGCGATGCCGGCGTCACCGCCACCGGCGGCGGCGATCACGATGCCGGTCAACAGCGCCGCCATCATCGGCACTTGCATGCGCTGCTGGGCTTCGACGCCGCGGGCGAAGTGGCGTTGCGACAAGTGCGCCAGTTCGTGCGCCATGACCGAGGCGTATTCGCCTTCGGTCTGGGCGTTGAGGAACAGGCCGCCGTTGACCCCTACGATCCCGCCCGGCGCGGCGAAGGCGTTGAGTTGCGGGCTGTTGATCAGGATGAACTCCAGGCGCCGGTCATTGACCTGGCTGGTTTCCACCAGCTTGTAGACGCTGGTTTCAACATAATCCTTGAGCTGTGGATCGTTGAGCTGGGACACCTGGCTGCGCAACAGGGCCAGCCAGGCGCGACCCAGCTGGTGTTCCTGTTCCGGCGAGACGATGGCAGAACTGGCGTCGCCAAGTGACGGCAGGTCGTCGGCGAAGCCCGGTGAGGCAAGCAGGCAAGCGAGCGTCAGCAGGGTGGGGCGCAGAAATGTCATGCACGAAGCCTTAGTCGACAAAGACCTTACTGTAGCCGGACACCGGGCCCGGGACCAGATATTCTAGGCGGCTCAACGACCTGCCGCGGAGTGAACCGATGACCGATGCTGTAGCCCACGATGCCGAACTGGACGCCAGCGGCCTGAACTGCCCGTTGCCGTTGCTCAAGGCCAAGCTGGAACTCAATCGGCTGGCCAGTGGCGCGGTGCTCAAGGTGACCGCCACGGATGCGGGCTCCCAGCGTGATTTCCGCACCTTCGCTCGGTTGGCCGGTCATACGCTGCTGCGTGAAGAAGACGATAACGGCGTTTACCGTTACTGGCTGAAAAAGGCCTGAGCAATCGATGACGCTTCTTAAGGATTTTTAATGTTCAAGGTGTTACGCGACTGGATTCAACGCTACTTCTCCGATGAGGAGGCGGTGGTCCTGGCTGTCCTGCTGTTCCTGGCCTTCACCGCCGTGCTCACCCTGGGCGGCATGCTGGCACCGGTGCTGGCGGGGATGGTGCTGGCGTACCTGATGCAGGGCCTGGTCACCACCCTGGAGCGCCTGCGTTTGCCGGGCGCCGTGGCCGTCGGCTTGGTGTTCGCCCTGTTCATGGGCTTGCTGGTGCTGTTCATCGTGGTGATCGTGCCGCTGCTCTGGCACCAGTTGGTGACGCTGTTCAACGAGTTGCCGGGGATGCTCGCCAAATGGCAGTCGCTGCTGTTGCTGCTGCCCGAGCGTTATCCGCACCTGGTGTCCGACGAGCAGGTACTGCAGACCATCGAGGTGGTGCGCGGGCAGATTGGCAAGTTCGGTCAGTGGGCGCTGACGTTTTCACTGTCCAGCCTGCCGCTGCTGGTCAACATCATGATTTACCTGGTGCTGGTGCCGATCCTGGTGTTCTTCTTTCTCAAGGACCGGGAAATGATCGGGCGCTGGGTCCGGGGCTACCTGCCTCGCGAGCGCACGCTGATCACTCGGGTGGCCCAGGAAATGAACCGCCAGATCGCCAATTACATTCGCGGCAAAGTCATCGAGATTTTCATCTGCGGCGGCGTGACCTACATCGGCTTCGTGGCCCTGGGGCTCAACTACGCGGCGCTGTTGGCCTTGCTGGTGGGAGTTTCCGTGGTGGTGCCGTACGTGGGCACCGTCGTCGTCACCGTGCCGGTGGCGCTGATTGCGCTGTTCCAGTGGGGCTGGAGCGATCAGTTCATTTACCTGATGGCGGTCTACGGGATCATCCAGACCCTGGATGGCAACGTGTTGGTGCCGCTGCTGTTTTCCGAGGCGGTGAACCTGCACCCGGTGGCGATCATCTGCGCGGTGCTGCTGTTCGGCGGGTTGTGGGGGTTCTGGGGCGTGTTCTTCGCCATTCCCCTGGCGACGCTGTTCAAGGCCGTGCTGGATGCGTGGCCGAGCAAGGAGCCGGTGGTGGCGCCGTTGTTGTAGCGGTCACATCTGAATGAGTCGGTGAGGTTGATGGCGCCATCGCGAGCAAGCTCGCTCCCACAGGGATTGATTAACACCACCAATCCATAGTGGGAGCGAGCTTGCTCGCGATGGCGCCAGTACAGGGCAGTGAGAATTTCAGGCCTTGTCGAGCGCCTGGGCCGCCGCCAGCACCGCATCCACATGCCCCGGCACTTTCACACCACGCCACTCCTGGCGCAGTACACCGTCCTTGTCGATCAGGAAGGTGCTGCGATCCACGCCCAGGTATTCCTTGCCATAGAGCTTTTTCAGTTTGATCACATCGAACAGCTGGCAAACGGCTTCGTCCTTGTCGCTGATCAGCTCGAACGGGAATTCCTGTTTGCACTTGAAGTTCTCGTGGGACTTGAGGCTGTCCCGGGAGACGCCGAACACCTCGGTGTTGGCGGCCTGGAACTGCGGGTACAGGTCACGGAACCCCTGGCCTTCGGTGGTGCAGCCTGGCGTGCTGTCCTTCGGGTAGAAGTAGATCACCACCTGCTTGCCTTTCAGGGCCGCGAGGCTGATGGTCTGCCCGCTGGTGGCGGGCGCCTGGAAATCGGTAACCGGTTGGTCGACGGCAACGGCCATGAACGCTTCCTTACATTGGGTTTTGTGGACGCCACGGTTCGATCAGCGCATCCAGGTTCATCGCGTCGGCGAAGTCCAGGAACTGATCGCGCAGCCAGCTGATCTGGGTGCCGGCCGGCAGGGTCACGGTGAACGTGGCATTGAGCATGGTGCCGCCGGTCTGGGGTGCCTGGTAGGTGTCGCAGGTCAGGTTTTCCAGCTCGACGTGGTGGTCCATGAAGAATTGGCACAGCTCGTTGATGATGTCCGGGCGGTAGGCCGAGCTCACGTAGGCCACGTAGGGCAGGGCCTGGGGACGGTTCTCCAACGCGGCGCTGCGCACCACGTTGACGGTGAAGGCGTGCTTCTTCGCCAACACGGGGAGGCTGCCTTCCAGGCGAGCGAGGGCGTCCCAGCTGCCGGAAATTTCCAGCACGAGCGCACTGCATTCGCCGTGACGGGTCAGGCGTGAGGTCACGACGGCGCAGCGATTTTCATGGCTGGCGCGGCACAGGACGTTAGTCAGCTCCATGGGGTTGGCGCCAAGGGCACTGATAACAAGGAATTGTTCGCGGACTGTGGGGGTGGACATGCAGCATTCCTAAAGCGATGAGCGGTCGGTACTTTTTACAGCCCGGTACGGCGCCAGGCCCCGGAAAAGCGCACGGCCCAGGCCCAGTGTCCGGGGTTGCGCCGTGTTCCGCGATGGCAGCAACGGACCGGGACAAACGCAGGATCGGGGCTTGTGGCGACGAAAACGGAGGCTGGAAACCGGCGTACGAGCTTATCGGTACCGATCAAAGCCTGAAGGGTAGCGAAAACCATCGCCAAGGGGAATGGTAGTTCGCTTGTACAAGCATCTTGGCGCCAGTACCATTACCGCTCTCTTTTTCCGGCAGGAGCGGTTTCATGATTGCGGGCAGTATGGTGGCACTGGTCACACCCATGGATGCACAAGGGCATCTTGACTGGGCCAGCCTCAGCAAACTCGTGGACTTCCACCTTGAAAACGGCACCCATGCCATTGTCGCCGTCGGCACCACCGGCGAGTCGGCCACCCTCGACGTCAACGAACACATTGAAGTCATCCGGGCCGTGGTCAAGCAGGTCAATGGTCGCATCCCGGTCATCGCCGGCACCGGCGCCAACTCCACCCGCGAAGCCGTCGAACTGACCCGCAATGCCAAGGAAGCCGGCGCCGATGCCTGCCTGCTGGTTGTCCCGTACTACAACAAGCCGACCCAGGAAGGCCTGTACCAGCACTTCAAGCACATTGCCGAAGCCGTCGACATCCCGCAGATCCTCTATAACGTTCCCGGCCGCACCTCCTGCGACATGCAGGCCGAGACGGTGATCCGCCTGTCCACCGTGCCGAACATCATCGGCATCAAGGAAGCCACGGGCGACATGAAGCGCGCCAAGGCGATTCTCGATGGCGTGAGCGAGGATTTCCTCGTGCTGTCCGGTGACGACCCGACCGCCGTCGAGCTGATCCTGCTGGGTGGCAAGGGCAACATCTCCGTGACTGCCAACGTCGCTCCGCGCGAAATGGCCGACCTGTGCGAGGCCGCGCTCAAGGGCGACGCCGAGACCGCCCGGGCCATCAACGAAAAACTGATGCCGCTGCACAAGGACCTGTTCATCGAGGCCAACCCGATTCCGGTGAAATGGGCCTTGGTCGAAATGGGCCTGATGCACGAGGGTATCCGCCTGCCACTGACCTGGCTGAGCAACACCTGTCATGAACCGCTGCGGCAGGCCATGCGCCAGTCCGGCGTCCTGGTTTAATTGAGGAAGTACAACGCATGAAGCGAATGGCCGGACTTTCCGCACTTGCCTTGATTATCTCCAGCACCAGCGGCTGCGGATGGATCTGGGGGCCGGAAGGTTACTTCCGCGACCGTGGTAGCGATTACCTGCAGGCGCAACAGACTGCACCGATGCAATTGCCGCAAGACGTCAACGTCGCCAAGCGCCTGGATCCGCTGCTGCCGATCCCGCGCAACGTTGCCGACGACACCGCCAAGGGCGAATACGTCGTCCCACGCCCGCAGCCGCTGTCGGCCGTGGCCGAGGCCAGCGACTACACCTTGCAGAAAAGTGGCGATTCCAGCTGGGTCATGGGCCAGCATCCACCGGCTGAAGTCTGGCCCGTGGCAATCCAGTTCTTCCAGGACAACGGTTTCCGCCTGGATGAACAACGCCCGCAGACCGGCGAATTCACCACCACCTGGCAGCGCGCCGATGAACTGTCCGCGGCCATGGGCAAGCGCCTGAGCGCCGCCGGTGTCGCATCCGACGCCGAAACCCGCGTGCGGGTGCGCATCGAGCCTGGCGTGCAGCGCAACACCAGTGAAATCTATGTCGTCAGCGCCGAGCGTCCTGCCGGCAGCACCGCCGACGTGGCCTTCACCAACCGTTCGGTCAACACCGGCCTCGACGCAGCACTGGTCGATGACATGCTGGCCAGCATGAGCCGTACCGCCGAGCAGGGTGGTTCGGTTTCGATGCTCGCCACCCGCGACTACGACACGCCAAGCCGCGTCAGCCTGAGCGAAGACGGCAGCGGCAACCCGGTGCTCAACGTCGGCTCCGACCTGGACCGTGCCTGGTCGAGTGTTGGCCGTGCATTGGAGCAGGGCGAATGGCGAGTTGAAGATATCAACCGCAGCCTGGGCCTGTACTACATCAACCTCGCCGAAAAAGCCGAGAAGAAAGACGAGAAGCCGGGCTTCTTCAGTGGCCTGTTCGGCAGCAAGCCGGACAAGGAAGAAGTTGAAGCCCGTGCCGAGCGCTATCAGGTTCGCCTGAGCAAGGTGGGTGACAGCGTCCAGGTGACCGTCGAGAAGAACATCAACACCGTGGCGCCGGCCGAAGTGGCTCGTAAAGTGTTGAGCGTGATTCAGGACAACCTGGGCTGATCCGATGCGTTTTGCCGTTCTCGGCAGCGGTAGCCAAGGGAACGGCACGCTGGTCGCCAGTGCCGGTACGTATGTGCTGGTCGATTGTGGTTTCTCCCTGCGGGAAACCGAGAAGCGCCTGTTGCGCCTGGGTGTGCATCCGGCGCAACTGAGCGCGATACTCGTGACCCACGAACATGCCGACCACGTGCATGGCGTGGGTTTGCTGTCTCGGCGCTACAATCTGCCGGTGTACCTGAGCCGTGGGACTCTCGGCGGCCTGCGCAAGCCCATCGAACCGGCGGGGTTCGTGGCCGGTGGCGAGCAATTGCGCATCGGCTGCCTGGACATCAGTGTGGTCAGCGTGGCCCATGATGCCCGTGAGCCGACGCAATATGTGTTCAGTGACGGCGAGCGGCGTTTCGGCTTGTTGACCGACCTGGGTTCGTATTGCGACAGGGTGATGGACAGTTACCGCGATCTCGATGCCTTGATGATCGAGTCCAACCACTGTCGTGACATGTTGGCGCGCGGGTACTACCCGTACTTCCTCAAGCAGCGGGTCGGCGGGGAACACGGACATTTGAATAACCACCAGGCCGCGTTCCTGGTGGCCGAGTTGGGCTGGCAAGGCCTGCAACACCTGGTCCTGGCCCATCTGAGCAGCAAGAACAACCTGCCGCAGCTGGCCCGGCAATGTTTTGTCGACACCCTTGGGTGCGACCCGGACTGGCTGCAACTGGCCGATCAAGATTCAGGGCTCGACTGGCGACATATCGCCTAGCCCACTACTTAGCAAGCGGAGCCCATCATGGAAAAACGTGAAGAACTCTACCGCGGCAAAGCCAAGTCGGTTTACAAGACCGACGACGCCGACCGTTTGATCCTGCTGTTTCGCAACGACACCTCGGCGTTCGACGGCAAGCGCATCGAACAGCTGGACCGCAAGGGCATGGTGAACAACAAGTTCAACGCCTTCATCATGCAGAAGCTCGAAGCCGCCGGCGTGCCGACCCAGTTCGACAAGCTGCTGGGCGACAATGAATGCCTGGTCAAGAAGCTGGACATGATCCCGGTCGAGTGCGTCGTGCGTAACTACGCCGCCGGCAGCCTGGTCAAGCGCCTGGGCGTGGAAGAGGGCATGAAGCTCAACCCCTACACCTTCGAATTGTTCCTGAAGGACGACGCCAAGGGCGACCCGTTCATCAACGAATCCCACGTCGTGGCATTCGGCTGGGGCACCGCCGAGCAACTGGCGCGCATGAAGGAACTGTCCCTCAAGGTCAACGAGGTGCTGAGCAAGCTGTTCGACGACGCCGGCCTGCTGCTGGTGGACTTCAAGCTCGAGTTCGGCGTATTCAGCGACGGCTCCATCGTCCTGGGTGACGAATTCAGCCCGGACGGCTGCCGCCTCTGGGACAAGGCCACCAAGAAGAAAATGGACAAGGACCGCTTCCGCCAAGGCCTCGGTGATGTCATCGAAGCCTACGAAGAAGTCGCCCAACGCCTGGGTGTGCCGCTGTAAACGACGCAAGCATCTGATAGCACGGAAAAAATTTCGCTCGGGGGTTCGCTTCCGGCGAATGTGCTGGTATGATGCGCGCCACTGGAGAGATGCCGGAGTGGCCGAACGGGACGGATTCGAAATCCGTTGTACTGGCGACAGTACCTAGGGTTCAAATCCCTATCTCTCCGCCATTATTGAATACGATTAAGCCCCTGAAATGGTTGAACATTTCAGGGGCTTTTTCGTTTTTCGGGTTTGAGTGATTCTAGTGCGCATTGTTTTGCGCATTACTTTACGTATACTCAGGGTGCGCGCCTAAGCAGCGACGTTAACAAATGAATTGAGGCAACTAGCGCATGAGTGCACTTCTAGACCGAGCTGAGCAGGCAGTCTCCGCTACCGCGATGGTTCGCGGTTTCAGTGCGAAATTGAAGGAAGTCACCAGTGGGGAGGTCACCCACCTGGTGATTTTCAAAGACAACGAGCCGGCTGCTGTGTTGGTAGGCGTAGATGCCTATCAAGCCCTGCAGGATGAGCTTGAGGATCTGCGTGCCGAGCGCCTGGCCATCGAGCGTCTGGCAACCTTGGACGAACAGAACACGGTAAGCCTTGAGAGTATGGAGGCTTGCTTCAAGTAGGCAGCAGCTAATGAAATGGAGCGTCCGATTTCACCCCGATGTTGAACATGACTTGAAACAGCTGGGCAATGCCAAGGCGAAACAAATCCTGAAGGTGATACGCGAGCGTATTTCAGAAGGAGAGCCCGAGAAGATCGGTAAGGCCCTTCGTGGAGCGCTTGCCGGTTATCGCCGAATTCGGACGGGTGATGTACGCATCGTCTATCGCATCAACGGCACCGAAATTATCTTGGTCCTGTGTGTAGGCGCAAGACGCGACGATGAAGTTTATGAAGTCGCCAACCGTCGAGTCTGACCAAGCTCTTGTTTTGACATAATTGATAGCACCAAGCCCCTGGAAATGAACATTTCAGGGGCTTTTTCGTTTCTGGCGTTTGATTTTCAGGCGGTGATCTCGTCACAACGCCACGGACTTGGGGCTAGCGCTGATCAACGCTACCCGCTACCCGATTTGCCAGCAGTTCGCCCAGATCGATCACCTGCTGAATACCCATCGCCGCATGCCGCCGTGACCCTTCAAGGTCGAATACTAAAGGTACCGCTTCACAGCCCTGCGGGGGGCAAGCGCCCTCGCCACGCCAATTCCCAGCGTAATCCTCTGTGCATGTCACCACCCTGTGACAATTGCGCTAATGTCTCTCTAGCAGAAGGCTTGCCTGCCGATAGGTAAGACATACCCTAAAAAGGAGTGACCTCATGCCACGGTTCTTCGCCGATCTGGGCTTTCGCTGGAAAATCACCCTGCCCATTGCTTTCCTGGCGTTGTTGCTGGTGTTGATGGGGTGGTCGGGGATGCGGGGCATTGGCCAGGTGACGGAGTCGAGCACGCAATTGACCAACCGTTATCTGCCGGCGATCAGCCTGCTGCTCAACGCCGATCGCGACCTTTACCAGGCGTTTGTCGCCGAACGCAGCCTGCTGGGGGGCAATGCGGGGGAGCATCTGGAGGCGTTGCGGGCCAGTCATCGGGACAACCTGAAGCAGGCTTATGATCGCGTGCAGAAATACGCCGCGATGCAGCCGGGGGCCGATGCGATGGCACTGGTCAGTCAGTTCAATGACCGCTTTGCCCAGTGGTCGCAACTGTCACGGCAGGTGGTCGAGCAGGCGGCAAGCAATCCACAGGCGGCCAGCGCCCTGAGTTTCGGCGAGGGTGAAAGTAAGTTCGATACCATGCGCGATGCCATCGACAAGCTCGGTGAGTTGGAGGATGCCGCGTCGCAACGCGAGGGGCAGGCGGCAATTGATCATGGTGAAGCGGTGGGAGTGCAGCAGGGCGGCATTCTGTTGATTGGGTTGCTCGGCTGCATGGTGTTGATTGCGGTCTTGCCCTTGGTGGTGTTGCGTCCGATGCGGCGTTTGCTGCACCGCGTCGAGCAGATTGCCGAGGGCGGCGGCGATCTGAAGGGGCGCCTCGAGGTGGGCTCGGCGGATGAGCTGGGCCAGCTCGGCAGTGCTTTCAACCGTTTCCTCGACAAGCTGCAACCGCTGATTGCCGAGGTGGGCCGGGTGTCCGGTGAGGTCGATTCAGCGGCACGCGCCATGGCGAAGATGGCGGCGACCAATGATCAACTGATCAGCAGTGAACATGCCGCCCTCGACCAGGTCAGCACCGCCGCGACCCAGATGAGCGCCGCCGTACACGAGGTGGCCCACAATGCGGTGAGCGCGTCCGACGCCGCACAGCAGGCCAGCAGCCAGTCCCGTGAGGGCACCGAGGTGGTCAACAGCACCATCGACTCGATTCGGCAACTCGCCCAGGAAGTGGAAAGTGCGTCGTCTACCATCGAGGCCTTGGCCCAGGAAACTTCCAGCATCGGCGCCGTGCTGGAGGTCATCCGCGGGATTGCCGAGCAGACCAACCTGCTTGCGCTGAACGCAGCCATTGAGGCCGCTCGGGCCGGCGAGCAGGGCCGCGGTTTCGCTGTCGTGGCGGACGAAGTCAGGGCCCTGGCGGCGCGCACCCAGGATTCGACCAAGGACATCCAGGTTCGCATCGAACGCCTGCAATCGGGCGTCGCCAAGGCCGTCCAGGCCATGCAGGTAGGCAGCGGCAAGGCCCGCGACAGTGTCGCGCAGGCCGCCGGGGTCGATCAGGTGCTCAGCGGTACCAGCGGCTCGATCCAGCGGATCAACGACATGGCTGCGCAGATCGCCAACGCCTGCGAGGAGCAGAGCAGTGTCACCGAGGAAATTGCCCGCAATATTTCCGATATCCGTGATTTGTCCAACGAAGCGGCGCAGAATTCCGCCCAGAGCATGCAGGCCAGCCAGCAGCTTTCCACCCTGTCGAAGAACCTGGCGCAATTGACGGGGCGTTTCCGCGTTTGAGGCCGTGGCCCCGGGATCGTGCGTCCTGGAGCCCTCCAACGGTCAGATCTCCTTTACGGGTGTCTCGCCCTGGACGTTCTTGATCAGCCCGATGGCATGCATGCAGTCGGCCTTGTTCACATAGGATTCGCCGCTGGCGATCGTTTCATGGTTGCCGGCCCTCAAGCGCCAGCGCCATTGGCCTTTTCCGGTGCAAAGGGTGCCACGGGTTTGCCGGTAGATTTCAAAATACATCGATTCGCTCCCTGCGATGATTCAGTCAAGACATGTGGTGCACATGTGGCTCACAGCCTAGCCAAGCGGCCGGATTTGGCTACGTGAAAATCGTTTCCATTGGTTATCAGGTATGTCCGGGCGCAGGCTCTGGCAAACGGCTCGACCATGAGTGGAAAACAAGTCATGTTGCGGCCGGCGAGTCTGTGGCAAGTTCCGGTTTCATCCTTGCGTTGCCCTGACCGGTCCTGCTTAATACGGTTCGACACGGGCCTCCTCCAATGAGGGCCTGGGGGCCGGTAACCTGAGGTGGGGCTGTCCGACAGGTCCGAAAACACTATAAGAAAAAGAGCCATCAAGTGACTGAATATCCAGGAACGGATCTGCAAGGACGTCTAGCGCTTTCGCTTGTCATACCGGTTTACAACGAAGTCCAGTCCATTGACTTGTTCATCACCAGGATCGACCAGGTCTTTGTCCATGAATCGCTGGTGGACCTGGAGCTGGTGTTCGTCAATGACGGCAGCGTGGACGACACCCTGGTGCTGCTGCTGGAACGGCAGAAGACCGACCCGCGTATCCGCGTTGTCGACCTGAGTCGCAACTTCGGCAAGGAGGCGGCATTGAGCGCTGGCCTGCAAGCCGCGCGCGGCCAGGCGGTGGTGCCGATCGACGTCGATCTGCAAGACCCTCCCGAGGTCATTCTCGAAATGATCACGCACTGGCGCAACGGTGCCGAGGTGGTGCTGGGGCACCGGGTCAACCGCGACTCCGACTCCTGGGCCAAGCAGGTTTCCGCCAACAGCTTCTACCGCCTGCACAATAAAATCGCCGACCACAAGCTGCCGGAAAACGTCGGTGATTTCCGCTTGATGGATAGGTGCGTGGTCGATGCCTTGCAGACGTTGCCCGAGTCCCGGCGCTTCATGAAAGGGCTGTTTGCCTGGGTTGGGTTCCGCACCACGTACGTCGATTACGTCAGGCCTGAGCGTGCCGCCGGCCACAGCAAGTTCAACGGCTGGCGCCTGTGGAACTTCGCCCTCGAAGGCATCACCAGCTTCAGCACTGAACCGCTGCGCATCTGGACCTACCTGGGGCTGTGCGTCTCGCTGGTGTCTTTCGCCTTTGCGGTGTTCATCATCCTGCGCACCCTGATTTCCGGCATCGACTTGCCAGGTTATGCCTCGCTGATGGTGGCGGTCACGTTCCTCGGTGGGTTGCAATTGATCGGCATCGGCGTGCTGGGGGAGTACCTGGGCCGCACCTACATCGAATCCAAGCGTCGACCGGTGTTCCTGGTGCGACGCATCTATGACCCTAAGGACTGAACCGTGGATCTCAAGGAAACCGATATCCTGGGGCCCGATATCGGGCAGCACTGGTATTACCGTTCCAAGGCGCTCGCCATGCGCCACCTGCTCAAGGGCATTTCGGCCCGTACGTTGCTGGATGTGGGCGCCGGGTCGGGTTTTTTTTCCCACCATCTGCTGACCCATACCGACACGGCCCAGGCGTGGTGCGTGGACATCAGTTACCCGGACGATTCCGATGCCACCACCGCCGGCAAACCGGTTCATTATCGACGCGCCATCGACACGCTGGACGCCGACCTGGTGTTGCTGATGGATGTGCTGGAGCATGTGGACGACGACGTCGGGTTGCTCAAGGGCTATGTCGACAAGGTGCCGTCCGGCAGCCGTTTCCTGATCACCGTGCCGGCGTTCCAGTTTCTCTGGAGCGGCCACGACGATTTCCTCGAACACAAGCGCCGCTATACCCTCGGGCAATTGGAGGGCGTCGTGGCGCAGGCCGGGTTGCAGGTGCAGCAAGGCGCCTATTATTTCGGCCTGGTGTTCCCCATTGCCGCCGGCCTGCGGCTGGTGCAGCGCAGCACGTCCAGCGAGGCGCCCAAGTCCCAGCTGGCGCGGCATCATCCGTGGGTCAACGGTGTGTTGAAGGCCTTGTGCAGCCTGGAGCGCCCGTTCATGGGCGCCAATCGTCTCGCCGGCCTGACGGTGTTCTGCCTGGCGCAGAAGCCGTGACCTGGATGCATTCGCCGTTGCTACGCCGTGCCCTGCGTTTCGGCCTGACGGGCCTGCTCGTCACCGCGATACACGTGGTGGCCGCCGTGGCGTTCATGCACCTGGTCATGGCCAACCCACCGCTGGCCAATGGTTTCGCCTTTATTGTCGCCACTCTCGTTTCCTACCTGATCAACACCCTGTGGAGTTTTTCCAGCCAGTTGCAGGGTCGCACCCTCGCTCGTTTCGTGGTGGTGTCGATCGGCGGGTTCTGGCTGGCGATGCTGGTGGCCTGGGTGGCCCAGAGCGCCGGCCTGGACTACCTGGCGGGCATCGCGGCCGTGGCGCTGATCATCCCGGTGTTTACCTTCATCCTGCACAATTTCTGGACCTATCGATGACCGCTCGCGGCCGGCACTACTCGCTTTCCCTATTGCCCCTGCTGCTGGGTGCGCTGGCATTTCTGCTGGTCATCGGCCCTCGGGTGCTCGACCCGACGAACATTGCCTGGCTGGGGGAGGGCGATGCGGCGACCCACTACATGGGCTGGGCCTTTTTCCGCCATTCGCCCTGGACTTTTCCACTGGGCATGAACCCCTCCTATGGGCTGGAGTTGGGCAACGGGATCATCTTTTCCGATTCCAACCCGCTGCTGGCGTTTATGTTCAAACCTTTCAGCGCCTGGCTCCCGGACACTTTCCAGTATTTCGGTTTCTGGTTGCTGGCCTGTTTTGTCCTGCAGGCCTGGTTCGCCTGGAAGCTGACAGGGTTGTTGTCGTCCTCGGTGTGGGTGCGGTTGCCGGGGACCGGCCTGTTCGTGTTTTCGCCGCCGATGTTCCTGCGCATGGGCGGGCACCTGTCGTTGTCCGGGCATTTCCTGATCCTGGCGGCGCTGTACCAGGCGCTGCGCCCCGGTACAGAGAAGAGTCGGCTGGCGTGGGGGGCGTTGCTGGCGGCAACGGCGTTGGTGCATGCGTACCTGCTGGCGATGGTGGCGTTGATCTGGCTGGCGGACCTGGCGACCCGAACCCACCAGGGCACTTTGTCGCGGCGCCGTGCCGGGATCGAGCTGGCGGGCCTGTTTCTGCTGGTTGCGTTCTGCTGTTGGCAGGCGGGTTATTTCAGTGTGGGCGGCGGGACCGTGGCGGGCGGTTATGGCCTGTATCGCCTGAACGTCATGTCGCTGGTCAACCCCAGCGGCTGGTCGCATGTGTTGCGGGATATCCCCCAGGGGCCGGGGGATTACGAAGGCTTCAATTACCTGGGCTTGGGCATCCTGGTGCTGGCGATCTGCGCGGGCGTGGCCCTGCTGCAAGGCAATACGGGGCTGGGCAGGGCCGTGCGTAACCGGTGGTTGTTGCTGGTGGCGCTGATCGGGCTGACGCTCTTTTCGCTGACCAACCACCTTGGCATCGGCCTGCTGGAGGTGCATTACTGGCTGCCCAAAAGCCTTGAACAAGCGGCGAATGTGTTTCGCGCGGCCGGTCGGATGTTCTGGCCGGTGTTCTACGCCATCGTGTTTGTCGTGATCTTCCTGGTGATCCGGGGCAACAGGCCGCGGGCGGCGGCATGCCTGCTGGCCATCGCCCTGGTGGTCCAGGTCCTGGATACCCATGCCGGCTGGGCTGGCCTGCGCAAGAACCGGATGCAGCCCGCCGCGTCGAGTTGGCCGACCTCGATGAGCGATCCGTTCTGGGCCAGTGCAGCCGGGCATTATTCGAAGGTCCGCACGTTGATGCCGCAGAATCAGCCGGAAAACTGGTTGCTGACCAGTCAGTACGCCCTGAGCCATGGGCTGGGAACCGACGGCGTTTACCTGGGGCGCATGGGCACCCGCGAGATCGAACAGGCCCAACGGCGCGCCGACCAGATGCTTGCCAGCGGTGAGTATGAGGCGGACTCGCTGTACATCCTCGACAGCCGCGCCGCGCTCCTGGCGGCGAAAACCGTTCATCGCCAGACCGACCTGCTGACCCGTGTCGATGGCTTGGTGGTCCTGGCACCGGGCTGGAAGTCCTGCGCCCAGTGCCGGCCATTTGCCGATGAGACGTTGGATGTGCAAGCCCGGCTTGGTGAGCGCCAAGTGTTCAACCGCGCCAATGCGATGCTGACCAGTGGCTGGGGTCGTGTCGAGGATTGGGGCACCTGGTCCGAAGGCATGGCGGCTGAGGTGGTGTTACGCGTACCACCCCAGGCCCGCGGGATTGCCATTGAAGCGGCGGCCTTCATCCAGCCCCGGCATACGAGCCAGCGGGTCGAGGTTTCGATCAATGGTATCGCGGTGCTGTCGACGCGGCTCACTCGCTTGCAGGACAACACCCTCGAGCTGCCGCTGACACCCGCCATTCGAGAGGCGATGGAAGTGGAAGGCCAGGTGCGCGTGCAGTTCCATTTGCCCGATGCCATCAGCCCCAAGGCGCTGGGGTTGGGGACGGATGAGCGAGTCCTGGGGTTGGGGCTGAAATCCCTGACAGTGAACTGAATACTCATCCTGTAGGAGCGGGCCTGTGGGAGTCTGCCCGCGAAAGCGGTGTGTCAGTCGGCGGAGATGTTGGATAGACCGGCCCCTTCGCGGGCAAGCCCGCTCCCACAGATTGATCGTTGGCGGGCACGAGATGTGTGTTCACCGTAGATCCCCGGTGGGAGCGGGCTTGCCCGCGAAAGCGGTGTGTCAGTCGATGGAGAGGTTGGCCAGGCCCGGCCCCTTCGCGGGCAAGCCCGCTCCCACAGGTTGACCCTTGGCGGACACAAGATTTGTGTTCATCGCACATCCCTTGTGGGAGCGGGCTTGCCCGCGAAAGCGGTGTGTCAGTCGGCGGAGATGTTGGCTAGACCGGCCTCTTCGCGGGCAAGTCCGCTCCCACATTTTGGTCGTTGGTGGGCACGGGATGTGTGTTCACCGTAGATCGCCGGTGGGAGTCTGTGGATGATTGCAACCCCGCGCTTGGACCTTTTGTGGATAGACGCGCAACCCTCGGCGTTTCTACACTGCACCCAGTTCGGGATTGGGAGCTGTGGATGAATCGCAACGAATTGCGCAAGGCCGACATCAACCTGATGGTGGTGTTCGAAACGCTGATGCTCGAACGCAACGTCACGCGGGTGGCGGAGAAGTTGTTCCTGGGCCAGCCGACCATCAGCTCGGCCCTGAACCGTTTGCGCAAGATGTTCAACGACCCGCTGTTCATTCGCGTCGGCCATCGCATGGAGCCGACCGCCCGAGCCGAGGAGATCATCCGGCATTTGTCGCCGGCCCTGGACTCGCTGTCGGTGGCCTTGAGCCTGACACACGATTTCGATCCCGCCAGCAGCACCATGACGTTTCGCATCGGCCTGTCGGACGACGTCGAGTTCGGCCTACTGCCGCCCTTGCTGAGCAGCCTGCGCCAGGAAGCGCCGCAAATCGTGTTCGTGGTCCAGCACGTCGACTACTGGCGCATCCCCGACCTGCTGGCATCGGGTGACATCACCGTGGGCATCAGCCAGACGCGTGGGCTGCCGGCCAATGCCAAACGCAAATTGTTGCGACACATCCAGCCCCGGGTATTGCGCGCCGATGCATCGGACACGCCGCTGACCCTCGACGAATACTGCGCGCGCCCGCATGTGCTGGTGTCCCACACCGCCAACGTGGCCGGTTTTGCCGACGAGTGGCTGGCCGAGATCGGTCGGACGCGCCAGGTGGTGCTGTCCGTGCCGCAGTACAGCGCGTTACCGGCGCTGCTGGCGGGCACGGACCTGATCGCCAGCCTGCCGGATTACACCGCCGCGGCAATGGCCGCATCGGGCCAGTTGTTCAGTGAACCTTTTCCCTTCAAGACCCCCACCCTGGACTTGTCCATGGTCTGGCTGAGCCATGTCGACAGCGACCCGGCCGAGCGCTGGCTGCGATCCCGGCTGGAGGCGTTCATGGGCGAACGCATCGCGCCAGGGCGTTCCTGAGCTCGCCGGACGACGAAACAAAAAACTGCCGCACAGACGAAAGTCGAGCTATGGTTGCCAGGTTTCATCACCTCGTCATTCTCGAACCGGAGTCGAATACATGCCCCACCTGCACATGGAGTACACCGCCAACCTGCCCGAGCTCAAGCCCGAGGTCGCCCTGTTGCGCCTCAATAATGCGCTGGTGGCGTCCGGTCAGTTCGCGGCGGAGTCGGACATCAAGAGCCGGGCCATGAAGGTGGAAACGTTTCGGGTCGGCACCGGTCTGGGCGAGCGCGCTTTCGTGCACGTGAAGCTGGCGCTGTTGAGCGGTCGCTCGCCGGAAATCAAGAAGCAACTGGCCGACAGCCTGCTGGCGGTGATCCAGGAGCTGGGTCCTTGGCCGGAAGGCGTGTCCGTGCAACTGTGTGCGGAAATCCTCGACATCGATCGCGGCCCGTACGCCAAGGCCTTGATCGAGCGTTGAGCGTCGGGCGCCTTACCCGGCGCAGGCCTTGATGATCTGTTCGCGCAGCCAGGCATTGGCGCTGTCCTGGTCGGCGGCCTGGCTCCATTGCATGTTCAAGGTAAAACCCGGCAGCCCCTTGGGCACTTCGTGGTGATTGAAGATCGCCTCGTTCGCCAGCAGTTTCTGGATGCGGCGAGGCAGAGTCAGGATGAAGTCGGTGCCGGTGATCATCTTCAGCGCGGCGCTGTAGCTGTTGGCTCGTGCGGCAATCTGGCGCTGGTGCGCCTGCTGCGACAGCCAGCCGTCCACCATGTTGCTGGATGACATCCAGGGTGTCGGAAAAACGTGCCGGCGCTGTACGAATGATTGAAGGCTCAGTTGCGGCTCCAGTGGCGTCGCCCGCTTGTCCACGACACACACCAGCTCTTCCTCCAGCAACTGCCGGGATTTGAAGTCGGCGTGGTTGCTGTGGAAGTTCGGACCAAAGCAGATCACCAGGTCGAGGCTGCCGTCTCGCAGTTCTTCGGCAGGAATATCGGCTTCGAGCTTGTGCACGTTGACCACCACGGGCAGGTCGGCGTAGTCGAAGTTTCGCAGCAACTGCGGCAGGATCACGTGCTCGAAATACTCCGGCGCGCAGATATTGAACGTGATGGCCTGCCGGGTCGGATCGAACGTTGGCGTACCGGCGTGGCACAGGTTGATGCTTTGCAAAATGGCGCGCACGTGGTCGTACATGCCCTCGGCCTTGTAGGTAGGACGCATGCCGGTGCGGGTGTTGATAAACAGCTCGTCTTCGAAACAGGTTCGCAGTTTCTTCAGGCAGTAGCTGACAGTGGACTGGCTGACACACAGCGCCTCGGACACGCCGGTGACGCTGCTTTGCTCGTACACGGCGCTAAACACCATGAGGTCTTGCATATCGAGCTTTCTGAGGGAGTTACTGTTCAGCATCCTTTCTGTCTCTCGCTGTGCTCCTTGCGCGGATCTTGCGCAAACCAGGCTGATGATCGTAACGGAACGATGGTCCCAAGAGAATGCCGGGCAGGCCGTTTCACGGTCGGCAGTGGGACACATAATGTAGGGAATACGACGCGTCGATCAACGCCCGGGTCGATGATTCATTGTTTAGCTCGGCCCGATCCGAACTCCATCAAATCAATGTTTAACGTCTGTAGGTTGTCGTGGGACGCTGCTCGGATCTGTTTTTCAGTGATGCGCTCATGGACGGTTGGCCTTCAGCAAACCCGTACTCGTCACCGACTGCCCTGGGGCCGCGCTGCGTCGCGACGCCCTCGCTGAGCGCGCTGCCTTCGGAACTGGCCTTCTGGGCACTCTGGCATTGTCGCCATGCCCGGCCTCCGGACTGCCGTATTTCCTGTTGATCCCTTCACGGTGCTTGCCCATGCGAGCACGGGTTGACGGCGCCTGGGCGCCTGTCCGACATGACCATACGAGCCTTGTGATGAACCTTGCCAAGACACCCTTCGCGTCAGTACAGCACGCCGACGCCTTCCTCACCGAAAACCCTGATATCGAACTGTTCGAGCTGTTCATTCTCGACAACAACGGCGTGCCTCGCGGCAAGTTGTTGCACCGGGACGAATTGCGGGCGGTCTACACCAGTGGCCGGCCGCTGCCCAGCACGATTCTCGGGCTGACCCTCAATGGCGACGACGTGGAAAACTCCGGGCTGGTGTGGGACGTCGGCGACATCGATTGCCGGGCCTATCCCCTCAGCGGCAGCTTGCAGCGCCTGCCCTGGCGGCTGATCCCCACGGCTGCGGTGCAGGTCAGCATGCACCCCGAGGAGGGAATGCCCGCGACCGTCGCCGATCCGCGCTACCTGCTCAGCCGGGTGATCGCGGCCTTGCAGGCGGACGGCTATTACCCGGTGATGGCGGCGGAGTTGGAGTTCTACCTGCTGGACGCGCAACGCGACAGCCAGGGGCGGCCGCAACCGGCGCGGGATGCTGACGGTGCTCGCCCGAGTGCGACCCAGGTCTATGGTTTGCGTGAGCTGGAACAGATCGAACCGTTCCTGGCGGACCTTTATGCCGCATGCAAGCTCCAGGGGATTCCCGCCCGGACCGCGATTTCCGAGTACGCGCCGGGCCAGGTGGAGATCACCCTCGAGCATCGCGCCGATGCCTTGCAGGCCATGGACGAAGCGGTGCGCTACAAGCGGCTGGTCAAGGGCGTGGCGCATAAACACGGCATGGCCGCGTGCTTCATGGCCAAGCCTTTCGCCCACTTGGCAGGTTCCGGCCTGCACATGCATGTCAGCCTGGCGGACGAGAAGGGCCACAACCTGTTCGCCAGCGAAGCCGCCGAGGGCACGCCGTTGTTGCGCCATGCGGTGGGCGGGATGCTCGAAACCTTGTTCGACTCGTTGCTGATGTTCTGCCCGAACGCCAACTCCTACCGACGCTTCCAAAGCCACAGCTACGCGCCGCTGGCGGCGACCTGGGGCGTGGACAATCGCACCGTGAGCCTGAGGGTGCCGGGCGGTCCCGCTTCGTCCCGGCACATCGAACACCGCATCTGCGGCGCAGACGCCAACCCGTACCTGGCGGCCGCGGCGATATTGGCCGGTATCCATCACGGCATACGCCAGCGGTGCGATCCCGGGGCGCCTGTCGAAGGCAATGGTTATGCCCAGGCGACCGCGTTGTTGCCCACCGACTGGCTCACCACCCTGAGTGCCCTGGAGGCATCGACCTGGGCGCGGGAAGCGTTGGGCGATGAGTTTCTCAATGTTTATCTAGCGGTCAAGCGCGCCGAGTACCGCCAGTTCATGGGGGAGGTGGGCGAGCAGGACTGGCGTTGGTACTTGCATCACGCCTGACGCCCGGGCAAGCCGCGCGGGGCATGCGCCCCGTGCGGCGTGTTGCTTAAAAAATTATTTAATAGCAACTTTTTCACGAAAAATTGATGGTGGCCTACTTAAAGTTTGTGTTGCCGTAGGGAATGAATTTTTCACATTCACCTGCGGCACTTCTTTTTCAAAGAGCAACTTTCAGGAAACCGTCAATCATCATGCCGACTATTAAAGCCGTGCGCCCGGAGTGGGTGACACTGGTGGCCAGTGCCTTCTTGTTAGTGGGCTTCAACATTGTGCTCTGGCAACACTTGCTGGCGATCACCACGGCGGACGCCCGGGGCCTGCTGATGTGCCTGGCCTTTGGCGTGATGATCTTCTGCGCCTTCAACCTGGTGTTGACGCTCGTGGCGTTCCGGCCGCTGCTCAAGCCGGTGTTGATACTGCTGTTCATGATCAGCGCCGGCGTGGCCTATTTCATGGCGCAGTATGGCGTGCTGATCGATGCCGGGATGCTGCGCAACTTTGCCGAAACCAATGCCACGGAAGTCCGCGACCTATTGTCGCTGAAGTTGTTTGCCTACATCGTTTTACTGGGTGTCGTGCCGTCCTGGTTATTGTTCAAGACACCGATCAACTATCGTCGCTGGCCAAGGGAGTTATTAAGTAAGTTGTTGGTCGGCGTGGCGTCGGCGGCGGTGATCGGTGGCGTCGCGTTGGTCAACTACCAAGGGTTGTCGTCGTTGTTTCGCAACCACCACGAATTGCGCCTGATGGTCGTGCCCAGCAACTACATCGGGGCGACCGTCGGCTACTTGCGCGAACAGGTCGCGTCGGCCAAGCAACCCTTCATCGCCGTGGGTGAGGACGCCAGCCGCAACCCGGCCTGGCAAACCCACGGGCGCAAATCCCTGACGGTGCTGGTGGTGGGGGAGAGCGCCCGGGCCGAGAACTTCGGCATCCTCGGCTACAACCGCGACACCACCCCGAACCTGGATAAGGAAGCCGGCCTGATCGCCTTCACCGATGTGCATTCCTGCGGGACCGAGACCGCCGTGTCGGTGCCGTGCATGTTCTCCAACATGGGGCGCAAGAACTACGACGCCAGCAAGGCCAGGAATGAAGAAGGCCTGCTGGACGTGCTCAAGCGTGCCGGGCTGGAGGTGATCTGGCGCGACAACCAGTCTGGCTGCAAGGGTACCTGCGACCGCGTCACATTGCAGGATGTGAGCAACCTCAAGGATCCGGCGCTGTGCGCCAACAGCGAGTGCCGCGACGAAATCCTGTTGCAGGGTCTGCAGCACTTCATCGACAACCTCGACAAAGACACCGTGCTGGTGCTGCACCAGATGGGCAGCCACGGGCCTGAGTACTTCAAGCGCTACCCCAAGGAGTACGAGCACTTCACTCCGGTGTGCGAGAGCAATGCGCTGAACAATTGCAGCCGCGAGAGCATCGTCAACGGCTACGACAATACGTTGGTGTACACCGACCATGTGCTGTCGACGCTGATCGACCTGCTGCGGGCCAACCAGGACAAGGTCGACACGGCCATGCTCTACCTGTCGGACCATGGCGAGTCCCTGGGCGAGTACAACCTGTTCCTCCATGGCACGCCCTACATGCTCGCCCCGGAACAACAGAAGCACGTGGCGATGCTCGCCTGGTTTTCCGACAGCTATCAGAAGGCGTTCTCGGTCGACACCCATTGCTTGCAACTGAGCCGGGAGAAACCTCTGAGCCAAGACAACCTGTTCCATTCGATGCTCGGGCTGCTGGAGGTCAGCAGCAAGGTCTACAACCCGGACCTGGACCTGTTCGCCAATTGCCGCGGCGCGGTCATCGACGGCGTGTTGGCGCGCGAGTGAGTGCCTACACCTTTTTTTCACGCGACGCCGGTTAACCTGTCTGTCATCCATTTCCCAAGAGCCGTTCGTATGTCCGCGTTACCCCCTTCCACCGTCGAGCTTGAGTTCGCCAGGCAGCACGACCAGGAGCATGCGCAGGTCTGCTGCCAACCGGCGCCTCGACGGCTGCGCCTGGCGTTCTGGCGGGATGAGCACATGGTGCGCAACGCCCTGAAAGTGGCTGGTGAACCGGGGTTGGTGCTGGATGTGGCATGCGGGGCCGGGCGGTTCTGGCCGGTGCTGGCTGAGCATGCCAACCGGGTGATCCTGGCGGCGGACCCATCGCCGGACATGCTCGAGCACGCGCTCACCCACCATGGTGGCGCGCTGCTCCAGCGGGTCAGGACGTTTCCCAGTTCGGCGTTCACCATCGGGCTCTCGGCCAACGCGGTGGATTGTATTTTTTGCCTGCAACTGTTTCGGCACGTCAGCGCCAGCGAGCATCGCCTGGCCTTGTTGCGCGAGTTTTATCGGGTCAGCCGCGACACGGTGATCGTTTCGGTGCAAATCGAGGGCCGTCTGAAGATCGGCCATTCTTCGCCGCGCAAACTCGCCGGCAAGGCGGACATCGAGACCGAATTCCGAAAGGCCGGTTTCAACGTGGTGTGGCACCAGGATTTCCTGCCCGGTTTTGCACTGACGCGGGTATATGTATTGCGTAAGACCAGTTAGTTCGTAATGTAGGACTATTCTTGCGTTTGCGCGGGCAATTTCTCTCAGGCTCTGGCTCTACGAATGCTCGCAATCGCCGGCGGCGATATATACTGCGCGCCATTCTTCAAGGGAGAGCCGTGTGGCCATCGATATTCACTGGATTCGCGACAACGATAGCCTCGGTCAGTTTTGCGCCGAATGGCAGCAGTTGCCCTTCGTCGCCCTCGACACCGAATTCATGCGGGTCGACACCTTTTACCCGATTGCCGGCTTGCTGCAGATCGGCGATGGCAAGCGCGCCTACCTGATCGACCCCTTGACCATCGACAACTGGCAACCCCTGGCCGCACTGCTGGAGAACCCGGCGGTGCTCAAGGTGCTGCACGCCTGCAGCGAAGACCTTGAAGTGCTGCTGCGCCTGACGGGCAGCCTGCCCGCGCCGTTGTTCGACACCCAACTGGCCGCCGCGTACCTGAACCTGGGGTTCTCCATGGGGTACTCGCGCCTGGTGCAGGACGTGCTGGGGATCGACCTGCCCAAGGGTGAGACCCGTTCCGACTGGTTGCAACGGCCCTTGTCCGAGACGCAGATCAGCTACGCCGCCGAAGATGCGCTGCATCTGGCGGAAGTTTTCGTACAACTGCGTCCGAAACTGTCCGATGAAAAATACGCCTGGGTCCTGGAGGATGGTGCCGAACTGGTGGCCAACCTGCGTCGTGAAATCGACCCGTATGAGGTGTACCGCGAAGCCAAGCTGGCCTGGAAACTCTCCCGCGCCCAATTGGCCGTGCTGCGCGAGCTGTGTGCCTGGCGCGAGCGTGAGGCGCGTGCCCGCGACCTGCCGCGCAACCGCATCATCCGTGAGCATTCGCTGTGGCCCCTGGCCCGCACGCAGCCGGATAACCTCGGGGCGTTGGCTAAAATCGAAGACATGCACCCGCGCACCGTGCGTCAGGACGGCGAGTTCCTGCTGGACCTGATCCAGCGCGCCGGCAGCGTACCGCCCGACCAATGGCCGCCGGCCGTGGCCGAGCCGTTGCCGATCGAGGCCGCGGCCCTGGTCAAGCGCCTGCGGGCACTGGGACAAGCCGAAGCCGAACGCCTGAGAATTGCCCCGGAGCTGATGCTGCGCAAGAAAACCCTCGAAGCCCTGATCAAGAGCGGCTTTCCCGAGGGCCCTTACCAATTGCCCGATTCGCTGCGTGGCTGGCGCCGCGAATTGATGGGCCAGGCGCTGCTCGACAGCCTGGCCACTGCCGGAGAACAGCCTTGAAACGTATCTGCTCCATCTACCGAAGCTCGAAGAAAAACGAGATGTACCTGTATGTGCTCAAGAGCGATGCACTGGCGCGGGTCCCCGAGCCGTTGATGGCGGCCTTCGGCAAGGCGATCCATGCCTTTGACCTGGTCCTGACCCCGGAGCGACAGCTGTCCCGGGAGGACATCAACCGGGTGCTGGAAAACCTCGATACCCAGGGCTACCACTTGCAGATGCCGCCCGCCGAAGACGAGTACATCGAGCATCTGCCCGAAGAGTTGCTGCGCCGTAACGACCCGGTCTGACAGGTACCCCGAGGCCCCGTCCTGGGGCGCTTGAAACACTGGAATGGATTTATCGATGATGACCCCAGGGCGGAAAACGCTCCGCCGGCGGTCGTCTGTACTGTTTTTGAAAGGTTTGATTCATGCGCGTTCTGATTGCCGAACACGATCATGCGGTATACGCCCAACTGCTGCGCCAGGCTGCCCCCGATCTTGAAGTCCTGACCAGCGGCGATTCCGCCGAACTGGCGCGGCTGGCCGCCGATTGCCCGGTCTGGCTCGGCCAGCCCGACCTGCTCGCCACACTGTTGCGCCAAGGCCACCAGCCGCAGTGGTTGCAGTCGACCTGGGCCGGCATCACGCCGTTGCTTGCCGAAGGCTTGACCCGCGACTACCGCCTGACCCGGGCGGTGGGCATTTTCGGCCAGGTGATGGCCGAATACGTGCTCACCTACATGCTCGGCCATGAGCGCGAGGTCCTGGCGCGCCTGGTCAGCCAGGTGGAGCGCAAATGGGACAACCGGCAGGGACAGGGCCTGGTGGGGCGCAAGGTGTTGATCGTCGGTACGGGCGATATCGGCCAGCGCGTGGCGCAGTTCCTGCTGCCGTTTGGCGTGCAGTTGTATGGCATTGCCAGCGAGGCCCGCGAGCAGGCGCCGTTCGTCGAAGTGGGAGCGCTGGAGGATCTGCCGCGGCTGGTGGGGGAGGCGGACTACGTCATCAACCTGCTGCCCAACACGCCCGACACCCATGATGTGTACGATGCGGCGTTATTCAAGCAGTTCAAGCCCAGCGGTCTGTTCATCAACGTCGGACGCGGCGTGGCGGTGGTGGATGCGGACCTGGTCGAGGCCCTGAAGGAAGGGCACCTGGCCGGCGCGGTGATTGACGTCTGCCGCCAGGAGCCGCTGCCGCAACGCCATCCATTCTGGACTGCCTGGGGCCTGCTGCTCACCGGCCACAGCTCCGCCCCGACCTCGCCACCGATGATGGCGCAGCTGTTCCTGGAAAACCTGCGGGCCTACCAGGCCGGCGAGGCACTGCGCGGGGAAGTGGATTTCACTCGGGGTTACTGAAACCACCGATCAATCTTGTGGGAGCGGGCTTGCTCGCGAAGACGATGGTTCAGCCAGAGTCAATGTTGGCTGACACATCGCCTTCGCGAGCAAGCCCGCTCCCACAGGGGGATTGTGTGGCGGGTTACAGAGTGAAATCGCCTTCGGCCACCAGTTCGCTCAACGGCCGGCGCGGGCTAGGGGTTTCGCGGGCCTGGAGGTACTCGGCCAGGGTGGATTTGTCCCCCAGCTTGCCAATCGCCACGGCCGCGTGCAGGTCATAGCCCTCGGGGATCTTCAGCTCCTGGCGGGTCAGTGCCTGATCGAACCCGGCCATGCCGTGGGTGTGCCAGCCGCTGAGGCTGGCTTGCAGCGCCAGGTGGCCCCAGGCCGCGCCGGTGTCGAAGGCGTGGCTCTGCGCCGGGGTTTCTTCGGTGGCGCCGGGTACGGCGAAGGTGGTCTTCGACACGATGATCACCAGCGCCGAGGCATGCTGGGCCCAGCTGCGGTTGAATTCGTTGAGCAGGCCCAGGAAGCGCTCCCAGTTCGGCGTGTCACGGCGCGCGTACAAGAACCGCCACGGTTGCGAGTTGTAGGCCGATGGCGCCCAGCGCGC
The DNA here is from genome assembly GCF_036689585.1 of Pseudomonas sp. WP18. NCBI lineage: Bacteria > Pseudomonadati > Pseudomonadota > Gammaproteobacteria > Pseudomonadales > Pseudomonadaceae > Pseudomonas > Pseudomonas sp. WP18. Next base: position 1,553,445 of record NZ_CP144758.1, read on the forward strand.
GGCTTCGAAAAAGCCCAGCAGGGTGTCTTCGGCAATGCTTTCGCCCGTAAAGGCGCGGGGCGACCAGCGTTCGATGAACTGCGGATGAATGGCGTAATCGGCGATGCGGGAATTGGCGCTCATGACTCACCTGACAGGGCTGTTTGGAAAATGTCGCAACAACCTACGTCGCGGCGTGCGGCCTGACAAGACCCCGCCTACCGACAGTCGCCAATGCTTGGCCTGAAGCAGCCCGGGCACTAGACTGTCGGCCTTTTCACCACCTGATGTTGATGCTTGAGCCATGGCCGCCAAAGTCGAACCGTTCTGGATACGCAAAACCCTCGATCAGCTGGATGCCCAGGAATGGGAATCGCTGTGCGACGGCTGCGGCCTGTGCTGCCTGCAAAAGCTCGAAGACGAAGAAGACAACAGCGTCTACTACACGCGCATCGCCTGCAAACTACTGGACCTCAAGACCTGCCAGTGCAGCGACTATGCCAACCGCCGTGCGTTCGTTCCCGATTGCATTCAACTTACTCCGGGCAAGGCCGATGAGTTCAAGTGGCTGCCACCGACCTGCGGTTATCGGCTGGTCAGCGAGGGCAAGGACCTGCCGCTGTGGCACCACCTTGTCTGCGGTGATCGCGATGCGGTGCACCACGAACGCATTTCCCAGTCCGGGCGCATGCTGGCCGAAGGCAGCGTGCCCGAAGAAGATTGGGAAGATCATCTGATTTTTCGCGCCGGCTGAGCCGCCGGGCATCGCTACCAGGGAGAACCCATGGCTGCAGGATTGAAACGGATGCTGGCGGCCGGGTGCCTGGTCGTGTGTGGCCCTTTGTGGGCGGCGCAGAAAGTCGACCTGGATTATCACGTGCACCTGCTGCCCCAGAGCGACCAGGCCGAAGTGCGCCTGACGCTGGCCCGCGGTTCGGCGGTGCGCAGCCTGGATTTCGACCTCGACGACGGCAGCCGCTACAGTGATTTCAAGGCCGACGGCCAGTGGCAACTGACCCCCGGCAAGCACGCCCGGGGTGTCTGGCGGCCGACAGCCGACAAGGCCAGCCTGAGCTACCGGGTGCGCATCAGCCATACGCGCAAGAATGGCACCTTCGAAACCCGCATGACTCCGACCTGGGCCCTGTTTCGCGGCGACGACCTAGTGCCATCGGCCAAGCTCGACCAGCAGGACGGTGTCGAATTGGTCGCGCGCCTGGAAGTCGAGTTGCGCGACGGCTGGAAAAGCATCGAGACGCCGTGGCCGCGCATCGGCAAGCAACGTTTTCGCATCGACAACCCCTCGCGCCTTTTCGACCGGCCTACCGGCTGGATGCTCGCCGGCAAACTCGGCAGCCGCCGCACACGCCTGGGGGAAACCGAAGTGACGGTGGCCTCGCCCCAAGGCCAGGGCATGCGCCGGATGGACGTGCTGACGCTGCTGACGTTCGTCTGGCCGCAGGTGCAGGCCGTGGTGCCGCGTCATCCCGCCAAGCTGCTGATCGTCGGCGCGGGCGACCCGTTATGGCGCGGTGCCCAGGGCTCCCACGAATCGATCTACCTGCACAGCCGTCCGCCGCTGGTGAGCGAGCGGGGCAGCAGCCCGCTGTTGCGAGAGTTGATGCAAGTGCTGGCACGGGTCAACGACCGTGATCGCAGCGACTGGATCAGCGAGGGGCTGACGGAGTTCTATGCCATCGAACTGCTGCGTCGCGCCGGTGGCCTGAGTGACGAGCGCTATCAGGCCCTCAATGAGCGGCTCGCTCGGGACAGCCGGGGTGTCACGACTTTGCGCGGCGAGCAGATCAGCCCCGCGATGGTGGCCAAGGCGGTCCTGCTGTTGCAGGAACTGGACCGTGAGATCCGCCTGAAAACCCGTAACAAGCGTTCGCTGGACGATGTGCTGCAAGGGGCGATGCGGCTGGAGACGGTCGATACCGAGGAGTTCGTGCAGCTCAGCGAAAGCATCCTGGAGGGCGCTTCCACCGTCCTGGATAACCGCTTGCTTCAGTGACGGCGCTTTCGCGAGCTGGCTCGTTCCCTCAGGGGAATCAACGGTGTTCTGCGGTCTTGTGGCCGAGACACTGTAGGCGCGAGCCTGCTCGCGGTGGGGCCATCAGCCCCGGCGCAAAAGATCAGAGCCCGGCTTTGGGCGAAACCAGCGAATCATTCCCCGTCACCGTAGCCGTGCTCGTCGCCGCTTCGGCGTTGGCCTTCATGCGGCTCAGCTCTTCGCCGGCCTGTTCGATCCGGGCGCGAGCGTTGTCGAGGTTCTGGCGATTTTTTTCCAACAGCGACTTGGCCGAGCAATGCCCGGTGATGCCCCGCGCCAGTGCCATGCCGCCAATGGCCAGTTGAGCCAGCCCGATCACCCCGCCACGGCGCAAGCCCTTGCCCATCATCAGCACCCCACCGGCCAGCGAGCCGATGCGCTCCCAGCCGTGCACGTTCTGCCGCGGGTGGGATTGGAAAGGGGTGCTCTGAATCGGCTCGAATGGATTGTTATCGCTCATGATCTGTCTCCAGTGTGGGGATTGGTATAAAGCTGACTGCCCGAGCGTTTGCCTTGTTCAATCGGATTTGACGCCGATCAGCGGAATTGCGGACCGGAGCGGGTGTTGTTGCCTTTGGCCATGCGGTCGTACAGCACGACGTTGACGGTGGCGGCCAGGTTCATACAGCCCGTGGTCGGGATGTACACCACGTCTTCGCACCAGTCGCGGATGTCCTTGTCCAGCGAGCCGTCTTCGGGGCCGAAGATGTACAGGGCCCGGTCCGGGTGGGTGTATTCGGGCAGCGGACGGGCGCCTTCCACCAGTTCCACGGCCACCGGTACGCAGCCCAGGGGCAGGATTTTCTTCAGGTCGTCGATGCCGATCAGTGGAATGTCGTAGTGGACTTTCTTGGTGTCGGTGACGAAGTCGGCGGCGCGCTCGTAGCGCTTGCCGGTGTAGAACACCGACGCCACGCCGTAGCAGCCGGCGGCGCGCATGACCGAACCGACGTTTTCCGGTGACTTTGGGTTGAACAGACCGATGCAGCTGTAGCGTTTGTTGGCCACGGGCGGGGTGCCTTTGGGGAAAAAGGCGAGATTATACGGGGAATGGGGGAGGGGCGGCAGTTTCGAGATTGGCGGTGACTGTCGGACCGCTTTCGCGAGCAAGCTCGCTCCCACAGGGGGCTATCGGCGTACGTGAGCTTCTGTGTACACCTCGATCCACTGTGGGAGCGAGCTTGCTCGCGAAGAGGCCCTGACAGCCCCTGAAGAGGCTGTCAGGCCCTTGCCGATCACTCGTCCTTCTTCATCAACCCAGCCAGCGCGGCGAAGGGGTTGTGGGTCGCCTTGGCGATTTTCGGCGTGCTGAGGGAGCCGTCGCCGAAGTACTGCTGGTCGGTGTAGCGCGAGTGCTCGTTGTCGTGGCAGTACAGGCACAGCAGTTCCCAGTTGGAACCGTCCTGCGGGTTGTTGTCGTGGTTGTGGTCGCGGTGGTGAACGGTCAGCTCGCTCAGGCGCTTGCCGGAAAATTCACGGGCGCAGCGGCCGCAGACGTGGGGGTACATTTTCAGGGCCTTGTCGCGGTAGCCCATTTCCCGGTCGCGCTGGGCGTCGGCGAGGATGCGGTCCAGCTTGGCGGTGTTGGACGGTGGCGTTGACGAACTCATGGGTTCACCTTGTAGAAAAGACAAATGACGGTTGAATGCAGTTTAGCTCAGCCCTTGAGCTTCTCGGCAATCCAGATGGTGTGGCGGGTGCCTTTGTTGCCGTGGGCGAACACTTGCACTTCCTCGGCCTTGAAGCCGGCTTTTTTCAGTTTGTCGGAAAACTGCCGGTCAGCGCTGGCCGACCACACCGCCAGCACGCCCTTGGGGCGCAGCGCCTTGGCGCAGGCGGCCAGGCCGGCAGCCGAATACAGCCAACTGTTGGCTTTCTGGGTCAGGCCTTCGGGACCGTTGTCGACATCGAGCATGATCGCGTCGAACCCTTGGGGTTCGGCCTGCAGGACCTTGGCCACGTCTTCAAGGCGGATGACGGTGCGCGGGTCCGACAGCGGCCGCCCAGCCTTTTCACCCAGGGGGCCGCGATTCCACTCCACCACGCCGGGCACCAGCTCGGCCACCACCACTTCGGCCTGCTTGCCCAGGTGCTTGAGGGCCGAGGCGAGGGTGAAACCCATGCCAAGGCCGCCAATCAACACTCGTGAATCGGGCCGGCCGGCGACCTTGCGGCAGGGGATCTCGGCCAAGGCATCCTCGGAACCGTGCATGCGCGTGTTCATCAACTGGCCGCCGTCACCGCCCTGGATCTTGATGACGAAGTCTTCGCCGTACTCGAACAGGCACAAGGCGCCGCCGTTGGCCGGGATGGGGGTGGTGTCGAGCAGAACGAAACGTTTCATGGAAGTCTCATGAGGGAGGGTGGACCGGTGTGCCAGCGGGCTGTGCGGTTAATTCCAGTGCATCCATTAGCCACACAGGCCTCCTGGGTCTAGCCTGAAGGCAACAGTCGCCACGGAGCCATTGATGAAGTGCATCATTCTACCGGCCATTGTCCTGGCGGTGTGCTCGATGAGTTGCGCGCAGGCCCAGCAGCCGACGATTCCGGTCAACCCGCCGAGCATCCCCGGTTCGCCCGGCACCGCCACGCCCCTGCCGTACCCGCCGGTCGCGCCCAGCGGCCTACCCAAGACCGGCCCCGGAAGCGCCGGGCCGCCTTTGCTGCCGCCGATCGAAATGCCCCACCCGCCCAAGGACCAACCGCTACCGGGCATGGAGTCGCAAGCGCCGAAGGCCAAGTCGCCGGGGGGATGAACCTGATAGGTGAATGACGGGCCCTGTGGGAGCGGGCTTGCTCGCGAAAGCGGAGTGTCAGTCGACATCAATGTTGTTTGACACTCCGCTTTCGCGAGCAAGCCCGCTCCCACGCCGATTGTGGTTGGCCGTCAGACCTGCTGCGACAGCAGCTGTCCATCGGCCATGCGCAGGCGCTTGGACAGGGACACAGCGAGGGCGCGGATGATCTTGGCGGCGATCTTGGGGGCGTCGTTGAGCATTTTTTCCAGGGAGTCCTTGCCCAGGTTCAGCAACTGGCAGGGGCTGGCCGCGATGCAACTGGCCGAGCGCCGCTCGCCGTCCAGCACGGCCATTTCCCCGAACGCCCGGCCACTGCGCAAGGTGGCGATGGTCACGGGTTGGCCGTCGGGGCCGGTTTTCTGCACGGCCACCTGGCCGGTGTGGATGATGCACATGAAACTGCCCGCATCACCCTCTCGGAAGATCGCCTCGCCCTCGGCGATGGCGCTGATGCTGAAATAGCCCGACGCCGCCGCGAAGTCGGCAGGCTGCAATTGGTCGAACAGGCCGCAGTCCATCAGCCAGTCGCGGATTTCTTTGTTCAGTAAGGTCGGTTCTGACATGTCGTCACGGTCTTTTTCTTGTGTCTGCTACGGTTTGGATTGCTTGGCTGCAAGCAGGGCCCTGTAGGAGCGGGCTTGCCCGCGAAGGCGCCATATCAGTCACTGCTGATGTCGGCTGACACATCGCCTTCGCAAGCAAGCCCGCTCCCAGCTTTTGAGCGCGCGTCGTTTCTAAGACCCGGCCGTCATCCAGAGTTCCTCAGGCCTTGCCCAAAACCTTCAAGACAAATGCATATTCGAGGGCTACGTCACGCAATCCCTGGTAGCGCCCGCTCATGCCACCGTGGCCTGCGCCCAGTTCGGTCTTGAGCAGCAAGGGGTTGTCGTCGGTCTTGGTGGCGCGCAGTTTCGCCACCCACTTGGCCGCTTCCCAGTACTGCACGCGGCTGTCGTTGTAGCCGGCGATGACCAGCAGCGCCGGGTATGCCTGGGCCTTGACGTTTTCGTACGGGGCGTAGGCGCGGATCCGATCATAGACGTCCGGCTCCTGCGGGTTGCCCCATTCGTCGTATTCGGTGACGGTCAGTGGCAGCTCCGGGTCGAGCATGGTGTTGAGCACATCGACGAACGGCACTTCGGCAATGGCGACCTTGAACAGCTCCGGGCGTTGATTGAGCACCGCGCCGATCAACAGGCCACCGGCGCTGCCGCCACTGATCGCCAACTGCTCGGCGGTGGTGAAACCGTTGGCGATCAAATGCTCGGCGCAGGCGATGAAGTCGCTGAAAGTGTTGGCCTTGTGCTCCTGCTTGCCGGCGCGGTACCAGGCTTCGCCCAGTTCACCGCCACCGCGTACGTGGGCGATGGCGAACGCCACGCCGCGATCGAGCAAACTCAGCCGTGCGTGGGAAAACCAGGGGTCGAGGCTCTGGCCATAGGCGCCGTAGCCGTACAGGTACAGCGGCACCGGTTGGCCGAGGGCCTCGCGCTTGACCACCAGGCTGATGGGAACTTGCGTGCCATCCGGGGCCGTGGCCCAGATCCGCTGGCTGACGTAGGCGTCGGCATCGAACGGCCCCAGCACCGGGGTTTGCTTGAGGACCACCTGCTCACCGCTGGCCAGGTCCAGTTGGCGGATCTGCGCGGGGCGGTTCAAGGCTTCGTAACGCAGGCGAATGCGCGGGCTGGAAAACTCCAGGCTGTTCTGCACGTGCAGGCTGTAGGCGGCGTCCGGCAGTTGCACGCGATAGGCCGGCAGGTCCTGTGGGTGGACTTCGATGATCGGCAGGCCACCTTCGCGCAGGCTCAGGGTCATCGCCTCGGCATTCAGGCTCAGGCCGTCGATCATCACCGTTTCGCTGTGGGGAATGAGGTTCTGCCAGTCGGCTTCGGTCGGCGCTATGCCGGTGTCCGCGGCCTGGTACAGGGCAAAGTTGATGCCGTCGCGGTTGCTGCGGATCAGCCAGGTCCACTGGCCATCCAGCAGGCCGTGGTCGAGGTCGTATTCGTGGTGTTCGCGCCGTGGCGCCAGGCAAGTGAAAGGCTGTTGCGGGTGCGCGGCATCCAGCACCCAGGCTTCGCTGGTGGTCTTGCTGCCCAGGGACAGGATCAACTGGCGCTCGGAGCTGGAACGGTAGCAGTGCAGGAAGAAACGTCCATCCGGCTCGTGGAACACTTCTTCGGCGGCGGTGCCATCCAGGCGATAGCGCCAGAGCTTGTGGGGGCGATGGGTGTCGTCCAGTTCGCCGAAGAACAGCGTCAGGCTGTCGTTGGCCCACGTCATGCTGCCGTCGCAGTGTTCGAAGGACAGTTCACTGATCTTGTCGTTGGACAGTTCCTTGACGAACAGCGTGTAGATCTCGTCGCCGGTGGTGTCCAGGCTGTAGGCCAGGCGCTGGTGGTCGGGGCTGATGCTGAACGCACCGAGGGAAAAGAAACCGCCGCCCGCCAGCGCGTTCGGGTCCAGCAGCAGTTGTTCGCGACTCTCGTCCACGCTCAGGCTGTCGTCGGCCGGACGCGGGCAGCGGTAATGGCGCGGGTATTCGTCGCCGGCGGTGGTGCGGGTGTAGTACAGGTACGGTCCCCAGGGCGAGGGCAGGGACAGGTCGGTCTCCAGGATCCGTCCCTTGATCTCCTGGAACAGGGCCTCGCGCAGGTCGGCCTGGTCGGCGAGTTGGTCTTCCTGGTAGCTGTTTTCGGCCTTGAGGTAGTCGAGCACCGCGTCGGTGTCGCGTTCCTGCAGCCAGGCGTACGGGTCCACCCCGGCGTCCCTGCGGGCAATCGGGGCGTTGGAAACGTGGGCAGATAAGGACATGGAAGGCTCTCGAACGTTGTACGAAAAGGGGCTTGGCAGACGCCGGGGCAGCCTGACGAGCGAAAAGTCGTTACTATAAGCGCCTCTTTGCCTGCCTTGCCATGGACACCATGACCGAGAACGACTATCTGATCGCCTGGGGCCTCTATGCCTTCGCGGCCCTGGGCTGCCTGCTGGTGTGGATGCGCATGACCCGCTGGATGTGGCGCTGGTTGCGCGAGCCGCTGCGCTTGCTGATGGCGGTGTTGCTGTTCTGCCCGACCATTGTCGACCCGGTGAAGGACAAGTTTGCCCCTGCCGTGGCCATTGTCGCCCTGGACGTGCTGTTCAAGGTGGGCAACAACGTATGGCGGGCCGCGTCCGACCTGCTCATGTACGGCATGATCGCGTTCGGCGTCTACTTGCTCTTCGCGCTGGTGCGCTTGCCCATCGAGCGCGCATCCAATGCCCGCAAGGCACGTGCCGCCGCCGCAAAAGCCGCTGCCGCCGCCGATGAGCCCGAGGATGAGCCGCCGTTCGGCGTGGCCGGCGATGATCGCTACGGTCGTCCGCCGGTGCCGAGCAATCCCCAGCGTTCGCGCATCGAACCGCGCCTGTAGCCAAGCCTGCCTTTTGAAGCGAGAGTCCGAGCATGTGTGAGTTACTGGGCATGAGCGCCAATGTGCCGACCGACATCGTGTTCAGCTTTACCGGGCTGATGCAGCGCGGGGGCAAGACCGGGCCGCACCGGGACGGCTGGGGCATCGCCTTCTACGAAGGCCGGGGCTTGCGCCTGTTCCAGGACCCGGCCGCCAGCAGCGAGTCGGAAGTGGCGAACCTGGTGCAGCGCTATCCGATCAAGAGTGAAGTGGTGATCGGGCATATTCGCCAGGCCAACGTCGGCAAGGTCTGCCTGGCCAACACGCACCCGTTCGTGCGCGAGCTGTGGGGCCGCAACTGGTGTTTCGCCCACAACGGCCAGCTCGCGGATTTCCAGCCGGGCGTGAGTTTCTACCGCCCGGTGGGCGACACCGACAGCGAAGCGGCCTTCTGCGATTTGCTCAACCGCGTGCGCCAGGCCTTCCCGGAACCGGTGGACGTGGAGCAACTGCTGCCGGCGCTGATCGAAGCCTGCGGCGAATACCGTCGCAAAGGCGTGTTCAATTGCCTGTTGAGCGACGGCGACTGGCTGTTCTGCTATTGCTCGACCAAACTGGCCCAGATCACTCGGCGTGCGCCATTCGGCCCGGCACGGCTGAAGGATGTCGACGTGATCGTCGATTTCCAGGCCGAAACCACGCCCAACGACGTGGTCACGGTGATCGCCACCGAGCCCTTGACCGAAAACGAAACCTGGACCCGCTACGAACCGGGCCAATGGAGCCTGTGGCGGCGCGGCGAATGCGTCAGCCAGGGCCGGACCGAATAAGGACGTCACGCTATGTTGCTCAGTTATCTACGGCTGGTGTTGTTCGCGATTGGCCTGCTGGTGGGGGTCCAGGTGCCGGGCTTCATCAATGATTACGCCAAGCGGGTCGAGGCCCACCTGATCGAGGCACAGACAGGCCTGCAAGGTTTCCAGGGCACCGCCAACCAGTTTTTCAAGGGTGACATGCAGGCCCTGGTCGCCCATTACCGCGCCAGCGAAGACCCGATCTTTCGCAGCGACGCCGACAGCCTGAACACCTTGCTCGTGCGCCAGCAGGCCTTGGACAAGCAGTTCCAGGCGATGCAGGGGCCGTGGTACATCCGCTTGCTGCAAGTGGCACTGGCCGCAGACCCGGACATTCGCAAGGAAACCTGGAACGGCTACAGCTACCAGATCCTGCTGACCCCCGAGGCCATGGTCTGGGGCATCAGCGGCGCAATGCTGCTGTCGTTCGGCCTGGAATGCCTGTTCCGCCTGATCGACTGGGTCGTGCTGGGCGGCAAGCGCCTGCGCCAGAGCCGACCGATCGAAGAGCGGGATTTGCGCGGGCTTTGACGCTCACGCTAGAACGCTTTTTGTGGCGAGGGAGCTTGCTCCCGCTTGAGTGCGAAGCGCTCATCGCTTTTTTGGGGCCGCTGCGCGCTGGAGCGCCAGCCCGGCCCAGCGGAGCAAGCTCCCTCGCCACAAAGGCTTTGCGCCGTTTCCGCGGGTAGTTCTACCCATCAACTTTTTCTTATGACCCGTCCGAGGTTTTATTAGTAGGACGCGCCGGCGCCTGCGCTCAAGAATCACGGCACCCGATCCCGACGTTTGCAGCGTCGAGGCTTAAAACAATAAAACCGTGGAGAACCACCATGAGTGCACCCGACATGCTCGGCGTCCCCGAGTCCAAGGCCCGTTCCGGCCCGTTCGATTGGTATCGCAACATCAACCAACAGGAACGTCGCACATTCTGGAGTTGCAAGATCGGCTACGCCTTGGACGGCATGGACACGCAGATGCTCAGTTTCGTGGTGCCGACGCTCATCGCGATGTGGGGCATCACCACCGGTCAGGCGGGGCTGATTCACACCAGCACCCTGATCGCCTCGGCACTTGGCGGTTGGGTGGCCGGCATTCTCTCGGATCGTATCGGCCGGGTCCGCACCCTCCAACTGACCGTGCTGTGGTTCGCGTTCTTCACCTTCCTCTGCGGCTTTGCCCAGAACTACGAACAATTGTTGATCGCCCGTACGCTGATGGGCTTCGGCTTCGGCGGCGAGTGGACCGCTGGCGCGGTGTTGATGGGCGAGGTGATTCGCGCCAAGGACCGTGGCAAGGCGGTGGGCATGGTGCAATCGGGATGGGCGCTGGGTTGGGGCATGACGGCGATTCTGTACGCGCTGCTGTTCTCGGTGCTGGCGCCGGAAGACGCCTGGCGCGCGCTGTTCATCCTTGGCATCGTGCCAGCGGTGTTCGTGATTTTCGTCCGTCGGCTGGTCAAGGACCCGGAGGTCTACAACCAGACCAAGGCCCGCCTGGCGTCTGGCAATAACGCCAGGTTCTACGAGATTTTCGCCCCCGGCATCCTCTTCACCACGATCCGCGCTTCGCTGCTGACCACCGGCGCCCTGGGTGGCTACTATGCAATCACGTCCTGGCTGCCGACGTTCCTGAAGAACGAGCGCGGCTTGAGCGTGCTGGGCACCGGTGGCTACCTGGCGATGGTGATCGTCGGCTCCTACGTGGGTTACGTCATCAGCGCATACTTGTCGGACATACTGGGGCGCAAGAAAAATTTCGTCCTGTTCGCCGTCGGCTCGTTCACCATCGTGCTGCTGTACACCCAGGTGCCGGTGAGCAATAACGTGATGCTCTGGCTGGGCTTTCCCCTGGGCTTCTTTGCCTCCGGGATGTTCAGCGGCATGGGCTCGTTCCTCACCGAGCTGTTCCCCACACGTATCCGGGGCTCGGGCCAGGGTTTTTGCTACAACATTGGTCGGGCGGTGGCGGCATTGTTCCCGCTGCTGATCGGCCTGCTGAGCCAGCGGGTGCCGTTGAGCGTCGGGATCGGTGCGTTTGCGGCCGTGTCCTACGGCGTGGTGATTCTGGCGGCCCTGAGCCTGCCGGAAACCCAAGGCAAGCAACTGGAAGCCGAGTAACGAGTAACCTGGGGGTGTGTGCCCCCAGGGTCAGAAGAAAGTACCTACAGGAGCGTTCAGCGTGAACCGCCTGCTATTGAATTGTGACATCGGCGAAAGCTTCGGCAGTTGGACCATGGGTCTGGACGCCGAAGTGATGCCCTTCATCGATTGCGCCAACATCGCCTGCGGCTTTCACGCCGGCGACCCGAGCATCATGCGCAAGACCGTCAGCCTGGCCCTGGCCAACGGCGTGCAGATCGGCGCACACCCGGCCTATCAGGACCTGGCCGGCTTCGGCCGCCGCTCCATGGCCTACGCTGCCCAGGAACTGCAGGACCTGTTGCACTACCAGATCGGCGCCCTCGACGGCATCTGCCGGGCCCAGGGTGGACGGGTCAGCTACGTCAAGCCGCACGGCGCGATGTACAACGACATGATGGCCAACCCGGCGCAGTTGCGCGCGGTGATCGAGGCGGTGGCCCACTATGACCCGGACCTGCCGCTGATGCTCATGGCGACCCGGGATAACAGCGCCGCCCAGGCCCTGGGTGACGAATATGGCCTGACGTTGTGGTTCGAAGCCTTCGCCGACCGTGCCTACGACAGCGCTGGCCGCCTGGTGTCGCGGCAGGCGCCGGGGGCGGTGCATCACGATCCCGAAGCCATCATTGCCCAGGCCCTGACCATTGCCCGTGGCGATGCCTTGGCCGCCAGCGATGGCAGCGCGTTGATCCTGCACGCCAATACCTTGTGCGTGCACGGTGACAACGCCAGCTCCGTGGCCGCCGTGCAACGCATCCGCGAAGCGCTGGACCGGCAGCGTGCGTCATGAAGCCACGTGTGGAAGTGGTCGCGGTGGACTGCCTGATGGTGCGCCTGTTCGATGAAATCGCCGAAGACAACATGCCGTGGATGCTCGCCGCCAGCGAGCGCCTGCGCGCGGTGTTCGCCGCCGACCTGATCGACCTGGTGCCGTCCTACACCACGTTGATGGTGCATTACGATCTGTTGGCCTTGAGCCCGGCGCAGGCCCGGTCGCTGGTCAGCGAGGCGCTGAACCATTTGTCGCCCGATGCTCGCTCGGCTGGGCGCTGCCATGTGCTGCCGGTGTGGTACGACCTGAGCGTCGGACCGGAACTTCTGCTGTTGTCGGGTCGCAGCGGGTTGACCGTGGAGCAGGTGATCCGGCGCCACAGCGAACACGAGTACCAGGTTTTCGCCCTGGGCTTCGCTCCGGGGTTTGCCTTCATGGGGTTGGTGGACGAAGCGCTCGCCGCGCCGCGCCTGGACACGCCGCGCAAGCGGGTGGCCGCAGGCAGCGTCGGGATTGCCGAGCGCCAGACCGCGGCGTACCCGCTGGTGTCGCCTGGCGGCTGGAACCTGATCGGCCGCACCCCGGCCAAACTGTTCGACCGTGAACGTGACGGCTACAGCCTGATGCAACCCGGCGACACGGTGCGTTTTGTCGCCGTGGACCGCGCCGAGTTCATCCGCTTGGGCGGCGATGACACACCCCAGGAGGCCCAGGCATGAGCCGCTTATTGATCCAGGCCAGCACCCCGCTGTGCCTGTTGCAGGACGCCGGCCGCTTTGGCGTCCGCCACCTGGGCGTGACCCAGGGCGGTGCGGCGGATTGGCTGTCGATGGCCTGGGCCAACTGGATGCTGGGCAATGCCCTGGACGCGGCGGTGGTGGAAGTCACCCTTGGCGGCTTCACGCTGGTGGCCGAGGACGACTGCGTGCTGGCGCTGGCCGGGGCCGACCTGGGCGCCCGGGTGGACGGCCAGGCCGTGGCGCCTTGGCGCTATTTCAGCCTGCGCAAAGGCCAATCCCTGGCGCTCACCCAGCCCGTGCTGGGGGCTCGTGCCTACCTTGCGGCCCCTGGCGGCTTCGAAGCCCCGGCGGTGTTGGGCAGCCGGGCAACGGTGGTGCGCGAAGCGCTCGGCGGGTTGGATGGGCTGGGGCGGGCGTTGGCTCGCGGCGAGCGCTTGAGCTATGGGGGGGCGGCCACGCCTCGGCCGATGCCGGGCCGGTTGATCCCGGATTTCCAGCAGGCTCAGCCGCTGGAGCTGATCCTGGGCGCGCAGAACGGGGCGTTCAGTGGCCGCAGCCTGTTCGATGCGTTCAACACGCCCTGGACGCTGGACAGCCGCGCCGATCGCATGGGCATCCGCCTGCTGGGAACGCCGCTGGAGTACCAGGGCCCGCCGATGATTTCCGAAGGCATTCCCCTGGGGGCCGTGCAGGTGCCGCCGGACGGCCAGCCCATCGTGTTGCTCAACGACCGGCAAACCATCGGTGGCTACCCGCGTCTGGGCGCCTTGACCCCGCTGGCCCTGGCCCGGTTGGCGCAATGCCTGCCGGGGGCGCAGGTGCGGTTGCGGCCGGTGGTGCAGGAGGTGGCGCATCGGCAGCAGGTGGAGTGCTTGCGCGGTTTTCTCGACCGCTAAAAGCATCGCGAGCAAGCTCGCTCCCACAGGGGATCTCATGTGTGACGAAGATCCAGTGTGGGAGCGAGCTTGCTCCGGGCGGCGATCCGACGATGAGGCCCTAAAGGGCACCAACGATCACTTGGAAAGAAACCGCATCCCTTCCTCCAACCCTCGCAGGGTCAGCGGATACATCCGGTCCTCCACCAGTTCCCGCACGATGTTGGTGGAGGCGGTGTAGCCCCAGGTGTCCTTGGGGTAGGGGTTGATCCAGATGAGTTTCTTGTACTTCTCCATGAAGCGCTGCATCCACACGTAGCCCGCTTCTTCGTTCCAGTGCTCGACGCTGCCGCCCGGCTGGGTGATTTCATAGGGCGCCATGGCGGCGTCGCCGATGAAGATCACTTTGTAGTCGGCGCCGTACTTGTGCAGCAGGTCCTGGGTGGAGGTGCGTTCGGAGGTGCGGCGCAGGTTGTTCTTCCACACCGACTCGTACACGAAGTTGTGGAAGTAGAAGTACTCCAGGTGCTTGAACTCGGTCTTGCAGGCCGAGAACAGCTCTTCGCAGATCTTCACGTGGGCATCCATCGAACCGCCGATGTCGAACAGCAACAGCAGCTTGACGGTGTTGCGCCGCTCCGGCCGCATCTGGATGTTCAACAGGCCGGCATCCCGGGCGGTATGGTCGATGGTGCCGTCGATGTCCAGCTCTTCGGCCGCGCCCTGGCGGGCAAACTTGCGCAGGCGGCGCAGGGCGATCTTGATGTTGCGGGTGCCCAATTCCACCTGGTCGTCGAGGTTCTTGTACTCGCGTTGGTCCCAGACCTTCACGGCCTTGCCCTGGCGCTTGCCGGCGTCGCCGACACGGATGCCTTCGGGGTTGAAACCCCCGGAGCCGAACGGGCTGGTGCCGCCGGTGCCGATCCACTTGTTGCCGCCGGCATGGCGTTCCTTCTGTTCTTCCAGGCGCTTCTTGAATTCCTCGATCAGCTTGTCGAGGCCACCCAGGGACTGGATCTGCGCCCGCTCTTCATCGGTCAGCGAGCGCTCGAACTCCTTGCGCAACCAGTCTTCGGGGATCAGCGCCTGGAGATGATCGTCGAGTTTCTCCAGGCCATTGAAGTAAGCGGCGAAGGCCCGGTCGAACTTGTCGAAATGGCGTTCGTCCTTCACCAGGATCGCCCGGGACAGGTAATAGAACTCGTCCATGTCGGCGAAGATCACCCGCTGTTTCAGCGCATTGATCAGGTCCAGCAGTTCACGCACCGACACGGGCACCTTGGCGGCGCGCATCTCATTGAACAGGTTCAGCAGCATGGCAGTTGCCCTCGCGCTTGTTGACGAAGAGGGCTCAACGCGTGCCGCGACGGCTCATGAACGCCAGGCGCTCAAGCAGCTGCACGTCCTGTTCGTTCTTGACCAGGGCACCGGCCAGCGGCGGGATGGCCTTGGTGGGGTCGCGCTCGCGCAGGACCGCGTCACCGATGTTGTCGGCCATCAACAGCTTGAGCCAGTCCACCAGCTCGGAGGTGGAGGGCTTTTTCTTGAGGCCCGGCACCTTGCGCACGTCGAAGAACACGTCCAGCGCTTCGCTGACCAGGTCTTTCTTGATATCCGGGTAATGCACATCGACGATCTTCTGCAGCGTCGCGCGGTCCGGGAAGGCGATATAGTGGAAGAAGCAGCGGCGCAGGAAGGCGTCCGGCAGCTCCTTTTCATTATTGGAGGTAATGATGATGATCGGCCGCTGCTTGGCCTTGATGGTTTCGTCGGTCTCGTAGACGTAGAACTCCATCTTGTCGAGTTCTTGCAGCAGGTCGTTGGGGAACTCGATGTCGGCCTTGTCGATCTCGTCGATCAGCAGGATGACCCGTTCCTCGGACTCGAACGCTTCCCAGAGCTTGCCTTTCTTCAGGTAGTTGCGCACGTCATGGACCTTGTCCACACCCAGTTGCGAGTCCCGCAGGCGGCTGACCGCGTCGTACTCGTACAGGCCTTGGTGAGCCTTGGTGGTGGACTTGATGTGCCAGGTGATCAGGCGGGCGCCGAAGGACTCAGCCAGTTGCTCGGCCAGCATGGTCTTGCCGGTGCCCGGTTCGCCCTTGACCAGCAGCGGCCGCTCCAGGGTGATGGCGGCGTTGACGGCCAGCTTCAGGTCATCGGTGGCCACGTAGGCGCGGGTGCCTTCGAACTTCATCTGCGGATTCCTCGAACGTGTCGTCGGCCCGGCGAGGCGGGGCGCGCGAAAATAAATGTCGTGCCCGACTATAACGCGACGTCCCGCCGACTGTGAACGCAGACGCTGTATTCAGTCTCTGAATGGAGCGTCACATGTTGACCCGGTCTCACTACAGGATTGATGCGCCTAGTCTTTGGATGGCGGTGGCTGTTCATAGCGGGCGTTGAAGGCCTGGACGAAGCCGTTGCGCAATATCTGCAGGAAGGCTTCGAAGGCGCTGATGTTCTGTTGATGGACATTGCCGCTGAGTTCGACCCGGGTGGCGAACTGGTTCTTGCGCTGGTTCTTCAGTGTCGTTTCACCCGCGCCGACCAGCGCTTCCCAGACCGAGCGGAAAATGTTCTTTTTCTCGTTTTCCACGTCCTGCTGCCAATCGAAGACGTCCACATCGCGCAGCAGCGGCTTGATGTAGCCGCTGAGCTTGGCGTCGGTCGCCTGCGCTTCGATCACCAGGTCGCCGTGGCCGGCGTTGAAGTCGAACTTGCCATAGGCCGCGGCGAAGTCGTTGAGGCGCTTGAGTTCGATGTCCGTGGCCCGCAGGCGGAAATCGAAATCCTCGAAATTGCTCAGTGGATCGAAGGTGGCCAGCACTTCCAGGGGCGCGTGCTCGGCCACCAGCGCCTTGCCCTCGAAACGCGCGTCACGCTTGCCTTCGGTGTCGACCACGTTGGTCAGGTTATAGAAGCTGGCATTGACGTCGGTGGCCCGCAGGTTGACGGGCGGCTTGGAGTTGAAGTTGCGAAAGGTCACGTGGCCATCCCTGATCCGCACTTCGTTGAAGGTGATGGGCAGCAGTTTGCTCAGTTGTTCGCGCCAGTTGGTGCCCTGACCGGTCTGGGAGTTCTGTCGGTTGCCACCGCCGTCGACGAAGTTCACTTCGGGCCGGGCGAACTCCGCCTCGGCCACCACCGCATGGTCGTACCACAGCGAATGCCAACTGACGGACAAATCGACCAGCGGTGCATCGACGAAAGGCACCGGGACCTTGCCGTCGACCTTGATGATTTTCAGGCCGTTGATCCGATAGGCCCCGCGCCACCAGGCCAGGTCCACGTCGGTGACTTGGCCGCGATAATCGCCCATATTCGCCAACTTGTCGTTCAGGTAGTCGCGAACCAGATAAGGCAAGGTGAAGTGCAAGGCCACCAGCAGCACGACGAGGGCGGCGAGTCCCCACAGTGGCCAGCTGTATCGACGCTTCATGTCAGTCAGTCTCCAGCGTTGTTAAAGCCATTGACCGTTGTCGCCGTGCGAACGTTCGGTGCAACTGGACGCCCATGGGCAACAGGCTTACCTTAAAGCGCTTAACTATCCGCAGCCTCAAGGACCGGTCATGAGCCGCATATTCGTCGACAACGCCCATTCCATTGGCAATACGCCGCTGGTGCAGATCAACCGCATCGCGCCGCGTGGCGTGACCATCCTGGCCAAGATCGAGGGGCGCAACCCGGGTTATTCGGTCAAGTGCCGGATCGGCGCGAACATGATCTGGGACGCCGAAAGCACCGGCAGGCTCAAGCCGGGCATGACCATCATCGAACCGACCTCGGGCAACACCGGTATCGGCCTGGCGTTCGTCGCCGCCGCCCGCGGCTACAAGCTGATGCTGACCATGCCGGCGTCCATGAGCGTCGAGCGGCGCAAGGTGCTCAAGGCCCTGGGCGCGGAACTGGTGCTCACCGAGCCGGCCAAGGGCATGAAAGGCGCCATCGAGAAGGCCGCCGAGATCCTCGCCAGCGACCCTTCCCGCTATTTCATGCCGCAGCAGTTCGAAAATCCGGCGAACCCGGCGATCCACGAAAAAACCACCGGCCCGGAAATCTGGAACGACACCGATGGCGCGGTGGATGTGCTGGTCGCGGGGGTCGGCACCGGGGGAACCATCACCGGCGTTTCACGGTATATCAAGAACACGTGTGGCAAGCCGATCCTGTCGGTGGCGGTCGAGCCCGAAACCTCGCCGGTGATTACCCAGGCGATGGCGGGGCAGGAGATCAAGCCCAGCCCCCACAAGATCCAGGGGATCGGTGCCGGCTTCGTGCCGAAGAACCTTGACCTGTCGATCGTCGACCAGGTCGAGCGGGTCACCGACGAGGAGTCCAAGGCCATGGCTTTGCGCCTGATGCAGGAGGAGGGCATCCTCTGCGGCATCTCTTGCGGCGCGGCGATGGCCGTGGCCGTGCGCCTGGCGGAAAAACCGGAAATGCAGGGCAAGACCCTGGTGGTGATCCTGCCGGATTCGGGCGAGCGCTATCTGTCGAGCATGTTGTTCAGTGATTTGTTCACCGAGCAGGAGATCCAGCAGTAACGGCCAAGCAATCGATGCTTTTTGTGGCGAGGGGATTTATCCCCGTTGGGTTGCGAAGCGACCCCAAACCCGACCCCGAGATAAATGGAGCCGGATGAGTTGTTGGGACTGCTGCGCAGTCCAGCGGGGATAAATCCCCTCGTCACAGTGGACTGCATCAGCCAACGTTCAGCTCATGCGTGTTAAGAAGGGCATTGTTGCGTCATTCTCAACAGTGAATGTTGCCTGGGGCGGTTTCTTCCCCGGGCAAGGCTCTATACCATGGCCGGCCGTCGCGCCGGGCTGATGGCGTTGCGCAAGTCGTTTTGGACAAGGAGTTTTACAATGACCGTTTCGTTTGTCGCCAAGGCCTCGGTATTGCTGCTGTTCCTGGGCAGTACGCTGTATGTGCACTTGCGCGGTCGCGCGCGTTTGCCGGTATTGCGCCAGTTCGTCAATCACTCGGCCTTGTTCGCCCCCTACAACGCCTTGATGTACCTGTTTTCCGGCGTGCCCTCCAAGCCCTACCTGGACCGCAGCAAATTTCCCGAGCTGGATGTGCTCAAGGACAACTGGCACGTCATTCGTGACGAGGCCATGCACCTGTTCGACGAGGGCTACATCCGGGCCGCGGAAAAGAACAACGATGCCGGCTTCGGATCGTTCTTCAAGAAAGGCTGGAAGCGCTTCTACCTCAAGTGGTACGACAAACCGCTGCCGTCTGCCGAGCTGCTGTGCCCGAAAACCGTCGAGCTGGTCAGCGCCATTCCCAACGTGAAGGGCGCAATGTTTGCCCTGCTGCCGGGCGGTAGCCATCTGAACCCTCACCGGGACCCGTTCGCCGGTTCCCTGCGCTATCACCTGGGGCTGTCCACGCCCAATTCCGACGACTGCCGGATCTTTGTCGACGGCCAGGTCTATGCCTGGCGTGATGGCGAAGACGTCATGTTCGATGAGACCTACGTGCACTGGGTCAAGAACGAAACCCCGCAAACCCGGGTGATCTTGTTCTGCGACGTCGAACGCCCGCTGAAAAGCCGGCTGATGACCCGTCTCAACCGCGCCATCAGTGCCTTCCTCGGTCGCGCCACCGCACCGCAGAACCTCGACGACGAACGCGTCGGCGGGATCAACCAGGCTTACGCCTGGAGCAAGAGGTTCAGTGACGGCTTCAGTGGTCAGGTCAAGCAGTGGAAGCGCAAGCATCCCAAGGCCTACCGGGTGATGCGCCCCGTGTTGGCGGTGCTGGTGCTGACGGCCCTGGGCTACTGGTTGTTCGGCTGACCTATGGCGAGGGAGCTTGCTCCCGCTGGGTGGCGCAGCCGCCCCAGAAAACGAGGGCCGCTTCGCGCCCGGCGAGAGCAAGCTTCCTCGCCACGGCCTTACTCTACCTCAACAGGCTTCGTCACCCCTGGCTTCAACACCAGCCACAACGCCGCCGCAATCAGCACCCCGCCATACAGATGCGCCATGCCCAGCGGCTCATCCAGCAGCAACGCCCCCCACAACACGCCGAACGGCGGGATCAGGAAGGTCACGGTCATGGACTTGACCGGACCGATGGAACTGAGCAGCCGGAAGTACAGAATGTACGCCAGTGCCGTGCACACCAGCCCCAACCCCAGCAGCGACAACCAGACGCTCCAGCCGCCCCAGCTGGCCGGGGGCTGGCTGATGGCGGTGTAGCCGAACAGCGGCAGCAAGAACACCGTGGCGCCGAACATGCTGCCCAGCGCGGCGAGGCGGCTGTCCAACCCCCCTTGATGATCGAGCCAGCGGCGAGTGAGGAAGCCGGCAAAGCCATAGCAGGTGGTCGCCAGCAGGCAGGCGAGGGCGCCCATCAGCAATTGCAGGTCGAAGGCCACCGGCCCGGCGCCGGTCAGGATACCCACCCCGAACAGGCCCAGGAACACCCCGCTGACCTTGGCCACGGTGAGTTTTTCGCTGAAGAACAGGCCGCCGATCAGCACGCCCATCAATGGCGTGGTGGCGTTGAAGATGGCCGAGTAGCCGGCGGGCAACACCTGGGCCGCCAGCGAGTAGAACGTGGCCGGGATGCCCGAGTTGATCAGGCCCAGCACCATCACCACTTTGAGCTTGCCGCGAAAATCAAAGTCGATACGCATCAGCGTCAGGATGACCAGCAGGCCGACGAAGGCGATGGACACGCGAAAAAATGCAGTGGGGATCGTGCCAATGACGGGGGCGATAATGCGCATGAACAGAAAGCTGGCCCCCCAGATGGCGGCCAGTGATAGCAAACGCAGGGTATCGACGAGGTTCACGGTGCTTTCCTGGCAGAATCGGGCGACAAGTGTCGCTGCCCCGGATACCGATGGCAATGGTTGCGCTGGCGCGCGATTGGCCTCTAAGCTCAGTCGCCAATAACAAGCCTGACCCGCCGAGGTTCACCCTATGCCGCAACCATGGCCCGCCACCGATATCGCCCGTTCGATCCTCGAAGGCTTCGACGATTATCGCGAGCATTTCCGGCAGATTACCGACGGCGCCCGCGCCCGGTTCGAGCAGGCCCAGTGGCTGGAGGCGCAAGCGGCGTCGGCGGCGCGGATCAATCTGTATGAAGAAAAAGTCTTTGAAACCGTGGCGCGGCTGCGCAAGGCCTTCGAAGCCGAGGCGTTGATGGACGTGGGCTGCTGGCCGCTGGTCAAGAGCGCCTACATCAGCCTGATCGACCTGCGTTTCGACGATGAACTGTCGGAAACCTGGTACAACTCGATCTTCTGCGGGCTGTTCAGCCACGACCTGATCAGCGACGGCACCATGTTCATCCACACCACCCGGCCCAGCCTGCGCCGGGCCCGGGCCGCCCAGACGCGTACCTACAAGCCCCAGGGCCAGCTCGACCGGATGCTGGCGAACATCTTCGCCGACTACCGCTTCAGCGAGGACTACGCCGACCTGCCGGGCGACCTGCAGCGCCTCGAAGCCCAACTGCGCGAGAACCTGCCGGACTGGGTCTGCAAGGACCCGGAACTGACGGTGGAGTTGTTTTCCTCAGTGCTGTACCGCAACAAGGGCGCCTACCTGGTGGGCCGGATCTACACCCAGGACGACCAATGGCCCCTGGTGATCCCGCTGTTGCACCGCGAAGGCCGGGGCATCCAGATCGACGCGCTAATCACCGACGAGGCGCAGGTGTCGATCATCTTCTCGTTCACCCGTTCGTACTTCATGGTGGACGTACCGGTGCCGGCGGAATTCATCGGCTTTCTCAAGCGCATCCTGCCGGGCAAGCACATTGCCGAGCTGTACACCTCCATCGGTTTCTACAAGCACGGTAAGTCCGAATTCTACCGGGCGCTGATCAACCACCTGGCGAACACCGACGACCAGTTCATCATGGCGCCGGGGGTACGCGGCATGGTCATGAGCGTGTTCACCCTGCCGGGCTTCAACACTGTGTTCAAAATCATCAAGGACCGTTTCTCGCCGTCGAAAAACGTCGACCGGGCCACGGTGATCGAGAAGTATCGCCTGGTGAAAAGTGTCGATCGGGTTGGGCGCATGGCCGATACCCAGGAGTTCGCCGACTTCCGCTTCCCGCTGAGCAAGTTCGAGCCGGCCTGCCTGGAAGAACTGCTCGACGTGGCACCGTCCACGGTGTCGGTGGAGGGCGATACCGTGCTGATTCGCCATTGCTGGACCGAGCGGCGCATGACGCCGTTGAACCTCTACCTGGAAAACGCCAGCGAGGCCCAGGTGCGCGAGGCGCTGGAAGACTACGGCCTGGCGATCAAGCAACTGGCGGCGGCGAACATTTTCCCCGGTGACATGTTGCTCAAGAACTTCGGCGTGACCCGCCACGGCCGCGTGGTGTTCTACGACTACGATGAGATCTGCTTCCTCACCGAAGCCAACTTCCGCCACATCCCCCAGCCCCGCACGCCGGAAGACGAGATGGCCTCCGAGCCCTGGTATTCCATCGGCCCGCTGGACGTGTTCCCCGAGGAATTCCCACCGTTCCTGTTCGCCGACGTGGGCCAGCGCAAGCTGTTCGACCAATTGCACGGCGAGCTGTACAACGCCGACTACTGGAAAGGCCTGCAAGAGGCCATCCGGGCGGGGAAGGTGATCGACGTGTTCCCGTATCGGCGCAAGGGATAGAAGCAGCTTCAAGCTTCAAGCTTCAAGCGGTAAGTTTTGGGTTTCCGGTCAACGCGGCTTGCAACTTGCAGCTTGCAGCTTGAAACTTGCCGCTGCTCTTTTTTCCCCTTGCGTACCTGATGACTGACCAAGCCCCCGCTATCGACAAGCTGCTGAAGAACCTCGACCACGCCATGCTCGCCGACCGTCACCGGTTGCGGCGCCAGTTGCTCGAGCTGCGCAAGAAACCCGACGAGGCCAAGCTGGCCCAGTGGGTGGCGCGCATGCAGGCATCGTGTGACCAGGTGCTGGCGCGTAAGGCCAGCCTGCCGGTGATTCGCTACGACGACAATCTGCCGATCGCGGCCAAGCGCGATGAAATCAAGGACGCGTTGCTCAAGCATCAGGTGTTGATCATCGCGGGCGAAACCGGCTCGGGCAAAACCACCCAGTTGCCAAAGATCTGCCTGGAAATCGGTCGCGGTCAGCATGGCCTGATCGGCCACACCCAGCCGCGCCGCATCGCCGCTCGCAGCGTTGCCAGCCGGGTCGCCGAGGAACTGGCGACGCCGTTGGGCGCGCTGGTGGGCTACCAGGTGCGGTTCGAGGACCAGAGCGACGCCAACACCCTGATCAAGCTGATGACCGACGGCATCCTGCTGGCCGAGACCCAGAACGATCGCTACCTCGAACGCTACGACACGATCATCGTCGACGAGGCCCACGAACGCAGCCTGAACATCGATTTCCTGCTGGGCTATCTCAAGACCCTGCTGCCGCGCCGCCCGGACCTGAAAGTCATCATCACCTCGGCGACCATCGATCTTGAGCGCTTCTCCAAGCATTTCGACGATGCGCCGATCGTGGAGGTCTCGGGGCGCACCTTCCCGGTGGAAACCTGGTATCGGCCGCTGACCCTGGAGCAGGACGAAGAAGGCAACCGGGTCGAAGACGACCTGACCGTCGACCAGGCGATCCTCGCCACCCTCGATGAAATCGCCGCCCATGAACGCAGCGAGCGCCGTAGCCCCGGTGACGTGCTGGTGTTCCTGCCAGGCGAGCGGGAGATTCGTGACGCGGCGGAAATGCTGCGCAAGGCCCAGCTCAAGCACACCGAGATCCTGCCGTTGTATGCGCGCTTGTCCCCGGCCGAACAACAGCGAATTTTCCAGTCCCATCCGGGGCGGCGCGTGGTGCTGGCGACCAACGTCGCCGAAACCTCGCTGACCGTGCCGGGCATCCGCTACGTCATCGACAGCGGAACCGCGCGTATCAGCCGCTACAGCTACCGGGCCAAGGTCCAGCGCCTGCCCATCGAAGCCATTTCCCAGGCCAGCGCCAACCAGCGCAAGGGCCGTTGCGGCCGGGTCGAGCCGGGGATCTGTGTGCGGTTGTACAGCGAGGAGGATTTCCTCGGCCGGCCGGAATTCACCGACCCCGAGATCCTGCGCACCAACCTGGCGGCGGTGATCCTGCAGATGCTGCACCTGCGCCTCGGTGAGATCACCGATTTCCCGTTCATCGAGCCGCCGGACGGCAAGGCCATCAGCGACGGTTTCAACCTGCTGCAAGAGTTGTCGGCGGTGGACCGCAATGGCCAGCTCACGGCGTTGGGCCGCCAGTTGGCCCGCCTGCCGGTAGACCCGCGCATGGGTCGCATGCTGCTGGAAGCGGCGAAGCTGGGAAGCCTGCAGGAGGTGCTGATCGTGGCCAGCGCCATGTCGGTCCAGGATCCGCGCGAGCGTCCGCCCGAGCGCCAGCAGGCCGCCGACCAGGCCCACGCCCAGTGGAAGGACACGGACTCGGACTTCGCCGGGCTGGTCAACCTGTGGCGCGGTTTCGAAGAGCAGCGCCAGGCCCTGACCGCCAGCCCGTTACGCAACTGGTGCCGGAAGAACTTCCTCAACTACTTGCGCCTGCGCGAGTGGCGCGACGCCCATCGGCAATTGAGCCTGATCTGCCGCGACCTGCAGTTGAGCCTCAACAAGGAACCGGCGGATTACCCGAAGCTGCACAAGGCGGTGCTCTCGGGGCTGCTCAGCCAGATTGGCCAGAAGACCGAGGACGGCGACTACCTGGGGGCCCGTCAACGGCGGTTCTGGGTCCACCCGTCATCCGGCCTGGGCAAGAAACGCCCGCAGTGGCTGATGACCGCCGAGCTGGTGGAAACCACCAAGCTGTATGCGCGCATGGTCGCCAAGATCGAGCCGGACTGGATCGAGCCGCTGGCCGGACACCTGATCAAGAAGAACCATTTCGAACCCCATTGGGAGAAGAAGCGCGGGCAGGTGGTGGCGTACGAGCAGATCACCCTGTTCGGGCTGATCGTGGTCGGTCGTCGGCCGGTGCACTACGGGCCGGTGGACCCGGTGGTCTCCCGCGAACTGTTCATCCGCGAAGCGCTGGTGCGTGGCGAGATCCAGTCCCGGGCCAAGTGCCTGGGGGCCAATACCCGGCTGCTGGAGCAGCTCGACGAGCTGGAGGCCAAGGCCCGTCGTCGCGACATCCTGGCGGATGAAGAAACGCTGTTCGGTTTCTACGACGCGCGCTTGCCAGCGGAGATCCACCAGACCGCGACGTTCGACAGTTGGTACCGGATCAACAGCCAGAAAGACCCGCAACTGCTGATTATGCGCGAAGAAGACGTACTGGCTCGCGAGGCCAGCGAGGTCACCGCCGCGTACTACCCGGACACCTTGCGCGTCGGCGACCTGACCTTGCCGTTGAGCTACCACTTCGAGCCCAACCACCCCCGCGATGGCGTGACCTTGCGCGTACCGGCGCCGCTGTTGCCGATGTTGCCACCGGAGCGCTTGGAGTGGCTGGTGCCGGGGATGATCGAGGCCAAGTGCATCGCCCTGGTGCGCAACCTGCCCAAGGCCTTGCGCAAGAATTTCGTGCCAGTGCCGGACTTCGTCAAGGCCGCGCTGCAACGCATCACCTTCGCCGAGGGTTCGTTACCCCAGGCCCTGGGGCGTGAACTGCTGCGCATGACCGGGGCGCGGGTTAGCGACGAAGCCTGGGTCGAAGCGGCGCAGCAAGTCGAAAGTCATCTGCGCATGAACCTGGAAATCGTCGACGGCCAGGGCAAGTTCCTCGGCGAAGGCCGCGACCTGGCCGAACTGACGGCGCGCTTTGCCGAGGCCAGCCAGGCCGCATTGGCGGTGCCGCAAACGGCGAAAAGCCAGGCGCCGGTGGAGGCGAAAGTCTTTGCGCCGGTGGCCGAGAAAACCCAACAGAAGATCGCCGGGCTGTCGATGACGGTCTACCCGGCGCTGGTGGAAGAGGGCGGCGTGGTCAAGGAAGGGCGCTTCCCGACACCGGCCGAAGCCGAGTTCCAGCACCGCCGCGCCTTGCAGCGCCTGTTGATGCAACAACTGGCCGAGTCCGCCAAGTTCCTGCGCGGCAAGCTGCCGGGGCTGACCGAGTTGGGCCTGCTGTATCGCGAGCTGGGGCGCATCGACAGCCTGGTCGAAGATATCCTGCTGGCGAGCCTCGACAGTTGCGTGCTGGACGGCGAGGCGAGCCTGCCCCGCGACGGCGCCGCGCTCGCCTCCCTGGCCGAGCGCAAGCGCGGCGGGTGGACCGAGCACGCCGAGCGTCTGGCGAAGCTGACCCTGGACATCCTCAAGCTCTGGCACGGCCTGCAAAAGCGCTTCAAGGGCAAGATCGACCTGGCCCAGGCCGTGGCTCTGAACGACATCAAGCAGCAGCTCGGCCACCTGGTGTACCCGGGCTTCGTGCGCGAAACTCCGCATCAATGGCTCAAGGAACTGCCGCGCTACCTCAAGGCCATCGAGCAGCGCTTCGAGAAGCTCGGCGGCCAGGTGCAGAAGGACCGAGTCTGGAGCGGCGAGCTGTCGAACCTCTGGGCCCAATACCAGGCCCGTGCCGACAAACATGCCCAGGAAGGCAAGCGCGACCCGCAACTGGAGTTGTACCGCTGGTGGCTGGAGGAATACCGGGTGTCGCTGTTCGCCCAGCAGTTGGGCACCAAGGTGCCGATTTCCGACAAGCGCCTGGGCAAGCAATGGAGCCAGGTGGAACCGTGATCGCAAAGCCCCTCTAACCCCTGTGGGAGCGAGCTTGCTCGCGATAGCGGTGTATCAGTCAACATCAATGCAGGCCGAACCATCGCTATCGCGAGCAAGCTCGCTCCCACAGGGTATGGGGTTGTGATGAATGGAGAATGGGCCAAACCCCAGGGTTTATGGCAAACTTCGCGCCTATAAATGCCGGTCCCGTGGTTTTTGAGCTTCAATCCCTCGGGCGGATCGGAATAAAGCGCTGCCAGGGCTGCTTCCCCGGATGGGAAAAGTCCCTTTGTGTATTGGTACGTCGGTGCCAATGCTTTCTGCCTGAACAGATCAGAGACACGCCCATGCATAACGTCGTCATCAGCGGCACCGGCCTGTACACCCCGGCCAACAGCATCTCCAACGAAGAACTGGTGCACTCCTTCAATACCTATGTCGCCCAGTTCAACGCCGACAACGCCGAGGCCATCGAGCGCGGTGAAGTGGAGGCGCTGACCGAATCCAATGCCGCGTTCATCGAAAAGGCTTCTGGTATCAAGAGCCGCTTTGTCATGGACAAGGACGGCATCCTCGACCCGCAACGCATGACCCCGCGTCTGCCCGAGCGCTCCAACGACGAGTGGTCGGTGCTCTGCGAAATGGCGGTCGGTGCCGCCAGGCAAGCCCTGGAGCGCGCCGGCCGCACCGCTGCCGACATCGACGGCGTGATCGTCGCCTGTTCCAACCTGCAGCGGCCGTACCCGGCCATCGCCATCGAGGTTCAGGAAGCGCTGGGCATCGAGGGCTTCGGCTTCGACATGAACGTGGCCTGCTCCTCGGCAACGTTCGGCATCCAGGCCGCCGCCAACAGCGTGCAACTGGGCCAGGCCCGGGCGATCCTGATGGTCAACCCGGAAGTGTGCACCGGGCACCTGAACTTCCGTGACCGCGACAGCCACTTCATCTTCGGCGACGCGGCCACCGCCGTGATCATCGAACGCGCCGACCAGGCCACCTCGGCGCACCAGTTCGACGTGGTCAGCACCAAGTTGCTGACCAAGTTCTCCAACAACATCCGCAACAACTTCGGCTTCCTCAACCGCGCCGCTGAAGAGGGTGTCGGCAGCCGGGACAAACTGTTCGTCCAGGAAGGCCGCAAGGTGTTCCGCGACGTCTGCCCGATGGTGGCCGAACTGATCGGCGCCCACCTGGATGAGAACCAACTGGACGTCGGCCAGGTGAAGCGTTTCTGGCTGCACCAGGCCAACCTGAGCATGAACCAGTTGATCGTGCGCAAGCTGCTGGGACGCGAAGCCACCGAAGAAGAAGCCCCGGTCATCCTCGACCGCTACGCCAACACCAGTTCGGCAGGTTCGGTCATTGCTTTCCACCTGTACCAGGATGACCTGCCGGCGGGCACCGTGGCCGTTCTCAGCTCGTTTGGCGCCGGCTATTCGATTGGCAGTGTGATTCTGCGCAAGCGTTGATCCACTGTTGCGGTGAGCGGATTTTGTGGCGAGGGGATTTATCCCCGCTGGGCTGCGCAGCAGCCTCAAAACAGGCGATGCACTCATCCTGATATACCGTGATGCGTGAGATTAGGGTCGCTTCGCAACCCAGCGGGGATAAATCCCCTCGCCACAAAAGCAATATCAAGTTTCCCTGGCATTTGGGGCGTTTGAATGACCGCCAGCGATGACACCCAACTGCTCCAGCGCCTGCTGGCCGGTGAGCAGCGTGCCTACAAGGAACTGGTCAGTACCTACCAGGGCCCGATGCGCGCGGTCGCCTATGCCATCGTCGGCAACCGCCACGCCGACGAAGTGGTGCAGGACGCCTGGTTGTCGGTGGTGCGCAATCTCAGCGGTTTCCAGGGGCGTTCCAGCCTCAAGACCTGGCTGTTGACCATCACCGCCAATGCCGCCAAGGGCCGCTACAAGCAGAACCGGCGGGAAGTGCTGCTCGACGATCTGCCGGCGCCCCACGGCACCCTGGGCGACGAACGCTTCGCCGCCGACGGGCATTGGTTGCTGGCACCGTTCGCCTGGCACCAGGACACCCCCGAAGCCCTGCTCACGGAAAGCGAGTTGCGCGATTGCCTGGAGCACACCTTGCTCAGCCTGTCGGACCTGCAGGGCAGTGTGCTGACCCTGCGTGAGCGTCAGGGCCTGGAGCTGGAAGAAATCTGTAATCTTCTCGACATCTCGCTCTCCAACGTTCGTGTGCTGTTGCATCGCGCCCGGCTAAAGGTCTTCGCGACCGTGGAACATTTCGAGGAAACCGGCGAATGCTGACCTGCAAGGAACAAGTGGCGCGCTCCAGCGATTACCTCGATGGGCAACTGAGCTTTCGCGAGCGCCTGATGGTGCGCCATCACCTGATGTTCTGCCCCAACTGTCGGCGTTTCATCCGCCAGATGCGCCTGATGCAGGCGACCCTGAGAAAACTCCCTGAACCGCCGGTGCCCGATCTCGACCACCTCGCCGAAAAACTTGCGGCCGAACGTCGTCGATCCAGCCACTAAAATCCGCCAACCGCGCAATTTGTGGGAGCGGGCTTGCTCGCGAATACGGTGGCACATTCGATATCCATGTCGACTGGCACACCGCTTTCGCGAGCGAGCCCGCTCCCACAGGGGGCTGCGTCGCCTCTGGTTATTCCCTTTCGAAGTAAAAAGTTCCGCTGTCATAAAATCTTTATGTGATAGCAACTCGCCTGACACAACCTGCCGCCAAGATCCCCTCCCAACACCAGCGGGCCCAGTTCCGCGTGTTTTCTAACGCATAGACTACCAACTAGGGGAATTCTTCGATGATCCGTAAGCACTTCGCAGGTTTTGCCGCCAGCGCACTGGCAATGGCAGTAACCGCCCAGGCTTTCGCCGGCACCGTCACCACCGATGGCGCCGATATCGTGGTCAAGACCAAGGGCGGCCTTGAGGTCGCTACCACTGACAAAGAGTTCAGCTTCAAGCTCGGCGGTCGTTTGCAGGCTGACTACAGCCAGTTCGACGGGATCTACACCGACAACGGCAAATCTGCCGATGCCGCTTACATCCGTCGCGCATTCCTGGAACTGTCCGGCGTGCTGTACACGGACTGGGCCTACACCATCAACTACGACATGTCCCACAACAGCGGCGACTCGGACAACGGCTACTTCGACGAAGCGTCCCTGGCCTATAACGGTTTCAAACCAGTGTCGATCAAGGTCGGTCGTTTCGACCCCGACTTCGGCCTGGAAAAAGCCACCAGCTCCAAGTGGGTCACCGCGCCTGAGCGTAACGCTGCTTACGACCTGATCGACTGGGCCAACAGCCACCAGAACGGCCTGGGCCTGCAAGCGTCCAGCACCTTCGCCGATTCGTTCTATGCATCGGCCGGTGTGTTCAGCAAGGACACCGACGACACCGACGGCGACAGCGTCAAGCAAGTCAACGGCCGCTTCGTGTTCGCCCCGATGCACGAGGCTGGCAACGTGTTGCACTTCGGTGTGAACGTGGCCTCGCGCGATGTCTCCGACACCGTGTTCGATGCACGTTATCGCTCTCGCCTGGGCATGCGTGGCGTAGAAACCCTCGGCGGCAACGATGCCGGCCCTAACGGTAACCGTCCGGTACTGGGCGGTGCCAACAACTCGCCGGCCGGTTCCTACGACCGCGACACCGCGTTCGGCCTGGAAGCCGCCTTCGCCATGGGGCCTGCGTCGATCCAGGGTGAGTACATCACCCGCAAGACCAAGGCTGATGCCGACGGCTTCGAAGACCTCAAGGGCCATGGCTTCTACGTTCAGGGCGCCTACACCCTCACCGGTGAATCGCGCGGCTATAAAGTGGGCAAGTTCGACGCCATCAAGCCTCAGAACAAATCCATCGGCGCCTGGGAAGTGTTCTATCGCTACGACAGCATGACCGTCGAAGACGACAACATCACCACCGCCAGCGCCACCCGCGACGTCGGCGATGCCGAAGCCAAGGTGCACAACCTGGGCGTGAACTGGTACGCCAACGAAGCGGTGAAAATCTCCGCCGCCTACATCAAGGCCAAGACCGACAAAGTCACCAACGTCAACGGTGACGACGACGGCGATGGTTTTGTCATGCGCGCCCAGTACGTGTTCTAAGCCACGTACCGCTACACCGCTCTCGCTTCATCCGTTAAGCTCCTTTGAACCCCGCCTCTGGCGGGGTTTTTTTTGGCCTTTTTTCCGGGGGCACTGTACGGGCATGCACCTGTAAACCCTGACAGTTTCACGGTTTCCGGAAAACGTGCTTACTTCGTTCAGGCGCAATGGCAGATGCGGAGAACGACATGGCGGGTTCAGATAAAGTAGGACAGCCTGGGTCCAATGGCTCTCTCGGCGACTCCGGGGTTTCACGCAACGAAACGACTGACGGCTTTCACTATGACGCGCTGGACAACTTGATTGGTCGAACGACCTCCGCCGGTAGAGAGCAACGTTTCTACCGAAGCGATGAATTGGCGAATGAAACCAACGGGAACATCAACAGCACTTTCATCCGCGCCGAGGGTGTCGTACTTGCCGAGCACCGGACCGGCAGTGGTTCAGAGGTCATGCTGTTGGCGGGCGATGACAAGAACAGCGTGTTGAGTGAGATCAGCCAGGGTGCTGTCAAAAGCATCGCTTATTCGGCGTACGGCCATCTTACGCAGAGCGCCTCGGTGAACTGTCATCTGGGCTACAACGGCGAACGACGTGAGACACAAACCGGTTGGTATTTGTTGGGCAACGGCTACAGAGTCTTCAATCCGTTGTTGATGCGATTTCACAGTCCGGACAACTTGAGCCCGTTTGGCAAGGGGGGCTTGAATGCGTATATCTATTGCGTGGGGGATCCGATAAATAGCGTGGATCCAACGGGGCATAGTCCGTGGGGATGGTTGCTGAGAGGTTTCAGGAACACGATTGGATCTCCAAGGGTCACCACCGCTACGCCTGGTTATGAAAAATTGCCGAAGATACTTTCTAGAAATTCGAAGTCTCATCCGACAACGTTGTATCCGATTGAAAAGAAACATATTTCTCGTTTGAGAAAACGAGCGCTTTTGTTTTGGGATGATGCGGAGAAAGCAGGGCAGCGCAATGCTTTGGATTTCGAGACATTGAAAGATGATGCGATATTAGCCACTACGGCTCACGAGTACGCCAAAAAAAACGAAGGGAAAATCGGTATCACTAGGGAGGGCGCTGCGACAATCAAGAGAGTCGCCGAGGATTACGATTCTAGAATGGCAATCAGAGCTCTTGCGAATAAAGGTAGAGTTCGGGCGAACCTAGAAGTCCAAATTAAGGAAGTCAGAGCTGCAAGGCCGCGTGAGCCAAACGTAAGGAAGCGGCACTTAGGTTATCAGCCTGACGGTGATTGATCGAATGGAGTAGCAATGGGAATTCACGCCCATCGGCCATGAACTCAAAAACTACTTTGCTCCTCGTCTCACCGGGTCCAGATAGGCGATACTCGCTCCATCCATCGTCCGGCTATCGAGGACCCGCATGCCGCTTCACGTACTGGACACTCTCTCCACCATCGCGTCCCAGGAATGGGACGCGATGGTGCCCGACCATCAACCGTTCCTGCGCCACGCCTTCCTGAGCTCCCTGGAAGACAGTGCCAGCCTCGGCCCGCAATCCGGTTGGCAGCCCGAGCATTTGCTGCTCGTCGAAGACGGTCGTCTGCTGGCCGCCTTGCCCAGTTACCGCAAGTGGCATTCCTACGGTGAGTACGTGTTCGACCACGGCTGGGCCGATGCGTGTGCCCGGGCCGGTATCGACTATTACCCCAAGCTGCTGACGGCGGTGCCGTTCAGCCCGGTCAGCGGTCCGCGTCTGCTGGCGGCGCGGGGGGAGGATGGGCTGGCGTTGTTGGGCAGCGTGCCGGGGTATCTGGAGGTCGAGGGGCTGTCCAGCGCCCACATCAACTTTACCGATGACTTCACCGATACCGCGCTGGCCGGGCAGGAGGGTTGGTTGCAGCGGATTGGCTGCCAGTACCATTGGCAGAATCGCGGTTACCGGGACTTCCAGGATTTTCTCGATGCGCTCAGTTCCCGCAAGCGCAAGCAGATGCGCAAGGAGCGCGAGCAGGTGGCGGGGCAGGGCATCGAGTTCGAATGGCTCGATGGCCATCAACTGGACGAGGCGCAGTGGGATTTCGTCTACGCCTGTTACGCCAACACCTACGCGGTGCGTCGGCAGGCGCCGTACCTGACGCGGGCGTTCTTCAGCCTGCTGGCCGAACGCATGCCCGAGGCGATTCGCGTGGTGCTGGCCAAGCAAGGCTCACGGCCGGTGGCGATGGCCTTCAGCCTGGTGGGCGGCGACAGCTTCTATGGGCGTTACTGGGGTTGCCTGGCGGAATACGATCGCTTGCACTTCGAGACCTGTTTCTACCAGGGCATGGATTATGCGATTGCCCACGGCTTGCAACGCTTCGATGCCGGTGCCCAGGGCGAGCACAAATTGATACGTGGGTTCGAGCCGGTGATCACCCGGTCGTGGCATTACTTGCGCCATCCGGGGTTGAAGGCCGCGGTGGCGGACTTCCTGGCGCGCGAGCAGGAAGGGGTTTTGGCTTACGCCGAGGAGGCCAGGACTGCACTGCCGTATCGACAGTGCTGAACTCACTGGCTGGCACGGCCCTCTGTGGCGAGGGGATTTATCCCCGCTGGGCTGCGAAGCAGCCCTAAAACCTGGCACCTCGGTGTATCAGGCTGATTGAGTTGGACTCTTTTGGGGCTGCTCCGCAGCCCAGCGGGGATAAATCCCCTCGCCACAGGTACGGTTGAGTCAGGTCCTAGTCGATCCCCACAAACCCACCCGTCTGGTGCTGCCACAGCCGCGCATACAACCCGCCGTGCGCCAGCAGTTCGGCGTGGCTGCCGGTTTCGGCGATGCGGCCATGCTCCAGGACCACCAACCGGTCCATCCGGGCGATGGTGGAGAGGCGGTGGGCGATGGCGATCACCGTCTTGCCTTGCATCAGGGTCTCGAGGCTTTCCTGGATCGCCGCTTCGACTTCCGAGTCCAGGGCTGACGTTGCTTCGTCCATGATCAGGATCGGCGCATCCTTGAGCAGCACCCGCGCGATAGCGATGCGCTGGCGCTGGCCGCCGGAGAGTTTCACGCCGCGCTCACCCACGTGGGCATCGAAGCCGGTGCGCCCCTCGGCGTCCGACAGCAGCGGGATGAACTCATCGGCGCGGGCCTTGTGCACGGCCTCCCAGAGCTGTGCGTCGGTGGCGTCGGGCTTGCCGTAGAGCAGGTTCTCGCGAATCGAACGGTGCAGCAGCGAGGTGTCCTGGGTGATCATGCCGATGCGCGAGCGCAGGCTTTCCTGGCTCACTTCGGCAATGTCCTGGCCGTCGATGAGAATGCGCCCGCCCTGCACGTCATAGAGACGCAGCAGCAGGTTGACCAAGGTGGACTTACCGGCGCCGGACGGACCGATCAGGCCGATCTTCTCACCGGACTTGATGGTCAGGTTGAGGTCGCTGATCACCCCGCTTTTCTTGCCATAGTGGAAGTCCACATGTTCGAAGCGCACCTCGCCCCGGGCCACCGCCAGGGGCTTGGCCTGGTCGCGGTCGGTGACGCTGACCGGCTGGGCGATGGTCTGTAGGCCATCCTGGACCATGCCGATGTTTTCAAAGATGCCGTTGACCACCCACATGATCCAGCCGGACATGTTGACGATGCGAATCACCAGCCCGGTCGCCAGGGCAATCGCGCCGACGCTGATCAGCGATTGGGTCCACAGCCACAGCGCCAGGCCCGTGGTGCCGACGATCAGCAGGCCGTTCATGCTGGTAATGACCACGTCCATGCTGGTCACCACGCGGCCGGCCAGCTGGGCTTTTTCGGTCTGTTCCTGGATCGCCTCGCGGGCGTATTGCTGTTCGAAGTTGGTGTGGGCGAACAGCTTCAGGGTGGTGATGTTGGTGTAACCGTCGACGATCCGGCCCATGAGCTTGGAGCGGGCATCGGACGACACCACCGAGCGCTCCTTGACCCGCGGCACGAAGTAGCACAGGGCGCCGATGTAGGCGGCGATCCAGAGCAACAGCGGGATCATCAGGCGCCAGTCGGCCTCGGCGAACAGCACCAGCGAGCTGATGGCGTAGATCAGCACGTGCCACAGCGCATCCACGGCCTGCACCGCCGAGTCGCGCAGGGAGTTGCCGGTCTGCATGATGCGCTGGGCGATGCGCCCGGCAAAATCGTTCTGGAAGAAATTCAGGCTCTGCTTGAGCACATAGCTGTGGTTCTGCCAGCGGATCAGGCTGGTCATGCCGGGGCTCAGGGTCTGGTGCACCAGCAGGTCATGCAGGGCCACGAAAATGGGGCGAAAGATCAGCGCCACCACGGCCATCCAGGCCAGCTCCAGGCCGTGGATCTTGAAGAAGTCCACATTGGGCGTGCCCTGGGCCAGGTCGATGATGCGGCTCAGGTAGCTGAACAGCGCCACTTCGATCAGTGCGCCGACCAGGCCCACCACCAGCAGCACGGCGAAGCTCGGCCAGACCTGTTTCAGGTAATAGGTGTAGAAGGGTAGGACGCGGTTCGGCGGTGCCGAAGTGGGGGCGTCGCGGAAGATGTCGATCAGTTGTTCGAAACGGCGATAAACCATCGGTCAATGCCCTGGCAGGGGCTCTCCTTTTGCTGTGAGCGGCGCGCGATTGGCCTCGCCGCTCAGGCTTGCCGTGTGCCTCAGTCGATGCGCTTGGCCGACTTGATGATCACAGGGTCGATTGGCACGTTCTGCATGCCTTGCTTGGTGGTGGTCTGAGAGTTGACGATGATGTCCACCACGTCCATGCCCTTGACCACTTTGGCGAACACCGCGTAACCGGCGTCACGGCCCGGGTCGAGGAACGCATTGTCGGCCACGTTGATGAAGAACTGGCTGGTGGCCGAGTTCGGATCGGAAGTGCGGGCCATCGACAAGGTGCCGCGAACGTTATGCAGGCCATTGCTGGCTTCGTTCTTGATCGGTGCCTTGGTGTCCTTCTGTTGCATCTGTTGGGTGAAACCGCCGCCCTGGGCCATGAAGCCGGGGATCACGCGGTGGAAAATCGTGTTGTTGTAGAAACCGCTGTCCACGTACTCGAGAAAGTTCTTGGTACTGATAGGGGCCTTGACCGGGTCCAGTTCGATTTCGATCTGGCCATTGGTGGTCTCCAGCAGCACGTGAGGCGCAGGCGCGGCCATCAGGTTGGCGGCGAACAATACGGTACCGGCGGCGAGGGCGATTTTTTTCAGCATGGGGTCAGTGATCCTGAGTGGTGGAGTCGGTTGCGCTCAAGAAGTGCAACAGGGTTTGGTTGAAGCGTTCGGGTTGATCCAGCGGGGTAGCGTGCCGTGAATCGGCGATGACCGCCAGTTGCGCATTCGGCAGCCGCTTCACATAGGCTTCTTTGAGCGCCACAGGGGTGTAGTCATGGTCGGCGCAGATGACGAGCGTTGGACAGGTGACCTGCGACAGTCGTTCCTGGACGCCCCAACCCACGATCGCGTCGAAGCTGGCGAGATAAGCACGTTTGTCGTTCTTTGCCCAGCGTCGGGCCATTTCCAGGCGTAACTCGATCTGCCCGGGCTTGGGAAACAACTTGGCGCCCAGGGCCTTGCCGATGGTTTCCAGGCTGAGGAGGCGCATCAGGCTCCAGCGCTTGAACCATTGCCAGCAGTCGTCGGGCGTGCGGACCTTGACTTCGGGGGCGCTGTTGACGATGCACAGGCTCCTGACCCGCGCAGGTTCGTCCACGGCCAGCTGAAAGGCGATCATCCCGCCCATGGACCAGCCCACCAGGTGCACCGGGCCGAGGTCGAGGTGTTCGATCAGGGCGATCAGGTCGGCGCTGAAACCCTCGATGCTGTAGCGCTCGCGAGGCTTGTCGGAGCGGCCGTGGCCGCGCACGTCCATGACGATCAATCGATAGTGAGCGGACAGCGCCGGGATCTGCTGTTCCCAGTCCCGAGTGCTGGAACCCAGGCCGTGGACCAGCAGCAAGGGCGCACCGTGGCCGTATTCCTCGTAGTGCAGGTGACAACCTTCATGTTCGAAGTAGGCCATCGATGACTCCTGTCAGGCTTGTTCAGGGGCGGCGAACGGCGCATCCAGCGGCGCGGTGTCGAAGGTGCGCAGCAGTTCGACGAGGATCTGCGTTGCCGGGCCCAGGGGTTTTTCCTTGTTTGAATACAGGTAGAAACTCGGGTTACGGCTGCCACCCTGATCCAAGGGTAGTCGTTTGAGCGTGCCTTCCTTGAGTTCTCGCTCGATCATGTGCCGGGGCAGCCAGGCGAAGCCCAGGCCGCTGCTGACGAACGTGGCGGCGGTGGCGAGGCTGCCGACGGTCCAGCGCTGCTCGGCGCC
Organism: Pseudomonas sp. WP18; assembly: GCF_036689585.1. Taxonomy (NCBI): domain Bacteria; kingdom Pseudomonadati; phylum Pseudomonadota; class Gammaproteobacteria; order Pseudomonadales; family Pseudomonadaceae; genus Pseudomonas; species Pseudomonas sp. WP18. The sequence goes on from NZ_CP144758.1 coordinate 1,590,088, forward strand.
GAGCCAGCCCACGTCCCGGGGTTGCTGGCGCCCGGAGTCGCGGATCACCACTTGCAGCTGGCTTTCCAGGTCCTGGAAGCTCAGTTCGCGATTGAGCCGGTGCAGGGCATGTTCAGGGTGCGCCACTGCGACGAACTCTACATCGCTCAACTCCGCGCCGAGGTAGCCAGGAATATTGAAACTGCTGATCGCCAGATCGGCCACGCCTTCGAGCAACACTTCCTCCACCCCCGACAGCACCTCTTCGCGCAGCCGGACCCGGCAGCCACGGCTTTGCGGCATGAACGCCGTCAACGCGCGCACCAGGCGGGCCGAGGGGTAGGCCGCGTCGACCACCAGGCGCACTTCCGCTTCCCAGCCTTGCTCCATGTGGTGGGCCAGGTCTTCCAACTGGCTGGCCTGTTTCACCAGTTGCCGGGAGCGCCGCAGCAACACGCCGCCGGCCTCGGTCAACACGGCCTTGCGCCCGTCGATCCGCAGCAGCGGCACGCCGAGCTGGTCCTGCATGCGGGCCACGGTGTAGCTGACCGATGACTGGGAGCGATGCAACACTTCGGCGGCCTGGGCGAAACCGCCGTGGTCCACCACGGCCTGCAACGTTCGCCATTGATCAAGGGTCACGCGGGGCGCTTTCATATTGAGCTCCTCTTGTCCTAAGCTGGCGGTCCCTGGGTGGAGACTGCCGAATGAAAAAAATCTGTTGTGCGGTGCTGGCCTTGCTGCCGCTGACCGCGTTTGCGTACCCGATCGATGTGGAAAAACACCTCAACGGCCTGAGCATCGACTACAACGCCTACGACACCGATGCCGACATCGGCTCCATCCAGGTCAACAACTACGGCAACACGGACGCGGCGTGCACGGTGGTCTTTCGCAACGGCCCCGAAGCGCCACGCACCCGCAAGCTCGAAGTCGCCGCCGGCAAGTTCAAGAACGCCACGGCCAAGTTCAACCGCAACATCATCAAGCTGCGCATCGTGCTGACCTGCCAACCGAAATAACGGCATAGCGGGGCAAGCGCCGAGTGCTTGCTCCGCTTATAAACGAATTTATCGATGCTTTACAGCAGTTATTTGCGCTTTTTCATCGATATGCTCATGTTTAATCTTCACTCCATCGACTGACAACATTTTCAGATGGAGCCTACAACCCATGTCACGCGTCCTGATCATCGAAAGCAGCGCCCGCCAGCAAGACTCGGTTTCCCGTCAACTGACTCAGACGTTCATCAACCAGTGGAAAGCCGCGCACCCGGCCGATGAGATCAAGGTCCGTGACCTGGCCGTCAACCCGGTGCCGCACCTTGACGCCAACCTGCTGGGTGGCTGGATGAAGCCTGCCGAGCAACGCAACGACAGCGAAAATGCCTCGCTGGAACGTTCCGATCAGTTGACGGAGGAACTGTTGGCCGCCGATGTGCTGGTGATGGCGGCGCCGATGTACAACTTCGCGATTCCAAGCACCTTGAAGGCCTGGCTCGACCACGTACTGCGTGCCGGCGTGACCTTCAAATACACCCCCACCGGCCCGCAAGGCCTGCTGACCGGCAAACGCGCCTTCGTGCTGACCGCCCGTGGCGGTATCCATGCCGGCGGCAGCACTGACCATCAGGAACCGTACCTGCGCCAGGTCATGGGCTTCATCGGGATCCACGACGTGACCTTCATCCATGCCGAGGGCATGAACCTGGGCGGCGACTTCCAGGAGAAGGGCCTGAACCAGGCCAATGCCAAGCTCTCCCAGGTCGCCTGATCCGTTAATCCTCGGGTAATCGCCAGGTGGTCTAGTGACCTGGCGCTTCCCTTCAAACCGTTTTGCGCATCGAACCTCCCTTTGCACTTATTGCTCCTGAGTGCATCAGCCCGATTGAACGCCCTGGCGAGATCGGGCTTTTTTTTGCCTGCGATTTCACTCACACAAAACCCTTTGTGGGAGCAGGCTTGCCCGCGAAGGCGGCTCATCAGTGACAAATTTGTTGGCTGACACGCCGCTTTCGCGGGCAAGCCCGCTCCCACACGGAAGTGCGGTGCTTACGGATCTTGTGTGCGCTGGGCTGGATCTGTGAATGCACCGCCGCCATCGCCAGCAAACTCGCCCCCACCGCGTAAAACCGCTATCTTCGCCGCCATTCGAAACGAGGGGCTTATGGGCTATCTACTTTTTGTGACGCTGATCCAGGCGTTTTCCTTCAGCCTGATCGGCGAGTACCTGGCCGGGCACGTCGACAGCTATTTCGCGGTGCTAGTGCGGGTCGTGCTGGCAGGGCTGGTGTTCATTCCATTGACGCGCTGGCGCCAGGTCGAGCCGTCGTTCATGCGCGGCATGTTGCTGATCGGTGCCTTGCAGTTCGGCGTGACCTACGTCTGCCTGTACCTGAGCTTCCGGGTGTTGACGGTGCCAGAAGTGTTGCTCTTTACCATCCTGACCCCGCTGCACGTCACCCTGATCGAAGACGCACTGAACCGCCGCTTCAACCCATGGGCGTTGATCGCGGCGCTGGTGGCCGTGGCCGGTGCGGCGGTGATTCGCTATGACCGGATCAACCCGGATTTCTTCATGGGCTTTTTGCTCCTGCAACTGGCCAACTTCACCTACGCGGCCGGGCAGGTGCTGTACAAGCACCTGGTGGCCCGCCACCCCAGCGACCTGCCGCACTACCGGCGTTTCGGCTATTTCTACCTCGGTGCGCTGGCGGTGGCGTTGCCGGCGTTCCTGCTGTTCGGCAAGGCCGACTTCTGGCCCGAGGCACCGCTGCAATGGGGCGTGCTGCTGTTTCTCGGCCTGGTGTCCACCGCGCTGGGGCTGTACTGGTGGAACAAGGGCGCGTGCCTGGTCAACGGCGGCACGCTGGCGGTGATGAACAACCTGCATGTGCCGGTAGGGTTGCTGCTGAACCTGCTGATCTGGAACCAGCACGAAGCACTGGGCCGCTTGCTGCTGGGCGGGTCAGTGATATTGGCGGCGGTGTGGATCAGCCGGTTGGGGGTACGCCAGCCTCAGCCTTCACCCTGAACACTGTAGGAGCGAGCTAGCTCGCGATAGCCGATCATCAGTCAGCATCTATGTTTCTGACACACCGCTATCGCGAGCAAGCTCGCTCCCACAGGGGGGTGGTGGTTGGCTTTAGACCACCTGCTTCTGCGGCTCCGGCAGGTGGCTCGCCCCCAACACCGCCGGCAGCAGGCCTGAGCGCAGGTCCGTGCCGCTGGGCTGTTGGTACAGGTTCAGGCCGAACTCCGGCATCACCGCCAGCAGGTAATCGAAGATATCCCCCTGGATCCGCTCATAGTCGGCCCACACCGTGGTGCGGGTGAAACAGTAGATTTCCAGGGGGATGCCCTGGGCCGTGGTCTGCAACTGGCGGACCATGCAAGTCATGTTCGGCTGGATCTCGGCGTGGCTTTTCAGGTAGGCGAGGGCATAGGCGCGGAAGGTCCCCAGGTTGGTCATGCGTCGACGGTTCGCCGACATTGCCGCGACGTTGCCCTGGGCTTCGTTCCAGGCCTTGAGCTCAGCTTGCTTGCGGCTGATGTAATCCGTCAGCAGCCGCACCTGGGTCAGGCGCTGTTCTTCCTCGTCATGCAGAAAACGCACGCCGCTGGCGTCGATGAACAGGCTGCGCTTGATGCGTCGGCCGCCGGATTGCTGCATGCCACGCCAGTTCTTGAACGACTCGGACATCAGGCGCCAGGTCGGGATCGAGACGATGGTCTTGTCGAAGTTCTGCACCTTGACCGTGTGCAAAGTGATGTCCACCACGTCGCCGTCCGCCCCGACCTGGGGCATCTCGATCCAGTCGCCGACCCGCAACATGTCGTTGCTGGTCAACTGCACGCTGGCGACGAACGACAGCAAGGTGTCCTTGTAGACCAGCAGGATCACCGCCGACATCGCACCCAGGCCGGACAGCAGCAACAGCGGCGAGCGGTCGATCAGGGTGGCGACGATGATGATCGCGGCAAACACATACAGCACCATCTTGGTCAGTTGCACGTAGCCTTTGATCGAGCGGGTGCGCGCGTGCTCGGTGCGCGCGTAGACATCCAGCAGGGCACTGAGCAGCGCACTGAGGGCCAGCACCATGAATAGGATGGTGAAGGCCGTGGCGACATTGCCAAGGAACACCAGGCTGGCCTTGCTCAGTTCCGGCACCAGGTGCAGGCCGAACTGGATGATCAGCGACGGCGTTGTCTGCGCCAGGCGATGGAAGACCTTGTTCTGGCGCAGGTCATTGATCCAGTGCAGGGCCGGTTGGCGCCCCAGCAGCTTGGCGGCGTGCAGGATCAGGTAGCGCGCCACGCGCCCGAGCACCAGCGCAATCACCAGCAGCAACATCAGGCCGAGGCCGGAGTGCAGGAGTGGGTGCTGGTCTAGGGCACCCCAGAGGTCTTGAAGGTGGACCCAGAGTTGTTTGATATCCATGGACGAAACGGTTCTTCTCTATAAGACGCGACGGCGCGATTAGAGCATTTAAGCCGGCCCAGGTGACCGTTAGGGCGCGCGGAGGCCGGAAAAAATCGCATATTGTCGGCGTTTGCATAAAGAAACTCGGCCTTCGCGCTCGAAACCGTTACCCTATGCAGCTGTTTTTTTGCATTTCTTCGAGGTAGCACCCGTGTTTTCCGAATTCGCCCTGCACGAACGCCTGCTCAAAGCCGTGGCCGAGCTTAAATTTGTCGAGCCAACGCCCGTGCAGGCAGCGGCCATTCCGCTCGCGCTCCAAGGGCGTGACCTGCGGGTGACGGCGCAAACCGGCAGTGGCAAGACCGCTGCGTTCGTGCTGCCGATTCTCAACCGCCTGATCGGCCCGGCCAAGGTCCGCGTCAGCATCAAGACCCTGATCCTGCTGCCGACCCGTGAACTGGCCCAGCAGACCTTGAAGGAAGTGGAGCGCTTCTCGCAGTTCACCTTCATCAAGTCCGGCCTGATCACCGGCGGTGAAGACTTCAAGGTCCAGGCCGCCATGCTGCGCAAGGTGCCGGACATCCTGATCGGCACCCCAGGGCGGATGATCGAACAGTTGAACGCCGGCAACCTGGACCTCAAGGAGGTCGAAGTGCTGGTATTGGACGAAGCCGACCGCATGCTGGACATGGGCTTTGCCGAAGACGTGCAGCGCCTGGTGGACGAGTGCGCCAATCGCCAGCAGACCATGCTGTTCTCCGCCACCACCGGTGGTTCGGGCCTGCGCGAGATGGTCGCCAAGGTGCTGAACAACCCTGAGCACTTGCAGCTCAACGCGGTCAGCCAACTGAACTCCACGACCCGCCAGCAGATCATCACGGCGGACCACAACCAGCACAAAGAGCAGATCGTGAACTGGTTGCTGGCCAACGAAACCTACGAAAAGGCCATTGTGTTCACCAACACCCGCGCCATGGCCGACCGCATCTACGGTCGCCTGGTGGCGCAGGAATACAAGGCTTTCGTCCTGCACGGCGAGAAAGACCAGAAGGACCGCAAGCTGGCCATCGACCGCCTCAAGCAGGGCGGCGTGAAAATCCTCGTCGCCACCGACGTTGCCGCCCGCGGCCTGGACGTGGACGGCCTGGACATGGTCATCAACTTCGACATGCCTCGCAGCGGCGATGAATACGTGCACCGCATCGGCCGTACCGGCCGCGCCGGCAATGACGGCCTGGCGATCTCGCTGATCTGCCACGGCGACTGGAACCTGATGTCGAGCATCGAACGCTACCTCAAGCAGAGCTTCGAGCGCCGCACCATCAAGGAAGTCAAGGGCACCTACAGCGGACCGAAAAAGGTCAAGGCGTCGGGCAAGGCCGTTGGCGTGAAGAAGAAAAAGGTCGACGGCAAGGGCGACAAGAAGAAAGCCGCCGCCAAGTCCCCGACCAAGCGCAAGACCGCCAACCGCCCGAAAGCCGACGCGCCTTCGCTGGTCAGCAAGGACGGCATGGCCCCGCTCAAGCGTCGCAAGCCAGAGGCTCCGGCGGCGGAGTGAGGGGGCTGTAGCGTTGCAAAAAAAACCGGACCCTGAGTCCGGTTTTTTTTTTTGCCTGGCACAGGAACCGTGGCGAGGGAGCTTGCTCCCGCTGGGCTGCGCAGCGGCCCCATCAGGCTGCCTGTTCACCTGACTCAAGGGGTTGATCCCACGTTTGGGATGTTTCGCACGGGAGCATTCGCCTGCCGGCTCAGCGGGAGCAAGCTCCCTCGCCACAAAGACCTGTGGCACTCCGGTTGGGGCAATCAACCCGCCTTCTGCTGCGCCTCTTTCAACTCTTGCAAACGCTTGTCGATCAACTGGCACTTGTCCGGCAAATCCTTGCTGGCGGTCTTCAGATCCATGGCCTGCAGTTCATCGTTGATTTCCTTGGCCTTGGCCGGATTCTGCTGAGTGAGCCTGGTCACTTCCTGGGCCAGTTGCTCGCGTTTGGCGGTGGCTTCCTCGGGCGTGCAGGCCCAGGCGGGCAGGGCGCAGGCGAGGGTGGTGGCCAGGGTGAGTTTCAGGAAGGTTTTCATGGGGCGGGCCTCGTATTCCTTGTTGGGCGGGTAAGGGGTTGAGGCTGGTTTGGGCCTGAAAGTTCACCTTGAAAGAGTTCAATCCGACGTCACCGGGTTTCCGACCAACGTTCCATGAAACTTTCATTTTTCGGGCAGTGGTTAATTGACGCCAAAATGATGGCTCTCTAATATCGCGCCACTATTTTGATGTCATTTTTGCTCGAGGGATCGAACATGTCCTCACCCGCCCATTGGGCGAGGTTGTGCCTGGCTCTGCTGTGCCTTTCTCCGCTGACCGACGCCCGCGCCGCCCCGACACCCGGTGAAACCGACCTGATCCGTGAGCGCCAGAATCGCCTGCTCGAAGAGCAGCAGCGTCGCCTGGAGGAGCTCAAGGACTTGCCGGGCCAGGAAGCGAAGCCGGCCCAGCCGACGGCGCCGGTCGATGCCCGTTGTTTCCCCATCAAGACCATCGAACTCAAGGGCGCAGACAGTCTCTCCGCCAGTGAGCGCGAGCGTCTGCTCAAACCTTACATCGGCCAGTGCCTGGGGGTGACCCAGCTCAACGAGTTGCTCAAGGTCATCACCGACCGCTACATCGAAAAAGGCCTGGTCACCAGTCGTGCCTACCTGCCGCAGCAGGATCTGTCGGGCGGGCACTTGAGCGTGCTGGTGGTGGAAGGGCGGCTCGAAGGCCTTGAAGGCGCCGAGAACAGCCAACTGTCGGATCGTGAGCTGGCGATGGCGTTTCCCGGCAAGGCCGGCGACCTGGTCAACCTTCGAGAGATCGAACAGATGGTGGACCAGCTCAATCGCCTGCCGTCGAACCAGGCAAAAATGGAGCTGACCCCCGGCCAGAACGTTGGCGGCAGTGAAGTGCGCGTCACCAATGACCCGCGAAAGCCCTGGCGTGCCGGCCTGTCGCGCAGCAACGACGGCCAGCGCAGCACCGGTGAGCAACAGTGGGGCACTCGCTTTGAATGGGACAGCCCGCTGGGCCTGGCTGATCAACTGATGTTGCGCGGTGGTCACGACGCGATGACCGACCACCAGCACACCTCCAACAACGCCATGCTCTATTACAACCTGCCGTTTGGCTGGTGGAACGTCAGCTACACCTACAGCCAGAGCGAGTACCGCTCGCAGATCGCGGCGAACGGTTTCAACTTCAAGCAGACCGGCGACAGCCAGAACCACCAGTTGCGCGTTGAGCGAGTGATCCACCGCGATGCTCTGAGCAAGACCTCCCTGAACACTGGCCTGGCTTACCTGCGCAGCAATAACTTCATCGAAGACAGCAAGCTGGCGGTCAGCAGCAATCGCCTGAGCGAAGCACAGTTCGGCATCAACCATGGCCGGCGGGTCGGCAGCGCCTTCATCAACCTGGACCTGGGCATGCAGCAAGGCATTGGCGCGTTCGATGCCCAGGACAACAACAGCCCGGGCCCCGGCCAGGCCGATGCCCGCTACCGCAAGTACACCGCCACCGCCAGTTACCTGCTGCCCTTCAAGCTGTGGAACGAGTCGTTCAGTTTCAGCAGCCTGATGACCGGTCAGCGCAGCGAGGATGTGCTGTTCAGCCCGCAGCGCATAAGCCTGGGCGGGCAGTCGTCGATTCGCGGCTACAAGGATCAGTCGCTGTCCGGCGACAGCGGTGGCTACTGGCGCAACGACCTGCGTTGGAGCCGTCCGATCTCCCAGGCCTGGCTGCGCCCGGTCTTCGCCGAATACGGCGCCAGCCTTGGCTACGACCAGGGCGTGATCCGCGGTGACCGCTACAACGGCGATCAGCACGGGCGCATGTCGAGCAACTCGGCGGAGCTGTTTGCCCGCGGCGAGCACCTGACCGCCAGCGTCACCTTCGCCCATTCCCTGGAACGGCCGGATCCCCTGACCGAGCGCGAAGCGCCGATCTACTTCCGCCTGGACGTACTTCTTTAATTTTTGCTGCAAAGAGACTTGAACATGGACGCTCGCCAATACGCCTTCCTGGCCCGCCAACCTTCTGCTGCCCTGCAAACCCGCGAACGGTTCTGCGGCATGCCCAAGCGCGGCCTGGCGTTCCTGTTGGCCAACGTCATGTTCTGGCAACCGATGTGGGCCCAGGCCGACGGGATTGCCGTCAGTGCGGCGGGCACCGGCCTGGACCGGGCCGGCAATGGCGTGCCCATCGTCAACATCGCCCGGCCCAACGGCAACGGCCTGTCGCACAACCAGTTCACGGACTACAACGTCGGCAGCAACGGCGTGATCCTCAACAACGCCACCGCCCGCACCCAGGCCACGCAACTGGGCGGGATCATCCTCGGCAACCCGAACCTGAGCGGCACCGCGGCCACGACCATCCTCAACGAAGTCAACGGCGGCAACCCCAGCCAACTGCGCGGCTACACCGAAGTGGCGGGGCAGTCGGCCCGCGTCATCGTCGCCAACCCCTACGGCATCACCTGTAACGGCTGTGGGTTCATCAACAGCCCGCAAGTGACCTTGAGCACCGGTAAACCGGTGGTGGAAAACGGTCGGCTGGACCGCTACCAAGTGGACCAGGGCAGCGTCACCGTCGAAGGCGCCGGTCTCAACGCCACCAACGTCGACCGCTTCGAAATCATCACCCGCAGCGCCAGGATCAACGCCGAGATCCAGGCAAAAAACCTGACGATTGTTGCCGGTCGCAACGACGTCAACGCCGACACCCTCAACGCCACCGCCCGCGCCGACGACGGCAGCGCCAAGCCGCAACTGGCCATCGACTCCTCGGCCCTGGGCGGGATGTACGCCGGAGCCATCAAGCTGGTGGGCACCGAGGCCGGCGTCGGTGTGAAGCTGGACGGCAAACTGATCGCCAGCGGCGGCGACATCCAGCTCGATGCCAACGGCCAGTTGAGCCTGGCCGAGACCTCCGCCACGGGCGCGGTCAACGTCAAGGCGGCCAGCGCCACCGTGCAAGGCGCGGTCTATGCCGGCACCGCACTGAATGTGCAGACCCAAGGCAACCTGAGCAACCAGCAAACCCTCGCGGCGCGAGACAGCATCACCCTGAACGCGGGCGGGCAGTTGACCAACAGCGGCATTATCGAGGCCGGGGTCAATGCGGATAACACGCGTAATGCGGCGGGGGATGTGAGCCTGACGGCGCAGAGTCTGAGTAACGAGGGTAAGAGCGTTGTTGCCAGTCGTAATCTCACAGCCAACGTGACGCAGACGCTGAGTAACCAAGGCGGAACGCTGAGCGGTGGGCAGACCACCACGGTCAACGCCGCGACCCTGGACAACCAAAACCAAGGTCGGGTGCTGAGCAACAATACCCTGAACATCACCGCCAACACACTGCTCAACACCCAGGGCACGGTCAGCAGCAACGGCAACCTGACGGCCAATGTCGGGCAGTTGAATAACACCCGTGGCGAATTTACCGGCCTGAGCGGCGTCACGTTGCGCGTTGCTTCGCTGGACAACGTCGCGGGTCTGGTCGCGGCGGGGCAAGGGTTGGATATCAATGCCAGCGGCCAGGTGAACAACCGCAGTGGTCGGCTCACTTCAAGCAAGAGCGTCCAGCTCGGTGCTGCGTCGATGGATAACACGGCGGGCCGTTTGCTCAGTGACGGCGCGCTCACCGCCAGCCTTTCGGCGCAACTGCTGAATCAGGCGGGATTGCTATCGTCGGCTGGACTGCTGACGCTCAATGCGGCGAGCCTGGACAACCGCCAGAATGGCGTTGTCACCACTATCCAGGCCGCCGGCCTCAATGTAGGCAAGGTGGATAACCGCGGCGGTGAGCTGTCGAGTCAGGGCGCCCTGACGCTGACCGGCACCGAGCTGGATAATGGCAACAGCGGCAAACTGATTGCCTACGGCGACCTGCGCCTGACCCTGGAACGCCTGAGCAACCAGAGCCAGGGCGTGATCTCCAGCCGAAGCGCCTTGGCAGTCAACGCCGGGCAACTGGACAACCGCCAGGGTTCGCTTTACGCCCGGCAAGGGATGAACCTGGACCTGAGCGGGCAACTGCTCAATGCCCAAGGCGGCATCAAAGGCGATACCACCGCCAACGTCAAAGCCGCCGGGATCACTAACGATGCGGGCCAACTGACCAGCGTCGGTGCGTTGAACATCGACAGCGCCGCGACCTTGAGCAACCTGGGCGGTAGCGTGATCAGCGGCGACACGCTGCTGTTGAAGGCCGGCCAGGTGAACAACGCCACCGGTCGCATTGCCAGCGCCAAGGCCCTGAATGCCAGCGTCACCGGGCTGGCGCAACAGAATGGCCAACTGGTCAGCAACACCAGTCTCTCTCTTGACCTTAACCATGGGCAGTTGAGCAACCAGGGCGGGCTGATCAGTACTCCCGGCGCGCTGCTGCTGAACAACCTCGCCGCTGTGGATAACCGTGGCGGTGAGATCTCCAGCGACAAGGCCTTCAGCCTGGACGCCAGTGCGTTGGACAACAGTGCTGGCAAGGTCGTCAGCAAGCAGGGCCTCAACCTGACTATTGCCCAGGCGTTGAACAACGCCCAAGGACGGATCTCGGCCAATGGCCTTGCCGTGCGCGCAGCCAGCCTGGACAACAGCAGCGGCACCTTGAGCAGCGACGCCGACCTGAGCGTGAACCTCGACGCCGCGCTGACTAACCTGGCGGGGGAAGTGTCCAGTGCCGGGCTGACCCGACTCAACGCAATGACCCTGAACAACCGCAACGGCCAGGTGCTGGGCGATAACGCCCTGGAGATCACCCTGGGTGGTGCGCTGGACAACCGTGAGGGCGTGCTCGGTTCGGGCAAGCGGGTGGACATCCAGGCCGCCAGCCTGAACAACAGCGGCGGCGGGCAGATAATCAGCGACGACAGCCTGCGCGCCCGCATCAGCGGCCTGCTGGACAACCAGAGCCAGGGCGAAGTGATTGCCAAAGGCGCACTGGACCTGCAAACCGGCAGCCTCGACAACCGTAGCGGACGCCTCACCGGCAAGGATCTGCTGACCTTGCGCAGCGATTCGCTCGACAACCGTGGCGGCAACGTCCGTGCTGACAAAGCGCTGCAACTGACAGTCGCGCAACTGGACAATCGCAACAACGGCGTCATCACCGGCAAGGCCCAGGTCACCGTCGAAAGCACGCGGCTGGACAACAGCGGTGGCCTACTGAGCAGCGTCGGCCCGCTGAACTTGAAGGCCGATGAAGTACAGAACGGTCTTGGCCGAATCTCCAGCCAAACCGACCTCACCGCCGTGATCGATACCTTGCAACAGCAGGGCGGTGCGCTGGTCGCCCAAGGCAACCTGAGCCTGACCGGCAGCGTTCTGGATAACCGCAACGGTGGCTTGGTCGGCACTACAAAAGCGCTGGATCTGCAGGTGGGGCAGATCGATAACCGCGCGGGCGAACTGTCCGCGGGGCTGGGCGTCAAGGTCGGCGCTCAACGGCTGGACAACAGCGACGGCGGCAAACTGATTGCCGGCAACGCTCTTGAATTGAAAGTCGCGCAACTGATCAACCAGACCAAGGGCCTGATCCACGCCCAAGGCGGCCTCACGCTCACCGGCGGCACCCTGGACAACAGCGCAGGCTCCCTCAGCAGCCTTGAGGCGTTGGTGATCACCCTCGACAACGCACTGCTCAATAACAAAGGCCTGATCAGCAGCGAAGATGCACTGACCGTCAACGCCGGCAGCCTCGACAACACTGCCGGCAGCCTGGGCAGCGCCGGTGCGTTGTCGCTTGTCAGTACGGGCGGTTTGATCAACCAGGGCGGCTCCATCAGCACCGATGCCGCGCTGACGCTCAACAGCGCCAGCCTGGACAATAGCCAGAAAGGCCTGGTCTCGGGCAGCGCCGCCACTGAAGTGCGCACTGGCGCTTTCAATAACAGCCAGGGCGGGCGCCTGACCTCGGGCAATACCCTCACGCTCACCGCCACTCAGGTGAACAACGCCGCTGGCCGTATCGCCAGCAGCCAGGCCCTGAGTGCATCGGTCACTGGCCTGGATCAACAGCAAGGCGAGTTGTTCAGCAACACCCGCGTCAGCCTGGACATGAACCAAGGCCAACTGAACAACCAGGGCGGCCTGATCAACGCCCCGGGTCTGTTGCTGCTCAGCAACCTCAAGGACGTCAACAACCAGGGCGGTGAAATTTCCAGCCGGCTGGCGTTCACCCTGGCGGCGCGCAACCTCGATAACAGCGGCGGCAAATTGCTCAGCAACCAAGGCCTGATGCTTCGAACAGTGCAGGCGCTGAACAACGCCAAAGGGATTATCTCGGCCGCGTCCGTGGACAGCCACAGCGCCAGCCTGGATAACCGTGATGGCCTGATCAGCAGCCTCGATCAACTCGATTTGACTGTCGATACGTTGCTCGACAACCAGCGCGGTTCGCTGATCGCCGACGGCGCGCTGGTATTGAACGCTGATCGCCTGGACAACCGCACCGCCAGCATCGCCGGCAAAGCCGGGCTCGACGTCACCGTCACCGCCCTGGACAACCGTCAAGGCACGCTGGTCAGCACCACGGACCTGACCTTGAAGGCATCCAGCCTGGACAACCGTCAGGCCGGTTTGATCGGCGCAACAAAAGCGCTGGATCTCAAGGTTGACGATCTCGACAACCGTGGCGGCGAGCTGAGCGGCAACACGGGTGTCACCCTGGTGAGCAAAAACCTCGACAACAGCGACAGCGGCCAGTTATTCGCCGGGCAGACGCTGAAGCTCACCGTGGACAAACTGATCAACCGCAACAAGGGCCTGCTCAGTGCCAAGACACAGTTGAACCTCGATGGCGCTTCGCTGGACAACAGCGGCGGCTATCTGATCAGCCAGCAAAACCAGCGCATCGAGCTCAGTGGCGACCTGATCAACACTCAAGGTCAACTCAGCAGCGAAGGTACCCTGGACGTCAGCGCCGCCAACCTGAGCAACACCGGCGGCAGCCTGTCCAGTGCGGCCAATCTCACGGTTAAAAGCCTGGGCCGCCTCGACAACCAGGGCGGCGAACTGGTGACCGACGGCGCGTTGCTCCTCACCAGCACGGCGCTGGACAACCGTCAGCAGGGCAGCATCAGCGGCAAAGGTGCGGTGAACGTCACCACCGGCGCGTTCGACAACAGCCAGAACGGACGCCTCAACAGCGGCAGCACCCTGAGCCTCAACGCGGCCCAGGTCACCAACCAGGACGGCGGCCGTATCGGCAGCCAAGGCGCGCTGACGGCTTCGGTGTCCGGCCTGGATCAACAGGGTGGCCAGCTGTTCAGCAACACCTCGCTGAGCCTGGACCTGAACAACGGCCAGCTCAACAACCAGAACGGCCTGATCAACGCCCCCGGCACGCTGCTGCTGAAAAACCTGCTCGGCGTGAACAACCAGGGCGGCGAAATTTCCAGCGCCCAAGCCTTCACCCTGGCGGCGCAAAGCCTCAACAACGACGGCGGCCGGTTGCTCAGCAACCAGGGCCTGACCCTGCGCATCGCCCAGGCGCTGAACAACGTCAAGGGCCTGATCGGCGCGACAACCGTCGATGCCCACGCCCAAAGCCTGAACAACAATGGCGGCACACTCACCAGTCGCAGCAACCTCGTTCTGGCGATCGATCAACAACTGGATAACCAGGCCCAAGGCCTCATCAGCGCCGCGCAATTGCTCACGCTCAACAGCGGCAATCTGAACAACCAGGGCGGCAGCGTGTTGGCCAGCGGTGCCTTGCTCCTCAACGCCATGGCGCTTAACAACAGCGCCAACGGCCTGATCAATGCCCAGGGTGATCTCACGCTGACTGCCAACGCGCTGGACTCCAGCGACGGTGGCGAAGTGTCGGCCAAGGGCGATATGCACCTGACCCTCGCGGCGTTGACCCAAGACGGTGGGCGTCTGTTGGGCGAACAAGCCATGGCGCTGAACCTGGGCGGCCATGACCTGAACAACCGCAATGGCCTGATCACCGCTAAAGGTCCGCTGACCCTCAACGGCCTGCGCAACCTGAACAACCAGAGCGGCGAAATTTCCAGTAGCCAGAGCTTCACGCTCAGCGGCCAGACACTCGATAACAGCGGCGGCAAACTGATCAGCAGCCAGAGCCTGAGCCTCGACGGCGATAGCTTGGTCAACCAGAGCGGCTTGATCTCTGGATGGCAAGACTTGCAGGTCAATGGCAGCAGCCTGGACAACCGCAACAACGGCACGCTCTCCAGCCGCAACGGGGACGTCGGCGTCACCCTCAGCGCAGCGCTGCTCAACGGCGCTGCCGGTGCGCTGGTCAGCCAGAAAAAACTCACGGTCAGCGCCGCCAGCCTGGATAACCGGGGCGGGATTCTTTCCAGCGGTGCCGACCAGACCCTGACCGTCACGGGCGGTTTGCTGAACAACGCCCAAGGCGGCCTGATCGACAGCGGCGCAACCCTGGTCATGAACGCCATGACGCTGGGCAACGCCAACGGCACCCTCAATGCACAGAACGCTCTGAGCTTCACCGGCACCAGCCTGGACAACAGCGGTGGCAACCTGATCGGCAACGCCGCTGTCACCCTGGACCTGCTCGGCGCCCTGACCAACACCAACGGCAAGCTCGCCAGCGTCGGCCCCCTGCGGGTCGAGCGCGCCACGCAAATCAACAACCAGGGCGGCCAGATCGCCAGCCAAGGCCTGTTGACCTTGCTCACCGGTGGCCTGGACAACCGCAATCGCGGCACCGTCGCGGCTAATGATCAATTGATCCTCAACACGACCGGCACGGTACAGAACGACGCCGACGGTCTGATCTACAGCCAGAACAGCGACGTGCAGATCGACGCGGCCAGCCTCGGCAACGGTAAGGGTGTCGTGCAAAGCCAGGGCGCGCTGACGCTCACCGTGACCGGCGACATCGACAACCAGAGCGGCCGCCTCCAAGCCAAGGCCGGTGACGTGGCGGTCGTCGGGCGCAACCTGGACAACCGCGGCGGCGTGCTCGCCAGCCTGCAAGGCCTGCTCACCACCCAACTGAGCGGCGTGCTGAAAAACGGCTACGACCTGAACAACAACCGCCAGGGCGGCATCACCCAGGCCCAGCGCCTGAACCTGATCGCCCTCGGCGGCCTCGACAACTACGGCGGGCGCATCTCCGCGCAAACCGGCGACGCCACCGTCACCACCCGCAACTTCGACAACCGCAACGGCGGCCTCTACGCCAAAGGCAAGGTCAACGTCACCGGCAACGATTTCGATAACAGCGGCGACAACGACGGCCAGATCGCCGGCAGCCAGATCGACCTGAACCTCACCGGCGCGCTGAACAACCGCCTGGGCATCATCGAGAGCGACAGCACCCTGGCAATCAAAGCGGCGAGCCTCGATAACCAGACCGGGCAGTTGCGGGCATTGGGCGGGAGCGGTACGACCAACTTCCAGATTGGTGGGCTGTTCGATAACCGTAACGGCACGCTGGAAACCGCCAACAACGGCCTGATCCTCAACGCCGCCAACTTCCAGAACCTGGGCGGCAGCTTGTTGCATGTTGGCAGCGGCGACTTTGACATCTCCACCGCCAACCTCACCAACGCCGGCGGCAGCCTCGTCACCCGCGGCGGCTTGACGCTGACCGCAGACAGCTGGACCAACAGCAGCGTGATCCAGGCCGGGCGACTGACCGTCAATGTGAACAACCTGACGCAGACCGGGACGGGGCAGTTGCTGGCTTCTACCCGTTTGGTGGGGAGTGGGGGAAATTGGAGCAATGATGGGCTGATTGCCAGTGATGGTTCGATCAACCTTACCTTGGGGGGGAGCTATGTTGGCAACGGGCGGATGTCGAGTCTCGGTGGGATTGACCTGACCGCGGCCCAACTGAGTCTGGGCGCGGCCTCCAGCATCGCCGGTGGTGGTGACTCGACAGTGACCATCGGCGGACAACTGAGCAACGCCGGGCGTCTCACCTCCAGTGCCAACCTGACCGTCCAGGCCGGAAACCTCATCAACGCCGGGACCCTGGGTTCGGCCCGCAACCTCGTGTTGAAAACCCCTTCGCTGCTTAATGACCGTGGGTTGGTATTCAGCGGTGCGGATATGACGCTGGGGGTGAGTAACTTCACCAACCAGAGCGGTGATCTTTACGGGTTGGGGAATGTGTTGATAGGGGGTTATGGCGCCGCCGCGCGAGCCGCCAGCGTAAACAACGTCTCCGGTTCGATGGAGAGCGGCGGCACATTCACGATCAACGCCGATGGGTTCCAGAACCGTACCGAGGGTGCGGTGGCGTCTGGTGGGCGCAAGCTGATTTCGGGGTTTATCGCCAATATATGTAATGACTGCAAAGGGGACTACTACACCTTCACACTGGCGGCCCGTGAGGTCTTCGAAAGTGTTGACAACGACACCAGTGCCTCGTCATTGCTGACGGCCGGCAAGGATTTCGTGTTCCAAGGCAGCAGCTTTCTCAACAGTAAAAGTACGGTGAGCGCCGGCGGCAATATCAACATCGTGGCCGACAACGTGCAGAACATCGGTGCGCAGAACGGAACCATCGAGCGCACCCGCATGTATCAAGTCGCAGGTATGAGCGACGGCGGTACTGGACGGTTTTTCGCCAACGTCCTGACTCCTTACAACCAGCGCAATAACCCTGATTTCCCGTATGTCTATTACCTTGATCTGGACGGGAATATTCACAAGGCCATCCCCAAATCGACTCGCTACAGGGAAGGGGGGCGAGACGGTGAATCGTTTTCCGTGGTGAGTCTTACAGATGCCGATACAGGGGGCACGGTCAAAACACGTGGAGACTACAACCTCGTACTGCCCGGGCTGGCCTACGGTTTCGAGAACACCACGCAATCCCAGTACGATCCGAACAACCTGCTTCAGATGCCAAACCTGGATCAGTACAACCTTCTAAGTGACATCGAAATCGCCAAAGACAGTTCCGGCACCGCCAGTACAGTCGGCAGCCGTAACGCCGTCATCCAGGCCGGCGGTAACGTCTCGATCACCGCCACCAAAGACCTGCAGAACAGTGTCATCCATGAGGACTACACCGCCAGCGGCGGTACCAACAAAGTCGCGAATACCCAGGCAAGCGGAACCGGCACCACCATCGTCAGGATCAACAATCAGCTGCCACCTGATCGCGCCCAGCAGCAGGTGAACCCACTGAGCCTTCCTGGCTTCGCCTTGCCAACCGGTCAAAACGGTCTGTTCCGCCTGAGCGGCCAAGGTGGTTCGGCTCAACAGGCCACTCAGGCCAACTCCGGCTCGCCAAACTGGAGCATGGGCAGCGCCTCGATCAGCACCAGCCAGCGCCAACAAGACCTGCCGGATACTCAAGCCCGTGCTGTCCAGGTAGGTGCGATCGCGGCGGTGGGTGCCAGTGATCGGCAACTGTCCCTGATCGCTCGTCAAGCCAACGACAGCGACGTGAGCGCCAGTACGCTCAACGTCAGTGCGCCTGCACAAGACAGCCACTCGCTGCCGATGCCAAGTCGCAACAGCAGCAGCGCCGGGACTCAAGTGGCCGCGGTGAATGTCACAGGCACCAACCTGCTCCCAACGGCCCAGGTCGTCCCCCAGGTGGGCAATGTGGTTGATACGCCAGCCGCCAGCCAGACGGTCGCGCGCGTTCAAGGTATACCAGAGACCTCCTTCAAGCCTAACCCGCAAAAGTACCTGATCGAGACCAACCCGGTACTCACCGACCTCAAGTCGTTCATGAGCTCGGACTACCTGCTGCAAAACCTTGGCTACGACCCGGACCAAAGCGCCAAACGCCTGGGCGACGGCCTCTACGAACAGCGCTTGATCCAACAAGCGGTCGTCGCCCGTACCGGCCAGCGCTTCATCGACGGCCAGACCAGCGACGAAGGCCTGTTCAAATACCTGATGAACAACGCCATCGCCAGCAAGCAGGAGCTCGGCCTGTCGGTGGGCGTGACGCTGACTTCAGAGCAAGTTGCTGCGCTGACCCACGACATCGTCTGGCTCGAAGAGCACGAAGTGAATGGCGAAAAAGTCTTGGTACCGGTGTTGTACCTGGCGCAGACCGAAGGCCGCCTCGGGCCTACCGGTGCGCTGATCGCCGGTAATGACGTGACGCTGATCGCCGGCCAAAACCTCGACAACGTCGGCACCCTGCGCGCTTCCAATAATCTTTCGGCGACCGCTGGCAAAGACCTCGTCAACAGTGGCTTGATCGAGGCCGGTAATCGCCTGGACGTGTTGGCGGTCAACAACATCGCCAACCAGGCCGGTGGGATCCTCGCCGGGCGTGACGTCAGCATCAAGGCGGTGATGGGGGACGTCGTCAACGAGCGTACCGTTACCACCGCAAACGACAGTCGGCGACAGGACTTCATGGACAGCGCCGCCCGTATCGAGGCTGCCAATGACCTGGACATGGGTGCCGGACGCGATTTCAAGAGCGTCGGTAGCGTCATGGTCAGTGGTCGTGACACCACGATCGATGCCGGTCGGGACGCGATCATTGCCTCAGCCCAACAGGAAAGTGCCAGCAACAACGGCGTTCGCAAAAGCGCGGTGACGCAATTCGGCTCCAGCGCCCAAGCAGGTCGCGACCTGACCGTGAACGCTGGTCGGGATTTCACTGCCATCGCCAGCCAACTCGGGGCCGAGCGCAACGTCGCATTGACCGCCGGGGAGAATATGACCATCTCCTCCGCAACTGACGAAACCCACTCTTATTCCAAAACGAAAAAAGTCACCACCCAGGAAGATCACGTCAAACAGATTGGAAGCGCCATCAGCGCTGGCGGTGACGTGACGATGGGGGCCGGAAAAGACATGGCCATCATCTCCAGCCGCATCAGTGCCGGGGATGAGGCTTACCTGGTGGCGGGCGAAAACCTCGACGTCTTGGCGGCGCAGGACAGTGACTACTCGCTGTACGACAAAAAGAAAAAGGGCAGTTGGGGGAAAAAGCAGACCAAGCATGACGAGGTGACCAAGGTCACGAACGTGGGGAGTGAAATCACCACCGGAGGCGATTTGACGTTGGTCAGTGGGGATGACCAGCGGTATCAGGCTGCGAAGTTGAACAGTGGGGCTGACCTGACTGTGCAGAGTGGAGGGACGATTACTTTTGAGGGGGTGAAGGATCTAGTCCAGGAGACGCATACCAAAAGCAATGGCGATGCGTTCTGGACCTCATCGAAAGGAAAGGGCAACACCGACGAAACCCTGCGCCAGACCCAGCTGGTGGCCGCCGGCAGCATCATGATCAAGGCGGTCGATGGCCTTCATATCGATGTCACGCAGGTCAATAAGGAAACGGTTAGCCAATCCATCGATGCGATGGTCAAGGCTGATCCGAAACTGGCTTGGTTGAAAGAGGCCGAAGCGCGGGGGGATGTGGATTGGCGGCAAGTGAAGGAGATTCATGAGTCGTTCAAGTACAGCAACTCCGGGTTGGGGCCTGCTTCGCAGTTGATCATCGCGATCATGATGTCCGTAGTCATGGGCCCGGCAGGTCTGGGCGTAGTAAGTGCAGGCGCTGGTGGGGCTATCGCCACCAGTCTGGCGACTACGGCGGTGACCAGCACCATTAACAACAAGGGCGACCTTGGGGCTGCGTTTAAGGAAACGTTTAGTGCGGATAGTCTGAAAGGGGCTGCCATTGCGGGGGTCACCGCCGGCGTACTTAATTACGCAGACGCCAATTGGTTCTCCGCCGCATCGCAAGGTCCAAAAGCCGCCAACCTACTCACCAGCACCAACTTCACCGATGTTGCTATCCGGACGGGTGGCCGCGCGGTGCTCTCCAGTGGCATCTCGACTGCCATTGGTGGAGGCAGTTTTGGTGACAACCTTGGTGCGGCTTTGGCGGGAGAGGCTGGTAGTGTGGCGATGGCCACGGGGTTTAACTGGGTTGGTGATACCGTTAAGTTTCCAGATGGCGGCCTTCAGAAAATTGTTGCACACGCGATCATGGGAGGGCTGCTGGCTGAACTGACGGGGAGTGATTTCAAGACAGGTGCGGTCGCTGCTGGCTTGAATGAAGCGCTGATTCCCGGCCTGACCACACTTGCGAATGGAAACGAAGAACTGCAGGTGGCGCTGTCGCAACTGACGGGGTTGTTAGCAGCGGCTGCGGTCGGAGGCGATCTGGATACAGCCTCTAAGATCGCCCAGAACGCGACTACCTATAACTATCTGTTTCATGCGGAATTGGTTGAAAAAGAACAAAAGCTGAATGCCTGCACGTCACCAGCCGAGTGCCAGTCCATCCGGGACTACTACAACAACCTTGACGCTGCCCGGAACAAGGAATTTGGTCAGTTCTGTCGACAAAACCCAACGGGCTGCGGGACGATCACGCAGCAGTTGGTGGCTGAAATTCCTGAAAATGAAAAATTGCTTGAGGCGGTCAGGGTTTCCGGCAGCAAAACCAGTTTTGCAGATTCAATACAACTTTGGTTGTCTGCACAGAATAACCAGCAGGCCATCAATACCAGCATTGTAGAGAAGTCCCGGTCTGAAAATGGGCAGGTAGTAGGGCTGTTGACGGACGTTGCTTTGGGGGCGCTGTATCCGGACCTGTTCGCATCGACTGCTGGGGGGAAGGGTGGTACAACTGGAATTAAGATCGGGGTTGTAGGGAACGATGGTGCAAAGGAAATAGGGACGATTACCACAAGAACAACAAAAAATACCACTCGATTAGGAGGGGAAGCCGGTGAGCCGGCGATTAAAATTACCTATAAAGATGGTACGGAATTCGATATGACCAGGACTCGAGTTAAAGAAACAGAGCTCAATCCTTACGTGCCGGGGGCGACACGGCCGATTAGATATGAGGATGCGTTAGATAATAAGGGAATTAAAAGAGCACCTACTCAGAAAGAGTTGGACTGGTTTAACAGTATTAAGTGGTAAGGTGAATTATGCGTGACTCGAAAACCGGTGAGATAATTATGGTGGCTATCCATCCGAAGTATGGGCCTTTTATTCGGGTTTCAACGTATGAAGATGCAGGTGCGCTAGAAGATTTGCTGGATGAAAAATATTTTGTAGTGTATTGGAAGTCCGTTCCTCATGATCTTGTCGATAGTGGAGGGAATGAATATTATTTTGGTAATGCTGCGGATCCTCTGAAGCTACAGATTATTTTAGATTCAATTTTATTTTGAACTGGGAAAAGAGGAGGAAGATTTGAATGGCACTTCCTTAACGTGTTAGCAAAAAGGGGACAGCAAACAGGGGGCAGATTTATTTTTCAATCCTCTGCCACGCTGAAAGCTTCCAAGGATACAGGAAGCGAATATGCCAAGAATGCGGCGAAAACAGAAAAAGGGGACAGATTTATTTTTCATTCCTCTGCTACGCTGAAAGCTTCCAAGGATACAGGAAGCGAATATGCCAAGAATGGGACGTATTGTTTTACCAAATTATCCGCATCACGTGGTACAGCGCGGCCATAACCGGCAGGTAGTGTTTGCGGCGGCGGAGGATTATCAGCGCTATCTATCTGATCTGCGTGAGCTGAAGGATGCGTTCGGAGTAAAGGTCTACGCCTATTGCCTGATGACGAATCATGTCCATTTGTTGCTAGCTCCAGGGGAGTCGACCGTTGGGCTGGGGCAGTTAATGAAGGCACTGGCTGCCCGTGCGACGCGCTATCGAAATCGATTGGAAGGGCGTTCAGGCACCCTGTGGGAAAGCCGTTACAAATCCAGCGTGGTCCAGTCGGATTCATATTTGCTCGCTTGTAGTC
The DNA here is from genome assembly GCF_036689585.1 of Pseudomonas sp. WP18. NCBI lineage: Bacteria > Pseudomonadati > Pseudomonadota > Gammaproteobacteria > Pseudomonadales > Pseudomonadaceae > Pseudomonas > Pseudomonas sp. WP18. Next base: position 1,612,229 of record NZ_CP144758.1, read on the forward strand.
GTTACATTGAGTTGAATCCTGTACGTGCTCGTATGGTCGCTGATGTCGCAGACTATGTATGGTCGAGCTATCGAAGCCGGGTAAGTGATGGGCCTGGTAGGTGCTGGTTAGATGCTGATCCCTGCTTCTTGGCTTTGGGTGATACCCCGCTGGAGCGGCAGCTTCGGTATGGGGAGTTTGTGCGCCAAGCCATTCCGTCTGATCAGCTTCGATTGATCCGCGATGCCTTGCAGCGAGGCCAACTGACGGGAACAAGCCGTTTCGTAGATGAGGTGGAGCGAATTGTTGGTGTGAGGGTAGAGCAGCGAGGGCAGGGGCGGCCGAGGGCTGAGTTGGGAAAATAAATCTGTCCCCTTTGTGCGGAGGACATCTATGGCCGGGAGCCCCAGGAAAAACAGCTTTCCCTGCCTCTTGGAACGGCGATAAGGTCATGCACAATGTTTCTGACTTGGCTACAGATCCTAAAGCTTCGTGGTCGCAATTGACTGGTAAGCCTGGTGCCCAGCTCACCACGAAAGGTAAGCCTGTCCGCTGGGCTGTAGAGGGTGTGCGTGATGGTGTGAATATTCGTGTAATAGTTGAGCCTCATGGAGAGGGGATTATTACTGCATATCCTAAGTAGAGGTATGACGTGCGCGAGCCAGAAGAAATAATAAAAGCAGTCTTGGAAGAGATTTCGGGATGCTTTGGCGACGATACAGAAAAAAATGTCAAAGAGCTTCTCGTATGTGGAGAGCCTGGAGTTGCGCTGGAAGTGCTTTGCTCCCAGTTAGTAGAATTTGACATAGCTATTCCATTTGAAACGAAAGAGCAGCTTGCAATGGTGGCAGGTTTCATGGGAATGGATATTGAGGAGTTGCAAGATTTAAAATCTTTGTAGTTTTTTTGGTGCAAATAGAAAAAGGGGACGGAAAAGGGGACAGATTCTGAGGGATCCCCACAAATCTACTCCAATGCCTGCGCCTCTTGATGAGTCTCTGCGCACAGCACGTGCTCAAGCCTCTCCAAGGTGCTTGTAGGGAAATAATAAAAGAGGACAGATTTATTTTCCGAAAAAAAGGTGCCGGTATGAGGCGTTTGTACGCCAAATTATTCCGACTGATCAGATTCGATTGATCCTCGATGCGTTGCAGCGAGGTAAATTGACGGGTACAAACCGTTTGTGGAGCGGATTGTGGGTGTGCGCGTAGAGCAGCGAGGACAGGGAGGGCGAGGACTGAGTCGGAAAAATAAATCTGTCCCTGAGGGATCCCCACAAATCTACTCCAGTGCCTGCGCCTCTTGATGTACCTCTGCGCGCAGCGCGTGCTCAAGCCTCTCCAAGGTGCTTCGAGAATTTGAACCGCGTCCGCTGCGCGAGTATTCCAAGCCCAGCCGCCACAGCGATAGCACTCGTCGGCGTTTAAGGCTGTTGCTTTGAAAACGGTGCTCATGACCCGCTTCGCGGGCCTGCAACCCTGTTAAACACATGATGTAATTAGCCAGAGCCGAGATCAGCAAAAGCACTTCGATTCGGCGTGGACAGCGACTCCGATGGCGAGTGATGCCTACGCCAAAATACTCACTTTTTACATCCCTGAAGCCTTCTTCTATCTGCATGCGCTGTTTGTAAATGGCCACGATTTTCGATGGGTTCCATTGATCTTCCGGCAGGTTGCTGGCCAACAACCAGGGCTCTCGTTCACGATTGGCCGATTGCCTACTGAGTTTGTTTTTGGCAATTGAGCCGGTGACACGCTGGTGTTTGCGACCCTTTGCCGAATGCCTAACGCAATACAGATGAATGATGTGCGGAGCGCTCTGGGTCATCTCGATCCGTCCCAGTGACTTCGGTGAGGACGATGCCAGAGCGTAGAGGCTTTTAACGGGTACCCAAGTGTCTGCGTCGTTTCGGTAGAGATCCCGATTACGCACACGTCCCACGTAATACCAGCCTTGCGCTTCGACGGCTTTGATCCATGGCCGGCGAAAACCTGCATCAGCCACAAGGATCGGAACGCAGTCTTTGGGGAGTATTTCGGCCAGCGTTTGTAGCAGTCGTTTTTGATATTTCGGACAACCCTCGCGTTCGTGAACACTCTCGTAGATCGGGAACGAACGTCCTGCCAAAGGGATGGCAGCGCGCAACAAAAAGAACTCTCCAGCCGCATCAATAGGTGACCAGTCAACCAGGATCAACGGATGTTTCAGCGAGCTCAGCAATGCTCTCAGCATGACCCAGTAGAACAACGGGCGCTCGGTTTGCAGATGCCGATTACCCAGCAACCGATCCACTCGCTTGATGGTGTGTTTGGGATAGGCTTTGCTCGGCAAGAATCGACCAAGCCCCGTCAGAGTGAGCCGACGTCCTCGGAGTAAAGCGCTGACACAACACATCAACGTTTTCAGACGATGAGAATGAACATCGGGAAGTGCTTGGGCGAGCGCGCTGTGTAAGAATCGGATGGCCTGCATGGGTCGGGATCTTGTTTTGTGTGGTGCAACACAAGCTGCCGATTCATGCAGGTCTCTTCAATATTCCAACTTCTTGATTTTGCGTAAGAAAATTCGGGGATCCCTCAGAATCTGTCCCCTTTTTTTCTTTTTTTCTTTTTTTCTTTTTTTCTTAGACGGTGTGCTGTATAGAAAGCCCTCTAATTTAACGCATATACCCGTGGATTTCTAGATATGAAAAGTATTGCTTACTACTCTGCGCTGCCTGACTCAATGACTAGTGGCGAGCTTTGTTCTGAATTTCTAGAATTATTGGGCGGTCTTGAGTCTGAAGGTGTAAGTAGTGATGATTTTTTAAAGTCATTATTAGAGTTGAGTGATAGGCAATGGCATACCTATAGTCTTTTAGAAGCTAGCCTCAAAGAACGAATTGAGCGATGCTTGATGTCATTGTGGGATGGTTACGATCTAGTTATGACTGAAGATGTGATTGGTATTATGGTGAGATTAGGTCTTGAGGGGATAAGTAACTTTCTGGCCTCGCGCTCACCAAAAGAGGTATCGTCGGAAGTTTTCAACGAGATTTCACGTGCCCTCTCTGAACTAGGCAGTTCAGTTTCAGATCCATTCAGTGGTATGCGTTAAAGGGTACAAAAACAACTGGCGGGGCGGTAGACCGTGCTACTACTGGGATTGAGGGGGAAAAAGGGGAAAAGGAGGGGAAAAGGAGAGAAAAAGGGGACAGATTTATTTTCCGAAAATGGGGGGCGGTATGAGGCATCTGCACGCCAAATTATTTTGGCTGATCAGATTCGATTGATCCGCGATGCGTTGCAGCGAGGCCAATTGACGGGTACAAGCCGTTTCGTAGACGAGGTCGAGCGGATTGTGGGTGCGCGCGTAGAGCGGCGAGGACAGGGGCGGCCGAGAACTGAGTCAGGAAAATAAATTTGTCCCCTTTTTTACTCCAAATTATTTTGGCTGATCAGATTCGATTTATCCGCGATGCGTTGCAGCGAGGTCAATTGACGGGTACAAGCCGTTTCGTAGACGAGGTCGAGCGGATTGTGGGTGCGCGCGTAGAGCGGCGAGCACGGGGGCGACCGAGGACTGAGTCGGGAAAATAAATCTGTCCCTTTTTTGCTTTTTGATCTTGTCGCTGTCAAGTTGCAAAACCAACGTCCGAGACTCTTCCCCAACCCTGCTCAACAACGGTATCCAGCTCCAACAAAACAAAATAGCCGTCGACGCCCAGCATGCCAAGGTCATCATGAAAGCGACAGGCAACGTCGTCCCAGTGGAGTTTTCAATCAGGCGCGCAATGGACCCGGACCAGCGCCTTGATGTGCAGGGAACCGTAGTGGATTCCGGTCGTGGCAAAGTGTTCGGCTGGGTTGTCAAGCTTAACGAAGCGACTCACAGAGCGACCTTGAAGCACTTCCCTCAGTTGGAAGTCCAAGCCGACCCGGACCAGCCATTCGAGGTATCGGGTTACGCCAGCGGTGAGAGTATCAACCGTGGCTACCGCTGTGGTCCGATCAACACCACGTTCACGCCGGAGAAAGGTAAGGTTTACTTGGCGGAGTTTCAGTTTGTGGGTCAGGGTTGTGAGCTGCATGTCTATGCCACCACGCAGCCTCAGCAGCGCATTCCTGTTACGAGCGCACCTAGCCTTTGATTTGGTTTATGAGTGCGAAACGGGCGACCAACAGGTCGCCCATTTTCATTATTCCGCCGCCTGCGCTCGTAACCGCCGTCCAATCACATCCATCACATCACACCCATCGCGCAACGCTATCGTTATCATTTTGCAAAAGTCGGAAAGCACGACGGTGTCGGAGCTGATATCCGAACGAAACGCGATGTTCTCCAACACCTGAGTCACGGTCCGAATACGGTAGTCGGCGGTTTCGAAAAGGACGTCGAGTGGAGCTTCGGTGTCGATGAGCAGGGTGGCGGGGACGCAGTCGATGCCAGTGATGGGCATGTATCGATTCATTTTGAAGATCTCTGTTTGATTGGCTGAAAGCCATCACTCAGTCGTCGCCAAACAATTGGGTGGTGGCTGTGCGCAGGTTGGCGAACCGGTTACAGAGAAAACCGGCAGATCCGAAGATCTCCCGCGCACAGCCGCCGTGGAATATAGCGGCTTTGCGGGTGCGTCGGTACCTGCAATGAGCTGGTAGCTTTCGCATTCTCTGTAGTCGGGTCGCCAAACCCGAATCGCCTTTTGGGGCGATGGGGGACTATAGGCCGACCCATCCCGAGCCACAAGACGCCACTTTCCGAGCTTTGTGTAGGACCTTTGGCCCTGCATCAGTCGGCTTTTGGGGCTGCCGCGGGTCAGGCAAAGCAAGCGACTGCTACGCAGTCGAGCGGGAGCAAGCTCCCTCGCCACGGAGCGATGTCGGCCTAAGGATTGGTTTTTAGCCGTATGAGCAGCCATGTGGCTTGGCGTCTTCATACTTCATCACGGTAGCGGAGCAAGTTCCCGTTTCCTTGACTACGACCTGCTGTAATTCTGTCCGTCTGTTTCGCAGGAGGTTTCCACGTCTGTGCAGGTTCTTTCGTACTTTTTTTCGGGATGCGTCTGATTTCAGAAGAACGGTTTCGGCAGTAGTCTTCGGTGAAGAGGCGCCATGCGTCGAACCATTGGCTTGATCAAATCGATGATTGGCATGGTCGTGTACATCGAGCTGCGGGGCGATGTGATCTGCATCATCTCCTTCCGAAAAGCCATAAGCAGGAGGCCATACGGTATGGCGAAAACATCGAAAACTGACTGGGAGCGCCTGGCCAAGTTGAATGACCCGAACATCGATACCAGCGATATTCCTGAGCTGGGTGAGGATTTCTTCCGCCGCGCGGAGCTGCGTGTTCCAACAAAACAAGCGGTGACCATTCGCCTCGACTCCGATGTGCTGGAGTGGTTCAAGGGGCAGGGCGCTGGTTACCAGACGCGCATCAATCAACTTCTGCGTCAGTACATGCAAGCGCAGCAAAACCACCGGCAATAAAGGATCCAGCAATGAAACGGGCGAATCAGGTCGTCCGTTTTCATTATTGTTCTTCCTGCGGCCGCAATCGTTTCCAATCACATTCAAGTGGTGGTGTTGATTCAGGCATCGCGGGCGCCTGCTACGCAGTCGAGCGGGAGCGAGCTCCCTCGCCACAGGGGTCGCGCTCGACTTGTGCGGGTTGGCGCATCAGTCGTGGCAGCAGCTGTGTGGCTTGGCCTCGTCGTACTTATCGTGATGCCGTACCCAGTCCCATGATTTCGTCCTCATTACGACCCTTCGGCGTGAGGTCGAGGTAGTGGTAGGTCCCGACCAGCATGTCCAAACCTCGGGCATAGGTGGAGTAGGTGTGAAAGATCTCGCCGGCTTGGTTGCGATAGAAGACGCTCAGGCCTGGGAGTTCGCCTTCGGCGGTGTCGGTTTTTTCGTAGTTGTAGGTGGCCGTTCCGGCAGCGGTGTCTTCGGCTTTGAAACTGACGCCGAAGTCGTCGTTGAAGTCGCAACCGTTTGAGGAGACCCAGTCGAAGGCCCAGCCCATGCGCCGCTTGAACGGCTGGAATTCGGCGAACGGCGCGCGGGAGACGGCGACCACTGCCACGTCGTGATGGGCGAGGTGTTGGTTGGCGCCGTCGATGTGGTCGGACAGGAAGGAGCAACCGTGGCAACCTTCTTTCCAGCCGGGGCCGAACATGAAGTGGTAGACGACCAGTTGGCTGCGGTCGCCGAACAGGTCGGCCAGGCTGAGTTCGCCGTGGGGGCCCTGGAAGCGATAGGGTTTGTCGATCTTGACCCAGGGCAGGGCGCGGCGTTCGGCGCTGAGTCTGTCCCGTTCGCGGGTAAAGGCTTTTTCGTGGGCCAGGTGTTCGCGGCGCGCAGCGAGCCATTCTTCCCGCGAGACGACTGGATGATTCTCGACGTTCATGATGATTTCTCCTGTAGTCAGGGTCGTTCAGCAGGTGCTTGTGTCAGTGGTCGTTTGGCCGTGTGTGAATTCGACAGACCGTTGGTCGGCAGATGAAATGGCCCGTCGGGAAGCCCAGCTGAACGGCGGCGCAGCGTCTCGGTCACACCCTTAGTGTCTTTATTTGCGAAACAGGACACTGGGAAGGCATCTCATTCTTTGGAGGATGGACCAGGATGACGACTTATAACTGGGACTTGATCGAACGGTTGCTGCACGAAGTGCAGAACGGCGCCGGCCACAGCTTTACCCCTCGGCCTTATGCGGAGCAGCACGCGGCGGCCAAGGCGGCGCAGGGCGAGGAGATCGAGAATCTCGATCATCTGAAAGCGGTTGCCGGGGAGTATGAAAAGCTGCTGCTGGAGCGTGGCTTCATTGAACCGCGGCCGGAGGAAGAAGGCGGTAATGGCGAGAACTTCGTGCTCACGCCCCGCGGTTCGCGCTTGCTGAGCCTGATTGACAGCAGCATTCCGGGCAATGATCACCCACGCCAGGTGCTGGATGAGCAGGACGATGCGCTGGATGAGTTCACGTTCGATGACTTGGCTTCGAAGGCGCAGATTGCTTGATGGGTGTGCGCCTTGTTTGTGGGAGCAGGCTTGCCCGCGAATGCGCCGTGTCAGCCAACATGATCGTTAGCTGGTAGATCGCATTCGCGGGCAAGCCCGCTCCCACATTGGATTTTTTTGTGGTTTCAAGAGCGTGCCGATTTCAGGCATTTCAGGTCGCTGAAGTCCTTCTTCACCCCGTCGATTTTCTTCAGCAAACGCTCGCGCTGGGGCGGGGTGCTGTCGGCCAGCAGGTCGATCAACAGGCTGAGGGCCTGGGCTTCGGTCTTGCTGAAGGCTTCGCGATAGGCCGGGGTCCAGAGGCTTTCGCGGTTGACCAGCAGTTGCTCGATGCGCTGCGGGAAATCGGGGCTGTGGCGTTGGGCCACGGCTTGGCTGAACTGGTTCTGCCAGTGGGCGCGGTTGGCGATCCACTGTTGGTTCTGGTCGCCGAGGGCAGTGGACCATGCCATCACACGTTGACGCTGAGCCTCGTTGATTGGGCCGAGCCAGTCGTTCAGGCGTTTCTCCATGCGTTTGCTGCGCGCCTGGATTTGCTCCTGCAATGACGGCTTGAGGTATTCCTCCTGGCGCTTGCGCTGGTCCTTGACGAAGGCGGCGTCCATGTCCGCCACTTGTTCGTCGCTAAGCCCCTGGAGCAACTGGATGGCCGACGGGGTGATTTCCCGGGCGGTTTCGGCGATGGCGGCCTTGGCTTCCTGAGTGCGCTGTTGCAGGGCGGCATCGGTCACCCGGTTGGTTTGCACCATGGTCTTGAGGCGGTCCAGCCAGTCGAGGTAGCCCGGTAGCTGCGTGGTGCAGTGCCAACTCAGGTGTTGCTTGAGGCGTTCGTTGAACCAGTCTTTTTGCTCGCCGTTGATTTCCAGGTAGTCATTGAGGGTCCACGGGATGATCAGGTCGAGGTTGCGGTAGGCCAGGCCTACCCGGCTGCAGGCGGTGAGCGTCAATAGCACGGCGATGAACAGGGCGGTGCGTGTTAACCAGCGCGACATGAGCGAGTCCTTGCGAGGGCGTAGGTGCTTTGTTGGAGCATTGCAGACGCGCGGCAGTTCAGCCGATTAAAAGCGTAACGCCTAGGATGTGTACGAAATAGTTTGAAACGCAGGTTAGGCAAGGCAAAAACCGGCTTGGAACGACCGGGGTCGCGCTCGACTTGACTGGTTGTCAATGAGCATTCCGAGCCGGTTTTTAACGCCGCATAACCAAGTTTCAAGCTATTTCTTACATAGCCTAGTAAAAAGGGTGGGCCATCTTGAGGGTCAGCAGGCTGTCGCACTGGCTGTTGTGCCCGGAATAGGCCGAGCAGCTGCTGCCGCTGAGGCTCGAGTCGCTGTAGATCAGGTCCAGGTCGAGGCCTTTCCAGGGGCGGGAAATTTTCAGCGACCAGTCACTGAAGCTGCTGACATAACCGTTGTCCACCGACACGGGCGTGTTGAGCTGGTGGGTGGTGTACTTGGCGCTGATGCCGATGCCGAAGGGCACGTTGCCGCCGAGGTCGGCAAACAGCGTGCTGTTCAGCTTATCCGGATCGTTGCTCAAGGCAGCACCGAAGCGGCTGCCGAGCACGGTCAGGCCGCCGAAGAATTCCTGGCTGTCGAGGGTATCGGCGGTGGGATAGCTGTAATGGATCAGGCCGACTTCATAGCCAAGCGTCTGGTCGAAGGGGTGTTTAAAGCCCATGTAGGAATCGACTTCAAGGTCCGACGTCAGACCGGCGCTCGGGGACCATTGGCCGGCGTACCAGCCGCTGTCGTGGCTCAGGTCCAGGCCGCCATGGAACGAGCCGGTGCTCGATTGGGTCACCAGGCCCTGGGCCATGCTGCGGGTCGGCGTGGTGCCAAGCTTGAGGTCGAAGTCGCCAAGCTCGCGCTGGAAGACCTGCCCATAGGCCAGGGAACATGTCATCAGGCTGGTCGTCAGCACAGCAACAGGAAAGCGCATGCTTCACTCCGGAATTAGCGAGGAGCAGGAACGGAAACTAAGCTGAAACGCTTGAGCTAGAGAGGTGCAAGGATACCGGCGAATACTCGGCAGCGATGGCCGTTCGTCGATTCGTGGGAAATGCAGGAGGCAGGGAAGGGATTTTCCAGTCCAAGCGCTTCGAAGCTCAAAGCGCTTTGGGACAAGGTGAGGCGCAGGTTACTTCTTGCCCAGGCTGATCTGCTTGGACGGGCCGAACGTCTGGCCGCTGACACCTTTGGCAATTTGCTGGATCTCGCCGCCGGACTTGAGGAATGCCGCGATCTGGTCGTTGATCGACTCGCTGGTTTCAACGGCTGGAGCTGGCTTTGCTTTGCTGTTGGATGCTTTTACGCGCATGACGGCCATTAACCTATAGATCATTAATTGGGCCAGGCATCGTACAGGAAATACTTGACAATAGCTTGGGAAATATCCCCCGCGAGGCCTACTGCCCAAGTGCAAATGGCACCCGGATAATCCAGCCATTGTTGCCCTAACCCTCTGTTTTTAAATAACAACGGTTCGGAAATATAACGCCGCGGGCCGGCGTTCGGCTCCGTCACTGGTCTGACGAATGGCCACTGTTCGCGCGAAAAGCCAGGAAAATCAACGGTTGCGCGGGGCTTCCCGGCAAAGCGCGTGACGGCCACGAACCGCGCCGCAAAACCGGGTAGAATGCCGCCCACGCAATGAGGGTATTGGAAATGGCTTTAATCGGGCGCTACAACAGTCTGCAAGTGGTTAAACACACTAATTTCGGTTTATATCTGGACGGCGGGCCGGACGGCGAAATTCTGCTGCCCAACCGTTATATCCCCAAGGATATTTCCAGCGAAGATGAAGACTGGCTCAATGTTTTTATTTATTTGGACAGCGATGACAAACTGATCGCGACCACGGAAAAGCCCAAAGTCCAGGTCGGTGAGTTCGCCAGCCTGAAAGTGGTTGAAGTCAACAGCATTGGCGTGTTCCTCGACTGGGGCCTGCCCAAGGACTTGCTGCTGCCGTACTCCGAGGAAAAGCGCCAGTTGAGCGCTGGCGATTACTGCGTGGTGCACGTCTACCTCGACAAGCACACCCGCCGCATTACCGCCACCGCTCGCCTGGACCGTTACCTGGACAAGACACCGGCCAACTACACGCCGGGCCAGGAAGTGGATTTGCTGGTGGCCGAGGCCACCGACATGGGGTTCAAGGCGATCATCAACAACAAGCACTGGGGCTTGATCCACAAGAACGAAATCTTCAAGTTCATGCGTGCCGGCAAGCAGGAAAAAGGCTTCATCAAGGAAGTCCGTCCGGACGGCAAGATCAGCTTGAGCCTGCAGCCGGTGGGCCAGGAAGCCGCCACCAGCCTGAACGCCAAGATCCTCGCCAAGCTGCGCGAGAACAACGGCACCCTGGCGGTCAGCGACAAGAGCGATCCGGCGCTGATCAGCAGCCTGTTTGGCGTGAGCAAGGGCAACTTCAAGAAAGCCATTGGCGCGCTGTACAAGAATGGGCAGATTGTCATTCATGCTGATCGCATTGAATTGAGCTGAGCACCCATCGCGCTTGCTGCCCTGTGGCACAAAGCATGTGCCTCTGGGCAGCAATCTGTATCTCCTGTGGCGAGGGAGCTTGCTCCCGCTGGGTCGCGAAGCGGCCCCTCGACCATGCCCCTCGGTGTGTCAGTTTTGATTGAGCACACGTGTTTTAGGCCTGCTTCGCAGCCCAGCGGGAGCAAGCTCCCTCGCCACGAGATCTTCGCTGTATACAAAAAACTGCACCTTCAGCATGCACCCACGCCCTGTTCGTGGGCGTAGGCGCCTGCCTGGGCGGTTGCATCCTTCGCTGTACACCGCGTTTTGTCGCATATCTTCTCTCTATGGCACGCATTCTGCGTAGTGCTTCGTATACAAACCATGCCGGCTCCCGTGCGCAGTATGGTGAGCAGGTTGATGCGGGGGCACGGCGGTACTCAAAAGGAGCCCCGCAATGTCCAAGCAATTGCCCAACGGCTACAGCCCACGCCTCTACAACGAGGACCTGGGCCCGCTGCCGCAGAAATGGAATTGGTACAACATCTTCGCGTTCTGGATGAGCGACGTGCACAGCGTGGGTGGCTACGTCTTTGCCGCCAGCCTGTTCGCCTTGGGCCTGGCCAGTTGGCAGGTGTTGATTGCCTTGCTGGGCGGGATTTGCATCGTGCAGTTGATCGCCAACCTGGTCGCCAGGCCGAGCCAGCAGGCGGCGGTGCCGTACCCGGTGATCTGTCGGCTGGCGTTCGGGGTCTTCGGGGCGAACATTCCGGCGGTCATCCGCGGTTTGATTGCCGTGGCCTGGTATGGCATCCAGACCTACCTGGCTTCCAGCGCGTTGATCATCGTGGTGCTGCGGTTCTTTCCTTCAATGCAAGCCTACGCCGAGCCGCAGTTTGCCGGCCTGTCCTACCTGGGCTGGTTCGGTTTCCTCGGCCTTTGGTGCGTCCAGGCGTTGGTGTTCTGGACGGGGATGGACTCGATCCGCCGGTTCATCGACTGGGCCGGGCCAGTGGTCTATGCGGTGATGTTCCTGTTGGCCGGCTGGATCGTGTGGAAGGCCGGTTGGAGCAACATCAGCTTCACGCTGGCGGAAAAGTCCTTGTCGGGCTGGCAGGCGGTCGGCCAGGTGATCGTGGCGACGGCGCTGGTGGTGTCGTACTTTTCCGGTCCGACCCTCAATTTTGGCGATTTCAGCCGTTATTGCCGGAGCATGTCTGACGTGCGCCGAGGCAATTTCTGGGGGCTACCGTGAATTTCCTGGCGTTCTCCCTGGTCACGGTAGTGATTGTTTCCGGGACCCTGCCCGTGTTCGGCGAAATGCTCCACGACCCGATCGCCACCGTGGCGCGCATCGACAACGATGTGGCTGTGCTGCTGGGGGCCTTTGCCTTCGTCACCGCGACCATCGGCATCAACATCGTCGCCAACTTCGTGTCCCCCGCGTTTGACTTCGCCAACGTCGCGCCGAGCAAGATCAGTTGGCGCGCGGGCGGCATGATTGCCGCCGTGGCCTCGATTTTCATCACGCCGTGGAACCTGTTCAACGACCCGGAGGTGATCCACTACACCCTGGACGTGCTGGCGGCGTTCATTGGCCCGTTGTTCGGGATCCTGCTGGCGGACTACTACCTGATCAAGAAACAGCACATCGATGTGGATGCGCTGTTCAATGACGGGCCAAGCGGGCGTTATTACTACAGCGGCGGCATCAACTGGACGGCGGTCAAGGCCATGATTGCGGCGACGCTGGTGGGGGTGGCGATTACCTTTACGCCGGTGCTGCAACCGATGGCTAACTTTGCCTGGTTCACCGGTTGCCTGCTTGGGGGCGCGCTGTACTTCGCCCTGGCGCGGCGCGAGTCGATCCTGCAGCGCGGTCCCTCGCTCAACCCGGCCGGCCAGGCCTGATCAACGCAGGATGGTGCGAGGGCAGGGGCTCGCCGCAGCCTGGCTGGCGGGCCGCAGCAACAGCCCGCCGGCCAGCACCAGGCCGCTGCCGGCGATGATCAGTGCCGGTTGCAACCCACCGCTGAAATGGCTGCTCAGTGCCGCGAGCAGTGGGCCGCTGAGCTGGCCCACGGCAAAGCAGGCGGTCAGCAACCCGGCGTTGCGCTGGGTGGCGTGGGGAGCCAGTTCCCGCGAGCGCAGCATCACCAGTTGCATACAGGCCAGGAACGGCGCGCCGCAGAGTAGGACCCCCAGTGCCAGCCCCAAGCCGCTGCCCAGCAGGCAGGCGAACACCCCGGCGGCCTGCAGCCAGAGCGTGCCGATCAACCAGCGACCGGTGGTGTTCGGGTCCGGGCGACGCCGGCTGACCAGCAGCACGCCCAGCGCGGCGGCCAGGCCAAAGCTGGGCCAGAACAGGTCAGCCTGCCATTGCCCGTGGAATTGGGCCGAGGCCATTTGCGACAGAAACGTGGCCGGGATGATGTAGCCCACGCCGTAGAGGGCGTACACCACACCAAGGCGGGCAATGCCACGGCTGGGTGAATGGCGGGGCGGCGCTGCGACGGCGGCGGTTGCGGCGGGCTGCGGCAGGATCGGCAGGATTCCGAGCAGCATCGCCAACGCCACGCCGGCGTAGACCAGCCACAGGGTGGCGGAGGCCTGGCCCAGCAGGTTCGAGCCCAGGGCGAGCAAGCCGGTCAGCGCAATCCCCAGGCCTGGGCCGGCAAACACCAGGGCACCGAGGCGAGGGCGTCCGGCCGCCGCGGCCAAGGGCTGGCTCAAGGCCGTGATCATCACCAGCACCCAGGCACTCGCCACGCCCGTGCCGAAACGCAGCGCCAGGTGCGGCCAGAAGCCCCAGGCCCAGAACGATGCCAGGGTCAGCAGCACGCACAGCCACAGGCCGCCGAGCAACCGGCGCCTCACCTGTTCCGCACGACGGGCGAACATCGCATCCAGCGCGCCGAGGAAGTAACCCAGGTAGTTGGCGGCGGCAATCAGACCGGCGGCGGTCAAGTCGACCTGGCCCTCGCCGATGAGATGAGGTAACTGGGGCGTCAGGGCAAAGCGACCAATGCCCATGGCCATCATCAAGGCGATGAAGCTGCCGAGCAGGCGAGTGAGAGGTGACATGTCGTTCTCCAGCGTCGAGGCGAATGACTGTCAGGCTAGAACCGATTGACTTTCATTAAAAATGAATAATAGTGAGTGACTTGTTCTTTTTTGGAGAATGTCGTGGAGTTCAGCCAATTGCGGATTTTCCAGGCCGTGGCCGAGGAAGGATCCATCACCCGGGCGGCCGAACGCTTGCACCGGGTGCCGTCGAACCTCTCGACCCGGCTCAAGCAGCTGGAAGAACAGCTGGGGGTGGATCTTTTCTTGCGCGAGCGTCAGCGCTTGCAGTTGTCACCGGCGGGAAAAGTCCTGCTGGACTATGCGAGCAAGCTTTTTGCCCTGCACGACGAAGCCCACGCGGCGGTGCAGGGTGGGCAACCGGCCGGGGATTTTGTGTTGGGCACGATGTACAGCACCGCGGCGATTCACTTGCCGGACCTTCTGGCCGCTTATCACCGTACTTACCCGGCGGTGAACCTGCAGGTGCAGTCCGGGCCCAGCGGCGAACTGCTCGAAGGCTTGCTCACCGGGCGCCTTGATGCCGCGCTGGTGGATGGCCCGCTGGAGCTGGCGGGGCTGGACGGCGTGCCGCTGTGCGACGAGCGGCTGGTGGTGATCACCGAGGCCGATCACCCGCCGGTGCGCAGTGCGCTGGATGTCCAGGGGCGCTCGGTGTTCACGTTTCGCCGGGGCTGTTCGTACCGCATGCGCCTGGAAGCCTGGTTTGCCCATGACCACGCGACCATGGGCCGGGCGATGGAGATCGAGTCTTACCAGGGGATGCTGGCGTGTGTGATCGCTGGCTCCGGGGTGGCGTTGTTGTCCGAGTCGATGCTGGCCAGCATGCCGGGCCGCGAGCGGGTGACGGTGCACCCCTTGGCCGAGCCGTTTGCCAGCGCCACGACCTGGCTGATGTGGCGTAAGGGCATGGTGGGCGCCAACCTGAATGCCTGGATTGAATTGCAACAACAGGCCTGGCCGCGCGTGCCTGCGGTGACGGCTCGATCGGCTTGAACTCCGGGCGTGGGATTTGGATCAATTCAGTAACAGATCATTGCAAACTGAGACGAGCATTGCGTAACACATCGGACTATTATCAGAGCGAAGGGGCCATAGCATTCTGCCGCTCGTATTACCCTGAGGGGGCACCACGATGAAAGAGAAAATCCAGAACTGGCTTCACGACCTGGGTGTTGCGCTTGGCTTGATCGAACCGCCGATGCAGCCGGTCCCGATCCGTACCGATGACGAGCAACGCCGCCGCCAGCCGCGCCGCCGCTGATTAGCTGTCAGGTCGGTTTTTGTGGGAGCGAGCCTGCTCGCGAATGCGTTGTATCAGCGTAAGTGGTGGCTGATACGTCGCCATCGCGAGCAGGCTCGCTCCCACAGTCGTTTACCGATTATCAGACCATCTTCGCCACCGCATTCGCTCGTGGCGACAACAGGCTTACCACCACAAAACTCACCAGCGCCACGCTCAGGCTGTAGTAGATCGGCGTGTTGGCGTCCAGGCCGTCCTTGACCATGAAGAACAACGCCGTCAGGAAGCCCAGCGACATGCTGCTGATCGCGCCGGCGGTGGTGGCGCGTTTCCAGTAGATGGCGCCAATCAACGGGATCAGCATGCCGCCCACCAACAGGTTATAGGCCAGGGTCAGGGCGCTGATGACGTCACTGACCACCAGGGCGATAACCAACACCAATGCCCCCATCAGCAGGGTGGCGATGCGGTTCTCGTGGACATCGCCGCTGCCGCCTTCACGGCCTTGGCGCAAACGTGGCAACAGGTCCTGCACCACCGTGGTGGACGCCGCGAGCAGGCCGGCTGCGGCGGTGGACATCAAGGCCGCCAGGGCAGCGGCGACCACCAGCCCGCGAATTCCATTGGGCAGGCTGGTCTGGACCACGCTGGCAAAGGCGTTGTTGACGTTGGCAAGGTCCGGCAGCAACACCTTGGCGGCCATGCCGATCAATGCCCCGGCCAGGCCGTAGAGCACACAATATAGGCCGGCGGCGGTGCCGGCCACTTTCGCCACGCCTTCGCTGCGAGCGGTGAACACCCGCTGCCAGATGTCCTGGCCGATGAAAATCCCGAAGAAGTAGATCAGGAAGTAGGTAAGGATGGTGTCCCAGCCAATGGCGGTGAAATCGAAGTAACTGGCCGGCAGTTTCGCCACCATCGCATCCCAACCGCCGGCGTCGACGATGGACATCGGCATCAGCAGGAACACCAGGCCGATGGTCATGATCAGAAACTGCACGATGTCGGTGAGGGTCAGCGACCACATGCCGCCGATGGTGGAGTACAGCACCACCACGCCACCGCCCACCAGGATCGAGACCCAGAAGGGCAGGCCGAACAGCACTTGCATCACCGTGCCGATGGCGATGGTCGAGGTGGCGCCGATCATCAACGCATACACCAGCATGATCAGCGCACTGGCGTGACGCGCGGCCGGGTTGTAGCGGCGCTCCAGCACCTGGGTCACGGTGTAGATCTTGAGTTTGAGCAGCGGCTTGGCCAGAAACAGGCTCAGGCCGACGATGCCCAGGCCGATGGCGCCGCACAGCCAGAAGCCGGAAATCCCATGGACATAGCCCAGGCGCACGGTGCCGATGGTGGACGCGCCGCCCAGGACCGTCGCGGCCATGGTGCCCAGGTAGAAGCCCGGGCCGAGGTTGCGTCCGGCGACCAGGTAGTCGTCGCGGGTCTTGGCGCGACGCATGCCATACCAGCCCAGGGCGATCATGCCCGTGGCGTAGAGAAGAACGACGATTAAGTCCAAAGCCATGGTGGCGAGTCTCCGATTGTCTTTTTATAGGAAGGTCGGGATGAGTGATGCCCTTGTGGCGAGGGGATTCATCCCCGTTGGGCTGCGAAGCAGCCCCAAAATAGTCAACTCAATCTGGCTGGCACACCGAGGTGTCAGGGTTTGGGAGCGCTGCGCGCTCCAGCGGGGATAAATCCCCTCGCCACAGGTTCTGTGCTCGGCTGGTTTTTGCTACGCGGATCCTGCGGCCCATACACCGCCGCCGGCTCGGCGAACAGCCCAAGCAACACCAGGTACACCACCGACGCCAGGCCCAGGGTCACCGGCAGGCTGATGTCGATGCCACCGGCCAGTTCACCCAACGGGCCGACGAACTGCCCCGGCAGGTTGACGAAGCACAGCCCGACCAGTGCGCTGGGGATCCACGCCCCCAGGCCGCGCCAGTTCCAGCCATGGTTGAACCAGTAGCGTCCGCCGGTTTCGCCTCGGGTGAACACTTGCAGATCGTCGGGGCAGTAGAAACCGCGTCGCACCAGCAGGCCGATGATCATGATCACCATCCACGGGGTGGTGCAGGTGATGATCAGCACGGCGAAGGTCGACACGCTCTGCACCAGGTTCGCGGCGAAGCGCCCGATGAAGATGAAGGCAATCGACAGCACGCCGATCAGCAACGTCGCCTTGACCCGCGACAACAGCCGTGGGAACACGCTGGACATGTCCAGCCCGGTGCCATACAGCGACGTGGTGCCGGTGGACATGCCGCCAATCACCGCAATCAGGCACACCGGCAGGAAGAACCAGCTCGGCGACACCGCCAGCAGCCCGCCCACGTAGTTGTTCGCCGCGATGTAGTCCGGGGCCTTGATCGCCACGATGGTGGCGGTGGCGAGGCCGAACAGGAACGGGATCAGGGTGGCCAGTTGTGCGGCGATCACCGCCAGCATGATGCGTTGCTTGGAGGTGTGGCGCGGGATGTAGCGCGACCAGTCACCGAGGAACGCGCCGAAGGAAATCGGGTTGCTCATGGCCACCAGCGCCGCGCCGATGAACGCCGCCCAGAAGCCCGGTTGACCAAACCCGACAGTGCCGGCGAACTGGCTGTCGAAGCTCGGCGCGAACGCCACGATGCCCAGCAGGAACAACAGGCTGGCGGCCCATACGGCCACGCGGTTGACCCACAGCATGAAGCGAAAGCCGTAGATGCACACCGTCAACACCAGCAGGGCGAACAGGCCGTAGGCCAGGCCCAGGCTCAGGTCGGTTTCCGGGACGCCGACCAGCCGCTTGGCGCCGCCGATCAATGCGTCCCCGGAGCTCCACACCGACAACGAGAAGAACGCGATGGCGGTCAGCAGCGACAGGAACGAACCGACGATCCGACCATGCACGCCGAAGTGCGCACCGGAGGACACCGCGTTGTTGGTGCCGTTGAGTGGGCCGAACAGGCCCATGGGGGCGAGGATGATCGAACCCACCAACACCCCCAGGACGATCGCCCAGGCGCCGGCCTGGAACGACAGGCCGAACAGCACTGGGAAACTGCCCAGCACGGCGGTGGCGAAGGTGTTGGCGCCGCCGAAGATCAGGCGAAACAGATCGCCCGGGCCGGCGGTGCGTTCGTGGTCCGGGATCTGTTCGACCCCGTTGGTTTCGATTTGCGTGAGGCTGTTTTCATTATTGTTATGCATGATCTGCTCCGATCATCGAGGCGCGTTCATCGAAGGTGGACGTCGCCTGTTTGGCTAAGGGGGTGGCAGCCCTTCCGGCATGGCGGACAAATGTTCATGGCAGGCCAGCCAAAGGCCCTGTTGTTCTTGTGTGCGTCCTTCCTGCTTGCGGAACAGGATGGTTTCGCGCTCCTGGCTAAAGTGTCGCTCCCCTTGCAAGCGCAGCTCGGTGGCCACGTCATGGATGAAAACCGCCACGTCACCTTGCAGGCTGACGAAGGCGTTGCTCGAGGTGCACGCCAGCACCTCGAAGCCATCCTCGGACCGCCAGCGATCCCACAACGCCTGGTAGGCATCGCGTGACAGCAACGGCTGTTCGAGGGTGTGGAACACGAAGCTCGCATCGGCGGTGAACGCGCCGAAGTAAGCCTCGCGGTCGTTGCGGGCGAAGGCCGCCACCAGTTCGGCGGCGGCCAGCAGGACTTGCTCGCGTTCGTTCATGGCGCGCCCCTCAGCGATGAGCCACGCCAGGCAGTACGCAGAGCATCTCGTACAGCAGGTTGGCGCCCAGCAGTGAGGTATTGCCGGTGGTGTCGTACGGCGGCGAGACTTCTACCAGATCGCAACCGACCAGGTCGAGGCCCTGGCAGCCGCGCACGATTTCGATCGCCTGGATGGTGGTCAGGCCGCCGATTTCCGGGGTGCCGGTGCCTGGGGCCCAGGCCGGGTCGATGCCGTCGATGTCAAAGCTCAGGTACACCGGGCCGCCCCCGACCTTCTCCCGGACTTCAGCCATCAGCGGCGCCAGGGAACGGTGCCAGCACTCTTCGGCCTGGACCACGCGAAAGCCCTGGCGGCGGCTCCAGTTGAAGTCATCGGCGGTATAGCCCTGGGCGCGCAGGCCGATCTGCACCACGCGATCGCAATCGAGCAGGCCTTCTTCCACGGCCCGGCGGAACGTGGTGCCGTGGGCGATCTTCTCGCCGAACATGTGGTCGTTCACGTCGGCGTGGGCGTCGATGTGCACCAGGCCGACCTTGCCGTGTTTCTTGTGAATGGCCCGCAGGATCGGCAGCGTGATGGTGTGGTCGCCGCCCAGGGTCAGGGGGATGACGTCGTGTTCGAGGATGGTGTGGTACGACTCTTCGATGATCCGTACCGCGTCCAGCAGGTTGAAGGTGTTGATTGCCACGTCGCCGATGTCGGCGACCGACAGCGAGTCGAAGGGCGCAGCGCCGGTGGCCATGTTGTAGGGGCGGATCATCACCGATTCGGCGCGGATCTCGCGGGGGCCGAAACGGGTGCCGGCGCGCAGGGAGGTGCCGATGTCCAGCGGCACGCCGACGAAGGCAGCGTCCAGGCCGGCGGCGGTGGGCACGTGGGGAAGGCGCATCATGGTGGCGATGCCGCCGAAGCGCGGCATTTCGTTGCCGCCCAGTGGCTGGTGAAGAATCTTGTCCACGGGTAGGGCCTCATCGTTGTTTTATTTATCAGGGGCCGATTCTGCGAAAAGCCGTGGCGCTGAAAAATCGCTGGGGGCAAATACTTAGTTCAGATTTTTCTAAACTAATGTGGGGTAGGGCGATAGACTCCGCGTCAGCACGGTCCCCCTGTTTGGATGGGTGTGGTTCTGTGGCGAGGGGATTTATCCCCGCTGGGGCGCGAAGCGGCCCTAAAACCTGAAAGCTCGGTGTGTCAGGAAAATGGTATTGGGGCTGCTTCGCAGCCCAGCGGGGATAAATCCCCTCGCCACACAGTCTTGCAGTGATACGCCGGTACGGAGAAACCCAATGGCCAACGCACTACCCGACCTGAAACTGCTGCGTATTTTCGTCAGCGTGGTCCGGCACCAGGGGTTTGCCAACGCCCAGCACGAACTCAACCTTTCGACATCGGCCATCAGCACCTACATGAGCCAGCTCGAATCGGCCCTGGGCCTAGTGCTGTGTCATCGCGGGCGAGGTGGGTTCAGCCTGACCAGCAAGGGCGAGTTGTTCCACCAGGAAACCCTGCGCCTGCTGGGTGAGCTCGAAGGGTTCGAACAGTATGCGGCGGCCCTCAAGGGGGAGCTGCGCGGCACGCTGAACCTGGGCGTGATCGACTCCACCGTCAGCGACAAGGCCTTGCCATTCGCCGAGGCCATCGGTGCCTACAGCCAGGAGCATCCGGCGGTGCACCTGCACCTGTCCGTCCTGAGCCCTTATGAACTGCAGCTCGGTGTGCAGGACAACCGCCTGGACCTGGCCATCGGCGCGTTTTCCACGCGCATGAGCGGGCTGGTCTACATGCCGCTGTACCGCGAGCAGCATTGGTTGTATTGCAGCAATCGTCACCCGTTGTTTCACGAGCGACGCATCCCCGAACCAGTCATTACCCAGCAGCGCATGGTCGGACGCGGGTATTGGAGCCAGGCCGAACTGGCCCGCCATGGTTTCAAGCACAGCGCGGCGACGGTAGAGAGCATGGAGGCGCAGTTGATCCTGGTGTTGTCCGGTGCCTATGTCGGTTACTTGCCCGAGCATTACGCCCAGGCCTGGGTCGACAAGGGCGATTTGCGGGTGCTGCTGCCGGCCACCTTTGGCTACCAGGCGCCGTTTTCGATGATCGTGCGCCGTGGCCGCAGCCGCGAACCTTTGATCCAGACCTTCCGCGACCTGCTCAAGGCGCAGCTCAACCAGGCCTGAGGTGCCGCCATGTCCCGAATCCATTGCCCGCGTTGCCACCGGCCACAAAGCCATTGCCTGTGCCCGCTGATTCCCAGCCTCGACAGCCGTACCCGGGTGTTGCTGCTGCAGCATCCCAGCGAAGTCAATCACGCCTTGAACACCGCCCGGCTGGCGGCCCTGGGGCTGAACAATACCGAGCTGATCGTGGGCGAAGTGTTCGAAGACTTGCCGCAATTGCTCCACCGGCCGGGGTATCAGGCACGCCTGCTGTTTCCCGGCGAGGTCGCGCAACCGCTGCAGGCTTATGCAGCGTCCGACGATCCACTGCTGTTGGTGGTGCCGGACGGTACCTGGCGCAAGGCGCGCAAGTTGCTGCACCTCAATCCATTGCTGGCGGCACTGCCGAGGGTGACGCTGGCTGACGGCGGGGTGTCCCGCTATCGCTTGCGCAAGGCACCGGGGCCAGGGGCGCTGTCGACGGTGGAGGCGATTGTCCAGGCGTTGCAGGTACTGGAGGCACCGACGAGTTTCGAGCCGTTGCTGAAGCCGTTCGAGGCGTTGATCGAAGGGCAGATTGCGGCCATGGGGGAGGAAACGTTTCGGCGCAACCATGCTGAAAAATAGTGCGTGTTCCTGCCGCCCCCTTCGCGGGCAAGCCCGCTCCCACACCGGATTGATGGTGCGCCTCAGAGCCTCTGTGGGAGCGGGCTTGCCCGCGAAGGGGCCCGAATGGCCACAGATAATCCCAGCCAGAGACTACCGCTCGCGCATCGCCTCGGTCCGCGCCTTCAGCACCGGTTTGAGCAAGTAGTCCAGCACGCTTTTCTCCCCGGTGATGATGTCCACGGTCGCCACCATCCCCGGGATGATCAGCAGCGGCTTCACGTCGCCTCCCAAGTGGTTTTTGTCGGTGCGGACCTGGATCAGGTAGAAGCTGTTGCCCTTGTCGTCGGTGATGGTGTCGGCGCCGATCAGTTCGAGGCGGGCGCTCAGCCCCCCGTAGATGGTGTAGTCGTAGGCGCTGAACTTGACCATGGCTTTCTGGCCCGGATGCAGGAACGCCACGTCCTGGGGACGGACCTTGGCTTCGATCAGCAGGTTGTCTTCCAGGGGCACGATTTCCACCATGTCGCTGCCCGGCTGCACTACGCCGCCGATGGTGTTGACCTTCAACTGCTTGATCACCCCGTGCACCGGCGACACCACGGTGGTGCGGGACACGCGGTCGTCGATGGCGATGCTCGAGGCGGTGATTTTCGACAGCTCGGTGCGTTTTTCGTTGAGGTCCTTGGCGGCGTCTGAACGGAAGGTCTGTTCCGATTCATCGATCTTGCTCTTGATCTCATTGATCGCCGATTCGGCCCGGGGAATGGCCAGGGTGGTGGCGTTGAGCGAGCCGCGGATTTCCACCGCGTTGCGTTTGAGCCGCAGGATCTCCACCGGCGACACGGCTCCGGTCTTCACCAAGGGCGCGGACATGTTCATTTCTTCTTGCAGCAAGGCCAGGGCAGAGCTGAACTGGCTTTGCTTGGAGCGAAACTCCGCCAGTTCCTGGGTCTTCTGCCGCAGTTGTTCGGTCAGGGTCCGTTGTTCGCTGGCCAGGCGCCGTTGCCGTTGTTCGTACAGCGCGCGTTCGTCCTCGGCCACTTGCGGGGCCTTGCTGGCCACCTCGGCCGACAGCGTGAAGGGGCGCCCCTCGGCCTCGGCCGAGAGCCGTTCGACCTGGGCGGTCAGGGCATAGCGGTCGGCTTCGCTTTCGCCCTTGTTCGACAGGAACCGCGTGTCATCCAGGCGCAACAGGGTGTCGCCCTTGTTCACCATCAGGCCTTCGCGCACGAAAATCTCGGTGACGATGCCGCCTTCCAGGTTCTGGATCACCTGCACTTTGCTCGACGGAATCGCCTTGCCTTCGCCGGTGGTGACTTCCTGCAAGACCGCCAGCTTCGCCCAGACCAACCCGGTGATGATCAGCCCGGCGGCCAGCCACACGGTGACCCGCGATCGCCGAGGCGAATCCTGCAACGCCGCGCTGGCGGTTTCCGCCATGAACTCGCTTTCGGCGCTTTTGTTGAAACTGCCGAAGTAGCTTCGGGCAGTTGGATCGGGTGTTTGGGCAGACATGGGGATACCCGTTGGTTAAGTGAAATAAAGCCAAGTGAGGCTTTTGTGGCGAGGGAGCTTGCTCCCGCTGGGCTGCGAAGCGGCCCCCAAAAAAGTCAACTCGATCTGCCTGACGTTCCGCGGTGTCAGGGTCCGGGGCCGCTACGCAGCCCAGCGGGAGCAAGCTCCCTCGCCACGGCATTGACTAGACGGCGCCAGACCCCACCCGTCCCTTGCGCAGCGCATCGATCACCGCATCCTTCGGCCCGTCCGCCACGATCCGGCCGTTGTCCAGCACCACCAGACGGTCCACCAGGCTCAGCATCGAGGTGCGGTGGGTGACCAGCAGCACGGTCTTGCCCTGCACGCGGGTGTGAAGTTTTTGCCGCAAGAGGTCCTCGCTGCTGTTGTCCATGGCACTGGTGGGTTCGTCCAGCAGCAGGATCGGCGGATCGAGCAGCAGGGCCCGGGCCAGCAGCACCGCCTGGCGCTGCCCGCCGGAGAGCAGTTGGCCACGCTCACCCACCGGGCGGTCGAAGCCTTGGGGATGCTGGCGGGCCAGTTCGGTGACGCCGGTCAGTTCCGCCACTTCCAGCATGCGCGCGTCGCTGACGTAGCGGGCGCCCAGGGTGAGGTTGTCGCGCAGGCTGCCGGCCAGCAACGGCAAGTCGTGGGCCACGTAGCCGACCTGTTGGCGCAGGTCGGCGACGTCCAGTTGCCGCAGGTCCAGGCCGTCGAGCAGCAGTTGACCTTCCTGCGGCGCATAGAAACCCATCACCAGGCGCGCCAGGGTGCTTTTGCCCGAACCGCTGCGCCCGATGATCCCGACCCGTTCGCCGGGCTTGAGGCTGAAGCTGATGTCGGCCAAGGCCGGAGCGCTCTGGCCGTTGTAGTGGAACGTCACGCCGCTGATGTCCAGCGCACCCTGCAATTGGGTGCGCTCCAGCGGCCGCTGCCTGGCATCGCGCTCCTGGGGCAGGGCCATCAGGGCATCGGTGCTGCGCATGGTGAGCTGGGCTTGCTGGTAGCGGGTGATCAGCCCGGCGATCTGGCCCAGGGGCGCGAGCACCCGACTGCCGAGCATGTAGGTGGCCACCAGCGCGCCGACGCTGAGGTTGCCGGCGATGATGCTGTAGACCCCGGCCACGATGGTCGCCATGCCGGCCAGTTGTTGCAGGAACAGCGTGCCGTTGGTCGCCAGCGCCGAGAGGTTGCGCGCGTGGCTGTCCAGGCGGGTGAGGGCGCCGTGGGTGCTTTCCCATTGATGCTGACGCTCGCTTTCGGCGCTGCAGGCCTTGAGGGTTTCCAGGCCGCCCAGGGTTTCGATCAGCAAGGCCTGGCGTTGGGCGCCCAGGGCCAGGCTTTTTTGCACGGTGTCGCGCAGGCGCACCTGGATGATCATGGCGAAAACAATGGTGATCGGGAACGCGATGACCGGAATCACCACCAGCCAGCCGCCCAGCAAGCCGATCACCACCAGCATCAGCACGGCGAAGGGCAGGTCGATGAGGCTGGTGAGGGTCACGGCGGTGAGAAATTCGCGCAGGCCCTGGAAGTCATGGATGCTCTGGGCGAACCCGCCGATGGTCACCGGCTTGGCTTTCATGGCCATGCCGGTGATGCGTTCGAACAGGGTCGCGGAGAGGATCACGTCGGTTTTCTTGCCGGCGGTGTCCAACAGATGAGCGCGCACCACCCGCAGCACCAGCTCGAACCCGGTGCCGATCAACAACCCCACGGCCAGCACCCACAAAGTCGAAGTGGCCTGGTTGGGCACCACGCGGTCGTAGGTCTGCATGACGAACAGCGGCACCATCAACCCCAGCAGGTTGATCAGCAAGCTCGCCAGGATCGCGTCGCTGTACAGCCAGCGCGACAGTTTCAAGGTGTCGCGAAACCACGCTTCGACCCGCGGCACCAGGGGCGCGCGCAAGTCTTCGAGTTCATGCCGTGGCCGGGCGAACAAGGCCTGGCCACTGTAGTCGAGGGCCAGTTCCTCGCGGCTGACCCATTGTTCGCCGCCGTCGGCTTCGCTGGGCAGGATCAATGCCCGGCCGTCCTCGCCCCAACGCCGCAGTACCGCACAGCGCCCTCCCGTCAGGATCAGCATCACCGGCAGGTTGAGCGGCGAGATGTCGGCCAGCTCGCGGCGCAGCACCCTGGCCTGCAAGCTGGCCCGGGCTGCTGCGCGGGGCAGCAGCTCCAGGCCCAGGCGTTGGTGCGCCATAGGAAGCCCGGCGCTGAGGCTGGCGCGACTGGCGGTCGCGCCATGGAGTTTGCAGAGGATCAACAGGCCGTCCAGCAAGGGATCATCAAAGTTCAGGCGCGGGTCGGCGCCGGGGGTTGCGGGTTCCATGCTGGTCATGTCGGTCGCTCCCAGGCGCTACTTGAGTTCTGGCAACCGCGCTTCGTTCTTGACCTCGGTCTGCGCAATCGCGTCGGCCGGCAGCACCACCCGCTGTTTGTTCAGCAGCAGGCCCATGTTCGCCAGCACCCGGTACATCGAGTATTCCTCGGTGTAGCGCACTTCGGTGTAGCGCCGGTTGGCGTTGTACAGCTCGTTTTCGCTGTCGAGCAGGTCGAGCAGGGTTCGCTGGCCGAGGCCGAACTGGTCCTGGTAGGCCGCGCGCACACGGGTGGTGGTCTCGGCGTATTCGCGGGCGGTAGGGGTCTGCTTACGGGCGTTGGTCATGGCGTTCCAGGCCAGGCGCGTGTCTTCGTTGAGCTGGCGCAGGGCATTGTTGCGGATGTCCATGGCCTGGTTGATCTGATGGGCGTTGGACGCGAGCCGGGCCTTGTCGCTGCCGCCGCGAAACAGGTTGTAGTTCATCACCACGCCCACGCGCCAGTTGTTGTCGTGGCCTTCCTCGCCGCCGAGGTTGTTGTTGGCGCCCACCGCGGCTTCGGCATCGAAGCGTGGGTAGAACGGCGACTTCGCCACCTCGTACTGGCTTTCCGCAGACTGGATGTCGGCCTGGGCCGATTTCAGGTACGGGTTGTTGTCGATCATGCTCTGCTGGGCCTGGCGCAGGTCGGCGGGCATTTCACCCTTGGTCGAGGGCGGGGTTTCCAGTTCATCGGGCATGCGTCCGACCACGCTGTAGAAGTTCGCCTCGGCATCGGCCAGGTCCACTTCGGCGGTGTCGAAGTTGTTTTCCGCCAGGGCGCGACGGGCCCGGGACTGGTCGGCGTCGGCGGTGCTGCCCACCCCGCGTTCGGTGCGCAGGCCGATCTGGTCGTTGACCCGCAAGTGCGCTTGCAGGTTGTTCTTGGCCAGGGTTACCAGTTCGCGACGCTTGAGCACTTCCAGGTAGACCTCGATGGTGCGCAGGGCCAGGTCCTGGGCGGTGCCCTGGGCGTAATAGGCGCGGGAGTTGACCACGCCCTTGGTGCGTTCCACTTCATTGGCGACGTTGAACCCGTCGAAGATCATCTGCCGCAGGCGCAGCTCCGATTGGGTGTAGTTCAGGATATTGGTGTGGTGGTTGCCCAATGCCCGGGTGTTGGTGTTGTCGCTGTAGCCACGGCCGTAGCCGGCGTTCAAATCCACCGACGGGTAGAAGCCCCCCTTGGCGACCTTGACGTCTTCATTGGCCGACAGACGGCTGTCCACCCGCTGTGCCAGTTCCGGGTGGGTCGCGATGGTGCTCTGGATCGCTTCGGTCAATGACATGGCCTGCGCCTGAGAAGAGCAGGCCATGGCCAGCAAAACCGCGCTGCAGAGGGGGGTTAGAACGCGCATGGGGTGCATCTCCTGAGGTCTGTAAGTGCTTCGTTGTCGCCAGAAAATTGACGTATTTAAGATCAAAACCGTTTCAACCTTGTAACAACACAGCTAAGAACATCCTGCGAGAAACCTAAGAAGAATTTCTCATAAGGCTTATTTCGAAAAAAACTTATGTGCTCTTCGAAAACCAGCACATTGTTCAAAGCGCAAGCCTTTGAATCTGCGGGTTATGACGACTTTTAGGCGTCAATAAAAGTTTCAGGCGATTTTCTAGACGACGTGAAGAAGTGTCGAAAGTGGGGATGGCGGGGCGAGATTAAGCGACGGTTTTTTGTCATTCTGTCGAAAAGCCAGCACCTTTCGACCCTGTAAAAGCTGGCAGATTTTCCAGCTTTCGATCGCCATCCCGAGGACGGATTCTTCACCCAGACACGTGCCGATTGCAGTCGGCAACGGAGGACAGCACATGGCAGCGCTCATCGGTACCGTCAGCAAAGTGGTAGGGCAGGTTTTCGCAGAAGCGGCCGGAGGGCTGCGGCGGCCCCTGGTGGAAGGCGATCGGCTTTATGCCGGCGAACACCTGGTTACCGGTGCCGAGGGCGCAGTGGCGGTGCACTTGCAAAACGGCCAGGAACTGACCCTGGGCCGTGAGAGCAACCTGACCCTGACGGCGCAATTGCTCGCGCACCAGGCACAGGCGCCGCATGTGGAGACGCCGGAAGCGACGGCCCCCAGCGACGCGCAACTGACCGATGTGCAAAAACTGCAACAAGCCATCGCGGCCGGCGCCGACCCGACCCAGACGGGCGAAGCCACGGCAGCAGGCCCTGGGACGGGCAACGCCGCGGGCGGCCTGGGTGGCGGCCACAGCTATGTGCTGCTGGAAGAGGTGGGCGGGCAGGTTGATCCGCAGATCGGTTTCCCCACCGCCGGGTTCAACGGGGTTCCCGAGTTTCCGCAATTGCGCCTGGCCGCTGAGCCAGACAATAACGGCAACGACGCCGGCGTGCCGCCGGTGACGCCTCCCGATAACCCGGTGACCCTCGATGGGGTCAATGTGCAAGGCGGTGAACTGACCACCAACGAGGCCAACCTGGCCGATGGCACCGCCAGCAATCCGGGGGCGCTGGTGCAGAGCGGCACTTTCACGGTGACCGCCCCCGACGGGCTGAGCAGCTTGAGCATCGGTGGCATCAGCGTGATGACCGGTGGCGTGCCTGTGGGCTTTCCCCAGGCCATCACCTCGACGTTGGGCAATACGCTGACCATCACGGGCTATGACCCGGCCACCGGAGTGGTCAGCTACACCTACACCCTCACGGGCAATGAAACTCACCCGACCGGCGGTGGTGCCAACAGCATTACCGAACAGTTCCCGGTGGTGGCGGTCGACACCGACGGCGACACCGCCACCGGCACCCTCGACGTGAACATCACCGACGACGTGCCGCAGGCGATCGACGACAACAACGCCAATAGCGCCTCGGAAACCCTGGTCACGCTCACTGGCAACGTGCTGCCCAACGACCTCCAGGGCGCCGACCGCATCCCCACCGGCCCCGACAGCGGCCCGATCGTGGGTGGGACGTTCACCGGCACCTATGGCACCCTGGTGCTCAACCCCAACGGCACGTACACCTACACCCTCAACACCAGCGACCCGCAATTTGTCGCGCTGCATGGGGGAGGCAGCGGTACCGAGACGTTCACCTACACCCTGACCGATGCCGACGGCGACACCAGCACCGCGAACCTGGTGCTGCAAGTCCACAACAATGACGACCCGGTGATCATCACCGGCCTCGACACCGATGGCGGCGAGCTGACGGTGCAGGAGAAAAACCTCAGCGACGGCAACAGCCCCGATGCCCCGGCACTGACCCAGAACGGCACCTTCACCGTCACCGCGCTGGATGGCGTGCAAACCCTGAGCGTCGGCGGTATCAACGTGGTGAGCGGTGGCGTGGCCGCCGGTTTCCCTCAGTCAATCACCACCGCGCTGGGCAACACGTTGACCATCACGGGCTTCAACGCCACCACGGGGGTGGTGAGTTACAGCTACACGCTGCTCGACAATGAAGCCCATCCCAACGCCAACGGTGCCAACAGCCTGAGCGAGCAGTTTTCGGTTGTGGTCACCGATGACAACGGCACCACCGCCAACGGCAACCTGGACGTGAACATCGTCGACGACGTGCCCAAGGCCGTGGACGACAGCAACGCCGCCACCGCGTCGGAAACCCACCTGACCCTGACCGGCAGCGTGCTGACCAATGACACCCAAGGTGCGGACCAGGTCGCGTCCGGCCCCGTGACGCCCGGTACGTTCACCGGGACTTACGGCACCCTGGTGCTCAACGCCGACGGTTCCTACACCTACACGCTCAACACCGCGGATGGAGACTTCAAAGGCCTGCACGGCGGTGGCAATGGCAGTGAGACCTTCACCTACACCCTGACCGATGCCGACGGCGACACCAGCACCGCGAACCTGGTGCTGCAAGTCCACAACAATGACGACCCGGTGATCATCACCGGCCTCGACACCGATGGCGGCGAGCTGACGGTGCAGGAGAAAAACCTCAGCGACGGCAGCAGCCCCGACGCCCCGGCACTGACCCAGAACGGCACCTTCACCGTCACCGCGCTGGACGGCGTGCAAACCCTGAGCGTCGGCGGTATCAACGTGGTGAGCGGTGGTGTGGCCGCCGGTTTCCCTCAGTCAATCACCACCGCGCTGGGCAACACCCTGACCATCACGGGCTTCAACGCCACCACGGGGGTGGTGAGCTATAGCTACACGTTGCTGGATAACGAAGCCCATCCAAACGCCAACGGTGCCAACAGCCTGAGCGAACAGTTCGCGGTCGTGGTCACCGATGACAACGGCACCACCGCCAACGGCAACCTGGACGTGAACATCGTCGACGACGTGCCCAAGGCCGTGGACGACAGTAATGCCGCCACCGCGTCGGAAACCCACCTGACCCTGACCGGCAGCGTGCTGACCAATGACACCCAAGGTGCGGACCAGGTCGCGTCCGGCCCTGTCACGCCTGGGACGTTCACTGGGACTTACGGCACCCTGGTGCTCAACGCCGACGGTTCCTACACCTACACGCTCAACACCGCGGATGGAGACTTCAAAGGCCTGCACGGCGGTGGCAATGGCAGCGAGACGTTCACCTACACCCTGACCGATGCCGACGGCGACACCAGCACCGCCAACCTGGTGCTGCAAGTCCACAACAATGACGACCCGGTAATCATCACCGGCCTCGACACCGATGGCGGCGAGCTGACGGTGCAGGAGAAAAACCTCAGCGACGGCAGCAGCCCGGATGCCTCGGCGCTGACCCAGAACGGCACCTTTACCGTCACCGCGCTGGATGGCGTGCAAACCCTGAGCGTCGGCGGTATCAACGTGGTGAGCGGTGGCGTGGCCGCTGGTTTCCCTCAGTCAATCACCACGGCGTTGGGCAACACCCTGACCATCACGGGCTTCAACGCCACCACGGGGGTGGTGAGCTACAGCTACACGTTGCTCGACAATGAAGCTCATCCAAACGCCAACGGTGCCAACAGCCTGAGCGAGCAGTTCGCGGTTGTGGTCACTGACGATAACGGCACCACCGCCAACGGCAACCTGGACGTGAACATCGTCGACGACGTGCCCAAGGCC
This sequence comes from Pseudomonas sp. WP18, assembly GCF_036689585.1. Classification (NCBI taxonomy): domain Bacteria; kingdom Pseudomonadati; phylum Pseudomonadota; class Gammaproteobacteria; order Pseudomonadales; family Pseudomonadaceae; genus Pseudomonas; species Pseudomonas sp. WP18. The sequence continues at coordinate 1,642,373 of NZ_CP144758.1, forward strand.
GTGGACGACAGCAACGCCGCCACCGCGTCGGAAACCCACCTGACCCTGACCGGCAGCGTGCTGACCAATGACACCCAAGGTGCGGACCAGGTCGCGTCCGGCCCCGTGACGCCCGGTACGTTCACCGGGACTTACGGCACCCTGGTGCTCAACGCCGACGGTTCCTACACCTACACGCTCAATACGACGGATGCAGACTTCAAAGGCCTGCACGGCGGGGGCAATGGCAGCGAGACCTTCACCTACACCCTGACCGATGCCGACGGCGACACCAGCACCGCGAACCTGGTGCTGCAAGTCCACAACAATGACGACCCGGTGATCATCACCGGCCTCGACACCGATGGCGGCGAGCTGACGGTGCAGGAGAAAAACCTCAGCGACGGCAGCAACCCCGATGCTTCGGCGCTGACCCAGAGCGGCACCTTTACCGTCACCGCACTGGATGGTGTGCAGACCTTGAGCGTCGGCGGTATCAACGTGGTGAGCGGTGGCTTGGCCGCTGGTTTCCCTCAGTCGATCACCACCGCGTTGGGCAACACCCTGACCATCACGGGCTTCAACGCCACCACGGGGGTAGTGAGCTATAGCTACACGCTGCTGGATAACGAAGCCCATCCAAACGCCAACGGTGCCAACAGCCTGAGCGAGCAGTTCGCGGTCGTGGTCACCGATGACAACGGCACCACCGCCAACGGCAACCTGGACGTGAATATCGTCGACGACTTACCAACCGCTCACGCCGACTCGGCCTCGGTGGTGGAGGGCGGGACGGTGAGCGGCAACGTACTGGACAACGACGTGGGCGGTGCCGACGGGCCGGCTGCCAGTGGCGCAGTGATCGGCGTACGGGCTGGCAACGACACTTCGTCCCCGGTGATCGGCGGCCTCAACACCCAGATCAACGGCACCTACGGCTACCTGACCCTGGACGCCAACGGCAACGCCGTCTACCACAGCAACCCCAATAGTGTCGGCGCACCGGGCGCCACCGACGTGTTCACCTACACCGTACGCGATGCCGATGGCGACCAGAGCACCACGACCATCACCATCGACGTGCACAACAGCTGCCTCGTCGCCACGTCGGACCAGGACATCACCGTCTACGAAAAAGCCCTGGACCTGAACCAGGACGGCCAGGACCTGGCCCCCGGCACCGTCACCGGCAGCAACCCGAATTCCACCGGCGAAACAGCCAGCGGCAGCCTGGTCGGTTCGGTGTCCGGTGCCGTGGGTGCCGTGACGTTCGCCTTGGTGGGTAATGCCACCGGAGCCTACGGTCAGTTGTTGCTTCACGCCGACGGGACCTACACCTACACCCTGACCGCGCCCACCACGACCACGCCCCACGCCAACGACGGCCCGAACGTCTTGAGCGAAAGCTTCACCTACCAGGCCACGGACTCCCTGGGCAATACCGTCACCAGCACCATCGTGATCAACATTGTCGACGATGTGCCCAACGCCCATGCCGACTTCGCTTCGGTGGTGGAGGGCGGCACGGTCAACGGCAATGTGCTGGGCAACGACGTGCTCGGCGCCGACGGCGGTGAAGTCATCGGCATCCGGGCTGGCAACGACACCTCGTCCCCGGTGATCGGTGGCCTCAATACCCAGATCAACGGCACCTACGGCTACCTGACCCTGGACGCCAACGGCAACGCCGTCTACCACAGCAACCCCAACAGCGTCGGCGCACCGGGCGCCACCGACGTGTTCACCTACACCATACGCGATGCCGATGGCGACCAGAGCACCACGACCATCACCATCGACGTGCACAACAGCTGCCTCGTCGCCACGTCGGACCAGGACATCACCGTCTACGAAAAAGCCCTGGACCTGAACCAGGACGGCCAGGACCTGGCCCCCGGCACCGTCACCGGCAGCGACCCGAGCGCCACCAGTGAAACAGCCAGCGGCAGCCTGGTCGGTTCGGTGTCCGGTGCCACGGGCGCGGTGACCTTCACGCTGGTGGGCAACGCCACGGGGGCGTATGGGCAATTGCTGCTCCATCCGGACGGCTCGTACACCTACACCCTGACTTCGCCCGCCACGACCACGCCCCACGCCAACGATGGCCCAAACGTATTGAACGAAAGCTTCACGTACAAGGCCACCGATGCCCTGGGCAACAGCGTCACCGGCAGCCTGGTGGTGAGCATCGTCGACGATGTGCCCAAGGCGGTCGCGTCCGAGCGATCGGTCACGGCGGTGGAGATCGATTCGAACCTGCTGATCGTGCTCGATGTGTCTGGCAGCATGAAAGACGATTCCGGCGTGCCGGGGCTTTCGCGCATGGATCTGGCCAAGCAGGCGATCAGCGCCTTGCTCGACAAATACGACGACATGGGCGACGTCAAAGTCCAGCTTGTGACCTTCAGCGGCAGTGCCACCGACCAGAGTAGCGTGTGGGTGGACGTGGCAACGGCCAAGACGCTGATCGCCGCGCTGAACGCGCACGGTGACACCAATTACGATGCGGCCGTGGCGATGGCCAAGACGGCGTTCGCAACCCCCGGACAACTGACCGGCGCACAGAACATTGGTTATTTCTTCTCCGATGGCAAGCCGACCCTGGGCGAAATCGGCTCGGCGGACGAGGTCGCGTGGAAAGCCTTTCTCGATGCCAACAACATCAAGAATTACGCCGTCGGCCTGGGCAGCGGCGCCAGAAACGTCAACCTCGACCCGCTGGCCTATGATGGCAGCACCCACACCGACACCAACGCGGTGGTGGTCACTGACTTGAACCAGCTCAATTCGGTGCTTTCCGGTACGGTGCAGGGCGTGCCGGTGACCGGTAGCCTGTTCGGCGAGGGCGGCTCGTTCGGCGCCGACGGCGGGTTTATCAAGAGCCTGGTGGTGGACGGCACGACCTACAGCTACAACCCGGACGCCAACGGTGGCCAAGGTGCGCTGACCGCCAGCGGCGGGGCCAACCACGGCTCCTTCAATACCGTGACCAACACCCTCAGCATTGCCACCGCCCATAGCGGCATGCTCGTGGTGAATCTCGATACCGGTGCGTTCAGCTATGCCTCCCAGACCACCACCAGCACCGTGATCACCGAGAACATCGGCTATACCCTCAGCGATAACGACGGTGACCTGGCCAGCTCCAACCTGGTCATCAAGGTCCAACCCAACAGCCCACCGGTGGCGGTCGATGACAACATCATCACCAACGTGCTCTCGGGCAACATCGTGATTCCGGGCGAACTGCTGCTGGGCAACGACGGCGATGCCAATGGCGATCCGCTGAGCGCTTCGCCCACCAGCTTTAACACCGGCTGGGTGGCCCGTGGCGCGGACTTTACCGGCAGCACCGGCACGGCGAGCTTCACCGGCAACAATGTGCAGTCGATCAACCTCAGCCGCAGCACGTTCGTCGCCAATGCCGCGACCATGACTGCCGTGCTGGTGGTCAGCGGCGCATTGGGGGCGGTGTCCAACAACAACGCCAATGATGAAGACCGGCTCAACATCAGCCTCAAGCAAGGTGAAACCCTTACCCTGGATCACAACCTGGCGGCCGGCCACGTCAGCCTGGAATACGCCCTCAACGGCGGGCCATTCATCGCCATTGCCGATGGCGGCTCGTTCACGGCCGCCGCCGATGGCAATTACCAGATCCACGTGACCAACATTGCCAACCCCGGCAACGGCAACGTCAATGCGGCGGAAAACTACCAACTGACCCTGACCGTCAACTACGCCGGCGCCCACGACATCACACCGGATTACCACGGCACCTACACCGCCAGTGACAACCATGGCGGCAGCGACGGTGCGGCGGTGAGCATCAGCTACCAGGCCGGGCACACCCTGACGGGCACCAGCGGTGATGACGTGCTGGTGGCCGGCGATGGCGACAACGTCCTCAACGCCGGCGACGGCAACGACATCCTCAGCGCGGGCTCGGGCAACAACGCCCTGCACGGTGGGGCGGGCAATGACTTGCTTTACAGCGGCGCGGGCAACGACCTGCTCGACGGCGGCACGGGCAACGACACTGCCAGCTACGCGCACGCCACGGCCGCGGTGACGGTGAACCTGGGCCTGTTGGGCGCGCAAAACACCCTCGGTGCAGGCACCGATACCTTGAACGGCATCGAAAACCTCGTCGGCTCGAACTTCAACGACACCCTCACCGGTGACGCCGGCAACAACCGCATCGATGGCGGGTTGAGCAATGACGTACTCAATGGCGGGGGGGGCGACGACCTGCTGATCGGCGGCCTGGGCAACAACACCCTGACCGGTGGCAGCGGCGCCGACACCTTCCAGTGGCGGGCGGGCAACAGCGGCCACGACGTGATCACCGACTTCACCCCCGGCGTCGACAAACTCGACCTGTCGCAACTGTTGCAGGGCGAAAACGGCAGTGCGGCGTCCCTGGACGATTACCTGCACTTCACCGTCAGCGGCAGCGGTGCGTCGGTCACCACCAGCATCGACGTCAGCGCACTGGCCGGCGCCACGCCGAGCCAGACCATCGACCTGGCGGGCGTCAACCTCGCCAGCCACTACGGTGTCACGCCGGGGGCAGGTGGGATGATCGCCGGAGGCGCGGACACGGCGACGATCATCAACGGGATGCTGAACGACCATTCCTTGAAGGTGGACACGGTGTGATTTGAGCGGTACCGCGGCGTCTGGTCTGGGGCGGTTTCGTCCCTTGCCGGTCCAGTCCCTCAGTGGCTGATCGTTCCCATGCGGTACGTGGGAACGATCAGCCTCGTGCTTTTATATCGTGCCGACAATGATGATGAACGTCGCCGTCTTGCCGTTGGAGGTCGCGGTGACCGTCACGAAACCGTATTGGTCGCCGGCGATCAGCTTCGGCGACACGGCGTCACCCTGGCTGTTGGTCGTCGCGGTCGGTGTCTGGTCGTCCCCGACGAAGCGGGTTCCGGTTTCCCTGTCGTCGATGATCGTGTAGGTGACCCAGGCGCCCTCTACCGGATTGCGGTCCTGATTCAAGGTGCGCGCCGTGAGGGGCAGGGGGAACTCAGTCCCTTCGGGCGCGATCTGGCCTTGCCCCGTGACCACGGACAGATGCTCCACGTTCTTCGTCGGGTCGCCCTCCTGCGACACCACTCGCAAGTGGAACGTGGCTGTCCGGCCGCTGGACAGGGCGGTGACCTGCAACGTCCCCGTCCTGGCGTCGGTCACCAGCGCTGGCGACGTCGCATCACCCTCGGCGTTCGTCTGCACGATCGGTGTCTGGTCAGCCCCTTCGAACCGGGTCCCGGTTCCGCCATCATCAGTGACTGCAAAGGTGACCTGTGCACCCTCGATCGCTGCGTCCAAGGGGTCTCTTGCCCGTGCGGTCAATGGCTTCGCAAACCGGCTGTCTGTGGGGGCGGCCTGGAGATTTCCCGCCTGCGTTCGTAGCGACTGAACCTCGCCCGACCCACGGGACATCACGGTCAGGGCGAGGTGGCTTGCGCCGCGGATCTGCCCGGTATCGGACAACAGCCGTACCCGGCCATCGGTGATCCGGCCCTCGGGGGCGCTGTCATCCACACGCAGCATGGCCGTTTGTGCCGTGGCCCAGTTGGCTGCGCCTTGCAGGGTGCATGACGCGGCTTTACCGTCCTCGGCGATCCATTGGGTGGCGCCGCTCTGGCAGGACAGGTCAGTGATCGCGGTATGGGTGGGGGCGTGGTAATACAACTGCTCGCCGGGTTTGCCTGCCACCGGGGATTCTCCGTCCACCTGGGTCACGCGTACCGCAATCGGCACGCCAGCCGCTCCCGGCTTGGCCACTGGCACGCTCGGCTGTTCCACCGGGACACTGCCCTCGGGCAACCGCTCATCGAAATATCCCGCGACTCCGGGCCAGATGCTGCTGATCTGCGTGCCAGCGTTGTACCCCGAACTGAAACCATAGTTCAGGGCAACCACCGCATTGGTTCGCGCATCGATCACTGGCGATCCGGAGGACCCTGAGTCGGTGTCGCAGTTGTATTTTGCGAAATCCGTCCGACCGTTGTTACGCACTTCGGTCACCCAGCAAGGGTGCCCGTCGTCGTGAAAGCGCGAAATTCGTTTCGGCCCCGCCAAGGGGTGGCCTGCAATGTAGACCGGGTCGCCAACCTCCGAGATGCGGGTATCCAGGCCCAGGTAGCCGAAGGCGTCCAATACGCCGCTGTCGACCGCCGCCTGATTCAGGGCCAGCAGCGCAAAATCACCCGAGCCATCGGATGCAACGATTCGCTCGACCGGCACCCGGACAGCAGGCCGCACAGCCTCCGAGTCGCAGCTCGTTTCCTCGTAATCGAACTCCACCACCATCCGCGTTATGTCCGGGTTCTCACCGATGACATGCAGGTTGGTGAACACGAGGTTCCCAGGCCCTACCCGCCATGCAGTGCCATAGCTGCGCCCGGTATAAATCCTCCCGACCGCCCGTGAGCGCTGGTACTTTGCCGGGTCCGACGCCTGTACGCATCGGGCCTTTTCGAGCTGGCTCTCGCCGATGATCTGGCCAGGAGTGATCGGGGTGGCAGGCGCAGGCTGCACGGCAGCGACCGCCAACCCGGCGGCCAGTACCAGCCCGGCAAAGGCCAGCGGCGCCAGCTTGTTTTTCAATGGGGTCGGCATGGCGGATGCTCCGGTCGCGAAAGGACGATGGAGCGATTAATGAGGTGGATTCGGTTCGCTGGCTACTGTCGGATCTGACAGGTTGCGCGCGTGGCTGACGGATGGTCGGGGCTTACGGTTTGCGCAGGGTCTTCTGCTTGAGGATGTAGACCGTCACCAGCACCGCGCTGGTGAGCATGAAACCGCGGGCCCATGGCAGCGGGACCAGGTAGCAGGAAAAGAGGATGCTCGCCCACATCAGGCCGATGGCGTAGACCTTGCCCTTGAGCGGGATGCCATTGCCGTTGAGGTAGTCACGGATCCACGGGCCGAGGCGGGGATGTTCTACCAGCCATTGGTAGAAGCGCGGCGAGCTGCGCGCGAAGCAGGCTGCGGCCAGGAGCAGGAAAGGAGTCGTGGGGAGGACGGGAACGAAGATACCGATGACCCCCAGCACCACGCTCAACCAGCCGATGGCCAGCAGAGCGTAACGCAGGATCAGCGGGCGATTGCCGATGGGCGCGGACACCCAGGCACTCAGTGGTGACGAGGCTTGAGGATCGCCGGTTTCTCATCCGGTGCGTTGCACAGCAGGTACAGGGCGGTGAGCGCCTCCGGGATCTGCACGATCATGTCGTCCATCAGGTTGGCGTCGGCAGCGATGTCGGAAAACTCCGGCTGCTCGTCGAACAGCCCGGAACCGACCATGATCGGCAGCAGCATCTCGCTGACTTCCTCTTCGGCGGTTTCGAACCAGGCGGCTTCGCGCAGGAACACGCCTTCCATGAAGCCGATGCACCAGCCACGCAGTTCCGAATCGTCCGGGTCATCGCCCAGGTCCAGTTCACAGGGCAGCTCGAATTCCTCGTCGGAAGCCAGCTGACGGGCGATGTGGGCCTTGAGGCCAACCAGCGTGGCTTCGATTTCGGCACGTTGGGCTTCGTCGCTGTAATGCGGCTCTTCGGCGAACAGGGCATCGATCCATTCGCGATCCGGCACCGGTTCGGAGCAGATCGACAGGGCGGTCAGATAGCCATGAGCGGCCACGTAATCCAGCGCCTCTTCGTGCAGCTCATCGGCGTCGAGGAAGACTTGCAGGCGGGTCAGTTGCTCAGCGAAGGACATTACGGGCTACCTTGGGGAATAAACAATGCGGGAATTCTAGGCCTTCTTGCGCCCACAGGCCAGCCGCGTGGCGTATTTGCCTCCTTCTCGATGGTAGACGCAGCCTCTGTGGCGAAGGGAATGACCTGTGGCGAGGGGATTTATCCCCGTTGGGCTGCGGAGCAGCCCTGAAACCATGCGCCCCGGTGTGTCAGGTGGGTTGAGTTGCCTCTTTTGGGGCTGCTCCGCAGCCCAACGGGGATAAATCCCCTCGCCACATGGAACGATGTCTGGATTCAACCACCTCTTGTCAGCAGCGCCCTTTGCACCGAAGGCCTCGGGTATACTGCCGCGTTTTGTGATGCCCTGCGGCGTCCCGCCGGTTCGAAACGCACACTTACGATTTGCCCAGGCAGCGTGGGTGATTCTGAACCAGCCTTGCAGGGATGTTTCGGTGATTTTTGGAGTTCCTATGCTCGAACAGGCTCAACGCGTCCTCAAGGACATCTTCGGCTACGACAGTTTCCGTGGCCGCCAGGGTGCCATCATTGAGCGCGTGGCCAGCGGTGGCGATGCCCTGGTGCTCATGCCCACCGGCGGCGGCAAGTCCTTGTGCTTCCAGGTGCCGGCGCTGCTGCGCAACGGCCTGGCCGTGGTGGTGTCGCCGCTGATCGCCTTGATGGATGACCAGGTCGCGACCCTCGAGGAACTGGGCGTGGCCGCCGCGTCGCTGAACTCCACCCTGAGCGCCGAGCAGCAGCGGGACCTGGCGGCGCGGATCAAGCGCGGCGAAGTGAAGATGTTGTACCTGGCGCCGGAGCGCCTGGTGCAGCCGCGCATGCTGGCGTTCCTGCAGAGCCTGGAAATCGCCCTGTTCGCCATCGACGAAGCCCACTGCGTGTCGCAGTGGGGCCACGATTTTCGTCGTGAATACCTGCAACTGGGGCAACTGGCGGAACTCTTCCCCGACGTCCCACGTATCGCCCTGACGGCCACCGCCGACAAGCGTACCCGCGAAGAGATCGTCGAGCGCCTGCACCTGCAGAACGCCGAGCGATTCCTCTCCAGTTTCGACCGTCCCAATATTTTCTACCGCATCGTGCCCAAGGAGCAGCCGCGCAAGCAGTTGCTGGCGTTCCTCGCCGAGCGGCGCAGCGACGCCGGCATCGTCTACTGCCTGTCGCGCAAGAAGGTCGATGAAGTGTCGGCGTTCCTGTGCGAGCAGGGGTTTCCGGCGTTGCCCTACCATGCCGGCCTGCCCAACGACCTGCGGGCCTACCACCAGAAGCGCTTTCTCAACGAAGAAGGCCTGATCATGGTGGCCACCGTGGCGTTCGGCATGGGCATCGACAAGCCGAACGTGCGCTTCGTCGCGCACCTGGACCTGCCCAAATCCCTCGAGGCGTATTACCAGGAAACCGGACGTGCAGGCCGCGACGGCCTGCCGGCCGATGCCTGGATGGCCTACGGCCTGCAAGACGTGGTGATGCTCAAGCAGATGTTGCAGAACTCCGAAGGCGACGAGCGGCACAAGCGCCTGGAGCAGCACAAGCTCGACGCGATGCTCTCGCTCTGCGAGGAAACCCGTTGCCGGCGCCAGACCCTGCTGGCCTATTTCGACGAAGACATGCCCCAACCGTGCGGACACTGCGACAACTGTGTCGACGGCGTGCAAACCTGGGATGCCACCGAGCCGGCTCGCCAGGCGTTGTCGGCCATTTTTCGCACCGGTCAACGTTATGGCGTGGGGCACCTGGTGGATGTGCTGCTGGGCAAGGACAACGAGAAGATCCGCAGCTTCGGTCACCAGCACCTGTCGGTCTACGGCGTGGGCAAGGCCCGCAGTGAAAGTGAATGGCGATCGTTGTTCCGTCAGCTCGTGGCCCGCGGCCTGGCCGACATCGACCTGGAAGGCTACGGCGGCTTGCGCCTGACCGAGCGCTGCCGCCCCTTGCTCAAGGGCGAGGTCACGCTGGAGTTGCGCCGCGACCTCAAGCCAGCCACCGCGGTCAAGAGCAGCAAGAGCCAGGCCAGCCAACTGGTGCGCGGCGAAGAGCGCGACCAGTGGGAAGCCTTGCGCGCCTTGCGCCGCAAACTGGCCGAGGAACATGGCGTGCCGCCGTACGTCATCTTCCCCGATTCGACGCTCTTGGAAATGCTCCGCAGCCAACCCGCGACCCTGGCCGACATGGCTCGGGTCAGTGGTGTGGGGGCGCGCAAGCTGGAACGTTATGGCGAGGCCTTCCTCCAGGTGCTGGGCGGCGAGGCCGAGGCGCCGGCGGCGGTGCTCGACGTCCGCCACGAACTGATCACCCTGGCACGGGCCGGCATGACGCCGCTGCAGATCGCCGGGCAGTTGCAGTGCTCGGAAAAGAACGTCTACACGATGCTGGCCGAGGCCATCGGCCAGCAGCAGTTGTCCCTGGAGCAGGCGCTGGACCTGCCCGAGGACTTGATGGGCGAGGTGCAGGACGCGTTTCTGGATGGCGAGGGCGAGTTGCCATCGGTGTCGGAAGTTGCCGCACTGTTTGTAGGGCGAGTGCCAGAAGGTGTGCTGTATTGCGTCAGAGCCGCCTTGCAGTCGGAATTTGAAGTCTGATCAGTGTGTTAAGCGCCTTTAACGATTCACTACAGGGCAACCCTTGCTTGAATCCGAAGCTCATGCTTAGCTGACTAATAATTAGCATTTCCCTATTTCAGATCTGATGAGTTTTTTATGCCGTTAACCGATCAACACCGATTTGGCATGCAACTGGCGCAGATGTCCCGGGGCTGGCGCGCCGAGCTGGATCGTCGCCTGGCGGGGCTGGGCTTGTCCCAGGCACGCTGGCTGGTGCTGTTGCACCTGGCGCGTTTCGAACAGGCGCCGACCCAGCGTGAGTTGGCCCAGAGCGTTGCCGTCGAAGGCCCGACCCTGGCCCGCTTGCTCGACAGCCTGGAAACCCAAGGGCTGGTGCAGCGCCAGGCCGTGGCCGAAGATCGGCGTGCGAAGAAGATCGTGCTGTGCCCGCCGGCCCGACCGCTGATCGAACAGATCGAAACCATTGCCACGCAGTTGCGCCGGGAGTTGTTCGAAGGCATCGACGAAGCGGACATGCGTGTGTGCATGCGGGTCCACGGCAGGATCCTGGCCAACCTGGAAAAATCCTGAGGCATATCGGCGGTATCCCGACTTTTGAGATTCGGCCGTTAGCGAACTATAACCAGTACTGAGCAATCGTATTGGATGCGTTCGAATCGAAAGGGATACCCATGCTTGAAAGTCTGCAGTCCACGTTGCGCAGTGGAGTCAACGTGTTGGTCGTCGTGGGGGCATTGGGGTATTCGGCCCTGGCGTCTGCGCTGGGGCTGGGGGAGATCACGCTTCATTCTGCCTTGAACCAGCCGTTGCGCGCCGATATTGCCCTGGTCGATGTCGCCGGGCTCGCCGAGGGCGACCTGTCGGCCAGCCTGGCAAGCCCGGACGATTTCAATCGCGCTGGCGTGGAACGGGTGTTTTTCCTCAACAACCTGCGCTTTACGCCGGTATTGCGAGGTGAGCGCAGTTACATCCGGGTGACCTCCAGCAAACCGGTGGAAGAACCGTTCCTCAACTTCCTGGTACAAGTCAGCCAACCCAATGGGCGCCTGTTGCGCGAGTTCACCGTGCTGATGGACCCGCCCGGCACACCGGGGATCGTGCCGGCCAATGACGAACCCGGTGCAGCCGCGCAGTCGTCGACACCGAGCCAAGCCGCGCCGGCCATCAAGCCGCCCCCTGCGACACAAGGCAAGCGCTACACCGTCGTGCCGGGGGACAACCCCTGGGTCATCGCCAAGCGCTTGCATGATGCCGGCAGCAACGGCTCGGTCAACGAGCTGATGGAAGGCATCCAGGCGCTGAACCCCGGCAGTGACCGGCTCTCCATCGGTCAACGCTTGTTGCTGCCTGATTCGGCCGTGTTGCCGACCTCCGTGGGGCCTGCCGCTGGCGCTGCCACTGCAACGGCCGCCTCCGATGAACAGTTGGCCGCCAGCGTGCTGCAAAACCAACAGCAACAGAAAACCATCGAGGCGTTGCAGGCCCGGCTCCAGGCGCAGGACGAAGAAATCAACGGCCAGCGCAAGCAGATCAGCGAATTGCAGGCGCGTTTGGCCGAGTCCGCCCCCGCGCCTGCCGTGGCCGCCCAGGCGTCGTCGCCACCTTCGACAGCGGCCCCGGTGGCGGACGTCCAGTCGACAGCGCCAGCGGCCACCGAGCCGGAGCCGGACGGCATCGACTGGCTGTGGGTGGGCGGGCTGGTCGGCTTGCTGGGCTTGCTCGGATTGCTGTTGTTCATTCGTCGTCGCCAGCAGGAACAGGTCGATTCGACGCCGATCCCCGAGCGCCCCGCGCTGATATTGGAAGATGCGGCCGAACCCTATGGCGTGCCCCTCGACAAGGCGCAACCCGAGGCCGCCAGCACCTTCAATCACGGCGATACGCCCCTGGGGGATGTGCTGGAAGGTGTCGGGATCTACCTGACCTACGGTCGCTTCACCGAGGCGGCGGGGTTGTTGCGCGCGGCCTTGCTGGCGGAGCCGGAGCGCACGGACCTGGGCCTCAAGTTGCTGGAGGTGCTGGGCAGGCAGGGCGATGTCATCGGTTTCCAGGCCCAGGAACAACATTTGCTGGCCCAGGGCGTCGACGCCGAGGTGCTGGAGGGTATCCGCGGGCGCTACCCCAAGGTGGCGACCCTCGCCACAGCGGCTGCGGTTCCCGCCGTGTTTCAGGCATCGGCCGCCGAGCTCGCGCCGCAACCGCCTGCTGCTGCGCCGGCCCCGCCACCCACCCACGTGCCGGGCGACGAATTCGAACTGGACCTCGACGCGCTGTCCCTGGAAACCAGTTGGGATTTGGCCGATGTTCCGTCGCCTGCCGTAGAAAAGCCGGCATCGGCGGCCTCTGACGAGTTGTCGTTCTCGGGATTCGGTGAACCGGAACTGCAATGGGAGGCCCCCCTGGAAACCGAGTCGTTGGACGATGATTTCCTCGACAGCTTTGCCGATGAAGAGCAGGCGCTGGAGCTGGAAGCATTGCCCTTCGAACCGGGTACCATTGAAGCCGATTCCCTTGAGTCCTTTACCCTGGAGCCCGAGGTGCCGGAAACCTCGGAGAAGTTGGAGCAGGCGCAGAACTGCATCGATGATGGCGACCTCAAGACCGCCATCTCACTGCTGGAAGAACTGCTCGAAGAGGGGGACGAGCCCCTCAAGCAGACCGCCCGGGTGTTGTTGGCCGGGATTCGCTAGGCAATGACGGGGTATCGGCTTGCCGGGCTCTTCGCGAGCAGGCGCCAATGCCCCAGGTCCCTCAGAACGTCTGGCCCAGGTTCAGGTACACCGCTTGCTCGTCATCGTCATTGAAGCCATAGCTGAAATTCAGTGGCCCCAGCGGTGTGTCGAAGCCCAGGAAAAGGCTGGCGGCCTTGATGTAGCCGCTGTCGAACGCATTGTCGTTGTTCCAGGCCCGGCCGCGCTCCAGCGAGCCGCCGATGTACAGCGGGAAGTCCAGCGGCAGGTACGCCCGCGGCGTGAGGCGGCGATAATACACGGCGCGCATCAGGCTCATGTTCTGCCCCGAGATACTGTCTTCGCGAAAGCCCGACAGTTGCCGTGCTCCCCCCAGGACGAAGCTTGAAGTCACGATTTCGGCGGTGTCGAGTGTCCGCCCGTAGCGCCCGCCCAGGATGAAAGTGTTCGGGCCGCTGCTCAGGGCCTTGTCCAGCTTGAACTCCCACTGGCGGTAGCGCTGGTCGGACCCCAATCCCGGTTCGTACTGGCGCCAGGCCAGGCCAATGTCCTCGCCTTCATGGGGGAAATACACATTGTCGAAGGAATCGAACGAGTATTTCAGTTCGTAGAAGCCCTCATTGAAATTTTCGCTGGGCTGGTCGTGGTCGCCGATGCGCACGTCCGCCTTGCCCCAGGCCTGGCCGACACCGAGGCGGACCTCGCCGCTGTTGCCGATCTGTCGGCCCAGGTTCAGGCCGAAGCCGTAGCGCTCGACGCGATACTGGGCGATCGGATCGTTGTCCAGGATAGCCTCGACGTTGCGCGACTCGAATTGCCCATAGGGTGCGATGAAATAGCGCGAGCCGACGTCCAGCGGTTGGTAGAACTCGCTGTACAGCTCCTGCCTGTCGCCGATCTGCGCCCGCGTCAGCCATTCGGCGCCCAGGCGATTGATCCCGTTGACCCGGTAGCTGGCGCCGAGGTTGAACGCGCTGTCGCCGCGCATGTCGTCCGACAGGCTTAGCCCCAGCCGCAGGTAATCGGTGCCGGTTCGTTTGCCCCGGGCGCTGATCACCAGCGTATGGTCCTGGCCCTTGCGCACCACGCGGTATTGCACCTGCTCGAAGTAATCCAGGCCATACAGCGTGCCCATGTCGGTCTGCAAGCGCCCCAGGTCCAGCGGCTCGCCGATCTGTTGGCGGACGTAGTAGCGAATCACGTCGTCGCCGACTTTCGAATCGTTTTCCACCCGGATCGCGGTGATGACCGGCGTGCGTTCACTTGGCGTGCGCGCCGCCATGAGCTGCGGGTCGGGCGGTTCGGCGGGGCGCAGGTGTGCCAGGCGGGCCTGGAGGATTTGCGTGGCGCGGTAGCCGGCATCGATCATTTCCCGGGCGCGTCCGAAATCGGTGGAGCCGAAGCTCGCCAGGGCCGGCTGGATCAACACGTCGTCCTGTTTCAGCGTGGCCAGTTGCTCTTCGGAGTTGCGCCGGGTCATCAGGGTGGTCGACTGGTTCAGCACGTCGACCACCGTGACTAACTGCTTGCGGTTGCGCAAAGGCGTGCCGATGTCGACCACGATGGCCACGTCCACGCCCATTTCCCGGGCCACGTCCAATGGAATGTTGTCGGCCATGCCGCCGTCCACCAGCAACCGGCCGTCCAGTTCTACCGGGGCGAACACCGCCGGGATCGACATGCTGGCGCGAATGACCTTGGGCAAGTGGCCTTTGCTGAACACCACCTTTTCGCCGCTGGCGATGTCGGTCGCCACTGCGCGGAACGGGATCGGCAGCTTGTTGAAGTCGCGGGTGTCGCTGGCGTGGGCCAACAAACTTTCCAGCAGCAGGTCCAGGTTCTGCCCCTGGATCACGCCCAACGGCAGGCCCAGGCTGCCGTCGTCGCGAAAGCTCAGTTTCTGCTTCACCAGGAAGTCCCGGTCATCCTGTTTGCGCCTGAAGGGCACATCCTTGCGAGGCGGGGCGTCGGACAGCGCCTGTTGCCAGTCGATGCCCAGGGCCAGCTTCTCCAGTTCGTCGATCTTGTAGCCCGACGCGTACAGCCCGCCGATCACCGCGCCCATGCTGGTGCCGGCGATGGCGTCGATCTTGATGCCTTGTTCTTCCAGGGCCTTGAGCACGCCGATATGGGCCAGCCCCCGGGCCGCGCCGCCGGACAGCACCAGGCCGATTTTCGGTCGCGCGGTTTGTGCGGCGGGTGCGTCGGCATGACCGAACAGGGGCAGCAACAACAGGAGCAGGCAGGGCAGCAAGCGGCGCATCGTCAATCTCGGGCGAACGGTAAAGGCGGGTATTATAACGACGCCCTCGACCCCAGGAGTTCACTCGCAATGACCGCGCACAAACCGGAAATCGTCATCACCTATTGCACCCAGTGCCAATGGCTGCTGCGCGCCGCCTGGCTGGCCCAGGAGTTGCTCAGCACCTTCGCCGACGACCTGGGCAAGGTGTCGCTGGTGCCGGGCACTGGTGGGGTCTTCCACATCAGTTGCGACGGCACCTCGATCTGGGAACGCAAGGCCGACGGCGGGTTTCCCGAGGCCAAGGTGCTCAAGCAACGGGTTCGCGACCAGATTGATCCGGCGCGCGACCTGGGCCATAACGACCGGGTTCAGTGAGACGCGGCCTCGGTGCCGACACTCGGTTTCTTCGAACCGGCCACCTGGCTCGACACGACGATTGCAACGATGATCACCGCGCCGCCGATCAACATGCGCAGCGTCGGGTTTTCATCGAACAGTAACCAGGCGATGGTGATGCCGTAGACCGGCTCCATGGCAAAGACCACGGCCGCCGTGCGGGCCTTGATCACCGCCAGGCTGGCGACGAACAGGCTGTGGGCCAGGCCGGTGCAGAACACGCCGAGCAGCGCGATCCACAGCCAGTCGAGAGGGCGTACATCGGCCAGTTGTGGCGCGGCCATGGGCAGCAGGCACAGGCCGACCACCACGTTCTGGCACAGTGCGGCCTGCACCGGCGGCACATGCGCCGAGCCGGCGCGGTTGGTCAATGACAACAGCGAGAACAGCAACCCCGAGGCCACGGCCCACAGCAGGCCGGTAGTGGCGCCGCTGGCCAGGTCGAAGTCTGGCGTGACCAGCACCAGGCCGATGCTCACCAACACCACCAGCAGGATTTCATTGGCGCGAATCCGCTCGCGGAAGATCAGCCCTTCGAGCAACACCGTAAAGGCCGGGAAACTGGCGAACCCCAACGTCGCAATCGCCACGCCGGCGACTTTGACCGCGATGAAGAAGCTCACCCAATGCCCGGTCAACAGCAACCCGCCCAACAACAGTCGACGGCCATCGGTTGCCCGCAGTTTTTGCCAACGGGTAGGGCTGGCGAACCGGGCAAACACCGCCAGGGCCAGTACGGCGAAGACGGCGCGACCGAACACGATGACCGCCGGCGAAGCGGCGGCGAGCTTGCCGAACACGCCGGTCAGGCCAAACATGAGGGCGCCGATGTGCAGGGCGCCGAGGGCGGTACGGGGAGTCATTGCGGTCCTTGGGCTGGTGGATTGGAACGGGTGGATAAGGGCATGGGCTCACTGATCGCTATCAGCCAACACAATTCCCTGTGGGAGCTTGCTCAATCAATGCAACGTTGACTGGCAGGCCGCCATCGCGAGCAAGCTCGCTCCCACAAGGGTATTTAAGCGTCAAGGACGCCTTGGTGTCTGTCGCGATCCTGGCGTTTTTTAGCGCCAGGCTAGCGTTGGCGTCGCAACTGGCCCGGTGAGGCGCCGAATTCGCGCAGGATGGCGGCGGCGAAGGCGCTCTGGGAGCTGTAGCCGACGCGATGGGCGATCTCGCCGATGGGCAGGTCGCTGTCGCGCAGCAACGCCACGGCCTTGTGCAAGCGGCGGCTGCGGATGTAGTCCATCGGGGTCTGGCCGCACTCGGCGATGAAGCGGGCGTGCAAGCGCGCGCTGGAGAGTCCGGCGACCTTGGCCAGATCGGCCACTTGCAGCGCATAGGCGGCGTACTGGTCGATGTGGGCGTCGAGGGCGGCAAAGGGCAGGCGCCGGCCACCGGACGGCTGCGGGCCAATGCCATTGAGGCTGGCCAGGAGCAGCACCGCACCTTGCTGGGCGATCACCGGGTCGTCCACCGGGCTGCCCGCCAGCCAACTGACCAACTGGTTTTGCCCCGCATCCAGCGGCAGGCGCGCGCAGCGGTCCAGCAACCGCCGGCTGGCGTCGGCATGGTCGCCCAGGGATTGCCCGACCCACTCATCGCTCGGCACATCCAGCACCAGGCAGCGGCTGCCGCGGGGGCTGTCACAGGCATGGTGGGCACCGGCCGGCACCACCACGAAACTTTGCTGCACCACCTGGCTGCCGCAGCCCTCGACCTCGAAATCCAGCGCGCCCGACAAGCCGAACACCAACTGGGCGTGGTCATGGCTGTGGACGATCAGGTCCTGGCTGTAGTGGCGTAGCGTGAGGATCGGTCTCATCGCGGTCTCCCGGGGGCAGGCCGCCAGTCTACACCCGGCGCGCCGCGCCTCGCGTTGTCATGTAACCGACTTGTGCCTGTCATGGGCCATTAACCGCCTGGGTGCACAGTGGCACAAACGATCAGAGGGTTGCCCATGACCAGCGCCGAGCTCGCCAGACCCAGCCGCAAACAACGTGTTCGCACCCTGTGGATCTCCGATGTGCACCTGGGCACCCGGGATTGCCAGGCCGAGCACCTGTCGCATTTTCTCAAGGGCTATCACGCCGACAGGATCTATCTGGTCGGCGACATCATCGATGGCTGGAAGCTGCGCGGCGGCATGTACTGGCCCCAGGCCCACACCAACGTCATTCGCCGCTTGCTGACCATGAGCAAGCGCGGCACCGAAGTGATCTACGTCACCGGTAACCATGATGAGTTCCTGCGCCGCTATTCGAAACTGATCCTGGGCAATATCCAACTGGTGGACGAAGCCGTGCACGTCACCGCCGACGGTCGGCACCTGCTGGTGATCCATGGCGACCAGTTCGACGTCATCACCCGGTACCACCGTTGGTTGGCGTTCCTCGGCGACTCGGCCTACGAATTTACCCTTACGCTCAACCGCTGGCTGAACCACTGGCGGGCCCGTTATGGCTATGGGTACTGGTCGCTGTCGGCCTACCTCAAGCACAAGGTCAAGACCGCGGTGAGTTTTATCAGCGACTTCGAAGAGGCCATCGCCCACGAATGCGTCAAGCGCGAGCTGCATGGCGTGGTGTGCGGGCACATCCATCATGCCGAGATTCGCCAGGTGGGTGGCGTGGAGTACCTCAATTGCGGCGACTGGGTCGAGTCATGCACGGCGCTGATCGAGCATTGGGACGGCTCGATCGAGCTGTATCGGCTGGCGGATGCCCAGGCGCGGGAGGCGCAGTTGAAGGCCCTCAAAGTGGCTGAGCCTGCCTGAGTCGTCTGCTGTTGTGTCAGGCGGGTGCGTCAGCCATCGCCGCCTTGTAGATCGACTGCTTCGGCGCGGCGAATACCCTTTCCAGCAGGGGTTCGAAGAAGCTCAACGGCAGCGTGTCGTAGTCGGCGTCGAACGCCGCCGCGTCGTAGCGGGCGCAGAATTCGAGGGTGGCCTGGTACTGCGGGTGTTCGCGAAATTGCTCGCGCAGGTGCCGGTCCATGCCCAGGTGATGGAAGAAGTAGTAGCCCTGGAAAAGCCCGTGCTTCTCCACCATCCACAGGTTTTCGGCACTGACGAAGGGCTTGAGGATCGCCGCGGCGATGTCCGGGTGGTTGTACGAGCCCAGCGTGTCGCCGATGTCGTGGAGCAGGGCGCAGACCACGTATTCCTCGTCTCGCCCGTCGCGGTAAGCGCGGGTGGCGGTCTGCAAGGAGTGGGTCAGGCGATCCACCGGGAAGCCACCGAAATCACCATCCAGCAGTTTCAGGTGGGCCAGGATCCTTCCCGGCAACTGCCGCGCGTAGGCGCTGAAGTCGGCCGCGATGATCGCCCAGTCTTCCCGGGTGCCGTCCTGCATGTGGGTAAAGCGTGCGTGGGTGCTCATCGACAATCCCCTGGTACCTGGTTAAAACGCCACCTTGCCCAGTATCATGTCCCGGTACATGACGAAGTCACCGAGCAGGCTGTAGAGCGGGTGTTGAAAGGTGGCCGGACGGTTTTTTTCGAAGAAGAAGTGCCCGACCCAGGCAAAGCCGTAGCCGGCGACAGGCAGGGCGAGCAGCCACCAGGCGCTGCCGACGACCCACGCCACGGCAACCAGCAGGATGACCAGGGAGGTGCCGATGAAGTGCAGTCGTCGGCAGGTGCTGTTGCTGTGCTCGCCGAGGTAGTAGGGGTAGAACTCGGCGAAGCTGTTGAATGATCTGACCTTTCCCAAGACGGCAGGCTCTTTGAGGGTTATTGTCCTTTCAAGTCTAGAGCGCTCATCTGCATCGGCCAGTGACAATGAGGGCCAGTCTAGTATCCTTCGCAAATCCGGCCGCAGCACGCGGCTCCTCGTGCAAGTGATCCGTCATGAGCGAACGAACGACTTCTTCAAGCTGGGCGATGGGGATTGTCAAGGCGCTGGAAATGGACGGCCTCGATTGTCGGGCGCTGTTCAAGCAACTGGGGTTGGATTTCGAGGCCCTGGACGATCCGGACGCGCGCTTTCCCCAGGACTCGATGACGCGGCTCTGGCAGCAGGCCGTGCAACTCTCGGGCAACCCGGCCATTGGCCTGAACATGGGCAAGGTAGTGCGCCCGGCTTCCTTCCACGTGGCGGGCTACGCCCTGATGTCCAGCCGCACGCTGGTGGAAGGTTTCCAACGGCTGGTGCGTTACCAGCGGATCATCGCCGAAAGCGCCGAGTTGAGTTTTCGTCAGTTCGAAGAGGGCTACGGGCTGATCCTGACGGTGCACGGCGATCATCTGCCCCCCACCCGCCAGAGCGCCGAAGCATCCCTGGCCTGCGCGCTGGCCCTGTGCAACTGGTTGACCGGGCGCACCCTGCGTCCGGTGAAGGTGCTGTTCCAGGGAGAGGAACCGGCGGACCTGGCGCCTTATCGCCAGGCGTTTCCCGCGCCGCTGGTGTTCGGTGCGCCTTACGACGCGCTGATCCTGGAGCGCAGCGACCTGGAAGCGCCGCTGCCCACGGCCAACGAGGACATGGCGAGGCTGCACGACCGGTTTGCCGGCGAGTACCTGGCGCGGTTTTCGGAAAGCCGTGTGACCCACAAGGCGCGGCAGGTGCTGTGCCGACTGCTGCCCCAGGGCGAGCCCAAGCGCGACGTGGTGGCGCAGACGCTGCACCTGTCCCAGCGCACCTTGCAACGCCGCCTGCAGGAGGAGGGCACCAGTTTCCAGAGCCTGCTCGACGACACCCGCCGCGAGCTGGCCGAACAGTACCTGGCGCAACCGGCCATGACCTTGCTGGAAATCGCCTACTTGCTGGGCTTTGCCGACCCGAGCAATTTTTTCCGGGCCTTTCGCCGTTGGTTCGACACCACGCCCGGTGAGTACCGGGCACGGCTGGCGAGTGCGACGAAACCGGTCAGTGACGCCAGAACGCCGGGATACACAGCACGAACACCGTGATGATCTCCAGCCGTCCCAGCAGCATGCCGCCGGACAGGATCCACTTGGCGGCATCGGGCAGCGGTGCGAAGTTGCCGGCCGGGCCGATGGTTTCCCCCAGCCCCGGGCCGACGCCGGACACGGTGCTGGCCGCGCCGGTCAGGGCAGTCATCCATTCCACCCCCAGCAGCGACAGCAGCAGGGCGATCACGCAGATGGTGATGGCGAAGAAGAACGAGAAGGTCAGGATCGAACGGACGATTTCCTCGTCGAGGCGGTGGCCGTTGTACTTCTGCTTGATCACTGCCCGAGGGTGGATCAGCTGATTGAGGTTGGCCCGCAGCAGGATGTAGGCGACTTGGAAGCGGAAGATCTTGATCCCGCCGGCCGTCGAGCCCGAGCAGCCGCCGACGAAGCCCAGGTAGAAGAACAACATCAGTGAGAAATTGCCCCACAGGCTGTAGTCCCCCAGGGCGAAGCCGGTGGTGGTGACGATCGACGTCACGTTCAGTGCCACGTGCCGCAGGGCGTCCAGCCAATGCAGGTCGGTGGTGGCCCAGTACCAGGTGCCGAGCACCAGCCAGGTGACCAGCAGCACCCCGATCAGGCCCTGGACCTGCTGGTCCTTGATCAACGCCCGGCGATTACCGCGCAGGGTCGAGACGTACAGGGCGAACGGCAGGCTGCCGAGGATCATGATGACGATGGCCACCCAGTGCACGGCCGGCTGCGTCCATTTGGCCAGGGACAGGTCCGAGGTGGAGAAACCGCCGGTGGAAATCGCCGACATCGAATGGTTGATCGCGTCGAACAGGCTCATCCCGGCCCACCACAGGGCCAGTGTGCCGAGAATGGTGATGCCCACGTAGGACGCCACGATCAGCCGCGCCACCATGTGCGAGCGAGGCATGACCTTTTCCGAGCGGTCCGACGACTCGGTCTGGAACAGCCGCATGCCACCGATGCGCAGCAGTGGCAGGATCGCCACCGCCATGCCGATGAAGCCGATCCCGCCGAGCCAGTGCAGCAGCGAGCGCCACATCAGGATGCCCGGGGACATGGTGTCCAGGCCGCTCAGGACCGTGGCGCCGGTGGCGGTGATCCCCGACATGCTCTCGAAGAATGAATCGGTGTAGCTGATGTGCTGAGTCAGCAGGAACGGCAGCGCGGCGAAGATGCACACCACCAGCCAACTGCTGACGGTCAGCAGGTACATGTCGCGCGGGCGCAGGTGAATGTGTTCCGGGCGCCCGGGAAGGACCAGGGCCAGGCCGGCGACGAAGGTGATCATGCTCGACCAGAGGAACGACGGCAGGTCACCGGTGCGGTCGAACACCAGCAACGTGGCCATGGGCACGACCATGAAGATCGCCAGGGTGATCAGGAAGATGCCGATGATGAAACCTATGATCCGCAGGGTCGGCAACGCCATGAAGTCCGCTCGGGCTGAAAGGGGAAGGGCGCCATTCTACCGACGGCAAGCGGCATGTAAACCGCACCCGGCGCGACGGGCGTGTGCCTCGGCGTTCTAATTTGCGCTAACGAACTCGCCGTACAGCCACTAGAATAGCCGGACATTTTTTCAGGGAGGTGGCCGATGCAGGCTCTCGACGCTTTGCTCAACCGTGTTTCCGTCCCGCGCCTGGTGGACCCGGCCCCTACGCCGGAACAGCGCGAGGTCATGTTCGCCGCTGCGATGCGGGCGCCGGATCACGGCCAGTTGCGGCCTTGGCGTTTTCTGACGGTGGAGGGGGCGGCGC
This sequence comes from Pseudomonas sp. WP18, assembly GCF_036689585.1. NCBI lineage: Bacteria > Pseudomonadati > Pseudomonadota > Gammaproteobacteria > Pseudomonadales > Pseudomonadaceae > Pseudomonas > Pseudomonas sp. WP18. The sequence continues at coordinate 1,664,634 of NZ_CP144758.1, forward strand.
GCCAGCGCATGGGCGAACTGCTGGCCGAAGCGGCGCGCTTCAACGACCCGCTGGTGGCCGAAGCCGTTGTGGAAAAAGCCCTCAACGGCCCGTTGCGTGCGCCGTTGGTCGTGGTGGTGATCGCCCGCCTGCAGGATCATTTCAAGGTTCCGAAGGCCGAGCAGATGCTGGCGGCCGGCTGCGCGGCCCATGCCATCCTGCTGGCGGCTTATGCCCAGGGCGTCGGTGGCGTCTGGCGTACGGGCGAGCTGGCGTATTCCCCGCACGTGGCCAAGGGGCTTGGCTTGGAGGACGGCGAAGAGGTGATCGGTTTCCTTTACCTGGGCACCCCGCAGAAAGAGGCACGCGTTGCCCCGAAGGAAGACACCGCCGAATTTGTTCGTGAGTGGACAGGGCTGTAGCTACAACTGGCGGGCTCTTGTGGCGAGGGGATTTATCCCCGCTGGGCTGCGCAGCAGCCCCCCAAACTGTTTTTGCAGGTCCATCTGACACAGCCGAGGCGTCAGCTTTCAGGGCTGCTGCGCAGCCCAACGGGGATAAATCCCCTCGCCACAAAGGGGTATGTGTCAGATAGGGATGACAGTTATTTACAAACGTCAGCAATCGCCTCGGCCAATTGGTCCAGGCGTGTCGCGTCGATGCCCGCCACGTTGGCCCGGCCCGTGCCGACCATGTACACGCTGTGCCGCTCGCGCAGATGCCGGACCTGCTCCGGCGTCAGGCCGGTGTAGGAAAACATTCCGCGTTGTACGCCGATATGGGCGAAGCGCTCCCGCAGGCCGTGGGGCTCGAGGGCGTCCAGCAGGCCGCTGCGTAGCTGGGCGATGCGCAGGCGCATGGCCTGGACTTCATCGGCCCACAGGCTTTTGAGTTGTGCGTCGCCAAGGATGGTCGCGACCACGGCGGCGCCGTGATCCGGCGGCGTCGACCACAGGTTGCGGGCGATGTTGGCCAGTTGGCTGCGGATATCCAGCAACTTCCCGCTTTCCCCGGCGCAGACGATCAGCGCCCCGGTGCGATCGCAGTACAGGCCGAAGTTCTTCGAGCAGGAACTGGTGATCAGCACTTCCGGCAGCGCCTGGGCAAACAGCCGCACCGCCCACGCATCCTGTTCCAGCCCGTCGCCAAAGCCCTGGTAGGCGAAGTCGATCAACGGCAACAGTTCACGCTGGCGCACCACGTCCAGTACCTGGCGCCATTGATCATGGGTCAGGTCGAAACCGGTGGGGTTGTGGCAGCACGCGTGCAGCAGCACCACATCGCCTTTGGGCGCCTGGTTCAAGGTCGCCAGCATGGCCTCGACATCCAGGCGATTGTCGGCGCCCACGTAGGGGTAGTGACTGGCCTTGACGCCAGCGGCGGCGAAGATGGTCTCGTGGATCGGCCAGGTCGGGTTGCTCAGCCAGACGCCCCGTCCGGGCAGGCACTGGGCGATGAAGTCGGCACTCAGGCGCAGGGCCCCGGTGCCCCCTGGGGTCTGGGTGGCGCCGGCGCGTTTTTCGGCGATGTGTGCCGAGTCCGCGCCCAGCACCAGTTCACTGATCAACTGGCCGAACGCCGCGTCGCCGTGACCGCCAATGTAGGTCTTGGTGGTCTGGCGATCCACCAGGCGCTGTTCGGCCTGCTTGACCGATTCGAGGATCGGCGTCAGGCCCTGGGCGTCCTTGTAGACCCCCACGCCCAGGTCGAACTTGCTCGGGTTGGTGTCCGCGCCGTAGGCCTCCATCAGGCCGAGGATCGGATCGCCGGGCACCCGGCCGATGGCGTCGAAATGCATTACTTGCGACCCTCGGCGGTCTTGGCCACTTCATCGGTGCGCGCGGCCATGATGAAGTCATTGCGGTGCAGGCCCTTGATGGAGTGGCTCCACCAGGTCACGGTGACTTTGCCCCATTCGGTCAGCAGGCCCGGGTGATGGCCCTCGGCTTCGGAGATCTCGCCGACGGCGTTGGTGAAGGCCAGGGCGTGCTTGAAATTCTTGAACAGGAAGACCTTTTCCAGCTGCATCACGCTGTCGCGCACTTCGATGTTCCAGTCCGGGATCTGCTTGATCAGTACCGGCAGTTCTTCGTCGCTGACTTGCGGGGCATCGGCGCGGCAGGCTTCGCAATGGGCTTGGTTCAGAGTGTTCATGGTGTGTTCCTGGATCGAAAGAGTAGAACGTCGATGCGCCCACGCTAAAGCAAAGCCGTGCGGCGCAACAGACTCAATTGGGCTCAAAAAAAGCCATTCAGGCCGCTTTTGGCGGAAATTTCGGCGTGTGCAGGCCCAGTTCCCGGCCGCGCTTGACCAGGCTCATGATGTCTTCATGGGCCAGGTCGAACAGGCGCTTGAGCTCGGGAAGGACGAAGTACACCGGTTGCAGGATGTCGATGCGATACGGCGTGCGCATGGCTTCCAGCGGATCGAACGCCTGGTGCTCGGGCTCGTCGGACAGGCAGTACACCGTCTCCTTGGGGGACGACAGGATGCCACCGCCGTAGATGCGTCGGCCCTGGGGCGTGTCCACTAGGCCGAACTCGATGGTCATCCAGTACAGGCGCGCTAGGTAGACGCGTTCTTCCTTGGAGGCCTGCAGGCCGAGCTTGCCGTAGGTGTGGGTGAATTCGGCGAACCAGGGGTTGGTCAGCAGGGGGCAGTGGCCGAAGATCTCGTGGAAAATGTCCGGCTCTTGCAGGTAGTCCAGTTCTTCACGGGTACGAATAAAGGTCGCCACCGGAAACTGCTTGCTGGCCAGCAATTCAAAAAAGGTCTGGAAGGGGATCAGCGCCGGCACCCGGGCGACTTGCCAGCCCGTGGTTTCGCCCAGCACTTTATTGATTTCACCCAGTTGCGGGATGCGATCGTGGGGCAGGCCGAGCTTTTCGATGCCGTCGAGGTATTCCTGGCACGCGCGGCCCTCGATGACTTTCAACTGGCGGGTGATCAGCGTGTTCCACACCGCATGTTCTTCGGCGGGGTAGTCGATAAAACCTTGCGCATCGGGCTCGCGGGCCACGTACTGCGTCTGCTTCATGCTGTTCTCCTGCTGATTTCCCTCATGGGGGAAAGGCGTGTTTTGTTGTTATGTCCAGCGATGCAGTAGAGATAACGCGAAGCAGACGAATGTGCAGCAGGGCCATGGCGACGTGGGTGGATGGAATGGCGCTGTTTCGTAAATTTTTCGTTACAGATGGGCCGGTGCGTCCATGCCGATTGGTTTTTCAGCTGGGAAATGCCCTACGGCTGTCACATAATCTTGACGGTTATTTGCACTCAGTCTCAGAAAAATCCTACCCACAACGAGCTCCCGGGCCTCCTTATGCGCATCAAAGTCCATTGCCAGAACCGCATCGGCATCCTGCGGGACATCCTCAACCTGTTGGTGGAGTACGGCATCAACGTCGCCCGCGGGGAGGTTGGTGGCGAACATGGCAATGCGATCTACCTGCACTGTCCCAATCTGATCAACATTCAATTCCAGGCGTTGCGTCCGAAGTTCGAGGGCATCGCCGGGGTGTTTGGCGTCAAGCGTGTAGGGCTGATGCCCAGCGAGCGTCGGCACATGGAGCTCAACGCCTTGCTGGGCGCCCTGGAGTTTCCGGTGCTGTCCATCGACATGGGCGGCTCCATCGTCGCCGCGAACCGGGCGGCGGCGCAGTTGCTCGGGGTGCGGGTGGATGAGGTGCCGGGAATCCCGTTGTCGCGTTATGCCGAGGATTTCGACCTGCCGGAGCTGGTGCGCGCCAACCAGTCGCGCATTAACGGCCTGCGGGTCAAGGTCAAGGGCGATGTGTTCCTGGCCGATATCGCGCCTCTGCAATCGGAGCACGACGACAGCGAGGCCATGGCCGGCGCGGTCCTGACGTTGCACCGCGCCGATCGGGTCGGCGAGCGTATCTACAACGTGCGCAAGCAGGAGTTACGCGGCTTCGACAGCATCTTCCAGAGCTCCAAGGTGATGGCGGCGGTGGTCCGTGAAGCCCGGCGCATGGCGCCGCTGGATGCGCCGCTGTTGATCGAAGGCGAGACCGGCACCGGCAAGGAATTGCTGGCGCGGGCCTGCCACCTGGCGAGCCCGCGCGGGCAATCGCCGCTGATGGCGCTCAACTGTGCCGGCCTGCCGGAGTCCATGGCCGAGACCGAACTGTTCGGCTATGGCCCTGGCGCCTTCGAAGGTGCCCGGGCCGAAGGCAAGCTCGGCCTGCTGGAACTGACGGCGGGGGGCACGCTGTTTCTCGACGGGGTCGGGGAGATGAGCCCGCGCCTGCAAGTGAAGCTGCTGCGCTTTTTGCAGGACGGTTGTTTTCGTCGGGTCGGCAGCGATGAGGAGGTGTACCTGGATGTGCGCGTGATCTGCGCCACCCAGGTGGACCTCTCCGAACTCTGCGCCCGCGGCGAATTCCGCCAGGACCTCTACCACCGCTTGAACGTTCTGTCGCTGCACATTCCGCCACTGCGCGAATGCCTGGATGGGCTGACGCCGTTGGTGGAGCACTTTCTCGACCAGGCCAGCCGCCAGATCGGCTGCCCGTTGCCAAAGCTGGCCCCGGCGGCAATGGAGCGCCTGAGCAACTACCATTGGCCGGGCAATGTCCGGCAACTGGAAAACGTGTTGTTCCAGGCGGTGTCCCTGTGCGATGGCGGGAAAGTGCGGGCCGAGCACATTCGCCTGCCGGACTACGGCGTGCGCCAGCCCCTTGGCGATTTCTCCCTTGAGGGCGGGCTCGACGAGATCGTCGGGCGCTTCGAGAAGGCGGTGCTGGAGCGCCTCTACTCCGAGCACCCCAGCAGCCGGCAATTGGGCAAGCGGTTGGGGGTGTCCCATACCACCATTGCCAACAAGTTGCGGGCGTACGAGGTGGGCAAGGCTGAGTCCTGACCGTAGCGGCGGCTGAAATAGTTGGTATGGGATTTGCTCGACCGAGGTCGGTGCGCCGCTTATTCCCATTCTGTGGCGACTTTTTGACAGGGCTCAGCCCCGGTTCCCGCTGCGTACGTGAGATTCAGAATGCATAAGAAAATTGCAGTGGTGCAGTCGAACTACATTCCCTGGAAGGGCTACTTCGATCTGATCCGCAGCGTCGATGCGTTCATCCTGTACGACGACGTCCAGTACACCCGCAGTGACTGGCGCAACCGTAACAAGATCAAGACCGCCCAAGGCGAGTATTGGCTGAGTATCCCGGTCAAGAAAAAGGGCCGCCTCGGCCAGTTGATCAATGAAGTCGAGATCAGCACTCCGGGCTGGGCTGCCGCGCACTGGAAAACCATCGAGCAGAGCTACCGACGCGCGCCGTATTTTGCGCAGATGCAAGCGCCGATTCGGGCGCTCTACGAGCAGGCGGCCGACCTGACCCACCTGACCCGGATCAACCACCTGTTCATCGCCGGCCTGTGCCCCCTGTTGGGCATCCACACACCGCTTTACCGTTCTGAGGACCTGGGTGGGGTCGAGGGCAAGAACGAGCGTCTGATCCACCTGTGCCAGGCCCTCGGTGCCGAGCATTACCTTTCCGGACCGGCAGCCAGCCATTACCTCGACGAAGCCGCGTTCGCCGCCCAAGGCATCACGGTGTCGTACATGAGCTACGCCGGCTACCCCGAATACCCGCAGGTGTACGGCGACTTCCAGCACGCGGTCAGTGTCATCGACCTGTTGTTCAATACCGGCGCGGATGCATCGGCTTTCATGACGCGAGGGGCTGCCTGAGCGGGCCTTGCAGTCACACCCTGTTTGATTTGATTGTGGAGATGCACCCGATGTCGAACCCCGCGCAGTTGGACGCTCATTCGCTTGAACAGGCGTTGGCGCGTTTGCGGCTGATGTATGCCAAACCCGAGCATCCCTACTATTTCGCCGCACCTGCCTACCGTGAATCGTCGTCGGGCGTGGTCTCGCTGCATTACCTCTGCCACATGCTCAATCTCAGTGGCCGTGAGGCTTACATCTGCGGCAGCGACGTGGTCAATCCAGACCTCAAGACCCCGGTGATCACCTCCGCGATCAAACAGCGCCACAAGGCCGCCGGCAAAGTGCCGATCGCGGTGTACCCCGAGGTGTTCCCCGGCAATCCGCTGAACTGTTCGGTCGTGGCGCGTTTTCTGCTGAATTTCGAGGGCTTCCTTACCGGAAACAGCATGGACGCGGCGCCCACCGACTTGTTTTTCTATTACGCAGCCCGGCTCGCCGAGCACCGGGGCGACCCTGACGGCGACCTGCTGTGCCTGCCGACCATCGACATCGAAATGTTCTCCAGCGTGGGCACCGATGCTGTGCGCGAGGGTAGCTATCTCTATCAGAACCGCCACCCGCTGGAAAAGATCGACTACGCGCAACTGCCCGCCGACATTCGTCTGCTGAGTATGGCCAATCCGCTGACCCTGCCTGAGTTGGCCAAGGTGTTGCGCAAGGCCGAGGTGATGTATTCCTACGAGTGGTCGATGACCTGCGTGATGGCGGTGCTGTGCGGCTGCCCGGTGATCTTCATTCCGGGGCATGGCGTCGACCAGCCGCTGCTCGACACCAGTTTCTTCGGCAGTGTGGGCTTTGCCATGCTCGACCAGCCGGACCCGTTGGCGCATGCCCGGGCCAGCCTCGGTGACGCTTTGCCGCGTTACGTTGAGCGCACCGCGTCTTTCTGGCAGCAACTGGATGTGTTCATTGCCCGGACCCAGGCGACCGCCGCCCGGGAAGCCGTCGGCAACCGCCTGGGGGCGCTCGACTGGTTGCGCCAGCGCTACCCGACGGCCCAGCAGTTGCGCCTGGTCAACGAGCGCTTGGCGATCCCAACGGCCCCCAGCTTCACGGTCCTGGTCCGCGATGACGGCAACCCGCTTGCATTGGCGCACACCCTCGACAGCCTGGATCGACAGTTGTACCAGCGCATCCATGTGTGCGTGATGGGCAGCGTCGATCCGGCGCGCGCCAACGTCCAGTGGTTGGCCTGTGATCCGAGGCAGCCGGTGACTGCGATCAATGGCTTGCTCGCTGGCATCCAGAGCGACTGGGTGATGATGGTCGAGGCGGGGGAGGAGTTCGTGGCCGCAGGCTTGCAGGTGACGGCGCTCAACCTGCTCGACGCCCCCGACAATTGCCTGGCGGTGTACGCCGACGAGGCGCTGCGCATGGCTGGCGTGGTCAATGTCGCGCTGCGCCCCGATCTGAACCTGGACTTGCTGTTGGCCAACCCGGCCAGTTTTTCCCGTCACTGGATGTACCGTCGCGAAGCGCTGGTGCAGCTGTGCGGTTTTGACGAGACCTGCGGCGGAGCCTTTGAGCTGGCCTATCAGTTGCGCCTGATCAGCGAGCAAGGTGGGCAGAGCGTGGGGCATGTCAGCGAGCCCCTGCTGATCGGCAACGAGCCGAGGCCGTCGGACTGCGCCGATGAGCGTGCGGTCATCGACGCGCATCTGCAGGCGCGTGGCTACGTTCAAGGGCAGGCGATCGCCCTGGACATGCAGCCCGGCGGCTACCGCATCGACTACGGCCATGAGCGCCAGGCCTCGGTCAGCATTGTGATCTACCTCGAAGGGCAACTGGTCAATTTCCAGCGTTGCCTGGAAAGCCTGCTGATCCAGACCAGCGCCGTGGACTTCGAAGTCTTGCTGGTCGAGCCGGGCGGCGACGACCCTGCCTTGCTGGAGTGGCTGGCGCTAGTCGAGGAGATGGGCGAAGGCCGTTTCCAGGTGTTGCGTTTCATGCCGGGACAATCCCGTGCAGCCATGTGCAATGCGGCGGCGCAGGAAGCGCGTGGCGAGTACCTGCTGTGGCTCGATGCCCATGCCGCCGTGCTGGAACCCGGCTGGTTGCACGCGTTGCTCAACCAGGCCCAGCGCCCGGAAGTCGGCGCCGTGGGCGGCAAGTCCCAGGACAACCAGGGGCGCATTCGCCAGGCGGGCCTGGTGCTGGGGTTGGGAGGAACGGTCGGTCGGGCTTTCGAGGGTGTGTCATCCCAGGTGGCGGGCTACATGGGGCGGCTGGGGCTTGAGCAGAGCTGCTGCGCGGTGGACGGTGAGTGCCTGATGCTGCGTCGGGCGTTGTTCCTCGAAGCGGGCGGCTTCGACACCGATCCGTTGTTGGCGCCCTGGACCTCTATCGACCTGTGCCTGAAGTTGTACCAGGCGGGGTACCTTAACGTCTGGACGCCTTTCACACGCCTGTTGGTCGACCCGCTGCCGGCCCCCCGTGCGAGCCGCGAGCAGGAGGACGCGTTGTTCGCCCGCTGGATGCCGCAGTTGGCCCGCGACCCTGGCTACAACGCCAATTTCTCGCTGCGTGCCGGTGAGGGCTTTACCCTGGAAAACAACGACCTGAGCTGGTATCCGCTGCAAGGCAGCGTGCCGAGGCTGCTGGTTTGCATCACTGACCCGCAGGCGACGGGGCACTCGCGGCTGATCCAGCCGTTGCGGGCCATGCTGGAAGCCGGGCAGGTCGAGGGTACGGCGGTTTCAACGGTGTTGTCGGCGGTGGAGATCGAGCGCCTGGCGCCGGCCACCGTGGTGTTGCAGCGGCCTCTGGATGACGCGGGGCTGTTGGCCCTGAGCCGCCTGAGGGCGTTTTCCAAAGCGTTCACGGTCTACGACCTGGGCGGTTACTTGCCGCAGATGGAATTGAAGGGTGATGACTCGGCCGATGAGCTGTTGGAGCGCCTGCGGTTCGGGCTGCTACAGGCCGATCGGGTATTGGTCTCTTCACCGACGCTGGCCGAACTGTTGCAGGGCCAGCACGATGATATTCGCCTGGTGGAAACCCTGCTGCCGGCCGCCTGGGGGCGCCTGCAGAGCAAGCGTGCCGTAGGCGTCAGGCCGCGCCTGGGCTGGCTGGGTGGCAAGGACGCCGAGCTGTTGGCCGATGTGCTGCCAGCGTTGGCCGGCGAAGTGGACTGGGTGGTGCTGGGCGACTGTCCGGCGGCCATGCGGCCTTTCGTGGCAGAACTGCACCCGGGTGTCGGGCAGCAGCAGTTGGCGGGCGCCCTGGCCGCGTTGAACCTTGATCTTGCCTTGGTACCGATGGCCGAAACCCTGGGCAACGCCTGCTCGGCCGACCTGCGCGTCCTGCAGCATGCCGCTTGCGGGCATCCGGTCATTTGCAGCCGGGTGCCGGGGTTTGTCGGTGGCGAGGTATTGCCGCTGTCGCGCGTGAGCAACGAGGCGCAAGACTGGATCCGCACGATTCGCCTGCACCTGGAGGATCGTGAGGCCTCGGCGACCCTGGGAGACGCCTTGCAGTCGGCCGTGCGTACCCAGTGGCTGCTCGAAGGTGAGCGCCTGGACGCCTGGCGACAGGCCTGGCTGGCTGATTGAACCGTACCGATGACTATTTGGCCGCCCAGCGGAGTGCAGTGACATGAGCAACGATCTTGATACCTTCATCGCCGCCTACAGCGACAGCTTTGGCTATGCGTATGACAACAACATCATTCTCAATTGGTATCCCCAACGCATCATGGCGCTGTGCACCCAGGCGCAAAGCCTGCTGGAGCTCGGCGTGGGCCATGGTTTCAGTACCCATCGCTTCTCGAAGTTCTTTAGCAAACACACGGTCATCGACGGCTCCGCCTCGGTGATCGCCCAGTTCAAGGCCCAGTACCCGGACAGCCCGGCCGAGATTGTCGAAAGTTATTTCGAGACCTTCGACACCGACCAGCGTTTCGATCTCATTGTGATGGGCTTCGTGCTTGAGCACGTCGATGATCCGCAGGTCGTGCTGCAACGGTTCAAGCGTTTCCTGGCGCCGGGGGGGCGTTGCTTCGTGCTGGTGCCCAATGGCGAGTCCCTGCATCGGCGCTTCGGCCATGCTGCCGGGTTGCTTGACGACATGATGGCGCTGGGCAGCGGCGATCTGGAACTGGGTCATGTGCGCAGCTATTCGCTACAGTCCCTGACGGCCGAGCTGCAAGCCGCAGGGCTTGAGGTGGTGCGCAAGGAAGGCGTGTTCCTCAAGCCTTTCACCACCGGTCAACTGAAGGAATTGAACCTGGGGGCGGACATCGTCCAGGCCATGTGCACCGTGGGGATCGATTACCCGGAGCTCAGTTGCGCGCTCATGCTCGAAGCGACAGTCGCTGCGTCATGAGAAGCCTGGTCATCGGAAGTACCTCGGTCATCGGCCAGGCGGTTGCTCGCGGCTTGTCGCGCCATGGCCAGGTCAGGTTGGCGGGGCGCCGGGATGCCGACATCGCCTTCGACTTGAGTGCCCAGGCGCCCGTCGCCTGCGATGAGCGCTTCGACGTTGTCGTGTTGGCCGCTGCCGATTTCGGCGGGCGCCAGCCGGATGAGCTGGTTCGCGCCGAGCTGGTCAACAGCGTGGGTACGCTGGCGGCCTGTCGCCTGGCGGAACAATGCGGGGCCCGCCATTTCATCTTGCTGTCGTCGCGTTCAGCCTGCGACCAGGTGACGGATCCCTACTTTGGCATCTACTCGCTGTCCAAGCGCCATGCCGAGGAAGTGGCGAGCCTGTATTGCCAGGAGCGCGGCATGGCGTTGAGCATCCTGCGTATCAGCCAGGTCTACGGCAGTGACGAGCAGTGCCGGTCTCATCAACCGCTGTTGTATGCCATGGCCGACAAAGCGCAAGCCGGGCAGGCCGTCGAGCTGTATGGCCGCAACGACGCCAAGCGCAACTACCTGCACCTGAACGACCTTGCCGAGCTCTGCGCACGGGTAGCGACCCACGGCATTACAGGGCTGTTCAACTGCGGCCATCCGCAATCCCCGCGTCTTTCCGAGATCGCCCAGGCCGCGTTCGAAGCATTTGGCAAGCCGCTGGACGTCCGCTTCCTGGCGGAAAAAAACGACATCCCCGACCTGCCGCCCTTCGACGATTTGCAGGCGCTCCACGAGCAAACGGGTTTCACCCCGCGAATCGACATTCGCCAGGGATTCGAGTTGATGCGAGCGCACCGGGAGACCCTGGCATGAAGACCGTCATGGTGACTGGCGTAGGGGCCATCATGGGCTATGGCCTGCTCAAGTCCTTGCGTGCGGCGGATGCCTCTGTCCGGCTGATCGGCACCGATATCTACGACGACGCTGTCGGGCGCGCCTGGAGCGATGCATTCGAGCAAGCCCCGCTGACCGCTGACCCGGGATATGGCCAATGGCTGGGCGACACCCTGGCCCGGCACAAGGTTGACCTGCTGATTCCGGGGATCGAACAGGACCTCCATTGGCTGTCGGACAACCGCGCGTTGTTGGCCACGCTTGACTGCCGGGTGGTGCTCAACAATTCGCACCTGATCGACCTTTCCCGGGATAAATGGGCCATGGACCAGGCGCTGGTGGCGCTGGGGGATGCCTGCCGTATTCCCAGCCTGCTGTCCGGGGACTTTCATTCGCTCACGGCCGCGCTGGGCCTGCCGTTCCTGCTCAAGCCGCGCAGGAGCTACGCTTCCAAGGGGTTGGTCTGGGTTCGCGAGGAGCGCGACTTCACGCCTCACGCGCCGTTGCTGGGTGAGTACCTCATGGCCCAACCGATCATTGGCAGCGCGGCCGACGAGTTCACCGTGGCGGCGTTTGGCGACGGTCGCGGCGACCCCGGGCCGATCATTGCCTTCCAGCGCCGCCTGGCCTCGGATGGCTCCACCGCCAAGGCTTGGGTGTATCAGGACGATTCGCTGGAACAGGTGGTGGTCAGGTTATGCCGTGCCTTCAAGCCTGAGGGGCCGACCAACTTGCAGTTCCGGCGTGGCGGCGACGGTTCCTGGAGCCTGCTGGAGATCAATCCGCGGATCTCCTCGACCAGTTCGATACGCCGCGCATTCGGCTACAACGAGGCGGCCATGTGCCTGGACTATTACCTGCACGGCAAGACGCTGGCCCGGCCTACGCTGCGCAGTGGTTTCGCTGTTCGTTATATAGAGGACTTCATTGTCTATGATCGGGATCATTTCTGACGTACATGGCAATTACAGCGCCCTTCGGACAGTGCTGGCCAAGCTCGACGAACTGGGTGTTACACAGATCATCTGCTTGGGCGACACCGCCGGTTACTACAGCCAGGTCAATGAATGCTGCGACGCCCTGCGCGAGCGGGACGTCTTCTCGGTGATGGGCAACCACGACTGGTACCTGGCCAAGCACGAGCGATGCCCTCGTTCCAACAGCGCCAATGCCTGCCTGGACTACCAGCAAGGCGTCGTCACGGCGCAGAACCTGGCCTGGCTGGGCTCGCTTGCGCAGCGCTCGAACCAACAGGGGGTGAGCATCGTCCACGGTGGCTGGAACGATCCGTTGGATGAGTACGTGCGACCTTCGCAGGCGTATTTTTCGCCCTTGCCTGGCCGCTACTTCGCCTCGGGCCATACTCATGTCCAGTACCTGTGGAGCGGCGAAGGCAAGGTCTACTGCAACCCTGGTTCAGTCGGCCAGCCCCGTGATGGTGACGCTCGGGCCGGTTTCGCCACCTGGGACGGTGAGGCGTTCGAGCTGCACCGGGTTGAATACGACATCGTTGAAACCCAGCAGGCGATGAAGCGAGCCGGATTCACTCCGTACTTCTATGAAAATCTTGATACAGGCAGCCAGATAGGTGGGCGGATCAGTGCGGTTTGAGGTTTTGTCCTGCGCGCCACCCATGACCATGCCCATCCAGGGAAGTTTGCAATGAGCAAAGAAACGATCTTCTTCAATCGCCCTTACATGACCGGCAAGGAACTGGATTACATCGCCCAGGCCAAGTTCGGCAACATGCTCGCCGGCGATGGCCCCTTCACCAAGCGGTGTCATCGCTGGCTGGAGGCGCAAACGGGCAGCAACAAGGCCCTGCTGACCCATTCATGCACCGCGGCCCTGGAAATGACGGCGTTGCTGCTGGATATCCAGCCTGGCGATGAAGTCATCCTGCCGTCGTATACGTTCGTCTCCACCGCCAATGCCTTCGTGTTGCGCGGCGCGGTGCCGGTCTTCGTCGATGTGCGGCCCGACACCCTGAACCTGGACGAGCGCCTGATCGAGGCGGCGATCACGCCACGGACCAAGGCCATCGTACCTGTGCACTACGCAGGCGTGGCCTGCGAGATGGACGAGATCCTGGCCATTGCCCGCAGGCATGGGCTGGCCGTGGTGGAAGACGCCGCGCAAGGTGTGATGTCGACCTACAAGGGGCGGGCGCTGGGCAGTATCGGTGACCTGGGGGCCTTCAGCTTTCACGAAACCAAGAACGTGATTTCGGGGGAGGGCGGGGCCTTGCTGGTCAATGATCCCGCGTTGGCGTTGCGGGCCGAGATCATCCGGGAAAAAGGCACCGATCGCAGCCGGTTCTTCCGGGGTGAAGTAGACAAGTACACGTGGCAGGAAGTGGGCTCCTCGTTCCTGCCGGGGGAAATGACGGCCGCGTTCCTCTGGGCCCAGTTGGAAGAGGCGCAAGCCATCACCAACCGCCGCCTGGCCCTCTGGGACAATTACCATGCGGCGCTGGCGACGCTTGAGCGGCAAGGGGCGCTGCGGCGTCCGATAGTGCCTGAAAACTGCCAGCACAACGCGCACATGTACTACGTGATCCTCGCCCCGGGCGTCGAGCGCCAGGCCGTCCTCGAAGAGCTCAAGCGACATGCCATCTACGCGGTGTTCCATTACGTGCCGCTGCATTCATCGCCCGGTGGCCTGCGTTATGGACGCGTGCAGGGGTCGATGGAGGTGACTGACGGCTATTCCGAGCGCCTGTTGCGTTTGCCCATGTGGCTCGGCTTGACCCATGAGCACCAGGAGCAGGTGGTGGGTGTGTTGGGCGATGCCTTGGCAAAGGCCTGACCTCCGCCAGCCGATGAGGCGCCTGGCATCAGGCCAGGTGCCAGGCCTTGCCACCTAGCGGCATAACACCGCCGGTTTTTCGACTTCGACACCCTCAACCTATCCTCTGTAAATCCCCCAGGCCCTTTGTTTACCGGGCCTTGGCCCGCCAGAAAAAAGTTGGTCTGCAAATTGCTTAAGGCTGTGCAACACAGCAGTGGACGGCAAACGTCCGGCATGCAGAGGAACGACAGTGGACAAGTACCTTTATGTGGCAATGACCGGCGCCAGCCAGAACGCACTGGCGCAACGGGCCCATGCCAACAACCTGGCGAACATTTCCACCAATGGTTTCCAGAAAGACCTGGAGCAGGCGCGCTCGATGCCGGTGTTCGGCGACAGCTTTCCGGCGCGGGCGTTTGCCATGTCCGAGCGACCTGCCACGGACTTCACACCGGGCGCGTTGGTGGAAACCGGTCGCGACCTCGACGTGGCGGTCAGCGGTCCGGGCTGGATGGCGGTACAGAATCCCGACGGTGGTGAAAGCTACGTGCGCACCGGCAGCCTCAATGTTGACGCCCTGGGCGTGCTGCGGGCCGGCAACGGCATGCCGGTGATGGGCAACGGCGGTCCCATCGCCGTGCCGCCGGAGCAGAAGATCGAAATCGGCCAGGACGGCACCATCAGCATCCGCGCCATGGGCGAAGGCCCGCGGGTAATGGCCGAGGTGGACCGCATCAAGCTGGTCAATCCGGACCTCAAGAACATGACCAAGGGCCTGGACGGTTCGATCCGGACCAAGGACGGCCAGCCGGCACCCATCGATGCCAACGTGCAGTTGGTCTCGGGGTTCCAGGAAGCGAGCAACGTCAATGCCGTGGACGAGATGACCTCGGTCCTGGCCCTGGCCAAGCAGTTCGAGCTTCACGTGAAGATGATGAACACCGCCAAAGAAGGCGATGAGGCTATGGCTCGGGTCTTGCAGATCTAACTATTAATGACAGCGTCGCGCCGATAATCAGGCGTACGAGGAGAATCGAATGCTTCCGGCTTTGTGGGTTGCCAAAACAGGTTTGTCCGCCCAGGACACCAACCTGACCACCATTTCCAACAACCTGGCGAACGTCTCGACCACGGGTTTCAAGCGTGATCGTGCCGAGTTCCAGGACCTGCTGTACCAGGTCAAGCGTCAGCCAGGTGCCCAGTCGACCCAGGACAGCGAGCTGCCGTCGGGCCTGCAAGTGGGTACCGGTGTGCGCATCGTCGGCACCCAGAAGAACTTCAACGCCGGCAGCCTGCAAACCACCGAGCAGCCGCTGGACATGGCCATCGACGGTCGCGGTTTCTTCCAGATCCTGCAGCCGGACGGCACCACGTCCTACACCCGTGACGGTACCTTCCACCTCGACTCCAATGGCCAGATCGTCAATGCCAGCGGTTTCGCCCTGGAACCGGCCATCATCATCCCGAACGATGCCCAGACCTTCACCGTGGGCCGCGACGGTACCGTGTCCATCACCGTGGCAGGCAACCCGGCCGCCCAGGTGATCGGCAACCTGCAGACCGCCGACTTCATCAACCCGGCCGGCTTGCAGGCCGTGGGCAACAACCTGTTCCTGGAGACCGCCGCCAGTGGCGCGCCGCAAATCGGCACCCCGGGCCTGAACGGTTTCGGCACCACGCTGCAGAACACCCTGGAAACCTCCAACGTGAGCACGGTCGAGGAGATGGTCAACATGATCACCACCCAGCGCGCCTACGAAATGAACTCCAAGGTGATCTCCACCGCCGACCAGATGCTCTCGTTCGTCACGCAGAATCTGTAATCGTCCCAACATCTGTACTTACGTAGACAGGGCGGCCCGTAGGTCGCCTGCAACACCGAGAGGTAGGGTCATGAAACGCTTTGTATCTGTACTGGCATTGAGTGGGATCACCGCGCTTGCGGGTTGTGTCGCGCCAACGCCCAGGCCCAATGACCCGTACTACGCGCCGGTGTTGCCGCGTACACCGTTGCCGGCTGCGGCCAACAATGGCTCGATCTACCAGGCCGGCTTCGAGCAGAACCTGTACAGCGACCGCAAGGCATTCCGGGTCGGTGACATCATCACCATCACCCTGAACGAGCGGACCCAGGCCAGCAAGAACGCCAACTCGCAGATGGACAAGACCAGCGCCACCAGCGTCGGCCTGACCTCGCTGTTCGGTTCCAGCCTGACCACCAACAACCCGATCGGCAGCAACGACCTGAGCCTCAATGCCGGCTACAACGCCGACCGGGCGACCAAGGGCGACAGCAAGTCCGGCCAGAGCAACAGCCTGACCGGTTCGATCACCGTGACCGTCGCCGACGTGCTGCCCAACGGCATCATCGTCGTGCGGGGCGAGAAGTGGCTGACCCTCAACACCGGTGACGAACTGGTGCGCATCGCCGGCATGGTTCGTGCCGACGACATCGCCACCGACAACACCGTTTCGTCCACCCGCGTGGCTGATGCGCGCATTACCTATTCGGGCACCGGTGCCTTCGCCGATGCCAGTCAGCCCGGTTGGTTCGATCGTTTCTTCCTCAGCCCGAAGTTCCCTTTCTAGGTGGCCCCGTTGAATCTTAAACAGCTGTTGCTCGGTGCGCTGATGATGTCGGCAGCCTTCGCCGCTCAAGCCGAGCGCCTGAAGGACATCGCCAGCATTTCCGGCGTGCGCTCCAACCAGTTGATCGGCTACGGCCTGGTCGTGGGCCTCAATGGCACCGGTGACCAGACCACCCAGACCCCGTTCACGCTGCAGACCTTCAACAACATGTTGTCGCAGTTCGGCATCAAGGTGCCGGCCGGTTCCGGCAACGTGCAGTTGAAGAACGTCGCGGCGGTGTCGGTCAGTGCCGACCTGCCGGCTTTCGCCAAGCCCGGCCAGCAGGTGGATATCACCGTTTCGTCCATCGGTAACTCCAAGAGCCTGCGCGGCGGTACCTTGCTGCTGACGCCGCTCAAGGGTATCGACGGCAACGTCTACGCCATCGCCCAGGGCAACCTGGTGGTGGGCGGCTTCGACGCCGAGGGGCGCGACGGTTCGAAGATCACTGTCAATGTTCCGTCGGCCGGTCGCATCCCTGGCGGTGCGTCGGTGGAACGTGCGGTGCCGAGTGGTTTCAACCAGGGCAACAGCCTGACGCTGAACCTCAACCGTTCCGACTTCACCACCGCCAAGCGCATCGTCGACAAGATCAACGACATGCTCGGCCCAGGCGTGGCCCAGGCCATCGACGGCGGCTCGATCCGGGTCACCGCGCCGCTGGATCCGAGCCAGCGGGTCGACTACCTGTCGATCCTGGAAAACCTCGAAGTGGATCCGGGCCAGGCCGTGGCGAAAGTCATCATCAATTCGCGCACCGGTACTATCGTGATCGGCCAGAACGTCAAGGTTTCACCGGCCGCCGTGACCCACGGCAGCCTGACCGTGACCATCACCGAAGACCCGATCGTCAGCCAGCCGGGTCCGTTGTCCAACGGCCAGACCGCCGTCGTGCCGCGGTCGCGGGTCAATGCCGAGCAGGAAGCCAAGCCGATGTTCAAGTTCGGCCCGGGCACCACCCTGGATGAAATCGTCCGGGCGGTGAACCAGGTCGGCGCGGCACCGGGCGACTTGATGGCGATCCTCGAAGCCTTGAAGCAGGCCGGCGCGTTGCAAGCCGACCTGATCGTGATCTGAGGGTCGAGCCATGGATATGCGCAAGGGCGCTTTGACCAGCGGCGACTCGGCGTCCTACTCGGACCTGAACCGCTTGAACCAACTCAAGGTTGGCGACAAGAACAGCGATGGCAACCTGCGCAAGGTGGCGCAGGAATTCGAGTCGCTGTTCCTCGGCGAAATGCTCAAGTCCATGCGTTCGGCCACCGAGGCCCTGGGCAAGGACAATCCGATGAATACGCCTGAAGCCAAGCAGTACCAGGAAATGTACGACCAGCAGTTGGCCGTTTCCATGTCCCGCGAAGGCGGCGGTATCGGCTTGGCCGACGTGCTGTTGCGCCAGATGTCCAAGAACAAGCCGCTGGCCCCGGGCGAAGCGGCCACGCTGTCGGCGGCCAAGCAGCAAGAGGCGCTGGACAAGGCGACCAAGGCGGCCGTGCCGACCCCGGTTGCCGCCGGCACCCTGCCCACGGACGGCCCGTTGTCGCGCACCAGCGGCCAGCGTCCACTGTGGGCCTCGCGGGCCGTCAGTGCGCCGCAGGGCGCCGAGGGTGGTCATCGCAACGACATGGAACTGCTCAACCAGCGTCGCCTGGCCCTGCCGCCGAAGCTGGCCGACCGCCTGCTCGCGGGCCTGGTGCCTTCGGCCTCGGTCAATGCCGAGGCCCCGGCGCAGAACCTGCTGCCCGATCGTGCTGTCGCCGCCGTCAAGCCGTCGAGCGGCGAGCTGGGCAACGGCGACTGGCTGGCCGCGCTCAAGGCGGCCGACGCGAAACCGGACATGCAGGTCTACGGCCGTGCCGTCGCGCAGCCGCCATTGGCACCGGCGCGCAAGGCTTTCCGCGATGCCGACGAATTCGTCAACGCCATGTTGCCGATGGCCAAGGAAGCTGCGGACCGCATCGGTGTCGACCCACGCTACCTGGTGGCCCAGGCGGCCTTGGAAACCGGTTGGGGCAAATCCGTCATGCGCCAGCCCGATGGCAGCAGCAGCCACAACCTCTTCGGCATCAAGGCGAGCCAGAACTGGAAAGGCGATTCGGCGCGGGCGATCACCAGCGAGTTTCGCAATGGCGAGATGGTCAAGGAGACGGCCGAGTTCCGTTCCTATGCGTCCTATCGCGACAGCTTCCACGACCTGGTCAATCTGTTGCAGAGCAACAGCCGCTATCAAGATGTGCTGAAGTCGGCCGATAACCCCGAACAGTTTGTACGCGAGTTGCAGAAGGCCGGTTACGCCACCGACCCGAACTACGCCCGCAAGATTTCGCATATAGCCCGGCAGATGACGAGTTACCAGAACTACGCATCGGCAGGCGCCACCACGACGTTATAAGGTCTGAACCATGAGTTTGCTCAATATAGGGATGTCAGGTCTGTCCACAAGCCAGACCGCGTTGGTGACCACGGGTAACAACATTGCCAACGTCGATACCGCCGGGTATTCGCGTCAGCAGACCGTGCAGACGACCAAGGCGTCGAACCAGTACGGCAACGTGTTCATCGGCTCTGGCACCACCCTGGCCGACGTGCGTCGGGTGTATAACTCCTACCTCGAAGCACAGCTCAAGACCACCACCTCGCTCAACAGCGATGCGGCGGCCTATCAGGGGCAGATCACGCCGCTCGATTCCCTGTTGTCCGACAGCGGCACCGGCCTGAACGGCGCACTGACCAAGTTTTTCGCCTCGGTGCAGAACGTCAATGCCAAGCCGGGCGACGACGCTTCCCGCCAGTTGCTGCTCAGCGATGCCCAGGCCCTGAGCAACCGCTTCAACTCGGTGGCCAGCCAGTTGACCGCGCAGAACGACAACATCAACGGCAACCTGTCGAACATGGTCGACCAGATCAATAGCCTGGCCACCACCATTTCCCAGTTGAACAAGAAGATCTCCGAAGTCTCCAACTCGGGCGGTGCGCCCAATGACCTGCTGGACTCGCGCGGCGAAGCCATTCGCCAGCTGTCGACCTTCACCGGCACCCAGGTCGTGGAGAACGGCAACAGCCTGGATATCTACCTCGGTTCCGGCCAGCCGCTGGTGATGGGCAACATCACCAACACCCTGCAAGCGGTGCCGGACAAGAACGATCCGGGGCGCATCGGCATCCAGCTCAACAGTGGTTCCAGTTCAATGGACCTGACTCAGGTGCTGACCGGCGGTGAGATCGGTGGCCTGATGCGCTACCGCAGCACCGTGCTCGACCCGGCCATGAACGAGCTGGGCCGTGTGGCGCTGGTCGTCGCCGACCAGATGAACAGCATCCAGGCCTCGGGTATCGACAAGAACGGTGCCTTCGGTTCCAACCTGTTCAGCAGCATCAACAGTGCCGCGCAGATGAGCCAGCGCAGCGTCGCCGCCCTGAACAACAGCGCCGGCGCCGGCAACTTCAACGTGTCCATCGAGGACACCGGCAAGCTGACCACCAACGACTACAAGATCACCTTTACCAGCGGCAGCGACTACACCGTCCAGCGCCTGCCCGATGGCACCTCGATGGGCGCGTTCAACACCGCGACCACGCCGCCACCGGTGGTCGATGGCTTCTCGCTGACCTTCGCCAACGGCACCGCGGCCGCCGGCGACTCGTTCAAGATCACCCCGACCCGCAATGCGGCGGGCAGCATCAAGACCGAGATGACCGATTCCAAGCGGCTGGCGATTGCCGCGCCGTTGGGCGCCGCCATCGCAGCGGGCGGCAGTGGCACGCTGACCATTCCGGCCAGTGGCCAGCCGGCGATGACCACCAAACTGGACATCTACGACGAAGCCACCACCAGCATCATCCAGAACGGCATCCAGAACTCGATGCCGGTCAAGGTGGTGTTCGGCGCGACCTCCGCTGACGGCACGAGCCAGGGTTACCAGTTGCTCGATGCCAAGGGCGGCACGATCAGCAGCGGCACGATCAAGCCTGGCCAGAGCAACACCCTGAGCCTGAGCGTTCCACTCAAGGACGCCAGCGGCAACCCGATCATGGACTCGTCCGTCCCGCCGGTGCAGCGTACCGTCTCGTTCGACATGTCCATCGCCGGCGCGCCTTCCCAGGGGGCGGGCATCAACATCAGCCTCAGCCAGGCCGGCAGCCTGGATAACCGTAACGGCACCGTCCTGGCCGGTTTGCAGACCGCCAAGACCGTGGACACCAATTCCGGCAGCAAGGGCATTTCCCTGAACGATGCCTACGGCAAGCTGGTGGAAGGTGTCGGTGCCAAGGCCGCCCAGGGCAAGCTGGACAGCGCCGCCACCGGCGCCATCCTGAACAACGCCAAGAGCGCCCGCGACTCGCTGTCGGGCGTGGACCTGGACGAAGAAACCGGCAACCTGGTCAAGTTCCAGCAGTACTACACCGCGTCTTCGCAGATCATCAAGGCTGCGCAACAAATCTTCAGCACATTGATCAACAGTCTTTAAGGAGCCGTAGCCCATGCGCATTTCTACCTCTCAGTTTTACGAAAGCACGGCTGCGAACTACCAGAAGAACTTCGCCAATGTGGTCAAGACCAGCGAAGAGGCCAGCAGCCTGGTACGGGTGAACACGGCCGCCGATGATCCGGTGGGCGCTTCGCGTCTGCTGCAACTGGGCAACCAGGCGTCGATGCTTTCGCAATACGAAGCGAACGTCACCACGATCAAGGCGACCCTGGGCACCACCGAAGCGGTCATGACCAGCATCGGCAACGTGCTGCAACGCGCCAAGGAATTGGCCGTCAGCGCCGGCAACGCCGCCTACACCGACTCCGACCGCAAGGCGGTGGCCTCGGAATTGGGGTCGATCGAAGAGCAACTGCTGAGCCTGATGAACACCAAGGACGAGAACGGCAAGTACATCTTTGCCGGCTCCAAGGGCGATGTCGTGCCGTTCACCCGCAACGACGACGGCACCTACAGCTACAACGGCGACCAGGTCACCTTGGACCTGCCGATCGGCGACACCATGTCCATGGCCACCAACAGCACCGGCTGGGAAGCATTCCAGCAAGCCGTCAACACCAGCCGTAGCCAGGTCACCATGACTGCGCCAGCGGTGGATGATGGTCGCGTGGTGTTGACCAACGGCCAGGTCTCGTCCGCCGTGACTTACAACAGCCAGTTCCGCAGCGGTGAACCGTACACCGTGGAGTTCGCCAGCGGCACTCAGTTGAAAATCACCGATTCGAGCGGCAACGACGTGACGGCCGAAGCCAGCAAGGGCGGCGTCATCAACCCCAACACCCAGGCTGGGCAGACCGTTAGCTTTCGCGGTGTCGACCTGACCTTGAACGTCAACCTTCATACGGGCGACGCGGCCGGCACGGTGCTGCCTGGTCATACCTTCACCCTGGCGGCCAAGCCCGACAGCTTCACGCCGGCCCGCAGCCCGGGCAACACCACGACGACCCAGATCACCGGCAGCACCATCACCGACCCGGTGGCCTACCACGCCAGTTTCCCGTCGGGGTCGGCCGTGATGAAATTCACCAGTGCCACGGATTTCGACCTGTACGCCGCGCCACTGACCGCCGACAGCAAGCCGGTATCCAGCGGCACCCTGGCAGGCAACGTCGCGACCGCCTCCGGCGTGAGCTTCACGCTCAACGGTGCCCCGGCCGCCGACGATCAGTTCAGCATCGCGGTCAACACCCACGAGACCCAGAACATCCTGGACACCGTGAACCAGTTGCGCTCGGCATTGGAAACGCCCGTCGATGGCAACAACATCGCCGGCCAGAAACTGAACGCGGCGCTGGCTTCGGCCATGGGTAACCTGGCCAGTGGCACTGACCAGCTGACCAGCGCGTTGAGTTCGGTCGGTGGTCGTGGCCAGTCCCTCGACACCCAGAGCGACACCAACCAGAGTTTTGTGTTGGCCAACTCCCAGACCCAGTCGGCGATTCGTGATTCCGACCCGGCCGAAGTGATGACGCGCCTGACCTTGCAGCAGACTATGCTGCAGGCATCGCAGTTGGCGTTCAGCAAGATCGCTCAATTGGGTCTGTTCAACAAAATCTGATCCGGGGCAGGGACCGTGACGCCAGCGCGGTCCCTGACTCGCTCCTTATACGATTCAGGACGTCCTGCTCTCGCCTGAGTTGACGCCCGCCGGTTGAGAGCCATGCGTGTGAAATCAGCTCCTCTTGTCAGTATTGCCATCCCCGCGTTCAACCCACGCTTCTTCACTCTCGCTTTGCAAAGTGCGCTCGACCAGACCTACGAGAACCTGGAGATTGTCATCTGCGACGACTGTCGCACCGATGAAGTGGAGCAGATTGTCCAGACCCTTGGCGCGGGTTCCAACGTCCCCGTGCGCTACCTGCGCAACCCGCAGCGGCTGGGATTCCAGCAGAACCTGTTGCGCTGCCTTGAAGAGTCCCGGGGCGAATTCATCAAGTTCCTGTGCGATGACGACCAGTTGTTGCCGCTCTGCGTCAGCCAGCAGGCGGCGATGCTGCAGGAGCATGCGCAAGTGTCGTTGGTGGTCAGCAAGCATCACCTGATCGATGCCGACAATTACGCCTTGCCGATCCGCTTGGAAAACACCGGCATCACCCAATTCGATGCGCTGTTCAACGGCACTGACATGCTGGCGTATTTCGAAAAAACCACCCGTAATATTCTCGGCGGCTTCAGTGGTGCGTTAATGCGCCGCACCGATGCCGAGGCCTTGCTGCCCGCGTTGGCGCGGGCCGGTGAAGGCTTCGAGGCTGTCCTCGACTTTGCCTTGTTCATCTGCCTGTTGCGCCGCGGCAACCTGGTCCAGCTTTATGCCGAGGGCAGCGGCCAGCGGTTGCATCCGGATCGCCTGGGGCGTCAGCCCAAGATGCTCGATGCGGCCACGGTGGAACTGACATGGCTCAAGGAAATGCTCGCCCAGCGCAGTGGCGAGCCGGCGCCCGCCAGTGGCTGGGTGCGTTACCAGACGCTGGGGCAGCCCAAGGAGCCGGGGGCACCGGAGTGGGAGGAGGTCAACGTCTACTCGATCATTGCGACCCGGCAGGGCGTTATCGGTTCGCAAGTCGGTACGGACATCGAAAGCTACGCAGACCTCTACGTGCAGTGGCTGGAGTGCCGGCGTTTCAGCCCATTGCGCAAGCAAGTCCTGTCTCGACAGATCGCCCGCTGGGCCTATCGTCCGAGGATAGTCCCCGTCATCATCGACGCGCAGGACGATGCCTATGCGCTGGGGATTACCCTGCAGAGTATTGCTGCCCAGGCCTATGCCTGCGAATCGGTGCTGGTGTTGTCCAATGGTCGCCAGTCACTGGACAACCATGTCCTGCGCCTTGGGCTGCAAGCAGATTGGGCGCAGCAGCTCAATGGCTTGCTGCCCCAGCTGGACGGTGCCGACTGGTTCTACCTGCTGCAGGCCGGCGATCGCCTGACCGAATCGGCGCTGTTGATAATGGCCGACCGGATTGTCGGTTCGCCGGGTGCGGTCTGTCTCTACAGCGATGAAGGCGCGCTGGTGGATGAAAAATCGGCCGAGCCGATCTTCAAGCCCGACTTCAACGTCGACCTCATGCGCGGCTATCCCTATGTCGGTCGGACACTGGCGTTCGAGCGCGAGCGATTCCTGGGCTCGGGTGGGTTCGATCCGAGCCTGGGCGAGTTGGCCCCCCATGACCTGGTCTGGCGACTGGTGGAAACGGACGGGCCGCAAGTCATTGGGCATATTCCCGAGGTCCAGGTCGAGTCGATGTTCTCGTTCGCCCAATGGCTCTCGCTGCCCGAGGTCATCGAGCAGAACGCCCGGCTGGTCGGCGCTCACCTGCAGCGCATCGGCGTACCGCACCGGCTGCATCCGGGGCCGCTCCTGGCGTTGATCCCGCGCATCGAATATCTGTTCGACGAGCGGCCGCTGGTGTCGATCGTCATCAGCGTCAAGGATGACCTGGGCGCGCTGGAACGCTGCGTCAACAGCCTGATCAGCACGACCACGTATCCGCACTACGAAATCATCATCGTCGATAACGCCAGCGAGAACGCCGAGCTGCAACATTGGTTGCGGGCAATGGCCGAATTGGGCAGCGACACCCTGCGAATATTCACCCACCCGGGAAGCGACAACGAAGCCGTTATCCGCAACTTCGCCGTGCAGCAGGCCCGCGGTGAATACCTGTTGTTGCTCAACCCCAATTGCATCGTGCTGGAAGCCGCCTGGCTGGACGAGCTGCTCAATCATGGGCAGCGTCCCGAGGTTGGCATCGTCGGGCCCCGCACACTCAACCAGCAAGGGCGGGTCATCGATTCCGGCATGATCATGGGGCTCGGTGGCCTGGCGGGCAGGGCCTTTGTCAACGAGTCGGTCACGTCAGGCGGCTATATGCAACGCTTGCAGACCGTGCAGAACTGGAGCGCTGTCGGTGATCACTGCCTGTTGGTGCGCAAGCAGGTGCTGGAGGAGACCGGTGGGTTCGATGAGTCGATCACGACGCAGCGCATCAACGCCCTGGAGCTGTGCCAGCAGGTCGGGAAAAACGGTTACCTGATCGTCACCACCCCTTACAGTGACGTGGTGCTGGCGTCTGGCGTGGAAGCCAGTCGCGATGCCTCCTGGAAGCAGCGGTTGGAGCACGAGCAGGAGGCGTTCTATCAGCGCTGGTTGCCCAGGATCGCCAATGATCCTGCCTACAACCGTAACCTGACCCTGACCGGGAAAAGCTTCAGCCTCGAACCCGGACCCCGCACCGGCTGGAATCCGTTGATTACCCGCAACGTGCCTTCGATCCTGGGGATGGCGGTCAATACCTCGGCGGTGGGGCACTACCGGGTCAGCCAGCCGTTGTTCGAACTGGAAGCGGCAGGGCGGATCGTGGGACGTGTTGCCTACGATACGCCCTCGATCATCGATATCGAGCGTCAGTCACCCGATGTGATCGTGCTTCAAGGTCGCTATAACGTGGGTAAGTTCAAGGACATCGCCCAGGTCAAGAATTACTCCAAGGCCATGCGCATCTACGAATTGGATGACTACATCGCCAACGTCCCGGAAAAAAACGAACACCGTCGCAATATGCCGGACAACCTCGAAGACTTGCTACGCCGGGGGATCGCCCAGTGTGATCGGGTGGTGGTTTCCACCCATCCGCTGGCGGACGTCTTGTCCAGCATGCACCACGATATCCGCGTGGTGCCGAACATGTTGGCGGCCGGCCTGTGGCACCAGCTCAGAAGCCTGCGTGCCACCTCCAGCAAGCCGCGTATCGGTTGGGGCGGCGGCACCAGCCACCGTGGCGACCTGGAGCTCATTGCAGATGTCGTGCGTGAACTGGCTGACGAAGTCGAATGGGTTTTCTTCGGCATGTGCCCGGATCTGCTCAAGCCCTATATCCATGAGTTCCATCCTGGCGTGAGCCTGGCGGCGTATCCGGCAAAGCTTGCCAGCCTGAACCTTGACCTGGCCCTGGCGCCGCTTGAGTTTCATGTTTTCAATGACTGCAAGAGCAATCTTCGCCTGCTGGAGTACGGTGCGTGTGGCTATCCGGTCATTTGCTCGGATACCGAAGCTTACCGGGGGCATTTGCCTTGTACGCGGATTCTCACCAACAGCAGCGAAGAATGGCTGGAGGCGATCCGCATGCACCTGGCAGACCCGATTGCCAGTTACCGGATGGGCGACGAATTACGTGAAGTGGTGCTGCGCGACTTTATCTTGCGCGGCGATAACCTGCAGTACTGGGCCAACGGCTGGCTGCCGGATTGATGGGTTTCAACCTTGAAACTCCCGGTGTCGCTGATGCGGTCACCCACTCGTTAAGGAATGAATATGCAAAGCAATGTCCCAACAGGATCGTCTGCGCCGTTGAATGAACGGTTGACCCTGGTGCTGCTCGCTCACGACCAGTCGACTGCCCTGCGGCGGGCGTTGCACCACTACCGCGACGGTTCATTCGCCGTGCTGGTCATCGACTCGTCCAGCCAACCCGGCGGCGACATCACGGCAGCGTTCCCAGGCGTGCAATACCTGCATGCACCCACGGCCACGGGTTTCGGCGACAAGGTTCGCCAGGCTGTCGAGCGCGTCGCCACGCCTTACCTGGCAGTGGCCGATGCCGAGGATTTCCTGCTGCCCCAAGCGCTCGAGCAGGCGTTTCAGTTCCTTGAGGCACACCCCGACTACAGTGCCTGCCAGGGCTACAGCCTGGCGTTCGAGGCCCACGCCGATCGCGTCGACTACTACCTGTTCGACCGCAAGGGCAGTGATGACTACCGCGGAGCATCGACCGAAGCGCGGCTGGCTGCGTTTGCCGAAGATTGCCCGTCGCTGGCCAATGCCCTCGTGCGCACTGAAACCCTGCGGCGCAGCTACGCGTCGTTGCCCACCGGTTTTGATTCGCGATTGCAGGAAGCCGGCCATACCTATGGTGTGGTGAGCGAAGCCTCGGTGCGCCTGCTGGACATTCCGTACGGTGTGCATGAACGCGGTCGCGTGGCGCCGCCGCGAAGCCCGTCCGCAGTGCCGGGTTCCCAGGACCTGCGCGCGGCCGCCGAACAGGAACGCCTGGCCACGACGTTGGCTAGCGCATTGGGTGCGGGAGCCTCGACGCGCGAGCACGCCAAAACCATCGTGAAGAAACTGGCCGAGCGCTCGGTGCCGCAGTCCGGCAAGCTGTTGGAGTCCGCTTGGGATTCGCGGCGTGGCGAACCGGTTCGCCGGTTCGAACCGACGCAATACGTCGAGATGCCTTTCTATAACCGGGCGTTCTTTGACGAACTCACCGACCTGGAATTCCTGCTTCATGCGGCGCCAAGCGGGCAGGTGCAGTTGAGGGAGCTGGAAGCGGTCATGCTCAAGCAGAAGGAGCTGTCTCGCCCCCAACGCAATGCCAGCGCCGAGCCGCTTGATGAACAACTGGCGAGGGCTTTCCTCAGCTATGCGTTCAACCAGGACCTGATCAAGCAACTGCTCGAACTCATGCAGGCCAAGGGTGACAAGCGCTACGTGCAAATGCTCCAGGCCTGGGACCAACGGCTCAAGGCGGCGGCGTTTGAAAATACCGCGAGGTTGTTCGACACCACGCGCTCCGGCCAATTGCTGGCCTGGCTCGAAGCGCGTGAGCCGAGCGCCAGTGACGCCCGGAAAGTCTCCAAATACCTGGCCGCCCGCAACGGTGGCCCGACGTTCGGCATTTTGATCCTGGACCTGGACGCCGACATCTTCAAAATGCAGGCGACGTTCGACAGCGTCATCAATGGCTATTGCCGGGCGTTCAAGATTGTTGTGTTTACCACCGGCGATCTGCCGGCCGAGACCACGTCAAAGAATGTCCTGCATTTCGTCAAGGTCAACGAAAGCAACTACGTCGACAAGATTAACCAGGTGGTCAGCCAAAGCGATTGCGATTGGATGGTCATGGCCGAGGCCGGTGATGAGCTGACGCCGGGCGGCCTGTTCCGCGCGGGTGTGGAATTGCTGGGCGCTCCACAGTGCCAGGCTGTGGCAATGGATGAGTTCCAACGTCAGCCCGACGGGACGCTGGCCGATGTGTTCCGGCCAGGGTTCAACCTCGACTTGCTGCTGAACGCCCCGGCCTTGATGGCCCGTCATTGGCTGGTACGCCGCGAGACGTTGGTCAGGCTCGGCGGCTATTCCCGCGAGTTCAAGCAAGCGATGGAATTCGACCTGCTGTTGCGTTTGATCGAGCAGGACGGCCTGGAAGGGCTTGCCCACCTAGATGAGCCTTTGCTGACCTGCCAGGCGCCGGCGGTGGAAGACAACGCCGATGAACGCAAGACGTTGCTGCGTCACCTGGCGGTGCGTGGTTATCAAGCCGATGTGAGCGCGTCGGTGCCGGGGACACACAAGATCGACTACCGCTTTGCCGAGCGTCCGATGGTGTCGATCATCGTCCATGGCATCACCGACCTGACGCCGCTGCAGCGCTGCTTGCTCAGCGTGCTGCAACGCACCCGGTATCAGCGCTACGAGGTGTTGGTCCCGCTCGTGGCGGCCGAGCACGCGACGCTGCGCACCTGGCTCGGTGGCCAGGGGCATCAGGCCAGTCGGGTGCGGTTGCTGGAGATCGAACCCGGCGTCGCGACAGGGTCGTTGATCAACGCCGTCAGCCAGGAGGCCAAGGGTGACTATCTGGTGACCCTGGCGGCCGACAGCGAGGTGCTCAACGTCAACTGGATCGAGTCGTTGCTCAACCAGGCCTTGCGTCCGGAAGTCGGTGTGGTCGGCGCCAGGCTGATCGAGCGCGATGGGCGTATCACCCAGGCTGGCTTGATCCTGGGCTTGAATGACGAGGTGGGCTCGCCTTTCATCGGCGAATCGAAAACCGCCAAGGGCTACATGAACAGGCTGGTGGTCGAGCAGAACTGTTCGGCGGTGTCGTTCGCCTGCCTGATGATTTCCCGGCAGTTGTTCAACGCGGCCGACGGCATCGACAGCGGACTGTTCGACGAGGCCCTGGGGGATGTCGACCTGTGCCTCAGGGTGGGCCAGGCGGGTTACCTGACGGTCTGGACGCCCCACGTGCAGGTCATCCAGTCCGGCGTGCTGGCCAGTACGCCCGAGGCGCTTGCGGCGCTGCGTGGCAAGTGGTCCGGGGCGTTCGCTCAGGACCGTTTCTACAACGCCAACCTGTCGCTGCAAGGTGCGGGTTTCGCCCTGGGACCGGTGCGCAACGTACCGTGGACCGACCTGCTCGACGAACCTGCCGCCTGACCTCGCTGCTCAGCGTCGGCAGGGTGAACCTGCCGGCGCGCTTGCCGAAGTACCCCACTCATCACCCGATGCCTGCCCGCAGTCTCTGACGGACGCGGGCAATGACACGGCTTCGTTTGTCATGAAAAAATGCCTCTGCGGGACAAAACGGCGTGACGCATAGGTCATAAAGTGCATCTTCACTGTATTGTATTCCGCAGAGTGGAGGCCCGTTCGTTTGCCTGGCAATGGCCTGCGCCCTTGGAAATCAACCATTTTGAAGCGCCCCTGAGCTTTTGGGGGTGGAACCTAGTCGCAGTTTATGATCGGGAAGCCATGATGATTGGCATAAAAAGCATAGCGAGTTACGTGCCGACCGCTGGCGTGGATAACTACGCTCAGGGTGCCAAATTCGAGAAGGATGAGGAGTTCATCCTTGGCAAGATCGGTTCGGCGTTCCTGCCGCGCAAAGACGCCGACCAGGAAACCTCGGACCTGTGTGTCGAAGCCGTGAACGCCTTGTTCGCCAACAACCCGCAGCTGTCGCGCGAGTCCATCGACGCGCTGATCGTGGTCACCCAGAACGGTGACGAAGAAGGGCTGCCCCATACCGCGGCCATCGTGCAGGACAAGCTGGGGCTGCCGACTCACGTGGCGGCATTCGATATCTCGCTGGGCTGCTCGGGCTACGTCTACGGTATCTACGCTCTCAAAGGCTTCATGGAGGCCGCTGGGCTGAAGAACGGCCTGTTGGTGACGGCTGACCCTTATTCGAAGATCGTCGACCCTGAAGACCGCAACACCACCATGCTGTTCGGCGATGCCGCCACGGCCACCTGGATGGCCGAAGGGGCCAACTGGCAGTTGGGCAAGTCCAAGTTCGGCACCGACGGCTCCGGCGCGCCGCACTTGAAGGTCAGCGACGGCGTGTTTTTCATGAACGGCCGCCAGGTGTTCAATTTTGCCTTGTTGAAAGTGCCGGCCCATTTGCACGAGCTGCTCGATGAATCCTCGCTGCAAGCCAGCGACATCGATGCCTTCTGCATCCACCAGGGCAGCGCGGCGATTGTCGATGCCGTGGCGCGCCGTTTCGAGGGTGAGCCCGAGAAATTCATCAAGGACATGGTCGAGACCGGCAACACCGTATCGTCGAGCATTCCGTTGCTGCTGGAGAAGCACGTGCTGGATGCCGACTGGAAGCGCGTGGCGATCAGCGGTTTCGGCGTGGGCCTGTCGTGGGGATCGGCGATTCTCTATCGCGACTGATTCACACCGGAACATAAGTGTGGGAGCGGGCTTGCCCGCGAAGGCGTCGGTACTTCAGCACAGATACAAGCTGATCCACCGCCTTCGCGAGCAAGCCCGCTCCCACTTTTTTTGCCTGCGATTTCATGGATCAGGTTTTTGACGCCATTTTTCAGCGCTTCGCTCCACGCTAAGCCCTTGTTTATCAAGGGGTGGCAGTCTGCTAGCAAATTTTTTGAAAAAAGCCCTCAAGCAAGTTCCCAACCCGACGATAACTATTACGAAGGTTCTCTAGGCCACACCCCGGCGGTTGCCAAAGGGCCGGAAGCCGCAGTACCCAACCAACGAGGAATTCGTCATGGCTTTAACAGTAAACACCAACACTACTTCGCTGAACGTTCAGAAGAACTTGAACCGTGCTTCCGACGCTCTCTCCACTTCGATGACTCGTCTGTCTTCCGGCCTGAAAATCAACAGCGCCAAAGACGACGCCGCCGGCCTGCAGATCGCTACCCGTATGACCTCGCAAATCCGCGGTCAGACCATGGCAATCAAAAACGCCAACGACGGTATCTCCATGGCGCAGACCGCTGAAGGCGCGATGCAAGAGCAAACCAACATTCTGCAGCGTATGCGTGAACTGGCCATCCAGTCCCGTAACGATAGCAACAGCGCAGATGACCGTATCGCTCTGAACAAAGAGTTCTCGCAGATGAGCGACGAACTGACCCGTATCGCCAACAGCACCAACCTGAACGGCAAGAACCTGCTCGACGGTACTGCTAGCACCATGACCTTCCAGGTTGGTTCGAACACCGGTTCCGACAACCAGATCTCCCTGACCCTGAGCGCCAGCTTTGACGCCGCGGCCCTGGGTGTTGACTCGGCAATCACCATCGTTGGTTCCGACAGCGCTACTGCTGAAACCAACTTCTCGGCCGCAATGGACGCAATCACCAGCGCGATCGACACCATCAACAGTGCTCGTGCCGACCTCGGTGCTGCTCAGAACCGTTTCGCCAGCACCATCTCCAACCTGCAGAACATCAACGAAAACGCCAGTGCTGCACTGGGTCGCGTACAAGATACCGACTTCGCTGCTGAAACTGCACAACTGACCAAGCAGCAGACTCTGCAGCAAGCGTCGACTTCGGTTCTGGCCCAGGCCAACCAACTGCCATCCGCTGTACTGAAGCTGCTTCAGTAATAGCTGGATGAGTTTTAGCGGGGGAGTGCGCATGCGTGCTCTCTCGCTTTTTCCGTTCAAGAGGTGATGGACATGGATATGAGCGTGAAGCTGAACTTGTCTTATCCAGCGGCGAAGCCGACGCCTACAGTGGCCGACAAGCCAGTGGAGAAGCCTCAAGCCGATGTTGTTTCCGTGGCACCGGTCAAGGAAACTCCCAAGGACGCTGCTGCCGAGCAAGACAAACTCAAGAAGGCCGTTCAGGAAATCGAGAAGTTCGTCCAGTCGGTCAAGCGTAATCTGGAGTTCTCTATTGATGAGCCTTCAGGCAAAGTAGTGGTCAAAGTCATCGCCAGCGGTTCCGGTGAAGTGATTCGCCAGATCCCGAACGAAGAAGTTCTGAAACTGGCGAACAGTTTGAATGATGCAAACAGCTTGTTGTTCAGCGCTGAAGCCTGACAATCGGCACGAATTTCGTTGCTATGTACTTTTGGGCGTTGTAGGGGTCAAAAGGCCGGCGACACACTGAAGGGAGTTCCTCATGGCAAGTCCAATTCTACCTGGCCTGGGGCTGGGTTCTGGCCTTAATACGACTGAGATCGTCAAGGCGCTGGTCGATTCCGACAAGGCTGCCAAGCAAGGTCAGATCACCCGAGCCACCACCACGACTAGCAACAGTATCTCGGGGGTCGGAACCCTGAAGTCGTTGCTGGCAGCCTTCAACACCGCCATGAAGGACTTGGGCAACACCAGGACCCCGCAATTCGCGGGTTTTGCCGCAACCTCTTCCGTCCCCGGTGTCCTCACGGCTACCGCCAGCAACACGGCGGTGAACGGCACTTACGCCATCAAGGTCACCAACCTCGCCACGGCGTCCAAGGTCACCTCGGCGGCTTTCGCCGGCGGTACGACCAGTGCGATCCCTTCCGGCACGCTGACCATCGCGCAGAAGGGGGTCAACTACAACCTCACTGTGCCGGATGGTTCGACCCTGCAATCGGTGCGTGACGCGATCAACGCCGACTCGTCCATGAAGGCCGCCGGTTTGAGCGCCAACATCGTGACCGACTCCTTTGGTTCGCGGCTGGTGCTGGGTTCCACCACCACCGGCGCAGGTTCCGACATCTCGGTCAGCGGCATCGCCGGGCTGGAGATCGATGGGACGAACGTCGTGGGTGCCAACGGTGCTGCGCTGACGGCCACCTCGGCGGGCGCTATCGGTGCCCTGGCCCAGGACGCCGTGTTTTCCGTCGACGGCATGAAGCTGACCAGCGCAAGCAACACGGTGAGCACGGCGATTTCCGGACTGACCCTGAATCTGGTCGGAGTGCCAGGAGACGGAACGTCAACCGTTACCGTCGCGCCGAACAATGATGGCCTGAAAGCCTCGATCCAGAAATTTGTCGACGCCTACAACGCGGTCGCCAACAGTGTCACTGCGCTGACCAAGCCGTCCCTGGACGATGATGGCAACCCGACAATACCGGCCAAGCTGACCGGTGACTCTTTGCCTCGCTCGCTCCTGGCGACGATCCGCGAACCGTTGTCCCAGACGGGCGCCGGCGACAAGCTGACGGTGCTGGCCCAGCTGGGTATTACCACCGACCAGAAGACGGGTGCGTTGAACTTCGATACCGCCAAGTTCAACACGGCCATGAATGACAAGAAACTCAGCGGTGAAGTCCAGACGATGTTCACCGGTACCAACGGCTTGCTGGAGCGCATGGGCAAGGCGATCGAGCCCTTCACCCAGACCGGCGGCATTCTCGACCAGCGGACCTCTGCGCTGACCAAGACCCAGACCCGCCTCAAGAGCGATCAGGCGGCCCTGGATCGCCGGGTCGAGACCTTGACGGCCTCGTTGACCAAGAAGTACAACGACATGGACACCCTGGTCGGCAAGCTGAAGGCCACGGCCAGTAACATCACTTCGATGTTCGAGGCTCTGACGGCGCAACAGCGAAACAGCTGATTTCGACCGATGCAAAAAAGCCCGGCAACGTTTTGACAACGTTCCGGGCTTTCGGCTTTTCGGTCTAAAGTTTTTTGACGCAGCGTCGATACGCTGTTTATACGAACCGAAGATTTTTGATGAGGTAGAACATGAATCCGATGTTGGCCCTTCGCCAATACCAGAAGATTGGCGCCCAGGCGCAAACCTCCGAGGCAAGTCCCCATCGTCTGGTGCAGATGCTTATGGAAGGTGGGCTGGACCGTATTGCCCAGGCCAAGGGCGCGATGGAGCGCAAGGACATCGCCAGCAAAGGCATCCTGATCAGCAAGGCCATCGGCATCATCGGCGGCCTGCGTGAAGGGCTGGACCTGGAGAACCAGGCCGAGTCGGTGACGGAGCTGGACAACCTGTATGCCTACATGATCAAGCGTCTGACCGACGCCAACATCCAGACCGACCCGAAGATCCTCGACGAAGTCGCCGATCTGCTGCGCACGGTCAAA
Organism: Pseudomonas sp. WP18; assembly: GCF_036689585.1. Lineage (NCBI taxonomy): Bacteria > Pseudomonadati > Pseudomonadota > Gammaproteobacteria > Pseudomonadales > Pseudomonadaceae > Pseudomonas > Pseudomonas sp. WP18. The sequence continues at coordinate 1,698,547 of NZ_CP144758.1, forward strand.
GAAGGCTGGGATGGCATCGCCGCGCCTGGTCCGCAATTCTAAGGAGTACTCTCATGAGTCTTGTCTTGCAGCGAATAGAACAAACCCGTGATGCGCTGGTCGATGCCCTGGCCCAGCGCAACTGGGAGGCAATCGGTCAGTTGGACTTGACGTGCCGTTCGTGCATGGAAGACGTCCTGAGTGAATCCGGGGTGGACGAGGCGACGTTGCGTAACAATCTTGAGGAATTGCTGGGGGTCTACAAGCAGTTGCTCGAGGCGGCGACAGGGGAGCGCCAGGCAATCGTCGACGAGATGTCGCAAGTCCATCAAGCACAGAACGCTGCAAAGGTTTACCATCTGTTCGGTTAATGCTCAGTTAATCCAACGCCGCTGCGCCATAAATTTGACTGTGCACGGTTTTTTGACTTAACTAGTATCTGTTTACAGATTTGAGGCGTCTACAGGCATGACAAGTCTGCAAGCGTCTAGCTTGCCCCCTAATTTCGGGCATTGGGTTGACTAGGGAAGTTGCTATTGCATGTGGCGTGAAACCAAAATTCTCCTGATCGATGACGATAGCGTTCGCCGCCGTGACCTGGCGGTGATCCTGAATTTTCTTGGCGAAGAAAATCTGCCCTGCGGCAGCCATGATTGGCAGCAGGCCGTCGGCTCCTTGTCGTCCAGCCGTGAAGTCATTTGTGTCCTTATCGGGACCGTAAATGCTCCCGCTACGCTATTGGGCTTGCTAAAGACACTCTCAACCTGGGATGAGTTCCTTCCGGTTTTGTTGATGGGCGAAAATTCTTCCCTTGACTTGCCAGAAGACCAGCGTCGCCGTGTGCTTTCCACGCTCGAAATGCCGCCCAGCTACAGCAAGTTGCTGGATTCGCTGCACCGTGCGCAGGTCTATCGCGAGATGTACGACCAGGCCCGCGAGCGTGGCCGGCACCGCGAACCCAATCTTTTCCGCAGCCTCGTCGGCACCAGCCGGGCCATCCAGCACGTCCGCCAGATGATGCAGCAGGTCGCCGATACCGATGCCAGCGTGCTGATCCTGGGCGAGTCGGGCACCGGCAAGGAAGTGGTCGCGCGCAACCTGCATTACCATTCCAAGCGCCGCGAAGCGCCGTTCGTGCCGGTCAATTGCGGAGCGATTCCGGCCGAGTTGCTGGAAAGCGAACTGTTCGGCCATGAGAAGGGCGCCTTCACCGGTGCCATCACCAGCCGCGCCGGGCGTTTCGAGCTGGCCAATGGTGGCACGCTGTTTCTCGATGAAATCGGCGACATGCCCCTGCCGATGCAGGTCAAGCTGCTGCGGGTCTTGCAGGAGCGTACATTCGAGCGCGTGGGCAGCAACAAGACCCAAAGCGTCGATGTACGGATCATTGCCGCGACCCACAAGAATCTCGAGAGCATGATCGAGATCGGCAGTTTCCGCGAAGACCTCTATTACCGCCTCAACGTATTCCCGATCGAAATGGCGCCGCTGCGTGAGCGGGTCGAAGACATTCCGCTGCTGATGAATGAATTGATTTCGCGCATGGAGCACGAGAAGCGCGGTTCGATCCGCTTCAACTCGGCAGCGATCATGTCCTTGTGCCGGCATGGCTGGCCGGGCAACGTCCGCGAGCTGGCCAACCTGGTGGAGCGCATGGCGATCATGCACCCGTACGGGGTGATCGGTGTGAACGAACTGCCGAAAAAATTCCGCTATGTCGACGATGAAGACGAGCAGATGGTCGACAGCCTGCGCAGTGATCTGGAAGAGCGGGTGGCGATCAACGGCCACACGCCGGACTTCACCGCCAATGCCCTGCTGCCACCCGAAGGCCTGGACCTCAAGGACTACCTTGGCGGCCTGGAGCAAGGGCTGATCCAGCAGGCCCTGGACGACGCCAACGGAATTGTCGCCCGTGCTGCGGAACGCCTGCGCATTCGCCGGACCACCCTGGTGGAAAAAATGCGCAAGTACGGCATGAGCCGACGCGAAGGTGATGAACAGGCGGATGATTGACGCCTGTTTTCCACGCGCCTGACTGTTGAAGGTGGGGGCGTTTGTCCCTGCTGGTTCGCCTGACAGGCTCTAAACAGTGCCGCTGCACGTCCTGGCGGGAGCAAGCGCCCTCGCTACACATGCACTTTTTCTTTGCTCTTTGTCTCGGCACGGGTATTGCTACACCCCTCGCAACGTTCCGTTTAACTGACGGTCAGCCAAGCGAGAGAGCCCGATGAGCCAAGCCGCCCAAGCCCAGATGTCTCCTGTCCCTGATCCGGGACACCTGCCGAGCGCCGAACAGGCGAGCCGGCTTGGACTCGAGCAGGCCTTTTCGCTGTTCAATCAGATGTCCAGCCAACTGACGGACTCCTACAGCCTGCTGGAAGCCCGGGTGACCGAGCTCAAGGGGGAGCTGGCCGTGGTCAGTGCCCAGCGCATGCAGGAGTTGGCGGAAAAAGAGCGTCTGGCGAATCGCTTGCAGAATCTTCTCGACTTGCTACCGGGGGGCGTCATCGTCATCGATGCCCATGGTCGCGTGCGCGAAGCCAACCCGGCCGCCTGCGAGTTGCTCGGCCTGCCGTTGGAAGGTGAGCTGTGGCGCCACGTCATCGCCCGCTGCTTCGCGCCCCGCGAGGATGACGGCCACGAAGTGTCCCTCAAGGACGGCCGACGGTTGTCCATCTCGACCCGTTCGCTGGACGCCGAGCCTGGCCAACTGGTGTTGCTTAACGACTTGACCGAAACCCGTCACCTGCAAGATCAGCTGGCCCGCCATGAGCGCCTGTCTTCCTTGGGGCGGATGGTGGCGTCGTTGGCGCACCAGATTCGCACGCCGCTGTCGGCCGCGCTGCTCTACGCCAGTCATCTGACAGAACAGCCCCTGCCGATGGAAACCCAGCAACGGTTCGCCGGGCGCTTGAAGGAACGCCTGCATGAGCTGGAGCACCAGGTGCGTGACATGCTGGTGTTCGCCCGCGGCGAGCTGCCGCTGACCGACCGCGTGACTCCCAAGGCGCTGCTTCAATCATTGCAGGCTGCCGCGTTGACCCATGTGCAGGGCCTGTCGATCCGCTGGCAGTGCGACAGCCATGCCGGGGACATATTGTGCAACCGCGACACGCTGGTGGGCGCGGTATTGAACCTCATTGAAAATGCGATCCAGGCCAGTGGCAGCGATGTCCGGCTGAAAGTGCACCTCTATACCCGCGACAACACCTTGCGCCTGTGCGTCAGTGACAGCGGCAGTGGCATCGAGCCGGCCGTGCTGGCGCGGTTGGGTGAACCATTCTTCACCACCAAGACCACCGGGACAGGCCTTGGCCTGACTGTGGTCAAGGCTGTGGCCCGTGCTCATCAGGGAGAATTGCAGTTGCGCTCGCGGTTGGGGCGCGGCACTTGCGCGACGGTGCTCCTGCCGCTGTTTTCCAGCGCGCCAGGAATGGAGTGAGAGCCATGGCGACCAAAGTACTGCTGGTTGAAGACGATCGAGCCCTGCGCGAAGCGCTGGCCGATACGCTGATGCTGGCCGGGCATGATCATGTTTCCGTCGGGTCGGCGGAAGAGGCGTTGCTGGCCGTGGGACGGGAGGCGTTCAGCCTGGTGGTCAGCGACGTCAATATGCCGGGCATGGACGGCCATCAATTGTTGGGCCTGTTACGTGTCCGCCAGCCGCAACTGCCGGTGCTGCTGATGACGGCCCACGGTGCTGTCGAGCGCGCGGTGGATGCCATGCGCCAGGGGGCCGCCGATTATCTGGTCAAGCCATTCGAGCCCAAGGCGCTGCTGGACCTGGTGGCTCGCCATGCGCTGGGCAGTCTCGGGCCCGAACGCGAAGGGCCGGTGGCCATCGAGCCGGCCAGTGCCCAGTTGCTGGAGCTGGCCGCGCGGGTGGCGCGCAGTGATTCGACCGTGTTGATTTCCGGGGAGTCCGGTACCGGCAAGGAGGTGCTGGCGCGCTATATCCACCAGCAATCGCACCGCGCCAACGAGCCGTTCATCGCCATCAACTGCGCGGCGATTCCCGACAACATGCTCGAAGCTACGCTGTTCGGTCATGAAAAGGGTTCGTTCACCGGCGCCATCGCTGCCCAGGCGGGCAAGTTCGAGCAGGCCGACGGCGGCACGATCCTGCTCGATGAAATTTCCGAGATGCCCATGGGGCTGCAAGCCAAGTTATTGCGGGTGTTGCAGGAGCGGGAAGTGGAGCGGGTGGGGGCACGCAAGCCCATCAGCCTGGATATCCGCGTGGTGGCGACCACCAACCGCGACCTGGCCGGCGAAGTGGCGGCGGGGCGTTTTCGTGAGGACCTGTATTACCGCCTGTCGGTCTTTCCGCTGGCCTGGCGCCCGCTGCGCGAGCGCACCGCCGATATCCTGCCGCTGGCCGAGCGGCTGTTGGCCAGGCACGTCAATAAAATGAAGCACGCGGCCGCCAGGTTTTCTCCGCAGGCCCAGGCTTGCCTGATCGCTTATCCATGGCCGGGCAATGTCCGCGAATTGGATAACGCCATTCAGCGGGCGTTGATCCTGCAGCAGGGTGGTGTGATCCAGCCGGAAGATTTCTGCCTGGCCGGCCCGGTGGCCTGCGCGCCATTGCCGGCCTTGTCAGTGGTTTCAACCGTGGCTGCGGCGCCTGCGGTCGAAGTGGAAGGCGAGTCGGCCGGCGCCCTGGGAGATGACCTGCGCCGGCGTGAATTCCAGATGATCATCGACACCCTTCGGGCCGAGCGCGGCCGCCGCAAGGAAGCCGCCGAGCGCCTGGGCATCAGCCCTCGCACACTGCGCTACAAGCTGGCGCAAATGCGCGACGCCGGCATGGACGTAGAGGCCTACCTGTTCGCCAGTTGAGGCGTGTAAACCAGTCATTCACTTGTGGGAGCGAGCCTGCTCGCGAAAGCGCTCGGTCAAACAATACAGATGTTGTCTGGCCCACCCCTTCCGCGAGCAGGCTTGCTCCCACTCATTTGTTTATTGCGGTCATCGAGCTGGCACCCTTGTTGCTACTACCTGGGTACCCGCTGAGTAAGTGTCAAAAAAATGCGGGCCGCCAAAGAGAGTAGACCATGAGCCAAGGTATTGAATTTAATCGATTGATGTTGGACATGCGGGCCATGCAAATGGACGCCATGGCGCAGCCCAAGTCGGTCGCGGTCCCCCAGGTGGGTGGCAGCAGCTTTTCCGACATGCTCGGTCAGGCCGTCAATAAAGTGAACGATACCCAGCAGGCGTCGAACCAATTAGCCAGTGCTTTTGAAATGGGCAAAAGTGGTGTCGACCTCACAGACGTGATGATCTCTTCGCAGAAAGCCAGTGTCTCGTTCCAGGCGTTGACCCAGGTTCGCAACAAACTGGTTCAAGCCTATCAAGACATCATGCAGATGCCGGTTTAAGGAAACTATTGAGTCATGGCAGAAGCAGCCGTAGATAACGTTCCAGCCAAGGCCACCGCACCAGACGGCAAACCGCCGCTGTTCGGCTTGTCCTTCCTGGAAAATCTCTCCGAGATGACCATGTTGCGTCAGGTTGGCCTGTTGGTCGGCCTGGCTGCCAGCGTGGCGATTGGTTTTGCCGTGGTGTTGTGGTCCCAGCAGCCGGACTACCGTCCCCTCTATGGCAGTCTGGAGGGCATGGATGCCAAGCAAGTCATGGAGACGCTGTCTTCCGCCGACATTCCTTATACCGTCGAACCCAATTCCGGTGCCTTGCTGGTCAAGGCCGACGATGTCGCCCGTGCGCGCCTCAAGCTTGCCGCGGCGGGCGTGACGCCAAAAGACGGCAACATCGGTTTCGAGATCCTCGACAAGGACCAGGGCCTGGGCACCAGCCAGTTCATGGAAGCGACCCGTTATCGTCGCGGCCTGGAAGGTGAGCTGGCACGGACCATTTCCAGCCTGAACAACGTCAAGGCCGCCCGTGTGCACTTGGCGATCCCGAAAAGCTCGGTGTTCGTGCGCGATGAGCGCAAGCCGAGTGCGTCGGTATTGGTTGAGCTGTACGCCGGCCGCTCCCTCGAGCCTGGCCAGGTCCTGGCCATCGTCAACCTGGTGTCCACCAGCGTCCCTGAACTGAGCAAATCGCAGATCACCGTGGTCGACCAGAAAGGCAATCTGCTGTCCGACCAGGCGGAAAACTCCGAACTCACCATGGCCGGCAAGCAATTCGACTACAGCCGCCGCATGGAAGGCATGTTGACCCAGCGGGTGCACAACATCCTGCAACCGATCCTGGGTAACGACCGCTACAAGGCCGAAGTGTCGGCCGACGTGGACTTCAGTGCAGTCGAGTCGACTTCCGAGCAGTTCAACCCGGACCAGCCGGCGTTGCGCAGCGAGCAGTCGGTGAATGAACAACGTACCGCCAGCAATGGCCCGCAAGGCGTGCCGGGTGCCCTGAGCAACCAGCCGCCATCGCCGGCCAGCGCGCCGCAAACCACGGGAGGTGCCGCAGGTGCCGCCGGCATGGTGCAGCCAGGCCAGCCACTGGTGGACGCCAACGGCCAGCAGATCATGGACCCGGCCACTGGCCAGCCGATGCTGGCGCCGTACCCGGCCGACAAGCGTCAGCAGTCGACCAAGAACTTCGAGCTTGACCGTTCCATCAGTCACACCAAGCAACAGCAGGGCCGGTTGAACCGCCTGTCGGTTGCCGTGGTGGTGGACGACCAGGTCAAGGTCAATCCGGCCAACGGCGAAACCAGCCGTGCCCCTTGGAGCGCCGACGAATTGGCGCGTTTCACCCGCCTGGTGCAGGACGCCGTCGGTTTCGACGCCAGCCGCGGCGACAGCGTCAGCGTGATCAACGTGCCGTTCTCTTCGGAGCGCGGGGAAGTGATCGCCGATATTCCGTTTTATTCGCAACCCTGGTTCTGGGATGTGGTCAAGCAGATATTGGGCGTGCTGTTCATCCTGATCCTGGTGTTCGGCGTGCTGCGTCCGGTGCTCAACAACATTACCGGCGGCGGCAAGAGCAAGCAGTTGGCAGGCCTGGGTGACGTAGAACTGGGCGGCATGGGCGGCCTGGATGGCGAATTGGCTAACGATCGCGTCAGCCTTGGCGGGCCGCAGAGCATTCTGCTGCCAAGCCCGAGCGAAGGCTATGACGCACAGTTGAACGCCATCAAGAGTCTGGTGGCAGAAGATCCGGGTCGTGTGGCCCAGGTCGTGAAAGAGTGGATTAACGCAGATGAGTGATAATCGAGCCGCTGTTGCCAAATTGTCCCGGGTCGACAAAGCCGCGATCCTGCTGCTGTCCCTGGGTTCGACCGACGCTGCCCAGGTGCTGCGCCACATGGGGCCCAAGGAGGTCCAGCGCGTGGGCGTGGCCATGGCGCAGATGGGCAATGTGCATCGCGAGCAGGTTGAACAGGTGATGAGCGAGTTCGTCGACATCGTCGGCGACCAGACCAGCCTGGGCGTCGGCTCCGACGACTACGTGCGCAAGATGCTGACCCAGGCTCTCGGCGAGGACAAGGCCAACGGCCTGATCGACCGTATCCTGCTGGGTGGCAACACCAGTGGCCTGGACAGCCTCAAGTGGATGGAACCGCGCGCCGTTGCCGACGTGATCCGCTACGAGCACCCGCAGATCCAGGCCATCGTGGTGGCTTACCTCGACCCGGACCAGGCCGGTGAAGTACTGGGCAACTTCGACCACAAGGTGCGCCTGGACATCATCCTGCGGGTGTCCTCGCTCAACACCGTGCAGCCGGCGGCCCTGAAGGAATTGAACCAGATTCTGGAGAAGCAGTTCTCGGGCAACTCCAATGCCTCGCGCACCACCCTGGGTGGTATCAAGCGTGCGGCGGACATCATGAACTTCCTCGACAGCTCGATCGAAGGCCAGCTGATGGACTCGATCCGCGAGTTCGACGAAGACCTGTCCGGCCAGATCGAAGACCTCATGTTCGTGTTCAACAACCTGGCGGACGTCGACGATCGGGGCATCCAGGCGCTGTTGCGCGAAGTGTCTTCCGATGTGCTGGTCCTGGCCCTCAAGGGGTCGGACGAAGGCGTCAAGGAAAAGATTTTCAAGAACATGTCCAAACGGGCGGCGGAACTGTTGCGCGACGACCTCGAGGCCAAGGGCCCGGTGCGCGTCAGCGACGTGGAAACTGCGCAGAAGGAAATCCTTACCATCGCCCGCCGCATGGCCGAAGCCGGAGAGATCGTGCTCGGTGGCAAGGGCGGCGAAGAGATGATCTAAGGTCGTTATGTCTGCCAAGAGCGATGAGTCACCCAGCGACCTGATCCGCGCCCGGGACGTCGGTGGTTTCGACGTCTGGTCGCTGCCCAGCTTCGATCCCCATGTGCCCGAGCCTGAACCGGAGCCGGTGGAAGAACTGCCGGAAATCGAGGAAGTACCGCTGGAGGAAGTCCAGCCGCTGACCCTTGAGGAAGTCGAGAGCATTCGTCAGGAAGCCTATAACGAAGGCTTTGCCGTCGGCGAGAAGGAAGGCTTCCATAGCACCACCCTCAAGGTTCGCCAGGAAGCCGATGTGGCGCTGACGGCCAAGCTCCGGGCGCTGGAATCGCTGATGGTCAACCTGTTCGAGCCGATCGCCGAACAGGACACCCAGATCGAGAAGTCCCTGGTGGACCTGGTGCAGCATATTTCCCGGCAGGTGATTCAGCGCGAACTGGCGATCGATTCGAGCCAGATCGAGCATGTCATGCGTGAAGCCCTCAAGCTGTTGCCGTTGGGCGTGGGCAATGTGCGGCTGTACATCAATCCCCAGGATTTCGAACTGGTCAAAGCCCTGCGCGAGCGCCACGAAGAAACCTGGCGCATCGTCGAGGATGCGTCGTTGCTGCCGGGCGGTTGCCGGGTGGAAACCGAGCACAGCCGCATCGATGCGACCGTCGAGACGCGCATCAACCAAGTCATGGCCAAGTTGCTCGACCAATTGCACGAGCAAGCCTTGCACCCGGCCCCCAGCGATTTGAGCCTGGAGTTGCCGGACGAACCCAAGGGCGCCGCCGGTATCGACCTCGAAGGCGTCGAACCGGTTGCAACGACAGCGGACGACCGCGATGCGCCTTGAGCGAACCAGCTTCGGCAAGCGCCTGGGCAGTTACGCCGAGGCGACCGAACTGGCCGGCCAACCGATCCTCGAAGGGCGCCTGTTGCGCATGGTCGGCCTGACCCTCGAAGCCGAAGGCCTGCGCGCGGCCATGGGCAGTCGCTGCATGGTGATCAACGACGACAGTTATCACCCGGTGCAGGTTGAAGCCGAAGTCATGGGCTTTGCCGGCAGCAAGGTTTTCCTGATGCCGGTGGGCAGCGTGGCCGGGATCGCTCCGGGCGCACGTGTCGTGCCGTTGGCCGATACCGGTCGCCTGCCCATGGGCATGAGCATGCTCGGGCGCGTGCTGGACGGTGCCGGACGGGCTCTTGACGGCAAGGGCGGCATGAAGGCTGAAGACTGGGTGCCGATGGACGGCCCGACGATCAACCCGCTCAAGCGCGACCCCATCAGCGTTCCACTGGACGTGGGCATCCGCTGCATCAACGGTTTATTGACGGTAGGACGCGGGCAGCGCCTGGGTCTGTTCGCCGGTACCGGCGTGGGCAAGAGTGTGCTGTTGGGCATGATGACCCGTTTCACCGAAGCCGACATCATCGTGGTCGGGCTGATCGGCGAACGGGGCCGCGAGGTGAAGGAGTTCATCGAGCACATCCTCGGCGAGGAAGGCCTCAAGCGTTCGGTGGTCGTGGCATCGCCCGCGGACGATGCGCCGTTGATGCGCCTGCGGGCGGCCATGTATTGCACGCGTATCGCCGAGTATTTTCGCGACAAGGGCAAGAACGTCCTGTTGCTGATGGATTCGCTGACCCGTTTCGCCCAGGCCCAGCGGGAAATTGCCCTGGCCATCGGCGAGCCGCCGGCCACCAAGGGGTATCCACCGTCGGTGTTCGCCAAGCTGCCGAAACTGGTGGAGCGCGCCGGTAACGCGGAGAAGGGCGGTGGTTCGATCACCGCCTTCTACACCGTGTTGTCCGAAGGCGACGACCAGCAGGACCCTATCGCCGACTCGGCGCGGGGTGTGCTCGACGGTCACATCGTGCTGTCCCGGCGCCTGGCCGAGGAAGGGCATTACCCGGCCATCGACATCGAGGCGTCCATCAGCCGGGTCATGCCGTCGGTCATCAGCACCGAACACCTCAAGCGCGCCCAGCAGTTCAAGCAGTACTGGTCGCGCTACCAGCAGAGCCGGGACCTGATCAGCGTGGGCGCCTACGTGCCCGGCGGTGATCGCGAGACCGACATCGCCATCAATCTTTACCCGGCAATGTCCGTCTACCTGCGCCAGAGCCTGAACGACAACATTGGCTTGGGCGCCAGCGAAGCGCACCTGGAAAGTATCTTCACGCCGATCGCCGGCGGGTAACCGATCATGGCCACGAGTCGTGCGGCGCGTCTGGCGCCAGTGGTCGAGATGGCGGAGAAGGCCGAGAAAACCGCCGTCCAGCGATTGGCCTATTTCCAGGGCCAGGTGGCGGTTGCCGAAAGTAAGCTGGCCGACCTGGAAAACTTTCGCCTCGAATACCAGGAACAGTGGATCACCCGTGGCAGCCACGGTGTCTCCGGGCAATGGCTGCTGGGTTACCAAGGGTTTCTTGCACAATTGGGCACCGCGATCGACCAGCAACGACAAAGCCTGGTCTGGCACCAGAACAATCTGGAAAAGGCCCGCCAGAGTTGGCAAGAGGCGTTTGCCCGGGTCGAAGGCCTGCGCAAGCTGGTGCAACGCTATATCGATGAAGCACGGCAGTTGGAAGACAAGCGCGAGCAAAAGCTGCTGGATGAATTGTCCCAGCGCCTGCCGCGACAGAATCCGTACTGATCATGGAGTTTTTAGAGTGAATGCTGTGAAACCTTGCTCAGGCTTCGACCAAGTGCTAAACCTTGTACACGTATGTCCATGACAGGGAAGCCAGCTATGCAAGCTCAAGCGATACAAGTCTTTACCGAATTATCGAGCAATGGAAAAAAGCTGACGATTTCGGTCAAGGGGCGGTTCGATTTCAAGCTCCATCAAGAGTTTCGGCAGTCTTACGAGAAGTACGAAACACTCAATGCACAGCTTGATAGCTATGTCGTGGACTTGAAAGACACCACTTACCTCGACAGCTCCGCGCTGGGCATGCTGCTGTTGCTGCGCGACTACGCGGGCGGCGAGGACGCCGACGTGAGTGTCATCAATTGCGGCGCGGATGTGCGCAAGATCCTCGCGATCTCCAATTTCGAGAAGCTGTTCGATATCAACAGCCCGAAAGAAGACAAGTCGGCGGAGGGACGGCAGCAGGCAGGGCAATCCTCGGGCAAAGCCTGATACAGCCATGTTGTCCGCCGCCGAATCACTGACAGTCCTGATTGCCGAGGACAGTGCCGCTGACCGCCTGCTGTTGTCGACCATCGTCCGCCGCCAAGGGCATCAGGTGCTCACTGCCGCCGATGGCGCCGAAGCGGTCGAGGTCTATCTGGAGCAGCGCCCGCACCTGGTGCTGATGGATGCGATGATGCCCGTCATGGATGGTTTCGAGGCCGCGCAGAAAATCAAGCAGTTGGCCGGGGATCAGTTGGTCCCGATCATTTTTCTCACCTCGTTGACCGAAAGCGAAGGCCTGGCGCGTTGCCTGGAGGCCGGCGGCGACGACTTTCTTGCCAAACCCTACAACCAGGTGATCCTGGCCGCCAAGATCAAGGCCATGGACCGTCTGCGGCGGTTGCAGGCCACAGTGGTAGAGCAGCGCGACCAGATTGCCCGACACCATGACTACCTGCTCAACGAGCAGCGCGTCGCCAAGGCGGTGTTCGACAAGATCGCCCACTCCGGCTGCCTGAGCGCGCCGAACATCCGTTACCTGCAATCGCCCTATGCCCTGTTCAACGGCGACCTGTTGCTGGCCGCGTTCAACCCCGCCGGCGACATGCATATCCTGCTCGGGGACTTCACCGGGCATGGGTTGCCGGCGGCGGTCGGTGCGATGCCGCTGGCCGAAGTGTTCTATGGGATGACCGCCAAGGGCTACGGCCTGGCGCAGATCCTGCGGGAGATGAATGCCAAGCTCAAACGCATCCTTCCGGTGGACATGTTCTGTTGCGCGACCCTGCTGTGCCTGAGCTTCCAACGGCGCACGGTGGAGGTCTGGAACGGCGGCATGCCCGATGGCTACCTGCATGACAGCCTGAGCGGGGCGCGCACGCCGCTGCCGGCGCGGCACCTGCCGTTGGGTGTACTCTCGCCGCAGCTGTTCGACGACCGCACCGAAGTGCACCCCATGTCCCTGGGGGACCGGGTGTTCCTGCTGTCCGACGGGGTGATCGACACCGCTAACGATGACGAGCAATTGTTCGGCGTGGAGCGTCTGCAGCAGGTGTTCGCGGCCAACCGTGAGCCAGACCTGCTGTTCGAGGACATCCAGCAGGCCCTGCGGGACTTTCGCGGTGAGGCCCGGGACGATTTCAGCATGGTCGAGGTCAGCCTGGTCGCCGCGACGCAACTCAACCCGCCGCCACCGGTCTATTCCGATAGCGGTCAATCGAGCCCGCTGGACTGGTCGGTGAGCTTCGAGTTCCGGGCGCAGACGCTCAAGCGCTTCAACCCGATGCCGTATCTGCTGCAGTTACTGCTTGAGGTCCATGGGCTTCGGGCGCAGAGTGGCGCCCTCTACAGTGTTCTGTCGGAGCTCTACTCCAACGCTCTGGATCACGGGGTGCTGGGGCTCGACTCGGACCTCAAGCGCGACGCGTCAGGATTTGCACGTTATTACAACGATCGCAATACGCGTCTGGATGAGTTGAGCGCCGGTTACGTGCGGGTTCATCTGCACGTCACGCCAAACGGCGACGGTGGCCGTCTGGTTATCGAGGTCGAGGACAGCGGCGAAGGTTTCGATGTTGCCCGGGTGTTGGCACGGCCCGTGGACTGTGATCGGTTGTCCGGGCGCGGCGTAAGCCTGGTGCGTCAGCTGAGCCATCAGGCCCGTTGGTCAGACGATGGTCGTAGTGTACGCGTGGAGTTTTTCTGGGAGGCTCTGGCATAATCGGGTCATTCTTGATCAGGGAGCGAACAAGTGAGTGAGATTCATCTGGATCGCGACGTGCTCAGCACGTTGAAGGAAGTCATGGAAGAGGGCTATCTGGAACTGCTGGATACCTTCCTCAACGACTCCGAGGCGCGTTTGCGCGTGCTGCATGAAGCCCGGGACGCTGAAAAACTGAGCGCCACCGCCCACAGCTTCAAAGGCAGCAGCAGTAACATGGGAGCCATTCGCCTCGCCGAGTTGTGTGGTGAGCTGGAACAGCGTGCCAAACAGCCTTCGCTGGGGGGTATCGAAAAACTGGTCAGCGAAATCGACAGCGAATTTGCCCATGTCCGCAATCTTTGCCGGGAAGAGCGCGAAGGCTTCCACTGCTGAGATCTACGAGCCACTCAAGCGTTGGCCCGCCCCTTGCATTGTCTTGTCCGACTGTACCTATGAATCCAGTGCAGCGGAGAGAATGTTCATGCCTGTCACCCCTAATACGCTGCTCCAGGCCACTGCCCAGGCCAAGCCCCAGGCAGCCGTCAATTCACCGGCGGCGGCCCCGGACAATGGGGATAGAGCCTCCAGCTTCGCTCAGGTCTTCGCCCGTCAGGCGCCCGCCAAGTCATCGGCTGCCCCTGAACCGTTGGTAAAACCGATGCGCGACAAGTCTTCCGATAACACCGTCAAAAAGGACGCCGGCAACGAAACCGCTGCCGCCCCCGAGCGGACGGTTGCCGATAGCGGCAAACCCTTGCCCGCGGACAAACCCGCCGATGCCGACGACCAGGTCGCGAGCGATGACGCCGCAGATTCGACCGACGCGCCAGTGGCTGACGCTGCGCCGGTTGATCCGACATTGCTGCCGGAGGTCACCACGCCCGTGGTGACGACTGCGCCGGAGCCCGCGCCAGTAGTGGTGGCGGCGGATCCCCAGGTGGCCGCTGCGGTAGTGGCTCCAGTTGTCTCGCAGGCGCTGACCACGCCGCCTGCGGACCCGGCGACGGACCCTGCGTTCGATCCCCAAGCCGACCCGCTCGACGCGATGCCTGCCTTGCGGCTGGCCATGGAGCAGGGTGGTCATGTTTCCGCCGCCAGCCAGGCCCAGCCCAAGGCTGCCGCCCCGGCGGCGCTTGATGCCGAGCCGACGTCGGCGCAAACCTTCGCCGCCGGCATGGCGAGCATGCTCACCGTGCAGGCTGACCAGGACAGCACCAACCCTGGCAGCCAGGGCGGTGAAAAGGCTTTTGGCGGCTTGATCAACGAGGGCCTCAAGGACCTGACCAGTGCGGCCAGCGACACCCGGGTCGACGACTTCGCCAATCGCCTGGCGGCCCTGACCCAGGCGGCGACGCCGAAGACAGCCAACGCGGTGCCGGTCAACCAGCCCATTGCCATGAACCAGAATGGCTGGACCGAAGAGGTGGTCAACCGGGTGATGTACCTGTCGAGCGCCAATCTCAAGGCGGCCGACATCCAGCTGCAACCCGCCGAACTCGGTCGACTGGACATCCGCGTGAACATGGTGCCGGACCAGCAGACCCAGGTCACGTTCATGAGTGCTCACCCGGGCGTTCGCGAAGCCCTCGAAGGCCAATTGCACCGCCTGCGGGACAGCTTCACCCAGCAGGGCATGGGGCAGGTTGACGTCAACGTGTCCGATCAGTCCCGAGGATCGCCCAACCAGGACCAGCCGGCCCAGCAGCAGGCCCAGGCCGGACGTACCACCTCATCGGGCGGTCGAGCGGATGCGTCGGTGGATGAGCATCTGCCGGCTGGCGTGGCCGAAGTTGCAGCCAGTACGACCAGTGTGATCGGCAGCAGCGCGGTCGATTACTACGCCTGACCTGATGAGGTAACCTTTTGTGGGAGCGGGCTTGCTCGCGAAGGCGGTGTGCCAGTTGATAATCATGTCATCTGACGCACTGCCTTCGCGAGCAAGCCCGCTCCCACAGTTGTTTTCGGGTGGCGTAAATTGCTTCTGGCATAACACTTGCTCCTGCCTTGCCAGGCAACCGTGAACCCCCCGATTAGTGACGGATTATTGGCATGGCGAAGAGTGAAGCAGCAGCTGTAAAAGACCCGGCAACCAAGGGCAAGCTCAAGATGATCATCATGATCGTGGTGGGTCTGCTGTTGGCGATCGGGGTGTCCGTGGGGGCTACCTGGTATTTCATGCATGGAGCCCAGAGCAAGCCGGCTCCCGTGGCCGAAGCCGCCCCCGTCGGTAAGCAACCGGCCATTTTCGAATCCATGGCGCCTGCGTTCGTCGCCAACTACACCCAGAATGGCCGCCAGCGCTACATGCAGGTCAGCATCACCCTGATGGGGCGCAACCAGGCCGACCTGGAGGCCCTGCGGGTGCACATGCCGCTGATCCGCAACAACCTGGTGATGCTGTTCTCCGGACAGAATTTCGACACCCTGGCCACCCCTGTCGGCCAGGAAATGTTGCGCCAGAAAGCCACGGCCAGCGTCCAGGAAGTGGCTCAGAAAGAGCTGGGCAAAGTGGTGATCGAACAATTGCTCTTCACTAACTTCGTATTGCAGTAGGAACACGACATGGCCGTGCAGGACCTGTTGTCCCAGGACGAAATCGATGCGCTGTTGCATGGTGTCGACGATGGCCTGGTGCAGACCGAAAATGCTGCTGAACCGGGCAGCGTCAAAAGCTATGACCTGACCAGCCAGGATCGCATCGTTCGTGGACGCATGCCGACGCTGGAAATGATCAACGAGCGTTTCGCCCGCTACACCCGCATCAGCATGTTCAACATGCTGCGCCGCTCGGCCGATGTGGCCGTCGGTGGCGTACAGGTGATGAAGTTCGGTGAATACGTACACTCGCTGTACGTACCCACCAGCCTCAACCTGGTGAAGATCAAGCCGTTGCGTGGCACCGCCTTGTTCATCCTCGATGCCAAGCTGGTGTTCAAGCTGGTGGACAACTTCTTTGGTGGCGACGGCCGTCATGCCAAGATCGAGGGCCGTGAATTCACCCCGACCGAG
Source organism: Pseudomonas sp. WP18 (assembly GCF_036689585.1). Classification (NCBI taxonomy): domain Bacteria; kingdom Pseudomonadati; phylum Pseudomonadota; class Gammaproteobacteria; order Pseudomonadales; family Pseudomonadaceae; genus Pseudomonas; species Pseudomonas sp. WP18. The sequence continues at coordinate 1,714,561 of NZ_CP144758.1, forward strand.
CTGCGGGTCGTGCGCATGGTGCTGGAACAGGCCTTCGTCGACTTGAAGGAGGCCTGGCAGGCGATCATGGAAGTGAACTTCGAGTACATCAACTCCGAAGTGAACCCGGCCATGGCCAACATCGTCGGCCCGAGCGAAGCCATCGTGGTCTCGACTTTCCACATCGAGCTCGATGGCGGTGGCGGCGACCTGCACGTGACCATGCCGTACTCGATGATCGAGCCGGTGCGAGAAATGCTCGACGCCGGTTTCCAATCGGACCTCGACGACCAGGACGAACGCTGGATCAACGCGTTGCGCCAGGACGTGCTGGATGTCGACGTGCCGATCGGTGCGACGGTCGCCCGACGCCAGTTGCGTCTGCGGGACATCCTGCATATGCAGCCGGGGGACATCATTCCCGTCGAAATGCCGGAAGACATGATCATGCGCGCCAACGGCGTACCGGCCTTCAAGGTCAAGATGGGTTCCCACAAGGGCAACCTGGCGTTGCAGGTGATCGAGCCGATCGAACGCCGCTGACCGGTGTCGAAGTGGCTGAGCCTTTTTTACTGACTTTTACGTTTTGAACCGATTTTTGCCCGCCGAGGACACATGATGGCTGACGATATGAATACCCAGGATGACCAGGCGCTGGCCGACGAATGGGCTGCGGCCCTGGAAGAAACCGGCAACGCCGGGCAGGCCGATATCGATGCACTGCTGGCGGCCGATACGGGGGCCCACGCTTCCAACCGTCTGCCGATGGAAGAGTTCGGCAGCATGCCCAAGAGCAATGAGCAGGTTACCCTGGACGGTCCGAACCTGGACGTGATCCTCGACATCCCGGTGTCGATCTCCATGGAAGTGGGCAGTACCGACATCAACATTCGCAACCTGCTGCAACTGAACCAGGGTTCGGTGATCGAGCTGGACCGTCTGGCGGGCGAGCCGCTGGATGTCCTGGTCAACGGCACGCTGATCGCCCATGGCGAAGTGGTGGTGGTCAACGAGAAGTTCGGCATTCGCCTGACGGACGTGATCAGTCCGAGCGAACGCATCAAGAAGCTGCGCTGAGTGAAAGGTTTCCTTGGCGCTGCATTGATGCTGCCGTTCAGCGTGCTGGCGGCCGAGCCGGTGGCCACTGCGGCCGCTACGTCGGCCAGTGGCAGCGGCGTGGCCGGGCAATTGGCGCAATTGGTGATCGGCCTGTTGCTGGTGCTGGGCCTGATCTTCTTCCTCGCCTGGTTGCTGCGCCGCGTGCAGCAGGCCGGGCCGGCGGGCAAGGGGCAGGTCATCGACATCGTCAGCACGCGCGCGCTCGGCCCACGGGACCGGCTGGTGCTGGTGCAGGTCGGCAACGAGCAGATCCTGCTCGGCCTGAGTCCAGGCAGCATCACCGCCTTGCACGTCCTCAAGGAGCCGGTGCAGGTGCCCTCCACCGAGCAGGCTACCCCCGAATTTGCCCAGCGCCTCATGGAACTGCTGGGCAAAGACCAGAAGGATAAGAAGTAATGCCGTTGCGCATTCTGTTGGCGCTGGCCTTGATGCTGGCCGCGCCGTCGGTCTTTGCCGCCGATCCGCTGTCAATCCCGGCGATTACCCTGGGCACCAACGCCGACGGGGCCCAGGAATATTCGGTCAGCTTGCAGATCCTGCTGATCATGACCGCGCTGAGCTTCATTCCGGCGTTCGTCATGTTGATGACCAGCTTTACCCGGATCATCATTGTCTTCTCGATCCTGCGCCAGGCCCTGGGTCTGCAACAGACACCGTCGAACCAGATCCTCACCGGCATGGCGCTGTTCCTGACGATGTTCATCATGGCCCCGGTGTTCGACCGGGTGAACCAGGATGCGCTGCAACCCTACCTGGCGGAAAAACTCAGCGCCCAGGACGCGGTTGCCAAGGCCCAGGTGCCGATCAAGGACTTCATGCTTGCCCAGACTCGCAGCAGCGACCTGGAGCTGTTCATGCGCCTGTCCAAGCGCACCGACATCGCCAGTCCGGACCAGGCGCCGCTGACCATCCTGGTGCCGGCGTTCGTCACTTCCGAGCTGAAGACCGCGTTCCAGATCGGCTTCATGATCTTCATCCCGTTCCTGATCATCGACCTGGTGGTCGCCAGCGTGCTGATGGCCATGGGTATGATGATGCTGTCGCCGCTGATCATTTCCTTGCCGTTCAAGATCATGCTGTTCGTGCTGGTGGATGGCTGGGCGTTGATCATTGGCACCCTGGCGGGCAGTTTCGGCGGTGTTTAGACCTTCCCTGCGGATAGCAAGATATGACGCCTGAAGTTGCGGTAGACCTGTTTCGCGAAGCGCTCTGGCTGACCACCATGATGGTCGCCATCCTGGTGATCCCCAGCCTGCTGGTGGGCTTGCTGGTGGCGATGTTCCAGGCCGCGACCCAGATCAACGAACAGACCCTGAGCTTCCTGCCGCGCCTGCTGGTGATGCTGGTCACGCTGATCGTGGGCGGCCCCTGGATCGTGCAAACTTTCATGGAATACATCCTGCGTTTGTACGGCAGTATTCCGCAGTTGATCGGCTGACCTGATGTCGATGCTTGCGCTGACCGACACCCAGATCAGTTCCTGGGTGGCGGCGTTCGTCCTGCCGCTGTTTCGCGTCACCGCCGTGCTGATGAGCATGCCGGTCTTCGGCACGACCCTGTTGCCGCGACGCGTGCGCTTGTATTTCGCCCTGGCGATCACGGTGGTCATCGCCCCCGGCCTGCCGCCGATGCCGCCGGTCCATGCATTGGACCTCAGTGCGTTGATGCTGGTGGCCGAGCAGATCCTCATCGGTGCCCTGATGGGGTTCTCGTTGCAGCTGTTTTTCCAGGCATTCGTCGTGGCCGGGCAAATCATTTCGATCCAGATGGGCATGGCCTTCGCCTCCATGGTCGACCCCACCAACGGGGTCAACAGTGCGGTGATCGGGCAGTTCCTGACCATGCTGGTGACCTTGCTGTTCCTCGCCATGAACGGGCACCTGGTGGTGTTCGAGGTACTGACCGAAAGTTTCACCACGATGCCTGTGGGCAGCGCGCTGCTGGTCAATCATTTCTGGGAGATTGCCGGCAAGCTCGGTTGGGTCCTGGGTGCGGCGATGGTGCTGGTATTGCCGGCGATCACCGCACTGCTGGTAGTGAACATCGCTTTCGGCGTCATGACCCGGGCGGCGCCGCAACTGAACATCTTCTCGATCGGTTTCCCGCTGACCCTGGTGCTGGGCATGGTGATCTTCTGGATCAGCCTGGGGGATATTCTCAACCAGTATCAGCCGCTGGCGACCCAGGCCCTGCAGCTGCTACGTGACATGGCACAGGCGCGCTGACCATGGCTGAAAGCGAGAGTGGCCAGGACAAGACAGAAGACCCCACGGAGAAGCGCAAGCGCGAATCCCGGGAAAAGGGCGAGATTGCCCGCTCCAAGGAGCTCAACACCCTGGCGATCATGCTGGCCGGGGCGGGTGGCCTGTTGATCTACGGGGGTGGGTTGGCCCTGGACCTGCTGGAAATCATGCGCCTTAACTTTTCCCTGCCTCGCGAAATACTGCTCACGCCCGGCGCAATGACGCAGTACCTGTTGCACTCGGGCAAGATCGCGATCCTGGCGGTGCAGCCGATTCTGATTTTCCTGCTGCTGGCGGCCTTTATCGGGCCGATTTCCCTGGGCGGCTGGCTGTTCGCCGCCGGCAGCCTGGCGCCCAAGTTCAGCCGAATGAACCCGCTGTCGGGCCTCAAGCGGATGTTTTCCACTTCGGCGCTGATGGAACTGCTGAAGGCCTTCGGCAAGTTCCTGTTGGTCCTGTCCGTGGCGTTGACGGTGTTGCAGGGCGACATCGACGACCTTCTGAGCATTGCCCACGAGCCGTTGGAGCAGGCCATCATCCACAGTGTGCAACTGGTGGGGTGGAGCACGTTGTGGATGGCTTGCGGGCTGATCCTGATCGCCGCCATCGACGTACCGATCCAGCTTTATCAGAGCAAGCAGAAGCTGATGATGACCAAGCAGGAGGTGCGCGACGAGTACAAGGAGCAGGAGGGCAAGCCGGAGGTCAAGCAAAAGATCCGTCAGCTGCAGCGCGAAGTCTCCCAGCGCCGGATGATGGCGGCCATTCCGGAGGCCGATGTGGTCATCACCAACCCGACCCACTACGCCGTGGCGCTCAAGTACGACCCCGAAAAAGGCAACGCGCCGGTGTTGCTGGCCAAGGGCAGCGACTTCCTGGCCTTGAAGATCCGCGAGATCGCCGTCGCCAACCAGGTGATGCTGCTCGAATCCCCGGCCCTGGCACGGTCGATCTACTACTCCACCGAACTCGAAGAAGAAATCCCCGGCGGCTTGTACCTGGCCGTGGCCCAGGTGTTGGCCTACGTCTACCAGATCCGCCAGCACCGCGCCGGCAAGGGCAAGCGTCCCGAGCCGCTGAAAGACCTGCCGATTCCGCCGGATTTGCGGCGTGATTCCTGAGTCGGGCCAAGGCTGATGTGGGCGCGCGCTGCGCCTCTATTGCTACCCCTGACAAAAGTTGGAAGGCTTCTTGCAATGCCCCGTTTGCGCTCGTTCCGGGCGTCAAAAGTTTGCTTCACAGAAACGGGGAATATCGGTGAATCGCTCTCAGCTACTCAGCACCGCGCGCAGCAACGCTGTGACTCTCAGCCAAGGCAACCTCGGGGTGCCGCTGCTGCTGATGGTCATGCTTGCCATGATGATGCTGCCCGTGCCGCCGTTCCTGCTGGACGTGTTCTTCACATTCAACATCGCCCTGTCGATCGTGGTGTTGCTGGTCTGCGTCTACGCCCTGCGCCCCCTGGATTTCGCGGTGTTCCCCACCATCCTACTGGTGGCGACGTTGCTGCGCCTGGCGCTGAACGTGGCGTCCACCCGGGTGGTCATGCTCCACGGCCAGGACGGTCATGCCGCCGCCGGTAAGGTGATCCAGGCCTTCGGCGAGGTGGTGATTGGCGGTAACTACGTGGTGGGTATCGTGGTTTTCGCCATCTTGATGATCATCAACTTCGTCGTGGTGACCAAGGGTGCCGGGCGGATTTCCGAGGTGAGCGCGCGTTTTACCCTCGACGCGATGCCCGGCAAGCAAATGGCGATCGACGCCGACCTCAACGCCGGCCTGATCGATCAGAACCAAGCCAAGACGCGACGCCTGGAAGTGGCCCAGGAAGCCGAGTTCTACGGTTCCATGGACGGCGCCAGCAAGTTCGTGCGCGGTGACGCCATCGCCGGCCTGCTGATCCTGTTCATCAACCTGATCGGCGGCATGGCGGTCGGTATCTTCCAGCACGGCATGAGCTTTGGCGATGCGGGCCGGGTCTACGCCTTGCTGACCATCGGTGACGGTTTGGTGGCGCAATTGCCATCACTGTTGTTATCCACAGCGGCCGCGATCATGGTGACCCGTGCATCGGGTTCCGAGGACATGGGCAAGCAGATCGGTCGGCAGATGTTCGCCTCGCCCAAGGCCCTGGCCGTGGCCGCTGGTCTGATGGCGGTGATGGGCCTGGTGCCGGGCATGCCCCATGTCTCCTTCCTGAGCATGGCCGCATTGGCGGCGGGTGGTGCCTACCTGTTCTGGAAAAAACAGAACGCCCAGAAAATCCAGGCCCTGCAAGAGGTCAAGCGCCAGCAGGAACTGCTGCCGTCGCCGGCTCGCGCACTGGAGACCAAGGAACTGGGCTGGGACGACGTGACCCCGATCGACATGATCGGCCTGGAAGTCGGCTACCGCCTGATTCCATTGGTCGATCGCAACCAGGGCGGCCAGTTGCTGGCGCGGATCAAGGGCGTGCGCAAGAAGCTGTCCCAGGATTTGGGCTTCCTGATGCCGACCGTGCATATCCGTGACAACCTCGACCTGGCGCCGAGTGCCTATCGCCTGACACTGATGGGGGTGATCCTGGCCGAAGCCGAGATCTACCCGGATCGCGAGCTGGCGATCAATCCGGGACAGGTCTACGGTTCGCTCAACGGCATCACCGCCAAAGATCCGGCTTTCGGCCTGGAAGCGGTGTGGATCGAAATCAGCCAGCGGGCGCAAGCGCAGTCTCTCGGCTATACCGTGGTGGACGCCAGCACCGTGGTTGCCACCCACTTGAACCAGATTCTGTACAAGCACTCCAGCGAGCTGATCGGTCACGAAGAAGTCCAGCAATTGCTGCAAGTGCTGGCCAAGGGCTCGCCGAAGCTGGCCGAAGAGTTGGTGCCGGGGGTGGTTTCGCTGTCGCAACTGCTCAAGATCCTGCAGGCGCTCCTGGCCGAGCAAGTGCCAGTGCGCGACATTCGCAGCATCGCCGAAGCCATCGCCAACAACGCTTCCAAGAGTCAAGATACCGCCGCGATGGTGGCGGCGGTGCGGGTCGGTGTATCCCGCGCAATCGTCCAAAGCATTGTAGGTACTGAGTCCGAGCTGCCTGTGATCACCTTGGAGCCAAGGTTGGAACAGATATTGCTCAATAGTTTGCAGAAGGCAGGACAAGGTTCGGAAGAGGGTGTTCTGCTGGAGCCAAGCATGGCCGAGAAGCTGCAGCGTTCGTTGATCGAAGCAGCCCAGCGGCAAGAGATGCAAGGGCAACCGGTGATCCTGCTGGTGGCCGGTCCGATTCGCGCGATGCTCTCGCGGTTCGGGCGCCTCGCGGTCCCGGGGCTGCATGTGCTGGCTTACCAGGAAATACCGGACAACAAGCAAGTGACCATCGTTGCGACAGTAGGGCCCAACGGCTGAGGTAGTGGTTTATGCAAGTGAAGCGTTTTTTCGCCGCCGATATGCGTCAGGCCATGAAGCTGGTTCGTGACGAGCTGGGCGCCGAAGCAGCCATCATCGGTAATCGCCGGATCGCCGGCGGTGTCGAGCTGACAGCGGCTCTGGACTACAAATTGTCGGCGCTGGCCCCGCGTGTTCCGAACATGGAACTCGAGGACGAGCTGCGCAAGACCCAATCGCGCATCGCCAGTGCCCAGGCCGAACTGAGCCTGCGCAGCAGCGAAGGCGAGGCCGCGCCAGGCACCAATCGTCAATTGTTCGCCGGTCAGCCACTGACCGCCGGCCTGCCGCTGACTGCCGCTGAACCGCTGATCGAGCCTACCCAGGCCGAGCCGCGTCGGCCGGCGCCAGCGCCCGCCGCGCCAGCCCGTGGGGTCGACCCGCGTGCCCTGGACTCGATGCGCTTTGAACTCAACAGCCTGCGCGAACTGATGGAAGTCCAGCTCGGCTCCCTAGCCTGGAACCAGTTGCAAGGCAGCCGTCCGGCCCAGGCCAACCTGTGGCGTCGCCTGCAACGCATCGGTCTGTCCGGTCCGTTGTCCCGCGACTTGCTGGCACTGATCAATGGGATCGAAGAGCCTCGCCAGGCCTGGCGCATGCTGTTGGCGCACCTGGCGCGTATGATCGCCACGCCGGACGTCGAGCCACTGGAAGAGGGCGGGGTGATTGCCATGGTCGGTCCTGCCGGCATGGGCAAGACCACCACCCTGGCCAAGCTCGCCGCCCGTTATGTACTCAAGTACGGTGCCCAGAGCATTGCGCTGGTGAGCATGGACAGCTTCCGCATCGGAGCCCAGGAGCAACTCAAGACCCTGGGCCGCATCCTCAATGTGTCGGTAACCCACGTGGACCCGGGCCAGTCCCTGGCCCAGGCGCTGGAGCCTTTGCTGCGCAAGCGCGTCGTGCTGATCGATACCGCCGGCCTGCAAGCCAGCGATCCGGCCCTGCGCCTGCAGCTCGAAAGCCTGGCCGGGCGCGGTATCAAGTCAAAAAATTATCTCGTGTTGGCAACCACCAGCCAGAAACAGGTTCTAACCGCCGCATACCACAGCTACAAGCGCTGCGGGCTGGCCGGCTGCATCCTGACTAAGCTGGACGAAACGGCAAGCCTGGGCGAGGTGTTGAGCCTGGCGATCGGTCATGAACTGCCGGTGGCCTACCTGACCGACGGGCCGCGGATCCCGGATGATCTGCATCTGCCGCGCCGTCATCAACTGGTCAGTCGTGCCGTGAGTGTGCAAATGCAGGAAGAACCCAGCGAAGAAGCCATGGCTGACATGTTCGCTGATATCTACCACAGCCCATCCAAACAGGTCGGCTGAGGTTATCATGAGTATTTTTTGTACCTACATCGATGGTCTGCCATGCATTGTTCCGTGTGAACGCGCAGCCAGTAATGTGGCCTCCGTCTAAGTAAGACAAGGTAAAGAACGAACATGGGCAGCATGCATCCCGTACAGGTGATCGCGGTGACCGGCGGCAAAGGTGGCGTCGGGAAGACTAACGTGTCAGTGAACTTGTCCCTGGCTCTGGCAGAGCTTGGCCGACGGGTCATGCTGCTGGACGCCGACCTGGGCCTGGCGAACGTCGACGTGTTGCTGGGGCTTACCCCAAAGCGCACGCTGGCGGACGTGATCGAAGGCCGCTGTGAACTGCGCGACGTACTGTTGCAAGGACCTGGCGGGATTCGCATCGTGCCGGCCGCCTCCGGCACCCAGAGCATGGTTCACCTGACCCCGGCCCAGCACGCGGGCCTGATCCAGGCGTTCAGCGACATCGGCGACAACCTCGATGTGCTGGTAATCGACACCGCGGCCGGCATCGGTGACTCGGTCGTCAGTTTCGTGCGGGCCGCCCAGGAAGTGCTGCTGGTGGTCTGCGATGAACCGACTTCCATCACCGACGCCTATGCCCTGATCAAGCTGCTGAACCGCGACTACGGCATGAACCGCTTCCGCGTCCTGGCCAACATGGCGCAGAGCCCGCAGGAGGGACGCAATCTGTTCGCCAAGCTGACCAAGGTCACGGATCGCTTCCTGGATGTCGCCCTACAATACGTCGGCGCCGTGCCCTACGACGAAAGTGTCCGCAAGGCCGTCCAGAAGCAACGTGCCGTCTATGAAGCTTTTCCACGTTCCAAATGTGCGCTGGCGTTCAAGGCAATCGCCCAGAAGGTCGATAGCTGGCCGCTGCCGGCCAACCCGCGCGGGCATCTGGAATTTTTCGTCGAGCGTCTCGTGCAACAAACAGCAGGGCCCGTGCTATGACAGCCAGCAGTTACAACCACCTCTACAAGAAATCGGCACGGGACGCCCAGTACGAGTTGATCGAGCGTTACGCGCCCCTGGTCAAGCGTATCGCCTATCACTTGCTGGCGCGGCTGCCGGCCAGTGTCCAGGTCGAGGACCTGATCCAAGCCGGCATGATCGGCCTGCTCGAAGTGTCGAACAAATACGACGCGAGCAAGGGCGCCAGTTTCGAGACCTACGCCGGTATCCGTATCCGCGGCGCGATGCTCGATGAGGTCCGCAAGGGCGATTGGGCACCGCGTTCGGTGCACCGCAACACCCGCATGGTGAGCGATGCGATCCGTGCGATTGAAGCTAAAACCGGGCGTGACGCTAAAGATCACGAGGTTGCGGCCGAACTCCAGTTGAGTCTCGATGATTATTACGGGATTTTGAACGATACCTTGGGCAGCCGCCTGTTCAGTTTCGACGACCTGTTGCAGGACGGCGAGCATGAAGGGCTGCACGAGGATGGCGCGAGTGCTCACATGGAGCCATCGCGTGACCTGGAAGATGAACGCTTCCAGAGCGCGCTGGCCGAAGCGATTGCCAATTTGCCGGAGCGTGAGCGACTGGTCTTGGCGCTGTACTACGACGAAGAGCTGAACCTCAAGGAAATCGGTGAGGTCCTGGGGGTCAGCGAATCGCGGGTCAGCCAGTTACACAGCCAGTGCGCAGCCCGTTTGCGGGGGCGTTTGGGGGAATGGCGAGCGCGCTGATACGCAGTGCGGGGGCGCTGCGAACGAGGCTGGCAGGTACTGCACGGTCTCACCCGTTGTGCTGCGCGCTGTTGTCGAGCGTTGTGCCGGATTGATTGAAATGGCGCGTTCAGGTGCTGGACGCGTTTAAGACTGCTTGGAGGTCGAATTGGACAAGAACATGAAAATCCTCATCGTTGATGACTTCTCAACGATGCGGCGGATCATTAAAAACCTGTTGCGTGACCTTGGGTTCACCAACACGGCCGAAGCAGATGACGGGACCACTGCGCTCCCGATGTTGCACAGTGGCAACTTCGATTTTCTGGTCACCGACTGGAACATGCCCGGCATGACCGGCATCGACCTGCTGCGCCAGGTGCGCGCTGATGAAAAACTCAAGCACCTTCCCGTGCTGATGGTCACCGCCGAAGCCAAGCGCGAGCAGATCATCGAAGCGGCCCAGGCCGGTGTGAACGGCTACGTGGTCAAACCCTTCACGGCCCAGGCGTTGAAAGAGAAGATCGAAAAAATCTTCGAACGCATCGGCTAACGGCGCCCCGGGGGGAGCTATGGATAACGAATCTTCAATGGGCGATTTCGAATCGACCCTGAAAAAACATGCCCGTGAACTGGTCGAAAGCCTCGAAAAAGGCCGTTTTGGCGATGCGGTTCAAATGATCCATGAGCTCAACCAGACCCGTGACCGTGGTCTGTATCTGGAAGTGGGCAAGCTCACGCGTGAATTGCACAGCGCGATTGTCAATTTCCAGATCGACCCGCGCATGCCGCAGGCCGAGGAAGTCTCGCAGATCACCGACGCCACCGAGCGCCTGGGGTATGTGGTCAAGCTGACCGAAGCGGCGGCCAACCGCACCATGGATTTGGTGGAGAGCGCCACGCCGCTGGTCAATGGCCTGAGCGAGGAAGCCCAGGCCTTGAGCACCGACTGGGGTCGGTTCATGCGTCGCGAGGTGGGGGCCGAGGAGTTTCGCGAGTTGGCCCGCCGGGTCGACGGTTTCCTGACGCGCAGCAGCAGCGAAAACCGCGCCGTCGCCAGCAACCTCAACGACATCTTGTTGGCCCAGGACTATCAGGACCTGACCGGCCAGGTGATCAAGCGCGTGACCCAACTGGTCACCGAAGTGGAAAGCAATTTGCTCAAGCTGGTGTTGATGGCCAGCCAAGTCGACCGCTTTGCGGGCATCGAACACGACCGTGAAGCGATGCTTGCTGAAAAAGATCCACAAAAACATCTCTCTCAGGGTGAAGGTCCGCAAATTCATGCCGATAAAAGAGAAGACGTTGTGTCCGGTCAGGACGATGTGGACGATTTGCTGTCCAGCCTTGGATTTTAGCCTGTTTTAGGAGCACCCCATTAATGAGCTTCGGCGCCGATGAAGAGATCCTTCAGGATTTCCTGGTTGAGGCTGGCGAGATTCTTGAGCAACTGTCCGAGCAATTGGTCGAGCTGGAAAGCCGGCCGGATGATGCGGATCTGCTCAACGCAATCTTTCGCGGTTTCCACACTGTAAAAGGAGGCGCCGGCTTCCTCCAGCTCAATGAGCTGGTGGAGTGCTGTCACATTGCCGAAAACGTGTTCGACATCCTGCGCAAGGGTGAGCGTCGCGTTGATTCGGAGCTGATGGACGTGGTGCTTGAAGCGCTGGATGCGGTCAACAGCATGTTCAGCGAAGTGCGCGAGCGCTCGCCGATTACCCCTGCCACGCCTGAGCTGCTCGCTGCGCTGTCGCGCCTGGCCGAGCCTCAGTCGGCGGATGAAACCGCTGCCGTGGCCGAGCCGGTCATTGAAGAGCCGGCCGTCGAGGAACCCGTCGCCGAGGAATCGGGCGACATCACCGATAACGAATTCGAACAACTGCTGGACTCCCTGAGCGCCGCCAAGGCCCAGGCCGAGGCGCCGGCGGCTCCGGCTGCCGCACCGGCGGGCGATGCCGCTGCCAGCGATGAAATCACCGACGCCGAGTTCGAGTCGTTGCTCGACCAGTTGCATGGCAAGGGCCAGTTCGCCGTCGATGCCGTCGCGCCTGCAGCGGCCCCGGCCGCCCCGAAAGCGGCGGGCGACAACTCGGACATCACCGACGACGAATTCGAAGCCTTGCTCGATCAGTTGCATGGCAAGGGTACCTTTGCCGTCGACGCCCTGGATTCGGCCATCGCTTCGGCGCCAAGCCCGGCGCAACCTGCCGCCGCTGCGGCCGGCAGCGACCTGATCAGCGACCACGAATTCGAGTCGCTGCTGGACGAGTTGCACGGCAAAGGCAAATTCACCGAAGTCGGCACGGCTTCCGCTACGGGGGCTGGCGCTGCGACGGCTGCACCGATGGCCAAGGCCGCGCCGAAACCGGCTGCCAAGGCGCCGGAGCCAAAGGCCGAGACACCTGCGCCCGCGGCCAAGCCAGCCGCTGCGGCCGCGCCAGCACCGGCTCGTGCCGCGTCGGCGCCGCCAGCGGAAAAACCAGCGAGCGAAGCCGAGACCACCGTTCGGGTCGACACCGCACGCCTGGACGAGATCATGAACATGGTCGGCGAACTGGTGCTGGTGCGTAACCGCCTGGTGCGCCTGGGCCTCAACAGCCAGGACGAAGCCATGTCCAAGGCCGTGTCGAACCTCGACGTGGTCACGGCCGACCTGCAGACCGCGGTCATGAAGACCCGGATGCAGCCGATCAAGAAAGTCTTCGGGCGCTTCCCGCGCCTGGTTCGCGACCTGGCGCGACAGCTCAAGAAAGAAATCAACCTGGAACTGGTGGGTGAAGAAACCGACCTCGACAAGAACCTTGTCGAGGCCCTGGCCGACCCGCTGGTTCACTTGGTGCGCAACGCGGTCGACCACGGTATCGAGTCGCCGCAGGAGCGAGAAGAAGCGGGCAAGGTCCGCAGTGGCAGGGTGATCCTGGCCGCCGAGCAGGAGGGCGACCACATCCTGTTGTCGATCTCCGACGACGGCAAGGGCATGGACCCGAACGTGTTGCGCTCCATCGCGGTGAAACGCGGCGTGATGGACAAGGATGCCGCCGACCGCCTCAGCGACACCGAGTGCTACAACCTGATCTTTGCCCCGGGCTTCTCCACCAAGACCGAGATCTCCGACGTGTCGGGCCGTGGCGTGGGCATGGACGTGGTGAAAACCAAGATTTCCCAGCTCAACGGTTCGATCAATATCTACTCGACCAAGGGCCAGGGCTCGAAGATCGTCATCAAGGTCCCGTTGACCCTGGCGATCATGCCGACCCTGATGGTGATGCTGGGCAACCAGGCGTTCGCCTTCCCGCTGGTGAACGTCAACGAAATCTTCCACCTCGACCTGTCGCGCACCAACGTGGTGGACGGCCAGGAAGTGGTGATCGTACGGGACAAGGCATTGCCGCTGTTCTACCTCAAGCGCTGGCTGGTCAGTTCGGCGGCGCACGAGGAGCAGGGCGAAGGCCACGTGGTGATCCTTTCGGTGGGCACCCAGCGGATCGGCTTCGTCGTCGATCAGTTGGTGGGCCAGGAAGAAGTGGTCATCAAGCCGTTGGGCAAGATGCTCCAGGGCACCCCGGGCATGTCCGGCGCCACCATCACCGGCGACGGCCGTATCGCACTGATTCTCGATGTGCCCAGCATGCTCAAGCGCTACGCCGCCCGGCGTATTTGATTCTGGAGGAGGGCGGTCCATGGCCGCGCCTCGTCTAACGGAGTGTTTATGGTAGTTAAAGTCCTGGTGGTGGACGATTCGGGTTTTTTTCGCCGCCGCGTCTCGGAAATTCTTTCGGCTGATACGAGTATCCAGGTTGTCGGTACGGCAACCAACGGCAAAGAGGCGATCGATCAGGCCCTGGCACTCAAGCCGGATGTGATCACCATGGACTACGAGATGCCGATGATGGATGGCATCACGGCCGTGCGCCACATCATGCAGCGCTGCCCGACTCCGGTATTGATGTTCTCGTCCCTGACCCACGAAGGCGCCCGGGTGACCCTCGATGCGCTGGACGCCGGGGCCGTGGATTTCCTGCCGAAAAACTTCGAAGACATCTCGCGCAACCCCGACAAGGTCCGGCAGTTGCTGTGCGAGAAGGTCCACAGCATTTCGCGCAGCAACCGCCGCGTCGGTGGCTACAGCGCCCCGGCACCGGCCGCTGTCGCCGCGCCAAGCCCTGCGCCGACGCCAAGCGCTTCGAGCAGCTTCAACCCGCCACCGGTGCGCAGTGCACCGGCACCGGCCCCCACTCGTTCGGCCCCGGCCAGCGCCTCTTCGGCGGCGCCCAAGCGCAAAGCCTACAAGCTGGTCGCGATCGGTACGTCTACGGGCGGCCCGGTGGCGCTGCAACGGGTCCTGACCCAATTGCCGGCCAATTTCCCGGCCCCCATCGTGCTGATCCAGCACATGCCCGCGGCGTTCACCAAGGCCTTCGCGGAGCGCCTGGACAAGCTGTGCAACATCAGCGTCAAGGAAGCCGAGGATGGCGACATCCTGCGTCCAGGCCTGGCGTTGCTGGCGCCGGGTGGTAAACAGATGATGGTCGACGGGCGTGGCGCGGTGAAAATCCTGCCGGGCGACGAGCGCCTGAACTACAAGCCGTGCGTGGACATTACCTTCGGTTCGGCGGCCAAGTCCTACGGTGACAAAGTTCTGGCGGTGGTGCTCACCGGCATGGGCGCCGACGGGCGCGAGGGCGCACGCCTGCTCAAACAGGGCGGCAGTGCGATCTGGGCCCAGGACGAAGCCAGTTGCGTGATCTACGGCATGCCGATGGCCATCGTGAAGGCCGATCTCGCCGACGCGGTGTACAGCCTGGATGACATAGGTCGACACCTGGTCGAGGCATGCCTGTAATGGATGTGCTCAGCCTGATCGGCATCATCATGGCGTTCGTCGCCATCATCGGTGGCAACTACCTGGAAGGCGGGCATCTCGGTGCCCTGGCCAATGGCCCGGCTGCGTTGATCGTGCTCGGTGGCACCATTGGCGCGGCGCTGCTGCAATCGCCCATGAGTGCATTCAAACGGGCGATCCAGGTGCTGGTCTGGATCCTGTTTCCGCCGCGTGTCGACCTGGCCGGCGGCATCGACCGGGTGGTGAACTGGAGCCTGACCGCGCGCAAGGAAGGCTTGCTGGGCCTGGAAGGGGTGGCCGACGCCGAACCCGACAGCTACTCGCGCAAAGGCCTGCAATTGCTGGTGGACGGTGCCGAGCCGGAAGCCATCCGCAGCATCCTGGAGGTGGATTTCTACACCCAGGAAGCCCGCGACATCGAAGCGGCCAAGGTGTTCGAAAGCATGGGCGGCTACGCGCCGACCATCGGCATCATCGGTGCGGTGATGGGCTTGATCCACGTGATGGGCAATCTGGCCGACCCATCGCAACTGGGCAGCGGCATCGCCGTGGCCTTCGTTGCCACGATCTACGGCGTGGCGAGCGCCAACCTGGTGTTGCTGCCGATTGCCGCCAAGCTCAAGTCCATCGCATTGCGCCAGTCGCGCTACCGCGAAATGCTGCTGGAAGGGATCCTGTCGATCGCCGAGGGTGAAAACCCACGCTCCATTGAGTTGAAGCTCCAGGGCTTCATGGATTAATGGGGGTAATGGACCATGGCCCGTCGCAGGCACACTGAAGAACACGTCAACCATGAACGCTGGCTGGTTTCCTACGCTGACTTCATCACGCTGCTGTTCGCCTTTTTCGTGGTCATGTATTCGATCTCGTCGGTCAACGAAGGCAAGTACAAGGTCATTTCCGAGGCCCTGATCGGCGTCTTCACCGACTCTGATCGCGCCCTCAAGCCCATCCCCATTGGCGAAGAGCGGCCCAAGACCACGACCCCGGCCCAGCCGCTGGTCAAGGATTCCGAGCAGGTCGATGCCGGCATCGCCGGTGGCAGCGATCCATTGAAAAGCATTGCCGACGACATCAGCGCGGCATTCGGTGACCTGATCAATTCCAATCAGATGACCGTGCGCGGCAACGAGTTGTGGGTCGAGATCGAACTCAATTCCAGCCTGTTGTTCGGCAGCGGCGACGCAATGCCCAGCGACATGGCCTTCAACATCATCGACAAGGTGGCGGCGATCCTGAAGCCGTTCGACAACCCGGTCCATGTCGAAGGCTTTACGGACGACCAGCCGATCCGGACCGCGCAGTACCCGACCAACTGGGAGCTGTCCTCGGCCCGTTCGGCCAGCATTGTCCGCATGCTGGCGATGCAGGGCGTGAACCCCGGTCGCCTGGCGTCGGTGGGCTATGGCGAGTTCCAGCCGGTGGCCAACAACGCCACCGCCGAAGGCCGTGCGCGCAACCGTCGCGTGGTGCTGGTGGTGTCGCGCAACCTTGATGTGCGCCGTAGCCTGACCGGTACAGGGACGGCCAACGCAACACCGGATGCGGCGTTGAAGCGTGCTGGCACACAAACTGCACCGGCTGCGGTCAAGTCGCCGGGACAGCGGAGCGCCGTCAATTCTCCGTCACCCGCTTTATAACCGAGCTATTTCTCGGTCGAGCCTGTTTCGGCCGGGAGGAACGATCCGAATGAGAGTCTGGGCAGTCGCCAATCAAAAAGGTGGTGTGGGTAAAACCACATCTTCCATCGCTCTAGCTGGCTTGCTGGCCGAGGCGGGCAAGCGCGTGGTCATCGTCGACCTGGACCCCCATGGCTCGATGACCAGCTATTTCGGCTACGATCCCGATAGCCTGGAGCACAGCAACTTCGACCTGTTCCTGCACAAGGGCACCGTGCCCGAGGGCTTGCCGGGGCAGTTGCTGTTGTCCACCAGCCACGAAAGCATCTCGCTGTTGCCATCGAGCACCGCCCTGGCCACGCTGGAGCGCCAGTCGCCGGGCCAGAGTGGCCTGGGCCTGGTGATCGCCAAGAGTCTGGCGCAGCTGTGGCAGGATTTCGATTACGCCATCATCGACAGCCCGCCGTTGCTGGGCCTGTTGATGGTCAACGCCTTGGCCGCGAGCCAGCAATTGGTGATCCCGGTGCAAACCGAGCACCTGGCGGTCAAGGGCCTGGAGCGCATGGTCAATACGTTGGCGATGGTCAACCGCTCACGCAAGCAATCGCTGGCGTTCAACATCGTGCCGACCCTGTTCGACCGCCGTACCCAGGCGTCCCTGGGGACGCTGCGCGTTCTGCGGGACAAGTACCCGGATGACATCTGGCAAGGCTACATCCCCGTCGATACGCGCTTGCGGGACGCCAGCCGCGTCGGCGTGACCCCGTCGCAGTTCGATGGCAAGAGCCGCGGTGTGCTGGCTTACCGGGCGCTGCTCAAGCACTTGTTGGCCCAGCAACTCGTTTCGCAGCAGGTGGCTTAACGTGACGAGGTTTCCTACAGGCATTGCGCCGACTCGTGAGCGCTCAAGTCCTACAGCATTCATGCCGATAACCTTTTCAAGTGGCGGACTTTTCCAATGAACCGCCCGATAAAGACGACCTCGCGTCCCCAACTGGCCCTGCAGTCCTACCTGGACGGGCTGTTGCAGGAAGCGACCGAAGAATTACCACCGTCGCCGAGTGTGATCGAGGCGTTGCCCGAGCCCGAGCCTGTCGAAGCCGAAGGTGTGCTGGATGAGTTTCAAGCGGCCGTGCTCGAAGAGCAGGCTCGTGACGCCCGTACGTCGGTGGTTGCCGCAGCGGTCGAGGCACCGTTCGTCAAGCCGTCGCTGAAGGTCATGGACGCACCCGCGCCGATCCTTGCGCCGGTGTCGACGGTTGCACCGCTGTTGCAGGGGCTGGTGACGCCGGTGGTGGAAGTCCACCTGCCGCCGAGCAGCCCGCCGCCGCCGGAGCCGACCGATGACCGCCCGAGCTGGGCCGCCGAGCCGTTCGAGTGCCTGTTGTTCGATGTGGCCGGGTTGACCCTGGCGGTGCCGCTGGTGTGCCTGGGGTCGATCTACTCCCTGGCCGGGCAGGAATTGACGCCGTTGTTTGGCCAGCCGCAATGGTTCCTTGGGATCCTGCCGAGCCAGGCCGGTAACCTGAAGGTGCTCGATACCGCGCGCTGGGTGATGCCGGACCGTTATCGCGACGATTTTCGCCAGGGCCTGCAATACGTGATTTCGGTGCAGGGGTACGAGTGGGGATTGGCGGTTCACCAGGTCAGCCGTTCGCTGCGCCTGGATCCGAACGAGATCAAGTGGCGCAGCCATCGAGGGCAACGGCCATGGCTGGCCGGTACGGTGATCGAGCACATGTGCGCCTTGCTGGACGTTTCCGAGCTGGCAGAGCTGATCGCCAGCGGCGGGGCAAAACACCTGGATGGCAGCCTGCCGGTCCAGAAACCG
The DNA here is from genome assembly GCF_036689585.1 of Pseudomonas sp. WP18. NCBI lineage: Bacteria > Pseudomonadati > Pseudomonadota > Gammaproteobacteria > Pseudomonadales > Pseudomonadaceae > Pseudomonas > Pseudomonas sp. WP18. The sequence continues at coordinate 1,732,607 of NZ_CP144758.1, forward strand.
AAATAACACAACCGGTGGCGCACAGCGTCGCTGGACAGAATACACGCCGCCACAAGGCGGTTTTTCGAGGGGTCAGGGTATGAATGATAAGGCGTCGTCTCTCAAGGGTTCCGAAGATCCGATTTTGCAATGGGTGACCTTCAAGCTCGATAACGAAACCTATGGCATCAACGTGATGCGGGTCCAGGAAGTGCTGCGCTATACCGAGATCGCTCCGGTTCCGGGTGCGCCAAGCTACGTGCTGGGGATCATCAACCTGCGCGGCAACGTGGTCACGGTGATCGACACCCGCCAGCGTTTCGGCCTGAATTCCACCGAGGTCAACGACAACACCCGTATCGTGATCATCGAGGCTGACAAGCAAGTGGTCGGTATCCTGGTCGACAGCGTGGCCGAAGTGGTTTACTTGCGTCAGTCGGAAATCGAAACCGCGCCTAACGTCGGTAACGAAGAGTCGGCCAAGTTCATCCAGGGCGTCTGCAACAAGAACAATGAGTTGCTAATCCTGGTCGAGCTGGAAAAAATGATGAGCGAAGAAGAGTGGTCGGAACTGGAGAGTATCTGATTTGATTCTTGAGGTAGCAGTCATTGTCCTGTTCCTGTTTTGGGCAGGCACGCTGGCAATGTTCGTGGCGTACATACGCGACCAGCGACAAGTTGCTGCTCAGCAGGCCCAAGGCGATGCGCTGCGTGACCAGCGCATCAAGGAGCTGGCCAAGCGCGTCGACGACTATCAGAACGGCACCGTGCGCATGGGCGAAGCGCTCCATGAGCTGCGGGCCGTGGTCGCGCCGTTGCCGGACAAACTCGCCCAGCTGGAGCAGCGTGACCCTTCCACCCTCTCGTTCGCCCAAGCCGCCCGCCTGGTAGGCATGGGTGCCAGCATCGACGAACTGACCCAAGCCTGCGGCCTGACCCAGGCCGAAGCGGAGTTGATGAGCAAGTTGCACAAGGGCGGCTGAGCCGTTCGGCGCCCAGCACCATCACCATGGCGAGGGCGATCGTTGCCGCAGGGCAGCGCAGCGGCCCTCGCTTTTTTGCGGCTGCTGCGCACTGGAGCGCCAGCCCGGCGGAGCGGGAGCAAGCGCCCTCGCCACGGTCGATCAGTAGTCGTCCCCGCGCTCCGTCACATCTTTCTCGAGGCTCGGCGCATTCGGGTCGTAGCCCTTGGGGAACTTGCCTTTCAGGTTCCAGGCGAACGCGATGATCTCGGCGATCGTGCGGTACAGCTCCTCCGGGATGCTGTCGCCCAGTTCCAGCCTGGCCAGCAGTTTCACCAATTCGGCATTTTCATAGATCGGTACTTCGCTGTCCCGGGCGATCCGCAGGATTTCCTCGGCCAGGGCTTCGTCGCCCTTGGCGGTGAGGGTCGGGGCGTGGTGGCCGTCGTATTTGAGGGCGATGGCCTGGCGCGGTTCGGTGTGGGTTGTCATGCGGTTTCATCCACCCAGCGTTGTTCGAGTCGGGTCTTGGGCCCTTGGGGCGGGATGCCGAGGTGGCAGTCCAGGTCGCTGACGTTCAAGCCGCAGTCCAGCAGGCGTTCACGCAAGGTCGCCAGGTTGCTCTCGATCAGGCTCGCGGTGTACGGCCGCTGCGCCCACAACTGGCTCGACAGGCTACCGCTGAGCAGTTGGGCCTGGACCTGCAAGGGGCCCAGCGGCTCCATGTCGAACGCCAGTTCGACCCGCCAGAGTTGCTGCTTCGGTTCACGTTCTTCCCGGCGCTCGTCAGGTTGTTCCCGAGGCGGGGTTTCCTCGCGCTGAAACTTGACCTGCAAGGGCACGATGTCCTGCAGGTTGCGCATGGGGATCTCCAGTTGCCAGGTGCTCATCAGCCTGCCGTCGGGGGTCAGCCCCGTTTGTTCCAGGCTCGACAGCTGATGGCTTTGCAGGCGCGACACGGCAGCGGCGGCCAGGCGCAGCAGGTGCTCGAGGTCGCCTTCGTCATCCTGCTCCTTCAGCAGCCGCGAGGGCAGGGGGAAATTGGTCGGTTGCGGCTTGGCGCTGACCTGGCCGAGCATCCCCAGGGCGCTGCGCACAAAGGTGGGCAAGGCCTGGGCCAAGGTGTTGGCGGCGATGATGGCGCCCAGGTTGGTGGAGGCGGGCAGCGACGGGGTCAGTTGGGCGATCAGCTTCAACAGGTCGCCTTTCATGTCTGCCGCCGGACCCAGCGCAGGCCCGGCAAGCAGTTTGCTTTCCAGGAACACCCCGCTGGCCACCATGGCCTGGGCCAGGCCTTTGGGCGTGCTCAATTGTTGGACATCCGGCAGGCCGGCCAACAGCCGCGTCACGGCTGCGCGCAGCTCGGCACCGGTGTCGTCAGTGGCCGGGAGGTTCTGCAAGGCGCTGATCAGGCTGTCCAGCGAGCCTTGGCGGCTCACTTGGGTGGCCAGTTGCTGGCTTACCGCCAGTTGCTCCTGGTGGTTGCTCAATGGCACGAACTTCAGGGTCTGGGCGTCTTGCACCTGGGCGCTCAACAATGTGCCGATGCGCAGCGGCTGCGGGCTGTCGATGTCGAGGGTGGCCCCTGCCTGGGCGGTGTTGAGCAGGCTCACCAACGACCGGTACACCACCGGCTGCCCCGGCAGTTGCGGCAGGGCCTGGCTGGTCAGCACCTTGCCTTGCAGCAGGGTCCCGACCGGCATTTGCGCGGTGTCGATGCGGGTCAGTGCGGCGACGCTGGAGGCGATGGCCTGTTGCACCGTCACGGCCAGGTTGGTGGCCGAGGGCTGGGTCACGGCCAGGCTGGTGCCCTGGGGCAGCGGCTGCATGCTGGTGGCCTGGACCGTGGTCTGGCGGCCGCTTTCCAGGGTGACCTTGAGCAATAGCTGGAATGTCTGGTCGGCCTGCTTGAGCGAAAGGACTTCGGCACTCGCCGTCTGGCCGGCACCGATCAGGCCCTCGACCGGCGTCAGCAGTTTGAGCAGCTCGCCACTAACCACGGGCGTACGCGTCGTCGCCGTGGGCTGAGGCAGCGGCTGAATGTTCATGTCACCTGTCATCAGCAGTCTTACCTTGGGAAAAAGCCCTCTTTCGCGCAGGGCACGACATGTATAATGCCGCCCGTCTTACAGGGAGTGGCGAAAACCTTGCAATTGTTTGACGCAGCTCTGTGGAACAGGCCGTCAATGCATCTATGCTGCATCTCTTTAACGGCCGCTGCACCGCCGACTTGAACCGTATAAGGCCCGCGATCCCTTGACCAGTCCTCTTTTGCAAACCGTCGGCCTCGCTTGTGAGCGAGACTTGCGGCTGCTGTTCGAACATCTCGAATTGAGACTCTCGCCCGGCGATATGGTGCAGGTCAGTGGCCCCAACGGCAGCGGCAAGACCAGCTTGCTGCGGCTGCTGGCCGGGTTGATGCAGCCCACCGCCGGCCAGGTGCTGCTCAATGGCCACCCGTTGCAGAGCCAGCGCAGTGAACTGGCGCGCAACCTGCTCTGGATCGGCCATGCCGCCGGGATCAAGGATCTGCTCACCCCGGAAGAAAACCTCAGTTGGCTCTGCGCCTTGCATCGCCCGGCCGGACGCGAGGCGATCTGGCAGGCGTTGGCCACGGTGGGCTTGCGCGGTTTTGAAGACGTACCGTGTCACACCCTGTCCGCCGGCCAGCAGCGTCGCGTGGCCCTGGCCCGGCTGTATCTGGATAGCCCGCCGCTGTGGATCCTCGACGAACCCTTCACCGCCCTGGACAAGCAGGGCGTGGCGCAGCTCGAGGAACACCTGGCCGGACACTGCGAGCGCGGTGGCACGGTGCTGTTGACCACTCACCACACGCTGGCGCGGATGCCATCCGGTTATCGCAGCATTGACCTGGGGACCTGGGCGATATGAGCGTGTTCGGTTTGTTGTTGGCCCGTGAGGCTCGGCTGTTGTTTCGTCGTCCGGCTGAATTGGCCAATCCGCTGGTGTTCTTCGCGATCGTGATTGCATTGTTCCCGTTGGCCGTCGGCCCGGAGACTCAATTGTTGCAAACCTTGTCGCCAGGACTGGTCTGGGTGGCCGCGCTTTTATCGGTCCTGCTCTCGCTGGACGGGCTTTTCCGCAGTGATTTCGAGGACGGCTCCCTCGAACAGTGGGTCCTTTCGTCGCACCCCCTGGCCCTTCTGGTTTTGGCCAAGGTACTGGCACACTGGGTTTTTTCCGGGTTGGCGCTGGTGCTGCTCTCGCCGCTGCTGGCCATGATGCTTGGCTTGCCCAGCGCGTGCATGCCGGTGCTGCTGGTGTCGCTGCTGCTGGGTACGCCAGTGCTGAGCTTGCTCGGTGCGGTGGGCGCGGCGTTGACGGTGGGTTTGAAGCGCGGCGGCCTGCTGCTGGCATTGTTGATCCTGCCGCTGTATATCCCGGTGTTGATCCTCGGCAGTGGCGCCTTGCAGGCGGCTTTGCAGGGCATGCCGGCGACGGGTTATCTGCTGTGGCTTGGGAGCCTGACCGCCCTGGCGATAACCCTGACACCCTTTGCAATAGCCGCTGGCCTGAAGATCAGCGTCGGCGAATAATAATGAGGCCTGGTCAAAAACTGACCACTTCCCTGGAAGTCAAGGCCGCCCCGGCGGTTCGTGATGGCGAGCCGCAACCGTGATGGAAACAGCAATGAACTGGACCTGGTTTCACAAGCTCGGCTCACCCAAGTGGTTCTATGGCATCAGCGGCAGGCTGCTGCCCTGGCTGAGCATCGCCGCTCTGCTGCTGATCGGTTCCGGCATCGTCTGGGGCCTGGCCTTCGCCCCGCCGGATTACCAGCAGGGCAACAGCTTCCGCATCATCTACATTCATGTGCCCACGGCGATGCTGGCCCAGTCCGTCTACGTGATGCTGGCGGTGTGCGGGGTGGTCGGGCTGGTGTGGAAGATGAAGCTGGCCGACGTGGCCCTGCAATGCGCGGCGCCCATCGGCGCCTGGATGACCGCCGTTGCGCTGGTCACCGGTGCCATCTGGGGCAAGCCGACCTGGGGTTCATGGTGGGTCTGGGATGCCCGACTGACGTCGATGCTGATCCTGCTGTTCCTGTACTTCGGTCTTATTGCGCTGGGCAACGCCATCAGCAATCGTGACAGCGCCGCCAAGGCGTGCGCGGTGCTGGCGATCGTCGGCGTGATCAACATCCCGATCATCAAGTACTCGGTGGAGTGGTGGAACACCCTGCACCAGGGCGCGACGTTCACCCTCACCGAAAAGCCGGCGATGCCGGTGGAAATGTGGCTGCCGCTGCTGCTGACGGTGCTGGGGTTCTATTGTTTCTTCGGCGCGGTGCTGCTGCTGCGCATGCGCCTCGAAGTGCTCAAGCGCGAAGCCCGCGCCAGTTGGGTGAAGGCCGAAGTACAGAACAGCCTGGAGGCCGCTCGATGAGTTTCGCTTCATTCGGCGATTTCCTCGCCATGGGCCATCATGGCCTGTATGTCTGGTCAGCCTATGGCATTTGCCTGGCGGTACTGGCCCTCAACGTGGCGGTGCCGATCCTGGCCCGCAAGCGGTATCTGCAACAGGAGGCGCGTCGTCTGCGCCGGGAGAACGGTCAGTGAATCCGCTGCGCAAAAAACGTCTTGTCATCATTCTGGCGATCCTGGTGGGTGTCGGTGCCGCGGTCGGCCTGGCGCTCAGTGCCTTGCAGCAGAACATCAACCTGTTCTACACCCCGACCCAGATTGCCAACGGCGAAGCGCCCCATGACACACGCATCCGCGCCGGTGGCATGGTGGAAAAGGGGTCGCTGGTGCGTTCCGGGGATTCGCTGGACGTGACCTTCAACGTCACTGATTTCAACAAGACCGTCACCATCACCTATCGCGGCATCCTCCCGGATCTGTTCCGCGAGGGGCAGGGCATCGTCGCCCTGGGCAAGCTCAACGCCAGTGGCGTGGTGGTGGCCGATGAAGTGCTGGCCAAGCACGATGAAAAATACATGCCGCCGGAAGTGACCAAGGCCCTGAAAGACAGCGGTCAGTCGGCGCCTGCTCCCGTGAAGGAGGGCTGATCGATGAGCACCGGTATCTTTATTCCCGAGTTGGGCCACCTGGCGATGATCCTGGCCCTCTGCTTTGCCCTAGTGCAGGCCGTGGTGCCGTTGCTCGGTGCCTGGCGCGGCGACCGCCTGTGGATGAGCCTGGCCCAGCCGGCGGCGTGGGGCCAGTTCGCCTTCATGGTGTTCGCCTTCGGTTGCCTGACCTACGCCTTCATGACCGACGATTTTTCCGTGGCCTACGTCGCCAGCAACTCCAACAGCGCGTTGCCCTGGTATTACAAGTTCAGTGCGGTGTGGGGTGCCCATGAAGGTTCGCTGCTGCTCTGGGCATTGATCCTGGCCGGCTGGACCTTCGCCGTCTCGGTGTTCTCCCGGCAGTTGCCCCAGGTGATGCTGGCCCGGGTACTGGCGGTGATGGGCATGATCAGTACCGGCTTCCTGCTGTTCCTGATCGTCACCTCCAACCCGTTCGAGCGCATCCTGCCGCAGATGCCCAGCGATGGCCGCGACCTCAATCCGCTGTTGCAAGACATCGGCCTGATCGTGCACCCACCCATGCTGTACATGGGGTACGTCGGCTTCTCCGTGGCCTTCGCCTTCGCCATCGCGGCCTTGCTCGGCGGACGCCTGGATGCCGCCTGGGCTCGCTGGTCGCGGCCCTGGACCATTGTCGCCTGGGCCTTCCTCGGCATCGGCATCACCCTCGGTTCGTGGTGGGCCTACTACGAACTCGGCTGGGGCGGCTGGTGGTTCTGGGATCCTGTGGAAAACGCCTCGTTCATGCCCTGGCTGGTGGGCACGGCACTGATCCATTCCCTGGCCGTCACGGAAAAGCGCGGCGTGTTCAAAAGCTGGACCGTGCTGCTGGCCATCGCGGCGTTTTCCCTGAGCCTGCTCGGGACGTTCCTGGTGCGCTCCGGTGTCCTGACGTCGGTGCATGCCTTCGCCTCGGACCCTGAGCGCGGCGTGTTCATCCTGATGTTCCTGTTGTGCGTGGTCGGCGGTTCGCTGACGTTGTTCGCCCTGCGCGCGCCGGTGGTGAAAAGCCAGGTGGGCTTCAACCTCTGGTCGCGGGAAACCCTGTTGCTGGGCAACAACCTGGTGCTGGTGGTGGCCGCGTCGATGATCCTGCTGGGGACGCTGTACCCGCTGGTGCTCGATGCGTTGTCCGGGGCCAAGCTGTCGGTCGGTCCGCCGTACTTCAACGCCTTGTTCATCCCGCTGATGGGGATCCTGATGGTGGTGATGGCCATCGGCGTACTGGTGCGCTGGAAAGACACGCCGGTCAAGTGGTTGCTGGGCATGCTGACGCCGGTGCTGCTGGGCACGGCGGCCCTGGCCGTGGTGGCCGGGGTGGCCTATGGCGACTTCAACTGGGCGGTGCTGGCCACTTTCGTGCTGGCGGCCTGGGTGCTGCTGGCCGGTGTCCGAGACATTCTCGACAAGACCCGCCACAAAGGCCTGGTCAAGGGCCTGCCAACCCTGACCCGCAGCTACTGGGGCATGCAGATCGCCCACCTGGGCATCGCCGTCTGCGCCCTGGGCGTGGTGCTGTCCAGCCAGAACAGCGCCGAGCGCGACCTGCGCCTGGCCCCGGGAGAGTCCATGGAGCTGGCCGGGTATCAGTTCGTGTTCGAGGGCGCCAAGCATTTCGAAGGCCCGAACTTCACCTCCGACAAAGGCACCGTGCGGGTCATTCGCGACGGCCGGGAAGTGACGGTCCTGCACCCGGAAAAACGCCTGTACACCGTGCAGAACTCGGTGATGACCGAGGCCGGCATCGATGCCGGTTTCACCCGCGACCTGTATGTGGCACTGGGTGAATCCCTGGGCGATGGCGCCTGGGCCGTGCGGGTGCACGTCAAGCCGTTCGTGCGCTGGATCTGGTTCGGTGGCCTGCTCACCGGTCTTGGCGGGGTCCTGGCGGCGCTGGATCGGCGTTATCGGGTCAAGGTGAAAACCCGGGTGCGCGAAGCCCTGGGCGTGACGGGAGCCACTGCATGAGACGTTGGATGATGGTGTTGCCGCTGGCGCTGTTCCTGGTGGTGGCGGTGTTTCTGTACCGGGGGCTTTACCTGAACCCGGCCGAGCTGCCCTCGGCGATGATCGGCAAGCCGTTCCCGGAGTTTTCCCTGCCGTCGGTGCAGGGTGACAAGACCCTGACCCGCGCCGACCTGCTGGGCAAGCCGGCGCTGGTCAATGTGTGGGGCACCTGGTGCATCTCTTGCCGGGTCGAGCACCCGGTGCTGAACAAACTGGCGCAGAACGGCGTGGTGATCTACGGCGTCAATTACAAGGACGTCAACGCCGACGCGCTGAAATGGCTCGCCGAGTTCCATAACCCTTACCAGTTGGATATTCGCGACGAGGAGGGCTCCCTGGGCCTGAACCTGGGGGTCTATGGGGCGCCGGAAACCTTCTTCATCGACGCCAAGGGCATCATCCGCGACAAGTTTGTCGGGGTGATCGACGAACAGGTCTGGCGCGAGAAGTTGGCCGCCAAATACCAGGCACTGGTTGACGAGGCCAAGCCATGAGGCGCTGGCTGGCAGCCGCCATGCTCGGGTTGAGCCTGGTGGGGGTGGCCCACGCCGCCATCGACACGTACGAATTCGCCAACGAGGGCGAGCGCGAGCGGTTTCGCGAGCTGACCAAGGAACTGCGCTGCCCCAAGTGCCAGAACCAGGACATCGCCGACTCCAACGCACCGATTGCCGCTGACCTGCGCAAGGAAATCTTCCGCATGCTCGGCGAGGGCAAGGACAACCAGCAGATCATCGACTTCATGGTGGACCGCTACGGTGAGTTCGTGCGCTACAACCCCGCCTTGTCCTCCAAGACCGCGCTGCTCTGGTTCGGCCCCGCCGGGCTGTTGCTCGGTGGCTTCGTGGTCATCGCCGTGATCGTTCGCCGCCGTCGGGTGCAGCGTACGGCCGCCCCGGACACGCTTTCCGTCGAAGAGCGCCAGCGCCTCGACCAACTGTTGGATACAACCAAGCATGATTGATTTCTGGCTCGCCGCAGGTCTGCTGCTCCTGATTGCCCTGAGTTTTCTGTTGATTCCTGTGTTGCGTGGTCGCCGTGCCCAGCGCGAAGAGGACCGTACCGCGCTCAACGTGGCGCTGTACCAGGAGCGCGTCGCTCAACTGCAGGCCGAGCGGGAGGAGGGCGTGCTCAACGCCGCGCAGTTGGACACCGGCCGCGCCGAAGCCGCCCGTGAGCTGCTGGCCGACACCGAGGGCGCCGATGCGCCGCGCGAGTCGCGCCTGGGCAAGCCCTTGCCGTTGCTCGCCGCCGTGCTGGTACCGTTGCTGGGCTTGGGGCTGTACCTGCATTTCGGTGCCAGCGACAAGGTCGAACTGACCCGTGAGTTCGCCCAGGCGCCGCAGTCGATGGAAGAAATGACCCAACGCCTGGAGCGGGCGGTGGCGGCGCAACCGGACAACGCCGAGGGCCTGTATTTCCTTGGCCGTACGTACATGGCCCAGGATCGGCCCGCGGATGCAGCGAAGATCTTCCAGCGCACCGTGGCGGTGGCGGGCCGCCAACCCGAACTGCTGGGCCAGTGGGCCCAGGCGCAGTACTTCGCCGACGGCAAGAAATGGTCGGACCAGGTCCAGGCCCTGACCGACGAAGCGCTGAAGCTCGATCCCAAGGAGGTCACCAGCCTCGGCCTGCTGGGCATCGCCGCGTTCGAGGGCGAACGTTACCAGGACGCGATCGATTACTGGAGCCGCCTGTTGGTGGAGCTACCGGAGGGTGACAAGTCCCGCGAGGCGTTGCAGGGCGGTATCGCCCGCGCCACCGAGAAGCTTCAGGCCGCTGGCGGCCAGGTTGCGCCGGCCCAGGCTCAGACCCAGGCACCTGCCGCCAAGGCGGCCGCCGTGCTCAAGGTGCGTGTCGAGCTGGCGCCGGCGCTCAAGGCCAAGGTGCAGCCAGGCGACAGCGTGTTCATCTTCGCCCGCGCCGCGTCCGGCCCGCCGGCCCCGCTGGCGGCCAAGCGCCTGACCGTCGCCGACCTGCCGGTGACCGTAGAGCTGGGGGATGCGGACGCGATGATGCCGCAGCTGAAACTGTCGAACTTCCCTGAAGTCCAACTGGTGGCGCGGATCTCCCGTGCCGGTCAACCCACCGCCGGTGAATGGATCGGCCGCAGCCAACCCCTGGCGAGCAGCACCACCGCGTCGCAGCACCTGACCATCGACAGCCCGGACCAATAACAGGAATTCGCACCATGACCGCCATCGCTCGCATCACCTTGCTCACGCTCGTCCTGGGCCTGAGCGCTTGTGCGGTCCAGCGTCCGCCGGAGCCTTCGACGCCACTGCCGCCGATTCCGCCGTCGACCCCGACCACCAAGCCTGGCCCGTCCACGCCGCCGGGCAAACCGGCCACCCCGAGCAAACCGGCCAAGCCTGTGCCACGCACCTCCGCCAGCTTCGCCCCGCCGCCGGGCGGCAACAGCCATTGGGATGCCAAGCTGGGGGTGTATGTGCTGGATAACCAGACCAACACCTTCTATCGCCAACGCACCTACTACCGCTGGAACAACGGCTGGAGCCGCTCCGTCAGCCCGAACGGCCCGTGGGAAGACACCACCATCGAAGGCGTGCCGGCGGGGTTGGGGCGGCAGTTTCACTAATCGCTAAGAATCCCTCTGGGGAGAGCTTTCTGAGGCAAAGGTGCATTCTGTGGCGAGGGAGCTTGCTCCCGCTGGGCGGCGAAGCAGCCCAATCCAGTCACCGCGCTTGATCAGGCATGTCTCATTTGGTCGGTTTTGCGACTGCCGCGCAGCTTCGCGCGAGCAAGTTCCTTCGCCACAATGAGTTCGTCTCGCCTATGCGTAGCACCGGGGATTTTGTGTTTCTGAATATTCATTGAACAAAATTTTCACAAAACCTTGCGGACAATCCCCCGCGCTTTTATCGCGGCCGGTTATTTAATGGCAATGCCATGGCCGTTCGTGCAAACATTTGCGCACTCGCGCAAGCCCCGGGGCCAGGCATTGGCCAACAGAGGGCGCGCCGTTGTTCCTTTTTGTCACTCAAACTCCAATAGGTCCTAAAACGACATGGCAATCCCGGACGCCCTGAGTCAGCAGCGCACTACGCATCGCCTGCTGCAACCGACCGTCAAATCGCACCTGGCCTACACCCTGCTTTGCGCCCTGGTGATGATGGTCATGTTCAGCCTGCTGCGCGTGGCGCTGCTGGTCTACAACCGCGAGATGATCCTCGACACCCCGGCCTCTACCTTTGTCGAAGCGTTCGTCAACGGCTTGCGATTCGACCTGCGCCTGGTGGTCTACCTCTGCATTCCATTGCTGCTGGCGTTGTTCAGCGCCAGGGCCATGGCGGCACGTGGGTTCTTTCGTTTCTGGCTGACGGTCACCTCCAGCATCGCCTTGTTCCTGGGCCTGATGGAGATGGACTTCTACCGTGAATTCCACCAGCGTCTCAACGGCCTGGTCTTCCAGTATGTAAAGGAAGACCCGAAGACCGTGATGAGCATGCTCTGGTACGGCTTCCCGGTGGTGCGCTACCTGCTGGCCTGGGTCGGCGGCACGATCATCCTGAGCCTGGCGTTCAAGGGCGCCGACCGGGCGACCCGTCCGCGCGGCCCGTTCAGCGGTGGCAGCATCGGCACGCGCCAGATCGCCCCGTGGTACGGACGTGTAGCGGTGTTCATGGTCTGCCTGCTGGTGGCCGTGGTCGCCGCCCGTGGCACTCTGCGCCAGGGCCCGCCGCTGCGTTGGGGCGACGTGTACACCACCGACTCGAACTTCGCCAACCAGCTGGGCCTCAACGGCACGCTGTCGCTGGTGGCGGCGGCCAAGAGCCGGATGTCCGAAGACCGTGACAACATCTGGAAAGCCACCCTCGAACAACCGTTGGCCCAGCAGACCGTGCGCGACATGCTGGTCATGCCCGACGACAAGCTGGTGGACACCGAGACCGCCGCCGTGCGCCGCGACTACACGCCGCCGACCGACAAGACGCTGCCCATCAAAAATGTGGTGGTGATCCTCATGGAAAGCATGGCCGGTCACTCGGTGGGCGCCCTGGGCGCATCGGGCAACATCACGCCTTACCTGGACAAGCTGTCCAAGGAAGGCCTGCTGTTCGATCGCTTCTTCTCCAACGGCACCCACACCCACCAGGGCATGTTCGCCACCATGGCGTGCTTCCCGAACCTGCCCGGTTTCGAATACCTGATGCAGACGCCGGAAGGCAGCCACAAGCTGTCGGGCCTGCCGCAATTGCTCAGTGCCCGTGACTACGACGACGTGTACGTCTACAACGGCGACTTTGCCTGGGACAACCAGTCGGGGTTCTTCAGCAGCCAGGGCATGACCAACTTCATCGGGCGTAACGACTTCGTCAACCCGGTGTTCTCCGATCCGACCTGGGGCGTGTCCGACCAGGACATGTTCGACCGTGGCCTGATCGAGCTCAAGGCGCGGGAAAACGGCAAGCCGTTCTACGCCTTGCTGCAGACCCTGTCGAACCACACGCCGTATGCGCTGCCGACACCGTTGCCAGTGGAGCGGGTGACCGACCGTGGCAGCCTGAACGAACACCTGACCGCCATGCGCTACGCCGACTGGGCCCTGGGCCAGTTCTTCGAGAAGGCCCGCAAGGAACCGTACTTCAAGGAAACCCTGTTTGTGGTGGTGGGCGACCATGGCTTCGGCAACGAACGCCAGATCACCGAAATGGACCTGGGCCGCTTTAACGTGCCGTTGCTGCTGATCGGCCCGGGCGTCCAGGAGAAGTTCGGCCAGCGCAGCCACACCGTGGGTACCCAGGTCGATATCGTGCCGACCATCATGGGCCGGATCGGCGGTCAGGTGCGCAACCAGTGCTGGGGACGTGACCTTTTGAACCTGCCGCAGGGCGATACCGGTTTTGGCGTGATCAAGCCATCGGGCAGCGAACAGACCACGGCGATCATCAAGGACGACCAGATCCTGGTGCTGCCGAAGGAAAAGGAAATGCCGCCAAAGATGTATCGCTATGAACTGGGTGCCAACCCCCGTGCGGAGATCGTCCCGGATGCACCGGACACCGCAGCGATGAAACTCAAGCTCGAGTCGTTCCTGCAGACGGCCACCAAGAGCTTGTTGGATAACACCGCCGGTGTTATCGACGGCAAGCCGGACTGATTATCGGCGAGCATAAAAAAAGAGGCCCGTGAGGGCCTCTTTTTTTGTTCTTAGTGGTTCATATCTTGCCCAGTAGTAGCAGGACCAACAGCACCACCAACACCACACCGATAATACCGGACGGGCCGTAACCCCAGCTTCTGGAGTGCGGGAAGACCGGCAGACCACCGATCAGCAGGAGGATCAGAATAATGATAAGAATTGTGCCCATTGTAGATTTCCTTATTGGTCAGTTCTGGGTTGATGCAACTTTTGACTGCCAGCGCGCATGCATTAAATCCGGGCGGCTTAATAGGTCCGACCGTAACGTCCTGTAAAAAATTCAATGTTTTTTAGTACCCGCTACACAGTGTGCAAGCCGCCACGGGGCCCTTCACATCCCGCCATGGTTTGCCCTCGCCATTCAGCAATCTGATGGAGCGTGGGGACGGGCGGGTCCTTCGCTACACTCGGCCTATCTCTCCCGGAACAACAAGGCTGTCTGCTATGCAAAATCGCATGATGATCACTGGGGCCGGCTCCGGCCTGGGCCGCGAAATCGCGTTGCGCTGGGCCCGCGAAGGCTGGCGCCTGGCCTTGTCGGATGTCAGTGAGCCCGGCCTGGTGGAAACCCTGAGGTTGGTGCGCGAGGCAGGCGGCGACGGTTTCATCCAACGTTGCGATGTGCGCGACTACAGCCAATTGACGGCCTTCGCCCAGGCCTGCGAAGAGAAATTCGGCGGCATCGACATCATCGTCAATAACGCCGGTGTGGCCTCGGGCGGGTTCTTCAGCGAACTGTCCCTGGAAGACTGGGACTGGCAGATCGCAATCAACCTGATGGGCGTGGTCAAGGGCTGCAAGGCGTTCTTGCCGTTGCTGGAGCAGAGCCGCGGCAAAATCATCAACATCGCCTCCATGGCCGCGCTGATGCAAGGGCCGGCCATGAGCAACTACAACGTGGCCAAGGCCGGCGTGGTGGCCTTGTCGGAAAGCCTGCTGGTTGAACTGGCCCAGCAGGAAATCGGCGTGCACGTGGTGTGCCCGTCGTTCTTCCAGACCAACCTGCTCGACTCCTTCCGTGGGCCGACACCGGCCATGAAGGCCCAGGTTGGCAAACTGCTGGAAAGCTCGCCCATCAGCGCCGCCGACATCGCCGATTACATCTACCAGCACGTCGCCCAGGGCCAGTTCATGATCCTGCCCCACGAGCAGGGGCGGGCGGCGTGGGCGCTCAAGCAGCAGGCCCCGCAGAAGCTCTACGACGAAATGACCGTCATGGCCGACAAGATGCGCGCCAAGGCTCGACAGAACCCGAGTTGACCTGGCGGCCCGGTGTCCTCAGGATGGCGCGATTCGGCCTTCCTGATGGACATTTGCATGCTCAATTACCTGTGGTTCTTTCTTGCCGCGCTGTTTGAAATCGCCGGTTGCTACGCGTTCTGGATGTGGCTGCGCCAGGGCAAGAGCGCCTGGTGGATCGCCCCGGCGCTGATCAGCCTGACCCTCTTTGCCCTGTTGCTGACCCGCATCGAAGCCACTTATGCCGGTCGCGCCTACGCCGCCTACGGCGGTATCTACATCATCGCCTCGATTGGCTGGCTGGCCGTGGTGGAGCGGGTGCGGCCGCTGGGTTCGGACTGGATCGGCGTGGCGCTGTGCGTGCTGGGGGCGAGCGTGATCCTGTTCGGGCCACGCTTCTCGGCGACCTGAAATAAACGCCGCTATACAGGTTTTGCAGGACGTTTCCGTCAGCCCGAAGTGCTTTGCTTGTAGGGCCTTACTGATTTGTCGTGGGAGCCTTGAGAAGCTGAATCAGGCCGGGCATGGTCAAGGTCCAGACATTCTTAAGGACAAGAACCATGCTCGTACTAAGCCGCGCTGTGGGCGAACTGATTTCCATCGGTGACGACATTTCCGTTCGCGTGCTGTCGGTCACCGGCGGCACCGTGCGTTTTGGCGTCGAAGCGCCCCGACACATCGATGTCCATCGCTCCGAAATCTACGAAAAGATCCAGAAGAAAAAAGCCCACGCCCAGCGCAAGGCCTGTTCAGTCGAATAGGTGCTTGGGCACGTCGTGCTTGAGCATCAGTTGGCACTGTTCGCTCTCGGGATCGAACACGATCATCGCCTGGCCCTTGGTCAGCGCTTGCCGCACGCGCAGTACGCGGGTTTCGAGGGGCGTGTCGTCGCCATTGTCGGTGCCGTCGCGGGTCACGAAATCCTCGATCAGGCGGGTGAGTGTGTCGACTTCGAGTTGGTCGTGGGGAATCAGCATGGGGTACCTCGGCTAGACAATGAGGCGATGCTACGGCCAACGGGCGTTTGCGGCTAGCCTTGGGGGGCTGCCGGGGTGCGTTGTCGGCTTCGCGAGCAAGCTTGCTCTCACATTGGCATGCAACCTTTGTGGGAGCGAGCTTGCTCGCGAAATCGGTTTTGCTGGCGCCGCCCCGCAAGGCGGGCGACTCAGCTGTCCGACCGCTGCCCCAGCAGGCTATCCACCGAAGGCACCCGGGTATCGCTTTCCATCTGCGCATCGTGTTCGATCTGGTGACTGAAGCGGTCCAGCGAGCCTTGGGCCGGTTGCGCGTCGCTGGCAAACACGGGTGGGCTGAGGATGTAGGCGCCGAGCAGGCGGCTGAGGGCGGCCAGGCTGTCGATGTGGGTGCGTTCGTAGCCATGGGTGGCGTCGCAGCCGAAGGCCAGCAGGGCGGTGCGAATGTCGTGGCCGGCGGTGATGGCCGAGTGGGCGTCGCTGAAATAATAGCGGAACAGGTCCCGGCGGGCCGGCAGCTCGTTCTCCTTGGCCAGTTTCAGCAGGTGCCGCGACAGGTGGTAGTCGTAGGGGCCACCGGAGTCCTGCATGGCCACACTCACCGCATGTTCGCTCGACTGCTGGCCGGGCGCGACCGGCGCGATATCGATGCCGACGAATTCGCTGACGTCCCAGGGCAGCGCGGCGGCTGCACCGCTGCCGGTTTCCTCGGTGATGGTGAACAGCGGGTGGCAGTCGATCAGCAGTTCTTCACCGCTGTCGACAATGGCCTTGAGTGCCGCCAGCAGCGCGGCGACGCCGGCCTTGTCATCCAGGTGGCGGGCGCTGATGTGACCGCTTTCGGTGAACTCCGGCAACGGGTCGAAGGCCACGTAGTCGCCAACGCTCACGCCCAGGGTTTCGCAATCGGCGCGGGTGGTGCAGTAGGCGTCCAGGCGCAGTTCGATGTGGTCCCAGCTGATGGGCATTTCATCAACGGCGGTGTTGAACGCATGCCCGGATGCCATCAAGGGCAGCACGCTGCCGCGAATCACGCCGGTGTCGGTAAACAGGCTGACCCGGCTGCCCTCGGCAAACCGGCTCGACCAGCAGCCCACCGGGGCCAAGGTCAGGCGTCCATTGTCCTTGATGGCCCGTACCGAGGCGCCGATGGTGTCCAGGTGCGCGGACACCGCGCGGTCGGGGCTGTTCTTGCGGCCCTTGAGGGTGGCGCGGATGGTGCCGCGACGGGTCATTTCAAAGGGGATACCCAACTCTTCGAGCCGTTCGGCGACGTAGCGCACGATGGTGTCGGTGAAGCCGGTCGGGCTGGGAATGGCGAGCATTTCCAGCAAGACTTTTTGCAGGTATTCGAGATTCGGTTCGGGAATTTTGCTGATCATGGAAACTCCTCTCGGACGATAAGGTTAGGCAGAAGAGCCTTGTGGCGAGGGAGCTTGCTCCCGTTCGAACGCAAAGCGGTCGCAGCTCCAGCCCTGAATAATCCGGGACATTCGCATCGAAGGGGGGGCGCTCCGCGACCCAGCGGGAGCAAGCCCCCTCGCCACTGTGAACGGTGCTCAGGCCACCGCCTGACTATGGGGAAACAGCAGGTCCACAAAGCGTTCGGCAGTGGGTTGCGGTTCGTGGTTGGCCAGGCCGGCGCGTTCGTTGGCTTCGATGAACACATAGTCGGGCTGGTCGGCCGCCGGCACCAGCAGGTCAAGGCCGACCATGGGAATGTCCAACGCTCGGGCGGCGCGTACCGCCGCATCGGCCAGGGTCGGATGGAGGATGCCGGTGACGTCTTCCAGTACCCCGCCGGTATGAAGGTTGGCCGTGCGCCGCACGAACAGGTGCTCTCCGGCCGGCAGGACGCTGTCGTAGTCGAACCCCGCCGTCTTGAGCGTGCGCTCGGTCTCCGCATCCATCGGGATCTTGCTTTCGCCACCCGTGGCGGCCTGGCGTCGGCGACTCTGGGCTTCGATCAGGGCGCCGATGGTGTGGCGGCCGTCGCCGATCACTTCCGCCGGCCGCCGGATGGCGGCCGCCACCACTTCGAAACCGATCACCAGGATTCGCAGGTCCAACCCTTCGTGGAAGCTTTCCAGCAGCACCCGGCTGTCGAACTGCCGGGCCGTTTCGATGGCGGCTTGTACTTCTTCAATGGTGCGCAGGTCCACTGCCACGCCCTGGCCTTGTTCACCGTCCAGCGGCTTGACCACGACCCGTTCGTGCTCGTCGAGAAACGCCAGGTTGTCGTCGGCATTGCCCGCCAGTTGTTGCGCCGGCAGGTTCAGGCCGGCGTTCTTCAGCACCTTGTGGGTCAGGCTCTTGTCCTGGCACAGGGTCATGCTGATGGCGCTGGTCAGGTCACTCAGGGATTCGCGGCAACGCACCCGGCGGCTGCCGTGGACCAGGGTGAACAACCCGGCCTCGGCGTCGTCCACCTGGACCTCGATGCCGCGACGGTGGGCTTCCTCGACAATGATCCGCGCATAAGGGTTGAACTGAGCCTCGGGACCCGGGCCAAGGAACAGCGGCAGGTTGATGCCGTTCTTGCGTTTGATGGCAAAGGTCGAGAGGTTGCGGAAACCGAGCTTGGCGTAGAGGTTTTTCGCCAAGCGATTGTCGTGCAGCACCGACAGGTCGAGGTAGCTCAGGCCCCGGCTCATGAAATGCTCGATGAGATGGCGCACCAGCACTTCGCCAACACCTGGCCGTGAGCATTGCGGGTCCACGGCGAGGCACCAGAGGCTGCTGCCGTTTTCCGGGTCGTTGAAGGCTTTCTGGTGATTCAGGCCCATGACGCTGCCGATCACCGCGCCGGTATCGTCGTCTTCGGCCAGCCAGTAGACCGGGCCGCCTTCGTGACGCGGGGTCAGGCGTTGCGGGTCGATGGGCAACATGCCGCGGGCCTGGTAAAGCTGGTTGATGGCTTGCCAGTCGGCGTCCCCTTGCGCCCGGCGGATGCGAAACCCACGGAACACCCGCGTGGCCTGGCGATAATCGCTGAACCACAGGCGCAAGGTGTCGGACGGGTCGAGGAACAGATGCGCCGGTTCCAGCCCCAGGACTTGCTGGGGCGCGGCGACGTACAGGGCAATGTCGCGTTCGCCCGGTTGCTCATTGAGCAGTTCCTGGGCCAGGCAAGCCGGGTCGGGGAACGTGTGGCCGATCAGCAGCCGACCCCAGCCGCAGTGGACGGCGATCGGGTCGGCGCCCATTGCGCTGCCATCTTCGGCCAGGCGCGCCTGCAGACGTTCGTACGAAGGCGCCTGGCCCCGCAAGAGGCGTTGGTTGTGAACGGTAGGGTGGGGTTTCATCAATCAGATTCCTTGCTCGCTGAGCCACAGGTTCAGCGCAGCCAGTTGCCACAGGCGCGAACCGCGCAGCGGGGTCAATTGGCCGTTGGGGTCGGTGAGCAGGCGGTCGAGCATGGCCGGGTTGAACAGGCCGCGATCCTGGCTCGGATCCAGCAGCAGTTCGCGCACCCAGGCCAGCGTGTCGCCTTCCAGGTGCTTGAGCCCAGGCACGGGGAAATAGCCCTTCTTGCGGTCGATGACCTCGCTGGGGATCACGCGCCGGGCGGCTTCCTTGAGCACCTGCTTGCCGCCGTCGGGCAGCTTGAACTTCGCCGGCACCCGGGCCGAAAGCTCCACCAACCGGTAGTCGAGGAACGGCGTGCGCGCTTCCAGGCCCCAGGCCATGGTCATGTTGTCGACGCGCTTGACCGGGTCGTCCACCAGCATCACCGTGCTGTCCAAGCGCAGCGCCTTGTCGACCGCGGCGTCGGCGCCGGGTTGGGCGAAATGTTCCTTGACGAAGTCACCGGCGGCGTCATTGGCCGTCAGCCACTTGGGCTCCACGGTGTCGGCGTATTCCTCGTAGCTACGGTCGAAGAATGCGGCACGGTAGGCCGCGTAAGGGTCGCTGGCGCCGTCCACTTGCGGGTACCAGTGATAACCGGCGAACAGCTCATCGGCACCCTGGCCGCTTTGCACCACCTTGCAATGCTTGGCCACTTCTCGCGACAGCAGGTAAAAGGCGATGCAGTCGTGGCTGACCATCGGTTCGCTCATGGCGCGGAAGGCCGCCGGCAGTTGTTCGATGATCTCTTTTTCGTCGATGCGCAGCTGATGGTGGCGGGTGCCATAGTGCTTGGCGATCAGGTCCGAATACTGGAATTCGTCGCCGCGCTCGCCGCCGGCATCCTGGAAACCGATGGAAAAGGTGGACAAGTCTTCCACGCCGACTTCGCGCAGTAACCCCACCAACAGGCTCGAGTCGACGCCGCCGGACAACAGCACGCCCACATCGACGGCCGCGCGTTGGCGAATGGCGACGGCTTCGCGGGTGCTGTCGAGCACGCGGTCGATCCAGTCTTCCAGGTTCAGGTTCTGCTCATCGGCGCGGGGGCCGTAGGGCAGGGTCCACCAGGTTTTCTGCTCGGTGGTGCCGTCGGCTTCGACCCGCATCCAGGTGGCTGGCGGTAGTTTTTCGACGCCGGCCAACAGGGTGCGAGGCGCCGGCACCACCGCATGGAAATTCAGGTAATGGTTCAAGGCCACCGGGTCGAGCATCGGGCTGATGTCACCGCCCTTGAGCAGGGCCGGCAGGGCCGAGGCAAAGCGCAAGCGCTGGCCGGTGCGCGACAGGTACAGCGGCTTGACGCCGAGGCGGTCGCGGGCGATGAACAGCCGCTTGGCGTCCCGTTCCCAGATGGCGAAGGCAAACATGCCGTTGAGCTTGGGCAGGAGGGCCTCGCCCCAGGCGTGATAGCCCTTGAGCAGCACTTCGGTGTCGCCGCCGGAATGGAAGGCGTAGCCCAGTGCTTCAAGCTCGGCGCGCAGTTCCGGGAAGTTGTAGATGGCGCCGTTGAAGGCCAGGGACAGGCCCAACTGATTGTCGATCATCGGCTGCGCCGAGCCGTCCGACAGGTCCATGATCTTCAGGCGACGGTGGCCTAGGGCAATCGGCCCCTGGCTATGGAAACCCCATGCGTCAGGGCCACGCGGGGCCAGGTGATGGGTGATTCGCTCTACGGCCGCAAGGTCCGCAGGTTGTTGATCGAAACGTAACTCTCCAGCTAATCCGCACATAAGTCCTTACCGGTTTTTCCGTTGGGGAGGGGTCAAGCAACGTCCGCCGAAAGGGCGGGTACTCTGAAACTGACCGGTGGGATTGCTGTGAGTTTTAGATCGATGCGTTATAAGCCGACGGACGGGACGGCTCCGGCGGGCTCTCGCATGACGCCGATGCAGAAGCTGGCGGGGCTAATGGTACTGCCCCTGCACTGATGGTCGCCGACGCAGGTGCGACCGGCAGTGCAGGAATGGCGGATGGGCCTGCTATGGGGTAACCGCCAACGACAGGACCATCACTTCGACCATTCATTGAAGAGCTTCTGATACCGAACAGCGATGGGGCATATTTCGTCGCGGAGTTTGCAGGAAGCAACAGCGAAGTTTACTGCACGCTGCTGACCATAATCCTTCATGTGTTTGAAACCATCAGCGTATGAGAAGTATCCTTCCTGAATGAACTTTGGCAACTCGTCGCGCATGGTATCCAATCCTTGGGATATTGGCCTGTCGTACCGATTTGTTTTACTCATGCTCTTCCATTCATACATGGCGGCGACCACGAAGAAGTGACCGTTGATCACGCTCACATGGCCATCAGGGAGGTCATCAGAGATGTATTCAGCAAACCATATGTTTCCTTCAGGGGTCTTGTATGAATACTTCTTGACGATGGTGTCCAGGTATTCATTATTCAACCCATCGTTCGATGTGTCCCCTGTCGAGTTCCTGATGTGCATCAGGCCTACAGCGATAGCCGCGTTCCCGAAAGCCGAGTACCAAGGCGCCGACATCGGGTACTTGTCGAAGACGTATGGGAACCGGTAGATGACTCGGTAGTTACCATCGCTATCAACAATCGAGTTTGCCTTCATCTCATCCATCAGAGCCCTGACCGTCGCCTCAAGGCGAGGCTTGTCATTGGCGATGCTCTGAAGCGCCGCTGCATTCGATGCCCAGAAATAAGGCGACCATTTGGCAGGGTTCTGCGATTTCTCGTACTGGGAGTCAGAACTTGCCCACGTAGGGTTGTTGTGAGCTTGCAAGGAAATGGGCTTGAGCATCTCGCCTGGCGACAAAGTGTTGAAGTTATCCTGCTTGCTGCATGCAGCGCTTGTGATAATCGCAGCCAGTGCGATAAGCCTTATTATTTTATTCATGCCCATGCCCTAACTCCATTCAGTGGCGCGAACTCTACTGTTCGTGCAGGATTTTACACAATGCGTCATGGCCAGCTACGGGGCTGGCGGCTGTCCAAATGCGAGGTTCGGCCCTGAACCATGGCAGGCTTTAGATGAGGTTAGAGATGCATATTGGATAGCTCCGACTGAATCTGCATCGACGGCAGAATAGGGCTTATTCTGGGGTGCTTATCACGGCCAGTGCAGTTTTCACGAATTCATCGTTCCGTTCGAGAGTCGCCAACGGCTTCCATAGGGATTCTTATGTGGTTCAGGCCTTGCCTCGAATCAACGCTCGCAACGCGAACCGGTTCGGGTGGCAGGCTTCGGCCACGCTTCGGGGCAGCGGCAGGGGTTCGTCGTCGAGCCAGGCGGCGATCAGTTCGCCCGACAGGGGCGCGGTGATCAGGCCGCGCGAGCCGTGGCCGCTGTTGACGTAGAGGCCGTCGAGCCAGGGGCAGGGGATGTCCGGCACTTGCCGGGCGTCTTTGCTCAAGGCGTGGTAAGCCTCGTGGAAGGCCTGGCTGTCAGCTAGGGGCCCTACGATCGGCAGGTAGTCCGGGCTGGTGCAGCGGAACGCCGCGCGGCCTTCGAGCCGTTGCGGGTCCAGGGTGGCGGCGCCGAGGCGTTCGAGCAGGTCCTCGGAAATTTCTTCGAGCATCTGCAGGTTGCCGGCGTGTTCGGCAGCGGTGGGGGTCAGGTCGTCGCTGTTGAAGTCGAAGCTGGCGCCCAGGGTGTGCTCGCCCAGACGTGGCGGCGCCACGTAGCCTTCGGCGCAGACCACGGTCGCCAGGTCCTGGCTGCGCGCGGTTTGCGGCAGCCGGGTGATTTGCCCGCGAATGCGCTTGAGGGGCAATCCGGCGGCCGGTTCGAAACGCTTGATTTCGGCGGCACTGGCGAGGATCACCACCGGCGCGCTGGCCAGGCAGCGTTGACCGTCCCACGCTTGCCACTGGCCATCGACGCGACGCAATTGCAGCACGTCATGGTGCGCTTGCACCTCGATCGCGGTGCCCGAGGCCTGCCAGCGGCACAGCGCCGGCGGATGCACCCAGCCGGCTTCGGGATAGAACAGACCACCGCAGGCCAGGCCGATACCTGACAGCCTTTGTGCCTCGGGCTGCGCCAGGGGGTGCAGCAAGTCAGCGGGGAACGCCTCGGCCAGTTGCGCCTGGCGCTCGGCTTCCTTGTGATTGAAGGCCAGTTGCAGGACGCCGCAGCCGTCCCAGTCGACGCCCCGTTGCAGGTGCTCCAACAGACGGCGGGTGTAGCCGAAGCCGCTGAGGATCATCTGCGACAGCGCGGTGCCGTGGGCCGACAGCTTGAGGTACAGCACGCCCTGCGGATTGCCCGACGCCTCTTCGGCCAACCCGGCGTGTCGTTCCAGCAGCGTCACCTGCCAGCCCCGCGCGGCGAGGCTGGCGGCGCTGGCGCAACCGGCCAGGCCGCCACCGATCACCAATGCCCGACGCTCGTTGCCGAGGGCCGCGGGGCGGGCGTACCAGGGTTTTGCCGCGGACGGCGCCGGTGTCTGTTCCGGCCGGCCCAGGAACACGCCGCGCAGGATCTCCCATTTATGGCCGATGCCGGGCATGCGTTTCATCTTGAAACCTGCCGCGTTCAGCAACCGCCGAACCCAACCGGTGCTGGTGAAGGTGCTGAGGGTCGATCCCGGGGCCGCCAGCCGCGCCAGTTCGGCGAACAGCTCGGCCGTCCACATCTCGGGGTTCCTGGCGGGTGCAAACCCGTCGAGGAACCACGCGTCGATGCGGGCATCCAGTTGCGGCAACTGCTCCAGCGCGTCGCCGATCAGCAAGGTCAGCGTCACCCGGCCATTGGCCAGGACCAGGCGTTGGAAACCCTGGTGGATGGCCACGTATTGGTCCAGTAACTGCTGCGCCTGGGCTTGAAGCTGCGGCCAGAGGGCCAGGGCGCGACGCAGGTCCTCGGGGCTCAAGGGGTACTTCTCGACGCTGACGAAATGCAGCCGCGCCCCGGCCGGTGCGCACTGCTCGAACAGTTGCCAGGCGCAGAGGAAGTTCAGGCCGGTGCCGAACCCGGTTTCGCCGATCACCAGGCGCCCGTCCTCGGGCAGCGCGGCGAAGCGCTCGGCCAGCTGGTTCTGTTCAAGGAACACGTAGCGGGTTTCATCCAGCCCCGACTGATCGGAAAAATACACGTCGTCGAACACCCGCGAACGCGGGCGACCCTGTTCATCCCAGTCGAGTTGGGCGTGTTGCTGGATGGGCGTCATGGCAGGCTCGGTGAAAACGGGGAGGCCATTCTAGCTGATCCACAAAGCCGAACGCGCAGCGTGCGCACAGGCATTGTCATGCCAGGCGTAGGGAATGATCCTTCCTGGTGCTACACCGCAGGGCATCCAATCCGCTAGTCTTGGCTGATCCTTGGAAGGAGTTGCCCATGTTTGAATCCGCTGAAATCGGTCACGTCATCGACAAAGACACCTTCGAGGCCGAGGTGCCGGCCCTGCGTGAAGCGCTGCTCGAAGCGCAATTCGAGTTGCAGCAGCAGGGCCGTTTTCCGGTCATCGTGCTGATCAACGGCATCGAAGGCGCGGGCAAGGGTGAGACGGTGAAATTGCTCAATGAGTGGATGGACCCGCGGCTGATCGAAGTGCGCACCTTCGACCAGCAGACCGACGAGGAACTGGCGCATCCTCCGGCCTGGCGCTACTGGCGGATGCTGCCGGCCAAGGGGCGCATGGGGATCTTCTTTGGCAACTGGTACAGCCAGATGTTGCAGGGGCGGGTCCATGGCGAGTTCAAGGATCCGCGGCTCGACCAGGCGATCAACGCCGCCGAGCGCCTGGAAAAAATGCTTTGCGACGAAGGCGCGTTGATCTTCAAATTCTGGTTTCACCTGTCCAAGAAACAGATGAAAGCCCGGCTCAAGGGGCTCAAGGATGACCCGCTGCACAGTTGGCGCATCAGCCCGCTGGACTGGCAGCAATCGCAGACCTACGACAAGTTCGTCAAATACGGCGAGCGAGTCTTGCGTCGTACCAGTCGCGACTACGCGCCTTGGCACGTGATCGAGGGCGTGGACAGCTGTTATCGCAGCCTGACGGTGGGGCGGATTCTGCTCGAAGGCTTGCGCCAGGCGTTGGACCGGCCGAAGGTCAAGCCGGAAAAAGTCGCCGTGGCGCCGCTGCCGGCACTGGACGACCAGGTCACGCTGATCGACAGCCTGGACATGACCCTGCGCCTGGAAAAGGACGACTACGAAGAACAGCTGATTACCGAGCAGGCGCGTTTCGCCGGCCTGCTGCGGGACAAACGCATGCGCCGGCATGCGCTGGTGGCGGTGTTCGAAGGCAACGATGCGGCGGGCAAGGGCGGCGCGATCCGTCGGGTCGCGGCGGCCCTCGATCCGCGCCAATACAGCATCGTGCCGATCGCCGCTCCCACCGAGGAGGAGCGCGCCCATCCCTATATGTGGCGGTTCTGGCGGCATCTGCCGGCACGGGGCAAGTTCACCGTGTTCGACCGTTCCTGGTATGGCCGGGTGCTGGTGGAACGGGTCGAGGGCTTTTGCAGCCGGGCCGATTGGTTGAGGGCCTACGGCGAGATCAACGATTTCGAGGAACAGATCGCCGACGCCGGCGTGGTGGTGGTCAAGTTCTGGCTGGCCATCGACAAGGAAACCCAGCTTGAACGCTTCCAGGCGCGTGAGGAGATCCCGTTCAAGCGCTTCAAGATCACCGAGGACGATTGGCGCAACCGCGACAAGTGGGACGCCTACCGGTCCGCGGTGTGTGACATGGTGGACCGCACCAGCACCGAGATTTCCCCCTGGACACTGGTGGAGGCCAACGACAAGCGTTGGGCCCGGGTCAAGGTGTTACGCACTCTGAACCAGGCGCTGGAGGACGCATTCGAGCGCGCCGACAAGCAGGCGCGCAAACGCAAATCCAGGAAATAGGCCGATGGCGGCGCATACGCGAGGTGAATGATTGTCGCGATCGGTTATGCAGTGGATCTATGCTCGATCCACTCTCAACCGACTACAACAATGGAGTACCGCCATGCGTGAAGTGGTGATCGTCGATAGCGTACGAACCGGCCTGGCCAAGTCTTTTCGCGGCAAGTTCAACATGACCCGCCCGGACGACATGGCGGCGCATTGCGTCAACGCGTTGTTGGCGCGCAATGACCTCGACCCGGCCAGCGTCGAGGACTGCATCGTCGGTGCCGGCTCCAATGAAGGCGCCCAGGGCTACAACATCGGCCGCAACGTCGCGGTGCTCTCGCAACTGGGCACCGGCACCGCCGGCATGACCCTCAACCGCTTCTGCTCCTCCGGCCTGCAAGCCATCGCCATCGCTGCCAACCAGATCGCGTCCGGTTGCAGCGACATCATCGTGGCCGGCGGCGTGGAGTCCATCAGCCTGACGATGAAGAGCGTCAACACCGATAACCTGATCAACCCGCTCCTCAAGGAGCAGGTGCCGGGGATTTATTTCCCCATGGGCCAGACGGCCGAAGTCGTCGCGCGCCGTTACCAGGTCAGCCGCGAGGCGCAGGACCGCTACGCCTTGCAGAGCCAGCAACGCACCGCCAAGGCCCAGGCCGCCGGGCTGTTCGCCGACGAAATCATTGCGATGTCGGTCAAGTACCGGGTCGAAGACAAGCACACCGGCGCGGTGCAGATCCTCGACGGCGTGGTCGACCATGACGACTGCAACCGCCCCGACACCACCTACGAAAGCCTGGCCGGGCTGAAACCGGTGTTTGCCGAGGACGGTTCGGTCACGGCGGGCAACTCGTCGCAACTGTCCGACGGCGCCTCGATGACCCTGGTGATGAGCCTGGAGAAAGCCCTGGCGCTGGGGCTCAAGCCCAAGGCGTTTTTCCGTGGCTTTACCGTGGCCGGTTGCGAGCCCGACGAAATGGGCATCGGCCCGGTGTTCTCGGTGCCCAAGCTGCTCAAGGCCAAGGGCTTGCAGGTGGCCGATATCGACCTGTGGGAACTCAACGAAGCCTTCGCCTCCCAGTGCCTGTACAGCCGCGACCGGTTGGAGATCGACAACGAGAAGTACAACGTCAACGGCGGCTCGATTTCCATCGGCCACCCGTTCGGCATGACCGGCTCGCGGCAGGTGGGGCATCTGGTGCGCGAACTGCAGCGGCGCAATCTGCGCTACGGCGTCGTGACCATGTGCGTGGGCGGCGGGATGGGGGCGACGGGGTTGTTCGAGGCGGTTGGATAACCCCTGCTAACAGAGGTTTTGTGGCGAGGGAGCTTGCTCCCGCTCGGCTGCGCAGCGGTCGTCAATCCTTCGCTACGGTACGGGGGCAAGAGGGGGGCCGCTTCGCGGCCCAGCGGGAGCAAGCTCTCTCGCCACAGCAGGCTCCCTCGCTACAGCAAGTTCTCTCGTCTCAACAAGCTGCCTGTCATAGGTGGGTGGAGCTATTCAGGCAGTGCTCAGCCCACGACTTGCGGCAGTTGCAGCATGCGCTCGATGTACGCCGCGACCTCGCGTTCCGCTGTTTCACGATCGGGGAATGGCCCCTCATGCGTACCTTCCCGGGTGTTGAAATAAAATTGGCCGTTCACCCGGCAAATTCGGTCACTGGGAAAGACCATCGCGGGGACGACGTCTTCGGCACGTTTGCCAAGCATGAGCGGCTCCAAAGGAAGGCGAAAGCTGATGGAGTGAAGTTTATGTGTTGTGGCTGGCGGGCGCTTGGGCAGCCGATAGGCGGCAATGTGCCATCCCTTATCATGAACTGTTAGTGACCAACTGTCCCTGTGTTGCCCCGTGATCCATGCCTAGAATAGACGCTCTTTTGTCCTGGGCTTCGAGGATTGCATGCATATTTCATCCGGTCGCTGGGCTACGGCCTGTTTCTCGCCCTGCTGACCGCCCTGTTATGGGGAATCCTGCCGATCAAGCTCAAGCAAGTGCTGCACGTGATGGACCCGGTCACCGTGACCTGGTTTCGCCTGTTGGTGTCCGGCGGCCTGCTGTTCATCTACCTGGCGGCTACCCGTCGTTTGCCCAGTCGCCGGGTGCTCGGCCCCAGGGGCGGCTGGCTGGTGGCGATGGCGGTGCTGGGGCTGGTGGGCAACTACGTGTTGTACCTGATGGGCCTGAACCGTCTGAGCCCCGGCACGGCGCAACTGGTGGTGCAGATGGGCCCGATCATGCTGCTGGTCGCCAGTCTGTTCGTGTTCAAGGAGCGCTTCAGCATCGGCCAGGGCATCGGCCTGGCGGTGCTGTTGATCGGTTTCGCGCTGTTCTTCAACCAGCGCCTCGTTGAGTTGCTCACATCGCTGAGTGAGTACACCGCCGGGGTGCTGCTGGTGTTGCTGGCGTCCACGGTCTGGACCTTCTATGCCTTGGGGCAGAAGCAATTGCTGACGGTGTGGAATTCACTGCAGGTGATGATGGTGATCTACCTCTTCTGCGCGTTGCTGCTCACGCCCTGGGTGCATCCCTTGGAGGCGTTGCAATTGAGCCCGGTACAAGGTTGGCTGCTGTTGGCCTGCTGCCTCAATACCCTGATCGCCTATGGCGCATTCGCCGAAGCCCTGGCGCACTGGGAGGCGTCACGGGTCAGTGCGACGCTGGCGATTACGCCGTTGGTGACCTTCGCCGCCGTGGCGTTGGCGGCCTGGTGGTGGCCCGACTACGTGCATGCCGAGCAGATCAACCTGCTGGGGTATGGCGGGGCGGTGCTGGTGGTATTGGGCTCGGCGCTGGTCGCGCTGGGGCCTTCGCTGATCGCCGGGCTCAGGGCGCGGCGTCAGCGGTTGGCGGTGGGGCGCTAGGGCAGGGCTTTTCGCGAGCAGGCTCACGAAGGCCTGCTCGCGGTCCATCCAGGCTCAGCCCTGGCTGCCGGCTTCCAACATGTTTTCCGGCCTCACCCAGGCGTCGAACTGTTCATCGGTCAGGTACCCCAGTTGCAACGCCGCCTCACGCAAGGTCAGCCCTTCGCTGTAGGCTTTCTTGGCGATTTCGGCAGACTTGTCGTAGCCGATGTGCGGGTTCAGCGCGGTCACCAGCATCAGCCCACGTTCCAGGTGCGCGGCCATCTGCTCGGCATCCGGTTCGAGGCCGGCGATGCAGTGCTGCTGGAAGTTGCTGCAGCCATCGGCCAGCAACTGGATCGATTGCAGCAGGTTGTGGATGATCACCGGCTTGAACACGTTCAACTGCAAGTGACCCTGGCTGGCGGCGAAGCCGATGGTGACGTCGTTGCCCATCACCTGGCAGGCGAGCATCGACAGGGATTCGCATTGGGTCGGGTTGACCTTGCCAGGCATGATCGAGCTGCCCGGTTCGTTGGCCGGCAATTTCACCTCGGCGAACCCGGCCCGTGGCCCGGAGCCCAGCAGGCGTAGGTCGTTGGCGATTTTCATCAGGGTCACCGCCAGGGTTTTCAGCGCGCCGGACAACGCGGTGAGCGGTTCATGACCCGCCAGCGCGGCAAACTTGTTCGGCGCGGTGACGAACGGCAGGCCGGAAAGTGCCGCGAGTTCGGCCGCGATCGCTTCGCCAAAGCCATGGGGCGAATTGAGCCCGGTGCCCACCGCCGTGCCGCCCTGGGCCAGTTCACACACCGCTGGCAATGCGGCACGGATCGCCCGTTCGGCATAATCGAGCTGGGCAATGAACGCCGACAGTTCCTGGCCGAAGGTAATGGGCGTGGCGTCCATCATGTGGGTGCGACCGGTCTTGACCAGCTTCAGGTGGCGCGCCGCCAGTTCCGCCAGCCCGCCGGACAATTCGCTGATGGCCGGCAACAGTTGCTTGTGGACGGCCTGCACCGCGGCGATGTGCATGGCGGTGGGGAAGCAGTCGTTGGAGCTCTGGGAGCGGTTGACGTGATCGTTCGGGTGCACCGGGGTCTTGCCGCCGCGGGGGTTGCCCGCCAGCTCGTTGGCGCGCCCGGCGATCACTTCGTTGACGTTCATGTTGCTCTGGGTGCCGCTGCCGGTCTGCCAGACCACCAGTGGGAACTGGTTGTCATGCTGGCCGTCGAGCACTTCGTCGGCGGCCTGTTCGATCAGCCGGGCGATGTCGGCGGGCAGGTCGCCGTTGCGGTCATTGACCCGCGCGGCGGCTTTCTTGATCAGCGCCAGGGCATGCAGCACCGACAGCGGCATGCGTTCATTGCCGATGGCGAAGTTGATCATGGACCGCTGTGTCTGGGCGCCCCAGTAGGCGTCGTCAGGGACTTCAACCTGGCCCAGGCTGTCGGTTTCGGTACGGCTCATCGGGTCAAACTCCTTTAAGGCTGAATGCGCAGTTTAGGCCCGATTGGGCGGCGCCGGTTCCGTCAATCTAGGGGCGGTGAGTCCGGCCCGTCAATCGGACCCAACAAGCGTCGGGGTTGAGGCCCGGCGTTTATTAGGCGCAGAATGGTCGCCCTTGGGGTTTTACCTCGCCTGTAATGAAAGGAAACTCGATGACCCGTCTTCGTGCCATCTGTACCGCAGTTGCTCTGGTATGTGCCAGCGGCCCTGTTTTCGCCGATACCGCCAGCCATAACGCCAGCGCCGAAGCGTTCCTGACCCTGGCGCACGCTGACAAACTGGGCACCCCGGTGTACATGCAAGTGCAGCAGATGTTTGCCCAGCGCTTTGAACAGACCAAGGCCCCCGAGTCGAAGAAAGCCACCCTGGAAACCTACCAGGCCAAGGCCAACGCCGCGCTGGACCAGGCCATCGGCTGGAACAAGCTCAAACCGGACATGGTCAAGCTCTACACCAGCAACTTCAGCGAGTCGGAGCTCAAGGACCTGGTGGCGTTCTACCAGTCGCCGCTGGGCAAGAAAGTCCTGGAAAAAATGCCGCAGCTGACCCAGCAATCGGCCCAGTTGACCCAGGCCAAGCTTGAAAGCGCGGTGCCGGTGGTCAACAAGCTGCTGGCGGACATGACCGCCGAGCTCGAGCCAAAAGCCGCTGCGCCGGCCAAGAAAAAGCCGTAAGCGGAGCCCGGTATGAGCATGCAGCAACGCATCGAATCGACCCTCGGGCTGTTGCAGCCCGAGCACCTGCAAGTGCTGGATGAAAGCCACATGCACAGCCGTGGGCTACAGACCCACTTCAAGGCCGTGGTGGTCAGCCGGCATTTCGAGGGGCTCAATCGCGTCAAGCGCCACCAGAAGGTCTACGGCACGCTGGGCGAGCTGATGGGCGAGTTTCACGCGTTGGCGCTGCACACCTACACCCCCGAGGAGTGGGCGCAGATCGACGCCGCGCCCGCTTCGCCGACCTGCGCAGGTGGCAGCAAGCACTGATTCAGGCGCTGTGGCGAGGAAGCTTGCCGTGGTGAAGGCGCTTTCCGTGGCGAGGGAGCTTGCTCCCGTTGGACCGCGAAGCGGTCCCCCCTGAATAACGCAGGCGACGGCTTCGCCGCCGAGCGGAAGCAAGCTCCCTCGCCACCGGTGTGCTCCTAAAGCCACCGTGTATTTGCTAGAATCCGCAACGCGCCTGCAAGGGCGCTTTTTTTTCGCATCCGGTTCACCCTTTGCGAGGGTAGCCACCTGGAGAAACACCCATGACACAACCCATTGTCGTGGCGGCACTGTATAAGTTCGTCACCCTTGAAGACTACGTCGAACTGCGCGAGCCCCTGCTCAAGGCCATGCTCGATAACGGCATCAAAGGCACCCTGCTGATCGCCGAAGAAGGCATCAACGGCACGGTCTCCGGCACCCGCGAGGGCATCGACGGGTTGCTGGCCTGGCTCAAGAACGATCCTCGCATGATCGACATCGACCATAAAGAGTCGTACTGCGACGAGCAGCCGTTCTATCGCACCAAGGTCAAGCTGAAGAAAGAAATCGTCACCCTCGGCGTCGAAGGCGTGGACCCGAACAAACAGGTCGGCACCTACGTCGAGCCGCAGGATTGGAATGCGCTGATCAGCGATCCGCAGGTGCTGCTGATCGACACCCGTAACGACTACGAAGTGTCCATCGGCACCTTCGAAGGGGCCATCGACCCCAACACCACCAGCTTTCGCGAGTTCCCCGAGTACATCAAGGCCCATTTCGATCCGGCCCGCCACAAGAAAGTCGCCATGTTCTGCACCGGCGGCATCCGCTGCGAGAAAGCCTCCAGTTATATGCTCGGCGAGGGTTTCGAGGAGGTCTACCACCTCAAGGGCGGCATCCTCAAGTACCTTGAGGAAGTGCCCCAGGAACAATCCAAGTGGCGTGGCGACTGTTTCGTGTTCGATAACCGCGTCACCGTTCGCCACGACCTCAGCGAAGGCGACTACGATCAATGTCATGCCTGTCGTACGCCGGTCAGCGTCGAAGACCGTGCTTCGGAGCACTATGTGCCGGGTATCAGCTGCCCGCATTGCTGGGACACGCTGAGCGAGAAAACCCGCCGCAGCGCCATCGACCGGCAAAAGCAGATCGAACTGGCCAAGGCTCGCAACCTGCCGCACCCGATCGGCTACAACTACAAGCAGTCATCTTCCGAGGCTTGAACCATGGCGCCACGCCTGCTCTATGTAATGGACCCGATGTGTTCCTGGTGCTGGGGTTTTGCACCGGTGGCCGAGGCGCTGGTGGAGCAGGCGCAGGCGGCGGGGGTGGAGTTGCACCTGGTGGTGGGCGGCTTGCGCACCGGCAGCGGGTCGGCGCTGGAGCCGACGACCCGACGCTACATTCTCGAACACTGGCAGGCGGTCACCCAGGCCACCGGCCAGCCGTTCACGCTTGAAGGCGCGCTGCCGGACGGGTTTGTCTACGACACCGAGCCGGCCTGCCGCGCCGTGGTCACCGCCCGCACCCTGGCGCCGGACCTGGTCTTCAAGCTGCTGAAGCTGATCCAGCAGGCGTTTTACGTGCAGGGGCGCGACGTCACCCACGCCAGCGTCCTGGTGGAATTGGCCGAACAGGCCGGGCTGCCGCGCATCGAGTTCGCCGCCGCCTTCGATCGCGCCGACCAGCACGCGGCCACCGCCGCCGATTTCACCTGGGTGCAGGACCTGGGGATTGCCGGGTTTCCCACGCTGCTGGCCGAGCGTGACGGTCAGTTGGCGTTGTTGACCAACGGCTACCAGCCCCTGGAATCCTTGTCGCCCTTGCTGGGCCGTTGGCTGGAGCGCGCCGCCTGTGCCTGACCGGCCGGAGCACTCGCCAACCCCGCAACGCATCGATCGGTTGAGCTGGGCCGAAATCCGTCGCCTGGCCCTCAAGCACAAGAAAGCCCTGTGGATCGCCAACGGCGTGGCCGTGCTGGCGACGCTGTGCAGCGTGCCGATTCCATTGCTCCTGCCGCTGTTGGTGGACGAAGTGTTGTTGGGGCGCGGCGATGCGGCCTTGAACGTGATGAACCAGGTGTTGCCCGCGGGGTGGCAGCAGGCGGCCGGCTATATCGGGCTGATGCTGCTGGCGACCCTGGTGCTGCGTTGCGGTGCATTGCTCTTCAACGTGTTGCAGGCGCGGCTGTTCGCCCGGTTGGCCAAGGACATCGTCTACCGCATTCGCATCCGCCTGATCGAACGGCTCAAGCGCATTTCCCTCGGCGAGTACGAAAGCCTGGGCAGCGGCACCGTGGCGGCGCACCTGGTCACCGACCTGGACACCGTCGACAAGTTCGTCGGTGAAACCCTCAGCCGTTTCCTGGTGGCGATGCTGACCCTGGTGGGCACCGCCGGGATCCTGGTGTGGATGCACTGGAAACTGGCGCTGCTGATCCTGTTGTTCAACCCGTTGGTGATCTACGCCACGGTGCAATTGGGGAAAAGGGTCAAGCACCTCAAGAAGCTGGAAAACGACAGCACCTCGCGCTTCACCCAGGCCCTGACGGAAACCCTGGACGCCATCCAGGAAGTGCGCGCCGGCAATCGCCAGGGCTTTTTCCTCGGGCGCCTGGGCATGCGGGCAAGGGAAGTTCGCGATTACGCCGTGAGTTCGCAGTGGAAAACCGACGCGTCCAGCCGCGCCACCGGCCTGCTGTTCCAGTTCGGCATCGATATCTTTCGCGCCGCGGCCATGCTCACCGTGCTGTTTTCGGACTTGTCGATCGGGCAGATGCTGGCGGTGTTCAGCTACCTGTGGTTCATGATCGGCCCGGTGGAGCAGTTGCTCAATCTGCAGTACGCCTTTTATGCGGCGGGCGGTGCGCTGTCGCGGATCAATGAGCTGTTGGCCCGTGCCGACGAGCCGCAGTACCCCGGCGGCAGCGACCCGTTCAAGGGCCGTGACACGGTGGGCATCGACATTCAGGGGCTGGATTTCGGCTATGGCGAGGAATTGGTGCTCAACCAGTTGAACCTGTCCATCCTGCCCGGGGAGAAAGTCGCCATCGTCGGTGCCAGTGGCGGTGGCAAGAGCACACTGGTGCAACTGCTGCTGGGCTTGTATACGCCGCAGGCGGGCAGCATCCGTTTCGGCGGTGTGACGCAACAGGAGATTGGCCTGGAGACCATCCGGGAGAATGTCGCGGTGGTGTTGCAGCATCCGGCGCTGTTCAACGACACGGTACGCGCCAACCTCACCATGGGCCGCGAGTGCACCGACGAAGCCTGTTGGCGAGCCCTGGAGATCGCCCAGCTCGATGCCACCGTGCGCGCGCTGCCCCAGGGGTTGGACAGTGTCGTCGGGCGTTCCGGGGTTCGGCTGTCCGGTGGTCAGCGGCAACGGCTGGCGATCGCCCGCATGGTATTGGCGGATCCGCGGGTGGTGATCCTCGATGAAGCCACGTCCGCGCTGGACGCTGCCACCGAGTACAACCTCCACCAGGCCCTGGCGCGTTTCCTGCGCGGGCGCACCACGCTGATCATCGCCCATCGGCTCTCCGCGGTGAAACAGGCCGACCGCGTGCTGGTGTTCGATGGTGGGCAGATCGCCGAGGACGGCGACCATTTGCAGCTGATTGCCGAAGGTGGCTTGTACGCTCGACTCTACGGTCACTTGCAACAGATACAGCAGCCTTGAGTTTCCGGCACTTTTCTGTGCTTAGTATCGAAAAAAAATCAGCCAAACACCCCCGACTTCACTGAATTTCCAGCTAGAGCCCCTCGATTCTTCCTACCGGCGTTCCAAGGATCGAAAACTAGCCTAGGCTCTGGAATTAGCAGCGGATTTCTCGCGGGTGCTTATCGGCAACGCCTGTGCAAGGGACCTCATGAAGCAAAAACGGACTCTCGGAACGCCTCGATTGTTGGGCATCGTCTGGCCCTTTATTGCCGTTGTGCTATTTCAGGCATTGCTCGGTGGCGTGAGTCTCTACGTATTGTCGGCGGTTCGCGGTTACGTAGCGGGGGAGAGCCTCTGGTCCAAGGGGCAGAAAGACGCCATCTATTACCTCAACCTCTATGCCGACAGCCGCGACGAAGCCATTTTCCTCAAGTACCAGCAAGCCATCGCCGTTCCCGAGGGCGGGCATGAGCTGCGGGTGGCGCTGGACCGCCAGCCGCCGGACCTGGAAGCGGCCAGGACCGCCATCCTCAAGGGCGGCAATCACCCGGACGACGTGGCGAGCCTGATCTGGCTGTATCTGAATTTTCGTCACTTCAGCTACCTGGAAGAGGCCATCGACCTGTGGACGGTGGGGGACGGCTACCTGATCGAGCTGGATAACGTCGCCCAGCAGATGCACGCCAGCATCAGCGCGGGCCAGGCGAC
This sequence comes from Pseudomonas sp. WP18, assembly GCF_036689585.1. Lineage (NCBI taxonomy): Bacteria > Pseudomonadati > Pseudomonadota > Gammaproteobacteria > Pseudomonadales > Pseudomonadaceae > Pseudomonas > Pseudomonas sp. WP18. The sequence continues at coordinate 1,767,851 of NZ_CP144758.1, forward strand.
GGAGGTCGATGTCCGCGGCTGGAAGGCGCGGATCTTTGCCATCAACGATTCCGTCACCCCGGCGGCCAAGGCATTCAGCGATGCGCTGGGCGAGGGCTCGCGCTTCATCCTGCGGCTGTTGCTGGTGACCAACTTCGCCACGGCGCTGGGGTTGATCGTCCTGGCATTGCTGCGTACCCACAAATTGCTGGCCCAGCGGCAGGTCTTTGCCAATGCGTTGCAACTGGAGAAGGAACGCGCCCAGATCACCTTGCAATCGATCGGCGACGGCGTGATCACCACCGACGTCGAGGGAGCCATTGCCTACATGAACCCCGCCGCCGAGGCGATGACCCACTGGAAAGCCGAACATGCCATGGGTCTGCCCCTGGCGGCGCTGTTCAATTTGCTCGATGACAACGCCCAGGCGGAAGGGCTGACCCTGATCGAGCACATCCTCAGCGGCCGGCTCAGCGGTGCCAGCGAACACTCCAAGCTGATCCAGCGCCTGGACGGCAGCACCGTGTCGGTCACGCTGGTGGGCGCGCCGATCCGCCATGCGGGCAACGTCAGCGGCGCCGTGCTGGTGCTGCACGACATGACCCAGGAGCGCCAGTACATCGCCAACCTGTCCTGGCAAGCCACCCATGATGCATTGACCGGGCTGGCCAACCGCCGGGAGTTTGAATACCGGCTCGAACAGGCCCTGCACAACCTCACGCGCCAGGTCGGTCGCCATGCCTTGATGTTCCTCGACCTGGACCAGTTCAAGCTGGTCAACGACACCTGCGGCCACGCCGCGGGCGACGAGTTGTTGCGCCATATCTGCGCCTTGCTGCAATCGGGGCTGCGGGAAAATGACACCCTGGCCCGGTTGGGCGGGGACGAGTTCGGCATCCTGCTGGAAAACTGTTCGCCGGAGGCCGCGGAAAAAATCGCCGAGGGGCTGCGCCAGACCGTGCAGAACCTGCATTTCGTCTGGAAGGGTCGGCCGTTCGTGACCACGGTGAGCATCGGCCTGGTGCACATCGCCCAGACCCCGACGACCCTGGAGGCCTCCTTGCGGGCCGCCGACATGGCCTGCTACATGGCCAAGGAGAAGGGCCGCAACCGGGTCCAGGTCTACCATGCCGACGACTCGGAGCTGTCCCTGCGCTTTGGCGAGATGGCCTGGGTCCAGCGCCTGCACATGGCCCTGGAGGAAAACCGCTTCTGCCTCTACGCCCAGGAAATCGCCGCGTTGGGGCCTGGCGACCATGGCGGCGGGCACATCGAAATCCTGTTGCGGCTGCACGACGAGGCCGGGCGGATGATCCTGCCCGACAGCTTCATTCCCGCGGCGGAGCGCTATGGCCTGATGACCTCCCTGGACCGCTGGGTGGTGGAGAACGTGTTCAAGGTCATTCGCCAATGCCTGAATGAATCACGGCAGGCGCCGATGGCCATGTGTGCGATTAATCTGTCAGGTACGACTATCGGAGATCAGGCGTTCCTCGACTTCTTGCGTAAACAATTCGCGGCCTACTCGATCCCCCCGGAAATGATTTGTTTTGAAATTACCGAGACCAGCGCTATTTCGAATTTGGGCAGTGCGATCCGCTTTATCAATGAACTCAAGAGCTTGGGTTGTTACTTCTCGCTGGATGACTTTTGCGCCGGAATGTCTTCATTCGCTTACCTGAAACATTTACCTGTAGACTTCCTGAAGATCGACGGGAGTTTCGTAAAGGATATGCTGGACGACCCGATTAACCGTGCAATGGTCGAAGTGATCAATCATATCGGCCACGTCATGGGTAAGCGCACGATTGCCGAGTTTGTTGAAACCACCCAGATCGAGCAGGCATTGCTGGAAATCGGGGTGGATTACGCTCAAGGGTATGTGATTGAACGCCCGCAATTGTTTACCTGTGACACGTTGCAATGTAGGCCGGCCCGGCCCCAGCCGTTGTTATTCAAGGCCCCCGGCACGTTCCGCTGAACCTCTTGTTGATCCGGAAAATCACAATCAAAAGGAGCCAGACAGTGATCGACACATTCAACCGAACAGGCCCGCTCATGGAGGCCCAAAGCTATCCGAAATGGGCACAGCAGCTCATTATCGATTGCAGCGAGAGCAAGCGCCGGGTTGTCGAACACGAGCTGTATCAGCGCATGCGCGATAACAAGCTCAGCGCCAAGACCATGCGCCACTACCTCATTGGTGGTTGGCCGGTCGTTGAACAGTTCGCCTTATACATGGCACAGAACCTCACCAAGACCCGCTTTGCCCGCCATCCCGGCGAGGACATGGCCCGTCGTTGGCTGATGCGTAATATCCGTGTCGAACTCAACCATGCCGACTACTGGGTCAACTGGAGCGCCGCCCATGGCGTGACCCTCGAAGACCTGCAGGCCCAGCAAGTGCCTCCGGAGCTTCATGCGCTGAGCCACTGGTGCTGGCACACCAGTTCGTCGGACTCGCTGATCGTGGCCATCGCCGCGACCAACTATGCCATCGAGGGCGCCACTGGGGAGTGGTCGGCCTTGGTGTGCTCCACCGGCGTCTACGCGGCGGCGTTCGCCGAAGAGGAACGCAAGCGGGCGATGAAGTGGCTGAAGATGCACGCCCAGTACGACGATGCCCATCCTTGGGAAGCCCTGGAGATCATCGTTACGCTGGCGGGCATGAACCCGAGCAAGGCCCTGCAAACGGAGCTGCGCCAGGCGGTGTGCAAGAGCTATGACTACATGTACCTGTTCCTGGAGCGTTGCATGCAACTGGAACACTCGGAGTCCGTGGGCAAGTCGCCAGTCAACCGTGAGCGCCTCGCGCTGGCCGGCAGCTGAGCCGTTTCCCGGACATAGCTGAACCCCTCGGGGAGTGAGTCAGCTCGCGATAGAGCCTGCAGAGTCGACGGGGAGGTCGACTGTCAGGCCCTCATCGCGAGCAGGCTCGCTCCCTCAGGTGATGATGTTATTCACTTGGTTGGCTTCAACCCGCCATCGCCAACCGATTGCGCCCCTCGCGCTTGGCCACATACAGCGCGCTGTCGGCTCGCCGCAACAGGCTTTCGGCTGATTCGCCGGGCAGCAGGGTGGCGCAGCCCAGGCTGACGGTGAGTTCGATCCGGGTGCCCCCGGCGAAGTAATCCTGGACCTGGGCGGCATGACGCAGGCGTTCACCCACCATGGCCGCGGCGTCCCGGCTGGTGTTGGCCAGCAGGATCAGAAACTCCTCGCCTCCGAACCTAAACACCATGTCCACATTGCGCAGTTGATTCTTGATCGACTCGGCCACGGCCTTGAGCACGTCATCGCCGACGCTGTGCCCATGGTTGTCGTTGATATGCTTGAAGTGGTCGATGTCCAGCATCAGCAACGACAGGGGCTGCGAATGGCGCTTGGCCATGTCGATTTCCCGGATCAGCGTCTGGTCCATCGCGATGCGGTTGCCGGTGCCGGTCAGGGGGTCGCGCAGGGCGCTCTGGGTCGCCGCGCGGTAGAGCAAGGCATTGCGCAGTGGATACAAGAGCGTGGAGAGCATCGCTTCCAGGTCGGCCTGTTCGGCGTCGGTGAAGCGTTGGTTGCGGCGAAACACCAGTTCGCCCAAGTGTTCGCCTTCGTGGCTGAGGTTATAGCTGACGGTGTGGTGCCCACGCTGGCCGAACTCCAGGCGCAGATCGCTCGGCTTGTGTTGATACGCCAATGCATCCAGAGGCACGAGCCGCTGAACCTCGCGGAAGAACAAGCCCAGGATGCGTTGCGGCTCCAGGCTGGTCTGCAATTGCTGGCCCAGTTGCTGGCGCAATTGCGACAGGCTGACAGAGCGCGCCGCGAGCGGCGACGGCTGGCCGAGGCCCAGGCGCTGCAACTTGGCACTGTCAAAATCAATCGCGTTCATCTGCATGGGCGTTTTCATATGGCGTTAGCCCCTAAGCTAAATCTGTCCCGGCAGGCTGGGTGTGGCGGCTTTGGGCTGCGCGTCGTACTGGTCCATCAGTCCCGTAGGACTCTGATAGGAGTCTAGTCGGCTTTCCCTGGCTGGCTAAGTCTCGTCTCAACGTCCGTTACCCGCCGAACATGGCGTGTTTTGAGGATATTTAGAGCGAAAGTCGTGCCATTCGGTTCATTTCAATAAAAACCGATGGGAAATCAAGGTCTTGTGTGTGCGTTTCAAGTTGCCGGGGGCACTGAGGTGACGAGGGTTTGGCGTTTCGCCTGGCTGCGTGCCGTGCAAAGGCGCGTCGCGACGGGAAGTCGTCGCGACGCGAGCCCGGTGTTACTGGGCGTTGAAGGCCTGGCCGTTCACACCTGTGCTGTCCGGCCCCATCAGGTAGAGGTAGACCGGCATGATTGCCTCGGGCGTCGGGTTGTCGAGCGGGTTTTCCCCAGGGTAGGCCTGGGCGCGCATGCTGGTGCGGGTCGCACCCGGGTTGATGCTGTTGGCGCGCACGGCGGCAACGCTGTCGACTTCGTCGGCCAGGGTCTGCATCAGTCCCTCGGTGGCGAACTTGGACACGCCATAGGCGCCCCAGTACGCCCGGCCCTTGCGGCCAACGCTGCTGGAGGTGAACACCACGGACGCATCCTTGGACAGCTTGAGCAGCGGCAGCAAGGTGCTGGTGAGCATGAACATGGCGTTGACGTTGATGTGCATCACCCGCATGAAGTTCTCCCCGGACAACTGCTCCAGCGGCGTGCGCGGGCCGATGATCGAGGCATTGTGCAGCAGGCCGTCCAGGTGACCGAACTCGGTCTCGATCATGGCCGCCAGTTCATCGTATTGATGGGGCAGGGCGGTCTCGAGGTTGAACGGGATCACCGCCGGCTGCGGATGGCCGGCTGCCTCGATTTCGTCATAGACCTGGGTCAGGTTGGCTTCGGTCTTGCCGAGCAGCAGCACGGTGGCGCCATGGGCCGCGTAGGCCTTGGCAGCGGCAGCCCCGATACCGCGACCGGCGCCGGTCACCAGGATGACCCGGCCCTGGAGCAGGTCGGGGCGGGCGGAATAATCAAACATAAAAAAACCTCACGAAACATAACGATGCGTAGTGACGAGCTGTTGTGGCGAGGGGATTTATCCCCGCTGGGTCGCGAAGCGACCCCCTTCGTTTACTTGATTCATCGCGGTGACAGACAGTTTGTGGAGGCGCTTCGCGCCTCAGCGGGGATAAATCCCCTCGCCACAGGAGCGATACTCGATTTGCCTCAGCAACTGCACAACGCGTTATCCAGCACCTCGCGCAGTGCCAGCGGGTGATCGATCACCACGTCAGCGCCCCAGTGCTTGGGGTTGTCGTCCGGGTGGATGTAGCCGTAGGTCACGGCGCAGGTTCGAGTGCCGGCGCTGCGACCGGACTCGATGTCCCGCAGGTCGTCGCCTACGAACAACACGCTGGCCGGGTCCAGGTCGAGCATCTTGCAGGCCAGGGTCAGCGGTTCCGGGTCGGGCTTGCTGTTCGTCACATGGTCGGGGCAGATCAGCACTTTCGAGCGCTGCGCCAGGCCCAGTTGCTGCATGATCGGTTCAGCGAAGCGCACCGGCTTGTTGGTGACCACGCCCCAGATCAGGTTGGCCGCCTCGATGTCGGCCAGCACCTGGGCCATGCCGTCGAAGAGATGGCTGTGCACGGCGCAACCCTTGAGGTAGCGGTCGAGGAATTCCTGGCGAAGGTCCTCGAACCCGGGCGATTCCGGGTCCATGGAGAAGGTCACCGCGACCATTGCCCGGGCGCCGCCGGAAATCTCGTCGCGGATGTGCTGCGGGTTCATCGGTGGCAGGCCGCGATCAGCGCGCATGGCCTGGCAGATGGCGATGAAGTCCGGCGCGGTATCGAGCAACGTGCCGTCCATGTCGAAAAGAACCGCTTTGAGACGCATCGCCTTACTCCTCGCGCAGGGTCTGGATCATGTAGTTGACATCAACGTCGGCGGCCAGCTTGTAGTGCTTGGTCAGCGGGTTGTAGGTCAGGCCGATGATGTCCTTGACGGTCAGGCCGGCCATGCGGCTCCAGGCGCCGAGCTCGGACGGGCGGATGAATTTCTTGAAGTCGTGGGTGCCACGCGGCAACAGCTTCATGATGTATTCGGCGCCGACGATGGCGAACAGGTAGGCCTTCGGGTTGCGGTTGATGGTGGAGAAGAACACCTGGCCGCCCGGCTTGACCATGCGGAAGCAGGCGCGGATGACCGAGGACGGATCCGGTACGTGCTCGAGCATTTCCAGGCACGTCACCACGTCGAACTGGCCGGGCATTTCCTCGGCCAGGGCTTCGGCGGTGATCTGCCGATATTCCACGTTGACGCCGGATTCCAACTGGTGCAACTGGGCCACCGCCAGCGGCGCCTCCCCCATGTCGATGCCCATCACCGTCGCCCCACGCTGGGCCATGGCCTCGCTGAGGATGCCGCCGCCGCAGCCGACGTCGAGCACCTTCTTGCCAGCCAGGTTGACCCGTTCATCGATCCAGTTGACCCGCAGTGGGTTGATGTCGTGCAGCGGCTTGAACTCGCTTTCACGGTCCCACCAGCGATGGGCCAGGGCTTCGAACTTGGCGATTTCGGCGTGGTCGACGTTGCTCATGTGCAGATCCTCGAAAAGCTGGGAAAGTCAGGTGCCCCGAGCCTGGTGGCTCAAGGGGCGTGGTTATTCGTCGTGTCCGCTGATGCGGCGCCCCCAGGCCTGGGCCGTGGCGGTCAATTGCGATTCGTCGAGGCGCGTCAGCCGGCCGTCTTCCAATAACGGCTTGCCGGCCACCCAGAGGTGTTTCACACAGTTGCGCCCCGTGGCGTAGATCAACTGCGACACTGGATCGTAGATCGGCTGCTGCGCCAGGCCCGACAGGTCGAAGGCCACCAGGTCGGCGGCCTTGCCGACTTCCAGCGAGCCCACGGTGGACTCGATGCCCAGCGCCCGCGCGCCATTGAGCGTGGCCATGCGCAGCGCTCGGTGGGCGTCCAGGGCCGTGGCGGAACCGGCGACAGCCTTGGCCAGCAGGGCAGCGGTGCGGGTTTCCCCCAGCAGGTCCAGGTCGTTGTTGCTGGCCGCGCCGTCGGTGCCAATGGCGACATTGACCCCCGCCTGCCATAAACGCTCCACCGGGCAGAAGCCGCTGGCCAGTTTCAGGTTCGATTCCGGGCAGTGGATCACGCTGCAATTGCTTTCTACCAGCAAAGCCTGGTCTTCATCGCTGATCTGAGTCATGTGCACGGCCTGGAAGCGCGGTCCCAGCAGGCCAAGCCGGCCCAGGCGCGCCAGCGGTCGCTCGGCGGTGTTATCCACAGCCTGCTGCACTTCGAAGGCGGTTTCGTGGACATGCATGTGGATGGGCGCGTCCAACTCCTCGGCGATCACGCGGATTTTCTCCAGGTTCTCGTCGCCCACGGTATAGGGCGCATGGGGGCCAAATGCGATTTTGATCCGAGGATGGTGCTTGAGGTCGCCAAACAGCTCGATGCCCTGACGAATGGCGTCATCGGCGCTGGCCGCACCGGGGATCGGGAAGTCGAGGATCGGAATGGCCAGTTGCGCGCGCATGCCGCTGTTGTGCACGCGCTCGCTGGCCACCTTGGGGTAGAAATACATGTCGCTGAAGCAAGTGATGCCGCCCTTGATCTGCTCGGCGATCGCCAGGTCGGTGCCATCGCGGACGAAATCCTCGTCGACCCACTTGGCCTCGGCCGGCCAGATGTGCTGCTCGAGCCAGGTCATCAAGGGCAGGTCGTCGGCCAGGCCACGGAACAGCGTCATGGCCGCGTGCCCGTGGGCATTGACCAGACCGGGGGCCAGGAGCATGCCGGGCAGTTCGCGAACCTCTGCGGCGTCACACTTGAGGGCTTCTGTCCGCGGGCCGATAAATACGATGCAACCGTCGCGAATGCCCAGGCCATGGTTCTGGAGCACTACGCCGGCGGGTTCGACAGGCACTAACCAGCTCGGCAGCAATAATAAGTCGAGCGCAACGGCAGGCTTGGGCATCGTGGAGCGGTTCCATGGGGTATAAAGGATGGCGAAGTATACCCGAGCGTCTTCGCAGAGGGATCGCTATAATCGGCGGCTTTTGTTCATGAGTGCGGGGTGAGGGATGCGCGATCGACTGTTGGCTGCGGAGAAGGTGAAGGCCATCGATTGGCGCGATGGCGTCCTGTACTTGCAAGATCTGCGGGCATTGCCATTCGAGCAAAACTGGATCGCCTGCACCAGCGCCGCCGAAGTGGCCGACGCCATTGGTGCGCGAGTGGTGCGCGGCGCCCCCGTCATTGGCATTTGTGCAGCGTACGGCGTCGTGCTCGCCGCCCGTGCCCGGATGACGCAGGGCGGTGACTGGCAGGCCGCGTTGGAAGCCGACTTTGCCGTGCTGGCTGCCGCCCGGCCGACGGCGGCGAATTTGTTCTGGGCGCTGGATCGGATGCGTGATCGGTTGGGCCGCCTGAAGGAGCACGCCGAACCGCTGGCGGTGCTGGAGGCCGAAGCCATCGCGATCCATGTGAGCGATCGCGAGGCCAACCTGACCATGGCCCAGCTCGGCGTCGACCTGATCCGCAAGCACCAGGGCAACGCCCAGGCCATCCTCACCCACTGTAACGCCGGGGCCCTGGCCACCGGCGGCTTCGGTACCGCCCTGGGGGTGATTCGTGGCGCGTTCATCGAAGGCATGGTCGAGCGTGTCTATGTCAATGAAACCCGGCCTTGCCTGCCAGGCTCGCGCCTGAGCGCCTGGGAGCTGGCCGAGGAGGGCCTGCCGGTGACCATTAACGTCGATTCCGCCGCCGCCCATATCATGAAGACCAAGGGCGTGACCTGGCTGATCGTGGGGGCTGACTGCATTGCCGCCAATGGTGACGTGGCGAACCGGATCGGTACGTATCAACTGGCCGTCTGCGCGATGCATCACGGTGTGCGCTTCATGGTGGTGGCGCCGAGCTCGGCCATCGACATGAGCCTGGCCTGCGGCGAGGACATTGTGCTCGAGGACGGCGATGGGCGCGCATTGCTGGAGATGGAGGGCCAGCGCATCGGCGCCGACGTCGAGGCCTTCGACCCGCGGTTCGATGTCACCCCGGCGGACCTGATCGACGTCATCGTCACGGAAAAGGGCATCGTCGAGCGTCCCGATACGGCGAAACTGGCGCAGTTGATGTGCCGCAAGCGGCTGCATTGAGACGGTTGTTGTCAGTAATGTCGCCATCGCGAGCAAGCTCGCTCCCACACTGGAATGTGTTATGGCTGACATCCCTGGCATACACAAATCCCCTGTGGGAGCGGGCTTGCTCGCGAAGAGGCCTCTACAGGCAACAAATTCCTTGCATTTGTGCTCTTGTTCTCCATCCATAGCGCCTCTAAGCCCCTCTGATCCCATATCAGCCTGTCACCGGTCAACTAACTACGCACCATGCGCATCTGGGGGATAGGTGCGTGGCGGCTCTTGTGATAACATCCGGCGGTTTCCAAGGCTGCCTCGCGAGGCGGCCTTCACTGCGCAGATCCATGGCATAACTCGTTGATTTGTCGTAAGTCGTTGCACGGCATTTGTTCGGCAGCGGCGAGCTTCGTTCGTCCCATCTGGATGTGACGAGGTTTCACCAGAAAAAGGAATCAGGCTTCTCATGGGCGAACTGGCCAAAGAAATCCTACCGGTCAATATCGAAGACGAGCTGAAACAGTCCTACCTCGACTACGCAATGAGCGTAATCGTCGGGCGGGCGCTGCCGGATGCGCGCGATGGCTTGAAGCCCGTGCACCGGCGCGTGCTGTACGCGATGAGCGAGCTGGGCAACGACTTCAACAAGCCGTACAAGAAATCCGCCCGTGTCGTCGGTGACGTGATCGGTAAGTATCACCCTCACGGTGACACCGCCGTGTACGACACCATCGTTCGGATGGCCCAGCCATTTTCCCTGCGCTACCTGCTGGTAGACGGCCAGGGCAACTTCGGTTCGGTGGACGGCGACAACGCCGCGGCCATGCGATACACCGAAGTGCGCATGACCAAGCTGGCCCACGAGTTGCTGGCCGACCTGCACAAGGAAACCGTGGACTGGGTGCCGAACTACGACGGCACCGAGATGATCCCGGCGGTCATGCCGACCCGTATCCCCAACCTGCTGGTCAACGGCTCCAGCGGTATCGCCGTGGGCATGGCGACCAACATCCCGCCGCACAACCTCGGTGAAGTCATCGACGGTTGCCTGGCTCTCATCGACAATCCCGAGCTGAGTGTCGATGAACTGATGCAGTACATCCCCGGCCCCGACTTCCCGACCGCCGCGATCATCAACGGTCGTGCCGGCATCATCGAAGCCTACCGCACCGGTCGTGGGCGCATTTACATGCGTGCCCGCTCGACCGTCGAGGACATCGACAAGGTCGGCGGCCGCCAGCAGATCGTCATCACCGAGCTGCCGTACCAACTGAACAAGGCCCGCCTGATCGAGAAGATCGCCGAGCTGGTCAAGGAAAAGAAACTCGAAGGCATCACCGAGCTGCGTGACGAGTCCGACAAGGACGGCATGCGCGTCGTGATCGAGTTGCGTCGCGGCGAAGTGCCCGAGGTAATCCTCAACAACCTCTACGCCCAGACCCAGCTGCAAAGCGTGTTCGGCATCAACATCGTTGCGCTGATCGACGGTCGTCCGCGGATCCTGAACCTCAAGGACCTGCTGGAAGCCTTCGTGCGTCACCGCCGCGAAGTGGTCACCCGCCGTACCGTGTTCGAACTGCGCAAGGCCCGTGAGCGTGGTCACATCCTCGAAGGCCAGGCCGTCGCCCTGTCGAACATCGACCCGGTGATCGCCCTGATCAAGGCTTCGCCAACCCCGTCGGAAGCCAAGGAAGCGCTGATCAGCACCCCTTGGGAGTCCAGCGCGGTGATGACCATGGTCGAGCGCGCCGGCGCCGATTCCTGCCGCCCGGAAAACCTCGATCCGCAATATGGTCTGCGTGACGGCAAGTACTTCCTGTCCCCGGAGCAGGCCCAGGCCATTCTGGAACTGCGCCTGCACCGCCTGACCGGCCTGGAGCACGAGAAGCTGCTGGCCGAGTACCAGGAGATCCTCAACCAGATCGGCGAGCTGATCCGCATCCTCAACAGCGCCACGCGCCTGATGGAAGTGATCCGCGAAGAGCTGGAAGTGATCCGCGCCGAATACGGCGATGTGCGTCGCACCGAGATCCTCGATGCGCGCCTGGACCTGACCCTGGGTGACATGATCCCGGAAGAAGACCGCGTGGTGACCATTTCCCACGGCGGCTACGCCAAGACCCAGCCATTGGCTGCCTACCAGGCCCAGCGCCGGGGTGGCAAGGGCAAGTCGGCGACAGGCGTCAAGGACGAGGACTACATCGCCCACCTGCTGGTCGCCAACAGCCATACCACGCTGCTGCTGTTCTCCAGCAAGGGCAAGGTGTACTGGCTCAAGACCTACGAAATCCCCGAGGCCTCCCGTGCCGCCCGTGGCCGTCCGCTGGTCAACTTGTTGCCGCTGGACGACGGTGAGTACATCACCACCATGTTGCCGGTCGAGGAGTACACCGAAGGCCACTACATCTTCATGGCGACCGCCAACGGCACCGTCAAGAAGACCCCGCTGGAATCCTTCAGTCGCCAGCGCAGCGTCGGCTTGATCGCCCTGGAACTGGACGAGGGCGACGTGCTGATTTCCGCTGCCATTACCGACGGCGAGCGCGAGGTCATGCTGTTCTCCGACGGTGGCAAGGTGACGCGCTTCAAGGAGTCCGATGTCCGCGCCATGGGCCGTACCGCCCGCGGTGTGCGCGGCATGCGCCTGCCAGAAGGGCAGAAGCTGATTTCCATGCTGATCCCGGAAGAAGGCAGCCAGATCCTCACGGCTTCCGAACGTGGTTATGGCAAGCGCACCGCCATCGGCGAATTCCCCGAGTACAAACGTGGCGGCCAGGGCGTCATCGCCATGGTCAGCAACGAGCGTAACGGTCGTCTGGTCGGCGCGGTCCAGGTGCTCGATGGCGAGGAGATCATGCTGATCTCCGACCAGGGCACCCTGGTGCGTACGCGGGTCGACGAGGTGTCGAGCCTGGGTCGTAACACCCAGGGCGTGACGCTGATCAAGCTGGCCAGCGATGAAACGCTGGTAGGGCTGGAGCGGGTCCAGGAGCCGTCGGAAGTCGAAGGCGAGGAGCTGGAAGGCGAGGATGACGTGGCGTTCGACGGCACGCTCGGTGCCGATCTCGACGATACGGTTGGCGATCAGTCGCTGGATGCCGCCGCAGACGAAGAAGAACCGCAGGACTAAGCGGACACGCAGGGGGCGGATGAAGATTCGCCCCCTTGTTGTTTGTCCCTTTTGAAAATTTGCGACACTGCGCATTCTCCTTGTGGGAGCGGGCTTGCTCGCGAATGCGGTGTGTCAGTCGACATTTAAATGGCTGACATACCGCATTCGCGAGCAAGCCCGCTCCCACAGGGGGGCAGAACACAAGATTTATGTGACCACCAGATCAGAGCGAGATTGGATGTGAGCAAGAGAGCCTATAACTTCTGTGCCGGCCCGGCGGCGCTTCCTGAAGCGGTCCTGAAGCGCGCCCAGGGTGAACTTCTCGACTGGCATGGCAAGGGCCTGTCCGTCATGGAAATGAGCCATCGCAGCGATGAGTTCGTGTCCATTGCCACCAAGGCCGAGCAGGACCTGCGTGATCTGCTGAACATCCCGTCCAACTATAAAGTGTTGTTCCTGCAAGGCGGCGCCAGCCAGCAGTTCGCCCAGATTCCGCTGAACCTGCTGCCGGAAAACGGCAAGGCCGACTATATCGACACCGGTATCTGGTCGCAGAAGGCCATCGAAGAAGCTTCGCGCTACGGCCACGTCAACGTCGCCGCCACCGCCAAGCCCTATGATTATTTCGCCATTCCCGGCCAGAACGAGTGGAACCTGTCCAAGGACGCGGCCTACGTGCATTACGCGCCGAACGAAACCATCGGCGGCCTGGAATTCAACTGGATCCCGGAAACCGGCGACGTGCCGCTGGTCGCCGACATGTCCTCGGACATCCTCTCGCGCCCGGTGGACGTGTCCCGTTTCGGCATGATCTACGCCGGTGCCCAGAAGAACATCGGCCCGAGCGGCATCCTGGTCAGTATCATTCGCGAAGACCTGCTGGGCCGTGCCCGTTCCCTGTGCCCGACCATGCTCAACTACAAGGTCGCGGCGGACAACGGCTCGATGTACAACACGCCGCCGACCCTGGCCTGGTACCTGTCCGGCCTGGTGTTCGAATGGCTCAAGGAGCAGGGCGGTGTCGAAGCCATCGGCAAGCTCAACGAAGTGAAGCAGCGCACGCTGTATGAGTTCATCGATGCCAGCGGCCTGTACAGCAACCCGATCAACAAGACCGATCGTTCCTGGATGAACGTGCCGTTCCGCCTGGCCGACGACCGTCTCGACAAGCCGTTCCTGGCGGGTGCCGACGAGCGTGGCCTGTTGAACCTCAAGGGCCATCGCTCGGTGGGTGGCATGCGCGCGTCCATCTACAACGCCGTGGACATCAACGCCGTCAATGCGTTGGTGGCCTACATGGCAGAGTTCGAGAAGGAACATGGCTGATGTCTGAACAGGAACTCAAGGCGCTGCGCCTGCGCATCGACGCCCTGGACGAAAAGGTCCTGGAGCTGATCAGCGAGCGCGCGCGCTGCGCCCAGGAAGTCGCCCGGGTGAAAATGGCGTCGTTGGCGGAAGGCGAAGTGCCGGTGTTTTATCGTCCTGAGCGTGAAGCGCAGGTGCTCAAGCGGGTCATGGAACGCAACAAGGGCCCGTTGAGCAATGAAGAGATGGCGCGGCTGTTCCGCGAGGTGATGTCTTCGTGCCTGGCGCTTGAGCAGCCGCTGAAAGTCGCCTACCTGGGCCCCGAAGGCACCTTCACCCAGGCCGCGGCCCTGAAACACTTCGGCCACGCGGTGATCAGCAAGCCCATGGCGGCCATTGACGAAGTCTTCCGCGAAGTGGCGGCCGGCGCGGTGAATTTTGGCGTGGTGCCGGTGGAAAACTCCACCGAAGGCGCGGTCAACCACACGCTGGACAGCTTCCTCGAGCACGACATGGTGATCTGCGGCGAAGTCGAGCTGCGCATCCACCATCACCTGCTGGTCGGTGAAAACACCAAGACCGACAGTATCAGCCGGATCTATTCCCACGCCCAGTCGCTGGCCCAGTGCCGCAAATGGCTGGATGCTCATTACCCGAACGTCGAGCGCGTGGCGGTCTCCAGCAACGCCGAGGCGGCCAAGCGGGTCAAGGGCGAATGGAACTCGGCGGCGATTGCCGGCGATATGGCGGCCGGCCTCTACGGGTTGACTCGCCTGGCCGAGAAAATCGAGGATCGCCCGGATAACTCCACGCGGTTCCTGATGATCGGCAGCCAGGAAGTGCCGCCGACCGGCGACGACAAGACATCGATCATCGTTTCCATGAGCAACAAGCCCGGTGCGCTCCATGAGCTGTTGGTGCCGTTCCATGACAATGGCATCGACCTGACCCGTATCGAGACGCGTCCGTCGCGCAGCGGTAAATGGACCTACGTGTTCTTCATCGATTTTGTCGGCCACCACCGCGATCCTCTGGTCAAAGGTGTGCTTGAGAAAATCAGTCAGGAAGCAGTGGCACTCAAGGTGCTGGGTTCCTACCCCAAGGCAGTTCTTTAAGGGCGGATAGCAAATGAGTGGCAACTTCCTCGCACTGGCGCAGCCAGGCGTGCAACAACTTTCGCCTTATGTTCCGGGCAAGCCTGTGGATGAGTTGGCCCGCGAGCTGGACCTGGACCCGGCCAGCATCGTCAAGCTGGCGAGCAACGAAAACCCGCTGGGCGCAAGTCCCAAGGCGCTGGCGGCGATCCGTGACGAGCTGGCCGAGCTGACCCGTTACCCCGATGGCAACGGCTTTGCCTTGAAAAGCCTGCTGGCCGAGCGCTGTGGCGTAGAGCTGAACCAGGTGACCCTGGGCAACGGCTCCAACGACATCCTCGAGCTGGTGGCCCGCGCCTACCTGGCGCCGGGCCTCAATGCGGTGTTCAGCGAACACGCGTTCGCGGTTTACCCGATCGCGACGCAAGCTGTCGGCGCCGACGCCCATGTGGTGGCGGCCAAGGCGTGGGGGCACGATCTGCCGGCGATGCTGGCGGCCATCGACGCCAACACCCGGGTGGTCTTCATCGCCAACCCGAACAACCCGACCGGCACCTGGTTCGATGCCCAGGCCCTGGATGACTTCCTGCAGGACGTGCCGGAGCATGTGCTGGTGGTGCTGGACGAGGCCTACATCGAGTACGCCGAAGGCAGCGACCTGCCTGATGGCCTGGATTTCCTAGCGGCCTACCCGAACCTGCTGGTTTCGCGCACGTTCTCCAAGGCCTATGGCCTGGCGTCGCTGCGGGTTGGCTACGGCTTGTCCACGGCCGTGGTGGCCGATGTGCTGAACCGCGTGCGCCAGCCGTTCAACGTCAACAGCTTCGCACTGGCCGCGGCCTGTGCCGCGTTGCAGGACGAGGAATACCTGGCGCAGAGCCGTCGTCTCAATGAGGCCGGCATGCAGCAGCTCGAAGCCGGTTTCCGCGAGTTGGGCCTGGACTGGATCCCCTCGAAAGGCAATTTCATCTGCGTCGACCTCGGGCGTGTCGCCGCCCCGGTGTTCCAGGGGTTGTTGCGTGAGGGCGTGATCGTGCGTCCGGTGGCCAACTACGGCATGCCGAACCACCTGCGCATCACTATTGGGCTGCCGGCGGAGAACAGCCGTTTCCTGGAGGCGTTGAGCAAGGTCCTGGCTCGTGGTTGATGTCACTTCATTGCAACCTGCTGTTCCTATGATCGGGCGCCTGGTGGTGGTCGGCCTGGGGCTGATCGGTGGTTCGTTTGCCAAGGGATTGCGCGAAAGTGGGCTGTGCCGGGAGGTGGTCGGCGTCGACCTGGACCCGCAGTCACGCAAGCTGGCGGTCGAGTTGGGTGTGGTGGATCGCTGTGAAGACGACCTGACGGTCGCCTGCCAGGGCGCGGACGTGATTCAGTTGGCGGTGCCGATCCTGGCCATGGAAAAACTGCTGGCGCGCCTGGCGACCATGGACCTGGGGCGCGCCATCCTCACGGATGTCGGCAGTGCCAAGGGCAATGTCGTGCGGGCGGCCACCCTGGCGTTCGGCGGGATGCCGGGGCGCTTTGTGCCGGGGCACCCGATTGCCGGTTCCGAGCAGAGCGGGGTGGAAGCCTCCAACGCCGAGCTGTTTCGCCGGCACAAGGTGATCCTGACGCCGCTGGAGCAGACCGATCCGGCTGCGTTGGCGGTGGTGGACCGCCTCTGGCGCGAGCTGGGCGCCGACGTCGAGCATATGCAGGTCGAGCGCCACGATGAAGTCTTGGCCGCCACCAGCCATTTGCCGCACCTGTTGGCGTTCGGGTTGGTGGATTCATTGGCCAAACGCAATGAAAATCTTGAGATCTTCCGTTACGCTGCCGGCGGTTTCCGCGATTTCACGAGAATCGCCGGTAGCGACCCGGTCATGTGGCACGACATCTTCCTCGCCAACCGTGAAGCTGTCCTGCGCACACTCGATACATTTCGCAGCGATCTCGACGCCTTGCGCGACGCGGTCGATGCAGGGGACGGGCACCAATTGCTGGGCGTTTTCACACGCGCCAGGGTGGCCCGCGAGCATTTCAGTAAAATCCTGGCCCGTCGGGCCTATGTGGACGCTATGAACTCCAACGATCTGATTTTCCTGGCACAACCTGGTGGCTCCCTGAGTGGGCGTATTCGTGTACCGGGCGATAAATCGATTTCCCACCGCTCGATCATGCTCGGCTCCCTGGCCGAAGGCGTGACCGAGGTGGAAGGCTTCCTCGAAGGCGAAGACGCCCTGGCGACGCTGCAGGCGTTTCGCGACATGGGCGTGGTCATCGAAGGTCCGCACCACGGTCGCGTGACCATCCACGGTGTCGGGCTGCATGGCTTGAAGCCAGCGCCTGGGCCGATCTACCTGGGTAACTCCGGGACGTCGATGCGCCTGCTGTCCGGCCTGCTGGCCGCGCAGGATTTCGACAGCACGCTGACCGGCGACGCCTCGCTGTCCAAGCGGCCGATGAACCGTGTCGCCAACCCGTTGCGGGAAATGGGTGCGGTCATCGAGACGGCTGCCGAAGGTCGTCCACCGATGACCATCCGTGGCGGCAACAAGCTCAAGGGGCTGACCTACACCATGCCGATGGCCAGTGCGCAGGTGAAATCCTGTCTGCTGCTGGCTGGTCTCTACGCCGAAGGTAAGACCATCGTGACCGAGCCTGCGCCCACTCGTGATCACACCGAGCGCATGCTGCGTGGCTTCGGCTACCCGGTCACCGTCAACGGCGCAACTGCGTCGGTCGAGTCCGGCAGCAAGCTGACCGCGACTCACATCGAAGTCCCTGGCGATATCTCGTCGTCGGCATTCTTCCTGGTGGCCGCGTCCATCGCCGAGGGCTCCGAACTGGTGCTCGAACATGTGGGTATCAACCCGACCCGCACCGGCGTGATCGACATCCTGCGCCTGATGGGCGCCGACATCACCCTGGAGAACCAGCGTGAAGTGGGCGGTGAACCGGTGGCGGACCTTCGCGTAAGAGCGGCTAAACTCAAGGGTATCGAGATTCCGGAGGCTTTGGTTCCGCTGGCCATCGACGAGTTCCCGGTGCTGTTCGTGGCCGCTGCCTGTGCCGAAGGCCGCACAGTGCTGACCGGTGCTGAAGAGCTGCGGGTCAAGGAGTCGGATCGTATCCAGGTAATGGCCGACGGCCTGCTGGCCCTGGGCGTGAAGTGCCAACCGACACCGGACGGCATCATCATCGACGGCGGCCAGATCGGCGGCGGCGAAGTCCATGGTCACGGCGATCACCGCATTGCCATGGCCTTCAGCGTTGCATCGTTGCGCGCCAGCGCGCCGATTCGCATCCATGACTGCGCCAACGTCGCCACGTCGTTCCCGAATTTCCTGGCGCTGTGCGCACAGGTCGGCATTCGAGTAGCACAAGAGGCGCAGTCGTGATCATCAAGGCACCGGTCATCACCATCGATGGCCCGAGCGGTTCGGGCAAGGGCACCGTGGCCGGGATCCTGGCCAGGCAACTGGGCTGGAACCTGTTGGATTCGGGTGCCTTGTATCGCCTGCTGGCATTCGCCGCGGCGAACCATGGTGTCGACCTGACCAACGAGGAGTTGCTCAAGGCTCTGGCCGCGCACCTGGATGTCCAGTTCATCGCAGCCACCGATGGCCAGTTGCAGCGCATCATCCTGGAAGGCGATGAAGTCAGCGATGTCATTCGCACCGAAAGCGTGGGGGCCGGGGCTTCCCAGGTGGCTGCGCTGCCGGCGGTGCGCGAAGCGTTGCTGCAACGCCAGCGTGCTTTCCAGGAGCTGCCAGGGTTGGTGGCCGACGGTCGTGACATGGGCACGGTGGTATTTCCTGAAGCGCCCTTGAAGATTTTCCTCACCGCCAGCGCGGAGGAGCGGGCTCGTCGTCGATATTTGCAGTTGAAGGGCAAAGGCGAGGATGTTAGTCTGTCGAGTCTGCTAGATGAGATCCGTGCACGCGACGAGCGTGACACCCAGCGCGCAGTGGCCCCGCTCAAGCCGGCGGCCGATGCGATACAGCTGGATTCCACGGAGTTGTCCATCGATCAGGTGTTGCAACGCATCATGAGCGAAATCGCACTGCGCGATCTCGCCGGGTGACCAGGAAGCTCTGCAGGGGACCAGTCATAGTCCTGCGGTGCTTCTTCTACATGAAACTAACCCACACCGTCTGGGGTGTGGAGCCGGGCGTATCCTTCGCCCCAATCATCAGGAATTAAAATGAGCGAAAGCTTTGCGGAACTCTTTGAAGAAAGCCTAAAAACCCTGAACCTTCAGGCTGGCTCCATCATCACCGGTGTTATCGTCGATATCGATTACCAGGCTCGCTGGGTAACCGTTCACGCTGGTCTGAAGTCTGAAGCACTCATCCCGCTTGAGCAGTTCTACAACGACGCTGGCGAACTGAACATCAACGTCGGTGACGAAGTTCACGTTGCGCTGGACTCGGTTGAAGACGGCTTTGGTGAAACCAAGCTGTCCCGTGAAAAAGCCAAGCGTGCTGAATGCTGGATCGTTCTGGAAGCGGCTTTCGCAGCTGAGGAAGTGGTCAAGGGCGTTATCAACGGTAAGGTTAAAGGCGGCTTCACTGTCGACGTTAACGGCATCCGTGCGTTCCTGCCAGGTTCCCTGGTTGACGTCCGTCCAGTGCGCGACACCACGCACCTGGAAGGCAAAGAGCTGGAATTCAAGGTCATCAAGCTGGACCAGAAGCGCAACAACGTTGTCGTTTCCCGTCGCAGCGTCCTGGAAGCCGAGAACTCCGCCGAGCGTGAAGCTCTGCTGGAATCGCTGCAGGAAGGCCAGCAGGTCAAGGGTATCGTCAAGAACCTCACCGACTACGGCGCATTCGTTGATCTGGGCGGCGTCGATGGCCTGCTGCACATCACCGACATGGCCTGGAAGCGTATCAAGCATCCTTCGGAAATCGTCAACGTTGGCGACGAGATCGATGTCAAGGTTCTGAAGTACGATCGCGAGCGCAATCGTGTTTCCCTGGGCTTGAAGCAACTGGGTGAAGACCCATGGGTTGCTATCAAAGCCCGTTACCCAGAAGGCACCCGCGTCACCGCTCGTGTTACCAACCTCACCGACTACGGCTGCTTCGCTGAGCTGGAAGAAGGCGTTGAAGGCCTGGTACACGTTTCCGAAATGGACTGGACCAACAAGAACATCCACCCTTCGAAAGTCGTACAAGTCGGCGACGAAGTGGAAGTCATGGTTCTGGACATCGACGAAGAGCGTCGTCGTATCTCCCTCGGCATCAAGCAGTGCAAGTCCAACCCATGGGAAGACTTCTCTGGCCAGTTCAACAAGGGCGATAAAATCTCCGGCACCATCAAGTCGATCACCGATTTCGGTATCTTCATTGGTCTGGACGGCGGCATCGACGGCCTGGTTCACCTGTCCGACATTTCCTGGAACGAAGTGGGCGAAGAAGCCGTACGCCGTTTCAAGAAGGGCGACGAGCTGGACACCGTTATCCTGTCGGTTGACCCAGAGCGCGAGCGCATCTCCCTGGGTATCAAGCAACTGGAAAGCGATCCGTTCTCCGAGTACGTTCAAGAGAACGACAAAGGCGCAATCGTTAAGGGCATCGTGAAAGAAGTTGACGCCAAAGGCGCCATCATCACTCTGGCCGACGATATCGAAGCGACTCTGAAAGCCTCCGAAATCAGCCGTGACCGCGTTGAAGACGCGCGCAACGTCCTGAAGGAAGGCGAAGAAGTAGAAGCCAAGATCATCAGCGTTGACCGCAAGAGCCGCGTAATCCAGCTCTCGATCAAGTCGAAAGACGTTGAAGACGAGAAAGAAGCTATCCAAAGCCTGCGCGACAAGCCAGCTTCGGACAGCGTCGCTGCTGGTCCTACCACTCTGGGCGACCTGCTGCGTGCACAAATGGAAAAACAGAACTGAGTTCTGTCAGACCATAGAAAAAGGGCGACTTCGGTCGCCCTTTTTTGTGGCCGCGATTTGCCTTGGTTTCTTAAGGAGCCGGGGTTTCACGTTGGCCATGAAACCTATCCCTTAATAAAACTGTCTCTTTTGTTATGCAGATCAATCATCTATATAACGACTAAGGGTTGCCTTGAGGTGCTGGGGTGATAGGGATTTGAATGAACAGACTCTTTCTCGTGCTGTTGGTTGCGGCCCTGGCAGGTTGCTCTACCAGTGCAAAGACGCATGCCGTGCGTGGTGTCAGTGGTATCGAGGTCGACTGCTCGGGGTTGGGTTCGGGCTGGGAAAAGTGCCAGAAGCGGGCAGCGAAGGAATGCAAGGGGGCGGGCTACAAGGTGATTACCCGATCCGATGACGCCAGGGACGACGACCAATATCCCTTCGGCTTCAATCCGGCAGGCTACCTGACTCGCACGATGCTGGTCATGTGTCGTTAGCGCCTGAAATGACGCCCATCTGCCCAAAAAAGGGGCAGGCTGAGCTTGTAGGCGATATGTCAATACTTGGGCTGTTCAAAATCCTCCGGGCATGCTAAAACCTTTGAAGCGCTGATCTAGCTGCTTGAAAAAGAAGGGAAAAATATGACGAAGTCGGAGTTGATCGAACGAATTGTCACCCATCAAGGGCTACTCTCATCCAAGGATGTAGAGCTGGCCATCAAGACAATGCTTGAACAAATGTCCCAATGCCTGGCGACTGGAGATCGTATCGAGATCCGTGGCTTCGGCAGCTTTTCCCTGCATTACCGCGCTCCTCGGGTGGGTCGCAACCCCAAGACCGGTCAGTCCGTCAGCCTCGACGGTAAATTCGTCCCTCATTTCAAGCCGGGCAAGGAGCTCAGGGATCGTGTCAACGAAGAGGAGGAGGCGGATTGAAGGCTACTAACCAAGGGGCAGGCCATGCGTAATCTAAAGCGTGTTGTACTTGCCGTATTTCTGTTGCTGGTGATTCTGATTGTCCTGGCGTTCGTGCTGGAAAATCAGCAATCGGTTTCCTTGCTATTCTTAGGTTGGAGCGGGCCTGAGCTACCTGTCTCTGTAATCATCGTTCTTGCACTGTTGATGGGCATGTTAATTGGCCCATTATTGGGATGGCTTGTCACTCGTCTGATGCGATCTTCGCGAAAGCAGCTTATTTAACAAAAAAATAGGAAGGTTCCTACAGACAGCTCAGGAGTTGTCGGTCTATATCCATTAGTAAATCATTTATTTACCTGTAAAATGCACCGCTTGACCGCAACATGGCACATGTAAGCGCCAGTCGGGGTAACGAGGCCTAGGCTTCGTATTCAAGGATTAGACAGCGCTCGGTTGGCAGCCCTGTCGTCAACTCAAGGTACGGTTTCGCGTGAAAATTCTAGTCACCGGCGGCGCAGGGTTCATCGGTTCGGCCGTCATTCGGCATATCATTTCCGACACGGCTGACTCTGTCGTGAATGTCGACAAGCTGACGTATGCCGGCAATCTCGAGTCCCTGATTGATGTGTGCCAGAGTCCTCGCTATGCATTCGAGCATGTCGATATCTGCGATCGTGCAGCCATTGACCGGGTCTTGAGAGAGCATCAACCGGATGCCATCATGCACCTGGCTGCTGAGTCCCATGTGGATCGTTCCATTTCCGGGCCATCGGAATTTATCCAGACCAACATTATCGGCACCTATGTCTTATTGGAAGCGGCGCGCCATTATTGGGCCACTTTAGATGAGGCGCGCAAGCCCGGCTTTCGTTTTCATCATATTTCCACAGACGAAGTGTACGGCGATCTTGAAGGCCCCGAAGAGTTGTTCACCGAAACGACACCTTATCAACCCAGCTCTCCGTATTCGGCCAGCAAGGCAAGCTCCGATCACTTGGTACGCGCATGGGCCCGTACTTACGGTTTACCGACGCTGGTCACCAATTGTTCGAACAATTACGGCCCATACCATTTCCCCGAAAAATTGATTCCTCTGATCATCCTCAATGCACTTGAGGGGAAGCCGCTGCCCGTATATGGCAAAGGCGACCAGGTTCGGGATTGGCTTTATGTGGAAGACCACGCTCGGGCCCTCTACAAGGTCGTGACCGAGGGTGTCGTCGGCCAGACGTACAACATCGGCGGCCATAACGAGAAACAGAACATCGAGGTCGTGCGCACCCTTTGCGCCTTGCTGGATGAGTTGCGTCCGGGCTCGCCTTACCGTCCCCATGCCGAATTGATCAGCTACGTTCAGGATCGCCCTGGCCACGATCAGCGTTACGCCATCGATGCGAGTAAAATTCAACGGGAGTTGGGCTGGGTGCCTGAGGAAACGTTTGAAAGTGGCATTCGCAAGACTGTGGAGTGGTACCTGAACAACACCGAGTGGGTGGCGCATGTAAAGAGCGGAAGCTACCAGCAATGGATTGACCAGCACTACAACGATCCTTCGAGTGAATCATGAAGATCCTTCTGCTTGGGAAAAACGGGCAGGTAGGCTGGGAGCTTCAACGTTCACTTGCGCCACTGGGAGATGTGATTGCACTGGATCGTCAAACAGTGGATGGGCTTTGTGGTGATTTGACCGATGTTGACGCTCTGCGTGAGACGATTCGGCAAGTCAGCCCGGACATCATCGTTAACGCAGCCGCTTACACGGCTGTGGACAAGGCTGAGCACGACGAACCTGAGCTGGCTGATCGTATAAATGGCGACGCCTGTCGGATAATGGCACAGGAAGCTGCATCGCTGGATGCCTGGCTTATTCACTATTCCACGGATTATGTCTTCAATGGCCAAGGGAGCAGGCCTTGGCAGGAAACAGATCCCACGGCACCGGTCAACCACTACGGTGCCAGTAAGCTGGCCGGCGAGCAGGCGATTATCGCATCTGGTTGCAACTACCTGATATTGCGTACGAGTTGGGTATATGGTGCTCGCGGTAATAACTTTGCCAAGACCATGTTACGTCTGGCGAAAGAACGCGAAACATTAAACGTCATTGCCGATCAAATTGGCGCGCCAACTGGGGCGGATCTCATTGCTGATGTCACTGCCCTGGTGATTCGGCGACTGGATGAAGGGGCGGGCTCTAGCGGCATTTATCATTTGGCCGCGAGTGGAGAGGTTTCCTGGCACGGCTACGCCAGTCACGTCATCGATTTCGCCCGTAGCCATGGCGAGCCGTTGATGGTAAGCGCAGTAAATCCCATCGAAACCAATGCTTATCCAACCCCGGCAAAACGCCCGCTGAACTCACGCTTGAATACCCAGAAACTGCGCGATCAATTTTCACTGCATCTGCCGGATTGGCAGAGCGGCGTCACCCGAATGCTTAGGGAAGTAATGAATAAATGACAACAACAAACCGTAAAGGGATCATTCTCGCTGGTGGATCGGGCACTCGGTTGCACCCATTGACGCTCGGTGTATCGAAACAGATGTTGCCGATCTACGATAAGCCGATGATTTTTTATCCGCTTTCAGTGCTGATGCTTGCGGGGATGCGGGAGATCTTGATTATTTCCACCCCCGAAGACTTGCCTTGTTTCAAGAAGCTGCTGGGTGATGGCAGCCTTTACGGTATTCAATTGACCTACGCCGAGCAGCCAAGTCCCGATGGCCTGGCCCAGGCGTTCATTATTGGTGAAGCGTTCATCGGTAACGATCCTTGCTGCCTGATTTTGGGTGACAACATTTTTTACGGGCAACACTTTTCGGATAATTTGCGTTCGGCCACCCATCAAAAGGAAGGCGCAACAGTATTTGGTTATCACGTGTCTGATCCGGAGCGTTTTGGGGTAGTGGAGTTCGATGACTCGGGACGTGCCCTCAGCATCGAAGAGAAACCCGTCGCTCCCAAGTCAAATTACGCCGTCACTGGTCTTTATTTTTACGATAATGATGTGGTTGGCATAGCAAAGAGCATAAAGCCTTCTGCCCGCGGTGAGTTGGAAATCACCGACGTCAATCGTGTCTACCTGGAGCGCAAGAAACTCCGTGTGGAAATGCTCGGCCGCGGTTTTGCATGGCTTGACACAGGGACCCATGATTCTCTTCTGGAGGCCAGCCATTTCGTTCATACCATTGAGCAACGACAGGGCCTTAAAGTAGCTTGCCTGGAGGAGATAGCTTTTACCAACGGCTGGATAAACAGAGCGCAATTGGCTGAGCAGGCTGAACGCCTTAAAAAAACCGGATACGGCCACTATCTTTCCAAGCTTTTGAGTTAATCGATACCCATCCGCACCAGGATTCATTTCCTGTTGCTTAATAGATCTTAAGTAGCACATCGACGCAGCGACTGCTTAATGACAGTCGCTGTGGAATGGGCAGAAAACTCAAACTCGCTCTCAACAGCGTGCTGAAGTAGATAAAACAAGGCTTAAAGACTATGCAAAGTGATGCTGCGAATAATCAATACGCCAATGAATTTGATGCCTTCCAGATCGCGCGAGCGTTATGGCGCCAAGTGTGGGTCATTATCAGCGTAACCGCTATTGCCGTTGTCCTGGGGCTGATGTATGCGTTTTTCAGCGAGCGAGTCTTTGAGGCCCGCGCCTATCTGGTGCCTCCGACCCAAAGTGATATTGCCGAGTTAAATGCAGGGCGTACCAAGGAATTCGAGCTTGAGCCCTATACCATTGAGCATGTATATCGTTTATTTGTGCGAAATCTACTCTCCGAGACGCTGCGCCAGGAGTTTTTTGAAAGTACGTACCTTCCATCGCTGAGTGAAGATGAAAAAAAACGCTCGCAGGATGCGTTGTACGCCGAGTTCCTGAAGAAACTGAAGGTGACTCCGGTTACGGCTGATGAGGTGGGTCGCTACTCCGTGATTGCCCAGACGGGTAACGCAGAACAGTCAGTGGACTGGGTCAAGAAATATATCAGGCATGCAGAATTACAAGCAGTCAACGAAATCACCAAGAACGTTTCATATGAAGCCAAGGTCCGTGCCCAGAATATGGGGCGGGAGATAGATGCCAAGCGTGAAACAGGTGAGGCCATGCGCGCTGATACGTTGGTCAAATTACGAGCGTCGCTAGGCGTCGCTGAGGCGGTTGGCGTGCAGAAACCTACGATGATATTCGATGGTACCCCGAACGCGGCAACCACGAACATGACAGGGGAAATGAGCTTCTTAAGAGGCGTCGAGGCGCTTAAGGCTGAAATAAAAAGCATAGAGGGCAGGTCTTCCAATGACGCATTCCTGTCCGGCTTGAGGGACCTTCAAGCCAAGAAGAGCTTTTTTGAAAAGCTGGCAGTCACCCCCCTGAAAATCGATATGTACCGCTATGACGGCGATGTTGAAGTGCCACAAGAGGCTATCAAGCCGAAAAGAACACTTGTTGTGTTGCTGGCATTGGTCCTCGGCCTGATGCTGGGTGTCTTGGCAGCGCTTTCGGTCCATCACCTGGGCGGGAAGTCGGCAAAAAAATCTCCAGGTTATCAAGTCTGAACCCTATTTTGATGTGCCCAGTTGGTTAAGGAAACACTCCATGAAATTGCTAAAAACCGATTTGCAGGACGTAGTGATTATAGAACCGACGGTTTTTAGGGATGAACGGGGCTGGTTTTTTGAAAGTTTTAATGAACCGCGTTTTCACGACGAGCTTTCAAAGTTAGGTTTGCCCATACCCAGAAGCTTTATTCAAGACAACCATTCCTCCTCGCAGAAGGGCGTTCTTCGCGGTTTGCATTATCAGCTCGCACCCCACGCTCAGGGTAAGTTGGTCAGAGTTGTCTCGGGATCGGCCTATGACGTTGCTGTCGATATTCGCAAGGGGTCGCCCACCTATGGGAAATGGGTGGGGGCCGAGCTAAGCGCAGAAAACCATCGCATGCTGTGGATTCCTGAAGGATTCGCACACGGCTTTGTAGCGTTGGAAGATAACACGCACTTTTTATACAAGACCACGGATGTCTACAGTAAAGAACTTGAGCGCAGCATCAAGTGGGACGACCCTGATTTAGGCATCGACTGGCCTGCTGGGGCTGATTTTATTATCAGTGAAAAAGACAGGCAGGCGAGCCCGTTGAAAGACGCTGATCTTCCAAGTCTGTATACCCCCGGCAGTACTCAAGCGCTGACGCTGGACATTATTGGGGATAGCCGAGGAAGTCTGATCGCCTTGGAAAAGTCGAGTCAGATACCATTTGAGTTTAGACGCGTCTATTATATTTTTGGCACGCAACCTGAGGTCAGCAGAGGGTTTCATGCGCACAAAGATCTTCGTCAACTGGCCGTGTGTGTTTCGGGAAAGTGCCGGATGTTGATGGATAACGGCGTGACGAAGGAAGAGATCTGGTTGGACTCGCCGACAAAAGGGGTTCTGATCAATAATCTTGTCTGGCGGGAAATGCATGATTTTAGCCCGGACTGTGTGTTGGTCGTATTCGCCAGCCATGAATATGACGAAAAAGACTATATTCGAAATTACAAAGAATTTACTAATTTAGTAGCCGCCGCTGCCGTATCCAATGAGGCTGTTTGATCCCGGCTTGCTCTTGAAGCCAGCTGATTTGATCTATACGCAAAGAACAGGTGTTTAATGATTGAGTTTCTAAGTTTGAAAGATGTAAACGCGGCCTACGCTTCCGAACTCAAAGCTGCCTGTGCGCGAGTCATCGATTCTGGCTGGTATATTCAAGGAAAAGAGCTGGAGGCCTTCGAGAGTGATTTTGCGAAGGCGTGTGGCGTGCAATTTTGTCTTGGCGTAGCGAATGGGCTGGACGCGCTGACGCTAACCTTGAGAGCGTGGAAGCTCCTCGGCAGGTTGACCGAAGGCGATGAAGTGATCGTCCCTGCCAACACTTATATAGCGAGTGTCCTGGCCATTACCGAAAATGGCTTGACCCCTGTGCTCGTTGAGCCTGATGAAACCTTGAACATTTCGCCGGCGTTGATAGAGTCTTCTATCGGCCCCAAAACCAAGGCAATTATTCCCGTTCATCTTTATGGTCGCTTGGCTGATATGCCAAGTATCATGAGTATCGCAAAAAAGCATAATCTTTTGGTTTTGGAGGACTCCGCACAGGCGCACGGTGCGAGTATTGACGCAAAAGTGGCCGGTAGTTGGGGCGATGCAGCCGGATTCAGCTTCTATCCAGGGAAAAATCTCGGCGCACTGGGTGATGCTGGGGCGATTACCACGAATGACCCGGAACTGGCTACAGTACTAAAAGCACTACGCAATTATGGCTCTCACGAGAAATACAAGAATATCTACCAAGGTGTCAACAGCCGGCTTGATGAAATACAAGCCGCAATGTTGAGCGTTAAATTAAAATATCTGTCGACTGATATTCAAAGTCGCAGAAAGATTGCGCGTGCGTACAGTGACGGTATCCGTAATGCTGCGATCCGTCTGCCCATCCAGGAAAATGTGTCTCCCTTGGATTTTGAAGGCCATGTCTGGCATCTTTATGTTGTTCGCTGCCAGCACCGTGATGCTTTGCAGAAGCACTTGGCTGCATCAGGTATCCAGACATTGATACATTATCCAATACCTCCGCATAAACAGCTTGCTTACAAAAACTGGAATAGCCAGTCGTTCCCGTTAACCGAGAGGATACACGACGAGGTACTCAGCCTTCCGATTGGTCCCACCATGACCCTCGAAGACGCGAGCGCTGTGATTGATGCCTGCAATAGTTTTAATGGCCTTGGTTGAAGGCTAATGACGCTGATAAAAACAAGTCTGCTTAACGGGGTTGCCGTACTCGTTAAAATGTTGACGTTGCTTGGAATAAATAAAGTCCTGGCCATCTACGTTGGTCCTGTGGGTTATGCAGCGCTTGGGCAGTTTCAAAACGCTATTCAAATGATCACTACTTTTGCCAGTGGTGCTATTAATACAGGTGTTACGAAGTACACGGCGGAATATCATTATAACGAGGACAAGCAGCACGCCGTCTGGCGGAGTGCTGGGACTATAGCCTTGTTAGGCTCACTGCTTTGCAGTGTCGTTATAATGATATTCAGTGATGAGCTGGCGGTTGCATTTCTAAAGAACTCCGACTTTGCCGGTGTCTTCAGATGGTTTGCGGCTACGCTGGTATTCTTTACATTAAATGCGCTTTTGCTGGCGATACTTAACGGTAAAAAAGATCTGCTTCGTTACGTTTTCGCAAATATTGCTGGAAGCGTCTTTGCCTTTCTAGTAACTACGGCTTTATCAATGTATTTCGGCCTGTATGGCGCGTTGATAGCTCTGGCTATTTATCAATCAATTAGTTTTTTTGTGACTCTTGTTATTTGTCTGAAAGCGCCTTGGTTTCGCTTTAACTATATGGTGGGGCGCGTCGATTATGCAGTGGCCAAAAATTTTCTGAAATATACGGCCATGGCCCTTACATCAGCTATTTGCGTACCGGTCAGCCATATCTTCGTGCGAAACTACCTGGGTTCATCATTTGGTTGGGATGCGGCCGGCTACTGGGAAGCCATGTGGCGTCTTAGTGCCGCCTACCTCATGCTCGTAACAACGACCCTCAGCGTTTATTATTTGCCCAGGCTTTCTGAATTGGAAAGCCGGGAAGCGATAAGAGCGGAAGTTCTATTGGGCTACCGTGTCATATTGCCCTGTGCCGCGTTGTGCGGACTGATTATCTTTGTCTTGCGTGACTTCATCATACATGTGTTGTTTACAGCGGATTTCCTGCCCATGAGGAGTCTTTTCGCCTGGCAGATCGTTGGCGATACTCTCAAGATAGGTAGCTGGATCCTTGCTTATGTCATGCTGGGTAAGGCCATGTTCAAGCTCTTTATCTTTTCCGAAGTGTTTTCTGCAATTTCTTTTTATGTCATGACGGTCGTTTTTACAAAATTATTGGGCTTGGAGGGAGTGTCTCTGGCTCACGCGGTGAACTATGCAGTTTACTGGGCGTTGTTAATGCTGTTCGTTACGATGGAGTTGAAGAAAGTGAAAGCTGACGGGCTAGTTGGCTGAATGATTTGCTGGATAATGGTTTTTCTGTTGAGGCGCTTGCGTTGAATATTTATAATCCAAAAGTTTCTGTGATGATCATTACTTACAATCAGCAGCATCTGATTGCGGAAACGATCGAGAGTGTATTGACGCAAGACTATGACAATTTCGAGATTGTGGTAGCAGACGACGCCTCTACAGACGGTACGCGCGAAGTTATTCTGGACTTTTATAATAAATATCCTGATGTGATTGTGCCGGTCTTGAATGAGAAGAATCTCGGCATTACCGGCAACTCCAATGCGGCTTTTTTTGCCTGCAGCGGAGAGCTGGTCGCAGTGCTAGGTGGCGATGACCTGTTTTTACCCGGGAAGTTGAAGGCCCAGGTGGCGCTTTTCGAGGATCCCAAGGTCGTACTGTCTTACCATCCTGTGGATATTTTTAATCACGCTGATGGTGCGTTGATTTTTCGTACCAATACTACTGAAAAAGAGCGAATCAATAACGTCCACGATTTAATATCGAAGGGGGGTATTCCAGGTGCTTCTTCGGTCATGGTTAGACGTTCTGCGTGTCCTACGCACGGCTTCGATCCGCTCTTTCCCGTCGTTTCAGACTGGATCTTTTATATTGAAGTCGCGTTGCAAGGCGAAATTCGTGAACTCCCGGGTGTCTATGGCAAGTATCGTAAGCATGGTCTAGGGGCTAGCGACAGGACATTCGAATTGCTGCAAGAGTCTCTGCTGACCGTCGATCTCATTGCCGAACGTTATGAACATGATCCGGCCATTAGGGAAGCGTGCCAGCAAGGTGGCTACCGTTATCTTCTAGGTGAGCTTTTCAGGCAGGTTGTTAAGAAGAACAAGGCCAACGTCGAGGCGCTGCGTCCGTTATTCCTGAAGTACTCATCCGGAAACAAACGAACAATGACCAATTTGCTTTTTGGGATTCTGCGTCGCCCCATGATTTTCAATGTTGTTTCGGGGGTGCTGCCCCGGCTGAAAAATGCCCTAAAGCGACAGGTATAAACGACTATGCTGAACCCTGCATTTGTTTATATTGCCATGTGGTCGCTGGTCCTGTTGCTGTATTTTTTTGACTTGACCACAAATTTGGTCTCCCCCTCGGCGGTGGGACTGATGGTGATAGTCATGAATATGGTCAGCATATTGTTATTGTATTTGCTTTTAAGGGGGCGGAAAAAGATCGAAGTTCCCAGTGAGGCACAGGCCGATTTTTATATAAGTGTCGTGTCGCGTTTTTTAATGTTGTTAGGGTGTGTGTGGTTTCTTGGCACCGCTTTCGAGATTTATTATTCGGGGGGAGTGCCTCTTTATTGGCGCTTGGTAGGTATTAATAAACTGTACACCGAGTTCGGTGTGCCTTCCCTCCATGGAGTCATGAATGCCTGCTATCTGCAGGTGCTGTCAATGGCGACTTATTTGTCTATAAAAAAACACTCCAAAAAAATGGCTGTATTGATTCTGGTTCTTTTGCTATGGCCGGTGTTGATGCTGGGCCGCGGTATTCTGCTGAGTGGATTGATTCAGGTCGTTTGTGTTGCATTGCTACTGACGAAGGTATCCTCTAAGAAGATACTTTCGCTGGCTGTCGTCGCTGTAGCGGTTGTGGTGATTTTTGGCTACTTGGGTGATATGCGGCAAACCTCAAACCCCTTTGCCTATTTGGTATCTGGTCAATCCGGAGAAGTGTTTGATGCCTTGCCCAGCGGTTTTCTCTGGTTTTACGTCTACCTGACAGCAGGGCTCAGTAATTTTTTCCATAACATTGATACTGTGATTCCAAACTGGTCGGTATCCTATTCGATGTCCAATATGCTGCCTTCGATTGTGAAGGCGTATTTTGAGTTGGATGCCAGGAACGATCTGTTCACGTTTGTGGATAACAATTTGAATACCTCTACCATTTATGCAGGCTTCGTATCGGACACCGGGGCTTTGGGTGGCTTTATATTTGTTGCGCTGATTCAATTGGTTTGCTGCTGTGTATACAAAGTCTCGCTCAGGGGGCGACCCTGGGGGATCTTTGCTTATTCGGTAGCCTTTCAGATTCTCGTGTTTTCAATTTTCTATGATATGTTTTTCCTGTTGCCGACATTGTTCCAATTTTTTATTTGCTGTTCTCTGTATGTTTTTGCCGGCCTCCGTTCCGGTAGACATGAAAAATACGCGCGGCAAGACGCACCCTAAGCGCCCATGTCAGACGCAAAGATGTTTTACTGTTGATGGATAGAGGTACCGTTATGAAAAAGATTCTAATCACTGGTGGTGCAGGGTTCATAGGTTCGCACCTCGTTCCCAAACTGTTGAAAACGAACCATACCGTTAGAATTCTGGATCCTCTAACCGTTCAGGTGCATGGCAGTCTACCTGTTGACCTCGATTGGTTGAATGGTGAAGGCATCGAGTTCATTCGCGGAAGTGTCACTTCGCGAGAAGATTGGACAAAGGCGCTTGAAGGCGTTGACGGCATCGTCCATTTGGCGGCAGAAACCGGCACTGGTCAATCGATGTACGAGATTGCCCGCTATAACGAGGTTAACTCCCAAGGCACTGCCTTGATGTTTGACGTCCTGGGCAAGTTACCGGCGCATCGTGTTAAGAGAATCATTCTCTCCTCAAGTCGTTCGGTATATGGAGAGGGGGCCTATATCAACCCTCTCACTCAACAGCGTGTATGCCCGACCGCTCGTTCCGCTGACGCGCTGAGTAAACAAATGTGGGAACCTCTTTGCCCCTTTACAGGCGATGCATTGCAACTTGTACCGACGAAGGAAACGGATCTGATCGCCCCGTCCTCGTTCTATGCAGCGACCAAGTATGCGCAAGAGGATCTTGTCAGGATTGGCAGTCAGTCAATGGGCATAGATTATACGATTTTCCGTTTGCAGAATGTTTACGGTGAGCGACAGTCGCTCAATAATCCGTACACTGGCATATTGTCCATATTTTCCACCAAGATTCGTCGCGATACCGTTCTTCCACTTTTCGAAGATGGCCTCGAGAGCCGCGATTTTGTGCATGTCGATGATGTGACAGATGCGTTGGTTGCGGGTTTGCTTGTTGAAAAATCACCCAATACCGTCGTTAATGTGGGTAGCGGGATTGCCACTTCTGTTAAGGAAGTCGCCGAGGAGTTGACAGTCGCGTTTGGGAAAAAACCGAATGTTCAAGTGACCGGGCAGTTTAGAGTTGGCGATATTCGTCATAATTACGCTGATATTGAACGGTTGAATAAGTTGCTCGGTATTCATCCCAAGATTACGCTGAAAGAAGGTCTCAAGCGCTTCGCTGAGTGGGTGCTCCAGCAGCCGTTGCCAGAGGATCAGCTGGAAAAGGCTAATCAAGAATTACGCGCTCGAAAGTTGATGAATTAAGGAGCTCGCCATGGAGCAGGACAACCCGGGTTTGTGGCGTCTGTTGTGCGCAGACATTGAGAGGCAGAGGGCACTATTCAAGGCTCCTGCGACCAGGTCAAAGATGAAGTTGGTGTTGGCTATGGTTTCTCCTAGATTTGCTCCCGTGCTGCTCTACAGGCTAGCATATTCAATGAATTCCAACGGGCTGAAAATAATCGGCCGGTTTTTTTCCTTGTTGAATTACACCGTCTTTGGGATAGAAATAGCGGTTGCCTGCAAAATTGGTCCGGGCCTGTTTTTCCCCCATACCCAGGGAACCGTTATCGGTGCTGTCAGCGTAGGCGCAAACGCTGTTATCTATCAAGGCGTGACGCTGGGCGCCAAGGATCTGGATTTTACCTACGACGCGGACCACCGTCCCGTTATTGGTAACGATGTGGTAGTCGGTGCCGGGGCGAAAGTGCTGGGGGGGATAACGGTGGGCGATAATGTTACGGTGGCCGCCAACTCGGTGTTGCTGACGAGCATGCCGGCAAATGTCATCGTCGCCGGCATGCCTGCAAAAATCGTTAAACAGCGAGCGACGTTGGTGTGAATGAATTGTTAAAGAATAAAAACGTCTTATACGTGGCTCCGATGTTTTTTGGTTATGAGTCCGAGATAAAGGGAGAACTGGAGCAACAGGGCGCCAGCGTCACTTTTCTATTGGACCGTCCATTCGAATCGCCTTTTCTAAAGGCGCTCACAAAGTTTCGTCACGCGTGGGTAATCGGCGCTGCCGATCGATATTATGAACGACAGATGAGCTCCGTTCATACGGAGTTTGACTACGTTTTTGTTGTCAATGGACAGACGCTCTCTGCGAAAACACTTTCTGCGTGGCGTGAACGGTATCCAAAGGCAAAATTTATCCTATATATGTGGGATTCTTTTTCCAATCGACAACAGACGCTTCATAATCTAAAGTATTTTGATAGTGTGTTTACCTTCGATAAAAATGATGCTGAAAAGTACAATGTCAATTTTCGACCTTTATTTTTTTCTGCGGGTTTTAATGCTGTCGTCGAGACGAAGACAGAATACGATATAAGTTTTATCGGTACAGCACACACCGATCGGTTTTTTATTGTCGATAAAATAGATCGCCAATTGGATGCGTCAACAAGAAGATATTGGTATCTTTACTTGCAGGCCAACTGGGTTTATTGGTTCTATCGCTGCTTTAATCGCGCCTATCGGAATGCCAGGAAAAGTAATTTCAAATTCGCGTCGATACCCAAGTCTGAGGTTCAGCGTGTTTTTAACGTTTCAAATGCGATACTCGATATAGAGCATCCTCAGCAGACGGGGTTGACCATGCGTACGTTGGAAACATTAGGGGCAAGGAAGAAGCTGGTTACCACCAATGCAAGCGTTAAACAGTACGATTTTTACGCTGAAGATAATATTCTTGTCATTGATCGTTGGGAACCCGTTATCAGCAGGGCGTTTCTTGAACGGCCTTATAGGGCTGTTGATCCTCATATTTATCATCGCTATAGCCTGGCCGGCTGGCTTGATGAAATTATTATGCTGGTGAACAAAAAATGAAAATCCTAGTGACGGGGGCAAGTGGCTTTATTGGGCGTTCTTTGTGTCTTGATCTTCAGGCAAAGGGGTTTGCCGTGCGTGCGCTTATGCGCAAGCCTTCGGCGGCCGCCGCAGATTATGAATGCCTGTTCGGTGAGCTGGACAATGAAGAGTTCCTTTCCGAAGCGTTGTCTGGCGTAGATATCGTTGTCCATCTCGCGGGCAGGGCGCATCAATTTGGCAAAGCCGCCAAGGATGTCTCGGCGATGTTCAAGGTGAACAGAGACTTCACCTTGAGGCTCGCCTCCATTGCGGAGCAGCGCGGAGTCAAGCGCTTTATTTTCGTCAGTTCTATTGGTGTCAACGGGGTCGAAACCGGATTAGCGCCTATTGACGAAACCAGCCCTGCCACCCCCGTCAAGGATTATGCTTTATCCAAGTACGAGGCCGAAGTCGCCCTCAGCCGTGCATACATAGAGGGTGCCAGTGGGATGGAATTGGTTATTATCCGTCCGCCCCTTGTTTATGCGGCCAATGCGCCGGGTAATTTCCAACGTCTGTTGAAACTCGTCAGGAGCGGTTTGCCCTTGCCCTTTTCTGGGGTCGCCAACCGAAGAAGCATGATCTCTCTTGATAATTTGACTGATTTTATACGCGTGTGCGCCATTCATCCCGATGCCGCTGGAGAGTTATTTCTTGTATCCGACGGTGACGACCTCGCCTTGCCGGAAATCATTGATGCTCTTTCTGTTGGCATGGGGAAGCGGCCCCGGGTTTTCTATTTTCCTGTCAAGCTCATTTATGCGGCCGGCCACCTCGTCGGTAAGCGTGCTTTGGTAACCCAGTTGTGTGGATCTTTCGTTGTCAACCCCGCAAAGGCGATGAAACTATTAGGGTGGACACCACCTTTTTCTTCTCGCAATGAGCTTGTCAGGTCGGCACGGGAGTTTATGTTGTCCGCAGAAAAGTGTCGTTCAAGACCGGAACAGTCTGAATAAAGGAGTTTTTAATGCTGTGGTTCGTTTTGCCGGTTATCGCGATTGCTTCCTTCCTGCTGACCTGGGTCCTGCGTCGGTATGCATTGGCTCGCAGTCTTATAGACGTACCTAATGCCCGCAGTTCCCATACTGCACCCACGCCCAGAGGCGGCGGGGTGGCAATTGTCCTATGCTTTTTCGCAGCGGTGGCGGCATCGTTTTTCCTGGGCATCCTGCCATTGAATCCGGTCGCGGCGCTCTTAGGGGCAGGGTCGTTGGTGGCTATCCTGGGTTTTCTGGATGATCATGGTCATATTGCTGCGAGATGGCGCCTGTTGGGTCACTTTATCGCCGCGTTTTGGGCGTTATACTGGGTCGGTGGCCTTGCACCGCTTTCCATGTTCGGCATGAACGTGGAGTTGGGTGTTTTTGGTTATGTGGTTGCGGCGTTGTTTCTGGTCTGGATGTTGAATCTTTATAATTTTATGGATGGTATCGACGGGATCGCCAGTGTCGAGGCTATAACGGTCTGCCTGAGTGCTGCGCTGCTAGGTGGGTTGCAGGGTGCTGGCAACGTTGTCGGTCCGTTGCTGCTTGCCAGTGCTGTGCTGGGCTTCCTGTGCTGGAATTACCCGCCTGCGAGGATTTTCATGGGCGATGCCGGGAGTGGTTTCCTGGGTATCACGTTGGGCATTTTTGCACTTCAGTCTGCCTGGATATCGTCTGATCTGTTTTTTGCCTGGCTGATCTTGCTCGGCGTTTTTATCGTGGATGCAACAGTGACGCTGATTCGCCGTCTACTGAGAGGAGAAAAGCTCTACGAAGCTCATCGCAGCCATGCCTACCAATTCGCCTCGCGGCATTACAAGCAACATTTGCCTGTGACATTGACAGTGGGGGCACTTAATCTGCTGTGGCTGCTGCCTATGGCTTTTCTGGTGGTCGAGGGGGTTGTGCAAGGCGTTGTTGGGGTACTGGTAGCGTATGTACCTTTGATTTTACTGGCACTGAAGTTTCGAGCTGGCTTGGCAGAGGGTACTCAGCAGAAACTGGTTTAGGTTTCTGGCCTCTGGATCTTCATCGAGAAGAGACTGACTGTTCAGCCGTTTTATTAGGTACCCAAAGGATTTATGGATAAATTACGAACTTTCTTGCTGGAGCTATCGCGCCGGCAGAAGCGCTTGATTCAAGTGTCTGCGGATATCGTTCTGGTCTGGTTGGCGCTGTGGCTTTCGTTTGTGGTGCGTTTGGGCGTCGATGCGCTGATCAATCCATTCACTGCCCATCAGGTTCTGTTCCTGAGTGCGCCGGCCATCGCGATTCCGTTGTTTATCCGTTTTGGAATGTACCGCGCGGTGATGAGGTACTTTGGCAATGACGCACTTATCGCCATCATCAAGGCTGTCAGCCTCTCTTCGTTGATTCTGGGGATCGTCGTCTTCTGGTACAGCAATCATCAGAACATTGTGCCCAGGTCGATCATCTTCAACTATTGGTGGCTTAGTCTGATCATGATTGGCGGACTGCGCCTGGCGATGCGTCAGTACTTCCTGGGCGACTGGTTCACGGCGGCGCAGCATGTTCCTTTCACGAATCGTGACGATGGATTGCCAAAGGTCGCCATCTATGGCGCAGGTGCTGCCGGTAACCAATTGGTAGCTGCACTGCGTATGGGGCGTGTCATGCGTCCGATAGCGTTTATCGACGACGATAGCAGTATCGCCGATCGGGTGATCGCGGGTCTGCAGGTCTACAAACCCAAAAACATTCAGCGCATGATCGATGTCACGGGGGCGCAGGAAATTCTACTGGCCATTCCCTCGGCAAACCGGGTAAGGCGTCGTGAGATCCTGGGCTTCCTCGAAGGCTTCCCCCTTCACGTACGCAGTATTCCCGGCTTTATGGACTTGGCAAGCGGGCGCGTAAAAGTTGACGACATTCAGGAAGTCGATATCGCCGATCTGTTAGGCCGTGATGCAGTACCGGCCCAGGAGAGCTTGCTCGAGCACTGCATCAAGGAGCAGGTGGTTATGGTGACGGGCGCCGGAGGGTCGATCGGCTCGGAACTGTGCCGCCAGATACTTGAATTGCGCCCGTCGACATTAATAATGTTCGAACATAGCGAGTTCAATCTGTACAGCATCTTGTCCGAGTTGGAGCAGCAGGTTGCCAGGAAGTCCCTTTCCGTACGTCTTTTGCCGATCCTGGGTTCAGTAACCAACCCGCGTAAACTGCTTGACGTGATGAATGTATGGCAAGTGAACACTGTCTACCATGCAGCAGCCTATAAACACGTTCCTATAGTCGAACATAATATTGCCGAAGGTGTTCTGAACAACGTTATTGGTACATTGAATACCGCCCAAGCGGCGCTGCAGGCAGGGGTTGCCAATTTTGTTTTGATTTCCACAGACAAGGCTGTACGTCCTACCAATGTCATGGGCAGTACTAAACGTCTGGCAGAGCTAACGCTGCAGGCGCTTAGCCGGGAAATAGCACCGGTGCTTTTTGGCGATAATGCTAACGTATCACGTGTCAATAAAACCCGTTTCACGATGGTTCGTTTCGGTAATGTTCTCGGCTCGTCAGGTTCGGTCATCCCTTTGTTCCATAAGCAGATAAAGTCAGGTGGACCGCTGACTGTCACTCATCCGAAAATCACCCGATATTTCATGACGATCCCAGAAGCTGCGCAACTGGTTATTCAGGCCGGGGCCATGGGGATGGGGGGGGATGTTTTCGTATTGGACATGGGAGAACCGGTCAGGATCGTCGAACTGGCCGAGAAGATGATTCATCTCTCGGGCTTCAGTGTGCGTTCGGAAAAGAACCCCCATGGAGACATTGCCATTGAGTTCACGGGGCTGCGGCCTGGAGAGAAGTTGTACGAAGAGTTATTGATTGGCGATAACGTAGTGCAAACTTCTCATCCGATGATTATGAGTGCCAATGAAGACTTCATACCTTGGGATGCGTTGAAGGGTAAATTGGCTGAGTTGCTCACCGCCGTCGAGACTGACGATTATTCGCGTGTACGCCAGTTGTTGCGCGATACAGTCAGTGGTTATGCACCCGATGGAGAAATAGTGGACTGGATCCACCAGCAAAGACGACGCGACCCTTGATCAAGGCTGAGCGTTCACTGGTCAGCGTAAGCAACGGTCTCTGCCCCGCTTGTTCTTGAACGATGATAAAGACGTTCGATAAATGCGCAGGGCACACCTTCAGGAAAATTGAGGATGTGCCCATTCTGTTTGGGTGCCGAAACCGTCCAAAGGCTCGTTCAAGCCTGGTTTTGGCCTTCATCCTTGCGCTGCAGTATCTTTGCTGGGTTACCCACCACCGTGACATTGGCGGGCACTGAACGGGTGACCACCGCCCCTGCGCCAATCATCGCGTTCTCCCCAATAGTTATTCCTGGAAGAATAGTGCAATTGGCGCCCAAGGAGGCGCCTTTGCTTATTACGGTTCTGTCGAAGCTTTCAGGATAGACCTTGCTTCTTGGAAAGCGGTCATTGGTGAATGTGGCGTTGGGACCAATAAACACATCGTCTCCGATGGAAACACCATCCCACAGCTGAACACCGCATTTGATTGTTACCCGGTCTCCTACGACGACGTCGTTTTCGATGAACACGTGGTCGCAGATATTGCAGTCCTGGCCGATTTTGGCCCCGGGTAGCAAGTGGGTGAAGGCCCAAACCCGAGTGCCTTTGCCTATCTGGGAGGTTTCGCATAAAGCGTGGGAATGCACGAAGTAATCTTTATGATCGCTCATTGTTATCCGTTCCATTGGATGGTTGGAACACCACCCTGTGTTGGCAAGTTTCGTAAGATTATTGGCTTATAAGCCATTGATCCAGCGGCTGATAATAAAGTAACTGCTCAAATTTTTCTGTGCTACAGGCAAAGCGAAAGAGTCATGGCGATTGATAAACCCGGGAGCAGGGGCCCTTGCAGGGGATTTCGCAGCTCGAAGTAGGTGGCCTTAGCTTGAGCATCAATGTGTTTTTGCCGTCACCGTTTCGCTGGCGTGGGATGCGATTGACCTACCCATTTCGCGTGAGCCCCTGAAAGTCTAATACGCCTCGTTATTACATTTTTTGCAATGGTCGCCTTTTTGACAGCCCTCAATCATCGCCTAAGTTTGGAATGCAGCGTCACAAAGCTGCTTCCTCTTGACGGTATCAAGGAGCTTCATTTTATGCGTAAAGGATATTTTTACCCGCTGATTTTTGCCCTCCTGGCCAATGCCTCGGTCGCGGTAGGCGCGACCGCAGTGGTCAAGCCCGAGGTGGCAATACCTCCTGTGGTGCAGAGCTCGGTGTCTTCGCAAGAGGGCAAGGTGGATTTGAACCAGGCAGATGCTACGACGCTTCAGCGTGAGCTGACTGGGATAGGTAAGGCGAAGGCTGATGCAATTGTTGCATATCGTGAAAGTAATGGCGCTTTTTCGTCAGTCGAAGAGTTGTTGGAGGTCAAGGGCATTGGTAAGGCAATCCTGGACAAAAATCGGGATAAACTGGAAGTGAATTGAGCTGAATCGAAAGGAATGGCCAGTCGATGGGACTGGCTTTTTCCGTTTTATCGATAGCGGGCTGCGTGGGTTCGCTCTTTGAGTGAATTGATCCACTTTTTTGCCGCTTATAGGCCATTCAAACTGAAGCATGACGCTGGACTCGACCTCACCGTTCATATCCCGTTGGATGAGCAGCCTCATAGCCTCATTGGCCGCTCGCTAACAGGCGATCAAGGAGCCTTGCCATGTACAAAGACTACCCAGCTGCCTACCAGGTCAGCAAAGGTTCCGCCCTCCAGGTGGACAAGCCTTTCTACGACCGAATCCGTACCCGGCAGGACCAGCGCACGCTGATCGAGCAGTTCGAAGTCCCCATTCGCACTGGCCGTGCCTGGCATGTACCCGCCGGGCACGTCTTTCGTGTCACCACGCCGCAGGGCCCGCAGGTCGGCGACTTCAACGTCTGGAACGCCCACGACCCGCGGGAGCGATTGTGGGCCGCGCGTACCCGGCAGTTGCAGGGCGCCCATGTCAGTACCCACGACCGGTTGTGGTCGAACTTGCCGTTCCTGCGGCCGCTGGTGACCATCACCGGCGACAGCCTGGCCGGTTATGGCATCGACGAGCACGGGGGGCGGTTGCACGATCTGCTGGGCACGCGTTGCGACCCTTACGTCAACAAGATGCTGACCGGCGAGGATTTCCACCATCACTGCCATTCGAACCTGACTCGCGCGGTGTTGCCCCACGGCTTGACCGAGTTCGATGTGCACGACGTGCTGAATATCTTCCAGTGCACCGGGCTGAACCATGACGACATGTACTTCATGAAGGCCTGTCCGGCACAGAAAGGCGATTACCTGGAGTTCTTTGCCGAAATTGATCTGTTGTGCGCCCTGTCCACCTGCCCGGGCGGTGACCTGTCACTGGCCATGTGGGGGCCGGATGCGCAGGATCCATTGAGCGTCTGTCGGCCACTGGGGGTGGAGATCTATCGGTTGGACCACGCATTGTTGGAAGGCTGGAGCCAGCCTGAGCGGGCGGCGTACAAGGGGTTGTATGGCTTGCACATTGCCAGGGCGGATTGGGAGAAGTAACGCAGTAGGCGGACAGGACGCGGCCTTCTGTGGCGAGGGGATTTATCCCCGCTGGGGCGCGCAGCGGCCCCTTTTAAAACCCACCCAGTCGATCGGATAGACCGCGTGACAGGTTTTGGGGCTGCTGCGCAGCCCAACGGGGATAAATCCCCTCGCCACAAAAGTTTTGTGTCAGGCAGCACTCCACAGTGTTGTGCCAGCCAGCAGCCAGCAGCCAGCACTCAACGATCCTTGGCCTCCTTCGCGTCCATCTCGGCGTTGCGCTCGGCAACACGCTTGCGTTGTTCGTCCGTCAACTCGACCTTGTTGGCGGTGTCGCGCAGCATCATCAGACCACCAACGATCGAGCCGATTGCAACAATCAGAATCAACCAGGCATACCAGGGCATAGGGCTCTCCTTGAGGGCGCGGCCAGTGGGCGTCTGTTCGCCAATCTGCCGCGCCTACCACTTATGAGCGAAGCTCGTTCGCAGTGGTTCCATACTACGCCCGTTCGGCCGGCTTCACCTCAAGGCCCGGTCAGCATTGCATCGGCTGGAGCCGCCGCTCGCAGTTGTGCGGTCAGGGTGAAGTAGACGAAGCCCGCCGCCATGAACGCGACGAAGATCAGGCCGATCAGCGCATTGAACCAGGCCATCGCCACCAGGCATACCACCGCCAATACCAGGGCGATTCCCGGCACGAGAGGGTAGCCCGGCGCGCGGAAGGTGCGCTCCAGGTTGGGCTCGGTTTTGCGCAGTTTGAACAGGCTGAGCATGCTCATGATGTACATGACGATCGCACCGAACACCGCCATGGTGATCATCGCGGCGGTCAGGGTCATGCCGCCGAGGTTGATCAGGCCGTCGCTGTAGATCGCGGCAATGCCGATCAGGCCTCCGGCGATGATGGCGCGGTGTGGCGTCTGGAAGCGTGAGAGCTTGGCCAGGGACGCGGGCAGGTAGCCGGCGCGCGCCAGGGCGAAGAACTGCCGCGAGTAGCCCAGGATGATGCCGTGGAAACTCGCCACCAGGCCGAACAGGCCGATCCACACCAGCATGTGCAACCAGCCGGAGCTTTCGCCGACCACGGTTTTCATGGCCTGTGGCAGCGGGTCGTTGATGTTCGACAGGGTGCGCCAGTCACCGACGCCGCCGGCGAAGAACATCACTCCCATCGCCAGCACCACCAGGGTCAGGATGCCACTGATGTAGGCCTTGGGGATGGTGCGTTTCGGGTCCCTGGCTTCTTCGGCCGCCATGGCCGCGCCTTCGATGGCCAGGAAGAACCAGATGGCAAACGGGATGGCGGCGAACATTCCGGCAATGGCAGGGGCACCGAATACGTCGGAGCCGGCCCAGCCGTTCAAGGCGAAGTGACTGAAGCTGAAGGCCGGGGCCACGACGCCCATGAACACCAGCAGCTCGGCCACCGCCAGGACGCAGACGATCAGTTCGAACGTCGCGGCCAGTTTGACCCCGAGGATGTTCAGGCCCATGAACACGATGTAGGCGCCGACCGCCGCGTGCTTGGGGTCCAGGGCCGGGAATTGCACGTTCAGGTAGGCCCCGATGGCCAAGGCAATGGCGGGCGGCGCGAAGACGAACTCGATCAGCGTCGCCAGCCCGGCGATCAATCCGCCTTTCGCGCCGAAGGCACGACGGCTGTAGGCAAACGGTCCGCCGGCATGGGGAATGGCCGTGGTCAGTTCGGTGAAGCTGAAGATGAAG
Organism: Pseudomonas sp. WP18; assembly: GCF_036689585.1. NCBI lineage: Bacteria > Pseudomonadati > Pseudomonadota > Gammaproteobacteria > Pseudomonadales > Pseudomonadaceae > Pseudomonas > Pseudomonas sp. WP18. The sequence continues at coordinate 1,810,532 of NZ_CP144758.1, forward strand.
CAGGTGTACATGGCCGCGACCATGAATGACGTCACCAGAAAACCCAGTGTCCCGGCCACGCCCCAGCCGTAGCTCCAGCCGAAATACTCGCCGGATATCACCAACCCGACGGCGATCCCCCATAAATGCAGGGTACCCAGCGTGGGTTTGAGTTGTGTGTTCATCGGTGGCTCCCCTCGATCCATAGCAAAAGCGCTGGGGAGGGCAGTGCAGTGGGCGTGCCAGTGTGTCGGGGGCGGTCGCAACGGGTGAAATCCTGTCGTATCGGGGATGTTCCTTGCTTGATGTGCCCCTGTTGTGCGCCAGTTGAGGGCGTTGGCGCTGATGGTGCCGCCTTCGCGGGCAAGCCCGCTCCCACACTGGACTTGCGCTGAGCAGTCGGCGGGCTGGCTCTCGAAGAAGCCGCCCAACCATCGATTCAGCTTTTTTTTACAGATTCTTTATCCCCCAACCGCTCTCTCGATCTCGTTCCTTTACGCCCGCCGTGCCGACAATCACTCCATACACGGCATGACGCCGTACGACGGAGAAATCCCATGAGTGTTCTGGACGGGGTGTCGCTGCTGTTGGCAGTGGCGCTGTTCATTTACCTGCTGGTTGCGCTGTTGCGCGCGGATCGGAACTAGGAGCGGCTATGCACGGTTATGATTTCGGGCTGATCCTCGCTTTTTTCGCCCTGGTGCTGATTCCAGCACCGTTGCTGGGGCGTTTTTACTACCGGGTGATGGAGGGCCAGCGTACCTGGCTCTCTCCGGTCCTCGGGCCCGTGGAGCGGGGTTGCTATCGGCTGGCAGGCGTTGATCCCGGCGCTGAGCAGAGCTGGCAGAAATACACCCTGGCCTTGCTCGCGTTCAACCTGGCGGGCTTTGTGCTGTTGTTTGCGATTCTTCTGTTCCAAGGGCATCTGCCGCTCAACACTGAACAACTGCCAGACATGGAATGGACCCAGGCTTTCAACACGGCCGTGAGTTTCATGACCAACACCAACTGGCAGTCCTACAGTGGCGAGGCGTCGGTGAGCTACCTGAGCCAGATGGTCGGCCTGACGGTGCAGAACTTTGTCAGCGCCGCCACCGGACTGGCGGTGCTGGTAGCGTTGTGTCGCGGGATCGGGCGCAAGTCCGCCGCGACGCTGGGCAACTTCTGGGTCGACATGACCCGCGCCACCCTTTACGGGCTGTTGCCGTTGTGCCTGCTGTTGGCGCTCTTCCTGGTGTGGCAGGGCGTGCCGCAGACCTTCGCTCACTATGTGCATGGGATGACCCTGCAGGGCGCCGATCAGGTGATCCCGCTGGGGCCGGCGGCCAGCCAGATTGCGATCAAGCAATTGGGCACCAACGGTGGTGGGTTCTTCGGCGTCAACTCGGCGCACCCGTTCGAGAACCCGACGGCCTGGAGCAACCTGTTCGAGCTCGCGTCGATCATCCTGATTCCCGCCGCGTTGGTGTTCACCTTCGGCCATTACGTCAAGGACCTGCGCCAGAGCCGGGCAATCATCGCCTGCATGCTGGTGCTGTTTCTGATCGGTGGTGCCACGTCGCTGTGGGCCGAGTACCAGCCCAACCCGACCTTGAACAACCCCGCCGTCGAACAAACCGCGTCGCTGGAAGGCAAGGAAGCGCGCTTCGGGACCACCGCGACGGTGCTCTGGTCGGTGACCACCACGGCGGCCTCCAATGGCTCGGTCAACGGCATGCACGACAGCCTCAACCCGCTGAGCGGCATGGTTGCGCTGGTGAACATGATGGTCGGCGAGGTGATTTTCGGCGGTGTCGGCGCAGGGCTCTACGGCATGTTGCTGAACGTGCTGATCGCGGTGTTCCTGTCCGGGTTGATGATCGGCCGCACACCGGAATACCTGGGCAAGAAGCTCGGCGCCCGGGAAGTTCAGTTGCTGGTGGTCACCCTGCTGGTGATGCCGGTGAGTGTGCTGGTGCTGGGCGCCATCGCCGCAAGCCTGCCCGGGCCGGCAGCCGCGGTGAGCAACCCGGGTGCCCACGGTTTCAGCCAGTTGCTGTACGCCTACACCTCGGCGGGGGCGAACAACGGCTCGGCCTTTGGTGGGTTCAGCGCCAATACCCCTTTCCACAACCTGATGCTGGGCCTGGGCATGTTGATCGGTCGTTTCGGCTACATCCTGCCGGTGCTGGCGTTGGCCGGTAGCCTGGCACTGAAGAAAACCGCGCCGATCGGGCAGAACAGCTTCCCCACCCACGGCCCGCTGTTCGTCACTTTGTTGACCGTGACGATTCTGCTGGTGGGCGGCCTGACCTTCCTGCCGACCCTGGCCTTGGGGCCGATCGCCGAACACCTGAGCATGGGCTTCTGAGGAATTGATGATGAATATGCCGATGAGCAAAGCCGTCGTCGCCAAGACGTCGGAACCCCTGAAAACCAACTTCTCGTCCTTGTGGCGGCCAGCGCTGGTGCAAGCGTTCGTCAAGCTCGACCCACGCCAGTTGCACCGGGCCCCGGTGATGCTGGTGGTGGAACTGACCGCCATCCTCACCACTGTGCTGTGCTTCGTTCCCGACACGGCGGTGCCGACGTTCGTCGCCGTGCAGATCGCTCTGTGGCTGTGGTTCACCGTACTGTTCGCCAACTTCGCCGAAGCCTTGGCCGAGGGGCGCGGCAAGGCGCGGGCCGACAGCCTCAAGGCCGGCAGCGAAGGCCTGAGCGCACGGCGCCAGACCGCCAATGGATTTGAAGTGGTGCCCGCTACCCGTCTGCGCAAGGGCGACGTGGTGCGTGTCGCGGCCGGGGAGATGATTCCCGGGGACGGCGAGGTGATCGAAGGCATCGCTGCCGTCAACGAGGCGGCGATCACGGGTGAGTCGGCGCCGGTGATCCGCGAGTCCGGCGGCGATCGTTCGGCGGTCACCGGCAACACTCGGCTGGTCTCCGACTGGTTGCTGGTGCGCATTACCAGCAACCCTGGCGAGTCCACCCTGGACCGCATGATCGCCCTGGTGGAAGGGGCCAAGCGCCAGAAAACCCCGAACGAAGTGGCACTGGACATCCTGCTGATTGGCCTGACGTTGATCTTCCTGCTGGTGGTGGTGACGCTGCAACCTTTCGCCCATTTCGCCAACGGCAGCCTGCCGCTGGTGTTCCTGGTGGCACTGTTGGTCACCCTGATTCCCACCACCATCGGTGGGCTGCTGTCGGCCATCGGCATCGCCGGCATGGATCGGCTGGTGCGCTTGAACGTGATCGCCAAGTCCGGTCGCGCGGTGGAGGCGGCGGGGGACGTGCATGTACTGATGCTGGACAAGACCGGCACCATCACCTTTGGCAACCGACGCTGTGCCGCGGTGCATGCCGCCCCTGGGGTGAGCGCCAGGGAGTTGGCCGAAGGTACGCTGTTTGCCTCGCTGGCCGACGATACGGCCGAAGGCAAGTCTATCGTCGAGTATCTGCGAGGCCTGCATCCGCTGCCCGAACCTGGCCTCGAGTCGCTGACCGCCGTGCCGTTCAGCGCCGAAACGCGCTTGTCCGGGGTCGATTACCAAGGGCGCATTTATCGAAAGGGCGCCGTGGATTCGCTGCTGGAGTTCATCGGTATGCCACGCAGCGAGTTGCCGGCGGCGCTGGCCCGGGAAGTCGACAAGATCGCCCAAAGCGGCGGCACACCGTTGCTGGTCTGCGCGGACGGCCGGCTGCTGGGTGTCATTCATCTCAAGGACGTGGTCAAGCCAGGCATTCGCGAACGCTTCGCCGAGTTGCGCAAGTTGGGCATCCGCACGGTGATGGTGACGGGCGACAACCCGCTGACCGCCGCCGCGATTGCCGCAGAGGCAGGCGTCGACGACGTGCTGGCCGAGGCCACGCCGGAGAAAAAACTGGCGCGCATCCGCCATGAGCAGAATGACGGTCGGCTGGTGGCGATGTGCGGCGACGGTGCCAACGACGCCCCGGCCCTGGCCCAGGCCGATGTCGGCATGGCCATGAACGACGGCACCCAGGCGGCGCGGGAAGCGGCCAACATGGTCGACCTCGACAGTGACCCGACCAAGTTGCTGGACGTGGTGCAGATCGGCAAGGAATTGCTGGTGACCCGTGGTGCGCTGACGACGTTCTCCATCGCCAACGACATCGCCAAGTATTTCGCGATCCTGCCGGCGCTGTTCGCCTCGATTTATCCACAGCTCGGCGTGTTGAACGTGATGCACCTGAGCAGCCCGCAAAGCGCGATTGTGTCGGCCATTGTCTTCAACGCCCTGATCATCGTGGTGCTGATCCCCCTGGCCTTGCGCGGCGTACGGGTGCAAGCGGCGAACGCGGCGGCCTTGTTGCGGCGCAACCTGCTGATCTATGGCCTGGGCGGGATCGTGGTGCCGTTCGTGGGGATCAAGCTGATCGACATGGCGTTGACGGCGTTGAGGCTGGTTTGAGGTGACTGCACTTCTGGCAGGCGCCCTCGCCACACCTGTGTGTTCTGATTCGAGGAGTTTGAAATGTCCACTCTGATACGCCCGGCCCTGAGCCTGATTCTGCTGATGACCCTGGTCACCGGTGTCGCTTACCCACTGGTGGTCACGGGCGTGGCGCAAGTCGCGTTTCCCGCCCAGGCCAACGGCAGCCTGGTGAGGGATGCCGAGGGCAAGGTCCGCGGCTCGTTGTTGATCGCCCAGGACTTCACGGGCGATGCCTGGTTTCATCCACGGCCATCGGCCGCGGCCTTCGCCACGGTCGCCAGTGGCGCGAGCAATCTGTCACCCAGTAATCCGGCCCTGGCGGCACGAGTGATCGCCGACGCCGAGAAGTTGCAGGTGCCCGGCGCAGGCCCGGTGCCGCTGGCGCTGCTGACCACCTCCGGCAGTGGCTTGGACCCGCACTTGCCACCGAGCGCAATTGCCTATCAACTGGCGCGTGTCGCTGCGGCGCGCAACCTGCCGGTCTCGACGCTGGAGCAACTGCTCGATGCCCATGTCGAGCAACCCCTGGTGGGGCCGCCGGTGGTGAATGTCCTGGCGCTGAACTTGGCGCTGCAAAAGCTGTAAACCCTGTAGGAGCGAGCTTGCTCGCTATGGCTTTGTATCAGTCGGCCTGAGTGGCGACTGTCCCACCGCCATCCCGAGCAAGCTCGCTCCCACAAGGGCTTGATTAATGCCTGAACGAGACCCCCAACATGAGCGATTCCGGCCGCGCCGACGCACTGTTAGCCCATCTACCGCGCAACGGCCGTGGCCGGCTCAAGGTCTTTCTTGGCGCGGCGCCCGGCGTCGGCAAGACCTACGCCATGCTGCAAGCGGCCCACACCCAACTGCGCCAGGGCGTGAAGGTGATTGCCGGTGTGGTCGAGACCCACGGACGCAGTGAAACCGAAGCGCTGTTGGGCGGCCTGCCGCAGCAGCCGCTGGTGCGTTCGGAGTATCGCGGCGTGATGCTCGAGGAGATGGACCTCGACGGTCTGCTCGCGGCCCGGCCGGCCCTGGCCCTGGTGGATGAGCTGGCCCACAGCAACGCCCCGGGCAGCCGCCACCTCAAGCGCTGGCAAGACATCCAGGACCTGCTCGCCGCCGGTATCGATGTCTACACCACCGTCAACGTCCAGCACCTGGAAAGCCTCAACGACCAGGTGCGCGGCATCACGGGCGTGCAGGTGCGCGAGACGCTGCCGGACTGGGTCCTGCAGGAGGCCGACGAGTTGCTGCTGATCGACCTGCCGCCGCGCGAGCTGCTGGAGCGCCTGCGCGATGGCAAGGTCTACGTACCGGAACAGGCTCGCGCGGCCATCGACGCCTTCTTCACCCAGACCAACCTGACCGCCTTGCGCGAGCTGGCCATGCAGACCGCCGCTGCCCAGGTCGATAACGATCTGGCCCAGGGCTATCGACAACTGGGCCAGGCCGCTCCGGCTGTGCGTGGGCGATTGCTGGTGGGCGTGGACGGTGACCTCCAGGCGGAGCGTCTGGTACGCCACGCCAGTCGCGTCGCCCAGCGGCGGCATTTGCCATGGAGCCTGGTGCACGTGGACAACGGCAGTGTCCGCGACGAAGCCTCGCGCCAGCGCTTGCAGAATGCCCAGCAACTGGCCGAACGCCTGGGTGGCGAAGTGGTGCTACTACGGGCCGCGGAGGTGGCCCGGACACTGATCCAGCATGCCAGCGAACGTCGCGCCACACTGTTGCTGGTGGGCCAGTCCAGCCCTCGTCTGCGTCGACGTTGGCTGGGCGGTGGCCTGGCCTCACGGCTGCTGCGCGATGCCCGAGGCCTGGAAATCAACGTGCTGGACGGCGACGAACAACCGCGCCCGGCTCGTGTGCGTTCAAGCAGCGTGCAGACCGGCTTCGATTACGTGCTGGCATTGGTCGCGACAGTCATGGCCAGTGCCCTGGCTTGGGGGATCTCGGGAGTGTTGGCGTTGCCCAATATTTCCCTGGTGTTCCTGATGGCGGTGTTGCTGGTGGCCGTGCGCAGCAGCCTCGGCCCGGCGCTGGCTTGTGCGGCGCTGTCGTTCCTGGCCTACGACTTCCTGTTCATCCCGCCCAATTTTTCCCTCACTATCCAGCGCGAAGAAGACGTGCTGACCCTGGTGTTCTTTCTCTTGATGGCGGCGTTGACCGGCAACCTGGCCGCCCGCCAGCGTCGCCAGTTGCAGGCGCTGCGCGACACCCAGCAGGAAACCAGTGAACTGCTCGACCTGTCGCGCAAGCTCACCGCCGCTACCGATCGCCAGGCCGTCATCAGCGCCGCCACGCAGCACCTCGGTGGCGGGCACGACTTGCAACTGTGCCTGCTCAACCGCGACGGCCAAGGTCACTGGAAGGTCGAGAGCGGCGAACCGCTGACGTTCACCGAAGCCGAACGCGCGGCCGCCGATTGGTCCTGGCAGCACGATCAACCGGCCGGCGCCGGCACCGGGACGTTGCCATCCGGACGCTGGTGGTGGTGGCCGCTGTCGGCAGAGGGCGGCCCGCTGGCCTTGCTGGGTGTGTGTCCGATGGAAGGCGCGCAGCTCAGTGGCCAGCGCCGCCGTTTACTGGCGGCCCTCAGCCAGCCATTGGCCCAGGCGCTGGCCCGGGCACAATTGGCCCAGGACCTGGAAGCGGCGCGCCTGCACGGGGAAACCGAACAGTTGCGCAGTGCCTTGCTGGCGTCGGTGTCCCATGATTTGCGCACACCGCTGACCGCCATGCGTGGCAGCATCGACAGCCTGCTGGCGCTGGGCGAGGCGATCCCGCTGGAGGACCGCCGCGAATTGCTCGAAGGGACGCGCGATGAGGCCGAACGACTGGACCGCTATATCCAGAACCTGCTGGACATGACCCGCCTGGGGCACGGCGCGCTGAAACTGGCGCGCGATTGGGTGTCGCCGGCCGATATCGTCGGCAGTGCCCTGAACCGCCTGCGCGCGGTGTTGGCGCCCCTGGCGCTTGCGGTTGAAGCCTCGCCTGAACTGCCGTTGCTGTACGTCCATGCGGCGCTGATCGAGCAGGCGCTGGTGAACGTGCTGGAGAACGCTGCGCGTTTCTCGCCGGCCCACGGGCGGCTCCGGTTGAGTGCCGGGGCGACGGACAGCGAGGTGTTCTTTGCCGTCGCCGATGAAGGGCCGGGCATTCCCGAAGAAGAGCGGGAGAAGATCTTCGACATGTTCTACACCGCTGCCCGTGGCGACCGCGGCGGGCAGGGCACCGGGCTGGGGTTGGCGATCTGTCAGGGCATGGTCGGCGCCCATGGTGGGCGCATCAGCGTGGGTGATGGCCTGGACGGGCGCGGCACCTGCATCACTTTGCACCTGCCGTTGCAGACGCAACCGGGCCTGGACGATGAAGCCTGAGCGGCCCTGCGATATGCTTGCCGCTTGCTACCCACCCAGCGTTGAACGAGCCCCATGAACCAGACCGCGACCCTCTTGGTCATCGATGACGAACCGCAGATCCGCAAGTTCTTGCGTATCAGCCTGGCCTCCCAAGGCTACAAGGTGTTGGAGGCCGGCACGGGGGCGCAAGGGCTTGCCCAGGCGGCGCTGAACAAGCCCGATTTGCTGGTGCTCGACCTGGGGTTGCCGGACATGGACGGCCAGCAGGTGCTGCGCGAGTTGCGCCAATGGTCGACGGTGCCGGTAATGGTGCTCTCGGTGCGAGCCAGCGAAGCGCAGAAGGTCGAAGCGCTGGACAACGGCGCCAATGATTACGTGACCAAGCCGTTCGGGATCCAGGAATTCCTCGCCCGCATCCGCGCCCTGTTGCGCCAGGCCCCGGCCGGGGCGCCTGAGGAAGCGGCGCTGCGATTCGGCCCGCTGACGGTGGACCTGGCCTACCGACGGGTGTTGCTGGATGGCGCCGAGGTGGCCCTGACCCGTAAGGAATATGCGGTTCTGGCGCAGTTGGCGCGGCACCCGGGGCGGGTCATCACCCAGCAGCAACTGCTCAAGGACATCTGGGGCCCGACCCATGTCGAAGACAGCCATTACCTGCGGATCGTGGTCGGTCACCTGCGCCAGAAACTGGCCGACGACCCGACCCGGCCTCGCTTCATCGCGACCGAGGCGGGGGTGGGGTATCGGTTGTTGGGGGAGGGTGGACTCTAACCCATCGGGCTTCAGTCAAACGCCGTTGTGGCGAGGGGATTTATCCCCGCTGGGCTGCGAAGCAGCCCCAAACCAGGCCTTGGAGTGGAGCAAAACGATTGAAGGGGTGCGCTTGGCGCCCCAGCGGGGATAAATCCCCTCGCCACCAGAGCGTGGCGATGATCATATCTATTTCTGCTCATTCTCATACCGATCCAGCGTGTCGCTGGCAATCTCCCGCCCCAGCGCGATCAGCTCCGGGGCCTTGTAGAACTCGAAGAAACGGCACACCCGCTTCGGCACGTTGATCAGTACATCCGGCGGATAACCGGCAATCTTGTACTGGGCCAATGACGTCTGCATCACCTCGAAACTCTGGTTGATCAAATCCAGCAACGAGGCCGGGCCGACGTTGTCGATGATGAACGAACCCGTGGCGGATTTCGGCGCGCCTTCGGCCTCGGGCGCCGCGGCCGGTTGCTGGCCTTCGGGTTCCGCCGATTCCAGCCAGGGATTGATCTCGGCCGCCTCGGCCTTCAGCGCCTCCTGTTCCAGCAGCAACAGTTGCTCGGCCTGCTTGCGGCGAAACGGCAGGCGCGAACCCAGCGAGCTGACGAGGGTGTCGAAGCGTCGCCGGAACGCGGCGGGGCGCTGGATGACCGGGAGCTTGTACTGCTTCTGGTTGGTGGCGTTGAGGTTGACCGCGATGATCAGGTCGCAATGGCTCGACACGACCGGCACGATCGGCAGCGGGTTGAGCAGGCCACCGTCCACCAGCATGCGGTTGCCCTGCATCACCGGGGTGAACAGACTGGGGATGGCCGCCGAGGCACGCATCGCCTGATGCAGGCAGCCTTCCTGGAACCAGATTTCCTGCTGGTTGGTCAGGTCGGTGGCAACGGCGGTGTAGGGAATGCGCAGGTCTTCGATGTTGAGTTCGCCGACGATCTTGCGGATCTGGCCGAAGACTTTCTCGCCGCGAATCGCTCCCAGGCGAAAGCTCACGTCCACCAGCCGCAGGACATCCAGGTAGTCGAGGCTTTCAATCCAGTGGCGGTAATCCTTGAGCTTGCCGGCGGCATAGATCCCGCCGACCACCGCGCCCATCGAACAACCGGCGATGCAGGCAATGTCGTAGCCACGTCGTTCGATTTCTTCGATCACCCCGATATGGGCATAGCCCCGGGCGCCGCCCGATCCCAGTACCAATGCGACACGTTTTGTCATGACCCGGCCTCTTGTCGAACAGACTTCAACAATGCACTGATCAGCGGCTTGGCTCAATCGTTGTGGCGCAGGCGTCGTTTTTTGACACGCCGCCGTGGCATTTGCGTATGCTCGCCCACGCTGGAATATACGCGGCTGGCCTCGGCACTTTTTGCCGGCGAAACCGTCTTACCTGCACGACTGTTTACCTGACTCGAGGTGTAATGATGAAAGCCCGGATCTGCCTTCCCCTGGTAGCTTCCCTGATGGTTCTGGCCCTGACCGGTTGCGCGGCCAAGACCGCTTACCGTGACAGCTGCGGTACCCAGCTCGATGCCGCCTGGCATGAACTGGACCTGGCCAAGGCCGAAGGCTTTGCCGGCACCGTCAGCTACTCCAAGGCACTGTCGCTGTTGACCGGCGCCAAGACCCAGCAGCAATTCGAAGCGTTCGAAGGTTGCTCCAAAAAAGCCGAGAAGGCGCGCTTCTACATTCGTGAGTCTCGCGCTGGCCGTTGAGCCCCGCGAATCCATTACAGGACGTTAAAAGCAGCGACAAGCGATGGGTTGCAGGCTACAAGTGAAGGGCGCACCGTGTTCCTCACTTGTAGTCCGCAGCGCTAAGCTGCTTACGGAGTAGTGTCCATGATCGATCGGCTGGTGGCCCGGATACTGGGCCTGGAAGTCCGCCTGCTGGCCTGTCAGGCCCGCCTCAATGCCCATACCGACAGCGAAGCGCTGCATGACCTGCGGACCACCGTCCGCCGCCTGCGCAGTCTGCTTCGTCCGCTGCGTGGCTTGCCCGGGGTCGAACAGCTGGAAACCGCCGCTTCCGCGGTCGGCACCCTGACCACGCCGTTGCGCGACCGGGAAGTCCTGGCGGCCTACCTCGAACAACATGGCCAAGTGGAGGCGGCGCGCCGCCGCCGGGCGCTGATGGCCGACGCGTACCCCAGCGTGGCCGGCAGCCCGGAGCTGGGCCAGTTGCTGATGATCCTCGATGCCTTTCCTCGCTTCATTCGCGCTGCCCAGCGGGAGGGGCTGCTCAAGGGCTTGCGCAAGCGCATCGAAAAGCGCCTGGACAAACAATGGCAAAAACTCGGTGAAGCTTTGCGCGACCCTGCCCATGACCGTCACCGGTTGCGCCTGCTGATCAAGCGTGTGCGCTACGCCCTCGAAGCCTACCCTGAACTCGACCGCTTGCCCGAGGCGGCCATGCCACGGCTCAAGTCCGCCCAGGGCGCGCTGGGTGACTGGCACGACTGCTGGCAATGGCTGGCCAGGGCCGAGGAAGAGGCCGACCTGCGATCCTGCGTGCCCACCTGGCAGCGCACGATGGAAAAGGCCGAGGCCAAGTCCGACAAGGTGCTCGATAAGCTCATTGCGAGCTGCTTCGAAAAATCCTGAGTTTCCCTGTGTGGGGGCGAGCTCGCTCCCACTGATTCAATAGCGGCGGCTTATCTGCCAGTCTCTTTGGCCGGAATGAGCGCTGTGCCGCTTGCCGGCGCTGGTTAAGATCCCTTTATCTCTTTTCCCTGCTTTCGAGGTCGTCATGCGCTTTTCCGATTTGATCGATGCCGTGCGCCGTCAACCAGAGGCCGTCACCATCGCGCCTGAATGGGGCCAGGGGCGCGCCACGTTTGGCGGGTTGGTGGCGGCGTTGCAGTATGAGGCGATGCGTGCCCGGGTGCCGGCGGATCGCCCGGTACGTTCACTCGCGATCACGTTTGTCGGCCCGGTCGAGCCGGATGTGCCGGTCAGCTTTGAAGTCGATGTACTGCGCGAAGGCAAGGCGGTGAGCCAGGTGTTGGGGCGCGCCGTGCAGAACGGCCAGGTGGTGACGGTGGTGCAGGGCAGTTTTGGTGCCTCGCGTTCTTCCGTGGTGGCGGTTCAGGCCGACCCGGCGCCGGAGTTCAAGAGCGTGGAACAGTGCCAGGAGCTGCCTTACGTCAAGGGCGCTACCCCTGAATTCATGCGTCACCTGGCCATGTGCTGGAGCGTCGGTGGCTTGCCGTTCACCGGCAACACATCCCGCAGCATGGGTGGTTGGGTGCGTCTGCGCGGTGATGTTAAGGAAGAACCGTTGAACGAGAGCCACATCCTGGCGCTGGTGGATGCCTGGCCACCGGCATTGCTGCCTCATCTCAAGCAAATGGCCCCGGGCAGCACGTTGACCTGGACCATCGAGTTTGTCCAGCCGTTGCTGGAGCTGACGACCCTGGACTGGTGCAAGTACCTGGCCGAGATCGACCATGCCCAGGATGGCTACGGCCATGTCGCCGCCAAATTCTGGAGCGCCGATGGCCGCTTGATCGCCTTGAGCCGGCAGACGGTGACGATTTTCGCCTGAGGCGATGGATCACGGATGGTGGCGCTGCAACCCCAATGCGGCGACCACGCCGATGGTGCCGATGGCGATGTCCGCCGCGCTGGCACTGAACACCCCGGACACAAGCAGCAGGAACGCAATGATGAACAGCGGCACCGCCATCAGGTGCAACACCTGGTGGGTCGGTTGGCGGTCAGGGGCGGGCCAGGTGCGCCATTGCCAAGCGGGTAAGTGAGGGTGACGTTTGCCCATGATGCATGTCCTTGAGTTCACGAAATCGAATAACCCAAGAATAGGCCCGGCCGGGTGAAGCGGCGAATCGCGCTTGGCTATCGATGTGATAGGGCGAAACAGGTGTTGGGAAGATCCACTTTTTGTGGCGAGGGGATTTATCCCCGTTGGGGTGCGAAGCGCCCTCAAAGGCGCCTCCGTAAGGTTGGGTACCTCGGTCAAATGCTTTGGGGCCGCTGCGCGACCCAACGGGGATAAATCCCCTCGCCACAAACAGCAGCCACCCCAGGCCGGTAGGATTGGCGCCCTAAAACTTCAACTGCCCGATCGCTTTGTTCAACTCGCCCGCCAGGGTCGCCAGCTCATGGCTGGTGGTGGCCGAGTCGACGGTTTGGCGCACGGTGTTTTCGGTGACGTCGCGAATGCTCACCACCGCCCGGTTCATGTCCTCGGCAACCTGGCTCTGCTGTTCGGCCGCGACGGCGATCTGGGTGTTGCTCTCGCGCATCTGGGCCACGGCGGCGGTGATCTGCGCCAACGCATCGCCGGCCTCGCGGGCCTGTTGCACGCAGTCGTCGGCCTTGTACGAGCTCTCCTGCATGAAGTCCACGGCGTCCCGTGTACCGGCCTGCAGGGCCACGATCATGGTGGTGATTTCGTCCGTGGAAATCTGCACCCGCTTGGCCAGGTTACGGACCTCGTCGGCCACTACGGCAAAGCCCCGTCCCATTTCTCCGGCCCGTGCCGCCTCGATGGCAGCGTTCAACGCCAGCAGGTTGGTTTGTTCGGCAATGCTGTGGATCACACTGACCACGCCACTGATCTTCTGGCTGTCTTCGGCGAGGCGCTGGATCATCTCGGCGGTCTGTTGCACCCCCGAGGACAGCCCGGTGATCGACTGCTGAACGCGGCTCACCACGTCATGACCGTTGCCGGCCAAGGTGTCGGCGGTCTTCGACAGGTCACGGGTGGCGCTGGCGTGCTGGGCGATGTGGTAGACCGTGGCAGACATCTCGTTGATCGCCGTGGCGGCCTGGTCGGTCTCGCTCTGCTGGCCGAGCATGCCGTGGCGCACGTCGGTCATGCTCGACGCCAGGCGTGCCGCGCCGGTGTCCAACTGCCGAGCCGTGCTGGCGACGGTGTCCACGACCCGTTGATAACCGGCCTGCATGGCATTGAACGCGGCCGCCATCTGGCCTACTTCATCCTTGCAGGCCAAGGGGACGCGGGCGGACAGGTCACCGGTTTTTTCCACGTGCAGCATGACGTCCTTCAGCGTGTTGAGCTGGCTGAGCAGGAAGCGGATCAACAGTTGCGAGGCCCCCAGCATTGCCAGCATCAGCACGAATACCGCCACGGCGTATTGGCTGAAGCGTTCGCCAAACACCTGGCCCAGGCTGACGCCATGGGCCAGGACGGCCAGTTGTTGGCCGTCGCCGCGCCGGATCACTTCGGCTCCCAGTAGCGGGTCGTCGCCCAACAACGGGCTGGCATCCAGTTCGACCCAGCCGTTGGCTTGCGTCAGCGCCGGCAGTGGCTGTTCATGGAACACCGGTACCTGGTCGCGCTGGAGCGCCAGGACGGTGTCGAGCTTGGGCAGCGCCTGTCCGGCCGGCCAGGCGCCCAACAGGTACGCCTGGGCCTGGGCATTGGCCTGGGCCGCATGATTGCGCGCCTGCTGTTCAAGGTGCACTGCGTAGAGCACCAGCAGCAGGGTAGTGACAAAGGCGACCGCGTTGACCGCCCAGAATTTGTACTTCAGTGAGATATTGCTAAGCCAGGCACCCATGGAAGGTCTTCTCTGATAGCGGAAACAGTTTTGGCAAGGTGCCATTATTGTGCCGCTCCCCCAGGGCTGGGAGGTTGATGTGGGTCAACAGACACCCCGAAACCCTCTGTGGGAGCGGGCTTGCTCGCGAAGGCTGTGGGTCATTCACAGCAGGATGAACGGGTCTAGTGCATTCGCGAGCAAGCCCGCTCCCACACAGAGGTGTGTTTAAACCGATAGGACGGGCAATCCAAAAAACGCCCGTGCGCACGCAGTGGTATGGGCCGCCAGGTCTTCCGGGGTTTCGCCACGGTGTACGGCCACTTCCCGTAGCACCTCGGTCAGATAGGCCGGTTCGTTCCGGCCGTTTTTCGGCTTGGGCCGCAGCGTGCGCGGCAACAGGTATGGCGCGTCGCTTTCGAGCATCAGGCGGCCGCGAGGGATGTCGCGCACCAACGGATGCAGGTGCGTGCCCCGGCGTTCATCACAGATCCAGCCGGTGATACCGATGTGCAGGTCTAGGTCGAGGTAGTTGAACAGGGCCTTTTTTTCACCGGTGAAGCAGTGCACGACGGCGGCCGGCAACCGGTCGCGAAAATCCCGCAGGATGTCCAGCAGCCGCTGGTTGGCGTCACGCTCGTGGAGAAACACCGGCAATTGCAGTTGGACCGCCAAGGCCAGGTGCTCTTGCAGCACCTTCTCCTGCTGCGGCCTGGGGGAAAAGTCGCGGTTGAAATCCAGCCCGCATTCACCCACCGCCCGCACGCGGTCGTGGCTCAACAGGTCCTTGAGGTGCCTGGCGCTGTCGGCGGTCCAGTCGCTGGCGCTGTGGGGGTGAATACCGGCAGTGGCGAACAGACGCTCGCCGCGCTCATCCAGGCGCTCGCACAGTGCCAGGGCCTGTTCGCTGCCCTCGATGCTGGTGCCGGTCAAGACCAGTTGGCAGACCCCCGATTCATAGGCGCGGTCGAGCACTGCCTGATGTTTATCGGCAAAACTGGGGTTGGTCAGGTTGACGCCGATATCGATGAGTTGCATGGTGCTACCTCGGCCCAAAGGCCGGAAAGCATATCAGAGCTGTAGATTTATAAGAAAAGCCAAGAACTACAACGAGTTGTGGCTGTCTGTTGAGGCCGCGAGACAGGTCGGGTTGGTATAAACGCTATCACTGTGCCAGTCTTTCGCACTTTTCAGCGCCCCAAGCGCTCTGTTTCTGTCGTCCCCAGCCTCGTTTTCGAGGCGGCCGGCAGTGTTCCTTCCGGAGAGTGGATGACACGTCCCCAGGCGTTGCTACTGCTGTGTTGCTCGCTGCTCTTGCCGATCCCGGCGGACGCGCGGCTGCCTGGGCCGGTGCAGGTCGTGGCGCCGGGCACCGTACGCGACCTGGCGCAAATCCGCAGCAGCCGGGTGCTGAAGGTGCTGGTCAACCAGAGTCGCAACAGCTCCGGCGAAGTCCAGGGCCAGCCCATCGGTGTCGAATACCACCGGTTACGCGCCTTCGAGCAGTACCTCAACGGTCACGCCCGGGACGGCCAGGAAATCACCCTCAAGATCATCCCCAAGGCCAAGGATCAGTTGCTCGGTGCGTTGCAGCGTGGCGAGGGCGATCTCGTGGCCCCCGGCGAGCTGCTCGAGCCCCTGGCCAGCCATGCGGTCAGCCCCAGCGATCCGATCCGCAGCGATGTGCCATTGCTGCTGGTGGGCATCAAGGGCGAGAAGCGCTACAACCGCGTGGAACAACTTTCCGGTAAGACCCTGGCCCTGCCCAACGGCAGTGCGGCGGGGGATGCGGTGAGCCAGATCAACCAGAAACTGGCCCTGCTCAAATTGCCGCCGGTGAAAATCGAATGGGTCGACCCGACCCTGGCGGTGGAAGATGTGCTGGAGATGGTCCAGGGCGGGATTTTCCATCTGACCATCGTCGAGCAACCCATTGCCGAACGCTGGGGCAAGATTCTTCCCAAGTTGCGCTTCGACCGCCAGGTGCTGATCGGCGAGCCCGGCGATGAATACTGGTTCGTGCGTCGTGATGCCGCCATGCTCCGGGCTAGCATCGACCGGTTCCTGGCGACCTACAAAGTGCCGGACAACCAGGACGCAGCGTTCCTGTGCATCTACCGGCGGCTGTATCAGGTTCACTATCCGCTGGCCCGCGCCGATCGCCAGCGCCTGGAGAAGCTGCGTCCGGTGTTGCAAAAACATGCCGAGGCCCAGGGCATGGACTGGCTCAACCTGGCGGCCCTGGCCTTCAAGGAATCAGCCCTGCAACCCAGCGCTCGCGGTAGCGGTGGCCCCACCGGGCTGATGCAGATCACCCCGTCGGCAGCCCAACGGGTGGGGGTGGACAACATCCAGAACCTCGACGCCAACGTGCAGGCGGGCGCCAAGTACCTGGCCATGATTCGCCGCAAGTTTTTCGCCAGCCCCAAGCTCAATGAGCGCGAGCGCATGGCATTCGTCCTGGCCGCCTACAACATGGGGCCGGAGCGCGTCCAGGGCATGCGCGCCGAAGCCCGGCGACGTGGGCTGAATCCCAACCAATGGTTCTTCCAGGTCGAGCGCATTGCCATGGAGCAGGTGGGAATGGGCGCCGTCAGCTACGTTAATAGCGTGAACAAATACTATTTGGCTTTTGATCGGGAGCGAGAGTCCCTGGAGCCGACCGGGCAGAAGATCGCTTTACGGAAATGATCAATTAAATTGATTGGTGTGTCGCAATTTTTGCGCTTTTAGCACAAGTTTTTTTGATTAATATGGCGTCCAACCACCACACATCTAGGGATGAACCCATGAGCTCGCTGATCAACAAAATAATGTCCACCCGTGCCGGCTACGGCCTGACTGTCCTGCGTATTGCCGTCGGCATCATCTTCGCCGCGCACGGTTCGCAGAAGCTCTTCGGCCTGTTCGGCGGCTACGGCCTGGCTGGCACGGCGCAATGGATGGAAAGCATTGGCCTGACCCCTGGCTACCTTATGGCGACATTGGCCGGCGGTACCGAGTTTTTCGCCGGGCTGGCGCTGATCATCGGCCTGCTGACCCGTCCGGCGGCACTGGGCCTGGCCTTCCTGTCACTGGTGGCGATTTTCTCGGTGCACATTGGTAACGGTTTGTTCATGGCCAACAACGGCTATGAGTTTGCCCTGGCGTTGTTGGCGGGCAGCGTTGCCATCCTGGTCGAAGGCGCTGGCAAACTGTCGGTGGATCGAGCCATCGCCGGCTGATGCTCAACTGAAAACAAAGGCGCTTTCCTTTTTCGAGGAAAGCGCCTTTTTCTTTTGCGGCTGACAGCCGCCATGGTCGTGCCCTCCCACAGGGGGTGACCCTGCCGCCGTTCTTGACACCGCCCGGTCAGCTTCTCTAGGATGCCGCTCATGCGCCGATTTAAACAGCTACTTGCGGGGCGCCAGGTGACTCTCCAGTTGCCGACAGAAGCCGGGTTACGCGGCTTCGAAGTACCGCTAAAGCGCTGGTTCGGTGTTGCCTCTCACCTGCCATGCAGACTTTTGAGGCAGAGACACGACACGATGAATGCACCCAGCCCCCTTGTACGTCTTGCGCCCATCACGGCGAACCTAGTGCAACGCAACCCGAAAATCCTCCTGGGTGGCACCCACCAGCCCACGTTGCTGCGCTACCTTGACGGCTGGCCGCGACGTAACCACGGGCCGGCCGCTTTCCTGATCCAGTTTGTCGAAGACGGTGAATCCTTGGCGCGTTTCGCCAATGACAGTTTCGACCTGGCCGTTATCCAATCACCCAGCGCGGCGGACGCCCCCGAGATGATCCGGCAACTGACCCGTGTCGCGCGGCAGGGGCTGATTACCCGCCGTTGAGGTGTCCGGCCCTTACGGATAGGTGATGTCGACGATATAGACCATTTTTTCGCCGGTCGGTGTCTGGACCTTGACTTCCGCATCCAGGGCCTTGCCAATCAGGGCCCGGGCCAGTGGCGAGTCGATGCTGATCAGGTTCTGTTTCAGATCCAGTTCGTCAGGGCCGACGATGCGATAGCGCGACGCCTTGCCTTCCTCGTCCTCGACGGTGACCCAGGCGCCGAAATACACCTTGTTGGGATCGCTGGGCTTTTCACTGACCACCTTCAGCGCTTCAAGGCGCTTGGTGAGAAAGCGCACGCGACTGTCGATTTCCCGCAGCATTTTCTTGCCGTAGGTGTACTCGGCATTTTCCGAGCGATCACCCTGGGCCGCCGCCTCGCTGACCGCCTGGGTCACCTGGGGGCGGCGCACATGCCACAGCTCATGGAACTCCGCGCGCATCCGCGCTTCACCTTCGGGGGTGATCAGCGCGGTGCCGGCGGTGCGGGGTGGGCGATAGCGGCTCATGGCAACTTCTTGTAATGGCGAAGCCGGAAGTCTATCAACCCTCGCGCAACACTGTCAGCGGGCTGGCATTGAGCGCTCGTCGGGTGCCGAACACCCCGGCGCCGCCGATCAA
Source organism: Pseudomonas sp. WP18 (assembly GCF_036689585.1). Lineage (NCBI taxonomy): Bacteria > Pseudomonadati > Pseudomonadota > Gammaproteobacteria > Pseudomonadales > Pseudomonadaceae > Pseudomonas > Pseudomonas sp. WP18. The sequence continues at coordinate 1,829,038 of NZ_CP144758.1, forward strand.
CAAAGCGCCCACCAACGGCAACAACAGCAGCCACGGATGCGGATGCCATGGCAGGTCGAACGCGTAGCGGTAGAGCACGAGGCTCACCAGCTCCGAGCCCAGGGCCGCAAGCAGACCGCTGACCGCACCCAGCAGGCCGAATTCGATGCGTCGGGCCTTGACCAGCAATGGCCGCTCGGCCCCCAGGGCCCGCAACAGCGCACCCTGGCGAATCCGTTCATCGAGGGTCGCCTGCAGGCCGGAGAACAGCACGGCCATGCCTGCCGCCAGGACGAACAGCAGCACATATTCCACGGCCAGGGTGACCTGGGCCAGGATGCTGCGCAGCTGTTCGAGCAGCGCCTCGACTTGCAGGATCGTCACCGCCGGGAAGGCCCGGGACAGGTCGACGATCTGCTGGTCGTGGCCCGCCGCCAGATAGAAGCTGGTGAGGTAGGTGGCCGGCAGGTCCTTCAGCGTTCCGGGCTGGAAGATCATGAAGAAGTTGGGCTGGAAGTTGTCCCAGTTGATTTCCCGCAGGCTGGTGACCTTCGCTTCGCGGTTGACGCCGCCCACGCTGAAGACCAGGCGATCACCGAGCTTGATCTTGAGGTTGTCGGCGACTTTGCCTTCCACCGAAACCCCCGGGATATCGTCTGGTGGTTGTTGCGGCCACCAGGTGCCGGCCGTGACGACGTTGCCCGCCGGCAGGTCCGCGGCCCAGGTCAGGCTCAAGTCGCGCTGCAGGGCCCGGTCACCGGCGGAGTCCTTGGTGACGAACTCGCTGGCCGGCTCGCCATTGATACTGATCAGACGCCCCGGCACCACGGGGTAGAGTGGCGCCGATTGTGCCGACAGCGCCACCAGCTTGTCGGTGAAGGCCTGCTTGTCGTCGGGCAGGATGTTCAGGGCGAAATAATTGGGCGCGTTCTTCGGCAACTGGTTTTGCCAGGTGTCCAGCAGCTCGCCGCGCAACAGCGCAATCAGCGCCATGGACAACAGGATCAAGCCAAATGCCAGGGCCTGGCCGGCCGCCGCCAGGGGATGGCGCAGCAGTTGGCCGAGGCCGAGCCGCCAGGGCAGGGCGGCGCGGGCCAGCAGGCGACGCAGGCTCTGGAGCAGCAATAGCAACAGCCCACCGAGTACCAGCGCCGCGACGACGCCGCCACCGAGCAGGGCGAACGTGAGGACCAGGTCCAGGCTCAGGCGCCACATGATCAGGCCCAGGGCGCCCAATGCGGCGCCATAGACCACCCAGGTGCTGGACGGGATCGGCAGCATGTCCCGGCGCAGCACGCGCAGCGGCGGCACCCGGCCCAGCGCGGCCAACGGTGGCAGGGCAAACCCCGCCAGGGCCACCAGGCCGGTGCCGATCCCGGCGATTGCCGGCAGCACGCCCCCTGGCGGAACCGCCGTGGGCAAGAGGTCATGCAGCAGCGCGAACAGGCCCAATTGGGCGATCCAGCCGAGTAGGGCGCCGCTGATGCTGGCCAGGAGGCCGAGCACTGCCAATTGCAGGCTGAACAGCACCATGGTTTCCCGGCGTGACAAACCCAGGCAGCGCAGCAGGGCGCTGGCATCGAAACGGCGGGTGGCAAAACGGTTGGCCGACAGCGCGACCGCGACGCCGGATAACAGCACCGCCACCAGGCTGGCCATGTTCAAGTAGCGCTCGGCCTTGCCCAGGGCTCCACCGATCTGCCGGTTGCCGTCGCGGGCATCCTGCAGGCGCTGGTTAGGCTCAAGGCCTGGCTTGACCAGGTCGCGATAGGTTTGCAGCGCCGGCGCCGGGCCGCGCCACAGGTCGCGATAGCTGACACGGCTGCCGGGTTGCACCACGCCGGTGGCGTCCAGGTCCTTGAGGTTGATCATGACCCGCGGCGTGAGGCTATAGAAATTCCCGGCGCGATCGGGTTCATAGGTCAGGACCCGGCTCAGGCGCAGGGTCTTGTTGCCGATGTCGATGCTGTCGCCGATCTTCAGGTCCAGGGCCGTCAGTAGCCGGGACTCGACCCAGGCTTCGCCCGGGCTCGGACGCCCGCCGGTTTCTTCCGGCGCGAACGGCGCGGCGGCGCTCTTCAGCTCGCCGCGCAATGGGTAGAGGTCATCGGCAGCCTTGACGCTGGATAACTGGATGCCATTGTCAGTGGCGACGACGCTGGAGAACTCCACCACCCGGGCATGTTCCAGGCCCAGTTCGGTGCCGCTGCGGATCTGTTCCGCGCGGGCCGGCGAGCTGCCTTCGAGCAGCAGGTCGGCGCCGAGGAACTCGGTGGCACGCAACATCATCGCGCCGTTGAGGCGGGCACCGAAGTAGCCGATGGCGGTACTCGCCGCCACCGCCACCAGCAGGGCGAAGAACAACACCCGCAACTCGCCGGCGCGGGCGTCGCGCAGCAATTGACGAACAGCAAGACTGAACAGGCGCAACAGCGGCAAGCGTGCCATCAAGGCTCCAGGGGCGCGACCATCTGGCCGGCTTCAAGTCGGATCAGGCGCCGGCAGCGATGGGCCAGGCGTTCATCGTGGGTGACCAGCACCAGGGTCGTGCCGCGTTCCTTGTTCAGTTCGAACAGCAGGTCGCTGATGCGCTCGCCGGTGTGGCTGTCGAGGTTGCCGGTCGGTTCGTCGGCAAACAGCACATCGGGTTCGGCGGCAAAGGCGCGGGCAATCGCCACGCGTTGCTGCTCGCCGCCGGAGAGCTGGCGGGGCGAGTGGGTCAGGCGCTGGCCCAGGCCGACCCGTTGCAGCAGTTCGGCGGCGCGTTCGCGGGCGTCCTTGCGCCCGTCCAGCTCCAGCGGCAGCATGACGTTTTCGAGGGCGTTGAGGCTGTCGAGCAACTGGAACGACTGGAAGACGAAGCCTACGTGCTCGGCGCGGATCCGCGCCCTCTGGTCTTCATCAAGGGCGCTCAGGGCCTGGCCGGCGAGCGTGACCTCGCCGCTGCTGGGCAGGTCGAGGCCGGCCAGCAGGCCCAGCAGGGTGGATTTGCCGGAGCCGGACGCGCCGACGATCGCCAGGCTGTCGCCTTTGTTCAGTTCCAGGCTGAGTTCGTGCAGGATGGTCAGTTCACCTTCCGCGCTGGAGACCACTTTGCTAAGGTCCGTCGCGGTGAGAATGCTTGAGCCCATGGAGAATCCGATGCGTGTGTGGTTTTTGAGTGCCGGCCTGGCCTTGATGTGCATGGTCCAGAACGCAGCGGCGGGTACAGTCCTGATCGTTGGCGATAGTATCAGCGCGGCTTTCGGCCTGGATACCCGGCAGGGCTGGGTGTCGTTGCTTGAACAACGGCTCAAGGCCGAGGGTTTTGACGACAAAGTGGTCAATGCGTCGATCAGTGGCGACACCAGCGCGGGAGGCCAGGCGCGGCTGCCGGCGCTGCTTGCAGCCCATAAACCGGACCTGGTGGTCCTGGAACTGGGAGGCAACGATGGCTTGCGCGGACAACCGCCAACACAATTGCAACAAAACCTTGCAGCGATGATCGACAGCGCCCGTGCCAGCGGTGCCAAGGTCCTGCTGCTGGGCATGCAACTGCCGCCCAACTATGGGCGGCGGTACACCGATGCGTTTGCCCAGGTCTACAGCACCCTGGCCGAGGAGAAGAAAGTCCCCCTCGTGCCGTTTTTCCTCAAGGACGTCGGCGGTGTTCCGGGGATGATGCAGGGCGACGGATTGCACCCGTCCGTCGCCGCCCAGGGCAAGTTGCTGGAAAATGTCTGGCCGACGCTGAAACCGCTGCTTTGACGCTTTTCTAGAGGCGGGCTTTCGGCTAATGTGGCGCCCCCGATTTGGAGCCCCCGATGCCGCGTCCCGCCTGGTCCTTGTTTGCCTACCAACTGATCGAGCCTGACGAGCAGTTGGACCTGTTCGCCTGCCAGGAAGTGCGGGTGCATCTGGTAACTCGGCAGCTGGAACTTGGCGGCTCCGCCGACCGTACGCTCTGCGGCAGCCTGCTGCCGGCCCAGCCGCGCTGGTCGAGTGTCGATCGGCGGATCTTCCAGGACCATCGCCTGTGTTCCTTGTGCCGGGCGATCCTCGAATCCCAGAAGCGCGGCACCTCGCCGATCTGGCCGGAGCTGCGGTTCGAGCTGTAATGCCTGCGGGAGTCTGTGCAGCCCTCGATCTGCTGCACATCGGACGCCTTGATGCCGCCCTCCCCGAAGTAACAGGCTGCGGTGTACAATCGGCGCTTTCATACCCTCTGTTCGATCTGCGAAGGATTTCCCGGATGTTGCCGCGCTTGCCTGCCGTCGCCCGCTGCCTGTCTCTAGCCGCCCTGTGTATGGCCGGCCCCGTTGCAGCACTGGAGCTGCCTTTGCCACCGCCGGGTGAAGACATCATCGGCCAGGTGCAAGTCATCAAGGCCAAGTACGAAGACACCTTCGCCGACCTGGGCACCACCTATGACCTGGGCTACACCGAGATGGTCGCGGCCAACCCGGGCGTCGACCCCTGGTTGCCGGGCGCGGGCACCGAGATCGTGCTGCCGACCCGCTTCATCCTGCCGCCGGGGCCGCGCGAGGGGATCGTGATCAACCTGGCCGAGTACCGCCTCTACTACTTCCCCAAGGGCCGGAACGTGGTCTACACCTTCCCGCTGGGGATCGGCCGTGAAGGCTGGGGCTCGCCGATCGCCCACACCAGCATCATTGCCAAGACGCCTAACCCGACATGGACCCCGCCAGCCTCGATCAAGGCCGAGCACGCCGCCGATGGCGACCCGCTGCCGAATGTGGTGCCGGCCGGCCCGGATAACCCGCTGGGGCCTTTCAAGTTCACCCTGGGCACCCCGGGCTACCTGATCCATGGTTCGAACAAGAAATTCGGCATCGGCATGCGTACCAGCCACGGTTGCTTCCGGATGTTCAACAACAACGTCCTGGAAATGGCCGGCATGGTGCCGGTGGGCACGTCGGTGCGGATCATCAACGACCCCTACAAACTGGGCTTGAGCGGCGGCAAGGTTTACCTCGAAGCCCACACTCCGCTGGATGACAACGGCAACCCGTCGGTGGTGGACAAGCACACGGCGGTGATCAACGCGATGCTCAAGCGCGAAGACATCACCAGCAACCTGCGCATGAACTGGGATGTGGTGCGGGACGTGGTGGCGGCCGAAGATGGCCTGCCGGTGGAGATCGCCGTGCCGAGCACGTCGGCCCCGATGGTCTCGAGTGCACCGATCGACCTGCAGCAGTAATAACGCTCCAAGGCAACCCGCCGACGTCTCGCGAGGTCGGCGGGTTTTTTATTACCCGAAAAAAACACCGGGCAATAAAAAAGCCGACCCATGAATGGGTCGGCTCGATAACAATCCCGAAGGACTATTACTTGCGGCTAGCTTTGTCCAGCATGCGCAGAGCACGCTCGTTAGCTTCGTCAGCAGTCTGTTGTGCTTTTTGAGCAGCAGCCAGAGCTTCATCAGCTTTACGGTAAGCTTCGTCTGCACGAGCTTGGGCGCGAGCAGCTGCGTCTTCGGTAGCAGTCAGACGTGCTTCGGTTTCTTTCGATGCGCTGCTGCAACCGGTAGCCAGAACTGCGGCCAGGGCCAAAGCAGAGAATTTCAGAACGTTGTTCATCGTGTTCCCCTTCAAGGACTTTCTATTAGTGACTGTCTCCCCAGACTGGGGAGTTAGCCGGCGTACATACTACCCATTACTTGTAGTAAGTAAACTGACGTAACGCAAGAAGCAAAAAAATTGTAGGCGGTGATTCTTTTTCGAGCAACTTTTCTGTGCGCTGTTGAACAAGCACCAGCGCCAAGCCCCAGACTGGAGTGTCTAGATGAAGAAAAGTTCCGCGCCGGGATCAACTCCCCAAAGGCCCGCTAACGTCGTTGTTGATTGATTCGCCTAGACTTTTGTACATTTTTTGCGCAATCTCCCAGGCATCTTTATTGGGTCTTGGCGGTGACTTTAACTACCGGCGCTCGTCTCAAGACTCAACAACTGGCGATGTTCAGCTATTGCACCGCGACACCGACTTCAGCACGGCGATGGCGCCCGGTCGATAAAACCGACGAGGTTACCCCTTCGATGACAGGTGTGTCTTGAGCATTTGCGTCATTGGTGCCTACTATTCACGACGTGCTCGGGTTTGAGCGGATCGGTTTTGGCGCTCGGTGACCAGGAAGGCACGGGGTGGCGTAGATGTTCCTTCGCCGGAAAAACATCGGTAAGGTAGGGGTCAGCATTCAGACCCGCGAGGAGTAGTGATGAGCGAGGCGTTGTCCATCCACCATGACCAGGCTGGTCATCAATTCGAGACCACCGTGGACGGTCATCGTGCCTATCTGACCTATATGGACCTGGGCAAGCAGACCCTGGACATCTATCGCACCTTCGTGCCCAACGCCCTGCGCGGCCGGGGCATTGCGGCGGCGCTGACCGAAAAGGCGCTGCAGTACGCCGAAGAGATGGGCTACACGGTGATCCCGTCCTGCTCCTACGTGGAGCGCTACATGGAGCGTCACCAGCGGCACGCTGCGAAGCTTTGACCGAAGACGGATTCCCCAATGAAAAATGCCGGGCTTTTCAGCCCGGCATTTTTTTGCCTCGATCTTCCTGATAGGGAAGACGCTCGATCAGCCGCGCTGACGCTTGGGCAGCACGTCCTTGAGTTTGGCGTGCATGCTGCGCAGGGTGTTTTCGGTCGCGCTCCAGTCGATGCAGGCATCGGTGATGGAGACGCCGTACTGCAAGTCGGCGAGGTCTTTCGGGATCGCCTGGCAACCCCAGTTCAGATGGCTTTCGACCATCAGGCCGATGATCGACTGGTTGCCTTCCAGGATCTGGTTGGCCACGTTCTCCATCACCAACGGTTGCAAGGCGGGGTCCTTGTTGGAGTTGGCGTGGCTGCAGTCGACCATGATGTTCGGCTTGATCTTTGCCTTGTTCAGCGCCTGTTCACACAGCGCGACACTGACCGAGTCGTAGTTCGGCTTGCCGTTACCACCGCGCAGCACGACGTGACCGTAGGCGTTGCCCTTGGTGGTGACGATCGACACGCCGCCTTCCTGGTTGATGCCCAGGAAGCGGTGAGGGCTGGAAACCGATTGCAAGGCGTTGATGGCCACGGTGAGGCCACCGTCGGTGCCGTTCTTGAAGCCCACCGCCGACGACAGGCCGGACGCCATCTCGCGGTGAGTCTGGGATTCGGTGGTGCGCGCACCGATGGCCGACCAGCTGATCAGGTCCTGCAGGTATTGCGGCGAGATCGGGTCCAGCGCTTCGGTGGCGGTGGGCAGACCCATTTCAGCCAGGTCCAGCAACAACTGACGACCGATGTGCAGGCCGTCCTGGATCTTGAACGAGTCGTCCAGGTACGGGTCGTTGATCAGGCCTTTCCAGCCGACGGTGGTACGCGGCTTCTCGAAATACACCCGCATCACCAGGTACAGGGTGTCGGACACTTCCGCCGCCAGGACCTTCAGGCGCTCGGCGTATTCGTGGGCGGCCTTGATGTCATGGATCGAGCAGGGCCCGATGACCACGAACAGGCGATGGTCGCTGCCGTCGAGGATATTGCGGATGACTTCCCGGCCCTTGGTCACGGTGCGCAGGGCAGCGTCGCTCAGGGGGATATCGCGCTTGAGCTGGTCAGGCGTGATGAGGGTCTCGTTGGAGGCGACGTTAAGGTCATTGATCGGTAAATCAGCCATCGTGTTACTCGTCAGGTCACGGGTGCCGGCCGCCAGCGATCCCCGCGCGGCGGTGCACAGCGGATTTAAGCGCGTCGGGGAGCCGAACCTTATCGCGTTACGAGGGGGCTCGACAATGGGCAGGGGCCGGTTTGAAGGGGATTTATCCCCGGTGGGATAAGTCCCCGAGTCCCGGGGGGCTGTGCAATGATGTGCAGGGCCGTTTACCAGAGGAGCGCAAAGATGCAGGCAGGTGTTAAACCGCGGATCGGCATGATCGGCACCGGGGCCATTGGCGGGTTCTATGGCGTGATGCTGGCGCGTGCCGGTTTTGACGTGCACTTCTTGTTACGCAGTGAGTTCAATGCGGTGGCCGAAGGCGGGTTGCAGGTCGACAGTGCGGTTCATGGCGCACTGGCCCTCAACCCGGTCCAGGCCTACCGCTCGGCGGCCGAGATGCCGCCCTGCGACTGGTTGCTGGTGGGCGCCAAAACCACCAGCAACGCCGAGTTGGCCCCGGTCATCCGCCAGGCGGCTGCGCCCGGGGCAAAGGTCCTGCTATTGCAGAACGGCCTGGATGTCGAGGAGGCGCTGCGCCCCTTGCTGCCCGACTCGCTGCACCTGTTGGGCGGGCTCTGCCTGATCTGTGTTCATCGGGCCGGTCCCGGTGTCATCACCCACCAGGCGCTGGGCGCGGTCAACATCGGTTACCACAGCGGTCCGTGCGGCGATCAGGCTGAACGCATGCTGATTGTCGAAGAGGCTGCGACGCTGTTTCGCCATGCCGGCATCGATGCCCAGGCCATGGCCGACCTGCAACAGGCCCGTTGGCAGAAATTGGTGTGGAACGTGCCCTACAACGGTCTCTCGGTGTTGCTGGGGGCCAGCACCACGCCGTTGATGGCCGATGCCGCCAGTCGCGAGCTGATCCAGGCGTTGATGCGCGAAGTGGTGCAGGGGGCCCAGGCCTGCGGTCATCACATCGCACCGGGCTACGCCGACTACCTGTTCGCGATGACCGAGAAGATGCCCGACTATTGGCCGAGCATGCACCACGATCATCTGCATAAACGCGCGCTGGAACTGGAGGCAATCTACGCCCGGCCGTTGGCGGCGGCGAAAGCGGCGGGGTGTGCGCTGCCGAAAATTGAAGCCTTGTACCAGGCGTTGGCGTTCATGGATCGGCATAACCGCTGAGCGCGGATGGGGGGGCGACATGGCAAACAATATTGACGACAAGTTGGTGCTGGCGATTTCATCGCGGGCGTTGTTCGACCTCAGCGAAAGCCACAAGGTGTACCTGTCCAGTGGCGTCGAGGCCTACCGGCAATACCAGATCGAGCACGAAGATGAAGTCCTGGCGCGGGGAGACGCGTTCGCCCTGGTGGAGAAACTGCTGAGCCTCAATGCACACCTGGGGCGTGCCCGGGTCGAAGTGGTGCTGGTCTCGCGCAACAGTGCCGACACCGGCCTTCGGGTGTTCAACTCGATTGGTCACTATGGCCTGGCGATCTCGCGTGCCGCGTTCGTCGGCGGCCGCAGTCCTTATCCCTACCTGAAGGCGTTCGGCTGCGACCTGTTCTTGTCCACCCATGCCGAAGACGTGCGCAGTGCCCTTGATGCCGGGTTCGCCGCGGCGACCATTCTCTCCGGCGGTGCCAGCCGCGCCGCCAGCGAGGAATTGCGCATCGCGTTCGACGGCGACGCGGTGCTGTTCTCCGATGAGTCGGAGCGCGTCTATCAGGCCGGTGGCCTCGAAGCGTTCCAGGCCAGCGAACGGCAGGCGGCCCGCGAGCCATTGCGAGGCGGACCGTTCAAGGGCTTCCTGGCCGCGCTCAATGCCCTGCAACGCGAGTTTCCCGAGGACGCTTGCCCGATTCGCACGGCGCTGGTGACGGCCCGTTCGGCACCGGCTCACGAGCGGGTCATCCGTACCTTGCGTGAATGGGATATTCGCCTGGACGAGTCGCTGTTCCTTGGCGGCCTGACCAAGTCGGCATTCCTTGAAGCCTTCGCCGCCGACGTGTTTTTCGACGACCAGACCGGCCACTGCGAACTGGCCCGCGAGGTGGTCGCCACGGGGCATGTCCCCCACGGCATCAGTAACGAGGTGAAGCCCTGACGACCGGTTGTTCAGGACGCTAAGCCGCACGTCGTGCTGGCGAAGGCGCTGCTAAGCTCAATCCATCTCCGCCATTCTGGCACGCGAGGAGGTCACATGATCCGTTCGATGCTGTACGCCACAGACCTGGGGCTCTACGCCCCTTATGTGATGCAGCATGCCTTGGCGTTGGCACGGACGTTTAAAGCCGAGTTGTATGTGGTGCATGCGGTAGAGCCGATGGGGTTGTTCGCCGAATCGGTGTTGCAAAGCTATCTCGACGAGCAGGCGCTGAACGAATTTCATCGCCAAGGTCTGAATACGGTGATGGCCAACATTGAGCAACGGGTGCTCGACAGTTTTCGCGAGGAGTTGGGCGAAGGGCAGCAGGACTTGCAACTGATCAAGTCGGTCAGGGTTTTCCAGGGTGATCCTTCCCAGGTCATCCTCGAGCAGGCTGCGAAGCTCTCGGTCGATTTGCTGATCGTCGGCAGTCATTGCCAGGGGGCCAATGGAGAAAGCCCCCTGGGCAGGACTGCCGCCCGGGTATTGCAGTTGTCCCGGGTGCCGGTCTACCTCGTGCCGCTGGTGCAGCGTCGACGCCAGGGAGAGGCTTGAGGCTAAATGATGGCTTTTTATAAAAAGTTCTAGATTTATTGCCAAAACCTTTCATATAGTTATATACCGTCGCTGATGCCCGTGGCGTCCAACTGCTTTGAGGGATACATATGAAGCTTCAACAACTGCGCTACATCTGGGAAGTGGCGCACCACGACCTCAACGTTTCCGCTACTGCCCAGAGCCTGTACACGTCACAACCCGGCATCAGCAAACAGATCCGCCTGTTGGAAGACGAACTGGGCGTCGAAGTCTTCGCCCGCAGCGGCAAGCACCTGACCCGCGTAACCCCGGCGGGCGAGCGCATCATCACCACGGCCGGCGAGATCCTGCGCAAGGTCGAAAGCATCAAGCAGATCGCCCAGGAGTTCTCTAACGAGAAAAAAGGCACCCTGTCGATCGCCACCACCCACACCCAGGCCCGTTATGCACTGCCGCCGGTGATCAGCAACTTCATCAAGCAATACCCGGACGTGGCGCTGCACATGCACCAGGGCTCGCCGATGCAGATCGCCGAAATGGCCGCCGACGGCACCGTGGATTTCGCCATCGCCACCGAGGCCCTGGAACTGTTCGGCGACTTGGTGATGATGCCGTGCTACCGCTGGAACCGCTGTGTGGTCGTGCCCCAGGGCCATCCCCTGACCAAGTTGCCGAAGCTGACCCTCGAAGCCCTGGCCGAGTACCCGATCGTGACCTACGTCTTCGGTTTCACCGGTCGTTCGAAGCTTGACGAAGCCTTCAGCCATCGCGGCCTGACCCCCAAGGTGGTGTTCACCGCCGCCGATGCCGACGTGATCAAGACCTACGTGCGCCTCGGCCTGGGCGTGGGCATCGTGGCCAAGATGGCGGTCGACACCAAGCTCGACAATGACCTGGTGGTGCTGGATGCCAGCGAGTTGTTCGAGTCCAGCGTGACCAAGATCGGTTTCCGTCGCGGTACTTTCCTGCGTGGCTTCATGTGCGATTTCATCGAGAAGTTCGCACCGCACCTGACCCGTGAAGTCATGGCCAAGGCCATCCAGTGCCACAACAAGCAGGAACTCGAAGAGCTGTTCGACGGCGTCGAACTGCCCGTGCATTAAGCCAGCTTTCTAGATCGCCTCGGTGACAGCGAACTGTTGCCGGGCGCCCGCCACGACAATCTCCACTTCATCCCCTTCGAACTTGCCCAGAAGGCCCCGGCCCAGCGGCGAGCGAGGGGTGATGACCGTGATCGGCTGGCCCACCAGCGAGACCTTCAACCCCGCCGCGTCCGGCCCCAGGAACAGCCACTGCTGGCGGCCGTCTTCATCTTCCAGCCCGATCAACGTACCGACCTCGATCCCGCGCTGCTCGCTGTAGGGCCTGGGCGAAAGGTTCTGGCAACGGGTGAGGGCCTGGCGGATTTCCTCCACGCGCCTGGCCTGGCCGGCGGCGAGGTAGGCGGCCTCAAGGCCGAGGGTGTCGTATTTGTTCTCGGCGATGTTTTCTTCGTGGGTCGCGGTTTCATACGCGGTCAGGGCCGCGCGTTCGGCGATGTCGAGATCGATCCTGAGCTTGTCCAGGATCAGTTGGTGGACGGTCTGTTTGTTCATGCTCATTCGCAGAATTGCAGCACGTTGGCGCGGCTTTTTTCGCTGGGCGCGTTCTGGTCCTGTTGCAACCAGAACTGGCACTTGGGGTTGGACAGGTTGCGGGGGTTGTTGCGGACCTGGTCCAGCGCTTGCCGCTGCTCGTTGCGTTGCAGGTTCTGCTGGTATTGCTCGAACATTGGCGTGGGCGGTGGCGGGGCCGGTTGCGCCGCCGGTGGTTGTGCCAGTTGATGCACGGCAGCGGCGACCGGCGCCAGGGTTTCACCCAGGAACAATCGCGACATGAGCCAGCCCGTCAGGACAATGGCAAGGAACCCCAGCCACAGGCCAAGGGCAATACTGACGGTCAGTTTCAAGGCTGAAAGACGTGGGGCGGGCGGGTAATCAGACATGGCTGCTTCCTGGCAGGGGCATGGGCATGGGCAGGGAGTGATTGTCGCATGAAGATTAATCGCCGTCGGCTCTTCTGCATGCCTGGTTTATTCGGGACAATCAGGCCTTTGCCACAGGGAGTCGGGAATGACCGTGCGCTGGGATATTTTTTGCACCGTCGTCGATAACTTTGGCGACATTGGCGTCACGTGGCGCCTGGCTCGGCAACTGGTGGCCGAGCATCGATGCGTGGTGCGGCTGTGGGTCGACGACCTGCGGGCGTTCGAGCGGCTGTGCCCGGAGGTCGACACCACGTTGTCCGAGCAATGGCAGCAGGGTGTGGAGGTGCGCCACTGGCCGCAGCAATGGCCGACCACCGAAGCCGCCGACGTGGTGATTGCCGCGTTCGCTTGCCAACTGCCAAGTGCCTACATGGACGCAATGGCCGAGCGCCCGACACCGCCGTTGTGGATGAACCTCGACTACCTGAGTGCCGAAGACTGGGTAATCGGTTGCCACGGCTTGCCGTCGGTCAAGTACCACCACGTGCAGAAGTATTTCTTTTTCCCGGGCTTTGCGCAGGGCACCGGAGGCTTGCTGCGCGAAGCGGGCCTGCTGGAGCGCCGTCGGCAATTTCAGCTGGATGCCCAGGCGCAGACGCTTTTCCTACAGGGGCTGGGCGTCGATCGGTCGCCCGATGCGTGCCTGATCTCGCTGTTTGCCTATGAAAACACCGGGCTCGCCAGTTGGTTCGACGCCATGGCCGCCGATACCCAGGCGTTTCACGTGCTGGTGCCCGAAGGGCGGGTGCTGGGGGATGTCCAGCGCTGGCTCGGGGTCGATGGCCTGGCCGTGGGTGCGGTGCATCGACGTGGCGCCCTGACGGTGCAGGTGCTGCCGTTCATCCGCCAGGACGAATACGATCAACTGCTGTGGTGCTGCGATTTCAATGCGGTGCGTGGCGAAGACTCCTTCGTCCGTGCCCAATGGGCCGGCCGGCCACTGCTCTGGCATATCTACCAGCAGGAAGAAGACGTTCACCTGGAAAAACTCGAGGCTTTCCTCAGGCTGTACACCCAGGGTCTTTCGGAGGCGGCGCAAAATGCGATCAGCGGTCTTTGGCGGGCCTGGAATGCCGGCCAGGACATGGCCGAACACTGGCGATCGACCCGCCAACAGCAGCAGGAACTGGCCGAACATGCCCAGGCGTGGTGTCTGGAACAGGCCTCGCGACCCGATCTTGCCGCGGCGCTGGTGAAGTTTTATGGAAATTGGATATGATACGCGGCCTAGATTTTTGTAAATCCCATCCAAATTCGGATATTCGCAATGAAAACTGGTAAAGAACTCAAACCCGGTACCGTGATTCGTATCGACAACGATCCTTGGCTGGTTCAGAAAGCTGAATTCACCAAGTCGGGTCGTAACAGCGCGATCATGAAGACCAAGCTGAAGAACCTGCTGACCGGTTACAAGACCGAAACCGTTTACGGTGCGGACGACAAACTGGACGACGTGATCCTCGACCGCAAGGAAGCGACCCTGTCCTTCATCAGCGGCGACACCTACACGTTCATGGACACCACTGACTACACCATGTACGAGCTGAACGCCGAAGACATCGAAAGCGTTCTGCCATTCGTGGAAGAAGGCATGACCGACGTCTGCGAAGCCGTGTTCTTCGAAGAGCGCCTGGTGTCCGTAGAGCTGCCGACCACCATCGTGCGTCAGGTTGACTACACCGAAGGTTCCGCTCGCGGCGACACTTCCGGCAAGGTCATGAAGCCTGCCAAACTGAAGAACGGTACCGAACTGTCGGTGGCCGACTTCATCGAAATCGGTGACATGATCGAGATCGATACCCGCGAAGGCGGTTCCTACAAAGGCCGCGCTAAATAAGCGAAGCCTTTGCATGAAAAAGCCCGACCATCGAGTCGGGCTTTTTTATTTCGGGACTAGGCACCCAATCGCCCGTGGCGAGGGAGCTTGCTCCCTCGCCACAAGAGTTTCGGCGTGCAGTCACTTCAAGTGCTGCTTGAGCTCTTGCGACACTTGCAACATCGCCGAGCGCACCGCTGGCACTTGGCTGACCACGTTGAGCAAACCGTAGTCGTGGATCATGCCGTTGTAGCGCACGGCCGTGACCGGCACTCCGGCGGCGTCCAGTTTGCGCGCATAGGCTTCACCTTCATCACGCAAGACATCGGCCTCGGCGGTCTGGACCAGCGCTGGCGGCAGGCCCTTGAGCTGGGCGGTACTGGCCCGCAACGGCGAGGCATAGATCTCGCTGCGTTGCCCAGCGTCGGTGGTGTAGTTGTCCCAGAACCATTTCATCATGTTCTTGCTGAGGAAATGCCCTTCGGCGAACTGGTTGTAGGACGCGGTCTCGAAGTTGGCGTCGGTCACTGGCCACAACAGCGCCTGGAAGCGGATCGCCGGGGTGCCCTTGTCCTTGGCCATCAGGGCCACGACGGCCGCCATGTTGCCACCCACGCTGTTGCCGACCACCGCCAGGCGCTTGCCGTCGACATTGATCTGCTTGCCGTGTTCGGCCACCCATTTCGTCGCGGCGTAGGCCTGGTTGATCGCCACCGGGTAATGCGCCTCAGGTGAAGGCGTGTAGTTGACGAACACCGCGACAGCACCCGAACCCGCCACCAGGTCCCGAACCAATCGCTCGTGGGTCGGGAAATCGCCCAGCACCCAGCCGCCGCCGTGGAAGAACATGAACACGGGCAACTCACCCTTGACCCCGGCCGGACGGACGATGGTCAGGCTGATCGACTGGCCATCGGCCTGGATGGTCTTCTCACTGACATCGGCCTTGGGCAAGGTCAGCTTGACCCCGGCCTGGACGCCCACCAGCACGGCGCGAGCGTCCTTGGGCGACAGTTGTTCCAGTGGCTTGCCGGTGCCGGCGTTCAGCGCATCGAGAAATGCCTGGGTGTTGTGTTCCACGATGCCGTTGGCGAAAGCGCTGCTGACGCTGAGGGCGAGGAGGGTACCGGTCAAGGCTTTGCTGAGCGTGTTCATGTGAGCGTCCTTAGGTTCGAATTCGGGAACGGTGGGTTAAACCGTGACGTGCAGGCGCACATCGACGTTGCCACGGGTGGCGTTGGAGTACGGGCAGACCTGGTGGGCTGCGTCGACCAGCGCCTGGGCATCGGCTTGATCAAGGCCCGGCAGGCTGATGTGCAGGTCGATGTCCAGGCCGAAACCGCCAGGGATCTGGCCGATGCCGACATGGGCGGTGATCGAGGCGTCGTCCGGGATCTTGCGCTTGCCCTGGCTGGCGACGAATTTCAGCGCGCCGATGAAGCAGGCCGAGTAGCCGGCGGCGAACAGTTGTTCAGGGTTGGTTGCCGCACCGCCGGCACCGCCGAGTTCCTTGGGGGTGGCGAGTTTGACGTCGAGGATGTTGTCGCTGGAGATCGCACGGCCATCACGGCCGCCGGTGGAGGTTGCGATGGCGGTATAGAGTGTTTGCATGGTGAAATCCTCATTTCTGGTTGATGTTTTGCGCTAAATGTTTGCGCGCTAAGTAGGTGTGAAGAGAATGTATAGCGCTAATGTTTTGCGCGCAATATAAATTTTCAAGAAAGTTTTGGCGAAAGGCCTTTCATCAGGCTGAAACTATTGAGTTAGAGCTGTTTGAAGGGGGTGAGATTTTTTTGGTGAGGGAAGGTTTTGGTGGAAGGGCTGGCGCTTTCGCGAGCAGGTGGGCAGCTGGACGTACGCCTATCCAAGATCCAGGGTGGGAGCGAGTCTGCTCGCGAAACGGTGTGTCAGCTATCGAAGTGCTGAATCGGCTCGCTCCACCGGGACGTTCTGATGGCTACAGGGTGTCTTGCAGATGGCTGCGCAATGCCTGGAGCTCGAGTTGCAGTTTTTTCAACTGCTCCATGGTCTGGCCGCTGGCGGCGAGGATGCATTGGGGGATGCCGAGGGCTTTTTCGCGCAGGGCACGGCCTTGCTCGGTGAGTTCGACGATCACCACGCGTTCATCTTCGCGGCTGCGGGTGCGGCTCAACAGGCCTTCGGCTTCCAGGCGCTTGAGCAATGGGGTGAGGGAGCCGGGATCGGTGAGTAGGCGGGTGCTGATTTCACCGACAGTCAGGCCATCTTTTTCCCACAGCACCATCATTGCCAGGTATTGCGGATACGTCAGGCCCAGTGCCTGGAGCAACGGCTTGTAGACCTTGGTCATCATCAAGGAGGTGGAATGCAGGGCGAAGCAGACCTGGTTGTCGAGCAACAGGGCTTCGCAAGCTTCGGGGGTGCCGCGCTGGGTGGTCATGGCAGAACCTTCAAACAGAGATGAGCTGAATCTAGCGGGCGAATCTTTAATGCGCCAGATAATTCTGACGATCTGATCAGATGTTGCGTTCCCTCGCTGGCGGCGACTGCGTAGGATAAGCGCCTTGGTGAAAGGGGAGTCGTCTGTGATCGAGTTTGTGGTGTTTCTGTTGTTCGGTGCCGCGCTGGGCACCCTGGGGGGATTGTTTGGCATCGGTGGCGGGCTGATTGCAATTCCGGTGCTGGGCGTATGGTTCGGGCTTGACCAGCAACTGGCCCAAGGCACGGCGCTGGTCATGGTGGTGCCCAATGTCATGCTCGCGCTGTGGCGTTATCACCAGCGCAATCGTATCGAACTGCGCCATGTCCTGCCGTTGGCGTCCATGGGCTTCTGTTTTGCCTGGCTCGGATCGATCTGGGCCGTCGGTATCGATGCCCAGAGCATGCGGATCGGTTTCGTGGCGTTCCTGGTGGCGCTGACGCTCTACAACCTTGCCCGCATGTTCACCGCGACGGCACCGCCTTCGGCGCAGATGCGTCATGGCTGGCCATGGCTCGGTGTATTGGGGGCGGCGTCCGGTGCCATGGGCGGGTTGTTCGGTGTGGGCGGGGCGGTCGTTGCAACGCCGATCCTAACCAGCCTGTTCGGCACCACCCAGGTCGTTGCCCAAGGGTTGTCCCTGGCGCTGGCCTTGCCCAGCACTGGCGTGACCCTCGCCACGTATGCCTTCCATCACGAGGTGGACTGGAGCATCGGCCTGCCGCTGGCCGTCGGTGGCCTGTTGAGCATCAGCTGGGGCGTGAAGGTGGCCCATGCCTTGCCCGAGCGGCTGCTGCGCGGGCTGTTCTGCGGTTTCCTGGTGCTGTGCGCGGTGCTGCTCGCCCTTAAAGTTTGAAGCCCTCGACAATGTGCTCGGCCAGGCACTCGGTGATCGGCGACGGATTGTGCAGGTTGCGGATCAGCATGATGCTGGCCTCGGGCAATTCCGGCAGGTCTTCGGCCTCGCCCAGCACGCGCATGTCCGGGGTCAGCAGGCTTTCCAGCTGGGCGGTGATGGCCAGGCCCGCGCCCACCACTGCCATGAGCGCCGACAGGCTCGAACTGTTGTACGCCACGCGATACTCGCGGCCCATGGCATCCAGCGCGTTGCAGGCCCACTGCCGGCAGAAGCAATCGCTGTTGAACATCGCCAGTGGCAACGGCGTCTGTTCGTGAACGTTGAAGCACGCGGCTTCGGCCCAGACAAAACGTTCCTTGCGCAGCAGCTGGCCGATTTCGTCCCCCGGTTTGCGGGTGACGATGGACAGGTCCAGGTCCTGGCGAAGCAACAATTGCTTGGACGACTCGCAGTGCACCTCGATCTCTATCAG
This sequence comes from Pseudomonas sp. WP18, assembly GCF_036689585.1. Lineage (NCBI taxonomy): Bacteria > Pseudomonadati > Pseudomonadota > Gammaproteobacteria > Pseudomonadales > Pseudomonadaceae > Pseudomonas > Pseudomonas sp. WP18. The sequence goes on from NZ_CP144758.1 coordinate 1,846,991, forward strand.
GGGATAGAACTGGGCAAAGCGCTGCAGGATCCCCGGCAGGAACCGCATCACGTAGTCGTCCGGCGTGCCGATGCGCACCGTGCCGACCATGTGCGGTTCGCGCAGGGTATTGAACACCTCGCTGTGCAGCTTGAGGATCCGCCGGGCGTAGCCGAGCAGCACCTGGCCTTCGGCGGTGAGCTTGACCTGGCGCCCGTCACGCTCGAACAGCCGCCGCTGCAGCACATCCTCTTCCAACCGCTTCATCTGCATGCTGACGGCCGATTGGGTGCGATTGACCAATTCGCCGGCGCGGGTGAAACCGCCTTGGTCGGCGATGGCGACGAAGGTGCGCAGCACTTCCGTATCGATGCTCGGGTAACTCGACAATTGATCAATCTCCGAGATGTATTGCATAAAAAACATTCGTTGGATTGATCTTAGCGTTGGCGCGAGACTTGAGCCATCCCCAACGGAGGACATCACGATGAAAGGTCAAAAAGGATATCTACTGGTAGACAAACTCTCCCATGGCTTCTCGCTCAGCGCGCTGATGCACAAGTTTAGCCGCTGGTACGAATTGCACCACGAACGTGAACTGCTGGCCGGCATGAGCGACGAGGCACTCAAGGACATTGGCGTCAGCCGTGCCGACGTGGAACGGGAAGTGGTCCGGCCATTCTGGGATGACCCGATGCACAAATGAGCCATCCTTTCCTACACAAACCCCTTATTGGTGAGGTAGGTTGCGAGCAGACAAGGAGATCTCCATGCCCGCGACGCTGTCCTTTACCCTCAAACAGGCCCGGCGTCTGGCGTTGGCCGCCCAAGGATTCGATGGGCGGTCGCCGCCAGCTTCGGTGCAACCCTCGCGCCTCAATCGCCTGATCGAACGCCTCGGCGTCCTGCAGATCGACTCGGTCAATGCGCTGGTGCGCTCGCACTACCTCCCGCTGTTCTCCCGTCTCGGTACCTACAACCCCGATTTACTCGACCAGGCGGCCTGGAGCCAGGGCCGACGCCGGACGCTGTTCGAATATTGGGGTCATGAAGCGTCGTTGTTGCCGATGGCGTTGTATCCGCTGATGCGTTGGCGCATGCAGCGTGCCGCCCGTGGCGAGGGGATCTACCAGCAGTTGGCGCGTTTCGGGCAGGAGCGCCAGGACGTGATTCGTCGGGTGCTGGCGTCGGTCCGGGCGCAGGGCGCCGTGGGCGCGGGCAGCTTGTCCACGCGCCAGGAAAAGGCCGGGCCCTGGTGGGACTGGAGCGAGGAGAAGCATGCCCTGGAATGGTTGTTCGCCGCAGGCGAAGTGACGGTGGCGGGGCGGCGAGGCTTCGAGCGGCTCTACGATTTGCCGGAACGGGTGTTGCCCGCCGAAATTCTGCAACAGGGGCCGCCGGACGAGGCCCAGGCTCAACGGGCGTTGCTGATGCGCGCCGCCGACGCCCTGGGGGTGGGTACAGAAAAGGACCTGCGCGACTACTTTCGCCTTGAACCGGCGGACTGCCGTGGGCGCCTGGCCGAGCTGGAGGAGGCCGGCGAATTAGTGCGCTGCCAGGTGCAGGGCTGGAAGCAAGTGGCCTGGTGTCGACCCTCGGCGAAAATCCCTCGCAAAGTGGCGGCCAGCGCCTTGTTGTCACCTTTCGATTCCCTGGTGTGGGAGCGCAGCCGTACCGAGCGGCTGTTCGATTTTCGTTACCGGCTGGAGATCTACACCCCGGTGCACAAGCGGGTGTATGGCTACTACGTCTTGCCGTTCCTGCACAACGAACGCATCGCGGCGCGGGTCGACCTGCGGGCAGAGCGGGCCTTGGGCCGACTGGCGGTGCATGCGGTGCACGAGGAGGCACCGGAGTTGGACGAGGAGGGTGTGCAGGCCTTGGCGCTGAACCTGCGTCGCATGGCCCGGTGGCTGGGGTTGGAGCGGGTCCAGCTCAACTGCCAGCGGGTGAGTGGGGTTCGGTTGGCCCAGGCATTGGCTCAGTCAAGTGGTGACTGAACTGGCCATTTCGCGAACAAGCCCGCTCCCACACAGGATCTGTTGAGTTCACAAAATCAGTGACTGACTCGGTCCAATGTGGGAGCGGGCTTGCTCGCGAAAGCCATAGGCCAGGCCCTACAAAACGGTCAGGTTCAGCGCCTGACCTGCTTCAACGTCTCGGCAATCAGGAACGCCAGCTCCAACGACTGATCGGCATTCATCCGTGGGTCGCAATGGGTGTGGTAGCGGTCCGACAGCCCATCTTCGGTGATCGGTCGTGCGCCGCCGATGCATTCGGTGACGTTCTGCCCGGTCATCTCGATGTGGATGCCGCCGGCATAGGTGCCTTCCGCCTCGTGGGCCTGGAAGAACTGTTTCACTTCGCCAAGGATCTGCGCGAAGTCCCGGGTCTTGTAGCCACTGCTGGCCTTGATGGTGTTGCCGTGCATGGGGTCGGAGCTCCACAGCACTTGCCTGCCTTCGCGCTGCACGGCACGCAACAGCGGCGGCAGGTGATCGCCGACCTTGTTGGCGCCCATTCGGGCGATCAGGTTCAGGCGGCCCGGGTCGTTGTCCGGGTTGAGCGCATCAATCAGGCGGATCAGGTCGTCAGGGTCCATGCTCGGCCCCACCTTGACCCCGATCGGGTTGTTCACCCCGCGCAGGAACTCGACGTGGGCGCCGTCCAACTGGCGGGTCCGGTCGCCGATCCAGAGCATGTGCGCCGAGCAGTCGTAGTAGTCGTTGGTCAGGCTGTCGCGGCGCACGAAGGCTTCTTCGTAATTGAGCAGCAGCGCCTCGTGAGCGGTAAAGAAGCTGGTTTCGCGCAGTTGTGGCGAGCTGTCCATGCCGCAGGCGCGCATGAAGGCCAGGGTCTCGTCGATGCGGTCGGCCAGATGACTGTATTTTTCCGCCAGGGCCGAGTTGGCGATGAAGTCCAGGTTCCATTGGTGCACCTGGTGCAGGTCGGCGAAACCGCCCTGGGCGAAGGCGCGGAGCAGGTTCAGGGTGGCCGTGGACTGGTGGTAGGACTGCAGCAGTCGCTCCGGGTCCGGTACGCGGCTTTTTTCGTCGAAGCCGATGCCGTTGACGATATCGCCCCGGTACGCTGGCAGCGTGACACCGTCGATGGTTTCATCGTTGGCCGAACGCGGCTTGGCGAACTGTCCGGCCATGCGCCCGACCTTGACCACCGGGCAGCCGGCGGCAAAGGTCATGACGATCGCCATTTGCAGCAGGACCTTGAAGGTGTCGCGGATCTTCGCCGCCGAGAACTCGGCAAAGCTCTCGGCGCAATCGCCACCTTGCAGCAAAAACGCCCGGCCCTGGGTCACCTCGGCGAACTGACGGCGCAACTCCCGCGCTTCACCGGCAAACACCAGCGGTGGATAACTGGCCAGGGTCTGCTCCACCCGCGACAGGTGCGCGGCGTCGGGGTAACGGGGTTGTTGCTGGATCGGCAGGGCGCGCCAGCTGTCAGGGCTCCAGGGTTGGCTCATCATGATCTCTAAGGTGGTTTACGCTCGGACAGCCATGTTAGCAGCAAATTAGTGCGTGACCTGTTTGCGTGGCTTCGCGGACAATCACGGCTTTTGCGCCGCCGGTGCGGCAACCATCAGGAGATGAAATGACAGAGGAACGCGTCGAGCATCTGCTCGCCGAGGTGCACGACGAGTTCGGCATGATCCGGGTCTTCGAAGTGGCCGATTACCGGTTTCTGGAGTTCGGCGATGCCATCGAGCAAAGCTGCGTGTTCACGGCCGACCCCAGTTGGCTCGAATACGATTACACCCGCGCCATGCTGATCGGGGCGTTGTGCCATGAGCAACCGGACAGTGCCTTGTTCCTCGGGCTGGGGGCCGGGACGCTGACCCAGGCCTGCCTCAAGTTCCTGCCGCTGGAGGACGTCGAGGCCATCGAGCTGCGTCCCGACGTGCCCCGCCTGGCGATTGAATACCTGGGCCTGGATGACGATCCGCGCCTGTACATCCGCATCGGCGACGCCCTGGAGCTATTGGAGACCGCCGAGCCGGCTGACCTTATTTTCGTCGACCTCTACACCGACGTCGGCCCTGGCGTCGGGCACCTGGCCTGGGGCTTCCTGGAAAACTGCCAGAAACGCCTCAACCCGGGCGGCTGGCTGGTGATCAACCAATGGGCCACCGACGATGGCAAGCCCTTGGGCGCGGCGCTGTTGCGCGGATTGTACCACCGGCATTACTGGGAACTGCCAGTGAAGGAGGGCAACGTGATCCTGATCGTCCCGGCGGACCTGGACCAGGCACTGGACATGCAAGGCCTGGTGGCCCGCGCCGAAGCGCTCTCGCCACAGCTGGGTTATTCCTTGCTGCCGCTGATCAAGGCGATTCGGCCGGCGACTTGAAACTCGGCGGCTCCTGTGGCGAGGGGATAAATCTCCTTGCCACATTACTGAGATGAAGCGTTTCAGCTGGATTAAAAAAAGCTCCCTTTTCGGGCGAATTCCGGTATAGTGCGCGCCGGCCTTTAGCCGGGCCGCGTCAAGGTAGCGCAATTTCGAAGGCAACTTCGGTTGCATGTCCGCACAACGGACACACCCACGACGTTCTTTTTCATTCATTCGTTTTCGCAAATCCCCGCCGACAAAGCTGCCAGGGCGACTCTTGAGTCTCAACACGGCATGCGCAGCTTTGGAGCATGGGTCTTTGCGGATGCACTTAGAGGCAGACCCATGACCCAGGAAATCGGCGGCTTCGCCGCTCTTGAACTTCATCCCAATATTGTCGCTGCAGTAGTCGCTACCGGCTATGAAGAGCCTTCGGCCATTCAGCAGCAGTCGATCCCGATCATCCTCGCCGGTCACGATATGATTGGCCAGGCGCAAACCGGTACGGGTAAGACCGCCGCGTTCGCCCTGCCGATCCTGCACCGCATTGATCCGTCCAAGCGCGAGCCGCAAGCTCTGATCCTGGCCCCAACTCGTGAGTTGGCGCTGCAAGTTGCAACCGCTTTCGAAACCTACGCCAAGCAAATGCCAGGCGTGACTGTCGTGGCTGTCTACGGCGGCGCGCCGATGGGCCCACAACTGAAAGCAATCCGTAATGGCGCACAAATCGTTGTCGCCACCCCTGGCCGTCTGTGCGACCACCTGCGTCGTGACGAGAAAGTCCTCGCCACCGTGAACCACCTGGTTCTCGACGAAGCGGACGAAATGCTCAAGCTGGGCTTCATGGACGACCTGGAAGTCATCTTCAAGGCCATGCCGGAAACCCGTCAGACCGTCCTGTTCTCGGCCACCTTGCCGCAGTCGATCCGTGCGATCGCCGAGCGTCACTTGAAAGACCCGAAACACGTCAAGATCCAGAGCAAGACCCAGACCGTCACCGCGATCGAGCAGGCTCACCTGCTGGTTCACGCTGACCAGAAGACTTCTGCCGTGCTGAGCCTGCTGGAAGTCGAGGATTTCGACGCCCTGATCATGTTCGTTCGTACCAAGCAAGCGACCCTGGACCTGGCCAGCGCCCTGGAAGCCAAAGGCTACAAGGCTGCCGCGCTGAACGGTGACATTGCCCAGAACCAGCGTGAGCGCGTCATCGACTCCCTCAAGGATGGCCGCCTGGACATCGTCGTGGCGACCGACGTGGCTGCCCGTGGCCTGGACGTTCCGCGTATCACCCACGTGTTCAACGTGGACATGCCGTACGATCCGGAATCCTACGTCCACCGTATCGGCCGTACCGGCCGTGCCGGTCGCGAAGGTCGTGCACTGCTGCTGGTCACCCCGCGTGAGCGCCGCATGCTGCAAGTGATCGAGCGTGTGACCGGCCAGAAAGTGGCCGAGGTTCGCCTGCCGGACGCCCAGGCCGTGCTCGATGCGCGCATCAAGAAACTGACCAACAGCCTGTCGCCGCTGGTGGCCGATGCCGAATCGACCCATGGTGATCTGCTCGACCGCCTGACTGCCGACATCGGTTGCACTCCGCGTGCCCTGGCTGCTGCCCTGCTGCGCAAGGCCACCAATGGTCAGGCGCTGAACCTGGCGGCCATCGAGAAGGAACGTCCACTGGTGCCGAACAGCGCACCGCGTGGCGACCGTCCTGAGCGCAGTGGCGATCGTCCGGACCGTGGTGACCGTGAGCGTCGCGCACCGATCCCGCTGGCCGAAGGCCGCGCTCGCTGCCGTACCGCTTTGGGTGCCCGTGACGGCATCGCGGCCAAGAACCTGCTGGGTGCCATCCTCAACGAAGGTGGCCTGGCGCGTGAGGCCATCGGTCGCATCCAGGTGCGTGACAGCTTCAGCCTGGTTGAACTGCCGGAAGATGGCCTGGAAAAACTGCTGACCAAGCTCAAGGACACCCGCGTGGCCGGCAAGCAACTCAAGCTGCGTCGCTACCGCGAAGATTGATCGGCCCCTGGGCTGATTGAGCGAAAAAAATCCCCGACTGGTTCGGGGATTTTTTTTGCCTGTTGCCGGGTGACGGCGCTCAAGGGCGTTGAGGCCCTTCGCGAGCCGGTCTACCGGTCAGTCAAACCGGTAGATGTCCATTCCCAGCGTCCCCATCTCGAACCCTTGGTGGGCAACGCTGAACACGCCTCCCGCCCCCCGGGCGAAATACAACGGCAGCAGGTGTTCATCGCTGGGGTGGCTGCGCACGGCATGGGGCGCCTGGCGGCGGTAGTCATGCAGCGCGGGCTCGTCGTCGGCTGCCAGTTTCTCGACCATCCAGTCGCGAAAGGCCTGGGCCCAGGGTTCGACGCTTTCAGGGCCAGCATTCCAGTCCAGGTCGCGCAGGTTATGGGTGATGCTGCCGGAGCCGATCAGCAGCACACCTTGCTGGCGCAGGCTTGCCAACGCCTGGCCGACCCGGGTCTGCAACGCGGGACCCTGGCGGCTGGGCAGAGACACCTGCACCACCGGGATGTCGGCCTCGGGGTACATCAAGGACAACGGCACCCAGACGCCATGGTCGGCGGGCCGCTGGGTATCGAGGCGTGCCGGTAGGTGCGCGGCGTTGAGCAGCTCTGCGACCTGGGCCGCCAACGCCGGGTCGCCTGCTGCCGGGTATTGCACTTGGTACAGCGCCGGAGGGAAGCCACCGAAGTCATGCCAGGTGCGAGGCTGCGGGTTTGCGTTGACCAACAGTTCGTCGCTCTCCCAATGGGCGGACACCAGGACGATGGCCTTGGGCCGGGGCAATTGTGCGGCGAGGCGAGCCAATGCCGGGCCGCTGGCGCCAGGCTCCAGCGCGAGCATCGGTGAGCCATGGGAGATAAACAGGCTGGGCAGCATGAGCGGGCTCCTGAGCGTTAAGATGCCGTCATCTTCCGTCAGGACTATGATCGGAATCTAATATAAGTTTTAGCCCGTTTTGATCGAACTTCTGGAGGGAAACATGGAGCCCGAGTTTTGGCACAAGCGTTGGTCATCGAACCAGATCGGCTTTCACTCGCCGCAGGTGAACCCTTACCTGCAACGTTTCTGGCCGCAACTGGGGGTGGCCCAGGGCAGTCGTGTGCTGGTGCCGCTGTGCGGCAAGACCCTGGATCTGATCTGGCTCGTCCAGCAAGGGTATTCGGTGCTGGGGGTGGAGTTGTCGGAAAAGGCCGCGACTGATTTTTTCCTTGAGCATCAGCTTGAGCCGAGCGTGAGCGAGGAGGGCGCATTCAAGGTCTTTCGTGCCGCCGGTATCGAGATTCGCTGCGGTAATTTCTTCGCCCTGGAGCCGGGTGATGTGGCTGACTGTTCGGCGTTGTACGACCGCGCGGCGCTGATCGCCTTGCCTGTGCCGATGCGGGAACAGTATGCGGCTCACCTGCAGAGCATTTTGCCCCGCGGCGTCGGCCTGTTGATTACCCTCGATTACACCCAGGATGAAATGCCTGGCCCACCGTTCTCCGTGGGAGATGACGAGGTGCAGCGGCTGCTGGGAGGTGCCTGGCAGTTGGAGGTCTTGCAGGTGCAGGATGTACTGGGGGAGAGCTGGAAGTTTTTGCAGGCGGGTGTGACGAGGCTGGATGAGCGGGTGTATCGGATTTCCAGTCGTTGAAGCGCGGGTGAGCGCCCCAAAAGGACGCTCCGCATTCAGCCTTGGGACACATAGAGTCCCAGGCTGCGTTCCCACGCAGCGCGTGGGAACGATCATGCTCAGCCGCGACGGCGCAGGGCTTCGATCCGCTCTTCCAGAGGCGGGTGGCTCATGAACATGCGCGCCAGGCCCTGCTTGATGCCACCGTTGATGCCAAAGGCGTTCAGGGTGTCGGGCATGTGTACCGGCAAGCCTTGTTCGGCTCGCAGGCGTTGCAGGGCGCCGATCATGGCACCGGTGCCGGCCAGGCGTGCACCGGCGTCGTCGGCGCGGAACTCGCGCTTGCGCGAGAACCACATGACGATGGCGCTGGCGAGGATACCCAGGACCAGCTCGGCAAAGATGGTCGCGATGTAGTAGGCCATGCCCTGGCCTTCTTCGTTCTTGAAGATCACCTTGTCGACGAAATTACCGATGATCCGGGCAAAGAACATCACGAAGGTGTTCACCACGCCCTGGATCAACGCCAGGGTCACCATGTCGCCATTGGCGACGTGGCCGATCTCGTGGGCCAGCACGGCCCTGACTTCGTCGGGTGTAAACCGCTCGAGCAAACCCTGGCTGACGGCGACCAGGGCGTCGTTCTTGTTCCAGCCAGTGGCGAAGGCGTTGGCCTCGTAGGCGGGGAAGATCCCGACCTCGGGCATCTTGATACCGGCTTCGCGGGACAGCTGCTCGACGGTTTGCAGCAGCCATTGTTCATGGCGAGTGCGCGGCTGAGTGATGATCTGGGTGCCAGTGCTCATCTTCGCCATCCACTTGGAGATGAACAGCGAGAACAGGGAACCGGCGAAACCGAACACCGCACAGAAGATCAGCAGCTGATTGAGGTTGAGGTCAACCCCATTGGCCGCCATGAACCCGTTGAAGCCGAAAAGGCTCAGGGTGATGCTGGCAATCAGCACGACCGCCAGGTTAGTGGCCAAGAACAGCAGGATGCGCATCATGGTGGTGGAATTCTCCTCATGCTTAAGATGTAGCGTCATGCGGGGTATATAAGGTGCTGCCGCAGGCGATTCAACTGAGCGACTATTTCAAACTGTGTCCTACAGGCGTCCTAAATGATTGAAAGACTTTTCTGAAAGTGACGAGGGAAAAAAAATGGGGCGCCAGCCCCCGTGAACGTTGAACGGGGGTGCGCGCCGGCCATCCAGCCTTGAGTGTAGAAGGCCAGTCGGCGTCATCGGAACGGATATGTTGCTGAATCAGACAGCGTGCGAGGCAAGGAGGCCTCGCACGCTGTCTGGCTTACTGGCGGTAGGACTTGAGGAAGTTGCCGATCCGGCCGATGGCCTGGTCGAGGTCATCGACCCGCGGCAGGGTCACGACACGGAAGTGATCCGGCCACGGCCAGTTGAAGGCCGTGCCCTGGACCACCAGCAGCTTTTCCGACAGCAGCAGGTCGAGGACGAACTTTTCGTCGTTGTGGATCGGGCAGACTTTCGGGTCGATCCGTGGGAAGGCATACAGCGCGCCCATCGGCTTGACGCAACTGACGCCGGGAATGTCGTTGAGCAGCTCCCAGGTACGATTGCGCTGTTCCAGCAACCGGCCCGGGGGCAATACCAGGTCGTTGATGCTCTGGTAGCCGCCCAGTGCCGTCTGGATTGCGTGCTGGCTCGGCACGTTGGCGCACAGGCGCATGTTGGCCAGCATGTCGATGCCTTCGATGTAGCTCTGGGCGTGATGCTTGGGACCGGAGATGGCGATCCAGCCGGAACGGAAGCCGGCGACCCGGTACGACTTGGACAGGCCGTTGAAGGTCAGGCACAGCAGGTCCGGTGCCAGGGACGCGGTGCACACGTGCACGGCATCGTCGTAGAGGATCTTGTCGTAGATTTCATCGGAGAACACCACCAGGTTGTGCTGGCGGGCCAGCTCCAGCATGCCCAGCAGCACTTCCCTGGAATACACGGCGCCGGTCGGGTTGTTCGGGTTGATGATCACCAGGGCCTTGGTGTTCGGTGTGATCTTGGCCTTGATGTCCGCAAGGTCAGGGAACCAGTTGGCCTGCTCGTCGCAGAGGTAATGCACCGGGTTGCCTCCGGAGAGGCTCACGGCGGCGGTCCACAGTGGGTAGTCCGGCGCTGGCACCAGCACTTCGTCGCCGTTGTTGAGCAGCGCCTGCATCGACATCACGATCAGCTCTGAGACGCCGTTGCCCAGGTAGATGTCTTCGATGCCGACACCTTCGACCTGCTTCTGCTGGTAGTACTGCATCACGGCCTTGCGGGCGCTGAACAGGCCCTTGGAATCGCTGTAGCCCTGGGCGGTCGGCAGGTTGCGGATGACGTCCTGGAGGATTTCATCGGGCGCTTCGAAACCAAAGGGCGCCGGGTTGCCGATGTTCAGCTTGAGGATGCGATGGCCTTCCTCTTCCAGGCGCTTGGCGTGCTTGAGCACCGGGCCGCGAATGTCGTAGCAGACGTTGGCGAGCTTGTTCGATTTGCTGACCTGCATGGCGATGTGTTCCTGAAAATGAACGATCCAGGCGGTGAGTGAACTACCGTACTGGGGATCCTGCGCCTGTGCCCAGGCCTGACGCGGTATGGGCGTCACAATCCGTTTGAATGCGCATGGCGTGACTGCCAGACTGGCGTCTGACGAGGCGCAATCATACGTGCCGCCCGATCCGCGGAAAAGCGTCGGATCGGGCTTTTTCAATTGCCGAGGTAGGACGATGGAAAAGTTGGAGAAAACCCTTGAAGAATGGCGTGCCATGCTCGACCCGGAGCAGTACAACGTCTGCCGGCTGAAAGGCACCGAGCGGCCGTTCTCCGGTAGATACAACGCCACCAAGACCGACGGCGTGTACCACTGCATCTGCTGCAACGAACCGTTGTTCGATTCGCAGACCAAATTCGATTCCGGCTGTGGCTGGCCGAGCTTCTATGTGCCGATAGAGGGAAGTGCGGTGGTGGAAGTGCGGGATATCAGCCACGGCATGATCCGCACCGAGGTCGTCTGTGCCAGATGCGACGCACACTTGGGCCATGTCTTCCCCGACGGCCCGCCGCCCACGGGCCTGCGCTATTGCATCAACTCGGTGTGCCTGGATCTCGTCCCCCGCGAATAGACGTGTGGCGAGGGGATTTATCCTCGCTGGGGCGTGAAGCGCCCCCAAGGCCTGAGCATGCGGTTTGTCAGACGGACCGAGGGGGACTGCTTCGCAGTCCAGCGGGGATAAATCCCCTCGCCACATGTCCGTTGTCGGCAACAGCCCAAGATGTTCCAGTGCTGTTTGCTGGTAATTAAATTGCACACAATTGAATTGCTCGCTATCTTGCACGCCAGTCCCATTCCTTTGGAGCCTTGCCATGAGCGACAACCTGCTGAGCATCCCGTGCACCACCCTCCAGGGTGAGCAAAAGACCCTGGCCGACTTCGCCGGCAAGGCCGTGCTGGTCGTCAACACCGCCAGCCAGTGCGGATTCACCCCACAGTACAAAGGGCTCGAGGCCCTGTGGCAGACCTACAAGGACCAGGGCCTGGTGGTGCTGGGCTTTCCCTGCAACCAGTTCGGCAAGCAGGAACCGGGTAACGAGGCGGCGATCAGCGAGTTCTGCGAGCTGAACTTTGGTGTGAGTTTCCCGCTGTTCAAGAAAATCGAGGTCAACGGGGCCAACGCCCATCCGTTGTTTGTCCAGCTCAAGCAACGGGCCCCCGGGGTGCTGGGGTCCAAGGGCATCAAGTGGAATTTCACCAAGTTCCTGATCGGCAAGGACGGCCAGGTGGTCAAGCGGTTCGCCCCGACCACCAAGCCCCAGGACCTGACTGGCGAGATCGAAGCACTGCTCAAATGAACCCGTTGCCAGCCGATGCGCTGAAGCTCGACAGCCAGTTGTGCTTCAAGCTGTACGCCGCCTCGCGGGCGGTGATCCGTGGCTACAAGCCGATGCTCGACCAGCTCGGCCTGACGTACCCGCAATACCTGGTGATGCTGGTGCTGTGGGAATGGCAGGAAACGGCGCCGGAACAACCCACCGTCAAGGCCCTGGGCGAGCGCTTGTCGCTGGACTCCGGCACGTTGACGCCGCTGCTCAAGCGCCTGGAGCAACTGGCGCTGGTCCAGCGCCAGCGTTCGCCTCGGGACGAGCGTGAGGTGCACCTGAGCCTGACACAGTCGGGGCGGGCCTTGCGAGAGCAGGTCGGGCCGCTCAAGGCCCGCCTGTTATGCGACAGCGGGATTGACCTGGACCGCCTCGGGGAACTGCGCGACGGTCTCGATCATTTATTGGGGCAGATCAGAGCGCTGACGTAGTGGGCACCCACTGGTCCAGGATCGCCGCCAGTTCTTCGCGGCGAAACGGCTTGGACAGGTAGTCGTTCATGCCCGCCGCGCGGCAGCGCTCGCGCTCCTCGGGCATGGCATTGGCCGTCAGCGCGACAATCGGCAACTGCGACCAGCGACCACTGCGCCGGATCTGCCGGCTGGCCTCGTAGCCATCCATCACCGGCATGTTGCAGTCCATCAGCACCAGGTCGAACACATGCTGTTCGAGCTGGTCCAGGGCTTCGATACCGTGGGCGGCAATGGTGACTTCGCAGCCCAGTTTCCCCAGCATGCCCTTGGCCACCAACTGGTTGACCGGATTGTCCTCCACCAGCAACACCCGGCCACGCCTGGAGGGCGCCAGGGTATCGATCCGGGCATCGTTGATGGTGGTTTCCTCGCTTTGCAGGGCTCGGCGCAGAATCTGGTACAGCGCATGACGCGCCAACGGCCGGGCCTGTTGCAACAGCGGGGCGAGGGCCGCGGCCTGTTCGCTGGGCATGAAGCTGCCGTAGGCGGTTACCAGCAGGATCGGGGCGTCGAAGGTCGGCCGCAGGTTGAACAGGCACTCCGGGCAGTCGGTGATCAGCACGTCGGGTTCGAGCCCCAGCAGTCCGTCATCCACGGAGCGCCGTAGATAGTCCAGGCCCCAGCCGGGCAACAGCATGCCCAGCAACTCGGCCAGCCCGCTGTTGCTGTCGGTGATGGCAACGACCTTGCCGCGCAGTGGTTCGACCGACGGCGCCGGGGTGTGGCAGGGCAGGGGCAGGTCGGCGCAGAACTGGCTGCCGAAGCCGGCCTCGGAGCTGATCGTCAACCGGCCCTGCATGGCTTCGCAGAGGTTGTAGGTCAGTGCCAGGCCCAGCCCGGTGCCACCGAACTGGCGGGTGATCCCGGCGCCGGCCTGGGTGAACGGTTGCAGGATCCTGGCCTGTGCTTCCTGGGGAATCCCGATGCCGGTGTCGCAGACCTCGATCCGCACCCCCCCTTCGTGCTGACTCAAGCGCACATCGACCCGGCCGAAGCGGGTGAATTTCAACGCGTTGGACAGCAGGTTGCTGACGATCTGGCGTACCCGCGTCGGGTCGCCCAGGACCTGGGCTGGAAACTGCGGGTCGATCAGGCAGGCCAGCTCGACGCTGGGGGCGGCATTCTGCGACAGCAGGTTGGCGGTGTCTTCGACCAGCGAGCCAAGGTCGAACGGGATGCGCTCGAGTTCCAACTGACCGGCGTCGAATTTCGACAGGTCGAGGATGTCGTTGAGCAGTTCCACCAGGACCTTGCCCGAGTCGTGGGCAATCGACAGCTGCTGCTGTTGTTCGGCCGTTAGCGGGCCGTCGAGGGACAGGGCGATCATCCCCAGCAGGCCGTTGAGCGGCGTGCGAATCTCGTGGCTCATGTTGGCGAGGAAGGCAGAGCGGGCCTCGGCCATGTCCAGCGCGGTACGCCGGGCCACTTCCAGCTCTTCGTTGGACTGGCTGAGGCGGGCGTTGATGGCCTTGAGTTCGGCAGTGCGCGCCGAGACGATGTTTTCCAGTTGCGCCAGGTATTCGGTGAGGCGGTTTTCGGCGGTGCGCCGCTGCTGGATTTCGGTGGAGATGTTCTCGAACTGTTGGTTGGCCACTGACACCAGCACGCCGATTTCGTCGTATTGGTGGCCGGCGGGGCATTCCAGGCGGCTCTGTTCGCTGCTGCCCGGGTCGCGACTGCTCAGCTCGCGGATGACCCGTACCAGGGGCTTGGTCAGCATCACGTAGAACAGCGCCAGCAGCAGGCCGGTCAGGATCAGGCTGCGGGCGAACCCGTTGAGCAGGGTGACTTCGGCCCGGCGCAGGAAGCGGCTGCCGAATGAGTAGGTGTCGACATCCAGGCGCAGCACGCCGAGGGACTCGCCAGGCAGATGGTCCAGGTAGAGACGGTCCTCGAACTGGCGCTGGGCGCCAAACAGGAAGTCGCTGATGAATCGATAGCTGCTTTGCAGTTCGGGTCGCTTGACGCTGGCCAGCACCGTCCTGTTGTTGTCCACCAGTTCGGCGCCGATGATGGCCGGTGAACGCAACAGGCCCTGGGACAGCTCCTGGGCCAGTTCCGCGTCGATGTTGTAGGCGATGCGCGAGGCCGGGTTGTGGCTGATTTCCAAAAGCGACAGGATTTCACGGTTGATCGAGGCGTCTTCGCTGGCATAATCGATGCCGATCTGCATCAGGCTCAACAAGGTGCCCAGCACGAAGCCCACCAGGACGGTCAGGCGGGCCTGTTTGTAGGACAGCCGCTGGGTGAATCTGATGTCCATTGAGTGATGAACCACTTACGTTTCCCTTCGCCGCTCAAGCATAGCTGATCATCGCTGAATTCCGGCGTGGCCGGTTTATGTTATTTGGGGTAGACCCGCCATTGGGTAAGGCGTTTCGTCGCTGCAGCGCCATCATTACCGTGAACCAGTCCGAGGAAAAGACGTGGACTCTCGATTGAATGCTTTTCTTGAACGCGCCGATGCGGTGCTGGCCCGGATCGAGCCCTTGTTGCCTGCGCCGCGCCCTGCCATCGATTGGACCCAGACCCTGGCCGCCCGCTGGCAACGGGATGGGCGCAGCGGTTTCCTGCTGCCGCTTCAGGTCAGCCTCGACATGCGCCTGTCGGACTTGATCGGCGTGGATCGCCAGGTCGAGCAACTGGGGCGCAACACCCGCCAGTTCATCGACGGCATGCCCGCCAACCACGCGCTGCTCTGGGGCTCGCGGGGCACCGGCAAATCGTCCCTGGTGCGTGCGCTGTTGGCCGAACATGCCCAGCACGGCTTGCGGTTGATCGAGATCGAGCGTGACCACCTGGCCGACCTGCCTCGGGTGGTCGAGCAGGTGGCGAAACTGCCGCAGCGTTTCGTGCTGTTCTGCGATGACCTGTCGTTCGAGTCCGGCGAAGGCGATTACCGCGTGCTCAAAAGCGTCCTGGACGGCTCCCTCGAACAGGCACCGGATAACGTGCTGTTGTACGCCACCTCCAACCGCCGTCACCTGGTGCCGGAAAAGGAGAGCGACAACGAGAACTGGAAGCGAGTCGATGGCGAGCTGCACCCCAGCGAAGCCGTCGAGGACAAGATCGCGTTGTCCGACCGCTTCGGCCTGTGGCTGTCGTTCTATCCATTTACCCAGGAGCACTTTCTCGACGTGGTGGAGCACTGGATCGGTGAGCTGGCGGCCAAGGCCGGGTTGACCTGGCAGCGCGACGAGGCGCTGGACGTGCAGGCGGTGCGCTGGGCCACCGGCCGCGGCAACCGCAACGGACGTTGCGCCTACCAGTTCGCCCGTTATTGGGTAGGGCTCAAACTCTTGGAGCACAAGGCATGATCGATTTGAAGAGCACCGGCCAGGGCCTCGACGGCTATGGTCTGTTATCGGCACAGCTGCAATCCCTGTTGGCCGATGAGCGTGATTTCATCGCCAACGCGGCACAGTTCTCGGCGTTCCTGTTCAGCCAGCTGGAGGACCTGAATTGGGCCGGTTTCTACCTCAATCGCAACGACGAGCTGGTCCTGGGGCCGTTCCAGGGCCAGATCGCCTGCGTGCGGATTCCCTTCGGCCGGGGCGTGTGCGGTGCGGCGGCGGCGACCCGACAGACCCAGCGGGTTGAAGATGTCCACCAGTTTCCCGGGCACATCGCCTGCGACAGCGCGTCGAACAGCGAGCTGGTGGTGCCTCTGGTCAAGGACGGGCGCCTGATTGGCGTGCTCGACCTGGACAGCCCGAAACTGGCGCGTTTTACCGAGCACGATCAGGCCGGCATCGAAGCGTTGGCGGCGATTTTCCTGCGCCTGACCGAGTGCTGAACGAGGCCAACCGGCTGGATCAAGGCTGGCCCGCCATCGCGCGGGCCCTGTCGGGTGCATGACCTTGCGATGGGCCGGCAGGTTTGCTCCAACACGGGGTGCGGTGCGATTCAGCATGGTCGTAATCCCGCTCGGGCCAGCAGGGCGTCCCGGTCGATCTCATCGATCTGCTGCGGGTCGAGAAACTGCTCGGCGTAGCGGGCGTAGATCTGTTCTTCGATGAACAAGCCGAACAACTGCGGATCGATATGGGCGTCGCGGCACATGGTGGCCATGATGCCCAGGGCTTCGCTCAGTTTCTTGGCCTTCTTGTAGGGCCGGTCGGCTGCCGTCAGCGCTTCGAAAATATCGGCGATTGCCATCATGCGGGCCGGCAGGCTCATTTCCTCGCGCTTGAGTCCCTTGGGGTAACCGCTGCCGTCCATCTTTTCATGATGGCCGCCGGCGATTTCCGCCACGTTGTCCAGGTGGCTGGGGAAGGGCAGTTGGCTGAGCATCAGGATCGTCTGCACCATGTGATGGTTGATGACGTAGCGCTCCTCACGGGTCAGCGTGCCGCGGGTGATGCTCAGGTTGTAGAGTTCACCGCGGTTGTACTTCCAGCGCGGCACGTCGAGCTTGAAGCCCCACGGGTTGTCCGCCGGGATCAGCTCGGCTTCGTGACGCTCGAACAGGTGCTCTGGCTTGTCCGCCAACAACGCTTCGGTGACGGGCAACGTCGGCGGGGGCGTGCGCGCCTGGCGGCGGTTTTCTTCCCAGGACACCCCCAGGCGGTCATCGAGCGTGCGCTGCCATGGGCGTTGGGCGATGTTTTGCAGGCGCTGCAGGTCGGCGTCGACCATGGCTTCGGAGCCCAGGTTGCAGCGGGCGACGAAGGCAAAGTCGTCATCGAGGCTGGCCAATGTCGCATCGCGTTGCTGCGCCAGTGAGGCCGGGTCGCCGCCCGCCGCCATCGCTTGCCAGTAGTCGACCCAGGCGTCTCGCTTGAGCACTTCGAAGCGCGTGCGAATCTCGTGGATCCGGTCGTTCAGGGTTTCCAGCTTGGTGGCCTTGTCGACGACGTATTCGGGGGTGGTGACCTTGCCGCAATCGTGCAGCCAGGCGGCGATGTGCAGCGCTTCCCATTCATCTTCCGTTGGCTGGTACGCCTCGAACGCCGACGCCTGGCTCGCCGCCGCGGCCTCGGCGATCATCAGGGTCAGCACCGGCACCCGCTGGCAATGGCCACCGGTGTAGGGGCTCTTGGCGTCGATCGCGCCGGCCAGCAACTGGATGAACGAATCCAGCAATTGCTTCTGTCGGGCTTGCAGGCGCTGGCCTTCGATGCTGACGGTGGCGGCCCCGGACACCGCCTGGAGAAACGCGATGCGGTCCGGTTGCAGCTTTTCCAGGTCGGCTTCGGTGCCGCTGTCGTTGATCAGCAACACCAGGACGCCGACGGTTTCCTGGTGGCGATTGCGCAAGCGGATGCCGATCAGGTGGGCCCGGGGAGCGTCCATCGCCCTCAGGACACCTTGCAGGTCGGCCGCCTGTTCGAAGCCCAGGGAGGTCACCAGATTGTCCGAGACAGCCAGTTGCTGGAGCCATTGCGGGCTGCGCTCGGCCTGCAGCTCGTAACTGTTGAGCTTGAACGCTGCCAGGTCCCGGGGGACACCTTCGATCACCAGCCCATACGGCTTGACCCGATTGTCATCGTTTTCGCGCAGGTAGATCAGCCCGGCCTGGGCCTGGCCGATGGCCACGGTCTCGAACAACACCCGCTCCAGCAGCGGCGCGAAGCGGGTCTCGGCGCGCAGGCTGGCGGTGATCTTGAAGAAGCTGGCCAGGGTCTCCTTCATGCGCGCCATCGACACGCTCAACTGGTCGACTTCCAGCACTGGTGAGCGCCGCGAGACCGGGTAATTGAAGTCGAAGCTGCGAATGGCATCGGCCTCTTGCACCAACGCGCGCAGCGGCTTGACCAGGATCCTCGACGTCAGCCAGCCCAGCGGCAGGCACAACAGCAGGGTGGCCAGGGTGATCAGCGCGCCTTGCCAACGCATGCGATAGGCCTCGTCGAGCAGTTCGTCCTCGGGCACCAGCAGCGCCAGTTCCAGGCCTTGCGGTCCGCCTTCCTGCATGTGGCTGTGCGATACGATCCAGCGCCGTCCGGCGGCCTCCAGGCGCGACGTGCCCGTGCTGTCGTCGAGGGTGGCGGCGATGGCCGGGTTGAGGTCGCGGGCCTTGACCAGGCGCGCGGATTGAGCGTCCGCCACCAGTCGGCTGCTGTCGGGATAGGCCACCGCGTTACCCTTGGGGTCGAGCAGGACGATCTCGGTGTCGGTGGTGACCTTGTGCTTGGCCAGGGTCTGTGACAGCGCCGCGAGTGTCAGGTCGGCGCCGATCACCGCTTGCTCGCCGCTGCGCCGGGCCAGGGTGGTGCCGATGGTGTGGGTGGAGAAGAACAGATAGGGCTCGGTGGTGATCTGCTCGGCGGAGCCTGCGGCGCTGCGAAACCAGCTTCGATTGCGCGGATCGAACGTCTCTTCAGCGATGTCCCGGTGATCGATGAGCGTCAGGTGTTCGTCGTAGAACAGCGACTGGGCGCGAACCGAGCCGTCGGACGTCGCTCGCTCCACGGTCCAGACCTGGTAGGCCGCGTCGGCCGGGGCGCCCACGGCGGTTTTCAGGGCCGCGCTGCGCAACGGCCGGACCATCAGGAAATCACCCAGGGCATCACCCAGGTACAACGAGGCCAGGTTCGGGTTGTCCCGCAGCGCCTGGCTGAAGGGCCCGAGCAAGGCCAGGCGTTGCTCCATCCGGGGTGAGCGCGTGGCCGGGTAATCGGCCAGCAGACCCAGCAGGTGGCGGATCGGTTCGTAGGTGTCGTACAAATCCAGGCGCACGTCCTGCTCGATCCGGTTGAACAGTTTTTCACTGCTGGAGAGGATGATTTGCGTGGTCTGCCGATAGTTGAAAATGCCCAGTACCACGCCGGTCAGCAGCAGAAGCAGGGTGAACATCACGCTGATATGGACGTGCAGGGGGAACCGGCGTTTTTCCGTACGCGGTGCGCTGGGCATTGCAGTCACTCCAAGTGTAAGGGGCGTTCTCAAAGGGTGTTTCCGCGTGGAGGGGACGCTGATCGAGAACACCCCTGGTACGCACTGCTCAGGCAACAGCATAGTAAACGCTGGGTTATCGTGCCTTGGCGAGTGCTGTTTGGAGGGCAACCCCGACGTCGATCATGGCCTGGTCGAGGGCTTCGACGCATTCGCTGATCCGCTGCGGTGCCGAGGCGGGCTGACAGGCCTGTTCCAGTGCCTCGCAACGCTGGATCAACGACGTCGCCTGCATGATCCGGGCGACCCCCTTGATCTTGTGCGCCGTCTCGCTCAAGGCCTGGCGCTCGCCGCTCCGGGCCACGTCGAGCAGCTCCTGGCGATCCAGGCGATTGCTGTTGAGCATCTCGCTCAGCAGGCGGTGGGTGGACGAGGGATCGCCGCCGGTCAGTGCTTGCAGGCCTTGCAGGCTGAAAACCCGGGCCTGCCGGCTGGGTTTGACGGCCTTGATCCACTGGCTCAGGGCGCTCAGGCTGATGGGCTTGAACAGGCAGTCGTCCATTCCAGCGTCCTGGCACCGTTGTTTTTCTTCCGGCTGCGCATTGGCGGTGAACCCCAGGATGGTGCAGGGAGGGCGTTGCTGCTCGGACTCCTCGCGGCGAATCGAACGCGCCAGTTCATAGCCGCTCATGATGGGCATGTTGCAGTCGGCGATGACCAGGTCGAAATGCCCTTGCTGCCAGACCTCGAACCCATGGGCGCCATCATGGGCAACCTGATAGGGGTAGCCGAGGTACTCCAGTTGCTGTGACATCAGCAGGCGGTTGGCCGGGTGATCGTCCACCACCAGGACGTTCAGCACGCCTGCCGCCGTTTCGATGACCGGCTCGGCGGCCACGCCGGCCGGCGCCGCTGGCAAGACGTTCAGCCGCAGCCGGACCTGGACCTGGGTGCCAAGGCCGGGCTGGCTGTTCATGTGCAGGTTGCCCCCCATCATCTGGCACAGGTTGCGACTGATCACCAGCCCCAGTCCGGCGCCCTTGCGCGCCATCCGGCCATTGTTATCGACCTGGGCAAAGGGTTCGAAGAGGCGCTTGAGGTCTGCCGGGCCGATGCCGATGCCGCTGTCGTTGACCTCAAGGTGCAAGTGCAGGACGTCGTCCTGGTCGGTGGGTGACAACCGGACCTTGACCAGCACCCGGCCCTGTTCAGTGAACTTGAGGGCGTTGCTGATCAGGTTCGAGAGCACTTGTTTGAAGCGCAACGGGTCGATCGACACGTCCGGGTTGCCTTCGGCGGCGTCGAACTGCAGCGACAACGCCAGGTTTTTCTGCCTCGCCACGCCTTCGAATACCCGGATCACCGATTGCAGCATGGCCCGCAGGTTGACGCGCTCGGGTGCCAGGCTCAGGTGGCCCGATTCGATCCGGGCGATGTCCAGGATGTCGCCGATCAGCTCCAGCATGCCGGCGGCCGATTCGTAGGCCACGGCGATGGTCGAACGGTCCACATGACCCTTGTCGGTCTGTTTCAGGGCCAGTTCAAGCATGCCGATCACCGCGTTCATGGGCGTGCGGATCTCATGGCTCATGGTCGCCAGGAAGGTGCTCTTGGCGCGGTTCGCGTCTTCGGCCTGCTTCTTGGACGCCCGCAGCTCTTCGAAAAGCTGGCGTCGCTCACTGATGTCGATCCACCCGCCGATGATGCCCTGCACCTGCGCGGCCGAGTTCCGGTAGGGGAGGATCCAGTGATAGATGGTCAGTTCCCTGTCCCCGATGTGCAGGGGGCGATCGACGATCAGCGGGGTGCCTTCGGCCATCACCCGTTGATAGTCGGCCTGGTACTCCTGCGCCTCGAAGGCATTGCTCATGGCCCCCGGCATCACGTTCTTGCCAATGACGTCTTCGCGCCTGGCGTCGAACGTTTGCAGGTAACTGTCGTTGCAGCTTTGCAGGCAGCCGTTGCGGTCCCTCACGTAGATCGGGTGCGGCGTGCCGTTGAGCAGTGCGTGCATGAATTCCAACTGGTCGTTGAGGGCGAGCTCGGCCCGTTGGCGTTGCCGGATCTGGCGCTGCATGTAGGCGTTCCAGGCCAGCGACAGCAGCAACAGCAGGCCGACGCCTGCGACGATCTGGAAGAACAGGCGGTTATAGGTGCGCCAGGTATGTTGCGACGCCGAGACGTAGCCGCGCCAACGGTTGTTGATCACCCCCAGTTGATCGGGGTCGATGCTGGTCAGGGCCTTGTCGAGGATGGAATTGAGTTCGGTGGCATTTTTGGCGCTGGCGAGGGCGAACAGGGCCGGCTGGGTGCCGACGGTGCTGTTGATCTGCAATGTGTCGCGCCAGGAGTGGGACGAGATGAAGTAGTTAGCCATGACCAACGAGCTGACCCCGCCGTCGACCTGGCCCTGGGCGAGCATCTCCATGGCCCCCAGGGTGCCGTCTGCCTCGACGATCCTGATGTCCGCAAAGTGCTGGCGCAGCCATTCGATCAGTGGGTTGCCCTTGGCGATGGCCAGGCTCCGACTGCCGAACTGGTCGAGCGTCGCCGGGGTGCCGGACTGTTTACGGGTCAGAAGGACGAACGAACTGTCGAGGTAAGGTCGGCTGAACTTCAATTTCTGCTGCCGTTCGCTACTGGGCAGGAATGCGGCGATCAGGTCGGCCTGGTCTTCCTGGATCGCGGCGATCATCTCGCTGTCGCTCTGGCGACGCTGGATATCCAGGCGCAGGCCGGTGCGCAGGCGGATCAACTCCAGCAGGTCGGCGCTGATCCCACGCAAGGCGCCGTCCGAATCGAAGAAGGTGAAGGGCGCGGAATGTTCATTCACCACCACCCGCACCACCGGATGCGCCGCCAGCCAGCGTTGTTCGCGGTCGGTCAGTTGGATCCGGTGATCGGCGAGGTACATGTCGCTGCCGGCACTCCAGCGCTTGGCGATGCTGGTGTGTTCGGCGAGGGGAATCTGGTTCAGCGTGGCATTGATGATCTCCAACAGGCGGGTGTCGCTGCGGCGCACCGCGAACCCGAAGCCAAAGGCCTCATGCTTGCCGAAGCTGGCCATGCGGATGTTGCTCAGGTAGCCCTTGCTGATCATGTAATGGGTGGACAGGGTGTCGCCGAGGAAGACGTCGGCCTGGCCAAAGGCAACGGCGTTGATTGCGTTCTGGTAGGAGGGGTAGGTGGTCAGGTGGGCCTTGGGGTACAGGTGCTCGATTTCCTCCAGGGGCAGGTAGTGGTAGACCATGCTCAGGCGCAGGCCTTCGAGGCCTTCGGCCAGGGAACGGCTTTCATTGGCGCGAGTGACGAGCACCGGCTGGTCCACGGCATAGGGCGTCGACAGCAGGATGTCGGGCTGGCGGGCTTCAAAGCCATTGGCGGTGCCCAGCAGGTCGATCTGCCCGGCCTTGAGCGCTGCCACGGCGGCGTCGCGGGATTCGAAACGCAGGACCTTCATGGGCAGGCCGGTTGCCTGGGCGAGGAGGCCGGCATAGTCGGCGGTCATGCCTTCGTAGTCGTGGCCGCTGGTGGAAAGGTCGAAGGGGGGATAGTCGGGCGCGGACGTGCCCAGGACCCATTCACGCCGACCCTGCAGCCAGGCCTTCTGGGCGTCGTCGAGCTGGATCGACGCAGCCGCCGTCGAGCGGCCCAGCAGCGTCAGGTGCTCGGGCATGGCTGGCGCCGCCGCGAGGACACTTGCATATAACCCTGCACTCACTAGCAGCAGGCATTCCTTTATGCGTCTGAGCATCCTGTTCTTCTCACACAAGTGCGTTGCGTTTCGCCATTTCGATCAGTTCTACGAGGGACTTGACCTTGAGTTTCTGCATCAGTCTTTTTTTGTAGGTACTGACGGTTTTATTGCTCAGAAACATGCCCTTGGCGATTTCCTTGTTAGTGCGGCCCTGGGCAAAAAGTTGCAGGACCATCAACTCCCTGTCGTTGACGCTCTTGAAAAGATCCAGCTCTATACTGCGCGGATCATCCGGGCGTATCGGGTTCAAGGCCTGGCTCGGAAAGTAGTTGTAGCCAGACAGTACGGCCTTGATGGCACTGACCAGTTCGCTGAGGTCTTCCTGCTTGCACACATAGCCGGAAGCGCCCGATTGCATGCAGCGGATGCCGAACAGGGTC
The DNA here is from genome assembly GCF_036689585.1 of Pseudomonas sp. WP18. Classification (NCBI taxonomy): domain Bacteria; kingdom Pseudomonadati; phylum Pseudomonadota; class Gammaproteobacteria; order Pseudomonadales; family Pseudomonadaceae; genus Pseudomonas; species Pseudomonas sp. WP18. The sequence goes on from NZ_CP144758.1 coordinate 1,870,294, forward strand.
GGCGACTGGGCCGTGAGCACCAATGTCTTGAGGGGCGTGGTCATGGCGTTGAAGCGCGAGAGGATTTCCAGCCCGTCAAGTTTTGGAATGCTGATGTCCAGGATCACCAGGTCTGGCATGCATTCGCGCACCATTTGCATCGCATCGACGCCGTTGTCAGTTTCCCCCACGACCTTATAGCCCTCATGCTCCAGGAGCATGCGAACGGCGAGGCGGATGACCGGATGATCGTCGACAATGAAAACGGAGTTCATGAATAAAATACCCTGCGAGCTTAATAAAGCGCGCACCTTAGCCCAGTTACAGCCAGGGTCGTACGAAGAGACGGGCACCCAACTTCAATTTCAGAAGTTTCCTACAAAAAAAGAGGCAAGATATTACGATGTAATCGGTTTTTTAGTAGGTGGGTCAAACAGGGCGGAGAAATAAAGGCTTTTTTGTGAAGAGGTGTTTCTTTTCGCGGGATGTTTATGCAAACAAGTGGCGTGCAGGGCTTATTGAATGTTGCTGACAGGTTTTCCGTGTTTTCGCCTGTGAAACTTGCATGAATCCCTTGTGAAAGCGGGCTTGCTCGCGAAGGCGCAGGTCATTCGATACCGTCGCAATTTGACCCACCGCTTTCGCGAGCAAGCCCGCTCCCACAGGGTTGGGCCAGGCCCATCAAACCGTCGTTCCCACACCTTTTATTGACGCGTGCGGCCTGTCATCTCCTGGGCCATGTCGCTGGCGTAGCTGTCCGTCATCCCGGCGATGAAGTCGATCATGCGCAGGAATGCCGCGTGCAGTGGGCCATTCGGGTCGGGGGCGTTGTTGCCCAGCAGGTCGAGGATGCGGCGGTTCTTGAAGGAAGGCGTGCGGCCGCCATGCTGTTCGAGTGCGGCGCCGCAGAACCCGTTGAGCAGGATCTCCAACGTGGTATACGCGCCGATCTCATGCAGGGTCTTGCGCTTGTCCTGGAAAATTTTCTTGCGGGCCATGTCCTTGGCATTCAGCACGCAGCGCTTGGCCGGGCCGTGCATGTGCTCCACCAGGTCCCCCGGCAGCGTGCCGGCCAGCAACGCCTCCTGCTGTTCGACGAATGCCCGGGCGGCGGCGTTGGTCAGGTGCTCGATGGCCTTGCCCCGCAGGATCGCCAGTTTGCGCCGCCGGGAATCCTGCGGGCCCAACTGGCGGTAGGTGTCCGGAAGGTCGTCCCCCACCAGGTCCAGGAGCAGCGATTCCACCTGTGGGTATTCCAGCAGATCCATTTCCACGCCGTCTTCCAGGTCGATCAACGCGTAGCAGATGTCATCGGCGGCCTCCATCAGGTACACCAGCGGATGCCGGGCCCAGCGCTGGTCCTCGATCTGCGGCAGGCCGAGTTTGTTGGCGATCTGCTCCAGCAGCGGCAGTTCGCTCTGGTAGCAGCCGAACTTGTGCTTCTTGTAGCCCAGGGAGTCGGCGTGGCGAGCGGTCCAGGGGTACTTCAGATAGGTGCCTAGGGTGGCGTAGGTCAACCGCGTACCACCGTCGAACTGATGGTATTCAAGCTGGGTAAGCACGCGAAAGCCCTGGGCATTGCCTTCGAAATTCAGGAAATCGCCGCGCTCGGCTTCGCTCATGGCATCCAGCCAACCTCGCCCGGCGGCCTGCTGGAACCAATAGCGGATGGCATCCTCGCCCGAGTGACCGAACGGTGGGTTACCGATGTCGTGGGCCAGGCAGGCCGATTGCACGACCATGCCCAGGTCGCTCGGCTCACACCAGTCGGGCAGGGCGCTGCGGATGGTTTCGCCCACGCGCATGCCCAGGGAGCGCCCCACGCAACTGACTTCCAGCGAGTGGGTCAGGCGCGTGTGGATGTGGTCGTTGCTGGACACCGGATGCACCTGGGTCTTGCGCCCCAGGCGGCGGAAGGCGCCGGAAAAGATGATCCGGTCGTGGTCCTTGTGGAAGGGGCTGCGGCCCAGCTCTTGCGGGCTGTGAAGGGGTTTTCCGAGGCGTTCGCGTGTCAGCAGGGTGTGCCAATCCAAGGCCGGTTGCTCCGTTTGATAGGGTCGATGCCCTAGCTTCCCGGTTCGTGAGGCATGGTGCAAGGGCAAGTCGATTTACCTGCCCTTGTCACCGTTGCCTCAGGGTTTGCGCGCGCTCTTGGCCAATTTGATCAACGGCAGCAGCGTCGTGGCCAGCCGGACCAAACCGGTGAGGCCGCCGGTACGCCCGGCGCGGGTGCGCCTGCCGGTGAAAAAGCCGAGCAGCGACACCGCCGCCACGCCCCACAATGGCGCGTGCTTGATGCCGAAGCCTTCGTGCCAGCTCTGCGACAGGCCGCGTACCCGTCGCAGGGGGAGCAGCAACTGGCGTGTTTCCTGGCGGATCTCCTGGCGATGCATCTCCATGCGCAGGCGCACCAGCGCCTTGCGCATTTCCTGGCGGGTCTGGGCTTGAGGGATATCAGGCAGGCTCATGGCAGCAGGCGCTCCCGATCGTTGGCCAATTCTTCAAGGGTGGCATGGAAGGGCGACGATTCGTCATAGATCGCTGCTCGCAACCGAAGGCCACAGAACAGCGCCGCCAACAGGTAGAACAGGCACAGGCCGATGATGCCCGCCAGGCGATAGGTATCCCACACCAGGATCAGCACCAGGGCCGAGAGCCCTACCAGCAGGAGCAAGGCGAACACCAGGGCAAGGCCCGCGAACAACAGCAGGCTGACGGTGCGCGCTTTCTGCTCCTGCAATTCGATGCCGAACAATTCGACATGGCTGTGCAGCAAACCCAGGAAGGCTGCGCTCAGGCGACGTGCCGTGGGGGCGGTGCCCGCTTCGGGCGAGCCGGATTCGTCGAGGCCGATCATCAGCGTCTGGTCGCCAGCAGGCCGATCAGAAAGCCCACGCCCGCCGCGATGCCGACGGATTGCCAAGGGTTGGCCTGGACATATTCCTCGGTGGCGTCCACGGCCGCCTGGCCACGTTCGCGCATGGAATCTTCGGTCAGCTTGAGCGTTTCACGGGCGCGCAAAAGCGTTTCCTGGATCTGGCTGCGCAGCACGTCCGCCTGGTCACCCGCCAGCGTTGCGGTGTGGTCCAGCAAGCGTTCCGTGTCGTTGACCAGCGTCTGAAAATCTTCCTTCAGGATTTCTTGAGCAGTCTGTGCCTGGGTTCTGGCCATGGGGTGAATCTCCGTAAGTGACGTCTGAAGCGTTCGAGTATGAGCCTTGCCGGAAGGTTCAGTGAAAGTGACTGGTACAACTTTTGCTCTGGCTTTTGCCATGTACTGGTGCGTCAGCCCGCGCTGGTGCGCTGAAGCTGGGCGCGAGCCCGAAAACCTTAACCCAAATAATCAAAACCCGCGAAGCGCCTTGAAGCGGGACTGCGTTTCAGCCGTTTCGATGCACCAAAGCGGTTCGCCCGGCTGGCCAAAGCCGGCGACGCGTTTCAACTTGGTGCGTTGTCGGCGCGAGCGAACCGGTTTGGTGCTTTTCTCCACTTTTTCAGGTCTGCCATCACCATGGAAAATATGCAAAGTGCCGTGGACAGTCTGGTCCACAGCTCCAACACACTGTTCATCCTGCTGGGTGCGGTCATGGTCCTGGCCATGCATGCCGGTTTTGCGTTCCTGGAAGTGGGAACGGTCCGGCAAAAGAACCAGGTCAATGCGCTGTCGAAGATTCTCAGCGACTTCGCTGTTTCGACCCTGGCCTATTTCTTCATCGGCTATTGGATTTCCTATGGCGTGACCTTCATGCAACCGGCGGCGGTGCTCAGCACCGACCATGGCTACAGCCTGGTGAAGTTCTTTTTCCTGCTGACGTTCGCCGCCGCCATCCCGGCGATCATTTCCGGCGGTATTGCCGAACGTGCCCGGTTCGCTCCGCAGTTGTGCGCCACGGTGCTGATCGTGGCGTTCGTCTACCCGTTCTTCGAAGGCCTGGTCTGGAACGGCAACTTTGGTGTGCAGGCCTGGCTGCAAGCCCGCTTCGGTGCTGGTTTCCACGACTTTGCCGGCTCCGTGGTGGTGCATGCCATGGGCGGCTGGCTGGCACTGGCCGCGGTACTCCTGCTCGGGCCGCGCAATGGCCGCTACCGGGACGGTCGACTGGTGGCGTTCGCGCCGTCGAGCATTCCGTTCCTGGCCCTGGGGTCGTGGATCCTGATTGTCGGCTGGTTCGGCTTCAACGTGATGAGTGCTCAGACCCTGCCGGGGGTGAGCGGGTTGGTGGCGGTCAACTCGTTGATGGCGATGGTCGGCGGTACCGTGGCGGCATTGCTCGTGGGGCGCAATGACCCCGGCTTCCTGCATAACGGCCCGCTCGCCGGCCTGGTGGCGGTCTGCGCCGGTTCCGACCTGATGCACCCGGTAGGTGCGCTGGCCACCGGCGCCATCGCCGGTGCGTTGTTTGTCTGGTGCTTCACCGCCGCCCAAGGCAAATGGAAGATCGATGATGTGCTCGGGGTCTGGCCACTGCATGGGCTGTGCGGTGTCTGGGGCGGCATTGCTTGCGGCATTTTTGGCCAAGGCGCGTTCGGCGGCCTGGGCGGCGTGAGCCTGGCCAGCCAACTGATCGGCACGGCGCTGGGCGTCGGCATTGCCCTGGCCGGCGGCTTTGCGGTGTATGGCGTCATCAAGGGGCTGCTGGGGCTGCGCCTGAGCCAGGAAGAAGAGTATTACGGCGCCGATTTGTCGATTCACAAGATCGGCGCCATCAGCCAGGACTGACCGATGCACTAGGCTCTGTCTGAAAAGCCTTGATACTCGTTCATGCTGCGTTGAAAACCGGCTCGGAATGCTCATTTACTCCAGTAAAGTCGAGCGCGACCCCGGCCGTTCCTCGCCGGTTTTCGCCTTGCCTGACCTTCGTCTCAAGACTTTTCAAACAGAGCCTAGGGCGCCTTGTCCTGGTCGCCCGGGTAGAAGCCGTGCAGCAGGCGATAGCGGTCGTGCCGAACCTGGTCCACGTGATGGCGGACCTGCTGCTCGGGCAGGCCGAGCATGATCAGGGCATGGGAGGCCAGCATCAGGCTCGACTCGAGCAACTCCGGGACCACTTCGCTGGCCCCGGCCGCTTGCAGCTCGGCCAGCTGGCTGTCGTCGCGGGTGCGCACCAGGATCGGCACCTGCGGGTTGACCCGCCGTGCCTCCTTGAGCACGGTGATGGCGATGTCGGTCTTGTCCACGGCAATCACCAGCAACCTCGCACGATTCAAACCGACCGCTCCCAGCAGGTCGCCTCGGCGCGAATCGCCGTAATGCACGCAGCGTTCGTCGACGCTGGCTTCCTGGATGATCACCGGGTCGTCATCCAGGGCCACGAACGCCAGGCCTTCGCGCCGCAGGAACCGGCCGATGGACTGGCCGACGCGGCCGTAACCACAAATGACCACATGCCCTGACAGCCCGGCGTTGAGCGCGCTGATCTGCTCCAGTTGTGCCTCTTGGTTGGGTTTGCGGTGCAGACGGGCGGCGATGTGGGGGGCGGCACGCAGCAACAGCGGGGTCAGCAGCATCGAGCAGAATGTCGCGGCCAGCAGCAGGCCACTGATGTCGGCAGGCATCAGGCGGTTCTGCTGCATGAGCGCCATCAGGGCAAAACAGAATTCGCCACCCTGGGCCAGGGCCAGGCCACTGCGCCAGGCGGTTTCACCGTCGCTGCCGCGCGACTTCACCAGGGCAGCGACCACGCAGCCCTTGATGAGCATCAGGCCGAGCGTCAGGCCGAGGATCAACAGCCCGTCGTCGACGAACAATTGCAGGTCGATCAGCATGCCAATGCTGACAAAGAACAGCCCCAGCAGGATGTCGCGGAAGGGGCGGATGTCGGCCTCGATCTGATGCCGGTAGTGGCTTTCACCCAGCAACATGCCCGCCAGGAATGCCCCCAGGGCGGGGGACAGGCCGAGCAGGTGGGTCAGCCATGCCGTCAACAGCACGATCACCAGGGCCAGCAGCACGAACAGTTCTGCGGACCGCGAGGCAGCCACCTCATGGAACAATCGGGGCAGCAGCAGGCGGCTGGCCAGCAACAAACCAGCGAACAGCACCAGGGTCTTGCCGAGGGTCAGTGGCAGCGCCCAATACCACGGGTGCTCGCTGCTGCCGGCGAATACCGGCACCAGGGTCAACAGCAGCACGGCGATGACGTCCTGGAACAACAACACCCCGATGGCGTTCTGGCCATGGCTGCTGAAGATTTCCCCCAGGCTGGTCAGTTCCTTGCTGACGATGGCGGTGGACGACAAGGCCAGCCCTGCCCCCAGCAACAGCGCCGCGGCCAGGGGCGCGCCAGAGAAGGCCAGCAGCCCGGCGAGGACCGTCCCCGTGGCGAGTACTTGCAGGCTGCCGAGGCCGAACACCACCCGACGCAGCTCGAGCATTTTCGACAGGGAAAACTCCAGCCCCAACGAGAACAGCAGGAACACCACCCCGAGTTCGGCCAGGTCGGGCAGTTCTTCGCTGTCGTTCACCCAGTCCAGCGCGGTCGGCCCCACGGCCAGCCCGACGCAGAGATAGCCCAGCACGGGCGGCAGTCGCAGGCGTCGGAACAAGGCGATGACCACCAGGGATGAGGCAAGAATGATCAGCAGATTGGCAAACAAGGGGCACTCCGTTTCAAGACGACAACTGACAGCGTAGCGGGGGAAAGGCACCCAGCCTCGCCGCAAAAGCCTCAATCTTCAGTGATTTGCATCAGCGTTTTGCCGAAACACCCTGAAGCGAGGCAGCGGCTCGACGGTTTCCCGGTGCGGGCCTAGAATGACCGTCTATCTTTTTTGGGTCTACCTGCCATGTCTTCTGAATGCCAGCTGCTCGGCACCCTGGGTTGTCACTTGTGCGAAGTTGCCGAGGGTGTGTTGATGCCTTTCGTCGAGCATGGATTGCTGGTGGAACTGGTGGACATCGCCGAGAGCGAGATGCTGACCGAGGCCTATGGACTGCGGATCCCGGTCCTGCGGCGAACCGATACCGGCGCGGAGCTGGACTGGCCTTTCGACGATCCCGACCGGGTGGCCGCGTTCCTGCTTGAACCGTTCGCACCTTCCATTCGCCCGCGGTCATTGGCGTAAGCTGCAGTCTTCGGTTACTGTATGCCCATACAGCTATCTGGAGTGCGTCCCTTGGTCAATGTCGAACAACTGAAAAGCAGCGTAAACAGGATGTCCGCGGACGTTGTGCGCGAGGCGGTCCTGGAACTGCGCCTGGATGGCTTGGTCACCGAAGGCAAGACACCTTTCAATAAATTGCATTTCAACACCTGTTTCGCCGAGATCGAGGCGTTGTTCCAGCGTGCCGGCTATCACAAGCAACTGGATGTAGTGGGTTACCAGGGCTTGCTGTACGCATTGTACGACCCTGGTCGCTGGGAGGCGGTGGAGGTGTTGCGCTGGTTGAAGGAGTTCACCGAGGCGGCAGCCAAACCGGCGTCGGTCCCGGCCTGAAGCAATCATTGCTGGGCGGGCTTGCGCGACTGGCGGATAATACCGCTCTGCGAAAAGGCTCAAGAGTTTTTCATGGTTTCATCATTTTCCGCTGCACACCATCAGGCCAGCACGTTGTACCTGCCCCCGGGCTCCTGGCCGACGGTGCTGGAGTGCCTGTGCGAACATTTCAAGGCCATCAGCCGCGAGCAATGGCTGGACCGGATCGCTCGCGGGCGGGTGCTGGACGGGGAGGGCAACGCGATCCGTGCCGACCTGCCTTACCGTGAGGGCCTGCGCATCCACTATTTCCGTGAAGTGCCCGACGAGAAGCCGATCCCAGTGGTGGAGTCGATCCTGTACGCCGACGAACACCTGGTGGTGGCAGACAAACCACATTTCCTGCCGGTCACGCCGGCGGGCGAATATGTCGAGCAAACCTTGTTGCGGCGGCTGATCCGACGCCTGGACAATCCCCACCTGGTGCCGTTGCACCGAATCGATCGACACACTGCCGGCCTGGTGCTGTTTTCCGCTAACCCCGACAGTCGTTCGGCGTATCAAGCGTTGTTCCCCACCCGGCAGATCGAAAAGCACTACCAGGCCATTGCCCCGGCGCTGCCTGGGTTGAGCTTTCCCCGCGTGCATAAAAGCCGAATGATCGATGGCGAGCCGTTCTTTCGGATGTGTGAGGGGCCGGGCGAGCCGAATACTGAAACGGCCATCGAAGTCCTGGAGCGAAACGGCGAGCTGTGGCGCTATGGCCTGTCTCCGGTCACGGGCAAGAAGCACCAGTTGCGGGTGCACATGAATGCCCTTGGGGCGGGTATCTGCAACGATCCCTTCTACCCCGACGTGCTGCGGGATGTGGAGGACGATTACGCCAACCCGCTCAAGCTGCTGGCGCAGGGGCTGCGTTTTAACGACCCGCTGAGTGGTCAGGAGCGGGTGTTCGAGAGCCGTATTACGTTGCAGTGGTGAGCTGAGGCGGGGCTCTGGTCACAGGCTAAGTTGCCCTGATCGAAACTTTTCCGTTCACCACGGCTGCTTTCTCTAGAACGGTCCCATAAAAAAAACGGCGCTTGCCTTTGAAAAAAGGCAGGCGCCGGTTTTTTTGGTCAACAGCAATGCGCCGCTATTTCACAGCAGACGCCAGCGTCGAAGATTACAGATCCTTGACGGTACGAACCTGATCCTTGTTCACGCGGGTTTGCTTGCCATCCAGTTGCTCGAATTCATAGAAGCCGCTTTCTTCGTCGTACTTGGGTGTGTCGACGGCCTGGATTTCGCGACCGTCATTCAAGGTGATCACTGTTGGCGAGGCGCAACCGGCGAGGGTGGCGAGGCCCAGAGCAAGCATGAAAGTGGCGAGGGTCCGTTGAGTCATGGTGTTTCTCCGAAATGGATTCTTCAAGTTACTAACCCTCAGACGTATACAACGCGCGCAAGTTCCTGGCTAGTGTCAATCTGACACGCCTTTGTAACGGGTCAGTAATTCCGGCGTGTTCAGGTTGGCCAGTCGCGGGTCGTCGGCGGGGCATTGCAAGGCAACGGCGTGCAGCGTGCGCATGATCCGGCCGGGGCTGCGTTCGCCGTCGTGCCAGGCCTTCTCGAAGGTGTCGGCCAATGTCAGTGGGATGACGCACAGCAGCGGTTCCCAATGCTCGCCGTGCCGCACCATCAGCGGTTTGTCTGGGTGCTGGCTGGCCGCCCGGCGCATGCTGTCGAGCAGGCTGGCATCGATTTGCGGCACATCACACGGCAGCACCAGCAACTGTGCGTGTCGGGCCACCTTGAGGCCGGCGCGGATGCCTGCCAGCGGGCCGGGAAAGTCACCCTCGTCGTCATGCACCAGTTGGTCGGCGTACACCGCGTAGCGTGCCGGATTGCGGTTGCACGAAATGATCAGGTCGTCGCTTATCGCGCGGGTCTGGCGGTGGAGATGGGCAATCAATGGCTCGCCTTGCCACTCCAGGAGGCCCTTGTCCTGGCCGCCCATGCGTTGGCCGCGTCCGCCTGCCAGCAGCAGGATCGAGCAGGGGGGCAGGGGCGTGTTGGTCATGTTGTGTCTCCGCACGGGCGAATAAATGAAGCGCTGTGATATAACACCGGCCTGTTTCCCCTACAACTGGACGAGCCTATGAAAGCCAAGGCTGATGTACCTTTCGTGCCGCTCAATATCGCGGTGCTGACAGTCAGTGATACCCGTACCCTGGAAACCGATACCTCCGGGCAGGTCTTTGTCGATCGGTTGATGGCGGCCGGCCACAACCTGGCGGCGCGGGTCCTGCTCAAAGATGATTTGTACAAGATCCGCGCGCAAGTCGCGACCTGGATCGCCGAGGACGTGGTGCAGGTGGTGCTGATCACCGGCGGCACCGGGTTCACGGGGCGCGACAGCACCCCTGAAGCGGTGACGTGCCTGCTGGACAAGCAGGTCGATGGCTTCGGCGAGTTGTTCCGGCAGATCTCCGTGGCGGACATCGGCACCTCCACCGTCCAGTCGCGGGCCCTGGCCGGCCTGGCCAATGGCACGCTGGTGTGTTGCCTGCCGGGTTCCACCAACGCGGTGCGTACCGGTTGGGATGGGATCCTGGCTGAACAACTGGATGCACGGCACCGACCCTGTAATTTCGTGCCTCATCTGAAACAGGCGGCGCCGTGTGAATCCCGTGGGTAAACCGGGCAAGGCCGGGGCCTTGATGGCTGTCGAAGTGGCGTTGCAGCGCTTGCTCGACATGGCGGCAGCCGCGCCGATCGTCGAGCGCGAAACATTGCCGTTGGCTGCGGCACAGGGAAGGGTGCTCGCGCAGGACCTGGTGTCGACCCTTGATTTGCCGCCATGGCCCAACAGCGCCATGGACGGCTATGCCTTGCGGCTGGCGGACTGCAAAGACGAGCCGTTGGTGGTCAGCCAGCGGGTTTTTGCCGGTCAGGCCCCGGCGCCGCTGGCGGCCGGAACCTGTGCGCGAATCTTCACCGGGGCGCCTGTTCCTGCGGGCGCGGATTGCGTCGAGATGCAGGAAAATGCCGTGGTCGAAGCTGACGAGCGCGTTCGCTTCACCGAGCCCATGGTCATTGGCCAGAACATCCGCCCTCAGGGGCAGGAAACCACCGTCGGTGAGCAGGTTCTTACGGCGGGTACGCGCCTGGGGCCGGTCGAACTGGGGTTGGCGGCATCCCTGGGGTGCGCATCGCTGGAGGTGGTGCGCAAGGTCCGTGTGGCTGTCCTGTCAACCGGCGACGAGCTGGTCGAGCCGGGCGAGCCACTGGGGCCGGGCCAGATCTACAACAGTAACCGCGTGCTGCTGTGTGGCTGGCTGCGAGGTCTGGGCTGTGAGGTGGTCGACGCGGGTATCCTGCCCGACGACTTGCCGACCACCCGTGAACGCCTGGCGCAGTTGTCGGATGTCGACCTGATCCTGTCCACCGGTGGCGTATCGGTGGGAGAGGCGGACTTCCTGGGCATTGCCTTGCGCGAGGACGGTGAGCTGGCGCTTTGGAAGCTTGCCATCAAGCCTGGGAAACCGCTCACGTTCGGGCACTACCGTGGCGTGCCGGTGATCGGCCTGCCTGGGAACCCGGCTTCGACTCTGGTGACGTTCGCGCTGTTGGCACGGCCTTATCTGCTCAGGCGCCAGGGTGTCGAGTCGGTGATGCCGCTCAAGTTCAAGGTGCCGGCCGGTTTCGCCTGGCCGAAGGCGGGCAGCCGACGGGAGTACTTGCGAGGCCGAATGGAGAATGGTCGCGCGATCATCTATCGCAACCAGAGCTCCGGTGTCCTGCGCAGCGCGGCCTGGGCCGAAGGGCTGGTCGAGGTGCTGGAAGGGCAGACCCTGGTCGAAGGCGACGAAGTGGGTTTCATCCCCCTGAGCGAAGTCCTCGGCTAGCGCCGTGCAGTGTCGTGGGGCCCGGGGCGGATACCCGGACCCTCGCTTGCATGGCCATTATCCCGTGAGCAGTCCCACCAGTTGGTCGAAGCGACTGTTGGCCACCCAGCCCAACAGACCGAGGACCACCGCCGCCGCGCCAGCCGAGTAGGCCAGCCTGTGGCGGATCACCCTGACGTCGGTGCGAATCTCATCCATGTCTTTGCGGATGTACTTGAGGTGGGTTTCCAGTTCAACGACGCGCGGTTCCAAATCAACTCCTCCAGCGGGATGACTGCAATGCTTGCAATCGTTTTGAGGGTCGGCCCGTCCGCTCCCAAAAGACGCGAGCTGTGGGGGCGACAGCTTGTATTCACGGCTATGCATGGGACGGTTCATCCCCTTGGCCATTACGTTCAGAACCCTTGATCCGGCCCCGACGGGCCGTGACGTATCTATTCATGGTCTGGCACTTCCTTGTGTGGTGATGAGCGTTTTACCGGTCTGGCAAAACAGAATGCCAAGTTGTCTCAATAGCGCTGGAGGGTCAATTGAGCTGATTCGCCGGGTCTTGTAAGAAAACTCTTCGAATGCAGAAGTATCGGTCGGGCCACCCCTGTGCATGGGGTTCGCTTGGGCAGTCGTTTGCGATTTTTCCATTAAATTGAGCCAGGCCGGGCTTTTTCGGCGCAATGAGTGGTCCCATTTGCTGAACCTTCCAATGACGGAGACGACGATGAGCAAGGGCAAGGCGCTGTTGATTTTGCATGGCAAGCAAGCGCTCAACGAAGAGGTTCGCGCGGCCGTGATGCTCAAGCGCGAGCAGGGGTGGGACCTGGCGGTGCGGTTGACCTGGGAGGCCGGGGACGCCCGACGATGCGTCGAGGAAGCCCTGGCGGCGGGCTACGAGCAATTGATTGCCGGCGGCGGTGATGGAACCTTGCGCGATATCGCCGAGGCGATGGCCCTCAATCCCGGCGATGCCAGCCTGGTGCTGATGCCGCTGGGCACCGCCAATGACTTTGCCCGCGCCGCCGGTGTGCCGCTGGAACCGGAACAGGCCCTGGACTTGCTGGACGTGGCGGCCCAGCCCGTTGACCTGGGCGAGGTCGGCGGGCGGATGTTCCTGAACATGGCCACGGGCGGCTTCGGCAGCCAGGTTACCGCCAACACGTCCGAAGACCTCAAGAAGGTCCTCGGAGGCGCCGCCTACCTGTTCACCGGCCTGTCGCGATTCAGTGAGCTGAGCGCCGCCTATGGCGAGCTGCAGGGGCCTGATTTCCATTGGGCGGGGGATCTGTTGGCGCTGGGCATCGGCAACGGCCGGCAAGCGGGAGGAGGGCATGTACTGTGCCCCGAGGCGTTGGCGGACGATGGGCTGCTGGATATCAGCATCTTGCCGGCGCCCCAGGAGGTGGTCGGCACGTTGAAGGACTTGCTGGCGGGCGGGCTGGGCATCGACAACATGTTCGTGCGCGCCCGCTTGCCCTGGGTGGAGATCAAGGTCGCCCAGGGCCTGGACATGAACCTGGACGGTGAGCCATTGCAGGTCGACACGCTGCGTTTCACGGTGCGCCCGAAGGCGCTGCGCGTGCACCTGCCGACCGATTCGCCGCTGCTGGGAGGCTCGACGGCACTCAATCGTCCAGGCTGATGATCTGCTCGCGTACCGCGAACAACACCAGGCCGGCGACGTCATGGATCTGCAGGCGCTTCATGATCTGCGCCCGGTGGGTTTCCACGGTCTTGATGCTCAGGCTCAGGCCGTTGGCGATTTCCCGGGTGGACTTGCCGCGCACGATCAACCGCAGTATTTCCAGCTGGCGCGCGGTCAGGTTATGGGTCTGGGCAGGTTCGGGCTGACGTTTCTGGACGCGGGTCAGCGCCTGGTTGATCACGGTATGGGCGATGGCCGGGCTCAGGTAACGCTCGTTCTTGCGCAGCGCTTCCAGGGCATGTTTCAGCTCATTGACGGTGGTGTCCTTGAGCAGGTAGCCGTGGGCGCCGCATTCCAGCGCCTGCATGATCAGCGCCGGATCCGTGTGCATGGACAGGATCAGTACCTTGCTGTGGGGGCGCACCCGCTTGAGTTGCTGCAAGGCTTCCAGGCCGCCGGTGTCCTTCATGGAGATGTCCAGCAACACGATGTCGGGCTCGAGCCGTTCCACCAGCTCCACCAACTGCTTGCCGTCGCTGGCTTCGCCGATGACCGCGTAGCCTGGGATATCCATGACCAGGGCTCGTACGCCGGCCCTGATCAGGGAGTGGTCATCGACCAGAAGCAAATTACAGATCAATGGAGAACCTTATTCTTGCTGGCCCGTTCCAGGGCGCGGGGCGCCCAGGGGAAGCGTGCTTCAATGTGAGTGCCTTTGCCGGCCTCGCTGGTGACCTCGAGCGTGCCGCCCAGTTGCTCGACCCGCTCCGACATGCCGGCCATGCCGCGTTGGCCTTCGCGGCCAGGGTGGGTGGCCGGGGCGAACCCCTGGCCATCGTCGCTGATCAGCAGGGTGAGGCCATCCGGTAGGCGTTGCAGGCGCACCAGCAGGTTGGTCGCGCGGGAATGGCGCAGGATGTTGGTGACCGCTTCCTGGGTGATCCGGAACACGGCGACCGACATTTCTTCGGGAATGCCGGTCATGCGCTGTTGGCAATCGAGGCTCCATTTCACCGGCGCATTGGCCAGCGTCTTGAGCAGGTGCGCCCGCAGGCTGGCTTCCAGTCCCAGGCTGGCCAACTGCCTGGGGTTGAGGATCGCTGACACGTCGCGGACCTTGTCGAGGGTCTCGTTGAGGGTGTCGCAGAGGATGGCGCACTGGCCCTGCAACTCTTCCGGCATCCGCTGCTTGAGCCATTCGCTTTGCAGTTTCGCGGCGGTCAGCAGTTGGCCGATGTCGTCGTGCAATTCGCGGCTGAGTCGATGGCGTTCGTTTTCCTGGACTTCAAGCAAGCGGTCGGCCAGTTCCTGGGGCTGCAGCTTGATGGATTTGCGCGACAGTCGATGGCCGATCCAGACACAGGCCACGGCCACCAGGTTCAGCACCACCACGCTCAGCGGCAATGTATGGGCGAACAGGTAGGTCAGCAGGCAGCCCAAGGCAGAGCAGACGCACAACAACAATGTGAAGCGGCGGGCATTTTCTCGGGAGGGAGGCCAGGTGATGAATGACTTGAGGCTGGCGTACATAGCGGATGGAGCCAATGATGTTCGCTGCGGGCTGGCCGGTCAGCGCATCTGACAGGCCGGGTTGGGTAAACGTTTCAGGTCGAGGGCCGCTTCGGTGGGCGGCCATGACGGCGCGGTCGTGAAGCGACTGACGCGAGAGATACTACCACTTCGCGCAACGTTGGTCGCGCTCGGCATCGCGCCGTCGGCATCGAAGTCAGGCTTGTTTCTGGGCGTAATGCACCAAGGCCAGTGGGCGTGAGGCAGCCAGCGCCTCGCAGGGGCTCTGACCAACCTGGAAGGCAAAGGCTTCGATCAGCGAGGTCTGTTCGCTGCGATCCAGGCCCAGCGTGCCGGTGGTGTGGTCGACCAGTTCCAGTTGCCAGGCCATCAGGGTGAAGCAGTCCTTCAAGGCGCACAGGGCCTGGTCATGCAGTTCCATGTGGTTCTGCGCATGGCTGAGCAGGCCATGGATGTGCAGCGAGAATTCCGAAAGGGCTTCCAGGGCGAGGGCATTGGCCTTGCCTGCCAGTTTCAGCAAGGTACTGAGCATGCAGTCGATCGCATCCCTGTCATTGCTGATCAATTGCAAATGGCTCAGGCACTCTTCCGACTTGGCCAACAGCGTCTCGGCCTCGACCAGGAGTTCGGGCAGGCGCTCATTCCAGTTCCTGCGATCATTCGGCATGCTTATCTCCACAACATCATGTCAGGCGAAAGAAAACCGTGTACAGCGAACGGCTGGATCTCAAGGTCGACGACGGACACGCGCGCGGCATGAGGTCCGGGCCGATCAACGGCGACGAACCCGCAAACGATTGCACGGGTGGGCTCGGCTACAAGGCCGGAATCCGATGTCCTGGGGTCGCGCACAGAAGCCTGACTCCGTTCAGCAATGAGAATGGCGTCACATTAATGGCTATTGGATAGCGGGAATATCAGGTTGGACCTGATTGTGCCTAGGGGAATCCCTTAGGCAGCGGAACCTAATGCGCAAACCGAGGTCGCGCAGTGGGGAAAATAGCGGATGAAAATGCTGCGCCAGTAAAGCATGATGTTAATGTGACATCAATGCCCCGCGCTTGTATTTTATCAGGGGTCAAGATCCGGCGAACCCAGCCGATATCCCTTTCATTGGATTCATCCGAACAAGCCCAGGAGTCATCGATGGCCGGCATTCTCGACACAGTAGATCAACGAACCCAACTGGTGGGTGAGAATCGCCTGGAAATTCTCATGTTTCGCCTGGCGGGCCGGCAACTGTTCGCCATTAACGTGTTCAAGGTCCAGGAAGTGTTGCAACTGCCGAAGCTGACGCTGATGCCTCAGCGCCATCCCTTCGTCTGTGGCGTGGTCAATCTGCGGGGCCAGACGCTGCCGGTGATCGACCTGTCCCAGGCCATCGGTATGCGGCCGCTGGTGCCGGGTGCCAACAGCACCATCATCGTTACCGAGTACAACCGTTCGGTCCAGGCGTTCCTGGTGGGCGGCGTCGACCGTATCGTCAACATGAACTGGGAAGCGATCCTGCCACCTCCGGGCAGCGCGGGACGCGAGCACTACCTGACGGCCATCAGCAAGGTGGACGATCAGTTGGTGGAAATCATCGACGTGGAAAAGGTCCTGGCCGAAATCGTGCCGTACAACGCCAAGGTCTCCCGGGACAAACTCGAAGACCCGGTGCTGGAGCGTGCCCGTGGCCGCGAAGTGCTGCTGGTGGACGACTCCAATGTCGCGCTGTCGCAGTTGCGCGACACCCTGGGTCAGTTGGGGGTGAAGATGCACATCGCCAGCGATGGCTTGAAAGCCCTGAACATGCTCAAGGCCTGGGCCGACACCGGCGAGGTGATGACCGACAAGTTGCTGATGATCTTCACCGACGCCGAAATGCCGGAAATGGACGGCTACCGCCTGACCACCGAGATCCGCAACGATCCGCGGTTGCGTGGGCTCTATGTGGTGCTGCACACCTCGCTGTCCGGCAGCTTCAACGACTCGATGGTCAAGAAGGTGGGTTGCGACAATTTCCTCTCCAAATTCCAGCCGGACAAACTGGTGGATGTGGTGCGCCAACGCCTGTCGCTTGACTGAGGTCGCTGGGTGGTTTGCTTCAACGGTCGGCTCGTATAAGGTGGCACTTTTTCGCCCCCAGGGAAGTTGAGCATGTTGCGGCTGAGCGCGCTGTACCGTTATCCGTTGAAGTCCGGCAAGGGCCAGCCCCTGCAAGGGATTGGCCTGGACAAGCTCGGGCTGGACGGTGACCGGCGCTGGATGCTGGTGGACGAAGGCACGGGGCGTTTCCTGACCCAGCGGGCCGTGGCGAAGATGAGCCAGCTCTCGGCCTTGTGGAATGAGGCCGGTGGGCTGACGCTCAGCGCACCGGGCCATGGCACCCTCGACGTGGCGCTGCCGTCCACGGTCGAGGCGTCACTGCGCGGGGTGATCATCTGGCGCGACACCTTGCGGGTACCGGACGCCGGCGACGAGGCGGCCGCCTGGGTCAGTGCGTTCATTGGCAACCCCACGCGGTTGGTGCATGTGCCGGTGGAACTGGCGCGCACCACTGCCGCCGGTTATGGCAAGGATGACGACAAGGTCGCGTTTGCCGACGGTTTTCCGCTGCTGCTCATCGGCCAGGCCTCATTGCAGGACCTGTCCAATCGGGTCGGGCGTCCATTGGAAATGCTGCGCTTTCGCCCCAACCTGGTGGTCGAGGGCAGCGAGGCGTTTGCCGAGGATGGCTGGAAGCGCATTCGTATCGGCGACGTGGAGTTCCGGCTGGTCAAGCCATGTTCGCGTTGCATCATGACCACGGTCGATCCGCAAACCGGTGATCGCGACCCCAACCGCGAACCTTTCGCGACCTTGCAGCAATACCGCTCGACCCCTGACGGCGCGATGTTTGGCCAGAACCTGGTCAATGACGGCAATGGCCGGCTGGAAGTCGGCATGCCGGTTGAGGTGCTTGAGTAAGTATTGCGCTTGAAAAAAATGCCCGTGTCATTGGACACGGGCATTTTTGTTTCTCATACCGACACTCTGTGGCTGCTTGACGGTCAGCCGCGGTATTCACACAGGTAAGCGGTGTCGACGGCCACTTTGAGCTGGAACTTGCTGTCGGCCGGTACGTTGAACTGGCTGCCCGCCGCGAAGGTTTCCCAGTCGCTGCTGCCTGGCAGTTTTACGGTCAGGGCGCCGGAAACGACGTGCATGATTTCCCGCTGGGCCGTGCCGAATTCGTATTCGCCCGGTGCCATGACGCCGATGGTCGCAGGGCCTTCGGCAGTGCCAAAAGCGATCGACTTGACGGTGCCGTCGAAGTACTCGTTGACTTTAAACATGGGCGATTCCTCGAAAAAGGGGCTGAAAAAGGCCGGCCAGTATGCACAAGGCGTCGGTGTTCGTCATCTGCCGAGCGGGTTCGGGCTCGCCCCTCAACCCGGCAGTACCAATGGCAACAGCCGCGCGGTGTTGCGGGCATCCTCCAGCGCGCGGTGCTGTTGACCGCAGAATTGCAGGCCCGCCAGTTGCAACGCGGCATTGAGGCCCAGGGGGCGTTCCAGGCGACGGGCCTTGGCGAAGCGCTGCTTGAGGTTCATGTGCGGCAACTGGCCCAGCGCGCTGTGCAGGTGTTGGTGCTGCCATTCCTGGAGCAGTTGCTTGCGGTCGTAGTCGCCCCAGCTGACCCAGCCTTCGAGGTTCGAATGATACGGCGCCAACCAGCGTTCGAATGCCGGCCAGACCTCGGTCAGCGGTGCGGCGCCGTCGATGTTGGCCTGGGTGATGTGGGTCAGTTCGCGACAGAAGGACGTGAGCAGCGGACGTCTCAAGGGGCGTACGAAGCGCTGGAAATGATCGACCTCACGCCCGTCACGATTCACCAGCGTGGCGCCGATTTCGATAATTTCCATTTCGGTTACCGGCCAGCCGCCTTCATCGGTGGTGGCCTCCAGATCAATCACCAGCCAGTGAGGCATCGCAAGGTTCCCGGTATCGGCGTGCTGATGGCTTTGAGCGTAGTCAAACCCGGCGCATCCGCCTAGTGCGCTGTCTCGACTCGCAACAAAACCTGCTGCTGCCTGACCTGTTCGCCGGGCGCGACCTGCAATTGCCTGACCACTCCGTCGAAGCCCGCCTTGAGGGGGTGCTCCATTTTCATCGCTTCCAGCACCAGCAACAGCTGGCCCTGGCGAACCCGCGTGCCTTCGCTGACCAGCACCTCGACGATCGCGCCGTCCATGGGGGCCTTGAGCAGGCCGTCGCCAGGGGCGCTGGCGGCGGGCGTGATGGGGGCGCGGGTCCGGTCTTGCAGCGGCAGGCCACCGGGGCGGGTGAACAACCACAGATCGTTGCCGTCGAGGCGCCAGCGATGGCGTTGGCGAAGGCCATCGAGCATCAGCACGGCGCCAGACTGGTCGACCTCCAGCCATTTCAGTTCGACCGAGCGTTCGGCGCCGTGGATGCTCAGCGTCCCGTCGGGCCTGGCCAGCAGGTCCAGGGTCCAGTCGCGCTCGCCCATGCCGATCCGGTAACGCAGCGCCGAGCCGGCGTTGTTGCGCCAGCCGCCCAGGTCGGCGGCATGCCGGGCGCGGGCGCATTGATAGAACAGGGCCGTGGCGATGGCGAGTTGTTCGGCGGATGGCGTCGATGCCTGGAGGGCGACATGCCGGGCAAAGTGCTGCTCGATGAAACCGGTGCCGACGTCGCCGTCGATGAAGCGCGGATGCGCCAGCAACGCCGCCAGCAACCGCTGATTGCTCTGCACGCCCAGCAGTACGCAATCTTCCACTGCCCGCAGCAATCGGCGTCGGGCTTGCTCGCGGGTGGCGCCGTGGGCGATCAGTTTGCCCAGCATCGAGTCGTAGAACGGCGTGATGGCCTGGCCTTCCAGCAAACCGTGGTCGATTCGCACGCCCTCGCCCGTGGGGGGCTCCCAGCCGATCAAGCGGCCGGTCTGCGGCAGGAAATCCGCCGCGGGGTCTTCGGCGTACAGGCGCACCTCCATGGCATGCCCGTCCAGTTGTACTTGGTCTTGGCGCAGCGGCAGGGGCAGGCCGGCGGCGATGTCCAGTTGCCAGGCCACCAGATCCTGGCCGGTGATCAGTTCGGTGACCGGGTGTTCGACTTGCAGGCGGGTGTTCATCTCCAGAAAGTAGAACCGACCGTCCGCGGCCAAGAGGAATTCCACGGTCCCGGCACCGACGTAGTCCACCGCACGGCCCGCCATGAGCGCCGCATTGCCCATGGCCTGGCGCAGTTCGGCGGTCATGACCGGGCAGGGCGCTTCTTCGATGATTTTCTGGTGGCGCCGCTGGATCGAGCAGTCCCGCTCGCCGAGGTGGATCAGTTGACCGTGGTGGTCGCCGAAAATCTGGATTTCCACGTGGCGCGGGTCGAGCAGTGCCTGTTCGAGGATCAGTTCAGCGTCGCCGAACCCGTGCAGCGCCTCGGCGCGAGCGACGCGCAGTTGTTCAGGCAGGTCCTCGGCCCGCTGCACCAGGCGCATGCCCCGGCCACCGCCACCGGCGCTGGCCTTGATCATCAGCGGGTAGCCGATGCGCGCGGCTTCCCGGCACAGGCTGTCGTCGTCCTGGGCTTCACCTTCATAGCCCGCGATGCAAGGCACGCCGGCGGCGAGCATGGCGATTTTCGAGCGGCGCTTGTTGCCCATCCGTTCGATGGCCTCGGGACTGGGACCGATGAACACGATACCGGCCGCCGCGCAGGCCCTGGCGAACCCGGCGTTTTCGGCGAGGAAGCCGTAGCCGGGGTGGATCGCATCGGCGCCGGTGCGCCGGGCCGCCTCGAGGATGGCCGTCGGATCCAGGTAGGACTGCTGGACCGAGGCCGGGCCGATCAGCACGGCCTCATCGGCCATGCGCACATGTCGCGCATCGGCGTCGGCTTCGCTGAACACCGCGACCGTGCGATAACCCTGGGCTTGGGCGGTGCGCTGGATCCGACAGGCGATTTCGCCGCGGTTGGCAATGAGCAGTTTGCTGAAGACGGGCATGGGTTCTGTCCTGGGTTCTGCGGTGTCTGGTGGGCCGCTTTCAGTGCTGCTTGCCCGGCAACGTCCCCATGAGCTTGCAGAGGATGCCCAGCATGATCTCGTCGGCCCCGGCGCCGATGGACACCAGCCGTACGTCGCGGTAGGCCCGGGCGACCGGGTTGTCCCACATGAAGCCCATGCCACCCCAGTATTGCAGGCAGCTGTCGGTGACCTCCCGGGCCAGGCGTCCGGCCTTGAGCTTGGCCATGGACGCCAGCCGGGTCACGTCCTGGCTGTTGATGTACTGCTCGGTGGCCTGGTAGACCAGCGCCCGCAGGCATTCGACCTCGCAGGCCAGTTCCGCCAGGCGAAAGTGGATCACCTGGTTGTCGATCAGGGCGCTGCCGAAGGTCTTGCGCTCCCGGCAGTACTCGATCGTGCTGTCGATGCAACGCTCCATGCCCTTGAGCATGTTTGCCGCGCCGAACAGCCGTTCTTCCTGGAACTGCAGCATCTGCATCATGAACCCGGCGCCTTCCTGGCCGATTCGATTGCGTTGCGGCACGCGCACGTCATCGAAGAACACCTGGGCGGTCTGCGAGCTGCGCATGCCGAGTTTGTCCAGGGGCTCGCCGAGGCTGATACCGGGGCTGCGCATGGGCACCATGATCAGGGATTTGTTGTGGTGGGGCTTGTCGTCGGAGGTGTTGGCGAGCAGGCACATGAAGTCGGCGCTCGGGGCGTTGGTGATCCACATCTTGCTGCCGTTGATGAGGTAATCGTCGCCGTCCTTGCGGGCCGTGGTCTTGAGCCCGGCGACGTCGGAACCGGCGCCGATCTCGGAAACGCCGATGCAGCCCACCTGTTCGCCACGGATGGCCGGGCGCAGGAACTCTTCACGCAGCGCATCGGAGCCAAAACGCGCCAGCGCTGGCGTGCACATGTCGGTCTGTACGCCGATGGACATCGGGACGCCGCCGCAATGAATCGTCCCGAACGCTTCGGCCGCGACGATCGAATAGCTGTAGTCCAGGCCCATGCCGCCGAACTGTTCGGGCTTGGAAATGCCCAGCAAACCCAGGTCGCCGGCCTTGCGCAAGACCTCGTGGATAGGGAACTGCCCGGCTTGCTCCCATTCGTCGACGTAGGGGTTGATGTCGCGCTCGACGAACTGGCAAACGCTACGCCGCAGTGCTTCGTGTTCCTGGCTGAAGATCATTTTTTTGTTCTCCGTGGTCGCAAGTCCATCACCGGGTCAGAAACGGGCCACGCCAAAGCTGTTGGCTTGCAGCGACCGCCGCTCGGCTTCGTGGCAGATGTCCAGCAGGTAGCCCAGCAGCGTGCGGGTGTCACGCGGATCGATGAGCCCGTCGTCCCACAGGTGGGCGCTGCCGTAGAGGGCGCTGGACTGGCTGTCGAGTTTTTGCGCGGTGGTCTGTTCGAGCAGGTCCAGCATCTTCGGGTCGGGGCTCACGCCCTGCCTGATCTGCGTGGCCTCGGTGACGATGCGCAGCACCTTGCCGGCCTGGGCGCCGCCCATCACGGCCGTGCGGCTGTTGGGCCAGGCGAAGATGAAGCGCGGGTCCAGCCCGCGACCGCACATGGCGTAGTTGCCGGCGCCGTAGGAACCGCCCACCACGACCGTCAGCTTGGCCACCCGGGCATTGGCCACGGCCTGGATCATCTTGGCGCCATGCTTGATCACACCTTGTCGTTCCGATTCGGTGCCGACCATGAAGCCGGTGGTGTTGTGCAGGAACAGCAGCGGCGTGCGGCTCTGGTCGCACAACTGGATGAACTGCGCGGCCTTGCTGGCGCCCTTGGCGGTGATCGGGCCGTTGTTGCCGATCACGCCGCAGGCATGGCCGCGGATGTGCAGATGGCCGCAAACGGTTTGCGGGTCGAATGCTTGCTTGAACGCCAGGAACGCCGAGCCGTCGGCGATGCGGGCGATGATTTCCGCCACGTCGTAGGGCTTCTTCGGGTCGTCGGGCACCAGCCCCAGCAGGTCGTCGGCGGGGTACAACGGCTCGGCCCAGGTCCGTTCGGGCGAGGGCGCCAGTTGCGCGTTCCAGGGCAGCAAGCTGAGGATCTCCCGGGCAAGGCGTATGCCGTCGGCATCGTCCTGCGCCAGGTATTCGGCGGTGCCTGCCACTTGCGCATGCATCTGCGCACCGCCGAGTTCCTCTTCGCTGGCGACTTCGCCCGTGGCGGCCTTGAGCAGCGGCGGCCCGGCCAGGAACAACCGCGCCTTGTCGCGCACCACCACCACGTAGTCCGACAGCCCCGGCTGATAGGCCCCGCCGGCGGTGGCCGAACCATGGACCACGGTGATCTGCGGCAGGCCCATGGCCGACATCCGTGCCTGATTGGCAAAGCAGCGCGCCCCTTCGACAAAGATCTGCGCGGCATAGTTGAGGTTGGCGCCGCCGCTTTCGGCCAGGGTGACCACCGGCAGTTTGTTTTCCATGGCGATCTGTTGCAGGCGCAGGGTTTTCTGCAAGCCGCTGGGGGAAATGGTCCCGCCCTTGATCGCGCTGTTGTTGACCACCACCAGCACCCGCACGCCGGACACATGGCCGATCCCGGCGATCAGGCCACCGCCGGCCTGGCTGCCATCCTTGTCATCATGGCGCTTGTAGCCGGCCAGGCTCGCCAGTTCGAGGAACGGCGCGCCGGGGTCCAGCAGCAGGTTCAGGCGCTGGCGCGGCAACAACTGGCCGCGCTGGTCGAAGGTGTCCTGGGCCTGGGCGGCTTTTTCCAGCACGGCCTGTTCAATCGCGCGCAGTTGCTCGACGCCCGCCAGCATGGCCGCGTGGTGGCGGGCGAAGTCGGTGCTGTGAGGGTCAAGCAGCGTTTCGATGACCGGCATGGACCGTTCTCCTTTTCGATGCGAACGCGCTAGTCGAGTTGATCGGCGATGCTTTGCGGCACCGGTATCTGGATATCGAGCAACTGCTGGGCCAGCGCCTTGCCCTGGGGGTCGCCGCGCAGGCTGGCGGCACCACCGCCGCCCAGGGCGTTTTCCAGCAGGAAATTCAGGCTATGGGTGCCCGGCAGGTACCAGCGTTCGACGCGGCCCAGCAACGGGTCAAGGACGTGACTCATCCAGTCGACCACCACTTCCGGCGTCAGGGCTTCGGCGATCCACGGCAGGTATTCGGGCGCACGCGCGATCACGCCGATATTGACGTGGTTGCCCTTGTCGCCGGAGCGCGCCACCGCCAGCTTGACCAGCGGCACGCTGGCATCGGCCCGACCCTGGGGTTTGGGCACGTCTGCGGCGAGCGGCAGGTCGCCGGTTTGCAAGGTGTCGAGAGGGGGCAGGGGGCACGGGTGGCGTTGCCCCTGGCATTCAATCGCGAGCGTGCAGTGGGCTTTGTCGATCAGGAACGAAAACAGGCGGATCAACGGCGACACGGTCGGCCTGCCACCCACCATGCCGGTCAGCCCGGGTGCCATGCCGGTGGCGGCCTGGGCGATTTCCCGGGAAAACAGCACCAGCGCTTGCCTGTCCGGGTGCCGAACCGCCAGTTTGAGCACCACTTCACGGGTGTCCTGGCGCCGGCGGTGCTGACCGTAAGTGGCTTCGCTGCCCAACAACTCGACGTTCACCTCGCGGTAGGGCGCCCAGCCGCGCTGGCTGAACATCTGCGAGGTCCTGGCGATAATTGCCTGGCCGACCCGTTCAGCCTTTGCCACCGCATCGATACCGGCGATCAGGCAGGTGGCGGTGCAGCGGTAGCCGTCCAGCCCGGTGGCGCAGACCTTGTACTGGTCGCTGGGCGGCAGGCCCCGGGCGCCATGGACGCGTACCGCATGCTTGCCTTGCTGGATCAGCCGGACCTGGCTGAAATCGCAGATCACGTCGGGCAGCAGGTAGCCTTGCGGGTCGCCGATCTCGTACAGCAATTGCTCGCCGACTGTCAGTGGCGTGATCAGCCCGCCGGTGCCGGGGGCCTTGGTGACGATGAACTGGCCATCGGCGCTGACGTCGACGATGGGAAAGCCGATGTGCTCGTAGTCCGGCACCTCCCGCCAGTCGGTGAAGTTCCCGCCGGTGCATTGTGCCCCGCACTCGATGAGGTGGCCCGCCAGCGCGGCCTGGGCCAGTTTGTCGTAGTCGTCCCAGGCCCAGCCGAATTCATGCACGAGAGGGGCACTGACCACGGCGCTGTCCACCACCCGCCCGGTGATCACGATGTCCGCGCCCAGGCGCAAGGCTTCGACGATGCCCGGCGAGCCGAGGTAGGCGTTGCTGGACACGCACGCGGGCGGCAGGGGCTCGCCGCTGAACATCTCGCGCAGGCCCTGGCCGGCGAGCCGATCCCATTGCCCTTGCAAGTCATCGCCCAGCAGCACGGCGATCTTCAACGGCACGCCCGCCTGGTCACACGCCGCTTGCAGCGCCGCGGCGCAGGCCTGGGGATTGACTCCGCCGGCGTTGCTGATCACGCGGATCCGCTCGGCGTGCAAGCGCGGGAGCAGTGGCGTGAGCACCTCGATGAAGTCCGTGGCATAGCCGGCCTGGGGATCCTTCAGGCGCGCCCCGGCCAGGATCGACATCGTGACTTCCGCCAGGTAGTCGAACACCAGGTAGTCCAGCGCGCCTCCTTCGACCAGTTGCGCGGCGGCGCTGCAGGTATCGCCCCAGAAGGCGCTGGCGCAACCGATGCGGATCGTTCCTGGCATGAGATTCCCTCCGGCAAGCGTGGCTCGAGACTACCAAGCAAGCGCTTGGTCTGTAAACGGCTGCGGGTTTTCCACCCGAGCGCTTGCTTGGTGGCCTGGGTCGGCTTAAATTGCCCGCGCAGCTCTGTTGATTGGGACGCGGCCGCGCATAGGTTGATCGACTGTAGGAGAGAATGGGTGGACGAGCAAAAAGCCCTGGATGTGATGCACGAGCTGGTCGACAACGGGCAACTGACCGACCCGCAGAGCGCGCGTGGCAAACTGCTCCAGAGCGCTGCCCATCTGTTTCGCAACAAGGGCTTCGAACGCACCACCGTGCGCGACCTGGCGAGCGCCGTGGGCATCCAGTCGGGCAGCATCTTTCACCATTTCAAGAGCAAGGACGAGATCCTGCGGGCGGTGATGGAGGAAACCGTGCGCTACAACACGGCGTTGATGCGGGCCGCGCTGGCCGAGGCGAGTGGCGTGCGCGAACGGGTACTGGCGCTGATCCGCTGTGAATTGCAGTCGATCATGGGCGGCACCGGCGAGGCGATGGCCGTGTTGGTCTACGAATGGCGCTCGCTGTCCCAGGACGGGCAACGGCAGGTGCTGGCCCTGCGCGACATTTATGAAGACTTGTGGCTCGAGGTTCTGGGCCAGGCCAAGGCGGCCGGGTATATTCGCGGAGACGTGTTCATTACCCGGCGTTTCCTCACCGGCGCATTGTCCTGGACCACCACCTGGTTTCGCGCCGAAGGCAACTTGAGTCTCGATGAGCTGGCCGAGCAAGCCCTGATCCTGGTGCTTGAAGAAAAACAATAATCAAGCGGTGCTTTAAATCGCCATAGGGCTGGCTAAGCGGCTGAAACCGCCTAGCTTGATTGTATTGACGGGTACTTTTGGGGAGTGGGGATCTTGACGTTTTCGCCGATGGGGATGACTTCCCGTGTGCTGCTGGCTGCCCTGGCCGCTTTCCTGGCGTTGCCGGCTTCGGCGGCGCAATTGGTCCGGATCGGTGCCGCGCATTTTCCACCCTACACCGTTCGTCCCGAGAACGGTGCCGACACGGGCCTGCTGCCGCAGATGGTGGAGGCCTTGAATCAATCGCAGGCAACCTACCAGTTCGTCCTGGTCCCGACCTCCATACCTCGCCGCTTCAACGACTTCAAGCAGGGCCGGGTCGACATGGCGATTTTCGAGAACCCCGACTGGGGCTGGCAGGATGTGCCGCATACGGCGGTCGACATGGGCCTGGAAGACGCCGAAGTCTTCGTCGCCCAGCACCAGCCAGACCGCCAGCAGAATTATTTCGCCGACCTGAGGGGCAAGCGCCTGGCGCTGTTCAGCGGTTACCACTACGCCTTTGCCGAATTCAACGCCGACCCCAAGTTCCTCGCCGGCCAGTACAACGCCACCCTGACGTACTCCCACGACAGCAACCTGCTGATGGTCTTGCGCGGGCGCGCCGACATCGCCTTGGTGACTCGCTCGTACCTCAACGATTATGTGCTGCGCAATCCTGAGGTCGGCCCGCAATTGCTGGTGTCCGAGCGTATCGATCAGGTCTACCACCATTACGCCCTGATCCGGCCCCAGGCACCCATTACCAGCGAGGCGTTTGCGCAACTGTTGCAGACGCTGCGGGACAACGGCCAGCTGTTGAAGATCTTCAAGCCGTACCAGATCGAGCTGGTGCCCACGCACGCCCACTGAGCGGGGCCCTAAATTTCCCGGCGCGGCTCACGTCCCTCGTTGACTACCGACGACTACGCGAGCCCCTTTCCATGTCCAATCTCAACCAGCCCATGGCGTTACCCCTGCCGGGCGGGCGCCGTCTCGGCGCCGATGAAACCGAACGCCACCTGAGCCTGATGCTTGAAGGCGCGCCGCTGATCCGGCTGCGCCTGGAGCGCGGGCCCGAGTTGCATGTCCACTTGCAGGAGGTCCACGACCGTCCCGTGGGCCCGGCGCTCTGGGCGGCCTGCTACTGGTTGTTTGCCCGTGACCCGGACTGTCGACGCCTGGTCTGGCACCTTCAGGAGCGCCCCGGCGAAGCCTTGCTCAGTGGCCTGTTGACCAGCGCCGGGCGTCCCGGCGAATACGTCTGCGAGCGCACGATGTTCTGGCAGTTGCCGCAACCCTGGCTGGGGGAGTCGTTCAATGGCAGTTACCCGCAGCAGATGATCATCACTGATGGCCGGCGTCATCCGCGCCGGCCGGTCAAGCCGCGTGGCGAGGTGTACCGGCGCTTCGACGCGCGGCTGGGCGCCTGGGTATCACTGCGTACCCTGGAGATCGAGCAGGACCTGGAGCGTTTCAACCGCTGGCAGAACAGCCCGCGGGTGGCGAGCTTCTGGCAGGAGGAAGGCACCCTGGCGCAGCATCGCGAGTACCTGGACACGCTGGCGGACGATCCCCGTGTGCTGACCCTGATCGGCTGTTTCGATGACCAGCCGTTCGCCTATTTCGAAGCCTACTGGGCCAAGGAAGACCGTATTGCGCCGTTCTATGAGGCCGGGCACTACGATCGCGGCATCCACATGCTGGTGGGCGAGGAACAGCACCGCGGGCCGCACAAAGTGGCGAGCTGGTTGTCGGCGCTGGTGCATTACCTGTTCCTCGACGACCCGCGCACCCAGCGCGTGGTGGCCGAACCCCGGGCTGACAACGCGCGGATGATCGGGCACCTGCACAACCAGTGTTTCCACTGTGAAAAGGAATTCGACTTTCCCCACAAGCGCGCGGCGCTGATGATCCTGGGGCGGGAGCGGTTTTTTGACCGTTGCTCACTGATGTAGGGCAGGGCGTGCGGCGGACACCTGTGCAAGCGAGTCCGCCCGCGAAGGGGCTGTCCGATGGCCCGGCGCTTATCGCCGGGCGAAGGTATCCCCGCGTACCCCGGACACCTTGCGGCAATGCACCAGGGCGTCGCGGATCATGAAGTTCACCAGGGTCGGCGAGACGCCCAGTTCCTTGGCAATGTCTTTCTGTGGCACGCCGTGCAGGCGGTACATCTCGAAGGCATAGCGGGTTCGGCTGGGCAGTTCGGTGAGCGCATCGGCGATGTGCTCCAGCGTGGAGAAGTTGATGTGGGAGGTTTCCGGCGACGCACCCTGGATCACCACGTTCAAGCCTTCCTCCTCCGGCCCCGCGTATTTCTGCTCCAACGCCTGCTTGCGATAGTGGTCGATCGCCAGGTTGCGCACGATCTGGAACAGGTAGCTGAGCTGTGCCTTGAACGACGAAGTGATCTGTGGTGCCGATTGCAGTCGGAAGAACGCGTCCTGCACCACATCTTCCGCGCGGGACCGGCACCCGGTGATACGCGCGGCAATCTTGACCAGGATCAAGCGATTATCGACGAACGCCTGAAGTAACGGTGACTCACACCTGCTTGTGGATACTTGTTCCGTCATGGAATTCACCTTGCTGCAAAAAGTTAGCAGGACGAATGATCTGTCCGACCTGTCCTACGCATCGAGCGCCAAATTAGGCTTAATGATAATGATTGTCAATTGAGAAAAAGAATTATTGCAGCGTGTAAGTCCAGCGCCTGAAGCGCGACCCATTGCCGCAGTCGGATCACACCCCTGACAGGGTTGGCGCACGCGATCGCCGACTAATTCTTTGCCCGTGGCATCCGTTCCCTTGGTTGGATGGAAGAACACCCGATACCACTTGCAAGCCGAATTTCAGGCAGGAAACCTCATGACCGACGCGTTCGAACTCCCCAGCACCCTGGCCCATGCCCTCCAGCGCCGCGCCGCGTTGACGCCGGACCGGGTGGCCCTGCGCTTCCTTGCCGATACCCCGGAGCAGGGTGTGGTGTTGAGTTACCGCGACCTGGATGTGCGTGCCCGAACCATCGCCGCCGCGCTGCAGGCCGAAGCGGCGTTCGGCGAACGTGCGGTGCTGTTGTTCCCCAGCGGCCCGGATTACGTCGCGGCGTTCTTTGGTTGCCTGTACGCCGGCGTGATCGCGGTGCCGGCCTATCCACCGGAGTCCGCGCGCCGTCATCACCAGGAGCGCCTGCTGTCGATCATCGCCGACGCCGAGCCGCGCCTGTTGCTCACCAGCAGCGATTTGCGCGAGCCCTTGCAAGCCCTCGAATCGGCGCCGCCGGTGCTGTGCGTCGATACGTTGCAGCCCGGGCTCGCCGAGCAATGGCTGCCACCCACGTTGCAGGACGATGACATCGCCTTTCTGCAATACACCTCCGGCTCCACCGCCTTGCCCAAAGGCGTGCAGGTCAGCCACGGTAACCTGGTGGCCAACGAACTGTTGATCCGCCAGGGTTTCGGCATCGACCTGAACCCCGATGACGTCATTGTCAGCTGGCTGCCGCTGTACCACGACATGGGCCTGATTGGTGGGCTGTTGCAGCCGGTTTTCAGCGGTGTGCCGTGCGTACTGATGTCGCCTGGCTACTTCCTGGCCCGGCCCTTGCGCTGGCTCGAAGCGATCAGCGAGTACGGTGGCACCATCAGCGGTGGCCCGGACTTCGCCTATCGGCTGTGCAGCGAGCGGGTCAGTGAGGCGGCCCTGGAGCATCTCGACCTGAGCGGTTGGCGCGTGGCCTATTCGGGGTCCGAGCCGATTCGCCTCGATACACTGCAACGCTTCGCTGAAAAGTTCGCCCCGTGCGGCTTCACCGAGGCCAGTTTCATGGCCTCCTATGGTTTGGCGGAAGCCACCCTGTTCGTGGCCGGCACGCCGCGTCGCCAAGGCATTCCTTCGCTACGGGTGGACGACGCGGCACTGGCGCTCAACCGTGTCGAGCCGGGGCAGGGCAGTGCGGTGATGAGTTGCGGTGTCAGCCAGCCGGGCCATGCCGTGCTGATCGTCGAACCCACCACGTTACAGGTGCGCGAAGACAACCAGGTCGGCGAAGTCTGGGCCGCCGGGCCCAGCATCGCCCACGGCTACTGGCGCAATCGCGAAGCCAGCGCCCAGACGTTCGTCCAGCACGCCGGTCGCACCTGGCTGCGCACCGGCGACCTGGGCTTCCTGCGCGGCGGCGAGCTGTTCATCACCGGCCGCCTGAAGGACTTGCTCATCGTGCGCGGGCACAACCTGTATCCCCAGGACATCGAGCAAGCCGTCGAGCGCGAGGTCGAGGCGGTGCGCAAGGGCCGGGTGGCAGCGTTCGCGGTCGATGACCACGGTGAGGAAGGCATTGGCATTGCCGTGGAAATCAGCCGCAGCGTGCAGAAACTCCTGGCGCCCGACACCTTGATCAAGGCCATTCGCCAAGCCGTGGCCGAGGCCTGCCAGCAAGCCCCGAGCGTGGTGGCGCTGCTCAACCCCGGCGCCTTGCCCAAGACGTCCAGCGGCAAGTTGCAGCGCTCGGCCTGCCGTGCCCGGTTGGCGGACGGCAGCCTCGACAGCTATGCGCGGTTTCCGTCGCAGGCCACGGAGGCGGTCGCCGAGGCCGGGCCGTCAACGTCCCTGCAAACGCTGATCGGCCAGCTCTGGTGCGAGCAGTTGCAGGTCGAACAGGTCCAGGCTGACGATCATTTCTTCCTGCTGGGCGGCAACTCCATCGCCGCGACCCAGGTGATTGCACGGTTGGGTGAAGCCCTGGGAATGGCGCTGAACCTGCGGTTGCTGTTCGAGGCCCCGACCCTGGCCGCCTTCACCGCCGCGGTGGCCAGCCTGCCCTCGGCCAATGGTCGGGCCCAGGACCCCATCGGCACCTTGGCGCGCCACCACGCGCTGCCGCAGTCCCTGGCGCAGAACCGTTTGTGGATCACCTGGCAGCTTGATCCCGCGAGCAGCGCCTACAACATTCCCGGCGCCTTGCACCTGCGCGGTGAGCTGGATGAAGACGCCGTGCGTGGCAGCTTCCAGCACCTGATCGAGCGCCACGAATCCTTGCGCACGCGGTTCCTGGAACGTGACGGCGTCGCCCTGCAACAGATTGATCCGGCGGTGGAGTTCAACGTGCCGGTATTCGACCTGCGCGACCTGCCGAGGGACGCGCGCGACGCCCGCGCACGCCAGATCCGGGAGGAAGAAGCCAGCACCCCGTTCGACTTGGAAAAGGGCCCGTTGCTGCGGGTCCGCCTGGTGCGTCTGGACGACGAGGACCACCACCTGCTGGTGACGCTGCACCACATCATCGCCGACGGCTGGTCGATGAACATCCTGGTCGATGAGTTCTCGCGGCTGTACGCGGCGGCCTGCCAGGGGCAGGTTGCCGCGTTGGCGCCGCTGCCGTTGCAGTACGCCGACTACGGCAACTGGCAGCGCCAGTGGCTCGCCGAGGGCGAGGCCGAACGCCAATTGACCTACTGGCGGCAGCAACTGGGCGATGAGCACCCGACTCTTGCGCTGAGCACGGATCATCCCCGCCGCGCCCACTCTCGGCGCCGTGCCGCGCGGCATGGCTTGCGCCTGGAAAAGGCCCTGAGCGACGCAGTACGGCAAACGGCCCTGGCCCACGACGCGACGCCATTCATGTTGTTGCTGGCGGTTTTCCAGGTCCTGCTGCAGCGTTACACCGGCCAGGCCGACATCCGCATCGGCGTGCCCAATGCCAACCGGCCACGCCTGGAAACCCAGGGTCTGATCGGCTTCTTCATCAACACCCAGGTGCTGCGCGGACAGGTGGATTCGCGGCAGCCGTTCGCCGCGTTGCTGGGCCAGGCGCGGGAGGCCACCCTGGGCGCCCAGGCCCACCAGGACCTGCCGTTCGAGCAATTGCTGGAAGCGTTTCCCCAGGCTCGGGAGCAGGGTCTGTTCCAGGTGATGTTCAACCATCAGCAACGCGACCTGGGCGCCTTGCGTCGCCTGCCGGGGCTGCTGGCCGATGAGTTGCCGTGGCACAGTCGCGAAGCCAAGTTCGACCTGCAATTGCACAGCGAAGAGGATCGCCACGGCCGGCTGACCCTGTCGTTCGACTACGCCGACGAACTGTTCGAGGCCTCGACCATCGCTCGCCTGGCCGAGCATTACGGCAACCTGTTGCGCGCGGTCTGTGCCGATGCGCAACAAGCCATCGGCGAACTGCCGTTGCTCGGCGCCGATGAATACGCCCAGCAACGGCAGTGGAGCGCGGCGCCGTGCGCGCCGGCCAGCCAGTGGTTGCCGGAGCTGTTGAACGAACAGGCCCGGCGCACGCCGCAGCACACAGCGTTGCTGTGGGACGGCGGTCGCCTGGACTACGCCGAGTTGCACGCCCAGGCCAATCGACTGGCGCACTACCTGCGCGACAAAGGCGTTGGCCCGGATGTCTGCGTGGCGATTGCCGCCGAGCGTTCGCCGCAGTTGCTCGTCGGCGTGCTGGCGATCATCAAGGCCGGCGGTGCCTATGTGCCGCTGGATGCCGATTACCCGGCCGAGCGCCTGGCCTACATGCTTGAGGACAGTGGTGTCGAACTGCTGCTGACCCAGAGCGCCTTGCTCGATCGTTTGCCCGCCTGCGCGGGCGTCAGCGTCATCGCCCTGGACACCCTGCACCTGGAACAATGGCCGAGCAACTCACCGGGCCTGCACCTGCATGGCGATCACCTGGCCTACGTGATCTACACCTCCGGTTCCACCGGCCAGCCCAAGGGCGTGGGCAACACCCACGCGGCCCTGGCGGAGCGCCTGCAATGGATGCAGGCCACCTATGGGCTGGATGAAACCGACGTGCTGATGCAAAAAGCGCCGATCAGCTTCGACGTGTCGGTGTGGGAATGCTTCTGGCCGCTGCTCACCGGCAGCCAATTGGTGCTTGCCGACCCAGGGGAACACCGCGACCCGCACCGCATCGCCCAACTGGTGCAACAGTTTGGCGTGACCACGCTGCACTTCGTGCCGCCGCTGCTCAGCCTGTTCATCGACGAACCGCTGAGCGCCCGTTGCACCAGCCTGCGTCGCGTCTTTTGCGGTGGCGAAGCCTTGTCGGCCGAGCTGCGCAACCGGGTGCTGGCGCACCTGCCGGCTGCGCAATTGCACAATCGCTACGGCCCGACTGAAACAGCCATCAACGTCACCCACTGGCACTGCACCGAGGCCGATGGCGAGCACTCGCCGATCGGTCGGCCACTGGGCAACGTGCTGTGCCGCATCCTCGATGACGAACTCAATCCCGTGCCGGCCGGTGTGCCGGGCGAATTGTGCATCGGTGGCCTGGGATTGGCCCGTGGCTACCTTGCCCGTCCCGGCCTGAGCGCCGAGCGCTTTGTCGCCGACCCGCTGGGCGAGGCGGGCACGCGGCTGTACCGCACCGGCGACCGGGCGCGCTGGAACGCCGAGGGCGTGATCGAGTACCTGGGTCGCCTCGACCAACAGGTCAAGCTACGAGGCTTTCGCGTCGAGCCCCAGGAAGTCGAAGCGCGGCTGTTGGCCCAGGCCGGTGTCGCCCAGGCTGCGGTGTTGGTGCGGGACACCTCGGCGGGCCCGCAACTGATCGGCTACTACACCGCCCCCGATGTCTCCGAAGACCAGGATGCCATCCACGCCCGGCTCAAGGCCGCCCTGGCCGCCGAGTTGCCGGACTACATGGTGCCGGCCCAACTGCTGCGCCTGGACGCCATGCCCCTGGGCCCGAGCGGCAAGCTCGACCGGCGCGCCTTGCCCGAGCCGCACTGGCAGGTGCGCGAACACGTCGAGCCGACCAGCGCCCTCGAACAACAGATCGCCGGAATCTGGCGCGACGTCCTGGGGCTTGCACGGATTGGCCTGCGGGATGATTTCTTTGCCTTGGGCGGCCATTCGCTGCTGGCGACCCAGATCATCTCCCGCACCCGCCAGGCCTGCGACGTCGAGCTGCCGTTGCGGGCCTTGTTCGAGGCCAGCGAGTTGGGCGCCTTCGCCGAACAGGTGCGCTTGATCCAGGCCAGCGGCCAGACCAACCGCCAGCCCCCCATCGAGCAGGTCGACCGCGGCCAACCGGTGCCGCTGTCCTATTCCCAGCAACGCATGTGGTTCCTCTGGCAGATGGAACCGGACAGCCCGGCCTACAACGTCGGCGGCATGGCGCGCCTGCGCGGGGTGCTCGACGTCGGGCGCTTCGAGGCGGCGTTGCAGGCGTTGATCCTGCGCCACGAAACCTTGCGCACCACCTTCCCGAGCATCGACGGGGTTGCCCGGCAACAGGTGCACGCCGAGACAGGCCTGCGCATGGACTGGAAGGACTTCTCGACCCTGGCCGCCGACGTCCGTGAACAACGCGTGCAACAACTGGCGGACAGCGAGGCCCACCGGCCTTTCGACCTGGAAACCGGGCCATTGCTGCGCGCCTGCCTGGTCAAGACCGGCGAGCGTGAACATTACCTGGTGCTGACCCTGCACCACATCGTCACCGAAGGCTGGGCGATGGACATTTTCGCCCGCGAATTGAGCGCGTTGTACGAAGCGTTTGTCGATGACCGCGAGTCGCCCCTGGAGCCCTTGCCGGTGCAGTACCTGGACTACAGCGTCTGGCAGCGCCAGTGGCTGGAGTCCGGCGAGCGGCAACGCCAACTGGACTACTGGACCGCGCAACTGGGCGACGAACACCCGCTGCTGGAGTTGCCCGGCGATCGTCCGCGCCCACCAGTGCAAAGCCATCGCGGCGAGCTGTTTCGTTTCGACCTCAGCGATGACCTGGCGGCGCGGGTGCGTGCCTTCAATGCCGAACACGGCCTGACCCTGTTCATGACCATGACCGCCGCCCTCGCGGTGCTGCTCTACCGCTACAGCGGCCAGACCGACTTGCGCATCGGCGCGCCGGTGGCCAACCGCATTCGCCCGGAAAGCGAAGGGCTGATCGGCGCATTCCTCAACACCCAGGTGCTGCGCTGCCAACTCGACGGGCAGATGAGCGTGAGCGAGTTGTTCGAGCAGGTGCGGCACACGGTGATCGAAGGCCAGTCTCACCAGGACTTGCCGTTCGATCACTTGGTCGAAGCCCTGCAACCGCCGCGCAGTGCCGCCTACAACCCGCTGTTCCAGGTGATGTGCAACGTGCAGCGCTGGGAGTTCCAGCAGCGCCGCACGTTGGCCGGGATGAGCGTCGAATACCTGGCCAACGACGCCCGGGCCACCAAGTTCGACCTCAACCTGGAGGTCACCGACCTCGATCATCGCCTGGGTTGCTGCCTGACCTACAGCACCGACCTGTTCGACGAGCCGCGCATCGCCCGCATGGCCGGGCACTGGCGCAATCTGCTGGAGGCGCTGCTGGCCGACCCGGCCCGGTGCCTGGGTGAACTGCCGCTGCTGGCCGCCGAGGAACAGCAACAGTTGCTCGACAGCCTCGGGGTCGAACCCGGTGAGCATCGTCTGGACCAGTGCCTCCACGGGTTGTTCGACAAACAGGTCCAGGCCCGGCCCGAAGCGCCGGCCCTGACCTTCGCCGAGCAGACCCTGAGCTACGGCGAGCTGGACCGCCGCGCCAATCGCCTGGCCTGGGTGCTGCGCGAGCGCGGCGTCGGGCCGCAGGTGCGGGTGGGCCTGGCGCTGGAGCGTTCGCTGGAGATGGTCATCGGCCTGTTGGCGATCCTCAAGGCGGGCGGTGCCTACGTGCCGCTGGATCCGGAGTATCCGCTGGACCGCTTGCACTACATGATCGAGGACAGCGGCGTCGGCTTGCTGCTCAGTGACCGGGCCCTGTTCCAGGCCCTCGGTCCGTTGCCCGACGGCGTGGCGTGCTGGTGCCTGGAAGACGACAGCCCGGCGCTGGCGCAATACCCGGACCAGGCGCTGCCGTCGAACACCTTGCCGCAGCACCCGGCCTACCTGATCTACACCTCCGGTTCCACCGGCCAGCCCAAGGGCGTGGTGGTGTCCCACGGGGAAATCGCCATGCACTGCCAGGCCGTGATCCAACGCTTCGGCATGCGCCCGGACGATTGCGAGCTGCATTTCTATTCAATCAACTTCGACGCCGCCACCGAGCGCCTGCTGGTGCCGCTGCTCAGCGGTGCCCAGGTGGTCTTGCGGGCCCAGGGGCAGTGGGACGCCGAGGGCATCTGCGGGTTGATTCGCGCGCATCGGGTCAACGTCCTCGGCTTCACCCCCAGCTATGGCAGCCAGTTGGCGCAATGGCTGGCGAGCCACGGGCAAACCCTGCCGGTGCGCATGTGCATCACCGGTGGCGAAGCGCTGACGGGGGAGCACCTGCAACGGATCCGGGCGGCATTCAGCCCGAGCCTGTTCTTCAACGCCTACGGCCCGACCGAAACCGTGGTGATGCCGTTGGCGAGCCTGGCGCCGGAGCGATTGGAGGAGGGCGTTGCGAGCGTGCCGATCGGCAGCGTGGTCGGCGCGCGGGTGGCCTACATCCTCGACGCGCACCTGGCACTGGTGCCTCAGGGCGTCACGGGCGAGTTGTATGTGGGCGGTGCGGGATTGGCCCAGGGGTATCACCAGCGTCCGGGCTTGACCGCCGAGCGCTTCGTCGCCGACCCGTTCGCCACTGCTGGCGGGCGCCTGTACCGCACCGGCGACCTGGTGCGCCAGTGCGCCGATGGCCAGGTGGAATACCTCGGGCGGATCGACCACCAGGTGAAGGTCCGTGGGTTCCGCATCGAACTGGGGGAAATCGAAACCCGCCTGCTGGAACACCCGGCGATTCGCGAAGCGGTGGTGCTGGCCCTTGACCTGCCGGGGGGCAAGCAACTGGCGGCCTATCTGGTGAGCGATATCGCCGAACAGGACGCCGGGCAACAGGCGGCATTGCGCGAAGCCTTGCGCAGCCAGCTCAAGGCACAACTGCCAGACTACATGGTGCCCACGCACTTGACCCTGCTGGCGAACATGCCACTGACCGCCAACGGCAAGCTCGACCGCCGCGCCTTGCCGGCGCCGGACCCGGAGCTCAACCGCCAGCACTATGTGGCGCCGGCCAGTGCCCTGGAGCAGACCCTGGCGACGGTCTGGGGCGAGGTGCTGAACGTCGCGCAGGTCGGCCTCAACGACAACTTCTTCGAACTGGGCGGCGATTCGATCCTGTCCATCCAGGTCGTCAGTCGCGCCCGGCAGCAGGGCATTCATTTCACGCCCCGGGACTTGTTCCAGCACCAGACCGTGCAGACCCTGGCGACCGTGGCCAGTCATGTCGAGCAGGTGCGCGCCGAGCAGGGCCTGGTGAGCGGTGAGTCGGCGCTGACGCCGATCCAGCATTGGTTCTTCGAAACGCCGATGCCGAACCGTCATCACTGGAACCAGGCGCTGTTGCTGGAACCGACCAGCGCCCTCGACCCGCAGTGCCTGGAGCAGGCGCTGCGCAGCGTAGTGGAACAGCACGATGCCTTGCGCCTGGGCTTCGACGCCAGCACCGGACACTGGCGCGCCGCACACCAGCCGCTGGCCGAGGCGCGGTGGCTGGAGTCGGTCCAGGTCACGTCCCTGGAAGCCTGCGAGAGCTTGTTCGCCGAAACGCAGCGCAGTCTGGAGCTGCCCACCGGGCCGTTGCTACGCGCGCTGTTGGCGCAGTTGCCCGAAGGCCGGCAACGGCTGTTGATCGTCATCCATCACCTGGTGGTGGACGGTGTGTCGTGGCGGGTGCTGATGGACGATCTGCAAACCGCCTACCGTCAGGTGGCCGCCGGCCAGGCGCCGCAACTGCCGGCCAAGACCAGCCCGTTTCGTGACTGGGCGGCGCGCCTGCAGGCCTACGCCGGCAGCGAATCCCTGCGCGAAGAATTGGACGGCTGGCGAGAACGCTTGAGTGGCCCGGCGCAGGCGCTGCCTTGCGCGCACCCTGACGGCGGTCGCCTGGAGCGTCACGCGCAAACCGTCAGCGTGCACCTGGACCGCGAGCTGACCCGGCAACTGCTGCAACAGGCGCCGAGTGCCTACCGCACCCAGGTCAATGATCTGTTGCTCACGGCGTTGAGCCGGGTGCTGTGCCGCTGGAGCGGCCATGAGTCGGTGCTGGTCCAGCTCGAAGGGCACGGCCGCGAAGCGCTGTTCGATGACCTCGACCTGACCCGCACCGTGGGCTGGTTCACCAACGTCTACCCGCTGCGCCTGCGCCCCGAGGTCAACGACCTGGGGGCCTCGATCAAGGCCATCAAGGAACAGCTGCGCGCTGTGCCCCACAAAGGTCTCGGCCATGGCGTGCTGCGCTACCTGGCCGACGAGGCCTCGCGCGAGGCCATGGCCGTCTTGCCGCGAGCGTCGATCACCTTCAACTACCTGGGCCAGCTCGACCAGACCCTGGGCCACGACGCACTGTTCCGAGCGCTGGACGCCCCCCTGGGGGCGATCCACGACGCCGACGCGCCGCTGCCCAATGAGTTAAGCATCGACAGCCAGGTCAGCGGTGGCGAGTTGGTGGTGCGCTGGACCTACAGCCGCGAACGCCACGACGAACAAGCGATCAGCCAGCTGGCCGAGGCTTACCTCGATGAGCTGCGGCAACTGATCGCCCATTGCCTCTCGGATGAGGCGGGCGGCCTGACGCCCTCGGATTTCCCCCTGGCGAAACTGACCCAGGGCCAGCTCGACAGCCTGCCGGTTCCCGCCGCGCAGATCGAGGATGTCTACCCGCTGACGCCGATGCAGGAAGGCATGTTGCTGCACACCTTGCTGGAACCGGGCACCGGCCTGTACTACATGCAGGACCGTTACCGCATCAACAGCGAACTCGACCCGCAGCGTTTTGCCCAGGCCTGGCAAGCGGTCATCGCCCGGCACGAAGCCCTGCGCGCCTCGTTCTGCTGGAACGTGGGCGAAGACATGCTGCAAATCATCCACAAGCCCGGTCGCACGCCGGTGGATTACCTCGATTGGAGCGAGGTGTCGCCAGACCAGCAGGAAGCCAGGCTGCAAACCTTGCTCAAGGACGAGCGCGAGGCCGGTTTCGATCTGTTGAACCAGGCGCCGTTCCACTTGCGCCTGATCCGGGTCGGCGCGGCGCGCTACTGGTTCATGATGAGCAACCACCACATCCTCATCGATGCCTGGTGCCGTTCGCTGCTGATGGACGATTTCTTCGAGCTCTACACGGCCCTCGGTGAGGGCCGCGAACCCCGGCTGGCCGTGCCGCCGCGCTACCGCGACTACATCGGTTGGTTGCAACACCAGAGCCTGGCCGAGGCCCGGCAGTGGTGGCAGCGCAACCTGCAAGGCTTCGAGCGGACCACGCCGATCCCCGCCGACCGGCCGTTCCTGCGCGAACACGCCGGTGACAGCGGCGGCATGATCGTCGGCGACTGCTACACTCGCCTCGATGCCCGGGACGGTGCGCGCCTGCGGGAACTGGCCCAGGCCCATCAACTGACGGTCAACACCTTTGCCCAGGGCGCGTGGGCCCTGGTGCTACGGCGTGTGAGCGGCGACCGCGACGTGCTGTTCGGCGTCACCGTGGCCGGGCGTCCGGTGGAACTGCCGCAGATGCAGCGCACCGTGGGCCTGTTCATCAACAGCGTCGCCTTGCGGGTGCAGATGCCCGAGGACCATCAGCCGTGCAGTGTGCGCCAGTGGCTCGGCGGCCTGCTGGACAGCAACATGCAGTTGCGTGAGTACGAATACCTGCCGTTGGTGAGCATCCAGGAGGCCAGCGAGCTGCCCAAGGGCCAGCCGCTGTTCGACAGCCTGTTCGTGTTCGAGAACGCGCCGGTGGAGGTCTCGGTACTGGACCGCGCCCAGAGCCTCAACGCCACCTCGGACTCGGGCCGCACCCACACCAACTTCCCGCTGACGGCGGTCTGCTATCCGGGGGATGACCTGGGGCTGCACCTTTCCTACGACCAGCGCTACTTCAACGAACCCACCGTCCAGGGCTTGCTGGCGGAGTTCAAGCGCCTGTTGCTGGCCTTGATGGACGGGTTCCACGGGGACATGGCCGAGCTGCCGTTGATTGGCGCCCAGGAACGGGACTTGCTGGTGCATGGCTGCAACCGGAGCGAGCGGGCCTACCCGCTGGAACACAGCTACGTCGAACTGTTCGAAGCCCAGGTGGCGACCCATCCGCAGCGCATCGCCGTCAGTTGCCTGGACGTGACGCACACCTATGCGCAACTGAACGCCCGCAGCAATCGCCTCGGCCATGCGCTGGTGGCCGCCGGCGTCGGTTTCGACCAGCCGGTGGCGTTGCTGGCCGAGCGGGACGCGGACCTGTTGGGCATGATCATCGGCAGCTTCAAGGCCGGTGCCGGCTACCTGCCCCTGGACCCGGGCCTGCCGAACCAGCGCCTGGAGCGGATCATCGAGCTGAGCCGCACGCCGTTGCTGGTGTGCAGCCAGGCCTGCCGCGCCCAGGCGTTGGCCCTGCTGGACGCGTTCGCCTGTTCCGGGCAGCCGAAGCTATTGGTGTGGGAAGAGGTGCAGGCCAGCGCTGCGTCGGTGCAAAACCCTGGCATCTACAGCGGGCCGCAACACCTGGCCTACGTCATCTACACCTCCGGCTCCACCGGATTGCCCAAGGGCGTGATGGTGGAACAACGGGGCATGCTCAACAACCAGCTCAGCAAGGTGCCGTACCTGGCGTTGAGCGAAGCCGACGTGATCGCCCAGACGGCGTCCCAGAGCTTCGACATTTCGGTGTGGCAGTTCCTCGCCGGGCCGCTGTTCGGCGCCCGGGTGGACATCGTGCCCAATGCCATCGCCCATGACCCGCAAGGCTTGCTGCAACACGTGCAGCACCAGGGCATCACGGTGCTGGAAAGCGTGCCGTCGCTGATCCAGGGCATGCTCGCCCAGGACCGCATCGGCCTGGATGGCTTGCGCTGGATGCTGCCTACCGGTGAGGCGATGCCACCGGAACTGGCCCACCAATGGCTGCTGCGCTACCCGGCCATCGGGTTGGTGAACGCCTACGGTCCGGCGGAATGCTCCGATGACGTGGCGTTCTTCCGCGTGGACCTGGCCTCGACCCGTGGCACCTACCTGCCGATCGGCACGCCCACCGACAACAATCGCTTGTACCTGCTCGACGGCGCGCTGGACCTGGTGCCGTTGGGCGCCGTCGGCGAGTTGTGCGTGGCCGGCACCGGGGTGGGGCGCGGGTATGTCAGCGATCCTTTGCGCACCGCGCCGGTGTTCGTGCCGAATCCGTTCGGGGCGCCGGGAGAGCGGCTGTACCGCACCGGCGACCTGGCCCGGCGGCGCCCTGACGGGGTGTTGGAGTACGTCGGGCGCATCGACCATCAGGTGAA
This sequence comes from Pseudomonas sp. WP18, assembly GCF_036689585.1. Lineage (NCBI taxonomy): Bacteria > Pseudomonadati > Pseudomonadota > Gammaproteobacteria > Pseudomonadales > Pseudomonadaceae > Pseudomonas > Pseudomonas sp. WP18. The sequence goes on from NZ_CP144758.1 coordinate 1,911,465, forward strand.
GGTGCGCGGCTATCGCATCGAACTGGGGGAAATCGAGGCGCGTCTGCACGAACAACCCGAGCTGCGCGACGCGGCGGTGGGTGTGCAGGAAGGCGTCCATGGCAAGCATTTGGTGGGTTACCTGGTGGCCGCCGATTCGGCGCTGAGCCCCAGCGAGCGCCTGGAGCGCATCCAGCAGCGACTGCGGGCCGAACTGCCGGAGTACATGGTGCCGCTGCACTGGCTGTGGCTCGAGCGCCTGCCGCTCAACGCCAACGGCAAGCTCGACCGCAAGGCCTTGCCGGCCCTGGAGATCGGCCAGTTGCAAAGCCAGGACTACCAGGCGCCCGGCAATGAACTGGAGCAGACCCTGGCGGACATCTGGGCCGAGGTGCTGAAGGTCGATAGGGTGGGGGTACGCGACAACTTCTTCGAGTTGGGCGGGCATTCGCTGCTGGCGACGCAAATCGCTTCACGGGTGCAAAAGGCCCTGCAACGCGAGGTGCCGCTGCGGGCGATGTTCGAATGCAGCACGGTGCAAGCGCTGGCCCGTTACATCGAGGGACTGGCGGCCAGTGAAATCACCGGGGAGAAGGTGGATCGGCTGAACGACTTGATGGCCGAGCTGGAGGGGCTGTAGGGCGGCGGTGGCGGTGAGGGCCTCTTCGCGAGCAAGCCCGCTCCCACACCAGGCTTGTGAACACTGAGCCCCTGTGGGAGCGGGCTTGCTCGCGAAGGCGGTCGTGCGTGATGCGCCGCAACCCGAGGTTGACGCCTCGCCTTGCACGGCCCAGTCTCTCCAGGCCTTTTTCATTCACACAAGGAGGTCACCGATGCCTTTTGCGACCGTTGACGGACAACCGCTTCATTACCTGGATCAGGGCCATGGCCCGGTGGTGCTGCTGGGCAGCAGCTATTTGTGGGACCACACCATGTGGGCGCCGCAGATCGAGGCGTTGTCCCGGCATTACCGGGTCATCGCCCTGGACCTGTGGGGCCACGGCCAATCCGGGCAATTGCCCGAAGGCATGACCTCGCTGGACGACCTGGCTCGCCAGGCATTGGCCTTGATGGATCACTTGCAGGTCGACGGCTTCGACCTGGTGGGGCTGTCGGTGGGCGGGATGTGGGGCGCGCGGCTGGCGCTTGCGGCGCCGACGCGGGTCAAGTCCCTGGTGCTGATGGACACCTACGTGGGCGTCGAGCCGGAGCCGACCCGCCAGTACTACTTCTCGCTGTTCGACAAGATCGAAGCCAGCGGCAGCATTCCCGAACCGCTGCTGGACATCGTCGTGCCAATTTTCTTCCGTCCAGGCATCGATCCGCAGTCCTCCTTGTACCAGCAGTTTCGTGCGACCCTGGCGGCGCTGCCGACCGAGCGCCTGCGCGACAGCATCGTGCCGCTGGGCCGGATCATTTTTGGCCGGGACGACATCCTCCCGCGCCTGACTGAACTGGACGCCGGGCGCACGTTGGTGATGTGCGGCGACCAGGACAAGCCGCGCCCGCCGTCCGAAGCGCTGGAGATGGCCGAGCGGATCGGCTGCCCTCACGTGCTGATCCCGGAAGCGGGGCACATCTCCAACCTGGAAAACCCGGAGTTCGTGACGCAGGTATTGCTGGAGTTCCTGCGCCGCTGACCTTGGCCTTCGCGAGCAAGCCCGCTCCCACAATTAATGGGGGATGTTCAAACAATCTGCGCCTGGCAAATATCCCTGTGGGAGCGGGCTCGCCCGCGAAGGGGCCCGTCCGGCCAGTATCACCGGCACAGACAGACCGCTATCGCGAGCAAGCTCGCTCCCACCATTAATGGGGGATGTTCACATAATCTGCGCCTGACAAAGATCCCTGTGGGAGCGGGCTTGCCCGCGAAGGGGCCCGCCCGGCCAGCATCACCGGCACAGACAGACCGCTATCGCGAGCAAGCCCGCCCAGCCGACATCACTTCGGCCCGAGGATCTTCACCAGTTTGTCCGGCGAAGGCGCGCCTTGCTGTTGTTGCAGTTCGCCTTTGTCGTCGAGGTAGAAAATCGCTGGGGTCGCGGTCAGTTCCAGTTCGTCCATCAACTGCTGGTTGGCGTCCATTTTCGCCTGGATGGCCGGCGGGATGTCCTTGAGGGGCTTGAGGGCGCTGCCCTTGCCGGCCTTCTCGTGGGTCTCCAGGGCTTTCTCCGGGGCCTTGGCCGCCAGCAGTGCCGCGGCTTTGCCTGGGCTGTCCTCGCGGATGATCCCCACCATGATGTGGCGCAGTTGCACCTTGCCGGCCTTGACCCAGGGCCGCGCCTGCTCCCAGAACATGTTGCAGTACGGGCAGTTCGGGTCGCTGAACAGGTACACCGTGCGCGGCGCGTCCGGGTTACCGTCGGCGATCCAATGGCTGGCGGCCATCTTCGCCCACATGGCCTTGGCCATCGGCGCATACACCAGTTTTTGCAGCGGTTCCACGCTCAGGTCCTTGCCGTCGGCATCGTACAGGTTGCCCAGCAGCACATGCTGGCCGTCCGGCGTCAGGTACAGCGCCATGCCTCGGTTCTGGTATTGCGCCGCGTAACCGCGCAAACCGTCCGGGGCGTCGAAGGTGCCGATGATCTTCGCGCCCTTGGCTTCGATCTTCTTGATCGCCGCGGGCAGCTCTTCGGCCTGCAGCAGTGGCGCTTGCAGCAACGCGGCCGAAAAGCCCAGGATCAGCAGGTGGCGGAGGCGGGGCATGGCGATTTCCTTGTGACAGGGTGGGGCGGCACGGGCGAACCCGGCGCTTCAAAGTTTTCCAGGGCGCGGGCCAGGCTCGCTTCCGACAGCTCGCCCAGGTGGCTGCCCAGCAGGCGACCGTCGGCGCTGTAGAACAGCGTCGTCGGCAGGGCCATGGAGCCCACGGCCTGGCCGAGGCGACCGCTGCCGTCGAACAGCACGTTGTCCAGGCTCAAGCCCTGGGTGGCGAGGTAGGTGCTCACGCTCTGCATGCTTTCGGCCTGGTTGACGAACAGGAACGTCAGGTCCGGACGCCGCTGTTGGGCTTCTTCCAGTACCGGCATTTCACGCCGGCAGGGCGGGCACCAGGTGGCCCAGAGGTTGATCACCAGAGGGCCGCCCTGATAGTCGCCGAGCTTGACGGTCTGCCCGTCGGCGCTGCGCAGGTCGATGTCCGGCAGCCGCGTGCCCCGTTCGTAGATCGTCAGCGACAGGGACGCCACCAGCCAGAACAGCAAGCCACTGCCGACGCCGAAACCCAACGGCCGGCGCAGGGCCGGGCGCCGCCGCGCCCACAGCAATGCGCCGATCAACACCGCGACGACCCCCGGCCAGGCCAGGAAACCGCCGTCGCGCAGGTCGACGATTTGCCAGGCATCGTCCTGGTAATGGTTCCAGTAGGCGACGACAAAACCGACCCGCGCGGCCAGCAGGCCGAGCAAAAACAGCACGAACAGCACCGACTCGGGGTTCTCGCCACCGCGCTTGGCGACCCGCCAGCCCACGAAGGTCGCCAGCGCCAAGGCGCTGATCAGCAGCAGGTGGTTAAGGGCGATGGCAAAAGTGCCGAGGGTGAGCGTGAGCATCAGCGGGCATCCCGGGTGACGTTCCAGCGTTCCAGGAAGGCCTTGGCATCGACTTCCCCGGTGATCCGCTGGCTGCGGCGTTCTTCACCGTCGGCGCCGATCCACAACAGGCTCGGCGGCCCGGGCACCTGGTAGCGGCCCAGCAACGCGCGGCTGGCGGCGTTGTCAGTGGTGACGTCCAGGCGCAGCAGGCGCACGCCGTTCAAGGCGTCCTGCACGTCGGCGCGGCCGAACACCTGTTTTTCCATGATCTTGCAGGACACGCACCAGTCGGCGTAGTAGTCCAGCAGCACCCATTGGCCCTGGGCCTTGGCCTCGTCCAATTGCTGTTGCAGGGCGGCCGGCTCACTGAGCGTGACGAAGGCGTCATGGGCCTTGGCGACCGAGCCGCCCGGCGCGGTGGCGGTGTAGACCTTGAGCGGCTGGAAGAAGTCATCGCTGCCGCCCGCCGCACCGACCACCAGGACGCTGCCCCACAGGCCGAACAGCAACGAGGCGCTGCCGCAGGCATAGGCGGCGCGGCCAAAACCTTCGGTCTGGCGCCAGGCACTGTACGCGGCGATCAACAACAGCGCGCCCCACAGCCCGATCCACAGCGAGCCATCGATCACCGGGCGAATCATCAACAGGGCCGTGCCCAGGAACAGGAAGCCGAACAAGCCCTTGAGCAGGTTCATCCAGGCGCCGGGCTTGGGCAGGAAGCGATTGCCCACGGTCACCAGCAGCAACAGCGGCAGGCCAATGCCCAGGCCCATGGCAAACAGGATCAGCCCACCGTGCAGCGCATTGCCGCCCTGGGCGATGTACAACAGCGCGCCGGCCAGCGGGGCGGTCATGCACGGCCCCACCAACAGACCGGACAGTGCGCCGAGGATGCCGGCGCCCACCAGGCTGCCACCGCGGCGCTGGCGCCCGGCGTTTTCCAGGCGGTCGCGCAGGGCGGCCGGCAACTGCAACTCGAAGAAACCGAACATCGGCAGCGCCAGCAGCACGAAGATCGCCGCGAACGTGCCCAGCAGCCACGGCTGCTGCAGCAACGCCTGGAGGTTGGCGCCCAGCAACGCGGCCAATACGCCCATGGCGGCGTACACCAGGGCCATGCTGATCACGTAGCTGCCGGCCAGCGCCAGGCCGCGCCGCGGGCCGGCGCCGCTGCCCACCACCAGGCCCGCCAGAATAGGTAGCATGGGCAGGGAGCACGGGGTGAACGCCAGCAACAGTCCCAGGCCGAAGAACACCAGCAGGCTCCAGCCCAATGCCCGTTGTTGCAGGCCGCTGGCCAGGGCCTGGTCCGGCGCCTGGTTGCCGGCGGCCACAGGTGCGGCGCCGCCCAGATCGACGATTTGCGTCTGGGGTGGGTAACACAGGCCCGCGTCGGCGCAGCCCTGGAAGCCGACCTTGATCTTGCCGGTGGCGCCGGCCGGGATCTTCAGTTCCAAGGCCTGGCGATAGACCTGCTGGTCGCCGAAGAACTCGTCGCTGTGGGCTTCACCCTCCGGCAGCCTGGGTTTCTGCGCCTCGGCCAGGCCGTCGAACTTGAGCCGTTGCTGGTACAGGTAGTAGCCATCGGCGATCTGCCAGAACAGCTGCGTTTCGCCGGAGTCCAGGCGTTCGGAGGTGAACACGAAGGCCTTTTCCACCGGCAGGAAATCGGGTTTGGTCTCGAAGGGATTGGCGGCCTGGGCCAGGCCCGAAATCAGCAACAGCCACAACAAAAACAATCGACGCATGGATAAAGCCTTAGAACGAAGCAAGTGGAATGCACAATGGCGGCCGGCGATTAACCGTCGATTAACCCGGCGGCAACCGGGCCTCGGCCGCAATGATCGCCCAAATCGGGCGGACTCGTCGCATAATGTCGGCTTAATCGGCCGGCGGCCTAATGTACCTTTTTCCACGGGGCTTACCATGCACGTACTGGTCTGCGAAGACGATGAGTTGATCGCCAGCGGCATCGTCGCCGGCCTTACGGCCCAGGGCCTGACCGTCGAGCATGTTGCCACGGCGTCGGCGGCGCGGGCGATGGTCGGCGTGGCCGAGTTCGACGTCATGGTGCTGGACCTGGGGCTGCCCGACGAGGACGGCCTGAAGCTGCTCAAGCAACTGCGCCAGCAAGGCCTGGAGATCCCGGTGTTGATCCTCACCGCGCGGGACTCGGTGACCGATCGGGTCGATGGCTTGCAGGCCGGCGCCGATGACTACCTGCTCAAGCCTTTCGACCTGCGCGAACTCGCGGCGCGCCTGCACACCCTGTTGCGGCGCGTGGCGGGGCGCAGCGTCAACCTGATCGAACACGGCCGGTTGACGTACGATCCCAGCAGCCGGGAAACCTTGCTGGACGGCCAGCCGGTGGACTTGTCCCGGCGCGAGCAGTCGTTGTTGCAGGCCCTGCTGCACAGTCGCGGCCGGGTGTTGTCCACCGAGCAACTCAAGGACAGCGTCTACGGTTTCAACGACGAACTGGAGAGCAACGCCCTCAATGTCCATATCCATCACCTGCGGCGCAAGCTGGGCAACGGGATCGTCGAGACCGTGCGCGGGTTGGGTTATCGCCTGGGGCCTGCCGATGGCGGGGAGTCTTCCAAGTGATGAGCCTGCGATTGCGCCTGAGCCTGACCCTCGGCGCGGCCTTCGCCCTGATCTGGGCCCTGGCGGCGGCGTGGATGCTCAGCGACCTGCGCAACCAGATGATGTTTTCCCTCGACCAGCGCCTGGTGGCGTCGGCGCGGATGGTCGCCGGCCTGCTGGAGCAGTTGCCACCGTTGCCCAGCAAGGGCGACGGCACGCACTTCAGCGCCGAGCAGTTGAGCATCCCCGGGGGCATGGCCTGCCAGGTCAGTTCCTTGCGGGGGGAAATCCTGGCGCGCAGCCATGGCACCCCGGAGCAGGCCCTGGAAGCGGAGAAAATGGGTTTCCATGACCAGATGATCGACGGCGCGCCCTGGCGCAGCTTCACCCTGGCCCGAGGTGACGTGCGTATCACCACCGCCGACCGCCAGATCGAGCGCGAGGCCCTGAACATGTCGATCCTCCTGGCGGCCTCGGTGCCGGTGGGCGTGGCGCTGCTCGGCTGCCTGTGCCTGTTGTGGCTGGGCATCGGCCAGGGCCTGGCGCCGCTCAATCGCATGCGCGACGCGCTGATGCGGCGCAACGCCGATTCCCTGGAGCCGCTGCAGATCCATCCGCTGCCCAGCGAACTGCGGCCGCTGCTGGAGACCCAGAATCAATTGTTCCAGCGCATTGGCAAGACCCTCGAGCGCGAGCGGCGGCTGACCGGCGATGCCGCCCACGAACTGCGCAGCCCGTTGACGGCCATCAAGACCCACCTGCAGGTCGCGCGCATGACCGAAGGCGCCGCCCGCGACCAGTCTCTGGCCCGGGCTGAGGAGGGCGCCGACCGCCTGCATCGAACCCTGGAGCAGTTGCTGCTGTTGGCGCGGGTGGAGGGTAGCCTGTCGTTCGACGATGGCGTGCAGTGCAATGCCGAGCAGGTCGCGCGGTTGGCGATCCAGGACGCGGCCAGCCATGATTCCCGGCGGATCAAGCTGCAACTGGCCCCAGGGTTGTCCGAAGCGCCGGTGCAGATGCCGGCGGTGCTCTCCATCGCCGCCGTGCGCAACCTGCTGGATAACGCCTTGCGCCACACCCCCGGCGATACCGAAGTGCAGTTGAACCTGGAAATGGTCGGCCAGCGGGTTCGCTTCCAGGTGCGCGACCATGGGCCGGGCATCGCCGCCGACGACATCCAGCACCTGACCCAACGTTTCTGGCGCAACGGCCAGAGCACGGGCTGCGGGTTGGGCCTGGCGATTGTCCAGGCCATCGTCCAGCGTTGCGGCTGCGGCCTGCATTTCGACAGCCGGACGGACGGGTTGCGAGTCGAGTTGACGGTGCCGGTGCAGTCGTTGCCGGGCTGACCCCCATACCTGGGACGAGCTTTTTCTCCACAGGCTAAATCCCGGCCTCGCTGGTGCGTTTCCACATCAGGAAACCTGCACATGTGTGCACAGCGAGGTCGAGAGATGCCAGTCGCCAACAGCCTTATCGAAGCACCACCGGCCCGGCTCAGCCCGGAGCCGGCCGAGACACTCTATCAATTCAATGAGTCGCCGCTGCTGGCCCGCCAGAACCGCCAGGAGTCCAATGCCCGCAGCTATCCCCGGCGCCTGCCTCTGGCCCTCAAGCGTGCCCGCGGCTTGCATGTCGAAGACGTCGAGGGGCGTACGTTCATCGATTGCCTGGCCGGCGCCGGCACGCTGGCGCTGGGGCACAACCACCCGGTGGTGATCGAGGCGATCCAGCAGGTGCTGGCGGATGAATTGCCCCTGCACACCCTGGACCTGACCACACCGGTCAAGGATCGCTTCGTCCAGGACCTGTTCGGCCTGCTGCCGGCGGCGCTGGCGGCCGAGGCGAAGATCCAGTTCTGCGGCCCCACCGGCACCGACGCGGTGGAGGCCGCCCTCAAACTGGTGCGCACCGCCACCGGACGCAGCACCGTGCTGTCGTTCCAGGGCGGTTACCACGGCATGAGCCAGGGCGCGCTGAGCCTGATGGGCAGCCTGGGGCCGAAGCGACCCCTGGGTGCCTTGCTCAGCAATGGCGTGCAGTTCATGCCGTTCCCCTACGATTACCGTTGCCCGTTCGGGCTGGGCGGCGCGCAAGGCGTGAAGGCCAACCTGCATTACTTGCACAACCTGTTGAACGACCCCGAGGCCGGGGTGCAATTGCCGGCGGCGGTGATCGTCGAAGTGGTGCAAGGCGAGGGCGGGGTCATACCGGCCGACCTCGACTGGCTGCGCGGCTTGCGGCGGATCACCGAGCAGGCCGGCGTGGCGCTGATCGTCGATGAAATCCAGAGCGGCTTCGGTCGGACCGGCAAGATGTTCGCGTTCGAGCATGCCGGGATCATCCCGGACGTGGTGGTACTGTCCAAGGCCATCGGCGGCAGCCTGCCGCTGGCGGTGGTGGTCTACCGCGACTGGCTCGACACCTGGTTGCCGGGCGCCCACGCCGGGACGTTCCGGGGTAACCAAATGGCGATGGCCGCCGGCTCGGCGGTCATGCGCTATCTGGTGGAGCATGACCTGCCGGCCCACGCGACCGCCATGGGTGAGCGCCTGAGCGAGCACCTGCGCATTCTGCAGCGCGACTTTGCGCAATTGGGTGATATCCGCGGTCGTGGCTTGATGCTTGGCGTCGAGCTGGTTGACCCCCACGGCACGCCGGACGCCCAGGGCCATCCGCCGGTGGATGGCCGCCTGGCGCCACGGGTGCAGCGCGAGTGCCTCAAGCGCGGGCTGATCCTGGAACTGGGCGGACGCCAGGGCGGCGTGGTGCGATTCCTGCCACCGCTGATCGTCACCGCGGCCGACATCGACCGGATCGCCGACATTTTCGGGCGCGCCTTGAGCGCGGCCGTCAGCGACGCCTAATTTTCATCCGGCCCCAAACGTTCCTTTCATACCCTGGCTGCGCATGCGCCGCAGTGAACCTCGAGCAAAGATGGAGAGACACCCATGACTTCAGTATTCGACCGCGAGGACATCGTCTTTCAGGTCGTGGTCAACCACGAAGAGCAGTATTCGATCTGGCCGGACTACAAGGCCGTTCCCGAAGGCTGGCGTACCGTCGGCAAGAGCGGCTTCAAGAAGGAATGCCTGGCCTACATCGAAGAAGTCTGGACCGACATGCGCCCGTTGAGCCTGCGCAAGAAAATGGAAGAACAGGCGGCTGGGGTTCATTGAGGTAGAACCTGTGGGAGCTGCTTTCCACAGGAGGAAAGCAGGGGAATACAAATCCTGCAGTCATACCAGAACCCATGTGGGAGCGAGCTTGCTCGCGATTGGGAAGTGTCAGGCAACATTCATGCGGCTGACACACCGCTATCGCGAGCAAGCTCGCTCCCACAGGTTTTGGTGCCAGACCTCTACCTCACTTGAACCGCCGCTCCACCCCTTTCTCCACCAGGATCTTCGCCGATATCTCTTCCACGGAAAAATGCGTGGAATTGATATGCGGAATATTTTCCCGCCGGAACAGATTTTCCACTTCGCGCACCTCGAACTCGCACTGGGCATAGCTCGAATAGCGGCTGTTGGGCTTGCGCTCGTTGCGGATCGCGGTGAGGCGGTCCGGGTCGATGGTCAGGCCGAACAGCTTGTGCTGGTGGGCGCGCAGGGCGCTGGGCAGTTGCAGGCGCTCCATGTCCTCTTCGGTCAGCGGGTAGTTGGCCGCGCGGATGCCGAACTGCATCGCCATGTACAGGCACGTCGGCGTCTTACCACAACGCGACACGCCCACTAGGATCAGGTCGGCCTTGTCGTAATAATGCGTGCGGGCGCCGTCATCGTTGTCCAGCGCGAAGTTGACCGCCTCGATCCGCTCCATGTAGTTGGAGTTGTGCCCGATGGAATGGGACTTGCCGACCGAGTAGGAGGAGTGTTCGCTCAGTTCCTGCTCCAGGGGCGCCAGGAAGGTCGAAAAGATGTCGATCATGAAACCATTGGACGTTGCGAGAATCTCACGGATGTCCTGATTGACGATGGTGTCGAAGATGATCGGGCGGAAACCGTCGGTTTCGGCGGCTTTATTGATTTGCTGTACCATGGCCCGCGCTTTGTCGACGCTGTCGATGTACGGACGTGTCAGCTTGGTGAAGGTAATGTTTTCGAATTGCGCCAACAGGCTTTGACCTAAGGTTTCGGCCGTGATGCCGGTGCCGTCGGAGATAAAGAAAGCAGATCGTTTCATTTGCGCCTTGGGCCCTAGTGAGCTAGTGACGATTCTTGGATATGATAGGCGCGATTTGCCGGCCGCCAGTGGCCCGCATTCTCACTTATTTTCCAGGTCCAGGCCATATCGCCGGCAATCGCTCCCCTGGAGCCGTCGGTGCCTTGAGCTTTTCCAACACAGTTAGTGGAGAGATCACCTTGGTAGAGTACGTAGTTTCCCTCGATAAGCTCGGCGTCCATGATGTGGAGCATGTGGGGGGCAAGAACGCATCCCTGGGCGAGATGATCAGTAACCTCGCCGGTGCCGGCGTATCGGTGCCAGGTGGCTTCGCCACGACCGCTCAGGCTTATCGTGATTTCCTGGAACTGAGCGGCCTGAACAAGCAGATCCACGATGCGCTCGATGCCCTGGACGTCGATGACGTCAATGCCCTGGCCAAGACCGGCGCCCAGATCCGCCAGTGGATCATGGAAGCCGAGTTCCCCGAGCAACTGAACAGCGAGATCCGCACCGCTTTCGCCAAGCTGTCCGAAGGCAATCCCGACATCGCGGTCGCCGTACGTTCCTCGGCCACCGCCGAAGACCTGCCGGACGCGTCCTTTGCCGGCCAGCAGGAAACCTTCCTGAACATCCGTGGCGTGGAAAACGTCATCCGCGCCGCCAAGGAAGTCTTCGCTTCCCTCTTCAACGACCGTGCCATTTCCTACCGCGTGCACCAGGGCTTCGACCACAAGCTGGTCGCCCTGTCCGCGGGTGTGCAGCGCATGGTCCGTTCCGAAACCGGCACCGCCGGCGTGATGTTCACCCTCGACACCGAGTCGGGCTTCCGTGACGTGGTGTTCATCACCGGCGCCTACGGCCTGGGTGAAACCGTCGTACAAGGCGCGGTCAACCCGGACGAGTTCTACGTCCACAAAGGCACGCTGACTGCCGGCCGCCCGGCCATCCTGCGCCGCAACCTGGGCAGCAAGGCCATCAAGATGATCTACGGTGACGAAGCCAAGGCCGGTCGTTCGGTCAAGACCGTCGACGTGGACAAGGCCGAGCGCGCGCGTTTCTGCCTGACCGACGCCGAAGTCAGCGAGCTGGCCAAGCAGGCGATGATCATCGAGAAGCACTACAAGTGCCCGATGGACATCGAATGGGCCAAGGACGGTGACGACGGCAAGCTGTACATCGTGCAGGCCCGTCCGGAAACCGTGAAGAGCCGCACCCAGGCCAACGTCATGGAGCGCTACCTGCTCAAGGAAACCGGCACCGTGCTGGTGGAAGGCCGCGCCATCGGCCAGCGCATCGGCGCCGGCAAGGTGCGGATCATCAACGACGTCTCGGAAATGGACAAGGTCCAGGCCGGCGACGTGCTGGTGTCCGACATGACCGACCCGGACTGGGAACCGGTGATGAAGCGCGCCAGCGCCATCGTCACCAACCGCGGCGGGCGCACCTGCCACGCGGCGATCATCGCCCGTGAGCTGGGGATCCCGGCCGTGGTCGGTTGCGGCAACGCGACCCAACTGCTCAAGGATGGCCAAGGCGTGACCGTGTCCTGCGCCGAGGGCGATACCGGCTACATCTTCGAAGGTGAGTTGGGCTTCGACATCAAGAAGAACTCCGTGGACGCCATGCCGGAGCTGCCGTTCAAGATCATGATGAACGTCGGCAACCCGGACCGCGCCTTCGACTTCGCGCAGTTGCCGAACGCCGGCGTGGGCCTGGCCCGCCTGGAGTTCATCATCAACCGCATGATCGGCGTGCACCCCAAGGCGCTGCTGAACTACGACGGCCTGCCGCCCGAGATCAAGGACAGCGTCGACAAGCGCATCGCCGGCTACGACGATCCGGTCGGTTTCTACGTCGAGAAACTGGTAGAAGGCATCAGCACCCTGGCAGCGGCGTTCTACCCGAAAAAGGTCATCGTGCGCCTGTCGGACTTCAAGTCCAACGAATACGCGAACCTGATCGGCGGCAAGCTCTACGAACCGGAAGAAGAAAACCCGATGCTGGGCTTCCGCGGCGCTTCGCGCTACATCAGCGAATCGTTCCGTGATTGCTTCGAGCTCGAGTGCCGCGCCCTCAAGCGTGTGCGCAACGAGATGGGCCTGACCAACGTCGAGATCATGGTGCCGTTCGTGCGTACCCTCGGTGAAGCGAGCCAGGTGGTCGACCTGCTGGCCGAGAACGGCCTGGCCCGTGGCGACAACGGCCTGCGCGTGATCATGATGTGCGAACTGCCGTCCAACGCCATCCTGGCGGAAGAATTCCTCGAGTTCTTCGACGGTTTCTCCATCGGCTCCAACGACCTGACCCAGTTGACCCTGGGCCTGGACCGCGACTCGGGGATCATTGCGCACCTGTTCGACGAGCGGAACCCGGCGGTCAAGAAGCTGCTGGCCAATGCCATCGCCGCCTGCAACAAGGCTGGCAAGTACATCGGCATCTGCGGCCAGGGCCCTTCGGACCACCCGGACCTGGCCAAGTGGCTGATGGAGCAGGGCATCGAAAGCGTTTCGTTGAACCCCGACTCCGTGCTGGAAACCTGGTTCTTCCTGGCCGAGGGGCAGGGCGCGGTCTGATTGAGTGAAGGGGCCTCACCGGTGATGTAAGCCGGGTAACCTTTGTGGGAGCGAGCTTGCTCGCGATAGCGGAGTGTCAGCCAAGATTATTTTGCTGATCCACCGCCATCGCGAGCAAGCTCGCTCCCACAGTTGTCTTTTTTTGTGCAAGAGCATTATGCAAAGCAGCAGCAACCTTTTTCCTGTCGCCCTGATCAGCGCCGAGCGACGCGGTGATCTGAGCGAAGACGTCTATCGCCTCAAGCCCGGCAACAGCCCGGACTACAGCGTCGAACTGGCCGTCACCCGCCTGGGCATGGCCGACGCCGGCCAGACCCGCGGCGTTCCCGTGATCCTGTTGCACGGCAGCTTCTCCAACCGCCGCTTCTGGTATTCCCCCAAGGGTCTCGGCCTGGGGGCGTACCTGACGCGCCTGGGTTTCGATGTCTGGATTCCGGAGATGCGCGGCCATGGGCTGTCCCAGCGCAACCAGGATTACCGCAACAACCGTGTAGCTGATTACGCCCGCTACGACCTGCCCGCCATCGGTGCTTTCGTGCGCGAGCAAAGTGGGCAAGTGCCGCACTGGATCGGCCACTCCCTGGGCGGCATCACCCTGGCGGCGGCGCTAGGCGGCCATTACCTGGGCGAGCCGGCCGTGGCGTCGGCGGCGTTTTTCGGCACCCAGGTCAGCCGCACCTACTGGCCGCTGAAGATCCCGCCGGTGGAATGGAGCGGGCGTTTCATTCTCAAGCGCTTTGCTCAACTGTCCGGCTCACGGCTCAAGCGTGGTCCGGAGGACGAGCCCATCGGCCTGGCCCTGGAAAGCATGCGCTGGTATGGCCTGTTCGGGCGCTTCGGCGATGCCGAGAAGAACTGGTGGGCCGGTTTGGCCGATGTCCAGGTGCCGGTGCTGGCAGTGAGTGCCGCAGGCGATCACCAGGACCCGACCTGGGCCTGCCGCAAGCTCTTCGAACAGATCGGCTCCGAGCACAAGCAGTTTGTCTGCCTGGGCCGGGCACAGGGGTTCAGTGAAGATTTCGGGCATGTCGAGATGCTGGTCAGCAAGGCCGCGCACACGGATGTCTGGCCGTTGGTGGCGCGCTGGCTGGAAAACCCCTGCGCACCGTTGATGGCAGAACAACCCAGTCTGGCCGAGGCGGTTTGAGGCGAAGGCCCTGACAAGAGCATTTCGCTCTGGTCGGCTTGCGGCTAAGATATGACGCTTGAAGCAGTTTCGGTCACAAACGGTTGCTCATTCAGTCTGACGTTCCAGCCTTACAGGAGTTGTTCGATGAACCATTACCTCACGCCTGACCTGTGCGATGCCTACCCGGACCTGGTTCAGGTGCTGGAGCCGATGTTCAGCAATTTCGGCGGCCGCGATTCCTTCGGCGGCGAAATCGTGACCATCAAGTGCTTCGAAGACAACTCGCTGGTCAAGGAGCAAGTCGAGCAACCGGGCGCCGGCAAGGTGCTGGTGGTGGACGGTGGCGGCTCTCTGCGTCGGGCCTTGCTGGGTGACATGCTGGCGGAAAAAGCCGCGAAGAGTGGCTGGGAAGGGCTGGTGATCTACGGGTGCATCCGCGACGTCGACGTCATCGCCCAGACCGACCTCGGCGTCCAGGCCCTGGCCAGTCATCCGATGAAAACCGACAAGCGCGGCATCGGCGACCTCAACGTAGCGGTGACCTTTGCCGGCGTGACGTTCCGTCCGGGCGAGTATGTGTACGCGGACAACAACGGCGTGATCGTCTCGCCAAGCCCGTTGAAAATGCCTGAATGAAGCGCTACAGCCATAAGGGATGAGGATGTTCGAGGAAGAAAACGCGCAATGGGGGCTGGTGCATGCCCTGGTGTTGGACGGTAAGGGCGGCGCGCGTTCCATTGCCCGGACCGACCTCGACGAATTGCAGTTGCAGGCCCACGAAAGCCTGTGGCTGCACTGGGATCGCAGTCATCCGCAAACTCACACCTGGTTGCGCAAATCCAGCGGCCTGAGCGAATTCAACTGCGACCTGCTGCTGGAAGAGAACACCCGTCCGCGCCTGCTGCCCCTGCCTAACGCCGAGCTGCTGCTGTTCCTGCGGGGGATCAACCTGAACCCGGGGGCCGAGCCGGAAGACATGGTCTCGGTGCGGATCTTCGCCGCTGCCCAGCGTGTGATCTCCCTGCGTTTGCGACCGCTGCGTGCCACCGATGAGCTGTTGGCGCAACTGGCCGAAAGCAAGGGGCCGAAGACCGCGTCGGAACTCATCCTTTATATGGCCCAGTACCTCACCAACAAGGTGCAGGACCTGGTCACCTGCCTCTCGGAAATCGTCGATGGCGAGGAAGAAAAACTCGATACCGACGAACGGTACACCCCCGAGCACGACGCCATTTTGCACATCCGTCGAAGGGCGGCCGGGTTGAAGCGGTTCCTGGCGCCGCAGCGGGACATTTTCGCCCAGATGACCCGGCTGAAACTGCCGTGGTTCGTCGAAGACGATGGCGATTACTGGAACGAATTGAACAACAGCCTGACCCGTTACCTCGAGGAGCTGGAATTGACTCGCGAGCGCGTGGGGCTTGTGCTGGAGGCCGAAGACCGGCGCCTGTCGGTGCGCATGAACCGCACCATGTACCGCTTCGGCATCATCACCGGGATTTTCCTGCCGATGAGTTTCCTGACCGGCCTGTTGGGCATCAATGTGGGCGGTATCCCGTTCTCGGCGAGCCCCTACGGTTTCCTGGTCGCGTGCTTGCTGATGGTCTGTGTGGCGCTGGGACAGTGGTGGCTGTTCCGGCGTCTGCGCTGGGTGTGATGAGGCTTCATGTGACCCGACGAAATCTGATCGCGTCTTCCACAGACATCACGAGAGGTGCGTATGCACGATCCGTTTGAACAGTCTTTGCGCGACATGCTCAAGGCTTCGCCGTCCAGCCGGGACGACGACGCATGCCTGGGACGTGTACTGAAAACCGCCAACCGCCAGGTCGGCGCCAGTGATCTGTTCAGCCTGCTGGGCCGTTGGCTGCCCGCGCTGATGATCGCCTTGAACAACGGGTCGGCCCATGTCGCGCCGGTTTCCCGCCGTAAACCTGTTACTCGCACCGCTGATAAGGCTGATTGAATATGGAACTTGATCTCTGGACCCAGAGCCTCGTCACGGCAATGACCGCGTTGTGGACCAAGGTGGCCAACTTCATCCCGAACCTCTTCGGCGCCCTGGTGGTGCTGTTGCTCGGTTTCGTCGTGGCCAAATTGCTGGACACGCTGCTCTCCAAACTGCTCGCCAAACTGGGCCTCGATCGCCTGATGGGCGGCACCGGCCTGACCAAGTTGCTGTCGCGAGGCGGCATCCAGGTGCCCATTTCGACCCTGGTCGGCAAGATCGTCTATTGGTTCGTATTGCTCATTTTCCTGGTTTCGGCGGCTGAATCCCTTGGACTTGAACGAGTTTCAGCTACGCTGGACATGCTTGCGCTGTATTTGCCGAAAGTATTCGGCGCCGCGCTGGTGCTGCTGGTGGGTGTCCTGTTGGCCCAACTGGCCAACGGGCTGGTGCGTGGCGCCGCCGAAGGCGTGGGGCTGGACTACGCCGCCGGCGTTGGGCGAATCGCCCAGGGCCTGGTGATCATCATCAGTATCTCGGTTGCGATCAGCCAGTTGGAGGTCAAGACAGACCTGCTCAACCACGTGATCGTGATCGTTTTGATTACCGTTGGTCTGGCCGTTGCGCTGGCCATGGGGTTGGGAAGCCGGGAAATCGCCGGTCAGATTCTCGCGGGAATCTATGTGCGTGAATTGTATGAGGTTGGGCAACAGGTGCGTGTTGGCGAGGTCGAAGGTCAGATCGAAGAGATCGGCACGGTGAAAACCACATTGCTGACCGACGAGGGCGAACTGGTGTCGCTCTCCAATCGGATCCTGCTGGAACAGCATGTGAGTAGCCGCTAACCCGGCAAACCCTGCTAATGTATGCCGCCGCAAAATGCCTGCTATTCCAGGCTGCGGCGCACATTGACCTAGACTGTCGGCCCGACCTGTTTTGAACAAACCCCAATCGCTGTCCACGCGCTACGACCCCCGTGATCTCTCCGATGAGGAGTTGGTTGCCCGCGCGCATACGGAGCTGTTCCACGTAACGCGCGCCTATGAAGAGTTGATGCGCCGCTACCAGAGGACATTATTTAACGTTTGTGCACGGTACCTGGGGAACGATCGCGATGCTGACGATGTCTGTCAGGAGGTGATGTTGAAGGTGCTGTATGGGTTGAAGAACTTCGAGGGGAAATCGAAGTTCAAGACCTGGCTCTACAGCATCACCTACAACGAATGCATCACGCAGTACCGTAAGGAACGGCGAAAGCGTCGCTTGATGGACGCTCTGAGCCTGGACCCTCTTGAAGAAGCGTCTGAGGAAAAGGCGCCCAAACCCGAGGAGAAGGGTGGACTCGATCGCTGGTTGGTCCATGTAAACCCGATTGATCGGGAAATTCTGGTGCTACGATTTGTCGCAGAGCTGGAGTTCCAGGAGATCGCAGACATAATGCACATGGGTTTGAGCGCGACAAAAATGCGTTACAAGCGCGCTCTTGACAAATTGCGTGAGAAATTTGCAGGCATTGCTGAAACTTAGTTCGGCGCAAATATCTCTTACGTGTAGGCAAGTTCTGATAGACTTGCCGCCGAGTTGTCCCCCGGTTTGCGGGACTGCTTCACAATCACCAGATGGGGATTTAACGGATGAAACTGAAAAACACCTTGGGCTTTGCCATTGGTTCTTTGATTGCTGCCACTTCGTTCGGCGCTCTGGCACAAGGCCAAGGCGCAGTTGAAATCGAAGGCTTCGCCAAGAAAGAACAATTCGACAGCGCTCGTAACTTCAAGAACAACGGCAACCTGTTCGGCGGTTCGATCGGTTACTTCCTGACCGACGACGTTGAACTGCGTCTGGCCTACGACGAAGTGCACAACGCACGTACCGACGACGGCACCAACGTCAAGGGCGCCAACACTGCCCTGGACGCTCTGTACCACTTCAACAACCCAGGCGACATGCTGCGTCCTTACGTCTCGGCCGGTTTCTCCGACCAGAGCATCGACCAGAATGGCAGCAACGGTCGTAACCGTTCTACCTTCGCCAACGTTGGTGGCGGCGCCAAGCTGTACTTCACCGAGAACTTCTACGCCCGTGCTGGTGTTGAAGCTCAATACAACATCGACCAGGGCGACACCGAGTGGGCGCCAAGCGTTGGTATCGGTGTGAACTTCGGTGGCGGCTCCAAGCCTGCTGCTGCTCCAGTTCCAGCTCCGGCTGAAGTCTGCTCCGACAGCGACAACGACGGCGTGTGCGACAACGTCGACAAGTGCCCAGACACCCCTGCCAACGTCACTGTTGACGCTGACGGCTGCCCAGCCGTTGCTGAAGTTGTACGCGTTGAGCTGGACGTCAAGTTCGACTTCGACAAGTCGGTCGTCAAGCCTAACAGCTACGGCGACATCAAGAACCTGGCTGACTTCATGAAGCAGTACCCATCCACCACCACTACTGTTGAAGGTCACACTGACTCCGTCGGTCCTGACGCTTACAACCAGAAACTGTCTGAGCGTCGTGCAAACGCCGTCAAGCAAGTTCTGACCAACCAGTACGGTGTTGAATCGTCCCGCGTTCAGTCCGTTGGCTACGGCGAATCCCGCCCAGTTGCTGACAACGCCACTGAAGCTGGTCGTGCTGTTAACCGTCGCGTAGAAGCGCAGGTTGAAGCCCAAGCTAAGTAATTAGCCCACAGCTTTGGAAGAGCCCGGCTTAGGCCGGGCTTTTCTTTGCCTGGGATTTATGAAAATGAGGGGGGCGTTGCCGCAAAACAGTTGGTTAAACACAAAACCTGTGGGAGCGAGCTTGCTCGCGATAGCGGTGTGTCAGCCAGTATTGATGCTGCTGACCCGATGCTATCGCGAGCAAGCTCGCTCCCACATTAGGCTAGGTGTTGTTTGTTACAGCGCCGAAGCCTGAACCCACGCAGGCTGTGATGCGGTGAGTTCGGCAGCACCGGCCACCGCACCGATCACCAGGATCGCCGGGCTCTTGAGCTGGAAGGCGCTGGCATCGGCTTCCATCGACGCCAGGTCGCTGCGGCAATCACGCTGGTGGGGCAGGGAGGCGTTTTCGATCATGGCCACGGGCGTGTTTGCCGCCAGGCCACCGGCCAGCAACTGCTCGCGGATCTCGCTCAGCTTCGCCACGCCCATGTACACCACCAGGGTCGTACCGCTTTGCGCCAGCGCCTGCCAGTTCAGGCTACTGCCATCCTGGGTGTGGGCGGTCACCAGGGTCACGCCCCGGGCGACGCCGCGCAGGGTCAGCGGGATGTCACAGCGGGTGGCCCCGGCCAGGCCCGCCGTGATGCCATTGACCAACTCCACTTCGACACCTTGCGCCTGCAGCCACTGTGCTTCTTCACCGCCACGGCCAAAGATGCACGGATCGCCGCCCTTGAGGCGCACCACGCATTTGCCCTGGCGGGCATAGCGCAGCATCAGTCGATGGATGAACGCCTGAGGGGTGGAGCGGCAGCCACCGCGTTTGCCCACGGCGATGACGCGGGCACCGGGACAATGTTCCAGCACCGCCTCGTTGACCAGATCATCGATCAACACCACGTCGGCCTCGCGCAGCGCGCGCACGGCCTTGAGGGTCAGCAACTCAGGGTCGCCAGGACCTGCACCCACCAGCCAGACTTTTGCGTTCATAGTGTTTTCCTCACGAGAGAGCGGCCATCGGTTGCGCTGAGGCAACCAGCAGGCGCTTGATTTCCGGTACGCAGGAACCGCATTGCGTGCCACAGCCCAGTTCCTTTTTCAGCCCCTGCAAGTCCAGGCCACGTTCGATGCCGGCGCAGATCGCGCGCTGGCTGACGTTCAAGCAGTTGCACAGTGTCTTGCCGCCGCTACCGCCACCCACCGCTGCGCCGACATTGCCTGGCGGAGCGCTCAATGGCGCCAGCAGCCAGCGGCGCAGTTGTTCATCGGCGCGACCTTCCTGCCACAGATTCTGCAACCAGTGCCGGGCGAGGGTTTCGCCGGCCAGGCGGATGGCGGTGATGCGACCGTTCTCGATCCGCACCCGTTTGCCGATGGCACGACGCGGATCGTCGTAGGCCAGCACCGGACCGTTGATCAGCCCCAGTTGCTCGTCGATGGCCTGCAGCAGTTCGGGATCGGGCGCTGCGGCGCTGGCTGCGCGAATCACCAGCGCCGGGCGTTCACGGCCAGTGAGGCTGAGGCTGACGTAGGCAAACGCCTCACAGAGCGGTCGAAGCGTCTCCAGATGCTGTTGAACATCGCCCTCGATCAATGTGAACAACTGCCAAGGCAGGTTCACCGGTTCCAGGCGTACGCCGCTGTGCTTGAGTTCCGGCTGTTTCGACAATGGGTCGAAGGCCGGTTGGGTCAGGCGGTTGACCCCACCCTTGAGGAACCGGTCACCCCAGTGCATGGGCAGGAACGCCTGGCCGGGACGCACGCTTTCGTCGCTGTCCACGGCCACGACCACCGCGCCGCGCCGGCTTTTCAGGCTGACCAGGTCGCCGGCCTGCAAGCGATGGCGCTGCAGTTCGTCAGGATGCAGGCTGAGGACGGCTTCATTCACATGACCGAACAATTGTGCGGCGGTGCCGGTGCGGCTCATGCCGTGCCATTGATCGCGCAGCCGCCCGGTGTTCAGGGTCAAGGGGTAGCGTGCGTCGCGCAGCTCCCTGGCGGCACGATACGGTTCGGCGACAAATCGCGCGCGCCCGCTGTCGGTGGGAAAGATCCCGTCTTCGTACAGGCGCGCGGTGCCGGTCGTGGCGCCTTCCGGGAAGGGCCATTGCTGGGGGCCGAGTTCATCGATCAGGGCATGGCTGATGCCGGACAGATCGAGGTCGCGCCCGCGGGTCAGGTGTTTGTATTCGTCGAACACCTGGGCCGGGCTGGCAAAGTCGAACAGGCTGGGCTGGCCCGGCCGCAGGCGTTGTTCCAGGCGCTGGGCGAAGTCCACGGTAATCGCCCAGTCCGGGCGTGCTTCACCGGGTGCGTTGACCGCCCGGCGAACGTGGGAAATACGCCGTTCGGAGTTGGTCACCGAACCCTCTTTCTCGCCCCAGCTGGCCGCGGGCAGCAGCAGGTCGGCGAAGGCGGCGGTCTCGGTGGTGCGGAACGCTTCCTGCAACACCACGAACGGACAGGCTTGCAGCGCGTCCCGTACCGCCGTCTGGTCCGGCATCGATTGGGCCGGGTTGGTGCAGGCGATCCACAAGGCCTTGATCTTGCCGCTGCGCACTTCGTCGAACAACTCGATGGCGCTCAGGCCCGGGTTGGCCGGCAATTGCTCGACGCCCCAGTAGTGGGCGACCTCATCGCGGTGTTCCGGGTTGTTGGCTTCCCGATGACCGGGCAACAGGTTCGACAGGCTGCCGGTTTCCCGTCCGCCCATGGCGTTGGGCTGGCCGGTCAGCGAGAACGGCCCCGCGCCCGGACGGCCGATTTGCCCGGTGGCCAAGTGCAGATTGATCAACGCGCTGTTCTTCGCACTGCCGGCGGTGGACTGGTTCAAGCCCATGCACCACAGCGACAGGAAACTCGGCGCGGTGCCAACCCATTCGGCGCACTGGTGCAGTTGTTCGACACTGATGCCGCACACCTGGGCGACCATGGCCGGGGTGTAGTCGCGCACCAGGTTCTTCAATTCAGCCAGGCCTTCGGTGTGGGCCTTGATGAAATCGCGGTCGACCCAGTCTTCCCACAGCAACAGGTGCAAAATCCCGTGGAACAAGGCGACGTCGGTTCCCGGCAGGATCGCCAGGTGCAGGTCAGCCAGGTCGCAGGTGTCGGTGCGCCGAGGGTCGATGACGATGATTTTCATCTGCGGACGGCGGGACTTGGCTTCTTCGAGGCGACGAAACAGGATCGGATGCGCGTAGGCCATGTTGCTGCCGACGATCATCACGCAATCGCTCAGTGCCAGGTCTTCATAGTTGCAGGGCGGGGCGTCGGCACCGAGGCTGCGCTTGTAGCCGACCACGGCCGAAGACATGCACAGGCGCGAATTGCTGTCGATGTTGTTGGTGCCGACCAAGGCCCGGGCGAGTTTGTTGAACGCGTAGTAGTCCTCGGTCAGCAACTGGCCGGAAATGTAGAACGCCACGCTGTCGGGGCCGTGCTCGGCAATAGTGGCCGCGAAGACGCTGGCGGCATGCTCCAGGGCGCTGTCCCAGTCGGTACGGGCGCGGGCCAGGCCCTTGCCCAGGCGCAGTTCGGGGTACAGGGCGCGGGCGGCGAGGTCGCCGGTCAGGTGCAGGGTCGAGCCCTTGCTGCACAGTTTGCCGAAATTGGCCGGGTGGGTGGGGTCGCCACTGACGCCGAGAATGCGCTCGTCGTCATGGTCGATCAGCACGCCGCAACCGACCCCGCAGTAACAGCAGGTCGAGGCAGTGGTTTGGTGGCTCATCAGCTTGCGTCCCGTAGCGCCAGCAGGACCCGGCCGTTTTCGACACGGGCCGAATGATGATGGGCGCAGCCCACATCCGGCGCCTGGGCCTCACCGCTTTGCAGGTCGATCTGCCAGTTGTGCAATGGGCAGGCCACGCGTTTGCCGTAGATCAGTCCCTGGGACAACGGCCCCCCTTTGTGCGGGCAACGGTCGTCGAGTGCGAAGACTTCATCGTCGCTGGTACGAAAAATCGCGATATCGCCTTTCGGGCCCTGGATGATGCGTGAGCCCAGGGCGTTGATCTCTTCCAATGCGCAGATATCCAGCCAGTTCATGCCGGCACCTCCAGGTTCTTCACGGGGATGACTTCGAACTCTTTTTTCAGCTGGGGTTGTTCCAGGCGCTGTTTCCATGGGTCCTGTTCCAGGGCCAGGGAAAATTTCAGGCGTTCATGCAGCGCTTTGCGGCGGGCCGGGTCTTCCAGCACGGCTTTCTTGATGTGCTCCATGCCGACCCGCTGCATGTAGTGCACGGTGCGCTCGAGGTAGAAGGCTTCTTCGCGGTACAGCTGCAGGAATGCGCCGTTGTATTCGCGGACTTCTTCGGCGGTCTTGAGCTTGACGAAGAACTCGGCGACTTCGGTCTTGATCCCGCCGTTGCCACCGATGTACATCTCCCAGCCGGAGTCGACGCCGATGATGCCGACGTCCTTGATGCCCGCCTCCGAACAATTGCGTGGGCAGCCCGAGACTGCCAGCTTCACCTTGTGTGGCGACCACATGTTGAACAGGTCGTGCTCCAGTTCAATGCCCAGCTGGGTGGAGTTCTGCGTGCCAAAGCGGCAGAACTCGCTGCCCACGCAGGTCTTCACGGTGCGGATGGACTTGCCGTAGGCGTGGCCGGACGGCATGTCGAGGTCTTTCCAGACGCCCGGCAGGTCGTGCTTCTTGATGCCCAGCAAGTCGATGCGTTGCCCGCCGGTGACCTTGACCATGGGCACGCTGTATTTATCGGCGACGTCGGCGATGCGGCGCAACTCCGCCGGCGTGGTCACGCCGCCCCACATCCGCGGCACGACCGAGTAGGTGCCGTCTTTCTGGATGTTGGCGTGGGCGCGTTCGTTGATCAGGCGCGACTGTGGGTCGTCCTGGGCTTCGCCGGGCCAGGTGGAGATCAGGTAGTAGTTCAGGGCCGGGCGGCAGGTGGCGCAGCCGTTGGGGGTGCGCCAGTTCAGGTAGCTCATGGTGCCGGCGATGGTCAGCAGGTGTTCGTCGCGGATCGCCTGGCGGATCTGGCCGTGGTTGAGGTCGCTGCAGCCGCAGATGGCTTTCTCGCTTTTCGGCTTGACGTCCGCCGCACCGCCCACGGTGTTGATCAGGATCTGCTCCACCAGGCCGGCGCAGGAGCCGCAGGAACTGGCGGCCTTGGTGTGTTTTTTAACGTCATCGACGCTGAACAGCCCGTGTTCCTGGATCGCCTTGACGATGGTGCCCTTGCACACACCGTTACAGCCGCAGACTTCGGCGCTGTCGGCCATGCTCATGGCTTTGTCCTGGCCCTGGTGGCCGACATCGCCCAAGGCGTTTTCACCGAACATGAGGTGATCGCGGATTTCGCTGATCCCGGCGTTTTCACGGATCTGGCGGAAATACCAGCCGCCGTCCGCCGTATCGCCGTACAGGCAGGCGCCGACCAGCACGTCGTCCTTGATCACCAGCTTCTTGTAGACGCCGCCAATCGGGTCGGAGAGGGTGATGGTCTCGGTGCCTTCGCCGCCCATGAAGTCACCGGCGGAAAACAGGTCGATGCCGGTGACCTTGAGCTTGGTCGAGGTCACCGAACCCTTGTAGGTGGCGAAGCCCAGTTGCGCAAGGTGGTTGGCGCAGACCTTGGCCTGTTCGAACAGCGGGGCCACCAGGCCATAGGCCGTGCCGCGATGGTTGGCGCATTCGCCGATGGCATAGATGCGCGGGTCGTAGGTCTGCATCGTGTCGTTGACCAGGATCCCGCGGCTGCACGGAATGCCGGACTTTTCCGCCAGCTCGGTGTTGGGGCGGATGCCGGCGGCCATCACCACCAGGTCGGCGGGGATGATGTCGCCGTTCTTGAACTGGACCGAGCCGACCCGGCCGTTGCCGGCGTCGTGCAGGGCCTGGGTCTGCTCGTTGAGGCGAAAGGTCAGGCCACGCTCTTGCAGCGCGCTTTGCAGCAATTGGCCGCTGGTCTTGTCCAGCTGCCGCTCCAGCAGCCAGTCACCGAGGTGCACCACGGTCACGTCCATGCCCCGCAGCTTCAAGCCGTTGGCGGCTTCGAGGCCCAGCAGGCCGCCGCCGATCACCACGGCGTGCTTGTGGGTCTTGGCGGTGTCGATCATGGCCTGGGTGTCGGCGATGTCGCGGTAGCCGATGACGCCTTCGAGCGTGTGGCCAGGGATCGGCAGGATGAACGGCGTGGAACCGGTGGCGATCAGCAGGCGATCGTACTCGGCCTCGGTGCCGTCCTGGGCGATGACCCGGCGCTTGACCCGATCGATCTGCACCACCTTGCGGTTGAGCAGCAGGTTGATGTGATTGTCCTGGTACCAGCTCAGGTCGTTGAGCACGATCTCTTCGAACGTCTGCTCGCCGGCCAGCACCGGCGACAGCAGGATACGGTTGTAGTTGGTGTGGGGCTCGGCGCCGAACACCGTGATGTCGTACAGCTCGTTGCTCAGCTTGAGCAATTCTTCAAGGGTCCGAACCCCGGCCATACCGTTGCCGATCATCACCAGTTTGAGTTTTTTCATCAGGGTTCTCCGCGAGCTCATGCCCGTTTCATCACGGCGATCGGGCTGACTCGGCCATTTTTTCGAAAACAAAAAAGGCGTCCCGCTAGCAAGCTAGCGAGGACGCCTTTGTCCTGGTCCCGTTCTCTCGGGAGGCACCGCCCTCATCGTTGGAGGCGTTGCCTTATGTCTGTTGCCAGGGGTTATGCAGTGGTTGTGCCAAGTGGGCCGAGGGTGTGGATTTATTGGGCGGGCCGCTGGTCGGGCGCGCAATGGCGGGATTTATTGCACCGAATCAAAGCGTATTGCCCGGTAATGGAGCGTTGGGGCTGGCGCATCGCGGCGCAAGCTTTGCTCCTGCATTGGATCGATTGTGGGAGCGGGCTTGCCCGCGAAAGCGGTGCGTCAGTCAACATCCATGCTGAAGGTGCTGACGCCTTCGCGGGCAAGCCCGCTCCCACAGGATCTCAGCTGTGAAATACCAGGAACAGCAGCACGATGTTCACCACCAGAGACACCAGCGCCAACGTGCGCCAGACCTTCAGCGGCTCGCGTTCCAACAGTGGCCGGGGCCTTACGCTCAAGCTGCGACGTTCGCCCTGTTCCAGCAACAGCAGCCATTCCTCGGCGGTTTCGAAGCGCTCGTCCGGGTCTGCCGCCACGGCCCGTTCCAGGCTTTGCCCGAGCCATTCGGCCAGGTCCGGCCGATAACGGTGGGCACTGACCGGCACGCCAAAGCGCGGCCGCTGGAACGCCTCGATCTCGCCATAGGGGTAGTGGCCGGTCAGCAGGAAGTACAGGGTCACGCCCACGGCGTACAGGTCTTGCCGAGCGGTCGGCGCGTGGCCGGCGAAGGCTTCCGGGGCGATGTAGCTGGGCGTTCCGGGCAAGACGTTGGCCTGGTCTTCGGACAGCCCCGGGCAGTAGGCCAGCCCGAAATCCAGCAGGCGCAATTCGCCATCGTCCCCCAGGTGCAGGTTTTCCGGCTTGATGTCGCGGTGGTAGATCTGCCGTCGATGCAGGAGCCCCACCGCGCGCACCAGCCGTTGCGCCAGGTCTAGCCATTGTGCCAATGGCAACGGGCCGCCCTGGTCGAACAGCTCGGCCAGGGTCAGGCCGGGGTATTCGCGCATCACGTAATACAGGTGCTGGCGCTGGGGCAGGCCATGGACTTCCGGAAATTGTCGACCGGCGACCCGCCTGAGAAACCATTCCTCGGAGAGCAGCGCTTGCCCGGCCCGACTGTCGTCCCGGAGCTGGCCGGGCAGGGTTTTCAACAGCCATGGCTGGCCCTGGCCGTCGTGCACCCGGTAGAGCAGTGATTGCTGGCTTTGACCGAGCAAAGCTTCGACCTGCCACCCCTCGAAGGCCTGGCCTGCTTTCAGCGCTGGGGGCAGGGGCCATTGCTGCAACTGGATCAGCGCGTCGCCGATGCTCGCTTCGCCCAAGGCGTCGACGCGCACCAGCAAGGCGCTGGCGTTGTCCTGGCTGCCGGCCAGGTGCGCGGCGTTGACCAGGGTCTGCGCTGCGCGATCGAGGTCCGGTTGGTCGCGCAGGACGCCGGCGATGGCCGTGTCCCCCAGGGCGGCCCAGACGCCGTCGCTGAGCAGGACGAAAGTTTCGTCGGGGCGCAGTTCGCCATCGAGGAAATCCAGCACCAGGTGTTGATCCAGCCCCAACGCTCGCTTGAGCACATGTTGCATGCCCTGTTGGTCCCAGACGTGGTCTTCGCTGATGCGATGCAGATGATCGGCGTGCCAGCGGTAGACCCGGCAATCGCCGACATGGGCGAGGGTGAAGCGACGGCCCCGCAGGACCAGCGCGCTGACGGTGGTGAGCAGCGGTTGCCCGCCACCGTTGGCTTGCAGCCAGCGATTCTGCGCCAGCAGCAGGCGATCCAATGCCTGGGCCACGCCCCAGGTTTGTGGCGTGGCGTAATAGTCCAGAGCCAGCGCCTGCAAGGTCGACCGGGCCGCCAGCCCGCCGTCGGCGCATTGGCTCACGCCGTCGGCGATGGCGAACAGGTAGCCCTTGCTGGCGGCCAGGGCCGGGGCCGGGGTGACCAGGCGCAGGGCGTCCTGGTTTTCGTCCCGTGGGCCGATGGCGCTGGCTTCGGCAAAACTCAGTTGCAGGCTCATGGAGTTGGCTTACACCCGGGCGGCGGTGACGGCGGCCGAACCCCAGGTGGTTCTCCAGCGACGCTTGACGCCGTACAGGCCGAACCAGGCCAGGACGCCGAGGCTGGCGAACAACCACAGCGCCATCTGGTAGCTGCCGGTGCTCTGCTTGATCGCACCCATGCCCGCCGCCAGGGCGAAACCGCCGATGCCGCCGGCCATGCCGATCAGCCCGGTCATCACGCCGATCTCGCGACGGAAGCGTTGCGGCACCAGTTGGAACACCGCGCCGTTGCCCGCACCCAGGCCGAGCATGGTGCAGACGAACAGGGCCAGGGCGGCGTAGGAGTTCGGCAGGTTGAAGCCCACCGCGGCGATGCAGATGGCCGCGACGGTGTACATGCCCAGCAAGGTGCGGATGCCGCCGAAACGGTCGGCCAGGGCGCCGCCCAAGGGCCGCATCAGGCTGCCGCCAAAGACGCAGGCGGCGGTGTAGTAGCCGGCCGTCACCGGGCTCAGGCCATACTGGTCGTTGAAGTAGCCGGGCAGGGCGCTGGCCAGGCCGATGAAGCCGCCGAAGGTCACGCTGTAGAAGAACATGAACCACCAGCTGTCACGGTCGCCCAGGGCCTTGAGGTAATCGGCCATGGATTTGGCTTTGGGGCGCTCGGGAGCGTTCTTGGCCAGCCAGGCGAAGAGGACCAGGGTCAGCGCCAGGGGGATGAGGGCGAAACCGAACACGTTGGTCCAACCGAACGTCACGGCCATGATCGGCGCGATCAACGCGGCGAGCACGGTGCCCGAGTTACCGGCGCCGGCGATGCCCATCGCCTTGCCTTGGTGCTGGGGCGGATACCACTGCGAGGCCAACGGCAGGGCCACGGCGAACGAAGCCCCGGCCACCCCCAGGAACAGGCCCAACAGCAGGGCTTGTTCATAGCTGTGGATGCCCAGCTTCCAGGCGCAGAACAATGCGCTGATCACGATCACCTGACCCACCATGCCGGCGGTCTTTGGCGAAATCCGGTCGGCCAGAAGGCCCATGAACAGGCGCAGCACCGCGCCGGCCAGGATCGGCGTGGCGACCATCAGGCCGCGTTGCTGGGTGGTCAGGTGCAGGTCGGTCGAGATCTGCACCGCCAGTGGGCCGAGCAGGTACCAGACCATGAAACTCAGGTCGAAATACAGGAAGGCCGCGAACAGGGTCGGGGTGTGGCCGGATTTCCAGAAGCTTGAATTCATCGCGCACCTCAGCGGTTAAAGTCTCGAAAATGAGTCAGTGCTTCGAGGTGGTGCGCCACAACGGCGACCCCCACCGACCCCGGACGTTGGGGCCAAAGCAAAAAAACGCCGCAACCCGAGTCGCCAAGCCAGGCGAAAAGGGTGTGCGACGTCTTTGTCGTAGGTGGGGCAACCGCCGTTGGTTACCTGTGAGGTTGCTTAAGCGAGATCTGTGCCAACCTGTGAGGGCTATCGCGAGCAAGCTCGCTCCCACGGTAACTTGGGGGGCTCAGAAAGGCAGTGCTCACCCTAAAGCCCGCTCCCACAGGTGACTTGGGGTGTTCACAAAGGCAGTGTTAACCCTAGAGCCCATGTGGGAGCGAGCTTGCTCGCGAAGGCGTCGGGCCAGGCGCCGCGGGGCGTTCAGCCGAGCAGTTCGTTCATGGCAATGATCTGCTCGGCCACCTGGATCAGCTTCTGCTGGCGGCTCATGGCCTGGCGGCGCATCAGGGTGTAGGCCTGTTCTTCGTTGCAATCCTTCATCTTCATCAGCATGCCCTTGGCCAGTTCGATGCGCTTGCGTTCGGCCAGTTGCTGGTCGCGGGCCAGCAGTTGGGCGCGCAGGGCCTGGTCGCTTTCGAAGCGGGCCATGGCCACGTCGAGGATCGGTTGCAGGCGTGCGGCGTGGATGCCTTCGACGATGTAGGCGCTGACCCCCGACTTGATGGCCTGGCGCATCACATCCGGGTCGTGCTCGTCGGTGAACATGACGATCGGTCGTGGCTGGTCGCGACTGACCAGCACCACTTGCTCCATCACATCGCGTCCGGGTGACTCGGTATCGATCAGAATCACGTCCGGACGCACCGTTTCGACGCGTGCGGGCAAATCGATGGTCAGGCCGGATTCGTCGATCACCTCGAACCCGGCTTCAATCAGGGCCGCTTTCAGGCGCCCGACTTTTTTCGCGGTGTCATTGATCAGCAGGATACGCAGCATGTGGAAGGCTCCTGTCAGCGACTGGCGAAAAGGGCGGTGGCATCGCTCAAGGCGTGCAGCTTGAAGCTTTTGGCATACCCGGCCGGGTCCGTGCCGTCCCAGGTGGTGCCGTCGATCAACAGGCTGCTGCGCATGTCCGGCAGCGGGGCGGGGATGTCCAGCGCCGCGCAGGCTTCACGGTACAGCGTGAGTTGCTGGACTTGCCGCGCCACGTCCAGGTAGTCCGGGTCCTCGCGCAGCAAGCCCCAGCGGCGGAATTGGGTCATGAACCACATGCCGTCGGACAGGTACGGCAGGTTCACCGCGCCGCCCGCATGGAAGCGCATGGCGTGAGGATCCTGCCAGCTGTTGCCCAGGCCGTCGGCATAGATCCCCAGCAAGCGCGGTTCGATGCAGTCCAGCGGGGCGTCGAGGTATTGCGGCGCACTCAACAGTTGTGCGGTGCTGCGGCGGTTCTCGCTGCTCTGCTCGATGAAGCGGCTGGCCTCGAGGATCGCCATCACCAAGGCCCGGGCGGTGTTGGGGTACTGCTCGACGAACGCGCGGGTGCAGCCCAGGACTTTTTCCGGGTGGTCGGGCCAGATGGTCTGGGTGGTTGCCAGGGTGAACCCCAGGTTCTGCTTCACCGCGCTGGCGCACCAGGGCTCGCCGACGCAGAAGCCGTCGATCCGTCCGGCCTGCAAGTGGGCGATCATTTGGGGCGGCGGCACCACCACGCTGTCGACGTCGGTCAAGGGGTGGATGCCCTGGGCCGCCAGCCAGTAATAGAGCCACATGGCATGGGTGCCGGTGGGAAACGTCTGGGCGAAGGTCAGTTTCGGGCGAGATTGGTGCACATGCCGTTCCAGTGCCTCAGGACTGGTCACGCCCTGGGCCTGCAAGCCGTGGGACAGGTTGATGCTCTGGCCGTTCTGGTTCAGCCCCATCAGCACGGCCATGTCGGTGGGCGCCACGCCGCCGATGCCCAGGTGCACCGCGTAGACCAGGCCGTACAAGCTGTGGGCGGCGTCGATTTCACCACTGACCAGCTTGTCCCGCAGGTTGGCCCAGGATGCCTGGCGCTTGAGGTTCAGGGTCAGGCCGTAGGGCTGGGCGAACCCCTGGGTGGCGGCCACCACCAGGGGGGCGCAGTCGCTCAGGGCCATGAAGCCAAGATTGACCGCGCTCTTTTCCGGGGCATCGCTGCCATTGACCCAGGCCAGGGGGTTGGCTGGAACTTCATTCATCGCGCATCACCTTCCACATGAAAGCGCCGCCATCCGGCTGGATGACGGCGCCCTTGTCCTCAAAACCGTGTGGCACTCATCCCGGCAACGGCATGGGCACCGATGAACGAAAAGGGTGCAAGGCATATGCCAGCCCGGTGCTCATCATCTTTGCATCAAGATTTCAGGCGCCGCGCCTTTCATCCTGTCGCTCCTTCCATTCGCCACGTTGCAGAGGAGACACCGGTGCAGGACACATCATCTCGCTCCACGGTATTGACTGACCCGCGCGAGCGGGTGGTGCACCTGCGGGTCGTCCAGGGTGCGGTGGCGCTGGGCAGCGCAGGGGGCGGGCAGCGCCAGGCCCTGCCGAGCGGTTGGCAAGGGCTGGTGGTGCTGCGCGACCCGTTGCGGCTTTCCGGTGGCCAATTACATGTGCTGCCGGTCTGCCCGGCGCCGCTGGTGAAGTTGCAGGCGTTCTTCGACATGAGCGATGCCTTCGCCGCGAAAAGAACCGAGGTCGCGCCATGGGCCTTGTTGCCGGTGGCGGATGACGTCGTGCGGACTCCGGCGCGGCTAGAGCGCTGGTTCATTGAACAGGCGCTGGGTGGCACCCCGGGTTATCACGCCGTTGCACCGTTGTTGCGCCAGCATGAAAGCTACGGCCTGGTGCGTTTTTTGTTGGAGCAAGGCACCCGCAGCGAAAAGCTCAACACCCTCGCGCAGCGCTACGGGGTGTCGGTCTCGCACTTTCGCCGGCTCTGCCGGCAGGCCCTGGGCAGCGCGGCCAAACCGGCCTTGCGCGGGTGGCGCACGGCCCAGGCGTTGTTGGACATGAGCCTGGGCAACGGTTCGCTGACCGACGTCGCGCTGGCGTTCGGCTTTGCCTCTTCCTCGCATTTCTCCAAAGAAGTGCGCGAGCTGGTGGGGTTCGCCCCCAGCAGCCTGGCCGACATCACCTACCTGCCGGGCAAGTGAACCGATGAGCCGTCGCGCGTTGTCCCTGTCCTTGCTCCTGCTGCTCGCACCCCTCGCGGCGCGGGCCGACGTCTACAGCTTCGAAGCTCGCGAGCAGAGTGCACGAACGTTTTTCAGCGAGCTGTCAGGCGTGCTCGGCAAGCCTGTCATCGTCAGCAAGGTGGCGGCGGCCAAGCGGGTGGGCGGCACCTTCGACTTGCGTACGCCACAGCAGACGTTCGAGCGCATCAGCGCGCAAATGGGCCTGATCTGGTACAGCGACGGTCAGGCGATCTACCTGTACGACGGCTCGGAAATCAAAAGCTCGATGGCCTCGTTGCAGACGCTGACGGTGGCCAAGCTGCTGGCGTTTCTCAAGCAATCCGGGCTGCACGACCCACGCTACCCGTTGCGCAACGACGGCCTGCGCACCTTTCACGTGTCAGGGCCGCCGATCTACGTCGACCTGGTGCTACAGGCCGCGCAGTTGATGGACAACCAGCGCTCGGAGCTGTTGTTGGGCAAGCAGCAGATCGGCGTGATCCAGGTGCGCAATACCTTCGTCAGCGATCGCCAGTACGAATTGCGCGATGACAAGGTGACGCTGCCGGGGTTGGCCAGCGTGATCGAGGCGTTGTTGCGCGGTGAGCCGCAGCCGGTCGAGCCCACGGTGGCCCAGGCGCCCGGGCCACGGTCGCGGGCGATGATGCCGGTGTTTCCCCTCGAAGGCCTGGCGAACACGGCCTCGGAACACGACCCCACCGCGCCGCGCATCCTCGCGCGGGAAGTGGCCGCCGGCAACATTCGCGTGGTGGCCTACCCGGACACCAACAGCCTGCTGGTCAAGGGGCTGCCGGAACAGGTGCGCTTTATCGAGAACCTGGTGAACGCGCTGGACACACCCAAGCGCCACGTCGAGCTGTCGTTGTGGATCATCGACCTGCACAAGGATGAACTCAACCAACTGGGCATCAACTGGCAAGGCGCGGTGAAATCCGGTGGTACGTTCAGTGCGTCGCTCAACGCCGGTTCGGCGACCACCCTCGACGGTGCGTCGTTCGTCACCCGCGTACTGGCCCTGGAGCGCACCCAGCGAGCCAACGTCGTGTCGCGCCCGGTGATCCTGACCCAGGAAAACGTCCCGGCGATCTTCGACAACAACCGTACCTTCTATGCGCCGCTGGTGGGGGAGCGCAGCGTCGACCTGCAACACGTGACCTACGGCACCCTGGTCAGCGTACTGCCGCGCTTCGCCCAGGCCGACGAGATCGAGATGTCGCTCAACATCGAGGACGGCAACGAGGTCGAGCGCCCGGCCCAGGACGAGCGCCAGGGCGCGTTGCCGACGGTGGGCCGTACCCGCATCAACACGGTGGCGCGGGTGCCCCAGGGCAAGAGCCTGCTGGTGGGTGGCTTTACCCGTGACGACCACGGCGAGCAGATCGGCCGGGTCCCTGTGTTGGGCTCGATCCCGTGGCTCGGCAGGTTGTTCAGCTATCGCCAGAGCCGCTCGGCCAACACCGTGCGGGTGTTCCTGATCCAACCCCAGGAAATTCGCCAGGCCCTTGAACCTGACACGAGCGAGCCGGGCGGCCCATTGCTCACCCCGGAGCAGCACGAGCGCTTGCGGCGTTCTTACTTCAGGCTGTCGCAACCATGAGCCTGCCGCCGGTTTCCATGGGCGGACGCGCCGCCCAGGCCCGCCTGAACAGCGAGAAGGCCGCCGAGCATCCGCAGCCGTCGGTCGACGCCTGGGCGGACGCGGACGACAGCGCCACGGCGGCGGTGGCGCAGCGCATGGTGCAGATCAGCGACGAGCTGTCGGCGGCGCTCACCCAGTTCCGTGGCCGGCGCTTGTTCGAGCTCAAGTCCGAAACGCCGACCGACACCTTCGAGCGCGTGCTGGAGGACGACACCGTGCCCAAGGCGCGGCAGGTGCTGAGCCTGGCGCGGCTGGCGGACAAACCGGTGGCCTGGCTGCTGGACATGGCGCGACAACTGTTCCCCGACGACAGCGACCTGGCCCTGGTGCTACGGGCGTTGGTGCGCCGACGCAACCTGCAACGCCCGACCCGCCAGCGCCTCGAAACGCTGTTGCAGACGGTGGTTGCCCAAGGCTCGCCCAAGCGCATGAACGCCGGGATCAACGCGGCGCTCAAGGCGCGGATGTTCGGCGCGAGCATGGCGGTGCGGGCCGGCCTGCTGCGGGAAACCTACCGCGACTTTCTCGAATCCGACGACGGCCCGCTCAATGCCTACCAGGATTGGATCGCCCTGTACGGACCGTCGCAGCGCATGAACGTGCTGGCCTTCATCGAGGCCGCGTTGCTCACCGACATCAGCGCCCAGGACCCCAGTTGCTCGCACGCCGAGTTCGGGCAACTGCTGGGACGACTGACCGACCTCAAGCACCTGCGCTCGGCCGACGGGCTGTTCATCAACGCGTTGCTGGGCGATGCACTCGTCTGCCGGCACAACGCCGATGAGGCCGACTGGCTGGTGTTCCTGTTCGGCGTGCTGGCCTACCCCGATGACCTCGACCAATGGCTGCTCGGTGCGGTGGGCGAGCCGGTGCTGCTCAGTTCCCACCGTGACCGTTCGGCGCTGTTGCAGACCGTGCGCCGGCTCAGCCTGCGCTTGCCGCCGTCGTTGTTCGTCGATGAAGACGCGCCGGTGCGCCTGGCCCAACAGTTCACCCGCCTGGCCGATGTCGCCTATGCCCATGAATGCCTCGAACAGCGCCGCGCCGGCGGTTGCCCGTGATGCCGTCCCGGAGCCTGGCCTGAATGCTTAATGTGTTTTTGCGCAACGTCAGCGCGCGCCCGGAACTGCTGATCCTGAGCCTGATGGTGATGATCATCGCCATGCTGATCATCCCGTTGCCCACGGTGCTGGTGGACGCGCTGATCGGCCTGAACATCGTCATTTCGCTGCTGGTGTTCATGGGCTCGTTCTACATCGAGCGCATCCTCAGCTACTCGACGTTCCCGGCATTGCTGTTGCTGACGACGTTGTTCCGCCTGGCGTTGTCGATCAGCACCAGCCGGCTGATCCTGAGCCAGGCCGACGCCGGCGAGATCATCGCCTCGTTCGGTGACTTCGTGATCGGTGAAAGCCTGGTGGTGGGCTTCGTGATTTTTTCCATCGTCACCATTGTCCAGTTCATCGTCATCACCAAGGGCTCGGAGCGGGTGGCCGAGGTGGCCGCACGCTTCTCCCTGGACGGCATGCCGGGCAAGCAGATGAGCATCGACGGTGACCTCAAGGCCGGCGCCATCGATGCCGCCCAGGCCCGGGAAAAACGCAGCGTGCTGGAGCGTGAAAGCCAGTTGTACGGCTCCTTCGACGGCGCGATGAAGTTCATCAAGGGCGATGCCATCGCCGGCATCATCATTATCTTCGTCAACTTCATCGGCGGCATGGCCATTGGTGTCGGGCAATTGGGCATGGACATGTCCATGGCCCTGTCGACCTACACCCTGTTGACCATCGGCGATGGCCTGGTGGCGCAGATTCCCGCGCTGCTGATCGCCATCGGCGCCGGGTTCATCGTCACTCGGGTCAACGGTGACGACAGCAACCTGGGTCGCAACATGCTCAGCCAGATGCTCGGCAACCCGTTCGTGCTCGGTGTCACCGCGTTGCTGGCGGTTGGCGTCGGCCTGCTGCCGGGTTTTCCCTTGCTGACCTTCCTGGCCATTGCCAGCGCGCTCGGGCTGGTGGTGTTCGTGCGCCAGCGCAAGGCCTGGCGCCATAGCTCGGCCGAACAGCGCGCCGAACCCGCCGGCCAGGACGCGCCGCAGGCCGATTCTGGCTTGCTCGAAGACGTCGACCACATCGCCACGGAGACCGTCGCACTGATGCTGCTGGTGCCCGCCGCACGCTTGCCAGCGCTGGAAAAGCAGCGGTGGGCCGCGCGCTTTCGCAGCCAGTTCTTCGTCGACTACGGCTTGCGCATTCCCGAACCCCGGCTGCGGGCCAGCGAAGCGCTGCCGGCGCATCAAGTGGCGGTGCTGATCAATGAAGTGCGCGCCGAACAGTTCGACATTCACTTCGACCACTGGCGCCTGCTGGACTATTCACCCGAGCTTGAGCCCCTGGGGTTCGCCCTGGTGCGCGGCAACGACAGCAATCGCCAGGGCGGGGTCTGGGTTGGCGCGGCCGACCGCGAGCGGGTGCAGCAACTGGGCTATCACCTGCGCCCGGCGGACGAGGAATGCTATCGCTGTCTGGTCACGTTGCTGGCGCGCAACATCCGCGAGTTTTTTGGCGTGCAAGAAACCAAGCAACTGCTCGACGAAATGGAAAGCCGTTATCCCGACCTGCTCAAGGAAGTGTATCGCCACGTCACGGTGCAGAAGATCGCCGAAGTGCTGCAGCGCCTGATCGGCGAGCGCATTTCCGTGCGCAACATGAAGCTTGTCCTTGAATCGCTCGCACACTGGGCCTCCCGGGAAAAAGACGTGTTGGCGCTGGTGGAACACGTGCGCGGGGCCATGGCCCGCTACATCAGCAACAAGTTTGCCCAGGGTAACGACTTGCGCGTGCTGCTGTTGTCGCCGGAGTTCGAAGAGGGAGTGCGCCGAGGCATCCGGCAAACCTCCGGCGGCAGCTTCCTCAACCTTGAGCCGGCCGAATCGGAAGAGCTGATGGACCGCCTCAGTGTTGGCCTGGACAGCCTGCACATCGCCCACAAAGACCTGGTGCTGCTGTGCTCGGTGGATGTGCGGCGCTACATCAAGAAACTGATCGAGGGCCGCTTTCGGGAGCTGGACGTCATGTCGTTCGGCGAAATCTCCGAGACCGTTTCGGTCAATGTCATCAAGACGCTGTAGGGAGATCGTTCGTCAATGAACCTGCGCCTGGAACGACACGCCGCCCATCCCCTGCGCCTGAGCGGCCCGCTGATCGAGGCGGCGCTGGGCGAGGTGGTGGTGGGGGAGGTCTGTGAAGTGCGTCGGCACTGGCGCTCGCCCGAGGTGGCGGCCCGGGCGCAGGTCATCGGCTTCAAGCCCGGCGCCGTGCTGCTCAGCCTGCTGGGCGAGGCGAAAGGCCTGTCCCGGGAGTCGATGATCGTGCCCACTGGCGCCACCTTGCAATTGACCTGCAGCGATGCCTTGCTCGGCAGTGTGGTCGATCCCCAGGGCCGCATCGTCGAGCGCCTGGCACCGTCGACGGCCGTGGCGCAACGGGACTGCCCGGTGGACGCCGACCCGCCGTCGTACCAGCAGCGGCGCCCGGTGGCGCAGCCGTTGCCCACCGGCATTCGCGCCATCGACGGCCTGCTGACCTGCGGCGTCGGCCAGCGCCTCGGCATCTTCGCCGCGGCCGGGTCCGGCAAGACCACCTTGATCAACATGCTGATCGCGTACACCGATGCCGAGGTCTTCGTGATCGGCCTGATCGGCGAGCGTGGGCGGGAGGTGACCGAGTTCATCGCGCACCTGCGCGAGTCGCCCCAGCGTTCGCGCTGCGTGGTGGTGTACGCCACCTCGGATTTTTCCTCGGTGGATCGTTGCAACTCGGCGCTGCAGGCCACCACCATCGCCGAGTACTTTCGTGACCAGGGCCGGCGCGTGGTGTTGTTGCTCGATTCACTGACCCGCTACGCCCGCGCGCGCCGCGACCTGGCCCTGGCGGCCGGTGAAGCGCCGGCGCGGCGCGGTTTTCCGGCCTCGGTGTTCGATGCCTTGCCGCGTCTGCTGGAACGCCCCGGCGTGACCGCTGGCGGCAGCATCACCGCGTGGTACACGGTGCTGCTGGAAAGCGATGACGAACCGGACCCGATCGCCGAGGAGATTCGCTCGATCCTTGACGGCCACGTCTACCTCAGCCGTGCGCTGGCGGCCAAGGGGCATTACCCGGCCATCGACGTTTTGCGCAGCGTCAGCCGCGTGGCGACACAAGTCACCACGCCGCAGGCTCGGCAATTGGCCGCGTCTGCCCGGGACACGCTGGCCCGTCTCGAACAGTTGCAGGTGTTTGTCGACATGGGCGAGTACAGCCCAGGGGCGGATGCGGCCAACGACCGGGCGATGCAATGCCGCGACGCCCTCGAGCAGTGGCTGCGCCAGCCCACGGATGAGCGCTGCGAGCCCGATGAAACCCTGCGCCGCCTGCATGACATCCTCGCTTGATGGGCGCCGCCTGCTGGCCCTCAGTCAGTGGCGCCAACAGCGCGGTGAGCACGCGCTGCTGCGCGTCCAACGGCAATTGCAGCCGCTGTTGCAGGAACGGCGCGACTTCGAGACGCAAGAGGCGGCGCTGCTTGAGCTGTTGGCCAGCCACCGCGCGAATGACTGCGTGCTGGATCACGGGCAACTGTTGGCGCTGCTGCGTACCCAGGCCGTCATCCGGCGACGGATCGATCTGCTGCGAGTCGAGCGTGACCGCGTCGACCAGCAGTGCGGGGCGGTTGAGCAACAGGTGCAAACCCAGCGCGAGTGCCTGCGTTCGTTGCAGCGCAAGCACCTTCAGCTTCAGGGTGCGGTCGAGCAGCAACGCCGCCGGCAACGGCTGGCGCAGATACGCCAGGAAGAACGGGAGCAGGAAGACATGACGGGGATGAGGCGATGAATCAGATTGTCGGGGCGCCCGCTCGGCCGGTGCAAACGTTGGAGCCCGTTGGCGAAGGGCGACTGGACGAGCGGCAGGACATGCTCGTCCCGGTGCAGGAAGAGGACTTGCCCCAGGGGGTGCTGGACCTACTGGCGGCGTTGCCGGGTTTTCCCCGACGGCAGTTGGACAGCGGTCGGGGGTTGGCTCGGCATGCGATGCCTATCGTTCAGGAGGGCGACGCCGTCCAGCACCGCGACGCGTCGCTGAGCGGCACGGTCGCGAGAGATGTCGTGCATGAGCGAAGCGTGACCGCGAAGCCTTTGCCACAGGCGAGCCCGTTGTCCGAGGCGATGTCAGTGGCGGTGTCGTCACGGCTGGAAATGGCCGTTGAGTACACGAATCTACCCATGCAGGCGGCACCGATGGAGCCGGCGCCGGCCGAGCCGTTCGCGGCTGTCGAGCAAGCGCTGCGCATGTCCGCACCGAATTCGCAGGTTGTCCGCCTTGTGCCCGGCGCTATCCCGGCGCCGCTTGCTCCCGTGGTCATGCCGACAGCGCCGGACGCAGGGGTGATGACCTCGCCGGGATTACTGCAGGTGCCGTTCAACAACGGTGCGGCCAGCGGCCAGGTGACGATCCATCGGCTGCCGGACGAGTCCGCTCGCCTGATGCTCAGCCCCAGCAATGCCTTGGTCCTGGAGCAACTCAAGGAGCCTTTCGCCCAGGCGCGGGAGCCGGCCTGGCGATTGACCGACAGTGGCGGCGAACAACCGCGCCAGGGGTCGCAGCAGACGCCGGATGACGATCAGGACGAAGCGCCGGAACATCCCGCGTGAGGGCCTTGAAACTGCGGCGGGTCGATTCCCGGCTGCACGCCTGTACGCAAGCGATTGAGCGTTGGCGCCGGGCCGGTCGGCCGGCCGGATTGGGCCGGGTGCCTGATCGCTCGGGCTTTATCCAGTTTCGCGCGCTGGGCGACGGCGGGGACTGGCACGGGCTGATCCTGGCCCATGACTGGCTGCATCGAGCACTGCCGACCTCGCCGTCGTGGGTGGGGCGCCATAGCCCGTTGTCGAGCATCGTCGCTTTGTTCCGTGCGGTGCCTCGGCCCTTGCCGTTGGCGGTGGACGAACTGCGCTACAGCCGGCTGGCGGACATCGAAGGCGTTGAAGGAACGCGATGCCCGACGCACGACCTGCCCTGGCTCGACACGCCTCGCGGGCGCGTGTGGGTCACACGCTTACCGCCGCGGGGCCGCGTGGTCGAGCCAGGGTCACACGCCTGGCTCCAGGCATTGCCGATGCGCCTGGTGTTGCAGTTGGGCGTCAGTGAACTGCGCGCTGCAAGGCTTCGGCGCCTTCACAAAGGCGATGTCCTGCGCATCACCGAGCGGACTCAGCACGGTTTGCTGGCAAACCGTTGCCTGGGCGTTTTCACATTCACCGAAGAGGGCTTACACATGCAACCGAGCGTGGCCGATGCCGATCCACCGATCCCCCCGTCACCTGGCCCGGCCGTCGATCCGAGCGCGCTGATGGTGCGCCTGGAGTTCGTCCTCGCGAGCTGCGACATCGACTTGGCGCGGCTGTCGCAATTCATCGACGGGCAACTGATCCCACTGGCCGCCGATGCCGCGCAGCACATCGAGATTCGCGCCAATGGCCGGCCCGTGGCCGTGGGGGAGTTGGTGCAAATGGAGGCGCAGTTGGGCGTTGAGCTGCTTAAGGTCTATCGGAACGGCAGCGATGAATGACGTTTCGCTGATCGCGCTGCTGGCGTTCGCTTCGCTGTTGCCGTTCCTGGTGGCGGCGGGCACGTGCTACCTGAAGTTCTCCATCGTCTTCGTCATCGTGCGCAACGCCCTGGGGTTGCAGCAGGTGCCTTCGAACATGGCGCTGAATGCGATCGCGCTGATGCTGGCGATCTTCGTCATGACGCCGGTGATGAAGCAGGGCCATGACTATTACAAGCACGAGGCGGTGGTCTTTACCGACCTCGAGTCGGTGGTGAATTTCGCCGAGAACGGCCTGGGCAGCTACAAGGATTACCTGCGTCGGTACACCGACCCGGAGCTGGCGCTGTTCTTCGAGCGCGCCCAGGCGGGCCAGGTCGATGCCGACGCCGACCGGTATGCCGAGGATGACCTGGCGCCGTCGTTGTTTTCGCTGCTGCCGGCCTATGCGTTGAGTGAAATCAAAAGCGCCTTCAAGATCGGCTTCTACCTGTACCTGCCGTTCGTGATCGTCGACCTGGTGATTTCCAGCATCCTGCTGGCGCTGGGCATGATGATGATGAGCCCGGTGATCATCTCGGTGCCGATCAAACTGGTGCTGTTTGTCGCCCTCGACGGTTGGGCGTTGCTGTCCACCGGGTTGGTCAAGCAATACCTGACGTTGTTGGCATAGGGGCGGACGATGAACGACCTGGTCTATGCCGGTAACAAGACCCTGTACCTGATCCTGCTGATGGTGGCCTGGCCGATCATCGTCGCCACGGTGGTCGGCCTGGTGGTGGGGTTGATCCAGACCGTGACCCAGTTGCAGGAGCAGACCCTGCCGTTCGGGTTCAAGTTGTTGGCGGTCGCCGCCTGCCTGTTCCTGCTCTCGGGCTGGTACGGCGAAACCCTGCTGGATTTCAGTCGCGAAGTCATCCGCCTGGCGTTGGACTAGGCCGATGTCGATGACCTTGTTCTTCGAGCTGTACGCCGGGTTTGCCGCCGCGCTGCTGGGCGTGGCGCGCCTGGCGCCGATGTTCTTCATGCTGCCGTTTCTCAACAGCGGTGTGCTCACCGGCGTGCCGCGCCAGGCGGTGATCGTGCTGGTGGCGCTGGGGTTCTGGGCCTATGTGGGCGTTCCCGTGCCCACCCTCGATAGCCTGGCATTTCTTGGTTTGATGCTGCGCGAGGCGAGCATTGGCGTGCTACTGGGCGGGCTGTTGTGCTGGCCGTTCTGGGTGTTGCATGCCATGGGCAACCTGATCGACAACCAGCGCGGCGCGATGCTCAGCAGCACGGTGGACCCGGCCAACGGCGTGGACACCTCGGAGCTGGCGAACTTTCTCCAGTGGTTCGCCGCGGTGGTCTACCTCGAAGGTGGCGGCCTGCTGTTGATGCTTGAAACCGTTGCCCAGAGCTATCGTCTATGCGCGCCGGCGAGTGGTTGCGCGATGAACCTGCCGGCTATCCATGCCTTACTGGACATGCTGGTGGGCAAGACCCTGGTGATCAGTGCACCGGTGGTGGCCGCCTTGCTGGTCAGCGAAGCCCTGCTCGGCTTGCTTTCGCGCTATGCGCCGCAGATGAACGCGTTCTCGGTGTCGCTGACGGTCAAGAGCCTGGTGGCGCTGGTGGTGCTGATGCTGTACTTCGGCGTGCACCTGCCGGATGAAGTGCTGCGAATGGGCAGCACGTCCGCAGGCCTGGCCGACTACCTGGAGGCCGAGGAGGGCGGGCATGTCGTCCAGCGCCTCGAAGACTGAAAAACCCACGGCCAAGCGGCTCCGGGATGCGGCCCGCAAAGGCCAGACGTTCAAGGCCAAGGACCTGGTCATCAGTTGCCTGACCCTGTGCGGCATCAGCTACCTGGTCTTCAACAGCTCGCTGGTCGAGGTCATGGAGGTCTACCGGCGGATCATCGACAGCGGCTTTGACGCCGACCTGCAAGCGTACTCGATGATGTGGGTGCTGCTGGGGCTGGAAGCGTTGCTGCCGCTGTTGCTGGTGTGCGTGCTGACCAGCGCCGTGCCGGCTTTGCTGCAAAGCGGTTTTGCCTTGGCCAGCGAAGCGTTGAAACTCAATTTTGGCGCGTTGAACCCGGTCAATGGCTTCAAGAAGTTGTTCAGCCTGCGCACCGTCAAGGACACCGTGAAGGCGCTTTTGTACCTGGGCAGTTTCGCCCTGGCTCTATGGCTCGTCTGGGTCACGCAACGGCCGCTGCTGTTTGCCCAGCTGTTCGCCCAGGCCCCCGATCTGTTCGCGATCTGGGGACGTTTGTTGCTGGTGCTGGTGCTGGCGTTCCTGGCCTGCGTCGTGTTGATCGTCGTGCTCGATGCGGTGTGCGAGTACGGGTTGTTCATGAAGGACCAGATGATGGACAAGGATTCGGTCAAGCGCGAACACAAGGAGCAGGACGGCAACCCGCAGATCAAGGGCCGCCGCCGTGACCTGCACATGGAGCTGCTGTCGGAGCAGGTCAAGTCCGACGTGCGCAGCTCGCGCATGATCATCGCCAACCCGACCCACATCGCCATCGGCGTGTATTTCCGCCCGGAAATCACCTTGCTGCCGTTCATTTCCCTGATGGAAACCAACCAGCGCGCCCTGGCCGTGCGGGCGTACGCCAAGGAGGTGGGGGTGCCGGTGGTCAACGACGTGACCCTGGCCCGGCGCATCTTCAAGACCCACCAGCGCTACAGCTTTCTCCAGGTGCAGGAAGTGGAGCAAGTGCTGCGCTTGCTGATCTGGCTGGAGCAGGTGGAGCAGGCGTGAGGCCGATGTGCGCCCAGGCTCATGCACAACCCTGTGGCGAGGGGATTTATCCCCGCTGGGCTGCGCAGCGGCCCTAAACCAGACAACGCGGTGCGTCATGTCAATTGAGTTTGCCGTTTTGGGGCTGCTGCGCAGCCCAGCGGGGATAAATCCCCTCGCCACAAAAGATTTCTGCCGACCAGGGGAAGGCACTCACCGCAATGAGCGCAATTTGGCAGCGCCCCCCACCCGCGGTTTGGCTCAATGCACCCGTCAGCGACGCTGGCATTTTTTCAGGAGTGGGGCCGATGAGTCGCAACAACAAACAAGACGAGCAGGTGGCCCTGGAGGTCGTCGATGC
Organism: Pseudomonas sp. WP18; assembly: GCF_036689585.1. NCBI lineage: Bacteria > Pseudomonadati > Pseudomonadota > Gammaproteobacteria > Pseudomonadales > Pseudomonadaceae > Pseudomonas > Pseudomonas sp. WP18. The sequence goes on from NZ_CP144758.1 coordinate 1,954,390, forward strand.
GGTGCTCGCGGGCGCGGCGTTGAAAGACGTGCAGGGCATCAGTGACGAACACATGGCCAGCCTCTATGCCTTCGCCTTCGAGTTCTACGAGCAGGGGCGCCTGGACGATGCGCAGAAGTTCTTCCACTTCCTGTGCATCTACGACTTCTATAACAGCGATTACTGGATGGGACTGGCCGCCGTGCACCAGCTCAAGCAAGACCACCAGAAAGCGATCGACCTGTATGCGATTGCCTTTGCCCAAGGCAAGGACGACTACCGGCCAATGCTCTACACCGGCCAGTGCCACCTGGCCCTGGGCAAGGTTGGCAAGGCCCGGTTGTGTTTCGACTACGTGCTTGAGCACGCCACGCAAGACACGCTGCGCGAGCAGGCCAAGGTGTATCTCGACACCTTGGCCCACATGGAACAGCAATGTTCGGAGGACTGAACATGAGTGAGATTACCCGCCCCGCGTACCCGGGCGTCACGATGAACCGCGCCGAGGCCTTTGAGCGCTACGGCGCCGCCGCCAGCCAGGCCGCCAGGACCACGCAGTACCGCGAGGCGGGCCAGAAGGCCCTGGAGGACCTGATGTCGGTGCGCTACGAAGGCCAGGGTGGCCCGTCCACCTCCAGCCTGGGCCGGCCCGTGCTGCATCCGCCGCTGCGAGCCGACGGCAACAGGCAGGAGACCAATGGCGACCTGTTCACCTTGTTGATGGCGATGATCAGCGAGCTGATCGGTGAAGTCGACGTCAACAAACTGAAGAACCGCCTGGCGATGCTGCAGAGCATGGCGAGCGCCCGGCAGCAGGGGCTGGAAAGCCTCTCGGCCGATTACGCCGCGGCACTCCAGGCCTGGGCGGCGGCCGAAGGGCAGGTCGGCAGCAGCCAGGAGCATCTCGAGCAATTGCATGAGCGGCTCGTGCATGCGCAGGGCTTGCTGGCCGAAAGCGAAGCCCGGCTGGCGCAGTTGGACCCAGGGTCCGCCGAGTACGCTGAAGAACTGAGCCGCCATGACCAGCTCAAGGGCGAGTTGGCGAGCCACACCCAAGCCTTTAGCGCGGCGACCGAGGCCCACCTGAAATTGATCGGCATCGCCAATGCCTTTGCCAACACCTTGAGCGGTTTGGTCGCCAGGGTGGTGGTGTCGGGCATGAGCGGCTCCGCCACCCAGGACACCGATGAGAAAGCCCTCAGCAGCAGTGCACTGGCCTTGCTCAATCGCCTCAAGATCATCGAGTTGCTGGGTGAGGCGGCGCAGAACAAGGAGGAACTCAGCCAGGCGCTGTTCCAAGAGTTGCAGGTCAAGCTTCAGGAACACATGAAGCGTGAGTCGGATAAATACCTGGAGGAAGTCCGCAAGGCCGAGGCACTGCAGAAAACCATGGGCTGCATCGGCAAGATCGTCGGGGCGATAGTGAGCGCTGCCACCCTGGTCGCTGGCGTGCTGACCGCTAACCCGGTGCTGATCGCGGTGGGCGTGATCGGCGCGGCGGTGATGATCGGCGATGCGGTGGTGGAAGCAAAAACCGGCAAGTCATTCATGGCCGAGGCCATGAAGCCGCTGACCGTCGTCATGCAGGAAGCCATCAAGCGGTTCACCGAGCTCTACACCCAGCTCTTGATCGATTTCGGCGTCGATCCCGAAAAGGCCCGAGACATCGCCCAGATCGCCGGCATGATCCAGGGCGTGATCTCGACCCTGGCGGCGGTGGCCCTGGTCGCCATGGTCGGGGTGCAGGTGATCGGGCCAATGGTGAGTGCCGTCGCTTCGAAACTCGCTTCCGTGGCCGCCCAGGCAGCACCCGCCGCCATGCAAGCCATGAAGCAGATGGCGTCGTCGGTCGGTAACGCCCTGACGCAGGCGCTGACCCAACTGCGTGGTTTCATCACCCACGGCGCCGATCCGGTGACGCTGGCCCGTTATGCCGCGAACCTGGAGATCGCCCAGGCCCTGACCGAATTCGGCAGCGTGGCGGTGCAGGGCGGGTTGCAGATCCAGAGCGGCAAGCACCAGGCCCAGGCCGCCGTGCACCTGGCGGACGTGCGGGTGCGCATGGCGATCAGCGAGGAAATCAGCCGGTACCTGACCCAGGTGGTCGAGGACTACGGGCAAGCGATGCGCGACAGGACCCGACAGATCGAACAGGTCTTCGCCGACCTGCAACGCAGCCATGCCGTGAGCCTGAGCATGGTTCGGCATGTTTGAAATCAATCACTGACCCCAGGTATCCGAGATGATCAATCCTTACGCTACGACCGGGATCGCCCCTGTACGGGTCGATGCCAACCCAGAGCACCCGTCCAAAACGTATCGCTCCGGTTCCGCGGTGTTCGACGCGGCCACCGCCAGTCAGGTACTCGAACGCGACAGCTTCATCGCGGCGACTGAGCTCGAACGCAGAATCAACGCCTATCAGCCCACCGAAGCGGATGGGCAAGACTTCATGGCGGCCTCGATGATGCTCAGCGACGACGCGCGCAACGAACTGATCTTCGACCCCGGTGCCTGGGAAAAGCACGCCAACGTGTTGGTGGCCGCGATCATTGCGCTGAACATCGCGCGCGTCGCCAACGCGCAACTGCGCGGCCATTTCACCGTCATGGCATCCGACGCGGCCAAGGCCCAAGGCAGGGCCATCGTCGAGTCCGGCCAGGCGGCGCTGTACAGCGCCATCACCGCGGCCGTGGTGTCCGGCGCCGTCGCCGGCTTTTCCATGGTCAAGACCCTCCACGGGCAGGCGCTGAAACACGCCGACATCGATCTGCACAGGCGCAACGCCTTGGACGCCGGCAACCTCGAACGCGACCTCAAGCTGCAGCGCCAGCGGGAGGACTGGGACCCGAAGACCACCTACAAGATCAACACCCTGGATGATTTCGCCCGTCCGACCACCGTCGATTTCAGACCCAAGGGCGCCACCCTGACGCCCCAGGAACAGGCCTGGTTCGACGGTGAGATCCTCAAGGCCCAGAAGGTCGGCCAGACCTCCGACTGGCTGAGCCAGATGGGCAGCCAGGGCATCGAGAAAAAACTGGAAATCGGCCGCGCCCTCGGCGCCATGTCGATGAACTTAAGCCAGGTAGTGGCCAACGTGGTGCGCCTCACCGAGCACGCCGCCCGGGAGCAGGAAGTGCTGCAGCAAAGCGCGCAGAACAGCCAGAAGAGCCTGGCCGATGAAGTCGCGCAGAAAGACGCGGCCGAAGCCGCGTTGTTGCAGAAGCTGATGGACATGGTGATGCAGCTTTTCCAATCGCGCGCCGACGTCGTGCGTGCCGTTGCCGCTTGAGGGCATTCATAAGATGGACATACAAGGTGTCACCCAAACGCCTCGGCAAGCGACCTATGCCGATCATTCGGATCCCGCGCCGGCCCCGCCTGAAATGAGCGCGATGGGTCAGTCGGCCTTCCAACCGGTGGACGTATTGGAGCGTTCTTTCAAGACGCTCAATCGCCACCTCCAACGAATGCTCGAATGCTCGGCAGACACGATCGGTCGTTTGAAGAGCCTGACGGCCGAAGGCTTGGCGAAGATGGATCTCGCAGAGGCCTTCGAACAGATCCACGCCAAGCGCACACGGTCGCAGTTGTGGAGCTTGCAATTGCGTCAGTGCAGCGCGGCCATGACCGGTTGCATGAGTGCTCTGGACGAAACCCGGCTTCGCCAGCTCGAAAGCAAACAAGGCGAAATCCTGCGCGATCTCAAGGTGCACCTGGACAAGGACAAACCCATCGAGATCGCGGAGGCCCTGGACGCCTCGATCAATTCCTCGAACGATTTCTTCGAAAAGCTCCTCGAACTGATCGACCTGATCAAAAACGGCTACCTCGCCGGCTACGAGCACATCATCGCCGCCTATTCGGACTTCTTCGCCGACTTCAACGCCGAGATCACCGCGCAGATGAAGGACTGGATCGAGGGCGCGAACGACGGCAAGGACGTCAAGCTCGATGCCGGTGCCTTACGCGCCGCACTGACCCGGCTGATCGAAAAATACAGCCATCCCAACCCGGCCTCCGTGCTGTTTCCAAAACCCGGGGAAGGCGGCGCCAGCAAGGACGAAGCCGAGAAATGGCTCAAGGCCCTGGGCCTGCCCGGCAGGTGTCTCAAGCCAAACGGCGACGGCACCTGGTGCGTGGTCATCGACCTTGACCCGCTCACCCTCATGAAGGAAGGCCTGCCCGCCAGCGGCGGCACCGTGACCTGGGACACCGCCAAGTACAACCAGTGGCAGACCGGCTTCAACGCCCAGGAAGAACGTATGAAGAACCTGCTGCAGTCGTTGACCCAGAAGTATTCGAACGCCAATGCCTACCACGACAACTTCAACAAGACGCTGTCGGCGCATTTGAATCAGTTTGCGGATATGTTGCGGGCGATGTTGAATTTTTAATTCGTGTAGGTGCTGTGGATGGGCTTGTCGGTCGTTGAGATTTCTGTTGAGGCTAAGGTTGCTTATATACTGTCCGAGTATTTGGGTGTGTCGTGTAACTTGGAAAGTTGCTTGAGAATAGTTGAAGACTTGAATGTCGACTCTATGGGGGTGGTGGAAATTGTTGTGCTGATTGGTGAGGAGTTTGATATAGAGGTTCCTCCAGATCAGGTGGCAAGATGGAGGTCTGTTATGGATATAATTAATACTGTGCAGGACGTGTTGAGGAGGTAATGATTTAAATATTGTCGTTTTGTTGATTTAATGTTTTGTCGATGTTGTTTTTTGGTGCTTGAGGTTTATTATGTTTTGTCAGGCTTCTGCTGGTGCGGGTATTTCTTCTCTGGTTTCGGTCTGTGATGGAGTTAGTTCACTAGCCTTGGGTGAGTCGCGTCTTGATTTAAACGAGCAGGAAATTCAGGAGATGTTACAGTCTAGAGGTAATAATGACCTGCTTAGAGAGCGTACGGGGAATAACCTATTGCTTGTTGCCCATCGGGGTCTAGGTCCGACGAGTGTGTTTGGCTCCACCTTTCCAAAGGAGTTGCCTCCCGAAAACAGTATCTCTAGCATCAGGGCTGCCATCATGCAGGGCGCAGACGCTATTGAAATTGATATCTTCAAAGCGGCGGATGGCACTGTTGTTGTTACGCATGATGATGAAATTTGGCGCAATGAGTACGGAGCAGATCGTACGGGCGCTCAGTTACCTTTTGGTGAGACGAAAGACTCATATCTAGTCGGTAAAAAAACGATTGATCAGTTGAGAGAGGTGTCGATAGGGCGCGATGGAGAGGTTATGCCCACGTTTTTAGAAGTGGCTGAGCTCGTCAATAATGCTAATGATGTATTGGCGAAATATGAGCAGCGACCTATTTTGTTGAATATTGAAATAAAAGATTCGACAGTGGTCTCCGAAATATTGGATTTGGTATGTGAGGGAGTTAGGCAGGCTGATAAATTTCCACTGGAGGATATAATTTTCTGTTCGTTTAAGCATGACGCGCTCAAAGATCTAAAGGTAGAGGCGGAGCAGCGAGGTATGCTGAATGTTAATATTGCTCCTGGCATAAAAACGACTGAATTATTTGGGAAGGAGAATGTCAATAAAGATTTTTCATTAAAGCAAGCTGATGCTACATATCCCGAATGGGCAATGGACAGTCTTCGGGCTCTCGTGGAGGGTAACGGATTTCAAGGTTACGATGGGGTGCTATGGGATTTGCGTGAGCCAATCGTCGATTTGGCAGTGGCCGGAAATAAAGTGATTCATGCATCGACTTCAGATTTTAGACAATACAATGATAATCGGGGTTTTGCCTTGCTTTTGTTGGAATTGAGTGAGCGAGTAACTACTTTTTTCAAGTGTGATAACGTTGATGATGCAAGGAAGGTTCTGCTGGAGTCGAGTCTTCTGCTGAATGGTGTTGGGATGCAGATGATGTATAAGCAGACGGCGGAAGGTGAAGACTGCTTTTATTTCTATAAAAGTCACGGTTGGCAAGATAATAGCGAAATTCTTACATTGGGGGCGGGCAAGGCTAAACCCTATTCGCAACTCAGGAATTACTGAGTTCACTTTTTTCAGTTGTCGAAGTTTAAGTGCTTCGTTGTTTTTTGTTGGTTGGCTTTGGGTTGCTGCTGCTGGTGGAATAATCCTACAAGCCTGGTCGTGTTTTCATTGTGACATAAGTTGTTTTTTCCTACGGATTAGCCTGAGTCAACTTCCTATAGTCACGCACCTCGCCATCCCGAGCCTGCCCACCCGGCAGGCTCAATTGCGCTTCAGTAACTTTCTATAGAGAAATCTCAGAGTATGGACAGTGCAACTGATCAAACGCCGGTCGGATCATTCGTGTTCGACCACTGGCTATTGCAAAGCGATGGAACGCTGACGCGAGACGGACAAGGTGTCCATGTTCCCCCCAAAGAATTGCACGTGCTGCGCCTGTTGCTGGGTTCGGCGGGTTCGGTGGTCGGCAAGGACCACCTGCTGGACCAGGTCTGGCCCCGCATGGACACGGCCGAGGAATCGTTGACCCGCTGCATCTATGCCTTGCGCAAGTTGCTCAGGGACAACAAGGATTTCATCGCGACGGTGTACGGCCAGGGGTATCGATTCACCTGCCCGGTGGTGGCGCTCGATGGGCCAAGCCAGGCGAGGGCTACGGCGCCTTCGTTGGCCGTGCTGCCGTTTCGCAATCTGGATGAGACGGCGGCGCTGGATCTGCAGGATGTAATGATCCGTCAGTTGAGCGTGGCGTTCGGCGAGGCGTTGCGGGTTATTCCCTCGGGCTTGATCGCGGCCTGTGGGGCCGTGGAGGACGTGCGTTCGTGGGTCGGGCGGTTGTCGGTGGATTACTGCCTGAGTGGGCGTTTCAGCGGGTCGAGCGCGGCGCCGCTGTGGTCGGTCGAGTTGATGCGCGGCGCCGACCAGGCGTTGCTCCATGGGCAGACGCTGGACGCCCGCGATGCCGGCGAGGCGTTGGGCGCGCTGACGTGTCTGGTGGCCCAGCGCGTGCCCGGCCTGCGCCCGGTGGGTGATCGGTGTGGTGCCTATCCGGTGGCGGTGGCTTATCTCAACGGGCTGTGCCAAGTGCAACGACACACGGTCCAGAGCCTGCGCGATGCGGCGGTGCTGTTCAGGCAGTGTGTGAACCTCGATGCCGGGTACGCGCCACCGTGGTGCGGCATGGCCGATGTCTGGCTCGGGCAGGCGATGATCGGGGTGGTCGATCAGGAGCGGGCCATCGAAGAGGCCCATGTGGCGGTTTCCAAGGCCTTGGCACTGGACCCCGGCAGCCTGCCGGCGTTGACGCGATTGGCCTTGCTTACCAGTCTGCGCGGCTGCGAACAGGCGGCCGAGGTGTTGTTTCGACGCTGCCTGTTGTCGGCCGATCAGGCGGACGTGTTGTACTTTCACGCCTGGCATCACTGGTTCTGGCGCCGTAACGAACTGGCTGCGAGCGTCATCGACCAGTGCCTGGCGCACGATCCCGATTGTGTCCGGGCCCGACTGTTGAAGGGGCGCATTGACGAGCAGCTGACCAGGGCCGGCGAGCGGCGCCTGGCATGAAGGGGCGTCGCAATCCTTGGTTGTGCTGGCCGGTGTGTCTCGGTCTGGGCCTGGGCGTGACGCAGGCCAATGCCTGGTGCTGGAGCAAGGCCGGGCAGTTGCATGGCATCGAACCCGAGCTGCTGCAAGCGATTGCCGAGGTCGAGTCGGGGCAGCAGCCCGGCGCGATCAACCACAACCGCAACGGCACCCGCGACATTGGCCTGATGCAGGTCAACAGCAGCCATCTGCCGCGTCTGCAACGCCAGGGGATCACCGAGCGGCGTTTGCTGGAAGAACCGTGCCTGTCGGTGGAAGTCGGGGCGTCGGTGCTGGCCGAATTCATCGCCCGCCATGGCTACAACTGGACGGCGGTCGGCGCTTACAACGCGGGCAACTCACCCCATCGCCAGGCCGCACGCCTGCGCTATGCGCGCAAGGTCTGGCAGCGCTACCAAGCGCTCACTCAGGGCCAGCCAGGACGACCTGCAACCGAACCGTCGGACGGATGAGCTTCGCCACGGGGCTTTCTCGGGATTCTGATCCCTTGCGCGGCACAACCGGCAGATTTCGATCAGGAAGCCTGTTTGCGCAGTGCCTACCATGGCGGCTCATTCGACTGCCCTGGAGTTTGGACGGTGACAGTGCCGACGGCCCCTACGCTACAGCCTTGCGTCCTGCGGATACTCAATGGCCCGTTGCAGGGCTGCGAGTTTGCGCTGGGCGAAGGCACCACGGTGTTCGTGGTCGGGGCGGTGGACCTGTTGGAGGAGGGCGCGCTTTCGGCCGGTGTGCCTGCCGAGGCCATTTTCGTTCCACTGCAGACCGGTGGCTGTAACTTCGAGGTGCTGGCCGACCAGGCCACGCCGCAGAGCGTGCCGTTGCGGGTGCTCGGCGATTCGGTCGAGGTTCGCCATGCGGCCTTCCAGGCCAGGGTCCAGGTCGGTGGTTTGTACATCGCCTTGCGAGCCCAGAACGAAGGTTGGGCGCCCGATCTTTTCAAGCATCCGAGCGCTGCGCCTGATCATGCAGCCGCCCCCATCGCGTGGAACAGCCCACGGTCCCGTTGGATCGCCTGCGGCCTGGTGCTGGCTGCACTGGCGATTGGGCTCGGCTTCGTGGCGCGACCGGGACCGGCGTCTGAAACCGCCGTTCGCGCGTTGATTGCCGGCGCCAGTGCCCAGGTACAGGTGCTGGGTGGGCGCGATGGGGCGGTGTACGTGTTTGTCTCCAGCGAGCGCGATGCCGGCTGGAGCCGTCAGGTGCTGACTCGCCGCCCCGGCTTCGAGGGGACGGTGCTGCTGCTGGAGCAGGAGCGGCGTCGGCTGGAGCAGGTGCTGATCGACCATGACCCGCAACTGGCCTGGCATGTGCTCGATCTCAAGGACCCGTCATTGCCGCGCCTGTGGCTCAGCGCACAACGCAACCTGCTCACGCCCGACAGCCAGGCGCGCCTGCTCGAAACACTGCTGGCGGCGGCGCCGTATGCCCGCGATGTCCTGCTGCAGATGCAGGATGACCGAACACTGGCCGACCTGGCCCAGGGCGGTTTGCAACGCTTCTCGCTGGCCTTCAGCCGGGTCGAGCACAGCGACAGTGTCACGTTCGCCGTCGAGGGCAACTTGCAAGATGCCGAGCTGGCTGCGGCGCGCCAGTACGTCGACGATTTTTACCGGCAGTGGGGGGATCGCTACGTGCACTTCACCGTCGAGCTCAAGGACGACGCGCTCAAGGGCAAGTCGTTTCAAACCGGCCCCCAGGGCTACGTCAAGACGGGGTCTTCGTCCTGGCATTTTCTAAATCAGACAGAGTAGGTGACGCATGGCTGGTATCGGACTCCCCATCACATTCCCCGATGACTTTCTCGGTGAGCAGGCCGCGGCATTCGAAGAGGGTGCGAAGAAACTCAAGGAAGCCTTGGACGAAGCGCTGGAGAAGCTGAAAAACGATGCGTCCGACCCCGGGCTGCTGGCGGCCTACCAGACCGCGTTTTCCTCGTACACGGTCTTTCGCAACGCCCAGACCAACACGATCAAGGGCTTCAAGGACATCGACATGGCGATCATCCAGGCGGCGCGTTGACGCGTTCTCTTTCGGCTGGCCATCGCGTGTGACGATGGCCCTTTCATGAGTGCACCGTATGCCTTTGCAAAGTCTTTACCCGGCGGCCATCGAGCGGTTGGCCATCGCTGAATTGCATGGCCCCCAGGAGGGGCCGATCGTTTCGCTGGAGTCGCGACTGATCGACAGCTATGCCAGGGCTTTCGTTGACAGCGGGCAGGATGTCTCGGCTATTGGTCAGTTGCTGCGCCGCCCCGACGTCACCGACCCTGACGTGTTGGCCCAGTTGCAGGAGCTGACCGGGCAATACAACGTCGACATCAACTTGCTCAACGTGATGGTGCGCAAGGCCGTGGGCACCGCCGAAACCCTGTTGCGTGCTTCATGAGAACGAGCCTTTGTTGCGTGTTGCTGTGCCTGGCCCTGGCGGGGTGCCGCCAGCCGAGCCTGCTGGAGGGTCTGGATCAGCAACAGGCCAACGAAGTGCTGTCGGTGTTGCAGCGCAACAACATTGCCGCGGTGAAGGTTGACACCGGCAAGACCGGTTACGCGGTGAAGATCGATCCACTGGATTTTGCCGCCGCCGTCGACCTGCTCAACCTCTACGCGCTGCCTTCCAGGCCGCGCCTGCAAGTCTCCGAGATGTTTCCCGCCGACGCCCTGGTGGCCTCGCCCCGCGCGGAAAAGGCCCGGTTGTATTCGGCGTTGGAACAGCGCGTCGAGCAATCGCTGGGGGTGCTCGAAGGGGTGGTGTCGGCGCGGGTCCACATCAGCTATGACTTGGACGCCGGCGAGGGCGGTCGCAAGCCTGCGCCTGTGCACCTCTCGGCGATGGTGTTGCATGAGCGCGACGTCGAGGCGCAATTGCTGATCAACGACATCAAGCGTTTCCTCAAGAACAGTTTCGCCGCGGTGGACTACGAGAACATCTCGGTGGTGCTGTCCAGGCGCTCGCCGACCCAGCACGTTGCGCCATCGCGGTTGACCACCCAAGGGTATTCGCCCTGGCCGTGGTTGTTGGGGGTGATGAGCGGACTACTGGTGGCTGGTGGAGCGGCCTGGCTTTACCACTTTGCCGGTGTGAGGCGACGTGATGTCGGACGTTGAATGCCTGCGGCGTCTTCTCGTCGAGCCTTTGGCTTATCTGCACCCGCAGCGCCTGGTGGTGCCGCCGGACTTCGAGGGCGAAGAGGCGCGCCGGCGGCTCAATGACATGCTGCGTGATGGGCTGGCGCTGCCACTGGCGCTGCCTTCGACAGCGCTGGGCGGCGTGGCAAAACAGTGGGTTCGCCAGTGGCGGCAGTTGCCCTGCGTGGCGTTGCTGATGGGGGCCTATCGGCTGTGGCCCGCGTTGGCGCGAGGGGCGGCATGGCGATGCCTGCCGGCGTCGGTGCGCCGGTTCGCCGGCTGTCGCCTAGGGGCCCGCGGCGGCCTGCCGGTCGCGGGCCTGCCGGTTTCAATCGAGCAGGTCGAAGCGGCCGGCCTCAATGCGCTGTGGGGCTGGCACAGGCAGGTCCCACCGTGGCTGCTGGAGTGCCTGGCCTTGCAGTTTTCCGAACCGGTCGTGGGCTTGCATCGGCAGTGGCCGGTCCCTGAACCGGACCCGACGCTTTTCTTCCTGGCGGTGCAGCATGCTCGACTCGATCCGATCCATCGCTGACCTGCCCGTTGACGAAGACGTGCACCTGGCCCGCGAGGACATCGCTGCTGCCCGCCGCCGTCGACGCCTGCAACTCGAAGCCCAGCGCCGGGCCCGAGAATGTCTCGAACAGGCGCGGCGCGAGGCCGAAGCGGTGCACGCCGAGGCGTTCCGGCAGGGGTATGCCGAGGGCATCCTGCGGGCGGCCGGGCAGTTGGCGGAAGGCTTGTCGACCGCCCAAACCCTCGGCCAACAACTGCACCAGCAACTGATCCGGGCTGCGGGCGATCTGCTCGCCCAGGCCTTGGACCAGCCCCAATGGCTGGACGACATGCTGGCGCGCTGGCTGGTCGGGCAAGCCGGCGACAGCGACGCGGTGTTGCAGGTGTTATTGCCGCAACACTGTCGTCCGCGCGGCGATGAACTGCGTGAGCGCGTGGGCAAGCACTGGTCGGGCGAACTGCTCCTGGAGTACCACCCGCAGGATCGCTACGTGCTGCGGCTGGCGGATCAACTGCTGGAGTTCGACCTGGAAGCCACGCGCGAGCGGCTCGCGCCGCGCTTGTTGGCGAGCATTGCCGACTTGCCGGATTCGGTGCGCGTGCTGGACCAGGCCGCGTTGCAAGCCCTGTCGGCGCTGTGCGCCAGTTTCGCCCCACACACCGCGCCTGCCGATGTGCCTTGTGAAGATTGAACCCACACCCGGCACCGTTGCCCTCGATCGCGACGCCGGCTCCCCGGTGCAAACATTGGAATCGCGCTTGCTGGCCGCCCATGAACTATTGACCGCCACCAAGCGCCCTGACCCTGGGTTCGAGCAACTGTATCAATGGCTGTTAGGGATGGAGGGGCAGGGCGAAAAGGCCCTCTATGAATTTTTGCGCGGGCTGCGAGGACCGGACGGCCACACCGCGGCGTACCCCACCGCGAGCGCATTGAAGGCGGTCACGTTGCAGGTGCTGTTTCGATTGAAGGACGAGGGGCTGGAAAAGTCCCGGCTCTACAAAGAGATCAGCGGCGCCAATGGGCTGGCGTTTGCCATGGAGGTGTTTGTCACGGGGTGGATGCGTGAGGTGTTTGAGCCGATGGGGGATGAGGCGTGGGAGAGGAGTGAGTGGTGAGAAAGTTTTGATGGTTTATATGAGAGCAAGGAAAAATAACCATGCAAATTGGACAAGGTGCGAGCATTTCTACAGATGTCGCCCGAAGTGATTTCGTTTCATCTTCAACTAGTTCGGTAGAAACATCAGCGACGCTTGAATCTGTACTGCTGGACACTACTGATTTTCAATTGGACCAATTGGGGGCGCCTAAACATGTCGCAATGGGTTTTGTGCATCTGGGTAATGCCACGACGGCCTCGCTGAAGGAACTCTCTGCCGACCTGGGACAGTACGATCGCGATGTAACCGATCAGATTACGCAATTTGTCGAAACCGGTGTAACGCTTCACGAGCCTGACAGCCATGCAATTTTTGATTTAATAAATGAAAGGGCCGAAGGCTGCGAGAATCGTGAGGATCGCTTGAAGTCTGTACTTGAGGCTGGCATGGAACTGCTCGAATCCGCCAAGGGGCCAGGTCTCAATCTGTTGAATGTCGCCGGGAACACGGGGGTAATCATTGCGCTGACCACCTTGTTGCGCGAGTACGTTGGCTATCTCGTCGAACACGCTCTGGGTGCGGGTGATACACCTGAGGCCACGCGGGCATGGGCGGCTGTGGCGCTGGCAATGACGGGGCCAGCGTTGACGCTGATGGGGGCTATCCGCAGAGAGGTCTCAGGGGAGGCGAGCTGGAAATCTCGGCTGGGGAGTGTGTGCATAGCGTCTGCAGCGCTGGGAGGCTGTGTCGCGGCCGTTCTCACGGGAACGGCGTCAAAGCTTTTCCCTGCAATGGCCGGCGGGGTCGTGTACATCATGGCCCGGGCGCTGGCTCAATCCTTTTTCCCTTTGAAAGACAACGCAGGTTCCGCGAACGCAGCGTCAACCGCTGTTACAGCAGCGGCTTATGGCGCGTTTCAATTTGCATTGGCGGAACTGGGTAAGGTCATGCCATTGAGTGGGCCTGCCAGGGCCGTCGAGGCGATGGATCACGATTTCGGGGCGGACGCTATCAAAGCCGGATTGAATGCGCTCGGAATGGTAGCCGATGTGTCTACCTTGATTATCTGCAAGAGTTGGCATGTGCTATCCCCCCAGCCAGGGTCGGATTCGGTCTTTTCTGATCCGGAGTCTTTACGACAAATGGCGTTGGAGGTTCGCGCGGGTGTTCAGTGGCCCACCAGGACTCAATTAGCCGATGCATTCGTGAATGTGGCGGGGGCACGCCTATCGTATGGCCACGCTGTCAGTCTGGTCGTAGGTGCGGCAGGCGCTTTGTTGAGCGAGTACGACTTCGGAGAGGATACCCAGGGCCATCTTCTCAATGGCTGTTTCGCCGTGATGATGATGTTTCTTTACTTTCCACTTATCTTTGCCAACCTGAAGCAAACCAGCAACACCCATACGCTGCAGGAAACGACCACGGATTGATCCAGCCCAAGAGTGGGCAGCCATCGGCTGCTCGCTCCCAGCGCTCCACCCCGGCTATAATCCGCGGCTCATTTCGTCGATCGAGTCAAACCCGCCCATGTACACCCTGGCCCGTGAGCTGCTGTTCAAACTTTCCCCCGAAACTTCCCACGACCTGTCCCTGGACCTGATCGGCGCGGGCGGGCGGCTGGGGCTTAACGGTTTGCTGTGCAAGGCCCCGGCGAAACTGCCGGTGACGGTGATGGGCCTGGAATTCCCTAACCCGGTCGGGTTGGCGGCGGGGCTGGACAAGAACGGTGCGGCCATCGACGGGTTCGCCCAGTTGGGCTTCGGTTTCGTGGAAATCGGCACCGTCACCCCGCGTCCGCAGCCGGGCAACCCCAAGCCGCGGCTGTTCCGCCTTCCGCAAGCCGAGGCGATCATCAATCGCATGGGGTTCAACAACCTCGGTGTCGACCATCTGCTCGCCCGGGTGGCGGCGGCCAAGTACCGGGGCGTGCTGGGGATCAACATCGGCAAGAACTTCGACACACCGGTGGAGCGCGCCGTCGACGATTACCTGATCTGCCTGGACAAGGTCTACGCCCACGCCAGCTACGTGACCGTCAACGTCAGCTCGCCGAACACCCCGGGGCTGCGCAGCCTGCAATTTGGTGACTCCCTCAAGCAACTGCTGGCCGACCTGGCCCGTCGTCGTGCGGAACTGGCGGTGATCCATGGCCGGCATGTGCCGCTGGCCATCAAGATCGCCCCGGACATGAGCGACGAAGAAACCGCCCAGGTGGCCCAGGCCCTGGTTGAGACCGGCATGGACGCGGTGATCGCCACCAACACGACCCTGGGGCGCGAAGGTGTCGAAGGGCTGGAACACGGTGACGAGGCGGGCGGCTTGTCTGGCGCGCCGGTGCGTGACAAGAGCACCCACACGGTGAAGGTCCTGGCCGCCGAACTGGCGGGGCGCTTGCCGATCATCGCGGCGGGCGGGGTCACCGAGGGACGGCATGCCGCCGAGAAGATCAGCGCCGGTGCGAGCCTGGTGCAGATCTATTCGGGCTTCATCTACAAGGGGCCGGCGTTGATTCGTGAGTCGGTGGATGCGATTGCGGCGTTGGGTTGATTCAGCCTTTCTGAAAATCGGGCAAATCCATTGTGGCGAGGGAGCTTGCTCCCGCTGGAGTGCGAAGCACTCCCGAAATCTGCTAACGCGATATGACTGAATCACCGTGTGTCATGGTGTTTGGGCTGCCGTGCAGCCCAGCGGGAGCAAGCACCCTCGCCACACCTGTGTTCACAGCCAGGCATCGGCGTTGTTCATAAGATTCCGGCAATAAAAAGGGCTCCTCGAAGGAGCCCCTGGGCCGTAGCCCGCCGTCCGGATGGGACGCGCGTGGTTAAATCGATTGGCACATCAGATTGTCGAGTTCTCGAGTGTTAAGCCCTGTGTCAGCCGACGGCGTGAAGTTCGTTGAGTCTATGGATACCCGCAGTGCCGGTCATACCGTCCCAGTTGTCGCCGCGTCCTTCTCGCCAGCCGTTGATCCAGGCTTGACGTACTGACGGTAGAGTAAAGGGGCAAAGCTCACGGGATTTACCACCAACGCCATATTGGTAACCGCGTAAAAATGCTCTTTCCAACGGATCACGCTTAAGTCTTCTCATAGGGTGTTGCCCTCACTTGTTGACTGTTTCTTTAGCGTCGGCCCTTGTCGGGGCCGGGGCAGAATCATTCTGCCGTTGGTGGCTCGTTGCCGGCGTGACGAGCCAAGGTGTTGGCGCCGTGGCGACGTCAACCTGTGTTGAGTTCTAACCAAAGCGTCACATGGATGGAATGATCGTTTTGTCATAAGCACGTAACAATAAAGATGTTAGGGCGATAAGTAACTTGATGTTCAGCGTCCGCTTTTGAGCAAGACCCCTGTATGATCAGCCCTGCGCTCAAAGGCGCGGTCCTGACCCGGATGAGAATGTCCTTCCGTTGCACTCGGGTACTATTCGACGAAAGGGTCGGGTTTTCACAATTTGTTGCACAGAATTTTTTATCTGCCCCCGCATCTAAGCTCTTTTAACCTGAGCGGCGAGGGTGGAGCGGCACACCTTCGTGCCACGCGGGTGCTCTTGAGAAAAGCACCTGACTGAACCCGACCCGGCAATGCGTTGCCCGGTCCACTTAGCCAAAGGCGCTGGAATCCCATGTCCGACCGTTTCGAACTCTTCCTCACTTGCCCCAAGGGCCTCGAAGGCCTGCTCATCGAGGAAGCCGTCGGGCTTGGCCTTGAAGAGGCGCGCGAGCACACCTCGGCCGTGCGCGGCATGGCCGACATGGAGACCGCGTACCGCCTGTGCCTGTGGTCGCGCCTGGCCAACCGGGTGCTGCTGGTCCTCAAGCGGTTCGAGATGAAGAACGCCGACGACCTGTACCACGGCGTGCTGGACGTCGACTGGCAAGACCACATGCTGGCCGACGGCACCCTGGCGGTGGAGTTCAGCGGACACGGTTCGGGCATCGACAACACCCACTTCGGCGCCTTGAAGGTCAAGGATGCCATCGTCGACAAGCTGCGTACCCCGTCGGGCGAGCGGCCGTCCGTCGACAAGCTCAACCCGGACCTGCGCATCCACCTGCGCCTGGACCGTGGCGAAGCGATCCTGTCCCTCGATCTTTCCGGCCACAGCCTGCACCAGCGCGGCTATCGCTTGCAGCAGGGCGCCGCGCCGCTGAAGGAAAACCTCGCCGCCGCGATCCTGATCCGGGCCGGTTGGCCGCGCATCGCCGCCGAAGGCGGGGCGCTGGCCGACCCGATGTGCGGCGTGGGCACGTTCCTGGTGGAAGCCGGCATGATCGCCGCCGACATGGCGCCGAACCTGCGTCGCCAGCAGTGGGGCTTCACCGCGTGGCTCGGCCATGTGCCGGCGCTGTGGAAGAAACTCCACGAAGAGGCCACCGCCCGCGCTGCCGCCGGGCTGGCCAAGCCGCCGCTGTGGATTCGCGGCTACGAGGCTGATCCACGGCTGATCCAGCCGGGCCGCAACAACGTCGAGCGTGCCGGCTTGAGCGAGTGGATCAAGATCTATCAGGGCGAAGTCGCCACCTTCGAACCCCGCCCGGACCAGAACCAGAAAGGCCTGGTCATTTGCAACCCTCCGTACGGTGAGCGGCTTGGCGACGAAGCGAGCCTGCTTTACCTCTACCAGAACCTCGGCGAGCGCCTACGCCAGGCCTGCCTGAACTGGGAGGCCGCGGTGTTCACCGGCGCGGCGGACCTGGGCAAGCGCATGGGCATCCGCAGCCACAAGCAGTATTCGTTCTGGAACGGCGCCTTGCCGTGCAAATTGTTGCTGATCAAGGTGCTGCCGGACCAGTTCGTCACCGGCGAGCGTCGCACCCCGGAACAGCGTCAGGCCGAGCGCGAGCAGGCCCTCCTTGACCAGCAAGCGCCCGCGGCAACGCAGGAGCGCCAGTACAACAAGAATGGCAACCCGATCAAGCCGGCTCCTGTCCCCGCCCCGGTGGTGGAGCAGGCACGCTTGAGCGAAGGCGGGCAGATGTTCGCCAATCGCCTGCAAAAGAACCTCAAGTTGCTGGGTAAGTGGGCCAAACGTGAAGGTGTGGACTGCTACCGGGTCTACGATGCCGACATGCCGGAATACGCCATGGCCATCGACCTGTACCATGACTGGGTCCATGTGCAGGAATACGCCGCGCCGAAATCCATCGACCCGGAAAAGGCCTCGGCCCGGCTGTTCGATGCCCTGGCGGCCATTCCCCAGGCCCTGAGCGTCGACAAGAGCCGCGTGGTGATCAAGCGTCGCGAACGCCAGAGCGGCACCAAGCAATACGAGCGCCAGAGCGCCCAGGGCAAGTTCACCGAGGTCAACGAAGGTGGCGTCAAGCTGCTGGTCAACCTCACCGACTACCTGGACACCGGGCTGTTCCTCGACCACCGGCCGATGCGCCTGCGGATCCAGAAAGAGGCGGCCGGCAAGCGCTTCCTCAACCTGTTCTGCTACACCGCGACCGCCAGCGTCCATGCGGCCAAGGGCGGTGCTCGGAGCACCACCAGTGTCGACTTGTCGAAAACCTACCTGGACTGGGCGCGACGCAACCTCTCGCTCAACGGTTTTTCCGACAAGAACCGCCTGGAACAGGGTGACGTCATGGCCTGGCTGGAAGCCAGTCGCGACGAATACGACCTGATCTTCATCGATCCACCGACCTTCTCCAACTCCAAGCGCATGGAAGGGATCTTTGACGTGCAACGCGACCACGTCCAGCTCCTGGACCTGGCCATGGCCCGCCTCGCACCGGGTGGCGTGCTGTATTTCTCCAACAATTTCCGCAAGTTCCAGCTCGAGGACAACCTCGGCGAGCGCTACGCGGTGGAGGAAATCACCGCCAAGACCATCGATCCGGACTTTGCCCGCAACGGCAAGATCCACCGTGCCTGGAGGATCACGGCCCGTTGATCGATTGCTGATTGGATCCACGCAGGCCTTGTAACTCAAGGCTTTCAGCTCATCTTGGGGCTGGTCAAAATGATGGCTAATAGCTATAACTTAGCCTGTGGCCGGGTTGAACCTACTGCTTGGCCCTTTTTGAGTCGTGTTTATGGCCTTGCATCAGGTGCGCCCCAGGATCCTGGGCTTTATCAGCGAAGACGTCTCGGCCTGGCTCGTGGCAACGCTGGTCTTGCTGGCCGGCAGCTTTCTGACGGCGGTGCTGAGCTGGGCGATGATGAACCTGTTCGGCCAGCAACTGCGCCAGCGCTTCGAACTGCAGGCCGAGGAGCGTTTCAGCCGGATCGAGGAGCGCTTCCAGGAGCAGGAGCAGCGTCTGGATGGCCTGCGGCGCTTCTTCGCCAACTCGGAGTCGGTGTCCAATGACGAATTCCGCGGGTACGCCGAAGCCTTGTTGCGACGTACCCGGGCGCTTGCCTGGGCGCCCAGGGTGCGACGGGACGAACGGCTGGCGTTCGAACAGCAGGCGCGGGCCGAAGGCTCGATAAACTTCACCGTCCGTGAAGCCGACGGCAGCGGTGGTCTGCGGCCGGCCGCCGAGCGGGACGAGTATGTGCCGGTGCTCTACGTGCAAAGCCAGGCCTCCTATGGCTCGCCCTTGGGCATGGACCTGCTGTTCGAGCCCGTTCGGCGGGCCACCCTGGACCGGGCGCGGCAGAGTGGCCGGCTGGCGGTTTCACAGCCACTGGACCTGATTGGCGTCGATCCGGCCTTCACCCGCGGCGTGTTGCTGGCGGCACCGGTCACCCGACCAGGGGCCACCGAACCGTTCGGGTATGTGGTCGCGGCCATCAGCATGCGCCAACTGGCGGGCGACGGCCTGCCGACGGCCGGTCATGACAATCTGTCGATGCGGGTTATCGACCTGTCTGCGGACGATCGCGAGGAAGCCCTGTTCGAATCGCCCACCCCGGCCGGCCACAGCGAATTGTCGGAGACCCGCCGGGTGCGTCTGGCCGATCGCGATTATCGGGTGGAGCTGCGGCCCAGCCGGACGTTCCTGACAACCAACCACTCATCGGCGGCAAGCCTGATGGTGCTGGGTGGCTTGCTCAGCCTGTTGCTCAGCGCCTTGCTTTACGTGCTGGTCAGCCAGCGGCAACGGGCACTGAAACTGGTGGAGCAACGCACCCGCGAATTGCGGGCCAGGGAGCAGGAACTGCGCGGCACCCATGGCCAGTTGCGCGGGGTGCTGGATGCGGCGACGGAGGTGGCGATCATCGCCACGGACCTGCGCGGCGTCATCACGACTTTCAACGCCGGCGCCGAACAGATGCTCGGCTACCCCAGCAGCGAGGTCCTGCAAAGCATGACCCTCGAAAGCCTGCATGTGCCGCGTGAACTCCAGGCCCGGGCCGCCCAGCTCGGTGCGCGTTTCGGCAAGCCGATCCCCACCTGTCACGCGATGTTGCTCGAGGGGGGCGAGCAGGGCGGCCAGCAGGCACGGGAGTGGACCCTGGTGCGTCGCGACGGCAGCCATCTGACCGTGAACATGCTGGCCACGCCGATGCTCGATGACCAGGGGCTGTGGGTCGGGCACCTGGCGATCTGCATCGACATCACCGAACGCAAGCGCGTCCACGAAGCCCTGGCGGCACGGGACCTGTTGCTGAAGAAACTCAGCGCCCATGTGCCGGGCGGCATCTATCAGTTCAAGATGGATTTCAACGGCCGTTTCAGTGTGATCTACGCCAGCGACGGCATTCGCGACATCTACGAATTGGAGCCGCACGTGCTGGTGCAGAACGCCGAGGCGATTTTCTCGCGCATTCATTGCCTGGACGCCAGCCGCGTGCGCAGCTCGATTCGTGCGTCGGCTGATACCCTGAGCCCCTGGCGTGAAGAATACCGGCTGCAGTTGCCGCAGCGGGGCCTGCGTTGGGTCCGGGGCGAGGCCACGCCGGAGGAACTGCCCGGCGGCGGGGTGTTGTGGCACGGCTACATCTCGGATATTTCCGACCTCAAGCGGGTGGAGGAAGAACTGCGGGCGCTGTCGGTTACCGATGCCTTGACGGGGATTCGCAACCGCCGTTATTTCCAGGAGCGACTGACCTCGGAGATGTCCCGGGTCGAGCGCGGTTCCGGGGGGCTGGCGGTGATCATGTTGGACATCGATCACTTCAAGCGCATCAACGACCAGCATGGCCATGCGGTGGGCGACCGGGTGTTGCAGGCGGTCTGCCAGCGGGTTGCCCAGCGGTTGCGACGTACCGATGTGTTCTGCCGATTGGGTGGGGAAGAGTTCGTGGTGTTGTGTCCGGACACGGACAGCGAGAGTGCCTATGCCCTGGCCCTGGGACTGTGGGAAGGCTTGCGCTCGGCCCCGATCGAGGACGTGGGAATCGTCACCGCCAGCTTCGGCATCGCCACCTGGCGCGCCGGTGAGGGCGCCGATGCCTTGTTGCTACGGGCCGACTCGGGCGTGTATGCCGCCAAGCAGGCTGGGCGGGATCGCGTGGAAACGCAGTTGGGATAGCGATGGGTCAGTGAGTGATGATGCGACCGTGCCGCCGTCTTCGCGAGCAAGCCCGCTCCCACAGGTTGATCGTTGGCGACCACAGATGTGTGTTCACCGTAAATCCCTTGTGGGAGCGGGCTTGCTCGCGAAAGCGGTGGGTCAGTTTGCATTGATGTTGAATGTACCGCCGTCTTCGCGAGCAAGCCCGCTCCCACAGGTTGATCATTGGCGACCACAGATGTGTGTTCACCGTAAATCCTTTGTGGGAGCGGGCTTGCCCGCGAAAGCGGTGGGTCAGTCGATGGAGATGTTGGACAGGCCTGGTCTCTTCTTCGCGAAGACGGCAGTCCAGACAACCTCAGCCGCAATCCTTTGCGGCGGTGAGGGTTACCAGTTGTAGGTCAGGTCGGTGGTGAGGGTGCGGCCCTGGCCGTAGTAGCAGTCCCAGTTGCTGCGGCAACTGGCGACGTATTTCTTGTCCTCGAGGTTTTCCATGTTCATCCGCACGCTCACGCCCTTGATGTGCAGCGGGGATTTCTCGAAGTCGTAGGACATCATGGCGTCGTAGACCGTGTAGGACGGAATCGTGAATGCGCCTTCGTAGTCGGTGCCGTAGCTCTCGCGCACATACCGTGCGCCGATGCCCGCGCCGAGACCGGCCAGGGGGCTGGCGCCGGTGAAGGTGTAGTCGATCCAGGCCGAGGCGGTGAGGGGTGGCGCACTGGCCGGGTGACGGCCTTCGCGACCATCGTTGTCCTTGGTGTACTCGATGTCGTTGCGCGACACCGAACCGATCACCCGTACGTTCTTGTTGAGGTTGACCTTGCCTTCCAACTCGATGCCCTGGGAACGCACTTCACCGGACTGGCCGCTGAAGCCGGGGGTGAGCGGATTGGACGTCACCACATTCTTTTGCACGATGTCGTAGACCGACACCTGGATAAAACCGTCGATAGCCTTGGGTTCGTACTTGATCCCGGCTTCGTACTGCTTGCCTGTCGTCGGCTTGAACGCGGTGTTGCCAAACCCGGTGTCAGTGACGGGGAGGAATGACTCCGAGTAGCTCACATAAGGCGTCAGACCGTTATCGAACAGGTAGCCGAAGCCGGCCCGGCCACTGAATTTTTCATCCCGGGTCTTGGTGCTGGTCCCGTCAAGCGGACGCTTGTTGTCGGTTTCGGCAAAGTCATAGCGGCCGCCCAGCGTGAGGAACCACTTGTCCCATTTGAGCTGGTCCTGGACATACAGCCCGGTCTGGCGAACGGTGTTGTCCCAGCGGTAGGGCGAGCTGAAATTGATCGCGCCGCCGTACACCGGGTTGTACATGTCGATGGCCGACGCGCTGCGATCGTACAGGCCGAGGAACTTCGACTCGAAATGGTAGTGGTCCACGCCCAGCAAGACGGTGTGGTCCAGTGCCCCTGTGTGGAATTTGGCCTGGGCAGTGGTATCGATGTTGTAGACCTTGTTGGTCTGCGACCAGTCCACCCCGTAGCGGCGCATGTAGCGTTGGTCGTTGGCCCCGGTGACCGGGTTGGCGATGAAGCCGTAGCCGTGCAGCGGATCCACGTACTGGTCATCGACCTGGGCGTAACGCGCGGTCTGCTTCAGCGTCCAGACGTCATTGAGTTCATGGGAGGCCTCATAGCCCACGACGAACTGCTCGCGGTTGTACTTGTTCACGTCCGGCTCGCCGAAAAAGGTCGAGCGGCTGTACTTGCCGTTCGGGTTCGGCAGCACCGTGCCGGAGGCGGGCAGGCCCTGGGCGGACGGGGTGTCGTGGTCTTTCTGGTACTGGGCGAAGAAGGTGATGCTGGTTTCGTCGCTCGGGTTCCACGTCAGGCTCGGCGCCAGGAGCATGCGGTTTTTCTCGACGTAGTCGATTTCCGAACCGGAATCCTCCGCCACGCCGGTCAGGCGATAGAGGAATTCGCCCTGGTCATCCAGCGGGCCGGCCAGGTCGAAGCCGAGCTTCTTGCGGTCGTTGTCGCCGGCGCCCAGGGTCACCTCATGCAACGGCGTGGCGGTGGGGCGCTTGCTGACCATGTTGACGATCCCGCCCGGCTGGTTCTGGCCGTAGAGCACCGAGGCCGGACCCTTGAGCACTTCGATGCGCTCCAGGGTGTACGGGTCGATCTGCAGGGCGCCGCCGGTGCTGCCGCCGCCGTAGGGCAGGTGCAGGCCGTCGAGGTACAGCGGCGTCGGAATGAAGCCGCGGGAAGTCGGTTCGTCGAAGATCGTCACCCGGTCGGAGAAACCGCCACCGGTCATGCCGGCGGTGTAGCGCAGGGCTTCGGTGACGCTCTGCGAGCCGCGCAGCTTGACCTCGTCCTGGGTGATGACGTTGACGGTCTGCGGCACTTCGTTGAGCGGCGTGTCGGTCTTGGTGCCGGTGCCGGTTTTTTTCGCGACGATCCCATCCACCGGCCCCCATGCCGACTCCTGGGTGCCCGAAATGTTGATCGGCGCCAGGTCCAGGCCCGCGCCATCGTTGCGGCTGCGCAGTGTCATGCTGTTGCCCTGGACGCTGTAGGCGATCGGGGTGCCCTGGAGCAACCGGGCCATGGCGGCGGCCGGCTCCAGGTCACCGCTCACCGCGGTGCTGCGCAGGCCACTGACGTCGGCCGGGTTGTAGAGCACTTGCAGGTTGGTCTGGCGACCGAACTCCTGCAACGCGCTGCCCAGCGGTTGCGCCTGGATGTTGATCGGCAGACTCTGGGCCTGGGCCGTCAGCGGCAGGCCCAGGACCAGCGCGCAGAGGACCGGGACATGCGGTCGAAACGAATGACGGATCAGTAGAGCCTGGGTGAGCGGTTTCAGTCCTAGCGGTGCTGGCATTATTTTTTCTCGTCAGAATGTTACTGAGAACTATTTCTATTGGCTGCTAGTAAGACGTTGGGCCTTTGGTAAACCGGAAAGACCCAGCGTCTTTTTTTAAAGAAATGTTCACCGTCAGGCCGGTTGCAGCTCGGTGACGACATGGCCGGCTTCCATACGCACCAACTGGTCGGCGATATCGAAGTAACGGTCGTCGTGGGAAATCACGATGATGGTCTTGCCCAGGCGCTTGAGGTCCGGCAGCAGCTCGGTGTAGAAAATCCGCCGGAAAGTCGGGTCCTGGTCGGCGGCCCATTCGTCGAACACCAGCACCGGGCGTTCTTCCAGCCAGGCGTTGACCAGGGCCAGGCGCTTGCGTTGGCCGGTGGACAGGTCGGTGGTGGTGAAGGTGCCGTCGCGCACGCTGACCTTGTGGGCGATCTCCAGGCGTTGCAGGTACTGGTTGGCGTCGTCGGGGATGTGGGTCTCGCCCTGCACGACGTCGTCGAACAGGTAGTAGTCGGCAAAGATCGTTGTGAACAGTTGGCGGTAGTCGTCGCGGTCCAGGTCGGTCACCGCCCGGCCATTGAGGCGGATTTCCCCCTGTTGCGGGGCATACAGGCCCAGCAACAGCTTGATCAGCGTGGTCTTGCCACAGCCGTTTTCTCCGACGATGAAAATGATCTCGCCCTGGTCGATGCGCAGGTTCACCGGGCCCAGGCGAAAGGGCGTGGCGCCTTCGACCGACGGGAAGCTGTAGGCCACGTTGTTCAGTTCCAGGCTTCGCACGGAGGCCTTGCGGTTGCCCGGGTCGCTGAGCAGCAGGTGTGGTTCGGGCGAGGAAAACCGTTCCGACAGCTCGGCGATCCGGCGGAAGGCGATCTGCGCGCGGCTGACGATCGGCAGGGTGCCGATCAGGTGTTCCAGCGGCCCCTTCATGTACAGCAGCACCAGCACGAAACCGCTCATCACCGCTTTGTCCGCGCTTGGCCACAGCGATTGCAGCGCCAGGGCCAGGCCGATGACCACGAAAAACAGCATGGAGCCTAGGGTCTTGGCGACCACGAAGATATTCACCGAGCGGATCTGTGTGTCGCAGATTGTGTCGGCGGTGCGTTCGATGCCCGAGACGAACATGCGCTGGCGACGGGGGCGGTGGATGCGCAGTTCCTTGGCGCCCTCGGCGATGGCGTTGTAGTGCTTTTGCAGTTCGTCCTCGTGTTCGCGGGCGTTCAGGAAACCCTGCATGCCGCGGCCCCGGGCGATGTACTGGATGACCGTGCCGATCAGGATCGCCACCACCGTGACCAGGAACATCGGCCACGACAACAGCGCCAGGTAACCCATGCAACCGAGTGTGACGGTCAGGGAAATGGCCAGCGGGGCGAAGGCGAAGGCGAAGTCGCTGATAGTGTCGACGTCGTGGGTCAGCACCGGGATCAGGCGATGGCTGCGATAGCGCTCGATCTGTTCGATGGGCGCCGACAGCACTTTTTCCCCCAGGGTCTTGCGCAAACTGGCGATGATTTTCTGGCCGACATAGTTGGTGCCGATGTCCGAGAAGATCGAGCTGGTCAGCGCCAGCAGGCACAGCCCGGCAAACACGCCGACCACCGTGGTGCTGAGGCCGTTGTCGGCGTGCAGGACCTGGTTGATCGTCGCCAGCAGCACCGTGACGCTGAGCCCGCCAAGCATGCCCAGCGCAATGGCGCCGATGACAATCAGCCGGAAAGGTTTGAGCAGCGTGAACAGCTCGTGCATCACCCCGCGTGTTGGTTGGTTCATGGCGGTTTCCCTGCTTGAAGAAAGGGCGAAGGCCCCCGCAGGTATTCATCGCAAGGGCTTGAGGACGGAGCGCGCCGGTTGTGTCGCGCCCCCCTGTAGAACGGTTGGAAGAACATGGGATTTAGCGACCGGTGTCCGTGGCGAGGGAGCTTGCTCCCGCTGGCCGCGCAGCGGCCTCTCGTCCCCTCAACCCGTCCGACACAACGCATGTCCAGGCTATGGGGGCACTGCGCGCGCCAGCGGGGATAAATCCCCTCGCCACAAAGTGCACTCCACAAGTGAATTCACGGGCTACATATCCCGCACCACCCGAAACCCCAGCCAATCCCCACGCGCATCGGGGTACGCCGCGTTACGGTTGCCCGAGCGGGAAAACACTGGCGCCTCGCCCCAGTCGTTGCCACGGATACGCCGCACCTTGCAGTCGCCGTCGAGCCAGGCGCTGCCGTCGTTCGGGGCGCCGGTGTAGCTGTCGTTGTAGCAATCGGCTGTCCACTCGTAGACATTGCCGTGCATGTCGTACACGCCGAAGGCGTTGGTCGGGAAGCTGCCGGCCGGCGAGGTGAAGTTGAAGCCATCGGCGGCGCCGTAGGTGTTGGCATGCCGGGCGATGCTGTAGTCCTTGCCTTCATCGAACGGGAAGGGGAACGGCCCGGTAGTGCCGCCGCGCGCGGCGTATTCGCGCACCGACTCGCTGGTCAGTCGGTAGGGCTTGCCGGTTTTCTTCGACAACCAGGCCACGTAGGCATTGGCCTCGTTGAAGTCCATGCACACCGCCGGGTGGCGGTCGCTGTATTGCTTGCGCGGGTCGCTGCCCTGGTAATCCGGGATGCCAGCCTTGCAGGCGCGGCCAGGGCGGTCATCACCGTCGGGCATCGTGTAGCCGGTGTCGCGCAAATAGGCGAACCATTCACCCTTCAACACGTGGAAGCGGCTGATCGCCAGCGGCCGGGCGAACGTCACCGGGTGCATCGGACCTTCGTCCGGCTCGCGGCCGACTTCGTCCGGCGGGGTGCCCATCTGGAAGGTGCCGGTGGGCAACACGACCATCTCCGGGCAATCCTTGCAATCGCGAAACACCTGGCCCGGTTGAGACGCTTCGGCGCCGCTGGGCAGCGGGGCGACCAAGGCCAATGCGGCAAGTACCTTCAGTGGAAAACGGTTCATTTTTTTCTCTCGATTAAAGTCCAACAAGCGCGGGTCAGATCGCCTGGTTCAACAGCGTCATGAAACGATCGATTTGGGCTTCGTTGTTGAGCAGGCCCGGTGCGGTGCGGATCACCGGCCCGGCATCGCGGTGAACGGCGTCGACGATCACGCGTTGCTTCATCAGGTCGCCGGCCACCTGGCCGCTCTCGCGGCCCTTGATGCGGAAAAAGGTAAAGCCGGCCGACAGCGCCGGGCTCAACGGCGTGACCAGTTCAACCTGCGGCATCGCCACCAGCTGTTTTTTCAGGTAGCTGTTGAGGGCGTGAATGCGCGCCTGTACCTCGGCCTTGCCCAGCTCCAGGTGCAGCTTGAACGCCTCGTCCACCGCCCAGCGGTGCTCGAAGGCATGGAAGCCGCCCGGGGTCATGACGGTGGAAAACGCCGTGGCTTCGGAAAAGGTCGGGATGATCGGCGTGACGTATTTGAGTTCGTCGCTGCGGCTGCACACCAGCCCCGTGCCGCGCGGGCCGAACATCCACTTGTGGGTGCCGGCGATGAAGAAGTCGCAGTTCATCGCCGCAAAGCCCAGATCCTCCACGCCGAACCCGTGCACGCCGTCCACCACGTAGACGATGCGTTGGTCATCGCGGCGGCCCTGGTTGTGCCGCTCCACCAGCGCACCGATCTGGTCGATGGGCAACTTCACGCCGCTGCCGGAGTGCACCCAGGTCATGCCCAGCACCCTTGTTTGCGGGCGGATGGCGCGGTCGATGGCGGCCAGGATCTCATCGTGGCTGGCGCGGTGGGCGTCCTCGAACAGCTTGATCTTGCGCACGCGGGTGCCGTCCCGTTGGGCGCGCAGGTCGAGGATGGTGTGGGTGGCGTAGTGTTCGTGGACGGTGGTGAGGATTTCCTGGTCAGGCTTGACCTGGACCCCGCCGTAGATCATCGCCAGGCCCTGGGTGGTGCTGCCGGTGAGGGCGATCTGCCTGGGGCCCGCTTGCAGATAGCGGCCGGCCCAGGTGCGCACGTTTTCCTCGCGGGCTTCGGTGATGCCCAGGTCCCAGTCCATCTGCAGGCCGGGGTTCTTGTCGAGGGCGGCGCGGTGTTGCTCGATGGCCTCGCGCACCGGGCGCGGGTGGGTGGTGACGAGGAAGTTGGCGAAATGCAGGTAGTCCGGATCCTGGTCGAACAACGAGCGCAGTTGCGCCCATTTATCCCGGGGCAGCGACGGCAGCGATGGAGTGCCGGCCGTGGCGGGCAGGCTGTTGGCCAGGGGTAGGCCGGCGGCGAGGATCCCGGCCCGCTTCAGGAACGTGCGGCGTTCATTCATGGCTGGCCGACCTTCTGGGTCGAGGCCACGGCCGGTCGCGCGGCCTTCTGGACCTGATCCCAGACCCGCAGGAAATTGCCGCCCCAGAGCTTGGCGATGTCGGCTTCGGAGTAGCCGCGGGTGAGCAATTCGGCGGTGACGTTGCGGATGTCGCCGACGTTTTCCCAGCCTTTCACGCCGCCGCCTTCGTTGAAGTCGGAGCTGATGCCAACGTGGTCGATGCCGATCTTGCGCACGGTGTAGTCGATGGCGTCCCCCAGGTCCTTGAGGCTGGCCTTGGGTTCTTCTTCCAGGATGCCGTAGAGCTGGGCGGCGTATTCACCGAACTTCTGCTCGGGCCAGGCGGCGATGATCGGATCGCCGGGCATCAGCGCCATGGCCAGGTTGGGCAGCGGCGGCAGGTCGAAACGTGCGCGCAGGGCGTTGAGCTTGTCCTGGGTCTTTTGCGTGAGCGGGCGCAGGTACTGGGAGAAACCGACGATCTGCACCACGCCGCCGCTGCGCTTGATCAGTTGCAGTTCCTTGTCGCTGAGGTTGCGCGGGATGTCCACCATCGCCCGTGGCGCGGAATGCGAGGCCACCAGCGGTGTGCGGCTCAGTTGCGCGACCTGCTCCAGGGCCTGGGTCGACATCTGCGACACGTCGATGATCACACCGAGGTCATTCAGGCGGGTCACCGCTTGCTTGCCGATGTCCGACAGGCCGCCGAGGGCATCCGGCGAGTCGTTGAAGAACGGCAGCGGGCGCGAGGAATCGGCCCAGTCGTTGTTGCCGATGTAGCTGAAGCCGAACATGCGCATGCCTCGCGCCGTCCACAGGTCCAGCAGGTTCAGATCATCGCCAAGGGGGTAGGCGTTGAGCATGCTGATGAAAATCGCGAACTTGCCCTCACCGTGCAGCCGGCGAAAATCCTCCGGGGTGTAGGCGATGGCGACCTGGTTGGGGTAGTCGCGGACCAACCCGGTGATGATCTTGTAGCGCACTTCCTGTTGGTTGCGTGCTTCCTCGACGAAGCCGGCGGTGGGCTTGTGCGGCGCGTTGGGGCCGTTCCACAACTCCGGCCAGCCGAACACCGTCAGCGCCGCGCCGGACAACTGGCCGCGATTGGCTTTCACCAGATCGAACTGGCCGTCGCCGTTCTTGTCGGCTTCGTGGCCGGCGGTGCCGAAATCCAGCGGCACGGTGATGTGGCTGTCGAAGGAGAGCAGGCGCTCATGCAGCGCCCGAGCCTCTTTCATCACCTTGACCGGGTAGCCGGGGTTGTCCCGCCACCCGTAGTCCCAGGCCGCGAGGCCACCGCCCACCACCAACGCCAGGGCCAGGGGCACGCCGGTGAACAGCGCCTTTTTCGAACGTCGTGTTGTCATTGCCGATCTCAGTCAGGTTCGCCTTTGCTGTCTGGGAAGAACGAGTGATCGGTGGGGAAATTTAGCGGTCTGGGAGGGCCTCTTCGCGAGCAAGCTCGCTCCCACAGGGGATCTCCTCCAGGTGGCTGACCTTTGTGGGAGCAGGCTTGCTCGCGAAGAGGCCCCCACAGTCTTTAAATTTGTCCCCCCAGCCATCGTCCTAGCTTGGATAACGCCCACCCCAGGGCTGAACACAGGTAAGGCAATGACGATTTCTCGACGAGGGTTCATGGCAGGCCTGGCACTGACCGGTGCCGCTGTGCCTGCGGTGTATTACGGACATCGCGAACTGACCCGCCCGGACCCGACCATCACCCCCGGCGAGGCGTCCTTCGATGTGGCGGATGTGGCGGGCCAGCGTCAGGCGGATACGTTGCGGGGGATCTGGACGATCCGTTTCAGCGGGCAGGAGGCCGGCCTTGCGGGCGTGCCGGACGACGATCTGCAGCTCTTCCTCGACATCGCCCACAAGGGCCGTGGCCTGGTGGGCTGCCTCGACACCGCCGAGCGGCTGCGCAGCGGCGGCGAGCCGCGCTACCGGGTGCTGGGTGACCTGGCCGGAACCGACCCCAGGCAGTTGAGCTGGCGGCTGGTCGATGGGGCGAGCGGCGTGCCGCGTTATGAATTCATCATGACCCTGGACGAAGTCTGGGCCGGTTTCGGCAATGCCGGCCCCGCGACCCTCAGCGGGCGCGTGTGGTCGCTGGATCGTCCGCTGGCCCAGCCGGAACTCGACAACCGCTTCATCGCCGTCAAGCAGCCGTTTCCCGAAGCCCGCGACCGCGTGCCGCTGAGCCCGGCGCTGTTGGCCTGGCTGGTGTCGCCCGAGCATCGCTTGTTCCATCAACTCTGGCATGCGACGCGGGACAAATGGCACACCCTGGACGAAGGCAAGCGCAACGCCCTGCGCGGCATCGGCTGGCAGCCCGGACCAAGGGGCCAGGAGCGCGACGCTCGCGGGCCGCGCAAGGATCGCAACGGCTCGGGCATCGACTTCTTCTTCATGCACCGGCACATGCTGGGCACGGCGCGCTCGTTCCAGCCGTTGCCGTCCTGGCCGCGCTTCCCGTTGCCGCAACCGGAACTGGCGCGTGATCGCATCGGGTTCGCCCGCTATTTCGACAACCACGACGGCACGGCCTTGCCGCCCACCTGGCTGGCCGACGGCGACGAGCAGTACGCCCAATGGGTGAGCGACATCAAGACGGCCGAGACCTACCACAGCAATTTCCAGGTCTGGGAATCGCGCTACCGTGACCCGCGCTACCTGTCGAAACTGACCTTGGGCCAGTTGGGTTCGGAGATGGAACTGGGGCTGCACGACTGGCTGCACATGCGCTGGGCCTCGGTGCCCAGGGACCCGTCCAACGGCCACCCGGTGCCGTTCGCCCGTGACCCGGCCGACTTTGCCCAGCGCTGGTATGCAGCGGAAAACGACTTTCTCGGCGACCCGTTTTCTTCCCACGTGAACCCGGTGTTCTGGTCCTTTCACGGCTGGATCGATGATCGTCTCGAAGACTGGTTTCGTGCCCACGAACGTTTCCACCCCGGCGAAGTGAGCCGCCTGGACGTCAACGGCGTACCCTGGTTCGCCCCGGGCCGCTGGGTGGAAATTGCCGACCCCTGGCTGGGCCCGGACACCCACGGTTGCAGCACCACGCCGGGGCTGCAAGTGGGGCGTTCGGTGGAAATGGACCCGGAAACCATGAAACTGGCCCTGCGCATCACCTTCGGCAGCGATGACAAAAAGCTCTCCGAACTGTTTCGCCGGGTGCCGCAACGACCGTGGTATGCGCGCAATCTCAAGGCCAAGCCTGCTTAACCTTTCTGATTGGATGAACAGGGGCGGGAATTATTTGTGGCGAGGGAGCTTGCTCCCGCTCGGTTGCGCAGCGACCGCAAGATCTTAGGGCTGCTGCGCAGCCCAGCGGGAGCAAGCTCCCTCGCCACGGGTGTCACTTGGCTTGGAGGTATGCGTTTAGCGCGGCGCGGCGATGTCCAGGGCGCGGTTTGCCAGCAGTTCTGCCAACTCAAATCATTTGCTGGATGCCCAGCGCTCGCTTGCCACGGCGCAAGGCGATGTAGCCTGGCTGGGGAGTCCTACATTGCAGCCTCAACAGCGCTGAAGAGAACGCAGTTGTGGCGAGGGGATTCATCCCCGTTGGGCTGCGCAGCAGCCCCAGAGCCGGCACCTCGGTGTGTCAGGGGTATTGAGTGAGCCGGTTTGGGGCTGCTGCGCAGCCCAGCGGGGATGAATCCCCTCGCCACAGGTGTGTGTGGCTTGGCTTGAGGAGTTGAGGGATGTTACATCACCCGCCACCCCCCACCCAACGCCTTGTACAGCGCCACGCTGGCCTGGACTCGGGCCAGGCGCAGTTGCACGTTCATGTCCTGGGCGGCGTAGAGGGTGCGTTGGGTTTCCAGTACGGTGAGCAGGTCTTCGGCGCCGGCCTGGTAGCGGCGCTGGGCGATGTCGAAGGCGCTTTGGGCCTGTTGCAGTTCTTCGGCTTGCCACTGCCGTTGTCGTTCCAGGCCGTTGATGCCGTTCAAGGCTTTTTCGACGTCGGCGAAGCCGTTGATGATGGCCGCGCGGTAGGTTTGCAGCAGCTCTTCCTGGCGGGCGGTGGCCTTGTCCCGTTCGGCTTTCAGGCGGCCGTTGTTGAACACTGGCGCCGCCAGGCCGGCGGTGAGGTTGTAGACGTTGTTGCGCAACACCTGGTCGGCGATGTCGGCACCGCTGGCGAGGCTCAGGCCCAGGGTCATCGAGGGTAGCATTGCCGCGCGCGCCACGCGGATGTCGGCTTCGGCGGCGCTCAGGCGTGCTTCGGCGGCGGCGATGTCCGGGCGGCGGCGCAGCAGGTCGCTGGGCACGCCGGCGTCGATGGACGGCCAGTGCAGGCGGTCGAAGTCCTCGGCATCGAGGCGGACCGCCTGCACCGGCTGCCCCAACAGCGTCGCCAAGGTGATCAGCGCCTCCCGGGCCTGTTGCTGCACCTGCGGCAGCCGGCGCTGCTGCGCTGCCACCAGGCCTTTCTGCTGGGACAGTTCCACGGCGGTGGCGCTGCCGGCGTCGTAGCGGGTCTGCACCAGGTCGAGCACGCTTTGGGCATTGGCCAGGTTCAGTTCGGCGATGCGTCGTTGTTCGCCCAGGGACAGCGCCTGGGTGTAGCTGTTGGCGACGCCACTGAGCAGGGTCAACTCCACGGTCGCCCGGTCGAACCGGCT
Source organism: Pseudomonas sp. WP18 (assembly GCF_036689585.1). Classification (NCBI taxonomy): domain Bacteria; kingdom Pseudomonadati; phylum Pseudomonadota; class Gammaproteobacteria; order Pseudomonadales; family Pseudomonadaceae; genus Pseudomonas; species Pseudomonas sp. WP18. The sequence goes on from NZ_CP144758.1 coordinate 1,986,784, forward strand.
GGCCGCCAGGGTGCCCAGCGCGCTGTCCCGGGCCGCGCGTTTGCCTCCCCAGAAATCCAGCTCATAGGTGGCGCTGAGGTTGGCGTCGTAGTAATCCAGCGAGCGGTTGTCCCGGTCCACGTCCAGTTGGCTGTAGCCCTTGCCGCGCAATAGTTCCTGGCGCGTGCCGTTGAGCCCGGCCTTGAGTTCCGGCAGCAGGGGCGCACCGGCGATCACTGCGTTGGCCTGGGCCTGGCGAACCCGTGCCATGGCGGCGGCGAGGTCGTGGCTGTCCAGGCGTGCCTGCTCGATCAGACGATTGAGTTGTGGGCTGCCAAATTGCGTCCACCATTGCCGGTTGTCTGCCTCGGCGGCGGGAGTTTCGAGGTGCTGCCAGGTCGATGGCGATTGGATGCCGCTGTCCGGGGGCGACAACGGAGTGCTGCACGCCGCCAGTAGCAGGCTGGCGGCCAGGAGGGTCAGGTGCGCTTTCATCGGCATGCATTCATTCACTGGTGAGGGCCGCGACGGGGTCGAGGCGGGCGGCCTTGCGGGCCGGCATGAAGCCAAACACAACACCGGTGGCCAGGGCGCAACCGAAGGCGCCGAACACCGCCAGCCATTCGAACGCCACCGCGATCTTGCCCAGCAGCAACGCGCCGCCCACCAGCAGGGCCAGGCCGATGCCGGCCAGGCCTCCGACCACCGAGAGCATCACCGCTTCGGTGAGAAACTGGCGCAGGATGTCCCGTTGGCGGGCGCCGGTGGCCATGCGAATGCCGATTTCCCGGGTCCGTTCGCGCACGGTCATGAGCATGATGTTCATCACGCCGATGCCGCCCACCAGCAGCGAAATCGCAGCAATCGCCCCGAGCATCAGCGACAGCGTCCCTTGGGTGCGCGCCTCGGCCTGGATCATCGCGGCGTTGTTGGTCAGTTCGAAATCCTGCTGGCCGTCGTGCAGGCGCAACAGGGTGCGGGACACCGCCTGTTCGGCCTGACGGACCTTGCCGGCGTCCCGGGCGGCGATCACCACGTATTCCGGGTGCCGGCTACCGAACAGTCGCACGCTGGCGGCGGAGTAGGGCACGGCGATGCGGTTGTCGGCGTCGGAGTCGCCGGAGCTGGCGCCTTTTTCCGCGAGCACGCCGACCACCTGGAACGGTACGTTCTCGATCAGGATGTAGCGGCCGATGGGGTCGGCGACGTCCTTGAGCAGTTTCTGCCGGACCTTGTGGCCGATCACGGCGACCGCCGCCGCGCTGCGCTCATCGGCATCGCTGAAGTAACTGCCCTGGACCACCGGCCAATTGAAGATAAGCGGAAAGTGCGTGTCGTTGCCGCCGACGTAGCTTTTGTGGTCGAGGTTGCCGAAGCGCACGCTGGCCTCGGCACCGTTGACCGGCATGATGCGCTGCACCTCGGGCAGGGCGGCGAGGGCGGCCAGGTCCTGTTCGCTGATGATGCCCTTGGTGGCGCGCGGGTTGGGCGCGATGCCGTTGAGGTAGATGATGTTGGAGCCGAAAGCGCCCATCTGGGCCATGACCTGGCGCTTGCTGCCTTCGCCCACCGCCAGCATCACCACCACCGATGCCACGCCGATGATGATGCCGAGCAAGGTCAGGGCGGTGCGGAAACGGTTGATCCACATCACCCGCCACGCGGCGTGCACGGCGTCGAGCAGTTCGCCTTTCCAGGCACCGTTGTGTTCGCTGCCGGCACTCAGCCGCTGGCGCAGGTCCACGGCCTGCAACGCCTTTGGGTTGGCGCAGGGCGTTGCGGGCGCGCCGTTGGCGCTGTCGCTGATGATCGACCCGTCGCGGATTTCGATGATGCGCTTGGCCCGTGCCGCCACTTCGCGGTCATGGGTGATCAGGATCACCACGTGGCCCTGGCTCGCCAACTCGTCGAGCAAGGCCATGACTTCGATGCCGCTCTGGCTGTCGAGGGCGCCGGTGGGTTCGTCGGCGAGGATGATGTGACCGCCGTTCATCAACGCTCGGGCAATCGACACCCGTTGCTGTTGCCCGCCGGAGAGTTGGTGCGGACGGTTGCCGGTGCGGCTCGCCAGGCCAAGGCGTTCGAGCAGCGCCTGGGCCTGTGCGTGGCGTTCAGCGGCCGAGGTGCCGGCGTAGATGGCCGGCATCTCGACGTTTTCCTGAGCGGTGCCGGACGGGATCAAGTGGTAGCCCTGGAACACGAATCCGAAGGCTTCGCGCCGCAGCCAGGCCAGTTCGTCGCTGCCCAGACGGGCGACGTCTTCGCCGGCGAACCGGTACTCGCCGCTGGTGGGGCGGTCGAGGCAGCCGAGAATATTCATCAGTGTCGATTTGCCGGAGCCGGACGCCCCGACGATTGCCAGGAATTCCCCGGCATGGATCGACAGGTCGATGCCCCGCAGCACCTCCACCCGAGGGCTGTCGCCACCGCCGTAAGCCTTGCGGATGTCCCGCAGTTCGATCAGGGGCGTGTCCATTCAGCCTCCGCTGCCGGGCGCCGGGCCGATCAGCACCCGTTCGCCTTCATTCAGGCCTTCGAGCACCTGGGTGCGCAGTCGATCGCTGATGCCGGTGCGTACCGTGCGTGGTTGGACGTCGCCATTATCGGCCACCACCAGCACCTGGCCGGCGGCATCCTGCAACGCGGCGGTGGGCACGCTGAGCACGTCGCGGGCCTGGGCGGCGACGAAAAATACTTGGGCGGTCATGTCCGTCATCAGGGCGCGGTCGGCGTTGTCGACATCTAGCAGCACGGTGTAGAGCACCACGCGTTCGCTGCCGCTGCGACCACCGGTGGGGCTGCCGCCCTGGCTGGCTTCCAGGGGGCGCGGCGGCACCGGGAGGATCTGGCGAACGGTGCTGCTCCAGCGCCGGGTGCCGCCGGCCAGGGTGGTGAAGTAGGCGTTCATGCCCGGTTTGACGTGGCCGATGTCGGCTTCCGAGACCTCGGCCCAGACCGTCATGGGGGTTAGCCGGGCGATGCGCAGGATCAGCGGGGTCTGTTGCTGCGCGTTGAGCGTCTGGCCTTCCCGGGCGCCGACGGCGACCACGGTGCCGCTCATGGGTGCGTAGATCCGTGTGTAGCCCAACTCGGCTTCGTCGCTGCGCAGGCTGGCCTGGGCTTCGCGGATCCGGGCCTGGAACATGTCGATGCGCGCCTGGGTGGCCCGCACCTCGGCCTGGGCGGTCTGCACGTCTTCCTCGCGGGTTGCGCCGCCGGCCTGCAATTGTTGCTGGCGACGGGATTTCTGCTGGGCCAGGTCGTGTTGCGCCCGTTGCTCCTGCAACTGGGCCTTGAGGTTTTCGATGGCGAAGCGCCCGGCGTCCAGTTTGGCTTTTTGCGTGGACGGATCGATTTCCACCAGCAACTGGCCTTCGCGCACTTCGTCGCCGGCTTCCACGTGGATCTTCTGGATCTGTCCGGACGCCTGGGCGCCGACATCCACGTAGCGGCGCGGTTGCAGGGTGCCGAGGGCGGTGACGCTGTTTTCGATGTCGCCACGGCTGACGGCGGCGGTCGCCCGGGCGGTGGGCGTCGGCGCGACGGCTTGCCAGGCGGCGAAGGCGACGGCGGGCAGCAGGGTGATGGTAAGGAGCCAGGCGCGTCGGGTAGGGCGGGGACGTTTCATGCAGGGTTCCGGCCGATGGGTTCAAGCCCGTCGTAGCAAGGGCAGGGACGGGAGGCTGTTCTGGTAAACGAGCGTTTTGGGCGGGAATTTACTGGTTGAAACACTTGGTAGCAGGTTGAGGAAGGCGCCGATGATGTGGCGAGGGGATTTATCCCCGTTGGGGCGCGAAGCGCCCCTAAAACTTGTCAACTCTTCGCGTCTGATACGCCAGGGAGCCCTCAACGGGGACGCTTCGCGCCCCAACGGGGATAAATCCCCTCGCCACAGCTTTAAATCTATATGAGAATTACTATAAATTACGCGATTGAATCTGCCACTATCGTGCCACTGCCTGTTCCAGGCACGCCGAGTGGACACAGGGATAGCGGTCGCAGCCATTGCGCACGGGAGTCATGTTGGAAAACTACTATCGCGAGCTGGTGTGTTTCCTGAACGCCAGGCTAGGCAGCCGCCAGGCGGCCGAGGATGTGGTGCATGACGCCTATGTGCGGGTTCTGGAGCGCGCCAGCGACACGCCCATCGAACAGCCGCGGGCCTTCCTGTATCGCACGGCGTTGAACCTGGTGATCGACGGCCATCGGCGCAACACCCTGCGCCAGGTTGAATCCCTGGACGTGCTGGACAGCGAAGAACGCTTCTTCACGCCATCGCCCCACACCTGTCTCGATCACGGCCAGCGCCTGGACATGCTCCAGCGCGCCCTGGCCGAGTTGCCGCCGCTGTGCCGCGAAAGCTTCCTGTTGCGCAAGCTCGAAGGCTTGTCGCACCCGCAGATCGCCGAGCGCCTGGGCATTTCCCGGGCACTGGTGGAAAAGCACATCGTCAATGCCATGAAGCACTGTCGCGTTCGGGTGCGACAGTGGGACACGCCTTGATTTGCCGCTGGCGATTCGCGCGGCGGTAAATTTTTTTTCCTTGTCCTCGTTCCTCTCAACAGACGACTTGCCGGCCCTGCACTCGGGCCGGTCGGTTACCCCCAGGCTTTTCGCGCCCTGTTGAGGGGCTTCTCCAGAGGACACTGGAATGACACAGGCAATTGCATCGCCCATCGTTCACGACTTGATCGGCATTGGCTTCGGCCCTTCGAACCTGGCACTGGCCATTGCGTTGCAGGAGCGAGGGCCGGTCCAGGGCGAGCTGGACGTGCTGTTCCTCGACAAGCAGGCCGACTACCGCTGGCATGGCAACACCCTGGTGACCCAGAGCGAGTTGCAGATTTCCTTCCTCAAGGACCTGGTGACCCTGCGCAACCCCACCAGCCCTTATTCGTTCGTCAATTACCTCAAGCAGCACGGGCGCCTGGTGGATTTCATCAACCTGGGCACCTTCTACCCATGCCGCATGGAGTTCAACGACTACCTGCGCTGGGTCGCCGCGCAGTTCGCCGAACAGAGCCGCTATGGCGAGGAAGTGCTGCGTATCGAGCCGGTGCTGCACCACCAGCAGGTGGAGGCGCTGCGGGTGATTTCCCGTGACAGCCAGGGCGAGGAATTCGTCCGCACCGCCCGTTCGGTGGTGGTCAGCGCCGGCGGCACGCCGCGCATCCCGGACGCGTTCAAGGCGTTCAAGGACGATCGCCGGGTGTTCCATCATTCCCAGTACCTGGAGCGCATGGCAACCCAGCCGTGCGTGAGTGGCCAGCCGATGAAGGTGGCCATCATCGGTGGCGGGCAGAGCGCGGCCGAGGCTTTCATCGACCTCAACGACAGCTTCCCGTCGGTCCAGGTCGACATGATTCTGCGCGGTTCGGCCCTGAAGCCGGCGGATGACAGTCCGTTCGTCAACGAGGTGTTCTCGCCGGAATTCACCGACCTGGTGTTCCAGCAGCCCCACAGCGAGCGCGAGCGCCTGGTCAACGAGTACCACAACACCAACTATTCGGTGGTGGACATCGACCTGATCGAGCGCATCTACGGGATTTTCTATCGCCAGAAAGTCTCCGGCGTGGCCCGCCATGCCTTCCGTACCCTGACCACCGTGGAAAAAGCCACGGCCACCGACGCCGGTATCGAGCTGGCGGTGCGCAACAGCGCCACCGGCGAACTGACCGTGCGCCGTTACGACGCGGTGGTGCTCGCCACCGGTTATGAGCGGCAGATGCACCGTTCGCTGCTGGCCCCGCTGGCGCCGTACCTGGGCGATTTCGAAGTGGACCGGCACTACAAGCTGATCACCGACGAACGCTGCAAGGCGGCCATCTACATGCAGGGCTTCTGCCAGGCCAGCCATGGCTTGAGCGACACCTTGCTGTCGATCCTGCCGGTGCGCGCCGATGAAATCGCCGGCTCGCTGTATGACCATGGCAAGCACCGCGGGCAAGCGCGCCCGGTGCCAGACCTGCACCTGGCGTCGGCGTAACCGCCCACTGCCAGACTCCCCGTGGGAGCTTGCTCGCGAATGCGCTGGGGCAGTCGATGGCGATGTTGGCTGTGCGGCCGCTTTCGCGGGCAAGCCCGCTCCCACAATGGGCTAGGTGGCGACCACAGACTCAAGGCAAACCCAAAGTCCTGTGGGAGCGGGCTTGCCCGCGAAAGCGCTCCACCTGAATTTGCGCTGCATGGCAGGCAAATCCTCAGAAATTTCCTACACTCAGTCCACGCCTGCCGCCATTTGACAGGCCCATGGACGGTTCGCTGTTCTCCCGTATTGGCAGTCTGAACCCATCAGCCGGGTGTCCCGACTCGAACGCAGTCGGCGGCGTCCCGGGCCGACTACGCCAAGCGATACAACCTGACCCCGATGATGCAGCTTCTACGCACAGGCCTGGCGGCGCTGTTGCTGGGCTCGTTGAGTGTGACGCCACCGGTGGAGGCGGCGCCCGAGTCGTTGCAGGTGCTCGGGCGTTCGAACGTGGACGATTATTCGGTGTCCCTGGGCGCGGCGGACTGGGCCTGGTTGCGCCAGAAAGGCACGTTGCGGCTGGGCGAGTCGGCGCCGGACTATGCGCCGTTCGGCATGACCGGCGACGGGCGCCACTACGAAGGCCTGACCGCCGACTATGCGCAACTGCTGGGGCAACTCTTGCACGTCCAGGTGGTGGTCCAGCGCTATCCGTCCCGGGCCGAATCGCTCCAGGCCCTGCGTGGCGGCGAGATCGACCTGCTCGGCAATGCCAATGGTTTCGAGGCCGGCGACCCGGACTTGGCGATGTCCCAAGCCTATGCCGATGACCTGCCTACCCTCGTGGCGCGCACCGACGACAGCCAGGACTTGCCGCCGGACCTGGCGGGCAAGCGCGTCGCGATGCTGTACCACTACTTGCCGCCGGACACCGTCAAGGCGTTTTATCCCGAGGCGTCCTTGCAGTTGTACCCCTCGACCCTCAGCGCCATCGGCGCCGTGGCGTTCGGACAGGCCGACGTCTACCTGGGGGATTCGATCAGCGCCCATTACCTGATCAGCAAGAACTACCTGAACAATGTCCAGCTGGCGGATTTCTCTCGCCTGGAGGTGCAGCCGTTCGCCTTCGCGGTCAGCCGCGACAACGCGCGCCTGCTGCGTATCCTCAACGCCGCGTTGCAAGCCATCCCCGCTGGCGAGCGGATGAGCATCCTGCGCCGCTGGAGTGCCGGCGGCGCGAGCGTGCCGGGGCAACAGGCGCTGCATTTCAGCGTCAAGGAGCAGCGCTGGCTGGACACCCATCCGCGGATCAGGGTGGCGGTCAACGAGCATTTCCCACCGCTGACGTTCATCGATGACCAGGGCCAGTTGCGCGGTATCAGCGCCGACGTGCTGGCCAGGATCAGCCTGCGCACCGGCCTGAAGTTCGATCTGCTGCGCGGCGGTTCGCTCAACGAGCTCATCGAGCAGGTGCGCAGTGGCCAGGCCGATGTGCTGGCGGCCGCGCCCGTCAGCCCCGAACTGGAAGACCAGTTGCGCTTCACCCGACCGTACCTGACCAACCCGTTCGTGCTGGTGACGCCGCGCAAGGTCGCGCTGACCCTGGACCAGATGGACGGCAAGCGGCTGGCGCTGATCCGTGGCAACGTGCTGCGTGACTACCTCTCGGAAACCTTTCCCGGCGTGCACCTGGTGCCGGCTGAAAACACCGCCGACGCCATGGCGATGGTGGCCGCCGGCACGGTGGAGGGCGCGGTCAATTCGTTGATCAGCGCCCGCTACCTGATTTCCCGCCAGTACCGCGACCGGTTGCAGGTCACCAGCACCGTCGGCACCTTGCCGGCTCGCGTGGCCCTGGTGACCCGGCGAGACTCGACGCAACTGCATTCGATCCTGGACAAGGCGCTGCTGAGCATTTCCCCCGAGGAAATGGACGAACTGACCAACCGTTGGCGCAGTGAAGTGGTGATCGATGACAGCTACTGGCTGCGTAACCGCACGACCATCCTGCGCGGCTTCGCCATCGCAGCGCTGTTGTTGCTGGTGACCCTGGGCTGGGTCGTCTACCTGCGGCGCCTGCTGGAGCAGTTGCGCGTGGCCAAGCAAAGCGCCGACGACACCAACCGCGCCAAGACCACCTTCGTCGCGACCATGAGCCATGAAATCCGCACACCGATGAACGCGGTGATCGGCATGCTGGAGCTGGCGCAGAAAAAAGCCGACCAGGGCGTCGTCGACCGGTCCGCCATCGAAGTTGCGTCAACGGCGGCCCGCGGCATGTTGGACTTGATCGGCGACATCCTCGACATTGCCCGCATCGAGTCCGGCAAACTCACGTTGATGCCGGAACGCGCCGCTCTGCATGAGCTGATCGAGTCGATGGCGCGCATGTTCGACGGGCTGGCCCGACAGAAACACCTGCGTCTGCTGCTGGACGTGGAGGCCACGCTCCAGCGCGATGTGTTGATCGATCCGCTACGCTTCAAGCAGATCGTCTCGAACCTGTTGAGCAACGCCATCAAGTTCACCGACCAGGGCGAGGTCCGCCTGAAGGTCCGCGGCGAACCGGGCCTGAAGGGTGAACGCCTGGACGTGTGCCTGCGGGTCGAGGACACCGGCTGCGGGATTTCGCTTGAAGATCAGCGGCGGCTGTTCAGCCCGTTCAGCCAGGCCGGTCAGAATGCCTCGTCGGCCCGCGGCGGTTCCGGGCTGGGTCTGGTGATCAGTCGAACCCTGTGCGAAATGATGGGCGGTACCCTGAGGTTGAGCAGCGTGCCGGGACAGGGCACGCAGGTCGAGGTGCTGCTCAGCCTGCCGGTGCTCGACGCCCGGCCCGGCGTGCCGCGCGCCGAGACTGAGACTGAGGCTGCGGTGGCGGCTCGGGCTCTGAAGATCCTGGTGGTCGACGACTACCCGGCCAACCGCTTGCTGCTGAGCCAGCAACTGAGCTACCTGGGGCACCACGTCCAGGTTGCTGCGGATGGTGAGCAAGGCCTGCGGGCCTGGCGCAGCGAACCCTTCGACGTGGTCATCACCGACTGCAACATGCCGTTGTTGAGCGGTTACGACCTGGCCCGCGCCATCCGGGCCGAGGAGCGCGCCCGTAACGTGCCGGCAACGCTGCTCCTGGGCTTTACGGCCAATGCCCTGCCAGAAGAGAAGCAACGCTGCGCCGAAGCGGGGATGGACGACTGCCTGTTCAAGCCCATCGGCCTGAGGGAGCTCGCCGCGCGTCTGGCCCAGGTCCTGCCGGAGGCGGCGCCATCGTCGCCCAGCGCCGGTTTCGACCTGTCCACCCTCGAACAACTGACCGGCAGCGACACCGACTCTCTCAGGCAGCTGCTGCGCGAACTGCTCAGCAGCCATGTCGAAGATCAAGCCCGGCTGCTGCGCCTGTCCGATCAGCGCGACTTGCCGGGCCTGGCGGACCTGGCGCATCGGATCAAGGGCGGCGCGCGGATGATCAACGCCCAGCCGCTGATCGACGCCTGTGAAGCCTTGGAAAGCGCCTGCCGCGCCGCCGACCGGAGCATACTGGCGCCCGCCGTGGAAGACCTGCGCGTGGTCATGGAGCAACTGGCGCAGCGACTGGCGCGACACATGGCCGCGATGCCCGGTCCGGGGGGCGCATGAAAGGGTTTACTGGGACGAATCCCAACGTCATGAGGAATGCGTCCTTCTTCAATTTGGGAATAGTCCTACAGCGCCTCTCAAAAGCTTCCTCTAGCCTGACGCCCCTTACTGTTTACGAGCCGGTTCCCGCCGGGCGCGTTGCTATTGGAATGCCTGCCATGCCGAATAAAGCACTACGTATCCTGATTGCCGACACTCAACATACCCATCGAATCGTGCTGGAACGCCTGTTCAATCAACAGGGCTACTTCCGGATTGTCCCGGTGAGCGACGTGCAAGCGCTGCTGACGTTGGTGGAGTACGGCAGCGAGCCCTTCGACCTGGTGGTGGTCAACGCCGGGCTGGCGGAGGGGGCGCTGGACCTGCACGATTTCATCCTCTACAACCCGCAGGTGCGTCACGCCATGCTCTACAACGTGCAGCAGATCGGCCTGTCGCCGGTGCCCGCCGTGCGCCGTTCCAGCCTGCACCTGAGTCACGCCCCGTTGCCTGACCTGGCCGCGTTGCGGCGGGTGACGGAGCGGGTCGATCCCCCGGCCAGCGAGCCGATGCAACCCTGGGGACGGTCCTTGAGGCAAGGCCGTGGTGGTTGAGGTGGGCCGTTGGTCCGCACTGTCGGCCCTGACAGGTGGCAAGGCCAGTCACCTGTGGAACAGTCCGCTGCAAACATGGCATCGGCGCCTTTTATATTGACTGGGGAACAGCCTTGAAAGACGTATTGATCGTGGATGACCACCCTGTGATCCGAGGGGCGCTGCGGCTCATTTGCCAGAACGAAGGCTTCCACCGTGTCAGGGATGCCAGTGGCGTGGCCGATGCCAGGGACCTCATCAAGGAGGGCGCGCCAGACCTGGTGATCCTCGACCTGGTGATGAACGGTTTCGACGGTCTGGACCTGCTGGTCTGGATCATGGGCCAGTTTCCCGCGTGCAGCGTGCTGGTGTTCACCGCCCAGGATGCCCAGCATTTCTGCAACCGTTGCATCTCGGCCGGAGCGCGGGGCTTCGTGACCAAGAAAAGCGACCTGAAGGAACTGATCAAGGCCATCCATGCGTTGAAGTCCGGCTATGCCTACTTTCCACAATTGTCCGTGCGCCTCGACTTCCAGCAGCGCACCGAACAGCAGGCCCTGGAAAGCCTCTCCACGCGGGAACTGTCCATCTTGCGCATGCTGGCGATGGGGATGCGCGGCAAGGACATTGCCGAAAGCCTGTTCCTGAGCCCCAAGACCGTCAGCACCTACAAGACCCGCCTGTTGGAAAAGCTCGGGCTGAAATCGCTGGTGGGGCTCTCGGATTTCGCCAAGCGCAATCATCTCTAAGCACTTTTTGCCAGGCAGCGGCGGGCGTGAACGGGCTCGCGCCCACAGGGGGATCGTTCTTTTAATGGAACGCTAAAGCTGGTTTTTGCGGTCTAGTGCGTCAAAGGGTTGGGTTTTAAGCTGTGTCATCGAATCGCTACCCCTGATTGGGAGACACGGCATGAAAAACATCATTGGCCTCTACACCAGCCCCCGACCGCATTGGGTCGGCGATGGCTTCCCGGTCCGCACGCTGTTTTCCTACGACCACCTGGGCAAGCACATCAGCCCGTTCCTGCTGCTGGATCACGCGGCCCCCACCGAATTCGCCCCCACCACTGAACGGCGTGGGGTCGGCCAGCACCCCCATCGCGGCTTTGAAACCGTGACCATTGTCTACCAGGGCGAGCTGGAACACCGTGACTCCACGGGCAGCGGCGGCAAGATCGGCCCCGGTGATGTGCAATGGATGACCGCCGCTTCCGGCATCATTCATGAGGAATTCCACTCCGAAGCATTCGCCCGGCAGGGCGGGTTCATGGAGATGGTCCAACTGTGGGTCAACTTGCCCGCCAAGGACAAAATGGCCCCGGCCGGCTACCAGACGATCCTCAAGGCCGACATTCCCAACATCGCCCTCAAGGACGACGCCGGCAGCCTGCGCCTGATCGCCGGGCAATTCGACGGACAGCAGGGGCCGGCCAGGACGTTCACGCCCATCGACGTCTGGGACATCCGCTTGAACGCCGGCAAGACCCTCACCCTTGACCTGGTCGAAGGTCACAACACGGCCCTGGTGGTGCTGCGCGGTTCGGTCCAGGCCAACGGCCGCGAACGGGTCGAGGCCGGTCAACTGGCCCTGTTCGATCGGGCCGGCGACCAGTTGAGCCTGCACGCCAATAACGAGGCGGTGGTGCTGCTGCTCAGCGGCGAGCCCATCGACGAGCCGATCGTCGGCCATGGTCCGTTCGTGATGAACAGCGAGCAGGAAATCCACCAGGCCTTCGGCGATTTCCATTCCGGGCGCTTTGGGCGGATGGAGGGTTGAAGCGCACAAGTGTTGCAGATTGAATAACTAACGACACCGATCCATTGTGGGAGCGGGCTTGCTCGCGAAGGCGTAGTCACAGTCGACATCTTTGTCGAACTTGCCACCCTCTTCGCGAGCAAGCCCGCTCCCACAATGGGGTTTCGCGGTGTCTTCTACAGGCTGCGCAATCTGTGCCACTCTTGCCGTCGATGACCTGCCTGGAGCTGTCCCGATGCTGTCCTTGATCTCCGACCACCCGTTGCTCTGTGCCCTGGTGTTGCTGGTGCTCGACCTGCTGTTGTGGCGACTGGTCAGCGCGCAGCGGACCTATTGGAAAATCGGCACGCGGCTGGTGATTTTCTCGTTGTTCAGCGTGCTGCTGTTCAACGAAGGCCTCAACCCGATGGTGCCGGCGCAGTGGGTCGACGACGTGCCCCGGCATCTGGCGGCCACCGGTTTGCAGATTGCCTGGTGGTTGTTTGCCGCGCGGACCCTGACGGAGTTGATCGGTGCGGCGATGATGCAACGGGTCGGCCACACCGGGCGGTTGCTGCAGGACCTGCTCGGCGCGGTGATCTTCCTGATCGCTGTCATCGCGGCCCTGGCCTACGTGCTGGACCTGCCGGTCAAGGGCGTGCTGGCGACGTCCGGCGCGGTGGCGATCATCGTCGGCCTGGCCTTGCAGAGCACCCTGAGCGATGTGTTTTCCGGAATCGTGCTCAACACCACCAAGCCTTATCAACTCGATGACTGGATTTCCATCGACGGCACCGAAGGCCGGGTCACCGACATCGACTGGCGGGCCACGCGGTTGCAGACCTCCCAGGGCAGCATGGCGGTGATCCCCAACTCCCTGGCGGCCAAGGCCAAGATCATCAACTTCAGCCGGCCCAGCGACGTGCATGGTTTGTCCATCAGCGTCCAGGTCAGCCCGCACGCCCGGCCGCAAAAGGTCATCGAAGCGCTCGAGCGTGCCATGATCGGCTGCCGTGCGTTGCTCGCCAGCCCGGCACCCTGCGTGACGCTCAAGTCCTCCGGCAGCAGCGGGGCGGAATACGAAATCAGCGGGTTCGTGGCCTCGATGGGGCAAAAGCGCGACGTGCGCAATCAACTGTACGATCTGGCGTTCCGGCATCTGCGGGCGTCGGGCATCAGCCTGTTGTCCACCACGGAAAGCGCGTCGGCCAGCGCGTTCTCGCGGCCCAGGGCATTGCTGGAAAGTTCGAGCATTTTCTCCACCCTGCGCCAGGAGGAAAAGGACACCTTCAGCCAGAACATGACCCTGCAGACCTTCCGCCCCGGCGACATGATCCTGCCGGCGGGAGAGGTCAGCGATCACCTGTTCATCATCGAATCCGGCGTGGTCAGCGTCACCCTCGTGCGCAACGGCCTGACGCTCGAAGGCGGACGCATGGGCCCGGGGGAGGTCATCGGCGAAGCGGGCATCGTCGCCGAGCAAGCCACGCTGGCGAACTTTTCGGCGAAGACGTTCTGCAGCCTTTATCGCATCGAGAACACCTACCTCAAGCCGTGCCTGGAGGCCCGTCGTGACATCAGCGATGCCATGAAGAACCTGCTGGACGTGCGCATCCACCTGGCCGAGAACCTGACGCGCGAAGCCCCCAAGCCGATCGCCAAGAAGCGCTTTCTGCAGTGGCTGCGTAGCCGGGCTTGAGCGAATCCTGAAGTTGCCCCGCCCCCCTGTGGCGAGGGAGCTTGCTCCCGCTGGGTTGCGTAGCGACCCCAGAATCCTTGCGCCTGCTGCGCAGTCGAGCGGGAGCAAGCTCCCTCGCCACAGGGGCGATATTTGCCAGCCCTTTTTGGTTCATGGCCCCTGCGCATAAGTCGCGCCGATGGGCCCATTGGCTACCCGAACTTCCCAACAATTGGCTATTTGTCTTGCGCTATTGCAGGGCTAACGTAGCGCCACACCCACCTTTGTTCTGGAGTTCACCATGCAACCGCGCATCGATTTCTACACCGCTTCTCCTGACGCTTTCAAAGCGATGTTCGCCCTGGAAACCGCCGTCTCGAAACTGGGCCTGGAAAAATCCCTGATCGAACTGGTCAAGCTGCGTGCCTCGCAGATCAACGGCTGTGCCTTCTGCATCGACATGCACACCGCCGACGCCCGCAAGGACGGCGAGACCGAACGGCGCCTCTACGCCGTCACTGCCTGGCGCGAGGCGCCGTTCTTCACCGGCCGCGAGCGCGCCGCACTGGCCTGGACCGAAGCCCTGACGCGCCTGAGCGACACCCACGCACCGGACGCCGACTACGCTCTGCTGAGCGAACACTTCAATCCCAAGGAAATGGTCGACCTGACCGTGGCGATCAACGCCATCAACGGTTGGAACCGTTTGGCGGTCGGTTTCCGCAAGATGCCCGAGGCTTAAGCCCGCGCGGGTGATCGAGCCCGACAGCGATCCGTGGGGCATGAAGGGCTGGCCAGGCCTCAGACCTTGAGGACCTTGCCGCTGGCTGCCACCGCCACCAGCGCCAGCGCGATCAGCCCGAAGGCCACGCTCAGGCTGCTGCCATGGGCCACGAAACCGATCAACGCCGGGCCGGCCAGGATGCCGGCGTAGCCAATCGTGGTGATGGCCGGCACCGCGATGGCCTCTGGCATCAGCGTCTGCTTGCCGACCGCGGTGTACAGCACCGGCACGATGTTCGAACAACCGGCCCCCACCAACGCATACCCCAGCAGCGCCGCTTGCCACATTGGTGCCAGGGTTGCCAACAGGAACCCCGTCGCTGCGAGGGTCCCGCCGTAGATGATGATGCGTTTGGGTCCCAGGCGACGCACCACGGAGTCGCCTGTCAGCCGGCCCACCGTCATGGTCAGCGCGAACGCGGCATACCCCAGCCCGGCATAGGCCGTCTCCACGCCACGTTCGGTGGTCAGGAACACCGCGCTCCAGTCCAGCACAGCGCCTTCGGCCAGGAACACGATGAAACACAAGATGCCGATAAACAGCACCACGCCGTGGGGAATCGCAAACGCCGGTCCCGAGCTCTCGCTGCCATAGGGCAGCAAGTGCGGCGCGGCCTTGAACAACGCCACCAGCAACAAGGCGTTGACCACCAGCGTCGCCCCCAGGGGCGACAACCCCAGGCCGAGCAGCGCGCTCACCCCGGCGGCACCGACGATCCCGCCGAGGCTGAACATGCCATGGAACCCCGACATCATGGTCTTGCCGCTGGCCCGTTCGACGATCACCGCTTGCAGGTTCACGGTGGAGTCCACGGTACCGAGCCCGGCACCGAACAGGAACAAGGCCGCCACCAGCCAGGGCAATGAAGTCATCGTCGCCAGCAGCGGCAGCGCCAGGCAGACCAGGATCGTGCCGCCACTGAGCACCCGGCGGCAACCGAACCGCGCCGCCAGCGCACCGGAAATCGGCATCGCCAGGATCGAACCCACACCCAGGCACAACAACAGCAGGCCGAGTGTGCCTTCATCCAGGTTCGCCCGTGCCTTGGCGTAGGGCACCAGCGGTGCCCAGGCCGCAATGCCCACGCCGGCGATGAGGTAGGCAAGGCGGGTGGACATCTGTTCCAGGCGTCCGGGGACAAAAGTGGGCGGAGGGGTAATGGCGGTCATGAATCGTCCTTGGTTTTCGGGCAGTGCGGTCGGGTGACGCAGGCAAGGGGCCTATGCTTGCATATCCACTGACCGCACCGCGACCCCAAGGTGCCAGAACGCCGCCGTATCCTCCTTGCATCCGGTGGCTTTAGCGTTCCTCGAACAATTGGATACGCGCCACCTGGTCCGCCTCGATATCCAGAGCGAGGAGCGCGGTCAGGGATGCGGGCTCATCGATGCATTCGACGATCACCCTTCGCGCCGACGTGGCATGGGCCGACAAGTGCTTGGCCCGGCGCAGCGCGCGCTTGACTGCGGGATCCACCGGTATCGGTGGCCGGCCTTTGCGCACGTTATCGCAAAAGGTCAGGGCGACCTCGCGTGGGGTGGGCGGCGGCGGTGAAGCCAGGCCAAGCTCCGCGAACAACCGGTTGAGCTGATCGGCGGTGGAAACGGCCCTGGGGAAACCGGTGAACGCCGAGGCTTGCACCACCAGTTCGACGATTTCCCCCGGCGCGAGGCCGGACGCCAGACCGGTCCTGAAATGCACGCTCAGGGGCGGCCCGACCATGCCGGCCGCAACGATGGCGGCCAGCGTTGCGCCTTCTCGCAAGCGTGGGTCGAGGCCGGGGCGACTCTGCAGATGACCGTACACCACGCCCACCGCCAGTTCGCCGAGTGCCGGCGCGGTGTGGAACAGGGCATCGAGGCGCGCGCCACCGTCGGGCACCAGTTCGATGAAATGTTTGCGGCCTTCGCTGTAGAGCTCGGCCATGGGGCTGGAAGAGGCTTTGCGGGTCATGGGAGGGGCGTCCTTGTGCCTGGGTTGGAAGAGCCAAAATACGGGTTCCCCTGGTCAGTGCGCACCTGTCGGAACTGACAGGTTACGACCGCTGTTTTTGCGTGTATGAGGTGTGCTTTTGGGGCTTGGGCCCTTAAAGTGGCGGCTCATCTGGCAGCTTCCGGACCCGATTCATGACGCAGTTCTATGATGCACGCGGCAATCTCTACGGGGTGGTTTCCCCGCAACAGGTGCGGGCTTGCGGTGTGGCCTTGCCGCCGACGGCGGCCCTTGCCGCACAGGTACGAGAAATTTGGGCTGCGGCGGCGATACAGGCGTTCTGTGCCTGGGCGCCGGGCGAGAAGCCGGCGGGGGCCAAGGACCATCGCAGCGACGGTCTGTTGATCGGGCCCTTCCAGGAGAAACCACCGTTCGATGTGTTGATCGTCAACACCGACGGCACCCTGGCCGAACGCAGCGGCAACGGTCTGACGATTTTCTCCCAGGCGCTGCGAGAGCAGGGCTTGATGCCGGACGATGGCGAATGTGTGCTGCAGGTTCATCATGACAAGCGCCAAGGCTTTTCACCGTTGCAGACTTCGGTGCGTGCCGCTGAGTTCGAGGGCCTGCAAGGCTTCTGGCTGGACCTGGGGCAGCCACTGTTCGGGCCGCAGGCAGTGGGTGCCCAAGGGGTGGACAGTGTGACCTTCGATCAACGAGACCTCAGTCGAGTACCTGCGCTCTGTGAGTTGAACCCGGCCTGGGGCCACAGTCAGTTCGTCAACCTGGGCAACCCGCACTGCGTGACGCTGGTGGAGGATGCCGAGGCGTTGCCGGCCAATGCGCAGATGGGCGCTGCGCCACTCTTGCAGGAACTGACCCGCATCGCGTTCGCCGCGCCCGGTGGCGACGGGGTTCCCTGTCCGCTGGGGGTGAACCTGCAATGGGGCTGGCGCGAAGCCGAAAGGCGACTGGCGGCCCGGGTGTTCGAGCGCGGCGAAGGGCCCACCGCCTCCTCGGGCACCAGTGCCAGCGCCGTGGCCTGCGCCGCGTGGCGGGTGGGTTGGGTGACAGCGGGGCCGGTCAGCGTAGTGATGCCGGGCGGCACGGCGCCGATTCTGTTGCAGGAAGAGAGTGGAGAGTTGGTGCGGGTGAGTCTGTTTGGGGCGGCCAGGGTCATGCCTTGAGGGAGTCGTGAGGCTGATGGCCTCATCGCGAGCAGGCTCGCTCCCACAGTGGATCTTCAGTAGTCATCAATCTGATGTACAACGCTGAACCCCTGTGGGAGCGAGCTTGCTCGCGATAGCGCCGGATCAGTCACCCCAGTATCAATTGATAGACCGCCATCGCGAGCAAGCTCGCTCCCACGGGACGGCATCAGAGGTCAGTCCAACTGCGTTCCGAATTCCACCACCGGCATCTGCCGCTTCATCAGCACCTCGCCATTGCGAATCGAGTACAGCGGCAACCCCTGGCTGCGGATCATTTCATAATCGCTGTCGGCCGAGAGGATCAGCAGGTTCGCCGGGCGTCCGGGTTCCAGCCCGTAGCGCTCGCCCAGGGCCATGGCCTTGGCGCTGTTGTCGGTGACCAGGTCGAGGGCGCTCTGCAGGTTGCGGTAGCCGAGCATGTGGCAGATGTGCAGCCCGGCTTCCAGTACCCGCAGGATGTTGCCGTTGCCCAGGGGGTACCACGGGTCGACGATCGAATCCTGGCCGAAGCACACGTTCATCCCGGCTTCGAGCAGTTCGTTGACCCGCGTGACGCCGCGGCGCTTGGGAAAGGTGTCGAAGCGGCCTTGCAGGTGGATGCTCTCGGTGGGGCAGGACACGAAGCTGATGCCCGAGTGCCCGAGCAGCCGGAACAGTTTGGCGCAGTAGGCGTTGTCGTAGGAGCCCATGGCAGTGGTGTGGCTGGCGGTGACCCGAGCGCCCATGTCGCGGCTGCGAGCTTCCTCGGCCAGCACTTCGAGGAAGCGCGAATGCGGGTCGTCGGTTTCGTCGCAATGCACATCCACCAGGCAACCGGTGCGTTCGGCCAGGTCCATCAAAAATTTCACTGAACTGACGCCCTGGTCGCGGGTGTACTCGAAGTGCGGGATGCCCCCCACCACGTCGGCGCCCATGCGGATCGCTTCTTCCATCAACTCGCGGCCGTTGCGGTAGGACTCGATGCCTTCCTGGGGGAACGCGACGATTTGCATGTCGACCAAATGGCGGTTCTCTTCGCGCACCTGCAACATCGCCTTGAGGGCGGTGAGCTGGGGATCGGTGACATCGACGTGGGTGCGCACATGCTGAATGCCGTGGGCGGCGAGGGCCTGGAGGGTTTTGCGCGCGCGGGTCCGGGTGTCTTCCTCGGTGATGGTGGCCTTGCGTTCGCCCCAGCACTCGATGCCTTCGAACAGCGTGCCGCTCATGTTCCAGCGCGGCTCGCCGGCGGTGAGGGTGGCGTCCAGGTGAATGTGCGGCTCGACGAAGGGCGGCACCACCAGGTTACCGCCGGCATCGAGGTCCTGAGGGCCCAGGCTGGGGGCCTCGGTCTGGCGGGCGACGCTGGCAATCAGGCCATTTTCCAGGTGCAGTTCATGCAAGCCTTCGTGGTTGCGCAGGCGGGCGTTGATGATGTGCATCAGGCGAGTCCCTTTCAGAGGTCTTGGAGTGGCGCGTCAGCGGAGCGAGCCCCCATGGCGCTGATCAATAGCACATACGCCAGAGAGTGGCGAGTGCCCTTTACGCAGTACATCGCGCGCGACGGTCAGCCCCGCGTCCCGGACACTGGGGTGTCCGCATTGGCGCCTATATATCGCAACACCGCCGCCACGATCGCCTCTGGCGCGTCCTCCTGGACAAGGTGCCCGGCATTGGGGACGGGCAGCAGTTGTGCGCCCGGAATCAACCGTTGCAGGGCCTGGCCGCGTTCGATGGGGATCCATTGGTCATTCTCTCCCCAGAGAATCTGCGTCGGGCAACGTACGCTGGTGTACAACCCCTCGACTTCGCGGGTGTAGCGCTCGTCCATTTGCGCGATCTGCCGATAGAACGCCGCCTGGCCGGTCTCGCCGAGCCAGGGCTGGACGTAGGGCGCCAGCTCCCGGTCCGGGATGTCCCGTTCGATCGCGCCGCGGATATAGGTCGGCACGATGGCCCGCTGGATGTAATCGGGCAGGCCGTTAAAGGCCGCTTCGTGCTGACGAACGTGCTGCACGAAAGGCGAGCCCCAGGGCGATAGCGCCACCGGGTCGATCAGCGTCAGGCTGCGGTAGTTCTTACCATTGAGCAGATGCGTGCGCAGCGCGGTGGCGCCGCCGAAGTCATGGGCCACCACATCCGGGCAGTCCAAGCCCCAGTGCGCCAGCAACTGCGCGAGCAATGGGTTCTGCACGCCGAGGGACACATCGGCATCGGGTTGCGCGGATTGGCCGTAGCCCAACAGGTCGAAGTAATGCACCCGGTGGGTGGAAAAGAAGAGCGGGGCGATCCGGTGCCACACATAGGACGAGAAGGGCGTTCCATGGACAAACACCAGCGGTGGCCCGTCACCCTGGATGGCGTAGCGAATGGAATGTCCGTTGAAGTCGTATACCTGATCCAGCTGCCAGTCGGTCATGGTCGATGCTCCGCCGAGAAGGGTTCAGGGGGTAGAGCATAGGCCAATGCAGGATGGCAGGAGAGCACAGTTGTGGCGAGGGAGCTTGCTCCCGTTGGGCTGCGCAGCAGCCCCGAAAGCGGCGACAACGATCGACCTGACGACACAGCCCCAGGCTTAAGGGCCGCTTCGCGGCCCAGCGGGAGCAAGCTCCCTCGCCACGGGAACAGCGTGGGGTCACTCGCCGTGATAGATGCAGCCGCTGGTGCAGGTTTCATGGATGCGAATCGCGCTGAGTTCCGGCAGCAATGGCTTCAGCTCGTTCCAGATCCACTTGGCCAGTACTTCGCTGGTGGGGTTTTCCAGGCCGGGGATGTCATTGAGGTAGTTGTGGTCCAGACGCTCGTAGAGCGGCTTGAAGATCGCCTTGATCTCTGAAAAGTCGCGGATCCACCCGGTATGCGGGTCGATGTCGCCGCTCAGGTGGATCGCCACCTTGAACGAATGCCCGTGAAGGCGCCCGCACTTGTGGCCGTCCGGCACGTGGGGCAGGCGGTGGGCGGATTCGAAGGTGAATTCTTTGAAAATTTCCACAGGTTCGGGCTCTTTGAAAGATCAGTCGCGAGGCAGGCGGCGCAGTTTATCAGGTTGCCAACGGTGGTGCGCGGCCATGCTGACTAAAGGGTCAGCAATCGCTCGGCCAGGCCACCGTTGACGGTCAGCTCGAGAAACTCGTCACCGAGGCGGCGACTCTCGTCCATCGCCTTGCGCCAGTAGGTGCGGCGGCTCGGGTCATCGCCCATGAAACGCTTGAAATCGTTACGGTCTGGCAGTTTGCCGTAGGGCAGGCGAGCCAGGTATTCCCGTGACGGCGCCAGTAACAGCACGTCCTGCAGGCGTTCGACGCTGGCCCGACGCCAAGGCAGGCCTTTGTCGAACCAGCCGGGGATGACCCGGTCGGTGAAGTGCGGGTACAGCACGATGTCGTTGCCGCTGTAGGGCAGGTCGAGGTGATAATCCAGCAGGCCACCGTCGCGGTAGGTGCCGGCGCCGGCACCGGGCAGGTCGCGCACCCCCTGCATCACCATCGGGATCGAGCCCGATGCCAGCAGCGCTTGGCGCAGGTTCGAGGCGTCCAGCGGCACGAAGCGGGACGGAAAGTCCTCCAGCGGATGCAGCGGCGGAGCCCGGCGCGGGTCGTGGATGATCAGGCGTTCGAAGTGCCTTGAAAGCCTTGCACGGCCGCGCAGGTTGTCGGCAATCACCGACGATAACCCCAGGCCCAGTCGCCCGCGATGGTCCTGTGCCAGCCAGCCGTGGCTCTTGACCACCATGATGTTGAGCCGGTAGTGCGGGGTTTCGAGGATCGTGTTGTCGCGGCCTTCGAGCAGGTCGTCGAGCATGCGTTGCGAGCTCTGGCTGACGCCGGCCATGGTCACGCCCTTGGCGAAGCTCTGTTCGTTGTACAAGGTGCCCAGGCGTCGGATTCCCTCGGCGGCATCCGGCAGGCAGGCACTGGCGAAGCGCCAGGAACCCACCGAGGCCCCGATCAGCGAGCGTTCCCGGGGCGCGGCAGGCAGCCACTCGCCGAACAGCGCCAGGTCCAGCCCCTGGATCCCCAGGGCTTTCGGGCCCCCGGCGGCACCTGGCAACGTGCCGACGTCGGCGGCATTCAGGCCGGCCTGGCGGATGCGTGCGAGCGCACGAGGGCCGGCCTTGAGGGTGAGGGCGGGGAACTTGATGTGGATGGCTGTCATACCGGTCTCGTGACTTGGGCAAGCGAAGGATTATAGCGACACACTCTATCTGTGGGAGCGGGCTTGCTCGCGAATGGGGTGGGCCAGCTTGCATCGATGTTGGATGTACTGACGCCTTTGCGAGCAAGCCCGCTCCCACAGGGATCGCGACTTTGACCTGGGTTCGATGATGGCAATTCAGTTTCAGTTAAGTTCACCCCGATACAGTTCCAAGGTGACGACTATAAAAAGGAGACAACCCATGAACCGCCTGACTGCCTTATTCATCGCGACCCTCATGGCCTTCAACGCGGGCCTGGCTCACGCTCGCGACTTGGGGGCCGATGAGTCCCGCAAGCTGCAAGACGCTGGTACCATCCTGAGCTTTGAAAAACTCGACGCCGCCGCCCTGGCCGAACACCCGGGTGCCACCGTCACCGACTCCGAGTTGGAAGAAGAGTACGGCAAGTACATTTACCAGGTGGAGCTGCGCGATCCCAAAGGCATCGACTGGGACCTGGAATTGGACGCCGTCACCGGCAAGGTACTCAAGAATCATCAGGATACGTAATGAAGCTTAATTTACGCGCCCGCAGCCGCTGGGCGCTGGCGCTGCTGGCGGTCTGTTCGGTGGTGGTGGCCCGGGACCTGGACCAGGACGAAGCCCTGCACCTGCGTCAGCAGGGCGTGATCCTGCCGCTGGAGCAACTGCTGCAACAGGCGCTGGACCTTCATCCCGGGGCCAAGCTGCTGGAGGCCGAGCTGGAAGAAAAGCACGGCGTCTATATTTACGAGGTCGAGCTGCTGGACACCGACGGCGTCGTGCGCGAACTGGACCTGGAGGCCGCGACCGGCCGTTTACTCAAAGATAAGGAAGACTGATGCGCCTGCTTCTGGTGGAAGATCACGTTCCCTTGGCCGACGAGCTGATGGCCGGGCTGACACGGCAGGGCTACGCCGTCGATTGGCTCGCCGATGGGCGCGACGCGGTGTATCAAGGCAGCAGTGAGCCCTATGACCTGATCATCCTCGACCTGGGCCTGCCGGGCGTGCCGGGCCTTGAGGTGCTGGCCCAATGGCGTGCCGGTGGCCTGGCCACGCCGGTGTTGATCCTGACCGCGCGCGGTTCGTGGGCCGAGCGCATCGAAGGCCTCAAGGCCGGGGCCGACGATTACCTGACCAAGCCTTTTCATCCCGAAGAACTGCACCTGCGGATCCAGGCGCTGCTGCGTCGCTCCCATGGCCAGTTCAACCAGCCGACGCTCCAGGCCGCCGGGCTGCACTTGGACGAGGGGCGTCAATGCGTGATCCGCGACGGCACCGACATCCAGTTGACCGCCGCCGAGTTTCGGCTGCTGCGCTATTTCATGCTGCACCCCGAGCAGATCCTGTCCAAGAGTCATCTCGCCGAGCACCTGTACGACGGTGAAACCGAGCGCGATTCCAATGTGCTGGAGGTCCACGTCAATCACTTGCGACGCAAACTGGGCCGCAGCGTGATCGAAACCCGTCGCGGCCAGGGTTACCTGTTCGGCGGGCAGGCCCAATGAGCGACCTGCCGTGAGATCCATCCAGCGCCGCCTGAGCCTGGGCCTGATCGGTGTGATGGTGGTGGTGGGCCTGGTCCTGGCCCAAACCAGCCTGTGGCTGTTCGAGTTGGGTTTGCAGCGTTACCTGGAAGCCGGGTTGCGCAACGACAGCGAGAACCTGCTGGTGGCGTTGGTGCGTGGCCCGCAGGGCCTGCAACTGGATGAGCGACGCTTGTCGCCGGCCTACCAGCGGCCGTTTTCCGGGCATTACTTTCGCATCGATTTTGCCGATGCCCACTGGCGTTCCCGCTCGCTGTGGGACCAGGAACTGCCCCGGCTCGACCATCCGGGCCTGCACAGCAACCTGCAACTGGGCCCCGAGGGCCAGAAGCTGCTGGTGTTGCGCACCGATTACCGGCGCCTGGGCCAGGCGATCTCCATCAGCGTCGCTCAGGACTACACCCCCGTGCGCGACAGTTTCCGCCGGATGCAGCAGATCGGCCTGGGCCTGGGGTTGGCGGGGCTGCTGCTGATCCTGTTGCTGCAACGCCTCACCGTGCGTCGGGCCTTGCGCCCGTTGGACCGGGCCCGGGAGCAGATTGCGCAGTTGCAACGCGGCCAGCGTTCGCAGCTCGACGAGCAGGTCCCGCGCGAACTGGAACCGCTGGTGGCGCAGATCAACCATCTGCTGGCCCACACCGAGGACAGCCTCAAGCGTTCGCGCAATGCCCTGGGCAATCTCGGCCATGCCTTGAAAACACCCTTGGCGGTGCTGCAAAGCCTGGCGTCGAACGAGAAACTCGACCCGCACCCCGAATTGCGCAAGCTGTTGCTCGAACAACTGGAACAGGTACGCCAGCGCCTGAACCGTGAGCTCAATCGCGCCCGGTTGGCCGGCGATGCGTTGCCCGGCGCCCACCTCGATTGCGACGCCGAACTGCCTGGCCTGCTGGCGACGCTCAATATGATCCACGGCGAACACTTGCATTTAAGTTACCTCGGCCCTCCTGGCCTGCACCTGCCATGGGACCGCGAGGACCTGCTGGAACTGCTGGGCAACCTGCTGGATAACGCCTGCAAATGGGCCGACGCCGAAGTGCGCCTAACGGTGACCGAGACGGCCGGGGGATTCAGCCTGGCCGTGGAAGACGACGGCCCAGGCATCCCTGAAGACCGCCGCGACCAGGTGTTCAGCCGTGGCACCCGACTGGATGAACAGACCGATGGCCATGGCCTGGGGCTGGGGATCGTGCGCGACATCGTCGACAGCTGGGGCGGCAGGCTGGTGTTGGACGCCAGTGAGTGGGGTGGGTTGAAGGTGGTGATCGAACTGTCCAAGCGCTGAAGCCTGCACTTGCCACTGTGGGAGCGGGCTCGCCTTTTGTGGCTGGCACAAATCCCCCTGTGGGAGCGGGCTTGCCCGCGAAGGCGGAGTGTCAGTCATGAATGTTTAGCTGATACACCGCCTTCGCGGGCAAGCCCGCTCCCACATTTGACGGAGAGAGGCCCGGCGCTTTGTGGCTGGCACAAATCACCACCTTGGCCCTTGCAGCTTGCCGCCGCTTCCTGCAAAGTCGCGCCCTTTTTGTCCGGTGGCTTTCCATCGCTGTGCTTTGAGGTAACGATGATAAATGCAGTAATTGCCGCGGTTGGCATCATGCTGGTGCTCAGCTTGTCTCGTGTGCATGTGGTAATCGCGCTGATCATTGGCGCGCTGGTGGGGGGCTTGACCGGGGGCTTGGGCATCGACGCGACGCTCAAGGCGTTCAACGCCGGCCTTGGGGGCGGTGCGACGGTGGCGCTGTCCTACGCGTTGCTCGGCGCGTTCGCCGTGGCGATTGCCAAATCCGGCATGGCCCACGCCCTGGCGGACAAAGCCCTGGCCATGGTGGACCGTCAGGACGCCGCCGGCGGGTCCGGCGTCAAATGGGTCCTCATCGGCCTGTTGGGCACCGTCGCGGTCGCCTCGCAGAACATCCTGCCGATCCACATCGCCTTCATCCCGCTGCTGGTGCCACCGCTGCTCTATGTGCTGACCAAGCTGCAACTCGATCGCCGGTTGATCGCCTGCGTCATGACCTTCGGCCTGATCACTCCCTACATGTTTTTGCCGGTGGGCTTTGGCAACATCTTTCTCAATGAAATCCTGCTCGCCAACATCGCCCGCAGCGGTGTGGACGTCAGCGGCATCAACGTCACCCACGCCATGGGCATCCCGGCGTTGGGCATGGTGTTCGGCTTGTTGCTGTCGTTGTTCAGCTACCGCAAGAAACGCGTCTACGACCTGAAGAAAATCGCCCGGGTCGAGCAAGTGGCGGTGCGCTACAACCCGATGAGCCTGATGGTGGCCGGGTTGGCCGTGGCGGCGGCGTTCGCCATCCAGTTGCTGGTGGACTCGATGATCATCGGTGCCCTGGTCGGCTTCCTGATTTTCTCCCTGTCGGGCGTGGTGCGCTGGCGTGAGACCGACGACCTGTTCACCGAAGGCATGAAGATGATGGCGATGATCGGTTTCATCATGATCGCCGCCTCGGGGTTTGCCGAAGTGATGAAGGCCACGGGTGAAGTCCAGAGCCTGGTGGAGGCCTCGGCGGCCTGGATCGGCCACAACAAGGGCATCGGTGCGCTGATGATGCTGCTGGTCGGGCTGCTGGTGACCATGGGGATCGGTTCGTCGTTCTCCACGGTGCCGATCCTCGCGACGATCTTCGTCCCGCTGTGCCTGCAACTGGGCTTCAGCCCACTGGCGATCGTCTGCATCGTCGGCACCGCCGGTGCCCTGGGCGATGCCGGCTCGCCTGCCTCGGACTCGACCCTGGGCCCGACCTCCGGCCTGAACATCGACGGCCAGCACCATCATATCTGGGACACGGTGGTCCCGACCTTCATCCACTACAACCTGCCCTTGCTGGCGTTTGGTTGGGTGGCGGCGATGGTGTTGTAAGGGATATTCAAACAGGCTCAGGACCGAGCCGAACCCTTCGCGAGCAAGCCCGCTCCCACAAAAGATCTGCTGTGAACACCCAATAGGTGCTGCCAGCAGTCCAGTGTGGGAGCGGGCTTGCTCGCGAAGAGGCCATTAAATCCGATGACAAATCGGTAGACCATTCGCGCCAAGCTTTTTCACCTTGTCCTACAGTTTTGCCGTGCGCTGCCGCTAACCCAGCTAACCACGCCAATAACACCAACAAGAGTGAACAGCATGCGCCTGAGCCTGAAGGCTAAAGTCCTGTCCCTGGCAATACTGCCGGTCCTGTTGTCTGCGGTGATCATCAGCCTGACCACGGCCTTCATCCTAACGGAGCAGGCCGGCAAAGAGGTGCAGCAGACGCGCGAACGCCTGCTCGCGGAGGCCAAGGCGACGCTGCAGAACTACGTGGCGGTGGGGTTGACCGCCATCAAGCCGCTGTACGATGCCGCCGCTGCCGGTGACAACGAGGCGCGGGCCCAGGCGATCAAGCTCCTGTCGAACATCAGCTACGGCAAGGACGGCTACTTCTTCGGCTACGACTCCGAGACCGTGCGCCTGTTCAAGGCCAACAGCGCCGACGGCGTGGGCAAGAGTTTCAAGGACAACCGCGATCCCAACGGGGTCTACGTCAACCGTGACCTGGTGAAAGTCGCCAAGGACGGTACCCACTACCTCGAATACAGCTCGCCACTGCCCAACAGCCAGGAACTGGTGCCCAAGCTCGGCTACACCGAATACCTGCCCAAGTGGGACATGGCGGTCGGTAGCTCGGTCAACCTGGACGGCATCGAAGCCCAGGTCGCCCTGGTGGAGACCAAGGTCCATGAACGCGTGCAGGGTGTGATCCTGAGCATCGTCGGCATCGCCGCCGTGGTGTTGCTGGTGATTGCCGTGGTGGGCCTGCTGCTGGCGAACACCATCCTGCGGCCGCTGCACCTGATGAAGGACAACCTCGATGACATCGCGGCGGGCGAGGGCGACCTGACCCGGCGCCTGGCGATCACCAGCCAGGACGAGCTCGGCCAACTGGCCGGTTCGTTCAACCGCTTCGTCGACAAGATCCACGGCCTGGTGCGGCAGATCACCGACATGACCTCGCAACTGACCGGGCTGGTGACGCAAGTGTCCGAGCAGGCCCAGCGCTCGGAGCAGGCCATGGAGCGCCAGCGCCACGAAACCGACCAGGTCGCCA
This sequence comes from Pseudomonas sp. WP18, assembly GCF_036689585.1. NCBI lineage: Bacteria > Pseudomonadati > Pseudomonadota > Gammaproteobacteria > Pseudomonadales > Pseudomonadaceae > Pseudomonas > Pseudomonas sp. WP18. The sequence continues at coordinate 2,014,080 of NZ_CP144758.1, forward strand.
CGGCGATCAACGAAATGTCTTCGGCCGCCCAGGAAGTGGCACGCAGCGCCCAGGGCGCGGCCGTCGCCGCCCAGCAGACTGACGAAGAAGGCCAGTCGGCCAAGCGCGTGGTGGCCGGTAGCATCCAGCAGATTCATGCGTTGGTGAACGATATCCGCAGCAGCGGCGTGTCCCTGGACAGCCTGCAACAGGACGTGTCCTCGATCGTCAGCGTGCTCGGGGTGATTCGTTCGATTGCCGAGCAGACCAACCTGCTGGCCCTCAACGCCGCCATCGAGGCCGCGCGTGCCGGGGAGGCGGGGCGTGGCTTCGCGGTGGTGGCCGATGAGGTGCGGGCCCTGGCCAGCCGGACCCAGCAAAGCACCCAGGAAATCCAGGGCATGATCGACCGCCTGCAATCAGGCACCCATGCTGCCGTGGAGGCGATGCGCCGCTCCAGCGAGGCCGGCGACGGCACGTCGGTGCGGGCCAACGAGGCGGGCGCGTCCCTGGACACCATGGCGCAGTTGATCGGCACCATCAACTCGATGAACGCCCAGATCGCCAGTGCCGCCGAAGAGCAGACCGCGGTGGCCGAGGAAATCAACCGCAGCGTGCATCAGATCGCCGTCGCAGTGGACAATGTTGCCGACGAAACCCAGCTCGGCGCCCAGACCTCCCGCAGCCTCAACGAGCTGGGCCAGCGCCTGGGCAAATTGGTCGGCCAGTTCCGCATCTGACCGGCTGGAGCTGCCGAAGGCTGCGATCTTTCGCGCCCGATCCAGATGTGACGCCCGGGCAGCCGGGCCCTATCGGTCGGGGAGGATCGCAGCCTTCGGCAGTTCCTGTCGCGGTCCAACGGCCAATACTGGCCCCAGTGGGAGCGGGCTTGCTCGCGAATGCAGCGTGTCAGGCAATGTATTCACTTCTGACACACCACTTGCTTTCACAAGGAATGGCGGCAGCACCAGGCCTAGGCTCTGTCTGAAAAGCCTTGATACTCGTTCATGCTGCGTTGAAAACCGGCTCGGAATGCTCATTTACTCCAGTAAACTCCGCTTCCTCTCCGGTTTTCGCCTTGCCTGACCTTCGTCTCAAGACTTTTCAAACAGAGCCTAGCGCACATCCCGCATCAACAACCCGAACTGCAGGTCCACCGCATCTGGAATCGGCACATACACCACGTGCCCGTCCCCCGGTGCGACGTCGATGCCCTGGCCTTTGATGTCCTGCAACTGGTGCAGGTCGAAATGAAAGTTGCCCTTGGGGGTCATCAGTTCCAGATGGTCTCCCAGGCCGAAGCGGTTCTTCACCCGCACTTCGGCCAGGCGCTCGCGCCGTTCGCCGGTCAGCTCGCCGACGAATTGCTGGCGCGCCGACACCGAACTGCCGTTCTGGTAGTTCTGATACTCATCATGCACATGGCGTCGCAGGAAACCTTCGGTGTAGCCGCGTTGGGCCAGGGATTCCAGGTCGGTCATCAAGGTGCGGTCGAAGTCGCGGCCGGACACCGCGTCATCAATGGCCCGGCGGTACACCTGGGTGGTGCGGGCGCAATAGAAGTGCGACTTGGTGCGGCCTTCGATTTTCAGTGAGTGCACGCCCATCCGCGCCAGCCGGTCGACGTGCTGCACGGCACGCAGGTCCTTAGCGTTCATGATGTAAGTGCCGTGCTCGTCCTCGAAGGCTGGCATGGATTCCTCCGGCCGGTTCGCCTCCTGGAGCAGGAACACCTGGTCGGTGGGGGCACCGATGCCCAGGGTCGGCTCGGGCGTATAGGTTTGCACGATGTCGCCCACCAGGTTCTCGGTGGCCGGCTGCGCCGAATACTTCCAGCGGCAAGCGTTGGTGCAACTGCCCTGATTGGCGTCGCGCCGGTTCAGGTAGCCCGACAGCAGGCAGCGCCCCGAATAAGCCATGCACAACGCACCATGGACGAAAACTTCCAGTTCCATGGCCGGCACCTGCTGGCGGATCTCGGCGATTTCCTCCAGGGACAACTCCCGGGACAGGATGATCCGGCTCAAGCCCTGTTGCTGCCAGAACTCGACGCTCGCCCAGTTCACGGTATTGGCCTGCACCGACAAGTGGATGGGCATCTGCGGGAAATGCCGGCGTACCAGCATGATCAACCCCGGGTCGGACATGATCAGCGCGTCCGGCGCCATGGCGATCACCGGCTCCAGGTCTTTGAGGAAGGTCCGCAGCTTGGCGTTGTGCGGGGCGATGTTCACCACCACGTAGAAGCGCTTACCCATGGCCTGGGCTTCGCGTATCCCCAGGGCCAGGTTCGCGTGGTCGAATTCGTTGTTGCGCACCCGCAGGCTGTAGCGCGGTTGACCGGCGTACACCGCGTCCGCCCCGTAGGCGAAGGCATAACGCATGTTCTTCAGGGTGCCGGCGGGGGCGAGCAGTTCAGGGGCGGCGAGGGTCATGGTGGCGTCGGTCGCAAAAAGCGGCGAGGGTACGCCACGCCGGACCGGGCCTTATTGATGTGGATCAAGGCACAAGCGCAGAACCGACGGCACTCCGGCGATTCCTGGCTGACTAATGTGTAACCCGCCTCAGGACATGGAAAGCTGATGAATCGAAAGATGCTGCAAAACAAATCCCAGATGCTGTTACTGGTCCTGGTCACCCTGGCTTTCATCTGGATCCTGTTGCCATTCTACGGCGCGGTGTTTTGGGCGGTGATCCTGGGCATCGTCTTTGCGCCGATGCAACGGCGGCTGCAACTGAAGTTCGGCTGGCAGCGCAACGTCACCTCGTTGTTCACCCTGAGCACGTGCGTGGTGATCGCGATTTTGCCGGTGATCGTCATCGGCTTGCTGCTGGTTCAGGAAGGCGCGGCGCTGTACAAGAGCCTGGAGAGCGGAGAGCTGGACATTGCCGATTACCTGGCCCGCTTCAAGGATGCGTTACCACCGTACTTCCAGCACCTGCTGGACCGCTTTGGCCTGGGCAACCTCAATGGCCTGCGTGACAAGATCGTCAAGAGCGCCATGCAAGGCAGTGAGTTCTTCGCCACCCAGGCGTTCAGCTTCGGCCAGGGCACTTTCCAGTTCCTGGTCAGCCTGTCGGTGATGCTGTACCTGCTGTTCTTCTTTCTGCGCGATGGCCCTGAGCTGGTGCGCAAGGTGCGTGCCGCGGTGCCGCTGGCCGAACACCAGAAGCGGCGCCTGCAGTTGAAATTCAACCGCGTGGTGCGGGCGACGGTGAAAGGCAACCTGCTGGTGGCGATCACCCAGGGCGCGCTGGGCGGGTTGATCTTCTGGATCCTGGGCATTCCGACGGTGTTGCCCTGGGCGGTGCTGATGGCGTTCCTGTCGCTGCTGCCAGCGGTGGGGGCAGGCCTGGTCTGGGCGCCGGTGGCCGTGTACTTCCTGCTCTCGGGGGCCATCTGGCAGGGCGTGGTGCTGATACTGTTCGGGGTATTCGTGATCGGCCTGGTGGACAACTTCCTGCGACCGATCCTGGTGGGCAAGGACACCAAGATGCCCGACTACATGGTGCTGGTCTCGACGTTGGGCGGGCTGGCGGTGTTCGGGTTGAACGGGTTCGTGATCGGCCCGTTGATCGCCGCGTTGTTCCTGTCGTGCTGGGCGCTGTTCGTCGAAACCGCGCCTCGGGTGCAGTTGCCCTAGGCGGTCAGCAGGTACGGGCCGATGCGTTGCGACATGGCCTGGGCGGCGGGCAGTGAAGTCAGCGGGCCGCTGATGGTTACGCCATCTTGCACCAGATACCAGCAGGCCAGCAGACCGCGCTCCCTGAGCGGGGCGGGGACGGCACTGCCAATGACAGACATGATTTGAACCTTGGGCATGGGAACCTCCATCAATCGATGGGGTTACCTTACGACTCAGCCGCGGTAACGAAAAATCAACCGGCTCAATAGTGGGAATCGATGTCGCTCAATCGACCACCAGATCGAGCATGTGCACCACTTCCTGCTCATGGAGCACGCCTTTGCGCACCAGGTTCTCCGCCAGCAGTGAAATGAACTTGGCGGTTCGGTGGCCTTCTAGGTGCTTGAGTTCTGTGAGCGCGTTGTAGACCTTGCTGGAAGTGCACAGGCCAACGATGCGATGGGGATTTTGCGTGGGCATAGCTTCGTCCTTGTTGTTATGAAGCTGTTGTTGACGGACAGCGTCAGTGTGCGGCACCGCCATGACGCTCACGTGACAGCCTGGGTTGCAGGAAAACAAAGCAGGATTCAGACCATAATGCCTTTTTGGCGCCGGATTATTGTTCCGGTAGCGACCTCGACGAGCTTTTTCAGCCAGCAGCGTTTTTCTTTGGCCCATGAAAAAGCCCCTGAACCTTTCGATTCAGGGGCTTTTTTATTGCTGTCTGGCTCCACGACCTGGACTCGAACCAGGGACCCAGTGATTAACAGTCACTTGCTCTACCAACTGAGCTATCGCGGAATGGCGCGTATGTTACTGATTGGAAAAGAGAAGTCAAGCTTTGGGTGATGATTGGCGCGTTGCAGGGGCGGTCAGCGGTCCATTGCTCACCTGTTACCGCTTCAGCCAGCCTTAAATGCAAGAAACATAAAAACGCTGTGGGAGCGGGCTTGCTCGCGAATACGGTGTGTCAGCTAAGAATATTTCAACTGACATATCGCCTTCGCGAGCAAGCCCGCTCCCACAGATCTCACCTGGTTCTGCTTTTAATGAGCAAGCCTCAGATCACCTGGACGATGGCCTGGGTCACCGCGCCGATGTTGTTCTGGTTCAGCGCCGCCACGCAGATGCGGCCGGTGTCCAGGGCATAGATGCCGAACTCGTTGCGCAGGCGGGTGACTTGTTCAACGGTCAGGCCGGAATAGGAAAACATCCCGCTCTGGCGCGCGACGAAGCTGAAGTCATGCTGCGGCGCGGCTTTGGCCAGCATGTCCACCATCTGGGTGCGCATACCACGAATCCGCAGGCGCATTTCGCCCAGTTCCGCTTCCCACTGGGCGCGCAGCTCAGGGCTGTTGAGCACGGCGGCAACGATGCTGGCGCCGTGGGTCGGTGGGTTGGAGTAGTTGGTGCGGATCACGCGCTTGACCTGGGACAGCACGCGGGCGCTTTCTTCTTTCGACTCGCTGACGATCGACAGGGCGCCTACGCGCTCGCCGTACAGGGAGAACGACTTGGAGAACGAGCTGGAGGCGAAGAAGGTCAGGCCCGACTCGGCGAACAGGCGCACGGCCGCGGCGTCTTCGTCGATGCCCGCGCCAAAGCCCTGGTAGGCCATGTCCAGGAATGGAACGTGGTTCTTGGCCTTGACCACGGCCAGCACGTTTTTCCAGTCTTGCGGGCTCAGGTCCACGCCGGTCGGGTTGTGGCAGCAGGCGTGCAGCACGATGATCGAGCGGTCGGGCAGGGCGTTGAGGTCTTCCAGCAAGCCGGTGCGGTTCACGTCATGGGTGGCGGCGTCGTAGTAGCGATAGTTCTGCACCGGGAAGCCGGCGGTCTCGAACAGCGCGCGGTGGTTTTCCCAGCTCGGGTCGCTGATGGCCACGACGGCGTCGGGCAGCAGTTGCTTGAGGAAGTCTGCGCCGATCTTCAGGGCGCCAGTGCCACCGACCGCCTGGGTGGTGATGACACGGCCGGCGGCGATCAGCGGGGAGTCCTTGCCGAACAGCAGGGTCTGGACCGCCTGGTCGTAGGCCGCGATGCCGTCGATCGGCAGGTAGCCGCGCGAGACATGCTGAGCCACGCGAATCGTCTCGGCTTCGACCACGGCGCGCAGGAGTGGAATGCGCCCCTCCTCGTTGCAGTAAACACCCACGCCCAGGTTGACCTTATTGGTACGGGTATCGGCGTTGAATGCTTCGTTGAGGCCCAGGATGGGATCGCGGGGTGCCAATTCGACAGCGGAAAACAGGCTCATTATTGCGCGGCTCTGAATGGAGTGAGGGGGGACGTGTCGCGCTCCAGCCGGATGCACTAGAGCGGTGCACAAACGGGGAGCTAGTATAGAGGCCATCACAGGGCAGGGCGACAGGCGATTCGGTTTTTACGGTAAGTATTTTCGATTTTTTTCGACCGTTAGTCTCTTCTCGACGTCAAAGTCTGCAAGGCGTGTAGGACGTTCGTCTTGAAAGCGAAGGCATTCACCTCCACATTGTGTGCATTCCAGTTTTTTCCTCGGGCGACATCAGTCGTTTCGGTCTTTCTCGTTCCTGTTGGTTGGCCAGCAGGAGTGAATCCAGGGGTTATGTCATGTCTGAATTCCAGCTAGTCACCCGATTTCAGCCCGCCGGCGACCAGCCGGAAGCCATCCGCCTGATGGTCGAAGGCATCGAGGCCGGGCTGGCGCACCAGACGCTGCTCGGTGTGACCGGGTCGGGCAAGACCTTCAGCATCGCCAACGTGATCGCCCAGGTGCAGCGCCCGACCCTGGTGCTGGCGCCGAACAAGACCCTCGCGGCTCAGTTGTATGGCGAGTTCAAGGCGTTTTTCCCCAACAACGCGGTGGAGTACTTCGTCTCTTACTACGACTACTACCAGCCCGAGGCGTACGTGCCGTCGTCGGACACCTTCATCGAGAAGGACGCCTCGATCAACGACCACATCGAACAGATGCGACTGTCGGCGACCAAGGCGCTGCTGGAACGCAAGGATGCGATCATCGTCACCACCGTCTCGTGCATCTACGGCTTGGGCAGCCCGGAAACCTATCTGAAGATGGTCTTGCACGTGGACCGTGGCGACAAACTCGACCAGCGCGCCTTGCTGCGCCGCCTGGCGGATCTGCAATACACCCGCAACGACATGGATTTCGCCCGGGCGACGTTCCGGGTGCGCGGTGACGTGATCGATATCTATCCGGCCGAATCGGACCTGGAAGCGATCCGCATCGAGCTGTTCGACGATGAAGTAGAGAGCCTCTCGGCGTTCGACCCGCTGACGGGGGAGGTGATCCGCAAGCTGCCACGGTTCACCTTCTACCCCAAGAGTCACTACGTCACGCCACGGGAAACCCTGCTGGACGCCATCGAAGGGATCAAGGCCGAGCTGCAGGAGCGCCTGGAATACCTGCGCACGAACAACAAGCTGGTGGAGGCCCAGCGCCTGGAGCAGCGAACCCGTTTCGACCTGGAGATGATCCTCGAGCTGGGCTATTGCAACGGTATCGAGAACTACTCGCGCTACCTGTCGGGGCGTCCGGCGGGTGCTGCGCCGCCCACGCTCTACGACTACCTGCCGGCCGATGCCTTGCTGGTGATCGACGAGTCCCACGTCAGCGTGCCCCAGGTCGGCGCGATGTACAAAGGCGACCGCTCGCGCAAGGAAACCCTGGTGGAGTACGGCTTCCGCCTGCCGTCGGCACTGGACAACCGGCCGATGCGCTTCGATGAGTGGGAAAGCGTCAGCCCGCAGACGATTTTCGTCTCGGCGACCCCGGGCAACTACGAGGCCGAGCACGCGGGGCGGGTGGTCGAGCAGGTGGTGCGACCGACCGGCCTGGTGGACCCGCAGGTCGAGGTGCGGCCGGCCTTGACCCAGGTCGACGACTTGCTCTCGGAAATCACCAAACGCGTGGCTCTGGAAGAGCGGGTGCTGGTCACCACGCTGACCAAGCGCATGGCCGAAGACCTCACCGACTACCTGGCCGACCACGGCGTGCGGGTACGTTACCTGCACTCGGACATCGACACGGTGGAGCGGGTTGAGATCATCCGCGATCTGCGCCTGGGCACCTTCGATGTGCTGGTGGGCATCAACTTGCTGCGCGAAGGCCTGGACATGCCGGAAGTGTCGCTCGTGGCGATCCTGGACGCCGACAAGGAAGGCTTCCTGCGTTCCGAGCGTTCGCTGATCCAGACCATCGGTCGGGCCGCGCGTAACCTCAACGGCCGGGCGATTCTCTATGCCGATCGCATCACCGGTTCCATGGAGCGGGCCATCGGCGAGACGGAACGGCGCCGCGACAAGCAGATTGCCTTCAACCTGGCCAATGGGATCACGCCAAAAGGGGTGTTCAAGGACGTCGCCGACATCATGGAAGGCGCCACCGTGCCCGGCTCTCGCAGCAAGAAGCGCAAGGGCATGGCGAAAGTCGCCGAGGAAAGCGCCCGCTACGAAGCCGAACTGCGCTCGCCGAGCGAAATCACCAAACGCATCCGGCAGTTGGAAGAAAAGATGTACCAACTGGCCCGGGACCTGGAGTTCGAAGCGGCGGCGCAACTGCGCGACGAGATCGGCAAGTTGCGTGAGCGGTTGCTGGCTGTCTGAGGTTGTGTGGCGACCTTAAGGGCCTCATCGCGAGCAAGCTCGCTCCCACAGTGGGCCGCGTCGTCCAGGCTGCAAGCGGTCTTCTGTGGGAGCGAGCTTGCTCGCGATGGGCGCGACTCGGTCCGACGACGAGCCACACAAATCCCGCTCTCACTGGAGCCCGCCCGCCATCGCCTGTTACCATTCGCCCCCTGTTTGACCTCCGCTTTTATCTTCTTTTCCGAGACATGCCATGACCACCGTCCGCACCCGCATCGCGCCTTCGCCCACTGGCGATCCCCATGTCGGCACCGCCTACATCGCTTTGTTCAACTATTGCTTTGCCAAGCAGCACGGCGGTGAGTTCATCCTGCGCATCGAGGACACCGATCAGTTGCGTTCGACCCGTGAGTCCGAACAGCAGATTTTCGACGCCCTGCGCTGGCTGGGGATCGACTGGAGCGAAGGCCCGGATGTGGGCGGTCCCCATGGTCCGTATCGCCAGAGCGAGCGCGGTGCGATCTACCAGCAGTACTGCCAGCAACTGGTGGACATGGGGCATGCGTTCCCGTGTTTCTGTACCGCCGAAGAGCTGGACCAGATGCGCGCCGAGCAGATGGCCCGCGGCGAAACCCCGCGCTATGACGGGCGTGCGTTGCTGCTGTCCAAGGAAGAAGTCGCCCGCCGCCTGGCCGCTGGCGAGCCCCATGTGATCCGCATGAAGGTGCCGTCCGAGGGCGTCTGCGTGGTCCCGGACATGCTGCGTGGCGACGTCGAGATCCCGTGGGATCGCATGGACATGCAAGTGCTGATGAAGACCGACGGCCTGCCGACGTACTTCCTGGCCAACGTGGTCGACGACCACCTGATGGGCATCACCCACGTGTTGCGCGGTGAGGAATGGCTGCCATCGGCGCCGAAACTGATCCTGCTCTACGAGTATTTCGGCTGGGAACAACCGCAACTGTGCTACATGCCGCTGCTACGTAACCCGGACAAGAGCAAGCTGTCCAAGCGCAAGAACCCGACTTCGGTGACGTTCTACGAGCGCATGGGCTTCATGCCCGAGGCGATGCTCAATTACCTGGGGCGCATGGGCTGGTCGATGCCGGACGAGCGCGAGAAGTTCTCGCTACAGGAAATGGTCGAGCACTTCGACCTGTCGCGTGTTTCCCTGGGCGGCCCGATCTTCGACATCGAGAAACTGTCCTGGCTCAACGGCCAGTGGCTGCGGGACCTGCCGGTGGAAGAGTTCGCCGCGCGCGTGCAGAAATGGGCGCTGAACCCCGACTACATGATGAAGATCGCCCCTCATGTGCAGGGCAGGGTGGAGACCTTCAGTCAGATCGCACCGCTGGCCGGCTTCTTCTTTGCCGGTGGCGTGACGCCGGATGCGAAGCTGTTCGAATCGAAGAAACTTTCGGGCGACCAAGTGCGCCAGTTGATGCAACTCATCCTGTGGAAGCTTGAGAGCTTGCGCCAATGGGAGAAGGACAGCATCACTGCGACCATCCAGGCCGTGGTCGAGTCCCTGGAGTTGAAGCTGCGTGATGCCATGCCGCTGATGTTCGCCGCCATCACGGGCCAGGCCAGTTCTGTGTCGGTGCTCGATGCGATGGAAATCCTCGGGCCGGACCTGACCCGTTTCCGCCTGCGCCAGGCCATTGATCTGCTCGGCGGCGTGTCGAAAAAGGAAAACAAGGAGTGGGAAAAACTGCTGGGCGCGATCGCTTAAGCGGTCGATGAGGCAGGGCACACCCCGGTTTTCCGGGGTTTGTCGGTAAGTGATTGTTATCCCGGCAAAAAATTTTCAAATTTGTTGAAAATAAATTTGACAGCCCTCCGATACGCCCTTAAGATTCGCCCCGTCCTCAGCGATGAGGGGCTATAGCTCAGCTGGGAGAGCGCTTGCATGGCATGCAAGAGGTCGACGGTTCGATCCCGTCTAGCTCCACCAATTTACACTTCGAGGTCTGGCCACACCGGCCTCGAAGCGATCAACACTCAGCGTTGATCAGTGGTATAGAAGGGTTTGCGTCCCCTTCGTCTAGTGGCCTAGGACACCGCCCTTTCACGGCGGTAACAGGGGTTCGAGTCCCCTAGGGGACGCCAGTTTTACAGAAGCGATGTTGCAAGATGTCGCTCCGCCGCGAGGCGAAAAACCTGGGGCTATAGCTCAGCTGGGAGAGCGCTTGCATGGCATGCAAGAGGTCGACGGTTCGATCCCGTCTAGCTCCACCAATTTACACTTCAAGGTCTGGCCACACCGGCCTTGAAGCGATCAGTTCTCAGCGCTGATCATGTTCAGAAGGTTTGTGTCCCCTTCGTCTAGTGGCCTAGGACACCGCCCTTTCACGGCGGTAACAGGGGTTCGAGTCCCCTAGGGGACGCCACGATTACCCGCTCTGCGGGATTTTATAAGGGTCATTCAATTCTTGAATGGCCCTTTTGTTTGTCTGGCGTTCGGCCAATTCTCCTAACCTTTGAAAACAGGCTTCTGACCGACGGGCAGATATTCCGCTTGCGGAAAATTATTATACGGATAATATTTCAATCGTAATATTCGGAGGCGACGATGAGCGATAAGAAGGCACAAACCCGCGAACGCATTCTCAAGGCCGCCAGTGCGGCGTTGATCAAGCATGGCCCGGCCGAGCCGAGCGTGGGTGAGGTGATGGGCGCGGCGGGTCTGACGGTGGGCGGCTTCTATGCGCACTTCGAAAGCAAGGATGCCCTGATGCTGGAGGCGTTCAAGCAGTTGCTCAGCCATCGTCGCGACTTGATCGCCGGCCTGGACGCAGGGCTGACCGGTGAAGAGCGGCGCACGCTGTCGGCGGCGTTCTACCTGTCGCGCAAGCACCGCGACTCCAGCGAACAAGCCTGCCCGATCCCGGCCTCGGTGGGTGAGCTCGGACGCCTGCCGGATGAGTTTCGCGCGGTGCTCAATGAACACATAGAACTCATGGCTGCGCAGTTGGCGGCCAGCCCCGAAGACACCGACAAGGCCTTGGCCGACATCGCCCTGATGGTCGGCGGCTTGTCCCTGGCGCGGGCGCTGGGCCCTGGAGAGTTATCGGATCGTTTGCTGCGCGCTGCCAAATCGGCGGTGCGATGAGCTAAGGCGCAAGCCCTGGAGATGAGCAATGGACAGGTTGAGCTGGATTCGTGGTGTCAATGGCACGCTTGGGCGGGTAGCGCCGCGCCTGGTGGCGAAGAAAATGCGCTCGCTGTTCATGCGTCCGCGAAACCTGCCGCCACGGGACTGGGAACTGCCATTGCTGGCAACGTCCGAGCGCATCACCTTGCGCTTCGGGCTTTCGGCCCTGCGTTGGGGCAAAGGCCCGACCGTCCTGCTGATGCATGGCTGGGAAGGGCGGCCCACGCAGTTCGCGGCGCTGATCACGGCGCTGGTGGACGCCGGCTACACGGTGGTGGCGCTGGATGGTCCGGCCCATGGCCGTTCGCCGGGGCGCGAGGCGAATGTCCTGTTGTTTGCCCGGGCCATGCTTGAAGCCGCCGCGGAACTGCCGCCGCTGCAAGCAGTGATCGGTCATTCAATGGGCGGTGCCAGCGCCATGCTGGCGGTCCAGTTGGGGTTACGCACCGAGACGCTGGTGAGCATCGCCGCCCCCGCGCGCATTCTTGGCATATTGCGCGGCTTTGCCCGGATGATGGGCCTGCCGCCCCAGGCACGTTCGGCATTCATCCGTCAGGTGGAACTCGACGTAGGCATGCCGGCCTCGAAGATGGACGTGGCGCACTACCAATTGGACATCCCAGGGTTGATCGTCCATGCCGAGGACGATACGTCGGTCTCGGTCAAAGAGTCGCAGGTGATTCATGAGGCCTGGTTCGACAGTCGCCTGCTGCGGCTGCCCCAGGGTGGGCACCAGCGGGTACTGGCTGATCCGCGGGTCATCGACGGGGTGCTGTCCCTGCTGGCCGGGCGCAGTTTGCAGGCGCGGCAATCGGCTTGAGCATCCGGTACACTGCCCCGATCCATATTCGACCGGGAGAGGGGCATGGGCTGGGATCGGGCAACGCCGTTCATCATTGATCTTCAAGTGAATGCCGAGGACATCGACGGGCTGGGTCACGCCAACAACGCGGTGTACGTCAGCTGGCTCGAACGTTGCGCCTGGCGCCACTCACAGCGCCTGGGGTTGGATCTGGTGGAATACCGGCGCCTGGACCGCGCCATGGCGGTGGTGCGGCATGAAATCGATTACCTGGCGGCGGCCTATGAGGGCGATGAGCTGCAACTGGCCACCTGGATCGTCGACTGGGACCAGCGCCTGAAGATGACCCGGCACTTCCAACTGGTCCGCCCCCGTGACAACGCCACTTTGCTGCGGGCCCAAACCACCTTTGTCTGCATCGAGCTGTCCAGCGGCAGGCCCAAGCGCATGCCGGCGGAGTTCATCGACGGATACGGCCCGGCGCTGGAGTCCCAGGTCGCGCCTGATGTCATCACCAGCTGACCCACCGCCTTCGCGGGCAAGCCCGCTCCCACAAAGGATTTACGGTGGACACACATCCTGTGTCCGCCAACGATCAACCTGTGGGAGCGGGCTTGCCCGCGAATGCGGCGGTACATTCAACATCAATGCAAACTGACCCACCGCTTTCGCGAGCAAGCCCGCTCCCACAGGGATTTATGCTGAATGCCGGATATGTGGGCAAAATCCGGTAAACTGCCGCACGTTTTTCCGTTGAGTGTGTGTTTCATGCAAATTGCCCTGGCGCCCATGGAGGGGTTGGTCGACAACATCCTGCGCGATGTTCTGACCCGCGTTGGCGGAATCGACTGGTGCGTCACCGAGTTCATCCGCGTCAACGATCGCCTGCTCACGCCGGCGTACTTTCATAAGCTCGCCCCGGAGCTGCTGACCCAGGCTCGGACCGCCGCCGGCGTGCCGCTACGGGTGCAATTGCTGGGGTCCGACCCGGTGTGCCTGGCGGAGAACGCAGCGTTGGCCTGCGAGCTGGGCTCTGAGGTGATCGACCTGAACTTCGGGTGCCCGGCCAAGACCGTGAACAAATCCCGCGGTGGGGCGGTCTTGCTCAAGGAGCCGGAACTGCTCAACCAGATCGTCGAACACGTACGCCGCGCAGTGCCCCGGCACATTCCGGTAACCGCCAAGATGCGCCTGGGCTTCGACAGCCCGGACGGCGCGCTGGTGTGTGCCACGGCGCTGGCCGAGGGCGGTGCAGAGCACATCGTGGTGCATGCGCGGACCAAGACCGACGGCTACAAGCCACCGGCTCATTGGGAATGGATTCCCCGAGTCCAGGACGTGGTCAAGGTGCCGGTGTTCGCCAATGGCGATATCTGGAGTGTCGAGGATTGGCGGCGTTGCCGCGAAATCAGTGGCGTCGACGACATCATGCTCGGTCGCGGCCTGGTTTCCCGTCCAGACCTGGCTCGGCAGATTGCCGCTGCCCGGGCCGGCGAAGAAGTGGTGCCGATGTCCTGGGCCGAACTGCAACCGATGCTGCAAGATTTTTGGGGGCAAGTGGTCGAGCAACTGACGCCCCGCCAGGCCCCTGGCCGATTGAAGCAGTGGCTGGCGATGCTGACGCGCAATTACCCCGAGGCGGTGACGTTGTTCAGTGCGTTGCGCCGGGAGACCGAGCTGGAAGCGGTGGGGCATTTGTTGGGTGTGAAGCGCACGGAAGCGGCCTGAAAAAAATTTCAAAAAAAGCTCTTGAAAAGTATTTGGCGGCCCCTAGATAGGGGTTACGCGATGCCGAATTCGGGTCGCGGAGACAAAAAACCTTGCTGAATTTTTCAGGAGATTTGAATCATGAGTACTGCATTTTCGCTGGCCCCACTGTTCCGTTCCTCGGTAGGTTTCGACCGTTTCAACGACTTGTTCGAAACCGCGCTGCGCAACGAACCAGGCAGCAGCTATCCACCCTACAACGTGGAAAAATACGGTGATGATCAATACCGTATCGTGGTCGCCGCCGCAGGTTTCCGGGAAGAAGACCTGGACCTGCAGGTGGAAAAAGGTGTGCTGACCATCAGCGGCGGTAAGCGCGAGGCCAGCAACGACAGCGTGACCTACTTGCACCAGGGCATCGCCCAGCGTGCATTCAAGCTGTCCTTCCGGTTGGCGGATCATATCGAGATCAAGTCCGCTGGCCTGAGCAACGGTCTGTTGAGCATCGACCTGTTGCGGGTCATCCCGGAAGAGGCGAAAGCCAAGCGCATCCCAATCAACGGGGTGCAGCAACAACCTGCGTTGCAGAACTGATGCATCGCCACTGAAAAAGGGCGCCGAAAGGCGCCCTTTTTCATGTCCAGCCTTTCACCTTCAGGGCAGCAGCCGTTCAAACGCCTCCAGCGGCAGCGGCCGGCTGTGCAGGTAGCCCTGGTACAGATGGCAGTCGAGCCCTTGCAGGAATTGCAGTTGTTCCAGGGTTTCCACGCCTTCGGCGATCATTTCCAGGTTCAGGCTGTGGGCCATGGCGACGATGGCGCGGATGATTTCAGCGTCGTTGGGGTCGCAGGTGGCGTCGCGCACGAACGACTGGTCGATTTTCAGCGTGTCTACCGGCAGGCGCTTGAGGTAGGTCAGTGATGAGTAGCCGGTGCCGAAGTCGTCCATGGCGAAACTCACCCCCAGTTTTTTCAGCCGGCGCATCTTGCCGATGGTGTCGTCCAGGTTCTGGATCACGATGCCTTCGGTGATCTCCAGTTTGAGCATGGAAAAGGGCAGGCCGTGGGTGACCAGGCTGCTTTCGATGCGTTCGACGAAGTCGCTCTGGCGGAACTGCCGGGGGCTGATGTTCACGCACAGGCTGAATCGCCGCGGGTCGATCCTGCCCCGGGCGATCAGGTCCTTGAAGCCGACACAGGCCTCATCGAGGATCCAGGTCCCGACTTCGAGGATCAGGCCGCTGTCTTCCAGCACCTTGATGAACTCGTTGGGCGACTGGGCACCCAGTTCCGGGTGATGCCAGCGAACCAGGGCTTCGGCGCCGACGATGCGGTTGTCCCGGGCGTCGACCTGGGGCTGGAAGTGCAGGCTGAATTCGCCACGGGCCAGGGCCTGGCGCAGGTCGGTTTCCATTCGCAGCCGTTCGCTGGCGGCTTTTTGCATGGTGGCGTGGAACATCTGCGAAGTGTTGCGCCCTGAATCCTTGGCGCGGTACAGCGCAATGTCGGCGCGCTTGAGCAGGTCGGCGGGCGTGGAGCCGTGGTCGGGAATCAGCGCCATGCCGATGCTCGGCGTGACTTGCAGGCGCTGGCCATCGAGGAACATCGGCTCCGAGAGCAGCTCACGCAGGGTGTCGGCCAGTTTCTGCACTTGCTCGCTGACGGCGGCACGGTTGCCCTCCAGCCCGCTGAGCAGCACGACGAACTCGTCGCCGCCAAGTCGGGCCACGGTGTCTTCCAGGCGTACGCTGGCCTCCAGTCGCGCCGTGATGATCTTCAGCACGGTGTCGCCCACGGGGTGGCCGAGGGAGTCGTTGATGTGCTTGAAATGGTCCAGGTCGAGAAACAGCAGGGCACCGCGCAGGTTGTGGCGCTTGAGCAGGGCGATCTGTTGGCTCAGGCGGTCCATCAACAGGGCGCGGTTGGGCAGGTTGGTCAGCGGGTCGTGGTAGGCCAGGTGGCGGATCTGCGCTTCGGCATTGCGCAGCAGGCTGACGTCTCGGGCGGTGAGCAACAGGCAGGCGGTTTCGTTCAGGGTGATCGGCTCGACGGACACCTCCACCGTGAGGATTTCCCCGCGCTTGTTGCGCCCGAGCATTTCCCGGTGGTGCACGCGGCCCTTGAGTTGCAGCTCGGCCAGCAACGCCGTGCGCTGTTTTTCATCGGCCCAGATGCCCACTTCATAGACTGTGCGGCCCAGCACCTCGTCGGCACGGTAGCCGGTCAGGCGATAGAAGCCGTCGTTGATCTCCAGGTAGCGGCCGCTTTCGCGTTCGGTGATGGTGATGGCGTCGGGGCTGGAGTGAAACGCCTTGGCGAATTTTTCCTCGCTGGCCTTCAGGGCCGCTTCCGAGCGCTGCTGGTGGGTGATATCGCGCAGGGTGGTGACGATACAGGGCTGGTTGCCGACGTTGATCTGCCGGCTGGAGATCACGCAGGTCAGTGGCTGGCCGTCCTTGTGGTGGACGACGATGGCGACATTGCTCAGCGATTGCTCGCGAATCACTCGTTCGATGCGCTGCAGGCTGCTGCCCGAGGCTTCCCAGAGGCCGATTTCGTCGGCGCTGAGGCCGATCACGTCCTTGGCGCTCCAGCCGAAGGTCTGGGTGAAGCTGGAGTTGATCTCCAGGAACCGGCCGCTGTCCTGGTGGGTCACGCAAATCGGGTCGGGACTGACCTGGAACAGCGTGGCGAATTTCTCTTCCGAGGCCGCCAGGCTCTGTTCGCGCTCGACCTGGTCGGTGATGTCCAGCAGCGTGCCGGCCATGCGCAGGGGGCTGCCGTCTTCGTTGCGGTAGAGGCGCGCGCGGCTTTCCAGGTAGCGGGAGCTGCCGTCCGGCAGTTGCACGCGGTAGGTCAGTTGGTAGTTGCCTGCCGGGCCTTCGCGCAGGCTGCGGTAGGCATTGCGCATATTGTTGCGTTCTTCATCGGGCACCCCTTCGAAAAACGCATCGAACGATTCATGGAACGCCTTGGGCTCCAGGCCATGCAATTGCGCGGCGCGTGCGGAGCCGTAGAGCATGCCGCTGGGAATGTGCCAGTCCCAGGTGCCCAGTTGCGCCGAGTCGAGGGCCAGGTCAAGGCGCTCCTGGCTGTCCTTGAGGGCCTGTTCGGCGAGTTTGCGCTCGGTGGTGTCGAGAAAGGTGCTCAGCAGATAGGGTTGGCCCTCGAGCTCGACCTTCTGCGCGCTGAGGATGCCGTTGTGGATCTGGCCGTTACTGGCCCGGAACTCCACTTCCATGCTGACCAGTTCGCCCTTGGCCTTGGTCGCCTGCACCAGTTTCTGTCGTTGGCTGGGGTCTACCCACAGACCCAGCTCCAGGGTCGTGCGGCCGATCACGGCATGGACCGGCCAGCCGAACAGGCTTTCGAAGTACTGGTTGACCTCGCTGATCAGGCCGTCTTCCTGGCGCGTCAGCAGCACCATGTTCGGGCACAGGTGGAACAGCGTGGCGAAGCGTTTCTCCGAGCTGCGCAACGCCTGCTCGCGTTGGCGCTGGTGAGTGATCTCGCGGATCACCCCGATCATGCGCGGGCGCCCGTGTTTGTCAGGCTGGACGCTGCCACTGATCTCCAGCCAGTGCAGGCTGCCGTCGGGCCAGACGATGCGGTGGTGCATCGCCTGTTCCAGCGGCGCGCCGGCCACGGCGGCGCGAAAGGCGCGGATGGCCCGGGCGCGATCTTCGGGCAGCAACAGGTCCAGGTAGTCCATGTCCGCCGGCAGCGGTTGGCGCGGGTCGAAGCCGAAGAGTGCCTGGGTTCCGCGGGACCAACTGATCTGGCCCGTCTCGATGTCCCACGACCAGGCGCCCAGCCGCGCACCGTTGAGCGCGGCCAGCAACTGTGGCGCACTGTCCCAGCTTTGCTCGGACCGCTTCGGGTCAAGCGCCTGGATACGCGGCAGGGGCGGTAGGGGATCTACGGGTTTGGGCATTCTCTGGCGAGCCTTGGGCAGGTTTGGGACTTAAGCGCGGGTGGCGTGGCGCTACAGGCGTCGCACAACCTATGCCTGAGTCCCTGGCAGATCGATTTGTGCGTCCAGTAGCGCCATGAAGGCCCGTGCAGCATTCGACAGCGTCCGTTCGGTGTGCAAGATATAGCCTAGCTGGCGAGTGAGCTGTATGCCTGGCAAAGGAATACGCGCCACCTGTTCGTCGAGCATGGTGCGCGGCAAAACGCTCCAGGCCAGGCCGATGGAAACCATCATCTTTATGGTTTCCAGATAATTCGTGCTCATGGCGATGTTGGGCGTCAGGCCCTGGGCCTCGAACAGCCGTCGCACGATGTGATGGGTGAACGTATTGCCGCCCGGGAAGACCGCGGGGTGCAAGGCGATGTCGGCGAGGCTGACGGCGCCGTTTTCCAGCAGCGCATGTTCCGGCGCCACCACGAAATCCAGCGGGTCGTCCCAGACCGGCGTGGCACGCACCAGCGTGTGCGGTTCGGGGGCGAGGGTGATAACCGCCAGCTCCGCCCGGCCATGGAGGATTTCCTCGTAGGCCACTTCCGAATCCAGGAACTGAATATCCAGCGCCACCTGTGGGTAGCGTCGGGTGAATGCCCTCAACAGCGGTGGCAGGCGGTGCAGGCCGATGTGGTGGCTGGTGGCGAGGGTCAGTCGCCCGGTCACTTCGCCGGTCAGGTTGGTCAGGGCGCGGCGGGTATCGTCCAGTACATTGAGGATTTGATAGGCCCGTGGCAGCAGCGCGCGGCCGGCCTCGGTCAGGCCCACTTCACGGCCCAGGCGGTCGAACAGGCGTACGTTGAGTTGTTGTTCCAGGCCGGCAATGCGCTTGCTGATGGCCGGTTGGGTCAGGTGCAGGCGTTCACCGGCGCCGGAGAAACTGCCCGTCTCGGCGATGGCAATAAAGGCGTTGAGGTTGGCGAGGTCCATGGCGGTCGGGGTCGAATTCCAGTTGGTTATGCAAAGTATAAAAAATATGAATTTGAGTTATTCAATGTAACCCCATAGCATCAGCCTCACAAGCCAAAGGGTTATTGAAACGTTCAAGGCCCGGGGCATAGAAACAAGCTGATGAGGAACCGTCTGATGGCCGGCAAAACGCTCTACGACAAGCTCTGGGATTCGCATTTGGTCAAGCAGCGCGACGATGGCTCGGCGCTGATCTATATCGATCGTCACATCATCCACGAAGTGACGTCGCCGCAAGCCTTCGAAGGCCTGCGCCTGGCTGGGCGCAAGCCGTGGCGCATCGACGCCAACATCGCCACCCCGGACCACAACGTACCGACCACCCCGGAGCGCAAGGGCGGCATCGCGGCCATTGCCGACCAGGTCTCGCGCCTGCAAGTCCAGACCCTCGACGATAACTGTGACGAGTACGGCATCGTCGAATTCAAGATGAATGACGTGCGCCAGGGTATCGTCCACGTCATCGGCCCGGAGCAGGGCGCGACCTTGCCCGGCATGACCGTGGTCTGCGGCGACTCGCACACTTCCACCCACGGCGCATTCGGCGCCCTGGCCCATGGCATCGGTACTTCCGAGGTCGAGCACGTGCTCGCCACCCAGTGCCTGGTCGCCAAGAAAATGAAAAACATGCTGGTTCGCGTCGAAGGCAAGCTGCCGTTCGGTGTGACTGCCAAGGACATCGTCCTGGCGGTGATCGGCAAGATCGGCACCGCCGGCGGCAACGGCCATGCCATCGAGTTCGCTGGCAGCGCGATTCGCGACTTGTCCGTCGAAGGCCGCATGACCATCTGCAACATGTCCATCGAGGCCGGTGCCCGCGTGGGCCTGGTGGCGGCCGATGAAAAAACCGTGGAATACGTTAAGGGTCGTCCGTTCTCGCCAAAAGGCGCGGAGTGGGACATGGCGGTCGAAGCCTGGAAGGACCTGGTGTCCGACGCCGACGCCCACTTCGACACCGTGGTCGAACTCGACGCCGCCCAGATCAAACCGCAGGTCAGCTGGGGCACTTCGCCGGAAATGGTCCTGGCCGTTGACCAGAACGTCCCGGATCCGGCCAAGGAGATGGACCTGGTCAAGCGCGACTCTATCGTCCGTGCCTTGAAATACATGGGCCTGAGCGCCAACCAGGCGATCACCGACATTCAGCTCGACCGCGTGTTCATCGGCTCGTGCACCAACTCGCGGATCGAAGACCTGCGCGCTGCCGCGGTGATCGCCAAGGGCCGCAAGGTTGCTTCGACCATCAAGCAGGCCATCGTGGTGCCAGGCTCGGGCCTGGTGAAAGCCCAGGCTGAAGCGGAAGGGCTGGACAAAGTGTTCATCGAGGCCGGTTTCGAATGGCGTGAGCCGGGGTGCTCGATGTGCCTGGCGATGAACCCGGATCGCCTGGAGTCGGGCGAGCATTGCGCTTCCACCTCCAACCGTAACTTCGAAGGCCGTCAGGGCGCCGGTGGCCGTACGCACCTGGTGAGCCCGGCCATGGCCGCGGCAGCGGCTGTCAACGGCCGTTTCGTCGACGTCCGCGAATTGATCTGAAGGAGCGCAGCATGAAAGCTTTTACCCAGCACACCGGTCTTGTCGCGCCTTTGGATCGTGCCAACGTCGACACCGACCAGATCATTCCCAAACAGTTCTTGAAGTCCATCAAGCGCACCGGTTTCGGCCCGAACCTGTTCGATGAGTGGCGCTACCTGGATGTGGGCCAGCCGTACCAGGACAACTCCAAGCGCCCGCTGAACAAGGATTTCGTACTCAACGCCGAGCGTTACCAAGGCGCCAGCGTGTTGCTGGCCCGCGAGAACTTCGGCTGCGGTTCGAGCCGCGAGCACGCGCCGTGGGCCCTGGAAGAGTACGGTTTCCGTAGCATCATCGCGCCGAGCTACGCCGACATCTTCTTCAACAACAGCTTCAAGAACGGCTTGCTGCCGATCATCCTGAGCGACGCTGAAGTCGACGAGCTGTTCCAGCAGGTCGAAGCCAACCCGGGTTACCAGTTGCAGATCGATCTGGCGGCCCAGACCGTCACCCGTCCCGACGGCAAGGTGCTGGGGTTCGAGATCGATGCCTTCCGCAAGCATTGCCTGCTCAATGGCCTGGATGACATCGGCCTGACCCTGCAGGACAGCGATGCGATTGCCGCGTTCGAGGCCAGGCACCGGGCGAGCCAGCCTTGGCTGTTTCGCGATGCCTGATTGATTTGAGCTTTAAATAGGCAGGGCCGGCCTCTTCGCGGGCAAGCCCGCTCCCACAAAGTTTTGCGAACATCCAGTGTGGGCGCGGGCTCGCCCTCGAAGACGGCAGCAAAAACACCACCAGGCTAACCCCAAAAAAGGAAGTGCCCATGACCAGCACCGCCCACAGTCAGGTTGTACAGAAACAATTCGGTGAACAGGCCTCGGCCTACCTGAGCAGTGCCGTGCACGCCCAGGGCGCCGAGTTCGCGCTGCTGAAGGCGGAGCTGGCCGGTCATGAGCAGGCGCGTGTGCTGGACCTGGGATGCGGTGCCGGCCACGTGAGTTTCCACGTGGCGCCGCTGGCCGGTGAAGTGGTGGCCTATGACCTGTCACAGCAGATGCTCGATGTCGTGGCCACGGCGGCTGCGGACCGTGGCCTGGACAACATCACCACGGTGCGCGGTGCCGCCGAGCGCCTGCCGTTCGCTGATGGCGAGTTCGACTTCGTGTTCAGCCGCTATTCGGCGCATCATTGGAGCGACCTGGGCCTGGCGTTGCGCGAAGTGCGCCGCGTGCTCAAGCCGGGTGGGGTGATGGCGTTCATCGATATCCTGTCGCCGGGCACACCGTTGCTGGACACTTACCTGCAAAGCATCGAAGTGCTGCGCGACACCAGCCATGTGCGCGACTATTCGGCTGACGAGTGGTTGCGCCAGGTCAGCGAGGCGGGGCTGTACACCCGCAGTCTTTCGCGCCAGCGCCTGCGGTTGGAATACCAGTCCTGGGTCGAGCGCATGCGCACCCCCGAGGTGATGCGCGGGGCGATTCTGGCGCTGCAGCGTGCGATGGGCGATGAAGTGCGTGAATATTTTGAGATTGAGGCCGATGGTTCGTTCAGTACAGATGTACTGGTGCTGTGGGCCGAGCGATAGCATTTTTCCTGGTGCGACCTGGGTTTAGAACCTGGTGCGTGCCGATAGAGCAAACGAGGAAAGCATGAGCAAGCAGATTCTGATTCTCCCCGGCGACGGTATTGGCCCGGAAATCATGGCCGAGGCGGTCAAGGTCCTGGAGTTGGCGAACGACAAGTACGACCTGGGCTTCGAGCTCAGCCACGACGTCATCGGTGGCGCAGCCATCGACAAGCACGGCGTGCCGCTGGCCGATGAAACCCTGGAGCGTGCCCGTGCGGCCGATGCCGTGCTGCTGGGCGCCGTGGGCGGCCCGAAATGGGACAAGATCGAGCGTGACATCCGCCCCGAGCGCGGCCTGCTGAAGATCCGTGCGCAACTGGGCCTGTTCGGCAACCTGCGTCCGGCGATCCTCTACCCGCAACTGGCCGATGCTTCGAGCCTGAAGCCGGAAATTGTCTCGGGCCTGGACATCCTCATCGTTCGTGAGCTGACCGGCGGTATCTACTTCGGCGCCCCCCGTGGCACCCGTGAGCTGGATAATGGCGAACGCCAGGCCTACGACACCCTGCCGTACAGCGAAAGCGAAATCCGCCGCATCGCCCGGGTCGGTTTCGACATGGCCCGCGTGCGGGGCAAGAAGCTGTGCTCGGTGGACAAGGCCAACGTGCTGGCGTCCAGCCAACTGTGGCGCGAAGTGGTCGAGCAGGTGGCCAAGGATTACCCGGACGTCGAGCTGAGCCACATGTACGTCGACAACGCCGCCATGCAACTGGTGCGTGCGCCGAAGCAGTTCGACGTGATGGTCACCGACAACATGTTCGGCGACATCCTGTCCGACGAAGCGTCGATGCTCACCGGTTCCATCGGCATGTTGCCGTCGGCGTCCCTGGATGCCAACAACAAGGGGATGTACGAGCCATGCCACGGTTCGGCGCCGGACATCGCCGGGCAGGGCATCGCCAACCCGTTGGCGACCATCCTGTCGGTGTCGATGATGCTGCGCTACAGCTTCAACCGCAGTGACGCGGCCGACGCCATCGAGCAGGCGGTCAGCGTGGTGTTGGACCAGGGCTTGCGCACAGGCGATATCTGGTCGGCCGGTTGTACCAAAGTCGGTACGCAGCAAATGGGCGATGCAGTAGTCGCCGCGCTGCGGAATCTGTAATCTTTCGGGCCCACTGCTTCGACGGTGGCCCACTTTTGTATAGGTGTAGTTGCGATGAAACGTGTAGGTCTGATCGGTTGGCGCGGCATGGTCGGTTCCGTGCTCATGCAGCGAATGCTGGAAGAGCAGGATTTCGATCTCATTGAGCCGGTGTTTTTCACCACCTCCAACGTAGGTGGCCAGGGCCCGTCCGTGGGCAAGGATACCGGCGCGCTCAAGGATGCCTACAGCATCGAAGAGCTCAAGACCCTCGACGTGATCCTGACCTGCCAGGGCGGCGACTACACCAGCGAAGTCTTCCCCAAGCTGCGTGAAGCCGGCTGGCAGGGTTACTGGATCGACGCCGCTTCCAGCCTGCGCATGCAGGACGACGCGGTGATCATTCTCGATCCGGTGAACCGCAAGGTCATCGACCAGCAGTTGGATGCGGGCACCAAGAACTACATCGGCGGCAACTGCACCGTCAGCCTGATGCTGATGGGCCTGGGCGGCCTGTTCGAGGCCGGCCTGGTGGAGTGGATGAGCGCCATGACCTACCAGGCGGCGTCCGGTGCCGGTGCGCAGA
Source organism: Pseudomonas sp. WP18 (assembly GCF_036689585.1). Taxonomy (NCBI): domain Bacteria; kingdom Pseudomonadati; phylum Pseudomonadota; class Gammaproteobacteria; order Pseudomonadales; family Pseudomonadaceae; genus Pseudomonas; species Pseudomonas sp. WP18. Next base: position 2,037,685 of record NZ_CP144758.1, read on the forward strand.
ACATGCGCGAGCTGATCAAGCAGATGGGCGCGACCCACGCCGCCGTCGCCGATGACCTGGCCAACCCGGCCAGCGCCATCCTGGACATCGACCGCAAGGTGGCCGAGGCGATGCGCAGCGATGCCTATCCGACCGAGAACTTTGGCGTGCCGCTGGCCGGCAGCCTGATCCCGTGGATCGACAAGGAACTGCCTAACGGCCAGAGCCGCGAAGAGTGGAAGGCCCAGGCTGAAACCAACAAGATCCTGGGCCGCTTCAAGAGCCCGATCCCGGTGGACGGCATCTGTGTGCGCATCGGTGCCATGCGCTGCCACAGCCAGGCGCTGACCATCAAGCTGAACAAAGACGTCCCGATCGCCGACATCGAAGGGCTGATCAGCCAGCACAACCCATGGGTCAAGCTGGTGCCGAACAACCGCGACATCAGCATGCAGGAGCTGAGCCCAACCAAGGTCACCGGCACCCTGAACGTGCCAGTGGGGCGTCTGCGCAAGCTGAACATGGGTTCGCAATTCGTCGGTGCCTTCACCGTCGGCGACCAGTTGCTGTGGGGTGCGGCCGAGCCGCTGCGCCGCATGCTGCGGATCCTGCTCGAGCGTTGATTCGATGTGGCTGTGAAAGAACCCGTGCCTTGTGAAAGGTGCGGGTTTTTTTATGGTTACAGATAAACGCGTCCTTGTGGGAGCGGGCTTGCTCGCGAAAGCGGTATGTCAGTTTGCACCTGCGTTGAATGTGCCCCCGTCTTCGCGAGCAAGCCCGCTCCCACAGGTTCTTTGTTCGCCGCGAAATCCCATGTGGGAGCGAGCTTGCTCGCGAGGAGGCCAGTCCAGGCACTGCAAGTCCCCCAGCCAATTGCCTGCATACCCACCACCCGGTAAAGTGCCGCTCCCCCCGTGTTACCTGAGGTAGACCCATGAGCCAGTCCTTTGATATTGCCGTGATCGGCGCCACCGGTACTGTCGGCGAAACCCTTGTCCAGATTCTCGAAGAGCGCGATTTCCCGATCGGCAACCTGCATTTGCTGGCCAGCAGCGAGTCGGCCGGCAGCTCGGTGCTGTTTCGTGGCAAGAACGTGCGGGTGCGGGAGGTCGCTGAATTTGATTTCAGCAAGGTTCAACTGGCGTTTTTCGCCGCAGGCCCGGCGGTGACCCTGAGTTTCGCCCCGCGTGCCACGGCGGCCGGCTGTGCGTTGGTCGATCTGTCCGGTGCGTTGCCGCCGGAGCAGGCGCCGCAGATCGTGCCGCAAGCTAACGCCCAGGTGCTGGCCGGCCTGGCAAAACCTTTCCAGGTCAGCAGCCCGAGCGCTTCGGCCACGGTACTGGCCATGGCGCTGGCGCCGCTGCGCGAGTGTCTGGTGATGCAGCGCGTCAGCGTGACCGCCCACCTCGCCGTGTCCACCCAGGGCCGTGTCGCCGTGAACGAGTTGGCGCGCCAGACCGCCGAACTGCTCAACGCCCGCCCGTTGGAGCCGACCTTTTTCGATCGGCAGATGGCGTTCAACCTGCTGGCCCAGGTCGGTACGCCGGACGAGCAGGGTCACACGCTGCTGGAAAAGCGCCTGGTGCGCGAATTGCGCCAGGTGCTGGAGCAACCTTTGTTAAAGATTTCCGGTACTTGCATTCAAGCGCCGGTGTTTTTTGGCGATAGCTTTAGCGTGACGGTGCAGACGGCCGATGCCGTCGACCTGGCGAAGGTCAATGCGGCCCTCGAAGCTGCGCCGGGTATCGAGCTCGTGGAGGCGGGCGACTACCCGACGCCGGTGGGCGATGCGGTGGGGCAGGATGAGGTCTACGTCGGGCGTGTGCGACTGGGTATCGACGATCCGGCTGAACTAAATATGTGGCTGACGTCAGATAACGTACGCAAAGGCGCGGCGCTCAATGCGGTGCAGGTCGCTGAGTTGTTGATAAAAGACTTGCTGTAAAAGATACTTGGCGTCAATTTGTCGAATGGTTCTAGCTGGGCGCTATGCTTGGCCAGAGAGCTGAAGGCGAACCTCCCTCCGGGGGCTTCCCGGGACATGAGTGAAACGATCGCGCGCACCGTCGCTTCGGGGCTGCGCGCAATGCCTTACGGCAGCGGCATCAATACCTTCTCGCTGGCCGAGGAATGTTCAAACAAAGGAAGAGGCTATGGTTCAAGTTCGCAAACTGGTGTTAGCAATAGCGGCCGCCTCGGCGCTGTCCTCCGGTATGGCGCAGGCGCTCGGGCTTGGGGAATTGACCCTGAAGTCGACGCCGAACCAGCCCCTGGTCGCCGAGATCGAGCTGCTCGACGTCCAGCAGTTGACCGCCGCCGAAGTCGTGCCGAGCCTGGCCTCGCCCGAAGACTTCGCCAAGGCCGGCGTCGACCGCCAAGCCTTCCTCAACGACCTGAGCTTCACGCCGGTGATCAACGCCAATGGCAAGAGCGTCTTGCGGGTCACCTCCAGCCGGCCGCTGTCCGAGCCGATGGTCAAGTTCCTGGTGCAGGTGATGTGGCCCAACGGTCGCCTGTTGCGCGACTACAGCGTGCTGCTCGACCCGTCCAAGTTCTCCCCGCAGGCGGCGGATGCTGCCCGGGCGAAACCGCCTCAGGTGGTGTCCACGCCGGTCACCGGTGCCACCAAGCCTTCCCAGTACACCACCACGCCGCGCGACACCCTGTGGGAAATCGCCGCCAAGGTGCGCAACGGCGGGTCGGTCCAGCAGACCATGTTGGCGATCCAGGCGTTGAATCCGAATGCATTCATCAACGGCAACATCAACCTGCTCAAGACCGGCCAGGTGCTGCGCTTGCCAGACTCGGTGCAAAGCACCGCGCTGCCGCAGCCCCAGGCCATTGCCGAAGTCGCCGCGCAGAACGCCGCCTGGCGTTCGGGGCGGCGTGGCGTGGCGGGCGCGGGCCAGCAACAGCTGGATGCAACCCGGCGTGGCCGCGGTGAAGGCGCGCCGGCCCAGGCCGCTGGTCGCGATAACCTGAGCCTGGTGTCGGCCGAGTCGGCGAAGGCGGGCGGCAAGGGCAAGGGCGCTGCCGGTGATGCCCAGGCGCTGAGCAACAAGCTGGCGGTGACCCAGGAGAGCCTCGATTCGGCCCGCCGGGACAACGAAGAGCTGAAAAGCCGCATGGCCGACCTGCAAAGCCAGTTGGACAAGCTGCAACGCCTGATCGAATTGAAGAACAATCAGCTGGCCAAGATGCAGGCCGAAGGTGGCGCAGTGCCGCCTGCGGGTGAAGCGGCCCCGGCGATGTCCGCGCAATTGACCCCCGCACCGGCTGCGCAAACGCCGGGGGCGCAGGCTCCGACTGTCGCGCCCGAGGCTGCTCCCGCACCGGCCGCCACCCCGGAAGCGACACCGCCGGCCACGCCGATCGAGCCAGCGCCGGCGGCTTCCAATGAGCAGAAGTACAACGATCTGCTGACCAACCCGGTCCTGCTGGGCCTGGTGGGCGGCGGCGTGTTGATCCTGCTGTTGCTGCTGTTGTTGCTCGCCCGCCGCCGCAAGGCCCAGCAGGAAGCCGAGAAACATTTGCGCATGGCCCGAGCCCTCGAGGAGGAGGCCGACTTCTCCCCGGAGCTCGATCTGCCCCCGAGCAGCTTCGAGGGCATTGAAGTTCCACCTCCCAGCGTCAAACTCGAGCCAAAACCGGCGCCTGCGCCAGTGCCCAAGCCGGCCCCGCTCGTTGCCCCGGTGATTGTCACGCCGCCGATTGCCGCGCCCTTGGTGGCGCCTGCCGCCGAGCCTTCGGATGACGTGTTGCCCCTGGCCCAGTCCCACATCGACCGCGGTCGCCTGAACCAGGCCGCCGACCTGCTGGAACAAGGCATCAAGGCCGAACCCCAGCGCAGTGACCTGCGGCTGAAGCTCATGGAAGTCTACGGCCAGCAAGGCGATCGCGATGCGTTCGTCGCCCAGGAGCGCCAGCTCGTGGCCAACGGCGACAACTACGCCCAGGTCGAGCAGCTCAAGAGCCGTTTCCCTGCCATGGTCGTGGCGACCGGCGCCGGCCTGGCTGCGGCGGCACTGGCCGCCGAGCTGGATGCGCAGTACGTCAAGGACCTGCTGGAAGACAAGCCGTTGTCCGATGAGGAACTGGACAGTGCCTTTGACCTGAGCCTGGATGACCTGGAAACGACGCCGGTGCCACCGGCCGCCGAGCCGATCGCCGAGCTGGATGCATTCCCGGAAGACGACGACCTGAGCTTCGAGTCGGTGCTCAAGCAGCAGACCGAAGCCAACCAGAGCCTCGATGACCTGTCCGAGTTCGACCTGGACCTGGGCGCCGATACCCCGGCCCCGACCGCAGCCCTCGATGACGAGGACTTCCTGTTGGATCTGGGCGACGACCTCAAGGGCTTCGACTTGCCGCCGGCCGATGCGCCTGCGTTGCTCGACACTCCGTCCGACGATCTCGAGCTGCCCGCGGATTTCGACCTGTCCCTGGCTGACGAAATGGATGTCCCTGGCGCGCCGAAGGACGCCTTCGAGTCCGAGCTGGACGACGTCAATGCCGAGTTGGACCGCCTGTCGGACAGCCTGAGCGAGCCAACCTTCACCGCCGAAGATGCGCTGGCCGGCGCCGAGGACGAGCCGGATTTCGACTTCCTCAGCGGCACCGACGAGGTGGCGACCAAGCTCGACCTGGCCCAGGCCTACATGGACATGGGCGATAATGATGGCGCCCGGGACATCCTCGGCGAAGTCCTTAGCGAAGGCGATGCTACGCAGAAGAGCGAAGCGCAGGAGATGTTGTCGCGCCTGGCGTGAATCAGTGGTTATACAAAAAATGGCAGCCGGTGAGGCTGCCGTTTTTATTTGTGGGTCATTCACGCTGCTCTTGTGGCGAGGGAGCTTGCTCCCGCTGGGCTGCGAAGCAGGCCTCTCTATGGCACGTCGAGCACTTTTGCGAGCGCTGCGCACTCGAGCGGGAGCAAGCTCCCTCGCCACAAGGACTTGTCTTGGTTTGAAAACCATCTGAACCCCTGTGGGAGTAAGCGTGCTCGCGATAGCGCCAGCCCATTCAACACAGATCACCCGCCGGACTGGCATCCCAAGCCATCGGCCTTATAATGCCCGCCTTTGCGTCCCTCAGCAGGCTGTAATTCCTTGGCAAACATAGACAATCCGGCCGCCGAAATGGCGGCCGACGGCTTTTTCCGGATCGCCCTGGGCGTTGAATACAAGGGCTCGCGCTATCGGGGTTGGCAGCGCCAGGCTTCTGGTGTGCTGACGGTGCAGGAAACCCTCGAGAATGCGCTGTCCAAAGTCGCCGACTCGCCGGTGTCGCTGCATTGTGCCGGTCGTACCGACGCAGGCGTGCACGCCTGCGGCCAAGTGGTGCATTTCGACACCCAGGTCGAGCGCTCGATGAAGGCCTGGGTGATGGGCGCCAACATCAACCTGCCGCACGATGTCAGCGTCAGTTGGGCCAAGGTGATGCCGGCGCACTTTCACGCGCGCTTCAAGGCTATCGCCCGGCGTTATCGCTATGTGATCTACAACGATCAGATCCGCCCGGCGCACCTGAACGAAGAAATCACCTGGAACCACCGTCCGCTGGATGTCGAGCGCATGGCCGAGGCGGCGCAGTATCTGGTCGGTGTGCATGATTTCAGCGCGTTCCGCGCCGGCCAGTGCCAGGCCAAGTCGCCGATCAAGGAGCTGCATCACCTGCGCGTGACGCGGCACGGCAAGATGATCGTGCTCGACATCCGCGCCAGCGCATTCCTGCACCACATGGTGCGCAACATTGCCGGTGTGTTGATGACTATTGGCGCCGGCGAACGCCCAGTGGAGTGGATCAAGGAAGTGCTCGACAGCCGTATCCGCCGCTCCGGCGGGGTGACCGCGCATCCGTTCGGCCTGTACCTGGTGCAGGTGGAATACCGCGATGAATTCGAGTTGCCCGAGCGTTACATCGGGCCACATTTCCTCACCGGCTTCTCGGAACTCGACGGCTGACGCCTTTCGCAGCATTTGCTACCATCCGGGACTTTCACGGATTTGCCTTGGAGTTTTCACGACATGTCGGCCGTTCGCAGCAAGATTTGCGGGATCACCCGCGTCGAGGACGCGTTGGCGGCGGTCGAGGCCGGAGCCGATGCCATCGGGTTGGTGTTCTACGCCAAGAGCCCGAGGGCGGTGACGGTGCAGCAGGCGAGGGCAATCATCCAGGCCTTGCCGCCGTTCGTGACCCCGGTCGGGCTGTTCGTCAATGCCAGTCGTTGCGAGCTGGGCGAGATACTCGATGCGGTGCCGCTGGCGCTGTTGCAGTTCCATGGCGACGAAACCCCGGAGGACTGCGAGGGCTGGCACCGCCCGTACATCAAGGCGTTGCGGGTCAAGGCGGGCGATGACATCGCCGCCGCATGCGAGACCTTCGCCGGAGCCAGCGGTATTTTGCTGGACACCTACGTGGAAGGCGTTCCCGGGGGTACTGGCGAGGCGTTCGACTGGTCACTGGTGCCCAAGGGGCTGAGTAAGCCGATTATCCTGGCCGGTGGCCTGACGGCAGAGAATGTGGCCGAGGCCATTCGCCAGGTTCGTCCGTATGCGGTCGATGTGAGCGGCGGCGTGGAGCAGGGCAAGGGGATCAAGGATCCGGCAAGGATTCGCGCGTTCATGGCGGCTGTACGCAGCAGCCAGTCGCCAATGTGACGGCTGGCAGACTGCCGCCGTCCATACCTGCACTGTACACAGCAGGCAGGCACCGCCTCCGGGTGGGCCGATAGCGTAGTGGCAACCACGATGAAGCGGTTGCCGGGATGGCTGAGGAAGGTTGGGTTGCACGCAGGTCATGTTTCGCGCTGACCGTGGCGGCCCTTCGGCCCTCGCCGCACAATGAATTTAGCTCAAGGGCATACGCGGGGCCGCGAACCAGAGCGTTCGGGCCGCCGGTACTGGAGAAAGAAAGCATGAGCAACTGGTTAGTAGACAAACTGATCCCTTCGATCATGCGTTCCGAGGTGAAGAAAAGCTCGGTGCCTGAAGGTCTGTGGCACAAATGTCCTTCCTGCGAAGCGGTGTTGTATCGCCCGGAGCTGGAAAAGACCCTGGACGTGTGCCCCAAGTGCAACCACCACATGCGCATTGGCGCGCGTGCCCGTATCGATATCTTCCTGGACGCCGAGGGTCGTGAAGAGCTCGGCGCCGACCTGGAGCCGGTGGACCGCCTGAAGTTCCGCGACGGCAAGAAGTACAAGGACCGCCTGACAGCTGCCCAGAAGCAGACCGGCGAGAAAGACGCCCTGGTGTCCATGAGCGGCACTTTGCTGGGCATGCCGGTGGTGGTCTCGGCGTTCGAGTTCTCCTTCATGGGCGGTTCCATGGGTGCCATCGTTGGCGAGCGTTTCGTTCGTGCCGCCAACCATGCCCTGGAAAACCGTTGCCCGATGATCTGCTTCGCCGCCTCCGGCGGTGCGCGGATGCAGGAAGCGCTGATTTCCCTGATGCAGATGGCCAAGACCTCCGCGGTGCTGGCACGCTTGCGTGAAGAAGGCATTCCATTCATCTCGGTGCTGACCGACCCGGTCTACGGCGGTGTCTCCGCCAGCCTGGCCATGCTGGGCGACGTGATCGTCGGCGAGCCTAAGGCGCTGATCGGCTTTGCCGGCCCGCGTGTGATCGAGCAGACCGTGCGTGAAAAACTGCCCGAAGGCTTCCAGCGAAGCGAGTTCCTGCTGGAGCACGGTGCGATCGACATGATCATCCATCGCCAGGAACTGCGTCCGCGCCTGGGCAACCTGCTGGCGCAACTGATGGGGCTGCCGACGCCGAAGTTCGTCGCCGCTCCCGTCGAGCCGATCGTGGTTCCGCCGGTGCCTGCAGGCCTATGACCCAACGTACCCTGGGCGACTGGCTTGCCTACCTCGAGCAGTTGCATCCGTCGGCCATCGACATGGGGCTGGAGCGCTCGCAAGCGGTAGCGTCCCGCATGGGACTGGCCAAGCCGGCGCCCCGGGTCATTACCGTTACCGGCACCAACGGTAAGGGTTCGACCTGCGCCTTCCTGGCCTCGCTGCTGCGGGCCCAGGGGTTGAACGTCGGTGTCTACAGTTCGCCGCACCTGCTGCGCTACAACGAGCGGGTGCAGGTCAACGGCGTCGAGGCCACTGACGCCCAACTGTGCGAAGCCTTTGCCGCGGTGGAAACCGGGCGGGGCGAGACTTCCCTGACCTATTTCGAAATGGGCACCCTGGCGGCGTTCTGGCTGTTCGCTCGGGCAGGCCTCGATGCCGTGGTGCTGGAAGTCGGCCTGGGCGGGCGCCTGGATGCGGTCAACCTGGTGGACGCCGACATCGCCTTGGTCACCAGCATCGGCGTGGACCATGCCGATTACCTGGGCGATACCCGCGAATCCGTGGCGTTCGAGAAGGCCGGTATCTTTCGCCAGGGCGCACCTGCGCTCTGCGGCGACCTCGATCCGCCTCAACCGCTGCTGGACAAGGTCCGCGAGCTGGGCTGCCCATTCTTCCTGCGTGGGCGGGATTTTGACCTGGCAATGACCGAGCAGCACTGGCAATGGCGCGGCAGCGATGCCCAGGGCCAGCCAGTGGAACTGCGTGACCTGCCGCTGCTGGACCTGCCGATGGAAAACGCCGCGCTGGCGCTTCAGGCCTACTTGCTGCTCGGCTTGCCGTGGGAGGCGGGGCAGATTGCCGAGGCGTTGCAGGCAGCGCGCGTTGTCGGGCGGTTGGATCGTCGCCAGTTCGAGTGGCAGGGCAAGCGCCTGAACCTGTTGCTGGATGTCGGGCACAATCCCCATGCCGCGCAGTACCTGGCCGAGCGTCTGGCCCGGCGGCCGGTCGTGGGGCGGCGCCTGGCGGTATTCGGACTGCTGTCCGACAAAGACCTGGATGGCGTTGTCGAGGCGTTGGGTGCTAGTGTCCAGCAATGGGCGGTGACGCCGCTGGACTCGCCGCGTTCGCGTCCGGCGACCGAGTTGCAGGCCACTTTGCAGCGTCACGGTGCTGCTGTACAAAGCTATGGCAGTGTGGCCGCCGCGCTGGAAGGGCAGTGCGCCGCGGCGACGGCCGATGACGAGATCCTGTTGTTCGGATCATTTTTTTGTGTTGCCGAGGCCCTTCAATGGCTGGCCCGGCGCTCCACGGAGGACGCGGCAGATGGCAATGCTGGATAAGGCGTACAAGCAGCGCATGGTCGGTGCCCTGGTGTTGGTGGCCCTGGCGGTGATTTTCCTGCCGATGCTGTTTTCCCGCCAGGACGAGCAGCGCCAGATCACGGTGGATGCGCCGGCTGCGCCCCAGGCGCCTGCCGTGCCGCCCGTGCAGGTAGAGCCGGTGGCGGTGCCTGAACCACAGGCACTGCCCCAGGAACCTGTACCGAGTGACGAGGAGCTGGCGCAGCAGCCAGCTGCGCCGTCGACGCCTATCGCACCCGCACCCGCACCCGCTGCGCCAGCGCCGAGCAAACCGGTCGTCGCGCCGACGCCTGCTCCGGCGGCGCCTGCCGTCAAGCCGGCCCCGACCCAGCCGATTACCGCCGCACCCGCCAAGCCGGACACCACGCAAAGCCGTGTGGATGCCAACGGCCTGTCGGTCAGTTGGTCGGTGCAACTGGCCAGCCTGACCAGTCGCGAAAGTGCTGAAAGCTTGCAGAAAAACCTGCGCAGCCAGGGCTACAACGCTTATATCCGCTCCGCCGATGGCAAGAACCGGGTATTTGTCGGGCCGTTGATCGAGCGCGCCGAGGCCGATCGCCTGCGTGACCTGCTCGGGCGCCAGCAGAACCTCAAGGGTTTCGTGGTACGTTTCCAGCCAGAGCGTGGTTGACCGGCGATTTAGCTGATTTGAATCACGCAGCTTACCGACAGCCCTGGGCTCTGCTAAAATGCGCCGCCTTATCCGTCTGCAGGCTGCACCGTGCCATTTACCTGGGTTGACTGGGCGATCGTTGCGATCGTCGCCATCTCCGCATTGATCAGTCTGAGCCGAGGCTTCGTCAAGGAAGCCCTCTCGCTGCTGACCTGGATCATCGCGGGAGTCGTGGCCTGGATGTTTGGTGGCTCGCTGTCCCAGTACCTCGCCGGATACATCGAAACCCCGTCGGCTCGCGTGATCGCGGGCTGTGCCATCTTGTTTATCGCCACCTTGCTGGTCGGCGCAATGATCAATTATCTGATCGGCGAACTGATTCGCGTCACCGGGCTTTCCGGGACGGACCGGTTCCTGGGCATGGCCTTCGGCGCGGCGCGTGGCGCGTTGCTGGTGGTCGTGGCCGTCGGGCTCCTGAGCTTGGGGCCGGTGCAGCAGGATACGTGGTGGCAGGAGTCCCGGCTCGTGCCACAATTTCTATTGGTCGCAGACTGGTCTAAAAACCTGATTCTGGGTTGGAGCAGTCAGTGGCTTGCCAGCGGTATCAGCGTACCCGCTGAAATACCGTTCAAGGAGCAGCTCTTGCCGATGGCCAAAACGCCGCAGTGAGTGCTGTTCAGTTCAGATCCATTAAGTAGGGGTTGCGTCGCATGTGTGGCATCGTCGGTATCGTCGGTAAGTCGAACGTCAATCAGGCGCTGTATGACGCGCTAACCGTGCTCCAGCACCGCGGCCAGGACGCTGCCGGTATCGTGACCAGCCATGACGGCCGGTTATTCCTGCGCAAGGACAACGGCCTGGTGCGTGACGTGTTCCACCAGCGTCACATGCAGCGCCTGGTCGGCCACATGGGTATCGGCCACGTGCGCTATCCGACGGCGGGCAGCTCGACGTCGGCTGAGGCCCAGCCGTTCTACGTCAACTCGCCATACGGCATCACCCTGGCGCACAACGGCAACTTGACCAACGTCGAGCAGCTGGCCAAGGAAATCTACGAATCGGACCTGCGCCACGTCAACACCAGTTCCGACTCGGAAGTGATGCTCAACGTGTTCGCCCATGAGCTGGCCCAGCGCGGCAAGCTGCAGCCTACCGAGGAAGATGTGTTCGCGGCGGTGACCGACGTGCATAACCGTTGCGTCGGCGGCTACTCGGTGGTGGCGATGATCACCGGCTACGGTATCGTCGGCTTCCGCGATCCCCACGGCATTCGTCCGATCGTGTTCGGCCAGCGTCACACCGACGAAGGCGTCGAGTACATGATCGCCTCCGAAAGCGTGTCCCTGGACGTGCTCGGTTTCACCCTGATTCGCGACTTGGCCCCAGGCGAAGCGGTCTACATCACTGAAGACGGCAAGCTGCACACCCGCCAATGCGCGACCAACCCGAGCCTGACCCCCTGCATCTTCGAGCACGTCTACCTGGCGCGCCCGGACTCGATCATCGACGGCATCTCTGTCTACAAGGCCCGCCTGCGCATGGGCGAAAAGCTGGCCGAGAAGATCCTGCGCGAGCGCCCGGACCATGACATCGACGTGGTCATCCCGATCCCGGACACCAGCCGCACGGCGGCCCTGGAGTTGGCGAACCACCTGGGCGTCAAGTTCCGCGAAGGCTTCGTGAAGAACCGCTACATCGGCCGTACCTTCATCATGCCGGGCCAGGCTGCGCGGAAAAAATCCGTACGCCAGAAACTCAACGCCATCGAGCTGGAATTTCGCGGCAAGAACGTGATGCTGGTGGATGACTCCATCGTACGCGGCACCACGTGCAAGCAGATCATCCAGATGGCCCGCGAAGCCGGCGCCAAGAACGTGTATTTCTGCTCGGCCGCTCCGGCGGTGCGTTATCCGAACGTCTACGGCATCGACATGCCGAGTGCCCACGAACTGATCGCGCACAACCGCAGCACCCAGGACGTGGCCGACCTGATCGGCGCCGACTGGTTGATCTACCAGGACCTGCCGGACCTGATCGAAGCGGTGGGCGGCGGCAAAATCAAGATCGAGCAGTTCGATTGCGCGGTGTTCGACGGCAAGTACGTCACCGGCGACATCGACGAGGCCTACCTGAACCGGATCGAGCACGCGCGTAACGATGCGTCCAAGGCCAAGACCCAGGCGGTCAGTGCGATCATCGATCTGTACAACAACTGAGTGACGAACCGGCCCCGAGGGGCCGGTTTGCGATTTGAAGGAGTGGCAGCATGAGTCAGGATTGGGATGCCGGTCGGCTGGACAGCGACCTTGAGGGCGTAGCGTTCGACACCCTGGCGGTGCGCGCGGGTCAGCACCGCACACCGGAAGCCGAACATGGCGATCCGATGTTCTTTACCTCCAGCTACGTATTCCGCACGGCCGCCGATGCGGCAGCGCGGTTTGCCGGCGAGGTGCCAGGCAACGTCTACTCGCGCTACACCAACCCGACCGTGCGCGCTTTCGAAGAGCGCATTGCCGCCCTGGAAGGCGCCGAGCAAGCGGTCGCTACCGCTACCGGCATGGCGGCGATCATGGCGGTGGTGATGAGCCTGTGCAGCGCCGGCGACCATGTCCTGGTTTCGCGCAGTGTCTTCGGCTCGACCATCAGTCTGTTCGAAAAATACTTCAAGCGCTTTGGCGTGGAAGTCGACTACGTGCCCCTGGCGGACCTGTCCGGCTGGGACGCGGCGATCAAGCCCAACACCAAGCTGTTGTTCGTTGAATCGCCCTCCAACCCCTTGGCCGAGCTGGTGGACATTGCCGCGCTGGCGGAAGTCGCCCATGCCAAGGGCGCCATGCTGGTGGTCGACAACTGCTTCTGCACCCCGGCGCTGCAACAGCCGCTGAAACTGGGGGCTGACGTGGTGGTGCATTCGGCGACCAAGTTCATCGACGGCCAGGGCCGATGCATGGGTGGCGTGGTGGCCGGTCGCGGCGAGCAGATGAAGGAAGTGGTGGGGTTCCTGCGCACTGCCGGGCCGACCCTCAGCCCGTTCAACGCCTGGATCTTCCTCAAGGGCCTGGAAACCCTGGGCCTGCGCATGAAGGCGCACTGTGCCAACGCCCAGGCCCTGGCCGAATGGCTGGAGCAGCAGGACGGCATCGAGAAGGTCCATTACGCCGGTCTCAAGAGCCATCCGCAGCATGACCTGGCCCAGCGCCAGCAGCGCGGCTTTGGTGCAGTGGTGAGTTTCGAGGTCAAGGGGGGCAAGGAGGGCGCCTGGCGCTTCATCGACGCGACCCGGTTGATTTCCATCACCGCCAACCTGGGCGATAGCAAGACCACCATTACGCACCCGAGCACCACGTCCCACGGTCGCCTGTCGCCCCAGGAGCGTGAAGCGGCGGGTATTCGTGACAGCCTGATTCGCGTTGCGGTCGGCCTGGAAGACGTGGCCGACCTGCAAGCCGACCTGGGTCGCGGGTTGGCGGCCTTGTGATCGAGTTGGCAACGCCGCCGGGCGGCACTCACGGCCGGGTTGCACTGGTCACGGGGGCCGCGCGGGGCATCGGCCTGGGCATTGCTGCCTGGTTAATTTGCGAAGGCTGGCAAGTGGTGTTGACCGACCTGGATCGCGAGCGCGGTTCCAAGGTTGCGAAGACCCTGGGCGACAACGCCTGGTTCATCGCCATGGACGTGGCGGACGAGGCGCAGGTCGCCACCGGTATCGCCGAGGTGCTTGGCCAGTTCGGCCGTCTCGATGCGCTGGTGTGCAATGCGGCCATTGCCGACCCGCACAACATCACCCTGGAAAGCCTGGACCTGGCCTACTGGAATCGGGTCCTGGCGGTGAACCTGGGTGGGCCGATGCTGCTGGCCAAGCATTGTGCGCCGTACCTGCGTGCCCACAACGGCGCGATCGTCAACCTGGCCTCGACCCGCGCCGCACAATCGGAGCCGGACACCGAAGCCTATGCGGCAAGCAAGGGCGGCCTGCTGGCCCTGACCCATGCCCTGGCGATCAGCCTCGGGCCGGAGATCCGCGTCAACGCCGTCAGTCCTGGCTGGATCGATGCGCGCGACCCTTCGCAGCGCCGTGCAGAGCCACTCACCGATTCCGATCACGCCCAACATCCGGCGGGCAGGGTAGGGACCGTGGAGGACGTGGCGGCGATGGTGGCATGGCTGTTGTCGCGCAATGCCGGTTTTGTCACGGGCCAGGAGTTCGTGGTGGACGGCGGCATGACCAAGAAGATGATTTACAAATAAGTCCATGGGCGCGCGGCGCTTGAAACTGTTTTGAAAAAACTTCAACCCTGCTATTGACTTAGCTTCGGTACCTGCGTAAATTTCGCGGCCTCAGCGAAGCAAAGGGTGATTAGCTCAGCCGGGAGAGCGTCTGCCTTACAAGCAGAATGTCGGCGGTTCGATCCCGTCATCACCCACCATGTTTCAAGAGAGTCTTGCGAAAGCAAGATGGAAGCTGTCAAAAGCCTCCACCGACGCGCAGCGGTAGTTCAGTCGGTTAGAATACCGGCCTGTCACGCCGGGGGTCGCGGGTTCGAGTCCCGTCCGCTGCGCCATATTTTCCGAAGCAGGTTCGCCTGGTTCGAGATCAATCCCAAGGGGCTGGTCAGACGAGTTAACTGGACGCAAGTCCACAGCGATACGCAGCGGTAGTTCAGTCGGTTAGAATACCGGCCTGTCACGCCGGGGGTCGCGGGTTCGAGTCCCGTCCGCTGCGCCATATCTGCTTCGAGGCACACTGAACGCCTTGAAGCTACGAAACAAGCGGCCTAAGGCCGCTTTTTTCGTTTTTGGCTTCCATTGAATTCAGTACCCACCCCGATTTTTCCAGTCAAACATTCAAATATGCCGCCCGGCGCCAGGCCGAGCGGCGTGCCTCGACGTGCCTTCAAGAAAAGGCTTCGATCATGGCTTTATGGGCTTCCACCACCGGTACCAAGAGGCAGGCATCGACTTTTTCCAGGGTGTCCTCCTGGGTATGGAACCAGCGATGTACGCCCAGCACCGCGAAGGCATTGAGGTATCCGCGCTCGATGATGCCGGATAGTTCTCCTTTGCCTTTCAAGGCATTGAGGGGGCGCTCCAAGCCCGACAGACCGGCGAATACCCGTGTCGCCTTGTCCATGAGCGCAGGCGATACCATCAACGCGCGTTGCGGGTCAGCGGAGGGTAGGAAGAAGGGCTTGTCCCGGCTCGCCAGGTCGAGACAGTCGCGCGTAGCCAAGCCTGCGCCGATATGGGTCCAGATCGCCGTGGCCTCTGGTGACGGCGCGAGCGGCACGGCTTTGTGCATACCGGCAAAATCCATTTCATGGCCACCGGAATTGATGACACAGATGGAGTGGTCGGCAAAGCGCTTCGCTGCCCATTGAGCAAGATGCAAAAAAGCGGCAGTTCCCGTGCCGCGCTCGGCCACGCAGGAGAACCAGCCGGTGCGTGGCGTGGAAATGACCAACCATTTCTTGCCTGCCACTCTTCGTCCTATCAGGTTGACGGTGTCGCGCTGGCTTGCCTGCCCCGACACTGTCAGCGTGATGCTTCTGTCCTGCACGATTGCCGGTATCAATGACGGCAGGTCACTGGGGGCCATGACGACGATGGGCACATCGGCCATCGGTTTCAGTCGTGTATTGAGACCGACGATCCCTCCTGTCGGCCCGACCGGGACGATGACGATGGCGGCAGGAGCTGCCTTGACGGCGGCCTCAAGAAAACGCCCCGCCTGCCCCATGAACAGCGCCGCATGTTTGTCATGGGGCAGCACCAGTATTGCAATCTTTCCCGAAGCCTCGGGCGCCTGGGAGGGGTCATGGATCAGGACGGCCTTTGCAGTCAGCCCTGCCGCCGACGTCGACACCACGACAGGTTGGGGTTTCACCTCGACTTTATGCCCTTCCCAGGCGAGCTCGGAACGCACTGATTCGAAGTACGGGAGCGACACGTTCTGCTCTTCGACGACGTACCCGGACGCTTTGAGCCGCGATGCAATCCAATCGGCTGTCGCACGGTCGCCTTTGCCCCCACTGCCTTTGTCACCCAGGGCCGCGTGTTTCTCGAGGTCGCGTTGCAGTTGCTGCAGCAAGTCGTCGTTGGTCATCGCCAGCGTCATCTCCTGCGCTTGTGCGATCGTGGCCAACGAAGCCAGCGCCAGCGAACTGCCCAGTAATTCCCGTCGATTCATCATCGCAATGGTCCCTTGATTACCGGAGTTTCCAGGTATAGGCGGCAATGAGCCGGTTTTCGTCCAGGTCTTGCGTCAAGCCATTGCTGGAGCGAAAGGTCGCATTGCGCCAGCGCAGGTCCAGGCCCTTGAGCGCGCCGCTCTGTATCACGTAGGTGATGTCGGTATCGCGTTCCCATTCAGTGCCGCTACTGACCGTACGACTTTCCACGCCTGTGCCTTTTACGTAACGCGTCATGAACGTCAGCCCGGGTATGCCCAAGGCGGCAAAATCATAGTTGTAACGCAATTGCCAGGAGGTTTCGCCGATCTTGGTGAAGCTGTTGTAGGTGACCAGGTTCACCACGTAGGGCGTGCCGGTTTCGATGACAGGAAACGCCGTATCCCCGCGCATTTCCTGATAACCCATGGAGAACTTGTGCGCTGCCACACCCAACGTGACGATGCCGTTGAAGTTGCGGTTATCGATGCGCCCGGCCTTGGCATTGCCCGTATCGCGGCTATCGAAATACCGCAGGTCACTGCGCAGGCTGACGCCTTCACCCAGGGGTAGGGTGTGGATCAGGCCGGCAAATTGCTGGACATAAATATCGTCCAGTTCGCCGTGATGGTAACGCAGCGTCAGTTCCTTGGTCAGCGCAAAGTCCCCCCCTACCAGATCCAGATGGCTGGATTTCTGGCCCGCATAACCGATGTCATCGTTGCTGGATGAATCGCGCGCATTGCCCTTGGTCAGGCGTCCGGTGGTGAAGGTCAATCGGTCTATGTCATTGGAGGTCAGTAATCCGCCTGTGAATGTCGAGGGCAATAGCCGCATATCGTTGTAGAAGGCCAGCGGGTGGGTCGGCATAAGCGTGCCGATCTTCAGCTCGCTCTTGGCGAGGCGTACCTTGGCGGTGGCGCCCAATTCGCTGTAGTTGTCGGTTGGCTCATTGCTGTCAGGGCCGTAGGGCAACAGGCCTGAGCCGCGTCGCCCTGCACCGGAGTCCAGCTTCACACCCAACTCAGCCAGCGCGTCCAGCCCGAAACCGACGGAGCCCTCGGTGTAACCGGACCGCAAATCTATGATGAAGCCCTGGGCCCATTCCTCGGTTTTGGACTGAGGTGCGTTGTCTTGTCGGAAGTCGCGGTTCAGATAGAAGTTGCGGGTAGTCAGCGTTGCGGTGCTGTCTTTCAGAAATTCTGCATTTGCCGGTTGGCTGATGAGGAGCAGAACGCTGGCGGCCAGGGCAGCGTTGCGTCGTGACAGCAGTAAAAACGGGATCCTGATCATTGTTATTGGTCTCCAGGAATGGAATGAGGCGAAATTTGCGCACACGCCTTCCGGGCCACGGTGTTGGCCGTGGCGTTTTACGAATCGTTATGTTCTGAAGCCCAGGCGTCAGGCTTGGGAGGTGTCCGGTACTGGCTCGGCGGCAGAAGGCTCGCCTTTTTCAACCAGCCGTCCGATGACGAAAGCGCAGACGGAGAGCAGGGCCGGACAAATCGCCAATACCAGGAAACTCTTCACCACCGGCAGGCCGCTGTTGAGCACGTAGGCACCGAGCAGTGGGCCTAGGATCGAACCGATCTTGGCAATTGACGTGGCCCAGCCGGCGCCATTGGCGCGGATGGCGCTGGGATAGAAGATCCCGGCAATACTGAGGATGCCGTAGTGTGAGCCTTTGACGAACAGGCCGCCGGCCAGGCTCAGCATCAGGAAGGCGGTGCCCTGCATGCCGGTAACGCCGAGTACCAGCAGGAAAGGCAAGGCCAGCAGCGGATAGACCATCACCATGTAGGGCCCGCGGGTGTCGACGAAGCGCATCATCACCAGCCCCGCCATCGCCCCGCTGAACGACGCGATCGAGCTGACCCACGACGCGGTCGCGCGATCGAATCCTGCGTATTGATAGACCAACGGGCTCCAGGAGGCGAGGAAGTACATGGCCATGGAGCTGGCGGAGTAGCCCAGCCAGATCATCGGTGTGATCCATTTCAGGCGGCCGATGAACAGTTGGCTGACACGAAAGGGTTGGCGGCCGATGTCCGGCTCGTCCAGCAGGACGAACTGGTCGTCGGGGCGTACATCCAGGTGCCGGTCCATGCGCTTGAGAATCGCCGCGATTTTCTCCGGCGCCTTGCGCTTGCTGGCCAGGAAACGAACCGATTCGGGCAGGGTGAACAGCAACAGCACCCAAGCGAGCAGCGTCAGCACGCCGCCGAACACGAATACGCCTTGCCATCCGACATGCGGCGCCAGCCATACCGTCAGCGGCCCGGCTACTGCGCTGCCAAGGCTGAAACCGACCATGATCACGGTGACGACCGTGGAGCGGTAGCGCTTGGGGACGAACTCAATGTTCAACGCCCAGCACAGGGGCAGCATGGCGCCCAGGGCAAAGCCGTTGAAAAAGCGCAGGACCATCAACGATTCATAGCTGTCGGCCATGACAAACAGCAAGGTCAGCAGGCCAAACGCGCAGTTTGAGAACAGGATCGTGGGGCGGCGCCCGATGCGGTCGCCCAGGTAGCCGAAGAAGAACCCGCCGAGCATCATCCCCAGCAGGCCGATGGAGAAGATTTCGCCCAGTTGGATCTTGTCCAGGCCGACCTCATCGGCGATATAGGACGCCGTGTGCGAGAGCACCAGCAGATCGAAACCGTCGAGGAAGGTGATCAGGACCGAGACGAGGATCACCACATAGTTGAAACGTGACAATTTGCGGCCTTCTATGAGTGCCGCGACATCCAGGGGGCGTGACTGTGACATGTACGTTCTCCACCGCATTTCTTATTGTTGTTGGAGTGGCGCCCGCGTTTGCACGACGGTCGCATCGAACCGCTTGAAAAAGCTATTCCAGGTTGAACGCAAGTCGCTCACGCAACGCGTGGGCGGGTATATCGGCCAGCCGGCCGCCGGGGCCCGCAAGGTCCAGCGCATGAGCGGCCGCGGCGCCCATCGCGATACACGGTCCCATCACGCGCACACTCGACAGCGCGGCCGCGTCGGCGTCGATGCAGCGGCCGGCGACCACCAGATTGTCGCTGCCCTCGGGGAGCATACTGCGCAGCGGCACGCTGTGGATGTGATCGTCGCCGAAGGGTTCCCATTGATAACCGCTGGTATTGCCGTGCAATTCCACCGGCCAGGAGGTGCGAGCCACTGCGTCCGGGAACATCGTGGCGGCCCGTACTTCATCGGCCGTCAGGTGATGCAGCCCGACAATCCAGCGCGTCTGGCGAATGCCTGGCAGTGCATACGAGCGCACTCTGGCCTTGCCATAGGCCTCGGGGTATTCCGCCTTGAGGAACTCGATCACCTGTTCCACCTGTTGGCGACCGGCGATGGCGACGTGGGACGCGGCAATCGGGTCCAACGGGGTTTCGATGTGAGTCATGTTGAACGCCGCCGTACCCCGGCCGGGAAACTGGAAGAACAAGCCATCATCGCGCTCGATACCGTAGTGCCTGGCTGCTTGTTTGACCCGTTCGGTGAACTGCGCGCGGGTAGGCAGGTGTGCTTCATTAATGTGTTCCAGCACGAACATTTGAGTGCCGTAGATTGGTGTATCCGGTTCGCGGCAGGCAAACCCGGCATTCCAGACCAGCGCAGCATCGCCACTGGCATCGATAAACCCGTCGGCCGCCACGCGTACGTCGCCATAGCGGGTGGCCAACTCCACTTCCTGGACCCGCGGGCCTTCGCGTACGACATCCCGCAATACCGCGCCGAGCACCACGGTGATACCGGCGTCGAGCACCTTTTGTCCCATCCAACGGCCCAGGGCGACTTCGTCGTAGTAGACCACGGTGGTCAGCGGACCAATGGCCTGGTGCAGGTCGCCCGAGGCACCCAGGTCACGCAGGATGCCGTCGGCGATGCCGTGGGTCAGCAATTGACGGTTCGGGCCATTGGAGAACAAGCCGCAGAAGGTGCCGATGATCGAGCCGACCGCCTGGCCGCCCAGCATCGGCAGGGCGTCGAACAGCACCACGCGCTTGCCGAGGGCGGCGGCTTCAAGGGCGGCGGAAATGCCGGAGATGCCGGCGCCGGCGATGCAGACGTCGGCCTGCAGGCGTTGAACGGTGGGGGCGCTGGTGCGACGCACCGTGCGAATAACATGAGCCATGACATTACCTTTGGGGTGACAAAAGGGCGGCCGAGCCCGAAACCGTTGGCCAGAGGCCTCGGTGGTGGTTGTTTCGGCAAACAAAATAGTTGTGGGCTACGACGGGTCTGGCGGTCGCGTCGTCCTGTCCAGTGGTTGCTCTATGGGTTGGGCTGGGCGGGGTTGTTGCGGGGTCACTTCGACGATCCCGGCGTCGGCATCGACGCGCACCCAATCTCCGGTGCGGATCCGGCCCAGCGGATCCTCGGTGAAGTCGGTCATGGCGGGTGCGTGCACGACGACAACCCCCAGGCCTATTTTCGCGGTCATTTCATTGAACAGCATGGCGCCGGGCGCGACACCGGCGAGGCGCGCGATATGAAACTGCGAGGACCAGCCGGACGACCCCTTGGCACCGGGAAACACCAGGACCTTGCCCGCAAAACTGATGCCCTTGAGTTCGTGACGTGTTTCGATGACGGTGCCACTGCGCGGGTCGATGCCGCCCCAGCCGGAGATGCGCTCATGGGTCACCAACGCTTCGCCTTCGAAGCAGCCGCCGACCACTTTGCGGCCTTTGATCGTAAAGGGTGTGCTCATTGCAAACCTCCTTGCCAGCGGCCTTCGATGGCCGCCTCGACGCAGTCGGCGGTGGTGCCGAACCACGCCTGGATACCCATGATCGCGGGCAGGTAATGGGCCTGTTTGGCCGAGTCCACGGCCGCTACCCGGGTGCCCTTGGGAATCACCCTGCCAATCGCGGAGCAGGTGTCTGTCATCACGTGCCCACCCGCCTGTTCGATGATGCGCGTATAACCGGCGACGTCGGCCAGGTGCTTGATCGATGCGGCGGTGAACAGCCAGAGTTCGGTATTGGGACTCAGGCGTTGGCCTTCGAGCAGTTGGCAGACTTCCCAGATCTGTTCGAGGCTGTAGTGCGGACAGCCAAGCATGACGAAGTCGACCTGCGCATCTCGCGCGGTGACGTTGACTTGTTCGTAGGCCCAGCGCCGTTCGGCTTCACCGAAGCTCAGGATCGTCGAAGGCCGGGATCCGCCGAATGCCTGCTCGCGGGTGCGGGCTTCGGGGGTGACACCCACCAGGTGGTACATCTCCACGCCGCCGCTGGAGGCCGCCGCAGCGCCGAAGTGCTTGAGACGAGCCAAGTTGGGTTGGTGCGTCACGCCTTCGATGACCGGGATGCGATCCTGCACCTGTTCACCCACCCAGTAGCCGAGCAGCCCCCAGTCGGCTGTGGTCGTCACATCGGTCTGCAGATGGATCAGGTGGCTACCGCGACGGTTTTCATCGAGGTGCAGGCCCCAATGGGGGATCTTGCCGGTCAGCATCGCCGCGCCGGTGCTTTCCCGGCCTTCGGCGTTGGTACGCGCGCCAAGTACCGAGTTGATGTAGATGACGGCGGAGGATTCCATCCAGGCGCAGTGTTCGCCTTTCACTGGCACGTTTCCTACCTGGTAGGGCGTGCACGTGTTCAAGGGCTGAACGCCCAGGCTGCTGCTGTAGGCCTGGCCTGTCTCGTAGATACGCACCACGTCTTCGCTGACGCCCTGGCGTTCGGCGTGGTGCGGGTCGATGCCCTGTTGCAGGTGGCTGCTGGGCACCTTGACCCTAGGGATCTTGACCACTTCGGCGCTGTCGAGATTGAACTCGCTGAACACGGCGTCCATGCCGCCTTCGCGCTCGGCGTAATGACGCAGGAACGGCGTCGTGGCGCCGATGGTCCCGGCCACGTTGCGGGTGTTCACCAGGTATCGCGCGCCCAGGGCTTCGCCATAGCGCACGAGCAGGTCCATGGCCTTCTGCACCGCCGGGCCTTGATCGCCGGCGAGCATGGCTTTTTCGTCGTCGAGCAATCTCATCACTGCGGTTCCCGCTGGTCGGTGCGGTCGAGCGGCTTGATCAATACGGCACCGTGCTCCATGGCCGAGACGCTGTTGCGATAGATATCCAGCCAGCCTCCGCCGAACTGCGGTGCCCGAGGCTGCCAGCGGGCCCGGCGGGCCTCCATTTCAGTGTCGCTGATGGCGGCATTCAGGGTGTGGAGGTCCAGGTCGATGTCGATGATGTCTCCGTTTTCAATCAACGCCAGCGGGCCCCCGACAGCGGCTTCTGGCGCCACTTCAGCCACCACCAGGCCTTTGCAGACCAACCCCGAGAGATGACCGTCGGTCAGCATCGCGACATGATCGCCAAGGCCGGCGCCGTCGATGGCGAACACCACCCTTGAGGCGCCACCGCCCATGGCCGGGCCGCCGCGCACGCCCGCACCGCGCATGACCACCACATGGCCGGGTTGTATGCGCCCATCCTGCAAGGCCTCGATAGCATCGGCGGAGCGCTCGAAGCAGATCGCGGGGCCTTTGAAGCGGCGCATTTTGCCCGGGTCGATGCCATATTTGACGATGCCGGCCTGGGGCGCGATGTTGCCGCGCAGCATCACGATCGCCGGCCGGGTGGCGAAAGGGTTGTCCAGCGGACGGATCACTTCGGCGTCGTCGACGCTGACCCCTTCCAGGTTTTGCGCAAGCGTCTTGCCGGTGACAGTCAGCACATCGCCGTGCAACAGCGGCTGCAGGCGCTTGAGTAGCGCCCGCCCGCCACCTGCGGCTTCCATCTGCTCGATGCTGTGCTGACCTACCGGGCGCACGCCGACCAATACGGGTACTTGTTGACCCAGGTCCTTGAAAAGCTGATAGACATCCACCTCGATCCCGCCTTCGGCGGCCACTGCCTGCATGTGCTTGATGGTATTGACCGACCCTCCGGCGGCAAGCATGGTCGCCACCGCGTTGGCGAAGGCGCCCGGAGTGAGGATGTCGCGGGGCTTGAGGTCCTCTGCGACCATTTCCACGATGCGCTTGCCGGCCTGGTCCACGAAATCGAACATCTGCGGGCTGTTAGCGGCAATGGGCGCACTGCCGGGCAGGGACATGCCCAGGGCTTCACACACCAGATGCATGGAGTTGGCGGTGCCCATGCCCGAGCACACGCCTGGCCCCTTGATGGCATTGCGGGTCATGCCCACCAACTCTTCGACCGGGAGTTTGCCGGTGACTACGTGCATGGAACTGATGAACACGTCTTCAATGTCGACGTGCTGGCCTTGGTATTCGCCGCTGGGTTGATACCCGCAAATCACGATCAGCGTCGGAATATTCAGCCGGGCCGCGGCCATCAGTTGGCCCGGCACCGTTTTATCGCAGGAAGCCAGGCAAATCATGCCATCGAGCTGAGCACCTTCTACCGCCACTTCGATGTCGTTGGTGATGAGGTCGCGCGCGGCCAGCATGTAGGCGCCTCCAGCGCCGGCCCCGGTGATGAAGTCACTGGGCGCCGCGGTGCGGATCTCGAAGGGCAGGGCGCCGGCATCGCGTATCGATTGCTTGATCCTGGCGGCGATACCGTCCAGGTGACTGAAACAGATCGCCAGGTTCGACGAGGAATTGACGATCGCGATCTTGGTTTTCTCCAGCTCGCTTTCGTCAATGCCCAAGGCACGCCACTGGGCAGCGCGCACGGCCCATAAGTAAGACCCGTGGGGGAAATTGCTGCGCAGCTTCTTGGGCATGGTGAGCTCCGTTTATTGTTATAGGACTCGCAAATTGGTTAATCGCGTTAACGATCTTGTAACGAGTCTAGGCTTCACCCTAGAATCCGAAAACCTTATTTTGCTTATAGATAAAATCCAAAATATGGATATTAAAGATGTCGACCTCAACCTGCTGAAAGTCTTCGATGCGTTACGCAAGAAACAGAGCGTGACACTGGCCGGCGACCTCATGGGCCTCAGCCAGCCGGCCATGAGCTTCGCTTTGTCCAAGTTGCGAGCGTTGTTCGATGATCCGCTGTTCATCCGTACTTCCCGGGGCATGCAGCCTACCGCCAGGGCTTTGCAGATCGCTGAGCCCGTGCAACGGATCCTGGAGATGGTCAGCAGCGACGTGCTGCCATCCACCGGGTTTGTCGCCGAGCATTCCGAACGCCAGTTGGTGCTGTGTATGTCGGACATTGGTGAAATGGTGTTCCTGCCCCGATTGATGCGCATGCTCGACAGGAAGGCGCCGCAATTGCGGATTCGGACCCTGGCCTTGTCCTCCGAGCAGTTGGAAGAGGGATTGGACGCAGGCGAAGTGGACGCGGCGATCGGTTATTTCCCACGCTTGCTCAACACCTCGATCCGGCATCGGGCGCTGTACCGCCACTCCTTCGTGTGCATTGTACGCAGCGATCATCCGACGATCGGCGACAGCATGAGCGCCGAACAGTATCAGGCCGCTGTGCATGTCGCGGTCCAGGCGGAAGGGCGGGGCATGGACGTGCTGGATCGTGAGCTGGCAGCCCACGGTATTTCACGCCGGGTGCGTTTCAGCCTGCCACGCTTCATGGGGGTGCCTTTCCTGGTGGCGGAGTCCGACATGATCGCCACCGTTCCCCTGGCGGTAGGCCGGCGGTTCGCCGAAATCACCGACGTACGCCTGGTCCCGCTACCTTGGGACATCGGTGGTTATGAGATCCACCTGTATTGGCATACGCGTTTCCACCATGATCCGGCGAACCGGTGGTTGCGTCAGTCCTTCATTGAATTGCTCGGTGACTTCTTTCCTGCCGAACAGGCAGGCAACTCGATTTCCTGATGGCTGGTTATGAGCGTGAGCCTCAGAATCCGAGTCTATCCCGCAGCCCGTAATACCATGCACCCATCGCCGCAAACGGCGTACGCAGCAGTTGGCCGCCGGGGAACGGGTAGTGGGGCAGGTCGGCAAACGCATCAAAACGCTCAGCCTGACCACGCAGCGCCTCGGCCAGGACCTTGCCTGCCAGGTGCGTGTACGTCACGCCATGGCCACTGCAGCCCTGGGAATAGTAGATGTTGTCCCCCAGGCGCCCGACCTGAGGAAGACGTGACAACGTCAGTAGGAAGTTTCCGGTCCAGGCGTAGTCGATCTTCACCTGTTTGAGCTGAGGAAACGCCTTGAGCATCTTCGGTCGGATGATGGCCTCGATGTTCGCCGGGTCCCTGGCGCCGTACACCACGCCACCCCCGAAGATCAGGCGCTTGTCGCCGGTCAGTCGGTAGTAGTCGAGCAGGTAATTGCAGTCCTCGACACAGTAATCCTGCGGCAACAGACTGTGGGCCAACTCGTCCCCCAGTGGCTCGGTCGCGATCACCTGGGTGCCGCACGGCATGGATTTGGCAGCCAGTTCCGGCACCAGGTTGCCCAGGTAAGCATTGCCGGCCACGATGATGAACTTGGCCCTGACCTTACCCTGAGGCGTATGCACGACGGGACTGGCGCCGCGCTCGATACGCACTGCAGGTGACTGCTCATGGATGACCCCGCCGAGCGACTCGACGGCCGCTGCTTCACCCAAGGCCAGGTTCAGTGGATGGATATGCCCGCCGCTCATGTCCAGCATGCCGCCAACATACTCCTCACAAGCCACCACCTCGCGAATGCGACGCTGGTCCAGCAACTCCAGCTGGGTATGCCCGAAACGCTCCCATAAGCGCTTCTGCGACTCCAGGTGGCCCATCTGCTTGGCGGTCAGGGCGGCAAACACGCCACCGTCCTTCAAATCGCACTGAATCTGATACTTGGCCACTCGTTCCCGAATGATCCGTCCGCCCTCGAACGCCATATTGCCCAGCAATTGCGCCTGTTGAGGGCCGACGCTGCGTTCGATCACATCGATGTCACGGCTATAACTGTTGACGATCTGCCCACCGTTGCGACCCGACGCACCGAAGCCCACCTTGGCCGCTTCAAGGATGGTGACCTTGAAGCCGTTTTCCAGCAGGAACAGCGCAGAGGACAGGCCGGTGTACCCCGCACCGATTACACACACATCCGTCTCGACCTCACCCTGCAGGGCTGGGCGCGACGGAGCCGGGTTGGCCGACGCAGCATAATAGGACGCTGGGTAGGATGTGTTCGCCATTCTGCAACCTCTGTTTTATATTTTTTACGAATGCGCCGATCCTACCCGAGATAAAAATCGGCCGCCAGCCACTGCAATATCTTCGTCGCGTGGGCGAAATTAAATATTTTGCATATTCATAGGGTTAGGTGAAAAAAAGGTGTTGACACCCCTTTGGAATTCCGTAGAATGCCGCCTCACAGCAGGCACGTAGCTCAGTTGGTTAGAGCACCACCTTGACATGGTGGGGGTCGTTGGTTCGAGTCCAATCGCGCCTACCAAACAAAATCCGCTCTGCTGGGCGGTCTAGAAGGGGTTACCGGAAACGGTAGCCCCTTTTTGCTTTCTGCCATTTGCAAAACTCTTGCAAAACCCCCACCTCAGAACGCCAATTCGGCGCCCACCTCGACGTACTCAATCGTCTTTTCCCCCATTCCCTTCCGGATATTGCTTGGTCATAGACGAACCACTTGTTCTTGTACGAAGCGTTAGGTGTATAACTGTTGGGGCAAACCCGCAAGAACTCAGGCAGGAGGCGCCGCTGCTAAGAGCAGGGGGGCAAACGGTTTACCATGTCCAATGACACCTTTCGATTCGAAGCACACCAGTCACTTTTAGAGCTGGACGCCGCCACAACCAAAATGATGATGCTGGTGGTTGCTGGCGAGGTCTCAGGTTGCCTTTGGAAGGAGGCCTTTTCTCGGGTTGGTTCCGCCTACACGGCTCTTGCGAGCGTCGTGGCTGGAGTTCAAATAGACCCGATGCCAGCTTTGGATGGCCGCTCGAGTGATGATCTGATCACCCCGGAAAAGTGAGAATGGATGGGGCGACATATTGAAAAAAGTCCCGTGATCCGTTTCCAGGCTGTCCGCTAGTAGTGGTAACGTCTGCGCCGCAATCCTTGAGACAGCCAGATGAATCATCGAAGACCCGCTAGCGTTACAGCAGCGCCTGCTGGCGTGCCGGGCACTGCCCACCCACCTATCTGGTATTACGGTCCTGAAATACCCATTATCGAAAGCAATGGCATGGGCGTTTTTGGCTTCTCTCTTGCATTGCTTCTGCTTTTACCGGCCTATGGGCTTGTGACGTTCCTTTTCCCAGGGCCGGAGGTCATGCATGGGGTGCAGCCTGACCATGGTGAGAGCCTCACAGGGTCATCCTTTATTCTGTTAATGCTGGCCAGTGCAGTGTTCATCGGTGCGTTCTTTGCGTGGATTGTCCCTGCGTCTCAAGTGCGGGCTTTCACGTTTGACGAAAACCAGCAGATGTTGACCCTCACCATCACTCGTCGTGGCCTAAAAGCCACTGAAGTGCGCGTGCCATTTAGCCAAATCATTCATATCCGTCCTTGCGTGCTCGCAGCGTTTGATCACGATGGCTATTTTCTCGTCGCTTATCGGGGGGCGAAGGGTAGGGTTTTCGAATACCCGTTAGCGCACGGTACCTCGCTGGAAAATATTGAGTTTCATGGTGCGTGGTTACGTGGAATGTTAGGGGAGCGGATGTGCGAGTTGCTAAATCTCGACAAATGAAAGCAACCTAAAGCCAGCCTGACCTGGCGCACTATTGGTCGGCCCCATCAGGTATTCAGCTATGCGGTCCTCCTTGCCGGGCAAGGCCCGAGCGGTGGTGTGGAGGCGTTACGCAGCGTGTGCGTCGCGTTCTTCCTCCCAAAGGACGAAAGGCCAGTTGCCAGGGGATTTAAATAGCGTTGTCACAAGATCGATGGGGTTGCGAATGCCCGTTCAGGTGGTGGCTGTTTTCAAGATGGCCGGATGGCAATAAAGCTGTCTGTTGCCGAATGGGTTGGACTGGTATGAGAAAAGTAGTTTTGGCTCTTTTGTTGGTCACACTGGTAGCCTGCATGCCTTATCAAACTGTGACTTCGACCGATCCGAACTGGATGCGTCTTGGTGGAGATGAGCCTGAAGGCTACCCAAGGACGTTTGTCGAGAACCTGGGCGGTAATTGCGCTTTGGTTACCGAATCGTGGTCTGAGGGAAGAATCAACGGTCGTCTGCTGTGGACCAAGAAGCAGTCTCGAAAGGCGGTTACCTGCCCATAGGCGTCTTTGTAAAATCGCGCTTTCCAAACAAACACGGAGCCTGCTTTCACGCGTCAGGCTCCTGCCGAGGATGGCTTTCACCAAAGATTTTTCGTGTTCGCAAGGATATCGAAAGCTTTTGCAGAACCAACGTAAGAAAGATGCCCCGAGTCACGGTACATGGGCACTCCGTCTACAACGGTGCGGCAAACGGTGTCATCACACAGTGCATTGCTTAGACGAATGACGCGTATCGCGTATTTCGTTTCAATAGTATCGAGCAACGTAAGGACGCCGGCGTTGTATTCCCTGTAATTCTTTAATGGGATCGTGCAGTCGTGCGCAACTGTGCTGTTGGACAGCTGCTGCTGCATGCAGCTGATATTTTCATTGCCTACGGAGGGAGGTGGGCCAATGACGATGACTTCTTTGCCGATCCGCTTAAGCTCGCTGATGGTCCTGCCCAGGTCATTTTCAACTTGATCAAGGCTTGTAGGTACTATGCGAGTCGAACCCTTGTCTTGTTCGTCCCTTGTCAGCATTTTGTTGGTGGGCACGGTGTATTGCCAAAAAGAGGCGGCAAGGATGACCGTCTCAATGGTTTTGTCTGCTTTGATCGCAGAAAATACAGTGTCGTTAAATGCTATGCAGTAATTTGCTAGCTTCCCTGCATCTGCTCGTGCCGGGTTGTAAGGCGCAGTATCCAAGAAGGGAGGGCAAGCGCTGTAGGTCGCCTGTGCGATCCCTCCTTTTCTGTGGGTCTTAACTCCCTCGATGGTGTGCATGGCATAGGAATCGCCCCAGACTATATTGCGAGCCGGGGTGGAGGTTCGGCATTTTTCATCGTTCTTGAACAGATAGTTGTCGCAAGCTTTATCAAGGCCGTAATTGGGCCGTAACAAAGCGTCGAAATCTACTTGATTATTGTTGTGTCGGGTTGCGGTGTATTGGATTGATACCAGTACGGCCGCTCCGAGAGTTATCGTCCATGTCAGTCCGGCTTGAGGAATCAGGGACCGACGACTGGGTTGCTCAACGAAGATGTAAAGAACCCCCGCACATAACAGCGATACTAGAAACAAGGATATTTGACTAAACAGTGTAAGCTCATTAGGCAGTACCGCGTGTGCGAAAACAATGACCGGCCAATGCACTAGGTACAGGGAGTAGGAAATATCGCCAAGCTTGACAAGTGGTCTGATAAAAATGGACGTATTGGCTATCGTGCTATTGGCCCAGATGATGAAAAGGGTCGAGAGGCATACAACAACTGCTGCCGGTCCTGGGTGGCCCCATTTTATTTCCATCGTGGGGATGATTAGAACTGCAAGGATGGCCAGTAAAAATACGGGGCGGGGAATCTTTATGTTGAATTTCTGGGCAGCCAGATAGCCGCCCGAGCCGATCAATAATTCCCAGCAACGCGTGGGCAGCAGGAAAAAAGTCGCTGAGGGATGGGTTTGTTTCAGGTACAGGCAGGCTAAGAGGCTGCCGATTAAGACAGTGATAACAATGCGCAACCAGAGGCGAGCGGGGCTGAGAATAAGAATAAGTGGAAAAATCAGGTAATACTGTTCCTCGACAGCCAGAGACCATAAGTGCAGCAATGGCTTGGTGGACGCATCTGCATCAAAATATCCAGTCTGATTCAATAGAACAAAATTGGTAGTGTAGGTCACCGCTCCTGCAACTTGAGAGAGCAGGTTCCTGTTTTCCATCGGAGTTAATAACAGATAGGCGCCGATGCAGGTGGCTAAAATTGTCACGTAGGCAGCCGGCACCAATCGTTTGGCGCGCCTGTAGTAAAAATCAGAAAGATCAAAGCCTCCATTGGTTATCTTGCTGGCGATGATTCCGGTAATTAGATACCCGGAGATGACAAAGAATATATCTACGCCTAAAAAACCAGCTTTCAAAGCTGTGAAGCCAAGGTGATCTATCACTACAAATGCTACGGCAAGCCCCCTGAGAGCTTGTATGTCGAGCCGAAAATTCATACGTCCTCTGTACATTATCAAGCTGCTGTCCGGCAGCTGTTTCTCATTCAAGGTTGCGGTCACGTGCGCTTAGCGTGCACGCTTTCGGGTTTTTCATCCTCTAGGCTGGATGGTGGGGTTGCACCTCGGGACTGAGCGTAGCAGCTGGAGGCAATGAGGCCAGTGTGGATGTTACCAATGGGAGAGCGCTGTAGGAGTCTTCGACAATTCATCGATTTTTTGGGAGCGTTCTGGGGATTTCCACCGCTGTGCGTCGATTAAATTTCTTGTAAATGAGGGGTTTGGTCCTATCATCCGTTGAGCGGAATGCAGGGGGCGATTCGAGGCCCGCACTGCATACGAAAAATTGCAATGGGGGGCTCAAGTAGGGTTGTCTGGAGCTCCGCGCTGGTTTCTGTTATAGCCGGCGTTGAGACGTCTGCGCCAAATCTTCCTGATGGACCAACTCTGTTTCGTCCGCGAGCTGGGGGTAGGCTGGGGGGTGGTTAATGGGCGCACTGATGATCTTGCGTGGGATTTTTATAAGGCTGTACGTGACTATGCTAATAAACTCAAAAAAACTGCTGTTTCTTTTCTTCTGTTTGGCGATGTCCTGTGTTTCTGTACAAGCGCAGCAGTCAGATCTACTCAAGTTTTATGCAGAGGGCTCGCCCAATTATCCTTGGGCATTTGGAACCAGCAAGGAGTGTGATGCGACAGTGGGGATGTCCAGTCGGACAAAGAATTTCAGGTCCCCAAGCAAGCTGGCAATACGGGGTCTTGAGGCGGCACTGTCCGGAGACCTTGCCGGTGCTGTGGTGTGTGAAGAAAAGTTGAGAGTTTTTGAAAAGATGAGAGATGGCGGTCTCTTTTATGCCTTTATGGATGATTACATAGATGCGTGGCCTTTCCAGCTCAGGGCGCCTTGGGTATCTGCTTTTACCCAAGGCATTGCGCTTGAGTTTTATATGGAAATGGCAAAAAAGACGGGAAACATCTACTACAAAAACAAGGCTGAAGCGATTTATTTGTCATACTCGATGCCCGTTGACAAAGGAGGTTTTGCCAGGACTGTTGGCAAGGATGTGTTGTTTGAAGAGTATCCGGTAAACGAACGGATTGCGGTGCTGAATGGTAATTTGATTGCAACCATTGCCTTGTATGATTATGCGCAGTTTTCTAAAAGCAAGGCACCCTTGCGACTGGCTACTCGATCAGTTGCCTGGCTTGAAAAAAATATCCAAAGCTATGTAATTCAACGCCCTGAATACCCCGGGCCGATTTCGGCGTACTCTCTGGCTCCTTCAAGGCTCGATGTGCTATTTAGATTTTATCTGACCCATGAAACGCTAGATGTTTTTTCTATAAAACTGGCTGCGAAGGATGTTTCGAGGAGCATTCTTCCCGGTACGCCTGGAGACCATGATATTACTCGGGATGCAAGTCTGATCGTGTCTGTGGACATGAATTGGTCCGAGCCGTACAAAGAGTCGAAACAGCCACGGACTGATTTCAGGAAAATAGTCGAAGCAGCAGGGGCGTTTAACCATGCACCCTTCAGGGTGGAGGTAAAGACGATCGAAGAGTTGAGCTCCTTGAAGCAAGGTGCTTCCCTTGAGGTGTCCTACAGGGCCCAGGGCAGTTCCGATGTACAAATTTCCGACGGGAAGACGTTCTACAAAATAGGCACGTTAGGCCCTACTCGTGGGGAGGTTGTGACGGTGGTATTCGAGCTTCCCGCAGCAGCTATTGCCAATCTCACGTTTCCCGTTGATTTGAAATACAACGTGTTGTATCTGGAGCACAACCAGAAGCTGCTGGAGATCGTCGCAGGCCTCTCTGAATCTGACGTGTTGAAAAAATATGCGACGTTACTAAAGCGGTAATCAGTAAATGATCCAGTCACTTGCAGCGCAAGTGCAGCCCTGATCTGGCGTTGGGGATCATCTCCCACTTCTGCTCGTGATAAGGGTCAGGGGTGTCACGCTTGCGTTGCCAGGTAATCGATGGCCTTGCGGTACTTCGCGATGCGCTCCAGATCTTTTTGGCCGGGCGTGCCCAGGCGTGACAAGTCACTGTTCTCCGCCAGGTCGGCCAGTTTCACCCGGCGCGCCATAGGGTCACGTGCGGCGCGTTCGATAAAGGCCTGATAGGTTTCGCCGTCGCGCTTGGTGAGTGAATCGATGGCGTTCAGAGTCGCTTCGCTGAAGCCTGCATCGCGCAGGTCTGCCAAGGTAACGGCAGTGTCTTCGACGACGTCGTGCAACACCGCGACGATGCGTTCTTCGTCACCGGATAGACGCAACATGACTTTCAACGGGTGCAGGATATAAGGAGCCCCCCCTTTATCGGCTTGCCCTTCATGGGCCAGCGCGGAAATCGATATTGCTCTTTCAAGCGTACTCATTGCTCGCTTCCCCTTGTCAGTCCTTGGTTTCCTATCGGTCATCTCCCTGGGCGCATTTTGGGTAGACGTTCGGAAAGTCCAGCGCAAGTATAGGGCTCGGCTTGCACATGAGCCCAGCGTACAGTGGAGCGTCTTGATCCAGGTTCCGAAGAGAGTAAGGCAATGCCGAAGAAACATCAGGAAAGCACCGCCGTGACGGCTGCCGACATTGAGCGCTCTATCCAGGCGTTGAACAAGATGGCGGAACGTGTTTGGGGCGACGGTCGGGAAGCCGAGGCGAAGGCGCTATTGGGCGCTTTGGATGCTTTGAACAGGGCGCTCGATCGCATCAGGATTGGCGAGAGCCGCAGGGTTCTTCATTGACCTGAAGACAGTGTAGGGCCCCGGGTTAATGCCCCGCCTGCGCCATGAGCGCCTGTTCCCGCAACCACTCACTGAACCTGTGCACCACCGACTGGCGCTCCCGCCCCGGCACGCACACTACGCTGTATCGCGCGCCAGCCAGGCGAATGTCAGGCCGATAGCCGACCAGTTGTCCACGTGCGACCGCTTCGGCAACCAATACATTGCTGGCAAGCACCAGTCCATGCCCGACGATGGCGGCCTGCAGGGCGTGCTGTTCCTCGTCGTAGCGTCGAAAGCGCGCGGTACCCAACCAGTCCGGGGTGCCTGCCTTGGCGCACCAGGTCGGCCAGTCGACCGCTGCGCTTGAGCTGCTCAGCCAGGGCACGTCGATCAACTCCACGGGTGAGTCGGCGGTGGGCGGTTGCCAGTCGGGGCGACAGTAGGCGCCGAAGAACTCTTCCAGCAACGGTTGCTGGAACAGCTGAGGATCAGGCGTGAACTGGGCGCGGATGGCCAGGTCGATGCTGGCGTCGCGGAGCAGGTCGACCACCTCGTTGCTGCTGTGCAGCCTCACGTCGATGTCCGGGTATAACCGATGAAAATCCCCGAGCCGAGGGATCAGCCACAGGCTGGCGAACGCCGGGGTGGTGCTCACCACCAGCGACTGTGAAGCGCAGGGCGGTGACAGCGCCTGCAAGCCGTGCTGGATGTCCAGCAGGGCGCGGTGCAATTGTGGGTGAAGGCGCTCGCCGTCGGCGCTCAAGCGCACGTTCTGGCTGGAGCGTTCGAACAATCGCACGCCCAGGAATGCCTCGAGGCTCTTGACTTGATGGGAGATCGCCGCCGGGCTGACGTGCAGCTCCTGGGCCGCCGCCTTGAAGCTGCCCAGCCGTGCGGCAGACTCGAAGCCGCGCAAGGCGGTGAGGGGCAGTTTGGCAAACATGGGCGGCTGGATTACTCGGGTTGAGCGTGGCTCAATTTAGCTCATTTGTACGCGTCGGCTCAACTTGCCAGGCTGTGGTCCCGCACTGCCAACAGGAGATCACCCCATGCAAGGCGCGCCCCGTAAAATCCTCCAGGCCGTACTCTATGAAGCCGGCGGTATGCTGTTCGTGGCACCGGCGCTGGCGCTGATCTATGACCAGGGCATGGGTTATTCGACCCTGTTGTCGCTGGTGATTTCTGTCGTCGCACTGGCCTGGAACATGCTTTTCAACGGTCTGTTCGAATGGTGGGAACGCCGTCAGCACAACCGTCATCGCAGTTGGCGGCGACGGTTGCTTCACGCCTTGGGGTTCGAAGGTGGCTTGACCCTGATCCTTACCCCGGTGATCGCGGCGTGGCTGGGCGTCAGCCTGTGGCTGGCGCTGGTGACCAACCTGGGGTTGTTCGTGTTCTTCTTTTTTTATTCGCTGGTGTTCCAGTGGGCGTTCGATCGGGTCTTCGATGTTCCGCTCTCGGCGCAGCCTGCCCGGCCACTCGAAACAAATTGAACTGCCGGTACCGCCGGCAGCCCAACGGGGTATCACTCGGAGGGCAACGCCATGGCAGATGAAAAAGAACAGCAACAACCCAACAATGACACGCCGGCTCATGCCACTGAGCAAGAGCGTGAGCGTCTGAAGGATTTCAACAAGGACGGCATTCCGCCCGGTTCTTCGTGAGTGCTGGAATAGAACGGTTGAGCACCCACAACGCCCTGCGCCGTTCATCCATTGCCCCGCACTTGCGATGTTCCGCTGCCTCTTATGTTTTAGCGCGGCTGTCCCGCGCGCCAGAATGGAGAGCCAGCATGGAAATCGACGAAAATGCGCCTGGAAACAGGTCCCAGCAGGAAGTCACGCGCGGCACGGATAACGAAACAGGTCACGACCCCAGCAAGGATGCACCTGAAGTCCCGCTGCCGCCGGACGACGACGCACCTATCGAAGAGGATATGTCCGATGTGAATGCCGCCGATTCGGTGACGACCGAGCATCCCGACCCTCGATGATGATGCCTTTGCTCCTGAAGCCCGGCCACTGCGCCGGGTTTTTGGAGCCCCAAGTCTGGCCTGCGCCGGTTTCCCTGATGCTATTGAGTACCTGAACATTCACTGTTCGTGTTCCCCGCCTCAGCCTTGTTCGAAGAGGCGTTCAAGAACTACTTCGACACTGTCGTGAGTGGCAATACCCGTCATCAGTTTCGCGGGCCTCAATAGCTTGAGGCGCGAGGGCCTGCACATCCGTGGAGAAGTGCGGGCCCTCGCCAAGCAAAATCGCTACCGCAAACTCATCCCTTGGAACGGGTTCCAGCCTTGCTCGCCTTTGACTTCTTTCAAGTAGTAGGCGTAGTTGGTCATGATGGCGTACATCACCGAGGTGGCACCGTTCAGGCCGGCGTTCAGCGGCTTGGGGAAGTCCATGCCCAGGGCCGCGAAGATCACGCTCAGCACAATGTTGACCAGCAATATGATGCCCAGCAGGGCCAGGTTCTTTTTCCACAGGCCCAGTACGAACAGGTAGATGGGACCGAAGAAAAACGCGATCACGTTGGCATTGATGAGGATTTTTTTCTTGAAGCCGGGCAGCTTCTTGAGGGCTTCCTTGTAGCGCGGGTCGGTGGGCGCGCCATAGGTGTCAAAGAAGTTGAAGCGTTCCTGCCATTTGGCGCTGTATTTTGCGCTGTTGTGCACGTGTTCGGTTGCGCTCATTTTTTGCTGCTCCTGGTGTTCCATTAAACGAAGTTGTTCTTCCGAGAAATCCTGTGCTCGGCTTTATAATCGTTCGGATGGAAAAATGCCCCTGCTCGCTGAAGCGGCCGTTCAATTTGTGATGGGCATCACTGTGCGCAGAGTTCTCACCTGAAGCAGGAATCCGTGGCGAGGGCGCCAGCCTCGCCACAAGAAGCAGTATTCGCGTCGCCCGTCAGAACGCCAGCGCAGCGGCCTCTGCGAAGCCATGTTCCGGTACACCCGCCATGAAGTGCAACGGTATCGGCTGTTTCTCCTCAATCGGCGAAATTTCAAAGCTACCGACTATTTGCCCCTGGAGCGCCCCCAGCCGTATCGACTCTTCTTCCTTTGCCTTTGCCATTCTCGCGTGGTTCGCTGCGATTTCGTTGAGAGTTGACACGGTACATCTCCGTTTGCTGACCCTAGCCTTGATTGA
The DNA here is from genome assembly GCF_036689585.1 of Pseudomonas sp. WP18. NCBI lineage: Bacteria > Pseudomonadati > Pseudomonadota > Gammaproteobacteria > Pseudomonadales > Pseudomonadaceae > Pseudomonas > Pseudomonas sp. WP18. Next base: position 2,073,581 of record NZ_CP144758.1, read on the forward strand.
TTTGCCGCCGCGTCAGAATCACGTCGTTCTTGGCTGCTGGAGCAAGCCGAAGCAAACCCTAAGCCAGACACGGTCACCGGTTGATCTTGTTATTGGAGAGGCGACGGATGGCGGTTTGCCGTGGAAGCCCTAGCCCAGACCCCGCGACGACGCTGCAACGTGCCAACCATGCCTTAGCAATAAGTCATTGATAATACAAACCGGGACATTCGAGTCGCCGTCCAGCTGGTACCCGTGCCGCTTATTGCGAATCGACGCCATAGGCGCCTGGCGCGGGTGTCGCGTTCCTGTACATCACGATCACGGCGATGCCGATCAAACTGGTGGCGCATGCCAGCTGCAGGCTGACCTGTTGCCGATGGGCGCGGCCAGCACGGCGACCAACAGCCATGCCAGCGGCGTGTAGCGTGATAGGCGACTAATATCATCCTTGGCGTCTATATAGGCAGCCATCTTCCCTTTTTAGTGAGAACCATCATGTTTGAATCGCGCTCGTTGATGGCTGTACTGACCTGCTTCGCCCTGGTGGCCGGGCCTGGGGTTGTCGTGGCAGACCCAGGTAACGGCAAGGGCAATGCCCCATTCGACCAAGGGCCCGGCCATGGCCAAGGCAAGGGTGGGCAAGGCCACAAGGGCGATCAGGGCAATCAAGGCAACCCGGGAGGGCAGGGTAACCGAGGTGGCGGCGACTGGCATAACGGCCCCAGTATCGACCGCGGCGGCGTGCTGGGTGTGATCGGTGGCTATCGTGACTACTGGAGTCCGGGGCCTGCGTTGCCGCCGGGGATCCAGAAAAACCTCGCCCGGGGCAAGCCGCTGCCACCGGGCATTGCCAAGAAACTCGATTCACGCCTCTTGGGCCGGTTGCCGCACTACGACGGTTATGAATGGCAGCAGGTAGGCACCGACCTGATCCTGGTGGCCATCGCCAGCGGCATTATCTATGAAGTGCTGAACGGCGCGTTCGACTGACACGTTGGACAGTCAGTGAAACGAACCTTATGTGGGAGCGAGCCTGCTCGCGATGACGGCCTGTCAATTACTGCATTATTGGCTGAACTGACGCTATCGCGAGCAAGCTCGCTCCCACAGGTTTCGTCTCAGTTTTCAAGTTGGCGCAGGCGCTTGTACAAGGTGTTGCGGCTGACCCCCAGCCGTCGCGCCAGATGCGAGATATTCCCGCCGACGGCCTGTAACTGCCTGTTCAAGTCCTCGGCATCGTTCAAGTCCACCGCCAGCGGTTCGGGGGTGTCTACCGGCTCCATTTCAAGGTCGACGAAGAAGTCGTCCGGCAGGTGTTCCGGGCGGATCGGCTGTTCCTCGGCCATGGCCAGGGCGACTTGCAGCACGCTGCTGACTTGGCGCAGGTTGCCCGGCCACGGGTGGCGGTCGAACAGTTCCAGCACCTCCCGACTCAGGCCGGCCCATTGGGTCGGTTCACGGTGGTGTTCCCAAAGGCGTTTGAACAGGGCCTGTTTGTCGCTGCGTTCGCGCAGCGGTGGCAGTTCCAGGGTCAGGCCGCCGATGCGGTAGTACAAGTCTTCGCGAAAGCGCCCCAATTGCACCTGTTCACGCAGCGAGCGGTTGGTGGCGGAAATGATGCGGATGTCCACCGGGAACAGCTCGGCGCTGCCTACCGGTTGCACGCAGCGCTCTTGCAACACCCGCAGCAGCCGAGCCTGGGTCGGCAGGGGCATGTCGCCGATCTCGTCGAGGAACAGCGTGCCGCGGTCGGCCTTGCGGATCAGGCCGATGCTGCCCTTTTGATTGGCGCCGGTGAAGGCGCCTTTTTCGTAGCCGAACAGTTCCGACTCCACCAACTCGGCGGGAATCGCTGCGCAGTTGACGGCAATGAACGGTTGTTTGCAGCGCGAACTGGCCTGGTGAAGGGCCTTGACGAACACTTCCTTGCCGACGCCGGTCTCGCCATGGATCAGCAGCGGAATGTCTTTCTCCAGCAGGCGCTCGGCCTGGCGCACGGCTTTTTCCACACGGCTGTCACCGAAGTGCAGAGTGTTGAGGTGGATGACGTTGGCGGCAGGCGCGGGGGCCGGCGAAGGGGGGGCTTCGGTGAATACCCGCGCCTTGATCGAGACCTGGCTCGGCCGCCGCAGCAGGCACTGGAAGCGGTTGCGTCCAGACGCTTGCAGGGCGAACGGCAGGCCATCGGGCTGGTTCAGCAGTTCCAGCAACGAAACCTTGAACAGGCTTTCGATGCTGACCCGTGACAGGCTCAGGCCCAGCAGGTTGTCGGCCCGGCGGTTGGCGGAAAGCACCTGGCCGCTCTCGTCGAAGATCAGCAGCCCGGCCCATTGGCTGTCCAGGTTGTTCAGCCCGGTGTTGAAGGTCAGTTGGAAGTGTTCGCCGCGAAACAGGTTGAGGATCAGCCGGTTCTCCACGGTCTGGCTCATCATTTTGACCATGCCCAGGGTGTGGGAGGGCGGCAGGTAGCTGTCGCTGGAGACGTCCAGCACGGCGATGACCTTGCGCTCGGCGTCGAAGATCGGCGCGGCGGAGCCGGTCATGAAACGGTTGGCCTTGAGGAAATGCTCATCGTGCTCGATGTGCACGGCCTGCTCGCAGGCCAGCGCGGTGCCGATGGCATTGGTGCCGGTGCAGCGTTCCATCCAGCTCGCCCCGGCGCTGAAACCGTGGGCCAGCTTGGGTTCGATGAAACGCTGGGTGCCCCAGGACGTCAGGACCTGGCCCTGGTTGTCGGCCAGCATGATCAGGCAATTGGAGTTGCTCAGGATGTTCTCGTAGTACGGCAAGACTTCCTGGTGGGTGGTCTGCACCAGTGAGTGCTGGCTCTCCAGCAACTGGGCGATGCCATCGGCGGGCAGCGGGTCGAAGGCCGGTATGCTCTGATGGTTCAGGCCGAAAGCGCGGCAACGGGACCAGGAGGCCTGGATGATGGCCTCGTGGGACAAGGCGGGGGCAGGTGCGGCCATGGGGCACTCTCGCAGGTGCTGTTTTTATTGTGGTGGTGAGTCTCGCACATACTCCTTGTGCAGGGGCAGGTCTGGATAAGACTCAATTCACATTCCCATGTAGGAGCGGGCTTGCTCGCGAAAGCGGTGGCTCAGCTATACACGTGTCGGCTGATATACCGCTTCGCGGGCAAGCCCGCTCCCACAGGAGGATTGCCTGCGGCCCGGCTAAAGCATTCCAGTCAGTGTTGTTCAAATTTGTTCATTGTCAAGGCTCGAACTGTTCAGTTGTTCAATCCGAGTTGTTCACTTTTGTTCATCAACGAACACGTAACTTTGAGAAATCCCAGGTAGACGCAGCTAGATCAATGGCTTGCATTTTCTGGCACGGCTTTCGCTTTGAAGCTCGGGTCGCTTGACTCCAAATAATAAAAAGGCCGAGCCATGTCATTAAAGCTTGAGCACATCTGTCGCACCGTCGAAGGCCAGACCTGGATCGACGATGCCAATCTGAGTTTCGAACCCGGATCCTTCAACGTCCTGCTGGGCCGCACGCTGTCCGGCAAGACCAGCCTCATGCGCTTGATGGCCGGGTTGGACAAGCCCGACAGCGGACGCGTGCTGATGAACGGCGTCGACGTCACGAACAAGCCCGTGCGGCTGCGTAACGTGTCGATGGTCTATCAGCAGTTCATCAATTACCCGACCATGACCGTCTTCGAAAACATCGCCTCGCCGCTGCGCCAGGCGGGTGTGTCCGACGAGGTGATCCAGGACAAGGTGCTGCAAACCGCCAGGATGTTGCGCATCGAGAAGTTCCTCAAGCGCCATCCGCTGGAGCTGTCCGGCGGCCAGCAGCAGCGCACCGCCATGGCCCGGGCGTTGGTCAAGGACGCCGAGCTGATTCTGTTCGACGAGCCGCTGGTGAACCTCGACTACAAGCTGCGCGAGGAACTTCGCCAGGAAATGCGCGAGTTGTTCCAGGCCCGCCACACCATCGCCGTCTACGCCACCACCGAGCCCAACGAGGCCTTGGCCCTGGGCGGTACCACCACGATCCTGCACGAAGGCCGGGTCATCCAGAGCGGCAAATCGTCCTCGGTGTACCACCAGCCGCAAACCGTGCTGGCCGCCGAGCTGTTTTCCGAGCCGCCGATCAACCTCATGCCGGGCCGCATCGCGGGCAACGAGGTGAGTTTCGCCAATTTCGTGCACTTCCCGCTGAACGTCGACCTACGGCCGGTGGGCGAAGGTGAGTTCCGTTTCGGCGTGCGCCCAAGCCATATTTCCCTGGTGCCAAGCAACGACGATGACCTCGAGCTGGCGGTGACCGTGGAGGTGGCCGAGATCAGTGGTTCGGAAACGTTCCTGCATGTGCGCAACGAGCATTTCCTGCTGGTGCTGCACTTGCCCGGCGTCCATGAATACGACGTGGATGCGCCGATCCGCATCTACATCCCGACCCATAAACTGTTTGTCTTCGATGCCCAGGGCAAGTTGGTCCAGGCGCCGGGCCAGCGCATCGCGAGGGTTGCCTGATGGCTGAAATTCGTTTGCAGAACCTCGCCCACAGCTACACCAGCACCCCGGCGAGCCCCGAAGACTATGCGATCCGCGAGATGAACCACATCTGGGAGCAGGGCGGCGCCTATGCCTTGCTCGGGCCTTCGGGCTGTGGCAAATCCACCTTGCTCAACATCATTTCCGGCCTGCTCAGCCCGTCCGAGGGCCAGGTGCTGTTCGACGGCAAGGCCGTCAACGAGCTGAGCCCGGAGCGGCGCAACATTGCCCAGGTGTTCCAGTTCCCGGTGGTGTACGACACCATGACAGTGTTCGACAACCTGGCGTTCCCGCTGCGCAACCAGGGGCTGGCCGAGGCGCGGGTCCACACCAAGGTGCAGGAAATAGCCGAAGTCCTCGACCTGCAGAACCTGCTGGACAAGAAGGCGCGCAACCTCACCGCCGACGAAAAGCAGAAAGTCTCCATGGGCCGAGGGCTGGTGCGCGACGACGTGTCAGCGATCCTCTTCGACGAACCGCTGACGGTGATCGACCCACACCTGAAATGGAAGCTGCGGCGCAAGCTCAAACAGATCCACGAGCAGTTCAACATCACCATGGTCTACGTCACCCACGACCAGTTGGAGGCCTCCACCTTCGCCGACAAGATCGCCGTGATGTATGGCGGCCAGATCGTCCAGTTCGGCACGCCCCGGGACTTGTTCGAGCGTCCGAGCCACACCTTCGTCGGCTATTTCATTGGCAGCCCGGGAATGAACCTCATCGAGGTCACGGCGCAACCCGGAGGCGTCGGTTTTGCCTCGACCCACCTGCCTTTGTCGGGCCCCCTGCAACAGCGCGTGGCCGAGGCCCAGGGCAAGCGCCTGAAGGTCGGCATCCGGCCAGAGTTCGTCCATGTCTGGGACGGCCCCTACGACGACGCGATGCGCGCGCAAGTCGTCCACGTCGAAGACCTGGGCACTTACAAGATCCTGACCCTCAACCTCGATGGCGCGCCTTTGAAAGTGCGCCTGGCCGAAGACAAGCCTGTGCCGGAAGGCACCGCGTACATCAGTTTTCCGGCCCAATGGTTGATGGTCTATGCCGATGAATACCTGCTGGAACCGTTGAGCGAGGTGCAGCCATGAACAAGGTGCAGAACAACAAAGCCTGGTGGCTGGTGCTGCCGGTGTTCCTGCTGGTGGCGTTCAGCGCCGTGATCCCGATGATGACGGTGGTCAACTACTCGGTGCAGGACATCTTCGACCAGTCCAGCCGCTACTTCGTCGGTGCCGACTGGTACAAGCAGGTGCTGCTCGATCCGCGCCTGCACGACTCGTTGCTGCGCCAGTTCATCTACTCGGCGTGCGTGCTGCTGATCGAGATCCCGCTGGGCATCGCCATCGCCCTGACCATGCCGACCAAGGGCAAGTGGTCGTCCCTGGTGCTGATCATCCTGGCGATTCCGCTGCTGATTCCGTGGAACGTGGTGGGCACCATCTGGCAGATATTCGGCCGCGCCGACATCGGCCTGCTGGGTTCGAGCCTCAACGCCCTGGGCATCAACTACAACTATGCGGCCAACACCATGGACGCCTGGGTCACCGTGCTGGTGATGGACGTCTGGCACTGGACGTCTCTGGTGGCCTTGCTCTGCTACTCGGGGCTGCGGGCGATTCCCGACGTGTATTACCAGGCGGCGCGGATCGACCGGGCCTCCAACTGGGCAGTGTTTCGGCACATCCAGTTGCCGAAGATGAAGAGCGTGCTGTTGATCGCGGTGATGCTGCGTTTCATGGACAGCTTCATGATCTACACCGAGCCGTTCGTGCTCACCGGCGGCGGGCCGGGCAATGCCACCACGTTCCTGAGCCAGACCCTGACGCAGATGGCCATCGGCCAATTCGACCTGGGCCCGGCAGCGGCGTTTTCCCTGGTGTACTTCCTGATCATTCTGTTGGTGTCGTGGCTGTTCTATACCGCCATGACGCACTCCGACGCCAACCGTTGAGGCCCGCACGATGAGCAAGAAAAAGCTGGTTCCATTGCTGATCTACATCCTGTTCCTGCTGGTGCCCATCTACTGGCTGCTGAACATGTCGTTCAAGAGCAACACCGAGATCCTCGGCAGCCTGACCCTGTGGCCCCAGGACTTCACTTTCCACAACTACAAGGTGATCTTCACCGACCCGAGCTGGTACACCGGTTACCTGAACTCGCTGTACTACGTGAGCCTGAACACGGTGATTTCCCTGGCCGTGGCGCTGCCGGCGGCCTATGCGTTCTCGCGCTACCGGTTCCTGGGGGACAAGCACCTGTTCTTCTGGCTGCTCACCAACCGCATGGCGCCACCGGCGGTGTTCCTGCTGCCGTTTTTCCAGCTGTATTCGTCCATCGGGCTGTTCGACACCCACATCGCCGTGGCCCTGGCCCACTGCCTGTTCAACGTGCCGCTGGCGGTGTGGATCCTCGAAGGCTTCATGTCCGGGGTGCCGAAAGAAATTGACGAGACCGCCTACATTGACGGCTACAGTTTCCCCAAGTTCTTCGCCAAGATCTTCATCCCGTTGATCGGCTCCGGCATCGGTGTGACGGCGTTCTTCTGCTTCATGTTTTCCTGGGTCGAATTGTTGCTGGCCCGCACGCTCACCTCGGTCAATGCCAAGCCGATCGCCGCGGTCATGACCCGCACCGTGTCGGCGTCCGGCATCGATTGGGGCGTGCTGGCGGCGGCGGGGGTGTTGACCATCCTGCCGGGCATGCTGGTGATCTGGTTCGTTCGCAACCACGTGGCCAAGGGCTTTGCCCTGGGCCGGGTCTGAGGAGTCGATGATGGAATGGATGAACTGGACCGTCCCGACGGCGGCGTTTTTTGGGGTCATCGCCTTGTTCCTGATCGGCATGACCACTTGGGAGTTGCGTTCGCCGAGCATCCCTCGGCGTGGTTTCCTGCCGATTACCACGACCCGTGGCGATCGGTTGTTTATCGGTCTTCTCGGTAGCGCCTACCTGCATCTGCTGGTCATCGGCGCCACCGACTGGAGCATCTGGACAGCGTTCGCGTTGTCTTGGGTGTGGCTGTTGGCAGTGATGCGGTGGGGCTAGTCGCGCGTATTTGACGATCAGGCTCTCAAATCCAAACAGGAGGTCTCTATGTTCAATAAAAACAATAAGCTGCGACATAGCGTTTCATTGGCAGCCGCACTGGCACTCAGCGGCTTGAGCGCTGTGGCCTGGGCTGACGCCTATGAAGACGCCGCTAAAAAATGGATCGGCAGTGAATTCAAACCGTCAACCTTGACAGCCGAGCAGCAGCTCGAAGAGCTCAAGTGGTTCATCAAGGCCGCCGAGCCGTTTCGTGGCATGAAGATCAACGTGGTGTCGGAAACCCTCACCACCCACGAATACGAGTCCAAGGTACTGGCCAAGGCCTTCACCGAAATCACCGGGATCCAGTTGACCCACGACCTGCTGCAAGAAGGCGACGTGGTGGAGAAGATGCAGACGGTGATGCAGTCGGACAAAAACATCTATGACGGCTGGGTCAACGATTCGGACCTCATTGGTACGCACTTTCGCTACGGCAAGACTGAATCGATCACCGACCTGATGGCCAACGAAGGCAAGAACTTCACTTCGCCGACCCTGGACCTCAAGGACTTCATCGGCACCTCGTTCACCACTGCACCGGACGGCAAGCTGTATCAACTGCCCGACCAGCAGTTCGCCAACCTCTACTGGTTCCGCGCCGACTGGTTCGAGCGTGCGGACCTGAAGGCCAAGTTCAAGGAGAAGTACGGCTACGAGCTGGGCGTACCGGTGAACTGGTCGGCTTATGAAGACATCGCCAAGTTCTTCAGCGAAGACGTCAAGGAAATCGACGGCAAGCGCGTCTACGGCCACATGGACTACGGCAAGAAAGACCCGTCCCTGGGCTGGCGCTTCACCGATGCCTGGTTCTCCATGGCCGGCGGCGGCGACAAGGGCCTGCCCAATGGCTTGCCAGTGGACGAGTGGGGCATTCGCGTCGAGGACTGCCATCCGGTCGGTTCCAGCGTCACCCGTGGTGGCGATACCAACGGCCCGGCGGCGGTGTTCGCCACCACCAAATACGTCGACTGGCTGAAGAAGTACGCGCCACCGGAAGCGGCGGGCATGACGTTCTCCGAGTCCGGCCCGGTGCCGTCCCAGGGCAACATCGCCCAGCAGATCTTCTGGTACACCGCCTTCACCGCCGACATGACCAAGCCGGGCCTGCCGGTGGTCAACGCCGACGGCACGCCGAAATGGCGCATGGCACCTTCGCCGCGTGGTCCGTACTGGGAAGAGGGCATGAAGCTGGGTTATCAGGACGTGGGGTCCTGGACCTTCATGAAGTCCACGCCTGAGAAGCAGAAATTGGCGGCCTGGCTGTACGCGCAGTTCGTGACGTCGAAAACCGTGTCGCTGAAGAAGACCATCGTTGGCCTGACGCCGATTCGTGAGTCGGACATCAACTCGCAGGCGATGACCGACCTGGCGCCCAAGCTCGGTGGCCTGGTGGAGTTCTACCGCAGCCCGGCCCGCGTGCAATGGACCCCGACCGGGACCAACGTGCCGGACTATCCGCGCCTCGCGCAACTGTGGTGGAGCCACATCGCCGAAGCGGCCAGTGGCGAGAAGACCCCGCAACAGGCGCTCGACGGCTTGGCCAAGGACCAGGACGCGATCATGACGCGCCTGGAACGCTCCAAGGCCCAGGCGACCTGCGCCCCGAAAATGAACCCGGAGCGCGATGCGCAGTACTGGTTCGATCAACCGGGGGCACCGAAGCCGAAGCTGGCGAACGAGAAGCCTAAAGGTGAGACCGTGAGCTACAGCGAACTGCTGAAGTCGTGGGAAGCGGCCCGCAAGTAAAGCGTCTGACAGTGAAAGACAAACGGCACCGAAAGGTGCCGTTTTTTTTCGTCCAGCCCCCTGGTTGATTGGGGTGGATTTGAGCCTTGCGGCTGGCGCGAGCCTTGTGGGAGCGGGCTTGCCCGCGAAGGCGTCAGCCCATCCAGCCTCTCAGCAAACAGACCCACCGCCTTCGCGAGCAAGCTCGCTCCCACAGGGGGTTGGTGGTGTTTGCAGGTGCTTGATTCACTGCACTCATCTGTGGGAGCGAGCTTGCTCGCGAAGGCGGCCTGCCCGTCGACCCATCCCTTGGGCGGATCGGCTCAGCCGGCCTTGGCGGCGTTCACCTGGGGCGCTCCGGCCACGGGGGAAGGGCGAGGTTTGAGCAAGGCGTCCAGTGCCTGGCGATACTGCCGGCCGGCCAGGCTCATGCTGTTGTTGTGGGTGGCACCCGGCACCAGCAGCAGGCGCTTGGGCTCCTGGGCGGCGTTGAACAGCTGTTCGCTGAAGCGTGGCGGTACGTAGCGGTCGGCGGCGCCATGGACCACCAGCAAGGGCATGTTGATCTCGTGGATCTTGTCGATGGAATCGAATTTCTGCGACAGCAACCAGCGTACCGGCAGCGACGTGTCGGCCATGGCCGTGGCGACATCGCCCAGGGACGTGAAGGTGGATTCGATGACCAACCCGCGGGCCGCTACGACGCTGCCGTCTTTCGCCGCTTTCTGGCCCAGTTCCGCTGCCAGGTCCACCGCGACGGCACCGCCCAGGGAGTGGCCATAGATCAGCCGCAGCGCCGGGTCGGGTTGCAGCGTTTCCAGGCGTGCCCAGGCGATCCGGGCGTCTTCGTAGACACTGGCTTCCGAGGGCAGGTCGCCATGGCTTTTGCCAAATCCCCTGTAGTCGATCGCCAGCACCGAAAAGCCCAGGTCCCTCAATTGCTGGATGCGAAACAACTGCCCGGTCAGGTTCCAACGCACACCGTGCAGGTACAGGATCGCCGGCGCACTCTTGCGCTCGGCCGGCCACCACCAGCCGTGGATATTCTCCCCGGCCTTGAACTGACTGGGCTTGAGGTCGAACTCCTGCACGCTGCTCGGCAAACCGCTGAACCAACTGGCCGTGCCGGGCTCGATCCTGAACACCAGCTCGCGCTCCTTGTGCTGCAACACCGCGCAGCCCACCGGCAGCCCGACCACCATCGCCGCCATGCACAGCATCGCCAGCCAGCGCCGACCAGGACGAGGAAGAAAAAAAGAACGCATCGAAGGGTTTCACTACTCAAGACGGAAAGATGCCTTTTAACAGATTCGCCCGAAGAGTGGCGTGATTTCAGACGGCTGCGGGCTTGCGCTCATGCGGTCGTCGGATTCTGCGTGGGAGTGGGGCGTGCACATAAATCGATACCCATTGCGTGGACGACCTTGAGTACGGTATCAAAGCGCGGCTTCGCCCCCCGGAGCGAAGGCCTTATAGAGACTTTCACGGCCCATACCGGAGTCTTTGGCTTCGCCTCACTCGAAAACTCGACCCCCTAAAACATTGAGGACGATGCCATGATGACTCAGGCCTCCAGAGACCAGGCCCGGACGAATGGAACAGGCGGGCGCGGCGGCGACGGATGCCAGTGGCGAACCGGTTGGGGGCAGCGTGATGTCCATTATCCGCCGGTCAGTGCACGTCCCCATACTCAGCCAACCTCAGAGGCTGCCGCTTGCTGCCGTAGGGCACTTTGGGCACGCCCGCCAGGCGCTTGTGCAGCACCTGGGTCAGTGATTCGCCGGGTGCCAGGCTGGCGTCGCCGAAGTCGCCGTCCAGGTCCTGCGGGTGGACGATCACTTCGAGTGAGCCATGCTCCGGCGGGGCTGCGTGGTCCAGGTCGGCCGGGGTGCAGACGTAGTCGGCCGTCGCGCCGCTGAGGCTGCGCATGCGTCGGTTGAGCAGGGTCTTGAAGATGCGTTTGGGCACGTTCAGGTTTGCCCCCAGGTTGCGCGCCAAGCGGATGGGCACGCCATGGCGCTCGGCGAAACGGGCCACCAGCTCGCCGATGGGCCAGATGTTGTGCACGTGTTGGTGGGAGTCGAGGTGGCTGGGGTGCAGGCCGTGGTCCAGGCAATGTTGCCATTGCGCCTCAAGTTCGTCTTGCACCGCCGCGAGGTCTTTTGAACCCAGGCGCAGGCAGTAGCGCGACACGTTGAGGTCGAATTCGCCGTTGGGGGCACAGAACGCGGGTCGCGAGGTGATTGCCTGGCTCAGCGGCGCACCGTGGCTGAGGTTGAAATGCAAGCCGATACGTCCGTTGAGCAGGGGTTGGCGGGCCAGCTCGCAAGCCTGTTCGAACCCTGGCATGTTGGCCATGGCGGTGGCGGAGCTGATCACGCCGGCCTCGAAGGCTCGCAGGATGAGTGCGTTTTCACTGAGGCAGAGCCCGAAATCGTCAGCGTTGACGATCACTTGTTGAGGCATTCACGTTCTCCTGGCGCTTGGAAGTGGGGGGCAAAGGTGTTGCGGCGGCCGGGCGCTTGCGTAGCCATGGCTTGAGACTCTTCCATAGTCGCAAGGCGAACCCCAGGACCAGCCCGCCGGGTTGCCATGAATAAAAACTCCAACGCCAGTGTTCCAATTGTCCGGTCATGCGTTCATGCAGTTGATGGCTGGAGTTTTCCAGGCTGACCCGGGACGCATCGACCCAGCGCCAGTTGTCCTCCAGCCCCCAGCGGATCCACTCCTCCAGCAGTACCCGGCCGCTGCCCAGGTCGGCATGCTCCGGCAGGAACGCCAGGTTGTAGTCGTACAGTCGGCCCTGTTCCAGCAGGCCCAGTCGGTAGCTGATGCAGCGTCCTTCCAGCTCCAGCACCACCACGCGCACCAGGCCTTGGGCGGCGAGGGCGGTGAAGGCGTGTTTCATCCATTGCCGGCGCACCGGGTCGGAGAAAATGCCGACGCCTTCTTCACCTTTCCAACTGGCCGACTCGACCTCGGCAAGTTCCTGCAGCAGCAGGCCCATGCTGATGGCATCGGGGGTCAGTCGACGGATCTGTGCGCCGCATGCGGCGATACGCTTGCGTGCCTTACGTAACTTATAGCGTGGATCGCCGGAAATTTCCTGATGGTCACTGTCGCTGATCAGATGCACCGGGACCCGGCAGCTCAACCGCCGCTCCCCGGTGGAGCTCAATGCCATCCAGGCACTCAGCGCGCTTTGCTCGCCGACGGCCTCGACCACTTCATTCAATTGCAGCAACGCGTGGGGCAGTTGTTGCCGGATCTGCATCAACGCCTGGCCCATGCTGTCAGCGTCGACGCGCACCAGCAGGGCGATGCGGTCCGCCAGCGGATAACCCAGGTGACGCAGCACCCGGAACCGCAGCCCGCCGATGCGCTCGCGCGCGCTGACCAGGGGCAGGCACAGGCTCAGCGCCTGGTCTTGCCAGCCCAGCAGCACGTGCAGGTCCTGGCCGGGTTGCAGCGCCAGTTCCGCCGCTTGCAGCCAGGCCAGGTTATTGAACGGCGTGTAGTCGGCCACCCGGGTGCGCAGCTGCTCATAAGCCGTTGCCGGGAAGTCCGTGGCGAGCAGTGAGCGTCGCCATTCGAAGCGGATTGCCATCAGGCCGCCGCCGCCGTGGGGGCGGGCTGGGCCGGTTTGCGAAAGGTATCCAGCACCGAGCCGGTGTAGAACGTATCGCGGAAGAAGCGCCAGCGCCCGAACAGGCAATACACGTGAGTGATCTGGCCGCGCTCCTTGAAGTCCATGCGGATGTGCATCTTGATCGCCGGGATGTTCTGCAAGTCGCAGACATCGACCATCTTGGTGCAGCCTTTTTCCGCCATGATCCTCCACATGTCCTGCTGGACGTCCGCCGACATCTGGGTTCCCCAGTAAGCGCGGGTCATCTCCCCACCGAACTGGAAATACTCGCCCGGCTTGATCGGGAACAGGCAGCGATAGAAATGCCGATCGAAATAATCTCGGGTACTGCCCCAGGCAAACCCCACGGCGTCGCCCTGGCCATCCAGGTACATCAAGCCGGTGTAGCCTTCGGCCGCCAGTTCGCGCATGGTTTCGACGCGGTCGCCGAAGTACTTGGCAAACGCGTCGGCATTGCTGACCGTGATGAATTCCCGGCGCGCCGGCGGGTAGGGCTTGAGGTTATGGGGCGGTAGCGGGACTCGCACGTCGTGTTCCAGCCACACCAGTTGCGAGTGGAAAAACACGAAGTGCCGGATCACCTGTTTGAACACGGCGCGCAGGCCTTTCTTCTGGATGCGATCACGCAGTTTCTGCAGTACGTTCATGGTGCCTCCTGACGGGTGGCGGGTTGAGGAATGGAAGAGGTGGTCCAGCCCAGGGCAAACAGGGTTTGGCCTGGCAATAGAAAATGGATTTGCCCGGCTTCGCAGGTGAATGAGGCGCTGCGGCTGCGGTTGTCCGGGCCGAAATACACCAGGGTTGCCTGCGCCTGAGGACAGAGCCCGGCGTCGATATCGACCTGTTGCGCCCGAGTGCTTTTGTTCACGCCCAGCAGGCCGCGCTGCATGCCGGTGGCCATGGCCAGTGCGTCGACTTCGAAGGCGTCGTTGTCCAGGCGTAACACCTGGTCGAACCAGTGCTGCTGGATGAACTGCTGGGCCAGGCCCACCGGCTTGAGCTCGAAGCGATCGTTGTCCAGGACCCTCACCATGCCCTTGGGGTACTCCGGCTCGTCGGCGGCCTGGAACCAGTTGAGCATGTCGAGCAGGCCATCGGCGGAGGCGTTGATCACCACCGAGGTCCACCACAGGGCGGCGTAGTGGGTTTCCTGGTCGTAGGGGCTCAGGCTCGAGCCGCTGGACATATTGGTCTGGTCCAGCAGCAGCGCCTTGCGTGGCCGGCCCGTGGCGTCCAGGCCCACCAGCCTGGCGGCGCGCCGCACACTGCTGCGATACACCCGTGTCGCCAACAGGTCGCGAATCATCCATTCATGCCAGGCCAGGGCGTCGACCTGGTCGCCGTACTGGGCCAGCAGGCGCCGGGCCCAGTCGATGCCGCGTTTGTCGGCGGCGTTTTCGGCCAGCGGACCGTTGGTGAACCGGGAGCTGGCCGGGATCGCGATGCGCACCCCCGCGCGGACGTTGGCGGGCAGGGCGCGGACCTCATTGGCCATGCTCTCGAACACCGCCTGATAACTGGCGAAGTCGGGGTAGTTGAGGTTCGGCTCATCGGCGAAACCTAAGTAATGCACGCCTTTGCCGCCCAGGGCGCGGGTGGACTTGAGCCAGGCTTGCAGGCCGCTGTTGCTGGTCCGATCGGCCACAAGGTCGGCCTTGCGTCCGCTGCCGGCGAGCAGGGTAATGTCCTGGTTGATGCCGAAGCGATCCTGGTACAGGCGCCGGAACCGATCCTCGTGGTCGGGCTTGGCGGCGGTCACGTCGACCATGCTGTAGTAACTGGCCGCCTGGGGCTTGAGTGCATCGATGACCGCGTAGGCGGCGGGCGGCGGCATGACGTAAGGCAGCGAAATCCCCAGTTTCGGCGTGTTGCCCAGCACCTCGGGGTAGACCTTCAACTGCACGTGCCCCGGGGCTTCGCGAAGCGGCTGCAGTTGCGCCGGGGCTTGGGCGAACAGGTTGGCAGTGCCGTCCAGCCAGAACGCCGCCTTGCCGTTGCCCAGCAAGTGCAGGCGCCAGACCTGCTCGACGTCGGCGACCGGCAGGGCCACTTGGTCGAACTGCCAATAGGCGGGGTAGGGCTTGAGGTTCAGTTG
Organism: Pseudomonas sp. WP18; assembly: GCF_036689585.1. Taxonomy (NCBI): domain Bacteria; kingdom Pseudomonadati; phylum Pseudomonadota; class Gammaproteobacteria; order Pseudomonadales; family Pseudomonadaceae; genus Pseudomonas; species Pseudomonas sp. WP18. The sequence continues at coordinate 2,088,630 of NZ_CP144758.1, forward strand.
CAGTTGTTTGCCGTCGGCCACGCGCCGGGCTTGCAGGCCGCGCACGCCACCGTGGAACTTGCCCGCCAGCACGGCACGCTCGCCCGCGGCGACCTTGAAGTACAGTTCGTCGCCGTCATGGGCTTCGGCGCTGAAGTGCACCTTGGCCGGGGCGAACAGCGCCTGGGTGCGTGCATCGTGTTCAAGGGTATAGCGACGGAAACTGTAGCCGGGGATTTCCAGCCGATAGCTGGCGGGGCCGGGCAGCAAGGGCCATTGCTGCTCGCCGCGTTCCTGCTCGGCCTTGATGAGGCGTTCACCCACCAGGCGGCCCTGGCCATTGAGCAGGTAGATATGCTCGGCATTGGCGTTGGCTTGCCAGGCCGGCACCCAGCGCACGGTCACGGTGTCTGGCCGATCGGTCTGCAAGTACAGGCTGCCGTCGCGAATGCCGGTCCAGGCCATGGATGCGCCATGGGCCGAGAGCGCCAGCGCCCACAGGCAGGCGCCCAACGCCCAGTGCCGCGTCGTCCTTTTGGCGAGCAAGCTCGCTCCCACAGGGTTCGGTGCCGCGCCTGTGGATGCGAGCCAGCTCGCGAAGGCGCACGGCCAGGCGCCAGGAAACTTCATGCCGATTTCCCCAGTAGCATCTGGCGCATCGGCAGTAAATCGCTGGGCAGGATGATCAGTGTCTGCCACGGCGCCACGCCGCTGAGGCGGCAATACATCGCCAGCAGCGCCAGGGTCACGCCCAGGTAGGCGATGGACGATGCGGCGGCGGCACCGACGATGCCATAGCGCGGGATCAGCAACACATTCAGCGCCAGGTTCAGCAGCGCCCCCAAGCCCATCAAAAACGAGACAGCACCGGGCCGGTTCTTGCCCAGCAGGTCCAGGCGCAGGATGCTCGCGTAGCACAGCCCGAACAGCCCCGGCAGCAGTGCCAGCAGCGCCGGATACGCCGGTTGGTAGGCGACGCCGAACAAGGTGACGATCAACCATTCGCCGATCAAGGCCATGCTCAGGCAGGCCCCCAGCATCACCGTGGCGGTCAGGCGCAAGGCCAGTGGGGTCAGGCGCTGCATGTCCCGGTCCTGCTGCAACAGGCGCTTCATTAGCGGTGTGGTGACGGCTTCCGGCACGATCAGCAGCAGCTCGGCGGCGGCGCTGGCCATCGCGTAGTGACCCAGGGCGGTGCTGCCCAGCAGGGCGCCGATGAACAGGTAGTCGGAGCGCAAGATCACTTGCTGGAACAACAGGTCCGGGTGGCTGCGGGCGCCGTAGCGCAGCAGCTCGTTCTGGCTGCTGCGATCCCATTGCAGGGTGACGTCCTGGTCCCGGCGCAGCCAGACCCAACCGGCCAGCACCACCAGGCTCAGGCCGGCCAGCCAACTGATCAACGCCGCTTCCAGGGCCGCGTCTTTCCAGAGCCAGAACAACGCCAGGAACAGCAACAGCGGCGCTACCGATTCCACCAGGCGCAGGGCATTAAAGGCGCCGACGCCGCCGGACGCGTTGTGCAGGGTCAGCAGGCCGCTCTTGAGCACGGTCAACGGCACGGCGAGCAACAGCAGCCAGGCCAGTAACCCCAATTGTGTGGTGACGTCCAGGTCAGTGCCAAACTCGCGCGCCAGCGCCACCACCAGCAAGGTCAGCAGCCCGGCCAGCAGGCAACCGAACACCAGCACCTGGCTGAGCAACAAACCCATCGAACGCTGCTGCGCTGCCTGGTAGCCGACGGCGGAGTTCAGGCCGCCGCTGGTGGCGGCGCTGATCAGGTCCGGCAGGGTGCTGAGCAGGGCGAACAGTCCCCGTTCGCTGGGCCCGAGCACCCGTGCCAGCAGCACATTACGCAGCAGGCGCAGGCCGATCATCGCCAGGCGCGTCCCCATGCTCAACAGCAGATGCTTGAGGTAATGACCACGGCTCATGAGCGTGTTCCTCGGCGAATTCGCCAGGCCAGCAGTTCAGGGTGATGAGCGTTGCGTTGGCTGACGCCGAAGCGCGGCAGGTTCAAGGGGTCGCCGTCGTGGCGGTACAGGCCGGTCTCGGTACCCAGGGCAAACGGATAACCGTGGGCGGCCACCTGCTGGCGCACGCGGGCATCGTGGTCGCCGTTGGGGTAGCAATACACCGGCAGGGGTTGTGCGCAGCCGTTTTCCAGGGCGATGCGGCTGCGCGACAGTTCTTCGTGCAGGCGCTGGTCGTCCAGCCCGGTGAGGATCGCGTGGCTGGCGCCGTGAGGGCCGAAGCGAATCAGGCCGGAGTCTTCCAGCATGCGTACTTGGGACCAGTCCAGCGCCTGGGGCTGGGCGCCATGGGGACAGCTTTCGGTGAGGTCGCTCAGCACCTGTGGGTCGAGGCTCTTGAGGCTTTGCAGGTAGTGCACGAGCGCCAGGCTGCGGCGGTCGTCGTCGATGTCATCGAGCAGCACCGGCAGTGGCCGGCCGACTTGATGCAAATGTTCGATCAGCGAGTGACGCGCCACCTGGCCGTGGCTGCCCCAGAGGGTTTCGCCGAGGGTTTCCCACCAGAAATGTTGACGGCTGCCGATGAAGTCCGTGGACAGGAAAATACTCGCCGGCACCTGGTACTGGCGCAGCAGTGGAAAGGCATTCATGGCGTTGTCGCGCCAGCCGTCGTCGAAGGTCAGTGCCACCCGTGGGCGGTTCGGCACGTGTTCCGGGTCGGCCAGCAGCAGCGTCATCAAGGGCACGCAATCGAAGTGGCGTTGCAGCCAGAGCAGCAGGTGCTCGAAGGCTTCCGGGCCGACGCACAGCTCGTTGCGATGGGGCAGTTCGGCGGCGCGGTCGTTGCTCAGCACCCGGTGCAGCATCAGGATCACCCCGGCACCGCGCAAGGGCCCGCGACCCAGGGCCGTGTTCAGGTACAGCCAACCGCCGGTGCGCTTGAAAACGTGTTTGATCGACATCGGCCATCCTCCTTTTCAGCGGTTCTGCTCGGGGTTCCATTGGCTGTAGCGCTGGCCCCGCAGAAACTGCCACAGCCCGATGCTCATGCCCGCCAGCGTCACCAGCACGAACGCGGCCAGGCGAAAGGGTTTGGGCAGGCGGTGTTGCGAGTCCATCAGCCCGAGCAGCGCCATGCTGTAGCCGATCAGTTGTGCCAGCAGGCTCAGGCGATAGAACGGATGCTCGTTCCACAGCCAGGCATTGCTCAGCAGCAACGGCAGCAACAGCACCGGCGCCAGGCGGCGGATCAACTTGTGGCTGATCAACCCGATGGCGTAGAGCCCATGACGCAGTGGGTTGAGCAGCGCGCGCCGCTGGGCCAGGCTTTGCAGGCCGCCGACGGTGACCCGCTGGCGGCGACGGAACTGCTTGTCGGCCTCGTCCACGCCCTGGTCGAGCACCCGAGCCCGTGGCGCATAGACGATGCTCTTGCCGGCGGCCGGCGCGCAGGTGCTGAGGAAGAAGTCATCGTTGACCTGCGCCGGTATGGGTTCGAACAGTTCGCGCCGCAGTGCCAACAGCGCACCGTCGGCCGACACCATGCAACCGGTGCGGCTTTCCACCCGGCGCAGCCAGCCTTCGTAGTGGCGATACAGGCTGTCGCCCAGGCTCAGGCCTTTGCCTGGCACGGGGATTTCCATGTGCCCGGCACACGCGCCCACTTCCGGGTCGCTCAGCGGCGCCAACAGGTGGCCGAGGGTGTCGGTGGCCCATTGGTTGTCGGCGTCGGTGAAAACCAGGATCGCGCCGCGGCTGTGGGCCACCCCGGTGTTGAGGGCGGCGGCCTTGCCTTGGCGGGGCAGGTCGAGCACGGTGATGCGCGGGTCCGCCACGTTGCGCGCGCAGGCCACCGTGTCGTCGCTGGAGCCGTCGCTGGCCAGGATGATCTGCAGCGAATGGGCCCGGTAATCCTGGGCCAGCAAGGTGCGCAGCTTCTGTTCGATGTGCCGCGCCTCATTGTGGGCGGCAATCACGATGCTGACGTCCATCGGCACCGCCTTGGCGTAGTAGCGCAGCGGAAACAAGGGGGCCAGCAGGCTCAGGATCACCGGGTAGCCGAGGTAGGCGTACACCGGCAGCAACAGGCACGACCAATAGATGAATTCAGCCACGGGCAGGTCTCCTGACGGTCCAATGACAAAGATTGAGCAATAGCGCGGCGCCGGTCAGGTGCAGGCGCACCCCATGCAAGGCCCACAGTTGCAGGGTCAGGCGCGGGTCACGCCGGCTCTGGCGCAGGCTGAGCAACAGCGGCGGGAGTGCGGTGATCAGCAGCAGCATCAGGGCTAGACGCGGCTGGCCCTGGAGCAAGGCGAGCAGGGCCAGGACGTCCAGCGCCCAGGCGCCCACGGACAGCGCCGGGAAGCGCAACAGCCGCAGGCTCGGGCCATGGCTGCGCAGCAGTTGCAGATGACTGCCCTGGCGCCACAACTCCTTGCTCATCCATTCGCGCCAGCTGCCTTCGTAACCCCAGTGCAGGGCCACGCTTTCGTTGACCAGCAGCAGCTGCGCGCCGGCCTGGCGCAGACGCAGGGAAAAATCCTTGTCCTCGCCGGTGCGCAGGGTTTCGTCGAAACCGCCGATCTGGGCGAACCAGGTGCGGCGCAGCAACAGGTTGGCGCTGGGCAGCCACTGCACCCGGTGCAGGCGATGGGCCCCCGGACGCTGGCTGCGACGTTGCCAGGCTTCGGCGAACCAGGGGGCTTGGCGCGGCGTGTCCAGGTCGAGGCCGAGCACATCGCCCTGCTGGCCTTCGAGTTCCAGCAGCAGCTTGAGCCAGTTGGCCGGCATTTCGATGTCGGCGTCGATGAACGCCAGCCAGTCGCCGTGAGCCACCGCCGCACCGCGGTTGCGCAGCGCGCCGATGTGCACGCCGGGCACGATCAGCACCCGTGCGCCCAGCTCGCTGGCGATGTGTGGGCCGCGGTCGTCGGAACCGTTGTCCACCACGATCAGCTCGCACTCCAGCTCGGCCTGACGCGCCGCTTCCCGGGCCGCCAGCAGTGTCCGGCCAATGTGTCGGGCCTCGTTGTACATCGGGATGACGATGCTGATCCGCTTCATGGCTGGGTCTCCCGTGGCGCGCCCTGTTCGGCTTCGTAGCGCAGCACGCTGGTGAGGGCGAGCATGATCCACAGCAACTTGTGGTTCGGCGCACTGAGGAACATCAGGAAAAGGGTCAGCGACAGGAAGCTCATGCCCAGGTGCGTCAGCAGGTCGGCTTGCGCCCAGTCCCGGCGTTGCAGCCAGAGCTGGCGGGCGTGCATCAGGTTGTACAGGCCCAGGCCGAGCATGCCGACGAACATCAAGCCGCCCGGTATGCCGATCTCACTGAAAATCTCCAGGTAAGTGTTGTGGGCCCGGCGATACAGGTCCCCCAGCTTGCGATTGGCCGAGAACGCCTTGGCGTAACCGGTGGGTGCGTAGTGCAGGGGGAAGGTCCCAGGGCCTGCGCCCAGCACCGGGTTCTCGCGGATCATCTGGCTGCCGACCACGATGTACGAGGCGCGCCGTCCGAGGGACTCGTCCTTGTGGGCATTGGCGCCGGCACTGAGGATGCTCAGCGACTGGATGCGTGCCACGTAGCCGGCCGGCAGCACCGCGACCGCCAGCGGAACCATCAGCGCCAGCCCGAGCATCGCGAACCCCAGGTGCCGCGGACGGATCCGTGGCAACTGCGCGCGGTAGTGGTACAGGCCGATGATCAGGCTGAGCAGCAGCACCACCAACCCCGAGCGCGATTCGGTCTTGGTCATCCCGCCCAGCAGCAGGACGAGGCAGCCACCCCAGAACAACCGGTACAGCAGGTACGGGCCCCGCACGATCAGCAGCAGGGCCAGTGGCACGGTGAAAGCGATTAGCAGGGCAAAGGCGTTCGGGTCTTCCAGCAGGCCGGACGCGCGGCCCTGGTCCTGGTACTTGGCCGAGAACATCGCGAGCACGCAGGTGGCGGTCACGCTCAACGTCACCAGGCGGCAAAACATGTCCAGGTTCAGTTCGCGGCCGATCAGCAACGTGATGCCGAACAGGATCAGGCCCACGCTCAGTTCGCGAAAATGGGTCATGGACAAGTCCATGTTTTCCGTCAGCAGCATGCTCAAGCCGTAGAGCAGCATGAAGCCGATCAACGGCCGCCAGATGTTGCTGCGCAGGCGCGTGGCGGGAATCTGGTGCACAGCCAATTGCAACATCAGGATCAGCGCCAGGGCCAGGCCGAAGAACTTGGTGCCGGAGAAAGCGTTGTCCTTGAACAGGCCTTCGAAGGGCACCAGGGCGGCGATGCCCAGCAGCCCCCAGCCGGGCTTGCGGTACAGCACGGCGACACCGACCAGGCCCAGCACCGCGCCTGGCGCCAGGAACGGATAAGGACTGGCCAGCAACGCCAGGCAAGCCAGGCCCAGCAGGCTGATGATCGAGAGCGGGACGATCATGGGTGAGCCTCCTGTGCCGTGCGGATGTAGAGCTGCGACCAGCGCTCGGCCAGCGTGCGCAGGTCGTAGCGATCCTGCTGGGTGCGACGGGCGTTGTCGGCGAGGATCCGCGCCAGGGGCGGTTCGCTGAACAGCGTCTCGATCTGTTGCGCCAGTGCGTGGCTGTCGGCCGGTGTCGCGAGCAGGCCGTTGTGCCGGTCCTGCAGGACATCGGGAATGCCGCCGACGCCGAACGCCACCACCGGCACACCGGCCTGCATGGCTTCGAGCAGGATCATCGGCGTGCCTTCGGTGCGCGAGCTGATCACCAGGGCATCGAGGCGACTCCACCAGGCGTTCATGTCGGTCTGGTAGCCCGGCAGCTCGATGCGCGTCGGCAGGCCGGCGTCGTTGATGCGCTTGAGCAGCGTCTGGCGTTCCGGACCGTCGCCGAGCATCACCGCATGCAGTGACGAATGCCGCTGGCACAGCGGGATCATGGCGTCGAGGAACAGGTCCGGGCCTTTCTCGCTGCTCAAGCGCCCGACGTAGCCGACCCGCCAGCGCTGTTCATCGGCGCGGTGGGCCGGCGGCGCGGTGACCGCCGGCAAGCCGTTGGGGATCACGTCGAGTTTCGACGCGCGCACGCTGGCCTTGCGGTGCAGGGCGGCAATGCTCTCGGCCACGCAGACCACTCGCTTGACCGAGCCGGTGCGGCACAGTTGCAGGCTCAGCCAGGTGTAGAAGCGCTGCTTGGGGCTGCGCGGGGTGAAGCCGTGCTGGGTGATCACCAGTGGCAGGCGCAGCAACGTGGCGGCGGACCAGCCGAACAACAGCCCCTTGAAGTTGTGGGTGTTGATCAGCGGCCGGTCCTCGCGGCGCTGGCGCAGGTGCTGCAACAGCTCGGCCCAATTGGCGCAATGGCGGCAGTCGACCCCGGCCTGGCGAAAGCGCGTGATCAAGGTCGGCGGCGCCGCCAGGAACAGCACCTGGTGCTGTCCGGGCGTGGCCAGGCAATGATCGAGCAGCATCCGCTCGGCCCCGTAGAAGCCGCCGCTGTCGAGCAGGTGAATGATCGACAGGGGGCTGCTGTGGCGGGTCGGGCCGAACGGCGCGTTCAATTGCGCACCCAATGGACAAGGCTGGGCAGGCTCCAGTTGCGGTGCGGGTTGACCTGGTCGGGGGACTGCTCGTTGATCACCAGCAGCACCGGTACATCCAGTTGTTGGCTGATCTGGGCCGGATGCTTGAAGCGATGGTCGAAGAACTCACGCACATAGACCAGGGCGATCGCCAGCAACAGGCCGCTGAACAGGCCGAACGCGATGATCAGCATCGGTTTGGGGAACGCCGGGGCGGTCGGTTCGAAGGGTGGGCTCAGGACCCGGGCGTTGGACAGGTCGCTGTCCAGCGAACGGGCGGTGCTGGCTTCGGCGAACCGTTGGGCGTAGGTGGAGAACGCCGCATGCAGGGCGTCGATCTCGGTGTCCATCTGCCGCAGCTTGCTCTGGGTTTCCTGCAACTGGTGGATGCGTTCCTTGAACTCGGCGATGCGCTCGACCTTCTGGTTGATCACCGAGCTGACCACGGCCAGGTCGGTGGTGCGTTCCTGGATCCGGTTGCTCACCACCTTCAGGAACTGCTGGCGGGTGCGCACGATCTGCTCCCGGGCCAGCAGCATCGGTTCGCTGCCGGGTTGGAAGATCGCCAGGTCATTCATGTAGCGGGCGACCTGGCCGGTCAGTTGCTCGCCCAACTGTTTGATTTCCCGGTCTTCGAAGGCGATGTTGTCCACGGTGGTGGTGAAGGTGAACGGGAAGGTGTAGTCGTTGAACCGCGAGCTGTTCGCCGACGCCAGGCTGGTCTTGAGGTAGTCGAGCCAGCGTTGGCTTTGCAGCAGGCGATCCTGGTACAGGTTCAGGGCCTGTTCTTCGGTGTTGATGGCGTTCAGGCGGAAGGTGATTTCCTCCTTCGGATCCGCCGAGCCGACGCCTTCGAGCAAGGTCAGGCGGGTGCTTTCCAGGCCGTCGAGGCGATGCTGGTACTGGCTTTTCTTCTGTTCGTAGAAGGTTTGCGGCAGCTCGATCGATTGCAGTTCCTGGCGGCTGGCGAGGTAGTTCTGCAGCAGTTGTGCGACGAACCGGGTGCCTTGGGCCGGGTCACCGAAGCTGTAGACGATGGAGATGACGTTGGAGCCGGGCAGGGTCTCGATCTTGAGGTTTTCGACGGCTTCGTCGGTCAGGGTATCGAGCACGGTGTCACGCACCGGATCCACCTCCAGCCCCAGCGCGTCGCGCAGCGGGTTGATGGCGTACTCGCGCAGTGGCGTGGTGATGTAGCGCTTGAACGGATCGCTCACCCACCTGTTGAAGATGCCGGGGCTGGGCGTGTACTCGCCCTGATCGCGCAGGGTGCTGATGGTCTGGCGGATCAGCGCGGGCGAACGGAGGATATTGCTCTCGGTTTCCATGTCCGCCAGGGACGGTGGAATGAACGTGGCGTTCTCCTGGTTGAGCGACGTGGTGGCGTCGCCCTGGGAGATTTTTTTCGACTGCACGATCACCTGGGCGGTGATATCGAAGCTCTGCTTGAGCATCAGCGGCAACACCAGGGCGATGACGGCGAAAATCAGGAAAACACGCTTCACCCACTGCTTGTTGGCGAAGAAGATCCTGAAGAACTCGTGCAGATAATTTTCCTTGGGATTCATGTCGATCACCTGGGTCAGTTGCTGTTGCTGCCTTTGTTATCGAGGCGGTAGCCGAAGCTGACCCCCACGCCCTGGAACAGCACCACGTCGGCCAGTTGCCTGGCGAGTTCGCCGGCGCTGGCGAGCTTGGTCTTGGGTACGAACAGCATGTCTTCGGGTTGCAGGTAGGCGATTTGCGACGCGTCGCCGCTCAGGGCTTTTTCCACGTCGTAATGCCGGGCTTCGACCTGGTTGCCGTTGCGGCGCATGATCACCACCGAATCGAGCCGGGCCTTGACGTTGGTGCCGCGGGCCAGGGTCAGCGCCTCAAGCACCGAGATCGGCCGGCGGATGGGGTAGGAGCCGGGTTGGGCGACTTCACCGAGCACGTAGATCTCGTTGCCGGCGGTGGACTTGAGCAGCACATCGACGGTCATGTGCCCGGGCAGTTGGGCGTAACGCTCATTGAGAAACGCCTCCAGCTGGGTGACGGTCATGCCTTGCAGCGGCACGGCCCCGATTTCCGGAAAGCTCGCATAGCCGTCCCGGCCCACGGTGATTTCCCGGCTCATGCCGGTGCCGGGGTGACTCAAGGTGCTGCGCAGGTTGTTCTCGCCGGCCAGCGGGCTGGTGACCAGCACCGTCAACTGGTTGCGGTTGGGTTGGAAGAGCATTTTCTGGTCGTAGGCCCGTTGCACCGCGAGGCGGGCTTCGTCGGTGGTCAAGCCGGCGACCTTGACCGCGGTGTTGGCGCCCGGCAGTTCAATGCTGCCATCGGGCATGACCTGTTGCGTGCCGTTGAGCTGGCTGGCGGCGGTGAAGTTCAGGGCCACCTGGTCACCCGGTTGTACGCGGTAGGCCTGTGGGCCGGTGGTGCTGATGTGAAAGATCACATCGAGCACATCCTGAGGCCGCAGGGTCTGCTCGACCTTGGGCATGTCGGTGGCCTGGGCGTTGGCCGGCGCGGCCGTGAGGATCTGCACCGGCATCGAACGGGTATCGGTGGTGCTGGAGCAACCGGCGAGCGGCAGCAACAGCAGGACAAGTATTCTGGCGTTCATCTCGTCATCCTTCTGCACGCTTACAGGTTGTTGTAGAGCCATTTGGGCATGTAGTACTTGCGGCGGTTGAACACGCTGCCCACCACCTTCGCGCCGGCCTGGGACAAGCGCTGGCGAGTGGCCTGGGCCACTTCCCAGCGGGTGTCTTCACCGCGCACCACCAGCACCACGCCGTCCACCTGGGTGCTGAGCACCAGCGTGTCGCAGGCCGAATACACCGCGTCGGCGTCGATCACCACGAAGCGGTACTGCGCCGCCAGTTGCCGGAACAGCGGGCGCAGTTGCTCGGGGCTCAGGCGTTCGGCATTGCGGCCCAGGCGTCCGAGCGGCAGGAAGTCGAAGGGCAGGCTGGAGATCTGCACCACGCAGTCCTGCAACAGGGGCGGGGCGAGGCTGTTGAACAGCAGGTCGCTGAAGCCGCGCTCCTTGTACAGCGACAGTTGCTGGCTGAGGTTGCGCGGCGAGTGGCTGGCATCTACCAGCAACACGCGCCCCGTGCTCATCTGCGCCAGTTGAGCGGCCAGCGCCATGGCGCTGGTGCTGGTGCCGGTGCCGGTGTTGGCGGCCGTCAGCAGCAGTATCCGCAAGGAAGGGTCGAGCACGGTCGAGGTCAGGTTGGTCTCGCTCGGGCTTGCTATGGTGAGAATATTCGTCGAACCGTCCATTTAACTCGCTCCGTGGCCGCTGAACACTTTGAAGGGGGTCATCATCAGGATCTTCAAATCCAGCATCAGGCTTTGCTCGGCGATGTAGCTGAGGTCCAATTCCACGCGCTGGTCGAAGTCGATATTGCTGCGCCCGGAGATCTGCCAAAGGCCGGTCATGCCGGGGTAGATACTCAGGCGCACAAGGTGGTTGTCCTTGTAGCGGTAGGCGTTGAACGAGGTCGGCCGCGGGCCCACCAGGCGCATGTCGCCGGTCACTACATTGATCAGGTTCGGCAGTTCGTCGAGGCTGCTGCGTCGCAGGAACCGGCCGATGGGCGTGATGCGCGGGTCGTTGTCGATCTTGAAGTCGATGGCATCGACGCCGTGTTTGTTGAGGTGGCGCAGCGACTCCTTGAGGGCTTCGGCGTCGGCGACCATGGTGCGAAACTTGTACATGCCAAAGACTCGGCCGCGGTAGCCGGTGCGCTTCTGCACGAACAGCACCGGCCCCGGGCTTGAGAACTTGACCAGCAGCGCCAGGCCCAGCAGCAATGGGCAGAGCATCAGCAGAATCGTCAGGGCACCGAGGCAGGCCATCACCCGATTGGTCCGTGAGACCGTCCAGGGCCGGCCGCCGTCGCGGCCGGTCAGCCAGCCCCGGCCTTGGCGGTGGATGGCCGCGTCGAGGCGCCTGCGGTGGTCGGGGTCGACACGTTTGTCGCGTCCGGGTGCGTTGATCGGTAGGTCATGCTCATGTCGGGTCATAGACTCCTCCGCTGAGGTTCGTGCGCAGGTTCAGCCGCGAGCGGCGGGTGGGCAGCAGGCCGCGCGTAGTACTCCAGAAACCAGGCGATGAAGCGGCCGAGGCCTTCGTCCAATTCGATGCGCGGCTGGAACCCGGTGGCCCGCGCCAGGCCACTGGCGTCGGCGCAGGTGTTGAGTACGTCCCCGGCTTGCAGGGGCAGCAGTTCGATGCGGGCGCTGCGGCCCAGGTGTTTTTCCAGCAGCGCCACATAGCTGCGCAGCGCCACCGGGTGCTGCCCGCCGATGTTGAAGATCCGCCAGGGCGCCCGGCTGGTGGCCGGGCCCGGTTGTTCGCAGGCGTCTTGGGGCGTGACATGGGGCGGGCGGTCGACCAGCCGGGCGATGCTCTCGATGATGTCGTCGACGTAGGTGAAATCCCGTTGGTGCTCGCCGTGGTTGTACAGCGACAGCACCCGACCTTCGGTGATGGCGCGGGCGAACTGGATCGGCGACATGTCCGGCCGGCCCCAAGGGCCGTATACGGTGAAGAAGCGCAGCCCCGTGCACGGGATGCCGAACAAGTGGCTGTAGCTGTGGGCCATCAGCTCATTGGCTTTTTTGCTGGCCGCGTACAGCGACAACGGATGGTCGACGTTGTCCTGCTCCGAGTACGGGGTGCGCGGGTTGGCGCCGTACACCGAGCTGGAAGAGGCGTAGATCAGGTGCCTGACCGGGTAGCGGCGGCAGCTTTCCAGGATGTTGAGGAAACCGCCGAGGTTGCTGTCGACATAGGCCCGCGGGTTCTCCAGGGAATAGCGCACGCCGGCCTGGGCGGCGAGGTGGATCACCACCTCCGGGCGGTGGTGCTGGAACAGTGCATCGATGGCCGGCGCGTCGCTCAAGTCGATCCGGGCCAGCGGGAACTCGCCGGCCTGCTCGTGCACCCAGGCCACGCGGTCGTGCTTGAGCTGCGGGTCGTAGTAGTCGTTGAAGTTGTCCAGCCCGCACACTCGATGGCCGTCGCGCAGCAGGCGCAGCACGCAATGTGCACCGATGAACCCGGCTGCGCCGGTCACCAGGACATTCACGCTTGCGGCCCTGGTGCAGCGGTGTCCGGCAGGGTGTGCCGCAGGCCGATGCCGCGATACAACAGCCCGGCGGCGGCCAGGTGCTCGGGGTTGTAGAGGTTGCGGCCATCGATGATCACGCGGGCGCGCAACTTGCTGGCCAGCAGGTCGAAGTCCACTACGCGGAAGTTTTTCCACTCGGTGCAGATCACCAGGGCGTCGGCGTCTTCCAGGGTGTCATCGCGGGTGGCGCACAGGTTCAGGTCCTTGCGGTAGCCGTAGAGACGGCGGCATTCGGACATGGCTTCCGGGTCATAGGCCTGGACCCGGGCGCCTTCGCGCCACAGCGCTTCCATCAGGTAGCGGCTGGGGGCTTCGCGCATGTCATCGGTGTTGGGCTTGAAGGCCAGGCCCCAGATGGCAATCGACTTGCCGGACAGGCCGTCGGGGAACTGCTTGGCGAGTTTTTCGAAGAGGATGTGCCGCTGGCTGTCGTTGACGTCGGTGACGCTGCGCAGCAGGCGCAGGGGCATGCCGCTCTGTTCGGCGGTGTGCAGCAGGGCTCGCAGGTCCTTGGGGAAGCACGAGCCACCGAAGCCGCAGCCGGGGTAGATGAAGTGATAGCCGATGCGCGGGTCTGAACCGATGCCTTTGCGCACCGCTTCGATGTCGGCCCCCAGGCGTTCTGTGAGGTTGGCCAGCTCGTTCATGAAGCTGATGCGTGTGGCGAGCATCGCGTTGGCGGCGTACTTGGTCAGTTCGGCGCTGCGGTTGTCCATGAACATCAGTTTTTCGTGGTTGCGGCAGAAGGGCGCGTACAGCTCGCTCATCTGGTCGCGGGCCAACTGATCGGCGGTGCCGACGATGATCCGGTCCGGGCGCATGCAATCGGCGAGGGCGCTGCCCTCCTTGAGGAATTCGGGGTTGGACACCACCCGCACATTCAGTTGCTTCAGGCCCCGGCGTGCCAGCGCCTGGCGGGCGCATTCGGCCACCTTGTCGGCCGTGCCCACCGGCACCGTGGACTTGATGATCAAGGTGCGGTCGCTGTCCATGAAGTCGGCGATCTGGCGGGTGACGCCCAGCACATGGCTCAGGTCGGCCGAGCCGTCCTCATCGGCGGGCGTGCCGACGGCGATGAAGATCAATTCGCCGTGATTGACCGCATCGCTGGCCTGGGAACTGAACGCCAGCCGCCCGGCCTTGATGTTCTCTTCGAGCAAACCGGACAGGCCCGGTTCGCTGATAGGCGGCACCGCTTGTTGCAGTTGCCGGATCTTGTTCGGGTCGATGTCGATGCACAGCACGCGATGCCCGACATCGGCCAGCGCGGCGGCCTGGATCAGCCCCACATACCCCGTTCCAAATACGCTCACGTCCATTCTTGGCGCGCCTCGCAAAAACCCGTTTATGTAACTCGGATGAAACTGTTATGAGGGGGTATAGCGCAGCCTCAGAAAAGCGTGTCAGCAAAATGACAGTTGTCAGTGTTGGCAAAACTCGAAAGAACAGGGCCTTTTGATATCAAGTTATTGACTGTCTTGGAAAAGTCTCGGTTTTAAAGGGTTTTAGAGGCGTTTAAGAAAGCGATGAACGGTCATAATCCATAGATTTTTCGATTTTAAGAGCCTTAATCGTGTCATTTTTGGGCTAACTTTTTTTTGACGCGTTCGTTGGTCAGGGCATTTCTTGCACTTTGGAAGGCCGCTGCTACTGTGCAGAAACGAAGCCTGTCCGGGCACCGCAAAAGCGCCGTTTTACTGGCGCCGGAACGCGCCTCTTTTCAACGTCGCGACCCCACCGAGAACGTCATGACCCGATACCTCAAGGAACTGTTGCTGGTGCTGTACCTGGTTCGGGGTCACGAGTACTACCTCGATCGTCTGGGCGCGCTGGGCGTGGGTGTTGCCACACTGCTGTTCGGCGCGATGTTCGTGGTGCTGGTGATTGCCTTATGGCTGGCCGCGCACATTCGCCTGGCGCTTGTGCGGCACCTGTTCGCCCTGGTGATGTTCGTCTCGGCGGTGTTCTTCGAGGTGTACACGCGGGTCACCGACAGCTACCTGACCTACAGTCAGTTCGTGTCGCTGGTGTATTCGGGCGGGTTCATCCAGGAGGCGGCCTACCAGTATCGCGAGGTGATCATCAGCGCCATGGCCGGTGGCCTGTTGCTGTTGCTGGGTGTCGGGCTCAAGCCGCGGCGGCGGCTGGCGATCCCCGGATACCTGCCCATCGCCGCACCGGTGCTGGGCGTGCTGTTACTCAGTGGGGTGCTGTTCGTACGGGCGGGGGAAGGTGCCCGCGGGTTACCGGTGATGTATACGCCGCTGGTCTACTTGAACCTGTTTCTCTACGAGGCCTGGCACAACACCGTCGGCCCTCGGGAACCGGTGGGTATTGCGCGGTCAACGGCGCCCATCGACCACGATATCGTATTGATCATCGACGAAAGCATTGCCGGCAACTACCTCGACATCAATACCCCTTCCGGCGTGCACAGTGGCCTGGAAACGGCGCCGGACGGCGTGGAGATTTTCAACTACGGGTATGCCGCCTCCATCGCCAATTGCAGCGCCGACACCAATGTCACCCTGCGTTATGGCGGCACACGCGCCGACTACATGCGCATCAACAGCACCCTTCCATCGATCTGGCAGTACGCCAGGAAAGCGGGCCTGCGCACGGTCTACATCGACGCCCAGCGCACCGGCGGCAACTTGCAGAACCTGATGACCGACCTGGAAAAACAGGACATCGACGCCTTCGTCCAGTTCGACCAGGTGCGCGTACGCGACCGCGACATGGCGGCCGCGGCGAAGCTGGTCGAACTGCTGGGTGACGGCCAGGCCGAGCTGGTGGTGATCAACAAGGTGGGCGCGCACTTTCCGGTCCACGACAAATACCCCGACGATTTCATGAGCTATCGACCGGCGCTGCCGCGCGGGCAGTACCAGGACGTGGCCGACACCGGCAAGCGCGACGGTTTCAACGGCCAGAACGACGATTGGGTGTTGTACCGCAATGCCTATCAGAACACGTTGCTGTGGAATGTCGGGGAGTTCTTCAGGCGCATTTTCCAGCAGGCCGACCTGAGCAATGCCGTGGTGATCTACACCTCCGATCATGGCCAGGACCTGCATGAGCGCGGCAACCCGGGCCTGAACACCCACTGCGGCGGCGACCCGGTGGCAGAGGAGGGGCTGGTGCCGTTGGTGGTCATCCAGGGCAAGGCCTTGCACACCCTCGACTGGCGTGATGCCCTGGCGCAGAACAAGGACCGTTCGAGTCACTACAACATCTTCCCGACCCTGTTGCAGTTGATGGGCTACGACACTGCTGGCGTCGAGTCGGTCTATGGCAGGTCGCTGGTCCAGCCTACCGATGACGATTTCACCTTCAACTACCGCTTCAACGCGCGCCTGGGGGCGAAACCGGCCTGGCGGCACATCGACCTGAGCCACATCGTCACCCCGAAACCGACCCAGGCAGAAATGGCCGTGGGGCATTGATCAGGTCGCCCACTGTTGGGCCTGTGGGATCGTGCCAGGTCGGGCCCTGACTGATCGCTGGAAATTAACGCTAAACGAACGTGCCTGCAGCCTCTGACAAGCGGGCGAGCGCAATAACAATGCACCAACGAAGGGGCTTGGCGCATAACTCCGCTATCCTGAGCCTCACGTTTCCCATCCGAGCCTGTCCATGCTGGAAGTCCGCGACGTTTTCAAAAGCTATCCTACGCCCCAGGGCCCGCTGCCGGTGTTGCAGGGCGTCGATTTGACGCTGGCGCCGGGCAGCAGCCTGGCGTTGATGGGGGAGTCCGGCAGCGGCAAGAGCACGTTGTTGCATCTGGTTGCCGGGCTGGACAAGGTCGATCGCGGCAGCATCCGCAGTGGCGAGTACCGGCTCGACGGCATGAGCGAAAGTCAGCTGGCCAACTGGCGGCGTACGGAAATCGGCCTGGTGTTCCAGCAGTTCAACCTCATCAGCAGCCTGTCGGTGGCGGACAACCTGGCGTTCCAGGCGCGGCTGTGTGGTCGGCACGACCCGGCCTGGCAGGCGCACCTGGTGCGGCGGCTTGGCCTCGCAGATCTGCTGCGGCGTTATCCCGAGCAGTTGTCCGGCGGCCAGCAGCAACGGGTGGCGCTGGGTCGGGCGCTGGCATCGCGCCCGCCACTGTTGTTGGCCGATGAACCTACCGGCAGTCTTGACGAGGCCACCAGTGACGAAGTGCTGCAATTGTTGTTGGAATTGCTGGCCGACAGTCCCACCAGCCTGCTGATGGTGACCCACAGCCCTCGGGTGGCCGCCCGCCTGGCGCAGCGTGTGGTGTTGCAGGGGGGGCGGCTCGCGCAGGTGGCCCAGGGGTGATGATTTTTCTTCAGACCCTCAAGGCGCTGCTCAGCCATTGGCGCCGGCATCCGGTGCAATTTTTCAGCGTGCTCACCGGGCTGTGGCTCGCCACCAGCCTGTTGACCGGCGTGCTGGCACTCAACAGTCAGGCCCGGGACAGTTACGCCCAGGCCAGCCAGCTCATCGGCGGCGAGCCGCAGGCCAGCCTCAGCGCTCCCGGCGGCGGGCCGTTTCCCCAGCAGTGGTTTGTCGATCTGCGCCGCCAGGGCTGGCCGGTGTCGCCGGTGGTGCAGGCCCGGGTGAACCTTGAAGGGCACGATGACCTGCGCCTGCAACTGATGGGCATCGACCCGGTGTCGCTGCCGCCCGGTGCGGCACTGGCAGGGCAGGCGCGGGACATGAGCGAGGTGGTGGCGTTTTTCAGCGATCCGGGGCGCACCTGGATCGCCCCGCAGACCCTGCAAGCGCTGGGGATGGGCGAGGGCGATCGGCCTCGGACCGTCGATGGACGATCCTTGCCACCCTTGCACGTCCAGCCGGACATGGCCCCAGGCATGCTGTTGATGGACATCGGCTTTGCCCAGCAAGCCCTCGGGCTGCCGGACCAGGTGTCGCGCTTGCTGCTGCCCGCCACCTTCAACGCAGCCTTGCCGGAGGCGTTCAATGGCCGGTTGCAGTTCAAGCGCGCCGATGAAGAAAACAACCTGTCGCGCCTGACCGAAAGCTTCCACCTGAACCTCGATGCCCTGGGGTTTCTGTCGTTCGTGGTGGGGCTGTTCATTGCTCACGCGGCGATCGGCCTGGCGCTGGAGCAACGCCGCAGCCTGCTGCGAACCTTGCGGGCCTGCGGGGTCAGTGCGCGGCGACTGGTCACCAGCCTGGCCCTTGAACTGGGAGTGCTGGCGTTGCTCGGCGGCGTGGCCGGGGTGCTCAGCGGGTACTGGCTGGCGAGCCTGTTATTGCCGGATGTCGCTGCGAGTTTGCGCGGGTTGTACGGCGCCGAAGTGGCCGGGCACTTGAACCTCAGCCCGTGGTGGTGGCTCAGCGGAATCGGCCTGAGCCTGCTGGGTGCGCTGCTGGCCGGGGCCGACAGCCTGCTGCGGGCGGCGCGCCTGCCCTTGCTGGCGTTGGCCAACCCCCAGGCCTGGCACCAGGCCCATGCACGCCGGTTGCGCCGCCAGGGTTGGATAGCGGCGTTGGCCGCATCGATCGGCGCGTCGGCGTTGATCTGGGGCGACAGTCTGGCCAGCGGTTTTGTCTTGATGACGGCGCTGTTGCTGGGCGCCGCCCTGGCCTTGCCCGTGCTGCTCAACGGCGTCTTGGATGGGTTGTTGCGTCGTAGCCGCTCGGTGCTGGGGCAGTGGTTTCTCGCCGATTGTCGCCAGCAACTGCCGACGCTGAGCCTGGCGCTGATGGCCTTGTTGCTGGCGTTGGCGGCGAACATTGGCGCCGGCAGCATGACCTCGGGTTTCCGCCAGACCTTCAACCATTGGCTTGAACAACGGCTGACCTCGGAGTTGTATGTCAGCCCGCAAACCCCGCTCCAGGCCGCAGCGCTGCACGCCTGGCTCAAGCAGCAACCGGCCGTCACCGCGGTGCTGCCCAACTGGCAAGTCTCGGTGCCCCTGCGCGGGTGGCCGACAGACCTCTTCGGCATCATCGATCACCCTGCGTATCGCCAGCACTGGCCACTGCTGGAGGCGTCCGACGGCGACCCGTGGGCGCAACTGGCCGATGCCGACACGCTGATGCTCAGTGAGCAACTGGCGCGGCGTCTCAAGGTGACGATCGGTGAGCGCTTGACCCTGCCGACCCCGCAGGGGCCATGGACGCCACGGATCGTCGGGATCTACGCCGACTACGGCAACCCCAAGGGCCACGTGCTGATCAACGCCGACCACCTGCTGGCGCACTGGCCGCACTTGACGCCGTATCGCTTCAATCTGCGGATCGAGCCGTCCGCGATCCCGGCGTTGGTGAACGCGTTGCAAAGTCGCTTCCACCTGGATGACAGCCGTATCGTCGATCAGGCCCGGCTCAAAGGCTGGTCGACCCAGGTGTTCGAGCGCACCTTTGCCGCCACCGCCGCCCTCAACAGCCTGACCCTGGCGGTCGCCGGCGTCGCGTTGTTCATCAGCCTGCTGACCCAGAGCCAGAGTCGTCTCGGCCAGTTGGCTCCGTTGTGGGCATTGGGGGTGACCCGCCGCCAGTTGATGCTGCTCAACCTCGGCCAGACCTGGCTGCTGGCGTTGCTGACCCTGGTGCTCGCTTTGCCGCTGGGCATCGCCCTGGCCTGGTGCCTGGACACGGTGATCAACGTGCAAGCCTTTGGTTGGAGGCTGCCGTTGCAGGTCTTCCCATTGCAACTGGCCCATTTGCTGGCCCTGGCGATGTTCGCCACGCTGCTGGCATCGGCCTGGCCGCTGTACGCGTTGTACCGTACGCAACCTGCGGATTTGCTCAGGCATTCTTCCGAGGAGGGCCCATGAAGCTCAGCGTTGGCCTGATGCTGCTGGCGTCGTTGCTCGGCGGCTGCGACAACCCGCCGGCGCCGGAGAAGGGCTTTGCCGGCCTCGGCGACCAGGCCGTCGCCTTCACCCCGGTGGTGTCGGGGCGCACGTTCAGTTTCCCGGCCGATCATGGCGCCCACGAAGGCTTTCGTATCGAGTGGTGGTACGTCACCGCCAATCTCAAGGACGCTCAGGGCCGTGACTTCGGCGTGCAGTGGACCCTGTTTCGCAGCGCCTTGGACGCCGCGCCCCAGGCCGACGGCTGGCGCAACCAGACGATCTGGCTCGGTCACGCGGCGGTCACGTCCGCCACCGTGCACCATGCCGCCGAGCGTTATGCCCGTGGTGGCGTAGGGCAGGCCGGGGTGCAGGCGGTGCCTTTCAATGCCTGGATCGATGACTGGCAGTTCGGCACCCAGGCGTCGAGTGCCGATCCGTTGGCGGATATGCAGTTGAAGGCCCACGACTCGCGGTTCAGCTACGCACTGCGGCTTACTTCGACCCGACCGTTGGTGCTGCAAGGGGACAACGGTTTCAGCCAGAAGTCCGAGCAGGGCCAGGCTTCGTATTACTACAGCCAGCCTTTTTTCCAGGCCAGCGGCCAGTTGGAAATCGACGGCCAGCGCTACACGGTCAGTGGCCCGGCCTGGCTGGATCGGGAGTGGAGCAGCCAACCGCTGACGGCCAACCAGACTGGCTGGGACTGGTTCTCCTTGCACCTGGACAGCGGCGAACACCTGATGCTCTACCGCATGCGCCACAAGGACGGCGCGCCCTACCTCACCGGCACCTGGATCGATGCCCAGGGCCATTCGCAAGCGTTGCAGGCCGGTGACATCGAGCTGGCGCCGCTGGGCACGGCCAAGGTCGCCGGCCGTGCAATGCCGGTGCGCTGGTCGATCAAGGTGCCCGGCAAGCATCTGGACGTGACCACCGAAGCCTTGAACCCTGCCGCCTGGATGGACCTGCGCATTCCCTATTGGGAAGGGCCGGTGCGGCTGGAGGGCAGCCACGGCGGCAACGGCTATCTGGAAATGACCGGCTATTGATAATCGCCGGAACTCCCCGCGAACCTCGGCCCTCATAGCTTATGAACGTCTCGCAGGAGCCCGCTATGAGCGATGACCTCACACCTGGGTCGCTGGCCGATTGGCAGCGGCTGTTCGATGACCAGACCTATTGGCAGCAATCGCCCGATGCTCATTTCACCGCGCTGATGCAGGTGGCCAACGACCTGTTCGGCCAGGGTGCCATCGATCTGGAGCAGTGGCAGGCGTTGAAGGCCAAGGCCGAGCAACTGCACCAACGCTCCCCGCAGGCCAACGTCGCGCAAGAAGTCGACGACCCCGATGCCTGATTGCACGCTTGAAAAAGACTCAAGGAGTCCGCCATGAAACACCGCACCGAATCCACCCAGCGCAACCCTGACGAACCGGCGATGCCCGGTGAGGTGGAGCGCGACAACGACGCGCTGCGCCCTAATGATCCTGCCAAGCGCAAGCATGAGGGCGGCGATGAACAGGCGGGGGATACCGACGCGCAGAAAACTGCACGGCGTGGTTGATGCGTTGTATGCCCGTTCACTCGGTTGCGGGGCGCTTAAGTGCTCGGCGTTGCCGATTTTAGAAGAGACGGGTCAATGGCTGTTTAACTTACCGAGTCCCGTTGCAGGACTCGGCATGAAGTTTTTTTGTACTGCTTGATTGTTTTTGTAGACGTGTCTGTATAAGTGTTACCGACACGGTGGTTGCACTCGGCACTGTAATAAAACCCTGAGTTTTAAACAGTGCGCCATACATAAACAATTATTTAAACGTGGTCGGCGGACATACTCTGCAGCTTCCACTATGATTGTGTCCGTTCGCCCAGTGTCAGGCTCTTTACCAGTGCATGGAATGCCGAGGCCATTGCACTGGGCGAACACCCTTGGCGTTAATGTTCTCCTCTTCCCGTGCACACCGCCAAACCAGCCCGGCGGGTGCATCGAGCATCTGGCTGGACCTAGCCTGCGGCAGGTGCGCGCCAGTCATCGCTGCCCATCGTGCCGCATACCTCGTGGTTCCAGGTGATCTTGCGATACGAGAAATGCACGTCTTCCAGATGGGTGAAGTGCGCGTTCGCCGGATCCTGGCAGTTGAACATGTAGTCTTTGATCTCGACGATGACCGCGTCAAGCATCGTGGTGGTGAAGTAGTGTTCCTGGGTGCCCTCAGCCGAAGTCCGCATCCACTGGATCTCGACTTTTTCCAAGGTTTCACCACTTGTGAGCGCTTGCTGTAGCAGAGGCGTGGCCTTGTCGAACACTTTTGTGATGATCAGAGGATGATGCACGCGCTGGCTGGTCGTTTGACCGGATTGGGAGTCTCGCGGGCGGGTAATGTGGTGTTGGAAACCTTGCACCATGATCTGGTCTTCACGACCCTCCTGGTAGATGTTGCCAACCGATTCGGCCGAAAAGGCACCGGCTGTGATCAGGCCTTGCTTACGACCTTTGATAACCATGTACGCGGGGGTAGCCAATGGATGCTCTCCTTCCTGGATAGCCTGGGACGGAAGTCGTGCCAGGGGACCCGACGGTTATCAAGAGCTATGCCATTTCTTAAAAGATCATATAAATCAATCTATTGAGTGAGTTGTCTGCCTATGGCTATCGCATCTGGGCAGGAAAAGCGCCTCAAGGCTTGCGCGGATCAACGCAGTTTCCTGCCGACGTACCCTACAGTCCGTTCCTACACGCCCAGCGCGGCCATGCATTCATCGATCGAGCGCTGCTGCGTCTGCGCATACAGCCCCAGTTCATCAATGGTCGAGCGTCCCAGGGCTTCTTCAAAGGCCTGGCGGTTGGATTGCCCGGCGTAGTGGCTCTGGGCGGCGTCGCCAAGGTTCGACTGGAAGATGCCAGCGGCACTGACGGGCAGGAAGTCTTCGTACACGAGGGGTTCGGCGCGCAGGTAGCGCAGTTCCAACAAGCGTTCCAGAGGGGCCTGCGGTTCGAGGGTGCCCTTGGCGGCGAGGCCTTCTGGCGTCACGAAATAGCGGAAGTAGGCCAGTGCCTGGTGACGCAGCGCTTCGTGGTCGTCCGGGAAGGCCGCGAAGTGCTCGCTCATCAATGCGTCGTAGCGTAGAGCATTGGCCTCGTTGGGGAACTCGCCCAGCGCATCGCGGGCCGCGTTCAGCAGTTGGTCGTAGAGTGCTCGGCCCTTGGGCGTGAGGGCGGCGCCGCGTTGTTCGATTTCGCCGAAACGGGCGCTGTGACTGCCCTGGCCGTCGGGCTGATCGGTGAAAGCGACGGGTTCATCGAGGGCCTTGAAGCTGGTCTGGCGCAGCAGGATAGGGCATTGGCGACGGGGCGGGCCTTCGATCACCGCCTTGGGCGTGATGCCCTGCACGGGCATCTGGGCCTGGACGATGTCGATGTCCAGGGTCCGCGGCGTCAGGTGGTTGATGTGCGGGCCCTTGAAGGCCACCACGTCGGCGATCAGCCGATGTTGCGCGCTCAGTTGTCGGTATTGGTCCGCCGTGACAGTGGCGCTGTGGTGCCAACGGAAGGTTTCCAGGGCCTGGCGGACAAAGTCGTCCGCCTGGGGCTCGGTCAGGCCTCCCTCACGTTCGGCGAGGGCAATGAGTTCCAGCGCGCCAGGGGTGAAGATCTGCCGCCTGGCCAGCACGGATTCGGCAAACGCTCGCAGTTCGGTGTTCTCGATCAACTCCAGGCGCAGCAGGGAGGTAAACACCCGGAACGGGCTGACTTGCAACGCGCTTTCATGCACGGCGCGGAACGCGGTGGAATGCACCGGCACCCCGGCCGGCGTGAGGTCGTAGTAGCCCACCGGCTGCATGCCCATGACCGCGAACAGTCGCCCCAGGGTGTTGAGCTCTGCCGCGGTGCCGACGCGTATCGCACCGTGGCGTTCCAGGTCCAGGCGTTGCAGTTCGCCGGTGCTGCGCAGGTGCGCGGCCAGCGACGGGTCTTCGGCCAGCACCTGGGCGTTGGTGTGCTCCACCAGCTTCATCAACGCGCCATACAACGGCACCTCGTCGCGGTACATGTCGGACATCGCTCGGGAGAAGCGTTGACGGATCAGGTCGGGGCTGACGAAGCTCATGGTGGGCGTTCCTGGCTATGGCTATCGGGAGGAAGAAGTTGCACGAAAGATCGCAGCCTTCGCCGGTGCCGACAAACGAAGAATCTTCAGGACTTCATTCTGCCAGGGACTGACCCGTGCCAGGGGGCGGCTACTGCCCCAGACCCTTGAGAAACTCCCGGTACAACGCCGCGGTTTTCCTTGGTTTCTCGACCATGGGCATGTGGCCGACCCCGTCCCAGATTTCCACCCGCAGGTCCGCGATACCCTTGCTCCACACCGGCACGCTGCTGACGTCGATCAGCCGGTCCTTGCGGCCCCAGAGCAACAGCGACGGCGCGCGGATCTGGGACAGGCGCGGTTCCATCGGCGGGCTGGCGCGAAAGTCGACGAAGATCTCCGCCAGTTCATCCCGGCGCTGCTCGTAGCGTTGCGCCAATGCCGCCAGCACCACGCTCGGCACCCAGGGCGGAGAGGCCATGGTCATGGCGTAGAACGGCGCGAACTCATCCCGCGAGTGCACAAGGAACGGGTTATGCCCGGCGGCCAGGTGACGCTCCATGTCGCTCGGCTCGGGCGCGGTGACGCCGGCGGGGTCGATCAGCGCCAGGGTCGATACGCGCTCTGGATAGGTGGCCGCCAGCCATGCCGCGAGGTAGCCGCCCATGGAGTTGCCGATCACATGGACCTTGTCCAGCCCGCAGGCGTCGAGCAACTCGATGGCGCGCCGGGCCTGGGTCGGGATGTCGTAACCGCCGCCGGCCTTGAAGCCGGTTTCGCCATGGCCGGCCAGGTCGGGAACCACCACCCGGTAGTCACCGACAAAGTGCCGTGCAAAGCGTAGCCAGAGGTTTTTGTCGGCGCTGTAGCCGTGCAGCATCAGGATGCTGCCGGACGCTTCATAGGGTCCGCCCTGCCAGGTCGATACGGTCATCTCGCTGATCGGCACGGTGATCTTGTGCAACCGGTAAAGTCGCGCCTCCAGGGCCATGCTCAGGTCATACAACACATGGCCGATGCCCGGATACGTCAACCAGCTCCAGGCGATAAACACGGCAAGAACTGCGCACAACACCAGCATGTCACGCCCTCCATGGGTTACGACAGGATGTGATCCGCCGGCTTCAGCCGGCGGGTCAGCCAGTAATAAGTGAAGCTGAAACCTGGGAACATCGCGATCACATGGCCGCTTTTGCTTTGATACCAGCTGTGACAGCCGCCGGATTTCCAGACGGTGCGCTGCATTTCCCGGTGGATCATGTCCGTGTAGCGTCGTTCCGCCGCCGGCTGCACTTCGATGCAGCGCAGGTTTTGCCGCTTCACCGTGCGGATGCAGTCGAGGATGTAGTTCATCTGCGCTTCGATGATGAACAGCGCCGAGGTGTGCCCAATGCCGGTGTTGGGCCCGGTAACGATGAACAGGTTGGGAAAGCCCGGCAGGCTGGTGCCCAGGTACGCTCGTGGATATGGGTCCCAGACTGCGCGCAGCTCGGTGGCGTGCTTGCCGGTCACCGGGTAGGAAATCACCCCGTCGGTGGCGTCATAGCCGGTGGACCAGACGATCAGGTCCAAGGCGATGTGCCGGCCGTCGCGGGTGATGATGCCGGTTTCGTCGAGGGCGGCGATGCCTTGTTCCTGCCCGTGCACGCTGACGTTGGGCCGGCACAGCGCCGGGTACAGCGTGCTGGAGAGGATGACGCGCTTGCAGCCGATCAGGTAGTCCGGGGTCAAGCGCTTGCGCAACTGCGGGTCGGGCACTTGGCGTTTCAGCAGTTTCAATGCCTTGCGCTGGACCATGCGCACCGCCGGCCGCGAATACTTGAAGGCAATCACGCGGGTCTCGAATTGCCAGTAGATCGACCAGCGCAACAGCGTGCGCACCGGGGCCAGGCCCAGCAGCCAGCGCTCCAGGCGGTTGAACGTGTGATCGGGACGTGGCAGCACCCAGTGCGGCGTGCGCTGGAACACGTGCAGGTGCTCGACCTGGGGGGCGATGGCCGGAATCACCTGGGCGGCGCTGGCACCGCTGCCGACAATGGCCACGCGTTTGTGGCGATAGTCGTAGGCAGGGTCCCACTGGTTGGTATGAAAGGCCTGGCCCTTGAAGCGCTCCCGACCGTCGAACGCCGGGATCACCGGCTGGCTGAGGGGCCCGGTGGCATTGATCAGGAACTGTGCGCGATAGACCTGGTGGTTGGTCTGGACCACCCACTGCCGGGCACTGTCGTCCCATTCCACACGCTCTACGTTCGTCCCCAGCCGCACTTTGTCCCGCAGCTTGAAACGCGCGATCACGGTTTGGGTGTAGTGGTGCAATTCATCCTGCCCGGCGAACATCTGGCGCCAGTCGTAGGCGGCGAACGACAGGGAATACAGGGGAGAGGGAACGTCCACCGCCGCGCCAGGGTAAGTGTTCTGGCACCAGGTGCCGCCGAAAAAGTCCCGACGCTCGAGCATCAGGAAATCCTCGAACCCTGCTTTGAGCAGATTGACCGCCGCACACTGGCCTCCAAACCCGCTGCCGATGATCAACACCTGGTAACTGCCCATGGGCCTCCTTCCTCGGGATGTGCCGGACCCCCTTGTCATGTATAGCCAAAATTCACGGCGAGCCAAGCCTTTTGATGAGGCAAGCCTCGGCAAATGTCCCAATCAGCCCTCTGCGGTCTAGAGCCCTGGTCCAGAGTCGGGTAGGGTGCCTGTGCACTCTTTCGCAACGAACAAGGATGAAATCATGACGATGACCGCTCTTCGCACCCGCCTGGCCGTCAGCCTCGGTCTGAGCCTGGCCCTCGGCGCGCTCTCGCCCGTTGCCTTCGCGCAGCCCCAGCAGCAGGTCCTGGCCCACGCCGAACAGTACAAGGGCGAGGCCCTGAAACTGCTGGAACGACTGGTCAACATCGACTCCGGTTCCGGGTATGTGCCGGGCCTGACCCAGGTTGGCGACATCACCATCGAAGAATTGAAAAAGTTGGGCGCCACCATCGAGAAAGTGCCGAACTCGGACGGCACCCAGCACATCCTTGCGACCCTCAAGGGCAGCGGCAAGGCGAAGATTCTGCTGATGGCCCACATGGACACCGTGTTCAAGGAGGGCTCTGCCGCCGAGCGTCCGTTCCATATCAAGGATGGGCGGGCCTACGGGCCGGGGGTGATGGATGACAAGGGCGGCATCGTCGCTGGGGTCTACGCCTTGAAGATCCTCAAGGATCTGGATTTCAAGGACTACGCACAGATCACCTTCCTGCTCGATGCCAGCGAAGAAACCGGCTCGGACGCCGCCACCGACCTGATCAAAAGAACCGCCAAGGCCCATGACGTGACCCTCAACCTCGAGCCGGGCCGCCCGGCGGATGGCCTGGTGGTGTGGCGCAAGGGCAGTGCCACGGCGTTGCTGGAGGTCAAGGGCAAGGCGTCCCACGCCGGTGTTGCGCCGGAGCTGGGGCGCAATGCGGCGATGGAAGCGGCGCACCAGATCCTGCAACTGGGCAAGCTGGGCGATGCCGAAAAGAAAACCACCATCAACTTCACGGTGATCCAGGCCGGTGACCGCACCAATGTGATTCCCGACAAGGCCAGCGCCAAGGCCGACGTGCGCGCGGCGGTGCCGGAAGAGTTCGACCGCCTCGAAAAAGACCTGGCCCGGGTGTCACAAGACAAGTTGATCGCCGACACCGAGGTCACCACCAGCCTCAAGCGCGGCCTGCCACCGATGCCACAGACGGCGGAATCGGATCGCCTGATGGCGATGGCCCAAGGCATCTATGGCGAACTGGGCCGCAAACTCACCGAAGAAGGCAGCGGCGGCGCGGCGGATGCCAGCCTCTCCGCCGGCGTCGGCACGCCGACGCTGGACGGCTTTGGCATCGTCGGCGGCAACATCCATACCCCCGAGGAATACGCCGAGGTGGAGAGCGTGGTGCCGCGGGTTTACCTGTTGTCGCGGATGATCATGGAGTTGGCGAAGCGATAGTTACTCCCAATAGTGTGATCGACTCAAACCCTGTGGGAGTGGGCTTGCTCGCGAAGGCGGTGTGTCAGTTGATGAAGGGTACCTGACACTCCGCTTTCGCGAGCAAGCCCGCTCCCACAAGGGTTATGTGTTGGTTGACTAACGCGGGTCGACGTTATCCAGCGCCCGGTTTGCCAACAGGCTGCCGAGCTCGATCAACTGCTGGATGCCCAGCGCCACATGCCGCCTGGAGCCGTCCAGTTCAAACGCCAGGTCGCTGACCATCGCATTGGCCGACGCCAGGGTTTCGCTGAGGTTGGCAAGCAGGCATTCGGTGTCGATGCCGTTGACGACGGTGAAAAGTTGGCCTGGATCGCAGGTGGGTTCTGTGGGCTTGGGCTTGAGGTAGAAGTCGAGGGCGCGGTCGGCGGCTTTGTCGAAGGCGCTTGAGTCCGGATCGGTTTCCGGTGGGTTGGGGGTGACTTTGAACATGGATGAAACTCCTTGGTTATGGAGCCACAACCTATTGCTACCAAACATTAGGTGGCGGCTATACGCAGGTTGGTAGACCGGGTACCAAGGAAACCCCAGCGCGCCACAAGGGCGCCCTGCGCACAGCTGCCATAACAAATCTGCTGACACGATCGTCAGCAGAATGTAGTTGCCGAAGCTGTGAACCTTAGTTTTCCCCGGGCTACCAAACCCGATCACTGATTTGTCAGCGACCGGGAAACGATAAAACCCAGCCCCAAGGTGCACAAGCCGGCGGATTCTGGCGTAGTTGTAGGCAATGGCGCAAGGTAAGGGCGCCTGTGCCTACACCGAAACGAACGGAGTAAACACGCGTTTCCTGTGGCGAGGGGATTTATCCCCGTTCGGCTGCGAAGCAGTCGTAAAACCGGCTGACACGGTTCCTCTGTCACACCGCAGCGTCTGGCTTTGGGGCTGCTTCGCAGCCCAGCGGGGATAAATCCCCTCGCCACAGGGACACAGGGACATAGGGACATAGGGAGCTGCCAAGGTCTCAATAAACCCACACCTCCACCCGCCGATTGCGGATCCGGCCTTCATCCTCGCTGTTGGCCGCCACCGGCATCAGCGCGCCGAAGCCACGTACCTCGCGCAGTGTCACGCCGTTCTTGACCAGTTCGCGGCGCACGGCCATGGCCCGCAGTTTGGACAACAGGTCGGCGCGTGCCGGGTCGTCCTTGGCGTCGCCGAAACCCACCAGCGTCACGCGTCGATCGAGCTTGCCGTGCTGCTTTATGTAGTCGAGCACTCGTCCCAGGTCCTGGTGGGCCTTGTTGTCGAGGCTGGCGCTGCCTTCTTCGAAGCGGAAGTTCACGGACAGGCGTTGTGCATGGCGACTCAGGGCCTGGTAACCCTCGGGCATCAGCGCGTTTGGCGTCACCGACATGGCCCGTACGGTCTGGGCGATGAAGCCGTTGGCCGCGACGATGGCCTGGCCCTTGTCGCTCTGGGTGAAGTCGACCAATGCCTGGGCCCAGGGGTTCTGGTCCCACGGCGGCAGGTAGAAGAACAGCCGGCGGGACAGCGGGTAGTCCTCGGTGGCGATCAGGGTGTTCAGCGGCAACATGGGTTGGGAATCGCCGTCGACGATCGCCAGTGCCTTGGCTTGGCGTACGTAGGGCAAACCGATGAAACCGATGCCTTGCGGGTCCTGGCTGACGGCGTCCGACAACTGTTCGCTGGATTCGAAGCGTCGCGCTGTAGGATCCAGCCGCTTACCTTGTCGGCTGAGCACCAGTTCCTTGAAGGTGTCGTAGGTGCCCGATTGTTCATCCCGGGCGTACAGGTGGATCGGCCCGCCCACGCTGCCCACCGCTTCCCAGGTTTTTGCCTCGTCACTGAAGATCTTCGCCAGTTGCACGGTATCGAGCTGACGCAGTGGGTTCTGGGGATGAAGGATGATCGCCAGGCCGTCGATGGCAATGAC
Organism: Pseudomonas sp. WP18; assembly: GCF_036689585.1. Taxonomy (NCBI): domain Bacteria; kingdom Pseudomonadati; phylum Pseudomonadota; class Gammaproteobacteria; order Pseudomonadales; family Pseudomonadaceae; genus Pseudomonas; species Pseudomonas sp. WP18. Next base: position 2,118,053 of record NZ_CP144758.1, read on the forward strand.
CTGCTCGGCGGCAGGACTTTTCAGATCGCCGAGGGCGGACAATTCCTTCAGCTCGCTGTCCTTGATCGGCCGGGATGCGGCCGCCAGGTCGGTGCTGGCCTGCTTGAGGGCGGCGAAACCGGTGCTGGAGCCGTGGGCAGCGATGTCGACTTCGACCCGACGACCATCGCGGGTCTGGCCGACGATGCGCTGTTCGTTATCCCGGCCGGTGATTTCGGCACTGACCTTGAGCAGGCCCTGATCTTCCATCAAGCCCTTGACCAACGCCGGCCCCAGCGCCGCGCCGATGGTGTTGGAGCCCTGGATGCGCAGTGCCGGTCCACGCTCAGGCACCGGCAAGCTGCCGGCCCATGTCGCGAGCGGCAACCAGAGCCCCATCAACACACCCAACCACAGCCGCATGCCGGCACCTTCAGAACCTGAGGAAGTGCCGGAAGATTAAGTCAGTCAGGTGACTGAAAGATGACAGCAAGGCGACCGTTCCATCTGTGGCGATCACAGACCCAAGGCAAACCCAAAAAAACTGTGGGAGCGGGCTTGCCCGCGAAAGCGGCCTTGCAGCCAACCTCGCCATCGACTGACCCACCGCCTTCGCGGGCAAGCCCGCTTGTGTCTGAGTAAGGGAATAAACTCTGGGGTGAGAGGGGTAGATGGCAAGCTGTGAGTCCGCGGTGCTTGAAGCACGAGTGGGAGCAAAGCTGCCATCTACCTTTCTACTCTGGCCCATAAGCCCGAACAGTTGGACGAGCGGCACTCGAATCACAAGCGTGGGCAAAGCCAGAGCACTCTCATTTCTGAGTGTAAGAGGGTTTTGCCATGATTTCCTGGGTCGGTATCGATATATCCAAATCAAATCTCGTCGTTTGGGTTCGACCACAGAACCAAGGCTACGAGGTCCCCAATACGCCTGAGGGTTTTGCACAACTGGTCGAACAGCTAAGCCCGTACACGATTGGCCGGGTGTTACTGGAAGCCACGGGCGGCTATGAACGAAAGGTTATGGCAGCACTGCAGGAGGCAGGTTTCAATGTGCTCAGGATCAACCCTCGTCGGGCTAGAGCCTTCGCCGTAGCAATGGGCAAGAATGCCAAGACCGACCCCATCGATGCGGCTGTTCTTGCCGATTTTGCCGAAGCTCTGCATGCGTCTCACGAAAAGCCCATTTCACCTGAGCGTGAAGCACTGCGGGAGCTGATTCAGCTGCGCGAACACTTCGTCCAACAACGAGATGACAACAAGCGCCGGCTACAGCAGGCTCAGCTTCCGGCGGTTATCGAGGTGATCAAAGATCATATTCGCTACCTGCAAATCCAAATCAAGCAGTTTGGCAAAGCCATTAATCAAAGCATGCGTAAGCTGGATGCGGAGAAAGCCGACCGACTCACATCAGTTAAAGGGATCGGCACTGTGGCGACTGCTAGTTTGTTGGTTTACCTGCCTGAGCTCGGTGAGCTTGATCGCAGAGAGATCGCGTCCCTGGCGGGAATCGCCCCCTACAACGACGACAGTGGCAATCACAGCGGCAAACGTCAGATTTACGGAGGAAGAGCGCGGGTCAGACGTGCGCTTTATATGTCGTGCTGGGTTGTCATCCGCTATCACGCCGACTTCAAGGCCCGGTACGAAGCACTTCGAGGGCGAGGCAAGAGCGCGAAAGTCGCGCTCATCGCCTGCATGCGAATATTGCTAATCAGACTGAATGTCATGCTTCGAGACGGCACTGAATGGCGGTGACGGGTGGCAGAGGTAAGACAGTTGCTCCCACAATGGGTTCTGTGGCGACCACAGACCCAGAGCAAACCCAAAAAAACTGTGGGAGCGGGCTTGCCCGCGAAAGCGGCCTTACAGCCAACCTCGCCATCGACTGACCCGGCGCCTTCGCGGGCAAGCCCGCTCCCACAATGGGTTCTGTGGCGATCACAGACTCAAGGCAAACCCAAAAAACCTGTGGGAGCGGGCTTGCCCGCGAAGACGGCGTTACAGCCAACCTCGCCATCGACTGACCCGGCGCCTTTGCGGGCAAGCCCGCTCCCACAATGGGTTCTGTGGCGATCACAGGCTCAAGGCAAACCCCAACCCCTGTGGTGGCCCGGTACCTGTGGTTGCGGTCAGCTCAGTTGCAGCCAGATCGGTGCATGGTCCGACGGCTTTTCCATGCCCCGCAGTTCATAGTCGACGCCGGCATCCTTGACCCGGTGCAGCAGGCCATGGGAGGTGAGGATCAGGTCAATGCGCAGGCCGCGCTTGGGTTCGTCTTCGAAGCCGCGGCTGCGGTAGTCGAACCAGCTGAAACGGTCGCAGACGTCCGGGTTCAGGTGGCGGAAGCTGTCCACCAGGCCCCAGTTCTTCAAGCGGGCCATCCACTCGCGTTCCTCCGGCAGGAAGCTGCATTTACCGGTTTTCAGCCAGCGCTTCATATTGTCCGGGCCGATACCGATGTCGCAGTCTTCCGGGGAGATGTTCACGTCGCCCATCACCACCACCGGCTGATCGTTGCTGAAGCGGCTTTCCAGCAATTGCTGCAAGTCGTTGTAGAACCGCTCCTTGGCGGGGAATTTGGTCGGGTGGTCGCGGCTTTCACCTTGTGGGAAATAGCCGTTCATGATCGTCACCGGCACACCGTTGGCATCGGCGAAGGTGCCCCAGATGAAACGCCGCTGGGCGTCTTCGTCGTCGCTTTCGAAACCCTTGTGCAGGCTCAGTGGCGGCTGGCGGGAGAGCAGGGCGACGCCGTAGTGGCCCTTTTGCCCGTGGTAGTGCACGTGGTAACCCAGGGCCTGGATCTCGGCCAGCGGGAACTGCTCGTCGTGGACCTTGGTTTCCTGCAGTCCGATCACGTCCGGCTGGTGCTTGTCGATCAGCGCCGCCAGCTGATGAGGACGGGCGCGCAGCCCGTTGATGTTGAAGGAGACGATCTTCATGGTCGGCAGTCCTGGCAAAACTGCGATGCTAGCTGACATGTCGGAAGGGGGCCAGCGTGGCAGTAGGACAAATGCGCTGCTAATGTCCTTTGCTTGTAGGAACGATCACAGCCCTGCCGGGTTCGTAGTCAATAAGAGCAGGGCCTCACCGAGCCCGCCCAGGAGATCCGCCACCATGCCTGAAACCGCCACCGCCCTCGCCGACATCCATATGCTCGACAGCGGTTATTCCCGCGAAGCCCGTTCGTTGCTGTACCAGGCCTATCGCCATGAGCCGACCTTCAGCTTCCTGTTCGAATCCGAGCGTCCCGGCTACGAGCAGCGAGTGCGGGCCACGGTGCGGGAGTTGGTGAAGCAGCATTTTCTCCAGGACCTGCCGGCCATCGGCCTGCTGGTCAATGACCGGCTTATCGGCATCGCCTTGATCGCCCCGCCACAGCGGCGCCTGGGCATCACCGAAAGCTGGGCGTGGCGGTTGCGCATGGTGTTGAGCACGGGGTTTCGCTGCACCCGGCGCTACCTGGAGTACCACGCGGCGGTCACGGCCTGCCTGCCGTCGGATGCGGTTCATGTGTTGCCGTTGCTGGGCATTCACCCACAGTTCCAAGGCCAGCATTATGGCGAGCAATTACTCACGGCCGTGCACAACTGGTGCGCGGTGGATGAGCATTCCCAAGGCGTTGTGCTGGACACCGGCAACCCCCGTTACCTGGATTTTTATAAGCGCCAAGGCTACGAGGAAATCGGCGAGATTGCCGTAGGACCGATCCGCGAACACGTGTTTTTCCACGCCAATCCGCAGGTCCTGCACAGCGCAACGGCCTGATCGGACGAACTTTTAGGACGAGTCTGGCTCTATCAGGCTCCCAAGCCCGTGATAGCATCCGCGCCATGAATGTTTCAGGAAGAATGACCAGCGGCGTGCTCATGCTGTCCCTCAGCTGCGCGGCGCTGGCGAACAGTGAACTGGAGGTACGGGTCAAGCCGGCCAACGACGCACTCAAGGCCAACGTAGAAGGTTACATCGGTGGGGTGGGCGATCGCGACGAAGAGGCGCTGTTGCGCTTCAGCCGCGGCGCCGAGGAGCAGGCCCGCAAGGCTGCCCAGGCGCTGGGCTACTACCAGCCGCAGATCGACAGCGAGGTCAAGGGCGGCAAGGACCCGCGCCTGGTCCTGAGCATTGACCCTGGCGAACCGGTGCATCTGCGCAACGTGACCCTGCGCGTCGAGGGCCCGGCGGCGTCCCTCAAGGCGTTTCGCCTGCCGGACGATCCCGGCCTCAAGCCCGGTGCGGTGCTCAACCACGGTCGTTACGAAGACGCCAAGCGACTGATCCAGAACCAGGCCTCGCGCTACGGTTTTTTCAGTGGGCGATTCACTCGCCAGCAATTGTCCGTGGACCCCCAGGCCGGTATCGCCGACATCGAATTGATCTACGACAGCGGCCCGCGTTACGCCCTGGGCCCGGTGAATTTCGAGGGCGATACGCCGTTCGACGAAGACCTGCTGCGGCGCATGGTGCCGTTCAAGGCGGGCACCCCCTACGACTCCGAACTCATTGCCGAGCTCAACCAGGCCTTGCAGTCGAGCGGCTACTTCGAAGGCGTGCGGGTCGACGCGGCACCGACCGCGGCCACCGATAACGTGATCCCGGTGGCGGTCAAGCTCGACACCCGCAAGCCCCGTACCATGGGCTTGGGCCTGGGGTTTTCCACCGACGTCGGCCCGCGGGCCAAGGCCAACTGGACGCGCCACTGGGTCAATCCCCAGGGCCACAGTTATGGCTGGGAGGCCGAAGTCTCGGCGCCCCGACAGAACGTCGGCCTGTGGTACGACGTGCCGCTGGACCCACCGCTGACCGACAAGCTGCGCTACGCCGGCGGCTACCAGTACGAAGAGTTGGCCGGCACCGACACCCTCAGCAAGCTGCTGACCGTCGGCCCGGAATGGCACAGCAAGTTGCCCAGCGGCTGGCAACGGGTGGTATCGCTCAAATGGCAGCGCGAGGAATACCGCCTCGGCGACGATTCGGGCTTGAGCACGTTGCTGATGCCGGGCGTCAGCTATTCCTACCTGCGCAGCGACAACCGCATCGACCCGCACAACGGCTACCGCTTGCAGTTCGACACCAAGGTCGCCAAGGAAGGGCTGGGTTCGGACAACAACCTCGTCTACGGCACCGCCATGGTCAAGGGCCTGACCACCGTGTTCGACAAGCACCGCCTGCTGGCCCGCGCCCAGGTCGGGGGCAGCGCCACCAATGGCTACAAATCCATCCCGCCGTCCCTGCGCTTTTTTGCCGGCGGCGACCAGAGCGTGCGTGGCTACGACTACCAGAGCCTGTCACCGGAGAACGCCGAGGGTGATCGCATCGGCGGCCGCTACATGGTGGCCGGCAGTCTCGAATACCAGTATTCGGTCGCAGAGAAATGGCGGGTGGCGACCTTCGTCGACCAGGGCAATTCGTTCAACAATCTTGAATTGCCAAGCCTCAAGACCGGCGTGGGTATCGGTGTGCGCTGGGTGTCGCCGGTGGGCCCGATCCGCCTCGATCTGGCCCATGCGCTGGACGATGAGGGTGGCATTCGTTTGCACTTTTCCATGGGGCCCGAATTGTGAGTCGTGGTTTGAAGGTAACGCTGCTGGCGTTGGGTACGCTGCTGGCCGTGGTGGTATTGGCGCTGGGCCTTATCCTGGGCAGCGCATTCGGCAGCCGCTGGGCCCTTGGCCTGGTGCCCGGGCTGAGCGTGGACAATTTCCAGGGGCGCCTTGGCGGGCAATGGAGCGCCGATCATCTGCTGTGGCAACAGGACAGCAGTCGGGTAGAAATCGATGGGCTGATCTTCGCCTGGTCGCCGCTGTGCCTGACCCGTCTGACCTTGTGCATCGAACGGCTCAAGGCCGATCAGATCAGCCTGCAATTTCCGCCTTCCGCCGATGAGCCGAGCAGCGGTCCGATCAGCTTGCCCGACCTGGACTTGCCGGTGGCCATCGAACTGGGAGAGGTGCAGGTCGCTCGCCTGCTGTTCAATGGCAGCGAGCAACTCAAGGGCTTGCAATTGGCGGCCCATTGGACGGCCGAGGGCTTGCGGATCGACTCGCTGCAACTGCAACGCGACGCACTGAGCCTACAGCTTTCCGGTCTGCTGAAGCCCGGCGCGGACTGGCCGCTGAAGGCCGCCGGCCAGTTGACTCTGCCCGCACCGACAGGCGTGCCCTGGACCCTGGACTTGAACGTCGATGGCGACCTGCTCAAGACGCTCAACCTCAGCGCTGACAGCCGCGGTTACCTGCAAGGCCGTCTGGTGGGCGAGCTGCAACCCTTGGCCGACCACCTGCCGGCCAAGGTGCGCATCACCGCCGACGGCTTCAAGGCCAGCGCCGACCTGCCGGACACCCTGGTGCTCAATCAGCTCGAGTTGACCGGCGAGGGCGACCTGGACACCGGTTACCAACTGCTCGGCAAGGCGACCCTGCCGGCCGAGAAAGGCCCCGTGGCGTTGCTGCTGCAAGGCAAGGTGGACGCCAAAGGCGCGCAGATCGCCGCCTTGGACCTGGACGCTGGCGAGCAGCAGAGCCTCAAGCTCAGCGGCCAGGTGGACTGGCGCGAGGGCCTGAGCGCCGACGCCAAGATCGCCTGGCTGGATTTCCCCTGGCATCGGCTTTACCCGCTGATCGATGAGCCACAAGTGAGCGTGCGCCGCTTCGACGGCGAAGTCTCGTACACCGATGGCAACTACCTCGGCCATTTCCAGGCCGCATTGGATGGGCCCGCCGGCGTCTTCAGCCTGGGCAGCCCGTTCAGCGGCGACCTGACCCAGATCCATTTGCCGCAACTTGAGCTCACCGCCGGCCAAGGCAAGGCCGAAGGGCACCTGGACCTGCAATTTGCCGAGGGTATTGCCTGGGACACGGCCCTGGCATTGTCGGCCATCAACCCGGCGTACTGGCTCGGCGAATTGCCCGGCACCCTGGCGGGGCCGTTGCGCAGCAAGGGGTCGATCAACAACGGCACCCTCAACCTCGACGCGGACCTGGACCTCAAGGGCAAGCTGCGCGGTCAACCGGCGCTGTTCCAGGCCCGGGCCAGCGGCGCCGGCGAACAATGGAACCTCAGCGCGCTGGACATCCGCCTGGGGGACAACCGCATCAACGGCAGCGCCAGCCTGCAACAGACGCTCACCGGCCAGGTCGACATCAAGCTCGCGCGTCTGGCCCAGCTCTGGCCGCAATTGCGCGGCCAGGTCATGGGGCGCGTCGAGGTCGCGGGGACACTCAAGGCCCCTCAGGGCAAGCTCGGCCTGCAAGGCACCCAACTGGCGTTTCAGGACAACCATCTTCAACGTCTGAACCTGGACGCAACCCTGGACAAAGCGCAGCGAGGCAAGGTCGACCTCAAGGCCAGTGGCATTCGCGCCGGCGACACGGCGCTGGGTGTGCTGACCGTCAGCGGGCAGGGTGATATCAAGCAACAGACACTCACCCTGGACTTGCAGGGGCCGCAACTCGACACGACATTGGCGCTGGATGGCCGGCTCGACCAGGGCAACTGGCGCGGACGCCTGGCCAGCGGTGACGTCCAGGCCGGCGGCCAGGCCTGGCGCCTGCAAGCCCCGGCGAAACTGGAGCGCCTGGCCAACGGCACGCTCAACGTGGGCGCCCATTGCTGGCGTTCCGGCCAGGCCAGCCTGTGTGGTGAAGACCAGCGGCTGATGCCGGAGCCGAAGCTGCGCTATCACCTCAAGCAGTTCCCCATCGAAAGCCTGGCCCAGTGGATGCCCAAGGATTTCGCCTGGAAGGGCCAGCTCAATGCCGACCTGCAACTGGACTTGCCGGCCAGCGGCCCGAACGGGCGGATCCTGGTGGACGCCAGTGGCGGCACGTTGCGCATCCGCGACAAGGAACACGAGCAGGCGCCGTGGCTGGACTTCCCCTACCAGACCCTGACCCTGGACAGCCGCCTGACCCCCAAGCGCATCGACACCCAACTGAATTTCGTCGGCGCCCGGCTCGGTGAGCTGATGCTCCAGGCGCAAATCAACCCGCTGCCGGCCAGCAAACCCCTCAGCGGTTCGTTCCGCCTGACCGGCCTGGACCTGTCCGTGGCCCGGCCATTCGTGCCGATGGTGCAAACCCTCACCGGCCACCTGAACGGCAGCGGGACCTTGTCCGGGGGCTTGCTGGCGCCCCAGGTCAACGGCAACCTGGTGCTCAGCGACGGCGAAGTGTCCGGGCCTCAACTGCCGGTCAGCCTCGAAGCCCTGCAGGTGCGCGCGATGATCGCCGGCGACACAATGCGGCTCAACGGTGACTGGAAAAGCGGCAAGGACGGGCAGGGCAGCCTGACCGGGGACATCGGCTGGGGCGAGGCCTTGAGCATGAACCTGGCGCTCAAGGGCTCGCATTTGCCGGTCACGGTCGAGCCGTACGCGGTGCTGGATGTGGCGCCGGACCTCGACATCACCCTGCAAGGCGAACGGCTGGCCATTGCCGGCAAGGTCCTGGTGCCCAAGGGTGAGATCACCATTCGCGAACTGCCACCTTCCACCGTCAAGGTCTCGGACGACACGGTGATCGTTGGGCACCAGACCGAGGAGGGCAAGCCGCCGATGGCCATGGCGATGGACATCGACGTGATTGTCGGCCAGGACAAACTCGCGTTTGCAGGCTTCGGCCTGACCGCCAACGTCCAGGGCCAGGTGCACATCGGCGACAACATGGACACCCGCGGCGAACTCTGGCTCAACGACGGTCGCTACCGGGCCTATGGGCAACGGCTGACGGTCCGTCGCGCGCGCCTGCTGTTCGCTGGGCCTATCGACCAGCCTTACCTGGACATCGAGGCAATCCGCCAGACCGACGATGTGATTGCCGGCATCCGCTTGAGCGGCAGCGCCGAGCAGCCGACCACGCAGATCTTCTCGGAACCGGCCATGAGCCAGGAACAGGCGCTGTCCTATCTGGTGCTGGGTCGGCCGCTGAGCACCACGGGCGAGGACAACAACATGCTCGCCCAAGCGGCGCTGGGTCTGGGCCTGATGGGCAGTGCCGGGGTGACCACCAGCCTGGCCAACAACCTGGGCATCAGTGATTTCCAACTCGACACCCAGGGCAGCGGCGATACCACCAGTGTGGTCGCCAGCGGCAACCTGTCGGAAAAACTCAGCCTGCGCTACGGCGTCGGCGTGTTCGAACCGGCCAACACCATCGCCTTGCGTTACAAGCTCAGCAAAAAGGTCTACCTCGAAGCCGCCAGTGGGGTCGCCAGCTCCCTGGACATCTTCTACAAGCGCGATTTCTAACCGTTCCCCAAAACCTCAATGTGGGAGCGGGCTTGCTCGCGAAGAGGGTGAATCAGCTGATGAAGATGTTGGCTGACCCACCGCATTCGCGAGCAAGCCCGCTCCCACATTTTGTTTCTGTGCCTGCCCTCATGAATAGCAAGCTAACTATTTTATTTGACATTTGCTGCCTAAGCAGTAATATCTCGACATACATTCACTGCCTAGGCAGCAAACGGTGCTCAGATGAAGCATTTCACCCCAGACGAATTCCACAAGTGCCATCTCGGCATGCTGCTCGGACGCGCCGCGCTGCTCAAGGATCGGATCATCGATACCCACATGGAACCCGTCGGCATCACGGCCGCGCAGTTCAAGGTGTTGATCATCATGGCCCAGCACGGCATCGACACACCCGCCGAGCTGTGTCGCTACCTGTCCCTGGACAGCGGTTCGATGACCCGCATGCTCGATCGCTTGCAACAGAAAGGTTTCCTCGCTCGTCAACGTTCGGTGGATGACCGGCGGCAAGTGCTGCTGGTGCTGACCGACGCCGGCCAGGCCCTGGCGGATCGGCTGCCGGTGATCGGTGCCGACGCCATGAACCAGTTGGCCAGCGCCATCAGCCGCGAGGAGCTGCAAACCCTCGAACAGATTCTCAAGAAAATTCTGCTTGCCGCCGGTGATCCCATCACCGTGCTGCGGTTGGGGGACAAATGAAGCGTAAGACCTTGCGTACTCGCCTGAGCCTGGTATTGCTCGCCATGAGCCTGGCCGGTTGCGCCAGCTATAGCGGCCTGAAGACCGAAGGCGTCAGCCTTGAGGCCCAGAGCCTCAAGGCCGGGCAATCGCTGAACGGTGTCAAGTTGTCGCCGGCCGCATGGCCGAAAAACGACTGGTGGAAAAGCCTGGGCGACCCGCAGCTCGACGGCCTGATCCGTGAAGCCTTGCGCGACAGCCCGGACATGCAGATCGCCAGCGCCCGGGTGCATCAGGCCAGTGCCGCCGCCTATGCCGCCAATGCGGCGCGCCTGCCCACCCTGGATGCCAGCGGCGGTGTCAGCCGTTCGCGCCTGTCCCGCGACGAGGACCCGGCGGGCGAGGGCGGTGCCTACAGCACCTTGCGCACGCTGGGGGTTAACTTCAATTACACCTTCGACCTCTGGGGGGGTCAGCGGGCCGCCTGGGAAGCCGCGCTGGGCCAGGCCCGTGCCGCCGAGATCGACCGCCAGGCAGCGCAACTGACCCTGGCCGCCGATGTGGCCCGGGCCTACAGCGACCTGGGCCAAGCCCACATCATTCGTGACCTGGCGGCCGAAGACCTCAAGCGCACCCGGCAGATGCTCGACCTGAGCAAGCGCCGTCTCAACGCCGGGATCGACAGCGAGTACCAGTTCCAGCAGACCGAAAGCCTGGAGGCCAGCGCCGATGCGACCTTGATCGACGCTGAGAAACGCCTGCAAAGCGCCAAGATCGCCTTGGCGGTGCTGTTGGGCAAAGGCCCGGACCGGGGCAGCGAAATCGCCCGGCCCAACGTGCTGCAGTCGAGCGCGGTCGCCTTGCCGTCAAACCTGCCGGCCGAGTTGCTGGGCCGTCGCCCCGACCTGGTGGCCGCCCGTTGGCGGGTCGAAGCGGCGAGCAAGGACATCGAGGCCGGCAAGACCAACTTCTACCCCAACCTCAACCTGAGCGCGGCGGCGGGGGTGCGGTCACTGTTGGGCGATGCGATGTTCGGCTCGCCCAGCCGTTTCTTCAACGTGGCGCCGACGGTCTCGCTGCCGATCTTCGATGGCGGACGCCTGCGGGCTGACCTGGATGCCCGGGACGCCGACTACGACCTGGCGGTGGCGCAGTACAACAAAAGCCTGGTCCAGGCCCTGGGGGATGTCAGCGACACCATCAACCAGCTGCGTGACATCGCCCGCCAGATTGGCGCCCAGCAACATGCCACTGATATCGCCCAAAGCTCATACGACACCGTGGTCCAGCGCTACGGCTCGGGCATCGGCAATTACCTGGACGTGCTGAGCATCGAGCAGCAATTGCTCCAGGCCCAACGTCAATTGGCGAACCTGAATGCCGAGCAGATCGACCTGTCGATCCAGCTGATGCAGGCCCTGGGCGGTGGTTTCGAACCCCAGGCCCTGGCCGCGGCCACACCGGCCTCTGCGCCGAATAACTGATTCGAGGGACTTGTCATGGCCACTGCCGACACTACGCAACCTACCCAAAACCCGCAGGACAGCGGCAACCCGCGCAAGCGCAAGGTCATGCTGCTGGCCCTCGCGGTCATCGTCATCCTCTGCGGCCTGGGCGTCTGGGCCTGGCACGAGCTGTACGGGCGCTGGAACGAAAGCACCGACGATGCCTATGTGAACGGCAACGTGGTGGAAATCACGCCGCAGGTCACCGGCACCGTGGTGAGCATCGGTGCCGACGACGGTGACCTGGTGCGCGAAGGCCAGATTCTGGTGCAATTCGACCCGAACGATGCCGAAGTCGGGCTGCAGAGTGCCCAGGCCAACCTGGCCCGCACCGTGCGCCAGGTGCGTGGCTTGTACAGCAACGTCGACGGCATGCGCGCACAGGTCAATGCCCAGGAAGCCGAGGTGCAGAAAGCCCAGGAGAACTACAACCGGCGCCGCAACCTGGCGGCCGGCGGGGCGATCTCCCAGGAAGAACTCTCCCACGCTCGGGACGACCTGACCTCGGCGCAAAATGCCCTGGCCAATGCCCGGCAGCAACTCAAGACCACCAGCGCCCTGGTGGATGACACCGTGGTGTCGTCCCATCCCGACGTGCAGTCTGCCGCCGCGCAACTGCGCCAGGCCTTCCTCGCCAACGCCCGCAGCACCTTGATCGCACCGGTCACCGGCTACGTCGCCAAGCGTACCGTGCAGTTGGGGCAGCGGGTGCAGCCGGGGACGGCGTTGATGGCGGTGATCCCGCTGGACCAGTTGTGGATCGATGCGAACTTCAAGGAAACCCAACTGCGTGACATGCGCATTGGCCAACCCGTGGAGATCGAAACCGACCTTTACGGCAGCGACGTGAAATACAGCGGCACGATCGACAGCCTCGGTGCCGGCACCGGCAGTGCGTTTGCCCTGTTGCCGGCGCAGAACGCCACGGGTAACTGGATCAAGATCGTCCAGCGGGTGCCGGTGCGCATTCATGTCAATGCCCAGGAACTGAGCGAGCATCCCTTGCGGATCGGTTTGTCGACCCTGGTCAACGTCAACCTGCACGACCAGAGCGGCCCGGTCCTGGCTCAACAGCCTCCGCAGAAGGCCACCTTCAGCACCCAGGTCTACGACCGCCAACTGGCCGATGCCGACGCGATGATTGCCCGACTGATCCACGAGAACAGCGCCGCGGCAAGCAAGACGGTACAGCGTTAGCCCTTGATGGCGCGCTCCCACGGGCAATTGCAGTGAACACCGATCCTGCGAGCGCCCGGGCCCGATGTGGGAGTGGGCTCGTTCGCGAATGCGCAGTTTCAGGCAGCAATTATTGAATGTGGAATCGCCTTCGCGGGCAAGCCCGCTCCCACAGGTTCTGTATCTGTGTCTTGAGTTGGACGATTCCGCCACCTTCGCTTCATAGGGTTTCGTAATGAGCAATAACGCGTCCTTCACACCGCCCAGCCTGTTGCTCAGTACCATCGGGCTGTCGCTGGCGACGTTCATGCAAGTGCTCGACACCACCATCGCCAACGTGGCCTTGCCGACCATTTCCGGCAACCTGGGCGTCAGCTCGGAGCAGGGCACGTGGGTGATCACCTCGTTCGCGGTGAGCAACGCCATCGCGCTGCCGTTGACCGGTTGGTTGAGCCGCCGGTTTGGCGAGGTGAAGCTGTTCCTGTGGGCGACGATGCTGTTCGTGCTCGCTTCCTTTCTATGCGGTATCTCCACCTCGATGCCCGAGCTGATCGGCTTCCGCGTGCTCCAGGGGCTGGTGGCCGGGCCGCTGTACCCGATGACCCAGACCTTGCTGATTGCCGTGTACCCGCCGGCCAGGCGGGGCATGGCCCTGGCGTTGCTGGCGATGGTCACGGTGGTGGCGCCCATCGCCGGTCCGATCCTGGGCGGCTGGATCACCGACAGCTACAGTTGGCCGTGGATTTTCTTCATCAACGTCCCCATCGGTGTTTTCGCGGCGATGGTGGTGCAGCAGCAGCTCAAGGCGCGTCCGGTGGTCACCAGTCGCCAGCCGATGGACTACGTCGGGTTGATCACGCTGATCATCGGCGTCGGTGCGCTCCAGGTGATCCTCGACAAGGGCAACGACCTGGACTGGTTCGAGTCGAACTTCATCATCATTGGCGCGTTGATTTCGGTGATCGCCCTGGCGGTGTTCGTGATCTGGGAAATGACCGACCGCCATCCGGTGGTCAACCTGCGGCTGTTCGCCTATCGCAACTTCCGTATCGGCACCATCGTGCTGGTGGGTGGCTACGCCGGTTTCTTCGGCATCAACCTGATCCTGCCGCAGTGGCTGCAGACCCAGATGGGCTACACCGCCACCTGGGCCGGGCTGGCGGTGGCGCCCATCGGTATCCTGCCGGTGCTGATGTCGCCCTTCGTCGGCAAGTACGCCCACAAGTTCGACCTGCGCCTGTTGGCCGGGCTGGCGTTCCTGGCCATCGGCCTGAGCTGCTTCATGAGGGCAGGCTTCAACAACGAAGTGGACTTCCAGCACATCGCCCTGGTGCAGTTGTTCATGGGCATCGGCGTGGCGTTGTTCTTCATGCCGACGCTGAGCATCCTGATGTCGGACCTGCCGCCGCACCAGATTGCCGATGGCGCCGGGTTGGCGACGTTCCTGCGGACCCTGGGCGGCAGCTTTGCGGCGTCGCTCACCACCTGGATCTGGATCCGTCGGGCCGACATGCATCATGCCTACCTGAGCGAGAACATCAGCACGTTCGAACCCAGTACCCGCGAGGCCCTCAACCAGCTCGGCGGCGCGAGCGCGCCGGCGTATGCCCAGCTCGATCAGATTCTTACCAGTCAGGCGTACATGCTCTCCACCGTGGATTACTTCACGTTGTTGGGGTGGGCGTTCATGGGGTTGATTGTGTTGGTGTGGTTGGCGAAGCCGCCGTTTGCGGCGAAGGCGGGGCCGGCTTCGGCGGGACATTGATTCTTCAGTGGGGGCGATCTTCTGGTGGGAGCGGGCTTGCCCGCGAAGGCGGTGGGTCAGCCAACATCTTCATCAACTGATCCACCCTCTTCGCGGGCAAGCCCGCTCCCACAAGGGGATCTGTGGTGAACACACAGAATGCTTCGCAAGCAGCTTCCACTCTCACGGTAGAGAAAGGACGGCTCAGTGAGTGGGGCCTGCCAGTTGGGGCGCAGGGGTGAAGGGGAAGGGGGCGAGGGTGTAGCCCTGTTCATCCACCTGCAGTGCCCAGCCTTGCTTGTCCCAATCCCCCAGCACGATGCGTCTCGCTGCATGTTCGCCGAGTTGCAGCTTGTGGATGGCGGGGCGGTGGGTGTGGCCGTGGATCAGGGTCTGTACGCCGTACTGCTGCATGATCCGCGGGATTTCTTCAGGCGTGACGTCGACGATGTCATTGGCCTTCATCCGCGTCTGTGCCCGGCTTTCGCTGCGCAGTTTACGCGCCAGTTTCTGCCGGCTGCCCAAGGGCAGGTGGCGCAGGATGAACAGCGTGACCGGGTTGCGCAGCCAGCGCCGCAGCTTCATGTAGCCTTCGTCGCGGGTGCACAGGCTGTCGCCATGCATCAGCAGCACCGGCTCGCCGTTGAACTGCACGACACTCGGGTCCTTGACCAGGGTGCAACCAGCGGCCTTGCAGAAGGCCTGCCCCAGCATGAAATCGCGATTGCCGTGCATCAGGAAGATGGCCGTGCCGCTGTCGCTCAATGCGCGCAGGGCCTGGCAGATGGAGCGCTGGAACGGGGTCATGGCATCGTCGCCGATCCAGGCTTCGAAAAAATCGCCCAGGATGTACAACGCTTGCGCCGAGCGGGCGCGGGTGGCGAGTAAATCCAGAAACGCCCGGGTGATGTCCGGGCGCTCCTCTTCCAGATGCAAATCTGAAATCAGTAGTATCACTCAATGATCTCGGCTTTCTCGATGATCACGTCTTCTGCCGGGACGTCCTGGTGGCCAGCTTTGGACGTGGTGGAAACGCCCTTGATGCTGTCGACCACGTCGGTGCCTTCGATCACTTCACCGAACACGGCATAGCCCCAGCCCTGTACGGTCTTGGCGCTGTGGTTGAGGAAGCTGTTGTCAGCCACGTTGATGAAGAACTGCGCGGAGGCCGAATGCGGCTCCATGGTGCGGGCCATGGCAATGCTGTACTTCTTGTTCGGCAGGCCGTTGTCGGCTTCGTTCTGGATGCTTGGGCGCTTGTCTTTCTTTTCCTTCATGCCCGGCTCGAAACCGCCGCCCTGGATCATGAAGTTGCCGATGACGCGGTGGAAGACGGTGTTGGTGTAGTGACCGGCCTGGACATACTCGATGAAGTTGGCGACGGTCAGCGGCGCCTTTTCTTTGTTCAGTTGCAGAACGATGTCACCGTGGTTGGTGGTCAGTTTGACTTTGCTCATGATCGCTACTCTTTCTAGGAATTCTTGGGTTTTGGGGCTGTGAGGCCCGCAACCGGTCTGGCTATGATCGGCCAGGCTGGGCAGTTTAGCCTGCCAGGCACGAATTTCGAGGCTGTTTTTCATCGGGTCGTCGATTAAATTCAATCGTTTGCCGGCCTGGCCTGTCAGGTGCTTGACAGCATCGGCTATGATACGGGCTTTGATTTATCAGGCCGCACCCGGCCGCGCACTTGTCTGTTCAAGGATCCTATGAGCAAGCCCACTGTCGACCCTACCTCGAATTCCAAGACCGGCCCGGCCGTGCCGGTCAATTTCCTGCGCCCGATCATCCAGGCGGACCTGGATTCGGGTAAGCACACACAGATCGTCACCCGTTTCCCGCCGGAACCCAACGGCTACCTGCACATCGGCCATGCCAAGTCGATCTGCGTGAACTTTGGCCTGGCCGAGGAGTTCGGTGGCGTCACGCACCTGCGTTTCGACGACACCAACCCGGCCAAGGAAGACCAGGAATACATCGACGCGATCGAAAGCGACGTCAAGTGGCTGGGCTTCCAATGGTCCGGTGAAGTGCGCTATGCCTCGCAGTATTTCGACCAACTGCACGACTGGGCGGTGGAGCTGATCAAGGCCGGCAACGCCTATGTCTGCGACCTGACCCCCGAGCAGGCCAAGGAATACCGTGGCAGCCTGACCGAGCCGGGCAAGAACAGTCCGTTCCGTGACCGCAGCGTGGAAGAGAACCTCGACCTGTTCGCCCGCATGCGCGCCGGTGAGTTCCCGGACGGTGCGCGGGTGTTGCGCGCCAAGATCGACATGGCCTCGCCGAACATGAACCTGCGCGACCCGATCATGTATCGCATCCGCCACGCCCATCACCACCAGACCGGTGACAAGTGGTGCATCTACCCCAACTATGACTTCACCCACGGCCAGTCGGACGCCATCGAAGGCATTACCCATTCGATCTGCACCCTGGAATTCGAAAGCCATCGTCCGCTGTACGAGTGGTTCCTCGAGCACCTGCCCGTGCCAGCCAACCCGCGCCAGTACGAATTCAGCCGCCTGAACCTGAACTACACCATCACCAGCAAGCGCAAGCTCAAGCAACTGGTGGACGAGAAGCACGTCAACGGCTGGGACGACCCGCGCATGTCGACGCTGTCGGGCTTCCGGCGTCGTGGCTACACGCCGAAATCGATCCGCAATTTCTGCGAGATGGTCGGCACCAACCGTTCCGACGGCGTGGTGGACTTCGGCATGCTGGAGTTCAGCATCCGTGACGACCTCGACCACAGCGCCCCGCGCGCCATGTGCGTGCTGCGCCCGCTGAAGGTGGTGATCACCAATTACCCGGAAGGCCAGGTCGAGAACCTCGAGCTGCCGTGCCATCCGAAAGAGGACATGGGCGTGCGCGTCCTGCCGTTCGCCCGGGAGATCTACATCGACCGCGACGACTTCATGGAAGAGCCGCCAAAGGGCTACAAGCGCCTGGAACCAGCCGGTGAAGTGCGCCTGCGCGGCAGCTACGTGATCCGCGCCGACGAAGCCATCAAGGATGCCGATGGCAACATCGTCGAGCTGCGCTGCTCCTATGACCCGGACACCCTGGGCAAGAACCCGGAAGGGCGCAAGGTCAAGGGCGTGATCCACTGGGTGCCGGCTGCCGCCAGCGTCGAGTGCGAAGTGCGCCTGTACGATCGCCTGTTCCGTTCACCGAACCCGGAGAAGGCCGAAGACAGCGCCAGCTTCCTGGACAACATCAACCCTGACTCCCTGCAAGTACTCACCGGTTGTCGTGCCGAGCCATCGCTGGGCAACGCACAGCCGGAAGACCGTTTCCAGTTCGAGCGCGAAGGTTACTTCTGCGCGGATATCAAGGACTCAAAACCCGGTCGTCCGGTCTTCAACCGTACCGTGACCTTGCGTGATTCCTGGGGTCAGTGATCAAGTCTTAAGGGAAACCCTGTGCTAACGATCTACAACACGCTCACCAAGAGCAAAGAAGTCTTCAAGCCGCTGGATGGCAACAAGGTGCGCATGTACGTCTGCGGGATGACCGTGTACGACTACTGCCACCTTGGGCATGGCCGCAGCATGGTCGCCTTCGACCTGGTAACCCGCTGGCTGCGCTACAGCGGTTATGACCTGACCTATGTGCGCAACATCACCGACATCGAAGACAAGATCATCAATCGGGCCCGCGAGAACGGCGAGCCCTACGATGCGTTGACCGCCCGCATGATCGAGGCCATGCACGAGGACGAGGCGCGCCTCAATATTCTCAAGCCGGACCTGGAGCCTCGTGCCACGGATCACATTCCCGGCATGCTGGCGATGATCCAGACCCTGATCGACAAGGGCTATGCCTACGCAGCGGGCAATGGCGACGTGTATTACCGCGTTGCCAAGTTCATGGGCTACGGCAAGTTGTCGCGCAAGAAAATCGAAGACCTGCGCATCGGCGCACGCATCGAGGTCGGCGAGTCGAAAGAAGACCCGCTGGATTTCGTGCTGTGGAAAGCCGCCAAGCCGGGTGAGCCGAGCTGGGAATCGCCGTGGGGCGCCGGGCGTCCGGGCTGGCACATCGAGTGCTCGGTGATGTCCACCTGCTGCCTGGGCGAGACCTTCGATATCCATGGCGGCGGCAGCGACCTGGAGTTCCCGCACCACGAGAACGAGATCGCCCAGAGCGAAGCGGCTTCCGGCAAGACCTACGCCAACGCGTGGATGCATTGCGGCATGATCCGGATCAACGGCGAGAAGATGTCCAAGTCCTTGAACAACTTCTTCACCATCCGCGACGTGCTCGACAAGTACCACCCCGAGGTCGTGCGTTACCTGCTGGTGTCCAGTCACTACCGCAGCGCCATCAACTATTCGGAAGACAACCTCAAGGACGCCAAGGGCGCCCTGGAGCGTTTCTACCATGCGTTGAAAGGCCTGCCGAGCGTGCCTGCCGCCGGTGGCGAAGCCTACGTGGCGCGGTTTACCGAAGTGATGAACGACGACTTCGGCACGCCGGAAGCCTGCGCGGTGCTGTTTGAAATGGTGCGTGAGATCAACCGCCTGCGCGAGAGTGATCTCAATGCGGCGGCGGGCCTGGCGGCACGCCTGAAGGAACTGGCCAATGTGCTGGGGGTGTTGCAGCTCGAGGCGGATGACTTCCTCCAGGCCGGTGCCGAAGGCCGCGTGGACGCCGCCGAGGTCGAGGCATTGATCCAGGCGCGCCTGACCGCGCGGGCCAACAAGGACTGGGCCGAATCCGACCGTATCCGCGATCAGCTCACCGCCATGGGCGTGGTGCTGGAAGACGGGAAGGGCGGCACGACCTGGCGTCTGGCCGACTAGAATCTTTTAGCGTTCGCAATACCCCTGTGGGAGCGGGCTTGCTCGCGAATGCGCTGTATCAGTGAGTGATTTGTTGACTGATACGCCGCATTCGCGAGCAAGCCCGCTCCCACAGTTTTTTTGCATGCCAACCCTGGCAATCATTGTTTTATGAGCTAGTACTGTCAGGTCGACCCGACGTTCACTGACAGGCGCCTCTCTCATGTTGGCTCATTGGTCTCTCGCGGCAATTCATCTCCTGGCCTTCGCCCTTGGCTTCTGGGCGGTGCTGACGCGCGGCACGGCACTGCGGCGCGTGGCGGATGGCGCGGACGCGGTTCGCAACGTGCTGGTGGCGGATAACGTGTGGGGCGTGTCGGCGCTGGTGCTGTTGGTGACCGGGGGGATGCGGGCGTTCGCGGGGTTCGAAAAAGGCTCGGACTACTACCTGCATCAACCGCTGTTTCACCTGAAGATGACGCTGTTGCTGCTGATCCTGTTGCTGGAAATCGCGCCAATGATCGCCCTGGTCAAATGGCGCATAGCCTTGGGCAAGGGCATGGCTGTCGATCCGTCACGGGCTGGCCGGTTTGCCCGGGTCAGCCACATCGAAGCCTTGCTGCTGGTCTTGATGGTGGTGGCGGCCACCGGCATGGCGCGGGGTGTGAGCCTGGGCTGAGCTGCCACGCGCGCCTGCTTCACCGCCATTAAAACGAAACGTCTGACAGCCAGGCTACGAGCCATGCCATTAGTATCGGTTCACGGGCTGGACGACAATCAAGAGGCGGGGTGGATCGGGGTAAGGCTCGATCGGCCGGAATCTTTAGCCAGCCATTGCGGCGATGCAAACGGGCTGGCTACGGACTGCTGCAAGGCTCAGGGCGTTTGCGGCTTGTCGGGGGCGGTGAGGCCTGCCTGAATACGTTGGTAGATCTCTTCGCGGTGTACCGCGACGTTTTTCGGGGCGTTGATGCCGATCCGGACTTGTTGGCCGCTAACGCCCAGAATGGTGATCGTGATGTCGTCACCAATGTTTATGCTTTCACCGACTTTGCGGGTGAGTATCAGCATGGTGTTCTCCTTGATTGCTTTATAGGGCACCTGATTCAGACAGTGCAGATGTCGGTACTGCTTATAGATTAGTGCTAAGTGTCACAACGTGGGTGCCTCTTTCTGACGTGCAGACGCAGCATTAATTCCCAGAGTGAATTCCCAGGGTGCGACTATACAGAGACGTCGGGCAGGATTCTCGTGTTTTGAGCGTCGTTCGCGGGGTTCTTGCTGGATGTGAGTGTTAAAATCCGTGCCTCATGTCTTCCAGGGGAAACGTTGTGCGCAAATTGGCTTGGGTTATCGCGGTATTGATGCTGGCTGGGTGTGGTGAAGGGCGTGACGCCGAGGCACCGAAGCCCAAACCCGCCGCGACCTCCGCGCCGGCTGCCGCTGCCGCGCCGCAATGGGCGGTCGAGGTTCGAGGCGAGACCCCGCAAGCGATCAGCGACCTGACCGGGTGGCTCATCGAGCACAGCTTCATGTCGACCGTGGTGCGGGAAAATGGCAAGGAGCGAGTGCTGGTCGGCCCATTCAACTCCAAGGCCGACGCTGAAGCAGGTCAGGAGAAAATCACCGCTGCCCTGGTCCGGGCGAAAAAGCGCAACATCGAGACCCTGGTGGTGGATTACCCGACGGCCCAATAATCGGGCAGCACCCCATCAACGGTGGGCGCGAGCTTGCTCGCGAAAGCGTCGGATCAGTCAGCATTGATGTTGGCTGATATACCGCCATCGCGAGAAAGCTCGCTCCCACAGCCGATTGTGTTTTCACTCGGGTGAGTCAGCCGCAGGCCTTGAGGTCCACCGGCCCGACGAACTCGTTACCGTGCCCCATGACGCACGCCACACTCTGGTTGCGTTGGCGTTCCCAGCTTTCGACCGGGTAGGTCTTGTCCCAGGCTTCGTACAGGCGTCTGTCCTGTTTCGACAAGCGCAGGCCGTACTGCTTGCTCATGTAGAAGTAGGTGCGGGCGATCATGCCGCGAATGGACGGGCGGGGCATGACCTTCTTGGCCTTGAAATCCACCTGGGTCAGGCACGAACCGTATTGGCCCTTCTGCACCGGCAGCCAGCCGAAGCTGAAATTGTTCCGGTCGCCATTCACTTCGCCAATGCTCGGCACCAGGTTATGCAGGTCGGCCTCGGCCCGTTGATAGACCGGGTCGTAGCGGGTGCATTGTTTGCGGCCGCCTTCCTGCCAGCATTGGCGCTGATGGCCGATCTGCCACGCCGGAACAATGTGCTCCCACTCGATGCGCGCGGCGCGGCTGGCATTCTTGCGCGGCACGTAGCCGCAAGCCGCCAGGTTCACGCGATTGCCGGTATACTTGCAGCCGCAGTAGAACTCGGTGGATTGCGGCGCGTAGAGTTTCCAGGCGATTTTCTTGGCTTCGTTGAAGGTGCGCGGCGCAGCGGCCTGTGCCCCCATCGCGGCGAAAGCCAGCAATAAAGCAAAACAGCGAACACTCATCACGCTCAATCTTCCTTCGGCACAACCCAGAAAACCTGCACACCGCCATCGTCGCGATAGGCGAGGGTCACGTTGTCGTTCTCGTCGATTTCTTCCAGCAGGCGTTCCCACTCATCCACCGGCTCATCGGGAAGACGGAAGATCAGGGCGGCCTTGGCTTTTTGAGCGGTGGGACCGTTGATGATTTTCGAGACGCGAAGGGCGAGTCGTGCGTAGGCGTCTAAAGGGGAAGTTGCAGCGGAGGGCGGGGCCACAGGATTATCCTTATTAAGCTGTACGTGCATACAGTATTTAACCGTAGGCATTTACGCAACTACTTAAAATTCAAGAAAATCGTCTGACAGCGCTTTTGGCGTTTTGATGTAGGAGGAGAATTTTTATTTGCAGACGCGACAGATAAAGCCGACCGCTGTACCTTCAACCGATGGCCTCGGCCGGGCACTCGATCGCGCCTATCGCGACGTTGACAAATCAGCAAACCCTTACCATAGTTCACTTCACGCAAACGTTTGCGCGGCGTTCCGTGCAATGATTTGCCCACAATAATCATAAGATCGGAGTGAACCCATGAAGTTGCCATTCGCTGGACGTCTCCTCGCTGTCGCCATGCTCGCGGCCGCATCCGCTGCGCTGCCTCTCTCCTCGGCATTTGCCCAGACCGCTGAAAAACCCAAGGTCGCTTTGGTCATGAAATCCCTGGCCAACGAGTTCTTCCTCACCATGGAAGACGGCGCCAAGGCCTATCAGAAGGAACACTCCGCCGATTTCGAGTTGATCTCCAACGGGATCAAGGATGAAACCGACACAGCCAACCAGATCCGTATCGTCGAGCAGATGATCGTGTCCAAGGTCGATGCACTGGTCATCGCACCCGCCGATTCCAAGGCGATGGTGCCGGTGATCAAGAAAGCCGTCGACGCCGGTATCACGGTTATCAACATCGATAACCAACTCGATCCCGCCGTGGTCAAGAGCAAGAACATCAATGTGCCGTTCGTAGGCCCGGACAACCGCAAGGGCGCCCGCCTGGTCGGTGAATACCTGGCCAAGCAGCTCAAGGCCGGTGACGAAGTCGGCATCATCGAAGGTGTTTCCACCACCACCAACGCCCAGGCGCGCACCGCAGGCTTCAAGGACGCGATGGAAGCGGCGCAGATCAAGGTCGTGTCCCTGCAATCGGGCGACTGGGAAATCAACAAGGGCAACCAGGTGGCCGCCTCGATGCTCAGCGAATACCCGGACATCAAGGCGCTGCTGGCCGGCAACGATAGCATGGCGGTCGGCGCCGTCTCGGCCGTGCGCGCGGCGGGCAAGGCGGGCAAGGTCCAAGTGGTCGGCTACGACAACATCAATGCCATCAAGCCGATGCTTAAGGACGGTCGCGTCCTGGCCACGGCCGACCAGTTCGCTGCCAAGCAGGCGGTGTTCGGCATCGAGACGGCCCTGAAGATGCTCAAGGGCGAGAAAGTCGACAGCGGTGCCAACGGCGTGATCGAAACGCCGGTCGAGCTGGTTACGAAGTAATCATCCTGGCGATGTAGCGGTGCTCGCCCATCCGGGCGAGCGCATGGAGAGTCTTTATGTCCGTTTTTGACCCGAACGCTGTCCTGTCTGTCAGCGGCATCGGTAAAACCTATGCCCAGCCAGTACTGACCGGCATCGACCTGACGTTGATGCGCGGGGAAGTGTTGGCGCTGACCGGTGAAAATGGCGCCGGCAAAAGCACCTTGTCCAAGATCATCGGCGGGCTGGTGACGCCGACGACCGGGCAGATGCAATTTCTGGGGCAGGACTATCGTCCCGGCAGCCGTACCCAGGCGGAAGAGTTGGGCGTACGCATGGTGATGCAGGAGCTCAACCTGCTGCCGACCCTTTCCGTGGCGGAGAACCTGTTTCTCGACAATTTGCCCAGTTGCGGTGGCTGGATCAGCCGCAAGCAATTGCGCAAGGCAGCCATCGAGGCCATGGCCCAAGTGGGTCTCGACGCGATCGATCCGGACACGCCGGTGGGTGAGTTGGGCATCGGCCACCAGCAGATGGTCGAGATCGCCCGCAACCTGATCGGCGATTGCCGTGTGCTGATTCTCGACGAGCCGACCGCCATGCTGACGGCGCGGGAAGTCGAGATGCTGTTCGAACAGATCACCCGCCTGCAGGCTCGGGGCGTGTCGATCATCTACATTTCCCATCGCCTCGAAGAACTGGCACGGGTGGCCCAGCGCATCGCGGTGTTGCGTGACGGCAACCTGGTCTGCGTCGAGCCGATGGCCAACTACAACAGTGAGCAACTGGTGACCCTGATGGTCGGCCGGGAGCTGGGCGAGCATATCGACCTGGGCCCCCGCCAGATCGGTGCGCCGGCACTGACGGTCAAGGGCCTGACCCGTTCCGACAAAGTCCGCGATGTGTCCTTCGAAGTGCGCAGCGGCGAGATCTTCGGCATCTCCGGCCTGATCGGGGCCGGGCGTACCGAGCTGTTGCGGTTGATCTTCGGTGCCGATATCGCCGACAGCGGCAGCGTGGCGCTGGGTTCGCCAGCCAAGGCGGTGAGCATTCGCTCCCCGGCCGATGCGGTGGCCCACGGTATCGCGCTGATCACCGAAGACCGCAAGGGCGAAGGCCTGCTGCTGACTCAATCCATCGCCGCCAACATCGCGCTGGGCAACATGCCGGAGATTTCCAGTGCCGGCGTCGTCAATGGCGATGCAGAGCTGGGCCTTGCGCGGCGGCAGATCGATGCCATGCGCATCCGCAGTTCCAGCCCTACGCAATTGGTGTCCGAGCTGTCGGGCGGCAATCAACAGAAGGTGGTGATCGGCCGCTGGCTCGAACGCGACTGTTCGGTGCTGCTGTTCGACGAGCCAACCCGTGGCATCGACGTCGGCGCCAAGTTCGACATTTATGCGTTGCTCGGTGAACTGACTCGCCAGGGCAAGGCGCTGGTCGTGGTGTCCAGTGACCTGCGCGAGCTGATGCTGATCTGCGACCGGATCGGCGTGCTCTCCGCCGGGCGCCTGATCGACACCTTCGAGCGCGACAGCTGGACCCAGGATGACTTGCTGGCGGCCGCGTTCGCCGGCTACCAGAAACGTGATGCGTTGCTCAACGAGGCAGCGCCTAGGGAACTCTCATGAAAACCGTATCCGCCGTCGGTAAATCGAGTGGCAACTTCTATGGCCTGGGCACTTACCTGGGCCTGGCCGGCGCGTTGCTGGCGATGGTCGCGCTGTTCTCGACCCTGAGCAGCCATTTCCTGTCGTACGACACCTTCAGTACCCTGGCCAACCAGATTCCCGACCTCATGGTGCTGGCGGTCGGCATGACGTTCATTTTGATCATCGGCGGCATCGACCTGTCGGTGGGGTCGGTGCTGGCGCTGGCGGCCTCGACCGTCAGCGTGGCCGTCCTCGGCTGGGGCTGGAGCGTCTGGCCGTCGGCCTTGCTCGGCATGGCCGTGGCGGCGCTGGCGGGCACGGTCACCGGCTCGATTACCGTGGCATGGCGGATCCCGTCGTTCATCGTCTCCCTCGGCGTGCTGGAAATGGCCCGGGGCCTGGCGTACCAGATGACCGGCTCGCGAACCGCCTACATCGGCGATTCCTTCGCCTGGCTGTCCAACCCGATTGCCTTCGGCATTTCCCCTTCCTTCATCATCGCCTTGCTGGTGATCTTCATTGCCCAGGCCGTGTTGACCCGCACGGTGTTCGGTCGCTACCTGATCGGCATCGGCACCAACGAAGAGGCCGTGCGCCTGGCGGGCATCAATCCAAAGCCCTACAAGATCCTGGTGTTCAGCCTCATGGGCCTGCTTGCGGGTGTTGCGGCGCTGTTCCAGATTTCGCGCCTGGAAGCCGCAGACCCGAACGCCGGTTCCGGGCTCGAATTGCAGGTGATCGCGGCGGTGGTGATCGGCGGCACCAGTCTGATGGGCGGGCGTGGCTCGGTCATCAGCACCTTCTTCGGCGTGCTGATCATCTCGGTGCTCGCGGCAGGCCTGGCGCAGATCGGCGCCACCGAGCCGACCAAGCGCATCATCACCGGTGCGGTGATCGTGGTGGCGGTCGTGCTCGATACCTACCGCAGCCATCGCGCCAGTCGGCGAGGCTGAACCATGGCAACGATCAAGGATGTGGCGGCGCTCGCGGGGATCTCCTACACGACCGTGTCCCACGTGGTGAACAAGACGCGGCCGGTCAGTGAGGAGGTGCGGCGCAAGGTCGAGGCGGCCATCGAGCGCCTGGACTATGTGCCCAGCGCGGTGGCCCGTTCGCTCAAGGCCAAGACCACCGCGACCATCGGCCTGCTGGTGCCCAATAGCCTCAACCCTTACTTCGCCGAACTGGCCCGGGGCATCGAGGACTACTGTGAGCGCAACGGTTACTGCGTGATCCTGTGCAACTCCGACGACAACCCGGACAAGCAGCGCAGTTACCTGCGGGTGTTGTTGGAAAAACGCATTGACGGCCTGATCGTCGCCTCGGCCGGCGGCGATGTTGGCCTGGTCGAAGGCTTGACCGGGGTGCGCACACCCATGGTGATCGTCGACCGTGGGCTCGACGGCATCGACGCCGACCTGGTGCGCATCGATCATGAGTTCGGCGCGTACCTGGCGACCCGCCACCTGCTGGAGCTGGGCCATCGGGACATCGCCTTCATCGGCGGGCCGGCCGACACCAGTGTGGCGCAGATGCGCCTGGCGGGTTACTGCCGGGCGCTGGAAGAGGCGGGGATCGAACGGCCGGTCGAACACATGCTTGAAAGCGATTTCACCAGCACCGGTGGCTACCGTGCCGCCGCCGAACTGCTTGACCGGCAGCCGCCCAGCGCGATCTTCGCGGCCAACGACATGATCGGCATCGGCGTGCTGCGCGCCGCCGCTGAGCGCAACGTGCGCGTGCCCAGCGAATTGTCGGTGATCGGTTTCGATGACATCCAGATGAGCCGCTACGTCTACCCGGCGTTGACCACGGTCGGGCAGTCGATCCTGCAACTGGGCGAAATGGCCGCCGAGGTGCTGCTGCGCCGCATCGCGACGCCGGGCCTCGCCACTGACCAGCGGATCGTGACGCCCAGCATTGTCTTGCGAGAGTCGACTGCGCCGCTGTCCGGCACATTCGCCCAATACCGCTGAACCGAATTGATGAGTACTGATGTATGCCAGCAAAAGTAGTGGTAATAGGCAGCCTGAACATGGACCTGGTCACCCGGGCACCGCGCCTGCCCCGTGGCGGTGAAACGCTGATCGGCCAGTCGTTCTCCACCATCCCCGGCGGCAAGGGCGCCAACCAAGCGGTGGCGGCCGCGCGCCTGGGCGCGCAGGTGGCCATGGTCGGGTGCGTGGGCAGCGATGCCTACGGCCAGCAATTGCGTGGAGCACTGCTGGACGAGGGGATCGATTGCCAGGCGGTCGGTGTCGTGGAAGGCTCCAGTGGCGTGGCCCTGATCGTGGTCGATGACAACAGCCAGAATGCGATCGTGATCGTGGCCGGTGCCAACGGTGCGCTGACTCCCGCCGTGCTGGACAGCGTCGATGAGGTGCTGCAAGGCGCCGATGTGATCATCTGCCAGCTCGAAGTGCCGGACGCCACCGTGGGGCACGCCCTCAAGCGTGGCCGCGAACTGGGCAAAATCGTCATTCTCAACCCGGCACCGGCGTCCCATGCGTTGCCGGCGCACTGGTACGGCTACGTTGATTACCTCATCCCCAATGAAAGCGAAGCCGCGGTCCTCAGCGGGTTGGCGGTGGACTCCCTGGACACCGCCGAAGCCGCCGCGACGCAGTTGATGAGTGCGGGCGCCGGCAAGGTGATCGTGACCCTGGGGGGCCAGGGCCTGATGTTCGCCAACGGCAGCAGCTTCGAGCATTTCCCGGCGCCGCGGGTCAAGGCAGTGGACACCACGGCGGCAGGCGATACCTTTGTCGGTGGTTTCGCCGCCGCCCTGGCGAGCGGCAAAAGCGAGGTCGAGGCGATTCGTTTCGGCCAGGTTGCCGCCGCGCTGTCGGTCACCCGCGCGGGCGCGCAGCCCTCTATCCCCACCTTGCAGGAAGTACAGGCGTTCAAGGCATGAAAAAGACTCCGTTGTTGAATGTGGCACTGTCGCGACTGATCGCTTCGCTGGGTCATGGCGACAAAGTGGTGATCGGCGATGCCGGCCTGCCGGTGCCGCCAGGCGTCGAGTTGATCGACCTGGCGTTGACCCATGGCATTCCTGATTTTGTCAGCACCCTGAAAGTGGTGCTCAGTGAGATGCAGGTGGAAAGCCATGTCCTGGCCGAAGAAATCCTCGAGAAGCAACCCGCGGCCCTGACGACACTGGATGCCCTGCAGGCCGAGGGTGCGCTGGGCACGCGGACGATGGTCAGCCACGAGCAGTTCAAGATTCTTAGCCGACAGGCTCGGGCGATCATTCGCACAGGAGAATGCTCTCCGTACTGCAACATCGTGCTGATCGCCGGGGTCACGTTCTAACCCGTCGTTGTCGAGTTCTTTCAGCCTTGCACAAGGAGTGCGCCATGCACCGCTATGCTCAGAAAATGCATCACCTGTTCCGGAGCCTGCTGCTTTTGTCCCTGATCACCGCTACGAGCGCCCACGCGGCGGAAAAAATCGACTTGATCATCGACACCGATCCTGGCGCCGATGACGTGGTGGCGCTGTTGTTCGCCCTGGCTTCGCCGGAGGAACTGAACATCCGCGCCCTGACCACCGTCGCCGGCAATGTGCGCCTGGACAAGACCTCGCGCAACGCTCGCCTGGCGCGGGAATGGGCAGGGCGCGAAGAGGTGCCGGTCTATGCCGGGGCGCCGAAGCCGCTGATGCGTACGCCGATCTACGCCGAGAATATCCATGGCAAGGAAGGCCTGTCGGGCGTCACCGTGCACGAGCCGAAGAAAGGCCTGGCCAAGGGCAACGCCGTCAACTACTTGATCGACACCCTCAAGGCCGCCAAACCCCATAGCATCACCATTGCCATGCTCGGTCCGCAGACCAACCTAGCGTTGGCGCTGGTCCAGGAGCCCGACATTGTCCAGGGCATCAAGGAAGTGGTGATCATGGGCGGCGCGCACTTCAACGGCGGCAACATCACGCCGGTGGCTGAGTTCAACCTGTTCGCCGATCCCCAAGCGGCCGAAGTGGTGGCCAAGAGCGGGGTGAAACTGACGTACCTGCCGCTGGATGTGACCCACAAGATGCTCACCAGCGAAGCGCGCCTGAAGCAGATCGCGGCGGTCAACAACAATGCCAGCAAACTGGTCGGCGACATCCTCAACGAATACATCAAGGGCGACATGGAGCACTATGGCCTGACTGGTGGCCCTGTGCATGATGCGACGGTGATTGCCTACCTGCTCAAGCCACAACTGTTCACTGGTCGTTCGGTCAATGTCGTGGTCGACAGTCGCGAGGGCCCGACGTTCGGCCAGACCATCGTCGATTGGTACGATGGCCTGAAAGCGCCGAAGAACGCCTTCTGGGTCGAGAACGGTGATGCCCAGGGCTTCTTCGACTTACTGACCGAGCGCCTGGCGCGGCTCAAGTAAGCGGTCTCAAGCAACAGACCTGTGGGGCCCGTTCGGCTCCCACGGGTTGTTCATGTCGCCTCAATCCACCGCATCGATCAGGCTCGGATAGCGCTCGAATGCCTGCTGGATAAAGCCGCGGGCGACTTCCGTTCCCAACTCCTTCACCAACAGTTCTATGCCGATGATCGCCAGCTCTTCCGGGCTGCTCGGGCTATAGGAACTGTGGCCCTCCGACCATTTGGCCTTGATGGTGGCTTCGATGCTGAGGGTGCTCATGGTGATGCTCGCGCGTTGGAGGGCTGTGGGCTGAGTTAAACATTTTTGCCCGGGGTTTGGCACTGCGACTTAGGCATCAGGGGAGGGCTGTGCGACACTTGGCCTTTGATTCTTTCAGGGAGAGCTGCAGTGCAGATCGATTTGAACGCGCCAGGCGGCCTGACCTTGGAGGCGGTTCGCCAATTGCTTGCCTCAGCCAGCGATGATGAGCATACCCAGCTGCGTGTGACCCGGGAGGGCATCGCCTACCTGTCGTCGGGTGTGGTCGGTGGCACCGATATCGGTGGCTTGCTGTTCCGCCTCGAGACCTGGGCGAAAGGTTCCGGCTACGTGGGGTGGGTCGCCGCCAGCGATGAGGTCTGGGTGATGCAGATCTATAACGCGCTGAAAGACAACTGGCCGAATCCACCCTTCGATTACATCGACGTTTACTGAGCGGCGTTCATATTCAGTCACGATTGAGCGCTGAACGGGGCGTTGGCCTCAGGCAAACTGCCGGTTTTCGCAGGTGGCAGGCTGATAGGGCCGGTGTTGAAACCAAAGCGCCGTTTAGGCTGTCGCACGTTCTCTGTTTATTTATCAAGAAAGGAGGCTTCATGCCTTGGAAGCTTGCGTCATTGAGTACTGCGCTGGTCGTTGCGCTCTTGAGCGGTTGCAGCAGCACATCCGAGTCGACCCCCGATCCAGTGGCCACCGAAGCCGGTAACGGCCGCTGCGACGCCAAGGGCGCTGAATTCGCCATTGGCAAGCAGGCCTCGCCGCAATTGCTGGAGCAGGCCCGTACGCGCGCCGGGGCGCAGAACGCTCGCATCCTCAAGCCCAATGACATGGTGACGCTCGAGTACCGTTCCGATCGGCTGAACCTCACGACCGATGCCAAGCTGGTGGTCAATCGAGTCAACTGCGGCTAAGCGTAAGGTTTACCGCCGCCCATAAAAAACCCCGTCACATGGACGGGGTTTTTTAGCGCGCCGAGAAATTACTCTCCGCGAACCTGTGCAGCTTGCATACCCTTTTGGCCTTTCTCAGCCACGAAGGAAACGGTTTGGCCTTCTTTCAGGCTCTTGAAACCGTCGCTTTCGATAGCTTTGAAGTGTACGAACAGGTCGTCACCGCCACCTGTAGGAGTGATGAAGCCGAAGCCTTTTTCATCGTTGAACCATTTAACGGTGCCGGTTTGGCGATTAGACATGGTGTATCTCCAAGAAACATATATTTTCAGTGTACTGTGCTGCTCAGGCCAACTGGGCACACCTGGGTATCATAGTCGAAATGTTCGATTTGGGAGCCCCCCGCAGGCGCTGTTTGCCAATCAGTCGTGTTTTCTTTACCGTCTGAACACGCTGGAAGCCCCGGTTTTAAAGGCTGTCAGCGGAAAGTAAAGGCGATAAAAAAAGCTGTAAAACCTGCGTTAATCGTCGGAAAAAAGGCTGATTCGGCAGGTTTTATCGATTCAGGGTCACCTCAAAAGCCTGCCTGGCTCACTTTTTCGCCGGAGCCTGGGCCTTGCATTTGGCGATTTCACCGAGGGCTTTGCGTTGCAGGGCCTCGGGTGCCTTGTTGTCCATCAGGGCCTGGATATCGGCGGCCGGGTAGGACTTGATCGCATCGGCGCCGCACGCACAATGGGATTTGGCCGCCGCTTCTCCGATCTGTGGTGTAGCCGCTTGGGTGCACTGGGCCATGTATTTGTCGCGCTCGCCCTTGGGCCAGTCGGCATGGGCGGACAGCGGAAGCAGCAGGACAAGGGGGGCGACGGCTGCGAGCAAGGTATTCAGACGCATGCGAAGATGCTCCTTTTGGGTCAATGTCTTGTTATCTGAGGCGTTGGGCTCGTTTCAGTTCAGCACTGTGGCATAAAAACCGTGGATTTACGCTGGCGGCGATTCGAGCGCGGCGATGACCGTTCATCTGTGCTAGCATGCCGGGCTCGGGTATTTTCAAGGCCCCGGATGACCACGGGTCCCGGTGGCGGCAAATGTTCGATTTAACCCTGATTTGAATCCCAGTCACTCTGGTTCGGTTTCCACGGTTGGCCGCAAGGCTCCTGCCGCTGTAAGGCAGGCGTTCGTCATTGAATGGCCTGGACTGGATCTTGTACTGGCTCATCCCAACCCACGTGACCTTTGGTAGGGGTCACCACTAGGAGAGGAGGCGCCATGCCAACTATTACTCTTCCCGACGGCAGTCAACGTTCATTCGACCACCCGGTTTCCGTAGCCGAGGTCGCCGCATCCATCGGTGCGGGCCTGGCCAAGGCCACACTGGCCGGCAAGGTCAACGGCAAGCTGGTCGACGCCAGTGACGTCATCGACAGCGACGCTACGCTGCAAATCATCACGCCCAAGGATGAAGAGGGGCTGGAGATCATTCGCCACTCTTGCGCGCACCTGGTCGGTCATGCGGTCAAGCAGCTGTACCCGAGCGCGAAGATGGTCATCGGGCCGGTCATCGACGAAGGCTTCTATTACGACATCGCCTTCGAGCGTCCCTTCACGCCGGAAGACATGGCCGCCATCGAACAGCGCATGCAGCAGCTGATCGAGAAAGATTACGACGTCATCAAGAAGGTCACGCCGCGCGCCGAAGTCATCGAAGTGTTCAAGGCCCGTGGCGAGGACTATAAGCTGCGTCTGGTGGAAGACATGCCGGACGAGCAGGCCATGGGCCTGTACTACCACGAAGAATACGTCGACATGTGCCGTGGCCCGCACGTGCCCAATACCCGCTTCCTGAAATCCTTCAAGCTGACCAAGCTGTCCGGCGCCTACTGGCGTGGCGATGCCAAGAACGAGCAATTGCAGCGCGTCTATGGCACGGCCTGGGCCGACAAGAAGCAACTGGCAGCCTACATCCAGCGCATCGAGGAAGCCGAGAAACGCGACCACCGCAAGATCGGCAAGCGCCTGGGCCTGTTTCACACCCAGGAAGAGTCGCCGGGCATGGTGTTCTGGCACCCGAACGGCTGGACCCTGTACCAGGTGCTCGAACAGTACATGCGCCAGGTCCAGCGTGAAAACGGCTACCTGGAGATCAAGACGCCGCAAGTGGTGGACCGCAGCCTGTGGGAAAAATCCGGGCACTGGGCCAACTACGCCGACAACATGTTCACCACCCAGTCGGAAAACCGCGACTACGCGATCAAGCCGATGAACTGCCCTTGCCACGTGCAGGTGTTCAACCAGGGGCTCAAAAGCTACCGCGAGCTGCCGATGCGCCTGGCCGAGTTCGGTGCCTGCCACCGCAACGAGCCATCGGGTGCCTTGCACGGCATCATGCGCGTGCGCGCCTTCACCCAGGACGACGCGCACATCTTCTGCACCGAAGAGCAGATGCAGGCCGAATCCGCCGCGTTCATCAAGCTGACGATGGACGTCTACCGTGACTTCGGCTTCACCGAAGTCGAGATGAAGCTGTCCACTCGTCCGGAAAAACGCGTCGGCTCCGACGAATTGTGGGATCGCGCCGAGGCGGCACTGGCCGCAGCCCTCGACAGCGCGGGCCTTGCGTACGAGCTTCAGCCGGGCGAGGGGGCCTTCTACGGTCCGAAGATCGAATTCTCGCTGAAAGATTGCCTCGGTCGCGTGTGGCAATGTGGTACCTTGCAGCTCGATTTCAACCTGCCGATCCGTCTGGGCGCCGAATACGTGTCCGAAGACAACAGTCGCAAGCACCCGGTCATGCTTCACCGCGCGATCCTCGGTTCCTTCGAGCGTTTCGTCGGGATTCTGATCGAGCACTACGAGGGCGCGTTCCCAGCGTGGCTGGCGCCGACCCAGGCAGTGATCATGAATATCACTGATAAACAGGCAGATTTTGCCGCCGAGGTCGAAAAAACTCTCAACCAAAGCGGATTTCGTGCCAAGTCTGACTTGAGAAATGAAAAGATCGGCTTTAAAATCCGCGAGCATACTTTGCTCAAGGTTCCCTTTCTCTTGGTTATCGGAGATCGGGAGGTCGAGATGCAGACTGTCGCTGTGCGTACTCGTGAAGGTGCTGACCTGGGCTCGATGCCCGTCGCCCAATTCGCCGAGTTTCTCGCGCAAGCGGTTTCCCGGCGTGGTCGCCCAGATTCGGAGTAATTATTATTAAGCGTGATATGAGACAAGATAAACGAGCTGCACCGAAAGCCCCGATCAACGAGAATATCTCGGCACGCGAGGTTCGGTTAATTGGCGCTGACGGCGAGCAGATTGGCATCGTCTCGATTGATGAAGCGCTTCGAATTGCTGAAGAAGCCAAGCTTGATCTGGTAGAAATTTCCGCAGACGCAGTCCCACCGGTATGTCGGGTGATGGACTACGGCAAGTCGATCTTCGAGAAGAAGAAGCAGATTGCCGCGGCGAAGAAGAACCAGAAGCAGATTCAGGTAAAAGAAATCAAGTTTCGTCCAGGGACGGAGGAAGGGGATTACCAGGTAAAACTGCGCAACCTGGTACGTTTCCTGAGTGACGGGGACAGGGCCAAGGTATCCTTGCGATTCCGCGGCCGTGAGATGGCCCACCAGGAGCTGGGGATGGAACTCCTCAAGCGGGTTGAACAAGACCTGCTCGAGTACGGTTCGGTCGAACAGCATCCTAAGATGGAAGGACGCCAGCTGATCATGGTCATCGCCCCGAAAAAGAAGAAGTAATCACCAGGGCACGGCAGGCCTTGCGATTATGTTTATCAACTGAATGCGGAGTATCCGAACATGCCAAAGATGAAAACCAAGAGTGGTGCTGCTAAGCGGTTTCTGAAAACTGCTAACGGTATCAAGCACAAGCACGCTTTCAAGAGCCACATCCTGACCAAAATGTCGACCAAGCGTAAGCGTCAACTGCGCGGTAGCAGCTTGCTGCATCCGTCTGACGTGGCAAAAGTCGAGCGCATGCTGCGCCTTCGTTAATTTTTGGATCAAGAATAGAGGAAGTAACTCATGGCTCGTGTAAAGCGTGGCGTCATTGCCCGTAAGCGTCACAAGAAAATTATGAAACTTGCTAAAGGCTACTACGGTGCGCGTTCCCGCGTATTCCGTGTTGCCAAGCAAGCCGTAATCAAGGCAGGCCAATACGCCTACCGTGACCGTCGTCAGAAAAAACGTCAGTTCCGCGCTCTGTGGATTGCTCGTATCAATGCTGGTGCTCGTACCAACGGTCTGTCCTACAGCCGTTTGATCGCTGGCCTGAAAAAGGCGTCCATCGAGATCGACCGTAAGGTTCTGGCTGATCTGGCAGTGAACGAAAAAGCGGCGTTTGCTGCGATTGTCGAGAAAGCTAAAGCCACCTTGGCTTAAGTACCCCCGGCAGTCACCGGGGTCCACCTCTGTGGGCCTGGGTGTTAAACGTCATAAATAGGGGAAGAGCCTTAAAGCTCTTCCCCTATTTTGTATCTGGAGTCTGTACATGGAAAACCTGGATGCGCTGGTCTCTCAAGCACTAGAGGCTGTGCAAAGCGCTGAAGATATCAATGCCCTGGAGCAAATCCGGGTTCACTACCTTGGTAAGAAGGGCGAGTTGACTCAGGTGATGAAGACCCTGGGGAACCTGCCGGCCGAAGAGCGTCCGCAAGTCGGTGCGCTGATCAACGTCGCCAAGGAACGTGTCACAGAAGTCCTCAATGCGCGCAAGGCGTTGTTCGAGGAGGCCGACCTGGCTGCCAAGCTCGCCGCCGAGTCCATCGACGTGACCCTGCCTGGCCGTGGCCAGACCTCCGGCGGCCTGCATCCGGTAACCCGGACCCTGGAACGCATCGAGCAGTTCTTCACCCATATCGGCTACGGCATTGCCGAAGGCCCCGAGGTCGAAGACGACTACCACAACTTCGAAGCGCTCAACATCCCAGGCCACCACCCGGCCCGGTCGATGCATGACACCTTCTATTTCAATGCGAACATGCTGTTGCGCACCCATACCTCGCCGGTACAGGTCCGCACCATGGAGTCGCAACGTCCGCCAATCCGCATCGTCTGCCCGGGCCGTGTGTATCGCAGCGACTCCGATATCACCCACTCGCCGATGTTCCACCAGGTCGAAGGCCTGCTGGTAGATCGCGACATCAATTTCGCCGACCTCAAAGGCACCATCGAAGAGTTCCTGCGGGTGTTCTTCGAAAAAGAGCTGGCGGTACGTTTCCGCCCTTCGTACTTCCCGTTCACCGAGCCATCCGCCGAAGTCGATATGGAATGCGTGATGTGCAGTGGCAAAGGCTGCCGTGTCTGCAAGCAGACGGGCTGGCTGGAAGTCATGGGCTGCGGCATGGTTCATCCGAACGTGCTGCGCATGTCCGGGATCGATCCGGAAGAATTCTCGGGTTTTGCTTTCGGCATGGGCGTCGAACGTCTGGCCATGCTGCGTTACGGTGTGAATGACTTGCGCCTGTTCTTCGACAACGACTTGCGGTTCCTTGCGCAATTTCGCTAGGTCGCGGGCCCGTAACGAATCTATTAGGAGAGCAGGATGAAATTCAGTGAACAATGGCTGCGCGGCTGGGTAAGCCCGCAGGTTAGCCGGGACGAGCTGGTTGCTCGCCTGTCGATGGCCGGCCTTGAGGTCGATAGCGTAGCGCCGGTTGCCGGCGCGTTCAGCGGTGTGGTGGTGGGCGAGGTGCTGAGCACCGAGCAGCATCCGGACGCTGACAAGCTGCGGGTCTGCCAGGTCAGCAATGGCGCGGAGACCTTCCAGGTCGTCTGCGGCGCGCCAAACGTGCGCCCGGGCCTGAAGATCCCGTTCGCCATGATCGGTGCCGAGCTGCCGGGCGACTTCAAGATCAAGAAAGCCAAGCTGCGCGGCGTCGAGTCCAACGGTATGTTGTGCTCCCAGGCCGAGCTGCAGATCGGCGAAGGCAACGATGGCCTGATGGAGCTGGCAGTCGATGCGCCGGTCGGCCAGGACATCCGTGAATACCTGAGCCTGGACGATGCGAGCATCGAGGTCGACCTGACGCCGAACCGTGGGGACTGCCTGTCCCTGGCCGGCCTGGCCCGTGAAGTCGGCGCGCTGTACGCCACGGCGGTGACACGTCCGGTGGTCGCGCCCGTGCCGGGTGTGCACGATGAAGTGCGTTCGGTCGAAGTGCTGGCTCCCTCGGCATGCCCGCGTTACCTGGGTCGTGTGATCCGTAACGTCGATCTGTCCAAGCCGACGCCGCTGTGGATGGTCGAGCGCCTGCGCCGCGCCGACGTGCGCAGCATCGACGCCGCCGTCGACATCACCAACTACGTGATGCTGGAGCTGGGTCAACCGCTGCATGCGTTCGATCTCGCCGAAATCAATGGCGGCATCCGTGTCCGCATGGCTGAAGAGGGCGAGAAACTGGTATTGCTGGATGGCCAGGAAGTGTCCCTGCGCAGCGATACCCTGGTGATTGCCGACCATTCCCGCGCCCTGGCGATTGCCGGCGTGATGGGTGGCGAGCACAGCGGTGTCTCCACGACGACCCGTGATGTGTTCCTTGAGAGTGCGTTCTTCGACCAGATTGCGGTCGCTGGCAAGGCGCGTTCCTACGGCCTGCACACCGATGCCTCGCACCGTTACGAGCGTGGCGTGGACTGGCAACTGGCCCGTGAAGCCATGGAGCGCGCCACTGGCCTGCTGCTGGAGATCACAGGCGGCGAAGCCGGCCCGATCATTGAAACCGTCAGCGAACAGCACCTGCCCAAGATCGCTCCGGTCACCCTGCGTGCCCAGCGCATTTCCCAGATGCTGGGCATGGACATGGACGCCAGCGAAGTCGAGCGTCTGCTCAGTGGCCTCGGCCTGGGCATCAGCGCCGACGGAGCAGGGCAGTGGCGTGTGGAGGTGCCCAGCCACCGCTTCGATATCAGCCTGGAAGTCGACCTGATCGAAGAGCTGGCCCGCCTGTACGGCTACAACCGTCTGCCGGTCCGCTACCCGCAAGCCCGCCTGGCCCCGCAGGCCAAGGCTGAAGCCCGTAGCGGCCTGCCGGAACTGCGGCGCCTGCTGGTGGCCCGTGGGTACCAGGAAGCGATCACCTACAGCTTCATCGATCCGCGCCAATTCGAGCTGTTCAGTCCCGGCGTCGAGCCGCTGTTGCTGGCCAATCCGATCTCCAACGACATGGCGGCCATGCGCTCGTCATTGTGGCCGGGTCTGGTCAAGTCGCTGCAGCACAACCTGAACCGCCAACAGGATCGCGTGCGCCTGTTCGAAAGCGGCCTGCGCTTTGTCGGTCAGTTGGACGGCTTGAAGCAGGAGCCGATGCTGGCCGGTGTCGTCTGCGGCAGCCGCCTGCCGGAAGGTTGGGCGCAAGGTCGCGACGGCGTCGACTTCTTCGACGTCAAGGCTGACGTGGAAGCGGTCCTCGGTTTCGCCGGTGCGCTCGACGCGTTCACTTTCGTGCCGGGCAAGCATCCGGCCCTGCACCCGGGGCAGACTGCGCGCATCGAGCGGGATGGGCGTGAAGTCGGTTATGTCGGCGCCATTCACCCTGAACTGTCGAAAACCCTGGGCCTCGATCGGCCGGTGTTCGTCTTCGAGCTGATCCTGGCCGAAGTCGCACTGGGGAAAATGCCGAAATTCCAGGAGTTATCGCGCTTTCCTGAAGTACGTCGTGACCTGGCCTTGCTGGCTGATCGCGAAGTGGCGGCCAGTGCTGTATTGGACGTAATTCGTGAAAATGCAGGCGAGTGGCTGACGGACCTCAGGCTATTTGACGTGTATCAGGGTAAAGGCATTGATCCGCATAGAAAAAGCCTTGCAGTCGGCTTGACCTGGCAGCATCCATCGCGCACTCTTAACGACGATGAGGTGAATACCGCAACGCAAAACATCCTCACCTCGCTCGAAACCAGGTTGAACGCCACGTTAAGGAAGTGACGTATGGGGGCTCTGACGAAAGCTGAGATGGCGGAACGTCTGTATGAGGAGCTGGGCCTGAATAAACGGGAAGCCAAAGAACTGGTTGAACTGTTTTTCGAAGAAATCAGGCACGCTCTGGAAGACAACGAACAGGTCAAGTTGTCCGGTTTCGGCAATTTTGACCTGCGGGACAAACGCCAGCGGCCTGGCCGCAATCCAAAAACGGGAGAAGAAATCCCGATCACGGCTCGCCGTGTGGTCACCTTTCGTCCAGGGCAGAAGTTGAAGGCCCGAGTTGAGGCTTATGCTGGAACCAAGTCATAACGACGAGCTACCCGTCATCCCAGGCAAACGCTACTTCACCATCGGTGAAGTCAGCGAGCTGTGTGCGGTAAAACCGCACGTGCTGCGCTATTGGGAGCAGGAGTTTCCTCAGCTCAACCCGGTCAAGCGCCGCGGAAACCGCCGGTACTATCAGCGACAGGACGTGCTGATGATCCGGCAGATCCGCGCGCTGCTCTATGACCAGGGCTTCACCATCGGCGGCGCACGCCTGCGCTTGTCGGGTGACGAGGCCAAAGACGACACCACCCAGTACAAACAAATGATCCGCCAGATGATCGCCGAGCTTGAAGATGTGCTGGTGGTGCTCAAGAAATAAAATTTCTGCTTTTAAATACTTCCAGTTTTCAAAAGCTTGCGATATATTCCTGAGCGTTCCGCTGAGAAGCGAAACAAGATTCACGCCTAGTCGGGGCGTAGCGCAGTCCGGTAGCGCACTAGCATGGGGTGCTAGGGGTCGAGTGTTCGAATCACTCCGTCCCGACCATATTTCCTGAGTAAAATCAGACACTTAAGCCGATCAGATGGATCGGCTTTTTTGTGCCTGCGCAAAACCCGCGCAAAACTTGCGCAAAACTACCCGGTGATTTCGCTGATATTCAGGTCAGGGATTGCCTCTGACCAGACGATTTCTGCGTGGTCTTTCTGGTAGTTCTTCGTCATGGTCTCGCTGGCGTGGCCGGCGATCTTCTGACCGTCTTTTCCGGCTTTCTGATACAGGTGCAGCGACAATGCTCGCACTTCGTGGAAGCCCGGCATTTCCTCTTCCTTCCATCCCGCGTAGCAGTTCGCCGCCTCCCTGGCTTCCTTGAATGCACGCGTCAAATATCGCTCCTCGACCTGGGTCCAGTGATCCTTCGTCTGCGCCTGCTTCTGTTTCTTGCGATCAGGCCGTCGGTGAACCAGGTAAGGGGAAACGATGTCATCCCGGCATCGGCTGATTACGGCCTGGAGCTCATCGGTTACCTTGAACCGGATCCAGGCCGCGTCGCTGGCCTTGGCCGTTTTCTGCTGCACCACATACAGAAAGCCCTCCCGAACCCCATCGAATCGCATGTTAAGGATGTCTGTGCGGCGCTGCGCCGTGATCAGGGCCAGGTCAATTGCGTTCTGCAGCCAGGCCGGCGACTTCTCACGGATGGCTTTCAGCCCCTCTACGGTGTGCCGTC
The DNA here is from genome assembly GCF_036689585.1 of Pseudomonas sp. WP18. NCBI lineage: Bacteria > Pseudomonadati > Pseudomonadota > Gammaproteobacteria > Pseudomonadales > Pseudomonadaceae > Pseudomonas > Pseudomonas sp. WP18. The sequence continues at coordinate 2,157,799 of NZ_CP144758.1, forward strand.
TACGCTGCTTCTTCTCGATCCGGTTGATGGTGCTGGCCGCTGGGTTGTCCGGGCACAGGCCTTTGGCTGCCGCATGGTTGAAGATGTCGATCAGCAGGGCCCTGCACTGGTTGGCCGTGCGCGGGGTGAGAGCGTCCAACATTTCCGCAATCATGCGAATCGTAATCTGGTCGACGGCTTTGCCTTCAAAGTGTTTCCGAAACCGCCGGAAGTGGACGGCGTACAGGCCAAGGGTGCCTTTTGCCAGCTCGCGAGGCGGCAGGACGTCGCGCTCGTAGATGTCGAGGAAGGCCGCGAAAGTCTCTGAAGACTTGCCCAGGACGGCGCCGACCAGATCCGCCCCGCGCATGAATTCCAAGTTCAGCTGCTTCGCTGCATCTATCGCCTTGATGCGATCGGTACCAAACTGGAACCACTTACCGTCGGTGGGCCGCCGGTAGCGGTAGCTGGAACGCCGCGAGTCGAAGTACAGGTTCTGCGGAAGATTCTTGTTCGCCTTGTTGCGCGGCCGTGGGACCATCATGCAGCTCCTTTCAACACCATTGCCACCAGGTCATTGCCTTCCGCACGGCTGTATGCCGTCCAATCAACGTACCAGAGTTTGCCGATCTGCTCGCCGGGTACTTGACCGTTGCGGATGTAGTTGCGGATCGCCTGGGGGCACGGTGGGGTGCCGTTCTCGCCCCAGCGCCGGCGCTGGAACTCACTGATCTTGATCAGCTCTTTTTTCATTGGGATGCTCCATGCCGCGCGTAGCGGCGAAGTTGTGACGGGCTGCTACGGTCGCGCTTTCTGAATGATGTAGATGACGATGCAGCCGCTGGCGGCGAGCCAGACCATTGACCCGAAGCCGGCAGTGATCAGGGCTCCGTCCGTGCCGAGGCCGAGCATTTCAGGCACCGTGTAGGCGAACCAGAGCAAGGTGACTAGCAAGTAGGCCAGCAGGCCCATCAGGATCTCGAACAGCTTTCTTGCGGGCATACGATTACCTCGCCCGCCGTTACCGGCAGGCATGTAGGGGGAGTGGGGGATGGGTTACCGCTAGCTGGTCACGGTTTCCAACGTCTGCCGACGCGAAAAACCATCATCATGTTGTGATGCAGAGGCACCTTGAGTACGTGGTCGAAAAACTCGCCTTTTCCAGAAATGAAACCGGTGGGCACCTTGCTTCCAGCGGTCCCGAATTCTCGCCAGCATTCTTCGCCGCCGTTCTTTTCCCAGTAGGCACGTTCGCGCTTTGGGATCTCGTCGTAGGTTTTATAAAACACGGAGTGATCTGGGATATCACAGATCCGGCGCCATGCGGGGTTGCGCTTGCACCAGTCGGCGGCGTGCTGAGAAGCCTGTTCGACTGAGTAAAATTCCTTGGTGCTTAGTTCGCTCATGGCCTGGGCCCTCGATAAACCAGCCAGGCCATGTAGAGCAGAGGGAGGATCATGGCTGCTTATCCTTTTTCACGTGACAAGGGTCTTTGGGAGTGAGGCAATAGATTCCGGCCTCGCGGCAGCGCTTGCATGGGGCAAAAATTTCTTTCGTGTATTCCTGGGTTCTTGAGTGTTTGGGTGTTTGGCTCATGACATCACTAATGCAGCAGAGAGGATGAGAAGGCCCCACAGGATTGCGCTGAGGGCCAGGGCTTTGGGGATCATGGGGTCACCTTCGATTCGCGAAGTTTCTGTAGCCTGAAATCCTCTGACGACCGAGAGCAGCCGCCCGTGCAGCCGTATTCATGGCAGCCCGTCGAGTTGCACACTGCGCGATATCCGGTGCCACCGCAGGAGCTGCACCCATTGCCGGCATGCACCGGACAACGATAAATCTCGCCTTCAACGCCGTATTTCTGTTGCCTCAGCGGCAGCATGCCAGTCCCTGCATCAAGGACCTTCATGGTGTCACCTTGTGTCGAACCCACACGCAGATCGGGCCATCGTCGGCGTCATGGATCGAGAAGATGAACCACCCTTCACCGGCGGGAGGCGTCGGCTGCCAGGCCGAGCAGTCAGGTATGCCATTCGCGAACCAGGATTCTTGCAGTTCTTCCGGTGCGTCGTTTTCGAAGTCGCGTTCGCGCACCTCAAGCCCCCGATCGGTGAACCATGTATATGGAATCAATTCATCATCAGTGGACGGCCACTCTGGGTGAGTCCAGAACCCCAGCTCATCGCGCTCGACCGGTAACGGCTGGATCAAAACAGTTTCTTCAGGCATGACTCTCTCCATCCCGCCACATGGTCAGGCTTGATAGGGGAAGGGGTTATAGAATGGGTGGAGTACAGGTTTACTCCACCCAAGGTTCGCTGGCTCCTTCTATGCTAGGCGGGATAAATGCATATTGAATTAGCACTTTCCGGGCTATTGGCCCTATACTCTATTGCATATTTCTGAAGAATATTTTAGTGAGCGGAACTCCCCATGAAGCCTAAAAATAATAAAGATATTTATTATATCTTGGTGATTTTTGCGATCGTGATGCTGCCATTGGGACTGTATTTTTTTAAGTTTCATGGACCATTATCCAATGAGCGAAAAGATTGGATTGATTTCGCTACTTACATCGGTGGTGTTTTAGGACCAGCTCTCGCAATGCTTTCCGTATTGGGCATTCTTATAACTTTGAGAACACAAAGCGAGAATCATTCGGAGCAGCAATTTTACTCGAGCCTTTTTCAGTTGCTTTCCATGCAAAGGCAGCTTTTTGCAGGATACAAGCGGAATGATCCCGCTCTTGGCAATGTAGAGGGTTTTGAAGCTTTCGCAGTTTTGGTACGTGAGATGAAAACAAAGCTGAGCGATATTTCCCAGAATTCATCCTCTAGCTACATCACGCAAGCTTACAGCTCATTGAGCTTGTATCCAGATGTACGGCTCAGGACTTATATAACTGCGACGACTAATCTTCTTGGTTTTATCTGTTTTTCGTCGCAGTCGAAGCAGCTGAAAATAAATGCATTCCAAATCGTCATCGGCAATATGAGTAAAGATGAATTAACCATTCTGCTATTTGAGGTGACACTTAATAAAGATCATGGTTGGATTAGGGGGCAATTGGAAAGCCAGAGATTTTTTTCCTGGGGTAGTACTGATATTTTAAATTCGGACAAACTCTGGGAAATAATTCCTCCAAATCAATTAACTTGACTGACTGTCACCCTGTAATTGATCTAACAGATCATGGGCATTCACAACCGGCATGCCGAGCTCGCGGGCAATGTGTACTTCGAGCCGGGCGCCTTTCGAGTTCTCCCAGCCGGGCAGCACCGCGACCTGACCGCACAGGCCGAGGCGGGTCAGGTCGTAGGCCATGTAGTCGGCCCACTCCGCACCGTCGACGACGCCGTGCTCTGCAGGGTTCTCCACGACGTATCCCCGGGCGCGCAAATCGGCGGCCATCTTGTTGAAGGCGGGGAAGTTGAAGTCTTCGAAGCCAGTCATCGGACCGGCCAGGTAAAGCCGCTTGGCGCGGGTAGCGGCCAGAGTTACACCGCCTTTGGCCAGCAGCGCACCGCGATTCATACCCATGGCGTATGCCTGGTCCTGGAACGCCATGAGCTGATCTGAAAAGCGTTCGGCGTGTGACTGGTGCAAGTTTTCGATGGCGTGGCGATCGTCTGGGTGGTTGCGGTTTTCTGTGATCATGGGGAGTCCTTGCCGGGCCAGGCCCGGGCGGTGGAGGGTGGGTGAATTTTCCACAAGAGGAATGCAGCAAAGCGGGCATAGACAATCGAGCACTACCGTCAGCGCATCGTTTATTTGCTGACTAAATGCCGAGGCGTCGCCGTATGAAAAAACTGCCTGACTTGATAAACCTGACCGCTGCTGTGATTCGATTGATCGACGTGATCATCCGTACGGGTTGGGTGTGATCTGCTTGAGGATGCGCTGGCCGATCCAGCGCACAACGGGCACAGCCTTGCTGTTGCCGATTGCCTTGTAGCGTGGCCCGTCCGGGCAATCTTTGGCGGGCTTGCCGCGCCAGGGGATCAGCGTGTAGTCGTCGGGAAAGCCCTGGAGGCGCTCGCACTCGCGCGGAGTCAGTCGGCGAACTGCACTGACTTCTGATACAACGTTGGGGCCCAGAGAGGAGTTCGTGTTGTCGATCTGCTTTCCATAGTTGCTGGTCAGGGTCTGAGCGACCTCACGGCAAGCAACGATCGGCTGGCCACGGCCCGTTCCATCCTCGCTTGCATCAAACCCTTCAGCTTTCAGTGTGTGGGTGATATCGCCGGTCACACATACTGCGTTTTCCTGGCCGTTGTTTCGGCCTAGGGCGAAGGCGAGCTTGTCGCTGACACACGGATCTTGCGTACCGTGGACCACCAGGAGACTCTCCCGGCTCTCATGGTCGCCGTACTGGTTTGTTGTGAGCGGCGCAGTTACGACAAACGTTTCGGTTTCCGCATCCATGCGTGTGCCGCCTGGGTGTGCGCTGAGAGCTGTTGCAACCTCGGTCTGTTCACAGTTGGCGCCGCCGCCGAAAGCTAATGACTGAAGATGACCTGCTATTGCGTTATCGGCATCGCTGCCGCCATCAGTGCTTCGCAGAGTGCCGGCGGGAGAGTCCTGCCCCTGGCCTCGGCGCGGCGCAGTATCCCGGCGCACGCCTTCTCGCTCAAAAAGTACCTCTGTGGGATCGAACCCTGCTCGAGCACTTGCGACAACGAACACACGACGGCGTCGTTGGGCCAGGCCGAAATATTGGGCGTCCAGGATCCGCCATGCGATTGTTCTTTTGGGTCCATACACACAACCAGCGTCCGCCCACCTTTTCCCTGGAGGGAACAGCTCGCTGTCTTCCCCAGCAAGCGCGCCAAGAAAGCATCCGAAGGCGTTGCCTTTGTCGGAGAGGACACCAGGGACATTTTCCCAGACGGTGACGGCGGGGGGCTTTCGATCGATGGCGCGAACATGGTCAATTGCATCTGCGAGCTCCACGTATTTGATGGTGAGGGCGCCACGGGGGTCGGCAAGGCCTTCGCGCATGCCGGCCACGCTGAACGCCTGGCAGGGTGTGCCGCCGACCAGGATGTCCGGCGCCGGGATCTTGCGGGCCAGTACCAGGGCGGCCAGCTAGGTCATGTCGCCGTGGTTCGGCACGTCGGGGTAGTGATAGGCCAGGACCGCCGAAGGGAAGGGCTCAATCTCGGCGAGCCAGGCGGCTTTCATGCCCAGCGGATGCCAGGCCACGGTCGCAGCTTCGATGCCGCTGCACACGCTTCCGTAGGTAATGTTCATGGCTTCGCCTCGCCAGGGTGGCGTGAAGTGGGTTTGTGGGCTATTGGTTGATGGCCCGGCATGGGGCCGGATCAGGGAGACAGCAATGCCGTCACACCAGGAAATACAAAGTCTTTTTGTGAGTCGCGGCTCAGGCCATTTGATCTACAGGAAAAGCGAAAGGGTCCCGCCGCTGTATCTAGTTAGATCGAGTGATGGTGTTTTTACCGTTAGCCTGAAGTCGGGACAATATGGATTCGGGTCGAACGAAACCGGGCCTGGGGAAGCAACAATCGATCTTGTTGGCGGGGGGATCCATGATGCTAGGGTTGTCTCAACGATTCCGGAGAGTCTCCCTGAAGGATCGACCGACGCAATCGATATCGTGTTGGTTCTCGAGGGCTAGCAGTATTTACCGGGCGGTACCAAACAAGTCGAGCTGATCGGATTCGGCCCGCTGCGCTTGCTGGCGGGTGATTTCGTGTTCAATGCGTGCCCGGGCGATTGCGACGTACTGTTCGTCGATCTCGCAGCCGATGAACTGGAAGCCCTCGCGCATCGCTGCCTTGCCGGTGCTGCCGCTGCCCATGAACGGATCCAGGGCCACGCCACCGGCCGGGGTCACCAGGCGCAGCAGGTAGGCCATCAGGTCGGTCGGCTTGACCGTGGGGTGGTGGTTGCCGTTGCGGGCAGACCAGTCGGCGTCCTCGACCTGGCGCATGGTGGCTTTGGTGCTGACGGCCTTCTGGTCGCCAGTGGGTAGGCCATCGTTGCGGTCCTTGCGGCTCGCCTTGGCCGCGTAGAAGAACCGCGAGGCATTGCCGGTGGTGCTTCCGTAGGCGTGCGATTCGGACACGGTCGGATCGCCGTAGGTGTTCGCCTTTGTGCGCGGCGTCCCAGGCTTTGGTCCGCCACCGCTGGTGGTGACAGGGAACAACGCCACAACCTCGGCGCTGCCGTCGTGGATCAGGTTGGCGGGCCAGCGGCCATCATCATGACCGCCGCCAACCGGGCCTTGAGCGGTTCCGCCGGCGCCGTAGTTCCCACCACGGATTGCGCCGTTTGTGACACGAGCAGTGTCATCCTCAGTTGCTACACGGCACGCGTCGATGTTCAGCGCGCCAGTGCCGTGGGCGAGCACATTGGCTGCGACCGTGCCGATCAGCGGCTTACGGGCAACGGTGATGGGTTCCAGCGCTGGCTTGAGGGCAGTACCCCAGCCATCCCACTGCCTGGCAGCGTCGGTCGCAGCGGCCGTGACAGGAGCTGACCAGCGATCGCTGTAGCCGTGTCCGCCCTGCTGCTCGTGCGGCTCGACGTGTGATCCATCGGTCTTTCGCTTCGCCCCGTCTCGAGCGAAGTCGGCCGCAACGCCAATCACCTCGCGCTCAGCCCCGGCCGCCTTGTCGATCGCCTTGCTCACATCCATCGACTTCGGAAAACCAGACCCGTAGACCCAAGCGATCATGTCGCGGATCTCGAAGCCGGCGTCCTCGATGCGGACCGCCATGCGGTGCTGGGTACGGGTACCGGCGAACGCCAGCAGGTGCCCGCCAGGCTTGAGAACGCGTAGGCATTCGACCCAAACCTCAACCGCTGGCACGTCGTAATCCCATTTTTTGCCCATAAAGGACAGGCCGTAGGGTGGGTCTGTCACGATGCTGTCGACGCTGTTGTCCGGCATCTTCCGGAGCAGATCCAGGCAGTCGCCAACCAGTATCTGGTGCTGCTGGGACATGGTTTTCTCCAGTGCAGGCGCCGCCCTCCGTGACCGGTGGTGGCAATTTGGGTTGGTATGAGAGAGCATCACTGTTTCAAGGGAGGCTCTATATGGATCTGTGCTTGACGTTGACGGAAGTTCAATGGGGGCTAACCAAGGATGTCGCTGCAGTTGTAGGCTCAATAGCCAGCCTCGTCGCTGTCGCAGCAGCAATTATTTTTGGGTGGCTTGGACTTAAAACGTGGAAGCGACAGTTGCAAGGCACCACGAACCACGAGCTGTCTCGAAAGTTGCTGGTTGCAATTTATACGTATGAAACGACACTGAACGCCGCCAGAGACATCGGGTTAAGTTCGGATGAGCTAAGCGAAGATGATGCTTTTGAAGTATCTAGCCTAGCGGAAGAATCCAACCGTTTTGCTTTCACCTATGCCGTCTACCGAACCAGGCTGAAATCCATTGAAGCCTCTCTAGTGCCAGTTCGCGCCTATCTTTTGGAGGCGCGTGCGCTTTGGGGAGCAGAGCTTGAAGACCTTGTGAATGAGCTGGTAAAGATGAAGGATGAGTGGTGGAACGTTGCTAGGCGGTATACATCGGCAATGAACCCTGCGGAGGACTCCGAAACAAGAGAGCGCTATGCTATTGCCTGGACACAGCACAGGGGCGTGCTATACGAAAGCGACCAAAACAACGAGTTCTGGGATCGGTTCCAGCAACGTTTATCCGGGGTGGAAGCCTATCTCCGTACGAAGCTCTAGTCATAAGCTATGACGTGTTGCGGTACTGGCCCGAAGCGGCTTGGTGTTCCGTTTGCATCACTTATTTTGTATTGCCGGCGCTGCGCCGGTGTATTAGGAGCATGTATGTCCATCGAGCCAACCTTGCGCACGAACTACGAGGATTACCTCGACCACGAAATCAGAACCGAAGTGTTCGGGCCGGTTAAAACGAATCGGCTTGATCCGGAATGCCAACTCCATCACTACGTCGCAAAATTGGCGATTTTCGAGTCGGGCTCAGAGGTAAAGGGCACCCGTGAATCGCTCCAAGGGCAGTATTCTGATGCTGACACAGCGGAAAATTCCGCTTTTGCCAGGGGGCGTGAGGTAGTTGATCGGATGATAGCCCTGTAGAGATTCGCACTCGATCCACCTGATGAGCAACAGGCGCTTTGAGCTATAGGAGTCGACTCTGCTTGCGGGCCAGTTCAAGGCAAGCAGCCTCGATTTCTCCGGTATGGCGCCCGCGCTCGATATCGATCTCGACCACCGAACCGTCAGGCCGGCGAATGGTGCGCACGCCTCGGTGTCCTCGCTCCACGGTATAGCCTAGGCGCAGCCATAGTCCGTTTGGGCTTTCGAATTGTGGTGTCATGTCGCTGCTCCTGGCTCGACAATCTCATCTTCAGGTTCGCCCTGGGCATCGTACAAAATTCTAAGGCTTTCGTTGCGAAACTCCTGTGACACCTTTTCATCGATTACAAAAGGTGTCGTGACACAGCGCAACATCTGCGCCGCCGTTTCGAAGTCGGCGGCGATCACATTACGCAGAAGGTTCTGATACACCTCCTGCTGGGTGTTGAAGCCGTGCTCTTTCATCAAGCGCTTGAGGTCGGCCATGAATACGCCGGCGACCTCAACTGTGAACCGGCCGATTCCCCGCTTGGCGTCCTCCGCAGCTTTTTTCTCTCGTTTCTTGCGCTGCTTGATAGCTTCCGCCGTCGGCTGCTGTTCCTCGTCCATGGCCTACCTCTTCAATTCCGCTGGCTGGGAGTGCCAGCCAGGTCTGTCGTTTGCGTTGTTGGGTGCGGAAACGCCTCACGCTGCTACCTTCACCTGGTTCCATGCGCCGACCGAGGCCAGCAGAGATGACAATCGCGCCTCGGGTACCGGCGTATCGCCGGGCACCGCCAGCCAGCCCATGCCGATCCGGTGGTTCGGGTTACAGTCGGCCTTCACCTCTTCGTAGAAATGCTCAACGACATCCGAGAGCCTTTCCGCCATGTGCACGCCGTCCGGCCTGATGTCGATTGACTTGATGTACTGGGCGCCGTCTTGGCGGACGCAAATGCCTGCGATGTAGATTGTCCAGCGGTGAGCGACATCACAGAGCGCGTCAGCCACTGGCTTTGAAAGGACCTGCTTGCCGTTCTTCCAGTTGATCATCACCTGCAAGCCGCTGGGGTCGATATTGATCACTGCGGCGTGGTTGGTGTTGACCAGGGCGCGCATGCTGCGCTCGATTTGTGCTCGCCGATTGCACGGCTTTCGCTTGCTCATAGCGCCTCCGCCATTTTGCGCAGCGCCCGGCGTTCAGTCAGGGTCAGCTTTCGGGGTTTGCGCTTGAGGACCGTTTCAGGGTCTATCCGGGTTGAGCGGGCCGGCGGGATTGGATTGCTCGGTGGGCTTCGCAATTCATCGATTCGCCCGCCTGCCTCCAGGAACTGGGCGATCTGGTCGGAAAGGGCGTCTGACTGTGGTCGATTATGCTCGACCAGGCTGAGGTGGTTGCTGATCATGCTGCTATCCCCAATACCTTGTTCATGCGCTCGTCGAGGATTTCGTAAAAGGTTTTCACCCGCTCGGCGAGTTTGCGAATCATCACTTCGTCCCGAAAGGCGCGCTTGATGAACAGAGGCATGCCAGGCCAGTAGCAGACGAAGTCGATCCACTCGCGCTCTGAAACCCAGAGGCCGCCTTGGCACTGCGCTACGTGTTCCTTTGGAACCTCGCCGGAGAGGATGACCTCCACCTGGAACTTCGGTAGCTTTGTTTTGATTTCGCAGAGGCCGTCAGTCCCGATCAACGAGTCAGGCGAGTAGCCAATTCCGTGATTGAGGATGATGCCAACCTGATGCGTGGTCACGTCCGCCTGTGCCCGGTACAGGCCGCGGGCAGTGCCTTCGTACTCATGACCGCGCTCTGTGTGGCGATTGCCCTGGAAGGGGTCAGCGGCTTCGCCGGTGATGCGTTCGCCGATCAGGGTGTTCATGTAGGTGAACGCTCCAGCGCCGAACCCGGCTTCGCCTTTGCCGTTGACCAGCAGGCAATCCAGCTCCGAGCAGGTAACGATGCCCAGGCGCAGATCTAGCCATTCCTGAGTGCCTTGCTCGACATCACTGATTATTTGCATTCTCTGCCTCCGCTTTTGCTGCCGACTTGGTGAGCTGCCCCAACACCCTATCGAACTCGCCCTTGCTTACGCCTGACGTGGTGCCATGTAGGTTGGCGAACGCCTCTTTCGCCTTGTCACTGCATTTGTCCAGCAGCGCTTGGAGCTGGCGGGCTTGCACCGGTGTCACCGTGACGCTTGGAACGGCGGCATGGCCGTCGTCGTCTTCGCCGCGAGTGGTGATGTTCAACAGAGCCGACATGACGTAGCGCTTGCCATAGCTGGTGGACGAGCCGACAGCCTGGACCGCGTTCTTGCTGCCGCTGGTGTCGAGCGGGAGCAACATAGTCGTGCTTTCTCGATGCCCTGCGCGGTGCATCAGGATTCCGGTGACGCTCAAGCCTGCTGGCACGTTCTCAACCTTGAAGGTAATGGCGAATCCGTGGGCCTGCATGATCGGCTTGATGACGTCGTTGATGTCTTCGAACGTGGCGTAATCGCTGCGCTTCTGACCGTTAACGACGATGGCGCCGCGCTCGGCGATGCTTGGGATGTCGCTTTGCATGGCAGCCATAGCGGCGTTGAACTCCGCTTCGGCGTCCCGGGCCTGCATCCGCTCATGCATGACCAGCAGCCGTTCCATCTTCTCGATGTCGCAGTTTGGGTCGGCGGCGGCCCGGCTGATAACAGCCAGTATGCTGCTGTCCGACTTGATCGGCGCCACGGCTTGGCGGCGTTGTTCCGGCAGAATGATTTCCTGTGCCATGGTGGGCTCCTCAGTACTGAATGGAAATGGCTGGGATCTTGCGCTGGGCGATCAGAGTGATCGCCTGCTTCGCGCATTCCTCGGTCATGCCGCCGGCGATGAAGGCTTCCAGCGCGGCGCGGTTGATCTTGGCTTTGTGCGCCTTGTCAGCCTCGCGCAGCCGCTCCTGGCGCAGGATTTCGTCAGCTGCAGCTCTCTGGCGGGCAATCTCATCAAGGCGTGCTTTTTCAACGGCCTGCTTCTGATCTTCGATTGCTTGCAGTCGGTCGCGCTCGGCCCTCTGGTCCGCCTCGATCTTCTCCCGCTTGGCCTGCTCGGCGTTGCGCTCGGCTTCGGCGGCGGCCAGCTTCAGGTCGTTTTCACGCTTTTCCGCCGCTGCTTTTTCATCACGGGCTTGCTGTTCTTCTGCTTCGCGCTCCCGCATGGCTTTCTCTTCGGCTTCGCGTGTGGCGCGCTCGGCGGCTTCCCTGGCGATGCGGTCCTCGCGCTCTTTCTTCTCACGCGCTTCATCTTCGGCGCGGCGCCGAGCCAGTTCGGCCTGGTCCGCTTCGAAGGCCTCACGCTTGGCGAGCCCGACGCGCAGCATACCCAGGACCTTGTCCTTCACCCGGGCGGCTTCGGCCTCGAATTCCTCCCAATGGGCGCCAATCTCAACGGCTTCAGCTTCAGCAATGCGCTGCTTGATCTGCTCCGACGTCAACTCCGCGAGCATGTCGTCACGATTCTTCAGCCAGTCGATGCCGTCGTTGTGCTTGTCGACCCTGGCGTCTTCGGCTGCCTGCCACTCGTTCAGCGGCCGGCGAACCTCTTCCTGCCAGGCTTCCAGGGTGTCCCGCACGCGCTTGCGCTCGGCGTCGATTTTCTTCGGCACCTCTTTCAGCTCGGCGACGAGCTTTTTGCCGACGTCGTCCAGGGCAGTCTTGGACCTGGCAACCTTGTAGGCCATCGATGCGATGGCATCGCGGCCCTTGCGGGTGGTGATGTCAGGTGTGAAGCCGTCGATCTCGGTGCGGATCTGCTGAAGCCATGGCTCCAGACCGGTCGGCGCGCTGTAGACGGCCAGGGCGGTTTCTGCTGGCGGCACTACGGCCAGTTCGGTATTTGCGGACACGAGCGAATCCTTGCCGCGACGTGCGCAGCGCTTGGAGGTGTGAGTTAGGAGGTGATGCGATCGGCGTAGGCGCTTGCGAGCATCCAGGCCGTGCAGAGAAGAAGGACGATTGCTGATCCGCGCCAGGTGTAGGGCCTGCGCAGGCGTTGGATTTTGGTCATGATGACGGCTCCAGGCTGAGCAACCTTTCTCCCAGCGTTATGCGGGCGGCGACTTTGTCCCGGTCAACGCCTGTGATGCTTGCGATCCCGCCGAGGCTGAGCCCTTGACGCCGAAGCCTTGCGCAGCGCTTGGCGAGTGCCTGCTGGCGCTTCTTGGCACCTTCGCCGCTCATCGCAGCACCTGTGAGAGCTGAGGCACCTGACAAGCAACATGGCGATCCCTGACCACTGTGTAGGCCAGCATGGTCATGAGGAGGCCGGCGGTGAGGATCCATGTGAGGGCTTTCATGGCCGAGCCCTCACTTCAACCCGGCCAGCTTTGATAGCTGCTACCAGCTTCGGCGGCAGTGCTGCCACAGGAAGTTCGCGCGGCAAGCCAGCACCGAGGATGGTCAGGCTCCGCTCGATCTCGGCGATCTGCTCATCGATCAGCGACTTATGGATTGGCGTGGTCATGACAACTCCTTGCGCTGCCGACTGATCTTCAGCAGGCGGGCGCTGTAGTGTTTGAATTCTTCAGGGGTGATGTCGCCAGCGGTGAAGTGGCGGATGATCAGCCCTTCAGCCAGCGAGTCGTCCAAGTCCTTGGCACTTGTGTGCTCAAGGGTTTCCAGGGCCTGGTCGATGTCGATGTGAGCGCTCACAGCTCGTTGTCCTCTGCCTGGGCGATCATGGCGTCATTGACCAGGGGGCGGAGTAGGCCCTCTGCAATCTCGCCAAGCGTGCCCAATGGGTGATCACTGCGGCCGAGCAGTTCGGCCATGGCGTTCTTGTCCGGCCGGCCCGATGAGAGCAGCAGCCATCCCAGGGCAGGGGTTTGAACCTTGCAGTCCGCCAGCCGGCCGTTCACGTGCTCATCCACGGCCAGGGCCAGGTCGGCCACGGTCACGCCTTGAGGCTGGCGCATCCGACGCTGGAACTTCACATCCATGCCCCGGAGCAGGTCCTCGACCGCGTTGCACAGCCACTCAGCCCGCGCGACCTCTTCCCGCGTCTCGCTCACCGGAGGAGGCAGCTTCGCGTCGTGAACGGCCTGACAGATATTCAGTGCTGCGTGCATGGTCGCCTCCAGGCGGACGGAGTGTTGATCCAACAGAACTCGAATGCACTCATCCGCTCCGCTGGTTGCCGTTGGGCGCAGAGGGGAGTGCATTCGGGTGGTGTCGGATAGTGCAGAAGGGGAAAACGGTGTGGCGGGGGGAAGAGGGGCCGGCGGCGGGGGCTTAGTCCAAGCCGCCGGCAAAGAGCGGTGTCACTCTACGATGCAGATCCAGCGGTGATTGTGCCGGTACGGCGCGCGAGTGAAATGAACATCTGAAACCAGATTCATCCCTCGCTCTTGGAGCGCTTCGGTCAGTTGTACGAGTGTCTCTGCTTGGATAGTCATTGCTGTCACCTCGTCAGATTTACTACGTTCATAATTCTTGACCGGAAGGGCAGGTCGCTAATTCATTTTTTCTACAACCGTGATTTGAAGCTGCATTGGAATGTCGGTCCTGACCAAGATGCCTAACTACGTCCGCCCATTCGCATACAAACAGTTGGCTTGGATCAGCTTTTTTCATGGGGCGCCGACATTCCGATGTAGCCTCTTTCGAGGTGATCGGGCAGTTAACGACAGGCTGCCGTGGCGCTGGTTGTTCAGACTGCGCGCTCCAGCTCGCAGCATTGCTCGTAATACGCCACTGCGATCGGCATGTGGTGGCTATCCAGCGGCCACTTGTTGACTTTGCAGCCTTGGCCGGCAGGGCAGTGGAAGACGAATAGTTCGCCCGCATCCTTGTCCATCTGCATGCTCACCTGCGCACCGCTTGTGAAGTCGTCTTCGATGATGATCATCTCGTCTTGCTCCGGTTGTTTTCCCAATGCCCACCGCTCTGGATGGGCATCAGTGAAAAGGTCCGTCATGCGGCGTGAGCCAGTTCCGCTTGGGCCAGCAGCTCAGTTACAGCCTCGGCCGGGGTGCAGTCGTCGGCGTAGAGGTCGTGCAGGTCGCTTTCTTCCTGCGAGCCCAGGGCGACTTGGTGGCCGAGCAGTTGGGATGCCTGGTCGATCCAGCGGTAATAGGTGCGCTCTTCAGCGTCGGTGCGGCATTCATCAGCCGCCATGGTTGCCATGTTGAACATCGTGTTGCCCTCCGGTTGTCATCCCAAAGCCCGCTCAGTGAACGGGCTTCAGTGATGCTTTCCAGTCGGGGCCCGCTACTGGCGTCGGCCTCCGGCTTGAATCAAATTTCGCGTCTCACCGTTGGCGCCGGCTCCCCGGTCACCCCAGCTGAACTATCCGTCGTGCTTAAAGATCTTGGTTCCAGTCGGTCCCGCTTTCCGGGGCTGGGAGATCACTTCGCTGATCCCGTGCTATCTGGCGGCTTCACCAGTCGTGTGGCGGGTCTGTTGAGGCCCTGGCGAGGCGTAGTGGCGTCTCGATGGATTAAATATGAACCATCAGTTCACATTAGGTCAAGTACCAAAAGTACATATTTTTAAGAAAAGTACAGAAGTAGCCGGAAAGGCACTCTGCTTGGTTCACCCATTTACCAGGGGGGACACCTTCGCTATAGTTTCGTTTACTGGATGGATATACAGCATTTGGGGAGCTGCGAAGTATGGATGAGAACAAGCTTGAAGGAGCGGCAGGGCAGGGGATGAGCGGAATGGAGAAGCTTGGCCTGCGGGTGTCATCAATGATCAACCACCCGGTTGCGCAGATTCAGCGGTGGGTGACGATCCACCGTCTGGATACGGATGGGGAGCGGGAATGGAAGGAGGTGATAGGCCTGCTGTCCGAAACCGACGGTATCGACATGGCGTATAACGAGGATGGTTCGGTGACGCTGAGGTGGGAGGCGTGTGCCGAGGAGGATCGGCCGGTTGAGGTTATAGAAAGGGTAGAGGAGGTGGCGCCGTTCTGACAGCCACAAAAAAGCCCGCCGAGGCGGGCTTCATCATCACCTACGTTAATGCATGGTGGCGCTGTAATGCTGCTGAAAGTCGCTGAACAGGATCGTAGATGCCAGTCCGCCGAGGACTGATATCTCGTCCTCTGCCTTTTTCTTCTTCCCGCCCCTGTCGTCAACAATGAAAAGAACCTCGGCAGGATCGTCCACCTTGCTGATCAGCACGGCTTTTCTGAGTCGTGCGTTTACCGACTGAGGAAGGGGAGCTACGGCATCTATGTACGTGTTACCCCACAGAAAATCGAACGACATCTCGACCTTTCCGACGCGAAGAGCTGCGTTTCTGACAATCTTGCGATCGGGATCTTTCGTCCGAAGGAGCATTTCAATTTCGTCAGTCAACGAAAAGTCACTGTCGCCCTCAGCGGATCTCTCTTCTTCCCAAGCCGCAATCGAGGCCATTAAACGAATGATCTTCCCGCCCCACTGATCCATTTCTGCAAGAGGGAAGGTAGCCTCGAATGCACCAGAATCGGTGAGCTGAAATCCGAACTTCAAGCCTAAATTGTCCAGGCCTTTCCAATTTCGTTTGTCAGATAAGGCGTAGCCGATAGACCTCAGCGCAAAAAGTGTGATGCCGTCGTCTGTGAACTCAATCAGCTCACCTCGCTTGATCAGGTAGAAATCCAAAGGCTTCCCGCCGGGCAGCGTGATAGGGGTGCTGATGTATGTGGCAGGTCCACTGCCAGCATTGATAGTCTGACAGTGCCAACCAGCTCGAGCGAAAAAATCGCCGCATTCGAGTGTGCACATGGTCTTCATCCAAAGAGATCGTTGACAAACGGAGAGGACATCACCCCTCGGCCATTGTGAATTCTAGCGTGGCGCACGAAGCGTTCAACCCAACGCTGCTCGGTGGCACTTGAAATCAGCGCTCGAACCTTCTTCGTAGTTTCCGCAAGCCTATAGTCGCCCAGGTGGACATGAGACCCAAAAAGTAAGGTTCCGTCATTGAATCTATGCGACCTGACGTGGTTTGGCCACACTTCGAGCATGAATACTCGGCGCTTCTCTTTCCCTTCTTTGTACATCAAGGCGTACGTGACCCTGTCGCCCATTCGGCCAGTCTGGTACTCGCCCTTGAAATAGAGATGGGGGATCGTTACTCGGCGGTCGTCAAGCAACAGGCTGGTGGCTTCAAGCCACCCACTATGGGAAGGTTTCTCAGACCATTCCATGTCTTCGGCAAGGTACTTGATCTGCTTGCACCACTGCCGGCAGTCGTCGATCCATGTTTCCTTTCTCATTTGCAATCCTGCAGATCAAGTAAATGCTTACCCTCGAGGGGAAGGGTGAGCCTCTCAGCCACCATCTCCCCAGCTATTTCCTACCAGCCCGCAATCACGCCGCTGCGGGGGCTTGGCTAGACCAGATGCGCATTCCACACCAGCAGCACCCGCGCCTGGATGTAGGTATCCTCGGCACGAATCGTTCGTGCAGGGTGGAGAGCGTTATCAGAGATCATGCTGAGCTGGTCATCTCCCAACCACTGGAGCCGCTTGATATACAGGTGCCCCTCCCAGGAGAACATGTAGATCCCGTCCCCGACAAACTCGCGGATGCTGATATCGACCAGCAGCGGGTCGCGGTGCTTGATCGTCGGCGCCATTGACTGACCCCAGCCCGTGACGATCTTCAGGTGGAAGTGTTCTTTGAACTCAACGCCCATTTCGCGTAGGTGCTGCGGGCTGACGCGCACGTCCTGGAGCATTTCCGGATAATCGTGAGGGATCTGGCCGCCGCCCATTGCGGCACGCACGTCGTAGTGGGCAATCCATACTTCGTCGCCGACGGCGCCAGGTCGGTAGTAATCGATCTCAAGGGCGCCGCCATCATCCGCCTCGGCAACAGCCTGAAGGCGCCTGCGCGCATCATCCGAAAGCCCTTTCCCTTGTGTAGCGAGCATGTTGCGAACGATATCTGCGGCAGTGAGATCCGTGGATTCTGTTTCGACAGGATCACCGCTCGGCGCTTTCGGCATGAGCGGATCGTCCCCCGCGCCATGCTGCAACCACTCAATCTTCACGCCAAGGGCGCCCGCGATGGCGCTCATTTTGGCCGGCCCTGGCAGTGACTCACCATTAAGCCATTTGCTTGCGGCTTTGGGTGTCACTTTCGCAATTTCAGCCAGGCGCGCACCAGCACCCCACTGATCTATGCCGTGGGCGGTAAGGGCCTTCTTCAGGCGAGCAACGAAAGCGCCGCGAATTTCTTCTATATGAACCATCGGTTCAGCATCGCACGGCCTTGCATGTACTTTCAGTTCCGACATAATATGTACTGCAAGTTCATATTTCGCTTGGAGGCCACATGAGCCCGCTTAAGAAATCGATTGATGACGCCGGCGGCGTTCCGGTGGTCGCCCTAGCGTGCGGGAAGTCTCCGCGTGCCATTTACAAGTGGCTGACTGCCGACTGCCTGCCGCGTACCGAATACACCGGGGAGACACGTTACGCAGAAAGAATCTCTGCGTTGGCAGCGGCCAATGGCAAGCCGTTCGACGCTTCCTGGCTGCTGCTGGAAGCGAAGCCAAACAAGACTGCCGCCTAACCACGCTTAGAGCTGAGCGAGATCTTCGCCCGCTCGAAGCCCCGGAGGGCGTCCCGGCTCAACTGGTCACGTAACAAATCGGCCTTGGATTCAAACGCAGGCCAAGCCTGAGCTGAGAGGACAAGGGCAGGGTGGATGCCAGGGCAGCCACGAAGCAACAAAGGACGGTTATCTCGCCTTGCAGTTCGGAATAGTCGGTCACGGGTTCGCCCCTGATCAGTTGATGAACAAATGATCGCGGAAGTAGTGGCTCGGTGCCACGCGAGAAGAAGAGAGGTTTTCGCAATGGAAGAATTTGAACGGACCCTGCATCGCGAAGTAAAGGCGGGCGGCGGTACCGCGCTGGCGAAGCGCATGGGCGTTAACGAAACCCGGCTGCTTGATTGCGCGAATCCGAATCGTGAGGCGCACCGTATGAACCTGGAGATGTTCGGGCAGGTTCTCACTCACCTCTCCGAAGAAGGACGTCTCGCCGTTCTTGGCTCGCTGGCTAACGAATTCGAGTGCGACGTGATTCGGCGTAAGCGCCCAGAGCCAAAGCCGCTCATGGCTGCTCTGTGCCACTTGACTGCTGAGTGCGGCGACGTGGGTCGGCTGATCTTCGATGCCACGGCAGACAACCACATCAGCCAACACGAAAAAGCCCAGGGCGACAAAGCCATCCAGGAAGCGATCGATGCACTGCACGTGTTGCGTGAGTCGCTGAAGGCGGCCTGAACTTCAGGCACAAAAAAGCCGGGGCGCAATCCCGGCTTTTTCAACAGCAAAACAACTTGTGGAGCAAATCATGCACCAACCCAACCAAACGATCAATACCCCGGCCAATGTCGCGACACGTTTTGCCGGTTCTGGAAACGTGTCGCGCAGTTCCTCTGTGATTCCGTTCGACTTCGACGGCGCCGCGATCCGCGTCATCACCGACAAGCTCGGTGATCCATGGTTTATCGCCCGTGACGTCGCCGACGCCCTCGGCTACTCCAAGCCAGAGAACGCTGTAGCCCGTCATTGTAAAGCTGCGACCACTACCCCGAAACAGGGTGGTGGTTTCATGACCATAATCCCGGAGCGCGACCTTTACCGCCTAGTGATGAAATCCAAGCTGCCTGCCGCGGAAAGGTTCGAGGATTGGGTAGTGGGCCAGGTCCTGCCGGCCATTCGAAAAACCGGCACGTTCTCCACCCAGGGCCCGAACAATTCCAAGATCGTCGGAGAGCTCGCCATCCTTGAATGCTTCGACCGCCTGCTGAAGCCGGCGCCGTCTAGCAAGATGATGATGCTAGCCCAGATCGCCACCAACAACGGCCTCGACGCGAAATTCCTCCCGGGCTATGCCGTGGACACCGCTCCAGATGCCACCGGCGGCTCCTCGATGCCCACCAAGTCGGCCACGGCTTTGCTGAAGGATAACGGCATCCGTTGCTCACCGGCTGCCTTCAACCATGCCCTGGAGGCCCACGGCTTGCTCAAGTCCCTCCAGCGCAAGAACTCCAAGGGCGAAATGGTTCCGTTCTGGTCCGTGACTGAAAAGGGCCTCCAGTACGGCAAGAACCTCACCAGCCCTCAATGCCCTCGCGAGACGCAGCCTCATTGGTATGTGGATCGCTTCCTTGAACTGGCCAAATTGGTCGGGAAGGCCTGACATGCAATACACCGTCACGATCAATCAGGTGAAGGCACTGGAGTGGGGGCTGAATTCACAGCAGGCCCTGCTGTTCGCCTTCGTCTACGGCTGCCCGAGCTGGACCAAGCCAATCAAAACCGATGACGGGATCTTCTTCGCGTTGAGCAAGGCCAAGATTATTGAGGAGCTGCCGCTGCTCACTGACAAGCCAGACACCGCTTACCGCATGCTGAAGGCCCTGGAAGAGGGCGGTTTGATTGAGCTTCGCTCTGAAGCATTCCGGCTCACCAAAAAAGGCTGCGAGTGGAACCCGTACCGTATGGGCCGCGTCACCGCTCACCAGCCGCCAGTCCTCCCACCTCGACGGAAGACGAAAAAGAAGCCCATCCCGTCTGGTCTGCGTGCACAAGTATTCGCTCGCGATGGTCACGCCTGCCTGCGCTGCGGCTGTTCGGTACTGATGCGCCTGAGGGCTGATCATGTGATTCCTGAAAGCCAGGGCGGAGAAGCCTCTTTGGGCAACCTTCAAACACTTTGCATGTCCTGCAATAGCTGGAAAGGCGTGCAGACGATTGATTTTCGCGCCTTCGCTGGAGGTGCAGCATGAGCATGGGTCTTATGGTCGCCGCGATGAAAATTCGCGTCGGCAATC
The DNA here is from genome assembly GCF_036689585.1 of Pseudomonas sp. WP18. Lineage (NCBI taxonomy): Bacteria > Pseudomonadati > Pseudomonadota > Gammaproteobacteria > Pseudomonadales > Pseudomonadaceae > Pseudomonas > Pseudomonas sp. WP18. The sequence continues at coordinate 2,177,658 of NZ_CP144758.1, forward strand.
CGTTGCGCAAGCTGGTGCTGATCAAGCTGGCAGACAACGCCAGCGACATGGGCGAATGCTGGCCTTCCTATCAGCACATCGCCGACCAGTGCGAGATTAGCAAGCGTTCCGTCATGAACCACATCACTGCTCTGGAGCAGGCCGGCCTGCTGCGCAAAGAAATCCGCAAGGGCGGCCCCAAGGGTAACTCCTCCAACGTTTACTTCCTGACACTGGATGGTGGTGCACCTCCTGCACCAGGGGTAGCGCAGAAGATTCACCAGGGTAGTGCAGCAGGTTCACCCCCTAGTGAATCTCCTGCACCAGGGGGTAGTGCAGCAGTTGCACCCAGAACCAGTCACTCTTCTGAATCAGTCAATGAACCGGTCATTGAACCAGTGGCAACCCCGGCTCACGCCGAGGCCGAACCGGCTCAATCTCGCAACCTGGTGCTGGTGGTTGATCGCATCGAGGCGCCCCGGGTTGAGATCCCTGCCGACATGCCCGGCCCCAAGGACCAGAACTGCAAAACCTTCAAGGTCTGGGCGAACTACGCCATGGCCTACCGCAAGCGCTACAGCACCTGGCCGGTATGGAACGCCAAGGTCGGCGGACAACTCGGGCAACTGGTCGACCGCCTCGGCGCCGAAGTCGCCCATCACGTCGCTGCCCACTTCCTGAAGACCAGCGATGCCGCTGTGCTGCGCAAGTGCCACAGCCTCAACGAATTGCTGGCCAACGCCGAGAGCTACCACACCCAGTGGGTGACCGGGCAGCGCGTCAACGGCACTATCGCCCGCCAGATGGAGCGCACCGAGGCGAACGTCTCCGCCGCCGAGCAGGCTGCGCAAATGGTCTTGGCCAAGCGCCAAGCAGGGGAGCGCAATGAATACCTTTGAAATGAACGATCAGCAGGTCGCTGGCCTGGCGGCTGCCATCTGCGCGACTGCCGAAGCCATGGGCCAGGAAATGAATCCGGGCACCGCTGCGATGATGGCTGAGGACCTTTGCGTTTACCCGGTGCCTGTCGTCAAGGCCGCTTTGAAGGCCTGTCGCTTCGAGGTGAGGGGCAAACTGTCCATGGCCGACATTCTCCAGCGCGTCCAATCGTCCGACGGCCGTCCTGGCAAGGACGAGGCTTGGGCCATCGCCATGACCACGAACGACGAGTTCGAAACCGTGGTGTTGACCGATGAGATCCAGCTGGCCCTGGCCGCGGCCAAGCCAGTACTCGATGCCGGCGACAAGATCGGCGCCCGCATGGCGTTCATCAGCGCCTACGAGCGGTTCGTGGGCCAGGCGCGGGAAGACGCCAAGCTAGTCAACTGGCACGTTTCCGTGGGCTTCGACGCCAACCGGCGCATCCAGGCCGTCACCAAGGCTATGGAGCTGAAGCGAATTCCCAGCGAGCACGCGCAGAAATACCTGGCTGACCTGAGCGTGACCCCGGTCACGGATGACGGCCGTGCCATCGCTGGGCTGCTGACGGGCACGGTCACGCGACCGGCACCGGCCATGCGCCAGAAGCTGGAGCTCGTCAAAAACTCGATGCTGGAAATGCGCCAGGCCAGCGCTGAAAAGAAAACAGAAATGCGGATTGAGGCGGCCAACGAACTGGCTGATCGCCGGGCTCTGCTGATCAAGCAGGCCCAGGAACTGGAAGAGAAGAGGGCGGAGCAATGAGCATCGATAAACAAAAACTCCAAGCCCTGCTGTGGGCCGAGGTAGCCGCCTGGAGCGCATCGTCGCCTGACTGGCTGAGCAACTCTGAAGCGCTGGAAGTGTTCCTGGGCAAGCAGACGCTCGAGGAGGTGGCGCTGGAGCTGTTGGCGGAGAATGAGGTGCTGCGCAAGGATGCCGAGCGGTATCAGTGGCTACGCGAGGAAACCTCCGCAGGCCCAAATATTCAGGTCAGCGAATGGGTAGGGCCTCATGAGTACCCTCTCAATGGGGTTGGGCTGGACTCTGCTATCGACGCAGCCCTGGGCAAGGCGGTGCAGTCATGAGCGATGTATTCGGGATCGCATTCATTGTTCTCTGCCTTTTGCTCATACTTCAAGGAGGGCAGCCATGACCGACAAGATCAGCGTCAACTGCCAAGCCAAGCTCTCCGAGGCCATAACCAAGCTCAGCTCCATGTACCGGGACAAGAAGTTCGTGGTCGTATCGCTGCGCCCAGGCAAGGACCGCACGCTCGACCAGAATGCCCTGTGGTTCGCAATGTACAAGCGGATTTCGGAAATGACCCAGATCGGCGACCCCGCCGATGCCCGGCGGTACTGCAAACTTCACATCGGCGTGCAGATCCTGCTCAACGAGGATTCCGGCTTCCAGGCGGCCTGGTACCAGGTGATGCGCCACCTGCCGTACGAGACAAAGCTGGCGATGATGGGCGAGTGCAAGCTCTTCGGCCCGGACGGGTTCCCTGTGACCAGCCTGTTCAATCGCGCTCAGGGGATCCAGTACACGGACCGCATCGTTGCCTACTTCACCGGCCAGGGTGTGGTGTTCTCCGACCTGTTGAGCGAGGTGGCCGCATGAGCCGAACAGCCAACAGCCTCACGGCCAAGCAGCCCCGCCCAAAGAAATGCGCAGTGCAGACCTGCAGGGCCTCATTCGTCCCTCGGGCCAGCTTCCAGACATGGTGCTCACCGGACTGCGGTGTCGTCATTGCCCGGGCCAAGCAGGAGAACAAGCGAAAGGCGCTGGCCCAGGTTGAGCGTCGGGAGATCAAGGTCCGCAAGGAGAAGCTGAAGAGCAGGGCGCAGCACCTGCGCGAGACCCAGGTCGCGTTCAACACCTGGGTCCGCCTGCGTGATGCCGGCCTGCCATGTGTGAGCTGTGGCCGGTACCACAACGGACAGTGGCACGCCGGGCACTACAGGACTGTTGGCGGGAACCCGGAGCTTCGCTTCGAACCGCTCAACGTCTGGCGCCAGTGTGCCCCGTGCAACAACCATCAGTCCGGCAACATCGTGAATTACCGCATCGAGCTGGTGAAGCGGATCGGCGCCGAAAAGGTTGAATGGCTCGAAGGGCCTCATGAGCCCCAGCGCTACACCATCGAAGAGTTGAAGGCCATCAAGGCCGAGTACAGAGCAAAGGCCAGAGAGCTGAAGAGGGGAGATGCGGCATGACATATCAGAACGTTGTATCAGCAGTAGTCCGGGCCCTGGCCGCGGAAACTATCAATTCCGCCGGTGGCTGCGACTTCGAGCCAAAGGTCCAATGCGCCAAGCAGAAGGGGGAGATCGTTGGGAAGGAAGCGGCGTTCCTCCAGGACTGCTGGGTGTTCGGCCGGCTGCACAAGACGTTGACCCCGGCCCACTGGCGGGCGCTGGTTGCGAAGTTCTCGACACACACCGAGCGTAAGCATGCAGCAATCGCCGAGCTCACCAAGGTCATGCGATCCCCGGCGCCCGAGCGGTTCCTTCACTGCGCGGTCGTCACTTGGGCATTGCCTAAGCTGGCCGGCATGGATGGGAAGCGGTCGACAAATGTCCTGCCGGCCGGCTGGTATGAGATGGATAACTGGTCTAACGAACCGCACCCGATCAAGACTCAGGAGCGGTGGAGGAGGGATATCCGCAAGGCGCTGGAGCGAGAAGTGGATGAGGCATTGATGTCCGCTCAAGCCTTGTTGGACGCAGAGGGACTTATCGGTTCACAAGCCGCTTGACGGCAAGTGAGCCAATGAGCCATTATTCACCCATCCTGTCATTCCTGCGTGTGTAGGATTAATAAGAAAAGCCCGGCCAATTCGCCGGGTTTTTTTGTTTGTGGCGCATTGCTATTACATGGCGTGTCAATTTATTGTTTTGTTTTAATATTCAATTTATTGACGAGGATTCGATGTTTTCAGAATTTACAGATGGCCTTACTTTGCTTTGGCAGACTGTTTGTACTGGGTTTGGGGCTGCTCTTCTTGTTGGCGGGATGCTCTCAGCAAAAAGGCATTTCCACCTCGATGGCAACTGGCCGTATTGGGTTGCTGGTGGCTTCGCACTGTTCCTGTTGATCGTGCCAAACGGATGGCGCGTGATTTTCGGATCAGATCCACGAGACTTTGCAATGCTTGTGGAGGCGCGCCAAATGATTCCTGCTGCGGCGTTGTTTAAAGCAGATTTTTGGGGGGTTCTGATCGGCTCAATCGTCGGCTTTGTTGGCTCGCGATTTGTGCCTGAGCGTTGGCACTGGTGAGACAGCTTTAGTCGTTGGGCCCCGTCACCGAGCGGGGCTTTTTCATGCCTAGACTTTGCCAGTGTCCAGGACAGCCTTCGAGGCGGCCTGGACGCGGTATAGCCGGAAGTCACGCGTCACGAAAGAACACCGGCAGCCCGCGCACTCTGTTCCCACCTGGCTTCCAGAGTGGCGCGAGACTTGAACGGCGAGATCGATGCATTGGGGCGTCGGCGCCGTGATAGCCTTTGGCGGACGGAGGGGAAAGACCCTCACATTACGCGGATGGTGACTGAGTGGGCAAAGGTTGAATTGCCGGGTAATGCCGGCTCCTTGGCTAGTTGCTTGAGGTGGTCGCCATGGACCAACACCAAGGGCGCCACAGGTTCGAACCCTGTCCATCCGCACCTATTCAGGCTGCTTCGACGGTAAGCGTTACGCGCTTTCCAAGAGCGGCCAGGGCCTTCTCGATTGCTTCCATCTTGGAAGTGTGCAGGAAGTCCACCAGGCGATCGCCCTGGGTCTGGGCAACGCCCAGCAGGCGGCATAGGTCAGCCTTGCGCATATCTCGCGCCATCATTTCGTTCCACAGCGCGATCTTCGCCACTGTCACCGCTGGCAAGTGAACGGCGTGCTCGCCCTCCTGGGGAGCGGATGCCGACGGAATCACCCGGCGCTGATCGACGTACAGCGACAGAGTCGTATCGATAGCATCCATCGCCTCGCTGATCGCGTGCTCGACGTCATCGCCAAAGCTGTTCAGCTCTGGCAGGTCCCGGCAGAAGACGGCCACACCGGTGGCATCCTGTTCGAATCGAATTGCAAAGTCGTACATGGGTCACTCCTCGGAGATGATCGTTCAGCTTGCAGAATGGCGAAGGGGGCCCTTAGAGCCCCAGTTGTTTAATGATCGCCTTGCGGGTCGGTTCCGGCATTTCCTTGGATCCGTGGTCCGCGAAGGTTGTCTTGTTGCCGTTTGGGGCGGTGACTTTGAAGTGGCTTCCTTTGCCTGCTTCGAAGGTCACCCCTTGGGCCTTCAACCATCGTCTGAACTCGCTGAACTTCATCACCTCGCCTCGTTGTTTGGATGAGTTCAGCATACAACAAATTTGTGGTAATACAACGGTTTTGTTGTATTTGGTTGGTACCTATTCAGGGCCTCGACATTGATCGGGGTCTTTTCGTATTCGGCTCCCCACACCCCTTGCCCCAAGCTGGGAGTGCAGCGGATGCCGACCTATTCAGTCATGCCCACGGAGTCGAGCGCATGGAGTATCTACAGCGCCTGCTCGACAAGATCGACAGGTTCGAATTGGTGATTGCGGGCCTCATTGGTGCCGTGGTCGCGAGCTGGTGGCACAAGGACGACTTGTCCGACTGGCGAGCCTGGATGGTGTTCCTGATCACTGGGGTTGCCTGCTCGCTGTACCTGACGAGCATGGTCAGCACCTACTTGAACGTCACCGAGCCAAAGATTGTTGCCGGTATCGGCTTTCTGCTGGGCACCTTCGGCGGTTCTCTTCTGGCTGCCATCAACCGGGCAATCAAAGCCGCTGATCTCTGGGCGCTTATCCGCCAGCGGTTCGGGGGAGGCAATCCACCATGAATCTTGAACTGATCAACTCCATCGCCTGCGGCTTGATTGCCTTGTGGGCGTTCTGGTGCATGGTGAGTGGGAAGGTGAGGGACGGCATCCTCGGGAAGCTGATCTTCGCGACCATCGCCATCAGTGCCTACGTTGTTGCCACTGGGCAGAACAGTTTCCTGTTCGGCCCGACCGTGGCTGGGCTGACGCTGCACATCGCTCTGGCTCTGGCCGGCATCCGCCACTTGTTCATGGTCACCTACTGGCAACGGGTCAAGGCCTGGATCTGCCGACACCTGAACTGTGAGCACTGCATGGGCTGCGACAAGGCGCCGGGTGGCGTCGAGCGACGGAAATCGTAAGTCGCGACACGTTTCGCGAATCAGCAAATTGTGTCGCGATGTTCGGAAAAGCTAGCGCCGGGCCGCGAAACAACTTTGTAACGACTGCTGATGCTGCTTTATCAAGTTGTTGATTTCTGCACGCCTTACTTCTGGCATATGGCTGTTGTCAGCCCAGCTTAGGTTGCTTTCTAAGCCGTCTATCTCACTCCTTATTGCTTCGCACTGGTCATTCTGCATAGCGGTCAGCTTTGCCTGGGTCGAGGATAGTATTGCGTCTCTCTGTGCCACTGCTTCCCTCCATTTCTCAAGCAAGGCGCTAAGCTCATTGTTCTGCTTCTGCAGTTCCTGATTTCGAACCGTCTGGTTTTCTAATGCGTTCTTCTGCTGCCCAAAATTCATACCACCCACCACTAGGGTGGTGCCGACACCTACCATAAACGTTCCAAATGCTATCGCGGTTGTTAACCATGGTGTGCCTGAGCTGACTGTTGCTGGCACCGGTGCTGTTGAGTTTGCAGTGTTGGTCAAGTTAGCCATCCTTAACTGGGTAGGTCCTGCTATCGAGCACTTGCAGTGTGCTTGTTCTGTATCGCGCGGGTGTACTGCAGGTGAGTGCGGTACACATCAATCACTTCGTTTTTAGCGCTGCTTGAATCTTGTCTGCATAGTCCGACAAGTTATGCATCTCGTCCCTTAGATTGACTCCTTCTGCGCTGGCAGCTCTGGCAGCGATAAGGTCGATAGCTGCGGCGACCGCGAAAGCGCGATGGTCCTGTGCGTCTGTTTTTCTTTCGGCTGCTTTGAGGGCCAAAAATCCAGGGGTATCTGCCATGGTTTGCTCCGGTGGGTTTGGATCCATACCAATACCGGCAATCCGCCAGTATTTCAAGCTCGAGGTAATCCGTGGACAGGCCTTACCCTCCATCGTCACTGGTCGAGCTATCCGACTTCGGTATTCGCCTGACCCCCGCACCTGAAGTATGGGAATGGCTCCAAGCCGAGATCCTTGCCGACACCGGCAGCATCCACAACGAGGACCACGCTCACCTGATCGACGCCGACGTGCGGGTCATGTGGGCATCGTCAGCATTCGAAAAGCAGGGCCGTACGGTACTGGGCCAGGCCGAACAGGTAGCGTTTCGCGCCGGCGGCTGGCAGAAAGCCCGGATGGAGCAACAGATGCGTGACTGGTTCGGCGACGTGCCGGCCTACATCATCACACTGGCTGCTGACTACTGCGCACAATGCAGCGATACCGACTTCTGCGCGCTGGTTGAGCATGAGCTATACCACATCGCCCAGGCGAAGGATCAGTACGGCGCGCCCAAGTTTACCCAGGACGGATTACCCAAGCTTGAGATGCGCGGACACGACGTTGAAGAGTTCGTTGGTGTGGTGCGTCGCTACGGTGCGGGCCCTGACGTTCAAGCGTTGGTGGATGCTGCAAACAGTCCTGCTGAGGTGGGGAAATTGAACATTGCGAGGGCCTGCGGAACCTGTCTGCTCAAGTCGGCCTGATGTGAGACAGGCATGAGACGGAATCCAATCTATGGCAGCCCTGAAAAACGATGTGAAAGCCTTCATCGTTCAGGCTTTGGCGTGTTTCGACACCCCCAGCCAGGTCTCACAAGCGGTGAAGCAGGAATTCGACCTCGACGTCACGCGTCAGCAGGTAGAACAGCACGACCCAACCAAGCGTGCCGGGGTGAACCTGGCGGCCAAGTGGCAGACGCTATTCCACGACACCCGGAAACGTTTCCGCGAGGAGACGGCAGAGATCCCGATCGCCAACCGAGCGTATCGACTTCGCACATTGGGGCGCATGGCCGAGAAGGCCGAGAACATGAAGAACATGGCGCTGACCGCCCAGTTGTTGGAGCAGGCAGCCAAGGAAGTCGGCGACGTCTACGTGAATCGCCGCCTCGAACCTGAAAAACCTCTGGGCTCCCAAGCGGACCAGCAGCACGCGGTTGCTGAGTACACCCTGGAGCCTGATGAGAATGTCCCCGCTACCCCGTACCTATGACCCACCGGTAAAGCTGACGCCGAAGCAGGCGAACATTTATTGCTGGGGCTTCCAGCCTGAAGCACGCTTCCGTGATGCGGTTTGCGGCCGGCGATTTGGCAAGACCTTCCTAGGCAAGGCTGAGATGCGCCGCGCTGCCCGGCTGGCTGCCGAGTGGGGTGTGAGCGTAGAGGATGAGATCTGGTACGGCGCGCCGACGTTCAAGCAGGCCAAGCGCGTGTTTTGGCGGCGCCTTAAGCAGGCCATCCCAGAAGCATGGCGAGCGCACCGCCCGAACGAGACGGAATGCTCGATCACGCTCAAGTCCGGCCACGTCATGCGCGTGGTAGGGCTGGACAACTACGACAACTTGCGGGGTTCTGGTCTGTTCTTCGTTCTGGTAGACGAATGGGCGGACTGTCCGTGGGAGGCCTGGGAGGAAGTCCTGCGGCCGATGCTCTCTACCTGCCAGTACACGATTCCGGGTATCGGGATGCGGAAGGGCGGGCATGCGCTACGTATCGGCACCCCGAAAGGCTTCAACCACTGTTACGACACATATCAGGACGGTAGGCCAGGCCATGAGCCTGATCACAAGAGCTGGCTCTACACCTCGCTCGACGGCGGCAACGTTCCCGCCGATGAATTAGAGGCGGCCCGTCGCAAGATGGACCCGCGGACGTTCAGGCAAGAGTACGAGGCCAGTTTCGAGAACTATGCAGGCGTCGTCTACTACACCTTCAACCGAGACGAGTGCCGTACCACTGAGCGCATCAGGCCCGGCGAGGCACTGCACATAGGCATGGACTTCAACGTCATGAAGATGAGCGCCGTGGTCTATGCGGTGCGCGACGACCTACCGATGGCGCTGGATGAGTTCCACGCCGTGCGAGACACGCCAGAGATGATCGAGAAGATCAAGGCGCGCTTCCCCGGCCATACCGTCGCGATTTACCCGGATGCCAGTGGCCAAAACACCAGCAGCAAGAACGCAAGTGAATCGGACCTGTCGCTGCTCAAGAAGGCGGGTTTCACGGTGGTGGTCGACTCGATGAACCCCAGCGTAAAAGACCGCGTGAACGCTCTCAACGCCATTCTGCTGAACAGCTACGGCGAGCGCCGCCTGAAGGTCAATATCGACCAGTGCCCACAGCTCACGCTCTGCCTGGAGCGCCAGACCTACACGGACAAGGGCGAGCCTGACAAGGACCCGAAAAAGGGCCACGACCACATGAACGACGCTGCTGGCTACTTCATTGCCAAGCGCTACCCGATCAAGTCTCAAACTGCCGGCGCGCGCCGTATTGGAGGATTGGCCTGATGCCAGTGCAATCGACAAACCCAGACTACGACGCGCACATCGCCGAGTGGGAAATGATGGACGACGCGCTCGAAGGCGAGTGTGCCGTGAAGCGCAAGGAGCGCAATCTGCCCAAGCCAAGCGGCATGGTGGAGGCTGAAAAGCTCGACGGGGCGGGTAACAAGTACCTGTACCAGAACTACACCGACCGCGCTCAGTACGAGCACTGGGTGCGCGACTCGCTGCGTTCGATGATGGGTCTGGTCTCCCGGCTGATACCTGAAATCGAACTGCCCGGCGGCCTAAAAGGGCTGGAGGACAATGCCACGGCGGACGGCTTCGGGCTCAAGCAGCTGTTTTTCCGGATGGTGCGCCAGGCTATCTCGCACGGCCGGGTACCGCTTGTGGTGAACGTCGATGATAGCGGCGAGCCGTACTTCTCGACCTATGCCACGCGCAACGCCATCAACTGGGACACTGCTGACCAAGGCGGCCGGCAGGACCTGGTCCTCTCGGTGTTCCGCGAATTCCGCAAAAAGGGTGGTGATCGCTACAGCCATGATTGCGATACGGTATTCCGCGAGTTCTTCATGGAGAACGGCACCTGCCGCACCGCCGTTCGAAACGAAGGCGGTGCGCTGGTAGAGGACGAAAAGCCCCTGGGGACCACGGGCACCGACAACCGGCTGATCAAAGGCCTTGGGTACCTGCCGGTGATCTACTGCGGATCCACGGACAACTCGCCGGAAGTCGACGAGGTGCCGCTGCTGACCATGGCGCGGGCCGCGCTGAAGTCCTACCAGCTCAGTGCCGATTACTTCACCGCTCTCCATCAAACCAGTCACCCGCAACCGTGGGTTTCTGGACTGGATGAATCGGTGGAGTTGAGCGTGACCGGGCCGTCGGCCGCCTGGGATCTCGGGCCGACCGGGCAGTGTGGCTATCTGGAGTTCCAGGGCGCCGGGATTGAAGCCGTGCGCAAAGCCATGGACGACCAGAAGAACGCCGCGCTTGAAGCCGGCGCCAAGGTCATGGACGTGAGCGGCACGGAGTCGGGTGAGGCGCGCAAGACGCGCCAGAACGATCAGCACGCGACTTTGCACAGCATTGTCGTCACGGTTGCCGAGGCGCTGGAGCAGGGACTTCGATACGCCGCCGAGTGGAAAGGATACGACCCCAAGCAAGTCAAGTTCACGGTTAACCCTGAGTTCGTAACGCCAGTGGTTGACGCCCAGGTCCTTGCCGAACTGCTCAAGGGCGTAATGGCTGGCACGCTCAGCGCCGACACCTACTGGCAGTACCTGACAACCGGCAAGTTGCCGGAACGCCCCTATGACGAAGAGGCCGAGTTGATCAGCGATGAGCGCGAGTCGGCCGGCATCAACTTGGACAAAGAAGATGTCGACGGCAAACCTGGAACAGGCGGACAGCCAACTGCTGGAGCAGACGACCCGTCACTCGGTGATGATTGAGCGGCTTAAGGCTGGCGAGGTCAGGAAATTCGAGAAGTACCTGCGCCAGATTGACAAGTTGGTGCGGGACCAGTTGACCCGCAAAGAGCTGACCACCTACAGCCGAGACCGGCTTGAGCAGTTCCTGGCCCGGGTGGACGGCAAGCTGCTGGAGATCTACAAGGCCTATGGCGACCTGGTGCAAGCTGACCTGGTGGACATCGCCCTGTATGAGTCGGCCTTCGAGGCAAACAGCCTGAGCAATGCGCTCTCCATTGACGCGGTGGTGCCGAGCAACACGGTGATTCGCGCTGCGGTGTTCTCGTACCCGCTGCAGGTGAAGGGTATCGACGGCGGTAAGCTGCTGAAGAGCTTCGTCAGCGGCTGGACGCGCACGGAGACGATGCGTGTCACCAGCGCCATCCGGCTTGGCTTCGGCCAGGGCCAGACGAACGCTCAAATCATCCAGGCGATTCGCGGCACGGCGACGCAGAACTTCACGGACGGCATCCTGGCAGTGAGCAATCGCAACGCGGCCTCTGTAGTGCAGACAGCAATCCAGCATGTGGCCACGACGGCACGGATGGAAACGCTGAAAGCCAATAGCGACGTGGTGCTGGGCTACCGCTGGGTATCGACGCTGGACCGCAAGACTTCGCAGCAGTGCAAGGGCCTCGACGGGATGCGTTTCGACCTGGGCAAAGGTCCGCTGCCGCCGGCGCACATCAACTGCAGGTCAACCACGGTGCCAACCACCAGGCTTTCGGAGATGTTCGCCAAGGACGCCACGCGCGCCTCAGTGGGTGATAACGGCGGGGCCCAAGTAGACGCCAGCCTGAATTATTACGAATGGTTGGCAACCCAGCCAGCGGGCTTTCAGGATCATGCATTGGGTCCGGTTAGAGGGAGGCTCTTTCGCAATGGCGGTCTGACGCCGGAGAAGTTTGCCAAGCTGCAGCTCGATAAGTCGTTCAAGCCGCTGACACTGGCCCAACTCAAAGAGCTGGAGCCTGACATGTTCATCCGTGCAGGCGTTACACTCGGCGCTCAACCAGGCTGAGCACCTTATGCTAATCATTGTCGAGGATGGAACAGGAAGGCCAGGCGCCAATAGCTTCGTGCCCTTGGAAAAGCTGGTCTTTTACCGCGATTATTATGGCTTTCCGCTTCCTGCTGGCGAAAACGAGCAGAAGGCGTTGCTATTGCGGGCTGCCGCCGATATGAACGCCATGGAATGGAAGGGCGTCAAGACACGGGAGTCGCAGCCGATGGCTTGGCCCAGGCGTCAGTGCAGGGTTGGACTGGAAATCCTGTCTGAAACATTTGTCCCGTTTGAAATTGAGTGGGGTCAATTGAGGCTTGCAGTAGAACTGTACGCAGCAGACAACGGTTTCGGCATTCCCGAGCCCGCATTCGGCACCGAGAAAGACGGAGAGCGCGTGACATTGCTGCGCGGCAATCCCGGCGCCATGCTTCGACCTCCGCCGTATGCGCCGAGCAGGGCGCAGTTTGCTGATTACCTGGTGATGCGCGGCCTTTCGATAGTCCCATAAAACACAGAATTCACACCAAACCGCCCAATGGGCGGTTTTTTTATGCCTGCAAAGCGGGCCGACCAAACCCAAGGGGTGCACCAAGTGGCAGACGAAAACCAGATTGATCTTGAAGACCCGGCGGTCAAATCCGCGATCGCCGAAGCGGTGGAAGCGGCCACTCTGGGCCTGAAGAACAAAAACACCGAGCTGCTTGGCTCGCTCAAAACGACCAAAACTGAGCTGGAAGGCTTCAAAACCCAGTTCGAAGGGCTGGACATCAATGCGGTGAAGGCCCTGCTCACCAAGGTGGGCCAGGACGAGGAGACCCGTCTGCTGGCGGAAGGCAAGCTCGACGAGGTCATCACCCGCCGTACCGAGCGCCTGCGCACCGACTACGACACCAAGATGGCCGCCGAGAAGGCCCGTGCCGACAAGGCTGAGCAGTTCGCAGCCAAGTACAGCGACAAGGTGCTGGCCGATTCGATCCGCGCTGCCGCCATCAAGGCCGGCGCGCTCCCTGAGGCTGCGGAGGACATCATCCTGCGCGCCCGGGGCACTTTCAAGCTCAGCGAAGACGGCGAGGCGATTGCCACCGACCGTGATGGCGAGGTCATCTACGGCAAGGACGGCAAGACGCCTCTGTCCCCGCTCGAATGGGCGGAATCGCTGCGTGAAACGGCAACACATCTCTGGCCAAGGGCTCAGGGTGCCGGGCAGACCGGCGACAACGGTGGCAAGGCCACGAGGAAGTGGGGCGAGTACACGGAAACCGAGCGCGCTGCGATCGCCCGTGACAACCCCGATCTGTTTAAGAAAATCCAGGCCACCAAAGGAACCTAATTCATGGCAACTACCCAACTGACCGACATCTTTGTCGGTGACTACTATGCCTCGCTGGAGCCGGTAAACAGCCCGGAAAAAACCGCTGTTTACGAGTCGGGCATCGTGACTCGCTCGCCTGTGCTGGATGCAATCGCCTCCGGCAGCCAGGGCACCGCCGAAATCAGCTACTGGCAGGATCTCAACGCTGATGAAGCGCCGAACATCAGCAACGATGACCCGAATGACCAAGGCGAAGTCGGTAAAGTCACCCAGGACAGCATGCGTGCCCGTGTCCTGTACCTCAACAAAGGTTACGGAGTGGCTGACCTGACCGCTGAACTGGCGAACAGCGAGCCTCAGCAGCAGATCCGCAACCGCTTCGGCACCTACTGGACCCGCCAGTGGCAGCGTTACACCCTGGGTGCGGCTCGCGGCATCATCGCCTCGAACATCGCGAACAACGGCGGCGACATGGTCATCGACGCGGGCGCGACCATCAGCGCGAATGCGTTTCAGGATGCCGCGTTCACCGCCGGCGATGCCGCTGACCAGTTCGGCGCGATCGGCGTGCACTCGGTGGTGATGAACCAGATGGTCAAGCAGGACCTCATCGAGTACCTGCGTGACTCCGACGGCAAGATCATCCTGGCCACCTACCTCGGCAAGCCGGTGTTCATGGACGACGCCCTGGTGTACGGCGCAGGCAAGTACCTGTCCGTGTTCTTCGGCCAAGGCGCTTTCGGCTACGGCGAGGGCACGCCGAAGGTGCCGGTAGAACTGGAGCGTAAGCCTGGTGGCGGTAACGGCGGTGGCGCCGAAGTGCTGTGGGAGCGGAAGACCTACATCCTCCAGCCCGCCGGCTTCAGCTGGAAGGGCTCCGAGGCTCAGAACCTCAGCCCGACCGCGACCCAGTACGCCGCTGCTGCCAACTGGCAGCGGGTGTTCAGCCGCAAGCAGGTTCCGTTCGCCGCTGTGATCAGCGGTACCACCACGCCGTAACTCGGCCCACACAGCCTGGCGCCCTTATGGCGCCGGGATGCTTTTGAGGTGACTCATGAAAGTGATCTACACGGACAAGCCGGGCAAAGAGCGCGGCGTGTGCTACCGCCTGCTGAGCGAGTTTTTCGGCGTCATTGGCTCCGCCACTGAGGTGGTCGTCGATGGTGATGCACCGGATATCTTCGATGCCTACCAAGCAGCCGGCATCAAGGTTTCCGATGGCAAGGAGCAGGAAACCCCGGAGACCGACCCTCTGAAAATGAAGGTCCCGGAGCTGAAAGAGTGGCTGACCGGCAAGGGCATCGCCTTCGACGCGACCGCCAAGAAAGAAGACCTGCAGGCCCTGGTGCCAGCGGAATAAGGACAAGCAAATGACCGACTTCATCACTGTTGCCGATGTTGACGCCTCGCTGGGTCCTGGCTGGGCCGGCACCGGTGATCCGGTCCTTGCTGTGACCATGGCCAATGCCTGGCTCACAGCCAAGATTAAGCGGGCTGTTCCCGATCCGGTCCCGGCCGAGATCAAAACAGCCGGCGCCCAGGTTGCCAAAGAGGCAGCAGCGGGCAAGCTGTACACGGCCACGCAGAAGGAAGTGCAGAGCAAGACGGTTTCGGCGCAGTCCGGCACCTCTGTGAGCAAGACCTACGTGGCCGGCTCTACTGATCAGTCGGCGGGTGTGAACTTCGCCTTGGCGCTGCTGGAGCCTTGGATCAAGCGTTCCGGCGTGATGATGCTGAAAAGGATCTGATCATGGGTATGCGCGAAGAGATTCAGGCTGAAATGGCTGAGGCGTTCGATGATCCCGACGGCCTGGCTGACGCGGTCCAGCCGGTGGCGGGCGTGCGCATGGTTCCCGGTGAGTATGACCCCGACTTGGGCGGCGAGACGCCGGAGACCACCGTCATGTATATGGGGCGAGGTGTCTTGGGTAGCTACTTGTCCAAGGAAATCGACGGATCACTGATCCTAACCACCGACAAGAAGCTACTGGTGCTGCAAAACGAGCTGTTCGTGTCCGAGTCCGGCATGCCGACTGCTGTACCGGCCTCTCCAGCCGTAGGCGATATCATCAATGGTCTGCGGGTGATCAATGTGTCCGTCGACTCGGCTGATGCGACATGGACTGCTCAGTTGAGGAAGTGACATGGCGAGCAAATACGCGAGCATGAACGGCAGCTTTGCCGAGAACATCCGCGACTTCGCCGAGCGCGCCCAAGCCGGTATCGATGCAACTATTCGCGAAATCGTGATCGAGATCGGTAGCAGCGTTATTCGCATGTCCCCAGTGGGAAATCCCGAAATTTGGGCTGCCAACGTTGCACACCGCCAGGCGAACACCCAGGCGGCGGATGACTACGACTTCAAGGTTGCTGTGCGGAACACGATCATCAACCTCAATGAGTCGAACTTCACCAAGGCAGGCAAGCTGAGGCGCGGCGTGAAGTACGCCAAGCCCCTGACAAAAACCGAGCGCGACCAGAACTTCAACGTGAACGGACTGGTCGCTGGCAAGGGCTACGTCGGCGGCCGGTTTCGCGGGAACTGGCAGTTCTCTATTGGTGCGCCGGCGGAAGGCACGCTTGATCAGGTGGACCCGGCCGGCGGCGTGACGCTGGCAAAGCTGAGGCTGCAGGTGGAGTCGCTCACTGCTGGGCAAACAGCCTATATCGTGAACAACCTGCCGTACGCGGTGCCGCTCGAATATGGACACTCGACCCAGGCCCCTGGCGGGATGGTTCGAATCACGCTCGCACGCTTCCAGCAGATCGTCGACGAAGCCATCAGGAACAACCAGGTATGAGTCACGCTATCATCGCCTCTATCTACGAGGCCAAGCTGATCGCTTGGAACGCTGCCCGGTCGGCGCAACTGAAGATCGTATTCGAGAACACGGCCTACACGCCGGCGGCAGGCGAAACCTACCTGCGAGCCTTCACGCTCGCCGGTGATACCGCGAGTGACACTCTCGGCGGGGACCACCGGCTGTTTACTGGGGTGTTCCAAGTCAGTATCACGGCGCCGGCGAACACCGGGAAGACCAAGACCAACCCCCTTGTGGCTGAGCTGACAGCGCTGTTTCCGCTGTTCGAGCGAAACACGAAGAGCGCGCTGACGGTGGTGACGATGACCCCGGTAGATCAGGGCCCAGGTATCTCCGACGACACAACCTACACAGTTCCGGTTTCGTTCGCGTACCGCGCTGACACGAACTAAAGGTCGCTGCGCTAGAATTGCGTCATGTGAATTAGCGATCGGATCTATTCAATGGATGACGCAACAAAGGCGCGCCTACAGTGGTTGGACGAGTCAGCCAGCATTCACGGTTGGAACAATCGAGAGGAAGTCAGCGCGAGCGAGCGGTGCATCTGCAGTGCCTGCGGCCAATGGTCAGAGCCCGCTCAAATCACGAAGTGGTACAACGAAAAGCACGCCTGTTGCCCTCATTGTGGGCTGACCGGCGTTGTTGTTGGTTCCAAGTCGGGGCTGCCGCTCGAGGAATACGAGAACTGTAGAATTCCCGAGTAGCACAACGCCAACAAATTCGCCCATTGGGCAACCCACAACCCGCCACTGAGCGGGTTTTGTCATTTCTGAAAAGAGGAAACACCAATGGCCGTTTTTCTACCCAATGGCTCGACTGCCGCTATCGCTGCCTCGTACGACGCGCCGATCATCTTTACCGCGATCACCAACGCATCCGAAGCCGTTGTGTCGTCTGCCGGCCACGACCTCGAGGTCGGCGACTATGTGGAAGTCACTTCCGGCTGGGCTCGATTGAACAATCGCATTGCTCGGGTCAAGACCGTTACCACCGATTCGTTCGTGCTGGAGTCGGTCAACACGCTCAACGTTGCACGCTTTATCCCTAGCGCAGGCGGCGGCTCGGTTCGCAAGATCTTGACCTGGGTGCCAATCAGCCAGGTTACCGAGTCGAACAAGTCCGGCGGCGAGCAACAGAACGTCACGTACTCGTTCCTCGAAGAAGACGATGAACACCAGATCCCGACCTCCAAGTCTGCGCTGTCGTTCACGCTGACCATGGCCGATGACCCGGCGCTGCCGCACAACGACGTGCTGCTGGAAGCCGATGACGACAAGAAGCCCCGCGCGGTGCGTATCAACCTCGCCTCGGGCGGTGTCATCACCTACAACGCGTTCGTCTCGTTCGATAACGTGCCCTCGCTGACCAAGAACAACATCATGGCGGTGACGGCCGTGTTCGCCGTGGTCGCTAAATTCATCCGCTACGCCGCGTAAGGGGGGCTTCATGGCTAAGTTCAAACTGATCCACAACCCCACCTTCAAAGCTGATGTGATGCTTCCTACGGTTGGTGGCGAGCCCGTGAAGGTGGGTTTCGAGTTCAAGTATCGCGACCGCGCCGAACTGGCGACCCTTTATGCCGGCTGGGGTGAGCGGCACAAGGCCTTGGGGGAAAAATCCGATGAGGTGGGGCTGGAGAAATTCACCGCCATGCTGATTGATCTTCAGGTCGAGCAGCTCAAGGCCATCGTTGTGGGATGGGATATCGGCGAAGACTTCACGGACGAGAACCTCCGCATCCTGGTCGGGTCCATCAGTGCCACGCCGAGCGCGGTCCTGGCGGCCTACTCTGAGGCATTCAGCAAGGCCCGCCTGGGAAACTGATCAGCGTCGCACGCGCCCTCTACCAGCCGATCGTCCAAGGTCAGGATGCCTTCGGGTTTTCGGCTGAAGACTACGGTGATGAAGTTGACGTCTGGCCTAGCACCTGGCCCGCATTCCAGGTGTTCGAGGCCATGGGTACTCAGTGGCGTACTGGCGCGTGCGGCGCTACCGGACTCGACTACACGTCAATTCGCCATGTCGCCGGCTTCCTCGAGCTATCCCGGTCGGAGGTCGCCCACATCTTTCCAGATATCCGAGTTATGGAAGCCGAAGCCCTGCGGGTGATGGCGGAACAGAGGGACAGTAAATGAGCACCACCTTCGCGTCCCTCGGAATTGAGGTGAATTCCTCGTCGGCGTCCAAAGCTGCCGATGATCTCGACAAGCTGGTCGATTCGGCAGTCGATGCCGAGAAAGCGATTGATGACCTCGGAAAGTCTGGTGAAGGGCTGGCTAACACTGGCAAGAAGATCAGCCAAGCCGAGAATGAGGCCGCTCAGGGAATCGACAAAGCCACGGGCGCCAAAGTGCGCCAGGTCGATGCCAGCCGCAAGGCGGGTGCCAGCGCTACCAGTGAAATCGCGATCATCAGCCAGCTCGACAAGGCGATGTCCGGCAGCATCGGCAGCATGGAGCAACTGATCCAGGCCGAAGGACTGCTGGAGCGCGCTCGCAAGGGTGGTCTGGTCACGATCGAACAGCAGGAGGAGTATCAGAACCGCCTCGGCAAGTCCTACGAAAAGATCGAAAAAGCCGAGGCCAAGGAAGCTGCGCAGAAACAGCGTTTGATCGATGCGGAAAACCGCCAGATCGAAGCTTTGAAGCGTACGGTCAACGGTATCGATCCGGTAACTGCAAAACTGGCAAAGCTGGAGGCGCAGGAGAAAGCGCTCAACGATTTGCGCAAAACCGGTCAAATCGACGCAACCCGTTACGGCGAGGCGCTGGCGAAGATCGGCAAAGACCGTGATGGACTCACAGCGACAGAAACTGCATTCGACAAGCTGAAGCTCGGCACCCGCCAGGCTCAGGAAAACGTGATGCAGCTGACCAATGCCCTGCAGTCTGGGGATTGGGGTAGTGGTGCACGAGCTGTCGCTCAGTTGGGCGCTGGAGCGGGCGCATCCGCCAAGAGTTTGGCCGCCGCACTGCTCCCGGCGGGCTTGTTGGCTGGTGTCCTTGGTACGCTGGGATATGCCTACTTCGACGCACAGAAGCAGGCCCGCGAGTTCAATATCGCCATCAATGGCGGATCGAACGATGCCGGGCAGAGCATCGCCAGCCTCAAGGGGATGGCTGAAACCGCCGGCGCGATCACTGAGAACTTTGCAGGCGCTCGCGAGGCGGTGATTGCATTAGCTTCTGGTGCCGCTACCAGCGGCGCCCAAATGCAGAACCTGGCTCAGGCCGCCGCAGCAATAGGTGAAGTGACAGGGAAGGGCGCTGGGGACATCGCCAAGTCGCTCGCGAACGCCGGAGACACCGCCACAGAAGCTGCGGAGAAGATCAGCAACCAGTACGGGCTGCTCACGTACGAGCAGTACCAGACCATCAAGGCGATTGATGATCAGGGCGACCATCAGCGAGCGCTAGACACCCTCAGTGAAAGTCTCAATCAATCGGCTCAGGAACGCCTGAAGAACTACCGCGGATCGCTATCCGATATCGAACGCGATTGGGACCGGGTGAAGGTGGCGATCAGGGGCGCTTATGCTGAGGTCCGATCAGAGATATTCCCTGATCTGGCGAAGCAGATAGAGATCACCCAGCGCGTGCTAGATACTCGGAAGGGGGGCGGCGTTGCTGGTGCGGTATCGAACGGTCTCAGTTGGCTGAACTCTTCGTTGGGCCTTGGCGACGGTGAAAACGACGACTCGACACCAGCGCTGGAGGCCAAGCTTGCAGACCTGAAGGCTCGTTTGTCGGCAAGCGAAAACAACGCTGCCGCCACTGGCGAAGCGACTCGGGCGAACAAGGAATTGATCGCTGTCCAGAAGGAACTGGACAAGCAGATGGACAACCTGAACCCGCTCGCAAAGCGTCAGGAGGCGTACAAGAAGCTCGACGATCAGTTCACCAAGCTCTATCAGAACGCTGAAAAGACCAGCCAGAAGTCGCCACTGCTTGATGGCGTGAATTTCGATGGAAAGAAATTCTCTGGTGGGGCCTACGACAAGCTGCGCAAGGCGATTGACGACCAGAACAAGGATGCCAAAGAAGGTGCTGCAAGCGTTGATCTATCCGGTTTCAATGACTCCAAAAACGCGCTCAATACCGTGCTCGCCGAGTACAAAAATGCTCAAAAGGAATTGGAGGCTTCGCAGAAGGCTGGGCTGATCTCGCAGGCAGATTATCTGCAAGCGCGTGAAGCCATGATCGGCAATGAGCGCGACGAGGTCACGGCTGCGTACGAAGCTGAGATCGCTGCGTTGGAAGCGGCGAAGGGCAAGGCAGGCACGTCAGCGGCACAGCGTATCCAGCTTGATCAGAAAATCGCCGACGCCCGGGCCGCCATGGTCAAGGTTCAGCAGGACGCCGACACCGAACTGAGCGTGCTGGCGAAGAGCGAAGAAGGCCGACTGAAGAAGCAGATCGAGGCCGTCAATACCTATACCACCGCATTGCAGCAGCAAGTCCAAACTCTGCGCGAGCAGGGTCAGCGGGCAGCGGTAGGCATTGGCCTGGGAGATCGTCAGCGCGATCTGATGAATCAACAGAACGGCATCGATGACCGCTTCAATCAGCAAAAGCTTGATCTGGCGAACCAGTACGGCGATGGCTCGCGCGGCATGAGTCTGGACGAGTACACGCAGAAGCTGGCGGCACTGAAGGCAACTCAGCAGGATCTTCATGACACGGTTCAGGCCAACTACGACGGTATGACAGCAGCCCAGGGTGACTGGAGTGCCGGAGCATCGTCGGCATGGCAGAACTACCTCGATTCTGCACGGGACGTAGCAGGGCAGACCAAGGGCCTGTTCACCAACGCCTTCAGCTCAATGGAAGACTCTGTCGCCAACTTCGCGATAACTGGAAAGGGGAAGTTCTCTGATTTCACCAAGTCGATCCTGGCGGACATGGCGCGCATCGCAGCTCGTCAGGCGAGTTCAGCACTGCTGGGCAGTTTGGTTGGGGCTGCGACCAGCTACTTCACCGGTAGCGGGAGCGGCAACGGGCTGGCTTCTGGGTCTGCCGGTGCAACCTCGTCAAACCTGGGAGCGTCCCAAGCCGGGTACACGAACGTCGACTTCTCCGGGTACAGGGCGGCCGGCGGGCTTGTTGCCCCGAACTCTCTCTACGAAGTCAACGAACTGGGGCCGGAACTCTACAACGAGGGCGGCCGGTCATTTCTGATGACCGGTGCCAACGGCGGCAGTGTCACGCCGCTGACGACCGGCGGCGGTCCAGCAGTTTCCGCAATGTCCGGGGCTGGAGCATCGCAGATCAACGTATACGTCACCGTCGACAGCGATGGATCGGCCACCTCAACGAGCGATGCGCCAGGTTACGACCTATTCGGCAAGGAGCTGGCGGCTTTCGTGGAGCAGAAGTACCAGGAGCTGCGTACCAGAGATATGCGCCAAGGCGGCGTTATTAACAACGCAATCAAGGGGCGATGATGGCAATCGAACGATTCACGTGGGCGATTGATAAAGGCGCGGAGGGCGATATTGCCCAGCGCGTTCGCTCCGAGCAGTTCGGCGATGGGTATGAGCAGTCGGTTGAGGATGGCCTTAACAACCGGTCGCAATCTTGGCCGGTGACCTTTACTGGGCTGAAGCCGCGCATCAAGGAAATCATGGACTTCATCGACCGACACAAAGGGGCGAAGGGCTTCCTCTGGGAGCCGCCTTTGGGCGAACTTGGCCTCTACAAGTGCAAAGGCTATAAGCCTGTGCACCGCGGGGGCCAGGTCTATGCCATCACCGCCACTTTCCAGCAAACCTTTCACCCCTGAGATAACTATCCATGGCAATGATCGCGGACATTCAGAAGCTGGAGCCCGGCGGCGAGATTCGCCTGTTCGAAATTGACGGGACCGAGTACGGCGCTGACTATCTGCGCTTCCACGGCCACGCCATCCCGCACACACCAGAGGAGTTGCTGCTGTATGAGCACTCAGAAGATGAGCTGCCAGCGAAGTCGATCTGGTGGCAGGGAGAAGAATACGCGGCCTGGCCGGTGCAGATTGAGGGAATATCCTCGAGTAGCGACGGCACCGCTTCCCGGCCAACTTTCGCTGCGGGCAACGTCAATGGGCGGGTAACCGCGTTGTGCCTTGCCTTTGACGACATGCTGAAGTTCAAGTTGACGGTCCGCGAAACCTTGGTCCAGTACCTGGATGCGGAAAACTTCCCAAACGGCAACCCAACTGCGGACCCTACCCAGGAAGCGCTCGAAATTTGGTACATCGACCAGAAGACCAGCGAGGACGGCGAGGCGGTGATCTGGGAGCTGTCTTCTCCGGGAGAGATCGACAATCACGGGCTGCCTGGGCGGCAGATGACGACATTCTGCCACTGGGCTATGACGGGCGGGTACAGGGGGCCCGATTGTAACTACATCGGTGCGGCCATGTTCGACGACGAGGACAACCCCACTGACGACCCGGCACTGGACCAGTGCAAGGGCTGTCTCTCGTCCTGCAAATTGCGCTTCGGCGAGAATAATGAACTGTCCTTCGGCGGATTCCCTGCCGTTTCCCTGATCGCTCGGAGCTGACCATGCGCAAACACAACCTGAGCGCGATCCAGGCGCACGCAGCGGCCGAGTACCCCAAGGAATGCTGCGGGCTTCTGCTGGCTGTGGGGCGAAAGCAGCAGTACTTCCCATGCACGAACACCGCGACCGAGCCGAACGAGGAGTTTCGCATCGATCCGGAGGAGTACGCCGCGGCAGAGGACATCGGTGAGGTGATCGGCATTGTTCACTCCCACCCGGACGCCACCAGTCGGCCGTCACCCCGGGACTTGGCCATGTGCGAAGCAACCGAGCTGCCCTGGCACATCCTGAGCTGGCCGGAGGGCGACCTTCGGACGGTGGTGCCCACCGGCGAGACGCCATTACTCAAGCGTCCGTTCGTCCACGGCGCCTGGGACTGCTGGCAGGTCTGCGCGGATTGGTACAAACGCGAGTGGGGGCTGGAGTTCGAGGCCTTCAAGCGCGCCGACGGCTGGTGGGAGAGCAAGGACCACACCAGCCTGTACGAGGCAAATTACGAGGCCGCTGGCTTCTATCGGGTCGATCAGCCGCAGCGCGGCGACATGGTCGTGATGGAAGTAGGGCGGACGGCTCACCCGAACCACGCCGGGATATTCCTCGGCACGGATCCGGTGCTGCCTGGCGAGGAGGCCGAGACGTTCGGCCCTGGCCCTTTCCTGTTGCACCACTTGTACGGACGACCGAGCGAGATCATCGTGTTCGGCGGCCCGTGGCTGGATCGAACCCGCCTGATTCTCAGGCACAAATATGCACAGCCAACCACATGATGCGGCCAGGCCGCTGGAGAGATTTATGAATCAACCATGGGTACTTAATGATGATGGAAGCGTGTCGATCCTCAATAGCCAGATGATCGCTTCCGGCATGGGTATATCCCTACCTGATGACTGGTCGTCAAAACAGCAAGAAAAAGCCGACCTGTTGGAGCGTCGGCTTCGCCGTATTGAGCTTGCTCTCGGGATTGACGCCACGCCTGAAAGCACGGCCGCACTGGAAGCGGCCCTAAGTCAGCTTTGACTGCCTGGCTTTATGAGCGCCCTGGTTTCCGCTGCGGTCTTTAACGCTTGGTGTATCGGGGCCTCGAAATTTTTCCTAACATCTGGTTCGGCATTCTTAAAAATCTCAGTTTCTAGCGCTGCCTTCAGGGCGCGCTCAACCACTTCGCTATCCTTGCCAGCGAGTTGTTGTACTGCCTTGGTCAGCGCAAGCGTGACAGCAAGAGTTCCTAGGCCGATTGGTGAATTAAGCCCTTCGAGAGGATCGAGCATTCCGTCTTTTGACATATTGACCTCCAGGTCATAAGCGCGCCGAAATTGGCGCAATCCCAGTCCTTGGGTTTGCAAGCGAAGGACTGGGGGCACCATCAGTTAGATGATGTTTTCCTCCTCAGGCTCACAGGCAGCATCGATATATTCTTGAAGCTGCCTCGCAAAATCGGGATTTGCGGGATGATTTTTGATATCAAGCGTGAAGGTACCTTTCTTTTTTGTAGACGTATGGATGTCTACGAAGACGCCGCCGACGATGTACTGAGTACCGTACTGTAGAGGCTTATCACCTTCATATTTTTTATCAGTTCTGATGAAGTTCAAAACTCCAAATAGATATTTGCTGTCGATACGCATTGCTTTTTTCCTTAGCATAAGTTCGACCACGTCACTACTTATGGCGTGGAGGCATTACGCTACTATCTCTGGATCCAATTTATCCACTGGGCATTCGTCCATGCTGGATGTCCAGACAGATGATAGGGCGACGTGGGCAAAAACCGGTGCTATCGTCAGTATTTTCTGACTTGGGGGACCGGGTATGCGGACTACGGCTTTGGCATTTCTGCTGGCGGCGCTGGTCGCGCTATCGGGCTGCGCCGGAACAGATTTTTCCTATGATGAGGCGCGCAAGGTTCAGGTGGGCATGACCGAGGACCAAGTCGTCCAGATCATGGGACCGCCTTACTCCGTTGTTTCGCGTGCTGACGGCCAGATGTGGGTGTGGAGTCATGCGAACGGTATGACTGGGGCCAGCCGGGTGATCTCCTTCAGAATGAAGGACGGGAAAGTGGTTGAGGTCCCGCCAATACCTGCCAGCTTCAAGTAAATGCACCCAGTCCAGCCATCCGCTGGGCTTTTTCATTTCTGATATCTTGTGGCCATCTTCCACAGGAGTGACCCAATGAGATTTTTTGTAGGCGCGGTGGCTGTTGCGTTGGTGGCGGGGTGTGCTACCTATACCGCGTCACCAAAGGTCACATCTCCAGTACCCAGTGATCGACTATTGAGCTTTCAAGTGGGGCATGTTGATTCTGCAATAATGATAGTCACGCGGGATGATGGTTATATGGCCGGAGGCGGCTGCTACACCGCGGTACTTATCGATGGAGTTCTCGCAGGTCGCCTCGGTACCGGGGAGAGAGCGTCTTTCTTCCTGTCTCCTGGACGCCACGTCTACGGTATTTCGGGTGATCCCCTGGGCAGAGGGTTGTGTGCATTGCAGATTGGTCAACCGCAGAAGGAGTCCTCCAGCGATTTCAAGGCGGGCGAGACTCAAAGGTATCGGATATCCGGGAGCAGCTCAGAAAGCTGGCTGGATATCCGGCCGACAACTATGTGACGCTGATCTGTACTTGCTGAAGATCGGGTTTTCATTGAGGGAGCGACATGCGGATTTTGATAGCAGCTATAGCTGTTGCTTTGCTGGCGGGGTGTTCAACGTCGGCAGTTTCTCCGAGCGAGGCGAAGCCTGTTCCAAAGGATCGACTCTTATCCTTTACCGTGCAGCCGAAAGAGCCATACGGCACGGTCGTCGTCACCCGGGACACTGGTTTCATGGGTGGCGGCTGTTTCGTTGCCGTCCATGTCGATGGGAAGCTGGCCGCAAGAATTGATACCGGTGAAGTAGCGCGGTTTTATCTTCCTGTCGGCGATCACTTGGTCGGAATGGGAATAGACAAGCAGGGTGGCGGTATGTGCAGCTGGACAGACATGCTCAAGGAACAGTCGGCCATCCTGAAGGAAGGTCAGGTGAAGCGCTTCCGAATCGGTGGAGACTCACAGACCGGACTGGACATCAGGCCCAGCTCACTTTGATTTGCGCATTACTACGACCGCCTTCGGGCGGTTTTTTGTTTTCTGGAGATAACGATGGCGGCGATTGCGATTGAATACCAGCCTATGACCACGATTTTGCTGTACGGCAAGCTACGCCAGTTCGGCAGGTCCTTTAGGCTTGCGGTGCGAACGCCTGCGGAGGCGGTTAAGGCTTTGTGCGTGCAGATCCCGGGGTTTGAGAGGTTTATTTCGAACGCGAAATCCCGAGGGATGGAGTTTTCAGTCTTCCGCGGGAAAAAGAGTATTGGAGAGGGGGAGCTTGGTTACGGGGGACGGGGGGACATTCGTATCGCGCCGGTGATTGTTGGGAGCAAGCGTGGAGGCGTGATGCAGACGATCATTGGTGCGGTCCTGATCGTTGCAGGTGCTGCGATCAACTACTTCTCTGGTGGGTCACTTGCTTGGCTTGGTACTCCGATGATGCAGGTCGGCCTTGCCACAGCTATTGGCGGAGTCATTCAACTGCTCAGCCCCCAGGCCGGCGGCCTGAAGACCAGCGCGGCACCCGAGAACACCCCGGGCTACGCCTTCGGCAGCGCGAAGAACACCACCGCGTCTGGCAACCCTGCAGCGCTGTGCGCGGGCCGCCGGCGGTGGGGCGGAGCGGTCGCCAGCGCCGCGATCTACGCCGAAGACCAAATGTAACCGCTACCCATATCACCGCAGCCGCCCTCGGGCGGTTTTTTATTGTCTGGAGAAAAGCATGGGCGCAGCACTTAAGCACGACATCTACGGCGCAAAGGGCGGATCCGATAAACCTAAGACTCCAACCGAGGCGCCAGATAGCCTGCGCTCTGTCGCTATTGCCAAGATGCTCATTGCTGTCGGTGAAGGTGAGTTTGCAGGCACGCCGACCGCCAAGGACATATACCTCGACAACACTCCGCTGCAAGATCCTCAGGGGAACATGAACTTCCCGAACGTGAAGTGGGAGTGGCGCACCGGCTCGGTTGATCAGAGCTATATCCAGGGGATCCCGTCGGTCGAGAACGAGACCACGATCAGTACCGAGCTGCGCAGTGGTACGCCGTGGGTTCGGGCTATCAGCAACACCCAGCTATCGGCAGTTCGTGTGCGTTTCGCGTGGCCGGCGCTCCAGTCAGTGGACGCCAAAGGCAATATCAATGGGTATCGCATCGAGTACAAGGTTGAGCTAGCCACCGATGGCGGCGCCTACCAGCAGGTCTTGAGCGAGGCCGTGGATGGGAAAACCACCAGCATTTACGAGCGAACCCGCCGCATTGACTTGCCAAAGGCAACGTCCGGCTGGTTGATGCGCATCACCCGAATCACGCCCAACCAAAACAACAACAAAATTTCGGACACGATGCAGATCGCTGGCTTCACTGAGGTGATCGACGCGAAACTGCGCTACCCGAACACCGCACTCCTTTACATCGAGTTTTCGGCTGAGCAGTTCCGCAGCATCCCGGCGGTGACGATTGATTGCGATGGCCGCAAGTGGCAGGTACCGAGCAACTATGATCCGGTATCCCGCAGCTATAGCGGTATCTGGGACGGCACCTTCAAAGAGGCGTGGACCGATAACCCGGTCTGGCACACCTACGGTATCACGACCAACGATCGTTTCGGCCTGGGCCGTCGCATCAAGCCGTGGATGGTGGACAAGTGGGAGTTGTACCGCATCTCGCAGTACTGCGACCAGCTGGTTCCGGACGGTAAGGGCGGCCAGGAGCCGCGCTTCATCTGCAACCTAAACTTGCAGAGCAAAGCTGACGCTTGGTCCCTGCTGCGCGATATCTCGACGATCTACCGCGGCATGACCTACTGGGCCCAGGGCCAGGTCTTCACCTTAGCGGATATGCCGCGTGCGACCGACTTCGATTTTGCCTACACCCGGGCAAACGTCATTGACGGAAAGTTCACTTACTCCAGTGCGTCGGAGCGCACCCGGTACACCCGGGCGCTGATCAGTTACGACAATCCGCTGAACAACTACGACACCGACGTCACGGCGGTAACCGACCAGAAGCTCCAGCGACGCTATGGCGACAATCCGCTGGAGATCAGCGCCATTGGTTGCACCCGGGAGTCCGAGGCGCAGCGCCGGGGCAAGTGGGCGTTGCTCACCAACTCCAAGGACCGGGCCGTCACCTTCAAGGTCGGCCTCGACGGGCGTATTCCGCTTCCTGGCTACGTAATCCCGATAGCTGACGAGCTTCTGGCGGGCCGCGCAATCGGCGGGCGCATCTCGGTGGTGAACGGAAGAGTCATCACCCTGGACCGCGACACCCAGGCAAAGCCAGGTGACCGGTTGATCCTCAACCTGCCGGATGGCAAGTGCGAGGGGCGAACTGTGCATTTGGTCAGTGGCCGTCAGGTCACCGTGACAGCTGACTACTCTGTAGCGCCAGAACCTGAGCTTGTATGGGCGCTTGACGCTGACGACTTGGCAATTCCGCTGTACCGCGTGGTGAGTGTCGCCCGGCCAGAACCTGGCGTGTTCGAGATTTCTGCGGTTCAGTACGACCCAAGCAAATTTGCTCACATCGACACTGGCGCACGCCTGGAGGAGCGGCCGATCAGCGTCATCCCAATCACCGTCGTTCCGGCGCCGGCCAGCGTCACGCTGTCGGCGACTTCGGCCGTGTCGCAGGGCCTTGCCGTCGCTACCATGACCATTATCTGGCCCGCTGTATCCGGGGCCGTGGCCTATGACGTGGAATGGCGCAAGGACAGCGGGAACTGGATCAAGGTGCAGCGCACCGGCTTGACCAACGTCGATGTTGTCGGCATCTACGCCGGTGCATACATGGCCCGCGTGCGCGCCGTCAGCGCCTTCGACATCTCGTCGACCTGGCGCAACTCGGCCCTGACTGATCTCAAGGGCAAGGAAGGTCTGCCGCCGGCGGTGTCGTTCCTGACGGCAACGTCGCTGCTGTTCGGAATCGGTCTGAAGTGGGGTTTCCCGGCCGGCGCCGAGGACACCCAGCGGACGGAGATCTGGTACGGGCCCACGAACGTACTGGCGAACGCCACGAAACTGGCCGACCTGGCGTATCCCCAGAGCGACTACGCGCTGCAAAGCCTGTTGGCGGGCGCCACGTTCTTCTTCTGGGCGCGTTTGGTGGATCGCACCGGCAATATCGGGCCGTGGTACCCGGTTGGCAACGGTGTCATGGGGCAGGCCAGTTCCGAGGCGGGGCCAATCTTGGACCTGATCGCGGGGCAGATCGGCGAAACGGAGCTCGGCCAGGACATCGTCGACAAGATCAATCTGATTCCCGGCCTTCAGGATCAAATCGACGCGCTGGACGGTCTGTCGGCCTACAAGCCGGGTGAGGTGTACGCCAAGGACAAGATGGTGGTTCAGGACGGTCGGATCTTCCAGGCGAAGATTCAGGTGCCGGTCAACACGCCGCCGCCGAACGCGACCTATTGGATCGACGTGGGCCAGTCGGTGTCCACTGCCAATGGCTTGGCGCAGCAGGTGGCCACCAACACCGTCAACATCACCGAGCTTGAAGCGACGGCCTCTTCCTTCGAAGCGCTGCGCGCCTCTTGGCGCGACGACAACGGGGAGGGCGACCTAGCTGATGCGCTCAAGGGCTGGACAAGTACCGCGGCCATAGCGACTGAGGAGAAGGTCCGGGCTTCTGAAACTGAGGCCTCGGCCCGGCGGCTCGCCACGCTGGATGCACAGGTGGCAAGCAACGCAGCCAACGTCACCCAGCTTGAGCAGGTGGTGGTCACCAACCAGCAGGCGACGGCGCAGCAGTTGACCCAATTGAGCACCACGGTCGGTGACCAGCAAACCGCGATCCAGCAGAACACCTCGATCATCAACAACGTCAGCGGGAAGGTGGAAGCCAGCTGGTCAGTGAGCATGCAGTACAACTCCGGTACCGGGCAGTACATCACCGCCGGGGTTGCCCTGGGCATCGAGAACGGCCCGGCGGGGCTGCAGAGCCAGTTCCTGGTCAGTGCTGACCGGTTCGCCATCGTCAACACGATCGCCGGCGGCGCTGTCTCGGTGCCGTTCGCGGTCCAGGGCGGCCAGGTATTCATGAACTCGGCCTTCATCCAGGACGGCAGCATCACGATGCTGAAGATTGGCCAGTACCTGCAATCCGACAACTATATCGCCGGCGTGCAGGGCTGGCGCCTGGATAAAGCGGGGAATCTGGAGTTCAACGGGCCTGCCCCGGGTGGTGGACGTCTGTCCATGACGAATCGCGCGATCAAGGTCTACGACCAGAACGGTGTGAAGCGTGTCCAGTTGGGAGATTTATCGGCATGAGTTTCGGAATAAATGTCTGGAACGGGAGCGGGGCGCTCACACTGGATATGGGTGATTTCACATTGCAGAAGTTGGCTGTAATGGTTCTGCCTGCCAATCCTTCAGGTGGCATAGTGAGGCCCGCGCCGCGCAGCGACTACATATTGATGGATGTTGCTGGATATAACCCTTCCACGTGCTTCGTGACAATAACACCACGGTCCTATAGCACGGGTGCGACGTTTGGGCGATCCGTTATTCCAACCTACAGGGACTTGGGTGGAACTCAGATCGCCATCATTCCCTACGCGAATTACAGATTTCCAAATGGCTCAGGCGGGTGGATTGAGAGTTGGGTGGAAAGTACCGTAGAAAGTGTCATCGAGGTGGTGAGGGTTATTTAATGGCTGACTTTGGCTTGTCCGTATCAAACGATTATGGCTCGATCATAATCTCCAGTGATTACAAGGTCATGGTGTTTTCAGAAAGGGGGACTTTCAATATTACATCTAGGTACACGCATGCTGAAGGAAGTGGTTCTGTAACCTTCGCGAAGCCGATCACGACTCAGGAGCCGCCTCAGATTTTCGTGAGGGTGGTCTCTGGCGTGCACAACGACCTGGGTTTTTTTACGGTCATACTGGGGGCTCCCGGTAACTGGACCGGCTTTGTTGTGGTTTCTGCTGTGCGAGGGGATCCAAATTTGCAGAACTACACACTCGAATATGTTTCTTGTATGTATTCCAATCTGAGGAGTGTTTCGAATTACGGGCTGGAGCTTTTCGACTATCAAGGTAACGTGATTTATACGTCGAGCGATAATGTTGTGCGTTTCAGTAAATTTAGTAAGAGTTGGACGTATGTCCAAGGTAACATTGTGGATGTCTACGACAGCGGATTGACCATTGATGTGGATGATTTTGTCTCGATCTCTTCAATTGATCGGGGTGTTGGTTGGTTTACAGGTCATTCGCAATATGCGGGTCTTACACTGTTGGATAATGGTGTTAGGGTCCTGAAAATTCACAACCAAATCCGAGCGGGCGATTGGTATTATCAGGGTACTAATAATACCTGCCTCGCAATTCCTGTCTGCAAATTCCCTTCATCCAGATACTTCAACGC
The DNA here is from genome assembly GCF_036689585.1 of Pseudomonas sp. WP18. Lineage (NCBI taxonomy): Bacteria > Pseudomonadati > Pseudomonadota > Gammaproteobacteria > Pseudomonadales > Pseudomonadaceae > Pseudomonas > Pseudomonas sp. WP18. The sequence goes on from NZ_CP144758.1 coordinate 2,208,697, forward strand.
TTGAAGTAACGAGGAATATCTATGCCCTGGTATAAAACTGGGACGGTTGCCGTCACCCTGAATTCCAATGCGGTGACAGGCACTGGCACTTCATTCATCGCAAATTGCCGTGTCGGCGATGCATTCCGCGGGCCTGATGGCCGGTGGTATGAGGTGACCAATGCGCCGAGCGATACATCGCTCTCTATTGACCCGCCGTATCAGGGGGCGACAGCTTCCGGCGGCAGTTATGCGCTGGCGCCGATGCAGGGGTATGTGAAGGACTCGGCCGATGCCTTGCGCAGCCTGGTGAACACCTATGGCGCCAAGCTCGCGGCGCTGGGAACAACCGGCAACTACGATACCCTGCCTGTCTCCAAGGGCGGCACAGGCGGTACCGACCAAGCGACGGCACGCACCGGCCTGGGCCTTGGGTCTGCCGCGACGGCCTTGGTACAAACGAGCTCAACGGATATTACCGCCGGCCGGCTCCTGGCAGTGGGTGCATTTGGCTGGAACGGCGGGACCTGTATCGCCTTGCCGGTGACCGACGTCCGCACGATTACAACTCCTGGCGAATACGCCTTGGGCGCCGGCGGCACCAACCTGCCAAATAACTCCCAGGCCTGGTATCTGCGTGTGGTGCGGCATACAACGCTTGTTCTCCATGAGCTTAGGGGGATGACTGCGGTAAACGCTGGCCAGGTTTGGACGTGCGTCTACACCGGCTCAGCATGGGAGGCCTGGTCGCCACGGGCGCGCGGCGGCGCTAACTCGGACATCACCAGTCTCACCGGTCTGACCACGGCGCTCAGCGTGGCCCAGGGTGGGACGGGCGGCAACACCCAGGCGACCGCACGTGCCGGCCTTGGGCTTGGTTCCGCTGCCACGGCCAACGTCGGCACCGCCGCTGGTAACGTCATGGCGGTTGGCGCGGGCGGTTGGCTGGGGGCTTCAACCATCGACAACGGCAATGCGAACAACGCGAAGACCACTGGCCTCTACAGCTTGAGCAACGCGACCAACGCGCCCTACACCGCAGTGCAGCTGCTTTCATCCGATTGGGGCGGCGATGCGCGCTGGCAATCACAGCTCGCGCTCGGTATCTCGCAGAACAAAGCCTACTTCCGCTCGATCATGAAGGATCAATCCGCCGCTACCACGTGGGCGGAGATCTACCACACCGGCAACACCACCCGTGCCGCCGACGGCACCCTGAAGGCGATTTGAATATGGCCAGAGCAGCAATCAATGTGTTGGGCGCATCCGGCGCGACCTATGACTTCGTCACCCAGGGAGACACCGCGGTCACGTCCGAGCGAGTGTCTAAGGGCATTTACAAGATTTTCGGGTGCCTGGGCATGGTGCCGTTTCCGCCCGTTGACGATGGGTGGGGGTACACGGTCAACCAGGTGGACAGCCGGGCCGATATCGAAACCGATTTTGCCGACGGCGCACTCACGGTCACTGTCACGAAGGACGGCCAACCGTACGACCTCAAGCACATGATCACCCTGCACATCCTGGTGCCAGATCCTGTGCCCGTGGAGGTGCCTGATCAGTCGGCCGAGGTGCCCGTGGAGAGCGAAGAGACGCTCCCCGAGGCCTGAAGCAGTCGCCAAACGCCACCCGCCATTGAGCGGGTATTTTTTTGCCTGGAGCAAGCCATGCCTTCTACCGAAACCCGCGGGGTGCGCAACAACAACCCCGGCAACATCGATTACAACCCAGCCAACCAGTGGCAAGGGCAGCTCCCGCCCGATCCGGCGATCGAGAAGCGCTTTGCCCGGTTCGATACGCCGGAAAATGGTATCCGCGCCCTGGGCAAGCTGCTGCTGACGTATCAGCGCAAGCATGGGCTCAAGACGGTGAAGGCGATCATCAGCCGCTGGGCACCGTCGACGGAGAACGACACGGCTGCCTATGTGCGCTCGGTGGAGTCGAACACCGGTACCCGGCCCGGGGCCGAAGTGGACCTGAGCCAGCCAGCGGTGATGGCGGGTTTCGTCAAAGCGATCATCCATCACGAGAACGCAGGGTATGCCTACCCTGACGCGGTGCTGGCTGAGGGCGTGCGGCGGGCTCTCGCATGACGCCGGTGCAGAAGCTGGCCGGCCTAGTGGTGCTGGCCCTGGCGCTGATGCTCGGCGCCGCGGGCGTGACCTGGCAGGTGCAGGAATGGCGGATGGGCAAGAAGCTCGCCGAGCAGGCCGGCTTGCACCAAGCTGACTTGGCGAGCATCAGTAGCGCCGCCACGGCCCAGGCCCGTGCCGAGCAGGATAAGCGCCTGATCCTGGAGCAGCAGCTGTCAGCCAGTGAACAAACCCACTACAAGGAATTGAGCGATGCTGAAAAACAACAGGATCGCCTGCGCGATCGCCTTGCCACTTCTGATTTGCGGTTGTCAGTCCTTCTCGACACCACCGATCCAGCCAGTTGCAGCCCAGTGCCTGCCGCCGCCGGCACCGGCGGCGTGGTTCATGGAACCCGTCGAGCCCAACTTGACCCAGCGCATGCTCAACGAATTATCGCCATCACCGACGCCGGCGACCGGGGGCTGATCGCGCTGAAGGCGTGCCAGGCGTATGCAAAAGGAATATCTGGAGGAAGGTGAAAACAGTCCGGCTGCAGTTGGTGCGGCGAGTATTTGTCGTTTCCTTGCCACTACTACCTTTCCCTGAGCGGCTAGAATATTCTGACGTTGATATGGCCGGGGCAAAGGAATGGACAGGTTGACGAAAGACGAAATAGAGGGCGCCCTGCATGAATTGCTGCCTGGCTGTACCGTTGAGTGCACCTTCAGCCCAGACGGAACCACCTCTCTATTAATCGGAGGTGAAGATGGTGATAGCTTTGCGGTTGTCGGTTTAGTCAGAAGCCAATATCGAGGCGAAGCCGGTCTCAAAAGGCTGGCCCGTTATATCGCCGAAGACATCGGATTGGCGCGCCAGCGCTTAAGGACCCGGCGGGTCCAAAAGGTCTCTTCCGACGCTCCCCAAGTTAATGCGCCTGCTTTGTCGAATAAAACACGTCATTGAGGCCTGGAGACTCGGTTACTCGGGAAAATCCGGGTTCAGGACACGCTGATATCCAAGGTCAGGGGGAATGCGCCCGATCATCGGCCATCGGTCATGAATCCAAGCGTACTCTGGGGGCGGGGAGGTGGTAACAACGTACACGCGCTGTTCTTCGCCGTCGCCCAGCACCAGGCATTCCAGCCCGTAGCCTTCGTTCATGTCAAACCAGTGGGAAACCCGCTCTCCGTCCTTCTCCATGTATCTCTGCACCAGGCCTAGCCCCCGCCGTGGGTGATATTTCTCCCATCCCCCACGTTCTAACGTTTCAAGCTTTGCCCACCCCCCTGATGGACCGGTGCCTTCTTCTTCTCGGCGCCGGCCCCATCGCACCCATCCAAGATCTGTCCCGTCCGGAAGCAGCACGGGAAACGCTGCCCTTGGATTCGGGAAGTACACCTTGACCCGTTCGTACGCGCGGTTTTTGTCCGCTGCCTCAACTCCACCGCACATATCTCACCCTCATTTACACTGGTCCTGGACAGATGACACCGTTGCTCCTGTGGAAGTTTGCTCGGGAATTAGCGGTTTTTCGACGAAACCTTTGCCGGCGCAAGGCCCGCAGTCCTCGCGCTTGCCAAACCGGTCCAAGCAGGTTAGGCATTGGACGAATCTCGCCATTTCATAGAAAGGCCGGATCCTCAGTAGGATCTTCAAAAGCTTGTTTTCGGTGGCAACCTGGATAAGGTCGGTCATCCAACGATACACGTCCGGATCATCAATCTTGTCGTAGATGACTCCTTGGACCATTCCCTTCGTTTCGACCAGGTCAAACTGTCGACCATCCTTCAGCGTGAGAACCAAGCCTTCTACTGTTCCATGCAGATGGTGGTAGTCCTGGTTTAGCTCCAGGCCGTTCTCCGTGTGATAAATCTTGCCATCAAACCCCCGCATCTTTGAGGAGCTGTCTTCATCGAGCATCAATACAGAATGGAATAAGGTTCCAAACCTCGGTCCACCGCCACGGGGCATGACGTCATAGCCATACGAGGAGCGATAGACCACGGGGTTTGCATGCAGCTCTTCTATGGCGAGCCAGTACGCAGCGTTTGCCATTTCGTCCATGTCGAACTGCTCAAGCCTGTCGATCAGGTTTTCTTCTGCAAGCCTGGCGCTCATGTCATGAAGGATTGAGCGGTGCGCCTCCGGGTTCGCTCGGCGAAAATCTTGGTCATCGAGCGTATCTCGCCATTGCTTAATCCTTAGCGCCTTGGCCTGTTGGAAGTTCATGAAGAAATCACTTATACAGATACTGGTTATATGTACAGTAATCGAGTCAGGAGGATGCCGGCGAGAGGGAGCCGACGAGCTGTAGCGGAAAGAGGCGACGCTGGAGATATTTACAATTCTTGTACGTGTTTTTATATTTTGTACAGGTTTTGCGAAAAGGTAATGACGAAGTGACCCCGCTCGAAAAATTGGTTTCGTGGCATGAAAGCTGGTCCCTGATCAACCAGACCGTCAGATGTAAAGGCTGCGGTGTAGAGCAGGCAGAAGCCGACAGGGGGACTGCATTTGCCCATCGTCCGAACTGCAAAAATGCGAGATTCCACTCCCAGCCTTGGCACGCCTTGGATGAGGTGAGAGACGCATATTGGATTGCCCCGCCTGAATCTGCATCGACGACAGAATAGGGCTTATTCGGGGGTGCTTATCACGGCCAGTGCCGTTTTCACGAATTCATCGTTCCGTTCGAGAGTAGCCAACGCCCCACGGACGTTTTGATCGACGACGGCGGAGCCGTTCGCCGCGGCCCAGTTGGACAATTCCATAATCGCAGCCTCCAGAGCGAGCTGGTTTTCGGCAATTTTGTTGAGCAGTTGAGGGAGCAGATCGAGATTATGCATTTATGACTCCTACTTCGTAGAAATCAGCGTAGCAGGGGGAGTGGTGTTAGGTCGGCAGAACGCCGTAGGAGAGGGGGGCACTACCGTAGGAATATCCAACTCCTGACAGCTCTCGAAGTTGATAGAAGAGCCCCGCACCGAGCACGGGGCAGGGGAGGCTACTTGCCGAGTTTTTTGCGGACATCGACAACCATCGGCCCAGCGGCTTTGACAGCGGCCTTCAGTTCTTCCTCCGTCACACCGAACTCATTGCACCAGTACTTAACCTCCCAGGTTTCAGACGTATTCACGCGAGCCCGGTCTTGCGGTCCGCGATTGCTCAAATCGTCACCCATCACAATTCTCCTTTTGGCAGACCTGGGACAGTCCAGGCCATAGCAGCATAGACCAGCAAGTTAAGCTCGCCTTGACCCTTCTCGAATGCGCAAAACCTCCTCTGGAGGCCGCGTGTTTTCGTTTGCATAAGCACAAAAATCCTTTTTTTTTGCGCTGCCGTAAATATGAATAAAATCTTATAAAACAGTAGCTTAGGCTTCTACAGCTCCCAGCATGGGGTGCTAGGGGTCGAGTGTTCGAATCACTCCGTCCCGACCATATTTTCTGAGTAAAATCAGACACTTAAGCCGATCAGATGGGTCGGCTTTTTTGTGCCTGCGTAAAACCTGCGCAAAGCGACCCCGTGCTCACACGGTGTGTTTCCCGCATCCAGCCCAACCCAAAACAGGTCGGGCGCGTGCCTACATCCCCTCAGTCCTCTCAAATCACCACCCGCCGCACCCTCCCACCCAACGGCACAATCCGCCCCCCCGGCGCCGGTAACGGCCGTCCCGTCAAGCCCATGCCTTCGCTGATCAATACCGCACCGTCCACCACGCAAAGGACTCGTCAGGGGCTCCAGAAGAGCTTGTCAGAGATCGATTACCAGGTCCGACGTCGGCTTGCTGCAGCACAGCAGGCGCAGGCCCTTATCGATTTCCCGTTGGCGGATCCCGCCGTTGTGGTTCATGTCCACTGTGCCTTCGAGCAGCGCCGTCTTGCAGGTGCCGCACACGCCCTGGCTGCAAGAGGAGGGCACGATGGCGCCGGCTTTCTTGGCCGCACTCAGCACGGTCTGGGTGCCAGTCATGGTGAAGGTCTTTCCCGAGCGGGACAGGGTCACCGTGAACAGGCTCGCCTGATCCAGCGAAGGCGCTTGTTCGATCACCGGCTCTGCGTTCAGCACCGAGATGTCGAAGCTTTCCTGGTGGTAGTGGGCGAAGTCGAACCGCGCGTCCTTGAGCAGCGATTTGACGGCCTCCATGTAGCCTTGAGGGCCGCAGATGAACACTTCGCGCTCCCTGAAGTCCGGGACGTGTTGGCTGAGCAAAGGCAAATCGAGCCGGCCGATGGGGTGTTGCCAGTCGACGGTGGTGCCCGGGCTTTCGCAGACGTGCAGCACGCGCAGGCCGGCCATGCGCGCCTGCATGCCCTGGAGTTCGTCGTGGAAGATGATGTCGGTCGGCGTACGGGCGCTGTGCACGAAGACGATGTCCAGGTCGCTGGCCATGTCGAAGGCTGTGCGGGTCATCGACATCAGGGGCGTCACGCCGGAGCCTGCCGACAGGTAGAGCCATTTCTTCGCCGGAATGCCGACCGGGGTAAAGCTCCCCGCCGGGCCGGACGCGCGCAGGCAGTCCCCGGGCTGGAGGCGGTCGTGCAGCCAGTTCGACACGAGCCCACCCGGCACCCGCTTGACGGTGATGGCGAACGCGAACGGGCGAGTGGGGGACGACGACACGGTGTAGCAGCGGGCGATGGGCTGGCCGGCGATGACCGGTGATAGCGTGATGAATTGGCCCGCTTCGAAACTCAGCGCGCTGAAGTCCGCGCAGCGAAACACGAACGTCTTCACGTCATGGGTTTCCGGGTACACGGCGCAGCACACCAGGGTTTTCTGTTCGCCGCTGTTCCATTGCGCGCCAAACGTGCCCCATGTCTGTGGGTCGGTAAAGCGTCTGGCAGCGTCGGTAGGCTCAAGGGGGGCAAGGTTTTCGTAAGTTGTCATGTCCATTGCTCACACGCCATGGGCGGCCAGGCGCGCCGAGTACCAGCGCGAGAACTGATCGACATAGGATTCGGTGAAGGCCGAGAACGGTCCCGGTGCGTAGGCCGGGTCCTGGGTGCCGCTGTGGGTGATGCCCACGAGGCTGGCGTCCTGGAGGTTGGTCGCGGCCCAGACTTCGGTCAGTTTATCCAACTGGTAGTCCACGCCCTCGATGGCGTCCGCGTGGACCAGCCACTTGGTCCGCACCAGGGTTTTGTCCGGTGCCAGGGGGATGATGTAGGAGATCACGGCGTGGTCGCTCATGACGTGCGTCCATGAGTTGTGCGTCCACAGGTGCATGTCTCCCAGGTCACGGCGGGTGATGTGGCCGAACAGGCGCGTGCAGGCCACTCGGGTATCGAGGGTCTGGGATTCGCCATGGCCGGCGATGACCAGGCGCTGGGAGCGGAATTGAGTGACCACGTCCTCGCCCAGGTGTTCGACGGCGTCGCAGAGGTAGCCCTCGTTCTCCCAGTTGCGCTTGGTGTCGGCATTGCGACGGTGGTATTCGTCGAGCGCCTGAAGCGAGTCCTCGCTGAGCCCGTCGGTGCAGAAGCCGAAATCTTCCGGCAGGAACGACGCTGTCAGTTCGGGATGAGTACCGGCGCAGTGATAACACTCACGGTTATTCTCGATGACCAACTTCCAATTGCCGTTCTCGATAATTTCCGATTCATGGGCAATCTTTGAATAAGTAAGTTCGTATTGGGCAAAGCGCGGTGACATGACGTGGTCAAGGTAACTGATATCTTCCGGCGCTTCGTCAGCCAGGCAAACGAATATATGCGTGCCGACTACTTTGGTGTGAACCGGTATCAGGCGCTTGCAGGTAGGGTCGAAGTTCTGGCCCATGTGCGCGGCATGTTTCAAACTGCCGTCCAGGTCATAAGTCCACTGATGATAAGGGCAGACCAACAGGCCCACGGTGGATTTGCCCGCCGGCTTCAAGCGCGCCCCGCGATGCCGGCAGACATTGCGAAACGCCTGCACCTGCTCGTCATCGTCGCGTATCAGGAGGATCGAAGACTTGCCGATGTCGAGGGTGGAGACGTCCCCGGGCTCGGCAATGTCGCTGGTCACACCGACCAGTATCCAATGCTGGGTAAAGAAGATATCCACGTCGTTTTCGAAGACATCCTGTCGACCGAACAGGCCGCCGGGCATGCCGTGCCCGGTTGTGCGATCGGTTAGAAGTTCTCGGTGGGTTTTCACGGCGCTGAGGGTCATTGAGGGATCTCGCTCGAACTAATAAAAGTCGCTAAGTGGCGGCCATCACAGTATCGAAACGGGGTATTTTTCCGTCAACGCGCTTTATTTTCACCTTGGCATAACCCGCAGTTATGCCAGCAAAGTATTACGGTCGATCAATGTTTCAGGTGGCTGTCGTCCTGTAACCAATCAACTAACGTGGGAGTGATCGCGCCCGGTTCTCGACCGGTGGGCACGACCACGTAGTAGGCGTCCTTGGGCTTGACCACGTAGGGGGTGATCCTGACCAGTTCGCCACTGTTGAGCAGGTGCGCAATCAGTCGGCCCCAGCCCAGCGCGATGCCGTACCCCTGGAGAGCGGCCTGGATCGCGTCGTTGTAGGCGCTGCACCGCAGTGAATAATTCAGCTTGGGATGCATGTCCCCGAGTTCCCGGCACCAGCCGTTCCAGGTCATCCAGCCTTCGAGGGTGGCGTCGGAGTCGATCAGGGCCACGTCCAGGAAATCATCGATCGACGTTGGCGCCGGGTGGGCCGCCAGCCAGGCGGGCGAGCACACGGGAAATACTTCTTCGTCGAACAGGAAGATCGAGCGGCCGTCATCCCATTTGCCGTTGCCGAAGCGGATGGCCAGGTCCGCGTCATCCCGATAGGCGCCCGTCGAAAGCAACGGCGTGATCAAGCGCAGTTTCAATTGCGGTTGCAGCGTACGCAGCGACATCAACCGAGGCAGGATCCTCATATGGGAAAACGCCCCGGTGCAGGCCAGGGTGATCTCCTGTTCGCCGATGCCCTCGGCAATCTTGTCGAATACGCTGGCCATGCGGTGAATGGATTCGGCCACGACCGAATGCAGCAGATAGCCCTCGTGTGTCAGCTTGATGGCGCGGTGCAGACGATGGAACAGCTTGGTGCCCAGCGTATCTTCCAGCAGGCGGATCTGCTTGCTGACGGCCGCCTGGGTCACACCCAGCTCCTGGGCCGCGAGGGTAAAACTGGCAAGCCGCGCCACGGCTTCGAACTCCAACAGGGCGGTCATGGACGGGATCAACCGTCGATAGCCCTTGACCTTTTTATCCATCTCGCTGGGTTGCATGGGCACATTCCGCTACGGGGCTTGTGGGCGTTCATGGGCGGGGTTTGCATCGAAGAACACGAACCGGATCAAGCCTGCCTGCTCTCAACTGTTTGGTCAATGAAATGTACTCAGATGTACATTTTTCGGTCGGCAGGGTACATTCGGTTCAGGTTTTTTGAAGAAGGTGAAGCGAGATGTCCCAGTTAGGGAAGGCGCGTGGCAAGGCCCAGGACAGCGGTTGGCGCGGGTCGCCGGAAGGTTGGCTGGAGGCCGCCTACGACGCCTTGAAGGAATCGGGCATCGACGCCGTCAGGGTCATGCCGCTCGCCAAGCGCCTGGGTCTGTCGCGAACCAGCTTCTACTGGTTTTTCGAGGATCGCGAACAGTTGCTGGCGGCCTTGCTCTCTCGCTGGCGGGAGACCAACACCGGCGGACTGATCCGCCAGACCGAAAGTTATGCCGAGAGCATTTCCGAAGCGATCCTGAACGTGTTCGAGTGCTGGCTCAACCCGCAACTGTTCGACTCCCAATTCGAGTTCGCGGTGCGCAGTTGGGCGCTGCAGTCGGCGGAGGTGGCCCAGGAAGTCGCTACCGTGGATGAACAGCGGATGAATGCGCTGGCGAGCATGTTCAAGCGTTTTGGCTACGACAGCCAGGGGGCCGATACCCGGGCCCGAACGATCTATCTGACCCAGATCGGCTACATCAGCATGAACACCCGTGAGCTGATCACCACGCGTTTCGAGCGTATTCCGCATTACGTGAGCATCTTCACCGGCAAGGTGCCCAAGCAGCGCGAGCTGGATCGTTTCTATGGGAAGTTCGGCTACGCCGAAAAAGAACCGGGGGTCTTCGTGCCCTTGGCAGAGACGTTCGAGGAAGGGGCGGGTGATGATCAGTAAGACCCTGGGCATCATCGGCGGAACCGGCTGGCTGGGCGGGGCAATCGCCCACGCGTTGCTGGCCACTGCGCGGCTGCCGGCCGCTAACCTGGTGCTCTCCAACCGCTCGGGCAGTTATCCGCTGGCCGGGCAAGGTGTGTGCCTGGTCACGGACAACCAGGCCTTGGTGGCGCGCAGCGATGTGGTGATCATTGCCGTGCGACCCGAGCATTTCGCCAGCCTGGACATCGATGCGACAGGCAAGATCGTCATTTCGTTGATGGCCGGGATCACCGCGCAGGCGATTGCCACGCAGACCTCGGCTTCGGCGGTGGTGCGGGCGATGCCCAACGCGGCGGTGGAAATCCGGCAGTCCTTTACGCCCTGGTTCTGTTCGGGGACGGTGGACACCGCGACGCGAGAGCTGGTGCAGCAACTGTTCGAATCCGTGGGCACGGCGGCAGAGGTCCGGGAGGAGGGGTTCATCGACTACCTGTCTGCGCTGTCGGGCACCGGCCCGGCTTTTCCGGCCTTGCTGATGACCGCGCTGGCCAACCAGGCAATGGCCGCCGGCCTGCCTGCCGATATCGCGCAATTGGCCGCCAGGAACGTGGTGGTCAATAGCAGCCAACTGCTGCAAACCCATGACGCGCAGCAAATGATCGAGGCCTTGGTGGCCTATCGGGGCGTCACGGCCGCGGCGTTGCAGTCAATGGCCGACAGCCGCTTCGAAGAACACCTCGGCCAAGCCTTGCAGGCCGGGGCGGCGGTGGCTCGCAAAGGGCTTCACGGCTGAGACGGATAACCCCTGTGGCAAGAGCCCTCGCCACAGGGGGGCAAGACCTCAAATGTCCTTGAGCAAGCGCAGTGCATCATAGATGGCCGCGTGGGTATTGCGTGCCGACACGGCATCGCCGATGCGGAACAGTTGGAAGCGGCCTTCCGGGTGGGTCACGATGTTCTGGGGCTTGCCGGCGATCAGATCCTGCTGCTCGACCGCACCGTTGTTGCGCGAGTAAGGGCGCAATTCGAAGTACAGATCATCGAGGGGAAGGGTGCCGTGGTTGATCACCACCTGATCGACCACGCGCTGCTTGTGTACCTGGCCATAATCGCTGCCGAAGGTGGCCACCAGTTGCCCGTCGCGTTGCTCGACGGTGTCGACCCGGTAGGTGACGGTAAAGGTGACGTTCAGGTCTTGCAGGCTGCGCATGTAGGGCACCAGGTTCATCGCCATCACTTCCGGGGCGAATGACCGGTCCGGTGTGACGATCTCCAGTTTCGCGCCGCTGCTGGCGATGACTTCGGCCGCCTGCAGCGCGGCGTGGTCGCCCGCGTCGTCGAAGATCAGCACGTTCCTGCCGGGTTTGACGTCGCCGCAAATGATGTCCCAGGTCGACACCACCAGTTCATTGCCGTGCTTGAGCACCTCGGTGTGGGGCAGGCCGCCGGTGGCGACGATCACCACGTCCGGTTCCTCGGCCAATACCGTCTCGGCCTCGGCCCAGGTGTTGAAGTGGAACTTGACGCCCAAGCGTTCGCATTGCGCCATGCGCCATTCGATGATGCTGATCATCTCGCGGCGGCGTTCGCTGAGGGCCGTCAGGCGGACCTGCCCGCCGGGTTGGTCCGCCACCTCGAACACCGTGACGGCATGCCCGCGTTCACCGGCCACCCGTGCCGCTTCCAGGCCTGCCGGGCCGGTGCCGATCACCACCACCTTGCGCTTGAGCGGCGCCTTGGAAATCTCGTGGGGCATGGTGGTTTCGCGCCCGGTGGCGGCGTTGTGGATGCAATACGCCGCGCCCCCCTGGTAGATGCGGTCCAGGCAGTAGTTCGCGCCCACGCAGGGGCGGATGTCCTCTTCGCGTTTTTCAATGATCTTGCGCACGATGTGCGGATCGGTCATGTGCGCGCGGGTCATGCCGATCATGTCCACCTTGCCGGAGGCGATGGCGTGGCGTGCCGTGGCGACGTCGGGAATCTTGGCGGCGTGGAAGGTCGGGAAACCGGTGGCCGAGCGGATCTCGCCGGCAAAGTCCAGGTGCGGGGAATTGCGCATGCCCTGGATCGGGATTACATCGGTGAGGCCGGCGTCGGTGTCGATGTGCCCGCGAACGACGTTGAGGAAGTCGACCAGGCCGCTGTCCTTGAGCATATGGGAGATCCGCAGGCCGTCGCTGGCCCCGAAACCGCCGGGCAGGTCTTCATCGCCGGTGTAGCGAATCCCCAGCAGGAAGTCTTCGCCGCAGCGTTGGCGGATGCCGCGCAGGATATCGAAGGTAAAGCGCAAGCGGTTCTCCAACGAACCGCCGTAGGGGCCATCGAGGTCGTTGGTCAGGGGCGACCAGAACTGGTCCATGAGATGACCGTAGGCCTGCAGTTCCAAGCCATCGAGTCCGGCCGCCTTCATGCGTTCGGCGGCGTCGACGTAGTCCTTGATGATGCGATCGATGTCCCAGTCTTCCAGCTTTTTCGGGAAGGCCCGGTGCGAGGCCTCGCGGCGATGCGAGGGCGAGACCACCGGCAGCCAGTCGGCCTTGTCCCAGCGTGTGCGCCGCCCCAGGTGGGTCAGTTGAATCATCACCGCCGCGCCATGCTCGTGGCACTCGTCGGTCAGGTCCTTCATCCATTTGACCACTTCGTCCTTGTACGCCAGCACGTTGTTGAACACCGGCGGGCTGTCCCGCGATACCGCGGCGGACCCGGCGGTCATGGTCAATGCCACGCCGGCCTTGGCACGTTCGACGTGATAGGCCCGATACAGGTCTTTCGGCATGCCGTCGACTGGGTAAGCCGGCTCATGGGAGGTGGTCATGATCCGGTTTCTGAGGGTCAGGTGTTTGATCTGGTAGGGCTGCAGCAAGGGATCGCTGGACATGGTGTTGCGCTCCGGGAACAGAACATCAGGCTGGGTTTTGACATGACGGTATGTGCAATGTTCACCTGTGTCAACGGTTGTGACACTGGTGTACATTTCCCTTGCCCAACCCCAAGGCCGGGATTACTATCGGCTTGAAATTTTTTCTACTGCCCTGCCAATAACCATTAATACAGACGCGGAGACGCACCATGATCACGTTATCCAGTAGAAGCTGTATCGGCTGGCTCGCCGGCCTGGCGATGGCCTCCAGTTGCCTGGTTGCACAAGCCGAGGAACCCACGCCTATCCGGATCGGGTGGGTGAATTGGTCGGATACGGAAATCGCCGTGAAACTGGCAGACACGGCCCTGCGAGACCATCTCAAGCAACCGGTCAAGCTGGTCCTGGCCGATATCGGCATTCAGTTCCAGGCACTCGCCAACGGCAGCATCGACCTGATTCCGATGGTCTGGCTGCCAAACACGCACAAGTCGTTCTATGACAAGTACCAGGACAAGCTCGAAGACCTGGGCTGGTTGTATGAAGGGCGGATCGGCATGGCGGTGCCGACGTCCGTTCCCACCAGCGAGCTGGCCAGCGTCGAAGACCTCAACAAGCCTGAGGTGCGGGAGAAACTCGGCGGCAAGATCCTCACCTCCGAAGTGGGCAATGGGCAGTACAAGCTCACCGAGAAAGCCATCCAGGCCTACAAGCTCGATGGCTACAAGATGGTCGCGTCCTCGGAGTCCGGCATGCTGAGCGAGCTGGACCGCAACCTCAAGCGTGACCGGTGGTCACTGATCAACGCCTGGAGCCCCCATTGGATGTTCTCCAAATGGTCGCTGCGCTACCTCGATGATCCCAAGCAGATCTTCGGCGGCGCCGAGCAGATCCACGCCGTTGCCCGCAAAGGCTTCAGCGCGCAGCACCCTGACGTCGCGCGGTTTTTCGCCAATTTCAAGATTCCCCAGGCTGATCTTGAGAAGTTGATGGCCAGCGCCCGCGACAGCTCGGCTGACAAAGTGGTTGCCGAGTACTACGCCGCGAACAAGCCGCGTTTCGAAGCCATGTTCGGCAACCAGACGGCGTCCGCGACAACGGGCCAGCAATGATCGCCGGCGTTGAGTGATGGGGCGGGCCGGTGCCCGTGATGGACGGTGAGGGGCACCGGTTTCGTTGGCAGTTTTTGCAGGAGCATCGTCGCTGATGACGATTGATCGATCAGGCGATGCATTAGACAGTCTGACCCCGGAGCCGTCCCTGGCTCCCTCGGGGCCAATGCTTAGAACTTGAAGCGTCCCACCAGCCCCTTGAGCTGCCCGGAAATGTCCGTCAGGCGGCCCGAACCGGTTTGTGCCGAGTGGGCGAATTCCTCGACCAACTGGGCGTCGGCATGGATCTGCGCGATGTGCCGGTTGATGTCTTCCGCCACCTGATGCTGTTCCTCGGCGGCCGTGGCGATCTGGGTGTTCTGGTCGCGAATCGAGTCCACCGAGTGGCGGATCTTGTCGAAACTGTCGCGGGCCTGCTGGATGCGCTCGACACTGGTTTGCGACACTTGCAGGCTGCTCTGCATCTGCTGCGTCACTTCCTGGGTCCGTCGGGCCAGGTTGCCCAGCAGGCTGTCGATTTCGCCGGTGGAGTCGGCGGTGCGCCGTGCCAGTGCCCGTACTTCATCGGCCACCACGGCGAACCCGCGGCCCTGGTCGCCGGCGCGCGCGGCTTCGATGGCGGCGTTGAGGGCCAACAGGTTGGTCTGTTCGGCAATCGAGCGGATGGTGTCGAGGATGGTGTTGATGTTCTTGCTGTCCTGCTCCAGGGCCTGCATGGTCTGGGTCGACTTCTGCAGGTCCTCGCTCAGTTTCAACACGCTGCCGGTGGCTTCGCCGATGTGATGCTGGCCGTCGTGTACGTCACGGTAGCCGGTGTCGGCACTGGAGGCGGCTTCGCTGCACGAGCGCGCCACTTCGTTGGCGGTGGCGACCATTTCGTTGAACGCGGTGCTCACCAGTTCCACGGCCTGGCGCTGGCGCCCGGCGGCTTCGTTCATGTTCTGGGCGACATCGCTGGTATCGGCGGCGGCGCTCTGCAGATCGGACGACGCACTGCCGATGCGTTGCACCAGCTGGGCGATCATGCCCAGGAACTGGTTGAACCAGCTCGCCAGGGTGGCGGTTTCGTCCTTGCCTTGCACGCTGAGCTGACGGGTCAGGTCGCCTTCACCTTCGGCGATTTCCTGCAGGCCGTTGGCCACGCCGCGGATCGGACGCACGATCACGCTGGCAAAGCTCGCCCCGACCACCGCGAACACCGCGGCCAGTACGGCGGCAATCACTGCGATCAGCCACGTCAGGCTCGACGCCTCGGCCATCACTTCGTCGCGCTTGATCAGGCCGATGAAGCGCCAGCCCAGGCCCTTGGAGCTGACCACGTTGGCCATGTAGGGCACGCCGTCGATCTCGATCTGGGTCACGCCGTCGCCGCTCTTGGCCAGTTCGGCATAGTTGGGGCCGAGGTCGGCGAGGGGCTTGAAGTTGTGCTTGGCGTCACTGGCATCCACCAGGACGTTGCCGTTGCCCTCGATCAGCATCAGGTAACCGCTGTCGCCCAGCTTGATGGCCTTGACCAGTTCGGTCAGTTGCTTGAGCGACACGTCCAGGCCGACAACGCCGATGACCTTGCCGTTGGCGTCGGTGACGGTGTGGACCGTGCAGATCAGTGTCACGTCGTCCGGCGCCCAATAGTAGGCGTCGGTGCGGGTGGTGGTGCCGGGCGAGGCCAGGGCAGCCTTGTACCAGGGGCGCACGCGCGGGTCGTAGTTGGACAACTTGGCGTCGTCAGGCCAGCTGGCGTAGCCGCCGTCATTCTGGCCCAGGGAAAGGTACGCGGTGGTCGGATGGGACTTGGCGAAGCCGTCGAAGATCGCCAGCAACTGCTGGTTGGTTTCCGTCAGGGGAATTTGTGCGGCGTCGGCGCTCGAATAGTTCTTCAATCCCTTGGCCGAGACAATCCGCGGATCCTTGGCGAAGAACTCGACGTTCTGGCTGATGCCGTCGAAGAACATCTTCATCCCGTTGTCGATCTGGCGGATCTCGCGGCCGCTGCTGTCCAGGAAGTTGGTCTTTGCCGCGTCTCGCAGGTTCAATACGACGAGCACCGCCACCAGGATAACCGGGAGGCAGGCAATGGTCGCGAACGCCCATGTCAGCTTTTGCTTGATATTCATGACTTCTCCCGCGGAATATTTTTGATGTTGGAACGGCGGAAACGATAGCGGTTGGCGTTGCGAGTTTCTGGAAAGGGAAAAGCGCCCATGCCCACACCCGGTATATCGACCAAAGTCGTAGGCACTTGAGACCATTCAGCGTAATTTGGACCGGCCGCTGCGCCGCGCAGCAAGGTGATTGCAGCGAACGCGGCCAGGCTGGAAAATAGCGCGGATGGCCCTGCCGCCTTTGCGCGAACGCAAAAGTGAAGCAAGTCCTGATCGTCTTCTGTATTCACGAGGCCCTATGCCAAGCGCATTCGAGAGCGTACTTAAAAACAAGAACATGGCTTATCGACCCCAGGGGGCGACCCCGGCCAGCCAAGCGCCCATTCGCGTCGCGTTTGTATTGATGGACAATTTCTCGATGATGTCTTTCACCGGCGCGGTCGATGCGCTGGTGACCGCCAACCTGATGAGCGACAAGCCCCTCTATGAGGTGCTGACGGTGGGCGTCTCGGGTGGGCAGGTGACGAGTGACCTGGGAATTGTCATCTCGACCGACATCGAGCTGGCACAGATGCCGGAAAACCAGGACGTGATGATCGTCGCCGGCGGTTTTCGCGTGAAACTGCAAGGTCATCCGTTGCTGCGCCGCAAGCTGCGCGCCAATGCCACGGCCGGGGCGATCATGGGCGGGCTGTGGAACGGTGTGTTCTTTGTCGCCGACGCCGGCCTGCTGGAAGGGTTTGAGTGCGCCGTCCACCCGGAAAGCCGGGCGATGATGGCCGAAGTGTTCCCCAACGTGAAAGTGTCCAGCCGTGCCTATGTCCTGGACCGCGGACGCGTCAGCTGCGCCGGGGCCAACAGTTCGTTGCGCATGATGCTCCAGTTGATCCGCCAGACGGGCGGCGAGGCGCTGGTGGGCGCGATCGAGGAAATCCTGCGCTGTGATGAATCGGGCGATGCGTCGGACCTGCCGCCGGTGTTCGTCGAGACCGACCCAACGCTGCCGGAAAGCCTCAAGTTGGCCTTGGAATTGATGTGGCAAAACGTCGAGGAACCGCTGACGATCGATGAGCTGGCGGCCTGCGTGAAGATTTCCAAGCGCCAGCTGGAGCGGCGTTTCTGCAGTTTTCTCGGGGCGACCCCGACGCGTTACTACCTGGAGCTGCGCCTGACCCGCGCCCGCCAGCTCATCCAGCAGACCAATCGCTCGGTGACGGAAATCGCCGTGGCAACGGGGTTCGTCAGTTCGCCGCATTTCCAACGACGCTTCCGGGACTTCTTCGGCGTGCCGCCGGGCAGCTACCGTTCGACGTTCGCGCGCAAGTAAGCGCTGTGGGTGGGGGATGCGCCGAGGCCTCGTCTTGTCGGACGAGGCCTGCGCCTTGTGGGGTATTGCGGTCGCTTGAACGTTGCCTCGGTCATGCCCGGAGCCCTGTCGCGGCTCATGGCATTTGCGGCAGTTCCCGCGGTTGCAGGTCGAACACCAGCACTTCCGAATCCACGCCGTTGCTCAATGTCAGCACCTGTTCCTCGCGGACTCGCACGCCGTCGCCTTCCTGCAGTGACTGGCCATTGAGTTCGACCGAGCCCCGGGCGACGTGCACATAGGCGTAACGGTCCGGTGCCAAGGTCAGGGTGGCGCTTTCGTTGCCGTCGAACAGCCCGGCATAGACCCGTGCATCCTGGCGCACCTCGAGCGAGCCGTCGGCGCCGTCCGGGGAGATGATCAGTTGCAGGCGACCGCGTTTCTGCTCGGCGCTGAAGTGCTCCTGTTGGTAGCGTGGCTTGGCGCCGCTGACATTGGGCACGATCCAGATTTGCAGGAAGTGCACCAGTTCGTCCGCGCTGTGGTTGAACTCACTGTGGGCCACGCCGCTGCCGGCACTCATCAACTGTACGTCGCCGGGGCGGATCACCGAGCCTGTGCCCAGGGTGTCCTTGTGTTCCAGCGCGCCTTCGAGCACGTAGGAGAAAATCTCCATGTCCCGATGGGGATGCTGGCCGAAACCTTTGGCAGCGGCGACGCGGTCATCATTGATGACCAGCAGGTCGGAGAAGCCCTGTTGGTTGAGGTCCCGGTAGTTGGCGAAAGAAAAGGTGTGGAACGAGGTCAGCCAGCCGTGGCGGGCGATGCCGCGATCCGAAGCTTTGCGAAGGGTCAGCATGATGGATTCTCCTGATGTCTGTGGGCGGCGGCTGGGCCGTTCGCCGGGTTCAGAAGAAGATTAATGGTTATCGTAATCTTCAATAAGTAGATGAAAAACGAAATACTGTCTCTTTTGAGTGGACAATAGTCAGCTCGCCCCCGGCGCTTGGCTTCGTCATAATGCCCCTCCACCGACCTCGTGGGCTTGAACGTTTACTGTGTCTCTCTGATTTCCTGGCGTTTCTACTGATGAAAACCGTTGCAATGGTGCTGTTCCCCGATTTCTTGTTGCTCGACATGGCCGGGCCGCTGGAAGTGTTTTCGATTGCCAATCGGTACCTCGACGCGGATAACCATTATCAACTGTTGACCCTGGGCACCGAGCGCGGCCCGATGCGCGCTTCCAACGGCGTGACCGTGCAGGCCGACATCCACATCGACCAGGCGTGGGCCGCCTACGACGTGTTGCTGGTGCCGGGCGGGCCGGGCGCCTACAACGACCGGCACCCGGGGCTGCATATCTGGCTGAAGGCCGCCGCGCAGCGGGCCACGCGCTACGGCTCGATTTGCACCGGCGCCTTTGTACTGGGCGAGGCCGGGTTGCTTGACGGTTACCGCGTCACCACCCACTGGCACTACACCGAGCGGCTGATCCAGCGTTTCCCCAAGGCGCTGGTGGAGACCGACAAAATCTTCCTGCAGGACCGGCGCCTGATCACGTCCGGTGGCGTCACCGCCGGTATCGACCTGGCGCTGTCCATCGTTGCCCAGGATCACGGCCGCAAAGTGGCGCTGGACGTGGCCAAGGTGTTGTTGGTGGTGATGAAGCGCCAGGGCGGCCAGGCGCAGTTCAGTCCGCTGGTGGCCGCGGTGGCGGCGCAGGAATCGGCCATTACCCGGGTGCAGAACCATGTCATGGAACATCTGGAGGAACCGTTCACCATCGAGCGCATGGCGGCGCTGGCCTCCATGAGCTCGCGGCATTTCGCCCGGCTGTTCGCTCGTGAAGTGAAGATGACCCCGATGGAGTTCCTGCAAGGCGCGCGCATTGACCGGGCCCGCCAGTTGCTCGAAAGCACCGACCTGCCGCTCAAGACCGTGGCCTTTCGCAGCGGCTTCGGCAGTGTCCGGCACATGCGCTCGCTGTTCAGTGAAAAGCTCGGCCTGACCCCCGTCCAGTACCGCCAACAGTTCAGTTGAGCCGAAGATGTCCGTCCAGGGCATCGTCATGTCCGTGGTGCGTCCTGTGCCAGCATTGTTCTGCAAACGATGGCTGCCAAGATAACGGCACACCCTCTGGAAAGGATGTGCAGGAGCCGGGGCAGACGCGTTCGTTGATTCGCGACGTCATGCCCGCCGCGGTGATCCGGCGCTTGATTGCTCATGAACAGTCTCGTCACACCCGATACCGAAGCGGCGGTGGGCTTCGGTCCGTTTGTCTTCTACCCCCAGCAACGCCTGGTGACCCGCGATGGCGAACCGCTTGTGCTGGGGGGGCGGGCCCTGGACATTTTCCAGGTGCTGGTGGAGCACGCCGGCGCCTACGTCAGCAAGCAAGCCTTGTTGACCCGCGTCTGGCCGGACAGCGTCGTCGAGGAAATCAACCTGCGGGTGCACATCGCGGCCCTGCGCCGAGCCTTTGGCGACGGGCAGGACGGCTGCCAGTACATTCTCAACGATCCCCGGCAAGGCTATTGCCTTGCCGCCTCCCTGGCCCCGACGACCGACCTTGAACGACACAACCTGCCGGCCCGGCTGAGCCCGGTGATCGGTCGCGATAAAGTGCTGGGGCGGTTGCTGGCCGACGTGCCCCGTCAGCGCCTGACCACCGTGACCGGCCCGGGTGGCGTCGGCAAGACCACCGTGGTGCTGCGGGTGGCGGAGCTGTTGCTGGAGCATTTTGCCGACGGCGCCTGGTTTGTCGACCTGGCCACCCTCACCGAGCCGTACCAGTTGCAGGCACACGTGGCGCAGGCCCTGGGGCTCGCGCCCGACGCCCTGATCCGGCAACTGCAAGCCCGGCGCCTGTTGCTGGTGCTCGATGGCTGCGAGCATCTGTTGCAGGCCTGTCGGGAGCTGGCGCTGAGGGTGGGCGCCTCGGCGCCCGGTGTGACATTGCTGTTGAGCAGCCGCGAAGCCTTGAACATGGTCGATGAATGCACCGTGCAGTTGCCAGGCCTGGCACGGGTGTCGCCCCTTGAACTTGAGCCGCAACTGTTGGCGAGCCCGGCCACGCAGCTGCTGATCGAACGGGTTGGCGCCCGGCAGCAAGGGTTCGCCGCCACCGACCGCGACCTGGTGGCGATCGCGCAAATCTGCCAGCGCCTGGACGGCTTGCCGCTGGCGCTGGAACTCGCGGCGGCCCAGGTCGGGGTGCTGGGCGTGGCCGGCGTGCTGGAGCAACTGGAGCAGGGGCTGTCGTTGTTGAGCCACGGGCGGCGTACCGCGGTGGCCCGGCATCAAAGCCTGGAGGCGATGCTGGATTGGAGTTTCGAACGCCTGAGCGCCGCCGAGCAACGGGTGTTCCAACGGCTGGCGGTGTTTGAGCGGCCCTTTACCCTGAAGGCGGCGATGGCGGTCATCAGTTGCCCGGAGCTGGGCGTGGATCAACTGCCGTGGTTGCTGTCACGCCTGGCCAGCCAGTCCCTGGTGATGGTCGAGGCCTGTGCCAATGGCGTCCGGTTTTTCTGGCTCAATACCACGCGCGCCTATGCCCTGGAAAAGCTCCGGCGCAGCGGCCAGTGGTCGTTGTACCACCGGCGCTACCTCTTGCAGGACGCCGTCAAACCCTTGCATTCAAGGCCCGCACCGCCCCGACAAGGCCTGGAGCAGCGCGTCGGCCTCCATTAGGTCGGGGGTGTCGAAGCCTTCGGTGAAGCGCCGATAGACCGGGCCGAGTAACCCGTGTGCGTCCAGGTCCTGGCCCCGACGTTGCCACAGCCGCGCCAGGGTCGTGGCGCTGCGCAGTTCCCAGGCCAGGGCGTTGTCTCGCCGGGCCACCGCCAGTGATTTGAGCAATTGTTCTTCGGCACGCGCCTCCAGCGCGGGGTCGTTGCGTGCCAGCAGGGTTTGCGCGTCGGCCCGAAGGATCTCCGCCGCACACCAGCCCGCCGCGCCGCTGTGGGCGCGTTCCAGTTGTGCCGGGGTGACGCAATCGGCGCGCAGGGTGGTGACGATGTCCTGGACCAACCGCGCGCTGGTCGAGTCGATGTCCGGCGGCGGGTTATCGAAAGCGCGGACGTAATGCCGGGCCCAGTCGTGGAAGAACATCACGAAGTGCTTTTTCGTCTGGTGCTGCAACAGGTCGAGCCTGTCCTGGGCGGTTGCGTGATCGCCGTTGTAGCGGGCGATCACGCAACTGGCCAGCGCCAGGGTGTAGCAGATCGAGGTGCCATGGTTGATCTGCAAGGCAATCTGCAACGCCAGGTCGGCGGTCCGCTGGGCTTTCTCGGCGAAGCCCTGTAGCCACAGGATGCGCGCCAGAATGGTCAGCGATGCCACGCTCTGGTCGTACTGCACGCCGAAACCGTGGGTGAAACGGCTCAGATGCCCGCTCTGGGCCATGCGCTGGATCACCTGCTCGGCGTCGCGGCGGGCCACGGCCTGGTTCCCGGCGAAGTGCAGCGCCAGGACACGCAGGCGCTGGGCGCTGAGGGACAGGATCGGGTCGCCCTGAGGCCCCAGCCGGTCGAAATCCTGGCTCTGCTCCAGCGCCTGGCGGTAATTGCCGCAACTGAGGTTGACCGCCATGTGGCCGGACACCGCCCGCAATTCGCCGGCCAGGTCCTGGCTTTGCCGGGCCAGCCGGCGCGCCGTGATGAAGGCATTGATGGTGGCCGGGGTGCCGCCTTCGGTGTGGTAACGGTAGCTGCCGTGCGCCAGTTCCAGGGCAAGGGTCAGCTTCGGACATGGCGTGGGCGTGGCCCGCAGCAAGGCCAGCGCCTTGCTGACGTAGAGGCCATGCTCCTTGAGCAAGGACAACTCCTGCCAGAGCGGCAAGGTTCGGGCGGTCAGGCGGATCGCCACGGCCCGCACACCCTGCGCGCCCAACCCCCAATCGAGCGCCGCGCGAATGTCGTCGCGATAGGCCGCGTAACGGCCGATCCACAGTCGCGTCGGGGTGGTCTGCCAATCGTCTTCGGCCTGTTCCATCAGCGTCAGGCAGCGCTCGGCGTGACGTTCCCGGCTCGCGGACAGTTCTCCGGCATCGGTGAGTTTTTCCAGGGCATAACTGCGCGTGGTGTCCAGCAGGCGGTAGCGCACTTCTTCGTCGCCGATCTCGACGTTGAGCAATGACTTGGCCACCAACTGGCTGACGGACACCAGCACCTGTTCGGGCGCCACCTGCTGGCCGACGATCACCGCCGCCGCCGAGACTAGGTTGAAACTGCCCATGAACACCGCCAGCCGTCGCAGGCAGGTTTGCTCGCAAGGGGTGAGCAGGGCGAAGCTCCAGTCCAGCGTGGCGCGCAAGGTCTGCTGACGGGGGGCGGCATCGCCGCTGTTGTGAAGCAAGGCCAGACTGTCCAGCAGTTGCCGGTGCAGCTGTTGCACGGTAAAGCGGCTGATCTGCGCGGCGGCCAGTTCGATGGCCAGGGGAATGCCGTCCAGCCGCCGGCAGATGTCCACCACCAGCGGCACGTCGGCGTCGGTCAGCTCGAAGTCGTCGCGGCTGGCCATCGCGCGCTCGGCGAACAACTGCAAGGCCGGGTACGCCAGGGCCGGGAAGCCTTCGATGGGCATTTCCGGCGGTGGGAACGCCAGGGCATCCAGGCGCTGGACGTGTTCGCCTTCGGCACGCAGGTCTTCGCGGCTGGTGGCGAGGATGTGCAGATGCGGGGCGCCGCGCAGCAAGGTTTCGCTGAGCTGGGCGACGGCGTCGATCAGGTGTTCGCAGTTGTCGATGACCAGCAGCAGGTGCCGTTCCTTGAGTTGCCGGGTGATGGTCTCCAGCGGGTCGCCGTCCTGCAACGGCAGGTCCAGCAGCGCCGCCAGGTTGGGCGCGATCATGGCCGGGTCGTTCAGTGGGGCCAGGTCCAGCAGGTAGGTGCCATCACGGTAGCGGCCGATCAGCCGTTCGGCGACCCGCAGGGCAACGGTGGTCTTGCCGATGCCGCCGGTGCCCACCAGGGTGATGAAGCGTTTGCGTGGCAGTTGCGCCACCAGGTTTTCCAGCAGGGCGTGGCGTCCGATCATCCGCGTGTGCCGCAGCGGCAGGTTGTGCGCCAGGGCAGGGTGGGGCGTGGGCGCCGGTGGTTCGAGAGGGGCCAATGACACGGGGGCCACGAAGCTGTAGCCGCGCTGCGCCACGGTGATGATGTAGCGCTGGCCAGCCTGGCCGTCGCCCAGGGCCTTGCGCAGCGCCGCGACGTGCACCCGCAGGTTGGTGTCTTCGACAACGCTCTTGGGCCAGACGCGGGCGATCAGTTGTTGTTTGCTCACCACCTGCCCGGCGTGTTCGAGCAGTACCAGCAGGATATCCACCGCCCGTCGTCCCAGGCGCAACGGTTGCCCGGCTTCCATCACCAGGCGCTGTCTAGGGTGGACCCGGTAAGGGCCGAAATGCACCGTCTGGTCGACGGGCAGGCTGGGGGATTGACTCATCATGCGCTCGATATTCTGTCCCGGTGCAGGGCGGGTATACCTGAGCATGTTCCTCAGGTTTGTCGGCAAGTGCAACGGTTTAGAGCCTTGCAGGCGCAAAAGCTTGTTCGTGATGAAGCCGCTTCGGCCCCCAGGAAACGTCACACCCTCATCGCGGGAGGGTCTTGCTCCGACAAAAAATTAACAACGTTTAACTCACGCTCACACCCCTGCTGACCAGACCATGAAGCCATTCACTCACCTCAAGGAATCATGGCATGAGTACCTTCATCACCCGCGACGGCACCGAGCTCTACTACAAGGATTGGGGCAGTGGACAACCGGTGGTGTTCAGCCACGGCTGGCCATTGAACTCGGACAGTTGGGAAGCGCAGATGATGTTCCTGGCTTCCAACGGCTACCGGGTGATCGCTCACGACCGCCGTGGGCACGGGCGCTCCAGCCAGCCTTGGGACGGCAACGACATGGACACCTACGCTGACGACCTGGCCGAGCTGATCGAGCGACTGGACCTGAAGGACGCGGTGTTGCTGGGCTTCTCCACCGGCGGTGGCGAAGTGACGCGCTACATCGGTCGCCACGGTGCCGCGCGCGTCGCCAAGCTCGGCCTGATCTCGGCGGTGACCCCGCTGATGCTCAAGACCGCGTCCAACCCGGGCGGCTTGCCCATCGAGGTGTTCGACGGCTTCCGCCAGGCCTCCCTGGCCGACCGTTCTCAGCTATACAAGGATGTGGCCAGCGCGTTTTTTGGCGCCAACCGTCCGGGCGCCAAAGTCTCCCAGGGCATGATCGACTGGTTCTGGATGCAAGGCATGCTCGCCGGGCACAAGAACACCTATGACTGCATCAAGGCGTTCTCGGAAACCGACCTTTCCGACGACCTGCGCGGCATCGACGTGCCGACCTTGGTGGTGCATGGCGACGACGACCAGGTGGTGCCGATCGAAGCCGCCGGCATCGCCGCCGCCAAGCTGCTCAAGAACGCTCAGTTGCTGGTCTACCCCGGCGCGCCCCATGGCCTGACCGATACCCACAAGGACCGTCTGAACGCTGATTTGCTGGCGTTTATCCGGGGCTGAAGGGGGCTGCCCTGATGCTTGGGGCAAGCCACAAAACCTAATGTGGGAGCGAGCTTGCTCGCGAAAGCGCAGGGTCAGTCGACGAGGATGTTGAAGGTCGGCACGCCTTCGCGAGCAAGCTCGCTCCCACAGGGACTTCACCCATCCCTGGCCATTCAACAGGATCAAATAACCCGATGAACCGCAACGATTTACGCCGTCTCGACATGAACCTGCTGGTGATCTTCGAGGCGCTGATGTTCGAAAAGAACCTGACCCGCGTCGCCGAGAAGCTGTTCATGGGCCAGCCGGCGGTGAGCGCGGCGTTGGGGCGGCTGCGGGATCTGTTCGACGACCCGTTGCTGATCCGCCACGGTCGTGGCATGGAGCCGACGCCTCGGGCCCTGGCCATTCTGCGGGAACTGCAACCGGCCATGGACACGATTTCCGGCGCGGTCAGCCGGGCCAAGGCGTTCGACCCGTCCACCAGTTGCGATGTGTTTCGCATCGGCCTGTCGGACGATGCCGAGTTCGGCCTGTTTCCACCCTTGCTCAGCCAACTGCGTGAAGAAGCGCCGGGCATCATCGTGGTGGTGCGTCGGGCCAACTATCTGCTGATGTCGTCGTTGCTGGGCAGTGGCGAAATCAGCGTGGGCGTCAGCTATACCACCGATTTGCCGGCCAATGCCAAGCGCAAGAAGCTGCGGGACATCCCCTGCAAGGTCTTGCGCGGCGACAATCGCCCAGGGCCACTGATCCTGGATGAGTACTGCGCAAGGCCCCACGCCATGGTGTCGTTTTCGGGCGACCTGAGCGGCAACATCGACCTGGACCTGGCCCGCATCGGCCGGACCCGCAAGGTGGTGCTCGGGGTGCCACAGTTCAGTGGCTTGCGCGCCTTGCTGGCAGGCACCGAGCTGATCGCCACCGTGCCCGACTATGCCGCCTGTGCCCTGGTCGAAGGCTGCGCGCTGCGGGCCGAGGACCCACCGTTCGAGATCAACGCGGCGGAACTGTCGATGGTCTGGAGCGGCGTGCATGACAACGACCCCGCCGAGCGCTGGCTGCGCTCGCGCATTGCCACCCACATGTCCCAACCGTTGCCGGCCGCGGCTTACGCAGATTCGGACGGAGCCCACCGATGAACATCACCGATGAACGCCCGATGCAGGATCTGGGCTTGCTGTTCCTGCGCCTCAGTGGCGCGCTGTTTTTGCTGTGGGTCCATGGCTTGCCGAAGCTGTTGCACTACAGCGCCGAACTGACCCGCATCGAAGACCCGTTTCACCTTGGCGCGGCGCCCACGCTGATCCTGGCGATCTTCGCCGAAGTGGTGTGCCCGCTGCTGATCATGGCCGGCGTGCTGGTGCGCCTGGCCTGCCTGCCAATCCTGTTTTTGCTGGCCGTGGCGCTGCTGGTGGTGCACCCGCAGTGGAGCCTGGAAGAAGGGCAGTTCGGTTGGTTGCTGCTGATTGTATTTACCAGCGTCTTCATCGCCGGCCCTGGCCGCCTGGCGATGAACACGCGCTTTGTTGGAGTGCTTCGTCATGTCTGAATTGCAAACCGTTGAGCCCAAGGCCAAGCCTGGCGTCGACGAAATCGTCACCCTGGTGGTCAAGCACCGGATCAAGGCCGGCCAGGACGCGGCCTACGAGGCCTGGCTGCGGCGCATCGTGCGCGTCGCCGGTGGCTGGCCAGGGCACTTGGGGGTGGACGTGGTGCGAGGCAAGCAGGACGGCCTGTCGCTGTTCACCTGCGTGCTGCGCTTCTGTTCCACCGAGGCCTTGCAGCGCTGGCTGGATTCGCCCGAGCGCAGCGAGTTGGTGCAAGAGGCGGCGCCGTTGCTGGCCGATGGCGACCAGACCGAAGTCGCGTCCCACAAGGAGTTCTGGTTCACCCCGCTGGCGGACGCCGCCACACCGCCGCCGCGCTGGAAGCAGGCCGTGGTGACCTTGCTGGTGATCCTGCCGCACACCTTGCTGGTGCCGCTGATCTGGGGGCCCGTGCTGCAACTCCACGCGATTCTTTCCAACTACGTGGTCGCGACGTTCCTGATCACCCTGACCATCGTGCTTTCGGTCTGCTACGTATGCATGCCGCTGGCGACCCGTCTGTTCGCACCGTGGATGGAGGCTTCGAAGGCGCATGAGCATTTGGAGCCTTAGCTTGTTGAGTGTTGCGCCGAGCACTGTTGTGGCGAGGGGATTTATCCCCGCTCGGTCGCGTAGCGGCCGCTCTTTCAGGACTGCTTCGCAGTCCAGCGGGGATAAATCCCCTCGCCACAATTTCTATTTTTGATCGTTGAAGGAAAACCCTATGAACGCCGATCTGATTCTGTTCAATGGCCAGTTCCACACCGTCGACCGGGAAAACCCCCGGGCCAGCGCCGTGGCGATCAGCCAGGGCAAATTCGTTGCCGTGGGCACCGACGCCGAAGCCATGGCCCTGCGCGGCAGCGGCACCCAGGTCATCGACCTCAAGGGCCGCACCGTCATCCCCGGGCTCAATGACTCGCACCTGCACCTGATCCGGGGTGGCTTGAACTACAACCTGGAACTGCGCTGGGAAGGCGTGCCGTCCCTGGCCGATGCTCTGCGCATGCTCAAGGACCAGGCCGACCGCACGCCGACGCCTCAATGGGTGCGTGTGGTGGGCGGCTGGAACGAATTCCAGTTCGCCGAAAAACGCATGCCGACCCTGGAAGAACTCAACCAGGCGGCCCCGGACACCCCGGTGTTCGTCCTGCACCTGTATGACCGCGCCTTGCTCAACCGCGCCGCGCTGCGCGTGGCCGGCTACACCCGCGACACGCCGAACCCGCCCGGCGGCGAGATCGTGCGTGACAGCAACGGCGAGCCGACCGGCATGCTGGTGGCGCGACCTAACGCGATGATCCTCTACTCGACCCTGGCCAAGGGACCGAAGTTGCCGCTGGAGTACCAGGTCAACTCCACCCGCCAGTTCATGCGTGAACTCAATCGCCTCGGGCTGACCAGCGCCATCGATGCCGGCGGTGGTTTCCAGAACTACCCGGACGATTACGCCGTGATCGAGCAGTTGGCCCGGGAACAGCAGTTGACGGTGCGCATCGCCTACAACCTGTTCACCCAGAAACCCAAGGAAGAGCTCAGCGACTTCAAGAACTGGACCGGCAGCGTCAAGCTGCACCAGGGCGACGACTTCCTGCGGCATAACGGCGCCGGCGAAATGCTGGTGTTCTCGGCGGCCGACTTCGAGGACTTCCTCGAACCGCGTCCGGACCTGCCGGCGAGCATGGAGCAAGACCTGGAACCGGTGGTGCGGCACCTGGTGGAACAGCGCTGGCCGTTCCGCCTGCACGCCACCTACAACGAGTCCATCAGCCGCATGCTCGATGTGTTCGAGAAGGTCAACCGCGACATCCCGTTCAACGGCCTGCCGTGGTTCTTCGACCACGCCGAAACCATTACCCCGCAGAACATCGAGCGGGTCCGCGCGCTGGGCGGCGGCATCGCCATCCAGGACCGCATGGCCTTCCAAGGTGAGTACTTCGTGGACCGCTACGGCGCCAAGGCCGCCGAAGCCACGCCGCCGATCAAGCGCATGCTGGCCGAAGGCGTGCCGGTCGGCGCCGGCACCGACGCCACCCGGGTGTCGAGCTACAACCCGTGGACCTCGCTGTACTGGATGGTCAGCGGCCGCACCGTCGGCGGCCTGGCATTGCACGAAGAAGGTCTGCCGCGCCTGACCGCCCTGGAACTGTTCACCCACGGCAGCGCCTGGTTCTCCTCGGAGCAGGGCAAGAAGGGCCAGATCAAGGTCGGCCAACTGGCGGACGTGGCAGCCCTGAGCGCGGACTTCTTCAGCGTCGAGGAAGAAGCCATCAAGTGGATCGAGTCCGTGCTGACGGTGGTGGGCGGCAAGGTGGTCTACGCCGCCGGCGATTTCGAGAAGCTCGGCCCGGCCAGCGTTCCAGTGCTGCCGGACTGGTCGCCAGTGGTCAAGGTCCCTGGTCACTGGCGCCCGAGCTCGCCGTTGCAGGCGCAAGTCCACCAGTGCAGCGGGCCGTGCACGGTGCACGCCCACAGCCATGAACGG
The DNA here is from genome assembly GCF_036689585.1 of Pseudomonas sp. WP18. Lineage (NCBI taxonomy): Bacteria > Pseudomonadati > Pseudomonadota > Gammaproteobacteria > Pseudomonadales > Pseudomonadaceae > Pseudomonas > Pseudomonas sp. WP18. The sequence goes on from NZ_CP144758.1 coordinate 2,237,808, forward strand.
GCACGCCTGTCGAACGTTCCGGTCAGCGATTTCCAAGGCTTCTGGGGCGCGTTCGGCTGTTCCTGCTTCGCGTTCTGACGAACACCAACATCCCCCTGTGGGAGCGGGCTTGCTCGCGAAAGCGGTGTGTCAGCTTGCGACGTCGTCGGATGTGCCGACGCATTCGCGAGCAAGCCCGCTCCCACAGGACTTGTAACATCCATCCAAAGGAGTCATCCCATGAGCAATGTTCCCAGCTACAACCGCCTGAACAAAGACGACGCTGTGGTCCTGCTGGTCGATCACCAGACTGGCCTGATCTCTCTGGTCCAGGACTTTTCGCCCAACGAGTTCAAGAACAACGTGCTGGCCCTGGCTGACCTGGCGAAGTTCTTCGAACTGCCGACCATCCTGACCACCAGTTTCGAAAAAGGTCCGAACGGCCCGATCGTGCCGGAACTCAAGGAAATGTTCCCGGACGCACCGTACATCCCGCGTCCAGGCCAGATCAACGCCTGGGACAACGAAGACTTCGTCAAGGCGATCAAGGCCACCGGCCGCAAGCAACTGATCATCGCCGGTGTGGTGACCGACGTCTGCGTAGCGTTCCCGACCCTGTCGGCACTGGCTGAAGGTTTTGACGTGTTCGTCGTCACCGACGCTTCGGGCACCTTTAACGAAACCGTGCAACAAGCCGCCTGGGTCCGCATGACCGCCGCTGGCGCGCAAATGATGAACTGGTTCTCGGTGGCCTGCGAGCTGCACCGTGACTGGCGCAACGACATCGAAGGCCTGGGCAACCTGTTGTCCCAGCGCATTCCGAACTACCGCAACCTGATGAACAGCTACTCGGCGCTGACCGCCAAGTAAGCTGAGCTCACAGGCTAAACGGATGCCCGCCATCGTGCGGGCATCTTTTTGCCTGGCGAAAACCTGTGGCGAGGGGATTTATCCCCGTTGGGCTGCGTAGCAGCCCCAAAGTTGATCACCTGGTGTGTCAGACTGTTTACCGGAGTCAGTAATCAGGTCTGCTGCGCAGCCCAGCGGGGATAAATCCCCTCGCCACAGGGTTGAGTTCACCCTGAACACCTTTATAAAGTTCTTGATTATTCACCCACGGATCCCCAATGAACCCCTTCGAAGACATGCGCATTTTCGTCCAGGTCATGGAGTCGGGCAGCTTTACCGCGGCGGCGGACAAGCTCGGGCTGTCCAAGCAGTTCGTCAGCCGCAAGCTGATGGAGCTGGAGCAGCGTCTGGGCGTGCGCCTGCTCAATCGTTCGACGCGGCGCCTGGACATTACCCCCTTGGGCCAGCGTTATTACGAATCAGCATTGCGCCTGCTCAGTGAAATCGAAGAGGTGGAGCAGGGCATCAGCGGCCAGACCGACGCGCCACGCGGCACCATTCGCCTCAGCGCGCCGCTGTCGTTCGCCGTGGCGCACCTGGGGAGCCTGCTGCCGGTGTTCCTGCAACGCTACCCCGACGTCAGCGTCGAAGTGGATTTGAGCGACCGCTCGGTGGATCTGCTGGGGGAGGGCTACGATCTGGCGTTGCGCATTGGCGTGCTGGAGGACTCGACGCTGATTGCCCGGCGTATCGCCAGCATCGAGCGGCTGTATTGCGCCAGCCCGGCCTACCTGGCAGAACGCGGTACGCCCGAGCGACCTGAAGACCTGCGCAATCACGATTGCCTGCCTTATGGTCACAGCCGGCAAGTCCAATGGCGCTTCGAAGGACGTGGCAAACCTTTGTCCCTGGATGTCACCGGACGCATGCGGGCCAACAATGGTGACCTGCTTCGGGACGCCGCCATTGCCGGCATGGGCATCACCTACCTGCCCACCTTCATTCTCGGCGATGCACTGAAGGACGGTCGATTGACCCGGGTGCTGGAGGGTTACGAGACCGAGCCACTGACGCTGTCGGCGGTTTACCCGCAACATCGGCAGGGCTCGCGCCCGGTACAGGCGCTGGTGGAGTTTCTGCGCGAACAGATGCAGCCGTGACGCACGGGGCTGGATCGGTTAGTACAGGACCCCATAACGACGTTCAGCCGTCCGGAGACGGCTGAAGCACTCGAGGCAAGGATCAGGCGGCGAGGTTGGCGCTGCCCAGTTCCTTTTTGTACTGCGCTTTCATGGTTTCCATTTCCGCACCCAAGGCATCCAGCTTGGCCTTGCCCAAGACTTTCTTGGCCTGGGGGAACATCTCCTTTTCTTCCTCTTCGATGTGGTGTTCGAGCAGTTCCTTGACCACCTTCACCCGACCGGCGAATTCAGGCTGGGATGGATCGGTGGCTTTCAGGTCCGGCAGCACCAGCGAGTCGACGGTGCGATGCTCTTCCTTGGCCTCGTAATACATTTCCGCTTCGTCCTTGCCACCCGCTTGCTTGAAAGCCGGATACAGGATCTCTTCTTCCAGGCGGGTGTGGATGGTCACTTCCATTTCCAGTTTCGCCAACAGATCGGTGCGTTTCTTGATGGCGCGATCAGTGGATTCGCTCAGTTGGGTCAGAATCGCTTTCACGCGTTCATGGTCGGCTTTCAAAAGGTCGATGGCGTTCATAAGTAGCTCCTGGCAATTCACGGTTGCGGGTAGGCTTCAAGCGCCGACGCCGCGTATGGGGTAAATTGCATCAGCCATGCCAGCCAGCGCTTATAAAAAAGTACAGGTAAAACAAAGAGTTGGATGAGTGGTAAGTTCCGGCTTCGTGCAAGCTGCAAGACCCGGGGTAAAAGCTCGTTGCACTTTGCGCTGACGCGCGGCTAAAAGCTCCTGTTGACACACCTGGCCCGTGGCGAGGGAGCTTGCTCCCTCGCCACGATTTGTCATTCTTCAGAACCAGCCATAAAAAAACCCGTATCTCGCGATACGGGTTTTTTCACAGCGGTGCTGCCGAGGCGATCAGCCCACCAGGCCCGCTTGCTGGACCAGGGTCAGCAACGGTTGTGGGTACACGCCCAGGAAGAACGCCAGTACGGCGATAGCCAGCAGCATCACGCCGCCTGCCTTCTGCTCCCAGTGCAACTCGGCGTCGTGGCGACGCAGGTTCGGTTCCATCAGGTACAGGGTGACCATGACGCGCAGGTAGTAGAACACGCCGATGGCACTGCCCAGCACCAGGGAGCCGACCAGCCACCATTGGTGCGCCTCGACGCCGGTGGCGATGATGTAGAACTTGCCGATGAAGCCGGCGGTCAGCGGAATGCCGGCCAGGGACAGCATCATCACGGTCAGTACGGCGGTCAGGTACGGACGGCGCCAGAACAGGCCACGGTATTCGTACAGGGCGTCGGCGTCGCGGCCGTTGTATGGCGAGGACATCAGGGTGATCACGCCGAACGCGCCGAGGCTGGTGATGACGTAGGTGACCAGGTACACGCCAATGGCTTCCACCGCCAGGCCCTTGCTGGCGATCAACGCGATCAGCAGGTAGCCGAAGTGGGCGATGGACGAGTAACCCAGCAGGCGCTTGAGGTTGCTCTGGGTCAGTGCCAGCAGGTTACCGAACAGGATCGACACGATGGCAATGATCGTCAGCACGTCGTTCAGCACGCCGCTGCTGGCCACCGGGGAGATCTGGAACAGGCGAACCATCACCGCGAACACCGCCACTTTCGACGCGGTGGCCAGGAACGCCGCCACCGGTGCCGGGGCGCCCTCGTAGACGTCCGGGGTCCAGAGGTGGAAGGGCACCAGCGACAGCTTGAACGCCAGGCCGATCAACATCATGCCCAGGCCCAGTTGCGCGATCGGGCTTGGCAGGCCGGTGGCCGCCAGGGCCTGGCCGATACCGACGAAGCTCAGGGTGCCGGCTTCTGCGTAGAGCAGCGCCATGCCGAACAACAGGAACGCGGAGCCGGCCGCCGACAGCACCATGTACTTGATGCCGGCTTCCAGGGAGCGCTTGTTGAAGAAGGCGTAGGCCACCAGACCGTAGACCGGTACCGACAGCAGTTCCAGGCCGATGAACAGGCTGGCCAGGTGCTGCGCGCTGACCAGGACCAGGCCACCGGCGGCGGCCATCAGGATCAGCAGGTACAGTTCTTCGCGGTTGCCCGGGTAACCCGAACCGCCATCGCCGAGGTAGGCGTGGGCGAGGGTGACGCAGGCGAGGGTGGCGACCAGGATCAACGCCATGTACAGGCAGGCGAAGCTGTCGATCTGGATCAGCGGCGTGACCACCAGGGGCGCGACTTTCAGGGCCGGCAGGATCGACAGCAGGGCCAGGTTCAGCCCCGCCACCGACAGCAGGAAGGTCTGTGAGTGATTGCGCCGCCAGGCGATCGCCAGCATCACCACGATGATCGTGGCGCTGGTGATCAACAGCGGCGCAAGCGCGATAAAGTGTTGAATCGTGAATTCCATAGCGCTCTTACCGGGCCGAAGCGAGTTGAGAGAAGGCGGTGCCGAGCCACTGCTGCACGCCATGCATCGTGGCGGCAGAGGTGTCGAGGAACGGTTGCGGGGAAACGCCGAGGTATACCAGCAGCACCGCAAGGCCAAGCACCATGATCAGTTCGCGAGCGTCCATGCCGCGCAGCACTTCATCCGACTTGGCCGGACCGAAGTAGGCGCGGTGGATCATGATCAGCGAGTAGACCGAACCGAACACCAGGCCGGACGTGGCGATGGCCGTGATCCATGGCGCACTGACGAACGAGCCGATCAGGATCAGGAACTCGCCGACGAAGTTGCCGGTCCCCGGCAGGCCCAGGGAGGCGGCCGCGAAGAACAGACTGATGGCCGGCAGGTAGGCGATGCGCGACCAGACGCCGCCCATCTCGCGCATGTCGCGGGTGTGCAGGCGCTCGTACAACTGGCCGCTGAGGATAAACAGCGCCGCCGCCGACAGGCCGTGGGCGAGCATCTGGATCACCGCGCCTTGCAGGGCCAGCTGGCTGCCGGAGTAGATACCGATCAGCACGAAGCCCATGTGCGAGACGCTGGAGAAGGCGATCAGGCGCTTGATGTCGGTCTGGGCGAACGCCAGGAACGCACCGTAGAAAATCCCGATCAGGCCCAGGGTCATGGCGATGGGCGCGAACTCGGCCGAGGCGTTGGGGAACATCGGCAGGGCAAAGCGCAGCAGGCCGTAGGCCGCGGTCTTGAGCAAGATACCGGCCAGGTCCACGGAACCGGCGGTCGGCGCCTGGGCGTGGGCGTCGGGCAGCCAGGAGTGGAATGGCACCACCGGCAGCTTCACCGCGAACGCGATGAAGAAGCCCAGCATCAGCACGTACTCGGTGGTGCGCGACATCTGCACTTTCAACAGGTCGGCGTAGTTGAAGGTGATCACGCCGGTGTTGTTGAAGTTGACCAGCACCAGGCCAAGGATCGCCACCAACATGATCAGGCCGGACGCCTGGGTGAAGATGAAGAACTTGGTCGCCGCGTAGATCCGGGTCTTCTTGCCGTCCGAGGAACTGTGACCCCAGAGCGCGATGAGGAAGTACATCGGCACCAGCATCATTTCCCAGAAGAAGAAGAACATGAACAGGTCCAGCGCCAGGAACACGCCGACGACACCGCCCAGGATCCACATCAGGTTCAGGTGGAAGAAGCCGACGTGACGCTGGATCTCTTTCCAGGAGCAGAGCACCGAGAGGATACCCAGCAGGCCGGTCAGCAGGATCATCAGCAGCGACAGGCCGTCGAGGGCCAGGTGCACGCTGATGCCGAAGCGCGCGATCCACAGGTGCTTGAATTCAAGCGCCCAGGTCGGCTCGGCGCCAGGCGCCGGGGCAAATGTGAAGTCGCCGGTCGCCCACAGCCAGAGGCCGAGCGCGAGTTCCAGGGACATGGTCAGCAGCGCAATCCAGCGCGGGAGCGTGGAGCTGGAGCGCTCCGCGATCCAGCACAACAGGCCGCCGATGAAGGGGATCAGGATTAGCCAGGGCAGAATCATGACGGGCTCGTTTCCTTTCGCAAGTTCGCAAGGTTCATATCAGACCGCTACCAGCACGATGGCGCCGATAACCAGCACGGCGCCAGCCGCCATGGAAGCCGCATACCAACGCAGTTGACCGGTCTCGGTACGGCTCAGGGCGGTGTGGCCGCCCTTGGCCATGCGCGGGATCAGGCCAATGGTCTGGTCGAGCGGGTCTTTGCGCAGAATGTGGCTGATCGCAAGGTATGGCTTGACGAACAGTTTGTCGTAGATCCAGTCGAAGCCCCAGGCGGCGAACCACCAGGCCGAAAGGACACGGCCCAGGCCGCTGTTGGCGATGGCGGTGACGAAACGACGCTTGCCCAGGAACAGCAGGGCGGCCAGCAGGATCCCGGCCAGGGCGATGGCGCCCGAGGCGATTTCCAGGCTGTGCTTGGCTTCGCCGCCGGCATGGCCGACGCTTTGCGGCAGTACGCCGTGCAGTGGCGGGGCGATCATGGCGCCGACGAAGGTCGACAGCACGATCAGCACCGACAATGGCAGCCAGTGGGCAATGCCGTGGCCGGCGTGGGCTTCGGTCTTGGCTTCACCGTGGAACGCGATGAAGATCAGGCGGAAGGTGTACAGCGAGGTCATGAACGCACCCACCAGGCCGGCATAGAGCAGGCCCTGGTTACCGCTGGCGAACGCTTCCCAGAGGATCTCGTCCTTGGAATAGAAACCGGCGGTGACCAGTGGCAGGGCCGCCAGGGCCGCGCCGCCAACGATGAAGCTGGCGTAGGCCAACGGCAGTTTCTTCCACAGGCCACCCATCTTGAAGATGTTCTGCTCGTGGTGGCAGGCAACGATTACCGCACCGGAAGCAAGGAACAGCAGGGCCTTGAAGAAGGCGTGAGTCATCAGGTGGAAGATCGCGCCTTCCCAGGCACCGACGCCCAGGGCCAGGAACATGTAGCCGATCTGGCTCATGGTCGAGTAGGCGAGGATACGCTTGATGTCGGTCTGCACCAGCGCGGCGAAGCCGGCCAGTACCAGGGTCACGCCGCCGACGATGCCCACCAGGTGCAGGATGTCCGGCGCCAGGGCGAACAGGCCATGAGTACGGGCGATCAGGTAGACGCCCGCGGTCACCATGGTTGCGGCGTGGATCAGTGCCGAGACCGGGGTAGGGCCGGCCATTGCATCCGCCAACCAGGTTTGCAGCGGCAATTGCGCCGATTTACCGACAGCGCCGCCCAGCAGCATCAGGGTCGCCAGGACGATCCAGAAATCGCCGACCTTGAAGTGCTCGGGGGCCTTGACCAGCAGTTCCTGGATATTCAGCGTACCCAGCTGCTGGAACAGGATGAACAGGCCGATGGCCATGAACACGTCGCCGATGCGGGTGACGATGAACGCCTTGAGTGCCGCGTTACCGTTGTTGCGATTGGTGTAGTAGAAACCGATCAGCAGGTACGAGCACAGGCCCACGCCTTCCCAGCCGAAGTACAGGAACAACAGGTTATCGCCGAGCACCAGGAACAGCATGCTGGCGATGAACAGGTTGGTGTAGGCGAAGAAACGCGAGTAGCCGTCTTCACCGCGCATGTACCAGGACGCGAACAGGTGGATCAGGAAACCCACGCCAACCACGACGCCGAGCATGGTGATCGACAGGCCGTCGATGTACAGGGCGAAGTTCGGCGTGAAGCCTTCCACCGCCATCCAGCGCCACAGCACCAGGGTGTAGTGCCCGCCTTCAGGTGGTGCGACGTTGAATTGCCAGATCACGTAGGCAGCGACAATCGCCGACAGGCCGATGGAACCGACACCGATCAGTGCCGAGAGGTTTTCCGAGAGGCGTCCCCGGGAGAACGACAGCAGCAGGAAACCGATCAGGGGAAATACGAAAGTCAGAAAGATCATGTTCATCCGCGCATCTCACTGGCAGCGTCGATATCGAGCGTGTGGAAGCGGCGATACAGTTGCAACAGGATCGCCAGGCCGATACTGGCCTCGGCGGCTGCCAGGCTGATCACCAGGATGAACATGATCTGTCCATCCGGTTGCGCCCAGCGAGCGCCTGCCACGATGAAGGCCAGGGCAGAGGCGTTCATCATGACCTCCAGGCTCATCAGCACGAACAGGATGTTGCGACGGACCATCAGGCCGACCAGGCCGAGACAGAACAGGATGCCGGCGACTGCCAGGCCATGCTCGAGAGGGATAGCAGGCATGTGATTACTCCTTCGCCTCGTTACGGCCCAAATGGAACGCCGTGACGGCTGCGGCAAGCAGCAGCATCGAGGCGAGTTCGACCACCAGCAGGTATGGGCCGAACAGGCTGATGCCCACGGCCTTTGGACCTACGGTGGTGTGGCCGATGGCCTGGCCGCTCTGGTGGGCGAACAGCACGTACAGCAGTTCCCCCAGCAGCAGGACGGCGAGAATCACCGGCCCTGCCCAGATGCCGGGCTTGAGCCAGGAGCGCTCCTGCTGCACCGAGGCGGGGCCCAGGTTGAGCATCATCACCACGAACACGAACAGCACCATGATGGCGCCGGCGTAGGCGATCACTTCCAGCGCACCGGCAAACGGCGCGCCGAGGGCGAAGAAGGTCATGGCCACGGCGATCAGCGAAATGATCAGGTAGAGCAGGGCATGGATGGGGTTGGTGTTGGTGACCACACGAAGCGTGGACACCACCGCGATACCCGATGCGAAATAGAAAGCGAATTCCATCTTTCTTCCTTAAGGCAGCAAGCTCTTCACGTTGATCGGTTCGGCTTCGTTCTGCGCGGCGCCTTTGGGCTTACCGGCAATGGCCATACCTGCAACACGATAGAAGTTGTAATCAGGGTTTTTACCGGGACCGGAAATCAGCAAGTCTTCTTTCTCGTACACCAGGTCCTGACGTTTGAACTCGGCCATTTCGAAATCCGGGGTGAGCTGGATCGCGGTGGTCGGGCACGCTTCCTCGCAGAGGCCGCAGAAAATGCAGCGCGAGAAGTTGATGCGGAAGAAGTCCGGGTACCAGCGACCGTCTTCGGTTTCAGCTTTCTGCAACGAGATGCAACCGACCGGGCAGGCCACGGCGCACAGGTTGCACGCCACGCAACGCTCTTCGCCGTCGGGATCACGGGTCAGGACGATGCGGCCGCGATAACGCGGAGCCAGGTAGACCGGCTCTTCGGGGTATTGCAGGGTGTCGCGCTTGCGAAAGCCATGGCCGAAGATCATGACCAGGCTTCGCAGTTGGGTACCGGTACCCTTAACGATGTCGCCAATATATTTGAACATGGGTCAAATCCTCACTGAACCGCGGCCGCAGGCGCGTTCATTAAAACGATCGCAGCGGTCACCAGCATGTTGATCAGGGTCAGCGGCAGGCAGAATTTCCAGCTGAAGTCCATCACCTGGTCGTAGCGTGGGCGCGGGATCGAGGCGCGCAGCAGGACGAACAGCATGATGAAGAACGCGGTCTTCAAGGCGAACCAGACGAAGGACAATTGCGGCAGGATGCCGAACGGACCGTGCCAGCCACCGAAGAACAGCGTGACCAGCAGCGCCGAGATCAGGATGATGCCGATGTACTCGCCGACGAAGAACATGCCCCATTTCATGCCGGCATATTCAATGTGGTAACCGTCGGCCAGTTCCTGTTCCGCTTCCGGCTGGTCGAAGGGGTGACGGTGAGTCACGGCCACGCCGGCGATGAAGAAGGTACAGAAGCCGAAGAACTGCGGAATGATGAACCACAGGTTCTGCGCCTGGTACTCGACGATGTCACGCATGTTGAACGAGCCGGCCTGGATCACGATGCCCATGAGCGCCAGGCCCATGAACACTTCGTAGGACACGGTCTGGGCCGAGGCCCGCAGGCTGCCCAGCAGGGCGAACTTGTTGTTGCTCGACCAGCCGGCGAACAGCACCGCGTACACCGACAGGCCGGCCATGGCGAAGAAGAACAGCAGGCCGATGTTCAGGTCCGCCACGCCCCAGGTCGGGGTGATCGGGATGATCGCAAAGGCGATCAGCAAGGCGCTCATGGCCACGACCGGTGCCAGGGTGAAGATCACCTTGTCGGCAAACGGTGGGGTCCAGTCTTCCTTGAAGAACATTTTCACCATGTCGGCGGCGATCTGGAACATGCCGAACGGGCCGACGCGGTTCGGACCGTAGCGGTCCTGCCACCAGCCCAGCAGGCGACGTTCGACGAAGCTCAACAGTGCACCTGCGACCACCACGGCCAGCAGGATCACGATGGCCTTGAGGACCGTCAGGATCACGTCGATCACTTCAGGGGTGAACCAGCTCATTGCGCTGCCTCCTGCAGACCGTCGACGGTTTTGCCGAATATCGCCGGTGGGATGCCGGCCAGGCCGGCGGGCAGCGCCACCAGGCCGGCGCCCAGCGCTTCATTGATACGCAGCGGCAGACGCAGGGTCTGGCCCGCCACGTTCAGGCTCAGCAGAGCCCCGTCGTTGACGCCCAGGCGATCGGCTTCGGACTTGGCCAGCGCCACGTAGGCGGCCGGGATGCGCTCCTGCACCGGTGCGGCCTTGGAAGAGTTCTCTTCGCTGCCGAACAGGTGATGGAACGGCACGACCTGCCAGGTCCCTGGTGCCGGGTTGAAGGCGCGCGGCACGCTGGCGAACCAGCTGAGGCCATCGCCCTGGCTTTCGATCAGGCGCTTGCCCGGGTCACCGGCACGCAGGTGACCGCCGACCTCGTCCTGGAACTTGTTCCAGGCTTGCGGCGAGTTCCAGCCCGGCGACCAGGCGAACGGCACTTGCGAGCGCGGTTCGGCGGAGCCCGAGTAACCTTCCATGGAGAAGGCGAATGGGGTGTCCTGGTCTTGCGGGGTGCGCGGTTCGTGCACGCTGATGTTGGCGCGCATGGCCGTGCGGCCGGAGTAACGCAGCGGCTCGCGGGCCAGCTTCATGCCCTTGATGCGGAACGCGGCGGACGGCGCGGCGTCGACGATGGCAGCCAGTTGCGGGCTGCTCGACGCGCAGGCGGCGGTGACGTGGTCCAGTTGGGTCCAGTCGATCGGCTGGTTCAGCAGGGTGGCGCGCAGGGCATGCAGCCAGCGCCAGCCTTCGTGGACCAGGATGCTGGCGTCCAGGTATTGCGGGTCGAAGACCTGGAAGAAGCGCTGGGCGCGACCTTCCTGGCTGACCAGGGTGCCGTCGCCTTCGGCAAAGCTCGCCGCCGGCAACACCAGGTGGGCGCGGTCGGTGGTGGCGGTCTTCTGGTGGTCGGCGACGATCACGGTTTTCGCGGCGTTCAGGGCGGCGTCCACACGGGCCTTGTCGGTCCGGGTGTAGAGGTCGTTTTCCAGCACCACGATGGCGTCGGCGCTGCCGTCGATCACCGCTTGCAGGGCTGCATCCACCGACTCGCCACCGAGCATGGCCAGGCCAAGGCTGTTGGCTTCCGGCACGACCAGGCTGATGGAGCCGTTCTTCTCGCGCAGCTTCAAGGCCTTGGCGATGTTGGCGGCGGCTTCGATCAACGCCTTGGAACCCAGGGACGTGCCGGCAATGATCAACGGACGCTTGGCGGCCAGCAGGGCGTCGGCGATGCGCTGCACCAGTCCGGCGGCTTCGCTGTCGAGGCCTTCGACGGCCGGTGCACTGGCGTCCAGGGCGTGAGCGACGGCAAAGCCGATGCGGGCCAGGTCGTCAGGCGCGGCATGCACGCATTCTTCGGCGACGTCGTCGAGCTTGGTTTCGGCGAGGCTGGCGATGAACAGCGGGTTCAGCGCGTGCTGACCGATGTTCTTCACGGCGGCGTCGAGCCAAGGCTGCACACGCATGGCGTCGGCCATGTCCTCGGCCTTGCCCTTGACCGACTGGCGCAGGGCCAGAGCCATGCGCGCGGCGGTCTGGGTCAGGTCTTCGCCAAGGACGAACACGGCGTCGTGGTCTTCGATGTCGCGCATCGTCGGCACGGGCAGCGGGCTGTCCTTGAGCACTTGCAGCACCATGCGGATGCGCTCCAGCTCGGTGGCTTCGATACCGCTGTAGAAATGTTCGGCACCGACCAGTTCACGCAACGCGTAGTTGCTTTCCAGGCTCGCCCGTGGCGAACCGATGCCGACGATGTTGCGGCCGCGCAGCAGGTCGGCGGCCTTGTCCAGTGCTTCGTCCAGGCTCAGCTTGGTGCCGCCCGCCAGCAGCGGTTGGCGCGGACGGTCGGTGCGGTTGACGTAGCCGTAGCCGAAACGGCCGCGGTCACAGAGGAAGTACTGGTTCACCGAACCGTTGTAGCGGTTCTCGATGCGACGCAGTTCGCCGTAGCGCTCGCCCGGGGAGATGTTGCAACCGCTGGAGCAGCCGTGGCAGATGCTCGGCGAGAACTGCATGTCCCACTTGCGGTTGTAGCGCTCGGAGTGGGTCTTGTCGGTGAACACGCCGGTCGGGCAGACCTCGGTGAGGTTGCCGGAGAACTCGCTTTCCAGGGTGCCGTCTTCAACGCGTCCGAAGTACACGTTGTCGTGGGCGCCGAACACGCCCAGGTCGGTACCGCCGGCGTAGTCCTTGTAGAAACGCACGCAGCGGTAGCAGGCGATGCAGCGGTTCATCTCGTGGGAAATGAACGGGCCCAGTTGCTGGTTCTGGTGGGTGCGTTTCTTGAAGCGATAACGGCGCTCGTTGTGGCCGGTCATCACCGTCATGTCTTGCAGGTGGCAGTGACCGCCTTCCTCACAGACCGGGCAGTCGTGCGGGTGGTTGGTCATCAGCCATTCGACGACGCTGGCGCGAAACGCCTTGGATTCTTCATCGTCGATGGAGATCCAGGTGTTGTCGGTGGCGGGGGTCATGCAGGACATGACGATCCGACCACGGGTGTCGTTCTCGTCGGTGTATTGCTTGACTGCGCACTGGCGACAGGCGCCGACGCTGCCAAGGGCGGGGTGCCAGCAGAAATAAGGAATGTCGAGGCCCAGCGACAGACATGCCTGTAACAGGTTGTCTGCCCCGTCGACTTCGAGCGCTTTGCCGTCTACGTGGATAGTGGCCATGGTTCAAAGTTCTTCGTTGGCCCGGTGTCAGCGGGCGTGGCTAATGGAATCTTGTCGTTCGTCCGAATCCAAACAGCCTCGGTGAAAAGGCGTCATCGGACGAAAGGCGAAGGGCACGGACCCTTCGCCTGGTAAAGCGTCGTTACGCGCCGACCATGGTCGGCGTGACCACCTGATTGAGGTCACCGGCGCGGGTTGGCGCGATGCCGGCCTCGAATTCAGGGCGGAAGTATTTGATTGCGCTGCCCAACGGCTCCACGGCACCCGGTGCGTGAGCACAGAAGGTCTTGCCTGGGCCGAGGAAACCCACCAGGCCCAGCAGGGTCTCGATGTCGCCAGGCTGGCCTTGGCCGTTCTCGATGGCCATCAGCAGCTTGACGCTCCACGGCAGGCCGTCACGGCAAGGGGTGCAGAAGCCGCAGGATTCACGGGCAAAGAACTGCTCCATGTTGCGCAGCAGCGACACCATGTTGACGCTGTTGTCCACCGCCATGGCCAGGCCGGTACCCATCCGGGTGCCCACCTTGGCGATGCCGCCGGCGTACATTTGTGCGTCCAGGTGTTCCGGCAACAGGAAGCCGGTACCGGCGCCGCCTGGCTGCCAGCACTTGAGCGTGTAGCCGTCGCGCATGCCGCCGGCGTAGTCCTCGAACAGCTCGCGCGCGGTGACGCCGAATGGCAGTTCCCACAGGCCCGGGTTCTTGACTCGGCCGGAGAAGCCCATGAGCTTGGTGCCCATGTCTTCGCTGCCGTCGCGGGCCAGGGATTTGTACCAGTCCACGCCGTCGGCAATGATTGCCGGCACGTTGCACAGCGTCTCGACGTTGTTCACGCAGGTCGGCTTGCCCCACACGCCCACGGCGGCAGGGAAGGGCGGCTTGGAGCGTGGGTTGGCGCGGCGGCCTTCCAGGGAGTTGATCAGCGCGGTTTCTTCACCGCAGATGTAGCGCCCGGCACCGGTGTGGACGAACAGCTCGAAATCGAAGCCGCTGCCCAGGATGTTCTTGCCCAGCAGGCCCGCGGCCTTGGCTTCTTCCACGGCACGGTTGAGGTGCCTGGCGGCGGTGGTGTATTCGCCACGCAGGAAGATGTAGCCGCGGTAGGTCTTCAGCGCGCGAGCACTGATCAGCATGCCTTCGATCAGCAGATGGGGCAGTTGCTCCATCAGCATGCGGTCTTTCCAGGTGTTGGGTTCCATCTCGTCCGCGTTGCACAGCAGGTAGCGGATATTGATGGATTCGTCCTTGGGCATCAGGCCCCACTTCACGCCCGTGGGGAAGCCCGCACCACCGCGGCCCTTGAGGCCGGAGTCCTTCACGGTCTGGACAATGTCGTCCGCGGCCATGTCGGCGAACGCCTTGCGCGCGGCGGCATAGCCGTTCTTGGCCTGGTACTCGTCCAGCCACACGGCTTCGCCGTCGTCGCGCAGGCGCCAGGTCAGGGGATGGGTTTCGGCCGAACGCTGGATGCGGTTGGCGGGCCCGAAGGAAGTCAGGGTCATACGTAGCCCTCCAGCAGTTTGGCGACGCCTTCAGGCTTGACGTCACCGAAGGTGTCGTCGTCGATCATCAGCGCCGGTGCCTTGTCGCAGTTGCCCAGGCAGCACACCGGCAACAGCGTGAAGCGGCCGTCGGCGGTGGTCTGGCCCAGGCCGATGCCCAGCTTGCCCTGGATCTCGCTGACCACGGACTCGTGGCCGCCGATGTAGCAGACCATGCTGTCGCAGACGCGAATGATGTGGCGGCCCACCGGCTGGCGGAAGATCTGGCTGTAGAAGGTGGCGACGCCCTCGACATCGCTGGCCGGGATGCCGAGGATCTCGCCGATGGCGTAGAGCGCGCCGTCAGGCACCCAGCCACGTTCCTTCTGAACGATCTTCAAGGCTTCGATCGACGCCGCGCGCGGGTCTTCGTAGTGATGCAGCTCGTGCTCGATGGCCGAGCGCTCGGTTTCGCTGAGGGCGAAACGGTCTGTCTGGATAAGCGTGCTGTTCATGCTTAGCGGTCCACGTCGGCCATAACGAAGTCGATACTACCCAGGTACGCGATCAAGTCCGCGACCATGCTGCCTTTGATCACCGAAGGGATCTGCTGCAGGTGCGGGTAGCTTGGGGTGCGAATCCGGGTACGGTAGCTCATGGTGCCGCCGTCGCTCGTCAGGTAATAACTGTTGATGCCCTTGGTCGCTTCGATCATCTGGAAGGACTCGTTGGCCGGCATGACCGGGCCCCACGAAACCTGCAGGAAGTGCGTGATCAAGGTCTCGATATGCTGCAGCGTGCGCTCCTTGGGCGGCGGCGTGGTCAGCGGGTGATCCGCCTTGTACGGGCCTTCCGGCATGTTGCGCAGGCACTGGTCGATGATCTTGACGCTCTGGCGCATTTCCTCGACGCGAACCATGCAGCGGTCGTAGGCGTCACCGTTGGCGGCCAGCGGGACTTCGAATTCGAAGTTCTCGTAGCCGGAGTAAGGGCGTGCCTTGCGCAGGTCGAAGTCGCAACCGGTGGAACGCAGGCCGGCACCGGTGACGCCCCATTCCAGGGCTTCCTTGGTGTTGTACGCGGCAACCCCGATGGTCCGGCCCTTGAGGATGCTGTTCTGCAGGGCAGCCTTGGTGTATTCGTCCAGGCGCTTGGGCATCCATTCGACGAAGTCCTTGACCAGCTTCTCCCAGCCGCGCGGCAGGTCGTGGGCGACGCCACCGATGCGGTACCAGGCCGGGTGCAGGCGGAAACCGGTGATGGCTTCGATCACCGTGTAGGCCTTCTGGCGGTCGGTGAAGGTGAAGAACACCGGGGTCATGGCGCCGACGTCCTGGATGTAGGTGCCCAGGAACAGCAGGTGGCTGGTGATACGGAAGAACTCGGCCATCATGATGCGGATGACGTCGACCTTCTCCGGTACCTTGATCCCGGCCAGCTTCTCGACCGAGAGCACGTACGGCAGGTTGTTCATCACCCCGCCGAGATAATCGATGCGGTCGGTGTACGGGATGTAGCTGTGCCAGGACTGGCGCTCGGCCATTTTCTCGGCGCCACGGTGGTGGTAGCCGATGTCCGGGACGCAGTCGACGATTTCTTCGCCGTCCAGTTGCAGGATGATGCGGAACGCACCGTGGGCCGAAGGGTGGTTCGGACCCAGGTTGAGGAACATGTAGTCCTCGTTGGCGCCCGAACGCTTCATGCCCCAGTCTTCAGGCTTGAAGCGCGCGGCTTCTTCCTCGAGCTGTTGTTTGGCCAGCGACAGGCTGAAGGGGTCGAACTCGGTGGCCCGGGCCGGGAAGTCCTTGCGCAGCGGGTGACCTTCCCAGGTCGGCGGCATCATGATGCGCGACAGGTGCGGGTGGCCGGGGAAGTCGATCCCGTACATGTCCCACACTTCACGCTCGTACCAGTTGGCGTTCGGCCAGATACCGGTCACGGTCGGCACGCTGAGGTCGCTCTCGGACAAGGCGACCTTGATCATTACGTCACTATTACGCTCGATCGACAGCAGGTGGTAGAACACGGTGAAGTCGACGCCGTCGGGCAGGCCCTGGCGCTTGGTGCGCAGACGCTCGTCCACGCCGTGCAGGTCATAGAGCATGACGTACGGCTTGGGCAGGTTGCGCAGGAAGGTCAGGACTTCGATGAGTCGGGCGCGGGCAACCCACAGCACCGGCATGCCGGTGCGGGTCGACTGGACGGTGAACGCGTCGGCGCCAAAACGGTTGTTCAGTTCGACGACCACATCCTGGTCGTCTGCCTTGTAAGGCGGGATGTACAGAGCACTGCCTGTAGTCATGGTTATTTATCGCTTTCGGTCAACGTAAAGAATGAAGCCAGGTTCTCGTTTCTACTGTGAGGAACAGAGCTGGATCAGACTTCGTCGGGGCTGCGCAGGTTGGTGACTGCGATACGCTGTTCGCGACGCTGTTCCTTTTGCGACGGCATCTCGGCGCGATAAACGCCTTGATCACCAACGACCCAGGACAGTGGGCGACGCTCCTGGCCAATCGACTCCTGCAACAGCATCAAGCCTTGCAGGAAAGCTTCAGGGCGAGGTGGGCAGCCAGGCACGTAGACGTCCACGGGCAGGAACTTGTCCACCCCTTGAACGACGGAATAGATGTCGTACATGCCACCGGAGTTGGCGCACGAACCCATGGAGATCACCCACTTGGGTTCGAGCATCTGCTCATAGAGACGCTGGATGATCGGCGCCATCTTGATGAAGCAGGTTCCGGCGATAACCATGAAGTCCGCCTGGCGCGGCGAGGCCCGGATCACTTCGGCGCCGAAGCGCGCGATGTCGTGGGGCGCCGTGAAGGCGGTGGTCATTTCCACGTAGCAGCACGAAAGGCCGAAGTTGTACGGCCACAGGGAGTTCTTGCGACCCCAGTTGACCGTGCTGTTCAGCACGTCTTCGAGCTTGCCCATGAAGATGTTCTTGTGGACTTGATCTTCTAACGGATCGGCGACGGTTTCCCGCTTGCCAATCGGATACTGCTCGTTAGGAGCATCGGGGTCGATCCTGGTGAGATTGTATTGCATTGCCAAAGCCTCATTGTTTCAGCTTCGCTTGCCGCTTGCGCCGAGCTTCCGGAGCCCAATCAAGTGCCCCCACCCGGTAAAGGTAGACAAGACCTGCCAACAGAATTGCTATGAAAACGAGTGCTTCGACGAATCCGGTCCAGCCGCTTTCGCGGACGGACACAGACCATGCAAAGAGAAAGAGGGCTTCGATATCGAAGATCACGAAGAGCATCGCGACCAGATAGAATTTGGCTGAGAGCCGCAAGCGGGCGCCACCGGTAGGTAGCATGCCGGACTCGAACGGTTCGTTTTTGCTGCGGCCCCAGGCTTTTGACCCGAGCAGGCTCGACACGCCGAGCATGAAGGCACACAGGCCGACGACGCCCAGAAGGAAAATGGCAAAGCCCCAGTTGTGGGCCATGAGTCCTGTCGCTTCGGGCATGCTGGAAATCCTTAACAGAGGGCAAGGGCCTCTGAGCTTGAAAAGAAATAACGCAGTGACGATATGTCGCAGCAATCAATCGCGGTGATTTTATGGCTAAACACCGGGCAAGTAAAATTCCTATAGCGAAATTATTTATTGGAATAAGGACATAGCGCACCTCCAAGGCCCCGCGGCCCCGGTGGG
The DNA here is from genome assembly GCF_036689585.1 of Pseudomonas sp. WP18. Taxonomy (NCBI): domain Bacteria; kingdom Pseudomonadati; phylum Pseudomonadota; class Gammaproteobacteria; order Pseudomonadales; family Pseudomonadaceae; genus Pseudomonas; species Pseudomonas sp. WP18. Next base: position 2,255,830 of record NZ_CP144758.1, read on the forward strand.
ATGGGCATTGGCCGTTGATTCTTCAATAATATTTCGCGTTGGTTGTAACAAAGAGATGTTCGCCTAAATGATAATTGTTATTGTTTGTGCGGGCGTTTCATCAAGTAAGCCCGCGCAGTAGCTGAGTACTTTTCTTACAGGGTAGTGACTGCAATTGTCAGCGCCGGCCGTTTTACTCTTTTTCAGACTGCCCGATACTGCGTTCGATCAATTTTTCTGAAGGTTCTTTCGTTTCTGATGGGAGCGGGCTTGCTCGCGAAAGCGGTGTGTCAGTTGTGCATTCATTGCCTGGCGCGTCGCCTTCACGAGCAAGCCCGCTCCCACAAGGGCGCTTCGCCCCTTGAAGCGTAGGCGAAAAAAAGCCCCGAACCGGTCGGGGCGTCAGATATAGGCCTTGCGGTTAGTTTTTACTCGGTCCGCAAGGGCCGTTCAGGCGGATCAGTGGAACTGTTCTTCTTCGGTCGAACCGGTCAGCGCGGTCACCGACGAGGTGCCGCCCTGGATCACGGTGGTCATGTCGTCGAAGTAGCCAGTGCCCACTTCCTGCTGGTGGGCCACGAAGGTGTAGCCTTTGGCAGCGTCAGCGAATTCCTGCTCTTGCAGCTTCACGTAGGCGGTCATGTCGTTGCGGGCGTAGTCGTGCGCCAGGTTGAACATGCTGTGCCACATGTTGTGAATGCCGGCCAGGGTGATGAACTGGTGCTTGTAGCCCATGGCGGACAGTTCGCGCTGGAACTTGGCGATGGTCGCGTCGTCCAGGTTTTTCTTCCAGTTGAAGGAAGGCGAGCAGTTGTACGACAGGATCTGGTCCGGGTATTCCTTCTTGATCGCTTCGGCGAAACGACGGGCTTCGTCCAGGTCCGGCTTGGCGGTTTCGCACCAGATCAGGTCGGCGTACGGCGCGTAGGCCAGGCCGCGGGCGATGGCCTGGTCGAGGCCGGCGCGGACCTTGTAGAAGCCTTCCTGAGTGCGGGTGCCGGTCACGAACGGCTGGTCGTACGGGTCGCAGTCGGAGGTCAGCAGGTCAGCAGCGTTGGCGTCGGTACGGGCCAGGATGATGGTCGGTACACCGGCAACGTCGGCGGCCAGGCGGGCAGCGGTCAGCTTCTGCACGGCTTCCTGGGTCGGAACCAGTACCTTGCCGCCCATGTGGCCGCATTTCTTCACCGAGGCCAACTGATCTTCGAAGTGCACGCCGGCGGCGCCTGCCTCGATCATGCTCTTCATCAGTTCGTAGGCGTTCAGGACGCCGCCGAAACCGGCTTCGGCGTCAGCCACGATCGGTGCGAAGTAGTCGATGTAGCCTTCATCGCCCGGGTTCTTGCCAGCTTTCCACTGGATCTGGTCGGCGCGACGGAACGAGTTGTTGATGCGCTTGACCACGGTTGGCACCGAGTCCACCGGGTACAGCGACTGATCAGGGTACATCGACTCGGCGGAGTTGTTGTCCGCGGCCACTTGCCAGCCCGACAGGTAGATCGCCTGGATGCCGGCCTTGACTTGCTGAACGGCCTGGCCGCCGGTCAGGGCGCCCATGCAGTTGACGAAATCTTTCTCGGGACGGAAGGATGGCTTGGCGCCCTGGGTGACCAGGTTCCACAGCTTCTCGGCGCCCATCTTTGCAAAGGTGTGCTCAGGTTGAACCGAGCCACGCAGGCGGACGACGTCAGCAGCGGAATAATTGCGCTTCACGCCTTTCCAGCGCGGGTTTTCAGCCCAGTCTTTTTCAAGGGCTGCAATTTGCTGTTCGCGTGTCAGTGCCATGGAGATAAACCTCGTCGCGTCGTGTAGAAAAAATCGGTCTGGGTCAAATGTCCTGCGTGCCTACGGCGCCAGTCATTGGCGAAGGAGGCTGCTCGCTGGCCAGGGGGCCGGGCGGACAAGTCGGTTCAGGCGGGGCGGCGACGGGATGAACGATGGGCTCGAGGGGAAAGTGAGCAGGTAGGGGCGAACTGCGGGCGCATGCGGGCGTCGTGGGCCTTTATACGAACTCAGAGTGATGCCGGGTTACCTAGTTACGCTTCCGTCCCTCGGGACAACTTCGTTCCAGTCGCAACCTCGTCAAACACACCTTGTGGGCGGTACAGACACGAATCGGCTCGCAGGGTGGTTGCAAGCGTCGACCCGAAGGCCCTTGCCAGGGCCCCTGATTAGCGGGAGCGAGGCCATCATGCCTTCGGTTTTTTGGCTCGTCAAACGTTTTGTAGTGCTTTTTTTTGAGCACTACATCTTTGGTCTAATACGACTCATCAGTCAGTTTTTGGTGCTTCAGTTCAGGGTGTCGACCTTGACCCGCAAAATCATGTCATCGCGGCCCTGGGTCGAGTAGCTGCGGGTCAGCCCCTGTTTATCGGCCTGGGTCTGGCGATTCACTCCGGCCAGGGTGATCCATTCGCCCAGGCGTCCGCTGACGGTTGTGTCGGTACTTTGCACGTTCACTACATCGGGACGTTCTTGGCTCATGCGGTCACGGTTGGTACTGATGCTCAGGTGAACGGTTTCGCCGGTGACGCTAGCGGTGACGTAGAAACCCTGGGTGACGTTGCGGTATTCGGTCTGGCTCTGCACGCGACCGTAGTTGTCGCTCTGGCTGCTGGTGAACGGCACGCTCTGGCCCACCTGGATCAGGGCCGGCTGGCCTTCGCTGGCCTGCACCTGCTGCACGCCGCCGTCGCGGCTCGCGGTGCTGCGGTTGATGATGCGGGTCTGGCTGGGGGCGGCGCCGTTGATGGAATAGCCCTGGTCACCCTGCAGATTGTTCTCGTTGGTGTCGACCGTGATCAGCAGGCGCTTGGGGGCGGTGTCCAGTTGTGCCAGGAACTGGCGCAGTTCTTCGATCTTGCCGGGCTCGCCATTGACGATCAGTTGATTGCCATAGGCGCTGACCTGGCCGTCCTTGCCCATGAAATTCTGCGCCACCGGCAGCAAGTCGGCGCTGGTTCGGTAATTCAATGGGACGATTTGCGTGTCGGCCATCACAGACAGGCTGCACCCCAGTAGCAGGGTGGTCAGGAGGGTGCGTAGGGACATTCCATTTCTCCGCGGGACAAAGGCTTGATATTGCCAGTTTGTCGGCCCAGCGTGGTGCAAGTTGAATGATAGGCAGCAAAACGCCCCGGCATTGGAGGATGGCGGGGCGTTTTCTTGGACAGGCGTCTGGTAGAGCGATAGGCGGCGAACCGCCCATCTGATGAGATTGTCTCAGAAAGTCTGCCGCGCCTCAGCTGACAATGACTCGTATTAGGCTTGACTGGTTGTCATGCATGCCGTCTCCCCTGTCGTTCATTCTCAAGAAAATGTCTCCGATCTTCTGTTCACCTCGCTCCTCCGAATGCCAAGCGGGCAGCGGTGTCCCGTTTTCTCCCCATTTATAGATGAGCTGGCCATATCTGGCGCCTGGCCCGCTGTAGGGATAAGACGTGTCGCCGACGATGGAAATAAGTTTTTCCGATACGCCTGCTGGGCCGCAATCTCCTGAAATCGAGGCAACCGTAGTGGTGAGCGCCGGGGCTCCCCAGTTGTTTTTTCGTGAGACGGCCGGTGCATCGAGCGCCATGAATATCGGTTCACTGGAATTTCCCAAGTGAACGATCTTGTCCCAGTTCTGATGTCTGGTGATGCCGCACCTGACCCAGCCGCTGTCCGGGATTACTGTAACGAATACGAGTTCTCCACTGGGTCTGAATGTGCCGACGTAAACCTGCATGGCGCCGTAGCATCGGGTAAGCCGCTCGTCAGGTATGTTCATTCTCAGAAAAAGTTCACCTTGCTCGCTCAGTGTGCTTGCATAGTGTTCGTTATAAATCGGCAAGGCCTTTCCGTTCTCCCCAAACTTATAGAGCAATTGTCCAACATAGGCTCCCGGCCCATTGAAAGGGAAGTTATTGTCACCGCTGGCTATAGGATAATTGGTGTCGCCAGCTGCTTTGCAGTAAAGATTATGGCCGTATTCCCATGTGTCGGCAGGCAGGGGGATCGGCACCGGGAAAGCAACACTTGAAGATACAAATGACACCAGCCAGTCCCTGCTTACGGATACGCTGGCACGTTGCGGAGTCCGCGTATTTGCGTCGACTGTGAGTATGACCCCCGTGCGGTCGTGGCGTGTGGTGTCAGGTGTTCTATTCCATATGAAGCCATACTCTTTTATATCGTTGTATACATTCAAGGCGACACCTACAACATCTCCTGTAATAGGTATTGCACTTCCGCCCCCGGAGGGAGGGGTGTAAGCGCCGCTTTGTATAAGTCCAAGTATTTTATTCGCAAACGGGACAATCTCGTTTAAATAGCCAGTCACTTGGTGGGCGATCTTGTCGATGTCTGGGGGGGAGGGGGCCACATAAATATATCGATTGTTTGACCAACCATTACCATCGTTGGCGACCAGCCCGAACCTGGTCTGCGGCAGATCATCGGAGAGGATAATGTACCATCGTCCATACTGGTCAGCATAACCGCTGCCCCATATCTTGTTTCCGACATATGACTCGTAGATGTCAATTTTCGAATTTGGAGCAGCGGTTCCGGATACCATCGGACGCCGCGATACCTGAGTGTCCTCGCCGGGCCTGTCGATGTTCAGGGCGGTGTTTTGCCCTGGGGATGGATTGCCCAAGTTCGATACATTGACATATCGATTGTTCGACCATTGTTTGCCATCACTGGCAATCAGACCAAACCTGGTCTCTGGCAGATCCTCGGGAAGATCGATGCTCCAATATCCATATGGGTCGGTATTGCCACTGCCCCATATCTTGTTGCCGACATTAGCCTCATATATATCTATCTTTGAATTGGGTTCGGCGAATCCGGCTACCGTGGGGCGTCGTGGTACCTGATCATCCTCGTGAGGGTACCAGATGAGCAGAGAAAAAGACGGCGTCGGAGAGAGAACACCCGCCGTTACAGTGACATATCGATTGTTTGACCATTGTTTACCATCATTGGCAACCAGCCCAAACCTGACGTCTGGTAGATCTTCGGAAAGTGTAATGCTCCAAGATCCATATTTGTCGGCATGGCCGCTACCCCATATCTTGTTTCCGACATTAGACTCATAAATATCTATTTTTGAATCGGGTTCGGAGATTCCGGATATCGTGGGGCGTCGTATTACTCGGGCATCCTCTTCGGGGGTGTTAATGAGAAAGTCCCAATCCCGTACTTGGACATAACGATTATTCGACCATTCACCATTTTCCGAGACTACTAGCCCAAACCTCCCCAGCGGCAGGTCTTCGCTGGGTACAAGGGTCCAGTTGCCACTGGCATCTGCATAAGTGCTACCCCATATCTTATTACCGACATTGGACTCGTAGAGCGTGATGGCAGCGTTTGGGCTGCTGGTGCCTGTCACTTTGGGTCTGCGGGCGACTGCAATCTCATCATAAAGGGGATTTAGAATCATAGCTGTCATTTCACTTCTCCATTCGGCATAAACATAAACTGAAGGATTGGAAAAGCTAAACTCACATACTGTTCTGGGTGCCCATGTGTGCAACGCGTAGGCAGCAGACCTAACTTCATCGTCTTTTCCAAGTTTCAGTTCGATGCTAGGGGCTGACGATTCAAGCGGCTACTGTCAGAAATGGCAGTATTGACCAACGGTGATCCGTTTATCGGGAGGGTGCTTAAGGAAGGTTTCTGGTATTAGGTGTTATGCAAAAAAGCGGCCATCTCACGATGGCCGCTTTTTTGCCGATCCATTTATTTGGGCAACCTGCATGCAAGCCCATGGCTTTCTTGCTGGTGCTCGATCAATCGTGGGGCGCAGCGCTCAGGCGCTACCGCGCACCATATCCACATGAGGGATCCCGGCTTCCAGGAACTCCTCGCTGACCACGGCGAAGCCCAGTCGCTCATAGAACGGCGTGGCGTGCACCTGGGCGCTGAGTTTCTGTTGCTTGAGGCCACGCTTCTCGGCTTCCGCGATCACCGCGTGCATCAGGGCGTCGCCGACCTTCAGGCCGCGCCAGTCCTTGAGCACCGAGACGCGCCCGACATGGCCGTCGGTCAGCAGGCGCGCGGTGCCGATGGGGAAATCGCCTTCGAAGGCGAGGAAGTGCACGGCGCCCTGGTCGTCGGCATCCCATTCCAGCTCGGGTGGGACGGATTGCTCGGCAATGAACACCGCTTCACGAATGCGCCGGATCTCGGCGTTATCCTTTTGCCAGTCTGCGACACGAACGTGAATTTTATTCATCGGCGAACCCCAGGCTGCCTTGTTTGACCAGCTCGCAGATCAGGCCGCGGCCGTCTTCATCGGCCAGCCAGGGGCCGAGGTTCTCGATGTGCAGGGCGTCGGCGGCGCAGATCATCTTCAGCAGATCGCGCAGCTTGCCCGGCAGGTAGCGGCTCTGGCCGCTGGCGAACAGCAGCAGGTCGTCGTCGACTTCCGACCAGGCCAGGCGCGCGCTCGGATTGCGGATGATCACCGCGCCTTGTTCCAGGCCGGCCAAAAGGTCGTCTTCTTCCAGTTCCGGGCCAACCACCAGTTCCGGGTAGCGTGGCTCGGTCATGAACTGGCCGAACCAGGTCAGCAGCAGGCGTTCGTCGCTCATGTGTTCGGCCAGCAGGCCCTTGAGGCGGTCGAGGGCGTCGTGCTGGATCTGGTGTGGATCGCTCACCGGGCGCGCATCGGCGTCGGTGTAGCGTTCTTCGTCCGGCAGGAACTGGCTGAGGAAGTCGGTGAAGTGGGTCAGCACTTCGGCCGCGCTCGGTGCGCGAAAGCCCACGGAGTAAGTCATGCAGTCATCCACGGCCACCCCGCAATGGGCCAGGCGCGGCGGCAGGTAGAGCATGTCGCCGGGTTCCAGGACCCATTCGTCGGTGGCCTCGAAGTCGGCGAGGATGCGCAAGTCGGCGTGGGGCAGCAGCGGGCTGTCGGAGTCGCACATCTGGCCGATCTTCCAGTTGCGCTTGCCATGGCCTTGCAGCAGGAACACGTCGTAGTTGTCGAAATGCGGGCCGACGCTGCCACCAGGGGCAGCGAAGCTGATCATCACGTCATCGATGCGCCAGCTTGGCAGGAAGCGGAAGTGCTCCAGCAGTTCGCTGACTTCCGGGACGAACTGGTCGACGGCTTGCACCAGCAGGGTCCAGTCTCGCGCCGGCAGTTGGCTGAATTCGTCTTCGGCGAACGGGCCGCGACGCAGTTCCCAGGGGCGCTCGCCGTGCTCGAGCACCAGGCGCGATTCGACTTCTTCTTCCAGGGCCAGGCCGGCCAGTTCGTCGGCATCGATCGGGCTTTCGAAGTCAGCAATGGCCTGGCGGATCAGCAGGGGCTTTTTCTGCCAGTAGTCGCGCAAGAACTCCCGTGCCGTGATGCCGCCCAGAAGTTGCAGAGGAATATCAGGATTCATGTGTAACCTATTGAAAAAATATACTTTTCATACGCGAATAAAAACGCCCGGCGCGGCCGGGCGTCTCAAGGGTGCAGCGGTGCGTCAGATGCGCTTGGCTTGTGCCGCGGCGTTGCCGATGTAGCTGGCCGGGGTCAGCTTCTTCAGTTCGGTCTTGGCGTCGGCGGGCATGTCCAGGCCATCGATGAAAGTCTGCAACGCTTCAGGGCTGATGCCTTTGCCGCGGGTCAGTTCTTTCAGTTTTTCGTAGGGGTTTTCGATGTTGTAGCGGCGCATGACCGTCTGGATCGGCTCGGCCAGGACTTCCCAGCAGGCGTCCAGGTCGGCGGCGATCTTCTGCTCGTTCAGTTCCAGCTTGCCGATGCCCTTGAGGCTGGCTTCGTAGGCGATGACGCTGTGGGCAAAGCCCACGCCCAGGTTGCGCAGCACGGTGGAGTCGGTCAGGTCGCGCTGCCAGCGGGAGATTGGCAGCTTGCTCGCCAGGTGCTGGAACAGTGCGTTGGCGATGCCCAGGTTGCCTTCGGAGTTTTCGAAGTCGATCGGGTTGACCTTGTGCGGCATGGTCGAGGAACCGATTTCGCCGGCAATGGTGCGTTGCTTGAAGTAACCCAGGGAGATGTAGCCCCAGATGTCACGGTCGAAGTCGATCAGGATGGTGTTGAAGCGCGCGATCGCATCGAACAGCTCGGCAATGTAGTCATGCGGCTCGATCTGGGTGGTGTACGGGTTGAAGCTCAGGCCCAGTTCGTCTTCGATGAAGGCGCGGGCGTTGGCTTCCCAGTCGATGTCCGGGTAGGCCGACAGGTGGGCGTTGTAGTTGCCCACGGCGCCATTGATCTTGCCCAGCAGCGGCACGGCGGCCACTTGAGCGATCTGGCGCTCCAGGCGGTACACCACGTTCGCCAGTTCCTTGCCCAGGGTGGTCGGCGATGCCGGTTGACCGTGGGTGCGGGACAGCATTGGGACGTCGGCAAAGCGGATGGCCAGCTCGCGGATCGCCTGGGCGACCTGGCGCATCAGCGGCAGCATCACCTCGTCACGGCCTTCGCGCAGCATCAGGGCGTGGGACAGGTTGTTGATGTCCTCGCTGGTGCAGGCGAAGTGAATGAACTCGCTCACGTTGGCCAGTTCCGGCAGCTTGGCCGCCTGCTCCTTGAGCAGGTACTCGATGGCCTTGACGTCGTGGTTGGTGGTGCGTTCGATCTCTTTGACGCGCTCGGCATGCTCCAGCGCAAAGTTGTCCGCCAGGGTGTTCAACACCGCGTTGGCTTCGGCGGAAAACGCCGGGACTTCGCCGATGGCGGGGTGGGCGGCCAGGCGCTGGAGCCAGCGCACTTCAACCAGGACGCGGGCACGGATCAGGCCGTACTCGCTGAAAATCGGGCGCAGGGCCTGGGTTTTGCCGGCGTAGCGGCCGTCTACAGGGGAAACCGCAGTGAGCGAAGAGAGCTGCATGGGGTGTTCTCGGACAGTCGGGCAACGAAATGGGGCGCGTATCATACATGAAAACAATCGCCGATCCGTCGCCAACTGACCGGCGTGTTACGCGTAACGAAATAAAACTGTTTATTACCTGTGGCGAGGGGATTCATCCCCGTTGGGCTGCGCAGCAGCCCTAAAAGCAGCGAACTCAATCTTCTTGGCGCACCGAGTTACCTGGTTTGGGGCCGCTTCGCAGCCCAACGGGGATGAATCCCCTCGCCACAAAAAAAACCGGTTGAAGCGACTTATTCGTTGCGCATCAATGGGTAAAGCTCTTTCAGCAACTTGCGCCGGCTGATCACCAGTTGCCAGCGATGGCCGCCCAGTTGCCGCCACAACCGCGCCGAGCGGATCCCGGCGAGCAGCAGGGCGCGGATCTTCGAGGCGTTGCTCGGTTGCTGCAGGTTGCGCATGTCGCCGTGCACCTGGATGCGTTGGCGCAGGGTGCTCAGGGTGTCTTGGTACAGGGCGCCACAGGCGGCCACGACATTCTCGTGGGACGGGCCGAAGTGTTCGACCTGGGATTGAATCTGCGGCAGACGCTTGCCGATGGTCTCCAGCATGTCGTCGCGCTTGGCCAGCTGGCGCTCGAGCCCCAGCATAGACAGGGCGTAGCGCAGCGGTTCGCGCTGCAAGGCGCTGGGGTCGCGCTCCAGGGCGCCGACCAGTGCGCGGTAGCCTTCGCGCAGGTTGAGGTCGTCGCCACCGTAGACTTCCAGGGTGTCCTTGGGGTCGCGAACCAGCAGGCTGCCGAGCATGCAGCTCAGGCCCGCTTCGGAGGCCTGGCCGGTCTTGGCGATCCGGTCCACCAGCACGGCGGCGAGAAACACGCCGCCCAACGCCGTCAGTTGTTCCTGGATCGGGGTCATGCCTTGCTACTCCAGGGCTCGGCCACTTCGATGACGCCGCCGCCCAGGCAGATTTCGCCATCGTAGAACACCACGGACTGGCCAGGCGTGACCGCCCGTTGCGGATCGTCGAACGTGGCTCGGTAGCCGGTGGCGGTCTTTTCCAGGGTGCAAGGCTGGTCGCCCTGCCGGTAGCGGACCTTGGCCGTCAGGCGGCGTGGCTCGCTGAGGTCGATCGGGTTGACCCAATAGATGTCGGAGGCGAGCAGGGCGCGGGAAAACAGCCACGGATGGTCATTGCCCTGGCCGACGATCAGCTCGTTGTGTTCCAGGTCCTTGATCAGTACGTACCACGGCTCTTCGCCGGCGTCTTTCAGGCCGCCGATGCCCAGGCCCTGGCGCTGGCCGATGGTGTGGTACATCAGGCCATGGTGGCGGCCGATGACTTCGCCTTCGGTTGTCTTGATCTCGCCTGGCTGGGCCGGCAGGTATTGCTTGAGGAAGTCGCTGAAGCGGCGCTCGCCGATGAAGCAGATCCCGGTGGAGTCCTTCTTCTTCGCGGTGGCGAGGGCGTGTTTCTCGGCGATGGCCCGTACTTCGGGCTTTTCCAGTTCGCCCACCGGGAACAGCGTCTTGGCGATCTGTTCGCCGCCGACCGCATGCAGGAAGTAGCTCTGGTCCTTGTTCGGGTCCAGGCCCTTGAGCAGCTCGGTGCGACCGTCGATGTCGCGGCGGCGCACGTAGTGACCGGTGGCGATCAGGTCGGCGCCGAGCATCATCGCGTAGTCGAGGAACGCCTTGAACTTGATCTCGCGGTTGCAGAGGATGTCCGGGTTCGGCGTGCGACCGGCCTTGTACTCGGCCAGGAAGTGCTCGAACACGTTGTCCCAGTACTCGGCGGCAAAGTTGGCGGTGTGCAGCTTGATGCCGATCTTGTCGCACACGGCCTGGGCGTCCGCGAGGTCGTCCATGGCGGTGCAGTATTCGGTTCCGTCGTCTTCTTCCCAGTTCTTCATGAACAGGCCTTCCACCTCATAACCCTGCTCGATCAGCAGAAGGGCGGAAACGGAAGAGTCCACGCCGCCGGACATGCCGACAATGACGCGCTTCTTTTGTGTGTCAGAAGGGGCTGGATCGCGCATAGCAGTTCAATGAGTGTCTTGAAAAAGGACGCGATTCTATCAGGCCCGGGCGCTCAAGGCTAAAGAGAAGGACGGATCAGCGTCAGACTGTGGCGATGACCGGCCAGATAATCGTCGATGCAGCGGATGATCAGCTCGCTGCGCCAGCGTTCGCGCTGTTCGAGCAGTTCGTCGCGGGTCAGCCATCGGGCGCCGAGAATGCCGTCGTCCAGCGGTGCCTCGGGGTGGTGCCTGAGCGCCTTGGCGGCGAAGCAGACCCGCTGGTAGGTCACGCCATTGCTGGGGGCGGTGTACAGGTAGATGCCCACCACGCTGGTGGGCTCGACGTCCCAGCCGGTTTCTTCCAGGGTTTCGCGCACGGCGGCCTCGATCAGCGTCTCATCCGGGTCCAGGTGCCCGGCGGGCTGATTGAGCACCGCGCGCCCGCCCTTGGATTCCTCCACCATCAGGAAGCGGCCGTTGTCCTCGACGATGGTGGCGACGGTGATGTGGGGGTTCCAATTCATGTGGTGTCCTCGATCTCAATGTCTGAATGCGATTAATGTGGGAGCGGGCTTGCTCGCGAAGGCGGTGGGTCAGTCGGCCTATTCGTTCGCTGACCCACCGCCTTCGCGAGCAAGCCCGCTCCCACAAGGTGATGTGGCAAGGCTGAAAACACAAACCCCGGCACAAGGCCGGGGTTCGTGGTGCTTCCTGAGGACCTTACACCAGCGCAGCGATTGCCGCGTTGAAGGTGGCGCTCGGGCGCATGGCCTTGCTGGTCAGTTCCGGGTTGGCGAAGTAGTAGCCGCCAATGTCCACGGGCTTGCCCTGCACGGCGTTGAGTTCGGCAACGATCTTCTCTTCGTTGTCGGTCAGCGTCTTGGCCAGGGCGGTGAACTGAGCCTTGAGGGCTTCATCGTCATTCTGTGCGGCCAGTGCCTGGGCCCAGAACAGGGTCAGGTAGAAGTGGCTGCCACGGTTGTCGATGCCGCCCACTTTGCGCGAAGGCGACTTGTTGCGGTCCAGGAACTCGCCAGTGGCCTGATCGAGGGTCTTGGCCAGCACCAGTGCCTTGGGGTTGTTGTAGGTCACGCCCAGGTGTTCGAGGGACGCGGCCAGGGCCAGGAACTCGCCCAGGGAATCCCAGCGCAGGAAGTTTTCTTCCAGCAGTTGCTGGACGTGCTTGGGCGCGGAACCGCCGGCGCCTGTTTCGAACAGGCCACCACCGTTCATCAGCGGCACGATCGACAGCATCTTGGCGCTGGTGCCCAGTTCCATGATCGGGAACAGGTCGGTCAGGTAGTCGCGCAGCACGTTGCCGGTCACCGAGATGGTGTCCTTGCCTTCGCGAGTGCGGGCCAGGGTGAACTTCATCGCTTCGACCGGCGACATGATGCGCAGGTCCAGGCCGTTGGTGTCGTGGTCTTTCAGGTAGGCCTGGACTTTCTCGATGACCACGCCGTCATGGGCGCGCATCGGGTCCAGCCAGAAAATCGCCGGCGTGTTGCTGGCGCGGGCACGGTTGACGGCCAGCTTGACCCAATCCTGGATCGGCGCGTCCTTGGTCTGGCACATGCGGAAGATGTCGCCAGCCTCGACGTTCTGCTCCAGCAGAGTGCGACCGGTGCTGTCGGATACACGCACCACGCCGTCGACCTTGATCTGGAAGGTCTTGTCGTGGGAGCCGTATTCCTCGGCCTTCTTGGCCATCAGGCCGACGTTCGGCACGCTGCCCATGGTGGTGGGGTCGAAGGCGCCGTGTTGCTTGCAGTCTTCGATCACCGCCTGGTAGATGGTGGCGTAGCAGCGGTCCGGGATCACAGCCTTGGTGTCGTGCAGTTGGCCATCGGTGCCCCACATCTTGCCGGAGTCACGGATCATGGCTGGCATCGAGGCGTCGACGATGACGTCGCTCGGCACGTGCAGGTTGGTGATGCCTTTGTCGGAGTTGACCATCGCCAGGGATGGACGCACCGCGTAGACCGCCTGGATGTCGGCTTCGATCTGCGCCTGCTGCTCGGCCGGCAGGGCCTTGATGCGGGCGTACAGGTCGCCGATGCCGTTGTTCAGGTTGAAACCGATCTGCTCCAGCACCTCGGCGTGCTTGGCCAGGGCGTCTTTATAGAACTCGGCCACGATCTGACCGAACATGATCGGGTCGGAGACCTTCATCATGGTGGCCTTGAGGTGCACCGACAGCAGCACGCCTTGTTTCTTGGCGTCTTCGATCTGGGCTGCGATGAATTCGCGCAGGGCTTTCTTGCTCAGTACGGCGCAGTCGAGGATCTCACCGACTTGCACGGTGGTTTTTTCCTTCAGGACAGTGGCAGTGCCGTCCTGGGCGATCAACTCGATTTTCACGCTGCCAGCGGCGTCGATCAGGGCGGCTTTTTCGCTGCCGTAGAAATCACCGTTGCTCATGTGGGCCACGTGGGACTTGGAGTCCGCTGCCCAGGCGCCCATCTTGTGCGGGTGCTTGCGCGCGTAGTTCTTGACCGACAGCGGCGCACGACGGTCGGAGTTGCCTTCGCGCAGGACCGGGTTCACGGCGCTGCCTTTGACTTTGTCGTAACGGGCGCGAGCGTCTTTCTCGGCATCGCTGGTCACGGTTTCCGGGTAGTCCGGCAGCGCGTAGCCCTGGGCCTGCAATTCCTTGATCGCGGCCTGCAGTTGCGGCACCGAAGCACTGATGTTCGGCAGTTTGATGATGTTGGCTTCAGGCGTAACGGCCAGGTCGCCCAGTTCGGCGAGGTGGTCGGCTACGGCTTTGTCACCCAATTGCTCGGGGAAGCTGGCCAGGATGCGCCCTGCGAGGGAGATGTCGCGGGTTTCCACGGCGATATCGGCCGAAGCGGTAAAGGCTTCGACGATCGGCAGCAGTGAATAGGTGGCGAGGGCGGGAGCTTCGTCGGTGAAGGTATAGATGATCTTCGAGCGGGTGGGCATATTCGGATTAACTCTCTTCTTTGCTAAAGCATGCGCAGAAACTCGAGGGGCGCCGGGTAAGCGCGTTCGTTCAAAGTCATCCGTGAGCCGAATGTCGAGGTTTCTTCGCGGTGATGTTGGGTGCATCAGTCGAGCGTCAAGCGGTGGAGCCGCGGTAACGGTCCGGCTTCGTAACTGGCGGAAAATCCTGGCTTTTTCTTCTCAAGCGCAAGCGTCCGGCCGTCGTGACCCTGTGGTCAGCGGCGGCATTATACATAGGTAGCTGGCAATCTGCCGATGCTTCATAGACTTCCGTACACGTCCATTGGTCTAAACGTCGCAGGCGCGGGCGGTCGGACTATGCTCATGTTTGGCGCCTTTCCCTTGGTTTTCAGGCTTGTACGCGGCCAACTGCAGCGCTTTGTGCCGGATGAGTCGAACGTAGGGTTTGCGTGCCGATACAACTGGGTTACGCTCGAATGCAGCCAGATGTTCAATCCAAGCAATGGAGTTCAGCATGGGGTATCAAAAGATTCAGGTTCCAGCCGTCGGTGACAAAATTACCGTCAATGCAGACCATTCTCTTAATGTTCCCGACAACCCGATCATCCCCTTCATCGAAGGCGACGGCATTGGCGTCGATATCAGCCCGGTCATGATCAAGGTTGTGGACGCTGCGGTGCAGAAGGCCTACGGCGGCAAGCGCAAGATTTCCTGGATGGAGGTCTATGCCGGTGAGAAGGCCACCCAGGTCTACGACCAGGACACCTGGCTGCCCCAGGAAACCCTGGATGCGGTCAAGGATTACGTGGTGTCCATCAAGGGCCCGCTGACCACGCCGGTCGGTGGCGGCATCCGTTCGCTCAACGTGGCCCTGCGCCAGCAACTCGACCTGTATGTGTGCCTGCGCCCGGTGCGCTGGTTCGAAGGCGTGCCGAGCCCGGTCAAGAAGCCGGGCGACGTGGACATGACGATCTTTCGCGAGAACTCCGAAGACATCTACGCGGGCATCGAGTGGAAGGCCGGCTCGGCCGAAGCCACCAAGGTCATCAAGTTCCTGAAAGAAGAAATGGGCGTGACCAAGATCCGCTTCGACGAAAACTGCGGCATTGGCGTCAAGCCGGTGTCCAAGCAAGGCACCCAGCGCCTGGCGCGCAAGGCCTTGCAATATGTCGTCGACAATGACCGGGATTCGCTGACCATCGTGCACAAAGGCAACATCATGAAGTTCACCGAAGGTGCCTTCAAGGAATGGGCCTACGAAGTGGCGGCCGAGGAGTTTGGCGCGACGCTGCTCGACGGCGGCCCATGGATGCAGTTCAAGAACCCGAAGACCGGCAAGAACGTGATCGTCAAGGATGCCATCGCCGATGCGATGCTCCAGCAGATCCTGCTGCGTCCGGCCGAGTACGATGTGATTGCGACGTTGAACCTCAACGGTGACTACCTCTCCGACGCCCTGGCGGCGGAAGTGGGCGGGATCGGTATCGCGCCAGGTGCCAACCTGTCCGACACCGTGGCGATGTTCGAAGCCACCCACGGTACTGCGCCCAAGTATGCGGGCAAGGACCAGGTCAACCCGGGGTCGCTGATCCTGTCGGCTGAAATGATGCTGCGTCACATGGGGTGGACCGAGGCGGCCGACCTGATCATCAAGGGCACCAACGGCGCGATTTCGGCCAAGACCGTGACCTATGACTTCGAACGCCTGATGGACGGTGCCAAGCTGGTGTCTTCCTCGGGCTTCGGCGATGCCTTGATCTCGCACATGTAAGCGGATCGGCGCCCAACGCGAATGCCCGGCTAGAGTCGATCGAGCCGGGCATTTTTCGTTCGTCCGGGGTAGTTGCCGGTCAAAGCGTCTCGACGACCCTGGCGGGTGCGGGGGCGGCGTTGTCTTCGACGCAGTCCACCTTGATGTTGACCGCGTGCAGGCCCTTGGGTCCCTGGATGACTTCGAACGTCACAGGTTGTCCAGCCTTCAGGGTCTTATAGCCTTCCATGCTGATTGCCGAGTAATGGGCGAAAAGGTCTTCATCCCGGCCGGCTGCGATAATGAATCCGTAGCCCTTGGCATTGTTGAACCATTTCACCTTGCCACTCATCTTGACAGCCGACATAAACCATATCCCTCTGCAACGCACTCCATCACTGGAGTATCATCCAGTCCATCCGCAGGCTAATCTTGAAAACAGGGTAGAAGCCACGGACCTTTTTAACCCACGATGGGCTCTATTGGTTGTAACACCGTTTTGCCGATAGTCAAGGTGGCCGGGTGGTCGTGGTTGAAATCGCCCGAAAGCGCCCCCATCACTGTATTCGCCAACTAAACGAACCTTTCTTTCCATGCATGCAGTCAGCCAGATTCGACTAACATTCAATCAGGATCGCCCGGATCTACACGACGACGATTCCGCAGGCATTGCTGTTCAGGAGGCAAAGCCTGCATTACAGGCGCCACCGATGTACAAGGTGGTTTTGTTCAACGATGACTACACACCGATGGATTTCGTCGTCGAAGTGCTCGAGGTGTTTTTTAACCTGAATCGCGAGCTGGCGACCAAGGTCATGCTGGCCGTTCATACAGAGGGACGGGCAGTATGTGGAGTGTTTACCCGCGACATCGCCGAGACAAAGGCCATGCAGGTCAACCAGTACGCCCGGGAAAGCCAGCATCCGCTACTCTGTGAAATCGAGAAGGACGGTTAACGCCGACCACTTGGGTATGAGGTGAAGCTATGTTAAACCGCGAGCTCGAAGTCACCCTCAATCTTGCCTTCAAGGAGGCTCGTTCGAAGCGTCATGAGTTCATGACCGTCGAGCACCTGCTGCTGGCCCTATTGGATAACGAGGCTGCCGCCACCGTATTGCGTGCCTGCGGCGCGAACCTCGATAAACTCAAGCATGACCTGCAGGAGTTCATCGACTCCACCACGCCCTTGATCCCCGTTCATGACGAGGATCGGGAAACCCAGCCAACCCTGGGCTTCCAGCGTGTCCTGCAGCGTGCTGTCTTCCATGTACAGAGCTCGGGCAAGCGTGAAGTCACTGGCGCCAACGTGCTGGTTGCGATCTTCAGCGAGCAGGAAAGCCAGGCCGTATTCCTGCTCAAGCAACAGAGCGTTGCACGTATCGATGTCGTCAACTACATCGCCCATGGCATCTCCAAGGTGCCGGGGCATGGCGATCATTCCGAGGGTGAGCAGGATATGCAGGACGACGAGGGCGGTGAGTCTTCTTCTTCGGGCAATCCGCTGGATGCCTATGCCAGCAACCTGAACGAACTGGCGCGCCAGGGGCGTATCGACCCGCTCGTGGGCCGAGAGCTCGAAGTCGAGCGCGTGGCGCAGATCCTCGCCCGGCGGCGCAAGAACAACCCATTGCTGGTGGGCGAGGCGGGCGTAGGCAAGACCGCGATCGCCGAAGGCCTGGCCAAGCGCATCGTCGACAACCAGGTGCCGGACCTGCTGGCCAACAGCGTGGTGTATTCCCTCGACCTGGGTGCCTTGCTGGCCGGCACCAAGTACCGCGGTGATTTCGAGAAGCGCTTCAAGGCGTTGCTCGGCGAGTTGAAGAAACGTCCGCAGGCGATCCTGTTCATCGACGAGATCCACACCATCATCGGTGCCGGCGCCGCGTCAGGTGGGGTCATGGACGCGTCCAACCTGCTCAAGCCACTGCTGTCGTCGGGTGATATCCGCTGCATCGGTTCGACCACGTTCCAGGAATTCCGCGGCATCTTCGAGAAGGACCGGGCCCTGGCGCGGCGTTTCCAGAAGGTCGACGTGTCGGAGCCGTCGGTGGAAGACACCATCGGTATCCTGCGCGGCCTGAAAGGGCGTTTCGAGCTGCACCACAACATCGAGTACAGCGATGAAGCCCTGCGCGCGGCGGCCGAACTGGCCTCGCGCTACATCAATGACCGGCACATGCCGGACAAGGCCATCGACGTCATCGACGAGGCGGGTGCCTATCAGCGCCTGCAACCGGTGGACAAGCGCGTCAAGCGCATCGACGTACCTCAGGTCGAGGACATCGTGGCGAAGATCGCGCGGATTCCGCCCAAGCATGTCACCAGTTCCGACAAGGAACTGCTGCGTAACCTGGAGCGTGACCTGAAGCTGACGGTGTTCGGTCAGGACGCGGCCATCGACTCGTTGTCGACGGCCATCAAGCTGTCCCGCGCCGGACTCAAGTCGCCGGACAAGCCGGTGGGTTCGTTCCTGTTCGCCGGGCCTACCGGCGTGGGCAAGACCGAGGCTGCGCGGCAACTGGCCAAGGCGATGGGCATCGAGCTGGTGCGCTTCGACATGTCCGAGTACATGGAGCGCCATACCGTGTCCCGTCTGATCGGTGCGCCTCCGGGCTATGTCGGGTTCGACCAGGGCGGCTTGCTGACCGAGGCCATCACCAAGCAGCCGCATTGCGTGTTGCTGCTCGATGAGATCGAGAAGGCCCACCCGGAAGTCTTCAACCTGCTCCTGCAGGTCATGGACCACGGTACGCTGACCGATAACAATGGGCGCAAGGCGGATTTCCGCAACGTGATCCTGATCATGACCACCAACGCCGGTGCCGAGACGGCGGCGCGCGCTTCGATCGGTTTCACCCATCAGGACCATTCGTCCGATGCGATGGAAGTGATCAAGAAGAGCTTCACGCCTGAGTTCCGCAACCGCCTGGATACCATCATCCAGTTTGGTCGCCTCAGCCATGAGGTGATCAAGAGCGTGGTGGACAAGTTCCTCACCGAACTTCAGGCGCAGCTCGAAGACAAGCGTGTGTTGCTGGAAGTCACCGACGCGGCGCGCAGCTGGCTGGCGGAAGGCGGCTACGATGTGACGATGGGTGCACGGCCAATGGCTCGCCTGATCCAGGACAAGATCAAGCGTCCGCTGGCGGAGGAGATCCTGTTTGGCGAGTTGTCCGAGCATGGCGGTGTGGTGCACATCGACATCAAGGACGGCGAACTGACCTTCGACTTCGAAACCACGGCCGAAATGGCCTGATCGAAACCCGTAACAAGCAAAAGGCGCCGAAAGGCGCCTTTTTGCTGTCTTCGCAACCGCACCCTAACCCCTGTGGGAGCGAGCTTGCTCGCGAATGCGGTTTCTCATTTGACATCCATGAAAGCTGATCCACCGCTTTCGCGGGCAAGCCCGCTCCCACAGGAGAGGCGGGGGATTATCAAATCGCGGACAAACAAAAACGCCCGGCATCAGCCGGGCGTCTTGTATTGACTTGTTAGCGAGCGCGGTAAGTGATGCGCCCTTTGCTCAAGTCATAGGGCGTCAGCTCGACGCGCACTTTGTCACCGGTAAGAATACGAATGTAGTTCTTGCGCATCTTGCCGGAGATATGCGCGGTTACGACGTGCCCATTTTCCAACTCCACGCGAAACATGGTGTTGGGCAGGGTGTCGACGACAGTGCCTTCCATTTCGAAGCTGTCTTCTTTCGACATGCAGTAAAGCCCTCGGTGTCCAGTGAATGGCCCGGTGCAACTGCGCCAGGCAAAAGCGGCGTGCATTGTGCCCGAAAAAGGGGGGGCAAGCCAAGGGGTTCTAGTTCAGGACAACCCAGCGCTGGTTAATCAGCAGTTCAATGGGGCGATATTGGGTCTTGTAGTTCATTTTCTTGCAGTTCTTGATCCAGTAGCCCAGGTACACCGCATCGAGCCCCAGGCGCCGGGCTTCGCTGATTTGCCAGAGGATGGCGAAGCGCCCCAGGCTGCGTCGCTCTTGCTCTGGCTCATAGAAGGTGTACACCGCTGAAAGACCGTTGGGGAGCAGGTCGGTGACGGCAATCGCCACCAACCGTCCGTCGAGACGGAACTCGTAGAAGCGCGAAAAAGGCAGGTCGCGCACCAGGAAGGTGGAAAATTGATCGCGGCTGGGCGGGTACATGTCGCCATCGGCATGGCGTTGCTCGATGTAGCGTTGATACAGGTCGAAATACTCCTCGGTGAACTGCGGCTTGGCCGGCCGGACCTGAAGGTCGGCGTTGCGCTTGAAAATGCGTTTCTGCTGGCGATTGGGCGCAAATTGCACCACGGGGATGCGCGCCGGGACGCAGGCGTTGCAGTGCTGGCAATGGGGCCGGTAGAGATGATCGCCGCTGCGACGAAAGCCCATTTCCGACAGGTCAGCGTAGACATGCACATCCATCGGCTGGCTGGGGTCGAGGAACAGCGTCGTGGCCTGCTCCTCCGGCAGGTAACTGCAAGAGTGGGGCTGAGTGGCATAGAACTTCAAACGCGCCAACTCGGTCATGATCAACCCTCGGGATAAGCTATGGGGTTAAGTGTAAGCCAGGAGCGCCAATGTCGCTCAGCAAACCCAGGTCGCGTGGTTGGGTTGATCCAGGTGCGCCTCGAGGTAGCCGGCGAACGTTGCACGGGGGATCGACCGGGCGCCCAGGCTGTGCAGGTGCTCGGTAGGCATCTGGCAGTCGATCAGCACGAAGCCGGCGGCCTTGAGGTGTTGGACCAGCGTGGCGAAGCCGAATTTCGACGCGTTGTCGGCCCGGCTGAACATGGACTCGCCAAAAAACAGCTGCCCCATTGCCAGGCCGTACAGACCGCCCACCAGCGCGCCCTGGTCCCAGACCTCCACGGAGTGGGCGAAGCCGCGCCGATGCAGCTCCAGGTAGGCGCTCTGCATGGCCTCGGTGATCCAGGTGCCTTCGGCGTAGTCCCGTGGCGCGGCGCAGGCCCGGATGACGGCGGCGAAGTCCTGGTCGAACGTCACCTGGTAGCGTTGCTTGCGCAACAGTTTGCCAAGGCTGCGGGAGACGTGCAGCTCGTCGGGAAACAGCACCGTGCGAGGGTCCGGAGACCACCACAGGATCGGCTGGCCCTCGGAGAACCATGGAAAGCAGCCGTGGCGATAGGCCTGGACCAGGCGGTCAGCGGACAGATCGCCACCAGCGGCCAGCAGCCCGTTGGGGTCGCGCATGGCTTTTTCCAGCGGTGGGAAATCCAGGGAGTTGCGTTGTAACCAGGTCAGCATTGTCATTCGCTTGCAGAAGGGGAGGGTGGGCGCGCGCAGATGAACTGTGGCGAGGGCTGTCAGGTCCTCGCCACAAGACTAACCGTCAAACGGCCGGAATGTCATCGAGATACTTCTCCGCATCGAGCGCGGCCATGCAGCCGGCGCCGGCAGACGTGATGGCCTGGCGATAGACGTGGTCGGCGACGTCGCCGGCGGCGAACACCCCTTCAATGTCGGTGGCCGTGGCATTGCCCTCGCTGCCGCCGCGCACGAGCAGGTAGCCGTCATGCATGTTCAACTGGCCCTGGAACAGTTCGGTGTTGGGCTTGTGACCGATGGCAATGAACACCCCAGCCAGGGACAAGGTGCTGGTTTCGCCGGTCTCGCTGTGGCGCAGGCGAGCGCCGGTCACGCCGCTGGCATCGCCCAGGACCTCGTCCAGGTTCTGGTTCCAATGCAGCTTTATGTTGCCGTTGGCGGCTTTTTCGAAGAGCTTGTCTTGCAGGATCTTCTCCGAGCGCAACTTGTCGCGACGGTGGATCAGGTGGACTTCCCGGGCAATGTTCGACAAGTACAGGGCTTCCTCGACCGCGGTGTTGCCGCCGCCGACTACCGCGACCACCTGGTTGCGGTAGAAAAAACCGTCGCAGGTCGCGCAGGCGGAAACGCCCTTGCCGGCGAAGCTTTCTTCCGACGGCAACCCCAGGTACTGGGCCGAGGCGCCGGTGGCGATGATCAGGGCGTCGCAGGTGTAGGTGCCGCTGTCGCCGATCAGTTCGAACGGGCGCTGCTGCAACTTGGCGGTGTGGATATGGTCGTAGACGATCTGCGTGTCGAAACGCTCGGCGTGCCGCTGCATGCGCTCCATCAGCACCGGCCCGGTCAGGCCTTCGACATCGCCCGGCCAGTTGTCGACTTCCACCGTGGTGGTGAGCTGGCCACCGGCCTGCATGCCGGTGATGACAACGGGCTTGAGGTTGGCCCGGGCGGCGTACACCGCCGCGCTGTAGCCAGCAGGCCCGGAGCCGAGAATGATCAAGCGTGAATGCTTCACTTCGTTCATAAAAACACCTCATAAGCCTTTGTCACAAAAGACAATGCATGGTCCAATTGACGCCTGTGCAGGCCGTTCTGGGCCAGGTGGGGATCCAGGGGCCGGGCGATGCCTCGGGGCCGACAAACCCGTACAATGCTTGAGTTTTGAGCGCAGGATGGGCTAAAGATCAAAATTTTCGGCAGCACCTGCGGTTTTCTGGATGCACCTCACAGTGGTAAAAGTAGTACCGGTTGTGCACATTCACTTTTTTACCTGTTCGTCTTGAGCAGTTTTTTATAGTCATTCAACAGATGGACGCGCCGTTGGCGCAGGAAAAGAAGCGTTTTGAAGAAATCCACCGCAGCACCTAAAACAGTCGTTCCGCTCTGGCGCCAGCAATTGCACTACCGGCTCAAGGAAGGTGCGTTGATCGCGATCGGTGCCTTGTGCCTGTTCCTGATGATGGCTTTGCTAACCTACGGCAAGGACGATCCGGGCTGGAGCCACAACAGCAAGATCGAGGACGTGCAGAACTTCGGCGGGCCGGCCGGCTCCTACAGCGCCGACATCCTGTTCATGGTCCTGGGTTATTTCGCCTACATTTTCCCGTTGCTGCTGGCGATCAAGGCCTACCAGATCTTCCGCCAGCGCCACGAGCCGTGGGAGTGGAGCGGCTGGCTGTTCTCCTGGCGGCTGATCGGCCTGGTGTTCCTGGTGCTGTCGGGCGCTGCGCTGGCTCATATCCATTTCCATGCGCCCACCGGCTTGCCGGCCGGGGCGGGCGGGGCGCTGGGGGAAAGCCTCGGCGACCTGGCCAGGAACGCCTTGAACATCCAGGGCAGCACGCTGCTGTTCATCGCCCTGTTCCTGTTCGGCCTGACGGTGTTCACTGACCTGTCGTGGTTCAAGGTCATGGACGTCACCGGCAAGATCACCCTCGACCTGATCGAATTGATCCAGGGTGCGATGAACCGCTGGTGGGCGGCGCGCACCGAGCGCAAGCAACTGGTGGCGCAACTGCGTGAAGTCGACGACCGCGTCCACGACGTGGTGGCCCCGACGCTGCCGGACAAGCGCGAGCAGGCCAAGGTCAAGGAGCGCCTGATCGAACGCGAGCAGGCGTTGAGCAAACACATGTCCGAGCGCGAGAAGCAGGTGCCGCCGGTCATCAGCATGGCCCCGCCCAAGCCGCCGGAGCCGAGCAAGCGCGTGCAGAAGGAAAAACAGGTGCCGTTGTTCGTCGACAGCGCCGTGGAAGGCACCTTGCCGCCGATCTCGATCCTCGACCCGGCCGAAAAGAAACAGCTCAACTATTCTCCCGAATCCCTGGCGGCCGTCGGCCATCTGCTGGAGATCAAGCTCAAGGAGTTCGGGGTCGAGGTCTCGGTGGATTCGATTCACCCGGGCCCGGTCATTACCCGCTACGAGATCCAGCCGGCCGCCGGCGTGAAGGTCAGCCGCATCGCCAACCTGGCCAAGGACCTGGCACGTTCCCTGGCCGTGACCAGCGTGCGGGTGGTGGAAGTGATTCCCGGCAAGACCACCGTGGGCATCGAGATCCCCAACGAAGACCGGCAGATCGTGCGCTTCTCCGAAGTGCTGTCGACCACCGAGTACGACAACCACAAGTCGCCGGTCACCTTGGCCCTGGGCCACGACATCGGCGGCAAGCCGGTGATCACCGACCTGGCGAAGATGCCCCACCTGCTGGTGGCCGGTACCACCGGTTCGGGTAAGTCGGTGGGGGTGAACGCGATGATCCTGTCGATCCTGTTCAAGTCGGGCCCGGAAGACGCCAAGCTGATCATGATCGACCCGAAAATGCTCGAATTGTCGATCTACGAAGGCATTCCGCACTTGCTGTGCCCGGTGGTCACCGACATGAAAGACGCTGCCAACGCCTTGCGCTGGAGCGTCGCCGAGATGGAGCGCCGCTACAAGCTGATGGCGAAGATGGGCGTGCGCAACCTGTCGGGCTTCAATGCCAAGGTCAAGGAGGCCGAAGAGGCCGGCACCCCGCTGAGCGACCCGTTGTACCACCGCGAAAACATCCACGATGAAGCGCCGCTGCTGCACAAGCTGCCGACCATCGTGGTGGTGGTGGACGAATTCGCCGACATGATGATGATCGTCGGCAAGAAGGTCGAAGAGCTGATCGCCCGTATCGCCCAGAAGGCCCGTGCCGCCGGTATCCACCTGATCCTGGCGACCCAGCGGCCGTCGGTGGACGTGATCACCGGCCTGATCAAGGCCAACATCCCGACCCGCATGGCGTTCCAGGTGTCGAGCAAGATCGACTCGCGGACCATCATCGACCAGGGCGGTGCCGAGCAGTTGCTCGGTCACGGTGACATGCTCTACATGCCGCCGGGCACCAGCCTGCCGATCCGGGTCCATGGCGCGTTCGTTTCCGACGATGAAGTGCATCGCGTGGTGGAAGCCTGGAAGCTGCGCGGGGCACCTGAATACAACGACGACATTCTCAATGGCGTCGAGGAAGCCGGCAGTGGCTTCGAGGGCGGCAGCGGCGGCGGTGAAGAAGATGCTGAAACCGACGCGCTCTATGACGAAGCGGTGCAGTTCGTCCTGGAAAGCCGCCGGGCCTCGATTTCCGCGGTTCAGCGCAAGTTGAAGATCGGCTACAACCGCGCCGCGCGCATGATCGAAGCCATGGAAATGGCCGGGGTCGTGACGGCCATGAACACCAACGGCTCGCGCGAAGTGCTGGCGCCGGGCCCGATGCGCGACTAACGACCCGAGCGGCGTGCTTCACGCCGCTCGCCCCCCTATGAATTCATGAGGATTCCCATGCGCCTGATTCGCATGTTGCTGTTGCCCGTACTGGCCCTGACCACCTTGTCGGCCCACGCTGACGAAAAGGACGTGGCCCGCCTGACCCAGCTGTTGGAAACATCCAAGACCCTGACCGCGCGCTTCTCCCAACTGACCCTGGACGGCAGCGGCACCCAGTTGCAGGAAACCGCCGGCGACATGGCGCTGCAACGTCCAGGCCTGTTCTACTGGCACACCGATGCGCCGGCCGAGCAGTTGATGGTGTCCGATGGCAAGAAGGTCTCCTTGTGGGACCCGGACCTGGAGCAGGTCACCATCAAGACCCTCGACCAGCGCCTGACCCAGACCCCGGCGTTGCTGCTGTCGGGTGACATTTCCAAGATCAGCCAGAGCTTCGACATCAGCGCCAAGGAAGCGGGCGGCGTGATCGACTTCACCCTCAAGCCCAAGACCAAGGACAGCCTGTTCGACAGCCTGCGCCTGTCGTTCCGCAATGGCCTGGTCAATGACATGCAACTGATCGACAGCGTCGGCCAGCGCACCAATATCCTGTTCACCGGCGTGAAGGCCAACGAGCCGATCGCCGCGTCCAAGTTCAAGTTCGACATTCCCAAGGGTGCCGACGTCATCCAGGAATAAGCACAGCCGACTTGTGGGAGCGGGCTTGCCCGCGAATGCGATGTAACATTCAACATCAATGTTGACTGACCTGCCGCATTCGCGGGCAAGCCCGCTCCCACAAGGGTCTCCGGCAACAGGATCGAGTGAGGTTGCATAAGCAGTGATGGACCTGTTTCGAAGCGCACCGATTGCCCAGCCATTGGCCGCCCGCCTGCGCGCGACCAACCTGGATGAGTACGTCGGCCAGGAGCATGTGCTCGCCCGCGGCAAGCCGCTGCGCGAGGCCCTGGAGCAGGGGGCCCTGCACTCGATGATCTTCTGGGGCCCGCCGGGCGTGGGCAAGACCACCCTGGCGCGGTTGCTGGCGGAAGTTTCCGATGCCCACTTCGAGACGGTGTCCGCGGTGCTGGCCGGGGTCAAGGAAATCCGCCAGGCGGTGGAAGTGGCCAAGCAGCAGGCCGGCCAATACGGCAAGCGCACGATCCTGTTCGTCGACGAAGTGCACCGTTTCAACAAGTCCCAGCAGGACGCGTTCCTGCCGTACGTCGAGGACGGTACGCTGATCTTCATCGGCGCGACCACCGAGAATCCGTCGTTCGAACTCAACAACGCCTTGCTGTCGAGGGCGCGGGTCTATGTGCTCAGGAGCCTCGACGAGTCGGCGATGCGCAAGCTGGTGCACCGGGCGCTGACCGAGGAACGCGGCCTGGGCAAGCGCCAACTGACGCTTGACGAGGAAGGTTTCCAGATCCTGTGTGCCGCCGCCGACGGCGATGGCCGGCGGTTGCTCAACTTGCTGGAGAACGCGTCCGACCTGGCCGAGGACAACAGCGAGATCGGCGTCGAGCTGTTGCAAAGCCTGCTGGGCGATACCCGTCGTCGTTTCGACAAGGGCGGCGAGGCGTTCTACGACCAGATCTCGGCGCTGCACAAATCCATCCGCGGTTCCAATCCCGACGCGGCCTTGTACTGGTTCGCGCGGATGATCGATGGCGGTTGTGATCCGTTGTACTTGGCGCGGCGCGTGGTGCGCATGGCCAGCGAAGACATCGGCAACGCCGACCCGCGGGCCTTGAGCCTGTGCC
The DNA here is from genome assembly GCF_036689585.1 of Pseudomonas sp. WP18. Classification (NCBI taxonomy): domain Bacteria; kingdom Pseudomonadati; phylum Pseudomonadota; class Gammaproteobacteria; order Pseudomonadales; family Pseudomonadaceae; genus Pseudomonas; species Pseudomonas sp. WP18. The sequence goes on from NZ_CP144758.1 coordinate 2,282,099, forward strand.
TGGCGGCCTGGGATGTGCAGGAACGCCTCGGCAGCCCGGAAGGCGAACTTGCCGTGGCCCAGGCCATCACCTATCTGGCCTGCGCGCCCAAGAGCAATGCGGTGTACATGGGCTTCAAGGCCGCGATGCGCAGCGCCACCGAGCACGGCTCCCTCGAAGTACCGCTGCACCTGCGCAATGCGCCGACCAAGCTCATGAAACAGCTGGGCTATGGCGAAGAATACCGCTATGCCCATGATGAACCGGACGCCTACGCCGCCGGCGAGGATTATTTCCCCGAGGCCCTCGAACCCCAGCGGTTCTATGAACCCGTGCCCCGGGGCCTGGAATTGAAGATCGGCGAAAAGCTCAACCACCTGGCCCAACTCGATCGCCTGAGCCCACGGCAGCGGAGAAAACCTTGATCCCCCTGATCCTTGCAGTGTCCGCCGGCGGCGTGGCCGGCACGTTGTTGCGTTTCGCCACGGGCAATTGGATCAATGCAAATTGGCCCCGGTACTTCTATACCGCGACGCTCGCCGTTAATATCGTGGGCTGTCTGCTGATCGGCGTTCTATACGGTCTGTTTTTGATTCGTCCCGAAGTGCCCATTGAAATGCGCGCGGGGCTTATCGTCGGCTTCCTCGGCGGCCTGACGACTTTTTCATCCTTTTCACTGGATACGGTGCGCCTGCTGGAAAGCGGGCAGGTGCCGCTGGCCCTGGGCTATGCGGCCATCAGCGTATTCGGCGGGCTGCTCGCCACCTGGGTCGGCCTGTCCCTGACCAAACTTTGATAACGAGAGACCGACATGCTCGATTCCAAACTGTTACGTAGCAACCTCCAGGACGTAGCGGGCCGCCTGGCGTCCCGCGGCTTTGTCCTGGACGTCGCGCGCATCGAAGCGCTGGAAGAACAGCGCAAGACTGTCCAGACGACCACCGAGAAGCTCCAGGCCGAGCGCAACGCCATTTCCAAGAGCATCGGCCAGGCCAAGCAGCGCGGTGAGGATATTGCTCCGTTGATGGCCAGTGTCGAGAACATGGGCAGCGAACTCAACAACGGCAAGATTGCCCTCGACGCGATCCAGACCGAGCTGGACGCGATCCTGCTGGGCATTCCGAACCTGCCACACGAGTCGGTGCCGGTCGGTGAGGATGAAGACGGCAACGTCGAAGTGCGCCGCTGGGGGACGCCGAAGACTTTCGACTTCGCGGTACAGGACCATGTCGCCCTGGGCGAGAAGTTCGGCTGGCTGGATTTCGAAACCGCCGCCAAATTGTCCGGTGCCCGTTTTGCCTTGCTGCGTGGGCCGATCGCCCGCCTGCACCGCGCCCTGGCGCAATTCATGATCAACCTGCACGTGACCGAGCACGGGTACGAGGAAGCCTATACCCCGTACCTGGTCCAGGCGCCGGCTTTGCAAGGCACCGGCCAGTTGCCGAAATTCGAGGAGGATCTGTTCAAGATCGGCCGCGAAGGCGAGGCCGACCTGTACCTGATCCCGACCGCCGAAGTGTCGCTGACCAACATCGTGGCCGGCGAGATCGTCGACGCCAAGCAACTGCCGATCAAGTTCGTCGCCCACACCCCATGCTTCCGCAGCGAAGCCGGGGCATCGGGGCGCGACACCCGCGGGATGATCCGCCAGCACCAGTTCGACAAGGTCGAGATGGTGCAGATCGTCGAGCCTTCCAAGTCCATGGAAGCGCTTGAAAGCCTGACGGCCAACGCCGAGAAGGTTCTGCAACTGCTGGAGCTGCCGTATCGCACCCTGGCGCTGTGCACCGGCGACATGGGCTTCAGCGCGGTCAAGACCTATGACCTGGAAGTGTGGATCCCGAGCCAGGACAAGTACCGTGAGATTTCGTCGTGCTCCAACTGCGGCGACTTCCAGGCCCGCCGCATGCAGGCGCGTTTCCGTAACCCGGAGACCGGCAAGCCGGAACTGGTGCACACCCTCAATGGCTCCGGCCTGGCCGTGGGCCGGACCCTGGTGGCCGTGCTGGAAAACTACCAGCAGGCCGACGGCTCGATCCGTGTGCCCGAGGTGTTGAAGCCGTACATGGGCGGTATCGAGGTCATCGGCTAAATGGAATATTTGCCACTGTTCCACAACCTGCGCGGCAGTCGCGTACTGGTGGTTGGCGGCGGGGAGATTGCCTTGCGCAAGTCCCGCCTGCTGGCCGATGCCGGTGCGCTGTTGCGGGTGGTCGCACCCGAAATCGAACCGCAATTGCGCGAACTGGTGAGTGGCAGCGGTGGCGAATGCGTCCTGCGCGGTTACCTCGAAGCGGACCTGGACGGCTGCGGCCTGATCATCGCCGCCACTGACGACGAGGCACTCAACGCCCGGGTCTCGGCCGATGCCCATCGGCGCTGCGTGCCGGTCAACGTGGTGGACGCGCCGGCCCTGTGCAGCGTGATCTTCCCGGCGATCGTCGACCGTTCGCCGCTGGTGATCGCGGTGTCCAGTGGCGGTGATGCACCGGTGCTGGCGCGGTTGATCCGGGCCAAGCTGGAAACCTGGATTCCCTCGACCTACGGGCAACTTGCCGGCCTGGCGGCGCGGTTTCGCAGCCAGGTCAAGGGCCTGTTCCCGGACGTACAGCAACGCCGGGCGTTCTGGGAAGACGTGTTCCAGGGGCCGATCGCCGATCGCCAGTTGGCCGGGCAGGGCGCCGAGGCCGAGCGTCTGCTGCGCGAGAAGATCGCCGGCCAGGCGCCGCATGCGCCGGGCGAAGTCTACCTGGTGGGGGCAGGGCCCGGTGATCCGGACCTGCTGACCTTCCGCGCCTTGCGGCTGATGCAACAGGCGGATGTGGTGCTCTACGACCGCCTAGTGGCGCCCGCGATCCTCGAGCTGTGCCGGCGTGACGCCGAGCGGGTCTATGTGGGCAAGCGTCGTTCCGAACACGCCGTGCCCCAGGACCAGATCAACCAGCAACTGGTGGACCTGGCCCGACAGGGCAAGCGCGTGGTGCGGTTGAAGGGCGGCGATCCGTTCATTTTCGGTCGCGGCGGCGAAGAGATCGAAGAACTGGCCGCCCACGGCATCCCGTTCCAGGTCGTGCCGGGTATCACCGCGGCCAGTGGTTGCGCGGCGTACGCGGGCATTCCGTTGACCCACCGCGACCACGCCCAGTCGGTACGTTTCATCACGGGCCACCTCAAGGATGGCAGCAGCGACTTGCCGTGGGCAGACCTGGTTTCCCCGGCCCAGACGCTGGTGTTCTACATGGGGTTGGTGGGCTTGCCGATGATCTGCAGCGAGCTGATCAGGCATGGCCGCGCGGCGGATACGCCAGCGGCCTTGATCCAGCAAGGCACGACGGTCAACCAGCGGGTATTCACCGGCACCCTGGCAGACTTGCCGCGGCTGGTGGCGGAGCATGAGGTGCATGCACCGACGCTGGTGATCGTGGGGGAAGTGGTGCAACTGCGCGAGAAGCTGGCGTGGTTCGAAGGGGCCCAGGGGCAGGTCTGAAGACTGCGTCGCGCCCTTCGCGAGCAAGCCCGCTCCCACGTTGGATCGTTGTTCACCATGAATCGGTGGCCATACACGGTCCAGTGTGGGAGCGGGCTTGCTCGCGAAGAGGCCCTCAGTGACAACGGACTTCCCGGATCAATCCCCAGTCCCCCGCCAAATCCCTTTCCCACTCAACCGCGCCCGATCATGGGCCCCGGTGAAGTCCTGCTTCGGCCCCTTCGGTACGATCCCATTGGGGTTGATGGTCTTGTGGCTGCCGTAGTAATGACCCTGGATGTGAACGAAGTCCACGGTCTCGGCGATGCCCGGCCACTGGTACAACTCCCTCAACCAGTTCGACAGGTTCGGATAGTCGGCGATGCGCCGCAGGTTGCATTTGAAATGGCCGAAATACACCGCGTCGAAGCGAATGATCGTGGTGAACAGGCGGATGTCCGCCTCGGTCAGGTATTCACCGGCCAGGTAGCGGCGGCTGGCCAACAGGGCCTCCAGTTGGTCCAGCTCGGCGAACAGGCCGTCGAAGGCTTCTTCGTAGGCGGCTTGGGTGGTGGCGAACCCGGCGCGATACACGCCGTTGTTCACCGCCGGGTAGATCCGCTCGTTGAGCGCGTCGATCTCGCTGCGCAGGTGCGCCGGGTACAGGTCCAGGTGATTTTCAGTCAGGCCGTCGAATGCGCCGTTGAACATGCGGATGATCTCCGCCGATTCATTGTTGACGATGCGCCCCTGTTGCTTGTCCCACAGCACCGGCACGGTGACGCGGCCGGTGTAGTCGGCGGTGTCGGCGGTGTAGCGCTGGTGCAGGAAGTCGAGGTCGTCCAGTTTGTCGCCGGTGGAACCGTGGGTTTTGTCGAAGGTCCAGCCGTTTTCCAGCATCAGGTAGCTGACCACCGAGACGTCGATCAGGTTTTCCAAGCCTTTGAGCTTGCGGAAAATCAGCGTGCGGTGGGCCCAGGGACAGGCCAGGGAGACGTATAGATGATAGCGCCCGGCCTCGGCGGCAAAACCGCCCTCACCGCTAGGGCCGGCGCTGCCATCGGCGGTCACCCAGTGACGGCGCTGCGCCTGCTCGCGTTGGAAGCTGCCGTCCTTGCTTTCATACCACTGGTCCTGCCAGCGGCCTTCGACTAACAAACCCATCTCGATCTCCTCGACCTATAAACGTTGGAGAGGAGTCTATTCCGATAGGTTCGAACAAAAAGCGCAAAGGTTAGGCGTTAATCATCAGTTAAATCGAACGATCCCGGCCGTCCCAGTACTGGCGGGCGCGCTCGAACGCAGCTTCACGAGTCAGGCCCAGGCCGCGCAAGGCCAAGGCCATGGTGGCGATCAGGGCCAATTGCGGGTAGCTGTCCTGTACGTCACCGCGCCAGACGGCCTTCAAGTGTTCGGGGTCGAGGCTTTCCGGCTTGACGTGGCGCTGTTCGGCCAGTCGCGGCCATTGCTCGTCCCAGCTGACGCCGCCGGACGTTCCGTAGAGGTGGCTGTCGGCGTCCGGGTTGATCTCTATTTCGCCGCCGTCACCCTTGATCACGATGGCGGTATCGCCCAGCAAGCCGCTGGCTTCGCGGTGCACGGCCTGGTAGCCGGGGTGGAAAATGCTCTGCAACCCGCACCGTGCGCCCAGCGGGTTGAGGATCCGCGCCAGGGAATGGATAGGCGAACGCAACCCGAGGGTGTTGCGCAGGTCGATCATCCGTTGCATCTGCGGCGCCCAGTCCACCAGTGGCATGAAGGCCAGGCCGCCGTTGTCCAGGGCGCTGGCGACTTGCTGCCAGTCCCGGCACAGCGGGATTTGCAGAAAGCCCAGCAATTGTTCGGTGTAGAGCCGGCCCGCCGTATGAGCGCCGCCGCCGTGCATGAAGATCCGCACGCCGTTCTGCCCAAGGCACTTGGCTGCCAGCAGGTACCACGGCAAATGGCGTTTCTTGCCGGCGTAGGTTGGCCAGTCGAGGTCCACCGTCAACCCCGGCACGACCAGGCGCTCACGCAGGGCTTCGGTGAAACCGGCCATTTCCTCGGCGCTTTCTTCCTTGTGCCGCAACAGCATCAGGAAAGCGCCGAGCTGGGTGTCCTCGACCTGTTCATCCAGCACCAGGCCCATGGCCTGGCGCGCTTCTTCGCGGGTCAGGTTGCGGGCGCCGCGCTTGCCTTTGCCAAGGATGCGCACGAACGGGGCGAACGGATGTTCGGCAGGGGTCTCGAGGGTCAGCGAAGCAAAGTCGGTCATAGGCAATTCGTCGGTTTGGGCAGGCCCGCCAGCTTGGCGGCGAGTTTGGCGGGAGTGCCTTTGAACAGTCGGTTCAAGTGCAGGCTGTTGCCTTTGTCCGCGCCCAATTTCAGCGCGGTGTACTTGATCAGTGGCCGGGTCGCGGGGGAGAGCTGGAACTCGCGGTAGAAGCCGCGCAGCAGTTCGAGGATTTCCCAGTGCTCGGGGCTCAGTTCGATTTCTTCGGTGGCGGCCAGGGCCGTGGCGACATCGGCCGACCAGTCGTCCAGGTCGGCCAGGTAGCCGTCCTTGTCCAGCGCGATGGCGCGTTCGCCCACATTCAACGTGTTCATAGCCAGGTGTTGACCTTGTCATGCTCGATCGACAGTTCGACGAAGGCCGGATAGTCGATGGCCTTGGCCCAGTCTGGCGCTTGCAAGGCGCGGGCCTGGACGTCTTCAGCGAGCACGAACAGTTTCAGGCCGCGGCCCAGCAGGGTTTCAAACGGCGCGGTGCCAGGCCGTAGGGCATACGTCGCGTCGCCGCACAGCAGCAGGGCATCGTGTTCGCCGAATATGCGCAAGCAACTGGCGAAACGAGAGTCGCCGAAGGGCGAGTGAGACAATACGTGCAAGGTCGACATCAGAGGGTGATCACCTGGTCGTAGCGGTCAATGAGCGCGGCGATCTGTGCCGCGTCCAGTACATTCACGTCGTCCAGCGCCAGCGTGTCCGGGGCGACGCCGCGCTCGGCGGCGCTGTCGGCGCAGACAAACAGTTGCTCGACGCCGAACAGCGGCAGTGCCTGCAGGTTCGCGCTCAGGTCCTTCTGCTGGACGGCCCTGGCGTCTTGCGCCGCGAGTAACTGGAGCACGCCGTCGTCGAGAAACAGCAGGCCGATGGGCAGGTCGAACGCGCCGCCGGCCAGGACGATGTCCAGCGCTTCGCGGGCGCTCGGGCCCGACCATGGGGCCTGGCGGCTGATCAGCAGTAATGACTTGGGCATCAAGCGCCTCCAAAACAGATCAGGCGGTCCGCGTCCTGGATTGCATCGTGCAACTGGCCGAGGCCGGACAGGGCCCAGGGCGCCTCGACACTGGCCGCCGAACGCTGGTAGCGCTGGGCTTCCTCATCGTTCAACACACCCCGGCGCAACGCCGCGGCGATGCACACCACGCCGTCGAGCTGGTGGTCGCTGACGAACGTGCGCCATTCGCGTGGCAGGTCCTGTTCGTCCTGGGGCGTGACGATGCTGGCGCCGGCGTTATAGACGCCGTCCTGGTAGAAAAACAACCGCACGATTTCGTGCCCACCGGCCAGCGCAGCCTGGGCGAACAGCAAGGCACGGCGCGAGGAGGGCGCGTGGGCGGCGGAAAACAGCGCGATGGCGAACTTCATGACAGACCCGGTCAGCGAAACTGCGGCCATGATAAAGCTTTATGGGCGGTGGGGCGATTGCCAAGGGGGCTCGACACGAAGGGCATGGCGATCACTGTGTGGTGAGCGAGCTTGCTCCCTCGCCACGGTTACGGCTTGTCTTCAAGGCCATGCAGCTGGCAATACTCCGCCCAGTCCATCCCCGCCATTTCCGCCACTTCCTTGTGCACCTCCAGGCGCTGGGCCTGGTAGTCCTCGGGCGAGGCGGCGGTCAGTTGCAGGGTCAATTCCCAGGCGAACAGGTGCTGGCGCTCGGCCTCGGCTTCGAAGGCTTCATGCAGCCGTTCGGCGCGATATTGTTCGGCGGTCTCGCCCTTGGCCTGGGCGAGCAGCGGGTTGAGGGTGTCCAGTTCATGGCGCAGGTGCGGGCGTTCGTCGAGAAACCTTGCCAGGGCCCGTTCGTGTTGTTGTTCGGTTGCCGCCATGGTGACTCCTTTGGTTGATGGCCCACAGGTTGCGCGAATCGAGGCCTGCTGTCGCGGGTAAATTTCAGTAAAGCAGCGCGACGGTTCGGGTCCTAGTGCTACAGTCGGCTTTTTTCGGTGAGAGAACGCAATGCGAATGTTGACGGTGGCCCTGGCCGCTACCTTGCTGGCCGGCTGTGCGGGTTCGGCGATGAACCAGGCCCGGACCCAGGCGCCCTACAAGACCCTGGCCTCGGACAAGCCTGCGCAGGTCGTGGCCCAGTGCGTGCAGTTTGCCTGGCAGGACGAAGCAGTGTTCGGCGTCGATGCCGCGGCGTACCTGCAACCCGGCGAGAAGGGTGGCCTGACGGTGTACACCCGCTCCGCCGAATCGTTCGTCGATGTCCTGGCCGGCGCCAACGGCACCGCGTTGAACTACTACGCCCAGCACGACGACTTCGTCGCCAAGCGTCGGTTGGCGGCGCTGGCGACCTGTTTGTAAGTCGCCAGCCCAGCAGCCCTGTGGGCGTTCAGTCCGCAGCTTTCAGGCGCTTCTGGAAGAAAAAGTGCTGGTGGCCCGGAGGGTAGTCGTCGATGTGGCCGACTTCCGTGAAGCCTTGCTTGCGATAGAACGCCGGTGCCTGGAAGTCGAAGGTGTCCAGAAAAATGCCCACGCAGTTTTTCTCCCGCGCCAGGTCTTCGGCCATTTGCATCAGGGTCGAGCCCGTGCCTTGGCCGCGGGCCTGTTCCGGCACGACCAGCAACTCGATGTAGAGCCAGCGGAAAAATATTCGCCCGTAGAGCCCGCCGACGACTTCAGTGCTGTGCTCGTCGCGTATCAGCAAGGCGACGAGCTCGGGCACCGTGGCGCCGGTCTGGGCGCTGTTGTAGGCGCGCAGCGGCGCGAGAATGGCCTGGCGCTCCTCGTCGGTGGGCGCATCGGTGCGTTCGATTCGCAGCGTCATTGGGGATGTCCTCAAGCGGGAATGATCTGCGCGAGACTATCGCAACGGGCGCATTGCGCAAACCGGGCCATACTGGCTAGGTCCTAAAACAAGAAGAGACCTGACCCATGATGTTCCAATCCCTTGCCAGGACCCTCCTGGCCACCTCGCTGACCCTTGGCTGCCTGGCCGCGCAGGCCGCGTCCCAGGCGCCGGTTGCCGCCGAAAACGGCATGGTGGTCACCGCCCAGCACCTGGCCACCCACGTGGGCGTCGATGTGCTCAAGAACGGCGGTAATGCCGTGGATGCAGCAGTGGCGGTGGGCTATGCCCTGGCGGTGGTCTACCCGGCGGCGGGCAACCTGGGGGGCGGCGGCTTCATGACCCTCCAACTGGCCGACGGCCGCAAGACCTTCCTGGACTTCCGCGAAAAAGCCCCTCTGGCGGCCACCGCCAACATGTACCTGGACAAGGACGGCAACGTCGTGCCCGAACTCAGCACCCGTGGCCACTTGGCGGTGGGTGTGCCCGGCACCGTGTCCGGCATGGAGCTGGCGTTGCAGAAATACGGCAGCAAGCCCCGGGCTGAACTGATCGCCCCGGCCATTCGCCTCGCCGAAGAAGGGTTCACCCTCGAGCAGGGCGATGTCGACCTGCTGGAAACCGCAACCGATGTGTTCAAGAAGGACATGCGCGACTCCGGGGCGATTTTCCTGCACAACGGCGAGCCCATGCAGGTTGGCCAGAAACTGGTGCAGAAGGACCTCGCCAAGACCCTGCGGGAAATCTCCGCCAAGGGCGCCGATGGCTTCTACAAGGGCTGGGTCGCCGATGCACTCGTTACCTCCAGCCAGGCCAACAAGGGCATCATCACCCAGGCCGACCTGGACAAGTACAAGACCCGTGAGCTGGCACCGGTGGAGTGCGACTACCGCGGCTACCACATTGTCTCGGCGCCACCGCCCAGTTCCGGTGGGGTGGTGTTGTGCCAGATCATGAACATCCTCGACGGCTATCCGATGAAGGAGCTGGGCTTTCATTCGGCCCAGGGCATGCATTACCAGATTGAAGCCATGCGCCACGCCTACGTGGACCGCAACAGCTACCTGGGTGACCCGGACTTCGTGAAGAACCCCATCGACCACCTGCTGGACAAGCAATACGCCGCCAAGTTGCGCGCCGCCATCGAGCCGCAAAAGGCTGGCGATTCGCAGAAGATCAAGCCGGGCGTGGCGCCCCATGAGGGCAGCAACACCACCCATTACTCCATCGTCGACCAGTGGGGCAACGCCGTTTCCGTCACCTACACCCTCAACGACTGGTTCGGTGCCGGGGTGATGGCGAGCAAGACCGGGGTCATCCTCAACGACGAGATGGACGACTTCACCGCCAAGGTCGGCGTGCCCAACATGTACGGCCTGGTGCAGGGCGAGGCCAATGCCATCGCACCGGGCAAGGCGCCGCTGTCGTCCATGAGCCCGACCATCGTCACCAAGGACGGCAAGACGGTGATGGTGGTGGGGACGCCGGGCGGCAGCCGCATCATCACGGCGACCTTGTTGACCATCCTCAATGTGATCGACTACGGCATGAACCTTCAGGAAGCCGTCGATGCGCCGCGTTTCCATCAGCAGTGGATGCCCGAGGAGACCAACCTGGAAACCTTCGCCGCCAGCCCCGATACGCAGAAGCTGTTGGAAAGCTGGGGCCACAAGTTCGCCGGCCCGCAAGACCCCAACCACATCGCGGCGATCCTGGTCGGTGCGCCGTCGCTGGGTGGCAAACCGGTGGGCAAGAACCGCTTCTATGGCGCCAACGACCCTCGCCGTAACACTGGGTTGTCGTTGGGTTACTGATCCCATCAACGTTTGCAGAGGAAAGTCATGAGCACCGCATTGCTGATCATCGATGTCCAGAACGGACTGTGCAGTGGCGAAGAAGAATGTTTCGACATCCAGCGCGTCATCCGGACCATCAACGACCTCAGCGCCAAGGCCAGGGCGGCCGGCTGGCCGGTGATCCTGGTCCAGCATGAGGAGCTGGAAGGTTCGCTGACCCATGGCTGCGACGCCTGGCAACTGGCTGACGGCCTGCTGACTGACGCAGACGATCTGCGGGTGCGCAAGACCACGCCGGACGCCTTCTACCAGACCGACCTGCTGTCGCTGCTGCAAGCGCGGAGTATTGATCGGCTGGTGGTCTGCGGGCTGCAGACCGATTACTGCGTCAACGCCACCGTGCGCCAGGCCCATGCTCTCGGCTATGACCTGGTGCTGGCGGCAGACGCCCACTCTACGGTGGACAACGGCAGCATGACGGCAGAGCAGATCATCGCCAACCACAACAACCGCCTGGGGCGCCTGAGCAGCGCGGTGTCGCGGATCGATGTGGTGCCGGCGGAGGCCGTGCGGTTCTGACCTCACCCAGCACCTGTGGCGAGAGAGCTTGCTCCCTCGCCACAAAACCTGGTCGCCAGGGCGCGACGCCGGTGCTTCAGTTACGCCCAGCCACCCCGGCCACGGGCGCCTTGGCCCGTTCAACCTTGCGGTACGTCAGCAGCACGATACCGGTGACCACGATCGCGCCGCCCAGCACCTGGCCCGGGTTGAGCATCTGGTCCAGCACCAGCCAGCCAATCAGCAGCGTGGCCAGCGGTTCGATGTTCATCACTGGGGCGTTGCGTGGCATATCCAGGCGCGGCACGCAGATGAACAGGACGGTGAACCCGGTGCCGTAGAGCACCACCAGCGTGGCCAGGGCCAGCCAGCCGGTGCTGCTGGCCGGCAGGTCGAAACCGCCGGGCAGGGCGCCGGTCAGGCCGGCGAGGTTGACGCTGCTGAAGACGATGAAAATCGTCAGCAGGCTGCGCACCGAGCCGCGCACCTGGGACAACTTGTGGTCGGTAATCCACAAGGCGCAGGCAAACACGCAGGCGGCGCAGAAGGCCAGCCCCACCCCGACCAGCCATTGCGGGCCGACGCTCTGTTCAGAGGCCAGCCGCGCCGGCACCTCCAGCACGAACACCAGGCCCACCAGGATCATCCCCATCAGTGCGGCGGTGCGTGCGGTCGGGCGGGGCCCACCCAGTGCCCAGGTGAGCAGCGCCAGCAGAATCGGAAAGAGGTTGCCGACCAGCAGCGCCAACGCCACGGGCACCCTCGCCACGGCGGAGTAGAGGCATAGGCTCTGGGCACCGATCAACAACCCCAGCGTCAGCTGCCAGCGCCACGCACCGCGGGGCAGGCGCAGGCTCTGGCGTTGCCACAGCACCAGGGCGGCCAGCACCAGCAAGGTCCCGCCCGAGCGCAGCAGTATCGCCAGCAACACGCCGGCGCCGTCGTCGAAGGCGGCCCGGGCGGCGACATGATTACCGGCAAAGGCGCAGCCCATGCACAGCAGGACAAGCACCGCGAGGTGCCGGGGAAGTGGAGTGGGAGCGGCAGTAGCGAGGGTCATGGCGGTCTCGAAGGGCAGGCCGCCGAGCAAGTATTTCGGATGGCCGTTATTGTTATTAGTTATCGTACAACATGAGTTTTTACCCCACGAAGGGCCAGGAAACAAGCGCGCAGTCGGTATCAGTGGCTCGCCATCAGTGGGCTGAAATGCGGAGCATCGCGAAAAAACGCTGAATTGCCTGTCTTGTACGATGTCTTATCACGGAGTAAAACTGTGCTCCCGTCCAATAACAATAACGGAGAGACGCACGATGGATGCTTCGCAATCTTCAACCGCCGCCGATCAGGGGCGTCGGGTCTTCCTGAAAAAATCCCTGGTGGTTTCGGCGGCTGCCGCTACCTTGGGCAACCTGCCGGGGCTCGCCCAGGCCGAACCGCTGAGCCAGCGTTACCCGGACCCGTTGATCAATATCCTCGACCCTAGCTTCATGGACTTGCGCATCTTCAACGCCAGCGTGGAAAAGCTCGCCACCGGCCTGCGCTGGGCGGAAGGGCCGGTGTGGATCGGCGACGGTCGTTACCTGCTGGTCAGTGACATTCCCAACAACCGCATCGTGCGCTGGGATGAAATCACCGGCGATCTCTCGGTGTACCGCGAACACTCCAACTTCTCCAACGGCATGTGCCGGGATCGCCAGGGACGATTGCTGGTGTGCGAAGGTTCCACCACGTCCAGCGAAGGCCGGCGCGTGACCCGCACCGAGCACAACGGCACGATCACCGTGCTGGCGGACAGTTTCGAGGGCAAGCCGCTCAACTCGCCCAACGACATCGTCTGCAAGAAGGACGGTTCGATCTGGTTCACCGACCCGCCGTTCCAGACCGGCAACAACTACGAAGGGCACAAAGTCACGCCGGCCCAGCCCCATGCGGTGTACCGCATCGATGGCGAGACCGGTACGCTCAGCCGGGTGATCGACGACCTGGCGGGGCCGAACGGGCTGTGCTTTTCCCCGGACGAGAAAATCCTCTACGTGGTCGAAGGCCGGGCCAAGCCCAACCGCCTGATCTGGGCGATCACGGTCAAGGACGACGGCACCTTGGGCGAGCGGCGCAAGCACATCGAGGGCCTGGACTACGCCGCCATCGATGGCATCAAGTGCGACGAAAGCGGCAACCTCTGGTGCGGCTGGGGCGGCAACGGTGACCCCAAGGCCGACCTGGAAAAACTCGATGGCGTGCGGGTGTTCAACCCTCAAGGCAAGGCTATCGGGCACATCTCCCTGCCGGAACGCTGCCCCAATGTCTGCTTTGGCGGCCGGGAAGGTAACCGGTTGTTCATGGCGGGCAGCCATTCGTTGTATTCACTGTTCGTGAATACGCGGGGGGCGACGTTCGCCTGATCGATCGAGTGCTGTCAGGCAGCCCTTTTCCTGTGGCGCGGGCTGCCTCGCAGCCCCGCGCAAGCAAGCGCCCTCGCCACGGAAGGGGCGACGCCGGTCATTTATGGCCGACGTCCAGCCTGGTGTAGGTCACTTTCCCGCCTTCGCTGGCGTACCCGACGTTGTCCAGGGTGTAGACGCCGGCCTTGAAGTAAAAGTCGTAGGCGTACCAGGAAGGGTCCAGCTTGACCTGCTTGCCGAGGCTGTTGATCAGCACGGTGAGCGTGCCTTGCTTGTCCATCTGCAACGCATAGGTGAAGGCTTTGTTCAGCGCCATGTTCGGCACGCTGAAGAGCACCGGGCTCTTCACGTCCTTGGGCTTGACCCGGTATTCCACGTCGAGGTTGCCGGTGCCCTTGGCGTAGCGATACACCAGTTTCAGCAGCGGGGCGGGGGCGTCCTTGGCGTGGATCTGCGCCACCACGACCCGTCCTTCCGACGGTACCTGGTTTACCGACAAGGTGCCGTTGAGGGTGTTGAGGCCACTGTTGTAGCGCCAGTTGCGCAGCTTGCCGTCCTTACCGGTTTCCCGCAGTTCGGAGCGCGGGAAGTCGCTTTTGCCGGTGTGGGAACCGGTCACCGGTGCCCAGAACACGATGCGCTCGCCGTTGCGGTTGAAATACGGGCTCTGCAGCGTCGGCATGGCCTTGGTGGCTACGGTCAGGGCCGGCGTTTGCACGGGCAGGGTGATGTTCCAGACAGTCAGGTCAATCATGCTCAAGCGCTCCAACGGGGCTGGCCGTCGTTCATCGATACTTGGTCTGCTGGGCAACCAATGGCCTTGCCGGGCGCAGTGACTGGTTTATCGACGGCGCGCCGTTTCGCTGGAGCGGCAACTGACGAGCGGCTCTGGGTGGCGCCTCGCAGCTGAACAAGTGAATGCTGTCAATCTGATGCTGATCGGTTAGAGTACGCGCCGCCCGAGAGATGGATCCCGGGCGTTTTCCCATGGAGTATTCAATGAACCACCTCAGCAAGATCGCTGCCTGCGCACTGCTCGGCCTGGCCCTGGCGGGCTGCACCGGCGCCCCGATGAAAACCCAGCAATACGACAGCAGCCAATACACCGTAGTCGGCCACAGTGAAGCCAAGGCCACCGGCCTGCTGCTGTTCGGGGTGATCCCGATCCAGCAGAACAGCCGTTTCGTGCGCGCCCAGACCGCTGCGATCAAGGCTAAGGGCGGCGACGCCATGATCAACACCCAAGTCCAGGAAAACTGGTTCTGGGCGTGGGTCCTGACCGGCTACACCACCTCGGTGTCCGGTGATGTGGTCAAGCTGAAGAACGTTCAGTAAGCCATCGCTGTGGCGAGTCAGCGTCTCCCTCGCCACAGTCCCCTCAGTGCCCCCCGACCACCATCCGACTGAACGGCACCACATACGCCTGCAACGTCACCAGCCCGCCCACCAGGATCGCCAGCACGACCGAGTGGAAGAATACGTAGCGCAGGATTTCCCCTTCATGGCCGTACCAGCGAGTCGCGGTTGAGGCGACCACGATCGATTGCGCATCGACCATCTTGCCCATCACCCCGCCGGAACTGTTCGCCGCCGCCATCAGCACCGGGCTGATCCCCAACTGTTCCGCCGTGACCCGCTGCAAGCCACCGAACAGCACGTTGGACGCCGTGTCCGAACCGGTCAGCGCCACGCCGAGCCAGCCCAGCAGTGTGCCGAACATTGGGTAGAAGATGCCCGTCGCGGCGAAGGCCAGACCCATGGTGGCGTCCAGTCCCGAATAGCGCGTGAGGAACCCCAGGGCCAGCATCGCCACGATGGTGATCAGCGAATAGCGCACCACCCAGAGCGTGCGCAGGTACTGGCGCAGCAGTTGCGGGATCGAATAGCCCATCAGCAGGCCGCCGAGGATGGCCGCCAGGAAGATGCCGCTGCCGGTGGCGGTGAACCAGTTGAACTTGTAGATCGCTTCCTCGGTTTTCGGTTGTGGCACCACCGGCGGGACTTTCTCGATCTGCTGGTGCAGGGTAGTGAATGTCAGCATCGGCGAGAACAGCGGATTGGCCTCGCGCACCGGCTTGCCTTGCTGATCCAGCTTGACCGACTGGGTCTGCGGGTCGAGCGCCGGACGGGTGTCGAACAGGTTCTTGAAGCCCTGGGTGCCCCAGGCGAAGACGAACACGGTGAGGATGATCCACGGCATCCACGCCCGCAGCACGGCCGGGCGCGCATCGCTGGCGAACGCACCGCCGGCGACGGGCTGCGCCTGCTCGCTGGCCTCGATCTTCGAGTCATCGACCCGCCCCGACAGCGCGGCGGAGGTGTGCACCGTGGCCGGTTTCCAGACCTTGAGGAAGCCGGTCAGGCAGGCCATGGAAATCAGCGCGGCAATCACGTCCACCAGCATCGGCCCGTGGTAGTTGGAGACCAGGAACTGCGGGATGGCGAAGCTGACGCCGGCCACCAGGATCGCCGGCCAGATTTCCAGCATCTTGCGCCAGCCGGCGAATGCCCAGATCAGCCAGAACGGGACGATGACCGAGAAGAACGGCAGTTGCCGGCCGACCATCATCGACAGCTCCATTTCATCCAGGCCGGTGACCTTGGCTAGGGTGATGATGGGCGTGCCCAGGGCGCCGAACGCCACGGGCGCGGTGTTGGCGATCAAGGCCAGGCCCGAGGCGGCCAGGGGCGAGAAGCCCAGGCCGATCAAGATGGCCCCGGTCACCGCCACCGGCGTACCGAAGCCGGCCGCGCCTTCGAAGAATGCGCCGAAGCAGAAGGCGATCAGCAGCAATTGCAGGCGCCGGTCGTCGGTGATGCGTGCGAGGGAATCCTGCAGGACCTTGAACGAGCCGTTCTCGGTGGTCAGTCGGTGCAGGAAAATGATGTTGAGCACGATCCAGCCAATGGGTAACAGGCCGTTGGCCGCGCCGTACAACGCCGCCGACCCGGCCATCCCGGCGGGCATGCCGAAGGCGAAGATCGCGATCAGCAGGGCCGACGCCAAGGCCAGCAGCGCCGCCAGGTGCGCCTTGATATGAAAGAACGCCAGGGACGCCAGCATCACCACCACCGGGACCGCCGCCAGGAGCGTCGACAGCACTGCATTACCGAAGGGATCGTAGACTTGTTGCCAGACCATGTTCCACCTCTGCTTTTTATTATTGGAAGTGCAGGCCCCGTGGGGGTTGGCAGAACAGTATAGAAGGGGATTGGGCGGTAGGCCGTCCCGTCAGTTTTGCTCCTCTCGCAGCGCCAGGCTCAAGCCATCGCAGCTTTGCGACCAGGCACTCAACCAGGGCGCCAGCGCCGGCGACTGTTCGGCCAGCCCCAGTGCGCGGATGAACTCACCCGGTGCAACCGTGCCCCGGGCCGAGCGGAACAGGCCCCGCATGATCACCACGCCGACTACGCGCCCCTGGCTGATGAAGCGATGCTCCATGAAGGTCCACTTGTCGTCCCAGCCGAGCATCCGCGAGTGCACCTCGAACGCTTCGAACAACTTGAGTTCGCGCCGGAACTTGCCCCAGACATCCCCCACGATCGGCACCGCGCGTTGGCGCAGGGCGACTTTGTAGGCGCCGCTGCGCAGCACGTAATCCATGCGCCCGACGTCGGCCAGGGTGAAGTAGCGCCCGTTGGTGACGTGGCGGTTGAGGTCCAGGTCCAGTGGCCAGACGCGCATCCGCACCACGGTGGTGCCCAAAGGGTCAGTGGGCTTGCGCCAGGGACGACGCAACAGCATCAACAAGAGTCGGAACCAGAGATTCATGAGCACGCCACCAGGATGGAAACGGCGCACTTTAGCGGCGTGGTCGAGGCCGGGCTAGGTGCGTAAATGACTGTTTTTCGGGAAAACGCGCGTTTGGGGCAGGTCGCGGAGCCCGAGGTTTATGCTGGAACCTGTGGCGAGGGGATAAATCCCCTTGCCACATAAGTGCCTCTACCCTGCAGGTTATACCGGCAACATCAGGCCTTGGCGGCTATTGCCGTCACTTCCACGCGCATGCCTTCTACTGCCAGCGCCGCCACGCCCACGGCCGCGCGCACCGGCCAGGGTTTGGCGAAGAAGCGTTTGTAGACTTCGTTGAAGGCACCGCGATCCGCCATGTCGGTAAGGTAGATGGTCAGGTGCAGGACCCGGTCCATGGAGCTGCCGGCGCGCTCCAGGGCGGTCTTGAGGGCTTGCAAGGTGCATTCGCTTTGCAAGGTGATGTCGCCCAGCTCCAGGCTGCCATCGGCCCGGGTCGGGATCTGGGTGGAAACCAGCAGGCCGCCGAAGCCGGCAACGTCGGAGGAGATGGAATCTGCGTCTGGGTCGGGGGTGAAGGTGATGTCTGGATTGGCCATGCAAGTCTCTTGTTCGAAAGGATGAGGGGCGGTGTTGCGCGGCCAGTTTACCGTCCCTCGTCGAGCCTTTCGTGATTTCCTTGAGTGGCGCTGTCAGCCTCGGCCTTGGATCAGCCGTTGGGGTGGCGGGATGTGTCCGAGGGGTGGGTTGATCAGCGCCGCGCTCGCCGCGATCTGCTGCGCCTGTTCCCAATCCAGGTCGGGCCGTAGCCACTGGAGGGCTTCCTCGCCGGTGAAGGCCAGCAGGCGCTGCTGCTTGCTGGCGATGTCGCCGTAGGTCACCAGGGTCAGGCCGTCGCAGCCGTTGGGTGTTTCGCTGGCCTGGGCCAGAGCCGCGAGGAAGATCGGCGCGCCCTGGTTGGACGCGGTGTAGCTCAGGCGCGGGGAGGCGGGCGCCACGGTGGCGTCGGCCGACTCGTACCAGCCGTTCACCGCCACCAGCACCCGGCCCTCGCGCTTGATTCGATCGAAGACCTTGGAGCGCATCACCAGGTGCAGCGGCAGATGGGTCAGCGGCGGCATCGTTCCGACGGACCAGATCGGCGACCAACCCCAGCGCACCTTGATGCACTCCAGGCGCCCGCCCCGGCAGCGAATGGCACTGAGCTGCATGTTCGGCTTGATCAGGTTCTGCTGGTCGTGGGGTTTGAACTGAGCCGTCACCGACAGCCCGGCGGCGGGCGCACTGGCCTTGAAACCCGTGCCGTGGGTATCGCGTTGGGCAAAAAACGCCAGGGACTCCTTCGAGGAAACCTGTTGGACTAGGCATTCGTACATGGCGAAACTCCGGCAGTGAACTGCAAGGACACTCAATGCGCCCGCCGTTCAAGCCGTGATGCCCCGTCGCTTGCAGCGGTGTCATGTAGCTACGAGCCGTAGCGAGACGCTTGGTTCGAAAATCCTGAGGGCGGGGGGACGAGTGGCGGGTGGGCTGGGCCGAAACCGCCGGATCGGCGTGCAGCCCTGTCGAGGCGGGCCGCCACCGTCATTTGCGGGCCTGGATGAAATCCACGAAGGCCCGCAGCGGCGAGGGCAGGTAGCGGCGGCCGGGGTAGTAGAGGAAGGGGCCGGTGAAGCGCTGCCACCAGGGTTCGAGGACCGGTTCGAGGGCGCCGCTGTCGAGGTAGGGGCGCAGCCAGTCTTCGAACAGGTAGATTACGCCTAGCCCATCCAGGGCGGCCTGGACCGCCAGGTCCACCGCGCCGCCGATCCGCACGATCAACGGGCCGCTCGGGTCGACGCTCACGGTTTCGCCGTCGCGTTCGTACTCCCACGGCGGCATGGCGCCGCTGGCGAACTTGCCCCGCAGGCAGGCGTGCTGGAGCAGGTCCCGCGGGTGTTCGGGGCGGCCCCTGGCGTCCAGGTACGCCGGTGAGGCCGCCGTGGCGAAGCGTTGGAAACGCGGGCCGATGGGGATAGCGATCATGTCCTGCTCAAGGCGCTCGTCGTAGCGGATGCCGGCGTCGCAACCGGCCGCGAGCACGTCCACGAAGCTTTCTTCGGCAATCACCTCCAGGCGAATGTCGGGGTAGCTTTTCAGGAACGGCGTGACGATCGCGGGCAGCACCAGCCTGACCGCGCTGGCCGGTACGTTCAGCCGCAGCGTGCCCGAAGGGCGGTCGCGAAATTCGTTGACCACGTCCAGCGCCGACTCGACCTCGCCCAGGGCCGGCACGATGCGCTCCATCAACCGGGCACCGGCCTCGGTCGGTACCACGCTGCGAGTGGTGCGGTTGAGCAGGCGCACGCCCAGGCGGCGCTCCATCCGGCGTACCGCATCGCTGAGGCTGGAGGCAGACTTGCCGCTGAGCCGCGCGCCTTCGCGAAAGCCCCCTGCGTTGACCACCGCCACGAAGGCCAGCAAGTCCTGGATATCCGCCGCCATTGTTCTCTCCGTCGTACAAGCTGTGCCGATTGCACCCGATTATCAGCGCAATGGTCAATGCTTATAGTGCTCGTACTTTCATTGATCCAAGGGGCACGCGATGAGCATTGCAGACAAGGCAGGCACTTTTCTACTGGGCGACCGTGCGGTCAAGCGCATGGGCTACGGGGCGATGCAACTGGCGGGGCCCCATGTATTCGGGCCACCCAAGGACCCGGCGGCGGCCGTCGCGGTGCTGCGTGAGGCCGTGGCTAGCGGGGTCAACCACATCGACACCGCCGACTTCTACGGCCCGCACGTCACCAACCAGTTGATTCGCGAAGCGTTGCACCCCTACGCCGAGGACTTGACCCTCGTGACCAAGGTGGGCGCAGTGCGCGGCGCCGATGCATCCTGGAACCCGGCCCAGAGCCCCGCCGAGTTGACCCAGGCGGTGCACGACAACCTGCGCAACCTGGGCCTGGATGTGCTGGATGTGGTCAACCTGCGGGTATGGGGCAATATGAATTCGCCGTCGGACGAATCCATCGAGCAAGCCTTCACGGCCCTGGCTGAGTTGCAGCACCAGGGGTTTATCCGGCATTTGGGCGTGAGCAACGTCACCGCCGCGCAGGTCAGGCAGGCCCAGGGCATCGCCAAGGTTGTCTGTGTGCAGAACCACTTCAACCTGACCCATCGGGCCGACGAGTCCCTCATCGCCGAGCTTGGCCGCGA
Organism: Pseudomonas sp. WP18; assembly: GCF_036689585.1. Taxonomy (NCBI): domain Bacteria; kingdom Pseudomonadati; phylum Pseudomonadota; class Gammaproteobacteria; order Pseudomonadales; family Pseudomonadaceae; genus Pseudomonas; species Pseudomonas sp. WP18. The sequence continues at coordinate 2,302,308 of NZ_CP144758.1, forward strand.
AGGCATCGCCTACGTGCCGTTCTTCCCGTTGGGCGGCTTCACGCCGTTGCAATCGCAAACCCTGTCCAGCGTCGCGGCGCGCCTGGAGGCGTCGCCGCTGTGCGTGGCCCTGGCGTGGCTGCTGCAACGGGCGCCCAACATCCTGTTGATCCCGGGTACGTCATCGTTGGCGCACCTGCGGGAAAACCTCAGTGCCAGCGAGCTGACCCTTGCACCGGCGCTGCTCGCCGAGCTGGACGCCTTGGTGGAGGTGGGCTGACGTCGGGCGCGCGACTCAGTCCGGCTCCGGCCGATGCTGTTCGGACCAGCCGTGGGTCGGCCGGGCGCGGTCTTCGTTGAACATTTCTTCGAGCAATGCGTTGGCTCGTAGGTAGGCGTTGTGGCGGAAGTCGAGGTCGTCCGCCGGGTGGGCCACGATCTCGTCGAGCATCTGCAGGTTCAGGCGACGGAACTGGTCCGCGCGCTCCCGTGCCTCGTAGCTGCCCACACCCATCTGCACCAGGGCGCTTCGACCCAGCGCCAGCGCGCTTTCGAAGGTTTCTCGCTCGGCGGCCTCCACGCCCAGTTGCCGCAGGGCGATGATGTGCCCCATGTCCCGGGCCCGGGCAAGCAGCTTCAAGCCGGGGAAGTGTTCCCGGACCAGGCGCGTCAGCTTCAGGTTGTCTTCCTGGTCGTCGATCGCATTGATCATCACCACGGCCTGGCCCGCGCCGGCCGCTTCCAGCAGGTCGAGGCGGGTGGCGTCGCCGTAGAACACTTTCACGCCGAATTTGCGCAAGGTCTCGATGTTGTCCGGGTCGTGGTCCAGGACCACCACCTCGACGCCGCAGGACATCAGCAGGCGGCCGGCGATTTGCCCGAACCGGCCGAACCCGGCGATGATCACCCGGGGCGTCTGCGGGTCGACCAGGTCGGATTCCTGGCGGTTCTTCTTGCTGGCGGACTCCATGCGCGCCAACAGCAGGATGAGCAACGGCGTCAGGCACATGGACAAGGCCACGGCCAGCGTCAGGCTTTTACCCCATTGCTCGGTCAGGATGCCCGCGACCGTCGCGGCGCCGAACACCACGAAGGCAAATTCGCTGCCCTGGCCGAGCAGCACCGCCTGCCATGAGCGCTGGCCACCGGGGACATTGAGCACGCGTGCGATAAGCCGGATCACCAGCAGCTTGATCAGGATGAAACCCAGGGTCAGGGTCAGGACCTTCAGCGGCGCATGGATCAGGGTGCCGAAGTCGATCGACATGCCCACGCCGATAAAAAACAACCCCAGCAGTAAGCCTTTGAACGGCTCGATGTCGCTTTCCAGGGCGTGCCGGTATTCCGAGCTGGCCAGCAGCACCCCGGCGAGGAATGCGCCCATCGCCATCGACAGGCCGGCTTCCTCCAGCAGGAACCCGAAGCCGAATACCAGGAAGAGGGCGACGGCACTGAAGATTTCCCGCAGGCCGGATTTGGCGACAAAGCGCAGCAGCGGCCGGGAAACGTAACGGCCGAGCACCACGACAAGGCCGACTGCCGCGACGATCTTGCCGATCGACAAGGCCAGGTCGGCGCCTGACGGGGTTCCGCCGTGGGCCGCCAACAGGGGGATCATGGCCACCAGGGGAATGGCGGCGATGTCCTGGAACAGCAGCACGGCAAAACTGCTGCGCCCCACGGCAGTCGCGGTCAGGTTGCGCTCACTCATGGCCTGCATGGCAATGGCCGTGGAGGACAGGCTCAAGGTCAGGCCCACCAGCAGCGCCGCCGTCCAGTTCAGGCCAAGCAGCGCGCAGAACGAGGCGATGGCTGCGCCACAGGCGAGCATTTGCAGCGCGCCGCCGCCAAACACCATTTTGCGCAGCGCCCACAAGCGCTTGGGGTCCAGTTCGAGGCCGATGATGAAGAGCATCAGCACCACGCCGATCTCGGCGAATTCCAGGATCGCCTTGACGTCGGTGACGAGCTTCAGGCCCCAGGGACCGATGGCGCAACCGGCGAGCAGGTAGCCCAGCACCGGGCCCAGCCCCAACCGGACGGCGATCGGCACGATCAGAGCCGCCGAGCCCAGGTAGATGAGCATTTCAATCAGGCTATGTGTTTCCATTTCAATCGTCCTTCCAGGCGGCCAGGCGAGCGCAATAGTGCTCGATTTGTGCGTCTTGGGCGTCGCAGGCACCGGCATACGCGCCGTGCACGGCTACCGGCTCCAGCCACCGCATGTGGCAGTAGAGGGCTGTCGCGTGGAGGGGTTGGGCCAGCGCCAAAAAACCGGGGTAGTCGCCCATCTGGAAATGATCGTGCGCGCCACCGGTGGTGACGGCCCACAGCAAGGGCTTGCCCTTGAGGGCGACGGCGCCCTTGCCATAGGCCCAGCCCTGGGTGAACACCTTGTCGATCCACAATTTCAGCAGTGGCGGGGCGCTGTACCAGTACATCGGGTGTTGCAGCACCACCAGTTGCGCTTGCTCGACTGCCCGCTGTTCGGCCTCGACATCGATGTCGAAGTCCGGGTACAGCTCGTAGAGGGAGCGGATGACCACGTCCGGGTGACGGGCGGCGCGCCTGAGCATCTCCTGGTTGACCCGCGATTTATCGGGGTAGGGATGGGCGTAAATGATAAGAATCATCGGGTGAACTCCATAACGTTCAATTGGCTCCGTCGATCCTTTGGCACACGTGAGCGAAGGGGGAACGATTGCGCCCGAGCGCGGTGTCGGGCAGAAAAAAAGCGCCTTCCCGGACAGGGCCGGGGCAGCGGGGCCGGACATCCTATCGAGGAAGGCGCCGATTGTTTAGCGCATTATTCATCGTGGGGTTTTTTCCAGCCGTTGCCGGGCTAACCATTCAAGGGCAGCAGGACCTTGGCCTCCAGTCCACCACCGTGACGATTGTTCAGGCTCAGCGTCCCGCCATGCTCCAGCACGGTGGCCCGGGCTGCTGACAGGCCCAGGCCGACACCGCCGGTGTTTTTGTTGCGTGAGCCTTCGAGGCGGAAGAACGGAGCGAATACCCGCTCCTGGTATTCGGGGGCAATGCCTGGGCCGCGGTCGAGGATGCGAATCTCGACGTGATCGGTCCAGGCCTTGAGTTGCACCGCCGGTTCGCTGCCGTACTTGATCGCGTTGTCGATCAGGTTCACCAAGGCGCGCTTGATCCCGATGGGCCGGCCGACATAGACGAACCGCTGGGCGCCCTCGAAGGCCACCTCGATGCCGGCGTCCTTGAAATCATCGACGACGGTGTGCAGCAGTTCGGCCAGGTCGAAGGCGGTGGCATGCTCCAGCCGGGCGTCGTCGCGGAAGAACTCCAGGGCCGAGTTGACCATCGCCTGCATCTCGTCCACGTCCCTGAACAGCCGGGATTGCTGCTCGGCATCGTCGATGAACTCCCCGCGCAGGCGCATGCGGGTCAACGGTGCCCGCAGGTCATGGGAGATGGCGGCGAGCATTTGCGTGCGGTCTTCGATGAAGTGCCTGAGCTGGGCCTGCATGGCATTGAAGGCGAGGATCGCCTGGCGGATTTCGTAAGGGCCGATCACGGGAATGGGCGGGGCCCGGTGATCCACGCCAAAGCGCCTGGCCCCTTCGGCGAAGCGTTCCAGAGGCGCGGCCAGGTGCCGGGTGGCGACCAACGCCACGATGAAGGTCGACAGCAGGATCAACGCCAGGATGATCAGGTTGCGCTCCCAGTCTTCCAGCCCCCAGTTGCGCGCGGGCATGGAGAACATCACCCACGAATGATCACTCAACTCGATCAGCGCGGCGTAGCGCCCGCCGGGTTCGCCAGCGGGCCAGTCGCTCGGCTCGTAGCCTTCTATCCGCGCATCCGGCCTGCCCAGTTGCTGGCGCAGCCGCGCCGCGCCGTCGTTGTATTGCGGGTCGTCGTCGATCACCGGCACTCGTGCGTCGTCGTGGTGTTGCAGCCATTGCGTGTTGAATGCCTGGTCGCTGGCGGCCCTGGCGATGGCGGGGCGCTGTTCGGGCGTTGCCGAGTCGATGATGCGGCTGATGGCGGAGATCTTTTCGAACAGGCCGGTTTCCATCAGGGGCGGGCGCGCCCAGGCATCGGCCAATTGGCTGAACAGCGCGTTCAGGGCCAGCAACGTCAGCATGGCACCGAGGGTCGTCAGGGCGATCCAGCGCGCCAGGGTGTCCCGTGGGCGCTTGGCGCCCGAGCGCGGCGGTTTCATCGTTTTACCACCTGGGGCGTGAACAGGTAGCCGCCGTTGCGCACGGTGCGGATCATCGACGCGCCGGTGCTGTCGGTTTCCAACTTGCGGCGTAGCCGGCTGACTTGCACGTCGATGCTGCGGTCGAACGCGTCGTAGGTCTCGCCACGGGCCATGTCCAGCAACTGCTGGCGGCTGAGCACCCGGCGCGGGTGCTCGACAAAGACCAGCAACAGTTCGAACTCGCCGGTGGAGAGCGGGATCATGACGTTGTCCGGTGAACGCAGTTCGCGGCGGGTGACGTCCAGTTGCCAGTTATCGAACGCCAGCACCCAGCGGGACGTGTCGTTGGCGGGGCTCCTGGTTTCGCCGGTGCGCCTGAGGACGGCGCGGACCCGGGCCAGGAGTTCGCGGGCATCGAACGGTTTGGTCAGGTAGTCGTCCGCTCCCAGCTCCAGGCCCACGACGCGATCACTCAATTCGCCCATGGCGGTGAGCATGACGATGCCCACGGTGTGCTCGGCCCGCAGTCGCTGGCACAGCACCAGGCCACTGTCGCCCGGCAGCATGACGTCGAGGATGATCAGGTCCGGCAACCGGCGTTCCACCGCTTGCCAGAGGGCGCGACCGTCGGCGGCCACGTCCACGCTGTAGCCATGTTGTTCGAGGAATTTGCGCAAGAGGGCGAGGACTTCGAGGTCGTCGTCCACCAGTAGTAAATGGCTCACGGCGGGCACGCTGGGCAAGGAATACAGGCGTCGATACTAGGGTCAATCCAGGGCCCGCGTCATATATTTCAATTCGGAAATAAAGTTGCCGCTGGGCAATGTTGCGGAAATCTTCGGGCAAGAAAACGGCGGCAGGATTGCGCCGGTGTCAGTCAGTTTGCCTGCGACCACACTCGCCACGGGCATTCAGGCAGCACTTCCTCAATTCCTTGCGAGACAGCCCCGTATGCCGCTCACCGATCCCGCTTCGTTACGTGTTCGATATTCCCTGGTCCTGGCACTCGCCGCCTTCGCCAGCGGCTGTGCCCAGACGCCGGCGGCCACGCCCGGCCGTTGCGAGCATGCGCGCTATGGCGTCCATGATCCCGCCGAGCCCATCAATCGCGGCATCTTCGCCTTCAACCGGACGGTGGATGACTATGCGCTGGCCCCGGTGGCCCGCGGTTACCGCAAGCTCCCTGGGTTCTTCCAGGCCGGGGTGCACAACTTCGTGGCGAACTTCGGCGAGCCCAAAGTGTTCGTCAACGACCTGCTGCAAGGCAACGGCCAGCGCTCGGTCAACACCCTGGGCCGTTTCGTGATCAACACCACGGCGGGCATCGTCGGCCTGGTCGACGTCTCCGGCAAACTGGGTATCGAACGCCACGAGGCCGATTTCGGCCAGACGTTCGGCGTCTGGAACATCGCGGCGGGGCCGACCGTGGAACTGCCGATACTGGGCACGGCCAACCTGCGGGACGCCACGGGCAAGGTGATCGATTTCATGGTCAGCCCGTTCGGTGACAACAGCAGCACCGTCGACACCCTGGGCACGCTCAACACCGCCGGCGGCATCGTCGATGGACGTGCGCAGGCGTTGCCGCTGACAGACGAACTGCGGACCCGACCGGACTATTACGCGGCCCTGCGAGAGGCCGTGGCACAGCGGCGCGCCGATGTTGTCGCCGAGGGCAAGCTGGGCGCCGTGGTGACCGGTCAATCAACATGCCCGGACGAGGAGAACGCCGATGAGTAGGGGCGCGCTGGTCTTGCATCGACGGATGCGCACGCTTGAGCAGGGGGCCTTGCACTGCCGCGAGGTGGAGCTGCACCTGGCCGAGGATGGGCGCCATGTGGTGCTCAGCCGCTATGTCGAACGGTTCAGCCAGGACCACGCCGGTTGGTGCGCCGTGCACCAGCATCGAGTGGCGTTGGTGGACATGGTGCGCTGGATGGTCGAGAACGGCGAGCGCTGAGGGCGCTGGCTGTCAAATTGCCAGCTTTTCCGGCCGCGGATCAATGAAACATTTCTACATACTTGAGGCTCAAGAATGGTTGTACGATGTCGTATCTAATGTGTTCGACTGTGGCCCGTTTCTCACAAAAAAAATAACGGAGATTCCATCCATGTCGAGCATTCCGTCCGTCGAAGGCAAGGCCGCCGCGCCCGCCCAAGGCCGCTTTGTACGAATACTCAAGCTTCTGGGCCCGGGCATCATCGCGGTCCTTTCCTGGCTCGGCGCCGGCGACCTGATCACCTCTTCGGTGGCCGGTGCGAACTACGGCTACGCGATGATGTGGGTGCTGGCGGTGTCGCTGCTGCTCAGGTACCTGATCGTCAACATCATCGCGCGCTTCCAGCTCTGCAATAACCAGGGCATGACCATCTTGCAGGGGTACGCCCAGCTCAACCCGTTCTTCGCCTGGTTCCTGCTGGTCTACGCGCTGCTCATGGGCCACTTGATGAACGCCTACATGATCAAGGGCGCTGGCGAGTCCCTGGCGATGCTGCTGCGGGTCGACTACCCGTTGCTGTGTTCGGTGGCGGTGGTGCTGGCGGTGTGGCTGCTGGTGGGGCGCAACATCTATTCGATGATCGAAGGGGTGATGAAGGCGCTGCTGGCGATCATGACCCTGGCGTTCATCGCCCTGGCCGTGATGTCCGGACCGGATGTGGTGGGGATCGTCAAAGGCACCATCGGCTTCAGCATTCCTGCGGACGAAGGTGTCCACGGTGCGCTGCTGGTGGCAGTCTCGGTGATTGGCGCGGTGGCCGGCTCGATTGCCAACTTCGTGCATCCATACGTCATGCGCCAGAAGGGCTGGACCGGGCCCGAGCACAAGCGCATCCAGCGCAACGACCTGCTGTTCGCGGTGTTCGTGGGGATTGTCATCAACCTGGCGATCTGGATCGTCGGTGCCGAGATCCTGCGGCCCAACGGCATTGAAGTCAAAACCCTGGGTGACCTGGGCAAGGCGTTGGAAATCTTCTTCGGCCCCATCGGCTGGTATGTGTTCTTCGTCGGCGTATTCGCCACGCTGTTCGCCAGTATTTCCGGCAAGACCACGGCGTTCCCGATGCTCATTACCGATGCCTTCCAGCACGTCCTGCCCAAGCGTCGGGAGCGCTACGGCAAGGAGTTCCACCGTGACCCGATGCACAAGTGGTTCATGCTCTTCATCCTCGTCACACCGTTGATCTGGTCGATGCCCGGCATGCCGGACTTCGTCACCCTGACCATCGGTGTCAGCGCGCTGAACATCGTCGGCCTGCCGGTCATTTCCCTGGGCCTGTTGATCATGTCCAACCAGAAATCGTTGCTGAGCAAGCAATACCGCAACAACCTGTTCGAGAACATCGCACTGCTGTTCGCGACGGGACTGGCGCTGTGGGTGGCGTTCCAGCTGGGGGTCGATCTGTTCACCTGATGGGCGATAGGCCCGGCTCGATAGGGGACTGCTAGACTTCACCGTCCAGTCCCTCTCTCGGAGAACGCGGATGAACAACAAGAACACAATCTGTCTCTGGTACGACGGCGCTGCGCTGCAAGCGGCCCAGTTCTATGCGCAGACCTTCCCGGACAGCAAGGTGCTGGCCGTGCACCGTGCGCCGGGCGATTTCCCTTCGGGCAAACAAGGCGATGAGTTGACGGTGGAGTTCACGGTGATGGGCATCCCGTGCCTGGGGTTGAACGGAGGGCCTTCGGTCAAGCACGGCATTGCGTTTTCCTTTCAAGTGGCCACTGATGACCAGGCCGAGACCGACCGCTTGTGGCACGCGATTGTGAGCAACGGCGGGCAGGAAAATGCCTGTGGCTGGTGTACGGACAAGTGGGGCATCTCCTGGCAGATCACCCCTCGGGTCCTGAGCGAGGCCGTCACTCACCCGGACCAGGCGATCGCCAAGCGCGCCTTCGACGCCATGATGACGATGACCAAGATCGACATCGCGGCGATCGAGGCGGCAGTCAGGGGTTGATCACGGCTGATCCACCGCCTTCGCGAGCAAGCTCCCACAAATGGCTCTGCGGCGCCCTACCGCGCGCCTTTGTGGGAGCGAGCTTGCTCGCGAAGGCGTCGGCCGAAGACTTACCCCTTGCCACCCTCCGGCAACTTGGCAATCACCTTGATTTCAAACTCAAACCCATACAACCAGGTCACACCGACCGCCGTCAGGGTCGGATGCGGAGCGTTGCCCCAGAATTCGGGCACAACCTCCCAGATGGCCTCGAATTTCGCTTCGGGGTCGACGATGAAAACGGTGACGTCCACCACGTCGTCGAAGGTGCAATCGGCGGCCGCGAGAATCGCTTTCAGGTTGTTGAACGCCTGCCGCACCTGGGCTTGTAGCTCGGGCACCGGCGAACCCTCCTCGGTGCTGCCGACCTGCCCTGACACGAACAGAAACCCGTTGGAACGAATGGCCGGCGAATAGCGATTGCGCTCATAAAGCGCCTGGCGTCCGGCGGGGAAAACAACGTCACGCTGTGTCATGCAGACCTCCATCAATGGGCCGTGAGCGACCCGAAATCAACGATGAAGTCACTCTAGGGACTTGTGCCCAGGCGATAAACGAGCAACCTTGGCGATCACTGTTTGTAAAATCCAAACAATCCGACAAGTGCCGAGGCAGATATGGATCGTTTCGATGCGATGCAGGCGTTCGTGCGGGTGGTGGAGGCGGGCAGCTTCACCAAGGCTGCCGAGACCCTGCACATGAGCAAGACCACCGTGACGCAACTGGTCCAGCAACTGGAGGCGCGCTTGCGGGTCAGGTTGCTCAATCGCACCACGCGCAAGGTCAACGTCACCGCTGACGGCGCGGCCTATTACGAACGGGTGATCCGGCTGCTGGCGGACATGGACGATGCCGAGACCAGCCTCGCCGGTGCGCAGACCTTGCCCCGTGGACGGCTGCGGGTGGACGTGCCGAGTCCGCTCGCTGCCATGATCCTGGTGCCGGCCTTGCCTGCGTTCTATGCGCGGTACCCGGACATCCAGATCGACCTGGGTGTCAGCGACCGGATTGTCGACATGCTCGATGAAAACGTCGATTGCGTGGTGCGTGGCGGCGAGCTGGTGGATCAGTCACTGGTTGCCCGGCGCATCGGCGATCTGGCCCTGGGCATTTTCGCCGCGCCGGGTTACCTGGCGCGTCACGGCCCGCCGGATCATCCGCAGGCGCTGGAAGATTCCCTGCACCGTGTCGTTGGTTTCCTCTGGGCGCGCACGCGCAAACCCATGCCGTATGCGATGCATCGCCGGGGCGAGCGCTTGCAGGTCAAGGGCCGCTACGCGCTGGCCGTCGACGATGGCAACGCCTACCTGGCGGCGGGCCTCGCGGGGCTGGGGGTGCTGTGGCTGCCTCGGTACATGTCCAGGCCATACGAAGCGCAAGGCCAGCTCGTACCGCTTTTCGAAGACTGGCGCATAGACCCCATGCCGCTCTACCTGGCCTATCCGCCGAACCGCCACCTCAGTGCCAAGTTGCGGGTGTTCATCGAATGGGTCGCGGAGTTGATGGCGTTGCATGCGCCCGTTATCAATCGTCATGATCCGTGACTACTGACCGCTGCATGCATTTCCAAGCAAGGAAGACGGATGATCGCCCAGGCAATTGTGATACTGCTGGACTACGCGTTGTACCTGATACCCGGCCTTGTGCTCTTCGGGCTGTGGTTCGGCTTGACGCCCAAGGCCCTGACAGGAACGCGTATTTTGATTCTGCTGATGGCGTTCGTGCTGATGCGCGACGTGATGACACCGCTGCGCCTGTGGTCGCTCAAGGGTGACTTGCAGATCAGCTTTCTCGCCAACCCGTTCGTGCTGGCCACACTGGGGCTGTCGTCGCTGGGGCTGATCGCACTGAGTGCTCGCTTGTTGCCCGATCTGTGGCAACTGGTGGTGTTGTCCAAGGGGCGTCGATTGACGGGCGTTGCCCTGGGCGTCGGCGTGGGAGGCTTGATCGGCTTGCCGCTGCGGCTTTGTCAAGCGACTGATGCGGCAATGCTGCCAGGCTATTGGGCATGGTTGCCGGGCATGGTGGTGCTGGCCTATGGTGCCAATATGCTGGAAGAAGTGCTGTTTCGCGGTTTCCTTCAGGGCCATCTCGAACAGCACGTCAGCGCCCTGCGAGCGGCGCTGATCAGTGGTGTGGCGTTTGCGGCGTGCCATGGGTTCCTCGCCTTGAGCGTGACGTCGCTTGGCTGGCCAATTCTTCTTTTCACGTTGGTGGAGGGGTTGGCTTGTGGGTGGGTGCGCATGCGCCACGGGGTCGTGGCATCGACCGCGACGCACGGTACCGCGATCTTGCTGATGGCGGTACCGATGGTGGGCAACGGCTGAAGCAAACCAGATGCAAGAGGGGTCGAAGGTGTATCGATACCCTGGCCAAGAGGAACCACACCATGGACCGATTCACCGGCGGATGCCTGTGTGGCAACGTGCGTATCGAAGCCTCGGGCCGCCCTTATCGAGTGGGGCTTTGCCACTGCCTCGACTGCCGCAAGCACCATGGGGCATTGTTCTTCGCGGCGGCCATATTCCCTGAGACGGCGGTTAGGATCGAAGGCGAGACGCGCGATTACGACGGGCGTTTTTTCTGTCCGCGCTGCGGCTCGTCGGTGTTCGCCCGCAGCGGGGATGAAATCGAGGTGAACCTGGGCGCCCTGGATGCCCCTGATCAGTTGATGCCGACCTACGAGTGCTGGACCCGGCGGCGCGAGGCCTGGTTGCCGGCGTTCGTGCACATGAAACCGTACGCAGGCGACCGTAAGGGCCCTGGGCGGTCAGAGCCGTAGGCGATCAACCGAAGCCGACAATCGCCTTGGTCTCCAGATACTCCTCGAACCCATGGACGCCATACTCGCGGCCATTGCCCGAGCGCTTGTAGCCACCGAACGGCGCCATCGGATTCCAGGCCGGGTAGTTCAACAGCACCTGGCCTGCGCGGATGCGCGACGCCACGCTGCGCACCTGGTCGAGGTCCTGGCCCTGGACATGGGCCCCGAGGCCGTAGACGGTGTCGTTGGCGATGGCGACGGCTTCGTCCAGCGTGTCGTAGGGGATGATGCACAGCACCGGGCCGAAGATCTCTTCCTGGGCGATGCGCATGGCACTGTCCACCTGGGAGAATACCGTCGGCCGGGCATAGAAACCTTTGTCAAAGCCGGGCACGCGGCCTGGCCCGCCGCACAGCAATTTTGCGCCTTCCTCCAGGCCGAGGGCGATCATGCCTTGCACGCGGTTGAACTGCGCTTCGTTGGCGATGGGGCCGAGGACGGTGGCTTCCGATTGCGGATCGCCAACGATGATCGCGTTGGCGGTCGCGGCCGCGAGGGCTTCGACCTCCGCCAGGCGACTGCGCGGTACGATCATCCGGGTCGGTGCGCTGCAGGACTGGCCGACGTTGCGAAATGCCGACATCACGCCTGGCGGCACGGCCTTGGCCACGTCCGCGTCCGGCATCAGCAGGTTCGGTGATTTGCCGCCCAGTTCCTGGGTGACGCGCTTGACCGTGGGCGCGGCGGCCTGGGCCACCAGCGCGCCGGCGCGGTTCGAGCCGGTGATGGAGATCATGTCGATATCCGGATGCGCCGCCATGGCCGCGCCAACGTCGGCACCGCTGCCGTTCACCAGGTTGAAAACGCCTGGAGGGAGGCCGGCGTCATGCACCAGTTGGGCGAAGAGCAGGGCGCTCAACGGCGACAGTTCGCTGGGTTTGAGGACCACCGTGCAGCCGGCGGCAATCGCCGGGGCGACCTTGGCGGTGATCTGGTACAGCGGCCAGTTCCACGGCGTGATGAGGCCGCAGACGCCAATGGGCTCGCGGTCGATGGCGGTGCCGTTCTCGACCTTGCGAAACGCATAGGTGGCGAGCAGGTCACGGGCCACCCGGACATGTTCGGCCGCCAGCGGCACCTGCATGGCCCGGGCGAAACCGATGGCGGCGCCCATTTCCAGCGAGAGCGTCTGGGCCAATGCCTCCTTGTGTTCAAGGATCAGCTCATGGAGTCTGCCCAGGATCGATGCGCGCGTGGCCACCGGGGTCGCGGCCCACCCCGCAAAGGCCCCACGGGCGGCGGCGACTGCCCGGTCGACGTCCTCGCTGGAACCGCGGGCGACTTCGGCGATTACCGCTTCGGTGGCCGGGTTGACCACCGGTAGCGTGGCCGGGTGGGCCGCAAACGACCAGTCGCCGTTGATGTAAAACTGCCCATGCTTCAGCGGGCTATTCGAAGATCGGGTGGTCATCCAACGGGCTCCCATGGGGCGTAATGCGATGGCCGGCAGCAGATCGCGATGCCGTTTCTCATCAATAAACTATCAAAGCCGTTGCGATGGCTTGTGCCGTTGTTGAGCCTGGCAAAGGATAATCTGCTGTATCTGCCGGGCAGACTGGGCAAAACGTAGCGACGCAGGTTTCATGGCGCAAAAAACCTCGGGTCGTCAGCCGATGGCTTGGGCGGTTCAGACAAGCTTGCCGGTGCTCGCGATGCTGGCCGAGAGCGGCGTGGCGAGGGCCATCGGGTCGGTGAAGCGGCGGATGTCGAACGGGCTGATCAAGGTGCCGGTGCTGCCGGTGCTGATCAACTCGGCCATGACATCGCCGACGCCTGGGCCGAGCTGGAAACCATGCCCGCAGAACCCGAAGGCATAGAACAGCCCCGGCACCCTGCCGCTGGGGCCCATGATCGGCAGCGAGTCGGGGGTATAGCTCTCGATGCCGCTCCACACGCGGATGATGTTGAGGTGGCCGACCCCCGGCAGCAGGCGACTCATCTGGTGCATCTGGTTGAGCAGGCTTTCCGGCCGGAAGTAGGCGCGACGGTTGATCATGTCCGGCTTGCAGCGGTTGCCACCGCCGATGATGAGATTGCCCCGGGGGATCTGCCGGAAGTAGATCACTTCTTCCTTGATCTTGGTGAACACTCCAATCACTGTCGGCAACGCATAGGGCACCGGTTCAGTGACCGACATCTGTGGCCCGTTGGGCTCCAGGGGCACGGCTTCGTCGAACTGTTCGGACAGCCTGGCCCCCCAGGCGCCCGCCGTGATCAGCAACTGCTCGCCGATGAACTGCTGGCCGTCGGTGGTGGTCACGTGGAATTCGCCGTTGACCTTTTGCACGTCGGCCACTTCCGTGCGTTCGCGGACGTGGGCCCCGGCCCGGGTTGCCGCGCGGGCAAAGGCCGGGGCCGCCAGGCGCGGATTGGCGTGACCGTCGTGGGGGGCGTAGGAGCCGCCCTTGACCTCGGGGCCGAGGAAGGGAAAGCGCTCGTGCAAGGCCTTGCCGGTGATGATCTGCAAGTCCAGCGCCCGAGCCTCGGGGGCGTCGGCGTAGGCCTGCAGCTCGGCGATCTCGTCTTCGCGATAACACACGCGCATGTGGCCGCTGGGAATGAATTCCAGGTCGTCGCCGATCAGTTCGGGTAGCCGTTTCCATAACCCGTAGGAGCGGTTGGACAGCTCCAGTTGGCCAAGGAATCGTCCCTGGCGCCGCACGTTGCCGAAGTTCACCCCACTGGCGTACTGGCCGATCAGGTCGCGTTCCAGCAACGTCACCGAACGCCCGCGCTGGCGCAGGAAAAACGCCGACGCCGAGCCCATGATGCCGCCGCCGATAATCAGTACATCGCTTTTTTGTGGCTTCATGATGTGTGCTCGATGGGCCCATGGGGCGAGGGTGAATAGGTGCCCTCGGGGACACCGGCCAGCGCTTCGATTTCGATGAGGTAACCGAGATGCAGGGCCGGCACCGGGACCACGGCCTGGGGGTAATGCCTACCCGGCGCGGCAGGCTGGGGGGTATGAATCAAGTCGATTTCACCAGCCATGCAGGCGACTCCAGGTCTGGATTTCGCCGCTGGCCTCACAGGCGCTGTACTGAGCAAACTGCGCGCCCGTGGCGCACGCGTGGTTGGGCAGGATGCGCAGGCGGCTGCCGACGGGAAACCGTGTCGTGATGTCCACGTTTGCGGGCTGTTCCAGGGTGATGATGCCGTGCTCCTGATTGGCGCCGGTGAGCCGCGCGCCGTCGATCCAGTCGCCGGCCTCGTTGCACACCTGGCCGTAGCCAAAGTCGCGCCGTTGGCGCTGCGTCCCCCGGTCGCGACTCATGGCCATCCAGCCGGCATCGGTGATGATCCAGCCTTTGTCTTTCTGATGACCGATCACGGTGGTCAGTACGCTCAGGGCCAACTCGTCGGCGGCGCAAACACCGACGTTGTGCATCACCAGGTCGAAGAACACATACACCCCGGCGCGAACTTCGGTGACGCCTTCCAGGTGCTGCGCCGACAAGGCCGTGGGTGTCGAGCCGATGCTGACCTGCGGGCAGGCCAGGCCGGCTTCGCGGATGCGCTGGGCGGCGCTGACACAGGCGTGCCGCTCCTGTTCGGCCAAGGCTTGCAGCGCCTGGGGCGTGTCGAGTTCGTAGCTGGATCCGGCGTGGGTCATCACGCCGCACAGGTGCATGCCGCCGTCGCTGAGTGTCCGCGCGATGTCGACGAGCGACGGGTCCTCGACCCGCAGGCCGGATCGATGGCCGTCGCAATCGATCTCGATCCAGACGGCGAAACGTTCGTCGTGGTGCCCGCCGAAATCGACGACGGCCTGGGCGGCGGCCAGACTGTCGACCAGGAGGCTCAGCTGGCAGCCCTTGCGCCTGAGGGCCAGGGCCTGGGGCAATTTGCCAGGAGCCATGGCGACCGCATAGAAGATGTCCTGGATGCCGTTGGCGAAACAGTGTTGCGCCTCCTTCAAGGTGGAGACGGTGATCCCGCTGGCGCCGGCCTGGATCTGTGCCTGGACCACGGGCAGGCATTTGCTGGTCTTGATGTGCGGGCGCAGGCGAACGCCCAATGCGTCCATGCGTTGCTGCATGCGTTGGATATTGCGCTGCATTCGCGGCACATCGATGAGCGCAACGGGGGTGTCGAGAAAGGCAAGGGAGGCAGGCATGGGCAGGACTCGGTGAGGGGAGACAGGGCGACTCTACGCAGCCATCGTGAAGTTATGGTTCAATGCTTCGTCATCTATCATTAAGTTGAATTGAATGATTGCCATCGAAGACCTGCGCATGGCCGTGACGCTGGCGCGTTCCGATTCGTTGAGTGCCGCCGCCAGGGCCCTCAATGTCTCGCCTCCGGCGCTATCCATGCGTTTGCGCAAGCTGGAAACGCTGCTCGGCCTGACCTTGGCCAACCGCGACGCCCGGCGCCTGAGCCTGACCGCCGACGGCGAGCGGTTCTCGCGCCAGAGCGCGCTGTTGCTGGAGCAGTTGGAGGCGCTGCCCGAGTCGTTCAAGCAACAGGACGATCAGCTGGCCGGCACCCTCAGGCTGGCGGCGCCGTTCGGCTATGGTCGACAACGCATCGCGCCGCTGCTGGCCCGTTTCGCCCGGCTGCATCCGCACCTGTGCCTGCACCTGGATTTGCGCGAAACGCCCTGGCCTGATCGCCATGACAGCGACGCGGTGATACACGTCGGCGCCCTCAGTGACAGCCAGTGGGTGGCCCGGCCCCTGACCCAGAATGATCGATGGCTCTGCGCAAGTCCGGCCTATCTGGAGCAGTACGGTACGCCTGCGTTACCTGAGCAACTGGCTGAACACCGCTGCATCTGTATTCGGGAAAACGATGAAGACGTCACGCTGTGGCATCTGCGCAACGGGCAGGGGCGCAAGACGTTGCGCATCAAGCCCGCGCTATTGAGCAACGACGGCAGCGTGGCCCGGCGTTGGGCCGAGCAGGGGCTGGGCTTGGTGCTGCGCTCGCAATGGGACGTCAGCAAAGCCATCGCCGAAGGCCGCCTGGTGCGGGTGCTCGCTGATTGGCAATTCGACAGCGCCCCGATCAACCTGCTGGTGCCCTCGCGCAAGCTCCGCAGCGCACGGGTACAGGCCTTGGTGAGCTTCTTCGAGGCTGAATTGAAGGCCTGAGTTCTACAGGCCTACCGCCTTCGCGAGCAAGCTCGCTCCCGCAGTGGTTTGGTGGGGTGCATCCAGTGCAGCAACACCCGATACCTCCTGTGGGCGCGAGCTTGCTCGCGAAAGCGATCGTCCATTCCACACAGCCGGCAGCACTGCCTATTCCAGGCGTAGATTCTGCCGTAAAGCACCCTTTGCAGCGCCGGTTTGCGCACCATAACTGCCCGCAAAGCCTCAGAAACACGGGTGCAGCGCCCACGCCTGGAGCATCCCGCAAAGTCTGCTGAGGGAGCCCCGCAAAACGGTGGTTTGTACCAAGCGGCCAGTATTTTTAACCGTTTTTCCACGGTCTCATGGTGTTGTAATGAAAACGTGATGCAGCGATGCCGCGACGCCTCACGACCCGCAGCAATGTTTGCCACGTCAGGCCCTCAACCATCATCAGGACCCGCACTCATGAGCTTTCTTCGACCCAAGTACATCACCTTCGACTGCTACGGCACGTTGACCAATTTCCAGATGGGCACCATGACCCGCGAGCTGTTTGCCGACCGTGTCAGCGCCGGGCAGATGGACCAGTTCGTCACGGACTTCGCCGCCTATCGTCTGGACCAGGTGATGGGTGACTGGCGGCCCTATGATGAAATCATCAAGACCGCCCTGATGCGGGTCTGCAAGCGTTGGGGCGTCGAGTACCGGGGCGAAGGCCAGCTCTATTACGATGCCGTTCCCACCTGGGGCCCGCACGCCGACGTACCGGCGGGCCTGTCGAAGATCGCCGACAAGATCCCCCTGGTGATTTTCTCCAACGCGATGGACGAGCAGATCATGTCCAACGTCGACAAGCTCGGCGCGCCTTTTCATAAAGTCTTCACCGCCCAGCAGGCCCAGGCCTACAAGCCGCGCCTGGCGGCCTTCGAATTCATGCTCGACAACTTAGGCTGCGGGCCGGAGGACGTGCTGCACGTCTCGTCCAGTTTCCGCTACGACCTGATGCCCGCCCACGACATGAAGATCAGGAACAAAGCCTTCGTCGCCCGTGGCCATGAACAACCAGGCAACGCCATCTACGGCTACCACCAGATCGCCGATATCGGTGGCTTGCCCGGCCTGGTCGGGCTCTGAGGCGCACGCATTCTTCAAGGTCAAAGGGGTTAGACATGGGCAGTGAGTCCTATTGGCTCGATACCGCACCGGCGTTCACCGGTGCCCAGCTCGGCGGGTTGCCGGGGCAGGTCGACGTCGCCATCGTGGGTGGTGGCTTCACCGGCCTGGCGGCGGCCCGCGCCTTGGCCTTGAAGGGCGCCAGCGTGGTAGTGCTGGAGGCCGGCAGAGTGATCGGCGAAGCGTCGGGGCGCAACGGCGGCCATTGCAGCACCGGCGTGGCCCAGGACTACGCCGCACTCACCGCCAGCCTTGGCGCCGATAAGGCGCGTGCCTATTACCAGGCCTACGAAAGCGCGGTGCAAAGCGTCGTTTCACTGGTGGAGCAGGAGGGGATTGCCTGCGACCTCAAGCGCAACGGCAAGCTCAAACTGGCCGCCAAGCCGATGCACTACGAAGGGTTGGCGCGCACTTGCGAGCTGATTCGCAAGGAGGTCGATGCCCAGGTCCAATTGCTGTCTGCGCAAGAGGCCCGGGCGGAGGTCAACTCCAGCCAGTTCCACGGCGGCCTGTTGCAGCGCAACGGCGTGCAGATGCACGTCGGGCGCTTCGGGATCGGCCTGGCCGAGGCGGCGGCGCGTCACGGCGCGCTGATCTTCCAGGGCGTCACGGTCAAGGACTGGAAGGCCAGCGCCGGCGGCTATCGGGTCAACACCAGCAAGGGCACGTTGCACGCCTCGCAGGTCTTGTTGGCGACCGGCGCCAGCCAGCAGGGCGGCTTGGGTTGGTATCGGCGGCGCATTGTCCCGGTGGGCAGCTTCGTGGTGGCTACTGAGGTGTTGCCTGACGCATTGATCGACAGCCTGCTGCCGGCCCGGCGCTCCTATGTCACCAGCCGGATGATCGGCAATTACTTCCGGTTGACGCCGGACAATCGCCTGCTGTTTGGCGGCCGCGCGCGGTTTGCCATGTCCGACAGCGTGTCCGATGCCAAGAGCGGCAAGGTGCTGCAAGCGGCGATGGTGCGGATGTTCCCGCAACTGGCGAACACCCGGATCGATTATTGCTGGGGCGGCCTGGTGGACATGACGTCCGATCGCCTGCCCCGGGCCGGGCAGCATGGCGGGGTGTTCCACTCCATGGGCTACAGCGGCCATGGCGTGCAGATGTCGGTGCACATGGGCCAGGTCATGGCCGAGGTCATGGCCGGCAAGGCCGAGGCCAATCCTTGGCGTGAACTCGATTGGCCGGCCATCCCCGGCCACTTCGGCAAGCCTTGGTTCCTGCCGTTGGTGGGGGCGTACTACCGGCTGCAGGACTACCTGCACTGAGTTTCATGAAGTTGCTTGGCGTTCCATTCACGTTGCGTCAACCGTGCGCAACCGAGCCCTTATCACTTGGAAAGGTAGAACTGACATGACTGACAATAAGAACAGCATCGACAGCCAGTTGATTACCGGCACAGAAAGTCTGCGTGTTTTCGAAGGGCTCAACCGCGGCATGTCGCGTCGCCACGCCTTGCAGATGCTGGGGCTGGCGGGTGTCGCGGCAGCGGGGGCCGGCAGCCTGTTCGGCGCCGCTGGCAAGTTGTTCGCCGATGAACAGGCCAACCCCGGCAAAGGCAAGCCCGGCGGGCGTATCCGCGTCGCGGGCATCTCCAGCTCGACCGCCGATACCCTGGACCCGGCCAAAGGCTCGTCGTCCACCGACTACGTACGTCACTACATGTTCTACAACGGCCTGACCCGTTTCGACAGCCACATGGTGCCGCAACTGGAGCTGGCCGAACGCATCGACACCACCGACGCCACGCTCTGGGTCGTCACCCTGCGCAAGGAAGTGACGTTCCACAACGGCAAGGGGCTGACCGCTGCCGATGTGGTGTATTCGCTGATGCGCCACAAAGACCCGATCACCGGTTCCAAGGTCATGTCGCTGGCGGAGCAGTTCGCCGAGGTCAAGGCCACCGGCACCCACGAGGTGCAGATCCGCCTGAGCGGCCCGAATGCCGAACTGCCGTCGATCCTCGCCGTTTCTCACCTGCTGATCGTCCCGGAGGGCACCAGCGACTTCAACCAGGGCATCGGGACCGGGCCGTACAAGGTCAAGGAATTCAAGCCTGGGGTGCGTTCGATCGGTGTACGCAACACCGGCTACTGGAAACCCGGCCTGCCGTACCTGGACGAGATCGAATTCATCGGCATCGGCGACGAGCCGTCGCGGGTCAACGCGCTGCTGTCGGGCGACGTGCAGATCATCAACGAGGTCAACCCGCGTTCGACCACGCGGATCAAGGACAGCAGCGGCCATCGTGTGGTGGATTCCCCGTCGGGCAACTACACCGACCTGATCATTCGCCAGGACCAGATGCCCGGCCAGAGCGCCGAGTTCACCGAGGCGCTGAAACTGCTGCTGGACCGCGAGCAGGTCAAGTCGGCGATCTTCCGTGGCTTCGCCCGGGTCGGCAACGACCACCCCATCGCCCCCGGCGCACGGTTCTACAACGCCGACCTGCCTCAGCGGGTCTACGACCCGGAGAAGGCCAGGTTCCTGCTCAAGAAGGCCGGCATGGAAAGCATCAGCATGCCGTTGATGTGCTCGCCGGCCGCCACCGGTTCGGTGGACGTGGCCGTGCTGTTGCAGCAATCGGCCAAGGAAGCCGGGCTCAAGCTCAACGTCAACCGCCTGCCGAGCGATGGCTACTGGTCCAACCACTGGGCCAAGCACCCGCTGAGTTTCGGCAACATCAACCCGCGTCCCAACGCCGACATGCTGTTTTCGCAGTTCTTCCAGTCCTCGGCGCCGTGGAACGAGTCCGGTTGGAAGAACCCGCAGTTCGACCAACTGTTGGTGCAGGCCCGGGGGGAAACCGACGAGGCCAAGCGCGGCAAGATGTACGCCGACATGCAGACCCTGGTGCACGACCACAGCGGCATCGGCATTCCGGTGTTCATCAGCAACATCGACGGCGTCGACCAGCGCGTCAAGGGCTATGGCACCAACCCGCTGGGCGGTTTCATGGGCTACATGTTCGCCGAGCAAGTCTGGCTGGACGCCTGATGAGCGTCGGGTATCGGCCGGGTGACCGGGCAGGAGGGCAGGGTGATGAATAGCAGCACACTGTGGCTGATCGGCCGGCGCGCAGGCGCCGCGATCGTGACGCTGTTGATCGTCTCGATGGTGGTGTTCGCCATCACGGCGGTGTTGCCGGGAGATGCGGCGCAACAGGCCCTTGGACAGTTCGCCACGCCGGAGCAGGTCGCGGCGCTGCGGGTGAAGATGGGCCTCGATCAGCCGGGCGTGCTGCGCTACCTGCACTGGTTGACGAGCCTGCTCAGTGGCGACCTCGGCGTGTCGGTCTCCAATGCCGTGCCGGTCACCGAGCTGATGGCAGGCAGGGTGCCCAACACGCTGATGCTGGCGGCCACCACGGCGCTGGTCTCGGTGCCCGTGGCATTGATCCTGGGCATTGGCTCGGCGATGTGGCGTGGTGGCCGCGTCGACGGTTTCATGAGCTTCTTCACCCTGATGATGGTGGCGGTGCCGGAGTTCCTGGTCGCGACCCTGGCGGTGCTGATTTTCGCGGTGAACCTGGGTTGGCTTTCGGCACTGTCCTACGCCAGTGAAATCACCTCGCCGTGGCAGTTCATGCGCACCTACGCCTTGCCGGTGATGACGCTGTGCTGCGTGATCGTTGCGCAGATGGCGCGCATGACCCGGGCAGCGGTGATCGATCAACTGGACAGCCCCTACGTGGAAATGGCCCGCCTCAAGGGCGTGAGTGCGGTGCGGGTGGTGCTGCGGCATGCCTTGCCCAACGCGATTGGACCGATCGCCAACGCCATCGCCTTGAGCCTCTCCTACCTGCTGGGCGGGGTGGTGATCGTCGAGACGATTTTCAACTACCCCGGCATCGCCAGCCTGATGGTCGATGCCGTGACCAACCGTGACATGGCGCTGGTCCAGGCCTGCACCATGCTGTTCTGCACGGCGTACCTGATGTTGGTGCTGATTGCCGATCTGTGCGCGATCCTTTCCAATCCGAGGCTGAGAAACCAATGAACAATCCCATTGTGAAATCCCCGACGGCGGCGGTCGCACTGGCATTGGGCAAGGACGCTCACGGTTCGTCCTGGCTGGGGCTGATCGGCGCCGTGATGTGCGCGGTCTGGCTGCTGGTGGCGATCTTCGGCCCCTGGCTGGCACCGCACCCGGTGGGCGAAGTGGTCTCCGACAATATCTTCGACAGTTTCAGCGCGGCCTACCCGCTGGGCACCGATTACCTGGGGCGCGACATGCTCAGCCGCATTCTCGTGGGCGCGCGCCTCACGGTGGGCCTGGCGCTGGTGGCGGCGGTCCTGGCCAGTGGGCTCGGCACCAGTTGCGCGCTGCTGTCAGTGGTCTCGCCCAAGTGGCTGGATGAACTGATCAGTCGGCTGATGGACGCCTTCATTTCGATCCCGAGCAAGATGCTGGCGCTGATCATGGTCTCGGCCTTCGGTTCGTCGGTGACGCTGCTGGTGTGCACGGCGGTGCTGAGCTACACGCCGGGCGCGTTTCGCATCGCCCGCAGCATGGCGGTGAATATCGAGGCGCTGGAGTACGTGCAAGTGGCCCGCACCCGGGGCGAGCGGCGGCTGTACGTCGCCTGTGTGGAAATTCTGCCGAACATGCTCAACCCGGTGCTGGCTGACCTGGGGTTGCGCTTTGGCTTCATCGTCCTGCTGCTCAGCGGCATGAGCTTCCTCGGCCTCGGCGTGCAACCGCCGGACGCCGACCTGGGATCGCTGGTGCGCGAGAACATCGGTGGCCTCAACCAGGGCGCACCGGCCATCGTGATCCCGGCGTTGGCCATCGGCACCCTGACCATTGGCGTCAATCTGTTTATCGATCGCCTGTCGTCACGGCGCAATCGACGTTCGGGAGGCCATTGATATGAGTGAATTGATCCGAGTCGACAACCTGCGGGTGGTCGCCAGTGGCGAGCGCGGTGACGTGGAGATCGTCAAGGGCGTGAGCTTCGCCCTGGAAAAAGGCGAGGTGCTGGCCCTGATCGGCGAGTCCGGCTCCGGCAAGACCACCATCGCCCTGGCGCTGCTCGGCTACGCCCGGCGCGGCTGTCGCCTGGCGGGTGGGGTGGTGCAGATCGGCGAGCACGACATGCTCGCATTGAGCGAAAGCGAGTTGCAGGGCTTGCGTGGCAACCGAGTCTCGTACATCGCCCAAAGCGCCGCGGCGGCGTTCAACCCGGCCAAGAGGTTGATCGACCAAGTGGTGGAAGGGGCACTGATCCATGGCCTGGGCAGTCGGGCCACGCTGGAAGCCAAGGCCATGGAGTTGTTTCGCGACCTGGCGTTGCCGAACCCCGAACGCATCGGCCGCCGCTATCCTCATCAAGTGTCCGGCGGACAATTGCAGCGGGTCATGGCGGCCATGGCGCTGATCAGCGACCCGCTGCTGGTGGTGCTCGACGAGCCGACCACTGCCCTGGACGTGACCACCCAGATCGATGTGTTGCGTGCCTTCAAACGCGTGGTGCGCGAGCGCGGCGCCACGGCGGTCTACGTGTCCCACGACCTGGCCGTCGTGGCCCAGATGGCCGACCAGATCGTGGTGCTCAACGGCGGGCAGATCTTCGAGCAGAGCGCCACCGCGCCGTTGCTCAAGGGCCCGGCCCACGCCTACACCCGCAGCCTGTTGGCGGCGGCGCGACCGGACATGACCCTGCGCCCGCCGTGCGGCGTGGCGCAAGACACGCCGCTGCTGACCATCCAGGGCTTGACCGCCGGCTACGGCAACAAGGATGCGCGCGGCATGCCGACGATCCGCGTCCTGGAGGACATCGACCTGACGGTGCGCCGGGGCCAGGCCATCGGTGTGATCGGTGAGTCGGGTTCGGGCAAGTCGACCCTGGCGCGGGTGGTGGCGGGGTTGCTGACCCCGGCGGTCGGCGGGCTGACGTTCGACGGGCAACCCTTGGGTGGCAGCCTGTCCGAGCGCACCGATGAACAGTTCCGACGGATCCAGATGGTGTTCCAGAACGCCGACACCGCGCTCAATCCGATGCACAGCATCAGCACCATCCTGGGTCGGCCGCTGAAGATGTATTTCGGCCTCAAGGGCGCGGCCCTGCGTGAGCGTATCGGTGAGCTGATGGACCTGGTACGCCTGCCGCGGGACTTGGCCGAACGCCGCCCCGGCGAGCTTTCCGGCGGGCAGAAACAGCGCGTCAACCTGGCCCGGGCGCTGGCGGCGAAGCCGGACCTGATCCTGTGCGATGAAGTGACCTCGGCCCTCGACACCGTGGTCGGCGCGGCGATCCTCGAACTGCTGCGCGACCTGCGCCAGCAACTGGGGGTTTCCTACCTGTTCATCAGCCATGACATCTCCACGGTGCGGGCGCTGTGCGACGACATCGTGGTGATGTACAGCGGCTACAAGGTCCAGGCCGGTGCGCGGCAAGCCTTCGCCCAGGCGCCGTTCCATCCCTACACCGACCTGTTGATCCATTCGGTGCCAGAAATGCGCCAGGGCTGGCTGGAAAGCTGCGGCGCCACGACTTGCGGCTCGCTGCCCGCCCTGGGGCCGAGGGCCGATGTGCCGGGGTTGTGCACCTTTCTCGAACGTTGCCCGGTGCGGGTCGATGGCGTGTGCAATCGCACCGCGCCGCCGCGACGAATCATCGACGGCGGCAGCGAAGTGC
Source organism: Pseudomonas sp. WP18 (assembly GCF_036689585.1). NCBI lineage: Bacteria > Pseudomonadati > Pseudomonadota > Gammaproteobacteria > Pseudomonadales > Pseudomonadaceae > Pseudomonas > Pseudomonas sp. WP18. The sequence goes on from NZ_CP144758.1 coordinate 2,326,184, forward strand.
TCTGTCATCACGACAGCGGCGAGCTGCTCAAGACCCAACAGGATTCAAACAGCATGATCGTGGGAGCCTACGCATGAACGCGCGTTTTGTGAGGTTGGCCGAACAGGGCCGGCCCGTTGTCCGATTGAAGGTCGATGGCGAACCCATCGAGGCGTTGCAGGGCGACACGCTGATGGTCGCGCTGTTGACCCATGGCCCGGCGCTGCGCCAGTCGGAGTTCGACCCCGGCAGCCGCGCCGGCTTCTGCCTGATGGGCGCCTGCCAGGATTGCTGGGTCTGGACCCGCGGCGGCGAGCGCCTGCGCGCTTGTTCCAATGAAGTGCGCGAAGGATTGGACATCATCACCCGGCAACCGGAGGCGATATGGCCACTGCGCGGATGAACACTCATCGAATTGCCATCGTCGGCGCGGGCCCGGCCGGCGTGCGGTGCGCCGAGACCCTGGTGGCGGCGGGCTTCAGGCCGATCCTGATCGACGAAAATCGTCGCGACGGCGGGCAGATCTATCGCCGCCAGCCCGAAGGCTTCACTCGCAGCTACGCGACGCTGTACGGCACCGAGGCGGACAAGGCCAGGGCCTTGCACGACAGCTTCGATCGCCTGCGCCCGCAGATCGACTATCGCCCGGACACCCTGGTCTGGAACCTGACGCCGGGCCAGCTGTGTTGCGTCGGCCAGGGCGTGCATTCGACGGTGGAGTACGACGCCCTGATTCTTTGCACCGGTGCCACCGACCGCTTGATGCCGGTCGAAGGCTGGCAACTGGGCGGCACCTACAGCCTCGGCGGGGCGCAGATCGCGCTCAAGGCCCAGGCCGTTTCCATCGGCCATCGCGTGGTGTTCATGGGCAGCGGGCCGTTGCTGTACCTGGTCGCCAGCCAGTATGTGAAAGCCGGGGCCTCGGTGGCCGCGGTGCTGGACACCTCGCCCCTGGGCCATCGGCTCAAGGCTTTGCCCAAGCTCATGGCACGCCCGGGATTACTGTTCACCGGGCTGAAACTGCTGGCGCAACTGTATCGGGCGAAGATCCCGGTGCACCTGGGCATTTCTCCCCTCGGCGTGCTCGGCGAGGCCAGCCGTGGCGTCAGCGGCGTGCGGGTGCGCCGCGCGAATGGCGAGACGTTGACCGTGGCATGCGACGCGCTGGCGCTGGGTTACCACCTGCGGCCGGAGACCCAACTGGCCGACCTGGCGGGCTGTCGCCTGCGCTTTGACGAGGCGAGCAGTCAATGGTGGCTGGACACGGACGCTGAGGGCCGGACCTCGGTCAGTGGCGTCTACGCGGCCGGCGATGGGGCGAAGGTCCGCGGTGCCGATGCCGCCGAACATGCCGGTCGCCTGGTCGCCATGGCGCTGCTCACTGACCTGCAGCAGCCGGTGGAGGCGACACACCTGGCCGATCAGCAGCGTGCGCTCAAGGTCATGGATGCGTTTCGCCTGGGCCTGGCCGAGGCATTCCCCTGGCCTGCCGAACAAGCCGGGGCCTTGCCGGACGAGGCCATCGTCTGTCGCTGCGAAATGATCAGCGCCGGCGAGTTGCGCCGCACCGTCAGCGAGAAGGGCGCCTGCGAAGTGAACCGGGCCAAGGCGTTCAGCCGGGTCGGCATGGGCCGCTGCCAGGGTCGTTACTGTTCCCAGGCCGGGGCCGAAGTGATCGCCGCCGCCGCTGGCATCCCGGTGCAGGAGGTGGGGCGCCAACGTGGCCAGGCACCGGTGAAACCGCTTTCGATGCTGACCCGGGAGGTAACCCCATGACGGTGCAACGAGCCGATGTGGTGATTGTCGGCGGCGGCCTGATGGGCTCGGCCACGGCGTTTTTCCTGCGGCAGCGGGGGCAGTCGGTGATCCTGCTGGAGCGTGACCAGGTCGGTCAGTACGCCAGCGGTGTGAACTTCGGCAATGTGCGACGCCAGGGGCGTTTTCTCGGGCAGTTGGAACTGGCGAACCGTTCGTGGGCCTTGTGGAAGCGCCTGCCGGAGTTGATCGACGATGACCTGGAATTCATCGCCAGCGGTCACATGCGCGTGTGTTATCGCGAGGATGAAATTGCCGAGCTCCAAGCCTACGCGGCGGCGCCTGAGGCGGCGCAGCTGGATTTGCAGATCTACCGGGGCGCCGACCTGCACGAGCGCTTCCCGTTTCTGGGCAAGGATGTCAAGGGCGGCTCCTATGCGCCGCACGACGGGCATGCCAACCCCCGCCTGGCGGCACCTGCGTTTGCGCGGGCGGCCCGGCGGCTCGGGGCGCGGATCGAAGAGCGCACCGAGGTGGCCGAAGTGCACAAGAGTGGCGACGGGTTTGGCGTGACCACCACCGATGGCCGCCAGTTCAGCGCCGCGCAGTTGCTGATCACCGCCGGTGCCTGGGGCGAGAAGCTCTCGGCGCAATTCGGCGAACCGGTTCCCCTGGAAACCAACGGCCCGCAGATGGCCGTCACCGAACCGGTGCCGTATGCCTTGCCGACGGTGATCGGCGTGTACACCAAAATCCCCGAAGAGGTGATCTACTTCCGCCAGATCCCGCGGGGCAACATCATCATTGGCGGGGGATATCGCAGCAAGCCGGACATGCTCAACCGCCGGGCCTACGTCGAGCCGCGCAGCATCCTCAACCAACTGGAGCAGATGCGGCGCCTGGTGCCGGGCATCGACAACCTCAACATCATCCGGGTGTGGAGCGGTATCGAAGGCTACCTGTCGGATGCTTTGCCGGTGATGGGTCGCAGCGGCAATGTCGACGGTCTGTTCTATGCTTTCGGCTTCAGCGGCCACGGCTTCCAGCTCGGCCCGGGCGTCGGCGACGTCATGGCCGAACTGATCAGCACCGGCAGCACCAGCACTTCCATCGAGCCGTTTTCCATTCGCCGGTTCGCCTCATCCGCCGAGCAACGGAGCAAGGCCTCATGAAACCTCGGGTACTGGCCATCCTCGAACGCCTGCTGGCCTTTGAAACGGTCTCCTCGCAGTCGAACCTCGCCTTGATCGAATATGTGCGCGACCTGTTGCTGAGCAAGGGCATCGATTCATTGATCGTCGAGGATGAAAGCGGCAAGAAAGCCAACCTGTTCGCCAGCACCGGGCCACGGGAGTTGCCGGGGATCCTGTTGTCCGGGCACACCGACGTGGTGCCGGCGGCCGGGCAGGCCTGGACGGTCCCGGCGTTCCAGGCGACGCTGCGGGACGGCCGGATCTACGGCCGTGGCAGCTGCGACATGAAGGGCTTCATCGCCCTGGCCATCGACGCCATGCTCGATGCAGCCGAGCATCCGTTGAGCCGGCCGTTGCAGCTGGCGTTGTCCCACGACGAGGAAATCGGTTGCGTGGGGGTGCGACGCTTGCTCGATGTGCTGCACCTGGCGCCGGTGCGACCGTTCCTGTGTGTGATCGGCGAGCCGACCAACATGCAGTTCGTGCTCGGCCATAAGGGCAAGGGTTCCTACCGCACCTACTGCCGTGGCCTGGAGGCGCATTCGTCGCTGGCGCCGCGCTCGGTGAATGCGATCCACCTGGCCTGCGACTTCATCGCCGCCTTGCGCCAGAGCCAGCAGCGGTTGCAGGCGCACGGAGCGCAGGATGCGGATTACGACGTGCCCTACAGCACCGTGCATGTGGGGCAGATTGTCGGTGGCAAGGCGCTGAACATCGTGCCGAACCTGTGCACCCTGGATTTCGAGGTGCGCAACCTGCCGGCCGATGACCTCGACGGGTTCCTGGAGCAGTTGCGCGAACACGCCGAATTGATCGTCAGGGAGGCCAGGCAGTTGTCCAGCGTGGCGGCCATCGAGATCGAAACCGTGAACGTCTACCCGGGCCTGGACACTCACCCGAGCGTCGAGGCGGTGCGTTTCCTCAAGGCCTTCGCCGCCCCGGACACCGGCACCGCCAAGGTCTCCTTCGGCACCGAGGGCGGCCTGTTCAAGCAACGCCTGGACGTGCCGGTGGTGGTCTGCGGCCCGGGCTCGATCGAACAGGCGCACAAGCCCGATGAGTTCATCGAGATCAGCCAGATGGAAGCGGGCGAGCGATTCCTGGATGGGCTGCTGGGATCGCTCAAGCGCTAGATTTCTGTGGGAGCTTGCTCGCGAAAATGGTGTGTCAGCCGCTGCCTAGGTAGCTGATCTGACGCCTTCGCGGATAAGCCCGCTCCCACAGGGTTTCTGCTCGCCGCAATTATCGCAGCCACCCCAAAAACAACTGTGCGAGCTTGCCCCCACTCGGGATTCTCCAACAAGGGGAATCATCAGGATCAGGTTGATTCCGGCGGTCGGTAGAGCCTGCCGTCCCGTCGCGATTTTCAGCATCCAACACTGCGCCAAAATACCCTTTCAGCATCCTGCCCCGTGGCATCTCCCTAGACTGGAATGACCTCGGAACAGGACACGACCATGCTCAAGAATCGCCTGAAAGATCCCAGCCTGCTGGTAGAACTCGCCTACATCGATGGTCAATGGGCCGCCGCTGATGACGCGGCCACCCTCGACGTGCTGGACCCGTCCAGCGGCCAGTGCCTCGCGCGGGTGCCGGCGATGCAGGGCGGCGAAACCCACCGCGCCATCGAGGCCGCCGAGCGTGCCTGGCCAGCCTGGCGTGCGCGCCCGGCCGCCGAGCGCGCGGCGCTGCTGGAGCGCTGGTACCAAGCCATGATCGACAACCTCGACGACCTGGCGCTGATCATGACCTGTGAACAGGGCAAGCCGCTGAACGAAGCCAAAGGCGAAATTCGCTACGGCGCCAGTTTCGTCAAATGGTTTGCCGAGGAAGCCCGCCGGGTGTACGGCGAGACCATCCCGACACCCAGCGGCGACCGGCGCCTGCTCACGCTCAAGCAGCCGGTGGGCGTCTGCGCGGCCATCACACCGTGGAATTTCCCCAACGCGATGATCACCCGCAAATGTGCGCCGGCCCTGGCGGCGGGCTGCCCGGTGATCGTCAAGCCGTCGGACCTGACCCCGTTGTCGGCGCTGGCGCTGGCGCTGCTGGCCGAGCGGGTGGGGATTCCGGCCGGGGTGTTCAACGTCGTCACCGGCCTGCCCACGGCCATCGGCGAAGCGCTGACCAGCAACCCGGTCGTGCGCAAGATTTCCTTCACCGGCTCAACCGCCGTCGGCCGTTTGCTGATGCGCCAGAGCGCCGAGCACATCAAGCGCCTGAGCCTGGAACTGGGCGGCAATGCCCCGTTCATCGTGTTCGACGACGCCGATCTGGAGCAAGCCGTGGCCGGCATCATGCTCAGCAAGTTTCGCAATGCCGGCCAGACCTGCGTGTGCGCCAACCGCATCCTGGTGCAGGACGGCATCTACGAGCGTTTCGCCGCGCGCCTGGTGGAAGAGGTGGGCAAGCTCAAGGTTGGTAGTGGCCTGGAGGCTGACGTGACGATCGGCCCGCTGATCAATCCGGCCGCGGTCGACAAGGTTGCCCGGCACATTGACGATGCCCTGAGCCAGGGTGCTCGGCTGCTGTGTGGGGGCGTGCCTGACGGCGACAGCCAGTTCGTCCAGCCGACGGTGCTGGGGGAGGCCCACGCCGGCATGTTGTTGGCCAGCGAAGAAACCTTCGGCCCGGTGGCGCCGCTGATGCGCTTTAGCACCGAGCAAGAAGCCCTGGCCCTGTCCAATGCCACCCCCTATGGCCTGGGGGCGTACTACTTCACCCAGGACCTGCGCCGCTCATGGCGGGTCGGGGAAGCGCTGGAGTTCGGCATGGTCGGCCTCAATACCGGGATCATTTCCATGGAGGTCGCGCCGTTCGGCGGGGTCAAGCAATCCGGCCTGGGACGCGAAGGCAGCAAGTACGGCCTGGATGAATACCTGGAAGTCAAAGCCTTCCACATCGGTGGGCTGTGAGCCGGTCACCGTTCGAACCAACACCGTGGAGCCACGATAGATGAATAGACCCTTTCGAATCGCCGCCATTGCCGGCGATGGCATTGGCAAGGAAGTCCTGCCGCAAGGATTGCGGGTACTGGAGCAGGCCGCAAAAACATGGCAGCTGGCGCTGAGCATCGAAGTGCTCGACTGGGCCCACTGCGACTACTACCTGGAGCACGGGCAGATGATGCCCGCCGACTGGTTCGAGCGCCTCAAGGGCTTCGACGCGATCTACTTCGGCGCCGTGGGTTGGCCGGACAAGGTCCCGGACCATGTGTCGCTGTGGGGCTCGCTGCTCAAGTTCCGCCGCGACTTCGACCAGTACGTGAACATCCGCCCGGTGCGCCTGTTCCCCGGCGTGCCGTGCCCCCTGGCCGGACGCGAAGCGGGGGACATCGACTTCGTGGTGATCCGCGAGAACACCGAGGGCGAATATTCTTCCGTCGGCGGCAAGATGTTCGAAGGCACCGAGCACGAGTTCGTACTCCAGGAGTCGGTGTTCACCCGGCGCGGTGTCGATCGCATCCTCAAGTTCGCCTTCGACCTGGCCCAGGCCCGGCCGCGCAAGCGCCTGACGGCGGCGACCAAGTCCAACGGCATCTCCATCAGCATGCCCTACTGGGATGAGCGCACGGCGCTGATGGCCGAGCAGTACCCGCAGGTCCAATGGGACAAGCAACACATCGATATCCTGTGCGCGCGTTTCGTCCTGCAACCGGATCGGTTCGACGTGGTGGTGGCGTCCAACCTGTTCGGCGACATCCTCTCCGACCTGGGTCCGGCCTGTGCCGGCACCATCGGCATCGCGCCCTCGGCCAACCTCGATCCGCAGCGGCGCTTTCCGTCACTGTTCGAACCGGTGCATGGTTCGGCGCCGGACATCTATGGGCAGAACATCGCCAACCCGATCGCGATGATCTGGTCCGGGGCATTGATGCTCGACTTCCTCGGCAACGGCGATGAACGTTACCGCGCCGCCCACGACGGCATTCTCAAGGCCATCGAGCAGGTGATCGCCGAAGGCCCGATCACCCCCGACCTGGGCGGCCAGGGCTCGACCCAGGACGTCGGCAGGGCGATTACCGAGGCGCTCCGGGCCGATTGAACGCCATCCACTCGCAGCACCTTTGCCCGCGCACACTGCGGGCTTTTTTATGGGACTGCGCAGGTAAACCCTGTGGGTGGGGCGGGGGGGATTCAACCTGTCCTACCTGACGACATACACCTTGCGCACATAGACCAGGCTCTTCCAGGCACACGGCGCATTCAGCGGCACGAACACTGTATCGCCCGTGCCGACCAGCAGTTCGCGGCCATCGGCGACTTGGAGGGTGACGCTGCCTTCGAGCAGGTGCATCAGTTCATGCAGCTTGTGCGGTCGTGAGCCGCGGGTGTAGGGCGTCGAATCCCAGAGGCCGACGCGCAGGTCGGTGGCCTCCTCGACGAACAGATTGTGCGAGCGACATTGCGGCGTGGCACTGAGCAGGATCTGCGCATCGGGCGCCGCCGAAGGCGAGAGCAGGGTGTGGGCGGGCAGTGCCGTGAGCACGGGCATCCGCGTGTCGATCGCCTGCGTATCGGCGCAGAAGGCCCAGAGCGACTGAGGGTGTGCCTCGACCTCCAGTGACGTCCCGCGGCCGATCACCGCGCTGTCCCCTGGTTTGAGCTGCAGCGTGTGCGCCGGGCTACGCAGGGTGACGTCGCCGGCGTGCACCACGATCGTTTCACTGAACGGGTAATCCTCGACGGTCAATCGTCCGCTCGCCCGGACCACCCCGGCCGCCATGCCATCCGCGCCATGGTAGGCAATGAGCCTGTCGAACGGATCGTTGGGCCCCAGGGTGCCTTCGGTGAACGGGGTCGAGGGGAGGCGGCCGTCGGCGTGGGCCAGCAGCATGGCGGTGGGTTCGAGCATGGCGATGATTCTCTTGGAATGTTGTTCGGAACGGTAAATGCTCAGCCGACGGCCTGGGTCGCCAGCGCGAACTGCTGCACGCCGCCGCTGGGCTGTGGCGGCGTGCCCCGGGCCATCTGGGCGACGCTGTCGACCTGCTTGAGCCCGGCGTCTTCCAGCCAGGGCGCCAGGCCCGTGTGGACGGGAATGTCGATGCGCACGAAGGCGTCCGGCACCCGGGCCAGCAATTGAGTGATCAAGTGCCGGGCCTGCTCGGCGGTTTGCGCCACCACCGGGCCAATGCAGCGGCCACGGCCAAAGGGGCGCAACAGGGCGAAGGCGCACAACTGGCCGTCGCGTTCGATGCCCACCGAATGCTCGACGACCTCGAACAGGTCCGTCAGCAGGGCTTCCCGATCCAGCCCGCTGCCGGCGTTGGCCAGTTGGATCAGGCGGGCGTTGTCGGCGCTGGTCAACGCCCGGCAATGCTCACCGGCGGCCAATGCTTGCAGGGCCGGCACCCGCGCCTGCCCTTGATGCTGCTGGACATGCCCGAAGTCGACGAAACCCTGGCTGGCATACAACGGCGCGCCGGCCAGCGTGGCATTGAGGATGGCCGTCCGCGTGCCGCAGGCCTCGATGGCCAGTTCCATCAACTTGCGCCCGATTCCCTGGCCCTGGTACTCGTCGCTGACAATCACCAGGCCGATGGTGGCATGGCCGCCCTGAGGGCAGGTGAAGGCCGAACCGATCACGCGGCCTTGGTCTTCCACGACGAACCCGTGGGCGACACGCTGCAACATGGCCCAGTCTTCCAGCCGATGAGGCCATTTCAACTGCACCGACAATGCGTGCGCCGAAGGGACATCGGCGGCCGTCATGGAACGGTAGGAATAGGTGGGGCGTTGCGCATTGGACATGGCGAGTCACCGCTGGAAAAGGTGCTTGATGGGGGCGGATTCAACCGCTGCTGGTGCTTGTATCTCACCTGCAACGGGCCCTGACAAGCGCCAGCAATTGATTCGGCAGGTTAGGTAAGCCGGGGCTTTTGCCGCCACATTTCTTGCTCAAATGCGCGGCTTGGCCAGCAGTAAATACCGGGCCATTTTTCAGTGGCCCGACGCGGGGCTTGCCGTGTATCGCCTGTCACGCGACGGGCCTTTGGGCGGGCGATCAGCCTTTTTTCAAGGTCGACAACAGGTCGGTCAGCCCAGGCATGGTCGGGCCGGACTCGTTGGAGATGAGCCCGGTTTCCGAACGACTGAACAGCGACTGCAGGATGATCTTTCGCGACTCTTCGTCCACTTGCGTGTCGTTGTTCAAGGACAGGTACAGGTGCGTGAGCTGTTCTCGTTCCTCGGCATCCCGTTGCAGGTGAAACGCGCTGAAGATCAGCTTGGAGAGCGTCCTGACGGTAAAGGCCAGCGTCGACAGGAGCGAGACGAAAATCAGCGCGCCTTCAATCTGACTGAGCCCCACCGGAGTCCGCGCGCCACTCAACCAGATGTTGAAAGACGTCCATAGCCAGATGACAGAGACGAACAGGATGACGCCGAGCACGCCGGTCCAGATGTAGCCGCGGGTCTGGTGCTCGCTGGCTTTCTTCGCCCAGTAGGTGGCCGGTCCCTCCAGACGCAGCTTTTCCCGGTAGGTGGCTTCCAGCGTGGTGAAACGCTGGGTCCAGTCCTCTTTTTCGGTCTTGTGCCAGTCGGAAAACGTATTCAGCTCTTTTTCAGCTTTGCGGGTGAGCCTGGCTTTGGCTTTGAAGAACTTGGAATGGACGTCGCGCAGGGCCAAGGTTTGCGCAGCGGCACGGCCAGCGAAGGCGCTTTCCAGGGGCAGCTTGAACTCATAAGCCGCCAGGTAGCCCGTCAGGTGATCGAATGAATCCAGGTGCTCGCTTTTTCCAAGGAAGATCCCGTCATAGAAGCCTTCCGCCACCCCCGGTTGTTGTGCGTGCAACTCCAGCCATTTGCGCGTTGCGGGGGACTCGCTGTAGAGCCAGACATCCGAGAGTCTCTCTTCGGGCTGGTCATCGTAGATAAAGTCGTTCTCATTGACCTCGATCTCGTATCGGAGGACGGCCAGGCTGTTGGCCAGGTTTTCGAAGGCTTGGTGCTTCGCAGACATATTTTTGACCTGGAGCGCTTCATGTTGCGCTTTCCAGAAGCTCAGTTCGTTTTTCATGAACTCGCATTTGGCGGCGATGCTTTCGAACACATAGCGTTCGCCGTTCAAGGTGATCAGCGTCCTTGCAGCTTCATTCATGCAGGCGGTCCATCAGAAGTTGAAGGCTAAATGCTATCACTTCGGTGGAGGCCAGAGGTAGTTGGCGTGCTGTGGGGCAACAGCGCAGCCCGGCGGGATAAGCGCCTTGCCACGGCTGCACGCCTCTTGTCGGCCTGGCCTTGCGCCCGTCGCGGTCAGTAACTGCGCGCTCGGTCCACGCATCCCAGCATCGGTTCGCCCCGTTGATGCCGACGAATGTTTTCCAGCAACCCCGCAAAGGCGCTGTCGGGTTGCGTCATGGCGGCGATGTGGGGCGTCAGCAGGATCTGCGGATGAGTCCAGAACGGATGGTCCGGCGGGGCCGGCTCCTGTTCCAGGACGTCGAGCACGGCAGCGCTCAATTGGCCGCTCGCCAGGGCTTGGAGCAGGTCCGCTTCGACCAGGTGCCCTCCGCGGCCCATGTTGACCAGCGCGGCCCCCTTTGGCAGGTGCTGGAACAACGAGCGGTCGAGGATCCCACGGGTCTGCTCGGTCAGCGGCAGCACGCACACGACGATGTCGCACTGGCCGAGAAAGGCCGGCAGTTGTTCGGTGCCGGCAAAGCAGGTCACCCCGTCGATGCGATGTTCGCTACGCGCCCAACCCGACAAGGCGAAGCCGAAGGCCTGCAGGGTGGTGAGTATCTGCCGTGCCTGCAAGCCCAGGCCCATGACCCCGACCCGGCGTTGTTGCGCGGGCACCAGCCGGTGCGCCTGCCAGTTCCCTTGGGCCTGTTGCTGGCGGTAGCGCAGCATGTCGCGGTGCAGGCCGAGCACGGCGAAGCTGGCGTATTCGCACATGCCCTGGGTGATGCCCGGGTCGAGCAGGCGCACCACCGGCAGCGTGGCCGGCAAGCGGTCGAGGTTGAGCTGATCGACCCCCGCCGACAGGGCGAACAGCACTTGCAGGTTCGGCAGCAGTGTCTGGATGTCGTCCGGTGCCTGCCAGGCCGCGAGGTAGCGGATTTCCCGAGGGTCGCCGATGTCTGGCCAGGCACGCCATTGGATGTCCGGCGCGTGTTCGGCGAACAGCCGTCGCCAGTGTTCACCGCGTACCGGGTCAGCTTTGTAGAGCAGGGCCATGGATCGCTTCTCGCCTGAAATCAAGGAGCCTCAAGCATGCCTCAACGGCGGAGCAGGATCTGTCGAAAGGGGCGGCGATAAAACCCGGCGCTGCGTTGCAGGGCCCTCGGGGCGGCAGATTCGATGGGCCTGGGGCGCCTTGGCGGATTCTGCTGTTTGCCGACGTGTAAACAGTCGATCCGAATTTCTCAGTGACCAAGTTCGGCTTAGACAATCGTGTCGAACGCTTAACCTGTGATCACACCGCAGCCGCTTCCCGGGTGCGAGGCTCACGATGGGAAATGCCAATGAACAGTAAAGTCGAAGAAACCCCAAGTCTGCTCCGTCAACGTGATCAATTCGTGCCCCGTGGCCTGGTCACCGCTCACCCCTTGGTGATCGACCGGGCCCAGGGTGCGCAACTGTGGGACGTGGACGGCAAGCGTTACCTGGACTTCGTCGGCGGTATCGGTGTGTTGAACATCGGCCACAACCACCCCAAGGTCGTCGCGGCGGTGCAGGCCCAGTTGCAGAAGGTGTCCCATGCCTGCTTCCAGGTCGTGGCCTACACGCCTTACCTCGACCTGGCCCAGCGGCTGTGCCGGATGATCGGCGGCGAGCAGGCCTATAAAGCGGCGTTCTTCACCTCCGGCGCCGAAGCGGTGGAAAACGCCGTGAAGATCGCCCGGGCCCACACCCAACGCTCGGCGGTGATCGCCTTTCGCGGCGGGTTCCACGGCCGGACCTTGCTCGGCACCACGTTGACCGGCATGAGCCAGCCGTATAAACAGAACTTCGGACCGTTCGCCCCGGAGGTCTTCCACACGCCTTATCCGAATGCCTATCGCGGCGTTACCAGCGAGATGGCGCTCCAGGCCCTGGACGAATTGCTGGCGACCCAAGTGGCGCCCGAGCGCGTCGCCGCCATCATCATCGAGCCGGTGCAGGGCGACGGCGGTTTCCTCGCGGCCCCCGCCGAGTTCCTCCAGGCGCTGCGGGCGCTGACCGAGAAGCACGGTATCGTGCTGATCCTCGACGAGATCCAGACCGGGTTCGGTCGCACCGGTAAATGGTTCGGTTACCAGCACGCCGGGATCCAGCCGGACCTGGTCACCGTCGCCAAGAGCCTGGCCGGAGGCTTGCCCTTGTCGGGCGTGGTCGGCAAGGCGCAGATCATGGATGCGCCGCTGCCGGGCGGGTTGGGTGGCACTTATGGCGGCAACGCGCTGTCGTGCGCGGCGGCGCTGGCGGTGATCGACGCCTACGAGCAGGAGCATCTGCTGGCCCGTGGCGAAGCCCTGGGCGAGCGCCTGCGCCAGGGCTTGTTGCGCTTGCAGGCCCGCTACCCGCGTATCGGCGACGTGCGCGGCAGCGGTTTCATGCTGGCGATCGAGCTGATCCAGGACGACGAAGCCCGCACGCCGGATGCCGAGTTGAACCAGCGGCTGATCGACGAGGCCCGGCTGGGCGGGCTGCTGGTGATCAAGTGCGGGGTCTACCGCAACGTCTTGCGCTTCCTGGCGCCGCTGGTGACCGACGAGGCGCAGGTCGACGAAGCGCTGCAGATTCTCGAGGGCGCGTTGGCGCGGGTCATGAATTGAATCGCCACACTCGGCGCAATTCCTTGGAAGAACGGCATTAGGGACTCATCAGAGGTTTACCCATGAGGCTGACTGAATATCGAGCGTTGTTGATCGACTGCGACGAGGTTCTGGTGGACCGCGATTCCGGTGTCTGGACGGCGTTGCAGCCGCTGTTGGAGCAGCGTGGCGAGCCGCAGGACAAGGCCCGGGTGTTGGCCGAGTTCGACGAGGTGTTGCAAGCCTTGTACCCGCGTTTCGGCGAGCTGGGCTTCAGTGGCCTGCTGTGCTTTGCCCACCGTCAACTGGCCGAACGCTGGAGGCTCAAGGTCAGTTGGGAGGAGGGCATGAGTTTCGCCCGCTCGGCCGCCAGTTGGTCGTTGTTCGAGGATGGGCCGGGTGCGATGCTCTACCTGCGCAAATTCTATCGCCTGCTGGTGCAGGGAGACCGGGATGCCGAAGATCGCGGTGTGTTGTGCGAGCGGCTGGGCATCGAGCCGGAAGATTTCATTTCCCTGGCCAGCGATCCCTTGCAGGATCACGCCTGGTTGCAGGCCAATGCCCTCGACGCCGAGGCTGTCCTGCGGGTGACCCGCCCGGGCGCCCGTGCATTGGCCGTCGGGGCGGCCTGCCTGATCTGTCGCGACCCCGACAAAGCGTCCCGGCCGTGCAGCGCGGACTACTGCATCGACAGCATGGCTGACCTGGTGGCTCAGCATCAGCTGTCTTTACGACGCTGATTTTGTTAGAAGATTGTCTTACAAACGGCAGGCAAGAGGTATGCGATGGAAGGTTTAGCGAAACTGGACCGGATCGACATCAGCATTTTGGTAGAGCTTCAAAAAGACGGTCGCATGACCAACGTCAGCCTGGCCGATGCCGTTGGCCTGTCGGCAAGTCCCTGTCTGCAACGGGTCAAGCGGCTGGAATCGCTGGGCTATATTTCCAGCTACAAGGCCCATCTGAACCTGGCCAAGATCACCGATTCGGTGACGGTCTTCACCGAGGTCACCCTGAGCGACCACAAGCGCGAGGATTTCGCCAAGTTCGAATCCAATATTCGCCTGGTGGATGAAGTGCTCGAATGCCACCTGATCAGCGGCGGCTACGACTACCTGGTGCGCTTCATGACCCGCAGCATCCAGGATTACCAGGACGTGATGGAAAGTCTGTTGGACCGCAACATCGGCATCTCCAAGTACTTCAGCTACATCGTCATCAAGTCTCCGGTGCGCAAGGACGAGATTCCGCTGCGCAAGCTGCTGCGCCATTGAGTCAGCGCTTGGCCGACTGGATCAGCGAGCGCACCCGGCGCCCCAGGTCGGTCAGGCTGAAGGGCTTGGTCATGATCCAGGTCGTCGCATTGGCGCTGACCAGGCTTTCCCCCTCGGCGAAGCCGGTGATGAACAGCACCTTCAGCCCCGGGTCGCGCTTGCGCAATTCGTCGGCGAGACCGATGCCGTTCATGGCGCCGGGCAGGCCGATGTCGGTCAGCAACAGGTCGATGGCCCCGGCTTTTTCGGCTTGCTGCAAGGCCGAGACACTGTCCAGAGCCTCGACGACGCGATAACCGGTTTCCGCCAGGTACTCCGAGACCATCTGCCGGATGGCCGCTTCGTCGTCCACCAGAAGGATCGTTTCGTTGCCGCCGGGTTGCACCGGCGCCACGCTGTCGGGCGCGGCGGTTTTCGTGCGTTGGGAGGCGCGGCGCGCCACCGGGAAATACATCGTCACCGTCGTACCTTCGCCGACATTGCTCTGGATCCTGACGTGCCCTGCGGACTGCTGGGCAAATCCGTAGATCATCGACAGGCCCAGCCCCGATCCCTCGCCCAGGCGCTTGGTCGTGAAGAAAGGGTCGAACACCCGGGACAGGATGTCGGCACTGATGCCCGTTCCCGAGTCCGAGACCGCGATCGCTACATACGGCCCCGGCGGCAACAGTTTTGCGTCGGCGCCGTTTTCCTCGATCACGTAGCGGTGGACGTCGAGCTTGAGGACACCGCCTTCGGGCATGGCGTCCCGGGCGTTGATCGCCAGGTTGAGCAGGGCATTCTCCAGTTCGTTCGGGTCGCACTTGATCGGGTCGTTGTTGCGGAACGAACACTCCACAACGATGTTCGGCCCCACGGAGCGGCGGATCATTTCTTCCAGGCCGGCCACCACCTTGCGCGGTTCGAGGACGGCCGGTTGCAGCGATTGCTGCCGGGAAAAGGCCAGCAGCCGCTGGGTGAGGGCGGCGGCCCGGGTCGCCGAGGTCAAGGCAACGGCGTTGTAGCGCGACAGCTCGGCGTACTGCTGGTTGTCGATGCGCCGCTGCATCAGCTCCAGGCTGCCCGTGATGCCTGCCAGCAGGTTGTTGAAGTCGTGGGCGATGCCGCCGGTGAGCTGGCCGACCGCTTCCATTTTCTGGCTTTGCCGCAGCTTCGACTCGGCCAGGGCGCGCTCGTGCTGTTCGGCCTCCAATTGCCCGGTACGCTGGGCGATGCGTGCTTCGAGCTGGTCGTTCCAGTCTCGCAATGCGGCTTCCAGCTGCACCCGCTCGTTGATGTCTTCGACGGTGCCATACCATTGTTCGCAGTGCCCGGCAGCGTCGAGGCTGCACAACGCCCGGACCCTGAACCAGCGGTATTCGCCGGTGTGCCGGCGCAGGCGAATCTGCGCGTCGAAGGGTTGCAGGCTCGCCAGGGACTGGTTCCACGCCCGGGCGATGGTGAGCTTGTCGTCGGGGTGCGCGGCGTTCAACCATTGGCGCCCCAGCGTCTGCTCCGGGGTCCGGGCGGTGTAGTCGTACCAGCGCGGATCCAGCGACAGCAGCGCGCCATCGCTGGTGGCCGTCCAGGGCCAGAGTGGGTTGAGCTCGGCCGCGATCCGGTAGTGCCTTTCACTCTCGCGCAGCTTTGCCTCGGTCAGGCGCATGGCGTGCAAGGTCACGGAGCGCTTCAAGGCCGCCCCGATCAGGTTGGCGTAGCCGCGCAAAAAATCGATATCGCTCTGGGTAAACTGTCGTGGATGGCGACAGTCGACCTCGAAGATCCCGAACGGTCGCGCTTCGGTGGCGCCATGGACCAGCACGTTGACGAAAGCCTGGACGCCGTTCTGGATCTGGAAGTCGTGATAGCGAAAACGGGTTTCGGTGGCGATGTCCGTGGAAATCACCGCACTGCCGGTGTCCAGCGAGTGGCGTTCGGGGGTGCCGTCCAGCGCCTGCACCCGGACCTGGCCCACCACGCCCGGGGCCCAACCGACTCCGTTGCGCACGGTCAGCGTGAGCCCGTCCTCTTCCAGCAGCATGAATTTCGCCATGTGGGTTTCGAGTGCATCGCCCACCAGACGGCACGCCTCGTCGAGGATGTGCTCCAGGTCGTCCGACACCAGCGCCAGCTCACCGAGTTCGGCCAGCACCTTGCGTTGGCGCAGTAACGTATCTTCCATTGCCATGTGGGTCACCCTTGCTCCGTCTTCCATATCCGAGGGCCGGGCGCAGACTAGGTTCACACGAATCGATGACCGTGCCTGTTCACTTCACCTGTGGGAGTGAGCTTGCTCGCGAAGGCGGTAGGTCAGGCGCTGCAACATGGCTTGATCCACCGCCTTCGCGAGCAAGCTCGCTCCCCCATGGACTGCCTGGTTGCGGGCTATCCCTGGGGAAGCGAGTGGCTTGCGCAGCGTTATTGCTGAAGAAACTTCAACAAGTCCTGGTTCAGGCGATCCTTGTGGGTCTCGGTCAGGCCATGAGGGGCCCCGGCGTAGACAATCAGTCGGGCGCCCTTGATCAGTGCGGCCGAGGCTTTGCCCGAGGCGTCGATGGGGACGATCTGGTCGTCGTCACCGTGGATCACCAGGGTCGGCACGTCGAACTTCTTCAGGTCGGCGCGGAAATCGGTGGCCGAGAACGCCGCGATCGAATCGTAGGTGTTCTTGCTGCCACCTTGCATGCCTTGCGCCCAGAACGACTGGATCAGGCCTTGGGACGGTTTGGCGCCCTTGCGGTTGTAGCCATAGAACGGCCCCGAGGCGATGTCCAGGTACAGCTGCGAGCGGTTCTCCAGGGACGCTTTGCGCAGGCCGTCGAACACCTCGATGGGCAGGCCGCCGGGGTTGGTGTCGGTCTTGAGCATCAACGGCGGCACGGAGGACACCAACACGGCTTTCTTCACGCGTCCGGTGCCGTGGCGACCAATGTAGCGCGCCACTTCACCGCCGCCCGTGGAGAAACCGACCAGGGTCACGTCCTTCAGGTCCAAAGCTTCGATCACGGCTGCCAGGTCATCGGCGTAGTGATCCATGTCGTTGCCTTCCCAAGGCTGGCTGGAGCGACCGTGGCCGCGACGGTCGTGGGCAATCACGCGGTAGCCCTTGGAGGCGAGGAACATCATCTGCGCTTCCCAGCTGTCGGAGTCCAGCGGCCAGCCGTGGCTGAACGTCACGACCTGGCCATCACGTGGGCCCCAGTCCTTGTAGTACAGCTGCACGCCATCTTTTGTGGTGATGTAGCTGGCGGACTGGATCACGCTGCCGACCGCGGACACCGGGGCGGTGGCCTGGGACGGGGTGGCGGCTTCGGCGCCGAGGGAGGCCAGTGCCAAGGTGGCGACGGCCAGGGTGCGGTTCAGTGTGTTCATGGTCTCTCTCCTAAGGGGTTGGTCTGTCTGGTTGCGACCGTTGTCGATCGCTTGGTGTGCAGATTAGAGAGGGACGCCGATGTCGAGAACGGTGCGGGTATTGATAGCAACTATGCGCTTGACCGATAGCTGGGCTTCGCTCCGCTGGGTGGGTGCGAACCTGATGGGAAAGAGGCGCTGAGACCTGCTAGGCAGGCTCCACCTGCGCCGCCAGGTAAACTTGGCGGCGCAGCCATTGGTGCCCGGCATCCTTGTTGTTGCGCGGATGCCAGGCCAGCGACAGGCGCAGGGTCGCCAGTTCGATGGGGGGCTCGAACAGGTCCAGGCGGTCGCGGTACTGGGCAAGGAAACGCGCGGGCAGGGTGCACACCGCATCCGTTGCCGCAATCAACGAGGGCGCGAGGGCATAGCTTTGAATGGAAAACGCCACGTTGCGCACGCGGTTCAGCTCCACCAGTGCATCGTCGACCACACCTGCGAAGCGTCCGCCTTCGGAAGAGACGAGCACGTGGTCGAGGGCGCAAAAAACGTCGAGATCGAGCGGGCCGGTTCCCCGTGGGTGGCTTTTGCGCTGGGCGGTCAGGAAACCGTCCTCCCAGAGGGCGCGCTGCATGACATCGTCACGCAGGGCCTGCGGCACGGTGATCAGCAGGTCGATCTGCCCTTGCTCCAGGCGCTCGAACACATCGTGCGCAGGCTGAACGAAAGCCAGCTTGGCGTGCTTGGCCTCTCGCGCCAGGCCGGCGCAAAGCGCCGGTGCGAGGAGCGCTGCCGGCGTTTCGAATAACGCGATGACGAAGGTGCGGGTCGTTGTGGCCGGATCGAATGCATCGGGTTCACTGGCCAGGCGTTTGAGGCCTTCGAGTACCTGCCGCAAGTCTTGCTCCAGCGCTTGCGCCCGGGGCGTGGGCACGACGCCTCGGCCGTTTGCCGCCGGCACGAACAGCGGGTCGGCGAGGATGTCTCGCAAGCGTGCCAGCCGCGCTGACAGGGCCGGTTGGCTGATGCCCAAGCGGGCGGCGGCCCGGGTGACGTTGCGTTCCTCCAGCAGCGCCTTGAGCGTCAGCAGCAGTGCCGCGTCGAAATCCGTGTAGTTCATCATGATCTCCCGATCAGCGCCTTCAGGCAGGCGGCTGTACGGGCATCAAATCAAACCAGGCAGTGGTCTGTACAGGGCGGCCCGGGCTTGCTCGCCCGTCTCAGTCACGGTTGCGATAGTCGGCCGGCACCCATTCATAGTGCCCGGCTTGCGCGCGAAGGTGGCCTATCCCCGGGAACGGCAAGTGCGCGGCCGCCGACAGGCGCGCCTCGTTGGCCGAGGCCTTGAACTGCTGTTGGCGCTGGGCGCGTGCGCGGTTCTGGTCGACGTCGAAAGTGACCGTCACGTCAGGTCGGGCAAACTGGACCGGGCCGACGTGGAGGAGATCGCCCCAGAAATCGATGCTCTCACCCTGGCTTTCGACCCGGTAGACGCTGTGGCCCGGGGTATGGCCAGGTGTCGGGATCGCCGTGATGCCGGGCACCAGGGTCGTAGGGCCGCTGAAGGTCTTGACTCGGCCTGCATCGACGTAAGGCCCAACGGTCCTCTGGCTCTTCTCCAGGTCCTGGGGTTTGAGCCCTTTGGTCAGATTGGCCGGGTCGAGGAAGAAATCGACGTCGGCCTGGGCCACGTGGACGGTCGCATTGGGGAACATCATCTGCCGGTTGCGCGACAGCCCGCCGGAGTGATCCGCGTGGATGTGGGTGAGCAGGACGTCGCTGATGTCCTCCAGTTTATAACCGGCCGCCGCCAGGCTTTGGGGCAACTTGCCCGCCACCTGGCCAAACAGCTCGCCGGCTCCGGTATCCACCAGCAGCACCCGTGGGCCGGTGTCGATCACATAGGCGTTGATCGACGTCTCGACGGGGTTGCGAATAAAGCCTTTTTTCAGCAACGCATCGATCTTCTCGGCGCTGATGCCTCGCAGCAGCGGGTGCAGGTCCAGCGGCAGCGTGCCGTCGCTCAGGGCGGTGATCTGGAAGGCGCCGACCTGGAATCGGTAGACACCTGCCACCTGCGGTTTGTGGATGGGTAAGGGCTCCGCGACCGGTGTCGCGGCGGCATTTACCGAGGTGATCGTCCCCGCCAGAACCAGGGTGGTAAACAGTGTCGCGAGCGGGAGGGGGACTTTGTTGAACATGTCGAAACTCCTTGATAGCGCAGGCTTCGTTGATCGCGCGAATCAGCGTAGGTCAGGTGCGCACCAGGGAGAACGGTTGTGTTGGTTATACGAGGCATCGGCCCGGTGGATGGCCAGCAGTTCAAGCCGTGGGCCTCCAGTGGGATGCAGGCTACAAAGCCGGGCGGAGTGTCAGGCAGGTGAAAGTGGGAAGTGCTGGCGCCTTCGCGAGCTTGTTCGCGAAAGTGGCGCACCCCCTCAATGCTCGACAGGCGCCTCCGGCGCTTGTTCAGCCTCGGCCGCCAGTTTCAGGCGATCCGCCTTGCTGATGTACTTGGGTTTCTGCGGGGCCAGTTTGGCGCTGGCCTTTTTCGCATGGGCCTGCAGCAACTGCTTTATTTTCTTGCGACGATTCATGACGGCTACTCGGTGTGTAAGCGCGCGGATGATATCAGCAGCGTGAAGCGCGCGGCTCTATTTGAAGAACGTGCTCGGTGTCTTGCCAAACTGCTTGCGGAACATGTTGGTGAACGCACTCGGGCTTTCGTAGCCCAGCGCCAGCGCAACGTCGATGATCTTCTCGCCCATTGCCATGCGCTCGACCGCCTGCAACAGGCGCACCTGCTGCCGCCACTGCCCGAAAGTAATGCCGGTTTCCTTGCGGAACAGCCGCTGGATGGTCTTCTCGTCAAGGCCCAGGCGGGCGCTCCAATCCGACAGCGTCGAGCCGTCGGCGGGGTCGCCTTGCAACGTGACGCAGATCTTCTTGATGCGCCGGTCCGCCGGTTGTGGCAAGTGCAGGGGCAGGGTGGGGAGCAGGGCGAGTTCATCGAGAATCAGCTGCATCACCCGGGCGGCTCGGGTGTTCGGGGCATAGGGGAGTTGCAGGTGCACGGCAACCTTGATCAATTCGCTCAAGAGGGCGGAAATGCTCACCGCCTTCGTTTCCGTCGGCAGGTCTGCGGCGGCATCGGGCCGGACAAACAGGCTGCGCATTTTCACGTGCCCGACGCAGCGCACCGAATGCACCTGCCCGCAGGGCATCCACAGCCCTCGATTCGACGGCACCGTCCACTGACTGGACGCCGTGTGCACCACCATCACCCCTTCGACAGCGTAGATCAGTTGGTGCTTTTCATGGGAGTGCGAGGCGATCAGCCAATTGTCCGGGTAATCGGTCGCCCTCCCGATCATCGTCCAGGCGCCTTCGTCGATCTCGAGCAATGCTTCATTCAACGGTTTGATCATGATGTCCTTTTTGCGACGGTTGATTCCCTTGTCCAGTGAGACAGACATTTTTGTGGATTCTAGGATGATGCCGCGCCTGTCAGAAAGTGCTGTCACCTTCTGCCTACGTTTTTTTTCAGACCCATCGCCTGGAAGCTTTTGTCATGTCCACCACCGCCACAGCCTCGACCACGGCCTCCGTCGTCAATCAAACGAGCCCGCTTGTTATGCGGGTCATCGGTGCCTGCGCCCTTGCGCACCTGATCAATGACCTCATCCAGGCCGTGCTGCCTTCCATCTATCCGATGCTGAAGGCCAACTACGGCCTGACCTTCACCCAGGTGGGATTGATCACACTGACCTTCCAGCTGACGGCCTCGCTGTTGCAACCGTGGGTGGGCTATCACACCGACCGTCATCCCAAGCCCTGGCTGCTGCCCGCCGGGATGGTCTGCACCCTCATCGGCATTCTGATGCTGGCGTTCGTCGGCAGCTTCGGTGCCATCCTCCTGGCCTCCGCGCTGGTGGGCATTGGCTCGTCGACCTTCCACCCGGAAACCTCGCGCGTGGCCCGCCTCGCTTCGGGCGGCCGCTATGGCCTGGCGCAGTCGACCTTCCAGGTCGGCGGCAACGCGGGCAGCGCCTTCGGCCCGCTGCTGGCCGCGGCCATCGTGATCCCTTATGGCCAGGGCCACGTCGCCTGGTTCGGCTTGTTTGCGGCATTCGCGATCCTGGTGCAGTACGGCCTGAGCCGCTGGTATCGCAACCACCTCAACCTGTTCAAGCTCAAGCAGGGCGGCAAGGCGACCCACGGCCTGTCCAGGCAGCGAGTGACCGCGGCCCTGGTGGTCCTGGCGTTGCTGGTGTTCTCCAAGTATTTCTACATGGCCAGCTTCACCAGTTATTTCACGTTCTACCTGATCGAAAAATTCCAGCTGTCAGTGACCAGTTCCCAGCTGTACCTGTTCCTGTTCCTGGGATCGGTGGCCGCTGGCACCTTCTTCGGTGGCCCCATCGGCGATAGGATCGGCCGCAAGAAGGTCATCTGGTTCTCGATCCTGGGCGTGGCGCCGTTCACCCTGGCACTGCCCTACGTGGATCTGTTCTGGACCGGCGTGCTGAGCATGATCATCGGTTTCGTCCTGGCCTCGGCGTTCTCCGCCATCGTGGTTTTTGCCCAGGAACTGGTGCCGGGCAATGTCGGCATGATTGCCGGCGTGTTCTTCGGCCTGATGTTCGGCTTTGGCGGCATCGGTGCCGCGCTGCTGGGTTACCTCGCCGACATCCACGGTATCGAATACGTCTACACCCTGTGTTCCTACTTGCCGTTGCTGGGTGTGCTGACGGTCCTGTTGCCGTCCACCAAGGGCGTCTGAACCGCAGGTGCGCCTTGCGGCGCACCTGCACACCATGGCCTGGAACGTCGAGCCACGAACGGTTAGTCCTGCTGTGATCGACTGACCGGGAGTCGCAGCAGGAGCCTGTTTGGCTTGTGCTATGGCAAAGCGTCGCGCTCCGCAAAGATGCCGGCTATTTGCTCCGCGTTCTCGGTCCCCCAGGTGCACAGGGGGATGATCGCCTCGGCCAGGCTACGCCCCAGCGGGGTCAGCGCATAATCCACGCGCGGCGGCACTTCCTTGTAGTCGGTCCGTGCCAGCACGCGGTCGGCTTCCAGATCCTTCAACTGCTGGATCAGCACCTTGTCGCTGACGGCTGGGATCAAACGCTTGAGCTCGCCATAACGCTTCGGCCCCTCGCGCAGGAAAAACAGGACGAGCGGTTTCCACTTGCCCGAGATGATGCGCAACGTGGCGTTGAGCCCGCAGCCGGTACCGCAGATTTCAGGAGAAAAGGTCATATTTTGATACTTACCAAAAGGTGCATACTTGTTCTTAGGTTATCAGGGCGGCATCCTCGGGCTCAACGAGCAATTTTCTGCTTGGGTTAAACGCCAACGAGGGATGCATGATATGACCAGACTGAATGGAAAGACCGCCGTGATCACCGGCGGTGCTACCGGGATCGGCCTTGCGGCGGCAAAACGGTTCATAGAGGAAGGGGCTTTTGTCTTCATTTTCGGTCGCCGGCAAGAGGCGCTCGATGCCGCCGTGGCCGAACTCGGGGCCAATGCCCGTGCGGTGAAGGGCTCGGTTTCCGACCTGTCCGACCTCGACCGACTTTACGCGGCGGTGAGGGCCGAGCGCGGGACCCTCGACATCGTCTTCGCCAACGCCGGGGCGGGAAGCCAGCTTGTGCTTGGCGAAATCACTGCCGAACACATTGACGAAATCTTCGAGACCAATGTGAAGGGGGCGATCTTCACGGTCCAGAAGGCGCTACCGCTGATGGGCCAGGGTGGCTCGATCATCCTGACCGGTTCGAGTGCCGGTACCACGGGGGCGCCGGGCTTCAGTGCCTACAGCGCCAGCAAGGCGGCAGTGCGCAACCTCGCGCGGACTTGGGCGCTGGACCTGAAGGGCACCGGCATCCGGGTGAACGTGCTGTCGCCCGGGCCGACGGCGACCGAACTCGCCAAGCAGGCGCTGGGCGAGGAGGGCATGAAGGTCTTCGCCTCGATGAACCCGCTCCAGCGCATGGCTGATCCGGCCGAGCTTGGCGCGGCGGCGGCCTTTCTTGCCTCTCAGGACAGCAGCTTCATGACCGCTGGCGAACTCGCGGTCGACGGCGGCCTGGCGCAAATCTGACTCGCTGCATAAGAGCTGCCACCATTTGATTGTGGCGAGGAGCGGTGCAACGATGGCGAGCGATCCGAGCTCAGTCGCTCGCCTCATGACTTCTATGGAGCAGGTAACCCTTCGATGGACATCCAGTTTCGCGGTCACGCAATGCCTCATAATCCGTCCGCAGGCACCTGCGATGAATACAGCGTCAGCGGCATCTCCAGCTTCGATGACGTGCACGGCGCTTATCAGCACATCGCGGCCCGTCACCCAGGTACCAAGCCATTGCTTTCGCTTGATGACCTGCACCAGGCCTGCTACACCTGCGGGCATGCACGGGACAACCTGGGGCTGGATAGTGCATCCGAGCAGGACATCGCCGGGTTGCCGCCCGAATGCTTTGAAAACGGCGAGTACCTGGGGTATCCCACGACCAAGGCCGAATTCGCCATCGGCTATCGCAATTTCATGAACCTGGTCGCGGCCACGTCATTCCAGGACGCCTGCGCCCACGGCCTGACCCTCGACACAACAGCCCTGCAAGAGTGGGAGGCGTATCAGCAAGACCCGGTGTCATTGCTCGACCAGCCGCTCTCGGCACTCGTGGTGCCGGTTGAACAGAGTTACCAGGCGCTCGCCGCTTTCCCCAACGGCTACTTCACTTGCGACCTGGACCCCGCGCAGAACTTCGCGGTGGCCCGCCATTTTGCGCTGACTCATGGTTATGAATTGATCGGGGTGGGGGCATCCTATCTCGGCTACCTGCGCGCAGAACCGCCCGCCCCAGAGGAGGCCCTTGCGGTGGCGGCGGATTTCTGTGCGTTGTACAACACCCGTGACGAAGACCGCGAAACGGTGATTGCTCGGGTCATGGCGGCGATCAACGGGCGTACGCACCTTTGGTTGCGGTATGTGGAGTAGCTGACAGGTGGACCGCGCATGAACGAACTGCCAACAGCCGGCATTGGCCACGACGAGGCGATGCGCAAGAAGATCAGCGCCGCCGTGGCTGCAAGAAACCTGGCGAGTGCGTCAAACAACACCAAGTGGGATGAACTGATCAGCCATTTCCGCCAGCGCGAGGGATGGTGCCCGTCCTGGCGGTACAAGTCAGTCTCCGGCTACATCTCGGGGTGGGATGTGGAATGGTTCTACCATTTGCCGTTTCCATTCGCCTGCGTCGAATGGTTCGACATCGGCCTGACGCAAGAAGGCCCGTTCCGGGGACGGCTGCTGGCCCGGACAACCATCGACCACACCGACGAACTATCGGCAGTGGTCGCACGGATTGGATTCGAATTCGAAGTGCGTGGCGATGTGTTGAGGATCTGGGGTTACTTGCCTAAGTGTTATGAGGATTTTCCACCCGCGTGACAAGTTGCGCATGTCGGACGAAGCCACGGAAGAGTCGCCCAAGGCCCTTCAGGAAACAGGCCGACGCATCGCAAGGATGGCGGCGCCAAAACCGATGAACGTCGAGCCCACCAGCCGGCTGATCCATATGGAGAACGCTGGACGGGTCAGCAGGCCTTTGACCTGGGCCGCAGCGGCTGCGTACAGACTCAGTGACACCAACGACAACCCCATGAATATCGAGGTGAGCAACAGGAATTGCGGCAACAGCGCTGCGCCCTGGTCGATAAATTGTGGGAAGAGGGCGGTGAAGAACATCGTCGCCTTGGGGTTGGTGGCAGCGGTCAGGAACGCCGACTTGTAGAGCTTTTTGCGCGACGGGGCTTGGACTGTCCCGTCTGGCTGGATCTGCTGGGCGAGGATCGGCTGTCGAGTGAGCAACTGCCTGGCGCCCAGGTAGAACAGATAACCGGCACCCAGGACCTTCACCGCGTTGAACATCCATTCGGAGCTGGCAAGCAGGGCACCCAGGCCGGACATCGCCGCCGCCGACAGGCAGAACAGCCCGCAGGCATTGCCCAGCGAAGACCAAACCGCGTACCGCGGCCCGTAGGCCAGGCTGTTATTGATCGCCATCACGGTCGCAGGGCCGGGGCTTGCGATGGCAATCGCGGCGACCAGGATAAAGGCCAGGATTGAGTGCAGGTCCATTGGTCTCATTCATAGGTGGTTGGAGACGGGCATAGTACAAGACAAACCTAGAATTGCCTGGATAAAGCCGCCATCAGGATCCCGGCGGCAATTGCTGGAAGCGGCTTGCGCAGGGTCAGCATCATGACGGCGGTCGTCAGCAGGGCCAGCCGCGCACCGTTGTCACCGGTGACCGCCAGCGGCGTGAGCACCGCCACCAGTACCGAGCCGGACATGGCGTTGATGAACTGCTGCACCCGGTAGTTGATCGGGACGAATGACATCACCAACACGCCGCCCCAACGCGTCGCGAGGGTCACCACGGCCATGATCAGGATGATGAGGAATGTGCCGTAGCCTGAGGTCTCAATGCTCATGTTTTTTCTCCGTCCAGACCGCGCCCAGCACACCACCGGCCAATGCCCCGGTGACCACGTGGGCGTTTTCAGGCAGGTACCTGTACGCCAGCAACGACGCACCGGCGGCCACGCTCCAGATGATCAGCATGCGCAGGTTCTTTTGGCCTCCGAGTACCATGGCGAGCAGAAAGCAGCCCATGACCATGTCCAGGCCGAGGCTCACCGGGTCCTGGATGACGCTGCCGAACTTCAACCCCAGCCAACTGCCGAGCGCCCAGGCCGACCACAGCGCCAGGCCACCGCCAAACAGCAGGCCCAGGCCTGGCTTGCGGTTGCTGAACGCCTGCATGGACATCGCCCAGTTGGCGTCCGAGACCACCAGCATCACGCCATAGCGCCGGGCCCGGGGCAGTTCCCGCAGCCAGGGATACAACGTGGCCCCCATCAGCAGATGCCGGGCATTGATCGCGAATACCGTCACCACCAGCGGCAGCACCGGAACGTGCGGCCCCCACAGGTCAAGCACGGCAAATTGCGCGGCGCCGGCGAATACCAGCGTGCTCATCAGCAAGGTTGACGTTGCGTCCAGGCCGGTTTGCGCAGCGGCAAGGCCGAAGGCAACGGCAAAGACAATCACGAACAGGGAAATCGGTAACAGCTGCTTGAAGCCACTCCATACCAGGTTCCTGTCCAGGCTCACGGAGCCTGCTTCGACACTTAACACACTTCACCTCAAGTCGGACCGCGATCGGGCGCTATTGTGAAAGCAACCATTGGCTTCAGAAAAGCGAATAAGTTTCATGGGTAGCATTCGAATTTCGAATGCTGATGCCTGCGCCTCAATCGCGACCTGTCGGCCTTCGTTGACATGGCGACATGGCGTTAGCCGCAAGGTGATGATTTCTGTTGCCGGCGACATGGAAATCAACGAATGATGGGCACGGGACCCTGGCGAAATGACAGATGAGCATGGACTGGAACGACCTGAGGTATTTTCTCGCCGTGGCGCGAACTGGAAGCCTGACCCAAGCGTCCTCGGATCTCAGGGTCAGCCAGTCCACCGTTGGCCGGCGCGTCATCGAACTTGAAAAGGCCATCGGCATGACGCTGTTTCAACGTCACCCGACGGGCTATTTCCTGACCGATGACGGCCGTGAGGTGCTTCGGCATGCCGAGCTCGTCGAAGACCGGGTCATGGCCCTGGAACTCGGCGTCGCAGGCAGGGACGACAAGCCCGCCGGGACCGTGCGGCTCGCGACATCGGAGAACCTTGCAACGGACCTTGTCATTCCCGCGCTCCCGGCGTTCCGGGAGCGCTACCCGGGTATCTGCCTGGAAATCATCACCAGCACCGTCACGGCCGAGCTTGGCCGACGCGAAGCGGACATTGCGCTGCGCGTCGTTCGGCCCACTCGGGGCAATCTGAAGGTCAGGCGGGTGGGCCACATGACCTACTCGGTCTACGGCAGTCGGGATTACCTTGCGCGTCACCCCTGTATCGAAGGCGAGCCTTTGGGCGGGCGGCATTTCATTACCTGGGACGACAGCCACGGGTTCATGCCGGCCGCGGCCTGGCTCATGCGTGAGCACCCGCGTTGCAAGGTCGCGCTGGTGACGAGCAGTCTGCCGACCCAGATCGCTGCGGTGCGAGCTGGACTCGGCCTGGCGGTGATCCCTGACTTTCTGGTCGCCAAGGAAGATTTCATCCGCGTCGTCCCACCCGAGCAGATGTTCAGTGCCGAGGTCTGGCTGGTGACTCACGCAGACCTCGCTGCCTCTGCCCGTGTTCGAGCCGTCGCAGATTTTATCGCTGAGCATATGGTGGGCGCCGACCCCTGCCTTTCCGTCTTTTGAAAGGGCCTGGAGGGCACTGGACCGTCATGATGTCGGGGAGGTCTTGCCGGCCCACAGGTCGACGGGCCCCAGGCGATCCGCCGCCTGTGTCTCAAGCATCCAGCCGGGGTACTCGGGCGGTAGTTCGCTGACCGCGTCGAGCCGGGCGATTTCATCGTCACTCAGCACAATGTCGACAGCGGCGACGTTGTCCTCGAGCTGGCTGAGTCGTTTCGCGCCGACGAGCACCGAGGTGACGACGGGTTTCGACAGCAGCCAGGCCAAGGCGATGCGGGCCGGGCTGCAGCCATGGGCCTGGGCGATGGGCTTGAGGACGTCGATCACGTTCCAGGCGCGCGCCTTGTCCACAATCGGAAAGTCGAACGATGCACGCCGCGAATCTTCCGGTGCCTGGTTCTCACGGCTGAATTTGCCGGACAGCAGGCCGCCGGCCAGGGGGCTCCAGACCAGCAAACCCATGTTCTCCGCTTCCAGCAGTGGCTTGAGTTCGCGCTCCAGGTCACGCCCGGCGATCGAGTAGTAACCTTGCAGCGTATGGAACCGATCGAGGTTCAGGCGCGCAGAAATGCCCAGCGCCGTTGCAATCCGCCAGGCCTGCCAGTTGGACACGCCCAGGTAACGGACTTTGCCCTGCCGGACCAGGTCGTCCAGTGCGCGCAGGGTTTCCTCCAAGGGCGTCACGTTGTCGGTGGCGTGGATCTGGTAGAGATCGATGTGGTCGGTCTGCAGCCGCCGCAGGCTCGCTTCGACAGCGTCCATGATATGTCCGCGCGAGGCGCCGACATCGTTCCGGCCGGGGCCCATGCGGCTGTACACTTTTGTCGCCAGCACGACTTCGTTGCGCGCGATGCCAAGGTTTTTGAGCGACTGGCCGAGGGTTTGCTCACTCGCGCCCCCGGAGTAGACATCGGCCGTGTCGAAGAAATTGATGCCGGCATCGATACTTGCCTTGACCAGTTCGTCCGCCGCGGATTGGCCGACATCGCCGATGTGTTTATAAATACCGCTGCCGTCGCTGAACGTCATGGTGCCAAGGCACAGTTGAGAGACAAGCAGGCCGGTGTTGCCCAGGGTCTTGTATTTCATCGCGTTCTCCTCAAGACGCGGCAGTGTGATCGAGCCGATGAGCACGCTGCGCGTCCTTCATTGATGGTCGGTCACCAGGCGCGCTTGCCGTGCGTTCCTGGTGTCACGGACTAAGCTAGACGCTTCATTTTCGGAAGAGAACGCCAGAAAACGCAGGATGGTTTTCTGTTTTTGGAAAATCTGCGAAAGCGCCCGTGGCCTTTCAACGTCTACCGAGCGCGCAAACCGGCGCCTCAGATCAGGCAGTAGTCGCTGTATTGACCCATCCCCTTGTGAGCCCCCGTGACCAGATGGACGTAGTGGCCGTTTACCCAGTCCACCGGCAGGCAATCGTCCACCTGGAGCACGGCGTCGGTGTGGGCCTTGAGCCAATCCGCCGGCATGCGGCGCTTGCCCAATTGCTTGGCCTGGGTCTTGTCTCGGGCCACTACCAGCAGGTAGCGGTGGGCTTCACCAAACACTTCGCGCTCGTAGCCACCCAGGTTGATGAAAAACAGCTTGGGTTCGTCGGGGCCTGGGGCCATCGAGCTGAATTCGACGCGGTAGGTGTCGATGCCGTCGATTTCCAGCCAGGAATCGATATGCAAACCCTGACGGCTGCCGAACCACGCCTGGCGCAGTTGGGGGTACGCCTGTTCGAGTGAGTCCGCTTGGGCGAACACCACGTCGTGTACTTCGATGCTGGCTCGGGGGTGACGACCGCCGAGCATGACTACGTACAGCATGAAAACTCCTCACCAGGGACTGTGCATAATCTATACAAAGTTTGAATTTATCTGTACAAGAAACTAATCTTGTACAGATATTTTCGTATTCTACAGGTTCTCCATGGCGCACTCTGTTCGTTGGGCCTGCCTTTGCCTGATGCTGACGGTGATGGCCTCGGCCGCCGCAGACTGGCGAACGACGCTGCCCACCGCGCAACGGCTGGGGGAGGGCGATTTCACCTGGTTCGGCCTGCGCCTGTATACCGCCCGGTTGTGGACCGCCGGCCCGGTACAGGATTGGAACCAGCCCTTCGCGCTGGAGTTGCTTTATCACCGATCGATATCCCGGGAAACGCTGGTGCAGGCCAGCCTCGAGGAAATGCAGCGGCTAGGCCCCGACAGCGTGACAGCCCAATCCGTTGAGGCCTGGACCCAGGCGATGCAGGCCGCATTCGTGGACGTGCGCCCCGGCATGCGCATCACTGGCCTGTACCTGCCGGGCAAGGGTTGCCGCTTCTACGTGGACGGCAAGCTCAGCCATGAAGTAGCCGACCCGGTGTTTGCCCGGGCGTTCTTCGCCATCTGGCTGGATCCGCGGGCCCGCGACCCACAATTGCGCCAGCGCCTGCTAGGCCTGGCGGACAACGACCGAGGGACCTGAACATGTACAAAGCACTTTTGCTGGTGGCCTGTCTGTTTCTCGGCAGTTGCGGCAATGTCGGCGTCGAGCACTATGCCGGGGAACAACCGCGCTTGGACCTGGCGGCGTTCTTCTCGCGACCGGTGCAGGCCTGGGGGATGTTCCAGAAGCGGTCCGGAGAAGTGGTCAAGCGCTTCCACGTTCGCATCGACAGTCGCCGTGAAGGCGAGCGTCTGATCCTCGATGAACACTTCCTCTACAGCGACGGCACGCGACAGCAGCGTACCTGGACGATTGTGCCGGACGGCCCGGGTCGTTGGCGCGGAACCGCCGGGGATGTGATCGGCGAGGCCCGGGGCGAAGTGGCCGGTAACGCACTGCGTTGGCGTTACCGATTGGACTTGCCCGTGGAAGGACGGCATTGGGAAGTGGACCTGGACGACTGGATGTACCTGATGGATGAAGACACCCTGATCAACCGTTCGAGCATGAGCAAACTGGGGGTGGAGATCGGCCAGATCACCTTGTTCTTCCGCCGCTTGCCGGAGGGCACGCCATGAATTTGAGTCAACTCACTGAGCGAGTCACGGCCGGTGAAGTCGAAGCGCTTGAGTTGCTGTCGCTGGAAGGCGGCTTCTACCTCCTGCGCGCCATGACCGGTACCGGTCCGGTCACCCTGAGCGATGCCCAGGGCCAGCCTGTTCGATTGCGTTCATCCACCGAGCTGCGCCAGTTGCTGATCGATCTGCCACCCGTGCCGTGCACGTTGGTGCAGCATGTGGTGCATGATGAAATGTGTGGGCAGCGTGACGGCCCCATCACGCCCTTGCGGCTGCCGTTGACGCTGGCTAGCCAGTGGTAGCTAGGCCGTGGGTCAGCGCCACGCCGCGAGGCGCACAAGCAGGGGAAAGGCCAATGCCCAGACCGCGCTCAACAGCAGGCCCGTTTCCATGACGCCCAGCGGCAGCTCGACCTGCGCCACCCTGGCGCCGCCCAGGTAGGCCAACGGACCTCCCACTGCGCCGAGCATCGCCGCGCGCCAGACGGGCCGGCCGGTCCAGGCCAGGCTGTGGCGCAAGCCGCTGGCCAGGACCAGCCACAACAGCGCCAGCCACAGGGGCAGCGGCCAGTTATCGAAGCGGAATACGTTCAACGCCCCTAGCAGGCTATCCAGCGCACAACCGACCAGGGCGGTGCGCAGCAGGGCCTTTATCTCGCCATTGAAGTCCGGACACAGCCACAGATGCAGGGCCAGGCCGACGGGCACCAGCAACAACAGCCAGGGATGCTGAGCCCCTAGTACGCAGATCCACCAGCCGACCTGCAACCAGAGGGCATTGGCGACCAGCCATCGCCTGGGCATCAAGCCTGCCCGGGCAAGGCTGCACGCCGTGCCTGGGGCGCGGCCCAGAGCAGGTGCGCCACGCCAATGGCGCGCTCCTGGAAACCGCCCTGGCAATAACACAGGTAGAACTCCCACAGACGCTGGAACGTATCGTCGTAGCCCAGCGTCGTCAGTTCGGTACGCGCCTGTCGCAAGTTATCGCGCCAATGTTCCAGGGTGCGGGCGTAGTCCAGGCCGAAATCCTCCAGGTGCACGAGGTTGAGGGCGGTGTGACGGCTGGCGGTGTCGAGCATCACGCTCAGCGAGGGCAGGGCGCCGCCGGGGAAGATGTAGCGTTGGATGAAGTCCACCGAGCGCCGTGCCTGGGCATAGCGCTGGTCTCGGATGGTGATCGCCTGCAACAGCATGAGGCCCTCGGGTTTGAGCAGTGCCGCGCATTGGCGGAAATACACCGGCAGGTAGCGGTGGCCGACAGCCTCGATCATTTCGATCGAGACGAGCTTGTCGAAGGTGCCCTTGAGGTCGCGGTAGTCTTCGCGCAGCACCGTCACGCGCTGCTCCAGCCCCAGGGCCTGCACGCGCTGCACGGTATAGGCGTACTGCGCTTCGGAAAGGGTCGTGGTGGTGACCCGGCAACCGTGCCGAATGGCCGCGTGGATTGCCAGGCTGCCCCAGCCGCAGCCGATCTCCAGCAGATGATCGTCGGGGCGCAGTTCAAGCTTCTGGCAGATGTTTTCCAGCTTGTGCAACTGGGCTTGTTCCAGTGTTTGCCCGGCGTGCTCGAACTGGGCGGCGGAGTACATCATGGTCGGGTCCAGCAGCCGCTCGAACAAGGCATTGCCCAGGTCGTAGTGGGCCAGGATGTTGCGCCGGGAACCGCGTCGGCTGTTGCGGTTCAACCGATGCAGCAGTCGCAGCGCCGGGCGGCCCAGGCGCGCCAGGCCGCCTTCAAGGGCATCGAGCACGTCCAGGTTGGCGACGAACAGGCGGGTCACCAAGGCCAGGTCCGGGCTGCGCCAGAAGCCGTGGATATAGGCCTCGCCCGCGCCGATCGAGCCGTTGCCGGCGATCATGCTCCAGGTGGTGTCGTCGAGGATCTCCACTTCGGCCTGCAACGGGCTGGCGGCATCACCGAAGTTCCATTGCCGCCCATGGCTGAGCAGCCGCAGGTGACCGTGGCGCAGCTTGCCCAGTTGAGCGAGCACGGCGGTGCGGGCCAGCCCGCCGAGCAAAGGCGCCAGGCCCGTGGACTTGCTAACGCTCAGGGTGGAATTGGACATGGTCGGGGTTCTCGCAAGGTTGGCCGAGCGCCAGGTCGCCCGGGCGGGTCGTGTGGTCATGGATTGGGGTGCGCTTGAACAACAAGCGCAAGGCTTGCCAGTAAATGGCCGAGACAGTGCGCAGGCTCATCCAGGGGAACGCCAGGATGTATCGATGCAACGCCTTTCGATCCAGCGGCTGGCGGCGCAAGGCGAGGTCGGCCTCGAAAACCCTGTCGGTGCCTTGCCAGTTCTCCATGTGGATGCGCACGTGCTGTTCGTCCAGGGCGAATCGCAGGCGATAGTCCATGTCCATCGGCATGAACGGCGACACATGGAAGGCTTTGGCCACGGCGAACGGTTTGGCGAGGTCGTCTTGCACCGGCAGCACGTAGTGGAATCGCTCACGCCACGGCGTGTTGCGCACTTCGAGCAGGATCGCCGCCAGGCGCCCGTCGCGGTTGTGGCAGAAATAGAAACTCACCGGGTTGAACGACAGGCCCCAGCAACGCAACTGCGTGAGCAGGTGGACCGGGCCCTCGGGCGTTTGTCCCGTGGCCTGTCCGACCAGCAGGCGGGCGGCCTGGGCCAGTGACTCGCCTTGACGGGTCCGCGCCGGCAGGTAGTCGCTCTCGCGCCAGCTCAGCGGTGCCAGGCGCCAGCGCCCCAGCCAGCGCGACAGGCCGAGCAGCCAGGCTTGCTCGTCCAGGTCCAGGTAGAACAGGCCGATCCGGTAGCGGAAGGCATGGCGCCGTGGCGACAGGCGACGGTGGCTGATCCAGCCCAGGCAAAGGCTGCTGTTCACAATGTTTCTCCGAAATGCTCAGCCACCTTCAGCGCGCTGACCACCCCGTCCTCGTGAAAGCCGTTGCCCCAATAGGCCCCGCAGTAGTAACTCAATTGCTGGCCTTGCAGTTGCGCGTGGTCCGCTTGCGCAGCCGATGCGGCCAGGCTGTACTGCGGATGGGCGTACTGGAAGCGGGCGATGATCTTTGCCGGGTCCACCAGCGCTGTCTGGTTGAGGCTTACACAGAAGGTCTCCGATGCCTGGATACCTTGCAGGATGTTCATGTTGTAGGTCACGGCCGCCGGGGCCTGGTCGCTGCCGCCGAGGCGATAGTTCCAGCTGGCCCAGGCCCTCCTGCGGCGCGGCAGCAGGCGGCTGTCGGTGTGCAGCACGACGTCATTGTCGGCGTAGCGGATGGCGCCCAGTACGGCGCGTTCTTGCGGGCTGGGCGCTTCCAGCAGCGCCAGGGCCTGGTCGCTGTGGCAGGCGAACACCACGCTGTCGAAGCGTTCCGGGCCGGCGGCGCTGGTCAGCGTTACGCCGCCTTCGTCGCGGCTGACCCGGTGAACCTTGCAGTTGAGCCGGATACGTTGCGCGAACGGTTGGCACAACGGCGCGATGTAACTGCGCGAGCCGCCTTCGATGACCCGCCATTGCGGACGCTGATTCACCGATAGCAAGCCGTGGTTGCGGCAAAAGCGCACGAAGAACTGCAGGGGAAAGTCGAGCATATCCGCGGGGGACATCGACCAGATCGCCGCGCCCATCGGCACGATGTAGTGCTCGATGAAGCGCTGGCCGTAGCCCTGCGCTTGCAGGTAGCTGCCCAGCGTGATGCTGGCGTCGATACGCTGCTCGTCCAGGTCGGCGAGCGCCTGACGATTGAAGCGCAGGATATCGCGCAGCATTCCCCAGAATCCCGGCGACACCAGGTTGCGACGCTGGGCGAACAACGTGTTCAGGTCGTGACCGTTGTATTCCAGGCCGGTGAGCGGGTTATGCACCGAGAAGCTCATCTCGGTCGGCCGTGAGGCGACCTTGAGCTGATCGAGCAAGCGGATGAAGTTCGGATAGGTCCAGTCGTTGAAGACAATGAAGCCGGTGTCGATGGCATAGTGCTCGCCACGCCAGGCCACATCGACGGTGTGGGTGTGACCGCCAATCCATTCGGCGGCCTCGAACACCGTCACTTCGTGTTTGCGTGACAGCAGGTGGGCGCAGGTCAGGCCCGCGATGCCGCTGCCGATGATTGCTATACGCATCGATCGTCAATCCTGTTCATGGCGGGCCAGGCGTTGGCCCAGCTTCAGGCGCAGGCACGCGGGCATGGCCCCGAGCAGGCGCAACACCAGGGTGAAAATGCCGGGGAAGTTGATCTCCAGCGGCCGTCGGGGCAGACGCTTGGCGATATGCCGTGCGGCGCGCTGCGCCGACCACAGTTGCGGCATGGGGAAGTCGTTGCGACGGGTCAGTGGCGTGTCGACGAAGCCGGGGCTGACCAGGGTGACGTCGATGCCCTCGCTGGCCAGGTCGATACGCTGCGACTCCACCAGATAGCGCACGGCCGCCTTGGACGCGCCGTAGGCACCGGCGCGGGGCAAGGCCAGCCAGGTCACCGAACTGCCCATCACCACCAGGTGGGGTCGCTGGCCATTGCGCAGCAAGGGCAGGGCGGCCGCCAGGCAGTGGCTGACCCCCATGAGATTGGTGCGCATCACTCGCTCGACCACGGCGGGGTCGAAATGGCCCGGTTCCAGGTACTCGCAGGTGCCGGCATTGAGGATCGCCATGTCCAGCGCTCCCCAGGCAAGCTGGATCCGGGCGGCGATCCCGGTCACTTGCTCCGGGTCGTCGAGGTCGCCGATGGCCAGCAATACCTGGCCGGGAAACCGCTCCGCCAGAGGTGCGAGGCTATCTGCGTGGCGACCGCCCAATGCCACCTGATGGCCTTGCTCCAGCAGGTGTTGCGCGAGCGCGGCCCCGATGCCGCTGCTGGCGCCGGTCAGCCAGCAACGGCTCATGCCAGCCGGCCCTTGAGCCAGCGGATGGCGCCGCCCATGACCGGGATGTGTTCATAGAGCAGGGCGCCGGCGTCGAAATAATCCTGGTGGAAATGGACCCGGTCGCTCCACTGCAAATGACTGCAGCCTTGCAGGGTGATCTGCTCGCCGCGGGCCAGGCGTGGATGACGGAACTGCAGCGTCCAGCGCAGGTAACCTTGCCCAGGCTGGACTTCGTCGGCGCTGGTGAAGGCATAGCGGATGTCGTGGGCGTTGGCGTACAGCTCGGTGAAGTAGGCTCGCAGGTCCTTCAGGCCCTGGATCTGATGCAGGGGATCACGGAAGATGATGTCTTCGCTGTACAGCTTTTCCAGTGCATCGAGGTTGTCTCCCGTGAGACTGGCAAAGTCCTCGGCGAATTGCTGCAGGTAGGCTGACATACGGCACTCCAGGCAATCCTGTACAAAAAAGAAATGTTGTACAGGTATGGCTGAAGCGTACGGTTAAATCTGTACAAGTCAATCCTCTTGTACAGTTTTTTGTTTCAACGATTGATCTCGGCGAGTTGCCGACGCAGTTCCGCGACGTCTGCTTCCAGCGCGCGAACCTGTTCCTCGGCGGCAATCTGCGCCGTAACGTCGCGTTGGATGCCGATGTAGTACGTCAACTGGTCCGCCTCGTTGTGCACGGGCGTGATGGACAATTCATTCCAGAACAGACTGCCGTCCTTGCGATAGTTGCGCAGGACCTGACGGCAGGGCCGGCCCTGGCTGATCGCCTCGCGGATAGCGGCGATGCCCGCCTGATCATGATCCTGGCGCTGGAGAAAGCGGCAGTCCTGGTAGAGGATGTCGTCGGCGCTATAGCCGGTGAGGCGTTCGAAGGCCGGGTTGGTATAGATGAGGATGCTGTCGTTGCCCTCCTGCTCGGCGACGACGATGCCATCGTTGGAGTTTTCGACCATCAATTGCAGCAGCTTTGCGTCGATCATTGGGCCCACCCACGAAATAATGCAGCGGTCTGCGTAGCGCACCTGTGCGAAGCGTCGGTGCGGTTTGCCACATGATGACCTACGGATGCTCGCCGCAGAAAGACTGTATGGGTTTAGAATGTGCCACCTTTCGGATAAACCCCTCGTATGACTGAAGCCACCCCACCCGATTTGCTGCCCATGCGTGACGTGGTCAGCCTGACCGGCATCAATCCGGTGACATTGCGTGCCTGGGAACGACGCCATGGGTTGATCCGCCCGCAACGCACCGACGGTGGTCATCGGTTGTACACGGTCGAGGATGTACAGCGCATACGCGACATCCTGCGCTGGACGGCCGGTGGCCTGCCCATCAGCAAGGTCGGCGAACTGCTCGAAGGCCAGCACGAGGTGGTCCCGCCCGAGGATAACGCGCTTGACGATTGGCGTGCCGCCGTCGTGCACGCCACCAAGGCCTTCGATGCCCGGGCGCTGGAAGACCTCTATCACCGGTTGTTCACGCTATTGCCCAAGGCTGTGGTACTGCGCAAGGTGTTGATGCCGGTCTGGCAAGACCTGGCGGCGGGCAGTGCGTTGGGGGCGTGCAGCCAATGGCTGTTTCTCGACACGTTCCTGCGCAATCGCCTGATGCTGCGCCTGCAGAGGGATCAGGCGGATGCGCCGCACGTACTGCTGGCCGGCACCGAAGGGCATGCCGAACTGCAGTTGTTGTGCGCCGCCGTGCTGCTGGGCGGCAAGCAGCAACGCATCGACGTGCTCGGTTGCGGGCACCCCTTGCAAGAGCTTGCCCTGGTGTGCGCGGCCATCCAGCCGGCGGCGCTGGTGATTGCGTTGCAGGCGCCTGTCAACCCCCTCCTGGCCACGCGCCTGCGTTCGTTACAGATGGACATCGCTTGCCCACTGGCCCTGACGGGGGTGGGGCTGGCTGGCTCGCAAGCCGCCCTGCAAGGCATTCCGCTGTGCCTGTTGAACGAGCAGGACGCCGATGTCGAGGGGGTGCTCAACGCCTTGATCAGAGGCTCCCTGGATCTGTGACCGCTTGTTTGCACGATTGCATGTAGGCATTGAGGCCATCCAAGTGGTGGCCTTTTGATTTCGGGTGGATCCCGCTAGAATCCGCACCCCTCTTCGTGAGCGGCAACTAGAACATTACGCAAGGAAGTTGATATGCAATTTGCAAAAGCCATGGGTCTTGTCCTGGCCTTGAGCCTCACTGGCTGCGCCAGCTTCACCAAGGATGAAGTCGCCCCAGTGAACCTGCCTTCGATGGCCGGTTATTCGAACAAGCCGAACGTCTATGTCGACTTCGATTTCTATCAGGGCGAACCTGACAGTGCCAAGGCCACCGAAGTGCCGCAGGCCCGGGACATGCTCAAGCCCGAGCTGAAACGCACCATCGATGAATCGGGGCTGTTTGGCCGTGTGGTTTTCGACGAATTCCAGAAACAACCCGGTGACTACAGCCTGCGCCTGAAGGTCTACAACCACGCGCCGGGCGGCGGTCAGTTGGTCTTGGCGTTCATCAGTGGTTTCTCGCTCGGGATTATTCCTGCACTGGCAACGGACCAGTACACCATGAGCCTGGAAACCGTGGATGAG
Organism: Pseudomonas sp. WP18; assembly: GCF_036689585.1. Classification (NCBI taxonomy): domain Bacteria; kingdom Pseudomonadati; phylum Pseudomonadota; class Gammaproteobacteria; order Pseudomonadales; family Pseudomonadaceae; genus Pseudomonas; species Pseudomonas sp. WP18. Next base: position 2,364,215 of record NZ_CP144758.1, read on the forward strand.
CGTGGCCAGCCACTGGGCAAAGCCAACAACCATGACGCGATCAACACCTGGATGGGCATCTGGTTCCTGCCGCTGGCAGGCAATACCCCCAAGGCAGCCGTCACTGACACCTTCAACCGCCAGGTCAATGCGCTGTTGAAGAACTGGGTCGACAACAACCGCACGAAATACTCCGCTGTCGACACCCGCATTCCACGGGGCTGACACCGCTGAAAAAAAGAGCCGCGATTGCGGCTCTTTTTTTTGCTTACTTCAACGCTTGAGTGAACTGCGGGTCGCTGTACAAGTTTTTGAGCAAGTCCTGCACCATCGGGTTGTAGTTGTTCGCGGCCGCCGGGATGGCGATCGGGCCGAAGAAACTGCTGTCCCATTCGCGCTGCACGTCCTTGGTGGCTTCGTAGAGAACCTGATCGCCCTTGCGCAGCGTGAAGCGTGCGGACAACTCGCCATGACCGCTGCCCATGCCGGCCGTGAGCTGGTTCTTGATCAACCGGACTTGCAACTGACGGTCAGCGCGAGGGTCCAGCAGACCCGCCTGGCGCAGTTCGTCGTTGATCGCTGCCTGGATGTGCAGCGGAACGCTACCGGCAGGCGAAGAGATCGGGTTCATGCGCACCATCAGCGACCCTTGGCCGGAATCGGCATCGACCTGGGCTTCACGCACGGGCTGCACGGGCTCCTGTTGCTTGAGCTGTTGAACGTTCTGGAAGTTGGGTTCGTAGCGGGTCATGGTCACACCGCAGCCTTGAAGCAGCAGGGCGCAGAACGGTAGAGCCAGGTAGAGCTTCTTCACAGCAAATCCTTATGTGCTTTTTTAAAGAGGCGTGATTATCGACAGATAGCCATGAGCCATCAAGGATTAGACGTGTGCAGTGCCGATGGAATGCCTGCCGGGCCGTTGCAGCTTGCAGCAGATGAGCAAGGACCGCTGCCTGTTGCCAGCGGTCCCCGGTTGCCAGAGGGCGTGTTATTGCGCCGCTTTCTCGATCAGGTTGGCCACCACCTTCGGGTTGGAAACCATCACCACGTGTGAGGCGCCTTTCACCACGACGGTCTGTTTGGAATGGGCACGCTCTGCCATGAACGCCATGGCTTGAGGCGGGATGTTCTTGTCCTTGTCGCCGTACACGAACCAGGATGGAATGGTTTTCCAGGCCGGGTCGGTCGCGGCTTCGTTGAGCGCGGCGACGGTGACCGGACGCTGACCGGCAGCCATCAGGCGTGCTTCGGCCTCAGGTACATCGGCGGCGAACTGGTCGTGGAACTTGTCCTGCTGGATGTACAGATCCTTGCCGCCGTCGGCCAGGTCCATCGGGGCCGCCAAGGCCGAAGCCAGGGTACCGCCCGGGAACCGTCCAGACAGTTGCGCCGCCGTCTCGCCCGTCTCGGGCGTGAACGCTGCCACGTACACCAGGCCCTTCACGTTGGGGTTGCCGTACGCCGCCTCACTGATCACCGAGCCGCCGTAGGAGTGGCCGACCAGGACCACCGGCGTCTTGATGTTCTTGACGATGCTCGCCACGGCCTGGGCATCACTGCTGACGCCCCGCAAAGGGTTCGCCGCCGCAATGACCGGATAGCCGTCCTTTTCCAGAATTTTCACCACGCCGTTCCAGCTCGAAGAGTCGGCGAAAGCGCCATGCACTAGCACGACAGTGGGTTTGACGTCGGCCGCGTTTGCAAGACCGGCAGCTGCGAAAGCGGTGGCGAGGGCCAGGCCAGAAAGAAGCTTTTTCATGAGTCATTACCTTTAAAAAGAAGAAGCGGGTGGTTGCCTGTTGTGGCGGTGTGCACGTTCGGGAAGGCCCGTGACGTCAGACCGAGACGTGCAGGCGCACATCGACATTACCGCGGGTGGCGTTGGAGTACGGGCAGACCTGGTGGGCCGCGTCGACCAGCGCCTGGGCATCGGCTTGATCAAGGCCCGGCAGGCTGATGTGCAGGTCGATGTCGAGGCCGAAACCGCCGGGGATCTGGCCGATGCCGACGTGGGCGGTGATCGAGGCGTCGTCCGGGATCTTGCGCTTGCCCTGGCTGGCGACGAATTTCAGCGCGCCGATGAAGCAGGCCGAGTAACCGGCGGCGAACAGTTGCTCAGGGTTGGTCGCCGCACCGCCGGCGCCGCCAAGTTCCTTGGGGGTAGTCAGCTTCACGTCGAGGATGCCGTCGTTCGAAACAGCGCGGCCATCACGGCCACCAGTGGCGGTTGCTACAGCGGTGTAGAGTGCTTTCATGGTCTTTCTCCTGAGAGTAGATGCGGACGGTGCTGGTTAGGTTTTAGCGCCTTAAATGTTTGCGCGCTAAGAAGTTGAGTGAAAATTATCGCATTGAAATTTAGCGCGCAAGCTAATTTTTGGAAATACATTGAAATTTCCATTAGCTAATTGTTTTTAAAGGGAATATTTTTTAAGGCACGAAGACGTCTGTCCCGTTCGCGAGACGACAGGGGTGGGCTTGGCTTCTGGACTGCTATCGAAAACGTGCTGATTTTCGCTGACGCTGCGCGCGACCTCGAAGGCGGAGGTCGCGCTGTTCTTCAGATCACCGCTTATTGGCCACGGCTAACGAACGTTGCGATGCAGCATCAGACGCGCACTTTCGTGAAGGCCGCGCGTCAGTTCCTGCAAGCGCAGGAACTCTTCAGGGTGTTGCGCGGCCACGTCTTCTCAGGGCGTTGGCGAGGCCAGGTCATGCAGGGTAGGTGAGCTGCCGTCGTGTTGCATCTGCAGCAGGAAGTGTTGGGTCACGCCGCCGATGATCGGGAAGGTGCCTTCGCGCAACACCAGCGGCACCACGCGTTCGCCTTCGGGGGCGGGCTGCTGGATGTCCCGGCCCATGGCGCCGTTGGTGAAGGGGATGCCTGCCAGGCCCGCCACGGTGGGCAACAGGTCGGCCAGGCCGACGGCCTCTTCGATCACGCGGGGCGCGAGGCCTGGGGCGTGGATCAGCAACGGTACGTTGTTGCTTTCCAGACCCAGCTGTTCGAAGGCGGGCGCCATGTGCGGGATCTGGCTGATGCGTGTGTTGTGGTCGCCAAAGAACACAAAGATGCTGTTGTCGTAGTAGCCGCCGGCCTTGGCGATCTCCATCAGACGGCCGATGTTGTAGTCCAGCAGGCGCACCGCGTTGTATTGCTCGACGCTGCGCGAACCGGCGGCCTGGGCTTGTTCCAGCGTCACATCACTCACCTGGAAGCCGTCGTTGTGCTTGGGGATGGTGAAGGGGCGATGGTTGCCGGAGGTTTGCAGGTAAGCGAAGAACGGCTGGTCCTTGGGGACGGCGCGCAGCCGTTCGTCACTCTCCTTGAACAGGTCCAGGTCGGAAATGCCCCACACATCCACCCGTGGCGATCGCCAGTCGCTCTCTTCAAACAGCTGCACATCGTCGATGCTCTGGCGGATCAATGCATTGATATTGGCCCAACCGGCGTTGCCGCCGATCATGTAGAACTTCCGATAGCCTTCGAACGCGTTGATCAGTGTGTGCTGCCGGGTGATCAGCGGGTTGCGCGTGGCCGTTTCCTGGCGGGTGACGTCGGGTACGCCCGTGATGCTGGCCCAGACGGTCTTGGCGGTGCCCGTGACCGGCACGTAGAAATGCTTGAAGAACCAGCTCTGCGTGGCGAGTTTGTCCAGGTTCGGCGTGGGATTGAGTGGGTTGCCGTAGGCACCGACGGCGCTGGTGCCGAGGGATTCGAGCATCACAAAGATCACGTTCGGCGGGCGCTCGCCGGCCAGCCGATAGGGCTGTACGCCTTGATGGCGCTTGAAGTCCAACTGCCGGGCATCCGGCCGATCCACCCCCAGGTACTTGGCGATTTGCGGATAATACTGGCGCACCAGGGCTTCATCGAACTGCGATTGGCCAGTTTTCAGGGTGTCGTACAGAAACAGCACCGGGTTCAGCCCCACGGCGGCCACTTGGCTGTTGCCGGAAAAGAATGCATCGCTCCAGCGCAGGGGCACCGGGTTTTCCAGGTTGAGGTTGGCGACGCGGCCGAGCAGGGCCAGCAACACGGCGATCACGCCCATCACTGAGACGGATGCCAGCGCCCACCGGTTGTGGGAGGTGGGCGTGCGGTCCAAGGTCAAGCGCTCCAGGCGGACCAACGCCCACACCCACGCCACCACCGCTGCCAGCCAGCCGGCGGTGATCCATAGCACCGGGTAGGTTTCCCACACCATCTGTTGTGAAATCTGCGCGTCTTGCAGGTAACGCAGTACCGTCGCATTGATGCGCACGCCCAGGTAGGCGTAATGACCGAAGTCGATGATGTACACCAGGCCGATCATCGCCAAGGCCACAGCCAGATACGCGCGCGCCAGCCAGCGCAGGGCCGGGAGGGTGCTGAGGTTCCAGCGCGGTAGCCACGCCAGCACAGCCAGCGGCAGCAGGAGCAGCACGGCCAGGCGCAGGTCGAAGCGCAGGCCGATGCCCAGGGTTTCCAGCAGCGCCGGGGTGGTCAAGTCCAGACCTGAAAAGCCCAGCAGGAACACCAGCCGCAGCGCCACCAGCAACGCAAATACCAGCCCGATCGCGCCCACGCCGTAGCGCAAGCGGCGTGATTGCAACGCGCTCATCATTGACCTCTGTGCCATTTCAAAAGGGGACGCCAGGCGATGCCGATCAACAACCCTGCACCGGCGATCAGGCAGTAGCCGGCCAGCAATGGGTCCATCAGATAATCCCAATAGTTTTCCGAGGCCTTGAGCCGCAAGGCGAACGCCAACGTGCCGATCGCCAGCATCCCCACCGCCAACGCATGCCTCAGCCACAGCATCAGCAGCGTCGCCGCTGCCACCAGCACGATCATCGGTCGAGGGTTGAAGCCCCAGCGGTAGGGCTCGAAATAGGTCAGGCCCAGCGTGGCGGGGTAGAGCACCAGGCTCAACAGACCGAACAGCAGCCACATTTGCACCTGGTGCCGTCGAGCGAGCGGCGGCACCACGCCCAGGCGGTTGAGCACGACCCACGCCAGCAGCACCAGCGTGCTGATGGCCAAGTCATCGGTAAAACTGCGCACGTACGCCGCCAACGGCAGCTCATTGACCTGCACAAAACTCACCGCCGCCAGCATTGGCAACAGCCATGGCCGCCAGGGTGCGGTGAACCGGAGCGTGCTCAAAAGCACGAACCCCAGCAGCACGAAACTCAAGTGGGCCTGCCACAGAGAAACCATCACAGACGCTCCGCCAGCCAGGCTTCGTTGAAGCTGACATGTTTGATGAACGTGTTATTCCACGAGTACACCAGGTGATACATGCCGTCCGGGCTGCGGCTGAAGTACGGGTACTCGTATTCGAAATCGCAGCCTTGGGGCTTGCATACGCGGTAGTCGAGGTTGCTGAGGAAGCGTTGCGCCAGCGGTAACCGTTTCGCACCGCTGGAGGCGCGAAAGCCTTCGCCAATGATTGCTTTATAGGCTTCGGGGGAAAACGGCTGACCGAGCGGGTCGGGCGACTGATCCAGTTCCACCACGGTGCGCCACTGACTGAGCTGGGCGTCGGTGCTGTAGAGGCTGAGCTTGAAGCGGCCGTCCTGCAGGTCGTTCAGGGCCACCAGCAAACCGTCGTCCGCGGTGCCCACCGCCGCCAGCGACGAATTGGGGTTGGCGGGCTCCAGTGGGTACGGCGGGCTCCAGGTTTGCCCGGCGTCCGCGGTGCGGCTGGCCAGCACGCGGTGATGGGTGTCGCCGGCATAGCGCAACATCGCCACGGCGCGCTGGCCGTCCAGCGGCACGATGGTCGGTTGCAGGGCGTTCTTGCCACGGCTGATGCGGAATTTGTCGATCACGGCGCCGTCCGCGCTCAGGTACAGGTACTCGGCAAACTTGCCCGTGAACTCGTGGTACACCGGCAGGCCGATGGAGCCGTCGGCGTGGAACACCGGGGCGGCGCGGACCAGGGTGCTGATGTTGAAGAACGGCGACGTCACCAATTGCCGGGGCGCTGTCCAGCTGGCACCAAGGTCATCAGAGACCATCACGTTGATCGCGCTGGTGGCCCAGCCGCCTACCGAGACCGATACGTAGAACATCCACAGGCGATTATCCGGCGCCAGGGCGATCACCGGGTTGCCGAGCTTGCGGATGTGACGTTGGGTGCCATCGCGGGTGCTTTCCCGCGTGGCCAGTACCTGTTCGGCGCCCCATTCGCCGCTGCGCGCATCAAAGCGGGCGGTGCGCACCTGCACATCGGCGGCGCCTTCGCGCGAACCGGCGAACCACACGGCCATCAGGTCGCCGCCGGGCAGGGCCGTGACCGATGAGGAATGCACGAAATCCGTGAGCTGGGTGGACACGAATCGGCTGCTGTACTGCGTCGGTGCATCGACGTTTGCGGTGTTCGAAGCGACCTGGGCAAACGGCGCCAACACATGGGGCGGATGGCTTTGCCAGGCCGCGAAGAACACTCCCAGCAAGAGGCCAATCAATAAGGTGGAGCGCATAGGGAACCCGTGGCAAGAGAAATTACTGCCCACGTTCATCCGGCAGGCGCTTCCTGCGACCGGTGAGCATGGATAACGGCAGGTTGTCCCGCACCAGGACACTTTCAAACAGCGCCGCCAGCACGTGGATACACACCAGGGCCAGCAGCCCATTGGCGGCCGTTTCATGGACCTGGAGCGGCCAATCGGCGCCCCACAAGGCGTCGACTTCCTGCATCAGGAAACCGCTGACGCCGATCAGCAGCAACGCCAGCAACATCGACAGCATCACCAGCGCGCCAATGGGCGAGTGGCCCAGGCGATGTTGCGGGCGACCGTTGAGCAACGAGCGCACGTGGGCATTGAGCCTTCTGGGGGTAGGCCAGAAGTCCGCCCAACGTGCACTGCGCGGTCCGACAAATCCCCACACGGTTCGTACCAGCAGCCAGGCCATGGCGTAGTAGCCCAGCCAGACATGCCAATCGTCGCCGGCTTCGTTGAAGAAGTAGTTGGCGACAAAGACCCCGGCAATGGAGGCATGGAACAGCCTCACCAAGGGGTCCCACAAGCGCAGGGATTCGCCGGGCATCAGCCTTTGATCTCCGTCTTCACCGCCTTGCCGGTGACCGGGTCGTGGTAGATTTCGACCTTGCGCTTGTCCTTGTCGAAACCGTAGATCTCGTAGCAGTTGCCGTCAGTGACCTTGAATTTGCTGATGGTGTAGCCGTCAGCCTTGAGTTTGTCCTGGAAGGCTTTTTCGTCTTGCCATTGCGAGCGCTCGGCGGTGGTGCATTGCGGGCCGGCGAAGGCCAGAGGGCTGGCGATGATCAGGGACAGCAGGAGAATTTTGCGCATGGAAAAGCTCTCAGCAGATGTGGGAGATTTCACAATGCAAAACCAACCTTAGGACAATCTTAGTTTGCAACGAGCCGTAACATCTTTGCCGAAATAACCCCGATCAGAACCCGGCATGATGCCGCCGATTCCTCCAGAGACTTTTGCCATGCGCCTACTGCTTGTCGAAGATGACCGTGCCCTCGGCCAAGGGATTCGCGTGGCTTTGGCTGCCGAAGGCTACACCCTGGACTGGTTGCAGGATGGCGCCGCGGCCTTGCACGCCTTGCGCAGCGAAAGCTTCGATTTGCTGTTGCTCGACCTCGGCCTGCCACGGCTCGACGGGATTGACCTGCTGCAACAACTGCGCGCCGGACAGCATGACTTGCCGGTGCTGATTCTCACCGCTCGCGACGGCACCGCCGAGCGCATCGCCGGCCTCGACGCCGGTGCCGACGACTACCTGGTCAAACCTTTCGACGTGGAGGAACTCAAGGCCCGCGTCCGAGCCCTGTTGCGCCGCAGCTAGGGCCGCGCGCAACCGATGCTCGAACACGCCGGCGTCAGCCTCGATCCGGCCACCCAGCAGGTGCGCTACCAGGACGCCGACATCATCGTCACCCCCATGGAGTACCAGTTGTTGCACCAATTGATGGTGCGCCCCGGCAAAGTGGTGACCCGCGAGCGCTTGTCCCGCGCGCTGTACGGCTGGCAGGAACGGGTGGAGAGCAACACGCTGGAAGTGTTGATCCACAACCTGCGTAGAAAGCTGTCCACCGAACTGATCCGCACCGTGCGCGGTGTTGGCTATGTGCTGGCGCTCAAACCATGAATTCCGTACGAGCGCGCATCCTCGTTCCGGTGCTGGTGCTGATCCTGCTCGGAGACGCCTTGATCAGTTGGCTGGTGCTGCGCGACAGCCACCACGAAATCGAGGAGGTCTATGACGCCCAACTGGCCCAAAGCGCGCGCCTGCTGCAAGGCGTGCTGCGCCAGCGCGACCCTGGCGAAGCGGATTGGGACCGCTTGTACCAGGCCTTCGACCAGGCCATGAGCCGCGTGGGCGAGGACGGCGTGGCCCATCCTTATGAAACCCGGTTGACCTTCCAGGTCTGGAGCAGCGAAGGTGAGTTGCTGGTGCGTTCCGCGCAGGCCCCTGCGCTCGCGGCACCCCCGACGACCCTCGGCTCCCACGATCTGCTGCTCAATGGCAACGACTGGTGCGCCTTCCTCCTGGCCGACCCGCAACAGGGCCTGCTGATCTGGGTGGGCGAGCGCGATGACATCCGCCAGGACCTGATCCAGCGCATCGTGCGCCACACCCTCTGGCCCACCCTGATTGGCGTGCCGCTGCTGACCGTGCTGATCTGGCTGGTCATCGGCTGGGGGCTCAAGCCTCTGCGCGCCATGGCCCGCTCCATTCGTGGGCGCACGGCTGAAACCTTGCAGCCGCTTCATCTGAAGCCACTTCCCAGCGACCTGGAACCCATGCAGACCGCGCTCAACCGGTTGCTGGTGCAGGTGGACGAGTTGCTCGAACGCGAACGTCGCTTCATCGCCGATGCCGCCCATGAATTGCGCACGCCCCTGGCGATCCTGCGCATCCATGCCCAGAACGCCCAGAACGCCGACACGCCTGAACAGCGGTACGAGGCGCTGGACTTCCTGGTAAACGGTGTAGATCGCGCCACGCGCATCGGCAGCCAACTACTGACCATGGCCCGCATCGAGCCACAACTGAAAAACCCCAAGCGCAGCCGTGTGCAACTGACCGAACTGGTGCGCGAAGAACTGGCCGAACTGACGCCGCTGGCCATGGAAAAAGACGTGGAGCTGGTGCTGGAAGGCAATGAGGAATGCTGGGTAGAGAGCGAACCCGTGGCGTTGGCCATTGCACTTCAGAACCTGGTGACCAATGCACTCAACTTTTCCCCGCCCGGCAGCGAAGTGAAGGTGGTGATCAGCGCCCATTGCCTGAGCGTGGAAGACCAGGGGCCGGGGATCGATGAAGAGGAAATGGGCCGACTGTTCGAGCGCTTCTACAGCCGGGGCAATGCGAAGGGCGCCGGGTTGGGGCTGTCGATTGTAGAGATGATCGCCAACAAGATTGGTTGCGACTTAAGGCTCTACAACAAGCCTGGAGGCGGTTTATGCGCAGAGCTGACCTTGAATCGGGTCGCCCCTCGGATGGATGGCCCAGTGAGGGTTGCGCGTTCGGAAGCGATGGATGAACCGGTCGGCTGAAGCCCGTGGCTGCTGTTCACACGGGCATTCTTCGAGCATCGGGTTCGCTCAGATCAACAAGTCCTCATAAAACGCACCAAACGGGCGCTCAGGATGGGCCAATTGGATTTCCAGGATCCACAGGCCGGTATTGGGGTATTGCGCCAGGTTCCCGAGGTCGCCGCCGCGATGAATCGCATGGGGGAAGTCGCTGACCCGGTGGCCCTTGATGTCGAGGTTGAGCGTCCAGCCCATGGCTTTCGCCTGGGCGGCTGCGAAGTCGTAAAGCGCCACCCCGGATACCTGTTCACTGCGCCAGAAGCCCTCGACCTGGTCGAACAGTGTCTTGGCGGCTGCGGCACAGGCAATCATCTGCGGGTCGGAGCCCGTGGTGAAGGTCGCCCCGGCGTCACCCTCATGGCCTTGCCAGACGACGCCCATGTCGATGAAGAAAATATCGTCGGTTCCCAGCTCGGGATCGCCCTCGGAGCGCTGTTTGAACGTCTTGAGCGTGTTGGCGCCGAAGCGCACCAGCAAGGGGTGCCAGATCCGGTCCATGCCCATTTGCGCCAGGATCGTCTTGCCTTGTGCCTGCGCCTCGGATTCGCGCATGCCGGGGGTGATGGCGCGGGCGATCTGATCGATGGCCTTCCAGGTCATCTGCTGTGCATGGCGCATCGTTTCAAGCTGATAGCGCTCACCGACCGCTTCTTTGTTGTTGGAGACAGCATTCATCGTTCATTCCCTTGGCATGAAAGGCGCGGCTCAAGCGCTATATATTTCCATATATTGCGGTAGTCGATATCAAAAATAAAGTTTCCGGTTTCGCTCCCTTGCAGGGTTGCAGCGGCCGTCGCCGAAACCGTGAGTTACTTGGCTGCCCGATGCCTGCAGGGTTAAAGTCAACTTCAAGGTCAATGGGTGTTCTGGAGCGGCGATGAGGATTGGTGAACTGGCGAAAATCAGCGGGTTGGCGCCCTCGCGCATCCGCTTCTACGAGGCGAGCGGTCTGATCCGGTCGGTCGAGCGCAAGGCCAACGGTTATCGTGACTATGCGCCTGAGACCGAGTGGATCCTGCAGATCATCACGGGGGCACAAGCGGCAGGGTTTTCATTGGAGCAGATCCGGCAATTGATGCCGGTGGACGCCAACGGCTGGCAGGAGGAAGAGCTGCTTGGCGGGCTCAGGCAAAAGGTCGAGGAAATCGAAATCCTGCAGCAGCGACTGGCCCAGAACAAGGCCCAGCTGCTGCTGGTCATCAAGGGCATCGAGGGCAAGCCCGAGGGCGTGGCGTGTGCCGACAACGCGCAATTGTTGTTGCACCGCCTGCGTGAAGAAGGGGCGAGGGCAGCCCCAGCCCGTCAGGACGGGGTGACGTCCAAGGGGAAAAAAGCACGCAGGGTTTGAAGCTGAAAAAAATCTGTTGACCTTAAAGTTGACTTCAATCTTAAGGTGGCTGCCTCCCCCCGCTGAGGACTGCCCCATGAGTTTGTTCGACCGCCTGATCCTTCCCAACGGCTCGACCATCCAGAACCGAATCGCCAAAGCCGCCATGGAAGAGAACATGGCAGACGCCGACCAGGCGCCCTCCGAAGCCCTGATGCGGCTTTATCAGGCGTGGGCCGATGGCGGAGCCGGCCTGATCATCACCGGCAACGTCATGGTCGACGGTCGTGCCATGACCGGTCCGGGGGGCGTGGTGTTGCAGGATGACCAGCAACTGGACAAGTTCAAGCGCTGGGCACGTGTGGGTCGATCCGGCGGTGCGCAATTCTGGTTGCAGATCAACCACCCAGGTCGCCAGATGCAGGCCAATCTCGGGCAAAAGGCCTGGGCACCATCTGCTGTGCCGCTGGACCTGGGCTCCATGTCCAAGCTTTTCTCAACGCCTCACGCCATGACCCCGGCGGTGATTGAAGAGGTCATCCAGCGCTTTACCCGCAGCGCGCGCCTTGGCGAGCAGGCCGGTTTCACCGGGGTGCAGATCCACGCTGCCCATGGTTACTTGTTGAGCCAGTTCCTTTCACCGCTGACCAACCAGAGGACGGACGAGTGGGGCGGCTCCCTGGAAAACCGCGCGCGCCTGTTGCTCGACATCGTCAAGGCCGTCCGGACGGTGGTGTCCGCGGAATTTGCGGTGGCGGTCAAACTGAATTCTGCTGACTTCCAGCGCGGAGGGTTCACGGCCGACGACGCCAGGAAGGTCGTCGAGTGGCTCAACGATCTGGGGGTGGACCTGGTGGAGCTGTCGGGCGGCAGTTACGAAGCCCCCGCCATGCAGGGTGATGCGCGCGATGGGCGTACCCTGGCGCGTGAGGCCTATTTCGTCGAGTTTGCCCGCGACATCCAGACCGTCGCCAGGATGCCCGTGATGGTCACCGGCGGTGTGCGCCGACGCCCGGTGGCTGAGAGTGTCGTGGCCAGTGGGGTGGACATGGTGGGCATCGGGACGGCGCTGGCCATCGACCCGGGCCTGCCTCGTGATTGGCGCCAGGGCAAGGACAGCGCCCCTCAACTGCCGCCGATCACCTGGAAGAACAAAGCCTTCGCGGCCCTGGCCAACATGGCGGTGGTCAAGTTCCAGCTGAGTAAACTCAGCCGCGACAAGCAGCCCGACCCGACGGTGTCGCCATTGCGCGCGCTGATCTTGCAGCAGCTCGCGGTGCTCTGGCGCACCCGGCAATATCGGCGTTGGGTACAGAAGCGTCTGGTGTGAGGTGTCGGGGCTTTTCGTGACCGCTGGCGACTGTGCCGGTGTCTTGCTGGGGGCCCTGAACCGGATTTCCCGGCTATTGAATCAGCACCTCAATCGAGAAGTGGAACAAACTAACGTCGTGGTAGTCTTCAAGTGTGCCCCCTGACAACGAACTGTTCTTGGCAGGGTGGCGGCCCGCAACGCTGGAGTCTTTTTTCCATAGGAGGTTTCGAGTGCCCTGGAAGTCAAACCTTGTAGTGCTTGCCCTGTCTGCCGTTGCCTTTTCGGCGCAGGCCCAATCCGATAATCAAGTGGTCGAGGACATGGTGACTCGCTCGGCCAATGTCTGCCCTGGCCACAGCACTGAGCGCACCACGCCCACGGTGAAGGCGGTGCCTGTCGGCGCGTTGCGGGTGATGCTCGATCGCGGCTTGGTCATGTGTCCCGATCGGCGTCTCGATGCCGATGCGCCGGCGGTGTTCTACGGCAGGGTCGGCGTATTCGAATGGAACCCCGAAGTGCCTGCAAGCTCGCAAGTGATCGCCAAGCAGATCGACGCCATGACCCGCAAGGACGAGTACCCCTCGGACACCTTGGTTTGGGACGCAACGGGGACGCCCCTCCAGCAGCGCACGGTGCCGGCTTTCGAACCCAAGCCAGGGGCTGCTGTGCTGTATCAGATACGGTAAGCGCTCTGCATCCACACGCCCGCGGGACGAACCTTTCCAGAGAGAGGCAGAATCGGCATGGCGCAGCACCATCTTGGCTTCCCGGGGACGATTCAGGGCCTGGTTTCAGCCGCGAGTCCATGGCCGGCTGAACCTGGATGTCACGAGGCGAAAAGTCTCGTGTCGGGCTAGCCTGGAGAAGGCCCCCTGAACATAAGGAAATGGGCGTCACCATGACAGACCGCGAACGGCTCCACCTGGATGGCTATGTCCTGCTGCGCCGGGCGATCCCGGCCGAATGGCTGGCAGGCCTGCGCGTCGTGTTCGATGCGGGTGTCCGGCCCTCGGATCAATGGCCGACACCGCGGGGCTGGGACTGGCGACATTCGCTGCTTGAGGGTGATGCGCAGATTCAGGCGGTGTGCCGCTTGCCGCCGTTGCTGGCAGCGGTGGGCGAAGTGATCGGCGAACGGTTCTTCCTGGCGCAAGTGGAAGGGCGCGAGCCCCTGGCGGGCGGCGGCCACCAGCAGTTGCACCGCGACCTGTCGGCCCAGCGCCCCGGCGATACGGCCGTCGCCCTGGCGTTCTTCGACGACTATGGCCCCGAGAACGGTGCGACACGCCTCGTGCCCGGCAGCCATCGCCCCGACCCGCAAGCCCCCTCCTTCGATTTCACTGACGAGTCCCGCTCCGTCCAACTGTCGGGTTGCGCCGGTGACATTCTGGTTTTTGACGCCGAACTGGTTCACGCCGCTAGCCTGAATGTGAACGGTGCGCGTCGTCGCTCCATCCTGATCGGGTACTTTTCAGAGCAGCTCTATGCCTCGCACCTGGAGACCGCCGCGCTGCGCAGCATCCAGATGGACACGAGCGAGCGATTCGAACCTTCCGGGGTTGCCTTGGGCCCGCTGTAGCACGACTTCTGCCCAACGCGGCGGGAAGGCTGTCCGGCCGCTCGGCTCATGGCTCGAATTCCGTTTGCAGCATGGCCAGGAATGCTTCCCTGGCAGGGTGCGGGCCGGCGTTTTCAGGCCAGTAGAACAGGTTGTCGATGCCCGTCAGTTCGGCGAACTCATACCCGCTGCAGCCGGCGCCCTGGCGGTATTGTTCATAGATCCCGCGCGGCACCAGCGAGACACCGGCACCCGCACTGACACACCCGACGATGGCGCCATAGCTGGCGATGCTGACGATGGGTTGCACTTGACCGTGACGCAGTAGCCATTGCTCCAGCGCCAGGCGATAAGGGCAGCCCGAAGGCCACATGAAGATCGCCTTGCCTCGAAGGTCTGCGGCGCTGCGCAACGGTCCGTGGGATTCGGACGCGATCAGCACCAGGTCTTCGCGATACGTCACCACCCGTTTGAGCCCAGGCCGCTCGATGTCGACGGCGACGATCACGCCGTCGAGGCGGTGGCGCTGACTATCATCCAGCAGTTGGGACCAGTTTCCCGTGCTCAGTTCCAGGGACACTTGCGGGTATCGGGCGTGGTATTTCGCCAGCAGTTGCGGCAGGCGCCCGCTGGCGCTGGACTCAATGGCGCCAATGCGCAGCGGCCCGCTCGGCGTACTGTCAGGGCCAACCGCGTGACGCGCCTGTTCCGTCAAGCTCAGGATTTTTTTCGCATAGTCCAGGAACACTTCGCCCGCCGGGCTGATCCGCAGGCCGCGACCTTCACGAAAAAACAACGCGGTGCCCAGTTCCCGCTCCAAGGACTTGAGGCGCGCAGTGATGTTGGACGGTACGCAGTGCAGCACTTCGGCCGCACGGGCAATGCTGCCGGTGTCGCAGACCGTCTTGAGCATGCGCAGTTGGGACAGTTCCATGGCTCACCCAAAGTGAATGATGGATTGAGTTTAAGTCACTTGTGCTGAGGTGGGAGAGGTTTCGATACTCCCAGGCAAACGGCCTTGTGCAGGAACTCAGGATGCAAACCCGTGGCATGTCGTTCGAAGGCGCCAAGAGCCTGCGCAAACCGGACGTGAAGGTTCTACTGGCGACGCTGTTCGTGATTGTCTGCTGGGCCTATTCACCGATTGGTATCCACATTGGCTTGCAGGCCTACGCGCCCGGTCAACTGGCGTTGATGCGGTTCCTTATCGCTTCGCTGTTCATGGCCCTCGTGGCGACGGTGAAGGGGATTGCCCGGCCGCGGCTCAGGGATTTTCCGCTGCTGGCGGTGTTGGGTTTTTTGGCCGTGAGTCTGCACCACATTGCGCTCAATTACGGACAGCGGGGTGTCAGTGCCGGTGCGGCCAGCGTGCTGGCTCAATCCACGCCGCTGTTCAGCACGTTGCTGGCGCAATGGGTCTTCAAGGAACGCGTCTGTGGTTGGCGCTGGGGCTGTGTGTTGTGCGGGCTATTGGGCGCCGCCGTGGTGGTCGCGGGGGATCATGGCTGGGGAGCGGTGGACGCCCATGGGCTGTTGATCCTGTTGGCGGCGCTGTCCTGGAGCCTGTATTTCTCTTTGCAAAAACGCCACGCCCATCGTTACGACGGATTGACCATGGTGTGCTACACCCTGTGGTCAGGCACCCTCCTGTTGTTCGTGTTTGCACCGGGCCTGGCGGGCGCGGCACGCCAGGCCTCGGCATCGGTGAACCTGGCGGTGCTGACCCTCGGCGTTTTCCCCAGCGCGTTGGCTTATCTCGCCTGGGCCTATGTGCTGGCGCACAGCAACGTGAGTCGAGCAACAATGGCGCTTTACCTGATACCGCCCACCGCGATGTCGATGGCCGCCCTGGTGCTGGCCGAGCGTCCCTCGATAATGGTCATGACAGGAACCGTCATCGTGTTGGTGAGTGTGCTTGCGTTGAATTTCGAGCCGATAACGAAGAAGTCTCCGACAGCTTTTTAGGGTTGGCCCTCGGAAGTGCTCCCCTTACGATCTGACTCTGCCACGGCGCCCCCCTCGGGCATCCGATGCCCAGTCTCTATCGTGAGGACAGTTCGATGCCTGAAACCGTATTCGCCAAGACCGACGAACGGAGTTACCGCGCTTGCGACATTTGGCGTTAACATGGCGACAAATGTCGCAGAAAGGTCAATGCCATGTCCGTAGCCAAGCAAGCAGACGCTTCAGTCGTCAAAACCATGACGAGGGCGAAGAAGGCCAGCAGGAAGCCTACCGAAGTGTTGCTACAGGGCCGCAAGGGGGATGAGCGCTTGTTGATCATCCGCTACGCGCAGGAAGGTTTTTACCTGAGCGACGTCAAGGAGATGCTGTCCACGTCCACGTTGTACCTGGAGCATGATCTGGTTCAGCGCATTACCGGCAAGTCCGTCAGGACCGTCCAGCGCCTGGCGAAGGAGACCCAGCCCATTCGCCTGAACCCGCAGCAGAGCACGGTGGCTTTCCAGTACGCCCAGGTCCTGGAACAGGCCATCAATGTCTTTGGCAGCCAGTCGTTGGCGGAGGACTGGTTGAGAAAGCCCTGCAAGTACCTGGACGGCCACGTGCCACTGGAACTGATCGACAACGCGCTGGGCTTCCAGGTGGTGGAGGATTACCTGACCCGAATCGAACACGGGGTTTACCAGTGAATCCTTTGCCCTGGGAGGGGCGATGGCACGCTTGGCGCCTTGATCGCGAGGTCTACAGGCAGACGTGGGACAGCGGCATTGGTGCGCAACGAAGCGGTGGCCGGTGGAACCCGCCCGGGCGACGGGTCATCTACGCTTCGGCTGACCCGGCCACGGCCATTCTGGAGGTGGCGGCGCACCTGGGGTTCGATGCCCTGGACACGGTGCCCCATCTGCTGACCTGCTTCGAGGTGCTGGATCCGGCGCTCATCAAAGTGGTCCAGGCCGAAGACGTGCCCAACCCGAACTGGCTGGCTCCGGCTCGCCCCTCGCCCAATCAGCAGCAGTTCGCTGACGCGTTGCTGGCGCAGCACCCCTTCGTGCTGATTCCTTCGGCGGTGACCCAGCATTCCTGGAACCTGCTGGTGAGCTGCGACCTGGCGGCGGATCAGTTCAGGCTGGTCTCGCAGGAGCGGTTCGGCCTGGATACTCGCTTGGTCAAGTGAGCACCGGCCCTGTTCGATGGGGGGACGGTGCGTCCTTGCTCATTTCTTGAGTGGATAATCCTTGCCCCACAACCGCACGGCGGTCATCGCTTCGTTCATGCCTTCGAACACGAACTTCTGCCGCACGGCGGTTTTCGGCGGGATGGTGACTTCGTCCGGGTTGTCCAGGCCAGTGAGTTTGTTGGCGTAACCGGCCTGGTCGATGGCCAGCAGCACACCGGTCTGGCCGAGATTGATCAGGCGCAGCTGGGTGTCGGTGCTGTTCTTGAAACCAAGGGTAATGGTGTAGATGTCTTCGCTGGATTCCAGTTTCAGCACCTCCACCTGGATACGGTCCTTCATCTGCTCGCCAGAGGAAACGATCGCCGCGCCGTCAGTGCCCTGGACCGATTCTCGACCATCGAGCACGCCTTCGCTGACACCGCCCAACAGGTTCTTTCCCGCCGTGATGAACGTCGAGACGGCGGACTTGGTGGAGTCCTTGATGACGCTGTCCGTCGACTCGCCTTCGGCCAGGCACAGCGAGCTGAACAGGAGACTGGAAACGAGGAGGGTGGCGCGTGACGGTGGAAGGGTCATACCTGGGTCCTTGAGGTGGTCTGCAACGCCCGTGAGCAGGGCGAAAGGCATGATAGCCGCGACAGGTGCGGCTAGCGATCCACGTCCTTGAGTTTTTCCGACATTTTGACCAGGGTTGCCAACGAATCCGCATTCATCTTGCGCATCAGGGCGCCACGCCGCACTTTCACGGTCACCTCGCTCACGCCCAGCCGGGCGGCCACCTGCTTGTTCAACAAACCTGATACCACCAACGCCATGACCTCGCGTTCCCCGTCATTCAGGGTGCCATGGCGGCGCCTGAGTTCGTCCAGGGTCGCCGCCGTCTGGCGTCGTTGCTGATCACGGTCCAGCCCCTGGCTGATCGCGTCGAGCAGGTCCTGCTCGCGAAAGGGCTTGGTCAGGAACTCCAGCGCGCCAGCCTTCATGGCTTTGACCGACATCGGGATGTCGCCGTGGGCGGTGATGAATATCACCGGGACCAGGATGTTCAAACGGGCCATGTCCTGCTGGAAATCCAGCCCGCTCACGCCCGGCATGCGCACGTCGAGGACCAGGCAGGCCGGTGCGTCCGGCAACCGGGCTTGCATGAACTCGCGGGCCGAACCAAAGGCCATGCTTGCCAGGCCCACCGAGGCCAGCAGATCTTGCAGCGAGGCACGCACCGAACTGTCGTCGTCGACGATGTAGATCATCGGTTCGGCGGTGTCGTGGACGTCAGTTCTGCTCATCGGGCTCCCGTGTCACGGCAGGCAAGGTGAAATGAAAGGTCGCGCCCGATTGCGGGTTGCTGGCGACCCAGATCCGTCCGTCATGGGCCTCGATGATGGAGCGACTGATGGCCAGGCCCATCCCCATGCCGTCCGGCTTGGTGCTGTAGAAAGCGTCGAACACCCGTTCGTGGTCGTTGCCGACGAGGCCCTTGCCCTGGTCGGACACGGAAAAATGCAGTTGACCCGCTTCCAGCCCGGCACGGACATCGAGGGTCCGGCGATCGTCGTCATCGACCTGGCGCAGGGCGTCGATGGCGTTCATTGCCAGGTTCAGGAGCACTTGCTGGATCTGCACCTCGTCCACCAGCATCGGCGGCAGTCCTTCCTGGATCTGCACGCGCAAATGGATGTTCTGCTCATTCAACTCGCCGGCCAACAGCCGCAGCGCGGCGTTCACCGTGTCGGCCACGTTCAACCACTGCTTGGTCGGCGCCTGGTGACGGGCCATGCCGCGCAACCGGGCAATGATGTCACTGGCCCGATGGGTGTCGGCGAGGATGCGTTCCACGGCTTGTCGGGCCTTGGGCAGGTTGGGCGGGTCATTGGCCATCCAGCGCAGGCACGCGCTGCTGCTGTTGGCGACGGCGGCCAGTGGCTGGTTCACTTCGTGGGCGATGGAGGCCGCCAGTTCGCCGAGCATGTTCACGCGGGCAATGTGCGCCAGGTGCGCTCGGGTCCGATGCACGGTGCCGATGGCGGCCGACAGGCGCAGCGCCAGGTAGGTCGTGCCGGCGATGGCCGCGAGGCTGATCAGCACGTTGATCAGGCCGGCTTCCGAGTCACCGAAGCGGGTGTACCGGTAGCTTAAGATCGTCAGCACCATGCAGGCGACCGACACGCCTGCCACCGCTCGCGCCGGCAGGAGCCTCACGGCGATCAGCACCACCACGATCTGGAACACGCCCACCGCGATTTCCAGGTCGGTGACGGTGTCTATCGCGGCGATGCCGAGCGCCAGGCCCAGCAACAGCAGCAAGCGAAGCGTCAGCTGGGTTCTTCTCATTAACGGTTCATCCCACGGTTGTGTCGGCTGCCAAGGCTTCAGTGACGCAGTGTATACCGCCCAAAACGCTTCAGGAGGGGTTGTCCAGGCTGAACTGGTCGGCCACTTCATCGTAGGCGAACAGCTCGGCGTAGCGTCCCCATTGGGTGACACAGTCCAGGGTATGGACGGCGTCGTGCTCGGACATGAAGTCCTCCAACTGGTCACGGAAGCGCCGGGCCGGTGCGGTACGGGTGGGCCGGTCATCCAGCACCCGGCGCACGTGCCCCGCCAGCGGCACATACCGGAGCAGGTGCTGGGCGAACAATTGCTTGCGCTCATCGACGGTCGAGTCTGCATAGCGGTGCCCGGCCGGCAGCAGGGTGATGTGGCCGTCGTGCATGTTGGCGAAGCGCATCAGTTGCAGCACCTCGGCCACCGGGAAAAGATCGCTGGCGTTGTAGCGCAACGCCTTGGCCAGTTCACGCAAATCCGCCTGGCCGTCGTAAGGGTGATCCTGGACCGCCTCCATCAACCCGGCCAACGCGTTGGTGGAAATCGACGGCAGGACCATGCCCACGCCGCTGCCCGCAAACACGTCCCGGCGCGCGGAACCTGTCGCGCCGCCGCCGGCCATTTGCACGTAGATGTGCTCGACCAGCGCCTGGAAGGCCGGGTCGCTGCGGTTGCGTGGTTGGCTGAGGTCCACGTTGATGTGCGTCATCACCCGCCCCGGGTTGGAGGAAAAGATCAGGATCCGATCACACATCAGCACCGCTTCTTCGATGTTGTGGGTGACCATCAGTATCGATTTGATCGGCATGCGCTTTTCTCGCCACAGGTCCAGGAGGTCGGTGCGCAGGGTCTCGGCCGTCAGCACGTCCAGGGCGGAAAACGGCTCGTCCATCAACAGCACATCCGGCGCCACCACCAATGCACGCGCCAGGCCGACGCGCTGGCGCATGCCGCCTGACAGCTCCTTCGGGAAAGCGCTTTCGAACCCGTCGAGGCCAATCAGGTCGATGGCGGCCAGGGCCCGGCGCCGTCGCTCAGGGGCCGCCACGTGCAAGGCTTCGAGGCCGATCTCGACGTTTTGCAACACCGTCAGCCAGGGGAACAGGGCAAAGCTTTGGAACACCATGCGCACCGAACTCGCATCCCCTTGTGCATCCGCCGGGAAGTCGACCACGCCCGCGGTGGGGGCAATCAACCCGGCGATGGCGCGCAGCAAGGTCGACTTCCCGGACCCCGAGCGCCCCAGCAGGCCGACGATCTCCCCTTCGTCCAGGCGCAGGCAGACGTCGTCCAGCACCAGTCGCTCGGCACTGCCTGCCGTACCGTATACGTGCCCCAGTTGCCGCACATCGACGAGGCAACGTTTGTCGATCACATGCATCGCTCTCTCCTCAATCAATTCGAAGCCGGCGTTCGGCGTAGCCGTACAAGGGACGCCACAGCAGCCGGTTGAAGCCCACCACGAACATCGCCATGACCGACACCCCCAGGGCCACGCGCTGCAAATCCCCCGCCGAGGTGGCCAGGGCGATGAACGACCCCAGGCCCGAGGCATACAGGTGCTCATGACCCCAGGACACAGCTTCGGCGACGATGCTGGCGTTCCAGGATCCGCCTGCCGCCGTCAAGGCGCCGGTGACGTAGTAGGGGAATACCCCCGGCAGCGCGACCTGGCGCCACCACTGCCAACCGCGCACCTGGAAGCTGCGCGCCGCTTCCCGCAGGTCGGTCGGCAAGGCGCTGGCGCCGGCGATCACGTTGAACAGGATGTACCACTGCGTGCCCAGGACCATCAGCGGCGACAGCCAGACATTGGGGTTGAGCTTCAGGGCAACAATGGCGACCACCGCGAACGGGAACAGCACGTTGGCCGGGAACGCCGCCAGCAACTGTGCGATGGGTTGCAAGCGCTCGGCCCAGCGCGGGTTCAGGCCGATCCAGACGCCGATGGGCACCCAGACCACGCTGGCAAGCACGATGAGTACGGCGACGCGCAACAGGGTCGCCAGGCCCAGGCCGAAGACCTCGATCACGTCGCCCAGGCCCAGGGTGCTGCCAATGAAGCGCGACAGTTGCACCGCGCCGACCAGGCAAGCGACCGCCACCAGGCTCTTCCAGGCCAGGTCGACCAGGCGGTTGAAGCGGGCGCCGGGGTGGAAGCGGAGGCGGCGGGCAAACCGTGCAAGCCTGTCCAGCGGCAACGCGGCCATGAGGTCTTCCAGCACGAGCAACACCCATGGCACCAGTCGGGTCGCGCGCAGCAGGTCGTAGACCCTGGAGCGTGGGCGTTTTTGCGAGGCGGTCTGTTCGAAGCGAAAGCGGTCCGCCCAGGCGACGATGGGGCGGAAGAACAGCAGGTCATAGAGGATGATCACCACGGCCATGGCGAATACCGCCCAGGCGATCGCCACGGTGTTTTTCTGCGCGATCGCCAAGGCCAGCCATGAGCCGATACCCGGCAAGCTGACGGTGGTGTCGCCGACGGTGATGGCTTCGGACGCGACCACGAAAAACCAGCCGCCGGACATGGACATCATCATGTTCCACACCAGGCCAGGCGTGGCGAAAGGCAACTCGAGCCTGACAAAGCGTTGCCAGGGTGAAAGCGCGAACTGCCGGCTGACTTCCTGGAGGTCGTGGGGCACGGTTCTCAGCGACTGATAGACGCTGAACGTCATGTTCCAGACCTGGCTGGTGAAGATGGCAAAGATCGCCGCGCATTCCACGCCTGTTTCCTTGCCCGGAAACAGGCCCATGAAGAACACCACGGTAAAGGTCAGGAAACCCAGCACCGGCACTGACTGAAGGATGTCCAGCGCCGGCAGGATAACGACGGCCGCCTTGCGGCTCTTGGCGGCCAATGTGGCGACGACCAGGGAAAAGACCAGCGAGGCGAAGAGGGCGATGAACATGCGCAGGGTGGTGCGCAAGGTGTAGGCCGGCAGGTGACTCAGGTCCAGGGACAACGGCGATGAAACCAGGGCGCCGAGAGGCTGGTTCATCTGTTCGACGCCATAGAAAATGAACGCCGCCAGCAAGGCGATGAGGCTGAGCAGGGTGACGTCGGCCCACCAGGATGCGTGCTCGTTGTCGTTCAGGGAGGGCAATGCGGGGGCACGGAATGAAGAGCGCATCGAGCACCTCGTTCAGGGTGTCGGTATTGACGTGCGCTGAGGTTAAGGCGGGGCCCGGGCGATGACCACTGAGATTAAGGGCGCGAAACGATACCTTGGTATAGCCGTGGCGAAGGCCTGCGTTCTGATCCGGTTTTTTTGCCGGCAGGTGGCCCTGTCATGCAACGGCAGGCCCACGCCAGAATAGGGCAGGCACGCGGTGCCCAATTCACACGTTCATTGGTTGCAATTCTTTCAGGAGGGCTCATGGCGAAGATGGCGATGTTCTTGGGTGGTTTTTTGGCACTGACCTTGTTGATCGGTGTGCTTGCGACGATTTCGCCGGTGTGAGCCGGCGAGGGTAAGGGCTGCCGTGGCTAGCGGTGCAGGATCACCTGGGCGATATCCTGCAAGCCGATGATGCGCTGGGCGGCGTTGAGCTTGATGGCTTCCTTGGGCATGCCGAAGACCACGCAACTGGCTTCGTCCTGGGCCACGGTGCTGCTGCCGGCGTCGAGCATTTCCTTCAGGCCGCGGGCGCCGTCGTCGCCCATGCCGGTCATGATCACGCCGGTGGCGTTGCGTCCGGCGAACTTGGCCACGGAGCGAAACAACACGTCCACCGACGGCCGGTGACGGTTGACCAGCGGGCCGTCCACCACCTGCACGTGATAGAACGCGCCGCTGCGGGTCACCATCATGTGTTTGCCGCCCGGAGCGATCAACGCCAGGCCCGGGTGGATGCGGTCGTTGTTGCGCGCCTCGCGCACTTCGATCTGGCACAGGCTGTTGAGCCGGGCGGCGAACGAAGCGGTGAACTTTTCCGGCATGTGCTGGACGATCACGATGCCCGGGCACACGCGAGGCAGGGCGGTGAGCACCGCTTCCAGGGCCTGGGTGCCGCCGGTGGAGGTGCCGAGGGCGACGATGCGCTCGGTGGTCTGCGCCATGGCGTGGCCATTGGCGGCGGGCAGCATGGCGTCGGCCGTGAGTTTGGTGGCGGGCGTTAGTGCGACCGGGGCGGCGCGCTTGCCCAGGTTGCGTACATTGACCTGGGCGGCGGCGCGGATCGCCGCCACCAGTTCCGGTGCCGATTCCAGCAGGAAATTCTTCAGGCCGGTGGTGGGCTTGGTGATGATTTCCACTGCCCCGGCGGCCATCGCCTGCAAGGTGGTTTCCGCGCCCCTGGGGGTCAGGGACGAGCAGATCACCACGGGCGTGGGGCGTTCGCTCATGATTTTCTTGAGGAAGGTGATGCCGTCCATGCGTGGCATTTCCACGTCCAGTACGATCACATCGGGCCACTCACGGGCCAGTTTGTCCATGGCAAAAATCGGGTCGGACGCGGCGCCCATGACGTGGATATCCGGGGTGTCGCTGAGGATCGCCAGCAACACCTGGCGGACCACGGCCGAGTCATCCACCAGCAGTACATTGATCTTTTTTGACATGGTTAATGCCGAGTCCTTATCGGTTGGTGCCTGACCCACACATCGCCATTGCACAGGTCGAAGATGATGCTTCGGTAGCCGGTGCTGCCCATGTCCTGGGCAATCAGGTCGAGGCGGTAGAGGGCGGTCATTTCCAGGGCGGCGTTGATGTTCAGCCGTGCCACATCACCGTAGGGAATGTGGCGTTGCAGTTCGGGGAACATCTCGCCGCCGCCGAACAGCTTCAGTTGGTAGTCTTCGGGGTCGGTCCGGTGGGCCCGCGCCTGGCGAATGAACAGCTCGATGGCCTCGTCGGCGTACAGGCCGTTGAGGGCCGTGGAGCAGCGTGAGCGGCTGGGCAACATGAAATGGCACATGGCGCCGATTTTGCGTACGGGGTGCCACAGGGTGATTGCCACGCAGGAACCGAGGATCGTGCGCAGCCGGGTCGGGCAGGTGGCGAAGCGGAATTCCCCCGGCGCCAGGTACACCTCCTGCACTTCCCTCATCAAGGCGCTCATGGCTTGCGATAGATCGAGGGGGCCACCAGTTTCAACGCATCGGACACGCCGTTGAGGCTTTCCGAATGGCTGATGATGAAGTAGCCGCCGGGCTTGAGTCGGGGAATCAGGCGGGCGACGACCTTGCTCTTGGTGGCTTGATCGAAATAGATCATGACGTTGCGCAGGAAGATCACGTCGAACTCTCCCAGGTCGGGCAACGTGTCGTTGAGGTTGACCTGGATAAAGTGGACCCGGCTGCGCAACGTCCTGTCGATGAGGAACGTGCCTTGCTGGCTGCCGGTGCCCTTGAGGCAATATTTCACCAGCAGTGGATGGGGCAGGGTGCGTGCCCGTTCCATCGGGTAATGCCCGGAACGGGCCTTGGCCAGTACTTGGCTGCTGATGTCCGAACCGATGACTTCCCAAGGCGTGGTCCCCAGCCCTTCGGCCAGGGTCATCGCCAGGCTGTAGGGTTCTTCTCCCGACGAACTGGCGGCGCTCCACAGGCGGAACGTCTTGCCCGGCGTGGCGTTGGGCAGCACCTGCTGGCGCAGGAAGTCGAAATGCTTGGGCTCGCGGAAGAAGTAGGTTTCGTTGGTGGTGAGCAGGTCCAGCGCCACCTGCAATTCATCGGTGCGCTGGCCGTTCATGATCAGCTTGAAATAGTCACCGTAGCTGTCCAGCTCATAATGCTTGAGGCGCTTGAACAGGCGCCCGGCGACCAGGGCTTTCTTGGCCTCGGACAGGTTGATGCCGGCGGCCTGGTACAACCAGGACTGGAACTGGCTGAACTCCCGATCGCTGAGGGCCACTGAATTCACGGTGCGTTCCTTGCAACTGTCGACGTTCACGGGGCCTCGACTTCCAGCGCGCTCGGGCTGGCTTCGGCGAGTTGCGACATTTCGTCGATGGACAGCACGCGCCCTACCTCCAGCACGATGACGAACTTGCCATCGACCTTGGCCATGCCGCTGATGAAGTCGGCGCGGATCTTCGCCCCGAAGCTGGGTGGCGGTTCGATCTGCGACGACGGGATTTCCAGGACGGCCGACACCGTGTCCACCAGCAGGCCGATGTCCTGGGCGTGGCCGTCCTCGGTGTTGGCCTCGATGATCACCACGCACGAGCGCCGGGTGATCGTCGAGTTCTGCCGGCTGAACCGCGCCGACAGGTCCACCACCGGCACGACCGCGCCGCGCAGGTTGATCACCCCGCGCACGAAAGCCGGCATCATCGGCACGACCGTGAGGTTGCCGTACTCGATGATTTCCTTGATGCACAGGATGCCGATGGCGAACATCTCCGTGCCGAGCATGAATGTCAGGTACTGCGCTTCTTCCTCGACCGCGGCGGCGGTCTGACGTGTCGTAGCGATGGCGCCCATGCCTGTATCTCCTTTAAGCGAGCTTGTGAAAACCGACCGTCAGAACCGGGTGAATTCGGATTCGTCCGGAGCGCTCGCCATGCTGTAGGCAAAGGCCTTGGGCAGGGCGGGCACGGCGGCGCGCGCCGGTTTGCGGCTGGACGGGCCCGGGGTGTTGTCGACTTTCAGCGGCTGGCTGGCCGACTTGGGCGGCGTGTCCAGGGTGAAGAAGCTCATGGCCTGCTGCAGTTGTTCGGCCTGGCTACTCATCTCCTCGGCGGTGGCGGCCAGCTCTTCGCTGCTGGACGCGTTCTGTTGGGTCACCTGGTTGAGTTGGGTCATGGCGGTGTTGATCTGCGCCACGCCAGCGGCTTGTTCCTCGGAGGCCGCGCTGATTTCCTGCACCAGGTCCGAGGTCTTGTTGATGGACGGGACCATCTCGTTGAGCAAGTGCCCGGCAGTCTCGGCCATGTCGACGCTGCTGGAGGACAGCTCGCCGATTTCCTGGGCCGCCACCTGGCTGCGTTCGGCCAGTTTGCGCACCTCGGCGGCGACGACGGCAAAGCCCTTGCCGTGTTCGCCGGCGCGAGCGGCTTCGATGGCGGCGTTGAGGGCCAGCAGGTTGGTCTGGTAGGCAATGTCGTCGATGATGCTGATGCGCTGGGCGATTTTCTTCATCGCCACCACGGTCTGCTGCACCGAGTCGCCGCCTTCGGTGGCTTCCTTGGCGGCCTTGCTGGCCATGCCATCGGTGACCTTGGCGTTCTCGGTGTTCTGGTTGATGCTGGCGCTCATCTGTTCGATGGACGCGCTGGTTTCCTCGACGCTGGCCGCTTGTTCGCTGGTGGCCTGGCTCATGGATTGGGCCGTGGCACTGACCTCTTCGGAGGCGCTGGCCAGGTTGTCCGCGGCGTTGCGCACTTCACCGATGATATGGGAGAGCTTGCCCACCATGTTCTGCATGGCGTTGAGCACCATGCCGGTTTCGTCCTTGGAGCCGGCTTCGATTTTCGCGTTCAGGTTGCCTTCGGCCAGTTGTTCGGCCACCGATGCGGCTTGCTTCAGGGGGCGGGAAATGATCCGCGAGATGAACAGCGCCAGGCCCAGGCCGGTCAGCAGGGCAGCCGCCAGCACGGCAATGATCGACAGGCGCGATTTCTCGAACAGCGCGGTGCCGCGTTCGCTGGCCGCCCCGGCACCGGTGTCATTGAGGTCCACCAGTTTCTGCAGGTCGGCGGTCACCAAATCGAAGCGACGCTTGGACTCGCCCCGCAGCAGGGCATGGGCTTGGTCCGACAGGTTCTGCCGGGACAGTGCCATCAGGTCCTTGCTGACCGCCAGGTAAGCCACCCAGTCAGAGCGGGTGGTCTCGAACAGCTGGCGGTCTTCGGCGTTGGAGAGCAGTTTTTCGTATGTCGCCAGACGGGTCTCGAAGGCCTTTTTGGATTCTTCGGCTTCCTGTTCGACGGTGTTGCGTTCCTGCTCGGAATCGGCGGTGATGTGACGGTTTTCCTTGAGGCGATAGTTCGCCGCGAAGAACCGCATGCCCGAAGCGGCGCGCATCGACGGCATCCAGTTGTCGCGGATCTCCTGGGTGGTGCCGTTCACCTCGCCCAGCTGGATGATCGAGAACACACCCATGGCAGCGGTCAGGGCCAGCACCATCAGAAATGACGTGATCAGTTTGGTGGCGATTCTAAGATCGTAGAACCATTTCATCGGGAAGTACCTCTCCATGGAATTGCTAAAGCGTCAGCGAGCAGTGGCTTGTTGAAATTGAGTGGTGTAGCGGTTTTCTATCTGGGCGATCTGGGTCAGCAGCGCGGGAATGTCGAGAATCAACGCCACGGCGCCGCTGCCCAGGATGGTCGAGCCGCTGATGCCGCGCAGGGCGCCGAACAGCTTGCCCAAGGGCTTGATGACGGTCTGGAATTCACCCAGCAGGTCATCCACCACCAGCCCGGCCTTGAGTTCGGCGTAGCGCACCACCACCACGTTCTGCCGGCGCGAAGCCGGGCCTTCGTGGTTGAAGTGGTCGCGCAGGTAGACCAGCGGCAGGACTTCACCGCGCAGGTCCAGGTAACCCTGCTCGCGGCTGGCGATCCCGTCGTCCTCGCTCAGTTCGACGCACTCCTGGACCATGTCCAGCGGGATGACGTAGGTGGACTGGTCGATGCCCACCAGAAAGCCGTTGATGATTGCCAGGGTCAGCGGCAGGCGGATGCGCACCACGGTGCCTTGGCCTGGCTGGCTGTCCAGGTCGACGGTGCCGCGCAGCAGGGTGATGTTGCGCTTGACCACATCCATGCCCACGCCCCGTCCCGACAGGCTGGTAACGGCCTGGGCGGTGGAGAAGCCCGGTTCGAAGATCAGGTTGTAGATCTCCTGGTCGGTGGGGTTGGCGCCGGGGGACACCAGCCCGCGTTCCTGGGCTTTTTCCAGGATTCGGTCGCGGTTCAGGCCTGCACCGTCGTCGGCGATTTCCAGCACGATGTTGCCCGAGTCGTGGTAGGCGTTGAGGTGCAAGTGCCCCTTGGCCGGCTTGCCGGCCGCCAACCGCGCCTCGGCGGTTTCGATGCCGTGGTCCATGGCGTTGCGCAACAGGTGCATGAGCGGGTCGCCGATCTTTTCCACCACGGTCTTGTCCAGCTCGGTTTCGGCGCCGTTGATGATCAGGTCGATGTCCTTGCCCAGTTCCTGGCTGACGTCGCGCACCACCCGGCGGAAGCGGTTGAAGGTCTCGCCAATGGGGATCATGCGCAGGCGCAGGGCACCGTCGAGGATCTCCTCCACCAGGGCGGACACGCTGGAGGTGGATTCCTGCAACGGTGCGTTATGGCAGGTGCGCGCCAGCAGGCTTGCGCCGGCGCTGGCGATGACCAGTTCGCCCACCAGGTTGATCAACTCGTCCAGCTTGTCGGCGTTGACCCGCACATAGGCGCCGTCCTTGGCCTTGTTGTCGGTTGTCGTCGGTTGTTTGTCGAGGGCGACCCGGGAGGCCGTCCGCGGGGTCTTGCGCTGGTCCGGCAACAGCTCGCCGGTGGTGACCAGCGCGGTGTTTTCCTCGGGCTGTTCCGGCTGGGTCGTGACCAGGCCGGTATTCGCCGCAGGCGCGGCATCTTCAAGGGCGATGATTTCGATGACGCAATCTTCGCGGACAAAATCGAAGACTTCGTTGATCGCCTGATGGCTGGCCGCCGAGCTGAATTCGATGTCGAAGCCCAGGTAGCAGGATTCGGCGTCCCAGGCTTCGATGGCAGGCAGGGCGTCCGTCAGGGTGCTGATCTCGACGACTTCACCGAGGGTTTGCAGATAACGCAGGAACGACAGCGGGTCCATGCCATTGCGAAATACCTCCTGGCCGAAGCGCAGGGAAATGTGCCAGAGGCGCAGTTCGCCGGAGGCGTGCGCGGCGCTGCTGCTGGCTGCCGTGGGTGTGTCGGTGGAGGGAGGCGCCTGGTATTCCTGCAGCACCTGGCACAGCTCCATCTCGCGTTTCAACGCTGGGGGCGTCAGTGTCCCGCCCTGGTTGGCCACCACGTTGATCAGCTCCAGCATGTGATCGCTGGACTTGAGCAACACGGCGATCAGGCCGGTGTCCACCTCGACGCTGCCATTGCGCAGGCGATCGAGCACGTCTTCGACGATGTGGGTGAAGCTGACGATCGGTTCCAGGCCAAACAGCCCGGCCGAGCCCTTGATGGTGTGGGCTGCGCGAAAGATCGCGCCGATGGCGTCATCGTCGCCCGGGTTGGTTTCCAGTTGCAGCAACGACTCCTCCATCGCCTGCAACTGTTCCCGTGCCTCGACGATGAAGGTCTGTTGTGCCTGATCGAGATTGATGCTCACGCTCATATCCTTTGTCGTGTCGGGCCGCAATGCAGGGGCCTAGGCCGGCAGGTTGCACAGCTCGAGTGTTTCGGTGACGGCTTTGCTGCGACCGGTAACGGTCAGGTGGGTGCCGGCCTTCGGCGCCTCGCGCAGCACCATCAGCAGCAGTTGCAGACCGGCGCCGTCCATTTCAGTGACCTGTGACAGATCCACCTCCATGCGCGGCGTGGCCCCCAGGTGGGGCAGCCACTGTGCGGACAGGTCGGCGGCGGTGTAGATCGTCAGCTCACCGTCAATCTGCACCTGCGCGGTGTCATCGACGGTTTCGTACAACAACGGCATTGCAGCCTCCGGCCCTCAGGGCAGAATCAGTTTGGACACCGCCGCCAGCATCTGCGCCGGTTGGAACGGCTTGACCACCCAGGCCTTGGCCCCGGCCGCCTGGCCTTCCTGCTTCTTCGATTCCTGGGACTCGGTGGTCAGCATGATGATCGGCGTGAACTTGTAGCTGGCCAGCTTCTTGACCTCCTTGACGAAGGTGATGCCGTCCATGTTCGGCATGTTCACGTCGCTGATGATCAGGTGGACTTTCTGACCGGTCAGCTTGCCCAGCGCGTCCTTGCCATCGCTGGCCTCGATCACGTCGTAGCCGGCACTTTTCAACGCGATGCCGACGACTTGCCGAACGCTCGCCGAGTCGTCGACAACCAATACACTTTTAGCCATGAACGGCTCTCCTAGAAGAAGGTTATTTCCTGTGAAGCTTGCTGCACGCTCGAGTCGCCGTGGTGGTTGCGGCGTTGCTCGTCGGTGGCATAAGTGGTTTCCATGCGCGCCAGCCATTGGCGGGCATCGATGGCGACGGCTTGGTCGGGCGACTGGCTGGCCTGCTGCAGGTGCACATGCAGGTCTTCGATGTTGTCGCGCACGTGGCTGAGGATCTGGCTGACCCGATCCTGGAATTGCAGGCTGACCAGCACTTCGGTGAGTTCGTCGCGGATCCCGAAGCTTTCCTGTTGCAGCAGCTCGGCCGAATCGGCCAGACGTCCGGTCACGCTCTTGAAGCGCTCCAGCACGCGCTGGATGCTTTGCTCGGAGGCACTGACCGAATGGCTGTCCTGGTCTGCGCCGCTGGAGGCGGCCTGGACCAGTTGGGTAATGGCGGTGTTGATGATGTCGACCTTGGCCGACATCTGCTGGCCGGTCTCGCTGGACTTGCTCGACAGGCTGCGCACGGCGTCGGCCACCACCGCAAAACCACGCCCGGCTTCACCGGCACGGGCGGCTTCGATGGCGGCGTTGAGGGCCAGCAGGTTGGTCTGGGCGGCAATCGCCGCGACGTCGGCGGCCATGGTCCGCAGCTCGCCAGTGTAGGCGGTCAGGTTGCGCACCTGGGCCAGGGTTTCATCGCGGCTGGTCTGGGCCGTTCTCAAGATGTCGATGAGTTGGACCAGCTCGCTTTCACTTTGGGCGAGCACCTGCACGGCACCGCCGCTGCCACTGCCGGCCAGTTCGCCGGCGGCTTGCTGCGAGGCTTGCACGGTGTCTTCCAGGCGGGAGGAGATACCGGTGAAGCGGCTGGTCAGCGAGACGATCGCGGTTTCGGTCTGCTGCCGGGAGCTCTCCACTTGCTTGGCCCAGATCGGCATGGCGCCCAGGACCACTTCGTTGAGTTGCGTGTTGGAGTGGTGGGAGCGCTGCTCGCTGGCGTGCCGTTCATGCTGGGCAGTGGCCGCGGCGAATGCACGGTCGAACTGCCGGCGCTGCGTCCGCGCGCCCCACACGCCCGCGGCAATACCCAAGGCCAGGATCACCGCGCTCAACGCAATGTTCTGCCCGCTCAGGCCATTGAGCAGCAGCACGCCGATGCTTGCGACGGCGGCCACGAGCACGGGGTTCCAGAGCAGGCGTGGTTGGATAGAGGTAAAGGAATGACCGTGTGAATACGACGTCATGGTTCGGTCCTTGAACAGTGTTGCTACAGGTTATTGGCGAATAACTGGTTATCTGCGACCCCTGGTCAGACTTGAAGACCAGTCGTCCGATTCCGACCGCTGTAGGCAATGACCTACGCAGCGCGTGGCACTGTGCTATCTCAGACTAGACGCTGTCTCCCAATTGTCGAGTCGGACCGACGAAGCCATTTGTGCACGCGATCCCCTGTGGCGAGGGGATTTATCCCCGATGGGCTGCGAAGCGGCCCCACACCTGACGACTCGGTACGAGAGATGTATTGATTTCAGCTTGTCAGGGTCGCTTCGCAACCCAACGGGGATAAATCCCCTCGCCACAAGTGCCGATTGCGCTAAATTACCTGGCATTGGATTTTGAACCTGCCCTCATGAGTTCCCATGCTGCCAACCCCGCCCCTCTGGAAAACCTACCTGCTGTTCCTGGCCCCCATGGTCCTGTCCAACTTCCTGCAATCGATGTCCGGCACGTTCAACAGCATCTACATTGGCCAGATGCTGGGCACCCAGTCCCTGGCGGCGGTGTCGGGGATGTTCCCTATCGTGTTTTTCTTCATTGCGCTGGTGATTGGCCTGGGTGCGGGGGCAGGGGTGCTGATCGGGCAGGCCTATGGCGCCGGCGAAACCGGAACGGTCAAGGCGGTGGCCGGTTCGACGTTGCTGCTGGGGGCGATCATCGGCTTGGCGGCGGCGGTGCTCGGCAGTGTTTTCGCGCGCCAGGCGTTGCAGGGGTTGGGGACCCCGGCGGATGTGCTGGACGAGGCCGTTTCGTATGCCCGAGTGATGATGTGGCTGTTGCCGATGCTGCTGGTGTTCGTGCTGTTCACCCAATTGCTGCGTGGCGTGAGCGATACGCTGTCGCCGCTGTTGGCGTTGCTGGTGTCCACCGGCGTCGGGCTGCTGCTGACCCCGGCATTGATCCGGGGCTGGCTGGGGTTGCCGCAGATGGGCATCCAGAGTGCGGCCCTGGCGGGCCTGGTGGGCACGGCCTCGGCCATGGTTATGCTGGCCTGGCGCCTGAACCGCCGTGAGCACCCTTTGGCGCCGGATCGCGCGTTGTTCGCGGCAATGCGCCTGGACCGCGAGATCCTCGGCAAAGTGTTGGGCATCGGTTTGCCCACCGGGTTGCAGATGGTGGTGATCTCGGTGTCGGAGCTGGTGATCCTGGCGCTGGTCAATCGCCACGGTTCCCAGGCCACGGCGGCGTATGGCGCGGTGACGCAGATCGTCAATTACGTGCAGTTCCCGGCGCTGTCGATCGCCATCACCGCGACGATCCTGGGCGCCCAGGCCATCGGCGCCGGTCGGCTGGAGCGGCTTGGGCCGATCCTGCGCACCGGGCTGCTGGTCAACGTCTGGCTCACCGGCGGGCTGGTGGTGCTGGGGTATCTGTTGTCCCATTGGCTGCTGGGGTTGTTCATCACCGATCCGGCGGCGCGGGTC
This sequence comes from Pseudomonas sp. WP18, assembly GCF_036689585.1. Classification (NCBI taxonomy): domain Bacteria; kingdom Pseudomonadati; phylum Pseudomonadota; class Gammaproteobacteria; order Pseudomonadales; family Pseudomonadaceae; genus Pseudomonas; species Pseudomonas sp. WP18. Next base: position 2,397,072 of record NZ_CP144758.1, read on the forward strand.
CAGGCCGAACACCTGTTGCACATCATGCTTTGGAGTTTGCTGGTGTTCGGCTTCCAGGCGGTGGTCGGCGGCATCATGCGCGCCAGCGGCACGGTGCTGGTGCCCGTGGCGATCTCGATCTTCTGCATCGTCGGGGTGGAGGTGCCGGTGGCTTACCTGCTGGACGCACACTTCGGCCTGCAAGGCGTATGGATGGCATTTCCGGTGGCTTACCTGAGCATGCTGTTGCTGCAAACGGTGTACTACAAGCGGGTCTGGCAGCATCAGCGAATCGAGCGGCTGGTATAGCCCAGGCAACCCAAGGCCCCCACAAGGGCGGCGCTTTTTTTTGCAGTTTGATAACCCAAGGATTCCCATGTCTGTACAGCACTCATCCACGGCCTACCGCGCATTCCTTTTCGACATGGATGGCACGCTGCTCAATTCTATTGCCGCCGCCGAGCGGATCTGGACCCGCTGGGCCCAACGTCACGGTGTGGACGTGGCCACGTTCCTGCCGACGATCCATGGGGTGCGCGCCGTCGACACCATCGCCCGCCAGCACCTGCCGGGCGTGGACGCGGCGGCCGAGGCCGAGCAGATCACCCGGGAGGAAATCGAGGACGTCGAGGGCGTGGTGCCCGTGCCCGGTGCGCTGGCGTTCCTGCAAAGCCTGCCGCCGGCGCAATGGGCAATCGTCACTTCGGCGCCCATGGCGTTGGCCTTGCGCCGCATGGAAGCGGCCGGGATACCGCGTCCGGCGGTGATGGTCACCGCCGAAGACGTAAGCGATGGCAAGCCCGACCCCACCTGCTACCGACTGGCCGCAGAACGGCTCCAGGTGAAGCCAGGGGAGTGCCTGGTGTTCGAGGACGCCGAGGCCGGCATTCGCGCGGGCGAGGCGGCGGGAGCGAACGTGATGGTGGTGACGGCGACCCATACGCACCCGATGGACACTGTCCACGGGCAGATCCGCGACTATCGCGGGCTGGGCGTTCTCCTGGAGGACAACGGATCGATGCGCCTGAGCACCACCCCATAACCCACAGAGGCAGGATCATCGTTCCCATTGTTCGAGCAGGATCGAGACGAATTTTTCCGCCGCCGGTGACAGCGATGCTCCCCGTCGATACACCAGCCCCAGCGACCGGTTCACCACCGGTTCGATCAGCGGGACACTGACCAGCGTGGGGTGATCCTCGGCCGGCATCGCCAGGCTCGGCATGGCCGAGACGCCGAGCCCGGCCTCCACCAGGCCCAGCGATGTCGACAGGTGCTGGACCTCATAGAACCACTGCGGGCGCCAGCTCAAGCCCGATAGCGCGTGGTCCAGCAGCATCCGGTTGCCGCTGAGGCGACCGACACCGATAAGGCGGTAATGACTCAGTTCCGACCAGGTCACCGCGCTGCGCTTGGCCAATTCATGATCGCGGCGGCACGCCAGGACAAAGGGCTCGTTGACCAATGGCACGAACTCTATGTCGGGGTGCTGGCCGCTCATCATGTTGATGCCGAAATCGGCTTCGCCCCGCAGGACCGCCTCCAGCCCTTCGTTGGCGCTGAGATCCAGCAGGCGGATGCGGATCTGCGGATAGCGTTCGTTGTAGAGACGGATGACCGAGGGCAGGAAGTAGAAGGCCGCGGTCGGGATGCAGGCGAGGGTAACCCGGCCACTCTGCCGCTCGGCGAGTTCGCGGATGTTGAGGATCGAGTCGTCGAAATCATCCAGCAAGCGCCGGGCCTTGGGCAAAAAGTCCCGGCCCACGCTGGTGAGGCTGACCCGTCTTGTGGTGCGGTCGAGCAGGGCGGTGCCCAATCCTTCCTCGAGTTTTTTCATCCGGCGGCTTAACGCCGGCTGGGACAGGTGCAACGCATCGGCGGCTTCATGAAAGCTTCCCAGTTCGGCGATTTTTACGAAAGAACGAATGTCGTTGAGTTCATATTGCATCGTTTTGTCCCGCTGAAAAGAACTTGTTCGCGCGTGGGAGAATCGCCAGTAGTCATGCATGAAATGAAATAATGGCGCTGATATTTGCATTGGAAACAATTTTTAAAGGCTGCGACTCTTGCAATCAAGACATCAATTGCTCCGATTGATCAACAAGAGTCTGTGTTATGCAACGAATTCCCTGTGTGCTGATGCGCGGTGGTACCTCCAAGGGCCCGGTGTTCCTTGCCTGGGATCTGCCCGTGGCGATCGAAGAACGTGACGAGCTGCTGCTCAATCTGATGGGCTCCGGCCACGAGCTGGAGATCGACGGTATCGGCGGTGGCAGCCCGCAAACCAGCAAGGTCGCCATCGTCAGCCCCTCGCTTCACCCTGACGCCGATGTCGATTACCTGTTCGTCCAGGTGATGGTCTCCCAGCGGCGGGTCGACACGGCGCCCAATTGCGGCAACATGCTGTGCGCCGTCGGCCCGTTTGCTGTGGAGCAGGGGTTGGTGAAGGCGTCTCAGGAGCGTACCCAAGTGCGCATTCGCAACCTCAACACCGGCACGTTCGTGAACGCCGAAGTGCTGACCCCCGGCGGGAAAGTCAGCTACGAAGGCGACACCGCCATCGACGGCGTCCCTGGCACGGCTGCGCCGGTGCAGCTGACGTTCCTCGATGCGGCGGGCAGCAAGACCGGTAAGTTGTTCCCGACCGGAAACAAACAGGACGTGATCGACGGTATCCCCGTGACCTGCATCGACATGGCCATGCCGATGATGATTGTCGAAGCGGGCCAATTGGGTAAGCGCGGCGACGAAAGCCCGGCAGAACTGGATGCCGACAAGGAGTTCCTGCGCCGCCTGGAGTCCCTGCGCCTGCAAGCGGGTCTGGCGATGGGTCTGGGTGATGTCAGTGACAAGGTCATCCCCAAGCCGGTGCTGGTCTCGCCGGCCAAGGCGGGCGGCACCGTCCAGGTGCGCTACTTCATGCCACACAACTGCCATCGGGCGCTGGCGATCACGGGCTCCATTGGCCTGGCCACCGCTTGCGTCACCGAGGGCAGCGTGGTTGCGCAGTTGCTCGGCGAGGCCCGCGAGCCGCGCTTGAAGCACGTGCGCATTGAACACCCCAGTGGCGGTATCGACGTTGTATTGTCCTACACCGGCGCCCGGGGTGAGACGATTCGTGCCTCGGTGGTGCGGACGTCACGCAGGCTGTTTTCCGGTTATGTCTACGCCACGGCGCCTCAACGACTCGTCGGATAGCTTCCCCGATCGTTGCCGTTTCCTGCATCAGCACAATTCTAAAAATGGGTGATGCCATGAAAGTTGTAAAATCGCTCTACTTCCAGATTCTGCTCGCCGTGCTGTTGGGTGTGCTGGTCGGACATTTCTGGTCGCAGCAGGCGATCGCCCTGAAGCCGCTGGGGGATGCCTTCATCAAGTTGATCAAGATGATGATCGCGCCCGTGGTGTTCTGCACGATCGTCACCGGCATCGCCGGCATGAGCGATAAACGCTCCCTGGGTCGCTTGTTGAGCAAGACCATGCTGCTGTTCCTGGGTCTGACCGTGATCAGCCTGATCATCGGCCTGGTGGCGGTGTACCTGTTCAAGCCCGGCGTGGGCATGAACATCGACCCGACCCAACTGAGCACCAAGGGTCTGTCGCAGTACACCGATTCCGCTGCGAAGCTGGGCGTCGTCGAGTTTTTCATGCACATCATTCCCGACACGTTCCTCGGCGCCTTCAACAAGGGTGAAGTGCTGCCGGTGCTGTTCATCGCGGTGCTCTCGGGTTTTGCCTTGTCGGCCATCGGCGAGCGCGGCAAGCCGGTACTGGACGTGCTGGAATCCGCCTCGCACATGGTGTTCAAGATTTTTTCCTACCTGATGCGCTTCGCCCCGATAGGTGCCTTCGGCGCGCTGGCGTTCACCGTTGGCCAATACGGCATCACCTCGCTGGGTTCCCTGGCCAAGCTGATCATGACGCTGTACATCGCCTGTGCGTTCTTCGTCATCGTGGTGCTGGGGGGCATCTGCCGCGCCCACGGGTTCACTCTCTGGAAACTGCTGCGCTACTTGCGCGAAGAATTCCTGGTGGTGCTCGGGACATCTTCCACCGAACCGGTCATGCCGCGGATGCTGGAAAAACTGCAGGCGCTGGGGTGCAAGAAAGGCGTGGTGGGCCTGGTGCTGCCAACCGGGTACTCGTTCAACCTCGACGGCACGGCGATTTACCTGTCCCTGGCGGCGGTGTTCATTGCCCAGGCCTGCAACATCGACCTCACGCTCGGGCAGACCGTGACGATGCTCGCGATCATGCTGTTGTCCTCCAAGGGCGCGGCCGGCGTGACCGGTTCCGGTTTCGTCGCCCTGGCGTCGACCCTGACGGTGATCCACGACATTCCCTTGGCGGGCCTGGCCTTGCTGATCGGCATCGATCGCTTCATGTCGGAAGCCCGGGCTTTGACCAGCCTGGCCAGCAACGCGGTCGCCACGGTGGTCATCTCCATCAGCGAAAACGCCTGCGATCGCGACCGGTTGCTTCGCACGCTGGACGGTAAGCCGGGAGCCTCGGTCGGCCAGGTCCAGGCTCACACCTGGGAACAGCCGAAGGTCACCAAACCCGTCTAGCCGTTTCCGCTAGCCCTTCACCCTGCCTCATAAAACTTCCGCCAGGCGCCGTTCATCGTGCCGCCTGGCGGGTTAGGGGCCGTGCGCCTTGGCGTCGGCCACGCTACTCATAAGAACAAGAGATCAAACCTATGCTCGCATTGCTTGGCTTGGCCATGGTGGTCGTCTTCACCGTTTTGATCATGACCAAACGGCTGTCACCGATTGTCGCCCTGACCGTGGTGCCCATCGTTTTCGCTGTCCTGGGTGGGTTTGGCGGCACCACCGGCAAGATGATGCTCGACGGCCTGAAAATGGTCGCTCCGTCGGCGGCGCTGCTGCTGTTCGCGATTCTGTTCTTCGGCCTGATGATCGACGCCGGACTGTTCGATCCGCTGATCCGCAAGATCCTCAAGCGGGTCAACGGCGACCCGATGAAAATTGCCGTCGGCACTGCGCTGCTGTCGTTGATGGTGGCCCTGGACGGCGATGGCACCACCACCTACATGATCACCTGCGCGGCCATGCTGCCGCTCTACAAGCGCATCGGGATGAACCCGATGATCCTGGCGACCATTGCCATGCTGTCGCTGAGCATCATGAGCGGCATGACGCCCTGGGGTGGGCCTGCCACCCGCGCGATTGCAGCGCTGGGTCTGGATGCCGGCGAATACTTCGTGCCCTTGCTGCCCACCATGATCGGCGGAGCGATGTGGGTGGTCTTCACCGCATTCCTGCTGGGGCGCGCCGAGCGCAAACGCATCGGCAATATCCAGTTGGAGAGCGGCGGCGGTAACTGCTACATCAAGGCGATCCTCGAGGACACTCCTTACAAGCGCCCGAAATTGGCCTACGTCAACCTGCTGCTGGTCATCGCGGTGATGGTGGCGTTGGTGATGGGGATCATGCATTCGGCGATCCTGTTCCTGATCGGCTTCGTGCTGACGCTGATGATCAACTACCCGCAGCTGGATATTCAGAAAGAACGCATCCTGGCCCATTCGGGCAATGCCATGACCGTGGTGCTGCTGGTGTTTGCGGCAGGCATCTTCGCCGGCATCTTCTCCGGCACCAAGATGGTCGATTCCCTGGCACAAACCCTGGTCGACTGGATCCCACCGTCCTGGGGTCACCTGTTCCCGCTGGTGGTGGCGATTACCAGCATGCCGTTGACCTTTGTGCTGTCCAACGACGCCTATTACTTCGGTGTGGTGCCGATCCTGGCCAACGCGGCGGCGGCCTATGGCATCGATCCGGTGGAAATCGCCCGGGCCTCGATCCTCGGCCAACCGGTGCACCTGATGAGCCCGCTGGTGGCGTCGACCCTGTTGTTGGTCGGTATGGTCGACCGCGACATCGGCGACTTCCAGAAAGCCACCGTCAAGTGGGCCGTGCTGACCTCACTGGTCATTACCGCGCTGGCCCTGCTGACCGGAGCGATCAGCCTCTTCACCTGATTCACCCAACCTGCTGTTTTTTCTGCGCGCCTGCCCGGTCAGGCGCGTGCTGTCCTGCACCCCAAATAACAACAATGAGTAGTGAGCCATGAGCACTTTGCATACCCAACGGGCGCTGTTTTCCCTTCTTGGCCTGTTGCCGCTGGCGAGCGCCAGCGCCGAAGGATTGATCGATGACAGCAAGCTCAAGCTGCAACTGCGCAACGTCTATTTCAATGAAAATTTCCGCGACGAACACGGCATGAGCGCGCGCGCGGCGAGGACGGCGAAAAGCGAGCGAACCGAATGGGCCCAGGGGTTTTTGCTGGACTACCAGTCAGGGTTCACCCCCGGCACCCTCGGGGTGGGTGTTGATGCTTTGGGGCTGCTCGGGGTCAAGCTGGATTCCGGTCGCGGCCGCAGCGGCACCGGCTTGTTGCCCGTGCATGACGATGGCCGCGCGGCTGACGAATTCGCCAGCCTCGGCCTGACGGCCAAAGCGCGCCTGGCCAAGACCACGATCAAGTACGGCACGCTGTTGCCGAAGACGCCAGTGCTGATCTACAACGATGCGCGCCTGTTGCCGCAGACCTACCGGGGCACCCAGGTCAGCAGCGTCGACATCCAGGACCTGACGCTCACTGGCGGCTACCTGGATCGATTCAAGTTGCGTGATTCCAGCGACAGCATGCCGATCGTCCCCGACGGCTATAGCGGCGACAAATCGGGCGACTTCAGCTACGCCGGCGCCGAATACAAGCTCGGGAAGAACGTTCGCCTGAGTTACTTCTACGGTGAGCTGGAAAACTTCTACCGACAGCACTTCGCCGGGATCCAGCACGACCTGCCCTTGGGGTGCGGTGTGCTGACCAGCGACCTGCGCTATTTCAACAGTGTCGACAGCGGTTCTGCCTACGGCGGCAAGATCGACAACACGATGCTGAGCGGGCAATTGTCCTATGCGATCGCAGGCCATACCGTGGGCGGCGGCTACCAGGTGCTCAATGGCGATGCCGGCCTGCCGTACATCAGCGGTGCCACGGTCTATTCGTTCAGCAACGCAGGCATCGGGAAGTTCATCGAAGAGGATGAAAAGACCTGGATGCTCAACTACGGCTACAACTTCGCCGCACTCGGCGTCCCTGGCCTGACCTTTTCGACACGCTACCTGAGTGGCAACGACGGCCAGTCCGACACGGCGATCAAAGAGTGGGAACGAGACGCCGAACTGGCTTATGTCGTGCAGCAAGGTACGTTCAAAGGCCTGGGCGTGCGGTTGCGCAATTACGTCTACCACGCCGACTACGCCCGTGGACGAGACAGCAACCGGATCTACTTCACCTACGACATTGCACTCTGGTGAATGCGTTGCGGCCCGCGACGCCGGCGGGCCGTGATTACGCTGTCATTCGGCCTCCCGCAACGCCCCTCGGATAAGCGAAGCGAATGCCTGCGTCACGTCATCCTTGTCATGCCGTCCTCGTACCAGGGCCCCCGCCAGCGCTTCGCCCGCGCCGACCAGCCCGGTGCAGCGACGCTCCAGCTCAACGGCTGACAGCGCGGCGTGGGGCTTGAGCACGCTCGTGAACATCTGCACGCAGTTATCCAGCAGCTCCTGGAAAACCGCTGCCTTTTCGTCGCTGCCTGCCAGCGCCGCGCCCACGGCATAAAATTCGTCAGTGTTGTCAGCCGCGCACTGGATGTAGGCACTGGCCAGCAGTTGGGCAGTGTCTTCCAGCGTCCGGGCGGAACCGGCCATGGCGTCACGGAATGCATTGACCCGTTCGGTATCGATCCATTTATAGAGTTCGATCAGCAGGAGCGAACGGGTACTGAAATGATCGTAGACCACCGGTTTCGACACCCCCGCACGCACCGCCAGATGCCCCAGGGTCAGGCGGTCGGCGCCTTCCTCGCGCACGATCAGTAAGGCGGTATCCAGCAACTGTCGCCGTCGTTCGGCCTTCGAAAGCCGGCGGGTGGAAGACGTGGCCGGGGGCTCGATGTCTGTTTGCACTTCGTCGCTCCAGGTGAAAAAACCTACCAATGGTAGGTGGTGAGGTGTAAGGTCATGGTTGTTCGCCTACCAATGGTAGGTTTGGTTCCCAACGCTAGGAGAACATACCATGTCTATTGATCCTATTCTGTTTATGGGCGGCTCTGGCGCCATCGGCCATCATTCTGCCCAAGCACTGCGCGCGGCCCATCCCGGCGTACCGCTGCTGATCGGAGGGCGCGACCTGGGCAGGGCCCAGCGGGCCGCAGAGCAGATCGGCGGGGCCCAGGGCGTGCTGATCGACGCTGCTGCGGATGACCTGGGACTCGGCGATCGTCCCGTGAGCGCGGTCGTGGTGTTCTACATGGATCATGCCCTTGCGGGGTTGCGCTTCGCCCAGCAACGGGGTGTGCCGCACCTGAGCATATCGTCCGGCATCTTCGAGATCGCCCCGGAAATAGCCACCTACATGCACAGGCCTGATGCCGCGCCCATCGTCCTCGGATACGAGTGGATGGCCGGCGCCACGACAGTGTCGACCTTGAGTGTCGCCAAGGGGTTCAGCCGCGTACGCGACATCAGGATCAGCGCGTTGATCGATGAGCAGGACACTGGCGGCCCGACGGTGGCAACCGACTTCGAACACTTGAACAGGATGCTGCCAGCCGCACTGACACGGCGCGAAGGGGTGTACGTCTGGCGTGAAGGCGAAAAGGCCAAGGCGCGTTTTCAAGCGGTGGACGGCAGGGCGATCGACGGCAGCGGTTTTTCATCCATCGACGTCGTCGGTCTGGCGGCTGCCACGGGCGCAGCCGATGTGCAATTCAACATGGCCATCGGCACGAGTTCGACCCGGCACCAGGGCGGTCCGATGTCGACCGAAATCATCATCGAACTGGCGGGCGAGGATCAGCAGGGCAAGGCGCTGCGTACCCGGCATGCGCTCGTGCACCCGGCGGGCACTGCACCGCTGACTGGCCTCAGCGTGGCCTTGCTCCTGGAACGGCTGTTGGGGCTCGATGGGCAACCACCCACTGCGCCCGGCCTCTATTTCCCTTATCAACTGCTGGACGCCGTGACGTACCGGCAGCGCCTGGAGAAGGAGGGCGCAACGCTGCGAGAGTTGCCCTTGTAACGGCTGTCTGGGGACGGGGCAACCTGGAGACACCTTGAGGCCGCTTGCCGCCCCATGAAGCTGTCAGTGCTGCCTGATAGCGTGGGTTGGCGGCTAACGCTGCCCAGGGGCAATAGTACAGTTGGACTATTGCCGGACTGGGAGTGGTCTGGCCTGATGGAGCGCCCATCTCTCGACCTGAGGTCAGGACAAGGATATGGCAGCACGCCGGACATCGCCGATTTCGGCCAGGTGCCATTCTGGAGCGGCCAGCGCCTGGAACCCGTGCAAGGCTGGGTCTGGTCGCCGCATATCAGCACCGCACCAGACAAGGCATTCTCGGACCTGGAGTTGGCTGCTTGCACGCTGAACCCAACAAGGAAACGTTCTTGAAAAACTCACCTGCCAAACAATCTGATCTGGATGCTGCTCACTCCAAGCGTACCTCGACGGCATTGGTCTGCTTCGCCCTTGCCGTTTGCGGCGCGGGAATCCCTGGCCTCGTCATGGCTGATGCGACAGCGACGTCGACTGATTCATCTTCGGCCGCGTGTGTGAACGAAGCAGACTTTCGTGCCGGTACGGTGGTGGAGTCTGAAAGCCGTGACAACCTGTCGCCCGCGCTCAGCCGCAGCAAGACCGAGACGCTGGGGCCGCAAGCGTTTGCCGGGGTCACGCCGGTGGCTTCCTCACACACGTCATACCTGAACGGCGCGCCGTTCTTCTTGACGACGACATTTGCCGAAGTCAGGGACGGCCAGCTGATTCGCTATGGCGATCGGCATAGCGCGGGCGCCTCGCTGGTGACCACCACCTACCATCCCGCAGCCGCCGTGCCGATTGATCTGCAACCCGGGCAGACGGTCGACGTTCGCTACAAGAGCCAGGCAGTCAGTGCCGGCGCGACGGTTGAGTATGACGTCACGGAGCAACTGACCTACAGCGGCCGTGAGACCCTCACCACGGCACTCGGCACGTTCAACACCTGCAAGTTCACCAATCGGATTTCGGTGGGCTCGGCGGCGGGAGCACAACCCGCGCCGGTCGTCGTCCATAACTGGTTTCCTGCCGAGGGGCCTTATCGAGGACAATCGATCAGGGCTGTCACGCCCGCGGCCAATGGCGTGACGGAGCGGATCACTGAAGTTGTAAAGATGCAGTATCGAGCGCAATGACTTTGGCTTGCCCCAAGGCTGAATTATCTAACGGTCACTTCACTGGATTAACAACGCTATTCGCCTCGACCGGGTGTTGTGAACTGAACAACAACCGGTAAAAGGAATGCCCCCGGTCTGCGCAATGATAGGGCAATAATGCGAGCGGATAATCAATTGCCTGGACGGCATGATGGCACTTTAAGTTCATGTCGTTTCACTAATTGAAAGCCTGACTAGTACAAGTGTGCTAGTTCAGGTGTTCTATATCTTAAGTCACAAGACTCGGACATCATCGGATCGTTTTTCTATTCGAATGGATGTCGTGTGTTGTGTGATATGAATTGCCGAATTATCGTGGCAGATGAGCATCCGCTGTTTCGCGAAGGCCTGATGGTATTGCTTGAACGTTTGATACCCGCTGCAATGATCGAGCAAGCAGGTAATCTGGAAGAAGTACGAACGTTGATCGCGCAAGGGCGTCCCGTCGATACATTAATTCTTGAAATTCGTCTTCCCGGATTAAACGCCATTAGTGAGTTGGCTCAACTGCGTCAGGAGTTGAGACATGTCAAATTAATAGTGGTGTCGACCATTGATGACGGTGATGTCGTTGGCCAAGTCATGGATGCCGGCGTAGATGGGTTTGTTGGCAAGAGCCTCTCTTCGGAAGAGGTGGGCAAGGCCATTGTCGACATCCTGGAAGGCAAAGTGTTGGTCAAGTACGAGTCCTCCAGCCTGCTGCCCCTGGATGTGAACGATGATATGAGCCGACTGACCTCCCGGCAGAGGGAAGTCTGGCGGCTGATCGCCCAAGGCAAGACCAACAAGCAGATCGCCGCGCTGCTTGAAATCTCGCCTTTCACGGTGCGAATCCACGTTTCGTCCCTTATCCGTGCGTTGAACGTTCCCAACCGGGCGGTGGCCGCCGCCCGTTATGCCGGGCGCCAGACGCAGGACGCTTCGCCTTAGCCGAGGGGTAGGCCTTGAGTCGTCTTTGGCGCCCACAAGCCCGGGGCCGCCACCGGCCAGCTGACTAGGGGCGCATCGGACTCCCGTCCTGGCGATCCATGAGCTTGACCAGTTCGAGCAAGACAGCGCGCAGCTCCGGCGGGCGCACGGGCTTGGCCATCACCGAGATGTTCAGGTTGTGCAGCGACTGGCGTATCCGCTCGATCTCATGCCCGGTGATGACCAGCGCCGGGACTTCCCAGCCGCGCTGCTCGCGTATGGCGGCGATGCATTCTGAGCCGGAGATTTTCGTCCCGAGGTCAAAGTCGGCAATGATGATGTCGCAGTCACTGGTCAGCCCCTCGCCATCGCTGTGGCTTTCCACCTGGCAGCCCCATTTCTCCAGCAGCGCCGAGGTCGCCATCAGGACGTTGGCGTCATCCTCCACCAGGCAGACCCGCAATCCATTCAGGCGCTCATGCAATGGGGCCGCCCTGGGTGTGTTCGGGGTCTTGGGCGTGGCGGGCTCCAGGCCGCCGATGGTCACCCTGGTGCCTTGTCCCACGCGGGAACGGATGTGGATGTCGACATCGAGCAATTGGCTGATTCGCTTGACGATGGACAGGCCCAGGCCGAGGCCTTCGACGTCCTTGTCGCGGACATGGCGCACGCGATAGAACTCGTCGAACACGTGGGCCAGGTGCTCGCTGGCGATGCCGCGCCCCTTGTCGTAGATGACCACCGCCAGGCGGCTGGCCTGGCGTCGCACGCCGATCAATACGGGCTGGCCGGGGGCATATTTGAGGGCGTTGGACAAGACGTTCTGGACCATCGTCGTGAGCAGCCCGGGATTCACCGCGACCCAGTAAGGGCAGGGGCGCAACCGCAACTCGACGCCCGCCCAGCGTGCGGCTTCGGTGTTCTGCTTGACGACATCCTGCAACAACGCTCCCAGGTGGACGGTGTCCGCCTGGGGCACCAACTTGCCGTGATCCAGGGTGTAGATGTCCAGGATCGAACGAAACAGCTGCGACACGGTATGCAATGAGCGGTCGATGTTATCGACCAGGCGCAGCTCTTCCAGCCCCAGTTTGGCGTCGCGCAGGCAGGCGGTGAACAGGCCGATCGAGTGGATCGGCTGGCGCAGGTCATGGCTGGCCTGGGCCAGGAATCGGGATTTTTCCTGGTTGGCTGTGATCGCTTCCTCCGAGGCGATGCGCGTGCGCTTGAGCAGGATGTGCGCATAGGCGGGTACCACGATGGTGGTCACGATCAACATCAGGAACATGTACGGCTGGGTGCGCCAGAAGGCGTTGAGCCAGAAAATCAACACCAGGGTCAACAGCGCGATGGCCGTGGCGAGCGCCAGGTAGCGGGAGCCGAAGCGCATGCCGTTGCCCAGGGTCACCCAGAGCAGTGCCGCATAAATAGGCAAGGCGCCTTCGCCGCCCAGCACCATGGCGAAGGCGATGCCGGCGTAATCGTGCAGCATCGTGAAAAGGCGCCGCCAGAAGAAGTGCCCCGGCCAGCGCTTGATGATCATGCGCAGGAAGATCGAGACGACGAAGAACGTCGAGATGTAGATGATGATGGGGATGTAGCGCGCATTCCCTCCGCCATCCAGTCCCTCCAGGACGACGATGTACAACCAGGCGCAGGCACTGACGACCAGGCGGAGCGTGGCTTGGTCGAGTTCGCTGTTTTTTTCCATTGGCCTTGATCCCCTCATGAACATCGACAGGTGCGTTCGGCGATGCTCGGCATTATGGTTTAGCCATGGTCGATGCAGGTAGGCGCACGGGGCCGCGGATGGACAGCCGGCGTCATGACCCGGACTGGTCGGGGGAGGCTGGCCAGTGGTTCGGCTGCCAGATGTGCGGTTGGAGACGGCAGGTTCGCCGTCCCCAACGTTCGATGAGGGTGCTGACGGATACCGGTCGTTCGGGGGCGGGGCCCGAACAGGTCACTCCTTAATAGACCCGGTAGTACTTCACGACATCGTCGATGAAGTAGATGATCAAGGTCGAACCTTGGCTTTGGCTCTGTGGCTTCTTGTTGCCGGTCACGCTGGTGACATCATTGGCCACGCCTTGGGCTTTCGAGAGCTGCGCCGAGGTGTCGTACATTTTCAAGCTGGTTTCGGTGGAAACGTATTTATGGGCCAGCTTCATGTACTTATCCAGACCCTCTTCGCTCTTTTCGTATGTCCAGTTCGACTCGTTGCTGGTACTGGTCGAGTTGAGCTCTTCACTGCTCGGAGCGCCAAACATTTGATTGATCTGATTTTTTGTTGTCTTGCCCGGCGTGATCTTTTGCTTGAGGTAAGCAATGTCATATTTATTAGCGCCCGAGTTCAAGGAGTTCATCGAACTCATCAGGTCACCGGTGTTGGCGCAACCGTGGAGGGCGCCGACCAACACGCACAGGGCTATTCCGTTCTTTAATGTTTTTCCATACGTGAGGGACATAATACTTACCTTAGTGATTGCAGCCTTTCCATTTGAACCGGGTAGGCGTTCAAGTTACGCCAGGCGTGCGAACCTGGCATCGATTGTGATTAATCGAATTTGCCCGACCTAACGTTTTAATCGCGCAGCACCGCGCGCCACGATCATCAGTGCGTTGATTGGTTTTTATACGCGGTTGACTGTTTGGCAGCGCGTTGCGGAGCCTTTACAGCTTAGGGGGGGAGATAGGCCTGGCGCCATAGTACAAGTGTGCTATGGGACGAGGCAGGGGGAGGGAAAACAATATCCTGGCCAGGCGTCTTTCACGCTTGAAGTTGCATGGCCATTAAAGTGCTAGTTATCAGGTTGTTGTGTGAGTAATCCAGTATGCATGGAGCGTGAGTATGCTGGCGATCAAAGACAAAGCGTGTTGGCGTCGCACCGGTATCTTCGTCTTGCCGCGGCGCTGCTGTCCGTGGGACAACCCTCAAGCGAGACGGCCGATGGCGCGCGCCAGATTGGCCCGTGCCTGCTGCTCGAACGCATCGAAGTACGCCGCGTTGGTGTAGATGCGCTCGCGCGCCAGAAACCCTTCCAGGACCTGACGCCGCTTCCGGCGGTATAAAAACGAGGGCACATGGCGGTATTCGCGCCGCACTTGTTGGTCGTATTCCTCGAAGCGCTCGAACGGGGCGCCAAGGATCGCCAGGTCCGTGTCCACCAGCACCGCTTCGTCGACCGTCGCGGGGGCGCCGTCGTGTCGCGTCACCATGATCAGGTCTTGAAGCCTGCGTCGGGTGGCTTCGTCCAGACCGCTATCGCGTGCCACCGTGTCCAGCCATTGCGCGCTGCGCAGTTCGTTGTCGTGGCGAAGAGGGTCGTAGATCGCGTCGTGGAACCACAAGGCGAGGTCAACCTCGGCAGGGGCCTGACAGGCCGCGTCCACGCAATCGCGCACTTGAAGGCATTCCTCCAGATGCTGGCAACTGTGGTACGCGCGGTGCGGTTCGCGGTAGTGGCGAATGAGCGCTTCGTGCGTCTGGCGCGACGCGCATTCGACCCCAAGCTGCGCCCAGACACGGGCCCAGGCGGCAAAACCCAAACGCTCGGACACGTCGGGCTCGGCGCTTGCCTGACCAGAAGTCGATGGCGGCTTCAATCCAGTGTCACCAGGGATTTTACGATGGAGATGATGCCGTCGATCTCAAAAGGCTTGGCGACGACACGGGCAAACAGATCGGCACGCTCCAACCCCAGGTGAGCCTGTGCACCGCTCATCAATATGATCGGTATGGCGGTGAGGTGCGCTCTGTTTTTAACGGACTCGGCAAACTCGATCCCGGTCATGGCCGGCATCATGAAGTCCGTGATGATCAAGTCCGGCCGTTCCCTTTCCAGGATTTCCAGTGCCTTGACCGCGCTACCCGCGGTAATCGCAGCAAACCCTTCGTCCTCAAGGGCAAAGCTGAGGATGTCGGCGATCAAGTACTCATCATCGATAATCAGGATCGTCTTCATTTTTCAACCACGCGCCAAGGCCACCCTCGAAACCTGGAGCGAAACACATGCGTTGATCGCCAGCTCGTTGCCACTCGCATTTTTCAGACCTTTCTGACGACGATTCCGGCATTGCCCATGACCACCTCAAGCAACGAGAGGTCATAGGGGTTATCCCTGATCTTGAGAATCGAGAGTTGCCGTTGAAGTTCAGTACCGTTGCGTCCGAACTGGATGAGTAACAGGTTATCCATCACGCTGGAAAGTTCGGGCACTGCCAGGACGAACTGATCACTGAACATGCGCTGGATTTCCCACGACGCGATGACCGTCACCCCGCGAGAGCGCAATTCGCCCAGCACGGCGGTGAAGACTTCGAGCACGCGTGTTTGATCGACGGCGACCCTGCCCATGGCCACCAGGCTGTCGAGGAACACACGCCTGATTCGCTTCTGCTCGACGAGGGCGAGCAGTTCGTACGCCACGCGGTCGATCAGGCCCGTCGAAGCGGAGTTCCACACCAGGTGCAATGCCCCGGTTTCTTCCATCCCGGCAAAATCGTGGCCGAGCGCCCTGGCCTTCATGCGCATGCGTTGCGGAGATTCGTGGAAGCCAAAATACAGGCCTGGTTCCTGGGGGGTGGAGCCGGCCAGGAATTGCGCGCCGACGGAGGTTTTGCCCGCACCGGACGGGCCCATGATCAGCGTGACCGACGACGTCATCAGCCCACCGCCGATCTGCGTGTCCAGCGATGGAATTCCGCTGCTGATCGTCTCCATGTGGTCGCTGTCCCTGAGGGCGGGGTGGGTCAGGACACTTTCGATGCGAGGGTAGATGGTGATGCCTTTCTCGGTGATCTCGAATTCGTGGGGACCGGTGATCGCGCCGCTGCCACGGGTCTTGCGCAGTTTTATCCGGCGAACGGATTTGCAGTCGATGATCTCTTCGCCCATTTCGATGACACCGTCGACCATGGTGTGTTCGGGGCTGCCGTCGTCGAGCTGGGAACTGGTGAGGAACAGTACGGTGCAGCCGGCAAAGGCTGCATGCCCTTGCAGCTCGGAGATGAACTGCTTGGTGTCCAATGGCGTTTCCGCTTTCGAGCGGGCGTTGAGCAAGCCATCGAGGATCAGCAGGCTGGATTTCTGCCGGCTGATTTCCCGGCGCAACAGCTTGACCACTTCGTCCAGCCCTTCGTTTTCCAGCGTATCGAACGCGCTGACGAACTGGATGTTTTGGTTGACCTCTTCCTTTTTGTAGAAGGTCAGCGTGGACAGGAACTGGAAGAGCCGGTCATGGGGTTCGGCCAGCAACGTGGCGAAAAGCACGCGGCCGCCATGGTCGATATGGTTGAAGCCGATCTGGTTTGCCAGGATGGTCTTGCCCGACCCTGGCCGCCCTTGAATGATGTAGGACGAGCCGGCGATGAGGCCTCCCTTCAACAGCGTATCGAGGCCATCAATCCCGCTCTCAAGGCGTTTAAGCTGTTTCAACTCTGGTCCCTCTGCGCTGATCTTCATCGAGATTCGGATGGTGCGCCGCTCATTCACGGCGCGTCTCGTATGCAAAGGTTGTAGTGTAACCCTGCCACACGGTTTTACGGCTCAATGTTTATGGATATGCATGGAGACTGCCGGGGCTGTGAAGAGTTCGCGGAAAGCGAGGGGAGGTTTCAACGTGCAGGTTCGGAAAAAACCACTCAGTGAGTGGTTTTTTTCAACGCGTGCACCGCTGGGGTAATCGTCGGCATGACCAGTCCGAAGGCCGCCGCTGCACCGACGGCCTGTTGGCGGTTCACCGAGCCGAGCTTGCGTCGGGCGTTGAGCAGGTGGAAGTCGATGGTCCGTTCCGAACACGTCAGGATGTGGCTGATTTCCCAAGTGGTCTTGCCGGCGCTGGCCCAATACAGACAGTCCAGTTCCTTGGGCGTCAGGTCCTGGCGGGGAGGGGCCGGCCCGCGCAACTGATGGCTCATCCCGGCGAGCAGGTAGGGGATGAGCATGAACAGTTGGTAGACGGCGGGGTTGGAAAACGCGTCCGGCTCGGTGATGTCGGTGTCATCGAGGGCCACGCTCAATGTCCCCCTGAGCAGTTCGTAGCGCAGCGGAATGCTCAGGCCGCTGCGCAGGCCATAGAGCTCGCGCTGCTGCCAGAAGTGCCGGGAGCGCCCCCGGGCACGCCGGCGTTCGCGGTCCCAGAAAAACGGCACCAGCTCGCGTCGGCAATGCCTGAGTATCGGGTCGATGTCGATCAGCCCGTCGCCGCGATACTGGTCAAGCCAGCGTTTGGGAAAGGTGGTAATGAGGCCGGCGAGCGGGTCGGTGTCCCTCGGCGTCGCCGGGCCCAGGCTGATGAGGTAGCTGCTGAAGCCGAGTTGGCGCAGCACTTTGTTCAACTGGCGCTCCCAATCGCAACGGTGGGCATCCTTGGCGAGATTCATGAAGGCGGCCAGCGGTGCGGTACGCCCGGCCGGCGGCCGGGGGGCGTTGTGTTTGTCCATAAACGAGTCGCTCTTGTCATAGCGGGAATGAAACGGCTGCGGCACGGGAAGAAGGGGCGCGTGCCCCTTCGAGCGGATCACTGGCGCACGTAACACTTGATGAAGCTGCGGAACAGGTCCAGGCCGTTTTCGGTCAGGATGCTCTCCGGGTGGAACTGCACCCCTTCCACCGGCAGGTGACGATGGCGCACGCCCATGACATAGCCATCGTCCGTGGACCTGGACGTCACTTCCAGGCAATCGGGCAGTTGTTGGTCGCTGATCATCAACGAATGATAACGAGTGGCTTGTATGGCACGTGCGTCGGTGTGGTCATAAACGCCCTTGCCGTCGTTCTCGATCGTGCTCACCTTGCCGTGCATCACGTGCGGGGCCCTGCACACCTGGGCGCCGAAGGCCAGGCCGATGGCCTGGTGGCCCAGGCAGACGCCCAGCAGCGGCAGGCGGCCCTGGAAATGATTGATCACCTCTATGTAGCCGACATCGGCCGGATGCCCAGGGCCAGGGCCCAGCACGCAGAAATCCGGGGAGAACGCCTCGATGCGCTGGAGAAGGTCTGGCACGTCGTGACGCTCGACGCGGGTTTCCAGCCCCAATTGTTCCAGGTATTGGCTGATGATGAAGACGAAGCTGTCATAGGCGTCGATGAGGAATACTTTCACAGTCCGATCTCCTGTCCGGTTACCGCTCGGTACACGGAACCCATTTTGTACAACGTTTCTTTCCATTCCATCTCGGGGACCGAGTCGGCGACCACGCCGGCGGAGGCCCGCAGGTGGTAGGTGCCTTCATCGAAGACCGTCGAGCGGATGCACAAGGCGGTGTTGACGCTGCCGTCGAAACCGACCAGGCCCAGGGCCCCGGCATAGATGCCACGGCGGTTGCTTTCCATGCCCTCGATCAGTTCCATCGCCCGGACCTTGGGCGCGCCGGACATGGTGCCGGCGGGGAACGAAGCCTTGATCACGTCGTAGGCGTCGAGCCCGGGACGCAACAGGCCGCGGACGTTCGAGACCATGTGATAGAGGTGCGAATACTCTTCCACCAGCATGAACTCATCGACCTCCAGCGAGCCGGCCTGGCAGACGCGGCCGATGTCGTTGCGGCACAGGTCGATGAGCATCAGGTGCTCGGCGCGCTCCTTCTCCGAGCGCGTCAGCTCCAGGACCAGTTCGGTGGGGTCCACGCCGGGTTTCTTGCCGACGGTGCCGGCGATCGGGCGCATCTCGATCAGGTCGTCCCTGATCCGGACGAACAGCTCGGGGCTGGCGCCGATCAGGTCGATACCGCCCACGTGGGCCAGGTACATGTAGGGCGACGGGTTGCGAAGCCTCAGGTTCTGGTACACCTCGAACGGCGTGACCTGCGAGCGAATGCGGATCTCATGGCCGAGCTGGATCTGGTAAACGTCACCGGCGCGGATGTGCTCCATCGCCACTTCGACGCGCTGGTGAAACTGCTCCGGGGACACCGTGCGGGTTTCCTCGAAGGTCGCTGGGTACGCCGGCAACTCCGGCGTTTGCGCGGGCTCGGCGGCGCTCAGAAAGGGGTAGTCTTGCACGGTGCGGGCCGCCCACAAGGGGTGGTTGTTGATCAGGGTTTCGACGATGCCGTTGCTGTGCAGATACACCAGGGTCTGGTAGACCGACAGGGCGATGAGCGGGTAGTCGTAGGTTTGCTCGGCCAGGTCGGGAAGCCGCTCGATCAGGCGAACGCAGTCGTAGGAAAAATAGCCGAAGAACGCCAGGCTGGAAGGAGCATTGGCCGCCGGCTGGAACGTCGCCTGGATGGCCCGCAGCAGGTTCCAAGCCGCCTCGCTGTCCGGCAGGTGGATCTTGTGTTCGTGATCGATCTGCACGCCGTCTTGTTGCAGGTGCTCGCGCAGGTGCTCGCAAAGCGCAGGGCAACCGCGCAATTGTGCCTGGCCTTCATCGATGCATACTTCGAAGAGCGGGTCGAGCCCGATGATCGTCGCGCGGCGGTCGCGGCTCGGGCCGGAGAGTGATTCAAGAATAAAGACAGACTCACGACCTCGTTGAGCCGCGGCACTTGCATATATACCCAATGCGTCCATGGGTCGACGTTCTTCACGGCGAGTTACTTTGACGTCAATTAATTTTCTGTTCACGGTTAATACCATTTTCGAGGTGCAGCGATTCAGGCACTCCATTAAAAGAGCGCCACGGAAATATAAAGTGCGTAAACACTTTAAATAGGAATGGACGAATATCCTGAATGTTCGGGACGAACGCTGTTTATGCCGCGCGCAATACCAGGCCGGCCACGGATTGCGGCCAGTCAACGTGCAGGGCACAAGGCGCGAACGCTTTCGAGTTCAAGGATGAAGAGTCAGGATGTTGCTGGCAGGCAGCAGACAGGCGCTGGTCTTCGCTGGATTAGCGACGCCAGATATTGCTTTTGAAGATGGCCAGAATGGCCCGGGAACAGCTGTCGGGGCAGCTGTGGGAGGAACTGATAGCAGAAAGGTGATAGTACATTTTAGACATCCCAGTCTTGGCTAGGCACTGCGGGAAATAAACGGCAGTGCGGCGAAATTACCAGTGCCCCCCTGGGCTGTCAACCGTAAACCGGGACGGATATTCATCTTTCATTCATTGCTTAATGTTGATCAGCGCAAACGCTGTCCCTGTCCATTATGTAAACGCGCGTGCTCATAACAAGAAACGCGTGTGCGCACAACTGTGTAATCGCTCAGCTGGGTATTTGTAACTTCAGTCACTAACGTAGCGGCCGTTGAGTTCCAGTAACCCATCAACCCTGAGCGGCTGACATGAAAGAGCATCTAGAGACATTCAAGAAACGGTACGATCCGATCCACCAGGCCTATTGGACCGACGTCCTCAGCGACGCCGCGCTGGCGGCATGGCACCAGGAACAGTTGCGGGAAGTGATCGGCCATGTGAAGCGTTCCTCGCCGTTTTACTCCAGGCACCTCGCCCAGGTCGACGAGCGTTCGCTGACTCTGGATGACCTTGCCAGCGTGCCTTTCACCACCAAGGATGACCTGCGCGAGGCCGGTTTCGACATCTTGTCCGGCCCCCTCGAAGACAGCATCTTCTACTACGAGACCACGGGCACCACCGGGCCTGCCACGCCATGCCCACGGGACCGCAAGGAAAGCTACGCGAGCAATCGCCAACTGGCCATGGCCTACCAGGCCGTGATCGAAAAGCATTTTCCGGGGGAGAAGACGGTCGTCGGCATCATGGGCCCGACCGAGGTCCATTCCTTCGGTGACACCCTGGGCGATGTCTGCACCCAGCTCGACCTGTGCAATGCCAAGATCTGGCCGCACTCGCCGGTGATCGGCTGGGCCAAGTCCCTGCAGTTGCTCAAGGACCTGCGCATCGGCGTGCTCGCATCTGCGCCGGGGTTGTTGCTGGCCATGGCGAAGGAAGCCGAGCGCCAGGGCTTCAATCCGCGCGAGGATTTCGCCTTGCGTGCCTTCATGATGAGCGGCGAACTGTGCACGCCGGCGTTGAAGAACAACCTCTACAGCCTGTGGGGCGCGCAGGCCTACAACAGCCTGTATGGCTCCCAGGAAGCGATGATCATCGCGGCCTGCAACGCCAACGACCAACTGGTTCCCCATCGCCTCAACTACATCATCGAAGTGCTCGACCCCAAGTCCGGGCAAAGCCTGGGCAGCACCGGCGATGGCGAGCTGTGCGTGACCATGTTGATTCCCGGCAGCAAGCCTTTGGTTCGCTACCGCACCGGTGACCTGGTCTCGATCCAGTCGCGGCCCGGCTACCCGCAATCGATGCGCCAGACCGTCAAGGTGGTCGGCCGGGTGAAGGACGCGGTGCAACTGAATGATCGTGCCTTCTCGGCCGCGCAGATCGAGCAGGCGCTGCTTGAAGGCGTCGAGCAGTGCCTTGGCTACCAGATCGTCCTCAGTCGCGCCAATGATCGCGATACCGTCATCGCCAAGCTGGAAATGTCGCGCTTCTTCGAGGGCGACCGCGGCCGCCTGGTGCTGCTGATCAAGGAACGCCTGCGCGAACGGCTGGGGGTCGAGGCCACGGTCATGGTGGTGAGCGACCTGGCCGATCACGTGAACCTCGGCAGTTGGTTCAGCTGGAAAGAAGCGCGCATCGTCGATCAGCGTCAAGGCCAGTGAGGTCAGCGATGAGCCTGTCTGTTCGCGTGATCGACCACGCCAATGAGCTGTTCGAGTCTGTCCGGCAACTGCGCAACCGTTACCTGGGGACCAACCCGGCCAGGGAGGATGACTTCGAGCGACGAGAGCAGTTGCGCGACGCCTTGTCCTATCACCTGGTCTACCTGGACAACGACGAAGTGGTCGGGACCCTGCGCGTCACGCCCCTGGGCCATGGCCTGAGTTTCGTCGAGCGGGCCGTCAACGTGCACGCCTATTTCCAGCAATCGACCGATGCCTTCGATGCCAATCGCCTGGTGCTGGATGAGCGCTATCGCGGGGGACGGCACCTGCGCCTGTTTCTCTTGCAAGCGGCCATCTGGCTGAGGGCCAACACCCATCTGCGGTTCATCTCGGCACTGTGCCGCGGCCCGTTGGCCGCGCTGTATGTCGGCCTGGGCGGGCGCGTGCTGGTGGATGACGTGACCTGGACCGGAGAGCAGGTCGAGCGGCGCTACAGCCTCGTGTACCTGGAACTCGAAAATGTTTACCACACCGTTAAAGGAGCCATTTGAAATGCATGCATTCTTCAAGGAACTCGACGCCATCGTCGACGCGGGCTGGGCCCAGATCAAGCAGGGCGCCTACTGGAAATTCAGTCAGGAAAACCCGACATCGCCCGCGCTCTATCAGCAGTTGATGCTGCAGGTGTACCACTACACCCGCTACAACTCGGTCAACCAGGCCGCGTGTGCCTTCAGCGCCGATCCGGAAGAAACGACCCTGCTGCGTTTCGTCTACAAGCACGCCCTGGAAGAGCTGGGCCACGAGCGCATGGTGCTGCGCGACCTCGAATCGGTCGGGCTGCTGCCGCAGGAAATGCCGGCGCCCCTGGCGCCGACCCAGGCGCTGATTGCGTTCCTCAACGACGTGGCGATCCGCAAAGGGCCGATTGCGCGGCTGGGCTACAGCTACTGGGCCGAGGACGTCTACGAGCACATCCAGCCGATCCTGGAACGGTTCCGCGCCGACCTGGGCCTGAAGGACGAGCAGATGACCTTCTTCGTCGCTCACTCGACCATTGATGAGAAGCATGCCGAGGAAGTGCGCGTGGCCATGCAACGAGCGGTGAAGACCGAAGAGCATCGCCGCCAGATCAAGGAAGTGGCGCGTGTCACGTTGTGGCTGACCGGGCAACTGATGGAGGAGGCGTTACGCGCTTACCTGGTGAGTGAAGAAGGGCTGCGGGAGGCGTCCTGAATCATGAACCTGACCATCATTGTCGGTTCCAGCCGACCTTGTGGGGTCAGTGCACGGGTGGTGGCGCTGGTGCGCCGCCACCTGGGCGAGGAGGTCGAGGTCGATGCCATCTGGCTCAAGGACTACCGGATCGACTACTGCGACGCCGATAACGCCTGCTCGGAACAGGACTGCGCGGTGCAGGACGACGTCGGGCAGTTGGTGGCGCGGCTGGATCGCGCCGATGCGGTGCTCTACCTCCCCGTCATGCACGCCTACGGTACCAACAGTCGCTTCCAGGCGTTCCTGGAGCGGGTCGGCTACGGCTTCCTGCGGCCGCGCCAGCGGCCCTTGCGCGACAAGCTCGCGGCGATTGCGGTCGTCGGCCGGCGCTATGGGCACACGGCCGTTTTCTCCCAGGTCGCGTTGAACGTGCTGCTCAACAAAATGATCCTGGTGGGCTCGGGCTTTCCACCGTGCTTCCAGACACAACTGGCCCACGACCCCGAAGCGGAGCAGGCCTTGTGCGAGACGCTGGACCGGCTCTGCGAGCACCACCGTCGACTTCACCCCACGGGGCTCGTGCCGGCCAAGCCGGAACGGATCCTGCGCCCCATTCAGTTTCAGAAGGGATAACCGTCATGCCATTGAAAGATTCATTGCTGGCGCTGCTGGTCGCGCTGCTCTGGGGCGCGCAGGTCACCGCCGTGAAGATCGGCGGCGCCGAGTTGCCACCGATCCTCATGGTCGCCATGCGCTACGCGATCATGGCGCTGTTTCTCCTGCCGTTGCTCAAGCGTCTCAAGCGCGAACAATTCGGGACCGTGGCGCTGGTCGCGACGATCACCGGCACCTTGCACTTTGGCTTGCTGTATTGCGGCATCGCCCGGGTAGATGCCTCGACCTCGGCGATCATCTACCAGTTGGCGGCCCCCTTTACCCTGATCCTGGCGTTCGCGTTGTTGGGCGAAGTGCTCAAGGTGCAGGTGCTGGTGGGCATCGTGCTGGCGTTCGCCGGGGTGCTGGTGCTGCTGGCCAAACCGTCGGCGAGCGGGAGTGTCGTGGGCATGCTGCTGGTGGCGCTGGCGGCCCTGGCCTTCGCGCTCGGGTCGGTATTGACCAAGCGCCTCGGGCCGTTGGCCCCGCTGGCGTTGAGTGCCTGGACCGCTGTGATTGCCGCACCGCAACTGCTGCTGTGGTCGTTCATCCAGGAAGGCGGGCAATGGGCAAGTGTCCAGGCGGCCAGCGCCCAGGCCTGGTGGGCGGTCGTGTATACGGCGCTCAGTGGCGGCCTGCTGGGGTTCGGCCTGTGGTTCTGGTTGCTGGGGCGCAATTCGATGCAGCAACTGAGCCCGTACCTGCTCCTGGTGCCGTTGTTCGCGATCGCCGTCAGCCAGATCCTGCTCGCTGAAGGGATCAGCCAGCGCCTGGTGATCGGTGCCGCGTTGACGCTGTCGGGCGTGGCGTTGTGCCAACTGCGCGTGGCGCAACGGCTTTTTTCCAGGCTCGCGGGGCGCAAGCGGCAAGAGGTGGCGGATGAACAGCGTTGATCGGCTGTTGCTCGGCACCTTGCGCCTGGTCCACCGCTGGCAGTTCGGCCTGAAGCTGCGCTGGCACACGAGTGAGCAGGGACGCCTGGCGTACCTGCAAAGCACCGGCGAGCGGACAGGCCCGACCCTGGTCATCCTGCACGGCCTGGGCGCCAGCAAGGATCAGTGGGGGCCTGCGATCCTGGGCATGGCGCGCCGTCACCCGTGTCTCTTCGTCGATCTGCCGGGCCATGGCCAGTCTTTGTACGCGCCGTCCGCGGGTTACGGGCCGCAGGCCTTGCTGGCAGCGCTTGAGGGCCTGTTGGATAAGGTCGTCGAGGGGCCTTTCGTGCTGGTCGGCAGCTCCCTGGGCGGTTGCGTAGCCGGCCTGTACGCCGCCAGGCATCCCCAGCGGGTCAGTCACCTGGTCCTGCTGGCGCCGGCGGGACTGGGCCCGAACGCGCTCGGCCCGGCGTTGCAAGCAGGCCTGCAAGGGCAGGGCAGCGTCTTTGGTTATCGCACGGTCGAGGAAATGCGGCAGTTCTGGCGCTTGTTGTTCCGCCAGCCGCCCCGGGTAGGCGGGCGCCTGGCGCAGGCCATGGCCGCCAGCGGCAGGGCGAGGTTCGCGGCGGTACAGCGAGTGGTCGAGGACTTTCGCCGCGAAGGCTTGGATGTGCTGCTCGATCGGCTTCCGCAAATCGTTTCGAGAACGTTGGTGATCTGGGGGCAGCATGACCAGGTGTTCCTTCCCGCGACACTGGATCACCTGCTCCAGCAATTGCCCGATGCCCGTGGCCAGTTGATCGAAGACTCAGGGCATGTGCCCTACCTTGAGCGGGGCGCCGAGGTCGTCACGGCCATCACCGGCTTCATCTCGGCCCCCGGGCCTGCGCGCTGACCGTGGCGCGCCTGGGCATCAGATCTGCTCCAGCAACCAGCTACGGAACGCCCGCAGCGACGGCAGCATTTCGTTGCGGGGCGGGTAGGTCAGGTAATAGCTGCGGCGGCTGGCGACCGGCAGGTCAAGGCTGATCAGTTCGGCGTTGGCCAGCTCATCGGCCACCAGGATGCGCGGTACCAGGCCGATGCCGATGTCCGCCTTCACCGCCTGGATCAGGTGAGAGGTGAGTTCGAAGCTGGGGCCCAGGCGCATCATGCGGTGGGGCAGGTTGTAATGGCTGAACCAGTCGCCCCAGACGGTGGGGTTGTTCGCCACGTTGAGCAGCATCTGTTCGCTGATCCGCTGTGGGGTCCACGTCTCATGGACCTTGGCCGCTTGCGCGGAAATGACCACGGTCAGTTCTTCGGCGTGCAGGCGATGGCTGATCAGGCCGGGCATGTCGGCATGGCCGACGACGATGGCGGCATCGATGTCGCTGGTGTCGAAGTCGATGGCATCGATCCGGGAGTTGATGTGCACCAGGATGCCGGGGTGGGTCTTGTAGAACGCATGCAGCCGCGGCAGCAGCCACTTCGAACCGAACGTCGGCAATGTCGCCAGGCGCAAGGTGCCACTGCCGGACTGATACGCCATCGCCTGCAACGTCGCGCTACGGATGCGCCCGAGCGCCTCACTCATTTCCCGCTGGTACAGGCGTCCGACGTCGGTCAGCCGGACCTGCCGGCCTTCACGACGAAACAGCGTCAGCCCCAATTGTTCTTCCAGGGCCTGCACCTGCCGGCTGACGGCGCTTTGGGTCAGCGACAGCTCCACGGCGGCGCGGGTATAGCTTTCATGCCGGGCCGCGGCTTCAAATGCCAGCAGCAGCGACATGGACGGTGTGAGGTGGCGATAATTCATTCGTAAAAGTCATCGATAGCGGCAGGATTATCCGTTTGTCTGGCCGCAGAGCCTAAGGGAACATTGGCTAAAATGCCGGTCCGAGCCTGACCGATTCATGCGCCGGCGACAAGTATGACCTGATGAGACCCTTGAGAGGCCATTAAATGATCGCCCAATTGCCGGCCGTTGCCCCTGCGGCCCATTACCCGGAATTTCTCGAGGCCCTGCGCGCCAGCGGCTTTCGTGGCCACTTGAGTGCCGACTACGCCACCCGTACCGTGCTGGCGACCGACAACTCGATCTACCAGCGCCTGCCGCAAGCCGCGGTCTTTCCCCTGGACGCCGATGACGTCGCGCGCATTGCCCGGCTGATGGCCGAACCGCGCTTTCGCCAGATCAAACTGACGCCACGAGGGGGAGGCACTGGCACCAACGGCCAGTCCCTCACCGACGGCCTCGTGGTCGACCTGTCGCGGCACATGAACACCATCCTTGAGATCAACGTGGCCGAGCGCTGGGTGCGGGTGCAGGCGGGCGTGGTCAAGGACCAGCTCAACGCTGCGCTCAAGCCCCATGGGTTGTTCTTCGCCCCGGAGCTGTCCACCTCCAACCGCGCCACCGTGGGCGGCATGATCAACACCGATGCCAGCGGCCAGGGCAGTTGCACCTACGGCAAGACCCGCGATCATGTGCTGGAACTGCACAGCGTGCTGCTCGGCGGTGAGCGCCTGCACAGCCAGCCGCTGTCCGACGCCGAGCTGACGCAGGCCTGCGCCGAGCCCGGGCGCATCGGCGAGGTGTACCGCACCGCGCGGCAGATCCACGACACCCAGGCCGACTTGATCGAGTCGGTGTTCCCCAAGCTCAACCGTTGCCTGACCGGTTACGACCTGGCGCATCTGCGCGATGAGCAGGGGCGTTTCAACCTCAACAGCGTGCTGTGCGGCGCCGAAGGCTCGCTGGGTTTCGTGGTCGAGGCCAAGCTCAACGTGCTGCCGATTCCCCACTATTCGGTGCTGGTGAACGTGCGCTACGGCAGCTTCATGGACGCCCTGCGCGATGCCAATGCGTTGCTGGCCCACGAGCCGCTGTCGATCGAAACCGTGGATTCGCGGGTGCTGATGCTGGCGATGAAGGACATCGTCTGGCACAGCGTCGCCGAATACTTTCCGGCAGACGCCGAGCGCCCGACCCTGGGCATCAACCTGGTGGAATTCAGCGGCGACGACGCCGCCCAGGTGAATGCTCGCGTGGCGGCGTTCGTGGAGCACCTGCAAAGCGACAAGACCATCGAGCGCCTGGGCCATACGCTGGCCGAAGGCGCCGCGGCGGTGAACCGCGTCTATGCCATGCGCAAGCGCTCGGTGGGCTTGCTGGGCAACGTCGAGGGTGAAGTTCGCCCGCAACCGTTCGTGGAGGACACGGCGGTCCCGCCGGAGCGGCTCGCCGACTACATCGCCGAGTTCCGTGCATTGCTTGACAGCCACGGCTTGAGCTACGGCATGTTCGGCCACGTCGACGCCGGGGTGCTGCACGTACGCCCGGCCCTGGACATGAAGGACCCGGCCCAGGCTGCGCTGGTCAAGCCGATTTCCGATGCCGTGGCCGCACTCACCCAACGCTACGGTGGCTTGCTGTGGGGTGAGCATGGCAAGGGCCTGCGCTCGGAATACGTGCCGGCGTTCTTTGGCGAACTGTACCCGGCGTTGCAATCGCTCAAGGGCGCATTCGACCCTCACAACCAGTTCAACCCCGGCAAGATCTGCACGCCGCCGGACGCCAGCGAAGGCCTGCTCAAGGTCAACGAAGTGACCCTGCGCGGTGAACTGGATCGGCAAATCGACGAGCGCGTGTGGCAAAGCTACGGCACCGCCATGCACTGCAATGGCAACGGCGCCTGCTACAACTTCGACCCCGACGACGCCATGTGCCCGTCGTGGAAAGCCACCCGCGAACGCCAGCATTCGCCCAAGGGCCGGGCGTCGTTGATGCGCGAGTGGTTGCGCCTGCAAGGCGCGGCCAATGTCGATGTACTGGAGGCGGCACGTGACGGAGCGTCCTGGCTCAAAGGCTTGCCGACGCGGTTGCGCAACAACCGTGCGCGGTCACAGGGCGAGGCGGATTTCTCCCATGAAGTCTACGACGCCATGGCCGGCTGCCTGGCCTGCAAATCCTGCGCGGGGCAGTGCCCGGTCAAGGTCAACGTGCCGGAGTTCCGCTCGCGTTTCCTGCAGCTCTACCATGGCCGCTACCAACGGCCGCTGCGCGACTACCTCATCGGCTCGCTGGAATTCACCATCCCCTACATGGCCTACGCACCGGGTCTGTACAACGCGGTAATGGGCTCCAAATGGCTGAGCCGGCTGCTCGCGCGCCAGGTCGGCATGGTCGACAGTCCGCTGATCAGTCGCTACAACCTCCAGGCCACCTTGACCCGCTGCAAGGTCGCCGTCGCCAGCGTGCCCGCCCTGCGTGAGTTGAGTGCCGCACAACGTGAGCGCAGCGTGGTGCTGGTGCAGGACGCCTTCACCCGCTACTTCGAAACACCGCTGCTGGCGGCCTTCATCGAGCTGGCTCACCGCTTGGGCTACCGGGTTTTCCTTGCACCCTACAGCGCCAATGGCAAGCCGTTGCACGTGCAGGGTTTCCTCGGTGCCTTCAACCAGGCGGCGATCCGCAACGCCACCCAGCTCCAGGCCCTTGCCGACTGCGCGGTGCCCCTGGTGGGCCTCGACCCGGCCATGACCCTGGTCTATCGCCAGGAATACCAGAAGGTGCCGGGGCTCGACGCGTGCCCGAAGGTCTTGCTGCCCCAGGAGTGGCTCGTCGATGCGGTGGCGCCGCAGACGGCGCCCGTGGCGCGCACGTTCCGCTTGCTCGCACACTGCACGGAAAAGACCAACGCGCCCGCCAGCACGGCCCAATGGCAGACCGTGTTCGCCCAGTTGGGGCTCAAGCTGGTGACCGAGGCGACCGGCTGCTGCGGCATGTCCGGCACCTACGGGCATGAGGTTCGCAACCAGGACAGCTCGCGAACCATTTTCGAGCAGTCCTGGGCCGATAAGCTGGACAAGGAAGACGAAGCCTTGGCCACGGGCTATTCCTGCCGCAGCCAGGTGAAGCGCCTGGCGGACAAGCAGCTGCGTCACCCGCTGGAGGTGGTCTTGGAGCAGGTGTTGGCCGGGCAGGCGCAGAAGGCTGGCTGAGTCCGGTGGGCTCAGCCGGGGATCTATTCTCTGGCTGGGCCTGCGCTTTCGCGAGCAAGCTCCCACACGCGGATTTGCCGGTGTGTGTGAACCTTCCGTGCATGCAACGCTCACTTGTTAAGCCGTCGCGCCGAGTGATCGTGCTGTCTCATCGCCGATAAGGAATTCGCATGCTCCACACCTCGCCACCGAATCCCCTCGACAGCCCTGTGCAACGCGAGCTCAGCCTACGAGCGGTCACGACCGGGATCGTGCTTGGGATCCTGTTGACGCCTTCCAATGTGTACGCCGGGTTGAAGATCGGCTGGTCGTTCAACATGTCGATCATTGCCCTGCTGATCAGCTACGGCATCTGGCAAGGCCTGGCCCGGCGTTCCGGCGCCGGGGTGCCGTGGACGCTGCACGAAAGCAACATCAACCAGACCGTGGCGTCTGCCGCGGCCTCGATCATTTCCGGTGGATTGGTGGCGCCGATTCCGGCGTACACCTTGCTGACCGGGCAGCAATTGGATGCCCTGCCGATGGTGGCCTGGGTGTTCTCGGTGAGTTTTCTCGGGATCTGGATTGCCTGGTACCTGCGACCGTCGTTGCTCAATGACAAGGCGCTGAAGTTTCCCGAGGGGATGGCGACGCTGGAAACCCTGTTGCACATCTACAACCACGGCCATGAGGCAGCAACGCGCCTTAAGGTGTTGCTCGGCGCCGCGTTCGTGTCCGGGCTGGCCAAGTGGATCGACACATTTATGTGGGCCTTGCCACGCTGGGCGCCGACGGGCCAGTTGGAGCGCCTGACCTTCACCGCTGACCCCTCGCTGCTGTTGCTGGGGTTCGGCGGCATTATCGGGATTCGTGTCGGCCTGAGCCTGCTGCTGGGGGCGTTGCTGGCCTGGGGCGGGTTGGCGCCGTGGTTGCTGGGGCAAGGCCTGGTGCAGTTGCCCCCTGGCAGCAGCGGTCCGCAGTTCGCGGCGCTGGTGGAGTGGTTGTTGTGGCCGGGCGTGAGTCTGATGGTCTGCTCGACGCTGGCCTCCCTGGCGATTCGCCTGTGGTCGTTGCACGCGTCCACCCAGGCCGGTGGCGGGGCGCTCTGGCGGGTGCCCAAGGTGGGGCCAGCCGCCGGTTTCGGGCTGGCGATTGTCCTGGTGGTGAGCCTGCAAGCGCTGCTGTTCGGCATCAACCTGTGGATGGCCTTGCTGACCATTCCCCTGGCCATCTGCCTGGCCGCCGTGGCCGCCCGGGTGGTCGGCGCCACGGGTATTCCGCCCATCGGGGCCATCGGGCAACTGTCACAGCTGAGCTTCGGCATCGTGGCACCTGGGCAGGTGCCGATCAACCTGATGAGCGCCAACACCGCCGGCGGCTCGGCCGGACAGTGCACCGACCTGATGAACGATTTCAAGGTGGGCCGGGCGATCGGCGCGACGCCGCGCAAGCAGTTGATCGCCCAGACCCTGGGGATTTTCGTTGGCAGCATCGTCGGGGTACTGGCCTATCTGGCCTTGATCCCGGACCCACAGGCCATGCTGCTCTCCGAAGAATGGCCGGCCCCGGCGGTCGCCACCTGGAAAGCCGTGGCGCAAACCCTGACCCATGGCCTGGATTCCCTGTCGACGAGCATCCGTTGGTCGATTTTCGTCGGCGGCCTGGCCGGCTTGCTGCTGGGCATACTCGACAGCATGTTGCCCGAACGCCATGCCCGGCTGCTGCCCAGCACGGCGGCCCTGGGCCTGGCGTTTGTACTGCCGGCATCGGTGTCGTTGATGATGGCTTTCGGCGCCGTGCTCACCTGGCTGGTGAGCTGCCGCTGGCCGACCGTCACGGAACGGTTCGCCATCACCGCGGCAGCGGGGTTGATTGCCGGGGAAAGTATCACTGGGGTCGGGGCGTCACTGTGGGCGATGCTGGGCAACGGAGGATAGGCCTACCCCACACGGGGGCGCCGTCATCTCTTTGTGGGAGCGGGCTTGCCCGCGAAGGCGGAGGGTCAGTTTGCTCCGGTGCTGGATGGGCCACCGCCTTCGCGAGCAAGCTCGCTCCCACAAGGGGATCTGTGGCGGACACACCTCTCCAGTCCGCCAAATGACTCTGTGGGAGCGGGCTTGCCCGCGAATGCGGTGGGTCAGTCGCTGGGTTGGCTGGATGAAATGACGCCTCGCTCCCGTCGTCTGACGGTTTGACTGAATGAAGAAGGGACCTTAGGGTCGCCTTGCGCTTGCGGCATTTGAGCGTCAGTGCCGCTGTCAATTATCTTCGGGCCAATGCCCTTGCCGAGGCCTACGTGGATCGACACCTGGATCGCCGCAATAACCTGTCCCTGGACAGCCTGAACTTCTTCCTCGCCGACGTCCGCGACGGGCTGGGGCCATACCTGGCCATCTATCTATTGGCCGTGCATCAATGGCAACCCTCCAGCATCGGCATGGTCATGACCCTGGCGGCCGTCGCCGGGCTCATCACCCAGGGCCCCGCCGGCGCGTTGATCGACCGCGTTCGCAGCAAGCGCGCGGTGGTGGCGGTCGCGGCCTTGCTGGTGACGCTGGGGTGCCTGGTGTTGCCATTCACCTCTTCGTTTGGTCTGGTGGCGTTGACCCAGGCCCTCAGTGCCGTGGCGGCGTCGGTGTTCGCCCCGGCCATCGCGGCCATTTCCCTGGGCATCACCGGGGCGAAAGCCTTTACCCGGCGGACCGGGCGCAACGAAACCTTCAATCATGCGGGCAACGCCTGCGCCGCGTTGCTGGCCGGTGGTTTCGCCTGGCTGTTCGGTCCCATCGCGGTGTTCTACCTGATGGCGGCGATGGCCTTGGCCAGCATCATCGCGGTCAGTTGCGTGTCCGCCGAAGCCATCGACCATGATGTGGCCCGCGGCCTGGAGACCGGCCAGACCGTCACCGGCGAGATGCCTTCGGCGTTACGGATCCTGCTGGATAACCGCACGCTGTTGCTCTTCGCCATGTGCTGCGCGCTGTTCCACCTGGCCAATGCGGCGATGCTGCCGCTGGTCAGTCAGAAACTCGCTCAGGCCAACGCGCACCTGGCCACGCCGCTGACCTCGGCGTGCATTGTGGCGGCGCAACTGGTGATGGTGCCGATGGCCTGGCTGGTGGGCCTCAAGGCCGACATCTGGGGGCGAAAGCCACTGCTGCTGGCCGGATTCCTGATCCTGCCGATTCGCGGCGTGCTGTACGTGCTTTCGGACGATCTTTACTGGCTGGTGGCGGTGCAATTGCTCGACGGCATCGGCGCCGGGCTGTTTGGCGCGCTGTTTCCGCTGG
Source organism: Pseudomonas sp. WP18 (assembly GCF_036689585.1). NCBI lineage: Bacteria > Pseudomonadati > Pseudomonadota > Gammaproteobacteria > Pseudomonadales > Pseudomonadaceae > Pseudomonas > Pseudomonas sp. WP18. Next base: position 2,429,842 of record NZ_CP144758.1, read on the forward strand.
TGGTCAAGGACCTGACCCAGGGCACGGGACGGTTCAACGTCAGCCTCGGCGTGCTGTCCACTGTGTTCGGCCTCGGCGCCGCGTTGAGCAACAGCCTGGCGGGCTTCGTAGTCGAAGGGGCGGGCTACAGCGCGGCATTCCTGACACTTGCCGCGATTGCTGCGCTGGCCTTCGGCTTGCTGTTGGCCATGCCGGAGACCTGCCTGTCACGGCGTGCCCCACGGCCCGATGCCGCCGTGGCGGGGGCCATGGAGTGACTTGACGTCAGCCCGCTCCTGCACGGAAGTGCCCGACCAGTTGCTGCTGATGGTTTGCCATGTCGTACAGCGAATGGCTGGCTTGCGAGGCGTCCTGCATGCGGCTGGTCAATGTCTCGCTGATAACTCGGATGTCGCTGACGCGATGGCTGATGTCTTCCACCACGGTGCTTTGCTCCAGGGCCGCGCTGGCGATCTGCTGATTCATGTGTTCGATCACTTCCACGGCGTTGGCGATGTGTTGCAGCGCGCCATGGGTCTGTTCGACATGGATGACGCTGCCCCGGGCCAGTTCGCGGCTCTGTTGCGTGCTCTGCACCACCTCCAGGCTGAGTTGTTGCAGTGCTTCGATGACACTGCGTATCTGCTCGACCGAGGCCTGGGTATTGCTGGCCAGGTGGCGAACTTCGTCCGCCACCACGGCGAAGCCGCGTCCCTGTTCACCCGCCCGGGCGGCTTCGATGGCGGCGTTCAAGGCCAGCAGGTTGGTCTGTTGAGCGATGGCGCAGATCACATCCAGCACCTGGTTGATCTGCTGGCTGTTATCGGCAAGCGCCTTCACTTGCCCGAGCGTCGTCTCCAGGCGCCGGTCGAGGGTCTCGATGCTGCCGGCGGCGTTGGCGAACAGTTCCTGGCCTGATCGGCTGGCGTGATCGGCCGCCGCGGCGGCGTCGGCTGCCTGGTGGGAATGGCGCGCAACTTCCTGGGCGCTGACGCTCATCTGATGCAGCGCGGTGGCGGCCAGTTCCACTTCCTGGTACTGCTGGCGCATGCCGGCGCTGACTTCCTCGGCCACCCTTGCCGAGGTGTCGGCGTTATCTCGCGTGTCTTGGGACGCTTGCTGGATGTTGCGGATAATGGGCTGCAGCGTGTCGAGAAACCGGTTGAAGCCCCGTGCCAGTTGGCCCAGTTCGTCGTGGCGCTCATGGGGCAGGCGCCGGGTCAGGTCGCCGTCGCCCTCGGCAATGGCGTCGAGTAAGCGCACGACGTTGAGCAACGGGCGGGTGACGCCGTAGGCGCTGAGCCAGATCAGCAGCAATCCGCAGCCGCCGGCCAGCAGGCCCAAGCCGAGGTTGAACCAGTTCTCCTGGCGCCGCTTGTCGTCCAGTTGTGCCTGCATTTTCAGCGCGGGTGCTTGCACCTGTTCTTGCGGCACGCGTATCTGCAATTGCCAGGGCGCGTTGCCGGTGACCGTTTGCACGGCTTGGCGGACGTCGATGCTGGCGGCCGACACCGTGCCACCTTGCCCGGCCACCTGGCCGGAGGCGGACAGGATCCTGATTTCACTCTGCCCGGCATACAGGTCCGCGGCGAGATGGGCCGCGAGTTCCTGCAGCGTACTGAGACTGATGTCCATGCCCACGACACCGAGGGTCTTGCCGTCGACGACCAGGGGCACCGAAATGCTGCTCATAAGGGTCTTGTGCCCCTCGACTTCGACGGCGTAGGGCTCCGTGACGCAGACGCGACCTTGCGTCTGCGGACACACGAACCAGGCGTTGGCTGGTTCGCTGCCGGCCGGTGCGGTGTCGGCAAAGATCTGGGCTTCGCTGAGTACTTCCTGCACCAGGCGCCCAGGCTGGCTTTGCGACCAATACAGGGCAAAGCGCCCGATCTCGTTGCCGGCCAGATCACGCCTCCCGGAAAAGCCGGCATCTGCATCGCCCAGTGCGTTGGGGAGCAACACGACATACAAGCCGAGGATCTTCTCGTGTCGCGCGAGCGCCTGGCGCGTCACGCCGAGCAGGTCATGACGCAGTTGCTCGACCGTCAGTCGCCCGTCCCTGGCCTGGGCGTGCAGTTGAAGAATCGTCTGGGCAAGCCCCTCGCCGTACAACGCTGTTTCATTGAAAAAACGCTCGACTCGCTGACCATGGAACGAGGCTTGGGCCTGCAAGCGTTCCAAGGCCGCTTGCCCCAGCAACTCACTGCTCTGGCGTTTCAGCAATGCGGCACTCTGTTGGTTCTGATACAGCGCCGCCGCGGTCAGGGCCCCGACGACGACCAGCAGGACCAGGCCACTCAGGAGGGTGATCCGCCATTGGATGGTGAGGCGATTCATTTCATGTCCCTGGCTTGGACCCACAGCACCGCGTCCTGGGACAGCGGCTTGCCCTTGTGGGTTTTCGTGGTGCCGATGTCGAGGGCGGCAATGCCCCACCAACCGGCCCGGGGTAGGCCGATGGTGATGATGCCCTGGGCATCGGCGTATGTGCTCGTGGCGTTGAAAGAAGCCTGTGGGGCCGTGACGTCGGCATGTTGGCCGAAAGTGTTGTTGTCGATCTCGACGGCGTGGTTGAGGTATTCGACTTCCACCTCGGCGAACGGCACAGGCTTGCCGTCGGCCAGCACGACAGCGCGGAACACGCCGCCCGTCCAGTTTGCATAAGGCTTGCTCAGTGGCTGGATCTCCACCGGCAGGCCCTGTGGCTCAGCCCAGTTGCCGGGCACGCCGCCGATGTTCACGACCAGCTTGGTGAACTGCTGGATGTAGACGTCTTCTTCGGTTTCCAGGTAAGGCTCGGGTTCGAGTACGAAGATATGGTCACCCAGTGATCGCACCACTTCACGGGGAATTGAGGCGCGGTAGGCGGTTGCCCGGTTCTCGCGGCTTTGCCACTGGACAGGCCGCAGGTACTGGCGCAGGTCGATTTTTTCCCCGCCATGGGCGCTGGTGTGACTGAAGGCGCGGGGCGTTTCCATGACCATGGTGGGGCCACCGGCGAACGGGTGCGTGAAGACGACCGCGAACTCCAAGGGTTCGCCGCGTGCCAGGGCGGTGTCCTTGACGTAGAGCATCTGGAAATGCGCCTGCGCGGCGCCGGTCATGCCGATGAGCATCGCCGCGACGAGGCCTTGGAGCAGCGTTCTTGGATGGGGCATGGTCGATTCACTGTGTGATTTCGGAGGACTGGATCGAGACGTCATGGCCGTCTCCGCCAAGGAACGACACCGAGTAGCTGCCGGTGGGGGGCTGGAACCTGTAGGTGTTGTCATGGCCGACACTGCCTTCGAGCAGCACTTTGCCGCTGGCGTCCCGGACGTAGACTTTCCTGCCGGCGGCGGAGCTGCCGTCGGTGAAGCCAGCCTCGCATTTCACCTGGTCATTGGCCTCGATGTAGCAGTCGAAGACCGGCCCATGGGCAAGGACCGCCTGGCAGAACAGCAGGGCACCGGCGATGGCTGGTCGGTGCATCGAACAGGGCATTTTCATAGGGGGCAGTCTCCAGGGGCCGAGTGAGTCATTGGTGTGGGTCGGTGGCGGCGAACGCCGTGAGCAAGGCGTCCAGGTTCACGCGCACGAGTGCGTCATAGGCGACGGTTCCCTTGGCGAGTATTCCTGGGTTGCCCGCGTCCAGTATCAGCAAGCGAGCGCCGCCATCCTCGATGGCCTTGGCGATCCTGGCGTCCGGCGCCCATTTGTGGACCACCACGTGGATGTCTCGCTCGCGCAGGTAGCGGCTCAGCGCGGCGCGGTCGTCGTCGCTCCAGTCGACGTCCTGGCAGACAAACCAGCCGTCGACAAAAATGTCGAACTCGCCGAACAGGTAGATGAACTCATCGGCCAGCGACAACACGCGCAGGTCCGGCCGCTGCGCGAGCCGGTCGCCGTATTCGGCCTTGAGTTGGCGCAAGCCGCCTTCGAGTGTGGCGAGGTTGCGTTGTATTTGCGGGGCGTCGGCGGGGGCCAGGCGTATCAGGTCGGCGGCGATGTTCGCCGACAGGCGCATGGCATTGATGGGACCGAGCCAGGCGTAAGGCGACGGGCCGCCGTTGCCGTTCCGTGCACCGGCCCAGGGCACGTCGTTCGCGGGTGTGCGGGCCACGGCGACGCCGGGCCTGATCGAGTCCCAGGAGCGCGAGGCGTCGATCTCGACGGTGCGCAGATTGTGACGACGGGCCGCGGCAAACAAGGGGTCGGCGCGCCAGAGACTGCCGAGGGTGATCACCGCATCGGCCTGCTGGAACACGCTGGCGTCCAGGCGCGCCAGTGCGTTGGCCTGGCTCTCCATAGGCGTGGCGGCATCCGGCGGCAGACGGACGACTTCGATGCCGGTGTCGGCGCTGAGGGCTGAAGTCAATGCCTGTAACGCCGGCAGCGCGACCAGCACCCGGGGGCCGGCGAAGGCGGCCGGCGGAGTGCCCAGCAGCAGGACCAGCAGCGCGAGCCAGGAGCGAGACGACCGGCCAAGCCTCTTCATAGGCTGGCCCCCCGGAATCGGGCCGCGGTCGCACGCAGCACGGCGGTCACGATGAACACCAGGGCAGCGACGATCACGATCGCACCACCGGTGGGTACGGGAATCTGGAACTGCATGGGTGCCAGGATGCCGACGATGCAGGCAAAGGTGGCAATCAGGACGGCAAGCGTGACCAGCCCCGGGAGCGAGCGGCTGACATTGCGCGCCGCTGCGGCCGGTATCAACAGCAGGGCCTCGACCAGCACGGCGCCGATGATCTTCAGGCAAGCCACCGTCACCAGGGTCACCAGTATGACGAACAGGTACTCGACGCTGCGCACCGGGACGCCCCGGGCGTGTGCCAGGCTCGGATTGAGGCTGCTCAGCAGCATGCCGTTGTACAGCGGCAGCCCGACGAGCGCACAGGTCGCTGTGACGGCGAGCAGCACGTTCATGTCGGTGTGGTCCACCGCCAGAATGGAACCGAACAACACGCTTTCCATCACATGGGTGTTGATTTTTGCCGACACGAACAGCAGCAACGATGCCCCGACCGCCAGCGAGATCGACAGGAACACGCCGATCAGCGTGTCGTTGGACAGTGCCGTGCGATGCTGGGTGTACTTGAGGGTCAGCGCAAACAACACGCAGAAGCCGAACATTGACCAGTAGGGCGAGGTGTAGGACTCGCCGATCAGCACGCCAATGGCAACCCCGGTCATGGCCGCATTGCCGACGGCCTGGCTGAAGAAGGCCATGCGCTTGATCATCACCATCGAGCCCAGCACGCCCAGCAACGGCCCTATGAGCAGTGCGCAGAGCAACGCATTGATCACGAACTCGTATTCGAACGGTTGCGGCAGGAAGTGGTTCGCCGCAAGCGCCTGGAGATGGTCGCGAATGAACGTGTAGAAGGCGCTCATCGGGACATCTCCAACTGGCCGGCGACCTGATGCGGGTCTCCATGGAACATCACCTGCCGGTTGATCCCGGTGACCGACTGGGCAATGCGCCTGACCTGTTCGAGGTCGTGATTGACCCAGAGGATGGTGGTGCCCGTGCGGTGCAGCTCGACCACCAGTGCCTCCACCAGGCGTATGCCGGCTTCGTCGATGCCCGCCGTTGGCTCGTCGAGGATCAACAAGCGGGGCGCCGGGGTGATCGCCTGGGCTAGCAGCACGCGCTGGCGTTCGCCACCGGACAGGCCACCAAAGGGCTTGTCTCCCATACCGGCAACGCCGGTACGCGCGAGGGCCTGGGTCGTCGCCGCACGGTTGGACCGGGTTGCCCCCAGGAACGCCGGCTTGCGCTGGCCGAGCAGGGCCATGACATCGTTGACCGTCATGGGCAGGTTGTGGTCGAAATCCAGCCGCTGCGGGACATAGCCCATGGGCCTGGCGCACTCGCCTTCGAGGCGGATGGTCCCTGAGTGCGGCATCTGGCCGAGCAGGGCGCGCACCAGCGAGGTCTTGCCACCGCCATTGGGCCCCACCAGGCAGTGGAGCGCTCCGGCTTCGACCCGCAAGCTCACCCCGTCCAGTGCTTGCGTGCCTCCCAGTTGCAGCGAGACGTTATCGAACACGACAGCGGGTCCACGCATCAGGTTTTTCTCCTTCATTTTGGCTGGGTGAATTCGACGGCCTCGGCCAGGGTCTCGAGGTTTTCGCTCATCGCCACCTCGAACTCGTCCGCGCTGTAGGCGCCGCCGGTGATGTGGGACAGGGCGAAGACTTTCACCCCGGTCGCAGCCTCGATCGGCTGGGCCAGGTCGATGGAGAAGTACTTTTCGGCGAACAGCACGCGGACATTGGCTTTCTTGATCGCGTCGAGGGTATTGGCCAACTGCCGCGCGGTCGGCGCGACGCCATGGCGCGGCTCGATCACGGCACTGACGAACAGCCCGAACTCCTGCATCAGGTAGTCGTAGCCGGCGTGCGTCGTGGCACAGCGGAACGAAGACAGGTCCAGGTTGGCGAAGCGGTTCATGAAGCGTGCCCGTAGCGCGCGGATGCGCCCGGCGTAGGCCAGGGCATTGCGTCGATAGGCCGGCGCGTTGTCCGGGTCCAGCTCGCCCAACCGGCGGGCGATCTCGAACACCTGCTGTATCGCGGCGGTGGTGGAGACAAAGGTATGCGGGTTGACCACCTTGGCACCGCCCTGGTCGCCGGCGATGGGAATGAGGGCGACCGTGGCATTGGCCTGGATGATGGGCAGGTTCTCGGCGCGGCCGGCGGCCTTGACGATCTCGAAGGCCCATTGGTCGTGGCCGATACCGTTGACGACCAGGGCGTCGAGCGTCATCGCCCGGGTGATGTCGGCGGGCAGCGGCTGGTAGTTGTGCGGGTTCGCCTGCGCCGGAATGAGCGCCACCACCTGCGCCTGGTCACCAACGATGTTGGCCACGAAGCTGTAGTAGGGATGCAGGGTGACACCGATCTTGAGCTTCTTGCCCTGGGCATGGGCCTGGCCGACGAGTGCGATGGCAGGGAGGAGCATCAGCAGCGCGATACACCGGCGCAGCCGGGCGCGGCAGCTTGCAGGGACGATCATGGCAAGGTTCCTTTTACGCGTTCGATTTCGCGGCTGCCGTCATAGGCAATGACCTGGCGCCAGCCTTTGCTGACCAGCGACTCGGGCTTGACGATGCCGGGGTAGCGCGCGTCCGGGTCGCGGTGGACCCAGATCGTGGCCTGGTTGGCCCACATGACGCCGGCATGGGCATGCCCGATCACCAGCAGGTAGGCGCTCTGGCCTGGCGCGCTGCCACCGGCGCCGTAATAGACCGTCGCGCCCTGGCCTTGGGTGGCTTGCGACACGCTGGCAGTGCCCGGGGCCGGCGCAGGAGCATCGGCGTGACCTTCGGTGTGCGTGTCGCCGGCAACGGCATGGGGTTGGTGGGTGCCTGGCAGGATCAATTGCCAGCGCACCTTGCCGTTGGCCTTCCAGAAGGCATCGCGGTAGAACGGCGGCAGCACGAGCTTCTGCGCCTGCTCCAGGGTGATCCAGCCGCCGGTGTCGTTGTTGAACCAGATGATTTCCTCGCCGGCCGGCAGCAGTGCGCCGTGGATCGCCTGGTCGACCGCACCCAGGCCGTCGAAGGAGCGGACCTGCCAGCTCAAGGCGGTGGGCGGGACGGCTTTCTGGGGTCGCAACAGTACATAACCGGCGACGCTGGCGATGACCGCCAGGGTCATCAGCAGCAGGGCCACCGACTCCCATCGGCCCGAGCGCGGGCTCACCAGCCTGGTCGCGGCGCCTGTGGGGCTGCGTGGCAACAGGCGAGCCATCAGAAAAAAGCGATCCAGCGGCCGAGGCACACCACCCCGGCCCACAACACCATCGAGCTGAAGCCGGCGACGCGCGCCTGGCCGGGGGGCGGTAGCGTCGCGTCCCATTCCTCGATCCGGCGAAAGACCCCCAGGTGGAATATGCCCATGTTGATGCCCGCCAGCAGCAACAGCCCCATCTTCCACCAGAAGATCGGGTTCTGCGCATAGGTGGAAGCGTTGGAAGCGAACATGAGCAGGCCGGTGATCACACACGTCGCAAAGGCGACCCAGGTGAATGGCAGCAGCTCCTGGATCAGCCGCAACGCGCTGCGGCGATGGGCAGCGATGCCGAGCAGGCGCAAGTCCACCACGGCGATGGTGCCGAACACCAGGGCGATGCCGATCACGTGCACCGATTCGAGGGTGGGGAAAGCCGAGCCCGATTCCCTGATCCAACTGGCGACAGTGGTGGCTTCGAGGGCTTGCAGGGCGGATTGAATGTCCATGGCGAATACCTGAGAGCTGTGGGTTGGAAGCGTTAGATCGTGTAGGCGATCCAGCGGCCGCAGAAAATCACCACGCACCACAGGGCGATCGACAGCCAGGCAAGTGGCTTGACCAGACGGCTGGCACCCTCCGGGGGTTGCCCAGCAGGGCGCAGCAAGGGGCGTCGGATCCACCAGGCCAGGGTGAACGCGGCCACTACCAGGGCCATCTTCAGCCAGAACGTCGAGTTGACGAGGACACGGTCGGGTTCGCCGATGGACATCACCAGGCCTGTGGCGAGCAGGACGATGAGAGCGTTACGCATCCACGGGTAGTAACGGCGCACGACGCTGCCCAAGGGCTCGTCCGTGGCGAACAGGCCGGCCAGCCGCAGATCGGAGATGAAGGCGCAACCAAAGATCACTGCGATAGCCAGGATATGGATGGACTGGACAGTGGGTACGACCCAGAGCATGTCCCGGATGGCTGTGCTCACCGGTGTCGCGTAGAGCCAGGCAATGATCGGTGCTGATGACATCGGTTTTCTCCCGTGTTGGGTCAGGGGGGTTAGAAGTCTTGGGGGCGCGCCACCGGACGCAGGTCCGGCGCATCTTCCGGCAGCAGATAGCCTTGCTGGATCGCCGTGGCCTTGGCCTCTTCGAACTGCTGTTGGTACTGGCTGAAGCTTCCATAGCGCTTGCCGAGGCGCTCCTTGGAATAAGGCGCCTTGGTGTCGTAGATCAGGCCGCAGCCGGTTTCCTGGTCGGTGAGATAGGTCGCGCTGGGCACCTGGATCCACGGCGGGCGTACGCCGCCTTGGAGGTTGCCGGTCACCGGGTCGCGCGCGGCGGTCTTGCCGGCGCGCAGCACACGTTGGGCCCTGGGCATCGGCTTGCCTTCGCGAACCCATTGGTCCATGCCGTCCAGCAGCGCCGCGACGACCAACTCCGCCGGCTCGTCATACAGCGTTCGGCACTGTGGCTCGTCACCCTTGCCAATGTCGGCGGCGACCTTCTCGGTGTGCTCCGTGCCGAGGTCGGCCAATCGCAGGTGCGGCATGCCGGTCACTTCGTAATAGCGGATCTGCGGGTTGTCGGTGTCCGGTGGCAGGTCGATGCCTTCGATAACGTCGTGCATCAGTTCCGACTGGCTGTAGACGGTCACGAAAGGCACGCCGGCAGGCATCTGGCGCGGCATCCGGATCACGTCGCCGCCCACTTCGCCATAGGCCATGCGGCCAGTCATGTAGGCATCGATCAGGGGCGTTGCGTCGGGCATGCGCCATTGCTGGTGCCGACCCTGGTCGAGGTAGTCCATCCAGACCTGCGCGGTTACCGCCCAACTGTTGACATAGATTCGGCGCACATCGAGGCCGGCCAGCGGACTTTGCGCCGATGGGGTTTTGAGCAGCAACGCCAGTTGCGCCCCGATACCCTGGGATTGCGGCGCGAATGGGTCGGGCGCGTTACCGCGGGTGAAGCGTTCGGGGTCGTAGTAGCTGGCCAACGGTGCGTAGCGTGCATAATCGAAGTGACGCATGAATTCGAAGTTGACGATGCGCCCGTATTGAGCAATCTGCTCGGCCTCGGCGGCCGGGGTGTCCGAGAGGAACTTGGGGTCGACCGGCGGCCGGTTGATGTTCAGCGTGTAGCCGACGTATGCGTAGCCGCGGCGCAGCAGATAGTCGCGAGTGAGGATCCATCCGGCGCCGCGCTCGCCGAACCAACTGAAAGGCTCGATCACTACGGTGCCATTGAAACGCGCCGGGTCCGCTGGTTTACGCACCAGAATGCGTGTGGTGTAGGGCGCATCGAAGAGCTGCTGGCCGTTGGCGGTGATGGCCGGTGCCACGCCTTGCAGGTAGAACTCTTGCTCGACGTAGCGTTGCCCATCCAGGTCGCTGTACTCGGTGCCCGGATAGTTTGCCGAAGAGAGCGGTGGCTTGCCGGACGGTGGCACGGCGATCACCGTGGGCATGCGGGGCACCTCGGCGAAGGCGCTCGACATCAGCAGCAGCGACATGCAGGCGCCCAGTCTCGTCGGTCGCAGGCAATGGGAGGCGATCAGTCGTTCCATCCGGGCACTCTCCAGAAGTTGTGGGCCAAGTGGTGATTGAAGGGCGTCGCGTCAGTCGCGCCGCAGGCTGGTCTTGCCCTCGCTGTCGATCACGATCTGGTTGTTTTCGCAGACGTATTCCTGGATGCGGTAGTCGGACCGCTTGTACTCGAAGGTGAAGCGATAAGGGCGGTTGAGTACTTGGGGGTCTTCGATCAACACCTCATCCACCAGATGGTCCGGTGTCGTCAGCCTGATGCGTTCGGTGATCTTCATGTCCTTGCCGTGGGGAACGTCGTAGAAAGCCACGTCCGTGCGCACCGCGAGTGTTTCCACCACCAGGGTGTCGTCTTCCCAATGGCCCCGCGAGTGGCCCTGGTAGGTGGGGTCCAGTTTCTCCTTCGGCGGCATCGCTTCGTTCAGGAGGATCCGGCGGACTTGCTGGAGGTACTCGCCGAGGACCACCACCTGCTGGTCGTCGTGGATGATCTGGATGGGAAACAGCGCCGCCATCAACACCGGCATGCCCTCTGGCAAGCATCGGGCGCTGGTGGTTGCCAAGGGTGTCCCGGCCTCGTTCGCCGCGGCTTCGCGCTTCTTCAGCGCGGCGTATTCACTGGCATAGGGTTCCTTCAGGTCCATCGGTCCGCCCGGGTGCACCGGGTTGTCCGGGTTCTCGCCGAACCAGTCGTCCGGGGTTCTTTCCCAGGTGCCGCTGATGTCGGGGCGTGTGGCCGTGCCTTGGCTCTTGGGCGTTGCCGCCGCGTTCATCCCGGCGAACGCCATGAGGGCGACGCCGAGCAACATCGTTGCCGGGTTCAAGGTTCGTGTCGGTTTCATTCAAGCGTCTCCACCCTGTTGATCTGTGTGCTGTCGAGTACTCATGAAGCCGGGGCGCGATGGGTTTCAGCCGCCGCCCGTGAGCACGACATCACCGATCTTGATTTCCACCAGCAACCCGCCCGGCTCACCGTTTTTCAGCGGTTTGTAAGTGACCTCGGCGTCCTCGCCGGCCTTGATCGAGTCGGCCGTCCAGCCTGTGCGGCTCAACGCATTGACACTGCCGGTCTCGATCTTGATCTGCTGAGGCGGTGGGCCGGGGGTGTCGAGGTAAATGGCGATATGGGGGTTGGTCCAGGCAAAGCGCTGGACCACGCCCTTGACCGTGATCGTCCGGGTCTGGTCGAAGATCGCGAACGAATGGTGGGCCGTGACCGCGGTGGGCAGTGCGCTGCTGGCAACGAGGGCCAGCAGGCAAAGCCCCTGGCGCAATAACGGGGATGGGGATATGGGAGTCATGGCGGTGCCTCGGTTCTTATACGTTCTTATGGCCCCAGCATAAGGTCGGCGCTGACCGAGGCCGTAACCCAAAACGGCAACCTCTCGGGTCTCGCAAGTGTTTTTGCAGTGCGATGTCCAGCCGTTTCCTGCGACTGCTGCGCGCCCCGGAGCGCAAGAGCGAACCATTGCATTGCACTTGCTGATTTGGGTTACCGCATGGGCAACCCCGGCCGAAACACTCCTGGCTCGCCTCATAAATATAAAAACAGGAGAGACGTCATGCGCACCCCCCCATACGCCCCAATGTTTTCACTGGTCGCCCTCTGCACGTTCGAGCCCCAGGCCCTGGGCTACGAGCTGTACAACGAGAATGAAGGCGCCACCGTCCTGAACGCCGACCTGTGGGCCGGGTTCGGCTGGTTCGGCAGCCAGGAAAACTACCTCGGTGACCCGCAGAAGCAGCCCGGCAGCATGCGCTGGCAGGAAGGTTTCGTGAAATATGGCTTGAGCGGTACGACGGACAAGCTCACGGATGGTTCGGTCTATGGCGGCTTGAGCATGATCAGCTCGGGAACGTGGGGCGATGGGGATCCGGGGTCGAACACGGACGGGAGCGAAAGGGACACCGCGCTGGAAGATGCCTACCTGGGATGGAAATCAGGTGAGTCGGTACCGGCGCTGGGCCAGGATGGAGTCGACTTCTCTTTCGGTCGACAGCTGGTGACGGTAGACGGTTTCCTGATCACCGACGACGGGTTCAACCCCGGTAGGGCCTTCAACCCTATCGAGGGCGTTGTCGATGGCCGATTCGATCGCGGCGGTGCCTTCTACCTGGGCTCGCGTCTGGCGTTTGGCAACACCGCTGTTTTGAAGCTGGGAGGGACGCAGGGGCTTCACGGCAGCCTGATGTGGCTGAAGTCGGATAACCCAGGGCAGTCCAAGACCGAAGTGGCGGCCGCCACCGTCGACTACACAACGTCTGTCGGCTCGATCGGCTCGACCTATATCCGCGGCCTGGATGTTGAGAAACGCTACGCCTTCGCCGACCGGATGGAGCGTAAGGGCATGGACATTTACAGTGTTCGCGGGCAGGGCAACGCCGGGATCGAGAATGCCGATTTCGCCTTCGAGGTGGCGCGTCAGGAAAAGCGCTCGGGGTCGCAACGGGCCATGTTCTTCGATGCCGGCTACACCTTCGCCGATATCAAGTGGCAGCCGACCGTGAGTTATCGATATGCGCGCTATTCCGAAGGCTGGGACTTCCTGTTCCAGGGTGGCTACCGCAAACGCTACCAGGGTGAAGTGGCGGTCAACTACGCCGGTTCGCTGACCTCGAACATGGTCACCAACGACGTGCTCCTCTCGGTCAAGCCGACCGATAAACTGACCCTTAACGCGATGGCCTTCGACTTCCGCCAGCTCTCGGATCGACAGGAGCGCGACTACAGCGCGCGGGAGGTGGACCTGTTCCTGGATTGGATGGTGACGGACACCATCACGCTCTCGCCGCTGCTGGGTTTCTACAAGCCCGACAAGTGGCTCGGCAACGGCGGGCTGCAAAGTGGCAGTGCCGCGACCAACACGTACTTCCAGTTCATCGTCTGGGTAACGTTCTAGGGGGCACGACAAAAAAAGGCGCCACGAATCGTGGCGCCTGCTTGCAAAAGGGGGGAGGAGGTACCGCGCCTGTTCAGAGCATGCGGCGCATCACATCCTTGCGAGGGTCGCGGTCAAGGAAACGGTGCTTGAGAGCACCAACGATGTGCAGCACGATCAAGGCGAGCAGGGTGTAGGCGAGCACCTTGTGCAGCCATTGGAAGACGACGAACCAGTCGTCGTTCTTCGAGAGCAGTTCGGGCAGGTTCACCCCGAAGAAGAACACCCCGTCGCTCATGGTGTAGGTGCTCGACATGGAGTACCCCATCAACGGCACGACGACCAGCAGCCCATACATGGCGCGCTGCACCAGGTTCGACAGGATCTGTTCATGTCGGTCCAGGGTGCTCAATGGCCTGGGCAGGTCGACGGTTCGCGAGCGCAGGACGATCTGGACCAGTACCAGCAGGAACGCCAGCACCCCGAAGGACTTGTGCCAGGGGTAATAGAGTTCGTACTTGCTCGCCACTTCATCAGCCAGGCCGGTCATGTGCCAGCCGGCCCAGAGCAGGCCGGTGACGAGCACGGCGCGCACCCAGTGCAGTAACCGCAAGGACGTCGGATACCGATCAATTGTCGCTTGATTTGTGCTGTTCATCGCAGTCTCTTCATTGATCATCAAGGCATCGGGGCTGCATGTCCGGCCGGCCAGTGTCCAGGCCTTGCGCGGCCTGGACGCTGGTTCGGTCCGGTGCAGTGAGTGTTTTCAGGTCGGCAACAGTACGGTGATGACTTTCTCCTCGGTGTAGGCCAGCGCGCCGGTAATCCCGCCTTCACGGCCAATCCCGCTGGCCTTGACGCCACCCCACGGCAGGTTGGCGTCCAACGGGCTCCAGCAGTTGACGCCCACGGCGCCGGCCTTCACTGCCGCCGCGACGCGATGGGCGCGCACCAGGTCGCTGGTCCACACGGTGGCGGCCAGGCCGTAGCTGGAGTCGTTGGCCAGCGTCACGGCTTCTTCTTCGCTGTCGAACGTTATCACCGTGCCGACCGGGCCGAAGATTTCGTCTCGGGCGATCGCCATGTCATTGCGGGCATTGGCGAAGATCGTCGGCCGGACGAACCAGCCTTTTCCGGGGTTCGACACGCCGCCGGCCAGCAGTGTGGCGCCCTGGTCGATCCCCAGTTGGATGTAACGGTTGACGCGTTCGAACTGGGCTTTCTTGGCGACCGGGCCCATCTGCACATCGGGCAGGCGCGGATCGCCCACCTTGACCGTGCGCGCGGCTTGCGCAAGGGCGGCGGCGAAGCGTTCCGCGAGGCTGCGGTGCACCAGGATGCGTGAGCCGGCCGCACAGACCTGGCCCTGGTTGGCGAACAGGCCGAGTGTGCAGCCACGCAGCGCGTCGTCAAAAGGCGCATCGGCAAAAACGATCTGCGGGCTCTTACCTCCCAGCTCCAGGGCCACGCGCTTGAACAGCACACCGGCGGTGCGCTGGATCTCGCGTCCGGCCTCGGGGCTGCCGGTGAAGCTGATTTTGGCGACATGCGGGTGTTCGCACAGCGCCCGACCCACTTCGGCACCTACGCCGGTGACTACGTTGATCACGCCGTCGGGGAATCCGGCTTCCTGGGCCAGCGCGGCCAGGTGCAAGGCCGACTGTGGCGTTTCTTCCGACGGTTTGATGACCACCGTGCAGCCCGCGGCGAGCAGGGCGGCGAGTTTCCAGACGGTGATCATCAGGGGCGAGTTCCAGGGCACGATGGCGCCCACGACACCCACCGGCTCGCGCACGGTGTACGAGAGGGTGCGGGTGCCGAAGTAGCCGCCGGAGGGGATGGTGCGACCCTCCAGTTGGTTGGCCCAGCCGGCGGCGGTACGCAGGTTGGCGAGCACGTTGGGTATGTCCAGGCGCCGCGGCTCGATGGGCGAGCGGCCGATGGCATTGGCGTCCAGGTCGGCCAGCCGATCGGTGTCGCGCTCCACCAGGTCCGCCAGTTTCAACAGCAGCCGTGCACGCTGGGCGCCGTCGAGCTGGCTCCAGGCGCCGCCTTCCAGTTGGGCGTGGGCCGCTTCCACGGCGCGATCCACGTCCTCGCGGGTGCCACGGGCGCAGCTGCCGTATTGTTGCTCGGTCACAGGGTCGATGAGGGGCAGGCGCCCACCGTCGGAGGCTTCGAAGGTCGCGCCTGCGATGAAGTGATTCAGGTGCTGGGTCATGTTAAAGGCCTTGAATGATAGGGAGTGTTGGGCGAGACAGCCTCAAGCCTCGAGGGAGGCCAGGGCGTCGCCGAAGATGTCCAGTGCCTTGAAGAACAGCGCCCGTGAGATCGTCAGCGAAGGCATGACGCGCATCACGTTGCTGTAGCGACCGCAGGGGATCATCAGCACGCCGTGGTTCAGCAGGTAGCCCATGAGCTGGCCGATCTTCGCGCCTTCCAGCGGCGCCTTGGTGACCGGGTCCGCAACCAGTTCGATACCGATCATCAGGCCGCGTCCGCGGACCTCGCCGACCAGCGGGCTGTTGAAACCGCGGATGCGCGCCTGGGCTTCGAGCCCCAGGGTGTGGGCGCGGTTGAGCAGGTCGAGGTCCGGGTCCTGCAGGATGCTGATGTTGGTCAGGGCCACCGCGGCGGACAGGGAGTTGGCGGCGAAGGTATTGGGCATCGAACCGTCAGGAATGGCGGCCGCCAGGTCCGAGCGCATGATCAGTCCGGCCATCGGCAGGTCGCTGCCGATCCCCTTGCCGAAGGTCAGCATGTCGGGTTTGACGCCGGAGTGCTCCACCGCCCACATCTTGCCGGTGCGCCCGGCGCCGGATTGCACTTCGTCGACGATCAGCAGCGTACCGCTGCGGTCGCAGGCCTTGCGCAACAGTTGCAGGAATTCCGGCGAGGGCGGCACGTAGCCGCCTTCGCCCTGCACCGGCTCCACGATCACCGCGGCCACGTCGTCGGCGGCGGTATAGGGTGTGTTCAGCAGGTAGTCCACGTAATCGCCGGCGATCTGCTCGGCGCTCTTGTGCGTGGTGTCGAATGGGAAGCGGTAGGCATACGGGTAGGGCGCATGGATCACGCCGCCCATCATGGCCCCGTAGCCCTTGCGGTAGGCGGTGCCCGTGGTCAGCGCGCCCGAGGCGTTCCACACGCCGTGGTAGCCGCCGTGGAAGGCGATGATCTGGTGCCGCCCGGTGATACGCTTGGCAAACTTGATCGCCGCTTCCAGTGCATCGCTGCCACTTTGCGTGAAGAAGGTGATGCAGTCGCCGCGCAGGCCTTCGGGAGCGATCTCGGAAAGCTTGGCCGCCAGTTCGGTGCGGCGGGTGCTGTTGACTTCCAGGGCATGCATCAGCACTTCGGACTGGTCGCGAATGGCCTGCACCACTTTCGGGTGGCAACGGCCTACGCTGCTGACGCCTACGCCGGCGGACAGGTCGATGTAGGTGTTGCCGTCCGTGTCCTTGAAGGTTGCGCCAAACGCACGGTCCATGGCCACGGGCATGCGACCGCCGCCGCGCGCCATCGACTCGGTACGCGCCGACAACGCGAGGGCTTCGGCGGCCATCGGGCCGGGCAGGGTGCTGGAAGTGATTCGCGGGGCATCGGCGAAGTGGAGGGATTCAAGCTTGGCTTCACTCATGACGGTCTCTCTGGATGTCGGTTGTAGTATGTCGATCATCCCCAGAGTGCGATCCTGGCCGGTAGCCCGAATCGGCACATGGATACACTGAGCGAATGCCAGTGGCCACGCGTTGAAGTCACGTGATGGAATTTGCAGAATCTGATCTTTGTGAGAATATCGCCCGGGAAGGCAGGATAAAAACAATAATATTGAACGGGGCTTTCGCGAAATATGAGAAACATAAACATAAGTCACTTCAAGGACGTCCATGTCCACGCGGCCACGGTCCAGGAATGGAGCCAGGATTACAACCAGCTCACCGCCGGTTCGGCCGAGAGTTCGCTCATGCAGTTGAGCACCGCCCGTTGTCATGTTTTCTGCGAGCAGATCAACCAGCGTGTCGTGCAGCACGGCGTGGCCCCGGCCGGCAAGATGTGCTTCGCGGTGCCGATCAACGTCCCGGGTTCGATCCGGATGCAGGGGCGTGACGTGGACGACAGCAGCCTGTTCTTCCTCCACGGTGGCGAGGAGTTCATGTTCCATATGCCGATGGGCATGGAGCTGCTGTCCATCACCTTCGAGCGTGAGCTGTTCGAGGAGGCCTTGGTGCAGACCGCGTCGGCGAAGGACATCAGCCAACTGCTCCGACAGCCGGTGATCAGGGTGTCCACCCAGCGCTTCGCGGACGCCCGGCGTCGGTTGCTGGCGGTCTTCTCCCAGGCACTGGTGAGCGAAGAGCTCGACAGCGCCCGCGACCGGGAGCTGGAGCAGGCCATGCTCGGCGAGTTGCTGCAACTGATGACCGATCCGGCCTGCGACAAGCGCCAGCGCAGCCCCAGTTCCACCCGCAGCTTCATCGTCGAGAAATGCCATCGCCTGGCGACCGCCGAGATGAACCACGTGCCCAGCGTGAGTGAGTTGTGCCAACGACTCCAGGTGAGCCGGCGAACCATGCAGAACAGTTTTCGCGCCGTGGCGGAGACGACGCCGCTCAATTACCTGCGCTCCGTACGCCTCAACGGCGTGCGCCGGACCTTGATGTCCACTCCGGCATCCCATCTTTCGATTGGCGATGCCGCCGCCCAGTGGGGCTTCTATCACCTGAGCCACTTTGCGGCGGAGTACCAGGCGCTGTTCGCCGAACTGCCGTCCCATACCGCCCGCGCGACCATCGCCCACTGCGCCCACGCTTGAACGGCGCGGCGGCGCCCCACGAGCGGGGAGCAGCGCCGGACATTGGCGCGAAATAAACCCTTTGCCTGGACGGGATCACTCCCGTGCACCCCGAATCGGCAGGCGCTCGCGGAGCGTCTTGACCTGTTTTGGGGCAAGCCTGCCGATGTTACCAATTTGGGATAGCGAGGCGTTCATGGGCCGGCATAGGATCGAATCCAGCGTGCGACAAGAACGACAAGCTGTTCGGTGCCGGTGAGTGGTTGACCGCGCCGATCCTGCAGCGACTGCCTCATACAATAAGGTCAAGAAAATGAGTGTATCTATCCCGATCAACAGCTCGACAGATCTGAAACGTGGTGCCCTGGGCGTCGGCTTCATCATCTTTTTCGTGGTTTCGGCCGCGAGCCCGCTGAGTGTGATCGCCGGCGGCTTTCCCATTGGCATCATGCTGGGCAACGGCGCCGGCACACCGGCATTGCTGATCCTGGCCTTGATGGTGTTGCTGGCGTTCTCGGTGGGCTATACCACCATGTCCCGCCATGTCACCAACGCCGGTGGCTTCTATGCCTTCACCGCCCGAGGCCTGGGTGGCCTGGCCGGCGGGGCGGCGGGGGTGCTGGCGATGTTCGCCTACAACATCCTCCAGGTCGGCCTCTATGGCATGTTCGGGGGCGTCGTCAGCGGCACCATGGCCAGTGTCTTCGGCCTGGTGCTGCCCTGGTGGTCGTATTCGTTGATGGCGATGATCAGCGTCGCGATCCTGGGGTATCGCAAGATCGATCTCTCGGCCCGGTTGCTCTCGGTGGTGGTCATCGCCGAGTACCTGGCCATCCTGACCCTGGACTTCGCCATCCTCAAGACCGGCGGGGACAGCGGCATCAATCTCGATTCGTTCGATCGCACCCATGTGCTCAGCGGTACGCCGTCCATCGGCCTGCTGTTCTGCTTCGCGGCGTTCATCGGTTTCGAGGCCACGACCATCTACGGTGAAGAAGCCAAGAACCCGCAACGCACGATCCCGATTGCCACTTACTGTTCGGTCCTGCTGATCGGCGGGTTCTACGCCCTGTCGGTCTGGGCGATGGTGGTGGGCGTCGGCGCGGACAAGATCGTCCCGACGCTGCAAGCCTTGCAAGACCCGACCACCTTCATCTATGGCATGTCTGACCACTTTGTCGGCCCGTACCTGACGCAAATCATCCGCGTGCTGTTCATGGTCAGCATCTATGCCGGGCTGCTGGCTTTCCACAACGCCGCGGCGCGCTACTTCTATGCCATTGGGCGTGACGGCCTGCTGCCGCGCCAGTTGGGCACGACCCACCGCGTCCACCAGAGCCCTCATATGGGTTCGGCGTTGCAGAGCCTGATCTCTGCGGTGATCGTGCTGATCTTTGCCGCCATGGACGCCGACCCGATCCTGCAACTCTTTGCCTGGCTGTCCAACCTGGCCACGCTTTGTGTGATCCTGCTGATGGCGATCACGTCGGCGGCGGTGCTGGTCTTCTTCCGGCGCCACCCCGAGCTCAAACTGGGCATCTGGCGCGGGCGGATCTTCCCTGGTTTTTCCTGCCTGGCGCTGCTGGCGGTCCTGGTCCTGGCAGTGGTTCATTTCGATGTCCTGACGGGTGCCAGCGTGGCCTTGTCCTACGGCCTCTGCGCCATCATCCCCGCGGCCCTGCTGGGCGGCGTGCTCCTGGCCGCGCGACTGCGCAAGACCGCGCCGCAGCGATACCAGGCACTGGGTAGCCATAAGCTCTAAGCCCCGCGGCCCCGTTCAACCCCTACGAAAAATACCGACCCGTCCGTGTACCGGACGGCTTGTCGGTGCGCGAAAGGAAAGTGTCATGCACGATTATCAAATGCTCATCAACGGCCAGCCGGTGGACGGCGAGGACGGTCACTTCGAGGTGATCAACCCGGCGACCGGCAGAGCATTCGCCCGCTGCCCCGCCGGCTCGCTGGCCCAGCTGGACCAGGCCGTCGACGCTGCCCAGCGGGCGTTTGGCTCCTGGCGTTGCACCGCCCATGAGGACCGTTGCGAGCGCCTGTTGGCCATTGCCGCGGACATCGAGCGCGACGCCGAAGCACTGGCTCGCCTGATCGTTCTGGAGCAAGGCAAGCCCATGGCGCTGGCGTTCTCCGAAGTCATGGGGGCCGCGGCCTGGACACGCTACGCCGGGCAACAGCAGATCCCGGTAGAACTGGTGGAAGAAACCCCCGCCCAGCGTGTCGAGTTGCACCGCAAGCCCTTGGGCGTGGTGGCGTCGATCACGCCCTGGAACTGGCCTTTCATGATCGCCGTATGGCACATCATGCCGGCCCTGCGCGCCGGCAACTGCGTGATCAGCAAACCCTCGAGCCTGACGCCCCTGAGCACGTTACGACTGGTCGGGATCATCGCCCGGCATGTCCCCCAGGGCGTGATCAACATCGTCACCGGCGAGCAGGGGTTCGGCCGTGCAATCGCTCGGCACCCGGGCATTCACAAAGTGGTCTTCACCGGCTCGACCGACACCGGCATGAGTGTGATGCGCGGTGCGGCTGACAATCTCAAGCGCCTGACGCTGGAGTTGGGTGGCAACGACGCGGCGATCGTGTTGCCGGGCACGCCAGTGGAACAGGTGGTCGAAGACATCTTCCAGGCGGCCTTCCTCAACATGGGGCAGACCTGCGCCGCGCTGAAGCGGCTGTACGTGCACCAATCCCAGTACGTGGCCTTCGCAGAGGCCTTGGCGGCCATCGCCCGGCGTCAGGTGGTCGGCGACGGCCTGGAGCCTGGCGTGAGTTTCGGCCCGGTACAGAACCTTGAGCAACTGGAGCTTGTCGCCGGGCTGGTAAGCGACGCCCAGGCCCAGGGAGCCCGTGTGTTGTGTGGCGGTGCGCGGCTGGACCGCCCGGGCTTTTTCTATCCGCCGACGGTGGTGATGGATGTCACCGACGGCCAGCGCCTGGTCGACGAAGAACAGTTTGGCCCGGTGTTGCCGGTCATCGCCTACCAGGATGTCGAGGACGCCCTGCGCCGCGCCAATGCCAGCGACATGGGCTTGGGCGGGTCGGTCTGGGGTACGGATCTGGCCCAGGCGCAGGCTCTTGCCAGTCGCCTGGAATGCGGTGTGGCCTGGGTCAACTGTCACGCGCAAATTCAACCGAACACGCCTTTCGGTGGCTGCAAGCTGTCCGGCTTTGGCGTCGAGTTCGGGCTGGAAGGGTTGCTGGAATTCACCTCCCAGCAGTTGGTGTACGTACGCAAGCTTGAAACCGAGTGAGGGCAACAGTCATGTACGAGAAATATAAGACAGCACCCAAGAAGTTCTGGCATCCGATGAGTTCATCGGCCCCGGCGAACCGGGCCCGGACCTTGATCATCGCCAGCGGCGACGGCAACTACATCACGGACATCGACGGCCACCGCATGCTCGACGGCGTAGGCGGCTTGTGGAACGTCAATATCGGCCACAACCGCGCCTCGGTGAAGGCCGCCATTGCCGCGCAACTGGATGAGCTGGCGTATTACCAGACGTTCGACGGCATTGCCCATCCACGGGTATTCGACCTGGCCGAGCGCCTGACGTCGATGTTCGCCCAGGAAAAAATGGCGCGGGTGCTGTTCAGTTCCGGCGGTTCCGATGCCGTCGAGACCGCCCTGAAAATGGCCCGCCAGTACTGGATCGCCAGCGGCGAACCGGGCCGCACGCGCTTCCTGTCGCTGCGCAATGGTTATCACGGCGTGCACATGGGCGGCACTTCGGTGGGCGGCAACGGCGTGTACCACTACAACCACGGTCCGTTGCTGGCCGGCTGTCATCTGCTCGACACTCCCTGGCTGTATCGCAATCCCTGGGATTGCCGCGACCCCGAGGCGTTGACGGAGCACTGTATCCGCCAGCTCGAAGACCAGATTGCCTTGTTGGGCGCGCAGACCATTGCTGCAATGGTGGCCGAGCCTGTGCAGGGGGCGGGGGGCGTGATCGTGCCGCCGGCGCACTACTGGAAGCGCCTGCGGGAGGTTTGTGATCGCCACGCGATCCTGTTGATTGCCGATGAAGTGGTCACCGGTTTCGGTCGCTCCGGCTGCATGCTCGGCAGTCGCGGCTGGGGTGTCGCCCCGGACGTCCTGTGCCTGGCCAAAGGCATCACCGCCGGCTACATCCCCATGGGCGCGACGGTCTTCAACCAGCGCATGGCCGATGCGATCGAGAACGGCCCGGGCTTCAGCAACGTCATCATGCACGGCTACACCTACAGCGGCCACCCGACGGCCTGCGCCGCGGCCCTGGCGGTGCTGGATATCGTCGAGGCCGAGGACCTGCCGGGCAATGCGGCCACCGTCGGCGCCCAGTTGCTGGCGCAACTGCAGCCGCTGGTCGAGCGCCACGCAGTGGTCGGCGAGGTGCGCGGCAAGGGCCTGATGATCGCCCTGGACCTGGTGGCCGACAAGGCCACCCGCGAGCCGCTCGATCCGGCGTCCGGCCGTGCCTCGCGCATCGCCGACGAGGCACGACGCGCCGGAGTGCTGGTGCGGCCGATCGGCAACAAGATCGTCCTTTCGCCGCCCCTGACCCTCACGGCCGATGAGGCGGGCCAGATGGTCTCTGCCCTCGACATGGCCCTAACCGACTGCCGCTAGTCGGCGTCCGTTCCACCGACGCAGCCAGGTTGCGTCGGTTCGCGCCTGAGCATCAGGCGCCCCCTCAGGAGCTTCAACCATGCGCTATCCATCGTGGGTTTCACGTACAAGGGACAGTCTCGTCTGCGCCTTGACGCTGTCGGTCATCAGCCAGGCCCAGGCATACGAACTGTACGCCGATGAAAACAGCCACCTCAACGCCGACGCCGTGGCGGTGTTCGGGATGTTCAACAGTCGCAAGAATTACGACGGCACGCCGGGGGGATCGACCTGGCGAGAAGGGTTTATCAAGTACGGTTTGAGTGGCGACCAGGGATTGGCCGGCCATGGCACTGCCTACGGTGCGTTCAACCTGGTCAGCTCCGCCACCTGGGGGGACGGCGACCCGGCCGGCAACTCGGTTGGATCCGAGCGCACCACCAAGATCGAAGAGGCTTATCTGGGCTGGCGCTCCGGCGACCTGTTCCCGGCGTTGGGCCAGGATGGCGTCGATGTCTCTGGCGGCCGCCAGGTGGTCAAGCTGGGGCGAGGCTTCCTCATCAACGACGACGGGCCGAATCTGGGTAAAGGACCGGCCGACGGCCGCCTGAACCGTGGCGGTGCCTATTACATGGCGGCCCGGCATGCCTTCGACCAGACCGCGGTGGTGCGGCTGGGAGGGCAGGACGGGGTGCACGGCAGCGTGGTGTGGCTCAAGTCCGACAACCGTGCCCAGGCCGAGACCGAACTCGCGGCCGGTACGCTGGACTACACCGCCAAGGCCGGCACGCTGGGGCTGACCTGGGTGCACGGTATTGACGTCGATGATCGGTGGGCCAGCGACTTCCAGCGCCAACGCAAGGGGCTGGACGTCTACAGCCTGCGCGGCGAGGGCGACGCTGGCATCGAGAACGCCAGCTTCGCCTTCGAGTACGCCTGGCAGGACAAAGACGCCGGCACCGAGAATGCCTGGTACGCCGAGGCCGGGTATACCTTCGCGGACGTTGCCTGGGCGCCGAAGCTGACGTACCGCTACACCCGCTACTCGTCCCGGTGGGATTCGCTGTTCACCGGCCAGAGCACTGGCTACGGCACTTGGTTCCAGGGCGAGGTGGCCGGTAACTACGCCGGGCCGTTCAACACCAACACGGGTATCCATCATGTCGGCCTGAAGGCCACGCCCTTGGAGAATCTGACCCTCGGTGCGCTGTTCTTCGACTACAACACCGTGCGCAAAGAAAACGCCGTCAACCTCGACGCCCGGGAGCTGGATTTCTATGCCGAGTGGGCTGTCAGCGAGCACCTGATCGTCACCCCGTTGATCGGCCTCTACAAACCGGACCGGGATGCCGCGACAGGGGGTAACCAGGTGGGCGGCAACGGGACCAACCTGTACAGCCAGGTCACCGTCGCCGTTCCATTCTGATCCGGCGCCGCTGCGGGCGGATGGCACCGCAGCGTCTGTCTTGGCGAGGTTGTCTAGCCCTGGCCGGAGACCGGCGGATGCTTCATCCGCTCGGCGATTCGCCGGGTGGTCTCCATCACCATTTCCACCACGGTGTCTTGGCGTAGCAGCTTGAAGCTCTGGGTACTGCCGACCGCCGAGAGGCTGCCGACCACCTCGTCGAGCGCCGGGTTGATGATCGGCGCCGCGATACCGGTCAGGCCTTGGTTGAGCTCGTCGTGGGTCAGGCAATAGCCATCCTTGCGGATCTTCTTCGCCGCCTTGGAAAAACCGGCCCAGTCGTAAGGGCTGTCGGGGTCGTTGGCCATGTGTTCATCGAACAGGCGTTGCAGGCGCCGGCCTTTCTGGAAGGCGATCAGCACCTTGGATTGCGCGCCGCGGAAGAACGGCAGCGGATGACCTCGGCCAAAGGAAAACTGGTAGGTGTCATCGGGTTCGGCAATGTACGTGTTGATGATGTGGCCGTCGTAGAAAACGCTGGCGAAGACCGCCAGTCCGGTTTCCTCGGACAGCGTATGCATCAGTTCGCGACCGGCCACGAGGATCGGGTCGTACTGACGCATCATCCAGTCCAGCTCGATGATCCGTGGCCCCAGGCCATAGCTGCCGGCGTCCACCCGGACCAGCAGGCCGGCGTCACACAGGTCCTTGACGTAGCGGTACACCGTCGCCCGCGACAACCCCATGCGTTCGGCAATGGTGTCGGGGTCGATCTTCAGCTGTTGCGGGCCGAACAGGTCCAGGACGCTCAGCATTTTACTCAGACTGCTCATTTGACTCCTAAGGAGGGAGGGCGCGTGGATGGCCGATGGGTGAGCACTATAGGTAGACGCGCCAGGGATGGAAAGCCTGCCCATGGCAGGGATAACCCGCCATCACGGTACTCCTGTGGCTGAGAAAAACAAGCATATGGATGGCGTTTTTAAGTTTAAAAATACAATAAAATCTCAAAATACGAGTTTTTCGTTAAAAAATAGCTTGTTGATCCAGATTTTCTGTGTGATAAATCTCAGCCACTGCAAACGCTCGATCAAGAGGGCTGGAAATGAATGGTGCGCAACTGATAGTGAAGGCGGCGGTGGCAAGCGGTATCGAGTACTGCTTTGCCAATCCCGGAACGACGGAGATTCCCCTGGTGGCCGCGATGGCCAGTGCGCCGGCCCTCAAACCGGTCCTGTCGCTGTTCGAGGGCGTGTGCACCGGGGCCGCGGACGGCTATGGCCGGATCGCCGGCAAACCGGCCATGACCTTGACGCACCTGGGGCCAGGCTTTGCCAATGGCATCGCCAACCTGCACAACGCCCGGCGGGCCAACACGCCTATCGTCAATGTCATCGGCGATCACGCCTCCTGGCACGTCAACTACGATCCGCCCTTGGCCAGCGATATCCAGGCCCTGGCCGGCAGTGTTTCCGGTTGGGTGCGGACTTCGCGCACGGCGGCCGGCGTCGGGGAAGACCTGCAGGAAGCGGTGCGTGCCGCCTGGCAGGCCAAGGGACAAATCGCCAGCCTGATCCTGCCGATGGATTTACAGGCCAACAGCGTGGCGATTGAACGTCCGTTCAGCGCCTTGCAGGCCCCGGTCCGGCGTATGGCCGGTGATCGGATCGAAGCCGTGGCCCAGGCCCTGCGCGACGGGCGCCGGCTGGTGTTCATCGTCGGTGACGAGGGCTTGTCCGTGGACGGACTCCAGGCGGCGGGGCGCCTGGCCCAACTGCCGGGTGTACGGATGTTCGCCGAGACGTTCCCGCGCCTGAGCTACCGTGGCGGTGGCTTGCCGGACCTGGATCGCCTGCCGTATTTCCCCGAGGTGGCGATCGAGATCCTCGACCAGTACGACGCCGTCGTGTGTGCCGGCGTCCCGGATCCGATCAGTTACTTCGGCTATGAGGGCATCGCCTCGCGTTTGGCCGAGCGTGAACGCCTGCTGTGCCTGGCCGAGGTGGGGGACGATGTCGCCGGCGCGCTCACCGCGCTTGCCGATGCCTTGCAGGCACCGGCCTTCCAGCCGACCCCGATGGGCATCGAGTTGCCGCCGGGCGAAGCCGAGCTGACTCCGCAATCGATCGGTCAGGTCCTGGCTGCCTCACTGCCGGACGACTGCATCGTTTCCGTGGAGGGTGGCACGTGTGGCTACCCGTTCTTCACTGCCTCGGCCCATGCCGCGCGGCACCGGGTACTGACCAATACCGGAGGCGCCATCGGCCAGGGCATTCCGGTGGGGTTTGGCGCGGCCCTGGCCGAGCGTGGCAACCGGGTGTTCTGCCTGCAATCGGACGGCAGCGCCCAGTACACCATCCAGACCTTGTGGAGCATCGCCCGCGAGCAATTGCCGGTGGTGATTCTGATTGCCGCCAACCATCGCTACGCGATCCTGCAGAACGAATTGCGCCGTTTCGGCATGACCGAGCTGGGGCCCGAAGCCCTGAGCCTGACCGTCCTGGACCGCCCACGCGTCGACTGGAAGGCCCTGGCCAAGGGCTACGGCCTGCCGGCCTGCACCGTCTGCACCAACGCCGAACTGCAACGGGCCCTGGCCAATGCCAAGGCTGACGGCGGTCCTTGCCTGATCGAAATGGCCCTGTGAAGGAGGGGATATGAGTCAGATCCAATTACTGCCCGCCGTCGAGCAATTCCTGGCACAACCCGGCCGGCTGTTCATCGGGGGGGCCTGGCAGGACGCAGCCAGTGGCCGTCGGTTTGCCGTGGAAAATCCGGCGGACGAACGCAGCGTGGCGCACGTGGCCGAAGGTGACAAGCGCGATATAGAAGCCGCCGTCGCTGCCGCCCGCGCGGCCTTCACCGGACCCTGGGCCACGCATTCACCGGCCCAGCGTGGCCTGCTGCTGTTGCGCCTGGCGGAACTGCTCGACCAGCACCGTGAAGAATTGGCCCAACTGATCACGCTGGAGAACGGCAAGCCGATCGCAATGGCCCGGGGCGAAGCGGCAAGCGCGGCCAACATCGTGCGCTACTTTGCCGGTTGGCCGACCAAGATCGAAGGCAGCACGCTGCCGGTGTCGCCCGCCAGCGGCGCGCCGATGCTCAACTACACCCTGCGCGAACCGGTGGGTGTCTGCGCCTTGATCGTGCCGTGGAATTTCCCGCTGACCATGTGCGTGTGGAAGCTCGGCCCGGCGCTGGCGACCGGTTGCGTCGCGGTGCTCAAGCCTGCCGAGCAGACGCCCCTGGTTGCGATTCGCCTGGTGCAGTTGATCGAGGCCGCCGGCTTCCCGGCCGGGGTGGTCAACCTGGTCACCGGCCTGGGTGCCGACACCGGTGCGCCGCTGGCCCAGCACCCGGACGTGGACAAGATCGCGTTCACAGGTTCCACCCAGGTGGGCCGGCTGATCGCCCAGGCCGCCACCGGCAACATGAAGAAGGTGTCCCTGGAGCTGGGCGGCAAGTCACCGAACATCATCCTGCCCGACGCCGACATCGTGCGGGCAGCCAAGGGCGCCGCCGACGGCATTTTCTACAACCAGGGCCAGGTTTGCACCGCCGGGTCACGCCTGTATGTACACGCCAGTGTCCTCGACCAGGTGCTCGAAGAGCTCCAGCGCCATGCCGCCGCCCACTCGCTGGGCCCTGGGCTGGACCCGGGCAGCAGCATGGGGCCGCTGGTATCGGCCCGGCAGTTGAACTCGGTGCGTGGCTACCTGCAACGCGGCCAGGAAGAGGGTGCCGAGCTGGTGTGCGGCGGCGCGCGTCCCGAGCACCTGGAGCGCGGCCACTTCATCCAGCCCAGCGTGTTTCTCGACCGCGCCGAACGCGCCTGTGTCGCCCGCGAGGAAATCTTCGGGCCGGTGCTGACGGTCATGAGCTGGACCGAGATCGACGAACTGGTGCTGCGCGCCAACGACTCGCCCTATGGCCTGGCAGCGGGCCTGTGGACCCGGGACCTGCGCTCCGCCCACCGGGTGGCCGCACAGTTGAAAGCCGGATCGGTGTGGATCAACTGCTGGAACGTCGTCGACCCGGCGTCGCCGTTCGGTGGCTACAAACAATCCGGCTGGGGCCGGGAAATGAGCAAGCACGTGATCGATGCCTACACCGAGACCAAGAGTGTCTTTGTCGATCTGGCCTGAACCGAATAAACACAAGAGGAACTGCTATGGATCTGGAATTGCAAGGCCGCGTGGCAATCGTCACCGGCGGTGGGATGGGCATCGGCAAGGAAGTCGCACGTTTTCTTTCCCAGGAAGGCTGCAAGGTGGCGATCTGCGCCCGGCGCATGGAGTTCTTGCAGCAGGCTGCCGAGGAAATCAGCGCCGAGACCGGTAACGAGGTACTGCCGCTGTACTGCGACACCAACCAGATGTCGGCCGTGACGGACATGGTGCAGGCCGCCTACAAGCACTTTGGCCGCATCGACATCCTGGTCAATGGCGCCGCGGCGCCGTCCGGGGTGGTTCGCAATGACATCGAGCACGCCGGCGACGACGAGCTGCTGTCGGACCTCAACACCAAGGTGATCGGTTACTTCCGCTGCGCCAAGGCCGTGACCCCGCACATGAAGGCCGGTGGCTTCGGTCGCATCATCAACATCGGTGGCCTGACCGGGCGTGGCAGCAAGGTGCTCTCGGGCATGCGCAACCTCGCCATTGCCCACATGACCAAGACCCTCTCCGACCAACTGGGCCCGGCCGGTATCACCGTCAACCTGATTCACCCCGGCGTGGTGGACACCCCGCACATCCAGGAGCTGTACGAGCGCGAAGGGATCAAGCAGGGCAAGACCCCTGGGCAGGTGGAGCAGGGCTACATCGACGCGACGCCGATTCGCCGCACCCTGGCGCCCATCGAAATGGGCTGGCTGATCGGTTTCCTGGCGTCCCCCAAGGCCGGCGCCGTAACGGGCGAGTCCATCGGCATCGACGGTGGCCTGACCCGTGGCATCTTCATTTGAGGAGCAACAGCGATGAGTAACGGAACCCTTTTGGTCGCCACCGTGGGGCAGGCGGTCATCCGCAGTGCCGATGACGGGCGCACCTGGCACCGCCTCGGCCTGGGGCAAGACCTTGAGTTCGATGCGATCACCCGATCCTTGAGTGTTCATCCCGAGGCGCCTGAAGTGATCTACGCCGGCACCGATGTCGGCCTGTGCGTCAGCCGCGACACTGGCGGGCACTGGCAGCGGGTGGACTCACCGTTCAACGGGCAGACGGTGTGGAAGGTCGCCGTGGATCCGCAGGATGCCCAGCGCATTTTCGTCGGCACCGGGGCACCGTCCCGTGCCGTCCTGTGGCGCACCCTCGACGGCGGCCAGCACTGGGACCGGGCGCCAGTGGAGATTCCCGAGTTCTGCGAAGGTGTCAGCCGGCCGCGCCTGTTGGCGTTCGCCTATGACCCGACGGACCGCAACCAGCTCTGGTTCGGCCTCGAAGAGGGCGGCCTGTTCCACAGCCGCGATGGCGGCGACAGCTGGACTCGTGTCGACGACCGGCTGTTGTGGGACTACAACTCAGACATCCACAACATCCTGGTACTGCCCAACCACGGCCAGAAAGTCATCGTCGTGGTGTGCGTCAACGCCGTCTACCGCAGCCTCGATGAGGGCCAGACCTGGACCGGCATAGAAGCCCGCGAAACCTTCGGCCTGTACTACGTGCGCGCCATGAATGCGCCGCTGGGCAGCCAGGACACCCTGTACCTGAGCATTTCCGATGGCACGCCGGGTACCACCAGCAAGGTGCTCGTCTCCCGGGACGCGGCCATCAGTTGGGAGGTGCTGCCGCTGTCACAGCAACCCAACTCCTGTGTCTGGGCAATTGCCCTGAACCCGGCCAACCCGCGCCAGATCGTCGCCGGCACCAAGTATGGCCATTTGTTCACCTCCGAGAACGGCGGTGACGGCTGGCAGAAACAGTGGCGCGAGTTCAGTGAAATCGCTGATGTGCTCTGGACGCCAGCCGTGGCGCAGATCAAGTCCGGGCATCAATCCATCATCAAGAAGAACTGAGGTATCGCGCGATGAAAGTCGAGGTCGTTCGTACGCATCTGTCGCTGTTCGTCAAGGACCCGGAAACGTCGGCACGCTGGTACGCCGACGTGCTGGGCATGCACGAAAGTGCCCGGGGTGAAAGCTGGATCATGATGGCCTTCGGTGCCAAGCACCACGACATCGCCCTGATCCGCGCAGAACCGGGTGCCCACCAAGGTGGACTGGGCCTGCAGCACTACGGGCTGGAGATCGCCGGCGACATGACCACCCTGCGCCAGCTCTACGGCATGTTGCTTGGCAAAGGGATCGAGGTGGTGAAGATCACCGATCATGAAATCGGCAACGGCGTGTATTTCAACGACCCCGACGGTAATCGCATGGAGTTTTTCCTCGAGACCGAACACGACGACGAGCGCGGCAAGGAACGTTTCAAGTCGGCCGGCGCGCCCAGTCGTCACTTCGATCTCGACCCACTTTGAACAAGAGGCATGTCTGATGAAAACCGCTAATTTCGCCCGTTATCACATCCGCAAGTGGTACAGCTTCGTCGAGGAAACCCTGGCCAACGAAACCGGCCAGTTGGCCGACGGCGAGCCGTTGTTCAAGTACGCCATTGGCGCCGTGATCGCCAACCCGTATGCCGGTCGCTTCAGCGAGAGCCTGGCCGAGTTGGTCGAACCCTCGCCGTTGCTGGGCCAGGAGTTCGGCCGGCGTATCCAGGCCCTGGCGGGCGGGCGCGAGATCGTCAGCTATGGCAAGGCCTGCCTGGTGGGCAGCGCGGGCGAGTACGAGCACGGCAATGCCTTGCTCACCAACCCGGCGGCGGACCCGATCCGGGTCGCGCTGGGCGGTGGCAAGTCCTGGGTGCCTTCCACCGGCAAGCGTGGCGGGCCGGGTGCGACCATCGACGTGCCGTTGGCCCACAAGGATGCGCTGTATGTGCGTTCGCACTACGACAGCATTTCGCTTTCGTTCAGTGACGGCCCGTCCGCCGATGAACTGGTAATCATCTGGGCGTTTGCCACGCGCGGACGCCTGCATGCGCGACTCGGTGGCCTCCAGGCCGCCGACGTCAAGGGCAACGATGGCCTGTACTGAGGGGCGTTGACCGTGGGAGCCAAACGAATGTCTGCGAACAGCCACTTCTTCACCAATCGATCGTCGATGCACCTGCACTACGTGTCCTGGGGCAACGAGTCGGGCATCCCCGTGCTGCTGCTCCACGGCCTGCGCTCTTATGCCCGGACCTGGGAGTCGCTGGCCAATGCGCTGGGCGACCGGTACTGCTGCCATGCCCTCGACCAACGCGGCCGTGGCTTCAGCGACTGGGCGTCGGCCAGCAGCTACCGGACCGAGGCCTATGTCAGTGACGTCGAGGATTGGGTGGTGCACCTGGGGCTGCGGCAGTTCATCCTGGTGGGGCATTCCCTCGGCGGCACCAACGCACTGGAGTACGCGCGGCTCAATCCCGGACGGCTACAGGCGCTGGTGATCGAGGACATTGGCCCAGGCTCTTCTGTCAGTGGCGACGGAGCCGCGCGTATCCGCCGCGAGATGAGCGAGACGCCGCTGGTGTTTCCCGATTGGCCGAGTGCCGCCCAGTTCTGGCAGCAGTCGCGCCCCGGCCTGTCCCAGGAGGGGCTGGCCTCCCGGCTGATGCATTCGATGAAGGAAACGCTGGCGGGCATCGAGTGGCGTCACGACCAGCAAGGCATCGCCCAGGCACGCCTGACCATCACGCCCACCGACCTGTGGCCGGCGGTACGCAGCCTGGATTGCCCGACGCTGTTCATTCGTGGCGCGCGCTCCGATTTCCTGCCGCTGGCGACCCTTGAGGCAATCAGGCAAGCCAATGCTCGGGTGCAGACGACGGAAGTCGCCGATGCCAGTCATTACGTCCATGATGACCAGAGCGAGATCTTCAACCGTGTCGTCAAGGACTATCTGGACGGCCAGGGCTTGCAACCACAACAAAAACAATGCGGTGAATCGTGATGAAGCAGGACAAGACCCAGGTTGTCATCGTCGGCGGTGGCCCGAACGGGATCACCGCCGCGCATTACATGGGGCTGTACGGGATCGAATGCGTTGTCCTCGAGTTGGCGGACGGCATCCTGCCGTATCCCCGCGCGGTGGGCATGGACGATGAGGCGCTGCGGGTGCTGCAAGGCATCGGCATCGCCGAGCTGGCCGTCCGCGACATGATCTGCGACGTGCCGCTGCGCTACTACAATGCGCGGGGCGTGTGCTTTGCCGAGGTCAAGCCGAGCACCGCCCGCTACGGCTGGCCGATGCGCAATATCTTCATGCAGCAATTGCTCGAAGCGACCCTGCGCGAACAGCTCGGCACGCGCGCCGGCGTCGACCTGCGCCAGGGCCATGAAATGCTCGACCTGGAGCAGGATGACCGCGGCGTGACGTTGCAGGTGCGCGACGCCCAGGGTGAGTTGTATCAATTGCAGGCGCAGTACGTCATCGGGGCGGACGGTGGTCGTTCCGCCGTGCGCAAGAAACTCGGCATCGAGTTGCTGGGCCTGACCCACCCGCGCAAATGGGTGGTAATCGACACCTGTAACGACACCCTCGATGCGCCTTACACGGCCTTGCATGCCGATCCGCAGCGACCCTTCGTCTGCATCTATTTGCCGTACCAGCAACGGCGTTGGGAGTTCATGTTGCTGGAAGGCGAGGACGAGGCGAGGATGTGCGAGGAGGGCACCATCCGGGCGTTGATCCGGGAGCACATTGGTGATGCGGTCGATCAACTGGACATCATCCGTATCCGGGCGTACACCCACAACTCCCGGGTTGCGGCCCGCTTTGTCGAAGGGCGCGTGGCGCTGGTGGGGGATGCGGCGCATATTTCCCCACCCTGGGCCGGCCAGGGCCTGAACTCAGGCCTGCGTGACGTGGCCAACGTCGCCTGGAAGATCGCGGCCATCATCCAGGGGCGGGCATCGGCGTCGATCCTGGCCAGCTACGACCAGGAGCGGCGCGGGCACGCCACCGACCTGATCGCCCTGGCCGACAACATGGGCGCGGTGCTGGGCCTGACCAACCCGTTGATGGCCGGGGTACGGGACTGGTTGTTCCAGGCCGTCAACAGCGTCGACAACCTGCGCTCGCACCTGCTGGAGTTCAAGTTCAAGCCCAAGGCGACCATCACCAAGGGCCTGGTCCATCATGAGCGGGCAGAACTGCATGAGGACGATCTGGTCGGCCAACTGTTCATCCAGCCGGCCATCGAGGATGCTCAGGGGCAGCGGCGTCGTCTTGACGAGGTGTTGGGGCATTCCTACGCGGTGCTGGGGTATAGGGTCAACCCGCGCGAGGCGCTCAGCGAGCAGAGCGCCGCCTATTGGGCGCGTTGGGACACGCGCTTCATCCAGGTCAACCGTTCACGCAGTGGCAAGGCGGCCGGCCAACCGTTGACGGCCAGCGGCGCCATCAGTGTCGAGGACGTCGACAACCGGCTGGGGGAATGGTTTGCCAAGGTGCGCGACTGCATCGTGGTGGTGCGCCCGGACCGCTTCGTTGCCGCGATCACCACGCCGGAACGGCTCGACGGTGTGTTGCGCAAATTGGCGGAGCAGCACTCATGAACCCGCTCGACGATCTGGTGGTTCGACTCCACCACGCCGGGTTGGGCGCCGAGGCCTTGCCACCGTTGCCGCCCCTGGCACTGGATGTGCCCGCCGGTTATGCCTTGCAGCGAGAGGCCCTGCGCCAACGCGAAGTGCGCGGCGAGCAACTGTCCGGCTGGAAAGTCGCGTTTGCCGGCAGCGCGGCCCAGCGCCGGTTCGGCCTCCACGAGCCGGTGCTGGGAGCGCTCACCCAAGCGATGGCCGTCAAGCCGAGTAGTACGGTGGCGTTGGCGCAGTTGATCCAGCCCAAGCTGGAAGTTGAACTGGCGTTCGTGCTGGGACGGACACTGGTGCCGGGTGACTACAGTGACGAAGCCATCCTGGCTGCCGTGTCCATGGTCGCACCGGCCTTCGAGATCGCCGACTGCCGTTGGCTGGGCTGGCAGTTCGGCGTGGGCGCGTTCCTGGCGGACAATGCCGCGGCCGCGCGCTACTGCCTCGGTTCGCCGGTGGTATTCGATCCGGTCTTGCACGCCAGTGTGGCCTATCGCCTCACCTGCGACGGGGTCTCCTGTGGCAGCGGTGACACCCAGGCACGGGAAGACGCGCCGACGAGCAATCTGTGCTGGCTGGTGCGGCGACTGCTGGCCGACGGACAGGCGCTGGAGGCGGGCCAGGTGGTGCTGTCCGGTGCATTACTGGCACCCCTGGCCATCCAGGCCGGCGAGTACCGCTTGCAGATGCTTGGCACGGAACTGGCTTTGGTTTTCCAGGCGGGTACCGACGCCGCGTGAAGCCAGCCACCGTCAGGGAGGACCGGGCAGCCCATGAAGGGCTGGGAATTACAACGGGGCCACCGAGGAACGATGATCATGCTTGCCGAAGTCCGTACCTTCAATGATCCCCAGCAACACGCCGGCTCCATACGGGGCTGGCAACAAGTCTATGATCAACTCGGTCGTGGCAGCCTGAGCAGCGAATTGCGGCAGGTGTATGCCGACCGTTTTCAGATTTTCCAGGAAGTGCTGGACAAGCGCGTGGTGCAGCGCGGCAGCGCGCCAAAAGGCCGCTTATGTATCGCCATGTCGCTGGGCAGCGCACCAGTGGTCCAGGGGCATCGGGTGGACGCCCGCAGCGTGGTGCTGCTGCGCGACAGCGAGGACTTCGTCCTGCATGCCCCGGAAGGCACGCACTTTTTCGCGGTCAACGTCGACACGGTGCGTTTCGCCAAGCTGGCGGCCTGCGAGTTGTCGAACGAACAGCTCAGGCGCCTGAAAAGCGAATCGCAGATCAGCGTGGATGAAGCGGTACTGCTCAGGGTGCAGCAGCGGATCCATCCGCTGTTCCGACACCTCCTGGAGCAGACGGACGCCATCCATCCGGCTGCGGAGAAGATGCTCGAAGACGTGCTGCTCGATGCGTTCCTCGACCTGTTCAGCAATGCCTCGGATGAAGTGCGTGGCCGCCGCGGCAATTGCACCGTCAGCGCCTACCTGGTCAAACGCTGCCAGGAACTGGTCGCCGCCAGCGGTGACACGCCGTTGAGCATTCTCGATTTGTGCGGGCAACTGCGGGTGAGCCGCAAGACCCTGCAGAACAGTTTCCAGGCCGTGACCGGGATGCGTCCGGTCGAGTACCTGCGCAATCTGAGGCTCAACGCCGTGCGGCGACGCCTGATCAGCACTTGTGCGACCACACTGAACGTTGGTGATATCGCCGTCGCCATGGGCTTCTTTCACCTGAGCCACTTCGCCGCGCATTACCGGGCGTTGTTCGGCGAATCACCCTCGGATACCCCACGGGCCGGCTGACCTTGCCAAGCATTCTTCAGGTGCAGCGTCCTCTTGATGTCCATGGAACGTCTGGCCCGGCACAACCTCTGAACCTTAAGCAAGGCGACACGCGCCTTGCCTTTGATCTTCGGAGGAGCGGTTAAGATGAACATTCTAATGGTCCTTACATCTCACGATCAGTTGGGCGATACCGGCAAGAAAACCGGCTTCTGGCTGGAGGAGTTCGCCGCGCCCTACTATGTGTTCGTCGACGCCGGGATGGACGTCACGCTGGCTTCTCCCCAGGGCGGGCAGCCGCCGCTGGACCCCAAGAGCAATGAAGAGGACGCCCAGACCGACGCCACCCGCCGGTTCCGCACGGACACCGAGGCCCAGGCTGCCTTGGCCAGCACGGTGCTGCTGGGCGAAGTGGATCCCTATGACTTCGACGCGGTGTTCTATCCCGGCGGCCATGGCCCGCTCTGGGACCTCGCCGAGGACCGGGACTCGAAGATCCTCATCGAGGCGATGTACGCCGCGAACAAACCCGTCGCCGCCGTTTGCCATGCCCCCGGCGTGTTCAAGAACGTCGTCGCCCCCGATGGCCAGCCGCTGGTCAAGGGTAAGAAAGTCACTGGCTTCACCAATTCCGAGGAAGACGCGGTGGGCCTGACCCAGGTGGTGCCGTTCCTGGTGGAAGACATGCTCAAGGCCAAGGGCGGCGAGTACTCCAAGGCGGCGGACTGGGCGGTCTATGTGGTCGAGGACGGACACCTGATCACCGGCCAGAACCCGGCGTCTTCCGAGGCCGTCGCCGAGGCACTGCTCAAGCGGTTGGAGCAGGAACAGACGGCCTAGCGCGGCCGAGGCCGAACGGCTGGGCAACCGCCTGAGCGCCGGTGGCTGCGTGCACAGGCGGCTTGGCGCCGTGGTCCGGGCCAGGGTCTTTTAATGAACCCGGGCCCGTCCATCAGGTCACTCCTGTGTCAGGAACGACACTACGATGGAGCTGCCTATGCGACCTATGGATTTCACCAGCCTGTCTTTCGCCGCACTGTTGTGCGCCGCTTGTTCGAGTCAACCGCCTGCCACATGGAGCTATGAAGACGCCAAGGAACGTACCCCTCTTGCACCTGACCACGCGTACCCGGAGCTGTTTGAAGCGGTGCAGCGCCAGGGGATCTTCACCGACCAGAAACACTTCGTCGATGCGCTGCCCAAGCGCGATCCCGCGAAGATCCGCGCCGATTATCTTGCCCTTCATGAGCGCGACGGTTTCGACCTGAAGGGCTTCGTCCAAGACAACTTCATCGAATCCGGCGAAGCGCAAAGCCCACCGCCCAAGCCTGGCGCGCCGATCGAGGCGCACATCGATTCGCTCTGGCCGGTATTGAGCCGCACCTACCGCGAGGTGCCACAGTACAGCAGCCTGTTGCCGCTGCCGCAGCCCTACGTGGTGCCGGGCGGACGCTTTCGCGAGATGTACTACTGGGACTCGTATTTCACCATGCTGGGCCTCGAACACAGCGGCGACAAGGATCAGGTCCGGCAGATGACCGACAACTTCGCCTACATGATCGACACCTACGGTCATATCCCCAATGGCAATCGCACGTACTACCTGAGCCGGTCGCAGCCGCCGTTCTTCGCCTACATGGTGGAGCTGCAGGCTCGCATCGAAGGCGACCAGGCCTACGCTCGTTACCTTCCCCAACTGCAACGCGAGTACGCCTATTGGATGGACGGCGCGCAGGCACTCAAGCCCGGCGCAGCCACCCGGCATGTCGTCAAGCTGGCCGACGGCAGCGTGCTCAATCGTTACTGGGACGCCAGCGCGACACCCCGCCAAGAGTCCTGGCTGCAAGACATCAAGACCGCCGCCCAGGCGCCGGACCGGACGCGCCAGGAGGTCTGGCGCGACTTGCGCGCCGGCGCCGAAAGCGGCTGGGATTTCAGTTCGCGCTGGCTGGGTGACGGCAAGCGCCTGGAGACGATACGCACCACCGCCATCGTGCCGGTGGACTTGAACAGCCTCATGTATCACCTGGAGCGCACCATCGCCAAGGGCTGCGAGACCCTCCGCGACGTGTCGTGCGTCCAGGCTTACGGCCAGCGCGCCGACCGGCGTCAGCAGGCCATCGAACGGCACTTGTGGAAGGCCGATGGCGGTTACTACGTCGATTACGATTGGCAGCTCGACCGACAGCGTCCGGACCTGACGGCTGCGGCGCTGTTCCCGCTGTACACCGGGCTGGCGTCCAACGAGCACGCCAGGCGCACGGCCGAGGCAGTGCGCGGCGGCCTGCTGCGTGCTGGCGGGCTTGCCACGACCCAGGTCAGCAATGGCCAGCAATGGGACGAACCCAATGGCTGGGCGCCGTTGCAGTGGGTGGCGGTGGAAGGGCTGGACCGCTACCAGCAAGGCGACCTCGCGGCACAGATTGGCCAGCGCTTTCTCCAGCAGGTCCAAAACCTTTACCGCAAGGAGGACAAACTCGTGGAGAAATACAACGTGTCTGGCCAGGGGCAGGGCGGTGGCGGCGGTGAATACGCGTTGCAGGACGGCTTCGGCTGGACCAACGGCGTGACACTCAAGTTGCTGGAAAAATATGGAGCGAACGCCTCCAAAGCCCGCACAGGTGAATGACAGATTGAGCTGGTCTAATAGCCCCGGACACCTCAATGGGTGAAACTACACTCATTGAGGAATATTCCATGACTAAGAAGTACAGAAAATTCGACGCCGAGTTCAAGCTGAAGGTCTGCAAGATGGTTGTTGATCAAGGTCTGAGCGTGAACTCGGTTTGTACCGATTTAGGCCTGAGCGATACCGCCGTGCGCCGCTGGGTTCAGCAGTATCAAACCGAGCAGTCGGGCGGTACGGGGATTGGCAAACCATTGACCAGCGACCAGCAGCGTATTCGCCAGCTTGAACAGCAAGTCCGCGAACTGAAGACGGATAATGACATATTAAAAAAAGCTACGGCCTTCTTTGCCCGCGAGTTGAAGTGATCCACCAGTTGGTTCACCAAGTCCAATGCAAGGCCTACCCGGTGGCGCGTATCTGCCGGGTGTTGCGGATCAGTCGTTCGGGGTTTTACGAAGCTCGTCAGCGGCGTTTGAAGCCAAAACCTGTGTGCTCGGTTTCCGCTCAGCTCAAGGCTGCCTTCGTGTCCAATGAACACTGTTATGGCAGCCGTCGTTTGGTGAAAGCGCTGCGTGACACTGGCGTCTCCGTTGGACGGAACAAGGTCCGCCGCCTGATGAAACAACAGGATTTGCGTCCGATTTGGAAGCGCAAGTTCGTTCATACCACTGACAGCAATCACAATTTTCCGGTGGCTGAGAACCTGCTCAATCGCCAGTTCAATCCCGAGCGCATCAACCAGTCGTGGGTCGCTGACATCACCTACATCCGTACCCGCAGCGGCTGGCTGTACCTGGCGGCCGTCATGGACCTGTACTCACGCAAAATCGTGGGCTGGGCCATGGCACCCCACATGCGAGCAGAGTTGGTATGCAGTGCGATGCAACTGGCCATCGCGCAGAGACAACCTGAACCGGGCTTGATCGCTCATTCGGATCGAGGCAGCCAGTATGCCGGTACGGATTACCAGAACTTGCTGACGCGACATGGAATGCGTTGCAGCATGAGTCGCAAGGGCAACTGCTGGGACAATGCGGTCATGGAGCGCTTCTTCTTGAATCTGAAGAGGGAGCGTGTTTGGCGCAAGGATTACGCCAACCATGGCGAAGCGATCAAAGACATCACGGACTACATCGTGCGGTTCTATAACGGAAGGCGAATCCATTCATCCTTGGGCTACTTGCCGCCCAATCAGTATGAGCGGCAAGCAGCCTGAAAAACACCGATTGAGGTGTCCGGAAAAAATTGACCACCTCACTGTGGTGGACACACCTCTCCAGTCCGCCAAACAACCCTGTGGGAGCGGGCTTGCCCGCGAATGCGGTGGGTCAGTTTGCCCCGATGCTGGATGGACCATCGTCTTCGCGAGCAAGCTCGCTCCCACAAGGGATCTGTGGTGGACACACCTCTCCAGTCCGCCAAACAACCCTGTGGGAGCGGGCTTGCCCGCGAATGCGGTGGGTCAGTTTGCCCCGATGCTGGATGGACCATCGTCTTCGCGAGCAAGCTCGCTCCCACAAGTGGATCTGTGGTGGACACACCTCTCCAGTCCGCCAAACAACCCTGTGGGAGCGGGCTTGCCCGCGAATGCGGTGGGTCAGTTTGCCCCGATGCTGGATGGACCATCGTCTTCGCGAGCAAGCTCGCTCCCACAAGTGGATCTGTGGTGGACACACCTCTTCAGTCCGCCAAACAACCCTGTGGGAGCGGGCTTGCCCGCGAATGCGGTGGGTCAGTTTGCCCCGATGCTGGATGGACCATCGTCTTCGCGAGCGAGCCCGCTCCCACAAGTGGATCTGTGGTGGACACACCTCTCCAGTCCGCCAAACAACCCTGTGGGAGCGGGCTTGCCAGCGAATGCGGTGGGTCAGTTTGCCCCGATGCTGGATGGACCATCGTCTTCGCGAGCAAGCTCGCTCCCACAAGTGGATCTGTGGTGGACACACCTCTCCAGTCCGCCAAACAACCCTGTGGGAGCGGGCTTGCCCGCGAAGGCGGTGGGTCAGTTTGCCCCGATGCTGGATGGACCATCGTCTTCGCGAGCAAGCTCGCTCCCACAAGGGATCTGTGGTGGGCACACATTTCCAGTCCACCCCATAACACTGTGGGAGGCGGCTTTAGGTCCCCAGCGCCAGGGCCGGGCCGTCGCCCTCTGGCACTGCGATGGCTGAGTCGCCGGGGGTCAGGATGACCTTGCGGCAATCTTCCTGTTTTTTGTCAAAGATCTTGTAGCCCTCGGCCGCCTGCTCCAGGGCCATTCGATGGCTGATGATGACCTCGGGTGCCAGGCGGCCGGTCTCGATGTGTTCGAGCAATTCGGGAAGGTAACGCTGCACGTGGGTCTGGCCCATTTTGAAGGTCAGCCCTTTGTCGAACGCGTCGCCAAACAGAAAACCGTGGATGAACCCGGAATACACCCCTGGCACACTCACGACCCCACCACGGCGTACGGCGGCAATGCACTGGCGCAAGGCCTTGCCACTGCTGCCTTCGAGCTTCAATGTGGCGAGCACGGTTTCGGTGGTGCTGCCCTTGGCTTCGAAGCCGACCGCGTCCACTACACCGTCGACCCCGCGCATGCCTTGGGTCTGGCGAATGATCGTGTCGGCGGGGTCATCGTCTTCATCGAAGTTGATCGGAATCACA
The DNA here is from genome assembly GCF_036689585.1 of Pseudomonas sp. WP18. Classification (NCBI taxonomy): domain Bacteria; kingdom Pseudomonadati; phylum Pseudomonadota; class Gammaproteobacteria; order Pseudomonadales; family Pseudomonadaceae; genus Pseudomonas; species Pseudomonas sp. WP18. The sequence goes on from NZ_CP144758.1 coordinate 2,470,429, forward strand.
CCGTAGGTGCGTTGTGCGTAGGCCAGTCGATAGGGGTGATGATCGACCATGAAAATCCGCTCGGCCCCCAACATTCTCGCGCACGCCGCACTCAACAGACCGACCGGCCCGGCACCGTAGATCGCGATGCTCGAACCGTTGCCGATGCCCGTGTTGGTGACGGCTTGAAACGCGGTGGGCAAGATGTCCGAGAGGAACAGCACTTTCTCGTCCGCGAGGGTGCCCGGCACCTTGAACGGGCCGGTGTTGGCCTTTGGCACTCGCACATACTCGGCCTGGCCACCGGGGACGCCGCCGTACAGGTGGCTGAAGCCGAACAGTGCCGCTCCCGGTGGAATGGACTTCTTGTTCAGGATCGCGCCGCGGCCGGTGTTGGTGGTTTCACAGGCGGCAAACAAATCCATCTGGCAGAAAAAGCAGCTGCCGCAGGCGATCACGAATGGGATCACCACGCGGTCGCCGGGTTGTACGGCGGTCACCGCAGAACCCGTTTCTTCGACGATCCCCATGAACTCGTGGCCGAAGATATCGCCATGCTCGACCGTGGGGATCTTGCCGCGATACAGGTGCAGGTCCGAGCCACAGATGGCTGTTGCCGTTACACGCAGGATGATGTCGTCGCTGTCCACCAGAACCGGGTCCGGGACCGTGTCGACCTTGACGCTGTGCGCGCCGTGATAAGTAAGTGCTCTCATGACGTCCTGCCTTTTTAATCGGGTGATGGTAAAGGGCAGAGACGCAAGGTCGGATGGAAGTTCAGAGAGATCTCGTGGGCGCAGGACTGGCGGTTGTTCTGGGCTGGGGGACCTTGTGGTGGGTTGGAGAGGGCTTGCCGGCCTCTTCGCGAGCAAGCCCGCTCCCACAAAGAGATCTATGGCGAAAACACCTCTCCAGTCCGCCAAACAACCCTGTGGGAGCGGGCTTGCCCGCGAAGGCGGTAGCGGGGTCAGCCCAGAGGGATGGCTGCTTGCCGGGCTTTGCGCTGGACCCACTGGGCCTCGTCCTTGAGTTCGAGGACTTGCCAGTGAATCTGTTCCAGCGAGGTGTTGTGCCCGACGCTGATCAGGATCGATTCCGGCAGGGCCTGCTTGAGCAGTTGGTAGCAGCGCTGTTCGTTGGCCGCATCCAGGGCCGAGCTGCTTTCGTCGAGGAACAGCACCGTGGGCCGGGCCAGCAGGGCGCGGACGAAGGCGCAGCGTTGCTGTTCGCCGATGCTGAGGGTCTGGGCCCAGTCCCGTTCCTGGTCCAACTGATCGCCCAGGTGCTGCAGGCCGATGTGCTCCATGGCCTGGCGCAGCGCCGCGTCTTCCTCACGCCTTGGCGGGTTGGGGTACCACAGGGCTTCGCGCAGGCTGCCCAGCGGCAGGTAGGGTTTTTGCGACAGCGTCAGTGCCCGTTCACGGTCATAGTGGCTGCTGCCCGTGGCGTGGGGCCAGAGCCCGGTGATGGTGCGGATCAGCGTCGATTTGCCGTAGCCCGACGGCGCACTGATCATGAGGCTGTCACCGGGCTTGAGAGACAGATTGAAGCCCTTGAACAATTGCCGGCCGTTCGGCAGCCAGACGTCCAGGTCCTTGATGTCGAGGCCGCTGGCCTGCTGTTCGAGGCGCACCGCAGACTTGACCTCGACGTTGTCCAGGCGCTCCTGGAACCCGTTCAAACGATCGATCACCGATTTCCATTCCGACAGCTCCGGAAACACGCTGACCAGATAGGCGATGGCCGCGTGCACTTCGCCGAAGGCTGCGCTGATCTGGGTCAGGCGTCCGAGGGGAAAGGCACCGGCGAAGAATTGCGGCGCCATGATGAACATGGGAATGACCGTGGCGCTGCGCAGGTAGAACGTCGAGTAGCCCATGATCAGCTTTTGCTTCTTGACCAGCGCCCAGAAGTTTTCCAGCGCCGCCTCCAGGCGTCGGTTGAAGCGTTCGTTCTCCACCGCCTCACCGCGGTATTGGGCCACCGAGTCGGCGTTTTCCCGCAGGCGAATCAGCGAGAAACGAAAGTCCGCCTCGCGCCGCTGTTGCATGAAGTTGAGGCTGGGCAGGGCGCGCCCCAGCCAGAACGCCAGGCCTGTGCCCAGCAGCGCGTACACCAGGGCAATCCACACCAGCAGGCCGGGGATGACCACCGACTGGTCGTTGAACGGCACGCTCACCAGGCTGGAGGCCTGCCAGAGAATGTTCAGGAACGAAAACAGCGACACCACCGACGTCAGCAAGCCCAGGCTCAACTTCAGCGACTTGACGATGAACAGGTCGATGTCCTCGGCGATCCGCTGGTCAGGGTTATCGACCTCGGTCTCGGTCAGCTTCAGCTTCTGGTAGCGCTGGCTGCCCAGCCATTGGTCGAGCATGTTGCGCGTGGCCCAGCGCCGCCAGCGTATGGTCAGCTTCTGCTGGAAGTGGAACGCGCCCACGGTAAAGGCGGCCGTGCCGACCTGCAGCAGGATGAATTGCAGGCTGCCAACGAGAAAACCGTGGTAGTCCAGGGCCTGCAAGGCGTTGTAGAAATGCAGGTTCCAGAAATTGTTGAGGATGTTGACGCCCACCAGGCACAGGGTCATCAGCACGGTACCCAGCAGCAGCAACAGGGCCGGGTACTTTTCCTCGGATGCCCAGAAAGGCCGTGCGAGGCGCCAGAAATTGCGAAGTGTGTGCATGAGGTCTTTGGTAAGCCTGGTCGCTGACGACGTTGAGTTTACAGGGGCGGGAGGATAGGATCAGCCAATGCTAATCGTTTGCATTAATTAGGGAAAGTCACGGGAGCCCGTTATCGAATTTCCAGAATGGCTGAACCAGGCCTGGCCGCCGATAAAGCGCGTGATCCGACAGGGGCCTGGCGATCAGCCTTGCATCGCGTTGAACCAACTGGCCAACCCCGAGGTGCTGCAGCCTTTGCTGGCCCGCTTCGCGCTGCGCTACCCCGGCGTGAACCGCGCGGCCGTGGTCTCGCAATGGTCGATGAACTACATGAGCATCGTCCTGCCGGCCACCCTGGCCTGTGTGTTGACCCGTCACTGCGCCATCGACTTCTGGGGCGAGCAAGCACAGTTGCTGCACGATGATGGCCAACCGTCGGCGCTGGGCCTGCCGAGCCGCCTGCCGGCCCTGGGCGCGCAAGAGCGCGCGGCCTACTGGTCGCGGTTGGTCCATGAGCACCTGGCGCCGTTGTTCATCCCCCTGGCGGCTGCCGGTGGCCTGGCACCGAAAATACTCTGGGGCAACATGGTTGCCATCTGGGACGGCGCTTTCGCGAGAATGGACCCCGACCTCTCCCGGGACGGGTTCGCCGAGGCGCACCGTTGGCTGGAGCAAGCTACGGTCAACGACGGGCGCCTGAAGTTGCGGGGCCTGCAACGCATGGTCGAGTCACCCGCGCCGCAGATCTGCCCAACCTTGCCCTTGCGCCGGCATTGCTGCCTGCACTATCAGTTGCACGAGCCCGTCGAAGGCCAGCCACCGGTGCTCTGCGAGTCCTGCCCGAAACTGCATCGCCTGCCCCTGGCGGAGCAGGTGAGCTATCTGCATTACATCTATGGATAGGCGTGAGCCCCGGTAACGGGGCTCGCCAGATTATCCACGGGTCTGTCGACGACCTCAGGACAACACCGCCGAGGCCTTCGCCGCAGCCTGGGGCGCCACTTCGCTGAGCGTGCCGTGCTCGATGCGGATCAGCCGGTCGGCCAGGCCGAAGTAGGCGTCGTCGTGGGAAATGACGATCAGCAATTTGCCCCGCTCGCGCAGGTCCGGCAGGATCCGGGTGTAGAAGAAATGCTTGAACACCGGGTCCTGGTCGGCCGCCCATTCGTCGAACAGGTAGCACGGGCGATCGTCCAGGTAGGCACTGAGCAGCGCCAGGCGCTTGCGTTGCCCGGTGGACAGGGCCAGGGTCGTCAGCTTGCCTTCCTCGATTTGCACCTTGTGATCAAGCTGCAGCTGGATCAGGTAGTCCTGCGCCTGCTTCACCAGGTGCGGATCGTCGCCGTCGAACAGGTTCTCGAACAGGCAGAAGTCGGTGAAGATCGCCGAGAAGTGCTGGCGGTAATGGTGGTTGTCGTGGCTGGAGGAGACTTGCTCGTCGAGTACGATGTCGCCGTTTTCCGGCCGGTAGAGGCCCGTCAGTAACAACGCCAGGGTGGTCTTGCCGCTGCCGTTGCCACCGGTGATGAACACCACTTCGCCGGCATTGAGCGTAAGGTCGATGGGGCCCAGCGTGAAATGGCCGTCCTCGCGCTCGCGGTAGTAGGTATGGCTGACCTGCCGGCACACCAGGCTGCGCACCTGGGTCGGGGTGATCGTCTCGATGGCCCCGTCGGCGGCCTGCATCTCGCCTTCCAGGGCGCGAATCTTGTTCAGCGCGACACTGGCCCGGCCCAGGGTCGGCAGGGCGTGCATCAGCTCCGACAGCGGCGTGATCATGTAGAGGATCGCCAGGATGTAGCCGGTGACCAGGCTGACCTGCAGCTCGATAAAGTGCGGCGCGGCGAACAGCACCACGCCGATCAGCAGGTAGAACACCGCATTGCCCCAGTTCATCACCAGCGCATAGATGCTCATGCCCCGCACGAAATCCCGGCGATATTGCTGGCTCACCGGAATCAGCAACCGAGTGAAGAAGTGTTGCCGGCGCGGGTGGTTGAGTTGCAGTTCCTTGCTGCCGTCGGTGAGCAGGCGGTACTGGTCGAACAACTGGTCCTTGAGCTCACGGGCCCGTGAGATCGAGGTCAGTGCCCGGCGTTGCGGCCAGTTGAAGCTGAGGCTGCCCAGGGCGATCAGCAACAGCGTCAGGCCGAGCAACGGCAGGCTCAGCCAGCCCAGGTAGGCCAGGCAGGCGGCGATGATCCCGGCGTTGACCAGCAGGATCGGCACCAGCTCCACCGCCTGGCTGATGGTTTGCGTATCGTCGGTCAGCATCGCCAGCAGGCGGTGCTTGCCCAGGCGCTGCAACTGCGCGTACGGCGTGTCGATCAGCTTGGCGCTCAGGTGCAGGCGCATGTCATTGACCGCTGCTTGGCCCAGGCGCAGCAGGCTGACGTCGGAGATCACCCGCGACACCGCCACCAGCGCTACCAGGGCGCCGAAGTACACGCCATCCATCGGCCGCAGTTGGTCGAACACCGTCAGGCTGTGGTTGATGTTGGCGATCAGGCCAGCCGCCGCAAGGCCGCAGATCAGGCCCGTCAAGGTCGCCACCAGCAGGGCGCGCCATGAACGTTTGGCCATGAGTAACAACAGATCCATTTCAAACCGCTCCGTGTGTCGCAAGGGCCTCGAGACGCGCCGCCAGTTGCTGCTGGAAGGCGGGCTGTTCGAGGACAGTGAGGTGCTGTGCCGGGATGACGTCGCGGGTCAGCGAACCGCTGCTCAGGCGTTCCCAGTGTGGATCGGCAAAGTCAGCCTGGGCCAGGGTGTCGCTGGCCCACCAGACATGCACCGGGCAGCTCAGCCGGGCCGGCTTGAAGCTGGCCAGCAAGTGCTGGGTATGCTGCTGGTAGCGCAGCCGCGTCTGCAAATGTTCCCAGCTGTCGCCATCGAGTTGCAAGCCTTGCTGGCGCGCCCACTGCACCAGTTCCGGCAGTCTCGCCGCCGGGGGCAGGGCATCCAGTTGCGCGGTCAACGCGCTCATCAGCGGCGCCGGCAATTGGCGCATCAGCGCCTGGCTGTCGGGGGTCAAGGCCTCGACCGCCGATTCCAGCAGCGCTTGGACGCTGTCCTCCGGCGCCTGGTGCTGGTATTGCGAGTCGATGATGCCCAGGAAGGCGACCTGTTCGCCCAGGCTTTCCAGGCGCGCCGCCGCGGCGATCGCCAGCAGTCCACCGAGGGAGAAGCCCAGCAGGTGATAAGGCCCGTGGGGTTGCTGTTGGCGCAGGTGTTCGACGTAGAGCGCGGCGAGGCTCTCGATGTCGCCTCCCAGCGCCGTGCTGTCCTCGGCCAGGTAGGCCGCCTGCAAGCCCCAGAGGTTCCAGGCCTGCAACGGCGTCAACAGCGCGCGGTAGTCCTGCACATGGCCGGTGGACGGGTGGAAGCAGAACAGGTTGGCCGCTTCGACGCCGGGCGGCGACAGCCTGACCAGCGGCGACAGTTTCAACTCGGCCTGCACCAGCGCCGCGAACGCCGAGACGCTGGGCGCGTTGAACACGGCGTTGACGGTCACTGGCGCCGACAGGGCGGTCTGCAAGCGGCTGGCCAGCGTTACCGCCGCCAGGGAATGGCCGCCCAGCTCGAAGAAGTTATCGTCGATGCCCACCCGCTCCAGGCCCAGGACCTGTGCCCAGACCTCGGCGAGCAGGGCCTCCAGCGGTGTGCGCGGCAAGGCACTGCCGACCGTGTCGAGCACTTTGTCGGCCCATTGCTGCAAAGTCTTGCGGTCGAGCTTGCCGTTGCCCATCAGCGGCAACGCTTCGACGATCCGCAGGGTCGGCAGCATGTAGTCCGGCAGGCAATCCTGGGCCTGGCCGTGCAAGCGCGCGACGCTGGTCGAATGCCCGGGTGCCAGGGTCATGAAGGCGAACAATTGCTGGCCGAGTTCGCCACGGGGAATGCACTCCACCGCCGCTTGGGCCACACCGGGCAGGCCGGCCAGTTGGGCCTGTATCTCGTCGAGTTCCACGCGAAAGCCGCGGATCTTCACCTGGCGGTCCGCACGCCCGGCGATCTCCAGGCTGCCGTCGTGGAGGTAGCGCGCCACGTCGCCGGTGCGATACAGGCGCTCGCCGGGCCCTTGCGCCGGCTCGATGAACCGTCCGGCGTCCTGTTGTGCGTCCAGGTAACCCCGCGCCAATTGCGGGCCGGCGATGTACAGCTCGGCACTCTGGCCGGGGGCGACGGGCGCCAGTTGCTCGTCCAGCAGGTGCAGGCGCATGCCGTCGAGACGGTCGCCGAGGGGCAGGCGGCGATAGTCCACGGCCGGTTCGAGCTGGTGCATCACCACCCCGACCGTGGTTTCGGTGGGGCCGTAATGGTTGAAGATCGTCAGGGCCGGCGCGTGTTCGCGAACGCTGCGCAGCAAGCGGGGCGAGCAGTTTTCACCGCCGAGGATCAGTTGCTTGCGCGGCAGCACGGCGGCGCTTTGGGCGTGAATCAGCCAGGCGTCGAGCAACGACGGTACGACCTTCAAGTGATCGACCGGATGCTGCGCCTGCCACGTGGCCCAGGCCTGGGCATCCATGGCGGTTTCCTTGTCCAGCAGGTGCAGTTCACCGCCGCTGAGCAGCGCCGGGAACAGCAAGGTGTAGCCCAGGTCGGCGGCCAGCGAGGTGACCACCGCGCTGCGCTCGCCGGCCGCCAGTGACAGGCGCCGGGAGACACTGGCGACGTAGCTGGCAAGCTGGCGGTGCTCGACGATGACGCCTTTGGGCGTGCCGGTGCTGCCGGAAGTGAACAGCACGTAGGCGGCGTCTGCGGGCTGGACCTCGTGCTCCGGTGCGTGGCTCGGACCTTGCTGCCAGAGCGTTTCCTCGCGCAAATCGAGGCTGGCGACGGCGGGCAGGGCGGGTGCCGGGCCCGCCGCGCCGCTGAGGATGAACGCCGGTCGCGCCTGTTGCAGGATGGCCAGGGAGCGTTGGGCGGGTTGATGCACGTCCAGCGGCACGAACGCGGCACCGCTTTTCAGCACGGCGAGCATCGCCAGCACCATCGGCGCCGAGCGATCCAGGTACAGCGCCACGCGGTCTTCGCGACCGATACCCTGGGCCCGCAGGTAATGCGCCAGCTGGTTGCTGCGTGCGTCCAGCTCGGCGTAGTCCAGATGCCCATGGTGGTCGCGCAGGGCCACGTGAAGAGGGTATTGGCTGGCGCAGGCGCTGAAGCGCGCCGGTACGCTGGCCAACACCGCTGCGCTGTCGAGTGGGCCCTGTAGCGCCGCCAGCGTTGCGGCGAAGCTCGGGGCCTGCAACGACAGCGCCGACAGCGGCGTGGCAGGGTTGGCGAGGGCATCGAGCAGCAGCGACTGCAGCTGTTCCAGCAGCATCGCGGCGGCCTGTTCGCTGTAGCGGTTCGGCAGGTGAGACAGGCTCAGGCGATAACCACTGCCCGTCGTTTCAGCCACCAACAGCAGCTCCATGCCTGTCGGGATGGCGTGGGCGTCCAGTACCGTGAGCGTCGAGGCGCTGCTGCCCAGGACGTCGAGCCGCTCGGGCAGTTGCGCGCCCCACTGGAAGCCGTAGTGCGACGCTTCGACTGCCTGGGCGGTGCTGACGCCGCAGTATTCCTGCCATTCGGTGGCTTGCTCGCAGAGGTTTTGCAGGTGTGCCAGGGCCTGGGCGAACGAGCTCTCGGGGGCCGGTTGCCAGCGCAGGGGCAGGGGCTTGGCGAACAGGCCCCAGCAGTCGGCGAGTTCTTCGTAGTCGTCGCGGCAATCATGGACCCAGTTCAAGGTCAGGGCCGGGCTGTCGCCGCTGCTCAAGCGTTGCAGCAACACGGCCCAGGCGGTCATCAGCACCTGCTCGGCAGATGCATCGTGGCGCTGGCAAAAGCTGTCCAGGGCCGCGTTCAACAGCGGGCTGGCGAGCAGGCGAGTGGTCACCGGGGTGGCGGCGCGGTCGCTGCGCACCTGGCGGTAGAACAGCTCGCCGGTGGCCGCTGGGTCCACCGCCTGGGTGGCCCAGAAACGCCGGCCATGCTCGGCGTCTTCGTCGGCCTGCAATTCGTAGAGCCAGGCGCTGTATTGGGTGTAGGTCATGGCTTCGTCGTCGACCGTCGGCGCCTGCGCGCAAGCCAAGGCCTGGGCCAGGCGCAGCAAGGTCCCGCGGTCCGCGCCCAGGGCTGGCAGTTGCAGGCTGAGCCGATGCCGATCGGCCCCCACCGATTGCACCTCGACACGGATGGCGTCGTGTGCGGTGACGGCCGACTCCACCACCTGCAACGGCAGCAACAGGCCCGGCTCGGGCCGTACCCGCAGGCGTAGCGCTTCGTGGCAGGCGCTCAGCGCGGCGAGCCGTTGCTGCACGCGCTCCAGGGCCAGCGCGCCGCTGATCTCCAGCTCCAGGCGCGCCGACGGCAAACCGCCCAGCCACTGGCTGCGTTGCTGTGGCGAGAGGGCGAACGCTTCTTCACGCTTTTCGTAGGCGCTCATGCCTGCACCTCCGCCGCCGGCTGCGGCGGCACGTCGGGCAAAGCCCCCTTCAATTGGTCACGACGCATCATCTGGCCCATGGCGACACAGATCTTGCGCTCGCCTTCGAACGGGTCGCGGGCGTGGGCCACCAGCATGTTGTCGAGCATCACCATGTCACCTTTTTGCCAGGCGAACCGCACGGCGCAGTCTTCGTACGCCGCACCGATCACGTCCATCACCGCGTCTTCGATCACGCTGCCGTCGCCGTAATAGACGTTGCGCGGCAGGTGTTGCGGGCCGAACAGATTGATCAGGTTGCTGCGCACTTCAGGCTCCAGGCAGGCGGTGTGGTGCAATTGCACCTGGTTGAAGAACGACAGCTCGCCGGTCTCGGGATGCTCGACAATGGCCGGGCAGTGCTGGGCGATGCGCAGGTTATCGGCCCCCAGCCATTCCCAGCGCATGCCCGATGCCTGGCATTGGCGCTCGACTTCCTCGCGCTGTTGGGTCTTGAAGAAGTCCTGCCAGCGCACGTCCAGCTTGTCGGTGAAGTGGCGCACGTAGAGCAGGCCCTGGCTCTTCAAGCGGGCAACGATGTCGTCCGGCAGGCGCGCCAGCACCTGGCGGCAATCGACGATCGGCGTGCAGCCGCCCACCGGCGAAGGTGTTTCGCAATAGAACCACTGCTTGCGCGGCCACTGCGGCAGGTGCGAGCTCTCGTTGTGGAAGAGAATCATGTGTTGTTCCGGGTACGGCGTGGAGTGGTAGATGTTCTTGCCGGAGGTGTTCTTCGGCAGGTCACCGTAGGTCCCGTAGAGGTCCGGTTCGATGGCCTGGGCGAACTGCTCGAAAGCGGCGGCGTCCGGCAGGTTGAAGCCGCGGAACAGCAGCCCGCCGTGGGTGCGCAATTGCTCGTTGATCCATGCCCGGGCTTGCAGCGCCCAGTGCGCCGGGTCGAGGTCGCCCAGCAGCGGTTCGATGACCAGCGGCAGGGGCTGCCCGGCGATCAGCGTGCGGGTGCGCACCTGTTCGTGGGCCAACTGGCTGACGGCGGTGGCCCGGGTCTGCTTGAGCTTGCTCAGCTTGGACAGCTTGCGCGCGCTGCGTGCCGTCGCGTCGTCGGCCGGTGCTTCAGGCTGGGCCGGCGCGCTGCTGTCCTGAGGGTGCGCCAAGCGCCAGGACCAATCGTCCAGTGCTTGCCCGGAAGCCGAGGCGATCCGCTCCACCAGGCTTTCGAAGCCCTGTTCGAGGCGCTTGACGGTCGCTTCCTGCAGCACGCCGGTGCGGTACACCCAACGCACATTCAGGCCTTGGGCTTCGTCTTCCTCGACAAACACGGCGAGGTCGAACTTGCTGCTTTCCTGGCGCGGCGCCAGGTGCTCCACCGCAAGATCGGCCAGGCTGGCATTGCCGGTGGGCGTGTTCTGCATGACGAACAGCACCTGGACCAGCGGGTTCACCCCTGGCGTACGGGGCGGTTGCAGTTCCTCGACCAGTTTGTCGAACGGCACCTGCTGGTGCTGGAAGGCTGACAGGCAGTCTTCACGCAGGCGTTGCAGGCGCTCGTCGAACCCTTCGCCTTCGCTCAGGCGTGCGCGGATTGGCAGCACGTTGACGAAGAAGCCGATGAGGTGTTCCAGCGCCGGGTGTTCGCGGTTGGCCAGGTCGGTGCCGACGATGAAGTCGTTGGCCCCGGTGGCGCGCTGCATCAGGCTGTTGAAGGCGTTCAGCAGGACCATGAACAGCGTCGCTCGCTGCTGTTGCGCATAGGCCTTGAGCACCTGCGCCTGGGCCGGGCTGAACCGTTGCTCCAGGGCCGCGCCCTGGTAGTCGGGACGCGCCGGGCGCGGGTAGTCGAGCGGCAGCGGGATCAGCGTCGGTGCACCGTCCAGTTGGCGGCGCCAGTAGTCGATGGCCCGCGCCAGTTGGCGTTGCTGCGCTTCGCTGCGTTGCCAGTAGGCGTAGTCGGCGTACTGGACCGGCAACACCGGCAACACCGGCAAGTCCGGGGTCGCACCACGGGTGTAGGCCTGGTAGCCGGTGATCAGCTCCTGCACCAGGATGCCCATGGACCAGGCGTCGGTGGCGATGTGGTGCAGCACCAGTTGCAGCACGTGATCGTCCGCGCCCAGGCGCAGCAACCGTGCGCGCAGCATCGGCGCCTGTTGCAGGTCGAATGGGGTGCCGGCCTGCTCGTCGATCAGGCGTTGCAGGGTGTGCGCTTGCTGCTCGCCGTCGAGCGGGGCCAGCTCGGTCGGCGTCAGGTCGACCACGGGGGCCGGGCTGATCACTTGGCAAGGCTGGTCGCCGTTGAGCTGGAAGGCGGTGCGCAGTGATTCATGGCGCTCCAGCACGGTTTGCAACGCCGCTTGCAGCGCCGGGATGTCCAGCGCACCGCGCAGCCGCACCACGCTGCTCATGTTGTAGGCGGCGCTCGGGCCTTCGAAACGATCGAGGAACCACAAGCGTTGCTGGCTGAACGACAACGGCAACGGCTGGTGCCGTGGCGCCAGGGCGATGTCGCTGTCGCCCGCGGACTCGACCGGGGCCTCGCGCTGGCGGTCCACCGCGGCGGCCAACTGCTCCAGGGTGCCGCGCTCGAACAGCGTGCGCAGCGGCAGGTTCACGTTCAGGCGTCGACGAATCCGCGACAGCACCTGGGTCGCCAACAGCGAGTGACCGCCGATGGCGAAGAAGTCGTCGTGCACGCCGACCGTGTCCAGGCCGAGAATCTCCTGCCACAGTTGCGCCAGGACCTGTTCGGTTTCGGTGCGCGGGGCCACGCACAATGCTTCGTTGGTCTCGGCCTGGGGCACACCGCGGGCGGCGAGGGCGCGGCGGTCGACCTTGCCGTTGGCGTTCAGCGGCAATTGTTCCAGCGCCAGCCAGCGCGCCGGCACCATGTAGCTCGCCAGTTGCGCGCCCAGGTAAGCGGCCAGCACCTGTGGCGCGGGCTCGTCGCCCAGGTCGGCGGTGCTGTCCAGCACGTACCAGGCGACCAGTTGCAGGGCTCCCCGGGTGTCGGGCAGCGCCAGGACGGCCGCGCTGTTCACTGCCGGGTGTTGCATCAGGCGGTTTTCGATCTCGCCGAGTTCGATCCGGTGGCCGCGGATCTTCACTTGCTGATCGCGGCGGCCGAGGTATTCGAGCACGCCATCGGCGCGCAGCCGGCCGATGTCACCGCTGCGGTACAGCCGCGCATCCGCCTGGAACGGGTGCGGGACGAAGGCTTCGCGGGTGCGCTGTGGGTCGCGCAGGTAACCGCGCCCCACGCCGACGCCACCGATGCACAATTCACCGGGAACACCGATGGGCACCATGCGCAGTGCTGAATCGAGCACGAACACCTGGTTGTTGGCGGTGGGTTTGCCGATAGGCATGTGCAGGCAGTCGTCGGCCGGGGCTTGGGTGATTGGGTGGAAGGCCACATCGTCCGAGCATTCCGCCGGGCCGTAGGCGTTCATCAGGGCGATGGTCGGGAAGCGTGCGAACCAGTCCCGCGCCAGGGCCGGTGGCAAGGCTTCACCGGTGGGCAGCAACCAGCGCAGGCTTGCCAGGGTATGGTGCGCCTGGCTTTCCTGGAGCATGCCGCGGATCAGCGCCGGCACGGTTTCCAGAAGCGTCAGCCCGTGCGCCTGGACGGCGTCGAGCAGGGCCACCGGGTCATGGGCCTGGGTGTCGGGAAGAATCTGCACGGTGGCGCCGAACAGCGGTGCGGCGAGGAACTGCCACACGCAGATATCGAACGCCGCCGACGCGGTCTGGGCAATCCGGTCGTGCTCGCCCAGGCCCAGGCTCGGGACCTTGCCGAACATGTTGTTGAGCATCCCGCGTTGCTCGACCATGACCCCTTTCGGTGTGCCGGTGGAGCCCGAGGTGAAGATCACGTAGGCCAGTTGGTCGGGGTCGTGGACATAGGTGACCGCCGGTGCCTCGCTGCCTTGCCAGAGCGCCTGGGCGATCAGGCAGGTGGGTTGCCGACGCAGTTGTGGCAGGACGTTGTCCAGGGTCGCGCTGGCGCTGTCGCACACCAGCAGCAGCGGGGCTTCGCCGAGGTCCAGCAGCTCCGCCAGGCGGGCCGGCGGCTGCTGGATGTCGAGGGCCTGGAACGCGGCGCCGGCCTTGAGTGTGGCGATCATCATCGTCAGCAGGGCCAGGCCACGCTCGGCAAACAGCGCCACCAGGGTTTCCGGGCCGGCGCCAGCCTGTTGCAGCGCGTGGGCGATGGCGTTGGTGCGGCGGTCCAGTTCGGCGTAGGTCAGCGATTGGTCCTGGCAGACCGCGGCGATGTGCTGCGGGCGGCGACGGACCTGGTCGGCGAACAGCGAGGCATAGCCACGCTCCAGCGGGAAGTCGACGGTGCTTGGGTTGCACTCGACCTGCAAGTGACGGCGCTCCGCTTCGGGGAGCATCTGCAAGCTGCCCAGCGGTGCCTGTGGCTGGTCGAGCATGCTGGAAAGCAATTGCACCAGATGGCCGAGCATGCGCTGCACGGTGTCGGTGGTGAAGCGCTGGCTGTCATAGGACAGGCGAATGCCCAGGCGATCGCCGGGGTAGAGCACCACGGTCATCGGGAAGTTGGTGTGCACCCGGTCTTCATAGATGTCGATGCTGAAGGCATCCAGTTGCACGCTGCTGATGTCCAGCGGGGCGTTCTCGAACACCACCAGGCTGTCGAACAGTTGCTGGCCGCGGGGTACTTCGCTGCAACGCTGGATGTCCACCAGCGACGCGCTTTCGTGCTCGCGCAATTGCGCGTTGTGCGACAGCAGCGCTTGCAGCCAGTCGGCGACCGGCGCTTGCGGGTCGACGTCCACCCGCAGCGGCAGGCTGTTGATGAACAGCCCGACCATTTCCTCGACGCCGGCAAGGTCGGTGGGACGACCGGCCACGGTGACGCCAAACAGCACGTCGCGGTTGCCGCTGTAGCGCGACAGCAACAGCGCCCAGGCACCCTGGATCCAGGTGTTCGGCGTCAGTTGGTATTGCTGGCACAGCTGCTGCAAACGTTGGGTCTGGGCGATGCTCAGGGTCTGGTCGAAGTCACCCACCTGTTCCGGCGCCTGTTCGGGGCGCGCCACGGGGCTGTCCACGTGCAGTGGCGTCGGTTCGCTGAAACCGGCCATCTGCGCCTGCCAGAAAGCGTGGGCGGCGGCCATGTCATGGCGCTCCAGCCAGCTCATGTAGCCACGGAACGAACGCAGGCGCGGACGGGCTACCGGCTCCTCGCGCACGATGGCTTGGTAGATCGCCAGCAGGTCTTCCATCAGCAGGCCGAAGCACCAGGCGTCGGTGAGGATGTGGTGGAAGCTGCGCACCACGGCGAAGCGACGCTCATCCAGTTGGAATACCCGCAGGTGGGTCAGGGGCGCACACGCCATGTCGAAGCCTTGCAGACGCTGGGTTTCCAGGGCCTGGTCCATCGCCAGGCGTTGCTGCTCGGCATCGAGATGGCGCAGGTCCTGCCAGTCGAACGCCGCATGGGTCTGGCGGTAGACGCATTGCAGCGGTTCGTGGTCGTCCTGCCACCAGAATGCGGTGCGCATCATCGGGTGGCGTTGCAGGAACAGTTGCCAAGCCGCTTCCATCGCCGGGCGTTGCAACACGCCGTCCCAGCTGTAGCGCTGTTGCATCAGGTAGATCCCGCTGTGGGGTTGCAGCAGGGTGTGCAGCAGCATGCCCTGTTGCATCGACGACAGCGGGTAGACGTCTTCGATGTTCAGCCAGTCCAGCGGCTCGGCCGCCAGGGTCGCCGCTTGCTTGTGGCACAGCGGGAAGGCCTGGCTGGCGGGGCGCAGGTCGGCGGCGTTGATCAGCCCGGCCAGTTCGCCCAAGCGTTGCACGAGCTGCGGCGCCCAGGTGGCGGCGAGGGCACCCTGGCAGCGCACGTGCAGGCAACCGTCCTGCCACCAGGCGTCCAGGGTCAGCGGGCAGCTCGTTGCCGGCAATGGGCTCGCAGCCTCGATCTGGGCCAGGATGCCGTGTGCTTCGCGGTGACTGTCGCGGTTGCCCTGCCAGCGAATGGCGACGGCTGCCGGCGGCAGGTCACGCAGGGGTTCTTGCAGGTACGCGTTGTCCGACAGGTAGCGCAGGGCACCGTAGTCGACGCCGTGCTGCGGGTAGGCCCGCCACTGCGCGGCCAGCGCCTGCACGCGTTGCAGCAGGTTGTCGCCTTCGGCCTGGAGGAAGTACGGCACCGCCAGGTCCAACGGGCCGAGGATGCGGGCCGGTTCCAGGTCGGCCACGGCAATCGGCGCATTGACGGGCAAGCGTTCGGCGGCGGGGCGCCCACCCTGTACGCTCAGCGCCAGCAGGCCGGCGCCGCCGTGCTCACGGCACTGTTCGGCCACGGCAGCGGCCAACAGGCTGTTCCAGTCCAGTTGCAGCACTTGGGCCACGCGCTTGAGGTCGCTGGAGAGGCTGGCCGGCAGCGCCTGTTCGACCAGGTCGGCCGATGCCTGGCTAGCAGGCAGTTGCAGGGTATCGGCACCGGCGTATTGCAGCCAGTGCTCCCAGGCCTCGTCCAGGGCATCCCCTTGGGCGTGGTCCTGCTGGTGCCGGGTCCACTGGGTGAAGTCGCCGCCACCATAGGACAGGCGCACCGGCCGTTGATAGCGCAGTTGCGCCAGCGCCAGGTTGAGGTCGCTCAGCAGCAGTGACCAAGAGGCTTCGTCGACGCTCAGTGGGTGAGCGGCCAACAGCAAGAATGGCTTGCCGGCCACGTCCAGCAGTCGGGCATGCAAGGTCTGGCCGGCGTCCAGCTCCAGGGCATCGACACCGGCCTGGGCCAGGCGCTGCAACTGCACCGGCGTGCAGGCGGCCAGGGTTTCGCTGCCGATGACCGACGCCTTGGCCGCGCCCAGCACCCGTTGTTGCCATTGGCCTTCGGGCAGGGCCTTGAGCGCCAGACGCAAAGCCTGGTGGTGTTGCTGCAACGCACTGATCGCCTGGCCCAGCAATTCGCTGTCAAGGGCCTGGGCCAGCGCCACGCAGCGCCAGGTGGCGTCCAGCGGCCCCTGTTCCAGGCGGGCCCGTTGGCCGGCGCCCAGGGGCAGTTCGTAGCCTTCGGCGAGGTTGTCCGTCATTCCCTGGCTGGCGTCGGCACCCAGTACCCGGGCGATGTCAGCGATGGTGCGGTTCTCGAACAGTTGACGCGGGGTGAGTTTCAGCCCTTGTTGGTTGGCGCGGGCGATGATCTGCAGGTTGATGATCGAGTCGCCGCCAAGGGCGAAGAAGTTGTCGTGCACGCTGACCCGTTCCAGCTTCAGGACGTCCTGCCAGATCTCGGCCAGCAGCGCCTCGACGTCGTTGCGCGGGGCCACGTGGCTGGCGCTGTCTTCGGTAGGCTTTTGCGGGGTCGGCAGGCGTTGGACGTCGACCTTGCCGTTGCGGGTGAGGGGCAGTTCATCGAGGGTGATGAAGTGCGCCGGGACCATGTAGTCCGGCACGCGGGCACTGAGGTCGTTGCGCAGCTTAGTGGCGGACAGCGATTGGCTGGCGACCAGCCAGGCCACCAGGCGCAGGGTGCCGTCCAGTTCCACGGCACGCACCAGGGCCTGCTCGATCAGCGGCGACAGGCGCTTGATCTGTGCCTCGACTTCCCCCAGCTCCAGGCGGTTGCCGCGAATCTTCACCTGGCTGTCGACGCGGCCGAGGAACGCCAGTTGGCCGTCCACTTGCCAGCGCACGCGGTCACCGGTGCGATACCAGCGCTGCTGTTGCGCATCCAGGTGGAAACGTTCGGCGGTGAGGTCGTCGCGGTGCAGGTAACCCCGGGCCAGGGCGCCGCTGATCAGCAGCTCACCGCTGACGCCGGTGGCGGTCAGGCGACCGTCGCCATCGACCACTTGCAAGTGGCGGTTGGGCAGCGGTCGGCCGAGGGCAATGCTGCGCAGGCCTGGGGTCAGTTCGGTGGCAATCGCGCCGACCGTCGCTTCGCTCGGGCCGTAGTGGTTGAACACCCTCAGCCCCGGCGCCAGGTGATTCACCTGCTCCAGGAGCGCCGGGCTGAGGGCGTCACCGCCGAAGACCAGCAGCGAGCGCGGCAACAGCCGCGCATCGGGCAGCGCCTGCAACAGGCCGGCGAGGTGGCTTGGGGTGATCTTCAGCACATCCACCGGGTGCCGGTCGAAGAGCTCGGCCAGGGCCAGCGGGCTGAAACCGCTGTCCTCGTCCACCAACAACAGGCTGGCGCCGCTGCACAGGGCACCGAACAGCTGGGTGTGGCCGAGGTCGGCGGCAATGCTCGACAGCAAGCCGTAGGTGGCGGCCGACGGCGGGTTGAGCACGGCGTGCACCGCCGTGAGGTAGTCGACAATGGCGCGGTGCTCGACCACCACGCCTTTCGGCGTGCCGGTGGAACCCGAGGTGTAGATCACGTAGGCCGCATCGGTCGGGCTGTGGGCCACGGCCGGTGGCGTGTCGGGTTGACGGGCGAGGGTGTCGGCCTGTTCCGCCAGCCACAACGCCTGGGTATGTTCGGCCAGTTGCTTGAGCAAGGGCGACGGTGTGGCGCCAAGCAGCAGCGCCGCGCGGCTGTCCACCAGCACGTCGACCAGACGCCCGGCGGGTTGCTTGATATCCAAGGGCAGGTACGCCGCGCCGGCCTTGAGGGTGGCGAGCAGGGCGATCACGAAATCGGCGCTGCGCTCGAAGGCCAGTGCGACCACGCTGCCCTGGTCGATGCCTTGGGCGCGCAGGCAGTGGGCGAGGCGGTTGGCCTGCTGATCGAGTTCACGGTAGGTCAATGCGACCTGGTGATCGCGAACCGCCAGGTGCTCGGGGCAACGGGCAGCCTGCTGTTCGAAGCGCTGGTGCAGGCATTCGAGGGGCACGGGCAGTTGCGCGCCACGGCCTTGCGCCAACAATTGCTGGCGTTCTTCGGCGTCCAGCCATTCCAGGCGGTTGACCTGGCATTGGGCTTGGCTGGTCATCGCCAGCAGGATCGCGCGCAACTGCGTGGACAACACCGCGACTTCGGCGTCGCTGAAGCGGCTGCGGTCGTAGCTGATCAGGTAGTGCAGTTGGGTGTCCGGCATCACGATCAGCGACAACGGGAAGTGGTTGCGGCCCTGGGTGAGGGTGAGGCCGTCGACCTGCTGGTCGTTGGCCGGGGCGCTGAAGCTCAAGCCACCGGTGTCCTGGTTGAGGGCATCGGTCACCGGGAAGTTCTCGAACACCAGGATCGAGTCGAACAACGCCTGCTCGGCGGCAATGCGGGTCATCGCCTTGAGTTTGCCCAACGGCAGGTAGGCGTGGTGGCGCAGGTCGCTGTTGGCGTGCTGCAACTGTTGCAGCCAGTCCACCAGCGTCGGGCTCTCGGCCCACTGCACCCGCAGCGGCAGGGTGTTGATGAACAGCCCGACGGTGCTGTCCACCGCTGCCAGGTTCTCCGGCCGGCCGGCGACCGTGACGCCGTACACCACGTCGTCGCGTCCGGCGTGCTGGCCCAGCAACAACGCCCAGGCGCCTTGGATCAGGGTGTTGATGGTCAGGTCATGGCGCCGGGCGAACTGGGTCAGTTGCTCGGTTTCACCTGAGTCCAGGCGGCTTTCCCACTCGGCGAACGGCGCGCCCGACGGCGCGGCCTGGCGGGTGGCGAAGGACGGCAGTGGGGTCGGTTCGCTCAGGTCCTGCAACTGTTCACGCCAGAACTGTTCGGTGACGGCCATGTCCTGTTCCGCCAGCCAGGCGATGTAGTCGCGGTAAGGGCGGGTGGCTGCCAGGTGGGCCGGGCGGCCGTGGGCTTGTTCGTAGTACAGCGCCAGCCATTCCTGGACCGCGATGCCGACGCTCCAGCCGTCCATGAGGATGTGATGGAAGGTCCAGATCAGGTGCCAGCGCTCGGGCGCCAGGCGCACCAGGCACACGCGCATCAGCGGCGACTCGTTCAGTTCCAGCGGTTGGGCCCGTTGCTCCAGGCCCAGTTGCTCCAGGGCCGCTTGCGTGTCGGCGCGGCCCTGCCAGTCCAGTTCGGTCAGGGGCAGGTCGACGTCCTGCTGCACCACCTGATAGGCATCGTCCAGCTCTTCCCACAGGAACGCACTGCGCAGCACCGCGTGGCGTTGCATCAGCGCCTGCCAGGCCCCGCGAAAGGCGCCCAGTTGCAGCGGGCCGTTCATTTCCAGGGTCAGTTGCTGGTAGTACACCCGCGAGTCCGGTTCAAAGACACTGTGAAACAGCAGGCCGTGCTGGGTCGGCGAAAGGGAGTAGATGTCTTCGATGTTGTTCATGCTTGCTTGGTCCATTTCAAAGGCTTGAAAACAGTGAGCGTCGGTCTGGCGCCCCGCTGGGGTCAGGTGATGACCCCGCGGGCGCTGCGCCACTCACTGGCTTTGGGAGTTCGGTTTGGTCTTGAGCTTGCCCAGCAACTTGTCCAGGGATTTCTGGTTCAGCGCCTTGGCCAGCGGGAAGTCCGAAGGCATCAGTGCGCCGGCTTGCGGGTCGAGGCAGTGTTCGACCAGCGCTTGCAGGTGTTCGAGCAAGCGGGCGGGCAAGCGACTGTCGGTGTCCGGCGTGACGCTGTGCCATTCGACACGCAACACACCGTCCTCCAGCCAGGCCACCACTTCGCGGGCGTGAGTCACCCGGTTCGCCGGCGCCACGTCCGGCGGTGGTGTCAGGCCGCTGGCGCGTAACCAGCCTGCCGGTGCCTGTTCATGCCCAAGGTAGTTGAACAGCACATCGCCGTGACCGGCCGGCAGTTGACCGCGTTGGCGCAACAGGCCGTAGCCAAGCCCCTGGCCCGGTACCGCGCGCAGCGCCTCCTTGGCCTGGCGCACCTGCTCGCCACGGGCGCCGCTGGCGCTGACCCGCAGCGGGAACAGCGTGGTGAACCAACCGACGGTGCGGCCGACGTCAAGGCCGTCGAGGGGCGCATCGCGACCGTGGCGTTCGAGGTCCACGACGATGTCGCTGCGGCCGTCGGCCTCCGCCAGGGTGGCGGCCAGGGCGGCGATCAGCAGCTCTTCCGGTTGCGTGCGGTAGGCCGCCTGGGACTCGGTCAGCCATTGATGGGTGCGGGTCGCTTCCCAGCGGGCCGACAGGGTCTGGCGCTCGGCGACTGTCGCCAGCGGCGCCGGGTTCGTGCCGCCCTGGGTGCTCCAGTAGCGCTGTTCGCCGGTGACCTTGGCGGCGTGGGCGTGCAGTTGCTCGGACCACTGCCGGTAGGCGGTGGTTTTCGCCGGCAACGTCGGCGTCTCGCCGCGTTCCAGGGCTGCGTACAGCTGTTGGAAGTCTTCCAGCAGCGGGGTCCAGGACACGGCATCCACCACCAGGTGATGCGCCACCAGGTACAGGCGTTGCGGCTCACCTTCCAGCAGCGCGGCGGCAAACAACGGGCCGTGTTGCAGGTCCAGGCTTTGCGCGACCGCGGCCAGTTGATCGGCGTGAGTGCAGCAGGTCAGTTGTGCAGGCGCCACGGCGGCGATCTGCGCTTGCCATTGCACCTCGGCTTGCCCGGCGATCTGGCTGAAACGCAGGCGCAAGGCGTCGTGGTGCGCCACCAGCCGATCCAGTGCGGCCTGCACGAGGGCCGGTTCCAGGCGCCGGTCGCTGTCGGCCAGCACCGATTGGTTCCAGTGCGCGGGCTGCGGTTGCTGTTGGTCGAAGAACCACTGGTGCAACGGCATCAGCGGCATCGCGCCGGTGATCTCGCCCTGTTCGGCCTGGCTCAGCAGCGCGGTGGTCACTTGGGCCAGCGCCGCCGGGGTCGGCGAGCGGAACAGGTCGCGTGGGGTGAGCGAGTAGCCCTGCTCCCGCAAGCGGCTGATCAGCTTCAGGCCGAGAATCGAGTCACCGCCCAAGGCGAAGAAACTGTCTGTGGTGCCGACCTCACGGCCGCCGGTCAGGCTTTCCCCGAGCAGTTCGCCGAACAGTTGGCACAACAGGCTTTCCAGGGCGTTGCGCGGTGCGGCGTAGTCCTTTTGGGTTTGCGGCAACGGCAGGGCGGCGAGGGCCTTGCGGTCGATCTTGCCGTTGCTGTTGAGCGGCAGCGCCGGCACCTGGACCCACACCGCCGGCACCATGTAGGCCGGTAGCTCGGCGGCGAGCAGGTTGTCGAGGCCCGATTGCGCGGTGGCGCTGCTGTAGAACGCCACCAGGCGGTTGTCGATCACCAGGGTGCAGGCCGCGGTGATGGCCGGAAGGTTCAACAGCGCCGCGTCGATCTCACCCAGTTCGATACGCTGGCCACGCAGCTTGACCTGATGGTCGAGGCGCCCGAGGTATTCGATGTTGCCGTCGGCGAGGAAGCGGCAACGGTCGCCGGTGCGGTACAGGCGATCACCGTTGATGAACGGGCTGGCCAGGAAACGCTCCTCGGTCAGGTCCGGGCGCTTGAGGTAACCGCGGGCCACGCCGACGCCACCGATGTACAGCTCGCCGATGCTGCCGATCGGCAACGGTTGCAGGGTTTCGTCGAGGATGTACAGGCGCAGGTTGGCAATGGGCTTGCCGATCGGCACGATCGTATCGTCCGCCGAGCAACGCCATACCGAGACGTCGATGGCCGCTTCGGTCGGGCCGTAGAGGTTGACCAGCGCCGCCGGGTGTTGGCCCATGAAACGCCGCACCAGGTCCACCGGCAACGCTTCGCCGCTGGCGAACACCTGGCGCAGGCTGTGGCAGTCGGCCAGGCTCGGCTCCTCGACAAAGGCGCGCAGCATCGACGGCACGAAGTGCAGCGTGGTGACCTGTTCCTGCTGGATCAACCGGCTGAGGTAGGCCGGGTCGCGATGGCCGTCCGGACGGGCGACCACCAGGGTCGCACCGGTGATCAGCGGCCAGAAAAACTCCCACACCGAGACGTCGAAGCTGTACGGGGTTTTCTGCAATACACGGTCGTTCGGGCCAATCGGGAAGGCGTCCTGCATCCAGTACAGGCGGTTCATCAGGGCGCCGTGTTCATTCATCACGCCTTTCGGCTGGCCGGTGGAGCCGGAGGTGTAGAGCACGTAGGCCAGGTCGTTGGCCTGCACGCTGATCGGTTCGAACGCAGGGGCCTCGGGCAGGGCGTCGAGGGTCCAGGCCGAATGCCCGGCCGGCAGTTTCGGCAGCCATTGGGCTTGGGTCAGGGTGACCTTGGCGTCGGCGTCCTCGATCAGGAACGCCAGGCGCGCGGCGGGCAGTTCCGGGTCCAGCGGCAGCCAGGCGGCGCCGGCGTGGACGATGCCGAGCAGGGCGACGACCATGTCCACGGAACGCTCCATGCACACCGGGACGATGGTGTCGGCGCCGACGCCGGCTGCGCGCAGGGCACGGGCAACGGCTTGGGCGCGCAGGTCCAGTTCGGCGTAGCTCAGGCGTTGACCTTCGAACACCAGCGCCGGGGCGTTGGGGCTCAGGGCCGCTTGTTGGCTCAGGGCGGTGTGCAGGTCACGGGGGCCGCTGTAGTGACGCTCGGTGGCGTTCCAGCGGTCCAGTTGCTGCTGGTCCTGCTGCTGCGGGAACAGCTCGATCAGCGTGCGTGTCGGCGCCGCCACCCATGCATCCAGCAGCGCACACCATTGCGCGCTCCAGCGTTGCATCGTCGCTTCGTCGAACAGCGCTGCCTGGTACTCCAGCGCCAGCGTCATGTCGCTGCCGTCGTCCTGGACTTCCCAGCTCTGCTCGAACTTGGCGTCGATCACTGGCAAGGCCTGCTCTTCGACGTTCAGCCCTGGCCACTGGCGGCTGTCCACCCGACCGTAGTTGAGGGAGAACAGCACCTGGAACAGCGGCGTGCGGTTCAGGTCGCGGTGTTGGGCGACCGCGCCAACCAGGGTGGCGAAGGGCAGGTCGGCGTGCGCTTGGGCCGCGCGCAGGTCGGCTTCGAGGTTGGCGAGCAACTGTTCGGCCGGGGCACGCGGATCGACTTCGCTGCGGATCACCAGGGTGTTGACCAGGCAGGCGAGCAGCGCCTGGGATTGCGCCTGTTCACGCTGGTCGGCCGGGGTGCCGAGACGAATCTCGCGCTGGCCGCTATAACGCGCCAGCAGTGCACTCAGGGCCGCGGCCAGGACCACGTACGGGGTCGTGCCGCGCTGGCGGGCGAACTGGCGGATCGCCTCGGCCCGCTGGGCGCCGAGGCTGACGATCAGTTGGCGGGCTCGTCGATCCGCTTCGGCGCCACGAGGATGGTCCACAGGCAGGTCGAGTTGATAGTCGTCCTGGCCCAGGTGGTTTTTCCAGTAGTCCAGGCTGGCATTGCGTCGGGCCTGGGTGTCCGGGTGTTGTTGCCACAGGGCGAAGTCGACGTAGTCGATGTCCAGCGGCGCCCAGGTCGGCGATTGCCCTTCGAGACCGGCAGCGTAGGCCTGGGTCAGTTCATCGATGAGCAATTGCATGGCCCAGCCGTCGGTGGCGCTGTGGTGCAGGCAGACCAGCAGGAGATTCTCGTCGCTGCCCTGGCGTTGCAGCAGGTGCGCCCGCCAAGGCGCGGCGCGGGCCAGGTCGAACGGGCGCATCAACTCGGCCTGGGCCGTGGCGCAGGCGCCGGCCCAGTCTTGGGTGGTGACGGACGTGACCGTGAGCGCCGGCCCATGGTCGTCGATCAGCAGTTGCGGCTCGCCTTCGACCTCGACAATGCGGCTGCGCAGCACCAGGTGACGTTGGCTGACCTGTTCGAACGCTTCGCCCAGGACGCTGACCTGAAGCGCGCCGCGCAAGGTCAGGGCGAACGGCATGTGGTACTCGCGCGAATCCGGCACCAGGCGGCTGAGCAGCCAGAAGCGTTTTTGCGCCAGGCCCAACGGCAGTACGTCCGGACGTGGCTGCGGCGTGATCGACTCGCCTGGCAATGCGGCGCGCAGGTGTTCGGCCAGGGCCGCCACCGTGGGCTGGGCGAACACCAGTGCCAGGGGCAAGGCTACCCCAAGGCGCTCACGTACCCGGCTGACCAGGCGCGTGGCCAGCAGGGAGTGGCCGCCGAGCTGGAAGAAGTGATCGTCGACACTGACGCAGTCGCACGCCAGCACTTCGCTGAACACTTCGCAGAGCACGGCTTCGGTGGCGTTGCGCGGTGCCGTGTGAGGGCGTTCGCGCTGGCTTTGCGGCAACGGCAGGGCGGCCAGGGCCTTGCGGTCGAGTTTGCCGTTGCTGTTGAGCGGCAGGCGTTCGAGCTGAACGAAGAGGCCGGGCAACATGTGCGCGGGCAGGCTGGCGCCCAAGGCGCTGCGCAAGGCGGCTTCATCCGCGTCACCGCACCAGAAGCTCACCAGGCGTTGGTCGAGCAGCACGGTCGCGGCATCGCGAACGCCGTCCTGGGCCAGCAGCACCGAGTCGATCTCACCCAGCTCGATACGCTGGCCACGCAGCTTGACCTGATGGTCGAGGCGCCCGAGGTATTCGACGTTGCCGTCGGCGAGGAAGCGGCAGCGGTCGCCGGTGCGGTACAGGCGATCACCGTCGATGAACGGGCTGGCCAGGAAACGCTCCTTGGTCAGGTCCGGGCGCTTGAGGTAACCGCGGGCCACGCCGACGCCACCGATGTACAGCTCGCCGATGCTGCCGATCGGCAACGGTTGCAGGGTTTCGTCAAGGATGTACAGGCGCAGGTTGGCGATGGGCTTGCCGATCGGCACGATCGTATCGTTCACCGAGCAGCGCCACACCGAGACGTCGATGGCCGCTTCGGTCGGGCCGTAGAGGTTGACCAGCGCGGCCGGATGTTGGCCCATGAAGCGCCGCACCAGGTCCACCGGCAACGCTTCGCCGCTGGCGAACACCTGGCGCAGGCTGTGGCAGTCGGCCAGGCTCGGTTCCTCGACGAAGGCGCGCAGCATCGACGGCACGAAGTGCAGCGTGGTGACCTGTTCCTGCTGGATCAACCGGCTGAGGTAGGCCGGGTCGCGATGGCCGTCCGGACGGGCGACCACCAGGGTCGCGCCGGTGATCAGCGGCCAGAAGAACTCCCATACCGAGACGTCGAAGCTGTACGGGGTTTTCTGCAATACGCGGTCGTTCGGGCCAATCGGGAAGGCGTCCTGCATCCAGTACAGGCGGTTCATCAGGGCGCCGTGTTCGTTCATCACGCCTTTCGGCTGGCCGGTGGAGCCGGAGGTGTAGAGCACGTAGGCCAGGTCGTTGGCCTGCACGCTGATCGGTTCGAACGTAGGGGCCTCGGGCAGGGCATCGAGGGTCCAGGCCGAATGCCCGGCCGGCAGCTTCGGCAACCATTGGGCTTGGGTCAGGGTGACCTTGGCGTCGGCGTCCTCGATCAGGAACGCCAGGCGCGCGGCGGGCAGTTCCGGATCCAGCGGCAGCCAGGCGGCGCCGGCGTGGACGATGCCGAGCAGGGCGACGACCATGTCCACGGAACGCTCCATGCACACCGGCACGATGGTGTCGGCGCCGATGCCGGCTGCGCGCAGGGCACGAGCAACGGCTTGGGCGCGCAGGTCCAGTTCGGCGTAGCTCAGGCGTTGGCCTTCGAACACCAGCGCCGGGGCGTTGGGGCTCAGGGCCGCTTGCTGGCTCAGGGCAGTGTGCAAGTCACGGGGGCCGCTGTAGTGACGCTCGGTGGCGTTCCACTCGACCAGTTGCCGTTGGCGCTCGGCCGTTGGCAGTGGCGACCAGTCGCCAAGACGGGTGCGGGGGGCTTCGAGCAGGGTCTCAAGCAACTGCTGCCACTGTTCCAGCCAGCGCCGGGCAGTGGTTTCGCTGAACAGCGCGGTGCGGTACTCCAGCAACACCGACAGCACTTCACCGTCGTGCACTTCCCAGTTCAGGTCGAACTTGGTCGCCTGGGCGCTCACCGCCCGTTCGCTGACCTGCAGCGGCGACCACGACTGGCTCGACGCCTCGGCGTTCTGCATGGCGAACAGCACTTGGAACAACGGCGTCTGGCCGAGGCTGCGGGCCGGCTTGAGGTGTTCGACGACCTGGTCGAACGGCACGTCCTGATGCTGCTGGGCGTCCAGCACGGTGCCGCGGACCTGATTCAGCAGGCCTTCGAAATCCAGGTTCGGGTCGAGGTCGGCACGCATCACCACGGTGTTGACGAAGCAACCGATCAGCGGTTGCAGCTCGGCGAACGGACGTTGGGCCACCGGGCTGCCGACCCGCACATCGCGCTGGTTGGCGTAGCGGCCCAGAAGCAACTGCGCCGCCGCGAGCATCAGCATGTACAGCGTGGCGCCGCGTTGCTGGGCGAATTGCCGCAGGCGACCGACCAGGGCCGGTGGCAGTTGCCATTGCACGGCGCCGGCCGCTGGGGCGAGTTGGTCGGGACGACCGTGCTCGGTGGGCAGGTCCAGCAGGTAATCACCGTCCTCCAGCTGGTTGCGCCAGTAGTTCAGCTGGCTGCTGAACGCGGCCTGCTGAGCGGGCTCGCGTTGCCAGAGCGCGTAGTCGGGGTATTGCAGCGCCAGGTCCGGCAATGTGGCGCGGGTGCCCTGGCCATGGGCGCTGTAGCAGCGGCCCAGCTCATCCAGCAGGTTCTGGCTGGAGGCATCATCGGTGGCGCAGTGATGCACGCTGAGCAGCAACAACGACTGGGCACGGCGGCTGCGTTGCAGCAGCGTGGCGCGGATCGGTTGTTCGCGGGCGAGGTCGAAACGGCGCCCGGTCTCGGTGTGGACGGCGGCGTCGGTCAACTGCTGCCAGTGAGTGTCGTCGGTCGCGTCCAGGGTGCTGACGCCCAAGGTGAGGTTGGCCTGGGGGTCGATGACCAGTGCCAACTCGCCGTCGTCGGCGCGCACGATGCGGCTGCGCAGGATTTCGTGACGCTGGGCCACTTGCTCAAGGGCTGCTTGCAGGGCGCGCGTGTCGAGTTCGCCGTCCAGTTGCACGGCGCTGACCACGTTGTACTCGCCACCGCCGGCACTCAATTGTTCAAGGAACCACAGGCGCTGTTGTTCGAACGACAGCGGCAGGCGTGCCGGGCGAGGCGCCGGTTGGAATGTCGCGGCGGGTGCTTGCAACGGGTCGTCCAGCAGCGCGGCCAGGGCTTGGAGGGTCGGGTGCTCGAACACCGCGCGCAGCGGCGGCACCGTGGCGAACTGTTGGCGCAGGCGGGCAAACAGCGCCGCCGCCAGCAGCGAATGGCCGCCGAGGTAGAAGAAGTGGCTGTCGCGACCGATCTGGGCCGCCGGCACGTTGAGCAGTTCCGACCACAGCGCGGCGAGTTGCTGTTCGGCGGCGCTGCGGGGCGGATCGAGGGCGTCCGGGGCGGCCTGGATGTCCGGTGCCGGCAAGGCCTTGCGGTTGAGCTTGCCGTTGTCGGTCAGCGGCAGTTCATCCAGCAGCACGAACGCCGAAGGCACCATGTAGTCGGGCAGGGCAGCGCCGAGGGTCTTGCGCCAGGCATGGATGTCGGCCTGTTCGTCACAGGTCACGTAGGCCACCAGGCGCTTGTCGCCGGGCACGTCCTCGCGGGCCAGCACCACGGCCTGGCGCACGCCCGGCTGGGCGCCGATCAGGGTTTCGATTTCCCCCAGTTCGACGCGGAAGCCACGGATCTTGACCTGGTGATCCATGCGTCCCAGGTATTCGAGCTGGCCGTCGGGCAACCAGCGCACCAGGTCGCCGGACTTGTACATCCGGGCGCCTTCGACCGGCGAGAACGGGTCGTCGATGAACACCTTGGCGGTCTGCTCGGCGCGGTTGAGGTAGCCCAGGGTCACGCCGGCGCCGCCGATGTGCAGTTCGCCCGGTACGCCCACCGGCATCGGGTTGAGAAACCCATCGAGGACGTAGGTGCGCACGTTGGCAATCGGCCGGCCAATGATCGGGCGCTGGGGGAAATCATCGACCGCACAACCGGTGGCGTCCACGGTGCATTCGGTCGGGCCGTAGGTGTTGAAGAAGCGGCTGCCGGCAATCGATGGCAGGCGTTGCCACAGTTGCGCGTCCACCGCGTCGCCGCCGAACAGCACGAAGCGCGGCAGGTACACCTCGCCACGGCGCACGCCGTCGCTTTCGAGCAGGGCCTTGAGTTGGGCCGGAGTGCATTCGAAAGCGTCCAGGCGGGTTTCGGCGAAGAACTGCGCCAGCGCCTGTGGGTCGTAGCGCACGTCTTCCGGGGTCAGGTACAGGCTGTGGCCGTCGAGCAGCAGGATGAGCTCGGCCACCGAACTGTCGAAGGCGAACGAGTAGTTGAAGCTGGTGCGCATCGGCTGGTCGGTGTAGCGGCGATACAGGCCATGGATGCGCGCCCAGGCCAGGTTGACCACCGAGCCGTTGGTGACCAGGGTGCCCTTGGGCTTACCGGTCGAGCCAGAGGTGTACATGATGTAGGCCAGGTCGTTCGGCCCGGCGAGCGCCGGCAGGTTGTCGTCCGGCAGGTCGGCCAAGTGTGCCGCGTCGCTGTCCAGGCGCACGCGGGGCAGGTCGGCGCCCAACTGCTCCAACAGCCCTTTTTGGCCGAGGAACAGCGCCGGTTGCGCGTCTTCGAGCATGTACGCCAGGCGATCCACCGGGTAGGTCGGGTCCAGCGGCACGTAGGCGCCGCCGGCCTTGAGGATGCCCAGCAGGCCGACCAACAGGTCCAACGAGCGCTCGACACACAGCGCCACCGGACGATTGGCGACCACGCCACGGCTGCGCAGGTAATGGGCCAACTGGTTGGCTCGACGGTTCAGCTCGTCGTAGCTCAGGCGGCGGCCCTCGAAGCACAGTGCATCGCGCTCCGGGGTCCGCTCGGCCTGTTGTTCGAACAGTTGGGCGAAGGTCAGGTGGCTGGGCACCTGCATCTCGGTCCTGTTCCACTCCACCACGGTGCGTTGCCATTCCGCATCCATCAACAGCGGCAAGGCCGCCACCGGGCGTTGCGGCTCGGCGAGCATGTGTTCGAGCAGGTGCTCAAGGCGGGCGAGGGTCTGGCGGGCGCTGTCGGCGGTGAACAGGTCAAGGGCGAACATCAGCTCCAGCTGGATCGGCGCATTGGCCGGGCACAGCACGTGCAAGTCCAGGTCGCATTCCGAGTGCCGCAGCGGCGTGTCCAGCGCTTCGAATTCCAGCCCGGGGAAGCGCAGCCGCGATTCCATGGCCAACTGTTGCGCCACCATCACCTGGTACAACGGCGCGTGGCTGAGGCTGCGGGGCAGTTGCAGGCTGTCCACCAGTTGCTCGAAAGGCAGGTCCTGGTGTTGCAGGCCACTGCGCAGGCGTTCGGCCACTTGTTTGACCAGGGCGGTGAAGTCTGCCTGGGGGGCAAAGTCGGCCCGGATCGCCAGGTTGTTCAGCAGGATGCCGAGCAGGCCTTCGGTGCCCGGTTGCTCGCGATGGGTCACCGGGGTGCCGACCAGCACCGTGGCATCGCCGCTCAGGCGGTGCATCAGCACGGCGAAACCGGCGAACAGCACCGTGAACGGCGTGGTGCCCAGGCGGCTGGCAAAGGCTTGTACCCGGTCACTGAGGTCGGTGGTCAGTTCACGCTGAACGATCCCGGCGCGGTAGCTTTGCACAGACGGCCGTGGATGGTCGGTCGGCAGCGCCAGCAACGGGCTGCCTTCGCTGTCGCGGCGATCCAGGGCGGTGGTCCAGTAGTCGAGCTGGCGCTTGAGTTCGGCGCCTTGCAGGTGTTCGCGCTGCCAGAGGGCGAAGTCGGCGTATTGCAGCGCCAGGGCTGGCAGTTGGGCGGCGCCGCCGTTGCAGCGGGCTTCATAACCCAGGGCCAGTTCGCGCAGGGCGATGGTGGCCGACCAGGCGTCCGACACCAGGTGGTGCAGGGCGATGCCCAGCACGTGTTCCTGCGGCGCCAGGCGTAGCAGGCGAGCGCGCAGCAGCGGCGGGGTGGCCAGGTCGAACGGCTGCTCGAAGGTGTCTTGCAGGGCCGTGAACTGCGCGCCCTCGCGCGCCGTGGTGGAAAGTCCGGAAAGGTCGTCGAAGGGCAGGGCGATGGTCAGTGATGGGCTGATGCATTGGCTCGGCACGCCGTCGCGGCTGTCGATGCCGGTGCGCAGGATTTCATGGCGCGCCAGCAGGTCATTCAAGCTGGCGTGCAGGGCCTCGACATTGAGCGCGCCCTTGAGGTGCAGGGCGAACGGGATGTTGAACAGCGTCGTGCCCGGGGTCAGTTGCTCGATGAACCACAGGCGTTGCTGCGAGAACGACAGCGGCAGCAAGGCCGGGCGCGGTCGGGCGGTCGGCGCCGCGAGGGCGGTGGCCTGCGGCGCGGCGGCGTCGGCTTGGCGTGCGGCGATGGCGTCGGCCAGCAGGGCCACGGTCGGCTGTTCGAACAGCGTGCGCAGCGGCAGCTCCAGTTTGAAGTGGCTGCGCAGCCGCGCGACGATCTGGGTCGCCAGCAGCGAGTGGCCGCCGAGGGTGAAGAAGTTGTCCTCCACGCCAATGCTGTCGCGCCCCAGGACCTCGGCCCAGATGGCGGCCACGGCGCTTTCCAGCGCGTTGCGCGGGGCGATGCTTTGCCGGGTGTCGACCTGCCAGTCCAGCTCCCGGGCGGCCAGGGCCTTGCGGTCGACCTTGCCGTTGTTGTTCAGCGGCAGGCGCTCCAGGCAGACGAACGCCGCCGGCACCATGTACGGCGGCAACTGCGCCCGCAGGTGGTCGCTCAGCCCATCGCTGCCCAGTGTGTCGTCATGGGCCGACCAGTACGCCACCAGCCAGGCTTCGCCCGCGGTGTTTTCCCGCAGCAGCACGGCGGCTTCGCGCACGTTGGCATGCTGGGCGAGGCGGTGTTCGATTTCGGTCAGTTCGATCCGGTGGCCGCGCAGTTTTACCTGCTGGTCGCGTCGGCCGAGGTATTCGATCACCCCGTCGGCACGCCAGCGTCCCAGGTCACCGGTGCGGTACACGCGAGCGTTGAGTGATGGGTGGTCGATGAAGGCATCGGCGGTGCGCTTAGGGTCGTGCAGGTAGCCGCGGCCGACACCGACGCCACCGACGCAGATCTCCCCGGCCACGCCGACCGGCACCGGGCGCAGGCTTTCGTCCAGCACATACAGGCGGTTGTTGGCGGTCGGCTGGCCGATGGGCATGTGGCTGACGTTGGCATCGGGTGCGGCAAAGATCGGCTGGAACGCCACGTCGTCGGCGCACTCGGCCGGCCCGTAGGCGTTCATCAGGGCAATGTCGGGGAAGCGCGCGAACCAGTCCCGGGCCACGGTGGGCGGCAGGGCTTCACCGGTGGGCAGGACCCAGCGCAGGTCGGGCAGTTGCAGGTCGCACGGGCACAGGGCGAGCAAGGTGCGCATCAGGCTCGGGACGATTTCCAGCACGCTCAGGCGCTCGCTGGCGAGCACGTGCAGCAGGCGCTGCGGGTCGTGGGCGATTTCGTCCGCAAGGATGTGCACGGTGGCACCGAGCACCGGGGCGGCGAGGAACTGCCACACCGAAATGTCGAACGCCACCGAGGCGGTCTGGGGAATCCGGTCCTCGGCACCCAGCCCCAGGGCCGGGACCTTGCCGAAGATGTTGTTGAGCATGCCGCGCTGTTCGATCATCACGCCCTTTGGCGTACCGGTCGAACCCGAGGTGAACAGCACGTAGGCCAGGCTCTGCGGACGACCGAGCAGGGGCAGCGGCGCGTCGTTGCCGGATTTCCAGCAGGCTTCGGCGAACAACGCCGCAGGGGGTTGGTCGAGGCCACTGAGCAAGGGCTCGAGCAAGCCGCCGGCCGCTTCGCTGACCACCAGCAACGGCGCGCGGGCCAGGCCGAGGATTTCCCGCAGGCGCTCGGGCGGGTGGTTGACTTCCAACGGCAGCATGGCGGCGCCGGCCTTGAACACGGCGATCATCATGGTCAGGAGTGCCAGGCCACGGGGAGCGACCAGGGCGACCAGTTGATCTTCTCCGGCACCAGCGTCGCGCAAGGCGTGGGCCAGGCGGGTGGAGCGCCGGTCCAGCTCGGCATAGGTCAGCGACTCGTCGTCACAGCGCGCGACAACCTGATCACCGCGCTGGGCGACCTGGGCGGCGAACAACTGGGCGTAGCTCTGGTCGAGGGGGAAGTCGTGTGGGTTGACCGCCCAATCGCCCAGCAATTGCTGGCGTTCTTCGACGGCGAGCAGTTCAAAGCTGCCCAGGGGCGCGTCCGGCGCCGCCAGCATGCCTTCGACCAGGCTGGCGATATGCCCGAGCAGGCGTTGCACGGTAGACGCTTCGAAGCGTTCGCGGTCATAGGACACGCGGATGCCCAGTTGCTCGCCGGGCAGGATCACCACGGTCAGGCCGTAGTGGGTGTGCACGCTGTGGTCCATGCCTTCAAGGCTGAACTGGAAGCCGCCCTCGAGGATTTGCTCGTCGATGGGCGCGTTTTCAAACACCAGGATGCTGTCGAACAGGGTTTCGCCGCGAGGGAAATCGCTCCAGCCCTGGATGTCGGTCAACGGCGTGTGCTCGAAGTCGCGCATGTCGACGTTGAGCCCCTGCAGGGCACCCAGCCAATCGCCAAGGGTAGCGTTCGGGTCAACCGAGACCCGCAGCGGCAGGGTGTTGATGAACAGGCCGATCATTTCCGCCACGCCGGTCAGGTCCGCCGGACGGCCGGCCACGGTGACGCCGAAGACCACGTCCTGCTGCCCGCTGTAGCGCGACAGCAGCAACGACCAGACGCCCTGGAAGAAGGTGTTCGGGGTGATCCGGCGGCTGCGGCAGAACGCGGCCAGCGCCTGGGTCTGCGTGGCGCTGAGGTGAATCAGTTGATCGTCTACCAGCACCGCGTCGGTGTAGCGGTCGCGGGCCACGCCGTTGTCCACGGTCAATGGCGTGGGCGCATTGAGGCCTTGCAGTTGGCCACGCCAGAACTGTTCGGCCTTGCTCGCGTCCTGGCGTTGCAGCCACTGGATGTAGTCGCGAAACGGCCGTGGGCTTTTCAGCTCGGGAGTGCGGTCGTTGCACAGCGCTTCGTAGACCTTGAGGAAGTCCACCGTCACCAGGGAAATGCACCAGGCATCCATCAGGATGTGGTGGAAGCTGCGAATGAATTCGTACGACTCGTCGGCCAGGCGCACCAGGCGGAAGCGAATCAGCGGCGGCTTCGACAGGTTGAAGCCGACTTTCTGTTCGTCTTCGAGCAGGGTGCGGATGCGTGCCTCCTGTTCGTGAGGGGCAAGGTCGCGCAGATCGAGGGTATCCAGGGGCACCTTGACCTCGCGGTGGATCACCTGCACCGGTTGCTTCTGGCTTTTCCATTGGAAACTGGCGCGCAGGGACGGGTGCAGCGCCACCACCTGGCGCCACGATTCGAGGAACAGCGCTTCGTCGATGGCCCCGCCGATGCGGTAGCGATCCTGCATCAGGTAGACACCGGAGTCTTCGTGGAGCAGGGAATGGAACAGCATCCCCTGTTGCAGCGGCGACAGCGGGTAGATGTCTTCGATCGGGTTGCCGGTGGTCTTTGCGGTGGTCATTGAAAGCGTCCTGCGTAAAAAGGGGCGACGGTGATGGCCTGGCGACGGGTGAAACCGCTCACAGGTCGGCCTCGTTCAGTTCAGCCATCAGCGCTTGCATTTCGTCATCGGACAGGCCCGAGGCGCTGAACTCGGTGCTCTGGGCGAGCGGTTCGGCGGCGGACTCGGCCAGCGGTTGCGCGACGTCGGCCATGGCGGCGATGGTCTGGCGCTCGAAGACCTGCTTGGCCGAGAGCGCGATGCCTTGCTCGTGGGCCTGGGCCACCACTTGCAGGCTCAGGATCGAGTCGCCGCCAATGGCGAAGAAGTTGTCGGTGACACTGACCGACGCCAGTTTCAGCACCTTGGCAACGATGGCTTGCAAGGCGGTTTCCATGGCGTTGCGCGGCGCCACATGAGTGCTTTCGTCGAACTGATCCGGGTCGGGCAGTTGCCGGGCGTCGAGCTTGCCGTTGGGGGTGCGCGGAAAGGTCGCCAGGGTCAGCACCCGGGCCGGCACCATGTACGAGGGCAGGCGTTCGCCCAGGAAACGCTTGAGCGCTTCGGAGTCCGGTGCATAGCCGTGGGCGGCGAGGATGTAGGCCAGCAGGCGCTTGCCGGCGGCGTGTTCCTGCACGATCACCGCGGCTTCGCGCACGTCGCTGTGAAGGCACAGCTGGCGTTCGATTTCACCCAGTTCGATGCGGTAGCCGCGGACTTTCACCTGGTGGTCCTTGCGCCCGAGGAACGCCAGGCGCCCGTCCGCCAGCCAGCAGGCCAGGTCGCCGGTGCGGTAGGCGCGGGTGCCGTCGGCCAGGGTGACGAAAGCCTTGGCGGTTTCGTCGGGTTTGTTGCGGTAGCCGCGGGCCAGGGTCGGGCCGGCGAGGACGATCTCGCCCGGTTCGCCGATGCCGCAGGCCTGGTCGAATTCGTTCAGCAGGCGCAGGTCCATGCCGGCGATGGGGCGGCCGATGCTGACGCTGCGGTTGGGCTCCAGCACGTCGTAGCTGGCCCAGACCGTGGCTTCGGTGGGGCCGTATTCGTTCACCAGGCGCGCCTGGGGCAGGGCCTTGTGGTGCTGGCTGACCAGCGTCGGCGGGCAGGCCTCGCCGGCGACGATCCAGCATTGCAGGCTTTCGCTGCCACCGGCCCGTTGCAACTGCTCCAGCAACGCTTGGTAGAGCGACGGCAGCGACAGGCCGTGACTGACGTGATGCTGGGTTACCAGTTGCGCCAGGCGCGCCATCTCCAGTTCTTCCCCTGGCGCCGGCAGCACCAGTCGCCCGCCTTGGGCCAGGGTCCAGAAAATCCCCGCGACCGAGCTGTCGAAGGCAAACGATGACAGCAGCAGGTAGGCGCGCACTGGCGTTTCATAGGCGGCCATGCGCACCTGGGTCGAGAAACTCAGCGCGCCGTGGCTGATTTCCACGGCCTTCGGAGCGCCGGTGGAACCGGAGGTGTAGATCAGGTAAGCGAGGGCGTCCGGGTCCGGTTGGGGCAGGGGCGGCAGGTCGGCGTGGCCTTGCTCTTGCAAGTCATCGAGGACGAAGCGTTGCAGGCTGGCCGGCACGCTGTCGGCCAGGTCGGCGCTGACGACGATGTGGGCGATGGCGCTGTCGGCGAGCATGTAGGCACGGCGTTCGGCCGGGTACGTCGGGTCGATCGGCACGTAGGCGCCACCGGCCTTCAACACCGCCAGCATGGCGACGATGGCGGCGTTGCCACGGGGGAAGAGGATGCCCACCGGCACGTCGCGACCGATGCCGGCAGCCACCAGTTGATGGGCCAGGCGCGTGGCGCAGGCATCGAGGCGGGCGTAGCTGAGGTCGCCGGCCTGGTCGCTGAGGGCGATGGCGTCCGGTTGCTGGCGAACCTGGCGGGCGATGAGTTCAACCAGCGTCACGGGTTCGATCACCGGCAGGTGGGCGCCGGTATCCAGCAGTTGCGATTGCAGTGGGCCGCCCAAGGGCAATTGCGCCCAGGCTCGCTGCGGTTCGGCCAGGGCGCCCAGCAGCAGTTGCAGCCACTGCTCGCCGAGGCAACGCACGGCTTCGGCGCTCAGCACGTGGCGATCGTACGTCAGGTCTGCCAACAGTTGGCCGGGCAACTGGCGCACGTTCAGACAGGCCTTGAGCGGGTTCATCCGCGCGTCGGCGTAGCGTTCCCGGGCGTCGCCCGAGCGCCATGCGAAGGCGTAGCCGGTGCTGAAGCCCTCGGTGTAATAGTCTTGCCAGCCGGTGCCGTGCTCGACGCTGGCGCGTACCTGCTGGCTCTGCTGGGCCAGGGTGGCCTGGGCATCCAGGTCGATGTTCAGGGGCAGGCCCTGTTCGAACAGGCCGAGGGCGCTTTCCAGCTCGACGCCACGGCTTTCATGGATCAGCGTGACCGGGACCTGTTGCTGGCCCGCCAACCGGCCGAGCACCGCTGCCCAGGCCGCCAATAGCAGGTCTGCGTTCAGGCTCGGGTGACGGCTGAGGTCGTCCGGCAGCGCCAGCGTGTGCCGTGCTGGGGCAAAACCGCTGCCGCAGGGCGCCTCAAGGGACAGCTGCAAGGTGGGCTGCTCGGTCTGGCCCAGGGTTTTCCAGAAGCGCGTGCCCGGGTGGTCCGGTTCGTCTTCAACCAGGCTCCAGCGCCATTCGGCGTAGTCGGCGTACTGCAGGGTCTCGGACAGGTCCGGCGGAGTGTTCTGCAACAGGGCGTTCGCCACCAGCCTGAGGCTGGCGAGGTCGAAATGGCTGCTGGCGCCGGCCAGGTCCAGCACGGCGCGGTCATCGGACAGGTGCACCACGGTCACGGCCAGCGGCGTGGTCCAGTCCCGCGGCTGCGATGCCAGGCGCGCCAGTTCGGCCTCCTGCTCGGCGACAGGACGTTGGCGCAGGTCCACCGACGTCACCGCCAGCGAGCCGCTGTCGTCGATCACTTGCACCGGGTGGCGCAGGCCGGGCACCGGCATCAGGCGCGTGCGCAGGATCTCGCAGTCGGCCAGCAGCGTGCGCAGGCGGTTGTCCAGCGCGTCGACGTCCGTCGGGCCGGACAGCGTCCATTGCAGGTGACAGCCGTAAGGGTGCGCGGCGGCGCCATTGAGGTGTGGGTAGAGGGCTGCCTGTTGCGGCGAGATACGAAAACCTTGAAGTCCGCTCATGTTCAACTCGTCTGGAAAGGGGGCTTGGATCGGGGTGACACCGCGCCCGCCGGGGCTCGCTGACCGAGAGTCGAGCGAGCCGCTGGCAAGCGGTGGGTGGACCCGTTGGAAGTCAAACGGCGACGTCGCTCGACAGCAGGGCTTCGGCCATGCCGGTCATGATTGCGCGCTTGCCGGTAAAGGGTTCGCGACCGTGCACCGCGAGCATGTTGTCGATGAACAACACGTCGCCCGGCTGCCAGCTGAATCGCACCAGCGAGTCGAGGTAGGCCGCTCGCAGCGACTCCAGTACCTGCGGCTCGATCGGTTCGCCGTCGCCGTAGAAGGTGTTGGTGGGCAGGTCCAGGTCGCTGAAGTTGCTTTGCAGCGAATCCCGGATGCGCGGTGGCAAGGTGCTGATGTGAAAGAAGGTCGCGTGGTTGAACCAGACTTCTTCGCCGGTGCGCGGATGACGCACCACGGCCGGCCCGCGCTGACGGGTGCGCAGGCGATTGTTGTCCTTCCATTCCACTTCGATGCCGACGCTGGCGCAGTAGGTTTCCACTTCGCTGCGATCTTCGGACTGGAACACGCTCTGCCAGGGCAGGCCGAAACCGTCGCCATAGTTGCGCACGTACAACACGCCTTTTTCCCGGAAGCGTGCTTCGATTTCCGGGCTGATGCGGGCCTTGACCGCGCGGGTCGAGCCGATCGGCGTTTCGCCACCGGTCTCGGAAGCGAGCTGACAGTAGAAGAACAATCGCAGCGGGAAGCGTGGCGAATAGGAGTGTTCGTTGTGGGGGAAAATCATCTGGTCGGCCGGGTAGTCGGTCGAGGTATAGATGTTGCCGCCGACCCGGGTTCGGGGCGAGGCGCGGAACATGTATTCGAGGGCGCCAGGGGAGAGCGCGGCGATCACCTGGTCGAACTGCTCGACCGACGCCACGTTGAACCCGCGAAACAACAAGGCGCCGTATTGCAGCAGTTTTTGCTCCAGAGACTCGCGTTCGCGGGCGGCCCAGGCGACCAGGTCAACGCCGCTGACCGCCGGTTCGATCACCAGCGGCAGGGCGTGTTCGGGGCTGAGCAGGCGCTCGGTGACCAGTCGCTGTTCCGAGACGTTCATGGCTTTGCGACGCACGGCGCCTAGGGCGCGGGGCGATGGGGGCACGATAGACATAACGGCATCCGACTCGGTTAAAGGGGCATGGAACGACGTTTGGCTTGCAGCATCTGGCTGCGTCCGGTCTGCGCCTGGGCCTGCTGGCGCTCACGCTGGAACGCCTGGTCCCAGGCGTCGACGCGCGCAGCCAGCGCCGGCAGCGGCTCGTCCAGCTGCTGGCGGGTGTCTTCCAGCAGGCGCGTCCACAGGTGTTGCAGGCGCAAGGCACGGTCCTGGTCGAAGTATTCGCCGCGGTACTTGAGGGTCGCTTCCAGGCCATCGGTGCCGTGCACCAGGTCCAGCACCAGGTGAAAATCCCCCGGCGCCTGCGCCACTTCCAGCGTGTCCAACTGCGCACCGGCGATGCTGGCGGGTGTGACGCGGGACGGTTGATAGTTGAGCTTGACCTGGAACAGCGGCGAGTGGCCGGGCAGGCGTT
Source organism: Pseudomonas sp. WP18 (assembly GCF_036689585.1). Lineage (NCBI taxonomy): Bacteria > Pseudomonadati > Pseudomonadota > Gammaproteobacteria > Pseudomonadales > Pseudomonadaceae > Pseudomonas > Pseudomonas sp. WP18. The sequence continues at coordinate 2,508,474 of NZ_CP144758.1, forward strand.
GCGGCGCCAGGGCCGAAACCACCAGGTCGAACGGCAGGCCCTGGTGGGCATACGCCAGACGCGCTTCATCGCGGACCCGCTCAAGAAAACCGGCCAGCGTCGGCTCACCGTGCAGGTCGCAGCGCAGGGTCAGTTGGTTGACGAAGAAACCGATCACGTCGTGGTGCTCCGCCAACGGTCGACCGCTGACGTCGGTGCCGAGCAGGAACCGTTGCTGGCCGCCCAGTTGCTTGAGCACCAGTTGGTAGTGGGCCAGCAACAGCATGAACAGGGTCATGCCGCGCTCGCGGGCCAATGCCGAGAGTTGTTCGCAGGTGGCCTGGGGCACGTTGAAGTGCAGGCTGTGTTCACCCTGGGCCTGGCCGCTGCCGCCCAGTTCGAGGGTCTGCGGCAGGCCGGCCAGGTGGGCGCGCCAGAAGTCCTGCTCGGTGGCGATCCGCTGTTCGCTCCAGTGGGTCGCTTCCCACTGGGCGAAATCGAGGTATTGCACCGGTTGTTGGGCGTTCGCTACACCGGCCAACTCCGCCAGCAGCACTTGCGCCGAACGCCCGTCAAAGGCGATGTGGTGCAGGGTCAGCAGCAGGTCGTGTTGCTGCGCGTCACGGCTCAGCAGTTGGGCGCGCAGCAGCGGCCCCTCGGTGAGATTGACCGGGGTGGCGTGTTCGCGTGCCAGGGCGTCGCGCAGCGCTTGCCGTTGCTGCGCCTCACTCTGCCCTTGCAGGTCGTGCCAGTCCAATGCGACCGGCGTGGCTGGCTGCACCTGTTGCTGCGGGCCGTCGATGCCATCGCGGTAGACCGTGCGCAATACGCTGTGTCGGTTGACCAAGGCGCTCAAGCGCTCGGCCAGCACCTCGATTTCAAGTGGACCTCGCAGGCTCAGGTGCAGCACCAGGTTGTGCCGGGTGTCGTCCGGGTTGAGTTGGCGCAGGAACCACAGGCGGCGCTGGGCGAAGGATTGGCGATGTTCGCTGGCGTTGTCGCGCGCCGTCGAGGGTCGCTCGGCCGCTGGCGGCTCACTGAGGAAATCCAGCAGGGCCTTGGCCCATTGCGCCAGGGTCTGCTCGCCGAACAGGTCCTGGGTGTCGAGGTTCCAACCCAGGTCCCGGTGCAGGCGTGCGGCGAAATCGGCGACGCTGATGGAGTCCAGTCCCTGGCCTACCAGGCTCTGTTGGAAATCCACGGCCAGGTACGGATTGACCTCGTGCAAGGTCTGCGCGAGCCATTGGCGGCAGGCGCCTTGGGCCTCGTGTTTCGACGCCTGGACCAGGGCCTTGAGCTGGCCTGCATCAAGGGTTTCACGCGGGGAAGGCGCCGGCCCGCCGCTCTGGGCGATGATGCTCAACGTGCCCGCCGCCAGTTGCTTGCGTGCGCCCTGGCGGGCGATCTTGCCGCTGGTGGTCATCGGGATGGTGCCGGCTTCCACCAGCACGATCTGGTCGATGCCACAGTCAGCGGCTTCACGCACGGCGTTCTGCATCGACGCGAACAGCGCCGGATGCCGCGCCGGGTCGACGAACTTGCGCTGCGGCTCGGCGACGATCACCAGTTTCTCGCGGCCCAGGACCGGGTCCATTTCCGAGAACGCGGCGATGCGCCCGGTGCGGATGCCGGGCTCGGCATCGGTGATGGCGAACTCGATGTCGTGGGGGTAGAGGTTGCGCCCGTTGAGGATCAACAGGTCCTTGAGCCGTCCGCAGATCACCACCTGGCCTTCGTGCATGAAACCCAGGTCGCCGGAGCGCAGGTAGTGCTCGGAGGAACCGACGATCTGTGCTTCAAAGGCTTCGCGGGTGGCCTCGGGGTTTTTCCAATAGGACTCGGCGTTGCTCGGGCCCTTGAGCCAGACTTCGCCGATGCGATCAGCGGCGCAACGCTCGTGGGTCTGCGGGTCGACGATGGCGATGCTGTGCAAGGCCTGCGGGAAGCCACAGGCGACGAATTCGACGGCGGCGGCATCGGCGTTCGCCAGGGCCGCGCGGCCGGTTTCCAGCACAGCCTTGTCCAGGCGCAACACCACCGGCAGCACATCCGCCGGGGTGGCGCTGACACACAGCGTCGCTTCGGCCTGGCCATAACCGGGGCTGATCGCCAGCGGGTTGAGGCCGCAGGCGGCAAAGCGCTGGGCGAAGGCATCCAGTGTGCCGGGGTGGATCGGCTCGGCGCCGTTGATGGCGTGTTTCCAGGCGCTCAGGTCGAGTTGGGCGATCAGGTTGTCGCTGACCACCCGGTTGCACAGGGCGTAGGCGAAATTGGGGGCGAAACTCACGGTGCCACGGTAGCGACTCAAGGCCTGCAACCAGGTGGACGGTGCGTTGACGAAGGTCTGCGAAGCCATCAGGTAGCAGGGCATGCCACTGTAGAGCGGCGCCAGGAGGCCGCCGATCAGGCCCATGTCGTGGTACAGCGGCAGCCAGTTGACCATGGCGCCGTGCTCATCGAAACCGTAGGCCTGGCGCATCAGCTCGACGTTGGCGATCAGGTTGCGCTGACGCACCTCGACGCCTTTGGGCGAGCCGGTGGAGCCTGAGGTGTATTGCAGGAAGGCCACGGTCGAACCGTCGATGGCCGGGCGTTGCCACTGGCTGGCGGCTGGCGTGCCCAGGTGCTGGACCGTCAGCACGTCGACCCGGCCTTGCACCAGTTCTCGCAAGCCTTCGCAATGCTCCGCCGGGGCCAGGATCAGCGCCGGCTCGGCGTCCACCACCACGTTTCGCACGCGTTCGAGGTGACGCGGTTTACGTGACGGCGGCGGGAACAGCGGCACCGCGATCATGCCTGCGTACAGGCAGGCACAGAATGCGCGGGCGTAGTCGAGGCTGCTGGGCAGCATCAGCAACACCCGGTCACCCGGCGCGTAGCGTGCCTGCAACGCGGCGGCCAGGGACTGGGACTGCTCGTGCAATTGGGAAAAGGTCAGGGTTTCGCCGATCTCTACGCCGTCCGGCAAAAAGTGCAGGGCCGCACGCTCTGGAAAATGCCGGGCGTTGGACTCCAGCACTTCGATCCACTGTTTGAATGAAAACATCTGCAATTCACGCCATGGCCACGATGACCTTGCGGTCACCGGTATAAGGATTGCGACCGTGTGCCACCAGTCGGTTATCGAGCATCAGAACGTCGCCGGGCTGCCAGGGGAAGCTGATGGCGGTCTGGCGATAGACTTCGCGCACGGTGTCGAGCATGGCGTCGGGGATGGCCGAGCCATCGCCGAAATAGACATGGCGCGGCAGGTTCTCTTCACCCACCGCCGCCAGCAGGCTGGCGCGCACGCTCGGCTCGATGGCCGACACATGGAACAGGTGCGCCTGGTTGAACCAGACCCATTCGCCGGTATCGGGGTGCTGTTGCACCGCCGCGCAGCGCTGGCGGGTGCGCAGGTCGCCGTCGGCTTTCCATTCCCACTCGATGTCGTTGTCCTGGCAGTAACGCTCGACCTGGGCCCGATCCTGGGTGTTGAAGACCTTCTCCCAGGGCAGGTCCAGGGCGCCGCTGTAGTTGCGCACGTAAAGCAGCTCGCGGCGGGCGAACAGCTCACGGATTCCGTCGGGTATGCGCTGGTAGATCAGGCGACTGTCGGCGATCGGCGTTTCGCCGCCGGTCTCGCTGGCCTTGATGCAGTGGAACCAGATGCGCGAAGGCCAGGGCCGGGTGTAGGCCTGTTCGTTGTGCAGGGGGATGAACTGGTGGGCCGGGTATTCAGTGGAGCTGTAGACCCCGGCAAAGACTTTACTGCGGGGCGTGGAGCCGAATTCGTAGCTGGCCAGCGGCGCGCCGAAGCTGGCGGCGAAGCGCTTGAAGTCGATCGGGGTGGGCACGCCGAATCCGCGAAACAGGACACCGCCAACGGTCGCCAGCAGGTGGGGCAGGCGTTCGCGAATCGAAGCTTCCAGGTCGTGGATCGACTGCCCTGGTGTGGCCTGTACCAGCACGGGTAACGCCGTTGCGCTGCCATCCGTGCAAGCCAATGGAACAGGCTCGGAACGCCCGTTCAGGTGTTCGATTGAGGTCATCCTTGCGCATCCTCTTATAACTTTTTCGACCCGTCACGACCGGAACAGCAAGGCAGTGGTCGCAGATGTAGGACGGGTCTGTAAATGTATGCAAAACAATACAGGACGGCATATTAGGTACAAATGAGAGAGATTATCAATACTATTTATTTAAATAATTTTTTGGATTAGACTCCGCTCCGCTGGCACCGAACAGCCTTCAGCCAGCTCGAAGAAAACCAAAAATATCTGTCGCAGGGGAGCGGGGCGTGAATTTCAAAAAGACTACAATTGCGTTGGCTGTGGGGTCGGCGTTGGGCCTGAGCAGCGGTGCGTGGGCGGCTGAAGAGGCCGGCAAGATGGAGATCGCTCCGATCACCGTCACCGGTGAAAAAATTGACCGTACCCTGGACCAGACCCAGTCCAGCGTGGTGGTCATGACTGACAAGAGCCTGCGTGAACACGCCGACAAAGACCTGGTGGATGTGTTTGCCCGCACGCCAGGCGTCTACAGCCAGGCTGGCAACGAAAACTGGGGCATTCGTGGCGTGCCGGTATCCGGTTTCGATGACCAGGGCCCGGCGGCCCTGAACGGTGCGGTGTCGGTGTATGTCGACGGTGCCGTACAGCCGAACCGCGCGCTGACCTTGAGCCCGGTTCCGCTGTGGGACGCCGAGCAGGTCGAAGTCTTCCTCGGCCCGCAATCCACCACCCAGGGCCGCAACTCCCTGGCCGGTGCGGTGGTAATCCGCACCAAGAATCCAACCTTCGAACCAAGCTTCTCGGCGCAAACCAACGTTGGTAACTACGGTGAGCATGGGGCCGCGGTTGCCGGTGGCGGCGCCATCGTCGACGACAAGATCGCCGGTCGTATCGCCGTGGACTATTCCGACGGTGACGGCTACATCCGCAACACCACGCTCGACAAGGATGCCAACCCGCACCGCACCAGCAACGCCCGCGGCAAATTGCTGATCCTGCCCAATGACGACACCGACGTCCTGCTGACCTACGCCCACAACGAACACCGCCAGGGTGATCGCTCGACCATGCGTGGTTCCGACGGCAAGCCCAGCTATTACGACATTTCATCCAACACCGAAGCCTTCGACAACCTCAAGCAGGACACCGTCAGCGCCAAGGTGGATCATCGTCTGAACGATGCCTGGTCGTTGACGAGCATGACCGCCAACACCAGCTCGGACTACAGCAACCGCCTGGACTTCGATCAGAATGCCGTGGACAACGAGGTCGTTCTGCGTAAACAGGACGGTAACCTGTTCAGCCAGGAGTTGCGTCTGAATTACGACTCGGACACGGTGAAGAGTTTCATCGGTGCCTATTACGGCCACAACACCAACAAGTTCCATGACCGGCTGTTGTTCGACAACGTGCTGGCTCGCACGGTCAAGGGTGATACCAAGATTGAAAACAAGGCGGTGTTCGGTGAAGTCAACTGGACGTTCGCGCCGCGCTGGACATTGATCACCGGCCTGCGTTACGACCACGAGACGAACGATACCGACATCGAGGCAGACGGCCGTTTCGTTCCCGAGAAAATCAAAAAGTCGTTTGATGCCGTGTTGCCGAAACTCGGTATCGACTACGAGCTGGCAACGGATCAGTACCTTGGCTTCATGGTGCAGAAGGGTTATCGCGGCGGCGGTGTCAACCTGCGCTCCGGTAGCGGTCACCAAGCCTACGACCCGGAATACACCACCAACTACGAGCTGTCCTATCGCGGTTCGTTCTTCGACAAGAGCCTGCGTGCCCGCGCCAACCTGTACTACACCGACTGGAAAGATCAGCAGGTCAGCGTTCGGCAGCCCGGCAGCACCGTCATTGATATCTACAACGCCGGTCGCAGTGACATCAAGGGGCTGGAAGTCTTCGTCGAGAAAGACATCACCGAGCAGCTGACCCTGAATTTCGGCGGCGCCGTTACCGATAGCAAATACAAGGACTTCGTTGCTGACAATGGCCAGGACAGGAGCGGCGAGTCGTTCCTCTATTCGCCGAAATACAAGGCGTCGGTGGGCGGTGTCTATCGCTTCGATGATCGCCTGATGTTCGGCACGGACATTGTCTATCAGAGCACTGCGCCCTCGGAGTACGAGTTCGACTCCAACGGCAAGGTCAGTGGGGAGCGTAAGAGCGACGCTTATGTGCTGGTCAACTTCAATACCGAGTACAAAGTCACCAAGAATGTCGCTGTGTCTGCCTACGTCAAGAATGCGTTCGACAAGGAATACATCACCAACAACCGCGACGACACCATCATCGACGTCGGCGCACCGCGCACGGTGGGGATGATCCTGCGCTACGACATGTAAAACCGAAGGCGCGGGGAGGCAATCTCCCCGCGCTCGAGGGTGCAGGTCAGCGATGTGTTTCCAGGCTGCAGTTCCCTTCCAAACCCAGCCTCCATGGAGGAAATCATGAGTGCTTTTTCGAATGTCACAGCGGGTGGCGCGCAACAGCTACGCCTGTTGCATACCGGTCTGTCGAGCCCTTACTGCCTCGATCCGACGCCGCTGCTGGAACGCCAGCAACAACAGGAATCCAACGCCCGCAGTTACCCGCGGCGCATTCCGCTGGTGCTCGAAAGGGCCCATGGCATTTATGTCCAGGACAGCCGCGGGCAAGTGTTCGTCGACTGCCTGGCAGGGGCTGGCACCCTGGCCCTGGGGCACAATCATCCGGTGATCATCGAAGCCATCACCCAGGTCATGGCCGCGGGCGTGCCGATGCACACCCTGGACCTCATGACGCCGGTCAAGGACGCGTTCGTCCAGGAAATTTTCGGTTGCTTGCCTGCCGAGTTCGCTCGCAACGCACGCATCCAGTTTTGCGGCCCAAGCGGGGCCGATGCGGTGGAGGCGGCCCTCAAGCTGACCCGCACCGCGACTGGCCGGCACTCGGTGCTGGCATTCGAAGGGGCCTACCACGGGATGACCCTGGGCACGCTGGCCATCAGCGGCAACCTGTCGCCGAAGAATGCCCTCGGTGCGTTGATGCCGGGTGTACAGCGCCTGCCGTTCCCCCACGACTACCGTTGCCCGTTCGGTGTGGCCGGCGACCAGGCGGTCACCTTGAACGTGCGTTACCTCGAACACTTGCTCAACGACCCGGAGAGCGGCGTGACCGCGCCGGCGGCGATGATCCTGGAACCGATCCAGGGCGAGGGCGGGGTGATTGCCGCGCCGGATCGCTGGTTGCAGGAACTGCGCCGACTGACCCACGCCCATGGCATCCCGTTGATCGTCGACGAGATCCAGTGCGGCATCGCCCGTAGCGGCCGGATGTTCGGTTTCGAGCAGTCGGGCATCACCCCGGATGTCATCACGTTGTCCAAGGCCATTGGCGGTGGCTTGCCGTTGTCGGTCATGGTCTACAACGATTCGCTGGACGTCTGGCAGCCGGGCGCTCACGCCGGCACCTTCCGCGGCAATCAGCTGGCGATGGCGGCGGGCACCGCGACCTTGCGCTTTATCCGCGATGAAGGCCTGGTCAAGCACGCCGAAACGGTGGGTGCGCAACTGCGCAAACAGCTTGAGGCGTTGCAGAGCGAATTCGCCTGGGTGGGCGATGTTCGCGGCCGTGGCCTGATGCTTGGCATGGAAATCGTCGATCCTCAGGGGGCGCCGGATGCCCAGGGCCATCCACCAGTGGACACGGCCAGGGCCAAGGCCTTCCAGCAGGCTTGCCTGCGACACGGCTTGATCGTCGAACTCGGTGGGCGGCACGGTGCGACAGTGCGCTTGCTGCCGCCGTTGATCATCACCGAGCAGGAGGTCGACTTCGTGGCGAAGATCCTGTTCCAGGCAGCGAGCAGCCTCAACGAGCGTTCAGCGCGTTGATTGAGCGTTTTCGCTGCTTGCTCGCGAAAGCGTTGGGTCAGTTAGAAGTGATGTTGGATGGGATGACGCCTTCGCGAGCGAGCCCGCTCCCACAGGGGTTGGGTGGGGATTGCACGTGATGTGTTCGCCGACATTACCTGTGGGAGCGGGCTTGCCCGCGAAAGCGGTGGGTCAGCTTGAAGTGATGCTGGATGGGATGACGCTTTCGCGAGCGAGCCCATTCCCACGGGGTATTGGGGCCTGTCGATTGCCATCGGCGGGCCTTTTTTCATTGGGCAGGGAGTGACCATGCAGAAGATTTTCGCCGCGATGGCACCCGCCTGGGTGTTGCTGGGCTTGCTGGGTTTAAGCGCGTGCGGCGACGGGCAGACACCGGCCAAACCGGCCGCGGCGGTGCCGCAAGTGAAGACGCTGACGGTGCAGCCTCGGGCGTTCGCCATGACCACGGACTTGCCTGGACGGATCGAGCCGGTGCGCATCGCCGAGGTGCGCGCGCGGGTGGCCGGGGTGGTGCTGACCCGGCATTTCCAGGAAGGCAGCGACGTCAAGGCCGGCCAGTTGTTGTTCAGCATCGACCCGGCGCCGCTCAAGGCTGCGCTGATGCGCACCGAGGGTGCCTTGGCGCGGGCCGAGGCCGATGTCTATCGGGCCAACGCCCAGGTGCAGCGTTTCAAGCAACTGGTGGCGATCAACGCCGTCAGCCCGCAAGCCTTCGACGAAGCCATGTCCGACCTCAAGAGCGCCCAGGCCAATCGCCTGGCGGCCCAGGCCGACGTGGCCAGTGCGCGGCTCAACCTTGGTTACTGCCAGGTGCGTGCGCCGATCAGCGGGCGTATCGGTCGGGCCCTGGTCAGCGAAGGCTCGCTGGTGGGGCAGGACGAGGCGACGCAAATGGCGCGAGTCCAGCAACTGGACCCGATCTACGCTGACTTCACCCAGTCCGCCGACCAGGTGGTGGCCTTGCAGCAGGCACTGGCCAGCGGACGCCTGAGCCTCGATGGCAACGGTACGGCGCAGGTGACGGTGCAAGTGGGCAATCCTCCCCAGTTACGCCGTGGCACCTTGATGTTTTCCGACATCTCCGTGGACCGGAGCACTGGCCAGGTGACCTTGCGCGGTGAGTTTCCCAACCCGGACAACCTCCTGCTGCCCGGCATGTACGTGCGGGTGATCGCGCCGGCCGGTGTCGACCGGCAAGCGTTGTTCGTGCCGCAGCAGGCCGTGCAGCGCGGCGCCGACGGCCAGGCCCGGTTGATGCTGGTGGACGACCGTGGCGTGGTCCGTGAGCGGGTGGTCAGCACCGGCGCCATGCTCGGTTCCGACTGGCAGATCACCCAGGGCCTGGTGGCCGGCGAGCAGGTGGTGATCGAGCGGGCCGACAAGCTCAGCGCGGGGACGCAGGTCCACGTTGTCACTCTGGCCGGGCAGCAAGCTCGCCACTGACCGACCTTGGGAAGCACACCATGCCGGATTTTTTCATCAACCGTCCGAACTTCGCCTGGGTCATCGCACTGCTGATCGCCCTGGCGGGTGCGCTGACCCTGGGGCGTCTGCCGGTCAACCAGTACCCGGACGTGGCGCCGCCGCAAATCAACGTCAGTGTCGATTACCCAGGGGCGTCGGCACAGATCGTCAGCCAGAACGTCACCAGCCTGATCGAAGAAGAGCTCAACGGCCTCAAAGGCCTGCTTTACTACGAGTCCAACAGTGCCAACGGCGGTGCCGAAACCACCATTACCTTCAAGCCGGGCACCGACCCGGACATGGCCCAGGTCGACGTGCAGAATCGCCTGCAACGGGTGGTCGGTCGCTTGCCCCAGGCGGTGATCGAGCAAGGCCTGGAGGTGGAGCAGGCCCGCTCCAATTTCCTGTTGGTGTATGCCTTGTCCTACACCGACGACCAGCAGGACTCCGTCGGGTTGGCGGACTATGCCGCTCGCGCGATCAACAATGAAATCCGTCGGGTGGCCGGGGTCGGGCGGGTGCAGATGTACACCGCCGAGCGGGCGATGCGGATCTGGGTCGATCCGGCGCGCCTGGTGGGTTATGACCTGTCGATGAGCGATGTGGGCAGGGCCATCGCCGGGCAGAACATCCAGGTGCCGGCCGGCAGCATGGGCGAGCGGCCCGGGCCGGCGGACCAGCACATTACCGCCACCGTCATGGTGCAAGGGCAGTTGGACTCGGTGGAGGCTTTCGGCAACATCGTGCTGCGGGCCAATGACGACGGCTCCAGCGTGCGGATTCGCGACGTGGCGCGGGTTGAACTGGGGCGCAAGGACTACCGCTTCGACGCGCGGCTGAACGGCAAGCCGGCGGCGGCCATGTCGGTGCAACTGGCACCGGGCGCCAACGCGCTGGAAACCGCGGAGGCGATCAAGCTGCGGCTGGATCAACTGTCGAGCACCTTGCCGGCGAACATGGCCCTGAGCGTGCCCTACGACACCTCGTATTTTGTCGAGGTGGCGATCAAGCAAGTCCTCTACACGCTGATCGAAGCCATGGTCCTGGTGTTCCTGGTGATGCTGCTGTTCCTGCAGAAACTGCGCTATACGCTGATCCCGGCGGTGGTGGTGCCGGTCTGTCTGTTGGGCACGATGGCGGTCATGGCGCCGCTGGGCTTCTCGATCAATATGATGACGCTGTTCGGCATGGTGCTGGCGATCGGGATCCTGGTGGACGACGCCATTGTCGTGGTGGAAAACGTCGAGCGGCTGATCAGCGAGGAACACCTGTCGCCCAAGGCCGCGACCCGCAAGGCCATGCAGCAGATCAGCGGGGCGATTGTCGGCATCACCCTGGTGCTGTCGGCGGTGTTCCTGCCCCTGGCATTCATGGGCGGTTCGGTGGGGGTGATCTACCAGCAGTTCGCGATGACCCTGTCGGTGTCGATCCTGTTCTCCGGTTTTCTCGCGCTGAGCCTGACGCCGGCCTTGTGCGCGACCCTGCTCAAGCCGGTTGACCCGACGCGCCCGGTGCGCGTGCCGCGTTGGGCCCAGGGCTTCAATCGCCACTTCCAGGCCCTGGCCCGGCGCTATGACCGGCTGGGCGAACGCTGGTTGCGCCGCCGTGCCCGCAGCCTGTGCCTGTACCTGGCGTTGCTGCTGGTGCTGGCCTTCGCCTATGCCCGGTTGCCGTCCTCGTTCCTGCCCGAGGAAGACCAGGGCTACATCGTGACCGATATCCAGCTGCCGCCCGCCGCCTCGGCCTCGCGCTCGGACGTGACGGTCCAGGCGTGGGAAAAATATGCCCTGGCCCAACCGGCCACCGATCAGGTGCTGGCGATCATGGGCTTCAGCTTTTCCGGGGAAGGGGCCAACGCAGCGTTGTCCTACGTCACCCTCAAGGACTGGTCGTTGCGCGGCAGTGGCCAGACCAGCGAAGAGGTGGCCCGGCGGGCGAACGCCGCCTTCGAGGACGTGGCCGATGGCACGCTGTACAGCGTCGTGCCGCCGCCGGTGGACGGCCTCGGCACCTCCAGCGGCTTCGATTTGCGCTTGCAGGACCTCGCAGGGCAGGGGCACGAGGCTCTGCTGGCGGCGCGTCGCCAATTGCTGGAGGCGGCCAAGGCCTCGCCCGTGATCGCACACTTGAGGGAGGATGGCCTGGCTGATGCGCCGCAAATCAAGGTCAGCATCGACCGCGAGAAGGCCGAGGCCCTGGGCGTGGGTTTCGAGGTGATCAGCGCGGCGTTGTCTTCGGCGCTGGGGTCGGAGCAGGTCAACGAATTCGTCAACCAGGGACGCATGCAACGGGTGATCATCCAGGCCGACGGCGCCAGCCGGCAGACCCCGCAAGCGCTGCTGCGCCTGCAGGTGCCCAATCGCCAAGGCCGTCTGGTGCCGCTGGAAGCCTTCAGTCGGTTCGAGTGGCAGGTCGGGCCGTTGCAGATCGGTCGCTACAACGGCTCGGCATCGCTGCGTTTTTCCGGGGATGCCGCGCCGGGCTACAGCACCGGCCAGGCAATGGCCGCGTTGCAGGCGATTGCCCGGCAGTTGCCGGCCGGCTTCAGTCTTGAGTGGGCAGGGCTGTCGTTGCAAGAGCAGCAGGCCAGCGATCAGGTGCCGCTGTTGGTGGGTCTGTCGTTGACGATGGTGTTGCTGGTGTTGGTTGCGCTCTATGAGAGCTGGGCGATCCCGTTCGCGGTGCTGCTGATCGTACCGGTGGGTGTGCTCGGTGCGGTACTGGCGGTGACGGTGATGGGCTTGCCCAACGATGTCTACTTCAAGGTCGGCTTGATCACCATCATCGGCTTGTCCGCGAAGAACGCGATCCTCATCGTCGAGTTCGCCAGGGCGTTGCACGCCGAAGGGGCAAGCCTGGCGCAGGCCGCGGCACAGGCGGCGCGCTTGCGGTTCCGGCCGATTGTCATGACCTCGCTGGCGTTCATCCTGGGCGTGCTGCCCCTGGCGCTTGCCAGCGATGCCGGTGCGGCCAGCCAGCGCGCGATCGGCACCGGGGTGATCGGCGGAATGCTGGCCGCGACCGTGCTCGGGGTGCTGTGGGTGCCGGTGTTCTATGTCGCGGTGCTGTCCCTGGTGGAACGCATGCGGGGCCGGCGCGCGGTGGTGCCTGAATCCGCCTCCGGGGAGGGGGCTTGCACCCGGCACAAGACTCAGGCGTGACGTACCGCCACTCATCAACTAAATGCCAGGTTATTGATCTTGATCAAGGCAAATTCAAATTCTGCACTTGGCGCTTAGATAAACGCTGTACGGTAGGATATTAGGGGTGATGGCCATTTGATATTGGGTTAATATCACCCCACGATCAGCGTGTACAAAATCCCTTCTTACAACAGCGCCGCGCGTCAACTAATCGAGTATGGAATGAGGCTTGAACGAATATGCTCAGGAATGCACCGCTACGTCTGAAACTTTTATTGATTCTTTTACTGCCGTTATTAGGATTCCTGACCCTGGCCGGTATTTTTGTCGGCGATAACTACCGAACGCTGCGCGACATGGACGCGACGGTGACCGCCAGCGCCACCGCCCAGAAACTCAGCCTGCTCATCACCACCCTCCAGCGCGAACGCGGTGTCAGCGGGGTTTTCCTCGGTAGCGGCGGTAAATCCATGGGTGACCGGCTGGCCCAGATGCGCCGGGATGCCGACACATCGGTCGCTGTGATTCGTGAATTGCCGGTGTCGGGGAACAATCAACTCACCAAGGTCATTAGTGCCTTGGATGAGTTGTCCAGTGTGCGTGCACAAGTCGACAAGTTAAATATCAGCAGCACCGAATCCGGTGTTCGCTACACCGACATTATTCAAGTATTGATCGGTTACACCCACTCCCTGGAAGCGACCATCAATAACGCGACCATTGTTCATGCGCTCGGCGCACTCAATCAATTCATCGAAATGAAAGAACGGGCCGGGCGCGAGCGCGTCGTGCTCGGCCTGGTGTTCGCCCAGGACCGCTTCGACGAAGGGCTGTTGTCACGGTTCAGCCGCAACTGGGGTGAATTTACCGCCTACCTGGACGCTTTCCGTCGCAAGGCCCCACCCGTCTTGTTGCAGCAGTTCGATGATCAGATGCGCGAGCCGGCGGCCGTCGATGTTGCCCGGTTGCAGCGCCTGGCATTCGAGGTGCCGCTGGGCCAGTCGCTGGGCATCAAGCCGCAAGACTGGTTTGAAACCGCGACCCAACGGATCGACCTGATGGGCCAGGTGGAAGAAGCCCTCGGTCAGAGTGTCAGCCGCCTGGCCATGCACGAGCGCGATAGCGCCAGCCGTGCCCTGTGGCTGACGCTCGGTGCCGTGGTCGTTGCGTTGTTGGCGGTGGCGGTGCTGTCGTACCTGATCATCCGCATGATCGACCTGGCGGTGCGCGACGTGAATCAGGTCCTCAATGACCTGGCGGAGCGTGATCTCACTGCCCGGGCAAGTCACGAAGGCAAGGACGAGTTCGGCCAGATCTCCCGCAACCTCAACCGCATGGCCCAGGAGATCAGCGGGGTGGTGCAGGAAATCGGCAACGCCACGGCACAAGTGGCGACGGCGGCGGAAGAGTCTTCCACGGTGACGATCCAGACCAGCCAGAGTGTCGAGCAACAACGCCAGGGCACTGAACTGGTCGCCACGGCGATCAACCAGATGAGCGCAACGGTGCGAGAGGTGGCGCAAAGCACCAACGATGCGGCGCACATGTCGCAGCAGGTCAATATCAGCACCGCTCAGGGCCGGGTCGAGATTGAAAGCACCATCGGGCTGATCCGCCAGTTGTCCGGCCAGGCCGAGGAGACTGCAGCGATCATCGGGGACCTCAAAGAGGAAAGCGATGCCATTTCCTCGGTACTGGATGTGATTCGTGGCATTGCCGAGCAGACCAACCTGTTGGCCCTCAATGCGGCGATCGAGGCTGCGCGTGCCGGCGATCACGGTCGCGGGTTCGCGGTGGTGGCCTCGGAAGTGCGTACCCTGGCGCAAAAGACGCAAGAGTCCACGGGCAGCATCCAGCAGATGATCAGCAACTTGCAGGCCGGTTCGGACCGCGCGGCGCTGTCCATGCAGCAGACCCTGGGCAAGGCTCAGGACGGCGCGAGCAAAGTCGAGCGGGCGGGTGAGTTGCTGGTGGAAATTGCCGAGGGCGTGGCGACCATCAGCGACCGTAACATCCAGATCGCTTCGGCGGCGGAAGAACAGAGTGCGGTGTCCGAAGACATCAATCGCAATGTCAACGAGATCAATGACCTGGTGATCCAGGTCAGCGCCGGGGCCGAGCAGACGGCAATCACCAGCCAGGAACTGGCGCGCCTGGCGGAGTACCAGCAGCAGTTGGTCAGTCGTTTCAAGGTGGCCTGAAGGGGGGCGGCTGCGGATCGAACTTCGATCCGCAGCCGCTCGTTCGATTCAGACCTGATTGGTCGGCATCACGAACAACTCGGCAATGTTGACGTTGCGGGGGGCCGAGACCGCGAACAGGACCGTGTCGGCAATGTCTTCCGGCGACAGGAACTGCAACTGCCCCGAGAAGCCGGCAATCATCTGCACATACTCTTCGCTGGTCGTGTGCTGCGTCAATTCCGTGGCCGTCGCACCGGGTTGGATGCTGGTCACGCGGATATTGTGCTTGTGCCCGACCTCCATGCGCAGGCCTTCGGTGAAGGCGCTCACGGCGAACTTGGTGGCTGAGTACACGGCGAAACCCTGGCCGAACACCTTGCGACCGGCGACCGATGACGTGTTGATGATGTGGCCGGAATGCTGCTCGATCATCTGTGGAAGTACCGCCGCCGACACGTTCAATACGCCCTTGATGTTGACGTCCACCATGCGATCCCACTCGTCGGTCTTGAATTCATCGACGCTCGACAACGGCATCAGCCCGGCATTGTTGAAGGCCACGTCGATCCTGCCGTAGGTGTCGAGCAGTTTCCTCACGCCAGCGTCGACGGAGGCCTTGTCGGCGACGTCCATTTCCAGGACCAGGGCCTGGCCACCTTGTTGTTCAATCTCAGCGTGCAACGCGTGAAGGCGATCGGCCCGGCGCGCCGCAAGACCCACCCTCGCGCCCGCGGCGGCGAGTTTCTTCGCGGTGGCTTCGCCAATGCCGCTCGATGCACCGGTAATCAGTACGACTTGTCCAGTCAGTGCGTTCATGACCCATCCTCTTGTGCTCATCGTGAGGATTCACGACGAGATTTACGGTTGAGTCGCCATGGTATACATCGGATACTAGGTTGCAATTACGCACCTTAAGGGTACTAGATATGCTCGACGATACTGCAAAGCCCGAATGCACCCCGCAACGGCTGGAGCAAACGCGCCTGGTCCTGGACCAGATCGCCAACAAATGGTCGATCATGATCATGACCCGGCTGGCCGACGGGCCCGTCCGTTTCAATGAACTGCGCAGACTGCTGGGGAACATCACCCACAAATCGCTGACCGAGGCCCTCAGGCGCCTCGAACGCCACAAGTTGATCCGCCGCGAGGTGATCTGCTCCTCGCCCGTGGCCGTTCAATACGAAGTAACCGACCTTGGCAGAACACTCGAAACCCCCGTGACGGCCCTGGTACGCTGGGCTGAAGACCACGCCGGGGAGATGCTGGATGTGCAGAGCAGTGAGGAGGTTGAGGGCTAGCTGTCCCGAGCGTTCGGTGGTTGGAGTTGTCTGATTCTGGCGCCTGGTTTTCGAAAAACTCCAATGATCTGGCGCAGCATGATCTCACTGCCATAGTCGTCCGCAGCCAGGAGTACCGGCAGCCGTTAGGTCGGTCAGTTCAAGGTGGTTTGGTGGGGAAGCCGGTTTCGGAGAATCAGGAACCAGGCGACAGCATCCGATCCACGATGGTGTAGATCGCTTTTTCCATTGCCTGGTTTTCAAGCATGGTTTCAGCCACTTTTTTCGATATGCTGCCGAATTCAGGGTGCTCCAGAATGCTCTCGCCAAACTCCCAGCGCAGGATTTCCTGCACCGTGATGACCGGCGCAGCTGCGTGAAAGCCTTCAGTGTCTTTAAGGTCCCTAAGGCGATTTTGCAGGTGTGTTCGCAGCACTTCGAGCTCTTTTGCGTCTTTCCTTGATGTGGCGGCAGGAGCGGAATTGGCTGCGTTCGATACCACTCGCTCCTTGGGCTTGGCCAGCGCGGCCAGGACCTGTGACAGCCGAGTCGAATCGATCTTACTCATCGGTAGTCTCGAAACTGTTGCGGTAGGCGCCAAGGAACGCGGCGGGTTCAGTCAGATTGGAGGTGGAGGGCGGAGTGCTTGAGAGGCTTGCCAGTACCCGTTCCATGTCAGCCTTCAGTGCCGGATTGGAGCAATCGATCAGGCCTTGAGCCAATCGCGTGGCGGCGTTCTGCGGGCGCTCATCCAGCAGCTCCAGATAGGCACTGGAAAATTCCCGCAAGCTCATATCTTGCGACATGTCCTGGAGGGTGAGGAACGTACTGCGGGCTTCGTCCAACTTCGCAAGCTGAAGGCCAAGTAAACCCAGTTGGAAGCGAGCGATGTCCATCCCAGGGTCGAGTTCGAGTGCTTCTATCATTTCCGCATATGCACGCTCCATCAGGCCCAGTTCGGCATGTTCGGCGGCGCGAAAATAATGCACGGCGGCATTATTTGGCTCCAGTTCAAGGGCGGTGTTCAGATAACTCAATGCCGCGTGGTGGTCACCGTTCTGGCTGGCGTTGATAGCCAAGTGCAAATATTCCGGCGCGTCCAGCATGTAGAGGCTCCCTGTGAGCGATGACTTAGTGTTGGTCTGGATGACGGTCTGGGATTTTGTTCTGGTGTGTTCTCAACCAGTTTTCCATCAGGACGCGACCGGTGATGTCGCTGTCAGGGCGGGTCCGGTCAAGCACCTGGCCGATCAGTTGAACTGCCTTTTCGGGTTGGCCTGCGTCCTGGAGCAAGAGCGCTTCGGCATACTGCACCGACAGACCCAGCGGATTGAGTTTGAGGGCTCGGCGTATGCTTTTCTGGGCGCGTTCTTTCATTCCATCCAGGATGTCGACGATGGCCAGTCCTCCATGGGTCTCGCCAAAATTGCGGTCCAGCACATAGGAGGCATCAAGCGCCTGGCGAGCTTGAACGCTGTCCCGACGCAGAATGTAGATCCAGGCCAGTAGATGCCAGGTGCCGATATGGTCCGGCATGAAGCGGACAGCCATTTTCAGGTGTTCTTCGGCCTGGTCGAACTCCAGTTCGTTGAACTCCAGTCGTGCCAGGCCGGACCATGCCCGGCCGCATTCCGGATGTTGCTTGATCGTATGAAGCCACGCGTTGCGTGATGCGACGATGTTGTTTTGCTCGAAGTGGACCGAGGCGCAGGCAATCAGTGCATCGAGTTGATCGGGATCTTCGGCCAGCGTTTCGTGCGCCGTGATCAATGCCGGCGAGTAGTTGTCGTTCTCATATTGCAACAGCGCGAGCAGGCCGCGCGTGTTGGTGTTCTCCGGTTCCAGTTGCCGGGCCCTGGTCACCAGACGCTCGGCTTCTTCCGTTTCTTCCAACTGGTGTAGTGCACGTGCATGCATCACCAGCAGATGGGCAGGGCTTTGGGGGTCGTTGCTCAGCCGGGAGAGCAGGGTGTGGGTCGCCCCGTAGTCGCCGCTGTGAAAGTGGCCAAGGGCAGTATTGAAAAGAACGGCCGCGTGATGGATGCCTCCTTCGATTGCCTTGTCGCCGAACGCCGCGGCCGCGGCATATCGTCCTGCCTGCAATGATGCATGCGCTGCCAGTGCGTAAGTATGGGGTTGCTCGATACCCTGCGCTTGCATGTGCGCGATCAGTTGCTGGCCAGCGGCAATGTCGCCCAAGTCAATGGCCAATGACAGCGCATCCGCCAAAAGCGACAAATTACCGGGATCCTGCACCAGGTAAGAGAGCAGGCGCGCCAAGCGATTCTGTTCAGCGGGCGTGTGGTCAGCGGTCATGAATGGGCACTTTGTCGGCGATTGGAAAAGGAGTGAAGCGGTTCCGTCGGCTGATTATTGCCTCGGGAGTTGCGGTCTGTCATGCGTTAACAGCCGATTTACGTCGCTCATAAAATATTTTTCGTTCGCCCTAAACTTTATTAAAAAAACGAGCATAAGCCCTGACAGTAGCGCTGCTTGGCGGTTGGGCCAGCAGCAATGTTTTTAGCCGCGCGGACGGCTCAGCTTCGTCGGGGAGTTCAGGAAATCATGGTCGCCATCGTCGCCGGTAATGGATTAGGGCTGTTCAATGCCTCGTTGAATTCACTCGGAGGCAGCGGTGTTGGTGGCCAGGGCATTCTGGGCCAGGCCGGGGGGCAGGCGCTGGTCAATGTCAGTAATGGCAACCTGGTGTTGCGCTTCACCGACGAGCAGTTGTCCGGCTTGGGTCAGGATTTGCTACATACCCGCACCTATAACACCCAGGGCGGTCTGAGCGACGGTGATGCCGACGGCTGGCGTTGGGATGGCGAGCGCAGACTGTCGTTGAGCGGTTCAGTGAACACCTCAGGCAACCAAGTGACCCGCACGACAGGTGATGGCCATCAGACGGTTTATCAATGGAACGGCACTCGATACCAATCAACCGAAGGTGATGGCGCTCATGACACAGTCAGTTGGGATGCTGGTAACGGCCAGATGGTCTGGACGGATGGTTCGAGGCGTCTTGTCGAGCGCTACGACAGTAATGGCAAGCTGTTGTCGGTTACCGATGCCAACGGCACTCAGATCAGCTATGGCTATGACGCCAACGGGCGCCTGAACTCGGTCAAGGACAGCTCTGGCCAGGAATTGGTACTGATCTACAACGCGTCCGGCAAGCTCGATCGCCTGGATACCCTTAGCGCGTCTGGCGGTGCGCTGACTCGCCAGGTGTACTACGGTTATGACGCCCAGGGTCGGTTGATCAATGTCAGTACTGATCTGAGTCCTGAGGACAACAGCATCGTCGACGGTAACGTCTATCGAACCGACTATACCTATGACGCGGACAGTTTCCGCATTGCCAGTGTCGCGCAAAGCGATGGCACATCGACCAGCTTCACGTATCAGTTGCTCGATGGCGAGTATCGGGTCAAGACCGTATCCGATGGGTCCGGCATTACCACGTTCACCTATGACACCGCTAATAACCGCACTGATGTGGTCAATGGCACGGGCCAGCAGTGGAGCTACTTCTACGATGCCGATGATCGGTTGATCGAAGTGCAAACCCCCGCGGTGGATGGCCAACGGCTGTCCACGCGTTATGCCTATGACTTGGACGGCAATGTCATCAAGGTTACGGATGGGCGTGGCAACGCCATCACCTACCAGTACGACGCGAACGGTAATGCTCTGCTGGAGCGCGATGGGGCGGGTACTACCGTCGTTCGTACTTACAGTGCCGACAACCAGTTGCTCAACGAGATTCGCTACAGCGCCTCGGCAATCCTGAACAGTTCTACCGGGCTCTGGACCGAGCCGCCGGCCAGCACCGCGCAAGTTACTCGATTGGCCTACGACAGTAACAATCGGGTGCGTTTCATGGTCGATGGACGAGGCCAGGTCGTGGAATATCGCTACAACGCCCAGGGGTTGAGAAACCAGGAGATCAGCTACGGTGACGCGCTGTTCTCGTTGAGCGGGCTCTCGCCCCAGGCCGAATTGACAGAATCGCAACTGGTCACCTGGGTCGGGGCGCGTGACCGGACCCGCTCGACCTTGACCGAGCTGAGTTACGATTTGCGCGGTAACTTGAGCCGTCGAGTGACTTACAGCGTGGTCAATGCAGCAGGCGTTGGTACGCAGGAAAGCAGTACCAGCGTCACCGAGTACGTTTACAGCCAGTATGGCCAGCTGTTGCAGACGCTCGTGGCGCGCGGGGCGGACCGCAGTCAGAAAACCATCCTGAGCTCTGTCGTTTACGATGGCCTGGGTCGCGTGGTCAGTCAGACCGATTCGGCCGGAACACGAACAACCGTCTACAACGGCATTAATCGTACGGTGGCGGTCACCAACAGCGCGGGAATGACCGTTGCCCAGGCCTACGACAGCAAGGGGCGGCTGATCAGCCTGACGCAAACAGCAACTGGCCAGGTAGTGCGTACCACTTCGTATGTCTATGATAATGCTGGTCGCCAGGTCATGGTCCAGGATGCGACCGGCGCGCGCAGTTATACGTTCTACGACGAGGCCGGGCGAGTCAGTGCGCTGGTCGATGGTGTCGGAGCGGTGGTGGAGTACAGCTACAATGCTGGCGGCCAGCGCGTCCAGGAAAAACGCTATGCGACCCTTGTCGATACCTCGGGTTGGTACGACGGTACGGCAGTGCTCAAAAAACGGGTGGGCGATGTTCGTCCGGCGAGTACCTCAGCGGATCGCCTGTTGACGTTTTCATACGACACGGCGGGTCGACTGATGACCTCGGCCGACGGGGTGGGAACGCTGACGACGTTCACCTATGACGGTCGTGGGCAGTTGATCAAGCAGCAGACCGGCGATCGAATCACTCGGTTTTTCTATGACGCCACTGGGCACCAGAACGGTCAACTGGACGCTGAAGGCTATCTGCGCGAAAACCGCTACGACGCAGCAGGGCGGTTGACGCAAAGCATTCGCTACGCGAGCGTGGCACCGGCGGCCAGTCGGCTTGGCGGCAGCCTTGACCAGTTGCGTCAGCCATCCGCTGATGATCTGTCGACCTGGTATTACTACGACACGGCCGGCCGCCAGATCGCGAGTGTCGATGAGGAACAGTTCGTCACTGAAACGGTGTACGACGAAGCGAGCAATACACAGAAGACGATTAGTTATGGTACGGCCTTTACCGCGACGATATCGGACGCAACGGTATTCGCAACGATCAAGGCCGTGGTGGCTACGGGGGTAGCACAGACAACGACCACGACCTTTGATGGCCAGGGGCGCGTTGCTCGGCGCGTCGCTACCGATGGTACGGTCACCGCGTATGAGTACGATACGGCCGGGCGATTGGTACGTGAAGTCCAGGCCCAGGGAGCCACCGAGGAGCGTAGCGTCCGTACTCAGTACGATGCCTTCGGACAAACCATTGGCAAGCTATTGGGTGAAGCGTCGGCGCGCATCACCGCGGGCATGAGCGATACCCAGGTCGCTGCGATTTATACGCAGTACGGCCTGACCTACCGCTACGATGCTGCTGGCAGAGTAGCAAGTGCCAGTGACGCATCGGGCAACCGGACCTTGTCCTACTATGATGCGGCAGGACGCCTGACTCACGTGGTCAACGCGATGGGTGAGGTCAGTGAGACGGTGTACAGCGCGTTTGGCGAAGCCCGCGAACGAACGGATTTCACCGCGCGACTGGCGGCTTCGGACGTTGCCGCTCTCTCGGGCGGGGTTCTGGACGCACCCTTGAAAACCCTGGTGCAAGCGATCCGCAACGCGACCAATGACAATCGGCGCGTGTATGAATATGACAACCGAGGCCTGCTGGCTTCCAGCACCGATGCGCTGGGCTATGTCACTTCTTATGGGTACAACGCCTTCGGTAATCAAACCTCCGTGACTCGGTCCCTTTCCGCGAACAACACGGTTATCAGCAACACCACCTATAACAAGCGAGGCGAGCAGACAGGCCGCATCGACGATGTCGGTGGCTTGGCCCGCAGCAGTGCCACGGTCTACGATGCCTTTGGTCGAGTGATCAGCCAGACCGATGGTCGAGGCCAGACCAGCACGACCACCTATGCCAGCAATGGTCGGGTGATTACCCTCAAGAATCCGCTCAATCAAGGGCAAACCAGCGAGTACGACGCCTTTGGTCGAGTGCTCACGCAAACGGATGCCCTGGGCAAGATCACGACTTACGGCTACAACGACAGCGCGCGAAGCTTGACGGTAACCACCCCAGATGGGGTCAGTGTCGTAACTGTAAAGGATCGTCATGGTCAGACATTGACGATCACCGATGGTACCGGAGCGGTGACACGCCATAGCTACAACAAGGACGGTCAGCTTCTTACACGTCAGGATGGCCTGAACCAGGTCACCACCAATGCCTACGATACGGCTGGGCGCCTGCTGACGGTAACGGACGCCCTGGGACGGGTCACCCGCTATGGCTACGATGCGGTCAATCGCGTACTGACCCGAACCGATGCCACCAATGGCGTGACCCGCTATAGCTTCGATGGCCAAGGACGCCAGGTGCGGGTGGTAGACGCGGAAGGAAAGGCCGAGCAGCGTATTACCGATTATGCCTACGACCGTAAAGGTCAGTTGTTGAGGGTGACCCAAGACCCTGGCGGCCTGAATATCACCACCAGCTACAGTTATGACGGCGTTGGCCAGCAAGTTCAGGTCATGCGCGGCACCGGTGCCAGCCCCAACCAACAGGTCACCCTGTATGCATTCGACAAGCTGGGCCGACGCATCAGTGAGCGTCAGGACCCGAGCGGGCTGAACCTGACAACCCAATACCGCTACGACGGTAACGATCAAGTCACACGCAAAATCGATGCGACGGGGAACAGCACCTGGTACGTCTACGATGCCGCCGGCCGCCTGAGCGCCACCGTCGATGCCCTCGGCTACGTCAGCGAGAATAAATACGATGCCAATGGACGGGTGATCGAGACGGTGCGTCGTGCCAGCCCGATACAGATACCTACGATCGGCGGCAACGATGGCCGGACCCTTACTCTGGGCGGTAACACGAGCAGACTGAATTCGGTGGAAAAAATCCCCATCGATCCGGCCAAGACTTACACCGTCCGTGTCAGGCTTCGTCAACTGACAGGGGAGGGCCAAGTTTATGCCGGTGTATTGACTCATGACAGCGCGGGCAAGTGGCTTTCCAGCGCAGCCGGCAGCTCCTATGCCTATAGTGCGGTAGCGGGTGTAAAGCTGACGCCGGAAATGGGTTGGCAGACGTTTGAGGGAACCATCAGCGGCACCAACCCGATCAATGCGAGCGCCAGCCCCAACAAGTTCTTTGAGGGTAGTGTCGGTGCACTGCCCCTGCTGCTGTACAACTACGGTGTCGACACCAGTGGCGAGGGGAGCCGCCTGGTCGAGGTGGATTCGCTGGAGTTGATCGACACCGCGACCGGCCAGGTTCTCAACGCCAATGGAAATGCGAGGGCCGGCCAGACGAACTGGTACTCGGCCGGTCTCGTCGGGGCAAATGGCCCAAGCGATGCCCTCGGCGCCGAGCAGTTGCAAACGCTGCTGCGTCAGGACAGCAACGATCGTCGCACCCAGTTCGTTTACGATGCTATGGGCCGTCAGCGCTATGTGATCGACGCCCAGGGTGCGGTTACCGAAAACAGGTACGACGCCAATGGCCGTCTCACCGAAACCGTGCAATACGCCAAGGGCATACAACTGCCAGCGGACGGCAGCAGCGACGGCCGGACGCTTACCTTGAGCGGTGATACCCGTTCAATGACCGCTATAGGGAAAGTGGCCATCGATCCAGCCAAGACCTACACCGTGCGTATCAAGGTGCGCCAGGTGACGGGGGAAGGGCTTATCTATGCCGGTGTAGTGACTCATGACAGCACCGGCAAAGAGATCTTCAATCCATTCGGTGGCTCCTACGCCTATAACGCCGCGGCAGGGGTGAAACTGACCCCAGAGATGGGTTGGCGTACCTTCGAGGGCACCATCAGCGGCACCAATCCGATCAATGCGAGCGCCAGCCCCAACAAGTTTTTCGAGGGCAGTGTCAGCGCGGTGCCTTTGCTCTTGTACAACTATGGCGCCAACGGCAGCGGTGATCCGAGCCGGCAGATCGAAGTGGATTCACTGGAACTGGTCGACACGGCCACCGGCCAGGTGCTCAATGCCAATTCGAGCGTCGGTGCAGGCCTGGCGAATTGGGCCTCGGCTGGACTTGTCGGCGCAAACAACGCAAGCGATACCCTCAGTGCCGAGCGCCTGCAAACGCTGTTGCGCCCGGACAGCAGCAATGACCGTAGCACCCGGTACACCTACGATGCCGTCGGCCAACGGAAAACCGTTACTGACGCTGCCGGCAAGGTAGAGACGTACACCTATGATGCGGTGGGCAACCGCAAGACGCTGACCAACAAGAACGGCGACGTCTGGACCTACAACTACGACGCGTTCAATCGGCTGGTGGAGGAGATTACCCCGGCGGTCACTGTAGCCAGCATCACCGAGGCCGGCGTGGTCACGGCCGCGTCTCGCTATCTGGTGACCAGCACCACTTACGATGCTTTGGGTAATGTGACCCGTCGTACCGAAGGTCGCCTGCGGGCCGGCGTAACGGCCGACCCGGCATTGGACGAGGTGAGTGACGCACGTACCACGGCCTATGCCTACGATGCCGTTGGACGGCAGATTCGGATCACCAGCCCCGGTTGGTACAACAAGCTCAACGGTCGCTACCAGCAGAGTTCGGACGGTACCGCCAACACATTCCAGATCACCACCGAGGTGACCTACGACTCGGTTGGCAATGCCGTGCGCAACCGCGTTCGAGTGAACAACACGGGTGTTGCAACGACCGATTTTGTCGACACCTATAAGGTTTATGACGTGTTGGGTCGAGTCAGCCATGACGTCGACGCACTCAAGGGCGTCACTTCCTATGACTATGATGCGCTCGGTCAGAACATCCGCACCGTGCGTTACGCGAACGCACTGACGTTGGCTGCGCCAGCCAGGGGTTATTACCTCTGGACTGATATGACCGGCACCAACCTCGTGCCTGATGCGACTCAGGATCGCACCCTGATCACCCGATACGACGCCCTCGGGCGTAAGACGGCGGTGCAGAAGAACCTGGTCGGCCTCTACACCTTCACTGGCAACATCGCTACCTCAACCCAGAATACCCTGGCACCCACCACGCTCTATAGCTACGACGCTTTCGGTCAGTTGGTACGCGAGACCCAGACCGCGCGTAACGCCAGCGGTGCCACCGTGCAAACCGGCGCCAGCAGCATGTATTTCTACAATAAAGGCGGCCAGCGTATCGGCACGGTGGATGCCCTGGGCTACTACAGCCGCATGGAGTATGACGCCCTCGGCCAGTTGACCCGGCAGATCGACTACGCCAACAAACTCACCAGTTGGACCGAGAACGCGCTTCCGGCCGCACCGACGGCCAGCGCCACTGATCGCCGCGTTCGTTTCACTTACGACGCCATGGGGCGCCAGAGCCAGACCACCATTGAGGGCGCGCGTTTCTGGCAACAGAGCATTAACGCCAGCACTGGCGCGGTCAGCGCCACCCTGGTGACTGCCGATCTGCTGCTTGGCCGCAGCACTTATGATGGTGTAGGCAACGTCAAGACTGTTACCGACGCCCAGGGCAACGTGGTCAGCACCGACTACAACACCCTTGGTCAGGTGCTCAAAGTTACCGAGCCCGCACGGGCTACCGCCAAGAACGGCGCTGTCGACCCCTTTGCCAGCGCTACCGTCACAGCGTCGCCAACCACGACCTACCTGCTCAATGCGTTCGGGCAGCAGATCCGTGAGATTCGGGCTGCAGGCACTGATGGCGCAGGTACCGTGCAGGCCGGCCTGGATCAGATTACCCGTACCCGTTACGACGCTGTCGGGCATGAGATCCAGGAAATTGACGCGGCCGGTTCGTCGCAGAATTACAAGGTCGATATCGCCGGCCGACGGGTTGAGGAAAGCCGACAGATTAATGTCACGATGAATGCATGGATGACGGCATTTGGCGTACCGATGCCGATGAATCACACCATTCGCCGTACCTTTGAATACGACATGCTCGGTCAGCAGATCGCCACGGTGGATTGGTATACGGAAGGCCTGAGCACCCAAGCGTCCGCTCGTGAAGGCGCGTTGTATAACCGCTTCGGCGAAGTGACCCGTAAGCAGGTCAACGGCGCCGTCGTGGAAATCTTCAATTATGATCAGGTCGGTCGACTTGAATCCTACGGCAACGCAACCGGCGTGACCGCGTTCCAGTATGACCTTTCCGAAAAAGTCAGCCGAAGCACGGTGTTGGGTGACTGGAGCATCACCACCGATGACCGCATCACCTACATGCGCAACGACTTGCTCGGTCGCACTGTCGAACAACACTTGCCGGCGTTCGAAGCCAATCTGAGGACTGACACCCTCAACAGCCCGACACTGACCTTGAGCACGCCGATCATCCGGCAGACCGTGGACCGTTGGGGCAACGTCCTCAGCCGCACTGACGCCCGCGGCTACGTCACCAGCTATAGCTATAACCACGCCAACCAGGTGCTTACCGAAACGCTGCCGGTGACCGACATCCTGCGTGAGAACGGCACCAGCTACCGGGCCAGCCTGATCCATGAGAAGCGCTACGATGCCCTTGGCCGGCTGATTCAGGAGGCCGACCTGGTCGGGCCATACACCGGCATGGCCAGCAATACCCTATTGCGTACCCGCCAGCACGTCTACAACCAGGTGGGCCAACTGACTCGCGATGTCGACGCGCTGGGCAACTCGCGGCAGTACCGGTACGACATCCATGGCAACCGTGTCGCCACCCAGGATGCCTTGGGTACGGTGTTGGTCGACGGTTACGATGCCATGGATCGGCAGATCAACCACGGCGTTATTCGTAGTGGCGCCCAGGTCACTTTATTGACCAATAAGTACGACCAGGCCGGGCGTCTGTATGCCGAGATCAGTGGCACTGTCGAGACGGCGGAGACGTTAAAGAACGTGGAGGATGGCCGTCAAGGCAATTCCTATATGTCAGGGGTAGCGGGGACAACCCGGTATACCGTTTATAACGAGCGTGGCGATATCACCCACAGCATGAACGAATCCGGGGTGATGTTCAGCTATGCGTACGATGCCCTCAAACGCAAGACGCTCGAACAGGATGAGATGGGAAGCACCAAAACTTGGACATATTCAACTGGGGACGTTTCTCGGCTGGTTGGGTATAAGGATTGGGGCGGACATACCTATACCTATACTTACAATGCTTTTGGTGAGGTGGAGAAAGAGCAGGTTGCTGATGGCCCTGACAAAACTTATCAATACTTTGCCAATGGTCTGACCAAGTTTGTAATCGAGGGTAGTACTGATAACTGGGCGGTCACTGGCTCGGAATATGATTTGGTCGGCAATAAAGTGCGTGAATTCAACTCTACTATCATTACGTCGGGGGCAGCCGCTGGTGGCGCCAGTTTTGAAACGTTCTACAAATACGATGCGCAGGGGCGATTAGCTGGCGTAAGGGCGCCCGCCGGTACTCAGCACATAGGCTTGCGCGATATGATGAGCAATACCGCTCGAATTGACGCTCTTGCTTATAGTTATGATGAGTTAGGTAACCGACGCCGAGTCAACTTGGATACTACCAATCAGTCGGGTGTTCGCACGGTCCTCGATAACTGGTTCAAGTATGACTTGGAAGGGCGAGTACTCGTTGAGGACGGTTTTCTAAATGGCGTCGGTCAAATTGCCGCAGGCGTCATCAGCGGTAGAGGTAAGGGGCTGGTGTATACGTATGATGCACAGGGTAGGCGTACGTCTTCCGAAGAATACGTAAAAACGATTGATTTTTTCGGGTATCCAAGCCATGAATATGTACTGAAAAACTATACATATAACGATCTTGGTGCACTCTTAACCACTACTAGCCGAGCTTCGGTGCGAAATCTGGCGACTAATCCCGACACATCTTATGCTTCGTTGCTGGCGGATGCTGCACAGATATTCAATGCTCAATATGATGTTCGTAATAATAGAATTTCCCAAGAGGATGTCATTGGTGGCGAGCGTACGCGCACCACATATACATATCGCGGAGATGGAAAACTCAATAATCAGTTGGTGACCCGTTGGAATGGTAGTAACTGGATCGCATACCAGTACACCTTTTTCAATGAAACGAGAAAAATCGGTGTTGATGGCATAGAGCGTGATTCTACTGTTGGATATGACGCTGCGGGCCGCTCTAATCACTATCGTTATACAGTCTATGACAAGAACGGTACTGCAGCTATGTGGGGGGAAAATCTCACTACCTTCACGGGTTTTGACTCATGGAAAGAACTCCTCGTCCAGGCAAATATTAATAGCGGAAGTAATGCCCTGACCACTATGCTCTATAGCGCTCGTGGTGAGCTGATAGTGTCGTTTGCGACAGGAAAAACACCTTTCACTCGCCGTTTTGCCTCAGACCGTAGTGGCCAGCTAACTGTGCGTTCGGAGGGTGTTAATAACAATTTTACTCAATGCTACATTTTCCATGACGGTAATATGTTGGTCAGTACCGGAAACAATAGTGCACCGGAAATCTACGACACCATTGCGTCAAACTCATCCGATGAAATAGCGCGTACACCGAGCAATTACGTGATCGTCGATGGCGATACGCTGCGAGGCATTGCTCAAAAAACCTGGGGCGACTCGAGCATGTGGTATCTCATCGCCGATGCTAATGGGTTAAGCGGTGATGACTCCTTGATACGCGGTACAAGCTTAGTCATTCCAAACGTGTCCGGCAGCAACGCTAATAACGCTGATACTTTCAAGGCTTATGATCAAAGCGAAGTGACCGGCGACCTCAACCCTGTGCCGATCTATAAACCACCAAAGCCTAAGAAAAAGAAAAGCAAAGGGCTGGCCAGCGTCGTAATGGTGGTGGTGGCTGTGGTCGCGACGATATTTACGGCAGGCGCAGCGTTGGTGGCCGTGGGGGCTGCTGGAGGTGCGACTATTGCTGGGGCCGGGGTCGCCGCGCTCAGCGGTGCGGCAGGGTGGGCTGGTTTTGGAGCTGCGATAGTAGGTGGCATGGCCGGTAGCGCTGCCGCCCAACTCGCTGGTAATGCCATGGGCGTGACCGACGGTTTTTCCTGGGGACAAGTCGCCATGGGGGGACTCGCCGCAGGTATTGGCGCTGGAGTTGGTAATCTGGTCTCGGGCGGGCAGACCGTCCAGGAACTGGCAAAGGTGGGTAGCTATGGCAAAATCGCTACTGCCGCTGTACTGAACTCTTTTGGCAACTACGGAGCCAGTAAAATTGTCGGCCTGGACACCAGCTTCAGCTGGCGTTCAATCGCTACGTCAGCGTTGGCTTCCGTAGCCACCGCTCGGATCAGCAAAGGGTTGGGCCTGACTACCGATAACTTCAAATCCAACTTCATGAACGGGATCATTGGTGCTCAGGTCGGTTCCAGTGTTCAGGCCTTGATTGGAAAAGGCGGCAAGCTGGATTATGTAGACGTAGCGGCAGATGCCTTTGGTAACGCGATAGGGAATGGTTTGATTGAAGCGTCGTTGGGGGGCGATTTCTTTGGCCCTGAGTCGGGCGCGATGAGTAAGCGGCAGGGAATCGTCGCTGATGCTTTTGAGCGAGCGGCTCGGATTAGCTATGCAGAAAAGTATGATGCTGCGTTGAAGGAAGTGGCTGATGAGAATTCTCGTGTAGAGCGAGCCTCTAAAGATCTCGCTGATCCCGCCAAACTGGAGGAGTTGAAGAAGAATGGACTGGATGCATCGGCACTCCGGAAAGCATACATATCGGATCTGATGGCTGATGACGTTTATCTAGACTATGATTCTGATGATCCGATTAATAAACTTAGAGTCGAGAGTATGCGAAAGAATCTAAGCAGGTTTGGAATACATCGTCTTGATGCTAATGAGGTTCGAGTTGTTGGGCTGAGTCCAGATGACTTTGTAAATAAAAAATCAGATTTTTTTGCTGCTCTTTACAAAGATGAGAGTGAGGGGGGTTATTATCTTGCCAATCGAGGCACAGAAAGTGGTGCAGACGCCTGGACTGACGCGGTTAATAACTTTGGGTATGTAGATGGGCAGTTCGAAACTGCGGTATCGTTGGCGGTAGGTGTTTACGAGGCGCTTGAAGGAAATGTGACATTTGTCGGACATTCACTTGGTGGTGGATTGGCCTCAGTACAAGCTACCTCGGTTGGAGGACGAGCAATTACGTTCAATGCGGCGGGTGTGCATCCCCGTGTTGCAACAATGCTTAAGCTAGATATTTTGCCTGCAAAAGCTAATGTGATGGCATATCATGTTGCGGGGGATCTGGTTTCCATTGCACAAGACAGTTTAGGGTATGACGTAGCGGCCGCTCTGCTGGGTACACTACCCGTCGCTGGCATAGAGGCAGGACGGCTGCTCTCAGGTAATAAATTCGCTTCGAATATCGGCTTTGCCTACGCTCCGGAAGCTTTAGGTCGACGAATTGAGCTACCTTCTGTACAGAGCGGAAGGCCTATGTCGCGTTCGGAGCGGCTCAATCCATTAAATCAGTTGCAGCAACATAAAAATGGATCTGTACTACGGTCTTTGGAATATTTGATTGGTGCTTCAGCGCGATGAGTATTTCGAGAGTGAAATCAAGAATTATTCTATTAGTGTGGTTTGTTTTTATGAATATAGGAGTTGCTCAGGCTTCCTTACGGCTTGGTGGCAATACGACGTCTCAGGTTTTCGGGGATGCTGCGGTTGTCGCTCTGATTGACGCCGCAATGGAGGGTCGTGTCGGTGATGTGAATCGACTGGCTGCCCAAGGAGTCAACGTAGATGAAGTGGGGAGTGATGGAACGACTCCACTCATCTGGGCACTTAACGCTCGTAACGCTAAAGGTGTCGAAGCATTATTGAAAGCTGGGGCAAATCCCAACCTAGTGTCTGAAAAGCTCGGTGGTCTCTCGGCCATGGCCCTTCTTGCGGGGGGAAATAGTTTGGAGCTATTGGAACTAATACTTCGTTACGGAGGTGATGCTAAAGGGACTGGGCTCAAAAGGAGCATGAAACCTTTGGATCGCGCTGCGCGAGAAGGACGATTGCAGAACGTCATGCTAATCGTCGCCGCCGGAGCAGACGTTAATGACCATGATGAATATGGTAAGTCGGCGGCCATTGCTGCTGCTGCGTTGGCAAATTTTGAGGTGATCGCTTGGCTGTTGGAGCATGGCTACACCTATGACCTGCGCAAGTTGGCAATAAGTGTTGAAGTACGTCAGGTACCACCAGACTCCGAAGCACAGCGTTGGAAAAATACTGTCATAGATATGCTGAAGGTGAGGGGAGTTAAATTTCCTGCCTTTATCAAAAAAACATCCTGAGGATATAGGGGCCAGACCTTAAGGGAGCCCCACAAATCTGCTCCAACGATTGGTGCCTGTTTGATGGATCCCCTCTCGGAAGGCAGACGTTCCCCGTTTCGTTCCCCCCATCCCTTTTGGCAAGAAACGAGAGTTAGCGCAGGCGGAAGAAGGCTCGCGGGCGCGTACCTTATAGGAAGTGCGCGAAGTCCTTTGAATTAGTGCTGACCCTCCGGTAAGCCAAGCAACCCTACCATTTGTCCCCGCCTCGTAACATCCTGTTGCATCCACTGACACTAAATCGCTACCATGGCGAAATCATGGCGATCTGCCATTCAGGCTATGGCGCGCCCAGAGCGCACCTTGGATCAAGCTCAGTTGGGGTTATGGATGACGCAGGATTTCATGCTCTACGCGCTCAAGGAAGCGCTTCTGACCTCCGCAATGGTGGCTGCTCCGCTACTCCTGGCCATCCTGATCGTCGGCCTTCTGGTCAGCATTCTGCAAGTCGCGACCCAGATCCAGGAAATGACCCTGACCTTCATCCCCAAGCTGATCGTGACGGTCGTCATGTTGCTGGTCTTCGGTGGCTGGATGCTGACGGTCCTCAAACAATTCGCACTCATTGCATTAACTCAGGCCGCTAGCTTCTAGCAGCGTTTTTGGTGTGAGTTTGTGCTGACATCCTTCTTCCTCAATGCGCTTCTCGTATCGGTCAGGTTGATTCCGCTCGTGGTGGTTTCGCCGATCCTGTTTTTTTCGCGCATTCCATTGACTGTCCGGTTGATCCTGGCACTGGCGTTGTCCGCCGTGTTGGTCGGCAGCATGACGCTCACTCAGGCGCCTGTTTTCACGCTGCCCGTGGTGTTGGGCGAGTTGCTGCTGGGTGTGTTGATGGCCTTCGGTTTTCATGCCGCTCATGCCGGTGTCGATATGGCTGGCAAGTTGATTGACACTCAAATCGGTTTGAATGCGGCCGGGGTATTTGATCCGGGTACCTCGAACATGGCGGGCTTGTTGGCCGAGCTGTTGGGCTGGTCGTTGGCTGCGTTGTTTGTCGTGCTCAATCTGCATCACGATTTGCTCCGGGTGTTCGCTCAGTTGCTGGTGGCCGTTCCGCCCGGCAGTGTGTCGTTGACCACGTTGTCCTTGTCTCTGGCGACGGTCATGACGCAGCAGTTCTTGCTGGCGTTCATGATTGTCGTGCCGGTGATTCTCGGGCTGTGGCTGATCGATGTGGCGTTTGCGTTTCTGTCCCGTTCCATGCCCCAGGCCAATGTCTATTTCCTGTCCTTGCCCCTCAAGTTGGGCGTGGGCATGTTCATTTTTATCCTGACCTTGCCGATGATCGTCCAGCGTTTGCCGCTGCTGATTGAAAGCGCCTTGCGGTTTGCCCTGTCGCCGGCGGGTGTGCAATGAGCGATCAACAGGACAAGAGCGAAGAGGCAACACCCTACAAGCTCGAAGAGGCGCGCAAGAAAGGGCAGGTGCCCCGCAGCCCCGATCTGTTGTCCTTCATCATGTTGTTGACCTTCCTGATGGCCTTTTCGGCCATCGCCTACCCGTTGGCGAGTGTCATTGCTGCTCACACCCATTGGTGGCTGGGTAACGCCGGGCAACTGGGGCAAGGCTTTGGTTACCTGGGCGAGCAGGGCGGCTATAGCCTGCGACAGGTGGTGTACGGGTTGTTGCCGTTGATTGGTGCGCTGGTGCTGATGGCGATCCTGACGAACCTGTTGTTCAGCGGCCCGGTATTTTCAATGACGGCGTTGAAACCCGATTTCAAACGACTCCATCCGATCCAGGGCCTCAAGAAACTCTTTTCGCGACGCATGTTCGTCGAGCTGATCAAGGTGCTGGTCAAGGGCGCGCTGTTCTCGCTGGTCTTGTATTACCTGTTCCAAAGCGTGCTGCCGCAATTGTTGGGCATGGCGACGATATCGCCCCTGGCGTTGCCCCAGGCCGGCAAGCAATTGCTGATGCAATTGGGGTTTACGGTATTGGCGGTGATGGCGGCAGCGGCGCTGTTTGATATCTGGTATTCGCGACGCGAGTTCGGGCGGCAGATGCGTATGAGTCGTCGGGAAACGAAGGACGAACATCGCCGCCGCGAAGGCGATCCTGAAGTGCGTGCCAAGCGCAAAGGCATCCAGCAGGCGCTGCTGAAAAAAGCCGCTGCGCTGGGTCAGGTCAAGGATGCCGACGTCATCATCACCAACCCGACCCATTACGCGGTGGCTTTGCAATACCGACCGTCCAGCATGCTAGCACCCAAGGTGCTGGCCATGGGGCGCGGCCTGCATGCCCGACGTATCTGCCATGTTGCCAGGAAACACCAGGTACCGATTTTGCGTCGTCCCCCTTTGGCGCGGGCGCTGCATGCCCTGGCACGGGTCGATTCGGCGATTCCGGATTCGACGCAGGCCGACGTGGCGCGGATTTATCGCTGGGTCATCGCACTGCCAGGCAATAAGGTGCTTTCGCCATGAAACCACTCTTGTCACGCCTGCTTTCCGAGGGCAGCGATCTGCTGCTGGCTGTGGCGGTTATCGGCATTTTGCTGGTGTTGTTCACGCCGATCCCCACCTGGCTATTGGACTTGCTGCTGCTGACCAACTTTGCCGTTGCGTTGATGGTGTTGCTGGTGACCTTCGACATCGATAAGCCGTTGAGCTTCTCGACCTTTCCGTCGCTGTTGCTGATGACCACCTTGTTTCGCCTGGCCCTGAATATCTCCGCGACGCGGCTGATCCTCACCGATGGTGATGCGGGGCTGGTCATCGCCGCTGTGGGCACCCATGTCGTGGGCGGCAACTACGTGATTGGCTTCGTGGTTTTCCTGATTCTGGTGGTGGTGCAGTA
This sequence comes from Pseudomonas sp. WP18, assembly GCF_036689585.1. Lineage (NCBI taxonomy): Bacteria > Pseudomonadati > Pseudomonadota > Gammaproteobacteria > Pseudomonadales > Pseudomonadaceae > Pseudomonas > Pseudomonas sp. WP18. The sequence continues at coordinate 2,542,650 of NZ_CP144758.1, forward strand.
CGTCGTGGTCACCAGTGGTGCCCAGCGTGTGGCCGAAGTAGCTGCCCGGTTTACCCTGGACTCCTTGCCGGGTAAGCAGATGAGCATCGACGCCGACTTGAACATGGGCATCATCGACCAGGAAGAGGCCAAGCGCCGACGTAGCCAGTTGGAGCGCGAATCGAACTTCTATGGCGCCATGGATGGCGCATCCAAGTTCGTCAAGGGCGATGCGATTGCGGGCATTGTGATCATCGCGATCAACATCATTGGCGGCCTGTCGGTCGGCATCCTGCAAAAAGGGCAGAGCTGGGGTGATGCGCTGCACCACTACACCTTGTTGACCGTGGGCGACGGCATCGTCACGCAGATCCCTTCACTGATCATTGCGGTGGCAGCTGGCATCATTATTACCCGGGCCGCCACCGATGCACGGCTGGGACCCGAGCTGGGACGGCAAGTGTCGGCTTATCCAAAGACTTTGGCGGTGGTGGCGCTGGTAACGCTGTTCCTGGCGATGATGCCGGGGTTGCCGCTGATTCCGCTGTTGATGCTGTTTTTTGCTTTTTTCGCGGCGGCTTGGTTTTCCTACCGAAAGTTGCGACGCAAGGCCAACAAAGATGATGACTCGCAAAAATCGGATCTGCTGACGGGGCAAGACAACGAGTCCAATGACGTCTACGCGTTGATGAGTACCGATCCGTTCGAGTTGCGTTTAAGTGCGGACCTGGCCGTGCATGTCCTTGCCGCCACCAGCACGCTGAGCCTGCGCATCGACAACCTGCGTAAGCAATTTGCCAGGGATTACGGTTTCGCATTACCGCAGCTCAATGTGCATGCCGACAAGAAGCTGGCCACTGGTACCTATCAGGTTTGTGTACAGGGCGCGGCGATTGCCGCCGGGGAGCTGGAGTTCGACAAGTTGCTGGCGATCAATCCGGGCGGTGTGACGCTGGCGCTGGAAGGACGAGCCACCAAGGAACCTACCTACGGGCTCAAGGCGCTATGGATTGAAGTCGCGCAACGGGGCCAGGCGCGAACGGCAGGCTACACCCTGGTTGAGCCTGACACGGTGTTGCTGACTCATCTGTCCGAGCTGGCGCGCCGTTATGCGCCGGAGTTCCTGACGCGCGCCGAGACCGAGCGATTGATCGAGAAAAAGCGCGCGAGCCTGGGCAGCCTGGTGGATGAGCTGGTGCCCCAGGTCCTCAGTTATTCGGATATCCAGCGGGTCCTGCAGTTTCTGCTGCGTGAGCAAGTGTCCATCCGCAATCTTGAAACCATTCTCGAAGTGCTGGTGGATGCAGGGCGCACCAACAAGAACGCCGAAGATCTCGTGGAGCGAGTCCGCGAGCGCCTGGGCGCGGCGCTGTATGAGCGTCTGGTCGATAAGAACGGCGAGCTCAACGTCTTCACGATTGCACCGCAGTTGGAGGGTTACATGCTCGCCGCTGCCCGCCCACGCGAAGGCTTGCAGGCGGCGTTGTTGCCGGCTCAGGAGCTGGAGCGGTTTGTCACCACTCTGGCGAGAGAGGCCGAACGGCAACTCAGTGGCAACAAGCAGCCGGTGCTGTTGTGTGCGGCACCGTTACGCCGGCTCCTGCGTGCGTTCATGTCGCGAGCCGTGCCGCACATGGCGGTGTTGTCGGTCACTGAAGTCGGGCAGCACGCCCGCGTTACCTCGGCAGGCATGATTGATTTGCCCGGTTTCCCCAGCCTGGAGTCCCAATGAGTGATCTGATCATGCAACTGGCTGGCGTCATTCAGCGTGATGTCGACAGTCTCAAAGGCGTGTCGCAGAACGTCGCCAACGCCAACACCTATGGCTACAAGGCCGAGCGCACGTTCAACGTCATGGGCACGGATGCGACTGGCATTGGCGTGCAGGGTGGGCTCGATGACATCCAGGCACAGACTTCGATCAATGCCGATGGCGGTGCGCTGCAATTTACGGGACGGGTGACCGACTTGTCGCTTTCGGGGGATGCCTGGTTTGCCATGAAGACACCGGACGGGGTCGTGCTCAGCCGAGATGGACGCTTTCAGGTCGACAACGCCGGCTATCTGGTCAGCAAGGCGGGTTATCCGGTCCTGGCCGAGGGTGGGCCATTGCAGGTGTCGGGCGGGGTGTTGAAGGTCGACGCTGGCGGCCAGGTCAGTGTTGATGATCGGCCGATAGGACGCCTGGATATTGTGCGCGTCGATCAACCCCGGCAGCTGCTTCCCATCGGTGCAGGGCTCTATGTGGCTACATCAAAAGTGATTCCCGCCAGGGATTACGTGGTGCATCAAGGATTGCTGGAGCGTTCGAATGCAGCCATGAGCACCGACATGGTGAAAATGATGGAAGTGTCACGGCATGTCGAAACCATGCAGCGAGCGTTATCGGCCTACGACGGCATGCTCAATAGCGGTATTAACCAAATCGGCAAGAACTGATCAGGGAATGTTGTTGTGATTGACTCATTAAGCATCGCCAGCTCTGGCCTGGCAGCGAACCAGGCGTGGATCGACAGCATTTCCAACAATGTCGCCAACATGCAGACCATTGGCTACAAACGTAGTCAGGTGGATTTCCATGACATGGTTCGTGAAGTCGGCACGCGCGATGACGGTGGAGGCATGACCGAGAGCTTGCTGACCGGCGCGGGTATCCAGGCTTCGCAGCCGAGCCAGGTCTTCAGCCCGGGGACCGTAAGGGAAAGCGGCAATGCATTGGACCTGGCCATTCAGGGCGATGGCTTTTTCGAGGTGGCGTTGCCTACCGGCGAACTGGCCTATACCCGTGCCGGACGTTTTCATCTGGACAGCGAAGGTCAATTGGCAATGCCGGACGGGCAGACGCTGACTGCTGATCTGCGCGTACCGCCGGATGCGCGCAACTTGGTGATCAAACAGAACGGCGAGGTTCAGGCGACGATCACCGAAACGGGAGAGGTCATCAATGTCGGACAGGTGCAGTTGGCCAAATTCGCCAGCGCCGAAGCATTGAGCAAACTCAGCGACGGCCTCTATCGACCGACCCAGGCCAGCGGTGAAGCCATCTATGCAGAGCCGGGACGGGACGGGCAGGGGGTGCTGCTGCAGGGTTATGTCGAAATGTCGAACGTCAACCTGATCGACGAAATGAGCGGTTTGGTGCTGGCTCAACGGGCTTACCAGATGAATGCGTGATTGCTGCAGGCCAGTGATCAGATTCTGGAAACCATCAATAACCTGCGCCGTTGATCATGATGATTATTCGTTGCCTGGCCGGGCTCGGGCTGTGGGTCGCAAGTGGTTGCTATGCCTATTCGGCGTCGGGCACGGGTTGTGACGTGGCTGCAGGCCATGCAATGACGGCGGCTCTGCAGGTGCTCCAGGCTCAACTGGCGGCGCCCGATACCGAACTTCAGTTCACACCCATGGGGGAGCTGCCGGCAATGGAACATCCACAGGTCAGGCTGTCGAGCCAAGGGATTCGCAGCCGGGTCCCGGTTTCATTTTCAGGCACCGTCTGCGGCCATGATCGACCTAGTGTGATGACCGTGTGGTTCAAGGTTCAGGCCTGGAGGCAAGCGTGGGTCTATGGCCGCAATGGACGTGCCGAACAGGCCGTCGCCGATGTCCAGCCGCGTCTTGAGCGAGTGGACCTGGCGGCGGCGCAACTTGCTCCGGGCGACCTGCCCACTGATGTGGCAGGGCAGTGGCTGAATCAGTCGGTCAATGCCGGCATGCCTGTGCTCAAGCGTCATCTGAAGGCTGAGCCGCTGGTGTATCGCGACGCTCCGGTGACCGTGGTGGTCTACGGGCCGGGATTGATGTTGCGTACCGAAGGCAGGGCGCTGCGTCCTGGCGTCCTGGGAGAACGTGTCCCGGTGATTCTGGACGGTGCCGAGTCGAGCCTGCTGGCGGTGGTCGCCGGCAAAGGAGAGGTTCATGTGGATAGATGACATCCGCGGCGCGTTGCTGGCAATGCTGCTGTTACCCGGGGTGGTTGGTGCCCAGAGCCTGATCGATCCCGATGGCTATAGGTCCCTGACTGGTGACCGTCGTGGCTACCATCTGGGCGATACCCTGACGGTCCTGGTGGTGGAGTCCACCTCGGCCCAGAGTGCGGCCGGTACAGGAGCCGACAGCAACACCGACATATCCGCGCGCACGGGCCTGGACAGCAATACCCATCAGGCCAGCCTGGGTCTGAAAGGCGACACCAATGGCTCGGGGCAAACCAATCGCAGCGGACAGATCCGCACCAATGTCTCGGTACGGATCATTGAACAACTGCCCGAAGGCCTGCTGCGTGTCAGTGGAGAGCAGCGGGTGACGGTCAATGACGAGAAACAACAGGTGAGAATCACCGGGCTGGTCAGGCCAGATGACATCGCTTACAACAACACGGTGCTCTCCTATCGCCTGGCGGACGCACAGATCGACATCGTCGGGGATGGTGTAGTGACCGATGCGCAGAAGCAGAACATCGTTTTCCGGGTGCTCAAGTGGATGCGTATCTTATGAAAACCGTTGCTCGACTGCTGTCGGGGCTGTTGCTTGCCCTATGGCTGCAACCTGCATGGTCGGATGTCCGGATCAAGGAACTGACCCGCATCCAGGGTGTTCGCGACTACTCCATCATTGGCTATGGCCTGGTGGTGGGCCTGGCCGGGACAGGTGATACCGACCGTAACCGGGCCACGCGACAGTCGTTGGTCAACACGTTGAAGAACTTCAGCGTGAACGTCGCCGATGGAGATCTCAATACCCGCAACACCGCGGCTGTAATGGTCACGGGCAGCCTGCGTTCGTTCAGCGAATCGGGGGACAAACTGGACGTCGAGGTCTCTTCGCTGGGTGACGCTCGCAGTCTGCTTGGGGGCACCTTGTTGATGACACCTCTGTACGGTCCTGACGAGAAGTTGTATGCCCTTGCCCAAGGGCCAATGTCGGTGGGTGGGTACGTCTTTGAAGCCAATGCCAACTCCGTCCAGAAGAATCATCCAACGGTGGGCCGCGTCCCACGGGGCGCCAGTGTCGAGCGCTCGGCTTTTGCAGACAACGGTGAGGTTTCGAAAAGCCTCGTGTTGATTCTCAATGAACCGGACTACACCACTGCCCAGCGCATCGCCGATGCCTTGACTCGGGAGTTGGGCGTGCCCGGTGTGCGAGTGGTGCACGCAGCCAAGGTCGAGGTGCCTGTTGCAGCGGGGATGAGCATGCCTCGACTGATCGCACGGGTGCAGGACATTGCCGTCGCACCGGATTATGCCGCTCGCGTCGTCGTCAACGAGCGCACCGGTACGGTGGTGGCGGGTGCCAACGTTCAATTGGGAGAGGTGAGTATTTCCCAGGGCTCGTTGAGTGTTGTGATCAGCACCAAGTACCAGGTTTCGCAGCCGTCCTGGGTCGCACGTACTGGGCCGGGCGTGGGTACCGTGGTCGTGCCTGACACCGAACTGACCGTAAATGAAGAAGAGCATGGCCCCGTGAAGTTAGCCGAAGGGGCGACGGTGGGCGATCTGGTGAAAGCGCTCAATCAGGTTCGATTGAGTACACGAGAAGTGATCACTGTGTTGCAAGCCATTAAACAGGCGGGCGCTTTGCACGCCGAACTTATCGTTCAATAAGGAAGATTGATGTCAGCTGATATGAGTCTTGCAATAGAAACGGTGCGCTTTGCCATGGACCTGGAGCAAATGCAGGCCAAGGTGGCGGCCCACAATATTGCCATGGCCAACGTTCCGGGAAGCAAGGCCATGCGCCTCAACCGTTTCGAGCCGATGGCTGCCTTGCATGGCTTGCGCAACGATCCGGAGCTGCTTGGCCAGGCGTTGCGTGCGATGCAAGACAGTGAATTAACGCCGTACCTACAAAGCTATACGCCGCTGTCGCCTCTGGCCCTGGACGGCGAAGTTGCACAGATGTCCGCCGCGAGCGGCCGCTATCAGGCCCTGGCTGACGGCGTCTCTCGGCAGTTCGCACTGATGCAGTTGGCGATCAAGGGAGGCCGCTGAGAGTGCCTCTGGACAACATCAGCGAAACCGTTCGCGCAAGCATGGCTTATGAGCGTTCCAGGGTGGAGGTCGCCAGTTACAACCTGGCGATCGCCAACGTGGCGATCGCTCCAGGCCAGCGCTCTCCGTTGCTCGGCGTATCGCCTCCGGCCAGCTTTGCCAGCCAGATGGGTTTGCCACAACCAATGGTTCACGCTCAGGCACGCAGCGACACCCGGCTGGTTCACGACCCTGCCCACCCGCTGGCTGACCATAACGGCATGGTGCACTACCCGAACATCGAGGCCGCCAGGGAGATGGCCACCCTGGTATCGGCAACCCGCGCCTATGAAGCCAACATTCGTGCTTACAACAGCTTGCGTGAAATGACGCTCAAAGCCTTTGAGATTGGAAAGTGACATGACCGCCGCCATCGCGCCTATTGCATTAACCAAGGATCTTTCGCCGACCGCCGCTTTGACGGACGGCCCGATGGGTCCCCAGGCTACTGATTTCGCAGGTTTGTTGGAAACTGGCGCAACTCGATTGAACGAGCAGACCGGACAAGCCGGCGAGTTGCTCTCGGCATATGCCTTGGGCGAAAACATTGCGCCCCATGACCTGGTCATGGCGATGGAGCAAGCGAAATTGTCGCTTCAGTTGGCCGTAGAAGTGCGCAATCGCCTGGTAGATGCCTACCAGGAACTCTCTCGGTTGCAGATCTAAGTTATGGAGAATCAACCGGTGTCCTCGTTCCTTGCTGGTCGTACCCGCGTCTTTCTCGCCGGTGCTTTGTTGGTCATCGGCTTGCTGGCCGTGTCGGCGTGGTGGGTAATCCGACCGCAGTACGTGGCGTTGTACAGGAATGCCGATGAAGCTTCCCAGGCGCAGATCCTGGCCACATTGAGCCAGCGTCATGTGCCTTATCGGATCAATACACAGCAAGGCGCGATTGAAGTGCTGGCCGATCATGCAGCGTCTGCCCGAATGTACCTGGCGGAGGCGGGGATTCCGACCCGTGGCGGTACCGGGTTCGAACTGTTCGATAAAGCTGACTACGGCATGTCGGAGTTCAGTCAGAAAATCAATTACCAGCGGGCCATGGAAGGCGAACTGGCTCGCACGATCATGAGCCTCTCGGAAGTCGATTATGCGCGTGTTCATCTGACGTTCAAGAAAACCAGCCTCTACCAACAGGCAGAGGAGCCTCCAAAGGCCTCGGTGATCGTGCGCGTGCGTTCTGCGGGAACATTGATGCCGCAACGCGTCAGGGGCATCCAACAGTTGGTGTCGTCGGCGGTGGAGGGCATGACGCTCGAACGTGTGTCGGTGCTCAACGAAGATGGCCAGGTACTCAGTGCCTCCGATGGCGCTGCGGCCGCACCCGAACATCTGCAGTTGACCTCTCAGGTCGAGCAGGCTCTTAAATTGAAGGCTGAGGAACTGCTCGCGCGCCCGCTCGGTCATCGGGGTGTCGATGTGTCTGTGCGCGTGCTGATGAACTTCGATCGGGTCAAGTCAGTCAGTGAGCAACCGCTCACCAATAAGATACGCCGCGAAAAACGCACGGAGTCCACTGAGAACTCCAGTGGTGAGTCGACGAGCAAGCGCCTGCAGAATAATCGGGAAATCGATTACGAGGTGGGCAAGGCGCGTGCAGAGACGGAGCATGCGACAGGCACGATCGAGCGTATCACCGTCGGCGTGGTGCTCAGTACGCCGGTAACGGATACCCAGATGAAGGATATCCAGGCCTTGCTAGAGGCCGCGTTGGGGCTGGACCTAAAACGCGGTGATCGCCTGGTCATGGTGTATATCCCCGATATGCCTGTGCCACAGACCACTTCGGTGGCGCCGATTGCCGCACAACCGATGCCGGCCAGCCGTGCCGAGGTGCCTGCGCCGGTCAACGAAAGCGGGGCGCTGCCATGGCCTCGCTGGTTTGCCGGCGCGCTGATGGCCGTTCTGGCGATCGCTCTGTTGTTGCTCTGGGCAAAAGGGCGTCGCAAGGTCGTGGTTGCCCCGATGACGGTGCCTAGACTGACATCGGTAGAGCGCGAGCAATTGCTGGTCGACTTGCGCCGCTGGCTGCTGGAGGGGCGTTAACGTGGAGTTTTCTGCGCTTCGCAAAGCGGCTATCCGCTTGGCCTGCTCCCATGCCGAGGACCGTGACTGGATTCTTGCGCGGCTGGAAACTGACGAGCGTCGACAGGTTGAGGTGCTACTGGAGGAGATCAATCTGCTGGGCCTGGCCAACGATCCCGCGATTGTTGCTGCCCTGATGGATGAGATGGCAGCAACGCCGTCCGCTGCGCGCACGATGCCCGACCATTCGCGTCTCAAGGCGTGCCTCTCGAGAGCAACGCATCCGTTCTGGAGCGCACTGGTACTTCAGCTGGAAACGCCGGCGGTGCGTCGTGAAGTGCTGGGCAGCCAGGCCAATAGTGCCGATATCCGTCGATGGGATGGCAAGTTCGCCCGGCAGGTCCTGCCGGTTGAGTTGATGAAAAGCTTGAAAGCCCGGATGGACGCGCAGGAGGCTGGCCATGAGTAACTCTAAGCCGCCGGTGTCATCCACGGTGTTGCGTCAACCTTTCCAGAATCAGGGAGCACGGCGCCTGCCGGGGCTCGGCGGGGATGTTCAACCTGCGAGGCTCGCCAGTGAGGCCCGCCAACCCGATGTAAAAGCGATGCTGCGCGAAACCTTCGCGCAGGAGCTCGCAGAGATGGAGCGGGAACGTCGCGAAGAAGGAGCACTGGAAGCCAGCAAACAGGCTCGTGCGCAATTGACTGAAGCGTTGGCCCGACAAGAACAGCAATGGCTGAAGACAGAGGCCTCCCTGCGCACCGCGCTCGAAGCGGAACGCCTGCAGATCGCGCGACTGGTTGAAGCGCTGGAAGCGCAACAAGAACAGTTGTTGTCGTCCATGGAGCCCTTGGTTGGACGTTTCGCGCTCGCCGTGGTTGAGCGCCTGTTGGGCACGCATGCCGAGACACGTCCATTGATTGCCGATCTGGCGAAGCAGGCAATCGAAACCTACCAACTGACAGCGCCACTGCGCATTCGCGTGGCTCGCGCGGACTACGAGACCTTGCTTCGACTGGCTCCGGACGACCCGCTGATAAGGTCGTTCCTGGTCGATCCTCAGGCGTCGGCGGGCAGCTGTCTGATCGATTTTGAGGGGGGGCAACTGGACGCCGCTGTGCAGACACAATTGGCGAATGTCGCATCGGTGTTGACCGCGAAAGGAGATGGCCGTGTGGCAGGGGCTTGAGCACCGACTGCTGACGCGGCTTGATCAGGCTCGGCTGTGTCGACGGATGGGACGTTTGAGCTCGATTCAGGGGCTGGTGCTTCACGCCACTGGACTGGACGTGCGACTGGGCGAGTTGGTGGACATTCACCCGGCTCGTGGAGGCGAAGTTGTCGTCGCGGAGGTGGTCGGCTTACGCAGTGACTCCACCCTGTTGATGCCTTACGGTCCGGTGGATGGGTTGTGCCTTGCCAGTGGAGTCCACGCACGTGGAGCCCCTTATACGGTTCCTGTCGGAGAGAGTCTGTTGGGGCGTGTACTCGACGCGACTTGCGAGCCGTTGGATGACATGCCAGCCCCCGAAGGTCTCAAGCGCATGCCCCGGTTCGTGGCGCCGATCAATCCTTTGCATCGTTCGCCGATCAACACCACGTTAGTCACAGGGGTGAAGGCAGTCGATGTTTTCACACCGTTGGGACGTGGCCAACGAATCGGGATTTTTGCCGGCAGCGGCGTGGGGAAAAGCACGTTGCTCGGGATGATGAGCCAATACGCAGAGGCTGATGTGATCGTGATCGCGTTGATTGGCGAGCGCGGCCGCGAAGTCGGGGATTTCATTCGCGACAGCCTGGGGCCGACAGGTTTGCAGAAGGCCGTGGTAATCGCGGCTGCGGCCGAGCAACCTGCGGTGCTGCGACGTCAGGCGGCTTATACAGCAACAACCATCGCCGAATGGTTTCGTGCTCAAGGCAAGCACGTGCTGCTGATCATGGACTCGATCACCCGCTTTGCCCTTGCGCAACGTGAGATCGGTCTCTCAACGGGTGAGCCCATGGGGAGCCGAGGCTATACGCCTTCGGTATTTGGCCTGCTGCCTCCTCTGATGGAACGTGCCGGAGCGCTGAGCGGGCAAGGCTCCATCACCGGGGTGTATACCGTACTGGTCGAAGGCGACGATATGAATGAGCCAGTGGCTGATCACATGCGCGCCATTCTCGATGGGCATATTGTTTTGAGTCGCAATGTCGCTGCCCGCGGTCATTGGCCGGCCATTGATGTTTTGCACAGTATCAGTCGGCTGACCGGCGCGTTGCATAGCCAGGAACAGAAAGGCCAGGTCGAGCGTCTTCGCTCGGCACTGGGCTGCTACCAGAACAGCGTGGACCTGATTGAATTGGGCGCGTATGAAAAGGGTTCACAGCCTCTGCTGGATACCATGATTGAGTTGAAACCTGCGTTCGATGGACTGTTGCAGCAAACCCCTCAGGAACATTTTCCGGCATCACACACCTGGCAAGCGATTGCCCAGTTGGTCCAGCGCCTGGACAAGGGGGTAGGTTATGCACGATGAATGGCGCAAGTCCCGGCAGTTGGACGCGGCGTCTCGTTTGCGTGTCATGCAGCGGGAAAAGGCGGAACTGGTCTACAACCGCAGTCGCCATGATCTGGTGAAAGCCCAGCGTCTATTAGGTGAGGAACAGCTTCGCTACGACGCGCTGCAGGCTGGCTTTGAGGCATTGGGGCGCATAGGAACTCCGCTTGATCCTTCCCAGCACGAACAACGGTTACTGGCGCACACCGCGGCGTTCCAGCGACTTGCGGCTGCGTATCAGCCTGTCGTTGAAGCGCGGCAGACCTCGCGCTCAGCCATGGCGCAACTGCTCAAATGCAAAGTGAACGAAGACTTGATCGCCAAGGCAAAGGAACGGCTCGAGGTGCTGTTGGACAAGGCTGTACTCGAATACGAAAGCGTTGACATTTTTGATGCACAACAAGCGCTGGGAGCGGGCCATGGCCGTTAAGGTAGAAGCATCGTTGTGGACCATGACGGCTGACCATCGTGCTCCCGTACGCGAAACAAAGGCCAGGGACTTCGAGCGCAAACTTGGCTTGAGTGATCATGCATCCACGCCAAACGACAGCACAGGGTGGCAGCGTGATGTACAGGCATCCCCGCAGCAGCACCCGCACTCTGTCGTGCCCGATGCGGACCTGACCCGCATTCTGCGCCCCCGCCCAGCCGATGCATCAGACCCCAGGAGCGCTTGCGCGCTTGAGTTGTATGCATTGGGGGCTCGGGCCGGACACCATCTTTCATACCGGCCCGATGCATTCCTGGCTGGTCCGGACATTCGGAGTGTTGCAACGGTTGACGCGATGCAAGGCTATTCGGTGCCTTTGAGTGCCGTACCGTTCCCGTCGACGACTTCACTCATGTCCATAGCGGTGGCAACGGCAGGCCCCGTTGCCCTTTGGGACGTTGCCGTTGGATCGCAGCAGCAGGGCCTTGAAGGGACTAGCCAGGTGCAGTTCTTGAGTTATCTGACCCGGAAATGGCCGGACCGGCACTTTCAGTTCCTGCCCCGGGATAAGGGCATTGAGTTGGTAGTTCGGGACTACCGGCTCACATCGCTAGAGCACGACGAATTGGTTGAAGAGTTATCACGGCGGGCGGCATCGATGTCGGAGCGCCCGCAGCAGATCTGGCTCAATGGCCGGGAAGTCTGGCGGGCAGCGAGTCTTTCAAACGAAGGTGAACACCATGGCCGTTGAAGCGATTGGTAATGAGCTTAGTACCACCACTTCCGAGTTGGCCCAGAGCCGATTGGGGCAGGAAGATTTCATCAAGCTGTTTTTGACCGAGCTGACATTCCAAGACCCGCTGGAGCCGATCAACAACCGTGAGTTCCTGGCACAGATGGCACAGTTCGCCAACCTTGAACAGACCCGGATTACCAACGAAAACACTGAAAACCTCGTGTCCATGAATGCCACTTCACAGTCCCTGGGCCTGTTGGGGCGCCAGGTTGAGGTCAGTATCACCAGTGGTGGGTCGGTGATCGGCTCGGTGACGGCGATTGCATTTTCATCGACGGGGCCGGTGCTTTCCGTCAAACGAACCGACGGTACGGTCCTCACGGACGTGCGGTTGTCACAAATCAAACTGGTCAGGCAGGGGGCGTGATGCTGCAAGCTTTCTTTAACGGAATGAGTGGCCTGTTTTCCTTCTCCAAGGGCTTGGATAACGTTTCCAACAACGTGTCGAACATGAACACGCCTGGCTACAGAGGCAGCGATACCTTTTATCGCGCCGTCAATGGACAGGATGGTCAGAGTTTCGGTTCGGGGATTGCGGGTACCGAGGTTCGTATCAAGCCGGGCGAGAACCGTCAGACCGGCAATAACACCAATGTGGCGATCAACGGTGCGGGCTATTTCGTTCTACGCGATGAGCAGGGGGCATTGTCGTATACCCGCGCCGGGCAATTCGAGGTCGACAAGGATGGCTATCTGGTCGACACCATCAGTCAGCGTCGTGTCGCGGGTATAGATTCGGCAGGAAACCTGCTGGATATCAATATCCAAGGCCAGCGCACGCTGCCGCCAAAGGCGACCACCCGGGTCGAAATGGTCGGTGCATTGGCGCGTAGCGGCCCTACGGAGGCGTCCCACCAGATCAGTTCGATACAAGTGTTCGATGCGACGGGCGCCAGTCATGCCTTGACTGTCAAATTCGTGCCGCAAGTGACACCGGTCAATAGCTGGAGTGCCACGGTATCGGATGCGAGCGGTGCCCAATTGGTGACCGGCACTATCGCCTTTGGAACCGACGGTAGCCCCGTTGCAGGTTTCAACAGCTTGTCTGTTCCCCTGTCTGTCAATGGCGTGGTTCAAAACATCCTGCTGGATTTCGGAACGCCGGGCAGCTTTAACCTGGCGACCCAGGTCGCCAGCGGCCCGAGTCATACACTGGGCGCGCGGGTGGTCGACGGGAGTGCGGTCGCTGGCCTTAATACGTTCACCTTTGATGAGCGGGGCATTCTCAACTTCAGCTACGCCAATGGCGAAAAACGCAGCGCAAATCAACTGGCGTTGGCGGATTTTGCGGATGAAAGTGCCCTTATTGCAGGTGCCAATTCGCTTTACCACACGCCGTCCTCCATGCAGGCAGAGTTTGGTCGGGCAGGGGAGAAGCAGTTCGGTCGTATCCAGGGGGGCTACCTGGAACTGTCGAACGTCGATCTTGCTCAGGAGTTCGGGGACATCCTGATCATTCAACGAGGGTATCAGGCCAGTTCGAGAGTGATGACCGTCTCCAATGAGATGCTTGAGCAGTTGTACAACGGAACGCGGGGAGGCTGAACGATGAGGATGTTGGGATGGGTCGGCGTCACTCGGCTGCGGATGGCCTGCGACCGTTTACCGCCTGTGGCCAGGCACTGGTACGAGCAGTGGTGTATTCGTGACGAGCGCCAGGCGTGCGAAGTGAGTTGCTCGACCTTGAGCGACTCAAGCGGGTTGACACCCGCGTTGGTCTGGCAGCGTGCCAGATCAACGAATGGCTCGATCAGCCTGGCGGGAGATTGGCGCTCGATCATATTCGGTTCTTTCAACCAGGAAACGCCCGACGATGAAATGTCCAGGTATTTGCTGGGCGAAGCGCAGTTGGCGTTGGTCAACCATGTGCTTGAGACTATTGGGCAACCTCCCGTCACCCTCTTGACCGACGAACCGTCCTGTCCCTTTTCCACTGTGCTCAATGCTCAGGTTCTGTTGCAACTGCGCATGGGCTCATCGACGCTTTATCTGTCGCTGGATGCAGCGCTGTTCAATGCCGCCCTTGAGCCGTCGGCTCCCCGCAAGCCTTTGATCGAACGCAAGCAAGCGTTGGGCAGCGCCCGAGTGAAGCTGTCCGTGCGCCTTCCCTTGGCCAGTCTCTCCATTGGGGAGATGAGAGACCTGCGCCCGGGAGATACCTTGCGCGCTGGCGCATTGTTAGCCGATCCGGTTTCGTTACAACTGGCCGAAGGCCCCGTAGTGGCCGGCGGATACCTGGCCAGGCAGCACGATCATCTGGCCGTGCAGTTGATTTCCCATGAATAAGTCAGGAGTTTTGGTGTGACCGCAACAGTAGATGCAATTGAATTGGAAGAGGCCGCGGCCGTGGTCAATGCCGGACAGTCGCCGTTGATCAAACGGGACATGAATCTGATCAAGCACGTGGTTGTAGAACTGGTGGTTCAGATCGGCAACGCGTCGATGAGTGTAGATGAATTGTTCGCGCTCAAGGCCGGTGATGTCGTCAGGTTGTTGGAGCAGGTTCACGAGCCTGCGTCGCTGTGCCTCGATGGCAAACCTGTTGCGCGAGGCAACCTGGTGGCGGTGGATGATAATTTTGGCATTCAGTTGACGGAAATATTGTGACACCTGAAACCGTAGCCCAACCTATGGGATTGCCGTTGCGGCAGGACGATCCACTGTCGTTCATTCTGATGATCAAGGTGATGTTGATCACGGCATTGTTACTGGCAGTAGTTTACCTCGTCATGCGCTGGTACGCGCGACGTCATGTGACCCCTCTAGGCACTTCACTCAGTCCGGTCGACTTGCAATGCGTACGTGCGTTGCGATTGTCAACCAAGACCAAGGTGTACCTGCTCAAGACAGAAACCTCGCAGGTTCTGGTCACTGAGTCCTCCAACGGCGCCACAGTGACCATCCTGTCGCCACATTCCCCAACTTCCCCGTTGGATGCTCGCTCTTGAAGTATTCGTCATGACTCGCCGGTTGCTGTTTATCGTGCTCAGTTGCTTTTCCTGTGTCGCGACCGCGGCAGATGATTTCTCTGAATGGGGAAGCTTGCACATCAACCAGATCCAATCACCGGTCAGCGTCGTGGCGTTGCTGACGGCGCTGTCGTTCCTGCCCTTCCTGATCATCGCCCTGACCACATTTACCCGCAACATCGTGGTGTTGTCGCTAACCCGGCAAGCATTGGGATTGCAGCAGACGCCACCGAATATCGTCTTGATCGTGCTGTCGATGTTCCTGACGCTGTTTGCCATGGCGCCAACCCTGGAAAAAGCCTATGACGCAGGCATCAAACCGTTCCTGGCGAACAAGGTGGGCCTCGATGGCGCAGCGCTGCAAGGCTGGACGCCGATACGTGATTTCATGATCAGGCAAACCCATGAAGAAGACCTGCGGCTGATCTATGAATTGGCCAAGGCTCCGCTGCCACAGGAGCCAGAGGGGTTGTCCCCGGTAAAGCTGGTGCCGGCCTTCATGCTGAGTGAGCTGAAGCTGGCCTTTCAGATCGGCTTCATGATTTTCCTGCCATTCCTGATCATCGATCTGGTCGTAGCGTCCATCCTGATGTCCCTGGGGATGATCATGGTGCCGCCCATTACCATCTCCTTGCCTTTGAAAATCATGCTGTTTCTGTTGATCGACGGCTGGGGCCTGATTGCCCAGACGTTGATGCGCAATCTCGGGTAGGCCACGGGTGGAACCTGTCGTGGCCAGGGATGGCATCAACAGTGACGGCGATCATGAGCAAGTCTTGTGGCGCGATTGGCTGGACAGCAAGGCAGAAGTAGCCAGGAGCCGGCTGTTCTTTTTCTACGGCCAATGGCTGCGGATGGTTGTCGGACTTTTGTATTCCCGTTATCCGCACCCCCTGGCGGAGTGGGGGGATTATGTGAATCTGGCTTCGATTGGCTTGCTGCAAGCTATTGATCGGTTCAATCCCGACCTCGGTACCCGCTTCCAGTCTTATGCCGAGCCCTATGTGAAGGGCAACGTGCTCAAGGGGCTGTCTTGTTATGTGAGCGATCAGCGTCGTTACTACCGAGAACGGCTGGAGAGTATTTCAGGGGCGCAGGAAGAGGGGCGTATTGAGTCCGATCTGGAGCAGGTGGCGAACGTCGCTATCGGCTTGGCGTTCGGGTTGTTCCTGGAGTCCGGGATCGTTGACCAGGAGCCGGGGAACAACAATCCGCTCAGCCTTTACGAAGCGGAGCGTGAGAGCGATGCGCTGAACGAGTGCGTGAAGCTGCTTTCGGCGAATGAACGGCAAGTCATCCAGGGGCATTACCACCAGCATCTGAGTTTCACGCAAATCAGTGAACTCATGGGCATCTCGAAATCGCGCATTTCACAATTACACGCTCAGGCACTGAGAAACATTCGGTTGAACCATGAACGGTTGATGGCGGGAGGCAACTGGTAATGTCGATGGAGCGAAAAGTGTTCTCGAAAAGAACTTCAGGCGCCTTGGCTACCTTGCATTGACCGCTACCGCCATTGCCTAATACACCTCGGTCAACGGCGTGGGAGCATCGCCGGAGATTGTGAAACAACCACTACAAAAAGAGCAATCAATTGACGTTACAGCACAGAACACCGCCTCTCGAACCTGCTGAGTTATCGATCTCGAGCTCATCGCAATCGTTCGACACCGTAACAGGGGCGATGAAAAAAACTCAGGCGTACGGGCTCGTTAATCTGCTGCCATTGCTGATTGGCGCGTTGGCTTTCTTCCTGATCATCGGTCCGCGTGTGCTGGACCCGCAGAACATCGCCTGGTTGGGGGACGGTGATCCGGCAACTCACTATCTGGGCTGGTTGTTTTTCAGGCACTCGCCCTGGTCGTTCCCCATTGGCCTGAATCCAGCCTATGGGCTCGAACTGAGCAACAGCATTATCTTTTCGGATTCCAATCCGCTTTTCGCTTTCCTGTTCAAGCCGTTTTCGTCGATTCTTCCCGAGACTTTTCAGTATTTTGGTCTCTGGCTGCTGACTTGTTTCTTGCTACAGGCCTGGTTTGCCTGGCAACTGGTGGGCCTGGTCACGCCCAATATTGCTATCCGTGCCCTCGGTGCGGCGCTGTTCGTTGTGGTCCCGCCCATGATCATGCGTATGACCGTACACCTGTCTCTGGGTGGGCATTTTCTGGTCCTTGCGGCGCTGTACCTGAATCTCCATCCGGCATTGCCCAGGAGACGCCTGGCCTGGGGCATGTTGTTGGCGGCGGCTGCGCTGGTCCATGCGTATATCCTGGCAATGATTGCGGTCATCTGGCTGGCCGACCTGGCCGCCAAATGCTTTAAGCGCAGCCTGACCATCGGTATGGCGATCGTCGAGCTGGGTGTGCTGTTTTGCGTAGTGACCCTGTGTTGCTGGCAGGCCGGGTATTTCACAGTGGAGCGTGCCGGGATCATTTCCGGCGGGTTTGGTCTGTTCCGTGCAAACATCCTGACCTTGGTCAATCCGCAGAACTGGTCCCATGCCTTGAAAAATCTTCCGGCGGCGTTGGGCGACAGCGATGGTTTCGCGTTTCTCGGGTTGGGCCTGATGATGCTGGCGATCTGTGCCTTCGCTGGATGGTTACGCGGCAGCACAGGCCTGGGAGCTGCGCTGCGTAAGCGGCCCTTGCTCGGACTGGCGCTGTTCGGGCTGGCCTTGTTTTCATTTTCAAATCACATCGCGATCGGCTCGTTCGAGCTTGTGTACCCGCTGCCCCCGGAAGTGATTTCCATTGCAAACATCTTCCGTGCATCGGGACGAATGTTCTGGCCGGTTTATTACGCAGTGATCTTTGCCATTGTTTTCTTGGTCATTCGCGCCAATACACCCGGCGTCGCAATAGCCTTGCTAGGAACGGCGTTGCTGATTCAGGTTGTCGACACCCATGGTGGTTGGTCGGACGCCAGGAAGAAGTTTATGGCCAAGCCGTCATCTGAATGGGCGACGCCCTTTGTCGATCCGTTCTGGAAAAACGCTGCATCCCATTACCAAAAGGTGCGGTGGATTGTGCCGCAGAACCTTTCTCTACATTGGATTTCGGTTTCTGCCTATGCCGGGCTCCATCACCTGTCAACGGATGCTGTTTATCTGGGACGAATGAGTACGGAGCAGTGGCGACTGTCTGATGCAAAGGCGTCCCTGGCCCTGGCTTCGGGCAAGTACGACCCCGACTCGCTGTATCTGATGGATCAGCGAGCAATGTTGCGCGCTGTGGGGAACGTTGACACATCGTCCGATCTTTTCGCCCGGATTGACGGTTTTACCGTGCTCGCGCCGGGCTGGAAACAGTGTGGCAGTTGCCCCCAGTTGGCCAACGAGCAGACGCCGATAAATGCTGTTCCCTCCCTGGAGCCCGGACAGACCGTGTCATTTAACCTAGGTGATTCCGGTGCAGCTTATATGGCTAAAGGCTGGGCTGATCCGGAGCAGTGGGGGACCTGGTCCGAGGGGAGCGAGGCGCAAATGGTATTTCGAGCATCGGCATCCGTGCGCTCCATCCGTCTGGGCGTCTCGGCGTTTCTTGCGTCCGGTCATGCACAGCAGAAAGTTACGATCCTTATCAATGGCATAGAGGCTTCCACCTACACCCTTGAAAAAGCGGACGGCAATGTACTCGATATACCGGTGACATCCCTGATGCACCAGCGCGCCGCAGAACAAGGATTCTCAAGAATGCAGCTGTTGCTTGCCGATGCGATCAGCCCACAGCAACTTGGCTTGAATGATGATGCCCGGGTGTTGGCGATAGGCTTGAGGTCCTTGAGCGTCGAGTAGTGTGGAGTGGCGGCTATCCTGGTCCGGCCCGGGCCCTGGAAAAATCAGCTCGCCGACGCCTGGACGCCCCAGCGGCACCCGCTATGCTTCGGCGATGGCCTCTGGCCATTTACCCTGAATACTCCATCGATTTCATGGCGACAGACGAGACGTCAGCTTGTCATCGCCTTTGCTGAGACAACCCATGAATAAATACAAGAAAGTGGCGGCAATTGCCTGGGGCGTTTGGTTGGGTTGCGTTGGGCAGGCCGGGGCGTTTCAGCTCTCGCCGAGCGGTACCGAGGCCGAGCGGGAGATGGCCAAGAAGTATGGGGTTTCCTATAAGGCGTCGGTGCCTCTCATGAGTTTCGCGCTGCACAGCTTCGGCGATTCCGCCCATGAGGCCTTGACGCAGAAAATCTATGGGTGTGACGGGGATTGGCAGTATTGCAACAACCCCAACCTCGAAGATGCCGGTGCGTATGTCATTGCCGGTGTTCGCTGGAACGACGATCCAGTGTTCATGCCCAGCGCCGAAGATGCCAAGACCAAGGGGTGCGATGGTCGTTATTCGGTGGGGTTCATTTCCCAGACCCGGTGTTGGGTGAACCTTTTCGAAGAGGCAGAGGACAAGAGCGCCGTGGACCCGATGGCCTTCATGGGCACGGGAAACTACATCGCACGTTCGCATTTCGGCGACCTGCAGTTTCTGCATGCAATGGCCTCCCAGGAGGGCGATCCCGCGGAGAAGACCAAACGGGAGATCATGATGTGGGCGGAGTTCGCCTGGGGTGTTGCGGATGGTACTTACCCCATCAATACCTACTTGAAGGACATCAGGATCGACGGCTGGGACCAGCATTTCAATAATGGGCAGACCGTGCAGGACCTGTTTGCCGTCGGCCGCCCCTGGCTGCGTACCAACGTGGACAAGGTGGCCTTGGGCAGCCTGTTGCACCTGGTGGAGGACAGTTTTGCCGGCGGCCACGTCCAGCGCCGGGAGGAAATTCTCGGCGACAAGTGCATGGACGGTACCCAAGCGGTCCTGGCTCGCATCGAGGAGTTCCATTCCTACGCCAGGCAGAACCACACCAAGCACAAGGACGCCGACGCCAGTGCGGTGGCCAGGCTCATGCTGATGAAACATGAGCCTGACGTGGTGGACGCCGGCAAGAAGCTGCGAGGGTTTGCCGTCGATGGCAAGAAATGGGCGGACGTCAGGCCCTATCTGGATGAGTGTGTGTTTGCCCTGGCGAAGCAGACCAGTCCGGCGTCGGCGGGGGATCAGTACAAGTAGACCCTCGCACCTTCAGTCCAGGTCTTCAGCCCGATGCCGCTCCGGCACCTGGCTGGCCTCATCACCCCAGGTCCGGTTGACACGTTGTCCTCGCAGGACGGCGGGGCGGTTGGCGATGGCTTCGGCCCAGCGTTGCACGTGGGTGTAGCGCTGGGCGTCGAGGAATTCGGCGGCCGAATAGACGTTGTTGCGCACCAGTTGGCCGTACCACGGCCAGACCGCGATGTCGGCGATGGTGTAGTGGTCGCCGGCCAGGTACGGGCTTTCGCCCAGGCGGCGGTCGAGGACGTCGAGTTGGCGCTTGGTTTCCATGGTGAAGCGATTGATCGGGTACTCGAGTTTTTCCGGTGCGTAGGCGTAGAAGTGCCCGAAGCCGCCACCCAGGTAAGGTGCCGAACCCATCTGCCAGAACAGCCAGTTCAGCGTCTCGGTGCGCCCGGTCGGGTCGGTGGGCAGGAAGGCGCCGAATTTTTCCGCCAGGTACAACAGGATCGAGCCTGATTCGAACACGCGGATCGGCGGTTCCACGCTGCGGTCGAGCAGGGCCGGGATCTTCGAATTGGGGTTGATCTCGACGAAGCCGCTGGAGAACTGATCGCCTTCGCTGATGCGGATCAGCCAGGCGTCGTACTCGGCGCCCGTGTGCCCCAGGGCCAGCAGTTCCTCGAGCAGGATGGTGACCTTGACCCCATTGGGCGTGGCCAGGGAGTAGAGCTGCAGTGGCTGCTTGCCCGTCGGCAGGGTTTTTTCGTGGGTCGGCCCGGCGACCGGGCGGTTGATGCTGGCGAACTGGCCGCCAGACGGGGCTTCATGAGTCCAGACTTTAGGCGGAACATAGGACGCTTTGCTCATAGGGACTGACCTCCTGGGTGGTTGGCACGCGGGCGTGCCGATTCCCAGAGCTTACCGCTTTTCGCCCATGATTCGCGCCACTTCGCCAGATGCCTTGAGTTGTTCGAAGGCGCGCTGGGCCTTGGCGACGATGTCGTCCGGTGTGCTCAGGCTGAAGGCCAGGTAGACCCGATGGGGTTGTTCGTCGAGGGAATAGACCTCTTCCAGGCTGTTGAAGTCCACGTGGGTGTCCTGGCTCATCAGGCGCGCGGCGTTCTCCGGCATCGGCAACAACTGGATCTGATGGTTCAGCAGTTTCTGGAAGTTATCGTGATTGTCAGCCGACACCACCAGGCGGGTGAAGCCGCGCTGTTGCAGGTAGATCTGCTTGGCGTCGTTGCGTACCACCCCGATGCTGTACTGCTTGGCATCGTCGAGGACCTTGACGGCGATGCTGTCATCGCCGCGAAGCTTGTAGAGCTTGCTCGGCACCCGGAGGATCTCGCCCACCCATTTGAACGACTGCTCGCGAGCCGGCGTGCGGTCCAGGGGGAAAATCAGCACGTTGGGTTCGTGCAGCGCCTTTTCGTAGGCCCGGGCCCAGGGATAGAGCAGCACGCTGTAGTCGTTGAGGGCCGCGGCCTTGAGGGTTTCTTCGGCGATCTGCGTGCCGGGCCCGGCCACCTTGTCTTCACGCAGGTAGGCGTACAGGGAGTCTTCGGTCACGACTTCGATGGCCCCGGCCTGGCTTTTCAGGCTGAAGAGGGCGAGGAGCAGGCATAAGCAGAGTGTCAGGCGATTAGGCATACAGACCTCGTTGGCCGCGTGGTGTTAAAGAGCGACGCAATCGCGCCCCTGGTGTTTGGCCCGGTACAGCGCCTGGTCGGCGCGCTGCAACAGTTGATCGAAGTGGTCCATGCTCTCGGGGTCCAACTCGGCGATGCCGATGCTCAGCGTGACGAAGCGCGAGACGCTGGAGCCGCTATGGGGCAGCTCACGCTCGGCCAGGCTGGCGCGCAGCCGATGGGCGGCTTCGCTGGCCTGCCGGGCGTCGACGTTGGGCAGCACCACGACGAATTCCTCGCCGCCCAGGCGAGCGGCCAGTTCACCCGAGCGGCCGAAGACGCTGCGCAGGGTTTCGGCGATCTGCTTCAAGCACTGGTCGCCTTGCATGTGCCCGTAGGTGTCGTTGTAGATCTTGAAGAAGTCGACGTCGCACATCAGCACCGCCAGCGGTGTCTTGTGGCGGATGGCCCGGCGGAATTCGACCTCCTTGAGTTCGTCGAAATAGCGCCGGTTGGCCAGGCCCGTCAGGGCATCGTGACGCGACAGGGCTTCGAGCGCCTGGTTGGCGGCCTTGAGTTCGGCGGTCCGTGCCTCCACCAGTTGGGCCAATTGGTCGCGGCTGGCGGCGAGGGCCAGTTCATCGGAACGCTGGCGTTCCAGGTGGGCGTGGAGGTTGTCCTGGAGTTCGTTGACCTGGCATTCGAGCAGGCTCAGCTCGTCCTGGCGGTGCACCGCCCGTTGCAATCGCAGGTGGCGCTTGAGGGTCTGTGGCGCGACTTCGCCCAGGTGACGGGCGATATGGACCACATGCACGGTCACCAGGCGGTTGAACATGGTCATGACCAACCCGGCCAGCAGCAACGACTGGATGACCTGGGTGATGACGATGCTGCGGGCTTCGTCCCAGAGGCGTTCCCACAGCAGGCGGTTATCGCCTTCGATGGTCAACTCGCCGACCTTTTCGTGCGCTCCGGCGTAGGGCTGTGCAACGAGTTGACGATGCAGCACCGGCGCGGTACCGGAAGACTCGACGGTGTATCGGTTGAGTTCGATGATTTCCGGCGGTTGGCCCGGCCGCACGATGTTCAGTACCACGCGCCCCACTGGCGCGGCTGTCGCGACGCTGGCGATCTGCTGGTCAAGGGATTCACGGTCCATTTCCCAGATGGCGTGGGCCAGGGTGTTCTGGAACACCTGGTCGATCAGCACCAGCTCCGAGTTCATCTCCGCCAGGTTGTTCTCCCAGGCCAACCAGGTGCGCCAGGTGACCATCGCCAGGGTGAAGACCAGACTGAACAACAGGGTCGCGAGCACCAGGCGGCGGCCGAGGGAACTGAATGCCCCGGTACGCGGTTGCGCGCTGGACACGGCCCTGAAGTTGCCGGTCATGTCATAGCCATTTGCGAACGATGGCATCGTAAACACCGTTGCGGCGGATCGCTTCCAGGCCGGCCCGGAACTTCTCGACCGTCTCGACCGGCGTGTTGCGGCTGAACGCCATGTTGAGGCCTTCGCTGCTCAAGTCGGGTAGCGCCAATGAGCGGATCAGCACTTTGTCCGGGTCTTCGCCGTTCTGGCGGGTCAGGTACAGGGCGTTGAGTTCGTTGGAAATCCACAGCTCCACGTGGTCGACCTTGAGCTTGCGGTAGTTGTGCTCGTATTTGGTGCTCGACTGCAGCTCCTCGCCGATGCGAAAACCTTTCGACACCAGGTATTGCTCGCCGACGTCCTGGTTGACCGTGGCGATCTGGTGACCATGGGCGTCGGCCAGCGAGTTGAGTTTCACCGGGCGGTCGGCCAGCGAGTAGATGTACCACTTGGTCGGCGCAATCGCGCCGACCCACTGGAACAGTGATTCACGCGTGGGCGTGCGCACGATGGAATAGATCAGTACGTTGCTTTCATTGAGCGCCAGCTCATACGCGCGGGCCCAGGGCATGGGATGGATCGGTGCGTCCATGCCGACTTCCTTGAGCACCGCCTCGACCACTTCGGTGCTCATGCCCGTCACCCGGCCATTTTCCGTCATGTTGTAGGGCGGCAGTTCCTCGGTGACGATGCGCAACGGGGCCTCGGCCGCGCAAGCGTTCGCAGCCAGGGCCAGCAGGACACCACACAACAGGCGGTTAAGCGCAGAATGCATCGATCATTACCCTAAGTAACCCGCAAGGCCTGGTCAGGCCCAAGCGTTATCACTTAACGCTCATCAGGCTATCGGCGGGTTTGGCAGCGGCTTGAGCGTAACGGGCCGCTGCCTGGGGCCTGCGCCTGACGATGGGCTCAACCGTCGAGCAGCGTCATGGTCGCGGCTGCATAGCGGTCGCCCGCCACCGCGCCCTCGGCGGTGAAGATCCCGTCCAGCCGTGCCAGCTCGTCAGCGCTCAAGGCAATCGAGCTCGCCGCCACGTTGCTTTCCAGGTACTTGCGTTGCTTGGTCCCCGGGATCGGGATCAGGTATTCGCCCTGAGCCAGGACCCAGGCCAGGGCCAATTGGGCGGCGCTGATGCCCTTGTCCGCGGCCAATGCCTTGACCCGTTCCACCAGGGCCAGGTTGTGGTTGAAGTTGTCTGCCTGGAAGCGTGGATTGGTGCGGCGATAGTCATCGGCGGCAAAATCCTGCGCGGACGTCTGGGTGCCGGTCAAAAAGCCTCGGCCCAGCGGGCTGTACGCGACGAAGGCGATGCCCAGGCGCTGGCAGGTCTGGAGCACGCCATTGCGCTCCGGTTCCCGTGACCACAACGAGTACTCGCTTTGCACGGCCGCCAGCGGATGCACGGCATGGGCGCGCTGGATGGTGTCGGCGCTGGCTTCCGACAGGCCGATGTGGCGGACCTTGCCGGCCTTGACCAGCTCGGCCATGGCGCCGACGGATTCTTCCACCGGCACCTGCGGATCGATGCGGTGCTGGTAGTAGAGGTCCAGGTAATCCGTTTGCAGGCGCTGGAGGCTGCCGTCGATCGATTGCCTGATGTACTCGGGGCGGCCATTGACGCCACGGGCATGGGGATCGCTGCTGCGCACCAGGCCGAATTTGCTCGCCAGGTAAAGACCCTCGCGCTTGCCCCGCAGCACACGCCCCAGCAGCGCTTCGTTGGTGTGCGGCCCATACATGTCGGCGGTGTCGAACAAAGTCACGCCCAGCTCAACGGCGCGGTGGAGGGTGGCGATGGCTTCCTGCTCATCCACGCCCGTGGTGTAGAAATCGGACATGCCCATGCAGCCCAGGCCGATGGAGGAAACGTGGGGGCCGTGATGGCCGAGTTGACGGGTGTTCATGGTGAGGTTTCCCTGGTGTTGAATGACGAGTTCAGTGTCCAGTAAACGGTTGGGTGGATAAATCCGTGATTATTGGTTTAACTATTCGTCATTTCTAAACAGTGAGCCCGATGATGGATCGACTACAGGCCATGCAGGTGTTCCGGCGTATCGTCGAGCTGGGCGGCTTTGGCAAGGCGGCCGACGACCTCAAGCTGCCGCGCGCCACCGTCAGCCTGTTGATCCAGCAACTGGAAGCGCACCTCGGGGTGCAGTTGTTGCACCGCACCACCCGGCAGGTGCGCGCAACGCTCGACGGCGAGGCCTATTACCAGCGCAGCGGCCAGTTGCTGGACGACCTCGACGACCTGGAAAGTTCGTTGTCGGTGCAGCGCAGCCAACCCCATGGCACGTTGCGCGTGGACATGCCCATTGCCTTTGGCTGCGCCTGGATCGTGCCTCGGTTGCCGACGTTCTATGCGCGCTACCCGGCGTTGCAACTGGACATCGGTTTCCATGACTGGCAGGTCCACCTGCAACGCGAAGGCGTGGATTGTGCAATCCGCGCCGGCAACATCGTCGACCAGGGCTTGGTGGCGCGGCCCATCGTGCGCCTGCCACAACTGACCTGTGCCAGCCCCGGCTACCTTGCCCGCGCGGGCACGCCCCAGGTGCCGGAGGATCTGGCGTCACACCGGGTCATCCGGTTCGCGTCCGGCAATGGGCGGTTCTTTCCGTTCGAATTCGAAGTGGCGGGGCAGGTGCACGAGAGGCAATTGCCTGGTGAGCTGACCGTCAACAATGCCGACGCCTATGTCGCGGCCTGCGAAGCTGGCTTCGGCTTGATCCAGGTGCCGCGCTACCACGTTCAGCGGCAGTTGGCCGAGGGCACGCTGGTCCAGGTGTTGGGTGAGTACCCGGTGCCGCTGTGGCCGATCTCTGCGGTGTACCCGCCCCATCGACAGCTGTCGCCACGGGTGCGGGTGTTTATCGACTGGGTGGTGGAGCTGTTGCAGGGTGTCGCCGATGAACAGGGTGCGGTGATGGAGAGGATCTAGTCGACGTCACGGCCGCGGCCAGGCATGAACATCGCCTGGCCACGCCGGCCATCAGACGATGTCGTCGATGAGGATGTGTCGCTCGCCACGGCTGCACTGCTCGATCCGTGCCTGCACCTTGTAGACCTGGCGCAGCATCGACTCGGTGATCACCTCATGGCTCGGGCCGCTGCCCTGGGTGGTGCCGTCGGCAATGACCAGCACCTGGTCGGCAAAGCGCAGTGCCTGGTTGAGGTCATGGATGGCAATGAACACGATGACCTTGCGCTCGCGGGCCAGGGCGCGCATGAACTTCAGGACCTGGACTTGCCGGTGCATGTCCAGGGCGCTGGTCGGCTCATCCATCAGCAGGATTTCCGGTTCACGCACCAGGGTTTGTGCAATCGACACCAATTGCTGCTGCCCGCCGCTGAGCTCGCCGAGGTTGCGAAAGGACAACCCGGTGATGCCGAGCGCGGCGAGGATGTCGTCCACCCGTCGCAGTTCATCGTCGTGGACGACCCAGCCTTGGGTCAGTTGTTTACGCGCCAGCAGCACCGACTCGTACACCGTCAAGCGAGCGCTGGCATTCAAGCCCTGGGGCATGTAGCTGATGCCTTGCGGCCCTTTTTCCGAATCCTGCAGCACCACCTGGCCGGGGCCGTCGATCAGGCCGGCCATCCGTTTGAACAAGGTGGATTTGCCCGCCGCGTTCGGGCCGACCACCGCCACGACCTGGCCGCCGACAAAGGCCGCGGTGGTGACGCCCTCGATGACGGTGCGCTGGCCGTAGCGGGCCCCCAGGTTGTCCAGTTGGAGCTTCACCATGTGTTTTTCTTCCCGCCCAGGATCAGTGATATGAAGAACGGCACGCCGATCAACGACGTGACCACGCCGATGGGAAAGATCGCGCCGGGAATCAGCGTCTTGCTGACTACCGAGCTGGCGGACAGGATCAATGCGCCGGTGAGCAGGGACGCCGGCAGGAAGAACCGTTGGTCTTCACCGATCAGCATCCGCGCGATGTGCGGCCCGACCAGGCCGATGAAGCCGATGGTGCCGACGAAGGCCACGGGGAACGAGGCGAGCAGGCTGACCATGATCAGCGTTTGAAAGCGCAGGCTGCGCACATTGACGCCGAAGCTTGCCGCCTTGTCGTCGCCCAGTCGCAACGCCGTCAGGGCCCAAGCGCGCCTGGCGAAGATCGGCAGGGTGACGAGGATCACCAGGCAAATGACCCCCAGTTTTGGCCAGGTGGCCTTGGTCAGGCTGCCCATCGTCCAGAACACCACGGCCGCCACCGCTTGCTCGGTGGCGAAAAACTGCACCAGCGCCAGCAGGGCATTGAAGGTGAAGACCAGGGCAATGCCCAGCAGCACGATGGTTTCGGCGGTGACGCCGCGGCGCATGCTCAAAAAGTGGATCAACAGGGCCGATAGCATCGCCATGATGAAGGCGTTCAGCGGCACCATGTACTGCGCCGCCAGGGGAAACAACGCGACGCCGAACGCCAGTCCCAACGCGGCGCCGAAACCGGCGGCCGCGGAAATGCCCAGGGTGAACGGACTGGCGAGGGGGTTGTTGAGGATCGTCTGCATCTGTGCGCCAGCCAGGGACAATGCCGCGCCAACCGCGACAGCCATCAAGGCCACCGGCAGGCGGATGTCCCACATCACCACCCGAACTTGCGGGGACGCGCTGTCCGGCGACAGCAGGGCGCCGAGCACTTCTTCGAGGCTGTAGCGCGCCGGCCCGAGGGCCAGGTCCAGCAGCACGCTGCCCATCAGCAACACCACCAGCGCGCCGAGGATCAAGCGTTTGCGCAGCACCAGGCGTCGATAGGTTTCCCGCTGGACCTCCAGGGTCTCGTTCATCGAGCTCATGGCTGGGCCTGCGGGGCGTGCAGGCTGACGAAATAGCCCGGTTCGTACGGCACCGGCAGGAATCGCTCATGCAACTCGCGGAAGGCGGCATCCGGGTCAAGGTCGGCAAACAAGTCCGGGTGAAACCACTTGGCCAGTTGCTGGATCGCCACGAACTGATAGGGGCTGTTGTAGAACTGATGCCAGATGGCGTGGAACGCTTGGTTGTCCTGGGCCTTGATGCCCGCATAGGCCGGGCGTTGGGTATACCACGCCAGTTTGCGCCGCGCCTGGGCCATGTCCGCGCCGGGGCCGACGCCGACCCAATGGCCGCCAGGGGCGAAGGCTTCCCAGTTGGCGCTGGTGACCACCACCTGATCGGGGTTGGCGACAATCACCTGCTCGGCGTTCAACTGGCCGAACGTGGTGGGGATGATGCCTTTGGCAATGTTGTTGCCACCGGCCAGCTCGACGAACAGCCCGAAGTTCTCGTTGCCGAAGCTCAGGCAGCAGTCATCGGTGTAGCCGCCGATGCGCTCGATGAACACATTGGGACGGGCAGGGTGGCGGGCTTCAATCACATCGGTCACGCGCCGGATCTGTTGGTTGCGAAAATCGATGAGCGCCTCGGCCTGCGCTTGCTTGCCAAACAATTGGCCGAACAGGCGCATGGTGGGCTCGGTGTTCTGCATCGGGTTATTGCGGAAGTCGACGTAGACCACGGGAATGCCCAGCGCGTCGAGTTTCTCGATGTAGCGGGCGTCCTCGGTGGCGTGTTGGGCTTCGATGTTGAGGATGATCACGTCCGGGCGTTGGGAGATGGCCTGCTCGATGTCGAAGGTGCCGTCCTCGAAGCCGCCAAAGGTCGGGATCCTGGCGATGGCGGGAAACTTGCGCAGGTAGGCGCCGTAGGTGTCCGGGTCGGACTGGATCAGGTCCTTGCGCCATCCGACGATGCGTTCGAGGGGGTTCTGGGTGTCCAGCGCCGCGACCAGGTACAACTGCCGCCCTTCGCCCAGGATCACCCGCCGGACCGGAAGGTGGACCTTGACCTTGCGCCCGAGCAGGTCGGTCACGGTGCTCAAGGCGGGCGCCGGGTCGGCGGCCAGGGCTTCGCGCGGTGCCAGTGAGCCTAGCGAGAGGCCCAGCAGACCTGTGAACAGCAACGCGGCGAGCGTTCGGGTGCGGCGAAAAACGGTAACCATGGTTTATGCCTTTACAGAAGCCAGGCCGGACAACGACGCCTGTCGTTGCGACGGACCGGACGTTTCAGAAATCAACGGTGGCAGACAGCAGCAGGGTGCGCGGCGCCCCCTGGGAAAACGCGCCGTAGGAGGCGACTCCCGACCAGTACTCGCGGTCGAACACGTTCTGCACGGTGGCGCGCAGGGTGGTCGGTCGTTGCGCGATGCGCGTGGTGTAGCGGGCACCGACGTCGAAGCGGGTCCAGGCATCCAGCGCCTGGGTGTTGGCCTGGTCGACGTACTGGCGACTGGTGTAGATCGCGCCGCTGGTCAGCGTCAGGCCTTCGATGCCGGGTGTGTCCCACTCCGCCCAGAGGTTGGCCTGGACTCGCGGAACACCCACCGGTGTGTTGCCACGGTTGGCGGCGACGCGGCTTTTGGTCAGTTGGCCATCCAGCAGGGTCGTGCCGGCCAGCAGGCGCGTGCCCCGGGCGATCTCGCCGGCCAGGTTCAGCTCGACGCCCCGGTTGCGTTGTTCGCCCTGGACCGAGAACACCCCGGAGGCCAGTTCTCCGTTGGGCTTCTTGATCTGGAACAGCGCCAGCGTGGCCATGAAGCTGTCGTAGTCGAGCTTGAGCCCGACTTCCTGCTGCCGGGAAACGTAGGGCGAAAAAACCTCGCCTGCGTTCGAGGCGGCGGACGGCGCGATGTCGCCCTTGCTCAAGCCTTCGACGTAGTTGTAGTAGAGCGAGACATGCTCCCAGGGCTTGGCGACGACGCCGAAAAGCGGCGTGTTCTTGCCTTGGTCGTACTCGGCGGTGACCGCTCCCGTGGCGTTGTAGTTGTGCGACTCGATGGTTTGTCGGCGCAGGCCGGCGGTCACCTGCAGGCGCCCGTCGAGCACGGACAGGGTATCGGCGAGGGCGATGCCGGACAGTTCGCTCGCGGAAACCTTCGGCGTGCTCGGCTCGGCGATCGAAGGCTTGGGCCGGTCGATCGGGTGGTAGATGTTCGACAGCAGCGGCGCGCCGGAATTGATGCCCCGGGACAGCTCATCGCGGTAACGGCTCGCTTGCAGCACCGTGCTGTGGCTGACCGGCCCGGTATCGAAGCCCAGTCGCGCGCCGATGTCGACGGTGTAGCGCTGGACTTCGAATTTGTAATAGCCGGGAATCGAGGAGGTATCGCCAGCGGCATTGATGAGGGTTGGGGTCTGGTCCGACAGACGTTCGACCGCCGATTGGCCGCCGCCGGCGTGGGCGAACACCGTCAACGCATCGCTGAGGTCATACTCGCCGCTCAGCAGCGCGGACCGGTCCCGGGTCTTGGACCGGCCCCAGTCCTGGCTGACACTGGTGCGTCCGTTGGCGGCGGACGGAATCTGCACGCCCGGCGCGATCAGGAAGGGTCGGGACGCGGCGTCGAGCTCCTCTTGCTGGTCGATCAGGTCCAGCGTGGTCCGCAGGCGTTCTCCCTGGTAGTCCAGGGAGAGGGCGCCGATCCCCAGGTCCCGGGATTGCTGGTCGATGGCCGTGTCCCCTTGCTGGAGGCTGCCGTTGAGCCTGACGCCGAACCGGCGTTCCTCGCCGAACCGGCGGCTGACGTCGAGGTGGCCCCCCAGTTGCGAGTTCATCGCGTAGCGGCTCGTGAAGCGGGTCAGGTCCTCGTCGAGCGGCCGCTTGGGCACCACGTTGATCACGCCACCGACGGCGCTGTTGGGCGACATGCCGTAGAGCAGGGCGCCCGGACCCTTGACCAGTTCGATGCGCTCGGCGTAGTCGGCGAACACCCGGTAGTTGGACGCCACGCCGTAGACACCGTCGAATGCCAGTTCGCCGAGATTGCCTTCCCCTACCGGAAAACCACGGATGAAGAACGAGTCGACGATTCCGCCTGCCTGCCCGGTGGAGCGCACCGAAGAATCACGTTCGAGCACATCGCCGACGGTGACCGCCTGCTGGTCCTTGACCAGGGTCGAGGTGTAGCTGCTGATGCTGAAGGGGGCGTCCATCGCATCCTTGTTGCCCAACAGGCCGAGACGCGCACCGCGAGCGACCTGGCCGCCGGGGTAGGTTGGCGGCAGGCTGTCGACGGGCTTGCCCAGGGTCTCGATGTTGATGGGCGGCAGCGCTACTCGACGCAGCACCAGGGTATAGCTGCCATCGTCGCGCCTGATCATGTCCACGCCACTGTCGGCCAGCAGACGGCCCAGGGCTTGCTGGGTCGTATACGTGCCGGACAGCCCGGGGCTGAGCAAGCCTTCGGTGATTGCCGGCTGGAACGACAGGGCCAGACCGGCTTGCGCGGCAAAACTCGACAAGGCGGGGCCGAGCGGGCCGGGCGCGATGTTGTAGGCGCGGACTGCGACCGTATCGAGTCGAGTCGGCGGGGCGGCCAAGGCCAGCGACCCGCTGTCCGCGCCCAGGACCAGGCCGAGCAACACACTGCGAAAGACGGGCTTGGTCAGACGATCCGGACGCCGGGGCCGCGCAACAAGCATGGATGGATGACCCTATGGACGAGGAAAAATGGTTATTCCTTTCTTTGCCAGCCGAGGCGAAAAAAAGTATCACCCTCGCGATGATTTTTTTCGTCGGGTCAGGCGGGGGAAAGGGTCACCCAGTAGCCGCTCAGGTGGCCGCTGACCAGGATCGGGTAGGTTTGCACCAGCATGTTCAACGTGCGTTGCGTGTCACTGACCGGGAAGGCGCCGGAAATGCGTAGCCCGGCGATGGCCGGGTCGCAGCGCAGGAAGCCGCGGCGATAGCGCGCCAGCTCGCTGACGAAATCCGCCAGGCGCATCTTGTCGACCACCAGCATGCCTTGGGTCCAGGCGCTGGCGTTGCGATCGGTCGGGGTCAATTGGCCAATGTCATGGCTGGAAAAATCGGTGCGCTGCCCGGCCGCGACGATCAACGGCGCCTGCTGGGTGCTTTGCGCCAACTCGACCCGCACGGCGCCGTCGAGCACCGCCAGGTGAGTGCGCGCCTGAAGCTCGCGGACGATGAACTGCGTGCCCAGGGCCTGCATCCGACCCTGGCCGGTGTCGACCCGGAACGGGCGGGCCAGGACGGCGGTGTCCGGGGCGGTCTGCACCAGGATTTCCCCTTCGCGCAGCCTGACAAGGCGTTGCCGGGTGTCGAACAGCACGTCGATGGCCGAGTCGGTATTGAGGGTGATCCGGGAACCGTCCGCCAGGCTCAATTCGCGGCGCTCGCCGACGGCGGTGCGGTAGTCGGCGGACCATTGCTGCTGTTGCGCGAGTTTCCAGGTGCCCCACCCGGTGGGCACTGCCGCCAGCAGCAAGGCCAGCTTGCCGAGCGCCCGGCGACGGTCGGGGTGGCTGGGACGGTCCAGCGTCGACATCGCCAGCGTCGCCGGTAACCCGCCGAGCTTGCTTTGCAGCAATTGCGCGCGGTTCCAGGCCCGATCCCGCTCGGGGCTGCTGACTTTCCAGCACTCCCATTCGGCGCGCTCGGTGTCGCTGAGCTCGCTTTCGCTCAAGCGCATCAGCCACTCGGCCGCCTCCTCGAGGACCTTGGGGTCCAGGGGAGGCTCATGGCGATGGGTCAGCATTCATTCCACCAGCATCAGGCACTGGATGAAGGCTTGCTTCATGTAGCGCTTGACGGTGATGAGCGAGACGTTCAACTGTTCGGCGATATCGTCGTACTTCAGGCCGCCGATCTGCGACAGCAGGAATGCCCGGCGGACCAGCGGGGCCAGGCTGTCGAGCATGGCGTCGATTTCGTGCAGGGTTTCGAGCACCATCCAGCGCAACTCGGGCGATGGGACGTCCTGGACGGGCAGGTGCGCGAGGGCTTCCAGGTAGGCGCGTTCGAGGGCCTTGCGCTGGTACCAGTTGATCAGGATGCCCTTGGCCACGCAGCTCAGGTAGGCCCGTGGCTGTTCGATGGTGGTGACCTGGGACGCGAGGATGCGGGTAAAGGTGTCCTGGGCCAGGTCCGCTGCATCCATGGCGTTGCCGAGCTTTTTCTTCAGCGTGGCGTACAGCCAGCCGTGATGACCGGCATACAGCGCCTCGATCACGCGCAGATGGTTGTCGTTGTTCGCGGGCAGGGATTGGCTCATGGCTGCAGTTTTTTGCAATTGAGAAGTATTCCCAATGCTAATTGACAACCCGCCTGCGACGCAAGCGTGATTCCACCTGCGCCTTTCAGCGGCCGGGCAGGCGCCTGAGGGCGTGTACCAGGGCGTCGATTTCAGCGTGGGTGTTGTACGCGTGGACGGACGCGCGACTGACTTCTGGCAGGCCGCGCTGCTGCATGTCCAGCAACGTCGAGCCGGCCCGGGAGGTGCTGACGTTGATGCGTCTGGCTTGCTGCGCCAACCACTGCTGGAGCTGGGTCGCGTCGCTCTGGTGATGGGTGAACGTCACGATGCCTGACTTGAGCGCGCCCAGGTCCTGGACGGTTACCCCGGGAACCGTCGCCAATTGTGTGCGCAAGTGGCTGGCCAGTTGCTGGATGCGTTGCCACATCGGTTCGATACCCTGGGCGAGGGCGTACTCCACGGCGGCACCGAGGCCCAGCTTCGCCGCCACGTTGCATTCCCAGTTTTCGAAGCGTCTGGCGTCGTCGCGGATGGCGAAGGTTTCGGGTGTCAGCAGCGACGCGGCGTGAAGGTCGAGGAACGTCGGCTCAAGGGTCTGGCACAACGCGTGTTCGACGTACAGAAAGCCCATGCCCCGGGGGCCCCGCAGATACTTGCGGCTGGTGGCGGCGAGCATGTGGCAGCCGATCTTCTTCACGTCGATGGGCATCTGCCCGACGCCCTGGCAGGCGTCCAGCAGGAACAGCTTGCCGGCTGCCCGCGTCAATGCGCCGATCTGTTCGATGGGTTGGACCGGGCCGCCGTTGGTGGCGATCACCGGAAGCGACACCAGCGCCACGCGTTCATCGTCCAGAAGGGTCTTGAGCGCCGACAGGCAGACCTGGCCGTGCTCATCGTTGGGCAGGACCCGAAGCTCGATCCCGCGCTGGCGTTGCAGTTGCAGGTAGGGAATGTAGTTGCCGGCGTATTCGGTGGTGGACGTCAGCACCACGTCGCCCGGCCTCAATGGCAAGGAGTAGAAGGCCATGTCCCAGGCGCGGGTGGCGTTTTCGATCACGGCGATTTCATCGGCCCGGGCGTTGATCAGACGGCCAATGGCGCCATAGACGTTCTCCAGTGCCTGCGCCTGTTCTGCGGCGGCTTCGTAGCCTCCCAGGCAGGCCTCGCGCTGCAAGTGGCCGGTGATGGCGTCGAGCACCGGCTGGGGCATCAGCGCTGCGCCGGCATTGTTGAAGTGGATCAGCTCCGCGGCACCGGGCGTGTCGGCGCGCAGTTGTTCAATGTCCAAAGCGAAACTCCTTGATCATTCCCCCGGCGGTGCGGGGCTGGCTTGCAGGCTGGCGGGCCAGTAGCGCAACGCGACGACCGGGATCAGCGCCAGTGCATACGCCAGGCAGACGAACAGATAGGTGTACTGCAAACCATAGACCTGGCTGAGCAGGCCGCCCACGCAGATCCCCGCGATCGATGCAAACTGCGTGCTGCCCTGGGCGATCCCGAGCACATGGCCTTGCTGGCTGCTGTCGGCCGCTTTCGAAATCAGCGCCATCAGCACCGGTGTGGTGGCACCGAGCAGCACGCCCCAGATGAAATAGGCCACCACGAACACCAGGGCGTTGCGCGTGACGCCCGCCACGGCGGTCAGCGCGATACAACCCAGCACGACGTAGGTGATGCGTTGCAGGGTGTCCTGCTGGGAGCGGTGTTCGAAGTAGCGTGACCAGGCCGTGGCCGACAGGATGAAACCCAGGGCCAACAGGCCGTAACACAAGCCGACGACGGCGTTGCTGACCTCGAATACCGTGCTCACGTACAGGGAAAATGAGGTCTGCGGCAGCATCCGCGCCAGCAGCAGGATGCCCATCACGCACAGCAACGACAACAGCGGCGATCCCTGCCAGGGGCTGCTGCCGCGTCCGGTGGCCGCACTGGCGGTCTGAGCGGTTGGCTTTTTCACCGGCGGCACGTCCGGCAGGGTCACGGCAGCCACCACCGTGCAGACTGCGCACAGTACCGCCGCGATCATGTTGATCCAGAAGAACGTGGCGTAATCGAGGATCAGGCCGCCGACCACCGCGCCGAGCAACGACCCCACGTTGGTCGATATCTGCAGGATCGCGAACAGCCGCGCCCGGCGCGAAGGGGCTTCGATGCTGACGCCGTAGGCCTGCGCCGGGGCAATGTAGCCGGCGAAGGCGCCTT
This sequence comes from Pseudomonas sp. WP18, assembly GCF_036689585.1. Taxonomy (NCBI): domain Bacteria; kingdom Pseudomonadati; phylum Pseudomonadota; class Gammaproteobacteria; order Pseudomonadales; family Pseudomonadaceae; genus Pseudomonas; species Pseudomonas sp. WP18. Next base: position 2,577,722 of record NZ_CP144758.1, read on the forward strand.
GCAGGAAGCGCAACACCAGGATCACCCAGATGTCCCCGGCCAGCGCCAGGCCCAGTTGGGTCAAGGACAGCCCGGCAAGGGCGCGGATCATCATCAACTTGTGGCCATAGCGGTCGCCGATACGGCCCCAGAAGGCACTGGTCAGGATGATGCCCAGCATCGGCCCGACGTACACGGCGATGCTGGCGAAGCTGAAAACCGACTCCGAGGACGTCAGCCCACGCAGGTGGACCGGCCAGAACGGCCCGCTCATTTCCATCGCGCCCATGGAGACGAGCTGGATCGCGAACAGAAGATAAATCAGGATTCTTACGTTCAAACCCTGGGTGACACCTGCGTGGGACATGACTCAGCCTCGGTGGTTAGGCGCTGGCAAGCGGGTTGGTCAGCGTGTGCTGCAAACGATAGTTGGAATACTGCAGCAAATGCATGCGCAGCAGCGATCGTGTTGGCCACGGGTCTTCAAGGAAGGCCTGGCGTTCGACTTCCCACAGCGGCGCCGCGACACGGTCGCGCACGGCCTCGAAGGCACTTTCGGTTTCCTCCCGCAGCACGGTCCACAGCCGGGTGTCGTCCAGCGCATATTCCGTGCTCAGCCACAGCGCGACTTCGTGCAGGTGGGTCAGGAACGCGGCGTCCAGCACAAACATGCGCACCGGCTCGATATCCTCCACGAACACCGTCGGCAAGATGCCGGGCTGGACATGGGGCTGCAAGGTATAGCCACGCGCTTCCAGCAGCGGCGCGTAGGTACGGCCGTCGCCAAAATCGCGGATCAGCAGACTACGCGCTTTGCCATCGGGGGAAAACAGCACCATGGTGTTTTGCTGGTGGGCCTCCAGCCCGATACCGTACATCAGGTAGATCGCCACCACCGGGTGCGTGACCACCCTGGCGTACTGGCGGAACCAGTCCTCCACATTGCGGGCGCTGGCGCGCAAGCCGTCGCGTTCGATCAGGTCGGTGAACAACGGACGAGCACTGCCGGGCAGGCGCGTGAACAACGACGCGACGGTGATGGGCAGGCAGTCGTCGTTGCGCTGGAAGGCCTGCCTGCTGGCGCGATAGACCACCGACAGGTGCCGACCGGGGGCATCGTCCTGGGTGATCGCGTTGCGGTAGCGCACGCCGATCTCCTCCGGGAAGATTTCCAGGCGCTGGCCAAAGCCGTTTTCGGCGGCAAGGATCTGCGTGATCACCGTGCTGATGCGCGGGCCCATGTGGATCGACTTGGCTTGCAGGCTGCGCAGCTCACTGGTCATCCACACCGCGATGGGCAGTTTGATCAGCGGCGCGGCTTCTTGCTGCGCGGGCATCATGGTCCGATAGGACATGGTGGGCAGGGTGAGGATGTCCGGGCCGTCAGTGATCAGGATGCCTTGTTCAATTTCCGCGGCGAAATGCTTCAGCACATAAGCCTGCAAATGCCAGGCGTGGATCGGCAGCGGCAGCCACTGTTTTTCATCCAGGCCTCTGTCGTTGAGCGCGGTTTTCCATTGCTCCCAGTGCGCCGGGAAGTTCGCCGCGAACCAGCCCAGGTAATCGGTGACGTGGGGCATGCTCTCGCTGATGGCCATGTCGGCGCGCAATGCCGCGATACGCAGGGGCACCTGGGCATTGAACTCGGGCGACAGTTGCTCGACTTCTGCATCGCTGAGGCCCGGGCGGGATTTCCACGTGGGGTAATACGGGTGGCCTTCCAGTGAACCCCATTGGTCCAGCAGGATCGCCGCGTCCTGGGTGCTGGCGTGTTGGCGCAGATAGTCGGTCAGGCTGGCGAGGCCTCGACCCTGGCTGGCCTCGGCCAGCCGGGCGTTCCATTGCTGGCGATGCCGGCGGGCGTGGGCATCGTTCATCAGGCTGTTCTCCATGTCGGCCTTGAGCCCGGCCACGCCTTCGTCGGTGGGCGCGAAATCGAAGCTGTCCCGCAGCACATCCAGCAGGTCCTGGTGGCTGTCGACCACCTGGCGCACACCTTCGTCGGTGACCAGCACCACTTCACCGTCGTGGATCAGGGTATCGGCCGGGGCCAGGGTGATGTGCGAAAAAAACAGATGTCCCCGGGCGTTCTTGAGCGGGTAGGTGGCCTGCGTGCCGTCGGCGCAAAACACCAGGGCGCGGCGATCCAGGATGTTCTCGGCAAACAGGCAACGCACCAGGCGGCGCATGGCGTTTTTGCGGGAGTAAGCGATCAGTGTCTTGAAGTCATCCATATCGGCTGTCTGCTCGTCGATGAGTAAAGAGGAGGTTGGGCTCATGCCGCGTGGGGCCAGTGGCGGGGGAAGTAGTCCAGCGCCGAGTCGCGCAAGCCCTGCATGTAGGCCACGCTCCACTGCAATACTTCCTCGATGTAGGGCACCTTCAGGTCGAAGCGCCTGGCCATTTCCACCAGCAACACCAGGCCGTAGGCGACGTCTTCGTTGAAGGCGCGGCTCTGGCGCTCGATCACGTAGCCGGCGCGGTTGTTATCGGCGGGCACCATCGGCGCGAGGATGTCGTTGTAGGCCTGGTTGGTGCGCAGGATCGACAACATGCTGCTGCGGTCACGGATCTGCTCGCCGTAGGCGTCGACGATTTCCTGTTTCAAGGACTTGACCGAAGACAGGTCCACGCCCAGGCGTTCGCTGATGACGGCGCAGAGCCGTTGGCTTTCCTCGTCCATGCGCTCCAGGAAGTAGGCCCCCAGTTCCGGGCACTCCGTCCACCAGCACAGCGGCTGCGGGAAGATCTTGCGATGCCACTGGCCGTAGGGCCCGATCAGCCCGTAGATCACCGAGCTGTGCATGATCGGATTGCCGGGCGTCAGGGTGATTTCCAGGTAGTTGTCGAGCAACGTCACGCATGGGCCGTACAAGCGGCTGAGCAGTTCGCCGAGCTGTTGGCGAGAGGCCTGCGATTCACGGGCGTGGGTCGCGACGTACAGCTGGCTTTTGCCGCCGCCCATGCGGATCGACCGCCCGGGCTTGAGATCGAACGCCGTGTGCGGGACATCCTTCATGCCCCAGATCACCAGGTTGGGTCGCTGCGCCAGCGCGGCTTCGGCCAGCCAATCGAACCCGCAGAAGCCCGGGATGGCACCGATGTACACCGGTTTGTCCGTGCTCAGGTGCGCGGCGATGCTTTGCAGGGTTTGCGGGCGGACGTGGGCCGGCACCGTGATGATCACGATGTCGGCGTCCTCGACCGCGGCCTTGGCGTCCGTGGTCACTCGGTCCAGTTGCGCGCTCAGCGTCGAGCCGTCCGGCATCAGTGCCTGTATCGGCGTCCGACGGAGGTGTTGCTCGACGACCTGCGCATTGCGGGTGAGCAGCGAGACCTGGACATCGGGCAGTTGCTTGAACAGGACTGCGTTCAGGTGGCCGGTCCTGCCACCGCCACAGATGGCGACTTTCAGCACATTCATTCAGAGGCGTTCCTGTGTGGGGTGAAGGTTACGCAACGCTCAGTTGCAGGGGCGCCGAGCTGGACTCCAGCCATTGGGTCTTGCCCAGCCAGGTGTCCAACTGCGCGCCAACGTTCGGGTCGAGCAAGCCACGCTCTTGCAGCCATTGTTCGTTGAAGACGGTGTGCAGGTACTTTTCGCCGCCATCTGCGATCGGCACCACGACGTTGCCGGTCAGCACGCCGGCGTGGATCAGCTCCAGGGCCTTGAAAATCGCACCACCGGTCGAACCGCCCACCAGCAGCGCCAGGTTGCGGGCGATGTAGCGTGCGGTTTCGAAGGCCTGGCTGTCGGTGACCTGCACGCCCAGGTCGATGCAGCTGTAGTCGAGCACCAGGCCGACCGTGTCGCCGGCCGGGGTGCCCGTGCCGGACTGGTAGTACGGATAACCGGGATGGCCGAACACAATCGAACCGGCGGGCTCGACCCCGACGGTCACCGTCTCGGGGTCATGCACTTTCAGGCCGCGGGCGATGCCGGTCATCGAGCCACCGGTGCCGACACAGCCGACATAGGCACCGATCGTGCCGTGCGCCTGGGCGATGGTTTCGCGCACGAAGTCGCTGTAGCCACCGGCGTTGGCGGCGTTGTCCGACTGGTTCATGAACACGGCACCGGGAATCTGCGTCGCCAGTTCGGCGGCCATCCGCTGGCGCTCGACCACGGCGACTTCATCTTCGCGGTAGTTGCCGGCGACGAATCGAACATCGGCGCCCAAAGCTTTCATGACCGCGATCTTGTCTTGTGCCGCGTGATGATCGACCACCGCAATGAACTGCAGGCCGAACTCCACGGCCGCCATGGCCAGGCCGATGCCCGTGTTGCCGGAAGACGACTCCACGACCACGCCACCGGGCTTCAAGCGTCCTGACTTGAGGGCCGCCAGCACCATGTTCCTGGCCATGCGGTCTTTTATGCTGCCACCGGGGTTGTTCTTTTCGATCTTCAGCAGCAGCCGTGCATTGGTATCAGGCACATCGATGCCCAACATGGGCGTGTTGCCAATCAGTTCTGAAACTTTGCCAAGTATCATGAGTAAGACTCCCTTTTTAGCAGTCAGGTAAAAATGTGTAGTGGCCTTGCGTACAACAAGTGGCGGTAATACGCCGGGGCAGGGGATGGCGATGGAATTCATTTTCCAGCAGGTCCATCTGATAACCGGCGGTGTTGGCGTAGATCAATAAGTCACCGGCCTGGGGTGAGGTTTCAAAGTTGATCAGGCGATAAGTAATGACGTCATCGTCCAGGCAACTATGTCCGGCGATATAGGCGTGTGTCGGGGTGTGCGGTGGCGCGCTTGCACTGATCAGGATCGGGTCCACCAGGTATTCGGATGAAAACCATGTTTCACAGGCACTGAAACTGCTGCCCTCGACGAAAATAACGGTTTTGTCATTGGCCAGTTTTTTACAGCGAGTCACCCGGAACACTGAAATGGCGGCCTGGTCGACCAAACTTCGGCCGGGTTCCAGGGCCAAGGTCATGTTTTGCGATTGCAGATAATGGGCAATCGTTTGGCCGGGTAAACAATCGGACTCCAGGAACAATGCCAACCATTGGCTGGCGGTGAGTTGACTGCCGTAGGGGTAAAAAGCCTCGGGCACTGTGTGGTTGTAATAATGGCTGGGGTTATTGTCGTTGCGCAGGAAACTGTCATAGCGCTGCGGGTCGACATATCGGATGGGCAGGCCTCCACCGATGTCGATCATGACGGGGGCCAGCCCCATTTCCCGGGCGGCGTCGACATACGCCACCACTTCGCCAAACGCCTGGACGCGCGATTCATGACCGTAGCCGCCGAGGTGGAAATGAAAACCTTCGAAGTGAAAATGCTGTCGTTCCTGCGCCAACTGTTGCAGGCACCCGAGCACATCGTCGGCGCCCATGCCAAAGCGGCTCGTCGGGCAGCTTTTTGGCCGGTAACGCAACAGGATTCTGGCTTTTCTTGACGCTGTTCTGGACGCCAGCAGCGTTGCCAGGTGGCCGATTTCTTCCCGTGAGTCCACACAGATGAGGGCGCCGACGTCCACCAGGGCTTGATGGAATACTGTCGTTTTCGCCGGTCCCGTTGCGCATAAATGCTGTCCTGGAATACCGGCCCGTAACGCGGCGTGCAACTCGTGAAGGCTCGAAACATCGACACCAATGCCCATCGCCGCTGCCGCCGCCAGCAGGCTCTGGGACTTGTTGGCCTTGGCGCCGTAAAACAGCGTGTGGGCGACGTTGTAGTGTTTCAGCACGCCCTGAAGCGCCGCCGCGTTGAGCTTGAATGCGTGGGGCCATACCAGGTTCAGCGGCGATCCATAGTGGTCGACCAGTGCTGAAAGTTTGCCTGGACAGTGCTGGATGAACTGCGCGATTAGCGGGTCGAGCAATGGCGCCAACAGGGTCGGTTGATGCACTTCAGTTACATTGTTAAATGTTGGCGTCATTACATTAGGCATAGTTAACCCCTGGCGTATAAATCAACACCCATCAAGTTTTCGATAACTTGGTGTTATCGAAGAATATGAATTTGCCGTTTTTCAGGCATGAACGATTTAAACGCCTGGCGGTGCGTGCCAAACGAAACCCGGCCTCACTATCGTGACGTCAGGTTTTATCAATACTTCACAAAGATATTGCATAGAAATCCATTCCATGAGGTTTTGCCTGGGCGTGAAGAGGCCGTTATCGAGTCTGCGGCTTATTCTCGAACAGGGTCATTAGCTGACATTCAAATGACATCACTGCACTGCACTTCCTTGGGGAGTACGAAAACTTCCTTTGTTGTGTGAGAGATATCTTCGATGGCGAGAACCATATTGCTAACGCGAACGATTATCAAGTAAGGTTTTCAAATATTTTGAATATTTACTCGTTGGCTGAACGTGTGCAAACGCTTGTTTGCTCACGTTTGCAGGTGCCCATCCGTACTTGGAAGAGCGCCTTAATACCTTGATCAACAAGGAATTAACCGACGTTGTAAGGGGCTGTTGCAGGACCGCGATGGCCCCGCCCGAAATCGATGAAATTTCGCTTGAACCACGACAGTTGCATGCCTAGGAGAGCTTTATGACCACTGAACGTCCCGGTACCACCCCCACGCTTCCCATCAGCTACCTGTTCGTCCCGGGGAACCGCCCCGAGCGTTTCGCCAAGGCCGTCGCGGCGGCTCCGGATGCGATCATCCTCGACCTCGAGGACGCGGTTCATCCCGACAGCAAAGCCGCGGCCCGCGCCGCGATCTGGGCCTGGCAGGAGAGTTCGCCCAACGTTTCCTGCCAGCGCTACATCCGCCTGAACAGCGTTGGCAGTGAGTTCTTCCGCCAGGACCTCAAGTGGCTCGAAGACATGCGCTACCCGCAGCGCTGCTCGGGAATCTTCCTGCCCAAGGCGCAGTATGGCGAGGGGTTATCCGAGGTGGTCGAGCGCTTGCTGGCGTGGAGGCCCGGGCTCAAGGTTGTCGCCATCATCGAGACCGCCAGGGGCTTGCATGAGGTCGAGTCGATCGCCGGCATCGCCGGGCTCTCGCGGCTGGCGTTCGGCTCCCTGGATTTTTCCCTGGACATCAACTGCAGCCAGGTGCCCGAGGCGTTTCTCTTCGCCCGCAATCGCATCGTGCTGGCGTCGCGAACCGCCGGCTTGCCGGCACCGGTCGACGGCGTGACCCCGGCGATCAGCGACCTGGCGGCGGTCAAGCACGAGGCGCACTACGCCAGGTCCCTGGGCTTTGGCGCCAAGCTCTGCATCCACCCCGGCCAGTTGCGTACGGTCCAGCAGGCCTTCCTGCCCGATGCCCACCAGTTGGCGTGGGCGGACCGGGTGATGCAGGCCGTGGCCAGTGGCAGCCATGCCGTGCAGGTGGACGGCGAGATGGTGGATCTGCCCCTCATCGAGCATGCGCAACGGCTGCTGGACGTGGCCAGTCTCTACGGGGAACCCGCCAAGGCGGATGCCTGCTGAACCGGCCATCAATCAGGGGAAATGCCATGGAACAGGGTTATCAGATTTCGCTCCGACCGTTGTGCGAGGTGCTGCAATCGGAGCACGTCGATCCGGCCAACGTGGAGTCGGTCCGGCAGTCGATCGTCCGGGCCGGCCATTGGCTGGAACCGATCATTGTCGAGCGCTCCCGAGGCATCGTGATGGACGGCAACCACCGGCTGAACGCGGCGCTGCAGTTGGGGTTGAAGCGAGTGCCGTGCATCCAGCTCGACTATGCCGATCCTCGGGTGCGCGTGCGCCACTGGCAGACCGGTCAGGCGTTCGAGGTGGCGCGGATTTTCACCACCATCGAGCGCGGCGAACTGTTCCCGTACAAGACTACGCGGCACGCGTTCGACCCGGCCCTGCCGGTCATCGCGATCCCGCTGGAGCGCCTGTATGGGTAGGCGGCTCGCCAGGGCGGGCAGGGTGCGGAAAAAAATAACGCCCGTGGGGTGATACTTTTCCGCAGGTCGGCTGGCAATAGGAGTGATTACCATTTTCTCTTGCTGAAAAGGATCCTTACGTCATGTCTGTTGCACGTCGACCTTGCGGTGAATCCGCGCTTTCATTCGCGATTCGTTGCGCCACGCTGGGCATTGTTCTGGTCGCAGGGAGCGCCAACAGCTGGGCTGCAACCTCCACGTCGCCGGCCAGTGCCGACGCGAACGCCGACGCTTCGGCGCCGGCGGATACCCAGGGCCTGACCCTCGATGAGATCAACATCACCGGTGCCTACAACGGCGCGACCGCGCTGCCGCCGGCGCTCGCGGGCGGGCAGGTGGCCCGTGGGGCGCGTCTGGGCATGATGGGCAACAAGGACGTGATGGACACCCCCTTCAACGTGACCAGCTACACCGCCAAGACGTTGGCCGATCTGCAGACCGTGACCGTGGCCGACGCCTTGCAGAGGGATCCCTCGGTGCGCTCGACGGGGCAGACGGGCGGCATCGTCGATTCGTTCTTCATCCGTGGCTTTCCGATCGGCGAGGGCAACATCGGCGAGCTGGCCTACGACGGCGTCTACGGCGTGGCACCCAACTATCGGGTGTTTACCGAGTACGCCGAACGGGTTGAAGTCCTCAAGGGGCCGGGCGCCCTGATGTACGGGATTTCACCGAACAGTGGCATCGGCGGGGTGATCAATATCGTCCCCAAGCGCCCGCTGGACGAAGACCTAACGCGCTTGACCACCACCTACGAATCCGATTCCCAGGTAGGCGGTCATCTTGATCTCAGTCGCCGCTTCGGTTCCGAGAACCAGTTTGGCGTGCGCTTCAATGGCAGCCTGCGGGGCGGCGATACTGTCGTGGACGATCAGGAGCGTGAGCTGAACATCGGCGCCATTGCCCTCGATTACCGAGGCGAGCGGTTGCGCTTGAACCTCGATTTCATCAGCCAGAAAGAAAGCTTCGAAGGTGCCTCGCGGCCCTTCACGATCGCACCGGGCGTGGAGGTGCCGTCCGCGCCCAACGGCCGGACCAACCTGCCGCAGAAGTGGGGCTGGTCGGACACCCGTGAACAGTCGGCCCTGCTGGGCGGCGAGTATGACCTGAACGATTCGCTCACTGTGTTCGCTCATGCCGGCGGTGGCCGCTCGGACGTCGATCGGATGTCCGACCAGGTGCCCAGGATCCTCAACAGTGCCGGGGATACCAGCAACGTGCCGGGGCACTATAAGTTCAACGTCGATCGTTCGACCGCCGACGTCGGCTTGCGCGGCGTGTTCGCCACCGGCCCCGTCACCCACACCACCACGGTGATGGCGACCACCTATCAGGATGAATTGTCCCGGGGGATCACCAACGGTACGGCGATTACCTCGAACATCTACCACCCCGTGGATGCCCCCAAGCAGTACCTGCGTTCGCCCAAGGTCCAACGGGTGTCCGAATCGGAGCTGTCCGGCGTCGCCGTGACCGACACGCTGTCGGTGCTCGACGACCGGTTGCAACTGACCCTGGGCCTGCGCCGGCAAAACGTGGAGTCGCGCAATTACAGCAACGGCGCGGTCAGCTCCCGCTATGACGACAGCGCGACCAACCCGATGGTGGGCGTGGTGGTCAAGCCCTGGGACGACGTGTCCTTCTACTACAACTATGTCGAGGGCCTGAGCAAAGGCGATACCGCGCCGAGTGGGGCAAGCAACAGCGGCATGACGTTCGCCCCCTACGAGTCCAAGCAGCACGAGCTCGGCGTCAAGTATGAGCATGGCACCTTCATGACCACCCTGGCGTTGTTCCAGATCGAGAAGCCGGGTGGCGAGCTGGGCGCGGATGGCGTGTTCTCGGTGCAGGCCGAGCAACGCAACCGCGGTGTCGAGCTGAGCATGTTCGGCGAAGTTGCCCCCGGCACCCGGCTGATGGGCGGCGTGACGCTGCTCGATGGCGAGTTGACGGAGTCGGCCACCGCCGCCAACCGGGGCAACAAACCCGTAGGCGTGCCGGACGTCCAGGCCAACCTCTGGGCCGAATGGGACACCCCATGGGTGCAAGGCTTTACCCTCACCGGCGGGGCGATCTATACCGACAAGCAGTACGTCAACCAGGCCAACACCCAGTCGCTGGATGCCTGGACCCGCTTCGATGCAGGAGCCCGCTACGCCACCAAAATCGAAGGCCGGCCGACGACGTTCCGGGCCACGGTGCAAAACGTGTTCGATCGCGAGTACTGGTCGGGCGTCGCCTCGTATGGTGCGTTTTCCGCCGGTTCGCCACGCACGTTGCAGTTGTCGGCCACGGTCGATTTCTAGACTGTGTACGAAATAGTTTGAAACGCAGGTTAGGCAAGGCAAAAACCGGCGAGGAAGCGCAGTTGACTGGTTGTCAATGAGCATTCCGAGCCGGTTTTTAACGCCGCATAACCAAGTTTCAGGCTATTTCGTACATAGCCTAGACGCACAACAACGGGTGGCCGCCGTACCGGGCCACCCCCGTTCGATCACCCTCTGAAAAGGACTTTTCATATGCAAGGCAATCCAGGCATGACGCCCTCCAATGCGCGCGCGCCATTGCGCCCGGCGGCAGAGCCGCAGGCCCACGATCCCGACCGGTGCGCCAACGAACCGATTCGCGACCTGCTGCGTTGTTATGGACTGCGCACCAGCCTGATCCGCTTCAAGGTGATCAACGCGTTGCTGGCGGCCGCCCAGGACGGCCGCACGATGGGCGTGCGCGGCGTGCATGCTTATTTGGCGAAAACGTCTGCCGACCTGTCGTTCGTCAGTGTGCGCGAAGTGCTCAGGCGACTTTGCGAAGAGGGACTCATCCTGTTCCAGGCAGACAAGACCTACTGCTTCACCGCCGAGGCTTGGGCGATGCTCGAACAGCACCTCGATGACGGACGGTGACCCGCAAGGGCAAGGATTCAAAAAAGGGGGTAGGTGCGCGGCAGTTGCGAACCGCGCACCGGACGATCAACGCAAGGTGTAGCCGTTGTCCACGATCCAGTCCTGGCCATACACGCCGCGTGCACCCCGGCTCAACTGGAAGAGAATGACGTCGGCCACGGCTTGCGGCTCAAGAAACTGGCCCGTCAATAACCGCTGGTTGACCGTGTTGGCCACGGAGCCCAAGGCCTGTTCATCAAGGCCCAGGGTGCCCCAGATCGGCGTGGCGGTTGGCCCCGGTGAGACCATGTTGAGGCGCACGCCGTGGGGCGCCAGTTCTACCGCCAGGGTGCGCATCTGCGCGCGCAATGCGGCCTTGGAGGCAATGTACGCGGCCAACCCGGCAAAGGTGGCCTGTTCCAGGAAGGTCCCGATGAAGACCACCGATGCCTCAGGGGCCAGATGCTCGCGCAGGCTGCTCAAGGTGTTGAGCGCGCCCGCGCCATTGACTGCCCATTGACGGTCGAAGGCCGCCAGGTCCAGGCCATCGGCCAGTTGTGCGATGCCGGCGTTGGGCACCAGGCAATCCACCTGGCCCAGGGTGCCGACCCGTTGCGCCAGCCTGGCCTGGTCCGCGACCTGCGTGACGTCGCCAGGCAACCAGGACAGCATGTCGCCGAAGCGCTCGACCAGTTCGCCGAGGCCGCCGATCTGGCGCGACATCGCCACCACCTTCGAACCGCTTTCCAGCAGGCGCCGGGTGACGGCCAGGCCGATGCCCGAACTGGCACCGGTGACTACGCTGAGGTTGGGCTTGAATTCATTGCGCATGGGGCTTCTTCCTAGGTTCGCCAAAAGGGGCGAGTGACCTGATCAGAAACCGTGCCAATCGGTAACACTATATAAATCAATGACTTGAAACTGATCGTGTCAATTTGACTCGCGCTGGCCAGGGTCAAAACAACCTTCACGTTGGTCGTTATGACTCGTATGGCGTGCCCTATCCTGCTGCTGCGCAGATCGTCGCTCAAGGTCCCATCCGTGGGGCCTTGGCGCTAAAGGCATCAGAACAGCCGGGTGAACAACCAGTACAGGCTCCCGGACAACAGGATCGCGGCAGGCAGCGTCAGGACCCAGGCCATTACCAGGTTGCGGATCGTGCGCATTTGCAAGCCGGCCCCGTTGGCCACCATGGTCCCGGCCACGCCCGACGACAGGACGTGGGTGGTGGACACCGGCAGGCCGAACATGTCGGCGGCGCCGATGGTCAGCATCGCGACGGTTTCGGCCGAGGCGCCCTGGGCGTAGGTCAGGTGGCTCTTGCCGATTTTTTCACCCACCGTCACCACAATGCGTTTCCAGCCGACCATGGTGCCCAGGCCGAGGGCGATGGCCACGGCGATCTTCACCCACAGCGGGATGAAGCGTGTGGAATTGTCGATCTGCTGCTTGAACAGTTGCAGCTTGGCGCTGGTGTCGGCGTCGAAGTGGCCGACCTTGTTCTTGTCCATCAGACGGATGGTTTCGCTGGTCAGGTACATGTCGTTGCGCACGTTGCCCACGGCCTCGGCTGGCACCCTGGCCAGCGAGCCGTAGCCCTTGACCTCGGCGCCGATACTGCCGGTCAGGGCAGCGAGGGCCGGAACCAGTTGCGGCGTCGCCTCCTTGGTGCCGACGTAGGTGGTCAGGATCGCGCGTGGATCTGCCGGTGCCGGCAGCGGCGAGTTCTTCACCAGGGCCTGTTGAGTGACTTCGGCCACGGCGGCGAATTGCAGCGCCTGGTCGGCGGGCATGGCGCGGTTCAGCGCGTAAGCCATGGGCAGGGTGCCGACCAGGATCAACATGATCAGGCCCATGCCTTTCTGCCCGTCGTTGGAACCGTGGGCGAAGGACACGCCAGTGCAGGTCAGGATCAGCATGCCGCGAATCCACCACGGCGGCGGCGTGTTGCCTTCGGGTGCCTTGTACAGCGCGCGATTCTTGACGAAGGCGCGCAGCGCCAGGAGCAGCAACGCGGCGCAGCCGAAACCCACCAGTGGCGACAGCAGCAACGCGTAGCCGATCTTGGTGGCCTGGGCCCAGTCCACGCCGCTGGTGCCGTCGCGGCCATGCATCAGCGCGTTGGCGACCCCGACACCAATGATCGAGCCAATCAGGGTGTGGGACGAGGAGGCCGGCAAGCCCAGCCACCAAGTGCCCAGGTTCCACAGGATGGCGGCGATCAACAGGGCGAAGATCATGGCGAAACCGGCGGAAGAGCCGACCTGCAGGATCAGTTCCACCGGCAGCAGCGCAATGATGCCGAAGGCCACCGCGCCGCTGGACAGCAGCACCCCGAGGAAGTTGAAGAAGCCCGACCAGGCCACGGCGAAATTCGGTGCCATGGAGTTGGTGTAGATGACCGTGGCGACGGCATTGGCGGTGTCATGGAAGCCGTTGACGAACTCGAAGCCCAGGGCGATCAGCAGGGCTACGCCCAACAGCAGAAATGGCGTCCAGGTGGTCACCACCGTGCCCAGTTCGTTCATGTCGTGCATCAGGCTGTAGGCGGTGAACAGCAGCCCGCTGCCCAGCACGGCGAAAAACACCACCAGGGTGATCACGCTCGGCTTGCGGTTGAGTTGCGGTCTTGAGCTGTGGGCGACTGAACTCGGTGAGTCCATGGCCAGGGTCGGGTTCGTCATGATGAAATCCGCTTCTAATAATAAGCTGTTGAGGGAAGGCTCGAGGTCGGGTGCCCGATCAGGTCCGGATCAATAGACCTGCGGCACGATGAGCTCCGGTGGCGTCGGGCTGCGGGTGTAATCTTCCTGTCGCACCCGTTGTGGCAACTCGATTGCCGGCACTTCCACCTCTTCGTAGGGCATCTGCCCCAGCAGGTGATGAATGCAATTGAGTCGGGCCTTTTTCTTGTCGTCGGCTTGCACCACCCACCACGGGGCCTCGGCGATGTGGGTGCGTTCGAGCATGATTTCCTTGGCCTTGGTATAGGCTTCCCAGCGCCGGCGGGACTCCAGGTCCATGGGGCTGAGCTTCCATTGCTTGAGCGGGTCGTGGAGGCGACTGAGAAAACGCAGGTGCTGTTCCTGGTCGGAAATCGAGAACCAGTACTTGATCAGCTGGATGCCCGAGCGGGCGAGCATCCGCTCGAATTCCGGCACGGTCCGAAAGAACTCTTCGTACTGGTCGGCGGTGCAGAACCCCATGACCTGCTCGACCCCGGCGCGGTTGTACCAACTGCGGTCGAACAGCACGATTTCGCCTGCTGCCGGCAGATGGGAGACGTAGCGCTGGAAGTACCATTGCGTCCGTTCACGGTCGTTGGGCGCGGGCAGGGCGGCGACCCGGCAGACCCGTGGGTTGAGTCGCTGGGTGATGCGCTTGATGACGCCACCCTTGCCGGCGGCATCGCGGCCTTCGAACAGGATCACCACCTTGTGCCCGGTCTTGACCACCCAGCTCTGCAGCTTCACCAGTTCGCCTTGCAAGCGAAACAGCTCGCTGAAGTAACGCCGGCGACTGTCCTTTTCGCTGCCCGGCGGCGTGTGCTCGTCGAAGAAGGTGTCCATGTCATGCCCGTCTTCGGATAACTCCAGTTCCAGCTCTTCGTCGGTGTGATCGAGCAGCTCGCGGTGGATGCGCTGGATCAAGATGTCCTGGCTAAGCATGGGGGGGAACTCGCGTCGTGGAGAGGCGAATTCGACGCTAGTCGCAATTTGTTACATGTGCGTGACGGTCATCTGCGCTTCACGCGATCGCCATGGGCTAAACCGTTTATCTACGCTCGATGCCCGCACGTTCCACTGGAGATCGAAGAACACGCCGCGCTGTCATCCAGGTGTCATCGACCCTGTGGCAAGCTTTTTGGCAAACCCGCACCGGGTGATCCGACCCGTTGGCAGATGAATGTGCAAGGAACACCGCGATGAAAGGCGACGCCCCCCTGTTTGCGGCCATTGACCTGGGTTCCAACGCGTTTCGCTTGATGATTGGCCAGACGGTCAAGCGCAACCGGCGCCTGGTGATCCAGGAAGTGAAGACCCTGCGTGAACCGGTCCGCCTGGCCGAAGGCTTGCAGGCCGGGGCGCTGGATGAGTTGGCACTGGATCGGGGATGGCAGGCGCTGGCACGGTTTGGCAAGAAACTGCGAGGTTTTGAAGCCGGCCGGGTGCGGGCGGTGGCGACCAGCGCGGTGCGTGAAGCGGCTAACGCTCAACTGTTCCTAGATAGCGCCCAGCGCCACCTGGGCTTTCGGATCGACGTGCTGTCGGGGCAGGAAGAAGCCCGTCTCGTCTACGCCGGGGTCGCTCATACGGTGCCGGGTGTCGAGGACACGCGGCTGGTGGTGGACATCGGCGGCGGCTCATCCGAGCTGATCCTGGGGCGGGGCGACCAGCCACTGTTGACCGAGAGCCTTGCCATAGGCAGCGGTACCTTTGGCACGCGCTATTTCCGTGACGGACACATCACGGCCCCGGCGTTGCTGGAGGCCGAGCGCGTGGCCAGCCTGGCCTTTGAAAAAGTCGCGATGGGTTTTCGTGCCCAGGGTTGGCAACTGGCGATCGGTTCGTCCGGCACGGCGCGGATGCTGGCCAAGGTGCTCAAGGCCAATGGCCTGAACGACCTGGGACAAAGCGGCATCACTTACACCGGGTTGTTGCGCCTGTCGTTGCGCCTGCTGGAAGTCCGGCATGTCGAACAACTACGCCTGGCCGGCCTGCAAGCCCATCGCCTGGGCAGCTTGCCCGGCGGCCTGGCGATCATGCTGGCGGCCTTCAAGGCTTTCGGGATCACCCAGATGATCGCTTCCGAACCGGGTTTGCGCTTTGGCGTTCTCCATGACCTGATCCACAAGCGCTGATCCGGCGCTGTCACGCCCGTCTTCCCATACTGGCAGCGGCTCTATCCAGAGCGCTCGCCACCGTTGTTCCATCCAACCGCGAATGCACTGGGCTGTCGCCAGCGACGGCCTGGGCCCGAGTGATTGCGCGAACGGGGCTTTTCGCTCTTTCGATATGCATTCAGTGAAGGCACAATGCGCATCCTTTTTTGGCTCGCCTTGCCGGAGGCCGCGAAAATGATCAAGACGCCGTACTACCTCATCGACAAACAAAAGCTGCTGGCGAACATGCAGAAGATCGCCTACGTGCGCGAGCAGTCCGGGGCCAAGGCCTTGCTGGCACTCAAGTGCTTCGCCACCTGGTCGGTGTTCGACCTGATGCAGCAGTACATGGACGGCACCACGTCGTCGTCGCTCTACGAGCTCAAGCTCGGCCGCCAGAAGTTCGCGGGCGAGACCCACGCCTACAGCGTTGCCTGGGCCGACGACGAAATCGAAGAGATGCTCGCCAACTGCGACAAGATCATCTTCAACTCCATCGGCCAGTTGCAGCGCTACACCCAAGCCTCGGCCGGCAAGGTCCGTGGCCTGCGGGTCAATCCGCAAGTGAGCAGCTCGGACTACCTGCTGGCCGATCCGGCGCGACCGTTCAGCCGCCTGGGCGAATGGGATCCGGAGAAGATCGAGCAGGTCATCGAGCAGATCTCTGGCTTCATGTTCCACAACAACTGCGAGAACGGCGATTTCGGTCTATTCGACCAGATGCTCGGCACTATCGAGGAACGCTTCGGTCATCTGCTGCATAAGGTCGAGTGGGTCAGCCTCGGCGGCGGCATCCATTTCACCGGCGAGGGCTATGCCCTTGATGCCTTCTGCGCGCGGCTCAAAGCCTTCTCGCAGAAGTATGGCGTGCAGGTCTACCTGGAGCCGGGCGAAGCGGCGATCACCCAGAGCGCTTCTTTGGAAGTCACCGTGCTCGACACACTCTACAACGGCAAGCACCTGGCTGTGGTGGACAGCTCCATCGAGGCGCACATGCTCGACCTGCTGATCTATCGCCTGAACGCCAAGCTGGCACCGAGCGAGGGCGAACACACCTACATGGTGTGCGGCAAGTCCTGCCTGGCCGGAGACATCTTCGGCGAGTATCAATTCGATCGTCCGCTGTCCATCGGCGATCGGCTGTCGTTCATCGACGCAGCGGGCTACACCATGGTCAAGAAGAACTGGTTCAACGGCCTGAAAATGCCGTCCATCGTAGTGAAACAACTCGACGGTAGTGTCGAGCTGGTTCGCGAATTTGTTTACGACGACTACCTGTCCAGCCTCTCTTGAGCGGACAGAAGGAGACTTGAAGAAATTGAAGAAGAACGTACTTATCATTGGTGCAGGAGGTGTCGCCAAGGTGGTGGCCCACAAGTGCGCGCAGCACAACGACGAACTCGGTCGTATTGCTATCGCGTCGCGCAACATCTCCAAATGCCAGGCCATCATCGACAGCGTCAAGGCCAAGGGTAGCCTCAAGCAACCCGCCGACATCAAGGCCTTTGCACTGAACGCCCTGGACGTCGAAGCGACCAAGGCGCTGATTCGCGAAACCGAGTCGCAGATCGTGATCAACGTCGGCTCCGCTTTTCTCAACATGTCGGTGCTGCGTGCCTGCATCGATACCGGCGTGGCCTATCTGGACACCGCCATCCACGAAGAACCGGGCAAGGTCTGCGAGACGCCGCCCTGGTATGGCAACTACGAGTGGAAGCATCTGCAAGAGTGCCAAGAGAAGAACATCACCGCCATTCTCGGCGTCGGCTTCGACCCGGGTGTGGTCAATGCCTATGCGGCCCTGGCGCAACAACAGTATTTCGACCGCATTGATTCGATCGACATCCTCGACGTCAATGCCGGCTCCCACGGCAAATATTTCGCCACCAATTTCGATCCGGAAATCAATTTCCGTGAGTTCACCGGACAGGTGTGGAGCTGGCAGGACAGCCAGTGGACCAGCAACACCATGTTCGAGGTCAAGCGCACCGACGACCTGCCGGTCGTAGGCTCGCAGAACCTGTACCTGACCGGCCACGACGAAGTGCACTCGCTGTCGAAGAACCTCGACGTGCCCAACGTGCGCTTCTGGATGAGCTTCGGCGAACACTACATCAACGTGTTCACGGTACTGCGTAACCTGGGCCTGCTCTCCGAGCAACCGGTCAAGACCGCCGAGGGCCTGGAAGTGGTGCCGCTGAAAGTGGTCAAGGCCGTGCTGCCTGACCCGAGTTCGCTGGCGCCTGGCTACACCGGCAAGACCTGCATCGGCGACCTGGTCAAGGGCGTCAAGGACGGCCAGCCACGCGAAGTGTTCATCTATAACGTGGCCGACCACGAAGATGCCTTCGCGGAAACCGACAGCCAGGGCATCTCCTACACCGCCGGCGTGCCACCCGTGGCTGCCGCGCTGCTGGTCGCCCGTGGCCAGTGGGACGTGCAGCGCATGGTCAACGTCGAGGAGTTGCCGGCCGAGGCGTTCCTCGAAGCGTTGGACGTGATGGGCCTGCCGACGCGCATCAAGGATGAGCAGGGAGACCGTCCCTGGAACCAACAGGCCTGAACGGCTTGGGTAACCGGTAGGTAGCGTTTCGCGTTCCAGAAAAAATGCCCCGTGTCGCAAGATGCGGGGCATTTTTCGTTTTGCAGGGTCGGCGAGGGGTCGCGGTCATTCTGGCTCCTGGCCGCCAAACTCGGATACTCTCTCAGGCGCCGGGGGAATGAGCCCGGCGCCAAACATGCGTTTTCCCGCCAGCCGCCACAGGACATCCAGCGCTCACGTATGGTCAAGCACATCGATCCCGATCTGACGTTGCTGAAAATGCCGTCGCTCAAGGCCGTCAAGTCATTCGTGGCGGCCGCCAAATACCAAAGCTTCACTCGGGCGGCGGAGGCATTGTGCGTCACCCAGGCGGCCATCAGCCGACAGATCCGCGAGCTTGAGGCCTACCTTGAGGTCGATCTGTTCAAAAGGGTGGGGCGGGCGGTCGAGCTGACGGAAGCCGGGGTGATTTTCTTCGACGCGGCGCAGATGTCGTTCGTCAATATCTCCCAGGCGGCCGAGCGCATTCGTACCCACAATGCCGGCAAACGCGTCCTGACACTGTGCTGTTCCCCGGCGTTTTCCGCACTATGGCTGTCGGCGAGGCTGCCGACGTTTTTCAGCCAGAACCCGGACATCGACCTGAACCTGATCACCACGCAGAACTTCCTGTCCATGGAGCCCGGCATTCGCCCGGACATCTTCATTACCAAGATGGCCAAGATCCAGGATGGCTACCAGTGCTACCCACTGTTCCATGACGTGATCTATCCGGTCTGCACGCCCCAGTACAAGGCCGCGCACCCCGAGCTTTCAAGCCTGGAGGGGTTGCGCGACGGCGTCCTGCTGAACCTGAGCCCCTATGGGCGCTCTCAGGTCGCGGAGCACGTGGACTGGGGTGTCTGGCTGGCCTTCAACGACATCGACATCAACGACCGCCCGTTCGACAGCCCTCATGTGCTCAATGCCAATGACTACAACCTCATCATCACCATGGTGCTGACACACCAGGGGGTGGCGCTGGGGTGGAATCATCTGGTGGAGAAGTTGGTGGAGGACGGCACGTTGATTCGTCCGGTGAGTGAGGAGGTGGTGCTCAGGGAGAGTTTGCATTATCTGACCTTTCGCCAGGATCGGCAGAATGATGAGGCGTGTTGTCGGCTGCGCGATTGGATGCTTGCGCAGTTGGCTTGAGTCTCCCTGTGGCGTGGCGCTCGCGGCCATATCTCAATCCCCTGTGGGAGCGGGCTTGCTGGTGCATGCAAAGGCTTCGTACACCCCAAATCCCTTGTGGGAGCGGGCTTGCCCGCGAAAGCGGTGTGTCTGTCATGAAAATGTTGGATGTGCCGCCGTCTTCGCGAGCAAGCCCGCTCCCACAGGTCTTGCTGGTGCATGCAAAGGCGGCATACACCCCAAAATCTCGTGTGGGGTCAGGGCACACCCAAACCCGCATTTTGCCCCCTTTTTTCCAAGCTCAACCCCCTAAAACCGACTGATTGATAACACTAGGTTATGCATTGCTCGGAATAAATGTTTCTTGTTGAGAAATGATTTTGACACGTACTCTTCACCCAAGCCGTAAGCGTTTATGAAGACGGTATGTTGAACAAGCGGGCCCTCGAACAGCTGTAACTAAGGGGCGTTGTTTTGTCAGGTAAGTTTCTAAAAATAAGATCGTGGTACGTCGTTTGGTGCCTGCCAAACGATTAGACATTGTTTCAGTGGATGCTTTTTCGCGTTGTATTCGTGCCGTGTCTGTATGAGCGAGTGCAGGGCGAAGAAGGGCTTTCGCAGATAACTGAAAGATGTGCGCTGGTCAGTTTAGGTTTTTATTTTCATTAATCGGTCCCGTTCACACGGGGAATTTATATCGTGCGCCGCCGGACTTGGCTCGAGGCGCTTGTTGATACTTCCGGCCATTTGAAATCGGAGAAACCGTCTTGAGATTCGAAGGTATTTATACACCGGCGGTGACGCCGCATACGCCCGATGGCGATATCGACTGGAATGTGTTCGATGACGTTCTGGAGTCGCTGGTCGAGGCGAAAGTACACGGCATTATTATTGGCGGCTCGACCGGCGAATATTATGCGCAGACCGCTGAAGAGCGTCTGGAACTGGCCGCCCGGGCCAAGGATGTCATCGGTTCGCGGGTTCAACTGATCATCGGCACCGGCGCCATCCGTACCGAAGACGCGGTGTTGTTCGCCAAGGATGCCAAGGCCATCAAGGCTGACGCGATCCTGGTCACCACGCCGCCCTATGCGCTGCCGACCGACCAGGAGAACGCGATCCACGCGTTGACCATCGACCGTGCGGCAAACCTGCCGATCATGCTTTACAACTACCCAGGCCGCATGTGCGTGCAAATGAACGAGGATTATCTCGCTCGCGTGGGTAAGTCGAAGAATGTCGTCGCCATCAAGGAAAGTTCCGGTGACATGGGCCGGGTTCACTTGTTGGCGCGGGAGTTTCCGCATATCGCGTTGTCGTGTGGCTGGGACGATCAGGCCCTGGAGTTCTTTGCCTGGGGTGCGCGCAGTTGGGTGTGTGCCGGTTCCAACTTCCTGCCCAGGGAACATGTCGCGTTGTATGAAGCCTGTGTGCTGGAAAAGAACTTTGATAAAGGCCGCCAGATCATGTCGGCAATGATGCCGCTGATGAATGCACTGGACGGTGGAAAGTTCGTGCAGTCGATCAAGTTCGGCTGCGAATTGAATGGATTGAAAGTAGGTGATGTGCGTGCGCCACTGCGTCCGTTGAATGCGGGTGATAAACGAAGTCTGCAAACCGTTATCGCCAACGTGAAACGCACCGTCGCACACATTACCTCGGGAGCCAACCATGCGTGATCTGCTTACTGCGGCTGAATATGCCGCTATCGCCAAATCCATTTCATTTGCGTCCAATGCGTTTATCGACGGGGCTTTCAAACCGGCGATTGACGGCAAGACATTTGCCACCCATAACCCCGCCACCGGCGCATTCCTCGCGGACATCGCCGCCTGCACCGTCGAGGATGTCGACTACGCGGTGAGCAAGGCCCGGGAAGCGTTCGAGGACGGGCGCTGGAGGCTGTTGGCGCCGGGCGAACGCAAGGCCGTGCTGTTGAAGTTCGCCAAGTTGCTGGAGGACAACCGTCACGAATTGGCGGTGCTGGAAAGCCTGGACAGCGGCAAGCCTGTGCGCGAGTGCCAATGCGTGGATGTGCCGGACACGATTCACACCCTGCGCTGGCACGCTGAAGTCATCGACAAGCTTTACGACCATACCGCCCCGGTGGGCAATGATGCCCTGACCATGGTCGTGCGCGAGCCGATCGGGGTGGTGGGGTGTGTGCTGCCCTGGAACTTCCCGCTGCTGATGCTCGCCTGGAAAATCGGCCCGGCGCTGGCCGCCGGCTGCTCGGTGATTGTCAAGCCGGCCGAGCAGACCACACTCACCACGTTGCGCGTCGCCGAGTTGGCGTTTGAAGCGGGCGTTCCAGCCGGTGTGCTGAACATCGTGACGGGCACCGGCAAGGACGTTGGCGAACCCATCGGCCTGCACAAAGACGTCGATATGGTCAGTTTCACCGGTTCCACCGCCACCGGCCGCCGCTTCCTGCATTACGCCGCCGACTCCAACCTCAAGCGCGTGGTGCTGGAATGCGGCGGCAAGAACCCCGCCGTGGTGATGGATGACGCCGAGGACCTGGACCTGGTGGCCGAACAAGTGGTCAACGGCGCCTTCTGGAACATGGGCGAGAACTGCTCGGCAACGTCGCGCCTGCTGGTGCACGCATCGGTCAAGGATGAACTGTTCCAACGCATGGGCGCCTACCTCAATGAGTGGAAGATGGGCGATCCCCTCGACCCGCACAACCGCGTGGGGGCCTTGGTCAGCACTGATCATTTCGAGAAAGTGAAGTCGTACCTCGACTACGCGAACGGCGACAAGCTCGCCGTCGTGTACGGCGGCGACACCCAGGATGGCGCCTTCGTGCAGCCGACCGTGATCGACGGCGTCGACCGTGACAGCCGCTTGTTCCAGGAAGAAATTTTCGGCCCGGTGTTGTCCGTGACCTCGTTCACGTCGATCTGCGAAGCCATCGCCCTGGCCAACGACACGGCCTACGGCCTGGCGGCGTCGGTGTACACCGGCAGCCTGCGCAAGGCGATCAAGCTGTCACGGGAGATTCGCGCCGGCATCGTCACCGTCAATTGCTTCGGTGAAGGTGACGCCTCGACGCCGTTCGGCGGGTACAAGGAGTCGGGGTTCGGTGGTCGGGACAAATCGGTCTTCGCCCATGACCAGTACACCGAGATCAAGACCATCTGGATCGATGTGTCCGATCGGTCGGTTGACGAGACCGTAAGATGAGCGCCCATACCATCAAGCGTCTACCGGTAGACACCGGCGTTTCGGGTTGGGAGGCCATTTCGACGCGCTCGACGCCCGTGCGCATGCTTGATGGGCAGGTGACCGCCGATTGGGTGATCATCGGCGCCGGTTTTGCCGGCCTTTCCGCCGCGCGCAGGCTGTCGCAGCTGCGCCCGGGCGAGCGCATCGTGGTGCTGGATGCGCACGAAGTGGCGAAGGGGCCCGCCGGCCGGAACTCAGGCTTCATGATCGACGTGCCGCATAACCTGTCGTCGGGCGAGTACTCCGTGGCTGGTGAGTCGGCCACCGCCCTGGAGATTGCGCAAAATCGGTTTGCGATCGATTTTGCCTCCCAGGCCGCGCATGAATACGGCATGAGTGCGCACACGTTCGATCCTTCCGGCAAGATCAACGCGGCGGCCACCGAGCGCGGGCTCAAGCTCAATGACAACTACGCCAAGTCGCTGCATGGTATTGGCGAGCGGTATGAGTTGTTCGATGCCGCGCAGATGCGCGAAATCACTGGTTCGACTTACTACCACGGCGGGTTGTACACCCCCGGCGCGGTCATGATCCAGCCGGCGCAATACATCCGCGACCTGGCGGCCGGGCTGGCGGACAAGGTGACGCTGCTGGAGCGCTCGCCAGTCATCGAGTTGTCCAGGACCGGCGGCGACTGGGTCGCTCGCTCGCATCGCGGTACCGTCACTGCGCCCAAGGTGATTCTGGCGGTCAACGGCCATATCGAGGATTTCGGCCACTTCAAGGGCCGCCTGTTGCACGTGTTCACCTACGCGTCGATGACGGCCGGCTACCGGGATGAGCAGTTCGACAAGACGTTGCCCGGCAGGGACCGGTGGGCGTTGCTGCCGGCCGATCCCATGGGCGCCACGCTGCGCAAGATAACCTCGGACGGTTTGTCGCGAATCGTCATCCGGACCAAATTCACCTACGACCCTAGCATCCAGGTAACCCCCAAGCGGGTCGCGGCCGTTGCGCAAGAGCAGCGGCACTCGCTGGACCTGCGCTTCCCTGAATTGAAGGACACGCCGTTCGAATTCAGTTGGGCGGGGCGGCTCTGCCTGAGTCGCAACAGCGCACCGGCGTTTGGCGAAATTGAACCGAACCTCTACAGCGCTTGCTGTGAGAACGGCCTGGGCACCGTCAAGAGCACCCTGGCCGGGGTCATGGCCGCTGAGTTGGCCACGGGCACCGACTCGAAGTTCCTTGAGAGTTTCAGTCATGCCCCGGGGCCGAGCAGGCTGCCGCCCAGGTTGTTGACGCAATGGGGGGTGCGCTCGGTCATTCGTTGGCAGGCATTCAAAGCGGGAAAAGAAGGTTGAAGCAGTTGTAAAAAAAGAAGCGGCTTTCAAAAGCCGGAGCCAGTTCCATAAACGTAGAACGGGGAAACGCCATGAACAAGATCTGGAAGACAGTCTGCGCCGTCGCCATCGCCGGCATGATGAGTCTGCAAGCTCACGCTGAAGAAAAGACCATCACCATGGGGACGATGAACTGGGAGGACCTGACGCCCATCACCGGTATCACCAAGAAGGTGCTCGAAGACTCCGGCTACACCGTGAAAGTCGTCGAGTTTTCCGAGTGGGGCATTGCCTACGCGGCGTTGACCAAGGGTGACGTCCAGGTGCTGGCGTCCCAGACCGACTATGCAGCCTCCGACTACTGGAACAAGAACAAGAACAAGCTCGAAAAACTGTCGCCGGTGTCCTTCGGCCTGTACCAGGGGCTGGCCGTACCGAGCTACGTCGACATCGATTCGATCGACCAGTTGAACGCCAACGCGGACAAGTTCGGCGGCAAGATCATCGGCATCGAACCCGGTTCGGGCCTGATGAGCGACGCCACCAACGTGGTCAAGGCCTACGACCTCAAGCTCAAGTTGATCGAGGGCAGCACCTCGGCCATGACCGCCGCACTGAAGTCGGCTGTCGACCGCAAGGAATGGGTTGCAGTGACCGTCTGGGATCCGTCCTGGATGACCAAGAAATTCGACCTGAAATTCCTCAAGGATCCAAAAGCGATCTTCCCACCGCTGCAAGGCTACTACTGGATTGGCCACAAAGGCTTTGCCGAAGCCAACCCTCGTGCGCGTGAACTGATGGCCAGTGTCTATGTGCCGATTGCCGACATCACCTCGATGAACGCCGAGGTCAAGGACGGCAAGACCATGGAGCAGGCCGTGAAGGGTTGGACCGACAGCCACAGCGATCTGTTGAAGCGCTGGGGAAACATCAAGAACTGATACGCCTTGCGTGCTTGCCACTGCCGCCCTTTGATTAATGAGAGAAGCCGGTACGAACCGGCTCGATGGGTTACGAAATGACAACGGCCAAAATAGACACTCACGAAGTGCTGGTGGATTGCCAGTCGGTCTGGAAAATCTTCGGTAAGAGCGCGCCCGCGGCGATCGATGCGGTCGCCCAGCGCGGACTCACCAAGACCCAGATACTGCAAGAATACAGCTGCGTAGTCGGCGTCTCGGATGTCAATCTCCAGGTTCGGCGTGGAGAGATCTTCTGCATCATGGGGTTGTCTGGCAGTGGTAAATCCACGCTGATCAGGCTGCTCAACAAACTCATCACCCCCAGCGCGGGCAAGGTCCTGGTCAAGGGCAAGGACCTGTCTGCGTTGTCACCCAAGGCGTTGCGCGAGGTGAGGGCGCGGCACATCGGCATGGTCTTCCAGAGCGTGGCCCTGTTGCCGAACCGCACCGTGCTGGAAAACACCGCCTTTGGCCTGGAGGTCCAGGGCGTCGGCAAGGCCGAGCGCTACAAGGTGGCCGAGCGGGCGCTGGCGAAGGTGGGGTTGAGTGAGTGGGCTTCGCGCTATCCGACCGAACTGTCCGGCGGGATGCAGCAGCGGGTCGGCCTGGCCCGGGCGATCACCGCCGACCCGGAAGTGATCCTCATGGACGAGCCGTTCAGCGCGCTCGACCCGCTGATTCGCCGCCAGTTGCAGGACGAGTTCCGCCAACTGACCAAGGACCTGGGCAAGTCGGCGGTCTTCATCACCCACGACCTGGACGAGGCGATACGCATCGGCGACCGCATCGCGATCATGAAGGACGGTGTGATCATCCAGGTCGGCACGGCCGAAGAGATTGTCTTGAACCCGGCCGATGACTACGTGGCCGAGTTTGTCGCCGGCATTTCCCGGCTGCACCTGGTCAAGGCGCATTCGGTGATGACGCCGGTGGAGCCGTTCAAGGCGGCCAATCCCGGTTGTGATATCGCCAAGCTGGCCAAGACCACGCCGGACGCGGACATCGATGAGTTGATCGGCCTGACCATGAAGTCCGAGCGCGATGCCCTGGCGGTGGTCGATAACGGCGTGGTGGTTGGCGTCATTACACCCCGTGACTTGCTGCGTGGCGTGCAGGGTACTGCTAGCGAGTTCATTGCACCGTCGGCCGTCGATGCGCTGGAGGCGGCGACATGAGTACACCTGATTTCTCCGGCCAGTTCGACGCGGCCATCGACGCCACCCTGGAGTGGTTGTCGGAGCATGGCGAGTTTCTTTTCGACGCTGCCAACGGGGCACTGACCAGTGTCTACAAAGGTGTGCTGTGGTGCATCGCGTACCCGCCGTCCTGGGTTGTCGCGCTGATCGTGGCCCTGGTCGGCTGGCGAATGATCGGTGCGCGTTTTGCGCTGCTGGCAGGCCTGGCGCTGATGTTCTGCGCCTTGATCGGCCTGTGGCCGGAAACGGTCAGCACCCTGGCCCTGGTGCTCACCGCGACGGTGCTGGCCTTGCTGGTGGCCATCCCCCTTGGGGTTGTCGCCGGCCTGACCCCGGCGTTCGATCGCGTGGTGGACCCTTGCCTTGACCTGGTGCAGACCATGCCGCCGTACATCTACCTGTTGCCGGCGATTGCGCTGCTCGGCTACGGGCCGGCCACGGCGCTGCTGGCGACGTTCATCGTCGCGGTGCCGCCGGCCATGCGGTTGACCTCGCTGGGCATCCGCATGACGCCCAACGAGTTCATCGAACTGGGCAATGCCAGCGGCGTCACCGGCCTGCAGATGTTCTTCAAGATCCGCTTGCCGTTCGCCATGCCCAGCATCATGGCCGGGGTCAACCAGAGCCTGATGATGGCGTTCGGCATGGTGGTCATCGCCGGCATCGTCGGTTCGGGCGGGTTGGGCGAAGCCATCTACGGCGCGGTGCGCACGTTGGACATCGCCAAATCCATCAACGCCGCCATCGCCATCGTGATCCTCACCATGATTCTCGATCGTCTCGCGCAGGCCGCCGCCCGTACGCGAGTGGGAGACAGCCAATGAGTATGTCGGACATGCGTTTTTCACCGGGCCAATTCCTTGCGCCCGGCGTGGATTGGCTGAACGCCAACCTGCACGGTCTGTTTGTCGCCATCAGCCAGGTCGTCGAAGCGGTACTGGGCTTTGTCGAGCATGCGCTGCTGGCACCGCACCCCTATGTGCTCATCGGCATCGTCGTGGCCGCAGCGTTCTTTTTCGCCAATCGGCGGGTGGCGCTGTTTGCCGCGTTGATGTTGGCGTTCTGCCTGTTTTCCGGCCTGTGGGTGGCGTCCATGCAAACCATCGCGCTGGTCTCGGTGGCGGTGCTGATCTCGGTGTCGGTGGCGTTCCCGTTGGGCGTCCTGGCCGCTCGGGTGAAGAAAGTCGAGGACGCTTTCCTGCCGATCCTGAACATCATGCAGACCGTGCCGCCCTGGGTGTACCTGATCCCGGCGGTGATGCTGTTCAGCCTCGGGCGTGTACCGGCGATCATCGCGACGATTGTCTACGGCATCCCGCCGATGCTCAGGCTCACCACCCTGGCCTTCAAGCAACTGCCCAAGGACCTGCTCGAACTGGGCCAGGCATCGGGGGCTTCGCCTCGGGACATCCTGTTCAAGATCGAACTGCCCACGGCGGCGCCAACCCTGTTGGTTGGCCTGAACCAATGCATCCTCATGTCCCTGGCCATGGTGGTCCTGGCGGGGTTGGTGGGGGCCGGTGGCCTGGGGGCCGAAGTGACCCGGGGCCTGTCCCGGATGGAGATGGGCCTGGGGCTGCGGGCTGGCCTGGCCATCGTCGCGGTCGCCTTGCTGATGGACCGACTGTCACGTGGGGCGTTGCAGCGTCACGCGCCGGCCAAACTGGTTTAGGAGGAGCCTGCATGAGACGCAGTTTTTTCTGTATCGATTCCCACGCCTGCGGCAACCCCGTGCGCGTGGTGGCCGGAGGCGGGCCGCTGTTGCCCGCCGTTTCCATGGCCGAGCGCCGGGAGATATTTGTCCGCGACCACGATTGGGTGCGCACGGCGTTGATGTTCGAGCCCCGGGGCCACGACATCATGTCCGGCGTGATCATCTATCCCTCAGTGCGGGACGATTGCGACTTCGGCGCGCTGTTCATCGAAGTCAGCGGCTGCCTGCCGATGTGCGGTGCCGGCACCATTGGGCTGTCGACGGTGGTCATCGAAGAGGGTCTGATCGTTCCTCGCGTACCGGGCACCCTGGCCATCGAAACGCCGGCGGGCCGGGTCGATGTGGCGTATACGCTGGAGGGCGAGACGGTCGATGCGATTCGGTTGTTCAACGTCGCCAGTTACCTGCACAGCGCTGATGTATCGGTCGAGGTCCCCGGTGTCGGCGTGCTCACGGTGGACATCGCCTATGGCGGCAACTTCTACGCGGTGGTCGAACCCCAGGCGAACTGGGCAGGCTTCGACGGGTTGAATGCCGCGGATATCGTCGGCCTGAGCCAGAAACTTCGCGATGCCCTGGCGGACATCTGCGACCCCGTCCACCCCGAGAACAGCCGGATCCGCGGCGTCCACCACATCATCTGGTGCGATGCGCCGCACAACGCCACAGCCGATGGTCGCTGCGCGGTGTTCTACGGCGATAAAGCCATCGACCGCTCGCCCGGCGGCACCGGCACTTCGGCCAGGATGGCTCAGCTGTTCGGCAAGGGCCGCTTGAAGGTCGGCGACACGTTCCGCAACGAAAGCCTGATCGGCACGGTATTCGAAGGGAAGGTCGAAGCCGCCGTCGCTGTCGGCGCCTTCGCCGGCATCCGGCCGAGCATCAGTGGCTGGGCACAGATCATTGGCCACAACACGATCTTCGTCGACGACAAGGATCCGCTGGCCCATGGGTTTCAGTTGGCCTGAGGACGAAAAGGCCGAGGTTGGGTGTCGGTTTGTGCTTTCGATGCCCAGCCGTTAGACGCCGTTTTTTTCTTGCTTGTGCAGCATCTCCAGTGTTCGCACATCGACACTCACCGTGCTGTCCAGCGCCCGCGCATACACGGAGCCCGCTTCGGCAGCGGCGCGGAACAGCGTCATGCACGACGCGAACTTCATGGCATCGAGCTCCCCCAGCAGTCGCTGGACCGGCACTGACGAGTCCAGCACGGTGCGAGTCGCCCGTTCCAGACGTGGTCCCAGCAGGGGGTGCTGCAGGTAATCGCGCGCTTCTTCAATGTCCCGCAGCCCATAGTAGGCGGCGTTTTCACTGCGACCCAGGCCGCGCAGTTGGGGAAAGATGAACCATATCCAGTGGCTTTGCTTGCGCCCGCGCTCAAGCTCAGCCATGGCGGTTTCAAAGGTGGAGGTTTGGGCCTGGACGAAACGTTCCAGTGATTCAGTCATGGGATGCCCCCCGCAGGCAAGTTAATCCCGGTCAGTTAAGCGGATCCCTGAAGAACACACAAACCGTGGCGAGGGAGCTTGCTCCCGCTGGGCTGCGAAGCGGCCCTCCTATCTACTCTGACACCTCGCGATATCAATCGTGTCCAACAGGGGCCGCTTCGCGTCCCAGCGGGAGCCAGCTCCCTCGCCACCAGGCATTGCTCGGCCGTGCAGGCCTTGGTTACAGCCGCTCAGCCTCGAGGCCCGTCAGCGCAGCTCCAACGCCTCATGAAACTTCGCCTGGGACTTGCCCGCACGCTTGGCCCGATAAAGGGCTTCATCAGCCTGGGCCAGGGCTTCGCTGAACGCGCCGCCGGTCCATAGGGCGCCGCCGATGCTGCAGCCGATCTGGAGCGTTTCTCCGGCCAGCAGCATCGGTTCGGCCAGTTTGGCAACGATGCGCTGGGCGGCGCCCTGGATGTTGGTCAGGGTTTCTCCCGAGCGCAGGCGCAGCAGGAGGACGAACTCATCGCCGCCATGGCGCACGGCGATGTCGCCGTCGCGCACCGTTGTGAGGAGGCGATTGCCGACTTCCTGCAGCAGCGCGTCGCCCATGGCATGGCCGAAGCGATCGTTGACGGGCTTGAACCCGTCGAGGTCCAGGCATAGCACGCCGAAATCAGGCCGCTCGCCGCTTTCGCTGGCCACTGCCTCGACGTATTTGTCCAGCGCCGCCCGGTTGGGCAAGCCGGTGACGGTATCGCGGTAGGCCATGCCTTCGGCCACGGCCAGTTGGCTTCTTTTTCGGGTCAGGCTGTCGACGAGGTGGCGGATCGCGAGGCTCAACGTCTCGACCTCACGGCTGCCCTTGAGCAGCGGGATGCGCACATCAGCGCCTTGGGACAGGCGCGCGGCCGCGTCGGCGATCTGGTTCACCGGCCCGGTGATGATGCCTGCCACGAACCAGCCAACCAACGCGAATACCACCGAAAGCACGATGCCCCAGATCAGGATCTCATCGCGCAACTGATGCGCTTCGGCAAAGGCTGCGTCGGCCGGCTGTCGGGTAATGACCGTCCAGCCCAGGCCACGGTAGTCGTCAACGCCGGTGCTCTGGGCGAAACCGGCCAGGTAGAGGTTGCCGTCCTGCCAGCGCGCCACCGACCAGTTTTGTCCGCTGCCGTCGTCGAGCTGGATGCCCAGGGGCTTGCCGATCATCGCCTTGGGACCCAGCAGCACGGTGCCGTCCTTGCTGACCACCAGGAACTCCAGGCCAGGTAAGCGCTTCTGCAACGGCTCGAACAGGGATCGGCCAACCTCGGCGGCCCACTTCCAGGACAGGTGGGTCGCCAGCACGCCCATGAACTGGCCGGCGTTGTCACGGACCGGCATGCTGATGTCGACGAACTTCATCGCTTCGCCGGAAGGGTTGGGCAGCAGCTTGGCCAGCATGACCGCGTCGTGGACGTCGCCGATGAAGGTTGTGTCCTTGCCTTGGAGGAAGACCGGGCGCGCCGAAATGTCCGCGCCTTCCAGCAGTTTGTCGGTGGAGGCCACCACCGTGCCGTGCGCGTCGGTCAGGCCGATCCACGAGTAGCTGGGAAACTGGTCGCTGAGGTGGTTGAGCAGCGACCGGGCCTCGCCGGTGTTCGCCGGGTCGCGCAGGGCTTGCAGCTGGCTCAGGACCGTGAGCGACTTGGAGCGACTGCTCATGTCGCGGTCCAGGCGATCGATCATCGAGTAGGCGTACTCGCTCAACTGCAGCCCGTTGTGCTCCTTGAGCCTGGAGATGGAGGACTCGCCGATAGCGGCCCCGAACAGGCAACTGAGGACCAGCACAACCGAGGCCACTGCGATGGCGAAGCGCGCCCGGAGGCTGTTGAAAGGAAGGAAATGCATCGTTTGTCGCCATGGATTGAGTCGCAAAGCCAGGGTCCTTGGCGTTTTATTTCGCTTATCGTCGCAGAATTCCTTGATCTAGGGTACTGGGTGGTCGGTTGTAGACCTTTGAGGGCCGCTACCAGCCTTTCACGCCGCTCATGTCCGGCAGTTTGTGGGCGATGCCTTTGTGGCAGTCGATGCAGGTGGCTTCGCCATTGGCCAGTGACGTCGAGTGCATGGCGGCGGCTCGCTTGCCCTGGCGGGTGAAATCCATGAATTCGAAGTTGTGGCAGTTGCGGCACTCACGTGAATCGTTGGCCTTGAGCCTGTCCCATTCGTGTTCGGCCAGCTCGCGGCGCATGGCGAGGAATTTGTCGCGGGTGTCGATGGTGCCGAAGAGCTTGCCCCAGACCTCTTTGGACGCCTGCATCTTGCGTGCGATCTTGTGCGTCCATTCGTGGGGAACGTGGCAATCCGGGCAACTGGCGCGTACGCCTGAGCGATTGGTGTAGTGGATCGTGTCCTTGAGTTCGACGAACACGTTGTCGCGCATTTCATGGCAGGAGACGCAGAACGTCTCGGTGTTGGTGGCCTCCAGCGCGGTGTTGAAACCGCCCCAGAAGATGATCCCGGCGACAAACCCTCCCAGCGTCAGGAAACCCAGGCTGTAGTACAGGCTGGGGCGACGCAGGACACCCCAGTAATCCTTGAGCAGGGCGAACAGTGCTTTCATGTTGCCTCCTCAGGGCTTGCGGGTGGCCGCGTTGGCGTCGTCTTGCAGGATCTTGTCGATGGTCTCGAACGTGTTGCCCACCAGCGGCTTGGCATCGGTCTGCGGCACGTGGCACTGGTTGCAGAAGTACCGGCGCGGTGAAACGGCCGCCAGGGCCTGGCCGTCGCGGTCCATGTAGTGGGTGATGCTGATCATGGTTGCCTGGGTCCGTGCGCTGTTGGCGCGGCTGTGGCAGGTCAGGCATTTGTTGCCGTTCTTGTCGATCTGGTAACCGCGAATGGTGTGGGGGATGGTCGGCGGTTGGTCGGGGTAATTGCGTTCGCGCTTGAGGTCTTTGTTTTCTTCCTCGGCGATGGGAGGCGCCGGCAGGCTTTGGGAGAGGGTGCCACCGGGACGGCGGCCGTCCATCGCGGGTGCGTCCAAGGGGTAATCGACGTCGGCGGCGATCGCGATCCCCATGATCGCGAGCAGGAGCAACGGCAGGGTGCGAAAAAGCATGACGGTTCTCCTCAGGCCACGCTGATCAACTCGATGCGTATCGCGCATTTTTTATAGTCGGTCTGCTTGGAGATCGGGTCGGTGGCATCGAGCGTGACTTTGTTGATCAGCTTGTTGGCATCGAAAAACGGCACGAAGACCAACCCCTGGGGCGGTTTGTTGCGACCGCGGGTTTCGATGCGGGCGCGGATCTCGCCGCGACGGCTGACCAGCTTCACTTCGCTGCCGCGACGCGCCTTCAGAGCCTTGGCGTCGTCGGGGTGCATGTAGACCAATGCATCCGGCACGGCCTTGTGCAGCTCTTCGACACGCTGGGTCATGCTGCCGGTGTGCCAATGTTCAAGGACGCGGCCGGTGGACAGCCAGAACGGGTAGTCGGCGTCCGGGGCTTCGGCGGGCGGCTCGTAGGGCAGGGCGAAGATGATCGCTTTCTTGTCCGGGTAGCCGTAGAACTGCACCCCACTGCCTTTCTCCACATAAGGGTCGAGCCCTTCGCGGTAGCGCCAGCGGGTTTCCTTGCCCTCGACCACCGGCCAGCGCAGCCCACGTTCGCTGTGGTAGCGGTCGAAGGTCGCCAGGTCATGCCCGTGGCCGCGACCGAACTGGGCGTACTCCTCGAACAGCCCTTTCTGCGGGTAGAAACCAAAGGCCTTGGCTTCATCGTTCTTGTAGCCGGCCTCCATCTGTTCGACGGGAAACTGGTCGACCTGGCCATTCCTGAACAGCACTTCGAAGAGGGTCTTGCCCTTGAGTTCGGGGGCCTGGGCCAGTAGTTCGGCGGGCCAGGTTTCATCGGTGGTGAAGCGCTTGGAAAATTCCATCAGTTGCCACAGGTCCGAGCGGGCATCGCCCGGCGCGCTTACCAACTGGTGCCAGAACTGGGTGCGCCGTTCGGCGTTGCCGAAGGCACCTTCCTTTTCCACCCACATGGCGCTGGGCAGGATCAGGTCGGCGGCCTGGGCGGAAACGGTCGGGTAGACGTCGGAAACGATCATGAAATTGTCCGGGTTGCGCCATCCCGGCAGGACTTCCTGCATGATGTTCGGCCCGGCCTGCATGTTGTTGCTGGCCTGGGTCCAGCAGACATTGAGCACACTGTCCTTGAGCATGCGGCTTTGTTCCACCGCGTGGAAACCGGGCTTTTCCTGGAGGGTGCCGGCGGGCAGCTTCCAGATTCTTTCGGCGGTGGCGCGGTGCTTGGGGTTGGTCACCACCAGGTCGGCAGGCAAGCGATGGGAGAATGTACCCACCTCCCGTGCCGTACCGCAGGCCGATGGCTGGCCCGTCAGCGAGAAGGGACTGTTGCCCGGTTCGCTGATCTTGCCGGTGAGCAAATGGATGTTGTAGATCAGGTTGTTGGCCCACACCCCGCGCGTGTGCTGGTTGAAGCCCATGGTCCAGAACGATACGACCTTGCGCTTGGGGTCGGCATACAGCTCGGCAAGGCTTTTCAGGCGCTCGGCGGGAACCCCGGTTTCCCTGGCGGTGCGCTCCAGCGTGTAGGGCTTGACGAAGGCGGCGTACTGCTCGAAGGAGATGTCCGTCCAGGTGTTGGCCTTGGTGGCGTTGGCGGCTTTCTGCTCCCTTGGATCGTCGGGGCGCAGGCCGTAGCCGATGTCATCCGCGCCCTTGGCGAAGCGGGTGTGCTTGCTGATGAAATCCTGATTGACGGCGCCGCTTTCGATGATGTGATTGGCGATGTAGTTGAGGATCATCAGGTCGGTTTGCGGCTTGAACACCATGGGAATATCGGCGAGTTCGAAGCTGCGGTGCTCGAAGGTGGACAGCACCGCGACTTTCACGGTCGGCTGGCTGAGGCGCCGGTCGGTGACCCGACTCCAGAGTATCGGGTGCATCTCGGCCATGTTCGAGCCCCAGAGCACGAAGGCGTCGGTGGCTTCGATGTCGTCGTAGCACCCCATCGGCTCGTCCGCGCCAAACGTACGCATGAAGCCCATCACCGCCGAGGCCATGCAGTGACGGGCGTTGGGGTCGATGTTGTTGGAGCGCAAGCCTGCCTTCATCAGCTTGTTGGCGGCGTAGCCTTCCCATACCGTCCATTGCCCGGAACCGAACATGCCGACCGAGCCGGGACCTTTGTCTTTCAGGGCCTGCTTGAATTTCAACGCCATGATGTCGAAGGCCTTCTCCCAACTGATCGGTTGGAATTCGCCTTGTTTGTCGTACTGGCCGTTCTTCATGCGCAGCAGCGGCTGGGTCAGGCGGTCGGAGCCATACATGATTTTCGACAGGAAATAGCCCTTCACACAGTTCAGCCCGCGATTGACCTCGGCCTTGATGTCGCCGTGGGTGGCGACCACCCGGTTGTCCCGGGTCGCGACCATGACGCTGCAACCGGTGCCGCAGAACCGGCAGGGTGCCTTGTTCCAGTCCAGGGTGACCATGTCGGCTTCGGTCACCAGGTTGCTGGCCGACGTCATGATCGGAAGACCGGCAGCGGCGGCGGCAATGGCGGCGGCCTGGGACTTGACGAACGCTCGGCGGGTCAGGCTCATTCGGGGTCACCTTCGGGTTCGAGGAGCTCGTGATAGATCAGCGCGGCATTGAGAACGCCTGGCAGGCTGTTGATCTGTTGAATGCGCTGCAGAATCTGGTCTTCATCCACGGCCTCCAGCACCACCACCAGTTTTCCGGCAGCACTTTGCTGATGAATTTCCAGGCCTTCGAGCAAGCACAGGTTCGCCTTGACCGCTTCGAACAACGAGGGCCGGGCGAGTACGACAAGACTGGCAATGTGCAGGGCTTCGTCCATGAACGGGCTCCAGCGCGTTGAGCAAAAGTCATCCGTCAGTTAGGCGGACCGGGCGGGCCGTAGAGCATCTGGAAAAACCAGACGAGAAACCCGTAGCCGCCGACGATGGCGACCGATAACAACGGAAAGAGACAGACAACAAGGAACAGGAACAGCCGAGTTTCCTTGCGGCGTTCGGGTTTGCGATCTTCAGCCAATGACATGGGCAATCTCCAGCCGACCTGGATTGATACTAGCCCATGATGTTTGTGTGGTTTATTGGGTCGGTATTATCCGACCAGCGGTCAAGAGGCTGTGGAGCCGGCCGCAATTTCGATACCTGGCCCAAAAAACTGTGGGAGTAAACCTGCTCGCGAAAGCGGTCGATCAGCCAGCAAACCAGCCAGCTGAACCAACGCCTTCGCGAGCAGGCTCACGCCCACCAAGGGGACTTTGGTGTTCGGTGTCGGCTTACAACCAGTAACGCAGGCCGAGCATCAGGGACTGGGCCTTGTACTCGGTTTTCACATCACCCTGGGGCAGGTTCTGGATGTCGCCGAAATGGGCTTCACGCGTCTTGAAGTAGCGGTAGTCCAGGGACATGGACCAGTGCTCGGCGAGTTCGAAACCGACCCCGGCACCGAGCTGGTAGGCCGGGACCGTGTCGCGGTGGCTGTTGCCGAACTGGACGCCACCGGCTTCCAGGCCGCTGATGGTCAACACCGCATAGCCCAGGCCGCCGCCGACGTAAGGCGTGACCCGGTTCAACGGCGCTGGCAGGTTCGAGACGTCGTACCAGAGGTTGGCCATCAGGCTGCTGGCTTCCTCTTTCCCTTCGCCGTCGATGCTGCCGCCGCCTTCATAGACCCGGTGATTGAACTGGGTCAGGGTGTTCTTGCGGTAGCTCAGTTCCAGTTCGGGTCGCAGCCCGATCGGCAAGCCCCAGCCCAGCGCCAACCCGGTGGCGTAGCCGGAATGCAGCGGTTGGTTGTATTGCATCTCGACGAAATCGAGGTCGTTCTGGTTGAGGTCCTGGTCGGCGACCCAGTTCAGGCCACCCATGGCACTGACATAAGGGCCAAGCGTGTCAGCGAAACTGGACGCGGGGGCGATCAGGCCCAGGCCGATGATGCCCATGACGAAAGAGTGAGTGGTTTGCTTTAGGTTCATGCTCGATCCGAAGTGTTCTGTGATTGAAAAGTCAACGAAGCGTGTCCGGGGACCGGCGCACGGCCCCCGGCGTACTCATACGAGGTGCAGGTGCGCTGCGATTTTCTCGGCTGGGCTTCGGGAGGCGTTCGTCCGCTGCTCAGCCAGGGAGCAGAGGTTGTCCAGCGCCTTGGTCATCGCCGCCGTCAGTGCTTTGCGCAGCAGCCCCCGGTAGAGAAAGCTCAATGGACCGGAGATCCTCGCGCTATGGATGACATGGGTCTCTTCGGATGAAAGCCTGCGCATCCGATGATCGAACTCAAGGTCGATCCACAGCAGCTTCGCGGTGTTGCGGTAGCTCTCGTGCAGGCTCACGGCCTCCAGTTTCAGGGGCATGTTCAACCCGTTCTTGAGAACACATTTGCCGTGCGTCCCGGCCTGGAATGGACCCTCGAGTTCGCAGTGGCGAACGTCGGTGTCCCACAGCGGCGCTTGGGAGAAATCGCTCCAGATCTTCCAGATCTCGGAAGGCGGCGATTTGACTACGATTTGCACGTTTACATCGTTCACGGCGTCACCTTGGTTGGGGGCTCGATGAGGTTCAGGGAAGCGGTCATTCAACATTCTCAGGCGGCGGGCGCGGACTGGCTCAGCACCTGGGCGGTGATGCTGGCCTGACCGATTTTTTCGCCACGGTTGAACAGGTCGATGTAGATGCGGTTGGTCTTGAACGACCGCAACTGCGCATCGAACCCGGGTTGTGGCGCCAGCGACAGCGGACTGTTGCGCGCAATGGGCCGCTCCAGGGTGAAGCTCAAAGCCAGCAGGTTCATGGGGGTCTTGAGCGGGATATGCAGGTGACTGTGGGCAATCTGCATGTAGCACTGGCGGGCCACTTCGAGGAAATACACCATCGAATGGTGGTGCGGATCGCCCTCATGGAAGAAGTGCCGGTCCGGCAGTTCCACCGTGTCCACGCTCAAGCCCTGGGCGATCCCGCTCATCTCACTGACGATGACGTTTTCTGCGCGAGCCTTGTGCAGCAGCGCCTTGTCGCGGCAGGGCGCGGCGGTGAACGCCACGGCCGGCGAGGTCTCGAACGCCGAGCTGTGGGCCATTTCGAGCACGCAGGTGCACATCAACTGGCCGCCCTGCATGACTTTGGCGGTGAACGCCTGCGCATCCTGGCCCTGTTCCAGGTGCAATTGAATCGGCGTTTCTTTTTGCACGTACTGCTGGAACTTGATGCTCAGGCGTTTGATGTAGGCGGCGCGGCCACCCGGCGGCGTGGCGAGTTCGAGCAATTGCAGCACGCCTTCGATCAACAGGATGCCGGGGACGTGGTCCAGCGGGTGATCGAAGAAGTAAGGGTGGGCCTCGTTGACCACCAGCTGCGCCTGCAAGGCATGCGGACCTCGCCGGACGTCGGCGATCACGATATTTTCCTCGCGACGCGGCCGCAGCGCCGGACGCTGGGCGTCAGCCCCCCGGTGCAGGGCGAAGAGGCCTTCCATGGCGCGGACCCGGACCCGTAGCCCGGTCAGCAGCGTGCTGGTGAGCATGTCGCTGAGCTGCAACACATCGACACCGTCGTGCTGCGGCTCGCGCACCAGGTTGACCGGCCGCACGGGTGGGATGAGTTGCTGCAGTTCGTGGGACGCTGAATGGGCGAACCGCAGCATGAACGGCAATTTGATGGGGGCGGTCGTGGCGTCTGCGCCCTGGTGCCATTCGCGAAGTTTTTCGGTGAACAACCACATCACTGTCTTGCCGGCGTCGCGCACCTCGATCACGGTGTGGCTCGCCTTGCGCAACATCACCGCCAACAGGGTTTCGATGCCCGTGGCTTCAGCCAGGAAACCGGTCATGTCCCGCAGCGAATCCTGTGCAGGCGCTGGATCGGGTTGCAGTTCGCAGACCTCGACATGGGGGTATTGATCGCGCGGCTTGCCGGCCAGGCGGCAGGCTTCGTCCAGCGAACGGGCAGCGTGGGCCAGCACGGCCGCGCGAATCACCAGCAAGGGTTTTTCGCGGGCGCCTGCCTGATGACGGCGCAGGGCAAATACACCCAGCCCTTCACCTTGCAAGACCGGGGAGCGCTGGGCCCGTTCGACCTCGATCTCGCCGCTGATAAAGCGTCCGGCCCCGAGCAGCAGCGTGGTGATGCCGTCGTTGAACCATTGCGGGGAAGCCAGCAGGGTTTGCCAGAACAGGCCCGTGGTGCCCACCAGGGTCTGATGGAAACCCCTGAAGTCAAAGATCTGCGCCGGGTACCCGGACAGCATGTTCGGCAGCATGGTTGCCACGTCCGTGACCTCGACACCCGGTGGCGTCCCTTCGGCATGGCCGTAGAAATGATGGGCGCTGCTGTACGCGTTGCTGAAACGCTCGCCGCCCATGTTGCAGCACATGACCATCGCCGTGTCGGGCGAGCCGGCGACACCTGGCAGGCGGCGCAGCAGGTGATTGACGCGGTCGGTGATCAACAACTTGAACGGATCGACATGGGCCAATGGCTTGGGGCCCATGCCGAAACCGTCGATGTCGATGAGCTGGTCTCGGGCAAGGAATTTCCCCTGCAGCAACGGTTGCTCGGGCGTCACGGTGTAATCCACGAAACGCCCGTAGGGGAACACCACCGAAGGGGCCGCCGGCTGGTCGAACTGTTGCTGGAAGGCGTGCAAGGAACTGTGGCTGCCCAGCGCGGCTTCGGCTTCGACAATCGCAAGGTCCAGCATCAGCACGCCGGGAGCAACCCGAGGGGCGGCGAGCGCGTGGCCGGGCACGTACTCATCCACCACCAGGTGAGCGTTGGCCCCGCCAAAGCCGAAGCTGGAAATGCCGACGCGGATCGCCGAGGAGCGCTCCGCCAGCGGCTGCACCTGCCCGGTGGCAAGCCGCAGGCACGTCTCGTCGACCTTGGCACTGGGGCGGTAGCCAGGTTGGGGAGGAATGCCTTTGTGGCGCAGGATCATCAAGGCCTTGGCCAGCGAAGGACCCCCGGCGGCCGCCAGCGGGTGGCCAATGACCGACTTGATCGAGCCGATGGTGATTTTCCGGTCGTCGGGGCGGTGGCCTGCGAAGAAACTGTTCAGCGAAGCCAGCTCGGTGGCATCACCCAGCGGGGTGCCGGTGCCGTGGGTTTCGATGTAGTCGACGTCGCTCGGGTCGAGGTCCGCGTAGGCGCGCTGGTAAGCGGTGAACTGCGCCTGTTTTCCGGGCGCGAACACTGAGCCTTCGGCGCCGTCGGCGGACAATCCCAGGGCCCGCAGGACCCCCAACGGTTGGCGCTGGGCAAGCAAGGCCTGGGCGACGGGCTCGACCAGAAAGGCTACCGCGCACTCGCCCGGCACGATGCCGTCGGCATCCTGGCCGAAGGCTTCCATTTGGGCGCGGGCAGAGAAGGCCGTCAGTTGAGAGAAGCCGAGGAACAATGCCGGCGGCAATACCGTGTTGAGTGCCATGACGATGGCGTTGTCGGCCTGTCCACTGTTGACCAGCGCCTGGGCCATGTCGATGGCGTAGGGAAACGAACTGCAAGCGGTGTCGACTGACAGCGCCGGGCCGCCCAGGCCAACCGCCGCGGCGAGTTCCGCCACCTGTTCGCCCGGCGTATAGCCTTGCTCTGCAGCGGCTTTGGCGGCTATGCCGCTGACGAAGAAGCTCTCGTCGCTCCAAGACGTCGCCACCACCAGGGCCGTGCGCTCGCAGGTCAGGGCCGAACCTTGAGCGGCGAGTTGGCCGAGCAGTGTCTGGAGGACTTTCTGGCCGATAGCGACTTGTCGCCCTTCATGTCGCGAAGGGGTTTCGGGGGCATCGGTCAGGCAAAAGGCGCTGTCCAGGTAGACGCGATTGCGTTCCCCCGGTTTTGCCGAATAGATCGACGCCTTGTCCAGTTCCCAACGGGCCGGCATCGATTCGATGGGCGCTATCTGCCCCTGGGACAGCAGGTGCCAGAGCGCGTCGATGGACGACGCCCCAGGAAATTCACCGGCCATCGCACTGAAGCAGAAATCGCCTGCTGTGGTCACTGCGCCACTCATACCTTGTCTCCTGATCGCCAAAATGCTGGGTGATCGGCTCGATCACCCGGATTCCATTCCTGTATTGCGCAGCGTGTTTCAGCCCAGCCTTGCCAGCAGTGACAGGGCGTCCTGGGGCGTGCGACGGGACATCAGCGCTTCGCCGGCAAACTCACTGGCCGAGCAGTGTTGGGCCATGGATTGGCAGAGCGTTTCGCGGCTGAAGCCATTGAGGCCCAATTGGGCGAAAGGTGTCTGGACATCGATCGACTGCGCGGTGTCCGCGACCAGCGGCGACAGTGTGTCGAGCAGCAGGTTGTGGGCCGGCGCCGGCGTCTCGGCCGTGACCGCCGCCGGGGCGGGTTCGCAGGCCTCGGGCCCTGGGCCGGCAAGGGCGGCATCGATCAGGGCGATGGTCGCCTGCGGGTACTTGGCGTTGGCCAACTCGGAGCTGTTGGCCTTGAGCTGTGGCCACGTGGCGACCACGGATTCGAGGAAGTCCAGTTGCACCAGCGAGTCGAGGCCCAGGCCTTCGTAGGTTTGGTTCAGGTCGATCTGCTCGGCCGAAAAACCGGTGATGGTCGCCAGTTGCGCCAGTACCCAGGCTTGCACATCCACCGCGGGCGCTTGTGGGTCGGCTTCAAGGCGAGCCAGCAGGGCCGTCGGGGTGGGCGCATCGAACAGCTGCGAGGTTTGCGCCTGCTTTTCCGGGAAGTGCTGGGCGAGGGATTCGAAGATGTCCACCAGCCCCAGGGAGTCGATGCCCAGGCTCTCGAAACTTTGATCGAAGTCGATCTGCTCCTGCTTGAAGCCGGTGGCCGAGGCGATCTCGGCGCGCAACCATTGGGCGTAGTCGAGTGCCGCAGGTGCTTCGACGACGGGCGCCGCGGCCAAGATCGGCGCCGTGGCGTGGACCGTTTCGAGCACCGCAACCGGCTTGTTCACCGGGGCATCGATGCCTTGGGCATAGACCCCTTCGATGACTTGCTTGTGCGCGCTGAAGTAATGCGCGGTGACGGACTCGGCCTGCTCCAGCAGGCGCATCAGGATCGATTCCTTGGCGACATTGGATTCGCACAGTGAATCGATGATCTTTTCCGAAAGGGAAAAATAGCTGTGGGCTATTTTTCCATTGGACACGATGAATTCCTGCACAACATCGTTAAGTTGCAAGCGCATGAGGTTCTCCTAACCGAAGTCGGTAGACGTTTCTGTCAATAAGAAAAATCAAAAAGTCATGGCCCAGGGCCGGGCCTTGGGTGAATCCACCCATCAAACGGGCAGTAGTCGACAGGGCGACTTAAAGTTGGAGTTCTACTGCGTCAACCTCGGACGGTGTTGTTCTTGTGGCACCCTTGAGTAACCCGGACCTCAGGTTCAGATACGCCACCAGGGTCATGGCGTCGGCGCCCTGGAAGGCAATGTAGCCATCAGGACGAATCAGCATCAGCGTGCCCTCGCTGGCGTGGTAGCGCTTGTGCAGCCGCCAGTCAGGGTCGAGCAACGTCGAATGCCAGGCGGGCAATCCGGCGCTGCTGAGGGCGTCGATCACGCAATAGGCCTTGATGCCCGGGTAGTCTTTTTCCACGGTCTGGGCCAGGGTGTAATAGCCCGGCAGCAGCGGTGAAAACTGATCGGCCCCGGTGAACACCAGCAGCGTGAAAGTGCCGTGGAACAGGTCGATCAAGCGTTTTGCCGGCAGCCCTTGCAGTTGCCACAGCTCGACATCCGGCGCCAATTGCCCCGCGCGCGGCGCCGCGCTCTGGAACTCGGGCTTCTGGCCTTTGCGGTACCAGTTCTTGCGCTGTTTTTTCGTCAGCGACTCCTGGATGTAATCGCTTTTAGCGTAGTGGTATTGGTGACCGGAAATCATCGACGGCAGCTTGCGCTGGACCTTCTTGCGGTTGCTCAACAGCGGCAGGACATTGTCCCGCAGCCAGACCAGGGCGCGTTGGCGGACGGTGATCAGGCCGGTCAGGCGGTGGGCGGTGTTCTCGACTTCGA
Organism: Pseudomonas sp. WP18; assembly: GCF_036689585.1. Lineage (NCBI taxonomy): Bacteria > Pseudomonadati > Pseudomonadota > Gammaproteobacteria > Pseudomonadales > Pseudomonadaceae > Pseudomonas > Pseudomonas sp. WP18. Next base: position 2,619,904 of record NZ_CP144758.1, read on the forward strand.
GGGCGACCGGGTAGCGCTCGTCGTTATAGCTGTCGAGCAGGGAGGGCTCCGCCAGGCCCTGCTCGACGTAGGCCATCTTCCACGCCAGGTTGTAGGCCTCGGAAACCCCCAGGTTCATCCATTGCCCGCCGATCGGGCTGCCGATGTGCGCGGAGTCGCCCACCAGGAATACCGAACCCTGCTGCATGGTCTGCACGCGGCGATGCTGGAACGAGGCGATAGTGGTCGACGAGATGTTGGACAGCGTCATCTTCTGCCCGCGTCCTTCGCACAACCGCTGGAAGTTTTCCAGGCTCAGGGAAGGGCGCTCGCCTTCCGGCGGCAGGTTGTAAGGCATCTCGATGAACAGGCGATAGCGGGATTGGGCGCTGATCGGCGCGACCGCCACGTAACCGTCCTGCGCGCCGAGGAAGAAGGCGCCTTCGTCCTTGCTGCCGGACCACTCGATGTCGGCGTCGGCCAGCATGAAGAAGCGGTCGTAGGACGAACCTTCGAACGTCATGTCCAGGCGTTTGCGGATGTTGCTGCGCGCGCCGTCGCAGGCGGCCACCCAGCGGGTGGTCAGCGTTTCTTCGTGGCCGTCGGCGTGCCGCAGGGTCATGTTCACGGCGTCGGGCTGGTTTTGCAGGTCCACCAGCTCGGTGTTCCACTCGACCTGCGCGCCCAGTTCATTGAGCCGCTCCAGCAGCAGTTTCTCGGTCTGCGGCTGCGGCAGGCTCAGCAGCAACGGGTACGTCGCATCCAGGTAGGAGAAGTTGTAGTTCAACACCCGCTTGGCGTTCGACTGCACCGAAAACTGGTTGATGGTGAACCCATCCCTGACGGCTTGATCGGCGATGCCCAGGTCGCGGAAGATTTCCAGGGTGCGCGAATGGATCGCCATGGCCTTGGTCGCGGTGGAAGGGCCGGCGTTCTTTTCGATGATGCGAAAGCCAACCCCCCACTTTTTCAGCATGATCGCCAGAGACAGGCCAATCGGGCCGGCGCCTGCGATCATGACGGTGGGGGCGCTGCCAGGGCGCTTGAAATACGTGGGGGCCAACGTGCTCAGAGTGTTCATCGGTCAGTACCAATTTCTGTAGAAGGGAGAGTGAGCGATGCCGAGCAGGGCATCGTCGCCAGATGAGTCGCCGTAGGCATAAATGTAGAAGTCATCGAGGTTGCTCAAGCAGCCCTTGAGCCGTGTGACTTTCTCTCTCTCAACGCAATTGGTGCCGCAAATGCCGCCCGTCAGTTTGTTTTTCGCTGTGGCCAGGCGAGTGCCGCAGACGTAGTCGAAACCCACCGCCTGGCCCCAGGGGATCAGGTAATTCTCGGGCGAGTTACTGACCAGCGCGGTGACGTGGCCCATGGACTGGTGCCATTGCAACCGGCGCAGGGCCTCGGGGCGCAGCCACAGTGGCAACAGTTCGGTGATGAAGTACTTGGCGTGCTCGCGCTCATCGTCCACGGACAGGCCGCCCAGATAACAGGCGATGAAGGCCAGCCGGGCTTGCATCAATGGGGTGATCCCGACGACCACGCTGAGCATTTTCGGCAACAGGGGAATGATCCTGAGCCAGAACGACCGGGTGCCGGCGATGTAGCGCATGTAGCGCCAGAACGTGTGCCGGTCGGTCAACGTGCCGTCGAAATCGAAGACGGCCAGTACCGGTTGGGTGTTGTCAGCTTGCATGAGCCACTTCCTTGAGCGCGATGATTTCGATGGTCCTGGGCAGCTTGAAGCCCGACAGGTAGCGCGAAAGCATGGTGGCGATCGCGTTCTGGGTCAGGTCGGCACTGCCTTCCACGCACAGATGCAAGACGTTCACTTCCTTGTTGTCCGGGACGATGTAGGCCTTGGCGCGCGTTACGCCAGGGTGTTTCAGGGCGATGGATTCGATTTCCGTCAGGTCGACCATTTGCGCCTTGATCTTCGAGATCCGCAGGCGCTGGCAATAAAAGAACACATGGCCGTCTTCGTTCTGCCACACCAGGTCTCCGGTGTGGAACCAGCCATCACGCCAGAACCGGGCGTTGGCGTCATCGGCATCCAGGTAACCGTCGATCACCATCGAACCGCGGATCAGCAGTTCCCCGATGCGTCCGCGGGCAACGTCACGGCCCTCGGCGTCGACGACTCGCAGGTCCACACCGCTGATCGCGCGTCCCATGGCACCGCGGTGGACTTGGCCAATCGAGCTCTGGACGATCACCGGCATGCTTTCGGTCAAGCCATAGCCTTGCAGCACTGCGTTGCAGCCGAGCAACTTGCCCAGCTTCTCGGCTTCGTCGGCCGGCAGGTGGCTGCCGCCGGAATAGACCATCAATTTCGGGTGCATCGGCAACAGCGCGCCCTTGCGCTTGGCCAGGCGCGTGTTGAAGTAGCGGATGACGTCGGGCACCAGGCAGGCGAAGCTGACCTGATGTTCGGACAGGACTTCAGCCAGGTCGCGGTTAAGCAGCGTGTTGGTCATCAGCAGGGTGGCGCCGATGCTCAACGGAAACACCATCATCACGGACAACCCGAAAATGGCGTAGAGCGGCAGCGTCACCAGATGGACCGACCCGACGCCTTGCAGATGGAATTGCTCGTGCAGCCCGTCGCTCGATTGCGTCAGGTCGAGATAGCGGTGGGCCACGGCCAGGGGCTTGCCCAGGCCCCGATAAGTGAACTGCACCGAGACCACCGGGTTGTCCTCGGGCAACATCAGGGGTTCGGCCTCGTGCGGCACCTGAGCGACGGCAGTCGCATGGGCTGGCAGCGCCGCCGCCGGCTCGTCCCCCACCTCCAGCACCAAGGTATGGCGGATGCCGGAGTCCGGGTGGAACAGCTCGCTGTGCTGCACCGCCAGCGCGGCAGTCGTGACCACCAGCGTTGGCCCGGCCAGGCCGATGACGTTGGACATCTCGAACGGCGTCAGCTTGTGGTTGAGGATGACCGGCACCGCGCCGCGACCGATGATCGCCAGGTAATAAGCGATGAACGCCACGCTATTGGGCAGCACTAACGCAACGTTATCGCCGGGGACAACATCGAGCGCTTTAAGCACACCATTACAGCCCTGTGCCATGTTTCGCAATTGACGGTAAGTGACGGTCTGTTCTTCCGCGTCCAGATACTTGATGGCTATCTGATCGGGGAAAGATTCCGAAAAACCGACAAAACGATGCAGAAAACCTTCTTTACTGGAAAGGCTTTTCATATACCAACCTCTTTCAATCCTTGGATGTATGGCGTGTCTGAAAAGTGCTACAGAGGCAGGCTATAGTTGTTTTATGTCAATCAAGCATCTAGGTAGTTATTGTTTCGATACCAGTTCAGCGTATCGGTCAGGGTTTCACTGACAGGGCGGAACTTGCAGTCCAGCTCCCTTGAACTCTTTTGATGGCTGAAGTGTGTGCGGCCTTGCTCTTGTTCCATGAGTTTGACCGTGGAAGTGCTGATCAACACCGGTTTCTTGGTAAGACGGTAATAACCTTCGTAGACCAGGGCGATGATGCGCAACATGAGCAAAGGTACTTTGCGTTCCGGTGCCTTGATTCCACTGACACTGGCGAGCGCCTGGAAAATACTCTTCATGTCCATGTGGTTGCCGGCGGCCAGATAACGTTCGCCGGAACGACCGCGGGTGATGGCTGCGATCTGATGCTCAGCCACGTCACGGGCGTCGACCACGGAAAAACTTCCAGGAAGAACACCAGGGAGTTTTTGTCCTACAAAATCGAGCAGGAACTGTCCCGAGGAGGTCGGGCCAATATCACCGGGACCAAACATCCAGCCCGGCAATACCATGGCGATGAACATGTCGGGGTGCTGCATTAGAAACGCTTGGACCTTCTGCTCGGACAATATCTTGCTCAAGTAGTAATCGTCCGCTTCCTGCTCACTGCGAGACATGGTTTCGTCGATGACTTGATCCCGGTTGCCCTTGAGCACGGCAATGGAAGAGGTATGCACGGCACGACGGATGCCGGCGGCATAAGCGACTTGCAGCAGACGTTCGGTGCCGGTGACGTTGGTGTCGTAGAGTTTTTGCCAGTGCTTTCCGCCTTTGTAGCTGTCGCGGAAATAGGCGGCCGTATGGAACAGGGCGTCGCAACCTTGCAGGGCATGGCTGAAAGCGTCGACATCGAGCATGTCGCCTTCCACCAGTTCAACGGGCAGGTCGCCGAACTGCTTGCGCCCCTTTTCAAGGGAGCGAACCAGCGCTTTCACCTTGATTTTGCGCTGTAGCAGCGCATGGACGACGTTGTTCCCAAGCAGGCCCGTAGCGCCTGTAACGAAGGCATATTCCATTAAGATCCAGCTCCTTTGGGGTGACCCTGGCGTTGCATCGGGATGGCTGTCGCTGACGCGATGCGCGGACCAGGCGTTGGGCTTCACCAACGGCGCAAGTAAAAACCATTCGGTATCTGAAAATCAAGCGGTATTTATGTGAAGCTTTTGTGGTCCACCGCAAAAGCGCCCGCGGGGCTGAGAAAAACCGGGCTTTACCCAAGGTTCCATCGGTGGCCGCACGTGATCGCGGGGCATTCTCCAATGGGCGTCGAGGCCAGGCGACGCTGTTCTAATGGCACAGTAAGTCGCTGCCGGCGACTCATCTTGCATTCGTCTTCGGCTGCCCCAATACATGGCGATTACATGGCACCTGCTTAAAAGTTTAGATGCGGGTGATTAATACGAGCGTGTATAAGATATGATGGCCGTCACGGGTTTTTTTGCCGGCAGGAGCCAATGCTTGCATTCAGTTACAAATAGATATTTTCGTTGGCTAAAGGAGCCGAGGGCGTGATTAAAAAGAGACTAGGTCGAGAGGAAAGCCAGCAAGTAACCAGAGACAGATTATTCGATACGGCCATTGATCTGATGATCAAGAAAGGCTTTCACGCGGCCAGCGTGAACACCATTTCCGAGGAGGCTGGTTATTCGAAAGGGGCATTTTTCTCCAACTTTTCAAGTAAGGCCGACCTGTTGTTGCAATTGGCGCAGCGGTTCAAGCGGGTGGAAATCGATCGGTTGGGCTCGACCCTGGCGGCCGGCTATTCGTCCGAGCAGTTGACGCAGGGCCTGAATGCCTACATCGACACCCTGAAAGATAACGCCAATTGCGCGATCCTTGACGTCGAGTTGCAATTGATTGCATTGCGCGATGCCGAGTTTTCACCGCTCTACAATGACCTGCATGAAGAAAACAGCATTGCCTTGGGCAAGCTGATTACCATCATCTTCAATCATGCGGGCAAGAAACCGCCGATGGAAAATGCCACGCTTGCAAAGACCTTCACTGCCTTGTCGGAAGGTTTGATATTGCAAGGGCATAAAGATCCGGCAGCGGAAATCAAGTTGGTGTTGAATTCGCTGATTCAAACAGCCGAACCGCTCTAGGCGCTCATTCGCCGAGTATCTTCCGGATCATCCGGATCAGGTTTTCACCGACCTGCTCGACACTTTTGTTCTGCGAGACAACTTGCGCGCCCTCCATCAGGTAGGTGAGCGCCATGGCCGTTTCATTCGGTTCAGCTAGACCGGCTTCTTCACACAGGGCGACCAGGCGCTGGAACTGGCGCTTCTTGTGCGCCTCGATGAGCTGGCGGGCAGGGTTTTGCGGGTCCGGGAGCTCCGCCAGCGAGTGGGTGAAGGGGCAGCCCCGGTAAGACGCCGTGGACAGATCCTGCGCGATGAATTCGGCGAAACCGAGGATCTGCGCCTTGGGATCGTCGGCGTGCCGCGCCGCCAACCCTTCGAAGACCTCGGCGTACTGGTCGACGAGCAAGCGAATCCACGCCAGCACCAGCGCGTCTTTCGACTCGAAATGCCGGTAGACCGTCATCTTGGTCGATTTGGCCTTGGCCGCGATGGCATCCACCGTTACCCGACTGATCCCTTCGGTGAAGAACAGAGCTTCGGCGGCATCCAGGATCCGTTCCCGGGGCGCTAGTTGTGGAACTCGTTCGGGGCGCATGGCGTTCTCCGCTTGACAGCGATACTGTTTGGTATCTAACTATACCGAACAGTATCGCTCGATACTGGTAAGTACAAATCATAGCGTCTTTACCAGGAAGAATGTGATGAAACCCTCTGAATATGCAGGATATGACGCCCTTGGCCTGGCCGATCTGATTGCCAACGGCCAAGTCACCCAGACCGAGGTAAGAGAGGCGGCATTGGGCGCCATCGAACAGCTCAACCCCAGGATCAACGCGGTGGTCGAGGTGTGGAAGGATGAACCCCTGGCCACCGCAGGCCCGTTCAAGGGCGTGCCGTTCTTGGTAAAGGACTTGGGCCTGACCGCCCAAGGTCGCCTGAACGAGTTGGGCAGTCGCCTGGCCGCCGGATGCGTCGCCGCTGAAGACTCCAACCTGATGATTCGCCTGCGCCAGGCCGGCCTGGTGACCCTGGGCCGCACCAGCACGCCGGAGTTGGCGGCCAGCACCACCACCGAAGCCGCGTATTCGGGCCCAACCCGCAACCCTTGGGATTTGAGCCGCAGCGCCGGAGGCTCCAGTGGGGGTTCGGCCGCTGCCGTTGCCGCCGGCATGGTGCCCGCTGCCCATGCCACCGATGGCGGTGGCTCGATTCGCGTTCCGGCCGCCGCCACCGGGTTGTTCGGACTCAAGCCCAGCCGAGGCCGAATCTCCATGGGCCCGGCAGTGGACGAGGTATGGGCCGGGCTTGCCGTCCATGGTGTTGTCAGTCGAACCGTGCGCGACAGCGCCGCCTTGCTGGATGCCATGGAAGGGGCGGCCGTGGGGGATCCGTTCGAGATCGCTCGGCCAGCGCATTCCTGGCTTTCACAAACGACGCGCGAACCGGGGGCGCTGCGCATCGGCTTGTTGCTGCACCCACTCAACGGAACCCGTTGCGTCGAGCCGGTCGCCCAGGCCACGCGGGAGGTGGCGGTGCAACTGGAGGGCATGGGGCACCGTGTCGAGGAAGTCGATCTCGACATCGGCCTGGGTTGGGAAGGGTTCGTGGAACTGAACGCGCGCTTCTGGTCCGCCAATACCGCCGCCTGGGTCAACGCCCTCGCGGCGGCCACCGGGCGTCCGGTCGATGCCAGCACACTGGAGCCGTCCACGCTGGCGTTGCACCGGCTGGGCAGCCAACTCACCGCCCTGGATCTGATCGAGGCCATGCACCTGCGCAACCTCGTGACCCGTCACATGGGGCACTTCTTTAGCCAGTACGACATCCTGCTGAACCCGACCCTACCAGCGCTGCCCCCGTTGATAGGTCACTACAACGAAGGCCAGGCGCTGCTGGACGGGCGGGGCTGGATGGATCGAGTCTTCAGCCATTCGCCCTTTACCGCCTTGGCGAATGTGACCGGTTCGCCCTCGATGTCCATGCCGCTGGCGGTCGATCGGCACAGCGGCCTGCCGATCGGCTTGCAGTTTAGCGCGGGGTTCGGTCGTGAGGCCCCGTTGCTGCGCCTGGCAGCGCAGTTGGAACGAGCGTTGCCCTGGGCGGGTCGCACACCCGGGGCCTGGGTTGCCTCGTCAACTTCTGGCGTGCCCGCGTAGCTGTGCCGGGCTGACGCCCAGGCGCTGCCTGAAGAGCGTCGTCATGTGCGCCTGGGAATTGAAGCCGCAGGCGAGGGCGATCTCGGTCAGCCTGGCGCTTGTGTCGCACATCAAGGTCCGGGCCTTGGCCAGGCGTCGGTCGATCAGGTAGCTGTGGGGGCTTTTTCCCGTCGCGAGCTTGAATGCCCGGATGAAATAGCCTTCGGACAACCCCAGCAGCGCTGCCATCGCCGGTACGCCGAGTGGGCCGGCGAGCCCTGCGTCAATGAACTCGTCGAGCAGGCGCATGCGTCGGCCGGTGATCGAGCCGGGAGGGGGCGCCGGCAACCGTTCGTGGCCCGTCACCCGTTCAGCCAGCCCCAACGCCCAGGATTCCCAGTCGTCCTGCGCCGATGCCTGCAACAGCGCGTTGCGCATGCGGTGGGCGAGGGCAATGGCCGGCGGGTCGATGCGATTGTTGAAGGCCCGCTCACCCTCCAGCGCAACGCCGTCGGTGCGCTGGATGCGCAGGTATTCACCGCCCTGGGGCGATTCGGAGAACACATCACACCCCACTGGGACGAAGGCCAGGCCGTTGGGCATGGCCTCGAACGGATGCACCCAGTCGCTGCCGATGGCGTGCAGGCCGCACTGGCTGTCGAAGGCGAAGCCGATCGAGGCTTGGGTTGCGACATAGCGGGTCGCGTAGGCGCAGCCCGGCAGCAATTCAATCGCCCAGGGGCCTGCCTCGATACGCCTGATCGGTTCGGGTTGGGGCGGCGGCAGGCGGTTGCGGCGGTTCATGAGCGACATAGTAGTGAAGAAAAGGGCTGAAAGTCAGGTCAGTTTTCTGGAAGCCCGCCGGTGGCGCCCATGACTAGACTGGGCAAAACCTGGAGGCGACCCTATGCACAAACTGACGCTCGACGATATCGAACAAGCGGCGCGCAACATATACCCAACCATGCCGGCCACGGCCCAGTATGCTTGGCCCTTGCTGGCTGAACGGCTGGGTTGCACGGTGTGGGTCAAGCACGAGAACCACACGCCCACCGGGGCATTCAAGGTCCGCGGTGGTCTGACGTTCATGCACTGGCTCAGGCGCGAGCACCCCGAGGTGAAGGGCGTGGTCACGGCGACCCGTGGCAATCATGGTCAGAGCCTGGCATTGGCGGCAACAGCGTTGGGCTTGCGGGCGTTGATCGTCGTGCCACAGGGCAATTCGCTGGAGAAGAACCAAGCCATGCGCGGCTTTGGTGGCGAGGTGGTGGAGTTCGGTCGCGATTTCGATGAGGCCCGCGAGGAGGCCGCACGCTTGGCGCAGCGGCAGGGCTTGTTTCTGGTGCCACCGTTTCACGCCGAGCTGGTCAAGGGCGTGGCGACCTATGGGTGGGAGTTGTTCAAGGCGGTGCCGGACCTGGACACGGTCTACGTGCCGATCGGCTGCGGGTCGGGGATCTGCGCCGTCATCGCCGCCCGTGATGCCTTGGGCTTGAACACCGAAGTGGTCGGTGTGGTGTCCACTGAGGCTGCGGCGGCGAAGCAGTCGTTCGAGACCGGGACCCTGTGCGAGACCCCTTCGGCGAACACCTTCGCCGACGGCCTCGCCGTGCGCAAGCCCATACCCGAGGCGTTCGCCCTCTATGGGGCCGCGGCGGCACGGATCGTGGCGGTCGACGATCGTGAAATTGCCGAGGCCATGCGGGTCTACTACACCGACACACACAACCTCGCCGAAGGTGCCGGCGCCGCGGCGTTGGCGGCGCTCATGCAGGAGCGTGACGCGATGGCGGGGAAACGTGTGGGGGTGATTCTGTCGGGCGGCAACGTTGACCGGCCAGTGTATGCGAGGGTTCTGGGGGAGCAGGCTCAAAGTTAACGGTGAACATCTTCGCGTATGCGCTCTGTCAGTGCCAATGAAGTCGACTGACCCACCGCCTTCGCGGGCAAGCCCGCTCCCACAGCGTTATTGGGTGGGCACAAGATGTGTGTCGGCCACAGATCCCCTGTGTGGGAGCGGGCTTGCTCGCGAATGCAGTGAATCAGTTGATGAAGAGGTTGGCTGACCCACCGCCTTCGCGGGCAAGCCCGCTCCCACAGCGTTATTGGGTGGGCACAAGATGTGTGTCGACCACGGATTCCCTGTGTGGGAGCGGGCTTGCTCGCGAAAAGGCTTTCAGCCTGGTTTCAAGCGCCATCCCCGGAACATTTCTGAACTTTCCCCTGGCCGATATTTCCATTGCTTAAGCACCACGATGCAGCCGCCTGGCGCATGCCAGCAGGCTTCGAACGATCGCCAGAGCCGAGAGTGAATGTGACCTCCAAACCCTCCAGAACCCCATTGCGGCGAGCCGTGACCGGACCTTTGTTGTTTCTCTTCATCCTTGGCGATGTGCTGGGTGCCGGTGTCTACGCGCTGGCCGGGACCATCGCTGGACAGGTGGGGGGAGCGATCTGGGTGCCTTTATTGGTGGCGCTGTTCTTCGCCATGCTCACTGCCGGCTCGTATGCGGAACTGGTTACGAAGTACCCGCAGGCCGGCGCGGCGTCGGTGTTCGCCGAAAAGGCGTTCCGCTCGCCGTTTCTTTCCTTTCTGGTCGGCTTTTGCATGCTGGCCGCGGCGGTGACCAGTGCAGCCGGCCTTTCGTTGGCGTTCGCGGGCGATTACCTGGCGACCTTCATTCACGTCCCGCCCCACATCGCTGCCCTGGTGTTCCTGGTGATGATCGCCTTGTTGAATGCCCGGGGAATCAAGGAGTCCCTGGGGGCAAACCTGGTCATGACCCTCATCGAGCTGTCGGGCCTGATACTGGTCATCGTCGCCGCGGCCTGGTTTTTCCGTTCCGGCGATGCCCATCTGCACAGTGCGCTGCAATTCAAACCGGGCGTCAGCCCATGGCTGGCGGTGTTGAGCGCGGCATTACTGGCGTTTTATTCGTTCGTCGGATTCGAAACCTCGGCCAATCTCGCCGAAGAAATACGCGACGTGCGTAAGGTCTATCCGCGCGCTTTGTTTGCCGCGTTGCTCACCGCCGGCGTGGTTTACATGGCCGTGGGCGTCGCGGCTGCCTCGGTGCTGCCCATGGAAGAATTGGTCGCTACTTCGGCGCCTTTGCTGGAAGTCGTCCGCGCCTCGGGGTTGAGCGTTTCGCCGCGGGTCTTTGCCTTCATCGCCCTGGTCGCCGTGGCCAATGGCGCGCTGCTGACCATGATCATGGCCAGCCGACTGGCCTATGGGATGGCCTGCCAGGGCTTACTGCCGGGGGGCTTGGCGCGAGTCCTGCACAAAAGGCGCACACCGTGGGTCGCGATCATTGCCACCACCCTGGTCTCCATCGCGTTGACGCTGACAGGCTCTCTCGCCACATTGGCCGAGACCGTCGTGCTCTTGCTGCTTTTTGTTTTCCTCAGCACCAACCTGGCGGTGTTGGTGCTGCGCCGCGATCCGGTGGCGCAAGCGCATTTTCGGGTGCCCACTTGGGTGCCCCTCCTTGCGATCGTCTCGTGCCTGGTCTTGCTCAGCCAGCAAAGCCTGGAAACCTGGTTGCGCGGCGGCGCCCTGGTCGGTGTGGGAGGTCTGCTGTATCTGTGCACGCGAATGGCAATGCCTGTGGCCGTAAAACCCGGCTAGGTGTTTGGTTGCAAACCGATGCCGGTGATCGACGGCGCTCCAGAAAGCCAGGCCTTTGCCGATTCAGGGAGGGCTGACTAGAGTCTTTGCACCGGCAGGGACGTACCGTCAACGCAACGGAATATCGATCATGACCGAACACTCCCCCCGTCAAACCTTCAAGTCCCTTGGCTGTGCCGAGTGCCGCGACCATGAGGCGCTCGGGTTCGATTTCACCATGGCGTTCCAGCCGATCTTCAATCTGCGAACCGGCGCTGCGTTTGCCTATGAAGCACTGGTCAGAGGGATCAACGGTGAATCGGCGAGCGACATCCTGGGGCAGGTGAATGACGGCAACCGCTACCGGTTCGACCAGGCATGTCGCGTGAAGGCGATCGAAGAGGCTACCCGGTTGGGCCTTCTGGACCTCCCTCGATGCCTGCTGAGCATCAACTTCCTGCCCAACGCCGTGTATCGGGCCGAGACCTGCATCCGGGCTACGCTGGAGGCGGCGCGCCTGGCCAATTTTCCATTGGATCGGTTGATGTTCGAAGTCACCGAGGGCGAGAAAGTCGACGACCCTGACCACCTCAAGTCGATCTTCACCGAATACGAGCGCCAGGGGTTCACTACCGCGATCGATGATTTCGGCTCCGGCTATTCGGGTCTCAACCTGTTGGCGATGTTCCAGCCGCAGGTGCTGAAGATCGATATGGCGTTGACCCGTGGTATCGACCAGGATCCGGTGAAACAGGCCATTGTCGAAGGGATTCTCCTGGTGGCCAGGCGCCTGGGGATCCTGGTCATTGCCGAAGGGGTCGAGACCCCAGGGGAAAGCGCCGCGCTGGTGGGGCTGGGCATCGAGCTGATGCAAGGCTACCTGTACGCGCGGCCGGAAATAGGGCGCCTGCCCACCTGCCGTTTCGATGTGACGTAGGTCAGGCTGCTTCGGCGGTCATGGCCGCCTGGACGCAGGGGCGTGCTTCGATACGCTCCATGAACGCCATCAGCGCCGGCCAGTTGCTGATCTCGATGCCGAGCCGTGGCAACCATTTGAGTACGCTGAACAGATAGCTGTCGGCCAAGCCGAAGCGGCCCATCAGGTACGCCTGTTGTTCGAGAGCCCGGTTCAGGTAGTCGAAACGCCTGGACAGTTTTTCCCGGAAGATGACCTTGGCCGAGGCGGCCATGCCGGCGTTGAACAGTGGCGCGCAACCGCTGTGGATCTCGGTGGCAATGAAATTCAGCCACTCCTGCAAGCGCACCCGTTCCCAGGTGCCATTGGCCGGCGCAAGGGAGTTGCCCGGGACTTGGTCGGCCAGGTACTGGACGATGGCCGGTCCTTCGGTCAACACGTTGCCGTCATCCAGCGCCAGGGCCGCGACATAGCCCTTGGGATTGATGCTCAGGAAGTCCAGCCCGTCGGCGGTGCGCTTGGTCTGGTTGTCGACCCGGACCAACTCGAATGGCAGGCCCAGTTCCCGCAGGACGATGTGCGGGGACAATGAACAGGTCATGGGGGCAAAGTACAGTTTCATGGTGTTCCTAAGGGACGGTGGAGGTTCGCTGGGGCGATTGCCTTGGCGTGCGTCCCTAGAATCCCTGGCAACGGCAACATGTTCAAAGGACATTTGCGGTGCTAGCGTATGACAAAATCTCATGAGCATCGTGTCGCCCCATGATCAGCAGAATTCCCTCCCTCAATGGCCTGAAGGCGTTCGAATCGGCCGCCAGGCACATGAGCTTTACCAAGGCTGCCGAAGAGCTGAACGTGACACAGACCGCCGTCAGCCATCAGATCCGGCGGCTCGAAGAGGAGTTGGGCGTGCGTTTGTTCCTGCGGCTCAAGGACGGGCTGGCCCTGAGCCGTGAGGGCCAGGCTTACTTTCCCGGCATTCGTTCGGCGTTCCACGAGCTGCGCCATTGCACCGAGGCCCTGCTGGAGACGCGCAATCACAGCGTGCTGACGATCAGCACCCTGGTTTCATTTGCTTCCAAGTGGCTGTTGCCGCGATTGGCGTCGTTCCAGCAGGCGTTTCCCGGCATCGATGTGCGTATCACTGCGTCCACCGAGTTGGTGGACTTTCGCAAAACGGGCATTGATGCTGCTATCCGCTATGGGGCCGGTGACTGGCAGGGACTGCGGGCCGACTGGCTGATGTGCGACGAGATCTTCCCGGTGTGCAGCCCGCGGTTGCTGGAGGGCTCCGGCGCCTTGCGCAACCCGGGCGATCTGGCCAGCCATACCTTGTTGCAGGTCAGTGGGCAGACCCAGGGCGACTGGAACGCCTGGCTGGAGGCCGCCGCCCAGCCGGCGCGGCTTGCCGAGGGCTCACGCCTGACATTCGACCTGGCGATGATGGCGGTGCAAGCTGCGGTGGATGGCTTGGGGGTGTGCATCGGGCGCTCGACGTACGTCGAGGACGACCTCAAGGCCGGGCGCTTGGTAGTGCCCTTTGACCTGAAGTTAAAATCCGATTTCGGTTTCTATCTCGTGAGCCCCCATGAAACGGCCGGGACCCAAACGGTGCAGGCGTTTAGGACCTGGCTGCTGGAGCAGGTCAGAGGCCCCGACAGACCTGCATTCAGTGATTTGGGCGGGTGACACGGCCAGTGTTTTTCTGACGTCAAAACATAATTGTGTTGCGGTGTATAAAGCCCCTGATCCGCGAGTCGATAGCCCTTTTGAAGTCCAATAAAATTTTCGGGTTCGCAGAGGGTATGCCATGTTTAACACAGCACTGAAAAGTGAACTGTCGGCCAGGACGGCCGAACTGGCAACATACAAGGGATTAGTCGGCGCGCTTGAACGGTCGATGGCCGTGATCGAGTTCAGTCCCGATGGCAAAGTCCTTCGTGCGAACGAGAATTTCCTGAAGACGATGGGCTACCGTGCCGACCAACTGGCAGGGCTCTCGCACCGCGATTTCTGTACCCCGGCGCTGGCCGGTAGTGCCGAGTACCGCGAATTCTGGAACCAGCTGCGCTCTGGTCAGTTTGTTTCCGGTACGTTCCAACGTCGCGGTGGGCAGGGCCAGAACATCTGGCTGGAAGCCAGCTACAACCCGGTCGTCGACGAACAGGGCCGCGTCGTCAAAGTGGTCAAGTATGCACTCGATGTCACGGCCAAGGTCGCGAGCGAGGCGGAAACCCGTGGCCGGCTGGCCGCGCTCGACCGAGCCATGGCGGTGATCGAGTTCGACCTGGGCGGCAATATCCTGACCGCCAACGACAATTTTTTGCACGTCATGAATTACTCACTGGGCGAGCTGAAAGGTAAGCACCATCGGATGTTTTGCGACTCGGACCTGGTCAACAGCGCCGAATACAGTGATTTCTGGCGACGCCTGAACGCCGGTGAATTCTTCAGCGGCCAGTTCAAGCGCCTGGGCAAGCACGGCAAGGTGGTCTGGCTGGAAGCCAGCTATAACCCGGTGTATGACGCCGAAGGCAAGTTGAGCAAGATCGTCAAGTTCGCCAGCAATATCAGCGAGCGGGTGGAGAAGTTCGAAGAGGACTCGCGCGGCGCCTCCCGTGCCTATCACATCTCTGCCGAGACCGAGCGCGTCGCGGAGCAGGGGGCCCAGGTCATCCATCAGACAGCCAAGGAAATGCGCGAGATCGCCGACAACATCGGCGCTTCCGCGCGCCTGGTCGGTCAATTGGGCGCGCGTTCGGAAGAAATCACGGCGATCGTCAACACCATCCGCGGCATTGCCGACCAGACCAACCTGCTGGCCCTCAATGCCGCCATCGAGGCTGCACGGGCCGGTGACCAGGGTCGGGGGTTCGCGGTGGTGGCCGACGAAGTCCGGCAACTGGCCGGGCGTACCAGCCGCTCGACGTCGGAGATCGCCGAGATGATCGGCAAGATACTGTCCGAAACCCGTGACGCGGTGACCAGCATGAACGAGACCCACGAGGGGGCCTTGCGCGGGGTTACGCTGGCGGACCAGGCCGGCTCGGTCATCGTCCAGATCCGGGCCGGCACCACCGATGCGCTTGAGGCGGTGAGCATGTTCGCCTCCAAGCTCGACGAGTCCGAGGTCATTCCCAAGACGGCCATCGGCTGGGTGGGTTGAGCCACACAGGCCACTAGCCCATCTGTGCTATTCAGAATGAACCCCCGAGCCTGGATACTTTGGCGCTTGTGACCATCCAGGATCTCGGGAGAGTACATGAACGGAATCGTTCGTTTTTGCAGTGTGATCAGTGCCACGCTGCTGTGTGTTTCAGTGGCCCATGCCGGTAGCCAGGCCTGCACGATGGAAGGTGAGATGACGGTCATGGGCCAGCATATCGAGGCCAAGGACTGCGTGCAGGCCAGTGATGAGCAGCCGGTGGCCAAGTTCCGTTCAAGCTGTGAAGCCTATGCCAACATGCCGGTCGCCCTGGGTGGAGAGGCGGGCCGGATTACCTATTCGCAAACCTGCCCGCCAAACCCCCAGGCCACCTGCCTGAACGTCAACGGACAGGGGGTGGATTTCTATTACTACAAGCGCACGGCTGACCTGCTGGAGAGCACCCGCAAGGGGTGCACCGTGAGTGGCGGTACCTGGAAGGAGTGAGCGAGGCCGGCTATTGGAGCGCCCTCGGTTGAGGCGATGCCCGGCGTTCGGACAGGCCATTGGATGTCTCTGTTCGATACGATCCATGCACCCTGGTGTTTCGGCGCGCAGTCGGGAGTGTTGGTGGTTGCAGACTTGGCTGTTCCAGCCACCTTTCAGGGGCGCTCACAGCTTAGGAGGGGAGGGTAGGACGCGGCTATAGTACAAGTGTTCTATGGCATGGCGCGCTGGCAGGGAGGATAAATCCCACCGTCGGTCTACCGGTGTCGGGTTCAACTCTGTGAGTTGACTGGCCATCCGCCGTTGACGGGGAAACTGGAGAATTGTGCCGCTGCCGCCGCACGGGTAGGCACGCCCAGGGATTTGAGCAGGCTGGAGACATGGATGCGTACAGTGAAGGGCGAGATGCCCAGGTCTCGGGCGATTTCCTTGTTGGTCTTGCCGGCCGCGATCAAGCCAAGCACTTCCCGCTGGCGTGCGGTCAGTTGGGCCAGTGCATCGTCCAGCACCGAGTTTTCAGCCTGGTATTTCACCACCACTTCGCCTTCGCGGATGGCCATGATGGCGTCGGCGATGCCGGCGGGGTCGATGTTCTTGCCGATGAAACCGTCAGCCCCCAGCGACATGACCTGGGTAATGACATCCACGTCATCCACCATTGAAACCACAATGATCGAGGTGCGCTTGAATTCACTGCGCAATTGGCCGATGACTTGCAGCGACGTGATACCGGGAAAGCGCAGGTCGAGTATCAGGGTGTCCACTTCCAGCCCGGCGCGCGCCAGGGCCAATACTTCGTCCAGATTGCCGGCCTGTTCGATGGTGGCCGTCGGTATCAATCGTTCGACGGTCCGCAGCATGCCCTCGCGAAACAAAGGATGGTCATCGGCCACAATTACTCTGCACGTCATGCTCCAGATCCTCCTGACCTTCAAGTCAGCGCATCGTAACCTAAACGGCCCCCTTGGGTTTCAAGTTTGAAACAACCTTTCATGTTGGGAAAATCCTGTGACCATGACAGAAAAGAATAGCGAGCTGGACCAGGCCACTTTGAGGTTGACGGTCAGCACCTGCGCTTCGCTCTACATCATCGTGGTGGCGTGCCTGCCTTCCAGTGACTTTGCCACGTATATCCCGATCATGTGGTACATGGCCTTTTTCATCAGCGTCGCAGTCCCGTTGCGCATGGCCATAAAGCGTTGGCCGGGGCATTTTTTCCTGCGTCGGCTCTTTGCCATGGCACACGACTACTCGGGTATCTCGTTTGCCATGATCGTCGGGGGCGAAGGCGCGCTGCCGGTGTATGCGGCATTACTCTGGGTCACCCTGGGCAATGGCATGCGCTTCGGTTCGCGTTATCTGGCGGCCGCCACACTGATTGCCCTCGGGATGCTGGTCATGATCTTCCTGCTCACGCCGTTCTGGCGGGGCCAGCCCTACATGTTCCTGATGCTGATCGTCACCACCGTCGTCGTGCCGGCCTATGCGCACATCCTGTTGACCCGGACCCGCATTGCCTCGGAAGAAGCGATTGCCGCGAACCAGGAAAAGTCGCGCTTCCTGGCCCAGGCCAGCCATGACCTGCGCCAGCCGATTCACTCCATCGGGTTGTTCACCGCATGCCTGCGCGATGCCCGGCTGGGCCAGGAAGAACTGCGGCTGGTCGATAACATCGACCGCTCATTGCACATCGTGTCGCAACTGTTTCGCTCGATCCTGGACATCTACACCCTCGACAACGGGCAACTGGAGCCGCAATCGGAGCCCGTGCACCTGGGCGCGCTGCTGCAGGATGTGGTCAAGCAGAACACCGAGGCGGCGCGCTGGGCCGGTGTCGAGTTGCGCCTGCGGCCCTGCCACCAGTGGGTCAACGTCAATGCCGGCCTGTTGGCGACCATGGTGCAGAACCTGATTTCCAATACGCTGAAGTACGCCCCCGGCAAACCGGTGCTGATTGGCGTGCGGCCCAGGGGCAATGGCCTGGCCATCGTCATCTACGACAAGGGGCGCGGCATTGCCGCCGAACATCTGCCCGAAGTGTTCAAGGAGTTCTACCGGGTGCGTCACGTCCGCGACAAGGACGTCGAGGGGCTGGGCCTGGGGTTGTCGATCGTCAAGCGCATCAGCCATCTGATCAACCTGCAGATCCGGCTCGATTCCAGGGTCGGCAGGGGAACCTGCGCCGCCATCGAAGGCCTGGAAAAGGTCGCGCCCCGGGCGGCGCTTGCGCGTACGCCGCCCACGCAGAGCCGCTTGCAGGGCTTGCGGGTGTGCCTGGTGGAGGATGACGCCAACGTGCTGATGGCGACCTCGGCGCTGCTGGAAAAGTGGGGTTGCGAAGTCGAGACCCACAGCGACGGGGTGGGCGTGACCAGCGACTGCGACATCATCATTGCCGACTTCGACCTCGGGACGAAGGTCTCGGGTTCCGAGTGCATCGCGGCGATCCGCGAGCAACGTGGCTGGGAGGTCCCGGCGATGATCATGACCGGCCACGACATCGAACGGATCCGCCATGCGTTGCACCACATGAACATCTCGATCCTGGCCAAGCCCGTGCGCCCCCCGGAGCTGCGGGCGACCTTGATGGAGCTGACCAAGCATTTCGCCAGCCTCAGGGTATGACGCCGTGGACCGGCACGGCCCCATCACCCTTGCACTGTGTGAAAGAGTGGATTGCAGCGTGTGCGTATTCCTGTACCGGCGCTTTGGGCAGAAGATGACGCCACTGACCTGCACGCCTGGCCACAGGTGTGGCGGAGTATCCCTGACCAAGGCGCCATGGCGCGGCTTTACGCTGCGGGCGCGAGGAGCTGATGATGGACGAAGCCACGACCGTACAACCCTCGCCCTGGCACGAAGGAGAGCTGACTTTGCAGCGCTCGGTGGGCGCGGTGGACATGATGGCCGGTGTTGGCCAGCGTCAGTTGGCGCGGACCTGGATGCCGGATCAGCATCGTGAGTTCTACGCCCAGTTGCCGTTCGTGGTGCTCGGAGCGGTGGATCGCCAGGGCGATGTCTGGGCGACCCTGCGTGCGGGGCGGCCCGGTTTCATGAACTCGCCCGATCCGCAAACCCTGCACATCAATGTCCAACCGCAAGCCGATGACCCGGCCCAGGAAGGCCTGGGCGAAGGGGACGCCATCGGCATGCTGGGCATCGAATTGCACACCCGGCGGCGTAACCGCATGAATGGGGTCGTGCGGCGCCAGCTTGAGCAGGGGCTCGAAATTTCGGTGCGCCAGGCCTATGGCAACTGCCCGCGTTACATCAACCTGCGCGAGTATGCCTTTGTCGAGGAGCAGGCCGGCGCACCCCGCGAGTTGACCGTGGCGGACCCCCTGGTGCGGCGCCTGGTGACGACCGCCGATTCGTTCTACATCGCCTCCTACGTGGTGCGCGATGGCGAGCGGCAGGTCGATGCCTCCCACCGCGGCGGTAAACCGGGGTTCGTGCGCATGGATGAGGACGGGACACTGACGGTGCCTGACTTTTCCGGAAACCTGTTCTTCAATACCTTGGGCAATATCCTGCTCAACCCTCGGGCCGGGCTGGTGTTCGTCGATGTCCAGACGGGCGACCTGCTGCAGATGAGCGGCACGGCGCAGGTGGTGCTGGACGATCCCGAGATCGCCGCGTTCCAGGGCGCCGAGCGCTTGTTGCGCTTTACGCCCCAGCGCATCGTCCACCGGCCGGCCGCACTCCCATTGCGCTGGAAAGATAAAGCCGAAGGGGAATCGCCCAATTCGCGGATGACCGGCAGTTGGGAGCATGCCACCGAGCGTTTGCAGGCCGAGGCCTTGCGGACTCACTGGCGTTCGCTGCAGGTCACGCGGGTGGTGGAGGAGAGCCCCGGCATTCGCTCGTTCTACCTGCAAGCGAGCGACGGGGTCGGTATGCCGCGGTTCGAAGCCGGGCAACATCTGCCGGTGCGGGTCTCGTTGCCTGGGCACAAAGCCCCGTCGATTCGAACCTACAGCGTGTCCAGTGCGCCGTCGGATGATTTTCTGCGCATCAGCGTCAAGCGCGATGGCTCGGTGTCGTCCCACCTGCATGATCAGGTCCTGCCACTGCACACGATCGAGGCGCGCGCCCCCCAGGGGCATTTCACTGTGCAACCGACCGAACGGCGCCCCATGGTGTTGCTGGCGGCCGGCGTTGGCATCACGCCGCTGTTGTCGATGTTGCGCGAAGTGGTTTACCAAGGGCTGCGCATCAACCGCCTGCGCCCGGTCTGGTTGGTGCAAAGCGCGCGGACGGTGGCTGAACTGGCGTTTCGTGATGAGATCGATGCACTGGTGGCGCGTGCCGGCGACAAGGTGCAAGTGCTGCGCATGGTCAGCCAGCCGCCTGTGGAGGCGGGCGCGAACGAAGCCTACGACCTGCCGGGTCGGATCGATATCGAGCTGCTCAAGAAGTGGCTGCCGTTGAATGACTACGACTACTACCTGTGCGGGCCAGGCAGCTTTACCCAGGCGCTGTACGATGGCCTGCGCGGCCTGCGCATTCCGGACGATCGCATCCATGCCGAAACCTTCGGCCCGTCCACCCTGGTGCGGGACGTCGAGGTCCGTCTCCCGGCGGCGCAGCAAGTGCCGGCGGCGACCGAGCCGGTGAAGATCCTGTTCGCCGGTTCGGCCAAGGAAGGGCGTTGGGAACCGGGCAGCGGGACCTTGCTCGAACTGGCCGAGGCGCGAGGACTGGAGCCGGAATTCAGCTGCCGTGGCGGTTCCTGTGGCACCTGCAAGACTCGCCTGAGCCAGGGCCAGGTGCACTACCTGACTCCGCCGGCCGAACCGGTTGGCGAAGGCGAAGTGCTGATCTGTTGCGCGGTGCCGGCCCAAGGCAGTGAACCCCTGGTGCTGGAGATCTGAACCGGCGCCCGCTCAGCTAGAGCCCGCGTCGCACTTTGCCGGGGGCTTGGCCATGGAGCTCCTTGAATTTCTTGCTGAACGCGGCCTGGGATTGGTAGCCGACCTGTAACGCGATGTCACTCAACCCCAGGTGTGACTGGTGCAGGAGATTGAACGCCTGCTCCATGCGCATGTGCGTCAGCAGCACCCAGGGCGAGACGCCGGCGACTCTGACGAACGCGCGCATGAAGTTCGCCCGGGACATGTTCGCGATCTGCGCCAGGCTTTCGATGGTCCACGGGTGCGCGAGATCATCCAGCATCGCCTGCCAGGCCCGGCCCAGACGCTTGTCGCCCAGCAAGGCCAACGAGCCGCTGTCCTGCCCCTGGCTGGCCAGGTGTGCTCGAAGGATCAGGGTGAACAGCGCCTGGGACAGGGCGTCGAGCAGAAACCCCGCGCCGACCTGGTTGCCGTCCGCTTCCCCTCGCATCACTTCGACCAGCGCCGGCAGCGGGCCGCCGGCGGGCAGTGCGCCGCTGGGAATCACCAGGTAGTCGGGCAAGGCGGCGAACAGCAGCGAGGCGCGGTTGAAGTGGAAGTCGCCGCAGAGCATGTCCAGCTCAACGCTGGCACCGCCGATGCGATGAATCGGCAAGGTGCCGCCCATCACTTGAGTGGGCGTGACCGGCGCCACGGTTTTACCGGGGCTGTGCATGACGTGCCGGGCACCGCGCGGCAGCAGCAGGATATCGCCGGCGCGCATGGGCAAGCGCTGCCCATCCGGAAACTCCACCCGACATTCACCGGCCAGCACGATGTGATAGGGCGCCTTGCCCAACGCTTGCTGCGCGTGATCCAGGGCCCAGTCACCGTCGAACTGGCAGCGCAGGTCCAGGCTGCCGCGTACGTTGGCCAGGCTGATGAGTTTATCGATGGCATGCATTTGAGATTTTCGCGAAAAACGCTGAGAGCATTGGACAAACCCGACCGGCGCAGGGATGGAAAACTGAAGGCGTTGAAACAGTACACCCAACCCACTCAGGAGTTAATGCCATGTTCCATAACTGGTCCGAATTATTGCCCACCCTTCAAAAAGCCTTCGGCGCGCTGGGCCGCAGCAACCCGAAAATGGTCAAGGCCTACATGGCCTTGGGGGAGGCCGCCAGTGAAAACAACGTACTCGATGCCAAGACCCGCGAGCTGATCGCCATCGCGGTCGCCGTCACCACCCGTTGCGACGGATGTATCGCCGCCCACACCGACGCGGCGATCAAGGCCGGCGCAAACCGCGAAGAGGTCAGCGCAGCCCTGGCCACGGCGATCTCGTTGAACGCCGGCGCTGCGTACATCTATTCGCTGCGCACGCTGGAAGCCTACGACACGCTCAAAGCCCCGGCGTGATCACTGGTCCCACCTTCACCGTGGCGAAGGCCACGCAGTCCAGCGAGCGCCGGCGCCCTCGCCACGGTGAAACGATCAAGAAACCTTTGCCGGAACGGCGGACCTAATGCGAATACCAGGATCAGCGTCGGGTTTTCACTGATGGAGCATTCAAGCATCTACACGATCGGTCATTCCACCCGGACCTTCGACCAGTTCGTGGACATCGTCAAAGGGTTTGCAATCGAGACCGTGGTCGACGTCAGGACGGTTCCACGCTCACGCACCAACCCGCAATACAACCTGGATACTTTTCCCCAACGGCTGACCGAAGTGGGTCTGCGTCACGAGCAGATCGAGCAGTTGGGTGGCTTGCGCAAGAAGTCCAGGACCGTTGCCGATGAGGTCAATGGGTTCTGGGACAATCGCAGCTTCCACAACTATGCCGATTACGCGCTCTCGGACGAGTTCGAGCGCGGGCTGGTTCGCCTCCTGGACCTGAGCCAGCACCAACGCTGCGTCATCATGTGCGCGGAGGCTGTCTGGTGGCGCTGCCATCGGCGGATCATCGCGGATTATCTGCTGCTGCGCGGAGTTGAAGTCATCCATATCCTGGACAAGGACAAGGCAAACAAAGCCGTCTTGAACCCAGCCGCGAAGGTCTGCGGCACGACACTGCATTACCCTGCGGTGACAACTTCGGGCGCCTGAGAGCGGTCGCTATCGGCGCCGGGCCTGCCGCGCTTCCGTGCGCACCACCAGCCAGAGTCCCAAGGCGGACACAGCCAGGCCAGACACCATTTGCCAGGAAAGCGGCTCGCCGAACATGGCCCAGGCCCACAGCAGGGTGATGGGTGGGCTGAGGTAAAGCACGCTGGCGACCCGAGTGGCGGTCGCGCGGCGCAGGCACAGCCAATACAACCCATAGCCGCCCAGGGTGGACAACCCGGCGGTCCACAGCACGCTCATGGCAAACCCTGCGCTGGGAATCGGGGCCAGGCTGCCCTGGGCGCCCGCAAGGCCGGCGAAGGCCACGCCTGAGACGCAACATTGCAGCCACAGGTTAGGCAGCAGGCCCAGTGAATCGGACGCGGGAAGGCGCTTCTGCCACAGGGTGGCGACGGCCAGCGACAACATGCCCAGCAGCGGCAGGCTATAGGCCCACCACGGCGCGTTGCCCCACGCCAGCGCGCCGTGGGTGACCACGGACACGCCTAGCAGCCCGATGACCAGGCCTGCCCAGACTGGCCAGGCCAGTCGTTGCCCCAACACGCCGGCCGCCAGCAGGGCCATGCCGATGGGCAACAGGTCGGCCACCAGGGCGGCCAGGCCTGCGGGTACACCCAGGGCAATGCCTTGGACGATACCGGCCAGGTAGCCGGCCATGGCCAGGAGGCCGATGCCGGCATTTTTCAGAAGCACGCCGGGGGAGGCGCGCCGCAACTGACTGATGACGAACGGAAACAGAATGACAGTGACCACCACGCAGCGCCAGAACACCACCAGCAACGCCGGTGCGTAGTCGAGGGAGAACCGTGCGCCGATGAAGCCGGAACTCCAGGTCAGCAGCAACGCCGCCTCCAGTAGGGGCAATGGAATGGCCTGGCACCAGTCGGGCCGTGAGAGAGAAGGGCAGGACATCGATTTTGGCAAGTTCATGGCCCCAGGCTACGAAACCGGCGTAATCTAATAAATCAAAATATCGTGCATCAGTTGTTCAAAAGGGTTGAACTATGACAGCCACACTCGATATCGACTTGGTCCGCACGTTCCATGCGGTGGCGCGGATCGGCAAGTTCAACGCAGCGGCGCAACTGCTTCACAAGAGCCCGGCAGCGGTGAGCGTGCACATCCAACGGCTGGAGGCGGTTGCCGGTGGCCGTTTATTCAATCGTGACAATCAGGCCGTTTCCCTGACGACGCTGGGCAAGCGGCTGCTGCTGGCGACGACGGAGCTGCTGCGCACCCATGATCGAGTGCTGGCCGACCTGCAGGGGACGCGACTGGCGGGACGCATTACCTTGGGGGTGCCGGACGAATACGCCGACCATCTGATTCGCGACATCCTCCCGACCTTCGCCTCGGCCTGGCCCAATGTAGTGCTGGAGCTCAAGACCGCGCCCAGCTATGCACTGCGCGACCTGGTGCAGCGCGGCAAGCTTCAGGCCGCGGTCGTGACCCAGCCGAAGGGCGAGCCGGATGCCCAGGCGCAGGTGCTGGTGTCCACCACGCCGGTCTGGGTGGGTCCGGCCCAGACGGCGATCGCCTCGATGGAGCCGTTGCCGCTGGCCGTGCATGCGGCGCAATGCCCTTATCGCCAGGCGATGATCGAGTCCCTCAGGCAAAGCGGCCGCAAGACGCGCATCGTCCTCGAAAGCCCCTCCAACCAGGCCGTCAAGGCGTGTGTGGAAGCGGGCCTGGCGATCAGCCTGATAGACCGCGCGCGGGTGACGCCGAGCATGCGAATCCTCGACGACCTGCCTGCCATTGCCGACTATGAGGTGGTGTTCGTCAGGTCCCAGGCCTCATACGCCGACGAAGCGGTTGACCTGCTCGGCCGGGCCCTGCAGCAGCATTTCCGGCTGTGAACCCGGCGCGGTGGTTCAAAACGGCCCCAGCTTGAGCGGGTACTGGATGACGACATACAGCCTGTCGATGTCATCCCCGGCCTGGGCGCTGTTGGCGCGGTGGGTGACATGGGACAGTTGCAGTGACAGGTCTTTCGCCGGGCCTGATTGCACGGTGTAGTGCAGGTCCAGGTCGCGCTCCCAGTGGCGTCCGCCATCGCCTTGTTGTGGACGGTAGGTGCCGCTGTCCGCATCGAACGGGTTGTAGGCACCGCCTTGCGGCGCGTGGCTGCCGTCTATCCCGCGTCCTGTCACAGAACGGGCCATGAAGCTGGCTCGCCTCCTGGAACTGAGCCAGCACCAACGCTGCGTCATCATGTGCGCGGAGGCCGTCTGGTGGCGCTGTCATCGGCGGATCATCGCGGATTATCTGCTGCTGCTCGGTGTTGAAGTCATCCATATCCTGGGCAAGGACAAGGCGAGCAAAGCCGTCTTGAACCCTGCCGCGAAGGTCTGCGGGGTGAAGTTGACTTATCTTGCAACATGACTCCTTACCCTGCATCAGGTTCCCAAATAGGAGACAAGTACTATCCTGCCTAAAGGCAACGCCTTGACAGAAGTTACTCCGACAACCAGAGGAACACCTCTAATGGCCAATGACAATATCGTTATTGATAGAGCCAATGAAGCCGACCTGGACGGCATTCTGGCGCTCCAGGCCGCCAATCAGATGGACCGCGGCGGTTCACTTTCCGCGAGTCTGCCTCGGTCCCGCGTGGCGGCGATGATGCGGGAAATGCCTCTGATTGTCGCGCGCCGGGGCGGTCGCATTACCGGTTTCCTGATGACCACCCCGCGTGCGATGAATGCTGATCTGCCAATTGTCCAGGCAATGTTTACCGCCTACCCTGGAACCCCGGATGCTTATGTCTATGGCCCGATCTGTGTCGGGGAACAGGAGCGTGGCAAAGGCCTGGCCCAAAAGATGTTCGCTGAACTGCAACGGCTGGAGCCGGGGCGCGAGGGTGTCCTTTTCATACGCAAGGACAATGAAGCGTCGTTGCGTGCGCACTTGAAAATGGGCATGAAAGAGGTGGAGTCCTTCCAGTTCAATGGCTCCGTATTCGCTGTGTTTTCTTACATCGGCTAGACAATCGGACTGTGGAGGAGCCGCTGGTCAAAACGGCCCCAGCTTGAGCGGGTACTGGATGACGACATACAGCCTGTCGATGTCATCCCCGGCCTGGGCGCTGTTGGCGCGGTGGGTGACATGGGACAGTTGCAGTGACAGGTCTTTCGCCGGGCCTGATTGCACGGTGTAGTGCAGGTCCAGGTCGCGCTCCCAGTGGCGTCCGCCATCGCCTTGTTGTGGACGGTAGGTGCCGCTGTCCGCATCGAACGGGTTGTAGGCACCGCCTTGCGGCGCGTGGCTGCCGTCTATCCCGCTTCCGGTTACATAGCGGGCCATGAAGCTCAGGCCGGGAATGCCCAGGGCGCCGAGATCGAGGTCGTACCGTGCTTGCCAGGAGCGTTCCCCCGGGCCGTTGAAGTCGGCGTACTTGATCGAGTTGGCCAGGTAGATCGAATCGCCGCCGACGAAATCGAAGGGCGTGTCGCCATTGATCTTCTGATAGGCCAGGGTGAAGGCCTGGGCGTTGAGTCGAAACCGACCGGACAGGCTATAGGCCGTGGTGTCGATCTCGCCGGCGGCAGCCCGGCCTTCATCGCGGGTGTGGTACAGGTTGCCGTCGACAAACAGCGCGCCGAAGGTGGTGTGCAGGTTGGCGTAGTACTGGCGCCAGGTATCGCTCAGCTCGGACGCATAGAGGGCGCCGCCCAGGGGCTGTCCGGCCAGCAGGTCGGCGCCGATGAAGTCGATGGTGCTGTGACGGGTCGTGGCGCCGTAACCGGAAAAGTCGCCCCTGCCGGTGGAGGCGTCCTGGTTCTTGAATGCGCTGAAATGGCCCGCTTGCAGGTCAATGCCGTCGAGCTCGTGGCTGGTGAGTAGCGTGCCTGTGGCGTATTCCGGTTGCAGGCGTTTGTCTGCGGTGTCGAATACCGGGGTTTCCACGGTCATTTCACCCACTGCCAGGGTGGTACGTGAGGTTTTGAACTTCAGCGCGCCGCCGGCGCTGGAATACTGGTCCTCGCTACGGCCGTCATCATCCAGCGGCAGCAATCCCGTGCCGGAGTGCCCCTTGCCGCCGTCCAGCTTCAGACCCAGGAAACCGTGGGCATCGAGGCCCACGCCGACCGTGCCGGCGGTGAAACCGGACTCGAAAGACGTGATGAATCCCTGGGCCCATTCCGCCTTGTAGCTTTTGCCTGAGGGGCTGGCGGAGCGATAGTCGTTATTGAGGTAGAAGTTGCGGCTGAGCACGTCCAGCTTGGCGCCGTCGAGAACGCCAGCTGACTCTTGCCCCGACCCCGCCGCCATCACCGGCGCAGCCCCGCCGGCCAACCAGGCCAGGAGCCAGACCGGCTTGAGCCCGGTGATATTTTTTGATGCAAGCAACATGGGTGATGCCCCGCGTGAAAAATGACTTGCCTCGGCTTGGCTGATTCCGGTGGGAAGGCCGGGCCGAACGGCGGGAGTCATTCTTCGTGGCGAGGCGGGGAGGGGCGAGTTAAACGTTGTTAATTAGGAGACGGTTGAGGATTGAATCGAGGTTGGCCGTGCCGACGCCTTCGCGAGCAAGCTCGCTCCCACAGGATTTGGTGCGTGCGCAAATGCAATGAACAACCGCAGATCCTTGTGGGAGCGAGCTTGCTCGCGAAAGCGACCCAACAGCTTGCCAAGATGTCGGCTGTGCAGATGCGATCGCGAGCAAGCTCCCACAGCCTCAGGCGTTTGTCGACAACGGCGGTGTGCGCGGCGGAATCAGGCGTTTGGACTCGATCGATTCAAACGCCGAAGCCAGTTGCAGCAGCTTCGAATCGTCATAGGCTCGACCGGCAAACGTCAGCCCGACCGGCATGCCGATGTCCGCCATGACGCCCATCGGCACGGTGACGGTGGGCACACCCAGGTGGCGGATGGCAAGGTTGCCGTTGGCAACCCAGACGCCGTTGCTCCAGGCAATGTCGGCAGATACCGGATTGATATCCGCATCCGCCGGCCCAACGTCGGCAACGGTGGGGAAGGTCACCGCGTCCAGGCCCAGCCGGTCCATCCAGTCTTCGAGGTCGATCCGGCGCGTTTCTTCGAGGCCGCGCAGGCCGTCGGGCAGGGTCGGGATCTGGTCCCAGGGGGTGATGCCGCGCTCGGCCATTTTCACGTACTCGTCCATCCCGGCGGCAAGATCATCCTCGCGGTTGGGCAAGGTGCCCGGGTCGTGAGGGAAGATCTTCGGCCCGTCGACGTCGGCCAGACGGTTGAGTGTCGGATCCCCGTTGGCCCGCAGGAAATCATCGAAGGCCCAGGCCGACAAGTCCCACAGCTCATGGTGCAGGAACGCCTTGGACACCAGGCCCCGGGTGAACACGGTCGGTGCGCCGGGGCGATCGCCCTCGCAGTTGGACACCAATGGGAAATCCACCTCGATCACTTCGCCGCCATGGGCCTGGATGGCCTTGCGCGCCGCTTCCCAGAGCTCGATCACCGAGGCGCGGGTGTGGATGCGCTGGCCCGTCGGGCCGCCAATACCCGGTGCATCCGCCGTACCCGCTTCGGGATCGGCATTGATGTACATGCGCGGTACGCCGAAACGCTTGCCGGCGAGTGCGCCCGGTTGGCTGGCCAGGCTTGGGTAAGAGGCGGGGCGAACCGCCTCGACACTCGGAATCGGCACCCAGGGTTGCAGGCGCCACAGGTCGCCACGGGTATCCGGATCGCTTGCCACCACGACGTCCAGCACTTCCAGCAAGTCGGCCATCGTGCGGGCGAAGGGCACGACCACGTCCATGGTCGGCGTCAGCGGCCAGTTGCCGCGAACCGAGATCACCCCACGCGAGGGCGTGTAGGCGCACAGGCCGTTGTTCGACGCCGGGCCGCGGCCGCTGGACCAGGTTTCCTCCGCCAGGCCGAAGGCCGCGAAGCTGGCCGCAGTGGCCGTGCCGGCGCCGTTGGAGGAGCCCGAGGCAAAAGGCGCGGTGAGGTAGTCGCCGTTGTAGGGGCTTTCTGCCCGACCATACACGCCACGCTGCATGCCGCCATTCGCCATGGGGGGCATGTTGGTCTTGCCCAGGCAGATGGCACCGGCGGCGCGCAGCCGTTCGATGGTGAACGCATCGCGATAGGCCACCAGGTCCTTGAAGGCCGGGCTGCCGGACGCTGCCGTGAGCCCCTTGACCAGGTAACTGTCCTTGGCCGTATAAGGGATGCCATCGAGCGGGCCCAGGGTCTGGCCGCTGGCCCGGCGCGCATCGGACGCCTGCGCTTCCTTGAGGGCCTCGGGGTTGCGCACCACCACCGCGTTGAGGGCCGTGGACGTGTGCGGACCATCATAGGCATCGATCCTGGCCAGGTAGGCCTGCACCAACTCGACCGCCGTCGTCTGGCCGGATTCAAGCGCGGCGCGCAGTTGGGCAATGGAGACTTCGGTGATTTCGATCATGGGGTGCTCACCCCAACTGACCGGGCGAGGCCGGTCGCGTCACGTTGGAATCGGGTCACTTCAGTCTCCTCAAGATGGATATTTATCGGTTTTCACGCACTGTACTACGTGGCGTTCGGCGGGTCTATTGAGCGGGCTTGTCGTTATGCACGGATTGGCTCGCCATTCGTCCGTCTCACTGGCGAGTCTGGCTTGACAGCCGGACGGGCAAGGGAAATACTCGCCGCAATATTCATATATATGACTAGATAACAAGGTGAATAAGGTCAATGAACCCTCTTTCCAGTGATGTGCGCCTGCCGCTCTATCAACGCCTGCGCGACCAGTTGGCCGAGCAGATTGCCAACAACCGCTGGCGCCCGGGGGAGGCGATCCCCACGGAGGCCGCGCTCTCGGCGGAGTATCAACTGTCCACCGGCACCGTGCGCAAAGCCATCGATGCCCTGGTCAGCGAGGGCATCCTGGAGCGCCAGCAGGGGCGAGGCACCTTCATTCGCCGGCCACAGTTTCAATCTTCCTTGTTTCGTTTCTTCCGTTTCCAGAGCGCCTCGGGCGAACGTCGGATTCCCGAGAGCCGCATCCTGTCCATCGAGCCGGTGGCCGCGCCATCGGCGGTGGCCCAGGCGCTGGGGCTGCCCGCCGATGCCCCGGTGATTCGCATCGTCCGCCTGCGTCTGCTCGATATCGAGCCGGTGCTCGCCGAAGAAATCTGGTTGCCGCGCGACCGGTTCCAATCGTTGCTCGAAATCGACCTGAGTCAGAAGGGCCCGTTGCTGTACCCCATCTACGAAGAAACCTGCGGCCAGGTGGTTGCCTACGCCCAGGAAACCCTCACCGCCGAGTCGGTGAACGACGTGCACGCGCGATTGCTGCAAGTGCCGGTCAACAGCCCGGTGGTGGTGATCGAGCGGCTGGCGCGTGACTACGCCGGCACGCCGCTGGAATGGCGGCGCTCGCGCGGGCATGCCGAGCATTTCCGCTACAGCGTGGACATTCGCTGACCCATGACGGGTTGATACAGCCCGGCGGCGAGCTCCGCGCCGGTTCCGTTTTTTTGCCATCACTGGCCCTGCAGCGGCGCGGTTCGCTCTCGGCTGCCTTTGATTCGACTATAAGGATAAAAAACATGTTCAGTTGGTATCGCCAAGTCACTGCGCGGGAGCGCAAAACGTTCTGGGCCTGCTTCGGCGGCTGGTCGCTCGACGCGCTGGAAGTGCAAATGTTTGGCCTGGCGATACCGGCGCTGATCGCCGCGTTTGCCTTGTCCAAGGGAGATGCGGGGCTGATCAGCGGCGTGACCCTGGTCACCTCGGCGCTCGGCGGCTGGGTCGGCGGCACGCTGTCGGACCGCTACGGCCGGGTGCGAACGCTGCAATGGATGATCCTGTGGTTCTCCTTCTTTACGTTCCTGTCGGCGTTCGTGACCGGCTTCCATCAACTGCTGGTGGTCAAGGCGCTGCAAGGTTTCGGCATTGGTGGCGAATGGGCCGCCGGTGCGGTGCTGATGGCCGAGACCATCAACCCCAAGTATCGCGGCAAGGTCATGGGCACGGTACAGAGTGCCTGGGCAGTGGGTTGGGGCCTGGCCGTCGGGGTCTTCACGCTGATCTACTCGTTCGTGCCCCAGGACATGGCCTGGCGAGTGATGTTCATCGTTGGCCTGCTGCCGTCGTTCCTGATCATCTGGGTGCGGCGCAACGTCGAGGAACCCGACAGCTTCCAGCGCCTGCAAAAGGAAAAAGCCATCCCGCAGAGTTTCTTCAAGTCCCTGGGCGGCATCTTCCGGCCGGAGCTGATCCGCGTGACATTGTTTGGCGGCCTGCTGGGCCTGGGTGCCCACGGCGGCTATCACGCGGTGATGACCTGGTTGCCGACCTTCCTCAAGACCGAGCGCAACCTGTCGGTACTCAACTCCGGCGGCTACCTGGCGGTGATCATCTTCGCTTTCTGGTGCGGTTGCGTGGTCAGCGGCCTGTTGATCGATCGCATCGGCCGCCGCAAGAACATCGTGCTGTTCGCGCTGTGTTGCGTGGTCACCGTACAGTGTTACGTATTCTTGCCGCTGACCAACACCCAAATGCTGTTCCTGGGCTTCCCCCTGGGCTTCTTCGCGGCCGGCATCCCGGCGAGCCTCGGGGCGCTGTTCAACGAGCTGTACCCGGCGGATGTGCGGGGCGCCGGCGTCGGCTTCTGCTACAACTTCGGCCGCGTGCTGTCGGCGGTGTTCCCGTTCCTGGTCGGGCACATGAGTGATTCGATGTCGCTGGGATCGGCCATTGGCATCGACGCCGGCATCGCCTATGGCGTAGCGGTGATCGCGGCGCTGTGCCTGCCGGAGACCCGTGGCCGTAGCCTGGAAGCGTCGAAGCAACCAGAACATCCCGTTACCCCCAGCGAGAGCGCCCATGCCTGATACGCGTTCGCCGATCACCGGCATCGACTCCCACGCGCATGTGTTCAGCCGCGAGCTGGCGCTGGTTGCCGCGCGGCGCTACACACCCGACTATGATGCGACGCTGGCGCAGTACCTCGACCACCTGCACGCTCATGGCCTGAGCCATGGCGTCCTGGTGCAGCCGAGCTTTCTCGGCACCGACAACCGCTACCTGCTGGCCGCGTTGCGCCAGGCGCCGGAGCAATTGCGCGGGGTGGTGGTGCTGGAGCGGGGCGTGAGTCGCGCCGAGTTGCAAGACATGGCCCGGGCAGGCGTGGTCGGCGTGCGCCTGAACCTGATGGGCCAGGCCTTGCCGGATTTTCGCGAGGCTGCCTGGAAGGCCTTTTTCGCTCACATCGCCGAGCTGGACTGGCATGTCGAGTTGCACCGCCATGTCGAAGACCTGCCGGAATTGATTCGCCAATTGTTGCCCCTCGGCATCCGGCTGGTGGTCGATCATTTCGGCCGTCCGGATGCGCGCCAGGGCCTTGGTCAACCGGGCTTCACTGAGCTGATGGCGCTGGGTGCGAGCGGGCAGGTGTGGATGAAGGTGTCCGGCATTTATCGATTGGCTGGAACGGATCGCCAGAACCTCGAGTTCGCCCAGGCGGCATTGGCTGTCCTTGAGCAGCGTTTCGGTCCCCAACGACTGGTGTGGGGCAGTGACTGGCCGCACACGCAGCATGAAGAACATGTCGGCTTCGAGACGGTCATCGCACAGTTGCGTGGGTTGGAATGTTCGGCGTCGTTGATGCAGGCGTTGATGGTCCAGGCGCCCCAGGCGCTCTTCAAGTTTTGAGGCGGCCGGCGTGTAGCGTGTAGGAGGTGCTCAAATAGAGTTGGCTGCCGTAGGAAAGGTTGCGTCTCTCACGGCAGCAGCAACGCCTTGAAACGCAGATGACGGCAGCGGTCCCGTGCGTCGAAATCGATCTGCCTGGCCAGCATGGCGACTAACCATCGTTCCGCTCGTCAGCGCTGTCATATCTGACAGTAGAGTGGCTACTGGGCTTGTCATAGGCTGCTTACCAAAGTGCAGGGCGTGTCATGACTGTTCAAGACTGATCGCGTTATATGGCTTAGATGGAGCTGTTGCCTGATGTCGGGGCTGATAAGCAGGGGTTGAGTCATTGAATTTCGTACCGTTTATGAGGCGCTTGGTTTGCAAGGTGGTGAGCACTTCACCGTTGAGTCATTAACGAGGCCCGCTTATGAAAACGATACTTTGTTTTTCCGGACTTGGCTTGCTCGCTGTTTGTTATCAGGTGAATGCGCAATGGGTTGCGGGTAATACGGGCAACTCCTGGGTCGAGGGGCAGGCGACATTGGCTGCCATTCGTAATCAATACGCTAATGCGGCTGAGAATTGTGGCACAAATAATCGCCCGGCATTTCTCTGCAGTGACGTTGTCTTGAGGGTGACCAAAAAGTCTAATAACTACAGGGTTTGGGATCCCAGTCCTGCTTCGCAACAAAGAGGAGGGGTGGCGTTTTCCTATTTGAGAGCGGATGCCAAGTTTCAGACGTTTGCCTGGGGGTTCAATAACGGCTATGTTCTTTATCCCAAGTTTCTGGCACCGGCCAATAAGCTTTCGCTTGGCGTTGTTTGCTCATTCCCGATGGATTCGTGGGATTGGCATCGCGATTCCTTGTGCGGACGAATAACGTTAGAGGGAAACAAATACTACGAAGTCAGTCGACCCTGCCAATCGCAAGGCATCACCAATTCAGATCAGTGGGCCAATCACTGGAACCAATCGGTGAGCGGCAATCCCCACTTGGAACAGTGTGGCTTCGATGTCGCGAGCGGTACGGCTAACGGCGCAGTTTTTTTCTATGAGTCAGTCAAAGCCAAGCAGAAAGTCAATGGCTTTTATGAGTGGAACGAATTACAGATCACTACCTGGCCCCAGGGCAGCGCTCGCACGCTACCCATCCAAGCCTTCTTTTATTCGGATCCTGCCGGCCTGGCGGATGCGCGAACCAATCAAAAAGAATTCTATAGCGATAGCGGAGGCATCGTTGTTCCTATCATAAGCGTCCGTTTACCCATGACGGCGGATCAGGACGTGCTTTTCAATTTCGCTCCTAATGATCAGGAAGTGATGGCAGGAGAAGGGACAACACCGTCCTATTCGGAGCAGCCCTGGATAGTGAGCCCGATGGAGGGAGCTACCGTAACGCCACCCTTCAGAATTTCCGGTAAAAGTGCACCTGGCGCAACCGTCGACGTATGTTTGGAGGGCGGTGGGTATTGTTTTGGCGCTCCCGTGGTCGCTGACGCAAATGGTTATTGGTTTATCGACGGCGCGCAATTAAGCCCTGGGGACTATAGGTTTACGGCAAGACAGACAGCGAATGGTCAGGTGTCGGCGTGGGCAAATAACCGAACGATAAAGGTCCCCTGATTAGTTTAAAAAATTGGAAATTTGTTCTGCCGGATGTCGATGAAAAAAGAAGAGCACTCAGCGGATAAGCAGGGGCGCGGCGATGAAAGTTAATGTGCTTTTATTATTGTTAGTTGTCCAGGTCGCTTATGGTGCTGATCAAGGAGCGGGCGGCGCGTGTGCACAATACATTGAGTCAGCGGCCTGGTCAGAGCGTTACGATCCGGGAACGCAAAGAAACGAATGGAGTTTGTCTGTGATACCCACCGAATGTGGCCGGGCGATACAGTCCAACCAGACCAATGCGGAGTACGCCGAGTTGGTTCAAAAATTCGGTAACGATTGGCAGTGGAAATATCACGATGGGGGAGGCATGCGTCGTCAGTTGGTGTGTCACTTGGCGATTGCTCGAAGTAAAACACCGTGGAATCTGGAACCCTATAGGCCCGATGTGTCACATGAGGTTTCAATCCAAAATGGCTGTAATAATGGTGTGGGCACTGGGAGCGGAGCGATACCGGTGTACCCAGCGCCCCCACTGATTTTGAGCCCGACGCAGACCAGTCACGTAACTCCACCCTTTACCATTTCGGGAAAAAGCGCTGCGGGCGCGATGGTGGATGTGTGCCTTGAGGGGGCGGGCTACTGTTTTGGCAAACCAATCGCCGATGGGCGCGGAGACTGGATCATTGAAGGGGCCGGGTTGGCGCCGGGATCTTACAGGATGACAGCAAGGCAGACATCGGGTGGGCAGGTGTCAGATTGGGCTGAGTACCGAACGTTCACCATCCCCTAGGGCGCAAACGCCAACACACTGGCCGGCGAGCCAGACCCGGCCTCCAGGCGCAGCACGCCAATCACCAGCGTGCAGCCGGTGGCCGGTAGCTGGTCGAGCTGGGCGAGGCATTCGAGGATGATGCCGCCGCGTTGCAGCACCCCTCGGTTGCTGGTGAACGTGGTTTCCTGGCCTGGGTCCACCCCATGGGTGTCGATGCCGATGCCGGCGATGGCGCGTTGCTCCAGTAGGAATCGGCTGGTGGCGGCGCCGACGCCCGGGAAGTGCGGGCCGTGCGCATCAACCTGGATGAAGCGTTGCGGATCCGCCCAGCGCGACTGCCAACCGGTGTGGAACAGCACCACGCAACCCTCCGGGATCCGGCCATGTGCCTGCTCCCAGCGCTCGATGTCCTGAATGCCGATGATGTAGTCGGATTCATCCCCCACACGGCTCGCCAGGTCCACCACCACGGCGGGCCGTACCAGGGATTCGGCGGTGTAGCCGTCGATGCCCATGGCGCCGGCGTCGAAACTGTTCGGCGCATTCATGTGGGTGGCGCTGTGCTCGCCCATGCTGAAACTGCGCAGGTGGTAACCGTCCTTTTCCAGCGAAGCCTCGGTCTTGAACACCACCGGTGGGTCATTGGGCCACAGCGCGATGTCGGGATGGATCGGGTGGCTGAGGTTGACGATTCGGTTGAAATGAATGCTGGGCATGGCGGGCGTCCTGTCTGGCGATTGCTGGCGATATTGTTGCAGCCAAACCTGTGTTGTCACCTCGATCCAGACGGGGATGGCATGGTGTTGTGGTGGTTGAATATCGCTACGACGCT
The DNA here is from genome assembly GCF_036689585.1 of Pseudomonas sp. WP18. NCBI lineage: Bacteria > Pseudomonadati > Pseudomonadota > Gammaproteobacteria > Pseudomonadales > Pseudomonadaceae > Pseudomonas > Pseudomonas sp. WP18. The sequence continues at coordinate 2,655,351 of NZ_CP144758.1, forward strand.
TGTCGCTCATTTGTAACCTGATGTTGGGGTGCTGCGGCGCGCCTGTTTTCCCTGCCATCCCGGCGGACGACCGTCAGCCCGTCAGTCCAACCCTTCGCTGGTATTCGCCTACACTGAAAGGGTTATCTGACTTTCCTGTAGGCACAGGACGACTTCCCAGCCCAAGTCGCTTTCAGAACACGTTTAGTCGCCTGTGTGCTACCGCCCAGCGGCGGGAATGGCAAGCTGTGATGATGCCCCGGACCGAGTGCGCCAAAGACACTTGGCCGGTGAGCGAGAATGGCGACCGGATTTGCCACGCTACCGTGACGTGGGCCGGACGCCGCAGCCAAGACTCCGGACAGCTGCCGCCCGGCGGCAGTGTCGTTCGAGATGCCGAGGTACGTTTATGCCTGATGAGACGCTTCACCTGCCTTTGATTCAGAGTGTGTTGGCGCTTGAAAAGGACACCCCCGGTGCCTTGCTGCCCATCCTGCACGCCATCCAGGAAGGCTGCGGGTATGTGCCCGACGTCGCCGTCCCCGAAATCGCCCATGCCCTCAACCTCAGCCAGGCTGAAGTGCGTGGGGTGATCAGCTTCTACCACGATTTTCGTACCACGCCACCGGCCCGCCATACCTTGCGCCTGTGCCGCGCGGAGTCCTGCAAGAGCATGGGCGCCGAGGGCCTGGCCGCGCAATTGCGCGAACACCTGTCCCTGGACGACCACGGCACCAGTGCCGATGGCCGCATCAGCCTGCGGCCGGTCTATTGCCTGGGCGCCTGCGTCTGTTCGCCGGCCCTGGAACTGGACGGTGAGCTGCATGCACGCCTGACCCCGGAACGCCTGCGCCAACTGGTCAATGGTTGCCTGGAGGATGGCGCATGCTGACGCTCTGCATTGCTCGTGACTCGGTAGCCCGTGCCGTGGGCGCGGACAAGGTGGCCACAGCGCTGGCGGCGGAGGCCGAGCGCCGACAACAGCCGCTGGCGTTGCGACGTACCAGTTCCCGTGGCCTCTATTGGCTGGAACCGCTGGTGGAGCTGGAACGCGATGGCGTCCGGCTGGGCTTCGGCCCGGTCACGCCGCAGGACGTGCCGAGCCTGCTGGATGCGCTGGCCGGCGACCCGAGCAGCCACCCGCTGGCCCTGGGGCCGGTGGAAGACATACCTTATCTCAAGAGCCAGCAGCGCCTGCTGTTCGCCCGTGCCGGCATCACCCAGCCCTTGTCCCTGGACGATTACCGTGCCCAGGGCGGCTTCCTCGGGCTGGCCCGCGCCGTCCAGATGGATGGCGGGGACGTGGTCGCCAGTGTCCTCGATTCCGGCTTGCGCGGTCGGGGCGGGGCGGCGTTCCCGGCGGGCATCAAGTGGCGCACCGTGCGCGAGGCCGTGGGGCCGCAGAAATACGTGGTGTGCAACGCCGACGAAGGCGACTCCGGAACGTTTGCCGACCGCATGTTGATGGAGGGCGATCCGTTCCTGCTGATCGAAGGCATGATCATTGCCGGCATCTCTGTCGGCGCCACCCTGGGCTACATCTATGTGCGTTCGGAATACCCGGACGCGGTCAGTACGCTGAACGACGCCCTGGGCATCGCTCGCGCCGCTGGCTACCTGGGCAAGGACGTGGCCGGCAGCCGTCGCACCTTCGAACTGGAAGTCCGGGTGGGGGCAGGGGCCTACATCTGCGGTGAAGAAACGTCGCTGCTGCAGTCGCTCGAAGGCAAGCGCGGCGAAGTGCGAGCGAAACCGCCGTTGCCCGCGCTGCAAGGCCTCTTCGGCCTGCCGACGCTGGTCCACAACGTGGTGACCCTGGCCTCGATACCGGTGATCCTGGAGAAGGGTGCGCAGTTCTATCGCGATTTTGGCATGGGCCGTTCCCTGGGCACGATGCCGTTCCAACTGGCCGGCAACGTCCGCCAGGGTGGTTTGGTCGAGCGCGCGTTCGGCCTGACCCTGCGGGAATTGGTGGAAGGCTACGGTGGCGGGACTGCCAGCGGTCGACCGTTGAAAGCCGCCCAGGTGGGCGGACCACTGGGGGCTTGGGTGCCACCTTCGCAATTCGATACCCCGCTGGACTACGAAGCCTTCGCCGCCATGGGCGCGATGCTTGGCCACGGCGGCGTGGTGGTGGCTGACGACAGCCTCGACATGGCCCAGATGGCCCGGTTCGCCCTGCAATTCTGTGCCGAAGAGTCCTGCGGTAAATGCACGCCTTGCCGGATCGGCTCCACCCGTGGGGTGGAGGTGGTCGATCGCTTGATCGCCAGTACCGATACCGCTGTTCGCCAGGAACAGGTGCTGTTGCTGCAAGACCTCTGCGACACCCTGCAATACGGCTCGCTCTGCGCCCTTGGCGGGATGACGTCCTACCCCGTGGCCAGCGCCCTCAAGTACTTCCCCGCCGACTTCGGTCTGGCGACCACGGAGGCCGACCAATGATCAACATCTTCGATCCCAGCAGCGATATCGACCTGGGTACCCCGGCGCGCGAAAGCGAGGTGCAGGTCAGCCTGACCATCGACGGACGTGAAATCAGCGTACCTTCCGGTACGTCGGTGATGCGCGCGGCGGCCTTGCTCGGCACCACCATTCCCAAACTCTGTGCCACCGACAGCCTGGAAGCCTTTGGCTCCTGCCGCATGTGCCTGGTGGAGATCGAGGGCATGCGCGGCTATCCGGCGTCCTGTACCACGCCGGTGACCGAGGGCATGGTGGTCAGCACCCAGACGTCCAAGCTCGCCACGTTGCGCCGCAACGTCATGGAACTGTACATCTCCGACCACCCGCTGGACTGCCTGACATGTCCGGCCAATGGCAATTGCGAGTTGCAGACGGTGGCGGGGCAGGTGGGCCTGCGCGAAGTGCGCTATGGCTACGAGGGCGCCAACCATCTGAGCGATGCCAAGGATGTTTCCAACCCCTATTTCGACTACGACCCGAGCAAATGCATCGTGTGCAGCCGCTGCGTTCGGGCTTGCGAAGAGATCCAGGGCACTTTCGCGCTGACGATCAGCGGGCGTGGTTTCGACTCCCGGGTCGAAGCGGCCGGCGGTGAGAATTTCCTCGATTCCGAATGCGTGTCGTGCGGTGCGTGCGTGCAGGCCTGCCCGACAGCCACCCTGATCGACAAGAGCGTGGTGGAGATCGGCCAGCCGGAGCGCAGCGTCATCACCACCTGCGCCTATTGTGGCGTAGGCTGTTCCTTCCGTGCCGAGATGAAAGGCGAGCAACTGGTGCGCATGGTCCCGGACAAGAACGGCCAGGCCAACCACGGCCACTCCTGCGTCAAGGGCCGTTTCGCCTGGGGCTACGCGACTCACCCGGACCGCATCACCAAGCCGATGATCCGCAAGCACATCAACGACCCGTGGCAGGAAGTCAGCTGGGACGAGGCGGTGACGTATGCCGCCAGCGAATTGCGCCGTATCCAGCTCAAGTACGGGCGTGACTCCATCGGTGGCATCACCTCCAGCCGTTGCACCAACGAAGAAACCTACCTGGTGCAGAAGCTGGTGCGTACCGCATTCGGCAACAACAACGTCGACACCTGCGCCCGTGTTTGCCATTCGCCCACCGGTTATGGCCTCAAGCAAACCCTGGGCGAATCGGCCGGCACGCAGAATTTCGACTCGGTGATGAAGGCTGACGTCATCCTGGTGATGGGCGCCAACCCCACCGATGCGCACCCGGTCTTCGGTTCCCAGCTCAAGCGTCGTCTGCGCCAGGGCGCTCGGCTGATCGTCATCGACCCACGTCGCATCGACCTGGTGGATTCGCCCCACGCCCGTGCCGAGCTGCACCTGCAACTGCGTCCAGGGACCAACGTGGCCATGCTCAACGCGCTGGCCCATGTGATCGTCACTGAAGGTCTGGTTGACCAGCCGTTTGTCGCACAGCGCTGCGAGGCGGCCGATTTTGCCCGCTGGAGCGATTTCGTCAGCCTGCCAGAGAACGCGCCCGAGGTCTTGGAAGCGGTCTGCGGCGTCCCGGCCGAACAGATCCGCGCCGCCGCACGGCTCTACGCCACCGGTGGCAACGCTGCCATCTACTATGGCCTCGGCGTGACCGAGCACAGCCAGGGCAGCACCTCGGTGATGGGCATCGCCAACCTGGCCATGGCCACCGGCAACATCGGCCGCGAGGGCGTCGGGGTGAACCCGCTGCGTGGGCAGAACAACGTCCAGGGTTCCTGCGACATGGGCTCGTTCCCCCACGAGTTGCCGGGCTATCGGCACATTTCCAACGAAACGGTCCGCGCCGAGTTCGAGCAGGCCTGGAACGTGACCCTGCAACCCGATCCGGGCCTGCGCATCCCGAACATGTTCGAGGCCGCGTTGGATGGCACCTTCAAGGCGCTTTACTGCCAGGGCGAGGACATTGCCCAGAGCGACCCCAACACCCAGCACGTGACCGCGGCGCTGAGTGCCCTGGAATGCGTGATCGTCCAGGATATCTTCCTCAACGAAACGGCCAAGTTCGCCCACGTGTTCCTGCCGGGCAGTTCGTTCCTCGAGAAGGACGGTACCTTCACCAACGCCGAGCGACGCATCTCCCGGGTGCGCAAGGTCATGGACCCGCTGGCCGGCAAGGCTGACTGGGAGGCCACGATCGCCCTGGCCAATGCCTTGGGCTACAAGATGGACTACAGCCATCCTTCGCAGATCATGGATGAAATCGCCCGCCTGACACCGACCTTCACCCGCGTCAGCTACGCCGAGCTGGATCGTCACGGCAGCCTGCAATGGCCGTGCAACGATGCCGCGCCGGACGGGACGCCGACCATGCACATCGAGCAATTCGTGCGCGGCAAGGGTCGGTTCATGCTCACCGGGTATGTGCCCACCGAGGAAAAGGTCAACAATCGCTATCCATTGCTGCTGACCACCGGCCGTATCCTCAGCCAGTACAACGTCGGTGCCCAGACCCGGCGCACCGAGAACGTCGCCTGGCACGAGGAGGACCGCCTCGAAATCCACCCGACCGACGCTGAGAACCGTGGCATCGTCGATGGCGATTGGGTCGGCATCGGCAGCCGTGCCGGGCAGACCGTGCTGCGGGCGAAGGTGACCGAGCGCGTGGCGCCGGGCGTGGTTTACACCACGTTCCATTTCCCGGAATCGGGCGCTAACGTGATCACCACCGACAACTCCGACTGGGCCACCAACTGCCCGGAATACAAAGTGACGGCGGTCGAGATCGTGCGGGTCAGCCAGCCTTCGGAATGGCAGAAACGCTACCAGGCGTTCAGTGATGAACAAGGCCGCCTGCTGAGGGAACGCCGTCATGCCGAGAAAGCCGAGGTGCGCCGATGAGTTCTGACAACTTGATCAAGATGGCCAACCAGATTGGTCAGTACTTCGCCAGTGAACCGGACCCTGCGGTGGCGGTGCGTGGCGTGTACCAACACATCAAGAGCTTCTGGACGCCAGCCATGTGTCGCGACTTGACGGCCTGGCAAACGAAACATCCCGAGGCGGTCCTGCATCCGTTGGTATTGGCGGCATTGATGGAGTTTGAAAAAGCGGCCTAGGAAGCCAGCCCCGTCAGTCCGCAAAGCCCCGTGAGAGCACAGCTGACTGTGCACCCACGGGGCTTTTGCCTTTCGGTTATTGGTTATTGACGGTGACGTAGGGGTCCCACGTGTTGGTCGGGCCAATCTGGTTCAGGTTGCGGTCCAGCAGCACGAAGTAGATTTGGTACCAGAGCTTTCCCGGGCTCAATGCAGTGGACTGCCAGAAGGTATAGGTCACATCGGTCTTGGAGATACCACCAGGGGCACCGTTGTCCAGATAAGGCACGGGGATGCCGGGGATATTGAAGGGTGTCGGTTTCGAAATCGTGCCCTTGTAATCACCGCCCTGGTGCGGGTTGCCGATCTCGACGTCCTTGATCAACGCGATGCGGTCGAAATTGCGCGACAGCGTGGTGGCTCGCCAGCGAATGATGTCACCGGGATTTACATCGAACCACAACTCGTTACCGCCTTCGCCTTCGCCGCTGGTGATGTTGGCATGGCTGTCGACGGCACTGCGGGTTACCAGCATGGCAATTGCGCCGCCTACGTCGCCGGGGTGGGCGAGCAGGTAATCGGCATCAACGTTGACGAGCACATCAATGGTTTGGGTTGCTCCAGACATGTTTATCGCTCCTTGATCGAACAGCATTGACGACCTCACCCTCAAAGGGCGTCCGGGCCACCCGGTCCCTGGGTGTGGTCTCGGGGAGGAACGATAGGTGATGGCCTTATAGAGTCAAACTTCGTTTTTTTGACGTTAGCGAAACGCAGCGGAACGCGACTAGGGTACTTTTCTGATCTGGTTGGGTTATTGGCAATTTCCTATGAGTTGCTGGGTATTTATCTGGCGGGAGCAGTAGGAAAAGGCGGACAGCGGGTACTGGCAGAGGCTGGCGCATTGGGGTGTTTTCTGGAGGCCCGTTGACAGTGCCACCGCCTTCGCGGGCAAGCCCGCTCCCACAGGTCTTGCTGGTGCATGCAAAGGCTGCGTACACCCTCAATCCTGGGTGGGAGCGGGCTTGCCCGCGAAAGCGGAGTGTCTGCCATGAAGATGCTGAATGAGCCACCATCTTCGCGGGCAAGCCCGCTCCCACAGGTCTTGCTGGTGTATGCAAAGGCTGCGTACACCCCCAATCCTGGGTGGGAGCGGGCTTGCCCGCGAAAGCGGAGTGTCTGTCATGAAGATGCTGAATGTGCCGCCGTCTTCGCGGGCAAGCCCGCTCCCACAGGTCTTGCTGGTGCATGCAAAGGCTGCGTACACCCTCAATCCTGGGTGGGAGCGGGCTTGCCCGCGAAAGCGGAGTGCCTGCCATGAAGATGCTGAATGTGCCGCCGTCTTCGCGGGCAAGCCCGCTCCCACAGGTCTTGCTGGTGCATGCAAAGGCTGCGCACACCCTCAATCCTGGGTGGGAGCGGGCTTGCCCGCGAAAGCGGAGTGTCTGTCATGAAGATGCTGAATGTGCCGCCGTCTTCGCGGGCAAGCCCGCTCCCACAGGTCTTGGTGGTGTATGCGAAGGCGGCGTACACACCCAATCCTCTGTGGGAGCGGGCAGGGTGGGTTTCGGCGAGATTTTCGGAAGCGTTTCGTTCGCTCATTCGCTGTTGAGCACCCGACGCCCGCACCGGTTTTGTGATCTATAGTTTCTCCAGTCAATCGTTTTGCCCGAACGCCGCAAGGAACACGCCGGTTCAACGCAGGGAGCGCATCATGTCGTTTCAACGGCCAGATGGACTGAGGTTGGCCTCCGGTATCGCCAGGTCCGCGGAGACGGTCTCCCAGGCCATGGGCCGCGTCTTGCGGCGTGGGCTCGGTCATGCCAAGGAGGCGTATGTCCTGTTTCCGCTGCTGGCGGTTTTCCTGTTGTTGGCCATCTGGCTGACGACGCTGTACCTCATCACCAGCGAACTGACCCGGGCGCGGCATAACGCGGCGGCAGTCAGCCTGGAAGTCAGCGCGACCTATGAAGCCCAGATGCTGCGGGCGGTCCATGAAATCGACCAGACCCTCAAGCTCGTCAAGTACACCTACGAGGCCGAAGGCCAGCGCAACCCGCTGCCCAGGCTGAAGGAGCGGGCATTGTTGCCGCCGTCGCTGTTGTTTGACGTGAGCGTGATCGACGCCGATGCCAGGTTGGTGGCCAGCACCCGGGCCAACGAAACGGAAGTGGTCGACGACGCGGACGACCTGCGCACGTTGCGGCGCGACGACACGCTATTGATCAGCCGCCCCTGGAGAAACCCGCTCAACGGCGAATGGCGGTTGCGCTTCAGCCGGCGCCTCAGTTCGGCCGATGGCGGGTTCGCGGGGGTCGCCAGGGTCGAGGTTGACGCGAACTATTTCGTCAGCAGCTACGATGCCTCGAAGCTCGGCGAGCAGGGCGTCTTCGGGTTGCTGGGCACCGACGGCGTGTTCCGGGTGCGGCGCACCGGGGAGACGGTGCAGGCCGGTGACACGGTGGATTACGCGGCGCTGGTGCCGGACACCGAGGACACCCAGGCGCTGCTGCTGACCAACGATTGGGACGGCGTACGCCGCTACACCAGCGCTCGGCAGCTCTATGACCTGCCGCTGGCGGTGATCGTCGGGTTGTCCGAGCAGGAGCAACTGGCGGCCGTCACCCAGCAAGCCCAAACCTATGTGTGGCGGGCCGCGGCCGGCAGTCTGGTGTTGATGTTCCTGGTGGTGTTGCTGAGCCGCATGAGCTGGCAGCTGGCACAGAGTCGCCTGCGCACCGCTGAAGCCCAGACCCAGTTGGTGGCCGTCGCCCGCCAGGCCGGCATGGCCGAGATCGCCACCAACGTGCTGCACAACGTGGGCAACGTCCTCAACAGCGTCAACGTTTGCGCCGAGGTGCTGACGCAAAAACTGCGCACCAGTAAAGCCTTGGGCCTGGGCAAGGCGATGCAGTTGATGAACCAGCACACCGAGGACCTCGGCCACTTCATCTCGCAGGACGAGAAAGGCAGGTTGCTGCCCGGCTACCTGAACCAGGTGGTGGAGGCCTTGGCGGTCGAGCAGAAGAGCATGGCCGAAGAGCTTGAGCAGTTGACCAAGAGCATCGATCACATCAAGGAAGTCGTGGCGGCCCAACAATCGTATTCAGGCGCTTCCAGCCTGCGCGAGACCGTGCAGGTCCAGCAACTGATCGAGGATGCGTTACGCATGAACGCCGGCGTGCTCACGACCCGCCACGTCACGGTGCAGAAGGCGTTCACAGGCTTGCCGGCGGTTGAGTTGGACAAGCACCGGGTGCTGATGATCCTGGTCAACCTGATCAAGAACGCCGGCAACGCGATGGTCGACATGGCGGATCGGCCCCCGGTGATCACCTTGCAGGGCGAGCTGAACACGGAACAGACCTTGATCATCCGGGTGATCGACAATGGCGAGGGGATCGCCGAGGGCAACCTGACGCGCATCTTTGCCCACGGCTTCACCACCCGCAAGGATGGCCACGGTTTCGGCCTGCACAGTTGTGTGCTGGCCGCCATGGAGATGGGCGGGGCATTGAAGGTCCAGAGTGCCGGGCCGGGGCAGGGCGCCACCTTCACCCTGGAACTGCCCACCCGGCCTTCGGGCCCGACCGGCCGGGCATGAGCCGGGCGGGTGGCGGTTTGTCGACTACAATGTCGTTCGTGGCATCACCGAATGCCTACTGAGCCAACGTTACAAGGATTAGAACGCATGGTGGCAGTCTCCCCGGGCAATTGCGCAATCAATGTCGTTACACGTTCCAGGGCGCCAGCGAGCCTGGCTGAAATCTCCCTTGCCATAGGGCTGCACTGACCCATGACGCCACGACTCAACCCCCTGGCGTTGGCCGTGCTGGCTCTGTACGCCTGCACCGCGCACGCCGCCGACGCCCAGGGCCCGACGTTTTCAGTGAGCAGCTTCGGCACGGTGGGGATGGTTCACTCCAACGAGAAAAACGCCGACTACACCTCCAGCATCTACAAGCCCAATGGTGCCGGGCACACCCGCGACTGGAGCGCCGATGTCGACAGCCTGATCGGGGCCCAGCTGACCGCCCGTTTCAACCCGCAGCTTTCTGCGGTGGTGCAGGTCATTTCGGAACAACGTTACGACAACAGTTACCGGCCCTCCCTGGAGTGGGCGAACTTCAAGTACCAGGTCACGCCGGATTTCAGCCTGCGCATCGGTCGCACGGTGCAGCCGGCCTTCCTGTTTTCCGACACTCGCAAGGTCGGCTACACGCTCCCCTGGGTACGGCCGCCGGGCGAGGTGTACAGCATGATCCCTGTGACCAGCACCGACGGCATGGATCTCAGCTACCGGCTGCACGTGGGCGATGTTGCCAACACGGTGCAGGGCAACGTGGGCCAGAGCACGGTGAAGATGCCCCATGGCACGGGTGAAACCCGCGCCCGGGAATCGTGGGGCGTTTCCAACCTGACCGAATACGGCGCCTTGACCACGCGCATCACCTTCCAGCAGACGCATTTGACCTACGAGCCCTTCAACCCGCTGTTCGATGATTTCCGGCAGTTCGGCGCGCAGGGCAACGACATTGCCGACCGCTATGACACCAAGGGCAAGCATTTCAACTTCGTCGGCGTGGGCGCCATCTACGATCCAGGCGACTGGTTCGTCATGGGCGAATGGGGGCATTTCAAAAGCCACGCGGCGTTTGGCGAGATGAGCGCCTGGTACGTCAGCAGCGGCTACAGGATCAATGCGTTCACACCCTATATCACCTATGCACGTTCCAAGACCCTGAGCGAAACGTCCACCGAGGGGCTGGACACCTCGAACCTGCCGCCTGAACTCGTGGGGCCGGCGGGTGAGCTCAACGGCGCGCTCAACGGCATCCTCGGCTCAGGCAGCCGCCAGCAGACCCTGTCCCTGGGCGTGCGCTGGGATTTCACCAAGAACATGGACGCCAAGCTGCAGTACGACCACACGCGCCTTGGCAGCACCGCCACTGGACCGTTGACCAATTTCCAGCCGGACTTCGAGCCCGGTGGCTCGTTCAGCCTGCTCAGCGTCGCCGTGGATTTCGTGTTCTGATGGGCCCGATCATGCGCTTTCTCAAGCACACGGGGTGTGCGGTGGCAGGCGTCGTATTGTCCGCTGGCAGCACGCTGGCGATGGCCGAGGTGGTGGTGGTCGTTGCCAGTGCCAGCCCGGTGAAGACGCTGGCGGGCAGCCAGGTGGCGAATATCTTCCTGGGCAAGACCAATCGTTTTCCCGATGGCGGGCAGGCCGTTCCCATTGATTTGCCCGAGGGCTCGGCGATTCGCGACGAGTTTTACACCCGCTTCACCGGCAAGTCCGCCGCCCAGCTCAAGGCGCACTGGTCGAAGATCATTTTTACCGGCCGGGGCCAACCGCCGGAAACCCTTGGCAGCAGCGCGGAGGTGAAGAAGTACCTGGCCGGCCACCCCGACAGTGTCGGCTACATCGATGCGCGAGACGTGGACGACAGTGTCCGGGTGCTGCCGGCGGATCCGCCGTGAGGACTAGGGGTGAGGCGCTTGCGCTTGCAGCAAGGCCTGGAACTGGTCGGCGGGCATCGGCTTGTTGAAGTAGAACCCCTGGAATTCATCGCAAGCGTTGTCCCGTAGGAAGTCGGCTTGCTCCTTGGTTTCCACGCCCTGGGCCACCACCGTCAGGCTGAGGCTGCGGCCCATGGTGATGATGGCCTCGGTCAAGGCCCGGTCCTCCGACACCCGGGCCACGTCCCGAATGAACGAGCGGTCGATCTTGATGGCGTCGAGCGGGAACTGCTGCAGGGCCGAGAGCGATGAGTAGCCGACGCCGAAATCGTCGATGGCGATGCGCACGTTCAGTTGCTTGAGCCCGGTCAGGACCTGGAGGGCAGCCTTGACGTCCTGCATCAGCAGGCTCTCGGCGATCTCCAGTTCCAGCAGGTTGGCGTCCATGCCGGTCTCGGCCAGGACAGTGGCAAGGTCGCTCAGCAGCGCGTCGTCGAAGAACTGCCGGGCCGTCAGGTTCACGGCCACGCACAACCGCGCCAGTCCCTGTTGTTGCCAGGCGACGTTTTGCAGGCAAGCCGTCCGCAGCACCCATTGGCCGATGGACACGATCAGGCCCGTCTCTTCGGCCACCGGAATGAACTGCATGGGCGCCACCAGGCCAAGGTCGGGGTGTTCCCAGCGCAACAGCGCTTCCATGCCGGTGATCTGCCCGCTGCGGATGTCGCGCTTGGCCTGGTAGTGAAGCCTGAACTCATCCCGTTCCAAGGCATGGCGCAAGCCCAGTTCGAGGGTTTGCCGCTCCAGTGATTCGGCGTTCAAGCGCTCGGAGTAGAACTGGAAGGTGTTCTTGCCCTGCTGCTTGGCCTGGTACATGGCGATGTCGGCGTTTTTCTTCAGGGTCTGTTCGTCCTGGCCGTCGCGGTCGTACAGGCTGATGCCAATGCTGGCGGTCACGCGAAACTCTTGCCCTTGCAGGTTGAAGGGCCTGGCAATCGCCCCGAGGATTTTCTGGGCGGTGGCCCCTACGTACTGTTCATCCGACAGCTGCGGCAGCAGAATCACGAATTCGTCGCCGCCCAGGCGGGCGACGATGTCGCTTTCGCGCAGACAGGTCTTGAGACGGTGGGCGACTTCTTGCAGCAACTGGTCGCCGGCATCGTGGCCGAGGGTGTCGTTGATCAGTTTGAAGCGGTCGAGGTCGAGGAACAGTACGGCCATCTGGCGTCGATAACGGCTGGCTTCGCGAATGTTCTGCACCAGCAGTTTGCTGAACAGGCTGCGGTTCGGCAGCGCGGTGAGGCCGTCGTGGTAGGCCAGGTATTCGACGCGTTCGGCGTAGGCGACCTTGGCTTCGGCAGCCTGCAGACGGCTTTGCGCCAATTGCCAGCTCATCCGGCTGAGCAGGCCCGCCAGGCAGATCAGCAGCAGGCTGGCTGCGGTGGCTCGATGCAAATAGACCTGGGCCTGGCGGGTCACGGCAAGCAGTTGTTCCTCTTCGGACAGCCCGACGATCACCGCCAGGGGAACGTCGTAGAGCTGGCGGGCACTGGTGTAGCGGCGCACGCCGTCCCAATGGTTGACCAGCAGCAGCGCCTGGGTGTCCTCGGTGTCTGGCACCAGGGCTGCGTAGTCGACCGTATCGCCCGCCAGCAGGGTATCGCCGGTGCGCCGGATCCGGAACACCCCGTCGGTGCCCAGCAGCCCGAGTACCCCTTGGACGCCAAGTTTCGAGGGGTCATAGCTGCTGACGAAGTAGGCCGCATCCACCTCGACGCGGGCCATCCCCGAGAGCGTGCCCTGCGGCCCATCGAGGCGCCGGCTGAAGCGCAATCGCCATTCTCCGGTGCGCGGGTCTTTCCAGGGACGGCTGACCAGCAGCGTGTCGTTGTGCCGTAGCGTGCGCAGTTCTTGCGGGTCATTGCCATGGCTGGTGTCGTTGGCGCGGGTGCTGGCGACCAGTTGGGCGTCGGCGTCGACCACGCTCACGTCGAACAACAGGGCCGGCGGCAACAGCGCTCGCTCCCTGAGCCCGGTGAGTGGGTTGTGCTCGCCTTGCGCCTCGTAGGCGTACTTGACGAGCTTGAGGGTCTGGTCGATTTCACGCACCGCGCGCAGCATCTGGGCCTCATAGGTGGCGCTGATTTCCAGGCTCAATGTCGCGGCGTTGCGCTGGGCGCGGGTTTGTTCGACCTGGATGAGATAGAGGGTGGCGGACCAGAGGGCGATCAGCAGGAGCAGCGCCAGCAGCGGCAGCAGGACGTAGGCTTCCCTTATGCGGTCGAGGCCATGTCGAAAGAGCCGGGCTGGGGGACGGGGCGATGCATCGGTGGCGACACCGCGAGCCTGCCTCAGTCCACTCGTCCGTTGGATCGACATGATGTGCTCCGTGCGTTGTACCGGCATTCCAGGTTAGCGGACATCCGCCGGGGAAGAGACGGATGGCCGAAGCTCCCGATTGCGTCCATGCGAAAAGGTGTATCAACGGGTTCGCTGGAAACTATAGACCAAAAAATGCCCTTGGCCTGTGCCGTGCCACGTGGTGGCGACGGCGTCGGGGCCATCGCCAGTCCCGGCTCAGCGTCGTCCGGTGCGGGTGCTCACGTCGACCCACACCGCCAGCACCAGGATGCTGCCCTTGACGATCATCTGCCAGTAACTGTCGACGTCGAGCATCGACATGCCGTTGTCCAGGCTGGTGATGACCAGCGCGCCGAGGAGGGCGCCGTAGACCGTGCCGGAGCCGCCGCGCATCGAAGTGCCACCGATGAAGCAGGCGGCGATGGCATCGAGCTCGCCCATGTTGCCGGCCGAGGGCGAACCCGCTGCCAGGCGCGCGGTGTTGACCACGCCGGCCAGGGCGCACATCACCCCCATGATGCCGAAGATCCACAGTTTCACCGCTTGCACGTTGATACCCGACAGGCGCGTGGCTTCCATGTTGCTGCCCACCGAATACACCCGCCGGCCAAACACGGTCTGGCTGGTGACGTAGCTGAACACGCCGAGCAGCACCAGCAAAAGCAGCACCGGAACCGGGATGCCGTCGTAGCTGTTGAGGGTGTAGACGAAGCCGGCCAGCACCGCGCCGATCAGCACCACCCGCAGCACGTCGCGTACCAACGAGTGCGCCGCCAGGCCATGCAAAGCTCGATTGCGCCGCTGTTTCCAGGTCAGGAACAGGGTCAGGGCGAACAGCACCACGCCCAGCCCGGTGCCCACGGCGTGCGGCAGATAGCCCTGGCCGACGTAGACCAGCTCCGGCGACACCGGGGCGATGGTGGTCCCGCCGGTGACCCCCAGCAGGATCCCGCGAAAGGCAAGCATGCCGCCCAGGCCGACGATGAACGAGGGGATGCGCAGGTAGGCGGTCATGTAGCCGTTGCCCAGGCCGATCACCAGGCCACACAGGGCGACCAGGCTCAGGTTCGCCAGCAGCGGGATGTGATAGACCACATCAAGGATCGCCGCGAGCCCTCCCAGCAGCCCCAGCAAGGACCCCACCGACAGGTCGATCTCGCCGCTGATGATCACCAGCACCATGCCGCAGGCCAGGATCCCGGTGATGGACATTTGCCGCAGCAGGTTGGAAAGGTTGCGCGGGGTCAGGAAGCCGCCCTCGGTCTGCCAGCTGAAGAACAGCCAGATCATCGCCACGGCGATCACCAGCGCGAGCATTTTGTAGCGGGAGAACAGTTGTTTGACCTGATTCATCTACGCGGACTTCCGATCATTATTGTGATGGCCATCGGGGTGGCTGAGCGCGGCGGCGAGCACCTGTTCCTGGGTCAGTTCGTGGTTGATGAAGTCGCCGCGCAACTGGCCTTCGCCGATCACCAGCACCCGGTCGGACACCCCCAGCACCTCGGCCAGTTCCGAGGAGACCATGATGATCGACACGCCGTCGGCCGCCAGCGCGCCCATCAGCTTGTAGATCTCATACTTGGCGCCGACGTCCACCCCGCGGGTCGGTTCATCGAGGATCAACACCCGGGGCTGGGCCAGGAGCATTTTCGCCAGCACGGCTTTTTGCTGGTTGCCGCCCGACAGGCTGGTGATTGGCAGGAACGGGCTCGCGGTCTTGAGGTGCATGCGCGCGATTTCCTTGTCGATGCTGCCCAGCTCGGCCTCTGCATCGATGCGGGTCAGGCGTGAATAAGTGTCCAGCACGGCCAGGGTGATGTTCTGGCCCACGCCCAGGTCCGGGATGATGCCCTGGCGCTTGCGGTCTTCGGGGACCATGCACAGGCCGGCGCGGATCGCCTTGAGCGGGGTGCGCGTATCGATCGGCTGGCCGTCGAGCCAGACTTCGCCTTCGTGGCGGCCGGGGTAGGCGCCGAACAGCGCCGACACCAGCTCCGTGCGGCCGGCGCCGACCAGCCCGGCGATGCCAAGGATTTCCCCACGCTTGAGCACGAACGAGATGTCGTCGACCCGTTTGCGCCTGGGGTTGTCGATGTCGTAGCAGGTGATGTGGCGCGCCTCGAAGATCACCTCGCCCACCTCATGGGGTTCGGTGGGGTAGAGGTTGCTCATTTCTCGCCCGACCATCTGGGTGATGATCTTCGGGATGTCCATGTCGGCCATGGCGGTCGTGGCGATGTGCTTGCCGTCGCGGATCACCGAAATCGTGTCGCACACGGCGGCCACTTCGTCGAGCTTGTGGGAGATGTACACGCAGGCGACGCCCTTGGCCTTGAGGTCGCGGATGATGTCCAGCAGCACCTCGATTTCCGAGCGGGTCAGGGCCGAGGAGGGCTCGTCGAGGATCAGCAGGCGCGCCTGCTTGTTCAGTGCCTTGGCGATTTCCACCAGTTGCTGGTAGCCGCCGCCGTACTGGGACACCGGCAGCGAGACGTTCATGTCCGGCACCTTGAGCTCCCGCATCAGGGCTTCGGCGCGATGGATCATGGCCGGGTAATTCATGCGCCCGCCGGGCAGGGTCAGCTCGTGGCCCATGAAGATGTTTTCGGCCACCGACAGGTCGGGGACCAGGGTCAGCTCCTGGTGGATGATGACGATCCCGGCGGCTTCGGTGTCGCTGATCGATTGCGCCTTGAGCGGCTGGCCGTCCCAGAGGATTTCGCCCTCCCAGGTGCCATGGGGGTAGACCGCCGACAGGACTTTCATCAGCGTGGATTTGCCCGCGCCGTTCTCGCCGCACAGGCCGACGCACTCACCGGGCCGGACCTTGATATCGATGCCGTTCAGGGCCTTGACACCGTCAAAGGTCTTGACGATGCCGTTCATTTGCAGCAGGTAATCGGACATGGCAAGGACTCACACATAATCAGTGGCTAGGCACTGCCCTGATGTCAGCCAGTTTCCTGTGGGAGCGAGCTTGCTCGCGATAGCGGCAGCAGATCCGAAAGGGATGCCAGCTGAACCACCGCCATCGCGAGCAAGCTCGCTCCCACAGTGACTGATAACCTCGGGCTTGGCTTCAGGTCATTGCCCGGCGATCTGCGCCTTGGTGTAGAAGCCGTCCTTTTCCAGCAGGTCGATGTTGTCCTTGGTCAGCGGGGTCGGGGTGAGCAGGATGGTGTCGACCTTCTTGCTGCCGTTGTCGTACTGCGAGCTGTAGGTGGGTTTCTCGTTGCGTGCCAGTTGCACCGAGAGCTTGGCGGCTTCGGTGGCGATCAGCTTGAGTGGCTTGTAGACGGTCATGGTCTGGGTGCCGTCGATCACCCGCTTGACCGCCGCCAGGTCGGCGTCCTGGCCCGAGATCGGCACCTTGCCGGCCATTTTCTGGGCCGCGAGGGCCTGGATCGCACCGCCTGCGGTGGCGTCGTTGGAGGCGACGATGGCGTCGATCTTGTTGCTGTTGCGGGTCAGGGCGTTCTCGACGATGCTCAGGGCTTCGGTGGGGTTCCATTCCTTCACCCATTGCTGGCCGACGATCTTGATGTCGCCCTTGTCGATGGCCGGTTGCAGCACTTTCATCTGGCCTTCACGCAGCACCTTGGCGTTGTTGTCCGTCGGGGCGCCGCCGAGCAGGAAGTAATTACCCTTGGGCGCCGCTTGCAACACGCCGCTGGCCTGCATTTCGCCGACCTTTTCGTTATCGAAGGAAATGTAGGCGTCGATGTCGGCGTTGAGGATCAGCCGGTCGTAGGACACCACCTTGATTCCGGCCTTCTTGGCTTCGGCGACGGCGTTGGTCAGCACGGTGGCGTTAAATGGCACGATGACAATCACGTCGACGCCCCGGGAGATGAGGTTCTCGATCTGCGAGATCTGCTTCTGCTCGTTGGCGTCGGCCGACTGGACGAAGACCTTGGCCTCGAGTTTTTCCGCTGCCGCGACGAAGTAGTCGCGGTCCCGCGACCAGCGTTCCAGGCGCAGGTCATCGATGGAGAAGCCAATTTTCGGGTGCGCGGCGTCGGCCATGACCGGGAGCGAGAGCAGGGCGAGGGCGCCGGCGAGCAACGTGCGTTTGAATGTTTTCATGGTAGTGCGTCCTTTTATTGTTGTTTGAAAGACACGTCCTGACGATGAGCGGGATGCCGGTAAGACTGTAGAGCGTTGCACGGCGGTGTGGGCACAGATTTGTCGCGCGAATGTCACAGGCTCGCAGGCTCCCGGTGCAGTCCTGGGTCAGGGGTAGATGAACCGGTTGACCACGTTCTCGAGCATCTCCTGTCGGCCACTGACCGCTTGGGGGTTCAACGCGTTGTCGAAGGCATGTTCAGCCAGCGCCGCGAGGCTGTAGTCGCCCGCCAGCACTGCCTGGCCGAACGGCTGCTGCCAGCCGGCGTAGCGTTGGTCCTTGAACCGTTGCAACTGATCGTCCTGGACCATGGCGGCCGCGCGCTCCAGGGCCAGGGCCAGGACATCCATGGCGGCGACATGGCCGTGGAACAGATCGACATCGTCGACGCTCTGGCGACGAACCTTGGAGTCGAAGTTGAATCCACCGTGGGTGAACCCTCCGGCCTTGAGGATTTCATAAGTGGCCAGGGTCATTTCCTCGACGCTGTTGGGGAACTGGTCGGTGTCCCAGCCGTTTTGCGGATCGCCCCGGTTGGCGTCGATGCTGCCGAAGATCCCCAGCGACGTCGCGGTGGCGATCTCGTGGTGGAAGCTGTGCCCGGCCAGGGTCGCGTGGTTGGCCTCGATGTTGACCTTGATCTCGCGCTCCAGGCCGAACTGCTGGAGGAAGCCGAACACTGTGGCGGTGTCGTAATCGTATTGGTGCTTGGTCGGCTCCTGGGGCTTGGGTTCGATGAGCAGGTCGCCCTTGAAGCCGATCTTGTGCTTGTGCTCGACCACCATGCGCATGAACCGGCCCAGTTGCTCGCGCTCGCGCTTGAGGTCGGTATTGAGCAGGGTTTCGTAGCCCTCGCGGCCACCCCACAACACGTAGTTGGCGCCTTTGAGCCGCAGGGTCGCGTTCATGGCACTGAACACCTGGGCGGCGGCGCAGGCGAAGACTTCCGGGTCCGGGTTGCTTGCCGCGCCGGCGGCAAAGCGCGGGTTGCTGAAGCAGTTGGCGGTGCCCCACAGCAATCGGATGCCGGTCTGTTCCTGATGGCGTTCCAGGTGATCGACCATCTGCGCGAAATGGTTGCGATACTCGCGCAGCGAGCTGCCCTCGGGGGCGACATCGGTGTCGTGGAAGCAGTAGTAATCGATGCCCAGTTTGCTGAAGAACTCGAAGGCCGCTTCAGCCTTGCCGATGGCCAGTTCCATGGGGTCGCCGGCGTGCTGCCAGGGGCGCTTGAACGTGCCGGCACCGAACACGTCGGACCCCGGCCAGACGAACGAATGCCAGTAGCAGACCGCCATGCGCAGGTGTTCGCGCATGGGCTTGCCGAGGATGAGCTTGTCGGCGTCGTAGTGGCGGAAGGCGAGGGGTGCGCCGCTGGCGGCACCCTCGAAGCGAATCTTGTCGACACCGGGGAAGTACGGCATGGCTGTGTCCTTTTTATTCTTGGCGGTGTCTCGATACTAGCGCCGGACCTGAGGCTGCTGATTATGAAAATCACCAACGGGCCGTTCGATTTTGTATTGAGCTTGAGCGCGAGCAAGCCTAGTCTCTGTTTGAAAAGTCTTGAGACGAAGGTCAGGCAAGGCGAAAACCGGCGAGGAACGGTCGGGGTCGCGCTCGACTTTACTGGAGTAAATGAGCATTCCGAGCCGGTTTTCAACGCAGCATGAACGAGTATCAAGGCTTTTCAGACAGAGACTGGTCTGTGTCCATCGGCCAAGGGTTCAAACAATGAAAACTGTCCCGCCCGTTCACCGCATCGCCCTGTTGTTCAACGGCAGCAAGATCTACGACCGTGGGATCATCAGCGGCATCGGCAATTACCTGAGCAGCACCCGCGCTTCGTGGGACCTGTTCCTCGAAGAGGATTTCCTCTGTCGCCTCAAGGGCATCGAGCGCTGGCAGGGCGACGGCATCATTGCCGATTTCGACGACCCGCTGATCGGCGAGGCGCTGGCGGGGATCAAGCTGCCCGTGGTGGCAGTGGGCGGTTCCTACCAGGATGCGCGGGCCTACCCGAAGGGCATCCCTTACGTCGCCACCGACAACGACGCGTTGATGACGCTGGCCTATGAGCACTTGATCGAGGCCGGCCTGACGCGCTTCGCCTGTTTCAGCCTGCCCGAGGCACAGGCCAATCGTTGGGCCCAGGAGCGGGAAAAAGCCTTTCGCCGCCTGGTGCAGCGCGACGGCCTGCCCGCCGAGATCTACCGCGGCATGGGCACCAGCGCGCCGCTCTGGGACAGCGCCGTCGAACAGCAGATCGCCTGGCTGCAAAGCCTGCCCAAACCCATCGGCATCATTGCCGTCAGCGATGCCCGCGCCCGCCAACTGTTGCAAGCCTGCCTGACCGCCGGGATCGCCGTCCCGGAGCAGGTGGCGTTGATCGGCATCGACAACGATCCGCTGACCCGCAGCCTGACGCGGGTGCCACTGAGTTCGGTGATCCAGGGCACCGAAACCATGGGCCGGACCGCGGCGCGCCTGCTGCACCAGATGCTCCACGGCATGCCGTCCACGGGCACGCAGATCCTGGTTCCGCCGGATGCGATCAATGTGCAGGTTTCCAGCCTGCACCAGCCGCTGGGCAATCCCTACGTCATGCAGGCGCTGCTGTTCATCCGCCAATACGCCTGCCAGGGCATCAAGACCGCCCAGGTGGCGGCGTATGTCGGTGTGTCGCGTTCATCCCTGGAGTCGCACTTTCGCAAGGTGCGCGGGTGCAGCGTTCACGACGAGATCCTGCGCTTCAAGCTGGCCGCTGCCGCCAGCGGGCTCGGCAACTCCGACTCGCCGATTGCCGACATCGCCCAGCGTTGCGGCTTCAAATCGGCGCAGTACCTGCACACCGTGTTCCGGCGTGAGTTCGGCTGTACGCCTCGGGAGTATCAGCAGGCACAAGCGGTGGAGTGACTGTAGCGCCGCCTTCTCGCCACCTCTGTATCCCTGTGTATCCAGCCCCCACTGCGATACGGACTGTTGCTTTAGCGTCCGTTGGTGACACATCCGCGATACCCATGGGGCCTTAAATGGCCTGCGTCGGGACGGCCGTTGCCGTCCCTCTGGGCATCAAAAGGAGATTCACCATGCTTGCAGCCCCGCTCGTTTTTACCTGGCAGCGTTACCTGGTTTCAGCCGGCGCGGCCAGTGCGCTCGGTCTTGCCGTGCTCGCCGCCAGCGCCGAGGCCTCGGCCGCACAGGACCCCACCGCCAGCGCCGCGCAGGCCGGGTCGCAAGCCATTCGCCCGTACCGCATTCACGTCGATGACGCCAAGTTGGCCGAGCTGCGCCAGCGCATCGCCGCCACGCGCTGGCCGGACAAGGAAACCGTCAGCGACACCTCCCAGGGTGTGCAGCTGGCCCAGGTGCAGGCGTTGGTCAAGTATTGGGGCGACGGCTACGACTGGCGCAAGGCAGAGGCCCGACTCAACGCCTTGCCGGAGTTCGTCACCACCATCGATGGTGTCGACATTCAGTTCATCCACGTGCGTTCGCGCCACCCCAACGCGATGCCGCTGATCCTCACCCACGGCTGGCCGGGTTCGCAATTCGAATTCCTCAAGACGATCGGCCCGTTGACCGACCCGACTGCCTACGGTGGTCGCGCCGAGGATGCCTTCGACGTGGTGATCCCTTCGATTCCCGGCCATGGTTTTTCCGGCAAGCCGACCGAACTGGGCTGGGGCCCCGACCGAGTGGCGAAAGCCTGGGACGTGTTGATGAAGCGGTTGGGCTACAGCCATTACGTGTCCCAGGGCGGCGATCACGGTTCTGTGATCTCCGATGCCCTGGGGCGCCTGGCGCCACCCGGACTGCTGGGGATCCACTTGAACATGCCAGCGACCGTGCCGCCGGAGCTGGTGAAACCGATCAACAGCGGCGATCCGGCCCCGGCCGGGCTCACCGAACCGGAACGCACGGCCTACCGCTCGCTGAGCACGTTCTTCGGCCGCAATGCCGCCTACGGCGCAATGATGGTAACCCGGCCGCAGACTATCGGTTACCTGCTGGCCGATTCGCCCACCGGTACGGCGGCCTGGATGTACGAGAAATTCGCGGCCTGGACCGACAGCGACGGCCAGCCTGAGCGCGTACTCAGCCGCGATGAAATGCTCGACGACATCAGCTTGTACTGGCTGACCGACTCCGGTGCCTCGTCCTCCCGTTTCTATTGGGAGAACAACAACAATAACTTCAGCGCCGCCGCGCAGAAAACCACGAACATCAAGGTCCCGGTGGCGATCAGCGTGTTCCCGCAGGAGATCTACCGCGCGCCGAAGACCTGGGCCCAGCGTGCCTATCCATCGCTGTCCTACTTCAGCGAGGTCGGCAAGGGGGGGCACTTCGCTGCCTGGGAGCAGCCGCAATTGTTCAGCGAAGAGTTGCGCGAAGCGTTCCGGCCGTTACGTGCCGCGACGAAGTAACCGTTCGGCACACAGGAGAGCAACGATGAAACTCAAGCATCTGGCGATGTCCGCCGCCGTGGCCGCCGCGACATGGGGCACGGCTGGCCTGGTCCTGGGCGATGACGGGGGCGGCGAGGTTTCGCCGATCTATGGGGTGAAACTTCCCGAGGGCTATCGCCAATGGGCCCTGATCGCCCCGGCCCAGGAAGCCACGCCGCTGAACGAACTTCGAGCCGTGGTGGGCAATGGTCTGGCGATGAAGGCCTATCAGGATTCAACCCTGCCGTTCCCCGACGGCACGGTGCTGGTGAAGCTGGCCTGGAAGCACGTCCAGTCGCCGGAGTTCGAGCCGGCCTCGATCCCCGGTGCGGCCACTACCGTCCAGGTGATGGTCAAGGACT
The DNA here is from genome assembly GCF_036689585.1 of Pseudomonas sp. WP18. NCBI lineage: Bacteria > Pseudomonadati > Pseudomonadota > Gammaproteobacteria > Pseudomonadales > Pseudomonadaceae > Pseudomonas > Pseudomonas sp. WP18. The sequence continues at coordinate 2,677,605 of NZ_CP144758.1, forward strand.
CGCAGAGATACGCGTCGACCGGCGGCTGGGGATTCGGTCGCTTTATCAACGGCAAGCCCGCCGATGAGGCACAGCACCAGACCTGCTTCGCCTGCCACCAGGCCCGGGTCCAGAACCATGATTGGGTCTTCACGCGATTCGCGCCCTAAGTGATAGTGCAATGCCGCCCAACACAACGATGGAGACCGTCAACAAGCGGATCGACATGGGTTCATCCAGCAGCCATACGCCGCCCAGCGAGGCGAGGATGGGCACGCCGAGCTGCAGCGTTGCGGCGTGTTGTGCGCTGATTTTCTTGACCGTGCCATACCAGAGCGCGTAGCCGCAGCCAGAGGCCAGGATGCCGGAAGCCAGCGCATAAAGCACGCCGGGCACGCTCAGGCGCGGGTGGCTGCCAAGGAGCATGATCGGGCCGAGCACACACAGCATTGCCAGGGTTCTGGCAAAGTTGCCGGCGGTGTCTGCGAGTGGGTTGGCGCAGCCTTTGCCGAGCAGTGAGTAGGCTCCCCAGGCCATTCCCGAGACCGCCATGAGCAGGGCGCTGCCCATGGGTGGGGTGTCGGCGCCCGGTAGTAAAAGGACCAGCAGGCCGCAGAAGGCCAAGGACATGCCGATCAGCGCTTTTTTCTGAACCGGCTCGCCCTGTTTCCAGGCGCAGGCGAACATCGTCACCTGCACGGCTCCGAACAGGATCAAGGCGCCTACGCCCGCACCGAGTCGGACGTAGGCAATGGAGAATAAGTAAGCATAGAGAAACAGCGCCAGACCGGCCCGCCAACTGCCGCCCATGGCAGGCCGAGGCTGGCGCGACCGAATCAGGCACAGCAGGAACACAGCACCGCTGAGCAGGCGGATCGCGGTGAATGACGCAGGGTCGATTTGATCCTGCATCAGCGCTTGCCGGCAAAAAATGGAATTGGCCGCAAAGGCCACCAGGCACACCATCGCTTGGAAGACCCAGCCGGGAAAACGACGTTCGCGTCGGCCGATGGGGGTGATCGTGGTCATCGGCAGAAGGCTCCGTTTGATAGAAAAACTTTCGCATTGCCGCCGAGATGGCTTTGATGGCCGGCTCTTTGGTCGCTGATGGCCACATGTTTTTCCTTGTAGTGGAATGCTCGCAACAAAGATTTTCTACGGCGCATGCATAGATTTAATCAGTCGTCCCATGGCCCGGCTTTGTTCCATCCTGCGAACTTGCGAGCCGATGCACTCCACGTTCCCGACCACCCGGCTCGCTGCAGGAGTGTCCTATGCTCACCGGAAAAATAGCCCTGATCACGGGCGGCAATTCAGGCATCGGCCTGGCAACGGCGCAGAAGTTGCTGGAGCAGGGCGCGCGCGTGGCGATCACCGGCCGCGATGCGGAGAAATTGGAACAGGCGCGCAGAGCGCTGGGTCCCGGCGTCATCACGGTGGTGGCGGATGTGCGATCACGCGAGCAACTGCGGCAGATGGCAGCGACCGTCGAGCAAGCGTTCGGCGGCCTGGACATCTTTTTCGCCAATGCCGGGGTGGCCTTTGGCACACCGTTGTCGAGCACCACCGAGGAGCGCTACGACGAACTCATGGACATCAATGTGAAAGGGGTCTTTTTCTCGGTGCAGGCCGTTGAGCCGATCATGCGTCCGGGGGGGGCGATCATCCTGTCTACGTCCTGGCTGAACCAGGTCGGTGCGCCAGGCCGGGCGTTGTTGTCTGCCTCCAAGGCTGCCGTGCGCAGCTTCGCGCGCACGCTTTCGGCCGAGTTGCTGGAACGACGCATCCGCGTCAACGCCGTCAGCCCTGGCGCCATTGAGACCCCCATTCATCATCAGCCCAATCAAAGCGTCGAAGCGTATCGCGCCTATGCCGAGCGTGTCGGTGCGCAAGCGCCCATCGGTCGCATGGGGCGGGCCGAGGAGATTGCCGCGGCAGTGCTGTTCCTGGCCAGTGATGCGTCCAGCTACATGCTGGGTGCCGAGATGGTCGTCGACGGGGGGCGGGCGCAATTGTGATGAAGCCGTTGATCAACGCAGACCACTCTCTCAGGTCCATCGTGCAGGGTGCCACGCAGCCGTGGGTCCGCAGTCCACTGGCAGGGGTGTACCGGCGGCCGCTGTATCGGGTCGGTGGTGAACAGGCAAGGGCCACCTCCTTGGTGCGGTATGCACCCGGCAGTGCATTCAGTGCGCACACCCATTGCGGCGGGGAAGAGTTCCTGGTGCTGGAGGGCGTCTTCGAGGATGAGCATGGTCGATACCCGGCGGGCACGTACGTGCGCAACCCTCCAGGTAGCCGGCATGCTCCCGGAGCAAGCGCTGGCTGCATGATCTTCGTGCGCTTGCGCCAGTTTCATCGCCAGGACCGGCAGCCACTTGTTGTGCTGCTTGATGCACGCGACGATCAACTGCTGTTCGAGAGCGAGTACGAACGTGTTTGCGCGCAACGCTATCCGGCAGACAGCCTTCATGTGCACGCCAACCCGCGGGGCTTGGAACTCCTGGTGCTGGAAGGCGAACTGCAGGGCGAGGACTTCACTTTGCAGCCCCTGGGCTGGATGCGCTTGCCGCCGGGCGAGCCTCTCGAAGCCAGGGCGGGCGCGCAAGGTGCCCGGGTCTGGCTCAAGGACGCTTCGCCTGATCTAGGCCTCTGAGGCCGCGCGCCCGGCCTCGGCGAGCAGCCAGTCCCTGAAGGCCTGGACCTTGGGCAGTTCACTGCATTCGGGACGGTACACCGCGTAGTAAGCCTGGGTCAGCGGGCAGTCGAGGCCCTTGTCCGCAAACGGCCGGATCAGCCGACCCGCCGCCAGGTCGTCGCGCACCATGACGCTGCGAGCGAGTGCCAGGCCCTGGCCGTCGATGGCCGCTTGCAGTACCGAAGCCGAATTGTTGATCCGCAGGCCGTGGTCGGACTTGATCTGGTTGAAACCGGAAGCGTCCAGCCACATGCGCCAGGTGGGATAGTCACGGTCGTTGGCCATGGACAGGTCGTGGATCAGCGTGCACTGCGCCAAGGCATCGGCTGCAAGACGGCCACCCTCAAGCAACGGGAAATCCGGCGAGCAGACCGGGAAGATCACTTCGTCCATCAAGTGCACGGCGGTGAGCCCCGGCCATTTCCCCGCGCCGTAGCGAACCCCCACGTCAATCTGCTCGACCTGGAAATCCACGGACCGGGCGTTCGTATCCAGCAGCACGTCCAGCGTCGGGTAGGCGTGTTGAAAGCGCTCGATCCGCGGCAGTAGCCATTTCGAGGCGAAGGCCGGGCTTACGGTGACGGTCAGCCCGGCATGCACGCTGGCGTCCTTCAACCGCGCAAGGCCTATGGACAAACGATCGAACCCTTCCCTGATATCCGGCAGGGCCGCGCGAGCGGCGTCAGTGAGCATCAGGCGCGCCGAGCCGCTGCTCGAACGCACGAACAGGGCGATGCCCAGCCACGACTCGAGATTACGCACCTGTTGCCCAACGGCTGCGGGAGTGACATTGAGCTCGGCCGCGGCGGCCGAGAAACTCTGGTGTCGCGCTGCGGCCTCGAATGCACGGAGCGCGTTAAGGTAAGCGGGGCTGGTCATTGATAGTTTTTCTATTCCGGAAAACAAAATCTTCTGCGTTGTGACGTTGCGGGCTTTGGCGAAGAATGCACACCAAGTCCTCAGATAGATCCCTGAAATATAGCAGAAACGGGGATTGATCCAAGGTCTTCGATATTTTTATCCCTTGCGTCCAGTCAATGAGGAAATCCAGGCATGAAAAGTTTTTCTAACAAGGTCGCGATTGTGACCGGTGGTGGTTCGGGCATTGGCAAGGAGGTCGCCCAGCGTCTGGTCGAGGCCGGTGCCCGTGTGGTGATCGGTGGTCGTGACGCCGCCAAGCTCGCCCGGGTTGCCCGGGACATCGATGCGACCGGCCAGAATGTGCGCACCCTCGCGGGCGATATCGCCCAGCCGGCCACGGGCCAGGCGCTGGTGGATCTCGCGGTGAATGAGTTCGGCGGGGTGGATATTCTGATCAACAACGCCGGCATCTTCAGCCCCAAGCCCTTCCTTGAAGTGGAACCCCACGAGTACGACGCCTTCCTGGACATCATCCTCAAGGGCAAATTTTTCATGGCCCAGGCGGCCGCCAGGGCCATGCTCAAGCGCGGTGGCGGGGCGATTGTCCAGACCGGCTCGCTGTGGGCCATCCAGGCCATCGGGGCTACCCCGTCGGCGGCCTATTCCGCCGCTAACGCGGGTGTCCACGCGCTGACTCGCAACCTGGCCCTGGAACTGGCGAGCGCCAACATCCGCATCAATACCGTGGCCCCCGCAGTGGTCGAGACGCCGGTCTACGGCACCTTCATGGACGCTGATCAGGTCAAGGCGGTACTGCCGACCTTCAATGCTTTCCATCCGCTGGGCCGTAATGGCCAGCCAGCCGATGTGGCCGAGGCGATCCTGTTCCTCGCCTCGCAGGAGGCTTCGTGGATTACCGGCACCGTGCTGCCGGTCGATGGCGGCGTGACTGCCGGCCGCAACTGAAACAGGAGTCGTTAGGTATGATGAACTGGAACGAGTATTTCGCCGGGTTGATGAACAACGTCGGTGAGTTTGCCAGGCTTGCCCCGGAAACCATGCGGGGCATGAGCGCACTGGGCAGTGCACCGGCCCGACACCTGGACCCGAAGATCCACGAGTTGATCGCGCTGTCGGTGGCGATCACTACCCGCTGCGACGGTTGCATCGCCTCTCACGTGCAAGCAGCACTCAAGCATGGGGCAACCCGTGAAGAAATTGCCGAGGCCTTGGGCGTTGCCATCTCGCTCAACGCCGGCGCGGCACTGACCTACACCGCACGGGTGTTCGACGCGGTGTCGGCGTTCGAGAAACACTGAAGCGGCGATGGGCGCCAATGGCGCCCTTCATCGCATTCCGAGGATCACCCATGACGACACAAAAGATTGCCATCGTTGGCGCCGGTCTGGCGGGTGTCTACGCCGCCTACCGTCTGCATGGCCTTGGCCTGGAATTCGAGCTGTTCGAAGCCCGCGATCGGCTGGGCGGAAGAATTCTCTCGACCGCCACTGGCGGCTTCGACCTCGGTCCGACCTGGTTCTGGCCGGACTGCCAGCCGCGCATGCACGCCCTGGTGGCCGAGCTGGGATTGCCCGTGTTCCAGCAATACGAGCAAGGCGATGCATTGATAGAGCGCTGGGCCACCGAGCGAGTCCGCCGCGAAGGCTACCGCTCAGGCAACGTGTCCATGCGCATCCAGGGCGGAACGGCTCGCCTGGTGCAGGCGCTTGCCGCTTCATTGCCCAAGACACGCGTCCATCTGGCGGCTGTGGTGACGGGTGTAGCAAGGGTTGATGAACGCGTGCACCTGTCATTCTCCGACAAGCGTATCCATACCGCCGATTACACCCATCTCTGGCTGGCGCTGCCGCCTCGCCTGGGAAAAACCTGCGCATGGTGCCCGCCCTGTCCGGGCAGGAAATGCAGCAGATGGCCAATGTCCCGACCTGGATGGCTTCCCACGCCAAGTACGTTGCGCGCTACGCCAAACCGTTTTGGCGGGAGCAAGGGCTGTCCGGTGATGCATTCAGCGGGGTGGGGCCGCTGGCTGAAATCCACGATGCCGGCACCGACCAGGGCGCTGCGCTGTTCGGTTTTTTGGGCATGGACGCAGCGCGGCGTAACGGTGTGGGCGCGTCGGCATTGAAAGCGCTATGCCGAGAGCAACTGGTACGCCTGTTTGGCGAAGAGGCGGCCGACCCGCTCGAGGACTTCTTCCATGACTGGGCAGCCGATCCATTCACCGCCACGCCGGACGATCAGGTTTCGCCGGGCTGGCACGGTCGACACGAGCTGCAATGTGCCCCCGACGCACCGTGGAGCGAGGCTCTGCGCTGGATCGGCAGCGAGGCCGGTGGCGAGCAGGGCGGCTACATGGAGGGTGCGCTGGCGGCCGTCGACAAGGCATTGGATGAGGTGACGGGAGAGACAGGTGTCCGGCGACTTGGATCGCCTCACTGTTGATCCTGCGTCTCGCCGTGGCGAGGGCGCTTGCTCGCGCCGGGTTGTGAAGCCACCCTGAAAGCCATCCGCCAGATCCCGCGACGTGATAGGGTGCGCGGCTGTACACCCGGCGAGAGCAAGCGCCTTCGCCATGAGGATCGGCCCGTCAGTTGGCTGGCGATTATTTCCCGGAGCGCGACCTGGTCCATGGCGGATAACCCTTACACCCTGTACAAACGCTTCCAGACCCCCGATCCGGCGCTTGGCCCACGGGAGCAGGCGCCGATGCTTGCCCAGGAGCAGGCGTGGTCGCGTGTGCATGCCTCTGGGCATCGCTTCAGCTGGATCGAGGTGTTGATGGCGCCGTTGTGCCTGGGGCCGTTTGTGGCGGGGTTGGGGGTGTTGCTCGGGCTGTGGCTCTATCAGTCACTGCTGGCGCCTGAACTGGATATCGACCGGGCCATCGGTGACTGGCATGGCTGGCTTGCGCTCGCAGCAGGACTGTTCATGGCTGCCTGGGTATTGCACAACTTTTGGCGCGACAGCCGCGATCCCACGCGGCGCTACTGGCAGACCATGCCGGATCGAGGCGTGGTCGAGCTTGAGCACCACACGCTGGTTTCTGGCATCAGCCTGTGGTCCAACGACTATGATCCCGACTGCAACACGCTGATGCAATGGACCCACGGCAAGCTCGAATGCGTGCACGACAGCGGCGTCGTGCAATGGGTCGTGGCCCGGACCGAGGCCGGTCACTGGCTGGTTCTCAAGGAGCAGTACCCGGGCAACTTCAGCTATGCAAGGGTCGGCACAAAACCGGCGCCTGACCGGCAGATGCGCCCTTGCCAGCAAGTAGCGATCGCTTTTGCGCCCCGCACCCAGCTGTGCCTGGGGCGACGATTCAGTGGCGCGCCGCTGCCGTTGCTGGACACGGCGTATTGGCTGTCTGCCGATGAGCTCAAGCGCCTGGCTGACGCCGCCCATCATTGGCTTTTTTTCCCGCCGAACCGCTACGGCGTGGTCGATGCCGAGGAGGCCGGGTGGGTGCAGCGTCTGGTGAAGAAAGCGCAGGACAGTGTTGCCGCGACGCCGTCTTCGGTTCCTGGCGAAACCTGAACACCGGCGGCGGGCGCTATAACCACGTGTTCACCACCCGCCGATCCAGCTCCTCCCAATCGGCCATGCCCAACACCCGCGTGGTGTTCAAGCCGCGCAGATAACCGCGCAACTGATGGGCGGTGGCGCGCACCAGCTCCGGGTCGGCCGGCTCTTTGTCCAGCAGGATCGTTTCGTACTGGACCAGGTAGTCGCTCACCCGGTCACGGAAATCCGGCAGTACAGCATCGCGGATCAGGTCAAACGTTCTCATGGACGGCCCTCATCGGTTTTTTTTCAGTGTTATTCGGTGCGCAGGGCACAGTGCGTTGCGCAACTATTGTTAGAAGTAATAGTGACCATCATCAAACGCAAGTTCTGCTTTGACGGCAATCATTGGAAAATCAGCGCCATCGAACACGCCGTCCACTTTTATTTTCAGGATTACACCGATGCGCCGTTTATTTTTACTGTCCATGGCGTTCGCCGCGTCGTTGCTCGCCGGGTGCGCCTCCGCCCCGAATGACCCGACCCTGACCCTGCAAACCAGCAAGACGCCAGCCCAATACGCCGAATGCGTCGTGCCCAAATTGCAGGACAGCGCGTTGAATCCACTGGTGTCGCAGACCCAGCGCAGCTACCGGATCGTGGTGCCGAGCAAAGTGTCGGCCGACAACGTGCTGGAAGCCTACAAGGCTGGAAACGGCGGCAAGGTGTTCATCTACGAGCGCCACTTGTTGGCCTCGAACCTGCTGCCGTCGAGTTTTGAACGCGCCGCGCAGGATTGCATCTGAGTCACAGAATCGCTCCACCGTGCTCCTTTGGTTGGCCGCAACCAACCAATTCCCTTGCCCCGCACCCTATTGGGCTGCGGGGCTTTTTTTTGTGCCGACTCCGAGAGGATTTGACGACTGGCGCTGTAACCGGCATATTTTTGCTCGTTTGTGATTATTGTTGCTCGTTTATGCAGGTTTATTGCCATGACATCCACCCACGAAGCGTTTCCCGGTGAGCGCCAGCAACTGATCAGTGAACGCCTGGCCCGGTATGGCCGGGTGATCGCGGCTGACCTGGCCAGTGAATTCAATGTTTCCGAACACTCCATACGCCGCGACCTTGGCGCATTGGCAGCGGCGGGGGTGTGCAAGCGTGTCTACGGTGGCGCCATATTGCTGCCCGCCGCCGAACGACCGATGGACGTGCGCGTGCGGCAGGACCCGGCGCGCAAGGGCAGTCTCGGCCAGGCCGCGGCGTCGTTACTGCGCGCGGGCCAGCATGTGTTCATCGACGCCGGCTCGACCAACCTGGCCATTGCCTGCGCCATCGATCCAGGGTTGCGGTTGACCGTCGCCACCAACTCGCCGTTGATTGCGGTGCAGTTGATGAAGCTGCCCTGTGCCGAGGTGATTCTGTTGGGCGGACGGGTGAACCCGGTGGCCGGTGGCGTGATCGGGGTGACGGCGGTGCAGCAGTTGCGCCAGTTCAGTTTCGACCTGTGCTTTCTCGGTGCCTGCGCCATTGACCCGGACAACGGGGTCACGGCGTTCGGCCTGGACGACGCTGAGTTCAAGCGCGCGGTGGCGGCGGCCAGCGGCCAGTTGGTGACCGCCGTCACCAATGAAAAACTCTCCAGTGTCGCCCATTACCAGGTGGCTTCGTGCGAAGAGGTGACCGCCCTGGTGGTGGAGCATGATGCTCCGCGCGAGCGACTGGAACCGTTCTTTGGCAGGGTCTCCAATGTGGTGACGGCGATGGGTGCCCAGCGCTGAATGATTTGTCAAAGCGCTGGCGGCCCCATTGTCCAGCGCGGCAATTAGGGCTAGTTTGCTGCCCCTGGCACAAGTACAAAAAAATCAGGAGTCATTGATGCAACCGATTCGTCTCGCTCTGGTGGGCTACGGCAAGATTGCCCAGGATCAACATGTTCCAGCCATCCTCGCCAATCCCGCTTTCCAGCTGGTGTCCGTCGCCACGCAGGGGCAGCCTTGCGCCGGGGTCGAGAATTTCCGCTCCCTGGGTGACTTGCTCGCGAAGGGCCCGCAGGTCGATGCGATTGCCTTCTGCACGCCGCCCCAGGGGCGCTTCGCCCTGGTGCAAGAGGCCCTGGCGGCCGGCAAACATGTCCTGGTGGAAAAGCCACCTTGCGCCACGCTGGGCGAAGCCATGGCGCTGGTGGATCAAGCCCGCGAGCAAGGCGTCAGCGGCCTGTTCGCCTGGCACTCGCGTTACGCCCCCGGTATCGAGGTCGCCCGTGAATGGCTGGCCACCCGCACCCTGCAAAGCGTGCAGATCGACTGGAAGGAAGACGTGCGCAAATGGCACCCCGGCCAGGCCTGGATCTGGCAACCCGGTGGCTTGGGGGTCTTCGATCCGGGTATCAATGCCTTGTCCATTGCGACTCATCTGCTGGCGCTGCCGTTGTTCGTCGAATCTGCCGAGTTGCGCGTCCCGGACAACTGCCAGTCGCCCATCGCCGCCAGCCTCAGGATGTCCGATGCGCGGCGCCTGGATATCCGCGCGGAGTTCGACTTCGACCATGGCCATGATGAACTCTGGAGCATCGAGATTCGCTGCACCGAAGGCACTTTGCGCCTGGATAACGGGGGGGCTGTGCTGAGTCTCGACGGCGTGCGCCAGGCGGTGGCCGATGAAGGGGAATATGCGGCGGTGTACCGGCATTTCCAGCAACTGATCGCGGACAAGGCCAGCGACATGGACCTGCAACCGCTGCGGTTGGTGGCAGACAGTTTCTTTGTCGGCAGCCGGACGCTGGTGGCGCCGTTCTACGATTGACAATGGCGCGTGGCGAGCGCGCTGCGTGGCCGCTCCCTTTTTTGTGAGTGCGGCGCACTCCAACGGGAGCCAGCGCCCTCGCCACAGATTCAGTGACGTTTCGTCAATGGCCTGCCAGCGGATAATGCTTGATACGGCACGGATGCTGGTTGCCATCGCCTTTGCAGATGCCATCGAGGTAGCGGTAGTCGACCCGCATCGACTGGCCCTTGGCAGGCCACTGGCGGCGGGGCAGTGTGCTCTGGTAGTCGGGGGTTTCAGGGATGAACCTGATCGTCGACCCTTGCGGCGGGCACTCCACCGTGGCTGACGCCGGGCTGGCCCTGGCGACCCTTGCTTCCAGCTGCGGATACGGCTTTTTCACCACCTCGACAATGTGCAGCTCCAGGCGGCAGATCTGCCAGGTGCCGGCGTGTGCCGGTGCGCACAGGGTCGAGAGCGCGGTCAGTGCCAGGGCACAGGCGGCTGTTTGTCTGCTCATGCTTGCCTTGCCTTCGATGTGAGGTCCAGGTCGTTCATGATCCTGGAGTGGGCGGCAAGGGTTCGATCAAAATCACCAATACCGGGAAACGCGTGGGATATCATGGCGGCTACCACTGTGGCTGTAGGGAAGGAAAATGACACTCAGGGTGATGGTAATCGGTGGTTATGGAAACTTCGGCAGTATCGTTTGCCGGCATCTGATCGTGACGCCGGGCATCGAGGTGGTGATCTCCGGGCGTGACCCGGACAAGTTACTGCGTAAGGCCGATGAGTTGAAAGCACAATCGGGCAACGTCTGTGAGCGTTGGTGTGGCGACGCCATGGGAGAAGGGTTCAGCACGGTCCTGGGAGAAATGAACATTGACCTGGTCATCCACACCGGCGGCCCCTTCCAAGGCCAATCCTATCGGATTGCCCAGAGTTGTATCGAGGCCGGCGTCCACTACTGCGACCTCTCGGACTGCCGCACCTTCGTCAACGGCATTGGCGTGCTCGACGCACAGGCCCGGCAAGCCGGCGTCGCGATCCTCAGTGGTTGCAGTTCGGTGCCGTCGCTGTCGGCTGCGTTGATCGATGAGCATCGGCATCGTTTCCAACGTATCGACTCGATCGAGCATGGCATTTCCTCGTCGGCCAAGATGCCGGGGCTGTCGACCATCGAGGGCGTCCTGGCCTACGCAGGCAAACCCATCAAGCAACTCAGGGATGGCCAGGTCCATGAGGTGTTGGGCTGGCAAGACCTGACGCTGCGCAGGATGCAGTCACTGGGCACACGGCTGCTGTCGAACGTCGACGTGCCGGACATGGACATTTTCGCCCATCGCTATGGCGCCCGGACCCTGAGTTTCAAGGCCGGTGCCGGGCTGAAGCTGGGCGGTGTCGCCAACGGCCTGCTGGCCCAGGCGATGAAAATGGGCTGGGTTCGCGACCATCGCCCCTGGGCCGCCCGGTTGCATCGTTGGGGCACCTGGTTCGAACGCTTCGGCGACGGCAAGAGTGCCATGTACCTGGATGTCCGGGGTGTGGGTGTCGATGGGCGACCGTTGTCCCTGACCGTGCAACTGACGGCCTTGAACGACAAGGGGCCGGAGATCCCGAGTTGTGCCGCCGTGGCCCTGGCGACCAAGATCGCCCAGGGCTACAGGCCCGAACCCGGCGCCCGGGCGTGTGTCGGCGAGATCACGGTGGACGAGTACATGGCCGCCATCAACGACCCGGTCAACTTGTCGATCTCGGTGCACGTCGCCGATGGGCAGCGCTGAGCCATGCTCTATTTGGGCCTGAAGTACCTCCATGTCATCGCTGCCATTTTTCTGTTCGGGTTCGGCATGGGTTCCTACCTGTACCTGATTGCCGCCAGCCGCACGGCCAATCCGCAGGTCATCGCCCACGTGGCCCGGACGGTGGTGCGGTACGACGCCTGGATCACCACGCCGGCCGGCTTCATCCAGATTGCCACGGGGTATTGGCTGGTGAGCCTGGCTGGGCTTTCCCTGACCACGGGCTGGGTGCTCATCTCGCTGATCATCTTCCTTTGCGTGGGGATGCTCTGGCTGCCGGTATTGGTGCTGCAGAAGCGCCTGCAACACATGGCGTCGAGCGCAGCGGAGCGTGGGGAAGGGCTGGCGCAGGCCTACCGCCGGGTGTACCGGCAGTGGTTCTGGATGGGGGTTGCCGGGTTTTCCGGGATGTTCGTGATCGTGTCGATGATGGTGACCAAGATGACGCCGGGCGAGTGGGTCGGATTGTTTCTGCGCTAGCGCAAAAGCCTGAATAGGCCGACGGACTTGTGGCAGGTGTGCTGAAGGGTCACCGCTGAACCTGTGGGAGCGGGCTTGCCCGCGAAGGCGGCGGTTCATTCAGCATCTCAGTTGCATATACACCGCTTTCGCGAGCAAGCTCGCTCCCACAGAAGGCGTCGTGGTGTGTCCAAAATAGAAGGGGAAACCGCTGAACCTGTGGGAGCGGGCTTGCCCGCGAAGGCGGCGGTCCATTCAGCCTCTCAGTTGCATATACACCGCTTTCGCGAGCAAGCTCGCTCTGAGCTGGTCTAATAGCCCCGGACACCTCAATGGGTGAAACTACACTCATTGAGGAATATTCCATGACTAAGAAGTACAGAAAATTCGACGCCGAGTTCAAGCTGAAGGTCTGCAAGATGGTTGTTGATCAAGGTCTGAGCGTGAACTCGGTTTGTACCGATTTAGGCCTGAGCGATACCGCCGTGCGCCGCTGGGTTCAGCAGTATCAAACCGAGCAGTCGGGCGGTACGGGGATTGGCAAACCATTGACCAGCGACCAGCAGCGTATTCGCCAGCTTGAACAGCAAGTCCGCGAACTGAAGACGGATAATGACATATTAAAAAAAGCTACGGCCTTCTTTGCCCGCGAGTTGAAGTGATCCACCAGTTGGTTCACCAAGTCCAATGCAAGGCCTACCCGGTGGCGCGTATCTGCCGGGTGTTGCGGATCAGTCGTTCGGGGTTTTACGAAGCTCGTCAGCGGCGTTTGAAGCCAAAACCTGTGTGCTCGGTTTCCGCTCAGCTCAAGGCTGCCTTCGTGTCCAATGAACACTGTTATGGCAGCCGTCGTTTGGTGAAAGCGCTGCGTGACACTGGCGTCTCCGTTGGACGGAACAAGGTCCGCCGCCTGATGAAACAACAGGATTTGCGTCCGATTTGGAAGCGCAAGTTCGTTCATACCACTGACAGCAATCACAATTTTCCGGTGGCTGAGAACCTGCTCAATCGCCAGTTCAATCCCGAGCGCATCAACCAGTCGTGGGTCGCTGACATCACCTACATCCGTACCCGCAGCGGCTGGCTGTACCTGGCGGCCGTCATGGACCTGTACTCACGCAAAATCGTGGGCTGGGCCATGGCACCCCACATGCGAGCAGAGTTGGTATGCAGTGCGATGCAACTGGCCATCGCGCAGAGACAACCTGAACCGGGCTTGATCGCTCATTCGGATCGAGGCAGCCAGTATGCCGGTACGGATTACCAGAACTTGCTGACGCGACATGGAATGCGTTGCAGCATGAGTCGCAAGGGCAACTGCTGGGACAATGCGGTCATGGAGCGCTTCTTCTTGAATCTGAAGATGGAGCGTGTTTGGCGCAAGGATTACGCCAACCATGGCGAAGCGATCAAAGACATCACGGACTACATCGTGCGGTTCTATAACGGAAGGCGAATCCATTCATCCTTGGGCTATTTGCCGCCCAATCAGTATGAGCGGCAAGCAGCCTGAAAAACACCGATTGAGGTGTCCGGAAAAAATTGACCACCTCACTCCCACAGAATGTGTTGTGGTGTCTCCACAATAGAAGGGACACCGCTGGACTTGTGGGAGCGGGCTTGCCCGCGAAGGCGGCGGTCCATTCAGCCTCTCAGTGGCAGATACACCGCTTTCGCGAGCAAGCCCGCTCCCACAGAATGTGTTGTGGTGTCTCCACAATAGAAGGGACACCGCTGGACTTGTGGGAGCGGGCTTGCCCGCGAAGGCGGCGGTCCATTCGACATCCCTGTGTCAGATACACCGCTTCGCGAGCAAGCTCCAACAGGGGGATTTCTGGGGCTTCAGCTTTGCTTGGAGCCTGCGCCAATCTGCCAGACATACGGCGGCTCGGTGCCGTTGATTTCCCAGTCGCCGAGGATGCGTTCCTTGTAGATCAGCGGGTTGTGCGAGGCGGCGGTGCGTGCGTTGCGCCAATGGCGGTCGAGGGCCTTGGTGGTGCTGGTGGCGGAGGCGCCAAGGGCGTTGAACAGGTCGCTGGTGGCGCGCAGGATCAGGTCGGCGATGACCACCTGGGCCTGGGCCGACTCCAGTTCGGCGGCGATGTTGGCGGTGTGTTCAGCCTCGGCGTCCTGGCTGAACCGGCTCTCGTAGGCCCGCTGAGCGGCGCTCGCCGCTCGCAGCGCGGTGGCTTCGGCGGCATAGACCTGGGCCGAGGCCTTGCCGATCACTTGTTGCACCTGGACGTCCTGGCTCACTGTGCTGGCGTTGCCGGTACTGAAAATTCGCGTGCGTGCGCGTACGTTTTCGGTGAAGTCATGGACCGCGGCACGGCCGGCACCGGCCTGCACCGCCAGCAGGACCAACTGGTAGAACGCGGTCTGGTACTTGAAGCGGGTGGAGAAGTCGATGATGTGTTCAGCCTCGACCCAGGCCTGCTCGAAGACCGTGGTGCCGCTGCCGGTGGTGCGTTGGCCGAAGCCGTCCCAGTCGTCGCTCAGCTTGACGCCCGGTTGGTGCACTTGGACGGCGGCGATCACGTCGGAGCCGTCGTCATCGCGCTGGGCGTACACGTCGATCCAGTCGGCAAAGATGCTGCCGGTGCTGTAGTACTTGGTGCCGTTGACCTGCCATCGATCGCCATGACGGGACACCCGGGTGATGACGTCGCCGATCTTCACCGCGCCGATTTCAGTCCAGGCGTTGCCCACCAGGTCACCCTCGACGAAGCGCTTGAACCAGGTGTCTTGTGGCTCGGTTGCATGGGCATTGAGGCGATCCTCGACAAAAGCGAAATGTCCGCGCAAGGCCTGTGGCAGGTTGGAATCGGCTTCGGCCAGTTCGATCAGCAACTGCAACAGCTGCGGCAACGAGGCCCCGGCACCGCCATATTCGACCGGCACGCGCACGGCGCCAAAACCGGCCTCCTTCAGCCATTGCACCTGCTCAAAGGGCAGGCTGCGGGTTTGCTCACGCGCCAGCGCGCCGGCCTGGATGCGCACGAAGATCGGCCGGAATCGCTCGGCCAGGGCTTCATAGTCGGTACCGCTGGAAAGGGTCGGGGGCAGGTGTTGTTGCTGTGCAGTCATGGTGGTGTTCCTTCGATGGCGAGTAGGCGAGTGCCGGCCAACGGGGTGAGCGAGGCGCTCACTCACTGACGGGCCGTGCTTGTCAGTGGCCATTGCACAGTCCATGCCCGTCGACCAACCCCCCATAAATGCGGGCCCCATTCGCGGTCGAGGGCAACGCGACTGTCCTCCCGCGAACAATCTGTTGCGCCACTGTGCGCCGGGCAACAGCCATCGCCCAGGCCTGTCGAGCGCCGGGTGTTCGTGGGGCAACAGTGGATCAACAGCTTGTCTGTCGAGCGACAGCGAGGTGATTCGTCTGGATGTGTTAACTGGCTGAATATAAAGAAAATATTCAACTGGCACGGTTGCTGCTCTACACCTTGTGCAGACGCTGAAGGGGCGTCTACCGGCAAGGGATAACGGATGAGCAAGCAATTTAACGTGGTGGCGGTGTCCGGCAGTGTGCAGCAACCCTCGCGCACCCTGGCACTGGTCAAGGCACTGGTGGAAAGCCTGGGTCGGCAACGGCCGATCGAGGTACGCCTGATCGAGTTGGCGAAGGTCGGTCCGCAGTTCGCCGGGGTGTTGCGGCGCGAGGCCTTGCCCGCTGCCGTGCAGGCGGACCTGCAAGCCATTGAAAGCGCCGATCTGCTGATCGCCGCGAGCCCTGTCTACCGGGCTTCCTACACCGGGCTGTTCAAGCACCTGTTCGACTTCGTGCATCACGAAGCCTTGAAGAACGTGCCGGTGCTGGTGGCCGCCACGGGAGGCTCCGAGCGCCATGCCTTGGTCATCGATCACCAGTTGCGGCCATTGTTTGGGTTCTTCCAGGCCCTGACCTTACCGGTGGGGGTCTATGCCTCTGAAACGGATTTCAGCCATTACCGAATCGCCAGCGCACAACTGCTGGAACGCATCGAGCGCGCGGCCGAGGCCGCGTCCCTCAGCCTTGCCGTGGATGTGCGGCGCAACGCCAGCGCCGCCTGACAACCGCTTTCTTTCTATGAGCCGTGGAGTACATGCAATGAGCCAGGACACAATCAAGTTCGCCTACTGGGTGCCCAACGTCAGCGGTGGGCTGGTGGTCAGCAAGATCGAACAACGCACCGATTGGGGTATCGACTACAACCGCAAGCTGGCCCAGATCGCCGAAGCGGCGGGGTTCGACTACGCGTTGTCCCAGGTCCGTTTCACCGCCGGCTACGGGGCCGAATACCAGCATGAGTCCGTGGCGTTCAGTCACGCCCTGCTGGCCGCCACCACACGCCTGAAAGTCATCGCCGCGGTGCTACCGGGGCCATGGACGCCGTCGGTGCTGGCCAAGCAGATTGCGACCATCGACCACCTGACCGGCGGCCGCGTGGCGATCAACGTGGTGTCCGGCTGGTTCAAGGGGGAGTTCACCGCCATCGGCGAGCCGTGGCTGGAGCATGACGAGCGCTACCGGCGTTCCGAAGAATTCATCACCGCCCTCAAGGGCATCTGGACCACTGACAACTTCACCTTTCGCGGTGACTTCTACCGCTTCCACGACTACACCCTCAAGCCGAAACCGTTGCAACAGCACCCGGAAATTTTCCAGGGCGGCAGCTCTCGCGCCGCGCGAGACATGGCCGCGCGCGTGTCCGACTGGTACTTCACCAATGGCAATACCGTGGAAGGCGTCAAGGCCCAGATCGATGACCTGCGGGCCAAAGCCGCCGCCAACCAGCACACGGTCAAGGTCGGGGTGAACGCATTCGTCATCGCCCGCGACACCGAGGAGGAAGCCCGTGCGGTACTCGCGCAGATCATCGAGCAGGCTGACCCGGAGGCAGTGAACGCCTTTGGCGACGCGGCCAAGCAGGCCGGCAAGTCGAGCCCGGAAGGCGAGGGCAACTGGGCCAAGTCCAGTTTCGAGGACCTGGTGCAGTACAACGATGGCTTCAAGACCAACCTGATCGGCACGCCACAGCAGATCGCCGAACGCATCGTCGCGCTCAAGGCCGTGGGGGTCGACCTGGTGCTCGCCGGCTTCCTGCACTTCCAGGAAGAGGTCGAATATTTCGGGCGCAAGGTCTTGCCGCTGGTGCGTGAACTGGAACAACGCAAGGCCGCCACCCGAACGGCGGCGGTGGCGTAGGCGCGGAGGCGAACATGGGGACGCTCACCGATACACACGACGACTCGCCGTCCAGTTTGCACCAGTGGTTGCAGCGCCAGGCGCGGCGGCATGGTGCCGACGTCGCCCTGCGCCACAAGCACCTGGGCATCTGGCAGGTGCGGACTTGGGGCCAATTGGCCGACGAGGTGCAGCGCCTGGCCGCTGCCTTGCAGGCTCGGGGGTTCTCGGTGGGCGCGACGCTGACGATCATCAGCCGGCCCCGCCCGCAAGCGCTGCTCGCGGCCTTGGCTGCGCAATGGCTGGGTGGCGTGGCGAGCCTGTTCGATCCACTGGAACCGGCGCCTGAGCAGACGCAGTTGCTCGGCGCCCTGCAACCGGATTTCGTCCTGGTGGAGGGCGCCGAGGAAATCCTGCGCCTGCAAGCGGCATCGGTAACGGCGCAGGTATTGGTGTACCTCGATCCGCGCGGGCTGCCCCAGGCCCTGCCAGCGGTGCAGGCGTTGGATTACGCGACGCTGGTGGCCCACCAGTCGACTGCCAGTCAGGCGCCGCCCACGCACGCTCAGCCAACGGCCTTCGTGTTCTTTCGCCAAGGTGCGCAGGGCCCTGAGCAGCAATGTCTCAGCCACGCCGAACTGTTGCAGGACGGCGAACGCCTGGTGACGCGTGAAGCCCTCGGGCGGCAGGACGAAGCGCTGGCTGCCCGTGCGTTTGCCTCGGGCGGACAAGCCCGCTACTTGTTGGCGCCTTGGCTGGTGGCGGGTTTTTGCCTGAATTTTCCTGAGAGCCTGGCCACCCGTGATCGTGACCGGCGCGAGCTGGGCCCGACGCTGGTGGCCGGTACGCGGGACACCTACGAGCGCTTGCACGGGTACGTGCTGGAGCGCTTGCCCAAGCCTGGTGGCTGGGCGCGCAGGCTGGTGGATTGGGCGTTGGCGCCAGCGCCAGGCGTGTTGCAACGGCAGTTGGGAGGCTGGTTGGTCCGCCGGCCATTGCGCGACGTGCTCGGGTTTACCCGTACCCGCATTCCGTTGGTCGTGGGGGAAGCCTTGCGGCCCGAGACCCAGGCGTTTTTCCAGCGCTTGGGGATCCAGGTTCGCCACTGGGGTGATGTCTCTCATTGGCAAGCACCGCCAACCCCTGTGGAACTGACTCCCGATGATTGGCGCGAGCGCCAGTCGCAACTGGCTTGAGGGGCCGCGCCGATGACAAACCCTGTCGCCACGCATGTGCTGGAACTGGAACATATTTCGTTGTCATTCAAGGGCGTCAAAGCCGTCACCGACATCAGTTTCCGAGTAGCCACGGGTGAAATCTGCGCCCTGATCGGGCCCAACGGCGCCGGCAAGAGTTCGTTGTTGAACGTCATCAGTGGCGTCTACCAGGCCCAGGCCGGGTGCATCCGCTTCGACCACCAGGAGCGGCGCAGCATGCGTGCTCGCGACGTGGCGGTACGCGGCATTGCCCGGACGTTCCAGAACATTGCGCTGTTCAAGGGCATGAGCGTGCTCGACAACGTGCTCACCGGGCGTCACCTCAAGCGTCGCAGCAGCTGGATCGAACAAGCCCTGCGCATCGGCCGGGCGCGGGACGAGGACGATCGGCAGCGCGAAGCGGCAGAGCGGGTGATCGAGTTCCTTCACTTGCAGCCGTGGCGCGACGTGCTGGTCGGCACCTTGCCCTACGGCTTGCAGAAGCGGGTGGAACTGGCTCGCGCCCTGGCGGCGGAGCCTCGGCTGTTGCTGCTGGATGAACCCATGGCCGGGATGAATGCCGACGAGAAGCAGCAGATGAGCCGGTTCATTGTCGACATCAACCGTGAGCTGGGCACCACCGTGGTGTTGATCGAGCACGACATCGGCGTCGTCATGGACATCAGCCACCACGTGGTGGTGCTGGACTACGGTCGCAAGGTCGGTGACGGCACGCCCGACGCGGTACGGCAGAACCCCGAGGTCATTTCGGCCTACCTGGGCACTCGCCACTGACATTCACTATTGGAGGCTTTCCCGACCGGGAAGGCAGGCAAGTTGTGCCCGCAGAACAGGAACAGGCATGGAATTTTTCTTTGAAGTATTGATTGGCGGGTTGCTGGCAGGGGTGATGTACGCCCTGGTCGCCATCGGCTTCGTGCTGATCTACAAGGCCTCCGGGGTGTTCAATTTTGCCCAGGGCGCCATGGTGCTGTTTTCCGCGCTGACCTTCGTCAGCCTCCTGGAGCGCGGCGTGCCTTTCTGGCTGGCGTTCCTCATCAGCCTGGCGGCGATGGTGATCATCGCCGTGGCGGTGGAGCGCGTGGTGCTGCGCCCGCTGGTCAACCGTTCGCCCATCACGCTGTTCATGGCCACCCTCGGGCTGTCCTACGTCATCGAAGGCTTCGCCCAGGCGCTGTGGGGCGCGCAGGTGCATGGCCTGGAACTGGGCATCAGCGACGAGCCGCTGGAACTGGGAGGGCTGTTGCTGTCGCAGTTCGACCTGTTCGCCGCACTGACGGCGGCGTCGCTGGTGCTGGTGCTGTCGTGGCTGTTCAACCGCACCCGGCTGGGCCTGGCGCTGCGAGCGGTGGCCGATGATCCGCTGGCGGCCCTGGCCGTGGGGATCCGCTTGCAGCGCGTGTGGGTGGTGGTGTGGTCGGTGGCGGGGTTTGTCGGGCTGGTCGCCGGCCTGCTCTGGGGCGCTCGCCTGGGGGTTCAGTTTTCGCTGTCGCTGGTGGTGCTCAAGGCGTTGCCGGTGCTGATCATCGGCGGCTTCACGTCCATCAGCGGCGCGATTGTCGGCGGGCTGATCATCGGTGCCTCGGAAAAACTGGCGGAGGTGTACCTCGGACCGGTGATCGGCAGCGGCATCGAAAACTGGTTCCCCTACGTGCTGGCGCTGTTGTTCCTGTTGGTGCGTCCGGCGGGGTTGTTTGGCGAACGTGCCATCGAGCGAGTCTAGAAGGGGAAAGCAGCATGTTCTATCGAGAAGCCGGCCAGTTCACGACGCACTATGCTGAAGGCCGCCGTGTCTTCGCCCTGCGCCAGGATCGCCACGGGCTCGTCGCCTTGCTGCTGGTGGCTTTCATCGGCGTGCCCTGGCTCGGCAACGACTATTGGCTCAGCGCGATCCTGATTCCGTTCCTGGTGCTGTCCCTGGCCGGCCTGGGGCTGAACCTGCTGACCGGTTACGCCGGGCAGTTGTCGCTCGGTTCCGCGGCGTTTATGGCGGTGGGGGCCTTTGCCACCTACAACCTGGAAATACGCGTCAGCGCCTTGCCATTGCTGGTCAGTATCGCCCTGGGTGGCTTGACGGCGGCACTGGTGGCGGTGGTGTTCGGCTTGCCCAGCCTGCGCATCAAGGGCTTCTATCTGCTGGTCTCGACCCTGGCGGCGCAGTTTTTCGTGACCTGGGCGCTGACCCGCTATAGCTGGTTTTCCAACAACAGCGCCTCGGGCGTCATCAGCGCGCCGCCGCTGAGCGTGTTCGGCTGGAACCTGGACGCCCCGGCCGGGCGCTACCTGCTCACCCTGAGTGTGGTGGTGGCGTTGTTCTGGCTGGGCAAGAACCTGGTGCGCAGCGAACTGGGGCGCAGTTGGATGGCGGTGCGCGACATGGACGCCGCTGCTGCGGTCATCGGGATTCCATTGGCGAAGACCAAATTGCTGGCCTTCGCCATCAGCGGATTTTTCCTCGGGGTGGCCGGTGCGCTCTGGGCCTTCGCGTACCTGGGTACGGTGGAGCCCCATGGGTTCGATCTCAATCGTTCGTTCCAGATCCTGTTCATCATCATTATCGGCGGCCTCGGCAGCTTGCTGGGCAACTTCCTCGGCGCCGCGTTCATCGTCCTGTTTCCCATCCTGCTCTCGAACCTGGCGGCGCTGCTGCCCGGCGGGCTGATCGACGCCGGCCAGGTGGAGAACCTGCAGAAGATGATCTTCGGTGCCCTGATCATCCTGTTCCTGATCAAGGAACCAGAAGGCCTGGCGCGCCTCTGGCGGCGCTTGCGCGAACGCGCGCGGCGATGGCCGCTGCGCTACTGAAGGACGTGCACCTACCCATTTTCGCAGTGACTGATACCTACAAGGAAAACCCGATGTTCAAACGATCACTCGCCAGCCAACTGGCATTGGCGCTCAGCTTCACCGTCGCGGCCTTCACTGTCCAGGCGGACAACGAGCAGTACTTCCCGCTGCAAAGCTATCGCGTCGGCCCTTACGCGGCCGGTGGGAGCGGGTTTTTCGGCGGCTTTATCGACTACCTCAAGTACGTCAATGCCAACGGCGGCGTGAACGGCGTCAAGCTGACCTGGAGCGAATGCGAAACCGAGTACGTGGTGGAAAAAGGCGTCGAATGCTACGAGCGCCTGAAGAAAGGCTTGAACGGCGCGCCGGCAGCGGCGACCAACCCGCTGTCGGTGGGCATCGCCTACGCCACGCTGGAACGTTCGACAGCCGACAAACTGCCGCTGATCACCATCAACCACGGGCGCACGGATTCCACCGACGGCAGCGTGTTCCCGTACGTTTTCCCGTTGCAGTTGAACCCGTATTCCGAGGTGTCGGCGATCATCAACTACATCGGTCAGCGGGCCGGTGGGCTGGATAAGCTCAAGGGTTTGAAGATCGTCACCCTGTACCACGGCTCGCCCTACGGCAAGGAAACCAACGAGGTCTTGCAGACCCTGGCCGACAAGTACGGCTTTGCGTTGACCCTGCTGGAAGTGCCGCACCCGGGCAACGAACAGCAATCGCAATGGTTGAACATCCGCCGGGAAAAACCCGATTGGGTGATCCTGCGCGGCTGGGGCGTGATGAACCCGGTGGCGTTGAAGACCGCGCAGAAAGTCGGTTTCCCGGCCGATCACATCATCGGCAATATCTGGAGCAACTCCGAGGATGACGCCGCGCCAGCCGGTGCCGCCGCCAAAGGCTTCATCGCCATCACCACGCACCCTTCGGGCACCGACTTCCCGGTCCTGCAGGGCATCAAGCAGCAAGTGGTCGACGCAGGTCACGGCGACCTGGCCGACCCCAAGCGGTTCGGCACCGTGTATTACAACCTGGGCGTGGTCAACGGCATCCTCAACGTCGAAGCCGTGCGCATCGCCCAGCAGAAGTTCGGCAAGCAGCCGTTGACCGGCGAGCAGGTGCGCTGGGGCTTCGAGCACCTCAAGCTCGACGACGCCCGGCTCAAGGAATTGGGAGCGCTAGGGCTGGTGCAGCCGTTGCAATTGTCGTGCTCGGACCATGAAGGCGGTGGCGCGGTGCGCTTCCAGCAATGGGACGGCAGCCAATGGAAGCTGATCAGTGACTGGGTGCAGGCCGACCGCGCCTTGCTGCGGCCGATCATCGAAGCATCGTCCCATCAGTACGCCCGGGAAAAGGGCCTGACCCCGCGTGATTGCAGCAAGGAATCCTGAGGCATCAAGGCGATCAGCGCATGTGCGTCCGGTCGCCCCTGGACGAGGTGAAACCCCATGACGATCAACACGCCGATCCTGCAGATCGATGACATTGAAGTGCTCTACGAACAGACCATCCTGGCGGTGCGCAACGTCTCGCTGACGGTGCCGACCGGGCAGGTGGTGGTGCTGTTGGGGGCCAATGGCGCAGGCAAGAGCACCACGTTGAAGGCGGCGTCCAACCTAGTACGCGCCGAAAAGGGCGAAGTGGTGCGCGGACGGATCGTTTATCAGGGCGCGGAGGTGACCCACAGTGCCCCTCACACCCTGGCGGCGAACGGCCTGGTGCAGGTGCTGGAGGGCCGGCATTGCTTTGCCCAACTGACCGTGGAGGAAAACCTTTTGGCCGGTGCCCTGGCGCGCCAGGCTCCGCGGCGCCAGTTGCTGGCCGACCTGGAGTGGGTCTATGGTCATTTCCCGCGTTTGAAGCTGCGGCGCAACAGCCTGGCCGGTTACACCTCCGGCGGCGAGCAACAGATGATCGCCATCGGCCGCGCGTTGATGGCCAAGCCGCGATTGGTCTTGCTGGACGAACCGTCGATGGGGCTAGCCCCGCAGGTCGTCGAGGAGATCTTCGCCATCATTCACCAGCTCAACCGGCATGACGGCGTCAGCTTCCTGGTCGCCGAGCAAAACATCAACGTTGCCCTGCGTCACGCGCACTACGGCTATGTGCTGGAAAGCGGTCGCGTGGTGAGCGAAGGCAGCGCCGGGCAACTGGCGGCCCGCAGCGATCTCCAGGATTTCTACCTGGGCGCGCGGACCGGTGGCGCGGGGCGCCAGGCTGTGAGTGCCGGTGCGGTTTCAGGTTGACAGGTTGATCACCTGGCCGTCCCGGGTGTCGAGTGGGGAGCGACGTCGGTTGACCACCAGTTCGCCGATCTTGATCAGCAGGCTGCGGGTGACATTGCGGCTGAGCCCCAACAGTTGCGCGGTATGGACCTGGTTGCAGTTGGCGTAACGGTAGGCGGCGCGCAACAGCTCGGCTTCGACCTTTTCATGCAAGTCGCCCTGTTCCTGTTCGAGCAGTTTTTCCAGGGCTCTTTGCAACAGCGCCTCGGGGTCTTGCGGCAGGCACGCCTGGGTGGTGTCCTGGCGTTCGATGCGCAGGTTCGACAAATGCAGGTCCTGCACGCCGATCACCCGGTGACGGCAGATCAGCAAGGTGTGATGGATGACATTTTCCAGCTCACGGATGTTGCCTGGCCAGGAATAGTCGAGCAGTTTGCGCTGCGCCTGGACGTCCAGGGTCACGTCGCCGAGGCCGAGCTTGCGGCTGTACTCGGCGATGAAATGGCGGATCAGCGGCAGGATGTCGCCGGGCCGCTCGCGCAGCGGCTTGAGCACCAGGGTGACCACGTTGAGGCGGTAGTAGAGGTCTTCGCGAAAATGGCCGGCGTTGATGGCTTTTTCCAGCTGCACGTTGGTGGCCGCGAGCACCCGCACGTTGATCCTGATGCTCTTGCGCGAACCCAGGCGTACCACCTCGCGCTCTTGCAGCACACGGAGCAACTTGACCTGGATGGGCAGCGGCAGGTCACCGATTTCATCGAGGAACAGCGTGCCGCCATCGGCTTCCTCGAACCAGCCGGCCTTGGCGGTCAGCGCGCCGGTGAAGGCACCTTTCTCGTGCCCGAACAGCTCGGCTTCGACCAGCGTTTCGGAAAAGGCCCCGCAGTTGACCGCAATGAACGGCTTGTCGCGGCGGGCGCTGAGGTTGTGCACGTGGCGGGCCACCAACTCTTTGCCGGTGCCGGTCTGGCCGATGATCAGCACGCTGGCGTCACTGGGGGCGACTTGTTGCAAATGAGCCAGCAAGGCACGAGAGCTGGGGTCCTCGAAGACCTGGGCCGTTGCGCGGATCGACGTGGCCAGGCTGGGGGAGGGGGGGAGCGTGAGGAGTTGCATGGCGATGGCACCCGTTGATGAGATTGAGGTCGGGTGAGGACCAACACTCCTTGATGGCAGCACCCCGCGAGCCATTCGGCTTAAGATTTAATCTAAATGATCTAAGAAATTGTTAATAAATAACCTTTAGTTATTTGCTTAAAGCCATCGCCACGCGGCGACGCGGTGTCGGTCAGATCGTTGCAAAGGAGACTGTCTGTAAAAACATTTATTGACTAAAAGAAATTATCGGATAATTATTTCCCTGCATCTGCTTTCACGCAGAGTCACTGTTCAGGGGCAACCCCGATGAGTCAGAACACCCTGCCAGCCTTGGCAAGCCTTTACGTCGAGGCCAACGAATCTTCCTTGCACGCCGCCCGCCACGGGCCATTGCTCATGCAGGGCTTTCCCGCCGAACCCCACCACCGCGTCACCTGGAACAACTGGATGCGGCCCCCGTTCAACCAATGGGGGTTTCGCAACCTGGCACGCCTGCGTCCCACCATCGACGTGCAGGCGGGCAGCGGGCCGCTCAGTGAGTTCAAGCAGGCGCCACAGCCCTTGGACAAGCTGCACTTCGACAGCGAATGCGGCTTGAGCATCAGCGTGATCGACCACCTGGTCGCCAGCCAGACCGACGCCTTCCTGGTGCTGCAGGGCGACACGGTGCTGTATGAGCGCTACTTCAACGGGCAGCGTCCCGAGGACCGGCACGTCATGTTTTCGGTGACCAAGTCGCTGGTCGGCACCTTGGGCGAGCAACTGGTGTGCGACGGTGTGCTGGACCCGACATTACCCGCTGCCTTCTACGTGCCGGAGCTGGCGGGCAGCGCGTTCGGCGATGCCACCGTGCGCCAGTTGTTCGACATGGCGGTGGGTATCGACTACAGCGAAGTCTACGAAGACCCGGATTCCGAGAGCTCCCAGTACGGCTATGCCTGCGGGTTCCAGCCGGCGCCGGCGCAATACGCGCAGTTCGAGTCGCTGTATCAGTTCCTGCCGTCCCTGAAAAAGCGCGGCCAGCACGGCGGCTTCTTCAGCTACGTGACGGCGACCACCGAAGCCTTGGCCTGGGTCATGGAGCGGGCCAGTGGCAAGGCCTGTCACCAGTTGCTGCAAACCGTATGGCGCCAGTTGGGCTGCGAGCGCGACGGCTACTTCATGGCCGATCCGTGGGGCCGCAGCGTGGCCGGCGCCGGTTTCAGCGCGACGTTGCGGGACATGGCGCGTTTCGGACGCCTGCTGGCCAACGACGGCCGCCAGGGCGAACGACAACTGCTCTCGGCCGAGACGGTGGCCCGCATCGCCGCCGGTGCCGACCCGGCGGTCTATGCGACGTCAGCCGACTTCCACGCCTGGACCCCCGGCGCGTCCTACCGCAGCCAGTGGTACGTCTTCAACGACCACAGCCAGGCGATCATGGCCGGTGGCATTCATGGCCAATACCTGTTTGTCGACAAACCTTCCGGCGTGGTGATCGTCAAGCAGTCTTCGCTGGATGACGCCATCGGCCCGTTCGACACCGACAGCGTACGCATGCTGCGAGCCATCGCCGCGCAACTGCGCGACTGACCCGCGCCCGACGATAAGAAACCTGCGTTCCATTCACCTGGCCTGGCCAGGTGTTGGGCGACGCTTTGCGCCGCCATTCACTGCCCTGTAACAACAATAATCACACAGGAGCTCCAAATGGTTTCCATGATGCGTTTGTCCCGAACGTTGCTGGCGTTCGGGTTACCCCTGACCACCCAAGCGGTCCTGGCGGGCTACACGTTCGAGGACGGCAACCTCAAGGGCGAGGCCAACCTGACGGCGGGCGGCGCCATCCTCTCGACCCGCCAGGTCAATTTCGGCGCGGGCCGGATCGATCTGCGCAGCCGCCGCAACGACGGCACGAAAATCGATTGGCAAGAGTTCTACCTCAAGCCCGGCGTCAAGCTCGAATATGCCTTGCAGCCCGACTTCAGCCTGTTGGCCGGGGGCTCGCTGGTGGCGGCGACGACCCTGGGCGACGGCGACGCCGGTGGCTTCACACGGCGTTCCGACGGCGAGGTCTCCACTGAAGAGTTCTATGGCGGTTTTCGCGCCGGGGAGTGGACCTTCACGGCCGGGCGCCAAAACTACATGATCGGCACCGGTTTCATTGTCATGGACGGCGACCTCGACCAGTTCAAGGACGGCGCCTATTGGCTCGCGCCAAGAACCGCCTTCAAGGAATCGGCGCTGTTGGCCTGGGACCATGGCGCATTGAAGACCCAAGCTTTCTCCTTGCGCACTGACGGCGACCTGGGCGACTTCCGCATGACCGGCGCCAACCTCGACTACAACCTCGCCGACCAGGTGACGCTCGGGGCCATGGCCATGAAGGTCAATGCCCTGGGCCCCAAGGGCGCGACGCCGCTGCGCCGCGACGGCATGCAGGTGTACAACGTCCGGGCGCTCAACGCCAAGGTGCCGGGCGTGCCGGCGCTGACGCTCAACGCTGAATATGCCGTAGAGCGCGGGCACGGCGAAGGCGTCGACTATGACGCCGAGGCCTGGTACGCCCAGGCCGACTATGCCTTCGAAAACGTGCCGCTGACCCCGATCATCGGCTATCGCTACACCCACTTTTCCGGGGACGACAACCTCGCCGACAACCGTCAGGCGTCCTGGGACCCGCTCAGCAAGGGTTATGTCGACTGGGGCACCTGGCTGGTGGGCGATGTGGTCGGCAACTACCTGCTGTTCAACAGCAATGAAAATGTCCAGCAGTTCTCCCTCAAGACGCACCTCAACGAAACGCTGACCTTGGGAACGATCCACTACCAGTTTTGGCTGGACGAAAAAAACTACATGGGGGCCGCCGTCAATGACCGGCGTTTTGCCGACGAGAGCGTCGTCTTCCTTGATTGGGCGCCGTCCAGGGCGCTGGTGACGTCGCTGTCCTATAACTGGGTCAAGCCCATGGCCGCGGCCAAGCAGGTGTTTGGCGATGACCAGACATTCAGCGCACTGGAAATGTCCTTTACCTACCGCTATTAAGTGTCGCGAGCCTTCGCAGCCGCGCTGGAGTTTTTCCCATGTACAAGTCGTTGCGTAACACCTTGCTGGGCGGTTTGATTTCATTGTTGGTCAGCGGCGCGGGGATGGCCGACGAACGCACGGTGCGGATCTACAACTGGATCGAGTACCTGCCGCCGGAAATCCTCAAGAGCTTCCAGGAAGAAACCGGTATTCGCCCGATCTACGACGTATTCGACAGTGTCGAGACCCTGGAGTCCAAGCTGTTGACCGGCAACTCCGGGTATGACGTGGTCTACCCGAGCAGCTCCAACGTCAGCCACCTGATCGCCGCCGGTGCCGTCCAGCCACTGGACCGCAGCCAATTGCCCAACTGGCAGCACCTGGACCCGGAGTTCATGAAGTCCCTCGAAGCGGTGGGCGACACCGGTAACCGCTACGCCGTGCCGTACCTCTGGGGCACCACGTTGATCGGCTACAACGTCGACAAGGTGCGCAAGGCGCTGGGCGCCGATGTGCAGATGAACAGCTGGGACATCATCTTCAAGGAACAGAATCTATCCCGGCTGGCCAGCTGTGGCGTGGGCTTTCTCGATGCCGCCAACGAAATCATCCCGATCGCCTTGCACTACGAAGGCCTCGATCCCAATAGCCTGAAGCGCGAGGACTACCCGAAGGCCCAGGCCGCGATGCTGAAGATTCGCCCCTACATCAACTATTTCAGCTCATCGCGCTACGGCATGGACCTGGCCAACGGTGATGTGTGCGTCGCCGTGGGCTGGTCCGGCGGCGTGGCCCTGGCCAAGCAACTGGCCGATGCCGCGGGGAAGGGCGTCAAGGTCGAGATGGCCTTGCCGAAGGAGGGCGCGCCGGTGTGGTCGGACGTGATGATGGTGCCGACCAATGCCCCTCACACCCAAGAGGCCTACGCCTTCATCAACTACATCCTGCGCCCGGACGTGATTGCCCGGATCAGCAACAAGATCGGCTACCCCAACCCCAACAAGGATGCCACCGCGCTGGTGAATGCCGAGATCCGCAACAACCCCGCCATGTACGTGCCGGACGAAGCCCGCAAGACGCTGTTTGCCCTGGAGCCGGTGCCGGCCGCCGTCGAGCGGATCCGCACGCGCACCTGGACCACCATCAAGAGCAATCGCTGAGCAGGCTGGCCCGGCGTCGTGGCGCCGGGCCTTTCCCATGGCTTAATCAGGCCCGCATGCCATGGAACAGCAGTTCGGTGATCCGCCGGACCTGGCTGGAGTGAGCCTCGACATCCGGCTGTTGCTGGTTGACCAGCCGATACAGTTGTAGGTGTGAATAGTCATTGAGCAGGAAGGCGGCCAGTTCCACGTCGAGGTCGGCGCGCAGCTTGCCGGCCGCTTGCAACTCCCTGAGCAGGCCGCTGATTTCGGCTCGCAGCGCATCGTTCATGGCGCGATAGCCTTCGGGCAAATCGTTGTCGCCCCCGAACAGGATCAGCGGCAGCAGTTCGCGCCACAGGCTCGGGTGCATGACCTCCAAGGCGTACCCGGTCAGTAATCGCTCCAGGTAACACATTGCCTCGACCGGGTCTTCAATCCCGGGGATCTGGCTGCGGGTGTCCTTGAGCGCGCGCTGGTCGGCTTCGTGGAGAATTTCCAGGATGATTTCCTGCTTGTTGCCGAAGTACTTGAACACGGTGGGCGCCGAGACGCCGGCCTGGCTGGCGATCTGTTCGATGGTGGTGTCCTGGTAGCCCTGGCGCTCGAACAGTTCGATGGCCGCTTTGCTGATGGCTTGCCGTCGTTCGGCTTTCTGGCGTTCACGCAGTCCGCTCACGGGAGGTCCTTGTCTGGGAGAGAAGAGGCGGCCGCCGCACTCCACCGTCCCTCTGCCGCAAAGGTGGGGGCGAGCGGGCTTCCGCATACCTGTGCAAAATACTTAACTGGATAAAATATTTGAAGCACTCATTTCAAATACTGGCCTTTTGGCTCGGCTCTGGAGGGGGGCCGGCAGTGGCGAGATCAGGCACTGAGGCGGCGCGCTCAGGTAATTTGCCCCGTTGGCAAGGCAGGTAACGTGACGCGTCATTCCATCCGGTTACACAGATACGTAAAGGGGGGACCAGGAAAAACCGGAAGTTAGCGCTTCAAGAGGGGCAGTCACCCACTGATCCCTGTCTACGCCTCAATGCCGATCAAAAGAGAATAAGAAAATGACCAGCCCCAGCTTCAAGGATTCGAACGGCCATCTGGCGCAGGGCTTCAAGCCTCGTCACGTCACCATGCTGTCCATCGCCGGGATCATCGGCGCGGGCCTGTTCGTCGGCTCCGGACACGCTATCGCCGCCGCCGGCCCGGCCGTCTTGCTGGCTTATCTGTTTTCCGGGCTGTTGGTGGTCCTTGTCATGCGCATGCTGGGTGAAATGGCGGTGGCCAACCCGGACACCGGATCCTTTTCCACCTACGCCGACCAGGCCATCGGCCGTTGGGCGGGCTTCACCATCGGCTGGCTCTACTGGTGGTTCTGGGTGCTGGTGATACCGATCGAGGCGCTGGCTGCCGGGCATGTCCTGAACCAGTGGTTTCCGGCCGTGGACGCCTGGGTGTTTGCCTCGGCGTCCATTGTCCTGTTGGCCGTGACCAACCTGTTCAGCGTGGCCAAGTACGGGGAGTTCGAGTTCTGGTTCGCGATGGCCAAGGTGGTGGCGATCATCGGTTTCATTTCCCTGGGAGGTGCCGTGTTGATGGGCTGGATCCCCGAGCGGGAAGCCAGCGGCCTGAGCCGCTTGATGGAAGAACACGGCGGGTTCGCGCCCAACGGCCTGTCGGCGGTGGTTGGTGCTTTCATCACCATCATGTTCAGCTTCATCGGCACCGAGGCGGTGACCATCGCGGCGGCCGAGTCCAACGATCCGGCCCAGAACATCGCCAAGGCGACCCGGTCGGTGATCTGGCGAATCGGGGTGTTCTACCTGCTGTCGATCTTCGTGGTCATTTCCGTGGTGCCTTGGAACGATCCGCTGCTGGCGTCCGTGGGCTCCTACCAGCGTGCGCTGGAACTGATGAACATTCCCCACGCCAAGCTCATGGTTGATGCGGTGGTGCTGATTGCCGTGGCCAGTTGCATGAACTCCTCGATCTACATCGCCTCACGCATGCTGTATTCCCTGGGGCGCCGCGGTGATGCGCCGAAGGCGCTGAAAGTGACGTCCGCGGCCGGTGTCCCGCGCTCGGCGGTGATCGCCAGCACTGTGCTGGGGGCAGGGGTCACCTTGTTCAGCTACTTCATGCCGGCGGGGCTGTTCCAGTTCCTGCTCGCCAGCTCCGGCGCCATCGCATTGCTGGTGTACCTGGTAATTGCCATTTCCCAGCTGCGCATGCGCAGGATGCTGCATCGGCAGAACGTCGAGCTGGCTTTTCACATGTGGCTGTTCCCGTGGCTGACCTGGCTGGTGATCGTGTTCATCTCGGCGGCGCTGGCGGTGATGATGGTGACGCCCGAACACCGCAGTGAAGTGAGCACCACCCTGGGGCTGGCGCTGGTGATTTCGTTCATCGGGCTGGTGACTTCCCGGCAGCATGCGCAGCCCGAACGGGCCGCTTCCCTCGGATAGTCCGGCGGCGTTTTTCGCCCGCTTGGCGCCACGTTGCTGGCGCCAAGAAATCCACACCCGGGGCCCGTTCGAGGCCCCGAAAACCCTGGCTTGCAGCACAACCCTCCCGCTGGTCACCCACTGTAAAAACCCAGCCTGTCGAACCGGCACTAACCGGTAGCGGCGTTGTCAGTTATTGGCGCCTGTAGCGACGAGGATCGTCACTGAAAGCGACGTGAGTGTTTTCTCCAATGCCTCCGGGCAGAAAGCGCGCGATGGATTGCGTCTTGGACCGACTCTTTCTTTTGCGGGCGACATTCTATGGGTTTGCTTCTCGATCCGCGTCATGACATTGATGCCGCTTTACTGAGCTATCGCCGGGTTTTCTGGTCGCTTGCGCTGTTCAGCGGGGTGATCAACCTGCTGGTGCTGGTGCCGTCCCTGTACATGATGCAGGTGTACGACCGCGTGCTCACCAGTCGCAACGAAACCACGCTGTTCATGCTCACCTTGATCGCCCTGGGCCTGTTCCTGTTCAGTGCGTTGATCGAGTGGGTGCGCGGGGAGGTGATGATCCGCATGAGCGCCGGGCTCGACGATGCCCTCGGCGAGCGGATCTTCGACGCGGCCTTCGCCCGCAGCCTGCGCGAGCACAACGCCAACCCGGCCCAGGTGCTCACCGACCTGGCCACGCTGCGGCAACTGATCACCGGCCAGGGCCTGATCGCGTTGCTCGATGCGCCATGGCTGCCGATCTTCCTGTTGGTGGCGTTCATCTTTCATCCCTGGTTCGGCGTGTTGACGTTGATCCTCGCCCTGGTGCTGGTCGGCCTGGCGCTGTGGGGGGAACTGGCGACGCGCACGCGCCTGGGGGAAGCCAATCGGTTGGGGGTGCAATCGGCGGTTTACGTCAACAGCACCTTGCACAACGCCGAAGTGATCCAGGCCCTGGGCATGCTCGGGCCGTTGCGCCAACGCTGGAGCCTGTTGCAGCAGCGCATCATTGCGGCCCAGGCCCACGCCAGCGATCGCGGTGCGCGCATCACCTCGGCGACGCGTTTCGTGCGCATCTCGGGCCAGTCGTTGTCATTGGGGCTGGGCGCGCTGCTGGTGCTGGAAGGGCAGTTGTCGGCAGGCATGATGATCGCGATGTCGCTGTTGCTGGGACGGGCCCTGGCGCCGGTGGAAATCGCCATCGGTTCGTGGAAGCAATTCAACGCCGGGCGCCAGAGCTACCAGCGCTTGAGCCAGTTGTTGGCCCAGCATCCGCGCGAACGCCTGCGCATGCCGTTGCCGCCCCCCAGCGGCGCGGTGCGCCTTGAGCAACTGTACGTCGGTACGCCGGGTGCCACGCAGCCGATTCTGCGGGGCATCCAGTTCAGCCTGGCCAAAGGGGACGTGCTGGCCGTTGTCGGGCCCAGCGCCAGCGGTAAATCGACCCTCGCCAGGGCACTGGTTGGCGTCTGGCCGGCCATGGGCGGCTCGGTGCGCCTGGACGACGCCGAGATCAGCCAGTGGACCCACGACGCCCTGGGCCCGCACCTGGGCTACCTGCCCCAGGACATCGAACTGTTCGACGGCAGCGTGGCCGACAACATCGCTCGCTTCGGCGAACAGGACGCGGACAAGATCATCGCCGCCGGACGCCTGGCCGGGATCCACGAGATGATCCTGCGTTTTCCCAAGGGCTACGACACGCCGCTGGGCCCTGGTGGGCTGGGCTTGTCCGGCGGGCAGAAACAGCGTCTCGGGCTGGCTCGCGCGCTCTACGGGCGGCCGGCGCTGATCGTGCTCGATGAACCCAACTCCAACCTCGATGAAGCCGGCGAACTGGCGCTGGTGCAGGCCATCAACGCGCTCAAGGCGGCGGGCAGCACGGTGGTGCTGATCACCCACCGGCCGAACGTGCTGGCGGTGGTCGATCACATCCTGGTGCTCAAGGACGGCACGCAACAGGCGTTCGGCCCCCGGGACCGGGTTCTCAAGGCGTTGATGCCGGGGCCGAGGCCGGCCGCGGTGAGGGAGGCAGGCAAAGATGCGTGATCTGACGCCGGGAGCGCACACCTACAGCGAGCACGGGGTGAGTGTTCGCAGCAGCTCGACCCTGCCCACCGCCAGCACCGATGCCCGTGGCGCGGCGCGCTATGGTGTCGGTTTCCTGGTGCTCGCCCTGGGCGGCTTCCTGCTCTGGGCCTGCCTGGCGCCGCTCGATCAGGGTGTGGTGGGCAGCGGCACCGTGGTGGTGGCGGGCGAGCGCAAGGCGGTGCAGTCGCTGGTCGGCGGGGTGGTGGAAAAACTGTTGGTCAGCGACGGCGATCGCGTCACCCAAGGGCAGTTGCTGGTGCAGCTCAACACCGTGCAGGCACAGTCGCAACTGGACGTAACCCTGGGCAAGTTGCTCAACGACCGCAGCATCGAGGCACGGCTGATTGCCGAGCGCCTGGGCAATGCCGAGATCCAATGGCCGCCGGAGCTGCTGGCGCGTGCCGACGAGCCGCGGGTCAAGGCGTCCATGGCGTTGCAGAGCCAACTGTTCCTGACCCGGCGCGCCGAGCTGGGCAGCCGCTTGCAGATCATCGAGCACGAGGCCGCGGCGTTGCAGCAGCAGTTGCTGGGCTACGAAGGCGTGAAGCGCAACTACGACGCGCAGATGCGTTTCCAGCAGCAGGAGCTCGAAGGGCTGCGTGACCTGGCGCGGGAGGGCTACGTGCCGCGCAACAAACTCTTCGAGGCTGAGCGCAACGCGGCGCAACTGGCCGGGCAGATCGCCTCGGGCGTCGGCGACGTCGGCAGGACGCGCCAGGCCATCAACGAAAGCCGGCTCAAGGCCTTGCAGGCGCAGCAGGAGTTTCGTCGGGACGCCGAAACCCAGCTCAGCGAAGTCTCGGCCGAAGCCGCAGGCTATGCCGATCAGATTCGCGCCTTGCAGTTCGAAGTCGACAACGGGGCGATCCGCGCGCCGGTGTCCGGGCAAGTCATGGACGTGAACATTCATACCGTCGGCGGCGTGGCGCAAGCGGGGCAGACCTTGATGCAGGTGGTTCCACTGGACGCACCCATGGCGATCACTGCGCGTTTCGAACCGTTGATGGCCAACAAGCTGCGGCCCGGGCTGCCGGTGCATGTGCACTTCACCGCGCTGCAA
Source organism: Pseudomonas sp. WP18 (assembly GCF_036689585.1). NCBI lineage: Bacteria > Pseudomonadati > Pseudomonadota > Gammaproteobacteria > Pseudomonadales > Pseudomonadaceae > Pseudomonas > Pseudomonas sp. WP18. Next base: position 2,711,923 of record NZ_CP144758.1, read on the forward strand.
CGGGTCGACACGCCGACGGTCACCGGCACGGTGACGACGGTTTCGGCGGATCAGTTGATCAACGAACAGACCCACCAGCCGTATTTTTCCGCCAAGGTCGAGATCCCCGCCGAGACCGTCGCAGCGTTGCAGGGTGCCGGGCTGTTGGTCCGCCCGGGCATGCTCGCCGACGTGACGGTGGTGACGGGGGAACGCACCTTGATGAACTACCTGATGAAGCCTTTGCGCGAACGCTTGCTGGCGGCCTTCAAGGAGGAATGAGCATGACCGACCGTCACCGTTACCGCGCCCGGATGTTGCTGGGGCTGTGCACCAGTTGGGCGGTGATCGGCCCCGCCTGGGCGGCCGAAGGGGGCCTGAGCCTGACCGCTGCGTACGACGCCTCGCGGCTCAACGACCCGACCGTGCAATCGGCCGCCCATGCTTTCGATGCTTCCCGGAACGAAGAGGCGATCGGCCGGGGCGGGCTCTATCCGCAGGTGTCGTTGAGTTCACGTTATGGCTACGGCGGCCGTACCGATGGCGGCGATGACCGCAGCTATGTCAACAGTAACGACTACCAAGCGAACAGTGTCACCCTGGCGGCGCAGCAGCCGCTCTATGACAAGGGGCGCTGGGCGGCGTACCAGGAGGGCAAGGCGCGGGGGCAATTGGGCGTACAGGTGTTCGACGTTGCCGGCCAGACTTTGTATGACCGGGTCGCCAAGGGCTACTTCGACGTGGCTCGGGCCGAAAACGAAATCAAGTTGATCGCCCAGCAGAAGGCAGCGATCAACGGCCTGGTCATTCAGAGCAAGAAACTCTATCAGGGCGGCCAGGGCGCGATCACCGATATCGATGAGGCCCAGGCGCGGCTCGACCTGGTCGATGCCCAGGAGGCCGAAGCCCAGGCGCGCCGGGTGGCGGCGCTGCGGGCATTGTCCGGGCGCGCCAGTGTACCGATCGAGGACATCCAGCCCATGCGCGAGGAACTGGCCACCGCCAACCCGATTCCACCGGAGCAGGACTTGCCCTACTGGACCGCGATCGCCCGCGACGCCAGCCCCGAGTTGGCCGCGCGGCTGGCGGCGGTCAAGGTCGCCGAGGCCCAGGCCGACAGCCAGCGCGCCGGGCACTACCCGACCTTGTCCCTGACCACTCAACTGACCCGCCGGGAAACCCGCCAATACCAGGAGCTCGACCCGCGCCAGGACACTTATTACGTCGGCGTGCAACTGGACATCCCGTTGTACCGTGGCGGCGCGGTGCGTGCGTCGGTGGCCAAGGCCGAGGCGCAACTGGCCGGGGCCCAGTCCGACTACGACGTGCAACGCCAGCAACTGGCCGAGGACATCGAGACCGACTACCTGGGCGTCGTGGCGGGGTTTGCCAAGAGCAAGGCGATGCAGCGGGCGGTGGAGTCCAATCAGCGTGCGCTGACCTCGACGGAAAAAGGCTTCCAGGGCGGCGTGCGTTCCACCGTGGACATCCTCGACGCCCAGCAACGGGTGTTCCAGGCCCGTCGAGACCTGCTCAATACCAAGCTCGACATGCTGCAAAGCTACGTCAGCCTGCACACCCACACCGGCCAGATGAACCGCGCCGTGCTGGAACAGGTGCAGAACCTGTTCTAAACATCGCGGGAACCCCAGCTCTGTGTGGGAGCGGGCTTGCTCGCGAAAGCGGTGGGTCAATGATGGTGAACTTGGATGTGCCGCCGTCTTCGCGAGCAAGCCCGCTCCCACAAAAGCGCCGGGGGGATGCCCGGTATGTGCGTGAAATCCACTATCCCTGTGGGAGCGAGCTTGCTCGCGAAAGCGGTGGGTCTGTGACGGTGAGATTGGATGTGCCGCCGTCTTCGCGAGCAAGCCCGCTCCCACAAAAGCGCCGGGGGGATGCCCCCGGTCGTCAATGGCTGGAGGGCAGGAATTCGAACAAGGTCTTGCAGACGCCGGCGATGTGTTCGTCCAGGAGTTTCACCGCCCGTTCGACATCGCCGGCGCGGCAGGCGTCGAGGATTTCCCGATGCTCGTGGTCGGCGCGGTCCTTGCCGGCCGACAGGCTCATCTGCATGCGCAGGTAGCGCTCCAGTTTGTCGTGGACCGAACGGATCAGCCCCACCAGGAACGGCCGTTGTGCCGGTTCGTAGAGACAGGCATGCAATTGCCAGTTCAGCTCGGCCCAGCGGCCCACATCGTCCTCGCCGATGAACTCCCGGCAAATACTTTCCGCGCGGGCGAAGGTGTCTTCGGTCATGTTCGGGATCGCCAGGCGCAGCACCTTGTCCTCCAGCAACATGCGCACCTCGAACATCTGCGCCAGCTCCGCCTCGGAGATGCGCGTGACCATCGCCCCGCGATTGCGCTGGAACATCACCAGGCCCTCGGCCTCCAGGCGCTTGAGGGCTTCGCGTACGGGGATCTTGCTGACGTTGAACTGCCGGGCGATGTCGTCCTGGCGAATCGGCTCGTCTTCGGCAAAATGCCCGGCCACGATGGCATCGCGCAGGTGACGGGTGATGATTTCCGAAGTGGTGGGGGTGTTGCCCAGATCAGGCAGGTTGAACTTGGATAAGGTCACGGCGGCAGGTCGGCTGGTGGAGTTGGGGATATGGTATACGACTTTGCCGAAGCCAGTGTCGAGCCTTGCTGCGAGCTTTATCCCGTGGCGAGGGAGCTTGCTCCCGCTGGGCTGCGCAGCAGCCCATTTCAGTGATTGTCACTCAATTGAGCGGGAGCAAGCGCCCTCGCCACAGGTTCCACCTTGCGAACAACCACCCACCCGGTGACTAGCGATCCGACCATCAACGCCACCCCGAACAGGATCAACGCCATATCGGCGCCGAACGCGTCGGCCACCACGCCGGTGACCACCACCGGAAGACTGAAACCGATATACGCGAACAGGAAAAAACCGGCGCTGACCCGGGCCTTTTCCAGGCCGGCCATGGCCGTGATCGCCGATAACCCACCCAGGTACAGAAAACCGTAGCACGCGCTGCTGGCCCCCAGGGCGCCCAACAGCACCGCGAGCAGCGAACCGTTGCTGGCGCCCCACGCCAGTAGCGCATAGCTTATGGGCAGCACCAGCAAGCCGATGCCGGTGGCCCGGGCCGGTGGCAGGCGGCGGGCCCAGGGCTGGAAGAGCAAACCGCAACTGATCACGGTAAAGGTCGACAGGCCCGACCACTGCTGCAAGGCGTGGGCGGCCAGTACCGATGGCAATATCGCAATGACCAACCCCGAGGTGGCCCAGGCCAGCAGCATCGAAAAGCTGTAGGGCAGGCTGCCAGCGGGAAACAGCGGCAGGCGCAGCAGCGGTGCATGGCTGTTGCGCGTGGCAGGGTCCGGCAACCGGACGACCACGCCCATCGCCAGGGCCGCGAGAGTCAGTTGCAGCCAGAAACTGCCGGGAACGACGCTGTGCTGGACGATCAGGAACAGGCTGGTCAATGCCGCGCCGAGGCCGAAGCCCAGCGAGGTACTGGCGGTGACCCGGTTGGCCGCCGCGCGGGTGTCGCCGCCGGTCATCAGTTCGGTCATGTAGGCCGTCGCGGTCGCCGAAGCGAGCCCCGTGCCCACGCCCATCATCAGCCGCGCCAGGCCCAGCGCGATCAGGTTCGGCCAGATCGAGGTGACCACCGTCGCCAGCATCGACAGGCCCAGCGCCAACAGGATCAAAGGCCGGCGGCCCACTCGGTCGGCGATCCCGCCGAAGGCCAACAACACCGGCAGTACCCCCAGCACATAACAGGAGAAGGCCACCGCCGTGGCGCCGGCCCCATGACCGGAAGCCTGCGCATAGGCGGTGTACAACGGTGCCTGCAGGTTCACGGCCAGGGTGATCAGGCACAGGCCGAAAGCCAGCCCCCATGAGTGTCGATACTGTGCGTTCAAGCGCGTTCCTCAGGAAATCGTAAGTCCTGAGGACTATCACCGCCGACTCCCCCAGGAACAAGAAACAGCCCGGGGCGTTTTGTGTTTAACTGTTCGCCAAAAAACAGCGAACACTTAGAAGGCGTGCCATGGACCTGAACATCGATCGCAACGCCACCGAGCCGATGGTCCGGCAACTGGTGGCGCAGTTGCTGGGCTGGATAAAGCGCCAGCGCATCCGCCCCGGTGCCCGGATGCCCTCGATCCGGCAACTGGCCCAGGAAAACGGCGTGAGCCTGGCGTGTGTGATCAAGGCCTACGACCAACTGGTTGCCAGTGGGGTGTTGGAGTCCCGGCATGGGTCGGGTTTTTTCGTCGCGCCCCAGGTGTCGCGCCCGAAGGAACCGGCGGCGGGCGAAGAGGAGGGCGCATGGGCCTTGTTCGAGCCGCAGTCTTCGCGGCTCAAGCTCGGCTGCGGCTGGCTGCCCGACGCCTGGCGGGACGACACCGACCTGGGCCAGGCCATCCGCCAGGTGGTGCGCAGCGACAACCACGCCCTGTTCAACTACAGCACGCCGCTGGGGTCGGTCGAGCTGCGCCAGCACATTCAGAAACGCCTGGACCTGATCGACATCCACGTCGACCTGCCGCAGATCCTCACGACCCAGGGGGCCAGCCAGGGCCTTGACCTGCTGGTGCGCACGCTGCTCAAACCCGGTGACCTGGTGCTGGTGGAGAGCCCCGGCTACTACAACCTGTTCAACCTGCTGAGGCTGCACGGGGTCAGGACCCTGGCGGTGGCGCGAGGCACCCAGGGCCCGGCAATCGAGGACCTGGAGCGCTTGCTGGAGCAGCACAAACCCGCCTATTTCTTCCTCAACAGCATGTACCAGAACCCCACCGGCACCAGCCTGGCACCGAGCGTGGCGTACCGCTTGCTGCAACTGGCCAACCAGCATGACTTCAAGCTGATCGAGGACGACATCTACGCCGACTTCCAGAACGGCGTGACGTCCCGGCTGGCGACCCTGGACGGGCTGGACCGGGTGATCTACCTCGCGAGTTTTTCCAAGACCTTGTCCAGCTCCTTGCGTGTCGGTTACGTGGTGGCCCAGCCCGACATCATCAACCGGCTGGCCGAGGTCAAGATGGTGACCGGCATCGGCTGCACGCTGCTGGCGGAGAACGTCGTGGCGGCGTTGCTCGCCAACGGCGCGTATCGCAAGTTGATCCAGCGCCTGCGCCAACGGCTGAACAAGCAGATGGCAAGCACCCTTCGCCAACTCGACCAGGCGTATTGGGAGGTTTTTGCCGAACCCACCGGCGGCCTGTTCGTGTGGGCCCGGCCGCGGCACCTGGCTGCCGACCGGGTGCAGCAGATTGCCCAGGAAACGCAGGTGCAACTCTCCCAGGGTTCCAGTTTCATGCCGGCGGGTGAGGCGTGTGACTGGTTGCGGCTGAACGTGGCCTTTGTCCAGGACATTCGCGCGCAACGGTTTTTCCAGCGAATCGAGCAAGAGTCACTCAGCCACCGCGATAACTGAATATGCGCATGGAAATGCAGGGCGTTAATGGGAATGCATATCAAACAGGAATGAGTTGCTGTATCTTTCGCGACACATTCTTGCCGGCCCCAGCGGGTTGGCGTTTTTCCCTTAGGATTGTGCATCGATGCGTCGGATTCTCGTTTCACTGTGTGTGCTGCAGGCTTATTCCGTATCCACCTGGGCAGATGAGCCCCTTGTCGCCCCGGCGTCCATGGAGCTGCAAGCCACCGACATCGTCGGCGCTGGCGACTATGAAAATCCCCAGGGACCGGTCAAGGGCTATCACGCCACCCGTTCGGCCAGCGCCACCCGCACCGACACCGCGATCCATGAAACCCCGCAATCGATCTCCGTGGTGTCGCGCGACGCCGTCGAAGACCTCGGCGCCACACGCCTGCAAGATGCCCTCGACTACGCCGGCGGCGTGGGCCGGGCTAACAATTTCGGCGGCCAGGGCCTGACCACCTTCACCGTGCGCGGCTTCACCACGGGGGAGTTTTACCGCAACGGCTTCCCGATCAACCGGGGTTACCCGAACATGCCCGACGCCAACACCATCGAGCGCCTGGAAGTGCTGCGCGGCCCGGCGACCATGCTGTACGGGCGTGGCGACCCCGGCGGTACCTTCAACGTGGTGTCCAAGCAGCCGTTGGCCGAGCGCACGGTGACCCTCGGCAGCCAGCTCAATGACCAAGGCATGCGTCGCGGCACGCTGGACGCGTCCGGCCCGTTGGACGAAGCGGGCACGCTGGCCTATCGCTTGAACGTGATCGGCGAGGGTGGCGATACCTTCCGCGACCACGTCGAGACCGAGCGCTACGGCGTCGCCCCGGTGGTGACCTGGCAACTCAACGACACCACGCGCCTGACGTTCGAAGGCGACTTCATGCGCAACAACCATCCGCTGGACCGGGGTGTGACGCACTATCCTGGCCAGCGTGGCACGGCATCGCGCGAGACCTTCTTCGGCGAAAAGGACGCCGGCAAACTGCACAACGACAACAACATGCTGCAAGTGCGTTTCGAGCACATGCTCAACGACGACTGGACCCTGGCCGGTGGCACCCAATGGCTGGACGGCACGTTGCAGGGCAATGCCATCGAAGGCAACGGCATCGCCGCCGACGGCCGTACCCTGGGGCGCAATTTCAACTACCGCAAGCTGGAATGGACAGACCGCGACACGCAACTGAACCTCACCGGGCATTTCGCCACGGGCGGCTTGGAGCACACGCTGTTGACCGGGATCGAGTACGAAGACTACGACTACCAGTCCATCATTCAGCGCTCCGCGGCCGGGACCGGGGCCTACCCCATTGATATCTTCGATCCGGTGTACGGCCAGCCCCGCCCGGCGCTGACCCGCACCCCCACCGACGACCAGGAAAACCTCAAGACCCTTGGCCTGTTCGTCCAGGACCAGGTGGCGCTGACCGAGCGCTTGAAAGTGCTGGCGGGGGCGCGATTCGAGCGCTTCGAGCATGAGTACGAGACGTTTGTGCCCAATGGCAGGAGCTGGAGCAAAGACGACAGCGCGGTCACCCCGCGGCTGGGCGTGATCTACGACCTGACCGACACCGTGGCGGTCTACGCCAACACGGCCCGCTCGTTCAAGCCCAACACCGGTGCCAGCCGCCAGGGTGGCGGCTTCAAGCCGGAAGAGGGCAAGTCCTACGAGATGGGTGTGAAATGGGAAGCGCTGGATCGCCAGTTGAGCGTCGACGCGGCGGTCTATCAGATCGAGAAGCGTAACGTGCTCACCACTGACCCGCTGGACTCCACCTTCAGCGTGGCCGCCGGCGAAGTGCGCAGCCGTGGCTTCGACCTGAACGTGGCCGGTAACCTGACACCGGCGTGGCGGGTGATCGGTGGCTATGCCTACGTCGATGCCGAGGTGACCAAGGACACCAGCATCCCAAGCGGGACCCGCCTGCTCAACGTGCCCAAGAACACCTTCAGCCTGTTGAACGTCTACGAATTCCAGGACGGCGGCCTCAAGGGCCTGGGGCTGGGCGCCGGTGCCCGGTACGTTGACGAACGCGCCGGCCAGACGGCGGCGAATGCCTTCTCGATGGACAGCTACACGGTGGTGGACCTGCTGGGCTACTACAAGGTCAACGAGCGGATCCGCCTGAACCTGGACGTGAAGAACCTCTTCGACGCCGATTATGAAGAGGGTGCGTTCGGTAACGTCTACGCTTATCCAGGCGCACCGCGCACTGTGCAGGCTGGCATCTCCTACACCCTCTGATCCCTGTGGGAGCGAGCAGGCCCGCTCCCACACAGCGGGGCAGTTGATGCTCACCACTTGCCCGTGCTCATCCCGCCATCCACCGGCAATACCACGCCGGTGGTGAAATCGGCCCCTGCCAGATAAAGCACGGCCTCGGCAATTTCCTCGACCGTCCCCACACGACCTGCCGGCGCCAGGTTATCGAGAAACGCACGGTGCGCCGGGTCATGCATCGGCGTGTCGATGATCCCGGGCGCGACGGCGTTGACCTTGATGTGATGGGGCGACAACTCCAGGGCCAGGGCGCGGGTCATCTGGTTGACCCCGCCCTTGATCAACACCGGCAGCGCGGCCGGCACCTGGATATTGGGTTGCAGCGCCACCGAGGCGGAGATGTTGACGATAAAGCCCTGGCGACGGCCGATCATGTGCGCGGCCGCTGCCTGGCTGGCATACACGAGGCCCTTGAGGTTGGTGTCCAGCAGCGCTTCCAGGTCCTGGGGGCTGTACTCGATGAATGGCTTGGGTAGAAAGAAACCCGCATTGTTCACCAACCCGTCCACACCGCCGAAGGCCTCGACGGCTTTGGCAACGACACGGGTAGAGGTGGCCGGGTCGGCAATATCACCGGCCACGCCAATGAACCGGTCGGCATGGTTGAACTGGGCCGCAGCGGCGTCCAGCCCGGATTGAGAACGGGCATTGCCCACCACGTTATAGCCCCGATCCAGGAATGCCTTGACCAAGCCCAAGCCGATACCGCTGGAAGCGCCGGTGATGATGACGGTTTTGTTGATACTCATGAAATCGACTCCTGATCACATTGATTGAACCGCTGCGCCGGGAGCGGCGCGGGTTGTGCTCAGGGTATTGATGCGCTCAGGTTTGATAAATCAGGGTTCTGGTACTTGAGTTGATACCTCATGTAATCAATCCCAAACATCCACACAACCGAACTGTGGCGAAGGTGGGAGCGGTTGAATCAGTGCTGGGTGTGCCACTGTCTTCGCGAGCAGGCTTGTTCTCACACTAGGACTTGCGCTGCGGTTGGAAGATATGGGTTGGCTGTCAGGTCGTCTTCGCGGGCAAGCCCGCTCCCACAGGGGCCCTGCGCAGGCACGAACGAGCCAGGTCGGCTTTAAGGCCGCCTCGGGCACGCCGAGTCTGGGCGAGGCACCAGGGGGTGGGGCAAACGCTCTTGGTTTCTTTTGGCTGGTCTGGCTCTCGGTGTCTCAAAAAGCGGCCGTTATCGCAGCAATGGGTAGGTACTCAATTAGACCGCCATCACGAGCAGACTCACTCCTTTGGAAGACTTCGAAACTGCGTCGTCGTCATACCCGCGTATCCCCAGTTATCCGTATCCACCTCCTCGATCACGATATGGGTCAAGTGCGGGTCCTTGCCCAACACACGTTGAAGGGTCTCGGTGATTTCAGCGATCACCTGGGCCTTCTGCTCACGTGTCACGCCATCACGGGTAATTCGTACATTGACAAAGGGCATGTTGCACTCCTGCTGATGAACACGGGCGCAGGACCATTCCCGCGCCACCGGGGCCACTGTATTTATACGCGCCAGCCTGATAAACAGGCCTCTGGAATCTTCAGTTGATACGCGGTGTAACGAATCATGAAGCGGCATTTCGAAGACCTGCAACTGGGCAGCATAGAACTGTTTTGCCTGGCGGCCGAGGCGGGCAGTTTCACGGCGGCGGCGCAGGTGGCGGGCGTCACTCCGGCGGCGGTGAGCCGTTCGATCTTTCGCCTGGAAGAACGCCTGGGCTCGCGCCTTTTCGTGCGTACCACTCGTAGCATCCGCCTGACGGAGGCCGGCAAGACCTATTTCGAACAATGCCGGCAGGCGCTGACGCAACTGATCGAGGCGCAACAGGCAATGATGGGGGCGCAAGCGGTGCCCGCCGGGCCATTGCGCATCAGCCTGCCCACCACCTACGGTCACCACCGGATCCTGCCGTTGCTGCCGGCGTTCCGGGCGCTGTACCCGCAAGTCAGCGTGGACGTGCACCTGAGCAATCGCAACATCGATTTCGTTGCCGAAGGGTATGACCTGGCGATCCGCGTGCGGGCCCAGCCGGACTCCTCGATGATCGCCCGGCAGTTGGAAGACGCGAGGCTGGTGGTGGTCGCGGCGCCGGATTACCTGCGCAGGGCCGGCACGCCACAGACCCTCGAAGACCTGAATGAGCACGAGTGCATCCAGTTCGAATTGCCCAGCAGCGGTCGACGGATTTCCTGGCTGTTCAAGGTCGATGGCAAGGACCGGGAGGTCTTTGCCCAAGGCCACTACGGTTGTTCGGACGATGTACTGGGCGGTGTGACGCTGGCCAAGCACGGTGCGGGCCTGTTCCAGACCTACCGCTTCATCGTCGAACAGGAACTGGCGGACGGGCGCCTGGTGGAAGTGCTGCAGCCATTGGGTGGCCGCTCACGGCCCTTCACATTGCTCTATCCCCACGGCCGACACATGCCCCAGCGCGTGCGCGCGTTCATCGACTTCCTGTTGCAGTACCGCGAGCAGTGGGCCAAAACCTGAGGCGCTGTGGGAGCGAGCAGGCTCGCTCCCACTTCATGCATGCACCTGGCCAATCATCAGAACTTGAACGCCTGCCGACCGATCAGCAGCCACTTGCCGTCCTTCTGTTTCTGCCAGATCTGGAAGTTCTCGATTTCGGTCGGCACGATGTCGCTGCCCTTGATCGCCTGGGCCGAGAAATGATTACGCACCAGAGCGGTGTCGCCTGAGAGGGTGATCTTCTGGTTTTTCATCTCCAGGGTCTTGAACGCGCTCTTGCCGGTCTCGATGTCGGCGATGAAGGCTTTCTTGTCCTGGATGTTCCCGCTGGAATGCCCGTAGGTGAGGTTTTCGGCGGCCAATGCCTGGAGCTGGGGGATGTCCTTGTGCAGCATGGCCTGGGTCAGGTGGTCGACGGCCTGGGCCACATCCTGCTCGGCCGACGCCGCAGCAGTGGCCGCATAACCGCTGAACAGGCACAGGAAGCTGATGACCAATGTCGCTTTCTTCATGGATGTTTCCTTGTTTTTGTAGGTATGAGGAACGTCACGAGCGTTTTTGACTACGCTCGTCGGTCATCGTACAACTACTTTCGGTGTCAGGATAGCCAAGAGACCGGCAATGGAAAAATGAACGAATGATTCACGGCCCCAACGTGGCGAGGGAGCTTGCTCCCGCTGGGCTGCGAAGCAGCCCCAAAAGCGACACCGACGCACGGGTCATTCTGGCGTGCGCTCAGGGGCCGCTACGCGGCCAGCGGGAGCAAGCTCCCTCGCCACGGGCCGCTGCCTGGCAGTGAGCTTACAACCCCTCGCGAACCGCCCCCCGAATCCCTTCCAGCAACATGGCAAACGCCGGGTTGTCGTTGTCTTCCCGCCAAATCAGATGCAGTTCGCTTTGCACCCCTTCGCCCAGGTCGATCTCGCGGAACACCACCTGCTTGAACACCACGCTGGTGGCGCACCGGGGCACCAGGGCCAGGCCCATGCCGGCGTTGACCAGCGCCAGGATGGTCAGCGAGGAGCCGAGCCATTGCACGTATTGCGGCGCCACCCGGGCCGAGCGGAGCGTGCCGGTGAGCAATTCGTTGAACGGCGGGTAGGCGGAATGGGAGTACATCAGGAACGGTTGCGCGTCGAGGTCCTGCACACTCACGGTTTCGGCCTGGGCCAGCGGGTGCCCGGCCGGGACCGCCAGCACGAAGGGTTCGCGCACCAGGCATTCGGTGGCGTAGCCGGTTTCCAGTAGCGGCGAGCGGACGATGCCCAGGTCGATCCGCCGGGCGCGCAGGGCCTCATGCTGCTGGTAGGTATTCATCTCCGACAGGACGATTTTGACCTGGGGCTGTTTCAGCCGCGCTTCGGCGATCACCTTGGGCAAAAATTCATACACCGCGCTGCCGACGAAGCTGATGGTGACCGAGCCGATGTCACCCTGGGCGAAGCGCCGGGCCGCCACGGCCGCTTGTTGGGCTTGTTCCAGCAGGTTCTGGGCTTCAAGGAAAAACGCCCGGCCGGCGGCGGTGAGCGCCACGCTGCGGGTGCTGCGGGTGAACAGTTCGACTCCCAGGTGATGTTCCAGCAACTGGATCTGCCGGCTCAACGGTGGCTGGGTCATGTTCAGGCGTTCGGCGGCTCGACGGAAGTTGAGTTCGGTCGCCACGGTGGTAAAGCAGCGCAGTTGGGCCAGTTCAAACATTGATTCAATCCAGGTATCAATCAAGTGCCAAGTTAGATTAGACGGAAACAATCCCCGGCGTCCATCATCGTCCCGTTCCCCACAAAAACAATGATCGGGAGGCACCCTTGAACAACGTACCGGACTCCACGTCGGCGAGCACCCTGGCGCTTGCGGCGGCCAAGGTCAAACGTCACGTACTGCCGCTGGTGGTGGTGATGTTCATCGTCAACTACATCGATCGGGTCAACATCGGCTTCGTGCGCAGCCACCTGGAAACCGACCTGGGCATCGGCGCAGCGGCCTATGGCCTGGGCGCCGGGCTGTTCTTCGTCGGCTACGCGCTGTTCGAAGTCCCCTCCAACATGCTGCTGCAGCGCTACGGCGCGCGGGCCTGGCTGACCCGCATCATGTTCACCTGGGGCGCGGCGGCGATGGCGATGGCCTTCGTGCGCGGCGAGACCAGCTTTTACGTGCTGCGCTTTATCCTCGGCGCGGCGGAGGCGGGGTTCTTCCCCGGCATCATCTATTACTTCACCCAGTGGCTGCCGGCCAACGAGCGCGGCAAGGCGATGGCGATTTTCCTCAGTGGCTCGGCCATCGCTTCGGTGATTTCCGGGCCGGTGTCGGGTGCGCTGCTGCACGTCAGCGGGCTGGGCCTGCACGGCTGGCAGTGGATGTTCCTGATCGAAGGTTTCGCCTCCATTGTGTTGTGCGGGTTCGTCTGGTTCTGGCTGCAATCGCACCCAAGCCAGGCCAAATGGCTGACCGCTGAAGAGAAAGCCGTACTGACCGCCGCCATTGCCGAGGAACAACGGGCCCGGGAAGCGACCCAGGTGATCAAGCCGTCGGTGTTCAAGCTGTTGGCCGACCGGCAGATCCTGCTGTTCTGCTTCATCTACTTCTCCATTGCCCTGACGATCTACGGCGCCACGTTCTGGTTGCCGAGTATGATCAAGAAGATGGGCAGCCTCGGGGACTTCCAGGTCGGCTTGCTCAATTCCATCCCGTGGATCATCTCCATCGTCGCGATGTACGGCTTCGCCGCCCTGGCCGGGCGCTGGAAGTTCCAGCAGGCCTGGGTCGCGGTCACGCTGGTGATTGCCGCGTTCGGCATGTTCATGTCCACCACGGGCGGGCCGGTCTTCGCCTTCGTCGCGATCTGTTTTGCCGCGATCGGTTTCAAGGCCGCCTCGGCGCTGTTCTGGCCGATTCCCCAGGGCTATCTGGACGCTCGCATCGCGGCCGCGGTGATCGCGCTGATCAACTCCATCGGTAACCTGGGCGGCTTCGTCGCGCCTACGGCCTTCGGTTTCCTGGAACAGACCACCGGTTCCATCGAAGGCGGCCTGTATGGCCTGGCGATCACTTCGCTGATCGCCGCCGTGGTGATCTTTTTCGCCCGCACTTCACCGGGGCGCGACACACCCAACTCATTGTCCGGTCGGCCCGAACCCATCGCCGACGCCGATCAGCCGGAAAAACGCCAAGCCTTGAACCCAGGCCCATCGGGAGCCGCTGTATGAAGATCAAACGCGTCACGGTCACACCCATTGCTTTTCGCGATCCACCGTTGCTCAACGCCAGCGGCATCCATGAACCGTTCGCGCTGCGCTCGATCATCGAGATTGAAAGCGACAACGGTTACATCGGCCTGGGCGAGAGCTACGGCGATGCGCCCGCCCTGGCGATCCAGATGCAACTCCAGGACCTGTTGATCGGCCTCGACCCGTTCAACCTCAACCGCTTGCGGGCCATCGTCGAGGCGACCGTCGCCGCGCAACGGCCGGCCAGTGTCGCCGGTGCCGAACTGGCGCCGGGCTCCCATGCGAGCAAAGCGGTCAGCAATGCCTACTCGGCCTTTGAAGTGGCCTGCCTGGACCTCCAGGCCCATTACCTGAACGTGCCGCTGGTGGATCTTCTCGGCGGTGCGATCCGTGATGAAGTCCCGTTCAGCGCGTACCTGTTTTTCAAGTACGCCGAGCACATCGATTCGCCATACCCGCCAGACAGCTGGGGCGAGGCCTTGAATGAGCAGCAGATCGTCGCCCAGGCCCGGCGCATGATCCAGGCGTATGGTTTCAAGAGCATCAAGCTCAAGGCCGGCGCCCTGGAGCCTGAGCACGAAGTCGCCTGCATCAAGGCGCTTAAGCAGGCGTTTCCCGGCTACCCGCTGCGCATCGACCCGAACGCCAACTGGTCGCTGGAGACCTCCATTCGCATGGCCGAGTTGCTCGGCGATGACCTGCAGTATTACGAAGACCCGACGCCGGGGCTGGAGGGCATGTCCGAACTGCACAAACGCACCGGCCTGCCGTTGGCGACCAACATGGTGGTCACCGATTTCGACGAGTTCCGACGCAGCGTGGCGCTGGACAGCGTGCAGATTGTGCTCGCGGATCACCATTACTGGGGTGGCCTGCGGGATACCCAGGCACTGGCGAAAATGTGCAGCACCTTCGGCCTGGGTGTGTCGATGCATTCCAATTCGCACCTGGGCATCAGCCTCATGGCCATGGCCCACGTCGCGGCAGCGGTGCCGAACCTGGACTACGCCTGCGACACGCATTACCCCTGGCAGGAACCGGATGAAGAAGTGATCAAGGGCGGCAAGCTGCCGATCGTCGACGGTTGCGTGAAGATCACCCGGGCTCCGGGCCTCGGGCTGGAGCTGGACCGCGATCAACTGGGCAAGCTGCATGACCAGTTCCTCGGTTGCGGCATCCGCCAGCGTGATGACGTGCGGCAGATGCAGCGCTACCGGCCGGACTGGAAGACCGTCAAGCCGAGGTTCTGAGTCCAAGAAGGCGGCCTGCTGCGCAGGCCAGCGGGAGCAAGCTCCCTCGCCACAAAAGCTGGATTTGACTTCAATTTTGAGTGTGGGGGCGACCCCTGTGGCGAGGGAGCTTGCTCCCGCTGGGCTGCGCAGCAGCCCCAAACCAAACGGCTCGCGATGACTGACCAATGAGTTGATCCTCCCAGCCCATCCAGCGGGCCACACCCAAAGTATCGCGCCCGTCGGCAAGGCAGTCTTACGCCCAAGCTGTCGCACCCCTCGACCTCGCCGTCTTACACCCAAACTGCCGCTTCAAACCCGCGCCACCAAAGCACTCGTCAATTGCCTCCAAGGCAGCGTATGGCGCCGCCCACAGCCTTTCGATAATCGCCTCCGACATCCCGTCCCACGTCGCGGAGCGCGCCATGCACAACAATAAAAATACCCGCCACCGTTTTTTGCCTGCGGTCATCGCCAGTCTTTCGACATTCGGCCTGGCGCCCTGGGCCCAAGCCGAAATCATGCTGTACGACAAAGACCAGACCACCTTTTCCACTGACGGCTACATCAACGCCTTCTACGTCAACAGCGACGTGGACCGGGCAGGGGAGCAGTATGACCGGCGCCAGGCGCGGGTGAAGATGGGCTTCTTGCCCAACTACCTGGGCTTCAACATGGGCAAGCAGGTCGATGACCTCAAACTGGGCGCTCGCGCGTCGTTCTGGGTGACCATCAACGACAGCGAGACCAACGGCACCGATACCGCCATCGACGTGCGGCAGTTCTACGGCACCGTCGCCAACCCGGAGTGGGGCGAAGTGCTGATCGGCAAGGACTTCGGCCTGTTTGCCCGCTCCAACATCCTGCTGGACGAACTGCTGGCCGGTTATGGCCAGGTCAGCGATACGCTGGGGCTGGTGGACGGCGGCGGGGTCTCGTTCGGCAACATCGGCAGCGGTTACCCGTATCCGTTCCCGACCTCGCAGATCACCTACCGCACGCCGGTGATGGAGGGGCTGCGGGTGGCGGTGGGGATCATGGACCCGGTAGACACCAACGACAACAGCGCCACCGGCAAGGCCTACCAGGAAAACCCGCGCACCGAGAGCGAGATCACCTACCAGTTCGACCTGGGCGGGGCGAAGATCTACAGCTGGCTCAACGGCAGCTACCAGACGTCGGACAATACCGATTCCAACGTCGAGTCGGTGACCTCCAAGGGCCTGGGCTACGGCGTGCAGGCCAAGATGGGGGGCTTGTCGCTGACCGGCTCGGGGTTCCAGGCCAAGGGCATCAACCCGTTCTTCACCAACAATGCCGGCGAAGCCACGTTGCGCAATGTCGACAGCAAGGGCTACCTGTTGCAGGGCTCGTATAAGCTGGGCAAGAACCGCCTGGCGTTGTCCTACGGCAAGACCGATGACGACGGCAACGGGGTGGTGGGCAGCGGCGCCGATTATGAAACCCGTGGCATTGCGTTGTTCCATGACGTCAACGACAACCTCAAGCTCGTGGCCGAGTACAACCAGTTCGAAATCAACGGCCACGACACCAGTGCCCAGAATGAAGACACCGATACGTTTGCGGTGGGTGCGGTGCTCACCTGGTAAGGGTAACGCCCTTCAACTGAGGCGTACCAGGTCGGTTTTTGGGACTGCTGCGCAGCCCAGCGGGAGCAAGCTCCCTCGCCACAAAAGCAGCGTTCGACTGCATTTTTGAATACGGATGCAATCCTGTGGCGAGGGAGCTTGCTCCCGCCGGGGCGCGAAGCGGCCCTGAGCCTGATTGATATTGGGGGCTGCGCATCAGCCCCCTTTTTTCAGTGAGACGTCCCCTCGGCAAACTCGATCTTGTTCCCCACGTTGTACTTGCCTGAAGGCTTGTTCATGGGCAGGCGCTTGATCTCCTGGAGGGTGTTGCTGTCGTAGACGATCAGCGCCCCATCGGTGGCCCAGATGCTCAGCAGCAGGTAGCGTCCGTCGCGGGTGAATTCGACGTGGGCGGCGGTCTTGCCGGGCACGGGGCGCAGGGTGTGGGCGATTTCCAGGGTCTGTTTGTCGATCAGGTGGATGGCATCGTTGTCGGGGCCGAAGAACACATCGGTCCAGGCGTAGCGCGAATTGGCGTGGCTGCGCAGGAAGAAGCCCGGCCCCAGGGTCGGGATCTGCTTGATGACTTTCCAGGTGTCGAGGTCGATCACCGAAATCAGCCCTTTGCTGATGTTCGGCGTTGCGAGTACCCAGTGGCCGTCACGCCGCCAATAGGTGCCCGAGCCCAGGTGCGGCATGCCCGGCAGGGCGATGTCGGTGATCACCCGGCCATTGTCGAGGTCAATCACCTGGCCGCCCTGGGCCTTGCGCGAGGTGGCGAGCAACTGCCGGTAATCCGGCGAGAAGGAAAAGTCATCCAGGTAATCCTCGGCGTCGATGCGCCTCGGCACGAAATCCGTGTTCGGACCGGTGGGCAGTTCCCAGACCTCCTTCACATCCTTCAAGGCGACGATGAAGCTGTTGCGGGGCGGGGCGGTGTACACCGCGCTCACCCGTGACGCCTGTCCGTCGCGGCCCACGGTGGCGATGGTCTTGACCAGCGACAGGTCCCGGGCGTCCAGCACTGCCAGGCTGCCGGGCAGGTAGTTGCCCACCAGCACCCAACGCCCGTCCTTGCTCACCGCCAGGTTGCGGGTATTGAGGCCGGCCCGCACTTCGGCGATCAACTTGAGGTTGTGCAGGTCGTACAGGCTGATCCAGCCGTCCCGGGAGGCGAGGTAGACGAAGCGCCCGTCGGGAGAAAATTTCGGCCCACCGTGTACCGCGAAGTGCGAAGCGAAGCGGGCCAGCACCTCGAAACGGTCACCGTCGACGACATCGACGTGATGGTCACCCGCTTCCACCACCACGAACAGGTTCAGCGGGTCGGCCTTGTGCTGGGGGGTGGTCGGCAGGCTGGCGAGGTCTTCGAGCACCCGATGGCTGCGGCGAATGTCATCCTCGTCCCAGCGCGGCTCGACCGCGGGGGGACGCTGGAGGTACTGCACCAGGCCCTCGATCTGCGCGGCGTCGAGCACGCCGCCGAACGCCGCCATCTGGCTGGCCGGACGCCCCTGTGTGATGACCTCGCGGATTTCGTCAGGCTTGATCCGGCTCAGGCTCTGGGGCAACAGCGCCGGTCCGGCGCCACCGATGCGGTTTACACCGTGGCACTGCTGGCAGTGCTGTTGGTAGTTACGTTCGGCCTGGTCCAGGTCGGGTGCCGTGGCGACGGCGCCCTGGGCCGCGCCGATCCACAGCCAGGGCAACCACCACCAGCGCTTCACAGCGCCACCTTCGCGGCAGCGGTCCTGGCCTGTGCCACGGGGTGAAGGTGCGCCGGATGGTGCAGCGGCTGATGGGCGAACAAGTCGACCACCTTGCCGATCACGGTCAGGGTCGGCAGGCCTTCGGCGCAGGCCTGGGCCATGCTCGGCAGTTGCTCGACGGTGCCGCGCAGCACTTGCTGGTCGGGGCGCGTGCCATTGCAGATCAATGCCGCCGGGGTCCGGGCGGCGAGGCCGGCCTCGATCAGCCGCGTGGCGATGGTGCCCAGGTTCGACAGGCCCATGTAGAACACCAGGGTCTGGCTGTCATCCGCCAGGCTTTGCCAGGGCAGGTCCAGGTCGCCTTCGCGTTGCAGGTGGCCGGTGATGAACCGGCAGGAATTGACGAAATCCCGGTGGGTCAGGGGGATGCCGGCGTAGGCCGTGCAACCGGCCGCGGCGGTGATGCCGGGCACCACCTGGCAATCGATGCCCCGGGCCAGCAGGTATTCCAGTTCTTCGGCGCCACGGCCGAAGATGAACGGGTCGCCGCCCTTGAGCCGGACCACGCGTTGGCCCTGATCGGCCAGGTCGGCCAGCAGTTCGTTGATCTGCGCCTGGGGCAGGCTGTGGCAGCCGGCGGCCTTGCCCACGTAGTGCCGGGCGCAGGTCAGGGGAATCAGGCCCAGCAGTTGCGGGCTGATCAGCCGGTCATAGACCACGGCATCGGCCTGCATCAACAGGCTCCAGGCACGCAACGTGAGCAGGCCCGGGTCACCGGGGCCGGCACCGACCAGGGCGACTTCCCCCGGTCTGAATGGCGATTGCAGGACAACGGGTAGAACGATGGGGGCAGGCATGGGACTTCCTTGGTTCGGTAGCATGTTCGCCGTTGGCTCAGCGAGCGACAGGCAGGGCAACGCTGGGAATGGCGTGCAGGCCGATTTCGTCGTCACTGAGGTGGCAACCGGGGTCCTGGCCCCACAGGTCGCCGTCGGCCCAGGCGCGGGTGCGGGTATTGCCGTTGCAGATGGCCAGCCAGCGGCATTGCCCACAGCGGCCGCCTACGGCCCGAGGATGTTCACGCAGCTTGTGCAGCAATGCGTCGGGGCGGTCGAGCCAGAGCGTCTTGAACGGGGTCTGGCGGACATTGCCCACCGAGTGCTGCCACCAGTAGGTGTCGGGGTGGACCTCGCCAGTGTTGTCGATATTGGCAATGCCGCTGCCCGACGCGTTGCCGCCCCAGGCCCGCAGCATCTGCTCCAGCGCGGCGTAGTGCTGGGGCAACCGGCGGCCGACCCATTGCAGCAGCAGGATGGCATCGGCGTCGTTGTTGCCGCTGACGAAGTCGCTGTCGCGCCCCTGCTCGATGTCGCGCCAGGCTCGCTCGAAGATCAGGGTCATGGCCTCGCGGCTCATCTGTTGGTGGGCGTCGAGTTTGCGGCTGCGCTTGCCCCGGCCGCTGTAGTTGAGGTGCGACAGGTAGAATTTCTGCACGTCGTATTCGTTCATCAGGTCCAGCAACCGGGGCAACTGGGCGTGGTTCTGCTGGGTGAGGGTGGTGCGCAGGCCGACCCGGATCCCTTGCTCGCGGCACAGCCGGATGGCCGCCATGGAACGGGCGAAACTGCCCTTGAGCTGGCGGAAGGCATCGTGGGTGGCCTCCAGGCCATCGATGCTGATGCCGACGTAGTCGAACTGCGCCGCGCCGATCTGCTGGATGTTGTCGGCGTCGATCAGCGTGCCGTTGCTGGACAGGGCGAGAAAGAAACCCTTGGCGCTGGCGTAGGCGCAGAGCTGGAACAGATCATCGCGCAGCAACGGTTCGCCGCCCGAAAGGATCAGCACACGCACGCCGGCGTCATGCAGGTCGTCGATGACCTGAAGCGCCGCCGGGGTGTCCAGCTCATCGCGAAACACACTGTCGGCGGACGTGGCGTAGCAGTGCTTGCAGGTCAGGTTGCAGCGCCTGAGCAGGTTCCAGATCACCACGGGCGGCCTCAGGCTGCCCGGTGGCGCGGTGCGCGGGGCCGGGCAATGGCCGGCCAGGGCGCGCAGGTAGTGGCTGATCCTCAACATAAAGCGCTCCTTGAGTCGACGCGGGCTCAGCGTGTGCCGGGCGACAGGCGCAGGCCGGTTTTTTTCAGGATCCGGCTGCTCACCAGCATGTCATCGGCGCGGCAGGCGTCCCCCAGCAGGTAGCGCAGGTGATCGCGGTAGCTGTCGATTTCCTCGCGGCTGCGGCCGTGGACCATGGCGAACAGGTTGTAGCGCCAGCCAGGCCGGCGCGGGCGCCGATAGCAGTGGCTGACGAAGGGCTGGGCGCCCAGCAGCGCACCGAGGCGCGGCATGTCGGCGTCGGCCACGTCCCAGACCGTCATGCCGTTGTGGCGGTAGCCCAGGCGGTAGTGATTGGGCACGGCGGCAATACGCCGGATCGCGCCTTCGGCCTGCAAGCGCTTTAGCAGGTCGAGGGTCGACTCCACGCTCAGGCCCAGCTGCTCGGCCAGCCAGCTCCACGGGTCTTCGAGCAATGGCAGGCCTTCCTGGGTCAGCTCCACCAGGCGCAGCGCCAGGGAGGTTTCAGCCTGGTCAGGTGGTGCGTCCAGGTGCGACTCAGAGGGGGAAATACAGGCCGACATGGTAGGTCTCCTCTTTGGGCAGGTTCAGCGGCACCAGGCCGGTCAGGCGCTCGATCCGCAGCAGGCTGTCGTGGATCGCCTGTTCACTGGGGCAGGCCAGCACGAACCACATGTTCCAGCTGTGTTCGCGCCGGTAGTTGTGGGCCACCTCGGGCATGTCCGCGAGCAGCTCGGCGATGGCGTCGAAGCGGGCTTCGGGCACCGCCAGCGCTGCCAGGGTGAAGGCGCCGCCCAGGCGATCGATGTCGAACATCGGGCCGAAGCGCGTGAGAACGCCGTCGTTGAGCAGTTCGTGCAAGCGGTCGAGCAGTTCGGTTGCGCTGCTGCCCAGTTCGCAGGCCAGTACCTGCCAGGGATGGCGCACCAGCGGCAGGCCCAGTTGCAGGCGGTTGATCAGGCGTCGATCCAGGTCATCCATCGATCCGGGCTCCCACGGGTGGAGCGAAGCGCCCACCGCATTGTTTGAACAGGTGCGTGCTGAACAGCAGTTGATGAGGCAGGTCGTCCAGCAGATGTTCGGCCAGCAGCGCCTGGACCTGGGCCTCGACACGGTCACGCTGGCGCCCGTGGATCATGCAGAACAGGTTGTACTGCCATTGGGGCAGGCGCCGCGGGCGTTGGTAGCACAGGCTGATGCCTGCGGCCTGGCCCAGGCGCCGACCGACCTCGTCGACCAGGGCGTCCGGCACGTCCAGCACCAGCATGGCATTGGCGGTGAACCCCAGGGCGCGGTGATTGACCACCAGCCCGACGCGCCGGAACAGCCCCTGTTCGTGCCAATGCTGCACCTGGTCGAGCACCTGCTGCTCGCTGGCCTCGATCTGTTCGGCCAGGGCCTGGAACGGACGCGGTGTCAGCGGCAGTCCGGTTTCCAGCGCCCGGCGCAGCGCCAGCGACTGTTGCTCACTCAAGGGGTTTTGCATGGGAGGTCTCCAGGGCAAAGCCCAGGTCGATGCGGTAGGCGGTCAGCATGGGCAGGTCCAGGGGCGTCAGGCCGGTGTCGTGCTCCAGCTCCTGGAGAATGGTGTCCAGGTGGGCGCGGTTCGGACCGGTCAGCACGAACCACAGGTTGTAGCGGTGTTCGCGTGCGTAGTTGTGATTGACTTCCGGGTACTGGCTGATACGCGATGCGACCTGGTGCAGGCGGTCTTCGGGCACCGCCAGGGCGGCGAGGGTGCTGGCTCCGGCGCGGGTGTGTTCGAACACCGGGCCGATCCGCGACAACGCGCCGGCCTGGTGCAGTGACTGCAAGCAATCGAGCACTTGGGCCTGGGTGCAGCCCAAGACCTCGGCCATGGCCCGGTAAGGTTCGGCGCACAACGGCAGGCCATGCTGGAAGCGATCGATCAGGCGCCGGGCCAAGGGGTTCGCAGTCATGCTCAATACCCCGGTTTGTGCGCGCGGCTGCTGAAGAAAATGCCGCTGGGGCTCAGGGCGGGCAGGCGGCCCAGGCGTTCAAGCCGATAGGGGTCCCAGACCTGCACGTCGCCACCGTCCCGGGCCGACAGCCACAGTTGGTCACCCCGGGCGGTGAACTCCATGTGCAGCACCGCAGGGCCTGGTCGCAGGTCCGCGACAATGGCGTGGGTCTGGGTGTCGATGACCTGGACGCGGTCGTTGTCCGGGTAGGCGAAGTTGACCCACAGCTGCCGGCCGTCCGGACGCGCAGTGACGAACACCGGTTGTCCGCCCACCGCGATGGCGTCGGTCTGTCGCCAGTCGCGGGCATCCATCACCAGCACCTGGTGATGGCCGACGGCGGGCACGAAGGCTTGCTGGTCGGCGATGGCCCAGCCTTCCAGGTGAGGCATCTTGTACACCGGCAGCCGGGCCTGGCCGCGTCCGTAGTGCCCCAGTACGCGTTTTACGCCGCGCTCCGGATGCCACAGGTCGAGTTGGGCCATGCCGTCTTCGCCGAACAACCCGGCCATGTAGTAGCGCCCGTCCGGGGAGATCAGTGCGTCGTAGGGTTGCTGGCCGATGCCGGTGAAACGCTCGGTGCGCGGGTTGAGGCCCTGGCTGAAGTCGGCCGTCCAGATTTCGCCGGTGTCGAACAGGCTGAACACGAAGCGCTGCCCCGGCGCATCCACCAAGCCGACCACGCGCGAGCGCTTGTCCCCGCCAGGCAATGGTGTGGCAGGAATGTCGGCGACCTGGTCCAGGGTGGCGGCATCGAACACCTTGACACCGCCAGGCTCGTAGTTGGAGACGGCGATCAGCTTGCCGTCCTGGCTGATCGCGCCGCCGATGCTGTTGCCGCCCTGGACGATGCGTCGCTCGATGCGCGCGGTCAGCAGGTCGACCTTGCTCAAGCCGCCGTCCCGCCCGAACACGTAGGCATAGCGTTGGTCGCGGGAGAACACCACCGAGGCGTGGGACAGGTCGCCCAGGCCTTCGACGCGGGCGAGGGCGGTGCGGGTATCGCTTTCGATGATTTGCAGGCTGCCCGTGGCGCGTTCGACCACCACGCCCAGGTCGCCGGTGCCGCGAAGCGGTGCCTGGGTGCAGGCACAGAGCAGCAGGGCGAGGGCCGATGAAGTCAGCAATGAACGGATCATGAGGCAGGTTTTCCTTGAAGAAGCCGGTCCAC
The DNA here is from genome assembly GCF_036689585.1 of Pseudomonas sp. WP18. Classification (NCBI taxonomy): domain Bacteria; kingdom Pseudomonadati; phylum Pseudomonadota; class Gammaproteobacteria; order Pseudomonadales; family Pseudomonadaceae; genus Pseudomonas; species Pseudomonas sp. WP18. Next base: position 2,735,069 of record NZ_CP144758.1, read on the forward strand.
CAGCCAGCGGATGTCGTCGGGGCCGAGCAGGGGTGCCCAGCCAGGCATGGCGCTGCCGGGGCGACCCAGGGTGACGGTGGCAATGAGGCTGTCGCGGGACTTTCCGGCCAGCGCGGCGTGGGTCAGCGGTGGACCGAGGCCGCCGGTCAGGTACAGGCCGTGGCAGGCGCCACAGTCCTGGTCCAGCAGGTGTTGCAGTTGGGCTTGGCGCTGCGGGTCGGGAGTGGCCAGCGCGCCGGCCGAAAAACTGAGGAACAGGGCGGTCATCAGGGTTGTTGAGCTGTGTCGTTCCATGACGCCTCCTGGTCAAATGCTAAGTGATCCCTGTGGCGAGGGGATTTATCCCCGCTGGGCTGCACAGCAGCCCCAAGACCTGATACCGCGGTGTGTCAGGCTGACGGGGTTGCTTTCTGGGGGGCTGCTTCGCAGCCCAGCGGGGATAAATCCCCTCGCCACAGAGGTTTCTCTCACTGAGGGTTATTTGAGGGTCAAGACCCACGCAGCCAGGGTGTTGGCTTCTTCTTCAGTCACCGGGTTGGCCGGCATCGGCATGGGTCCCCAGTTGCCTTGCGTACCTTCCTTGATGTGCTTGGCAAGCACGTCCTGGGCCCCGGGCACGTTGGCGTTCTTCGCCGCGACGTCCTTGAGGGCCGGGCCCACTACCTTGGTGTCGATGGAGTGACAGGCCGCGCAGGGCTTGCTCTTGAACAGCGTCGGACCGTCTTCGGCCAGGGCCGGTTGCAGGCTGGCGGCCGCTGTCAGGGCCAGTGCGATCAGAATAGGCTTCATGGTTTTTCCTCTTATTGATGGAGCTCAATAGATGTCGTGTTGGGTGTTGTAGACGTTGAATTTGCCGGTGGGCGTGATCAGGCGCTTGTCCTTGATCACGTTCTTGACCTTGAGGGTCTTGTCGTCGATCACCACCAGGGCCGACTCGTCGTCCTGGCCGCTCCAGACCGAGAACCAGACCTCATCGCCGGCCTTGTTGTATTCCGGTTGCACCACGCGCAGGGCGCCTTTCTTGATGCCGGCGTATTCGGCAATCGGCAGCACGGTGTAGCCGGCATCGAGCTTGTCGATGTTGAACACGGCCACCGACTGGCTGAGCTTGGCGTCGGGGCTCAAGGTGGTGTCGACGTACAGGTGCCGGGACTCGGGGTGGGTCTTGATGAACAGCGAACCGCCGCCCTGGCCTTGCAGCGAACCGACCTGTTTCCAGGCGTATTGCGGGTGATTGACCGGGTCGGTGCCGATCAGCGAGACGCCGGCATCGCCCAGGTGACTGGTGGCCCACACCGGCCCATAGAGTGGGTGGTTGAAGTTGGCGCCGCGTCCCGGGTGCGGGGTCTTGCCGACGTCCACCAGGGCGGTGAGCTTGCGCTCCTTGGAGTCGATCACCGCGACCTTGTTGGAGTTGTTGGCGGCCGTCATGAAGTAGCGATGGCTGCTGTCCCAACCGCCGTCATGAAGGAACGGCGCAGCGTCGATGCTGGTGATGGTGAGGTTCTTGATGTCCTGGTAATTGACCAGCATCACCTTGCCGGTTTCCTTGACGTTGACGATGAACTCCGGCCATTCGTGAGAGGCGATGATGGCCGCCACGCGTGGTTCGGGGTGGTACTGCTGGGTGTCGACGGTCATGCCGCGGGTCGAGACGATCTGCTTCGGCTCCAGGGTCTCGCCGTCCATGATGGTGAACTGCGGCGGCCAGTAGGAACCGGCGATGGTGTACTTGTCTTCGTAGCCCTTGAACTTGGAGGTTTCCACCGAACGGGCTTCGATGCCCACTTTGATTTCCGCGACCTTGGTCGGCTCTTTCGGCCACAGGTCGATCATGTCGATCTTGGCGTCCCGGCCGATCACCAGCAGGTAACGCCCGGACGCCGAGATACGCGAGATGTGCACCGCATAACCGGTGTCGATCAGCTTGACGATCTTCTTGCTGTCGCCGTCCACCAGGGCGATCTTGCCATCGTCACGCAGGGTCACCGAGAACAGGTTCTGCAGGTTGAGGGTATTGAGTTGCCGGGTCGGGCGGTCTTCAGGCTTGACCAGCACTTTCCAGGTCTTGAGGGTCTCGGCCATGCCCCATTCCGGTGGTGTCGGCGGGGTGTGCTGGATGAACTTGGCCATCGTCGTGATCTGTTCTTTGGTCAGCGCATTGGAGGTACCCCAGTTCGGCATGCCGGCGGCCGAGCCGTAGGTGATCAGCGCCTCCAGGTAGGCCTGGCCACGGGCCTGGGTGATGTCCGGTGTCAGGGGCTTGCCGGTGGCGCCTTTGCGCAGCACGCCGTGGCAGCCGGCGCAGCGCTGGAAGTAGATTTCCTTGGCCGCGTCGAAGTCGGCCTGGCTCATGTCCGGCGCCCCTTCGGTCTTGACCAGGCGCGGCTGGTCCGGCGCGGGGTCGTTGGCAAAGGCGTGGGCGGCGACCAGGGCCGTACATAACGCCCCGACCCTCAAGACCCACGATTTTTTGTGGCTGATCAGCATTCCATTTCTCCTCAGGCATGACCTGCATGGTGTGCCGTAACAGGCGTTCGGCGCGCAGGTTCTGGGTGCCCTGCAAGGCTATGCCCAGGCCGGTGGTTGATCGCTTGACGGCGATCAAGTTTGCCCGCCGCAGCCCTTGCCAGGTTGTCGCAGGGCCCCGTAGCGTGGGCGGCAATCGAGTTGCCTGATCAGGTCCAGTCATGAACGCCATCCACTCTTTGCAACAGCCGGACGAACCTTTCTACCAACCCCAGGACAACGAGCAGGCGCTGTTCGAGCAGGCCTGGCAGCACCGTATGCCGGTGTTGATCAAAGGGCCTACCGGTTGTGGCAAGACCCGCTTCGTCCAGCACATGGCCCATCGCTTGAAACTGCCGCTGTACACGGTGGCCTGCCACGACGACCTGAGCGCCGCCGACCTGGTGGGCCGTCACCTGATCGGCGCCCAGGGCACGTGGTGGCAGGACGGTCCCCTGACCCGCGCCGTGCGCGAAGGCGGCATCTGCTACCTCGACGAGGTGGTCGAAGCGCGGCAGGACACGGCGGTGGTGCTGCACCCGCTGGCCGATGATCGTCGGCAGTTGTACCTGGAACGCACCGGGGAAGTGCTCCAGGCGCCGCCAGCGTTCATGCTGGTGGTGTCGTACAACCCCGGTTACCAGAACCTGCTCAAAGGCATGAAGCCCAGCACCCGCCAGCGTTTCGTGGCGATGCGCTTTGGTTATCCGGCGGTCGCCGATGAAGAACGCATCGTCGCTCGCGAGGCCGGCGTGCAGTTGCCGCTGGCGGCCCAGGTGGTGCGCTTGGGGCAGGCGCTGCGCCGACTCGACCAGCACGACCTGGAGGAGGTGGCTTCCACGCGCCTGCTGATTTTTGCCGCGCGCATGATTGGTGCCGGGATGGACCCGCGCCAGGCCTGCCTGGCTTGCCTCGCCGAGCCCTTGAGCGACGACCCGCAGACGGTTGCCGCGCTGATGGAAGTGGTCGATGTCCACTTCGGCTGAAACCCCGGCCACGCCCCGGCGTTTGCCGGGGGACCTGGCGATGTGGTTTTTCATCCTTGCCGAACTGTCGGTGTTCGCGCTGCTGATCCTGGCGTTCACCGTCGCCCAGGCGCTGGACCCACAGACGTTCAGCGAAGGCCGTCATCTGCTGGATCGCTCCACGGGCCTGGCGATGACCCTCAGCCTGCTCACCGCCGGGCTGTTCGCCGCGCTGGCCCAGGAGCAGGTCAGGCGCGACCGGCCGCGTCACGCCGCACGGTTATTGTGTGTGGCGTTGCTGCTCGCCTGCGGCTATGTGGGGATCAAACTCACGGAGTACGCCCATCTGTTGGCGAACGGCCTGGGGATGGAGCACAACACATTCTTCACGTTGTACTGGATCCTCACCGCGTTTCATTTTCTCCATGTGTTGCTGGGCATGGTGATCCTCGCCTGGCTGGCCGAGGGGTGCCGGCGACGTCGCTATCGGGCGCAGCGCAACAGTGGGCTGGAATCCGGCGTGCTGTATTGGCACATGGTCGATCTGGTCTGGGTGCTGCTGTTTCCGGTTGTCTACATCCTTGATTGAGCGGAGGTGCGCATGTCGGCTTCCCGTGTCCTGATCGCCTGCTGGCTGACGCTGGCGGTGTTGAGCACCGGCACCGTTGCCCTGGGCCAGATCGCGGCTACCGGGCTGGTGTCCATCGCCATCCTGGTGGTCGCGGTGACCAAGGCCTGGCTGATCGCCGACGGCTTCATGGAGCTGCGCCACGCGCCGCGATTGTGGCGGCGGCTGGTGTTGAGCTGGGCTGCGTTGCTGGCGGTTGTGATCGGGATGGTCATCTCGTTCACGATCTGAACTTGCACAAAATACCCTGTGGCGAGGGGATTTATCCCCGTTGGGTTGCGAAGCAACCCCAAAGCATTCGACTCAAATTTTTCTGATACACCGAGTTGTCTGGCTTTAGGGCTGCTTCACAGCCCAGCGGGGATAAATTCCCTCGCCACAAAAGCTTGCCTGTCTTTCGGACTGTGCTGAAACAACCCACCAAAACCATCGGAGATTCTTGATCGCCATCAAGCGGTTTCGAGGGGCTCGCTTCCTAGAATGAACACGCCAAGCAATGAGGAAGTGACCATGTCAGATACCTTCACCAAAGGCATGGCCAGGAATATTTACTTCGGGGGAAGCGTGTTCTTTTTCCTGATATTCCTGGCCCTGACCTACCACACGGAACAGACCTTTCCAGAACGCAGCAACCAGGCGCAGTTGACCGAATCGGTGATTCGCGGCAAGGGCGTCTGGGAGCGCAACAACTGCATCGGCTGCCATACGCTGCTGGGCGAGGGCGCGTACTTCGCGCCGGAGCTGGGCAATGTGGTCAACCGCCGCGGCGGCGATGAGGCGTTCAAGCCGTTCCTGCACGCGTGGATGAAAATGCAGCCGCTGGGCGTGCCCGGTCGCCGGGCCATGCCGCAATTCAACTTGAGCGAACAGGAGGTCGACGACATCGCCGAGTTCCTCAAGTGGAGTTCGAAAATCAACACCAATGGCTGGCCGCCAAACAAGGAGGGCTGAGAGATGAGCATGGCTAATCCGCATCTGAAATTCGCCTCGCAGGCCGTTGCCAAACCCTATTTCGTGTTTGCCCTGATGCTGTTCCTGGGGCAGGTCCTGTTTGGTTTGATCATGGGCTTGCAATACGTGGTCGGCGACTTCCTGTTCCCGCTGATCCCCTTCAACGTGGCCCGCATGGTCCACACCAACCTGCTGATCGTCTGGCTGCTGTTCGGCTTCATGGGCGCGGCGTACTACCTGATACCGGAGGAGGCCGACCGCGAACTGCACAGCCCGAAACTGGCGCTGGTGCTGTTCTGGGTGTTTGCCGCCGCCGGGGTGATGACGATCCTGGGCTACCTGTCGGTGCCGTATGCGACCCTGGCGAAAATCACTGGCAATGACCTGTTGCCGACCATGGGCCGTGAGTTCCTCGAACAACCCACCATCACCAAGATGGGCATCGTGGTGGTTTGCCTGGGGTTCCTCTACAACATCGGCATGACCCTGCTCAAGGGCCGCAAGACCACCGTCAGCATGGTCATGATGACGGGCTTGATCGGCCTCGCGGTGTTCTTCCTGTTCTCCTTCTACAACCCGGGAAACCTCGCCCGCGACAAATACTACTGGTGGTGGGTGGTGCATCTCTGGGTCGAGGGCGTCTGGGAACTGATCATGGGGTCGATGCTCGCCTTCGTGTTGATCAAGATCACCGGCGTGGACCGCGAAGTGGTGGAGAAATGGCTCTACGTGATCATCGCCATGGCGTTGATCACCGGGATCATCGGCACCGGCCACCATTTCTTCTGGATCGGCGCGCCGCAGGTCTGGTTGTGGGTCGGTTCGATCTTCTCGGCGATGGAACCGCTGCCGTTCCTGGCCATGGTGATCTTCGCCTTCAGCATGGTGCGCAACCGTCGTCGTCATCACCCCAATCGTGCCGCCACGCTGTGGGCCAAGGGCACCACGGTCACCGCGTTCTTCGGTGCCGGCGTCTGGGGCTTCCTGCACACCCTGGCGCCCGTGAACTTCTACACCCACGGTTCGCAACTGACCGCGGCACACGGCCACCTGGCTTTCTACGGGGCCTACGCGATGATCGTGATGACCTTGATCAGCTACGCCATGCCACGCTTGCGCGGGTTGGGGGAAGCGGCCGACGAGCGTTCGCAGAAATTGGAAATCTGGGGCTTCTGGCTGATGACCCTGTCGATGGTGATGATCACCTTGTTCCTCACCGCCGCCGGTGTCGTGCAAGTGTGGTTGCAACGCTGGGCGGTGGACGGCAGTGCCTTGCCCTTCATGGCGACGATGGATCACCTGCGGCCGTTGTTCTGGGCGCGTCTGATCAGTGGCGTCGGTTTCCTGCTGGGGCTGCTGTGCTACCTGCTCAGCTTCCGTCAGCGTGGTCGTGCCGCCCTGCGTGCACCGGCCGCCGTGGTGCCGTCATGAGTCGCCACAACGACTAAGCCGAACGCATGTGTGGTGAGGGAATAACCCCCCTCGCCACAATGGATTCGGCTTGAAAGGAGGACAATCATGGCCTTTACCCTTGAGCTGGAAGAATGGGTCGGCAGTGTCTGGCACCGGTTCATCACCCGCCGCGCCAGTGTCGATTTTCCCGAGGCACAGGTGGCGTTGATGCCTCGGCAACGCGCGCTACATGTGCTGCTTCGCGCCACGGGCGGGGCTCGTCACCTGGGGGTGCAAGCCGTCAGTGAACGTGACCTGCTGCTGCGACGCAGCCTGCTGCAACAGATTGCCGGTACCTGCAAGCAGGTGCCTTTGGCCTGGTGCGATGGCGACAATCTACGGTTGCCGGCCAGCCTGGCGACCTTTCCCGACGCCGCACTGAATGAAGAGCTGTACCGCTGGCTTGCGCTGCTGGCGGCCCAGGCGGGAGAGATGCGGCATTGGGGGCGAGACAATCAGCGCTGGACCCAGGCCGTGCTGCGGCGCTACCCGGCCATGGCCGTGCGGTACCGGCGGCTGGTGGACGCACACCTGTCCCTGCGGCCTGACCCTGCCACGCTCAACAGTGCCGAGGCCGCCCTGGAGCGCGCGGTCTGCCAGGCGTTGCGCGACCCCGGCAGTGTCGAGCATTTTCCGCGCAGTGAACGGGCGGTCTGGCCGTTGCCGCTGTGGCTGTACCCACCCCAGTCGCTGGCCGATCCCCAGGCGGCCAATCTCGAAGAGTCCGAACAGTACCTGGCGACGCCACCCGGGGAGCAGCAGGGCGGTCGCAAGCGTGCCGAACGAATCGACGACAGCAGCCGCGACGGCGGGCTGTTGATCGTTCGCCTGGAAAACCTGTTCAGCTGGACCGAACACGTGGACCTGGATCGCTGGGCGGATGACCGCGAAGACCCGGACGCTGCCCGCGTGGCCGAAGACCTGGATCACCTGACCTTGTCGCGCACCCGGGTGCGCAAGGGCGGTGGCCTGAAACTGCACCTGGACCTGCCGCCCGCCGATGTGGATGACCTTCCCCTCGGTGAAGGCATCCTGTTGCCGGAGTGGGATTACCGCAAACAGCACCTGCAAGCCGATTTCGTCAGCGTGCAGACCTTTGTGCCCCGCGACTGCAACGCCCAGCCGTTGCCGGCACGCTTGCGGCCTTCAGCCCAGCGACTGCGGCGCCAGTTCGAACACCTGCGCAACGACCGGCAATGGCTGCGCCAGCAGACCCAGGGTTCGGAGCTGGACCTGCAGGCCTGGCTGGATTTTCATGTCGAGCGCCAGCATGGCCAGTGCAGCGAGCGCGGCCTGTTCCTGGAACAGCGCCAGACCCGCCGCGACCTGGCCTGCCTGCTGCTGGCCGACCTGTCGATGTCCACCGACGCTCACCTCAACGACGAGCACCGGGTGATCGAGGTGATTCGCGACAGCCTGTTGCTGTTCGGTGAAACCCTTGCGGTGCTGGGGGACGACTTTGCCTTGTACGGGTTTTCCTCGCTGCGCCGCCAGCAAGTGCGCCTGCATGAGCTCAAGGCGTTCGGCCAGCGCTACGACGACCAGACCCGAGGCCGGATCCTGGGGCTCAAGCCCGGTTACTACACGCGCATGGGCGCGGCGATCCGCCAGGCCACCCAGCGGCTGGCGGGCTGCAAGCGGCGACGCAGATTGTTGTTGCTGCTCAGCGATGGCAAGCCTAATGACCTGGACCTCTACGAGGGACGCTACGGTGTGGAAGATACCCGCCAGGCCGTGCTGGAGGCACGGCGCCAGGGGCTGACGCCGTTCTGCATCACCATCGATCGTGAAGCGGGGGATTACCTGCCGTACATGTTCGGCGCCAACGGCTACACCCTGATTCGCCAGCCCGAGCAGTTGCCCCTGCGCCTGCCGCAGTTGTACCGGCAATTGACGCAGGATTGAGGGTCAGACGATGTCGCGGGGCAGCCAGAAAAACATGACGGTGCAAAACACCGTCAAGCCGACGCAAAACCAGGTGAAGCGCCGCAGCCGGCGTTCGCCGGCCAACGCAGCCTCGGCCGGCAGGGGCATGCCGCACTGGCGACATTCGGTTTCTGGCGCGGGGTTGGCCTGCTGGCAATACAGGCAGGTGATATGCGGGCTCATTCGAACTGCTCCAGGCGCAGGCGATCAAGAATGGCGATCTGGCGACCGTCCTGGGTAATGATCTTTTCATCGATCAGGCGCCGGATGATCCGCGAGAAGGTTTCCGGCTGGATCGACAGGTGCCCGGCAATCAATTGCTTGGCCATCGGCAGTTCGAACTGGCTATCGACGGTTTGCAGGCGCACCAGTTGCGTCAGCAGGTAGCGCACCACGCGGTGGGTGGCGTTTTTCAGCGACAGCGTTTCAATCTCGTTGACCCGCTGGTGCAGGCGTACGCAGAGCTTGGCCAGCAGGGCGAACGTTAATCGGCCATTGCTCTGCAACAGCCGCATGTAAGTGGCGTTGGACAGGCGATACAGCTGGGTCGGCCCGACAGCCTCGGCCGATGCGACGTAGTTGGGAGTGTCCATCAGCATCATGGCTTCGGCGAAGGTCTGGCGCTCACCGATCACCTCGAAGACCTTTTCCTGGCCGTCCGGGGTCAGCCGATAGATTTTCACCGCCCCGGAAATCACGAAATAGAACGCCTGGGCCGGTTCGCCCTGGCGGAACAGCGGGTCGCCCTTGTCGATGTTCAGCAGTTGGCTGGAGCTCATCAGTTCGTCGAGCTGCTCTTCGTTCAGAGGCTCGAACAGGTGGTGGCTGCGCAGAATCTGGTGATGGACACGGTGGAGCACCATGGCGTGGATCCTTGTAATGAGAAAGAAATGCTTGGGTTTCAGACCAGGCTCAGGGACAGGCCACTGGCAAGCGCCAGGACGCAGGAAAGCAGGACGAACCAGGTGAGCGAGAGAGCGACAGGTTTCATGGGCGGTTTCCGGCAAGAGGTCTATGCCGTCCCTGAGCAAGAGCCGGGCCATGCTTGCAGGCCTTGTCCGTGGGCGGTTGACGGCGAGCAGGGTAAAAATGACCCTCTCACAAAAGGGTAAAAATCACCGTCATCAGGTAAAAATCACCCTAATCTCCTATGAGAGCGCGCTTGCTCGCGAAGGCGGTGTGCCAGGTAAGCCGATGCACTCGCAGGACCGCCTTCGCGAGCAGGCTCGCTCCCACAGCGGTGGGCGGGGTTTTCTCAAGGTGAACGGCCGCTTCCGGCAAGGCCCTTGCAAGTGCCGTTGCGAGACCGGCGATCGCCAGTGAGCGGGCTTGATCTGAGACAAGTCCCGTCAGCGGCGATCACCGATCATTCGAACCCTGTTTGTCGACCCTTGCCAGCGGGCAGTCCGTGGGTGAGGTAAGGAGTGAGGTATGCAAGTGCTCGACCGTCGCAAGGCCATGGCCATCCTGCCGGTATGGCGCCTGGCGTTCCGGCCGTTTTTCCTGGCCGGGTGTGTGCTGGCGCTGCTGGCGGTGCCCTTGTGGCTGGCCGCCTTCAGTGGGCGCCTGGCGGGCTGGCAGCCGGCTGGCGGCTGGTTGGCCTGGCACCGTCATGAGCTGCTGTTCGGTTTCGGCCTGGCGATCATTGCCGGCTTCCTGCTGACGGCGGTCCAGACCTGGACGGGCACCCCGGGGCTCAGTGGCAAGCGCTTGGCGGCGCTGGCGCTGGTCTGGCTGGGGGCGCGACTGGCCTGGCTGGCCGATGCCCCCTGGCCGGTGCTGGCGCTGCTGGAGCTGGGTTTCGCCCTGGCCGTGGCGGCCTGGATGGGCATCACCTTGTGGCGCGTGCGGCAAAAGCGTAACTACCCGATCGTGCTGGTGTTGCTGCTGTTGGCCGCTGCCGATGGGCTGTCCGTGTACGGCCTGGTCCGGCACGACGAGGGGTTGCAACGCCAAAGCGTGCTCACCGGCCTGTGGCTGGTGGCGGCCATGATGGGCCTGATCGGCGGGCGGGTGATTCCATTTTTCACCCAACGTGGCCTCGGCCGGGTCGAAGGCGTCGCCCCCTGGCCGTGGCTCGATCGCCTGTTGCTGGGCGGATCGGCCCTGGTGGCGTTGCTGTACGCCTTCGGACCGGCGTTGTCGGCCAACGGCGCGGTCGGCCTGTTATTCGGTGCGTTAGCGCTGGGCCATGGGATCCGGCTGGTGCGCTGGCATGATCGTGATCTGTGGCGTGTGCCGTTGCTGTGGTCGTTGCACCTGGCCTACGCCTGGTTGGCGCTGGCCTGCCTGGGCATGGCGCTGTGGCACTTCGGCGCGCCGGTGACGCCGAGCCTGGCCGTGCACAGCCTGACCATCGGTGCCATGGCCGGGTTGATCCTGGCGATGATTGCCCGGGTCAGCCTGGGCCACACCGGGCGTGCCCTTGAACCGCCCAAAGGGATGACGCTGGCGTTCGTGCTGCTGAACCTGGCGTGCCTGAGTCGCGTGGTGCTGGTGCTGGTCTTGCCCTTCGCCGCGCTGTGGGTGGCCGGGTTGTGCTGGGCCCTGGCGTTCGGGCTCTACGCTTGGCGCTACGGTCCGATGTTGTTGCAGGCCCGCGTGGATGGACACCCGGGATGAGTCCCTTGGGCGGAGTGAATCGATGATGTATGGGGTCTTGCTGGTCACGCACCTGTTGGCGGCCATCGCGTTCATAGGCACTGTGTTTTTCGACGTCTGCATCTGGCACGCCGCGCGCCGGCCGTTGGCCGAGACGGCCAGGGCCGCCGCCGACCAGGCGATCGCCCAGCGTTCACGGCACGTGCTGCACGGTGTGGTGCTGCTGCTCTACGGCGCCGGCATTGGCCTGGCCTGGCAGCATCGCGGGGCGTTGAGTCATCCGCTGGACAGCAGCTTCGGCCTGCTGCTGAGCCTGAAGATCCTGCTGGCAACGAGCATCATCGGGCATTACCTGTTGCTGGCGTTCTGGCTTACGCGGGGCCGATTGAGCCCGGCCCGTGCCTGCTGGCTGCGGCGCAGCATCCTGGGGCACATGCTACTGATCGTGCTGTTGGCAAAGGGGATGTTCTATTGGCAGTTTTGAGCCCCCAGCCTTGGGAGTGATTGCAGGATAGGAGCGCACCAATGGTCTTTGTGGGAGCGAGCTTGCTCGCGATAGCGGTGTGTCAGTCGAGATCAGCATTAACTGACCCGACGCCATCGCGAGCAAGCTCGCTCCCACAAGGGGTATGTGTTGTTTGAGGTTAGTGAGCAGGCTTCATCGCGTTGACGAACAGCACGTTGTTCTCCAGGTGGATGTGTTGCATCAGGTCGTCGCGAAACTCCACCAGCCCGCGGTACAGGGCGCGCCAGGTGTTGCAGGCGTCGGAGGGCGGGGTGATCTGGTCGGTCAGGGTGAGCATGGTTTCCAGGGCTTCACCGTGCTGGTCGTGTTCGTAGCGCAGTACCTGGATCGGTGCCGAGGCGCGTTCGCCCAGGCCGTGTTGCAGCATCGGGAACAGCACCTGTTCTTCCTTGAGCATGTGGCCTTCGAGTTCCTGGTACATGTCCTCCAGGTGGTCGGCCAGGCCATTGGGGCAACTGGCGCGGTTGCCGTGCACCAGTTCCACGCGACGGGCCAGGCGGATCAGTTCCGGCAGTTGTTCGCGATGGCGGGCGTGGTAGCGTTCCAGGATATGGGTGATCAGCAGCGCCTGGGGTTCGTCGCGCCAGTCGTGGCCCAGTTCGCCGGCAGCTTGCAGCGTCTTGAGGGCGTCGGCGATCAGCAGCGGGTTCAGGCCCTTGCCCAGCGCTGCCTCGCGCAAGGATTTTTGCCCGCCGCAACAGAAGTCGAGGTTGTAGTGATGAAAGGTACGCGTGGCACCGGGAATGTCGCAGGCCAGTTGGCCCAGGCTTTGTTCCAGCAGGTCGAGGCTCATCATGTTTCCTTGGGTTGAATCCCGGAGCGGGACAGATGAGCAGACTTAGCAGGCCGCATGCCAAGTGCAATGCATTGAAAATCAACCATAATTTTTTGGCCAGGGTCAATCTGACCCTGGCGGTACGGGGTCAATCGGACCCTGGAGGGTAATCACTACCATGCTGCGTGAAAGCCTGGCCGCCGACCTGATCGTCGAGCTGCCCAATGCCGTGCGGTTGCAGCGTCTGGTGCAGACCCTGCGCGAATACTTCAATTGCGGCGCCGTGGGCCTGCTGCGCCTGGACGATGACAGCCTGCGGCCCGTGGCGACCGTGGGCCTGGTCCATGAAGCGCTGGGCCGGCGTTTCGTGATTGCCCAGCACCCACGCCTGGCGGCGATCATGGCCTCGCGCGAACCGACCTGGTTCGAGCCGGACAGCCGCCTGCCGGACCCCTATGACGGCCTGCTCGACCCCCACGTCGGTGAACCGCTGCCGGTGCATGACTGCATGGGCGTGAGTCTTTACGTGGAAGGCCGGCTGTGGGGCGCGATCACCCTCGATGCACTGCACGCCGGGACCTTCGACAGCCGCGCCCATGAAGAGCTCAAACGCTGCACGTTGCAGATCGAGGCGGCGGTGCGGGTCACCCGCCTGGAGCAGGAGAATCGCAGCCTGCGGGCATCGCGCAGTGACCCGGCGGACCTGCGGCTGCCGGCGGAAGAGGGCGAGATCCTGGGACGCAGCGAAGGCTTGCAGCAATTGCTCAACGAGCTGGATGTCCTGGCCGACTCGGAACTGCCGGTGCTGTTGCTGGGGGAAACCGGCGTGGGCAAGGAGTTGTTCGCCCGGCGCCTGCATCGCCTGTCCCGGCGCGGCCATAAGCCGCTGGTCCAGGTCAACTGCGCGGCGCTGCCGGAGTCCCTGGCCGAAAGCGAGTTGTTCGGGCACGTCAAAGGCGCGTTTTCCGGGGCGACGACCGACCGGGCCGGGCGTTTCGATGCGGCCAATGGCGGCACGCTGTTTCTCGATGAAGTGGGCGAATTGCCGTTGAGCGTGCAGGCCAAGCTGCTGCGCACCTTGCAGAACGGCGAGATCCAGCGACTGGGCGCGGACAAGCCGCTGCACGTCGATGTGCGAATCATCGCCGCCACCAACCGGCACCTGCCCGACAGCATTCGCGACGGGCTGTTTCGTGCCGACCTGTATCACCGGCTCTCGGTCTATCCGGTGCCGATCCCACCCCTGCGCGAGCGTGGGCATGACGTGTTGATGCTGGCCGGACATTTCCTCGAACTGAATCGAACCCGCCTGGGCTTGCGCGGGTTGCGCTTGTCACCGGCCGCCGAGCAGGCCTTGCTGGCCTACAGCTGGCCGGGCAACGTGCGGGAACTGGAGCACGTGATCAGCCGCGCTGCGTTGAAGCAACTGAGTCATGGCGCCAGTCGAAGCCTGATCATGACCCTGGAGCCCCAAGTGCTCGACCTTGACGTCAACGCCGGTGCCGGCGGCGCGCAGGCCTTGCTCGAACAGCCCCATGAATCCCCCGATGCGCCGCTCCCACCGCTGGGCGAGGCCGTCGATGCCTGCCAGCGCCAGGCGATTCTCAAGGCCCTGGACCGTTGCGGCCAGAACTGGGCCGGCGCAGCGCGGCTGCTGGAGGTCGACCCGAGCAACCTGCATAAGCTGGCGCGGCGGCTTGGGCTCAAGTAGGGCTTGGCGAGCAGGGTTTTGTGAGCGCCGGTCCAATGTGGGAGCGAGCCTGCTCGCGAAGTGGCCATCCTGAGCAGCACAAGAACCGGCATTGACAATAATCAAGGCCCGCCCATGCAGGGGACTCCACACTGGCCCAAACCACAGTGGAGATCCCCCATGCCCCTTTCCCTGGCAAACATGCGCCGCCAGTACACCCGCGAAGGCCTCGACGAGGCCCGGGCCCCGGACGATCCGCTGGTGCTGTTCGGCCTGTGGATGCAACAGGCCCGCGACACTGAACGTGCGCCGGTGGAGGCCAACAGCATGGTCCTGGCGACCGTGGACGCACAGGGTCGGCCCCATTGCCGGGTGCTGTTGCTCAAGGGCTTCGACGAAACGGGCTTCACCTTCTTCGGCCACTACGACAGCGCCAAGGGTCGCGATCTGGCGCTCAATCCCTGGGCCGCCATGACGTTCTTCTGGCCGGGCCTGGAGCGCCAGGTGCGTATCGAAGGGCCGGTCCAGCGGCTCGATCCGGCGGTGTCGGATGCCTATTTCCAGTCTCGGCCGTTGGCCAGCCGGCTCGGCGCGTGGGCGTCGCCGCAGAGCCGGGCGCTGGCCAATCGCGCCGACCTCGACGCCCGGCTGGCGGACACCCAACGGCGTTTCGCCGAACAACCGGTGCCGCGCCCCGAACAGTGGGGCGGCTACTGCTTGCGCCCCGAGCGGCTGGAGTTCTGGCAGGGGCGCGCCGATCGCCTGCATGATCGCCTCGACTACCGCTGCCAAGAGGACGGGTGGCAGCGCAGCCGCCTGGCCCCTTGACCGCCGAGGGAGGTACCTCCAAGGAGGAATAGGCCCGGTCACGATTGCGGTTCAGGCTGGGCCATCTTTTTCTGACAGGACGGCTCGCCATGGCCCATCTGACGCAACGCCAATTTCAACCGTTGAACATCGCGGTACTCACCATCAGCGATACCCGCAGTTTCGAGACCGACACCTCTGGCCAGACCCTGGCTGATCTGCTGCAAACCGCCGGGCATGTGCTCATCGACCGCGGGTTGGTGAAGGATGATATCTACCAGATCCGCGCCAAGGTCTCGCAGTGGATCGCCGACCCCAGCGTGCAAGTGGTGCTGATGACCGGCGGCACCGGCTTCACCGCGCGCGACAACACGCCTCAAGCCGTCGCGCCATTGCTGGACAAGCACGTCGACGGCTTCGGTGAGTTGTTCCGCCAGGTCTCGCTGGCGGAGATCGGCATGTCCAGCCTGCAATCGCGCGCGCTGGCGGGCATGAGCAACGGCGTGCTGGTGTGCTGCCTGCCGGGTTCGCCAGGCGCCTGCCGTACCGGTTGGGAGCAGATCCTGGCCGGGCAACTGGACAGCCGCACCGGGCCGTGCAATTTCACTGTGCACCTCAAGCCGCAGGACGGCGTCGCTCCGGTGGCGTGCGAGACGCGCTCGTGAGCGCCCTGATGCACGCGCCCCTCTGCGGCTCGGTGTGTGACAGCGGAGCGCTGGTGCCGGTAGACGAGGCCATTCGGCACCTGCTCGACCAGGCGCCGCCGCCCCCGCCCGTGCAGCGGATCGCCCTGGACCTGGCCCTGGCCCGCGTGCTGGCCAGCGACGTGCTTTGCCCGATGAACCTGCCGGCCTGGGACAACAGCGCCATGGACGGTTATGCCGTGCGCGCCGCCGATGTGCCGGCCGCTGGCGGCGCCCTGGCGTTGAGCGGGCGCATTGCCGCCGGTGATGGGCCGGGCGAGCCGCTGCAAACGGGTCAGGCCGTGCGGATCTTCACCGGGGCGCCGCTGCCACCCGGCGCCGACACGGTGGTGCCGCAGGAAAGCTGTCGGGTCGAAGGCGGGCGGGTCTGGCTGCCGGCGGTCAATCGCGGTGATCACGTACGCAAGGAAGGCGAGGAACGTCGGCAGGGGGACTGCCTGCTCAAGGCCGGTATGCGCCTGCGGGCCCAGGAGTTGGGCCTGCTGGCCGGTGCCGGGGTCGCCAAGGTCGAGGTGTTTCGTCCGCTGCAGGTGGGTTTGCTCAGCAGCGGCGATGAGCTGCGCGAGCCGGGCGAGACGCTGGCGCCGGGGCAGATCTACAACAGCAATAGGCACACGCTGGCCGCGTTGTTGCGCGGCTGGGGGTTCGAGGTGCATGACTTCGGTGTCATGCCCGATCAACTCCAGGCCAGCCGGCAGGCGTTGCGCCTGGCCGCCGCCGAGTGCGACGTGTTGCTGACCTCCGGCGGTGTGTCGGTGGGCGAGGAAGACCACCTCAAACAGGCCATCGCGGCCCTGGGCAATATCGACCTCTGGCGCCTGGCAATCCAGCCGGGCAAGCCGCTGGCCTTCGGCGATGTGGAGGGCAAGCCCTGGATCGGCCTGCCGGGCAATCCGTCGGCGGCGTTGATCACCGCGTTGATTGTCGTGCGCCCGTTCCTGTTCCGCGCTCAGGGCGTCGGCGATGTGCAGCCGGTGCCGTTGCGGGTGCCGGCGGGGTTCGACTGGCTCAAGCGCAATCGGCGCCGGCAATACCTGCGTGCCCGCTTGATGACGGATGTCACAGGCCACCTGTGCGTGGAACTGCACCCCCAACAAAGCTCGGCGATGCTGACGGCCGCCTGCTGGGCCGACGGCCTGGCAGTGGTGGAGTGCGAAGCCCAGGTCCACAAACATGAACCGGTGATGTACCTGCCGTTCGCCGGATTGATGCATTGACGGCAATTGATTGCCGTCAAGGTGGCCGGCCGCGGGCTGGCTAGACTGGCGGCCATCTTGGTTCGCTCACGAGGATGCCCCATGCAACTGGTTTGCCCGGCAGGGAATCTGCCTGCGCTCAAAGCGGCGGTGCGCCAAGGCGCCGATGCCGTCTATGTCGGTTTTCGCGATGACACCAACGCCCGGCATTTCGCCGGGCTGAACATGGACGACAAGCAGTTCGACGCCGCTGTCGCCCACATCCGCCAGCATCAGCGCAAGCTCTATGTGGCGGTCAACACCTACCCGCAACCCAAGGGTTGGGAACGTTGGCAGCGCGCCGTGGATCGCGCCGCCGACTTCGGCGTGGACGCGCTGATCGCCGCCGATCCGGGTGTGCTCGGCTACGCGCGCCAGCGTCATCCACACCTGGCGCTGCACCTGTCCGTGCAGGGTTCGGCGACCCATGCCGCCGCGTTGGCGTTCTACGCTGAGCGCTATGACATCCGCCGCGCCGTGCTGCCGCGGGTGCTCTCCCTGGCCCAGGTGCGCCAAGTGGCGGCTGCCAGCCCGGTGCCGATCGAAGTCTTCGGTTTCGGCAGCTTGTGCATCATGGCCGAAGGTCGCTGCCACCTGTCTTCCTACATCACCGGCGAGTCGCCGAACCTGTGTGGCGTCTGCTCGCCCGCCAAGGCGGTGCGTTGGAGCGAAGACGCCCAAGGCCTCAGCGCACGCCTGAGCGAGGTGCTGATCGACCGCTACACCCCCGAGGAGCCGGCCGGCTACCCGACCCTGTGCAAGGGCCGTTTCCTGGTGGGCGGCAAGCGTTTCCATGCGCTGGAGGAACCCACCAGCCTCGACACCCTGGACCTGCTGCCGGAACTCACCGCCATCGGCGTCGAGGCGGTGAAGATCGAAGGGCGCCAGCGCAGCCCGGCCTACGTCGAGCAGGTGACCCGGGTCTGGCGCGCCGCGCTGGATGCCCACCGCGCCGCGCCGCAACGGTTCCGGGTCCAAGAAGAATGGCGCCAGGTCCTGGCCGGGCTGTCCGAAGGCAGCCAGACCACCCTGGGCGCCTACCATCGATCATGGCAATGAGGAAGGAACCCATGAAACTCAGCCTCGGACCGGTCCTGTTTTACTGGGACAAAACCCAACTGGGAAATTTCTATGCCCAAATGTCGGCATTGCCGCTGGACGTGATCTACCTGGGGGAAACCGTGTGCTCGAAGCGCCGGGCATTCTCCCTGGATCAATGGCTCGGCCTGGGCCGCGAGCTGCAAGCGTGCAGCCAGGCGCAGATCGTGTTGTCGAGCCTGACGCTGATCGAGGCCGCCTCGGAACTGTCCTCGTTGCGGCGGCTGTGCGACAACGGCCAATTGCTGGTGGAAGCCAACGACATGGGCGCGGTGCAGTTCCTGGCCGAGCGCAAACTGCCCTTCGTGGGCGGGCCGGCACTGAACCTGTACAACGGCCATTCTCTGGCCCAACTGCTCGACAGCGGCATGGTCCGCTGGGTGCCGCCGGTGGAGTGTTCGGCGGCGCTGATCAGCGACGTGCTGGAGCAAGTGCGGGAAATGGATCGCGCAGTGCCCGAAGTGGAGATCTTCGCCTACGGTCATCTACCGCTGGCGTATTCGGCGCGCTGCTTCACCGCGCGGGCCGAAAACCGGCCCAAGGACGACTGTCAGTTCTGTTGTATCAACTACCCCGACGGCCTGGCGTTGAGCAGCCAGGAGGGCCAGCCGTTGTTCACCCTCAACGGCATCCAGACGATGTCGGGCGAGGTCAGCAATCTGCTGGCCGACTACAACGCCCTGGTGGCCTGCGGGGCCCAGGTACTGCGCTTGAGCCCGCGGGCCCAGGGCATGGACGAGGTGGTCAATGCGTTCGATCGGGTTCGCCGCGGCGAGGCGCCACCGGTGTTCGTGGAGGGCTGCAACGGCTATTGGCACGGCCATGCCGGCATGTTGAAAGTAGAGGAGGCGGGCCTGTGCTGAGTCCAAAGCGATGGTTGCTCAAGGGCGCCGACAGGGTGCTGCCCCTGGTGGGCAAGGTGCCGTTCGTGGTCCAGCGCCTGGCCTTGCAGCAGGCACTGAACCGCTGCCTGGCCGAACCGCTGCGCGATGGCGGCTTCGACCTGTTGCGCGGTCGCTGGTTGTGCCTGCGGGTGCCGGACCTGAAGTTGTGCTGGTACCTGACCCTGGCGCGGGACGGCTTGCGCATCGCCGAGCGGGCCGAAGCCCAGGTCACCATTCGTGGCAACTGGCGCGAGTTCCTGCTGTTGGCCAGCCGCCAGGAAGACCCGGACACCTTGTTCTTCCGGCGGCGACTGGTGATCGAGGGGGACACGGAACTGGGGTTGGCCCTGAAGAACCTGATCGACAGCCTTGACCCCGAGGTCTTGCCGCCGTGGTTGTGGCGCAACCTGGAACGGGCGGGCAAGGGGCTGGCGACCGTGTGATGAAGACGCCGAACGCATTGCCCCTGGTGTATTCCTGCTCCGGTTGCTCCAACGTCGCGCAATTGGCCAACAACGTCGCCTTGCGCCTGGACCGTGCCGGCCTGGCCGAGATGTCCTGCATCGTCGGGGTCGGCGGGCATGTGGCGCCGCTGGTCAACAAGGCCCGCTCGGGGCGGCGGATCATTGCGCTGGATGGGTGTCCTTTGCAATGCGTCCAGGCGTGTTTACAGCAGCATGACCTGCGAGCGGATGTGCATGTGATTTTGAGTCAGTTGGGCTGGCGCAAGCGCTTCGGGGTCGACTGCACGCAAGAGGAGGGGGAGGCGTTGTTCGAGCGGTTGATAGCGTTGATGGGGGTTGATGAGATGGATCGGCCGGGCGGTGAGTAAAGGAGTCACACACCCTGTGGCGAGGGGATTTATCCCCGCTGGGCTGCGAAGCAGCCCCAAAGCCTGAGCCCACGGTGTATCAGGCAGTTGAAGGGGGGCGCTGCGCGCCCCATCGGGGATAAATCCCCTCGCCACAGGGTATGGGGTGATCGCCATAGAGGGTTCACAGCTATTGCTGGTAAGCCTCCAGCGCTTCCTCAGCCAGGATGCGGATGTTGCGCCGCTCCATGGCGATCAGGCCGCCGTCCACCAATCGATGAAGAATGCGTGAGAACGTTTCCGGCTGGATCCCCAGCTTGGACGCCACCAGGCGCTTGGACACCTGGAGCACCACCTGGCCGTCCCGTGGGTCGCGTTCCTGCAACAGAAAGTTGATGACCCGCCGGCTGGCGCTGGCCAGGGTCAGGTTGTCGATGTCCTTGAGGCGCTGGTGCAGGTGGATGCTCATGCTCGCCAGGATCGCCAGGCAGACCTTGGGCTGGTCTTCCAGGGCCTTGCGGTAATGGGTGCCTTCGATGCTCACCAGCACGCTGTCCTTGATCGCCGACGCGCTCACCGGGTAGCAGCGGGCCTGGCTGAACAACAGGGCTTCGGCGAAGGTCTGCCCTGGCTGGATGATTTCCACCAGGTTTTCCTGGCCTTCACCCGTGACCCGAAACAGCTTGACCTGGCCGCTGACCAACAGGAAAAACCGCTTGGCCGGGTCGCCCTGGTGCATGAGCGTGCCGTTGCATTCCAGGCGCTTGAGGACAGCGAGGTTGCAGACGTCTTCGAAGACCCGCTCCGGCAATTGGCTGAACAGGTGATGACGGCGCAACAGTAGAACGATGGAAGGGTGAGTCAGCATGGCATACCTCCGGGTACGAACATGGTAGGGCGCCAGGCACCGCCGGCCTATGCCTCGGCAGGCCTACCTCGGAAGAGGGATGGAGACCGTCAGGTCAGTTCTGCACAACACCTTGTGGCGAGGGAACTTGCTCCCGCTGACGGTGGGTCAGCTTGCATCTGTGCTGAATGTGCCGCCGTCTTCGCGGGCAAGCCCGCTCCCACAGGAGGAATGTGTTGGCCATCTAACCGGCCCCGCGCAGATGCTCCATCGCCCACACCGCGGCTTCGACCCGCGAGCGCAGGCCGAGCTTGTGCAGCAGGTTCTTCACGTGGACCTTGACCGTGCCCTCGGTGATGCCCAGCTTGTGGCCGATCACCTTGTTGCTGTAGCCGGCGGCGATGGTCTTGAGGACCTGGCGTTCGCGGTCGGTCAGTTCCACCTCGGCCTGGCGCGGTGGGGAACGCAGGGCCTGGGCCATGACCCGGGTCAGGCCGGGGCTGATCACCAGCGCGCCGGCGAGGGCATCGCGGATGTACTGGATCAGCAGCTCGGGCTCCATGTCCTTGAGCAGGTAGCCGTTGGCGTCCAGGCGCAGGGCGTCGCGGATGTCGTCCTCGGCGTCGGAGACGGTGAACAGCAGCACCTTGCCGCTGTAGTGCATGGCCCGCAGCCGCCGCAGGGTCTCGATGCCGTTCATCTGCGGCATGTTGTTGTCCAGCAGCACCAGGTCGGGCTTGAGGGGGTCGATCAGTGTCAGCGCTTCCTCGCCGTGGCTGGCTTCGCCGACGATCTGTAGATCGTCTTCGAGCTCGAGCATCTGGCGGATCCCGCGACGCATCATCGGATGATCGTCGACCAAAAGGAGGGTATGGCGCAGAGGGGCGTTCATGTGGCGATGCCTTCGGTGGGTTGACCCAGGAATTCCGGCTGGAAATGCACCTGGATGCAGGTGCCCTGGGGTGTACGGGAGAAAATCCGGAGTTGGCCACGCAGGCTGCGGGCGCGTTCGTTCATGATGTTCAGGCCATGGTGTTCGCGCTGATCCACCTCGCCACTGAACCCCCGGCCATCGTCTTCGATGGACAGCCGGACGGTCTCGCCTTCCTGGCGCAGTTCGAGCCAGGCGTTCTCGGCGTGGGCGTGGCGCAGGCAGTTCGACAAGGCTTCGCGGGTGATCTGCAGGATGTGGATCTGCTCGCTGGCCGACAGCTCGAAGGCCAGGGGGTCGATGCGCAGGTGCACCTGGAAGTCCCCGCGGTGGGAGAACTCCTCGGCGGTGTCCTTGAGCTCTTCCACCAGGCCGTCGTCGTGAATCTGCAGGCGGAAGGTGGTCAGCAACTCGCGCAACTGGCGATAGGCGTTGTTGAGGCCCTCGCGCAGCTCGGCGGTGACGGTTTCGAGGGTCTGCACCGGTTCGCCCCGACGCAACAGGGTCTGCATGCGGCTGACTTGCAGCTTCATGTACGAGAGGGCCTGGGCGAGGGAGTCGTGCAGTTCGCGAGCGATGATGGTGCGCTCGTCCAGCAGCAGGAGGCGATGGTCCTGTTCACGCTGGCGCTTGAGCGACAGGGTGGTGCCGATCAGGTTCGCCAAGGCCTGGATCAGGGCGCTCTCCCAGGGTTGCGCCGCGTGGCCGTCGACGAAATGGGCCTTGAGTTCGCCCAGGTCGTTGCCCTGGTTGCTGATGCTGAAGGTCAGCGGCCGGCCGCTCTGGTGTTGTTCGCACGTGGCGCAGTCACTGCTGGCACAGACCTGGCGACCGTTGGCGCCGTGCAGGGCCAGCAACTGGCGGGCCGGTGCCTGCAATTGCCCTTGCAGGCACAGCGACAGACGCAGCCCCGGCAGCCGTTGCTGGAAGCGCCGGATCAACTCATCGAGCCCTTCTGCGTTGGCCTGCCGCGTGGCGAGGCTGCGGCTGCTCTGGTACAGCAGCTCCAGGGCGGCGTTGGCCTGTTGCAGGTTGAGGGTCTTCTGTTGGACCTGGTTTTCCAGGGTGCGGTGCGATTGCTCGATGGTCTCGGCCATGGTGTTGAAACTGGTCGCCAACTGGCCCAGCTCATCCTCGGACTGATGGTTGACCCGCACCTGGAACTCGCCCCGGCGAAAACGCTGGGTGGCGTCCACCAGTTCCTGCAACGGCGTGACCACGCCGTACTGCAACTCATACAGGCCGATCAACAGGATGATCATGGTGCTGAACAGCGCCACGCCCTGGATCGTCTGCTGCCAACCCTGCTTGTGTTCGCTCTGGCGTTGCAGCAGCGTGACGAACTGGTCCAGTTGTTCGACGAAGGAGCTGGCGCTGGCCTGGAAGAACGCCGCGTCGCCGCGCTCGATGGCGGGGCGCAGGGTCTGGTTCCAGCGTTGTTGCAGGTCGCGATAACTGCGATGCAGGGACGTGGCTGGTCCGTCTTCCAGCACGACGCGCAGGGCAGGGCTGTCCAGGCGCTGTTGCAGGCTGTCGACGATGGCCGGAATGTCCTCGCTGGCACCGGCCGCCAGCTTCCAGCTCAGGTGGTAGGTCTCCATGCGCACGGAGCCGGCGGTGTTGATGGCGGCAGCATCGCCCTGGCTGAACCAGGCGATCAACCCGGCGCTCAGGGAACTGGCCAGGGCGAGGACAGCGATCAGGATCACGGCGAGCCCGGCGCGAGCGGGCAGGGAACTGCGCAGCCAGCGCATCATGACCGCTGGCCTTGCAGGAAAAACTGAAACCCGGACATGGGAAGGCGCCTGGACCTTGGGGTATGGCAGCCGATCCTGGGTGCACTACCTCTAAAGAGTTGTCGGCCGCTGCGCTTCCATAAAAATCCCGGCCAATCTGTTCAAGATATTGATAAACAAAGGGTTCCAGCAATATCCAGGTCTACCTCCTTGGAGGTAGGCCGGCCAAGGATAGGCCAGTACCCCCAGGAAGCTCTTTGATCCACGTCAAGTTTTTACCGGGTTCGCATCACTAGGCTGCGCTCAACGAAATGACGGGAGTGCATCGCGATGCGAGCGCAAGTGCAACAAGGGCTGGTACTAGGGATGAGTACCTTGGCCTTCACCGTGTGCTTCATGGTCTGGATGATGTTTGCCGTGCTGGGCGTTCCGATCAAGGAAATGCTCACCCTCAACGAGACCCAATTCGGCCTGCTGGCCGCCACGCCGGTGTTGACCGGTTCCCTGGTGCGGTTGCCCTTGGGGCTGCTGACCGACCGTTTCGGCGGACGCATCGTGTTCTTCTTGTTGATGCTGTCCTGCGTGCTGCCGCTGTACCTGATCACTCTGGCGACCCAGTTCTGGCAATTCCTGGTACTGGGCCTGTTCGTCGGCCTGGCCGGCGGTTCGTTTTCGGTCGGCATCGCCTACGTCGCCAAATGGTTCGACAAACAGAACCAAGGTTTCGCCATGGGCGTGTTCGGTGCCGGCAACGCCGGGTCCGCGCTCACCAAGTTCCTGGCCCCGGCGCTGATCGCCCTGGGCACCTGGCACCTGGTGCCCAAGGTGTTCAGCGCCATCCTGTTCATCACCGCGCTGCTGTTCTGGTTCCTCACCGCCGAGAAAAAGGAGCACCGCAGCGTCAGTAGCACAAGCCTGCGCGAGCAACTCAAGGCATTGAAAGAGCCCGCCGTGTGGCGCTACTGCCAGTACTACTCAATCGTGTTCGGCGGCTACGTGGCCCTGGCCCTGTGGATGACCAAGTACTACGTGCAGGAGTACGGCTTCAGCCTGCAAAGCGCGGCACTGCTGGCGGCCTGCTTCTCCCTGCCCGGCGGCGTGCTGCGGGCCGTCGGCGGCTGGATGTCGGACCGCTGGGGCGCCCAGAGCGTGACCTGGTGGGTGCTGTGGGTCAGCTGGATCTGCCTGTTCCTGCTGTCGTACCCGCAGACACAACTGCAAGTACAGACCGTCAACGGCATCGTCGATTTCCACATCGGCCTCAACGCCACGCTGTTCACCGTGCTGCTGTTCGTGATGGGCATCGCCTTCGCGTTCGGCAAGGCCTCGGTCTTCAAGTACATCGCCAACGACTACCCGACCAACATGGGCGCGGTGTCCGGCATCGTCGGCCTGGCCGGCGGCCTGGGCGGGTTCGTGCTGCCGATCCTGTTTGGTGCCCTGGTGGACCTCACCGGCGTGCGCTCGTCCTGCTTCATGTTGCTGTACGGCGTGGTCTGGGTCTCGCTGATCTGGATGTACGTCTGCGAAATCCGCAAGCGCCCGCTGCTGGGCAAGTCGCCCGCCGCCAGCCAACCCCCGTTTTCCAGCATTGCCCAAGGAGAAGAACATGTCCGTTCTGCAAACGCCTGACAAAGGCCCGGTCATTCATGACTGGCGCCCGGAAGACCCTGCATTCTGGGGGCGCAGCGGCAAACAGACCGCTCGGCGCAACCTGTGGATCTCGATCCCGGCGCTGTTGCTCGCCTTCGCGGTGTGGATGGTCTGGAGCACGGTGATCGTGCGCCTGAACGCCATCGGCTTCAGCTTCAGCACCGACCAGTTGTTCTGGCTGGCCGCCTTGCCGGGGCTGTCGGGGGCAACCTTGCGGGTGTTCTACTCGTTCATGGTGCCGATCTTCGGCGGTCGCCGCTGGACCGCGCTGAGCACGGCCTCGCTGCTGGTGCCCGCGCTGTGGATGGGCTTCGCCGTGCAGGATCCGAGCACACCCTACAACGTGTTCGTGCTGATCGCCTTGCTCTGCGGTTTCGGCGGCGGCAACTTCGCCTCGAGCATGTCCAACATCAGCTTCTTCTACCCCAAGTCCCAGCAGGGCACTGCCCTGGGCCTGAACGCCGGGTTGGGCAACCTGGGTGTGTCGGTGATGCAGTTCAGCGTGCCGCTGGTGATTTCCTTCGGCGTGTTCGGCTTCCTCGGCGGCCAGCCGCAGGTGCTGGCCGATGGCAGCTCGCTGTGGTTGCAGAACGCCGGTTTCATCTGGGTGCCGTTCATCCTCGCCGTGACCGTGATCGCCTGGTTCGGCATGAACGACCTGTCCAGCGCCCGTGCCTCGTTCAGCGAGCAGGCGGTGATCTTCAAGCGCAAGCACAACTGGCTGATGTGCTGGCTGTACCTGGCCACCTTCGGTTCGTTCATCGGTTTCTCCGCCGCGTTCCCACTGCTGATCAAGACCTCGTTCCCGGACGTCATCGCCCTGAAGTTCGCTTTCCTGGGCCCATTGGTGGGCGCGCTGGTGCGGCCGCTGGGTGGCTGGCTGGCCGACAAACTCGGGGGCGCGAAGGTGACCCTGTGGAACTTCGTGCTGATGATCGTGATGGTGTTCGGCGTCATGCACTTCCTGCCACAAGGCGGCCAGGGCGGCAGCTTCTACGGCTTCCTGGGGATGTTCATGCTGCTGTTCATCACCACCGGCGTGGGCAACGGCTCCACCTTCCGCATGATCCCGGTGATCTTCCGCACCCTGCACGAAAAGGCCGCCCTGGGCAAAAAGCCCGAGCTGCGTGAGCAGGCGCTCAAGGACGCTGGCAAGGAGTCGGCAGCGGTGCTCGGTTTCAGCTCGGCCATGGGCGCCTTCGGTGCGTTCTTCATTCCCAAGTCCTTCGGCACTTCGATGGCCCTGACCGGCGGCCCGGAGATGGCCTTCTACATGTTCGTCGGCTTCTACCTGAGCTGCATCGTGGTGACCTGGTGGTGGTACGCGCGCAAGGGTGCCGCGACCCCCTGCTAAGACGAATTCAACTGTTGCGTGGGCGGGGCGCAGACCCCGCGGAGCAAGCCTGAGAGGAAAGACACTGTGAGTCATTTACTGGATCAACTGCGGTTCTTCAACCGCAAGCAAGGCGAGTTTTCCGAGGGGCACGGCGAGACCCGCAAGGAGTCTCGGGACTGGGAGAACGTCTACCGTTCCCGCTGGCAGTACGACAAGATCGTGCGTTCTACCCACGGGGTGAACTGCACCGGTTCGTGCTCGTGGAAAATCTACGTCAAGAACGGCCTGATCACCTGGGAAACCCAGCAGACCGACTACCCGCGCACCCGCAACGACCTGCCCAACCATGAGCCGCGCGGCTGCCCGCGTGGGGCGAGCTACAGCTGGTACATCTACAGCGCCAACCGCCTCAAGTACCCGAAGATCCGCAAGCCGCTGCTCAAGCTGTGGCGCCAGGCTCGGCAGACCCTGCCGCCGGTGGAAGCCTGGGCCAGCATCGTCGAGAACAAGGCCAAGGCCGACTCCTACAAGAGCAAGCGCGGCATGGGGGGCTTCATCCGTTCCAACTGGGAGGAAGTCAACGAGATCATCGCCGCCGCTAACGTCTACACCATCAAGCAACATGGCCCGGACCGGGTCGTGGGCTTCTCGCCGATCCCGGCGATGTCGATGGTCAGCTACGCCGCCGGCTCGCGTTACCTGTCGCTGATCGGTGGCGTGTGCCTGAGCTTCTATGACTGGTACTGCGACTTGCCGCCTGCCTCGCCGATGGTCTGGGGCGAGCAGACCGACGTGCCGGAATCGGCCGACTGGTACAACTCCAACTACATCATTGCCTGGGGCTCCAACGTCCCGCAGACCCGCACCCCCGACGCACACTTCTTTACCGAGGTGCGCTACAAGGGCACCAAGACCGTGGCGATCACCCCGGACTATTCGGAAGTCGCCAAGCTCACCGACCTGTGGCTCAACCCCAAGCAGGGCACCGACGCCGCGCTGGCCCAAGCCTTTAACCATGTGATCTTCAAAGAGTTTCACCTGGACAAGCCGAGCGCCTATTTCACCGACTACGCCAAGCGCTACACCGACTTGCCGGTGCTGGTGATGCTCAAGCCGATGCTCGGCGCCGCTCCGGGATCGGGTTACCAGCCCGATCGCTTCCTGCGCGCCAGCGACCTGACCGACAACCTCGGCCAGGACAACAACCCCGAGTGGAAAACCATCGCCCTGGATGCGGCCGGCGAGCTGGTGTCGCCCCAAGGCGCCATCGGCTATCGCTGGGGCGAGAAGGGCAAGTGGAACATCCTGCCGCGCGAAGGCGGCCAAGGGCGTGAGATCGACCTCAAGTTGAGCCTGATCGGCGGCGACGTCGCCGAAGTGGCGTTCCCGTACTTTGCCGGTGAAACCCAGGAGCACTTCCAGCACGTGGCCGGTGACGCGGTGCAGTTCCGCCGGGTGCCGGTGCACAGCGTGGTGCTGGCCGACGGCAGTGTGGCGAAAGTGGCCACCGTGTTCGACCTGTCGGCGGCCAACCTGGCCATCGACCGTGGCCTGGGCGGCGCCAACGTTGCCAAGGACTACGACGACGCCTCGGTGCCCGGCACCCCGGCCTGGCAGGAGCAGATCACTGGCGTGAGCCGCGAGAAGGCGATCCAGATCGCCCGCGAGTTCGCCGACAACGCCGACAAGACCCGTGGACGCTCGATGATCATCGTCGGGGCGGCGATGAACCACTGGTACCACATGGACATGAACTACCGCGGGCTGATCAACATGCTCATGCTCTGCGGTTGCATCGGCCAGACCGGCGGTGGCTGGGCCCACTACGTTGGCCAGGAAAAACTCCGTCCGCAGTGCGGCTGGCTGCCCCTGGCTTTCGGCCTGGACTGGAACCGTCCTTCGCGGCAGATGAACGGCACCAGCTTCTTCTACGGCCACAGCTCCCAATGGCGCCACGAGAAAATGAGCATGCACGATGTGCTCTCGCCATTGGCCGACAAGTCGCAGTTCCCCGAACACGCCCTGGATTACAACATCCGCGCCGAACGGGCCGGGTGGCTGCCCAGCGCGCCACAACTCAACACCAACCCGCTGCACATCTGCCGCGATGCCGCGGCCGCGGGCCTGGAACCCAAGGACTACGTGGTCAAGTCCTGGCAGGACGGTTCGCTGCGCTTCGCCTGCGAGCAACCCGACAACCCGGTGAACTTCCCGCGCAACATGTTCATCTGGCGCTCCAACCTGCTGGGCTCCTCGGGCAAGGGCCATGAGTACATGCTCAAGTACCTGCTGGGTACCAAGAACGGCGTGATGAACGAAGACATCGGCCAGGTCGGTGACTGCAAGCCGACCGAGGCCGAATGGGTCGACGAAGGCGCCATCGGCAAGCTCGACCTGGTGACCACCCTGGACTTCCGCATGTCCTCGACCTGCGTGTATTCGGACATCGTCTTGCCGACCGCCACCTGGTACGAAAAAGACGACATGAACACCTCCGACATGCACCCGTTCATCCACCCACTGTCGGCGGCCATCGATCCTGCGTGGGAATCGCGTTCGGACTGGGAAATCTACAAGGGCATCGCCAAGGCGTTCTCGGCCATGGCGGTCGGCCACCTGGGCGTGGAAAAAGACCTGGTCACCGTACCGCTGATGCACGACAGCGTCGGCGAACTGGCCCAGCCGTTTGGCGGCACCGACTGGAAAACCGCCGGCGAGGCGCCACAACCGGGCAAGAACGCACCGAACCTGCAAGTGGTGGAGCGCGACTACCCCAACATCTACAAGCAGTTCACTTCCCTGGGCCCGATGCTCGAGAAGCTCGGCAACGGCGGCAAGGGCATCAACTGGAACACCGAGGCCGAGGTGAAATTCCTTGGCGAACTGAACCACCACGAGGTCGAAGCTGGCATCAGCCAGGGCCGGCCAAAAATCGACAGCGCGATTGACGCCGCCGAAGTGATCCTGTCCCTGGCCCCGGAAACCAATGGCCACGTGGCGGTCAAGGCCTGGGCGGCCTTGTCGGAGTTCACCGGCATCGACCACAGCCACCTGGCCGTGCCCAAGGAACACGAGGCCATTCGCTTCCGTGACATCCAGGCCCAGCCGCGCAAGATCATTTCAAGCCCGACCTGGTCCGGCCTGGAAGACGATCACGTCAGCTACAACGCCGGCTACACCAACGTCCATGAGTCGATCCCATGGCGCACCATCACCGGCCGCCAGCAGTTCTACCAGGATCACCCTTGGATGCAGGCGTTCGGCGAGCAACTGATGAGCTACCGGCCACCGGTCAACACCCGCACCATCGACGTGGTCAAGGGCAAGCGCAGCAACGGCGAGACCGAGATCGTCCTGAACTGGATCACCCCGCACCAGAAATGGGGCATCCACAGCACCTACACCGACAACCTGCTGATGCTCACCTTGAGCCGTGGCGGCCCGATCATCTGGCTCTCCGAGATCGACGCCCGGCGCGCCGGCATCGAGGACAACGACTGGGTCGAGTGCTTCAACGCCAACGGCGCGCTGACCGCCCGCGCGGTGGTCAGCCAGCGGGTCAAGGAGGGCATGGTGATGATGTACCACGCCCAGGAACGGATCGTGAACGTGCCCGGCTCGGAAACCACCAAGACCCGCGGCGGCCACCACAACTCGGTGACCCGCGTGGTGCTCAAGCCCACCCACATGATCGGTGGCTACGCCCAGCAGGCCTACGGCTTCAACTATTACGGCACGGTCGGTTGCAACCGCGATGAATTCGTCGTGGTGCGCAAGATGGCCAAGGTCGACTGGCTCGACGGTTCCAGCGGCGATGACCTGCCGCGTCCCCTGCCGACTGAGCTGGATTGAGGAGATTGAAATGAAAATTCGTTCACAGATCGGCATGGTCCTGAACCTGGACAAGTGCATCGGTTGCCACACCTGTTCGATCACCTGCAAGAACGTCTGGACCAGCCGCGAAGGCATGGAATACGCCTGGTTCAACAACGTCGAGACCAAACCCGGGATCGGCTACCCCAAGGAATGGGAAAACCAGGACAAGTGGAAGGGCGGCTGGATCCGTAACGCCGACGGCTCGATCAACCCACGCATCGGCGGCAAGTTCCGCGTGTTGGCGAACATCTTCGCCAACCCGGACCTGCCGAGCCTGGACGACTACTACGAACCGTTCGACTTCGACTACCAGCACCTGCACACCGCTCCGCTGGGCGAGCACCAGCCTGTTGCGCGGCCGCGTTCGGTGGTGTCCGGCAAACGCATGGAGAAGATCGAGTGGGGCCCGAACTGGGAAGAAATTCTCGGTACCGAATTCGCCAAGCGGCGCAAGGACAAGAACTTCGACAAGATCCAGGCGGACATCTACGGCGAGTACGAAAACACCTTCATGATGTACCTGCCGCGCCTGTGCGAGCACTGCCTGAACCCGGCGTGCGCGGCGTCCTGCCCGAGCGGGGCGATCTACAAGCGCGAAGAGGACGGCATCGTCCTGATCGACCAGGAGAAATGCCGCGGCTGGCGCATGTGCATCAGCGGCTGCCCGTACAAGAAGATTTACTTCAACTGGAAGAGCGGCAAGTCGGAAAAATGCATTTTCTGCTACCCGCGCATCGAAGCCGGCATGCCGACTGTCTGCGCTGAAACCTGCGTGGGACGGATCCGCTACCTGGGCGTGCTGCTGTATGACGCCGACCGCATCAGCGAAGTGGCCAGCACCGCCAACGAGCAGGACCTGTACGAGAAACAGCTGGAAATTTTCCTCGACCCGAACGACCCGGCGGTGATCCGCCAGGCCCTGGCCGATGGCGTGCCACAGTCGGTGATCGACTCGGCGCAACGTTCGCCGGTGTACAAGATGGCCGTGGACTGGAAACTCGCGCTGCCGTTGCACCCTGAATACCGCACCCTGCCAATGGTCTGGTACGTGCCGCCGCTGTCGCCGATCCAGAACGCCGCCGCGGCCGGTACCGTCGGCATGAACGGGGTGATCCCGGACGTCGACAGCCTACGCATCCCGCTGCGTTACCTGGCCAACCTGCTGACCGCTGGCGATGAGAAGCCGGTCAAGCTGGCCCTCAAGCGTCTGTTGGCGATGCGTGCCTACAAGCGTTCCGAGCAGGTGGACGGCGTGAAAGACCTGAAAGTGCTGGCCGATGTCGATTTGAGCGTGAACCAGGTGGAAGAGATGTACCGCTACCTGGCCATCGCCAACTACGAAGACCGTTTCGTCGTGCCAAGTGCCCACCGTGAAGACGCGATGAGCGACGCGTTCGCCGAACGCTCCGGTTGCGGTTTCAGTTTCGGCAGCGGTTGCAGCGGCAGTTCCGACACCAACATGTTCGGCGGCAAGAAGGCCAACCGTCGCGACGTGATCAAGACCGTGCAGTTGTGGGAGGACTGACCATGCGCATTCTCAAGGTGATTTCGTTGTTGCTCGACTACCCGACCGAGACCCTGGTGGCCGGTCGCGACGAGCTGGAGGAAGCAATTCTCCAGGCGCGGGAAATCAGTCCCAACCAGCGCGCCGGTCTGTTCGAGCTGCTGGAAGTGATCTGCGCCAAGGACCTGATGGACGGCCAGGAGCACTACGGCGCGCTGTTCGGCCGCGGTCGGTCGCTGTCGTTGCTGCTGTTCGAGCATGTCCATGGCGAGTCCCGCGACCGGGGCCAGGCCATGGTGGACATGATGGCCCAGTACGAAGAGGCCGGTTTCGCCATCGGCGTCAAGGAGCTGCCGGATTATATCCCGCTGTACCTGGAATACCTCTCCACCCGCGAGGACCTCGAGGCCCGCGAGGGGCTGGCCGATGTCGCGCACTTGCTGGCCTTGCTCGCGGCGCGCCTGGAGGAGCGTGAAAGCGCCTATGCCAGTTGCTTCCGGGCCTTGTTGCAAATCGCCGGGGCCGAGCCCCAGGGCGCGGTGGCCGAACTGCGTGAGCAGGTCAAGGCCGAGCCGAGGGATGACTCCCTCGAAGCCCTGGACCGGATCTGGGAGGAAGAGGCGGTGGACTTCCTGAAGGCCGAGCAGCAGGACCGTTGCGGTTCGCTGCCCAGCGCGCCGGGCAAGGCCAGAGAAGAAAGTGCGGTGCCGTTGCACTGGGTGGATTTTCAGCATGAAGGGCAGGCCGTTGCGCCGGCCGGGGAGGTGGGCAATGTCTAAATGGGATCTGTTGTTGTTCGGGGTCTATCCGTATGTCGCCTTGGCGATCTGCCTGATCGGTAGCTGGGCACGGTTCGACCTGTCCCAGTACACCTGGAAGGCCGGTTCCAGCCAGATGCTGAACAAGAGCGGCATGCGCGTGGCCAGCAACCTGTTCCACGTCGGCGTGCTGTTCGTGCTGGCCGGGCATTTCGTCGGCCTGCTGACGCCGGCCGCGATCTACCACCATGTGCTGAGCACCGAGCACAAGCAGTTGCTGGCGATGGTTTCCGGTGGCTTCTTCGGCGTGCTGGGCCTGATCGGCTTGCTGATGCTGCTCAACCGCCGCCTGACCGATCCACGGGTGCGTGCCACGTCCAACACCTCGGACATCCTGGTGTTGGTGGTACTGCTGGTGCAACTGGTGCTGGGCTTGCTGACCATCGTCGCTTCCACCGGCCATATGGACGGTTCGGTAATGGTGATGCTGGCGGACTGGGCACAGAACACCGTGCTGTTGCGTCCGGTGGAAGCCGCGACCTCCATCGCGCCGGTGAGCCTGGTCTACAAGCTCCATGTGGTGCTGGGCCTGACCCTGTTCGTGCTGTTCCCGTTCACCCGTCTGGTGCACATCATCAGTGCGCCGGTCTGGTACCTGGGACGTCGTTATCAAATCGTTCGGCAGAAGTTCTGAGGAGGCGATCATGGCCAGTGGATGCGGATGTGGTGGCGGTAACGGCGGCAGCGGCGGCTGCGGTTCTTCGGCAAAGGCCGCGCCGATGACGGCCTCGGTGGCCGAGGTCGAACCGGTGCAGTACGCACCGGCCCAGGCGGCGCCGGTGGCGGTGGACGAGGCTCCGGCCGAGTTGATCGCCAGCAGTGAACAGGAATGGCCGATCATCAGCGTCAACGGGGTGTCGATCACCCCGCAGGCGATGGCCCAGGAGCTGCAGTATCACCCGGCGGACAGCCGCGAAGAGGCGCTCTACCAGGCGGCGCGGGCCTTGGTGATCCGTGAGTTGCTGCAGCAGCGCATCGCCGAGCTGGGCCTGTCCCTGCAGGTTGGTGCCGGTGAAAACGAAGAGGAAGCGGCGACGCGGCTGTTGCTCGAACAGGAGGTGCAGGTGCCGCATTGTGACGAGGCCACCTGCCTGCGCTATTACGACAGCAATCGGGCGCGCTTTCATAGCGCCCCGTTGCTGGCGGTGCGGCACATCCTGCTCGAATGCGCGCCGGACGATGCCGAGGCTCGCAGCCTCGCCCACGTCCAGGCCGAGCTGCTGCTGGAACGCTTGGATCAGTTCCCAGGCAGCTTTGCCGAGCTGGCCCAGAAGTACTCGGCCTGTCCGTCCAAGGAGCAGGGTGGGTCGCTGGGGCAGACCAGCAAGGGCCAGACGGTGCCTGAGCTGGAGCGCCAGCTGTTTGCCTTGCCGGCGGGGCTGTGTAGCAAGCCGCTGGAAAGTCGCTATGGCTGGCACGTGATCAGTGTCGACCAGCGCATCGACGGCCAGCCGCTGCCGTACGAGGCGGTGGCGACGGCGATCCGTACCCAGTTGCAGCAAGGCGTCTGGCAAAAAGCGCTGGTGCAATACCTGCAGACCCTGATCGGTGCGGCGGACATCCGCGGTATTCGTCTGCAGGGTGCCGATTCGCCGCTGGTGCAGTAGCACCGGGTCAACCAGGGGATAACCATGAACGCCGTGTTGCAGGACGGGTTTGGACGCCAGATCGATTATCTGCGGATGTCGGTGACCGATCGTTGTGATTTTCGCTGTGTGTATTGCATGGCGAAAAACATGACGTTCCTGCCCCGTCAGCAGGTGTTGACCCTGGAGGAGTTGCAGCGCTTGGCGCGGCTGTTCGTGGGGCTGGGGGTGAAGAAGATTCGCCTGACTGGTGGCGAGCCGCTGATCCGTCCGGGAATCGTCGGGCTGTGCCGCGATATCGCGGCCTTGCCCGGCCTGCGTGAGCTGGTGATGACCAGCAACGGCTCGCAGCTGGGGCGACTGGCCCGGCCGTTGGTCGATGCTGGCGTCAAGCGCATGAATATCAGCCTCGACAGCCTGGACGGGGAGCGGTTTCGGGCGATCACCCGCAACGGCAACCTCGACCAGGTGCTGGCCGGGATTGAAGCGGCGAAATCGGCGGGCTTCGAGCGGGTCAAGCTCAACTGCGTGGTGATGAAGGGGCGCAATTTCGACGAGGTGCCTGCGTTGGTGCAGTACGCCATCGACCAACGCATCGACATCAGCTTCATCGAGGAAATGCCGTTGGGGGAGGTGGGGCGTTCCCGGGGCGAGTCGTTCTGTTCCAGCGACGAGGTGCGGGCCGCGATCGCCAGCCGGCATCGCTTGCTCGACAGCGCCGAAAGCAGCGGCGGGCCGGCGCGTTATGTGCGCCTGGAGCGGCATCCGGACACCCGGATCGGCTTCATCTCGCCAAACACCCATAACTTCTGCGCCAGTTGCAACCGCGTGCGCCTGACGGTCGAAGGGCGCTTGCTGCTGTGCCTGGGGCAGGAGGACTCCCTTGACCTGCGCGGCCTGCTACGACGCTATCCGCTGCAAGACCTGCCGCTGATCCAGGCGGTGCAACACGCCTTGCGCGGCAAACCCCAGCGCCACGACTTCAACCCCGGTGGCGAGGTGCAGGTCGTGCGGTTCATGAACATGAGTGGGGGGTGAGGATACTCGTCGCTTGTGCCATCGCCTTCGCGGGCGAGCCCGCTCCCACACGGGATCTTCAGTGAAGTACCTGTGGGAGCGGGCTTGCCCGCGAAGGGGCCGGTACATCCACTGCCTCGCACACTGATTCACCCTCATCGCAAGGCCCCAAAATTGTTCTTCAGGCCTTCTCCCGATTCTTGACATCAATCAATTGCAAACCCACCTTTCACCCGTACCCTTCACTGCATATTGTGGTTTATGAATTAAAAAAGCCTATATGTAGTGTCTGGAGCCCAAATGCAAAGCACATTGATCTCAGTAGGGTGCAACCGCCTGCACAAGCGCGACGGCAGCGTGGTGGCCTTTGACGCGGACAAGATCCGCCAGGCCTTGATCGCCGCCGGCAAGGCCACCGGCGAGTACGCCGAGGCGCAAGCCGAAGGGTTGCTGGAGGCGGTGCTGGCGCGTCTGGAAGGGCAAACGCGACTGAGTGTCGAGCAGATCCAGGACCGGGTCGAGCGGGTGCTCATGGACGCCGGGTTCTTCCTCTCCATGCGCGCCTACATCGTCTATCGCGAGCAGCATGGTCGCCTGCGCCGGGATCGCCGCACGCTGGTGGAAGTCGCCACGTCGATGAACGAATACCTCGACCGCGAAGACTGGCGCGTGCAGGCCAACGCCAACCAGGGCTATTCCCTCGGCGGGCTGATCCTCAATGTGTCGGGCAAGGTCACCGCCAACTACTGGCTCGACGAGGTCTACAGACAAGCCATCGGCCAGGCGCACCGCGAGGCCGACCTGCACATCCACGACCTGGACATGCTCGCCGGCTACTGTGCCGGATGGTCCTTGCGCACGCTGCTGCACGATGGCCTCAACGGCGTGCCGGGGCGGGTCGAGGCCGGGCCGCCCAAGCACCTGAGCAGCGCCCTGGGGCAGATGGTGAATTTCCTCGGCACCTTGCAGAACGAATGGGCCGGCGCCCAGGCGTTCAGCTCGTTCGACACCTACCTGGCACCCTACGTGCGCAAGGACAACCTCAGCTACGATGAGGTCCGCCAGTCGTTGCAGGAATTCATCTACAACCTTAACGTGCCGTCGCGCTGGGGCACGCAGACGCCGTTCACCAACCTGACCTTCGACTGGGTCTGCCCACAAGATCTGCGCGAGCAGATCCCGATCATCGGCGGTGAAGAGATGCCGTTCGCCTATGGCGACCTGCAAGCGGAGATGGAGTTGCTCAACCGCGCCTACATCGAAGTGATGCAGGCCGGCGACGCGAAAGGGCGGGTGTTCACGTTCCCGATCCCGACCTACAACATCACCCATGACTTCCCGTGGGACAGCGAAAACGCCGACCGCCTGTTCGAGATGACCGCACGCTACGGCTTGCCGTACTTCCAGAACTTCCTCAACTCGGACATGCAACCCAACCAGGTGCGGTCGATGTGCTGCCGCTTGCAACTGGACGTGCGCGAGCTGCTCAAGCGCGGTGGCGGCCTGTTCGGTTCGGCGGAGCAGACCGGCTCGCTTGGGGTGGTGACGATCAACTGCGCCCGCCTGGGCTACCTGTACAAGGGCGACACCAGTGCCTTGCTGCAACGCCTCGATGCCCTGATGGAGCTGGCGAAGGAAAGCCTGGAGGTCAAGCGCAAGGTCATCCAGCACCACATGGACGCCGGCCTGTACCCCTACACCAAGCGTTACCTGGGCACCTTGCGCAACCACTTCTCCACCATCGGCGTGAACGGCCTGCACGAAATGCTGCGCAACTTCACCGATGACCAGCAGGGCCTGCACACCGAACAGGGCCGGGCCTTCGCCCTGAGGCTGCTGGACCACGTGCGTGCGACGCTGCTGCGCTTCCAGGAGGAAACCGGCCACCTCTACAACCTGGAGGCCACGCCTGCCGAAGGCACCACGTACCGTTTCGCCAAGGAAGACCTCAAGCGCTACCCCGACATCCTGCAGGCCGGCAGCCCGGTGGCGCCGTACTACACCAACTCTTCGCAACTGCCGGTGGGGTTCACCGACGACCCGTTCGAGGCCCTCGAACTGCAAGACGAACTGCAGTGCAAATACACCGGCGGCACCGTGTTGCACCTGTACATGGCCGAGCAGATCTCCTCCACGCAGGCCTGCAAGCAACTGGTGCGCAAGGCGCTCGGGCGCTTCCGCCTGCCGTACCTGACCATCACGCCGACCTTTTCCATCTGCCCGGTCCACGGTTACCTGGCCGGCGAACACGAGTTCTGTCCCAAATGCGACGAGGCCTTGCTGCTGCAACAGCAACAGGCCGGCAGCGTCCACTGATCCGATCCATCGACCGCAAGGAGCTTTACCATGAATGCATCGAGCACGGCCCCACAGACCCCTGTCGCGCAAGCGCAACGTCAACGTTGTGAAGTCTGGACCCGAGTGATGGGCTATCACCGTCCGGTGGCGGCGTTCAACCCCGGCAAGCAGTCCGAGCATCGCGAGCGGGTGCACTTCACCGAACGCGCGGCCGGGCGTCCATGAGTCGAGTGCTGCGGGTCGGGGGCATGGTGCCCCTGACCACCCTCGATTACCCGGGCCAACTGGCGTGCGTGCTGTTCTGCCAGGGCTGCGCCTGGCGTTGTCGTTATTGCCATAACCCGCAACTGATCCCGCCTCGTGGCAGCGAGGAAGTGGATTGGTGCCGCGTGCTGGCGTTCCTGCAACGCCGCCAGGACCTGCTCGACGCCGTGGTGTTCAGCGGCGGCGAACCGACCTTGCAGGACGGCCTCGCCTCGGCCATGGACGAAGTTCGGCAGATGGGGTTTCGCATCGGCTTGCACAGTGCCGGCATCAAGCCGGCGGCCTTTGCCAAGGTGGTCGGGCAAGCCGACTGGGTGGGGTTCGACATCAAGGCCCTGCCCGAGGATGCCCTGGACGTGACCCGGGTGGAAGGCAGCGGCAGCGCCAACTGGCGCAGCCTCGACCACTTGCTCGAAAGCGGCGTGGATTACGAATGTCGCACCACGGTGCATTGGCACCTGTTCGATCCCGAGCGGCTGCTGACCCTGGCCCGGCGCCTGAGCGAACGTGGCGTCAGGCGCTTTGCCGTGCAGCTGGTACGCACTGCGCGGATGCTCGACCCTCATCTTTCCAGCGTCTCGGCACAAGGCTTGCAACCCGACCTGTGGGCCGCCATGCGCGAATTGTTCCCCTCGTTCGTGTTGCGCAGTTGACCGACCGCTGCAGGGCACGATTCACCGCGGCCCGGAACCACCGGGCCATTCCTTTTTTTGGTTTTCAAATGCGCTGCCAGCCGGCAGGTAGTTGAACAGGGAGCATTTGACATGACCAGACTCACCACCGCCCAACGCATCGTGATCGGCTTTGCCATCGCGCCATTGGCCTTGATCGCCCTGGCGCTGTACGCCTTGAACGACCTGGCGATGCTGCGCGACCAGTCCGAGCAGATCGTGCGACAGGATTGGCCGAAGATCGACCCGATCATGGTCATCGCCACCGGTGTGCGCGATAACGCCAGGAACACCCGTGACTTGTTGATCGACAAGGACAATGGGCAAGTCCAGCAGTCCATCGACGCCACCCGGCAACGCATCACCCAGGCCTTTGCCACCCTCGAACCGTTGTTCGACCAGCCCGAAGGCCAGGCGGCATACGCGCAGTTGAAGAAGCGCCGCGAGGCCTACGTCGCCGCATTCGTCCAGGTGCAGGCGTTGATCCGCCAGGGCGCGACGGATGAGGCGATGAAGCAACTCAAGCAAGGCGTGATCCCGGCGGAGCAGGAGGTGTACAAGAGCCTCGAAGGGATCATGGCGATGCAGGGCAAGGTCTTTGTCGAGCGCGAACGCCAGGCCCAGGCGCGCTACAGCGACGCGCGGCGCAACATGCTGGCGTTGGTTCTGGCGTGTTTGGCGGTGGTCGCCAGTGTCGCGATCCTGGTGACCCGCAGCGTGACGCGGCCCTTGGGCGGGGAGCCCGACGATGCGGCGCGGGTGCTGAGCCACATCGCCCAGGGCGACCTGACGATCCGGGTGCCGGTGGGCGTCGGCGCCAACGACAGCGTGATGAACCACATGCACGACATGCAACAGAGCCTCAACAGCATGGTCCGGCACATCGCGGCGTCGGTGGACCGGGTGGCCAGTTCCTCGGAAGAGTTGAGTGCCGTGAGCAGCCAGACCAACAGCACCTTGCAGTTGCAGGGCCAGGAAATCGAACAGGCCGCGGCGGCGGTGAACCAGATGACCGCCGCCGTGGACGAGGTGGCGCGCAACGCGGTGAGCACCAGCGAAGCTTCGCGGGTGTCGGAGCGCACCGCCCAGCGCGGCCGCGAGCAAGTCCAGGAAACGGTCGCCTCCATCACTGCGCTGGCGGACGGCGTGACGGACACCTCCGGGCGGATCCAGCAACTGGCCGGGCGGGTCCAGGACATCAGTTCGGTGCTGGACGTGATCCGCAACGTGGCCGAGCAGACCAACCTGCTGGCACTGAACGCCGCCATTGAAGCGGCTCGGGCCGGGGATGCCGGCCGCGGCTTTGCCGTGGTGGCCGACGAGGTCCGGGCGCTGGCCCATCGTACCCAGGATTCAACCCGGGAAATCGAGGACATGATCGGCAATATCCGCGAGGACAGCGGGCACGCGGTGACGGCCATGCAACACAACAGCGAGCTGGTGCAGACCACGCTGCAAGTGGCCCAACGTTCCGGCGAGGCCCTGGATGAAATCGCTCGCTCGATCTCGCAGATCAACGAGCGCAACCTGATGATCGCCAGCGCCACGGAACAGCAGGCCCTGGTGGCCCGCGAGGTGGACCGCAACCTGGTGGGCATCCGCAACCTGTCCGAGCAGGTGCTGCTCGGCGCCCGGCACACCGACAGCGCAGGCCAGGACCTGGCCCAGATGGCCGGCTCACTGCATCAGACGGTGGCGCGCTTCAAGGTGTAGCAGGGTGGGGCATTACGGCCCCTCGGTGGGAGCATGCTTTCAGTGACCTATGCATCACCGACACACTGCGGACACCCTGTGGGAGCGGGCTTGCCCGCGAAAGCGGTCTCTCAGTTGCCTATGCACCACTGACACACTGCATTCGCGAGCAAGCCCGCTCCCACAGGGTTTGTATCACCACCCCCAAAACTGCAACCACCAGCCATAGCCCACCAACCCGCTGGCCAATGCCAGGCAGGTCATGGCGGGCCATCGTCGAGGTGAGGGCGTCGATTCCAGGCGTTTGCAACCCAGCCACAGGCTCCAGGCGATCGCCGCCAGTAAAAGCGCGGCCCGCGCCGGCTGCACCCATTCGAGCAACAGCCCTTCATAGCGCAGCAGCTTCACCGTGGTGGCCGACAGACCGAGGAACAGGCCTGCACCACCGAGAGGCGTCAGGGTGATGGCCAGGGGCCAATATTGTGCGGAATCCCCCGAGAACCACGCGGCCAGGCGCATCAACAGCGTCAGCGACGTGCCGATCACCAGCGCACTCATGCCCAGGTACGCGACGATGCAGAAGCCGTCGAGCCAACTGAAGCTGTCGTTGAGTTGAGGGTAGTGGGTCAGCAGCCACCAGGGCGCGTTGTCCCGCAGTGGCCAGGTCAGATCATGGCTGACCAGCCATTCGGCCAAGTGTTGCTTGAGGGCTATGAACCAGGGACTGACGGTCCACTGGAAGGCGCCCATCGCCAGGCCGATGACGCCGAACAACAACAGGCGTGGTTCCCATGGCGAGAGCGTGTCGGCCGTTGAGTGGAGGATTTCCTCGTTGCTGGAGCGGGCAATCAGGCGCACCGCGTCGCGTTGGCCGCTGCAACGCCCACAGGCATGGCAATCGGCGGCGCCGCGCAGGCGGCGGATGTCCAGCAGTGGTGCGCAATTGGGCGGCGGACGGCGCGGCGCTGGGTTCTCCAGCCAGCGTTGCTCGTTCACCTGGAAATGCAGCGGTGCCAGGCGCGCGAGCAGGGCGAAGACGCCACTGACCGGGCACAGATAGCGGCACCACACGCGCTTGCTTCGGGCAAACAGCAGCCCGACGATCACCGCCGCGACGGTCGAGCCGCCGAGAATCAACAGCGCCGCCTGGGCGTAATCATAGACGCTGATCAGTTGCCCGTAGACCGTGGTCAGGCAGAACGCCAGGGTCGGCCAGCCGGCCCAGCGCAACGCCC
The DNA here is from genome assembly GCF_036689585.1 of Pseudomonas sp. WP18. NCBI lineage: Bacteria > Pseudomonadati > Pseudomonadota > Gammaproteobacteria > Pseudomonadales > Pseudomonadaceae > Pseudomonas > Pseudomonas sp. WP18. The sequence goes on from NZ_CP144758.1 coordinate 2,776,094, forward strand.
GTGGCGTGCCCAGGCCCTTGCCGTACTGACTGGCCCATTCGCTCAAGGCTCCCTCGGGGCACAGCACGCCGCACCAGAGCCGGCCGAACAGCACGATCGACAACAACACAAACGGCCACCACAGCCCCCAGAACAGGAACTGCGCCACCAGCGTGAGGTTATCGAACAGGCGCGCCTGGCTGCCGGGCAAGGGCGAGAAGGCGGGCACCACCAGCAACACCGCGTAGAACAGCACCACTGCCCATTGCACTGCGCGAATCGTTGCCCCATGGCGCCGCATGCCGTCGCCGAGGCGCTGGAGCCAGGGGTTTACGTCGGGCATGGAAGGCCGTCCGCTTTGCGTGGCCGCAACCAACCGGCGACGAGGCCCCAGTAACCCAGCCACGCCAACAAGGTCAGCGCGCTGGGGCTGGCCCGGTAGCCGGTAAAATCAGCGAGGAAGCCACCCAGGCCGTGCCCGTCGTCCAGCAGCGCACTGCTGTCCCAGAGCGCGTCGCCAATGCCGCGATACACCGCCTCGGGCCAGTCCATTGCGAGCAATTGCCCGCCCACGCGCTCGATGCCGCTGACCAGCAGCGCCGCGCCCAGCAGCAACAGAATCGCTTCGCTGATGGCAAAGAACCTCGACCATGAAATGAACCGGCGGCTGCCGTGCAACAACGAGACGGTCAGCAGCGCCAGCGCCAGGCCCGCCACTGCGCCAACGGCGAACAGGCCCAGCGACGGCCCTTGCAGGCGGGCGCCGGCGCCATACAGGAACACCACCGTTTCGCTGCCCTCGCGGCTGACCGCCAGCAACGCCAGCATCAGCAACCCCAGCCCACCCTGGCGCCCCAGGCGTTGGTCGGCGTGGCGCGTGAGGTCACGCTTGAGCATCGGCCCATGGCGATGCATCCAACCGACCATCTGCACGATCAGCCCGCTGGCGAGCAACGCCAGGGCCGCCTGGAACCATTCGTTGGCCGCGCCGCTCATGGCTTCGCCCGCCAGCATGATCAGCCCGGCCAGCACACCGGACAGCAGCAGGCCCAGCCCGGCGCCGCCCCACACGTAGCGCAGTAACGACCTGGCCTGGCGTTGCTGGCTGACCCAGGCCTGGAGAATGCCGATCACCAGCAACGCCTCGACGCTTTCGCGCCAGACAATAAACATCGATTGAGTCATGCACGTGTCTCCTGCGGGCGACTACTGGGCGAGAATCCCGCCCTCGGGCAGTTGCGGATTGAACTCGTCGAAAAACGGATAGTGCCCCGGCCGCAGGGGATGGATCACCACGAAGGTAGTGACGCCCGGCGACAGCACTTTTTCCACCCGCAGCGGCGTGCTCTCGAATTCCGCCGGGCCCTGGCCCACGTTCTTCAACACGATCTTGAAGCGCTGTCCGGCCGGCACTTGCAGCACTGGCGGGGTGAAATGGCCGTCACGCATGCTCAGCTCGTAGGTGGGCAACTCGGCATGGGCGATCGACGGCAGCATCAGGCCCGCCAGCAGCCACCCGGCCAAATGTCGACGGCGGGTGAGTAGCCGTCCGCGGCATGGACGATCCATCTTCAGTACCCGCCTTTTTTACCGATCCCGGCGTAGACGAATTCGTAGTGCAATTCACAGCGCTCGAACCACGGGGCGACACCGGTTTCCTTGTCGGTGTGGCGGCCGAGGGACCCATGGCCGCCCGGCGGCAGGACGGTGAAAGTCAGCTGGTACTTGCCGGGGCCGAGCAGCTTGACGTTGTCGCCATAGTGCGGCCCGTCATTGGCGACCATGGCATGGAAATCACCCTTGAGTTCGGTGTCGTTGCCTTGTTTCTTCAACTGGAACGATACGTTGAGGTAGGGCACGAAACTGCCTTCCTGGAAGCCTTGGTGATTGTCCGCCGTGGCGCGGATGTCGGCCTCCAGGTGGACGTCGGAATCGACGGTCGCGCGCATCATCCCGGCGGGGGCCATTTCAATCGGTTGCAGGTAGACCGCACCGACTTCCAGCCCCGGACACAGTTGCGGTTCGCCGATGGGGTATTCCTTGGCCTGGGCCAACGGTGCGAGAAACAGCAAGGCGAGGGACAGCGGGGCGAGGGTACGCATAGTGACTTCCTGGACGGCGTAAGAGATGAGCGAGTCTAGGAAGCTTTGCTGCGAATAATAATGATTATTGTCAATTTTCAGCGTGATTGTGCGAAGCGGATGCCCGGGCGCTTATTGATCGAAATCAAGGTCGGTCCGGGCCCGAGGCGCTAGGGTGCAGGTACACCCATCTGTCCGCGGGGTCCCCATGGCCAAGCCCTTTCCCCTCAGTCCCAAGCACCCGGAGCGCATCTGCTGGGGCTGCGACCGTTACTGCGCGGCAACGGCCCTGGCCTGTGGCAACGGCGCCGACCGCACCATGCACCCGGCCGAGATGATCGGCGAGGATTGGTACCTGCATGGGGATTGGGGGGTGGAACTGACTGACATCACCGACAAAACCGTGGATGAGTTTGCAAAGCACCCGGAGAAATGAGCTGGCCCCTTGTGGCGAGGGGATAAATCCCCTCGCCACAAGGCCCGCAGGCCTGACTTCCGGTTATAGCTTCGGCAGCTGGCCAACCCGGCCCATCATCTCGGTCACGATCTGCAAATCCAGCAGGAATTGCTCGACCGTCTTGAACTCGTTGTCGTTGTGACCGGTGTACTTGACGTCCGGCATCGCCAGCCCGAATTGCACGCCGTTGGGCAGGTCATGGACCGAGGTGGCGCCGGCGGACGTGCCGTACTTGTGTTCCATGCCAAGGTTTTCACTGGCCACCGCCAGCAACGCCTTGACCCATTCGCCTTCAGGGTTGCGGTACATCGGCTCGTCGATGGAATAGTCGAAGGCCACCGCGACATGGGTCCGCTTGCTCCAGTCGGTCAGCTTGCCGGCGATCTCGCTCTTGAGCGCCTCGGTGGATTTGCCCACCGGCACCCGCAGGTTGACCGCCAGCTTGAAGGTCTTGTCGTCCATCCCGACATAGGTCAGCGACGCCGTCAGCGGGCCCATGAACGCGTCGGAGAAACCGATGCCCAGTTGCTTGCCCAGGTAGTCCAGGCCCCAGTTGTCGGCGGCGTAGCGGGCCGCATCGGTGATGTGGTTGTGCTTGAGCGCGACCTTGCCGTCTAGGCTGTTGATGAAGCCCAGCATCCGCGCGACCGGGTTGACGCCTGATTCGGGCTCGGAGGAATGCGCGGAAACGCCGGTGAAGGTCAACTGCACATCCTTGCCGACGACCTGGCTGGTCACCTCGAAGTTGCCACCATTGCCCTTGGCGTACTCGGTGCCGGCCTTGAGCAGGCTGGCTGCCAATTCGGCGGGTTGGTCGGTGACGAAGGTGGCCACCGACGTCGACGGGATCTGGTTGGTCGCCAGGCCGCCGGTCAATGCGGTGATCTGCGCGCCCTTGCCCTGAGCCTCGCGTCGGGCGAAGTTTGCCATGACGGTGCCGTAGCCTTTCTCGGCAATCACCACGGGGTAGCCGCCATCCAGCGCCAGGTTGTAGTTGGGCGTTGGGTTGTGCTCGAAGTAATAAGGAATTGCGTCGCCGGTGGTTTCCTCGGTGGTGTCCACCAGCAGCTTGAAATGGCGCGCCAGCGGCAGGTTTTCTTCCTTGATGACTTTCATCGCATACAGCGCCACCACGATGCCGTTCTTGTCGTCTTCGGTGCCGCGACCGTACATGCGGTCGCCCACCAGGGTCACCTTGAACGGATCGAGCCGGGTGCCATCTTTCAACACCCAGTTTTCCGGCGTCACCGGCACGACGTCAGCATGGGCGTGGATGCCCACGACCTCGTCGCCGCTGCCTTCGAGGGAAATCTCGTAGACGCGATTGTCGACGTTGCGAAAGTTCAGGTTGAAGGACTGGGCAAGGCTTTTGATCTTCTCGGCGATCTTGAGGAACTCGGGGTTCTCGTGCTGGGCCACGCCTTCCTTGCGGTAGGTCGGGATCGCCACCAGCTCTTTCAGGGTTTCGGTGGCCGCGGCGCCATATTTCACCCGCGCGTAGATACCCAGCAGGCGATGGATTTCGTTCTGTTGTTCGGCTGTCAGGGTTTTGTTGCCGAGGAAGCCGTCGATGGCCGGGGCGAGGCCGGCGGTTTTTGCCGCGTCGCTCTTGCCGACGGTTGCCAGGAATTGACGGAAGTCGGTGACCGAGCTGTCGGAGAAGGTCTTGACGATGGCAGCGCTCTGTTGCGCAGTGATATTGGCGAAGGCAGGGGTGGTGATCGCGGCGAGGCTGGACAGCATCAGGGTGGTCACGGCCAGGTGCTTGAACGAAAAGTCCATTGCTGGGGGCATTCCTTTGCAGGGAGTTGAAGGAAGATGTTTCATTGGCGAAACAACTACGCAACGTAACACTGCAGGTCAGCGGGCGGGGAGTCTATGAGGTGGGATTTGTCGCACACTCAGGCAAAAACGGCGCAGAAATGAAAAACAAGGGTAGGCAGCCCATGTGGGAGCGGGCTTACCCGCGAAGGCGGCGGCACATTCGACATCTGTGTGACAGAGACACCGCTTTCGCGAGCAAGCCCGCTCCCACAGGCCATTGCGGCATTACTTAATGCGGGGCGCGAGGAATGGTCTTGAGCAAATCCTCAGGGCTGATGTAGCCGACCACTGGCTCTGCGGTGCTGCCTGGCAATGGCAGGTCAAGGATGTGGCCCTTGATCTTGCCCACCACGTGCATTTCGCAGGGCTTGCAGTCGAACTTCAAGGTCAGCACTTCATCCCCGTGGATCAGTTGCATCGGAGCCACCTTGGTGCGCACGCCGGTGACGCCCTTGGCTTGCTTGGGGCACAGGTTGAACGAGAAGCGCAGGCAGTGCTTGGTGATCATCACCGGCACTTCACCGGTTTCTTCGTGAGCCTCGAAGGCCGCGTCGATCAGTTTGACGCCGTGGCGGTGATAGAAGTCGCGGGCCTTCTGGTTATAGACGTTGGCCAGGAACGACAGGTGCGATTCCGGGTACACCGGCGGTGGGTTGGTCTCGGCCTTGCGGCCGCCACGGGGGTGAGCCGCGACGCGGGCAGCGGTCAACGCCTCGATGGCTTCACGGCGCAATGCCTTGAGCTGCGAGTTGGGAATGAAGAACGCTTGGGGCGCGTCCAGCTTGATCGACGTGGCGTGGTAGTCGGTGGTTCCCAACTGGCCAAGCAGGTCGTGCAGTTGCTCCAGGGCCTGCTCCGGCTTGTTGGCCACGCCGAACGGTCCGTCCAGGGCCACCTGGGTGCTGATGCCTTCCTCGCTGGTGGCGGTCAGCTCTAGGCCCTCTTCGCGCAGGCGGGCGACCCAGGCCAGGCCGATCCGGCGCTCGGAGGAGGTCTTGAGCAGCGCTTGCTGCCAGTTGTGGTCCAGGTTACGGCTCAACGGATGGTTGGGGCGCAGTTGATACAGGCCCGCTGGCATTTCGTTGGGCTCGACACGGTAGCGGTAGCGCTTCTGGCCGTCCTCTTCGAACTCACCCTTGGGCTCGGCGATGTTGGCCCGAAAGCCCACGACTTCACGCTTGACCAGCACGTTGAGACCATCGCCGTTGGACAGTGGGTCGAAGGTCACGACCTGCATGTCGCGCTTGCCGACTTTTTCCACCACGCCCACCGGCACGCCGGTGAAGGTCGGCGAGTCGAAGGCGCCGATGTCGATCTTGCGCTCGCTGACGAAATAGTCGGTGCTGCCCCGGTGGAAGGTCTTTTCCGGGTCGGGCACGAAGAAGTGCGCGGTGCGGCCGCTGGAGGCGCGGGCCAGGTCGGGGCGGTCTTCGAGGACGTCGTCCAGGCGCTGGCGATAGTAGGCGGTGATGTTTTTCACATAGCCGGCATCCTTGTAGCGCCCTTCGATCTTGAACGAGCGCACGCCGGCTTCCACCAGCGCGCGAATGTTGGCGCTCTGGTTGTTGTCCTTCATCGACAGCAGGTGTTTTTCGTAGGCGACCACCCGGCCCTGGTCATCCTTGAGGGTGTAGGGCAGGCGGCAGGCCTGGGAGCAGTCGCCGCGGTTGGCGCTGCGACCGTTCTGGGCGTGAGAAATGTTGCACTGGCCGGAAAAGGCCACGCACAGGGCGCCGTGGATGAAAAATTCGATGGCCGCGTCGGTCTCGTCGGCGATGGCGCGGATTTCCTGCAAGTTCAGCTCACGGGCCAACACCAGCTGCGAGAAACCGGCCTGGTCGAGGAACTTCGCCCGTGCCAGGGTACGAATGTCGGTCTGGGTGCTGGCGTGCAGCTCGATCGGCGGGATGTCCAGCTCCATCACCCCCAGGTCCTGGACGATCAGCGCATCGACACCGGCGTCGTACAGTTGGTGGATCAACTGGCGGGCCGGCTCCAGCTCGTTGTCGTGCAAGATGGTGTTGATCGTGGTGAACACCCGGGCGTGGTAGCGATGGGCGAACTCCACCAGCCGGGCGATATCGCTCACTTCGTTGCAGGCGTTGTGTCGGGCGCCGAAGCTCGGGCCACCGATGTACACGGCGTCGGCGCCATGCAGGATGGCCTCGCGGGCGATGGTCACGTCGCGGGCGGGGCTGAGCAATTCCAGATGATGTTTGGGCAAGGACATGGGTTTTATAGTCAGGCTGGTCACGGTCGAAGCGAGCATTGTAGCCGCCAGGCGCCTTGCCGGCACCTGCGGACTTCGGATTGCCGCGCGCGGACCGATGCACGGCGCGGCGCGGGCGATCAGGCGGGTACCGTGGCCGCACTGCACCAGCGGTTGCGGCCGGTGTTCTTGGCCAGGTACAGGAAGGCGTCGGCGGCCTTGATCAGCATCGCCGGCGTGACGTCCTCGATGGCTGGCTGGCAGGTGGCCACACCCGCGCTGGCGGTGACCAGCCCCAGTGGATGGTCGCCGTGTTCGATGCCCAGCGCCCGGATGCCCTCCAGGATGGCCTGGGCGACCTGGGCCGCCCCGGCGTTGTCGGTGTTGGGCAACAGGACGGTCAACTCTTCGCCACCGTACCGCACGGCCAGGTCCCCCGGGCGCTTGATGGTTTTCTGGACCGCCACGGCAATCGCACGCAGGCAATCGTCCCCGGCGGCGTGGCCGTACTTGTCGTTGAAACGCTTGAAGTAGTCGACATCGAGCATGATCATCGCCAACGACGAGCCCTGGCGCTTGGCCAGGCGAAGCGCCTCGGCCAGGGCGCTGTCCAGGCGCCGGCGGTTGCCCAGGCCGGTCAGGCTGTCGGTCAGCGCCATGTCGCGCATGGTCTGGTGAGCGCTGCGGATCTGCTTCTCCATGCTCATCCGATAGCGCAACTGGCTCAGCACGATGAGCCCGAAGCCGACGAGTATCGCGATCAGGAAAATCAGCACGAGGCCGGTCTTGAACAGGTCGCGACGCCACGGCGCGATGATCGACTCCCGGGACAGGCCGGCCTCCACCACCAGCGGATAGGTGGTCAGGGCCCGGTAGCCGTATAGCCGCTCGGTGTCATCGATCACGGCCCTGGCCTCGGCCACGCCCTGGTTCGAGGTGGGCAGGAAGTTCTTGAAGATCACACTGTTGACCAGGCTCTTGCCGACCACCGAGGCGAAGAAGGGCCGGCGTACCAGGATGGTCCCGCTGCGTGTGGCCAGGACGAGCGCGCCCTTGTCGTCGATCTTGAAATCGCCGTAGTAGTCGACGAAGTAGCTGACCTTGACGGTGCCCAGCAGCACGCCGGCGAAGGAGCCGTCGGGGTTGTTCAGGCGTCGGGAGATGGGGATGATCAGGTCGTTGGTGGAGCGGCTCCTGATCACCTCGCCGATTCTCACGTTGCGGTCTTCGTGGGTGCGGTGGTACTGGAAGTAGTCCCGGTCGGCGTTGTTCGGCATTTCCGGGATCACTTCCTTGTCCGTCACCAGCCATTGGCCATCGGGGCCGTAGATGAACAGCCCGTGCAACTGCGGCATGATGGCGGATTGCTGGACCAGCAGCTTGTGGATGCGCGGGATGTCGATGTTCTGCAGCCCGTCACCTTCGACCCGCTCACTCAGCGCGGCGGTCACCACATCCACTTGTCGGATGGTGTCTTCGGCATGCTGCGCCGTAGCCCGTGCCAGGTTCGTCACCGAGTCGTGGGCGGCGGCAAAGGCGGCGCGATAATCACGCCACGTCCGCCAGCCTTCAACGGCCAGGAACGCCACGACCACCACCAGCATGAAACTCACGGTGAGCCGCAGCGCGGCTCCAGCCCGTGCAGCCTGGGGCGAGAAGGCTTCGTCAGAGTTGTCTACCTCTGGCTCTGGCCGTTTGCGTCCGAGCATCAACATTTTCCTTTTTACGACGGGCTGCGCATTTATTATTGGAAGCCTATCTTATTCGAATTCGGAACAATAATCGTTGTAAGGGAGCCAGGATGAAAGTTGGCGTCATCTCCGATACCCATGGGCTGCTCCGCCCCGAGGCGATAGCCGCGTTGCAGGGCTGCGAACGGATCATCCACGCCGGCGACATCGGCAGCCCGCACATTCTGGACCAACTGGCGGCCATTGCGCCGTTGCAGGTGGTGCGGGGGAATAACGACCTGGCGGCCGATTGGGCCGCTCATCTGGCTGATTGCCTGCAATTGGATCTGGAGGTTTGGGCGGGGCTGTTGGTTCACGATATTGCCGATGTGCCGACGCCCCTCGACCCGAGCGTGAAGCTGGTGATCACCGGCCACTCCCACCAGCCGGGCATCGACTGGCACGGCGAACGGCTGTATCTGAACCCCGGCAGTGCCGGCCGACGGCGTTTCAAGCTGCCGGTGACATTGGCGTTGCTGGAGGTCTGCGCCAGCGGGATCGAGCCGCGGATTGTTCCGCTGCTGGAATAGCGCGGTATCGGCAGAGGCTTGATGGCGGCCCATGGATCCAGGTTATGCCGAAGCGCGGGAGCTTGCCCGGCAATGCGCCGTCCACGCCCATGTGCAGCCAAGGATGCCTGGAACCTGTTGCCGCAAGCGACCAAGCTCGCGCAAATCCATGCCCGGTAACCCAGGGCTGCGAACGCTTTGACTTCAGCAAAAAAACGCCCGCCAAAGCAACGTGGGCGGGCGTCTGGGAAGACCAGCGCACAAAGGAGCGCTGGCCGGTGTTGGCAGGGCGGATTACGCCACTGGAATCGACGGGTCTGCCGCGGCCAGGGCAGCGGCGCGATCAGCGGCCGGCGGGTAGATCCAGACGCTGTTGATCTGGGTCTTGAGGTCCTTGGCTTCCTGACCGACCAACTTGAGCTGGCGATCCCAGCCTTCGGTGTACACCGCGCCCCAGGCGCCGAGGTCCAGGCAGGTCACGTACTTGGGCTGGCTGTAGGGCATCGGCGCGACGCCGAGCAGGTCGGCCGCGACGTTGTGGCCGGCGTAACGGCCCAGGGCGATGGCGTGCTGGCAGGACATCACCGCGTGGTTGCCCAACGTGTCGGTGGCGGCGTAGGCCACGTCACCGGCGGCGAAAACATGGGCCTGACCCAGCACTTTCAGCTGGCTGTCGACGTGCAGGCGGCCCTGGGGATCCCGGGTGCCAGCGATATGCTGGGTCAGTGGGCTGGCGCGAAAGCCCACGGTCCAGATCACGGTGCGCGATTCGATGCGCTGGCCGTTCGACAGGGTCACCCCGGCGGCGTCCACCGACTCCACCGAAGCGTTGAGGATCCACTCGATGCCCAAGTGCGCCGAGGCTTCGATGATGGATGGACGGATACCGTCGCCCATCGAGGCCGCAATCTGCGGGCCGCGGTCCACCACGATGACCCGGATGGGCGCGTCCTCGCCGAGCACGGCGCGTAGGCGCGCGGGCAGTTCGGTGGCCGTTTCGATCCCGGTGAACCCGCCGCCGGCGACCACGACGGTGTTGCGGGCAGGGCTGTCCGGCAGGTGGGCGAGGGCCTTGATGTGGTCTTCCAGTTGAGTGGCCTGTTCGATCTGGTCGACGTCGAAGGCGTGCTCGACCACCCCGGCCAGGTCAGGGCGAATCAGCTGACTGCCGGCCGCAAGCACCAGGCGATCATAGGCCAGCGTGCCCTGGGCGCCGGAGGCATCGTGGTAGCTCACATGCTTGAGCGTGTCATCGACACTGTCGGCAAACCCTTGTACGAAGTGCACGCCCACCGCGTCGAACAGGCCACCCAGCGGGGCCAGCATGGTGTGCACGTTCGGCTCATAGAACCGCGGGCGGATGCGCAGTTCCGCCTGGGGCGCCAGGACCGTGATCTGCACGTCGTTGCGATCGTGCAGGTCCAGCAGGCGTGCCGCGCTCAAGGCGCTCCAGACCCCGCCGAAGCCTGCGCCGACAATCAGAATATGCTGTTTCATGAGTTGCTCCCGAAGACTGGATCGATACGTCGAGTTATTTAGGTTTTCAGCGTGACAGTGATGACCAGGCGTGATTGAAAACAGCTTGGCTGGCATCAACAGCAAGGTGATGTACAGCAATGCGGGGATCCGGTCGGAATGGGTTTCGGAATCGAGCATGACGATTCTGCACGCCACCACTCGCCCGACCGCTCAGCCCAGGGCATTGCCTGGGTATCTTAGAAGCGCGGCATTTCCATCCGGTAGGACATAAAACCCTGAAATCCGGCCAAGCCTGCCCACGAGGCCGGCTCGGAGCCGCCCCTGCTTATGCGATCAGCGGGAAAAGCGGTTGCGATAGTCCCGTGGGGAAATCGAGAGATGGCGCTGGAAGGTATTGCGCATGCGGTCCTCGTCGCCGAAACCGCATGAACGGGCGATCTGGTCGATGTTGCGCGGGGAGTCTTCCAGTTGCCGTCGCGCGGCTTCGAGGCGGAACAGTTCGACGGCTTTGGCCGGGGTGCGGCCGGTCTGGCGCTTGTAGACCCGGGCGAAATTGCGTGGGCTCATGCCGGCCTGTTGGGCCAGTCGGTCGATGGTCAGGTGGGTGTCGTCCAGGTGTTCGGCGATCCAGACGTGCAGTTCATCGAATCCGGCGCTGTCCTGCATCTGCAATTGCAACATCTGGCTGAACTGTGCCTGGCCGCCGGGGCGCTTGAGAAAGACCACCAGTTCCCGGGCCACCTGCAGGGCCACGTCGCGACCGCAATCGGCCTCGACCAGCGCCAGGGCCATGTCGATCCCTGCACTGACACCCGCCGAGGTCCACACGGCGTCCTGTTGGACGAAGATCGCATCGAGGTCCACCTCGACCAACGGAAATCGGCTCCTGAGCAGGTCGCACATGGCCCAGTGGGTGGCGGCCCGGCGTCCATCCAGCAGACCGGCCTGGGCCATGAGGAATGTCCCGCTGCACACCGAGGCGGTGCGCCGGGCCTTGAGCGAGGCAGCCCGCAGCCACGCCACGAGGTCGACGCAGTCGATCATCGCCTGGCGTATGTCCGGCGCGCCGGGCACGATCAGCGTGTCGATGCCGGCGCCGTCCAGCCGGTCCAGGGCACAGGTGTCCACGACCAGCCCTTCGGCGGTGCGCATCAGCCCACCCGCCAGGCTTGCGGTGTGCATTGCATAGCCGGGCAATCCGCGCTCGGCCATGGCCTTGGTGGCGGCCCAGAACACGGTCTGGGCGCCGGTCAGGTCCAGCAGGCCCATCTGCGGGTAGGCCAGGAAGACCAGCGTGCGCGGGCGGGACATCGATTCGGTAGCAACGCCTACGTCCTGGATCATTTCGTTCATGGTGGTTTTCGCGGTGGGTGATCGTCGATGGCGGGGGTATCCAAGTGCCGCCCGGCGCCGGGTATGCGGACCTGGTCGATTATCCGTTTTCAGCACAATTGCACAATCGTTTGCCTGGACGGAACAGAATTTGCGTGGCCTTCGGCTGGTAAGTCCTGCAATCACCAAGGGTCAGGTCAATGAGCAATCCCACTATGGCGCACCGACCGCAGCCGGTGCCGTTGCCACCGATCAATCGGTTTCGCACGGCAGACATCGACGAGCATGCCCGCAACATGGGCGGCTGGCAGGTCAGTTACAACCAGTTGACGCCCGGACGCTTCGAAGGCGAGCTGATCGAGTTCCGCTCGGACTGGATGCAATTGGTGCGCGACCGCTCTAATCAGGCCATGACCAAGCACGGGACGGCCTGGGACGGCGCCATTACCTTCAGCGTGCCGTTGAGCGCGGACGGCCCGGTCTTTTGCTCCGGACACCCGATCCTTGAGCCCAGCCTGCTGGTCGCCCGGGGTCACAATCTGCCGGAATTGCGCACGCCTCAGCACCTCGACCTGCTCGGTGTCGCCGTTGATGAGCGGGCGCTCGAACATGTGCTGGAGCGCCAAGGCAGCCGTTTTCGAATTACCGATCTTCCCAAGTGTTACCGCCTCGGTGACTCAACGTTGCCGGTCGAACTCGCCGCGCTGTTCGATGAGCTGGAAGGGGGCGAGCAGGGCCGCGAGTCGCTGCTGGGGTACGAGTCGATCCGCCGGGGCCTGCGCGACACCGTGATGTTGCAGGTGCTGGAGCTGGTGGCGCCGGACCAGGCGGCGCCTCCTCTCAGTCCCACCGCGCGCAAGCGCATGGTCGACCGCGCCCGGGAGTACGCCATGACCCATGTCGACGAGCCGTTGTCGATCCTGGACCTGTGCAACCACATCGGCGCCAGCCGGCGCAAGTTGCAGTACTGCTTCCAGGAAACCCTGGGCATCAACCCGGTGGCCTATTTGCGGGCATTGCGCCTCAATGCCGTGCGTCGCGAGTTGCGCAATGGCGAGCAGGCCCATGGTGTCCAGGAAGTGGCTGCGCGCTGGGGATTCTGGCATTTGAGCCGGTTTTCCAGCGACTACCGGGTCCTTTTCGGCGAAACGCCGTCGCAAACCCTGCGTCGCACGCATCTGTGCTGAAAACGGATAACCGCCCGCGCGCCGGCTGCCTAGGATGACCCCACCACCACTTGGTCGGAAGGGGCATTCAATGAGTCAGAATAAGAAAACCAACCGCTTGCGTTGCATGTGCTTCACCTTGGGAATGTTGGGTCTGTGTGCCGCTGTCCAGGCGACAGAAAACGGTGCACCGACCACGGCAGTCGGAGTCTACGATTTTGGCGCGGGCATGATGCCCCCGGCCACGCCCTACGGGACGGTCGGCCTGCGTACGGCGTTCTATTCGGCCAACGTGCAGAAGGACCGCCACGGCAAGGCACTGGACAACAATTTCTCCCTGGACGTGCTCTCCATCGGCCTGGCCTACATGCGCATGACCGATTACACCGTGCTGGGGGCCAAGTACGGTTTCGGCACCGTGGTGCCGTTCTTCAAAATGGACGCCTCGGTGCGGGTGCAGACACCGGTCGGTCCGCTGGATCTGGAAGCCGATCCGTTTCGTCTCGCCGACATCCAGGTGTTGCCGGTGATCCTGCAATGGACGCTGTCGCCGAACCTGTTCGTCAATGCCCAGTTCCAGGTCCAGGCGCCCACGGGCGATTACGACAAGGATCGCCTGATTTCCCCTGGGCTCAATCACTGGACATTCTCCCCAATCCTCAACGCCACTTACATTTCCGACAGCGGCTTCGAGGTGTCTTCCAGTTTTGAAGCCGACATCAACACCCGCAACGAAGACACCGACTACAAGAACGGCGTCGAGTACCGGCATGAGTTCGCCGTGGGCCAGCACGTCGGGCCCTGGACCGTGGGCGTGGGCGGGTATTACTACCGCCAGTTCACCGACGACGATGCGCCGGGGCTGGAGTCCGGTAACCGCGCCCGGGTCATGGCCGTCGGGCCGGCGGTCAGCTACTTCAAGCCCGGCATGCCGCCGGTGTGGCTGCACGTCTACAAGGAGCTTGACGCGCGCAACCGCGCCGAGGGCTACACCGCGGCGTTGCGTATTTCCCAGAGTTTCTGAAGGGGCTCGTCATGAACCAATCAAATTCCGTATCAACGGCCCCGGTGCGTCAGGCCGGTGGGCGTGAAGGGCTGGTGCTGATGCTCGGCAGCAGCCTGACCATCATGGGCTCGGTGATGGTCGCGCCGATCCTGCCCCGGCTGGGCGCCGAGTTCGGCCCCGTGGAGCCCCGTGCCGATCTGCTGGTGCCGTTGGCGGTCACCGGTCCGGCCCTGGCGATTGCCTTGTTCGCGCCTCTGGCCGGATGGCTGGCCGACCGGGTCGGGCGCAAGGCCTTGCTGGTGATTGCCACCTTGCTCTACGCCGTGCTTGGCGCACTGCCGGCGCTGCTCGACAGCCTGCCGTCGATCGTCGGCGCGAGGCTGTTGTTTGGCTGCACCGAAGCGGCGGTGATGACGTGCTGCGCCACACTGATCGCCGACTACTGGCAGGGCGAAGAGCGGCTGCGCTACGTCAATCGCCAGGTGGTGACCATCGGCCTGGTGGGGGCGCTGTTTTTCGTGGTGGGGGGCGCGCTCGGCGAGCACTCGTGGCGTTCGCCGTTCCTGTTGTACCTGCTGCCGCTGCTGCTGGTGCCGGCGATGATGAAGGTGTTGTGGGAGCCGCCGGTGACCCGGCGCCACAGCGTCGAGCAACCGCTCGCCGATTCGGGCCCGAGCAAGGTGGCGGTGCTGCAACTGGTGGTCGGCTACCTGATGGTCATGGGCGGCATGGTCCTGACCTTCGTCGTACCGATCCAGGCACCGATGCTGCTGGTCAGCCTCGGCATCACCTCCAGCACGATGATCGGGATGGCCGCCGGGCTGAGCCTGTTGGCGACCCTGGGCGGCTCGTTGATGTGGCCGCTGTTGCGCCGGCGCTTCGGGGTTGCCGGTTGCAACGCGCTGTTGCTGGGCCTGATCGGACTGGGGCTGTGGCTGCTGATGCGTGCCCAGAGCTACAACGCCGTGCTGGTGGCGGTGGTCATCCAGGGCCTGGGTTCGGGGCTGTTGGTGCCTAACGTGATGGCGCCGGTGATGAACGCATTGACCGCCACCACCCGCGGTCGAGGCTTGGGCGGTTTCACGTCCTGCCTGTACATCGGCCAGTTCGTCAGCCCGCTGGTGGTGGCCTTCGTGGGCAGCTTCGCCGGGGACCTGCGCCAGTCCATCCAATGGCTGGCCTTCGCCGGATTTATCGCGGCACTGCTCTGGGTGGCCGTGGGCCTGCGCACACGCGGCCAGGGCCAGTCGACTTCCATCGGTACACGTCAATCGTCATGAAACAAGGAATCTGAACATGGGTATGCAAGACATTCACCATTTGATGGACCGTGAAGACGGCACGGCGCTGGCCGAGTGGGTCAGGCGCGGCGAGGTTGGCCCTGGCGAGTTGCTGGAAACCGCCATCGAGCGCCTGGAGCAAGTCGAGCCGCACATCAACGCCGTGGCCGAGCGGTTGTACGAGTCGGCGCGGGAGGTCGCCCGCACGGCCGCGGTTGGCCAGGGCCTGCTTGCCGGCGTGCCGACCTTGATCAAGGACTTGTTTTCCCCGGTCGCCGGTGCGGCGATGACCAACGGTTCTCGCTCCCTGGGGGATTTTCGGGCGGACTTCGAATCGGAAGTGGTGACGCGTCTACGGCGCGCGGGTTGCCAGGTGATGGGCACCAGCACGTCGCCGGAGTTCGGCACGTCCTACTCCACTGAATCCACGCGCTTCGGCGCTACGCGCAATCCGTGGAGCACCGGGCACAGCGCGGGCGGTTCCAGCGGCGGCGCGGCGGCACTGGTGGCGGCCCGCGTGGTGCCCTTCGCCCATGGCAACGACGGCGGTGGCTCATTGCGCGTGCCGGCGTCCTGCTGTGGTGTGTTCGGTTTCAAACCCAGTCGTGGCTTGTTGCCGTCGGGGCCGATGGTCGGCGAGGGCTGGGCCGGGATGGGCACCGCCCATGCGATCACTTTGTCGGTACGTGACAGTGCCGCGCTGTTGGACGCCACTGCCGGCATCGACCTGGGCGCGCCCTATGCCGCGCCGGTCCAGGCGCTGCCGTATGTGACGGCGGTGCAATGTGACCCACGACCGTTGCGCATTGCCCTGGTCGAACAACTTGCGCCCTGGCCGACATCGTCCCAGAGCCTCCAGGCCTTGAACGAGGCCGCGCGGTTGTGCGAATCCCTGGGGCACCGTGTCGAGCCGGTCAGCCTGCCGGTGGTGTTGCCGGAGTTTCTCAACCAGGTGTTCACCATCATTGGCGCCAGTACCCGGCACTATGTCGACTTGCTGGGCGAGATGCGGGGCGCGCAGGTGCATGCGGAGGAGTTGGAGGTGCGCACCCGGATCATCCTGCGGGACAAGGGGCATGTCACCGGTGCCCAGTACGCCGGGGCGGTCGAATGGATTCATGCGTTGGGGCGGCAGTTGGCGACGTTCATGCAGGATTACGATGTGATCCTGACCCCGGTGCTGACCCGTGAGCCGGCACCCATTGGTGAGCTTGACCTCCAGGGCGTGTGCATGAGCCTTGAGCAACTGATCGAGCGCTATCACAGTTACTCGCCGTTTACCGCGCTGTTCAATGCCAGCGGCCAGCCGGCCATGTCGGTGCCGTTGTCCTGGAGTGCCAACGGCTTGCCGATAGGCGCGCACTTTGCCGGTCGCTTTGGCGAGGAAAGCACCTTGCTGGCCCTGGCCGCGCAACTGGAACGCGCCCAACCCTGGCGCGGCCGCGTGCCGCCGGTCAATGCCTGCCGGGGTTGAGCATGGGCGGTGGAGACACCGCCAATCCAGGTTGTTGCAAGAGGGCCGCTTTCGCGAGCGGCTCGCTCCCACGGAAGGTGGGAGTGAGCCTGCTCGCGAAGGCGATTTCTGCTTTGGATTATTTCCAGCTGATTCACCGCTTTCGCGAGCAAGCTCGCTCCCACAGGCGGTGGGGGGTGTTTTCTAGACCCGGTGGGCGCTGAGTGTCCGCCCACCGGAGCAAGGTTCAGTAGCGGATCATTACCGATTTCAACTCGGTGTAGTCATCGATGAACGCGCTGCCGAATTCCCGGCCGATCCCTGAAGACTTGCTGCCGCCAAAAGGTACGGCGGGGTCGAGCAGGGTGTGCATGTTGACCCACACGGTGCCGGCTTCGATGGCCGGGACCATGCGCAGGGCTTTGCTCAGGTCTTGGGTCCAGAGGCTGGCGCTGAGGCCGTAGGGCGTGTCGTTCATCAGTTCCAGCAGTTCTTCTTCCGTGTCGTAGGGGAAGAACGTCGCGATCGGGCCGAAGGTTTCTTCGTTGAGCAGGGCGTCGTCGCGGCGGTTGGCGAGGATGATCGTTGGCTCGACGTAGCAGCCCGGTCCTTCGATCAGCTTGCCGCCATGGACGATGGTGTTGTTCTGCGCCCGGGCCTTGGCGAAGAACTCGCCGAGCTTGCGCTGATGCGAGTGGTTGGTGACCGGGCCAAACTCGGTGCGTTCGTCCAGGGGCGAGCCGATGGTGAGTCGGGCCAGGCGCTGGGCGAGTTTTTCCATGATCGGCTCGATCTGTGAACGATGGACAAAGAACCGTTCCGCCGCCGCGCAGATTTGCCCCGAGTGCAGGAAGCCGGCTTCGATGATGCCGTTGACCGCCACCTCTTGATCGACATCGCGCAGAAAGCCCGCGGCATTTTTCCCACCCAGTTCCAGGGTCGACCGGGTCAGTCCGGCGCCCATGGCTGCCTGGCCCACGGCGAGGCCGGTGGGTACCGAACCGGTGAACGAAACTTTGTTAGTGCCTGGGTGCTCGATCAACCCTTTGCCCACCTGGCCGCCACCGGTGACCACGTTCAGGGCGCCCGCCGGCAGGCCGGCTTCGATGGCTAGTTCGGCTATGCGCAGGATGGTCAGCGGCGTGAACTCGCTGGGCTTGATGATGATGCTGCAGCCGGTCACCAAGGCTGACGCCAGTTTCCAGATGGCGATCATGGTGGAGAAGTTCCACGGCACGATGCCCACCACCACCCCGACCGGTTCGCGCAGGGTGAACGCGGTGTAGCGTTCTCCGGCGAAGGAGGGCAGTGACGGGGTGATCGTCTCGCCGCCGATCTTGGTGGCCCAGCCGGCGTAGTAACGCAGGAAGTGCGCCGCCTGGTCGACCTCGAAAGCGCGGGAAATGTGGATGATTTTTCCCGACTGGCAGGTTTCGATCTGGGCCAACTCTTCGCGGTGCTGCTCCAGCAGGTCCGCGAGCTTGAGCAGCACCTGGCCACGAACCGCCGGTGCGGCCTGGGACCACTGCCTGAAGCCGCGTCGAGACGATTCCACCGCGTGATCGATATCGGCCGTACTGGCGTCGCTGACCTGGGCGATGACGTGGCCGGTGGCCGGGTTGATGACGTCCAGCGTCTGGCTGCCTTGGCTTTCGACGTAGCGACCATCGATGAACAGTGCGTGACGCCGGCCGAGAAAGGCTTCGACCTGAGGCAGTAGGGCAATATCGCTCATGGGTGTTTCCTATCGCGAAGGGAAAGCCCCGAGGTTAATCGCTGCGCGGCGGCCCGGCTTGACTGTGCCTGCCGCGCGGCATGTGCGTGCCTGCCAGGACGTGGCCCTGGCAGCCAGGAGCAAGGCCTTCAGCAGCCAGGTACAAGCCAGCGGCGCGTGTTTGCGGTCAGATCAGTGTTTCGACTCGATGGCAAAGGAGCGGGCGATGTTTCTCCAGACCAACCGACACAAACTGGCGTTGAGCGCCCAGGTGCAGCGAGCGCTGGCCGGCGACACCGAGGACACGCCGATGCTCGACGCGTACCCGCCGTTGCGGGCATGCCTGGCCCAACACGCCCGGCAAATGGCGAGCAGCGCCGAGCGTTGCCTTCAGGTCGAGGCCCAACTGGCCGAGCAGGCCGCGCGGTGGCAGCAGGGCGAGCGCGAACGGGAGATGTTGCGCCAACAACTGGAACAGGCCCAAGGCCGCGAACAGTTGTTGGAGCGCCAACGGGACGAATACCGTCAGCAAGTGCAGCAACATCACCAGGAAGCGCAGATCTGGGCGTTGTTGCAATCGACGCTGACCGAGGGCTGCTGGGACATCACGGTGGTCAACGGCGACCTGCAGCACCCGGCCAGCAGCATGCGTTTTTCCAGCCAGTTTCGCGCGTTGCTGGGCTATGGGGTGGACGAACTGCCCGATGGCTGGGATGCCCAGGTCGGCATCACGCACCCGGATGACCTGCCGAAGATCATGGCGATTTTCGACCGCGAGATTCTCGGCACCCAGGGCAGTGGCGAATACGTCTTCGAGTACCGCATGCGCCACAAGAGCCGCGACTACATCTGGTGCCGCGAACGCGGACGGGCGGTGCGCGATGCCCAGGGACGGCTGGTCCGGGTGATCGGTGCGGTGCGCGACATCAGCGACGAGCGCTCGGCCCAATCCACCCACCACCGCATGCTGGAGCAGAACCAGGTGACCTACGCCCAGATCGCCACGGTGGTCGGGGTGATCAAGGGCATTGCCGACCAGACCAACCTGCTGGCCTTGAATGCCGCGATCGAAGCCGCCAGGGCCGGTGAGGTCGGGCGGGGGTTCTCGGTGGTCGCCGACGAGGTGCGCAAACTGGCCGAAAGCACGCGCCAGGCCACGCATCAGATCCAGACGATGTTGCACCAGCACAAGCAATAGACGCACGGGGAGCTGCCGCCGCCGGCAGCCCCCACGCCTTCAGAACGGCACCGCCACCACCAACTGGCTGTAGACGTTGGTGCCGTTGCCGCCGACCTGGTTGCCGCCGCTGTTGTCATCCTTCTCCGGCTTGTACAGCCCCAGCAGCGGCGTGACGATCAGGTGTTCGCTCACGGCCCATTCGACATACAGGTCCAGCTCGCGCCCATCGAGGTTCAACGCCTGGCGGTCGTGCAGGGTCTGGTAGTCGAAGAACAGCGCGCCGACGGTCACGGTGTCCGTCGGCTTGAGCTTGAGGCCGACGTGCTGGATGGCCGTGTTGCTGTTGAACGGCCCGGAATAGTTGCCGGCCACCTCGCCCTGGAACCAGGTGCCGTAGCCTCGGCTCAGGCCGTTGAACATCGAGTCCCAGTTCTGTGAGTAGCGGCTGTAGCGATAGGTCAGGTCCGGTGTCCAGGGCAGGTCGGCGAAGGTGTAGCCGGCCTCGGTATACCAGGCTTTTTCCGGGCCGGCGTCCTTGTCCTGCCAGGCGTATTCGAAAGCGAAGTGGGCGTTTTCGATGCCGGCGTTGCCGCTGCCCCGCAGGCTGTAGATGTTCATGCCTTCGCGCTGTTTCTGGAAGTCGCTGGCGTAGTGGTCATCGACGTCGATGCCATGGATGTAGGTCAGGCCCAGGGTGCCGGGCGCGGTGGTGTATTCCAGGGTGCCGGCGGCCATTTCGGTGTTGGCCTGGGCGCGGTTGTCGGACTTGATCCACATCAGGCTGCCATGCACGCCGTCCTTCGCTCCCAGGCGCAGCACGGCGGTCTTGTCGAAGGCGTGGCGGGCGGCCAGGTAATAGGCGCCGCCGCGATTGAGGTCGCCGTCCGCCGGGCCCTTGCCCAGGTTCAAGCCGTCGTCGTTGATGATGAAACCGTCACCGAGGGTGATCACCTGGCGACCGTAGGAGAGGTCGACGCCGTCCTTGCCCAATACCGGGAACAGGTCCCCTGAGCGCCAGCCGGCGAAGGCCTCATCGAATTTCGTGGTGCGCTCCGAGCCGTCGCTCAGGCCGGCCGGGTCACCGTCGCCCCAGGTGCCGGAGCTGACCAGGTTAGCGGTGCCGTAGACACTGCCCATGCCGGCCAATGCCTGGTCGATACTCAGGCCATACTTGATGAAGCCTTCGCGCCAGCTGGAGCCGCCACCGGTGCCGTCGTAGTTCTTGCGGCTGTTGAACATTCCGTAGACCGCGAGGACGTTCCCGGTGATGGTGGTGTCCTGGTCGGCGTAGAGCTCAAGGGCCTGGGCCGATGAGTCGGCAACCAGCAGGGCGATGCCCAGGCCGATGGCGTTGCGCAGTAGCGGTGTGTGGCGTGTGTGCTCCATGGTGTTTTTCCCCAGTGTAATAGGACGGCAGAGCGCGCATTAAGGGGAGCTGCGCGGGGGGAAGTCTTTCACCTGGCTGCCAGGGAATTGATCCAGCCCGCCAGGCCGCGGGGGCTGGCAGGCAGCAACAAGAGTGGCGGCAGACATGGGCAAGACGCCTGTGGCGCGGCGGCGCAAAGTGAAGCTGCACGCAACGCCGTTTCGATCAGGGACTGGCTGGGGGGCTTGAATGCCGGCTCCTGGACGGCTGTGGCACCTCTACTAAAAAATCCGCTTCTCGAGGATCTGCACCATGTCGATCAATGACCGACTCACCGCGCACTTGAACCGGGGCACGGTGGGATTTCCCACCGCCCTGGCCAGCACCATCGGCCTGATCATGGCCAGCCCGGTGATTCTCACCGCAACCATGGGCTTCGGTATCGGTGGCAGCGCCTTCGCCGTGGCGATGCTGATTGCCGTGGTGATGATGCTGGCCCAGGCGACCACGTTCGCCGAGGCCGCGTCGATCCTGCCCACCACCGGCTCGGTCTATGACTACATCAACTGTGGCATGGGGCGTTTCTTCGCGATCACCGGCACGCTGTCGGCCTACCTGATCGTGCACGTGTTCGCCGGCACCGCCGAGACCATCCTGTCCGGGGTCATGGCGCTGGTGAACTTCGAGCACCTGAACACCCTGGCCGAGTCTGCCGGCGGTTCCTGGTTGCTCGGGGTCGGGTTCGTCATTGTGTTCGGGGTGCTCAACGCGTTCGGCGTCAGTGCGTTCGGCCGAGCCGAGATCATCCTGACCTTCGGCATGTGGACCACGTTGATGGTATTTGGCGTGCTCGGCTTGATCGCGGCGCCAGCGGTGCAACTGGAAGGCTGGTTCGGGGTTTCGCTGGTGGGCACCGACCTGATCACCATCCTCTCGCTGGTGGGCATGGCCATGTTCATGTTCGTGGGCTGCGAGTTCGTCACGCCTCTGGCGCCGGACCTGCGCCACTCGGCCAAGGTCATGCCCAGGGCGATGATCCTCGGCTTGCTGAGCGTCGCCTCGTGCATGTTCATCTACGGCGCGGCGATGAAACGCCAGGTGGAGAACGTGCTGCTCGATGCCGCCAGCGGCGTGCACCTGCTGGACACGCCCATGGCGATTCCGCGCTTCGCCGAGCAGGTCATGGGGGATATCGGCCCGCTGTGGCTGGGGATCGGCTTCCTGTTTGCCGGCGCGGCGACCATCAACACCCTGATGGCCGGCGTGCCGCGGATTCTCTACGGGATGGCGGTGGACGGCGCATTGCCCAAGGTCTTCACTTACCTGCACCCGCGTTTCAAGACACCCTTGCTGTGCATCCTGGTGGCGGCGTTGATTCCTTGCCTGCATGCGCTGTGGCTCGGTGGCAACACCGACAACATCATGCACCTGGTACTAGCGGCGGTGTGTGCCTGGAGCTTTGCCTACCTGCTGGTGACGGTGTCGGTGGTGAGCCTGCGCATTCGTCGGCCAGACCTGCCGCGGGCCTATCGCTCGCCGTTCTTTCCGCTGCCACAGATCCTGTCCAGTGTCGGCATCCTCCTGGGCATGTGGTTCATCACGCCGCCCGGCATGAACCCAGCCGACATCTACATCCCGTTCGCGGTGATGCTCGGTGGCACCGCGGCCTACGCCTTGTTCTGGACCCTGGTGGTGCAGAAGGTCAATCCATTCATGCCAGCGTCGGTGGAAGACGTGCTGGCCAAGGAGTTTTCCCATGAGCCAGGGCAACCTGCCGGCGAGTTTATCGACCGTGCTGCAAAGACTGTCTGAGCGCTTGCGCGCCCATCGCCACCCGGCCGGCTATCGGCCTGGGGTGACCCTGGAACACGTGCGGCGCAACCTCGGGCTGGCGCACTTCGTGTGGTCAGGGCCGACGACGGCTACTGTGGCCAGCGACGACGGCCGGCTGCAACTGGAGATTGTCGAGCGCACCGAATCACAGTGGCTGATGCACCTGGTGATGACCGAATTCGTGTTGCGCGTGCCTGCGTCGATGGAGGGCACGGCGCGCCTGGAGCTGCACCACGGCGGGGCTATTCGCCGCAAGGGTCTGCGCTGTCGCCAGCGGGGTGCCGACCAGGCGCTGGCGGCCCGGTTGCAGGCGGCGGTAACGCACGATCAGGGGTTGTACCAGGCGCTCATGCCGCTGGATTTCAAGCGCCTGCGCATCGACCTGCACGAGCGCCAGTGGTGCGTGCGCCTGGAACACATGGGCGGCAGCGAGGTGGTCAACCGCATGCCGGCCTTTCGGCGCTACATCGCGCTCGGAGGCGAACAACGCGCAGCCTTGCTGGCATCCCTGAGCGGCCTGCAACGGGTATTGGCAAGCCTCTGACCCTGTAGTGCCGCCCTGGCATCAATCCTGCTTCTGCTCTGGCGATCAGGTATTTGTTGCGTGCATATAGATAACATGTTAACTATTGCCGCACAAAAACAATAAGCCACTGCGGAGAACGCCATGAGCATGCAACAGGTTGGGCAAGACGGGCTGGAGACCTGGAACCGGGACCTGCGCGCCACGTGTGGGTATTTCGAGACGGAGCTGGCTTTCAATCGTGCCTTGTTTATCGGCCAGGTCTCGAACTTCTGCCGCGGCGGTCTTTCCCTGTCGAACCTGCGCACCAACGCCGGTTCCATCAAGCGCCACTCGCCCAATCCCGACCACGACGACGATCAGGATTGCCTGCTGGTCAGCCAGCGCAGTGGCTATTGCCGCATCACCCAGAACGGCCTGAGCATCCAACTGGCCCCCGGCGAGTTGTTACTGATGGATTCGGCGGGCGCACTGGAGATCAGCCCGTTCGGCCTGATCGAGCATGCCGTGCTGTCCTTGTCTCGGCAGCAGGTGTCGCGGCAGTTGGGTGGGGACACCAGGACCTTCGGCAAGATCTCGTCGAGCAAGGCCTGCGGGCGGATGTTGCACGTGCTGATGGACCAGTTGTGCAAGGACACGCCGGACGGCGAAGGCGCGGCGGGCGAGGGCGAGGCCCTGCAGAGTGCGTTCGTGTCCTTGCTGGGCTCGGCGCTGGAGCACACGAGCGATGCCCGTGACGATGGCGCGGCGCTGCAGGGCAGTCATCTGCGCAGCTACGTGCAGAAGGTCATCGACGAATCCCTCAACCAGCCCGGCCTCAGCCCGGTGGGCCTGGCCAACCGCCTGAACATCTCGGTGCGCCATCTGTACCGGTTGTTCGAAGAACAGGACGACAGCGTCTGCCGTTACATCCAGCGAGCCCGGCTCAAGCGCAGCGCCGATGACCTGACCAACCCGTTCCTGCGAGACGAGTCCATCACCTCGATTGCCTACAAATGGGGCTTCACCGACTCGGCCCACTTCAGCCGCTCGTTCAAGAAGCAGTTCGAACTCTCGCCCAAGGACTTTCGCGCAAGCCATCTGCAACAGGCGCAGGGAGTGGCCTGAGACGCAGGAACGGTGCCCGCCGAACCGCCGCCATCGCGAGCAAGCCCGCTCCCACAGTGGCGCTGTGGTGTGTGCGAAATAGGAAGGGATGCTGCTGGACTTGTGGGAGCGGGCTTGCCCGCGAAGGCGGTGGTGCTGTCGTCACCACCGCGCGCTGGATCGCCTCAGACTTCCGGCAATGTCGAACCGCCGTCGACCACCAGGGTCTGGCCCGTCACATAGGCGGCCAGGTCAGAGGCCAGGTACAGCATGGCGCCGGCAATGTCCCCCGGATGACCCAATCGCCCCAGTGGCACGCGCCGAGCGATGTCCTGGTTGAGGTCATCGTCACCGAGGTTGGCCATGGCCGGGGTCGCGATCATGCCCGGTTCGACACCGTTGACCCGCACCTGCTCGGGCGCCAGCTCCAGTGCCGCGTTGCGTATGAAACCATTGACCCCGGCCTTGGACGCGGCGTAATGGCTAAGCCCCGGGTACGCCACGCGCGGGCCGGTGACCGAGGACGTCACCAGCACACAGCCCTGGCCCTGGCGGCGGAACATCGGCAGCGCCGCCTGGGTCAGCCAGAACAGCGCCGACAGGTTCACCGCCAGGGTGCGTTCCAGCACCGCCGGGGTAATCTGCGCAAAAGGCGTCAACGGGAAGTAACCGGCGTTGTGCACCAACACATCCAGGCGTCCCAGACGCTCCTGCAGCCCGCCCATCATGGCCGATATCGCCGTGGCGTCCGCGAGGTCCACGCCCACCGCTTGCGCCTGGTAGCCGCCGGCCGTCAGCTCGCTGGCGAGCGCCTCGGCCCGCGCCAGGCCGAGGTCGGCGATCACCACCTGAGCCCCACGCCAGGCGAAGGCTTCGACAATGGCCCGACCAATGCCTTGGGCACCGCCAGTCACCAACACCGTCTTGCCGCTGAAATCCAGGTCATTGGCCATGGGTCACCTCCATGTGGCTGAACGCCAGGGTCGGCACGTCGACGATGCTCGAACCACCGTCGGCCACCAGCGCCACGCCGGTGATGATCGAGGCGTCCCGGGACGCCAGGAAACGACAGGCGAGGGCGATCTCCTCGGCGCTGGCGGGGCGGCGCAACGGCACGTCGGCGCAGACTCGGTCGTAGGCCTGTTGCAGCGTTTCACCGTGGAACTGCATCAGCACCTGCATTTCCTCATCGGCCATCGGCGTGCGGACCCAGCCCGGACAGACCGCGTTGACCCGCACGCCTTGGGGCCCGTAGTCCCGCGCCAGGGAGCGGTTCAGGCCCAGCAGCGCGTGTTTGGCGGTGGTGTAGCCGCACACTTGCGGCCCGGCCGCCAACGACGCGATGGACCCGATCAACACCACGTTGCCGGCGCTTTCCTGCAGCAAGGGCAGGCAGGCCCGCGCGCTGTAGAACGCGCTGTCGAGGTTGCTGCGCATGGCTGCGTCCCAGGCTTGCGGGCTGGTTTGGGTGGCGCTGCCCTGACCCATGCCGCCGGCACAGGCCAACAGCACATCGAGTCGAGCGAAATGCTGGCGGATCTGCGCGATGAAGCCGTCCCAGGTCGTCGGGCACGCGGCATCGCCCACCAACACCAGGCCGCCGACTTCCCTGGCAAGGTCTTCCAGGGGCTCGCGGCGTCGGCCGATCAAGACCAGGTTGGCGCCTTCGGCGGCATACAACCGGGCGCAGGCGGCACCGATGCCGGTGCCCGCGCCGGTAATCACCACGGTGCGTGATTCAGGCATCGGGATACTCCGTCTGGTTGAGGACCTGGCAGTAGGAGCTGACCGGGAAATTGGAGTACTCATCGAAGGACGCACCGGCGTAGCCGAAAATCTTGCCGTCGCTGCGGTGTTGTTGCAGGTCGATCAGCACCAGGCCGAGGGTTGGGATGATTTTTTCCCGCCAGACGAACAGATACAGCTGGTCGGCGACCTTGTAGGTGTCGCACCGGTCGGTGTCGCACAGGCCTTGTTCCACGCCCTTGAGGCACTGCCAGGCGTAGAACCGGTCATTGAGGTAGATGTGTTCGTAGACTTCGCTTGGGCTGTAGCGATACAGGTTGCGCAGCCCCACCAGCTCGTTGCTCGGTGCGTGCGGGCAGAGGCCCTCTTGCCAGGGCCGGTCGAGGCTGCCGTGGAGGAAGTCGACGCCGACGCTCGTCAGGGGCTTGCCCGCCAGGGCGCGGCCGTAGAGCCCTTCACGGGTTTGCTCTGGCTCGGGCATGCGCCCGATCACGGCGGTGAACGCAGCGTTGGCGGTGTCGAGCACCAGGCTGACCGACAGGGTCTGGCGGCCCTCGCCCTTGAGAAAGTCCACCAGGTACAGGCCCGGGCGAACCGATGTGGCGCGGTAGGGCGCGGTGCCGCTGGAGTGCCCGTCGGCGGCGTGCCAGGACAACGTGTCCTGCTCGAACCGATGCTCGATCTGCCAGCCATTGGCGAAGTTCAGGGTAAAGGTCTTGCCGCTCAGGTCTGCCAGGTTCGGCAGGATGAAGGCGTCGGGGGCAAAGCCATCGGCCAGGGCGCCGACGGTGATCCAGTCTGTAGATGTGCTCATTGCAAGGCTCCGGTTGGGTGTAGTCACCCGCCGGATCATGGGCTCTGGGGCATCTGTGCACTATCAACCGGATGGTTGAATCGTTCAGAGAAACAGCGCGCTGACCAACTCGGTGCGACTGCTGACGCCGACTTTGCGGAACAGGTTGATCAGGTGAGTCTTGATGGTCGGCAAGCCGACGTTCAACTCCCGGGCCAGGTGCTTGTTGCTGACGCCCTCGCGCAGCAGCAGGGCGATCTGGCGCTCCTTGGGCGTCAAGCCGTCCAGGGCATCCGCCTGGGCAGGCAGGTGCGCCACCGCCAGTTGCAACAGGGTTTGCAGAGCGCCGAGCTGGGACAACTGCTGAGGCGTGAAGGCGCCTTGTTCGGCGGTGCGCAATAACGAAATGGCGGCTTGCGGCTGGCCGTCCCGACGGGCGAAGACTTCCACCACATCCACTACGCCGTAGCGTTGCAGGAAGCTGCGGTAGCGCTGGCTGTCGCGCACCGGCTGGCGGGTCATCGCCAGGCCCAGCGGCACCACGGCCTGTTCATCGCAGACACAGTTGCGCGGTTGCAGCGGATCGAACTGGCGGTAGTTGTCCAGGTAGTCGCGGTGCATCTCGCCACTCATGCCGTGCAGGCTGAAGTCATGGGCTTGCAAGTGGCGGTCGACGCAGTAGAAGGCCGCCCGGCTGGCGGGAATCAGCTGGGTGAACGCGTGCAGGCAGTGGCCGGCGATGTCCTGGGTGGGAATGAGGTTCATGGGCGCAACCTTCGCAAGCACATTGCGGTTGAGGGAAGAACGTGAACCCCTAGGGCCAGGGCGTTTTTGTGGCGAGGGAGTTTGCTCCCGAATCGCATAAAAGCTGGGCTACTTCGCAGCCCAGCGGGAGCAAGCTCCCTCGCCACGGTCACGGTGCTCAGACTACCGCGAAGTAGTGCTTGACGAAACTCTCGCTGACCACTTCCCACAGTACCGGCGTGCCCTTGGTCACGAACCAGCTGTCGCCAGCCTTGTAGCGGGTGCTCTGGCCGGTGACTTCGTCGGTGAGCACCACTTCGCCGGTGACCACGGTGGCTTGCTCGGCAAACGGATACACCATCCGGAACTTGCCCTGTGTGGTGCCGAAGTAGGCGCTGCTGACGGGATCGGTCGGGGCGCCGAAGGTCATCTTGCCGAAGGCCTTGACTTCGCCTTCGAGGATTTGCGAACCCAGGTCGGCGACGGTACCCCAGGCGTCCAGTTCGGACAGCTGGATGTCTTTCTTGAGGGTGATAAGGGGCATGGCAGTGACTCCTGATGATTGAAATAGAAAGCGGTGTGGTTGTCAGCGACGGCCGTTCCAGTAGCCCGACAGCTGGTGCCAGGACTTGCCGGCAGTCAGCAACAGCGGACGGATGGCGTCCTTGCCGATGATGGTCGGGCGCCTGACGGAACTGACCAGGTCATAACGCGCCGAACCTTCGCTCATGCCTTCGGCCAGGACCTTGCAGATGATGTGGCTCGGCGTGACGCCAAACCCGGAGTAGCCCTGGACGAAGAACGCATTGCGGCGGCCGGGCAGAGTACCGATCTGGGGGAACAGATTCGGGCTGCACGCCATCGGACCGCCCCAGGCGAGGTCGATCTTCACGTCCTTGAGGTACGGGAAAATCTTCAGCATCAGATTCCGGTTCCAGGCCTTGAGGTCCTGGGGAATGTGCTCCACCAGCGGCGTCGCGGCACCGAACAGCAGGCGGTTTTCGTTGGTAACGCGGTAATAGTCGATGACCGGGCGGATATCGCTGTAGGCACCGCGAATCGGGCTGATGCGTTGGATCAGCTCGTCCGACAGTGGCTCGGTCATCATCTGGAAGGCGTAGGTGTTGATCGTCGAGCGATGCAGTTCCGGCTCCAGTTTGTTGAGGAAACTGTCGCAGGCCCACAACAGCTTGCTGGCCTTGACCGAGCCGCGCCCGGTGCGCACGGTGATGCGCTCGCCATAACGGACTTCCAGGGCGGGGCTGTTCTCGTAGATCTGCACGCCGTGGCCGGCCAGTGCCTTGGCTTCGCCCAGCAGCAGGTTCAACGAATGCACATGCCCACCGCCCATGTGCAGCAATGCGCTGCCGTAGGCTTTGGAGCCGATGATCTGCTGGACGTCGGAGCCGCCGAGAAAGCGGATCTCGTGCTTGCTGTTGATCGACTTGAAGTCTTTTTCCCAGGCCCGCAGGGTTTTTTCCTGGCGGGCGTTGAAACCCATGTAGCCGTAGCCATGGCAGAAGTCGGCATCGATGGCGTACTTGGCGATGCGGTCCTTGATGATGTCCGCCCCCAGGTCGCTGATCTCGAAGACCTGGCGCAGACCGTCTTCGCCGACGTCCTTCTTGATCTTTTCCAGGTCATGACCGATGCCGGCCATGATCTGTCCGCCGTTGCGCCCGGTGCCGCCGAAACCCAGGTAGCGCGCCTCGAGCACCACGATGTTGGTGATGCCTTTTTCAGCAAGCTCCAGCGCGGTATTGATGCCGGAGAAACCGCCGCCAATCACCACGACATCGGCTTCCACATCCTGTTCCAGGGTGGGGAAGCTGAGGTTGTACTTCTTGGTGGCTGTGTAATAGGTGGGCGTTTCGATATTGATCATGACGCAACCTGACAAAGTGAAAGGAGACTCCGTGCAAAGCGCTGCACGCGATGCCCCTATTAAGGGCCCAGGCGAGGGTGTTTGTCTTGATCATCCGTGCCGGGGCACTTGACCGAGCGCGCCATCGGCCTGGATCGGCACCATGAAAAGTACAATCTTGGATCTGGAAGGTGCATTTTTCGACGTCTTGCCAATGCCCATACTGGACCGGCCTCAATCATTTGATCCCGCTGTTTTCTGCACCACGAGCCTGCCGTGAGGTGCAAGGCCAGGCGGGATCGGCAGACGCCAATAATAAAAGAGTCCGTCCATGAAAAAGCCAAACCCGTTGCTCGAAGACCTCAAGCCCCTCCTGCCGATCATTGCCGCCAATGCCTTCCAGGCGGAGCAGGACCGTAGCGTTCCTGCCGAGAACATCGCCTTGCTCAAGGGCATCGGCCTGCATCGGGCTTTCCAGCCTAGGGCGTATGGCGGCCTGGAGATTTCCCTGCCGCAGTTTGCCGATTGCATCGCGCTGCTGGCCGGCGCCTGTGCCAGCACGGCCTGGGCCATGAGCCTGTTGTGCACCCACAGCCATCAGTTGGCGATGTTCCCGGCCAAGACCCAGGAAGAAATCTGGGGTGCCGATCCCGATGCCACCGCCAGCAGCAGCATCGCGCCGTTTGGCCGCACCGAGGAAGTCGAGGGCGGCGTGATGTTCAGCGGCGAAATGGGCTGGAGCAGCGGCTGTGACCATGCCGAGTGGGCCATTGTCGGATTTCGCCGCAAGAACGCCGAAGGCACCCAGGACTATTGCTTCGCCGTGTTGCCTCGCCGCGACTATGAGATTCGTGACGACTGGTTCGCCGTGGGCATGCGCGGCAGTGGCAGCAAGACCCTGATCATCACCAACGTGTTCGTGCCGGAGCATCGGATCCAGAAGGCCAAGGACATGATGGAAGGCAAGTCCGGCGGCTTCGGCCTGTACCCCGACAGCAAGATTTTCTACTCGCCGTACCGGCCCTATTTTGCCAGCGGTTTCTCCACGGTCAGCCTGGGCGTGGCCGAGCGCATGCTCGAAGTGTTTCGCGAGAAAACCCGCAACCGTGTGCGGGCCTACACCGGTGCGGCCGTGGGCGCTGCCACCCCGGCGCTGATGCGCCTGGCCGAGTCCACTCACCAGGTGGCGGCGGCGCGGGCTTTTCTCGAAAAAACCTGGCAGGACCACGCCGAGCATGGAGAACGCCACGAGTACCCGAGCCGGGAAACCCTGGCGTTCTGGCGGACCAACCAGGGCTATGCCACCAAGATGTGCATCCAGGCAGTGGACCGGCTGATGGAAGCGGCCGGCGGCGGCGCCTGGTTCGAGTCCAACGAGCTGCAACGGCTGTTTCGCGATGCGCACCTCACCGGTGCCCATGCCTACACCGACTACGACGTCTGCGCGCAGATCCTCGGGCGTGAGCTGATGGGCCTGGAACCCGATCCCAGCATGGTCTGAGTACCTGCCCCAGCGCCGCCCCATAACAACAAATCGAGGCCGTCGCATGAGGCGGCCGGGAGTCTTGCATGTCCAATGATTGCGATACCGCGTTCGATACCCGCGCATTCCGCCGCGCCCTGGGCAATTTTGCCACCGGTGTGACCGTGATCACCGCCGCGACGGAAGATGGCCGAAAGGTCGGCGTGACGGCCAACAGCTTCAATTCGGTGTCCCTGGATCCGCCGCTGATTCTCTGGAGTATCGACAAGCGCTCCAGCAGCCACGGCGTGTTCGAAGCCGCCAGCCACTTTGCGGTGAACGTATTGGCCGCCGACCAGATCGACCTGTCGAACAACTTCGCCCGGCCCAGGGAGGATCGCTTCGCCGAGATCGAATTCGACAACGGCGAGGGCGGGGCGCCGGTGTTTGCCGATTGCGCCGCGCGGTTTCACTGTGAAAAATTCCAGCAGGTGGACGGTGGCGATCACTGGATCATGCTGGGCAAGGTCGTGGCCTTCGACGATTTCGGACGTTCGCCG
This sequence comes from Pseudomonas sp. WP18, assembly GCF_036689585.1. Taxonomy (NCBI): domain Bacteria; kingdom Pseudomonadati; phylum Pseudomonadota; class Gammaproteobacteria; order Pseudomonadales; family Pseudomonadaceae; genus Pseudomonas; species Pseudomonas sp. WP18. The sequence continues at coordinate 2,807,470 of NZ_CP144758.1, forward strand.
TTGCTTTATCACCAGGGTGCCTACTCGATGGTCCTGCCCCACACGCGCATGACGCGGCGCGAAGAGGGGCAGGCGCCCAGCAGCCACTTCCAGGGCCGTTTGAGTCACAACCTCTACTACCTGATGACCCAGGCACTGCGGGCCTACCAGGCCAGTTACCAGCCCCGCCAATTGTCCACGGGGCTGCGCACCAGCGAAGCGCGAATGCTGATGGTGCTGGAAAATGACGCCGGGCTGAACCTGGCCGACCTGCAGCGAGAAGTGGCGATGCCGGTGCGCGAGATCGAAGAAGCCGTGGCCAACCTCAAGCGCAAGGGCCTGGTGAGCGATGATGGCGACCGGGTCCGCCTGACCGTCAAGGGCATCGATGAGACCGAAGGGCTCTGGGCCATTGCCAGGGAACAGCAGGACAAGGTGTTCGGCCAGTTCGGCGAGGCCCAGGTGGAGCATTTCAAGGCGGTGCTCAAAGGGGTGATCAAGGGCGCTTGATGCCAGAGCACAGAAAATAGCTACGCCCCTGTGGGAGCGGGCTTGCCTGCGATGGTGGTCATTCAGCTTGCGATGATGCTGGCTGTGCCGTCGCCTTCGCGGGCAAGCCCGCTCCCACAAGGTACTTGGGTGTTCAATTGCCCTTGGCACGGACAGCGGGACAGTGGTGATGCTAAGATTTAGTTAACTCATTAACTAAATACCCTGGCGAACACTCTCCATGCCCAAGCTGCGCCAATCCTTGACCCTGACCCTGCTACAGGCCCGTGAAGCGGCCATGGGTTTTTTCCGTCCTTCCCTCAATCAACACGGCCTGACCGAACAGCAATGGCGGGTCATCCGCATCCTCAGCCAGCACGCGGAGCTGGAGATCAATCGCCTGGCCGAACTGGCCTGCATCCTCAAGCCCAGCATGACCGGCGTGCTGGTGCGCATGGAGGCTGCGGGCATGGTTGTTCGGCGCAAGGCCGAGCAGGATCAGCGGCGCGTACTGGTGCGCCTGGCACCACAAGGGCAGGCGTGCTTCGACTCGATGAGCCACAGCATGGAGGCCAACTACCAGCGCTTGCAGGAGAAACTGGGGGAGGAGAAGTTGCAGACGTTATTGGTGTTGCTGAATGAGTTGAAGGCGGTCAGGCGTTGATAGTTGATAGTTGATAGCTGATAGCTGATAGCTGATAGCTGAGCGAAGTGCTGAAGCCTTTGTGGCGAGGGGATTTATCCCCGCTGGGCTGCGCAGCAGCCCCAAGAGAGTCCAACTCAATCTGCCTGATACATCGGGTGTCAGGCTTTAGGGCTGCTGCGCAGCCCAGCGGGGATAAATCCCCTCGCCACAGGCAGGCTCGACTTAGGTCAGTACACCCCACCCGCCGCAGGCTTTGGCACACCCTTGAACGCCGACGCCAGGCTTTGAAGGCCGCGCATCAGCACGGTCGTGTCCACCCCCACGGCCACGAACGCTGCCCCCAGCTCGATGTAGCGCCGGGCCAGTTTTTCGTCGGCACTGAGGATTCCGGCGGCCTTGCCGGCCTTGCGAATGCGGGCGATGGCGTCTTCGATGGCTGCTTGCACGTCCGGATGCCCCGGATTGCCGCGAAAACCCATGGACGCACTCAGGTCCGCCGGGCCGATGAACACCCCGTCCACGCCGTCCACCGAGGCAATCGCGTCGAGGTTGGCCAGGCCCTCGCGGCTTTCGATCTGCACCAGCAGGCACATCTGTTCATCGGCCTTGTCCAGGTAACCGGGGATGCTGTTCCAGCGCGACGCGCGGGCCAGCGCGCTGCCGACACCACGCACCCCGCTGGGCGGGTAATGGATGGCGCGCACCAGCTCGCGGGCCTGCGCGGCGCTTTCCACCATCGGCACCAGCAGGGTCTGTACGCCGAGGTCGAGCACTTGTTTGATCAGCGCCGTGTCACCCAGCACCGGGCGAATCACCGGTTGGCTGGCGTAGGGCGCCACGGCCTGGAGCTGGCCGAGCAGGGTGCGCACGTCGTTGGGCGCGTGTTCACCGTCGATCAGCAGCCAGTCGAAACCGGCATTGGCAGCCAGCTCGGCGCAGTAGGCGTCGGCCAGTCCGAGCCAGAGGCCAATCTGCGCCTCGCCGCTTTTCAGCCGTTGTTTGAACGTGTTGATCGGCATGTCCATGAAGCAGTCCTCGAGCAGTCAGACGAAACGGCAAGCGATGGAGCCAAGCATGTCGTAGTCGACATGGAAGGTATCGCCCGGGTTGACCGCCACCGGGCGGGTGAAGGAGCCGCCGAGGATGATCTGCCCCGGTTGCAGGGTGACGTCATAGGCCGCCAGCTTGTTCGCCAGCCAGGCCACGCCCTTGGCCGGGTGATTGAGCACCGCCGCCGAGACGCCGGACTCTTCGATCACGCCGTTGCGGTAGAGCACCGCCGGCACCTTGCGCAGGTCGATCTCGGTGGGGCGCACCGCACGTCCGCCCATGACCACGCCGGCGTTGGCCGCGTTGTCGGAAATGGTGTCGAAGACTTTGCGGGTGGCCTGGGTCTGCGGGTCGATCTGCTGGATGCGTGCGTCGATGATTTCCAGTGCCGGGATCACCCATTCAGTGGCATCCAGTACGTCGAACACCGTGACGTTCGGGCCTTTCAACGGTTTGCCGAGGATGAACGCCAGTTCGACTTCCACTCGCGGCACGATGAAGCGCGCGAAGGGAATGTCGGTGCCTTCGTCGAAGAACATGTCGTCCAGCAGCGCGCCGTAGTCCGGCTCGGTGATGTTCGAGGACACTTGCATGGCCCGGGAGGTCAGGCCGATCTTGTGGCCGACCAGCTTGCGCCCGTCGTTGATTTTCTGCGCCACCCAGGCGCGCTGGATGGCGTAGGCGTCATCGAGGGTGATGGCCGGGTGATCGAGGGAAAACTGGCGCACCTGCTCCCGGGAACGCTCGGCGTGGTCGAGGCGGGCAGCGGCTTGCTGGATGAGGCTTTGATCGAGCATGACAAGGTCTCTATTGAGGATTGACGACGGCGGCCCGGGTGCGCAGCACCAGCAGGCCACCCAGGGTGATGAACAGCGCCAGGACATACAGGGCCAGGCTGGCGCTCTGCGTGGTGTCCCGCATCCAGCCGATGAGGTACGGCGCGAAGAATGAGGCGATGCTGCCAAAGGAGCTGATCAGGGCGATTCCGGCGGCCTGGGTGTTGTTGGAGAGAAACGCCGGCGGCAGTTGCCAGAACATCGGCAACGCCGCACTGGCGCCCATGCCGGCGACAATCAGGCCGCCGAGCACCAGGGTCGGATTGCCGGGAGAGAGCCCGGCGATGGCGATACCGGCTGCCGCCATCAACAACGGTACGCAGAGGTGCCAGCGACGTTCGCGGTGGCGGTCGGAGGAGCGGCCACAACCGATCATGAAGAAGCAACCGGCCAGGTAAGGCACCGCGCTGAGCAAGCCGACCTGGCCTTCGCTGCCGATGCCGGCGCCGTGGATCAGGGTGGGCATCCAGAAAGCCAGGGTGTTCACCGCCAGCATCACGGCGAAGTACACCGCCACCAGCAACCAGACCTGGGGGTTAGCGAGGATCGCCGAAAACGAGGTGATGGATTTTCGCTGTTCCTCCACGCTCAGTTGTTCGCGCAGGTGCTGCTTGGCGTGGGGTGAGAGCCAGCTGACGCTTTGGTAACTGTCGGGCAGGCACTTGAGTACGACCAGGCCCAGGAGGATCACCGGCAGCCCCTCGATGACGAACATCCATTGCCAGCCACGCAGGCCGCCGACATCGTGGAAATGTTCGAGGATCGCCCCCGACAGCGGCCCGCCGATCACGCCCGCCATCGGCACGGCGATGGCGAACAGCGCGGTCACCTGGGCGCGCCGGCGTGCCGGGTACCAGCGGTTGAGGAACACCAGGATCCCCGGGAAGAACCCGGCTTCGGCCACCCCCAGCAGAAAACGCAGCAGGTAGAAACCGGCGGCGCTTTCAATCAGGAACATGCCGGTGGACAAGGCTCCCCAGACCACCATCAGCGTGGCGATCCAGCGGCGCGGGCCGACCCGGTCCAGGGCCATGTTGCTCGGCACGCCGAACAGCGCATAGGCGATGAAGAACAGGCCGGCGCCGAAGCCGTAGACCGTGTCGCTGAACTGCAGGTCGGCGCTCATCTGCATCTTGGCAAAGCCGATGTTGATCCGGTCCAGATGGGCGAACAGGTAGCAGACCAGCAACAACGGCATCAGCCGCCAGGTGATCGTGGCATGGGTGCGGTCGTGCACGACGGAGCCGGCAGTGCCAGCGGGATTGGCTGTGCTCATGATCTTGTACTTTTTGTCCGAGAGGCCGATAGGGGCAAGCGATCGGGCGTGGCTATCCCGCCTGGGCCTTGAGGAAGGCATGGACGTTGTTGGCCTTGAAGTTGAGGTGCTCGTGCAACTCGATCATCTCGAACGACAGGGCCAGCAGACGCTGGGCCTGCAAGTCGGCGAAGTGCGCAGTGATCACCTCGAAGAGTTTCTGCGCGACCTTCTCGCGGGTGGCGAGGTCGCGGCCATGGCCGACTTTCAACGTCATGTGCACGAAGGCGTAGTCGTGCTTGGCGTCGGCCATGCGCCAGGTGTCCAGGCGCACACCCCGGCTGCGGATGCCGCCGAGGGGGAACACGCCGCTGTCGCCGAGCAGGGCGTGGACCTTTTCAAACAGGCCGGGCAAATCGGCCTGGTGTTCGATGTTGTCGGTGTATTCAGCGATGAAGTGCGGCATGGTCGGTGCTCCTGCGCAGGCGTTTCAAACCGGGAAAATGGCGTTGATCTGGCCGGTGCCCGAGCTGCCGAACGGTTCGGTGATGATTTCGGCCGGCTTGTCGTAGTCCGCTCCGCCGAGCAACCCCAGGAGCATGGCGGTGTCATGCATCTTGCCTTCGCCGAAGCAGTGTTCGGCGTAGTCCGGGAGCATGGCGCAGAACTCCTTCCAGCGGCCTTCGCGCCACATCTGCACCACGTGCAGGTCCACCTGCTTGTCGAACTCACGGGTCCAGTTGTGGATGTTGGCTTCGGCGTTGCGATCATCGGAAAACCGGTGGGACAGCGAACCGGAGGCGAGCACCAGGACCTTGCGGTCGCTCTTCTCGATGGCCCGGCGCACGGCGGCGCCAAAGGTGAAGCTGTCTTGCAGGCGATGCCAGGCGCACCAGGCGGCAATCGACACCACATTGAGTTTCTGCGCCGGCGGGACGTCCATGTGCATGTAGCGCATGGGCACCAGCGTGCCGTACTCCAGCTCCAGGCTGGGGATGTTGTGGGCCAGGGTGCGAACGTCGGCGGCGTTGGCTTCGGCGGCGATCAACTCGCCCAGTTCCGGGGCGCCCGCGTATTCGTACTCCATGTTCTTGATGAAATGCGGCAGCTCGTTACTGGTGTAGATGCCCTTGAAATGCTCGCCGCTGTTGACGTGGTAGGCGCTGTTGACCAGCCAGTGCACGTCGAACACCACGGCCGTGTCGGCGCCCAGCTCGCGGGCGCGACGGCCGATTTCCTTGTGGCCGGCGATCGCGGCCTCGCGGCAACCGTGGTGTTTACCGGGCAGCTCCGACAGGTACATCGAGGGAACGTGGCAGATCTTCGCAGCCAGGACGACTTCGCCCATGATGATTCTCCTGAAAAAGTTGTTCTTGTTGAGTCTTGGGTAATCGGTGAATCACAGCTTGTTCAACTGGACCGCAGCTCTTGTGGCGAGGGGATTTATCCCCGCTGGGCTGCACAGCAGACCTCAAATCAAACACCTCGGTGTGTCAGGTTGATCGAGGTTGACTGATTCAGGGCCGCTTCGCGCCCCAGCGGGGATAAATCCCCTCGCCACAGAGTTAGCCCCCAGCCATGGATTACACGCCCCACCGTGGAATGTGATGACCGCCCATGGAAATACAAACGTTCTTGATCTCGGCAAACACTTCAAAGCTGTACTGTCCACCTTCGCGCCCGGTTCCGGAACCCTTCACGCCGCCGAAAGGCTGGCGCAGGTCGCGCACGTTCTGGCTGTTGATGAACACCATGCCGGCCTCGATGCCATGGGCCAGGCGATGGGCCTTGCCGATGTCCTGGGTCCAGATGTACGACGCCAGGCCGTACTCGGTGTCGTTTGCCAGTTGCAACGCCTGGGCTTCGTCCTTGAACGGGATCAGGCAGACCACCGGGCCGAAGATCTCTTCCTGGGCGATGCGCATTTTGTTGTTCACGTCGGCGAACACCGTCGGCTGGATGAACTGGCCGCGACTCAAGTGTGCAGGCAGGTTGGCCGGGCGTTCCAGGCCACCGGCCAGCAGGGTGGCGCCTTCTTCGAGGCCGATCCTGATGTAACCGGTGACCTTGTCGTAGTGGGCCTGGGTGATCATCGAGCCGACCTGGGTCTTGGGGTCTTGGGGGTCGCCCACGATCAAGCGTTTGGCACGGGCGGCGAATTCGGCGACGAACTGCGGGTAGACGCTTTCCTGGATGAAGATCCGACTGCCAGCGGTGCAACGTTCGCCGTTGAGCGAGAAAATCGTGAACAGCGCCGCATCAAGGGCCCGCTCCAGGTCCGCGTCTTCGAAAATCAGCACCGGCGATTTGCCGCCCAGCTCCATGGAGTACTTCTTCAGCCCGGCGGTCTGCATGATTTTCTTGCCGGTGGCGGTGCCGCCGGTAAAGGAGATTGCCCGCACATCCGGGTGACGCACCAATGCATCGCCCGCCGTGACGCCGTAGCCCTGGATCACGTTGAGCACACCGTTGGGGATCCCGGCCTCGACGGCCAGTCGCCCCAGTTCATTGGCGGTCAACGGCGACAGCTCGGACATCTTCAGCACAGCGGTGTTGCCCAAGGCCAGGCACGGCGCGGTCTTCCAGGTCGCGGTCATGAACGGCACGTTCCACGGCGACACCAGGCCGCAGACCCCCACCGGCTGGTACAGGGTGTAGTTGAGCATCTGGTCGTCGACCGGGTAGGTGTGGCCGTCCATCCGGGTGCACACTTCGGCGAAGAAATCGAAGTTGTGGGACGCCCGCGGGATCAGCACGTTGCGGGTCTGGTGGATCGGCAAGCCGGTGTCGAGGGTTTCCAGTTCGGCCAGTTTCGGCACGTTCTGCTCGATCAGCTCTCCGAGCTTGCGCATCAACCGGGCGCGTTCCTTGGCGGGCGTGTTGGCCCACTTCGGGAAGGCATCCTTGGCGGCGGCTACGGCCTGGGCGACTTCCTCGGCGCCGCCGCTGGCGACTTCGCCAATGGCTTCGCCGGTGGCCGGGTTGTAGTTGACGAAGACGTCTTTGCTTTCGACCTCACGGCCGTTGATCCAGTGTTTGATCATCGTGCTCAAGCCTCTTTACGGGATGCGAAGAACGCGGCTTCGCTGACAATTCGGTTGACCAGGCGGCCGACGCCTTCCACTTCCACCACCACTTCATCACCGGGCACCACGTCGGCCAGGCCTTCGGGCGTGCCGGTGGCGATCATGTCGCCGGGTTGCAGGGTCATGAAGCTGGACAGGTATTCGATCAGGTACGGGATGTCGAAGATCATGTCCTTGGTGCTGCCTTCCTGGCGCAGCTCACCGTTGATCCAGGTGCGCAGTTTCAGGTCGCTCGGGTCCGGCACGTCGGCGACGTCGACGATCCATGGCCCGACAGGGGTGGTGGCGTCGCGGTTCTTCACCCGCAGGTTGGGGCGGTAGTAGTTTTCCAGGTAGTCGCGGATCGCGTAGTCGTTGCACACGGTGTAGCCGGCCAGGTAGTCCAGCGCATTTTCGCGCTTGACGTTACGGGCGGTTTTGCCGATGACCGCCACGAGTTCGCACTCGTAATGCATGTAGGCGACGTTGTCCGGGCGCCAGGTCTTTTGGTTGTGGCCGGTGTAGGTGCCCGGCGACTTGATGAACGCCAGGGGCTCGGTCGGCGGCTTGAAGGCCAGTTCGGCGGCGTGGTCGGCGTAGTTCAGGCCCAGGGCGAACATGTTGCCGGTGGCCGGCGGCAGCCACTCGACCTGGTCTTCGCCCAGCAGGCGACCGTCGAGCAAGCGCACGGCATTGCCGGCTTCAACGGTGACGGCGTGGACCTGGCCTTCAAAACGAATGCGCGCGTGTTTCATGAAACGGCTCCTGGCTGCTCGGCTACGACGGTATTGACGAGACGGCCCACGCCGTTGATGTGCACTTCGACGCGGTCGCCAGGCACCACGTCGACCCGGCCCTCGGGCGTGCCGGTGATCAACACGTCGCCGGCGTGCAGGGTCATGAACTCGCTGATCTCGGCAATCAGTTGGGGGATGTTGCGAACGAAGTTGGCCGTGCTGTTTTGCTGGCGTGCCTCGCCGTTGACGTACAGCGTGATCGCCAGGCTGTGGGGATCGGCGAGGTTGGCGGTCGGCACCAGCTCCGGCCCGATGGCGCACGAGCCATCCCGGCACTTGGCCTTGACGGCGGGGCGGTAGTAGCTGTCTTCCGGCAGGCTGAATTCGTTGACGACGGTGTAGCCGGCCACGTAGCCCAGCGCCTCGGCGGCGCTGACGCGGCTGGCCGACTTGCCCATCACCACGCCCAGGGCCGGCCCTGGTTGCAGCCGCTCGCCGTGGCCGGGATGGACCACGTCGGCGTCGTGTCGATTACGGGTGTTGGGCGTCTTGATGAACAGCACCGGCTTGACCGGCGGTTTCTGGTAGGGCGGCTGCTCGAACTCGGCGAGGTGCTGTTTCAGCAGCCCCTGGTAGTTCAGCGCGACCCCGAACAGGGTGCCGTTAGCGACGTCATGCAGGGCACGGCTCATGCTTGTCTCCTGGCGGTGCAGAGGGATGAGGGCTCTGCGTTATTGTTAATGTGTTAACAGTTATAATTAAGATGTTAACTATCGTCAAGCGTGGCAGAATGACCGGGCGCTGGATGACCTTCCGGATTCGTTGCAGGATGGGGCTCGGCGACGCTTGAATCAGAATAAAAACGAGTACTGCGTGATGACCGATCGTCAACCGATCCCCAACATCAACATCGGCCAGGTGTACGACCAGCGCTACAGCGATGCCGAGGTGCATTACGACCGGCTCGCCAACCTCGCGGATTTTTTCGGTCGCAACATGCCGGTGCACCGCCACGATCGCTTCTTCCAGGTGCACTACGTCAAGAGCGGCACCGTGCGGGTGTATCTCGACGACCAGCAATACGTCGAATCGGGCCCGATGTTCTTTCTCACGCCGCCCACCATCGCGCATGCCTTCGTGACCGAGGCCGACAGTGACGGGCATGTGTTGACGGTGCGCCAGCAGTTGGTGTGGCAGTTGATCGACGCCGATCCGAGCCTGGCGCCGGCCGGTGTGCAACTGCCGGCGGCCTGCGTGGCGCTGGCGCAACTGGGGCCGGAGTTGGCGGGGGAGGTGGGACGGCTGGAGTACCTGTTCGAGCAACTGAGCGAGGAGGTGGCGGCCGCGCGGCCAGGGCGCAACGTGGCCCTGGACGGATTGACACGGCTGATCATGATCAGCCTGCTGCGCTTGTGTACCAACTCCCTGGAAGCCCGGCCGGCGCGGCATGAAGACCTGAAGATCTTCCACCGCTTCAACGAGCTGATCGAAGCCCACTACCTGCAGCATTGGCCGCTGTCGCGCTATGCCGAGGGCATCGGGGTGACCGAGGCGCGCCTCAACGACGTGTGCCGGCGCATCGCCGACCTGCCTTCCAAGCGGTTGATCATGGAGCGCTTGATGCAGGAGGCCAAGCGTCTGCTGCTGTTTACCGGCAGTTCGGCCAATGAAATCTGCTACCAGCTTGGTTTCAAGGATCCGGCCTATTTCAGCCGGTTTTTCCAGCGCTATGCCCAGCTCACGCCGGGCGAGTATCGCCAACGGCAGTCGGGGTTGCGCTGAACTTCCCTGCGATTGAACACGTGCTTATGTGGCGAGGGAGCTTGCTTGCGCTGGGGTGAGCAATAGCCCGAGGCTTTTGACGATTGCTGCGCAATCGAGCGCGAGCAAGCTTCCTCGCCACAGGTGTCTTGCAGCGCCTTGCCTGCGCCACTAAGCTGCCCGTTCGCCCACCCAAGCAGTTCGAACATGGCCAACCCCAGACCCTCCCTGACGCTGACCCTGTTGCAAGCCCGTGAAGCCGCCATGGCTTTTTTCCGTCCCGCGTTGAACCAGCATGACCTCACCGAGCAGCAATGGCGGGTGATCCGCATCCTGCACCAGCAAGGCGAACTGGAAAGCCACCAGCTTGCCCAGCAGGCCTGCATCCTCAAGCCGAGCATGACCGGTGTGCTCAGCCGCCTGGAGCGCGATGGCCTGGTGCGCCGGCAGAAATCCAGCCAGGATCAGCGTCGGGTGTTCGTGGCGTTGACCGAACGCGGCGAGCAGTGCTTCGAGTCGATGAGCGAAGGCATGGAAGGCAACTACCGACGGATCGAAGCGCAGTTCGGCGAGCAAAAGATGCAGCAACTGCTGGGGCTGCTCAATGAATTGAAGAACATCAAGCCGTAGGCCGCCCCACAACCCTCCATGGCAAAGGGGGGCCAAACCCTGTGGGAGCGAGCTTGCTCGCGAAGGCGGTGGACCCGTCTGCAACTTTGCCGGGCGGGCTGGCGTCTTCGCGAGCTCGCTCCCACAGGGTTTCAATGCGGCGTCGCCGTCACTGAGCGGCGGGAACCGCCAGCCACTGGCCAATCACTTTCTGATAGCTGCCGTTCGCCTTGCTCAGGTGCAGCCACTGGTCGACGTACATCTTCCAGGTGCTGTCGTCGCGCGGCAGCAGGTAGGCCTTCTCGCCATACTGCAGGTAGTGGGTCGGGTTGACGGCACACAGGCCAGGCTTGAGTTTCTGCTGGTAGAGCGCCTCCGAGGCGTCGGTGATCATCACGTCGGCGCGCTTGTCCAGCAGTTCCTGGAAGATGGTCAAGTTGTCGTGGAAGGCGAGCTGGCCCTTGGGTACGAAGGCGCGGACGAAGGCTTCGTTGGTGCCACCGGCCGGCTCCACCAGGCGTACCGAGGGTTGGTTGATCTGTTCGAGAGTCTGGTAGCGCGACTGGTCTTCGCAGCGCACCAGCGGGATCTTGCCATCCACGTCCAGGGTGTTACTGAAGTAGGCTTTCTTCTGGCGCTCCAGGGTCACCGAGATCCCGCCCATGCCAATGTCGCACTTGCCCGCCAGCATGTCCGGCATCAGGGTTTTCCAGGTGGTCTGGACCCATTGCACCTTGACGCCCAGGCTCGCGGCCAGCGAACGCGCCATGTCGATGTCGATCCCTTCGTAGTCGCCGCTTTCAGCCTTGTAGGTGTAGGGCTTGTAGTCGCCGGTGGTGCACACCTTGAGTTCGCCGCGTTGCAGGACCTCGTCCAGGTGAGAGGCGCCAGGCTCGGCCAGGGCATTGCCACACAAGGCCAGCAGGCCGCAGAACGTCATCGTGCTTGTTATGGTTTTCATGGGGATGGGACGTCTCGCAAGGGAAGGGGACAAGACGGGCCAGTGTAGTAAAAGTGTCTGTGGGTTGTCTCTGTGTGGCGGCCTTTGTCAGCGTGAAACGATCCCGTGGTCGATCGCGTACTTCACCAATGCCGCGGGTTTATCGATGTTGAGCTTGCGGCGGATGCTCAGGCGATGGGTCTCGACGGTACGCACGCTGATGTCCAGCTCGCGGGCCATTTCCTTGTTGTTCAACCCCTCGACCATCTTGCGCAGCACCTGGCTTTCCCGTGGGGTCAGTTCGTTATCGGTGTTCGGGTCGGTGGCCAGGCGCTGGGCGATTTCGGCGCTGTAGAAGGTGCCGCCGCCGATGATCGCCTCGATCGCCGCGACGATCTCCCGCGAGGGCGCGTTCTTGAGCACGTAGCCGCTGGCACCGCAGCGCACCGACTCGCTCACGTATTCATGGTTGTCGTACATGCTGAGGATGAGGATCTTCAGGCTCGAGTATTGCTTGCCCAGCAGCCGGGTCAGCTCAAGGCCGTTCATGTCCTTGAGGCTGATGTCCATCAGCAGCAGGTCCGGTGTGCAGCAGCCGACCATTTCGATCGCCTGTGCGCCGTTCTCGGCTTCGCCGACCACGTTCAGCCGTGGCATGACGGACAGCAGCGCCCGGATGCCATCGCGCACCAGTGAGTGATCATCGACCAGCGCGACGCGGATCGCAGGCGGCAGGTTCATCGACAAGGGGAGCTTGGGATCAGGGGTCATCAGCTTTACGTGGCCGCCATGTTCATGGGCAAAAGGATGTCCAGCTCGCTGCGCCCCGGTTCTGAGGTGACTTCCAGGCGTCCACCGAAGTGTTCGACCCGTTCGCGGATATTGCGCAGGCCGATGCCGGCGTGCCCCCGCTCGACCTGTGGCACGTTGAAGCCCATGCCATCATCCACCACCGTCAGGCGCAAGGACTCGGCGGAGCCGAACAGGCTGATGCCGACGCTTTTCGCCCCGGCGTGACGCTCGATGTTGGTGAGCGCTTCCTGGGCAATGCGGAACAGCGAGACCGGTGCGCCGTTTTCCAGCCGGCAATCGAACTCATTGGTGCGGTAGGACACCTCCAGCCCGCTGCGCTGCTGGAACTCGGAGGCGAGTTGGCCGATGGCGGCGGGCAGGCCCAGGGTATCGAGCAGGGAAGAGCGCAGGTCATGGGAGATGCTGCGGATCTCGCCGATGGCTTCGCCCAAGCGGTCTGTCGCATTCTTGAGAATGCCCAGGCCGTTTTCCTGGCCGTTTTCCAGCACATGGCTGGCCAGTTCGAACTGGAACTTGATCGACACCAGCAGTTGGCTGATGCCGTCGTGCAACTCACGGGACACTCGCGAGCGTTCCTCTTCCTGCAGGCTGACGATGCGCTGGTTCAGGCGCTGCAGTTTCTTGTCGGCCAGGCGGTGCTCGCTGACGTTGAGGGTCATGCCACCGGCGAACACCAGCAACACGGCCACCAGGGCGATGGCGGCGATGGCCTGCATGGTGGTGTGGATGCCTTGGGCGACTTCGGCGCGAGCCTGCTGGGTGGCGCGCTCGACGTCTTCGAGGTAGATCCCGGTGCCGAGCATCCATCCCCAGCGGTCCAGCATGACCACGTAGGCCAGTTTTTCAGTGACCTGGCCGGAGGAGGGCTTGTTCCAGGCATAACGCTGGAAGCCCTCGCCGGACTGGGCGCTCTTGAGCAGCGCCTGGATCACCGGCAGGCCATGAGGGTCCTTCATGTCCCACAGGTCTCGCCCCACTAACTCCGACTGGCGCGCGTGCATGAGGCTGCGGCCCTGGCGGTCGTACACGAAGAAATAACCGTTGATGCCGAAGCTCAGCTTGCGCAGTTCTTCCAGCACTTGCTGCTGTGCACGTTCGTCGCCCTGGCCGTCGTTGTACAACGGGGCGATCAGGCTTTGCGCCATTTCCACGTAGTTTTTCAGCTCGGCGCGCTTGCTGGCCAGGATGCTGTCTTCGATGAGCTGTGCTTGTTGGTCGCCCAACTGGCGGTTGAGCGAGATCACCAGGGCGCAGATAACAGCGATCGCCAGGACCAGCGGCAAGATTCCGAGGGCGACGATTTTGTGTTTGAGCAGCATCTGGACTCCTGTCAGGGCCTGACGAGGGGAGGTGGATGCTCGGCATCATATGCCAAACCTTCCCCCGAATAGGAGAGGTAACCTGCGCTGGACATCGAATCCGTAGGCACTCAGCGACATTGTGGGAGCGGGCTTGCTCGCGAATGCGGTGGATCAGTGACATCTGCTTTAACTGACACACCGCCTTCGCGAGCAAGCCCGCTCCCACAGGGGCGGTCTACGTAGTACTACGGATTTATTTATTGACGGCCTACGGGGATATTGGGCCGGCTCCGAATAGCGGGGCACATTATAAAAACAATCGCCGCAGTCCACTGGACCTCGGCAGGAGACACGCAATGACAACCCGTCTGGTTAAACACCTCGCCTGGTTTGCCGTGGCTGTTCTGGGAGCCTGTGCGTTGAGTGTCGTGGCCTTGCGCCGCGGCGAAGCCATCAACGCCCTCTGGATCGTCGTCGCAGCCGTGGCCATCTACCTGGTCGCCTACCGCTACTACAGCCTCTTCATCGCCAACAACGTGATGCAACTCGATGCGCGCCGGGCCACGCCTGCCGTGCTCAACAACGATGGCCTGGACTTCGTCCCGACCAACAAGCACATCCTCTTCGGTCACCACTTCGCCGCCATTGCCGGCGCGGGGCCGCTGGTCGGGCCGGTGCTGGCCGCGCAGATGGGCTACCTGCCCGGCACGCTCTGGCTGATCGCCGGCGTGGTGCTGGCCGGGGCCGTGCAGGACTTCATGGTCCTGTTCCTGTCCACCCGCCGCAACGGGCGCTCCCTGGGGGACATGGTCCGCGAGGAAATGGGCCGCATTCCCGGCACCATCGCGCTGTTCGGCTGCTTCCTGATCATGATCATCATCCTCGCGGTGCTGGCGCTGATCGTGGTCAAGGCCCTGGCCGAGAGCCCGTGGGGGATCTTCACGGTGATGGCGACCATCCCGATCGCGATGTTCATGGGCCTTTACATGCGCTACATCCGCCCGGGCCGCATCGGGGAAATCTCGCTGATCGGCGTGCTGTTGCTGCTGGGGTCGATCTGGCTCGGTGGGCAGATCGCCGCCGACCCGGTCTGGGCCAAGGCCTTCACCTTCACCGGGATCCAGATCACCTGGATGCTGATCGGCTACGGCTTTGTCGCCGCCGTGCTGCCGGTGTGGCTGATCCTGGCACCGCGGGACTACCTGTCGACCTTCCTCAAGATCGGCACCATCGTCGCCCTGGCGATCGGCATCCTGGTCACCATGCCCGAGCTGAAAATGCCGGCGCTGACCCAGTTCACCAATGGCCTGGGCCCGGTGTGGAAGGGCGGTCTGTTCCCGTTCCTGTTCATCACCATCGCCTGTGGCGCGGTCTCGGGTTTCCACGCGCTGATTTCCTCGGGCACCACGCCCAAGCTGCTGGATAACGAAACCAACGCCCGCTACATCGGCTACGGCGGCATGCTCATGGAGTCCTTCGTGGCGATCATGGCGATGGTTGCTGCGTCGGTGATCGAGCCGGGCGTGTACTTTGCCATGAACAGCCCGGCGGCCATCGTCGGCGGCGACGTGGTGGCCGTGGCGCAGACCGTCAGCAGTTGGGGCTTCGCCATCACTCCGGACGCCCTGCAGGCCGTGGCCAAGGACATCGGCGAGACCACCATCCTGGCCCGTGCCGGCGGCGCGCCGACCCTGGCGGTGGGCATCGCGCAGATCCTGCACTCGGTGCTGCCGGGTGAGAACACCATGGCGTTCTGGTACCACTTCGCGATTCTGTTCGAAGCGCTGTTCATCCTCACCGCGGTGGACGCCGGCACCCGTGCCGGGCGCTTCATGCTGCAGGACCTGCTGGGCTCGTTCGTGCCGGCCCTCAAGCGCACCGAATCCTGGACCGCCAACCTGATCGCCACCGCCGGTTGCGTGGCGCTGTGGGGTTACCTGCTGTATCAGGGCGTGATCGATCCGCTGGGCGGCATCAACACCTTGTGGCCGCTGTTCGGCATCTCCAACCAGATGCTGGCCGGTATCGCGCTGATGCTCGCCACCGTGGTGCTGATCAAGATGAAGCGCCAGCGCTACGTCTGGGTCACGCTGCTGCCGGCGACCTGGCTGCTGATCTGCACCACCACCGCGGGCCTGATCAAGCTGTTCGACGCCAACCCGGCGATCGGCTTCCTGGCCCTGGCGCGCAAATACAACGAGGCGCTGGCCGCCGGGCAAGTCCTGGCCCCGGCCAAGAGCATCGAGCAGATGCAGCACGTGGTGTTCAATGCCTACACCAACGCGACGTTGACGGCACTGTTCCTGTTCGTGGTCTTCAGCATCCTGTTCTACGCGCTCAAGGTCGGCATCGCCGCCTGGGGCACGAAGGAACGCACGGACAAGGAAGCGCCTTTCCAACCGCTGCCGGACGCCTGAAACGAGGATTGCAACGATGTTCAATGACTTGAGTCGCCTGGGTAAATACCTCGGTCAGGCCGCCCGCCTGATGGTCGGCATGCCCGACTACGACAACTACGTCGAGCACATGCAGACCCAGCATCCGGACAAGCCGCTGATGGACTACGAGACGTTCTTCCGCGAACGCCAGGAAGCCCGTTACGGCGGCAAGGCCGGGCCCAAGTGCTGCTGACCCGGCAGCCCTGAGGTACCCCCTGTGGGAGCGGGCTTGCTCGCGAATGCAGTGGGTCAGTCGATGAAGAGGTTGGCTGACCCACCGCTTTCGCGGGCAAGCCCGTTCCCACAGAGTTATTTGGTGGGGCACAAGATGTGTGTCCGTCACAGATTCCCTGTGTGGGAGCGGGCTTGCTCGCGAATGCAGTGGGTCAGTCGATGAGAGGTTGACTGAGCCACCGCCTTCGCGGGCAAGCCCGCTCCCACAGTGTTTTTTGGTGGACTCAAGAGGTGGGTGCGCCACAGATCTCTTGTGTGGGAGCGGGCTTGCCCGCGAAGACGGCCGCTCAGCGATGAAGTGGCTGCGGCCTTACTCCTGTCGCAGGGCGATCACTCTCACTCCGCCAACAACACCGCTGCATCGAACCCTACCCGCAGGTTGCCCCAATGGCGGCCGCCGAAGAAGAAGGGGACGTCGATCTCGGTCATGATTTCACCGGTATCGCGCAGGTAGGTCTGGAGCAGGAAACGCTGGACGTTGCCCGCCGCGCGCAGGCCGATCGGGTCGTTGAAGATGCGCTTGTTGCGGCACACGGGCAGGTCCACGGCACGGTCACCGGTGGGGGGCTTGGAGACCCAGCTGTTGTTCACCGGGCAATACCCCTTGGTGTCGACGATGAAGGACACCTTGCCCCCCGGCGTGCTACGGGTGAGCTTGTCGCATTCCTCCTGGCAGACCTGGGCGAAGCGCTCGGTGTAGCAGGTCATGTATTGCTTGGGATCGGTGCCGGGGACCAATTGGTAACTCTGGTCGAACAGGTTCAGGCCCTCGCGATGCAGCGCCTCCAGGCGTACCTGGAGCGTATCGCGGCATTCGCTGGCGCGGGTGATGGCGGCGTCCAGCTTGCCGTGGCCCAGCACGAACCGGCCCAGCAGCGCCTGGACCTTTTCGGCAACGCCGGACAGGTCGCGGGTGGCCGTCGCCGACTGCTGCATGCGCTGGTCGATCGACTGGCTGTCGGCATGGATCTGGGTCACCCGGTCGTTGATGCCGGTGTTGCTGTCGGCGAACTGCTGGATATGCTCGGCAATGTCAGCCAGCTTGCCATTGGTGGATTCGAAGTCGCCGATCATGCTTTCGAAGTGGCCGGAGGCCCGTTCCACCACCTTCTGGGTTTCCCGGGCGCTGTGGCTGATCTGGGTGGTCTGCTCGTGGGTGGAGCTGACTTCCTCCAGCATCGCGTCGATGTTGCGCGAGATGTCGTCGGTGGCCCGGCTGACATTCTGTGCCAAGGTGCGCACTTCATCGGCCACCACCGCAAAGCCCCGACCACTTTCGCCGGCCCGGGCGGCTTCGATGGCGGCGTTGAGGGCCAGCAGGTTGGTCTGGGCCGAGATCTGCTGGATCAACCCGACGATGGACTTGATGCTCGAAGAGCGTTGGTTCAACGCGCTCACCAACGTGGCGAACTCGCCGAGGCTGGCCGAGATCTCACTGATGTTGCCGGTCACTTCCAGCAGCTCGGCGTAGGAGTCACGGGCCATGCTCAGGTTCTGCGCGGTGGTGCTGGAAATGCCCTGGGTCTGGCGCGACACCTCTTCGATGCGGCCCACGGCGGTGTTGCTCTGGTCCATCACTTCCTTGGCGAACCGGGCCTGGTGAGTGGCGCTGTCGCTGGAGTCGCTGATGTTCTTCAACGAGCGCGCCGATTCCACGGCAATGTGCACGGTCAGCGCCTGGACGTTGCTGATGATCTCCCGCTGCTTGGCCAGGAAACGGTTGCAGGTGCCGGCCAGCACGCGGATCTCGTCGTGGGTCACCAGGGGCAGGTCCTTGGAGAGGTCGCCTTCACCGTTGGCGATTTCCTCCAGGGCCTTGGTCATGGCGGTGACGGGGCGCACGATCAGGTGACGAAAGTACCAGACCATGAAACTGATCATGCCCAGGGTCAGGACGGCGCCGAAGAGCAGGGCATGGCTGAGGCTGTCGAGCCGGCCTTCAATCTGCCCCAGCAACGCCGGGTCCAGTTGAGCATTGCGCAATTGCAGCAGGATGTCGGCACGGGCGCTCAAGGCCACCCAGTACAGCAGCGCACTGACCATCACCAGCAGGAAAAGGCTCGACAATTTTTTCGTGAGCGTATCGAAAAACTGCATCTCGATAGACTCGTACAAGGCCTTTAACGTCTGCATGCCGCTGCTCCTGGGCAAAAAAATCTCTCAATGGAATACATTCGACCGCAAGGGCCAAAGCTTTAGCGGATTAGGGCGTTTTGATATCACGGCAAGCCCGTCCGTCAAACCACTGTGGGAGCGAGCCTGCTCGCGAAGACGTTCACTCACCCGTGTTCCAGGGTTTCAAGCCCGGGCTTTCCCACGCAAACTGACTCCTATTTGTATTTACTGGGAATGATTCTCAAAGTATAGTCGCTCTCATTAACATTCCTCCCGTGAGTGCAGCGCTTTGAATCGTTCCACCCCTTCCGCGAAACGCAACGTCTTCATCCATTGTGTACTACCCGCCGTATCCTGCTGCTTCATCGCCACCCCACTGTGGGCGCAGGACGCGCTCGAACTGCCGGCCACGGCCATCCAGGGCAGTCGTATCCTCCAGGACGAAGGCTACACGGCGTCGCAAGCCAGCACGGCCAGCAAGAGCGACGTACCGATCAAGGAAGAAGCGCAGTCGATCAACGTGGTGACCCAGCAGACGCTGGACGATTACCAGGTGCGTTCGCTGGGCGATGCGATGAAGTTCGTCAGCGGCGTCAGCCAGGGCAATACCCTGGGCGGCTCGCGGGACTCGCTGGTCAAGCGCGGTTTCGGCACCAACGACGACGGCTCGATCCTGCGCGACGGCGTGCGTTCGAACCTGGGGCACAACTTCAGCGCCACCACCGAACGGGTCGAAGTGCTCAAGGGCCCGGCCTCGATGTTGTACGGTGCGTTGGAGCCCGGTGGGCTGATCAATGTCATCAGCAAGCAACCCGAGTACACCCAGAGCACCACCCTGAGCGGCTCTGCCTACAGCGAAGGCGGCGGCACCATGGGCCTGGACACCACCGGGCCCGTGGGCGATACCGGGTTGGCGTATCGGCTGATTGCCGAGCGTGGTCATGAAGATTACTGGCGCAACTACGGTGTGAATGAAAGCACGCTGGTCGCGCCCTCCCTGGCCTGGACCGGTGAACGGGCTTCGTTGAACCTGAGCTATGAGTACAACGAATATTCCAACCCGTTTGACCGTGGGACGATGTTTCGCAACGGGCACCCGGTCGACATCGACTACGACAAGCGCCTCGACGAGCGCTGGGCCAAGAGCGTGGGGATTCGCGAAACGGCGACGGCCCGTTTCGAGTATGAACTGAGCGAGGCGTGGAAGACTCGCGTGACCTACGGTTGGAACAATGATCGATACAGTCTTTCGATTGCGCAGCCCAACTCACTGACGGGCAATACGTTGCGCCGGGCAGCAAACGGTGCCCACTACGACGATGAAACCCGTTACGCGAGCTGGGATTTCATCGGCAACCAGGAACTGTTCGGTCAGGCGCATGACTTGCTGGTCGGTGTCGATAACCAGGTCTCCAACCAGTTTCGCGGCAAGACCTATCGCAATGCGGTCCGCGCCGGTTTCGACATCACCGCTCCGGTCTATGGCAATTTGCCGGAGCCTAGCCTGGTCAGCGCCGCCCAGAGCGATCTGAGCAACGAGCTGACCTCCAGTTCCGTGTACTTGAAGGACAACTGGCACCTCGATGACCGCTGGATCCTGGTCCTGGGGGGACGCTACCAGCACTACGACCAGTACGGTGACCAAGGGCGCGGCAGTAGCTACAAAGTGAACCGCGACGACAACGGCGATGCCTTCGTACCGTTCCTGGGCCTGGTCTACAAAGCCACCGACGCGTTGTCGCTGTACGGTAACTACAGCCGCTCGTTCAAGCCGAATGACACCGTGGACGACGCCGGCAACACCTTCGATCCGGAGGAGGGCCGCAGCTACGAAGTGGGGGCCAAGTACGATCCGTTGCCTGGCTTGAACATCAACCTGGCGCTGTTCGACATCGTCAAGAAGAACGTCGTGACGTCTTCCACGGTCAATGGGGTGACCCTGGCGGAAGCCGCCGGTAAAGTCGGTTCCCAAGGCCTGGAGCTGGACATTACCGGACGCCTGTCCGAGCGCTGGGACCTGATCGGCACCTACGCCTATACCCACACGGAAATCCTCGATGACCCGGACGACGAAGGCCATCGCCTGGCCGACGCACCGAAACACACCGCCAGCCTGTACCTGACCCATCACCTGAACGTTCCCGCCGAGTTCGGTGCCTGGCACGCCGGTGGCGGTGCTCGCTACGTGGGTGAGCGTGCGGCCAACAATGCCAACGACTTCTGGCTGAGCAGCTACACCGTGGCCGATGCCTTCGTGCGTTGGGAGGCGCCGGTGCTGGGTTACAAAACCTCGCTGCAACTGAACGTCGACAACCTGTTCGACAAGCAGTACTACCCGTCTTCCACGGGCAGCCAGTTGCAAGTGAATGTCGGTGAGCCGCGCACCGCACGCTTGAGCGCCAGCGTGACGTTCTGATCTTCGGTTAAAGCCCCCTCCGTGGCCAGGGCGCCGGCTCCCTCGCCGCGGTGATAACCGTTGTAGTGGCTACGTCACCGAGCTGCCAGTCGGCGCTGGCACGGTTTCACGCCGCACGCCGGTCCGCAAGGCATGGCGCAGCCTCAGTGCCGGCCGCTCGACCCAGTAATACGACACGCCGCTCAAGGCGAACGACAGCACCAGCACCGCCGTGACAATCAGCTCGCTGTATGCCACCGGCCAGAACGCGCGCAGTACATACATCACCACAAAGTGATTGAGAAACACCCCATAGCTGATGTTTCCCAACAGTTCATCCAACCGGTGGTACCTCAAGCGGCTCAGCAGGAACACGGCGGGCAGGCCCACGGCAATGCCGAGGGTGACTTCGGCGTTGAACGGGCGCCGGGCAATGACGCCCAGGACAATGGCCGCGAACAGCAAGGTGGCGATGATCGTGGTGATGGCCGCGATCCACAGCCCCTTTGCCCGAGCGCGGTACAAATAGCTGCCGCACAGGAAAATGAACAGCACTCCAGGCAGCAGGCGATAGCCATAGAGGTCGGTGTTGATGTAGCCCAGCGCTGCTACCAGGAAGACCGTGACCGATACCGCGAAGGCAATCCCCCGGCTCTTGTAGAGGATCAGGAAGGGGATCAGCAGGTAGAAGCACATTTCCAGCCCGAGGGACCAGGCTGGCGGCAGGATCTCGGGCACGGTGATGCCGAACATGTAGAAACCCAGCGGCAGGATCGGCAGGCTGGTGGCTATGTTTTCCAGGGTCAGGGCCTCTGCCTGGGGCGTTCCGGGCAAAAGGAAGTGGATCACCAGGCAGGACAGGACGAAGTACAGCAGGAACTGCGGGTACAACCTCAGCACTCGATCTAGGTAGAACAGGCCGACGTGCCTGGCTGTGCCGTAATTGCGCTCGATCAGCGAAGTCATCACGAAGCCGCTGATGATCAGGAAAGACACGACGGCAACGACGCCAGGGTTGAACCCCATGAACGTCACGCCCATGTGCGAAATGGCCACGAGCAAGGCCAGCAGCAGACGATAAACCCCCACGCGCATCATCCTTAATCAGAGTTGATCCGTTGTGGCAGACGTTATTGGGGTTTTCCGGCGCTGAACAGCGGCGCGACCGGCGACGGCAGTGGAGTGGGGAAGATTGTCACATTTGGCATCATCTGTTCGCCGCGGCGTGTGCTTCGCCAGCGGGCTTGCTCCCACGTGCCCAACGGGGACACGTGTGGGAGCGGGCTTGCCCGCGAAAGCGGTGTGTCTGTTATGCAGATGTTGGATGTGCCGCCGTCTTCGCGGGCAAGCCCGCTCCCACAGGTCTTGCTGGTTTTATGCAATGGCTGCGTATACCCCAAATCCCGTGTGGGAGCGGGCTTGCTCGCGAAAGCGGTATGTCTGCTATGAAGATATTGAATGTGCCGCCATCTTCGCGGGCAAGCCCGCTCCCACAGGGTCAGGTGGTGCATGCAAAGGCTGCGTACACCCAAATCCCGTGTGGGAGCTTGCTCGCCAACGCTGGCGGCTCATTGGGACTCAGCGAAACGCTGGCACTACGTGCTTGATGAACAGCTCCAGGGATTTTTTCTTCTCGGCGTGAGGCAAGCTGTTGTCGCACCAGAAGCTGAACTCATCGACCCCCAGTTCCTGGTAGTGCTTGATGCGCGGAATGATTTCTTCCGGTGTGCCGATCATGGCGGTCTTGTGCAGGCTCTCCAGTTCGAACTCTGGGCGACCGGCGAACTTTTCCTCGGGGCTGGGCGCCAGGAAGCCGTTGACCGGGGTTTGCTTGTTGCCGAACCAAGCGTCGAAGGTGCGGTAGAACTTGGCGATCGCCTGGGCGCCGACTTTCCAGCCCTCGGGGTTGTCCGCCGCGTGCACGTGGGTGTGACGCAGCACCATCAGTTGCGGGCGCGGAACGTCGGGGTTGTTGTCCAGGGCCGCCTGGAACTTGTTCTTCAGGTCCAGGACTTCTTCGTCGCCCTTCATCAGCGGCGTGACCATGACGTTGCAGCCATTGGCGACCGCGAAGTTGTGAGAGTCCGGGTCGCGGGCGGCGATCCACATCGGTGGGTGCGGCTTGCGGATCGGCTTGGGCACGCTGGTGGAGGTCGGGAATTTCCAGATCTCGCCGTCATGGGCATAGTCGCCTTGCCACAGGGCGCGGACCACCGGAACCATTTCCCGCAGGGCCTGGCCACCGGACGAAGCCGGCATGCCGCCGGCCATGCGGTCGAACTCGACCTGGTAGGCGCCCCGCGCCAGGCCGACTTCCATCCGGCCATTGCTGATCACGTCCAGCAATGCGCATTCACCGGCTACCCGCAATGGGTGCCAGAACGGTGCGATGATGGTGCCGGCGCCCAGGTGAATGGTGGTGGTCTTGCCGGCGAGGTAAGCCAGCAGCGGCATCGGGCTGGGCGAGATGGTGTATTCCATGGCGTGGTGTTCGCCGATCCACACGGTACTGAAACCGCCGGCTTCGGCCAGCAGGGTCAGTTCGGTCAGGTCTTCGAACAACTGGCGGTGGCTGACGCTTTCGTCCCAACGTTCCATGTGTATGAACAGCGAGAATTTCATGACGCTTACCTCGGATCTTTTTGTTGGCGGCCTGTCGTTTGCGGGCCTGTTGCCTGGGACGAGCGCGGGGCTCCCGGGTGTTCTCGCAAGGCCGCGCGGGGTAGGGGTCGACGGCGGCCTGGCTGACTGATTATTGGTATACCATAATACGGAATATCTACAAAATATTTCTACCAGCCGTTAAGCCGGAACGGGCAGGGCACCCATTTTGCCGTTGCAGTAAACCAGGGGGCTGGTGCGCTGCTCAGGCACGATCAGGTTTTTCACGGCACCCACCATGATCGCGTGGTCACCCCCTTCGTATTCGCGCCACAGTTCGCACTCGATCACCGCCGTGGCGTTCGCCAGGATTGGGTTGCCCAGGGCGCTCAATGTCCACTCGATACCTTGGGCCTTGTCCTTGCCCTTGCGGGCAAAAGCATAGGCCTCGCTTTGTTGACCGCCCGACAATACATGGATGGCGAAGCGTTTGTTCTTGATCAGGACCGGGTAGGAGTCGGAGCTGTAGTTCGGGCAGAACAGCACCAGGGCCGGGTCCATGGACAGTGAGCTGAAGGCGCTGGCGGTCAGGCCGACGACCTGGCCATCCTCGTCCAGCGTGGTGATCACCGTCACACCGGAGGGAAACGAACCCAGGACTTGTTTATAGATGGCGGCGTCGATCATTGCGCGGTCCTCGTGTGAAGCGGTTTTTATAGGTTTGTAGGTCTGATGGTATACCGTAATACATTCATTGCAAGGTCTTTTTCGGTGAATCGATGAACGTTATTCGTAGCGTTTTGAGTCAATGATTACGGGGGTTTCACTTAGGGCGGCCAGGCGGGGTGGCAGATCAGTTGGGCGCCGAAAGAGCGGATCAGTCTTGTGAAAGTGTTGGAATACCATAATATGGTGTTCATCTGAGAGGCGCCCAGAGTGCCTCCGGTTTGGCTTCATACAACGATAAGAACAGACAAACTCGAGTTCATGCCTATGTCCCAGATGTCCCGGCAAGACCCGTTGATCGAGAACCATACGGTCGACTACGTTCCTCTCGCAGAGCGCCACGGAAAGGCCCGCGACTTGTTCACCCTGTGGTTCAGCACCAACATTGCGCCGCTGCCCATCGTCACCGGCGCCATGGTGGTCCAGGTGTTCCATCTCGATCTGTTCTGGGGGTTGCTGGCGATTGCGCTGGGACACCTGCTCGGCGGCTCGGTGATTGCCCTCGCGTCAGCCCAGGGACCGCGCATGGGGATCCCACAGATGGTCCAGAGTCGCGGCCAGTTCGGTCGCTATGGCGCGCTGTTGATCGTGTTCTTCGCCGCGCTGATCTACGTCGGGTTCTTCATTTCCAACATCGTCCTGGCGGGCAAATCCATCGTTGGCATCGTGCCGTCGGTGCCGGTCCCGGCCAGCATCCTGATGGGTGCCCTCGGTGCCACGGCCATCGGTGTGATCGGCTATCGCTTCATCCATACCTTGAACCGCATCGGCACCTGGGTGATGGGCGGTGCGTTGTTCGCCGGTTTCTTCTACATCTTCGTCCATGACCTGCCAGCGGACTTTTTCAGCCGCGGTGGCTTCAACCTGTCCGGCTGGCTGGCCACGGTGTCGCTGGGGATCATCTGGCAGATCAGCTTCTCGCCCTATGTCTCGGACTACTCACGCTACCTGCCGGCGGATATCGGCATCGCCCGGCCGTTCCTGGCCACCTACCTGGGGGCGACGCTGGGCACCATCCTGTCATTTGCCTTCGGCGCGGTGGCCGTACTGGCAACCCCCGAGGGCACTGAAGCGATGGCGGCGGTCAAACAGTCCACCGGTTGGCTGGGGCCGATTCTGATGGTGCTGTTTCTGCTCAACATCATCAGTCACAACGCCTTGAATCTGTATGGCGCGGTATTGTCGATCATCACCTCGATCCAGACCTTCGCCAGCCAGTGGACGCCGAGCGTCAAAGTGCGAGTGGTGTTGTCCGGCGTCGTGCTGGCAGGCTGCTGCGTGGTGGCGCTGGGGGCTTCGGCGGATTTCATTTCGCAGTTCATCGGCTTGATCCTGGCCTTGCTGCTGGTGCTGGTGCCATGGGCGTCGATCAACCTGATCGACTTCTATGTGATCAAGCGCGGCCACTACGACATCGCCTCGATCTTCCGGGCCGACGGCGGGATTTACGGGCGTTTCAACCTGCATGCGATCGTGGCTTACTTCATCGGGATCATCGTGCAGTTGCCGTTTGCCAACACGTCGCTGTATGTCGGGCCCTACGCCAACCTGGTGGACGGTGCCGACCTGTCGTGGCTGGTGGGCTTGCTGGTGACCTGCCCGCTGTATTACTGCCTGGCGACCCGCGGCCAGGCCCAGCGGCGTGCGGCGGCGCGACTGGGTTACACCGACTGATTCAAGCACCGTTTGATCGAATGCCCGGCTATTTGCCGGGCATTCTTGTTTGGGTGTGTGTCCACAAGCTTCAGATACACCCTAGAACCCTGTGGGAGGAGCTCCACAGGTTTCAGATACACCCTAGAACCCTGTGGGAGCGGGCTTGCCCGCGAAGGCGTCGGCACATTCAGTATCAATGCAAATGGGCCCACCGCTTTCGCGAGCAACCTCAGCTCTTGCCCCCTCACCAAACAAAAAAGGCCGCCGCAACCCGACGTTGCGGCGACCTTGAGGGTGACATCTTTGAGACGGCCCACCGAAGTGGGCCAGTAGGGGATCAGTGCGCCCCGGCGGCCTTGTTCAGGTCACTTTCGGCCCATTGGGTGTAGACGCAGGCGTCGGCGGTGGCCCAGCGCACGCGCACCGGGTCGCCGGCCTTGAGCGGCATGCCCGCGGCGGACAGCGCCTTGACGGTCATGGCGGTGCCGCCGGACGTCACCACGCTGCAGGTCTGGCTTTCGCCGAGAAACAGCACTTCCACGACCTTGGCCGACACCTCATTCCAGCCTGCCGCAAGCGGTTGTTGCGCGGCCTGCTCGGTGCTCAGCGCCAGGGCTTTTTCCGGGCGGACCATCAGCAGCACATCCTGCTCGGTTTGCAGGCCGGCAGTCAGGCGAATCGACAGCGACTGGCCTTCGAAGCTCGCCACGGCGTTGCCCTGGGCCTTGAGCTTGAGGAAGTTCGAGTTGCCGAGGAACGACGCGACGAAAGCATTCGGCGGATTCTGGTAGAGGTCGTAGCCGCTGCCCAGGCCGACGATCTTGCCGTGGCTGAAAATGGCGATGCGTTGGGACAGGCGCATGGCTTCTTCCTGGTCGTGCGTCACGTAGACGATGGTGATGCCCAGGCGGCGGTGCAACTGACGCAGTTCATCCTGCAGGTCTTCGCGCAGTTTTTTGTCCAGGGCGCCGAGGGGTTCGTCCATCAACAGGATGCGAGGCTCGTAGACCAGCGCCCGGGCAATCGCCACGCGCTGTTGCTGGCCGCCGGAGAGTTGCGAAGGGCGGCGATGAGCAAATTGTTCCAATTGCACCAGCTTGAGCATCGCGTCGACCCGGCGGTCGCGTTCGGCCGGGGCGAGTTTGCGGATCGCCAGCGGGAACGCGATGTTGTCCCGTACCGACAGGTGCGGGAACAGCGAGTAACGTTGGAACACCATGCCGATGTCGCGCTTGTGCGGCGGCACGTTGACCAGGGATTTGCCGTCCACCAGGATCTCGCCGCTGCTGGGGGTTTCAAACCCGGCCAGCATCGACAGCGTGGTGCTCTTGCCCGAGCCGCTGGAGCCGAGGAAGGTCAGGAACTCACCGTCCTGGATCTCCAGTGAGATATCGTCCACGGCGGCGAAGTCGCCGTAGTGTTTGTTCAGGTTGCGCAGACTGACCAGGGTCTTGTTGTTCTGTTGTGCAGGGTCTTTGACAGCACTCATCGTGTTCTCCTAGGCGCTCAGGCGCTGATTTCATTGCGCCGGCGCAGGGCGGCGGCGATCACCATCACCAATACCGAGAGGCCGATCAGCAGCGTCGAAGCGACGGCGATCACAGGCGTCAGGTCCTGGCGCAGGGTGGTCCACATCTTGACGGGCAAGGTTTGCAGGGTGGGGCTGGCCATCATCACGCTCAGCACCACTTCGTCCCACGACACCAGGAACGCGAACAGCGCACCGGCGACCATGCCCGGGCGAATCGCCGGAAATGTCACCTTGAACACCGCTTGCAGGCGCGAGGCACCGCAGATCACCGCCGCGTCCTCGATGGACTGGTCGAACAGCTTGAGCGAGTTGATGATCGAAATGATGGTGAACGGCAGCGCGACGATGACGTGGCTGACCACGAACGCGAACATCGTCCCGGTGTAGCCGAGCTTGAGAAACAGCGCATACACCGCCACGGCGATGATCACCAGCGGCACGATCATCGGCAGGGTGAACAGGCCATAGAGCATTTCCCGTCCGGGGAATCGTCCGCGCACCAGGGCAAAAGCCGTCGGCAAGCCCAGCGCCACCGCGCAGACCGTGGTCAGCAGGGCGACCTTGAGGCTGGTCAGCGCGGCGTTCATCCAGTCCGGGTTGGAGAAGAACTGGCCGTACCATTTGAATGTCCAGCCCGGTGGCGGGAACACCAGCCACTGGGAGGAGCCGAACGACAGCAACACGATGAACACGATCGGCAACAGCAGGAACAGTCCGATCAGGCCGGTGGTGGCGTACAGACCGAAGCGCATGCGCCGGCTCATGGCATTGGGAGTCAGGAGCATGACGGTTTACCTCGCGTGACTGGCGCCGACCGGGGATTCCGGCTGGAGCTTCAGGTAGAAGTAGAACAGCACCAGGGTGATGACGATCAGCAACGCGGCACCGGCGCTCGCCAGGCCCCAGTTGAGGAACGATTGCACCTGCTGAATGATGAACTCGGGCAGCATCATGTTCTGCGCGCCGCCCAGCAGGGCCGGCGTCACGTAGTACCCCAGGGACATCACGAACACCATCAACCCGCCGGAGAACAGCCCCGGCCGGCACAGCGGCAGGAACACCCGGAAGAAGTTGGTCCACGGGCTGGCGCCGCAGATGGAGCCCGCCTGCAGGATCATCGGGTCGATGGCCTGCATGGTCGCTTGCAAGGGCAGGACGATGAACGGAATCATGATGTAGCTCATGCCGATCACCACGCCGGTGAGGTTATGCACCATCTCCAGCGGCTGATCGATGATGCCCAGCGCCATCAACGCCTTGTTGATCACCCCGGAGGCCTGCAACAGCACCAGCCAGGAGTAGGTGCGGGCCAGCAGGCTGGTCCACATCGACAACAGCACGATGTTGAGCATCCAGCGGCCCCAGCCACGGGGCACCAGGGTGATGGCCCAGGCCAGGGGGAACCCCAGCAGCAGGCTGAACAGCGTCACCAGCCCGGCCACCGAAAAGGTGTTGAACAACACCCGGGCATAGGCCGAGTTGGCGAACAGTTGTTCATAGTTGCCGAGCCCGGGCACCGGCTCCAGCACGCCGCGCAGCAGCAGGCCGATCAGCGGCGCCAGGAAGAACAGACCAAGAAACAGCAGGGCCGGGGCGAGGTTGCCGACCCCGCGCCAGCGCTGGGCCAGCGACGGGGCCTGTGCAGCGGCGGCCCGGGTGATTGGCACGCCGGCGGCGCCCGCAGCGCCCCCGGAGTGTTGGGTTGCCGTTGCCGACATTTTTATTTGACCAGCCATTCGTTCCACCGTGTCGCGATGTCCTGACCGTTCTTGGCCCAGTACGCGAAATCAAGCGTGATCTGATCCTTGGCGTAGGCGGTCGGCAGGTTGGGAGCGAGCACCGAGTCCAGGCGTGCGACGCTGTCGACGTTGACCGGCGCGTAGGCGGTCAGGTTGGAGAAATCGGCCTGACCTTTGGCGCTGCTGGCGTTGGCCAAAAACTTCATGGCGGCGGCCTTGTTTTTCGACCCCTTCGGAATCACCAGGATGTCGGCCATGACCAGGTTCTGCTTCCAGCTCACGCCAACGGGAGCGCCGTCCTGCTGCAGGGCATAGACGCGGCCATTCCAGAACTGGCCCAGGCTGGCTTCGCCGGACGCGAGCAGTTGCTGGGACTGCGCGCCGCCGCCCCACCAGACGATGTCTTTCTTGATGGTGTCGAGTTTCTTGAAGGCGCGATCCAGGTCCAGAGGGTAGAGCTTGTCTTGCGGTACGCCGTCGGCCAGCAGGGCCAGCTCCAGCACGCCAGGGCTCGGCCATTTGTACAGGGCGCGCTTGCCGGGGTAGGTCTTGGTGTCGAACAGTGCGGACCAGTCCTGCGGCTTGCCGGAACCGAGCTTGCCTTCGTTGTAGCCGAGGACGAAAGAGAAGTAGAACGAACCGACACCGTGATCGGAAACGAAGCGCGGGTCGATCTTGTCCCGTTGGATGACCGAGAAGTCCAGGGGTTCGAGCAAGCCTTCAGACGCTGCACGCAAGGCGAAGTCCGCTTCCACATCGACCACGTCCCATTGCACGTTGCCGCTTTCGACCATGGCTTTGAGCTTGCCGTAGTCGGTGGGGCCGTCCTGGACCACGGTGATGCCGCTGGCCTTGCTGAACGGGTCGGCCCAGGCCTGCTTCTGCGCGTCCTGGGTACTGCCGCCCCAACTGACGAAGTTGACGCTTTCAGCGGCCATCGACGCCTGGCTGGCGACGCTCAGCAGGCTCGCAAAAAGAACGGCGACTGCACTTTTCTTCAACACCATTTTCACGCCCTCATTGTTGTGTTTATTGAGCGGGCTTGTGTGTGCCCGCTTATCGGGAGCTTAGGTCCATCGGGTTTTGCGGCTGACCGTGCCAAGGGCGGGTTGAATGCGCGTTCCCTGCCGGGTGCGCTTGGCTGGAGCGTTCGGTCTATGGAATATCATATTATGGTATTCCAAACTTTCTGCAAGCACTTTGCCTTACCGGTTATCTGCCTGAGGACAGATTTTTTCTATCTTCCTGTGAATGAATACTCAGCCCCGGCGGTGATCCCCGTGTGGGAGCGGGCTTGCTCGCGAAGGCGGTAGACCTGCAAATGGCTGTCCCTCGAAGGCCGCCTTCGCGAGCAAGCCCGCTCCCACAGTGATCCGCGTTAGCTTCGGCTCATCCGGTAAACGGAATGCTCTCCACCACCTCCAGGTCATACCCCGTCAACCCCGCATACTTGAGCGGTGGTCCCAGGTGTCGCAACTTGCCGACGCCCAGGTCCTGGAGAATCTGCGCGCCGGTGCCTACTTCAGAATAGATGCGCGATTGGGATCGGCTGAACTGCCTGGGAGGCTGGGTGAGCTGTGGAACGCGTTCGAGCAGCGCCTGGGACGATTCGTGGTTGGCCAGCACGACCACCACGCCACTACCTTCCTCGGCGACCCGTTGCAGGGCGGCCCACAGCGTCCAGTTGGACGGGCCGTTGTATTCGGCGCCCACCAGGTCCCGCAGCGGGTCGATCACGTGCACCCGCACCAGGGTCGGTTCGTCTCGACGAATGTCGCCCATGACCATCGCCATGTGCACGCCACCCTCGATGCGATCCTCAAAGGTGAACAGGCGGAAGGTGCCATGCACTGTCGGCAACTCACGCTCACCGATGCGCACCACGGTGTGCTCGGTGCTCAGGCGGTAGTGGATCAGGTCGGCGATGGTGCCGATCTTGATGCCGTGTTTGCGGGCGAAGATTTCCAGGTCCGGACGGCGGGCCATGGTGCCGTCATCGTTCATCACTTCGACGATCACCGAAGCGGGCGTGAAACCCGCCAGGCGCGCCAGGTCGCAACCGGCTTCGGTGTGCCCGGCGCGGGTCAGCACGCCACCTTCCTTGGCGCGCAGCGGAAAGATATGCCCCGGTTGCACGATATCGGCAGGGCCGGCATCAGCCGCCACGGCGGCCGCGACGGTGCGAGCCCGGTCAGCGGCGGAAATACCGGTGGTCACGCCCGTGGCGGCTTCGATGGACACCGTGAACGCGGTGCTGAACACACTGCCGTTGCTCGGCACCATCTGTTCGAGGCCCAGGCGCTGGCAATGCTCGTCGGTCAGGGTCAGGCAGATCAGCCCACGGGCTTCCCGGGCCATGAAGCTGATGGCCTGGGCGTTGCAGCAGTCGGCGGCGAGCAGCAGGTCGCCTTCGTTTTCGCGGTCTTCGTCATCCACCAGCAACACCATCTTGCCCAGGCGGTAGTCTTCGATGATTTCCTGAATGCTGTTAAAGGCCATGTCGGGCTCTCTTGTGCTTTATGGAGTGCTTGATGAAAACAACTTGTGGTATACCATAATACAAAATAAACCGAGAGGTCACTATGAAGGCGTACTGGATTGCTCATGTGGATGTCACCGACCCCGATCAATACAGCCAATACACCCAGCGGGCGCCCGCGGCGTTCGCGCTGTACGGCGCGCGCATGCTGGCCCGGGGCGGGCGCAGCGAGGCAATGGAAGGCAGGGCGACGCCGCAGCGCAGCGTGGTGATCGAGTTCGACTCGTACGAACAGGCGGTGGCGTGCTATCACTCGCCGCAGTATCAGGAGGCCAAGCGCCACCGCAAGGACGTGGCGCAGGCCGAAGTGATCATTGTCGAGGGCGTGGCGCCTGTGTAGACGTGGATGCCAGATCATTCACTGTGGGAGCGAGCTTGCTCGCGATGGCGGTGGGTCAGAAAAAAATCATCTACTGACTCACCGCCATCGCGAGCAAGCTCGCTCCCACAGAGGATTTCACAGGCTGGGCTCCACAAGGGTGATCAACGAATGAAGTGGATCTTGCCGCTGTCGTCGTTGCCGATGTAGATGCCATAGACGCCGGCCTGGCGTTCCTCGATGTAGCGTTCGAGGATCTGCCGGATGGCCGGGTAATAGATGCTGTCCCAAGGGATGTCCTGCGGGGCGAAGAATTGGCAGGCGAGGGTTTCGGGGCCGAACTGGCCGGTGATCTCCAACGCGACGGCGCGGAAGATGATGTAGACCTCACTGATCTTCGGCACGCTGAAGATCGAGTAGGGCGAGACGATGTCGGCGCGCACGCCGGTTTCTTCCCAGACTTCGCGCAGCGCCGCCTGCTCGGTGGTCTCGTTGCCTTCCATGAACCCGGCCGGCAGGGTCCAGGTGCCGGGACGTGGTGGAATGGCGCGCTGGCACAACAGGTACTTGCCGTCCTGCTCGATGATGCAGCCGGCGATGATCTTCGGATTGACGTAGTGGATGTAGCCACAGCCGTCGCACATCAGCCGTTCATGGGTATCGCCCGCTGGCAGGCGGTGATTCAGGTCACTGCCGCCACACTTTGGACAAAAGCTCGGGCTGAACATGTCAGTGGCCTATGCGAGGTTCTTTCAGGGCGATGGGCGCGGTGATCTCGGGGATGTCGCCGGTTTCTTCCTGCTTGCGCTTGAGGTACTCCAGCGCCACCTTGGCTGCCGCGCGCACGTGGTCCACCGAGGCCTGGTGGGCGGCCAGCGGATCGCCGCTCTTGATCGCCTCGACCATGCGTTCCATTTCCTGGTTGCTCGCGCCGCGGCGGTTTTGCTGGGACACGGACGTCGCCCGCAGGTAGCTGATGCGTGCCTGCAACTGCCGTAGCTGGGTGGCCGCCACATGGTTGCCGGAGCCTTCGAGCAGCACGTCGTAGAAGCCCTGCACCGAATCGATCACCTGTTGCAGCTCGCCCTCCTTGAGGGCCTGGCGGTTTTCCTCGAGGGCGCGCTCGAGGGCCTTGATGTCCTTGGCCTTGGCCCGCAGGGTGAACAACTGGACGATCAGGCCTTCCAGCACGCAGCGCAGCTCATAGATGTCGACGGCGTCGGCCAGGGTGATGATCGCGACCCGCGGCCCCTTGGCGTCGGCGAATTCCACCAGGCCTTCGGATTCGAGATGGCGCAGGGCTTCGCGCACCGACGTGCGGCTCACGCCCAGGCGATCGCACAGGTCACGCTCGACCAGGCGATCTCCCGGCAAAAGCTGGAAGTTCATGATGGCGCTTCGCAATTTATCCAGCACGATTTCGCGCAGGGTAACGGGGTTGCGATTGACCTTGAAGCTGTCGTCGAGTGGCAGGCGTTTCATGGGGTCCGCTCTGTAGTAAGGCTGTCCATGCCCAACGGGCAACATCTGCACGGTCAGGTCAAACAGCCGAAGGTTGACTGGAGGCCTCGGCGTCGGCTTCGGCAAAGGCTTCACGGGCAAGTCGGAAACTGTCTACCGCTGCGGGAACGCCGCAATAGATACCGACCTGAAGCAAAATTTCGCGTATTTGCTCACGACTCAGGCCGTTACGCAAGGCGCCACGCACATGCAGCTTGAGTTCGTGCGGGCGATTGAGCGCCGAGATCATCGCCAGGTTGATCATGCTGCGTTCCTTGAGGGACAAGCCCTCGCGCCCCCATACATGGCCCCAGCAGTATTCGGTGACCATTTCCTGCAACGGTCGGGTGAAGTCGTCGGCGTTCTCGATGGAGCGCTTGACGTAGGCCTCGCCGAGCACCTGGGTGCGGATCCTGAGGCCCTGTTCGTACTTGTCGTTGCTCATCGCGCCATGCTCCCACTGTCTTGGAGTCCACCCATGAGGGTGTATTTGAGTTCCAGGTAATCGTCGATGCCATATCGGGAGCCTTCGCGGCCCAGGCCCGAGGTCTTGATCCCGCCGAACGGGGCGACCTCGGTGGAGATCAGGCCCTCATTGATGCCCACCATGCCGTACTCCAGCGCCTCGCTCATGCGCCAGGCGCGGCCCAGGTCGCGGGTGTAGCAATAGGCGGCGAGGCCGGAGTCGGTGTCGTTGGCCATCTGCACGGCTTGCGCTTCGGTGGCGAAACGAAAAACCGCCGCCAGGGGCCCGAAGGTTTCGTCCCGGGCGACTTTCATTTGCGGGGTCACGCCGGCCAGAACCGTCGGCTGGAAGAACCCATGGCCCAGGGCATGCCGTTCGCCACCGCAAAGCAGCCGGGCGCCGTGGGCGAGGGCGTCCTGCACGTGCTCCTCGACCTTGGCGACGGCCCGTTCGTTGATCAACGGGCCCTGGGTCACGCCTGCCTCGAAGCCGCTGCCGACGGTCAGTTGGGCCACCCGCTCGGACAAGCGTGCGACGAAGGCATCGTGGATGCCGTCCTGGACCAGGAAGCGATTGACACAAACGCAGGTCTGCCCGGCATTGCGGAACTTGGCGACCAATGCACCGTCCACGGCCCGTTCCAGGTCGGCGTCGTCAAACACGATGAAGGGGGCGTTACCGCCCAAC
Organism: Pseudomonas sp. WP18; assembly: GCF_036689585.1. Classification (NCBI taxonomy): domain Bacteria; kingdom Pseudomonadati; phylum Pseudomonadota; class Gammaproteobacteria; order Pseudomonadales; family Pseudomonadaceae; genus Pseudomonas; species Pseudomonas sp. WP18. The sequence goes on from NZ_CP144758.1 coordinate 2,841,897, forward strand.
TCCAGCGAGACCTTTTTCAGGGTCGGTGCACACTGGGCCATGAGCAACTTGCCGATGGCCGTGGAGCCGGTGAACGAGAGCTTGCGCACCTGCGGGCTGCTGGTCAGCTCGCCGCCGATGGCCACGGCGTCGCCGGTGATCACGTTGAAAATACCGGCCGGGATCCCGGCCTGTTCCGCCAGGACCGCCATCGCCAGGGCCGAGAACGGCGTCTCCGGCGCGGGCTTGACGATGCACGGGCAGCCCGCGGCAAGGGCCGGGCCGGCCTTGCGGGTGATCATCGCGGCAGGGAAGTTCCAGGGCGTGATGGCGGCCACCACGCCGATGGGCTCCTTGCTCACCACAATGCGCGCATCGTCCTTGTGGCTGGGGATGGTGTCGCCGTAGATGCGCTTGGCTTCTTCGGCAAACCATTCGATGAAGCTGGCGGCGTAGAGAATCTCGCCCTTGGCTTCGGCCAACGGCTTGCCTTGTTCGAGGGTGAGGATTTCTGCCAGCGCGTCGGCGTGTACAAGCATCAGCCCGTGCCAGCGCTTGAGGGCCTGGCTGCGGGCCTTGGCGGTCAGCCCGCGCCAGGCTGGCCAGGCCTTGTTGGCCGCGGCGATGGCCTGGCGAGCATGGGCGGCGCCCAGGTTCGGCACCCGGCCGATCAACTCGCCATTGGCCGGGTTGAAAATGTCCTGGCAAGCGCCATCGGGCGCCTCGAGCCATTGGCCGTCGATATAGGCCTGCTGGCGGAACAGTTGCAAGGCTGCTGGGCTCATGCCGGCTCCTGAAATAAAGATAGAAAAGTCACTTCTGGCTCCCTGTGGCGAGGGGATTTATCCCCGTTGGGCTGCGTAGCAGCCCCAAAACCTGCCTGCTCAGTTGACCTGACGCACCGGGGCAGCAGCTTCAGGGCCGCTTCGCGCCCCAGCGGGGATAAATCCCCTCGCCACAACAAGGTTCGGCTCAGGACCCTCTTGGCCTGTTCAACCCAGCGCGGGCAGGGCGCCGAGCTTGCCCTTGTGGTAAATCATAGGCGTGACCGCCTGCTCGGGCAGGATCAGGTGCTTCACGGCGCCAACGATGATGGCGTGGTCGCCGCCATCGTATTCGCGCCACAGCTCGCATTCGATGATCGCCGTGGCCTTGGCCAGGATCGGGTTCCCGAGGTCGCTCAGGTGCCAATCGATGCCGTTGGCCTTGTCCTTGCCCTTGCCGGCGAACGCGTAGGCTTCGGCGGTCTGGTCGGCGGACAGCAGGTGGATGGCGAACTGCTTGCTGTCGCGCAGGATCGGGTAGGTGTCGGAGGCATAGTTGGGGCAGAACAGCACCAGCGCCGGATCGATCGACAGGGCGCTGAACGCACTGGCGGTGATGCCGACGATGTTCCCGTCCGGGTCCAGGGTCGTGACCACGGTGACGCCGGATGGGAAGGAGCCCATGACTTCTTTGTAAATGCCGGGTTCGATCATTTCTCAGGACTCCTAGCGCATCACGAACGGGTCAGGCATGGGAGCCTGGGAAAGGTTGATCCACACCGTTTTCAGCTCGGTGTAGGCCAGCACCGAATCGATGCCGCTTTCGCGTCCATAGCCGCTGTTCTTGAAGCCGCCGATCGGCGCCATGGCCGAGACCGCGCGGTAGGTGTTGACCCAGATGATCCCGGAGCGCACGTCACGGGCCAGGCGATGGGCACGGCCCAGGTCGCGGGTCCAGATGCCGGCGGCGAGGCCGAACTGCGAGTCGTTGGCAATCGCCAGGGCCTCGGCTTCGTCCTTGAACCGGATGACCGAGGCCACCGGGCCGAAGACTTCTTCCTGCATGATCTTCATGGAATTGCGGTCGCATTCGAACAGGGTTGGCTCATAGAACCAGCCGTCACCCAGCTGCTGCGCACGCTTGCCACCGAAGCGCAGGCGCGCGCCTTCGGCGATGGCATCGGCCACCAGGCCTTCGACCACGGCCAGTTGCTGCGCGGTGGCCATCGGGCCCATTTCACTGTCGTCGTCCTGCGGATTGCCGAGGCGGATGCGCTTGGCGCGTTCCTCCAGCCGCGAGACGAACTCGTCGTAGATCTCGTCCTGCACCAGCAGCCGCGAGCCGGACACGCAGCTTTGCCCCGAGGCCGCGTAGATACCCGCGATTGCCCCGTTGATAGCGCTGTCGAGGTCGGCGTCGGCGAAGATGATATTCGGCGACTTGCCCCCCAGTTCCAGGGACAGCTTGGCGAAGTTCTCGGCGCTGCTGCGCACCACGTGACGGGCCGTGGCCGCGCCACCGGTGAAGGCGATCTTGCGCACCAGCGGGTGACGGGTCAGTGCCGCGCCGGTGCTCGGGCCGTAGCCGGTCACGACGTTGACCACGCCAGGCGGGATCCCGGCTTCCAGGGCCAGGCGGGCCAGTTCCAGGATCGTCGCCGAGGCGTGTTCGGAAGGCTTGATCACGATGGTGTTGCCGGCGGCCAGCGCCGGGGCCAGCTTGATCGCGGTCAGGTACAGCGGGCTGTTCCAGGGGATGATCGCTGCGACCACGCCCATGGCTTCGTGCACGGTGTAGGCAAACAGGTCCGGTTTGTCGAGGGGCAGGGTGCCGCCTTCGAGCTTGTCGGCCAGGCCCGCGGTGTAGTGGAAGAACTCCGGCAGGTAACCGACCTGGCCACGGGTTTCGCGGATCAACTTACCGTTGTCGCGGCTTTCCAGCTGGGCCAGTTGTTCTTTGTTCTCGGCGATCAGGTCGCCCAGGCGCCGCAGCAACTTGCCGCGAGCGGTGGCGGTCAGGCCGCGCCATGCCGGGCTGTCGAAGGCGGTCTGCGCCGCCTGCACGGCACGCTCGACATCGGCTTCGCCAGCGTCGGGCAGTTCGGCCCAGGCTTGCGCGAGCGCCGGGTTCAGGCTTTCGAAAGTCTTGCCGGACAAGGCATCGACCCATTCACCGCCGATGCACATCGAAAAGCGTGCGAGAGTCATGCAACGATCCCCTTGATTGGATTGGGTCGGGCGTACGCCTTGTCGAGAAATTGCAGCAGCAACTGATTGACCAGGCGCGGCGATTCTACCGGCATCATATGCCGTTGCTCGGGGAGCACGGCAACGTCGGCACCGGGAATGCGCGCGGCCAGTTGCTCGGCCATTTCCGGGGTCGAGCCCGGGTCCAGTTCGCCAGTGGCAATCAACGTCGGCACCTGGATGCTGCCCAGGTCGTCGGCGCGGTACATGTCCTGGGTGGCGAACAATTCGTAGGTGGTCAGGTAGCCTTGCGGGTCGTTCTGCGCCAGGGTCTGGCGCAGCGCGGCGATCTGCGCCGGGTTGGCTGCCTGGTATTCGCGACTGAACCAGCGCGACAAGGCGGCCTCGGCGTTGGCGTCCGGGCCGTGCTCCGCGGCCTGGGCGGTGCGGGCGATGACCCCGGCGCGCTGCTCGGCACTGCGGTTGAACACGCTGTTGAGCACCACCAGGCCTTGCAGGCGTTGCGGATAATGCAAGGCAAACGCACGGGCCACCAGGCCACCCATGGAAAAGCCGATGACCGTGGCCTGGGGCAGTTGCAGGTGATCGAGCAGCTCCAGCAACTGATCGGCGTAGCCCAGCAACGACGTGCCGTTCTGCGGACGCGGGCTGGCGCCATGGCCGAGCATGTCATAGGCGATGACACGGTACTTCGTGGCCAGGCCGACGACTTGGCCGCCCCACATTTCTTTGTTCAGGCCCACGCCGTGGATCAGTACCACGGGCTGGCCTTGGCCGGTCGCCAGGTAACTGGTGCCGGCCGGGGTGAGTTCAGCGGTGAGCCGAATCATGGAGCGCTCCTGCATGCCTTTTTTATTGTGGTTGCCCAGGCTGGATTACTGCGCATTCTCGGCGGCCAGTTCTTCCAGGTCGATGTAGCGGTTACCGATACGCGGATGCAGGCGACCGCCATCGGCGCAGCCCAGGACCACGACGATTTCGTCGGCGCGCGGGGCGTCTTCGATCTGCATTTCCAGGGTGATGTAGTGCGAGCGCAGGCCTTCGTCGTCCTTGTGCATCATCGGAATCTGGATCGAAGTGCCCGGGCCGCCGCGCTTGTTGGTGAAGCTCAGGTAGCTCTTGGCCTTGACCGCTTCACGGTAGTGATTGCCGAAGCGCAGGGTGTGGATGACGGCGGACGCGTGTTCGATTTCACCGTCGGCACCGACCACGGCGGCCTTGCCGTAGGCTTCGATCTTTTGCGCACCACCGATGATGCCCACCAGACGCTCGACCATCAGCGCGCCGAGGTCGGAGCAGTTGGCACGGATCTCCGGCTTCAGGTCTTCGACAAAACCACGGCCCAGCCACGGGTTCTTCATGACCACCGCCAACCCGACCATGGTCACCGGCTTATCCGTGGCCTTGCCGCCTTCGATGAAGGTTTCTTCGACATAGCTGACGATCTTGCGAATTTCGAAACTCATGAGCTGCTCCATAGGAGGGTGAAGGAAGTCTGTGCGTATGATGGTATACCATAATACTGTAAGCGCAAGAGGTGGCTTTCAGAATGTTTCCAAGGAGCGACAAAAGGAGAGATCGGGGAGGGTGCACGGTGAGGGGCAATCTGTAACAACAGGCTTCGCGGCCACAAAAAGGCCAAAGGCCGACTATCCTCTGGAAATAATGTCCCTCTTTCGGTGCAACGAGCGCTGGTTACCCGTCGTATTGCACCTATTCGACCCGTTCCAGGCGACACACCGACGGCAGGAGCTGAACGTTTCATCCCCGCAGGCCGGATTTCGACCCGCACCACGCAAGTCACCTTCGCATTAGCGGACATTCGCCCAGGTTTTCCCCGCCAAAACCGGTTAGGCACAGCGATTGCTAAGGTTCATCCAGCAACCACCGCAAGAGGACTAAACCCCAAGGAGCCCATTACCGCGCAGATTCAACCAGGGGGCGCTCGTCATCCAGACGCAAAGGCCAGTTCAGAGACCGCTGCAATTAGAGGGGCTCGCAGAAACAGGGGCTGATTAAAACCAGGCAAGGCCGAACCATTGGAATGACGCAGTGATAAGAAATGCCGTGTAGAACGCGGCTGGGAGTTGGCTATGCCCCACGCTTTTTTTGATGAAATGTATGACGCCAAGGGTGACTGCCGCCCGCATTACCAGGCCTTCTCACGCTGGCTGGCGGACACGCCCCACGAATTGCTCGAACAACGCCGGCGCGAAGCCGACCTGTTGTTTCACCGCGCCGGTATCACCTTCACCCTCTACGGCGATGAGCAGGGCACCGAACGGCTGATCCCCTTCGACATCATCCCCCGCAGCATCAAGGCCAGCGAATGGCGGACTGTCGAACGCGGCTGCATTCAGCGGGTCCAGGCCCTGAACATGTTCCTGGCCGACATCTATCACGGCCAACGCATCCTCAAGGAAGGCATCATCCCGCCCGAGCAGGTGCTCGCCAACGAGGGCTACCAGATCGCGATGCAGGGCCTGAACCTGCACCGGGGCATCTACGCCCACATCGCCGGGGTCGACCTGGTGCGCGACGGTGACGGCAGTTACTACGTGCTGGAAGACAACCTGCGCACGCCCAGCGGCGTGAGCTACATGCTCGAAGACCGCAAAATGATGATGCGCCTGTTCCCCGAGCTGTTCGCCGCCCAGCGCGTGGCCCCCATCGATCATTACCCGAACCTGTTGCTCGATACCCTCAAGCGCTCCAGCCCCCTGGACAACCCCACTGCCGTGGTGCTGACCCCGGGCCGCTTCAACAGCGCCTATTTCGAACACGCGTTCCTGGCCCGGGAAATGGGCGTGGAACTGGTGGAAGGCGCCGACCTGTTCGTGCGCGACGACCACGTGTACATGCGCACCACGGCAGGCCCCCAGCAGGTGGATGTGATCTATCGCCGTCTCGACGATGCCTTCCTCGACCCGCTGTCGTTCAACCCCGACTCGATGCTGGGGGTGCCAGGGCTGATCGCCGTCTACCGTGCCGGCAATGTGGTGTTGGCGAATGCGGTCGGCACCGGCGTCGCCGACGACAAGTCGATCTACCCCTATGTCGACGAGATGATCCGCTTCTACCTCACCGAAGAGCCGATCCTGAAGAACGTGCCGACCTGGCAATGCCGCAAGCCCCAGGACCTGTCCCATGTACTGGCCAACCTGCCGGACCTGGTGGTCAAGGAAACCCAGGGTTCCGGCGGCTACGGCATGTTGGTGGGGCCGGCCGCCACGGCAGCGGAGATCGAGGACTTCCGCGCTCGCCTCAAGGCTCGACCCGAAGCCTACATCGCCCAACCGACCCTGAGCCTGTCCACGTGCCCGACCTTTGTCGAGAGCGGGATCGCGCCGCGGCACATCGACTTGCGTCCGTTCGTGCTGTCGGGCAAGGAAACCCGCCTGGTGCCCGGCGGCCTGACCCGCGTGGCACTGCGCGAAGGCTCGCTGGTGGTGAATTCGTCCCAGGGCGGCGGCACCAAAGACACCTGGGTCGTGGAGGACTAAGACATGCTTTCAAGAACCGCTTCGGACCTCTACTGGATGTCCCGTTACCTGGAGCGCGCCGAGAACCTGGCGCGCATGCTCGAAGTCAGTTATTCGCTGTCGCTGATGCCTCAGGCCGGGCGCGGCGACGGGCACGCCGAGCTGGCCATGTCGTTGTTGGCCGCCGGCACCCTGGACGATTACAACGCGCGCTATGACGCCCTCAACAGCGAGCACATGCTGCATTTCTTCGCCCTGGACGAAACCAACCCCGGCAGCATCTACAGTTGCCTGCGGGCCGCAAGGACCAATGCCCACGCGGTGCGCGGACGAATCACCGCCGACATGTGGGAGAACATCAACGCCACCTGGCTGGAAATGCGCAACATCGCCAGCAACGGCCTGGGCCGCTACGGCATCAGCCATTTCTGCGAGTGGGTCAAGGAGCGCTCGCACCTGTTCCGCGGCGCGACGTCGGGCACCATCATGCGCAACGACGCCTACAGCTTCATTCGTCTCGGCACCTTTATCGAGCGGGCGGACAACACCTTGCGCCTGCTGGATGCACGCTACGAAATGTTCGGCGAGGAGTCGGAGGAGGTCAGCGACAATTCGGCCCGTGGTTACTACCAGTGGAGCGCCTTGCTGCGGGCGTTGTCGTCGTTCGAGGCGTTCAACGAGATCTACCGTAATGCGCCCAATGCCGAGCAGGTATCGGAGATGTTGCTGCTGCGTGCCGATGTCCCGCGTTCGTTGCTGGCCTGCATCGAGGAACTGGACCAGATCCTCGCCAGCCTGCCGGGCCACAACGGCCGGCCAGCCCAGCGCCTGGCGGCGGAGTTGCATGCGCGCCTGCGCTATTCGGGAATCGACGAGATCCTCGCATCGGGCCTGCATCAATGGCTGACCGACCTTATTGGCCAGGTGCGCCACCTGGGCCAGACCGTTCATGAGTCTTACCTGGAGGTCGTATGAAACTGTCCATACGCCACGACACCACTTACCGTTATGCCGATGAAGTCTGCACCAGCATCCAGTTCCTGCGCCTGACGCCCCGGGACACCCCGCGCCAGCGCATCCTGGAGTGGCACCTGGAACTGCCGCGCCTGGTGCGCAGCCAGCTCGACCCGTACGGCAACATCCTGCACGTGATGACCATGGACGAACCCCACGGCGCGCTGGTGCTGAGCGCTTATGGCGAGGTGGAAATCGATCAGTCGGTGGAAAAGGAACCCGATGACCAGTCACCGCTGCCGTACCTGCGTACCAGCCGGCTGACGCTCGCCGACGAGGCCCTCAGTGCGTTCGCCCTTGAGCAATGTGCCGGGCGCCGCGACCGTGCGGCGCTGGCCGACTTGATGGACGGGCTGGTCACGCGAATGCCCTACAGCCTCGGCACCACGGCGGTGAACAGTACGGCGGCGGAAGCCTTCGCCGGTGGCGCGGGGGTGTGCCAGGACCATACCCATGCATTCCTGGCCTGCGCCCGCAGCCTGGGAATTCCGGCGCGCTATGTCTCGGGCTACCTGTGCACCGACGATGAACATCACCTGGCCAGCCATGCCTGGGCCGAGGCCTGGCTGGACGATGGCTGGTACAGCTTCGACATCACCAACCGCCTGACCCGCCCCGACCGTCACCTGAAACTGGCCGTCGGCCTGGACTACCTCGACGCCTGCCCTGTACGCGGCATGCGTCGCGGTGGCGGGGCGGAACACATGCAGGCCCGAGTGCAGGTGAACTCGATGGTGCAAGTCCAACATCAATAGACGAGGGATCCACTGAATCGCGAGCAGGGCGTTCACAAAACCTGCGCCAGTCAAAGCCCCTGTGGGAGCGGGCTTGCCCGCGAAGACGCCGTCCCAGCCAACATCATCGGCCCAGACAAACCGCCTTCGCGAGCAAGCCCGCTCCCACAATTAAATGGGGCATGTCCACAAAACCTGCGCCAGCCAAAGATCCCCTGTGGGAGCGGGCTTGCCCGCGAAGAGGCCGTCCCAGCCAGCATCACCGGCCCAGACAAACCGCCTTCGCGAGCAAGCCCGCTCCCACAATTAAATGGGGGATGTCCACAAAACCTGCGCCAGTCAAAGATCCCCCTGTGGGAGCGGGCTTGCCCGCGAAGAGGTCGTCCCAGCCAGCATCACCGGCCCAGACAAACCGCCTTCGCGAGCAAGCCCGCTCCCACAATTAAATTGGGACATGTCCACAAAACCTGCGCCAGTCAAAGATCCCCCTGTGGGAGCGGGTGAGGTGGTCAATTTTTTCCGGACACCTCAATCGGTGTTTTTCAGGCTGCTTGCCGCTCATACTGATTGGGCGGCAAATAGCCCAAGGATGAATGGATTCGCCTTCCGTTATAGAACCGCACGATGTAGTCCGTGATGTCTTTGATCGCTTCGCCATGGTTGGCGTAATCCTTGCGCCAAACACGCTCCATCTTCAGATTCAAGAAGAAGCGCTCCATGACCGCATTGTCCCAGCAGTTGCCCTTGCGACTCATGCTGCAACGCATTCCATGTCGCGTCAGCAAGTTCTGGTAATCCGTACCGGCATACTGGCTGCCTCGATCCGAATGAGCGATCAAGCCCGGTTCAGGTTGTCTCTGCGCGATGGCCAGTTGCATCGCACTGCATACCAACTCTGCTCGCATGTGGGGTGCCATGGCCCAGCCCACGATTTTGCGTGAGTACAGGTCCATGACGGCCGCCAGGTACAGCCAGCCGCTGCGGGTACGGATGTAGGTGATGTCAGCGACCCACGACTGGTTGATGCGCTCGGGATTGAACTGGCGATTGAGCAGGTTCTCAGCCACCGGAAAATTGTGATTGCTGTCAGTGGTATGAACGAACTTGCGCTTCCAAATCGGACGCAAATCCTGTTGTTTCATCAGGCGGCGGACCTTGTTCCGTCCAACGGAGACGCCAGTGTCACGCAGCGCTTTCACCAAACGACGGCTGCCATAACAGTGTTCATTGGACACGAAGGCAGCCTTGAGCTGAGCGGAAACCGAGCACACAGGTTTTGGCTTCAAACGCCGCTGACGAGCTTCGTAAAACCCCGAACGACTGATCCGCAACACCCGGCAGATACGCGCCACCGGGTAGGCCTTGCATTGGACTTGGTGAACCAACTGGTGGATCACTTCAACTCGCGGGCAAAGAAGGCCGTAGCTTTTTTTAATATGTCATTATCCGTCTTCAGTTCGCGGACTTGCTGTTCAAGCTGGCGAATACGCTGCTGGTCGCTGGTCAATGGTTTGCCAATCCCCGTACCGCCCGACTGCTCGGTTTGATACTGCTGAACCCAGCGGCGCACGGCGGTATCGCTCAGGCCTAAATCGGTACAAACCGAGTTCACGCTCAGACCTTGATCAACAACCATCTTGCAGACCTTCAGCTTGAACTCGGCGTCGAATTTTCTGTACTTCTTAGTCATGGAATATTCCTCAATGAGTGTAGTTTCACCCATTGAGGTGTCCGGGGCTATTAGACCAGCTCAGGGCTTGCCCGCGAAGACGCCGTCCCAGCCAACATCGTCGGCCCAGACAAACCGCCTTCGCGAGTAAGCCCGCTCCCACAATTAAATGGGGCATGTCCACAAAACCTGCGCCAGCCAAAGATCCCCTGTGGGAGCGGGCTTGCCCGCGAAGGGGCCAGCCCAGCCAGCATCACCGGCCCAGACAGACCGCTTTCGCGGGCAAGCCCGCTCCCACAAATAAGTAGGGGATGCTCACAAAACCTGCGCCTGGCGTTGCTTAGGTGTGAGCACCCGAGAACCGCTTTCAAGCACCTGCTCAGTCACCCACCACACCCCCTCCATTTGCCAAAGAATGAAGCTTTCATGACAAAAGTTCGGTAGCACATCGCCACTCCCGTCATGCCTGTGTGACGTGTTCGAGGGGCCCCTCTGGGGTCGTTTGGAGCCGGGGCGCGAAGCCGGGAGTGAGGGCGATGGGACTATGGAACGTTATTCGAAAGTGGGCATGCAGGAGCTTGACCAGCGGCTGTCGAAAATCGTCGAGGCGGCGCGCAAGCAGCCGGTTTCGGTGTACCGCTACGGCGCGCCGTGGGTCTGGATCGTTTCCCAGGATGACTGGCAGGGCGCGCTCAAGGAAGTGTCCAGCTACATTCCGCAGGGCCATTCGCTGGTCCTGCTGCGTCCGCAGATCGACGACCTGCTCGACGACCATCGCGACGTGTTGCAGGGCCTCAACGCCGATGCCGAGATGCTCATCGCGCCGCAGACCGCCATGCACATCCTCTTGCTGCAACTGCTCTATTCGGTGCCCAGCGAGCAGCAACTCTACGAACAACTCAATTACAACCTGCTGTTCCGCTGGTTCGTCGGCCTCGACCTGAACCAGAAGGTCTGGAGTTTCAACGTCTTGAGCAAAGACCTCGCCACGCTGCTGGGCGATGCGCGGGCGGTGAGGCTCATCGAGAAAATCATCGGTGAAGTGTTCTGTGGCGCCTTGCTGCAAATGCCCGAGTTCTCCTTGAACTTTGCGCTGCTGCACACCTGGCTGGCCCGGCACGCCACGACATCGACTGCCAGCAATTGAGCCGTATCTTGAATTCAGGGGGTGGTGTGGAGCATTTTTTCAAAGCGCGGCCGGCGGTGTGGGGCTGGTTGCTACTGGCGGTCGGCGGGCCGTCGGCATTCGCGGCCGAAGGCGGGCAGGAGGCCGAGGCGGCTGCTGCGCGGCGGGTGGACGTGAACGAATACTTCGTGCGCGGCAACACCGTGCTCGATGCCCGGGCTATCGAGGAAGCGGTGTACCCTTTCCTCGGCCCGCAAAAGGCCTTGAGCGACATCGAAGGGGCTCGCGACGCCTTGCAAAAGGTCTATCAGGCGCGCGGCTATCAATCGGTGTTCGTCGAACTGCCCGAGCAGAAGGTCGAAGACGGCATCGTCTATCTGCAAGTCAGCGAAACCAAGGTCGGTCGCGTGCGAGTGGTGGGGGCCAAGCATTATTCGCCGGTGGAAATCCGTGACGACGTGCCGGCCCTGAAGGAGGGCGAGGTGCCCGATTTCGCCCAGGTCCAGGCAGAACTGGCGCGCTTGAACAAGATTCCGGGGCGTCAGGTGATGCCGCTGGTGCGCGAAGGCCAGCGGCCCGGCACCATGGACGTGGACTTGCAGGTCGAAGACCAGAACCCTTGGCAAGCCAGCCTCGGGCTGAACAACGATTACAGCGCCGACACGGAAAAACTGCGCACCGTCGCCAGCCTCGGCTACAACAACCTCTGGCAACTGGGCCACAGCGTTTCGCTGACCTTCTTCACCGCCCCTCAGGACACCGCAAACGCCAAGGTCTGGTCGGGCTCCTACACGGCGCCGTTGGACGATCGCTGGAGCGTGCAGTTCTCTGGCTACCAGTCCGACAGCAACGTGGCGACCGTCGGCGGCAGCAACGTGCTGGGCAAGGGCCACTCCTATGGCGTTTCGGCGATCTACAGCCTCCCGTCGAGTCCAACCTGGGCCAACACGTTCTCCGTTGGCGTGGATTTCAAGGACTTCGATGAAGAGCTGAGCCTGGGTGGCTCCAGCGACAAGGCACCGCTCAAGTACGCGCCTTTTACCTTCGCCTATAACGGCCTGCGCTACACCGAAAGCAGCCAGTTGGGCCTGGGCCTGAGCCTGGTGGCGGGTACGCGCAGCTTGCTGGGCTACGGCAGTTCCGACGAAGACTTCGACTACAAGCGCTACCGCGCCAGCCCCAGCTTTGCCGTGCTCAAGGGCGACGGCAACTACACCTTCACCTTCGGCAACGACTGGCAGAGCGCATCCAAAGCGGCATTCCAATTGGCTTCCGGGCCGCTGGTCTCCAACGAGCAATTCTCTGCCGGCGGCGCCACATCCATACGCGGTTACCTGGCGGCCGAACGCACCGGCGACGATGGCTACCTGTTGTCCCAGGAGCTGCGCACACCGTCCCTGGCCAAGTTCCTCGGCAGCTATGTCCAGGAGTGGCGCTTCTACGCCTTCGCCGAGGGCGCGCAGTTGTACCTGCGTGACGAGCTGCCCGACCAGGACGCCGACTACGCCCTTGCCAGCGTTGGCCTCGGCACTCGGGCGAGCCTGAGCAAATGGCTGTCCGGCAGCCTCGATTGGGGCTTTCCGCTGCTCGACGGGCCGAACACCTCGAAACAGGAATCGCGCCTGCATTTCAACCTGCAAGCGACGTTTTGAACCCAGGAGTCATGTCCATGCAACGCTTATTGTTATCCGTGTTTATCTGCCTGGGGCTGGTGCTTCCGGCGACCGCCAATGCCTGGTGGCAGGACGATTGGCACTACCGCAAACAGATTTCCGTGGACACCACGCCCCAGGGCGCCGCCATCGCCCAGGCCCTGGGTCGCACGGCGCTGCTGGTGCGCCTGCACACCGGCAACTTCACCTTCGACGGCGTCAAGGACGATGGCTCGGACCTGCGTTTCGTCAGTGCCGACGACAAGACCGTGCTCAACCACCAGATCGAAAGCTTCGACCCGTTGATGGGCATGGCGCTGATCTGGGTCGATGTGCCGAGCGTGGAGGGCGGTCAACGCCAGGACCTGTGGATGTACTACGGCAACCAGAAAGCGCCGGCCACCGGCAGCGGCCAGTTGACGTTCGACCCGGACTACACCGCGCTGTACCACTTCGACGGCGCCACCGGCGTGCCGCCCCGTGACACCACCGCCTACGGCAACAATGCCCAGGGCGCAACGGGCACCAGCATCGATGGCGTGATCGGTCGTGCCTTGCAGTTCAGCGGCCAGCCGCTGCTGCTGCCCGCCAGCCCCTCGCTGCAACACAATGCCGGCGCGGCATTCACGTTCAGCACCTGGCTGCGCCAGGACCAGGCCGGCGGCGAGCAGATCGTCCTGGCCCGCCATGAAGGCGCCGCCAGCCTGCTGGTGGGGGTGAACCAGGGCGTGCCGTTCGTGGCGATCGATGGCCAGCGGGCGGTCTCGACCCAGCCGCTGAACCCCGGCCAATGGCAACACCTGGCCTTGACTGCCTCGGGTGACCGGGTGGTGCTGTACGTCAACGGCCGCGAGAGCGCGAGCCTCGCCGTGGCGATGCCGGCATTCAATTCGCCGATTGCGCTGGGCGCCGACGTCACGGCCGGTGCGTTCGCACCGTTCAGCGGCGCCATGGACGAAGCACGCCTTTCCAAGGTCGCTCGTCCGGCACCGCTGCTGCTGGCCGATGCGAACGCCCAGGGCGCCGAATCGAAACTGGTGGCCTACGGCGTCGATGAAGAGCAGTCCGGTTTCGGTTTCGGCAGCCTGGGGTTCCTGTTGAACGCCGTGCCGCTGGACGCCTGGGTGATCATCGCGGTGCTGGTGCTGATGATGTTCCAGTCGTGGATCATCATGATCCGCAAAAACCGCATGGTCAGCCGTCTCAGCGCGGCCAACCAGGCCTTTCGCGAGCAGTTCGCCAGGATCGGCACGCGCCTGGAAATGTTCGCCGACGACCAGGACCTCGCCCAGCGCCTGCAGCATTCCTCGCTGTGGCGCCTGTACCTGGTGGCCGTCAAGGAGATCCGCACCCGGCGCGAGCAGGGCGCCGATACCTCGTCGGTGTCGGCCGCCACCATCGAGGCGATCCGTTGCTCCATGGACGGCGTGCGGACCCGGGAAAACCAACTGCTGAGTTCGAAGCTCTCGACCCTGTCCAACGCCATCGCCGGCGGCCCCTACATCGGCCTGCTCGGCACCGTGCTGGGGATCATGGTGGTGTTCCTCGGCACGGCGATGGCCGGTGACGTGAACATCAACGCCATCGCCCCGGGCATGGCCGCCGCGTTGCTCGCCACCGCCATGGGCCTGTTCGTCGCGATCCCCGCGCTGTTTGGCTACAACCGCCTGATCACCCGCAACAAGGAAGTCAGCGCCGACATGCGGGTGTTCGTCGACGAGTTCATCACCCGCCTGGCGGAAATGCATGGTGAAGGCCAGGCCGGTGAGTCGGCCCATCGCCGCGACCATCACGCCCAATCGTTCGTACCGGCCTGAGGGGATCGAGATGGCTAGCGTAAATGCTTCACACGATGACGACGATGACGCGGCAGTGGACAGCATCAACATCACGCCGCTGGTGGACGTGCTCATGGTGGTGCTGGTGATGTTCATCCTGACCGCCACGGCGCAGGTGTCGGGCATCCAGATCAACCTGCCGAAGGCCAGCGCCTCGGTGTCGTTGTCCGAGGCCAAGACCAAGGCGATTTCGGTGAATGACGGCGGCCAGGTGTTCCTCGACGCCTACCCGGTGACGCTGGCCGAGCTGGAAGAGCGCTTGCGCATCGAGAAGGCCCAGAACCCGGACTTTCCGATCATCGTGCGCGGTGACGCCACGGTGCAGTACCAGAAAGTCATCGAAGTGCTCGACCTGTTGCGGCGGCTGGAACTGTCCCAGGTCGGCCTCGTGACCGGCAAACCGAACCAGGGCTGACCATGACCGCGAAACTTCCCATCAACCCGCCCCCGGTGAAGCGCTCGCCGCTGCGCCTGCTCAAGTGGGCCGCGGGCCTGCTGCTGGCTGGCGTGGCCGCCTGGCTGCTGTGGCAGTGGGCCAACGACATGAGCGGTGTGCGCCGTGAAGCACCAAAGGTGCCGACCATCATCCCGCTGCCACCACCGCCGCCACCCCCTCCGGAAAAACCCAAGGAACCGGAGCCCAAGGTCGAGGAAAAGGTGGTCGAGCCCGAACCGACCCCGGAACCCGAAGAGGTCAAGCCCGAGGAAGAAGCGCCGCCCTCGCCAGTGGATGACCTGACGAACCCGATGCAGATGGACGGCGACGCCCAGTCCGGCAACGACGCCTTCAACATCGGCGCGGGCAAGGGGGGCGGCATGGCAGGCGCGGGCGGTGGCCGGCTGGGCAATGGCACCTACAGCCAGTTCCTGGCCTTCACCTTCCAGCGCTTGCTGCGGGAGAACCCCGAGCTGCGCAGCCTGGCGTTCTCGCTGCAGGCCGACGTCTGGCTCAGCGCCGTGGGCGAGATCACCCGGGTCGAACTGGTCAAGTCCAGCGGCAATGCGCAAGTGGACAACCAGGTGATCTCTGCGCTGCGGGCCGCCCCGCATTTGAGTGAGCGGCCGCCGGCTTCCCTGACGTTGCCGGTACGCCTGTCCCTGCAGGGACGGCGTCCGGGTTAATCGACTATTTCAAAGTTCGCCAACAGGAGTTGTGTGCAGATGATTTCCAATGTGAATCGATTGTCGTGGGCGGTTGGGCTGGTGGTCTTGAGCCTGGCCGGGCACGGGGTCTGCGCCCCGGCGCCCTCGGAGAATGCCACGATCAATCTGATCCGCCTGCTCGTGCAGCAAGGCGTGTTGAAGCAGGACCAGGCCGACGGCCTGATCGCCCAGGCCGAGCGCGAAGCGGTGCAGGCGCGCCAGGCCGCCACGGCGGTGGCTGCGGCGCCGGCCGGTGCGCCGGGGGACGTACGGGTGCAGTACGTGCCGAACATCGTGCGTGATCAGATCCGCGACCAGGTCAAGGCTGAAGTCATGGCCACCGCCAAACAGGAAAACTGGGCCCAGCCCAACACCTTTCCGGACTGGGTTTCGCGGATCAGTTTCGATGGCGACATTCGCCTGCGGGATGAGTCGCGCTACTACTCAGGCACCAACAGCAACCAGATCGTCGACTTCGCCCGGCTCAACGACAGGGGGCCGTACGACGTCAACCCCAACAGCAGCACGGGTCTGCCGCCGCTGCTCAACACCCGCGAAGACCGGGAAAACCTGTTCCGCCTGCGGGCGCGCCTGGGCATGAAGGCGGTGATCGCCCCGGAGTGGACCGCTGGCATCCGCATCGGCACCGGTTCGGACAACAACCCGGTGTCCACCACCCAGACCCTGGGCGGTGGTTTCGGCAAGAAAGACATCTGGCTCGACCAGGGCTACCTGACCTGGAAGCCCTCGGATGAGCTGACCGTGACCGGCGGGCGTTTCGCCAACCCGTTTTTCTCCACCGACCTGCTGTACTCCGGCGACCTGAACTTCGATGGCGTGGCGGCGATTTTCAATCGCAAGCTCAACCAGGATTGGGGGCTGTTCGGCACCGTCGGCGCGTTCCCGGTGGAGTACACCAACGACACCAGTACCAGCAACGGTTCCGACAAGGAGGAGAGCGACAACAAGTGGCTGTACGGTGCGCAACTGGGGGCCAACTGGGCCATCAACGACAGCAACCGGATCAAGGCCGCCATGGCCTACTACCGCTTCGACGACATCGAAGGCCAGCGCTCCTCGCCTTGCCAGCCGTGGGCCGGCGACCCTGGCTGCGACAGCGACGGCTCGCGCGTGGCGTTCATGCAGAAGGGCAACACCGTGTTCCTGCTGCGGGACATCACGCCCAACCCCCTCAACCCGGCCACCACGCCACAACCGCAGTTCGTCGGCCTGGCCTCGGAATTCAACCTGCTGGACCTGAATTTCGCCTGGGACGCCGACCTGCCCGCCGACCTGAAGCTGCGCAGCCAGGCCCACTACGTCCACAACCTGGGCTACGACGAAGGCGAGATGCGCAAACGCTCGGCAGGGCAGTTCGCCAACAACCTGGACAGCGACGGCGAAGTGCAGAGCGGCGCCAACGCCTGGATGCTGCAGTTCACCCTGGGCAATTCGCTGGAGCTCAAGCGCCAGGGCGATTGGAACCTGTTCGCCGGCTACAAGTACATCCAGCCGGATGCCTTGCCGGACGGCTTCAACGATTCGTCGTTCCACTTGGGCGGCACCAACGCCAAGGGTTATTTCCTGGGCGGCAACTACGGCCTGGCGAGCAACGTCTTCGCCACGGGCCGCTGGTTGAGTTCCGAAGCGGTGTACGGCGCGCCGTACGACATCGATGTCTTGCAGCTTGAAATCAACACGCGCTTCTAAGCGCAGGGAGGCCTCATGAAAAGGCGAGCCATGAACCATGTGCCGGTGACGTTGCTGCTGGCGGGCCTGCTGCTCAACGGCAGTGCCCACGGCGAAGGCCTGGAGGAACGCTTGCGCGCGCAACTGCGCAGCACCACGGCGCAATTGCAGGCCCTGCAAAGCGAACAGGCCCAGGCCAGCGCCGCGCGCCAGGCCGCCGAGACCCAAGCCCGGGACGCGCAGGCGCAAATCAAGCAACTGACCGCGCAACTGAGCAAGGCCCAGGCCCTGAACGAGCAACTGGCCGGGCACCAGCAGAGCCTGCAAAGCCAGGCGCAGGCCCAGGTCGCGGCCAGCAACGAGCAGATCGGCAAGTTCAAGAAAGCCTACGACGAGCTGTTGACCCTGGCCCGTGGCAAGGAAGCCGAGCGCGCGCGCCTGGAGGCGCAATTGACCGAACGTGACACACAAGTGCAGCAATGTTCGGTCAAGAATCAACAGATGTACGACGTGGCCAAGACGCTGCTCCACGCCTACGAAACCATCGACGTGGCCGACGTGATGAAGATCCGCCAGCCATTCGCCGCCAAGACCCGGGTGCGTTTCGAGGAACTGGCCCAGGGCTTTGGCGATGATCTCTACAAGAACCGTTTCGATGCGCCTCAGGCCTCGATCACCCACTGACACAGAACAAGGAAGAACCGACCATGAGCGCAATGATTGAACAGGTTTCTGTCAAATCCCTGACCGAGCTGTTGCAAGCGGCAGGTTACCGGGTCAACGAAACCGAGCAGAACGGCATCGTGCAACTGCTCAGCGCCAGCCAGGGCATCGGTTACGCCGTGCGTTTTGGTAACCCTACACCGAGCGCTGGCGAGTACCTGGATTTCACCTTCAGTTGTGCCTTGCGTGTGCAGGGTGAGTTGCCGGCCGGGCTGGCGGAGTTGTGGAACGCCTCGCGCCGCTTTGCCCGGTTGTCGGTGCAGGGCGAGTTCCTGGTGATGGAAATGGACGTGGTGGTGGCGGCCGGCGTGAGCGTCGATCACCTGCGCAGCCAGCTTGAACTGTGGGACCGCCTGCTACAGGAGTTCATTGTCTACCTGCGCGAATACAGCCAGAACGCCGAGCGGCTGCAAGACCAGGCGTCGCCGGCCGAGGCTGCGCTGCAAGAGGCTGTCGCATCGTGAACAAGCCGACCTTTGTCGTCAGCGCCGCAACCCTGGGCCTGGTTGCCGTGGCGGTAGTGCTGGGCATGCGGCCGGGCAGCGATCCGGTGGCCGCGGTGCAGGCCGTCAGCGTGGTTTCGTCCGAATCGCCGAGCCTGGCCCGGCTGGGCAACCAGCAGGTCAGCCCGGACGAACTCAAGTCGCTGCTGGCAGCGCTGACCCCCGAGGTGCGTCAGCAGATGCGCGGCAATCGGACCGCGCTCGAAGGCTGGATCCGCGCGCGCCTGGCAGAAAAAGCCGTGCTGGAGCAGGCCGACGCGCAAGGCTGGCGACAGCGTCCGGACGTGGAGCGCCAGACCCGGGCGGCGACCGAGCAGATCGTGTTTCGCGACTACTTGCAATCGGTCAGCCAGGTGCCCGCCGGGTACCCCAGCGAAGACGAGCTGAAGCAGGCCTACGATGCCGGCAAAGCCAACTGGACCGCGCCGGCGCTGTACCGCGTCAGTCAGATATTCCTCGCCGCCACCGAGCCGCAAACGGTGGAGGCGGTGCGCCGACAAGCGCTGGAGTTGAGCAAGAAGGCCCAGGCGTCGCCGGCCGAGTTTGCCGCCCTGGCCAGCCGCTATTCCCAGGAGCGCGGTGGCGACAGTGGCTACCAGCCGTTGCAGCAATTCGTGCCACCGGTTCGCGAGACGGTGGCGCGGATGAAGGTCGGCGCCGTTTCCGACCCGGTGCAGAGTGCGGCGGGGTTCCATGTGATCAAGCTCACCGAGCAGCAGCCGGCCCGGGACGCGACCCTGGAGGAAGTCCGCGAACGGTTGACCCAGGCCCTGCGCGCCCAGCGCCAGGAACAGATCGCCAAGGCCTACCTGGAGGGCATGCTCGACACCGCGACCTTGAGCATTGACGGGGCGCAGTTGAGCAAGGTCCTGGAGGAGGTCCGCTAGCCTTGGACTCGAAGGGTGTTACCTCTTGCCAGAGGCGCGTTCAACCAGAAATGAATGATTGTGTAGCACCTGCTTATCCGTACAACCGACAGGGAGTCACCCATGACCTTCACCGAGCCAGCAGGACGCCAGGCTGTCATCCACCCTTATCGCACCCCGTTGCGTGCCCCTGACCCCTGGCTTGCCTTGGCCGGGAACATCGAGCCCCAGGTGGTGCAATGTTTTTTGGTCAGTGCGCGATGTGGCTGCTTCATGCAAGCGGCGCGCAGCCTCAACGTCAAGGCCACTTGGTTGCGCAAGCAACTGGCGCACCTGGAAGGGCGCCTGCAACGCTCGCTGTTCAGTTACCAGGGCAGCACCCTGACCCTCAGCCGCGAAGGCCGGCAATTGCAGGCACGCTTGATTGCCCTGGCTCAGGAAGGGACGCCGCCGCTGAACGACCAGCCGCTGATTCGCCTGGCGGTGGCCGAACCGATCCTGCACGACATCCTCGGGCGCGACCTGATCTCGCTGTTGCGACGCAATGCCAGCGTCCGCTTGCAGATCATCACCCTGGACAGCGACCTGGCGCTGCAAGCCGTCAGTGCTGACCTGGTGCTGTGGCTCAGTGATACCCAGGCGACGATGCCGGGGCCCAGCTTCGCTACGTTGCCGGCGCAGCGCCTGGCGCGGCTGGACTATGTGCCACACATGGCCAAGCGCTATTCGCGGCCGGCGACGCGTCCGCAGCGCCTGGAGGATCTGAACGACTACATGCTGGTGCAATGGCTGGCGGACCGGCAGGTGGACAGCTTCACGCCCTGGAACAGCCTGATGGAGCAGCGCCGGGCCGGCGTGGTGCAGGTGCAATCCTATGAATTGATGCTGGAGATGATCCGATGCAGCGCCTGCATTGGCCTGGTGCCGCAGTACATGAGCCGCTTCGACCGCGGCCTGGTGGCCTTGCCGGGCATCTTCGGCTCGCCGATGCAGCGCGAAGTATGGATGGCCATCAACGCCGACGCCCAAGCCTCGGCAGAGATACAAATGCTCGTCGAGCTGATCCGCCATACCCTGGATGAGCGTCGGGACTGGTTTCAGACATAAGCCCTGGCCCCATCGGCATCTACCTCAAATGCCTGTAGGAGTGAGCTTGCCCGCGAAGGCGTCGGCACGGTCCACGGGTATGCCGGCTGACCGAGCGCGTCGCGGGCAGGTTTGCTCCCATCGTCGGGCGCCTTCGATAAAACAGGCAAAACCCCAGGCATTGTCTATACCTTTAACTCAAACCCGGTCCCGGGTGGATGACAGGAGTGGCCGCATGAAACTCGCGTCAATGATTGGCAGCGTCTGCATCGCCTCGCTCGCCTTGTTGGGTTGCTCCACTCAAGTCACCCAGCCGGACGAGTACTCCGGTTTCCTGGGCGATTACAGCCGGCTCAAGCAGGACAAGTCGCCGTCGGGCGCCGAGGTGATGCGCTGGATTGATCCCACGATCGACCCGAGCAAATACACCAGCATCTATATCGAGCCGACGCAGCTTTATCCCAAGCCCCAGCCGACCGTCAGGATTCCTCAGGCCACCTTGTCCGGCATCACGGCTTACTACGACCAGGCGCTCATGCGTGAAGCGGGAAGATCCCTGCCGTTGGCCAAGAGCCCGGGCCCTGGGGTGTTGGTGATGCGCGCGGCCATTACTGCCGTGGGCAGCAAGACCCAAGGCCTGAAGCCTTATGAAGTGGTGCCGATTGCCCTGGTGGCGGCGGCGGTCAGCACGGCCAGTGGTATTCGTGACCAGGAAACCACTCTGGGCACCGAAGCGGTGTTTCTCGACGGCGGCAGCAATGCCGTGATCGCCCAGGTGGTGCGCAAAGGCACGGGCAAGCCGTTGGCCAACGACGCCCAGGTGATGAAAGTCGATGATGTCAAACCGGTCATCGATGGCTGGGCGAATGACATGCACCAGTCATTCCTGAAACTCAAGGCCAAGTAGCGGCGCCCGAAGCATGACTTTTTCTGTCCGGGCATAGGTCATGGCGGCATTTCATGGTTAACTCCGGCCTCGACCTTTCAAACCTGTCAGAAGGAATCCGTTCATGGCTCAAGTCACGCTCAAAGGCAACCCGGTTCAAGTCAACGGCCAATTGCCCCAAGCCGGCTCCAAGGCGCCAGCCTTTTCCCTGGTGGCCGGCAATCTGTCCGACGTTACCCTGGCGAGCTTCGCCGGCAAGCGCAAGGTGCTGAATATTTTCCCAAGCGTCGACACGCCGACCTGCGCCACCTCTGTGCGCAAGTTCAATGCCCAGGCCAACGAGCTGGATAACACCGTGGTGCTGTGCATCTCCGCCGACCTGCCGTTCGCCCAGGCACGTTTCTGCGGCGCCGAAGGCCTGGACAACGTCCAGAGCCTGTCGACCCTGCGCGGTGCCGAGTTCATCCAGAACTATGGCGTGGCCATTGCCGATGGTCCGCTCAAGGGCCTGACCGCCCGTGCCGTCGTCGTGCTGGACGAGAACGACACCGTGCTGCACAGCGAGCTGGTCAAGGAAATCGCCGAAGAGCCTAACTACGACGCGGCGCTCAGCGCGCTGAAGTGATGCCGTGAAACCAGGCATCCTGAAATAAGTGTTCTGAAACAGATCATTTATTACAATTTCGACGGCCAGGGTCCAACCCAGGCCGTTTTTATTTGTACTTCAAGGCTTTAGCCGATTTGACGAAAGGTAAGCCCAAGGTAAATTGCCGGTAAAGCCGCTTTGCTAAATACCGCCCAGTGCTTATCGTTCAGCCTCCCGTAGAAGAAGCCCACGCGCCCAATGGTTGATCACTCCATGCAATCCTCTGTTTCCCGTCATCCCCGCCGCTGGCTATTCGGCTTGCTTATCCTCCTGGTCGTCGCGCTGCTGGCCTGGAAGTTCTGGCCCTCCAGCACGACCCAGAAGCCTGGGGCAGGGCAGAAGGCCGCAGCCGGGCACATGGGACGCTCGGGCGGCATGCGGCCTGGATTCGGCGGCGCCTCGGGGCCGATCCCGGTCCGCGTGGCGCCGGCGGTCACCGGTGATTTCCCGCTGTACTACAAGGCGCTGGGCACGGTCACGGCGCTCAACACCATCAATGTGCGCAGCCGGGTGGGCGGGGAACTGGTCAAGATTGCCTTTGAAGAAGGGCAGATGGTCAAGGCCGGCGACCTGCTGGCCGAGATCGACCCGCGTCCATACCAGAACGCGTTGCTCCAGGCCGAAGGCACGCTGTTGCAGAACCAGGCGCAATTGAAGAATGCCCAAGTGGACCTGGAGCGTTATCGCGGGCTGTATGCCGAAGACAGCATCGCCAAGCAGACCCTCGATACGGCCGCCGCGCTGGTAGGCCAGTACCAGGGCACGGTGAAGACCAACCAGGCGGCGGTCAACGACGCCAGGCTCAACCTTGAATTCACCAAGATCCGTGCGCCGATCTCCGGGCGCGTCGGCTTGCGCCAATTGGATGTCGGCAACCTGGTGGCGGCGAACGACACCACGGCCCTGGCGGTCATCACCCAGACCCAACCAATCAGCGTCGTGTTCACCCTTCCGGAAAACAGCCTCGAAACCGTGCTGGCCCGTTACCACAGTGGCGCGAAGCTGCCGGTCGAAGCCTGGGACCGGGGTGACGAAAAACTCCAGGCCAAGGGTGTCCTGCAGAGCCTGGACAACCAGATCGACGTGACCACCGGCACCCTGAAGTTCAAGGCTCGCTACGATAACCGCGACCAGTCGCTGTTTCCCAACCAGTTCGTCAACGTGCGCCTGCTGGCCGACACCCTCAAGGGCGTGATCCTGGCACCGACGGCCGCCATCCAGTTCGGCACCAATGGCACCTTTGTCTATGCCC
The DNA here is from genome assembly GCF_036689585.1 of Pseudomonas sp. WP18. Classification (NCBI taxonomy): domain Bacteria; kingdom Pseudomonadati; phylum Pseudomonadota; class Gammaproteobacteria; order Pseudomonadales; family Pseudomonadaceae; genus Pseudomonas; species Pseudomonas sp. WP18. The sequence goes on from NZ_CP144758.1 coordinate 2,865,157, forward strand.
TGGAGGGCGACAAGAAAGTCACCCTCAAGAAACTCAAGATCGGCGCCAGCGACGGCGAGAACACCGTGGTCACCGAAGGCCTGGCCGCCGGCGATCGGGTGGTGCTGGAAGGCACCGACCGCCTGAAGGAAGGCAGCGAAGTGGAAGTGGTCAACGACAGCCAGGACGTGCCCACTTCACCCACCGAACACTTGCAGGGCAAGACCGCGGCGGCGCCGGCTGAATCGGCAGCGGCCGACAAGGCGAAAAAGGGCGGCGCATGAATCTCTCGCGGCTGTTCATCCTGCGTCCGGTCGCCACGACCCTGAGCATGCTGGCCATCGTCCTGGCCGGCCTGATCGCCTATCGGCTGTTGCCGGTGTCGGCGTTGCCCCAGGTCGATTACCCGACCATCCGCGTGATGACCCTGTACCCCGGCGCCAGCCCCGATGTGATGACCAGTGCGGTGACCGCGCCCCTGGAGCGCCAGTTCGGGCAGATGCCGGGCCTGACGCAGATGGCCTCCACCAGTTCCGGTGGCGCGTCGGTGATCACCCTGCGCTTCAATCTCGAAATCAACATGGACGTCGCCGAGCAACAGGTGCAGGCGGCGATCAACGCCGCCACCAACCTGCTGCCCAACGACCTGCCGGCGCCGCCGGTGTACAACAAGGTCAACCCGGCGGACACCCCGGTGCTGACCCTGGCGATTACTTCCAAGACCATGCTGCTGCCCAAGCTCAATGACCTGGTGGACACCCGCATGGCGCAGAAGATCGCGCAGATCAGCGGGGTCGGCATGGTGACCATTGCCGGTGGCCAGCGCCAGGCGGTGCGGATCAAGGTCAACCCCGAGGCGCTGGCGGCCAACGGCCTGAACCTGGCGGATGTACGCACGCTGATCGGTGCGTCCAACGTCAACCAGCCCAAGGGCAACTTCGACGGCCCGACCCGGGTCTCGATGCTCGACGCCAACGACCAGTTGACCTCGCCCAAGGATTACGCCGAGCTGATCCTGGCCTATGCCAACGGCGCGCCATTGCGGCTCAAGGATGTGGCGCAGATCGTCGATGGTGCCGAGAATGAGCGCCTTGCCGCCTGGGCCAACGAAAACCAGGCCGTGCTGCTGAACATCCAGCGCCAGCCGGGGGCCAACGTCATCGAGGTGGTGGATCGGATCAAGGCCCTGCTGCCCAGCATCACTGACAACCTGCCAGCCGGCCTCGACGTCACCGTGCTCACCGACCGTACCCAGACCATCCGCGCCTCGGTCACCGATGTGCAACACGAACTGCTGATCGCCATTGCCCTGGTGGTCATGGTGACGTTCCTGTTCCTGCGCCGTGTCAGCGCCACCATCATCCCGTCCGTGGCGGTGCCGCTGTCGTTGATCGGGACATTCGGCGTGATGTACCTGGCGGGCTTCTCCATCAACAACCTGACGCTGATGGCCCTGACCATCGCCACCGGGTTCGTGGTGGACGACGCCATCGTCATGCTGGAAAACATCGCCCGCTATATCGAAGAAGGCGACAGTCCGTTGCAGGCCGCGCTCAAGGGGGCCAAGCAGATCGGCTTCACCCTGGTATCCCTGACGCTGTCGCTGATCGCCGTGCTGATCCCGCTGCTGTTCATGGCGGACGTGGTAGGGCGGCTGTTCCGTGAGTTCGCCATCACCCTGGCGGTGGCGATCCTGATTTCCCTGGTGGTGTCCCTGACGCTGACGCCGATGATGTGCGCGCGCCTGCTCAAGCGCGAACCCGAGGCACACGAGCAAGGCCGTTTCTACCGCGCCAGCGGGGCCTGGATCGATTGGTTGATCGCCGGCTACGGGCGCCGGTTGCAGTGGGTGCTCAAGCACCAGCCGCTGACCCTGCTGGTGGCGGTGGGCAGCCTGGTGCTGACGGTGGTGCTGTACCTGGCCGTGCCCAAGGGGTTTTTCCCGGTGCAGGACACCGGCGTGATCCAAGGCATTTCCGAAGCGCCGCAATCGATTTCGTTTGCCGCCATGAGTGAACGCCAGCAGCAACTGGCCAAGGTGATCCTCGCCGATCCAGCGGTGGACAGCCTGTCGTCCTACATCGGCGTGGACGGCGACAACGCCACGCTCAACAGCGGCCGCCTGTTGATCAACCTCAAGCCCCACGGCGAACGAGATGACAGCGCCACCGAGATCATTGCCCGGTTGCAGCCGCAATTGGATCGACTGGTAGGCATCCGCCTGTTCATGCAGCCGGTGCAGGACCTGACCATCGAGGACCGGGTCAGCCGCACCCAGTACCAGTTCAGCCTGTCGTCGCCGGACGCCGAGTTGCTCAGCCTCTGGAGCGGTCGGCTGGTCGAAGCCCTGGCCAGCCAGCCGGAACTGACCGACGTCGCCAGCGACTTGCAGGACAAGGGCCTCCAGGTCTATCTGGTGATCGACCGCGATGCCGCGTCACGCCTGGGCGTGTCGGTGTCGAACATCACCGATGCCTTGTATGACGCCTTCGGCCAGCGGCAGATTTCCACCATCTACACCCAGGCCAGCCAGTACCGCGTGGTGCTGCAGGCCCAGGCCGGGGAGCGCATCGGGCCCCAGGCGCTGGACCAGATTCACGTCAACACCACCGACGGCGGGCAAGTGCGGCTGTCGAGCCTGGCCCGGGTCGAGGAACGCCAGGCGCAATTGGCGATTGCCCACATCGGCCAGTTCCCGGCGGTGATGATGTCGTTCAACCTCGCCCCCGGCGTGGCCCTCGGGCACGCGGTGGAGGTGATCGAAAAGGTCCAGCACGACATCGGCATGCCGCTGGGGGTACAGACCGAGTTCCAGGGTGCGGCCCAGGCGTTCCAGGCCTCGCTGTCGAGTACCTTGCTACTGATCCTGGCGGCCGTGGTGACCATGTACATCGTCCTCGGCGTGCTGTACGAAAGCTACATCCACCCGATCACGATCCTGTCCACGCTGCCCTCGGCGGCCATCGGCGCCTTGCTGGCCCTGATCCTCACCGGCAACGACCTGGGGATGATCGCGATCATCGGCATCATCCTGCTGATCGGTATCGTCAAGAAGAACGCGATCATGATGATCGACTTCGCCCTCGACGCCGAACGTAACCAGGGCGTGGACCCGCAGACGGCGATCTACCAGGCCGCGCTGCTACGCTTTCGGCCGATCCTGATGACCACCCTGGCCGCCTTGTTCGGGGCGGTGCCGCTGATGCTGGCCACCGGCTCCGGCGCCGAACTGCGCCAACCCCTGGGGTTGGTGATGGTGGGTGGGCTGCTGGTGAGCCAGGTGCTGACGCTGTTCACCACGCCGGTGATCTACCTGTATTTCGACCGCCTGGGCCGCCGGTTTGCCAAGCCGGATGGGAAAGAGGTGCAGGCATGAAGGGCAGCAGATTGACTACCGGTGTGCGACCGGAGCAGAGCTGCCTTTTGTGGCGAGGGGATTTATCCCCGTCAGGCTGCGTAGCAGGCTGTGTTGTGAGCGCTGCGCACTCAAGCGGGGATAAATCCCCTCGCCACAAGAGCGGAGCGCGGTTGTCGTTTGATGCTCAGGGCCAAGCCCAATGAACCTCTCCGGCCCCTTCATCCGCCGTCCCGTGGCTACCATGCTCCTGAGTTTCGCCATCACGCTGCTCGGCGGGGTGTGCTTCGGCCTGTTGCCGGTGTCGCCGCTGCCGCAGATGGATTTCCCGGTGATTGTCGTCCAGGCCAGTCTGCCGGGCGCCAGCCCGGAAGTGATGGCGTCGACGGTGGCAACGCCCCTGGAACGCTCCTTCGGCGCCATCGCCGGGGTCAACACCATGAGCAGCCGTTCCAGCCAGGGCTCCACCCGCGTCATTTTGCAATTCGACCTGGACCGCGACATCAACGGCGCGGCGCGGGAGGTGCAGGCGGCGATCAATGCTTCGCGCAACCTGTTGCCCAGTGGCATGCGCAGCATGCCCACCTACAAGAAGGTCAACCCGTCCCAGGCACCGATCATGGTGCTGTCGCTGACCTCGGACGTGCTGGAGAAAGGCCAGCTCTACGACCTGGCCTCGACAATCCTGTCCCAGAGCCTGTCCCAGGTCTCGGGCGTCGGTGAAGTGCAGATCGGCGGCAGCTCTCTGCCGGCGGTGCGCATCGAATTGGAGCCCAAGTCGCTGGACCAGTACGGCGTGGCCCTGGATGACGTGCGCACCGCGATTGCCAACAGCAACGTGCGCCGGCCCAAGGGTTCGGTGGAGGACGACCGGCGCATGTGGCAGGTCCAGGCCAATGACCAGCTGGAAAAGGCCAAGGACTACGAAACGCTGATCATCCGTTACCAGGACGGCTCGGTACTGCGGCTCAAGGACGTGGCAAAAGTCACCGACAGCGTCGAGGACCGCTACAACAGCGGTTTCTTCAATGACGATGCCGCGGTGTTGCTGGTGATCAACCGGCAGGCCGGGGCCAACATCATCGAGACCGTCAACGAGATCAAGGCCCAGTTGCCGGCGTTGCAGGCGGTGCTGCCGGCCAGCGTCAAGCTGAACCTGGCGATGGACCGCTCGCCGGTGATCAAGGCGACCTTGCATGAAGCGGAAATGACCCTGCTGATCGCCGTGGCCCTGGTGGTGCTGGTGGTGTTCCTGTTCCTCGGCAACTTCCGTGCTTCGCTGATCCCGACCCTGGCGGTACCGGTGTCGCTGGTGGGCACGTTCGCGGTGATGTACCTGTACGGCTTTTCGTTGAACAACTTGTCGCTGATGGCGCTGATCCTTGCCACCGGGCTGGTGGTGGACGATGCCATCGTGGTGCTGGAGAACATTTCCCGGCACATCGACGAGGGCGTGGCGCCGATGAAGGCGGCCTACCTGGGGGCGAGTGAAGTCGGGTTTACCCTGCTGTCGATGAACGTCTCCCTGGTGGCGGTGTTCCTGTCGATCCTATTCATGGGCGGGATCATCGAGAGCTTGTTCCGCGAGTTCTCCATCACCCTGGCCGCGTCCATCGTGGTCTCGCTGGTGGTTTCGCTGACGCTCACGCCAATGCTCTGCGCCCGCTGGCTCAAGCCGCACGTGCCGGGCCAGGAAAATCGCTTGCAACGCTGGAGCCAGCGGCTCAACGAGCGCATGGTGCGTGGCTACGCCACCAGCCTGGACTGGGTCCTGCGCCATCGCCGCCTGACCTTGCTCAGCCTGTTGGTGACCATCGGGGTGAACGTGGCGTTGTACGTGGTGGTGCCGAAGACCTTCATGCCGCAGCAGGACACCGGCCAGTTGATCGGTTTCGTACGCGGCGATGACGGGCTGTCGTTCAACGTGATGCAACCGAAGATGGAAATCTTCCGGCGTGCGGTGCTCAAGGATGATGCGGTGCAGAGCGTCGCCGGCTTCATTGGCGGCAACAACGGCACCAACAATGCCTTCATGCTGGTGCGCCTCAAGCCGATCAAGGACCGGGAGATTTCCGCGCAGAAAGTCATCGAGCGCCTGCGCAAGGAAATGCCCAAGGTTCCTGGTGCCCAGCTCATGTTGATGGCCGACCAGGACCTGCAGTTCGGCGGCGGGCGCGAGCAGACCACCTCGCAGTATTCCTACATCCTGCAAAGTGCCGACCTGGCGTCCCTGCGCGAGTGGTACCCCAAGGTCACGGCGGCGTTCCGTGCCTTGCCGGAGCTGACCGCCATCGACGCGCGCGACGGTGGCGGGGCGCAGCAAGTGACACTGGTGGTGGACCGCGACCAGGCCAAGCGCCTGGGCATCGACATGAACATGGTCACGGCGGTGCTTAACAACGCCTACAGCCAACGGCAGATCTCCACCATCTACGACAGCCTCAACCAGTACCAGGTGGTGATGGAGGTCAATCCCAAGTACGCCCAGGACCCGAGCACCCTGGAGCAAGTCCAGGTGATCACGGCCGACGGCGCGCGCGTGCCACTGTCGACCATTGCCCATTACGAGAACAGCCTGGAGGACGACCGGGTCAGCCATGAAGGCCAGTTCGCCTCCGAGAGCATTTCGTTCGACATGGCCGAGGGCGTGACGGTGGAGCAGGGCAGCGCCGCCATCGAGCGCGCCATTGCCAAGCTCGGCATGCCCGAAGACGTCATCGTGAAAATGGCCGGCACCGCCGACGCATTCGCGGCGACCCAGAAGAGCCAGCCGTTCATGATTCTCGGGGCATTGTTGGCGGTCTACCTGGTGTTGGGCGTGCTGTACGAGAGCTACATCCACCCGCTGACCATCCTCTCGACGCTGCCATCGGCCGGGGTCGGCGCGTTGCTGTCGATCTATGCGCTGGGCAGCGAGTTCAGCCTGATTTCACTGCTGGGGCTGTTCCTGCTGATCGGTGTGGTGAAGAAAAACGCGATCCTGATGATCGACCTGGCGCTGCAACTGGAGCGAGGCGGCCAATCGCCGCTTGAATCGATCCGCAGTGCCTGCCTGCTGCGCTTGCGGCCGATCCTGATGACCACCCTGGCGGCGATCCTGGGGGCCTTGCCGCTGTTGCTCGGCAATGCCGAAGGCGCGGAAATGCGCCAGCCGCTGGGCCTGACCATCATTGGCGGGCTGGTGTTCAGCCAGGTCCTGACCCTCTACACCACGCCGGTGGTGTACCTCTATCTTGATAAGTTGCGCCATCGCTTCAACCGCTGGCGCGGCGTGCGCACTGATGCTGCCCTGGAAACTCCGCTATGACCGATCGTTCGCCTTTCCATCTTGCCACCGTGTTGGCGACCGCCCGTGGGTCACGGGGACTGAGCCTGGCGCTGTGCGTGGCGATGCTCAGTGCCTGCGCCATCGGCCCGGACTACCAGCGCCCGTCGGCCGCCGCGCCAGCGCAGTACAAACAGGCCCAGGGCTGGCGCCAGGCCAATCCCAGCGACGCCTTGGCCCGAGGCGCCTGGTGGGAGTTGTACGGCGATACGCAGCTCAACGGCCTGGTGGAAACGCTCAATACCTCCAACCAGACCGTGGCCCAGGCCGAGGCGCAATACCGCCAGGCCCGGGCTTTGGTGCGCAGTGCCCGGGGCGCGTTTTTTCCGAGCATGGACCTGACTGTGGGCAAGACCCGCTCCAGCCAGGGCACCGGCAGCAGCAGTTCGAGCCTGAGCAGTTCCTCCAGTGGCATCCGCGACACCTACAACGCCCAGGCGGGCGTCAGTTGGGAGGCGGACGTCTGGGGCAAGCTGCGGCGTACCCTCGAAGCCGACGAGACGAGCGCCCAGGCCAGCTTTGCCGACCTCGCCGCCATGCGCCTGAGCCAGCAGTCGGAGCTGGTGCAGAATTACCTGCAACTGCGGGTTCTCGATCAACAGAAGCGTTTGCTGCAAAGCACCGTCGACAACTATCAGCGCTCGCTGAAAATGACCGAGAACCAATACCGCGCCGGCGTTTCCGGCAGGGACGCGGTAGCCCAGGCCCAGAACCAGCTCAAGACCACCCAGGGCGACCTGATCGACCTGATCTGGCAGCGGGCCCAGTTCGAAAACGCCATCGCCGTGTTGATGGGCCTGCCGCCGGCCGAGTTCAACCTGGCCGAGACCCAGGAGGTCCCGGCGCTGCCGCAAATCCCGGTGGCGCTGCCCTCGCAACTGCTCGAGCGCCGGCCGGACATCGCCTCGGCCGAGCGCTCGGTGATGGCCGCCAACGCCAATATCGGCGTGGCCAAGGCGGCTTATTACCCGGACCTGACCTTGAGCCTCAGCGGTGGCTACAGCAGCAGTACCTATGACAACTGGGTCAGCGTGCCGAACCGTTTCTGGTCGGTTGGGCCGCAACTGGCCATGACCCTGTTCGACGGCGGCCAGCGCTCGGCGGAAGTCGACCGCAGCGTCGCCGCCTACGACCAGACCGTCGCCACTTATCGCCAGACCGTGCTCGACGGCTTTCGTGAGGTGGAGAACTACATGATCCAGCTCAAGGTGCTGGAAGATGAGGCGCGTGTGCGCCAGGAGGCCCTCGACGCCGCCCGCGAGTCCTTGCGCCTGACCCAGAACCAGTACAAGGCCGGGTTGATCGCGTACCTGGATGTGGTGACTGTCCAGGCCACCGCCTTGAGCAATGAGCGTAGCGTGCTGAGCCTGCAGCAGAGCCGCCTGATCGCCAGCGTGCAGTTGATTGCCGCGCTGGGTGGAGGGTGGGACGGGCGGCTGGAGGCGACTGACAAGGTTGATTAATTAGCCTGTGGCGAGGGAGCTTGCTCATGCCTGAGTGCGAAGCACTCAAAAAATGGGGCCGCTGCGCAGCCCAGCGGGAGCAAGCTCCCTCGCCACAGGTTGATCCTCATGATAACCGGCAAGTCCCGCTTTTGGCCGATGCACTGCCTACGTCCCGTCGCGTTGGCTTGTTATAGTTCAGGCCTCTTTTTCAGCCGGTAAAGGATCACTGCCATGTCGCAATACCAAGCGTTCAGCGTCGAACTTGCAGACAACATCGCCCACGTGCAGATCAACCGGCCGGAAAAGATCAATTCGATGAACGCCGCGTTCTGGAGCGAGATCATCGAGATCTTCCAATGGATCGATGACACCGACGAGGCACGGGTGGTGGTGCTGAGCGGGGCCGGCAAACATTTTTCATCGGGGATAGACCTGATGATGCTGGCTGGCGTAGCCAACGAAATGGGCAAGGACGTGGGCCGCAATGCGCGCCTGTTGCGACGTAAGATCCTGCAACTGCAAGCCTCGTTCAACGCCGTCGACAACTGCCGCAAACCTGTGCTGGCGGCGATCCAGGGCTATTGCCTGGGCGGTGCCATCGACCTGATCGCGGCCTGCGACATGCGCTACGCAGCCGAGGACGCCCAGTTCTCGATCAAGGAAATCGATATCGGCATGGCCGCCGATGTTGGCACGTTGCAACGCTTGCCCCGGATCATCGGGGACGGCATGCTGCGTGAACTCGCTTATACGGGGCGTACCTTCGGGGCCGACGAAGCGCGCAGCATTGGCCTGGTCAACCGTGTCTACAGCGACGCGGCCGGCTTGCTCGACGGCGTGATGGGCATTGCCCGGGAGATCGCCGCCAAGTCGCCGATCGCCGTGACCGGCACCAAGGAAATGATCAGCTACATGCGCGACCACCGCATCGACGACGGGCTGGAGTATGTCGCCACGTGGAACGCCGCCATGTTGCAATCGACCGACCTGCGCGTGGCCATGGCCGCCCATATGAGCAAACAGAAACCCGAATTTCTGGATTGACTGACCATGATTTCACGCTGGACCACCGCAGTAATCGACACCGAACTTCCTGGCGGCTGGGCTGTGGCCCGAAGCCCGGAAGGCTTTCTGTTCGATGACAACGGCGCACTGTTTCCCCGCGAATGGCTCAAGCGCCAGGGCCTGTCGATCCTTGCCGAACACGGTATCGGTCACCTGGATGGCGAGCCGGTGTACTTGCTGGAGTTGCAGAGCACGCAGGAGATAGCAGGGTGCAACTGGAAGGGCCTGCGGGCGTTCATGCTCGAGGATGACCACACGCTCTACAAGGTGTTGGGCTATGCGGCGCAGATCGGCACCTGGGCCCGCGAGCATCGATTCTGTGGCAGTTGCGGCAAGCGCATGAGCCAGGTCCCACGGGAACGCGCCATGTACTGTGATGCCTGCGACTTGCGCCACTACCCGCGGATTTCGCCGAGCATGATCGTGTTGATCACTCGCGGCGATGAGGTCCTGCTCGCGCGTTCGCCGCGTTTCGTCAGCGGTGTCTACAGCACCCTGGCGGGGTTCGCCGAGCCTGGTGAGTCCGCCGAGGACTGCCTGGTGCGCGAAGTGCGCGAAGAAGTCAGCGTCGAGGTGAAGAACATCCAGTACGTGGGCAGCCAGTGCTGGCCGTTCCCCCATTCGATGATGCTGGGTTTCCACGCCGAGTACGCCAGTGGCGACATCGTGCCCCAGGAGGACGAAATCGAGGACGCCCAGTGGTTCAACGTGCACAACCTGCCACCGCTACCGGCCTCGCGCTCCATCGCGCGCTACCTGATCGACCTCTACGTGGCTCGTCGTCTAGGCCATGCTGAACCAGTGCTGCCAGGCTAGACGCACCGTCAGGCCCAACACCACGGTGATGAACACCGGCCGGATGAACTTCGCGCCGCCACTGATGGCGGTGCGAGCCCCGAAGAACGCCCCGGTCATCACCGACAGACCCATGCTCAGGCCGATGACCCAGTCCACTTGCCCGGAAAAGATGAACACCGACAGCGCAGCGATGTTGCTGACGAAGTTCATGCTGCGCGCCACGCCGCTGGCCTTGACCAGGTCGATGGGGTAGAGCAGCAGGCTGCTGACCGTCCAGAACGCGCCCGTACCGGGACCGGCGACACCGTCGTAGAAACCCAGGCTGAAGCCTTGGGGTGCTTGCCAGGTCTTCTTGATCGGGGCGTCGCTGTCCAGCGGGGCCTTGGGCGTGCCGCCAAACAACAGGTACAGGCCACAGGCGAAGACGATCACCGGCAGCATCTTGTTCAGCCATTCGGCGGGCAGGTAATGGGCGACGACCGCCCCAACTAAGGCCCCGATCAGCGTGCCGACCAGGGCGTGGGTCCATTGCCGGGGATGAAACAGCTTGCGCCGGTAGAAGGTGAAACTGGCCGTGGCCGAGCCGAAGGTCGAACTCAGCTTGTTGGTGCCCAGGACCAGGTGCGGCGGCAGGCCCGCCGTCAGCAGCGCCGGGGTGGTCAACAGGCCACCACCGCCGGCAATGGCATCAATGAAACCGGCAAGGAACGCGACAAAAATCAGGATAGCGAGGGTAGTGAGGTCAACGCTGAGTTCAAAAGGCATGGAATCGGCTTATTCGGCGAGTGGCCGAAGGGTTGCGGGGGAGGCCGGTATGTTACCGGCAATGACCCTGGGCCGCGACTGTCAGTGACGGATCGGTGGCGTGGGAGCTTGCTCCCGCTTGAGTGCGCAACGCTCATAAACAGGTCTGCTGCGCAGCCCAGCGGGAGCAAGCTCCCTCGCCACGGACATCAACCGCCGAGTGAATCATCAGGCACGGAAATCAGCTCGACGCCAATTTTTTTTTGAAATCAAGGGGTTGTCAGCTTTGGGAAATGAGTACATAATTGCGCCCATCGAACGCACTGGGACGTAAAAAATCTCAATGTTTTCAAGGAGATAGCGCTTTTAAAAAGCCTGTTTTCCTGATCAGGTTTGTACGCGGTTGATGTGGCTGTATTGCATCGAACGTTTTGAGGCCGAATAGCAAAATGGTTATGCAGTGGATTGCAAATCCACCTACGCCGGTTCGATTCCGACTTCGGCCTCCACTTTTAAAAAGCTCTGTAGATCCATGATCTACAGAGCTTTTTTGTTTACGGAGCAGGGAAAGGTTTTGTCTTGAAAAGGACATGAGCAACCTTGCTTCGCCGGGGAGGGATGTATATATTCCCCCTCTTGTTGCACCCGCCTCGATCCTGGCAGATCCCCATCTTGCCAGCCTTTCAAGGCTACACCGCGCTACCGCCCGAATGGCGAAACTGGTAGACGCATGGGACTTAAAATCCCCCGCTCGTAAGGGCGTGCCGGTTCGATTCCGGCTTCGGGCACCATATAAAACAAGGGTTTGCAGGCGAAAGCTAATGCAAACCCTTGTTCATTTCCGGTCCGTAATAATGGGCGCTGGCGGCGGACACTGTCCCCCTTGAGCCATACAGCAAAGATTCGGAAAGACTGAAAAAACAAAGGGTTGCATGAACTACTTCATGCAACCCTTTTTGTTTGCGCCTCATGCGTGCAACCGCTCGCTACAACCGCCGCCGAAACGCCTCGAGGATCTCCCGGGTGCCCTTTTTCATCTGCAAGTGAGCCACCGCGTCCAAAGGCTGCCAGAGGCAGTCGCTGATTTCATTCTGTGGCCGGGCGGCGCGCAGGTCGGCCACCGAGGCTTCAAACACGTGGTGTACGGTGTCGCCATCGCTGAGGCGCATCAGGTAGAGCAGGTTCTCGGCGTCCAGCCCGGTTTCTTCGGCAAGTTCCCGGATGGCGGCGCTGGCGTGGGTTTCACCGCGCTCGACCGTGCCGCCCGGTAGGGCCCATCGACTGTTGGGTTTACGCACCAACAAAACGTGGCGGTCTTCCTCGCAGATGACGGTCGCTCGTATCTTCATGGCCTGCTCAATCAGTGACTGTCATTAAACTGAAATATAACTGAAATATTTGAATCTGACATCGCGTAGTGGCCTTTTGGGGGCTGTTCAGTTGACCGCGGCCAGGCGGGAAACGTTTAACTTCAATTTCTCCGCCGAGGCCCTTATCTGCCTATCGACCGGTCATCGCCTAAAATGAATCAGATTGAAAAAAAGGCATCCATGTTGTGGATACCGACCCCACGCACAGGGGAGAGAGAAGAGATGACCACTGTCGAAGACTTTAAAGTCAGGTCCCAAGAACTGCTGGTAGAACTCGACACGGCCACATCTGAAATGATGTCGCTCATTGGTGCCCATCAGATGGCTGGATCGGCCTGGGACGCAGCAGTCCAGCGCCAGCATGAAGCCTATGAGCGCTGGGTGGCCTATCTGAACGAGCGTCTGTAGGAATGGCCCGGCAGATTGTTTGAACGGACCCTGTGCCGTTGTGCCTAATCCCTTACACGGACATCACGAGGATTGGGCCATGTCTGAATTAGCCAGTTATTTCTGGATTGCCGTCGCGGTGCTGTTGCTGCTCGTGGACCTGTGGGCCATCGTCAGCGTGTTTCGCAGCGACAAGTCGGCGGGCACCAAGGCCGGCTGGGCGCTGCTGCTGATCATCCTGCCAGTGCTGGGCCTGGTTATTTGGGGTGTGGCCGGGCCACGGGGGATCAAGGAAGGCCCGTCGTCGCCGGAGCACAGCAAAGGGTAGCGTACGGCACGCCCAGTCACGGCAATGTCGGCGGCCTCGGGTGGGTCACCGTCCCATGGCGCGTTGCAAGAAAAGCCTCTCAGCGAAATTTCGGCAATGGCCGTTCGACGGGCTTGAGGGACGTCAGCGCGCTCTGGATCGACGGGGCGTCCTTGTCGATCTCGTTGAGCCGGTCGCGGATCCGCACGGCGGCGGGATGCCCGCCCTGGTGGTCGACCCAGTCGGCGATTTCCTTGCAGGCCGCCGTCAGGCGTGCCTGGCGAGATTCGAGCAGGGTGAGCAGGGTGGTGATGGACTCTTTTTCCGACATGTCACACCTCCATACAAAGTGGATGGGCAGCAGCAAACCCGCCAGGGAGGCGGGTCGTACCGTTCATTGAGCGTAGTCGAGTTATTGCGGATCTGTCGAAATCCGGCGCCCGGCTGGACAGTCGGTGCGCCGGTGTACAGGTTCATTGAATCAGCCGGACTCCTTGACCCAAGTGGGCGCGACGCTTGCGCGCCAGTGTACGTCAGTGATGCCGTACTTTTCCGCCATGGGTTTTGACACCCGCTTGACCTTTTCCCGTCCAAACTTGGGTATACGCCCGACACCCGCATCGCAACTGGCCCAATGCCAAGCTTCGGAGTTATTCATCACCTCGGCGCGGATGATGAATGACTTAGGCTCGCCATGGAGCATGTAGTCGATGATGTAAAGCGATGGCCCGCCCATAAATCCTCCCTAATTAGTCCTATACGGATGGATACGGCGTCGCGCGGAAAATTCCATCGGATTTCCAGACGGTCAAATTGGGACCGGCCAGCCGCGCATGCCACCCAAGCAACCAGGGGCAAGCGCACAGTACTCGCGGCCTGGAACCAAACCCGGTTAACCTTCTCCAAGGTGAGCTTCGTCACCGTGGGCCAGGGATTCAAGGCAGGGCAGTGCGGTATTACTCTTTAAGGCAAAACATGAACATCATCGCCAGGGCGCTGGTCATTGCAGGCCTCGCCGTCGGTGTGTCGGGATGCATCGGCCCGCCCATCGAACTGACCCCGCAAACCGAGCAGCGCTTGCGTGAACAGCCACCGATCCGCTTCCTCCTGACCTTTGATGATGGCCCCAGTGCTTCGTCGTTCTGGAACCCCAGCCAGGAGGTGCTCGACGCCCTGGCTCAGAACCCCGTGCAACCCGGGATCAAGGCGGTGTTTTTCCTGCAGACCCGGGCGGCACGGGCGGGCAACAGTCATATCGGGCGCTCGGTGATGCACCGTGAACAGCGCGAAGGCCACGTGTTGGCCTTCCACACGGCGACGCACTGGCACACCAATCACCGCTTCCTGAGCCCTGATGAGTTGGAGCAGTCGCTCGTCGACGGCGGCAACGATATTGCCGGCATCAGCGGTGCGACACCGAGCCTGGTGAGGCCACCGTTCTGGAGCTACGACCGGCGAACCTTTGCCGCCTACCAGCGCCATGGCATGCACGTGCTGTTGACCGACCTGAGCGCCAACGATGGCAAGGTCTGGGGCATCACGGCCAGCCCGCGACGGCGTATAAACCTGGTCCGCCAGCTCTCCGAAGTGCGCGAGCGCATCGCCGCCGGGCAGTTGCCGGCGGTGGACGGGGTGATTCCGGTGGTGGTGACGTTTCACGACATCAACCGCTATACCGCCCGCCATGCCCGCGAGTACCTGCAAATCCTGCTCGACAGTGCCAGGGAAACCGGTGTGAGGACCGACGCCAAGCCTTTCTATGATGACCACCAGGCGCTGGAGCGAGCAGCGTTGGCGCGTACGGTGCGCAACAGCGGCCAGCCGGTGCACCTGCCCGGTTTGTGGGACTGGCTGTGGGATTCGGATGCCCATTGACGGGGCATAGAGGGCTGCTGCGCAGTCCGGCGGGAGCAAGCTCGACACAGATCAGTGCGGCGGCAGTTCCAGGGGAATCTCCAGGGTGAACAAGGCACCCTGGCCCGGCCCGTCACTGTGGACATGCAGGCGCCCATTCATTTCCACCGCCGCCAGCGCGCAACTGTGCAAGCCGAACCCGTGGCCATCCTTGCGGGTAGTGAACCCGTGGTTGAAGATGCGCGCCAGATTCTCGGGGGCAATGCCCTCGCCGCAATCCTTGACACTGAAGCTCAGGGTGCCGGGGGCCAGGATGCGGAGGCCCAGGGTCATTTCCCGTGGCTCGGAAATGTGCGACATGGCGAACTTGGCGTTGCTGATGAGGTTGATCAGGATCAGCAACAGCCGGTGCTTGTCCCCCAGGATCGTGGGCGTGTCCTGGTAGTCCTTGATCACCGTGACGTGGTGCCGGCTCAGGGCGCCCGAGTTCATGCGCAAGGCGTCCTCGAACAAGTCGGTGACGTGGAGGGGTTCGACCAGCCTGGCCGCTCCGGCGTAGGTTTGTTGAGTGGTGACGATTTCCTTGATGTGATCGATGCTCTTGGTCAACTGCGCCAGCTCGTCGACCAGCAACGCCTGCTCGTTCCCGATGGACTCGACCAGCTCATTGAAGTAACGCGGCAGCAATTTGCCCTTTTCATCTTCGGTGATGAAACGGCCAAGGTCGTCGGTGTGTTCATTCATCATCTTGACCGCCTTGCCCAACCCCAATGTCTTGCTGTTCTTCAACTTGCGGGTCACCAGTTCCGCCGAAATATTCACGCTATTGAGCACGTTCCCGACATTGTGCAGGACGTTCGTCGCGATCTCGGCCATACCCGCCATCCGCGCGGCGTCCATCAACTCGCGCTCGGCTTCTTTCAGCTCGCGAGTGCGTTCCTGCACCCGTTCTTCCAGGCGTTCGTTGGACGTTTGCAGGGCCTGGTTGATCTGGTTGATCACGGCGGCGCTGCGTACCAGGCGCACGGCCAGGTAGATCATCAGGATCGCCATCAGGCTGGCGCACATGGCGAGGTAGATATGGTATTGGCGGTCCGTCGCGGCTGTCCGGCGTTGTGTCTCGTTGAGCAGCTCATTGATGTTGTCCAGCTCCTGCGCTACCGGGATGACGCTGATGCGGTCGAGCAGGTCATTGACGATCGGTTGTTCCTGGACGATGGCATTGACGTGCCCTGTCAACGTGATGAAGGCCGATCGATGTTGCAAAGGCAGTCGGTCGATGTAGGTGTCCAGTGCTGTGAGTTGGCTCTGCAGCTCGTTGGCTTTGTCCGCGGTGACGTAAAGCGCGTACTCCAAGGTCGTCAGGGTCAGCTCCAGGATGTTGGACGCGGCGGTCAGGCGTTCCGTCGGGCTCTCGATGTTCATATCCTTGAGCAGGGCCTGGATATCGTCCTCGGCTGTCGGCAATGCATCGAGGGCGTTGCGCAGTTGGGCGTTGTGTTGCTGGAATTGCTCCACCAGCAGGGTCTTGTTCCTGACGGCATCCACGTAGCCCTGGCGTCTGGATGCCCAGAGATTCGCCAGCGGGCCGGTGCTGTTGAGGCGCTCCAACTGCTCCCAGCGGCTGTTCGCTTCAGGCGGTGGAGTCAGCGACAGGTTGTTGTTGACGCCGATTTTCTTCCTCAGGATTTTGCTGTTCCAGTTGGCATCGGCCTGTTTGAGCTGGCGAATGAAGTCACGGGACTCGAAGTAGGTCGATGAGTCGTAGGTGTAGGACTTGATCAGAAAGAATATCAGGGCAGAAAAAACAAACAGCGCCAGGGCCAGCAACGCCGGCCATTTATATTTCGCGATAAAGGTGGTCACGCTGCTCTCCTGTTCAGGGCGCTTGTCGAAGGCGTCGGGGAGTGGCCGAGGCGTGAAGAGGGTTCGCGAGGCCAGTCGGCGCGGTGGGCAGTGGGGCGGGAGGACGGCTGGAGGGATAAGCTGTGTTTGCCTGGATACACGTTGAGCTCCCTGCTAACGGTGAACAGTGTGGGTGAGTGTAGCGTTAATCAGGGGGGGGTTGTGGGCGACGGGTACGCAGCGGGAGGGAGCAGGCGCGGCCAGGACAGACCGCGCCGCAGGCGTTACTTGATGTCGATGAAGGGCAGGGCGCCGTTGGGCACCACGGTGGTTGGCAGGACGCCATTCCAGCGTTCGGCCTTGGTCAGCTCCACCAGGTTCTGGTTGCTGGCAAGCGCTTGCGCCCGAGCCTTGATGGCCTCGGCTTCGGCCTTACCGCGCAGTTCGGTGGCAAGTGCATCCGCCTTGGCCTGGGCGACTTGCGAATCGGCTTCTGCCTGGGCCTGGGTCACGCGAATCTGCGCCTGGACCTGTTCGGTGGCGAGTTGCTGTTCGCGGGTCTTGACCTGGACTTCCGCCGCCATGCGCGCTTCGATGGCCTTTTCGTAGGCATCGCTGAAGTCGATGTTCTCGACCTGGACGCTGTCGATGATCACTGGTCCGGTGATGGTCGACTTGATCGCCGTGGAAATGTCGTTGACCAACTGGACACGGTTCTGCACGGCGGCCACGGCGTTGAACTTGCCGAACACGTTTTCTACCTGGGTCGGCACCTGGCGACTGATCATGCGGTCGCGGATGCCTTCGAGGTCCTTGAACTGGGTGTAGACCTTGGCCACATCGGAGGGCGCGATGTGCCAGGAGACCGATACCTTCAATTGCGCGGACTGCTGGTCCTTGCTGTAGGCCTGGAGGTCTTCATAAGCGGTGACCTGGCTCTGTACGCTGATCAGGCGCACCGATTCGATGAAGGGGGTCTTGAACGACAGCCCCGGTTCCACCACGCCGACCAGCGCACCGTTGCGCAGCAGCACGCCGCGTTCGGTTTCGTCGACCGTGTACCAACTGCCAAAGAAGACGCATAACAGGACGACGCCGATGAGGGCGGCAACAAGAGAACCGATGGTTTTGCTGGTCACTTTTCTTTCCTTGATCACGTGGGTGGGCGATAGCGCATAAGTGGGGGCCGGCGTCCTGTTTGTCGGCGGTTTACCCAGAACGCCAGGCACAAAAAAGCCCTGAATGATCAGGGCTCTTTCGTACATGAAATGGCGGAGGCGATGGGATTCGAACTCATGGACCTGTTACAGTCGACGGTTTTCAAGACCGTTGCCTTAAACCACTCGGCCACACCTCCGTACTGCGTTGCGGGCGCCATAATACCCGAATGAAACACACTGTCAAACTCTCTACGTAGCTTGTTACAGAGCGTCTGTTATTATCCTTGCCACTGAATGTTTCAGAACCGGAGGAGTGTCGCCATGCGCGAACAGGATTACGCAGTGAACAACAGCGTGCAGGCTGAGCAGCTAGAAGTTAGCCGCGTCCTGCGCAACACATATGGCCTGCTGGCACTCACACTCGCCTTCAGCGGTGTGATGGCCTACGTCGCCCAGCAGATGCGGGTGGGTTACCCGAACATCTTCGTGGTGCTGATCGGTTTCTACGGCCTTTTCTTCCTCACCAACAAGCTCCGTGATTCGGCCTGGGGCCTGGTGTCGGCGTTTGTCCTGACCGGCTTCATGGGCTTCCTGCTCGGCCCGATCCTCAACCGCTACCTGCAGATGCAGGGCGGCGCCGAGGTGGTCAGCTCGGCCTTCGCAATGACCGCGCTGGTGTTCGGCGGCCTGTCGGCCTACGTGCTGATCTCCCGCAAGGATATGAGCTTCCTGAGCGGCTTCATCACCGCCGGTTTCTTCGTCTTGCTGGGTGCGGTCGTGGCCAGCTTCTTCTTCCAGATCAGCGGCCTGCAACTGGCGATCAGCGCCGGCTTCGTACTGTTCTCGTCGGTCTGCATCCTGTATCAGACCAGCGCGATCATCCACGGCGGCGAGCGTAACTACATCATGGCGACCATCAGCCTGTATGTATCGATCTACAACCTGTTCGTCAGCCTGCTCCAGCTGTTCGGCCTGATGGGCCGCGACGACTGATCCAATGCCGCTCGATGAGTGAGAAAAAGCCCGCTTCGGCGGGCTTTTTCTTGCCCGCAGATTGACATGCCTGTCCTGGCTCCAGCCCCGGCTTCTTGTGGAGGTAACTCGTGAGAGCGGTGCATCGCTTCCAGTAGTCCCTATATTGGGCCATGTCTGTAGGTGTTTTACCTTCTACCGGTAGGCCTATTCCTTTTGCGCTGAAAGACACGTTTCCATGCCTACCCAGCCCACCCCCAATACCTGATTCTGCCGCGCTCATCGAATGGCAAGGAGGCGAGCCTGACAAATGACCAGCGCTCGGCGTGCGAAGTCGTGCAGACAATCACCCTCAACCCGGCGTGCGGGCGGACAACGCTTGAGAGCTACGCTCGAAGACTACGCCATCTCCAGCGCGGGTTTCGCCGAGGTGCTTGAGGTCAGCCCCCAATGCCTGGCGAACTGGTGCGCCCGGGGTGTACCTCAGGCGAGGCTCTCCCATTTGGCGCGCTTGTTGAGTGTCAGTGAGCGATGGCTGGCGACGGGTGAGGGCGCGCGAGCGATGGTTTATCCCTGCGGCAGCTGTGCCGTTGACGAGGCCGCACCAGGCACGTGAGTACCCTTCCAAAAAACGCCTCGGTGGTTTTCTCGCCTACGATGCATCCCATCATGGCCAATTGCCGTAAAAAAGCGCCACCATGATGGCGACTTTGGATAAATGATCTACACCTATGGACATGGAAGCGTAGTGCCATGGGAGGCAAGAAGTGGATCGCCGAGTGACCTGCCTGACATTTTCCCCATCACGTATCTGGCCATCGAGCGCGGTCTGCTCGTGGCTGTCTGTTGGGGCAGGGAGGCTTATCACGTCGACTCCGTAGGACCGTGAACAGGTTTTCGGCATCGTGCTGCAGCCTGATAACAGAAGGAAGCCCTGCACATCGGCCAGGAATCCGATGCGGCAGCAGGCGTTTCCCTATAAGGAGATATTGATGAACCAGCCTCAAGGAAAGATCGTTGCGTTGCTGGCCCTGACGGGTGCACTGTTCACCGCCAGCGTCCACGCCGGAGTCTTCCCCGATTTCGGCTACGCCCCGCCCAAGAGCGAATATTCCGGACCGCCGTTCCAGCTCAGTCAGGATTACCCGAAGGCGCCGCCAGGTGCTTCCTCGATGCCGGCATTCTTCCAGCATTTGCCCAAGACATTCTCCAATGACTTCGAAACCTGGCGTCCCTACATGGAGGAGGTGAAAAAGTACTGCCTGGAAGGCAATACCGAAATCGGCTGGAAGGTGCAAAAAAACAAGATTCGCCGCTGGTATCACATGCCTTGGCAGCATTACGGCCCCAATGGTCGTGAAGGCATCAGCGGGCTGACCAAGGAGGCACCGATCCAGCCCGGGCAGCTGGCAAGTACCCAGACCGACAGCGGGCAAACCTACGCGGTGGGGATCTATAACGACATAGGCGCCTACACCATCGGCCAGGTCTGGAAGGACCCCGACAACCCGGATCCGAGCTACACCTCCAAACCCAAGAGCTTCCCCAACGGCACGGTGGTGTGCAAGGCGCTGTTCGCTGACATAGACGTCAAGACGGTGCCGTTCCTGGCGAACCCACTGCTGTGGAAAGCCTACACCACTGAAACCTTCACCTCGACCGACCGGTCCGTCACCCAGGTCGCGCTGATCCAGATGGACATCGCCGTGCGTGATACCCGCGTCAGCGACACCGGCTGGCTGTTCGGCACCTTCCAATACAACGGCGCCGTGACCGGCAAGGCGAACTGGAACAACCTGGTGCCGGTGGGGATCATGTGGGGCAATGATCCCAAGGAGACCGGCAACGACTTCACCAATCCCAAACCGGTGGAGACCAAGATCAACCCGGCCTTGAAGCAGACTGCGATCAATGCCAACACCCAGGAACTGCCACCGACCCACCTGGGTTGGAACGGACGGCTCAACGGGCCGGTGGACAATCCGCAGGCGTCTTGCCTGAGTTGCCACATGACGGCCGAGTACCAGCAACTGGCGCTCATGAACCCTACGTTCCAGGCCAACCCGCCCCCGGTGGGCGGTGACGAGTGGATGAAGTGGTTCCAGAACATCCCGGCCGGCCAGCCGTTCAGTCCAGGCACGCAAAGCACCGACTACAGCCTGCAACTGTCCGGGGCCCTGGCCAACTTCTATGACTGGAAGTGCAACCACAGCGGCGTCTATGCCGATGGCGTCAATGCCTGCACCAAGCTCCAGACGCTCAAGCTGATCAAGGCGAGCAATGCGCCTGAGGACGAAGTGCACAAAGTGCAACGCAGTCCCGAACTGGAAGAGCTCGAGTAACGCCCCTTACCGGCCTCGGACCACCCGAGGCCGGCTTTTTTCGTTCACGCCATCGGCGGCAACCGCCGCTTGACCGGCGTCTTCTTGACGATGGCCGTATTGGTCTCGGCGTGAACATTGAGCTTGTCCAGCAAGGTGTCGAGCTGTTCCATCGAGCGCACATGGAGGCGGGCGATGAAGCAGTCGTCGCCGGTCACCTTGTCGCATTCGGTGAACTCGGCGATGGCCTGGATCTGACGCTCCACCTCCTGCAACTGCCCCGGCAGCGGGCGAATACGCACGATGGCCTGTAGCTGATAGCCAAAGCTCTTCGGGTCCACCTCGACGGTGTAGCCCCTGAGCACGCCGCGTTCCTCCAGGCGCCGAAGCCGCTCGGCGACGCTGGGGGAGGACAGCCCGCTCAGGTTCGCCAGGGCCTTGAGGGAGCGCCGTGAGTCTTCCATCAGGGCGCCGATGAGGATCTGGTCGATGTCGTCAGTCATTTCAGCTCCGTTAGGCAAATCCGCCAGGTTGCCTTGATAAAAAAGGTCGAAAGGCAGTTTAGCCTTTTTCATGCCATGGAGAAGCGGTCAGTGGCCTCGGCATACTGTGCTCACTTGCTGAAGGAGCCTGAAGATGGACA
Organism: Pseudomonas sp. WP18; assembly: GCF_036689585.1. Lineage (NCBI taxonomy): Bacteria > Pseudomonadati > Pseudomonadota > Gammaproteobacteria > Pseudomonadales > Pseudomonadaceae > Pseudomonas > Pseudomonas sp. WP18. The sequence goes on from NZ_CP144758.1 coordinate 2,886,727, forward strand.
AGACCTTACGTCGCGGTTCGCTGGAAATGACCGCCGCCATGCTGATTTCCGGGACCATCGGATGGTTCGTGCTGGTTTCCGGCTTGCCGGTGCTGGATGTGGTGTTCTGGCGCTGCGTGTTTGGCGCCGTCACCTTGCTGCTGATCTGCGCCGGCTTCGGCTTCCTGCGTCGCGGCATCCTCAGCCGCGCCACTTTTGGGCTGGCGGTGATCAGTGGGGTGGCGATCGTCGGCAACTGGGTGCTGTTGTTCGCTTCTTACTCTCGGGCGTCGATTGCTATCGGCACGGCGGTGTACAACATTCAGCCGTTCATGCTGGTGGGGTTGGCGGCGCTGTTTCTCGGGGAAAAGATCACTGTGCAGAAACTGGCCTGGCTGGCCTTGTCGTTCCTCGGCATGCTGGCGATCGTCAGTGCCCACGGCACTCAGGAACAAGGGGGCGATGAATACTTGCTGGGCATTGCGCTGGCGTTGGGGGCGGCACTGCTGTACGCCATCGCGGCGTTGATCATCAAGCGCCTGACCGGTACTCCACCGCACCTGATCGCGCTGATCCAGGTCAGCACCGGCGTGTTGCTGCTGGCGCCCTGGGCCAACTTCGCGGCCTTGCCTCAACAGGGCGAAGCCTGGGCCAGCCTGGTGACCCTGGGCATGGTGCACACCGGCGTGATGTACGTGTTGCTGTACAGCGCCATCCAGCGCCTGCCCACAGCGGTGACCGGGGCGCTGTCGTTCATTTACCCGATCGCGGCGATCTTCGTCGACTGGTTCGCCTTCGGTCACCGTCTGGAGCCTTTGCAATGGCTGGGTGTGGCGGCGATCCTGCTGGCGGCGGCCGGCATGCAACAGGGCTGGGGCAGCAGGCTGCGCCGTCCGGCCCTGTCGTGATGCGCCGCTGTCGGGCTAGAAGATGTAGTCGGTGGTCAGGAAGTTCGAATCGCGCGCTCGGATGATGTCGCTGATCAGTGCCTTGTTGCTCTCCTGGAATTTGGTCGCCACCAGGGTGCGTATGGAAAAGGTTCGCAGCGCATCGTGCACCGACAGCGTGCCTTCGGCGGAGTTTTTCCGGCCGTTGAACGGAAAGGTGTCCGGCCCGCGTTGGCACTGGGCATTGATGTTGATGCGCCCGACCTGGTTGGCGAAGGTGTCCACCAGCTTGCCGACTTCCGCCGGGTTGGTGCCGAAAATGCTCAGTTGCTGGCCGAAGTCGGATTCCAGGACGTAGTCGATGACGGTATTGAGATCGCGGTACGGCACGATGGGCACGACCGGGCCGAACTGTTCTTCGTGGTAGACCCGCATCGCTGTGTTCACCGGGTAGAGCACCGCCGGGTAGAAGAATGAGCTGCGGGCCTCGCCGCCGTGGGCATTGGTCACCTGCGCGCCCTTGGCGAGCGCATCGGCGACCAACGAGTGCAAGTAGTCGACCTTGCCCGATTCGGGCAGCGGCGTCAGCGCTACGCCGTCCTCCCACGGCATGCCGGGTTTCAGGGCCGCCAGGCGGGCGTTGAATTTTTCGATGAACGCCGGCGCCACATCCTCATGGACGAAGAGGATCTTCAACGCCGTGCAGCGCTGGCCGTTGAACGACAGCGAACCGGTCAGGGCCTCGCTGACGGCGTTGTCCAGGTCGACCTCGGGCAGCACCAGTCCGGGGTTTTTCGCATCCAGGCCCAGGGCCGCGCGCAGACGATGGGGGCGCGGGTGAAGTTTCTTCAGGTCGCTGGCGGCCTTGTTGGTGCCGATGAAGGCGAAGATGTCGACCTTGCCGCTGGCCATCAGTGCGCTGACGGTTTCGCGCCCACTGCCGTAGATCACGTTGATCACGCCTGCCGGGAAGCTGTCGCGGAACGCTTCGAGCAGCGGTCGTATCAGCAGCACGCCGAGCTTGGCCGGCTTGAACACGACGGTGTTGCCCATGATCAGCGCCGGAATCAGCGTGGTGAAGGTCTCATTCAGCGGATAGTTGTAGGGGCCCATGCACAAGGCGACGCCCAGGGGCACGCGGCGGATCTGCCCGAGGGTGTCCTGTTCCAGTTCGAAGCGGCTGGAGCGGCGGTCCAGTTCCTTGAGGGCATTGATGGTGTCGACGATGTAATCGCAGGTGCGGTCGAATTCTTTCTGGGAGTCCTTCAGGTTCTTGCCGATTTCCCACATCAGCAGCTTGACCACCGCTTCGCGCTGCTCGCGCATGCGCGCCAGGAAGGTTTCCACATGGCGGATGCGCTCGGCCACGCGCATCGTCGGCCATTGGCCCTGGCCGCGGTCATAAGCGCGGACGGCGGCGTCCAGGGCGGTGAGGGCGGTCTCGGCATCCAGCAGCGGCGTGCTGCCCAGGATCACTTGCTCATCGCCTTGGGCTCCGGCCAGGTAAACCGGGCTACGAACGACGGCGAGGGGGCCTTGCCAGGTCTTCAAGACCCCCTCGACCAGGTATTCGCGTTGTTCGATCTGGCCTTCGAGGCGGTAGGCCTCCGGAATCCGGTCGGCGCTGGGGAACAGGTTGGCGAGCAGGGGGGCGGTGGTCATGTCGTTACTCCATCAATGAAATGAGCCGGGGGCTTGCAGGCGTCAATCGCTTTTAGGGTTATACCCTTTAATGGAGGTGTTTTTTAAGTGAAGGATGAAACGGTGGCGGGGGAATGATCCCCTCGCCACCCAGGGGCGGGCTGTGGCGGCAGGCTTTCGGGAGAGAGGTGGCGGGTCTACCAACTGATTCTCACGCCAAGATTACCTGCCACGCTGCGTTGCGGGTTGCTGTCGAGGTTGTTGCTGTAGTCGGCAGCGGCGTACACGCTGACCGCAGGCGCCAAGGTGACGATGACGCCCACGCCCAGGTCGCCGGTGGAGGCCCGCTGCTGGGTCTCGACCCGGTCGCTGTCATCGAAGGTCACGGCGTCGGTGCCGGAGAACGTGTGCCAGAGGTTGGCGCGCAGGTAGGGTTCCACGGGCATGCCACTGACCTGGTAGCGGCCCTTGAGCCGAGCCCCGACCCGACCGGTCCAGGCCCCGTCGGAATCGAATTCGACCTTGGAGACCCCATCGTTCTGGGTGTCCAGGGAGACCTTCTGATGGATGACCTGGACCTGGGGTTCGAGGACCCAGTCGGCGCTCACCGCGAACGGGTAGCCGGCCTCGGCCGAGAGCGTCAGCGCATGGCCGCGGTTATCGATCTTCACGCCGCGTTCGGAGCGGTTGTCGCCGTCCAGGCGCGTGCCCATCACGACGGCGTCGACGTAGCCGCCGGAGGAATCGGTCAGCGTCCAGTACAACCCGTAACTGTCGCCGTCGAGCTCGATCTTGCCAGCGCGACGACCCTGGAAGCCCAGGTTGAAGCCATCGACGTGGCCGTTCAATTCGGTATGGCCGACGAAGAAGCCGATTCGCTGGGTCTGGCCGCCGGACATTGGCGCGCTGTACAGGTCATTTCCGACCTGGAAGCCCTTGATGGACCCATCGAGGCGTGGTGTCACGGTGCCGGCCCACGTCTGGTCCAGGTCCTTGCCATAGACCCGGCCCCAACCCGCGCCGAAGGCCCCGTTCTCCGTCAGCAGGCGTTGGTCGCCCTGGCGGTCGTGGAAGGTGCCCAGGGCCATCAGCGTCAGTTGCGCCGCGGCGGGCGGCAACACCGACCAGGTGGGCACTTCCGGACGATACAACGGGATCGGCGCGGCGCCCGGCACGGCCACCGGCAACGGCGGCAAGGGTGGCGGGGTAGGTGCGTTTGGCTGTGGCGGCGGGGGAGACGCGGCCACCGGTCCGGCGACCACGGTCGAGCGTAGGTACCAGTTGTTTGCGTTGCCCGTTACGCCTCCCTTGAACAGGCGATAGTCGAACGCACCGGCCGAGACCGATTGCGCCAGGGAGAAGGCGCCGCTGTCGCTGACCGCGCCACCCTGGGCCTGGACCAGTTCGATCCCGTCCTGGGTCGTCAAGCCGCCCGCACCCCCGACATTCGTGACGGCAATGGCGGTGTAGCCGGTGAGCGTGCCGCCGTTGACCACCAGCTTGTCGCTGGGGGAACCGTCGGCGCCGAGCACCGTTTGCAGGCGCAGTTGGCCGTTGTTGCCGACATAGTTGCCCTGCACGGTGAGGCTGTCGTTGGTGCGCGTGTTGTTTCGCGTAAGGTCAATCGTCCCGCTGTTGTTGAGGGTGACCGATTGGCCAGCGGTAAACGGATTCACGCTGCCTTGGGTTGACGTCAATACGCTGCTGCTGTCGATGTTCAGCACTCCGGTGGCCGTGGCGGAGTCGCCCAGCACCAGCGTGTCGTTGAGGTCCAGGCGTGAGCCCTGGGCCAGATTGACGGTCTCCCAATTGACATAGCGGGCACCGGTGCTGGAGGTCGTGGCCTCGAACGTCAGGCTGTCCTGGCCCAACCCGCCGTCCAGGCTGGGGGTGCTGGCGAGCCGGGTTTCATCCAGGGTTTGCAGTAGCGCCGTGTCGGTGCCGTCGCCCATCAGGATGGCTGAACGAATGACGCCGCCGCTCCACTGGAACCGGTCGTTGCCGAAGCTGGTGCGCACCTCGCCATCGATTTCCCCGCCGCTGACGGTGACGCTGTCGTCACCGCCGCTGACACTCACGTTGCCACCGATGCGTCCTGCGGAGAGGATGATGGTGTCCTGGCCAAAGCCGGTCACCAGGTTGCCGAGGATCTGCCCACCCGACATGTCGAACAGGTTGTCATCAAGCTTCATGTCGACTCGGCCGATGGTGCCGCCGGTCATGCGGGCGATGTCGCCATCCTCGAAGGCCTCGACGATGGTGCCACCGGTCATCAGGAAGGTGTCGAGGCCATCGCCCTGGGCCAGGGACTGGATACTGCCACCGTGCATGACGAAGTCATCGATGCCCGAGCCCTGCTGGACATCGCCGCCGATGGTGCCGTTGGCATTGATCTCGATGTAGTCGGTGCCGGCGCCGAAAGTGACGTCGCCGGTGATGGCGCCGCTGCCATTGGCCGGCATCGTCAGGCGGTTGTTGCCGGCCAGGTCAGTCAACCCCGGGGTGCTGCCACTGTCGCAGACGTAGGCATCGTCGCCTGCGGTCGGCGTCAAGGTGCAAGCCGCCAGGGCCGGCGGGGTGTTGAGCAGGAACAGGCTTGAAACCGATAAGGCGTTGAACAGCCGATTGAATCCACGATCGCGCGAGCACATGTGCTTTCCCTCTGCAGCAGCATCCTGGAATGCCGGTTTCAGCATCGGTTGCACGACTACTGGCACACAGGACCTGGCAACGCTCGCTGTATGGGATGGGACCCTAACAACGAATAGCGAGCGTCGCTACTGTCAGAACTTACAGGTGCTTGCGCTGCGCGCGGCGCAAAATCGGGGCTACAAATGCACTTCCACCGATAACGGCAGGTGGTCGCTCAGATGGGTCCACGGCTTGGTGCCGAGTATCTGTGGCGCGTGGCTGCTGGCATTGCGCAGGTAGACGCGGTCCAGGCGCAGCAGCGGGAAACGCGCCGGATACGTCCGGGCGGGGCGGCCGTGATGGTGCTCGAAGGCCTCGTGCAGGTAGCCACGGCGGGCGAGGGTGGTGTTGCCGTGCAACTGCCAGTCGTTGAAGTCGCCGGCAATGATCACCGGGGCGTCTTCGGGCAATGAATCGAGCAGTTGGCAAAGCAGCTTGAGTTGCAGTTGGCGATGGCTTTCCAACAGGCTCAGGTGTACGCAGATCCCGTGGACTTCGGCGTGGCCCGGGACCTCCAGCACGCAGTGCAGCAAGCCGCGGCGTTCCGGGCCGGTGATGGACACGTCGAGGTTGCGGAACTGGCGGATAGGGTATTTGGACAGCAGGGCGTTGCCGTGATGACCATCGGGGTACACCGCGTTGCGGCCGTAGGCGAAGTCATTCCACATGCTGTCGGCGAGAAATTCGTATTGGGAGGTCTGCGGCCAGTTGTCGTAGCGCGACGCATGGCGGTCATGTTCGCCCAGCACTTCCTGCAGGAACACCAGGTCGGCGCCCGTGCTGCGCACCGCTTCGCGCAACTCGGGCAGGATGAAACGGCGGTTGAGGGCGGTGAAACCCTTGTGCGTATTGACCGTCAGGACTCGTAGCCGATGAACCGCCGCAGGCGTGTCCAATGGCATGGTTTCGACGGCTCGCCAATCGGGATCTCGAGTCACGTTCACTCCTGAATCAGACGTACCTGTTCATGCGACTGATGGGAGGCTTTGGCAGTTCCGGATTTTTCCTGGGGCATTGTTGTTGCCAGGGCCGCCGCCTTCGCGAGCAAGCCCGCTCCCACACCTGATTTGCTTTGTACCCGAGCCTCAGGCCATGCAAAGCCCGATGTGGGAGCGGGCTTGCCCGCGAAGGCGGCCTCGCATCCAACAGAGAAGCCGGCGGACCCACCGCTTTCGCGAGCAAGCCCGCTCCCACACCTGATTTGCTTTGAGGTGGTCAATTTTTTCCGGACACCTCAATCGGTGTTTTTCAGGCTGCTTGCCGCTCATACTGATTGGGCGGCAAATAGCCCAAGGATGAATGGATTCGCCTTCCGTTATAGAACCGCACGATGTAGTCCGTGATGTCTTTGATCGCTTCGCCATGGTTGGCGTAATCCTTGCGCCAAACACGCTCCATCTTCAGATTCAAGAAGAAGCGCTCCATGACCGCATTGTCCCAGCAGTTGCCCTTGCGACTCATGCTGCAACGCATTCCATGTCGCGTCAGCAAGTTCTGGTAATCCGTACCGGCATACTGGCTGCCTCGATCCGAATGAGCGATCAAGCCCGGTTCAGGTTGTCTCTGCGCGATGGCCAGTTGCATCGCACTGCATACCAACTCTGCTCGCATGTGGGGTGCCATGGCCCAGCCCACGATTTTGCGTGAGTACAGGTCCATGACGGCCGCCAGGTACAGCCAGCCGCTGCGGGTACGGATGTAGGTGATGTCAGCGACCCACGACTGGTTGATGCGCTCGGGATTGAACTGGCGATTGAGCAGGTTCTCAGCCACCGGAAAATTGTGATTGCTGTCAGTGGTATGAACGAACTTGCGCTTCCAAATCGGACGCAAATCCTGTTGTTTCATCAGGCGGCGGACCTTGTTCCGTCCAACGGAGACGCCAGTGTCACGCAGCGCTTTCACCAAACGACGGCTGCCATAACAGTGTTCATTGGACACGAAGGCAGCCTTGAGCTGAGCGGAAACCGAGCACACAGGTTTTGGCTTCAAACGCCGCTGACGAGCTTCGTAAAACCCCGAACGACTGATCCGCAACACCCGGCAGATACGCGCCACCGGGTAGGCCTTGCATTGGACTTGGTGAACCAACTGGTGGATCACTTCAACTCGCGGGCAAAGAAGGCCGTAGCTTTTTTTAATATGTCATTATCCGTCTTCAGTTCGCGGACTTGCTGTTCAAGCTGGCGAATACGCTGCTGGTCGCTGGTCAATGGTTTGCCAATCCCCGTACCGCCCGACTGCTCGGTTTGATACTGCTGAACCCAGCGGCGCACGGCGGTATCGCTCAGGCCTAAATCGGTACAAACCGAGTTCACGCTCAGACCTTGATCAACAACCATCTTGCAGACCTTCAGCTTGAACTCGGCGTCGAATTTTCTGTACTTCTTAGTCATGGAATATTCCTCAATGAGTGTAGTTTCACCCATTGAGGTGTCCGGGGCTATTAGACCAGCTCACTTTGTACCCGAGCCTCAGGCCATGCAAAGCCCTATGTGGGAGCGGGCTTGCCCGCGAAGGCGGCCTCGCATCCAACAGAGAAACCGGCGGGCCCACCGCTTTCGCGAGCAAGCTCGCCCACAGGAACTGAGATTTCAGATGAAGACAATCTCGTACGGCATGCCCATGCGATCGAGGATCACCCGTGGTACCAAGGGTGCGATGCCGCTGGCCGGTTCGCCGTTGAGTTGGCTGGTGTAGGCGTACATGGCGTGACGCTTGCGGGCGGTGGTCCAGACGTCCAGGCGCAGTTTGCGGGCCCGATGCCAGGGGATTTTCTTTTGCTCGCGCACCGGCCAGTGCCAGGCCCACACGGGCAGTTCGTTGAACAGCGCGCCGACGGCCTCGGCGGCCTGGGCACCGGCTCGGCCCACCGTGTCATGGTCGCTGTCACCGTCCAGGCGCCAGGTGCTGAAGACCACGTCGCCGGGTCGCAGATGTTGGCTTATGAACGCCGTCAGCTCGGCTTCGTGTTCGGCGAGGGCCTTTTCCGGAAAACCGCCGCGCACCCATTGCAGGCCATGGGCGGGAATGCCCAGGCGATGCAAGGCGTCGACGCTTTCCTGGGGATGGGGGCGGTGCATGCGCAAGCGTTCATCGTTCCACAACGGTGAGCCCGGATGGCCGATGTCGCCATCGGAAACCGAGATCAACAACATGGGATGGGCCAGGTTGCTCAGCAACTGGAGCAAGCCGCCACAGGCTCCGACCTCATCGCCCGGATGCGGGGCGAGGATCACGGCGCGGGCGCCGGCAGGCACCAGGGTCTGGGTACTGATAATGGGAATGTCGGCCAGTTGCGGCGCACTGTTCCATATTTGCGGGTGCTGCCGACTGTTAAGGCGAGAGGCGGGTTTCATGGGGAAGACGTCCTTGTGGTATTCAATCCTGCGGCCTTGCACCGAGCATACCGCCCGATGTGGCGCATCAAGTCACGATTGCCATTGGCGGCGCTCCTGATCCTGGAGTCTACCGCAAGCGAAGTATTGACCATGCCGGTCGATTCGTCGCGTGGCATCGGTGTCTGAACCGTACTTTTTTCTTCCAACTGGGCCTATAAAAACGAGGGCCACATCTGTGTGGCCCTAGTTTTTCAATGGCTTAACTCCAATAGTTAATCTTCTTCCTCACGTTGCAGCTCGAACAACAGCAGCGAGCGCCCAGTCACCGAGTATTCGGACTCGAACTCGAACCGTTCCTGGCCACGCACGGTGGGCTGGTTGGTGTCGACCAGGCACGTCCAGAAACTGCCTTCAGGCACTTCAGGCAGGCGGAAGTTGACGATGTCGTGGTGTGCATTGACCACCAACAGCAACGTCGCATCGCCGCCTTTGCGCCGGATCCCGGTTTCCTGGGCGCGACCGTCCATCAACATGCCCAGGCACCGACCGTGGCTGTCCTGCCATTGCTCGACGGTCATTTCGTTGCCATCGGGTGCCAGCCAGGTCACGTCCTTGACGCCGATGTCCTCGTTGTAATTGCCCACCAGGAACCGTCCGCGCCGCAGGATCGGGTAGGCCAGACGCAACTTGATCAAGCGCTTGACGAACTTGAGCAGCGCCGCGCCGTCCTCGCTCAGATCCCAGTTGACCCAACCGATCTCGCTGTCCTGGCAGTAAGCATTGTTATTGCCGTGCTGGGTGCGGGCGAACTCGTCCCCGGCGACGATCATCGGCGTGCCCTGGGCAAACAGCAGCGTGGCGAAGAAGTTGCGCATCTGCCGATGGCGCAGCGCGTTGATCTGCGGATCGTCCGTCGGCCCTTCGACGCCATGGTTCCAGGACAGGTTGTTGTTGCTGCCGTCCTGGTTGTTCTCGTCGTTGGCCTCGTTGTGCTTGTCGTTGTACGACACCAGGTCATTGAGGGTAAAACCGTCGTGGGCAGTGACGAAGTTCACCGAGGCGTAAGGGCGTCGGCCCCGCTGGTTGAACATCTCGCCGGACGCGGTCATGCGGCTGGCAAAGTCGGCCAGTTGGCCGTCGTCGCCTTTCCAGAAGGCGCGCACGGTGTCGCGGAACTTGTCGTTCCACTCCATCCAACCGGGCGGGAACCCCCCGACCTGATAGCCACCGGGGCCGCAGTCCCAGGGCTCGGCGATCATCTTCACCTGGCGCAGCACCGGGTCCTGTCGGCAGGCGACGAGGAAGCTGTGACGCTCATCGAAGCCATCGTGGTAGCGGCCGAGAATGGTGGCCAGGTCGAAGCGGAAGCCATCGACGTGCATTTCCGTGGCCCAGTAGCGCAGGGAGTCGGTGACCATCTGCAAGACGCACGGATGGCTCAGGTCCAGGGTGTTACCGGTGCCGGAGTCGTTGATGTAGTAGCGCTTGTCGTCAGGCATCAACCGGTAGTACGAGGCGTTGTCGATGCCGCGCATGGACAGGGTCGGGCCTAGTTCGTTGCCTTCGGCAGTGTGGTTGTAGACCACGTCGAGGATGACTTCGAGGTTGGCTTCATGCAGGTGCGCGACCATCTCCTTGAACTCGGCGATCTTGCCGCTGGCCAGGTAGCGCGGGTCCGGGGCGAAGAAGGCGATGCTGTTATAGCCCCAGTAGTTGGTCATGCCCTTGTGCAGCAGGTGCTGGTCGTTGACGAAACCGTGGATCGGCAACAGTTCGACCGACGACACGCCGAGCTTGCGGATGTGTTCGAGCACGTCGTCGACCATCAACCCGGCGAAGGTGCCGCGCAGGTTCTCCGGCACCGAGGGATGGCGCATGCTGATGCCGCGCACGTGGGTCTCGTACAGGATGGTCTTGTCCCATGGCACGCTGACGCGGTGGTCGTGGCCCCAGGTGTGCGCCGGGTCGATGACCTTGCACTTGGGCACGAAGGGCGCGCTGTCGCGCTCATCGAAGCTGAGGTCGCCGTCAGGGTGGCCGATGGTGTAGCCGAACAGTGCCTCGGACCACTTCAGCTCACCCACCAACTGCTTGGCGTACGGGTCGATCAGCAGCTTGTTGGGGTTGAAACGATGGCCGTTCTCCGGGTCGTACGGGCCATAGACCCGATAGCCGTAGATCAGGCCAGGGTGGGCATCGGGCAGATAGCCGTGGTAAATCTCGTCGGTGTACTCCGGCAGCTCGATACGTTCGAGTTCGACTTCGCCGGCATCGTCGAAAATGCACAGCTCGACTTTGGTGGCGTTGGCCGAAAACAGCGCGAAATTGACCCCGAGGCCATCCCAGGTCGCACCAAGCGGAAAAGGCAGCCCTTCACGAATCCGCGAAGCCTCGATAACAGGCGGCGGCGTGGTTTTTTTTGGACGGGTCATAGTTGCTCCTGCAAAAGACAGACAGTTACGGCAAAGCGATCGGTTCAAGGTCCGTTGATTCAAGGGTCGTCCCGGGCGCACGACCCCTGGGGCGAGGAAGATTCATCCCCGCCGAGGCGCAACGCGGCCCGGGCCTGGGCTGCTGAGCAGCCCAGCGAGAGCAGGCTCCCTCGCCACAGTGGTACATCAACAGGCGCACTGCGTGAGCGTTGTGATTACACCGCCGGAGGCTTACGGGCCGCCCGTGGTTTTTTCTCGGCCGGTTTTTCAATCGCCGAGTTGGCTGCCGCAGGTTTGGCGGCGGGCTTGGCCTTGGGGGCAGCGGCCTTCGGTGCCGGCTTGGCCGCGGGTTTGGCGGCAGGCTTGGCGCCGTCGGCCTTGGCAGCAGGAGCCTTGCCTGCGGCCTTGGGCGGTTTGCTCGGGGCCAGGGCTTCGGCTTCCGCCAGTTTGCGCGCCATCTCCCAGTGGCGTTTTTCGTGCCCGGTAGGCTTACCTTCGGACTCCCAGATCTGGTAGGCGAATTCGCGAATACGTTTATCGTCGGTACTCATCGCAGTGCTCCTGACAACTCAAGATTGGATAAAGACATTGACCGGGAAATCCCCCAGCGCGGCGCTGACCATCAGCTCCCCTTGGGGTGTGACTGCTGTGCTTGAAAAAAGTCCCTTCAGTTTTCCCTCCTGGGTGGCGAACGGTAATGACACACGGGTATCGCCCCAGTCCGAGGCGGCCACCTGCGGCTGCGCACTGTTTTCCAGCAAGCGGGCAGCATGGATCGGCACCACGACGACCGCCCGTTGCTGCCCGTGCTCGCGCATGAACGCCAGCACCCGGCGGGCTTGCTCGCCAACCACTTCCAGCGGTTGGTAGCGGCCTTGCTGGAACAACTGCGGGCATTGGGCGCGCAGGGCCAGCGTCCTGGCGATGAGCGCCTGTTTGACCCGGCCATTGCGCCAGTCGCGCAGCAACCCCGCCGGCGTGCTGTCGGCCTGTAGTCCTTCGCGACGCGCCTGGAAGTCCACCGGGCGCCGGTTGTCCGGGTCCACCAGGCTGAAATCCCAGAACTCGTTGCCTTGGTACAAGTCCGGCACGCCGGGCACGGTCATGCGCAGCAAGGTTTGCGCCAGGCTGTTCAGCGCCCCCGCTGGCGCAATGGCCTGGACTGCCTCGGCGATGGCACTGCGCAGCGGCAGCCCTTCATCGCCCAGCAACAGGCGTTCGAGAAACATCTGGGTCGCTTGTTCATAGGCGTCGTTGACCGCCGCCCAACTGCTTTGCAGCTTGGCTTCGCGCAGGGCCTTGCGCTGCCACTGCCAGAGGCGTTCGTTGTACTCGGCCAGGGCCTTGTGGTCCTGGATGTCCAGGTCCAGCGGCCAGCTCCCCAACAGCGCCTGGTACAGGATCAGTTCATCACCAGCCGAAGGCGCCGCCGGGTCGCTGTGCAGCGAAGGCGCGAGGATGCGCCATTGCTCCACGCTGGCGGTGTACCAGTCGGCGCGTTCACTGAGCACGGCCAGCCTGGCGCGGGTGTCTTCGCCACGCTTGTGGTCGTGGGTCGCGGTGGTCATCAGGTTGTCGGGGAAATGTTCGAGCCGCTCAAGGCAAGCGTCGTGGAATGCCTGGGGCGGGGCGCTGAACAGTTCGGTGTTGTAGCCCACATCGTTACGCGACAACAGCACGGCCGAGCGATACAGCGCGGTGTCTTCCACGGCTTTGGCGGCGGCCGGCGAGGTCAGTTGCTGGAAGCGGACACAGGCATGGCGCAGGCGCTTGCGCTGGGGACCGCGGGGGCGTTGGCGCCAGGGCATGCCACCGAGCCAGCCGGCCAGGCAATCGAGCACTGGCCAATCGGCTTCGCTGAGGGTTTGCCGGGCGCCTTCCAGGGCCTGGTTGAAAAACGCCTCGTCTTCGGCCGAGCGTCCCAAAGGGCTGATGTAGGTGCGGTACACCGGGAAATGCACGATCAGTTCCTGCAACGCCCGGCGAATCGCGCCCAGGGTCAGGTCGCGGGTCATCACGTCGTCCCGCGCCACTTGCAGCAGGGCCTGGGCGACGCTTTCGAAGTCCCCGGCGAGGGAGCCGTTGAGGATCTGCTGGCGGGCCAGCCGGGCTTCCTCGATGAAGTGCGCCGGTCGCTCGCTCTGGCGGCTCCAGAACTCGGCAAGCGGTTCGGCACCGGCGGGGTCGTGTTGCAGCAACGAGATCTGGTTCATGAACTCGTAGCCGGTGCTGCCGTCGACGTTCCAGTCCCGACGCAAGGTCTCGCCGTCGCCAAGGATCTTCTCGATGAAGATGGGCAGGTGCCGCGACGGGGACAGGGCATCGAGTCGCCGGCGCAGCTTGCGGCTGTAGCCCCGTGGATCGGCCAGCCCATCGATGTGGTCGATGCGCAGCCCATCCACCAGGCCTTCGCTAATCAGCTGGAAGATCTTCGCATGGGTGGCTTCGAACACGGCCGGGCGCTCGACCCGCAACCCACCCAGTTCGTTGACATCGAAAAACCGTCGCCAGTTGATGTCATCCGCGGCCGTGCGCCAGCTGGCGAGCCGGTAGCTCTGGCGTTCCAGCAGTTGGTGCAGGCGCTCGAAGCCTTCCGGTTGGGTGCAATCGTAGTTGCGCAGGTTGTCCTCGATGGCGGCGAGGATATCCGGAGCTGTCGCCAGTTCGCGCAATTGCACCTGTAGCGGGCGGGCGAGGGTGTGGGCGTCGGTCTGGTAGTTCAGCGTGGTGAAGCGTTCGGCCAGCGCCTTGAGGGCTTCGGCCCGTTCGCCAGGCAGGTCGTCGGTGGGCTTGAGCAACTCGCCATAGTGCATCGGGCAGATGGGGAAATGGTGCTCGTAGTGTTCGACATAGAAGCTGCCTTGCGCGGCATTGAAGCGCAGTTGCAGGGTGCCTTCCTGCAAGGCAACGCCATAGTCGCTGCCCAGGAACGGCAACAGCAACTGGCCTTCCAGCAATGGGTCGGGAGAGTGCCACTGGATGTCGAAGAATTCGCCATACGGGCTCAGGCGCCCCCATTCCAGCAGGTCCAGCCACCAGGGGTTGTCGTTGCCACCGACCGCCATGTGGTTGGAGACGATGTCGAGGATCAGCCCCATCCGGTGCTCGCGAAGGGTCGCCACCAGACGTCGCAAGGCGTCCTCGCCGCCCAGTTCCGGGTTTACCAGGGTCGGGTCGACCACGTCGTAGCCGTGCATGGAGCCGGCACGGGCCTTGAGTAGCGGGGAGGCATAGATATGGCTGATGCCCAGCGCGGCGAAGTACGGCACCTGCGCGACGGCATCGTCCAGGGTGAAGCCTTTATGAAATTGCAGGCGAATGGTCGCCCGCAGTGGTTGGATCGTAGGCAGATTCATCGGTCACGCTCGTTCGCCTGGAGTCGCGCACAGGCAAGTATTTCCAGGCGCCGGGCGGCGTCCGGGTGATCCAGCAACGCCTGGCTGTCGTGGGCCAGGCGGCGGCGCCAATTGGGATGGGTATCGATGGTGCCGGGCAGGTTGGCCTGCTCTTCGATACCCAGGGCATCTTCGAGTGGCAACAGCACCAGCGGCGCACGGGTGTGGCCGAGAAAGCGCACGCTGGCGTCCAGCACCTGGTCGGTCTCGCGGTGTTCTTCGCGAAAGTTCTGTGGGTCCTGGTTCAGCACGCTGCGCAGGCCTTCGCGTTCACGTTCACGGTGCTTGCGCCAGTCTATTTCCGTGTGGGAGTCGATCAGGTCCAGCCGCGCATTCCAATCGATGTCGTGCCCGTGCCACCAACCATTGAGGGTCGGCAGGTCATGGGTGCTGGTGGTCGCCAGCGCGTTGTCCGGCCAGTCGAGGATCGGCTTGAAGTGGGTGTTGTCCTGTTCGAACAACAGCACGCGCATGCCCAGGATCGACCGGGCGCTGAGTTTTTCCCGCAGGCCGTCCGGCACGGTGCCGAGGTCTTCGCCGAGCACGATGGCCTGGTGACGGTGGGATTCGAGTGCCAGCAGGCGCAGCAGGTCGTCCACCGGGTAATACAGATAGGCGCCGTCCGAAGGCGGGGCGTCATTGGGGATCACCCACAGGCGTTGCAGGCCCATGACGTGGTCGATGCGCAAGCCACCGGCGTGGGCGAAGTTGGCCCGCAGCATCTCGATGAATGCGCGAAAACCGTTGCGTACCAGTCCTTCGGGGGAGAACGCCGAGATTCCCCAGCCCTGGCCGGAGCGGTTGAGAATGTCGGGGGGGGCGCCCACGGTCAGCGAGGCGAGCAGTTCATCCTGACGGCTCCAGGCCTGGCTGCCGGCTCCGTCGGCCCCCACCGCGAGGTCGGCGATCAGGCCAATGCCCATGCCACTGGATTTGGCGGCGCTCTGGGCGCGCTCCAGGCAGCGGGCGATCAGCCATTGGCAAAAGGCATAGAAACCGATTTCATCGGCGTTTTCTTCGGCGAAATGCGCCAGCACGGCGCTGCGCGGGTTGCGCCATTCCTCCGGCCACTGCCGCCAGTCGAGGCTTTCGCCGCGGGCGGCGCGCTCGGCCTGCAAGGCTTCGAAGCGACAGTGGTTTTCCAGGGCCTCGCCGCTGGCGTGGCGGAAACTGCTGAAGTCTTCGTGCAAGGGGTGTTCGCCCTGGCTGAAACCGTCGTACAGCGCCCGCAGGACCTTCTGCTTGGCCTCGGCCGCCACCGGCCAGTCGACCAGGGGTTGGTCTTCCAGCTTTTGCAGTTGGTTGGCAAGGCCCGTTGCATCGATGGCGGTGCGCAGGGCGCGCTCGCCCAGGATGGTGCCTGGCGCCGCGTACAAACTGTTGAGAAACAACCGGCTGGACGGCGAATAAGGGCTGTAGCGACCCGTGTCGCTGCTGAACATCGCGTGCATCGGACTGATGGCGATGGCCTCGGCACCGCGCTCGCCGGCCACCCGTGCCAGGTCTTCCAGGGCCTGGGTGTCACCGAAACCGCCGTCACCGGGGCGCCGTAGCGCATACAGTTGGGCACTCAGGCCCCAGGTCCGTGGCGTTGGATCGTTTACCGCATCGGCGACGCTGTAGCAGCGCGCCGGCGCGACCGCCAGGGTGAAGTGCTGCCCGTCGATGCTGACGTGCTGGTAACCCACCGGCAGCATGCCCGGCAGCCTGGCGTCGGCGTCGAGCTTGAGGTTCAGCGTGGCGCCATCCTCCTGGCGGATCTCGCAGGGGGTGCCGGCCTCGAAGTAACGACTCAAGTCGACACTGACCCCGACATCGGCCGTGAGCAGCGGTGGCAATTGATGGTTCTGTTGTTCCTGCTGCAATTGCAGCAGGCTGGCGTCGATTTCCTGGGCACTGCCGGCAGGGTGGCCGAGGCCCGTCAGGACCGAGCGCAAGACGGCGGGCGAGACTTTCTGGGCCCGGCCGTTGGCATCGATCCAATCCACCGCGAGGCCCGCCCGGCCGGCGAGGATTTCCAGTTGCGCATCGCTCATGGGCGCTCTCCAGTGATGGTGGGCAACGGGGCCGCCTGTGTCAGGCTGACCAGCGCGCTGTAGGGCGCAAGGTGGCCCTGTTGCAACAGACCCATGGCGTGGGGCGGATGTTCGAAAAGAATGCGTGGGTCCTCGGCGGCGGTATGCGCCACCGGCTCGGCGCTGAGGTTGAGGTCGATGCGCAGCACACTGCCGTCGCCCAACTGCCAGCGGGCACTGACGGCGCCCGGGCCGAGCACGTCCGTTTCCAGCGCGTGGGCGCCGGGCAGGCGTGGGACGATTTCTTCGCGCCGGATCTTCAGCAGGCTGCGATACAGCGTCTCGCGGGCCAGTTGTTCCGGTTCATGGGCCTCCAGGTTCGGGCGCGAGGCTTCGAAGGTGGTGGCCGCGTTGGGATCGGGAATCCGCTCGCGCTGTTGCGGGTCGGCGAAGGCGCTGAAGGCCTTGAACTCATTGCGTCGGCCTTCACGCACCAATTGCGCCAGTTCGCCGTGATGACTGGTGAAGAACAGGAAGGGCTGTGGTGCAATCACTTCATCGCCCATGAACAGCAGCGGAATCATCGGCGAGAGCAGCAACAGGACCGTCGCAGCTTGCAAGGCCTGGGGCGGGGCCAGTTGATGCAGGCGCTCACCGAGGGCGCGGTTGCCGATCTGGTCGTGGTTCTGCAGGAACAGCACGAACGCGCTGGGCGGCAGGTGCCCGCTGGGTTCGCCTCGTGGCTCACCGTGGCGGTTGATGTGGCCCTGGAAGACGAAACCCTGGCTCAGGCAGCGTGCCAATTGTTCGGTGGGCTGCTCGGCGTAGTCGGCGTAATAGGCGTCGGTCTCGCCGGTCAGTAACACGTGCAAGGCATTGTGGCCGTCGTCGTTCCACTGGGCATCGTAGCCTTGCTCCAGCAGGCTGGCCTGGTTGTGCTCGTTTTCCACGGTCAGCCAGACGTGCCGGGTCGGGTCCACTTGTTCGCGCACCCGCGCCGCGAGCTCCTGGAGAAAATCCGGGTCTTCGATGGCGTGCACGGCGTCGAGGCGCAGGCCGTCAAAACGGTATTCCAGCAACCACATGAGCGCGTTGTCGATGAAGAAGTCCCGGACTTCGCGGCGGCGAAAATCGATCGCCGCGCCCCAAGGCGTGTGTTTGTCTTCGCGAAAGAACCCCTTGGCATAGCGGTGCAGGTAATTGCCGTCGGGACCGAAGTGGTTGTAGACCACGTCGAGGATCACCGCCAGACCGTGGCCATGGGCGCTGTCGATCAGGTGCTTGAGCTGCTCCGGCGTGCCGTAGGAGGCTTGTGGCGCGTAGGGCAGGACGCCGTCGTAGCCCCAGTTGCGGTCGCCGGGAAACTGCGCCAGCGGCATCAGTTCGATGGCGGTGACCCCGAGCCCGGCCAGGCGCGCCAGGTGCTGCTCGACCCCTTCGAAACCACCGAGGGCGCCAACGTGCAGTTCGTAGATGACGGCGTCGTACCAGGGCCGGCCGGACCAGTGGGTGTGGCGCCATTGGTAGGCATGGGGGTCGACCACCACGCTGTGGCGGTCGATATCGCCGGCCTGGGCGCGGGAGGCCGGGTCCGGCACCTCCAGCTCGCCGTCGATGTTGAAGCGGTAGCGGGTGCCGGCGGGGCAACGGGTCTGGATCATGAACCAGCCGTCGGCCTGGGGCAGCAGGGGGATTGAGTCTCCAGAGTCGAATTCGACACTGACAAAAAAAGCATCCGGTGCCCAGAGGGCGAAGCGGGTGTGCTCGTTATCGAGCATCACCGCGCCGTGGGTCCATGTATCAGGCGTCCTTGACGACATCGTTACCTCATTGTCTGGCCGATTTGCCCAGTGATTTAGCCACCAGCTGTTCGTAGAGTTCGGCGTAGGGCTCCACCGCCTTGCTCCAGTTGAAAGGTGCCGACATGGCCCGGCAACGCATGGCATTGAGCAGATCAGGGAATTCGAAGACCTTGAAGGCCCGGCTCAGGGCCTCCTTGTAGCTGTCGACGGTGGACTCGTCGAACAGGAAACCGGTGACGCCGTCCTCGATGGTGTCCGCCAGCCCGCCGGTGTTGCGTGCCACCGGCAGCGAGCCGAAGCGCTGCGCGTACATCTGGCTCAGGCCGCAAGGCTCGTAGCGCGACGGCATCAGCAAAAAGTCGCTGCCGGCGAACATCCGCCGCGCATCGGTTTCGTTGAAGCCGATGCGCACGCCGATCCGGCCGGGGAAACGCAGCGCCAGTTCGCGCATGGCTTGTTCTTCCTCCGGCTCGCCACGGCCGATGATCGCGATCTGGCCGCCCGACTCGACGATAAACTCGGCGACCGCCTCGGTCAGGTCCAGGCCTTTCTGGTACACCAGGCGCGAGACCACGGCGAACAGCGGCCCGGTGCAATCGTCCAGGCCGAACAGCTCGCGTACATGGGCGGCGTTGACGGCCTTGCCTTCCCAGTCGCCGATGGCGAACTGGCGGAACAGGTGCGAGTCGGTCGCCGCGTCCCAGCTTTCGTCAATGCCGTTGGGGATGCCGCTGAGCAGGCCCTGCTGGGTCTTGGCCGCCAGGAAGCCATCGAGCCCGCAACCGAAGGTGGGGGTGGTGATTTCCTGGGCATAGGTGGCGCTGACGGTGGTGATGTGGCTGGAGTAGGCCATGCCCGCCTTGAGGAACGACAGCTTGCCGTAGAACTCCATGCCTTCCTGTTGCAAGGCGTGTTCGGGAATGCCCAGCTCCGGGCAGCACGCCAGGCTCACCACGCCCTGGTAGGCCAGGTTGTGAATGGTGAACAGGGTGGGGGTCCGTTGGCCGCGCCAGTGCATGTAGGCCGGCGCCAGTCCAGCCGGCCAATCGTGGGCATGGACCAGGTCGGGGCACCAGTGGATCTGGGCGAGGTTGGCGGCGATGTCGGCGGCCGCCAGGCCCAGGCGGGCGAAGCGAATGTGGTTGTCCGGCCAGTCGCGACCGTTGTTGGCGCCATAGGGCGAGCCTTCGCGGGCATACAGCTCGGGGCAAATCAGGACGTAGATCACCAAGCCGTCGGCCATGTCCATGCGGCCGATCTTGCACGGCGGCAGCGCGGCGTGGCCGCCCAGTTCGCCGATGATGTGGATCGGATTGCCGCTGTTCATCACCTGCGGATAGCCGGGAATCAGTACCCGCACATCATGCAGGCCAGCCATGGCCCGGGGCAGCGCCGAAGACACGTCGCCCAACCCGCCGGTTTTCACCAGGTCGGCGATTTCCGACGTGACGAACAAGACCTTCTTGCGATTGGGGTTGTGGCGAACGACGGGGAGCAGTGCCTTGCCGCCGGTGGCGAGCACCGGAGCCGTCGGCGAATCGGCCGCCGGCGGTAATTGAGAACGGACCTGTTGTGGTTCCAAGGCAGCACTGATCATAAATCTCTCCTGTTTTCTCGATCTGTTTCCGGCATGCGCCAGAGCTGTTGTTACATTGGCCGAATCCTGCGGCCAGGCGCACAAGCGCTACGCAAGGTAAGCAAAGCGCTGCCCAATGCGGCGAAGCGAATCAGGTGGGAGGGCCGTTGCAAGGACTGCACCAGCCGCTGTTACCCTTCCATTACCCTGACCTGTAGCCGTTGCGAAAAGTTTCGACTTTTTTTCGTCTGGATGACCGGTCGGTATTACCCCCGGTTCGCGAGTCTAGGTCAGAAGCTAGAGCGCTGCGGTGCGCTTCGTCGAATTGTCCGACAATCACGTTTTTTGTCGGCAATGTCTTACACGACAGCGCGAAAGACGCGCCGACGAAGTGCATGTTTCTGAAATCAAAACCGTGTACAGGGCATGCCGTGTTTTATAGCGGCGCGCGATGGGATGGCGTCGCGCACCATTAAGGGGCGTGAGCGATGGAAGCTTTTTGATGGCTCGTGCGCTGTCGAAAAACTACTGGTGAACGACAGGCTGGGGCGGTGATGTTGGCTGGGACGGCGTCTTCGCGGGCAAGCCCGCTCCCACAGAGGGCTTTGCCAGGCGCGGGTTTTGTGAACATGCCCGATTGAATTGTGGGCGGGCTTGCCCGCGAAAGCGGTCTGTCTGGGGCGGTGATGTTGACTGGGATGGCGTCTTCGCGGGCAAGCCCGCTCCCACAGGGATCCTTGCCCAGGCGTGGGTTTTATGGACATGCCCCATTCAATTGTGGGAGGGCGGGTTCAGGGGGGGGCGGTCAGTAGGCGGATGGGTTGGCCGGCGGCCCAGGCCAGGAGGTCTTCGATCATCAGGGAATAGAAAAGCTGGTAGTTCTGTTGCGTGACGTAGCCCACATGCGGGGTGGCCAGTACGTTGTCCAGGGTTCGGAACGGGTGGTCGGCGGGCAGGGGTTCCTGGGCGAAGACGTCGAGGGCGGCGCCGGCCAGGCGTTTGTGCCGGAGGGCATCGATCAGCGCGGCTTCATCGACGATCGGCCCGCGGGCGGTGTTGACCAGCAAGGCAGAGGGTTTCATCCAGCCCAAGGCCTGGGCATCCACCAGGCCGCGACTGCGTTCGCCGAGCACCAGGTGGACCGACAGAATATCGGCCTGCTCGAACAGCGCTTGCTTGCTCACATAGGTCACGCCTGCTTCGGCGGCGCGTTCGGCCGTGAGATTCTGGCTCCAGGCGATCACCCGCATGCCGAACACCTGGCCGAACTGCGCCACCCGCGTGCCGATGCTGCCCAGGCCGAGGATCCCCAGGGTCTTGCCGTGCAGGTCGCCACCCAGGCCTTGCTGCCACAAACCGGCGCGCAGGGCATTGGCTTCCTGCACCAGGTTCCGGGTCAGGGCCATGATCAACGTCCAGGTCAGTTCGGGCGCGGCGTGCTTGTAGCTTTGCGTGCCACACACCTGGATGCCCAGCCTGGCGGCGGCTTCAAGGTCGAGGGCGGCGTTGCGCATGCCGCCGGTGAGCAACAGCTTGAGACGGGGCAGGCGCTGCAACAGGTCTTCATCGAAGGTGGTGCGCTCGCGCATCACGCAGATCACTTCGAAGCACTGCAAACGCTCGACAAGGGTGTCGCGGTCAGCGGGGTAGTCATGGACAAAGGTCACGTGGCCCACGGCGTCCAACGGCGACCAGTCGACCACGTCCCGCGCCACGTCTTGCCAATCGTCGATGACTGCTATTTGCACCGCCATGGAACACCTCGTCAGGGAATGGGTTTGTCCAGCCAGCCGAGCAAGGCCTTGTGGAAGCGCTCCGGCTCTTCCATTTGCGGCGCGTGCCCCAGGTTGGGGAACTCCACCAGGGTCGACTGGGGGATCAACTGTGCAACCTGTTTGCCCAGTACCTCATAGCGGCCCAACCTGGCCTTCACGGCGGGTGGCGCGATGTCGCTGCCGATGGCCGTGGTGTCGGCGGTGCCGATCAGCAGCAGGGTGGGGACGCGCAGGTCCTTGAACTCGTAGTAGACCGGCTGGGTGAAGATCATGTCGTAGATCAGCGCCGAGTTCCACGCCACTTGCGTATGCCCCGGCCCTTTGTTCAAGCCGGCGAGCATGTCCACCCAGCGATCGAACTCAGGCTTCCAGCGCCCTGCGTAATAGGTCTTGCGTTCGTAATCGCGGATGCCGTCGGCACTGAGCTTGAGCTCGCGCTGGTACCACTGGTCGACGCTACGGTAGGGCACGCCGAGGGCTTTCCAGTCCTCCAGGCCAATGGGGTTGACCAGCGCCAGGCGCTCGACCTGATCGGGAAACTGCAAGGCATAGCGGGTGGCGAGCATGCCGCCGGTGGAGTGGCCCAGCACCGTGGCTTTCTGTACGCCGAGGGTCTTGAGCAGGGCCTGGGTGTTGCTCGCCAACTGTTGGAAACTGTACTGGTAATGGTCGGGTTTGCTCGAGGTGCAGAAACCGATCTGGTCCGGCGCGATCACCCGGTAGCCTTGCTCGCTGAGGGTCTTGATCGAGTCGCCCCAGGTGGCGGCGCAGAAGTTCTTGCCATGCATCAGCACCACCGTGTGGCCATTGACCTTGCCCTGGGCCGGTACGTCCATGTAGCCCATCTGCAAGGCTTTGCCCTGGGACTGGAAGGCGAAGTGCTTGAGTGTGTAGGGGTAGTCGAAGCCTTCCAGTTGCGCGCCGTAGGCCGGGCCTTGCGACAGGTTGGCGGCCTGGGCGAACCAGGGCAGCGAGGCAGTCAGGAACAGGCTCGGCAGCCAGCGGGCGGTGGAACGCGACATGGTCAATCTCCTTGGGGACCGCCGCCGATCCTGGGGCGGTCCGATTATGGCGACATTAACCACAGGCAACCAAACCGCTCGAACGTTCCACCGCGCGCCGTCAATGGGCAGGGTAATCCGCCACCACGGTTTGCGTGCCGTCCTTCTTCAGGCCGATCACTTGGTAGGCGTCGCTCATGCCGTCCATTTCCATGCCGGGCGAACCCATGGGCATGCCGGGCGCGGCGACACCGAGCAAGTCATCGCGCTTGCTCAACGCCAGTACCTGCTCGGCAGGGACATGACCCTCGACGAATTTGCCGTTGATCTCGGCGGTGTGGCAAGAGCGCAGGTTGGGCGCCACGCCCAGGCGTTGCTTGACCGAAGCCATGTCGGCTTCGACATGGTCATTGACCTTGAAACCGTTGTCTTGCAGGTGCGAAATCCACTTCTTGCAGCAGCCGCAGTTGGCATCGCGGTGCACGTCGATGGTGACCGGTTCGGCGGCCTGGGCCAGGGTGGTCAGGAACAAGGCGCTCAGGGCGAGCAGGTGCAGGGGCTTGGCCATGGAGGGGCTCTCATGTCGAACGATTGGGCGGCAGGATAGCAGAGTAGCGAGGCAGAGCTGACAGGGGGCTGAGGCGCAGATGACAGAATTGTCAGGTGGGACTGAGGATGGGGGCGTCAGCCATACCCTGTGGGAGCCGAGCTTGCTCGCGATAACGGCAGGCCAGCCAACATGATTGTCGACTGACATACCGCTATCGCGAAAGCTCGGCTCCCACGGAGGTTATGGCCGTAGCCGTTAGCGCACCTTGAATCGACCCATGATCGCATTCACCCGGCTGTTGGCGTCCAGCAGTTGTCGGGTGTTGTTTTCACTGGCCAGGCCGCTTTCCACCAGTTCCTCCACCATGTGGCGGATCTGCACCATGCTGCGGTTGATCTCCTCAGTCACCGCGCTTTGCTGTTCGGCGGCGGTGGCGATCTGGGTGCTCAGGCTGTTGATCTGGCTGACGGAACCGGCCATTTCGTCCAGGCCCGAGTTAACTCGGGAAGTCGCATCGGCGGCCGACTGACAACTGGCCTGGGTGTTTTCCATCGCCTGCACCGAAGAGCTTACGCCCTGGGTCAGCCGAGTCAGCATTTCGTTGATCTCCGAGGTGCTGGCCTGGGTACGGGCGGCGAGGGCGCGGACCTCGTCGGCCACCACGGCAAAGCCGCGACCCTGCTCGCCGGCCCGTGCGGCCTCGATGGCGGCGTTGAGGGCCAGCAGGTTGGTCTGCCCGGCAATGGCGCCGATCACGCCGAGGATCTCGGTGATGCGCTGGGCATCCTGCTGCATGCTTTCGACCTTGCGGGTCGCGCTGGACACTTCGTCGATCAGCGCCACGACGCTGTTGGACGCCTCACCGACCACCACGCGAGAGCGATCGGCGTGCTCGTTGGCGCGCTGGGTGAACGCGGCGGTCTCGGCGGCGTTCTGCGCCACGCTTTCGGCCGTGGAGCTCATCTCGGTAATGGCGGTCACGGTCTGGTCGGTTTCCGAGGCATGGCGCATCAGGATCTCGCTGGTGTGGGCCGAGGTCCGTTGCAGGTTCTCAAGGCTGGAGGCCATGGCGCCGGTGGCCTGGGTGACTTCGCCAATCATGTTCTGCAGGTAGGCGATGAAGCCGTTGACCGAATGCCCGATAGCGCCCAGTTCATCTTCGGCGCGAATGGTGATGCGTCGGGTCAGGTCGGCATCGCCCGTGGACAAGGCGTCGATGTTGCCCTTGAGGATCTTCATGCGGTTGGTCAGTTGACGGATCGCGTACAACTGCATCAGCACCAGCAGGATCACCATCGGGATTTGCAGCAGGCTCAGCGTGTTCAACACATCGTCGCGCTGAGCGGTGATCAGGCGGGTCGGCAATGCGGTCGCCAGGAACCACGGCGAGCCTTCGATGGGGCGCATGAAAAAGGTGCTGGCCACGCCGTTGTTGTCGAACTCGATCCGTTGCAGCGGCTGGTCACGGTGGGCCAGGCCGGCCTGGACCTGGGCGGCGAAGGGCGAGCTGGCGGCCAGTTCGCTGATGTTCTTCAGGACGATCGGCCCGTTGATGCGCGAACTGTTGCTGATGATTTTGCCGTCGCCTTCGACGATCAGCATCTCGGCGCTCAGGTCGGCTTCCTTGCGCGCCACCAGCTCGTTGAAGAAGCCCAGGGTCACGTCGATGGTCGACACGCCATAGGGCACGCCGTTTTTCTGGATGGCCATGGCGCAGTTGGTGCGTGGCTCGGCGCTGGCGTCGTCCTTGTAGGCCGCGGCCCAGGCGCACTTGCCCGCCGGGGTGGCCATACCGCCCTTGTGCCAGGGTTGCTCGTAGTAGTTCGGCGCGGCGTCACTGTTCCAGAAGGTATTGACCACCAGCTTGCCGGAGGCATCGCGGTGCCAGAACGTACTGAACTTGCTGCGCCCCTCGGCGCGCTGGTTCGGCAGCGGCCAGATCCCGCCGCCAAACACTTTCAGCTCGCCGTACTGGTCCACCAGCCCTGGCAGCACTTTGTCGATGGCGTCGCTGTCGAGCAGTGGAATGGTCTGGGTGATGCTGCGCTGCTGGGCCTGCACCTTGTTCAATTCGCCCTGGATCTGCTGGGCGACTTCGCCAATCCGGTTGAGGACCACCTGTTCTTCGGTATGGCGCAGTTTGGGCGCGACCAGGTAACTGATGCCCACGACCGTCAGGATCGACAGCACCAGGATGAATAGAACCAGGAACAGCGTGTAGCGAGCCTGAATCGTTCGGAATGCGGGCATGGGGGTGGTTCCTTGCACGGAGGCGTCTTTCAAGAACAGTTGGGATGAACGTACCAACTTGTATCGGCGCGCCTCGCCCAAGCTTGAATGCCGCGCATCGGCGGTGTCGTGGGCCCTGGCAGCAAGTGATCGCCCGTAGGCGAACAGGCGGGTTGGCCTGTACCATGGGCCGCCCGTGCGCTGCCCGTCATCGCTCGATCCGGTGTCACCCCGGCAGGCCCCGGGCTACAGAACGGCAACATTCAGGAAATTGGCAATGACTCATTCACAACGCTTGAAGTACTCGATTCTGATCGTCCTCGTGGTCCTGGCGATCATGCTGGGCCTGTCCTGGATGCAGGGCAAAGGCATGATCAGCGAGCAGCTGTTTCAATACATCGCCATTGCCGTGGCGGTCATCGTGGTGGTGATCAACGGTGTGATGCGGCGCAAGGTCAAGCCCTGACCCCAGGCGTCACTCACCGGCCTCGATCACGGCCATGGCCTTGGGGTGCAGGCAGTAGCTCTTGTCGGGGTTGAGGACGATGACCCCCTCGCTGCACAGGCGCTTCAACACCTCGCGAACACTGAGAAAGGACAACGGAATGTCCAGCCCCAGCAACTGGCTGTGTACACCCCGCACGCCCAGGCCGTGATTGTCCTCGGCCGCCTTGAGCAGCGCGTCGATGACCTTGAGGCGAATCAGGCTGGTCCTCAGTCCGAAGCTCTTGAGCAGGCGCCGGATGTGTTCATTGCCGCCGCGCTCGGCGGGCCTGGCGAAGACGGTGTGGGGGACGGCCAGCGAAACGCCGGTCGGTCGTGGCTTGCCCTCCATGGGCAGTTGCGCGTTACGCATGCAGAAACTCCTTACCAGCCTGTTCAGAAAAGGTCACGGATACTCTCCTGTAATAGGACGAACGAGGGCGGGCAATCATGAAGGGCGGTATGTGAAAAATTTGCCCTTGCTTCGTCAAACCCCGTGATAGAACGCCCTCCAGGCGATTAATTTTTTTTCATCCGGTTCGTTTCCAGGGGAGGCACATTCCGTTCGAACGGGCGGTGTGTGGATGTTCCAGGGCGAACCGCAGCCGGTTGTCACGAGCGTCGGTAGCCGTCCTGGTTTTCTGAAGTCTTCATCTGGAGTGAACGTGAGAATGTCCGGGCAGTTATCGAGGATGGCCCTCGCGGGCGCTTTTATGGGCGTAGCCCTGGGGCTTAGCCCCGTGGTCGTGGCGCAAGACGACCTGGCGCAGGCCAGCGCCGAGATCCGCCGCACCCGTTTTGGCGTGCCGCATATTCGTGCCCAGGATGAGCGCGGCCTGGGTTACGGCATCGGCTATGCGTACGCCCAGGACAATCTCTGCCTGTTGGCGAACGAGATCGTCACGGTCAATGGCCAGCGCTCGCGCTACTTCGGGCCCGAGCAACTGACGGTGGAGCAGCGGGAAAACCGTGTCAGCGATGTGTTTTTCAACTGGCTCAACACGCCGCAGGCGGTGTCCGGCTTCTGGCAGGCCCAGACACCACCGCTCCAGCAACGGATCGAAGGCTACGTGGCGGGTTACAACCGGGCGCTGGCCGAGCGCAAGGCCAAAGGCCTGCCCGTGGAGTGCGCCAGCGAATGGGTTCGGCCGATCACGGCGCTGGACCTGGTCAAGCTGACTCGGCGCCTGTTGGTGGAAGGCGGCGTTGGCCAGTTCGCCGAAGCCCTGGCCGGAGCGCAGCCACCCCAGGCGAGCGCACTCAATGGCGCTGTCGCCAACGATTTTGCAGACGCCGCGACCCGGCAGCAACGGTTCGCCCTGGAGCGCGGCAGCAATGCGCTGGCCATCGGCAGCGAGCGTTCGTTCAACGGTCGCGGGATGTTGCTGGCCAACCCGCACTTTCCCTGGGTGGGCGGCATGCGCTTCTACCAGATGCACCTGACCATTCCCGGCAAGCTGGATGTCATGGGCGCGGCCCTGCCGGGTCTGCCAGTGATCAACATCGGGTTCAGCCAGCACCTGGCCTGGACCCACACTGTCGACACCTCCAAGCATTTCACTCTGTACCGCCTGCAACTCGACCCGAAGGACCCGACCCGCTACCTGATCGACGGCCAGTCGGTGCCAATGAGCCAACAAGCGGTCACGGTGGACGTCAAGCAACCTGACGGGCAGGTCAAAGCGGTGTCCCGCGTAGTCTATGGCTCGCAGTTCGGGCCAATCGTCCAGTGGCCAGGCAAGCTCGACTGGGATAACCGCTTCGCTTTCAGCCTGCGGGACGCGAACCTGGACAACGACCGAGTGCTGGAGCAGTGGCACGCCATGAACCAGGCGGTCTCGCTCAAGGACTTGCAGGGCTCCGTGCATCGCATCCAGGGTATCCCTTGGGTCAACACCCTGGCGGTGGACGACCAGGGGCAGAGCCTCTACATGAACCTGTCGGTGGTGCCGAACGTCAACGCTGCCAAGCTGGCACGCTGCAGCGACCCCCGGGCCGGGCTGCAACTGATCGTGCTGGACGGTTCGCGCAGTGAATGTGCCTGGGATGTGGATCCCAACGCCGCGCAACAGGGCATCTATGCCGCCGACCAGTTGCCGCAGTTGCTGCGACGCGACTACGTGCAGAACTCCAACGATTCGGCCTGGATGGTCAATCCGGCGCAGCCACTGACCGGCTATTCGCCGCTGATCAGCCAGCACGGCCAGCCGCTGGGCTTGCGTTCACGGTTTGCCCTGGATCGGCTGGGCTCGCTCGCCAAGGACGGAGCGGTGAAGGTGGAAGATCTGCAACGCATGGTCATGGACGATCGGGTCTACCTGGCTGACCAGGTCGTGCCGGACTTGCTTGGCGCATGCGCCGCCGAGGCCGGCAAAGACGCCGCGGCAATCGCCGAGGCCTGTGCCAGCCTCAAGGCCTGGGATCGCACGGCGGGCCTGCACAGTGGGCTGGGTTTCGTGCACTTCCAGCACATCATGGAACGCGTGCAGGCGCTGCCTGAATCGTGGCGGGTCGCGTTCGATCCAAAAGACCCGCAACACACCCCGCGCGGCCTGGCGATCGAGCGACCGGCGGTGCTCAAGGCGGTGCGCGAGGCCATGCTGGCCTCGGTGGCGGCCGTGGAGGCTGCGCAATGGTCTAAGGACCGTCAATGGCAAGACATTCAAGTCGCCAGCAGCGGTGACCGGCAGACGCCGATCCACGGCGGGCCAGGGGAACTGGGGATCTACAACGCCATCCAGAGCGTACCGGCGGCGAACGGCAAGCGCGAAGTGGTCGGCGGCACCAGCTACCTGCAAGTGGTGACCTTCGACGACAAGGGGCCACAGGCCCAGGGGTTGTTGGCGTTCTCGTTGTCCAGCGACCCGGCGTCGCCTTACTCAACCGACCAGACCCGGGCGTTTTCGCAGAAGCAATGGAGTGTGTTGCCGTTCACCGAAGAGCAAATCAAGGCCGACCCGGATTACCAGGCCGTGATCATTCGTGAGCGCGATGAAAGAGGCCGGCTGGCAACGCACTAGGCCTCAGTCCTACAGGAGAGATGGGGCCGGCCGGGACCCCCTGTGGGAGCGAGCTTGCTCGCGAAAGCGGCAGTCCAGGCGACATTGATGTTGGCTGGGCTCAACTCTTCGCGAGCAGGCTCACTCCCGCCGGGGAATCATTCAGTGTGGAGCTGGCCGTTGCCCTATGGCGTTGAGGACCGGGTTGCCATCCTTGTTCTGGGTCAGGTAGACCGGCAGGACCTTGGGCAGGGAAGGCACCAGGTTCTGCACTTCATTGAGGCTGTAGATCCCGCCGATACGCAGGGAGCCGGTGCTGTTGTCGGCCAACATGACCGGGCGGGCGAGATAGCGATTGATCAGCGGCAGTGCCTCGCTGAGGGCGAGGTTGTCCAGCACCAGCTTGCCGTTGCGCCACGCCAGTGAGCTGTCATCGGCGCCAATGTCACGCACCTGCGGCTGGTAGTCGCCGGCCTTGTAGCTGGCCTGCATGCCTGGGGTCAGCTGCGAACCGGTGCTGGCGAGCGCCTGGTTGCTGGTCACCCACACGGAACCTTCCACCAGCGTGACCCGCACCTGATCCTGGTACATCCAGACATTGAAGCGAGTGCCTGTCACGCGCACCTGGCCCTGGCCTGCGCGGACGACAAAGGGGTGCTGCTTGTCATGGCTGACATCGAAAAATGCCTCGCCCTTTTCCAGCGTCACCCGACGCTCATGCTTGTAATTGGCAAATATCAGCTCGCTGCCCAGGTTGAGCTCCACCTGGCTGCCGTCGCTCAAGGTGATATGGCGCACGCTTGCGCCGGCCTCGAAGTGTTCATAGGAATTGGCGACCCAGCCGAGGTGCCAACCCGTGAACGCCGCCAGGGGCAAGCCGACGGCCAGCACTGCCGCCGCAACGGCCAGCCGGCTCCAGCGGGACCGAGGCCGGGGCGCCGGGGATGCGAGGGTGGCGGGCGGCTCGACGCGGGGCAGGTGATCGGCCGTTGCCCAGATCTCCAGCATGGCCTCATATTCGAACGCATGCAGGGGATCGGCATCGTGCCATTGCTTGAAGGCCCGTCGCTCGGCATCGGTGCAGTCGCTGGCATGCAAGCGCATGCACCAATGGGCGGCTGCATCGGTAATGGCGTCGTATTCGGCTTCCGAGAGTGTAGGTTCGGTCATTGACTCTTCCTGGTTTGCCGCATTCTAACCTTCGGCAGGCGCTGCCGAGAACTGCCGTCATGGCGTTTGAACATCAAATGAGCCGGTTTTTACCCAAAGACGCGAACAAAGGCCTACCTTCGCACACGCGTCGTGAAAAAAAGATCAACGCCGCTCGCCAACGCCTTTGTCAATCATGCCGCATCGAGCTGCCTGCCCAGCTCGCAGACCAGCAACGTCATGGAGTCGGCGTTGCGCAGGATGACGTCGATGCGTTTTTTCGGCAGATGCGGGTCCAGGAAGGCATCACGGGCTTGATCCAGGCTCGCTGCCCCGGTCATTTCCAGGATGGCCTTGACCGTATCCTGGTGGCGAGGAAAGAACTCCAGGCTCCTGAGCTCCTTGGCGGCGCTGTCCCATTCCCGGAACAGCTTGCTGCGTGGCGTGCTCAGCGAAAGTCCGTGGCGCTGCAGTTCTTCCTGCTGGTTATAGGCCATCCGTCCCAGGTGCGTGCTCCTGGATATCAGGTCGAGGAAGGGCAGTGGCGCGTCCAGGTAGATGATGTCGAGCGTGTCGTGCAGTTGATGGGAAATTTCGTGGATGAGTGTGGCCGCCTGGGCATGGGCGTCGACATTGAACGTCTGCGGGACGAGTGCTTTGTAGCCATCGAGCCCCGGGTCGAAGAACAACTGGGTGAGGTAGATCCGACCTTTCTCCTCAGGTTCGAGCACGAACGCCGTGGCGCCGTCGGCAGGGTCCTTGAGGCTGCCGATGACGATGCGCTGGCCGTTCTGCCATTCCCAGGCCGGGTTCGCCAGCGCCTGGCACAGCGGAGAGATCGCGGCGTGGACCTTCTTGATCAGCGCGACATCGACGGTGTAGACGCCAAAGAAGGCCTTGAAGAACGTGTCCAGCCGAGAGCCCGCAGACACCCCTTGCTTGATGCGATCAAGATTGTCGAGGGCGTTGGCGCAGTAGTACCGCGCCGTTTCCAGGGCCTGCACGATGACGGTGGCCTGGCGCGGATACTTGCGTCGGATCTTGTCCATGCCCCGGGCTTCGATGTTCAGGGTTTCGCCTGCCTTATGGTCGCTGTAGGCGTTGGCCAGGGTGGACATCACCTTGCCGTAGCGGATGGTTTGCCGTTGTGGGTCGATCAGCCACTTTCTGCGGTCGTGGGAAAGCGTGAGCAACGGGCCTTCGCCATTTTCATGGACCACCCGCCAGGTGCGGTTGGCCTTGGCCACTTCGAACACCTGGCCGGCCACGCTGGTGTAGAACCGGCCGGACGCCTGGGCCCGGTAAATGCCATCGGTGGCGCTTTGCTGGAGATCGGCGAGGCTCACACCCAAGGCCTGGAAGACCCGCAGGTTAGTGCGGGTTGGAGCCGTGGAGGCGATGTCCTGCCAGCGCGGCGGTGTCAGCGCACGGATATCCTGCGCCACGGGTTCTACGGGAGCGAGCAGGCCGAAGGTGTCGTCGCGGTTCATCCATCCCAATGACACCATCTCGGAGGCGCCGGCGATAAAATTGTGCAGCCCGGCTTTCCAATCGTGTTGCTGTAACGCTTCGGCCGAGGCTTTGAAGTCTTGGTAGCTTTCCCAGAGCGTTTCGATGAAGGCCAGTTTGCCCTGCAATTGCCGACCGACGAACTTGACCCCGGCGCTGAACAGATGCAGGACCGTCTCCCAATCGAACTGACGGTGCCGGTCGGTTTGCGTGTCGAGCATCTGAGACAACAGTTGCCGGTTGTCATTGAATAGGGTGTCGAGCAGGTTGGTCTGGATCGGGTTGGCGGCCAGGGTGATTTCCGACAGGTGCCCAACCGTGCTGGCGAACAGGTTTTTGAACGTGGCTTGCTGGTGCTCCGGCAGGCGGCGAAGCAGCAGGTCCTGAAGCGCCCCTGGGGTGTTGAAAGTGCTGACGACGCTGGCTTCGTCCTTGAACTCGGTAAAGCTGTGGCCCGTGTGGTAGGGGGCATACAGAATCTGCGGTCCGGTGCCGTTGGCGCCTCGGCCGATCAGGTACAGGCCCAACGCCTTGACCGCCGTGGCGCCCGCGGTCTTGATCAGCTCCAACGGCCGAATCACGGCATCGGCGCCTTCCACGGCCTGGCGCGCCAGGCCGTCGGGGATGTCCAGTACCTGGCGGATCAGGTCGAAGGCGGTGGGCGAGAGGTGCTGTTGCAGGTGGCGCGCATGCGCGTGTTGCAGAAGTTGCCAAGGGACCTGCCGACGGAACCTGCGCTTGCGGTCTTCGACACCCGCGCCGGTGTCCGACAAGTGTTCCAGCACCTGGTTTTTGTAAGTGCCAGAGATGTCCAGCGACAACAGGATTTGCCGGATCGCGGTTTCGTTCAAGTTGTCCGGCAGCTTTTGTCCGGTGCTGGACGACACCTTGAATCCGGGCAGGGCAGTGATGTTGAGGTGGCTCAGGGCAAACTCTGTCAGCGACCTGGCAGGCCCAGCCAGTGCCAGCTTTGGTGTGACCAGCAACGTGGCGGGGTCCAGTTTGTTATTGGCGAAGCGTGCGGTCAGCAGGGTCTTGAGCCGCGCGTTCACATAGACGGCCAGTGGCTCGACGCCGTCGAGGTAATCCTTGCCGTCGCTGACGCTGCCCTTGTATTGCTCCAGCAGATCGATGTGCAGGCGTTGGTCTTCGAGGGCGGCGGTGCCGAGCCAGGCGGGTAGCTTCTGTTGCCAGCGGTCGGCCTCGGCGATTTGCGCTGCGCGCATCAGGTTGGTGGGTGCGCCTTTCCTGACCAGGGCGCGCAGACTGTCTACCAGCGCGGGGCCGGCCAGGCGCCAGTCACCGGCCTTCAATTGCCTCAGGTAACCATGCTCGGCCTCGAAATAACCGATGAACGAATTCATCCGGTTCACCAGCACGTTGTCCTCGATCAGCTCGAACGACGCCAGGCGATAGAGGCCGTGAGGCTTGCGTTGCGCCGGCGGCAGGTTGGCGAGCAGGCCGAAGCGCCTTTGCGAGTCCAGCAGGTATCGGTTCAATTGCTGCTCGGCCAATTCAACGGAGGAAAAGGCCCGCAAGCCATCGGCGGGTGACCAGAAAATCCCCAGGCCGGAGTAGGGCGTGTCCAGCCCGCCACGTTCGGTCAACAGAAAACAGTTGGGCAGTGGCAGGGAGACAGTCGAGCCGTCCAGGGTGCAGCTCAGTCGCAACGAATAGACGTCAGGCCGGAAACCCTTGACTCCCGGGCGCTGGGTGCGGTCCGGGTTTTCGGCGTCGAAGGCGAAGACGGTGCGGATGAGATCGTGCGCGGCGGGCGGTAGGGTGCCGTTGAGCTCCCGCAGTTCGGCCTCTGCGCGCACGCCTTGGGAGAACACATGGGTCAGTTCGGGCAGCAGCGCCCGAAGTTCGTCGTCCAGTGCCACATCGGTGGATTGCGGCAACTGGCTGAACAGGCCGTTGAAGGCCTGCTCGACCGATTGATAGCTGTTGCCCTGGCGTTCCAGTCGGTCGGCCATGAAGTTGGACAGGCGCAGTTCGCCATAGAACGACGGTTGGGTGCCCCAGTGTCCGTGTGCCTGGTGTTCCAGCAACTTGCCGTTGATCAGGCTGCGGATGTCCAGCGCCTTGTCGACCAGTGCGTGGACGTCCATGTCGCCCTGGCGCGACATTTCCAGCGCGTAGTGCAGGTTGTTCATCTGCTTGTCGATGATGGCCTCGGCCAGGGACTCGAACACCGGATATGAGAGGGTCTTGCCTGACACGTGCGGCTCGTCGAGACGCAGGAAACGGTTGCGCTCTTGCAGGCTCAGCAGGCTGTAGAGCGCGTCCTTGCGGGCAACCGAGGTGGGCGCACCGAGCAGCGCGGCCTTGAACCCCAGGTGGCCGTCGACGCTCGACAGGCCGTGGTGAGGGGTATACAGGTAATGCTCTTTGCCGCTGATCATCAATGAGCCCGCCAATTCCACGTAAAGCGGCGCGTACTCCCAGAGGCGAACCGACTCTACGAACAACAGCGGTTCCTGCGGGCCGGAGGAGCGGTACAGGCGCAGCAGTTCCTGGCTCTGCGCTTCGGTCAGTTGCCGCTTCTCCCGCTGGATGAACACGGCGGCGCGAAAGCCGTCGCTGATGACCTGCGCGAGAAAGTCCCGGCGCGGGGCATGGAACGGCGCGATGGCATCCCAATAGGCGTCGAGGCGCGCGGCCAGCTTGGGGAGCAGGTTCCGGGCCGTATCCCGCAGGATGGCTTGCCACTGCTGGCGGTTGGACGGCGTCGTGGTGATGCCTGGATGGATAAAGTCGACGTCATGCCCGGCGGGCCGACCCTGATGGTGAAAGTACACCAGGACGGCCTCGGCCAGTGACAGGTTGCGGGCGACCCGGCCCGCGCCCATCGTGCCCGGACCGGCGTCTGCGCTGAGCGCGACGCGGGCCTGTTTGTGATCGAAATTCGACAGCACCTCGTCCAAGACCTGGTCGAGCATGACGGCCAGCGACGGCAGCTTGACCAACTCGCCCACCATCGCCTGGGCGTTGAGGCCCTGGGCCTGTTCGACGGACTCGATCAAGGTGGCGAAAACGTCACCGCGGATGGTTTGCCTGGACGAGGTGATGACGGATGCACCGTTGAGTTCACTGCGCTGGGGAATCGAGAGCAACCTAAGTAGTTCGTCACGTTGGGCCTTGTCCTTGAGCAGGTTTTCGAGGTGGCTATCCAACGCTTCGGGGCTGTCGAATTTCTGGATCCCGCCGTAGGGCGTGTAAAGAAAGGCCGGTTTGACGGCCGCTGGGTTTTTATCGGTCAAGGCCTTGAGGGTGAGGCAGCCGGCCAGGGGCACCGAGGGTTTATCCTCGGCCTGCAGGTGGATGGTCTGCGCCTCCATCGTTGGTGTCTGCGCCTGGCGCAGGGTGTGGCTGGGGAGTGCGGCATGGTGCAGCCATTCCAGATCGGCCTGAGTCAAGCCGTGGCTGTCGTCCAGTTGGTCCAGGCGATTGGCGTCCAACACGTGGGGAAACAGCAGGGGCGTGGGGGCAGTCGTCATCGTTGCTTCTCGATCTTGGCGCCGTGGGGCGGCGCGTCCATGGGAAGCGGCCAGCGTGGGCAAGAACGACGACCGTGAGGCGGTACATAGTTATCGCGTGAACAGTTGACAGTGCGCGCGCGAAGCGGTGTTTAATCATGGGCTGGTCCGACTTACGCTGTTGCTACCTCCAACAATCACTCTGGAGCTTCAGATGTCTGCGCAATCCGAACACGCTGGTTCTCGCCCCCTGTCCCTCGATGCCCTGGTGAGTTTGCTGGAGAAAATCTTCCTGCGGCACGGCACTTCTGCCGAGGTCGCCCGGGTCCTGGCCGAAAACTGCGCTGGCGCCGAGCGCGACGGCGCCCATAGCCATGGGGTGTTTCGCATCCCCGGTTATGTCTCGACACTCAAGAGCGGCTGGGTGAACGGGCGGGCAGTGCCGGTGGTCGAGGACGTGGCGTCAGGCTTCGTGCGGGTCGACGCCGCCAACGGCTTTGCCCAGCCAGCCCTGGCCGCAGCGCGCCCGTTGCTGGTGGAAAAGGCCCGCAGCGCCGGCATTGCGGTGCTGGCGATCCGTAACTCCCATCACTTCGCCGCGCTCTGGCCGGACGTCGAGCCGTTTGCCTACGAAGGACTGGTGGCGCTGAGCGTGGTCAACAGCATGACCTGCGTCGTGCCCCATGGCGCGGATCGCCCGCTGTTCGGCACCAACCCGATCGCCTTCGCCGCGCCACGGGCCGATGGCGAGCCGATTGTCTTCGACCTGGCCACCAGCGCAATCGCCCACGGTGATGTGCAGATCGCCGCGCGCAAGGGCGAGTTGCTGCCGCCCGGCATGGGCGTGGACAGCCTCGGTCAGCCGACGCGTGACCCCAAGGCCATCCTGGAAGGCGGCGCACTGTTGCCGTTTGGCGGGCACAAGGGCTCGGCGTTGTCGATGATGGTCGAGCTGCTGGCCGCGGCGCTGACTGGCGGGCACTTTTCGTTTGAGTTCGACTGGAGCAACCACCCGGGGGCCAAGACGCCGTGGACCGGCCAGTTGCTGATCGTCATCGACCCGAGCAAGGCCGCCGGCCAGGACTTCGCCGAGCGCAGCCAGGAACTGGTCAGGCAGATGCACGGTGTCGGCCTGCGACGGCTTCCGGGGGATCGCCGGCATCGCGAACGGGCCAAATCCGCCGAGCAGGGCATCCCGCTGGATGAGCAGACGTTGGCGCAATTGCAGGCGCTGGCCTAGGTCGGCTCGGGGTGGCCACCGTGACACGTCACCGCCAGCCTTCTACTATGACGGCTGTTTCTTGGGGAAATCGCCTGGATGAGTAAGCCCGGTCAAACGGTGCTGGTTGCGCTGCGTAAAATGATCGCCTCGGGGGAGTTGGCCGCCGGTGAGCGCCTGATGGAAATTCCCACGGCCGAATTGTTCGGCGTGTCACGCATGCCGGTGCGCATGGCCTTTCGCACGCTGGAGCAGGAAGGCCTGCTGGTGCGCTTTGGCGGGCGAGGCTTCCAGGTGCGTTCGGTCAGCCCCGAGGAGATCGCCGGGGCCGTGGAGGTGCGAGGTGTGCTGGAGGGCCTGGCCGCCCGGCAGGCGGCCGAGCGCGGCTTGTCCGACGAGGCCCGGGCGACCCTCGAACGGTGCCTGGTGCAGGGCGATGCGCTGTTCGCCAAAGGCTTCGTGACCGAGGATGACCTGGAGGTCTACCACGACCTCAACATGCGTTTTCACCAGGTAATCGTCGAAGGCAGCCACAACCCGGCGATTGCCGTGGCCCTGGCCCGCAACGACCACCTGCCCTTCGCCTCCGTCACGGCCCTGGCGGTGGATCGCCAGAACATGGCCGGCGAGTTTCGCCGCTTCAACTACGCCCACATGCAGCACCACTCGGTGTTCGACGCCCTGATCAACCGCCAGGGCAGCCGCGCCGAGGCAATCATGCGCGAGCACGCCAATGCCACCTTGCGCTACGCCGAAGTGTTCGGCTCGACCCTGGCGGATGAGCGGATGACGGTGATTCTTCGTTCCGAGTGATGATTTCGGGGAGCGGCCTGGCCTGTTGCTCAATGCGGTGGGGCGGTTGTTTGTTACCGGGCTGGAAGACCGCCTTCGCCAGCGGGCTGGCGAAGGGGATCTTTGCTCAGAGGTCCAGCACCAGCAACGGTGTCCTGGACCTGGAGCAGCAGGGGGTGAACTGGTCGTTGCCGGCTTGTTCGGCCTCGGTCAGGAACAGGTCCCGATGCTCCGGCACCCCTTCCAGGACGCGGGTCAGGCAGGTGCCACAGACGCCTTGCTCGCAAGAGATCGGGATCTCGATGCCATGGCTCTCCAGCACTTGCACCACGCTGCGGTCCGCTGGGATCTCGAACACCTGGCCGCTGCTGGCGAGCTTCACCGAGAAAGCGCCATCGGCGCCGGTGTCGACGGGCGCGGCGGCGAAGTATTCGCGGTGCAGTTGGGTGTCCTGCCAGCCCTGGGCCTTGGCGGTGTCGAGCACGTGCTGCATGAATCCGCCAGGGCCGCACACATACAGGTGCACATCGTCAGCGGGCGCGGCCAGCAGTCGGGCGGTGTCCAGCCGCGTCTCGGGTTCTTCGTCGAAATGCAGGAACACCCGGTCGGCGTAGGGCGCCAGGCGCAGGCGCTCGATAAAGGCGGCACGTTCCCGTGAGCGGGCACAGTAATGCAGTTCGAACGTCGCACCGGCCTGGGCCAGGTGCTCGGCCATGCACAGGATCGGAGTGATGCCGATGCCACCGGCAAACAACAGGCTGCGCCGGGCCTGCGTGGCGAGGGGAAACAGATTGCGTGGCTCACTGATGAGCAACCGCGCGCCGGTCTGGATCTGTTCATGCAGGCTGCGCGAGCCGCCGCGCGACGCCGGGTCATGAAGCACGCCGATCACGTAGCGATGGCGCTCCTCGGGGTGATTGCACAAGGAGTATTGGCGGATCAAGCCGCCGGGCAGGTGCACATCGATGTGGGCGCCGGCGGTGAAGGCGGGCAACGGCTGTCCATCGACCCGGGTCAGTTCATAGCTGCAGATGTCCAGCGCTTCGCTGTGCCGCGCCGTGACCTGGACTTCGATCATGGCCGCTGCTCCGCGTGGTGGGGCGGCTGGGTACTGGCGATCAGCGCCGCCTGCGCCTCTTGTTCCCGGGCAATCCAGCGTTCCAGCACGCGGCGCGACTGTACGCCACCGGCATCGATGTTGAGCTTGAGCAGGTTGCGTTGCGGATGGTCCAGCAGGTTGCGCTGCTGGCGTTCGAGCATTTCCAGGTCTTCACTGAAGATCTTGCCCTGGCCTTCGCGGATGCTTGCGGTCAGGGCCTCGTCCTGCGGCTGGAAGTGCCGGGCCATGCCCCAGAAATACCAGATGGAGGTTTCGGTTTCCGGGGTGATGAAATCCACCACGATGCTCGACGCCTTGAACTGCGGCGCGGCGTGATAGCCGCCCTTGCCGGCATGGGCTACGCCGACCTCGATCATGACGTGGCTGGGCGGGGTGAAGCGGCAAATCTGCCAGCGGTCCACCGGCACGTCGTCGGCCAGGTTGTTGCCGCGCAGGGCCATGCGCCAGAAAGGCGGGGCCATGATGTTCTCCATGTGCCGCGCGGTGATCACTTCGTCGCCTTCGACGGTGGTCTGCGGCGGAGCCTCGTCGATTTCCTTCTGGCCGATGCTGGAGGCGTGCACATAGGTTTCGTGGGTCAGGTCCATCAGGTTGTCGATCATCAGGCGGTAGTCGCAATGGATATGGAACAGCCCGCCGCCGTAGGCCCATTCATCGCTTTGCGCCCATTCCAGGTGATGGATCAACGCCGGATCGGCCTGCGCCTGGTCACCCGGCCAGACCCAGATGAACCCATGGCGCTCCTGCACCGCGAACGTCTTGTTGCAAGGAAAGCCGCGGACCCGTTGCCCGGGCATCTCGACGGTTTTGCCATCGCAGCCCATGACCAGGCCGTGGTAGCCGCACACCAGGTTGCCGTTCTCGACGTAGCCCAGGGAGAGCGGGGCGCCGCGATGGGGGCAGAAATCTTCCACGGCGGCAACCTTGCCCTCGTGGCCGCGGTAGAAAACGATCTTCTCGCCGCAGATCTGGCGCCCCAAGGGCTTGTCGGCGATTTCATCGGGGGTGCAGGCAACGTACCAGGCATTCTTGGGGTACATGACGGATCTCCAGGCGGATGTTGTTCTTGTCTATGGATCCATTAACACTCTTAACTAATTTTCTTGTCAACGATTTTCAGGGTTTTATCGACGATATGCAGCTTTCAATGGATCCATTGATGGTTGAGTACCTTAACCTGTTTGAATTTTGCCGGCTCACCGCGGATCGAAGCACAATACTCGGCACGCCTTTCCTGCATGGCATGGAGTGATTGATGAAAACCAAAGCCGTACTCACCGAACAAGACGTTGCACAATTGCTGGTCGCGGCCAAGGAGCTGGCTCATCAACGGCAATGGGCCGTGTCGGTCTGCGTGGTGGACGACGGCGGCCATCCCTTGGGCCTGTTGCGCCTGGACGATGCCTCGCCGCTGTCGGCCTACATCGCCACTGAAAAAGCCCGTACCGCCGCCATGGGCCGACGGGACAGCAAATTTTTCGAGGACATGATCAACGGCGGCCGCTACGCGTTTCTCAGCGCACCGCAGTTGCAAGGCATGCTCGAAGGTGGCGTGCCCATCCGCCACGACGGCCTGTGCATCGGCGCCATCGGCGTGTCCGGGGTCAAGTCCGAGCAGGACGCCGAACTGGCCCGGCTGGCGCTGGAGACGGTGCTGCCGGTGATCACGCCGGATGCCTGAACCCTTTGGAATCATCCTGGTGGGAGCGTTCGATTGCACAAATCTTCCAGACAGCCATCGGCCTGAGCGGTTAATCTGCCAGGGCACCTACAACGAGCAGGACGAGGCATGACGGCGCACAATTGGATCGATCTCAAGCAGGACGCCACGTCCGGTATCGAGACCGTGCGCGCGCATTTTGAAGGGCACGCCTACGACCCCCATTGGCACGACGCTTATCTGGTGGGCGTGACCGAGCAGGGCCTGCAGCAGTTTCATTGCCGCCGCCAGCAACACAACAGCACGCCCGGCAAGGTCTTTCTGCTGGAGCCCGGCGAGCTCCACGACGGCAATGCACCCCAGGCCGGAGGCTTTACCTACCGCACCCTGTACCTCGACCCTCTCTGGCTGGAGCGTGAGTTGCGCTCGTTGTTCGACGTCGCGCCGGACCATGGGCAACTGGGATTCGCCGCCACCCTGGCCGACGATGCGCGCTTGGCCAGCGCAACGGCGATGGCGTTCCAGAGTCTGCACGACCAGGAAATCCGCATCGTCCGGCAAACGGCGCTCGACACCTTGCTGGCCAACCTGACCCAGCATTTGCACTGGCGGGCGCGGATCAATCCCGATCCCCGCTTGCCGCTGGTGGCGCAGCAGGCCCGCGACTACCTGCACAGTCACCTGCACGAAGACATCGGCCTGGACGACCTGGCACAGGTCACCGGCGTCGATCGTTTTCGCCTGACCCGTGCGTTCAAGGCCGCGTTCGGCCTGGCGCCCCACGCTTACCTGATCCAGCTGCGCCTGGCTCGCGCCCGGCGCTTGCTGGCCCGTGGCGAAAGCGCCGTCGCGGTGGCGGCATTGCTCGGGTTCGCCGACCAGAGTCACCTGGGGCGCTGGTTCCAGCGTGCCTATCGGCTGAGCCCGGCGGACTACCGCAAACGCTGCTCAATTGTTCCAGACTGAGCACTTGCGGATCGGGATGATCGACACACGATCACCCACCGAGATGTTGCTCCATGGACCAGTTACTGCCGTTTGCCTTGTTCGCCTTTGTCGCCTCCATCACCCCCGGCCCCACCAACATCCTGGTACTGAGCCACAGTACCCGCTTCGGCCTGGCGACCACCTTGCCAATCATTCTGGGAGCCTGCGCCGCGGCGGCGTTGCTGGTGCTGTTGGTGGGGACCGGGTTGGGGGATGTGCTGGCGCGCCATGCGACCCTGCAAACGCTGCTGTCCTGGGCCGGCATCGCCTGGTTGAGCTGGATGGCCTGGCAGATTTTCCGTACCCCGGCCGAGGCCATCGACCCGGCCAAGCCAGTGGAAGGCCCGCGCCTGGGCCTGGCGGGCGCGGCCGCGTTGCAACTGGTGAACCCCAAGACCTGGATGATGGCGCTGGCGGTGGTCAGCGTGTTTGCCGGCACCGACGCCGACCGCACGGTACGGGTGCTCTGGCTGTCCCTGGCATTTTTCGCGATTTCCATTCCGTGTTTGACCGTCTGGGCCTGCCTGGGCCTTGGCGCCGCGAAGTTCTGCCGGTCCGCCGTGGCGATGGGGCGATTCAATCGGGCCATGGCGGTGCTGCTGTTGCTGTCGGCGTGGCTGACGCTGTTGGTTTAGACGCTCGGCGCCGGCAACCCCTTGCAACGGTTGGAGAGTTTTAAACAGCGGCCTTTTCTTGGAGCATCGCGTTCGCGCCGGCTTGGCCGGCGCTACCCGTCGAACGACGCATTGCCCCCAAGGATGGAGGTCCACCATGTCTACCCTCGATACCCATGTCGAGTTCATCGAAGCCAGGCTGCCCGTTTGGCTGAAGCAGGCCACACGGCCCCGGCAGGAACGTTTCAAGGCGCTTACCCGGCAGTTGCAGCGCGACAGCGACGCCTTGAACGCGTTGCTGGGCGACCTGCCTTCGCCTTACGTCTTCACCCTCGACCGGCTCAAGGTGCAGCCGCAGGTGCAAGGCTGGCACCTGGTCAATGGCGGCGGCAGCGTCACCGACGCGTTGCGCCGGGCACGGGTGCGACGGGGGCCATCCGTGACCGATCCG
Organism: Pseudomonas sp. WP18; assembly: GCF_036689585.1. NCBI lineage: Bacteria > Pseudomonadati > Pseudomonadota > Gammaproteobacteria > Pseudomonadales > Pseudomonadaceae > Pseudomonas > Pseudomonas sp. WP18. The sequence continues at coordinate 2,928,503 of NZ_CP144758.1, forward strand.
TCGATGTCGGTAATCGAGGCGGCCATGGCCAACTATTCGCCCGACGACGCGATTGTCGGCGGGGATTTCGACCAGAAAGGCGAGCTGTTCATCCAGGGCCGGCGAGGGGAGTTCGGCCACGGCGATGCCCCATCGGACAGCGCGCCCCTGGGCATGAGCCCAGCCAGCTTCGCCAACCTTTGCCGGCAGATGGACGTCGGCGGGGCCTACCGGCACAAGCTCGAACAGCGCCTGCCTCGTATCGTCGACGAGGTTCCCTTGGTGGCGGCCACCTACATCGCCTACGCCCACAGCCTGTTGGTGCATGACGCCTACGAGGCGAAGCTGGCGGGGCGCCTGGACGACATCGGCGAGCGGTTGCTGGCCCACGCTGGCGTCCAGTTGGAGGCTCAACCGGTGGCGCCCTTGGCCTGCGAGGTCAAAGCACTGGCATTGCTGTCTGCGCCGCTGTTCGGTGCCCGAGTGTATTGGGGGCTGGCGGGCGATGCGAACGGGGTTCGGCCGATCGTCCTGCATATCCCCCACGATGCCGTGGCACCGCTCAAGCAGTTCGCCAGTTTGCAGGCGCTGTCGGCAGAACTGACCGAACGGGTGCGCAAGCGCCGTTATCGCGAGGGTCTGGTGAAGTATTTCCCTCAGCGCCTGCAAGCCAGCCTGGGCCCGGCCCTGCATGACCAAGTGGAATGGACGATCACGGACAACCCCAATCTCTTCCAGGAAATCCACGCGCGCATCACCGGTTGGCGCGAGGGGGAACGGGGCGAGGACGACAACCCCCGACGCATCCGCATTCCCGTGCCCAAGGTGGCCTGGAGCCTGAATGAGATGCGCGAGGATCATTGGCACGCCGCCTACCATGAATGGCGTGGCCATGCGCTGGGTAACGCCGCGGCGCTGATGGTGCCGACCCGAGATCAGGATTGGCGGGCGTGGCTGGCGAAGTTCGCGTATTGGGAAAGCCTGGTGGAGCACTCATTGATGCTCGCCGCGACCTTTTTCCCGTTTTGCGCGCCCATTGGCATGGCGGCGGCGGTGGTCGGCGGGGTGCGCCTGGTGTACGAAATCTTTGAAGGTATCCAGGCGTTCAACGAAGGCCACGCGCAAGAAGGGATCGATCATCTCTTCAACGTTCTGTTCGGGGTTGCCCAAGGTGCCTATCTGGGTTTTGTGGGCGCAGCCATCGAGCCGATGCCCGTGGCCGATGGCAGTGTCCGGCTGTGGAACGGTGACGTCCGAGCGTTCGAGGCGCGCCGCCTGCCGCCGCTGGAGGCCGAGCAGGACGCCTGGGGTGTCTGGCGCACGCCCGACGATGCCTGGGTACAGATCGAGGGCCGTTACTTTGAAGTGCAGGGCACGCAGGGCGAATTGAGTCTGCGTCTGCCCTCCGGGCACCGGGGCGTCAATCCGCCGTTGGAATGGAGCCGCGCCCGCGGCTGGCAATGGGCGCATCGCAACCCGTTGCAGCGCAGCAATCCGCACCTGTTGCGCATGTTTGCCCAGACGCCGGCTGAACTCGACACCCCCACGATCCTCGCGGTGCAGCGCCAGGTTGGGGTCAGCGAAGCGCATTTGCGCTACCTGCAAGTCGAGGCGCAGCCGATGCCGGCCATCCTGGCCGATGCCCTGGATGAAGCGCGCAACTGGCAATGGGTGCGGCACACAGTCGAGCGCCTGCGCCGTGGCGAAGCGCCCCAGGGCATGCATTTTCGTATCGTCCAGACCCTGGCGGAGTTGCCGGGTTGGCCCGAGGACATGACGTTGCGCTATTACGATGGCGTAAGGTTGTACCCCGTGGGCGACCTGGCCGATACGCGGTTTACCTTATTGACTCGGGCTGACCTTGCCGACGACGCCTGGGCGGCGCGGGTTCTGGACGGACTGCGGGTGGACGAACAGAGCGCGCTGCTGGGGCAGAACAGCCTCGGTTTGCGCCCGCTGGAGCGCAGTCGCCTGTTGGCCGGGCGTTGGGCCGAGCGGTTGGAGCGCGACGCCCTGCGGCTGACCCGGGCCATGGCCCGCGCCACCGGGCTTGACCCACTGGCCGTGCCCTTGAGCCGGGCCTTCCCGGGCCTGCCTGACACCCTCGCCAACGAGCTGGTTCGCGGTGTATCAGGTCTCGATCGACAGCGCCTGCTTGAAGGCCGGGTGAGCGCAGACCTTGGCAGACAGGGTGCCGAGGCCCTGCGTGAACTGCGCCTGAGCCGGGCCGTGCGTGCCTTGGCGCGGGGCGAGAGTACGGTCGATCGAGACCGCATCGTCATCCATCTGCTGGCCGATACCCCGTCACTGCGCGGCCGCCTGCACCTGCGCCTGTGGTTGCGCGAGCTGCCGGACCCGATCGAAGTGGGGCAGGGTGACGCGTTCAAAGTCATCCGTCAGGAAGGCGACCGGTATCGGCCCTTCGACGAAACCGGCGAGGAGCTGGCGAGCGCCATGGGACTCGAAGATGCGCTGCTCAGGGCCATGCCGGACGATGCCCGTCAGGCGCTGGGGGTGAACATCTGGGAGGCGGACAAGCTTCGCAGCCAGCTATTGGCCCAAGCCCTGGACGACCGCCCAGCCTTGCGTCCCTACCTGGCGATGCGCAGCCTGGACAGCCTCGGCTCGACGCCGCAGTGGTTGAACGGACACCTGGCCTATCCACTCAGCGGCCGTGGCCGGCTGCCGCTGTCGGAGTGGAACGCCAGCTTGAACCGGCGGCTTGAACAGCTGTTTCCCGCCCACGCGGGGGACGCCCTTGCACGCCTGCGATCGGGCCTGACAGGTGAGGCACAACGCGATGGCATTCGTTTCAACGATCTGGTCAGCCGCCTGGAAAACGAATGGACGGCCTTGGACCAAGGGTTGCGCCAGTGGGAGGAGCACGAGGGCTTTCATCATCCCGTCGAGCAGGCGCTGGACCGTGAAGCGCTGCTGGCGCAACGCCGCGGCGTCGCCCGGGTCATTCGTCGTGCCTGGCAGCGAGCCCCCGATCCGGGCAGCGAGGGCAGTGAGTTGGTCGTGCGGATCGAAAACATTCCTATTGGCCGGCTGCCTCCGGTCGCCGTTCGTTTGGAGCACATCGAAACGATGATCCTGGCCAACCTGGGGCTGGTGGAAGACCCTTCGGATTTCCTGCGGATGTTCCCTGGCCTCGACTCACTGGACCTGCGGGACAATCATCTCACCCGCGTCCCCGCCGCCGTGGCGCAGTTGCCGGCATTGGTGGAACTGTCGATGAGCCGCAACCCGCTGCACCTGGACGCGAATGTGTTCACGCCGTTGCTGGGCAGCGACCCCTATATCCCTCTCTGGAGCCTGGACCTTTCCGGCATCGGCAGCGCCCAGGCCGGGACCGATGCCGAGGTGATCGCCGCCATCAGTAGCTTGGCCGCACAGCGGTCCCTGCGCGAGATCATCTGGACCGACAACCTGGGGTTCACGCCTGAACAGTTGCAGACCTTGACCACTTCGTTGCCGGACCTGCTCTCGCTGAACCTGGGGCGCTGTGGCCTGCGCCTGGATGAGCAGGGCAGCGCCTTCCTGCGATTCGCCACGGCACTGCGGGAACTGCGCCTGAACGAAAATAACTGTCGCGACCTGCCCGAGCTGCCGGAATTGGTCAACCTGATGACGCTGGAGCTGGGCCGCAGTGGGCTCGAACGAGTGCCCCAACTGGCCTTGACCGTGCTGTCCAGGCACACCGAGGTGTCCATCTTCGACACGTTCGTCGTCGACCTGAGTGGCAATCGCATCACCCGCATCGACGCGGACCTGCTGCCGTCGCTTGCGCCCTTGGCCGATAATGATTCGCTAGGGGTGTGGCTCGATGACAACCCGCTGCCCAGCGCCCAGGTCAATGCCCTGCGAAGGATTTTCCCTGAGTCTTTCCGCTATACCGTCGATGATTGGCTGTACATTTCGCCCTCGCTCCAGAGGGCGCTGGAGGTCGCCCGTGACGATCCGGGAATGCGCAGCTTCATCGACTGGTTCTCGACGCTCGTGCGCGACGCCGATAACGGCACGATGGCCGGACTGGCCTTCAGCGTCCGCCAGCGGGCTGCCGCGGTCTTGCAGCATTTCATGGGCTATCCAGGCGCCTACGACCGCCTCCCGACGTTGATCGGCGACTTCGACCAGCAATTGCGGCAACTGCGTTCGCGCTTGCAGGCCCGTACCCTGGACCGGGAGCAACCGGACCTTCCCGAGCTGGAGCTGCACTTTCGGATGTTCCAGTCGGTCATGCGTGCGCGCCTGTCCCGCCACGGCGCGCCGTTCGCCAGCTTCCTGGCTGAGCACCACGCCAATTGGGAATACGCGCTGATGTCGCGCTTCCCCGATGCTGCGCAACTGGAGGCGCAGATGACCCGGGACGCGTTCATCGACTGGCTCAGCGGCGCCCAGGACACCTTCAATAGCAACGATCAAGCCCCGAGCGTGGGCGAGATGCTGTGGCGGCCCTACCTGGGCTTGATGTCGCCCCAATGGGCGGAAGGGCTGGCGATCTGGGAAACCCTCGATGACGACCTGGTGAATGCCTTCAGCGGGCCGGTGAACCCAGCTCGATGGCCCCAGGCGATGCTGGACAACCTGGTGCACCCGGACCCGGAGCTGCCCAGCCCTCTGGAACCGGTCACGGAGGGCGAGCGAACCGTCTGGCGCCGCACGGGGCTGGAAGCGGTCGCAGATGTGGACTGGGCCGCCGGCCGACCAGTGACCCTCACCGAGGACCAGCTGCGTCGCACCATGGCCATCTACCGTTCGGTCAAGAGTCGCGAGGTCGAGGCGTTGGTGCGCCGGGTCACCATGGGCCTGGTCAATGCCTGGTGGCCGGTGCTGCCGCTTTGAAGACCAGCGCCTTCAGGCCGCACTGAGGGTCGATGTCGGGAAACTCCGGCGGGTTGGCCAGGCGTTCGCTGAAGGCCAGCCCGGGGGCTTCGCGGGTGACGCCGTCGATCAGAAACTCTGTGCCGGTGGCCGGGTCATTGCTGCACGCCAGGACGGTGCCGTCGGCAGTCAACAGTTCCGGCAGCCGGCGCAGCACCCGTTGGTAATCCTTGGTCAGCAGAAAACTGCCTTTCTGGAAGGTCGGTGGGTCGATGATCACCAGGTCGTAGGGGCCGCTGTTGATCACCTTGCCCCAGGACTTGAACAGGTCGTGGCCGAGGAAACTCACCTGGCCCAGGTCATGACCGTTCAGGCGATGATTGTCGCGACCACGGCTCAAGGCCGCGCGGGACATGTCCAGGTTGACCACGTGCTGTGCGCCGCCGGCGATGGCCGCCACCGAAAAACCACAGGTATAGGCGAACAGGTTCAGCACGCGTTTGCCCGCGGCGTGGGTCCGCACCCAGTCGCGGCCGTAGCGCATGTCGAGGAACAGGCCGTTGTTCTGCTTCTTGCCCAGGTCGATCCGGTAACGCAGGCCACCTTCGGTCAGGGTCCACTCGTCGATGGGCTCGCCCTCCAGCCACTGGGTGAGGCTCTGCGGCAGGTAACGGTGTTGCACCGCCAGGGTATGGGCCTGGCTCTGTTGCCAGGCCGGCGTAGTCGTGAGGGCGAGCAGGGTCGACAACAGGTCCTGCAACTGCGCCGGTTCCGGCTCCTTGAACACCGAGACCAACACCACGCCCTGGAGCCAATCGACGGTGAGCTGTTCCAGCCCTGGCCAGCAACGTCCGCGGCCATGGAACAGGCGGCGGGTTTCTTCCGGCACGCAGGCCAGGGCGGTCAGCAAATGGGTCTGCAGGGTGTGAAGGGCTTCAGGGTTCATCAGGCAACGCCGGCGAGTCGAAAGGCCGGCATTTTAGCGATAGCCCGGTCAGGTGCAATCCTTGTGGCGAGGGGATTTACCCGCGGGGTTCAACCGCCACGGGTCGCCAGGATGCTCGCCACCTGTTGTGGTCGGCAGTTCAGGTAGGCGGAACGCTTGAGCCAGCTTGGGTCCGGGTACCAGGAAAACATGAATTGCCCGTCCTTGAGCTTGTCGATGACCTGGCGTGCCACTTTGGGACGCACGGCGGGGCATCCCTGGCTTCGGCCGATACGGCCCTGGCGCACGCTCCACAGCGGGTTCACGTAGTCGGCGGCGTGGATCACGATCGCCCGGTCGCGGGCCTGGTCGTTGAAGCCCGGTTCCAGGCCGTCCATGCGCAGCGAGTAGCCGTGGGTGCCCTGGTAGCTTTCCTGGGTACGAAACAGGCCCAGGCTGGACTGGTAGCTGCCCAGTTGATTGGAAAATTGCGTGGCGAAATTTTCCCCGGATTTCTGTCCGTGGGCCACCAGGTCGCGCAGCACCAGTTTTTTCTGGCGCAGGTCGAAGATCCACAGGCGGCGCGCCGTGGACGGTTGCGAATAGTCGATCACCGCCAGGTGGCGGGCCTGGGTGGCACCGTTGGCGACGGCGCATTGCATGGCACTCAAGGCACTTTTCAACGCCTGGGGATTGAGTTCCGGCGCCGCGTGGGCGAGGCTGTTGTAAAGGAGTTGGGAATTCGGCTGGCCAGCCAGCGCCGGGCTGCACGTGATGCCCAATGCGGTCATGACCAGGCCGAGTCGGCGCACCAGGCCCGACACGATTGAAAAATTCCCACGGCGGTGTGTGTGTGCGGCATCCCGTCCGGTCTTGTTCGTTTGCATAATGGCGGGTCGTACCTGTCGCAATGTTTGACCGTCAACGAGACGGCCATGGAGTGGAGTAAAGCAGTTGTTCAAAAAAACCGCATGTTACCTGAGCCTTTTGTTGCTCACCGCGCCATTGGTCGCAACAGCCGAGGACGGCGACCCGGCGCTGGTGCAGACCACACTGGCGCAACTGTCGGTCACATGCCCGGAAGTCGCGGCCAGCGTCGACTTTTCGACGATGATCAACTTGCAGGCGTTCTATCAGCAAAACGCAGGCCAGGAGGTCTGGTCGACCGACGAGCGACTGGAGGCGTTGCACCAGCAGTTGCAGCAACTGGCCGATGACGGGCTGGATCCGGCGCGCTACGGCTTGCCCGCCGCCGGCTCGCTGCAGGGCGCCCATTGCGTCGACATCGCCATCACTCAGCGCTACCTGCAAGCCTTGTACGAGCTGCGCTTCGGCTATTTGCCCCAGGACCGGCTGGAGCCGGTGTGGAAAGCCGACCCGCAGGCCGTCGACCGTCCGGCCCTGGTGCTGGCCATTGCCGTGTCCGGTGTGCAGGACCTGCCCAAGGCGTTCGAGCAGGCGCGGCCGAACCTGGAGCTGTATCGCAACCTGCGCAGCCTCTATGCACGATTGCGCCAACAGCCGTTGTCCGATTGGCAACCGGTGCCCGGGGGGCCGTTGCTGCAACCGGACAAGCAGGATGCCCGCATCCCGGCCCTGGCCCAACGGTTGTACAACGAAGGCTACCTGAGCGCGCCGCCGACCGTGGATGACGAGCACTACAGCCCCACGTTGGTGGACGCGATGAAGCGCTTCCAGCTCCAGCATTCGCTGCAAGCCGATGGGGTGGTAGGGCCGTGGACGGTCACCGAGTTGAACATCAGCCCGGCGATGCGCCGCGAGCAGCTGCGCATCAACCTCGAACGCATGCGCTGGCTGGCCCAGGACCTTGAACCCGACAGCGTCCTGGTCAACGTCGCGGCCGCCCAGTTGACGGTCTACCAGGGCGGCGCGCCGGTCTGGCAGACGCGTACCCAGGTGGGGCGCGCCCAACGGCAGACCCCGCTGCTCAAGTCCCGGGTCACCCGCCTGACGCTCAACCCGACCTGGACCATCCCGCCGACCATCATGCGCGAGGACAAGCTGCCCGAGATTCGTCGCGACCCGGAGTTCCTCAACCGGCACAACCTGAAGATCCTCGACCGTGATGGCCTGCCGTTGACCGCCGAGCAGATCGACTGGGAGCATCCGGGCAACCTCATGCTGCGTCAGGATCCTGGCCCGAAGAACCCACTGGGAAAAATGGCGGTTCGCTTTCCCAATCCGTTCTCGGTGTACTTGCATGACACCCCCAGCCAGGCCTTGTTCAGCAAAGGGCCACGGGCGTTCAGTTCGGGCTGTGTGCGCATCGAGCAAGTGCTGCACTTGCGGGATCTGCTGGTGACCCCGGCCGAGCGCGCCCGCACCGACACCCTGCTGGCCACCGAACTGACCCACGAGTTCAGGTTGGCCAAGCCGATGCCGATCCTGCTGGGTTACTGGACGGTGCAGGCAGACAACCAAGGCCAGGCGGTGTACATCCCCGATGTCTATGGGCGCGATGCTCCGCTGTCGGCGGCCCGGGGGCGGGCACTCTGAGGTCGTCTCGGGCCGTATAGCCGCTGTTTGTGAAAGAACCCAAACAGCGCCAGCCCCTGTGGGAGCGGGCTTGCCCGCGAATGCGGTGTGTCTGTCATGAAGAGGCTGAATGTGCCGCCGTCTTCGCGGGCAAGCCCGCTCCCACAGGATTGGGCGGTATGCAAAGGCTGCGTATATCCCAAATCCCTTGTGGGAGCGGGCTTGCCCGCGAATAGCGGCTGCCTCTTCAAAGGATGAGGTCTGCCGTGCACCGGCAGGCTGCACTTTTATGAAGCCAACTGCACCGGCTCGCACCATGGGAATGCAATCGTTGGCCTGAGGCCTGAATGCTTGCAGCCCCGGCGCCGGTGCCCGTAAACCCATGCCCGCAAGGGCTGCAACGGCGTGCAGCGTTGCGATGCGTGGGTTGGCACGCTCGCTGCAAGAGCCTGTCCAGGCCCACCGCGAACACACTCGAGTGGGCAGCCCCGTCGGTCAACGAAGATCGAGCGCCAGCAGGCCGGGGGATATCGGTAGATCGGGGCGCAGTCGCCGGGTCGATACCGCACAGAACAGGCAAAGACGCCTGGAACCGCAAGGTTTCAGGCGTCTTTTTTTTGCTTTCAAAATCGTGATGGGCTTTTGTCGGGTGCTTTTATGAATTCCAACGTTGCGTCTCTGAACAAGCTGCAAACGCTGATCGTGATCGGCAATGGCATGGTCGGCCATCATTGCGTCGAGCAACTGGTGGAACGCGGTGCCCTCAATCATTACCGCCTGCATGTGTTCAGCGAAGAGCCGATGCGCGCCTATGACCGCGTGCACCTGTCCGAGTATTTCGCCGGTCGCGACGCCGAATCCCTGGCCCTGGGCGAAGCCGCGCTGTACAAGACGCCTGGCGTCACGCTGCACTTGGGCGTGCCGGTGTTGGAGATCGACCGCCAGGCCCGTCAGGTCGTCATCGCCGGCGAGCGCATCAGCTACGACAAACTGGTGCTTGCCACCGGTTCCTACCCGTTCGTGCCGCCGATCGACGGCGCCGAAGGGGATGCCTGTCTGGTCTACCGCACCCTGGAAGACCTGGATGCCATCCGGGCCGCCGCCAACAATGCCCGGCGTGGCGTGGTGGTCGGTGGCGGGCTGTTGGGGCTGGAAGCGGCCAATGCCCTCAAGAGTCTCGGCCTCGAAGCCCATGTGGTGGAATTCGCCCCGCGCCTGATGCCGGTGCAGTTGGACCCGCAAGGTGGCCTGGCCCTCAAGGCCCGCATCGAGTCCCTGGGCGTCGGCGTGCACCTGTCCAAGGGCACCCAGTCCATCAGCGCCGGCGAACAGTACCGCTATCGGATGAATTTCGGCAGCGACGACTTCCTGGAAACCGACCTCATCGTGTTTTCCGCCGGGATTCGCGCCCAGGACGCCCTGGCGCGCCAAAGCGACCTGCACATCGGTCCGCGCGGCGGCGTGGTGATCGACGATCAATGCCTGAGCAGCGACCCGAACATCTACGCCATCGGCGAATGCGCGGCCTGGAACGGCAGCATTTTCGGCCTGGTCGCTCCGGGTTACCAGATGGCCCGCAGCGTCGCCGCGCAACTGTGCGGTGAGCACGGCGAAGCCTTCACCGGCGCCGATATGTCCACCAAGCTCAAGTTGCTTGGGGTCGACGTTGGCTCCATTGGCGACGCCCAAGGCAATACGCCGGGTTCGCGCAGCTACCAGTTCATCGACGAAACCAGCGCCAGCTACCGGCGCCTGGTGGTGGACGCCGACGGCAAGCGCGTGATCGGCGCGGTGCTGGTGGGTGACAACAGTTACTACGACACCTTGCTGCAATACATGCAGAACGGCATCGCGTTGCCCAAGGACGCGGCCAGCCTGATCCTGCCGTCCTCCGAAGGCGCGCCGACCCTGGGCCCAGCCGCATTGCCCGCCGCGGCAACCATTTGTTCGTGCCACAACGTCACTAAGGGTTCGATCTGCTCGGCCATTGACAGTGGCTGTACAGACCTTGGCCAACTCAAGTGCGACACCAAGGCCGGCACCGGTTGCGGGGGCTGCGCTGCGCTGGTCAAGCAGGTGTTCGAGCACGAGCTGGTCGCCCGTGGCGTCAGCGTCGACAAGAGCCTGTGCGAACACTTCGCCTACACCCGCCAGGAGCTGTACGCCCTGGTGCGGGTGGAAGGCATCATCAGTTTCGATGAACTGTTGGCCAAGCACGGTCGCGGCCACACTGGTTGCGACCTGTGCAAACCGGCGGTGGGTTCGATCCTGGCGTCGTGCTGGAACCAGCCGATCATGGACCCGTCCCTGGTGCCATTGCAGGACACCAATGACACGTTCATGGCGAACATGCAGAAGAACGGCACCTATTCGGTGGTACCGCGCATTGCCGGCGGCGAGATCACGGCCGACAAACTGATCGCCATCGGCGTGGTGGCGAAGAAATACGACCTCTATACCAAGATCACCGGCGGCCAACGCATCGACCTGTTCGGCGCCCAGTTGCACCAGTTGCCGGACATCTGGGCCGAGCTGATCGAAGCCGGCTTCGAGACCGGTCATGCCTACGGCAAATCCACTCGTACGGTGAAGTCCTGCGTGGGCAGCACCTGGTGCCGCTACGGCGTGCAGGACAGCGTGCAGATGGCCCTGACCCTGGAGGACCGCTACAAAGGCCTGCGTTCGCCGCACAAGCTCAAGTTCGCCGTTTCCGGGTGCACCCGCGAATGCGCCGAAGCACAGAGCAAGGACGTTGGCGTGATCGCCACGGAGAAGGGCTGGAACCTCTACGTGGCGGGCAATGGCGGCATGCGTCCGCGCCACGCCGAACTGTTCGCCACGGACCTGGATGACGCCACGCTGATCCGCTACATCGACCGCTTCCTGATGTTCTACATCCGCACCGCCGACAAGCTGCAACGGACCTCGGTCTGGCGCGAGAGCCTGGAAGGCGGCCTGGACTACCTCAAGGACGTGATCATCGACGACAGCCTGGGCCTGGGCGCCGAGCTCGAAGCCCAGATGCAGTTGGTGGTCGACCGCTACGAATGCGAATGGGCCAACGCCCTCAAGGATCCGGACAAACTCAAGCGTTTCCGGACCTTCGTCAACGATGGCCGCGGCGATCCGGACGTTCATTTCGTCAGGGAACGCGGCCAGCGCCGGCCGGTTCACGCCGGCGAACTTCACCTGATTCCCGTCACCGAGGAGGTGCTCTGATGAGCCAGTCAAACGTCGTTCGTCTTTCCACTCGCGAAGTCGCCCAGGCCCCTGTGCAATGGCGTGCCCTGTGCAGCCGCGAGGATCTGGTGGCCAACTCCGGCGTGGTCGCCTGGCACGAGGGCAGCCAGGTGGCGTTGCTGTACCTGCCCGAGCAGCAGGACAAGCCGCTGTACGCCCTCGACAACCGCGACCCCAAGTCCGGGGCGAACGTCATCGGCCGTGGCTTGCTGGGCAGTATCAAGGGCGAACTGGTGATTGCCTCGCCGATGTACAAGCAGCATTTTCGCCTGGAAGACGGCCATTGCCTGGAATACCCGGAGCAGCGCCTGCGGGTATGGCCGGTGCGCTTGAACGGTGATGTGGTGGAGATTGGTGAAAGCTGACCTGCGAACACGGGGTGGCAAGGGCGCAAGTGCCCTTGCCACCCAAGGGTTTACAAGCACGCCATTATTTCAAACCGGGGATTTGCCATGAAAACCGCCGCTCAACTGGTGAAACTCAAAAGTGTGTTGCACCAGCAGGTCCACAGCATCGCGCCGGAACAAACCGTGCTCGAAGCGTTGCAGATCATGGCCGAGAAGAATGTCGGGGCCTTGCCGGTGATCGAAGACGGGCAGGTGGTGGGGGTGTTCAGCGAGCGTGACTACGCACGCAAAATGGTCCTGCACGGGCGTTCGTCCGTGGGCACCCCGGTGCGCACCATCATGAGCACGCCGGTGATCACCGCCGACAGCCAGCAGAGCATTGAGCGCTGCATGGAAGTCATGACCGACAGCCACCTGCGGCACCTGCCGGTGCTGGATAACGGCCAGTTGATCGGCTTGTTGTCGATTGGTGACCTGGTCAAGCAAGCCATTGTTGAACAGGCAGACCTGATTCGGCAGTTGGAGCATTACATTCGCGGGCATTGAGCGCGCGGTCTTTTCCTGGTCTGCCGCTCTGCTGGCGGGGGGCGCTTGCTACCGCGAGGCGGTGCAGTGGTTGCTCGGCTTGGCGGTCGCTGCGCAACCGAGCGGGAGCAAGCTCCCTCGCCACAGGACCGGACTCTTCATGAACGGCCTTCGCGCTAGCGAGACTCGGCAGTGGGCCGGTGCTGGCGCAGCAGCTCGATCTGCTGGGACGGTATCAATTCGCGCAAGGCCTTGTAGAGCGCCCGGGTTTCCAGCAGGTTCCAGATGCGCAGCATGGTTTCCAGTGCGTCCAGGGGCTTGCTGATGAAGTCTCGGGCGCCGAGGGCGAGGGCGCGCAGGCGGGTGTCGCGGGTGGCGTCGGCGGTCAATACCAGGATCGGCAGGTAGTCGTTGGCCGGAATGCGCCGGTTGAGCTGTTCCAGCACGGCAAAGCCATCGAACGCCGGCATGTGCAGATCAAGGATGACCAGGTCCGGCTCAAAGCTGTTGAACAGGTCGAGGGTGCGCAACGGCTCGGTGCTGCTGAGCACGTTGTGCAAGCCTTCGCGGGCCAGCAGTTGTTCCATCAAGTCCAGGTTGGGGCGTTGATCGTCGACGATCAGGATGCGCAAGTCGCGATTCATGCGGGCTCCGGTAAATACTGTGCGAGGTGGCCCAGAAAGGCCTGGATATGAATAGGTTTGGTCAGGATCGCCGTGGCGCCGGCCTCGTGCAGGGCGCGCCGGGTCAGGTCGCTAGCGTCGGCGGTGATCATCAGCACCGGCGTGGACGCGGTGGCCGCTGACTGGCGCAGCCGACGCAAGACTTCCAGGCCTTCCAGGTCCGGCAGGGTGACGTCCAGCAGGATCAACTGCGGGGCGTGCTGGCGAGCCAGGTCCAGACCCAGTTGGCCCTGCATGCTCGACAACAGCTGGATGCCGGGGCGACGCTGCATCAGGGTCTCGATCAGTGCCAGGCTCGACAGGTTGTCCTCGATACACAGCACCTTGCCCTGGTATTCGACCGGCGCGTGGGGCACTGCCAGGGTGGCGATGGGCGGCAGGCGGGCGCCGGCCACCTGGGTGGCGGGCAATTGCAGGGTGAAGCAGCAACCGTGGCCCGGCTCGCTGTGGACCTGGAGCTGGCCCTGCATCATTTCCAGCAGGCTTTTGCTCAAGGACAATCCCAGGCCGGTGCCTTCGACCTTGGGATCGGCCCCCAGGCGCTCGAAAGGCTTGAACAACTGGTCCATCAGGGCCGGGTCGATGCCCTGGCCGGTGTCGATGACGGCGATGCTCACCTGTCGCTGCCGCACGCTCACTTCAATGCGCACCTCACCGCCGGGGCGGTTGTACTTGATGGCGTTGGACAGCAGGTTGAGCAGCACCTGCACCAGGCGCTGGCGGTCGGCGAGCACGCCGCTGTCGTCAGCCAGGGGCGGCAACTCGACCAGGCGAATGCCGGCATCGGCCGCCATGGGAGAGACCAGCGTCAGGGCTTCGTGCAACACCGTCGCCAGGGCGATCGGCTCGATGTTCAACGGCAGGCGTCCGGCTTCGATCCGAGCGATGTCCAGCACTTCATTGATCAACGCCAACAGATGCTGGCCGGCACGCAGGATGTGGCTGACCTGGGGGCGCTGGCCGGCGCTGGAGTCCATGTCCAGCAACTGGGCGAAACCGAGGATCGCGTTCAGCGGCGTGCGCAGTTCGTGGCTCATGCGAGAAAGAAACTCGCTCTTGGCCCGGCTGGCGCTTTCCGCTTCTTCGCGCGCCGTGCGCAGCGCGATCTCGGCGGCGCGGCGGTCGGTGATGTCGCGGGTGATCTTGGAAAAACCGCGCAGCGCGCCGGTGCTGTCGTACTGGGCGGTGATGACCACGCTGGCCCAGAAACGGCTGCCGTCCTTGCGACAGCGCCAGCCTTCCTCCATGTAGTGCCCGTCGCGGGTGGCCTCGCGCAAGGCCATGTCTGGGTGCTCCGGGCACTCCTCGGCCAGGTAGAACAAGGAAAAGTGCCGGCCGAGGATCTCCTGCTCGGTGTAGCCCTTGATCCGCTCGGCCCCGACGTTCCAGGTGGTGACGTGGCCCTGGGCATCGAGGGCGAAGATTCCGTAGTCCTTCACGCCATCGATGATCAGGCGCAGGCGTTCCTCGTTGTCGCGCAGCGCCCGTTCGCGTTCGGCCAGCAACTGCCCGGCCTCGATCAGGCGCGTGCCGAGCTGGCCGATCTCATCCTGCTCCGGCGGCTGTGGCAACAAGGGTTGGCCCAGCGCCAGGCGTTGGGCGTTGCCTTGCACTTGCTGCACCCGGGCGACAATGCCCTTGGACAGGAACAGCACCGCGACAATCGCCCCCAGCAGGCCGCACACGGCGGCCAGCAAGGTGGCGAACAACAGGCGCATGCGCGTGGCCGAGGCGGCGGCGCTGCGGTCGGCGAGCAGGGCGTCTTCGCGTATGCGCATGGCGCTGATCTGCTCGCGCAAAACGTCCAGCACTTGCTTGTTCTCGATCAGGATGGCGGTGATGGCCTCGGGGTCGTCGCCGTGGTTGGCGCGCAACGCAACCAGTCCGGCGAGTTTGTCGGCGATCAGCGGGGTGATGGTCTGCAGGTGCTCGCGCATCCGGGCATCGCGGATGTTGTGGTCCAGGCGCTGCAACGCCGCCTGGATCAGCGGCGTGGCCTGCTCGTAGCTGGGCAGGAAGTCCTCGCGGCGGGTCAGCAGGTAGCCGCGCACGCTGGCCGCCGCTTCGGCCAGCAGGGTGTGCACGGTCTGGATATCGCCCTGCACGAGCAACACCCGGCGCACGTCCTCCTCGGCGCGCGCGGTCTGGCGTTCGGTGATGTAGATCAGCACCAGCGACAGCAACAGGACCACCAGCGGCAGCGAGATCACCACCAGGGCCTTGCCGCGCAATGGCAGGTCGGCCCAACGGCGGGCGGCGAGGAACCTCATGGCCACTGCCCCGAAGGCTGCGCCACCAGCCCCAGCGCCACGCCGCGCACGGCGGCCTGGGTCCGGTCGGCGGCGCCGAGCTTGCCGATGACGCGCTCCACGTGGGCCTTGGCGGTGCCGGAGGCGATGCCGAGTTTTTCGCCGATCTCCCGATTGCTGAAACCGGCTGCCACCAGGCCCAGCACCTGGCGTTCCCGGGCGGTCAGAGCCTGGACAGGCGCCGCGCCCGTGGCGCCGCGCTCGGCCATGCGTCGCAGCAGGCGGGCGCTGACTGAGCTGTTCAGGGCCTCTTCGCCCGCGGCGACCCGCGTGAGGGCGTGGAGGACTTCATCGCGGCTGGCGTCCTTGAGCAGGTAACCGACCGCGCCAGCGCCGATTGCAGCTTCCAGGTGATCGGGGCTGTCGTCCATGGTGAAGATCACCACCTTGATGCCCGGCTGGCGCTGCTGCAGGATGCGCGCCGCCCCCAGGCCGTTGAGGACCGGCATGCGGATGTCGAGGATCGCGATGTCCGGTTGCAGCCGTTCGCACAGGTCGAGGGCTTCCTGGCCATCGCGGGCCTGGCCGACGACCTCGAACCCCGGGCTGCCGGCCAACATGCTGATAAACCCGGTGCGAGTGACTTCGTGATCGTCGGCCAGCAACAGGCGCAGGGGGCGGTTCATGGCTGTACTCCCTGGGCCGGCAGTGGCACGCGGGCCAACAGCCGGGTGCCTGCGTCGGGCTGGCTGATGCACGACAGCTGGCCACCCAGCAGGCTGGCCCGTTCCTGCATGGCCGCCAGCCCCAGGTGACAGGCCTCGATGGGTTGTTCCAGGGCAAAGCCGCGACCGTCATCTTCCACCCGTAGCGTCGCGTAATCATCGCCCACTGCCAGCGCCAGGCTCACGTGCCGGGCCTGGGCGTGCTTGAGGATGTTATTGATGCCTTCCTGGGCGATGCGGAACAGGGCGATCTCGGCGTGGCCGGGCAGGCGAGCGGTGCTGTGTTCGGCCCAGGTCACCGCCAGGCCGGCTTCTCGCAGGCGATCGGCTTCCTTGTCGACGGCCTTGTACAGGCCGAAGTCATCGAGCACGTGGGGACGCAGGCCGCCGATCAGTTGCCGACCTTCGCCGACGCAGCCCTGGGCCAGGTCGAGAATCGTGCGCAACTCGCTGGTCAGCGCCGGTGGCAGGGTCGGGCAGCGACCGGCGAACCCTTGCAGGCGCTGATGCAACCCGGCCAGGTTCTGCGCCAGGCCGTCATGCAGGTCGTAGGCGACGCGCTTGCGCTCGGCCTCCTGGGCGCTGAACAGGCGATGGACCAGCTCCGACATGGTGCGCTCGCGGGCCTGGAGCGCTTCGAGCAGCCGGCTGTTTTCCAGGTGCGCCGCCAGCAGGGTCGCCAGCAGTTGCAGCGACTCGATGTCCTCGTTGTCCGGCGCCCCGAGGGCCACGCTGTTGCCCAGCATCAACGCGCCGAACACCGCGCCGTCGGAGGCGCGCAGCGGCACCCGCAAGACCTGGGGCAGGGCGCTGCCAGGGTGCTCCTGCCATTGCGGGCCGGGCGACGGCGGCTGGGCGAAGCTGGCCAGCAGTTCCAGGCGCTCGCCGCTGCCGTGGCTGGCAATGGCGCGCACCGGCGCCTCCGGTGTCCATTCCAGCAGCAGGCCGTGGTCCATGGCCATGAACGCGCAGGCCCGCTGCACCGCCCGTTGGCGCATCTGTGCCAGGGGCAACTGGGTCAGTTCATGCCCGGTGCCCAGCAACAGGCCCAGGCGCGCCGCGCGGCTCTGGGATTGCCGGTACTGGCTACGGATGGCCAGGGCGCTGCCGGGGTCATGGGGCGGGCTTTGCATGGGGGGCTCCAGCGTGAAAGGGACTGCAAGGGTTCGCGGTGACGTCATTAAAACGTGTCGACGGCACCGGGCCTATCTGCCGAATGGCATAGGCGAGCGGCACCGGTTGGCCGATGGCGGCGCCAGCGCGGGCCGGCAAAGTGGGGCCATTGAAACCCAAAGGAACCCTGCGATGAAAATGAAAACCTTCACCCTGGCCGCTTTTTTCCTGCTGACCACGCCGTTTGTCCACGCCGTGGATGCCACGCCCTACGTGTACCGCACCGTGGCCGAACAGCCCAAGAACGTGAATGACCAGGAAATTGCCGCGCTGTTCGACCGCTGGAACACCACGCTGAAGTCTGGCAGCGCCAGCGCGATGACCGGCCTCTACGCGCCGGATGCGGTCCTGCAACCGACCCTGTCCAACAAGGTGCGCACCACGCCGGCGCAGATCCAGGATTACTTCGACCATTTCCTGGTCGGCAAGCCGGTGGGGCAGATCAACTACCGGGAAATTCGCCACATGGGCCCCGATGCGGCCATGGACAGTGGGGTCTACACCTTCACCCTGACCAATGCCGACGGCTCCAAGCGCGACGTCCAGGCTCGCTACACCTTCCTTTACGAGCGCCTCGACGGGCAGTGGAAGATCATCAACCATCACTCTTCGGCCATGCCGGAAGTGCCCAAGGCGCTGCACGCCAGTCACTGATCCCTGGGGCAGCCCATCTTCAAGCACTGCGCAACGGCGGGGCCTCGGCTCCCGCCGTTTTTTTTGCTGGCGTGCAGGGCATCAGTCAAAGAGCCTGGATTCGTTCATGAACATTAATTAGAATCAGTCTCATTTAAGACCTTGCACAGGCTTCTTGACATGGGTGATGCAGCTTCGCCGACGGAACACTCCCTCCACGCGTTGTACCGTGACCACGGCAGCTGGCTGGAAAACTGGTTGCGACGGCGCCTGGGCAATGCCTGGGATGCGGCGGACCTGCGCCAGGATACCTTCCTGCGCGTGCTCGCCAGCTCCCAGGCTTTGGCCGAGCTGCAGGAGCCTCGGGCCTACCTGCTGACGGTCGGCAAGCGACTGTTGAGCAACTTCTACACCCGGCGCAACCTGGAGCAGGCGTATCTCGACGCGTTGGCGAGCCTGCCCGAAGCCTGCGTACCGTCCCCCGAACAGCGTTGGTTGCTGTTGGAGACCCTTCACGCCCTGGACGAACTGCTCGACGGCCTGCCGCCCCTGGTGCGGCGGGCCTTTCTCTGGAGCCAGCTCGAAGGCCTGGGCTACCGGGAGATTGCCGAGCGTTTGCAGGTGTCCGAGCGGACGGTCAAGCGCTACATGGCCCAGGCCTACGAACACTGCCTGCTGGTGGACTTTTGAACCGCCCAGGCCCAACACCTGAAGCCCGCGATGCCGCCCGGGCGGCGGCCCATTGGCTGACACTGCTGGAGTCGGCCGACGCGGCATTCGACACCGCCGCGTTGCAACGCTGGCGCGACAGCAGTCTTCATCACGAGGCGGCCTGGCAAAAGGCCCTGCGCTTGCGCCAGCGCTTCGCCGCGGTCCCGGCTTCCGTGGGCATGGCCACCCTCGATCGCCCGGCCATGGCCCGCCGTGCGGTGCTCAAGCGGGCGTTGGGTGTCGCGGCGCTGGTGCCCACTGCCTGGTTGCTGGGGCGAGAGCTGCCACTGGATGTCTGGCGTGCCGACCTGCACACCGCCACCGGTGAGCAGCGACGTTGGTCGCTGGCCGATGGCAGCGCCTTGCAACTGAACACCGACAGCGCCGTGAACCTGGACCTCGCCACGCGGCGTCTGGTGCTGCTGCGCGGCGAAATGGCCCTCAAGGTGGTGGGGGACGCGCCGCTGTCGATCCAGTCGCCCTATGGGTTGATCAGCGTCAGTCGGGGGGAAGCGTGCCTGCGCTTGAGCGAGCACGAATGCCGGGTGTCGGTGCTCAGCGGTGCGGCGCAGGTGCAACCGCTGCGCGGGCCGCTGTTGGGGCTGGAGCCGGGCCAGCAGGTCGACTTCCAGGCCACGGGCGCAGGTTCGGTGCGCCGCTTTGATATGTTGCAGTTGGGTTGGCGCGACGGCGTGCTGACGGCGCAGGACCAGCCACTGGGCGATTTCCTGCGGGACCTGGCCCGCTATCGCCCGGGTGTATTGCGCTGGGACGAAGCCTTGGAGTCGCTTCGCGTCACCGGCAGTTTCCGCCTGGAGAACACCGATCGGATCCTGGCGCTGCTCTCGGCCAGCCTGCCGATGGACGTGCACCTGCGCACCCGTTACTGGGTGACCCTGACGCTTCGAAAAAATAGTGCCTGAAGCCTGTCCCGTTTTTTTGTCTCGCTTGTCATTCAAGGCAATCGAACAAAATGAGAGCGCCTCCCCATGTCCGCAGTTGTACCGTTGCGTTTGCGCCCGGCCTTCGCCGGCTGGCGCCCGCTGTTGAACCTCAGCCTCCTGCTGAGCCTGAGCGCCAGCCCTTTCTTCATCGCTTCAAGCCAGGCCGAGGAGGCCGCTCGGCGCAGCTACCAGGTGCCTGCCGGCAGCCTGGGCACGGCGCTGACCCGGTTTGCCGGGCTGGCGGGCGTCAACCTGTCGGTGGACCCGGCGTTGGTGAGCGGGCGCAACAGCGCCGGGCTCTCGGGCGAGTACGGGGTCGAAGAAGGCTTCGCCCGGTTGCTGCAAGGGTCCGGCCTGCAATTGCAACCGGTGGGTGAGCAGGCCTACATCCTGATGCCCGCGCCGCAGGGCGGCAGCCTGCAACTGGCGCCGACCTCGATCCTTGGGGCCAACGGTGCGACGGACGCCCCCGTGTACGCCGGCGGCCAGGTCGCACGGCGCGGTTCCCAAGGCCTGCTGGGGTCGCGGGACTTCATGGAAACGCCGTTCAGCATGACCACCTACACCAGCGAAGCGGTCAAGAACCAGCAGGCCCGTACCCTCGGTGACTTGATCGCCAGCGACCCATCGGTGCGCGCCACCAACCCGGCGGGCGGACGCTACGAACAGTTCACCATTCGCGGGCTCAGCCTGTTCAACAGCGATGTCGCCTACAACGGCCTTTACGGAGTCCTGCCGACCTACACCATCGACATGGAGATGGCCGATCGCGTCGATATCCTCAAGGGGCCGACCCAGCTCATCAACGGTATCTCGCCGAGGGGAAGCGTCGGTGGCGGGATCAACGTGGTGCCCAAGCGGGCCACCGACACCCCCATCAACTCGTTCACCGGCAGCTATGCCTCCAACAATCAACTGGGCGGCGCGGTGGATGTTGGCCGGCGTTTCGGTGAGGAGAACCAGTTCGGCCTGCGTTTCAATGGCGTGAAGCAGTCCGGCGACACCGAATGGGACCACCAGAGCGTCGACCGTGAGATGGCGGTGCTGGGCCTGGATTTTCGCGGTGAACGCCTGCGGCTCTCGACGGACATCGGCCACACCGAGCGCGACACCGACGCCCCCCAGGAGCGTGTGCAGGTCGGCGCCAACGCCCAGGTGCCACACGCCAGCGATGTGCGCAGCAACTATGCCCAGGCCTGGAGCAAGGCGCGCACCACCGACACGTTCGGCGCGGTGAACGCCGAATTCGACGTCAACGATGCCGTCATGCTGTATGGCGGCGTGGGCGCACGCAAAAGCAACCACGACTTTCTCCGCCACGCCGTTTCAGTCACCAACGACGCCGGTGACTTCACCGTTTCGCCCCGGGACTTTACCCGCGACGAAAACGTCCGGACGGCCACCGCCGGCGTGCGCAACTGGTTCCACACCGGCCCTGTGAGCCATGAGGTCAACCTCGCGGCCAGTTACTTCTACATGGACTTCACCAACGGCGGCGCCCGCTATGCCAACGGTCGCAGCAACCTGTACGACCCGGTGGACACGCCAGCGCCAGGCACGCCGACGCGCCAGGACGACAAGGTCTACACCGAGAACCGCTTCAGCGGCGTGGCGTTGTCCGACACCCTGGGCTTCTTCGATGACCGGCTGCTGTTGACCCTCGGTGCGCGCTGGCAGCGGGTCAAGGTCGATGACTGGTCGAACGACGTCAAGGGCGTGACCGCCTACGATGAAGAGAAGGTCTCGCCGTCCGGCGGTATTCTGTTCAAGGCGACCGACAAGCTGTCGCTGTATGCCAACTACATGGAGGGCCTCAGCCAGGGCAAGATCGCGCCCTCGACCTCGGTGAACGAGGATGAGATTTTCCCGCCGTTCATCAGCCGTCAGGTGGAAGTCGGCGCCAAGTACGATACCGGCCCGTTCGCCATGACCGCCGCCGTGTTCCGCATCAAGCAGCCGGCTTATGCCACCGACGCGACGACACGGGTCTTCGGCCCGAACGGCAAGCGCGAGAACACCGGAGTGGAACTGAGCGTGTTCGGCGAGCCGCTCAAAGGCACCCGCTTGCTCGGCGGGGTGATGTTCATCGACAGCGAATTGACCAATACCACGGGCGGGACCTTCGACGGCAACCGCGCGCCGGCGACGCCCAAGTACAACGTCAACCTGGGCGCCGAATGGGATGTGCCGACGGTGCAGGGCCTGACCTTGACCAGTCGCGGCATCTACTCCAGCTCGCAGTACCTGGACCCGTCCAACGACAAGGAAATCGATTCCTGGGTTCGTTTCGATGTCGGTGCACGCTATGGCTTCAAGGTCGACGACAAGCGTGTGACCCTGCGGGCCAACGTCGAGAACGTGGCCGACAAGCGCTATTGGAGTTCGGCCGGGGCCTCGGATGACAGCGAGCCGGGCTTGACGCTGTCGACGCCGCGCACCTACCTGCTGTCGGCGACGGTCGACTTCTAGGCTCTGTTTGAAAAGTCTTGAGACGAAGGTCAGGCAAGGCGAAAACCGGCGAGGAACGGCCGGGGTCGCGCTCGACTTTACTGGAGTAAATGAGCATTCCGATCGGACTCGCGCACGAGCCGGTTTTCAACGCAGCATGAACGAGTATCAAGGCTTTTCAGACGGAGCCTAGGCGTCGCGAAACAGGTCGTGGGCATCGAGCAGGCGCCAGGCGATTTCCGGGCGCTTTTCCAGCCCGCGGCGGATGGCGCTGGGGATCGACTGGCGAATTTTGCGGCACAGGCCAGCTTGCGCCTGGAACTCGATGGCGATACCGCGCATGGTGCGCACTTCGTTGTAGCCGGGCTCGATGCTCAGGCGGATGCCGAGGTTCTCGTACAAGCGCTGTTGCAAGTGCTGGAGTTCGTCAAGGCTCTGGATGTTCTCCAGGCGTTCGAGCAAGCGCTTTTCTTCCTGGCGGTTGAGGCAAAGGATGCGCAAGTCACTGCCGGGCGTTTGCAGCAGCTCATCGCGTTGGCAATCACAGACGCCAGGCGGGCAGGGGGGACGGATCGGGATCGACGCGGTCATGGGCTCCACACAGTCGGCAACACAGCGAAACGCTCTCCGAGGGGCAATGTGATGGCTGGCGCCACGGTGGTCAACCCCGGCGAGCGTCCGGCTGTCTGCCTGCCTCTCTTCGAGCTTAAGGCCGTTCGTCCGGTTAAAGGGTGATTCAGTCAAATTTTCCCCCTAAGGGCGGCCTCAAGAAGACAAGCGGCGTCAACCGCGCGGAAAAGGAGAGCGTTCACCCATGCACGTCAACCCCTCTACATTGCCCCTGTTGGAAGAATTGCTGATGGCCCGTGGTCCGGGCGGCCAGGAAGACGAAGTGCGCAGCCTATGCTTGCGAGAGCTGGAGCCCCACTGCGATAAAACCTGGACCGATCCGGCCGGTAACGTTATCGGGCTGATCAAGGGCATCGGTGCGGCCGGCGACAGTCCCGCACCGGTGCGGATCATGGCGCACTTGGACGAAATCGCCATGCTGGTCAAGGGCGTCGAACCCGACGGAACCCTGCGGGTGCTGGCCTTGGGCGGTGCCAACCCGGTGAACTTCGGCGTCTGCCCGGTGGACATCCTCGGCGACCGCGGTTTCATCCCTGGTGTGTTGTCGTTCGGCTCAATGCACTGCACGGGCGAAACCCACCAGGGCGCGGACGTGCTGTCGGGGAATGTGCATTGGGACGATGTCCATGTGATTACCCGCTGCTCGGTCGAGCAGTTGCAGAAGCATGGTGTGCGACCGGGAACTCGGGTGGTCCTGAGCCAGCACTGGCGCCGCCCGTTTCGAGTCAACGATGCCATAGCTGCGCACTTTCTCGACGACCGCGCGCCCATGGTCGCGACGTTGCAGACTGCTGCTTTACTGGCCCTGCGCCGGGGTGAGGTGGCTGATGATGTGTACTTTGTCTTCACCACCCAGGAGGAAGAGTCCAACTCTGGCGCGCTGTATGCGGCGAGTCATTTACCGGGGGAAGTCAGCGTGGCGGTCGAGGTTGGGCCGGTGGCGGCAGAATACGGTACGCAACTGAGCGTCAACCCGATCATCAATACCGGCGATGAGAAAGGCTGTTATAGCCGCGACATCGTCGACCGGTTGTATCGTGCCGGCGAGCACTGCGGGCTAGAGCCGCAGTTTGCGTTGCTGGTGGATTTCGCCAGCGACGCCAGCGCGATTATGGGCAGCGGGATCTCGGCCAAGGGCGGTTGCATCGCGATCCCCACGGAGAATACCCATGGGTATGAGTTGATCCTGGAGGGAAGCATCGAAGCTTGTGCGGCGACGTTATTGGCTTTTTTGCTGGGCCGTTGACAGGCGGGGTTGACGAAGAGGCTTGGCTGCTGGCGTATAGGTGTATCTGTGTACATATCCATTGCTGCCGTAATGGCCGCTTAGGGTTGCGGTCTTACAGCGGTCACTCTTGGAAAAGCCGGGAGCCGGACCTGCCAATAGCAACCCAAGCCCCACCACTCGGCACCTCGCTCAGGCTCGGTGTGCCCGAACGCAGACCTGGCTCCGTGGGCCGCGAAGGGCCCTTCATGGCTCAGCACCCGGCATCCATGCCGGGTTTTCCACTGCGCAACACTTACGTTCGGCCCTCGTGGTTAACGGGGCGCCCCAGATCAAAAGCTTGCCGAGGCGGCTTCAAAACCGACCTGGCTCTTGCGGCTGTACCTGATCCCTGTGGGAGCGGGCTTGCCCGCGAAAACGGCCTGGCAGCCAACCTGTTCGTTGCGGCTGCCGTCGATCCAGCCCTTACAACCCCAAGTCGGACAACCCCGGGTGATCGTCCGGGCGGCGGCCCAGGGGCCAGTGGAATTTGCGCTCGCTTTCCTTGATCGGCATGTCGTTGATGCAGGCAAAGCGGTTGGCCATCAACCCGTGCTCGTCGAATTCCCAGTTCTCATTGCCGTAGGAGCGGAACCAGTTGCCCGAGTCGTCGTGCCATTCGTAGGCGTAGCGCACGGCGATGCGGTTGTCGGTGAACGCCCAGAGTTCCTTGATCAGTCGGTAGTCCAGTTCCTTGGCCCACTTGCGGGTCAGGAAGGCCTTGGCTTCCTCGCGGTTATGGGCGAACTCGGCGCGGTTGCGCCATTGGGTGTCCAGCGTATAGGCCAGGGACACCCGCTGCGGATCGCGGGAATTCCAGCCGTCTTCGGCCAGGCGGACTTTCTCGATGGCCGATTCACGGGTGAAGGGCGGCAAAGGCGGGCGAACGTCGGAAGAGGCAGACATGGTAGATCTCCAATGGATAAATGAAGGGCACAGCGGTTTAACGGGTCATACGTTTGATTCGTCCAGATTCAGCAAGCTGCCCAGCATGTCCCGGGCCTGGTCGGCCGCGCCGTGATCGCCCATCACCAGCGCCACGGTGATGGCGCCGTCGATCAGGATCAGCAGTTGGCGAGCCAGCGCATCGGGGTTTTCGACACCCTGGTCGACACACAGGCGGGTGACGTAGTCGAGCAACTTCTGTTTGTGCAACTTCGCCAACTGGCGGACCGGATCCTCGGGATCGCCGGTCTCACCGCTGGTGTTGATGAACGCACAACCGCGAAAGCCCTCGCTGTCGAACCAGCCCTTGAGAACGGTGAACAGGTTGAGCAGGCGCGCGGCGGGGGTCGGTGCCTTGTCGACCTCGCTGCTGAACCAGCGCATCCAGCGTTCATCGCGGCGCTTGAGGGCGGCCACGATCAGGTCGTCCTTGTTGGCGAAGTAACGGTAGATACTTTTTCTCGAGACGCCGGCGGTTTTCACCAGAAGGTCCATGCCGGTGGCCGCGATGCCACTTTTATAGATCAACTTTTCGGCGACATCGAGAATGATGTCTCGTGTTTCACTGCTAGTAATTTCATTCATGTAATAGACAGTAGAACGATCGTTCTCCTTGGTCAAATGTTTTTTTCATGACGACGGGAAGACCCGAGCCGATCCATGGTGTAAGCTCATCCGTTCTTCGGAATCGACCTTTTGCGAGCCCTATGCCGTCGCTTTTCAAACGCTCCCTGCTGCCCAAGCTGCGCAGCTTTGCACTGACCGCCGAGGCGGTGACCATCCTCGATGGCGCTGCCCAGTTCCGCCGTTGCCTGCTGGAGAAAATCGCCCAGGCTACCCAGCGCATTTATATCGTCGCCCTGTACCTGCAACAGGACGAAGCTGGCCAGGAAATCCTCGATGCCCTGCATGCCGCCAAGGCGGCCCGTCCGGAACTGGACGTGGTCGTGGTGGTGGACTGGCTGCGGGCCCAGCGGGGCCTGATCGGCGCCAAGAAGCAGCCGGGCAACTCGGCGTGGTACCAGGAACAAACCCGCCTGCACCACAGCGAAGTGCCGATCTACGGCGTACCGGTGCAGACCCGCGAGCTGTTCGGCGTGCTGCACTTGAAGGGCTTCGTGATCGACGACTGCGTGCTCTACAGCGGGGCCAGCCTGAACAACGTCTACTTGCACAAGTTCGACAAGTACCGTTACGACCGCTACCACCTGCTGCACAACACCGCGCTGGCCGATTCCATGCATCACCTGGTGCAACATGGCCTGGTCACATCCAGGGCGGTGCATCGCCTGGATTTGCCGAACCTGCCGAGCACCCGAAGCCTGCGCAAGGACATCGGCGACTTGCGCAGCCGCTTGAAATACGCGGCCTATGACACCACCGCCGGCAGCCTCGACAAGAGTGGCCTGTCGGTCAGTCCGTTGCTGGGCGTGGGCAAGAACAACCCGCTGAGCCGGGTCATCGGCGAGTTGATCGCCAGCAGCCGCCAGCAACTGACCATCTGCACGCCATACTTCAACCTGCCGCTGGCCGTGACCCGCGAGCTCAATCGCGCCCTGGCCCGCGGGGTCAAGATCGATATCATCGTCGGTGACAAGACCGCCAACGATTTCTATATCCCGCCCAGCGAACCGTTCAAGATCATCGCGGCGTTGCCCTACCTGTATGAAATCAGCTTGCGGCGCTTCGCCAAGCGCCATCAGCGCTACATCGACAGCGGCCAGTTGAACCTGCACCTGTGGCGCGATGGCGACAACACCTATCACCTCAAGGGCATGTGGGTCGACGAGCGCTACACCTTGTTGACCGGCAACAACCTCAACCCGCGCGCCTTTCGCCTGGACCTGGAAAACGCCCTGTTGTTGGACGATCCCAAGGGTGAGCTGCTGGAACCTCGTCGGGCCGAGCTTGAGCAGATCTACCGCCACACGCGTCGGATCGAGCGCTTCCTGGACCTTGAAAGCCTGCCGGATTACCCGGCTGCCGTTGCCAAGTTCCTGAAACGGGTCAGCCGGGTGCGGATAGAACGGCTGCTTTACCGGATCCTGTGAACAGCCGCGCCGTGTCTGAAAAAGACACCATCTCCATTCAACTGGTCCGCGAGGCGCTGCTGCAAAGCTGCGCCCCCGGTGCGGCCAGCGCCGAGGTGCTGAGCAAGGTCGGCATCGACCCGGCGCTGCTGGACGATCCTCAGGCGCGAGTGCCGGCCCATGCTTATGCGCGGCTCTGGCGCTTGCTGGCGCGGCGCCTGGATGACGAATTTTTCGGCATGGACCCGCGCAAGCTCAGGTCCGGCAGCCTGGCGTTTCTCTGCCAGTGCGCCATGGCCCAGCCGACGCTGGCGGCGGGGTTGACGGCCGGGCTGGGCTTTCTTTCGCTGATGCTCGAACACCTGCCGGCGCAGTGGGTGCGCCAGCAAAGCCTGGCGGAAATCGTCCTTTGCGAAGACGACCAGGCGCCGCAGCGGGCCTTTACCTATTTCACCTATTGGATGATCGTCCATGGCGTGGCCTGCTGGTTGGCGGGGCGACGCATTCCGATTCTTTCCGTCGAACTGCGCTGCCCGGCGCCGGACTTCTGCGACGACTACCGGGTGATGTTTTCCCAGAACCTGCGCTTCGACCGGCCGCGCACGCGAATGATCTTCGCCGCCGAGTGCCTGGACTTGCCCATCCGACGCAGCCCCGAGGAACTCAAGCGGTTCCTGGCCCACGCCCCGGCCAATATCCTGGTCAAGTACCGCGACCCGCAGAGCCTGGCCAGCCGCATCCGCCACGACCTGCGGCAACTGCCCGCCGAACAGTGGCCGGAAACCGAAACCCTGGCCCAGCAGTTGTGCGTCTCGGCGTCCACCCTGCGTCGCCGCCTGGCAGAGGAGGGCCAGACGTATCAAGGCCTCAAGGACAGCGTGCGTCGAGAGTTGGCAATCGCCTGGCTGGCCGAGCCCGCCATCAGCTTCGTCGAGATCGCCACGCGCCTGGGCTTTGCCGACGCCAGTTCCTTCTACAAGGCGTTTCGCAAGTGGTCCGGGTCCAACCCTGGGCATTACCGGAGCCTGATCCTCAACGACGCCCACTGACCCGACCGGGTCGGCGCTCATAAATCTGTCACGTCTGCTTGCTATAAGCCTCGGTATAGAAAAAACAGGCCATCGAGCAGAGTAGTGAATGGAAATGACCGTTGTGGGTAACGATTGTGTCGGTTTGCGGGAACATGCATTGGCCGGGATCGCGTTAAGGCGCGCCCGATGAAAATCCTGGTCACCGGTGTCGCCGGTTTCATCGGGTTCCATACCGCCAGGCGGCTATGCCGCGATGGCCATCAAGTCATTGGCATCGACAACCTCAACAGCTACTACAGCGTCGAGCTGAAACACGCCCGGCTCGCGCAGTTGGCCACGTGCAGTCAATTCCAGTTCCAGCGGATGGACGTGGCGGACAAGCCGGCGTTGCTGGATCTGTTCGCCCGGCATGCATTCGACCATGTCGTCCACCTGGCCGCCCAGGCGGGGGTGCGCTATTCCATCGACCATCCCGACGTCTACGCGCAAAGCAACCTGGTGGGTTTCCTCAATGTGTTGGAAGCCTGTCGGGCCCATAGGCCGGCGCACCTGGTGTTCGCTTCGAGCAGCTCGGTCTATGGCTTGAATGATCGCCTGCCTTACAGCACGGATGACCCCGTCGACCAGCCGGTGTCCTTTTACGCGGCCACCAAGCGCGCCAACGAACTGATGGCCCACGCGTACTCGCACCTGTACGGCATTCCCACCACCGGCCTGCGCTTCTTTACCGTGTACGGGCCATGGGGACGCCCCGACATGGCGCCGTTCAAATTCACCGAGGCGATCCTGGGTGGCCGGCCTCTGGAGGTCTACAACGACGGCGCCATGTCGCGGGATTTCACCTACATCGACGACATCGTGGAGGCCCTTGTGCGGCTGTTGCCGTTGCCACCGGCCGAGGCGGGCACGGTGCGCAACAAGGTCTACAACATCGGGTTTGGCGCGCCGGTCCAGTTGCTGCAGTTCATCGAATGCCTGGAAGAGTCCCTGGGCATTCGTGCGATCAAGCATGGCATGCCGTTGCAGGCAGGCGACGTGGTCAACACCTGGGCGGACACCCGCGAGCTGGAAGCGCGCGTGGGCTTCCGGCCGCAGGTTGCGGTGCCTGTGGGCGTGCAGGCGTTCGTTGACTGGTACCGCGGCTATTACGGCGTCTAACCCCTTCCTTTTCCATCCTCTAGCGGGAGCGTCATGCAGCAAGATCCCTATGTGTCGGTCCTGATTCCGGCGAAGAACGAAGCAGGCAACCTCATTCCGTTGCTCGAAGAGGTGCGTGCCGCATTAGCCGATGAAGCCTTCGAGGTCATCGTGGTGGACGACGGCAGCACCGACGCCACCGCCGCGCAATTGCGCACGCTGCACAACAGCGGCGACTACCCGCAATTGCGCGTGCTCACCCATGCCCGTTCCCTGGGGCAAAGCACGTCGATCCATCACGCTGCTGAGGTGGCGCGTGGGCATTGGTTGGCTACCCTCGACGGTGATGGCCAGAACGATCCGGCGGACCTGCCCGGGATGATTGAGCTGGTGCGCGGCTCCGAAGGCCAGCCAGGCGGCGTCAAGCTGGTGGCCGGGCACCGGGTCAACCGCCGCGACACGGCGAGCAAGCGCTGGGCGTCGCGATTTGCCAACAAGTTGCGCGCCGGCCTGCTGAAGGACCAGACGCCCGACACCGGTTGCGGCATCAAGTTGATCGAGCGCCAGGCGTTTCTGCGCCTGCCGTACTTCGACCACATGCACCGTTTCATTCCTGCGCTGATCCGCCGCCACAACGGCCGAATGCTGGTGCAGCCGGTCAACCACCGTGAGCGCGGGGCCGGGGTTTCCAACTACGGCAACCTCGACCGCGCCCTGGTGGGCATCCTCGATCTGTTTGGGGTGTGGTGGCTGATAAAGCGCACGCGGCTGGACGTCAACGCACACGAAACCGAGGTCTGAAATGGGCAGAGAATCGATATGGCTGGCGGTTGGCTTCGGCGGCCAGTTGGCCTTCACCGGGCGTTTCGTCCTGCAGTGGCTTTACAGCGAGTACAAGAAGCGCAGCCTGATCCCCGTAGGGTTCTGGTACCTGAGCATCGTCGGCAGCGCGTTGTTGTTGGCCTATGCCATCTACCGCCAGGATCCGGTCTTCATCGTCGGCCAGTCGTTCGGCTTCGTGGTGTACCTGCGCAATTTGCAGTTGATCGCCAAGCAGGCCGAGCAGGCCAGCCATGAACTGGATCAAAAGGGCTGACCGGTGCGGATACGCTTGGCTTCTTCGCGGTGGGAGCTGCTGGCCCTGGTGTTGCTGGCACTGGTGATGGTGGGCGCCGGTCTCGGTTGGCGCCAACCGATGAACGTCGACGAGGAGCGTTTCCTCGGCGTGGCCCTGGAAATGCTGCAGAACGGATCGTGGTTCATTCCCCACCGCGCCGGTGAGATCTACGCAGACAAACCGCCGCTGTTCATGTGGACGGTGGCGCTCTTCGTGCAGCTCACCCATCTGCCGAAAGTCGCGCTGTACCTGCCGGCGCTGGTGGCGAGCGCCGTGACCACGGCGTGCCTGTATGACCTGGGTCGCCGGCTGTGGGGGCGGCGTATCGGGGTGATCGCCGCGCTGTTGTTCCTGGCGACCTACCAGACCTACAGCATTTTGCGAACCGGGCAAATCGACGGCTTCCTCGCGCTCTGGACCATCCTCGGGATCTATGGCCTGTGCCGGCACCTGTTGCTGGGTCCCGCCTGGCGCTGGTATTACGTGGCCTGCGCGGCGATGGGGCTGGGCATCATCAGCAAGGGCGTGGGCTTTCTGCCGGCGTTGATGCTGCTTCCCTATGCTTATGCGGTGCGTAAAGGTTGGAAAGGCGTGGTGCCGATGCCCGGCAAGGCCGGGGCATGGTGGTTGGGCTTGCTGGTGGCGCTGGCCGCCATTGCGCTGTGGCTGGGGCCGTTGCTGCTGATCGTGGGGCAGGGCGGCGCCGACAGCCTGGCGTACATTCAGGAAATCCTGTTCAAGCAGACGGCCGGCCGTTACGCCAACGCCTGGGAGCATCGCGAACCCTTTTGGTATTTCTTCGTCCACGTGATTCCGAAGTACTGGCTGCCGCTAGTCTTCATGCTGCCCTGGCTGGTGCCGGCCTGGCGCAAACAGTTGCGCAAGCACGATGGGCGGGTGTTGGTGCTGCTGGGCTGGGTGCTGCTAGTGTTGCTGTTTTTCAGCCTGAGCAGCGGCAAGCGCAAGCTGTACATCTTCCCGGCGTTGCCGGCCCTGGTGTTGATCGCCGCGCCGTTGGTCCCATGGATGCTGCGCCGTTGGTTCCGCCAGCGCCCCAGGGGCCGGTGGGTCTTCACGGCATTGACGGTGTTCTGGCTGTGCGCCTGGTTTGCCCGTGGTTTCATCGAGCCCCACAAAGAAGGCCTCAACCCTCACGAAACCCTCATGCGCGATGTGGCGCAACTGACCGGCGGCGCCGAGCTGGCCCTGGTCGGTTGGCGCGAGGGGCATTGGTTGTTCGCCCGGCAGCCGGTGGTGCATTTCGGTTTCTACAACCGTCATTCGCTGGAACATTCCGCCCAGTGGCTGCGCAGCCACCCGCAGGCTTTCGTCCTGGTGCCTGGCAAGGAAATGGCCCGCTGCTACGACCCGCAGAAAGCCCGTCGCGTGGGCGGTACCTCCAGGGCCGAATGGTTCCTGGTGGGGGCCGAGGCCGACAACCACCACTGCCAGGTGGCCGAATTGGACAAGGTGTATGCCTTTGCGTGGGAGCGGCCTCTGTCCCCACCCTGAACCATGGCCAAAGCAGTCAAGCAACTTGATGGCTTTGACCATTGCCGCCTCCGCCCATCGGCGCGAGTATTTCCCTGCTGTCTACGGCTCCCCAACCAATAAAAAGTACAGAGGGATTCTGCTCATGCGCGATTACTCGTCGGCCATTTCCCAATTCGACTACCCAGGCACCGTCAACGCCGCCCTGCATGGCTCGCTCGAGGCACTCAACGCCTGTGTCGAATGTTGCGACCGGCATGCGTTGCCGGGGCACATCGCCTTGTTCTGGGAGGGGCGTGATGGCCGCGAGGCGACCTGGACGTTCCGCGACTTGCAGGACCAGGCCGCACGCTTCGCCAATTTCCTGCTGGCCCAAGGGGTAGGTAAGGGCGACAAAGTGGCCGGCCTGTTGCCGCGCACCGCCGAGTTGCTGATCGTGGTGCTCGCCACCTGGCGCATCGGGGCGGTGTACCAGCCGTTGTTCACCGCGTTCGGGCCCAAGGCCATCGAGCATCGCCTCGGCAGTTCCGGCGCGCGCCTGGTGGTCACCGACGCGGTCAACCGACCGAAACTCGCCGAAGTCGCCGGTTGCCCCACCGTGGTCACGGTCGGCGGTGAACAGGGCCGAGGCATCGTGCGCGGCGACTACAGTTTCTGGGCCGAAGTGACGAACCATTCCAACCAGTGCGAACCGGTGATGCTCACCGGCGAAGATCCGTTCCTGCTGATGTTCACCTCCGGCACCACCGGGCCTGCGAAGGCGCTGTCGGTGCCGCTCAAGGCCATCGTGGCGTTCCAGAGCTACACCCGTGACGCGGTGGACCTGCGCCCCGAAGACGCCTTCTGGAACCTAGCCGACCCGGGCTGGGCCTACGGCATCTACTTTGGCGTGACCGGTCCCCTGGCGATGGGGCACCCGATCACCTTCTACGATGGCCCGTTCACCCTGGAAAGCACCTGCCGGGTGATCAACAAGTACGGCATCACCAACCTCACGGGGTCACCCACGGCCTATCGCATGCTGATCGCCGGGGGTGAGCAGTTCGCCCGGTCGATCAAGGGCAAGCTGCGCATTGTCAGTAGCGCCGGCGAGCCGTTGAACCCGGAAGTGATCCGCTGGTTCGCCGATCACCTGGGCGTGGTCATCCACGACCATTACGGCCAGACCGAACTGGGCATGGTGCTGTGCAACCACCACGGGCTCGAACATCCGGTGCACCTGGGGGCCGCGGGCTTCGCCTCGCCGGGCCACCGGATCGTGGTGCTGGATGACCAGCATCAGGAGCTGGGCGTCGGCCAGCCGGGGATCCTCGCCGTGGATCGCAGCCAGTCGCCCATGTGCTGGTTCGCCGGTTACCAGGGCGGGCCGACCAAGGCGTTCGTGGGTGATTATTACCTGAGCGGCGATACCGTCGAGCTGAACCCGGACGGCAGCATCAGTTTCGTCGGGCGCAGCGATGACGTGATCACCACCTCTGGCTACCGCGTCGGCCCGTTCGATGTGGAAAGCGCCCTGATCGAACACCCGGCGGTGGTCGAGGCCGCAGTGGTCGGCAAGCCTGACCTGGAGCGTACCGAGTTGGTGAAGGCGTTCGTCGTGCTCAATGCCCAATACCGCGCCGCCCCGGCGTTGGCCGAGGAACTGCGCCAACACGTGCGCAAGCGCCTGGCTGCCCATGCGTATCCCCGTGAAATCGAATTTGTCAGTGACTTGCCGAAAACCCCAAGCGGCAAGTTGCAGCGCTTTATCTTGCGCAACCAGGAAATCGCCAAGGCCCAAGAAGCCGCGGCGCAGAACGTTTCAGCTTGAACCCAAGGAAACCATGATGCAGATCGACAGCAAGATTTTCCTCGTCAGCGGCGGTGCGTCCGGCCTCGGTGCGGCCACTGGCGAGATGCTGGTCAAGGCCGGCGCCCAGGTGATGCTGGTGGACCTCAACGCCGACGCCGTGGCGGCCCAGGCGCAGAAACTGGGTTGCCACAGCGTGGTGGCGGACATCAGCGACGAAGCGGCGGCGCAAGCCGCGGTCAAGGCCACGGTCGATGCCTTTGGTGGCCTCAATGGCCTGGTGAATTGCGCGGGCATCGTGCGCGGCGAGAAGATCCTGGGCAAGCACGGCCCCCACGGGTTGGCCAGCTTCAGCCAGGTGATCAACGTCAACCTGATCGGCAGCTTCAACCTGTTGCGACTGGCGGCCGCGGCCATCGCCGAAACCGAGGCAAACGCCGACGGTGAACGCGGGGTGATCATCAACACGGCGTCGGTGGCGGCGTTCGACGGCCAGATCGGCCAGGCGGCCTATGCGGCGTCCAAGGGCGCCATCGCCAGCCTGACCCTGCCGGCCGCCCGGGAGCTGGCGCGCTTCGGCATCCGGGTGATGACCATCGCCCCGGGCATTTTCGAAACCCCGATGATGGCCGGCATGACCCCTGAGGTGCGCGACTCGCTGGCCGCCGGCGTGCCATTCCCGCCACGCCTGGGCAAACCGGACGAGTACGCGGCGCTGGTGCGGCATATCATTGAAAACAGCATGCTCAACGGCGAGGTGATCCGTCTCGACGGTGCCTTGCGCATGGCCGCCAAATAAGGAGCACTTGTCATGTCCAACGATCCGATTGTCATCGTCAGCGCCGTCCGTACCCCCATGGGCGGTTTCCAGGGCGAACTCAAGAGCCTCAGCGCCCCGCAATTGGGCGCGGCGGCCATCAAGGCCGCGGTGGAGCGCGCCGGTATTGCGGCCGACAGCGTGGAAGAAGTGCTGTTCGGCTGCGTGCTGGCGGCCGGCCTCGGCCAGGCCCCGGCGCGCCAGGCCGCGCTGGGGGCCGGGCTCGACAAATCGACCCGTTGCACCACCCTGAACAAGATGTGCGGCTCGGGCATGGAAGCGACGATCCTGGCCCACGACATGCTCGTTGCCGGCAGCGCCGACGTGGTCGTGGCCGGCGGCATGGAAAGCATGTCCAACGCGCCTTACCTGCTCGACCGTGCCCGCAGCGGGTATCGGATGGGCCACGGCAAGGTGCTCGACCACATGTTCCTCGACGGCCTGGAAGACGCCTACGACAAGGGCCGCCTGATGGGCACCTTCGCCGAGGATTGCGCCGAAGCCAACGGTTTCAGCCGCGAAGCCCAGGACGCCTTCGCCATTGCCTCCACCACCCGGGCCCAGCAGGCGATCAAGGACGGCCGCTTCGATGCCGAGATCGTGCCGCTGCAGGTCATGGTCGGCAAGGAGCAGGTGACGGTGCGCCACGACGAGCAACCACCCAAGGCGCGAATCGACAAGATCGCCTCGCTCAAGCCGGCGTTCCGTGACGGCGGTACGGTGACGGCGGCCAATGCCAGTTCGATTTCCGACGGGGCCGCCGCCCTGGTGCTGATGCGCCAGAGCCAGGCGACCCAGCGTGGCTTGAAGCCCCTGGCGGTGATTCACGGCCATGCGGCGTTCGCCGACACCCCGAGCCTGTTCCCGACCGCTCCCGTTGGCGCGGTGAAGAAACTGCTGAAGAAGACCGGCTGGTCCGTGGCTGACATCGACCTGTTCGAGGTCAACGAAGCCTTCGCCGTGGTGGGCCTGGTGACCATGGGCAAGCTGGAAATCCCCCATGACAAGGTCAACGTCCATGGCGGTGCCTGTGCGTTGGGTCACCCCATTGGTGCGTCCGGGGCGCGAATCCTGGTTACTCTGCTGTCGGCCTTGCGCCAGAAGGGCCTCAAGCGCGGCGTCGCGGCAATTTGCATCGGCGGCGGCGAAGCCACGGCCATGGCTGTCGAATGCCTGTATTGAGGAACCACCATGCTCCCGACTGAAGAACAGACACACATCAGCAATGCCGCCCGGCAATTTGCCCAGGAGCGTTTGAAACCGTTCGCGGCCGAGTGGGACCGCGAGCACCGCTTTCCCAAGGAAGCCATCGGTGAAATGGCCGAGCTGGGCTTCTTCGGCATGCTCGTGCCGGAGCAGTGGGGCGGTTGCGACACCGGCTACCTGGCCTACGCCATGGCCTTGGAAGAAATCGCCGCCGGTGACGGGGCGTGCTCGACGATCATGAGCGTGCACAACTCGGTGGGCTGCGTGCCGATCCTGACCTTCGGCAACGACGAGCAGAAGGCCCGGTTCCTCACGCCGCTGGCCAGCGGCGCGATGCTGGGCGCGTTCGCCCTGACCGAACCCCAGGCCGGTTCGGACGCCAGCAGCCTGAAGACCCGAGCGCGACTGGACGGGGATCATTACGTACTCAATGGCTGCAAGCAGTTCATCACTTCCGGGCAGAACGCCGGGGTGGTGATCGTGTTTGCGGTGACGGATCCGGCGGCTGGCAAACGCGGCATCAGTGCGTTCATCGTGCCCACCGATTCGCCGGGCTACACCGTGGCGCGGGTCGAGGACAAGCTCGGCCAGCACGCCTCGGACACCTGCCAGATCCTCTTCGAGGACGTGAAGGTGCCGGTGGCCAATCGGCTGGGTGAGGAGGGCGAGGGCTACAGGATTGCCCTGGCGAACCTGGAAGGTGGCCGGGTCGGCATCGCGGCGCAATCGGTGGGCATGGCCCGCGCCGCGTTCGAGGCGGCCCGGGACTATGCCCGGGAGCGGGAAAGCTTCGGCAAGGCCCTCATCGAGCATCAGGCCGTGGCGTTCCGCCTGGCCGACATGGCGACCCAGATCGCCGTGGCCCGGCAGATGGTGCACTACGCCGCCGCGCTGCGGGACAACGGCCAGCCGGCGCTGGTGGAGGCCTCCATGGCGAAGCTGTTCGCCTCGGAAATGGCCGAAAAAGTCTGCTCGATGGCATTGCAAACCCTGGGCGGTTACGGTTACCTCAACGACTTCCCGCTGGAACGCATCTACCGCGACGTGCGCGTCTGCCAGATCTACGAAGGCACCAGCGACATCCAGCGCATGGTCATTTCGCGCAATCTTTGAACAGGAGTGCTGCATGAGCTACGAAACGATTCTATTGGAGATCAAGGACCGCGTCGGCCTGATCACCCTCAACCGTCCCCAGGCATTGAACGCCCTGAACGCCCAGATCGTCAGCGAATTGAACCAGGCACTGGACAGCCTGGAGGCCGATCCGAAGATTGGTTGCATCGTGCTGACCGGCTCGAAGAAGGCCTTTGCCGCCGGTGCTGACATCAAGGAAATGGCTGAGCTGACCTATCCGCAGATCTACCTGGATGATTTGTTCAGCGACAGCGATCGGGTGGCCAACCGGCGCAAGCCGATCATTGCGGCGGTGAACGGCTTTGCCTTGGGCGGTGGTTGCGAACTGGCGTTGATGTGCGACTTCATCCTGGCCGGTGACAACGCCAAGTTCGGCCAGCCGGAAATCAACCTCGGCGTGCTCCCGGGCATGGGCGGCACCCAGCGCCTGACCCGTGCGGTGGGCAAGGCCAAGGCCATGGAAATGTGCCTGACCGGGCGCTTTATCGACGCGGTGGAAGCCGAGCGTTGCGGCATCGTGGCGCGGATCGTACCGGCCGATGAGCTGCTGGATGATGCGCTGAAGACGGCGGCGTTGATTGCGTCCAAGTCGGTGCCGATCAGCATGATGGTCAAGGAAAGCGTCAACCGCGCCTTCGAAGTCAGTCTGTCCGAGGGTGTGCGCTTCGAGCGCCGGGTGTTCCACGCCGCATTCGCGACGCAGGATCAGAAGGAAGGCATGGCGGCATTCGTGGCGAAACGGGCGGCGGAGTTCCAGAACAAGTAACCTGACGCCGTCACTGGCGCCATCGCGAGCAAGCTCGCTCCCACAGGGGATTTGGGGTGTATGCAACCTTTGTGTACGCCACCGGACCCTGTGGGAGCGGGCTTGCCCGCGAAGACGCCGGCACACCCAGCATAGAAGTGACTGACCTAACGCTTTCGCGAGCAAGCCCGCTCCCACACTGGATCTCAGGTGTACGCAGCCTTTGTGTACGCCACTGGACCCTGTGGGAGCGGGCTTGCCCGCGAAGACACCGGTACACCCAGCATAGAAGTGACTGACCTAACGCTTTCGCGAGCAAGCCCGCTCCCACACTGGATCTCAGGTGTACGCAGCCTTTGTGTACGCCCTCGGACTCTGTGGGAGCGAGCTTGCTCGCGATGCTTTTTAAGCGATCACACCAGGTAGTGCTTCAGCTCCCGGGCAATCACCATCCGCTGTATCTCGCTCGACCCTTCATAGATCTGGGTGATTCGCGCATCGCGGTAGTAGCGCTCCACCGGGTAATCCTCCAGATAACCGTACCCGCCATGGATCTGGATGGCCGAGGAGCAGACTTTCTCGGCGATTTCGGAGGCGAACAGCTTGGCCTGGGAGGCTTCCGACAGGCAGGGTTTGCCAGCGCTGCGCAGGCGGGCGGCATGGAGGATGAGCAGGCGGGCGGCGTTCAGGCGGGTGTGCATGTCGGCCAGCAGGTTGGCGACGCTCTGGTGTTCGCCGATCGGCTTGTCGAATTGTACCCGGTCACGCGAGTAGGCCAGCGCCGCTTCGAATGCGGCGCGGGCGATGCCCAGGGCCTGCGCGGCAATGCCGATGCGGCCGCCTTCGAGGTTGGAGAGGGCGATGGCCAGGCCTTTGCCACGTGCGCCCAACAGGTTCGCCTCAGGGATCGCGCAGTTGCTCAAGGTCACCGCGCAGGTGTCCGAGGCACGGATGCCCATCTTGTGCTCGGTGCGGTCGACGATGAACCCCGGGGTATCGGTGGGCACCAGGAACGCCGAGATGCCTTTCTTGCCCAGGTCCGGGTCGGTCACGGCGAAGACGATCGCCAGTTTTGCCCGCTTGCCATTGCTGACGAATTGCTTGGCGCCGTTGATGATCCACTGGCCGTCGCGCAGTTCGGCGCGGGTGCGCAGGTTGTGGGCTTCGGAGCCGGCCTGGGGTTCGGTCAGGCAGAAGCAGCCAATGGCCTGGCCGCTGGCAAGGTCGGCCAGCCACGTCTGTTTCTGGGCCTCGGTGCCGAAGTTCAGGACCGGGCCGCAGCCCACCGAGTTATGGATGCCCATCAGTGCGCCGGTGGCGCCATCGCCGGCGGAGATCTCTTCCACCGCCAGGGCATAGGCCACGTAGTCGACATAAGTGCCGCCCCATTCTTCCGGCACCACCATGCCAAGCAGGCCCAGTTCGCCCATCTTCGCCACCAGGGCGTCGTCGATCCATCCGGCCTTTTCCCAGGCCTGGGCATGGGGGGCGATTTCGCCACGGGCGAAGTCCCGGGCCATGTCGCGGATCATCACTTGTTCTTCGGTCAGTTCGAGGTCGTGCATGTTCAGTTCCCGTGGTCGTCGAAGCCGTCGAAGAAACTGGCCACGTGCCCGGCGTCCAGCGCTTGCAACGTGGGTGGGTTCCAGCGCGGGTTCTTGTCTTTGTCGATCAGCAAGGCGCGCACGCCTTCAATCAGGTCGCCGCGTTCGAACCATTGACGGTCCAGGTGCAGCTCCAGGGCAAAACAGTTTTCCAGGCTCAGGTGCCGCCCGCGCCGGAGCATTTCCAGGGTCACGGCCATGGCCAGGGGGGAACGGGTTTCCAGCAGTTCGGCGGTCTTGAGCGCCCATTCGTGGCTGTTGGCGACCGTGACCTGACGCAATTGCTCGACCATGCTCGGCACATCGGGCAGGCCGAAGAAATGATCGATGACCGCACGCAAGTCAGCCAAGGGGGGCGCCGGGAGCTGCTGCACACCCAGCTTGGCCAGCAGGCTTTGCAGGTCTTTGAGCGGCGTGTCATGCCACTCCAGTCGATCGAGGCGTTCGTCGAGCTGGGCGAGTTTTCGGCTGTCCAGGTACCAGTCGGCCAACCCGCAATACAAGGCGTCGGCGGCGCGGATCTGGGTGCCACTGACCCCCAGGTAGATGCCCAGCTCACCCGGAATGCGCGGCAGGAAATAACTGCCGCCTACGTCTGGGAAGTAACCGATGCCGACCTCTGGCATGCCCAGGCGGCTGCGCTCGGTCACTACCCGCAGGTCGGCGCCTTGCACCAGGCCCATGCCGCCGCCCAGGACGAAACCGTCCATGAGGGCGAGGACCGGCTTGCGGTAATGGTGAATCGTCAGGTCGAGGGCGTATTCCTCGACGAAGAAGTCTTCATGCAGGGTGTCGCCCTGCTTGTGGCTGTCGTACAGCGAACGGATATCGCCGCCGGCGCAAAACGCCTTATCGCCGGCACCGCGCAGGACCACGGCGTGAATCTGCGGGTCGAGGGCCCAGCGATCGAGCTGTTGCTGCAAGCTGCGCACCATGCCCAGGGTGAGCGCATTGAGGCCGGCAGGGCGGTTCAGGGTCAAGTGGCCAATGTGGTTACGGACCTCCACCAGCACGTCGTAAACCTGGGCGGCGACCGTTCCGCTGGCCTGTGATGAAACCTGAGCTGTCATCGCTAACTCCCTGCTTTTATTGTCTTTTGCAATTTTTTAGGCGCGTATGCGAACGGGATCGTAACAGTGCAAATTTGCACAGCACAACCAGCATACGTGCAGGTCCTGTCTGCATATTTATAGCAGCCACAGGATCATCCGCGACCCGACAGCACCTCCGTGATGCTGCGACGCTTGGCATGACGCTCGCTGGCATGGACCAATTGCTCAAGATCTTCGGGGGTGACGTCGAAGAAGGCTTCCATTTCCGCCAGCGCCAATTTCAGGTCTTGGGCGGTGATGGCCTGCCGGTCGACGGGCGGGTGGTCGGCCGGAATGACCGCCACCGGCTCGCTGGCGCGCTTGGGGTAGCGCACGCGGGTCAGGTTGTTGTAGGCCAGCGCAAACGCCAGCAGGCCACTGCCGGCCAGCATCGTCACACCGACGGCCTGCCAGCCCAGGGCCGCGATGGACGGGTCCGCCAACACCAGCGTCGCCGCCACGGCGCCCGCCGGTGGGTGCAGGCAGCGCAACCAGCACATCAGCACCAGCGCCATGCCGGCCGCCAGGCAGGCGCTGCCCAGGGTGCGGCCCAGCACGTGGGCCACCAGCACCGCCACCACCGAGGCGCACAGGTAGCCGCCCACGATCGACCACGGCTGGGCCAGGGCACCGGACGACACGGCAAACAGCAGCACCGCCGAAGCCCCCAGCGGGCCGATGATGTGCTGTGCCACCTCCAAGCCGTACACCTGGCCACAGAGCCAGATACTGAACATCGTTCCCAAGGCCATGCCCAAGGCGGCGCGGCTCCATTCGGTGGGACGGGTATTGATAGCAGCGGGGAACCAGCGAGAGAGCATTAAGCACCGATCCAAAAAACGAGCAAAAAAAGGGGCTTACGGGGGAATCCCTGAAAGCCCTTTAAGTGTTCCAACAGTTGGGGGAGGAACGGCGTTCAGTGTGCCGTTCGTCACTCGCGCTTACAAATTCATATTAATGCTGGTTGAGTTCATTAATTTTGAGGTTAAGGGCTTCAAGCACGCTTGGACGCTTGAAACCAGGACTGCTCGGCGATGGGCAGGTCGCGCGATTGCCCGCGGCCCATGGGGAAGTAGGTGAAGCCTTTGTCTTGCATGCGCTCCGGGTCGTAGAGGTTGCGCCCGTCGAAAATCACCGGGGCCTTGAGCCGCTGCTGGATCAGGTTGAAGTCCGGCGCCTTGAAGGCCTGCCACTCGGTGCAAATGACCAGTGCATCGGCCCCCGGCAGCACCGACTCCGGCGTGCCCATCAACATGAGCTTCGTTTCGTTGGGGTAGAGCAGTTGGGTTTGCTGCATGGCCTCGGGGTCGAACGCACGGACACTGGCACCCGCCGCCCAGAGGGATTCGAGCAGGGTACGGCTCGGCGCGTCGCGCATGTCGTCGGTGTTGGGCTTGAAGGCCAGGCCCCACAGCGCAAAGGTCTTGCCGCGCAGGTCGCCCTTGTAGAAAGCATGGATGCGTTCGAACAGTTTGTGTTTCTGCCGGCGGTTGACCGATTCCACCGCTTGCAGCAGGTCGCTGGAACAATGGGCCTGCTCAGCGCTGTGGATCAGCGCGCGCATGTCCTTGGGGAAGCACGAGCCGCCATAGCCGCAGCCTGGGTAGATGAAGTGATAGCCGATGCGCGAGTCGGCCCC
This sequence comes from Pseudomonas sp. WP18, assembly GCF_036689585.1. NCBI lineage: Bacteria > Pseudomonadati > Pseudomonadota > Gammaproteobacteria > Pseudomonadales > Pseudomonadaceae > Pseudomonas > Pseudomonas sp. WP18. The sequence goes on from NZ_CP144758.1 coordinate 2,970,078, forward strand.
GATGCCCAGGCGCACCGATTCGATGTCGGCCCCCAGGTGCTCGGCCAGTTCCGCGATCTGGTTGATGAAGCTGATCTTGGTCGCCAGCATGCCGTTGGCGGCGTATTTGGTCAGCTCGGCGCTGCGCACGTCCATGAACAGTACCCGGTCGTGGTTGCGATTGAACGGAGCGTACAGGTCGCGCATGGTTGCGCGCACTTCATCGCGTTCGCAGCCGATCACGATGCGATCCGGGCGTCGGCAATCGGCGACTGCCGAGCCTTCCTTGAGGAATTCCGGGTTGGACACGATATCGAACTGCAACAAGCGTCCGGTCTTGAGCAGGCATTTGTCGATGTGAGCCCGCAGGAGATCACCGGTGCCCACTGGCACGGTGGACTTTTCCACCACGATGAGCGGCAACTCCCGGTAGCGGGCGACCGCCTCACCGACGGCCATGACCTGGCTCAGGTCGGCCGAGCCATCGTCTCGCGAAGGCGTGCCCACGGCGATGAACAGCACCTGGCCGTGCTGCACGGCCAGTGACTCATCACTGGTGAAATGCAAGCGCCCGGCCTCCAGCCCCTCCCGCACCAGCGCCGCCAACCCTGGCTCGAAGATGCTCACCTGGCCCTGGCGCAGTTGCTCGACCTTCTGCTCGTCAACGTCCATGCACACCACGTCATGGCCGACCTCGGCCAACACGGCGGCTTGCACCAAGCCTACGTAACCACTTCCCAATACACTGATTTTCATGGCGGACTCCCTGGACCATTGCGAGCGGGCAGACAGGCACATCCAGCGGGTCGCCGCCGTGCGCTCGATCCAGATTAAGTCGGGGATGTTGCAATTCACTGACAGGCCGCTTGATGAGGCCCAGAGGCTTCGCGGGCAAGCCCACAAGAGGATCTGTGGCGGACACACATCTAGAATCCACCCAATAACATTGTGGGGGCGGGCTTGCCCGCGAAAGCGGTGTGTCAGTCAACGGAAGTGTCGGATGTGCAGCCGTCTTCGCGGGCAAGCCCGCTCCCACAATGAATGGGCGTCGGACACGCCATCCGGACCCGCCGAAGAACCTGTGGGAGCGGGCTTGCCCGCGAAAGCGGTGTGTCAGTCAACGGAAGTGTCGGATGTGCAGCCGCCTTCGCGGGCGAGCCCGCTCCCACAATGAATGGGCGTCGGACATGCCATCCGGACCCGCCGAAGAACCTGTGGGAGCGGGCTTGCCCGCGAAAGCGGTGTGTCAGTCAACGGAAGTGTCGGACGTGCAGCCGCCTTCGCGGGCAAGCCCGCTCCCACAATGAATGGGTTAGTCGGCGGCCAGTTGGTATTCCGCGGGCAGTTCGGCGACGAATTCCGCCACCACGTCCCGGGTCAGGCTGATGACTTCTTCCACCCGCTCCATGCCCGCGCCGGTTCGCCAACTGGCAACGATGTCCATCACCGAAGGCAACGGCACGCCATCGACCCGTTTCAGCGTGCCCTGGGCCAGCTCACCCAGGACCAGCGCCGCCGGCATGGCGCCGATGCCGAAGCCGTCGCGAACCAGGCGGGTGATGGCCGACACCGAGTTCACGCAGTTGATGCGCGGCGAGACGATATTGGCCGAGTGCAGCAGGTTGAGGATGTCCTGGTGAGGCCGGGAATTGCGCGAAAAGGTCACGATGCGTTCCTGGGACAGGTCTTCCAGCGACGCGTAGTGACGGTCATAGGCCGAGCCGCTCCGCACCAGCCAGTGCATCGGATAACGGGCCAGCCGTGCATTGCGTACGCTGTCCAGGCGCAGGATGTCGGTCTGGAAAATGATGTCCTGGTAACCCTTTTCCAGTTGCGAGCACAGGTTGCTCGCGGTGTCGGCCGACAGCTCGATCTCCAGCGCCGGGTAGTAGTCCATCAGGCGTGTCACCAGAGGGCTGAGCCAGGTGTGGATGACCGTGTCCATGGCACCAATGCGAATTCGCCCGCGCACCTGGCGCGGGTCCTTGATCACGGCCTTCATGCTTTGCAGGGTGTCCATGATGCGTTCGGCATATTCCAGCACCCGCTGGCCCTCGGATGTCAGCGACACACCCTTGGCGTCACGCACGAACAGGCGCACACCCATCTCGTCCTCCAGGGCCGCGATGCGACTGGAGACGGAAGCCTGGGTGGTGAACAGTTTCTCCGCCGTCAGGCGAAAACTCTTCAGGCGTGCGACCCAGACGAAGGTTTCAAGAAACTTGATGTTCACGCGAGGCGGCTCCTTGGGTGGGTCACGGCCGTTGCGCCGCGCGTAGGTGTTCCCGGTTGGCCAGGTACTCGATCACGTCCCCAAGCTCGCCCAGGTTGGGGACGTCGCCCAGGGCGGCTTCGACGCTGCACCATGGGTAGTCCAGTCGCGAAACCCAGGCCATGATCGCCGGCAGGTTGTCCGGCGGCAGGGTTTTCATGTGTTCGAGGGTAATGGTCAATCGCTCGACCCGCTTGGACACCGGATCGAATTGCCAGTCATAGGTGCCACAGCCGACGCGCGCCTCGCCGCCGTCCTTGCCAGACATCGCCACCAGCCACGGGCATTGGAACTGGTCGAGGTTCGCTGCCGGTGGCGACCCCAGGCAAAAGGTGTAGACGTTTTCGAAGGTCTGGCCGAAACGACTGACCAGCACCTCGCCGATGGCCGTGCGGCCTTCGACGTGATCAGGAAACGAGATGGCGCCGGTGCGCACGATCATGTCGAGGATCGCCTGCGCCTCGAACGCTTGCTCCAGCAGGTGAGGGCGGTTGCCATCCTTGGCCTTGATGTACGCTTGAATCGATTGCTGGACGGTGTTCATCGTCTGTTCCTGTCAGGTGAGTGCGGCCTTCTAGACGCTTACAAGTCGCGGTTCCACAAATCGGTCACCAGCATGCAGCCAGGCGCATGGGTGATGCACAACGGTGGGCGCGACGCCTGGACCACCGACTGGGGTGTCACGCCACAGGCCCAGAACACCGGGATCTCGTCCGCTTCGACCGGCACGGCATCGCCATAGTCCGGTGCGTCGAGGGCGTGGATGCCGATCAGCGACGGGTCGCCGATGTGCACCGGGGCACCGTGGACATTGGGCATGCGCCCGGTGATCTGGATCGCCTGGATCGCCGCGGCAGCTTTCATCGGGCGCATGGTCACGACCATTTTGCCAGAGAGGCGGGCGGTGGGGCGGGTGTCGATGTTGGTGCGGAACATCGCGATGTTGCGCCCCAGGTCAATGTGCCTGAGGTAGATGCCGGCTTCGAGCAACGGTTGTTCGAACGAGAACGAGCAGCCCAGGGCGAAGGCGACAAGGTCATCCTGCCAAACGTGTTCGATGTCCAGCGGCTCTTCGCTCAGTTCGCCGTGGCGATAGACCCGGTAGCGGGGCACCTCATGGCGGATATCGATGGCGGCGCCGAGGTTGCGAAAGAACGGATCACCCGGCTCTGTCACGTCGAGCACCGGGCAGGCCTGTCGATTGAGGGTGCAGTAGCGCAGGAACTCGGTGGCCCAATCACCGGGCAGTATCACGATGTTGGCTTGTACCCGACCCTGGCCCAGGCCACTGGTATGGCCTTGGTATTGGCCGGCGGCAATGCTCTGGCGCAGGGCGAGCGGGTCGTACTGGCGCAGTTGTTCGAAGGACGGGGCGGGTTGACTCATCGCGGTATCTCCAAGGGATGGGTGGCCCATTTTTTAGAGGGGCCGGGCGATGACGTCCAACAAGGAATAGTGGTACCCACAGACAACTAAACGTTATGACCGGCCAGGCCCGGTGCCGCGACCATGCGTTGCGGGCCGACATCGATAGCGTACTGACTGACAACCTGGCGACTCATCTGGACGATATTCTCGATCAGTTCCAACCCCACCCCGGCGCGCCAGGACGCCACCACGTCAAGCTGGGGCAGAGCCGTGCCGGGTTCCAGGGTGATCAATTCACCGCTGGCCAGCGGCTTGGCCACCAGGGCCGCGGGCAAGGCACCGATGCCGAAGCCGTCGCGAATCAGCCGGGTCATGGCCGACACCGAGTTGACGCAACTGACCCGCGGCGCGCCAACGCCATGGGCATACAACAGGTTGAGCACATCCTGGTGCGGCCGCGACTGCTTGACGAACGTGATGATGCGTTCGCTGGCCATCTCCAATAGCGAGGCATAGGGCCGAGCGTAGATCGAGTGGCTGGCGGCCACCCAGTGCATGGGGTAGTGCGCGAGTTCGAGGTTGCGCACGCTTTCGTGGCGGACCAGGTCGGTCTGGAACACGATGTCCAGGTAACCCTTTTGCAGTTGCTCGCAGAGGTTGCGCGCGGCATCGGCGGTTATTTCGATTTCGACGGCGGGAAAGGCCTGCATCAGCATCGACATCAACGGACTGAGCCAGGTATGGATCACTGTGTCCATCACGCCGATGCGCACCAGGCCTTGCTGAGGGCTGCGGGTGTCCAGCGATTGCTTCAAAGCGCGCTGGACCTCCAGCATCTGCTCGGCGTAGTCGAGTACCTTCAAGCCTTCGGGCGTCAGCGACACCCCTCGCGAGTCACGCACGAACAGGCGCAGCCCCAGCTCTTCTTCCAATGAGGCGATCCGGCTGGAGATCGCCGCCTGGGTGCTGAACATTTTCTCGGCGGTGAGGCTGAAGCTTTGCAGCCGGGCGACCCAGACGAAGGTTTCGAGGAATTTGAGGTTCATGAAGGCTCTCTTGGTACTTGTCGTTCTTATGGTTGCAATTGTTACTCCAGAACCGCTTGATCAGGGCATCAAATTTTCTTATGTCCGATGCGGCTTTTTTCCCGTTTGACGCTCCCAGAGCGCGGCGCAAAGAATCCGCTCCACGACGCAGGCTACTGCGTCCGTTTCCCAGCACAGCGCCTTCACAATAAAAACATCGGACGCAAACGACGCCCCGAGCGGGTTCGTTCGTGCCCGCAAAAGGAGCACCCATGCGACAGTTCACCTCCCTCACGTGGATCTATAAGCCCGTCGGTACACTGCTGGGCTTGAGCCTGGCCGGAGCGCCAAGCGCCCACGCGGATTTCATCGCCGACAGCAAAGGCAGCCTGGAAGCGCGCAACTATTACTTCAACCGCGACTTCCGCCAGACAGGGGCGCGGGACAAGGCCGAAGAATGGGCGCAGGGCTTCTTGCTGCGCCTGGAGTCGGGCTACACCGCAGGTACCGTGGGGTTTGGCCTGGACGCCCTGGGCATGGCGGGTTTCAAACTGGACTCCGGCGGCGGCACGGCGGGCACCAATCTGTTGCCTGCGGATTTGTCCGGCGGTTCTCAAGACCGTTATGGCGAACTGGGCCTGACTGCCAAGGTGCGCGTGTCCAACAGCACCCTGAAGGTGGGGACCTTGCAGATCAAGGACCCGGTGGTGAGCTCCAACGACACGCGCCTGCTGCCAGCAACCTTCAAGGGGGGACTGGCCAGCGTGCAGGAAATCGACCGGTTGAAGCTGACGGGCGGGCAGTTTACGCAGATCAATGTCGTCGACTCCACCGATTACCAGGACATGAGTGCCAACCGCATCGGCGGCAACAGCGACAAATTCCAGTTTGCCGGGGCGGATTATCAATTCTTGCCGAACCTGACGGCGCAGTACCGCTATGGCAAATTGCAGGACATCTACCAGCAAAACTACCTGGGGTTCGTGCATACCCTGGACCTGGGGGCGGGCCAGTCGCTCAAGAGTGATGTGCGTTACTCGCGCAGTACCGAAGATGGCAACTTCCGCAACCTCGACAACCAGGCCTTTGGCGCGCTGTTCACCTATGGCTTCGCCGGGCATGCACTGGGCCTGGGCTACCAGCGCATGAGCGGCGACGACCCGTTCCCCTACATCAGTCGCAGTGACCCGTACCTGGTCAACTTCGTGCAGATCGGCGACTTCGCCAACATCGACGAGCGTTCGTGGCAGGCCCGCTATGACTACAACTTTGCGTCGCTGGGCGTACCGGGCCTGACCTTCATGACCCGCTACATTTCCGGCGACAACGTACAGCGCGCCGCACCCGGCGAAGGCAAGGAGTGGGAGCGCAACACCGACATTGCCTATGTCGTGCAAGACGGGACGTTGAAGGGGCTGGGGTTCAAATGGCGCAACGCATCGGTGCGCTCGAACTTCGGCAACGACCTGGATGAAAACCGCCTGATCGTCAGCTACACGATGACGCTCTGGTAAGTCGGGTCGCTCGTTGCGTGGTGAGGACGCCGGTGCCTCGCCACGTTGGCTGTCGCCCTAGGCAATCCACGCCATTAAGCGTTCGCTTTTTTCGGGAGGTGCTACTTTTAACTCGATGCCAGCATTTGCTGGCACATCAGGATGATCCCATCCATTGCCAGGAGGCCTGCCAACATGTCGGTACAACCCCTCACACACGTGCTCGTCGATACTGATGTCGACTTCGACGACTACCTGGCCATCGGCTATTTGCTCAAGCACCACGCGGTCAAGGTCGAAGGCATCACCGTCACCGGCGTGGGTGCCGTGCACCTGAGCCATGGCGTGGCGAACATCAGCCACTTCCTCACGCTGTTCGAAGACCCTGAAGTCGAGCGGATCCCCGTGGTCGCCGGCTTCCAGCGGCCCATGGTCTACAGCAACACCTTTCCATTCGAAACCCGCCAGGCGGCGGACCAGCATTACGACGCACGGTTTCCCCGGGCGAACCCCAACCCCACGAGAACGGATGCGGTGGCCTTTCTCAGGGAAACCCTGGAGAACGCCAAGCAACCCTTTACCGTGCTGATGATCGGCGGCGGCACGACCTGGGGGCATTTGTTTTTGCAGGCCAGGACAGACAGGACGCTGCTAGACCTGCTGACCAGCAAGGTCGAGCGCATCGTCATGATGGGTGGCAACCTGCTGCCGGAGTACGTCCAGCCCGGTGCCGGAGGGAACATCATCGATACCCTGGGCGACACGCCGTACTACACCAACAAAGTCGCCGAGTGGAACATTTTCGTTGACCCACTCGGCGCGCAATACGTCTTTGGCGGCGGGAACCGGGTGCAATTGGTTGCGCTGAACGCCTGCAACCAGATCCCCATCAGCCAGGATTTCGTCGCCCAGCTTTCGCGCATCCAAAACCCGGTCGCGCAGTTCCTCACCCAGGTCCTGCAAAGCTCGACCATCGCCCCCGGCATCGGCAAGTACCTGTACTTTTGGGATCCGCTGGCGGCCGTCGCGGTCACCGATCCGCGGTTCGTGCAGTTCAAGCGGTATGGGCTGAAGGTGGAGCAGGAACTGAACGAGGAGCAGGACACGAGCGGCAAGTTGATCCCCGACAGCGTCAGCCCGCCCGTCGACGTCGCCTTGGCGACAGCGCCCGGGTTCGTGCTTGCGTTGTACCTGCAGACGCTTGCGGGGCGGTCGTTGGAAGCCACGGCTGAGCAGCAGGACCAGGCGCCGGTGTTTCCCTCGCAGCAGTAGTGGGCTGCCATCCCGGCGAGGCCTCGTTGGCTTCGCTGGGTCATCATCTATGATTAATGTAATTAATCATTTATCAAGAGCTTGCGTATTGCGCCGCTGTCCGAAAACCCTTCTGATGGCTTCTTGGTCGCTGCGGCCACTGAACCGCGCGGCTATCCCTTCCAGCCATTAGCCTTGGTTTTATGGGGTTCAAGGTCTCTTGTCGTTTTTTTAAAGTTAGGAAACTTAATGGTTTCCTTTGTCTGGTTTTTTGTCATACTCGCCCGGCGAGGCAGCAGAGGTGGCTGTCTTGCCGGGCAATTAGTACTGACTCATAACAATTAACCAGCAGGAAGATACGCCATGAGCATCCTCGGTCACCACGATACGGCCGTCAGCGCCGAACAACTCGCTGCGGCGCTCGCCCGAATGAAACGTGCCCATCTGGATGAGGGGCCGCCCAGCCTGGCGCTGCGCCGTGATCGACTTGACCGGGCGATCGCCTTGTTGCTGGACAACCGCGAAGCCATCGTCGCGGCGGTGTCGGCGGACTTTGGCCACCGCAGTCGCGAACAGACGCTGCTGACCGATATCGCAGGCTCCGTGGCAAGCCTCAAGCATTGCCGGGAGCACCTGGCCGAGTGGGCGCAATCCGAACCCCATCCGGCGCCGTTCCCGGGTTGCGAGGCACGGGTCGAGTATCAGCCGCTGGGCGTGGTGGGGGTGATCAGCCCGTGGAATTTCCCTGTCGTGTTGGCGTTCGGCCCGCTGGCCAGCATCTTCGCCGCCGGTAACCGGGCCATGCTCAAGCCGTCCGAGCTGACGCCGCGCACCTCGGCGCTGTTGGCCGAGCTGATCGCCCGATACTTCGACGAACACGAGCTGACCACGGTGCTGGGTGGGGCCGAGGTCGGCGCATTGTTCAGTGCGCAGCCGTTCGATCACTTGATTTTTACCGGCGGCACGTCGGTGGCGCGGCACATCATGCGCGCCGCCTCGGACAATCTGGTGCCGGTGACCCTGGAGTTGGGCGGCAAGTCGCCGGTGTTGGTCTCGCGCAGTGCCGACCTGGCGACCGTGGTCCAGCGGGTGATGACGGTGAAAACCCTGAACGCCGGCCAGATCTGCCTGGCGCCAGACTACGTGCTGCTGCCGCAAGAGTGGCTGGAAGACTTCACCGTCGAGGCCATCCGCTTCGTCGCCCAGATGTACCCGACGCTGCGCGACAACCCGGACTACACCTCCATCATCAACCCGCGCAATTTCGGCCGCCTGCAAGGCTACCTGGTCGATGCCCATGCCAAGGGCGCGCGGCTGATCGAGATCAATCCGGAGCAGGAAGACCTGAACGATCGCGAGATCCGCAAGATCGCCCCGACCCTGGTGCTCAACCCCAACGAGCACATGCAGGTGATGCGCGAGGAGATTTTCGGCCCGCTGTTGCCGATCAAGACCTACCAGGATTTCGCCACGGCGATCGACTACGTCAACGGGCAACCCCGGCCCCTGGCGGCCTATTACTTTGGCGAGGACGCCAGCGAGCGCCAGCAGGTGCTGCAACGCACGACCTCCGGTGGCGTGGTGATCAACGACGTCATGAGCCATGTGCTGTTCGAGGCGTTGCCGTTCGGCGGCGTGGGGCACGCCGGCATGGGGGCTTATCACGGTGCCCATGGTTTCCGCACGTTCAGCCATGCCAAGGCAGTGGTGGTGCAAAGCCCGGTGGGTGAATCCAACCTGGCGATGCGCGCGCCGTATGGGCCGATGGTCCACGGCCTGCTGGATCAATTATTGACGGCCCACTGAGCCGCCGGGAGCCTGATCATGACGTTGCCTCAAACCCTCAAGGCCAAGCTGTTGCGCGCCTTTGCCAAGCGCATGAAAGGCAAGTTCGTCTACGACTCGGCGCAGTACCCGCTGCGTGCGGTCGAGGCGCGGTTCATCCCGACGTCCTGGGGACCGGCGCGGGCGTTGTTCTACTGGCCGGCGACTTCGGACGGGGCGCGCTTGCCGGTGTACCTGAACCTGCACGGCGGCGGTTTCGTCGCTGGCGTGCCGGAGCATGACGACAGCTATTGTCGGCGTCTGGCGCACAATCTGGATTGCCTGGTGGTCAACCTGGACTACGTCCTGGCGCCCGAGCATCCATTTCCCGCGGGCTTGCGACAGAGCTTCGCGGTGCTTGAATGGTTGGCCGGGCAATCGGCAAGCCTGGGCATCGACCCCCAACGCATGGCCGTCGGTGGGCACAGCGCCGGCGGCAACCTGGCCACCGGGGTGGCCAACCTGGCACGGGGGCATCAGCGGCTGCGGGTGGTGCACCAGGTGATTGACTATGCGGTCCTGGACCTGCTCCAGGACCCCGGCCTGAAGCGTTCGAGCCTCGACAAACCATTGCTCGGGGCCGGGCTGGTGCGCTTTTTCAATGGCTGTTACCTGAGCGATCCCGATCACGCTCGCGATCCGTTGGTGTCGCCGTTGCTGGCGAGCGTCGAGGCATTGCGGGGTATGCCCGCGACCACGCTGATTACGGCCGAACATGACATCCTGCGCGCCGAAGGCGAGGCCTATGCCGAGAAATTGCGCCAGGCCGGTGTGGCAGTCAACGCGCGGATGTTCGCAGGCTGCGATCACATGTTCACCCACCTCGGCCCGGAGGCTTCAGCGCAGGAGGCCTGGGGGGTTATCGAAACTGCGCTGGGCGAGGCGTTTCGCGCAGCGGCGATGGCGCGGGAGGGTAGCGCTGGCGAGGGGGCCGTTGTTTGAGGGAGGGGCGCGAGCACGCGCCCTCGCCACAGGTTAGGTGCCCGATTTAACCTGTGGCAGACTCACCCGCTGCCACTCACCAGGACCCACCATGCCCGCAACCCCCTCGCAACCCGTCAAGCCCGTTCGCGGTCGTCCGCCGGTCCGCAGCCGTGAAGAGCAGATGAGCCTGTTGCTGGACGCCGCGGCGCAGATACTCGGCAGCGGTCATTTTGCCAACGTCACCATGGACGCCATTGCCCGTGCTGCCGGCATTTCGAAGAAAACCCTGTACCAACTGGTGGCGAGCAAGGAGCAACTGCTCTCGAAGTTGGTTGCGCGGGACCTGTCGACCCTTGAACTGCTGCTGGAAAGTGGCATCGACAGCGCCGAGGATCTGCTCAGCGAGCTGCGCATGTACCTGACGTTATGGGCACGGTTGACGCTGTCGCCGCTGGCGCTGGGGCTTTACCTGATGGCCGCCCAGGGGCGCGAGCATGCGCCGGGGATTGCGCAAATCTGGTACCAGGAAGGGGCCGAGCGTTGCCTGGGCCTGTTGCGGGGTTGGCTGGGCAAGGCTGCGGGCAAGGGCTTGCTGGCGCAGCAGGATGTCGAGCCGGCCATCGAGTTGATCGACGCACTGCTGATTTCGCAGCCGCTCAAGCTGTTCACCCTGGGCGTGCAACAAAGCTGGTCCGACGAGCAGATCGACCAACGGGTCGACGTGGCGCTTGGCATGTTCGGGCGTTGCTTCATCCCGCAATAAAGGGCCCTCGCCACGTTTAGTCACTGGCTGGGCGCCGCGACAAGCGATAGGACAACTGTGCCCGAGTCAGGCCCAGGCGGCGGGCCGCTTCGGAGACGTTGCCTTTCACTTCGCTCAGGCAACGGTCGATCATCGCGTCCTCGACTTCCTGCAGCGACAGCCGGCTCAAATCCTTGCCGCCGAACAGTTGCTGGAGGGCTTCATCGTCGCTCCGGATCGGTGCGGCGGGAGCCTGAGGCGGCGCCGCTTGAGCGTTCGGCGCAGCCGCGAGTTGGCCGCGGGTGCCGATGGAGAACATCGGCAGAGCCAGGCGTTCGCCGCTGGTGAACAGGTGCGACAGGTCGATGGCGCCGCCGTCCGGGGCGCTGATCACGCCGCGCTCCACCAGGTTCTGCAATTCGCGGATGTTGCCCGGAAAATCGTAGGCCAGCAGGGTGTCTGCCGTGCGCGGGGTGAAGCCGCTGATCTGACGGCCATGGCGCTGGGTGAAGCGATGCAGGAAATGGGTCATCAGCAGCGGGATGTCCTCCTTGCGCTCGCGAAGCGGCGGCAGGTGGATGGGGAACACGTTCAGGCGAAAGAACAAGTCTTCGCGGAACTCGCCACGCTGTGCCGCGGCGCGCAGGTCGACATTGGTCGCGGCAACCACCCGCACATCGACCTTGAGGGTGCGACTGCCGCCCACCCGTTCGACTTCACCTTCCTGCAAGGCGCGCAGCAGTTTGCCCTGGGCCACCAAACTGAGGGTGGCGATCTCGTCCAGGAACAGCGTGCCGCCATTGGCGCGCTCGAAGCGGCCGGCGCGCGATTGGGTGGCGCCGGTGTAGGCGCCGCGCTCGACGCCGAACAGCTCCGACTCCATCAGGTTTTCTGGAATGGCCGCACAGTTGATGGCCACGAAGGGCTCGTCGTGGCGCGGACTGATGCGGTGCAGCATCCGCGCGAACATTTCCTTGCCGACGCCGGACTCACCGGTGAACAGCACCGTCGCCTGGGTCGGCGCCACCCGACGCAGCATGTGGCAGGCCGCGTTGAAGGCTGAGGAAATACCGACCATGTCGCTGTCCTGGGCCGGTGTCGGGTCCGCCAGCAGGCGAGCGGGCAGGGCACCTTTATCGCCCCGGCCCTGGGGCGCCGCGCTGCGTCCGCCGGTGCTGACGAAGGGTTCGGCGTTCAGGTCGGCCAGGTCCTCTTCGGCGTCGTCCCATTCTTCGGCGGGCTTGCCCACCAGCCGGCAGATGCTCGATCCGGTGGAACGGCATTCGACCTCCCGATAGAGAATCAGCCGTCCAACCATCGCCGATGTATAGCCGATGGCGTAGCCGGTCTGCATCCAACAGGCCGGTTCGGTGCCGATGCCGTATTGGGCGATGTGTTCGTCGTCTTCGCTGGAGTGATGCCAGAGGAACTCGCCGTAGTAGGTGCCCAGGTTCATGTCGAATTCGAAATGCACCGGCTCGACCTTCACCGCGCCCTCGATGGCATGGATGATCGGGCCAGCGGCGAACAGCGCCAGGATGTCTGCTTCGGGGAAGCGCTCCTTGATCAGCGCCGCGTCCCGGGCACCGCAATGGTAGCCGGTACGCAGCATGATGCCCCGGGCGCGGGCCAGGCCCATGCTTTCGATCAGTTCGCGGCGCAAGGCGCCCACGCCACTGTTGTGCATCAGCAGCATCCGCGCGCCGTTCAGCCAGATGCGTCCGTCGCCGGGGCTGAACATCAGGCATTCGGTCAGGTCCTGCAGCGTCGGCGCGGCGCCGGGCGGCAACTGTTCACTGGCGCCGCGCGCTGGTTGCTTTTGCGTGCCCCGGGACAGTTCGGCCAGGGAGATCAGCTTATCTGCCATCGCAATTCCCTAATTCGATTAATCATATTGCGCATAGTGCAGCACGAAATTGCTGAAATCATCACTTTTCTAACGCCCTCATTGCTGCTCACCTGAGCCTTGATCCTTCTGAACTGCCTGGATGCCGCGTACTTGAGCGGTCGGCGGTCGTTTGTCAGGGGATGGCATATCGCTTGCTACAACTAGTTACCGAGATTAACTAATTCGGCACAATAACAACATGGCTTGGCTGCCTCCGCCCGTACGGGCAGCACAAGCACGAATCGGGAACCTGCTATGAAGTTGACCAACAAGACGATCGTGGTGACCGGCGTTTCCTCGGGCATCGGCGCTGAAACGGCGCGAACCCTGCGTGCTCACGGAGCGAGCGTCATCGGCATGGATCGCAATGCGCCCAACCTGAGCTTGGACCAGTTCATCCAGGCCGATCTCAGCCACCCGGATGCCATCGACGCCGCCGTGCAGTCACTGCCGGCGTCCCTCGATGGGCTCTGCAACATCGCCGGGGTCCCGGGCACCGCCGACCCGCAGTTGGTCGCCCAGGTCAATTACCTCGGGGTGCGGCACCTGTGCGCCGCGCTGCTGCCGCGCATTCGGGCCGGCGGCAGCATCGTCAACGTCGCATCGATCCTGGGGGCGCAATGGCCGCAGCGGCTGGCGCTGCACAAGACCCTGGCCGCCATCGATGGCTTTGCCCAGGCCCAGGCCTGGCTGGACCAGCATCCGGTGCCGCAAGACAGTTGCTACCAGTATTTCAAAGAGGCGCTGATCGTCTGGAGCTATCAGCAGGCCCAGCCGTGGTTCTTGCAAACCTCGGTGCGCATGAACTGCGTGGCGCCGGGCCCGGTGTTCACGCCCATCCTCGGCGACTTCGTCAGCATGCTCGGCCAAGCGCGGGTAGAGGCTGACGCCCATCGCATGAAGCGGCCGGCCTACGCCGATGAGGTGGCGGCTGCCATCGCGTTTCTCTGTGCCGATGAGTCTCGCTGGATCAACGGCATCAACCTGCCGGTCGATGGTGGCCTGGCGTCCACTTACATCTGAGGGAGAACGCTACCCCGCGCATTTTCGTGCAACCCGCTGCCGCTCGTGTCCCGGGCGACCCGCGTACAGAACAGGCTTCCCACAACAAGAACAATGAGGAACACCATGCACAATTCTCGATGCTATCCGGGCTTTACACGCAACGCTCTGGCCCTGTCGGTGTGTCTGGCCGGTTGGGCCACTCAGTCCCAGGCTGCGCAAATCGACCTCGGTGACAGTGACTGGCGCCTGCGCTGGGACAACACCATCAAGTACAGCCAGGCCTGGCGCTTGCAAGGTGCCGACGACCACCTGACCAATGCGTCGACGGCAGGCGGCCTGTACCCCTCGATCCAGGGCCAGGGCGACAGGAATTTCAGCCGGGGCCTGGTTTCCAACCGCCTGGACCTGTTCAGTGAAATGGACCTGAGCCGGCAGAACTACGGCCTGCGCATCAGCGGCGCGGCCTGGTACGACGATGTCTACAACAAGGACACCGACGACAGCGCCAATCCGCATTTCCTCGACGACACCCGTGAGCTGCACGGGCGTGACGCCGAACTGCTGGACGCCTTCGTGTTTCTGCGCGGCGACGTGGGAGACACCAGCCAGGGCACGGTGCGCCTGGGCCGGCACAGCCTGATCTACGGCGAGAGCCTGTTCTACGGCAGCAACGGTATCGCCGCGGCCCAAGGGCCCACCGACGTGGTCAAGTTGCTCAGCGTGCCGGGGACGCAGTTCAAGGAAATCCTGCGCCCGGTCAATCAAGTGTCCGGGCAATTGCAGATCAACCCACAATTGTCCGTCGGCGCCTACTACCAGTTCGAGTGGGAACGCTCCAACGTCCCGGGTGCGGGCAGTTACCTGAGCGACAACGATGGCATCGGCAAGGGCGCGGGTGACTGGACCGAGGTGTTCGGCAACACCACCGTGCACGCTTCGGACATCGAGGCCAGGAACTCGGGGCAGGGCGGCATGCAACTGCGCTTCAAGCCTGAAGGCACCGAGCTGGAACTGGGCTTCTACGCCGCCAAGTACCACGACAAGACGCCGAGTGCGCTGTATGCCTACCTCGACGGCGCCGCGGCGGCGGCCACCGGATTGCCGATCCTCAATGCCTATCGCCAGGTCTACGCCGAAGACATCAAGACCGTCGGCGCCAGTTTCTCCACGGCCTATGGCCCGTTCAACTTCGCCGGTGAAACGTCGGTGCGCTGGGACGCGCCGCTGGTCAGCAACCTGCAGGTGGTGACCCCGGGCACCGCGGCGGACAACAGCGGTGACGCGCTCTACGCCAAGGGCAAGACCGCCCACGTCAACCTGTCGACGATCTACCTGCTGTCGCCCGGCACGTTCTGGGACGGCGGCTCGGTGCTCGCCGAACTGGCCTGGAACCGCACCCTCAGCGTGACGGACAACCGCGCTGCCCTGGACCCCAACACCACCCGCGACGCCACCGCGCTGCGAGTGCTGGCCGAGCCGGCGTACTTCCAGGTGGCCGACGGCCTCGATTTGAGCGTGCCGGTGGGGTTTGGCGTCGGGCTGGACGGGCGTTCGTCGGCCGTCAGCAAAGGCGGTTTCGGCAACTCCCATGCCGGTGACTGGAGTGTCGGCGTCAAGGCCACGTACCTGCAGCGCTGGGACTTTGGCATCAACTACGTGAACTTCTTCGGCAAGGCCGCGGCGGGTCTGCGCGAAGACGGCAACTTCAGCTATGCGCAATCGCTGGCGGACCGCGACTTCGTTTCCATGTACGTGAAAACCACATTCTAATAAGAGGTTTCATCCGCTATGCAAAGCAAAATTTCCTTGCGTATTTCGGCCCTGGCCATTGCCTTGCTCAGTGCCGGCCTGGTGCAGGCGGCGGTGTCCCCCGAGCAGGCCGCGCGGCTCAACAGTGACCTCACGCCCATGGGCGCCGAGCGTGCAGGCAACAAGGACGGCAGCATTCCGGCGTGGACCGGGGGCTACACCACCGTGCCGGCAGGCTACAAGAACGGCGACAAGCGTGCCGACCCCTTCGCCGCCGACAAGCCACTGTTCTCGGTCACCGCCGCCAACATGGCGCAGTACGCCGACCAGTTGGCCGATGGCACGAAAGCCTTGCTGCAGAAGTATCCGGGCTACCGGCTCGATGTCTATCCGACCCACCGCAGTGCCGCCGCGCCGCAGTGGGTGTACGACAACACGCTGAAGAACGCGACCCGTGCCAGCCTTGAAGTGGAGACCGAAAAAGTCAGCGGCGCCTATGGCGGGATTCCTTTCCCATTGCCGCAGAACGGCGCCGAGGTGCTGTGGAACTACCGCCTGTCCTGGCAGGGCGCCGACACGTTCTACTCGCCGTTCGACACCTGGCTGATGACCGCGGGCGGGAAGAAGATCCAGGCCACCCGGGCGCGGTTCTGGTACCAGAATCCCTACTATTTCAAGGAAGGCAGCCTGGAGACCTTCGGGAGCAAGTTCCTGATCGGCAAACTGGCGACGGAACTGCCGTCCTCCAAGGCCGGCGAAGGCCTGATGACCCATTGGGACATGGACCCGGGCAAGCGTGCCGCCTGGCAGTACCTGGTTGGCCAGCGTCGGGTACGGCGGGCGCCGAACATCGCTTACGACACCCCGGACTTCGTCACCTCGGGCGTCGGTTTCTTCGATGAGGCGTTCATGGTCTTCGGCCCTACCGACCGACACGACCTGAAGCTGGTGGGCAAGAAAGAGCTGCTGGTGCCCTACAACAACAACCGTGCGGCGGCGGCGAAAAGCGACGACCTGGTCAAGCCGAACTTCCTCAACCCGGACCTGGTGCGCTGGGAGAAACACCGGGTCTGGGTGGTGAGTGCCACGCTCAAGGACGGCAAGCGCCACGTGGTGCCCAAGCGCACCTACTACGTGGATGAGGATTCCTGGCAGGTGCTGCTGGTCGACGGTTACGACGCCCAGGGCAAATTGGGCCGCCACAACTACTCGCTGACCTTGCTGGCACCGGAAATGCCGGCGCTGACGGCCCAGATGTCGTGGGGCAGCTACAACCTGGAAACCGGGGCCTACTTCCTCAACTCGTCGGCCAACGACCTGAACGTGCAGTACCAGAGCTATCCGCGTCCACCAGCGGCGTTCTTCACCCCGGACGCCATGGCCAACGACAGCAGCCGCTGAGCCTTGGGGCAGGGCGCCGAGGCTGCGGCTTCGGCGCTCGCGGGCGGGCAGTTGGATCACTCTTCTTGGGCGGTTGGAGCGGACAATGATCGGTAAATTTTCACTCACGCGCACGCTGCCGGCGGCCCTGCTGCTGGCGGTCATGCTGATGCCGGGCTGGGCGATGGCGACCCCACGGGTTGCGTTGCTCGACCAGGCGGCGCTGCAAAGTGCCAAGGCAGCCCATTCGGTGTTGCTGGCGGTGACTCGGGCCGGTGAACGGTTGGTGGCGGTCGGCGAGCGCGGCATCGTGTTGCTGTCGGATGACTCCGGCGTGAGCTGGCGCCAGGCAAAGGTGCCGGTCAGCGTCAGTCTTACGGCGGTGCAGTTCGTGGATGCGCAGGAAGGTTGGGCCGTGGGCCACATGGGTGTGATCCTGCACAGCACCGACGGCGGCGAATCCTGGACCAAGCAACTGGACGGCGTTACCGCCGCCCAGTTGGCCCTGGGCCAGGCTCGCGAAGGGGATGATCCCAAGGCGTTGAAGGATGCCGAGCGGCTGGTGGCCGACGGGCCGGACAAGCCTTTTCTCGACCTGTACTTCAGTGACCGGCGCACCGGCTACGCGGTCGGTGCCTATGGCCTGATCCTGCACACCCGTGACGGCGGCAGTCACTGGCAGCCGTGGATGCGGCAGCTGGAAAACCCCGAGGACCTCAACCTGTACGGCATTCGTGCGGCGGGGAGTGCGCTGTTCATCGTCGGCGAGCGCGGGTTGCTGCTGCGTTCACAGGACAACGGGCACAGCTTTCAGGCACTGGAATCACCCTATGAGGGCAGCTTCTTCGGCCTGCAAGGCAGTTCGACGGGAGAGGTGGTGGCCTTCGGTTTGCGTGGCAACGCCTATTGGTCGGGGGACCAGGGCGGCCGCTGGCAACCGATCGACACCGACCTGGAAGTGGCCCTGTCCGCCGCCACCCGATTGGCGGATGGCACTTGGGTCCTGGCCAGCCAGGCCGGCGACGTGCTGCTCAGTCTTGACCCGGGACGTCACTTTCGACGTTCACCGGCCCCGGCCGCGACCTCCATCGCTGGCGTGGTGGCGGCACCGGACGGCAGCCTGGTATGCGTCGGCCTGAACGGTCCGACCCGCCTCGACCATGTCCTTTTTTCTTCGGCGCAACGTTGAGCAACTCGCCAGCGCGCACTGTACCCGCGCCCCCTGTGGCCGTATTCGGAGTCCGATGTGAACGAGCATAATCCTGCCCTCGAACAGCAAGTGGTGATCGCCCGCCTGGAGGATTTCGATCCGCGTTCCGGCAACCTGGGCGAGCGGGCGATCTTCAATCACCGTCCCTGGGTGATCCTGCTCTGCCTGCTGGCGACCCTGGTGCTGGGCTACCAGGCCAGCAAGATCGGCCTCAATGCCAGTTTTGAAAAGACCATCCCGACCTCCCATCCCTACGTCGCCAACTTCCTGGAACAGCGCAGCGAACTGAGTGGCCTCGGCAACTCGGTCCGCATCGCCGTGGCGGTCACCGAGGGCAGCATCTTCGACAAGGACTACCTGGACACCCTGGCCAGGCTCAACGACGAAATCTACCTGCTGCCCGGCGTCGACAAGCCCTACATGAAGTCGCTGTGGACGCCGACCACGCGCTGGACCTCAGTGACCGAAGAAGGGCTGGATGGCGGCACGGTCATCCCCGACACCTACGACGGTTCGCCGGCCAGCCTGGAACAGGTGCGCACTAACGTGGCCCGCTCCGGCGAGATCGGCCAACTGGTGGCCGGCAACTTCCAGTCCAGCGTGATCTTCGTGCCGTTGCTGGAAATCAACCCGGAGACTGGCAAGGCCCTGGACGCAGGCGCGTTCTCGCGGCAACTGGAGGCCTTGCGCGACAAGTACCAGAACGAGCGCATCCAGATCCACATCACTGGCTTCACCAAGATCATCGGTGACCTGGTCGCCGGGTTGCTGCAGGTCATGCTGTTCTTCGTGGTCGCGGTGCTGGTGACCGTGGCCGTGCTCTACTGGTACACCCGTTGCGCCCGCAGCACCGCGCTGGTGGTGCTGTGCTCGCTGGTGGCGGTGCTCTGGCAGATGGGTTTGCTGGCCACGCTCGGTTATGACCTGGACCCTTATTCGGCGCTGGTGCCGTTCCTGGTGTTCGCCATCGGCATGAGCCACGGTGCGCAGAAGATGAACGGCATCATGCAGGACATTGGTCGCGGCACGCACCGGGTGGTCGCTGCGCGCTATACCTTCCGCCGCCTGTTCGCCGCCGGCATGACCGCGCTGCTGTGTGACGCGGTCGGGTTCGCCGTGCTGATGGTGATCAAGATCCGGGTCATCCAGGACCTGGCGATCACCGCCAGCATTGGTGTGGCGGTGCTGATCTTCACCAACCTGATCCTGCTGCCCATCCTGCTCAGCTACATCGGCGTTGGCAGCCAGGCGGCGGCGCGCAGCCTGCGGGCGGAAACCGCCGAGGTGCAGGCGAACGTCAAGCACCCGTTGTGGCGCTTCCTCGACCTGTTCACCCAACGGCCCTGGGCTTATGTAGCCTGCCTGGTAGGCCTGCTGCTGGCGGTCGGCGGGTTCGCGATCAGCCTGCACTTGAAGATCGGCGACCTCGACCCGGGTGCCCCGGAGTTACGTCCCGACTCACGCTACAACCGCGACGCGGCCTTCATGACGCAAAACTACGCGGCCAGTTCAGACATCTTCGTGGTTATGGTCAAAACCCCAGAAGACCAGTGCACCCGCTATTCGACCCTGGCCGCCGTGGACGCCCTGGCCTGGCAACTGGAGCAACTGCCGGGCGTCGAGTCGACCAACTCCATGGCCGCCCTGAGCAAGATCGCCGCCGCCGGCTACAACGAAGGCAACTTCAAGTGGTACGAACTGATCCCCAACGACGGTGCCCTGGGCGCGGTGCAGACGCGGGCGCCACGGGAGCTGTTCAACCAGGGCTGTTCGCTGCTTTCGCTGTACGTCTACCTCGCCGACCACAAGGCCGACACCCTGGAGCGGGTGGTGCAGACCAGCGAGGCCTTCATTGCACGACAGCAACTGCCGCAGGTGAAGTTCATGCTCGCCGCGGGCAGCGCCGGGATCGAGGCCGCGACCAATATCGTGGTCAAGAAAGCCATGCGCGAAATGCTGTTCTGGGTCTATGGCGCGGTCATCCTGCTCTGCTGGGTGACGTTCCGCTCCTGGCGCGCGGTGCTCGCCGCCGTGCTGCCGCTGATGCTCACCTCGATCCTCTGCGAGGCCTTGATGGTGGGCCTGGGCATGGGCGTCAAGGTGGCCACGCTGCCGGTGATCGCCCTGGGGGTGGGCATCGGCGTCGACTACGCCCTCTACGTGCTGAGCGTGATCCTCACGCACATGCGTGCCGGCGCCTCGCTGTCCGAGGCGTATTACCGGGCGCTGCTGTTCACCGGCAAGGTGGTCCTGCTGACGGGCATTACCCTGGCGATCGCCGTGGCGACCTGGGCGTTCTCGCCGATCAAGTTCCAGGCCGACATGGGTATCCTGCTGGCGTTCATGTTCCTGGTGAACATGCTCGGCGCGCTGATCCTGCTGCCGGCGTTGGCGTACTTCCTGTTGCCACAGAGGTTGTTCGCAAAAAAGCCTGAAGCCAGTGGCGCGTTGCAAACGGTGGTGCAGCGGTGAGCCTACGCCTGCATGCCTAGGCTTTAGAAAAACGCCTTGGCCATCGCGATGAATTGCTCGGCGGCCGGCGACAGCGCCTGGCCGGTGCGGGTGATCAGGCCAAGCTGGCGGGTGACGTCCGGGTGATCCACGGGGATCTTGACCAGTCCCGCCCGGTCATCGTCCGCCGATTCCGGCAGCAGGCTCACCCCCAGGCCCTGGCGCACCAACGCCAGGACCGTCGACATGTAGTTGGCCTCCAGTCCCGGCATGAGTGTCAGGTTGGCGTCGGCGAACAGTTGTTCCACCAACTCGCGCACGCTGCTGTCGCGTCCGGTGAGGATGATCGGTTGGGTCGTCAATTCGCTTGGCTTGATCGTGCGTCGCCGGGCCAACCGATGACCGATCGGAAGAAACAGGCAAAGGCGATCTTCCAACACCGTTTCAAACGCCAACCCATGGTTCGTCCGCGCACGCACGCCGAGGCCGAAGTCCACTTCGCCGTCGCGCACCAGGGTGTCGATCCGGCGTGCCACGACATCCCGCAAGCGCACCTCGATTCCCGGAAACTGCTCACGAAACTGTTTCAACAACGGCGGCAGCGCCCCGGCACACAGCGAGGGCAGGGCGGCGAGGGTGACGACGCCTCGGCGCAGCGCCGCCAGGTCCCGGGAGGCGTTGACGATGTTGTCCAGGTCCAGCAGCAGTTTCTCCATCGGCAGCAGGTTGTTCTGCCCGGCACTGGTCAGGGCCAGGTGACGCGGGCTGCGTTCGAGCAAGGCGACGCCGAGCCAGTCTTCCAATTGTTGGATCTGCACGGTCAGCGCTGAAGGCGAGAGGTTCAGGGCCGCCGCGGCCTTGGCGAAACTGCCGGTTTGCGCCACGGCAAGGAAGGCGCGGATGTGCTGGATCGAGTTCTTCATTTTGTTTTTCCGAATACAGGTCACCGAACATTTCAATTTACAAAGAATACCGGCAATTCCAATACTCGGGGAAAACAACAACAGCGCATCTCATCGCCACCGCGAACAGAGATGCCGAACAGGACCTCCCCATGCTCGCCATACTCGGTGTCGTCACCATCCTCTGTCTGCTCGCCTGTGTGATGAGCAAACGCCTGTCCCCCCTGGTTGCTCTGATCGCACTGCCGATCATCGCCGCGCTGATCGGCGGTTTCGGCCTGCAAACCAGCGCATTCATCATCACCGGCATCAAGAACGTCGCCCCGGTGGTCGGGATGTTCGTGTTCGCGATTCTGTTCTTCGGCGTCATGACCGACGCCGGCATGCTCGACCCGATCATCGACCGTATCCTCAAGCGTGTCGGCACCCGGCCGACGCGTATCGTCATGGGCACCGCGTTGTTGGCGCTGCTGGTGCACCTGGACGGTTCCGGCGCGGTGACCTTCCTGGTGACCATTCCGGCCATGCTGCCGCTGTATACCCGCCTGGGCATGGACAAGCGCATCCTGGCCTGCGTCACCGCCATGGCCGCCGGGGTCAACTTCCTGCCCTGGACCGGCCCGGTCTTGCGCTCCTCGGCGGCCTTGCATGTGCCGGTGGCCGATCTGTTCCAGCCGCTGATTCCCGTGCAACTCGTCGGTCTGGTCTTCGTCTTTGCCTGCGCCTGGTACCTGGGGCGTCGCGAAGAAAAGCGCCTGGGGCTGGGCGCCGGGGCAACCGTCGAGGTGGTCGCGCAGCGGGTGCTCAGCGAGGCGGAAGTCGCCTTGCGCAAGCCACGCCTGTTCTGGCTCAACCTGGTCCTGACCGTGGTGGTGATGGGCGTGATGATTGCCGGCGTGGTGGATCCGGTGGTGATGTTCATGCTCGGCACGGTCCTGGCGTTGTGCATCAACTACCCGAACGTCGATGCCCAACGCGCCCGCATCGACGCCCATGCGAAAACCGCCCTGACGATGGCGAGCATTCTGCTGGCTGCCGGGGTCTTCACCGGCATCATGCAGGGCAGCGGTATGCTCAAGGCCATGGCTGAGGTGGCGGTGGCGCAGATTCCCGCCGGGCACGGCAAATTGATCCCGATGGTCGTGGGGTTCATCTCCATGCCCCTGAGCCTGCTGTTCGACCCCGATTCCTTCTATTTCGGCGTGATGCCGGTGGTGGCCGAAGTCGGGCGCGCCCTGGGCGTCGATCCATTGCAAGTGGCCCAGGCGTCACTGCTGGGCGTGCACACCACCGGTTTCCCGGTCAGTCCGCTGACCCCGGCGACGTTCCTGCTGGTGGGGCTGTGCAAGATCGAATTGGCCGATCACCAACGCTTCACCATTCCCTTCCTGTTCGCCGCCTCGGTGCTGATGACCGTGACGGCGCTGCTCATTGGAGTCTTTTGAATGAAAACCTTACGCATCGGCTCCGGTGCCGGTTATTCGGGCGATCGTATCGAGCCGGCGATCGAGCTGGCCGAGCACGGCGAGCTGGATTACCTGGTGTTCGAATGCCTGGCCGAGCGCACGATTGCCCTGGCCCAACAAGCGCGGCTTGCTGATCCGCAGGCCGGCTACGATCCGTTGCTCAGTGAGCGGATGCTCCGGGTGCTGCCCTTTGTCGGCCGTGGCACCGAGGGTCGTCGCCGATTGCGGGTGATCACCAACATGGGCGCGGCCAATCCCTTGGACGCGGCCCGGGAAGTACGGCGCATCGCCCGGCAGTTGGGCTTGTCGGGGCTGAAGGTGGTCGCGGTGACCGGCGACGATGTGCTGGCCACCGTGCTGGAAGATTCGAGGCAGACCCTGGATAACGGCCAGACCTTGGCGTCATTGGGCAAGCGCCTGATATCGGCCAACGCGTACCTGGGGGTGGACGGCATCATCGAGGCATTGCAGGCCGACGCCGACGTGGTGATTACCGGTCGGGTGGCCGATCCGTCGTTGTTTCTCGCGCCGCAGGTGTTCGAGTTCGGCTGGGCGGCGGACGATTGGACCCGGTTGGGTCGCGGCACCCTGGTGGGGCATCTGCTCGAATGCGCGGGGCAGCTCAGCGGAGGCTACTTTGCCGATCCGGGGTTCAAGGACGTGCCTAACCTGGCGCGCCTGGGCTTTCCCTTGGCTGAAGTGGACGCGACGGGCCATGCAGTGATCAGCAAGGTCGCAGGTTCAGGTGGGCGCATCGACCCGGCGACCTGCACCGAACAGATGATTTATGAAGTGCACGACCCCGCCGCGTACCTCACCCCCGATGTCAGTGCCGATTTTTCCGGTGTCTCGTTCACGGCGCCCGGGCCGGACCAGGTCGCCGTCCAGGGGGCCGGTGGCCAGGCGCGACCCGCCGACCTCAAAGTGTCGGTGGGTTACCTCGATGGCTGGATCGGCGAGGGCCAGATCTCCTATGGCGGGCCGGGGGCCCTGGCGCGCGGCCGTTTGGCCCGGGAGGTGGTGCTGGAGCGCTTGAAACTGACCGGCGTGGTCTATGAAGAGATCCGCGCCGAGCTGATCGGGGTCGACGCGCTGCACGGCACCGAGCTGGGCGCTCGCTCGGACAGCGAGCCTTGGGAAGTGCGTTTGCGGGTCGCGGCCCGTTGCGCTGACCGCGCCGCGGCCGTGCGCATCGGCAACGAAGTGGAAACCCTCTACACCAATGGGCCTTACGGCGGTGGCGGGGCGAGCAAATCGGTGCGTCAGGTGGTGGCGGTGGCTTCGTTGTTACTGCCGCGCGACGCGATCAGCGTGAAGATTCATTCGGAGGACCTGCAATGAGTCGCCTCAAACTGCGAGACCTGGCCCATTCCCGCACAGGGGACAAGGGCGATACCTCCAATATCTCCGTGATTGCGTTCAACGCCGAAGATTATCCGCGCCTCTGTGAGTGGCTCACGGTGGAGCGCGTCGCCGAGCATTTTGCCGGGCTGCTGGACCCGCAAGGGCCGATGATCCGTCGCTATGAACTGCCCAATGTGCGGGCGCTCAACTTTGTCCTGCCTGGCATCTTGCGGGGTGGGGTTACCCGTTCGCTGGCGCTCGATGCGCATGGGAAGGCACTGGGGGCGGCGTTGCTGGACCTGGAGATGCCGGGCTCCTGAGGAACGATCACGGGTGCGCCTTGACGTCGGTCGAGACGACACGCTCCTGGCCGCTCGCGCCCGACGCAGTGCTCGGCACCCACGACCGCTCGCTGCGGCATTTGAACTTCACGCCTTTGCGCGCCGCCATGTGCCTGGCCGATTCCACGCACATCGCTTTAGTGGCGTAGGTGGGCTCGTGCTTGCGTTCTTCCACGCAGCCTTCGCCGCCGGTGCAGATGGTCATAACCATAACGTAGACGGTCATCATCCTGATATTGCTCCCATCGAAACGATGCGATTGATGCACCTTGCATTGGCCCCGAAAGGCCCAGGCGAGAAGCAATGACAAGCGGATGATGAGCCTTCCCTCAAACCTCCAGCAATGGCACGGCGATGCCTTCCGTCGGAAAAATGTCACTTATTGTCTGCGTTGATGATTTGGTCAAAATCGACGCCATTATGTTGGCGTTTCTGCAAGGCGGAGCGATTAAATGCTATTGAGAAAATCGGGCACGGCTGGTGCTACGCCTATTCGTGACAGTTGAGGTGAAATGGGCGAGCGCCTACCGCATAATTGGCCGCCATACGCAGCATTGAATGCCTTTTGCGCGGAGGGAATCGTATCGTTCAATCAAAAGGGAATTTCACTCGTGTCAGAACCACGCATTCGCCCCCTCGCTCTGTGTATCTTCCATCACCAGGGAAAGATACTGGTCAACCAGTTCTACGACGCCGTTGCACAGCAGACGCTCTTTCGCCCTGTTGGCGGCGGCATTGAGTTCGGTGAAAGAGGGATCGAAGCCATTGCCCGAGAAGTACAGGAAGAGCTGGCGCTTTCGATCAGTGATGTTCGATTGATCGGCACGTTGGAAAGTATCTTCACCTACGCAGGCAAACCAGGGCATGAGATCGTCCAGGTCTTCGATGCAAGGTTCGATGATAAAAGCGTCTATGAATGTCCTTGGCTGGATGGCCATGAAAGCAATGGTGCTCCGTTCAGAGCCAAATGGTGCCTGGGCTCCAGTTTTACCGCGACATCCCCACTGGTACCTGAGGGGCTTTTCGAGTTGCTCAAACAGGCTTCGCTGTTGGATTGAATGACTGATGTGAGGGGGCAAACGTCCTCACAACGTTGCCCTGGCGACTCGAAATTCTGAGTGATCACGCTTTCTGCCTGTCACGCTGGAGGCGGAGCGGCTCAGCTACAATGCTGTAGGCCGCGCCCAGCCCCCATATACAGCGGTTTGAATGTGCAAGCGGAC
Source organism: Pseudomonas sp. WP18 (assembly GCF_036689585.1). Classification (NCBI taxonomy): domain Bacteria; kingdom Pseudomonadati; phylum Pseudomonadota; class Gammaproteobacteria; order Pseudomonadales; family Pseudomonadaceae; genus Pseudomonas; species Pseudomonas sp. WP18. The sequence continues at coordinate 2,995,915 of NZ_CP144758.1, forward strand.
CAGTTGGTGAACGGTTTCGATTCGATATGAGGCGCGGTGCTACGCGTCTACAAAATCGAACGGGAACCGACTCCGGATGTCATGGCTTACATTGCCTCAATGAACCACATTTATTTCAGCCAGTCCGGGAAGAGAACACTTGGCCGGCATTTGGAGACCCAGTTTGTCTACTGTACCGGTTGATTTGGAAGGCGAGGATCGCCTGTTTCATGTGCTCGATGCCAGTGAGCGATTGGCTGCCGCTGGATCGGTAGAGGACGTGGTTGCAGTGCTCCGCGACACCGCACGTGCCGCCGTCGGGGCTGAGGGCATCGCGGTCGTCATTGAGCATGACGGGCGTTGTCATTATGTCGCGGAGGATGCGGTCTCTGCGCTTTGGCAGGGCCAGAGCTTTGCCGCCGACCAGTGTGTTTCAGGGTGGGCGATGCACCATCGCGAGACGGTCGTCATCCGTGACGTACTACTGGATCCGCGCGTTCCCAAGGACGCTTACGCCGCGACGTTCGTCCGTAGCCTCATCATGGTGCCCATTGGCCGGCCCGTTGCGGTTGCAGCGCTGGGCGCGTACTGGTCGCAGGTTCACACCCCCGATCGCGATACGATCAAGCGGCTGGAAAGCCTGGCGAGCCTGGCGACGATTGCGCTCGAGAACGCGCGCCTCACCCAGGCACGCAATCGTGCGGCGGCGCTTGGGGAGGCACAGAACCGCATTTTGAAACTGTCTGTTGAAGATACCCCCCTCGACGTCGCGCTGGATGCGATCGTTCGCGAGGTCGAGGCGTTGTCCATGTCCCGATTTCTGGGAAGCATCGTGGTTCTCAACGACGATGACCCGAATCTGCGGTATTGCGCAGGTCCCAGTCTTCCCCGCGCCTACAATGACGAGGTAAAAAAACTGATCGCGGGCTTGAGCGGTGGCGCCACCCGTATCTCGCCGTTGCCGAGCGATATCGGCCTTTTACCTGGGGCACTCAACGATCTGCTTTCGGCCAAGTTACAGGCGCTGGCTACCGCTTATGGCCTGCACACGTGCTCCTCATTCCCGATTCTTTCAGCCCAAGGCGCTGTGCTGGGTGTTTTCATGTTGTATCACCCTGAACCACATGAGCCTTTATCGACGGATGTCGAGATCCTCGGCTTCATTGTCCAGACAGTCGGGCTGGTCCTGGACCGTGAGCAAACAAAAGCCAAGATGCGCATTAGCGAGGCGCGCTATCGCCAGATCGTCGAGGGCGCGGAAGACTTCGCAATTATCACGTTCGATGCGCAAGGCACGGTCACGAGCTGGAGCACCGGTGCACAGCGCATCGTCGGCTACGTCGCCGAGGAGGTAGTGGGGCGTAAGGGTGACCTCTTCTATACCGCCCTGGACCAGGCCGAGCGGGTGTTTTACGGCGAACTCCACATCGCCCAGGATCACGGCCGGGCTGTCAACGAGCGCTGGCACGTGCGCAAGGACGGTACGCGTTTCTGGGGTTCGGGGCTGATGATGCCATTGGCCCTGGATCACGGCGGTTTTGTAAAGATCTTCCGCGACCGTACGGTCGAGCATCAAGCGGAAGCGGCGCTGGAGAAGAGCGCGTCGCGACTGCGCTTTTTCGATGAACTCGATGGCCGTCTCTTTCACGTCCACCAGGCCGAAGACGCGATGATCGCCGCGACCGGCTTGCTGGGCGAGAAGCTCAACGTATCGCGCTGCGCTTATGCAGATGTCGATGGCGATCATGACCGTTTCTGGATTCGCAGTGACTACAGCGCGCCCGGCATCGAGAGCTCGGTCGGGACGTACAGCCTCGATGTTTTCGGACCACGGGCTGCTGCCGACATGCGCGCCGGGCGGACCTTGATCATACGTGACGTCGCCGCGGAGCTGACCCACGGCGAAGGGCTGGAGACCTTTCTGTCCATTGGCATTCACGCGATTATTTGCTGCCCGTTGGTCAAGGACGGTCGTCTGACCGCGATGATGGCCGTTCATCAAAATTCGCCCAGGGATTGGTCACAGTCCGAAATATCGTGGGTGAGGGAGGTGGCCGAACGTTGCTGGGCGCACGTGGAGCGGGTAGGCGCCGAAATGCGCTTGCGTGAGAGCGAGGAGCGACTGCGACTGGCCGTCGAGAACGCCGATATCGGCTTCTGGGACGTGGATATCGTTCACAACACGCTGATCTGGCCCGCTCAAACCAAAGCGATGTTCGGCATCTCTGCTGATGTGCCAGTCACGTTGCAGGATTTCTATGACGGTTTGCACCCGGCGGACCGAGAGGCAACGATCGAAGCATTCGCGGCGGCCATCGACCCTCAACGGCGTGCACTCTATGAAGTCGACTACCGCACGATTGGTCGCGAGGATGGCATCGTTCGCTGGGTGGCGGCCAAGGGCCGAGCCGTGTTCGGTGCGTTCGGCCGCTGCTTGCGCTTCACCGGTACGGCGGTGGATGTAACCCCTCGCAAGGTGGCCGAAGAAGAACTGCGCGAGCTCAACGCCACGCTTGAATTGAGGGTGGCCCATGCCATCGCCGAGCGGGAAGAGGTCCAACAGGCATTGCGTCAAAGTCAGAAAATGGAAGCGATGGGGCAGCTCACCGGCGGTGTGGCCCACGACTTTAACAATCTGCTGACCCCGATCGTTGGCACGCTCGACATGCTCCAGCGCAGAGGTGTGGGCGGGGATCGGGAACAGAGGCTGATTGGCGGCGCGCTGCAATCGGCTGATCGGGCAAAAACGCTGGTGCAGAGATTGCTCGCCTTTGCCCGCCGCCAACCGCTCCAAGCCGTTCCCGTGGACGTGGCAAAGCTGGTTGGCGAAATGGGTGACCTGGTGGCCAGCACGACCGGGCCACAGATCAAGGTGGTCGTCGAAGCGCCAATGGAACTGCCGGCGGCAATGGCGGACCCGAACCAGCTCGAAATGGCGATTCTCAATCTCTCCGTGAATGCGCGCGATGCGATGCCGGAAGGTGGAACGATGAGGATATCGGCGAGCACCGAGGTGGTGGGTAATGGCCACCGTTCGCATCTTCCTGCAGGTCACTACGTCTGCCTTTCGGTGGCGGACACGGGCATTGGCATGGACGCGACCACACTGGCCCGGGCGGTGGAGCCGTTCTTTTCGACCAAGGGGATCGGAAAGGGCACGGGGCTCGGCCTCTCGATGGTCCATGGCCTGGCATCCCAGCTGAACGGCGCGCTCACGATTCAGAGTTCACCCGGCTTAGGGACAAACGTCGAGCTTTGGCTCCAGCGCAGCATGACCCTGCCGACAGCGGCCTTGCCTTATACCGAGGCCCTGGATCGACAATCGGTGCGAGGCACTGCGCTGCTAGTCGACGATGAGGAACTGGTACGCGCAACGACCTCGTACATGCTGGCAGACCTTGGTTACCACGTCATCGAGGCCGCATCAGGCGAAGAGGCTCTGCAATTGCTGGAGGCGGGGCAACAATTCGACCTCATTGTCACCGACCACCTGATGCCTGGTATCAGCGGCACTGAACTGGCCCGGGCGGTCCGCGTTTCGCGGCCCGGTACTCCGATCTTGCTCGTTTCTGGTTACGCCGAACGCAGAGGACTTGACCCGGATATCCCGCGCCTTAACAAGCCGTTTCGCAAGGATGAGCTGGCGGCAAGCCTGTCCAGGTTGGGTGGCTTGTTCTAGAAGGGCCGTCATATTCGGTACGCCTCGCCAGGATGGAGCAGGGAGGGGCGTTTTTTGCGACGGGATCAATGATGTCGTTGTGCCTGCTTTCCATTCATCAAACGTGCTAGATTTCACTCGGCGGTGCGAGCCAGAGCTCGCGGTCCAGAGCGATTTTCAGCGTTGGCTGGATGGCTGATGGATCTTTATGCCTTCTAAAGTTAAAAGGAACTGACTTTGAGATTTGTATGGCGGGATCCCAGCAGTACACCTGTTTCGCTCACAGCCGAGGCGTTGGTCGATGAAATGGCGCTCCTGCGGGAGCACTTTGATATGGCAACTGCCTCCCGGTTGACCCGACGCCCAAAGTTGAACCGACGAAAATGGAGTTCCCGGGAAGTAAAGTCAGCGCTGGTCGCGGCCTTCCAGGAGAAGTGCGGTTACTGCGAGAAAGATACCGGCCCCTTCGATTTCGAAGTCCATCACCACCGTCCAATGCTCAACGCCAAGAATCGGTTGGGTTATTCGGCCACTCCGAGCCCTGACCATTACGCCTGGTATGCCTATGAATGGGCCAACCTGGTATTGGCCTGTTCCGTGTGTGCGCGCTACAAGAGTTCACAGTTCCCCACGCAACACGAGCGTGTCGCGCCCTTTACCCCGCTGGCGCTGGCCGATCAAGAACGCCCCGTCCTGATTGACCCCTCGAACGACCAGCCTTTTGAGCACCTGGCATTCACCGTCGAAGGGATCTGCCTGGGCAAAAACGACCGCGGCAAGGAAACGATCGACGTCTTGAAGCTCAATCGAAGCGAACTGGTCGGTCGACGTGCCGCCATTTTTTCTGAATGGGTGGTCTTCTTCGAAAAGCTGCGCGGCAAGGACTATGCACTAATCCTCAGCGAGATCGAGAACCGGCTGGATGATCGCCGTGCTCATGTCGGGGCGGTCAGGATTTGGATCAGTGACTCGTTGCTGGCGACCTCAGAGAGGAGCACACCGCCACGCGAGGCTGAGTTTTTCAGTGAGCTGGCAGGTTTCATCAGCCTCTGCAATCCGCCGATGTGGCGCCGGTTCATCGATCACCTCAAGGGTGAACACGTGCCCCGGCGCATGCTGCGGTCGGATCTCGTCGACGCGGTGGGCGAGGTGCAGACGACCAAGTTCGCCCGTATCCGCTCGATCGATGTCAAACACTTCAAAGGGTTCAAACGCTTTACCCTGGATTTTTCCAGTCGGTCCGTGGCCGAGCAGGGCATCGCGCCGGCGGTGGTGCTGCTAGGGGAGAATTCGGTGGGCAAAAGCTCTCTGCTCCAGGCCATTGCCTTGGGCACAATGGGTCGGCATTTGCGCAGCCAGGTCAAGACAGACTTCGATGCCTTTCTTCGGAAGCCGCAAGGCCGCGCAGACCAGGTTTGGCAACAGCTCTCCGGCAACAAAGGCGCGACTCAGGCCAGTATTCGGATCGAATTTGACGACGGCAGCTTCAATGAAGTGCACATCCTGCGGGGTGGCGAGATCCATGACGTGTCTTTCGAGAGTGCGCTGGTGCTTGGTTATGGGGCCCATCGACAGTTCAGCGAACAACCGACGAACTACAAGAACATCAAGCCAGTCTCGAGCATCGTTTCGTTATTCAACAAACAACGCGTGCTACCACATTCGGCCGATTGGCTCGAATCACTTGACGAGAAAATCTTTCCAACGGTGGCCCGAGCACTTCGGGAAATCCTCAACTTGACGGACGAGGACGAGATCATCCGCACGGAGCGCTCCGGGCTGATGATCAGCAAGCACGGCGAAGACATACCACTGTCGAGGTTGAGCGATGGCTACCGATCGTTATTCGCCATGGCGCTGGACATCATCCGCAACATGGTGAAGCGATGGGGTGACCTGGAGAACTCACGGGGCATCGTGTTGATCGACGAAATCGAAATCCATCTGCACCCACGCTGGAAAATGCAGGTAGTCGGCGCCTTGCGTCGTGCGTTGCCGCAGGTCCAGTTCATCTTCACCACCCACGATCCGCTTTGTTTGAGGGGGATGCTCGATGGTGAAGTGCATGTACTGGTCCGCGATGAGGACCGGGCCGTCGTTGAAATGACCGGGTTGCCCGATGTCAGTGCCATGCGGGCCGAGCAACTGTTGACGTCCGAATACTTCGGCCTCGCCAGTACCGCCGAGCCCGAGACTCTTCGGCGTATCGATCGGTTGCTGCTTTCCGAATCCCGTAGCCTTGAGCCACAAGAGCAGTTTTCCGAGCGGCTGGACGCGTTCTCGATGATTGGCGACACCCCGGAACGCCAGGTCGTGAATGAAGCGTTGCGCCGGCACATCGTCGAACAGTTTCACTCCAATCGGCTTGACCGGGCAGAAGTGCGTGAGGAATCGGTCCGCCTGATCCTGGAGACGCTTCGCGAAGCTGGCGAGGCCGGACAATGATTTATGTTAAGCGCGAGGATGTCGACGAGCCCTTATCGCTTGCCGAATTGAACAGCCCGGCGGCCAAGGAGCGTACCCGAGCGGCCGCTTTTTATGCGGCCCGAGCCACTCAGCCGGCGCCTCCGAAAACAAATGCCAAAGCCAAGGGGAAGACAGCCAAACAAGCTAAAAAAACCAAGAAATTCAACTTCAAGGCCTATGGGGCAAAAGACGTAAGGCAGGCGTTGAATAAGCTGTTCCATAAAAAATGTGCCTATTGCGAATCCAGTTACAAAGCGGTGGGCCCTGTCCAGGTTGAACACTTTCGGCCCAAGAACCGGGTCATCGACCATCCTGGCCATACGGGCTACTGGTGGCTGGCGTCCGATTGGACCAATCTGCTGCCCAGCTGTATCCACTGCAATAGTTCTGAATACCATGAAGTTCAAACCTTCACGGCTGAACAGCCCTACACGCAAAAAATGCAGGGGAGCGCCTATAAGCTCGGCAAATATGATGCCTTCCCGATTCGTGGGCGGCGTGCCATGGCTAAAGGCGATGATCTGAAGGCCGAGGATGCCTGTCTCATCGACCCCACTCAACGCAATCCGGATAAGCACCTGCAATGGATCGTCGAACGGGGCCTGAGTCTGATTGCTCCGCTGAAAGTGGGGAATGACTGGGACCCTTACGGACTTGCCACCTATCAAATATTTGGCTTGAACCGAGTGTACCTGGTGGAGGCGCGCACCGAGCTGATGCTGGAGGTTCAGAACCAGTTGATGAAGGCGGAAAACGCGCTCAAGAAAGCCGCCCCGATGGATCACAGGGAACCATTCTTCCAACACCTGCACAATGAAGCCAAGACCATTTTCGCTGAACTGCAAGCCCGGGCTGCACCCTCGAAACCCTACTCGGCCATGGTCAAGAAGCTGGTCGCTGATAATCGGGACCGGATGATCGCCGAGTTCGAAGCCGCGGTGCTTAGGGCATCTCGCAGCTCCCATCCCCCAGGGAAATCGACTCACTTTTGGGATAGCTGAGGGCCGTAGGAGCTTCACCAATAACGATCGGGGGGGCGCCGGCCGTTGCACAACACTAGGCGCCTCCAGCTTGATGTCGTTTTCTTCAGCGGTGGATTCGCTTCGAGGTTGGGCAATCTTCAGGCCATGATCGGTAATTCAATGAGGTTCGGGACGCCTGAACGAATGCCTTCTTCCACCGCGCCGGCAATATCGCTGGCGCGCTCGATCCTGCGCGAAGCGATCCCCAGGGAAGAGGCGAGGGCCAGGAAATCGATCGCCGGATCGCGCAGGTCCATGCCGATGAACTGGTCAGTGCTCGCATTCAGGTAGTGCGCCTGGCCGCGAGCGTAGTTCTTCAAAATGTTGTATTCGCCGTTGTTCATCACAACGAACGTGACCGGCAGCCGTTCATGCGCCGCCGTCCAGAGTGCTTGCGGTGAGTACATGGCCGAGCCATCACCGACCAGACAGACGACCGGGCTGCGGTCCAGGCCAAGCGATGTTCCGACAGCCGCCGGCATGCCCCAGCCGAGGATGGCGCTGCGGGTAAAAAGATATTGGCGGGCCGAATGGGAATCCAGGCAGGCGCGGACATGGGGAATCGTGGCGGGTGCTTCGTCGACAATCCAGACGTCTGGCCCGATGGCCCGGACGGCCTCGTGGGCAGCCACGAAAGGTGTTGTCACCGGCGCGCTGAATTCGCGACTGAAGCGAGCCGCGACGTCGGCGCGACGTGCATCGCGTGCTTGGCTCGCGACGTATCGCAGCGTCGCGATGGTCTCCCGGTGTGGGGCCAATCGCTTGTCCAGTATCGGCAACAGCGTTTGCAAGGAAAGTCTTACATCGCCGATCAGCCCTAGCGCAGTCTCGTGGACTCTGCCCAGTTGGTGTCCATCGCTGGTCAATTGGATAAGGCGACAGTGAGAAGGGATAGCGGGGCCCTGGGAATATTGATAGCTGATCAACGAATGGCCGCCGAGCAGGAAGACCGCGTCGAAGTCGGAGAACGTCTCCCTGATATCGGAAGCTTTTGCAGGCAGCGTTCCCCGCCACTGCGGATGGGCCGTCGGGAACGGAATATGCCCGGGCCAGGAAGGCCCGTAGACCGGAGCGCCGAGTGCCTCGGCAAGCCTCACGGCTTCAACTTCCGCGCGCGACTGGATCACTTCTTCTCCCACGAGAATCGCCAGGCGACCGGGGGTGATGTTCGCCAGGGCAGCGGCCAATTCCTCAATCGCCCCGGTCACGGCACCGCGCTCGATTCGCGATGGCGGGCCGACCGTGACATCCGTGTGTTGCTCCATCACGTCAATCGGCAGGGAAAGGAAAACCGGGCCGGCCGGCCCCGTGCGACAGTCCTGAAACGCACGGCGCAGCAGCATCGGAATATGTTCGGGATGATGAATTTCCTCCGCCCATTTGACGCTCGGTCGGGCGAGAGCGACGAGGTCTCCGTGGAGCAGCGGGTCGGTCACGCCATGTCGCGTGTCTTGTTGACCGGCGGTGATGACAAGCGGCGTGTTCGCCATCCTGGCGTTGAGCATGGCGCCCATGGCATTGCCCAGTCCACCGGCCGTATGGAGGTTGACGAAGGCGGGGCGACCGGATGCCTGCGCATAACCGTCGGCCATCGCGACGACTGAGGCCTCCTGCAGGCCGAGGATGTATTGGAGGTCCGGGGCGCCTGAGAGGGCGTCGAGCAAAGCCAGCTCGGTTGTTCCCGGATTGCCGAAGACGTAGCGCACACCTTCGCTGCGAAGCACTTCTACGAACAGGTCTGCACCGCGTTGCCCGCGGCGGTTGAGAAAGACATCGGACTCTAAAGGCATGACGCAGAACCTCATCAGGTCTGGAGGCGCTAATTTAGCGGGTTCCTGTGGCGACTGTCGTGGGGCGATCGGATTTTAACCACATTCCTATTAATAAAACCCAAGTGTGCCAAGGGTGGGACAGATGCCCCATGGGTGCGACACCTGTCGCAGGTTGACGCAGTCAGCGATCCGGCTTGCAAGCCTTGTATGACGTGGCTTGCAGGTCTTTGGCGAAGGCTGGCACAGGGGTTGCTCTTGTCCCCCTGCGCAGCGCAATGGCTTCGCTACTAATAAGAATCAGGAGTTCCCCATGACACAGTTTGGTCTCGCCGTGCCTCCCGCCCCCCGAACCGCGCCCATCGGCGCTCCGCTCAAGAGCCTGTTCGTCGCGTTAGCTCTGAACCTGAGCGTCATGCCGGCCTGGGCGCAGGACATGCCGGCCAATGTCGATGGCAAGCGGATCATTGCCGCCAACCAGGAACCCGGTAACTGGATGAGCACCGGTCGTACCTACGATGAGCAACGCTACAGCCCGCTCAACAAGATCAGCGACCAGAACGTCAGCCAGCTCGGCCTGGCGTGGAGCTACAAGTTGGATCTTGACCGTGGTGTCGAAGCCACGCCCATCGTGGTCGACGGCGTGATGTACACCACCGGGCCGTTTTCGGTGGTGTACGCCCTGGATGCACGCAATGGCAAGCTGATCTGGAAGTATGACCCACAGTCCGACCGCAACCGCGCCGGTGAGGCTTGCTGTGATGCGGTCAACCGCGGTGTTGCGGTGTGGAAGGGCAAGGTCTACGTGGGCGTGCTCGATGGGCGCCTGGAAGCCATTGATGCGAGGACCGGCCAGCGCGCCTGGTCGGTGGACACCCGGGCCGATCACGCGCGCAGCTACACCATCACGGGTGCCCCTCGGGTGGTCAACGGCAAGGTGGTGATTGGCAACGGCGGCGCTGAATTCGGCGTGCGTGGCTACGTCACCGCCTACGATGCAGAAACCGGCAAGCAGGCCTGGCGCTTCTATACCGTACCGGGCGACCCCAAGCTGCCGCCGGAAGACAAGGCCATGGCCATCGCCGCCAAGACCTGGCACGGCGACGCGTTCCTCGAGCAGGGTGGCGGCGGCACCGCCTGGGACTCTTTTGCCTTCGATCCTGAGCTGAACCTGTTGTACATCGGCGTGGGCAATGGTTCGTTGTGGGACCCGAAATGGCGCAGCCAGGCCAAGGGCGACAACCTGTTTCTGTCCTCGATCGTCGCGGTCAACGCCGATACCGGAGAGTACGTCTGGCACTACCAGACCACGCCGGGAGATGCCTGGGACTACACCGCCACCCAGCACATGATCCTGGCGGAACTGCCGATCAATGGAAAACCGCGCAAGGTGTTGATGCAAGCGCCCAAGAACGGCTTCTTCTATGTGATCGACCGCGCCACGGGGGAGCTGTTGTCGGCCAAGGGCATCGTGCCGCAGAGCTGGACCAAGGGCATGGACATGAAGACGGGCCGGCCCATCGTCGATGACGAGAACGCCGCCTACTGGAAGGACGGCAAGCGCAAACTGGTGACGCCTGCGTTTTGGGGCGCCCATGACTGGCAGCCGATGTCGTTCAACCCGAACACGGGGCTGGTGTACATCCCGGCGCACATCATGTCCGCCTATTACGAGCACATCCCCGAGGCGCCGAAGCGCAACCCATTCAAGAGCATGTACCAGTTGGGCCTGCGCACCGGGATGATGCCGGAGAACGCTGACGGGCTGCTGGAAATGGCCAAGGGCTGGTCTGGCAAGCTGATCGCCTGGGACCCGGTCAAGCAGCAGCCGGCCTGGGAAGTGCCCTATGTGACGATCTTCAACGGCGGCACCTTGAGCACGGCCGGCAACCTGGTGTTCGAGGGCAGCGCCGATGGCCGGGTAATAGCCTATGCCGCCGATACCGGCAAGAAACTGTGGGAACAACCGGCGGCCAGCGGCGTCATGGCCGCGCCGATTACCTACAGTGTCGACGGTGAGCAATACGTCACCTTCATGGCCGGCTGGGGCGGAGCCTTCTCGACCTTTGCCGGTGCCTTGTCCCTGCGCGCCGGGGTCCGTCCGTTTTCCCAGGTATTGACCTACAAACTGGGTGGCACCGCGAAACTCAACGAACCGGCACCGCTTGCCGAGACCCCTAAGCCGCCGCCGTTGACCGGTGACACCGTCGCGGTGGACGCGGGTGGCAAGCTCTATGACGGCTACTGCTCGCAGTGCCATGGCATTCATGCGGTCAGCGGTGGCGTGCTGCCGGACCTGCGCAAGCTGACGCCGGAAAAACACCAGATGTTCCTCGGCATTCTCTACGGCGGCCGGGTGCCTGACGGCATGCCGTCCTTTGCCGACGCCTTCACGCCGGAGCAGGTGGAGCAGATCCACCAATACCTGATCAAGCGCGCCCACGACCTGCAGCAGGAAGGCGGCGTCTGGAAGACCTTCAGCGCCCAATGAATACCCGTGATGCAGGGGCGGGGCGCCCCTGCATCGTTTTCGACACTGTCCGCGAGAGCAAGCACATGACCGAAATCATCCATTACCAGAACTTCATCGCCAATGCCTTCGTTCCCAGCGACCCCAGCATCGAAGTGCGCAACCCGGCCAACAATCAACTGTTGGCACGCGTGCCCGAAGCCAGCGGCGAGCAGGTTGAAGCGGCCATTGCCGCGGCGCGCCACGCGCAGAAAAACTGGGCGGCCCGTCCGGCCATCGAGCGCGCAGGTTACCTGCGCAAGATCGCCAGCAAAGTGCGCGACAACGCCGAACGACTTGCCCACCTCATCACTGCCGAACAAGGCAAAGTGCTGGGACTGGCGCGGGTGGAGGTGAACTTCACCGCCGATTACCTGGATTACATGGCCGAATGGGCACGGCGTCTTGAAGGGGAGGTGCTGACCAGCGACCGTGTCGGCGAAAACATCTTCCTGCTGCGCAAGCCCTTGGGCGTAGTGGCCGGCATTCTGCCGTGGAATTTCCCGTTCTTCCTGATCGCTCGCAAGATGGCGCCCGCGCTGGTGACCGGCAACACCATCGTGATCAAACCCAGCGAAGAAACCCCCATCAACTGCTTCGAGTTTGCCCGCCTGGTGGCCGAGACCGACCTGCCGCCCGGGGTATTCAATGTGGTCAGCGGTACGGGAGCGACTGTGGGGCAACGCCTGACCCGTCACGCCGGCGTCGACCTGATCAGCTTCACCGGCAGCGTCGATACGGGCTCGCGGATCATGGCCGCGGCGGCGCCGAACATCACCAAGCTCAACCTGGAGCTGGGCGGCAAGGCGCCAGCCATCGTGCTCGCGGACGCCGACTTGGAGCTGGCGGTCAAGGCCGTCACTGCGTCGCGGGTGATCAACACCGGACAAGTGTGCAATTGCGCCGAGCGGGTGTACGTCGAACGCAAGGTCGCCGATCAGTTCATCGAGCAGATGGCCGCGTCGATGGCCGCGACCCGGTACGGCGACCCGCTGGCTGAAGACGACCTGGACATGGGGCCGCTGATCAACCAGGCCGCGCTGGACAAAGTCGCGCAGATGGTCAGGACCGCCACAGGGCAGGGCGCTGAAGTGGTCACGGGCGGGGCGGTGGCGGACAAGGGCGCGGGCTTTCATTATCAGCCAACGGTGTTGGCTGGCTGTGGCAGCGACATGGCGATCATGCGCCAGGAAATCTTCGGCCCGGTGTTGCCGATCCAGATCGTGGAGGACCTGGACGAAGCCATCGCCCTGGCCAATGACAGCGAGTACGGCCTGACATCCTCGGTCTACACCCGTAGCCTGAGCGCGGCCATGCGCGCCAGCAATGAGTTGGATTTCGGCGAGACCTACATCAATCGCGAGAACTTTGAAGCGATGCAGGGCTTCCATGCGGGGGCGCGCAAATCCGGCATTGGCGGCGCGGACGGCAAACACGGCTTGTATGAGTACACCCACACCCACGTGGTCTACATTCAGATCTGATCCATAGCCTGCCCCTGGAAAATGCCGACGCCTGCAACGGGCGCCGGCATTTTCATTGGCCGCGGGACCCGCTGTCAGGGCAGGTCGTTGGGCGCGACAAGACCGTGCTTTTTCATCTTGCGATACAGCGTCGAGCGCGAGATGCCCAGGTCCGTCGCGGCGGCGCTGATGTTCCAGCGATGCCGGCGCAGAGTACCGAGCAAGTGGCGGGACTCCTCACCGTCCAGTTGCGCTTCCAGATGGCTGGCCTGCGCCACGGCGCTGATTGACGGCGACGGCTTTTGCGGCGCCAGCAATTCACAGGGCAAGCACTCCCGATCAATCACGCCGCCTTCGGCCAGGGCTACTGCGTAGCGCAGGCTATTGAGCAACTGACGAATGTTGCCGGGCCAGGCGTAATCAAGCAGGCATTGGCGGGCATCGGCGTCAAGCTGTAACCCTTGGGCGCCGGGCTGGGCCGCGAGCAGCGTATCGATCAGTTCGGCTCGGTCACTGCGCTCGCGCAGGGCCGGCAGCGCCAGGTTCATGCCGGCCAGGCGGTAGAACAGGTCTTCGCGAAAGTGTTTGTCGCGGATCATGGCATGCAGATCCTGGTGAGTGGCCGAGATCACCTGAACATCCAGCGTCACCGGCGCCTCGGCCCCCAGCGGCGAAATTTCTCGCTCCGCCAGCACCCGCAGCAAACGGGTTTGCAAATGGGCAGGCATGTCGCCGATCTCATCGAGAAACAACGTCCCGCCGTTGGCTTGTTCCAGCTTGCCTTTCATGCCTTTTCGGTTAGCGCCCGTGAAGCTGCCGGCGCGATAGCCGAACAGCTCGCTCTCGATCAGCGTCTCGGGGATCGCCGCGCAGTTCAACGCCACGAAAGGCCCGGCGCGGCGATGGCTTGCATGGTGGATCGCACGGGCAAACGCCTCCTTGCCGGTGCCGGTTTCACCGGTGATCAGGATCGGTATGCCCTTGTCGATCACCTTGCGCACGCGCTGGGTGTTTTGCTGCAGCCGGGCATCCAGGCCGGCGAGTTGCTGAAGATCCGGGTGGGCCCGAAGAGCGGGGCGGGCGACGGGGAGCGGGCGGTGCCGTTCAGAGGGGATACGCAGGCCGACGTCCAGCAAGGATTCGTGCCGAGGGCCCCGCAGACGCACGCCTCGGGCGCCGCCGTTGGTGAGCTGGAGCAGCTCATCCACGGTGATCGAGAGCAGGCGCTCGATGGAGGCACCGATCAATGTTGGTGTGTCGGTCGCGTCCAGGGCGATAAACGCGGCCCGGTTGGCCCCAATGACGCGCCCGCTTTCATCCAGGGCGAGCAATTGTTCATTGCCCAGGTCGGCGATCTCATCGATGGGTACGAGAGACAGGGTCAAACGGTCGCGGTAGCTCTGGCGAAAGTGTGCATTCTCGATCATGCGCGCGTACATGATCACCAGTTGCAAGGTGAGGTATTGGCTTTCCCGAGGACCGTCGCTGTTCATGCAGGTCGCATTCAGGCAACCGCGCAACAGGCCCTGGGCATCAAAGATGGGCGCTACCGAGCAGCTCAGGCGGGAATTGGCCGCCAGGAAATGCTCGTCACGGTGGATGATCAATGGCTGCGTCGCTGCCAGCGTGGTACCGATGCCGTTGGTGCCCACCACTGATTCGTCCCATCTCGCGCCCACCACCAAGCCTGATTGGGTGTAGGCATCGTGCTGGCTAGGCAACCGAGAATCCAGGGTAATGCCGTATTCGTCGCTCAACAGCACCGCAAAGCCGGCCGGCACCACACGCCGCGCCAGTCCGCTGACGCCCTGGCTGGCGATGGCCAGGTATTGCTGATGGTGTTGCTGATGGCGACGGATGTCTTCGGCGCTGAGGATGTTCTTGCGGCTCGCCGCGCCAGGGTCGAGGCGGTGCTCAACGACGCTGCGGTACCAGGACTGGGCGATGACGCCGTCCGGCCGGATCCCGCGCCCCGAAAAGTGGTCGTTGACGAACGCTGCAAGTTCGCTGGGAGTTGCCTGCGTGCTATGCGGGGTCATGAAATGCTCCAGTCAGGCGTGAAGTCCGCAAAGTGCCACCACTGCGACGCGCCATTCAGACGCTGAACGCAGCTGCAACTGTCTACCATAGACGTTGGCACGAGAATTTTCAGCCTAAGTGCAATAAGCTTCGCCCATCGCGGCAGGTAAAGGGCGAGGCGCGAACATCGCAGCAATTGCAAATCATTATCATTTTATATAACCTCGCGGCTCTTTCCCGTTCGAGTCGCTTGCGTGTCCCGGCCCTCCGATCCTCATTCTGCCGACGGCCAGTTCGAAAACCATTCGAGCGAACTGCTGCGCTTCCTTACGCGACAGGTGAAGTGCGAAGAGCTGGCGGCCGACCTGCGCCAGGAGACCTGGTTGCGCTTCCGCCGGCGAGCGTCCGGCGAGGAGATCGGCAATCTTCGCGCCTTCCTCTATCGCATCGCACGCAACCTGATCATTGACTACCGCCGTCAGCAGAAAGCGCGCCCCATCGAGGAGGAGATATCCATCGAATTGGTCAGTGCCCAGCCGGGTCCGGAGCGAGCGGTAAGCGACGCCCAGCGCCTGGAGCGACTGCAGCGCGTCGTTCAGGATTTGCCGCCGCACCTGCGCCAGGCGTTGTTGTGGAATCGCCTGGATGGGCTGACCCAGCGTGAGATCGGTGAACGCCTGGGGGTCTCGGAAAGCATGGCCGGACGCTATATCTTGAAGGCCCTTGAACACTGCCAGCAGCAAATGGACCCGCAGCCGTGACTCATCCTTCACTACTCGATCAGGCCCGGCAATGGCAGGTGCTGCTGCATTCCGGCCGTGCCACCGCTGCCGATCGCAATGCCGCGCAAGCCTGGCGCGAGGCGGCGCCCGAGCACGAGCAGGCGGCGCGTGAGGTGGAAGAGCTGTGGTCGTTGCTCGGCCAGATAGAACGTCCGGCGGAGCAACCTCAGGCACGCGTGGTACGTCGCCATCGACGCTGGGCGGCGCCGCTGGCCTGCGCCGCGATGCTGTTGCTCGCGTTGTGGTTACCGCGCGGTACCTGGATCGGGCTGTATGCCGATATCAGCACCCGACCGGGCGAGGTGCGCGAGTTACGCCTGGCCGATGGTTCGCTGTTGACCCTCAACGGCGATTCGGCACTGGACTGGCAGTTTGTCGACGGTCGCCGCGAGGTCAGGCTGTACCGCGGCGAGGCGGACTTCCAGGTCGCCCATGACCCGGCCCGGCCGTTCATTGTCAGGGCCGGCGAGGCGCGTATACGCGTCACCGGCACGCGCTTTGATGTGCGGCTGGAGGAGGGCGGTGTCGACCTCGTGGTCAGCGAGGGCCGAGTGCTGGCCTCCAGCGACGGGCGCGAGCCGCTGGCGGTGGTCGGCGGGCAGCAGGTGCAGTGGCGCGGCGCGGAGTTGCAGGCGCCGCAGGCACTGGACGCGCGCCAGCGCTTGGGCTGGCAGCGCGGCAAGCTGGTATTGCGCGACCGCCCCCTGGAGCAAGTGTTCGCTGAGCTTGAGCGCAGCCAATCTGCACGGGTGCTGTTTGTCGACGAAGCCGCTCGCACACTCCAGGTGACCGGTGTATTCGCCCTGGACGATCCACAGGCCGTATTGAGTGCCGTGGAGAGCACCTTGCCTGTGCGCCTGGTGCGCTTGCCGGGGTTGATTCTGGTCGCCTCACGCCACTGAGACCCGCGTCGCACCTGGCCCTTAAAGAAAAAAAGCAAATATTTAGGCGGCGATGGTTCAGAAATCATCGCCGCCTTCGTCTTCCGTTCCTGCAAATGCGACTTCTTCGTATTGATAGCCAAGGACATCAGCATGCGGTCGACTTCCTTCCTCGCGGCGCTAGCCGTTCTACCCCTGGCCATGGCTGCTGCAAAGGCGCACGCCGTCGCGCTCGACGTGCCTGCCCAGCGGCTCGACGCGGCGCTCACCGATTTTGCCGAGCAGGCCGACGTGCGTCTGCTCTATGACGCCGGCCTGACCCGTGGCAGCGGTGTGGTGCCGGCGCTCAAGGGCGATTATTCGGTGATCGACGGCCTGCAGCGGTTGTTGGCGGGCAGCGGCCTGACCTTCCAGACCGGCGATGACGGCACCTTCACGCTGGTGCCGCTGCCGGAGCAGGGCGCGTTGGAGCTGGGATCGATCACTATCAGTGGGACCACCGAAGGCCGTGTCGACCTGCCGGCCGAGTACGCCGGCGGGGAAGCGGCGCGGGGCGCGCGCATCGGCGTGCTGGGCAACCAGGACATGCAGGATGTGCCTTTCGCTTTCTCCAGCTACACCTCCGAGCTGATCGAGAAGCGCCAGGCGCAGACCCTGGCCGATGTGCTGGCCAGCGATCCAGGCGTGCGGCAGTCGTTCGGCTTTGGCAACTTCTCCCAGGTGTTCGTCGTGCGCGGGTTTCAACTGTTCAGCGACGATATTGCCTTCAACGGACTGTACGGCATTTTGCCGCGCCAGATCATTTCCACCGAGTCGGTCGAGCGGGTCGAAGTGTTCAAGGGCGCCAACGCCTTCGTCAATGGTGTATCTCCGTCGGGCAGCGGTGTCGGCGGGGCGATCAACGTGGTGTCCAAGCGTGCCGAGGACACTCCTACCCGCAGCGCCACCCTGGACTATGTCAGCGACAGCCGAGTGGGCGGGCACCTCGACCTGGGCCAGCGCTTCGGCGAGGACAACCGCTTTGGCGTAAGGGTGAACCTGGCCCAGCGTGAGGGCGAGACAGCGGTGGACGATGAACACTCGCGCTTCAGCCTGGCCACCCTCGGCCTGGACTATCGCGGTGACGATCTACGTTTGTCTGCCGATGTCGGGTACCAGAAGCAACGGGTCAATGAGGGGCGTTCGGTGGTCTATCTGACCACGACGGGGCCTACCAGCACGCTCAACGGCAAGACGCCGTCGGCACCGGACTCAGACCACAACTACGCGCAGCCCTGGAGCTGGTCGCAGTTGGAAGACACCTATGGCATGTTCAGCGCCGAATACGACCTGTCGCCCAGTTGGACCGCCTACTTGAGCGCAGGCGGCAAATACACGCGGGAGAACGGGGTCTACGCCTCCAACTACGTCTACGGTAAAAATGGCGACGCACGTATCGGCCGCCTCTATTCGCCGCTGGACCAAGAGACCCTGAGCGCCGTCACAGGACTGCGCGGCGAACTCATGAGCGGGCCGGTCAGCCATCGCATCAACCTGGCCGCCAACGGCATCTGGCAGGAGAAGCGTAACGCGTTCGAGTCCACCGCGGCGGGCAGTCGTGGCTTCGGCAATCTGTATGCGGGCCAGCCCGTCGCCGAGCCGCCGGCCACCAGCATTTCCGGCGACATCCACGACCCGGACACCGTCGCCAAAGTACAGAACCGCAGCCTGGCGGTGTCCGACACCCTGGGCTTCCTCGACGACCGCGTACTGCTGACCCTGGGCCTGCGCCGCCAATCCATCGGCGCTGATGCGTGGAGCGCGGCCAGCGGTGCCCGCACCGCCAGCTACCAGGAAAGCATCACCACGCCGGCCTATGGCCTGGTGATCAAGCCCACCGAGTACCTGTCGCTCTATGCCAACCGCGTCGAGTCTCTGCAACAGGGGCCGACCGCGCCGGTCGCCGCGCTCAACAACGGCGAGATGTTCGCGCCCTATCGCTCCAAGCAGACGGAGGTGGGCGCCAAGCTGGATTGGGGCACCTTCGGCGGTAGTCTTAGCCTGTTCCGCATCGAGCAGCCCCAGGGCGTGCTCGGCGGCGACGGCTACTACCGGGTGGATGCCGAGCAGCGCAATCGCGGCGTGGAACTGAGCATGTTCGGCGAGCCGCTGGACGGCCTGCGCCTGCTGAGCGGCGCCACCTGGACCAAAGCCGAGCTGCGCGGCACCGCTGGCGGTCGCGACGATGGCAACCAGGCGGTGGGTGTGCCGCTGTTCCAGTTCAATCTGGGCGCCGACTGGGATGTGCCCGGTTTGCCCGGGGTGAGCCTGAACGGCCTGCTACTGCGCACGGGCGGCCAATTCGTGGACAGCGCCAACGAATACAGCATCCCCGCCTGGACCCGCGTCGACCTGGGCGCCCGCTACCGGACCCACCTGGATGGCCGCGCCCTGACCTTGAACGCAATGTTGGAGAACGTCGCCGACGAAAATTACTGGGCCTCGGCCAACGGTGGTTATCTGACTCAAGGTGCGCCGCGCACGCTGAAGGTATCGGCCACTGTTGATTTCTGATGTGGCTGCATGGAAGGCAGGAGAGGGGGCCCACTTAAATCAGGCGGGCTTCACCGCTCTTTCGCGTAGAGGCCAGGCATCTGCAATCCAGCCGTGGGATATGCTCCAATGACGCCCCTCATTTGCTTATCGGAGCCTTATCATGGCCGACGCCACCGACCACGCCTTCTACGACCGCGCAGACGCCCATATTGAGCTGTCCAACGAACAGCTGAAAACCTATGGAAACCTCGGCGAGATCAGCGCGTCAATGCTGTTTGGCACATCGCGTTTCAACGCCTGGGCCAGCGCGCAGAACTTCAAATCTGCTGCGGAAATGGCCGATGCGAGGGAGGCATTGCTGAAGTATTTCTGTGATCAGTACCGGATGATGCTTGAGGATAACCTGGATGATCACATCAATAATTTCGGTCAGTACGTGCTGGGCAAGTAGGGCGCCGAGATGGAAAGGGATAACCGCTGGCATCTTTCGGCTACGCTGGTCCGGTCACTCATTCGCGTAGTATCAGCTTAGGCGATGGTCTCTGGGCCGTGTGAGCGGTGACGCTGATCCTGACTCACTCGCGAGGAGTACAAGCTCGGGTTCCAGGACTGACGGCTGCAGGTAGCGATGATGTTCATGACAAGCCCTCCACGTGTGGAAAGAAAAGGATGGCTAATCAGAGCGACGGTCGCTAACCGGCCAAAAGCGGACGTATGGATGCGCAGGGCGACAGAGCAAGTGTCGCCGACCTCAGACTTCAGCCCCTGGCGGATGGCCGAAATACGCCTTGTAGGCATGGTTGAAATTGGCAGGATTGGAGTAGCCCAGGCGGTGGGAAATCTGCGCCACGTGCCATTTGCGCTGGCGCAACAGAGTGCGCGCCAGTTCCAGGCGCTGTTGGCGCACGTAATCGAGCATCGACTGGCCGTACACCCGGCTAAAGGCACGTCTCAGGGTGGTTTCACCCACGCCCAGTTCCCGTGCCAGCGCCGGAGTGCCAGGTGGGTTCATCAGGTTGGCGTCGAGCTTGAAGCGTGCTTCGTGTGCCAGGTCCGAATGGCTGCGCGACGTGGCCACCTGCTCAGCTGGCTGTGGCGCCAGGTGCATCGCCAGCTCGACCAGCACGGCCAGGCTCAGGCTCTCCTGATTCAGCCGTTCCAAGGCGCCCTGGTAGGGTGAGTGATAAAGGCGCTCGAACAAACTCCCGATGGCGCGACAGCCGCGCAGTTCGGAAAAGTGCATGCCATCGTCGAGCAGCCTGGCCAGCGATTGCAGTGACGGGTCTTCTTCAGCCAATTCGCGTAGATAGTCGCCGCCGATGCGCAGCCCGGCCATGCGCGCACGGCTGCCGGCAGGCATCTGGTCCATGGCTTCCATACTTTCACTCAATCCCAGCACATGCGGCGCGCCGGGCGTGTATTCATTTAGCCGACCGTCAACCCGATGCTGCCATTGCCCACCCAGTACCTGCACGATGCACACGCTGTCGGGCAGCACCTTGTGGATGCGCAACGGTTCGGGGAATTGCAGATCGCAGTCGAAATACTGCAGCTGCGACCGCAGCGTCTGCGCGCGGTAATGGCCGATCGCGCTGCCCATGACCTGCCGCGCGCTGTCATCGAATACACCGGCCTGGTTCAGGGCCTCTGGGTGATCGAAGCAGAAGTGCGTGTCCAGATAGGGGTTGCGGCGGTCCATTGGCAAAGTGTCCGTCAGGGCTGGTGGGCAGCGTTGCATGATATCGACATTGGGCAGCCCGATCATTTGTTGTGCGTCACGGCCTTATTGTTGTGCGCCACGGCCACGCCGCTTGGCAGGCGCCTGAGCGTTGATTTCAATGGTGGCCTTTGAACTGCCGAGGAAACCCTAAATGTTGATGTATCGCAAGTGGGCAGCGCTGCTGTGCCTGGCTCTGGCCGTGATCGCGGGTGGCGCCCAGGCTGAAAACCGCCCGGAAGTCGCAGAAAAAGTGCTGGCCTATGCCGGCGAAGGCGGCGTGAAAGTCTGGACTCTGCGCATCGGTGCGCGCAATGACAATCAGGCGCTGGTGCAGCTGGAGGGTGTCGACCACGACTGGAACATGAAGATCCAGAAGATGACCGTAGAAAAGACCAGTAAGGACACCCGCTATTCCACCACCGTGGACGGCCAGAAATTCGTGGTACTGGTGCTGCAACAAGGCTGGGGCGAGCTGTACCTGCCTGGCGAATCGCAGGCGCTGAATGTCGGCTATGACGAGTTCCTGTCCAGCCAAGGCAATGCACAGGCGTTTTTGACCGATTATTTGCAGGCCAATTGAGCCATGAGCCGGTTCGCGCGGTGGTCGTGGCCGCTGACGATATTGCTGCTGCCGGTGGTGCTCATGACCTGGGCCAGTGTGCAAAGCGGACGCGTCGATGACGTGCTGCGCGAAGCACAGAATATCGGCGGCTACTACGCCTGGCTCCGCGTGCGTCAGGTGTTGGCAGGGTTGGCCTACTGGCTGGCCCTCGCCGCGTTGGTGGCCGGGCCTGCGACGTGGCTCAAGCTGAGGCTGGATGCCTGGCGTGCGCTGAAGTCCAGGGATTTTCTCTACGACCGCCTGTTCCTCTGCTGGCGTGCCTTGGGGCATTGGCTGGCGGCTTACGCCGGGCTGTTGATGGGCGCGTTGGCCCTGAGTCTGTTGTATGAGCTGAGCTGGGGCTGGAGCCATTTGAAAGCCGGTGGCTGGCTCATACTGCTGGTGGCGGTGCCGCTGATTGCCGTGCTATGGGCGGGCTGCCTGTTGATCGGGCGTCTGCGCCAGCAATGGCACGCGCTGGATAGCCCGTCCTCGGCGTTCCTGGGGCACCGGATGGGGCGTGACAAAGCCCCGGCCTTGTGGGCATGGATTGAGCAACTGGCCACAGCCACCGGTGCGCCGGTGCCCGACCATATAGTGGTGGGCATCGACCAATCGTTTTTCGTCACCAGCGTTGATGTGGCCCTGCAACCGGCCGGCGACTTGCTCCGCGGGCGCACCCTTTACCTGCCGCTGACCTACCTCTCGACCCTGAGCCAGGCCGAGGCCGCGTCGATCATCGGTCATGAGCTGGGCCATTTCTGTAGCCGTGACACCGAGCGGGGCAGCGAGATCGGTGCGCATTTCAGCCTGATGTGCCTGCACTTTGCGTTTATCCGTGCCGAGGATGCCGACCCGGCCTGGATCGAGCGCCCGGCGATCTGGATGACGCAACGTTTCCTGCATTACTTTCAACTGGCGGTGCATCACTGGGGCCGCGCTCAGGAATTGGCGGCGGATCGGGTGGGCGGCAACATCGGCGGTGAGCGCCTGTTCTGCCAGGCGCTGTTGCGGGTGATCGCGCTGGACGCTGAAATCAACACGCTGCTCGCCGAGCGCCACTCCAACCTGATCCAGGCCCTGGCCGACCACCTGCGACACACGCCACTGCGCCTGAACGACGCGGCGCTGAACCACACCATCGCGCACCCGTTCGATACACACCCGCCGACGGCACTCCGCCTCCAGCAACTGGGCGTAACCCTGGATGACGCGCTGCTGGCCGAGGCCACCCGCGTACCCACCGAACACGACCGACACTGGTTCAGCCAACTCACCCATACGGCGTCGTCGGCTGCCACGCAGCCCGTATCACCGCCGATACCAACTGTCCAAGGAGAATGATCCATGACCCAACCTTCGGATCCGCTGTCGGATCTCGCCAGCGCACTCAGCCAGGAATACGCCGACTCCCGCGACGCCCAGCGCGAGCGTGCGATCGCCGAACTCGAGCAGGTTATCCAGCGCGTACCCGAGCAGACCGAATTCACTAACTCGCGCCGCTACAAGGTGCGCAGCCCGCTGTTTTTGCTGGTTGCCCTGGGCTTGCTGGGGTACGCCCTGAATAGCGGGGCCACCAGCCTGGCCGTGTGTGCTGCGGTGATGGCGGTGGTGTTTGCATTGATCACCTGGCAGCACCGCAACGCCGGGCAACACGTGTTTATGCGCTTGACCCGCCGCCAGCTGTTTGCGGACACGCTGAGCGCACCGGTGGATCTGCTGGACATTGTCGACGTCTCCATCAATGACGAAGGCTGGCTGACGGAGCAGAAACTGATGTTGCGTGCCGATGCGCCCCTGCCTGTTCATCGCTCCGCGCGACAGATATTCGGCAACCAGGCCATGGCCCTCAAAAAGCCCCAGCCGCAGATCCGCATCCTGTCTGCCGGCCTGGTGCATGAAGGCATCACCCTGGATTGCGACCAGATTGCAGATATCCTCAACGCCTACTGCCAGGCTGCCCATGCACAGCAACAGCTTGATGCGCTGCGCCAAGAGGCTCAGCGCGATTCCTGAGTGGTTTTAGGGTAGGGCCGGTTTGTGGTGTTGAAATACGTCACTGAAGAGTGGGGGGGCGCTCGAGATTTTGCCTGGGTGCTATTCGTGACCGATATGAATTGGTCGTTTTGGGCGGATAAATATTGGCAGAAATCGGCCAGAAGCGGGCAGTCCTCCCGATTAATAAATCCGTCCCCCTTTTGTCTTCTGATGTTCCAAGACGCGGAGATTGAGCAGCTCTCTCCAGGCAAGCGAGGAGCTTTGCTCCTGATCTTCTATCTGCTGGTAGACAAAGGACGCACCCCAATTATCCTCGACCAACCGGAAGAAAATCTCGACAACGAAACTGTGGTGAGCCTTTTGGTGCCGGTGCTCACGGAGGCCAAGAAGCGTCGGCAGATCATCATGGTCACCCATAACTCGAATCTTGCCGTGGTCTGTGATGGAGAGCAGATCATCTGGCCCCATTTCGACTGGGCGAATGGCCAGAAAATCTCATACACAGCAGGTGCCATTGAAAGCCCCGTCATCAACGGCCACGTGGTCAAGGTTCTGGAAGGGACGAAGCCTGCATTTGATAACCGTAGGTTCAAATACCACTAATGAACGCCTGACGGTCCATGCGCGATTGGGACTGATTGTCTCCACCGGCATAGGTATAGGTAGGTGAGTTAGCTGCGGTGGCGTCCCTTTCACGCCAGTAGATTGAGTCTTTCTGCATCCCTGGGAAGGCTTGAACATGCCCTGTTTACTGCGCGCCAACTGGAACTGGCCGCTTCTGGCCGATTTTGTTGAAAAAGTAGCTCCCCTGTATGGCCTGCGGCAAAATCTCTGCATTGGCCAGCAGGGAAGCACACAGCATGATGGGACAGTTATCGAGTGGGCAGGATCGACTGTTTTACTCGTTCAACCTTGAAGATCACATCCCAGCCAATCACCTTCTGCGCAGCATTGATCAGTGTCTCGATCTGAACGACCTGCGCCATTACCTCGCCGATTTTTATAGCCCGATCGGGCGTCCGTCGATTGATCCTGAACTGATGATCCGCATGCTGATCGTGGGCTATTGCTACGGCATTCGCTCCGAACGGCGGTTGTGCGAAGAGGCCCATTTGAACCTGGCGTATCGCTGGTTCTGCCGGTTGAGCCTTGAAGATGAAGTCCCCAATCACTCGACCTTTTCCAAAAATCGACACGGCCGTTTTCGGGACAGCGATCTGTTTCGCTGGTTGTTCAACGAGGTGCTGCGTCGTTGCATGGATGCTGGCCTGGTCAAAGGCGAAGGATTTGCTGTGGACGCCAGCATCATCAAAGCGGATGCGAGTCGGCAGCGCGGCGTACCGGGTGATGAACAGGTCAACTGGAGCGATCCGGCCCTGAGCACCCGCGCCGTGCGTGAGTACCTTGAAGCCCTCGATGAAGAGGCTTTGGCCGAAACGCTACCGAAGCGTTTATCACTGACTGATCCACAGGCTCGCTGGACCGCTGCTCCAGGCGGCCCCGCGTTCTACGCTTACTCGACGAATTATCTGATCGATACCGAACACGGCGTCATCGTGGATGTGGAGCCTACACCCGCTCATCGAACGGCCGAAGTCGAGAGCACCAAGACGATGATCGATCGCGTTGAAGCGCAGTTCGACATCAAGCCGGAACGCCTCATCGGCGATACCGCGTACGGTACAGCGCCGATGTTGGCCTGGATGGTGGAGGAAAAAGACATCGAACCTCACGTGCCGGTGTGGGACAAAACCGAGCGCAAGAACGACAGTTTTTCGAGCAACGATTTCCACTGGAATGAAGAGATTGAGGAATACCGCTGCCCGGCCGGCAAGGCATTGCGCAGTGAATGGCGAGCCTTCAAGAACGAGCGTTCACACGTCACCAAGGCCAACACCATCATCTTCCGATCCCGGCAGACCGACTGCGCAACGTGTCCGATGAAAGCCAAGTGCTGCCCGAACACTGCGTTCCGCAAGATCGCTCGCAGCGTCCATGAGGCCGCTCGTGATGTGGCGCGGCGCATTGCAGCAACGCCGGCATATCAGCGCTCTCGCCACGAACGTAAAAAGGTCGAAATGTTGTTTGCCCACCTCAAGCGAATCCTGAAACTGGACCGCTTGCGACTACGTGGCATGAGCGGCGCGACCGATGAGTTCACGCTGGCCGCTGCGGTGCAGAACCTGCGCCGGCTGGCCAAATTTACCTCTCAAGGTCCACCGGTCACGGGATAGGTGCGCCTGCACTAAGCAAAAAACCTCAAACTAACCCACTAACTGAGCGGCAACGGTCAACGAAGGGCCGAAAAACCACTCAATGTGGTGAGTAGGTTCTCCAGTGGTAGTCGTGCCTGAGTTCAGGCGATCTGAAAAACCGACTTTTTCAACAGAATCGGCCGAAAGCTGCCTGATCAGACGTTGACCAGATCCATGATGTGGGTGGCATGGATATCTTCTATTCGGATGAAGCCGCAGCGCAAGTAAAACGCGTCGCCTCCCGAGGTATCGGTGCAAAGACGCACCTGCTGAAAGTGAAGAGCTGCGTGCAACCAATACTTTTACCAGCGCCTGACCGACGTATTGATTCCTTGCCGCAGGTGACACGTACACTCGCCGTAGCCTTGCGATACCGGGCTTGATATAGGGATCAACTGATAGGCCTCCAATTCCCATCAGCTGCTGTTCCGAATACGCTGCCATGAGGCATTCACCGGGCGCATCGAAGCGATTCGTTCCAGATTGCCATTCCGAAATCAGGCGCGTCAGAAACCTGAAATCTTCTGCAACCGCCTCTTTCTCCAAGATAAGAACTTCTTCCGGTAGGTGCGTAATCTGTTGAATCTCGATCAGTTTCATTCATCGTCCCTGATTCGGGAGCGCAGAGTCGCAATGACGTGATCAATGGTTGGGCCTTCAATCATAGGTGGATCAGGACGCTCACAAAACTCTCGCCAAACATAGAACGTCAGTTCCGCGCCGTCGGTCTGGGGCGCGCTACTGTCGAGTGAGCCAAAACTTTGCAGCACTCTGTACCTGTCATCGCTCCAGAATAATGCCTCGACCCAGTGGTAAATCGGGATGAAATGGAAGTGGATGGAGTGGCCCGCGTCATGACCGAAACGGCCGATGTATAGCCGTTTTGGTTGCAGGTGCGCTTCGATGGATGCCTGGATTCTCGCCTGCAACTCCCCCAACTCCGCCAGTGCTTCGGTCGGTAGCGCCGCCAGTGAGTTCGTCATTTCTTTCGCGCTGAGTATCAGGTAGCCAGGCAGCGAACTGTCGATGCGGTGGTTAATAACCCAATAGGGGGATTCATGAATGATAAAGCGAGGCGATATGTCCATATTTTGGTCTTAAGTAAAGTCCGGTGGAGGGTAGCACTTCAGGCCAAATGGAATGTTGGCTATTGGCCGATAGCCGCCATTGCCAAAGGCCGCTTCTGGCCAAAAAACGGACGATTTCAGACGCCTGCTTTCGACTCGTAGCTGCGGTCAGCACCTCACACCGTAGCCGTTGCATAACTAAAGGTGGGTGCTGATGGCCGGCTGTGAGGGAAGTGCTAGCTCAAGTAGTCAACAGTGGCGTGCCCAATGAGCCCGATCTCTGTCGTATCGGCAACCACCAGGTCGGCATTGGTGATCAAGTGCGTGTAATCGAATCCGGCTAGCGTGACCTGAAAGGCGTGCCCATCGGCACCTGGCTCGCTACTACGCAGGTAAGTGCGTTCGTTGATTTCATCGTAGGTCATGCGCAAGGTGCCGTTACGGCCGTCGCCCAAACCGGTTACGCCGAGCGCGGAGACGTCGAGCTTGTCTTCGCCCCAGATGAAGTCAGTGATCAGGTCGCTGCTGCCTGCATAACTGTCGCCGCTGCTGGTGAACACGAAACGGTCGTTGCCTGTGCCGCCGGTGAGCTTGTCCGCGCCCAACCCACCGGTCAGCACGTCGTTGCCAGCGTTACCCTCAAGGGTGTCGTTTCCGGCACCGCCGGCCAGAGTATCGTCGCCCCAGTAGCCATACAGGGTATTGGCCTTATCGTCGCCGGCCAGATTCACCGGTGTGATCGGCTGCGGGGTGGTCACAGTTGTCGCATTACTGGGCGGGGCGAACAGCACGCTGCTGGCATTAAGTTCACTGACGTGGTTCCCACTGAGCAGGATTTCGAAGCGGTTACCGTTGGCATCGGCCTCCAGTGATTTAAGCGCGGTGGTGTCGCCCGCCAGGTTGAGGACCACCTTCAGCGTGCCGTTGTAGCCGTTACCCAACCCGGTGAAGGCCAGCGCGGACACGTCGATCATGTCATGGTCGTTGCCATTGAAATCGGTGATCAGGTCGCGGCGGCTGTAGTTGCCACTGGCATCGTTGCGGTAGCTGTCGCTGAGCTGGTTATACACAAAGGTATCGGCACCCGCGCCGCCGCTCAGTGTGTCGCCGCCGGCGCCTCCAAATAGCCGGTCATTGCCTGCACCCGCTTCGATAGTGTCGCGGCCAGCGCCGGCCTTGATGGATTCGCCAGCGTCGGTTCCCACCAGCAGGTCGTCGTGCGAGGTACCGTTGATCAGCGGTTGCAAGTTGGCATCGGTAATCAGGCCGCTGTTGGACAGGAACTGCACGGCAAAATGCCGGCCATTATGGTCTTGCTCGTAGTTTTCCAAAATGTAGATGCCGCGCAGGGGCTCGCTACGTATGTGCAGGGTATCGCCGTAGCCATTGCCCAGATGGCTAAAGCCCAGAGCTGACAGGTCGAGGACATCGTGGGCGGGATCAAAATAGCTGATGGCATCGGTGAACTCGCTTCCGGCCTTGATATAGCTGTCGCCGAGGCGGTCGAAGCGAAATACATCGCTGCCGGCGCCACCGTACAAGGTGTCGAATCCGGCACCGGGGACCATCACGTCATTGCCACCCCCGCTGACTATCTGGTCGTTGCCGGCCCCGCCCATCAGCAGCTCGTTGGCCAGCCCACCGCGCAGGTAATCACTGCCAGGGGTACCCTGCACGATGAGTTCGATCGGGTTCTTGCTGACCCGGCTACTGGCGCTCGTGACCTGCAAATCGTCAGGCACGGAGTGCTTGGTGAGATCGCTGATGTTGAAAGCTTGGGTCATGCGTGCTCCTTACCTGCGGTTGGTCCACTGCTTGTGGTTTAACGCCAATAACGCTGTTTCGTTGATAGCAGTGGGCCGCGTTTGATGAACGGTTATAAGCGCCGTCCCGGGGGAGTCGCTCGCTGAGTGGTCAGATTTGCGCCTGGCCGCCGTCGACAAACAGTTCGATACCGTTGACGAAGCTGGCGTCATCCGAGGCCAGGAACAACGCTGCGCTGGCGATTTCTTCGGCTTCGCCGACACGTCCCATTGGGATCAGCGATGCCAAGTAGTCGAGTAAGCCTTGTTGCTGAGCGGCATCGGGGCCGGCCAATTCAACCAGGCCAGGCGTGCGCGTGGCGCCGGGGCTGATCGTGTTGATGCGTACCTGGCGGTCTTTCAAATCCAGAATCCAGTTGCGTGCAAATGCGCGCACGGCGGCCTTGGACGCGGCGTACACACTAAAGGCGGCGGTGCCCGAGCTGCCTGCCGTGGAGCCGGTGAGAATCACCGAGGCTTTGGGGGCCAGCAGCGGCAGCGCCTTTTGCACCGTGAACAGCACGCCTTTTACGTTGCGATTGAAGGTGTCGTCGTACTGCTGTTCCGTGATCTCGCCCAGTGGCAGCATGGACCCGCCGCCGGCATTGGCGAACAGCACATCAATACGGCCGTGGGCCGCGCCAATCTGGCGGTACAACGCGTCCAACTGGTCGAGGTTGGAGGAATCCACCTGCACGCCGGTGGCGTTGCCGACAGCGGCGACGGCAGCGTCCAGTTCGGCTTGGCGACGGCCCGTGATATAGACGTGGGCGCCTTCTTGAGCGAAGCGTTTTGCAGTGGCCAAGCCGATGCCGGTAGTGCCGCCGGTCACCAATGCAATTTTGCCTTCGAGTTTGTTCGTCATGGTGTTTCTCCCGTATTTCGATTGAGTGACTTGTGGTGTAGGAGAAGCTTATCGACGAGGTAAGAGTTTCAAAATAGAATTGTCTGAAACCTATCGTTGCAGAAATGAAATGAGCAAGCTTCCAGATTTCGAAGGGTTGGCGATGTTTGCCAAGGTGGCCGAAGAGGGCTCGTTCGCCGGCGCGGCGCGTGTCATGAGCGTGTCGGTGCCTACGGTATCGCGTGCGGTCGCGCGGCTGGAGGAGCGCCTGGGTGGACGCTTGTTCAACCGCACCTCGCGGCAACTGGCCCTCACTGAATTCGGCGCAAGCATGGCAGTCAGGGCAGGGGAGATCTATCGGCAGGCTGAAGCGGTGGAAAGCGAGGCTCAGGCGTTATCGATCCAGCCCCGCGGCCAGGTGCGCCTGGCCATCCCCATGTCGTTTGGACTGCGTTGGGTGGCACCGCTGATGCCGCAATTGATCCGGCTGTATCCTGAGCTTTCGATTGACCTGCACCTTTCAGACGCCTCGGTAGACCTGATCGCCGAGGGCTTCGATGCGGCACTGCGCATTGCCGTACTGCCGGACTCATCGCTGGTTGCGCGGCATCTGTGCGCGGTCACCCAATACCTGGTTGCCTCACCGGCGTATCTAGCTGCCCACGGCCACCCCAGCCATCCCCGCGAACTGGCGACCCGTACATGCCTGAGCTATGCCTATCGAGCTCGCAGCCAAGTGTGGCGGTTCACCCACAAAGACGGCACCGAAGAAGACGTGGTGCCCAGCGGCCCGTTAAGAGTGACCAACTCGGATGCGTTATTGCCAGTGTTGCTTGAGGGACAGGCCATTGCCGAACTGCCTGAATTCATAGCCAGCGAATACCTGGCCGATGGGCGCTTGGTCGTGGTGCTGCCGGAATGGAGCATGACACGTGGCGGCTTGTATTTCGTCACCCCCTCGGCGCGCACCCGGCCGGTAAAAATCAAGGCGCTGTCGGACTTTTTTGCCGAGCGTTTAAGTGAGCCTGTGTGGCGGTGGGTGTAGTGATTGATGATCCACGGCATGTCTTTGTCGTGAGCAACTGTGCGCCGCTCATGACTTCCGAGAAGAGCGGATAGTTTTTTCGTCTGAATAAAATAAATGCAAATGAAGATATTACCTGTTGTTCTGCTTGGCTTTTTATCTGCTTTTCAGCCGTCGTTATCCTATGCGGATAATGCCAATGGAAAGAATCTCTATACACAGCGATGCGCCGTGTGCCATGGCGCCGACGTCAAAGGAACAGGGCCGTTGGCGAAAAAGAGCAATCCGCCGACGCCTGACCTGACCACGTCCGCCTTCAAGAAGCGACTCAATGATTATCCCGGCGTGATTGTTTCATCGGTCATTCTTCGCCCGAGTGGAAGCCTGATTCCAAAAACCTTGCGAGAAAACAACGTGAAGATTGCTCCGCACGCCTGGAGCATCAACGATCTGCGTGACTTGAATCAGTACATGAGTGAACTCATTACCCGGAAAAGATGAGCAGAGCGGACAAAGGTTGCAACCGTAGGAGCAGGCCCGGCCGGTCGCGTAACGCCGGCAGGTGACAAACCGATATAAACGCACGCACACACGACGTTTAACATAATATACATTATGCGTAACAAGATATTACACCTACCACGCCACACCCCCACAGAAATTCAACCAGCTGCGACCATAAAACCCTCCACCTCCAGACCACCTCTATACAAAACAACCCCTGTCAAAGCAGATTCTGCTCAATCCACCGCACCACATTGGTCGTCTCGATTTGCCGCTCGCCGTTGTACGTCCGCGCTTTATCCCACGCAACGCCTCTGCCTTGAGCGAACACCGCACGGTACTTGCGCAGTTGATCGTCAGGTTCGGCACGCAGGTCTGCCTCCAACGCAGGCACTGTCCATTCGACACGTTCAAGTGCTCTGTCCAGCAATCGCTCCACGGTGTCGGCCAATTGCCCATACGTGAGCGTGTCACCTGCGATATAGACCACCTGGTTACGCAAGGTTGAATCGAACAGGATCGTCGCTGTCAGCCGGCCGATATCCTGCGCGGTGGTTACCGTCACGGCCGTGTCCCAACTGCCCAATGCACGTACGGTGTTGTTGTCCAGATCGACCACGCCAAAGCCCGGCTCGAACAGAAAACTGGTGAACATGCCAGTCGAGATGATCAGCCATTGCACCCGGGATTGAGCGCGGAGCAAATCGCGTACGTCCAGTTGCTCGTCGAACAGATCCTGCGGGCTGCCTCGGCCGATCGCATCGTAGTCGACGCCGAATTGCCATGGCACGTAACGCTTGATATCGGACTGTAAAGCGGCACGGGTGAGTTTTCGTTGCGTGCCGGGGCCGGCGACAAAACCCAGGCAACTGACTAGCGTATCGAAGGCACTGAAGCTTGCCGCGAGTTGCTCTTCGCTGTCATTGACGGCATCCCCCGCCAGTACCTCGACACCCAAGCTTTCCAGCTCGTGCAGCGCCTGGTGTCTCTCGCTGGATATCGCCTCTGGTGCGACCGGACGCAGCATCACCGCCACCTCCGCCGCTGGATTGAGCACCAGCGCGCGAACCACCGCCAGGCCCAATTCGCCAGCGCCTAAGACGAGAATCTTCTGGTTTTTTGCAGGATTGTGCGGTTGCATCTGTAGCTCCCAAACGATGATCGACAGTGAATGTCCGCATCCTGCCAGCCCTGGTTAACGCACTGAAGAAGGGCACACCCGTGATACCGCACGACGAAATGAGTGAAGATGAAGTCATCCGCCAATCCCAGGCCGTGTGCGACGCCCTTGGTGCCGAGGACGGTGAACTCAAGCGCGAGGTGCTGACCCACGCGGGCAATCGCTGGTCGTTGGGTATCGTGCATGTGTTGGGCGTGGCAGGCACGCTGCGTCACGCCGAAATTGGTCGACGCCTGCCGGGTGTCACCCAGCGGATGCTGACCCGTAGCTTGCGACAACTGCAGCGTGACGGTCTGATTGCTCGCTTCGACCACGGCGAAACGCCGCCCCGGGTCGATTACGAGCTGACCTCGCTGGGGCGCAGTTTTCTGGTCCGAATGGTGCCGCTATGGACTTGGCTGCTGGAAAACGCGGAGTGTTTTCGCCGTGCGAGGATGATCTTTGATGCCGCGGACCGGCCGGGTGTGCCGCAGGCCCGGCCTGAAACAGGTGCTATCACAGCCTTCGACAGGCCTGACTGATGTGCCTGCAATACGCGTATTGACATATCGAAAAATCTCGATATCCTGGGCGCATGGAACTACTCGACATATTCAAAGCCCTCTCGAACCCTACTCGCCTGCAAATCCTGAAAGGCTTGAAGGACCCCGTAAAGAACTTCCCTCCACAGGATGAAGGTGACGTTCACACGGTGGGTGTCTGTGTCAGCAGTATCCAGGAAGGCATCGGCCTGTCTCAGTCCACGGTGTCTGGTTATCTTGCAACGCTGCAACGGGTGGGTCTGGTCGAGGTCAGGCGCATCGGTCAGTGGACCTATTACAAGCGCAACGAAGCCACTATCAGCGCCCTCTCCGAGCTGATTGGGAAAGAGTTGTAGGTTTTTTTTATTACAGGATATCGAAATATCTCGATATCTAATTTTATCGATTAGAGGATTTTGCAATGAAAGCGATGATGCTCACCTCATTTGGCGGCCCGGAATCGTTCGAACTTCGCGAGTTGCCCAAGCCAGTGCCGGGGCCCGGACACGTCCTGGTCCGGGTGCATGCGACCTCCATCAATCCGTTGGATTACCAGGTCCGGCGCGGCGACTACCCCGACCTGGTGGCGCTGCCGACCATCACCGGCCACGACATCTCTGGCGTCGTTGAAAGCGTCGGGCCTGGCGTCACGTCTTTCGTGCCGGGGGATGAAGTCTGGTACACCCCGCAGATATTCGACGGTTCCGGCAGCTATGCCGAGTACCACGTCGCCGCCGAAAGCATCATCGGCAAGAAGCCCGCTGCGTTGAACCACCTTGAGGCGGCGAGCCTGAGCCTGGTTGGCGGGACGGCGTGGGAGGCCCTGGTCGTCCGCGCAGGCCTGAGAGTGGGTGAAAGCATCCTCATCCATGGCGGTGCGGGAGGCGTTGGCCATGTAGCGATCCAGTTGGCAAAGGCCATCGGCGCGAGGGTGTTCACCACCGTGCGCGAAGCTAACGCCGAGTTCGCCCGTGCCATGGGAGCCGATGTGGTCATCGACTACGAAAAAGAGGATTACGTCGAGGTCATCAACCGCGAAACGACCGGCCAAGGCGTCGATGTGGTGTTTGACACCATCGGCGGCAACACGCTGTCGGGCAGCCCCGACGTGCTGGCTCAACTGGGCCGCGTGGTCTCGATCGTAGACATTGCCCAGCCACAGAGCCTCATCCAGGCCTGGGGCAAGAACGCCAGCTACCACTTCGTTTTCACCCGACAAAACCGTGGCAAGCTCGATGAGTTGAGTGCCTTGATCAACCGCGGTCAGCTACGGCCACACGTGGGAGCGGTTTATTCACTTGAAGACATCCCCCTTGCTCATGCCCGGCTGGAAAGCCCGAACAACGGCCTCCAAGGGAAAATTGCGATTGCCGTCGAGCCATCGCTGATCGCCTGAATGGCTGTCGCTAACCGTTCAAATCACATTGGATGAACATCATGATTTATGAGATCGCCCTGCTCCCCGTACACCAGGACCGCATCGAAACGTTCAGGCGCGCCTTTGCCGATGTCACGCCTTTACTGTCTCGTGCAAAAGGCTACGGCGGCCACCTGCTCGCGCAAGGTATCGAGAACCCCGGCCAATTCAACCTCATCGTGCGTTGGGCTTCACTTGAGGATCACACGCCGGGGTTCGAAGCGAGTGAAGACCATCGGCTATTCATGAGGGGGCTGGAGCCGTATTTTTCTGAAGAGCCCACCGTCTACCACATCGAGGGCGCCGCGTTTACGGCCGTAGAACAGGAGGATTTTTTCTTCAACGCTGACGCACACTGATCGATGATGGCTTTGGAAACAGGCGATTGCGCGACGGTTCAAGCCTTGGATCTCGCGCAAAAGCCCTTACAATCACCCTCCCCCTCATTCGGACCCTCTTCATGCAGCGTCTTTTGCCCCTGGTTCTACTGCTCCTGACCGGCCAGGCCCTGGCGTACCCAGCCCTCCCGGACACCGAGCTCTACACTCAGAAGACCCACGATTGCCAGGATGTCGACCTCGCCACCTGGCAACACCCTGCCCGCACCGTGCTGGAGAAAAGCGGCATCAAGCTGGAGCGGGTACAGCTGTGCAACGGCGGGCGTTATCCGATCTTTATCGGTGAGGTCCCCTACGACCCACAGGGTCAGACCAAAGACTTCTTCCTGCCTTTGTATGAGGACCTGCGAAAGGCCAACGGCAAATGGCCCTACGTGCTGGTCGCCAGCAACTATGGCGAGATGGTGTATGTCAGCTATCCCAGAAGCGATTCGATTTCCCTGGGCTATGAGAATTTCGAGGTGCCGTAAATATGGCCGCCTCAATAGAAACGGCAACGAGCGCCCCCCGTTGGATCAGTTGGAAGCGCCCCCGGCAAAATGGGGAGATGTGCCGAAATGCTCGATTAGAAGCTCGGTGAGGACGCGGATTTTTCGCGCCGGATGCGCACCTGGTGGACGCACCAGATACGCTCCGGCTGGAGGCGGAGGATAAGCTGTCATGATTGGCACCAACGCCTCGGACATGATGTTTTCATGGGTGAGACAATCCGGCAGGTAAGCTACACCGAGCCCTGCTACTGCGGCGGCGACGAGCGCAACGCCGTTGTCGGCTTTGAATTGCCCTTGGGGGCGAACCGAAACGACCCTGTCGCCATCCACAAATTGCCAGGCCTCCGTGCTCTGCATCAATGCTTGATGCGAGGCCAGGTCCTCCGGCCGTTGTGGCGACCCATGTTCCTTGATGTAGGACGGGCTTGCGACCAGTTTCACGCCGATCGGGCCGATACGCCTGCCAATGAGGTTGGAGTCAGGCAGGTAGCCAACCCGGATGCCACAGTCGTACCCCTCGGCAATGAGATCGACAAAGCGATCGCTGTAGCAGGTTTGAATCTGCAACTGTGGATGGCGGCGGGCCATTTGCGAAATGACAGGGGCGAAATGTGTCGGGCCGAAAGACAGTGGTGCGGCCACTCGCAGGCGACCACGCAAGGGGCCAGCAGGCAGAATGGCCTCTCTGGCCATTTCCATTTCGGCACATACCTTGGCCGCGTGGTCGCGGAACGTAGCTCCGGCCTCTGTCAATGCTGCGCCGCGGGTGGTGCGTGTAAGCAACTGCACCCCAAGCTCCGTTTCCAGGCGTATCAACCTGCGACTAATGATTGATTTTGATACCCCCAGCCTCAGTGCAGCAGGCGAAACGCCTCCGGCATCAGCAACCTGGACAAACGTCTCGAGCGCTTCGATATCCAACTTGGCGTTCCCCTTTGTGCGACACAGTTAACCGAACGATGCCACTACCTAAGGGGGTTAGGGAACAACAGAATGCTGATCACAGGCAGCGACGCCACGGATGTATTGCCGGTTGACGGCTCATGCTCCATTCGCCACAGCCAGTTCGCGATCGTTGCCTGATGCGTGCGATATCCAGCCCAAGCGAGCGCTTGGACCACCGTCATAATGAGGACCTGCCATGACGAGCGAAACGATCCGTAACCCCCACACCGACGCACTCCTGACGCCTGAGAACTCGGCGTTTATCCTTATCGACTACCAGCCGATTCAAGTGTCTTCGATCCGTTCCATGCCTCGCGACGAACTGGTGTTCAACATAACCAGCGTGGCCAAGGCGGCCGTTAACTTCAACCTCCCTATCATCCACTCCACGGTCAATGTCGGCACCGGTCGCAACCAGCCGCCTATTGAGCAGTTGCAAGACGTGCTCGGTCACTTGCCGACCTACGACCGCACCTCGATCAACAGCTGGGAAGACACCGAATTCAAGCAAGCGGTGAAAGCCTGTGGGCGTCGCAAATTGATCATGACTGCACTGTGGACTGAAGCCTGCCTGACCTTTCCGGTTCTCGACGCGATCCAGGAAGGTTTTGAGGTTTATGTCCCGATTGATGCGGTTGGGGGAACTTCCACGGCCGCGCATGAAGCCGCATTGCGTCGAATGGAACAGGCGGGCGCAAAAATGATCAGCCGCGTGCAGATGTACTGCGAACTGCAGCGCGACTGGGCGCGGGAGGCGACCGTTGCGGGCTTCATGGGCGTCTTTGATAACTTCGACGGCTTCAACGCAGAAAAAGGAACCGTCTAGACCGTGGCAGCCCCCGGCCTGCTGATGAATGAAGGTGGCACTCGGTGAGCGCGTCACCTTCATTCCCTGGCGTTGCCTCGTCGTGCGGTACACATCAACCAGGCCGCTAGCCTTGCGCAAACCATTCCCCTCTCAATTGCCCAGCGCCTCCCCCGTAAGAAGCGCGTAAAAATGTCGTCTTAGCCCATGCGCCTCATCGCGTTCGCAACAACACCGCGGCACGTACACGTTGGCGGCCAAAGGCACTCATGCGCTGGAACTCGGTGTGGCTCACCGGCATGTGCTGGCAGTCCAGGCTGCCGCGTTGGCGGCTGTGGTCGACATCAGGGTCGTGCAGAT
This sequence comes from Pseudomonas sp. WP18, assembly GCF_036689585.1. Lineage (NCBI taxonomy): Bacteria > Pseudomonadati > Pseudomonadota > Gammaproteobacteria > Pseudomonadales > Pseudomonadaceae > Pseudomonas > Pseudomonas sp. WP18. Next base: position 3,032,930 of record NZ_CP144758.1, read on the forward strand.
AGACGAAGTCATCGTCGCAGCCGGTGATCACGATCCAGTGAGGAGCCTTCAGGCGTGTGAAGCGATAGCTACTGATGAGCACCAACGGCTTGTAACCCTCCAGCAAGGCTGCACGCACGTCCAGGCTGACTGCGGTGATTTGCTCCACGCCCGTGTCGGCCAATGCTTCGGCGAAGCCCTCTTCTACCAACTGCATCACAGCTTTCTTTTCTGCACTGCGCACGCCGTCCAGAAACAGCGAGCCTGACTGGCTCAGGACCAAGCGAACGGCAAAGCCACGTCGCCAAGCCGCGAGCGCCAAGCCTTGAGGGCTGCAGCCACCGTGGCCGGCGGTCATGAAGATGGTGGTTGCTTCGCGCCAGAGTTGAATCTCTTCTTTGCGCTCAAGTGCACGTTGGTTGTCCAATGCCGCCATGGCCATCAACAGGCAGGCGGCGCCGCAGGTGAACTCTGTGGTTTGCGGGTAATACGGGACCCGTCGTGCGGGCGGTGGCGCGTCGCGCAGGATGCGCTTTTCATAGCGCAGTGCCTGGGCGTGATCCTCGTAGTAGTCCTCGACCAGCGCGAAGCGCCGGTAACCGTTGGCCTCATACAAGCGGATGGCGGCCGGATTATCAGGGCGTACTTCCAGGCGCAGCCAGGCGCAATTGCGCGCCAGTGCGCCGGCCTGGGCCTGCTCCAGCAATTGTTGCCCCAGCCCATGGCCCCGCCATGCAGGGCTGACCGCGATGGAGTAAAGACGCCCGAGCGATGTGCCGCGATGAAATAACAGTAGCGCATAACCGGCCAACTGCCCTCCCTGCTCGGCCAGGATCAGGCTGGCGTTGGCCCGATTGATCATCCAATGAAAATTGCGCGGGCTCAGGCGATCGAGCGCGAAGCACTGCTGCTCCAGAGCGGCCAGCGCATCGATATCGGGCATCGATGCAAAGCGAAAATCAAAAGGCATGGCAACACCGTAATGTTTGAGTAACGAACCGGGACAGGGCGAAAAACCCGTGATTTATTGAAGCGGCGTATTCTTCAACAGGGATCAATTACTCATGTCAGCGGTGCAAGCCAACAGGGCCGAAGTATTGGCCAAATCCGAACGTTGCACAATCACCCTCGACGATCAACCTCCCGGCAAGCAGCGTGGCGGCAGCCGACTGCTGATCGTGGTCGAGCGCAAGGAAGACTGGGCCAGCTACCTGCCCAGCGAGAGCCTGATGCTGGCCCAGGACTACCTGGAGCGCACCGATGAGGTCGCTGGCCGCACCCAGGTGATCAATCTGTGTCGCAGCTATAAATACCTGGGCCAAGGTTATTACTGCTCGCTGCTGGCCGAGGCCCGCGGGCACAAGGTCATACCGTCGGTACGCACGATCAGCGAGCTGTCGCGCAAGGCACTTTACGGCGTTGGGCTGGACGACCTGGAGCGCCCCCTTGAACGGGCCTTGGCTAACCATCCGTACGGCAGCACCGAAGCCTTCACGCTGAATCTTTACTTCGGCAAAACGCCCATCGAGCCCTTGCAAACCCTGGGACGGCAGCTTTTCGAGGCCTTCCCCTGCCCTGTTCTTCTGGTCGAGTTTCGCCGGGCCGAGACTTGGCAGATCGCCGGGATAAGGGCTGGCGCGCTGCATAAACTGCGTGACGAGCAGCAACATGTGTTCGCCGACGCCCTGGATGCATTCAATCGCCGCACCTGGCGTCAGCCAGATTCCAAGCGCGTGGCACGCTTTGACCTGGCTATCCTCCACGATCCCGCTGAAACGCTGCCGCCCTCCAATGCCGAAGCATTGAGTCGTTTCGTCGAAAACGGTAAAGCGCTGGGGATCGATGTGGAACTCATCGAAAAGAAGGACTATGCCCGCCTTGCCGAATTCGACGCGTTGTTCATCCGAGAGACTACTCGCGTGGATGACCATACGTACCGTTTCGCCAAAAAAGCAGAAGGCGAAGGCCTCGTGGTCATTGATGATCCTTCGTCCATCTTGCGCTGCACCAACAAGGTCTACCTGGCCGACCTGCTCAAGCGCCGCAAGCTGGGCATGCCGGCCACGGAAATCCTCTACAAGGATCGCCCTCAAGAGCTCGATCAGGTTGGGCTGCGGCTGGGTTTTCCGCTGGTTCTGAAAATTCCTGACGGCTGCTTTTCACGGGGCGTGATCAAGGTGGCCGATGCCAAGGCCCTAACCGCTGCGGCCCAGGAGCTGTTCGAGCATTCCGTCCTGCTGCTCGCTCAGGAGTACTGCTACACCGAATACGACTGGCGTATCGGCGTACTCAACGGTGAGGCGTTGTACGCCTGCCAATACTTCATGTCCAAAGGGCACTGGCAAATCTACAACCACAAGGCCGACGCCGGCGAAATCAACGGCAAGTGCCGCGCGGTGCCTGTACAGCAAGTGCCCGAAGCCGTGGTGAAGCTTGCGGTGGACACCGCCCGACTGATCGGCAACGGGCTCTACGGTGTCGACCTCAAGCAGGTCGGCGAGCGGGTGATGGTCATTGAAGTCAATGATAACCCCAACCTGGATGCCGGCACCGAGGACGCGGTGCTGGGCGATGAGTTGTACCGGCGGGTGCTGCTGGCTTTCGTCCAGCGCCTTGAGCTCAAGTATCGCGGCCAGGCGAACTGAACGATGATCGAAGGCTACCGCATCGAACAAGGCACCTTGTGCCAGGCCTCTGTCGATCGTGGGACGGTGTGGCTCAGCATCGCCCCGGACGACGGTGAACGCGCGTTCCTCCAGCAACGCCTGGGCATCAGTGCCCAGACGCTGGAATCGTCGCTCGACCCCGACGAAGTGGCGCGTATCGAAATCAAGCCCGACCACCTGTTTCTCATCTGGAAGCGCCCTGAAAGCTTCGATGGTCGGGTGTTCAACGTGTCGTCGTTCGGCGTGGTGCTCAGCGAGCAGCGGCTGGCGGTGATCTGCGCCAGCAACTCGCTGCTCAGTGGCCTCGACCAGGTCACTGAAATGAGCAGCCCGCTGGACGTACTCATGGCCTTGCTGGCCGAAAGCGTGCACCACTACCTCGGCCATTTGCGTGTGGTCAAGCAGGTCGCCCGGGAGCTGCAGCAACGGTTCACACGGCCCCTGGACAACGAGCATCTGATGCAGATGTACAGCCTGAGCGAGAGTCTGGTCTATTACGTCAACGCCATCCACAGCAACGGCGCCGTGCTCGGCCTGCTACGCAGCCATGGCCAGAAGCATGGCTTTGGCCCCGACCAGTTGGGGTCGCTGAATGACCTGATCATCGAGAACGAGCAAAGTTACCAGCAGGCCAGAATCCACGCCCAGGTGTTCGCCAACCTGATTGAAGCGCGCGGTAACCTGGCCAACAACGGCATGAACCTCGCCTTGCGCAACCTGACCTTGATCAATGTGGTGTTTCTGCCGCTGAATCTGATCGCCAGCGTTGGAGGCATGTCCGAGTTCAGCATGATGACCGCCGGCACGCCCTGGTGGCTGTCCTTCCCCGCGTTGCTGGTGGGAATGGCCGTGCTCGGTATCGGCATGGCGATAGCGCTGCGGCGCATGGCCTGAATCTGGCGAGCACAGAGGGGTAGGACGGATGCACTGCGATAGCAGAGATGATACGCAAAGCCTCATTTACCCTATGATTGGCTCAGTCCAACCTCTACTAAGGTGCGTCTCGTTTGGCAACCCAACCTCTAACCGCCCGTGAGGCTTACCAAGTGTTGCGCGACATCGCTTTGGGCGTTCGCATCCTGCGCCGCTTGGATGAACAATCCTGGATGGACATTCACAGCGGTCCAATGACCGTTGAAGCAGATGGATGGGTCATCAGGTTCTACAACGATTGCGGGGCGCTTGACTATTGCGACAGCTGTTACAGCCCGGACGGTCGGGCGTACGTCTTCGACGCTCACCAGCAATTCGGCACCGACCCCGTAGAGCTCTTGAGCACCTGGGAGTACGCCCAACTACAGAAACTTTTGACTGCCGCCTGAACAATAATCGTGGGTTCCCCCTCCTACCCTGCCCCTCCTCTTTGAACAGCTATCCAGCACACGTTCTCCCCAGCAAAAACCGACTCAGCACGTTCCGGGTGATCATGACGGTATACACATCACCCAGCACCAGCCCCTGCACCCATTCGCACGTCGCGGCGGTGAAAACTTCACCGTTGCCTTTTTGGAAATGCACCACCATGCCGGCCCCCCGGCTATGCTCGCCAACGCTAGCATCGCTGGGGTCGGGCGCCAGCAACGCAGCACGAAACCGAGCGTCGCCATCCCCCAGCATGAACGAATACGCATCCTGGGGGCGGCCCTGCTCGGCGACGCTGGCCCAGCCCATGGCGAGGATCTGCAACCCTGGCGGAGCACCGTCGGTGCCAAGGGGTTCCGGCAGGCCTTTGACGAAGGTGTACTCAAGCCCGTCCACTTCGTAGCCAAAGAGGTTGGCCTCATCACCGAACATGTCCGCGTAACCCAGCCCCGTGCCGGCGAACGCCCAGTGCTGCGGCCTGAACACTGTGAAACCGCGCGGGCTGCGCCGGGCCATGCCGCCAAATGCGCCGTATATCCCTCGCAACGCGTTCACGCCGAACGTCTTGGCACCGGGACGACCCACCCGCGGATCTTCCCAGGCACCGGTTAGCCTGCCGGGATCGATGGCCGCCAAAGGGTCGAGTTCGGCGGCGTCATACTTGTAGGCCACTTGACGCAGCCCTCCGTTCTCCAGGCGAATCTGCCACATGAAATTGCCTGCAAAGCGGGCCACGTTGCCGCCACCCTCGACAAAGGCGTCGACGTGGTCGCGCATCTCTTGCGTCCAATATTCGTCGTGCCCCACGAAGACAGCGCAGCCGTAGCCTTCCAGCGCGTGCGGGTCGTGATGCAAGTCATCCTGGGTCAGGATGTCCACCGTATAGCCCTGTTGCTCGGCCCACACCATGAAAAGCCGCTCGTAAGAGGCCCAGCCCGCCAACGCGTAATACTTGCTGAAGCCATTCAAGGCGGCCCACTCGATGAACTCATAACGCGCAGGGCCTGGCTTGCGAGGGCGAGAGGCATTGATCGAACGCGGCGCGTCCTCTGGCAGCCAGACCTGCCCACGCGCCCAGGGTCGTTGTGCCGACAACAGCGGTGAGCGCCCGCGCGGTGTGTCGGGGTGGATACCGAAGTAATGGTTGGCGCCTCCCCAGTCGTTGTAGGCGGCCCAAGTAGAGGTCGCCGCCACCAGCACCAGCGCGTCAGCGCGTTTGTGCGCCGCCTTGACGATGAACAAGTGATGCCCAAGCACGTGACCGGCGCCATCGTGCACCTCCACCACGTAGCCACCGGGCTCGGCGTCCGCTGGGATTGCCCAGTGCGCAAACACCGGCCATTGACACCCCTGCTCGTAGACACGTTCGGGCAGCGGATGGAAACCGGCAGCGAGAGCGCTGGTGTTGTGCACGGTGTGGGCAAGCGGCCCGTCCCGATAGATCCTCAGCGCTACTTGAGGGCTGTTTGAAGACAAGTGCAGATGCACCGTTTCACCCGGGCTGTAGGAGCGTCGGTCGGAGTAGCACCAGGCAGCCAGCGGTCCCGCCTCGGCAGGGACTTCGACCCAGATCTCCCTGGCGCCCTGGCGTGGGCCGGAAGTCTGGAGGGGGGTTACGCCGGCGCCGGGCCGTTCGCCGCGGGCGGCCGTGTGCTTCGATTCGGGTGGATTCATGGGGTTATCGCCTGTATTCAATGGTCTTTGCGGATCGACACGCGTGGCATTCATGGCTGGGACGCGACCGACCTTCCCGTGCTCGTGGTCATCCGGGCACCCGGCGCCTGGATATCGGCGAGATCGATACCCACCGTTTCCTCGATGAAGTAACCGGCCACCACCGTGAGCAGGCCCAGCCCCATCACGTAACCGATGTACAGGTAGCCAAGGTCGGCGCCGTTGAGATAGCTGTGCAGATAAGGGGCAGTGCCGCCAAAAACGGCCACCGAGACGGACGAGACGAAGCCGACACCCTGGGCACGCGCCTGGGTCGGCACCTGCTCCGACAAAACCGCCGGAAAGATCGCCGCAATCAGGGCCCAGGCGCTCAGCCCCAGCAGTTGGGCCAGGAACAGCGTATAGGGCTCGGTGGTGACCATGATCGACAGCGGGTAGGTCAGCAGCATCACGCAAATGCCCCAGGCAATGACCATGGGTTTGCGCCCTACCCGGTCAGACAATCTTCCGCATACCGGCAACCAGCACACGCAAATGATCTGCGCGAGCAGGCTCGCTACGTATGCGCCCGTCGCATCCATGCCTCGGGCAATGGCCGACGCGGCACCGAAGGTGACCCAGGCGTAATAGGTGACATTCGCGGCCGCCGCGAGCATCACGATGTTACGAGCAATGCGTAGCACCTCGCCCCTGGACAGCGTTCGCGACGCATGAGTCTGCCCTTGCTGTTGCTCGAACACATGGGATTCCTGCGCACTGCGGCGCAGGAACAATGCGTAGATGCCGAGCACCCCACCGATGGCGAATCCGATGCGCCAGCCATAGTCATTCATGGCTTCGGGCCCCAGCAGCCAGGTCAGGGCCGCCGCCACTGCGGTTGCTGCCATGACCCCCAACGTCACCCCGACATACACCGAACTGGACCATAATCCGCGGTGCTGGCTGGGCGCGATCTCGGCGACGTACGTATACGACACACCCGTTTCGCCGCCATGGGCGAGGCCTTGCATCAACCGAAAAAACAGCAAGCCTGCGGAGGCGTACAAGCCGACGTTTGAGTAAGCCGGGATGATCGCGATACCCAGGCTGCTGACCGCCAGGAGCAACATCGTGATCACCATGATGGTCCGGCGTCCGAGGCGGTCGCTCAGACGACCGAACAGCAGTCCGCCGATAGGCCGGGCGACGAAGCCGACCGCAAACACGGCAAGGGTCGCGAGCATCGCCGAGCGCGGATCCGTCTGGTCGAACAGATTGCGCGACAGGTAGACCGAGAACGTCGCGTACAACGTCCAGTCGAACCACTCGAGTGCATTGCCTATACCGGCCGCGCGCAACGAAGCGAGGCGTCCTTGATGGGACGTCGAATTATTCATGTCACTTCTCCAGATCATGGGTTCAGCAAGGGAGACGGGGGGATGCCCCGAAGGGGCTGGCTCAGAGGTGTAAAGCAGCCCCAGCCGCGGCACCTGGCGCGGGTGCCTCCACGCGCACACGCAGGGCGATCAGCAGCGCCGCCAGAAACATCAGCACCGCGGCCGCGATGAACACACCGTCGATGCCGCTGAAACTGAACATCACACCACCTCCGGCAGCGCCAGCGGCGATGGCGGACTGCACCGAAGCGACGACCATCCCGCCGGCACTTTCCGCCTGGTCCGGCACCGCGCGGGCAACCCAGTTCGACCACGCGACCGGCACACCGCCGAAGGCCATGCCCCAGACAGCCAACAACACCGCCTGCCCTGGCACAGACGCTGGCAAGATGACCAGGGCCAGGGCCGCGAGCCCTACCAGCATCGGCATCAGGACCAAAACGCCACGTGGATTGCGCTCAAGCAGCCAACCGGCCAGCAAGGTGCCGATGAAGTTCGCCACACCGAAACCGAGCAGCATCAGGGACAAGCCCAGCGGCCCTACTCCCGTGGTGCTTTCCAGGAACGGCCGGATATAGGTGAACAGGGCAAAGTGGCCGCTGTGCACCAATATGCAACCCAGCATGCCCAAGGCAATGCCCGGGCGCAGCAAGACCTCGAGTACGGTGCGCAGACGTGCAGGCCGTCGCGGTGCCAGAGGCGGCAAGGTGAGTGATTGGAAGACCAGCGTCACCGTGCCCACCGCCGCTGCCGCGATGAATGCGCTGCGCCAGCCGTATAGCTCGCCCAGGTAGCTACCCAAGGGAACCGCGACCACTGTTCCTACCGCGATGCCACTGAAGATGATGGACAGTGCACGAGGCAACAGCGCCGCCGGCACCAAGCGCATCGCCACGGCCGCCGCCATGCTCCAGAAACCACCCAAGGCGATACCCAGCAAGACCCGCATCACCAGCAGGACGGCCAGGCTTGAGGAAAAAGCGACCAACAGGTTGGACGCGATCATCAACGTGGAAAACCCCAGCAGCACCCAGCGCCGGTCGATGGCGCGGGTCAGGCCCGGCACCAGCAAGCCGGCGAACAACGCCACCACCGCCGTCACGGTCACCGCCTGCCCGGCGAGGGCTTCTGAAACCCCCAACTGAGTCGCCATCGGCGTCAGCAGGCTGGCCGGTAGGTATTCGGCGGTCAGCAATCCGAATACCCCCATGGCCAGCGAAAACACGGCCATCCACGCCGGTGACGTCGGCGCCTCGTCTACCACCGCGTGACGGCTGTCGAACACGGCGTCACATACACATTTAGTCATTGCAGATCTCCACATTTCATCGCGACCCGCAGTCTAGGCGCGTGAAAATGGATGATCTATGATGCAGCGTCTCTATCTTTTGACCGAAACTCCGGAATGCCCATGTCCGATCCCGTTCCCCTTTCTTCCGATCTCATTGACGAGTTGCTGCGTGGCATGCGTCTGCGCGGCGTCCAGTACCGCCGCATCCAGACCGGACCTGATTTCGGCCTGGGTTTCGCGGCCCAACCTGGCCATGCCTGGTTCCATTTCGTTGCAGTCGGCAACGCCGTGCTTCGGATGGAGGATGGAACCTGCTTCGCGTTGTCTGCAGGGAACGCCGTGTTCATCTCCCATGGCGCCGCCCATCAGTTGCTCTCCGACGTTGACGTGCCCGTCCAGGACATCGACAGCCTGGACGCCGCGTCGCTTGGGGACACCGTCTGCGCGGTGGATGTCGGCGGCGAGTCCGACACCGCCTCTCCCACGATCATTTTCAACAGCTGCATGGCGTTCGAGCTGGGCAGCATTCACGGTCTTGGCAAACTGATGCCGGGCTTGATGGTGATCGACGCCGGGGGCCAGCGTTATCCGGGGCTGATGCCGATCCTGGCAACCATGGAGCGCGAGGTCAGCGCCGCCCGCATCGGTTTTGCCGGCATCCTCGCGCGGCTGGCCGATGTGGTGACCGCCATGATCGTTCGCGGATGGGTGGAGTGCGCCTGTGGCAACGCCTCGGGATTGGTCGCGGCCCTGCGCGATCCGCGCCTGGCCCGGGCACTGCTGGCCTTGCACCAGGACCCGGGGCGCGATTGGACCGTCGCGCAACTGGCGCAGCAATGCAACACCTCGCGCTCGGCATTCGCCGAGCGCTTCCACGCCACGCTTGGCATTGCGCCCTTGCGATATGCCACAGAATTGCGGATGAGGCTGGCAAGCCAGTGGCTGACGCTTGAGCGGCTCCCGATAGAAGAAGTAGCCCAGCGGCTGGGGTACACGTCGCAGGCGGCATTCAGTCGCGCGTTCAAGCGCGTCACCGGGCAGCCGCCCGGGATGAGTCGTCAAGGGAGGCGGCTTGCGGGGGCTTGAAATGTTGGGTGATCGATATAGCCCATTGACTGTTTGCCTGAGGGCTCAGGTTGAGTCAGTGGGCGTTGTTCAGTTAATGCCCAAGTAATGAAGGGCCCCAGTGTTTCCTAATCCTGACCCCCACAGCCCGCAATTCCCTTTTACTTCGTAGTAATCAATTACATTGCTGTCGTTCTTAGCCCAGAATGCGACCGTGCAGCGTTCCTGGACGTTTCTCGTTTCGATCTGCTGCACATTCACCAGTTGCCCAGAAGAAGTGTCCATGTATGAATCGACAACCGTTTGCTGGTTGTAATTGACCCCGTTTTTATCGAATACATAAACTTTCTGCCCATACAGCTCGTGACCTGGCTTGACTGAATGCTCTGTCAGAATCAGCGAAGGATTGCCGAATTTCTTATAGGCTTCCTGGATATTTTTCCCCATGAGCTCGTTGGCAGCGGAGCGCTCAGGGGCGATGGTAGAACACCCTGTTAACAACAATGAGGTCAGCGAGAGTGCTGTGAGTAATTGTTTTTTTTGTAAAGACATTCAATAGCTCCCTGAAAAAATCAGATCAGTCCAAATGTTACAAGAACGACAATTTGCTGCTCTCGAATACAGGTGTGGTCAGAATTTGCAGGTAATGAACGCTATATTCCTGGCAGCGAGTTCGCGACGTTCGCCGTTCTCGAAGTCTAGAATGCCTATCTGGAACGAGGCTATAGCACAAACGTGCTAAGGGGCGTTTGAAAGGATGCAGCGATCACCAGACTTATCCAGCAGATCGACTATTTGAAGAAACAGGCGAATCACCCGACAAAACAAAACCTTTTGTAACCATACAAACAAGGAGGGCCCACACTTATGCCGGCCCGGCTTGCCGTTGCGGCAAGCCGATCACTTCTATGCGCCGGCCAGGTCCAGACGGCCCCCCTCTGGCTCAACCTCTCCTGCGGCCCTGAGGATTTCATCGCGACAAGCCGCGAGGATTTCATCGGCCAGCGGCGAATCGTCGGGACAGGCACGCGACAGGATAATTGCGCCCAACGAGTGAGCCATGATGGCAAGGTACTTTGCACGGGCATCGGCTAAGCCGGGCTCGTCCAGTTCCCCTGCTCCGTTGAGCAACACCGCCAACTGGGTCTCGATGCCTGCGGCAAAGGCGGCCTTGACTTCATCCTCTTTTCGAGCGGCATCAGCGCACAGGGCAGCCAAGGTGCATCCGGTCGCCCGGTCATCACGGTGCTCGCGAGACAAGTACGCGTTCACAAATTCGGGTACCGACGCCCCGGCCGTCAGCGCCGCGGATTGCGCTATACCGGAAGACGACGACTCCGCCATCAAATCGGCCTTGGATTTGAAGTGTTTGTAGAACCCGCCTTGGGTAAACCCGGCGGCAGCCATCAGTTCGGCAATACCGATGCCGTCGTAGCCGCGTTCTCGAAAAAGCGCGGAGGCGGTCTCGACGATGTGCGCCCGATTCGCCTGCGCCTGCTGCTTAGTGACTTTCATCGTTCATCCAACATGGCTTACACATGGCTGCAATATACATTGATGTCGACCGACATCAAAGTGTTGACATTTTAGAGTTCGACCATAATCATTGGAAGCACCTCCCCACCAGAAGCTGAAAGAAATGACCTCAAAAACGCTTTTCGAGCCCTATGCCCTGGGCGATCTGACGCTGGCTAACCGCATAGTGATGGCGCCGCTGACTCGCAACCGTGCCGGTGCCGGTCTGGTTCCCAACGAGCTGACAGCGACCTATTACGCGCAACGCGCCGCCGCAGGCCTGATCATTACCGAGGCCACGCAGATTTCCGCGCAGGCCCAGGGCTACCAGGACACCCCTGGGCTCTACACGGCTGAACAAATCGAGGGATGGCGCAAGGTCACGGAGGCCGTGCATGCACAAGGTGGTCGCATCTTCGTTCAACTTTGGCATGTGGGGCGTGTCTCCCACGTTGACCTGCAACCGGGCGGCGCAGCACCCGTCGCCCCTTCTGCGGTGCGCGCTCAGACCAAAACCTTTGTCAACAATGGCTTCGTCGACGTTTCAGAGCCTCGCGCTCTTGATTTGAGTGAGCTACCCGGCATCGTGAATGACTTCCGTCAGGCCGCGGCGAATGCGGTGCTCGCAGGTTTCGATGGTGTAGAGATTCACGGAGCCAACGGCTACCTGCTTGATCAGTTCATCAAAGACAGCGCCAACCAACGCACCGATGCGTACGGTGGAACAGTCGAAAACCGTGCGCGCCTTTTAATCGAAGTCGTTACCGCGGTAGCCGATGAGATCGGTGCAGGTCGCACTGGGGTGAGAGTTTCACCGGTATCGCCAGCCAACGACGTCGCCAGCAGCGATCCCCAAGCGCAATACGATTACATCGCTGACCAGCTCAGTGCCCTGGGTATTGCCTATCTGCACGTGGTCGAAGGTGCGACGGGTGGGCCGCGTGATATTGCCCCCTTCGACTACGCCTCATTGCGCCGCAGGTTCAAGCAAACCTACCTGGCCAATAACGGTTACGACCTGGAGTTCGCCAGCGCCACCCTCAACGAGGCCAAAGCGGACCTCTTTGCCTTCGGCCGGCCCTTTATCAGTAACCCGGATCTGGTTGAGCGGTTGAAAACCGGCGCGCCTCTGGCACCGTTAAACCCGGCAACACTCTACGGCGGCGGTGCACAAGGCTACACCGACTACCCGACATTCGCCGGTTGAAGCTTCGTCCTTTCTCTCTCTTGCCAGAATCTTTTAATCAGGAAATGCAAATGAACACACTTGCGACTGTCCTTATTACCGGCGCTTCAACAGGCATCGGCGCCACTTATGCCAAACGTTTTGCTCGTCGCGGGCATGACCTCGTACTGGTGGCCCGCGACAAAGTCCGCCTCGATGCCTTGGCCGCTCAGTTGCGTGGAGAGTACGGCGTTGCTGTCGAGGTGCATCAAGCCGACCTGACCGACACGGCAGACCTGGCGGCGATTGAAGCTCGTCTGCGCGAGGACGAACGTATTGGCGTGTTGATCAACAATGCGGGCGTGGCCCAATCCGGTGGGTTCGTTCAGCAGAGCGCCGAAAGTATCGAAAAGCTTATCTCACTCAATATTGTCGCCCTTACCCGCCTGGCCGCGGCGGCGGCCCCCCGTTTCGCGCAGTCAGGTGAAGGGGCGATCGTCAACCTCGGCTCGGTGGTAGGTTTGGCGCCCGAGTTCGGCATGACGGTATACGGGGCGACTAAAGCGTTTGTGCTGTTTCTCTCCCAGGGCCTGAATCTGGAGTTGTCGCCTAAGGGCGTATACGTCCAGGCCGTATTACCGGCTGCCACTCGTACAGAAATCTGGGAGCGTGCCGGGATCGATCTCAATGCAATCCCGGAAATGATGGATGTCGAGGAGTTGGTCGATGCTGCCTTGTTGGGCTTTGATCGTCGGGAACTGGTCACTATCCCGCCGCTGCATGCAGAAGCCCGATGGGAGATTCTGGACCAGGCCCGGCTAGGGTTGATATCCGATATTCGTCAAGCTAACGCCGCCGAGCGCTATCAAACCAAGGCCTGACCGGTGTCTTAGTGGCGTTCTCTTTGAGCAAATGCTCCCAACGGCTGTTGCCGTAGGGAGCATTGAGCAAACACGTACCAACCCCTGACATTCCTCAAATATCTCGGAACCAGATCAATATGAAAGCGCTGACCTTCAAACGTTATGGCAAGTCGCCTGATGTCGGGTTCACGCAGGTCACTCGCCCCACAATCAAACCCGATGAATTATTGGTTGAAGTTCACGCGGCAGGTTTGAACCCGATTGACAACATGATCCCCACAGGAACATTCAAGCCCGTCCTGAAATTCGACTTGCCCGCCACTTTGGGCAGTGACCTTGCCGGCATCGTGATAGAGGTCGGCAGCGCGGTGACTCGCTTCAAGGTGGGTGATGCCATCTTTGCCAGCCTATTTGACCTCGGAAGAGGTTCGATTGCCGAGTTTGCAGCCGTGCCGGAAAGTGCTGCAGCGGCAAAACCCGAAAATTTGGATTTTGTCCAGGCAGCCGCCCTCCCCATGGTCGGCCTGACCGCCTGGCAGGCCCTGAAAGAGCGCGCCAACCTTAAAACCGGGCAGAAAGTGTTCATACCCGCCGGCTCAGGAGGAATCGGTACCTTCGCGATTCAGCTGGCCAAACATTTCGGGGCCGAGGTAGGTACGTCTACCAGCACTGGAAATGTCCAGATGGTTCGCCGTTTGGGTGCAGATGAAGTGATCGATTATAAAAAACAGGCATTTGAACAGGTGTTGAGTTCATATGACCTGGTCCTAGGCACCATCAGAGGCGATGCCGTTGAAAAGTCGGTGGGTATACTCAAGCCAGGCGGCCAGATCATTTCCCTCATCGGTCCACTGGACAAAGCCTTCGCAAAAGCGCGTTGCATGAATGTCTTCTTCACCCTTGTGTTCAGCTTGATGAGTCGCAAGATCATGCAGTTGGCGAGAAAACACAATGTGAACTATTCGTTCCTGTTCGTCCGACCGGATGGGGCTCAACTCGATGAGATTGGCAACCTGATCAAAAATCGGCGCGTCCAGCCCGTCATTGACAAGGTCTTCCCTTTCGAACAAGCCCAGCAGGGCCTTGAGTACCTGGCTCAAGGGCACGCGAGGGGCAAGGTCGTCGTAAAGGTCAAATGATGGTGCGAGTGAGAGAGTCGAGGCTCATCTGAATGCCCCCCTCTCTCCAGTTGTCCCATCGTTCTCAAAAAAACCACATACAGCTCACAGAATTTTCATCCGCTTTGGCCAACTCTGTAATGGCTGGCAAAGGGCCAGCTCCGCAAGGCGTTACGTAACGCGCCACTGGAGCCAAACATGAATCTGAGATCCCTCAATATCGCGCGCAGAGCTGCATTCTGCTTCGGTGCAATCACGTTGCTGCTGATCGGGCTGGGAGCATTCTCCTACGTTCAAATCGACCACCTGCGCGCCGCCGAACAGAACATCGAAAAAAATTCGCTGCCGAGCATTCAGGTGGTCGATGACATTCAAATTGCGCTTCTACACGCACGCCTCGAAAGCATCCGGATGCTCGCCAGCACAGATCCCTCAGTCAAAAGCGCGTCGCAAGCCAAAGTGCGACAAGCCATGGATACGTTGCAGTCGCGCAGTGAGTTCTATCGGCAGAACCTGATCTCCGACGAAAAGGACCGCGCCAAGTTCGATGACGCTCACAGCGCGATGAACACCTACATCGAGGGGTTGAAGCAAGTCATTGAAATGGACACCGCTGACCATGACAAAGCGGTTGCTTTCGCCAACTCGGAGCAGGCCAATCGCGCCAGCGCTTATCAGGAAAAGCTGACGCTGATGCGTGAGCTCAATACCAAAGCGGCGGAACAGTCGGGCGCCATGGCGACGGCCGTGTACAACCATAGCGTCAACGTCCTGCTGATCGTCGTGGTCGTCGCGCTGGTACTGACGGTAATCCTCGCTATCGCCTTGACCCGCAGCATTGTCGAGCCGATCAACACATCGCTGAAACTGGCTGAAGACATTGCCGAAGGCGACCTCACCCGGCAGCTTGAAGTCACCGGGAAGGATGAAGCGTCCCGCTTGATGCAGGCGCTGAACGTCATGTCGCAGAGGCTGCGGCGAACGGTCCTGGAAATCGCCGGTGCGTCTACGCAACTGAGCACCGCTGCCGTCGAAATGACGTCCATCACTGAAGACGCTGACCGAACCTTGCAACAACAGAACAGCGAGATCGAACAAGCCGCCACGGCCGTCAACGAGATGAGCGCGGCGGTTGAAGAAGTGGCCCGCAACGCGACGTCCACCTCCCAGGCCGCGCAACAATCGAGTCTGTCGGCAGACCTGGGCAACGAACGTGTCACTGAAACCCTGGCGGCCATGCGCAGCCTGACGAGCCTGGTGGAAGGTTCATCCGCGCAGGTGCTGGCCCTGGCCGGCCAGGCCCAGGACATCAGCAAAGTGCTGAGCGTGATCAGGGGCATCGCCGAGCAGACCAATCTTCTGGCCCTCAACGCCGCCATCGAAGCGGCGCGAGCCGGCGAACAAGGTCGAGGCTTCGCAGTGGTGGCCGACGAAGTGCGGGCCTTGGCACACCGTACGCAAACCTCCACCCAGGAAATCGAACAGATGATCTCGGCGATACAGGCCGGCTCTTCTGCCACCGTGGAGTCGATGCAAAAGAGCACGCAGGAGGTGCACAGCACCCGGAAAACGGCGGAAGACGCCGGGCAATCCTTGCAACAGATCACCCATGCGGTACTGGAAATCAATGAACGCAACCTGCAAATCGCCACGGCGTCCGAGCAACAGGCGCATGTGGCACGGGATGTGGATCGAAGCCTGGTGAGCATTCGCGATCTGGCAGCGCAAAGCAGCGAGGGCACCCGTCAAACGCTCATCGCCAGCAACGAGCTGTCGCACCTCGCTGTGAACCTGAACAATCTGGTGCTGCGTTTCAAGACCTGACTGTCCTAGCGTGGTGACGTTCAGCGTCCGAACACTTAAGCTGTCTGGCAGACAACGTTCAAGGAATGCACATGTCAGTTGATTTCCACCACCTGCTGCTCGTCTTCACTGCCTACATTGTCGGTGCGGCCAGCCCCGGTCCGAGCAATATGCGGATCATGGGGGTGGCCATGCATCAGGGCCGGCAGCCGGCGCTGATGCTCGCCGCCGGGGTCATCAGTGGTTCTTTTTTCTGGGGATCGATGGCCGCTACCGGCGTGTCGGCCATCCTGACCCAGTTCGCGCAGGCACTCTTCGCGCTCAAGCTGATCGGTGGGCTTTACCTGCTGTTTCTTGCCGTCAAGGCTGGGCGCTCTGCCCTGACGCCCGATGAGCGGCTGGAAAAGGAATTGGCGGCCGCACCAGCGGTGTCGGGTTTCGATCTCTATCGGCGCGGCTTGCTGATGCACCTG
Source organism: Pseudomonas sp. WP18 (assembly GCF_036689585.1). NCBI lineage: Bacteria > Pseudomonadati > Pseudomonadota > Gammaproteobacteria > Pseudomonadales > Pseudomonadaceae > Pseudomonas > Pseudomonas sp. WP18. The sequence goes on from NZ_CP144758.1 coordinate 3,049,280, forward strand.
ACCAACCCGAAGGCCTTGCTGGGTTGGATGGCGACAATGACGCTGGGACTGGGGCCGCAGTCCACGCCTGAAACGGTGGTGATCATCCTGGCGGGCTGTGCCGTGCTGAGCATCACCATTTTCTGTGGCTATGCGGTCGTTTTCTCCACGGCACCGATGATTCGGGGCTATCGCCGGGCACGTCGCTGGATCGAAGGCACGCTTGGACTGGTGTTTGGCGCGGCAGGCCTGAAATTGTTGTTTTCTCGCCCGTGACTCAAGGCCAGCCCTCGCGGCTGGCCATGGTTTTGACCTACGTTCGAAAGCCGTCCACCCACTGCTTGAGCCGCGTGGCTTGTCGCTCAAGGTCGTCACACGCCTGCAGCGTGGCCTGGAGGTTTTGCACGCCTTCCTCGTTGAGGGTCTTGATCTGGGTGATGTCCACGTTCAACGAATCAATGACCGACGTCTGTTCCTCCGTTGCAGCCGCCACCGACTGATTGATCCCGTCGATTTGGCCAATGCCATCCGTCACGCTGCTCAACCGCTCGCCAGCCTGGTAGGCGATCATCACGCCATCCTTACTGTAGCGCTCGCTTTCGCTCAGGGTCTGAACCGCTGCACGTGCGCCTACCTGAAGCTCTTCGATCATCGTATGGATTTCCTGGGCTGACGTCTGGGTGCGATAGGCCAGGCTGCGCACTTCGTCCGCTACCACGGCAAAACCACGCCCCGCCTCGCCCGCCCGCGCCGCCTCAATCGCGGCATTGAGCGCCAGCAGGTTGGTCTGTTCGGAAATGCCTTTGATGACTTCAAGGATCCGTCCGATGTTCTCCGTCTTGCCATTCAGCGCTTCTATATTGCTGCACGACAGGCGGATCTTTCCGGACAACTCGTCCATGGCATGGATCGTCCGGGTCACGATCTGTCGCCCGCCTTCAGCCTGAACACGGGCATCCGACGCCTGGTGAGACGCAATCCCCGCATTGCGTGCAATTTCCTGGGCGGCCGCCCCCAGCTCGTTTATCGCCGCCGCGATGCTGTGGGTGCGATTGGCCTGTTCGTCCGAGTTCGCCATGGAAGCGCTGGAGGTCTGCATCACGCGCCTGGCCACCTCATTGACATGTGTGGTGGCAGAAGAGACTTCTCGTATCGAGTGCTGGATACGCTCCACGAATAGATTGAAGTCGCCGGCCAGGGTTCCGAACTCATCCTTGGAGTGCACATCCAGTCGACGGGTAAGGTCGCCCTCCCCCTGGGCGATATCCCGCATGGCTTTGCCCATCAGCCTCAAGGGCTGCATCAGCACGCGAATCAGGATGCCCAGCAGGAGCAGCGTGAGTGCCACGGCGATGACCATGGCCAGAATCGCCGAGGCGCGAAAATCGCCCAGCGCCTCATAGGCTTTGTCCTTGTCGATGGACAAGCCGACGTACCAGTTCACCGAAGGCAACCCCTTGATCGCCGAAAACATCAGGATCCGAGGTTTTCCTTCCTGTTCTGTCTCACTGATGTGCGTACTGAGTGTCGGCGTCTTCTGGGGATAGATATCGCTCAGCTGTTTCATCACCTGACCCTTGTCCGGGTGAACCAATACCTTGCCATCAGCGTTGACCAGGAAGGCATAGCCGATGCCGCCTAGATCGAGTGAGCTGACGATGTTGGCCATGGTTTCGAGCGTCAGGTCGCCGCCTACCACCCCAAGCGCCTGACCGCCATGGCTGACCGGCGTGGCGATGGTCATCATCAGTTGCCCCGTCGTTACATCCAGGTAGGGCTCGGTCAAGGTGGTTCCCCCGGCAGCCATCGCGTCGATGTACCAGGGACGCGTGCGCGGGTCGTAGTCAGCGGGCAAATCGTCCTTGGGGCGAATGGCGAAACCGCCGTCGCGACGGCCCAGATAAGTGAAGGTGAATGTCGACAGCAATGATTTCTGCTCCAGCAGCCGTGTGACGCTCTCCGGTGCGGGATCGTTGGCTAGCGTCTGGGCAACATGATCAACCAGCAGTAGGCGCCCCGAAAGCCAGGCCTGCACGCTAGCGGCGGTGATCTGGCTCATTTCTTCCAAGTGGTTTTCCAGGTTCGTGCGGATGGTTCTGCGCTGGATCGAGTCGTTGTACAGCGTAAAGAGGGAAAATGCCGCGACCACCACGAGCGATGCCGCAAGCAAGACCTTATGACTGAACTTCAGGTTGGCAATCATCATGTTGTATCCGAAGGCCGAGAGTGTTGTCGTTGTTATTCGGTGCCCAAGATGCGTCGATGAGTGCTTGATGACGGCCACACCGTGGTAGGCCGTCAGCCTCTCGAATGCCCGCAGACTCGTATGCCTAAGGTTTTTAGCGTTTCACTTCAACCCATTGGACAAGAATTGCTGCAGGCGCTCGCTTCGAGGGTTATCCAGGATTTCAGGCCCGCCCTGCTCTTCCACGAGCCCCTGGTGGAGAAACAGCAACTGGTTGGAGACCTTTCGCGCAAAGCCCATTTCATGGGTCACCATGATCATCGTCCGGCCCTCTTCAGCCAGCCCCTGGATGACTTTCAACACCTCGCCCACGACCTCGGGGTCGAGTGCCGATGTGGGCTCGTCGAACAACATGACCTCAGGTTCCATGGCGAGGGCCCGGGCGATCGCCACCCGTTGTTGCTGCCCTCCGGAAAGAAATGCCGGGAACTGATCGGCGACCCGGGCCGGCAGTCCGACTTTCTCCAGGTACCGGCGGGCCCGCTCTTGCGCGTCTTTCTTGCTGACCCCCAGCACCCGCCGCGGGGCAATGGTGATGTTGTCCAGCACGGTCATGTGCCCCCACAGGTTGAAATGCTGGAACACCATGGCCAGGCGCGTGCGCAGTTGTTGCAGTTCGCGATCGTCCTGCACCTGCAAGCCCGCCGGGCCCTTGATCATGCGGATCGGCTTGCCGTCCAGGCTCATGGTTCCGTCATTGGGGGTTTCGAGAAAGTTGATACAGCGCAGGAACGTGCTCTTTCCCGAACCACTGGCGCCGATCAAGCTGATGACATCACCCGTCTTGGCTTGCAGGGAAACGCCCTTGAGCACTTCATGGTTACCGTAGTGTTTGTACAGACCTTCAACCGTCAATTTGTACATGTTCGCAATCATCCTCTAACGCGGATTGGGATTGGCCCTATCGGGCTCAGTGAGTCGGCCCTAAAAAAGCCAGCCAATGACGTTCGGCCATTCTGAACACGCCAACCAATGCAAAAGTCACCGCCAGGTAAATCGCTGCAGCCATCCCAAACGATTGAAAGGTCAGGAAAGTCGCCGAGTTTGCATCACGGGCGACTTTGAGAATGTCTGGCACCGTTGCGGTGAAGGCCACGGTTGTCGAATGAAGCATCAGGATCACTTCGTTGCTGTAGTACGGCAGTGAACGACGCAAGGCGCACGGCATGATCACGAATGCATAGAGTTTCCAACCTGAGAGGCCATACGCTTTTGCCGCTTCAATTTCTCCATGGGGGATGTTGCGAATGGCGCCGGCGAATATCTCCGTGGTGTAGGCGCAGGTGTTAAGGGCGAAGGCCAGAATGGTGCAGTTCATCGCGTCACGGAAAAACGCGTCCAGCAGTGGCTGGGACCGTATGGCCGCCAGGCTATAGACCCCGGTGTAGCAGATCAGCAGTTGGATATAGAGCGGCGTACCCCTGAACAGGTAGGTGTAGAACTGCACCGGCCAACGTACGTAGAACCTGGGCGATACACGAGCGATGGACAGAGGGATCGAGGCGATAAAGCCAATGAGCAATGAAGCGCTGAGCAGCCACAATGTCATGGCCAGGCCGGTCACCTGCTGGCCATCGCTGTAGACGAAAGGCTTCCAGTACTCTTGCAGTAACTCGATCATCGTACCGCCTCCCGTGAACCCGCCGCGTAGTGCCTTTCGAGAATGCGCAGGATGACATTGGAAACGCTGGTGATGACCAGGTACGTGAGGGCGGCCAGCACCAGGAAAAAGAACAGCTGATAAGTACTCTTTCCCGCATCCTGGGCCGCTTTCACCAAGTCAGCCAGGCCGATGATCGAGACCAGTGCTGTGGCTTTAAGGATCACCATCCAGTTATTGCCAAGTCCCGGTAGGGCGAACCGCATCATTTGCGGGAACACTACGAAGCGAAAGCGCTGCGCACGACTCAAGCCATAGGCTGTCGCCGCTTCGACCTGCCCACGGGGTACCGCCAGCATGGCACCGCGAAAAGTTTCGGTGAAATAAGCGCCGTAGATAAACCCGAGGGTGATGATCCCGGCGACGAAGGGATTGATTTCGATGTACTCCCAATCCAGCGCCCCTGTGATGACGGTCAGCCAGGTTTGCAGGCTGTAGAAAATCAGCAGCATCAGGACCAGGTCCGGGACCCCACGGATCAGTGTGGTGTAGAGCTGCGCCGGCAAACGCAGCAGCTTGAGGCCGGAAAGCTTGGCGCCGGCCCCCATCAGCCCGAGCAATACGCTGAGCGCCAAGGAAGACAGGGACAACTTGACGGTCATCCAGGCGCCGTCCAGCAGCAAGGGGCCGAACCCCTGCAAACTGAATGCGGAGAGCCCGAGTGCGCCTAACAGTGTTTCGAACATGATCAACAACCTATCGCGAGGAACGCCCATCCGGCGGACGGGCGCCGGGTGGTTATTTGCCGCTGTAAAGATTCAGGTCGCCAAAATGCTGCTTTTGGATCGAATCGTAGGTGCCGTCTTCATGCAGGGCCTGGATCGCCTTGTCCAGCATGGCCTTGAGTGCTGAGTTGCCTTTGACGATGCCGATAGCCGTCTTGGATGGCAGGTAAGGGCTCTCCACGGGCGGGCTCATTTCGTAATCGGCGCCCTGGGGCGAGTTGATAAAGCCCAACTGTGCTTGCAGCGAATCCTGCAGGGAGGCGTCCAGCCGTCCTGCTACCAGGTCGTAATACACCTGGTCCTGATTTTGATAGGACTGGATTTTTACGCCTGCCTTGTCCAGCACAGCCTTGGCGTAGGCTTCCTGGATGCTGCCTTGAAAGTAGCCCACCCGCTTGCCTTTGAGTGACGCGACGTCCGCGCTCAGCCCTGAACCTTTCTTGAACACATAGGACGTGAACCCGGAGAACAGTTCGCTGGAAAAATCGATGGCTTTTTCCCGGGTGGGTGTCACGGTCATGGAAGACAGGATGCCGTCGAACTTGCCGGCCCTGAGACCTGGAATCAAACCATCAAAATCGCTTTCCACCCAGATGCACTTGACTGAGAGCTTTGCGCAGATCGCGTTACCCAAGTCAATATCGAAGCCTTTAAGGCTGCCATCAGCAGCCTTGGACTCAAACGGCGCGTAGTTGGCATCCACGCCGAAACGCAGGGTGGAGTATTCTTTGGCCGAAGCGCTGCCTGCACACACAGCCAGGCATATCAACAAAGAAAGTTTCTTTAGCGAGATCATACGTAATTCCCTAGATATTGTAGTTGGATTAAGGGCAGTGAACAGCGGACAACCTGACAGCGAGCAGCACATTGTTAGTAGGGCACTTCAGTGCTTCAATTCAAACGTTACCTGACTGCGACGACTTTACGAATATGGCAAAGTGAACGTAATTACGAGCAAAATGCTCGCGTTTCAGGCAGACACCAGTTTCATCAACAACAGCCCGCCGACGATCAGGACTGCCGCCAGGATCCGTAGCAGCGTGACGGGCTCCCCCATGAAAAAGATGCCCGCAGCGAAGGCGCCGACCGCACCGATACCGGTCCAGATCATGTAAGCGGTGCCCAGCGGCAAGCTCTTCATCGAAAACGACAGCAGCGCGAAACTGGTGATGACCGTGATGAATGTGATGACCGAGGGAACTAACCGCGTAAACCCCTCGGATTGTTTCATCGAAAAAGCCCAGACCACTTCCAATAAACCGGCAATGAACAAACTGACCCAAGCCATGAATAATTCCCAAGCCAATGGCAAACCCCGTCGTTCGCTTGAGCGACAACTACTAGGCTGACCTTGTTAAAAAGACCCCCGCGAGCACGGGGGTAAAAGACGGGTTGACCAAACCCTGTTACATGCCAACAGTCGTTACATCACTTGAACGTTGCGTCCAACGCGAATGTGATGTCCTTGATCAAGTCTTCTGGATCTTCCAGGCCCACCGAAAAACGCAAGTGACCATACTTGCGAAACTCCTCGGGATACTTGTCAAAGCCGCCCCGCCCTTCTGCCCCCACATGCACGATCAGCGATTCGTCATGTCCCAGTGAAACGGCCGAGGTGATAATGCGCAGGTTCGAAACAAAGCGGTTCTGGGTGTCAGGGTCGCCCTCTACCGCAAAAGCCATTACCGCCCCATAGCCCTTGCCCTCGAATTGCCGGCGTGCCAACTCGTGTTGCGGGTGGGACGGCAAGCCTGGGTAGTAGACGTAGGCAATCCGATCATCGTTGTCCAGGAATTGAGCCAGCTTTTCGGCGGTGCTCAACAGTTGCTTGAGGCGCAATGGCAACGTGACGGAGCCGCGCATGATCATCCAGGCATTGAACGGCGAAATAGTCGCGCCCAGGTCAACCAACGCATCATTCTTAATCTTGTTGATCAACTGATGGGAGCCGATCACTACCCCACCCATGGCATCGCCATGGCCGTTGATGTACTTGGTCAATGAATGAACGACGAAGTCGACACCGTGCTCGCTCGCCCGAAAAAATGGCGGAGGCGTGAACGTGGCGTCCACCGAGATGAGTGCGCCGTGCGCATGGGCAATGTCGGCCAATGCCGCAATGTCCGCCACCTTGGTGGTGGGATTGGCGATGGTTTCAGTATGGATCAACCGGGTGTTGGGCCGAATGGCCCCACGAACCGATTCCAGGTCACCGACATCCACGAACGTTGCTTCAATGCCGTAGCGCTCAGGCAGAAGCTCGGCGAAAAGCTTCCAGACCGCCTGGTAGGTAATGTCACTGACAATCACATGATCGCCACTTTTCAAGAACGAGAAAAACACCGAGTGCAACGCCGCGACACCGGTGGCGAACACCACGGCGTTTTCACAGCCCTCAAGGGCGGCCAGTTTTTTCTCCAGGCAGACCTGGTTGTGGCCTTGGTTGCGGGTGTACACGAGACCATCGGGGCTCGACCAGTCCATGGTCGCCGGGTCCTCCGGCAACAGGTAGGAGTTGGCCATGACCAATGGCGTGCGGACCGCGCCGCTGGTGGCATCGGCGACATTCCCGCCGTGAACGGCCAATGTCGCTGCAGACAGGGTCGAGAGATTGTGCTTGTCGGGGCGCATGTCGATTCCTTTATTGTTGTGTGTCGTGCTCAAGCCGAAGAGCGGCCTAGCGGCCACCGGCATCGTTGATGCAAACCACCTTGGGCTGCGTCATGTCTTCATAGGCGAAACGTACGCCCTCACGGCCCATGCTGCCGTACTTGAACCCTCCAAACGGCATTGCATCGAAGCGATAGTCGGAAGAGTCATTAATCATCACGCCACCGGCTTCAAGTCGCTTGGCAGCGGTCATCGCCACATTCAGATTGCTGGTGAAAATCCCGGCATGCAGGCTGTACTCGGGTTCGTTGGCCAGCGCCAACGCCTCATCCAAAGACGCGACGCGCTGCAGGATGACCACCGGGCTGAATACCTCTTCGCACCACAACCGGCATTGGCGGTCGACGCCCTCCAGCACCGTGGGCGAGTAAAGTGAGGCCCTGCGCGTGTTGCCGAACAACAGGGTGGCACCTTGGGCAATGGCGTCATTGACCACCTCTTCGGTGCGCTTGGCAGATGCCTCGGTGATCATCGGCCCGACATCGGTTTGCTCATCGGCCGGGTTGCCCACGATCAGCTCTCGGGTCTTTTCGACGAAGCGTGTTTTGAAAGCTTCATAGAGTGGGGCCTCGATGAGGATTCGCTGGGTCCCTATGCAGTTTTGACCGGCGGCCCAGAAAGCCCCCGATACGCAAGCATCGACCGTCTCAGTCAGTGCACAATCGGCCATTACGATGACCGGTGCGTTGCCCCCGAGGTCCATGGCCAGTTTCTTCAGGCCGGCGGTACGCGAGATCTGCTCACCGGTGACAAAGCCCCCCGTGAACGACACCATGCGCACGGCGCGATGGGCGACCAAGGCCTTGGCCAGCGCGGCGCCACCGGTAGCGACCGTCACCACGACCCGCGGCAGGCCCGCGTCGACAAGGCATTCCACCAGCTTGATCGCCGATAACGGCGTGAGCTCCGACGGCTTGAGAACAACTGCATTGCCACCGGCAATGGCGGGCCCCAGTTTATGTGCGACCAGGTTCAGCGGGTCGTTGTAGGGCGTGATTGCAAGAATTACCCCCAGTGGTTCGCGAGTGAACCAGCCCTGGCGCGATTCGGAGCCGACATAAGCGTCGAAAGGTACGACTTCACCGGCATTGCGCTTGGCTTCTTCGGCTGACAGCTTCAACGTGTTGACGCAGCGCAGCACTTCTTTTCGTGCCTGTTTCAGGGTCTTGCCTGACTCCGCGACGATGAGTTGGGCAAAAGCGTCCTTGTCACGCTCGACCGCATGCGCGGCCTTTTCCAGGATGCTCGCGCGTTCATGGCGGGCAAGGTTTTTGGCCACTGAAGCACCCAGGAGAGCCGTGTCGACAATCGTAGTGGCCGAGGAGGCAGGCATGTCCGTCACTTCTCCCACGGTGCTGCCGTCGAACGGGTTGAACACCGTTATGGCCTTGTAATCAGCAGCGAGCGAAAGACTCAAGCTATTCATGATGACTTACCTGACGCTGTCTTGTGGTTGTGGATGCTCACGATATCGGCGAGCAAGGCGAAGGCGGTTTCAACACGACCGGCCCCCGCCCCCACCACCGTGACGGGACCCAGAAGGGTCGTGGCGAAGGTGATTGCGTTGGTGGCGCCACTGACTGCACTGAGCGCATCATCGGCGGGCAGTAACTGGGGGCTCACGGAAGCTGAAATCGAGCCGTCGGCCTGTTTTTCCGCGCTGCCGATCAATTTCCAACGGGCATTCACCTTGGCCGCCTCAGCGATGTTCCCGGCGGTGATCTGCGAGATGCCTTTGCACACAACATCGTTAGGCTTGAGCTGGGCGCCCAACAGTTCGTTGGCCAGGATGGCAACCTTCAGGCGCACATCGTGCCCTTCCACATCGGCTGTTGGGTCGGCTTCGGCATAACCCAGCGCCTGGGCCTGAGCGACCGCACCGCAAAAGTCCAACCCGTTTTCCATGCTGGAGAGCACGAAGTTGGACGTACCGTTGAGGATCCCCTTGAACCCAGTGATTTGCGAGCCGGCGAGTAACTCCTTGGCCAATCGGATGACCGGGGTTCCGCTCATGACAGCCCCTTCGAACTCGAACCGGGCACCGGTACTTTGAGCCAATGCTTTCAAGCTTTGCGCATGAAGCGCCACGGGGCCTTTATTCGTGGTCACGACGCTGACGCCTTTTTCCAGGGACCAGCGGCAGAACGTGGTGGCAGGCTCCCCGTCCACAGGATTGGTGAAGGTTGCCTCAGCGACAATGTCCGCACCCGAAAAGCGGATCACGGTTTCGTTTGCCGGTTCGGCGTTACCACCTGGCAACGTGGCGAAACTGCCTTTGACAGCCGGCACGGCAGCCAACGCCTGTGCATCCAGGCCGTCTTTGTCGATGATCGAACCCAGGTAAAGGTCGCTGACACCGACAACCTTCAACGTGAAGCCCAGTTCATCTGCCCAACGTGAGTTCCTATCGGCAATAAGTTGAGTCAAGGCGCGATTAACGCCACCAAAGCCAAGCAAGGCTACTTTATATTCAGTCACGACAGGGTTCTCATTGTTATGATGTGGTGCTGAAATGGTAATCCAGTGATTTAACTTTACGAATATGGCAAATAGAACGTTGTCGCGAGCAAATTGCTCGCATCACCGTGCAACTTGCTATTTGGCGCTGGACAAGACGAAAGAGGTGACGGTGTTCAAGACGCCAGGAAGTGCCGATATCTCTGCCCATACTTTGTGAATGCGATCGGCGTTGATTGCTTCGACGGTTAATACCAAGTCCCAATCACCACTCATGACATTGCAGGAAATAACTTCCGGCATGGACACTACACAGCGAACCACTTCAGCATCACGCATGCGTTCTTTACGGTAGACGAAGATGAGTGCCTTGATAGGCCCGGTATCGTTAGAAGGCATGCCTTTGACGATGGTGTACCCTCTGACATAACCATCGCGCTCCAGGCGTTCTATTCGCAACCTGACGGCGTTTCTGGATAAGTTGACCTTCATGGCAATGTCGTTATGAGACAGTCGTGCATTACGGGTCAATGCTTCCAGGATTTTTTCATCCACCTTATCTAAAACACGTTTCATCTCTGGCTCCGACGTTATAACAAGTGAGACTCCGTGTCTTTGGATAAGACCCCGACCCACTCAGCCAGCGCCCTACTGTCATTAGCGATGCAAAGGCAGTCTGGTTCAGGTGCCGACGAGCCTGCTGCATCCTCCTGGCGGCCGTGGTCCGAGGGATGGGTCGTTGCCAGGCAGATCATGGGGATGAGCAGGCTGCGCCTGCTCACCCGGGCGGCGTGCAAGCCGACAGCGGTATTGGCGCTGATCCGATACCCGTTCTGCGCAAACAACTCATGAATGCAAGTCAATGCATCGGCGTCGTCCACGGCCAGCGAATCGAACAACTTTCGTGCGCCCAACCATTCATCCTGTTCCAACTGGACCGCGCCGCTGCCCTCCAACAATTCCATGTTCCGAACGACTTTTTCTGTGCATCGATTGAGCATGCTCCATTGCAAGCGCTCAAAGTTCGAAGCCAGTGAAACATTCATGCTGGGTGTGTTGGTGGTGCGGATTTCACTGCGGCTGTAGAGGTTTGACTGCAGGAAGTGGTGCAGGCCGGCGTTGGCGTTAGTGGCAACAACCAACTGCCGTATGGGCAGCCCCATTTCCTTGGCCATATAACCGGCGTATAGCGCGCCAGAATTTGCCGTGGGTACACTGAATGCGACTTCTCGCTTAGGCGCACCGAGTTGTAGCGCGGAATAAAAATAGAACGACAGATGCGCCAGTACGCGAACCCAGTTCACAGAGTTGAACGAAATGATCGGCCGCTTTGAATCGTGACGTTGGCGGAAGAATTGTTCGCACAAGCGATGACAATCGGAGTAGTCCCCGTCAACCGCTATATTGACCACATTTTCCGCACTCGCACTCAGTAACCGACGACGATGGGCTGGGGTTATTCCTTTCAAGGGGTGCAGCACCAAGAGAGTGACACCCTTGATGCCCGAAAAAGCTTTTATAGCCGAAGCGCCCGTGTCCCCGCCTGTACAACCTAGAACCAACGCCTCCCTTGAACTCTTCAGTAACTCGTGCTGAACAAAACGCGACATTAACTGGAGCCCAAGGTCTTGATAGACACCGGCAGGGCCATGGAACAATTCCAGTACCCACTCGTTGCTTGCTGTCTGGTGCAGCGGTGCAACGGCGTTGCTTTTAAAGCCGCCAAACGTCTCTTCAAGCAGATGAGACAGTTGTCCTTGCTCAATCCAGTCCCCGACAAAGGGCGCAATCACGTGTCGAGCCAACTCATGAAAGGGCAACCATTCTAGCCGGGTGAGCGCTTCCTTTTTGAAGCGGGGTACCTTGCGCGGCACGTACAAGCCACCGTCCGGTGCGTACGAGCCCATCAGCACTTCGCTGAATTCGAATGTTCTTCCAGGCGTCCGCGTGCTGACGTATTTCATGATCCAAGACACCCTCAAGCCATCTGTGAGCTACCAGCCCGCAAGGGGGCGGCGCTCGGCTGGAATTCATTGCGGCGGTTTCTACGCCTCCTGTCCAGCTTCAGTCTACCGACTATAAAAGTCAATATACTGACCTGACAATATTCCAAGTGGTTGGGACTGCTGGCATAAGCGCTGCTGCCTCCCACCGCGAGAAGGAGGCAGGAGAACAGTGCGATGTTCAGCTCAATTCAAGCGCGTCGATCACGGCGGCAATTTGATCGCGCCCTTCCCCGGTAACAGTCCGTAGTGGCAGCGGGACACTCGGAAAGCAGGTAAGGCCGCGAAGCTCCGCCGCTGTCGCAATCACGCGAAAGCTGCCGCCAAATTGGCGGAACAACGCCCAAAGCGGCTTCAAGGCGTCAGAAAGGCGTGTAGCTTCATCGGCGTCACCTGACAACGCCGCTCGCGTGATTGCCAACGCCGTATGGGGAAACAGACCTCCCATAACGGAGTACCAGGCATCGCAGCCAGCATTCATGCCCACGGCGGCGAACACATCACCGCTGACTCCGATCGTCACATGACTTGGAATCAGCTCACGCAGGCGCTCAACGCGCGCGCAGGCCAGGTCGGGCGACTCGGGAACGCCCGGGATTTTGATCGACCCGACATTTGGCAGCGCTGCGATGCGTCCATGCAGCTCGTCGGTAAATTCGAAATGGGTGGTCCCCGGATTATCATAGACACACAGCGGGACCGAGATATTGGCCGTGACCGTTTCGTATAGCGAGAACACGTCGTCCTGAGACAGTTTCTGGTAAGAAACAGGGGGCAGCAGCAAGGCTTTGACGCCCACCTTCTGTGCCTCTTCTGCCAGCGCCAGAACCTCGCGTGTGCGCAGCGCCCCGATGCTCACCATGACCGGCACATCCTCGGCCGCCTCCACTGCCAGATGCGCAATGCGAGTGCGTTCGGCTCGAGAAAGATACGCGTAGCCTCCCGTGGATCCGAGGGCTGCGATGGTGTCGACTTTCGCCCGCGCCAGTTGTTGCACGAGCCCCATGAACGCTTTTTCGTCCACGCCCTGCTCATTCATGGGGGTCAAGGGAAACGCACCAAGGCCAGTAAACATCTTCGTCATCCTCGATTATCTGGCCCCAGGACCAATCAATGAGCTTTCGATCAGGACGCCTGGCATCATTTGCTCCAGGCCTTCGATCAACTTGTCGCCCGCTTGCGTCAAGGCTTCGAGCGGCATCGCCGGCAAACTCTCCAGAATGAACCACATGGACGTGGCGTCCGCGCCCAGACGCGTCCTGACACCTTGCCGCCAGTTCCAGCGACGGCAGGTGACGCCTTTGTCATCGCACCAGACAACCTCGCCTGCGTCTGGATACTCGAAGGCCGGTGCGCCCTCTTTCATCGTGTCGAAGGGCTCGCTGCCATCGGCGATCACCAGCCGTGGAGCGCCAACATAGGCCTCTATGTTTTCCCCGCCCACAGGGATGGCGTATTCGATACTGATGGCGTTGTAGAGATCGACGATAGGGTCCAGGCTCGGCAAGCTACCGTCGCGTAGAACCCGCTTGCGCAATGCTTCGGCGGAACACGGCGTGCGCTGCGGCTTGGCACCGAACTTTCGGAATGTGTCGGCCCAAGCATTCAGGTGGGCTTCTCCCCAGCCGGGTCCACCTGCCAGCACTGCCTTGCAGGCACGTTCCAGGGCTGCCCGGGCAACCTCGGGATGAGTCAGAGGCGCAGCTTGCACGACGATGCTCAGCGCCCTGAATTGCGGAGCCAGTTCTGCAACGGCTTGATCGATTAACGGCAGTACAGACAGCATCAAAACCTCCAGCACCTTAAATGTCAGTTCATGCTAGTCAGCGACGACCGTCAAAGTCAATATAATGACCAATATCATCCACTATAAAGGGCGGGCTGATTGACGGCACCGTTGGTAAGGGCTGAGAATTCCAGCTCATTTTTCTCATGACGCTCATCAATGACCACCAATACCAGCCTGTCGACTACCCCGGGTGCTGATGCTCAAGCCGTCAGCCTGGCCGTCGCCCGCACACTCAAGCAAGCACGCAAGGCGCAAAGGATCACGCTGGATGAGCTTTCACGGCGCTCAGGCGTGAGCAAAGGCATGGTCGTCGAAATAGAGAAATGCACGGCGAACCCCAGTATCGGGATCCTCTGCAAAATCGCAGCCGCGCTGGGGCTGTCCGTAGCCGATATCGTCAATGTGACCGAAGCCCCCTCTGCCCATGTCATCGACAGCCAGGACATCCCCACCCTCTGGACCGGCGAGTTGGGTGGCACGGCGCGGCTGCTGGCGGGCACTTCCGGCCCCAACATGATCGAGCTGTGGCGCTGGGAAATGCACCCAGGCGAATCCTTCACCTCACCTGGGCACCCCCAGGGCACACTTGAGCTGTTTCATGTGGAGAAGGGAACGCTGAAATGCGTGATCGGAGAAACAGAACTCATCATCCCGGCGGGGAGTTCGGCGGTGGCTAAAACCGACGTCCCTCATGCCTACTCCAACGCAGGCAAATCCAGGCTGGTGTTCACCATGTCCGTGGCGGAGATACACCAGTAGCTTGAAGAGCGCTGCACCGAGCAGGCTGGATGTCGTCCCCTTTCCCGGCTAGGGTCCGCTGGCGATGTACACTCCCGCCCCCCCTGTCTCCACGCTGGCGACTGGGCCTCGGGTTCCTTTTGACCGACGAATTTTTACCGATCAAAGCCACCTGACCCGGCAATTCAAGCAGGCGTTCGGGATCGGCCCTGGTGCCTATCGGTCCGCCCTGTTGCGCTGATACCCCGGCCCGCTCTCCGTTAAAAAAGACTAGTTCTGACAGTTCCTGTCCTGTCCTTCGCAATCGCGTAATCGCCGCCGCCCCCATGCGGCAGCGTTGCCTGGGGATTCTTGTACAAGAAGCTCATTTTTGTAAAACCGACCAGCGGTCTTGTCAAAAAGACCCTATCTAGAGCGCCCAGTAAAAACAACGGCACCGATGGCAGCACCAGCGATATGGTTTTCCAGGGCGAGGCCAGCACCCTGTGGCAAGCCCGATACAGCGCCGAGCCGTTCAACGGTTTTACCTTCGAAGAAGTCTCCTCGCTGGACGAGTTGATTGCCGGTGCCGGCGTCGTCGAAGGTGCGACGCCGGTCTGGGCTTTTGCTGGTCTCGGCTTGCTCGGGGTGGGCGGTACCGCGGCCGCGGCCGGCGCGGTCGCCAGTGGCGGTGGTGGCGGCAACGGCGCGACGGTCGATACGACGGCGCCTGACGCACCCACAGGGCTGGCACTGAGCAGTGACGGGTTGACGCTGAGCGGCCTGGGGGAAGCCGGGAGCCTGCTCACCATACGTGATGCACTGGGCAACCTACTGGGCACCGGGACGGTTGGCACTGATGGCCGGTTCGAGGTGGTACTGAGCAGCCCGCAGACCAATGGCCAGACCCTTGAGGTCGTCTTGACCGATGCGGCCGGCAACGTTTCGGCTCCCGGCACAGTGACCGCCAGCGACAACGCTCATCCAAAATTAATTTGCAAAAACTATGATTGGATCCAAAGTGAACAGACAGATGGCGAGCGGCAATGCCAAGGCAACGCCGCTCAAGACCTGACGGGGCTAGTTCTCCACCGCCCGGTACTCCACCGTAAGATGAGTCACTTCATGTACCGCGCTCAACGCCGCCCGTACATCCTCCGCGGAAAACGCTCGCGGGCCCTGCACGCTGACGATGGCTGCACGCGCTTGCGGCCCCACCTGCCACACGTGCAGGTCGGTGATCTGGAGCCGGCCGGCTTGATCAAGCAGCGCGCGGATTTCTTCGGCGACGTGCTCATCCGTCTTGTCCAGCAACACCGCCGCAGTGTCTTTCATCAGCGACCACGCCCAGCGGGCAATGACCAGTGCCCCGACAATGCCCATGAGCGGGTCGAGCCATACCCAGCCCAGAAACCGGCCGGCCAGCAGCGCCACGATGGCCATGACCGACGTGACCGCGTCGGCGAGCACGTGGACATAGGCGGAGCGCAGGTTGTTGTCCTGGCCATGGCCATGGGCGTGTCCGTGTCCGTGTCCGTGTCCGTGATGAGCATGAGCATGGGCATGGGCATGATCATGGGAATGACCGTGGTCATGCCCGCCTCCACCCAGCAGCAAGGCGCTGACGATGTTCACGATCAGCCCGATGACCGCGACCAGGATCGCCATCGTGAACTGCACCTGGGACGGCTCGAAAAGCCGAATCACCGATTCGACCCCGATGCCCAACGAGATCAAGCCGAGGATCAACGCCGAGGCGAATCCTCCCAGGTCACCCACCTTGCCCGTGCCGAAACTGTAGGCGGGGCTCTGCGAATGCTTGCGGGCGTACGCGTACGCGGCCGCCGCGATGCCCAGCGCGCCGGCATGGGTGGCCATGTGGAAACCGTCGGCCAGGAGCGCCATCGAGCCGGTGATGTATCCGGCGGCAATCTCCCCTACCATCATCACCACCGTGAGTGTCACCACCCACAATGTGCGCTTGGCATTGGCGTCGTGGGCGGCGCCCAGGAAGTTGTGGCTATGAACGGAATGAGTGCTCAATGCAGTCCTCACTTTGAATACCGATGGATGGCTTCGAGCAGTTCCTCTACGCCCTGTGCCCGCTCCTGATCGGTCAGGCCAGGCTTGGCGACATGCTCCCGGGCATGGTCCTCGATGATTTCGTCGAGCAAACCGTTCATCGCGCCACGCGTCGCCGCCACCAGATGCAATGTCTTGGCGCAGTCGGCGCCACCCTCCAGTGCACGCTCGATCGCCTGCACCTGCCCGGCGATGCGCTTCACACGCTTGAGCAGCTGTTCTTTGCCTGCTTGTGTATGCGCCATAGCATACCCCCCTACCCTATATTGGCGGCAAGCATATCACAGCAGCACGTCCCAACGACAAGGGCCCTTAGGGGCCCTGTCTACTTGAACTCGGATGGCTCTGGTCTATTGCCGTGGGCCCGGGTCTACAACCCCGCCGCCTGGGCAATCTGCAACCGCCAGTTTTCCGCTTCCTGCCAGTCGTTGCCGAATGACCAGGTGGTCCAGCACGGCGTGCCGGCACCGATCTGGAACTGAATCTGCAGGGTAAAGGTGTGGTGGGTCGTGCTGGAGGTGTAGGTGGTGGAGTCTGACGTGCCCCTGCCGATCTCGCCGCCAAAGTGCGTGCTGCTGACCCGACGCTCGCTGTGGGTGGTATGGGTGTTGGAGGTGTGGACGGTCTGGACTTTCTCATCGACCCGCACTTGGCGAACCACTTGCGGCGCATCGATCAGCGCATGTTGGTAGCCGGACTCCTCTGCATAGAGATAGAGCACGCCGGTTTCCGGAAACAACCCGAGCATGTTTTCCCCGCGGGAGATCCAGCGATACGGCCCCAGTGCCTGTTCGGCGAGGAAGTCCGTGCAGGTCTTGTGCAGGACGACGCCGACATTGTCTTGAACGCGTTTGAGTTCGCGGCTTTCCTGGCGCCAGAACAGCGCCAGCGGCAGGCTGAAGACCCAGGTCACGCACCAGAGCAGCCCCGCGAGAATCGGACCGCCGATGTAGTGCCCCTGCCCCACCCATTTGATCAGGAAGTACCCGCAGACCAGCCCCTGAACGATCATGAACGGCTTGAGCACCACGCGCTTGCGCTGCGCCAGGCGTGCTTCGGCGGGTGGTATCAGTTGGCGGGCCTGTTCAACGCTTGCCGAAAGTGGGACGTGGGTGATTTCAGGGCGGGTAGCGATTTCGCCATGGGACATGTGGAAGGTTCCTGTGACTGCCGTGTCAGCGCCGGAGTGGCGTAAAACGCGCACTATAGCGGCTACCGGGCAGGCTGCCCATGCAGACGGCAATCAAAATATCGAACAGGCCCTCGCCTGCTGATGTCATGGCGCCGGTTCATCACTTTTCGATGACGTCGCCGCGCATCGGTGCCAGGCGCTTGATCAGGCGATTCTGCACGGGCACCGGTATGCGTTGCTCATCCATCGCAGCGATCAGGTCCTCGACCAGGGCATTGAAGTCACTGCGACTGACCTTTTGTCCCTTATGACTTTCGGCCATGGTGTCGCCGGTATAGGTGCAGGGGCCGCCCGCCTCCACGCAAAACTGTTCGATCAGTTTGTCGCGCAACCGCTGGATATCGATTCTGCGAAAGCGCTCCACGATACGGTCATCACGGGCGATGTTCAGCAACATGCCCTCGACGATCGCGGTAATTCCCGGCTGGCCGCCGAGGTTTTGATAGAGGCTGTCGTCCTTGGGCAAGGGTTGTGTGCACGCACCCAGCAGCACGATGATCATCAGCAGGACCCCACGCATCAGAAGCCCCCCTGAATGGACAAGTACAAGCCGTTCTGGCGATCGAGCGTCGCGATTTCACCCAGTCGCGCGTAGGCCAGTACCATTGATACGTGTTTGTTGGGGAAGTACCCCACAAATAGATCAGACCAGTCACTCTCCCCGCTGAAGGACAGGTTGTCCGGTTTCTGGCGATACTCGATACCCAAGGCCCAGCGCGGATTGAGCAACACGGCCAGCGAGCCTTCCTTCAGCACGCTGCGGGTATCGCGACGATCGCCGCCGAACCCCAATAGCCCCAGTTCGTTGGCGCGGCTGTAGCGCAGGCTGCCGTTGACCAGCAGGTTGTAGCCAAACGCCGCGCCCATGAATAGCCGACTCGCAGCCAGGTAGCCCTCGGTGTCGCTGTCGCGCCGGGCGCCCACCAGGCTGGGGATGAGAAAATCGTTCTGGTGCTTGTATTGCAGGCCGACGGAGACCTGCGGCAAGGTGTCATAGATCACGTCACCGAACAGGCGCACCTTGATGGCGTAGATGTCCTGGTCGAGATGGTCGTCCGGTAGGTTCAGCTTGTTCACCAGCGACCCCAGGTCGAAACGTTGCCGGGCAAAGGACAGCTCCACCCGGTTGTCATAGGCCACGGCCAACCCCGCCACATCCAGCCGATAATCCGGCAGGTTGACAGAGGTCGCGAACGCGGTCGCGCCCCACTCGTTCTGTTCACCGTACCCGGCCAGCATCGCCCAGGGCGTGATCCCGCCGCCCGCGGCACCTTCCAGGCTGCTGGCGCCGCCTGTCGCGATCAAGCGCCCGCCATCGGCGCAAACGTGTTGGAAGGCCAAGGCCATGCAGCAGCCGATCGACAGGAAAAAACGTGAAGCCATCATGTTCAATGAACCAGCGCTGTACGGATATTCAAAGGCAACGCCACCCAGGCCGCGAAGGCTGCGGCGCTGAGCGGCGGGCTGATCAGGTAACCCTGCGCTGTATCGCAATGCCAGCGCTCGAGTAACCGAAGGCTGTGGGCATATTCGACGCCCTCAGCCACCACCTTGAGCCCCAGGTTGTGGCTCATCTCGATCGTCGAGCGCACGATCACCGCATCTTCACTGGCCTCGTCCAGGTCGCGGACAAAAGACTGGTCGATCTTGAGCTCTTGCACCGGCAATCGCTTGAGGTGCGCCAAGGACGAATAGCCAGTGCCGAAATCATCCACCGACAGGCTGATGCCGCAATCGCGCAGCAGATGAAGGTTCTTCAAGGCCCGCTCGGGTTCGCGCATGACCGCGCTTTCCGTGACTTCGAACACCAGCTGTTCGGCTGGCAACCGGTGAGTGCGTAACAACACCGCGACCCGGTTGGGCAACTCATCGCTGATCAGGTCCTCGGCGCAGATGTTCAACGACAGTTCCAGGCACAGGCCCCGTTCATTCCACTCGGCCAGTTGACGCATGCCCTCGTTGATCACCCAATAGGTCAGGGCCTGGATACTGCCGGTGCGCTCTGCCAACGGGATGAACTCGCCAGGCGAGATCGAGCCCAGTTGGGGATGGTGCCAGCGCAGCAAGGCTTCGGCCTGGCGCACGTGATGTTTGAGGATGTCCAGCTTGGGCTGGTAATGCAGGACCAGCTCACCGTTGTTCGCCGCATGGCGCAGGTCACGAATCAACGTGATTTGACGACGGTGCGCCAGGTCGCGCCCGTGCTGGTAAACCTGCAGATGCCCTGGCATCTGAGCCGCATCCTTCATCGCGATCGATGCGCGCTCCAGCAGGCTTTGGGCGTTTTCGCCATCCACCGGGTACGCCGCGATCCCGAGGCGGCAATCCAAGGCCAAATGATGGCCGTTGATTTGCTGGGGCTTGAGCAGCAACTGCTGCAGTTGGTCGGCGATAGCCACCGCCGCGTCGCTGTCCATCCCGTCGAGCAGGATCAGAAATTCCTCGGCGATCAGGTGCGCCACGGTGTCGCCAGGTTGCAACAGGGCCTGGATGCGCTGCCGGTTTGACGAAGCAACCGGTCAACCGTCTCGGGGTCCACTGTTTCGTTGATGCCGCGCAGGTTCTCGATGCCCAGGAAGATCAATGCCATCGGCCGTTTTGCGCTGATCGCACTGCCCAGGCGCTCCATGGCCAGTGCCCGGTTGGGCAAGTCGGTGACCGGGTCATGCAACGCATTGTGGGCCAGTTGTTGCTCACGCTCGGCAATGCCTCTTTGCATGGCGTTGACGGCGCTGGCCAACAAGCCGAGTTCATCGGCGCGCGGCAATACCACGGGGGTCTGGTAATCGCCCTGCCCGATGCGCTCCGCCGCCAAGGCCAGCGACTTGACCGGCCGCGACACCCCCCGGGCCAACAGCAAGGCACCGACCAGCGAGGCGATCAGCGCCATCAGGCTAATCACCAGGATTTTTTCATCCAGCGGCGCGAAGGCCTGCATGGCTGCGTCAAGCGGGCTTTGCAGCAAGGCGATCACTTGCCCATCGTACTCACCCGAACCGTCGGCCAGCGTCAGTAACTGGCTGAGGTAGTTGTGATTCAGGTGTTCCGTCGGCATGGCCCCGCTGCGGATGGACGAGCCGAGCATCAAGCGGGATATTGGCCCGTGCAATACCTCTGGCTGAGTGCTGACCAGCCCCCCTGGTTGTTGCCGATCGACGGCAAGAAACGACACTTGCAGGTTGGTGAGTGAGCGCAGTTCACGGGCAAAGGCCTCGTCCATGCTGAACCCCATCACCACCCTGGCCACCGGCAGAGGCGCGAGCACGGGCGTTTCCACCAACAAATGCGGCTTGCCCTGCAACGGCACGATCACCATGGCCTGGCGCGTACGTTGTGCCAGGCGCAGCGCGCCGTCGTACTGGAACAGCGATCCATCGGGCGTATGGTCAAGGGTACTGGCGAGTATCGTGCCATCCATGCTCAGCAGGATCATGTCGCTGGCATTGATCCGCTTGCCATGGTTGATCAGCACTGAACGGATGGTTGCCGCGTCCCGGCTGGCCACCGCTTCGCGAAAGCCGAAGTCGGCCGCCAACAGCTGCACGCCATCGGCTAGGCGCCGCCCCTGGACTTCCATCAGCCGTTCGAAGATGCGCGTGCCGACGTCCAGTTGTGCGTCGGCCTGCCCTCGCACGGCCGTGCGGGTCGCCGCATTGACGCTGAAATACAACAAGCCGATCACCAGCAGCGACAGCAAGATCATCACTGCCGCGACTTGCGCCTGAAAACTATTGCGCAGTTTCACGAGTGGCTCGCTTGAAGGCATCACCGAAGGCACTGGTCGCGGGCGCCATCTGTTCAGGTAACGGTTCGAGTGTCAGCGTGTAGTGCTGCTGGAGTCCGCTGGCAGGAAGTTTCAGCGTGCCGGCATCGATCGGCTGCATCCCTTTGAGCTGCGGGTGCCAGAGGGTCACGTGGTATTCACCGACCGCGAGCTTGTCCAGCGTCACGTTGCCTTGAGCATCGCTGACGGCAAAGAACGGATCGTCGGTGACGAAGACGTAGCCCAGCATGCGGTCGTGGATGTTGCAGCCCAGGACCACCACGCCAGGCTTGTCGAACAGGACCGGCTCGGAGGGCGTGCCCTCGTACAGACGCAGCTCGAAACGCTTGGCGGGTGAAAACGAGTAGACCTGGTGGCGGATGTTGTCGCTGTTGGGAAACTTGATCAGGGAGCCGGTGTGCACTGCCAGTACGTGAGGCGCAAACTGTTGGTTGCGCTGGTCCATGCTGGCGGCCAAGTCAGTTGAGGGCCTATCGATAGGGCCTTTGAGGGTAATGACCGCATCGGGTAACCGCTTGCCCGTGCCCTCGAGAATCTCGACATCAAGCTTCGCCACACCCGCCCACCCGACCGGGGCAGCAAGCAGCAATAGCAAGGCGAAAAGGGAGATTTTTTTGGCCATGCCAATTCCACTGAAAACGATGGGTGAAGGATCTGGGTGACACACCCCTCACGGCGGCACCGGCAATCACGCACTTGGGCGTCTATCAGGGTATCGACCGTCTGGCGCAAACCTGAACAGGCTGGCCTGAAATTCCTTGGCGCCATGGCATGCCCAGGCCACGCCACACCTGGAGGCTCGCTCCTGTAGGCACAATTGAATGCCTGGTCTACCGGGACCCCGCCGATGTCGGGGGGTTACTGAGCATCCAGCGTGAGGCGAACTTTTTCCAGCAACTCGCTGATCTGGAAGGGCTTGACCAGCATTTCCATGCCGCTGCCCAGGAACACCTGGCGGTTGAGCGCGGTTTCGGCGTAGCCCGTCATGAACAGGATGGGCAAACCTTCACGCCAGCCTCGCGCCACATCGGCCAGTTCCCGGCCGCTCATGCGTGGCAGGCCGACGTCGGTCAGCAGCAGGTTAATGGTCGGATCATTCTGCAAGCGCTCCAACGCGGTTTCGATATCCGGTGCCTGGGTGCAGCGATAGCCCGCATCCTCCAGCACTTCGGTCACGAACAGGCGCACCGAAGGCATGTCCTCGACAATCAGCACATGCTCGCCAGAAGCCTGCGGATCGACAATGAGCGGGGCGACGTAAGCCTGTGTCGAGTCGCTGGTGGCCGGCAGCATGATCGTCACTTCAGTGCCGCACCGCGCCACGCTGCGGATGTGCGCATCGCCGCCAGACTGACGGGCGAAGCCGTAGATCATCGACAGCCCCAACCCGGTGCCCTGCCCCAGCGGCTTGGTGGTGAAGAAGGGCTCGAATACCTTGTCGATCACACTGTGATCGATGCCGGTGCCGTCGTCGCGCACCGACAACGCGACATACGCGCCATCGGCCAGGTTGGGGGCGCCATGGGAATGCGCCGCATAGGTGTTGAGCCAAATGTTACCGCCCTTGGGCAGTGCATCCCGGGCGTTGATCACCAGGTTCAGTACCGCGCTTTCCAGTTGCACCGGGTCGACCAGCGCAATCGCCGGTTTGGTAGTCAACTCGAGCTTGAGGTTGATGCGTTCGCCAATGGTGCGCATCAGCAGCTCTTCCAGCGAGCGCACTTGCTCGTTGATGTCCACCGGACGGGTGTCGAGGGGCTGCTGGCGAGCGAAGGCCAGCAGTCGATGCGTGAGGGAGGCCGCGCTCATTGCCGAATTCAGTGCCGCCTCGGCGTAAAACTGAACCTTGTCCGGACGCGCATCGGCCATGCGTTTCTGGATCAGTTCCAGGCTGGTGATGATGCCGGTCAACAGGTTGTTGAAGTCATGGGCGATGCCGCCGGTGAGCTTGCCCAGTGCGTCCATTTTCTGCACTTGCAGCAATTGTGATTCGGCGCGCGCCCGCTCGGCGACTTCCTTGGCCAGTTGCGTGGTGGTGTCGTCCAGCCGTGCCAGGTGAGAACGCTCACGGTGGCGGTGTTCGGTGACGTCCTCGATGAACACCAGGCTCAGTTGCGGCGTGCGGTACGGTGATATCTGCCACTCGGTCTCACGAATCTCACCCTGCACGCGCATGTTCAACGTGCCCTTCCAGCGTTCGCCATCGGCCAGGCGTTGGCGCAACTCGTCGAGAACCGCGCCCTGGTCCTCGTCGAAGCATTCGCTGAGGGTTTCCGGGGCATGGTTGTCCTGGATCATCTGCGCGAAAGCATGGTTGCACTCGTGCACTTTCAGATGAGCATCAAGCACCGCAATTGGCGCCGAGACGTTGACGAAAATCTCGCGAAAGCGCGCCTCGCTCTCGCGCAGCGCGTTTTCGGTGTCGCGCACCCGCAGCAAGGTGCGCAGGGTCGCCAGCAGCACGTCCGGGTCCACCGGGTGAATCAGGTAGGCATCGGCACCGGCGTTGAGGCCGGTGATGATGTCGCCGGTCTGGATCGACGCGGCCGATACGTGGATCACCGGCAGCAACGCGGTGCGTGCATCGGCGCGCAAGGTACGTACGATGTCGAAGCCGCTCATGTCCGGCAGGTTGACGTCCAGGATCAGTGCGTCGATGGGCTCGCCGGCGATCCGCGCCAGACCCTCGCTGCCGGTACCGGCCTCCAGCACCACGTAGCCGTGGCTCTCCAGTCGCCGGCGCAAGGCATAGCGGGTGGCGATGTTGTCGTCGACGATCAACAGACGAATGTCACGATTCATCGGCGTTCTCCAAGGCGAGCGCCAATGGAATGGTCACGAAGAAGTTCGAGCCGACCCCCGGTGTACTGTCCATCCCGACCTCGCCCCCCAGCAACGCCGCGAAGCGTTTGCACAACGACAGGCCCAGGCCGGTTCCGCGCAGGCGTTTCTGCAAGGGCGAGTCGACCTGGATGAAGTCCTCGAACAATGCACCGTGCAGTTCCGGCGCGATGCCTATTCCGGTGTCGCTGACAGCGAAGCGCACCCGGTCCGGTCCTTCCAGGCGGGCCGAGATCCGCACTTCGCCGCGGGTGGTGAACTTCAATGAGTTGGAAATGAAGTTGCGCAGAATCTGCGCGAGTTTCTTGTCATCGGTGTACAGGCGCGGAAGGCCGACGGGTTCTTCGAAGATCAGGTCCACCGCGGACGCATCGACGATCGGTCGGAACATCCCGCGCAGGGCCGAGAACAGGTCGAACATGTCGAACCATGCCGGGGAAATGGAGATCCGTCCGGCTTCGATTTTCGCCAGGTCGAGCAAGTCATCGACCATGTCGCTGAGTTCGCGGGCAGCGCTGCTGACGAACGCCACCTGCTTGTGCTGCTCGGGGCTGAGCGGGCCGTCGAGTTCATCGGCGAGCAGGCTGTTGATGCTCAGGATCGAACCCAGCGGCGTGCGGAACTCATGGCTCATGTACGACAGGAAGCGGCTCTTGAGGTCCGAGGCCTGGCGCAGTTGCTCAGCCTGGGTGTCGAGTTCGGCATAGAGCGCCAGCACGCCCTGGTTGGTTTCATCGAGTTCGTCGCGCAGGGCGGCGTTCTCGCCCTGCAACTGGGCGATCAACGCGGCTTGCTCGGCAGGGTTCAGGGTAGACGGCTCAGCCATGGGCGGCCTCCAAGGCAACGACCAGCACGGTCACATCATCGCGTCCACGGCAAAAGTCGCGATGCAGGACAGTGGCGACCACAGCGGGATGACGGTGCACCAGGCCGGGGTAGTCTTGAAGATTCCAACGGGACTGCAAGCCATCGCTGTACATGATCAATAAATGTCCGTTCACGTGAGCATAGTCAAAGGGCTGGGCTCTGCGGTATTGGCTGCCGACGATGCCCGGGCTCGACACCAGGCCCCGCGACTTGTCCGCGCTGATAAGGGTGGCGCCGATGTTGCCAACACCGGTAAACGTCAGGCCATCGCGCGCGGCATTGAACTGGGCGAAAGCGGCTGCGCCGCCACGCGTGCCAATCATGTCGCGGTGCATGTCCTCCATCAACAGCACCGCACTGGCGAACGGGGTCTGGGCGAACGCCCGCTCCCCCGCCTTGGCCGCGCGCTCGGCATCCTCACCGTGGCCGAGGCCGTCGATCACCAGAGCACTGATGTTGGCGCCGTTGTACGCCAGGTGCCAGGTGTCGCCACACGCCGGATCGGCGTTCAGCGAATGCTGGCTGACGCCGTAACGCAAGTCCGGCTGGCGATTGCCGCGCGGATACAGCCGCGCCAGCAACACCGCACCACGGGCATCGGCGTACACATCGAACACTTCGGTCTGGCGCGCCACGGCCCCAAGGCCGATGCCCTGGGTGCCTCCGGTGGAATACCCATCCGTCAGGCAGGCGTCCAGATTGAAGCCCTGGGCGCGATCGACCGCGAGCATCTCGATGCCAAACCCGTCGGGACAAGGTAACAGGCGCAGGTGTAGCTCGCCGCGGCTGGCGTGCTTGAGCACATTGCTGGCCAGTTCGGTGGCGACCAGGGCCACGCGTCCGGCATCGGTGGCATCAAAGCCGTGTTGCTCGGCGAGCCTTTGCGCGGTACGCCGGGCATGGCCGACCTGGCTGCTGTCTTCGATCAGCAGCACCTGGGTCAGTGACCCAGCGATCGTCATGTCCATCGGGTAATCGTGATTCGCGTGCCCTTGCCGGGCTCGGTGTCGAGCTCGAATTCATCGACCAGTCGCTTGGCACCGGTCAGCCCAAGCCCCAGGCCACCGCCGGAGGTCCAACCGTCGGTCATCGCCAGCTTGATGTCGGCGATGCCCGGCCCTTCGTCGCGAAAGACCAGGCGCAGGCCGACCCTGTCGCCCTCGTCGAGGATCTGCCAATCCATGTTGCCGCCACCGCCATAGACCATGGTGTTACGCGCCAGCTCGCTGACGGCGGTCACCAGTTTGGTCAGGTCGATCAGGCGCATGCCGCATTCGGTGGCCAGTTTGCGTGCCGTTTGCCGGGCGAGCACCACGTCCTGTTCGATGTTGATCGGTTGAGTGCCGCTGCTGCGCACGGTCATGAATGGCGTACTCGTTCCTGCAGCAGTTTCATTCCGCGCTCGACGTTCAGCGCGGTGCTGACGCCGGGCAGCGTCAGGCCGAGTTCAACCAGGGTGATCGCCACGGCCGGTTGCATGCCCACCAGCATGGTTTCGGCGTCCATGATTTTCGACAGGCCGGAAATGGTCGCGATCATCCGGCCGATGAACGAATCGACCATGTCCAGTGCGGAAATGTCGATCAACACCCCGCGGGCCGACGTCTTGCTGATGCGCTCGGACAGATCGTCCTGCAGGGTCAGGGCCAGTTGGTCATGCATGTCGACCTGGATCGTGACCAGCAGAAAGTCGCCCATCTGTAGAATCGGGATACGCTCCATCGGCTCAGACCGTCTTGCCAAGGCTGACGCCCAAGCGGGTCAAGGCCAGTTTCAGTGCGTCGGCCAGGTTGGCCTTGGTGACCACGCCTTGCAGGTCGAGGCCCAGGTGCACGATGGTCTGGGCGATTTGCGGACGCACGCCGCTGATGATGCAGTCGGCGCCCATCAGGCGAATGGCGGTCACGGTCTTGAGCAGGTGCTGGGCGACCAGCGTATCAACGGTCGGCACACCGGTGATGTCGATGATGGCGATTTCCGAACCGGTGTCGACGATACGCTGCAACAGCGACTCCATCACCACCTGGGTGCGTTGCGAATCGAGGGTGCCGATCATCGGCAGCGCCAGTACGCCGTCCCACAGCTTGACGACCGGGGTGGACAGCTCCAGCAGTTCCTCCTGCTGACGCTTGATCACCGCCTCGCGGGATTTCTGGAAGGTGCGGATGGTGTGCATCCCGAACGCATCGAACAGTTCGGAGATTTCCCACAGTTGCTCGGCCAGCAGCGCCGGTTGCTCACGGTAATGAGCTTGCAGCAAGGCAAACAGCGGCCCCTTGAGGGCGAAAATGAAACTGGCGGTCTGTTGCGAATCCTGCCCGAGTTGGGCACGACTTTGGGAGAGCTTTTCGAGGAACTGGCGCGTGGACTCCCAGCCCGGGGTATTGATGTTGGTGCCGTTGTTGTTTTGCAGGCCATTGATCACCAGTTGCAGGAACTCACTGGTTTGTTGCTGCAGGTCCTGGCTTTTGAGGTTGCGGGTCGCGCCACTGGTTTCCAGTCCGTTGATCCATTCGCCCAGCACCTGCGCCTGTTTGTCTTTCATCGCCTCGAACGTGGTGTTCTGCAGTGCTGCCATGTGTGAGTTGCTCCTGAACGTAGGGGAAACCGGTGACTGAGAACGACCGGCGCGAATGAATGACCTTGGCCATCAGAAATAGTTTGGGTAGTTGTTTCGGGAATTTACAGGGGCTTAGTCCTTGATGCTCGTAATTTTTTTAACTTTGCCTGGATGTCACTTATAGCCGTGCAGATTGCGTGAATGAGTGTTGCTTTTTCGCCCGAACCGGCAGGTGTCGGCGCCGTCCACGTTAGCCCGGCCGACAAGCTAGGCCTGCGCAGGGGCGCCCAGGGTCTTGATCAGAAAGCTGCGCAGTCCATCCACCGCGATCGATCCTTGCGAGGCCCGGCTGCGATAGACCGCCACGCTCATGGATTCCAGCGCGCCCAGGCCATGTTCCTGGCCCAGCACCTGAAGGTTGGCCGGGGTGCAGCAGCGGGTCAGCACCGCCACCGCGACCCCGCTTTCCACCGCGGCGATCTGCCCGGCCAGGCTCGAACTGTTGTAGACGACCTTATAGCGGCGCCCATGGCGGACCAGGGTTTCCACAGCGGTGCGGCGGGCCAGGCTTTCTTCGTCGTAGACCGCGATCGGCAGCGGATCCCGACGCCAGAGCTCGAACTGCGGCGAGCCGACCCAGACCATGGGTTCATGGAACAGAAAGGCGCCGCGACGCGGACTGTCGCGCGAGACCAGGGCCAGGTCCAGTTCACCGCTGGCCACCCGGGGAATCAGTGCGGTGGATTGCTCACAGGTCAACTCGATGTCGACGCTGGCGTAGCGCGCCGAGAACCGTTTCAACACCGGCGTGAGGTAAGGCGCGGCGTAATCCTCCGCTACGCCGAGGCGGATCCGTCCGCTCAGCTGTTCGCCCCAGAAGGCCCCCAGCGTTTCTGCGTGCAAGGCCAGCATGCGCCGGGCGTAGCCGAGCAGTGCTTCGCCGTCACTGGTGAGCTGGAAGTGTCGCGGGCCGCGGCTCAGGACCTGGCGGCCCAAGGCCGACTCGAGTTTCTTGAGCTGCATGCTGACGGCCGACTGCGACTTGTTGATCTCAAGGGCGGCGCTCGACAGCGAGCCGGTATCGACGGCGGCGACGAAGCACTTGAGCCAATCGATCTGAAGATCCCTGGGTGTCATGGTGGAAAACCCTGCATTCGATAATCGAATACCTGAGTGCCACAATATGCGCTTTTCGTCCAGGCCTTCTCGCGTCAACATCGGCGCCTGTCATCGTGCACCGGAGCCCCCATGTCCCTCGACGCCTGGCTGTTCTACCTGCTGACCTGCTGTGGCATCGCCCTGGTGCCCGGCCCCAATGCCCTGTTGGTGCTGACCCACGGGGCGATCCATGGCCACCGCAAGACACTGTTCACCATCACCGGCGGCGTCCTCGGTTTCGTCATCGTGATCGCCTTGTGCGTCCTCGGCCTGGGCGCCTTGTTGCAAGCGTCGCTGCATTGGTTGACCGCGCTGAAGATCATCGGAGGGCTCTACCTGATCTGGCTGGGGCTGAGCCTGTGGCGTTCGGAGGCGATGACCCTGGCGGTCAACGACGTGAGCGGCTCGGCCGACTGGTCGCTGTTTCGCCAGGGGCTGCTGTCGGCGATTTCCAACCCCAAGGCCTTGCTGTTGTTCACCGCATTCATCACGCCGTTCATCGACGCCCAGCGCAATCTGATCCTGCAGGCGACGATCATGGCGCTGACCTACGCATTCGTCGAATTCGCCGTGGAGTTCGGCGTGGCGAGCGCGGCGAACCGGGTCCGGCCGTGGCTGGCGCGGATGGGCCGGCGTTTCAACCGCATCTGTGGCGGTTTTTTCGTGGCGTTTGGGGCGTTGTTGCCGATCCGCTAGGCAGGTGCCTTCGTGGGGGGCGGCGTGAGCGACGGACACCTGCCGCAGCCGCCATTGTGCAACGCAATGGCGGCGCATGTTCCGTGGCTGGCTCCCCCACGAGGCTCAAGCTTGGGCCTTGCATGCCGATCAACTTCCCAGTTCGCCCTCGCCTTCAGGCAAGATAGGCCCTTTCAGCTTCAGGGAAGATCCCCATGTCCGCTTCACTCGACCTCGCCGCCACCCAGATCCGTCAGGCCGTACGCGCCGCCACCGAAGGCCTGGTCGGCCGTGAGCAACTGGCCGAGTTGATCGTGCTGGCGGCGGTTGCCCAGGAGCACATCCTGGTCGTGGGGCCGCCCGGCACGGCGAAAAGCGCGGTGGTGCGTCGGGTCGCCCAGTCCATGGGCGGGCGTTATTTCGAATACCTGCTGGGACGCTTCACCGAGCCTTCGGAGCTGTTTGGCACGGTGGACCTGAAGAAACTGCGCGAAGGCACGGTGGAAACCGACACCAGCGGCATGCTGCCCGAAGCCGACATCGTGTTCCTGGATGAAGTGTTCCTGGGCTCGACGGCCATTCTCAACACCCTGCTCGGCGTGCTCAATGAGCGACGGTTCCGCCGTGGCCACACCCAGGTCCAGTGCCCCTTGCGCGTCTGCGTCGCTGCGGCGAACGGCCTGCCCGACGACGAATCGCTGGCGGCCTTCGGCGACCGATTCCTGCTGCACCTGTTCGTGGATGCCGTCCCCGACAACCAGCTCGAAGCGATGCTGGCCGGCGGCTGGCAGTCCGAACAACGCCCGGTCCCGCAACTGCTGGGGCTGACGCCGCTCGACACGCTGGGCCAGGCGCTCAAGGACGTCGACCTGTCCCGGGTGCGCCCAGCGCTGGCCCAGGCCATTCGCCGGTTGCGCGAGGCCGGAATCCAACTGTCCGACCGCCGTATCGTCAAATCCCAGCGCCTGATCGCCGCCGCCGCGTTGCTGCGTGGCCACCGCGAAGCCAGCGAAGCCGACCTCTGGCCGCTGCTCTACGTACTGCCGACCCGCGAGACCCAGCAGCACGGTCGCGAGGTGCTGAAAGACCTTTTGGCCCAGTGCAACAACAGCCATCTGTTCAGTGCCGTCGAAGAAGCGACGCTGCAACCGATGGCTCGCCTGCATCGCCTGCTGGAAACGGCCGAGGATTACCTGGGGCGCAGCGAGCCGCCGGCCAGCCCCTTGCTGGAAGCGCTGCTGCGTGAGATCGACGCCAACTTCAACAGCCAGACCATCCCCCAGCGGCTGCATGAGGTGCGCGGAAAAGTGGCTCACCTGCTGAGCGCCCAGGCATGACGAACAGGGTCACACCGGCCCTCGACTGGCATTGGCGAGCGCGGCATGAGGCCGGTCAACCCCAGGCGGCCGTGGCCTGGGGTGATGTCGCAGCGCGTCTGCACGCACGCCTGCTGCGCATGCCCGAGGATCAAACCGCTCGCCTGCAAGCCACGGCCAACCGGGACGTGCTGATCGTCACCGGCCATGTGGATGACCTGCCGTGGGTCGAGGGTGTCGACTACGCCTGTAGCGAGCCCGCCGCTCCCGGCCTCTGGCTGCCCACCAGTTGGGAACCCGATATGCCGGTGGACCTGATGGGCCAGGCGCTGCTCGACAGGTTCGCCCGCGCGCCGTTGCTGTTGTGGCACGCGCCCAGGGCGGTGCTGCCCCTGGACCGCTGCCTGCCCGTCACGGCCCGGCATCTGCAACGTATTCAGGATGAGTGGGCAGGTCACTGATGCAATTACCCAAATCCCTGCAACCCTGGCGGGACTGGCTGCAATGGTTTGCCCCCGAACAACTGCCGGTGCTGACCGACCTGTTCACCCGTCTCAACCCGTTGCTGGGTCCGTTACGCGGCATGCAGCCGGGCGGCGACCCCGAACCCGACGGCCTGGGCGACCTGCAACGCCGCGGCCCCTATGAACGACTGCTGACCAGCGAATGGTTGCTGGCCGATGAGTTGCCCGACGAGTTTCTACGCAGGGCGGTGGTGGGCGAGCATCTGTTTTTGGCGCCGCGCTACCGCACGCATCACGCCAACCGCATGATTGTCGTGCTCTTTGACGCCGGCCCCTTGCAACTGGGCGGCCCGCGACTAGTGCACCTGGCCCTGATGATCCTGCTTGCCCGCCGTGCCAGCGAAGCCGGGGCCGAATTGCGCTGGGGCATTTTGCAGGAAGCGCCTCGACTGAACGAGTTCAAGGGCGCCGCGCATTTGAAGCAGTTACTCAGCGCCCGTACCTATCAGACCGTCAGTGACGAGCACTGGCGCACCTGGTGCGCCTGGCTGTCGGAACAGGCGTACGACAGCGGCGAACGCTGGCTCGTCGGTCAGCGCCTGCCGCCCACCGATAGCCGTTCGTGCACCCACCGGGTGCAGATTCAAGACAGCCTCGATGGCCGCAGCCTGATGTTCTCGCTGCAGGCCGCAACCACCCGGCAAATCGCCCTGCCCTTTCCCGACAAACGCCAGGCCCTGCAACTGATCAAAGGCGAGTTCGACACCGCTCGACAGTTGGCGCGCACGCCGGTCAAGACCCCCATTGCCCGGGTGGTCCTGACCCTGGCGCCGATCATCGCCAGCAGCGGCTCCCATGTCGCCCTGAAAATGCTCGACGAGCCCGGGCTCGTGGTGATCAAGCTCCCGGCGCCACGGCAGAAAAAACCGCTCGAGGTTCGCAAGACTCTCTGGAACAGCCGTGGCACGCCGCTGGCGATCACATTCCCAGGGCGCATGCCCGGTGCGATCCTGAGCTTCGACGAGCAGTTGGTCTTCTGGAACATGGACTTCGTCAAGGCGGCCGCCCGGCCTGAACGTAATCAACTGCAGATCCCCGTGGGCACGGCCACGCTGCTGCCCATGGTCTGGTTGCACAACGGTACCCACGGCGCAGTTTTCCTGCTCGACAACAAGGGACACCTGGCCTTCTGGGTGACCGACAACGGCAAGCTGCCGCCGCAGCGCGCGTCGGGGATGACGCATTCGATGGCCGATAACGTGGTGGGCATGGCGCAGGTCAGTCGCGACATGCTGGTCTATCTGCGCCAGGAAGCCGGTCGGCTGTATGTCCATCGGCTCAATGCCTGGCTCAGCCAGCCCGCGAGCGATCTGGTGGGCACGGCGAACGACGTCGCTCAGGTATTGTTCCCGGCCAGTGCATGCTGGAACCGGGCCTTTCACGGCTGTGCCTGGATGCGCCTGGTCGACGGCCACCAGCAGTGGCAGCTGGTCGCCCCCAACCTTCAGGCCGAGCAGGTCGACCTGGCGCCTGGCTGGAAAGGCCTGGGATTGCTGATCGGTGACGACGAAGTCTTTTCCATGGTCCTGCTCAGCCCTCACCAGCAGACGGTCGCTCTGTACTGCCAGGGTGAGCAGCAGGCGCTGTTCACCACCCAGGACCCCATTGCCAGGATTACCTTCTGCCCGATGAGCGGGCTGGTCGCTGCACTGACCAAGGCTCGCGAGTTGGTGGTGTATGCGGTCCGAGAGGAACGCAGGGTCCTGCAGGTCATGTGCAATCCGCCGCAGCCATATTCGGAGCTAAGCACCTATGTCCGGTCCTGATATCGTCATGATCCGCCGGCCGGTGCTGAGCGGCTATCAACCGATCGAGGCATTGTGGTTTCCCGCCGAGCGCTTCAGTGAGCATGAACGGGCTCGGCTGATCCTCTCCCACTGGCAAACCGACGCCAAGGCCTATCGCTTTGCCGACGGCGACCTGCTGCGTTTTCCCAAGGCTTGTGCACGGCTGTGCGAGGGGCTGGCCGGCTGGCCGTTGATTCGCCAGGGGCGAACGCTGTGCTCGGCGCGGCTTAGCAACGAGGAAATGCAGCACCTGGCACCCGCCGATGTCTGGCTGGTACGCGGCACCCAGGTCAGTGCGCTGCACCTGCGCGACGCCACGGCATTGGCCGCCGGCCAATGGATCGACGTCAGTCAGTACGCCCTGCTCGCCACTTATGACTGCCGCGATGCATTGCCAGAACCCCACGCCGAGCCGCTGGTTGTGCAAACCGATATCCGGGAGATCCTCGGCGATTCACTGGCGCCGGTCAGCCCCGAGCGCGAGGGGGTGATGCGGGCCCTGTTGGAGCGCCAGCGTCAGGCTGCCGTCGACAAGGCAACGGCAGCCCACCGCCCGCCCGCCTCCGCGTCTCACTCGCAGGGCCGAGGCCCGTTGAAAGATGGCCTGCCAGGCTTCATTGGGGTGGCCGTGGGCACCGGTATCTTCGCCATCAATGCCCTCAACGGTACGCGGTCCCCGACCACCGCGCCGCCTGCTGAAACCGTCAAGCCGCCGCGAACGGTGGATCCTTCCGGGTTCGACCTGGACAATGCCCTGGCGTGGGCGCTGATCGGGACTGTGTTTTTCGTACTCTTCATGTTGGCATTGATGGCCGGGCGTGCCTGGGTGCGGCGCGACGGCGTGAGGACGACGACTGGAAAAGCCACCCATGTTGCCGATGCCGCCCGCCCCGTGCAGCCGAGCGTGCCACCGCGGGCCTCGGGCCGGCCGCGAGGCCCGGCCAGGTGGCGACGCTGGTTGACCCAACTGACTCGTCACTCGCGACTGTCAGCGCTGTACGGCAAACGACAGGCCGCCTACATGCAACGCATGCTGGACATGTTCGAGAACGGCAACCTGGAAGAAGCCTTGCGCCATGCCATTCCGCTGGGCGGCGGCCAGGGCGATGCCGGCCAGGCATTCGGCACCCCCACCCGGCGCCAGGACCTGACGCTCAGCCAGCACTCAGTGCCCGGCACCCGCTTGCTGTTCGAGGCCGATCTGGAAAGCCACCTCAAGCAGGTCTACCGGCAGTCCTTCGAGCGACTGGATCGCGAGGGGCGGATCGAGGAAGCCGTGTTCGTGCTGGCCGAACTGTTGAGGGCGCGACAGGAAGCGCTCGATTACCTGGAAAAGCACCAACGCCATCAACAGGCCGCCGACCTGGCCCTGGCCTGGGACATGTCCGCCTCGACCATCGTGCGCCTGCTATGCCTGGCCGGGGATTGGCAGCGAGCGCTACAAGTCGCCCGGCGCGACAATGCGTTCGCCGATGCCGTTATCCTGCTCGAAAAGAAATGGCCCGAAGCCGCTGCGCGCCTGCGCCTGGAATGGGCGCTGGCCCTGACTGAAAAAGGCCTGTGGCTGCAGGCGGTGGACGTCATCTGGAGCCTGCCGGCAGAGCGCGAACGCGCCGCACAATGGTTGCTCGCCGCCGAGGCCGCAGGCGGCAGCCTGGCAATCGGCGCCTTGGTCAAACGCGCCATCCTGCTCCCCGACACGCTCACGGCCTATGAAACCTGGGTCGAGAAACTGCGCAGCGACCCAGAGCGGGTCATGGACCGCGCCACCCTCGCCCAGGCGCTGCTGGCGCACAAGGCCTACAGTCCAGCGCTGGCCTGGCTGGCAGCCGCGACCGTGCGGGCAATCATTTGTGACCAGGCCGGGCCACAGGCCCACCTGACCCAGAACCAGCTCCAGGCGCTGGTTAAAATGAGCAAGGACAAATTGCTCCAGGCAGACCTGCCCGGCAACGGCCTGCCTCGAAACAAACGCCTCAACCAAGGCCTTGAGCGGGTCAGCGACCCGTTGTCATTCACCGCGCCAGACAGGGGCGTTCGGGCGATCTGCGATGCCGTGCCGTTGACGGATGGACGCTACCTGCTGGCGCTGGGCGAAGCCGGTGCGTCGGTCGTCGAAGCCAACGGCAAGTGCGCCTTCCACTTCCCGGTGCCGACCCAGGTCATTGTGCTGGGCCACAGCCGCCAGGTCGCCCTGGCGCTGGCACGGCGCGGCGACGTCTGGCGCATCTGCAAGCTGGACCTGGTCAATCGCAGCGCCAGCGACTTGGGCGTGCTGATGCTGGACGCCTTCGCCAGGACGTTCGACGGCACGGCCTGGACCGTTGGCCGCGGCACGCAGTTGCGCGTCGTGGACGTGGGTCGCCGACTCGAAACCCTGTGGCACGTCGGTGACCTGCCTGGCCAGATCACGTCGATTCGGGATGACGAGCACAATGAATCGGTCTTCCTGCAGACCCCGCAGCAAGCGCTGCTCTGGCACTACCGCTTGCCCGAGCGCCGATTGCTGCGCCGTGAACCGCTGCCCGTCCGGCGTCAGGCGCACAGCTGGCAAGTGTTCGACGCGGTGGGCCGAACCGTCGAATTGTGGATCGAAGACGGCGTCGACGACGATCCCGCGCTGATGGTGTACGAGGGCGTCACGAGCAAGCGCTATCGCCTGCCCGGCTTCAATACGGAGTCCGCCGACCCGTTGCACGTCTACCCCTTCGCGCAGTGGCTGGTGATAGGTTTCAGGGTCGGCGAGGATGAGGCCCGCTGGCACTTCATACACCGCAGCAGCGACCGGCTCTGCGCCGTCATGGACTGGCCGCTGGAGCATGCGCAACTGCGTTTCGTGGGCAGCGAATGCGTGCTGTTCGATCATCAGGGGCGGTTATGGCAAATCGACGTCGCCCGCTCCACGACCGCGGCCCTGTCGGTGCAGTGACCTGCCGGGCGCGTGCCCTCTATTTCGCGAAGATCTGGCTCATGTCCTTGAATGCCTTGAATTCAAGGGCGTTGCCGCATGGGTCGAACAGGAACATGGTGGCTTGCTCGCCGACCTGGCCCTTGAAGCGAACGTAGGGTTCGATCACGAAGGAGACGCCAAACGACTTCAAGCGCTCGGCCAACGCCTCCCATTGCTCCCACCCCAGGATGATGCCGAAGTGTGGAACAGGCACATCGTGACCATCGACCGGGTTGCTGTGAACACTGTCCTGGGCGGCGGTCTTCGGCTGCTGGTGAATCACCAGCTGGTGACCATAGAAATTGAAATCGACCCACTGGCTGCTGGAACGTCCTTCTTCAAGACCAAAGACTTCTCCATAGAAACGTCGCGCGCCGGGCAAGTCGTAAACAGGGATGGCGAGGTGAAAGGGCGAGAGGCTCATCAGGGCTCCAATACTGTTGTTGTGATGGGCGAACACCGCCATCGTCATGGCGCCTGGCAGCGGTTGTCGGGGGAACAAACGCATCGTAGCGGGTAAAGCCAACTAGAAAAATCAATATATATTTCTTAGAAGCACAATTAATATTTGTGAATGATCAAAGAACTCAAGACGCTCATTGCGGTGGCGCGCGAAGGCACCTTTGCCGCTGCCGGGAACAGAATCGGCCTCACGCAGGCCGCTGTCAGCGCGCAGGTCCAGCGCCTGGAGGCCGAGCTCGGCTTCGAGCTGTTCGACAGAAAAGGCCGCACGGCCCATCTCAACCCCATGGGCCAGCAGGTACTCCTGCAGGCTCAGGAATTGCTCAAGCTCTACGACAACCTGGGCTCCGCGGCGGTGGGGCAACCAGCGAGCGTGCGGGTGAACATCGGTGCGATCGCGTCCGTGCAGCGCTCCTACCTGCCGGTTGCCCTGGCCCGGTTTCACCAGCAAAGCCCACTGTGCCGCACGCGTGTCATCCCGGGACTGTCGATGGAACTGGTAAACCTGGTCGACGCTGGCGAGATCGACCTGGCCGTGATCATTCGACCGCCCTTTTCGCTGCACAGCGATCTGCGCTGGACGACCCTGGCGCTTGAGCCCTACCGCCTGATCGTGCCGCGCCAGGTGCCAGGGGACGATTGGGCGGCGCTGCTTTCCACCCACCCTTTCATTCGCTACGACCGATCCTCCTTCGGTGGCAGGCAGGTCGATCGCTTCCTGCGCCAGATGCACGTCACTCCGCACGAAGTCTTCGAACTGGATGAGCTGGAGGCCATCGTCAAACTGGTCGAAAACGGCGTCGGGGTTGCGCTGGTACCGCAAACGACGCAGAACCCGCCCTGGCCGGCGGGCGTGCGAGCACTGGACCTCGGCGTGCACACCTTTCACCGTGATATCGGGTTGATCCATCGTTCTGGCCAGGGTTTGACCGAACCGGCACGGCTACTGGCCGAGCTCATTCGTGAGCACCTCCAGGGCGAGCGCCTCTAACGGCACCCAGACTACAGGGCCGGCACCGGACGCCCGTCCAACTCATCCGAGCGCAACGTCAGCACCGACACCCCAGATGAAGTCACCGCCACGGTGTGTTCGAACTGCGCGGAGAGTGCGCCGTCCCGGGTCACCACCGTCCAGCCATCGGCCAGGGTCCTGACGTGGCTGCTGCCCTGATTGAGCATGGGCTCGATGGTGAACACCATCCCCTCGCGCAGCACCAGGCCGGTGCCTGGCTTGCCGAAGTGCAACACCTGGGGTTCTTCGTGCATTTGCTGGCCGATGCCATGGCCGCAGTATTCACGCACCACCGAGTAACCATTGCGCCTGGCGTGTTGCTCGATCGCCGCGCCAATGTCACCCAGCCGCCCGCCTGGGCGTACCGCGCGGATGCCGAGCCACATCGCCTCGTACGTGACCTGGACCAGTTGCCGCGCAGCGGCGCTGACATTGCCGATCAGGTAGGTCTTGCTGGAGTCGGCGATATAGCCGTTCTTTT
Source organism: Pseudomonas sp. WP18 (assembly GCF_036689585.1). Lineage (NCBI taxonomy): Bacteria > Pseudomonadati > Pseudomonadota > Gammaproteobacteria > Pseudomonadales > Pseudomonadaceae > Pseudomonas > Pseudomonas sp. WP18. Next base: position 3,087,216 of record NZ_CP144758.1, read on the forward strand.
CCAGGGTGATGTCGAGATTGACGATATCGCCATCGCGCAGAATCCTGGAGGGCGATGGCACGCCGTGGCAAACCTGCTCGTTGACCGAGCAATTGAGCACGAACCCAAAGCCATACTGGCCCTTGCTCGCCGGTCGGGCCTTGAGATCGTCGACGATGAACCGTTCCACCATGGCATCGACCTGGAGGGTCGACATTCCTGCGAGCGGGGTTTGGTCCAGCCGCTCGAACACCAACGCCAGCAGTCGCCCTGACTCCGCCATCAGCGCGATCTGCTGCGGATTCTTGATCATGCTCAACTCATCACCAGTGGCTGGGCCCGCACGCCGGCGCTGCCGAGCTCACGGCGCATGACCTCGTTGAAGCTCAGATCGGGGTTCATTTCGCATAGCAGTCCGACCTTGATCCAGAAAGCCGCCTGCGCATTGATGGAACGGCAAGACACTTTGGTAGCGCGGCGCAGTTGATCATGCAGTTCGTCGTCGATGTTCACGATGCCCATTGGTTTCACTCCATACGTTTCGTATATGAAGAGCATATGCTTTGTATGTATTAAAACCAAGGGCAATGGTCGGGCGCCCGCGTTGGCAATCCTGATTCATCAGGGCCGGCGTTGTGATCAGCTCGCCAAGGACGGTTTCTGTTTCTGTGCCTTGGGCGCTCGGGCCGTTGAGTCCTCGTTGCCCGCCGGGCGCGTCTGCTCTTGCTTGAGGGCCTGCTGGCGACGCTCCAGCGCATCAGCGCCGTCCGAAGCCTGGACGCTCCATGGAACAGACATGATCAAACCGAATAGGATTGGAACAAGAAGTGGCTTCATTTCATTTCACCTGGGTTGTGTTAACGAAAGCGTTTGCGCTTATCCGCGCTGACAAGGTGTGCGTACGTTTCGAGCAGCCTCGCCAGCTCCCGATAATCGGCAGCCAGGTCGTGGGCGCCGAGGCGGGTCAGTGAGCTTGCGGTTCGACGGGCCTGGGCCGCGCTGATCGCCGGGTCGGAGGCAGAGGTCGAAATCCGTCGATCGCCCCGTCGCGCGCATTGACCAGTCGATGACTCGGGAGCCAGGTCGCGGGTTTTGCGTTGCAGCCGAATCAGTTGCCGGCTCAGTTGCAGGGCCGTGGCGTCGGCCTGGGCAGTCTGCGATTCATCGGCCGCTGCCAACGCCTGCAAGGTCACCCATCGGTGTTGCTGCCTGGCCTGCCACTTGAACAGGTCAATCCGGTGCCCATGACGAAGCAGTCGGTGGGTGTCCTGGTGAATCGCCTTCCTCAACACGTGTGGGTGGCGGTGGGGTTTTCCCGGCACCAGTTGGAAGGCCAGCACGCATAGGGCAAGCGCCACGAGCCACGCGAGCGCCTGGTTGGCAAAGTCGGCAAAATCGTACTGGGCAGCCAGGCCTGTGCTGACGAGCGTGTTGAAGCCAATCAGGTAGGCGATGCCTTGCAGGGCGTGACGCGGGCGGGTCGTGGCTTGAATGCCCACGGCCCAGAACGCGATCATCACCACCGTGAGCAGCGCCAGGCCGCTGAGGTGTGGCAGCACCAGGAATTTGCACGCCGCTGCCGCCAATATTCCGTAGACAGTGCCCTCGAAGAAGCGCGCCAGGCCTTGGGTGGGCGCCGGGCTGGTGGCCAGTAACGTGCAGCACGGCCCTAACACCGCCAACAGCGTCGGCCCTTGGTCCCAGGCAGACAGGTACCAGAACGCTGCGGTTGCCAACGTCGCCAGCAGCGCTCGCAAGCCGTTACGCAACGCGTCTGCATAGTGACGATGGAAACCCACCGCGCGAGCAGGCGCCTGGGGCGCATGCTCAAGGCTGGCGAAGCTCACCAAGGCGCTGGACAGGTCAGCCAGTTGGTCCTCCAAGCGCTGCTGGCTCGTCGTGTGGTCAGGTGCTTGCGCCAGGCGAGTTTGCAGCGCCCGGACACGATCGGCCGCTGCGCGAAAGCCGGGTAGCGCGTCGGCCAGTTGTTGCAACGCCATGCCCGTTTGGGTGAAGGCAGGTGAGACACACCGATCGGTCGTGCATTCGTCCAGGACCACGGCGTGCAGGTACGCCAGCCCCGCCTGCAGGTTCGCCTGCCTGGCGCGAATCACAAAGGACTCGCCGCGACCGACCCCGAGCAGCTCATCCACCTTGTTGATGTCGAGGGCGAGCTGGCGTTGCGTAATCGCCGGGTGCGCACCCTGCTCCGCCTTGAGCTGCATGGCCAGCCACTGCAGCGTGCGGGAACAGATGTCCTGGAGGGCCAGGCGCAGTTTCGGCTCGACGGTCTTGCGGCTGAACAAGGTGGCCACCAGGCTCAGGCTCAACACCCCCACTACGACCGCCGTGCACCGCGCCACGATATGATCGAAACCCAACTGCGGCGCGACGATGGCCGGCCCCAGGGCAAGGCAGACGGTGTAGCCGGCAACCACGGCTGCCGTGGCCTGGTAGTGCCGCAGCAGGGTCATTGCGCCGACGCAGAGCCCCAGCCATACCCCGATCCCGAGGATGAACAGCAGCATTTTCTGGGCGAACAGACCGGTCAGGAGCAACGCGACAACGAGTCCCACCACGGTTCCCAGCACCCGATTGAAGCCTTTGCCGACCACCGCGCCCTGGAGCGGATGGATCAGCAAAAACACCGTCGAAGCCGCCGAGAACGGCGCCTCCAGGTGCAGTTGGAAGCCCAGCCATAGCGCCAGAGTGGCCGCCGCGAGGCTGCGCAGCAGGTAGCCCGAAGGCTGGAGGTTCCATGCGCCGAGCCGTGCCCCGAGCATTTGCAACCCGCGGGCCATCACAGGAAAGCCTGAAGCCACTGCGTCAGCCTCCAACGTGGCGCGGCCCCTGCCTCGGCGACCTCGATGCTGGCAGTCATCCCGGCGGCCAATTCCACATCCGCCGGCACCTTGTCCAGTTCAATCCGCACCGGCACCCGTTGGGCCAGGCGTATCCAGCTGAACGTTGGCGCCACTTGAGGCAAGCCGTTGCTGCTGCGCAGCTCATTGCCGTCGGCGATGCCCCTGCCCATGCTCGCCACATGCCCTTCAAGCGGCGTCGCAAACCCCATGAGCTTGATCGATGCCGTGGCGCCGACCCGAATCCCCGACAACTTGGTTTCCTCGAAGTACCCGGTGACCCAGAAGCTATGGCTATCGACCACAAAGATGTTGGTCTGGCCCGCCGACGCGTAGTCACCGGGCTGGAGCCGCAGTTGGGTCACGTAGCCGTCCACCGGCGAGCGAATGGTCGTGCGGTCCAGGTCAAGGCGCGCCTGGGCCAACTGGCTTTGGGCCGCGTCCAGGCGCGACTTGGCCACTGCCAGGTCACGGGCGGCGTTGTCGATCTCCTCCTGCGCGATGGCATCGCCCAACTGATGACGACGCTTGAACTGCGTGCTGCGCTGTTCGAAGACACTGCGCGCCTCGCCCAACTCGGCCGTGCGCTGTTGCTCGGCGAGCAAATAGGCGCTGCGGTCGATCTGATACAGCAGATCACCCTTGGCCACCCATTGGTTGTCGCCCACCCGCAGCCGCTCCACCTGGCCGGACACCTCAGGGGCGATACGGATGACGTGTGCGCTGACCCGCCCGTCCCGCGTCCAGGGCGCCAACTCATAGGCACGCCACAACTGCGAGCAAAACAGCAGGGCAATCAGCCCGAGTCCAAGGGTGACGAGCACCTTGAGCACTTGTTTGATGATCATTGCGCCGCCCTCACCCCTTCAAGACCAGCAGCGAGAGGACGATCAGCGACACGAAAAAGCGCGCCATCTCCGGGTGCCAGGTCCAGTCCAGCCAGCGCCGCATGATTCGTTCCAGCGCCCCGTACACCAGGGCTGCAACCCCCACGTACAGCAAGAAGGGAGGCAGGTAGAGGTGGGCAATTGTGATTTCACTCAGCATCGGTTGCGTCTCGCAGTCGGCAATCACCTTGATGGCCTTGGTGACGATGCTAAGCACTGCAGGGACGTGCCGATATTGAGTATGCTGCCAACCTATAATCAAATTCAGACAACTTGAGTGAGACGGCATGGACCAGACGCATCTCTCGGCGATGGAACAATTTGAACTGGACAGCTTCGAACAGCCCGCCGTCGCGCTGATGCTGGGGAGCCAGCGACACGACACCGAATTCCCCGTGCATACGCACCGCAAAGGCCAGTTGGTGGTGGCTTATCGCGGGGGCATCGTGTGTACCGTGGAGGATGGGGTCTGGATGGTGCCGTCGGGGTTCGGCGTGTGGATTGCGGGTGGTATCGCCCACAGCAACCGGGTGACCGCCAACGGCAAGATCGGCTACCTGTTCGTGGAACCCGGTGCCGCCGCGCTACCGCAAAAATGCTGCACGCTGGTGCTTTCCCCGCTGATCCTGGAGTTGATCCTGCACCTGAGCGCCCAGCCCCAGGACTATCCGCCGGCCAGTACCCAGGCGCGGTTGGCCAGCGTCCTCCTCGAACAATTGGAACTGGCGCCCACCGAACAGCTGTACCTGCCGCTTCCCGCCTCGACGCAACTGCGTTTCATCGCCCGTAGCCTGGCGCAAGACCCGTCGAATCGCTGCACCATGGCCCAGTGGGCCCATCAGGTCGCCATGAGCGAACGGTCCCTGGCGCGCCTGATCAAGCGCGAAACCGGGCTGACATTCGGCCAATGGCGCAAGCAATGGCAAATCATCGTGGCCCTGCAGAACCTGGCCGAGGGCGAGTCGGTACAACGCACCGCCGAGGCGCTCGGCTACGAGTCAGTGAGTTCGTTCATCAGCATGTTTCGCAAGACGCTGGGCTCGTCGCCGGCGCGGTATATCCGCAATACCGTGACGCGCTAGTCGAAGGCACAGACTACGAGGTGACATGCTTACTTGACGAACTTGAGGCAGGCGAACCCGGTCTTGATCTTCAGTTGTTGAATGGGTTCTACGCTCTCTTGATCGCCGACTTTTTTGATGACGCCTACCCCGCAGAAATGCTCGTCGCGGTTGAAGATAGGAAGAATGCCTGCCTTAGGTTCGCTCCAGGAGCCCTGGACCAGGGTGTAGGTGGCTCCATCCTGTGGCGTGAAGGAGAACGGGATCTTACAAGCGCTGCTTCCTGTGATTTTCCAGTAGGTCAGGATCAGCTCCTTGTTCGCAGCCACCCGGGATTCGATGTGGTCGCCGTTTGAAGGCAGGGTCGTGTAACCGGCATAGCAACCGTTGTCGCTAAACGTCATGGCATCGAGCCTCGCACCACCGCCTGTTTTGAGGCGAACGGTTGCGGCGGGGTCATCGGCCCCGGGAACGATGTATTGCTTGCCCTGCAAAAACGAAGTGCAACCGCTCACCACCAACACGCAGGCCAGCAAGATAAACCTGCCGGATTTTTGATTGACGTACATCCATCTCTCCCTGATTCCATTGCCCCCAGCCATTTCAGCGACTTGGGATTGCCGAAAAGCGGCCTGATGGTAATGGATTCAAGGTTGTTCTAACCAGTTCCCAGGGAATACGCCTGGGTTCGCCTTCCTCCATGACCCTATCTGGCCCAACGCCCAAGCCCCATCATTGACAGCACCAGCCTTCAAGACTACTAATGACTCAAAGGTCATTAATAGTCGTGAGGCCAGTTCATGCCACAGACAGATGTGCTCATTGTGGGAGCCGGCCCCACTGGATTGACGCTTGCGCTCTGGCTCCATCGGCAAGGCGTTGCCGTCCGGATAGTGGACAAGAGCAGCGCCCCGGGTGAAACGTCTCGCGCCATGGCGGTGCAGGCACGCACCCTGGAGTTATATCGCCAGCTCGACATGGCCGATGCAGTGGTGGATGCCGGTTACAAGACACCCGCCATGAACATGTGGGCCCGTGGTGATCGCAAAGCACGCTTGCCACTGATCGATGCGGGCGCACGGATCTCGCCCTACCCGTTTGTCCTGATTTACCCGCAGGATCGTCACGAGCGCCTGCTGATCGAACAGCTCCAGGGCGTTGGTATCGACGTCGAACGCCAGACCGAACTGTTGTCTTTCGAGGAAGAGCCAGGCCAGGTCACGGCCCTCCTGCGACATGCCGACGGGCACGAGGTAACGTTCACGGCGTCTTACCTGGCCGGCTGCGACGGCGCCCGTTCCCTCGTTCGTCATGCGACCGGCAGCGGTTTCGATGGCGGCACCTACAAGCAGCTTTTTTACGTCGCCGATGTCACCGCCAGCGGCGTTGAGCCTGCCGGGGAAGCCCATGTGGCTTTCAACCAGTCCGAGTTCGTGCTGGTCCTGTCTTACGGTGAAGCGGATCGTTATCGCCTGATTGGCACCGCCCGGGACGAACGTGCCGAGCCTCCGCAAGCACTGACATTTGCAGATGTCAGCCACGACGCGATCGATGGCCTGAACATCCAGATCAGCGCCGTGAATTGGTTTTCCACCTATCGCGTCCACCATCGCGTCACGGATCGGTTCCGCCATGGCAGAGCGTTTCTGCTGGGCGACGCCGCCCACGTCCACAGCCCAGCAGGTGGCCAAGGCATGAACACGGGGATTCTCGATGCGATCAATCTGGCGTGGAAACTGGCCGCGGTGTTGAACGGCAAGGCTGGCGAGACCTTGCTCGACAGTTATCAGACCGAGCGCCAGGCCTTTGCCCACAAGCTCGTCGAGACCACCGACAAAGTGTTCACGTTCGCAACCGCCCAAGGCGGGTTCGCCGACTTCGTGCGCACCCGCATAGTCCCCGTGTTCGCGAGTGTCGCGTACAAGCGCGAAAACGTGCGTGAGTACCTGTTTCGTGTCATTTCGCAAACCACCCTCAACTACCACGAGAGTCCGTTGAGCCAGGGGCAGGCAGGTGACGTCCAGGGCGGTGATCGGCTGCCGTGGGTGCCCACGCCCGGTGCGGACAATTACGAGTCCCTGCGTGCCATTGGCTGGCAGGTGCATGTCTACGGTGAGGCCAGGCCCGACCTGGTGCAATGGTGCCAGGCCTGCGGCATGGCGCTGCACGTCTTCGCCTGGCAGCCTGAGCACCAAAAGGCCGGGATGGCGCGAGACGCCGTGTATCTGTTGCGTCCGGACACCTACGTGGCACTGGCTGACCCCAATGCGGACATCGCCGCGTTAAACCGCTATTTCAGTGAGCGCGGCTTTATACTGCCGGTTTGAAGCACTCAGGCCAGGCGATGGACGTTACGGATACCAAACCCAAATGGAACCGGCGCAAGGACGCACGCCCCGCCGAGATCATCGACGCGGCGCTGGATGTGTTTGCCGAATGTGGTTTCGCCGCGGCCAAGCTGGGCGACGTGGCGAAGCGCGCCGGCGTGGTCAAAGGCACGCTCTATCGCTACTTCGACACCAAGCAAGACCTGTTTCGTGCCGTTGTGCAGCACGCCGTTTCGATCAACCTGCAAGACATCGAGCAGGTGTCGACAGGCTATCGAGGACCACTGCGCGACCTGGTGCCCCTGATACTCAGCGGCGCGGCCGGACGCCTGGGTGACAGCCGCGTTCCTGCCCTGGCCCGGCTGGTGATCGCTGAAAGCAGAACGTTCCCTGACCTGGCGACGATCTGGCACGACAACGTCGTGGCCCACCTGCTGAAACTGATGACGGGGATCATTGGCGAGGCGCAACAACGCGGTGAAGTTCGTCCTGGCGACCCGACTCTTTATGCGTTTTCCGTGCTAGGCCCGATGATCGCGGGGGCCTTGTTCAAAGAGATATTCGGCCTGTTCAGTCCCTACGCGCCCGACCTTCAAGCGCTTGCCCGGCAGCATGCCGAGACGGTGATTAGGGGGATGACGGTTCACGGGCGCCCATAGTTGGTCTTGCGTCAAAGCATCTTCAACTAGAGATCATCCGGCCAGTTCTGCCATTTAACCCCATTGATAAGATGCCCCCTGCGAATGAACAAACCACTGTTGAAAGCCCTGAGCAGCCGGTTGTCACCAGGCTCGACGAACTGGCGCTCGTAGGCGTTCGCAACTTTTTTGACATTCCGATCGGAAACCTTGGAAGACACATACTCGATCCCCGCACGTTGGTGGGTACGTTTGTCAAATCGGTAGTTCAAACACCAATTCAAGAGCGGATACGTCCCGCGCTGCGCATCGTCCATTAGAAACCTGTTCAAGTTGCTGGGCGCACGGAAGTCGAGCTTGTCCGTGCATCTGAACGCAACCGATGCGGCATTCGACGGGTCTCCCTCTCTGTCGAACAAATACTCCCAGAGGTATCGCCTGACAGTGTTGGATTGGTCGATGGACGTGATGGGCTGGCGGCTGATCCAGCGTTTGACATTCCTGAACATGGCGCCAGCCTTGGGGCCGAGTTTCAGCCCGATGCCGATCAGGTACCACTGGATTCTGTGGGTATGTTCGCCGTGCTGTGGGCCGGCGCCGAGGTCCTTGAAGGGGCGTCCCGATGCCAGTTGATCGTTGAACAGCGACAGCACGTTGCCCACCAGCAAGTCCGCCGGCAAATGCTTGCTGGAAAAGAATTCCTTGTCGACAGCGAAGCCGTTATCGGCTTCCCAGCGCGATAACACGGTGGTCAGCAGCTTGCTGGTGGTTTTCTTCGCGATCTCGGCCAGTTCATTAAACTCAGCGGGTGTTCCCCTGTTCCATTGTTTCCTCATGCCGCTCAAATGATTGAACAGGTCCAGCAAGGTGTCCGGCGTAATGTCGATGTTCTTGGCGCGTAACGCCCCCTGGGCAGCCATTACGCGCTCTGAGAACAGGATAAATAACTGTTGTTCCAGATACGCCAGCGGGCCCCGACAATTTTCTTCCGCTGACAGAAGCGCTCCTACATCGCAGAAGTCCTGGTAATAGTCGCTGTTTTGAAACGCCAGAGAAAAGTGTTGGGTGAAATCCAACGCTACACTGGCTTCGTTCTGAGCGGGCATCGCGTCATCCTCCATGAGTGGCCTCTTGAGCTTAGCCCGCGGCCACAAAGGTGCACGGTATGCGCCAATCACGTCGTCCCCCCCGGCTGGAGCATTTGAAATAACCCCTATAGCTAACGAGCCTAACCAACCCTGTCGTGTCACCTATCTTGAAACACAGTTCAGCGCTGTCTCGGGTCAATGACGAGGCGATATGGAGATCACGCAAAACAACCGCCTGGTGCAAGTCGACAGTCCACTCGGCGGCAATGTCCTGGTGTTGCAGGGTATGGAAGGCAGTGAAGAGCTGGGGCGGTGTTTTCACTATGAGCTGGACCTGACGTCCGAAAACCGCGCGATCACGTTCGATCAGTTGCTGGGCAAGCCGATGGGCCTGGCGCTGGAGCTGCACGACGGAGGCAAGCGGCACTTCCATGGCGTCGTCTGCGGCTGCCGCCAGTTGACCGGCCACGGCCAGTTCGCCGGTTACCGTGTCAGCCTGCGGCCCTGGTTCTGGTTGCTCACACGTACGTCCGACTGCCGGATTTTCCAGAACAAGACCGTCCCGGACATCATCAAGCAGGTGTTTCGCGACCTTGGGTTTTCCGATTTCGAAGACAGCCTGAGCGCCAGCTACCGCGAGTGGGAATACTGCGTGCAGTACCGCGAAACCAGCTTCGACTTCGTCAGTCGACTGATGGAGCAGGAAGGCATCTACTATTACTTCCGACACGAACAGGCGCGCCATGTGCTGGTGCTGGCCGATGCCTACGGCGCCCATTCCACGGTGCCGGACTACGCCTCGGTGCCCTTCTATCCACCCGACCGGCAAATGCGCGAGCGCGATCACTTCTACGACTGGCAACTGGCGCGGGAAGTGCAGCCGGGTTCGCTGGCGTTGAACGACTACGACTTCCAGCGTCCCCGCGCCAGCCTCGAGGTACGCTCAAGTGTCGGCCGCAGCCACAGCAACGGCGACTATCCGCTCTACGACTACCCCGGTGAATACCTGCAAAGCAACGACGGTGAGCACTACGCCCGTACGCGTATCGAAGCCATTCACAGCCAGTTCGAGCGGGTGCAGTTGCGCGGTCTCGCCCGTGGGTTGGGTGCCGGCCATTTGTTCAAGCTGACGGGGTACGACCGGGCGGACCAGAATCGCGAGTACCTGGTGGTGGTCGCACGCTACCAGATCCGCCAGGACCCCTACGAGAGCGGGCAATCGGACCTGGCCGAACAGTTCGTCAGCGAGCTGGATTGCATGGACGCCCACCAGGCCTTCCGCCCGCTCCCGCTGACCCCCATGCCTATTGTTCGCGGGCCGCAGACTGCCGTGGTGGTAGGCCCCAGCGGCGAGGAGATCTGGACCGACCAATACGGCCGGGTCAAGGTGCACTTCCATTGGGACCGTCACGACCAGTCCAACGAGAACAGCTCCTGCTGGATTCGCGTGTCCCAGGCCTGGGCCGGCAAAAACTGGGGCGCCATGCACCTGCCACGGATCGGCCAGGAAGTGATCGTCAGTTTCCTGGAAGGTGACCCCGACCGGCCGATTATCACCGGCCGTGTCTACAACGCCGAACAGACCGTGCCCTATGCCCTCCCCGCCAATGCCACCCAGAGCGGTGTGAAAAGCCGTTCCAGCAAGGGCGGCTCGCCGGCCAACTTCAATGAAATCCGCATGGAGGACAAGAAAGGCTCGGAACAGTTGTTCATCCACGCCGAGAAGAACCAGGACATCGAGGTCGAGAACGACGAAACCCACTGGGTCGGTCATGACCGCCGCAAGACCATCGACAACGACGAGACCGTGCACGTCAAGCACGACCGCACGGAAACGGTGGACAACAACGAGACCATCACCATCGGTGTGAACCGCACCGAGGAGGTCGGCAACCATGAAAAAATCACCATCGGGGTCAATCGTACCGAGAAAGTCGGCAGCAACGAGCACATCACCATCGGAGCGAACCGCACGGAAAAAGTCGGCGCCAACGAGGCCATCACGATTGTGGGCAATCGCACCGAGGATGTCGGTGGCAATGAAACGATCGGGATTGCGGGCAACCGCAACGAAACGGTCAAGGGCAATGAAGGCATCGAGATAAGCGGCAACCAGAGCACCGACATCACCGGCAACCACAGCACCCACGTCGGCCAGAACGAATCCCGCGATGTCGACCAGAGCCGTACCACCAACATCAAGCAGAACGACAGCCTGGACGTCGGCAAGCACTTTTCGCTCACCGCCGGTGACTCGATCACCCTGACCACCGGGGCGGCCAGCATCACTCTGAAGAAGGACGGCACCATCATGATCAGCGGCAAGAACATTACTGTCGACGGTTCCGGTGCCATCAAGATCAAGGCCGACAGGAACGTGGTCGTCAAAGGCCAGAAAGTCCTGCAGAACTAACTGGAGCGTGCGCCATGACCGTTTCACAGCCTCTTCCCGCCTGCAAGGACACGCGCCTGGACGGTGTCGTCATCGGTGTGCTGCTGGACGTGCCCAGCGCCGACGCCCCGGTGGTGGGCTTTCCCGGTTGCCCCAATGACACAGGCCTCGCCGCGCGCAGCACCACACCGCTGTGCCGCGAAGACATTGGCGTACAGCTCGCACTGATGTTCGAGGCGGGCGACCCGGCGCGGCCACTGGTGATCGGTCGCATCCAGCGTTCGCCGCCAACCAGCGTGCCGCCGGTGGCCCAACTGGACGGCGAGCGCATGGAGTTCATCGCCGAACGGGAAATCGTCCTGCGCTGTGGCAAGGCCAGCATCACCCTCACCCGCGAAGGCAAGGTGCTGATCCGAGGAGCCTACCTGTCCAGCCGCTCCACCGGTGTGAACCGTATCAAGGGCGGTTCCGTCCAGATCAACTGAGACCGTCATGCCATGGAATGGATAAACAAGACCCGCCTGGCCAGCGGCTACACGAGCGCAACCGACAAGACCGGCCGCGAGTGGCTAGTCATGGTCGCGAAAGGCACCTATGGCATCCCCGGGCACCCCGTGCACGAGCCCCGGCTGCTGGACGACCAGGTGCCGCTGGTCACGGCCGATGTGTTCCCCGGCGACCCCGGGGAATCAGCGGCGTCTTACGAAAATGACTTTGCCCTTTACAAGCCACGCTGCGATGTCTTGCTCAATGGGCATTGCCACGCCCCTGATGGCGTGCCGGCCACCGATGTCAACGTTGCCATGAAGATCGGCTCGCTGGTCAAGGCCTTCAAAGTGGTCGGGCCACGCATTTATGAAGCGGGCGCCTTCTCCTACGCGGTCGGCAGGCCGCTTCCATTCACCAGGATGCCGATCACCTATGCCCAGGCCTTTGGCGGCGTGGACCGGACGGCCGCAGACGCGACGAAGCATCCGTGGTACCCGTGGAACCCGGTGGGGGTCGGCTACCACCCCGGCGCCGATCCCACGCAGCTCAATGGCCTGCCGCTGCCCACTACCGAAGAGCTGGACCAGCCCGTGACTGCGCCCGACGGTCATTACAAACCGATGGCGTTGGGTCCCGTGGGACGGGCCTGGCGGCAGCGGGTCCAATGGGCCGGCACGTACGATCAGAAATGGCTCGATCAGCAGTTTCCGTTTCTGCCGGAGGATTTTGACGTGCGCTACTTCCAGAGTGCGCCGCAGGACCAGCAAATGGACTACCCGCAAGGGGGTGAGCAGGTGGCGCTGCTCAACCTTGACGACAAGGGCCGCTCGGCATTCAGGCTTCCGGCCCATTTGAAACTGCCGATGCTGATCATCCTGCACGATGGCAGCACCCGGGAAAGCGCAGCCGTCGTCGACACAGTCATTCTCGAACCTGACGCCAGGCGATTCACCCTGACGTGGCGAGCGTCATCGCCGCTTGGGCGCAACATCAGGGAGGTCGCCCGCGTCATCGTCGGGCAGACAGCCCGTCAGTTCGAACAGGCCAAGGCCTACGAAGAACGCATGCGGGGCAAGCAACACTTCGAGTCACTGGATCAGCTCATTGCGTGGACGAAAGAAGCCTATCCGCCTTCGGAACACACCCTATGACGCCGCCCCTGTTCATCACCGGCACGGGCATGGTCAGCCCGGTGGGCCTGTGCGTTGCCAGTGCCTGTGCCGCCAGGCGCGCAGGCCTTTCAGCGCTTTCGGAACTGCCGTTCCTGGACAACGACGGCGAACCCATCATCGGCGCGGCGGTGCCCACCCTGGACCTGGATTTGCCGGCCTCGCCGCGCCTGTCCAAACTCTTTATGCAGGCGCTCGCCGAACTGATACAGAACGCGCCAACACAGGACTTCAAGGAGGTGCCCTTGCTCCTGTGCCTGGCTGAACCCGAACGTCCGGGTGTCGATATCAGGGCATTGGCCCAGACCATTCTTCAGGATCTCGCCACGCGGCTGGGCATACAGTTCCACCCCGGCCTGTCGAAAGTCATCCCGTGCGGCCATGTGGCCGGCCTGCGCGCCCTGCATGAAGCCAGTCGCTTGATCTTCGAAGCGGGCGTCCCCGCTTGCGTGGTGGGCGGAGTCGACTCGCTGCTCAACGCATCGACACTACAGTGGCTGGACCAACATCGCCGGTTGAAGACCAGCACTCACGTGGACGGCCTGTTTCCAGGCGAAGCCGCCGCGGCCGTGCTGGTCCAGGCCCGCCGGCAAGCGGACACCTGCCTGCAAATCTGTGGCCTGGGATTTGGCCAGGAACAGGCACCTTTGCTGTCGTGCAAGCCCTTTCGGGCAGAGGGCCTGGCCGAGGCCGCGCGGGCTGCGCTGGCACAGTCGAACCTGGGGCTGCACCAGATTGACCTGCGCCTGTCCGATGCCACGGGGGAGCAATACGGGTTCAAGGAAATCCCCCTGATGGAAGCCCGGCTGTGGCGCACGGTGAGAAAAGAGGACCAGCCTCTCTGGCACTGGGCGCAGGCCATGGGCGACACCGGAGCGGTGGCCGGCATCGCCCAGTTGATCCTCGCCGACCAGGCGTTGCGCAAGGGCTATGCACCAGGCAGCACCGCGATCTGCTTGACCAGCGCCTTGCAAGGCGCACGGGCCGTTGCAGTGGTGCGTGACCCGCGTCAATCCGGGGGTGCCCCATGAGCTGCGAGGTCTACGCAAACGGCGATGAGATTGCCTGCAAGGCAGGCGGTGGCAAAGTCATCGCGGCATTTCCGGATGTCTGCCTGACCCCTCCGCCGCCGCCGGCAGGCCCCATTCCGGTCCCCTACCCGGACACTTCATTTTCCAAGGACATGAAGAAAGGCAGCCGCACGGTCAAGATCAAGAACAAGGAGGTGATGCTGAAAAACCTTTCGTTCTACAAAACTTCACCGCTGGGTGACGAACCGGCGACAAGAAGCCAGGGCGCCGGTGTCATCACCCACGTCATCACCGGCAAGACCTACTTTATTTCATGGTCGATGGACGTGCTGTTCGAAGGCCAGAACGTCGACCGGCACACCGACCTCACCACCTCGAACCACGCCAGCCCGGCGGCCAATGCGGCAGTGCCGATGGTCAATACCGCCAAGTACGCCCCGGTCCAGCAAGACGCCAAGGTGGCGGGCAAACACAAATGTGAATGCTGCGGCGGCACGGCGCATTCCAAGGCCCAGGCGAACGGTGAATTCATGTCGGAGGAACAATTCTATGGCACGGCCCAGAACCCCGGGAACGCCGCCCTCCTCGCCAAGGTCCGGGCCAATCCCCAGTGCCGGCACCTGCTGCCTCCTGCCGGAAAAAAACCCAGTGGATGCAACAAGTACTACGTCACCAGCAAGCGGGAGAAAAGTAACATCGAGACGGACTGGACGATAAATCGGCCAGCCTACATGGAGTGGAAAGGCGTGGGCCAGGGAGAACCCGTGGCGCACAGGGTTCCCAAGGCCGCCGGGGGGTGTCCGGCGGGGCAAGGAAATCTTGCGCCCACGGGCAAGAAGTGCGAGAAACTCGAAGGCGAGTTGAGTACGCTCCAAGAGGCGCGCATCAACAGTTTCCCAAGGCCCGCATGATGAATACCAGCATCTACACGTACACCCAGAGACCGGACTTCCTTCAGGACTGCTTCTATTGGAAGGGGCGCGGATACCACTACGCCGGCCCCGTCCCGGCGCAAGTATTGTCACCTGAGGGATGGCGCAGCGATGACCCGTGGCTGGCGCTGGCTTCGATCCTGGAGAGTGCCAAGCGTGGCGATTACAGCCATGTGTCACACCTGCGCCAATGGATCCTGGACAAGGATTGCGCGCCAACACTGGTCTCGGCCTGCCTTGGCCTGACCGCCGATGCCGGCCTGGACAGCGACCTGGAGTTCCTCGCCGAACTCATGCTCGAAGCCCCGCCGTACCTTCGCATCGAGGCGTGCCTGGCGGCCCAGTGGTCGGGAGTGCTGTGGCTGATCCCGTTCATGGTCGAGGCGTGGCGAACGCTGACGCGGCGGGCCGACCGG
Source organism: Pseudomonas sp. WP18 (assembly GCF_036689585.1). Taxonomy (NCBI): domain Bacteria; kingdom Pseudomonadati; phylum Pseudomonadota; class Gammaproteobacteria; order Pseudomonadales; family Pseudomonadaceae; genus Pseudomonas; species Pseudomonas sp. WP18. The sequence continues at coordinate 3,102,486 of NZ_CP144758.1, forward strand.
GCGGCCGTGGAGGCCAACCTGACCAACCTGCTGGACCCTGTCGAGAACGAACCCGAATTCTTTGACAGCGGCTTGAGCGACAGCCAATACAAAGATGCGGTCGACGCACGCCTGCGCGAACTGCAGAACGCTTATGGCAGCGACCGGTGTTCGATTTCCGGCGGCGAGCCCATCGACCTGAACAAACAAGCCTGGCTGATGCGAAAGGCGCTGATGCCTGGTGACACCGAGACGTGGATCGACTGGAGCAACTTCCTCGTCTGGAGACGCAAGTTCGAAGTGTACAGCGGTGTCGACTGCTCCAGCTTCTACGCCAGGAACGGCGACTTTCAGCCGCTCAATGCCGCGGCCATCCTGGATCGCTACCTGGCATCGCCCCAGCCCTTTGAGGTGGGTAAGCGCTATTTCTTTGGCCACCCGCTGCCCTAACAGACTCCCAAGCGGCTGGCTGACGTCTACGCTGGAAGCAGACACGCGCAAGACAGAGACGTCATGGCCTCCATCTCAACAATAATCGAACAACACGCCGAAGAGGCCTGCTTTCTCATTCTCCTGCACGACTACGCCGTGCGTGCGCCCCACTACGATCTCGATGACCTCGGCAACCTGGACGAACGGATCGACGCCCATCTCGATGGGCTGCGCATCGCCGGTCCGGAGGGACTGGAGGTGTTGCTGGCCCAGTTGGGTCCACACTCGGTCGGTGAACTGTTCGCCTGTGTGGTGCTGGCCTTCCAGTCGGCCAATGCGAAGGTGTTGTCACGACTCAGCGAGCACGTGCGAGGCGCGGCGGAAACGGAGCGTGGCTACCTGATGGCGTTGGGCTGGTTGGACTGGGTGTGTGTCTCGCCCTGGATCGACCGCATGCTCGCCTCCTCCGAACCGTTGTTCCGACGCCTCGGCCTGGCTGCCTGCGGGATGCATCGTCGCGACCCTGGCCAGGCCCTGCCAAGCGAGCTGGCCCAGGCTGAACCCAGTGTCCTGGCGCGTGCCGCTCGAACGGCCGGCGAGTTGCGTCGGCGTAACCTGTTGCCAATGCTTCAGGCCCATCGCCTGCATCCGGATGCAGGCGTGCGTTTCTGGAGCCAGTGGGCCTGCGCGCAGATGGGCGATGAACAAGCCTTGGAAAGTCTGCGCCCGTTCGCCGAGCAACCGGGGGAGTTCCAGTACCGCGCACTCTGCGTGTTGTTGGCCTGGCAGCCGCGCGACCTCAGCATTGCCTGGATCCGCCAGGTGCTGCAGAACCCTGCACAACAGCGCATCGGCATCCAGGCCCTGGGCTTGCTGGGTGACCCGGTCAGCGTGCCGTGGCTGATCCAGCAAATGAGCGAGCCGCCCTACGCCCGCTTGGCTGGCGAGGCTTTCAGCCTGATCACCGGCGCTGACCTGGGGCTGCTCGATCTGGAGCGGCGGGACCCGCCGGATTTCGACGCAGGCCCCAACGACGACCCGGCAGACCCACAGGTCGCCATGGACCCCGACGAAGACTTGCCGTGGCCCGATCCGCCGTCAGTCGCCGCCTGGTGGCAGGCCCATGAAAGCGAGTTCCAACCGGGCATCGGCTACACGCTGGGCTTGCCCCAGAGCGAAAACAGTTACCGCAAAGCCCTTGTCCACGGCCAGCAACGCCAGCGCCTGGCGGCGGCCTGTGGCATTGCCCGCTATCGGCCGACCGAGGTGTTGTTCCCCACCAGCGCACCGGCCCGACGACAACGGCAGTTATTGCGCTAGCGCCCCAAGACAGCCCAGCGCGAGCCGTTTTCACGCCGCCGCCAGAATCTGCTGGAGAAACTCGATGAACACGTTGATGCGGCTCGAACCTCGATGATTGGGCAGGTACAACGCGTTGATGCAGGTGCTGGCACTGCCCGGATTGACCTCGTATTGCTCCAGCAGCCGGATCAATCGGCCTTGGGCGACATCCTCGCGCACCAGCCAGTCGGCCAGCAGCGTCACGCCGCCGCCGGCAATAGCGGCCTCGCGCAGGATATCGGCGTTGTTGCTGTGCAAGCGTCCCCGCACATTCAGCGAGAGGGTTTCACCGCTGGCCCGGAACGTCCATTGCGGGTGGGTGCCGCCATAATCGAAGCGCAGGCATTGATGTTCAAGCAAGTCGCGGGGATGAGCGGGTACGCCATGGCGCTGCAGGTAACTGGGGCTTGCCAGCACCCAGCGTTGGAAGCCGCCGAGCCGTTTGCTGACGATCTCTTCGCTGACAACCGTCGACCCCAAGCGCACCGAAACGTCGATCTGCTCGCTCAACAGATCGCCCACCTGGTCGTTCAGCGACACGCTGATCTCCAACCCCGGATGACGCTCCAGCAAACGGTTCAAGTGCGGCGCGATGATGCGGCGACCGAACTCCACCGGCACGCTGACTCGCAACGCCCCCTTGGCCTCGTTTCCCCGGTCGGCGACGAAGGCATCGGCTTCATCCATGGCTTCCAGAATCGCCACGGCTTTTTCGAAATAGGCCTGCCCGGCAGTCGTGACGCTGATGTGGCGGGTCGTCCGGTTGAGCAGGCTGGCCCCCAGCGCCTGTTCCAACCCCGCGACCTGGCGGGTGACCGACGAAGTGGCGATGCCGAGTTTGCGCGCCGCCGAGGAGTAACCGCCGCAGCGCACGGTCTCGACAAACATCTTCAGGGCCAGCAATTTGTCCATGAATGGCTTCCGATCAAGAACGAACGGTGCCGATTGTGCATCACCGTTGGCCCGCCGTCTTGCCGCACGGTGCGTCACCACACTATTGGCCGCGGGCCACTGGCGCCGCGCGGACCCCGCGCGCCAAGAACAGCACCAGCGCCAGAGCTGGAATCACGGCCACCGCGAGGGCCGAGACGGTCCAGCCAAATTGCTCGTAGAGTGGACTGGCGACCAGCGAGCCCAAGGCACCCCCCACGAAGATGCTGGTCATGTACACCGCATTGAGCCGCGCCCGGCTGTGGGGGTCGAGGGCGTATACCTCGCGTTGCCCCAGTACCATGCTCAGTTGCACGGCGAAATCCAGCAGCACGGCGCACGCCACCAAGCCAACATAGCCGTGGCCGGGCAATGCCGCGATCAGCAAGGAAATCGGTGCCAGTAACAGCGCCACCCGCGTGCCCTTGCGACCGTGGCCGGCATCGGCCAGGCGCCCGGCGATGGGCGCTGCGATCGCGCCCACTGCGCCCACCAGGGCAAACAGCGCGACCTGGGTCTGGTTGAAGCCGTGGTTGCGCATCAATTCGATGGGGGCGATGGTCCAGAACAGGCTGAAGCTGGCGAACAACAACCCTTGGTACAGCGAGCGCTCACGCAAGACCGCATGCCGCCGCGCCAAAGCCAGTACCGAACCGATCAACGCCGCATAACTGGCCCGATGAGTGGGTTCCCGGCGGGGCAAAGCCACGGCCGTGACCGATGCGATAAGCGCCATCAAGGCCGCCGCGCTGAAAAATACCCCACGCCAGCCGAACGCTTCGACCAGCAGGCTCGACAGCGGCCGCGACAGGAGGATCCCCAGCAGCAGGCCGCTCATGATGTTGCCCACCACGCGACCACGGCTGGCCTCCGGCGCCAGATGCGCCGCCAATGGCACGAGGATCTGCACGGCCACCGAGGTCAGGCCGATCAACAGCGAAAAAACCAGGAACATCGAGGGCGTCTGGGACAGCCCTGCCAACAACAGGCTGACGCCCGCCGCCAGCGTAAGCCCTACCACCAGACGCCGGTTTTCCAGAAGGTCGGCCAGCGGCACCAGGAACAACAACCCCAGGGCGTAGCCGAACTGCGTGAGCGACACGATCAGGCTCGCCTTGGCACTGGACAGGCCGATCTGCGGCGCGATCAGTTCGACGATCGGCTGCGCATAGTAAAGATTGGCCACGACCGCGCCGCAGCAGAATGCCAGGAACGCGACCATCAGGCCGGACAGTGAAGCACTCGTTTTGGCAAAGGCCGTAGCCGCTGGATTGCCCGTGAGCATGATGACACCTCGTCAAGATAAGGAAGTGTCATCCAGGCTAAAGATCGGCGTGCATCAGGAGAATCCGTGCTTCGGGCAACACAGTGATGCGCCGCGCGCAACGACGGGCTTGTGGTGGCGGGCAGGTGAAAGGGGTTGGATCAGGGGCCGCTTTCGCGAGCAAGCTCGCTCCCACAAAGAGGAGTGGTGTCCTGTGGGAGCGAGCTTGCTCGCGAAGGCGCCATCGAGGCCACGCACACATCCGACAGCGAGTGAATCCTCACCCCCGCTCAGAACACAAAGCCATGTCCCAGCTCACTCTCCATCCACTCCAGGAAGCGCCTGACGCTGAGAAACCCTGGACCTGGAAATCAACAGAGTGCTCATCATGGACCACAGTGCCGACGGCTCACCCTACGCCCCTGTTGCCAACTCAATGTGTACCCCGGCGTGCCGCATATGTTCGATCAACACCCTGGTGCGCTCAGCGAGCGGTGCCACAGGGATGTTGCGTGGGCAATCGAGAAGTTCTGCCGCTGACCGCGCCAAGGAACGTTACGGTGAATCCGGCAGTCGGAGCAATCAGGCCCCTTCCCAAGGAAAATCACCCCATGCCCCTGCGTTCCGCCGCCCTCGCGGCCTTGTTTGTCCTGGCGAGCCACTGCGCGAGCGCGGCACAGGAGCCGCTGCGCCTGGAGGGCCTCAAGCGCTGCGGCGACCTGCTGGACGATCGGCGCCAGGATTGGTGCCTGACCGTGCGAGGGCTGGGCAAAGCCGTTCCGACACTGCATCTGGGGGCAAAGGCACTCCCTACGGACGTGGTCCGGCGTGAGGGCAACGCCCTGCGGCTAAGCTTGGCCAGCCGCGGATACCAGAGCGGCCCGCTGTGGCTGGAAGACGGTTCGCGCCGCAGCAACGCCGCCTGGCTGAGCCTGCGCGACAGCCATGTGCTGGCCGCCGGACCGGGTGAAGTGGCGAAGAATATGGATGGCTTGACCACCTACGTCGACCTGGTCAGCGTGCTGATCGAAGAAGATCACGATGGCCGCCAGGAAGCCGAGCGCCTGGCCCGCAAGTACGGGGCGACGGTGGTCGGGCGCATCGCCCCACTGAACCTGTACCAGCTTCGCCTGCCGGCCAAGGACCTGGTCCAGCGTGATGCCCTGGTGCTGCGCCTGGGCGGCGAGACCAGTGTCGATGCGGTGGTCGTCGAGGAGTCCGCCGCCGAAGAGGCCGAGCAGGCACCGGCTCGCCCCGAGGAACCCGACAAGCCCTCGCCGGACTCCGATGAATGGGCCGCCAATCGCTTCCTCGACGCGGTGAACTACTACCTGCGACGCATCCCCGGGCGCCAGGCTCCCATCCCGGTGCAACCGGTGCGCATTGGCCTGATCGAGCGCGACGTCGACTTCGACACCGCCGATTTCGCCGACTACGTCGGGCCGTGCACGCTGCCGCGCACCTGCGTCTACGCGCGTGACGCAGACAAGCCGGACAACCATGGCACCACCGTCGCCGGCATCCTCGCGGCGCGCTGGAACGACGGCGGCAACAGCGGTTTCCTGCGCGGCCTGGACAAGGCCAGTGGGGGCTTCGAGGTCATCGTCGAGCGCAACTCCGATGCCGGGATCACCGCCAACATCGCCGCCTCGGTCAACCTGGTGGAAGACGGCGTGCGCGTGCTCAACTGGAGCTGGGGCATCCACCGCGTCGGCGCCAAGGACGTCAAGGGCGATGACGTGGATTCCCTGCTGCGCTCGGGCATTGCCATGGGCGGCTACGAGGAACTGTTGGAAGAGTTCTTCCTGTGGCTGCGCAAGGAACACCCCGACGTGGTGGTGGTGAACTCCGCCGGCAACGGCTCGTCGTTCTCGGGCACCGATGAATATCGCCTGCCCTCCTCCTTCATCACCGAACAACTGCTGGTGGTCGGCGGGCATCAACGCAGCGAGCGCGAGGACGTGGCCGTGGACGACCCCGGCTACGCGGTCAAGCGCAGCTCTTCGAACATCGACATGCGCGTCGACATCACCGCGGCCGCCTGCGCCCACGCCTCGACCACCCGCGCTGGCGAGGAAGGCGCCGTGCATTGCGGCACCTCCTACGCCACGCCGATGGTCGCCGGACTGCTGGCGGCGATGCTGTCCATCAATCCGCAGTTGCAGCCCGAGCAATTGCGCATGCTGCTGCGCCGCAGCGCCATGACCATCGGTGACAATCACGACTTCGAAAGGATGGACGCGGAAGACCTCACCGCCCCCATCCTGCCTTCGGAGCGCCGCTACCAGCTCAACGACCGGGACGTCGGCCGTTCAGCGCGGCTGGACATGCAGAAGGCGCTGGACCTGGCGGTGCAAAGCCGCGAGCGGGTGCGCTGAAGCGGCCGTCATCACCAGACCGCAATATGCGAATCCGCCCGAGGCTCGGTCCCGCCACACAACACGCCACTGACCGGGTCGCGAAGGATGATCTGGCCGCGCCCATGGTGGGTCAGGTCGCTGCTGACCTGCACCTGATGACCCCGCCGGGCCAGGGCGTTGACCAGATCCGCTGACGCGCCGTGCTCGATGCCCACGTTCATCCCGCCCAGCCATTGCCAGCGTGGCGCGTCCAGGGCCGCCTGCGGGTTCAAGCCGAAATCCACCAGGTTCATGACCATCTGCACATGCCCCTGGGGTTGCATGTAGCCGCCCATGACGCCAAAGGGGCCAAGGGCCTGGCCATTGTGGGTGAGGAAGCCGGGGATGATGGTATGGAAGGTTTTCTTGCCTGGGGCCAGGCAGTTGGCATGCGCCGGATCGAGGCTGAATTCCTGCCCGCGATTCTGCAGGGCAATGCCACTGTCAGGCAGGACCACCCCGGAGCCGAAGCCGTGGTAGTTGCTCTGGATGAACGAGACCATGTTGCCTTCGGCATCGGCGGTTGCCAGGTACACCGTGCCGCTGGCGTGGGGATCGCCCGGCGTGGGTGGCTGCGCCTGTTCGCCGATCTGCGCGCGGCGCCGGTCGCTGTAGTCGTCGCTGAGCAGGTCCGCCACGGCCACGCGCATGTGCGCAGGGTCAGTGATGTAGTGCAAACCATCGCTGTAGGCCAACTTCATCGCTTCGAGCTGGCGGTGCCAGGTCTGTTGGCTGTCACGGTGATCGAAACGGAACCCTTCGAGCAACTTCAGCGCCATCAAGGCCACCAGGCCCTGCCCGCTCGGTGGGATTTCCCAGACATCGACGCCTCGATAATTGACGTGGATCGGCTCGACCCACTGGGCGCGATAGTCCTTGAGGTCCGCGCTGCGCAAGTAGCCACCGCTGGCACGGGAATGGGCATCCAGGCGCTCGGCCAGGGCACCGCGATAGAGGCTTTCGCAGCGGGTGGCGGCGAGTTCTTCAAGGGTCCGGGCCTGGGCCGGGTTGCAGAACACCTCCCCGGCCCGCGGCGCGCGGCCGTCGATCAGGAACGTTTCGAACCATGCCTGCAGCACCGGGTCGCGATGGGGCGTGAACTCGTCCAGAGCCGCCTGCCATTGATGGGCAACCACCGGCGACAGCGCAAAGCCGCCTCGCGCCAAGCTGATCGCCGGTTGTAGCAACTCGGCAAAAGGCAATTTGCCGAAACGCTGCGACAGCTCGGCCCAGGCCGATGGGCATCCCGGCACGGTCACGGGCGTCCAGCCATAGAGCGGCATCTGCCCATGGCCGGCGGCCTTGACCGCTTCGATGCTCAGGGCCGCCGGCGCGTGGCCGTTGCCATTGAGGCCGTGCAGTTGGCCCTGGCTCCAGACCAGGGCGAAGGCGTCGCCGCCGATTCCGCAGCCGGTGGGTTCGACCACCGTCAGCGCCGCCGCCGTGGCGATGGCGGCATCGATGGCATTGCCGCCTTTTTGCATGATCTCGATACCCGCTTGTGCGGCCAGGGGCTGGGAAGCCGCCACCATGCCGCGACGGGCAAAGACACTCTGGCGTTGCGAGGGATACGGGTACTCGTGAGCCGAAAATTTCAACATGACAAAGTCTCTTCACCGACGAAATGAATCAAAGCACGCGACTGAGAAAAGCCCGGGTACGCGGATGGCTGGGATGACTGAAGATCTGCTCCGGCGGACCTTGCTCGATGAGCTCGCCCTGGTCCAGCACCACCACGCGGTCCGCCACTTCGCGGGCGAAGCCCATTTCGTGGGTGACCACCACCATGGTCATGCCGTCCTCCGCCAATTCCTTCATCACCTGCAAGACCTCCCCGACGGTTTCCGGATCGAGGGCGCTGGTGGGTTCGTCGAACAGCATCGCCTGGGGCTTCATCGCCAAGGCGCGGGCAATCGCCACGCGCTGCTGCTGGCCGCCGGAAAGCATCGAGGGGTAATGGTCGGCCTTGTCCGCCAGGCCAACCCGTTCCAGCAGACTGCGGGCCTGCTCCAGAGCAGCGCCGCGCGGCGTCCCAAGCACCTGGATCGGCGCTTCGATGATGTTTTCCAGGGCCGTCATGTGGGGGAACAGGTTGAAGCGTTGGAACACCATGCCGATGTCCCGGCGCTGGCGGGCGATGTTGCGCTCCGAATCACGCACCAGGCTGCCATCGGCGCGCTCGCGGTAACCCATGGCCCGGCCGTTGACACGAATGCGCCCGGCCTGGATGTCCTCCAGCAAGTTGATGCAGCGGATGAACGTGGTCTTGCCGGAGCCGGACGCGCCGATCAGCACCACCACCTCGCCACGGCGCACCTGTAGGGAAATGCCCTTGAGGATCTGCAAGTCGCCAAAGGACTTGTGCACGTCCAGCGCCTCGATGATCAGTTCTTCGCTCTTGTGCGCCATGGTCAACGCTCCCTCAACAGTTTAAGGCTGCTGCGCCCGAACATCCGGGTAGCGGCCGGCGGCGACGATGGTCGGTCCGATTGCCCGAAACGGGCTTCCAGCCAGCGCTGGAAAAAGCCCCAGAGGGTGGTCAGCAACAGGAAATAGATCGCCACCACCAGGTACAACTCGAACACCCGGAACGTCGCGGACGTGACCATTTGCGTGCTGAGCAGCAACTCCTGCACACCGATCACACTGACCAGCGTGGTGTTCTTGAGCATGACGTTGAACTCGTTGCCCAGCGGCGGCACGATGACCCGAAAGGCCTGGGGCAGGATGATCCGGCGCATCAGCTTGGCGAAGGTCATGCCCAGGGAGCGCCCGGCTTCATACTGGCCCTTGTCGACCGCGCCGATGCCGGCCCGGATGATCTCGGCCATGTAGGCGCCTTCGTTGAGACCCAGGGCAATGATCGCCGCCTGGATATTGCCGGGGATCACCAGGCCGAATAGCTCGATGTCCTCGAAGCGGAACACCCCTCCGGCCGCCAGCGCGGTGTAGAGGAAGACAATCTGCACCAGCAATGGCGTGCCGCGCATCAACCACACGTAAAAGCGCACGGGCATGTGCAGCAATGGGTTCTTCGACAACCGTAGCAAGGCTGCGGCCAACCCGAGCACACAGCCCAGCAGCATCGCCAGCACGCTGATCACGCAGGTCAGCCACAGGCCGGTGAGGTAGACCCCACTGGGCTGCAGCAGGTACTGCCAAAACACATCCCAATTGAAATTCATCGACGCCTTCCCTCAATCGAGCGTGTCGCTGGCGACGTGCCAGTTGCTGAGCAATTGGCGGTAGCTGCCGTCGCTGCGCATGTCGTTGATGATTTGCTGCACCGCAGCGCTGAGTTGCGGATCGTCCTTGCGAATGCCGATGCCGGTGAGGATTCGGCTGAAGGCCGGTACGCCTTCCTCGAACAGATCGGGGGCCATGGCGGCGTAGTAGCCGGCGGTTTCCACGGTGGTGCCGTAGGCATCGACCTGGCTGATGCGCAGTGCCTGGAACGCATCGGTGTCGGTGTTGTAGACCACCAGTTTCATCGGCGGCTTGCCGGCCTTGGCCAGCGTGTCATTCTCGGCGTCGAGCAGGGTCTTGATGGTGGAACCGTTGAGCACCGCGACCTTGCGGGTGGACAAGTCTGCCAGTGTCTTGATGCCCTTCGGATTGCCCTTGGGCACCACCACCGCCTGGCTGGAATACATGTAGTTGACGATGTCGATGACTTCGCGGCGCTCGGGCTTGTCGAACAGTTGGTCGACGATCATGTCGCACTGCTTGGCCAACAGCGCCGGGACCAGACCGGAGAACGGAATGACCCGCCATTGCACCTTCTTGTCCCCCAGGCGCTTGGCGATCTCCAGGCCCAGGTCGACCGTCAGCCCCTTGGGCTTCTGCGCCTCATCGAAGGCCACCAGCGGCGGCGAGTCCATGCCGGAGCAGTAGACCAGTGTGTCGACCTTGAGCAAACGCTCCGGTACGACGGGGGCGGCCTGCGCCCACTGAGTACACAATCCCAAGGTTATTGCAGCGATCAACAAGCGAGGCTTATGCATGACCAGACACTCCAGTTCGGTGGGTAACGGGCAGTACTCAGCGTCAAAACAAGGCAGGCTCGTGCCTGCTCTGGCTATTTTTTCGATTGCAGGAAACGGATCAGTTCAGGGACGGTGCCTTCGATATGGGAGCGTATGACCGCCTCGGCCTTCTCGGCATCGCCGGCCCGGATCGCCTCGAGGATCACCGCATGCTCCTGGCGTGCGCTCAACGGCTTGTCGACATGCTGCAACCACAGGCGCATAGGCGCTTCCACCAGCGCGTAGAGGGCGCTGATCTGCTTGAGCAATCGCGGGCGACCGCTGAGGCTGCACAAGTATTCATGAAAGGCCCGATGCCGGCTGACCCACTCGGCGCTTTCGTCGCGGTAGTCGTCCATCTCATCCAGCAGGCGTTCAAGCGCCGCCAGTTGCCGGGCGCCGATGCGCCCCACCGCGACGCGCATCGCCAGGCCTTCGAGGGCGCTGCGCATTTCGAAGACTTCCTGCAATTCATCGATGTCCAGGCCACTGACCACCGCCCCGCGATTGGGCCGCAACGTCACCAGACCCTGGGCGTCCAGGCGGCGAAACGCCTCGCGCACCGGCATCCGGCTCATGCCGATCTCACTGGCGATGTCCTCGGCGATCAGCCGGTCGCCCTTGTGAAATCGTCCGCCACAAATAGCCTCCAGCAGGAAGTTGTAGGCCTCTTCCTCGGCCGTCATCGGAGGGCGTTCAGCAAACGTAGGAGCGAATTGCATGGCAGCACCTTCTGCATTTTTGTATCCAATTATCCATAGATTCAAAAGAGCAGGATGCATGCCAGCTTCGAGCATGACCGGACAAGTAACTGATTTATTGAAAAATATCTTCGGTAGGAGCCATTTCGTACGGTGATGGTGGTCAGTAAGTGTGCTACCGAACGGCTCACCGGCGCCCCTTGAATGTGCAAGACGGTACCCGGTAACACCGGCATCGTATCTGGCGTCGGCAGCACGACGATGCACTGTCCATTCTCCACTACACTGGGTGAATTCGAGCTGCTCACCCCCTGAGGATACTCAGATGCCCTCTGTGCCAGTTTCCCAAACCCCGTGGTCCCGCAGCATGCTCGATGTTTTGATTCGCGCCGGCCTGCTTGCCGTCATGGTGTTCTTCTGTTACCGGATCTTCAGCCCCTTTCTCGATTTGATGCTGTGGGCGGTGATCCTGGCGATCACCCTCTATCCCGTGCAAATAAAGCTGAAAGACAGGCTGGGTTTGAGCGACGGGTACACCGCGACGCTGCTGGTATTGATCACATTGGGTATCCTGGCGATTCCGACCCTGTTGCTGGGCAACTCGCTGGTGACCTCGATCCAGGGCGTGATGACCGACATCAAGGGCGACAATCTCCAGGTTCCGCTACCGCCCGATACCGTCGCTAACTGGCCGCTGGTGGGCAAACCACTGCAACAGCTGTGGATGCGCGCCGCCACCGACCTCCCGGCTCTGGTGCAGAGCTACATTCCCCAGATCAAGCACTTCAGTCTTTCCCTGTTGAGCAAAGTCGCCGGTTTTGGCTTGGGCTTCCTCATCTTCGTCGGTTCGCTGATTGTTGCGGGTTGCTTCATGGCCTATGGTGAACGTGGACACGCCAGCGCCATCCAGATTGTCTCGCGTATCTGCGGCGCGACCAAAGCCCACAGGATCACCCAACTGTGCACCTCGACCATTCGCGCGGTAGCGCTGGGGGTGATTGGCATCGCCTTTATCCAGATGCTGCTGGTGGGCCTGGGCTTCGTGTTCATGGGAGTGCCCGGCGCTGGTCTGCTGGCGCTCGCCGTCCTGCTGATCGGCATTATGCAATTGCCGGCGACGCTGATTACCCTCCCAGTCATCATCTTCGTGTTTTCCACCGAGGGCGCGAGCACCACGACCATCGTCTTCGCCGTGTATGTGTTTGTCGCCGGCCTGGTGGACAACGTGCTCAAGCCGCTGTTGCTCGGCCGTGGGGTCAACGTGCCGATGCCGGTGATCCTGATCGGCGCCCTGGGCGGCATGGTCACCGGTGGCGTAATCGGCCTGTTCGTCGGCCCGGTGGTGCTTGCCGTCGGCTATCAGTTGTTCTGGCAATGGGTTGCCGCCCGGCCGCCGGAAGTCGCCGTCGAGGATGAGCTTCCGCCCGGCGCGCAGTAGCCCGGCCATGCGCGCCTCTCTGCATGGCGTCGCGCTTTGGCTGGCTGTCTTGTTCCTCGTCGCCTGCACCCGCCTGGGCCCGGACTTCCAATCGCCCGGCGAACCCTGGACAAAGACCTGGAACAGCCCAGCCATCGAGCACGCCAGCCATCGCCAGCACAGCCCGGACCTGCGCCAGTGGTGGCAGGTGTTCAGCGACCCGACGCTCGAACGCCTGATCGCTGAATCCGACGCCCATAACTCAAGCCTGAAGATTGCCGGCCTAAGGGTGATGGAAGCGCGAGCACAGTTGGGCATCGCGCAAAGCCAACGCTATCCGCAACTGCAACAAGCCAGCGCCGACACGCTGTACGCCAAGCGGTATCAGTCCGGGGGCAGTAACCCTCGGGACAGTCGATTCTGGCAGTACAGCGCCGGTTACGACATCGGCTGGGAGCTGGATTTCTGGGGCCGTTTTGCCCGCGCCATCGAGTCCGCGGACGCCGCTTACTTTGCGGCCCAGGCCAACTATGAAGACGCATTGGTGCTGCTGCGCGCCCAGGTCGCCATGACTTACTTCGCCTTGCGCACTACTGAAGCTAGACTGCGGGTGGCCCGGGAAAACGCGGCTCAACAACTGCGCAACCTTGAGATCACGGAAAAGCTCTACGCCAGCGGCCAGATCGCCGAACTCGACGTGCAACAGGCCAAGACTCAGTACCTGGGCACCTCCAGCAGCATTCCGAGCCTGGAAGACCAGGCCGCTCGCACGCGCAACGCATTGGCAGGGCTGATCGGTCAACCGCCAGGGGCCCTGTCGCTGCGGGATGAAAGCACTGGCTTGATCCCACTGGTGGACCGGGCCGTGTTGCAGGACGTGCCGGCCGAGCTGTTGCTGCGACGCCCGGATGTGCGAGCCGCTGAGCTCAATGTCGCCGCACAATCGGCCTTGATTGGCGTGGCCGAGTCCGAGCTTTATCCATCGCTGACGCTGCTGGGCAGCATCGTCTGGTCCACCGACTCGCTGAGTGGCACCTCCAACAACCTGGACCTGGTGGGCGGCCCCAGCTTGCGCTGGAACCTGTTCGACCATGGCCGGATCCGCAATAACGTGCGCGTCCAGGACGCCCGCCTGCAACACCTGATCGAGGCCTATCGCGAACAGGTCCGTCAGGCGGCGCGCGAAGCCGACGACGCCGCCACTGGACTGATCAAGGCGCTCGAACGCGAGCGCATTCTGCGCCAAGCCGCGCAGGCGGCCCAACGTTCGCTGGTGTTGGCCAACACCTGGTATCGCGAGGGCTACTCGGATTTCCAGCGGGTCCTGGACGCCCAGAGCGCGCTGTTGCAACAGCAGGACAACTACCTGATCAGCCGCAGCGACGCCGTAAACAACCTGGTCGCACTGTACAAGGCGCTGGGCGGAGGCTGGCAGAGTGACCAGCCTCTCGTGGACCCGCAGACCCGGCAATCTATGGAGCAACGCTCTGACTGGGGCAACCTGCTCACCCCTCCGACCGCCGCGCCGCCATCCGCCGCGGCAGCGCTCAAGGTGACCGACCATGACTGAAGCGCCGTCCCCCGCTCCGGCTCCAGTGCCCGAGGCCGACCCGGTGAACAGAGGCATCAAGTGGGTACTGCTGCTGATCGTGCTGAGCCTGGTCTGGTATTTATTGTCAGACCGCTTTACACCCTATACGCAGCAGGCGCGTGTCGGGGCCTTCGTCATTCCGGTGGCGTCCGAGGTCGCCGGTCGGGTAACCCGGGTCAACGTGCGCAACAACCAGGACATCGACGCCGGTGAGCTGCTCTTCGAGGTGGACCCATTGCCGTACCGGATTGCTGTCGACCGGGCCCGCGCCGAATTGGAAGCCACCCGTCGCCAGATCGGCGCCAACACCGCCGGCATCGCTTCGGCGCAGGCTTCGTTGCGTGCAGCACAAGCCAACGAGCTCAAGGCACGCCAGGACAATCAGCGCCTGGAGGGGTTGTACCGGGCCGATCCGGGAACCATTTCCGTGCGCGTGCTTGAGATCTCCCGCGCGACTCGCGAGCAGGCAACCAGCCAGGTCGCCGCCGCGCGCGCCGAGGTGCAACGGGCGCGCGAGCAGGAAGGCGGCAGCGACGAAGCCAACGCTTTGCTGCGCAGTGCCACCAGTGCCGTGCAGAAGGCTGAACTGGACTTGGCCAACAGCCAGGTACGCGCGCGCTCAGCCGGCCTGGTCACCGACCTGCGCACAGATGTCGGCCACTTTGCGGCGGCGGGCACGCCGGTGATGACCCTGATCGCCATCCACGATGTCTGGATCAGCGCGGACATGACCGAGAACAACCTTGGGTTGATAACCGTCGGTACACCGGTCGCCATTGTGCTCGATGCGTTGCCCGGCGAGGTATTGCAAGGGCGCGTGCGCAGTATCGGCTACGGCGTTGAAGTGAGCCAGGGCACCGCGCCCGGCACCCTGCCCACGGTGCGCAACAGCCGTGACTGGCTGCGTCCCGCGCAACGCTTCCCGGTGACGATCGAATTTTCTGCCGACGCCCGGGAGCGCCTGCGCACCCTGGGCGCGGTGCGGGCCGGTGGGCAAGCCGAGATAATGGCGTTTCCCTCGGAGAACAACCTGTTGAACCCGCTGGGCCGTGTGTTTCTGTGGTTGATGAGTTGGCTGTCCTATGCCTATTGAGCGAAGCGTGCGTGCCCAACGAGCGTTGCGACTGGCGAGCGGCACGGCGTCGAGTCTGGCGATCGGTTTCGGCCTGGACCTGCCGATTCCATTCCTTGCCCCTGTTCTTGCCATGATCCTGGCAATGACTCACCGGCCATTGTCCGCCGAGGACTGCCTGAAGCTGATGCTGGCGGCAATACTGACCACAGGTTGCGGACTGTTACTGATCCCTGTCCTGCGCTATTACCCGTTGTGCGGCGTCCTGCTGGTGGGGCTCGGTCTGTTCGTGGCATTCCGCTACGGCTTGTCGGGTGGCAATGTCCTGGTGATGACGTTCCTGGTCATCGGCCTGACCATGATCCCGGCTGCCGGTACCGCTGACTTCGGCGCTTCGGTCATGGTCATAGCGGCGCTGGTCCAGGGATTGCTCCTGGCGGTCGTCGCGCTGTTCTTCAGTCATTGTCTGTTTCCCGAGCCCAGCCAGGCGCCGACGCCGCCCATGCCGACAAGCCCATCCCCCAGCGACACGGGCCGACTGGCGCTGCGGGCCACCTTGATCGTGCTCCCCACGTTCCTGCTCGCCTTGATCGAACCCACCAAGTACCTGCCCATCATCCTCAAGGCCGTCGGCCTGGGCCAGCAAAGCTCCAGCACTGCCGCCAGCCAGGCCGGACGCGAGCTGCTAGGCTCGACGTTGCTGGGCGGATGGCTGGCGGTCGCGTTCTGGTGCGTCCTGAGCCTGTTCGTGCACCTCTGGATGTTTTTCCTGTGGACACTGCTGGTTGCCTTGTTGCTGGGCCGTAAGTTGTATGGCCTGGACCACACGCGGCTAAGCCCCGGTTTCTGGCTCAACACACTGATGACGATGATCATTCTGCTCGGCCAGTCAGTCCAGGACAGCGCAGCGGGCAAGGATGTCTACACCGCGTTCGCCGTACGCATGAGCCTATTCATTGCCGTCACGCTGTACGCGTGGCTGATCGTTCACTGGCTTGACCGTCATCGATCAAACCTGCCTGCCCCGGGGTAAAACGCGTAGCAACGCGAGCAGGTTTGCTCCACAGGAACAGCGCCGCTGATAGGAGAACATCCAATGCTTCATGACGGAAGCCTGCTCAAAGCCACGGTGATGTTCCTGCTGGCGGTGGTCCTGCTGGTGCCACTTGCCCAGCGTCTGCGGCTCGGCGCTGTGCCTGGCTATCTATTGGCCGGAGTACTCATCGGACCTTCGGTACTGGGCCTGGTGAACAATGCCCAGAACGTCAGCCGGCTCTCGGAAATCGGCGTGGTCATGCTGCTGTTCATCATCGGCCTGGAGTTGTCGCCGCGACGCCTCTGGATGATGCGCCGAGCGCTGTTCGGCGTCGGGTTGCTGCAGGTATTGCTCAGCGGCGTGGCCATCGGCGGGGCGGCGCTGCTGCTTGGGCAGGGCCATCAGGTGTCGGTGGTGATCGGGTTGGGCCTGGCACTGTCCTCCACCGCCTTTGGCCTGCAGATGCTGGCCGAACGCAAGGAACTGGGGAGCCCCCATGGCCGCCTGGCGGTAGCCATCCTGTTGTTCCAGGACATTGCCGCCATCCCACTGATTGCCTTGGTGCCTTTGCTCGGTACCCTGGACAGCGGCGCAGCCGCCGAAACCGGGCTCAGGCCAGTGCTGGCGGTGATCGTTGGGATCGGCGTGATCATCGTTGGCGGGCGCTTGCTGCTGCGACCGGCTTTTGCCTGGGCAGTGGGTTCGAGACTGCGGGAAGTCTCCACTGCCACCGCGTTGCTGCTGGTGCTGGGCACCGCCTGGATCATGGAGCACGTCGGGGTATCGATGGCATTGGGGGCCTTCCTGGCCGGCATGTTGATGGCCGAATCCGAGTACCGGCACGAAATGGAGACCCAGATCGAGCCGTTCAAAGGTTTGTTGCTCGGTTTGTTTTTCGTCGGCGTGGGCATGTCCATGGACTTGCGCTTGTTGAGTGCCGAACCTTGGGTGGTGCTCGGGCTGACGCTACTGCTGGTTGGCCTGAAGCTACCGATCCTGATGGGCCTTGGGCGCTGGGCCGGTGGCCTCGATCGGGCCGGGGCGATAGGGCTTGGGGTGGTCCTGGCCTCAGGTGGCGAGTTCGCCTTCGTGGTGTTCAAGCTGGCACTTGAGCAGCACCTGGTCGATCAGCGCCTGCACGATCTGCTGGTGTTGGCCATCGCGCTATCGATGGCTCTGGTACCGCTGTTGATGCTGGGCCTGGCACGCCGGCTGCCGGCGCGCGCAACTGATAGCCTTCCCTCCCAGGACCAAGACCAGCAATGAGGTGTCGTCTGTGCACTGCAAACCCATGGCCCGAGGTGGACAATGGCGTGCACATCTGCAATTCATGACGTGTTTTGATCCGTATGACTGCTGGGAAGCGAGCGTAAACAATTGGGGTGAGTAAGCGCCGAACTTAACGGGGTTTCAAGATAGCTACCGGGATAAGTGGCTGGCTGAAGGGATTCGTCACTTTGTTATTGGCACGAGCATAGAGGTTAATCGCCAACATCAGAAACTACAGCCTCTGTCACACGTTCAATGGAGTTTGGAAGGTCGAATGCGCTGTGGGATTCGCCGCCAATACTTGAACTTTCAGATCAAGGCGCCACTTCTTGCTCGCTGAGCGGGCTGTCTGTTCAGGCTTGCAACGGCCATGGGCTTCATATTGATTTGGTATAGACGCGATTACGAACCGCGTTATAACGCCAATCGCCGAAGATCATCGGCCGCCCGTTAAAGGTGGAGCGAGCGCCCACCAGGGGAAATATAAGCCTGTCGAACTATAAAAAATCAACGGCGCATTAGCGTGAACTTTCTTGCAGCTTTCCAATACTTAGCTATAGCTAGTTTTCCTTCCCCCGCATGAAGTGAGGCACGGAATGACCGCCGCGAAGAAAATGACGGTAGTGCAGTTGACCATGTTGACTGCCGTCAACATGCTGGGCTCAGGCATCGTTTTATTGCCGAGCAAACTGGCCGAGGTGGGCGCTATTTCCATCCTGTCATGGCTGGTCACTGCCACCGGCTCCCTGGCACTGGCCTATGCGTTCGCCCGCTGCGGAATGCTCAGTCGCAAGACCGGCGGCATGGGTGGCTATGCCGAATACACCTTTGGCAAGGCCGGCAACTACATCACCAACTACACCTACGGCCTGTCGCTGTTGATTGCCAACGTAGCGATCAGCATCACCGCCGTCGGCTACATCCAGGAACTGTTCCAGCTCAAGCTCGATTCATTGCAAGTGGGGCTGGCAACCATCGCTTTGTTATGGATCACCACCTTCGCCAACTTCGGCGGTGCGCGGATCACCGGCCGGATCGGTGCGGTCACTGTGTGGGGTGTCATTGCGCCAGTGGTGCTGGTGTCGACCCTGGGTTGGTTCTGGTTCGACAGCAGTGTCTACGCGGCGGGTTGGAACCCCCACGACAAGAGCTGGTATGAAGCGGCCGGTGCTTCGGTGGCAATCACCTTGTGGGCGTTCCTGGGGCTGGAGTCCGCTTGCGCCAACACCGATGCGGTGGAAAATCCCGAGAAGAATGTACCGATCGCCGTACTGGGCGGAACCCTCGGTGCGGCCGTGCTCTACATCGTGTCAACGAACGTCATCGCTGGCATCGTCGACAACGCCGAGCTGGCAGCCTCCACGGCGCCGTTCGGGTTGGCATTCGCCAAGATGTTCAGCCCGGCGGTGGGCGACCTGGTGATGGGGCTGATGGTGCTGGCGTGCATCGGCTCGCTGCTCGGTTGGCAGTTCACCATTGCCCAGGTCTACAAGAGTTCGGCGGACACCGGCTACTTCCTGGCGATCTTCGCCAAGGCCAACAAGGCTGGCACGCCAATCATCGGCATGCTGGTATTGCTGGCGGCACAGACGGCATTGGGCCTGCTCACCATCAGCCCGGACCTGAGCAAGCAATTCGATACCCTCGTCAACCTGGCGGTTGTCACCAACCTGGTGCCCTACATTCTCTCGATGGCCGCCCTGATGACCCTGCAGAAAGTCTCCAACGTGCCCGCCAGCAAGGCCCTGGTCACCAACATCATCGCCTGGGTGGCGGCCGCCTACAGCTACCTGGCGCTGTACAGCTCCGGCGAGCAGGCGCTGATGCTCGGCGGCGTGGCGACGATCTTCGGCTACACCTTGTTCGGCTTCGTCAACAACCGGCTGATTCGCCTTGAAGCACTGAACAACAGCGTACCGACGCAAACCGTCAGCGCGCAGCACCTGACGGGTGACCCCGTACCGGTGAACCACTTGAACAAAGGCAGCCTGGAGGCTCAATCATGACGGAAAATACCCAGACGCTCGGGATGCTCACCCTGCTGGTCAGCAGCCCGCCCGACAAGCGCACGGTGTTTGGCCGCGCCCTGAATCAACTGATCAGCGACGTCGAGCAACGCGCCATCAGCGTGCTGGTGTCCGAATCCCTCGGCGACGCAACGTCGATCCTCAATTCCGACCCGGCCATCCAATGCGTCCTGCTCAGTTGGGAAATGGACGCCAGCGAAGGCCACGAAGAATGCATCAAGCTGCTGGCCAACCTGCGCGAGCGCAACACCCGGGTGCCGGTGTTCCTGATCAGTGATCGCAGCACCGCCTCCAGCATCCCGCTGGTGGTGATGCAACACGCCGACGACTTCATCTGGTTGCCGGAGGACACCAGTCGGTTCCTCAGCGGCCGGATCCTGGCGGCCATCGAGCGCTATCGCAAGGCGGCCTTGCCGCCGATGTTCGGTGCGCTGGTCAAGTTTGCCCGCTCTTATGAATACTCCTGGCACACGCCTGGCCATGCCGGCGGTACGGCCTTCCTGAAAAGCACTGCTGGTCGGGCGTTCTACGAGTTTTTCGGGGAAAACCTCTTGCGCTCGGACCTGTCCATTTCCGTCGGCGAGCTGGGCTCGCTGTTGGACCACAGCGGGCCCATTGGCCAGGGTGAACGCTACGCGGCCAAGGTATTCGGAGCCCATCGCACCTACTACGTCACCAACGGTTCGTCGATGTCCAACCGCGTGATCCTGATGGCCAGCGTCACGCGCAACCAGATTGCCCTGTGCGATCGCAACTGTCACAAATCCGCCGAGCATGCGATGACCCTCTCCGGCGCCCTGCCCACCTACCTGGTGCCGACCCGCAACCGCTACGGCATCATCGGACCGATCCTGCCGCAGACGCTGAGCGCCGAAGGGGTGAAGGCGGCCATCGCGAACAACCCGATGGTCAAGGCCGGCATCGACCCGACACCGGTGCACGCGATCATCACCAACTCCACCTACGACGGCCTGACCTACAACGTCACCCGCGTCGAGGAACTGTTGGGGCAAAGCGTCGATCGCCTGCACTTCGACGAAGCCTGGTACGGCTATGCACGGTTCAACCCGCTGTATCGCGAGCGCTTCGCCATGCACGGCAGCCCTGACGATCACGATGATTCCAAGCCCACCGTGTTCGCCACCCAATCGACCCACAAGTTGCTGGCCGCGCTGTCCCAGGCTTCGATGATTCATGTGCGTAATGGCCGCAACCCGATCGAGCATGGGCGCTTCAACGAGTCGTTCATGATGCACGCCTCCACCTCGCCCAACTACGCGATCATGGCGTCCTGCGATGTCAGCTCGGCCATGATGGAGGCGCCGAACGGGCAGATCCTGACCAGTGAATCCATCGAGGAAGCCGTCGCCTTCCGCCAGGTCCTCTCGCGCATGCACAACGAGATGCAAGGCAAGGACGAGTGGTTCTTCACCTGCTGGCAGCCGCCGTCGGTGCAGGTTGACGGCGCCCCGATGCCCTTCCACGCCGCCGACCCGGTGATGCTGCGCACGGAGCCGAACTGTTGGGTGCTGCATCCGAACGAAACATGGCACGGCTTCGGTGACATCGAAGACGGCTACTGCATGCTCGACCCGATCAAGGTCTCGGTGCTGAGCCCGGGCATGGGTGACGATGGCCACCTGCAGGACTTCGGCATCCCTGCCTGTGTTGTCACCGCTTACCTGGAGCACCAGGGCATCGTGGTGGAGAAAACCACCGACTTCACGATCCTGTTCCTGTTCTCCATCGGCATCACCAAAGGCAAATGGGGCACGCTGGTCAACGCCCTGCTCGACTTCAAGCGTGACTATGACGAAAACCTCGAACTGGAGCTGTGCCTGCCGGACCTGCTGACCGCCAATCAGCAGCGCTACGCCGGCATGGGCCTCAAGGACCTGGCCGAAGACATCTTCGCCGCCATGAAACAGCACAAGACCACCGCGTCCATGGCCCAGGCGTTCGGCATGCTGCCGCAAGCGGTGTACAGCCCGGTGGAAGCCTACGAAAAACTGGTGCGCAACCACATCGAGAAGGTCACGCTGGACAACGCCGCCGGACGCATCGCGGCCACCGGCATCGTGCCCTACCCACCAGGGATTCCCCTACTCATGCCTGGCGAAAATGCCGGCCCCGCGGATGGCCCGCTGCTGGCTTACCTGAGGGCGCTGGAAGCCTTCGACAGATCCTTCCCAGGCTTCACCCATGACACCCATGGAATCGAGGTCGAGGACGGCGTCTATCACCTGTTGGTACTGAAGGCCGCTGGCGGGGTTGCGGATTGACCAAGGCCTGGGCAGTCTAATCTCTGCGGTCTCTGCGGTCTCTGCGGTCTCTGCGGTCTCTGCGGTCTCTGCGGTCTCTGCGGTCTCTGTGGCTTCAGTGGCTTCAGTGGCTTCTGCGGTCTCTGTGGCGAGGGAGCTTGCTCCCGCTGGGGCGCGAAGCGGCCCCTTTTTGCCCGACCCGAGCGCCTGCGGCGGGAGCGGACTCTCTCACCACGCGAGCCCTGTGTTCGCGGTGTTCGCGCCTGGCATTTGAATTTTGCTGAATTCGTGAACATCGGCGCGGTCGGAACAAATAAGCCTGTGGCATGATGCCCATCGGATTTTCCCTGATATCCAACCCTCGGCGAGCGTCTTCTGTGTCAGTGATTCCCCTAGTGGTATGCGATGACTCCAACATGGCCCGTAAACAGGTATTACGGGCGCTGCCGGCGGACTGGCCGGTTTCGATCACCGAAGCCACCAATGGCCGCCAGGCCATGGATGCCATACGCCAGGGCCTGGGACAGGTGGTGCTGCTGGACCTGACCATGCCGGAAATGGACGGTTACCAGGTCTTGAGCGCCTTGCGCGCCGAAGGACTGACGGCCCAGGTCATTGTGATCTCCGGCGACGTTCAGGAAGAAGCGGTGCGCCGTGTGCACGAACTGGGCGCGCTGGCCTTCCTGAAAAAACCGTTCGACGAAGCCGAGTTGCGCCAGACCCTCGGCAAGCTGGGGTTGCTGGCACACCCCGGACAAACCCCACAACCACGCGCGGTACAAAACACCGCGATCAGTTTCCACGACGCTTTCCGCGAGACCGTCAACGTCGCCATCGGCCGCGCCGCTGCCTTGATCGCCAAGGTGCTTGGGGTGTTCGTGCAGTTGCCCGTGCCGAACGTGAACATCCTCGAAGTCGGCGAACTGCACATGGCCCTGGCCGATGCCAGCAATTCCCAGCAACTGACCGCGATCTGCCAGGGTTTCATCGGCGGGGGCATTGCCGGCGAAGCGCTGCTGATGTTCCACGATTCGGAAATCACCGACATCGCCCTCCTGATGCAGCGTGAAAGCGCCGATTATTCCGACCTCGAAATGTTGCTGGACCTCTCCAGCGTGCTGATCGGCGCCTGCCTGAGCAGCATCGCCGAGCAGGTCGACGTGGGGTTTTCCCAGGGCCATCCGCAGATTCTGGGCCAGCACGCGGCCATCGACGAGCTGATCCGGGTCAACCGCAAGCGCTGGAAAAAGACCCTGGCCGTGGAAATCAGCTATAGCCTGGAGGGCCAGGACATCAGTTTCGACCTGTTGTTGCTGTTCACCGAGGACTCCATTCCCCGCCTGACCCACAAACTCGCCTACTTGATGAACTGAGCCATGAACGATTCTATCGACCTGAACGAATTCCACTGGTTGCTGGCCGTGGTTCAGAGCATCGACGTCGGGGTGGTGGTGCTCGACCGCGACTACCGCGTGCAAGTCTGGAACACCTTCATGGAGAACCGCTCCGGCATACAGCCCAAGGATGCCCAGAACCAGCACTTCTTCAGCCTGTTTCCGGAAATCGACCGCCAATGGTTCAGCCGCAAGGTGGAAAGCGTCGCCACCCTGGGCACGCCGGCGTTCACCATCTGGGAGCAGCGCCCGTACCTGGTGCGGTTCATGAACTACCAGCCGATCACCGGCGAAGAAGAGTTCATGTACCAGAACACCACGCTGCTGCCGCTGCACTCCCCCGACAGCAAGATCAACCATATCTGCCTGGTGATCTACGACGTCACCGACGTCGCCACCAACCGTCATCAGTTGCAGGCCGCCAATGCGCAGTTGCAACAGTTGTCGAGCATCGACCGGCTGACCGGCCTGTACAACCGCGGTCACTGGGAAGAAAACCTCAAGGCCGCCTACGCCCGGCACCTGCGCTATGGCAATGAGCTGAGCCTGGTGATGTTCGACATCGATCACTTCAAGCGGGTCAACGACACCTACGGGCACCAGGCCGGCGACAAGGTGATCGAGCAGGTGGCGCGGGTCCTGCGCGAGCATGTGCGCGACTCCGATGCCGCCGGGCGCTACGGCGGCGAAGAGTTCGGCGTAGTGCTCTCCGACACCGACAAGGAAGGCGCCCAAGTATTTGCCGAACGCCTGCGCAAGGCCATCGAAGGCCTGGAAGTGATGCATGGCGACCAGCGCATCCGCTTCACCATCAGCCTGGGCGTCGCCGACCTGAGCCAGCCCGCCAACAGCCATGCGGACCTGATCGCCTGGTCGGACCACGCCCTGTACACCTCCAAGGAATCTGGGCGTAATCGGGTGACGGTGTATGGGTAAATAGCACGTCAGCCCAGCTCAGTTGATTGCGAGATACCTCAACTGAACTGGGCCTTTGTGGCCTTATCAGGTTTCAGACTTCACCCAGGGCGAACTCGAACCGCACCGCTTGCACGATCCCGCCGATGACATCGCCCACCAGCCATTGGCCCTTTTGCGCACTGGCACCCAACGCCGATGAGAGCACGCCACTGGCGGGCACCCATTCGGTGCGCGTGGGGTACAGGTCGTAGACCGGGAATTCGGCCGGGCCATGGGCGGGAATCCGGTCAAGCGCCACTAATTGCGGGTGATAGTGCAGCATCATCGAGGTTTCGATGACCGCCGCATGTTCCAGGGCGATACCGGGGAAACCGTCGGGGAAAATCCGCTCGATCGTCTGGGGCTGCAAGAACTCCCAATGTTCCAGGCGCATGACCTGCAGGCCAGCGTCCGGGCCGATGTCGCGCAGGGCCAGGTCGATGCCCTCGGTCACGAACCATTGGTTCTCGTAATGCCCAATCACCAGGACCAGGCGCTTGACCCCATGGCGATGAAACTCGCGCACGGCATCGCGGACCATCGCGATCAGCGTCGCGCCGTCCACGCTGGTGGTGCCGCAAAAGTGCTGCCCTCCTCCGCACTTGGGCTGGGATTTGTACCCATAGGCCAGCGCCGGCGCGACGATGCCGTGGATTTCCCGGGCGACGTCTTCGCTGATGGCGCTGGCCAGCAAGGCGTCGGTGCCCAGGGGCAAGTGCGGTCCATGCTGTTCGGTCGCACCGATCGGCAGAAACACCACGGCACCGGATTGCACGCGGCGCTCGTATTCGACCCAACTGAGGTTGTCCATCCGGACGTTGTTCATGGCTGTCTTCCCATCGTCGGTTGTGAGGCAAAAGTCCCGCCGCCAGGGGCGCCGGGAGCCGCGTCGTGCCTACGGGCGCGCCGGGTACCAGGATTCGGGTTCCGGATAATCCCAGTCCCCAGGGAACGCATAGGTCTCAAACACGGTGGTGGTGTCGGCCTCGGTGCCGAAGAACGCAAAATGGTTCACCCCCATCCAGGAGCCCGACTGCACGCACTTGAAGCCACGGCGTTGCAACTCGGCGATGCGTTCTTCGAAGGGAATGTTGTTGCAGTCATAAGCCACGTGCTGGATGCCTTCGCCGTGCTTCTCCAGGAAGTCGGCGAAGATCGTCGGGCCGGACACCGGCTCCATCAGTTCCCAGACCATGTTCCCAGACTGGGCGAAACAGACCTTCAGGACGAATTCGGCCGGCTCTCCGTGGTAGGTCTGGTTCTCGGTGTTGTCCGGGCTGAAGGTGTACACCCGCCATGGGCCAATCCCCAGCTTGAGCAAGCCATCCATGGTGCGCTGGTGGTCCCGGGTCACGATCGCGATTTCCACGACGTTGCCCAGGAAGGCATCGACCTCGGCCCCGGCACTCAATGCCGACAGCACGTTAGTTTGTTCAAGATGAGACATATGCATTGACCTCTTTCATCGTTAATAGGTGTTTTACAGACAACTTCTTATTCAGCGACTGCCGGGGTGTGAACCGTTGCCACTCGCCGGGAAAGATGCAGTAAGTAATAACTGCCGCCGCCCACGCTTAATCCTGCCAACCAAGACAAATCGATTCCGCCCAAGGCCATTGCAATCGGCCCTTGTAATGACGCGACGGTGCCAACTTGAAATAACCAGGCCGCCAGTACACCCACGGCAAGTGCCAATACGCCTTTCCAGTTCACGTCGGTGCAGGCACTTTGCGAGTGGTGGCAGTACAACGAATCGAGATCCACCCGGCCGCGGCGGATCAGGAAAAAGTCCACCAGGGTGATACCCGCCCAAGGGCTGATCCACACCACAAA
The DNA here is from genome assembly GCF_036689585.1 of Pseudomonas sp. WP18. Taxonomy (NCBI): domain Bacteria; kingdom Pseudomonadati; phylum Pseudomonadota; class Gammaproteobacteria; order Pseudomonadales; family Pseudomonadaceae; genus Pseudomonas; species Pseudomonas sp. WP18. Next base: position 3,128,414 of record NZ_CP144758.1, read on the forward strand.
GAACACCATCAGGTTTTCAAAGGCATGGACGAACTCACCCGATTGCAGGAACAGATAAAGAATGAACAGTGCCACCACCCCCGAGACCAGCGACACCGCCCAGCGCGCAATGCGCAGGTCCAGCGACAGGGTCGCCAATGCCGCCGAGTAGATGACCACGATGTTGGTGGCCACCGGGCCGTGCAACAGCACCAGCAGCACCGGCAGCGCCATCGTGCCGAACACTGCGATGATCAGTTGCGCCGGGTCCGAACCGCCACCCGCCGAAGCAATCGCGGCGCCGAGGAAGGCGAGCCAGACGGTGGGCAGGAACATGCCCAGGAACGTCGAGCGAAATACCTGGCCGTCGGACAGTTTGGTCTGGGTGAACCGGGTGTAGTCCGAGGCGTAGACCAGCCATGAGATGCCCCAGCCGATCCCGATGGCCGTCATCAGGCTGCTCATGGCCGAGAGCTTGCCGATGCCCTGGATGGTGGACGTTTGCCACTGGATGTCCACGTGCGTGAACGCCAGCACGGTCATCACCATCATGATCACCAGAATCACCGGCATGGTGTAGCGCTCGAAGCACTTGATCGCGTTGAACCCCCAGGCCGCGATGACCACCTGCAGGACCATGACCGCCACGGCGATCAGGTACTTGAGTTCCATGCCGCCACTGACACCGACTTTCTCCAAGGCCGCCACCGACAGGTCGAGGACGATCCAGGTGTTGGTCGCCACCCACCCCATGGGCATCAGCACTTGCATGAGGGTGGGCAGGTAGGCGCCGCGCCGACCGAAGGCGAGCCGCGACAGCACCATCTGCGGCACCCCGGTCCGGTGGCCCATGATGCAGATGCCGCCGAACAGGGCCGCACCCAGCAGGTTGCCGATGACAATCACCAGGAGCGTTTCCATAAGGCTAAGCCCCAACTGGATGCCGATGGCACCGAGCACCCAGTTGATCGGTGCCACGTTGGCGCCGGCCCAGATCCAGAACTGGTCCAGGGGTGTGGACGTACGATGGCTGTCGGGCATGGGTTCAATGCCCAGCACATCGTGATTGACTTGACTGACTTCGGAGTTTCGACGCGTTGACATTATTATTTTCCTCGCTGATCGGCGACCACGTGAATCGCTGCGAATCATTAAATCGAGGTGCGAAGATTTAAGTAATTGATTAAACCTAAAAGGCCGTTTAGAAATATTCGCGGCTTTAGTTTTATTCAATTGCGCGCGACAACCAGAAGTGCAATTGGCACTTCAACGCGCCACAACCGCTCAAAAGAAGATGACCAGGTTAAATAAAATTAACGGGTTGAGTTTTATTGGCCAAACGCACAATAAATATCAATAGCCGAGCCGACGACCGTCGTGGCCCACTGGATCTGCTGCCGAGACATTTCGCCTCGGCATTTGAGGGAGTTATTCATGACCACGTTACTTCATATTGATGCCAGTGCACGCTCCGATCGCTCCTTGAGCCGTAAACTGTCCAAGGCGTTCGTCGACACCTGGCTTGAACGCGACAAACTGGCGCGGGTCATTACCCGTGACGTCGGGCACAACCCGCCTCCGTTCGTGACCGAGGCCTGGATTGCGGCGGTATTCACGCCCGAGGCACAGATGACCGCTGAAAAGCGCGAGCAAATCCGCCTTTCGGATGAGTTGATCGATGAAATCGACCGTGCCGACGTCATCGTCATCGGTACGCCGATGTACAACTATGGGATGCCCGCCGCGCTGAAATCCTGGTTCGACAAGGTGATCCGCATCGGCAAGACCTTCACCTTCGACCTGGGCCGGGGCGACTACCCGCTGGAACCGATCATGAGCGGCAAGAAACTGATCATCCTGTCTTCCCGAGGGGAATTCGGCTTTGGCCCCGGTGGTGTACGCGAAACCATGAACCACCTCGAAACCCATATCCAGACCTGCGCGCATTACCTGGGCGTGAACGAAACCCACGTCATCGCCATCGATTACCAGGAGTTCGGCGACGCTCGCCACGAAGCCTCCATCGCCGACGCCTTCGATGCGGTGCCGGTACTGGTCGGGCAACTGATCGGAGAACGACACAACCTGCGTGCGCCGGCTTGAGCAGCCGGCTTAACCCGACGAAGGGAGACGACATGACCACCCTGTTGCACACCGCCGAGCGACTGAAGCAAGGCCTGACGACCCCTGACGAACTGGTCGCGGCGGCCTTGGTCGCCGCCCGCCATGGCGCTCATGTGTTCATTGAGCTGTTTGAACAACGGGCCATCGAGGCGGCGCGGGCCTCGACCCAGCGCTGGCGGGACGGAACCCCGTTGAGCCCGTTCGACGGCATACCCTATGCGGTCAAGGACCTGCTGGACGTCGCCGGCACCCGGACCACCGCGGGCTCCATCACTCGCCTGGACGCGCCGATGGCGGACGCCGACGCCCAGGTCATCGCTGCGCTCAACGCGCGGGGGATGATCGCCCTGGGCAAAACCAATCTCTCGGAGTTCGCCTACTCGGGCCTTGGCCTGAATCCACATTTCGGTACGCCGAAGGGCGACATGGCCGTGGGCGAACGCCGCGTACCCGGTGGTTCGTCGTCCGGCTCAGCCATCGCGGTGCAACGAGGCATCGTCAGCTGTGCCCTAGGCACCGACACCGCCGGATCGATTCGCGTCCCGGCGGCGTTCAATGGCGTGGTCGGGTACAAGGCCAGCACCGGTCGCTACAGTATGCACGGCGTCCACCCGCTCGCCGTCACCCTGGACAGCCTGGGGCCGTTCGCCCGGACCGTCGCCGATTGCGTCGCCCTGGATGCGGCCATGCGCGGTGCTGCCTGCCCGGCCATCGACCCCGGCGCGCTTTCCCGCCTGCGCCTGGTGGTCGACGATGCGGTGCTGGCCGATGACGCGTTGCAGCCAGCCGTCCGCCACAACCTGTTGGCCATGATGGAATGTCTTCGTGGCGCTGGCGTACAGGTTGAACACCGTGCTGTGCGCGCCGTGGCCAACACCCGGGCGCTGATCGCCCGGGATGGCTGGCTGGGGGCGATAGAAGCCTGGCGGCTGTTGGAGGCGATCGTCGAGGGGCCGGACGGCGCGCGTATGGACCGACGGGTCCGGGCGCGCCTGCGTTCGGCCAAGGCCATCGGCCCTGGGGTCGAAGCCAGGATTCGCCAGGCCCGCGACGAGTTGATGGCGGCCATCGAACGTGAGCTCGACGGTGCTCTGCTGGTCATGCCGACGGTCAAGCATGTCGCGCCGGCGATGGCGCCCCTGGAACAGGACGACGCGCTGTTCGCCGCAGTCAATCTGCAAACCCTGTCGCTGACCATGATCGGCAGCCTGCTGGATATGCCGGGGGTGGCCGTGCCGTCTGGCACGGACCCCGCCGGGCTACCGACCTCGGTATTGTTCTCGGCCCCGCAAGGCCACGATGACGCACTGCTCGGCGCGTGCCTGGCGATGGAAAGCACCCTTCACGCGGCGAAAGTCAGGGGGTAGGCAACGGCTGGCCGGCCAGGTCATCCAGGGTGTTTTCCCGGAATGACCTGGCTTCGCCGAGCAACCAGTCGCGAAACACGCCCAGGCTACGGCGCGAGGCACCCGGGTTGTTCTCTATCAGGTGGTACGTGAAACCTGGCAAGGTCGGGCCTTCGACCCGGCGCATCCGGCCAGAACGCAACGCTTCGTCCATCAGCACCGTGCTGCACAACAACGGCCCGAGCCCGCGCTCCACCGCGTGCAGCGCCAGGGTTTCCTCGCTGTACCAGGAAATGCGCAATTCCCGCGACGGATCATGCGCGACCCTGGCGAGCCAGGCTGACCAGGAAGGCGCTTCGAGGGCCTGGTTCTTCCACTTGAATGCCAGCAATGCGCGCTGGTGAAAATCATCGATGGTGGGCGCCCGTCCGTCGGGACAGATGCGGGCGTCCGCCACCGCCATGTAACGGTCCTCGAACAGCACCGGCGCGCGGGCATTGGCGGTGAGCGGGCCATAACGAATCGCCAGGTCGACAGTTTCGGTGCGCAGGTCCACGACTTTCTCCGAGGCATGAATCGAGACCACAATGTCCGGGTAAATGGCGTTGAAGGCCGCCAGCCGCGGCATCAGCCACCGTTCGGCGAACGCCCGCGTGGTGGACACCTGGATGGCATCCGCGGCCTTTGGTGCGTCGATCAGGGCGAACGCCTGGGCGATCTGGTCGAAGCCGTCGCGCAACAACGGATAGATCGCCTGGCCGGCCGCGGTGAGCGTGACCGTCCGGCCCCGCTCCAGGAGTTTTTGCCCCAAGCCGTCTTCCAATTGTCGGACCTGATGGCTGACCGCAGCGACCGTGACGGAAAGCTCGTTCGCCGCCGCTGAAAAGCTCTGGTGCCGTGCGACGGCTTCAAACGCCCGAACGGAGTTCAGGGGAGGTATTTTGCGCATGGTTGTGCAGCCTCTTATCGGTGTGGCTTACCACGGACCCAGTATCCTGCTGACCGGTCGCGGCCGCCAGCAGGCTTTACCGGACGCTCAGATCACGCAGTAGTGAATATCCTGGGGCTGCATGCCATTGACGGCCGTGATGTCCTGGGGGCAGGCCGAGAGCACGACCACGGCGTCCATCGCCGCTTGCAGGCAGACGTAGTGCCCTGGTTCGCTGACCGGCGCCGCGAACTCGATGCGCCCGTCCCGATGAACCGGCACGTTCATGAACAGATTCAACGGGCTCGGAGTATCTGGCGCCGTCAGGCCCAGGGTCTGCAAGGCCAGGAACAGGTTCTCGTTGCAACTGGCATGATGGCCGACCACCCCCAGTTGCACGTAGCGGGTCGGATCGCAGGCGGCCACCAGGGAGTCATGGACACCAGGCGAGGTGTCTTCGATGAGCGTCAGGATGATGCGGCGCTGGTTGGTCAACAAGCCGTCTCCCTTGCACGGGTTGAGCTTCAGCCAGAAAGGACGGCTGTGCTCCATCGACATCGACTCTGTCAGGTCATCCGGGTTGAACGCCCAGGTGTCCACGACTTGCTTGCCGTGGGTGTTGACCACCTTCAGGGTCTGCCCCTTGCTCAGGCGGATCGCCACGCCGTGCCGGGCCGGGAGGCGGAGGTGTTCACCGGGATGGATCGAAGTCACTGCGTTCATGTGTTTGCCCCTTCTGGACAGATGGATTGGCCCGTGTACTGGACCCCTGCCCAAAGCAAAACATACGACCCGTGTACAAACCAATAATATAAAGTGGCCTCGGTATAAGTTGGATTTATAGGAAAAACCATGCGAATCCGTCAGCTCGAATGCTTCAGGACGTTGATGATCCACGGCACCATGACCCGGGCGGCAGAGTTGCTGAACATTTCCCAGCCCGCCATCAGCAGCACCATTGCCAACCTGGAGCACGACACCGGCCTGACCCTTTTCGTGCGCAAGGGCGGGCGCCTGCAACCGACGCCCGAGGCGCGGCTGTTTTTCGTCGAAGCGCAACGGGCGCTGGAGGCCGTGGAGAAAACACAGCGCATCGCCAGGGAAATTCGCACCGGCAAGCGCGGACATCTGGCCATTGCGGCCTACGCCAGCCTGTCGATCGCGCTGTTGCCTCGGTTGATGGCCGAGTTCGCCAGGGAACGGCCAGGGCTCGAACTCAAGCTCATTACCCGCAACTCACAATCGGTCCGTGAGCTGATGACCACCCAGCAATTCGACCTGGCCGTCGCCGAGTTGCCCCTCGACTACCCCGCCGCCCACATGGACGTCATCCGCTATGAGTGCCAATGCATGCTGCCGCCGGGCCATCCCTTGGCCGATAGGGACGTGATCACCCCGGCGGACCTGGACGGCGTGCCGTTCGTTTCGCTGTTCAAGGGCGACCCCATCTATCAGCAACTGGCCACGGCCTTCTCAGCCTATGGCGCCGCCTGGAACGTGGTGGCGGAAACAGAGTTCTTTTCCAGCGCTTGCGAACTGGTGCGCTGCGGCCTGGGGGTGGGCCTCGTCGACCCGGTGGTCAGTCGGCCCTTCACCGAACACCTGCTGCTCAAGCCGTTTTCGCCCCCGATCCAGTATGAAATTGCCCTTCTGCTGCCCACCCAGGAAGAACCGTCGCAACTGGCGCGCGCGTTTGCAACGTTCCTCAAGCAGCAGTTGTGAGCACAGGCTCAGCCCAGGTCGCCCCCACCCACCGGCAAGGTCACACCGGTGATGTATGACGCGTCGTCGGACGCCAGGAACAGGATCGCGGCGGCTTGTTCGTCCAAGGTGCCGTAGCGTTTCATCAGGCTGCTGTCCAGGGTCTGGTCGACGATTTGCTGGTACCAGGTTTTTTCCTGCGGGCTTTGCTCGGCGCTGTTTCGCGGGATCAACCGGGGCGGTGCCTCGGTGCCGCCGGGTGCCGTCGCGTTGACCCGCACCCCGCGACCGGCGGTTTCGAAAGCCAGGCACGCGGTCAATGCGTTGACCCCACCCTTCGCGGCGCCGTAGGGCACCCGATTGATGCTGCGCGTGGCGATGGAGGACACGTTGACGATCGCGCCGCTGCCCTGCTCAAGCATCAATGGCAACGCCGCGTGGCAGCACCACAGTGTCGGAAACAGCGAGCGGCGCACTTCGGCCTCGATCTGCGGGGCTTCGTAATGTTCGAAAGGCTTGGCCCAGATCGTGCCGCCGACGTTGTTGACCAGCACGTCCAGGCGGCCGAAATGCGCCACGGCGAGGGTCATCACGCGGCGGCACTCGTCGTACTGTTCCAGGTCCGCCGTCAAGGCAAGCACCGGGTGGGCCGATGCCAGTTCCTCCTGCAACGCCAGCACTCGCTCAGAACGGTCCACCAGGATCAACCGCGCACCTTCGGCCGCCATGCGTTGCGCCACCCGCAGCCCGATGCCCTGGGCGGCGCCGGTGATCAACGCGACTTTTTCGTTGAATCGGCTCATGGACACCTCAAGCCGCGCTGGCGGCGAATTTTTCGTAGTAGAAGTTCGCCGGGGCAATGCCCTGCTCGCCCATGAACTGGCTGACCGCCTCGACCATGGGCGGCGGACCGCACAGGTAAACGTCGACGTCACCCTCGTTCAGATGCCCAGGCTCGATGTGCTCGGTCACATAACCCTTGAGCGGATGCTGGCTGGCCGGGTTGGCCACGCAGGCAGCGAAGCTGAAACGGGGGATTCGGGCGGCGAAGGCTTGCAGCCGCTCCAGCTCCACCAGATCGACATCGTTGCTCACGCCATAGATCAGGTGGACCGGGTGCCCACTGCCCTGTTCGGCGATTTTTTCCAGCATCGCGGTAAACGGGGCCAGGCCAGTGCCACCGGCCAGCAGCAACAGCGGCCGCCGTATGTCACGCAGGTAGAAACTGCCCAGCGGCCCGGCCAGCCGCAGCGTGTCACCGGCCTTGGCCTGGCCGGTGAGGAAGCTGCTCATCAGGCCGCCCGGCACGTTGCGAATCAGGAAGCTGACTTCGCCGTCGCGCGGCAGCGTGCTGAACGAGTAGGCGCGGGTCTGGTCGCTGCCGGGCACACCGAGGTTCACGTACTGGCCCGGCAGAAACGCCAGCGAGCTCAAGGCCTCGCCTCTGATCGACAAGGCGATGGTGCTCTGCGACAACTGGCGCACCGCACTGATGGTCGCCTCGAAACGGGCCTGTTGCGTGCGGCAGACGTCCGAGGATACGGGCACCTTCACCACGCAATCGCTCTGGGCGCGCATCTGGCAGGTCAACACAAAGCCCTGCTGCGCTTCGTCGGCGGTGAGCGCATCGTCGATGTACTCCTCGCCCAAGTCATAGCGCCCGGCCTCGGCAAAGCACTTGCAGGTGCCGCACGCGCCGTCGCGGCAGTCCAGGGGAATGTTGATGCCCTGGCGATAGGCGGCATCAGCCACAGTCTCGCCAGCCTCGGCCGCGATGAACCGGGTGACGCCGTCTTCGAAGTTCAATGCAATGGAATGAGTCATGACGGCAGTCTCACAGGTGATAGACATCGATGACCTGGCGAACGTAATCGTTCTTCAGGACCACTTTCTTGGCCTTGATCAGCGGGTTTTCACCGCGCATATCCAGGGTGTAGAAGCTGCTGCCGAAGTAGCTGTCGACGGTCTTGTAGCGAAAGCTCAGGGTGTGCCAGTTGAAGCGCACCTGGCACAGGCCGTCGCGTTGTTCGAGCAGCTCGATGTTGCTGAGGTTGTGGGAGGTGCGGGTGTCTGGCACGGTGGCGCTGGAACGCTCGGTCTTGATCCGAAAGACCCGGTCTTCCAGGCCGGTGCGGTTGCCGTACCAGATCAGGGAGATTTCCCGCTGCGGGTCTTCGGTCAACTCGTCGTTGTCGTCCCAGGCGGGCATCCAGAACGTCGCATCCGGGGCGTACAGCTCCAGCCAGGCGTCCCATTGGCGGTCGTCGAGATAGCGGGCTTCGCGGTAGAGAAAGTCGCGCACGGCGTCATGGGTAATGGTCATTGCACGGCCTCCACGGCGATCCGTTCCGACTGCTCGGCCGCCAGGGCCTTGAGCAGGGTTTGCTGCCAATACTTGTGCTGCAACACGAACAAGCCTTCGTCCTCGGTGCGCACACCGCTGAGCAACGGCTGCAGGTCGATCTCCCTCGCGGCCTCATCGGCGCCCTCGACCCAGTGCTCGGCGCCCCGAGACATGTCGTTCCAGGCGGTCGCACTGCCCTGGTAGCCGGTCTGGCAAGAGCGGAACTCTTCCAGGTCATCGGGCGTGGCCATGCCACTGACGTTGAAGAAATCCTCGTATTGCCGGATCCGGCTCGAACGGGCCTGGTCGCTCTCGCCCTTGGGCGCGATGCAGTAGATGGTGATTTCCGTGCGGTTGACCGAGATCGGCCGGGCGATGCGGATCTGCGAGCTGAACTGGTCCATCAGGTAGACGTTGGGGTACAGGCACAGGTTGCGCGAGTGCTCGATCATCCAGTCGGCGCGGGCCTTGCCGAAGCCCTGGGCGAGCTCATCGCGGCGCTCGTACAGCGGCCGGTCCTCGGGGTTCGCCCATCGGGTCCAGAGCAGCATGTGGCCGCGGTCGAAGGAATAGAAACCGCCGCCTTGCCGGGCCCAACTGCCGGCGCTCATGGTCGGGTTGCAATCGCCGGCCTCGCGCTGCTTGCGCTGGTTCTGGGTGGCCGCGTAGTTCCAGTGCACGGAACTGACGTGGTAGCCGTCCGCGCCGTTTTCGGCCGTGAGTTTCCAGTTGCCTTCGTAGATGTAGCTCGACGAGCCCCGCAGCACTTCCAGGCCGTCGGCGGACTGGTCGACGATCATGTCGATGATCTTGGCCGACTCGCCCAGGTGCTCGACCAAGGGCACGACATCGGGGTTGAGGCTGCCGAACAGGAAGCCACGATACGACTCGAAACGCGCGACCCGGGTCAGGTCGTGGGAGCCTTCGCAGTTGAAACTCGACGGATAGCCCGCCGCCGCAGGGTCCTTGACCTTGAGCAACTTGCCGGAGTTGTTGAACGTCCAGCCGTGGAAGGGACAGGTGTAGGAGCTCTTGTTGCCGGATTTGTGTCGGCAGAGCATCGCGCCACGGTGGCTGCAGGCATTGAGGAAGGCGTTGAGCTCACCGTCCTTGTTGCGCGCGATGAAGATCGCCTGGCGCCCCATGGTGGTGGTGTAGAAGTCGTTTTTCTCGGGAATCTGGCTTTCGTGCGCCAGGTACAGCCAGTTGCCCTCGAAGATGTGCTTCATCTCCAGGTCGAACAGCCGTGGGTCAGTGAACATCTCGCGCTTGCAGCGATAGATGCCGTGTTCCTTGTCGTCTTCAAGCAGGGAGTGAAGGTATTCGGGTCGCAGGGACATGGCCGCCGCCTCCATTGTTTTTGTTCAGGCAGGGCCATGCTAGGACGGGGGAACGAGGCGCACTATCCGAAGGTTGCAGACCTTTATCCGTTTTGCGCAGGGGGAATCGACTGGCGAATTGAGTTGGATGCGATGCCGTATTCGCGGGCAAGCCCGCTCCCACAGCGTTATTGGGTGGCTCAAGAGGTGTGTCCGCCCCAGACGCCCTTGTGGGAGCGAGCAAGCCCAGCGCATCAGTGGCGGCGTTTCAAGGTCTCGGAAGGCAGTTCGCCGAATTGCTTGCGGTAGCTGTCGGAGAAGCGCCCAAGGTGCAGGAAGCCATAGTCCAGGGCCACTTCGGTGACGTTGCGAACGTTGCAACCCGGGTCGCTCAGGCAAGCCTTGATACGCTCCAGGCGTTGCTGCCGGATGTAGTTCTTCGGTGTGGTGCCGGCATGGCGCTCGAACAACCCGTACAGCGACCGCAGGCTCATCCGCGCCTGGCGGGCCAGCGCCTCGCTGTCGATGTCCTGTTTGAGGTGGCGGGCGATGTAATCGGCGAGCCCCTCGAACGTGGCCGCCTGCGAGCCGAGGCAGGTACGGCTGACATTGGTTTTCATCAGGCCAAGCATCTTGCTGGCGATGATCTGTGCGTAGTGTTCCTGCACCCTGGGCACCGGCTCGCTGGCTTCGGCTTCCTGGCAGATCATGGCCAGCAGGCCGACAAACCCTTCCAGTTCATCGAGCCGATAACGGTTCTCCAGGAACCGCACGCCCTGCCCCGGATACCGCCAGCGTTGCTCGTCACAAAGCGACTCAAGCAGCTGGACCGGCAGCTTGATGATGAATTTCTCGCAGTCGGCCGAATAGGTCAGGTCCACCGGTTCGTCGGGGTTGATCAGCAACAGTTCGCCCGGCGTGAAGGCGTGTTCCAGCCCACGACCGCGCCACAGGCAATGGCCGTGCAACAACACTTGCAGGTGATAGACGTTCTCCAGCGCCCCGGACGTGACGCGCACGCTGCCGCCGTAGCTGATGCGACACAGGTCGAGGCTGGCGAACTTGCGGTGGTTGAGGCTGGCCAGCGGCCGCCCGGAACGGGGCATGCCGATGCGATGGGTACCGACATGCTGGTTGATGTAGCCAGAGACTGCATGAGGGTCGGCGTGATCGAACACGGTACTGCGCTGACTCAAGAGTTGCGCGTGCATCATCGGGTCACTCCCGTTCTTGTTATGGGGCCCAGGCCCTAAGCGGCGCTGCGGCCCAAACGCCGACGGCACGGGAAAAGTCCCGTGCCGCAGGTCACCGTCGTAGGGTTCAGGCTTCGAGTGCGCGAACACGCTCGTGGCGCTGCTGCTCTTCGGGCTGGGCGGACGGCTGCAAGGTAAAGTCAAAATCGATCTCGGCAAACCGGCCACTGACACCCCGGGCGCTGGCGCGCGCCGGATCGTCGCTGAAGGTGATCCTGGCGATCAGTTCGTCGCGGGTCGCGTAAGCGAAATCGTCATGCAGGTACTGGTCGCCATCCAGGTTGATCTGGGTGGTGAGGTGCCGATGGTCCGGTGCCGAGATAAAGAAGTGGATGTGCGCCGGACGCTGGCCATGGCGACCCAATTGATCGAGCAATTGCTGGGTCGGACCGTCCGGCGGGCAGCCATAACCCGACGGCACGATGCTGCGAAAGCGATAGCGGCCCTCGGCGTCGGTGACGATGCGCCGGCGCAGGTTGAACGCCGATTGCGTGGTGTCGAAGTACGAGTAGGTGCCACCTGTGTTGGCGTGCCAGACGTCCACGACAGCGCCGGCCAAAGGCTCGCCAGCGGTGTTCAGGACTCGGCCCTGCATGAACAGGGTCACGCCCGGGTCGGCGCCGTCATCCAGGCGTGCTTCGCCTTGGGACAACGGCGCGCCGGCCACATACAACGGGCCTTCGATGGTACGCGGCGTCCCGCCGGACTTGCCGGCCTGCTCGTCTTCGGCATCCATCAGCAGGTCGAGGTAATGCTCAAGGCCCAGGCCGGCCACCAGCAGCCCGGCTTCCTGGCGCGCGCCAAGGACGTTGAGGTAATTGACGGCCTTCCAGAATTCCTCCGGGGTCACGCCAAGGTCTTCGATGATGTTCACCGAATCACGCAGGATCCGGTAAACCAGAGCCTTGGTGCGCGGGTTCCCTTCGTCGTTGAACAGGCCGCTGGCTTGCTCGAGAAACTGCTGGACGCCGGCCGTGTGGGAAATCTTGATGTTCATTTCGGTAGTTCCTCATCTTGTAATTATGAGTGTAGCGAGGCGGCCCCAACGGGCTCAGCGATCATCCTCGTGAATCGAGGACGGGTGGCGGCACATCGCAGTGACTTCGATCGCCATGTACGGGTACAGCGGCAGTTGCATCAGCAGGTCATGCAGTTGCTGGACGCTGTCGACGTCGAACACGCTGTAGTTGGCGTAGAGCCCGGCGATGCGCCACAAATGACGCCACGTGCCCTGCGCTTGCAGGCGCTGGGCCAGGGCTTTCTCGTCGGCCTTGAGCCGCGCGGCCCGTTCGGGGTTCATGTCGACCGGCAGGTTCACGGTCATCTTTACGTGGAACAGCATGGGGCTCTCCTCAGGCGCTTTGGACGTGGGTGGCGGTCTTGTCACGGCGCAAGAACGCCAGGCGCTCTTCATCCAGGCTCACCCCCAAGCCGGGGGCCTTCGGCACGTGCAGTTCGAAATCGCGGTAGACCAGGGGGGCATTGAGAATGTCTTCGGTCAGCAACAGCGGGCCGAACAATTCGGTGTCCCAGGCGAGTCGGTCCAGGGTCACGAACGCGTGGGCCGACGCCAGGGTGCCCAGGCCGCCTTCCAGCATTGTCCCGCCGTACAGCGCGATACCGGCCGCTTCGGCAATGGCCGCGGTGCGCAATACAGCGCGCGGGCCGCCGTTCTTGGCGATTTTCAGGGCGAACACCGAAGCCGCGCCTTCGCGGGCGAGATTGAATGCATCCTCTACGCTTTCGATGGATTCGTCGGCCATGATCGGTGCCGGGCTGATGGCGTTCAGGCGTGCCATGCCGGCGCGGTTGTTGCGCGAAATCGGTTGTTCGATCAAGTCGATGCCGTTGCTGCCCAAAACCCGGCAAGCCCGCAGCGCCACCGCTTCGTCCCACGCCTGATTGACGTCGACCCGTACGCTGGCACGTTCGCCCAACGCTTTCTTGATCGCAATGGCGTGCGCCAGGTCACGGTTGACTTCACCGGCGCCGATTTTGAGCTTGAAGATCCGGTGGCGGCGCAGATCGAGCATTTTTTCCGCTTCGGCGATGTCCCTGTCGGTATCACCACTGGCGAGGGTCCAGGCCACCGGCAGTGAATCACGGACCCGTCCGCCCAGCAGTTCACTGACCGGCAGGCCGAGGCGTTTGCCCTGAGCATCGAGCAAAGCGGTTTCGACGCCGGACTTGGCAAAGGTGTTGCCACGGATACAACGCTCCAGGCGCAGCATCGCGGCGTTGACGTTACGGCTGTCCTGGCCGAGCAGCAGCGGTGCGAAGTGCCGGTCGAGGTTGGTCTTGATGCTTTCGGGGCTTTCGTTGCCATACGCCAGGCCACCGATGGTGGTGGATTCACCAATGCCCTCGATGCCATCGGCGCAGCGCACGCGGATGATCACCAGGGTCTGGTGCTGCAGGGTGTGCATGGCCAGCTTGTGCGGGCGGATGGTTGGCAGATCGACGATGATCGTCTCGATCGACTCAATGGCGGTTTCCAGCATCTCGATACCCATCAGGTTCTTAAAATTCTGGAACCGATTCTGGTACGGCTTTTTTCGGGAAGCCAATATAGAATTGGTCTGGATCGATACCTTGAAGGTATTAACCATTCACTCATGGGAGGCCCCATGGAACTGCGCCACCTGCGGTATTTTCAGGTCCTGGGGCAAACCCTCAATTTCACCCGCGCCGCTGAGCGCCTGCACATCGCCCAGCCACCCCTGAGCCGGCAGATCCAGCAGTTGGAAGACGAATTGGGGGTCATGCTGCTGGAGCGTGGGCGTCCACTGAAACTCACCGACGCCGGACGTTTTTTCTTCGAGCAGACCACCACCCTGCTGGAACAGTTGGAAAAGGTCTGCGGCAATACCCGGCGCATCGGCGAGGGCGCAAAGCGTTGGTTGGGGATCGGTTTCGCGCCGTCAACCTTGTACGGCGTGCTGCCGGAACTGATTCGCCGCCTGCGTAGCCACGAGGCGATGGCGCTGGAACTCGGGCTCTCGGAAATGACCACGCTGCAACAGGTCGAGGCGCTCAAGGCCGGGCGTATCGACATTGGCTTCGGGCGCATCCACATCGACGACCCGGCGATTGTCCAGCGAGTGCTGACGGAGGATCGCCTGGTGGTCGCCCTGCCCGCCGGGCATCCGCTGATCGGTCAGCCGGTGGCGCTGGATCAACTGGTCGCCGAGCCTTTCGTGCTCTATCCCGGCAACCCACGCCCGAGCTATGCCGACCATGTCATGGGCCTCTTCAAGGCGCGAGGCCTGAGCATCAATGTTGCCCAGTGGACCAACGAACTGCAGACCGCCATCGGCCTGGTGGGCGCCGGCATGGGCATCACCCTGGTGCCGGCCTCGGTGCAGGTGTTGCACCGCGACGACATCGGTTTCTGCACGCTGCTGGAGGACGACGCGACCTCGCCGATCATCCAGAGCCGACGGGCCAACGACGCGTCGCCGGCGATGGTCCATTGCCTGGCCCTGATCGACGCGCTGAGGGAGGAACTCGGACGGCAATGACGCCTTCTTGCTGCCGGCAGGAAAATTAACGAAACGAGCGGCATCACGGGCGGTCTAGAAAAATAAGCCCATCTGATGAGAGCGTTCTTATGTTGAAATTCCTTGGCGGCACCGTTGGCATCATTTTCCTGATCGGCCTGATCGTGGTCATTGCGCTGTTCAAGTTCATCTTCTGATGACAAGGACGGCTTGATGGTCATGCCAGCAGCGCGGTAATCCACTTCACCTCGCGGGCAACGGCCTGCACCTTCGCCTCGGGCACGGCCTGCCGCGCCTGGGCGAAGCTGGCCAGGGTCTTGTGCTTCTGGCGCAGCAGGCGCTGCCACTTGGCCAGGAAGGCCGGGCTGCGTGACTGCAACTGCAAGGGGCCGAAGTACAGCTCCTGGGCGGTATACGTCACCGGGCCCGTGCGCTCGGCAACGATGATTTCATAGTCAAAGCGGTTCTCCCGCAGCACCTCTTCGCAGAGAATCCGATAGTCGTTCTCCATCAACCACTGGCGCAACGGCTGCTCACCGCCGTTGGGTTGCAGGATCAGGCGTTCTTGTCCGCTCAGGCGCGCTTTTGCGCTGTCGAGGATGTCGCGGATTGTCTCCCCGCCCATACCGCAAAGGCTGATCGCCGTGATCCCATCACTTGGCTCGATCGCTTCCAGCCCGTTGGCCAGGCGCACCGTGACCTGGCGCTCCAACTCGCTTTCACGCACGGTTCGCTCGGCGGCCGCGAACGGCGTCAATGCCACCTCACCGGCCACTGCGGCTGTAATAGCGCCACGGCGCACCAACGCCACCGGCAGATAAGCGTGATCCGAACCGATGTCGGCCAATCGCGCGCCCATTGGCACGTGCGCCGCCACGCGTTCCAGACGCATGGACAATGTCTGATCGTTCAACTGCCGCCCCTTTGACCCTCAACGTCCGGCACCTTTTGCCCGGATCGGGCGCGATTCTGGCGAGCCACGTCGTGTAATTCAAATTTATGCGACAAGTCTCCCTCCAGCGCCGGCCGATCACGACGGGGGAATGGAGATCTGGCCCTCCTGGCCCGCCTCCCGGTACCTCGCCCGCAGCACCTCGGCCAGGCGCTGCTTGGCCTGGTCCTCGCCGTGGATCAGGCGGATTTCCCCGGGCCAGGCCTTCATTCCGGTGACAAAGCCCACCAGGTCAGCCTGGTCCGCATGGGCCGAGTAGCCGCTGACGCTGTCGACACCGGCACGGATGTCGACGCGAGCGCCCTCCAGCACCACGAATCCGCCCTCCGGCCCGTGGGTCAAAATGTCCCGCCCAGGCGTGCCCTTGCCCTGATAGCCGACGAACACCACGTTATGCCTCGGATCGCCCAACATGGCTTTGAGGTAGTTGACGATTCGCCCGCCGGAACACATGCCATTGCCGGCGATGACGATCGCCGGGCGAGCGGTTTCGGTAAGGTGCTCGACGATGCGTCGGTGTTCATCATGGCTATCGACCGTGATCAGTTGCTTGAAGGACAGCGGCTTGCGGCCTTGTTCCAGGCGTTGCCGGGCGTCGTCATCCCAGAAGCCCTGCAGCTCCTTGTAGGTGCGGGTGAATTGGCTGGCGAGCGGTGAGTCGAGAATGATCGGAATCTGCGGCCAGTCGATATCGGCAGCGCCGTTCCTGGCGTTGGCCTGGGGCTCACAGGCCGGGCTGGACAGGCCTTTTTCGTGAAGGATCTCTTCCAGTTCATACAGCAGGTCCTGGGTCCGGCCGATGCTGAATGAGGGGATCAGCACCGTGCCCTGGTCCGCCAACGCCCGCTCGATGGCGGCCAACAGGCGCTCGCGGCGATGGGCCCGGTCTTCGTGGCGGCGGTCACCGTAGGTGCTTTCCATGATCAGCAGGTCGGCGCGCTCAGGTGGCACCAGGTCAGGCAGGATTGGCGAATGTGGCGCCCCCAGGTCACCGCTGAACACCACGCGCCTGCCCGCCGATTCCTCGCCCAGTTGCAATTCGACATACGCCGAACCCAGTACATGCCCGGCCGGTTGCAGGCGCACCTGGCAACGGGTCTGATCGGTTTCGTGCAGGGTGAACCAGTTGCCATAGGGCAAGGCAATGATCCGTTGCTCGACGACCTTGAGGTAGCGCTCCAGTTGCTCCTGATCGCGACTGATCGACAGGCGAAACGCATCCTCAAGCACGATCGGCAACAGCCGCGCCGAGGGCTCGCTGCACAGGATCGGACCCTCGAAGCCCGCCGCCAGCAGGTTGGGAATCCGCCCGACATGGTCGATGTGCACGTGCGTGACGATCAGGGCCTTGATGCCTTCGATGGAAAAATCCAGGCCCAGCGCATCGTCCCCGCCCTGCCCCTCGTCCTCTCCCTGGAACTGGCCGCAGTCGATCAGCAGGCTGTAGGTCTCGTCCATCCAGACCTGATGACACGAGCCGGTCACACCTTCGTGCGCACCGTGGTGAATGACTTTCGGGTTGTTCATCAGGTTTCCTTGGCGGACGCTGGCTTGACGTCCTTTCGGCAACGCGCCGAGCGAGATAGTTTCCGCCGGTTAATGCCCTTCGCCACGCTCGATCACGGGCTGAGCGGGAATCGACGCCTTGAGCAAGCACGGCTAGGTATCTCTACCGGCTATCGTTGATGCTATTGCCGACCGTACTTCCAGGAAGGTTATTCCAGTGCCTGACATGCCGAACCACCACGCGTACCTGAAACGCTTCAACGCGGTACTCGCCTACATCGAGGCCAATCTCGAAGCAGACTTATCGGTGAATGCGCTGAGCCAGGTGGCGAACTTTTCGGCGTTTCATTTCCATCGACAGTTCACGGCGTTCGTCGGGGTGTCCGTTTCACGCTATGTGCAACTGATGAGGCTGCGACAGGCGGCACACCGGCTCACCGCCCAGGCAGACTGTTCGGTGCTGGATGCCGCCCTCAGTGCTGGCTTCGAAAGTCCCGAAGCCTTCAGCAGAGCGTTCAGACGAGCATTCGGCCGGTCGCCGAGCGTTTTCCGCAAGGCGCCAAACTGGCAGGTCTGGAATGCGGTATTCGCCATCCCTCACTTTTCCAGGACCATCATCATGCAAGTCAAAATCGTGCAACGTGCCGAAGTCAGAGTCGCCGCGCTTGAACACTGCGGCCCTTCCGAACGCGTCGACGAGAGTGTGCGCACATTCGTCGAGTGGCGCAGGCAGAGCGGGCAATCGCCGGTGGCGTCCAGTCGGACGTTCGGCATTCCCTACAGCAACCCCGACACGACCCCGGCGCACGCGTTCCGCTTCGCCATTTGCGGTGAAATTCACGAGGCCGTGGCGCCCAATGAATTCGGCATTCGCGAACACGTCATTGCCGGGGGACGCTACGTGGTGGTGCGCCATTCGGGGTCGCCGGATCACATCGGCGAAACGATCTATCCGATCTATCGCGACTGGCTTCCCAACAGTGGCGAAGAACTGCGCAATGAGCCGCTGTTCTTCGAATACCTGAGTGTCTATCCCGAAACGCCGAAGAGCCAATGGCAGACGGATGTGTATGTGCCGCTGCAGTAGCTGCGCGACGCGTTACTTGACCTCGACCAGTCGCTGGGCGTTCGAGCCTTCCAGGGACAGGTGGATGACGCCGGTCTTGCTGGGGAAGTTCGGCGCGTCGTCGTCGGTGTTTTCCATCACGGGGATGTCGATCAGGGTTTGCTCGCCCGCCGGGTCGCTGACCAGCTTGGCATTGAGCTTGTCGATCGAACGCCAGCTGTCACCGCCAACGCGGATGACGTCCAGCAGGCTGTAATGCAGCATGCCTTCTTCGTTTTCTTCAGGCGTGAAAGCGGCCAGGTATTGGCTGTAGTTGTTGCCGCCGCCGAAGCCTTCGATGGTGAACACGGCGAGCGTCACCTGGCTTTCCTCGCCGGTGTTCAAGGTCTGGGCCGTGGTCGCCTCGGGGTAGCCGGTGGCGTAGCTGTCCTGGAGCAGTGCCACCAGGTGTCCGACCTGCTCTTGCAGGGCTTTGGGCACACTGGCCGGCTCGGCGGCGTGGGTCAGGGAAGAAAACAGGAACAGGCTGGCGGCAAGCAGACGCAATGTCATGGTGAGAGATCCTTTCATGATGAGCGATCCAAGGTGTTGGAGATGATCGCGGATGTTAGCGCGTGGATGGGAATTTGCTATCGAATTTCGGGCAGGCAAGCTCCCCCCCGATAACCTAAGGGAGCAAGCCTGCCCGCCAAGGCAATGGCTCAGCCGCCCTGAAATCAAGGCTGACGCCTCAGGTACATCCCCGGCAGATCCTCCGGGGACTCGAACACTTCGTTGTGGCTGATGACCGCGAAGTGGGGTAACAGTTGTATGTGATAAGGCCCGCCGTCGCCCAACGCCTGTGGCCCGCGCACGATGATCAGGTTGTCGGCGTCCATTGGCACCACTTGGTGCTCCCGCAAGACTTCCCGGGCCGTCGCGGCGTCCCTCACGGTCACGGTGAACTCTGCGACTTCCCTGCCCTCGGCATCCCGCTCGGGCAGGATCTGCAAGTCCAGGTCGGCGTCGTGCCCCTGGGCGTCCTTACGCATCTGGTAATGGCCGCTGCGCTGGGCGGAACCGACTTTACCGCTCGCTTCGACATCCGGTTCGCCCGCATCACCGTGCAGCATGACCGCCATTTGCCGGTCATTGCCCTTGACGCCACTGATCCAGGTGCCGGTGAAGTCGTAGGGCTCGGCCTGTCCCTGAGTGATCCGCCAGATACCTGTCTGGCGGCCATCGTCGGCAAATTCCTGGAGGACCGCGTAGCTGTCATCGCCGTCGTTGTTCATAAAGCCGGCCAGCTTGATCGGTTTACCGTTGCCGCCCTTGGTATAGCGCACTTCACCGATCATCAGCGCGCCCTGTTGCTGGTACCAGAGGTCCACCGGGACTTTGCCGCCGACGGTGCCCTTGAGCATGATCGGGTCCTCGTAGTCCGGCCCGCTTAGGCTGGTCTGCTCGTGCCACTGGCCGTCCTTCAACTCACCGTAGGTCTGGCGTTTATAGCCGCTGGGCATGCTGGAGCTGTCGCCAAGCTCGCTCGGCTCGACCTCATCCTCGCTGGAAGAGCGAAGCCGGACCAACGCGTCACCCTGCATTTGCCACTGGGTGGTACGGGTCGAGCAGCAGCCGCGGTCGGTCTGGGTGAACAGGATATGGTCCAGGGCAATCACCGAGAACATCCCGCTGCTGGCTTGCTTCGCCAGGTCCGTCAGGGCGGCGTTGAGTACCCATTGGGGTTTGTTCGGGTCTTGCAGGTAGACGTCGAACATCGGCTTGTAGCGCGACTCAGGGTCCGTGCCGTTGCGAATCGCCAGGTCCTGGCGACCGTCGAAGTTGAAGTCGGCGAAATACAACAGGCTGAAGGGACCCAGCAGCCAGGGGTTCACCTTGCCGTCGCGATCGACCGGCACATTGCCGGCCGGCGTCTGCAACTGCTGCAAGACTGCCTGCGTGTTGTTGTCGCGCACGGTGATGAACGCTTGCGCCAGTTGCTCGGGGTCTTCGGGCGGGTCCGGGAACAGGACGTCGACCCGGTATTGGCCGTCGCGGTCATTGACCGAAAAAGAGCGCGGTTCAGCCATCACCGGCGCCACCAGGGCCGCGGAAAGAAGCACACCACTGACAAGCGAACGCATCCATCGCTTCCTTGCTGAAAATCGGGGAGGCGCAGTGTAACGACAAGCTCGCCCCCATCGCGACAGCGGGCCGGACCTTTCAATGCAGTTGTAAGAACTGCATCACAGGACGACACTTGGATTTTCGCCGCGCCAGGCTCGGTGCGACGGCCAACCCTGCAACAGTGACCCCATCATGACAATCGACTGGCTCAACTTCACTCCGTGGTCCTCCCTCGCCGGCGGCGTATTGATCGGCCTCGCCGCCGCCCTGTTTGTCATCGCCAACGGTCGCATCGCCGGCATCAGCGGGCTGATCGGCAGCCTTTTGCAACGTGGCAGCGAAGGCGTCGATGAGAAGGCGTTGTTTCTGCTGGGCTTGCTGGTCGCGCCGCTGTTATGGGGTGTGTTTGCCGTGGCGCCGCGAATCGAATTCCAGGGCGGCTGGCTTGGCCTTGCGGTCGCCGGCCTGTTGGTGGGCCTCGGCACCCGCTACGGCTCGGGCTGTACGAGCGGCCATGGCGTGTGTGGCCTTTCCCGCCTTTCACCGCGTTCGATGGTGGCCACGGCCTGCTTCATGTTCAGCGGTTTCGCCACCGTGTTCATCCTGCGCCATGTGCTGGGGGCCTGACATGGTCAAGTTGACGGCTTTTATCGCGGGTGTACTGTTTGGCTTCGGGCTGCTGCTATCGGGCATGACCAACCCGGCAAAAGTACTGGCGTTCCTGGACTTGGGCGGCGCCTGGGACCCTTCCCTGGGCCTGGTGATGGCCGGTGCGATAGGCGCGGCGATTGGCCCGCTGACCTGGGCCCGCCGCCGTTCACGCTCATTACTGGGCAACCCGATGCAATGGCCGGTCAAGCGCGAGCTGGACCGGCGCCTGATCGGTGGCAGCCTGGTGTTTGGCATCGGCTGGGGCATCGCCGGTATTTGCCCCGGCCCCGCGGTTGCCCTGCTGCTGACAGGGCATTGGCAAGTCATCCTGTTCAGCGTGGCGATGCTGGTGGGCATGCTGTTGTTCAGCGCCCTTGAGCGCCGAAACCTGCGTTGATGAACAGTCCAATGCCCGGCGGCACAAGCCAGTCCCTTCGCCACCGGGCAGCCGTGCAGCTGCTTTGCACCGTCAGTCGGCGGTGCCGCTGGTGACCACGGTGAATTTGCGGCTGAACTCGAACACCTCGCAGATCCCCGTGTGCCCGGCCGGAATCGACACGCCGTCGCCCGCCCCCATTTCAAAGCGTTCGCCGGTGTCCATCGTGATCGCGATACGCCCTTCAATCAGCACGAAGGCTTCATCGTTGTCAAAACGCCAGTGAAACTTCGCCGGTTGCGAGGTAAAGAACGCGACGGACTTGTGCGGGGTTTTCACTCCGACGGTTCGCAGCAGTTTCATGCGGGTGTCCGGCTGGCCCTCGATGATATCGTCACCCAACGGATAGGCCAGCCAGCCATCTGGCGTGTTCAATGAAGCAAGCGCTACGGAGTCGATGGGGTTGGGCAGTCGGGGACGCGCAGTCATGTCTTCAATACCTCGTGCAGGAATGTATGGATGCGACTTATGACAAATGGCATAGTCGGAGCTGAGCCTACACCCAAATATGACGATTGGCATAATTTTATGAAAATTTCGACTCGGGACCGGATGATCGCCGGCGCGGCGGACTTGCTGCGGCGAAAAGGCATGACCGCCACCAGCATGCGGGAAATCGTGCGTCACTCGAACACGCCACGCGGTTCCATCGCCCACCATTTCCCCGGCGGCAAACGTCAACTGCTCGAAGCGGCCGTGGACCATGCGGGACGGGAAGTGAGCGAGCCGCTGGCCCTACTGCTGAGCAGCAAAGGCCCGGTCGAAGGCCTGGAGCGGTTTGTCGACAGGTGGCGCCAGGCCCTCGAAGACACAGCGTTCCAAGCCGGCTGCGCGGTGTTGGCCGTGGCGGTCGAACATTACGTGTCCGACCAGCGCGGCGAGTCCGAGAGTGAGCTGGAAAGGCAAGTCCAGCGGCAGTTGCTGGATCAAGCCCACGGGATATTCACTCAATGGCAGGCGATCATCGTCCGGGCCTTGACGGACGCAGGTGTAGCGCCCACGCGGGCCCACAGCCTGGCGCTGTTGACGATCGCCGCCATCGAAGGCTCGGTCGCGCTATGCCGGGCCGCCCGCAGCACGGCACCGCTGGACGTCATCTGGCAGGAACTCAAGCAAACCCTGGAGCAGGCGCTGGCGGTCTAACCGGCGATCTCGGCCGCTTCCAACTGATGCACGCCGCGCGCGATTACGCCGTCCAGGTAGCCCGCGTCGCCGTAGATGCGCGTCAACAGGATCGCACCCTCGAAATCAGCCACCAGTTGCCGGGCGAGCGCGGTGGCCTGCTCCTGGTCGTAGCGCCCGATGAAGAGCCTGGAAAACGCGGCGGTCCAGTCGTCCAGGAAGGCGCGGATCGGTTCCATCAGTTCGGTCTTGCCATACGTGGCGTCGATGGCAACCACCCCCATCAGGCAGCCGATCGAATCCTGCTGGAACAACTTCCTGGCCTTGCGCCCCATCGCCACGAACCGTTCCTGGGGCGAGCGGCTTTCATCGTAGGCAATGGCGAACAAGGTTTGCTTGAGGCCGGCATGGGTCCACTCCAGCACATCGCGCAGCAACGACTCCTTGTTGGAGTAATGGTGATAGAACGAAGCCTTGGTCAACCCGCACGCCGACGACAGCGCGTCCATGGTCGTGCCATGGTAACCAAGGCGCTTGAACGTGTTTGCGCAGCGCTGGAGCAGCTCATCACGGGGAATTTTCAACGGTCGCACGGTCAGTCCTGCTCTCGATCAGTGGGATTGATTCTATGACATAAGCCTGGGCGTCTCAATTTGACGGTTACCGAATGTTTGTTTAGTTTCTGCAAACCAAACGTACGTTAAGTAACTGAACAATGTCCAGGAGCCCTACATGAGCGAAGTAAACAGCGGTGCGGGTCGCGTCACCCGCGAGCAACGTGGCCATCTTTTCCTGATCGGCCTTGATCGGGCGGGCAAACGTAACGCCTTCGACAGTGCCATGCTCACCGACCTGGCCCTGGCCTTCGGTGAGTTCGAGCGCGACGAGCAATCGCGTTGTGCGGTGCTGTTCGCCCACGGCGAACACTTCACCGCCGGCCTCGACCTGATGGAACTGGCGCCGAAGCTGGCCTCGGGTGGTTTCCAGTACCCGGACGAAGGCATTGACCCCTGGGGCGTGTCGAAACCGCGTCGGACCAAGCCCGTGGTCGTCGCCGTCCAAGGCACCTGCTGGACCGCCGGCATCGAACTGGTGCTCAACGCCGACATTGCCATCGCCGCGAGCAACACACGCTTCGCCCACCTGGAAGTGCTGCGGGGCATTCCACCCTCTGGCGGCTCGACCGTTCGCTTCACCCAGGCCGCCGGCTGGACCAACGCCATGCGCTACATGCTGACCGGTGAAGCCTTCGACGCCGACCAGGCATTGGTCATGCGCCTGCTGACCGAAGTGGTCGAGCCCGGCCAGGAGTTGACCCGAGCCCTCGAATACGCCGAGCGCATCGCCAAGGCTGCCCCCTTGGCCATCAAGGCCACCTTGCAATCGGCTTTCCAGGCTCGGGATGAAGGCGACGACGCCGCGCTCTCGAACCTCAATGCCCTGCTGTTCTCGCTGATCAAGAGCGAAGACGTGCGCGAAGGCGTGATGGCGATGATGCAAAAACGTGAGCCGGTGTTCAAAGGTCGCTGACCCTCGGACGCCGCCCGGACGTCCCGATCGCAACGGGTTCGGCAGCACTGGCCGAGCCACTGATCGGGGCGTCCGGATAACTTCATTCTTGGCAAAGAGCTGATCGCCGCCGCACGAACGGAACAACCCTCATGAGCAAACCTGTAACGTCCAAGGCCTTCTCAGTCATCGATCAGGTGAGCCTGACAACAAGCGATGGTTTTCGTCTCGCCGCCACCCGCTACTGCGCCCAAGGCACGCCGAAGGGCAACCTGATCATGGCGGGCGCGACGGGCGTGCAACAACGCTTCTACCGGCGCTTTGCCCAACACGCCAGCGCGCGTGGGTTCAACGTGCTGACCATCGATTACCGGGGCGTCGGCGAGTCTCGGCCAAAGACGCTCAAAGGCTTCGAGATGTCTTATCTGGACTGGGGGTACCAAGACCTGGCCGCAGCCGTCGAGTTCATGGACGACGGTCACACCCCGCTATTTTGGGTGGGCCACTCCTTTGGCGGGCACGCACTGGGCCTGCTACCCAACCACGATCGGATCACCGCGGCCTATTGCTTTGGGACCGGCGCCGGCTGGGCCGGATGGATGCCCCGGCGAGAGGCCTTCAAGGTTCGCCTGCTGTGGACATGGGTGCTGCCGGTGATTGTCGCCTGCAAGGGCTACATGGCGTGGAGCATCCTGGGCATGGGCGACGACTTACCGCTGGGTGTCTACAAGGATTGGAAACGCTGGTGCGCCCATCCCCATTATTTTTTCGACGACCCGGCCATGGCGCACGTCGCCGATCTGTACGCCGAGGTACGCCTGCCGGTGGTGTTCGCCAACGCGATGGACGATCCCTGGGCGCCACCCGTGTCACGGGATGCCTTCATCAAGGGGTATCGGAATGCATCGGTGCTGACCCGCGACCTTGCGCCCGACTCACCCCGGCAAGCCATCGGGCACATGGGCTATTTCCGCGCGTCGGCCACCCTGGTCTGGGATGAAATGCTCGACTGGTTCAGCGCTTCACTTGAATCGGCGGCGCCACGGCATCGCAACGGGCCGGGGGATTACCGATGAACGCTCCGGCGCCCTTTGCTTTATCATGGCCCCATCCCAATTCCCAGACTGATGGAACGACCATGACTTTCGATTTCGACACGGTGTTCGAGCGCCACGGCACCGGCAGCACCAAATGGAGTCGCTACCCGGCCGACGTGCTGCCGATGTGGGTGGCGGACATGGACTTCCCTGCCCCGCCCGTGGTCATCGAGGCGCTGCACAAGCGCCTCGAACACCCGATGCTGGGCTACAGCGTGGCCCAGGACAACCTTCGCGCAGCGGTCGTGGCCGACCTGTGGAACAAGTACGCCTGGCGGGTCGAGCCGCAGCAGATCGTGTTTTTGCCGGGGGTCGAGCCGGGCTTCAACATGGCCCTGCACGCCCTGGTCGCGCCCGACCAGAATGTCGTGGTGCAGGTGCCCAACTACCCGCCGCTGCGCAACGCCCCGGGGCATTGGCAACTGAACAAGGTCGAACTGGGTTTCAATGCGCTCAATGGCGAGTTCCATACGCCCCTCGGCCCGCTGCGTGACGCCCTGCAAGGGGGCGGTGCGTTGTTGTTGAGTAACCCCCACAACCCGCTGGGCAAGGTGTTCGGGCGCGAAGAGTTGCAGGCAGTGGCTGATATCTGCCTGGCACAGGGTGCCTGGATCATCTCCGACGAGATCCATGCCGACCTGTGCTTCGACGGGCGCGTGCACATTCCGACCGCCTCCCTCAGCCCGGAAATTGCCGCACGCACCATCACCCTGATGTCCGCCAGCAAGGCCTATAACATCGCCGGGTTGAAGACCTCGTTCGCCATCATCCAGGACGCCAGGTTGCGCGAGCGGGTCAACGCTGCCCGCGCCGGCATGGTCGACAGCGTCAATGCCCTGGGGCTGGAAGCGACCTGCGCGGCCTACAGCGAAGCAGGCCCGTGGCTCGAAGCTTTGAAGACCTACTTGCAAGCCAACCGCGACTACCTGGTGGAAGCGGTCAAGACGCGCCTGCCCGGTATCACCATGACGGTCCCTCAGGGCACCTACCTGGCCTGGCTGGATTGCTCGGCGCTGGGGCTGGAGGATCCGCAGGGGTTCTTCCTCCAGAACGCCAAGGTCGGCCTGAGCGCCGGCCTGGATTTCGGCGATGACGCCGGCCAGTTCGTGCGCCTGAACTTCGGCTGCCCGCGGACGCTGCTGGAGGAAGGCATTGCGCGGATGGAACGCAGCCTCAAGGCCAGGGTGTGTACGAAATAGTTTGAAACGCAGGTTAGGCAAGGCAAAAACCGGCGAGGAAGCGCAGTTGACTGGTTGTCAATGAGCATTCCGAGCCGGTTTTTAACGCCGCATAACCAAGTTTCAAGCTATTTCGTACATAGCCTAGGGGCTGAAGGCGGTGGCGAGGGGCTGCTCCCTCGCCATCCAAGGGGCTGAAAATTGCGCTCACACCCGTAGGTCCGGCGCATGCACGAAGCACAGCTTGTTGCCTTCCGGATCCCGACAATACGCCCCAAAGTATCCGGGCGAATAATGCGCGCGCAGGCCTGGCGCGCCTTCGTCGCAGCCGCCCATGGCGAGCGCCTGTTCCCACGCGGCGCGCACGGTTTGCGGTGAGTCGGCGGCGAAACTGACCTGCATGCCATTGCCCCAGGTGGCGGGCAGCCCGTTGAACGGCTCCTGCACGAACACCAGCGGCCATGGCCTGCCAGGTTGCTGCCAGCCCTCGCCGGGCGGGCCCGTGTCGTTTTCACTGGGCATGCGCACCAGGCCCAGGGTACCGAGCACCGCATCGTAAAAGGCGACCATTTTCGCCAAGTCGCGTGCGCCGATCATCACATGACTGAACATGCCTACCTCCTCTTCGATTTCATCCACCGTGCAGCTCATCGACCCGTCTGACAATCCAACCGAACTCTGCCCGAGGCCCAACGTCCACCCTCCATTGCAACCACATCCCGCATGGAGAACGATCATGGTCGACTACCCTACCCCACCTTTTCCGAAACAAAGCCAGCCTGTGCCCGGCTCCCAACGAAAAATGGACCCTTACCCCGACTGTGGCGAGCAGAGCTACCGCGGCTCCGGACGCCTGGCGAACAAGATAGCCCTGATTACCGGGGCCGACAGCGGCATCGGTCGCGCCGTGGCGATTGCGTTTGCCCGGGAAGGCGCCGACGTGGCGATTTCCTACCTGGATGAACACGAGGACGCCCAGGAAACGGCGCGCTGGGTCGAACAGGCAGGCCGCCAATGCCTGCTGCTGCCGGGCGACCTGGCAGACAAGGCTCAATGCCGCCGCGTGGTCGACGAGACCGTCGCGCGGTTCGGCCGCATCGACGTCCTGGTCAACAACGCGGCGTTCCAGATGACCCACGAAAACCTTGAGGACATCCCCGACGAGGAATGGGTGCGCACCTTCGATATCAACATCACTTCGATGTTCAGGATCTGCCAGGCGGCCCTGCCCCACCTGAAGGCCGGGGCGTCGATCATCAACACCAGCTCAGTCAACTCCGACATGCCCAAGCCGACACTGCTGGCCTACGCCACCACCAAGGGCGCCATCGCCAACTTCACCGGTGGCCTGGCCCAGATGCTGGGGCCCAAGGGCATACGGGTGAACAGCGTGGCGCCGGGGCCGATCTGGACCCCGCTGATCGTGGCGACCATGCCCGAGGAAGAGGTGCAGAACTTCGGCTCCCAGACCCCGCTGGGCCGGCCGGGGCAACCGGTGGAAGTGGCGCCGATCTATGTACTGCTGGCCTCGGATGAGTCCAGCTACATTTCCGGTTCGCGCTATGGCATTACGGGCGGCAAGCCGATTCTCTGATCGGTAACCCGTGGCGAGGGGGACTCCCTCGCCACACAGCTCGCTCGTCAGGCTAGGGGTCGCGCTCAGGCTGACTCCCTGGCAATCACCGAGATCTTCCCGTTGCGCTCGATAATCGCAAACTTGATCTGCTCCAGGGTCTCGATGCCCTGGCTCGCGCGCGCCGCCTCCATGATGTCTTCCTCCACCAACCGTGCATGGCGCAGGCGACCATGCAGTATCCGACCGTCCTCGACAATTATGGTCGGCCCGCCGTCGATCAATTGCGATACCCACTTGGAGCGCAGCTTGAGCAGCGACAAGCCGACATCGATGGCAATCAACGTGACGATCACCATCAGCGAGTTGGTCAGCGAGAAATCGTCGCCCAACAGCGCTTGCTGCGTCGCCTCGCCAATGATCATCAGCAGCACGAAATCGAAGGTGGTGATTTCCGCCAGCGAGCGGCGGCCGGCAATCTTGAACAGGACCAGCAATGCCACATAGATCGCGGCGGCGCGCAACACGGAATCCATAGGTCACCTAAGGGAAAACGAACTGTTCGAAACTGACTGAGCGGCCACCGGGGATGGCGATGCGGCTGTGGTAGGTTCCCAGGCCATCGCTGAGGACGGACAGATAAAGGGTAGCCTGGCCCTGGGCGTCGGCCTGCACCCAGAACTTCATACCTTTACCCGCGGCCGCCGAACGCAAGGGTTGGGGCTGCAAGGCCTCGACGTCAAAGCCTTCTAGCCAATCGCCACCCAACTCCACTTCGAGCACTGCGTTGGGCGCGCCCTTGAGGTGAGCAGTCAGCGGGTTGGTGGAACCGTTACGGTGGAACCTTTCATACTCGACGGTGAGCCCGCCATCGTCGCTTCGCACCTCGCGAGAGCTCAACGGCCCACGGGAAAACAGGCCGAGCAACGTCAGGATCACCAGCAGCACCAGTCCATACCAACCGACCCGCTCGAACCGCCAGACTTTGAGTTGATAGGCCATGTCTTCGCGCACCGGAAACGTGCGGCTGTGAAAATCCTCTGGCTCGCTGTGCCGGGGCATGGCGTCCACCTATCTCGATTCACCCGCCAGGGCGCGTTGATGGAAATGCCGCAGTTGCAGCAGCGCATGCTCGGCGGCGCACAACTGCACCTGGTTGCGACTGCCGAAGAAGCGTTCCCGGCGGCTGAACAATGCTCGCCTGCCGTGCACTTCGAAGGCCCAGGCGAAACAGACGGTGCCGGCCGGAATGCCGTCCATGTCGTCCGGCCCAAGGATGCCGGTGGTGGCCACGGCCACGTTGGCGTCGGCATCGTGCAGCGCGCCGAGGGCCATTTCCTCGGCCACTTCACAACTGGTGAGATTGAAGGTGTCGATGGTCCGCGGGCTGACGCCCAGCAGTCGCTGCTTCGCCTCGGGGGAATACACCACATAGCCGCTCTCGATCAGCGACCCACTGCCCGGTATTTCGGCCAGTATCGTGACGATCAGGCCGGCGGTGCAGGACTCGGCCGTGGTCAGGCGCAAGTCGTGCTCACGCAAGTAATCAACCATCCTCCGGGCAACTGTCATGGCACACGATCCTCCAAGGGTGCTGATGGGTTGACCCCATGGCCACCAATTCATTCCGTCTGATCGGAGGTCGCCTGCGCGGGCCAAATAAATGAAACCTCGGGCGCGCGGTGCACCTCAAAATTTCAGGGCCTCACGCTGAGGCTGTCACGATCAGGAGGTCGTCATGTCTGCACTTTTCGTCAAACTGTTCACCCACCCTGAGTTTGCCTGGAAGGACATTCGCCAAGAAGAGCAAGCTCACCCGCGTCATTACCTGGCGCACTTGCTGTTGCTGGCCTTGATTCCGGCCGCCTGCCTGTTCATCGGTATCACCTGGACCGGCTGGGGCCTGGCGGAAAACGAAACCGTACGGCTGACCCAGGCTAGCGCCCTGCAACTGTGCGTATTGCTGTACCTGACCATCGTCGCCGGCGTGGCGCTGATGGGGGTGTTCATTCGCTGGATGTCCCGTACCTTTGACGCGCGCCCGTCCCTCAACCAGTGCATCGGTTTTGCCGCCTACACCGCCACGCCGTATTTCCTGGCCGGCATTTCCGGGCTCTATCCGAGCCGTTGGCTGGCGGTGGCCGTGTTGCTGGCCGCGTCGGCCTACTCGACGTTCCTGCTCTTCGTCGGCCTGCCGCGGTTCATGAACCTCAGGAAGGAACAAGGGCTGCTCTACTCGGCCTGTGTGTGGGGCGTCGGCTTGCTGGTGCTGGTGACCATCCTGGTGGAAATGATCCTGCTCTGGTTCAACGTGTTGCAGCCGGAGTACCTGCGGGTGCCGGTGGGTTGATCACAGAGGGGCTGCTTATGTGGCGAGTGTGGCGAGGGAGCTTGCTCCCGCTGGGCTGCGCAGCGGCCCCATGAGGGCATAAAACTATCAGAGGGGCCGCTGTGGTCCCCCAGCGGGAGCAAGCTCCCTCCCACATAAGCCATCCCCGCAGGAAGCCTGGCCCTACTTGGCCGTTTTCTTCATGCCTATCCGTCGGCGCATGTCCGCCGTGATGCTCTGGCGGGTTTTCTTCAGGTCGGCCCAGGGCTCATGCCCGACCTCCGCCAGCCGCTCATGGACGTTGTGCACGTTCCACAGGTTCGCCCCTTTGAGTTGCGCCACCTCGTCGCGGTAGATCGGCACCGACACCGGCAGCCCGTCGCGGGTACGCACGGCGTAGGCGCAGATCGTCGTGGCGCCGAGGCCGTTGCGCAGGTAATCGATGAAGATCCGCCCGACCCGGTTCTTCGGACCCGAGACGGCCGAGAACCTGTCTGGCAGCAGCTTGGCGATGTGGCTGACAATGGCGTGGCTGAAATCCTTGACCTCGTCCCATCCGGCTTTTCGAGTCAGCGGGACGACAATGTGAATGCCCTTGCCACCACTGGTCTTGAGAAACGCCTTGAGACCCAACTCATCGAGCACCGACAGGGTCAGTTGCGTCGCTTCCACCATGCGCTTCCATGGCAGCGCCGGGTCCGGGTCGAGGTCGAGGACAAAGCGGTCGGGCTTGTCCAGGTCCACCGTCGTCGCGTTCCAGGTGTGCAGTTCCACGGTGCTCATCTGCACCGCGCCAATCAGCGCTTGCGCATTGTTGATGATCATCACCGGCTGCCCGGTGACGTCCTTGTCCAGGGTGGTGATGCCGGGAATCGCCAGGCGCTCGGCGTTTTTCTGGAAGAACAGCTCGCCGGCAATGCCGTCCGGTGCACGCACCAGTGCGACTGGGCGCTCGGCCAGTTCCGGCAGGATGAACTCGGCGACACTGGCGTAATACTCGGCCAACTGCCGCTTGGTGGTGCCGGTGGTCGCATCGATGACGCGATCGGGGTGGGTGATCCGTACCTTGCCGTCCAAGGCCGACGTGTCGCCGGCCTTGTCCTTGGCTTTTGCCTTGGGTTTGGCTGCGGCAGGCTTCGCGTCGCCCTTGGATGGGCGCTTGGCGGTAGTTTTTTGGGCGGAGGTCTTGTCCACGGGTTTCGCTAGCTCCTGGGTGATGGCCTTGGCCGGTTTATCGTCGCGCAAGCCATGGAACACCGCGTGGCGTACCGAGCCTTCCTTCGTCATCTCGGCGAACGCGACTTCGGCCAGCAAGGTCGGCTCCAACCAATGCACGCCCTTGGCTTCGTAACCGGTCGGCGGGTTGATGACAGCGGGCTTCTTACGCTCCAGGGGCAGCAGTTGCTGGTGGATGCTCTTGAGGGTCGCTTCGTTGAACCCGGTGCCAACCTTGCCGGCGTAGCGCAACTGGCCGCTGTCGGCGTCGTGCAGCCCCAACAGCAAAGCGCCGAAGGCACTGCGGGCGCCCTTCGGCTCGCTGAATCCGATCACCACGAACTCCTGGCGATTCTTGCATTTGAGCTTGATCCAGTCACTGCTGCGGCGGGAGGTATAGACGCTGCCGATGCGCTTGCCGATCAGCCCTTCCATCTGCATCTGGCAGGCGCTGTTGAGCAGCGCTTCAGGGGTTTGCTCAAACGCATCGGAAAAACGCAGCAAGGGGCTGTCATTGGCCTGTAGCACGGCTTGCAGCGCCGTGCGGCGGTCTTGCACCGGGACGTTGCGCAAATCCATGCCGTTGAGATAAGGCAGGTCGAACAGGTAGTAGGCGATCTGGCCGCTGCTGCCCGCGTCGAAGGCATTCTGCAGGGCCTGGAAATCCGGCACACCGTGCTCATTGGCGACCACCATCTCGCCGTCGAGCCAGGCCGACTCCAGCCCCAGCGCCGCCAGGGCCTCGGCCTGTGTGGGCAATTTGTGGGTCCAGTCATGGCCGTTGCGAGTGATCAGGCGCACTCCACCGTGGTCGATCCGCGCCATGATCCGATAACCGTCGAACTTGATTTCATAGAGCCACTCGCCGTCGGGGGCGCTTTCGACCAGCGTCGCCAGTTCCGGCTTGAGGGTTTCGGGGAGGGGGCCGGCCACTGCACCGTCAAGGGTGGTCTTGCCGCGCTTTTTCAGCGGTTTTGCCTGGGCTTTCTCGGGTTGCTTGATCGCTTTCGCCGCGGCGGCCTTGCCCCGCCGCCTGGGCACCAGGGTGCGCTCGCTGAGCACGCTGTCCGGTTCGGCCTGGACCACGTCGTATTCAGTTTCGGGGCGCGCGGCGTCGTCCTGGTGCTTGATCAGGAACCACTGCTCCTGCTTGCCGGGCATGTGGGTGCGCACCAGGTTCCACAGGCCGGCGAGCTTTTCGCCTTGCAGTTCGAACTTGAGCCGGCCCTTCTCATACGCTTCATGGGGATCGCCCTGGGGAATCCATACGCCCCGGTCCCAGACGATGACATCCCCCGCGCCGTAATGTCCTTCGGGAATGTTGCCTTCGAAAGTCGCGTAGTCCAGCGGGTGGTCTTCGACGTGAACCGCCAGGCGCTTGGACTTGGGGTCCAGCGACGGCCCCTTGGGCACGGCCCAGCTCTTGAGCGCGCCATCCAGTTCCAGGCGGAAGTCGTAATGCAGTCGCGAGGCGTCGTGCTTCTGAATGCAGAACTGCAAGGCGTGGGTGGTTTTCGCTGACTTGCGCGGACGCCGCTTCGCCGCCGGTTCCGAGGTGGCGCCGAAATCTCGCATGCGGTTGTAGTCGTCAAGGGTCTTGGCGCTCATGGTCCACCTGCGACGTGTTGCAGCGTCGGGTCGGCCACCGGCAGCCCGGCGCTCTCCGACACCAATTGATCGACCACCCGGCTCAAGGCCTGCTCCACGGAGTCGCCCAGCAACAGGCCTTGTTCGTAGAGCACGATCTGACGGTCGGCGCTGGTGCCTTCCTGGACGATGCGCCGTGCCTGCTTGAATACCTCCTGGCAGCCCAGCTCGGCGGCGGTTTCACCGAAGGTCTGCTCGGCCACGGTCAGCCATTCGCCAATGAGCATGGGCTGCTCCTGCCCTTCGGCAATGAACTCGGCGAGGATGCCGTGACGCTTGGCCCTCCAGCGGTTTTCCTTGAGGGTCCAGTGTGAGGTCAGGCTGTACCCGGCGCCCGGCTGGGGCTGGTCGATGGCGTGGGCCACCATCACCCGGAACAACGAGACCAGGCACAACACGTCCTCGACCCGCGGGCAGGCATCGCAGATGCGCAACTCCAGCGTGGGGTAGCGCGATGACGGTCGCAGGATCCACCAGCAATCGCTGGGCTGATGAATCGAGCCGGTGCGCATGAGCAGGTTGACGTACCCGGCAAACGCCAATTCGTCCTGGAAATATTCCGGCACGCCCATGCGTGGCCATTCATCGCAGGCCACCTGGCGGTAACTGCTGAAGCCTGTGTAGGCGCCGTTCCAGAACGGTGAGGAAGCGCTCAACGCGAGAAACATCGGCAACCACGGCAGGATCTCGTTCATCACCCGCACCCGGTCACGGTCCACCGGCACCTCGACATGCACATGCAGGCCCGACAGCACGCTGCGCCGTGCCACCCGTTGGTAATCATCGAACAGTTGCTGGAAATGCAGCTCATCCGTGGGCTGCAAGCCCTGAGTGACCATCGGATGGGAGCCGGCGCTGAGCAGGCCCAGGCCGAACGGCGCCAGGCGCTGGGTCAGGCCGCTGCGCACCTGGGTCAGGTAGTCGGCGGCCGCGTCCAGGCTGAGGAAGATGGGCGACGCCATCTCGACCTGGCTGAGGAACATCTCATGGGCGAAATGCTCGCCCAGCTCGGCCCGGCATGCCGCCACTGCCTCGGCAGGCGGCTGGGTGGGCATGCACCGGGTTTGCAGGTCGGTGACGAAGTACTCCTCTTCAATGCCGAACTTCAGACGCCTGTTCATCGATAATCCCTCCGATACCCGCGCCAATGCGGGTCACGACCAACGCCACCACGGCGATCCTTTCCACCTCCTGGTAACCCGGCGTCAGCAGTTCCTCGCCAAACACGTCCGGGTCCAGTTCCTTGTAGGTCCAGCCAAATTCCGCCGAGTCGCGCCAAGGCTCCAGCGCTTCCAGGAACGGGTCACGGCCATCGACCATCGCCACGCCGGTGTAGAGCACCAGCGAGCCGCCGGGGGTCAGCCGGGGCAAGGCCTGCTCGACGATGCGCAGCGACAGCCCGGCGCCCAGCACACCGCCGCCATGGCGATAGGCGCGTTCCGACGGGTCAGCCATATACGGTGGATTGGCGACGATCAGGTCAAAATCGCCCTCGACATCCTGGAGGACGTCGCTGCGGGCAATCTCGACATTGGCCACCTCGCCCAGGGCGGCATTCACCGCTGTCAGGCGCAAGGCCAGGGGGTTGATGTCCAGCGCCAGCACCTGGGCCTCGCGCCGGGCCCGGGCGATCACGATGGCGCCGACACCGGCGCCACAGCCGATGTCCACGGCCCGATGCACCGCCGTGAAACTCTGTTGCAGGTGGGCATGGATCAGTTGGGCGAACCGGTAGCTGTCCGGGCCGAAGAACACCGCGTCGCTGGCCTGGGTGGGAAATTGCGAATGGGCGAACAACAAGCCGTCCAGGCTCGACCAGCGCACTCGGCTGCGCAGCAACCCATCGCGTTCCTCCAGCACCTCGGCTTCTTGCAATTGTCGCTGCTCATCGGCCGAAATCAGCCCGGGAGCAAACGGCCGCGACCAGCCGAACACATCCCGCAGGGTCTTGGAGTGCTCGTTGCCGGGCCGTTGGTTGACCCGTTCATGGGTCAACGGCGTCGGGGTGATGAAGCGGTAACCGTCGGCTTGCAGGCGCCGCCCCAGTTGCAACAGCGCCAGGTCGGAGGTGGACAGGCGATCTTCCTGATTCATGCAGGGCTCCCTAGCGAATGGCGGACTTGAGTTCGATGAAACGACGCGTGGCCAGCAGCCCGGCCGGATGGCTGTGACAGCGTGCCGAGAGCCAGGGCATCAAGGTCTGCATCTGCTCATCGGGGGACTGGCTGCGCAGCGTCTGTTGCAGGCTTTGCACATCGGGGTCGTCGATTGGCGTCTGCGGTTCGCTGGTGGTGCCGAAGCTGCGGCGCGGACGGTTGCGCTCGCTCTTGTGCAACCAGTCACCGGCGATCCAGTCGTGCAGCAATTGCTTCTCATAGGGGCTGAACACACCGAACATCGCCGCCCCTGCGCCTTCGATCAGCATCCAGAAGCGGCTGTCTTGCGGATCCTGGTGGCGCTTGATCCAGCCCTTGTTCTGCATCGCCTCAAGGAAGCCTTCCAATTGGCCGGGGGCCGCCAGCCACTGGTTGACGGTCTTGCCTTCGAACTTGCAGTAATCGGAATGCATGTGCTGGCCGAACGGGCGCTTGCGTTCGAGCATGTCCAGCACTTCACGGCCGAGGTCGAACGATTCGATGATCGCCCGGCTGCCTTGGCCCAGGTCATTGAGCCGGTACCCCAGGGTCACCCGCTGCCAGAACGCCTCGCGATCCGCCGCCATCGGCATCAATTGCATCAGTGCCTGCACAGCCTTCTGGGCATGGCCGGTGCTGGCGTTGTCGATGGTCACGTGGAGGGTGAAGTAGTACGGGTCGATGTCCAGTTCGCTCAGCTCGTAGGCGCTGATCAACAGGTGCAGGGGCAACTGCTCGTAACCCAGGTTGTAGCCAATCACTTCCGGCAGGTACTCATCGCCGGCGTAGCCCAGCGCCAGTTGCACAGCCCCTTGCAGGTAGCGCTCATCGTCGATGTCCGGGGCATCGACCAAACCGTGTTCGGCGAGCAGCTTACGGTAGATCACCACATGGTTCTGCGCCGGATGGCCGTCGCCCAGCTCCTCCAGATACGTGCACAGCAGGCCGTCGAACCGGTGGTCTTGCCAATGTTTCAATACGCCGTACAGCCAGGCACCGTCCACCAATTTGGTCGGCGCCACGGCTTGCAGGAAATACAGCGCGTGGGCCTTGCCGCTGAAGTACTCCCGCGGGCCGCCGTTTTTGCGCCGCTCCAGGTAATCGGCGTATTGCCGGGCTACACCGGCACTGTGGGCTTCGACCCAGGCTTGCAGGGCCTGCGGCTCGTCGGGGGTTTCCTGGGGCAAGGCCCGGGCCTGTTCGAGGCACGACTGGATGAAGGCCTGTGCGACGGCGTGTTTGTCCGCATCGTCGGGGCCCTGGAGCAGCCGTTCATAGCATTGGCGCACCTGCCCGGCATCCCTGACGGGATGGAGGGTGGCTGGCCGGGATTGGAGGGGTGTCAGCGCAGTCATAAGGGCCTCATTGGTTCACGGCAGGACGCTGATTCAGCACGTCTCTTAAGGTGCAGAGCCCCGCGTGCGACGAAAAATTCCCTCCGATGAACAGGCCGCCGGATAAACGGGGCGGTTCCGTTTTAGTGGGAACCCTCGCTTCGCTCCAGGCCTCGAAAGAATAACGGAACCTGTGGCGAGGGGATTTATCCCCGCTGGGCTGCAAAGCGGCCCCAAGGCATCCGGGTATACAGAGCTGCAAGATCTTAGGGTCGCTTCGCAACCCGACGGGGATAAATCCCCTCGCCACAATTTCTGCCAGCTTGAATGAACATCGCGGCTGACCTGTCCGACACCCAAGGAGCAACCATGATCTTCACAGTGTGGGTAGCGGTGCTCGGTGCCGTGTTGTTGACCTTGGCTCTCACTTCCTCCTACCTGCGCTGGATGCCGGTCACCACGTCAGCCATGTGCCTGGTGCTGGGCGTTGCCATCGGGCCGGCGGGGTTGGGTTTGCTGAAGCTGGACATCACCGACTCGTCCGTCTGGATGGAGCATCTC
Organism: Pseudomonas sp. WP18; assembly: GCF_036689585.1. Lineage (NCBI taxonomy): Bacteria > Pseudomonadati > Pseudomonadota > Gammaproteobacteria > Pseudomonadales > Pseudomonadaceae > Pseudomonas > Pseudomonas sp. WP18. The sequence continues at coordinate 3,165,325 of NZ_CP144758.1, forward strand.
ACGGAGATCGCGGTGGTGTTCTCGCTGTTCGTCAGCGGCCTCAAGCTGCGCCTGCCCTTCAAGAACCGGACCTGGCGCGTTGCCTATGGGTTGGCGGGCCCGGTGATGATCCTTTCCATTGCGGGCCTGTGCCTGACCCTGCACTACCTGTTCGGCCTTAGCTGGGGTGTGTCGATGTTGATCGGCGCGATGTTGGCGCCCACTGACCCGGTGCTGGCGGCCCTGGTGCAGGTCAACGATGCGCGGGATGACGACCGGGTGCGTTTCGGCCTCTCCGGTGAAGCCGGCCTGAACGACGGCTCGGCCTTCCCATTCGTGATCCTTGGGCTGTTGATGCTGCGTGAAGACGGTGGCTTTGTCGGCGAGTGGGCCTTGCGCAATGTCCTGTGGGCGGTGCCGGCGGGCCTGCTGATCGGCTATTGGATGGGACGCGGGATCGGCAAGCTGACCCTATCGATGCGCATCAAGAACGCCGACAGCACGCTGTCACCCAACGATTACCTGGCCTTGGCGCTGATTGCCCTGGCCTATGTCGCCGCCGAGTCCGTGCATGCCTATGGCTTTCTCTCGGTGTTTGCCGCCGGTCTCGGGCTGCGCCAGGCCGAGGTGCAATCCACCGATGAAGAAGATGCCCCGCCAGCGGAGCACCTGGTGCAACCGGTGGTGGGCCATGAGGCCGTCGATCCGCGCGAGGCGGTGCTCGGCGATACCCAGTCCCTGGGCGACGGCCAGGTGGCTGCCGGGGTGATGATGAGTGACATGCTGGCTTTCGGCAGCCTGGTGGAGCGGGCGATGGAGGTGTTCCTGGTGACGCTGCTCGGGGTGGTGCTCGCCACCCATTGGGACTGGCGCGCCCTGGCCATCGGCGCCCTGCTCTTCGCCGTCATTCGCCCGTTGAGCGTGTTACTCATGCCTTGGGGCCGCTTGCTGGACGCACCGCAACGGCTGTTGATCGGCTGGTTCGGCATTCGCGGCATCGGTAGCCTGTTCTACCTGTTCTTCGCCTTGAACCATGACCTGGCGCCACAAGCGGCGCAGCTGTGCATCAACCTCACGTTGTCGGTGGTGGCCTTGAGCATCCTGGTTCATGGGGTCAGTACCCAGCCCACCCTGGCGTGGTACGAACGGCAGAAAACCGGCTGACCCTCAGCCGATCGGATCCGTCACCTGGATCAGCACCGCATACACCCCCAGCAGCACCCAGAACGTGGCGAAGATCCACGGTGTGCGCACAGAAAACAGCAGCGACTTGCGATACCCCTTGTGGGTCGATTCCCGCTCGCTGAACAACGGCGACTCGTCGTAGACCAAACCCATGACCGGCTCGGCGCGCAGCAGTTCGCTCTGCTTGAAGTGCCAGTGGTCGATGATCTCGTAGGCCGCTCGAATCCCCGGCCAGGCATTGAGTGAACTCAGGAACCCCAGCAGCGCCAGGAACGGCGGCACGATCAGGGTGAACAACTTGCCCCACTCCGGGTTCAGGTTGGCCATGCACGAGGCAAAGGCAATCACCAGGAAGGATTGGGCGGCCAGGTAGGCATCGGTCCGATTGGCGAGGATGCTGGTTTCGTACTGGATTTCACGCCGATAGAAATCCAGTCGTTCCTTGGGCGAGCCGAACAGCTTGGCATTGTGTTCGCTCAATTCTTCTTCCGGCGTCTGGCCGGTCAATATTCTGGGCATTGCGTGAAGGGTCGCTGGTGGCAAATGAGGTTCGTTGGAAACCCGCGCCGCCGGGCAAGTTCAAGGCAATGGACCAGAGGCAGTGCACGCTTGCCAAAAGGGCCTGGCCAAGCCTCCGCCTAATTCATTGCCTGCCCGATGACCTGCACCAGGTCGATCTGCTTGAACGGCTTGGTCAGGCGCGGCAATTGGCTGGCGAAGCCTTCCAGGCGTTCGGCGTAGCCGGTGGCGAGGATGATGGGCAGGTCCGGCTGCCGGTCGCGCAGTAACTTCGCCAGTTGGGCGCCGTCCATCTGCGGCATGGCCATGTCGGTGATCACCAGGTCGATGTCCGGGTTGCGCTCATGCAGTTCCAGCGCCTGCGACCCTGAATGCGCGCACAAGACCCGGTGCCCGAGGTCTTCGATCAACAGGCGGGTACTGGTCAGCACCAGGCTGTCGTCATCGACCACCAGCACCAGCAACTCAGGAGGGGTAGGCGCTGCCTGCGCCTCGACCACGGCCTTCTCCGACGCTGCGCTATCGGCCAGTGGCAACCACAACTGCGCGCTGGTGCCCACGCCCTTCTGGCTTTCGAGGATCAGGCGGCCACCCAACTGCTCGGCCAGGCCGTGCACCATGGACAATCCCAGGCCCGTGCCCTTGCCGACCCCTTTGGTGGTGAAGAATGGCTCCACGGCCGAGGCCAGCGTGGCCTCATCCATGCCCTCGCCTTCATCGGTAATCGACAGGCAGACGTAGCGCCCCGGCTTCAACGACGCCTGCGCCCCGGCCTCGGTGGCCAGGCGCTCGTCGGCGGCGATCAGGATGCTACCGCCATGGGGCATCGCGTCCCGGGCATTGGTCGCCAGATTGAGGATCGCCAACTCCAACTGGTTGACATCGGCCAGCACCGGCGACAGCGCCTCGGTGAAGCGAGTCTGGATGTGGATCGAAGGGCCCATGGAGCTTTGCAGCAAGCCGCTGATGCCCTGCACCAGCACCGGCAACTCGACCGACTCGGCACTCAGCTTCTGCCGCCGGGCGAACGCCAGCATCCGCTGGGTCAGCGATACGCCGCGCAACGCGCCCTGGGTCGCGTTGTCGAGCAATTGAGCCAGTTTCGGATCGTCCGGCATGCGCTTGCGCACGATTTCCAGGTTGCCGAGGATGACCGTCAGCAGGTTGTTGAAGTCGTGGGCGATGCCGCCGGTAAGCTGGCCGATGGCTTGCAGTTTCTGCGACTGGAACAGCGCCTCGCGGGCCTGTTCGAGGGCCTGCTGCGCCTGGGTGGCATCGGTGATGTCGCGGGTGATCTTGGCAAACCCCAGCAGGGTCCCGGTGTCGCTGCGGATCGCATCGATGACCACGTGGGCAAGGAAACGCGTACCGTCCTTGCGCACGCGCCAGCCCTTCTTTTCGAAACGCCCCTCGCTGGCGGCGATGCTCAGCGCCCGCTGCGGTTCACCGGCGGCGCGGTCCTCGGGGGTATAGAACATCGAAAAATGCTGGCCGATGGCTTCGGCCGGCAGATAGCCCTTGATGCGTTGCGCGCCCTGGTTCCAGTTGGTGACCTGGCCATCAGGACCGAGCATGTAGATGGCGTAGTCGGTGACGCTTTGCACCAGCAGGCGGAACTGCTGCTCGCTCTGCTTGAGGGTTTCCTCGGCCATCTTGCGGTCGGTGAGGTCGCGGGTGATCTTGGCGAACCCGAGCAGTTCACCGCTCTGGTTGTCGATGATCGGGTCGATCACCACATGGGACCAGAACAGCGTGCCGTCCTTACGCACCCGCCAGCCCTCACCCTCGAAACGCCCCTCGCGCACGGCCGTCTCCAGCGCCCGCTGCGGCAGGCCGGCGGCGCGATCCTGATCCGTGTAGAAACGCGAAAAATGCTCACCCAGGATCTCCGCTTCCTCATACCCCTTGAAACGCCGGGCACCGGAGTTCCAGCTGGTGATGATGCCCGAGGGGTCGGTCATGTAGATCGCGTAGTCGACCACAGCGTCGATGAGCAGGCGAAAGCGCTGCTCCTGGTTTATGCGCGGCGACTGGGGGGTATTCTCAAGCATGTGGGCCGAGGCATCCGTGTGGATTTTTTCGAAGTATGGGGCAAGTCGCGCGCCATGAAAAACTATTGCCTCCCACACAGGATTCCCGCTGGCCGGCAGGCTTCAGTTTCCTGCACCTATCCGCCGGGTGCCGGATTGCTCCGGGTTCACCGACCACCAACGTGGCAGCAACTGCTGCACGCGCGCCTCGCCGAACCGGTCGTCGATGAGCATCACCACGCCGCGGTCCTGCTGGGTGCGGATGACGCGCCCGGCGGCCTGCACGACTTTTTGCAGGCCAGGGTACAGGTAAGTGTAGTCATAGCCATCGCCGAAGATCGCCGCCATGCGCTGCTTGATCTGCTCATTGACCGGGTTGAGCTGCGCCAGCCCCAGGGTGGCGATGAATGCACCGATCAGGCGCGAGCCGGGCAAGTCGATGCCCTCGCCGAACGCCCCGCCAAGCACCGCGAAACCGATGCCCTGGCTGTGCTCCATGAACCGGTCGAGGAAGGCCTGCCGCGGGGCTTCACCCATGCCGCGCGATTGTGCCCACGTGACGATCTCCGGGTGCCGCTCGGCAAACAGCCCGGCGACTTGCTGGAGGTAATCGAAACTGCTGAAAAACGCCAGGTAATTGCCCGGACGCGCGCTGAATTGGCGAGCCATCAACGCGACAATCGGCTCCAGAGACGCCTGGCGGTGGGCGAAGCGCGTGGAAATCCGGCTGACGACCTGAACGTCCAACTGATCGGCCTGGAACGGTGATTCAACGTCGATCCACACCGTCTCGGCCGGTGTGCCCAACAGGTCGGCGTAATAGTGCCGCGGACTCAAGGTCGCGGAAAACAGCACGCTGCTGCGGGCCGCGGTGAGCCTTGGCCGCAGGAACCCGGCCGGCACCACGTTGCGCAGGCACAGGGTCGAGCCGCTGCGCTGGCGGCCGAACTCGCGCTTATGGATGTCGAACAGAAACTGCTCGTCGAACGACTCGGCCACCCGGCCAAACTGCAGGGCATCGAAATAGAACGCCTGCAAGTCACCGTCCAGCCCTTGGGGGTGCTCGTTGAGGTAATCGCCAATGGCCGTGGTGCAGGTGGCCAGGGCTTGCAGGAATTTCTCCGGCAGTCGTTCATACGCCTGGTACGCCGCCACTTGTGGTGCATGCAAGGCGTTCCACTGGCGATTGACCCGTTCCAGCGGCTTCTTCAGGGCCTCGGGCGCGGTTTTGCGCACCGTGGCCAAGGTCGCTTGATCCAGGATCGCGCTGTACATCTGCCGGCCGCGCTCGACCAGGTTGTGGGCTTCGTCCACCAAGGTCGCGACCGTCCAGCCATTGGCCTGGGCCAAGCCGAAAAGCAAGGCACTGAAGTCGAAATAGTAGTTGTAGTCGGCCACCACCACGTCGGCCCAGCGGGCCATCTCCTGGCTGAGGTAGTACGGGCAGATCCCGTGGGCCAGCGCGACTTCGCGCAACGCCGCCTGATCAAGCAGGCTCACCTGGCTCGCGGCCACCCGCGCCGCCGGCAGACGGTCGTAGAAGCCCTGGGCCAACGGGCAGGATTCACCATGGCAGGCTTTGTCCGGATGCTCGCAGGCCTTGTCCCGGGCAACCATCTCCAGCACCCGCAGCGGCATTGACGGGGCACTTCGGGTGATGACCTGGGCGGCGTCCAGCGCCAGTTTGCGCCCTGGGGTTTTCGCCGTGAGGAAGAACACCTTGTCCAACTGCTGCGGCGCCAGGGCCTTGAGCATCGGGAACAGCGTGCCGACGGTCTTGCCGATGCCGGTGGGCGCCTGGGCCATCAGGCAACGCCCGGTGCTCACGGCCTTGAACACCGACTCGGCCAGGTGCCGTTGCCCGGGCCGAAAGCCGGCATGGGGAAAGGCCAGGGACTGCGCCCCCAGGTTGCGGGCGTGCCGATGGGCCATTTCCTGCTCGGCCCAGGCCAGGAACAGCGCACATTGCGCTTCGAAGAACGCCAGAAGCTCGCCGGCCTCGAACCCCTGCGTGAGGCAGGTTTCCTTTTCGCTGACGACGTCGAAGTACACCAGTGCCACGTCGATGCGCGAAAGCTGCAACCTCTGGCACATCAACCAGCCGTAGATCTTCGCCTGGGCCCAGTGCAACTGCCGGTGGTTGGCCGGTTGCCTGGCCAGGTCGCCGCGATAGGTCTTCACTTCTTCAAGGCAGTTGCGCGCCGGATCGTAGCCATCGGCGCGGCCTTTGACGTTCAGCGTCTGGTAGCGCCCTTCCAGGCTAACCTCGGCCTGATAGACCTCGCTGCGCCGCGACGCCACGGTGCGATGGCCGGCGATGCCTTCCAGGGCCGTGGGCGACGGCGTGAAGCGCAGGTCGAGATCACCCACCTTGGCGGTGAACTCACACAAGGCCCGCACCGCAATGCTGTAGCTTGGCGCGGGGTTCATGCGCCCTGCTCCGCACCTTCTGGCAGCCACTGCACATAGCACACTGCGACGGGCATGCGGTGCTCATGGCAGAACTCCAGCCAGCGCAATTGATTGTCTTGCAGCCGATCCCCCGGCCCTTTGACCTCGATCATGCGGTAGGTCTTGTGCTGCGGCCAGAACTGGATCAGGTCCGGCATGCCGGCGCGGTTGGCCTTGATGTCCAGCAGCAACCGGCTGAACCAGTGCTTGAGGTGCTCGGCCGGCAAGCAGTCGAGGGCCTGTTCCAGCAATGTCTCGGACAATGCGCCCCAGAACACGAACGGCGACTGTACGCCCCACTTCTCGGCAAAACGACCCAGGATGGTGTGCCGATAGCGGCCATCGTCCAGCTCGGCAAAACACGCCGCGAACAGCTCGGCCCGACGGGCATGGAAGTCTTCATTGAGCAGGTCAACCGGTCCACGCTGGAACGGGTGGAAAAATGCCCCCGGCAGCGGCGCGAAAATCGCCGGCCAGCACAGCAGGCCGAACAGCGAGTTGATCAGGCTGTTCTCGACGTAATGCACAGGGGCGGCGTCATCGTGCAGGTGAGCCTGGACGTGATACTCCACCGACAGGGTCGGGTCGACCCTGGGCAGTTGCAACTCCAGCCGCTGCACTTCACGGGCCAGGGCGCGCGGCACCGGCGGCCCGCCAAGCTTGCGGCGCAGCCGCGGCACGATCCTGAGCAGGGCCTGGGTTTCGGCGGCGCTTTGCGGCGCCTGTGCCGCCGCCTCGCCCAGTTCCAGGGCCAGGGCATATTCGCCGATGCGCTCCAGCACGCGGATCATCCGCAACCGTGCGCCGGGGTAGGTGCATTCACGGTAGATACACAAGGCCAAGGCAAAATCGCCCATGCGTTCGCCCTGCTCGCCGAACTGGTACAGCAATTTGCCGCGCCGGCGCTCCAGCCACGGATTGTCCAAGGTCAGGGCATTGACCTGGGCGACGATCGCTTCCAGCGGCTCACCGGCTTCGAAGCGTTGCTGGCATTCATGGAGGAACACACAGGCGTCGACGTCCTGGCGGTTGCGCAGTCCGCGGGACTCGGCGCTGAATTCGACGCTTTCATAGGTGAAGATGCCCAGGTCCGCCAGCACGAATTCCGACCAGTCCTGGTAGAGGTTGCCGAAGAACATCAGCCGCAAGCGGTCACACAGCGGCATGATCGTCAGGCTGTAGAGCCGATCGTCAAGCTGCGGACACCAGGCGTGGAACGCCTGCGGCGGGTCGGCTCGCTCGGCGACGGCCAGGAGCCATTCGGTCTTTTTCGCCCTGGGCTGCTCGATCAGGTGCCCCAGGCACTGCAGGATCTCCGCCTTCAGCAACACGTCGAACAGCTCGACAATCCCCAACTCGGCCTGGTCCTCGACCCAACCCAGGGCCAGTAACGGCTGCACGGCCAGGCCAATCTCACCGATTTCCGGGTAGTTGAGCTTGCTGTGGCGAAACCGCACCCCCTTGCGCATGACCATCCGCACCAGCAAGCCTTGGGACGCCCGGGGCATTGCGGCAAAATCGTCGACGAAGCGCTGCTCTTCGAAGCTGAGCACGTCGGCATACCGCTGCGTCAGCCAGCCCAGCACTTGCTGAAAGTTGTTCAGGTAATAAAAGGGATCGTCGAGGGAACTGGCTGTCACGGGAAGAAGCGCCACGGATGCTGGAATACTGGTTATGCATACAGATAGCAGCTACTAACACCCCAGGCAACTGCAAAAGATGAACGGTCCCCTATATTTAGAGATGAAATCCTTCGCTAAGTGATGAACTTTCCTACAGAGAGCAGGACCAATGGCGGTTAGCTACGTGATGGCGCAGTCGAATCAGCTGGGCCGTGGTTCTTTTGATCGAGAGGTTTGGATATGAACATCAGGTTTCTGAGCCTGCCCCTGGCCGCCGTGGCCTTCCTGACATTGGCCGGTTGCGCGTCGCCCACCGTGGTGACCTTGCAGAACGGTACCCAGTACCTGACCAAGGACACCCCCAATACCCGTACCTCCGATGGGTTCTACGAGTTCGAAGACATCGCCGGCAAGAAAATCCGCGTGCGCGCCGACGACGTGGCAACGATCCGCAAGGAAGATTGATCACCGTGGCGAAGGCGCTTGCTCGCGCTTGAGTGTGAGCAAGCGCCTCGTCGCAGGTTACTCAGTCACCGTCCATGCCTGGTCATCAGGCGAACACGATACCCTCACCGCCCACCTGCCCAACCCCGACACCCACCAGGGTCACCGAGCTGTCCCCCACTTGCAGCAGCGTGTCGCTGCCGACCTGGGACAGGTGCTGTCGATAGTCATACCCTTCCCCGGCCCCCTGCACACCGATGAACACCAGTTTGTCGCCCGCGTCGAAACTGCTGATGCGATCCTGACCGAATGCACCGTTGAAAATGAACGTGTCACGTCCACCGCCCGATTGCATGACGTCGTTCCCGGTGCCCCCCACAAACGTGTCGTCGCCCGCGCCGCCCAGCAGCCGGTCGTTGCCGGCGTGACCGAACAGCCAGTCGCCCGTCGCGTGGGCCACGAGACTGTCATCGCCCGCAGTGCCCTTGACCGCTGACGCGTACGCCGTCAGGTTGCCGCCGGCCAACAGGCCATTGGCGGTGACGCTGTGGCTGACCTCGTCCTTGAGCATGCCCCACAACGATCCAGGTTCCTGGCTCACCAGCGTGCCGATGTCGCGGGTGATGCTGATCCCGCCGTGGGCATCGCGCACGTACAACGTTCCGGCACCATCGCTGGCAAAGGTGAAGTCGTGCACCGACTGCTGCAGATGCAGGCTGTTGTGGCCCTGCCCGCCCAGTATCACGTTGTAGCCTCCGCCGTCGCGGAAGGTGTCATTGCCGGCACGGCCTTCCAGGTAGTCGTTGCCCTGGCCGCCCTGGATCAGGTCGTCCTTGTCGGTGCCGAGGATGAACGTGCTGCCAGTGTGGGCCTCGGCGTTGCGGTTGAGGTCTTGCACCCAGGTGTTGCTGCGGGCCGGGTCCGACAGGTTGGCGACGACGATGGTCGAGTCTTTTTGCGTAAGGTCGTAGAACGCCGAGCTGATGATCCGGCCCATGCCATCGGCGTAACCGGTGGGCAGGTGGGAGATCCAGGTGGGGATGTTGAGGATGGAAAACGGCAGCACGTTCCACGCGGTCGAGGCGTAGTGATCATTGAAGCTGACGATGTTGTTGGTCGCCGAGGCCTGCTGCACGTCGTGCACGCCCACCGACGCCAGGTTGAACGTCGAGCCGTCCAGCGCCCGGAACACCGGGTCGTTTTCGTAACCGATGTTCAGCACCTTGTCGGTGCTACTCTGGGTCGGCGACGCGTAGGCGATGTAGTTGGCGTTGTTGTAGAACCCGGACCACTGGCTGGTGCTCAGGTCGGCCAGGCTGTTGACCGCCAACCCGCCGAGGCTATGCCCGCTGACCAGGATGTTTTCGCCGCCAAGGCCATGAGCCTGGGCAAACCGGGCGACGTCGCCGAGTAGCGTGCCGAAGGCTTCGCCGGCGTAGTGCTTGGCATAGTCCTTGGGCCCCAGCGCGGCCATCACGTCATTGATCACGTCGCCAATGGAGTCGCCGATCAGGTTCTCCCGTGGGCCGCTGGTCCCGCGAAACGACACGCCGATCTCGGTCAACTGCCCGGCGGCGTCGTACTTACCCAGGATTTCTACCTGGGCGGTGGTGTAGCCGGCCTTTTCGCCGAAGAACGTACCGCGCCCGTCGACCTTGCCGGTGTAGCCCAGTTGCGACGCGCTGATGGGCGTCCAGCCGGCCTTGTGCAATGCGTCCAGGGCCAGTTTTTCCGAATCGGGGTTCCACGGCACGCCGGGAATCACCCCTTGCGAGTCGGTGCCGCCGAGCAGCGCGGTGACCAGGGTCGCCGGCAGGCCGGTGCCGAAGCCGTATTGCTGGTAACCGGCGGCGAACCCGTTGTCGAGGTTGTGGTAGGAGTACAACATGATCGCCATCGCATCGCCGACCAGGGCTTTGGACGCCTCGGTGCCGAAGGTCTTGTAGTCATAGATACCCATGTCCTGCTGCCTCTTTTTTGTTGTTGGAATGCGGAAAAACGTAGGAAATCGTTGTGGCGAGGGGATTTATCCCCGTTCGACTGCGAAGCAGTCGCCTGTGGTTGGGGCTGCTGCGCAGCCAGCGGGGATAAATCCCCTCGCCACAGGGACTGCCTTACCTGATCAGAACTGCCAATCCAGCGTCAGCCCCATGCCATGGCTTTTGTCCCGGGATCCGAGCAGGCCGTTGTAGTCCAGGTTGACCCGCACATCCTTGGCCACCGCCAGCCCGGCACGGGCACCGATCACGGCGGCGTTGCGGTCCATGGACACGCTCTGCACCGCAAAGGTGTTGCTGCTGCCGGCGAAGGCCAGGTCCTGTTCCGAACGGGTATTGCTCAAGTTGTGCTGCCAGCCGAGGGAGCCGGAGAGCTCCAGCTGCTGTTTCTCCGAGAGCGCCAGGCTGCGGCTGGCTCGCACACCCAGGGTCGAAAGCAGCGCATCGCGACGGTCGTCGTTACCTCGCAGCGCGGCGTTGTCGCCTTTTTCATGGAAGCTGTCGCTGTCCAGATGCACATAGGCCAGGTTGGCAAACGGCTCCAAGGCCAGCGGCTGCACGTCGAGGCGGTAGGCGGCTTCGGTGAAGAGCTGGGCGGTCTGGGCGTCGCGCTTGGTTTTCTCCCGGCCGCTGACATCACCCCATTGCACGTCCCGTTTGACGTCGATGCGATGCCAGCTGTAGGCACCGCCGACGGTAAGGCGCACGGCGTCGATTTCATGCCCCAGGTAGGCGCCCAGGTGATAGCTGTCGGCCTTGGCGGACGAGTGCGTGCCATCGCCCATGCTCAATGAACTGTCGCTGTAGCCGGTGACGACACCCAGGCGAGTCTGCTCGCCGATCAACCCATCGGCCCCCACCAGCAGCCCGCCAATGGAGCTGTTGGCGCTGGCATTGTCATTGCCGCCATCGCTCTTGCCCCAGGCCCCGAGCACCTTGACCCAGACGTTGCTGTCGGCAGTGCTTGGGGTATTCGCGTCATACAAGTCGTCCTGGCGCAAACGATCGCCGACGGCTTCACGCAAGTGGCGGCTGTCGTTGATCAGCAACGTGCCGACGGCCGGGTGGATTTCGCCAGAGAGTTGCTGGAAGGCTTGCTGCGCCGCGGCGGCACTGGGCGACAACAGCAAGGCTTCGTAAAGGCCGTTGCCAGCGCCCAGTTGCTCGGCGGCGGTCGCTACGGAGCGCTGGTTGGGCGTCAGGCCAAGGCTGGCGAACGACACGGCGTTGCGCTCGACCGCCAGTTGAATGCCATTGGCGCTGTAGGCCAGGTCGCCGCCGAGAAACGCGTAGTTGGGCAAGACCTGGCCAAAACGGCCGTCGATACCGCCGGCGGCCTGCAGGATGTTGAACTGCGTACCCAGCAGGCTCTTCACCTCACGGGCCGTGAGCAGCGTCGGGCTGTTTTCCAATGACAGCGACACCGTAGCGCCGTCGATGGAAGCCTTGCCGCCCGCCACGATCAAATCACTGGAGGTCGGCGAGACCTCCACTGCGTAGGTCGAACCCGGTTCGAAGGTCACGTCTCCTGCCACCTGCAGTGTGCCGATGGAGTTGCCCGGTGCCACGCTGCCGCCGCGATTGGCGGTCAGGCCGGCAACGCGCCCGTTGCCGCCGAGGACGCCGCCGTCATTGACGGTCACCGTCGAGGCCAGTGAACCGTTGACGGCCAGTCGGCCTTCATTGACCAGGGTCGGCCCGCTGTAGCGGTTGTCGCCGGTCAGCACCAGGGTGCCGAGACCTTCCTTGGTCAGCCCGCCGTGGCCGGCGATGTCGTTGCGCCAGACATCCAGGCCACACTGGATCCCGCTGCACACGCGCTCGGTGGGCTTGCCGGCGTCGATGGTCGCGCCAATGCCCGGCAGGTCGACCACGAACTGGCCATCGCCGTAGGCCCCGTCGATCCGGAACGCTTCGGGAATGTCGGCCTCGGTCACCAACATCGACGGACCGTCGATGGCCTTGCCCAGGTTGATCATGCCCCAGCCGTACAGCGCATCGACGCCCGGCGCGCCCATGTCGGTGGCCGTGGTGCGCAGCACGCTGGCAACCTGAGCACCGGTCATGTACGGGAAGCGCTCCATCAACACGGCGACGCTGCCGGCCACATGGGGGGCGGCCATGGAGGTGCCGCTCTTGTTGCCGTAGCCCACGGTCAGGTCATCGGCGCTGGTACCGCCGATCACCGCACTGTAGACCCGCGTGCCCGGCGCCGAGACGCAGAAACTGGCGGTGTAGCCGCAGCGCGAGGAGAAGGTACTGATGGTGTAGGGATCGGGGCTGGCGGTATCCGGGTTGACTTGCAGCGCCGCGACGGTCAGCCAGTTGGGGGCGATGTCCGGCACGAAATACGCCAGGCCGGCGATGGCGTCGGGGTTGTTGAGGTTGTAGTCGTTGCCGGCGGCGAAAATCGTCACGATGCCGCTGCGGGCCGCCGCGATGGCGCCCTCGTAGGCGCCGCCCGGCTTGGTCCCCAGCAGCGGGCGGATCTGGTCGAATTGCAACTGCGCGTCCTGCACGGTGAAGTGCGGGAACGCCGGGTCGCGCCCGCCCTGGTCGAAGCGGTCGGTGATGCCGATGCCCCAGCTGTTGTTGATGATCCGTGCGCCGCTGGCGATCAGCGCGTCCCAACCGGCCTTGTACACCGCGCCGTCGTTGCCCAGGATGATGCCGTCCTCGGGGCCGGGGTCGCCGTTGTCGGCGCTGATGATCTGTGCGTTGAACGCCACGCCGTGCATTGGCCCACCGTCGCGGCTGCCGGCGGCGATCCCGCCGACGTGGGTGCCGTGGGAGCCCAGCTTGCCGTCGGAACCGACCGTGGGCGAACCGTCGTAGCGAAACGGATCACCGGCCTTCACCGGAATGTACGGGTCGGTGTACTCGCGGATGCCGCTGGTGACCAGGGTCACGACTTTATCGCTGCCGGAGAACTCCGGGTGGGCGGCATACACCGGCTGGTCGAAGATCCCCAGTTTCACGCCCTTGCCGGTGTAGCCGGCGGCATAGGCCTGCTGGGCGTTGATCGCGCCCAGGCCCCATTCGGCGTTGAATTCGCTGCTGCGCCAACTGTCCGGATCGCCTGCCTTGCCCGCCTCGACATACGGCGCCGCCTGCGCCGTGCCCAGGCTTGCCAGTGCACAGAGCATGGCGTGGTTGAGGGCCTTGGGCACAAACACGCGACGGGTTCTTGCGGGTTGTTTTTTGTTATCAGTCTTCATCAACGAACCTTCCTTAGTGGCTGCAAAAATCCTGTGCTGACCTATGCCGGTCCCCGTGGCGAGGGAGTTTGCTCCCGCTGGGCTGTGCAACAGCCCCTGCTTGTGAGCGCTTCGCACTCAAGCGGGAGCAAGCTCCCTCGCCACAAAGGCCGGACAGCCATCCCTAGTCAATGGCTGACGAACGCCTCATCCACCTTCGCCAGGTCCTGCGCCCCCAGCGTGCCGGCGTAGTAATGCAATTTGGTCCAGGCCATGAGGTAGTCGTAGCGGGCCTGGGCCAGGTCGCGGCGAGTGGTGTAGAGCTGTTGCTCGGCATTGAGCGCGTCGAGGTTGACCCGCTCGCCGCCGAGGATGCTTTGCCGGGTCGAGACCACCAGCGCTTCGGCCGAACCCAGGGCTTTCTGGTAGGCGCGCAATTTGTTCACCCCCGAGACGCAGGCGCTGAACTGGCGGCGCAATTCGATCAGCGTCTCGCGGGTCTTGGCGTCCAGCTCGTATTCGGCCTGCTCCATGTTGCGGCTGGCCTGGCGGGTGGACGCCGAGACCCCGCCGCCGGCGTACAGCGGCACGCTGATCTCGACGCCAATGGTGTTGGTGTCGTAGCGCTGGTTGTAGGTGTTGCCGCTTTCCGACTCGTTCTGGCGCATGGTCGCGTAGGCACTGACTTTCGGTAGATGCCCGGCGCGGTTGCGCTCGACCTCGAAACGCGCGACATCCACGGCCTGGCGCTGGGAGGCCAGGTTCGGGTTGTTGCTCACCGCCAGCTCATGCCAGCTGTCGAAGTTGGCCGGTTGCAGGCTGAAGGTCTGGAACGTGTCGTTCAGCGGTGCCAGATCGCCGATGTCCAGGGCCGGCACGCCGATCAACGCCCCCAGTTCGCGCAGGGACGCATCCTGCTCGTTGCGAGCCTCGATCTCTTCCGCCGTGGCCAGTTCGTAGCGCGATTCGGCTTCAAGGATGTCCGTACGCGTGCCTTCGCCCTGGCGAAACAGCTCCTCGTTCTGGTGGAACTGCTGCTCGAAGGCCTTTTTCTTCGCCAGGGCAATGTCGATCTGGTCCTGGGCGAACAACGCCTGGGTGTAATAACTGAGCACCCGCACCAACAATTCCTGGCTCTTGCCGCGAAAGTTCTCGTCGGCGAACAGCGCCTGGGCGACGCCCTTGCGGTACGCCGCGTAAGCCTCGTAGTCCAGCAAGGGTTGTTGCAGGGTCAGGCTGGAGCCGTAGCTGCTGTAGTTGCGATCATCATGCTGGCTGGCGCCACGGTCATTGAGGTAGGTGACTTTCGATTGGTTGCGGCCCTTGTTGTAGCTGTAGCCCAGGTGCGGCAGCAGCCCGGCACGACCAATGGCGCGGTTCTCCAGGCCCGCATCGCGTTCCTTGATCGCCCCCAGGTAGACCGGGTCGTTGCGCAGGGCCTGCTCATAGAGTTCAAACGGGCCCATGGCCCAGGCGTGGTCGCACGCGCAAATGGCCAACAGGGCCAACCGGAAAAAACGCTTCATACCACAGCACACCTTATTCTTCGGTCAACGCAGAGCCAGCTCGGTCGAGCAGCGGTTTGAACAGGTAATTCAGGAGCGAGCGCTCGCCGGTGCGCACGAACATCTCCGCCGGCATGCCGGGCTTGATCACCAGGCCATTGAGCTTCTCCAGCGCACGGTCGCTGACGCTGCTGCGCAGGACGTAGTAAGGCGCACCAGTCTTCTCATCGATCATCTGGTCGGCGGACACCAGGCTGACTTCCCCCGGCACCCTCGGCGTGCGGTTCTGGTTGAAGGCGGTGAACAGGATGTCCACCGGCAAGTGCGTACCGACCTTGTCGACCAGGTTCACCGGCAAGTGCCCTTCCACCTCCAGGCGCGTGCCTTGGGGCACGATCTCCAGCAAGGTGTCGCCTTGGCGCACCACCGCGCCTTCGGTGTGCACACCGAGGTTGACGGCGATGCCGTCGGCGGTGGCGAGGATCTCACTGTGTTGCAGCTCGAACCCGGCGGACTTCAACTGCTGCTGCAAGGTTTCGCTCTTGAGCTGGGCGTCGGCCAGTTGGCTGCGGACTTCTTTTTGGTATTCCTCGCCGTGCTGCTGCAGTTTGAGCCGCGACTCGACAATCCCCTGCTCCACCCGGCCGCTTTCGCCGCTGTTCTGCGCCAGTTCCTGCTGCACCTGTGACAATTGCCGCTGATAGTCCAGCAGTCGGTTGCGCGGGATGTAGCCGTTGTCCGCCAAGGGTTGCAGGTTGCCCAATTGCAATCGCAGTGATTCGGCCTGGGCCGTCAGGTCACTGCGGGCCCGGCGCATGCCCGCCAGTTGAGCGGTGGCGCCGTCGATACTGGCGCGCAATGCCGCCTGCTCGCGGGCGAAGGCTTCGCGGCGGCTGCTGAACAGTTGCCGCTGGCCTTCGAGCACCAGGGCCAGGCGCGGGTCCGGGTCGTGGCTCAACTCGGCCGGGAAGCTCACACGGGCCAGGTTATCGCGCTCGCTCTGCCAGCGTGCCAGGCTGGCCCAGGCCATGCGGTACTGGGCTTGCAGCGATTGGACGTCGGCGTCGGCCTGGGTCTGGTCCAGGCGAAACAGCGGTTGGCCCTGCCTCACCGCCTCGCCTTCGCGCACCAGGATCCGGCTGACCACGCCGCTGCTCATCGACTGCACCGCCTTGCGCTTGCCAGACACCACCACGGTGCCCTGGACCGGGATGCCCTGGTCCAACGGCGCCAGGCTGGCCCAGGTGAAGAAACTGCCGGCGCCAATGAGCGCCAGTGCCCAGCCGATGCGGGTGAAAAACCGCGCATCGCGCTCGGGGCTTTCGAAGATCCGGGTGTGTTCGAGGTTCATGTCGCGATCCTGGCTCATGCGCCGCTCGGCTTGTTGGCTGTCGGGTAGTGGCGGCTCATGCTCAGGCCGGTGGGGGCGGCCTGGGGTTTGTCCCGGGCCGACTCCGCCTGGCCGGACAACGCCCGCAGCACGTCCTGGCTGGGGCCGAAGGCCTGCAAGCGGCCTTCGTTGAGCACCAGCAGCTTGTCGGCCTGGGCCAATGCCGAGGAACGATGCGTCACCAGCACCACGCTGGTGCCCTGGGCTTTCATCTGCGCGATGGCACTGGCCAATGCCGCTTCGCCCACCGTGTCCAGGTTGGAATTGGGCTCATCGAGCACCACCAGGCTCGGCCGGTCATACATCGCCCGGGCCAGCGCCACCCGTTGCTTCTGCCCGCCCGAAAGACCGCTGCCGTCTTCCCCCAGCACCGTGTCGTAGCCCTGGGGCATGCGCAGGATCAGTTCATGAACGCCGGCCTGTTGCGCCGCGGCAACGACCTTCTGCGGGTCGGCCTCGCGAAAGCGAGCGATGTTCTCGGCAATGCTGCCGCTGAACAGCTCGATGTCCTGGGGCAGATAGCCGATGTAGGGACCCAGTTGGTCGCGGTTCCAACGATGGATGTCGGCCCCATCGAGACGCACGGTGCCACCCAGGGTTGGCCAGACGCCCACCAGCACCCGGGCCAGGGTCGACTTGCCGGACCCCGATGCGCCTAATACGCCGAGCACTTCCCCCGCCGCCAGGCTGAAACTGACCTGTTGCAGCGTCGCGTTGCGTTGCCCCGGCGGGCCGGCACTGACCTGTTCAAAGCTGACCTGGCCCTTGGGCGCCGGCAGCGCCATGCCTTCGTCTCGGGGAACAAACGCCTGCAACAGCGCATCGAGGCGGCGATAGGCCAACTTGGCGCCGCTCCACTGCTTCCACACGGCGATCAACTGGTCGATGGGGCTCAGCACCCGCCCCATCAGGATCGAGCCGGCGATCATCATCCCGGCGGTCATCTGGCCCTTGATCACCAGCAGCGCGCCTAAACCCAAGACCAGGGATTGCAGGCACAGGCGCAAGGTCTTGCTCACGGAACTGATCACCGCGCCGGTGTCGCTGGCCCGGTTCTGCAGGCCGAGGAACCGCGAATGCACGGCGAACCAGCGGCTGCGCAGCGCGTCGAGCATGCCCATGGCCTGGATGGTCTCGGCGTTGTGCAAATGGCTGGTCGCCAATTGGCTGGACTGCTGCGAATAGACACTGGCCTGCCCCAGCGGCTTGCGGGTCATGACCTCGTTCAGGCAGGCCAGGCCGATCAACAACGCCGTGCCGACACTGGCGAACACCCCGAGCCAGACATTGAACAGGTAGATCACCAGCAGGTAGACGGGAAACCACGGCGCATCGAAGAACGCGAACAGCGCCGGCCCGGTGACGAATTGGCGCAGTTGGGTCAGGTCGCCCAAGGACTGCCCGGCGTTGCCCTCGCCCTGGCGCAGGTTGCGCTCGAACGCAGCTTTGTATACCTGGAGGTTGAAACGTCGCTCCAACTGGCTGCCGATGCGGATGACGACGAAACTGCGCACCATCTCCAGCAACCCGATGAACACAAAGAAGCCGACAACCATCAGCGACAACATCAACAAGGTCGTTTCGTTTTGCGAGGACAGCCCACGGTCATAGACCTGGAGCATGTAGATCGACGGCGCAAGCATCAGCACATTGATCAATGCGGTAAAACATCCGACGCTGATCAAAATACTTTTATATTCGCCCAGGGCTTTAAACAGCGGCACCGCCCCGGCACTCCTTGCCTTATTCATGCATCTTCCTTGCGTGTTGGCTGTATCAGGCCGCCTGGCCGTTAATCAACTTACTGATTCTTAGCGCCACTGTGGCTAGTGCGTGACTTGCGACTTATTACGTTCAAGCCTAACTACCAAACCGGACTTCAACGTCACTTGATAACGGTCTTGCCGGCGCAGCCCCAGATGAACCCGGGTGTTGTGCTGGCCGATCAACGAAAGACCGTCGGGTTCGGTAAACCACTGCACCGGTTCCTCTCCCAACCAATGCCCCAGGCATTCGGTTTGCCCGCCCAGGGTCTGGTCCGCCTTGAGTTCCACCAGGCAGGTGTTGGAAGGTTTGTCCTGCAATGCCTGGCTCTGGGCGTCATCCTGTGGGCCCGACAGCACGGCCAGCCATTGACCGGCCAACTGCGAGGGTTCTATCAACAACAGGCTGCGGGCCATGGTGGCGTCTCCGAAAAGCAGCATCAGCGTAGCGAGTGTCCAGGCGGTTGCCGAAAGCCTGCAAGGCATGGTGTGTTCTCGCGTTCAAAAGGTCTGGATTGTGTGGCGAGGGGCGTTACCCCTCGCCACGTTACTCAAGCTGACATCACGCCACGATATCCGTGACCGCCGCCTGGCCGACGGTGCTGACCAAGAAGTCCGCCACGCCATGCCCGGAGAAGTCCACCGACAGCAGGCTGTTGCCACCCGATGTCGACAGCACGGCGTCGCCCGCGGCACCGGTGAACGCGTTCACGAAATGCAGGCCCGCGCCCTTGGTGATGCCGGTCAGGTCGATCTTGTCCAGGCCGCTGACAAAGTCGAGGATCTGGTCCGCCGCACCGGGCCGCGAGTCGCTGCTGGCCGCGAACACGAAAGTGTCCGACCCCGAGCCGCCCCACAGCTTGTCGGCTCCACCCGCCCCCCAGAGGATGTCGTTGCCATCACCGCCCTTGAGTTCGTTGGCGACCGCGTTGCCGACCAGCAGATCGCTGCCCGAACCGCCGATGGCGTTCTCGACGATCGCGCCCTTGGCGATGGACACGTTGCCCACCAGGCCACCCACGTCAGAGAACGAGGCATCGTTGAGGTTGATCTTCTGGTTCTGGGTGAAGCCGGAGAAGTCCAGGGTGTCGCGACCGCCCGCGTCCCAGACCGAGAACACGACTTTGTCCGAGGAGGACGTGGCGCTGAGGAAATCCCGGCCGGCGTTGGAGTTGAAACCGTAGGTGGTATCGCCCGTGCGGATGTTGGTGTTGGCGCCGTAGAGTTTTTGGATGGCCGCAATGTCATCCATCAGCGGGCCGGAGGAATAGGCTTCGACGCCGCCCTTGCTGAAGTTCTGGTTGGTGTTGCTCTCACTCCAGTAACTCATGACGCTGTAGCCACGGGTGTCCTGGCCATAGGTGGCGTCATCGTAGGTCGGTGCGCCTTCGCCGGCGTTGTAGTCACCGGGGTGCGCCAGGCCCAGTGTGTGACCGATCTCGTGGGTCAGGGTCTGGCGACCGTAGTTGTTCAGGTCAGGGTTCTTGTTCTGGGTGTAACCGCTGTTGATCAGGTACCACGAGGTGCCGTCGTAACCGGCACCGGTGCCCGGCAGGTAGGCGAATGCCGCCGCGCCATCCTGGCCGCTGCTGTAGTTGCCGAAGGTCATGTGGCCGTCGCCGCCGCTGGCCTTCTCGGTGAACGTGACGTTGGCCACGTCTGCCCAGGACTGCATCGCCAGGGCTGCCTGGGCTTTCTGCTGGGCGCTGAACTGGCTGAAGCCGCTGATGCCATGCTTGTTCATGGTGCTCGAAGAAGCGGACGTCAGGAACGTGTAGGTCAGCTCGATCTTGCCGCTGCCATCGCGGTCCTGGTACGCCGCGCCGTCACGCAGCAACTGCGTGGCCGCCTGGTCGACGGAATAGGACGGCTTGCCGTTGACGGTCAGGTTGCCGCCACGATCGTATTGGTGGCTGAAACTATTGATCTGGTTGAACGCACTGCTGGCGGCCGCCAATGATTGCGGGGCCCAGAGCAGTTGTTCGGCAGAATCAATAGCGCTGTTTTTGACTTTCGACATAAACACACTTCCTTGTTTGCAAATGGAACATTTTTCAGACGACAGGCGATCTCTGGCGAGATCGTCCTATCACTCGCCCAATGAGGGACGTAAGAAACCTGACACAATTGGAAATCAAACGTCTAGCAGTTTTTTCGAGGTCAATTTCTGTTCCCAGCTTTCATGCCCACAAACAACAGGTTTCGCCCGTTACGTACTCACTAGTTAAAAATTCGAATGCCGATTGTCGGACAAAACTCTATTTAAATATTAAATAGCGACAACTAACCATTTGCCCAAAAGCCGCACTTACGTCAACTAAGTGCCAGCGAAGTGCTATTAATCAATATCTACTAAATCGCCATGGGTTTGCGCGCACACACTTCTCGCAGGCAGCCCCGAAGCCAGCGATGCACCGGGTCGGCATCCATACGCGGGTGCCACAGCATGGCAATGGTGAACTCAGGCACCGGAAACGGCAGCGCGAAGCTGTGCATGCCCATGCGCAGGCTGGCGGTGTAGCGCGCCGGCACGCTGGCAACCAGGTCGCTGGAGCGGGCCAGCCCCAACGCCGACGAAAAGCCTGGCACGGTGGTGACAATGTCCCGCGACAGGCCCAATGGCTCGAGGATCCGGTCGATGGGTCCTTGATCGAGAAAACGCATCGAAACCCCGATATGCCGACACGCCGCATAGCCCTCGGCGGTGATGGCGGCCTGGCTCAGCGGGTGTCCGGCGCGCACCACCCCGATCAAGCGATCACCAAACAGTGCCTGGGTCCGCAGTTCCGGGCTGGTGTCCTTGTCGACGACCGCGGTTTCCAGGTCCACGGTACCCTCGCGCAACGCCGTGCTGTCGCGGTTGGCCTTCTCCACGAAACGCAGGCGTACGCCGGGCGCCTGCTCGTTGATGCGGGCAATCAGGTCGATGGCGAAGTTCTCGACGAAGCCCTCGCGGGTGCGCAAGGTGAAGGTTCTGTTCAACTGGCCCAGGTCCGGCGTCGCGACCGGCCGCAGCACCGCCTGGGCCTCTTGAACCAAATCGCTGACCTGTTCGCGCAGCGCCAGGGCACGGGGCGTTGGCACCAGCCCTCGCCCGGCCCTGACCAGAAGCGGATCCCCCGTGGTTTCGCGCAACCGAGCCAGCGCCCGACTCATCGCCGACGGGCTCAACCGCAGTCTTCGCGCCGCACGGGCCACGCTACCTTCGGACAGCAGCACATCCAGGGTGACGAGCAAATTGAGGTCGGGAACGGACATGGCGGGGCCCTAGCGTAAATAGATGGCGTTGGGTGCAGCTATAACGTGCAAACGCTGCGTCTTCCGCCATGTTATGCCCAGGCGTAACGTTCTGACAGCGCCACGTTCAAGGCCGCAGACACAGGTGACCCAATGAAAACCCATGTTCCGCCGACAACCACCCACCCCCTTCCCTCTGCCTCGCGCGGGGCCTTGGCCAGCTTGGCGCTTTCGACGCTGCTGGCGTCCCTGGGCGCGAGTGTCGCCACGGTGGGCTTGCCGACCTTGGCCCAGGCATTCGAGGCATCCTTCCAGCAAGTCCAGTGGGTGGTGCTGGCGTACCTGCTGGTGATAACCACGCTGATTGTCAGCGTCGGGCGCCTGGGGGACCTGATGGGTCGGCGCAGACTGTTATTGATCGGCATCGCGCTGTTCACGGCCGCCTCGGCAGGCTGCGGCGCGGCGCCTTCGCTCGGCTGGCTGCTCACCGGTCGGGCCCTGCAAGGCCTGGGTGCCGCCATCATGATGACGCTGACTCTGGCCCTGGCCAGTGACACCGTCAGCCAGGGCAAGACCGGCAGCGCCATGGGCTTGCTGGCAACGTTGTCGGCGGTGGGCACCGCACTCGGACCGAGCCTGGGGGGAGCACTGATCAGCGGCTTTGGCTGGCAGGCGCTGTTTCTGATCAATGTGCCCCTCGGCGTGCTTACGCTGGTACTGGCCTGGCGCTCGCTGCCGATGCGACCACCCCAGGCGACTGGCGCGCGCTTCGATGTCTACGGCACGTTGGTGCTGGCAGCCACCCTCGGCGCCTACGCCCTGGCCATGACCTCCGGGCGTGGCGACTTTGGCGGGCGGAATGTGGTGCTGTTGCTGATTGCGGCCCTGGGCATCGGGCTGTTTGTGTGGGTCCAATCCCGGGCCGTCTCGCCGCTGATCCCGTTGACCGCATTCCGGGACCGCCTGTTGGTGTCCGGGTTGGCAACGAGTGCCGTGGTCGCCACGGTGATGATGGCGACGTTGCTGGTCGGCCCCTTCTACTTGTCGATCGCCCTTGGCTTGCCGGCGGCACTCGTCGGCCTGGTGCTGGCGGTGGGTCCCTGCGTGGCCGCGCTGGCCGGCGTCCCGGCCGGGCGCCTGACCGACCGCATTGGTGTGCGCCCCATGCGCCTGGCGGGACTGGCCACCATGGTCCTTGGCAGCCTGATGCTGTCGCTGGTTTCACCGGCGCTCGGCATCGGCGGCTACCTTGGCGCCATCGTGGTGACGACCCTCGGCTACGCTTTCTTCCAGACGGCCAACACCACCGCCGTGATGGCCAATGTGGCCGCCCACCGGCGAGGCGTGATTGCCGGCCTGCTCAACCTGTCGCGTAACCTGGGCTTTTTCACGGGGGCATCGGTGCTGGGAGCGGTATTCGCCCATGCGTCGGCGACGCCTGATATCGGCAATGCCAGCCCCGAGGCGATCGCAAGCGGCCTGCACACCACCTTCGCCGTCGCGCTGGCCCTGGTCGTCCTGGCCCTGCTCATCGCCTTCAAATACCGCGCGCCAGAGCCCTTGCGCGAGGTTCAGGATGGCCTGCCCGAAGCATGATGGCAAAACAGAATCTACCGTTTAGGCCTTGATGCAGATCAAAAGAATTGAACCAATCGCTAAACGGACTGAAAAAAGCCACATGACATTCATTTTCAGGTGCTATTTTTAGTTCTCACTGGTAGGGCCAAGATGGCTCTTCCTTCCTGACATGAGCAAAAGGAAGCGCTCGATTGAAGAAGGTGGGCAACACATGAATAAAGGATCTTTCAGCAAGGTTACCTTCCCCAACGCCTGCCAGCTGATGCGCTGGCACTTTCATCCAATGGGCTTTGAAGCCAGCATGGACGCACCCGGCAGCATGGTCGCCCGATTGTTTGACCGTGCCAGTGGCGAGACCATGATCGCCATCGCCGGCATCCCCTGCGCAACCGTGATGAACGCCCCGGATGTGGAGCGCATCATTGAAGCAGTGGAAGCCGAGCTGGAAGCCTTCGTGCCACCGGTTGGCTTGCGCAGGTTTGCTTCCTGACCGATCAACTCACCCGCTCCACCAGTTGGAGCGGGTCGCGTCACAGCCATCGCGTTCCCCTAACCCCCCTGTGGGAGCGAGCTTGCTCGCGAAGGGGTCAGCTTGGCCGCCCTCTTACTGTCTGATCTACCGCTTTCGCGAGCAAGCCCGCTCCCACAGGGGCCGAGCCGATTGCAGTTGCTCCTCACCGCCCACTTGGCCTGCCTCAACCATTGCGGGCCCGCCGATGGTCCGCAAAGAACGGTTTGCCCGTGCCGATACGATCCGAAGCCTTGGGGGCGTTCGCCGCCTGGCCATCCGGGGCATCGACATACCAGTAGCAGTGCTGCACCGCGCGGGTGATGCCCACATACGCCAGGCGCAGGATCTCGTCCTTTTGCGCAGTGTCGTAGGGTTCGGTATCGCCGTCGTGGCCCAGCCCGGCCATTCGGTAGACTTGGTTCTTGTAGGGCGACCGGGTCAGGTGCTGGCAATCGCCTAGCAGGAACACCGCATCAGCCTGTAACCCCTTGGCGCTGTGATAGGTCATTTGCCTGAGCCGTCGTGTTTCGTACGGCAAGCTAGAATCCACATTAACAGTTGGCGAAATATACTTTTCAATCAATGACTTATCGCTGCTTTTTCGATACAACATCAAGATTGAATCGCCCTTTTGATAGTGTTCTTCAAGCCGCCGAGCCAGGCCTTCGTCATCCCGATCCAACACGTTGACCGGGCTCAACGATCGAGGCTGGCCGCTCGCCTTGGCCTTTTTCCCGGGGATCGCGGCGGCCGCTCGCACGATGTGCTCGGCGGCATCGATGATGTGCTGATGACTGCGGTAGTTATCGGTCAGCATCACCCGCGTGGTCGCCGGCGACGGGAACTGCTTGTTGAACGCCATGAAAAAGCTTGGCGAACTGCCGCGCCAGCCATAAATCGATTGCCAATCATCACCGACGCACAGCAACGAAGAACGCTGGGCGCCGCGCCCCACGTGCATCGCCGGGCCTCGGCTGCGCACTTCGCGAAGGCTGGCGCGCAACCAGGAGACGATTTGCGGCGAAACGTCCTGGAACTCGTCGATCATCAAGTGCGACAGGGGCCTGAGCATGCTGTCGCTCAATAGCTTGAAGTTTTCCGGCGTCTGCTCGCTGAACAACGCGAACATCCGGTTGTAGGTCATGATCGGTGGCGACTGGTCCAGCAGGTGATCCTCGAAAGCCCGCCAGTAGCGGCTCAATGCCTCGAAGAAGTAACGGTCAGGGTCATCCTGGGCAAACGACATCCGCCCCACGGCATCCGGTACATCCAGGCCAAGGTTCTCGATAAAACCTGCGGCGGCGACAAAACAGTCCAGCAACGGCGCCGAGGCCAGTTCGCCCTTGACCTTGTAATCGAAGCCGGGACCGGCGCTGGCATCCCCCGCCAGCGAAGCCAGAACACGCTTGGATGACTCATAGCTTTCAATCCAAATCAAAGGCTTACGACAGAAAGCTTGAAATAAGGTGCGCTTTACCGCCCACTCGGCGCGCACACTCAGCTTGGCCCCCGGACGGCTCAGGCGAGCATCTTCCCGCGGATCGAAACCCAGCACGACCCAAGCATCCAAGGACGGGATGTAGCCGTGGCAGCGAAAGGTCGAGCCGTTGATTTCAAAGGCTTGCCGCTTCGACTCGACGCCTTTGATAGGCCAGGCGCCGGCGCGCACCCACAAGTCTTCGATCGCGTCACACAACGCCTCATCGCGCTGGGCCGCCAACTCGGTCACGGCCACACGTTTTTGCACGTCCGGGTGATCGCGCTCCAGTTCCTTGAGTTGCAGCGCATGCCGGGACAGCGGCTTGATCAGCTCACGAAATCGCTCGTCCCGTTGGTAAAGCCGGTGGTAGCAGGCATTGAGATGCTGGCGCTGGACATCATTGATGCGCAAATCAAAGGGGTTGCCCTGCCCATCGTCGTCATTCACCTCGCGGTGACTGAGGGCCTCGAACGCTTGAAGGCGCTCGAACCCGGGCAGGCTGCGGACCATCGGCAAGATCCGCGAGTGGAAGGTGCGCACGAGGTCACGCGCCTGCTTGAGGCTGATCGCACGCCCCCAGAGGCCAAATACGTCGATCAGCTTCTGGATGAAGTCCTTGCGCGACTCCCGGGTAAACGTCACCACGGTCATCGAGTCCAATTCGAAACCCAGGTAATGCACCAGCAACAGGATGCGCAGCACCAGCGTCGTGGATTTGCCCGCGCCCGCCCCGGCGACCACCGAGGTCGAGGGGGTGTCACTGAAAATCATTTTCCATTGCGCGGCGCTGGGTTGCCCATGGGCCGGCAGCAACCGGGCGACATCGGCCTTGATACGCTTCTTCAATTCGGCGTTCAACGGCAGGCGCCAGTCATCGAACAGCGAGTCATCGACCTGCGGGGCCGGGTGCTCCGTGCTGCGGGAATCACGGATCAACAGGACCTGGCGTCCATCTTCCAGCCTTTCTTTATAGCCATAGTCAAAACCGGCGGTATGGCCGCTGCGAAACCCGTCGGCCTGGCCGTGCAGCCAGGAACTGCGGTGCTGGGCTCGAAGCCGTGTCAGGCCATGACCAAAAAACCGCGCCGCCAGGCGTTTAAGCCACGGCATCTGCGCAAGAGGCAAGAGATCGGGAGGAAGATCGGGAGTGTGTTGCGACACGCGTAGGAACTCCGGTGTTCTGAAACATGGCAGACATGGTGTCTGCATTTGCCGTCAGGTTCCACCAGAAATCTTATTTGTCATGGGGTTAGGCGATGAAGTGAAAGGTATCTGGAGCTTTAAAGGCTTGTGTAGGGACGAGCCTGCTTGCGAAGGCGGTGCTTCAGTCGACATCTCTGTTGAATGTACTACCGCCTTCGCGAGCAAGCTCACTCCCACAGGAGGCGGATTGGCGTCATGCCTGGGGAAGTCATCTTCCACAGGCATGAACGCCCCACTCACTGCCCGGAGATCGCCCCGTCCACCAGGGTTTGCGCTTCGGCCACCAGTTGTTTGAGGTGATCTTCACCAATGAAGCTCTCGGCGTAGATCTTGTAGATATCCTCGGTGCCCGACGGACGAGCCGCAAACCAGCCGTTTTCGGTCATGACCTTCAACCCACCGATGGCCTGGTCGTTGCCCGGCGCGTGGCTGAGGATGTTCTGGATCTTCTCGCCGGCCAGTTCGGTGGACGCCACCTGCTCCGGCGACAATTTGCTCAACAATGCCTTCTGCTGCGGGCTGGCCTTGGCGTCGACGCGCACCGAGAACGGCTCGCCCAACTCTTCGGTCAGGGCGCGGTAAGCCTGGCTGGGGTCACGACCGGTGCGAGCGGTCATTTCGGCCGCCAGCAGCGCCGGGATCAGGCCGTCCTTGTCGGTACTCCAGACGCCACCGTCCTTGCGCAGGAACGACGCGCCGGCGCTTTCTTCACCGCCGAAGCCCAGGGAGCCGTCAAACAGGCCATCGGCAAACCACTTGAAGCCCACCGGCACTTCATAGAGGCGCCGCCCCAGGCGCTTGGCCACGCGATCGATCAGGCCGCTGCTGACCACGGTCTTGCCCACGGCCGCATCGGCGCGCCATTGCGGCCGGTTCTGGAACAGGTAGTCGATGGACACCGCCAGGTAGTTGTTGGGAGCCAGCAGGCCACCGGACGGCGTGACGATGCCATGGCGGTCATGGTCCGGGTCACAGGCGAAGGCCACGTCGAAACGTTCCTTCAAGCCGATCAACCCTTGCATGGCGTGGCTGGAGGATGGATCCATGCGGATTTGCCCGTCCCAGTCGACGGTCATGAAGCGGAAAGTCGAGTCGACCTGGGTGTTCACCACGTCCAGGTCCAGGCGATAGTGCTCGGCAATCGCCGGCCAGTAGCGCACCCCGGCACCGCCCAGCGGGTCGACGCCCAGGCGCAGACCCGCCGCGCGGATGGCATCGAAATCGATGACGTTGACCAGGTCAGCCACGTAACTGTTGACGTAGTCGTGACGGTGGGTCGTGCTCGCCTTCAGGGCTTGTTCATAGCTGATGCGCTTGACCCCGGCCAACTCATTGGCCAGCAGCTCGTTGGCCTTGGCCTCGATCCATTTGGTGATGTGGGTGTCGGCCGGGCCGCCGTTGGTGGGGTTGTATTTGTAGCCACCGCTTTGAGGCGGGTTGTGGGACGGCGTGATGACAATACCGTCCGCCAGCCCCGTGGTGCGGCCACGGTTGTAGCAAAGAATGGCGTGGGAAACCGCCGGTGTCGGGGTGTATTCGTCGCCCTCGGCGATCATCACGGTCACGCCGTTGGCGGCGAACACTTCCAGCGCGCTTGCGCCTGCCGGTGTCGACAGCGCGTGGGTATCGATGCCAATGAACAGCGGCCCAGTGATGCCCTGGGCTTCGCGGTACAGGCAGATCGCCTGACTGATGGCCAGCACGTGCCACTCGTTGAACCCCAGGTCGAAGGAACTGCCACGGTGGCCGGAGGTGCCGAACGCCACGCGCTGGGTGGCAACCGATGCGTCGGGGCGGCCGGTGTAATAGGCCGTCACCAGTCGCGGGATATCGATCAACAACTCTGCCGGTGCCGGCTTGCCCGCAAATGGACTGACTGTCATGCAAAACCTCTGGATAGAGTGGCTCGGGAAATGGGATGCAGTTTACTGACAGTTCGACCATGGCGCGATGGGTTCGATCCATCACCCGCCATTACGCGGGTTCGAGCCGCAGGGCATCGGCCAGTGCGCAGAGTGCCGCGTCCAGGTCCTGCGTGCCATTCAGGGCATGCGTCAGGCGCAGATGTTGTCCATACAGCCCCTGGAGGCTGAACAGTTCGCCAGGCGCGATGACGATGCGCTGGGCCAGCAGCCGCTGGAACACCCGCCGCAGGTCGACCTGCCGTGTCGACTGCAACCAGATCGTCGCCCCGCCCTGGGGCTCAGGCCAATGCAGGCTGTCCCCCAGCCGCTCACGCAACAGCTGGTTCGCCGACACGGCGCTGTCGCGCAACAGGCGCCGCAACACCAGCAAGTGCTGGTCGACCCTGCCATTGCTGTACAAACGGGCGATGGCTTTCTGGCGAATGGGTGAAAGGCGAAAAGCCCGCAACAGGAAATGGCGCTGCAGATGCAGGGTCAACTGGCGCGACAGCACGTAGCCATACGGTGCTTCCGGGCCGATGGTTTTCTCGAAAGTGGAGTAGACGATCAGCCGATCGGGGTCGAGCAGGTCGCGAAACGGCACGGTGTCGGCTTCGAACGCCAGGTCGGTATAGCTGTCGTTCTCCAACACCCAGGTCCCGTGCCGCTCCAGCAGCCGGGCGACGGCACGGCGGTTCTCGTCAGGCACGAGGGTCCCCCTGGGCATGTTCAGGATCGAAGACAGCATCACCAGGCACACCGTTTCGTTCACCAGCAAGTGTTCGAGCTGTTCAAGATCGAAACCCCCGGCGGCCTGCAGCGGCAGTTCGATGACGTTGACCCCGGCCGCCTGCAGCAGGCGCAGGACCGTCCAGTCGCAGGGTGATTCGATCAATACAGTGGCGTCCCGGAGCGCCAGCGCAGCGATCAGGATCTCCAGGACGCCCCGCAGGTCAGCGCCCAGATAGACGTCGTCGGCATTCCAGCATCGGGCCGGCGAAGAGGTGTAGCGGGCCGCCAGCGCCGTGCGTAACTCCAGCTCACCCCAGGGCTGCGAGGGCATTTGCGGGGAACGCGGGTACTGGCGCAGCAACTCGCGTTCGAGCAGCAACAGCGGACTGTCCAGCGGTTGCATGGACGCCGGCTCATCGGCACTGAGCACCCGCATGCCCGGCCGTCGCACATTGACGTACAGGCGCTCCAGCAGGTCGTCACCGCCCTCGAGGCTTGCGACGCAAGGCACCGGCAACGCGTAATAGCCGGATTTGGCGATCGAGTAGACCCGGCCCTCCTTCTCCAGCAATGAATACGCGTACTGGATGGTGGAAATCGACACGTTCAGGCGCTCGGACAATTGCCGCAATGACGGCAGACGCACCCGGGCATCGACCCCCATCTCGTTGATCAGCGTGGTCAGGTACCGATAAACCGCCTGGTAGGCGAAGTCTGTCTCCCGGCAGCCCTTCATGGCATCAGGCCCAGGCGGCGAGCCCTGCCCAGCCGTGCCGCAGCGCCCGGCGGCATGACGGGAAGCAGGGTGCAGGAAACCATCAAGCCTCGCTCCTCAATGCCGGGCCGAGCGTTCGCACAGGTCATCATCGCCCTGCTCGGCTTGTGCCGCGTCGGCACCGTCCAAGGCCTGTTGCAGGTCATGTTCGGGCTGGTTTTCCAGCCGTTCCGAGCGCGTGACGCTCGACCGATACAACGTACCGAGCACGTCCATGGGCAAACCGCTGACATCGACCATCCAATGTGCCACCTGGTCGGCAATGGTCGCACCCTGCATCGCCTTGTGCAGGTCCGGCATCGCCACCAGCATGCCCGGGTGGCAGCAGCGCAGGAAATGCTCCAGGCCCGCCCCCTCTTCCACGAACGGCGCGAACAGCATGCACACCAGCTGCGTTTCGCTGAGCCCCATGATTTTCTGCGCCTCCTGGGCGGCCTGGACACGGCGCTGCGGGATTTGCAGGGGCGAACCGAACATCGCCTGCGCCTGCTCGCAGGCGTATTCCGGCAGTTGCTTGCGGTGCATGATCATCACCGCGCGCTGCGCGTAGTCCCCATACCCGGCTTCATAGCTGCGCCCATGCAGGTAGCAGGCCTGCAAGCCATGCAAGTGCGCCGACAGCAGCGGGCTGAGGTATTCGTTCTCGGACGTCGACGGAATGAGGTTCTCGGTCTGCACCCGCAGGAATTCATTGAACAAAGGCCAATTGGTGCCTTCCAGACGATCGACGGTCAAGTCATCGATACCGATGTGCCCCACCCGCCGACAGGCCTCGAAGTGACCTTCCGGCTGCCACGGGACCAAGTGCTCGGGACCGTAGACCTGCCCATAGAGCTCGCTGCCAAGGGTATCCAACTGGGCAAAGAGGCTGTCGAAACCGTTGCCGCTGTCGGCCACCAGGCCGATCTTGCCGGCCGCGCGCCGAAGCCCCGACATGAAGTTTTTCTGCTGGCGCGGCGTATCACTGCTGACCAGTGAATCCACCCCCGCTTCCCAGCGCGCCATGTGCCGATAGAACTCCGCCATGGCCAGGTAACCCTCGTCCCCGACCTCCAGGGGGCTGTCCACCGAACGCAGGTGCCCCAGCACCAGCATGTCCATGCGATTGGCTTCGTGTCCCGCCACCGACAGCGGCTGCGTGTGATTGAACGGCACCACCTCGCGATTATCGGCCATCAGCAGCTCGACCCGAGGGTCGTCATAGACGAACAGCGCGCTGTAGCAGCGATGGATGTTTTCCAGGGTGGCCTGGGTGGTCTGGCTCAGGCGAGGCGTGGCCACGCGCAAGGCGAAGGTCGCTGGATGCCGGCCTGCGATGCTCAACTGTGCGGCTCGCAGTGCCGTCAGCACATAGAAGCCATCCCGGCTGCCGTTCTGCACTGTCAACACGCGATAATCACCCATCCGATCGATGCCTCCGGCGGCGACAATTAAACGCTGGATCAACAACTGCAATGCGGTTCGTTCTGCCCGGGAATAAAAACCCAACAGTCGCTGCAATACTTGTTGATACACGTGAGTCATTGCTTGCTCATGGATTGCACTCATAGCCATTTACCTGGAAATTCAACGGTCGGCGTCGCCTTCGCACCCACGGGCCGAGCGACGTATTGATCTGGATAGATTGTTCTAGTGCTGCAAAGAGTATTAGCAGTACATTCAAGCCTTGCTTGCTGTCATTATTTGATACATACGTTTGCGGATTCGCTCGCCGCCTTCAACCCGCCCCTGAAAGCCGCATGGGCACTGGACGTGGTTGATCCCCTAGCACGTCCTAGGAGATTTCCGACAACGTCCCACAGACAATGAGCACATGAAATAAGGAACTTGCCGAACTTGAATCGACGCCCCACTACAACCGGCACGATTGACGATCGGTAGATAGGCTTACACCAAGTAAGGCTCAATGCACCTTGATTATAATTTGAAGGGCAACCCCCTTCGGAAAAGTTATACCACGCCACGACTTCTTCCTTGAGACGAAAACAAGCGTTCAATTATCAGGACTTAAACAATGATTGGAAGATACAGATTAAGGACAAAAACCAGTTCAGATGCGGGCGGGCAAACAGATCAGAAAGAGACGGCCCCAGCCAGGGCACTTGGGCAGGCAGGTACCCGGCAACGAGACCGGCAGCACAGGAAGGAAAGGCAGGCGCTCAGGCCGTAGGCAGCGCAAGAGCCGGGACACTGACTCTTGCGCGAGGCGTCGATCAGGCAGGATCGACGACTTGGAGGGCAACACGTTCGCGGCAAGGACATTCGTCCATGTAGCGATGGGCTTCGACAAACTCGGTGAATGGGAAGATCCGGGTCTTGAGGGGCACCACCACGCGGTCTGCTGTCAGTTGGTTGATGTCGCGCAGGGCCCGTTGCAAAGCCACTTGGTCCTGGACGATGCCCAGTTCCGGCTTGCCGGTAAAGTTGCCGATGCAATGCACGAAGAACTGGATGTTCTTCTGGAACGCCGCACACGCCGGGAACGGCGTCTGGTTGCCGCCCTGCAGGCCATACAGCACCAGGCTGCCACGCGGTGCCAGCACATCGCCGAGCAGCGACATCTGCGGCCCGCCGAGGCCGTCGAAGACCACGTCGACGCCACGGTTGTCGGTCAGCTTGTTGATTTGCATCAGCAAGTCCTGCTCCTCGGTGACGATGACCTTCTCGGCCCCCAGGGACAACAGGTATTCACGCTCGTCGGCCGTCTTGGTCGCCGCGATCACCCGCACGCCCAGGGCCTTGCCCAGTTGCACGAAGGACGGGCCGGCGCAGTGGCTGGCATCGGTGACCAGGGCGAACTGCCCCGGCTTGACCCGCGCCAGGTCGACGTAAGCGAAATAGGCGATCAGCAACGGCGTGTAGTGCACGGCCGCCTCGATCGGGCTGAGCACATCAGGGTAACGGGTCAGCGCGGTGCGCGGCAGCACGATGACTTCACCGTACACCGGATAATCGTTAGGGCTCTCGGCCGGGAAGCTGGCGACCTTGTCACCCACGACCAGGTCGTCGACACCCTCGCCCACGGCCGTGACCACACCGGCCATCTCATGGCCCAACCCGGAAGGCAGGCGGGCCTGGGACGAAGCCAGGTTCTGGCGCCACAAGGTGTCGTACCAACTGATGCCGATCGCTTCGACACGGACCTGCACTTCTCCTGGCGCAGGAAGAGCCGCCGCATGCTCTTCGCATTTGAGCACCTCGGCACCACCAAACTTGTGAAAACGGATCGTGCGGGACATCGCAAACCTCGTCAAAGTAACCTCTAATGCCATGAACTCTATCCGGGCTTTGTACCCAAGACCATCAGTGGCTATTAATAGTCGACATGCCTGTCATTGATTCCGCAGCAAGAAAATGAACCGTTCCTGTCGGCTTTATCCCTGGGAAACCCGAATTAGCCAGTGCAGAGTACCAGCCTTTCCCCGTAAGATTCATGCCGGCCATTGTTGCCATATGGCCGCCCACGTCAAGCTTACCGAATCAGCCAGGACCCCAGATGAATCGTAATGACCTGCGGCGTGTCGACTTGAACCTGTTGATCGTGTTCGAAACACTGATGCATGAGCGCAGTGTGACCCGTGCGGCCGAGAAATTGTTCCTCGGCCAGCCGGCCATCAGCGCCGCGCTGTCACGCCTGCGCAGCCTGTTCGATGACCCCCTGTTCGTGCGCACCGGCCGCAGCATGGAGCCTTCGGCCCGGGCGGTGGAGATATTCGCTCTGCTCTCCCCAGCCCTGGATTCGATTTCCACGGCGGTCAGCCGCGCCGCGGAATTCGACCCGGCCACCAGCACCTCGGTGTTTCGGATCGGCCTGTCGGACGACGCCGAATTCGCCCTGCTGCCGATGCTGCTCAAGCGCCTGCGGGCCGAAGCCCCCGGCATCGTGCTGGTGGTACGCCGCGTCAACTACATCCTGATGCCCGGACTGCTGGCCTCCGGGGAAATCTCCATCGGCGTCAGCTACACCGACGACCTGCCGGCCAACGCCAAGCGCAAGGTCTTGCGGCGCAGCATGCCCAAGGTCCTGCGGGCCGACACCGCGCCGGGACGCCTGACCCTGGACGAGTTCTGCGCCCGCCCCCATGCGCTGGTGTCCTTCGCCGGCGACCTCAGCGGCTTTATCGACGAAGAACTGGAAAAGCTCGAGCGCAAGCGCCACGTGGTATTGGCCGTACCGCAGTTCAACGGCTTGAGCACCTTGCTGGCAGGCACCGACATCATCGCCACCGTGCCCGACTACACCGCCGACGCCCTCACCGCCGCCGGCGGCGTGCGCGCCGAAGACCCACCAATACCGGTGCGCAGCTTCGAACTGCACATGGCCTGGCGCGGCTCCCAGGACAACGACCCAGGGGAGCGTTGGTTGCGGTCGCGGATTCAGATGTTCTTCGGCGACCCTGAGAGTCTCTAGGCGTCGTCGGGCAGGCTGTTCAGCTGATCATTTCTGCCTTTTCACAGACCATCGAGATCCATCCACTTCCAGAGGATGAGGCTCCCGGGGGCATATCTGAGGGCATGCTATGGATGGTTTGAAAAGGATGCCCCCAGCCTAACGCCCAACAGTTCCCTTCTCGAAAAGTCACCCTTTGCTGTTCCCAACCACCGTCGAGCGCTATTCGATCACCTCAGTTAATGGCTGACCCTCCGTACGAGAACAAGTGGGGATAGTCGAGTGATCGCCAATGATGGTAGCGTGGAGCCATCAATGGATGTGTCCGTAAGCTTGCGCTTGCTCTTCACAAGCCCGGCCGCCAACCTTCTTCATCGATACAAGGACGTCATGGTGAGTATTCCAAGCCCATCAAATAAAGGTGGGCCAGCAGCTCGACAAGGTTTCAAATACCAGGATCACGTCGCCGTTGCGTTTATTTTGAAGATGCTGCGTGACAGTACCTATCTCCAAGTGGAATGCGAAACTGCTGATGACATCGTCGCGGTTTCTGAGAATGCTGGGGAAACTGTCAATGAGTACATTCAAGTCAAGACCACCGAAAGTGATAAGAAGTGGAACCTGACCGAGTGCACCGCCCTGGAGAAGCAGAAAGCTGACTCCTCCCTGTTTCAGAAATCATTAAAATGCGATGTGCGACCGGGCATAGCCTGCTTCAGGATCGTGTCCAAACGCGATATCGCAAAGGCGCTGGAGTATTTCGCCAAGGAACTGGACAGACGGGTTACCCCCGACCTAGCCACCCAGCGAGGGCGGACGCTGGCCAAGCAGCTCAAGACCGTGTCTGTCAGAGGGCGGGACTTTTCCTATTGGGCAGACAACTTCGTCTGGCAAGTTTGCGGTGATGCTTCGTCGCTGGAGGCAACGAATCTACGTGTCCTTGCTGAGGTTATCGATCTGTATGGGGAGACCCCTTCTCATCGCCAGCAGAAAGAGATCTACGATGCCTTCCTGGCTTGGGCCGACGACGCTGCAACTGCTGATGTCAAAACCTTGCCCGAGAAGAAAATAATCCGCCGTGAGGCAGCCCTCGCGCGACTGAAAGCGCTACTTGGTGCAGCTGCTAAGCACTCTGCCGCCTTTGCCAAACCATACAAGACCAAGCCCGATCCGTTCCTGGTGGAGTTCCATACGACCACAGAGGATGGTTTGCTGCGTACCCTGTCTGGGTTTGACGTCGAGTACGATTTCGAGGAATGGCGAGCCCAACAACTAGCGGAGCACTTGCTGCAGTGGCTGCCTGAATTCTGTCTACGTGCGAGCGAAATCGCCAATTTCCAGATACACCACACGCCAACGGCATTGGCGCGATCCATCAACACGTTGACCCAAGCCGCCGTACCTCGGGATCGATTGATTGCAGAGTTGATATTGCATGCCATCCTGCGAAGTCGGGAACACAGCGAGCCAATCGCATGTAAGGTTTTCTATGCGGTCAACGGCAAGCTTTCCGAGTTCGGCAATGCGCACATCGTCCAGAAACCGGGTGAAGCAGACCAGCTATGGCTTGGTTTGTCGCGGATGATTTCCACCGGAACGATGGATCAGACACTGAAAGAAATTTGCGATGTGCTCGATGCCACCATCTCCAGAGCAGCGCTAACTGAGGAGCGAGAGATCATCATCACGCTCCGCGAGCCTCATCACCACCTACCCACGGCCGAAGCCTTCAACAAGGCCTTGCACCGCAATGCTCCTGCGCAGGAAATGCTAAGTGTGTTGTGCTTCCCGATCCTGCTCGCCTACGACAGCGACGCGTTGTCCGAGGGGTACCTGTCTGATTATCTGGCCAACCTCAAGACAGAGGTTACCCAGCACTACAATGCGCTGGCCAATACATTACCGTCAAAGATCAAACAAGTCCGGGTAGTGGTCTTCTTGGTGCCGATCGAGAGCATCCACCAGCTCGTTCAGAAATTTAATGCGCTCTGCAAGGCTGCTAGCTGATATGAAATACGATCTCATCAAACAACAGCTAGAGAACCTTTACGATCTCAAAAGTGACAAATCCGGCCTGCTCATGGGGATGAGCTCTATCGTGAACAAGGGTCATCCCGAATGGGAGGGCCGTGACCTGGTCATTCGGGCGCTTGACAAGTTCGAGCTGTTCGATGAAGTCGAACAGTCGTTGCTGCTCAGCCTAGTTCGTACCGTTGGACTGTTCCCCTACATCACCCCACATGTGGAGAGCGTTTCGTTCCCCGACCGGTTGGCCTATGAGGTTCATCGAGTGGAAGGGATTGAGAAAGGCATGGTTTTTCATCGCCTGCAGGCACATGTTTTCCATTTGTTGATGCAAGGCAGAAACGTCGTACTAAGTGCCTCGACCAGCGTCGGTAAGAGCCTGGTGATTGATGCTGTCCTCGCACAGGGCAAGTTCCGAAAGGTTGTAGTGATCGTGCCTACGATCGCGCTCATTGATGAAACTCGCCGGCGGCTGGTCAGGCGCTTTCGTCAGCAGTGCAACATCATCACGCACCCTAGCCAAGCGGCAACAGACGCCCCTATTAATGTGTACTTGCTGACCCAGGAGAGGGTGCTCCAGCGTGATGACCTGGGTGATGTTGATTTCTTCGTCATTGACGAATTCTACAAGCTCGACCTTGCCAGCGATTCTGACGAAAAGAATCGATCTATTGATCTCAGCCTTGCTTTTCACAAGCTTGCGAAGCTGAATGCTCAGTTCTATCTACTCGGCCCACACATTCAGAACATCCAAGGCCTGGATGGGTATGAGTACAATTTCATTCCCTCGAACTTCTCGACCGTGGCAGTCGACGTGACACACTACAACCTGCGAACGCGCGGCGACACGCGAAAGGATAAGCTTCTTGAGCTGTGCTCGCAGATCACCTCCCCTACCCTGATCTACTGCCAGTCACCGGCAAGCGCAAATCGGGTCGCGCAATATTTAATCGATGAGGGGGACTTCTCTGCGCTTGATGGCACCCGTGAAATTTCAGAATGGATCGCGGATAACTATCATCCTGCTTGGAACGTAGCGAAGGCGATTTCGCTAGGCATCGGCATTCACCACGGCGGTGTACCAAGGGCCATCCAGCAATATTTTGTGAAGTTGTTCAACGAGCGAACCATTCGCTACATCATTTGTACGTCCACCATGATCGAGGGGGTGAACACGTCGGCAGAGAACGTCATCATCTATGACCGAAGAATCAACAACAGTCCCTTTGATTTTTTCACATTCAAGAATATTTCCGGGCGCGCCGGGCGAATGAATCAATACTTCATCGGTAAGGTTCATATGCTGGAGGAGCCACCAGAGGAGAAGAGCCTCATAGTCGAGTACCCAATCGGCTTGCAAGACGGGGCGTCCCCTATGGGACTGCTCATGAAACTCGAACCCGAATACCTCACCGACCAATCGCGGCAGCGTCTTGAGGCTGCCTATGCGACTCCTCAGCTGTCCGTCGCGACGCTGATCGAAAACAGGCACATTCCAGTCGAACGTCAGGTCGAATTGGCCGACCGCATTCTGCGAGAGCTCGCGCTGGGTCGCGTATGGCTCACGTGGAAAGGTAACCCAGAGCAAAAGCAACTTGAGTATCTCTGTACTCTGATCTATGAGCACCTTCCTCATCGGCTGCCGGAGTATGGTATCCATTCAGGGCTGCAACTCGCTTGGCATATCAATGCCCTCAGAGCCCAGAAAGACTTCAAGGCCTATCTCCAGCAGGCGATTGATGAGGATGGCTCCGACCGGACTCCCAGCGAGTCGATAGGGCAACGGCTCAAGCTCATACGCAACGTCATTTCATACCGCCTTCCCCGAGACATCATGGCGCTGAGCAAGATCCAAGCGGACGTTTTGACCCGCAGGGGCATCGAGCCAGGGGACTTTGGCTTTTTCGCCGAACAGCTTGAAAACCTGTTCCATGATCCGCTGCTCACCGCGTTGGATGAGTACGGTGTGCCGACGCAGATCTCCTCGAAATTCAAAGGGGCGATCTTACCTTCAGAAAACCTTACCCAACTACTCGACAAGTTACGCGCATGGGCACCTAGAATCGAATCAGCACCGTTGACACACTTCGAAAAAAGCATCGTACGGTGGGCTGTAGACGAAATCTAACAGGGAGTATTGCGGCCATTCACCAGCACCCTAACGCCCTCTACAGTCGTAGAAAGCACTCATGCTCGGTGGTATGTGTAAGCAGTCAACGGCAACCGGGCAGTATGTCAGCGGAGACGACGAATGAAGTACCCAGGCCACCCCACTGATGAGACTCCGCCTTCGTGGTACCACGACCGGGGGCAGTCCTACATCGAGCAGGAGTTCCACAACGCGATTGAGGATCTCGCGAGTGCCATCGAGAGCGAACACTGGTTCGGAGACACCGTAAAACATCATCGATACTAGGGTCGACTTCATTCTCAAAGATGCACGGCTGATTGTCGAGCTGGATGGGCACGCATATCACTCGACAAAGGAACAGCTCGAAAAGGATGCGATCCGGCAGCGGTATCTTACCCGCGCTGGTTACTCAGTGATCCGCTTCACTGGACGTGAGATCAACCGTGATGTGCGGCAATGCGTTGCGGATGTTAGGCAAATCTACCTTGAGCGCATGCAGCGGGCTCCAGCGAAATATCGTGTCATGTACGTCGATTACACATTCGTAATGAAGCAGATGCACTTGGCACTGAGTTTTTATCGGGACATTCATCCTGACAAAACTCTGGAACCCCAATCGATCGAGAGCATCATTCCACATGCGATTTCTTGGCTTCACGAAAGGTCGTTCATCACCGTGTTCGTCTTTTGCCCAACGGAAGACCGAAACGAAATCGATCACCTGAATAGCTTGGTGATGGAATACGAAACTGGAGAGGTCAGGTTCAATACCCTGACAAGCGACTGGTACACCCTTGATCTAGGTGAGCACATGGAAGCCTATGCTCACCTGTTCGATGAGTTCATGCTGGTCGCGGATGACCCGGTCTACGCGGCCCCGTTTCGAGCTGTCCTACCTCAACAACTCAGTGATCGACAGATGGGTTTGTCCACCAATAAGTACTTGGCCAATGGCAAGCTCCTGCGCTTGGGAAACCAGGAAACTCATTTCGTCGGAACCGACCTGGTGCAAGTTCAATGGCAAAACGTCTGGTATGCCATAGGGTCATCATTTGGGCTCCATCCCTATGAGCTATAGCTACGGTGTCGCCATTAAAACTCAGTGACTGCACTCCGACCCAATGCGCTAAAGTTTAGTACCTGCTTACTTCAGCCTGCCTGCAGCGGATAATACGTTATGACATCAGACCTCTTCCCGCTGCTGACGCCTTCAATGCGGTGGATGCGCCTTACCCTCTCTGCCCCCACTCAATCAAGATTTTGGACATGCACTGAAAGCCCCCCCTACCACCTTGGAAGTTGTAGTCTTCAACGGCCGCTTACAACACTCACAGACCGGCTGCACGCATTCGTTGCTCCAGCTCATCCAAGAATGGCGAGCGCCCCAGGCGCATCGGGCCATAGCGGCCGTCAACGAAACCAGAGTACAGCATATGGACCTCATCACGCGCACGTGTAAGCCCAACATAGAAAAGCCGGCGACTTTCGCGCAACTTCTCGGGGCTCTCATTTCGCCATGGCAAATTTCCGAGATCGAGACCGACCATGATTACCACGTCATACTCACACCCCTTCGCTGAGTGCAGTGTCAGTAAATTGAGGTGGTCCGGCGAACCATCACGTCCGCCCAAGCTCGTGATGTCCAGCGTAGCCAACGCACCGCCCTCGGCGAGAGCTGTCGTCATACGATCTAACTGCTCTTTCTGATCAGCGAGCGCCAACTCATCATGAACTAGGCGATCCACGATCCCGTTACGTAACGAAGCAACAAAGTTACGTGCGGGCTGCTGGTCAGCACGCAATTGCCACAGTAAAGCGGTGAGCTCATGCCCTTTGCGTCGAGCGTGCACATCGTCTAAGCCCGACCTGTGGAAGGCGAAATAGCGGTCAATTAGCCCGCGCAGTTGCGGATGTCCGACACGCCAGCCACCCGCACACCAAGCAGCGCAATCCTCCACCCAACTCGTCAACGCAACCTTACGATAAGGCGCAGCGGTGTCCACCCGGATGTAATCGAAGCCGCCCGTTGTCACCGCCTCAGCGACCACATCGCCTGCACGATAATCTTTATAAAGAATTGCGATATCGCCCAACGTTCGCCCCGGCTTAGACGCTAAGGCCGTGGGAATGATCTGAGCGACGGCATGTGCGGCCTGATCCGACAGCCCATTGGGGCAAAGGACGAACTCGATGGTCGTCTGACGGGCTGGGTCATTCGCCCTATAGCCTCGAGCTTCACCCAAAGCCATTTCCGAAGCACTGACAATTCCGGCGCCTGAGCGATAGTTCAGCTGAAGTCTGACTGGTTCGATGTCTTCGCGCGCGGCGAGCTCCATGAGCAACGCGCCATCGGCACCAGTGAAACCGTAGATTGATTGGTCGGCGTCGCCGACCGCGAACAGGCGCACACCACCATCGAAAGCCAGGCGCGTAACTATTCGATGGAGTGCGACCCCCAGATCCTGATATTCATCGACTGCCAGCACTGGAAATTTTGCCTGCACCAGCGGTAGCACCCAATCATGATCGGAGATCAACTGCTGGCCAAAGACAACCATGTCGTCATAGTCGATTAGCCCATCCTGACGCAATGCAGCTTCGTAAGCGTCAGCCCAAGCGGCGAGTTCCTCTTCGCTACTCCAAGCAATGCTATTTCGGTTCAGTACGGAGCGGCGATGCCGTCCAAGATCGATCGCTTTGTAAGGGTGATTAGGTCCGAAGAGCCGGTCTCCAGATTGCTTGAGCAAACGCTCACCCACTCGCTGAGATGCCACTGAGAGAGGGAATTCTA
This sequence comes from Pseudomonas sp. WP18, assembly GCF_036689585.1. NCBI lineage: Bacteria > Pseudomonadati > Pseudomonadota > Gammaproteobacteria > Pseudomonadales > Pseudomonadaceae > Pseudomonas > Pseudomonas sp. WP18. The sequence continues at coordinate 3,206,164 of NZ_CP144758.1, forward strand.
TCGGCAGATCAGCTAAGCGCCCGTATGGCATCAACAGATGGCGCAGACAGAACCCATGGACAGTGCCAATGAATAGGTTCGGCGCCTCTCGCAACCCCAACACCTCAAGCCGGCGAGTCAACTCACGCGCACACTCTTGGCTGTAAGTGATGCATGCAGCACCACGGGGGGGCTGAACGTCCTCAGCGAGGATACGGGCCAGCTTCAATGCGAGCGTCTTGGTTTTTCCGCTTCCAGGGCCAGCGAGTACTACGCAATGCCCCTGAGAGTTATATGCTGCCAACTGACCTGGGTTTCCTGCCAACTCGGCTGCCTGTGCCAAGTAGGCTGTACTGACACTACGCGACGGCATTGCGGATGTGCTCCAGCGCGGCCCGAATATAGCCCGGACAAACGTGCTCCGAAACAGATGGAGCTAGAGCCTGCGCAAATCGCCCCTTCCCGATCCTATCGATCAACTTCAGCAAGCGGTCTTCATCGACCTGCCCCGGATCGTCGACCCACTGTTGTAGGGCGCTCAAAGTAACCCGCCTTAGAGAGAGTTCCTCTAAAATGACCTCCTGCATCGCTTCCGCGAGCCCGCCCGCGAAAAGCTCAGTTTCCAAGGTGTTTTCGTTGACGAAGTATCCGTACTCTTCGCCTAGCTCAATCACCTCATCCGCATCCAGGTCCTCATGGTCTACGTCGCTTTGAACCACATTAAGAACGTTGATCAGTCGTCTGCGGACCAACGGATGATTGCCGTTGACGGGATCAAGATCCGTGAGAATCACATGGGGGATGTCTAGGCCCTCGGGGCCCAGAAGTTTTACGTAGGGTGTAAAGTTGGTTCCCCCAACCGAACACACGGTAATTCCAAGCATGTCGAGCGGGATTTCTAGAGCCTCGGCGAATGCGGGAACGAGGAAGCGCTCCGCGTCTCCCTCAACTAAAATCACACCTCGAGCGAAGAAAATCTCGCCTCTAGTAACATCGATGTAACGCTGAAGGTCCTCCTCGTCACGCTGAGTAAAAGGCGCGTTCGCTGTGGAAACAGCGACAGTCTCACCTAACACCGCGTCATGCCGCAGTAGAACGATTGATCTGATCGGAGCTACGCTCGCGATATGTGGCGAATGTGTAGTGAGGATTGTTGTCAGCGGGGGGGAATCCTCGCCATCCTCAGTTTCTCTTCCGAGAAAATAGCGATAGACGAGGCGCTGCACATGTGGATGCAGATGCGCTTCAGGCTCCTCGACTACAAAGAAGGTATGGTCACGCTCCCCGTCGGTGACGAGCCGATCAAGCTCGAGGCTTTTTAACGCCAAAAAAATCAGGTTTGCGGTTCCCAGGCTGGCTTCACCGACGCTGCGTACGCCATTGTCGATCAGTAACCGCAAGCTACGCAGTAACGCGTCCACTCGAGTGGGAGCGAGTCCGAGCGATACAGGAACCGCATGCTGACCACCAGCGATAGCGATTAGCCGATCGCTGATGCGGTTTGCCGCAGCCACCACTTCATCGTGGCCGGCCAGTTCGCGCTGTGCTTCATCGATCTGGTTCTGAATCTCTTCACGGGCATCGTCGTCCAAAGACGCGGCAAGATCCTCGATGAGCGGCCTCAATGGCGAATTGCGCCAACTTGCGAGATCCTTCTCGGCGTCACGCAACGCTCCCTGTACATCCATTGGCAACATGCGTCGAAGGCCGCCTCCGACATGCATTTCGGGATCGTGACCACCAAAGACTACGTACTCATAGTCAGTTAGTGATTCTGCTGCATTTCGAAGCGCGGCTTTAGGCTGGTAACGATAAGTAAGTCGAGCCACCATAGGAGGGCCTGGATCGATCACGCAATCGTTGAGGTGGGCCATCAACCGAGGGTCGCCGGTGAAGTCCGTCAGATCCACGGAAATTTCAATGCTCTCGCCAATCTTATTGGCGCCTAGTCCATCCCAAAAATGCTCAAGGCCCAGCTGCCTATCCCGCTCAGACAACCTCGGATCAAGAATCAGCTGCAGCCCGCGAATGAAGTTGCTTTTACCAACCTTGTTTTCTCCAACAATGACTATGCTGTCACCGGTCTCGACGTCAACATCCGAGAAATTAGCGAAATTGATTAGCCTGACACGAGAAATCCGCATTTCCATCCCCATCCTTTGGCTTGTCACAAATAGTAGTATTTCAATGCCATGATTCCATTCATTCCCCCTCCGGAGGCTATGTTGAGCAGGCCCACGTACCCAGACAGATACGCGGAGCCCTTGACGAACCATAGAAGTCCAGAACGTTGGAATTTCACATGTCAGGCCCAAACGCACAGTTGAGCGTAGACCGGATTCTTACTCTTGATGACGATCTTCGCTAAATCGTAGGTCTCGTAAGGTGCAGGTGTGATGATCTCATTAAGCACTGACGGTGAAGTTCAGTCGTGACCGGCAAGCCTCGCTTTGAGCATATCGAGTAAGCGGGCTCTTTTTTCAGCATCCTCCACCAGACGCTGACGTGCTGCGGACAAGGTGTATCTTAGGAACTCCTTGGCACGAGCCTTTATCAGCGCTGCGACGTCATCATCGCCGAACAACACCGCAAGGTATTCGAGTTTGCACACGAAGCGTTGGGTCTCCTTTGCGTCGACATCAGCTTGTGTGAGTTGCTTATCCAGTTGGCTCCAGAACTCCTCAGTGTTGATCCATGCGCCCAACTCCCTGCATTCGGATTCAAGCCGAACGTGATGCTGTTCGATTCCCATGGTGAAGATCTTCTTGACCTTCTTTACTGTCGGCTGCCGAAGCACATCCAGGAGACCGTTCAACGGAAGTTCACTGTGCTTGGCGAGCACCAGAAGGAGATCGAGATCTAGCATGAAGCTCACTGCGACCTCCCGGAAGCTGGCGTAGAGATCCCGACCGTGAGCGATGCGATTGCGACGAATCGGCATGATGAAGAGGAGGTACTCCATGCCGATTACATCGGTGTGCTTCTGGATCGTCTCGAGCAGGTGATTAAGAGCAGCTCTCTCACTCATCGACTCCTTCAGGCCAAGCGTCTGGCAGATGTTGTGAATGGTCCCTTCGATGAACGGCGGGAGGATGAACGACAACGAAATGTAATCGCGTTGTTTGAAACGCTCGACGATGTGCTCTACGAGATCGCCCTTGCCAGCAACATGAATGTCGTTACGACCGGCCTCCAAAAACCTCGGAATGATGTTCTCCTCGATGTAACACTCAGCTACCTGGTAGTAGTCATCGGTTACCTCCCGACGCTTGTAGTACGCCCGAATCTCGTCGATATTCTCGCGGTACACAGATACAGGCAGTGACAGGAAGCGAAAATCAATTTCCTCCAGGAGATCGGGATTGAAGTTTCGGGTTCGCCGATTACGGAACCGATAGCTATAAGTGAGGGCGTCAAAGAGGCACGGTGGACTGAAGCCCAGAAGTGACCCGGAGCCAAACGCCCTCTTCATCTCAGGGCTGCATTGAAACGCAATAGTGAGCGAAGCGTTGTCGAGTTGAACCTTGATGTACTCTTCTATTTCGGCCGCAGCAGCCTCGTTCTTCTGGAGAAAGTACTCTAGCGCACGCTTGCGATATCGCTGTTCTTGAGTACGGCTTTCGTCGTCATCAGGAACTGTCGGAGCGTCTAGCTCTGTCTTGATCCGGCTAATCTGCTCGTTGATAGCACTACGATCCTTCTCTATTTCTACGAGCAGTTTCGCTTTTACCTCGGCGGCTTCATCTTGCATTTCAATGTCCTTGTGCAACGCATTCTAAATGGTTGCCGACGACTTACCGGCAGCCATGGGGGCCGAGCAGTATAAGGAAGTTCAAGTCGCCTCACCTTCAATGTGCGCTCCACAGCTGACTCAGGCATCTCGTAAACTCCGGTTGATCAAATCGGCTCAGCAGGTGCAATTGCAGAGCGGACCGTGCCTTTCTCCGAAAGTGCATTGATGCAATCCATCGCCTGCATCACCTCACCGCTACGCTCGTGCTGGGTCACCTCGACTAGCCCCCCTGAGAGCTCGCCGGGCTGACGTAAATCGAGCAGCATGAGCTCAACCTTGCTGAACGCCAGTCCCGACTGGGAAACCGACTCCAGCCCTTCGCTTGCTGCCTTGATGATCAAGCGCGTATAGCTAGGGTGCGGCAATTCCACACCCACTCCTTTGGCGATAGCTCTTGCCAAGCAGACGAACGACATTGTTTTTAGATTCGCAGAGCGGTGGGTCATGCGCGGTTAGGCCCCACGTAAGATCTGCTCAAGTAAGCGCAAGTCCAAAGACGTGGTCGCCCACCCTTTCCGCAGGCCGTGCACGAACACGCTTGCGAAGGTCTTGCTGTTGGCGCTGGCGTCAAATTGACCCATTGGCCAATGCCATGATGTTCCAACAGCAACCGCATAAAACCAGCACTGGTAACGGTTCATAAGGTAGAAGCTTGGATCAGTAAGGTTTCAGCAACAGGGTCAATGCTGTGCTGGCGATAACAGTCACGCCACCTCCTATGCAATTTGCGCCGACAGTTCCGCAAATATGTCGTCCGCCGCTGACTCAACGCCCTAATAGAATCACAGCAGGTGCAGGCGCAAGCATCATCCCTACCGCTCGGCTAGATGTAGGCATTAAAGAAGAGCTAGGTGCTTAGCCCGGGAACACGCAGAAAAGCCTTCACCGGGAAGCTATGTTGCCATGCGACCACACTGGCGTCGCTTTTGAAGGAGACCGCAGCGTAGTAAATGCCAAGACCTGACTGCTTACCTGGCCAATTGGCGCGCTGGCCTGCCGAATGTCCAGGCTGCGGCAATATCCCTATCAAGGTCGTGATGCAGAAGTTCATACCTCAGACCATCGTCGTCGGCAATTACCACGCCGGGTGACAAAGCAGTCTTCTGCAGCAGCCAATCCTGTCCGGTAGAGCCATGCCGGCAGCGACGCTGTTTGCATGGCCTTTCTAGCTCCCAAAAGTTCCAGTCTATTCGTCTGCCGGGTGAATCCAGCACCCGGGACTCTCACTATCGAAGAAATCTACTTCTACCTCGCCGAGGTCATCCTGGATGATCTGATGGGCCGTATTGCAGTAAGCCTGGCTGCCCCGAAATACTGAAACGGCCACACGCTGGATGCCACTGCCTCGCATTCGCTTGAGCAGGTGCCTGTCATGCTCCCCCAGTCCCCAGCCGAACAGGGTCAGCGATCTGCGTGGCGATGTGAGGACCTCCCGATAGACCGTGGACAGGTAATAGCTGCTACGGATTGAGTTGATTTTTTGCCCGGCGGTGCCCTCACTGACGAACAGAGGCACAACTCGTTCGCTACGCCACTGCCGCAGGATCGCTTCCAGCAGCCCATGGCCTGCAGCATGGATTTTGAACTCTTCCTCCACGTTATTACGGCTCAGAGCCAAGCTACCGTGGGGGTAGAAGACCAAGGTATTTTCGCGCTCGCCGTAAAGCGAACGGAATCGCCGCCAATCGTCGTCAAAACTGCCGTCGCGGAAGCAGTCCTTGAACTTGTGACCATCGTCGACGTTAAAGCCGTGCGCCATGGTCCAGTAGACCAGCAAGTCGTAGTTCAGCGAGAGCACCGTGTCGAACCCTTTAAGGTACTGGTACATGTTGGGCAGATGTTGTGTGACCTGCTCGTACTCAGGGTGTACGCTGCGGACCGCTTGTATTAAGGAGTCTCGAACTCGCACATACGCCTGGTGCGTTCGCTCGTCAGGAATTTCAAGTGACCGGTTCACGTTGCTGGCCTGCCAGACCAGCCGCAGGACAAGCTCAAAATCGCTGGTTTCGAAGAAGTCGAACAGGCGCTGCACATCGCCGTCGAGCAACTCATTCTCGCGAGCGTGCGTCAGCAGAGAGCCATACGCGAAGGTCGGCGCAATCGCGATGCTCGCACCGTTGCCGAGCAAGATAGTGCCGCGACGGTAGTTGTTAGAAATTTCTGCCCACGGCAGGATGGGGAATGGCATACCGGCTCCGCTCTGGATGTTGTCGCGCGATGATAGCCGTACCCGGTGAACGTTTATCAGTGACCGCGTCAATAAAAGACGTGATCACCGAACCGCGGCAAGAATTGAATGAGTGCACGGAAGGAAACTGTATGAGTGGGGAGTAGCTGTCGACCTGATTGCCGGATGCTGCTTTCCGCCACCGCATGTTGTAGGTCGAAGGCGGCCGGCTGGGAGTAACGGCTATTGCTTGAAACAAGCCATTCCTGTAGCCGTGGACACTAGGTATGCCCCAATGACTCGTGACAGCCTTCGCGGACCATCACAGACTTTTCGATAGTGGCCCCATGCTATATCGTGCACCCTGTGTTTGGCGATGATCTGTGGCGGTTTGTTTCGCCGTGTCAGGGAAGATGAGCAATGCAACGATTTTTACGCAACAAAGTACCTCCCTCCATTTTCCGCGAAAAGCAATTCAGGAAGTCCAGAGAGCAACTGCTGGAGTTCTTCAGTCTGGACACTCAGGAGCGTTCTCAAACCCGTGTGCCCATGGAAGACCTGGAACTGAATCTGAACCAGGTCAGCCCTGTTTATGACGCGCTGGGACAAATGTTTCGATGGAAATGCGCATTTTGCGAAAGCAAGGATCATCCACTTCCCTACCGATTCCGACCAACGTCGTCTGCAACCTCTACGATGGGAGGGATTGACTCGCATCTCTACTATGTCTGGCTCGCCAATGCCTGGGAAAATATCTATCCCATCTGTCTGAAGTGTATTCCGCGTCAGCCTTCGTTCTTTCCGGTCAAGGGCAAACGTGCTCCGATTCCGAACCTTGAGCAATTGCGCCAGTATGCCGATGACAATCTCGGTTCATGGCGCTTCTCCACATACCGCGAGACAGCCGTTTTGCTTGATCCGTGCGTTGATCAGCGTTTTGAAAAGCACTTTTTCCCCTCCGTTAATGGCGAGCTGCTGCCACTGTCTGAAGAGGGCGATATCACAATCGCTAATTTTCGCCTGGACCGTCCAGAATTGAATGAACTGCGGGAAGCCAGACTTCGGCAGTACCGTGAAGAACTATTGGCGTCTGGTGAACACCTGCCGCGATTACGCCAGGCTACCTTTCAGACCTATTTTGACTTCGCCGAACTTGAGTTCGGTGGCCTGTGGTACCTGCAATGCCGGCGAATTGCGCTGTACTTGTCACAAAGAGCTGGCCTGACAATGCCTACCGGCCGCTCCGGGGTGGCAAAGACACTGAAAACCCTGCTTTCAGTCGGGGACTATCAGCAGACGCGTGAACAATTGCAGGGGTGGATTGAAGAAACTGACTTCGGCCGTAAAACCTTGAACATACCGCCAACGGACTATGGCGTTCTGGGCACTGAGCCAGACCAGCAGAAGACACCTGTGCCGCTGGTTTACCCGTCCTTGCATTCCATCGAACTTCAGCATTTCAAGGCGATCGAGCACCTCGAATTGAATCTCGGCACACTCAGCGCCGAATCGCAGTTGAGCAATGAAACTCTACAGCCAGCACTGCTGATACTGGGTGAAAACGCCACCGGAAAAAGCTCGATTCTCGAAGCGATTGCGCTTGCGCTGAGCCATCCAGATACACCTGCCACCTTGAACCTGACACCTGCCTCCTTCGTACTTTCTCCAGCCCAACTGGGCTCGGATGACGTGGCCTCTAAAACCCTGGCACAGGTACGTTTGAGTTTCGACGAGGGGCAAGCCAAAGTCTTGAGGATTGATGACAACGTCTTTCGACCGGATGGACTGGATGATGTACCGCCGGTGTTCGCTTATGGCGCCTTTCGCCAATACCAGAAAAGATCTCCTCAGGCTCATGAAGCCAATCACGCGATCATCAACCTGTTCGAAACGGATCGCCTGCTGGCCAATCCGGAGCAATGGCTGCTCGGGCTGGAAGGCGAAGACTTCAATGACGTAGCCCGTGCATTGAAAATCATCATGTCTGTGGACGGCGACATAAAAGTCATCGAAAAAGCGCCCGACGGTAAATCCTGCCTGATCGTGACGGTCCCCGCCGGTGTAGTGACCAGGACACCGCTCAATGATGTGTCCTCAGGCTACAGAACCATCCTGGCAATGGTGTGCGACATCATGCAACGGCTCATGGACCGTCGCGTCCATCCCCGTTTTCAAGGACTTGAGCATGCCCAGGCTGTGGTGTTAATCGACGAAGTCGAAGCGCACCTGCACCCGCGCTGGAAAATTCAGATCATGCATGTGTTGCGCAAGGCCTTGCCCAAGGTCACGTTCATCGCCACCAGCCATGACCCCCTGTGTCTGCGCGGCATGCAGAAAGGAGAAGTCGTGGTCGTTCAACGTCGGTCCAAGGCTGGCGGGGCAAAAACTCAGTACGCCACGTGCATTGAGCAATTGAGTGATCTACCGGACTCCTCCCGGTTGACGATCGAGCAGTTGCTGACGTCCGATTTTTTCAATTTGATGTCAACTGATCAGCCGGAAATGGAGAAACAACTGGCCAGCGTGGCCGATCTATTGAGCAAGCGCAAAAACAGAGAGGTGTTGACCGCCCAAGAACAGCGGGTCATGGCCTATTTCGAAGATGAGGTCAACGACGCGCTTCCCGTTGGCACCAGTGAGGCCCAGCGTGTCGTTCAGGAGGCTGTCGCCGAATTTCTTCAGCGGCGAAAGAAGGAACCTTCCAGTGAGTGGGAAACGATACGTGTGGAAACCAAGACCAAAATACTGAATATCCTCAAGGATTTTTGAACCGTGCGCTTCGTTAACCGATCCCTCGTGAAAAAGCCCCTGGCGATGTTGCCGAGAAAGACCACAGTCAGTGCCGCGGATCAGGAACTCACTGATTTAACCGCCTATTTCAAAGAAAAAACGGCTGCACTTGAGACCTTGGCGCGCGCCAGAGCCACGCTGGCGGCCGATGATCCGGTTGTGATTGAAGCCGCAAAGGCAGTGGACTCCTTGAAAAAACCCCTTTTCAAGACCTATCGCAAAAATTCGGTCAAAACCCAGTTGTTAGCGCTGTTTCATGGCAAGTGCGCGTATTGCGAAACGTTCTACCCTGCCGTGGCCCCGGTTGACGTAGAGCATTACAGGCCGAAGGGGGGCGTAAATGATACTGACCATACGGGGTATTGGTGGCTGGCGATGGATTGGGAAAACCTGCTTCCCAGCTGTATCCATTGCAACCGACTGAACGAACACATCACACCGGTGCTCTCGACCCAATTGGTTGAACTGCGCAGTGACCACTTAGGCTTCAGCAAGCAACGCAGGGTCACTACAGGCAAAGGCAACCATTTTCCAATCCTGGGGCCGCGCGCGACACAGGACTCGAGGGACTGTTCAACGGAATACGCGTTGTTACTCAATCCCTGCCGGGATGATCCACAAGAGCATTTAGCCTTCCATGTCGACTGCGAAAAGCTCATTGGGTTGGTGTTACCAAAACCACACGATGGCGCGGGGCTACCTGAAGTCATTCCAACCCAAGATCTACTCCCGGAATTCAAAGGTGAAATTGATAAGGCGCTTGAAGACAAGCTCAGTCTTCGTGGCGCGGTATCGATCCATACCTACGGACTGAACCGTTTGGGGTTGGTCCAGGATCGCACGCGAGTACTGCGCCAACTCGCCTTTATGGAGGAGTCAGTAAAGGATCTTTGCGCGATGATTCTGAAACTCGAAGTGTGCAGGAATGCTCCGTGCGCGGATGAAAACAAGCGCATCATAAAACGAATGGAGGCATTGATAGACCGTACGGTGCGACATATGAAAGAGATGGCCAAGCCTCAAGCACCCTACTCGACGATGGTTCGCGAATATCTGGCTGGTTTCGAGAAGCGCCTCGTCTGATCAAAGCTTACCTGGCAGGCCGTCCATTCGCTTTCAACGCAGGTGTTCGATCCTTGCTGGCAACCCAACACAGTTTTGTCATCAAACCAATTGATAGCACCCTAACGAAAGGTGCATGCTAGGCTCTGTACGAAAAGAGATGCCGCAAACACCGCATGGAAAAAGCCAGTGAGACCATGGCCGGATAGCTTTTCGCGAGCTTGTCGAAGCGTGTCACGATCCTGCGGTTCTCTTTCAGCCAGCCAAACATGCGCTCGATGATGTCGAATTGACCCGGTGGGTGACGGCACGCTGAAGCCCTTGTGGTACTCAGCGCAGTGACTCGGTACTTTCAGGGCATCGCCCACCACGGCATTTTTCATGATGATCTCGAGGGCATGTGCGACAGACTCGTGCAGCCTCTTGGGGTTAAGTTAATCGTGCAATCGAAAGGATCGTTGAAGCTGGCAGAGCTGGACTGAATCGTCCCTGGTTTCGTAGAAACCTCCAAGACCAGCAAACCAATTACGCGGATGCAAATATTGAGTCGAACACAGCCGATCGGAGTTGCTGCTCTCGAGCGAGAGCGGATTAGCGTGTCCTTGATGAGCCCTGCAACCTACCTCCAGATCCAATGAGGAGTTACACCGAAAGCCAGTCACTGCCATACTGGAGTCCGTGAGAAATCGCCGCTCGCGAGCGCTCTCGCACCCTGTGTAACTGGGGGCAAAACTGGGGGCATCATTAGTTTTTTATGACCTGAAACTACCGTCCTAGAGCCTAGTCAAAATGTTTTTTGGCGACCCCGATAGCTTGTAAATGGAGTTCCAGTGAATTCCATAAAAACATAGCTGGCCACTGACGTAGACCACCCCGCGGTGCACCACGTCGGGTACAGAGTCGCCGCGCGGCGCGAGCGGTTCGGGGAGCGCGACACCGATTTGGGCAAGCTTTGCGCACGAGATCATGTGGGTTCCTGGTGATAGACAGACCGTCGGGAGCCGATAGCCTACTATCCGGAAACCTGCGGTTTACTTGCCCAGAATGTTCTTCAACACAGCGGTATGGCCGGCCGGGTCGTTTTCGCTGGACATCACTTCGATGATGGTGATCTTCTGATCGCTCATCGTCATCAGCGAGGCCATCAGCAGTTTCAGGCCGTTGAAATCGTCGGTGCCGTCCAGGCGGTACATCCTCAAGCCGTTCACCTGGATGGTCTTCTCGCCAGTCATGCGAAAGTTGGGTGAGGCGGCCTGCTGCTTATCCTTCAAGGTATCCACGGCAATGCGAAACGCAGCGTCCGGGGTGGTACCCGCAGTCGGCGCCGGACCTTCGGTAACGATGATGGCCCGCTCGCTTTTCGGATCGAAGTACATCGTGCCGCCGTTCTCGCTGTTCAAGATACGGGCCTCGACGCCTTCCAGCACGAAGTTCAGCTTGCCGCCTGCCAGGGACACCGATTGCGTGTCCGATACCGCCGTAGCGTTAGGCGAGGCAGCAACTGCCATGGTGGCCGAGCCGCTCAAGGCAGTAAGCACGCACAAGGAAAGGGTCCAGCCCAACAGCAAATGCTTCGACATTGATAGCGCCTTATTTTTCAGGCCATCGAATACCGATGACCTGTCGCGCGAACAGCCTAGCTTACTTGCGTGCCCACTTGTCCAGTGATGTTGTTCACAGCCGCAGCGTGTCGCTTTTATTTGCGGTCAACTTGGGGTTGATACCCTTCGCGAGGAGCGCCCGTAGTTCTCAACCCTCGACGTATTGAGTGCGTTTTCACGCAGCCTGGGCCGAAAGCTGCCATTCGCGGGAGCAGGTGTATTAAGCCAGGGATCACGTAATGTGGAGCTTTTATCTGACGCTCAGCTTGCGCTTCGTCTCAGCTAACTCGCGCATATGGAAGCGCTTTCAGCAGATGCTTATGACGACGGACGTGGCGGTAAGGTTTTAGAGCCTTGTTCAGCCCAGAACGTCCGATCTTCAATCCTTGCTCAATTTGGGTATGGCCATACGGCTACCCGCTTTGATTTCGCGCAAAGCCAGACTCGACTGAATAGACGCGATGCCGACCTGGCGCCTCAGCACTTGCTCGATAAAGTCGCTATAGCTATCAAGATCCTCGGCCAACACTTGAAGTACGTAGTCGGCATCTCCGGTGATCTTGTGGCAAGCCAATACCTCTGGCAATTGCGCAATCACTGCCTCGAAGGCGTCCGGAGCGTGATCGGCATGGGTGGAAAAGCGAATGTGCACGAATGCCATGATATCCAGCCCGAGCATTCGCCGATCAAGGTTGGCTTGATAGCCCTTGATGACGCCCGCCTCTTCCATTCGCTTGCGCCGCCGCCAGCACGGAGTAAGGCTCAACGACAGCCGTTCACTGAGTTCGGCATTGGAAATGTTCGCGTCCTCCTGCAACAACTCAAGAATAGCCAGATCGGTTTCATCGAGACTGATGCGCTTGGATATTTTTTTCTGCATGAAACCACTCCCGAGTAAAAACTTCCGAATAATCCACCAAATCATGGAAAGAAAGCAAAGAAAGCGCAGCCATGCCGGAACAGAATATTTGCACTGGCTCACATTAACGGATGCGCAGAATGTTTACAGTTTTCAGTGATTCCCACCGGTTGCACCACGGCACCGAATTGAAAGACGGCGCGCTCAAACCGTCTTTCGAACAGCCGAGTCGGGCCGACACGGTGCACAACCGCGTCAAACAGGTTGGACTTGGTCAGATCATCGAACCGCGCGCTTTTGATCGCTCGTGCTACGTCAACGCGCACAGCGAGCGCTACGTCAGTTTTCTGGAAAATGCCTGGAGCGAATGGTGCGCAACCGGTCGCACTCACGATGCCTTGCCGCTGGTATGGCCGGTGCGCGATCTGGCCGGCGAAGAGGTGCCAACGTTCATCGATGGCAAGCTTGGCTTTTATGCCATGGACGCTGGCTCACCCATTACCGCAACGACCTGGCAAGCCGTGAAAACCAGCGCCGATATCGCCCTCACCGGCCTGGCCCTGCTCGATGAAGGCCACGACAGTACCTTCGCCCTATGCCGTCCACCTGGTCATCACGCCGCACGCGAATACATGGGCGGTTATTGCTACCTCAACAACGCCGCCATTGCCGCGCAGCAGGCCATCACCCAAGGCGCCAAACGTGTCGCGGTGCTGGACGTCGACTTCCATCACGGCAACGGCACGCAGAACATTTTTTATCAGCGCAGCGACGTCATGTTCGTGTCGCTGCACGGCGAACCGGCGGTGTCCTACCCGTATTTCTCGGGTTACGGCCACGAAGTCGGCGCAGGTGCCGGCGAGGGTTACAACGTCAACTATCCCCTGCCGAAAAACACCACCTGGGAGAGCTATCGCAACGCCCTGCTCCATGCCTGCAAAAAACTCCAGCAGTTCTCGCCGCAAGTGCTGGTGATTTCCTTGGGAGTCGACACGTTCAAGGACGATCCCATCAGTCACTTCCTACTGGAAAGTGAAGACTTCATTGGCATCGGTGAACTGATCGCGAGCGTCGGCTGCCCGACCCTGTTCGTGATGGAGGGCGGCTACATGGTCGATGAGATCGGCATCAATGCCGTCAACGTACTGCACGGTTTCGAGAGCAAACGCAGCTGAGCCCCCCACGCTCTACAACCTTTCAATGCCTGGATCGGAGAATAAGAACATGACGCTTTTTATAGATGTCGATGATGCTGCACGCTTGTTCACCCAAGTCGGTATCCGCCGCGCCATCCGCGAAATGGCGGGCTACATCGAAGCCGACTACGCACGCTGGGCGCAGTTTGATAAATCACCGCGCACGGCCAACCACTCAACAGACGGCGTGATCGAGTTGATGCCGACCGACGATGGCCAGCAGTACTCGTTCAAATACGTCAACGGCCACCCCAACAACGGCCAGCAGAATTTACTGACGGTCATGGCCTTCGGACTTTTGGCGGATGTGCAGAGTGGCTATCCTACCCTGCTCAGCGAACTCACCCTGACCACCGCCGTGCGCACAGCAGCCACCTCCGCGTTGGTCGCGCAATCGCTGGCTCGCCCCGGTGCGACCTCGATGGCCCTGATCGGCAACGGTGCCCAAAGTGAATTTCAGGCGCTGGCCTTTCATGAAATGTTGGGCGTCAACGAAATCCGTATTTTCGATATCGATCAAGAAGCGTCCCTCAAACTGAAGCACAACCTCGCGGCGTTCCCGGACATCGAAGTGATTCTGGCCAGCTCGGTGAAGGACGCGGTCAAGGGCGCGGACATCGTCACCACAGTCACCGCCGACAAAGCCTACGCAACCATTCTGACGCCCGAGATGATCGAGCCCGGCATGCACATCAATGCGGTCGGTGGTGACTGCCCTGGTAAAACCGAACTGCACGCCGACATCCTGCGCAACGCCCGGGTCATCGTCGAGTTCGAACCGCAAACTCGCATTGAGGGCGACATCCAGCAACTGGAAGCCGACTCCCCGGTGATAGAGTTTTTCCAGATTGTTCAGGGCGAAGTGGCCGGACGCGAAAACGATATGCAAGTGACAGTGTTTGATTCGGTGGGCTTTGCCTTGGAAGACTTTTCGTCACTGCGCTATCTCAACGACCTGGCTCAGGCACAGCAAATCGGCCAGCGTGTCCACCTGGTCCCGACGCCGGCCAACATCAAAAATCTATTCCAACTGCTGGATCCACCACCGGCCAAAGCCTCGCGTCTACGCACCGTCAGTTGATCGGTGATGACCGCCCTTCGCCACTTGGCGAGGGGCCATTCACCCTCCAAGCATCGTCTTGATTAGCCGCTGCTTCTCTAACAAAAACGCTCGACATCCACTTTCTGCCAAAACTCAAAAACATAAAATCAAGAGGTTTTGCAATGAAATCGAACCCTTCCGGGCTGCTTGAACAGCCCGCGTTGCAGCGCACGCTCAGCAATCGTCACATCCAGTTGATGGCCATGGGCGGTGCCATCGGGACCGGCCTGTTCATGGGCTCCGGGAAAATTATCGCCCTCTCCGGGACGTCGATCATCCTCATCTACATGATCATCGGTCTGTTCGTGTTTTTCGTCATGCGCGCCATGGGCGAAATGCTCCTGTCCAACCTCAACTTCAAAACCTTTGCTGACTTCGCCGGCGCCTACCTCGGCCCGCGCGCAGCGTTCTTTCTCGGCTGGTCGTACTGGCTGAGCTGGAGCGTAGCGGTGATCGGCGACGCCGTCGTGGTCGGCGGATTCTTCCAGTACTGGTTTCCGGATATGCCGGCGTGGATACCCGCCGTCGGCATGCTGGCGACACTGTTCGCGTTGAATGTGCTCACGGTCAGACTGTTCGGTGAGGTGGAGTTCTGGTTCGCGATCATCAAGATCATTGCCGTCGTGACCCTGATCGGCGTCAGCACCGTGTTGATTGCCAGCTCCTTCGTCTCCCCCAGTGGTGTCACCGCATCCCTGAGCCACCTGGTGGACAAACAGGCGGCTTTCCCTAACGGATTGCTTGGCTTCTTCGCCGGATTTCAAATGGCGATCTTCTCCTTCGCCGGCACCGAGCTGATCGGCACCGCCGCCGCTGAAACCCGCTCGCCGGAGAAGACCCTGCCCAAAGCCATCAACTCTATTCCGCTGCGGATCATCCTGTTCTACGTCCTCGCGCTGAGCTGCATTATTGCCGTGACATCGTGGCAACAGGTTTCCCCCGTCAAAAGCCCTTTTGTCGAACTGTTCCTCGTCGCCGGGTTCCCCGCAGCGGCCGGTATCGTCAACTTCGTGGTCCTGACCTCGGCGGCCTCATCGGCCAACAGCGGTGTATTTTCATCGAGCCGCATGCTGTTCGGGTTGGCGAATCAAGACAACGCTCCGGGTATTTTTCGGCGTCTATCAGGCAACAGCGTGCCTTTGCTGAGCCTGGCCTTCACAACACTATTGATGCTGCTGGGTGTGCTCGTGCTGTTCATCGTTCCGGAAGTCATGACGGCATTCACCATCGTTTCCACCGTGTCTGCGATCCTGGTGATCTTCACTTGGTCAACCATTCTCGCATCTTACATTGCCTACCGCAAAAAGCGTCCCGAGCTTCATGCCAAATCTGCTTACAAGATGCCCGGCGGCGTTCCAATGGCATGGTTCTCAATGGCTTTTCTGGGCTTCGTTCTCTGCCTGCTGGCATTAAGACCTGACACCCGCGTTGCCCTGTTGGTCATGCCGGGGTGGTTCATATGGCTGGCAATTGCTTATCAGTTAACACGTAGGTGGAAGCCTGAAACCGCAGTTGAATCGGCAAACCAATTCGGTTGAGCTGCTCTAACGAACCCTCTGCGCTGGAGGGCTGTAACAAAGAGACAGCCCTCTATTTGAATCGCTGAGAAGTCGTCCTAGAGCCGAGTCAAAATGTTCTTCGGCGACCCCGACAGCCTGTAATCGAGCGTCACCAACCGAACCCAGCAAACACGCTGACGGCGAAGTCCCTGATCTCTGCGTGGAAGTCAGGGCATCGAGCAAGGTCGGCAAATCCCCCTCCAAGATTGGCGATTGAAGCATCCATTTTACGGCCACGTGTATTTGAGCATGGGGCGGCGTCGCACGCCGTGCTGATGGTGTTCGCCCAGAGCATGATGGGAACCGCTCAAACCGCCTACCCTGCCACCCCTGTTAAAGGCGTAATCCTTAAAAACTAACCACCCGATCCCATGGAAGCACCCTACATGCCTATCGACTTCAGACCCGCTCAAGCCTCGGACGCGCACGATATTGCGCGCTTCTTTCAACTGACATCGGAGGGCATGGCCGATTACATATGGAGCAAGCTTGCCGCACCGGGAGAAGCGTTGCTGAGTGTCGGTGCGTCTCGCTATTCCAGGGAACACGGCGACTTTTCCTACAAGAACTGCCTGATGGCCACTTTCGAAGGGCGTGTCATCGGCATGATGCATAGCTATGCCTTGCGCGCGGCCCCTGACGGGCCTGTCGAGACCGACCCGGTCCTCGCGCCTTATTCCGACATGGAAATACCCGATACCTTGTACATATCCAGCCTGGCTCTGGACGAGGCCTGGCGCAACCAGGGGCTGGGCGTCAAGTTTCTTCGCCACGCCCAGCAGCGCGCCGAAGACTCTGGGCTGGAGGGGCTATGCCTGATCGATTATGCAGAAAACCACGGTGCCCGCCGATTCTACGAACGGCATGGTTTTCAAATTGTTAAAACCTGCCAGATCGTTCCGCACCCGATGCTGGGCGTAACCGGTGAAGCCTACTTGATGTATCGCCCTACCCAAAACGTGCTCGAGAAAAAACCATGAACAAGAAACTGACCGTATTCCGCGAACTGGATATCCAACCGGTGCGCGACCTTCCCTTTTTTGAAGAAGTCCTGGAAGGCACCCCTCACACGCTGACGTCCAAGTACTATCACGATGAACAGCAAGGTCGCATTTCCGGAGAATGGGAAGCCAGCACCGGAGCGTGGCGCATCGACTACAAGGTTTGGGAGTTCTGCCATGTCCTGAGTGGACGCTGCGTCATCGAGCTTGAAGGTTGCGCCCCGCTCACACTGGCCGCTGGCGACACGTTCATTATCGAACCGGGCGCCAAGGGGACATGGACCGTGCTGGAAGACATGAAAAAGAACTTCGTGATCCTCTTGCCCGCGCAATAGAGCCCTGTGTTCACGGTCGTATCGGAAACCACCGATACGACTGGCCAGCACATCCCTTCTTCCTGGGCGTCCACGACCCCACCCGTCATTAACCCTTCTTCACCTTCAGACTTCGTTAAGAAACGGCACGGATACTTCGCTCAAATCCATTGAGGGAGGCGTTCTGCCCATGCCCGAGTCCGATTGGAACATCCCCCTGCCCCTGCACTTTGGCCAGGCTGAAACACCCCTGATGAGCCTGTCCGGTGCAGAGCACGGTGACGCTCAGCGAGCCGTATTCGAAGCGTTTATCCAACAGCGTTTTCGCAAGGCCCACGGTGCCGACATTCGTCAGTTCATGCCCCAGTTGTTGGGCGTGCACAACGGCACTGGCGAGCTCTGCGCGGTGGCCGGCCTGCGCCGCGCGCACCTTGAGCCGCTGTTTCTCGAACGTTACCTGCAAGCGCCGATCGAGCTGCTGGTCAGCGCAGCCGCCGACCGTACGGTGGACCGTCGCGTGATCGTCGAGGTCGGCAATCTCGCGGCCAGTGACACCGGCAGCGCCCGTCTGTGCATCATCGCCATTACCTACCTGCTGGCCATGGGTGGGCTGGAGTGGGTGACTTTCACCGGCAACATCGGCCTGGTCAACAGCTTCCACCGCCTGGGCCTCAAGCCGGTGACGCTGTGCGCCGCCGACCCCGAACGCCTGGGCGAGGAGCGCCATCACTGGGGCAGCTATTACGAAAGCAAGCCCTGGGTGCACGTGGGGAACATCCGTGCCGGGTTCATTCATTTACGCAACATCGGCTTGTTCACTCGCCTCGGTTTGCCCACGTCGATTGAAGGTGCCTGCCATGTCGCTTGAACTGCAGCGTTTCCAGGAAACCTTGCGCAGCCATGCCGGACGAAACGACGGCACCGTGGCGCTGTGGGGCGACACCCAGAAGATCGACTACGTGACCCTGTACGCCCAGGTGCTGTATCGCCAGGAGCGCTTGCGCGAAGAACAGGCGCACGTCATCGCCCTGGCGCTGGACAATGGCATCGAGGCGATGCTGTGGGACCTGGCCGCGCTGTGGGAAGGCGTGGCCTGCGTGACGCTACCGCCGTTTTTCAGCCCGGCCCAGCGGGCCCATTGCTTGATGCAGAGCCAGGCGACACGGGTCGTTGCCGAGCCGGAGCTTGCGGACGAATTAATCGCCGCTGGCTACACCCGGCGCGGTGAATTCTGGTGTCGCACCTTCGAGGGTGGGCAGCGCCTGCCGGCCGGCACCGCCAAGTTGACCTTTACATCCGGCACCACCGGCACGCCCAAAGGCGTCTGCCTGAGCGCCGACAGCCTGCTACGGGTGGCCAGGGAACTGGAGCAGGCCAGCCTGCCCAGCGCGCCGCAGCACCATGTGGCACTGCTGCCGCTGGCGATCCTGCTGGAGAATCTCGGCTGCTACGCCGCCCTCTACGCCGGAGCCACGTTGAGCCTGCCAAGCCAGAAAACCCTGGGCATCCAGGGCGCCAGCGGCGTGGACGTGCCGCGCCTGCTGAGCAACCTCGCCGACCGCAAGGCGCAGAGCCTGATCCTGGTGCCCCAGTTGCTGTTGATGCTGGTCAGCGCCGCCGAACAACAGGCGTTCGACCCGCGTCACCTGCGCTTTGTCGCGGTGGGCGGGGCTCGGGTGGCGCAAGACCTGCTGCACCGCGCGCAGCGGCTCGGCCTGCCGGTCTACGAAGGCTACGGCTTGTCCGAATGCGCTTCGGTGGTGTGCCTCAACCGCCCCGGCGCTCACCGGCCTGGCAGCGTTGGCAAACCCCTGCCCCATGTTGAAGTACGCCTGGCCGAGGACGGTGAAGTGCTGATCAAGGGCTCGACCCTATTGGGTTACCTGGGCGAACCGCTGCACACCGAACAATGGTGGCCGAGCGGCGACCTGGGTGAATTCGACGCCGAAGGGTTTCTTTACCTCAAGGGTCGCAAAAAGCATCAGTTCGTCACCAGCTTCGGGCGCAACGTCAATCCAGAGTGGATCGAGTCCGAACTGACCCAGCGCCGCCACATCGCCCAAGCCTTCGTGTACGGCGAGGCCCAACCACTCAACCATGCCTTGCTCTGGCCCCATCGCCCTGATTGCAGCGACGAGCAACTGGCCGCCGCCGTCGCCGAAGCCAACCAGGCACTTCCCGGCTATGCCCAGGTGCACCGCTGGACCCGCCTGCCCCAGCCCTTCAGCGCCGCCAACGGTTTGCTCACCGCCAATGGGCGTCCCCGTCGTGACGCCATCGTCGCTTTGTATCGCAACCAACTGACTGAATCCGCCCTTTCCGAGGAGCCTGCATCATGAGTTTTTTCGACACCCTGCAAGAAGCCACGCAACAGGAACGCCACGAGTTGTTCAACCTGCCGATCATCGTCGATGCGTTGCAAGGCCGGGTCAGCCTGGACAGTTATCGCGCGTTCCTGGCCCAGGCCTACTACCACGTGCGCCACACGGTGCCGCTGATGATGGCGTGCGGCGCGCGCCTGCCAACACGCCTGGAATGGCTGCGCAAGGCGGTGTGCGAGTACATCGAGGATGAATATGGCCACGAACAGTGGGTGCTCAACGATATCGCCGCATGTGGCGGGGACCGTGACGCCGTTCGAGACGGCCAGCCTTCGCTGTCGATCGAACTGATGACCAGCTTCCTCTATGACACCATCGCCCGAGGCAACCCGGTAGGATTGTTCGGCATGGTCAATGTGCTCGAAGGCACCAGCATCGCCCTGGCCACCCACGCCGCCGGCAGCATCCGCGAACGCCTGGCCTTGCCGGAAACCGCTTTCAGCTACCTCAGCTCCCACGGCTCGCTCGACATCGAGCACATGCAGACCTACCGCCGACTGATGAACAAGCTTGAAGACCCGGAAGATCAGGCCGCGGTGATGCATGCCTCGAAGGTTGTCTATCGACTCTACACCGACATGTTCCGGGGCCTGCCCCGTGAAGCGCAGGCACACCATGCAGCTGCATGAGGCGCGAGTCGTGCTGACCGGCGCCAGCGGCGGCATCGGCCTGGCGATCACCGAGACCTTGTGCGCGGCCGGTGCGCGGGTACTGGCGGTGGCGCGGCATCAAGACGCGCTGCTGGCCTTGCTCAAGCGCTATCCGCAGAACCTCAGTTGGGTGGCCGCCGACCTGACGTTGGCGGCCGACCAGGGCAAGGTGCTGGCTGCCGCCGAGAGCGTGGGCGGCATCAACCTGCTGATCAATGCGGCCGGGGTCAACCACTTCGCCATGCTCGAACAGCTCGACGACAGTGACATCCAGGGGATGCTGGCGGTGAACGTCGGCGCACCGATCTGCCTGACCAAACGGCTGCTGCCCATGCTCAAGCAGGCGGACAGCGCAATGGTGGTCAATGTCGGCTCCACTTACGGCTCGATCGGCTACCCCGGTTATGCCAGCTACTGCGCGACCAAGTTTGCCCTGCGCGGTTTTTCCGAAGCCTTGCGCCGGGAACTGGCGGATACCCGGGTCAGTGTCCTGTACGTCGCGCCCCGCGCCACCCGCACCTCGATGAACAGCGCCGCCGCGCAAGCCTTGAACGATGCGCTCAAGGCCAGCGTCGACGACCCACAAGCCGTGGCGTCGGCGGTGGCCCATGCCATCGCCGGGGAGCGCCGCGATGTGTACCTGGGCTGGCCGGAGCGCTTCTTCGTGCGCCTCAACAGTCTGCTGCCAAACCTGGTGGACCGCGGCCTGCGCAAGCAACTGCCGCTGATCCGCCGCCTCAGTGAAAAAACCGAGAACGAGCCACCAAAACCATGAAAAACATCCTCGCATGCCTGTTGCTAGGCGCCCTCAGCCAAGGCGCCTGGGCAATGGACACCGCCGATCAGCAACGCCTCGATGGCATCCAGCAGAGCTGGGCGCACATCCAATACGAAATGCCGGAAAAACAGCGCGCCGCCGCGTTCGAGCAGTTGGCGGCGCAAGCCACACGCTTCACTGCCGAACGTCCGGCGGTCGCTGAGGCCTGGATCTGGAAAGGCATCGTCACCAGCAGTTGGGCCGGCGCCGAGGGCGGCCTCGGAGCGTTGGGCAAGGCCAAGGACGCCAGAGCCGACCTGGAAAAATCCCTGAGCCTGGACCCCAAGGCCCTGCAAGGCTCAGCCTACACCAGCCTCGCAGCGCTGTATGACCGGGTCCCAGGCTGGCCGATCGGCTTTGGCGACAGCGACAAGGCCGAGCAACTGCTCAAGCAATCGCTGCAACTGAACCCCGATGGAATCGACAGCCTGTACTTCTGGGGCGATCACCTTTACCGTCAAAAGCACTACGCTGAAGCCAGGGCGGCGCTGCAAAAAGCCCTGCAAGCCGCGCCCCGTCCGGGCCGGGAAAGCGCCGATGCCGGGCGGCGCAAAGAGATTGCCGCGCTGATGGTGGACGTGGACAAAAAACTCGACTGATGGGAGTCCAGGTGCGTTTATTACTGATAGAGGATGACGTGGCCCTCGGCGAGGGCATTCAGCAGGCACTGGGGCGCGAGGGCTACACCGTGGACTGGCTCAAGGATGGCGGTAGCGCCCTGCACTCATTGCTCAGCGAAACCTTCGACCTGGCCGTGCTCGACCTCGGGTTGCCGCGCATGGACGGCCTCGACGTGTTGCGCCGCTTGCGCAATACCGGCTCGAACCTGCCGGTGTTGATCCTCACCGCTCGCGACGCCACCGAGGATCGCATCGCCGGGCTGGATGCCGGCGCGGACGATTACCTGGTCAAACCTTTCGACCTCAACGAACTCAAGGCCCGCTTGCGGGCCTTGTTGCGACGCAGTGCCGGGCGGGCCCAGGCGTTGATCGAGCACGCCGGCATCAGCCTCAACCCCAGTACGCAGCAAGCCAGCTACCACGGCCAGCCCGTCGCCCTGACCCCCAAGGAATACCAGCTCCTGCACGAATTGCTGTCACCGCCGGGCCGGGTCATCACCCGGGACCAACTGATGCAACTGCTCTACGGCTGGAGTGAAGAAGCCGAAAGCAACACGCTGGAGGTGCACATCCATCACCTGCGCAAGAAATTCTCGGCCGATCTGATCCGCACCATCCGTGGCGTGGGCTACCTGGTGGAAGAACGCCGATGACGTCGATCCGCCGCCGCACCCTCACCTTGATCATCGGCCTGCTGCTCGCAGGGCTCGCGGTACTCAGCGCGTTCAACCTGCACGACAGCAACCACGAAATCGCGGAAGTCTATGACGCGCAGTTGGCGCAAAACGCGCGGCTGCTGCAAGGGGTGATGCGCATGCCGTTGGCGGCGCAGCAGCATGCCGACCTGTACCGGGCGTTCAACGACGCATTGGCCGACGCGCCGTTGCGCGGCGACGGCCATCCCTACGAGCGCAAGATCGCCTTCCAGGTATGGAACCGTGCAGGCGACGTCCTGGTGCACACCGCCAGCGCGCCCTCCTTCCGCTCGCCGCCGACCCAGCCTGGGTTCAGCGACGTGGTGGACCTGAACAGCCGTCACTGGCGCGCCTTCATCCTCGAAGACCCACAGAACGGCCTGCGCATCTGGGTCGGCGAACGGGGTGACGTGCGCGCGGATCTGGTCGACCGGATCGTGCGTCACACGCTGTGGCCGAACGCGATCGGTAGCCTGCTGCTCGCAGCGATGGTCTGGCTCGCCATCGGCTGGGGCCTCAAGCCGCTGGCGAACATGGCGGCGACCCTGCGCGCACGCCACAGCGGCTCCCTCGAACCCCTGCAACTGACGCCGCTGCCCAGCGAGCTCGAACCCATGCAGGCGGCGCTCAACCGCATGCTCGCGCAGATACAGGAAGTGCTCGGGCGCGAGCGGCGCTTTATCGCCGACGCCGCCCACGAGATGCGCACCCCGCTGGCGGTGCTCCGGGTGCACGCGCAAAACCTGCAGGAGGCCGGCACCGAACAGGAGCGACGGGAGTCCCTGGCGTTCCTCATCGCCGGGGTCGATCGCACCAGTCGCCTGGTCAGCCAGTTGTTGACCATGGCCCGCCTCGAACCCAAGGCCGGCGCACCCGTGCTGGAGCACATCGACCTCAGCGAGACCGTGCGCAACAGCCTGGTGCAGCTCACCCCGTGGCTGTTGAGCAAGCACCTGGAACTGGCCTTCGACGTCAGCGACCAACCGTTCCATGTCCTGGCCGACGCGGCCACTGTCGACATCGCCCTCAACAACCTGATCACCAACGCCGCCAATTTCTCCCCGGAACACGGCGTGATCACCGTACAACTGACCCGGGTCGACAACTTCTACCAACTGAACGTCGACGACCAGGGACCGGGCATCGACGAGGCGGATCGAGCACGATTGTTCGAGCGGTTCTACAGCCGCGGCAGTCCACAAGGCGCGGGCCTTGGCCTGACCATCGTCGCCACCATCGCAACGCGTTTGGGCGGACGGATCGAACTGCTCAACCGGCCAGAGGGCGGCCTTCGGGCTACGTTGTCGATCCCTGTCAGAGAATAATCGTGCAAGCGCGCCTGACTTCCTCGCGATGCTGTTGTCAGAGATGACTTGCAGGGGGCGTTCAAGCGGCTGGACATGGGCGCGGCCTGCCCGGCTCACAGAACATCGGGCCGTACGCCCCTCAAGGCAGACGTAACATGGGACAATCACCCCCGACTTGATCCTTTCGGAGGCCACAATGCTTCGTGTGTTCGAACGAAGACTCGACCCTTTCCCACCTGATGAAGCGCCCCCGCCCCCGGTCGGCCTGACCCGTTTCCTGTGGGCCTGCACGCGGGGTGCCCGCGGTTACATCCTTGTGTTCGCGCTGTTGAGCGCCGGCGTGTCGATTTACGAAGCCTGGCTGTTCTCGTTTCTCGGGCAGGTCGTGGACCTGCTTTCGACCTGGCAGGCCGGCGGCGATGCACAGGGCCAGGAGAGCCGTGTGCTATGGGGGATCGGCATCGTACTGGTCACCAGCATCGGGCTGGTGGCGTTGCGGACCATGGTCCAGCACCAGGTGCTGGCGATCAATCTGCCGCTGCGGTTGCGCTGGGACTTTCACCGGCTGATGCTGCGGCAAAGCCTTTCGTTCTTTTCCGATGAGTTCTCCGGCCGGGTCACGACCAAGGTGATGCAGACAGCGCTGGCGGTGCGCGAAGTGTTGTTCACCGTCATCGAGATCGCCCCCGGGATTGGCGTGTACTTCATTGCGATCATTGCCCTGGCCGGCGGTTTCGCCCTGAAACTGATGCTGCCGTTCATTGCCTGGATCGTGCTGTTCGGGCTCGCCATGCTGTATTTCGTGCCGCGCCTGGGACAGGTCGGCCAGGAACAGGCTCACGCACGTTCGTCGATGACCGGGCGCATCTCGGACGCCTACACCAACATCACCACCGTGAAGCTGTTCTCCCACTCCAAGCGTGAGGCGCACTTCGCGCGGGCGGCGATGGAAGATTTCAAGCAGACGGGCTTTCGCCAGATGCGCCTGGTCAGCCAGTTCGAGATCGTCAACCAGGCCCTGGTGGTGGCGCTGATCATCGGCGCGGGCGGCTATGCCTTGTGGCTGTGGCACCAAGGTGAAGTCGGCACCGGCGCGGTGGCGGCGATCACGGCCATGGCACTGCGGATCAATGGCATGTCGCATTGGATCATGTGGCAGATGACCTCTCTGTTCGAAAGCATCGGCACCGTGCAGGACGGCATGGAAACCCTCACCCGGGGGCCCAAGGTCCAGGACGCGCCTGACGCCAGCGTGCTGGTCCCTGCTGGCGGCGCGGTCACGTTCGACAACGTGAGCTTCAACTACAGCGGCGAGCGTCAGGTGCTCGATGGCTTGAGTCTGAGTATCCGCCCGGGCGAGAAGATCGGTCTGGTGGGCCGCTCCGGTGCCGGCAAGTCGACGCTGATCAACCTGCTGCTGCGCTTCTACGACGTGGACAGCGGCGAGATTCGCATCGACGAGCAAAACATCGCCAAGGTGACCCAGGACAGCCTGCGCAGCGCCATCGGCATGGTCACCCAGGACACGTCCCTGCTGCACCGCTCCATCCGTGACAACATCGCCTATGGCCGCCCGGACGCGACCGACGAACAGATCCACCAGGCCGCGGTGAACGCCCAGGCCGACGGGTTCATCCAACAACTGAGCGACCGCCAGGGCCACACCGGCTACGACACCTTGGTGGGCGAACGTGGCATCAAGCTTTCCGGTGGCCAGCGCCAACGCATTGCCATCGCCCGGGTGATGCTCAAGAACGCGCCGATCCTGTTGCTGGACGAAGCCACCAGCGCCCTCGACTCGGAAGTCGAAGTCGCCATCCAGGAAAGTCTCGATGAAATGATGGAAGGCAAGACCGTCATCGCCATCGCTCACCGCCTCTCGACAATCGCGGCCATGGACCGCCTCATCGTCATGGATGACGGACGCATCATCGAGCAAGGCACCCATGCCGAACTGCTCGCCAGGAACGGCACCTACGCCCGGCTGTGGCAGCACCAGAGTGGCGGGTTCCTCGGTGAAGACCAGGGGCTGACCGAGGCCGAGGCGATGTAATCACGGGCCGGGCGCCCTTCACGGCGCCCGGCCCTATAGCCAGGGATGCTATTCGCCCGCCCCTCGCGCAAACGCCGCCAGCGCCTGCCGCGCCTCCCGGTTGAGCGGGCAAGCCGCCTCGATCGCCTGGCCGACCGCCAGGAGCTCTTCGCGCAAGGCCTCGCCGGCATCGGTCAGCGCAATCAGCACTCGACGCTCATCGTCCTTGTCCCGCGTGCGTGTCACCCTGCCCGACGTCTCCAAGCGCTTGAGCAAGGGGGTGATGGTTCCGGTGTCCATGCCGAGCCTGGCGCCGAGGTCGCCCACGGTCCTGGGGGCGTCATTGAACAGCTCCAGCATCGCCAGGTACTGCGGGAACGTCAGGCCCAAGGGATCCAGCAAGGGCTTGTGAAGGCGCATCATCCGATTCGAAGCGCTGTACAAGGCGAACGACAGATGGGCGTCGAGTCCGGTTGCTGACGCCTGTCGCTCAACATTATCTAGCTTGCTAGATATTGTTGCGACAGGTTGCTTGTAAGCATCACTGCTTTCCTCGACTGGCGCCGATGTTGTGGGCTCCTGCGCCTGCCGATCAGCGGCGAGCAGTTCTTCATGGGTCGCCCGCAGGATGCGTGCGGAAAATGCCTGATCGTCGACCGCTCGGGCCAGCACCATCGCCCCCACTATCGAGGCGACAAAGCTGGTGGCCTGGTCTTCCCGGGAGCGGCCAGGCCGCCATGGCAGGCCGGACTTCAACGTCTCGACCATGCGCGCCACCCGCTGAGTAAAGGAGCGGCGCATGCCGGGCTCACGCGCCACGTCAATCGCCAGCGCGGGCATGGCGCAGCCGGTTTCCGGGTGGTCCCGGTGCGACTCGGCAAGGTACATGGCCAGGAACGCTTGCTTGGGCACGTCACTGTTCGACAAGGTCTCGCGCAGCTTCTGCGCCAACTGATCCATCGCCCGTTCGAGGCTGGCGCACGCCAACACTTCCTTCGAGTCGAAGTGCGCATAAAACGCACCATGGGTCAGCCCTGACGCCTTCATCACCTCGGCAATGCTCGCCCCGGCAACACCCTTGGCACGAAACAGCCGAGACGCTTCTTCAACAATGCTCTCGTAGCGCTCTGCTGTCTGGTCCGAGGAATACCTCATGGAAACCTCCGTTTTTGTGCTTGACGGATTGCATGATGATCATCATGCTTGCCGCTAAATATGATGATCATCATACATAACAACGACCTTGTTGGCTGATTTTTGTCTCCTGGTCGCTCACCACAACCGCTTCGATCAACAGGCTTAAAGGGATGACGACTTCCGTAAGCGACTCCACCCAGGCACTTCAACCCCTGACCGGGCGGACCGTGGCGCTGCTGGCAGGCCTGGCCGCCATCGGCATGCTCTCCACCAACATCATTCTGCCGGCATTTCCAGCCATCGGCGACGAACTCGGGGTGACCACCCGCGAGCTGGGGCTGACCCTCTCCAGCTTCTTCATCACGTTCGCGCTCGGCCAGTTGATCGTCGGCCCGCTCGCCGACCGTTACGGGCGCCAGAAGCTGGTGTTGGGCGGGCTGTGCGTCTTTGTCGTCGGCACCGTCATCGCAGGTTTCGCGCCGACCCTGGAGGTCATGATCGCCGGGCGCGTGGTCCAGGCGCTGGGCGTGTGCGCCACCTCGGTCCTGTCCAGGGCGATTGCACGCGACCTGTTCGAGGGCGAGACCCTCGCCCGCGCGCTGTCGTTGACCATGGTCGCCACGGCTGCCGCACCGGGGTTTTCGCCGCTGGCAGGCAGTGTGCTGACCGACACCCTCGGCTGGCGTGCCATTTTCATCCTGGTGGGGCTGGCAGGCATCGCCCTCGCCCTCTTCTATGTCCGCGGCCTTGGCGAAACCCACCCCGCTGACCGGCGGGCACCGCATTCGGCCAGGAGCGTGCTGCTCGCCTATCGGCGCCTGGCCCTGGACAAGCGCTTCATCCTGCCGGCCGTTTCCATGAGCCTTTTGATGAGCGGCCTGTTCGCCTCGTTCGCCGCGGCCCCGGCCATCCTGATGAAAGGCCTGGGCCTGACGTCGCTGCAGACCGGCCTGTACTTCGCCTCCACGGTGTTCGTGGTGTTCGCGGCGGGCATGGCAGCGCCGCGCCTGGCTCACCGCCATGGCGCGGCGATCATCGCATTGCTGGGAATCATCTGCGCCATGGCTGGCGGGGCCTTGCTGCTGGTGGGCCCGGCCAATCCAAGCCTGGGTGGCTACGCCCTGTCCATGATCACCTTTCTTTGGGGCATGGGGCTGGCCAATCCGCTGGGCACGGCCATCGCCATGGGGCCTTTCGGCAAGGAGGCCGGAATGGCGTCGGCACTGCTGGGCTTTGTCTCCATGGCCGCCGCCGCACTGACCACCTGGCTGGCCTCGGCCCTGCCTTTTGCGCCGGTCACGGCACTGGGAGGCATTCAGGTCACGGCGTGCCTGATTGCCCTGGTCCTGTTCGTCCTGCGAGGCAGCCTCGTCAAACAACCCCTGCGGGGCTGATGCCTCGCTTTCTCTTTCGTCAACACCTGGAGATTCAACATGCAAATCAAAGGCAGTGTGGCCCTGGTCACCGGCGCCAATCGTGGCTTGGGCAAGGCGTTCGTGCAGGCCCTTCTCGCAGCAGGCGCCACCAAGGTGTATGCCGCGGTCCGCGACCCCGCCACCGTCGAAGCCCAACCGAACGTGGTGCCACTGAAACTCGACGTCACGCGCCCTGAAGACATCGCCGCGGCGGTCGAGAGCGTGCAAGACCTGACGCTGCTGATCAACAACGCTGGCATCCACGGCAACCAATCGAAAGCTAACATCAGCCTGGAGAACCTTCGCCAGGAGTTCGAGACCAACGCCGTCGCGCCGCTGGCCACCAGCCTGGCCTTCGCACCGATCCTGGCCGCGAACGGTGGCGGTGCGATCGTCAACATGCATTCGGCCCTGAGCTGGGTCAACCTGCCCAACACGGTCACGTATTCGGCGAGCAAGGCCGCCGTGTGGTCATTGACCAACGGCTTGCGTTTGCAACTGGCGAGCCAGGGCACCCTGGTGGTCGGCGTGCATGTCGCGTTCGTCGACACCGACATGACACGAGGCCTCGAAGGCGTGCCAAAGGCCTCGCCCCACGACGTCGTCCAGCGTGTGCTGGAGGGCGTCATCAATGATCAGCCAGAGGTATTGGCCGATGAGACGAGCAACCAACTCAAGCAGAACCTGAGCAACGGCGTCTACCTTAGGCCGATTGCTTAAGGGCGCGAATGCGGGCTGCCGGGGGGAGCCCACCTCCCCCTGGTAAACACTCTATCAGTCTGGCTTTTTGAGGAAATCGAAAGCCTCCCCGGGGATGGAACAAATCGCGAATCACCATCTGACTACCTGCAAAGCGCGAATACCTCGTATGAGAACTGGTCCAACAATCGACCAAACACGGCGGATTGGCCAGCGCATTTATCAGCCATGACGGCAGAAACCGGTCAGAGACAAACGTTTATGAACGACCGCCTGCAACCCAAGCGGCCTTTTAAACTTAATCATCTGGGCCTGATTTTATGAGCAATAACTCGTAGGTCAGATCTGCTTCATGAAAGGTGGCGCACCACTCTTGAAAGCCCGATCGAGGCTCGCATGATAGGCGGACGATGATTCCGGAGTCCGTGTTAAATGTTTCTTTGACGACTGCAATATCTCCTGGCACTGCATCACGAACATTTATCCAATCGACGTACAAAGCCTTTGTAGAATCGACGTGAGTCAACTTTATAAAATTCCCTTTCACAAGTGTCATAACCTCGGTCGATACCTCTTACAGATCAGAGAGAGAGTTGTTCGAATGACTGCCTGGCGAGCGCTATCAGTCAAGGCAGGCTGAAAACGGCCGCCCGATCCGCACCTGCTTCCAGCCAAAGAGCGAAAACTCTCAATTTGTGAGAGCTAGCCTCTAAGGGCACGTAATATTTCTCGGACCAACGGCTTCGTGTTTTTCTCACTGGGGTCAGTCTCAGGCGGGTCGCTACTACGGATCCACTCGCCTTGATCGAACGCTTGATAAAGCGAGAAAGCAGGCTGAGGCATTTCGTTGGTCATACCCACCTCAACCACGGCATTCACGATCCCGTTCATGACGTCATCGCAAAAATCGTAGATCAAAGATCCCTGTAGATAACCTTCTGCAACCGCAACGGACAGCTCGTTCAGCACATCTTGCGGTGTGACATCAAATTCCTCACAAGTGGCGGCAATATCACTCAGGGTTAAACCCTCTGCGCCAGCTTTCATCGAAAGTTTCTCGAGTTCATTCTTCGGTAACATCCTGATCATGAGCTTCTTCCGGTTAGGTACGAAGGTATGCTTGCAACACTCATAAGCTCTCTATCCAACAGAGTGGCCGCACAGCGGCCACATGTTCAATGCCATGCTGCAATACGGTTTCATTGACGGTCAACTTCAAATCCAGGCAATGTCCGTTTCGGGTTAGCAGCCGTCATTCCTTGCACCAACCAAACCGGCTGGGTACGCTCTGAAATCGCTTATAGCCACGGGAGGTGCATATGGAAAGCCATGCAGCATTGGAAATCGAAAAAGCTGCTTACGATGAGTTTCTGATCCAATGGAATCAAGACGCCTTCCAACAACAGAGGCTCGGTCAAGCCTTCTACAATTTTTTTCAACCTTCATAAGCTCACGGATCAGAGATTGCTGACTGGTCTATATGACGCTGGCGGTCAAAAAGCTACAGCCTTGATCTCCCGAATGTTCAACATCAGGCAGTAGCCGACGACCGGCCAAGAACAACCGGTGGGATTGGATTGCACCGAGTTCTACTAGAGATTATTAACATGCTGGTCGAACGCCAAAGATGCCACCAAGGATACATACGAGCAATGCTTATCCGCTCTAGAAAAATCTCACTTTGGGTGTGCGAAGAATGTGAGGCGACGTGGAAGAGTCAGGTTGAAGTAAACGTCAGCAAGTTTGAAGACTACGGAACGTTGATGGCCGGTATCAGACGCAGTCCTTTATGGTCAGAGCTGGAACCACAGTAGTGGATGCCGGCCTGACCACCCCAGGAAAAGCTGTAAGCGCACTTAGGCTTCAGTGAGCCTTTTCCGAAGAAAGCTCAAAGCATCCCTGAAAACCTGATGCCAACTCTCAGAGGGCTCGCTCACGAGAGGATGCCAAAAGAATCTGAATTCATGGCCTCCATCATCTTCTGCAAAATGCACCCAAGTATCTGGAAGGTCTTGGGCAACATGACATTCATGAAATGCCCATGTTTGTCCAGTTACGATGGAGCGCCGCTCCCCCAAATGTCGCCCAACTGTCGAATGAATCCCTGCTTCTTCTTTCAGCTCTCGAACCGCAGCCAGGTCGGCTGACTCACCTGGCTCGACACTGCCTTTGACCAGCTGAAAGCCTGCTAATGGATGCTCGAACGCTAAGATTTCAAGCGTTTCGCGGACTCGCAGAACTACAGGACAAGATTTATCTGCTTCCATGCCGTCACACCTACCCCAATCCTTACGCGTGAGCCGGGAAGCATAAGCGAAGCAAGCTGTCATCGAAACCGGAGAGGACGAAAGATTCGCAAGGTGTGTTTACCGTCCGCTTACCAACAATTTTCATAACGTGGCTATTCCTGTTTATCCGCGAGTCAAGATGGCAGGTGCATTAGGTTAGGGACTTCACTGTTCGCTTCTGGCCGAAAGCTGACGACCTCAAAACCCCTGAATCGGCTAGGCGAACGATAGGTTAGGATATGGAGTCCCCTCACGTAGGTCTTCATTACATGCATTTGATCTGCGAAGTTGAAGAAATCTTCGAAGTCAATGGTATCGGTTGCGTGATTTGCCCTGGCATCCCTCATGACTTTCCGCACCCGGTACGTTCAAGCGTGGCACTTGTTATTGAAACACCAATGGGGGCCAGAATCGAAACCACCCTACAAAATCTGATGTGGGTTCGTGGGGGCAAGCAACGTCTTCACGACCCGTTTAGCATAGCGGGTGACATTCAGAAGACAGATATACCGTTGGGTAGCCGTGTTTTTCTTCTTCACGGCTCCAAAACCTAAGAAGCAAAACAGAGGGACAGATTCATATTGTCCGCTGCCTCGGTAAATAAATCCGTCCCTTTACCGCTGGTGGTCGGCGTGCATGTCGCCTTCGTGGACACGGACATGACACGAGGCCTCGGCCCACGATGTCGTCCAGCGCGTGCTGGAGGGCGTCATCAATGATCAGCCAGAGGTATTGGCCGATGAGACGAGCAACCAACTCAAGCAGAACCTGAGCAACGGCGTCTACCTTAGGCCGATTGCTTAAGGGCGCGAATGCGGGCTGCCGGGGGGGGAAAGTCCACTTTCCCCCCGGCAAACGTTCCCACGCTAACAGCTCACTGGAACATCAAGCATCCCAGCGCCGCAGCAACAAGCTGGCGTTGACGCCGCCAAAGCCGAAGCCGTTGGACAGCGCATGAGTGATCGGCATTTTTCGCGCGCTCAGGCCGACCAGGTCCAGCCCCTCGGCCGCTTCGTCGGGGTGATGCAGGTTCAGCGTGGGCGGCACGATCTGGTCGCGCAGGGCCAGCACCGTGAAAACCGCTTCGATCCCCCCGGCCGCGCCCAGCAAATGCCCGGTCGCGGATTTGGTGGAGGTGATCGCCACGCCGCGATCGCGCCCGAACACCGCGCTAATCGCCGCGAGTTCGCCGCTGTCGCCGACTTGAGTGGACGTGGCGTGGGCGTTGATGTGCTGCACGTCCGCAGGGCTGACAGCCGCCTGACGCAGCGCCTGTTCCATGGCGCGCCGGGCGCCGTTGCCGTCTTCCGGGCCGGCCGTCAGGTGGTAGGCATCGGCGCTGGTGCCATAGCCGACCAGTTCCGCCAACGGCGTGGCCCCACGGGCCAGGGCATGCTCCAGGGATTCGATCACCAGCACCCCGGCCCCTTCGGCCATGACGAACCCATCCCGATCCCGATCAAAGGGCCGCGACGCTTGCTGCGGATGCTCGGCGAAGCCGGTGGACAGCGCCCGGGCCGCCGCAAAGCACCCCAGGGTCACACGATCGATCGCCGCCTCGGTGCCGCCGCACAGGGCGACGTCCGCCTCACCGCTGCGGATCAGCCGCGCCGCGTCACCGATCGCCTGCACGCCGGCGGCACACGCCGTGACAGGTGCACCGAGCGGACCTTTGAAACCGTGCCGGATGGACACGTGTCCGGCGGCCATGTTGGCCAGGAACGCCGGCGCGGTGAACGGTGACAAGCGACGCGGCCCGCGGGCATCCGTGGTGCGGACGGCGTCGGCAATGGCGCCGAAGCCACCCACACCCGACGCGATGATCGTCGCGGTGCGCTCCTGCTGCTCGCTGCTAGTCGGGTGCCAGCCCGCTTGCGCCAGCGCTTCATCGGCGGCCACCAGGGCGAACTCGATGAAGCGGTCCATCTTCTTGCGATCCTTGGCCGAAATCACTCGTTCCGGGGCATAGCCGGCGACGGCATCATCTTCCAGCGACGGCACTTGGCCGCCCACGGCAACTCCCGTGCCTTCGGTGATGGCGTCAGCCAGCCGACGGATGCCGGACTGGCCGGCCAACAACCGTCGCCAGGCCTCCTCCACCCCACAACCCAATGGGCTGACGAGGCCGACACCGGTGACGACGATTCGCTTCTGACCTGTGGGACTCAACATAAGCACCTCTTCGTTTTTCAATCGACCCGCCCTTCACCAGCCTGACGCACACTGGCCGCAGCCTGCTTCATTGCGCCGGATGACCGGGACGGATCTTGAACCAGATGGAATACATCGCCGGCAGGAACACCAGCGTCATGATGGTGCCGACGAACGTACCGCCGATCAGCGTGTAGGCCAGCGTGCCCCAGAAGACCGAGTGCGTCAGCGGAATGAACGCCAGGATCGCCGCCAGGGCCGTCAACAACACCGGGCGTGCACGCTGGACCGTGGCCTCGATGACGGCGTTGAACGGATCCAGCCCTTCCTGCGCGTTGTGGTGGATCTGCCCGATCAGGATCAGCGTGTTGCGCATCAGGATGCCCGACAGCGCGATCAGCCCGACCAGCGCGTTGATGCCGAACGGCTGATGGAAAATCAGCAAGGTCGGCACCACGCCAATCAACCCCAGGGGCGCTGTGAAAAACACCATGATCATCGCCGAGATCGAACGCACCTGGATGATGATGATCAGCAGCGTCAGGGCAATCATGATCGGCACCAGCGGCACGATCGCCTTGCCGGCCTTGCCCGATTCCTCGATGGCCCCGGCCTGCTCGATCCGGTAACCCTGGGGCAGCGTGTCGATGATCGGCTGCAATTGCTTGATGATCGCGCTCGACACGTCCGGCGGCTGCAAGCCTTCGGCGATGTCGCCGCGCACGGTGATGGTGGGCGTGCGGTCACGCCGTCGCAGGATCGGGTCTTCCATGCGTACATCGACCTCGCCGACCTGGGACAGGGGAATGCGTTGGCCCGTGGCCCCTACCAGGGTAAAGCCTTCGATCCTGGCCGGATCGAGACGGATGTCCCCCGCGGCCCGACCGACCACCTGCACCGAGCGGATGTCCTCGCGCACCTCCGTGATCGGCACACCCGCCAGCAGGAATTGCAGTTGCTGGGCAACGGCGCTGGATGTCAGCCCGACCGCCTGCAAGCGATCCTGGTCCAGGTTGAAGTGCAGCGTCGGCGTCAGCGGTCCCCAGTCGGTGTTGACGGTCCTCATCAGCGGGCTGGTTTGCATGACGTCCTGGACGCGACTGGCGATCTCCCGCAGTTTCGACGGGTCAGGCCCCATCACCCGGTACGCCACCGGGAACGGTGAGTACGGACCGAATACGATCTGCGTGGCCCTGACCCGAGCCTCTGGAGCGAGCCCTTCGGCCACCGCTTCGCGCAGCCGGAACTTGAGGGTTTCCCGGGCTTGCTGATCGTCTGTCAGCACCACGATCTTGGCGAACGATGGATCCGGCAGCTCCGGCGCGATCGCCAGGAAGAAACGCGGCGCCCCCTGCCCGACGTAAGCGGTGATGATCTTGGCTTCCGCCTGCTTCTGCAGCCACGCTTCGACCTTGGCGGTGGTGGCGCTGGTCTGCTCGATGGAAGTGCCATAGGGCATCTGCACTTCGATCATCACCTCGGGGCGGTCGGAGGTCGGGAAGAACTGTTTCTTCACCTGGCCCATGCCCAGGATGGACACGGCAAACAGGGTGATGACCGTGCCGGCCACCAGCCATTTACGCGCGATCACCCGCGCCAGGATGCGACGAAAGCGGTTGTAGCGTGGCGTGTCGTAGATGGCTGCGTGCCCGCCTTCGACCTTTTTGATGTCCGGCAACATTTTCACCCCCAGGTAAGGAGTGAACGCCACCGCGACGACCCAGGAGGCGATCAGCGCGATGCCGACGATCCAGAACATGTTGCTGGTGTATTCGCCGGCAGTGGACTGGGCAAAGCCGTTGGGCATGAAGCCGATCGCCGTCACCAGCGTACCGGAGAGCATCGGCGCGGCCGTGTGGCTCCAGGCATACGCGGAGGCCTTGATCCGGTCGTAGCCCTCCTCCATTTTCACCACCATCATTTCGATGGCGATGATGGCGTCGTCCACCAGCAACCCGAGGGCCAGGATCAGCGAGCCAAGGGTGATCCGGTCGAAGTTCTTGCCGGTGGCCGCCATCACCACAAACACGATGGCCAGGGTCAGGGGCACGGCCGCCGCGACCACGATCCCGACGTGCCAACCCATGCTGATAAAGCACACGACCATCACCACCAGCAAGGCGACGAAGAACTTGACCATGAACTCGTCGACCGCCGAGCTGATGTTGACCGCCTGGTCGGTGACCTTGGTCAGCGTCATGCCCAGCGGCATACCTTCATTGATCTTGCTGGTCTCGGCGTCGAGCGCCTTGCCCAGGTCCAGGCCGTTCCAGCCTTCGCGCATGATCACGCCCAGCAACAACGCTTCTTCGCCATTGTTGCGCACCAGGAAGGTCGCCGGATCTTCATAACCGCGTTCCACCGTCGCCACGTCCGAGAGTTTCAAGGTCCGGCCCTGGATAGCCAACGGCGTGTCGCGGATTTTTTCCAACTTGTCGAAGGCGCCATCCACCCGCAAAAAGACCTGTGGCCCATGGGTTTCGATGGAACCGGCGGGGGTCAGCACGTTCTGGCTGTTCAGGGCGGCGAAGATATCCTGGGGAGACACACCCAGGGTCGCCAGCCGATCGTGAGAAAAGGAAACGAAAATACGCTCGGCCTGCTCGCCGATAATGTTGACCTTCTTCACCCCTGCCACGTGCAACAGGCGCTGGCGCAGAACCTCGGCATCACGCGCCAGCAGGCGCTGCGGCTCGCCCTTGGCCTTGAGGGCGAACAACGCAAACGTCACGTCCGAGTACTCGTCGTTGACTAACGGCCCGATCACCCCCGTCGGTAACTTGGAGGCTTCGTCGTCGAGTTTCTTGCGCGCCTGATAAAACTCCTCCTGCACCTGTGAAGGCGGCGTGCGGTCCAGCAGCGACACCATGGTGAACGCCAGGCCGGGACGGGTGTACGTTTCCGAGCGGTCGTACCATTTCAATTCCTGCAGGCGTTTTTCCAGGGGCTCGGCCACCTGGTCCTGCATCTCCTGCGCCGTCGCGCCCGGCCAAGCCGTGATCACGGTCAGTTGCTTGACGGTAAAGGGCGGATCCTCCGCGCGGCCCAGCGTGAAGAAGGCCAGGGTTCCGGCGACAGCAATCAGAAAAATCAGAAAGACCGTGATGGAGCGCTCGCGCACCGCGAGAGCCGAAAGGTTGAGGCTCATTGGTGGCTCCCGGCGACCTTCACATCGGTTTGTGGCAGCAGCCTGACGGACTCACCCTCACGCAACAGATGGGCGCCCAGGCCGATGATCTGCTCGCCGACATTGAGACGGCCGGTGACGCGTGCCGCATCATCGCTCAAGCCCAGGACCTGCACCGCTCGCCAGGTGACTTTGGCCGGCTCACCGTCGATGGCCCACACGCCTACGCCATTGCCCAGGTCGTACAACGCCGCGATCGGCACTTGCATCACCGGCCCCTGGGCCGCGCCTTCGGCGATGCGCAGCGTCACCGTCGAACCCAGCGGTGCGTTGGCCAGTGCGCCTTCGAGCACATAGCGCGCTTCGAAGGTGCGGGTCACTCGGTCTGCCGAATCGGACAGCAACCTGAGTTTCGCGGTGACAGCTGCGCTGGAGCGGCCATAAAGCGTCGCTTGCGCACTCGAGCCGACGGCGGGCCGCAGGGTTTCCGGCAACTGCACGACGGCTTCGCGTTGCCCGGCTCGCGCCAGCCGGACCACCGGTTGCCCAGGGCTGACGACCTGCCCCGGCTCGGCCAGCGTTTCCATCACCACACCGTCGGCGTCGGCGACGAGCACCGCGTAGCCGGAAGCATTGCGGGCC
The DNA here is from genome assembly GCF_036689585.1 of Pseudomonas sp. WP18. NCBI lineage: Bacteria > Pseudomonadati > Pseudomonadota > Gammaproteobacteria > Pseudomonadales > Pseudomonadaceae > Pseudomonas > Pseudomonas sp. WP18. The sequence goes on from NZ_CP144758.1 coordinate 3,243,548, forward strand.
ACGTCGGCCTGCGCCTCGGCAGCGCTGAGCTGGGCCTTGGCGGTGTCGGCGGCGGCTTTGATCTGGTCGTAGCCCGACGCCGAAATCGCGCCGGCGGCCACCAACTCACGATACCGCGCTTCATCATCCGCGGTTTGCTTGGCCCGAGCGCGTGCGGCCGTGACCGCTTCTTGCTGGGCCCGCGCCTGCAAGCCCAAGTCGATCGGGTCCAGGCGCATCAAAGGTTGACCCTTTTTAACGGTCTGGCCCGCATCCACCAATCGCTCCAGCACCTTACCGGAAACACGAAAGCCCAGGTCACTCTGAACCCGGGCGGCCACGACGCCGGTGAAAGAACGCGCACTGGTAGAGGCCCCCTGCACTTGCACCACCCTCACCAGAGGAGCAAGCGTGCGGGGATCGGTGGCAGTGGATGAATCGCCACACGCCGTGAGGACGAGAGGCAATACGCAAGCGGCCAGGGTGACAGGTCGGAGCCGGAGCATAGGTTCCCTTTATTGAGCAGAGGACGGGGAGCTCATTCTTGCTCTCGTGACCAATTCTGTCAATGGTCACCATTTCAGGTTTTATTTTCAGTTCACCTCACATCTAGGTAATCCTAAGTAAACAGGGAGTCTTGGATCCGTTCGAGCGCGTTGCTCATCCATTGACAGCCTGTGACCACTCTATAATATGGTCACAAATATTGATCCTAAGGATACTTCAATGCCTCCCTTCCGCCCCCTTGCTCTGTTGGTAGGCGCCAGCCTGATGGCCGGCTGCGCGGTCGGTCCGGATTACCAGCGTCCGGACACTGCGCTCTCGGATCGCTTCCTGGGCCAGTCCTCTGTCGAACAAAGGCGCGGTGCAGCGCCCACCAGCCTCACCACATGGTGGGAGGGATTTGGCGACCCGGTACTGAGTGATTTCACCGCCAAAGCGCTGGAGCAGAACCTTGACCTTGCCCAGGCATCGGCGCGCGTTGCCCAGGCGCGTGCCGGCCTTGGCGCCGCCAATGCCGCCCTGCTGCCCTCGGGAAACATCAGCGGCCAGGCCGCACGCGCCTATCAATCGGTCGAGACCCCGTTGGGCCGGGTGCTCGATTCGACGCCTGGCTTTGACCGGTACGGCAATGCCTATGAGCTGGACCTGAGCGCGAGCTGGGAGCTGGATCTCTTTGGTGGCCTGCGACGCGGACGCGAAGCCGCATTGGCCGACTACCAGGCCTCCGAGGTCGGTGTCGCCGCCACAAGACTTGCCGTCGCCGCGCAGACCGCTGACATCTACATCACCCTGCGCGGCCTGCAAGCGCGACTCGACATCGCGAACCGCCAAGTCAAGACCCAGCAGGACTTACTCGAGAAAGTCCAACTGCTCTACAGCAAAGGCCTCGCCGCCCACTATCAGATCCGCCAGACCGAGGGCGCGCTCGCTCAAGTGCAGGCCACGGTGCCTGTGCTGCAGACTGGCCTGGATGCCGCGCTGAATGCACTGGATGTCATGCTCGGCACACCGCCAGGCACCCATCGCCAGCAATTGGCCGAGAGGGGCAGCATTCCCCTGCCCCCTCAAATCAACGAAATGGGGACGCCGGCTGATCTGCTGCGCCGGCGGCCGGACCTCATCGTCGCCGAGCGCCGGCTCGCCGCTTCCAATGCCCGCATCGGGGAAGCCATCGCCGAGTACTACCCGAAATTTTCCCTCAGTGCGTTGCTCGGCAGTGCCACCAGCGTGTCGGCCGGGCACCTGTTCTCCGGCGGCGCCAGCCAGGCTTCTGGCGCACTGGGACTGCGCTGGCGGCTGTTCGACTTTGGCCGGATCAACGCGCAGATCGACCAGGCCAAGGGGCAGGAAGCTGAAGAACTGGCGGCCTACCGCCAATCCGCGCTTCGGGCCACGGAGGATGTCGAGAACGCGCTCTCCGCCCTGGTGAACCGAGAGTCCCAGGCGACCACCCTCATTTCAGGCGAAGCGTCACTGAGCGAGGCTCGCCAGTCGTCCTTTATTGCCTATCAGAAAGGTGCGGCCAGCCTGATCGACGTCCTCAACGCCGACCAGACGCTGCTCCAGGCATCCGATGCACGGGCACAGGCACGAACCGAGGCGGCGCGCGCGGCAGTCGCGGCGTTCAAGGCCCTCGGTGGCGGCTGGCAAGCGCCTCAGCCGCAGCCCGTGGCGAGTCGATGATCTGACATGTTGTTTTCAATCTTTCTTTACCACCGGAGTCCAGCCACATGAAAAGCAACGACAATTCCTGGGTGCTCATCACGGGTGCTTCCAGCGGCTTCGGCGAGGAGTTCGCCCGGCAATACGCAGCCCAGGGAAAATCCCTGGTTCTGGTAGCCCGCAGGCTGGACAAGCTTGAAGCGCTGTCGGCCCAGTTGCGCGAGCGCTTCGGCATCGAGATCCTCGTCGAGCAGGTCGACCTGTCTTCGGTCCCGGCGATCATCGAGCTGCACAAGCGGCTGGGTCAACAGGGTATTGTGGTCGATGTACTCATCAACAACGCCGGCCATGGATTGCAGGGCCCCTTTCTGGACCACTCCGTCGACCAGTCCCAGGCGATGATCAACCTCGACATCGCCAGCCTGACCCTGCTGACTCGGCTCTTTGCCGCGGACATGCGCGCCCGGCGTCGCGGGCACATTCTGCATATCGCCAGCCTGCTGTCCTACCAGGGGGTGAAAAACTTTGCGGTCTATTCAGCGGCAAAGGCCTACGTACTCCGCTTCTCCGAGGCGCTGCACCAGGAGCTCAAGGCCGATGGTGTGGTCGTGACCGCACTGTGCCCGGGCATGTCCGATACCGGGTTTGCCCAAAGCGCCAGCCAGAAACTCACGCCGGTGCTGAGGAAGGTGATGATGCAACCTCAACCGGTGGTTCGCGCCGGCATCCGCGCGCTGCAAGCCGGGCGCATGAGTGTCGTACCCGGTTTCGGCAACAAGGCGCTCACGGTGTTGACCTGGGCCACGCCGCGCTGGCTCCACCAGCGTCTGATGGCCAATGTCATGGGTGTATGAAGGTCGCCGTGTGCCGGGCGCCGCGCAGGCGCCCGGCACACGGCATGTCGCGTCAGAAGCGATAGCTGATCGAAGTACCGAAACCGCTGGCGCTGTTGCGGTATTTGGCACTGTACGCACCACGGCTCGCCGAGGTTTCGCTGACCCGCACGCTCTCTTCCTGAAGATAGGAATAAGCCAGGTCGATCGTCACATCCTGCACCGGCGTCCAGCCGGCACCGAAGCTGAGTACGGTGCGATCACCGGTAGGAATCCGCGGCCCACGGTTGGTGTTGTTGGCCGGCGACTGATCCACCGACACGCCAGCGCGCAGTACCCACTGGTCGTTGAACCGGTACGCCGCGCCGATTGCATGGGCCCAGGTGTCATGCCAGTTCTGCTCTTCGCTGACAGTCCCCAGCGCACCGCTCAACAGCGCAGGCAAGCCTGAGTTCTCGATAGTCAGTTCCTTGAAGCGACTCCAGCGCGTCCAGGTGCTTCCCAGATAAAGGGTCCAGTCATCATTGAGCTGATGAGTGAGGGAGAGATCGACCGACTCCGGGAGGTCCACATCCAGTGACGCGTCATAACTACGCCCGCTGACCCCGACGAGGCTGAAAATCCCGCCGGTGAGCTTGGACTTCGCGTCCAGGTGATAACTGACCTTGGAGTGATACGTCAGCCCCAGGCGGGTCCGGTCGGTGGCCTGCACCAGGAGACCGGCATTGAAGCCGAGTGCGGTATCGTCGCCGTTGCTTTTCAGCTTCCCATCGTTGCTGCCGGGGCTCAGAGGATTGGGGACCATTCCGGAGATCTCACCGCTGATCCGGTTGATGGTCGGCCCGAACCCGATCGACACCTTGTCGTTGAAGGCATAGCTGACAGTGGGCTGGAAGGTCAGCGTCGTCACTTCGCTTTTGTTGGCGTAGTAACGCCCGGCAAAGTCGCTGCCGTAATCGGTGATCAAGCCAAACGGCACGTAGAAACCCACGCCGACGGCCCAGTGCTCGTCCAGCGGCTTGACGTAGTAACCCATCGGCACCGTGGTGGTTGGCACCATGTCACCGTCTTGCTGGCCGCCGAATGTGCCGCGGGTCTGGCTGATATCGCTCTTGGCAAACAGCGTCGCTGCGCCGAGGCTGACCTGCTCGTGCTTCAAGCGCGACATGCCCGCCGGGTTACCGAAGACCGTGCTGGCATCTTCCGCTGAAGAAGAACGCCCGGCGAATCCCGTCCCCATCCCGCTGATACTCTGTTCGTTAAGGGCGAAGCCGCTTGCAAACACCTGGGAAGTGGCAAGGGTGACGGCGAGCCCCAAGGGGGCCTTGAGCAAGTTATTTTTCATTATTAGAACTCTAGGAACGCTGACTGAGGGGTGGAGCGATTGGTTGTTCTGTTAGGCTCTGTCTGAAAAGCCTTGATACTCGTTCATGCTGCGTTGAAAACCGGCTCGGAATGCTCATTTACTCCAGTAAAGTCGAGCGCGACCCCGGCCGTTCCTCGCCGGTTTTCGCCTTGCCTGATCTTCGTCTCAAGACTTTTCAAACAGAGCCTAGGTAAAAATGGCCACGGTTTGACGCGCCCAAAGCACTCGGCGCCCGCTTTCGTCCCAGATCTCCATGTCCTGTAACGAGTAGCCTTCGAAGGCCTGCTGACTGAAGGAGCTGATAAGAAACCATTCGCCGGCCACGGCGGGCTGCGGCAGATCGATTGTCCAGGACGCCGAGCTGATGGCGGCCGGCTCGGTGAAACAGGTCATGGCGGCTGGCGGCAAACTGTCCGCGAGGGCGATCAGGGCCACCGCCGGGTCCACTCCTCGGGCATCCAGATGACGGACCCACATCAATAACTCAGGATGTTTTGCACCGGACACCGGCAGCGAGCCGCCTGCCGGTCGCATCTCGAAGTTGAAGGCGCAGGCCGGCGCAATGGTCCGATCCAGCTCCAGCGTGGCGTACCGCGACGGGCCTTCCACCAAGGGGCAACCCCACGCCTCATGGGTAATCCGGCTGGCCCGTGGCTGCGCAAACAGCAAGGTCGTGCGCAACGCCAGCTCATCACCGGACGTGCAGTCGACCGACACTGAAGTCACGGATCGCCCTTCGCGCAACACGCTTGTGTGGAATGTCTGGGGTTGCGTGACGGGCCCAATGAATGACACCTGCGCAGACTTGAACGGCGGGAAGCCTTCAGGCCGCTCGCGCAAAACCGTCTCCAACGACAATGCCGCCGACAAGCCACCGAAGATCGTTCGACCTTGCTGCCAATTGGCCGGAGCCACAAATGGCACGCCCGGATCAAATTGCGCCAAAACCTCAGCGAAGCGGGTCATATCGACGTTCTCCTACGGAGCTGAACGAGAACCCGCACGAGCGTCGCAAACACATGCCGAAGCTGTATCGAGGGGATCTCTGGATCGTTGAAGCCATACTTATTCAAGTGACTAATTGTGTCAATAGTCACCATGCAGACAAAAAGCGACTTCTCGGTCAGGCACCTACCGAAAGCGAGGAACGTGGTGTGGTTTGGGACGGCTGCGCGCGGCAGCCCTCCGTTCAGGGCATCAGGCTGCGCAGGATGAGGTTCGCGGTCAGCGTCGGCGCAACCTCGACGTGGTCGAGGCTGTACTGCAGCAACAGAGGATTGACGAAAGGTCGGAGGGTCAGGTGGATCGCTTCAACGGTTTCGTCCAGGGGAGTCTTGCGCTCGAACTCACCGCTTTCACGCCCTTCGCGCACCACCTGCACCACGAATTGCTTGATCCGTGCGTCATACACCTGGGAGCTGGGCCAGCGCTCCGACGCGGAGAATGCGGCAATGTCGTAGAGCTTGCGATCATTGAAGAACAGGTCGATTCCGGTGGTGATCAAGGTCTTGACCAGACGGCGAAAGCGCTCTGTCGAAGAGAGCCCTTGCTCGTTGATGGCCTCCTCCACGGCCTCGACGATCTTCGCAAGACAACTGGAGCAAATGGCCTCGCCAATCGCCTGCTTAGAATCGAAGAACTTATAGATGTACGCCTTGGAAAAGCCGATGGCCTTGGCCAAGTCGGACACAGTGGTCTTGGCGTAACCGTATTGACTGAAATGCTCGTTGGCCGCCGCGACAATCTGGTCGCGAATGTCATGATCGGCAGGGCCGCGAGTGCTGGGCGAAGGTGCTGGAGACTGGTTCATAGAAAGCAGCTTACGCATCCCAGCGAGCGATGACAACTTGTGACCACTTACGAATACCGTCACAAGGTAACCATTCGTCAGTTGCATAAGGGATGCGGTGAGTGGTTGCCCTGCGCTCGACCGCACACCCTGCTGTTAAGTCTGCCCGGCCACCTAGCGACCCAACTAAGTCTGCGGCCGTCGATCGGATCGAGATTGGCGCAAATAAAAATTAATTCGCAATAAGCCGCATCAATTTAAAGCGTAGCTCGCAATTGATTCTTTCCAGACAATTGACTAAATATTACACACGCAACACATTAGACGCCGCTGGGACACCACTTCGCGCGCTACGGCAATATATGGTAAGGAATACCAAATACTTGAAGTCAATGACGACTTCCTCTCAGGGAAAGAGCCTGTAACACCTAGCCTTCGCGGCTCCTCCAGCCCGCCCTGCTTTAGGCCTCCTCTACGATTTTTACTACAAAAATCTGAAGCTTTCCGATTAAGCCACGGCATCAATTTGAAATTTTGTTTCTCACTTTTTTTGAGGTCAGCTGCTGCGCAGCAGATTTCACGGTAGAGCGCCTCATATCCATATGAAAGGCGTATGGGCTGGCTTACCGATCGGACTGATCAAACAGATGTCGCCATTTTATCGATCTCAATCAGTCGCCCAATTCATGCTGGAAAGCGGTCGAGTAAAGGGGTAGCGGCTGTAACGCATTTATTGTTTCACTAGCCTATGACAGTGCAGTTCCATATAAGGACATTGCACTCTATGGAATAGCTCATGGTTCTCTACGATTTTCCGTATCGCCCCAACGTGCCCTGAATCCCAGCTTCCGGGAGGAAACGTTAAGAGGCCGAACCCAAACGGCCCACCTCAACATCATCGCAGGTATGTTGACGCTGATATTGGGGCAGACGCCATCAGGGAATCGATACTCATCCTTCGAGTCGCTGACGTCAGTGATCGACGCCCTAGTCGCTTTCCACGGTCATCGTCCTGGCATAAGCGAAGAAACCCTGCTCGCTACGTTTGCGATGGACAAAAAAACTGCCCCCGCCAACGTGCCTGCGCGGGGGCAGCTTATTTAGATACCGCTCAATGTGAAAGGAACGTTTACGGCAACTTACTTCCAGTTTGCTGCCAGTACCGAGTCAAGCTGAGCTCGCTGATCCGTGGTAATGGTCGTTTCAGCACCTGGAGCCACACCAAACGAAGCCATCGTGTCGACCAGACTCTGACTTGACTATCAAGCAACGTCTTTCCGTCAGACAATTTCATGGCCTCAATGTGATAAACACCCCCTTGATACCAGTTACTGACTGTCAGCTTCTCGTCTCCGCCAACGACGCTTATTTCCAAATCAGACCCACTCCTGCGGAACCAAAGGTCTTGAGGGCTAAGATCCGTCCCAAGCGCTAAGGTATCGCTCATTCCATAGCCTGGATCATACTCATTGACAGTGTCCTGGCCATCGCCGCGGTTAAACAGATAGGTATCCGCGAAGTATCCGCCGGTCAATGTGTCGTCCCCTGCCCCTCCCGACAACGTGTTGTCTCTTGAGTTGCTAGACACCTGAATCACGTCGTTCCCAGCCTCACCGAATAACCGGTTAGTACCGGCTCCGCCGTCAAGCACGTCGTTACCAGCACCGCCATAGATATTGTCATTGCCGTTGGAGCCCGACAGGCTATCGGCTCCTGCTGTGCCTACCTGCCGCAGGCCCTTAGCTGCGATATCCGCCAGAGCCCATGACGTACCGTCGGCGAACTCGACACGCTCAAGCACGCTCTGTGTCACCACAGAAGCACTCGACGTCGCCCCGTCAAACCAGCCTTTAACTTTGACCTGGTCTATACCGTTGCTGTGCATGAACACGACGTCCGCCCCTGACTTGTAAGCTTGGATGTCGCTAGCCAGGATCCCTGTCCCAAACCTCAAGGTATCGATGCCACCATAACCAGGGTCGTACTCGGAGATCGTGTCCTGACCGTCTCCCAGGTTGAACACATAAGTGTCTGAGAAGTAGCCGCCCGTCAGAGTATCGTTACCAGTGCCGCCAACCAGGAGGTTGTCCCTTGAGTTCGTAGCAACCTGGATCAAATCGTTGCCAGCATCACCGAACAGTTGGTTAGTTCCGCCTGCCGCGTCTAGTGTGTCGTCTCCACTTCCGCCGTAGATAATATCGTTACCATTCCAACCGAGCATGGTGTCGGCATTGTCCGTGCCCGTTTGATTCAATCCTGTTGCAACCATGTCGGACCAAGTCCAATACGTGCCATCGGCAAACTCGACACGTTCGATGACGCTTTGACTTACAGAGCTTGTATTCGAGGTCACGCCATCGAACAAGCCTTTGACTGTTATCTGATCAGTCCCGTTTCGATGAAGAAAGGTCAAGTCGAAACCGGTTCTGCGCATGAGGATATCGCTGGCTTGGACTCCGGAACCAAACCGCAAGGTGTCGAGGCCGCCGTAACCCGGATCGTATTCGGAGATCGTGTCCTGGCCATCACCCAAGTTGAACAGATAGGTGTCTGAGAAATAACCACCGGACAACGTATCGTTACCGGTCCCACCGGCCAAGGTGTTATCCCTCGAGTTATAGGCGACTTGGATTACATCATCGCCGGCATCCCCGAACAGTTGGTTGGTACCGGCTCCGCCATCCAAGGTATCGTTTCCACTTCCTCCATGGATGATGTCGTTGCCATTAAAACCAACCAGGTTGTCCGCCCCCGCGTTCCCCGTCTGGCTCAGACCCGCTGCAACCATATCCGACCATGTCCAGAATGTGCCGTCTGCGAATTCAACGCGCTCAATGAGGGTCGAGGTGACGGCGCTCGCATCGCTACCATTGCGGTCGAACACCCCCTTAACCATTAGCTGGTCCGAGCCGTTACGGTGCAGAAACATTAAGTCAGCACCAGTCCGACGTATCACAATGTCGCTGGCGACAATATCGCTGCCAAAACGTAGAGTATCCGTCGCTACGTTACCGCCGTCATACTCGCTGATAGTGTCCTGACCATCACCTAGGTTGAACACGTATGTGTCCGAGAAATAACCACCAGTCAAGACATCGTTACCCGAGCCGCCGGCCAGTGTGTTGTTCCTTGAATTGTAAGCGACTTGAATAACATCATTGCCTGCATCACCGAATAGCTGATTCGTACCGGATCCGCCATCCAGTAGGTCATCACCGTCTCCACCATTGATGCTGTCGTTACCGCTCGACCCCGATAGGCTATCGTTCCCGGCTGTACCGACTTGGCGAAAGCCCTTAGTTGCGATATCAGCCAGAGACCATGAGGTTCCATCAGCGAACTCTACACGTTCGAGTACACTCTGAGTCACGGCAGCCGCACTGGAGCTCGTTCCATCAAACCAGCCTTTGATTCTGACTTGGTCGGTGCCATTGTTGTGCATGAAAACGACGTCAGCGCCTGACTTGTAGGCTTGAATGTCGCTAGCCAGAATCCCCGCCCCGAACCGCAAGGTATCGATGCCACTAAAACCAGCGTCGTATTCCGAGATCGTGTCCTGCCCATCTCCCAAGTTGAACAGATAGGTGTCTGAGAAGTAACCTCCGGTCAACGTATCGTTACCGGTCCCACCGGCCAATATGTTGTCCCTTGAGTTATAGGCGACCTGGATTACATCATCTCCGGCATCTCCAAACAGCTGGTTGGTACCGGTCCCGGCATCCAAGGTATCGTTTCCAGCGCCAGCGTGAATGTTGTCGTTGCCATTGAAACCGACCAAGGCATCGGCGCCCGCCGTGCCCGTCTGGTTCAGACCCGCCGCAACCATGTCCGACCATGTCCAGAACGTGCCGTCGGCGAACTCAACACGCTCAATGAGGGTCGAGGTGATAGCGCTCGCATCGCTACCATTGCGGTCAAACACCCCCTTAACCGTCACTTGGTCCGAGCCATTACGGTGCAGGAACATTAAGTCAGAACCAGTCCGACGCATCACAATGTCGCTGGCGAGAATACCGCTGCCAAAACGCAGGGTGTCCATCGCCGAGTGGCCGGCGTCGTACTCCGTGATAGTGTCCTGGCCATCACCCAGGTTGAATACGTAAGTGTCCGAAAAGTAGCCACCGGTCAATGTGTCGTTACCGGTCCCACCGGCCAATGTGTTATCCCTCGAGTTATAGGCGACTTGGATTACATCATCGCCGGCATCCCCGAACAGTTGGTTGGTACCGGCTCCGCCATCCAAGGTATCGTTTCCACTTCCTCCATGGATGATGTCGTTGCCATTGAAACCAACCAAGTTGTCCGCCCCCGCGGTCCCCGTCTGGCTCAGACCCGCTGCAACCATATCCGACCATGTCCAGGTTGTGCCATCTGCAAACTCAATACGCTCAATAAGGGCCGAAGCAAGAGCGCTACTATCAGAAGTATTTCGATCGAACACTGCTTTTAGGGTTACCTGATCGATACCATTACGATGCATGAACACCAAATCGGAACCAGTCCTACGCATCAAGATATCGCTGGCGAGTATGTCTTCGCCGAAACGAAGAACATCCGTAGCGCTATAACCGGGATCATATTCCGAGATTGTGTCCTGACCGTCACCTAAATTAAACAAATAAGTGTCTGAAAAGTAGCTGCCGGTCAACGTATCGTTACCGGTTCCTCCGGCTAAAGTATTGTCCGTTGAGTTGTAGGCGACCTGGATTACATCTTCGCCCGCCTCACCAAAAAGCTGATTCTTACCAGTTCCACCATCAAGAATATCGTTTCCACTACCACCATGGATGATGTCGTCACCGCCGCCACCATAGAGAGTGTCGCTGCCGTCGTCCCCTCTCAAGCTATCGTTACTACCTTGGCCGTGCAAAGTGTCATTACCCAATCCCCCTACCAACGAGTCAGCAGCATCGGTTCCTGGCAGAAGGTCGTCCCCCTCAAATCCATTCTGGGCCATGGTGCTAATGAAATCTGACGTCCACACAGTTCCATCAGCGAAGTTAACTTGCTGAACTCGGTAAGAGAGACCACCCGACGGTTCAAAATAATATTTTATCGTCAGACGATCTGTTGTGCCCCTCAAGGAAATGACTAAGTCTGTGCCAGATTGGCTGAGTATAACATCCTCAGAAGTAATACCATCGGCAAATGTAATGGCATCGAATTCGGCGACGCCTAATTGAGGATTATTAATTGTATCCTGCCCCCAACCCTTGCCGAATTGATAAGTATCTGAACCTTCGCCACCCTCTAGGAAATCGTTCCCAAATCCGCCTATCAAGACGTCATTGCCAGTGCTTCCGTAGAGGCTATCATCACCCTCGCCACCTGCAAGCACATCATTTCCATCACCACCGTTGACTAAATCTTTCCCCTCATCCCCATCAAGAAGGTCATCATTAGCAAGACCATATAACTTATCATCGCCCAAGCCCCCCTTGAGGGTATTGATAGAGGCATCACCCCAAATGACATCATTCCCGTCGGTTGGACGTTGTACGACCATCTTTATTTGGTCAATTGTCCAAAAGCTGCCGTCATCAAATACGACGTGATCGACCGCGTAACCATGATTAGCAACAGTATCCTCGTCAAAATAACTCTGTATCGTAACTGAATCCGACGTACCCTTTATTTCCAAAATCAGATCATAGTAGTTGCGTCGAACTATAATATCCGCTGCGGTTATGCTTGGACCAAATAGCAGCTTGTCAATTTTAGAACCACTTACGTCTTGATCGGCATTAAAAATGGTATCCTTTCCATCGCCCCTACCGAATTCGTAGACATCAGCACCATCTCCACCGGCAAGATAATCTTCCCCCACACCGCCCGACAACAGATCATCGCCTAGACCTCCGTATATACGATCATTGCCACTGAATCCATACAAAGAGTCATCCAGGCCCGTACCATTGAGGACATCGTTCCCAAACCCACCAAAAGAACTATCTTTTCCGATATTCTTTAACAAGCTATCGAAAAGTCCGTCTTCGGTCGCAGGGGCAAGCTGGAGCCGTTCGATCAAACCACGCCCGAAATCTCCAAGCTCAGAAAGACTCCTTCCAAACTCAGTTATAGACACACCTCCAGCTTCATGATCATTGTCGAACTGCACCTTCAGCTTAGAAATTATAGAGGACACATTCCAAACGCTGCCAGTTTCGGTCAATTCAATTTCCACACCATCAAACATTGATGAGAAATGAGTTTGCAGCATTAGCTTGCCGTAAACGGCCGCCATAAGATTATCAAAAGACTGGAGCAAGATTGCTGCCGCCGGGCCATGGGGATTGGGATCACGAGTTCCCCAACACCAAGTCCCCAAGTAATTCTCACCCAGAAACGCTTCTAATACCGCAAGTTTCCTCGCATCCCCGATTACGTTTCCATAGATCTGAGTTGCTGCACGGCTTTCAGGATCGATATCTTCGACCCCGGCCCAATGATATAGGATGTCAATGACCAAGTTTTGGCGCGTAGTTGAATCATTGGCATTGACAAACTGTTCAAGAAGCGACTTCAACTCCCCCGAAGCATCAAGCGCCATTGCGGTATGCAAATTATGTACATTCCCAAATCCATCCAAATTAGGGAGTATACTGATAGCGCTAGGTATAGTCGTTTCAGCTAGGTCAATCGTGTCCGCACCGTCCGCTATGAACCAGACGTCTTCCGCAATACCAATACTTCCGTCCGTGCGCAAAAAAGTTCCCACCTGACGATGTTGATTGCCACTAGCATCTATAACCGACGCTGAAACATCACCATTAGCATCAACAGCGCCAGGTTCTTCGTACCCGGTATTGATAGCGGCGACTCCCACACTTTCAAGAGAATAAAGCTCACCAGACTGGCTGACACCATCAGAATTATCATCTACCCAGACCCGCACTTGCGAAAAAGCGGAATCGCGCACATCAAATACGCCATCTCCATTTTCATCAAGCGCGCTTAATGATAGAAAACCATTTGCAGCCTTATTTCCGTTTGCTCCCATCGAGTTATTACCAAACAACTCGCTGCCGGCATCAATCGTACCGTTTCCGTTTCTGTCGAGAACCAATAACCCGTCATCTGGAGCCACCCAGCCTGACGCTTCGGAAAACTGATTACCATCGTGATCAAAATGGATGCCAGCAGATAGGCCAAGTGTTTCGACACCATCTCCATCTAGATCCAAAATGATCGGACTTCTCGTTATCTCTGCAGTACCGAATGCCCGTTTCATATCCAAGATCAACTTATTATTAAGTTCTTGAGTCCACGGCATAATAAGATGCGCCCTTAATGCCTCAATATTACTTGTCGGCCAGATTGCACCCTCGTACCCTTCAGAGTTAAGATCCACAAGACTTAGTGCTTTCCACACAAAATCAATGCAACTATTATTGATCCCTGAATACTGTAGACTGAAATTATATGCCTCTGGACTCTGCGCAAAATCGAGCAGGGTTTGATATTGATAGTCAGTTATATTTATCTGTTGACTATATTCAGTTCCTAAGTAATGTTCATCGTCATGACGCTTAACTTCGCCAGGCCCGTAGGGACTTCCGTCTTCGATGGGAGCAAAACCGAAGCTTAGAGCGCTTCCATCATCTGAAACCAACTCAAACCATAGATGCCCAGTTTGAGACGCACCTCCATCCGATAAAGGGGTGCCACGACTAGCGACGTTGACCATTAACTTAGGCATAAATTCCTCTATTTACCGTAAAACGCTTTGATAAAAGTAACTGTGGCGCTATTTGGCCTTATGCTTTCCGCGGAGCCATCGCGCCGAACAATCAAACGATAACGTCCCGACTTAAGAAATAAATCAGCAACTTCAGCATGCAAAACACCCTCACCCCAAGAGGATAACTTTGGATTTTTTTTGGTTGCTTTATATACTTGGCGACCAGATGATTCCTCTATAAGCTGAACTTGCACATCAAAAGGAGCTCCCGACTCAACGGCCTTACCAGGCGCCTCCATATGCAAGCCCCCCACCGCCCTCCACAAATCTGCCCGACTAGCCAGATTGTGCGCATCATAATAATAATCCACGCGAATTGAATAACGACTGTCTCGCGGCACATCGACTAGCTTCTCCGAAACACTGCTAGAGCCCTCAAGTCTGAGTTCAACGCGCTGCCCTTCCGCCCGTATATTTACCGTGGCAAAAAGAAATAGAATTGAAACAATCGACAGGACAACCAGCTTGTAATATTTTCTTATTTGCATCTTTGCCCACCCCTAATCCATACATCACTAGAACTCATAAGAACAACCCCACCTGGAACGACGTGACGACCACCCCCCAACCTAATTTGCGGAATAAACACATAGTTTTTAGCAACCATGCTCCTCCCACTATCGCTCTCGCAAACTTTCATTAACTGCAATTTGCAACGGACTTAGAAAGTACTCGATTATCCTACGCTGATCCGTTTTGACTTCCGCGGTGACCGCCATGCCAGGCAACAACCTTATATTTTGTCCTTTCACCGTTAAATGATCCGACTCAAGCCGTATCTTACCGCTGTAAATCAAACCACGTTTCTCGTCCTCAACGGCGTCATCAGAAATACTTATAACTTCACCGCCAACCGCTCCGTATTTGGTAAATGTAAATGTTTCGACTTTTACAGTGACGGCCTGCCCCGGATGCACAAACCCAACATCTTTATTTTCAAACACAGCTTCAACCTCAACCGGCTGCCCGGTGGGTACGATCGTCAACAGCGGCAGTGCCGGCGTCACCACCCCTCCCACCGTATGTACATTCACCTGCTGCACCGTCCCATCCACTGGTGCCTCCAGTGTCGTCAACCCATCCTGATATTCAGCTTTGGCAAAATCCTGCTTCAAGGACGCCACCTTCTGATCTGCCTGCTGTAACAAATCCAGCATAGACCGTCGGGTTTGGGCCACCACGCCAGCTCTTCTGCGTTCAGCCTCCTGCCGCGCCGCTGAGGACTGCAACAAACTGGCTTGTTGCACGCTCAACTGCCGTTCAATGTCCAACCGAGCCTGTTCTTTTTCCAGGTAGGCATGGCGAGCGATGTACTGCTTCTCCAAAAGATGCCGGTAGTCATCCGCGAGCTTCGCGACGATAGGTAGGGTCTTCTGCAAACTGGCGACCTGGCCCCGGGCCGACTGTATGTCGGCTTGGCGCTGAGCGATCTCGGCCTCAGCGGTCTCCAAGCCGCTGCGGTACTCTTGGTACTGGCCTTGCAGCCAACGCTCCGCAGCCAACACATGCTCGGGATCGGCGCCCGGAATCGCGCCATTCAGAGTTTTGGGCGCTCGCTGTTGATCAATGGCATCAAGCATGGCACTTGCCCGAGCGCTGTCGATTCGAGCGGCTAACAGGTCGCTTTGCACGCGGCCCACGTCAGCCTCTGCGGCAGTAGAGTCCAGCTCCAACAACAACTCACCGGCTTTTACAGTCTGACCATCGTGGACATGAATGGCTTTGACCACTGCCGTTTCACTGGATTGAATAACCTTGCTCTTGCCACTGGGGATGATCTTGCCGGTGGCGGTCGCCACGACATCGATCTTGCCAATACACGCCCAGGCCAAGGCTAATGCCGCGAAACTCATGATCGCCCACATGAACACCCGAGGTGCCGGATGTGTCGGACGCTCCTGTAGTTCAAGAGAAGCTGGCAAAAACTGTATTTCATGCGCCAGGCGCTTCGGCGCATCCATGCTTCGGCGGGCTCTCCAGGATTCGCGCAAGACGTGCCGGTACCGTCGCAGTAAGCCTGTCGTTTCAGCGTTAGACATTGCTGGCTCCTTGCTGCAAACGATACAAACGTGAGTAATGCCCAGCCTGATGGTTCAAGAGTTCGGCATGACTGCCCTGCTCCACAATCTGGCCGCGGTCTACCACCACAATACGATTGGCATCGCGCACGGCTGAGAGCCGGTGGGCAATGATGATGACCGTGCGCCCCTTGCAGATGTCCTTCATGTTCTGCTGCACAACGCGCTCCGACTCATAGTCGAGTGCGCTGGTAGCTTCATCAAAGATCAGGATCCTGGGGTTACCCATCAGTGCGCGAGCAATAGCGACCCGCTGCCGCTGACCACCGGACAGCGAGGCACCATGCTCACCCACTACGGTGTCATAGCCTTCTGGAAGCTCCAGAATGAACTCGTGGGCGCCTGCGAGCTTGGCTACCTGAATAACCTTCTCCAGCGGTACGCCGGGATCGGCAAGCGCGATGTTTTCGCGGATGCTGCGAGCGAACAGCATGTTGTCCTGCAGCACTACACCAATCTGTCGGCGCAACGAAGAGACGTCTGCCAGCGCAAGATCCATTCCGTCCACCAATACCCGCCCTCGCTCCGGGACGTGCAACCTCTGAAGCAAGCGGGTCAAAGTGCTCTTGCCAGAGCCTGAGCGTCCGACAACGCCGATTACCTGTCCCGCTTCAATGCGAAGGCTTACCCCCCGCAGGATCTCCGCCCCATCAGGGCGATAGCGGAAGTGCACCTGATCGAACTCGACATGTCCGCGAATCGGCGGCAGCGAACTGCGCGTCGCCTGAGCCATCTCGGTGCGCGTATTGAGGATGTCACCCAGGCGCTGCACGGAGACGCCGGTCTGTTGGAAGTTGGTCCATAGCTGCGCAAGGCGCATGATCGGTTGCGCTACACGACCGGCCAGCATGTTAAAGGCAATCAGTTGACCTACAGACAACTGCCCATCGATGACCAAACGAGCCCCCACCCATAGGGTCGCCGCCGTGACCAATTTGCCAATCAGTGACACGCTTTCGTTAGCGATGGTAGACAGCGTCTGGGTTTTGAAACCGGCCGCCACGTAACCGGCCAGTTGGTTGTCCCATTTACGGATGGCCTGGGGCTCGACGGCCATCGATTTGAGGGTGTCGATACCATTAACGGTCTCGACCAGAAACGCCTGGTTCTCAGCGCCTCTGGCGAAGCTGTCGTTCAACCGTGAGCGCAGTACGGGTGTAATCAGCACCGACACCAGAATATAAAGCGGCAACGACGCCAGGACGATGAGGGTCAACCAACCGCTGTAGTAGAACATCACCGCCAGGAACACGACCGAGAACAGTACGTCGAGGACCAAGGTGATCGCGTTACCGGTGAGGAAGCTGCGGATGTTTTCCAACTCCCTGACCCGCGCTACGGAGTCACCAACACGCCGGGCCTGGAAATAGGCCAGCGGCAACGTGATCAAGTGCCGGAACAGCTTGGAGCCCAACTCCACATCAATGCGACTGGCCGTATGGGCAAATACATAGCTGCGCAGTCCCGTCAGACCCGATTCGAACAGCATCACCACGGCCAACCCCACCGCAATGACGTCAAGGGTAGTCAGACCGTGGTGCACCAACACCTTGTCCATCACCACTTGAAAGAAGAGCGGGGTCACCAGCGAGAATATCTGCAACACGAACGAAACCAGCATGATTTCGCCCAGCAGCTTTCTGTATTTGACGATGGCGGGAATAAACCAGGTGAAGTCGAATCGAGATGATTCACCAGACGTATTTGCCTCCGAGCGAATCAGTAGCACCTGGCCCGTCCAGCGAGACTCAAGCGCCTCAAAAGTAATCACTTCGGGCCGCTGCACGGCTGGGTTGTGGATCAGCACCTTGCCTTGGTCCAGGCGCGCGATGATGAAGAATGCGCCATTCACATCCGTAGCGATGGCTGGCAACGGTGTGCGATGAAGTCGGTCGATGGTCGTGCTCGCGGCCTTAGCTTTGAGACCAAGCTTACGTGCCGCTAACAGCATGTCCGCCTGACAAAAGGGGCGGTCGACACTGCCGAACTCATGAGCGAGTTGCTCAGCGGAAGCCGCAACTTGATGAAACCGAGCGAGCATCACAAGAGAAGCTAATCCGGTGTCAAATAGGGGCGCATTTTCAGGCGTCGATTCGCCCGCTTCGCTTTCGATCATTGCGGTTACAGATTCCTTGCGCAGGCGACAGCCCGAGCCTCTGGCACGATAAAAATCACGATTAAGAAAACTTTGATGCCTGGGGAAGCATCAAACAAAATCCATTCAAACTCCCGGAGGAAGGAAATCTCGCTCCGGCACGTAATCCTGCTTCAAATAGACAGATAAGGATTTGAGGTCATCAACACTTAAAGTCCCTGCGGCCTGCTTCAGCTTCAGGTTGTCGATAATGTAGTCATAGCGTGCGTTGTTATAGTCGCGAACCACTGCATACAGTTGCCTTTGCGCAGTCAGTACATCCGCGATATTTCGCGAGCCGATATCAACTCCGACCTGATTGGCCTCGACGGATTTTCTGGCAGAGACAATGCCTTGGCGGCGGGAAGCAATTTGCGCGATATCAGTATTGACACTTCTGAACGCATTTCGAGTGTTCAGCACAATCTCACGACGTCGATCTTCCTTTTGGTCCTGACTTTCCAAAAGCCGCTCGGCTGACTCTTTAACTTTGGAGCGGGTCATTCCGCCTGAATAGATTGGAATATTCAGCTCAATGCCGATGCTGCTCTGCGAAACATCGTCACGATAGCCGTTGCGGCCAAAGTCGGTAGGGTTGCTGTAACCGAAACTATCGTTGTCACCCTTACGGTAAGAGGCTACCGCATCGATCGTGGGTAAATGGCCAGCCTTATGCTGCTTGAGGGTTTGGGCAGCAGCTTGCTCGGCTTGCTCACTGGCTTGGAACTGCAGGTTCTGACGAACCGCTGTGTCGACCCAGGACTGTGCCTCGTTAGGGATCGGGGATTCGACGGGGAGCTGATGTCCGATTCCAGAAATGGTGCTGTAGGATCGGTTGGTCAAACGACCCAATGCTTCATACGCATCGTCAACCTTTCGCTGCACCACTTGCCGATTCGCTTGCACGTTGTCATAGGCCGCTTGAGCGTCGTACACGTCAGTGATGCTCGATGCTCCGTCTTCCAACCTGCCTTGCGCCTGATCGCGCTGATGGAGCAAAGCGGCTTCTTCAGCCTGGACCGCTGCCAGAGCATCAAGCTGACGCAACGTCTCAAAGTATGCCTCAGCGGCAGTCAACGCCAACGATTGCACCTTAACCGAAAGCTCCAACTCCGCTTGAGCGACACTCGACTCTGCCGCCTTCAATTGAAACCATCGGTCGACGCGAAAAAGGGGCTGACTGAGATTGGCTCGAAACGTGGTCCCGCTGCGCTCTCGACTGAGCGAGGGTTCGTCGCGCTCCAAACGAACTGTTTCTGAGGTTGCACCAGCCGTCAAATTGGGCAGCAGACCGGAGCGAGCTTGGGGTACCGCTTCGCGCTGAGCCAGATAGGCGTGGCGAGCCGCAGCCAGTTGTGCATCGTTTTTAAATGCAGACTGGTACACACCAATAAGATCGGCGTGATCTGAAGACGAACGATCAAAAGAAAAAGCTAAAGGGCTCGATGCGCAGCCCGCAATAAGTACACATCGGCAAACCGAGTCAATGAGATTCA
Source organism: Pseudomonas sp. WP18 (assembly GCF_036689585.1). Taxonomy (NCBI): domain Bacteria; kingdom Pseudomonadati; phylum Pseudomonadota; class Gammaproteobacteria; order Pseudomonadales; family Pseudomonadaceae; genus Pseudomonas; species Pseudomonas sp. WP18. Next base: position 3,263,130 of record NZ_CP144758.1, read on the forward strand.
TTACTGCTTATCCAGGAAGCGATCACTTAAAAATCCATTCCATTAGCTCGGCTCAACGCCTAAAAACTTTACTCCTTCCTACCTGTAGAAAAGATTTTTCGTTCCAGGATGTGCCCAATACCAAAGAGTCTAATTTTTTTCGGCAGCATTAAACGCTTATAAATGCTATAAAAATCACACACACTCGACTTTCGCTATATACCAAATAACAAATAATTCTAAATACCTTCGACCTGCCATACCAAACTCCCGCCAAAACGCAACGCCCATTCGTCAGATTGATTGGATTCTCGAAAACTATATATAGCACCACGCCTTATAACCAAACACGGCACAGCGCTTATCCGAATTTACGAATATGTGTTTATGGTTGGTATGGCAGCTTTTCTTGAAAGATATCAAAAAGCCATCACCCAATCCATGTGCTTCCTAATTGTGAGCTTCCAATGCAAATCGACTTTCAGGTCAGGTCAGCCAGTTGCACTCACATCTTTTTTATAAGTCATTGATTGTAATGATCTTTAGTAAGGATAAGCTGAGCTCGCTTCCTGCTTCTATTCCCATGAGACGGCATGTAAGGCTAATCGATTTTCGACCAACGGCAGGGTTTGGGTCTAAACGATGAAATTCCGAACAGTGTTAAATGGGCACGCAAGGAGTGGCCAGAACTACCATCACTCGCATGTCCTAGATAGTCAGGCGGAATGCTGAGGAATGGGCTATTGGCCTGCTCCTCCTAATGACTACTCAGCAAGCCGTAAGAAAGATGATGGGTGAACGATTCCGGGCACCGCCCGCATGTACGACCGATATCGACAGCCAGCGCAAGCAGCTCGCGACGTTCGTTCAGTAGATACAAACGCAAAAAAATAACTCCAGCGCCTGCGCTCCAAGCTATTCGAAAGCTCCGAAGCTGACCACGAACACCCGTTATACTTGGCGACATGGCCATGGTGTTGACTCTGTTCGCTATACATCAAATATCGAGCCCCTTCCGTCGTGATAGGCGAAACAACGAATCATGAAGACTCATTACTCCATTCAATCACGCCGCAGGGTTCCCTACCGACTTTCTATAGCATCGCTGAACATCTATGGGGGCGAGGATGTGATGTCGATACAGACGGTGATTGCGCTGGCCCAGATGATCATCAATGGACAGAACTGACTTTGTCGCTTCGCGGTTCATCGGGACAGCGCTTGGACATTGATCCCGTCTCACTCATGCCACTGAGGTTGGTAATCCGCTCATCGCACCCAAGGCTCTGCCAAAGAGCAGCCGAGTATCTCCTGTCTGTCTCGGGAAGCTCTGTCGCTCAGGAAGAGATGATCATCGAGTGACAAGGCTCGCCTTCCCTCCCCCGTTGCCAGCCACTCTTCACTCACGCTGAGCAAACGCGCCAACTGCTCTATACGCATTTAGCGAGCCAATTCGTCAGACACTGCGGGCTGATGCTAAGCAGCTCCGAAGAACTAGCGAAAGAGATGTAGTGCTCTCCTAGCGTGGCCCTCAAACGTTGCCCACTGGCCCGTCGGGAGCGTGAAAGCGAATGTCTACGCTGGTCGTTCTTACCGCTGGTCATTAACAATGCTCTGCCTACTGCAACTGCGAATAACCGGACCCAATGTAGGGGTCAAAATGCAGGATGGGATAGGGTGAGCGCGCCTCGATTCGCATAAAGGGAATCGCCCCACAAAAGACGGTTAAAAAGACCTACAGACCGAACCTAAGCGAGGGATGCGCTGACGTATCAGGCGGCAGCAGACATGTCAGGAGAAGCTGATAATAAGTCCATCACCACGAGCAGGCACACCGACGTGGGCCCCAGACGAAGCCTGAATCGATGCAATCTGCCAAAACTCTTGTGAGAGCGAGTTCGAGACTCATCGACGGCGGGCTGTTACGACGTGATCTTGTACCGGCTATCCATCGAGCCGCTGCTCATCCAAATCCGAGGCTTGCGCCAAGTAAATGATCTATACCTTCAGAAACACGCAATCAGGCCAAGGTGGCACTACGGACGTGACCGGATGGAACGATCGTGGCGTATCCGAATCTCTGCCTCCTATAAAGAAGCCGGCCTGTAGACGTTGTAACCGGCGCCCCGCACGCCTGGATTGGCGCACCACTTTCAATGCCTGAAGTATCGTCCATGAGTCCGACCCAACGCGTTTTGAATGCCCCCAGCAAAGCGCTGTACCGAGTTTGCCTATTGCTGGCGCTGCTGGCTGCCCGCGCGGCGAGCGCTGAGCCTCCCGTCATTGAACTGCACATCCTCGATGCACCGCCGCTGACGTTCGTCGACGATCCCAGGGGCTACGGAATCGTCGGCGATGTCGCCGTGGCGGCCATGGCCAAGGCCGGCTATCCGGTGAAAATCCACGTGCTGCCCTGGGCCAGGGCGCAGAAACACGTGAGCGAGGAACACGATCACCTGATCACCCCACTGTCGCGCATACCCGGCCGCGAGAACCGCTTCACCTGGATCGCGTCGATCATGCCCATGGAGCGGGCATTCTTCAGCCTGGAACAGCGGGTCGACAGCTTCGCCCAGGCGCGGGACACTTTCCACAAGATCGGCGTCGGCCTGGGCAGCGCGCAAGAAGAGATCCTGCGCACCGAAGGCTTTCGCGATGACCAGATCTACCCCTTGGCCATTGGCGAGAACCCGGCTCAACTGCTGCTGATGGGGCGCATCGATGCCTGGTTCAACGGCGTGCCCGAGAGCCGCTACATATGGCCCAAGGTGTCCAAGCGCAAATTGCTCATGAGCCCGGTGGGCAGCAATGCCGATCTCTACCTGGCCTGCTCGAAGCAATGTTCCCCGAAGATGGTCGACGACCTGCGCAAAGCCGTGGACGCCCTTCGCGCGGAGGGCGCGATCAAGCGAATCCATGACGTCTACCTGCCGAGGTAGACAGCTGGCGAGGTCGCCCCTCGTCAGCCAGCCATCATTAGTTTTATTGATAGCAGCCTAACGAAAGCCCCGGACTAGAGGCGTTATCGATGGCTTATATCATTCCGAATGATAGTTACCTTTATTTCATTCGATTCGTTCCCTTGACGCACGCCACGCATCATCCGCCCATTCTCAATACATTGGCGGATGCTATCCATGGAACATTCACTTTCAAAACTGCGTTTTCCCCTCGCCCTGCTGGCGGTGCTGGTGATGAGCGCCTGCGGCAAGACCCCGGACACGGCGGCCTCCATGCCACCGGCCAAAGTCAGCGTCGCCAAGGTCCTGGAACAACCCGTCAACGAATGGGATGAATTCACCGGGCGCCTCGAAGCACCGGAAACCGTCGAGATCCGTCCACGGGTCTCGGGGCAGATCGACGACGTAGCCTTCACCGAAGGTGCGCTGGTCAAGAAGGGCGACCTGCTGTTCCAGATCGACCCACGCCCGTTCCAGGCTGAGGTCCGTCGGCTCGAAGCCCAACTGGCCCAGGCCCGCGCCACGGCGACCCGTAGCGAGAACGAAGCCCAGCGCGGCGACCGCCTGCGCCAGAGCAACGCCATCTCCGCCGAACTGGCAGACTCGCGCACCACCGCCGCCCAGGAAGCCCGTGCCGTCGTCGCGGCCATCCAGGCACAACTGGACCTGGCCAAGCTGAACTTGAGCTTCACCCGCGTCACCTCGCCCATCAGCGGACGCGTCAGCCGCGCGCAGATCACCGCCGGCAACCTGGTGACCGCCGACGTCACGCCGCTCACCAGCGTGGTGTCCACCGACAAGGTCTACGCTTACTTCGACGCGGACGAGCGGGTCTTCCTCAAGTACACCCAGCTCGCCCGCCAGGGCCAGCGCGGCCAGGCTACGCCGGTCTACATGGGCCTGTCCAACGAGGACGGCAACCCGCACCTGGGCCAGATGAACTTCGTCGACAACCAGGTCAACCCGCAGACCGGCACCATCCGCGGTCGCGCCGTGTTCGACAACAAGGACGGCGAGTACACCCCAGGGCTGTATGCCCGCCTGAAACTGGTGGGCAGCGGCACCTACTCCGCCGTGCTGATCAACGACGAAGCCGTCGGCACCGACCTGGGCAAGAAATTCGTGCTGGTAATGGACGCCGACAACAAGCCGGCCTACCGCGCCGTCGAGCTGGGGCCGAAGATCGAAGGCCTGCGCATCGTGCGCAACGGCCTGAGCAAGAACGACACCATCATCGTCAAGGGGCTGCAACGGGCACGTCCGGGTTCGCCGGTTACGCCTGAAACAGTACCGATGGCCAGCGACGACACCCTCGCGGCCCTGGCACAACAACGTAAAGCGCTCGAAGCCAGCAACCTGCCTCAAGTCGCGCCTTCCAAGGCAGCGTCCGGAGCGGCGGGCAAACTGGCCGCGACGACCCCACGCGGTTAAGGGACCGAATCCAGATGAAATTTTCCCAGTTCTTCATTTCGCGGCCGATCTTCGCAGCGGTGCTCTCGCTGCTGATCCTGATCGCCGGCGCCATCTCGCTGTTCCAATTGCCGATCAGCGAATACCCCGAAGTGGTGCCGCCGACCGTCGTGGTCCGCGCCAACTTCCCCGGCGCCAACCCCAAGGTCATCGGCGAAACCGTGGCCGCGCCCCTGGAACAAGCCATCACCGGTGTCGAGAACATGCTGTACATGTCCTCGCAGTCGACCGCTGACGGCAAGATCACCCTGACCATCACCTTCGCCCTGGGCACCGACCTGGACAACGCCCAGGTGCAGGTGCAGAACCGCGTCACCCGGACCGAGCCCAAGCTGCCGGAAGAAGTGACCCGGATCGGCATCACGGTGGACAAGGCCTCGCCCGACCTGACCATGGTCGTGCACTTGACCTCGCCGGACAAACGCTACGACATGCTCTACCTGTCCAACTACGCCCTGCTCAACATCAAGGACGAGCTGGCGCGCCTGGGTGGCGTGGGTGATGTGCAGTTGTTCGGCATGGGCGACTACTCCCTGCGGGTCTGGCTGGACCCGAACAAGACCGCCTCGCGCAACCTGACCGCCACCGACGTGGTCACCGCGATCCGTGAACAGAACCGCCAGGTCGCCGCCGGTGCCCTGGGTGCGCCACCGGCGCCGAATGCCCAGGCCTTCCAGCTCTCGATCAACACCCAGGGTCGCCTGGTAAGCGAGGAAGAGTTCGAGAACATCATCATTCGTTCCGGCGCCAACGGCGAGATCACGCGCCTGAAGGACATCGCCCGGGTCGAGTTGGGCTCCAGCCAATACGCCCTGCGTTCGCTGCTGGACAACCAGCCGGCGGTGGCGATTCCGATCTTCCAACGTCCCGGTTCCAACGCCATCCAGATCTCCAACGACGTTCGCGCCAAGATGGACGAACTGAAGAAGGGCTTCCCGGCCGGCATGGACTACAGCATCGTCTATGACCCGACGATCTTCGTGCGCGGCTCCATCGAAGCGGTGGTCCACACCCTGTTCGAAGCACTGATTCTCGTAGTGCTGGTGGTGATCCTGTTCCTGCAGACCTGGCGCGCCTCGATCATTCCGTTGGTGGCGGTGCCGGTCTCGCTGATCGGTACGTTCGCCGTGATGCATCTATTCGGCTTCTCGCTGAACGCCCTCTCGCTGTTCGGTCTGGTATTGGCCATCGGTATCGTGGTGGACGACGCCATCGTGGTGGTGGAGAACGTCGAGCGGAACATCGAGTTGGGCCTGGCCCCTGTAGAAGCGACCAAAAAGGCGATGGGCGAAGTGACCGGGCCAATCATCGCCACGGCCCTGGTGCTGTGCGCGGTATTCGTACCGGCGGCATTCATCAGTGGCTTGACCGGGCAGTTCTATAAGCAGTTTGCGTTGACCATCGCGATTTCCACGGTGATCTCGGCGATCAACTCCCTGACCCTGTCCCCTGCCCTGGCCGCTGTGTTGCTCAAAGGCCACGACGCGCCCAAGGACCGTTTCTCGCGGTTCCTGGACAAGCTTTTCGGTGGCTGGCTGTTCCGACCGTTCAACCGCTTCTTCGAGCGTGCCAGCCACGGTTACGTGGGCACCGTCGCCCGTGTGATCCGCAGCAGTGGCATCGCCCTTCTGCTCTACGCCGGCCTGATGGTGCTGACCTTCTTCGGCTTCTCCAACACGCCGACCGGCTTCGTGCCCGGCCAGGACAAGCAATACCTGGTGGCCTTTGCCCAATTACCTGACGCCGCGAGCCTGGACCGGACCGAAGACGTGATCAAGCGCATGTCCGACCTGGCCCTCAAGCAACCGGGCGTGGAAAGCGCGGTGGCCTTCCCTGGCCTGTCGATCAACGGCTTCACCAACAGCCCGAACGCCGGCATCGTGTTCGTGACCCTCAAGCCCTTCGACGAGCGCAAGGACCCGAGCCAATCGGCCGGTGCCATTGCCGGGGCCTTGAACGGCCAGTTCGCCGGGATCCAGGAAGCCTACATGGCGATCTTCCCGCCGCCACCGGTACAAGGCCTGGGGACGATCGGTGGTTTCCGCCTGCAAATCGAAGACCGGGGCAACCTGGGCTACGACGAGCTGTACAAAGAGACCATGAACATCATCACCAAGAGCCGCAGCGTGCCGGAACTGGCCGGTCTGTTCACCAGCTACACGGTGAACGTGCCCCAGGTCGATGCCGCCATCGACCGTGAAAAGGCCAAGACCCACGGCGTGGCCGTCAGCGACATCTTCGACACCCTGCAGATCTACCTGGGTTCGCTGTATGCCAACGACTTCAACCGCTTCGGCCGCACCTACCAGGTCAACGTCCAGGCCGAGCAGCAGTTCCGCCTCGAAGCCGACCAGATCGGCCAGCTCAAGGTGCGCAACAACCGTGGCGAGATGATCCCGCTGGCGACCTTCATCAAGGTCAGCGACACCTCGGGCCCTGACCGTGTGATGCACTACAACGGCTTCATCACCGCTGAAATCAACGGTGCCGCCGCCCCGGGCTACAGCTCCGGCCAGGCCGAGAAAGCCATCGAGAAGCTGCTCAAGGACGAACTGCCCAACGGCATGACCTACGAGTGGACCGACCTGACGTACCAGCAGATCCTCTCGGGCAACACCGCGCTGTTCGTGTTCCCGCTCTGCGTACTGCTGGCGTTCCTGGTGCTCGCGGCGCAGTACGAAAGCTGGAGCCTGCCGCTGGCGGTGATCCTGATCGTACCGATGACCCTGCTGTCGGCCATCACCGGGGTGATCGTCTCCGGCGGCGACAACAACATCTTTACCCAGATCGGCTTGATCGTACTGGTGGGGCTTGCCTGCAAGAACGCGATCCTGATCGTCGAGTTCGCCAAGGATAAACAGCTCGAAGGCATGAACCCGCTGGCAGCGGTCCTGGAAGCGTGCCGCCTGCGTCTGCGGCCGATCCTGATGACCTCCTTCGCCTTCGTCATGGGCGTGGTGCCCCTGGTGTTCTCCAGCGGCGCCGGTGCGGAAATGCGCCATGCCATGGGTGTCGCGGTGTTCTCGGGGATGCTCGGCGTGACCTTCTTCGGCCTGCTGCTGACCCCAGTGTTCTATGTACTGATCCGTAACTTCGTCGAGCGCAGCGAGGCCCGCAAGGCCGCCCGGGCCTTGAAACTGGAGGCGCAACAATGAGTTTGAAAGCATTCGTGCCGAGCTTGCTGGTCCTGGCACTCAGTGCCTGTGCCGTGGGCCCGGACTACCAGGCCCCGCACACGGAGGCGGCAAACATCACCACCGCCACCGACGGTGCCGCCGGCCAGAAAAACTTCGACCGCGCCCGTTTCGAAGGCGTCTGGTGGCAGCAGTTCGAAGACCCGACGCTCAATGCGCTGGTCACTCGTTCGCTGGAAGGCAACCGCGAGTTGCGCGTGGCCTTCGCCCGTCTGCGGGCCGCGCGGGCGATCCGCGACGACGCCAGCAATGACGCCATGCCGACCATCACCAGTCGCGCCAGCAGCGACCTGGGCAAGGGCCAGATTCCCGGACAGACCACCGACCGGGTCAACACCGAGCGCTACGACCTGGGCCTGGACATGGCCTGGGAACTGGACCTGTTCGGGCGCATCCAGCGCAACCTGGAAGCCACCGACGCCGACCAGCAGGCGGCCGAGGCTGACCTCTACCAATTGCAGGTGACGATGATCGCCGAGCTGGTGGACGCCTACGGTCAACTGCGGGGTGCGCAACTGCGGGAAAAAATCGCCCTGGCGAACCTGAAGAACCAGCAGGACTCGCGCAAGATCACTGAAAGCCTGCGCGATGCCGGCGTCGGCGACCAACTGGATGTGGTGCGCGCCGATGCGCGCCTGGCCTCGGTGGAAGCCAGCGTGCCCCAACTGCAGGCCGAACAGGTGCGCCAGCGCAACCGCATCGCCACGTTGCTGGGCGAGCGCCCGGACAGGCTGAGCGTGGACCTGAGTCCCAAGCAGTTGCCGGCGATTGCCAAGGCACTGCCGATCGGCGATCCGGGTGAGCTGCTGCAACGACGTCCGGACATTCTCAGTGCCGAACGCCAGTTGGCCGCTGCCACGGCGCGCATCGGGGTGGCCAAGGCCGACTTGTTCCCACGGGTCAGCCTGAGCGGCTTCCTCGGCTTTACCGCCGGGCGCGGCTCGCAGATCGGCTCCTCGGCCGCCAACGCTTGGGCACTGGGCCCGAGCATTACCTGGGCAGCCTTCGACCTGGGCAGCGTACGGGCACGCCTGCGCGGTGCCAACGCCGAAGCTGACGGCGCCCTGGCGACCTACGAGCAGCAAGTGCTGCTGGCCCTGGAAGAATCGGAAAACGCCTTCAGCGACTACGGCAAGCGCCAGCAACGGCTGATCTCGCTGATCCGCCAGAGTGAATCGAGCCGTGCCGCCGCCGACCTGGCCGAAATCCGCTACCGCGAAGGCACCGTGGACTTCCTCGTGCTGCTCGACGCCCAGCGCGAACGCCTGGCCGCCGAAGACACCCAGGCCCAGGCCGAAGTCGACCTGTACCGCGGCATCGTCGCGATCTACAAGGCCCTCGGTGGTGGCTGGCAACCGGAGACCGTCGCCAGCAACTGAGCCCCTTTGTAACCGAGCTCCTTTGGTTGGCCGCAACCAACCAATTGCCTTGCCCCGCCTCTCATTCGGACGCGGGGCTTTTTTTGCCCGGGGATTGGAGAGGCCGCCTTCGCAAGCAAGGCTTCCCTACAGAAACCATTACAAGGTTTGACTCAAAGCCCGGCCTGACCGAAGCTTGCGACATTTCATGTTTCACGGTTATGGATTACCTGCATGTCCCCGTCTCGCCGCTATTGGCTTCTGAGCCTGTCCGCCCTGCTCGTGATCGGTCTGGTCGCGATCTGGCTCCGTAGCACCACCCCCCAGATTCCCGAAGCCGTCAAGCGCGGTTACAGCGAAGCCCTGGAACAGGCGCGCAACGGGCAACCGGGGGCGGCGCGGATGCTTTACCAGCAACTGGGCCGCCCGGACCTTTCGCCCAAGCGTCGGGTCTGGCTGCACGCCGAGCTGCCGAACTACCCCAGCCCCCAAGCCCTGAAGCTCGCCGATGCAGACCTGCACAGCGAATCGCCGCCAGTGCGCCGCGCCGCCATCGGCAGCATCGTCGGCCTGGTGCCGACCGGCCAACGCAGCCTGCTGCTGGGCCCCCTGCTCGATGACAACGACCAGCAAGTGCGCTTTGCCGCCGTGAACGCCCTCCTGGGCTTGTCGCCCGACGAGCTGGGCTTGTACTTCGGCGCCATGCAACTGGCGATCGACACCTGGGAACAGGTGCTCGAAGACGGCCCGCCAAGCGCCGAATCCCACTACCAGCTCGCCCGACTGCACCTGCACAACGCCGAGTTGAAAAAGGCCCAGCAAGCGCTGGAACAGGCGTTAAAGCTGCAACCGGACAATTTGCCGGCGCTGGTCATGCAGATCGAAGTGCTGGACAAGCAAGGCCAGGGCGAAGCGGCGCGACAACTGCTGGCTCGCCAGTTGCAAACCCAGCCGGACTCGGCTTATCTGCAACATGCCTTGGGCCTGTGGCTGTTGCATCACGGCCAAAGCGAATACGCGGTGCTCGGCCTCTCGAAAGCCGTGGAGCTTGAGCCTGACAACAGCACTTACCGTTATGACCTGGCGACCACGTTGCATGCCGAGCAGGAACTGGAGGCCGCGCAGAAACAGCTCCAGGAGATCGTCCAGCGCCACCCGGCCAATCGCAAGGCGCGGGTATTGCTGATCAATTACTGGAAGGAGAGCGGACAACTGCAGAACGTGCAGATCCTGCTGGCCAAACTCGAACAGCTCAACCCGGACGACCCGGCCTTGCAGCAAGGGCTCTAGCCATCGCAACGGCGGTGCGGACGTTACCTGCGAAGTTGTGCAGCAACGCTCGTTTTGTCAAAGGAAGCGGAACCGCCATCACCCCCCAAGGTCAAGTATTCAGGCAGCTCATTTTCAGGCCCCGCGAGGCCTGCTGCCACATCCCTAGTCATGAGAGGGCATTTTTTGTCTACATCCAACGAGTTGATCAGTGCCAAAGCCGCCACCGGTATCGAAGGGCTGGACGACATCCTTTCCGGTGGCTTGTCCCGCAGTCACGTGTTCCTGCTGGAGGGGGAACCGGGAACCGGCAAGACCACGGTCGCGTTGCAATTTTTGCTGGCTGGCGCCCAAGCCGGCGAGCGCTCGCTGTACATCACGCTGTCGGAAACCGAGCGTGAATTGCGCCAAGGCGCGGCGTCCCACGGGTGGACGATCGATGAAAACGTGCACATCTTCGAGCTGACGCCCCCTGAAAGCCTGCTTAACGCCGAGCACCAGCAAAGCCTGCTGTATTCCTCTGACCTCGAACTGGGGGAAGCGACCCGGCAAATCTTCGAAGTGGTCGAGCGGGTCAAACCCAGCCGCGTGGTGCTCGACAGCCTGTCGGAGATCCGCTTGCTGGCGCAGAGTTCGCTGCGTTATCGCCGCCAGATCCTGGCCATCAAGCATTATTTCGTGCGCTACGACGCCACCGTGCTATTGCTCGACGACCTCACCACCGAATCGCTGGACAAGACCGTGCACAGCGTCGCCCATGGGGTGATCCGCCTGGAAGAACTGACGCCCACCTACGGCGCCGAACGTCGACGCATCCGGATCGTGAAGTATCGTGGGCAGAAGTACCGCGGCGGGTTCCACGACTTCACCATCATGGGCGATGGCGTGCATGTGTTCCCGCGCCTGGTGGCCGCCGAGCACCGGGGTACCTACCAGCGCCTGCAGTTGTCCAGCGGCATCGCCGAAATGGACGCACTGCTGGGCGGAGGCATCGAAACCGGTTCGAGCACGCTGATACTGGGCCCTGCCGGTACGGGCAAGTCGTTGATCGCGCTGATCTTCGCCGCCGCGGCCGTACAACGAGGGGAAAAGGCTGCGCTGTTCATTTTCGACGAAGAACTCGGCCTGTTGTTCGAGCGCATGAGAAACCTTGGCATTGATCTGCAGGCCCTTCAGGACACTGGCAACCTGCTGATCGAGCAGGTAGACGCCGCCGAACTGTCTCCCGGCGAGTTCTCCCACCGGGTACGACGTTGCGTCGATGCCGGCGACATCAAGACCGTGGTCATCGACAGCATCAACGGCTACCAGGCCGCGATGCCGGAAGAGAACGCCCTGGTGCTGCACATGCACGAGCTGTTGCTCTACCTCAACCGCAAGGGCGCCGCTACATTCATGACCGTGGCCCAACATGGCCTGGTCGGTGACATGCAGGCCCCGGTGGACATCACTTACCTGGCCGACACGGTGATTCTGTTGCGTTATTTCGAAGCCCTGGGCAAGGTCCGCCGGGCCATTTCCATCATCAAGAAACGCACCGGCACCCATGAATCGACCATCCGAGAATACCGCATCAGCAGCAGGGGCATGACCATCGGCGAGCCGCTGGAAGCGTTCCAGGGCGTATTGCGTGGGGTACCGACCTACATGGGAGCGGATAATCCGTTGCTCAAGGATGAATCACAGTGACGTCAGTCGAGCCCGTGTCGGAGCGGGCGTTGATTCTCGCTCCGCTGGGACGGGACAGCCAGATCGCCCTGATGATTCTCAATGAAGCCGGTTTTGGCGGCCTCATCTGTCGGCACCTGGGCCACCTGTGCGAAGAACTGGCGCATGGCGCCGGGCTGCTGGTGATTTCCTCGGAAGCCCTGATGGGGCCTGACCTGGAGGCATTGTTCCTGCACATCGAGCAGCAACCGGCCTGGTCCGACCTGCCCATCGTCCTGCTGACCCATCACGGAGGCCCCGAACAGAACCCGGCGGCGCGCATTGGCGCGCAACTGGGCAACGTGACCTTCCTCGAACGGCCGTTCCATCCGGTGACCCTGGTCAGCCTGGTGACCACGGCCCTGCGCGGCCGCCGAAGGCAATATGACGCCCGGGACCGCCTGATCGACCTGAGCAACAGCGAACAGCGGCTCCAGACCACCCTCGAAACCCTCGAACAACAGGTGGAAGAACGTACCGCGCAGCTTCGCCACAATGAAGAGGCCTTGCGCCAATCCCAGAAAATGGAGGCCGTCGGCCAGTTGACGGGGGGCATCGCCCACGACTTCAACAACATGCTGACCGGGATCATCGGCAGCCTGGAACTGTTGCGCCGACGCCTGGCCCGGGGGCGCACCGAAGACCTGGACAGCCTGATCGACCTGGGGGTGACATCGGCCAACCGCGCCGCCGGCCTGACCCACCGACTGCTGGCCTTCTCACGCCGCCAGTCGCTGGACTCCAAGGCCGTGCAGATGAACACCCTGGTGCTGTCCATGGGGGAGCTGCTGCAACGTAGCCTCAACGAGAGCATTCGCCTGGACATGCAACTGGACGACCAGCTCTGGGTCGCCGAGGCGGACCCCAACCAACTGGAAAGCGCCCTGCTCAACCTCGTGCTCAACGCCCGGGACGCAATGCCGGATGGCGGCAACCTGGTGGTGCGGACCTCCAATCAGCACCTGGACACGACCTTTACCGACGCCTACAGCAACCTCAAACCTGGCGACTACGTGGTGCTGAGTGTGCAGGACACCGGCTGCGGCATGCCTGAAGCAGTGATGAACCGCGCGTTCGATCCGTTCTTCACCACCAAGCCGATCGGCCAGGGCACCGGGCTCGGGCTGTCGATGATCTATGGCTTCAGCAAGCAGTCGCGCGGTCACGTGGCCATCGACAGCACGGTGGGCGAAGGCACCACCGTGACCCTGTACCTGCCGCGTTTTGTCGGCGAAGAAATCCACGAACCCCAGGTCGCCGCCCAGCATCCGCCGTACGCACAGGATGGCGAAACCGTACTGATCGTCGAGGACGATTCCGCGGTGCGGGTGCTGGTCAGTACCGTGCTCAGCGAACTGGGCTATGCCTTCGTCGAAGCGGCAGACGCCAATGAGGCGGTGCCGATCCTGCAGTCAGGCCAGCGCATCGACCTGCTGATCAGCGACGTCGGCCTGCCCGGCATGAACGGCCGGCAACTTGCGGAAATCGGCCGGCAGATCCGCCCCGACCTGCGCGTGCTGTTCATCACCGGCTACGCCGAACACGCAGCGGTACGGGGCGGCTTCCTCGACCCCGGCATGCAGATGATCACCAAGCCGTTCACATTCGACCTGTTGACGGCAAAGGTGCAGGAAATGATCGGAGGCTGAGCCTAACGGCTTCGTGGCGACTCGTGGCGAGGGAGCTTGCTCCCGCTGGGCTGCGCTTGCGAGACCGCAAAGGCAGCCCATCCTTCCCGGATGGGCTTACGGTCAACCGCCCTGCCCCCGGTTTCTCAGGACAGCATCGACTGCATCATGTCTTGCAACACGTCCAGGTCGAAGGGTTTTTCCAGGATCGGTGCCTTGCGGGTGATGGGGCTGTCGGTGTCGCGTACTTCCTGGGCGTAGCCGCTGATGAAAATGACCTTCAGTTCCGGGCGCAGCTTGACGGCCGGCTCGGCAATCTGCACCCCGGAGATCCCGCCCGGCAGGCGGAAATCGGTGATCATCATGTCCAGGTGCGGCTTGCTCGCCAGGATCTCGAACGCCCGCGCACCGTCCTCGGCCTCCAGCACGCGGTATCCCTCGCCCGACAGGTAAGCCGACAGCACCATCAGGATCGACGGGTCGTCTTCGACGATCAGTACAACATCTTGCGCATCTTCACTCATGAGAAGCCTTTGTTCGATCAATAGCTGCTGATACGACCCTGGGGTCACTCAGAGGTTGCGTTTGTCCGACAACTTTCTGAAGAGGCAGGGAAACACGAAACAACGCCCCTTCATTGAGGCGACTATTGACCGTAATGGTACCCCCATGGGCCGTCACAATCTGCTCGGAAATGAACAGCCCCAGTCCCAGGCCGGCGGTGACCGCCTTCGAAGAGACCCGCTCGAATTGCTGGAAGATGCGCCGCTGGTTTTCCTCGCTGATGCCAATGCCATGGTCCTGGACCTCGACACACGCGTGCTCGGGGGTCTGGTAGACCCGCACTTCGATCGGGCCCTTGCCGCCGTAGCGCAGCGCATTGGTCAGCAGGTTCGACACCACCTGCTCGATCCGGAACTCATCCCAGAACCCTTCCACCGCCGGGTCAGCCGTGCAAATCAGCGAGCACTCGGCAATCGCGATCTGCGGCTGGAAGTTGCGCACCAGGTTTTCCACCAGCGCCGTGAGGTTCATGCGCGAAGGTCGGATCGACAACTTGCCGGTGCGAATCCGTGACACGTCCAGCATGTCTTCGATCAACCGGATCAGGCTCTTGATCTGGCGCTCGTCGCGCTCGACCATGGCGCGCACCTTGTCCAGGGTGAAGGCTGCGGCATTGTCCCGGGCCAGGTGCATCTTGCGCAGTTGGGTCTCCAGGATCAGCCCATTGAGGGGCGTGCGAACCTCGTGGGCAACGATGGACATGAAATCGTCACGCATGCGCACCGCCTGCTCCAGCTCGCCGCGGGTGACCTGCAGCTGCTGCAGCAACGCCTCCTGCTCCCGGCGGCTCTGCTCAAGGGCGATCACCTGCTCCTTCATGGCCTTGCGCTGGCGGTAGAGCTCGACGAACACACTGACCTTGCTTTTGACGGCATGGGTGTCCAGCGGCTTGTGCAGGAAGTCGACGGCACCGTTCTCGTAGCCGGTGAACGCATAGTTGCGTTCACGACCGGCGGCGCTGACGAAGATGATCGGGATGCTGCGGGTCTTTTCCGTGCCGCGCATCAGCTCGGCCAGTTCGAAACCGTTCATGTCCGGCATTTGTACGTCGATGATGGCCAGGGCAAAGTCATGCTGCAGCAGCAGGGACAGCGCGCCGTCCGCCGAGAGAGCCTTGAAGACCTCGCGGTCGTCGCCCTTGATCAACGCTTCCAGGGCCAACAGATTCTCCGGCAGATCGTCGACGATCAGCAGTTTGGCTTGAATATCTCTTGGCATGTGGTTCATTCCAGCCCGGCCAGCAACTGGCCGATGGCTTGCAAAGTAAGAATATGATCGGGCTCGTGCAGGGCCAGCGCCGCTTCGGGCATGGTCGCGACCTGGGCTTCGCGGGGATCCTGCACCACCGTGTAGCCTCCCAGCTCGCGAACCTTCGCCAGGCCCTTGGCGCCGTCGCTGTTGGCACCGGTCAGGACCACCGCCAGCAGATGCCGGCCGTAGACATCGGCGGCCGACTCGAACAACACGTCAATGGACGGTCGGGAATGGTGCACCGGCGCTTCGAGGCTCAACGACAGGCTGCGGTCGGCCTCGACCGACAAGTGATAACCGGGCGTGGCGACATAGAGGGTGCCGGGCACGATGTCCTGCTTGTCCCGGGCCTCCTCGACCGGAACCGCGAGACGGTGGCCGAATACCTGGGCCAACTGGCTGTCGCGCTCATCGGGCAAATGCAGCACCACCAGGATCGGCAAGCCGAAGCCCTTGCGCAGGTGTCCGAACACCTTGAGCAACGCTTCGACACCACCGGCGGAGGCGCCAACGACAATCGCCTCGATGGGAAACTTGGGTCTGTCCATCGTCTCGTTCATAACTTGCGATAGATCCGTTCCGGTTTGACCAACGGCTCGAATGCGTTGCCGTAGGTCGAGAAATCCAGCGTTTCCTTACTGCCCAAGACCAGGAAACCACGGTGGCACAGGGATTCGTGAAACAGTCCAAATGCGCGATCTTGCAATTTTTTATTGAAATATATCAATACGTTACGACAAGAAATTAATTGAGTTTCTGAAAAGACACTGTCGGTCGCCAGGCTGTGATCGGCAAAGGTCACGTTCTGGCACAGGGTCTTGTCGAACATCGCGTAATCGTAGGCCGCGGTGTAGTAATCGGCAAACGAGCAGCGTCCCCCGGCCCGCTGGTAATTCTGGGTATAGCTGCGCACGTTTTCCAATGAAAAGATGCCCTGCTTGGCCTTTTCCAGCGAACGCGGGTTGATGTCGGTGGCGTAGATGAGCGTGCGATCCAGCAGGCCTTCCTCGCGCAGCAGGATCGCCATGGAATAGACCTCCTCCCCCGTGCTGCACCCGGCGATCCAGATCTTGATCGAGGGGTACGTCCGAAGCAGGGGCACGACTTCCTCGCGGATCGCCAGGAAATGCGTCGGGTCGCGAAACATCTCGCTGACAGGGATCGTCAGCAGCTGCAGCAACTGCATGAACGCCCCCGGGTCGTGCAGCACGCGCTCCTGCAACGCCGAGATGGTCTTGCATTCGAATTGGGTCAGCGCGTGGAGGACCCGGCGCTTGATGGAAGCGCCGGAATAATCGCGGAAATCGTAGCTGTACTTGAAGTAGATCGCGTCGATCAACAAGCGCAATTCAATGTCTGAGTCTCGTTCCACTAAATTCTTTCCATATTCGGCAACCACACGCGAATCAGCGAGAACAGACGATCCAGATCGATCGGTTTGGCCAGGTAATCGTTGGAGCCCGCCGCCAGGCAGCGCTCCTGATCATCCTTCATGGCCTTGGCCGTCACGGCAATGATCGGCAACTTGCGCCAGCGGGGGTCCTTGCGGATCAGCGCGGTGGCTTCGAATCCGTCCATTTCCGGCATCATCACGTCCATCAACACCAGGTCGATGTCGTCGACTTCGTTCAGTCGCTCGATCGCCTCAAGACCGTTGCGGCCGATGACCACGATCGCTCCCTTGGCCTCCAGGGCGCTGGTCAGGGCGAAAATGTTGCGCACATCGTCGTCCACCAGCAGCACCTTGCGGCCCTCGAATACCTTGTCACGGCTGCGGGCGGTCTGGAGCATCCGCTGCCGTTCATGGGACAACCGGGATTCGACTTTGTGCAGAAAAAGTGTGACCTCATCCAGCAGCCGCTCCGGCGAACGGGCGCCCTTGATGATGATCGAGCGCGAATACTTGCGCAGCTCGGCCTCTTCGTCGCGGGTCAGGTTGCGACCGGTGTAGACGATCACTGGCGGGAATGAACAGATGTCCTCGGTGGACATGCGCTTGAGCAGGTCGTTGCCGAGCATGTCCGGCAACTTGAGGTCGATGATCATGCAGTCATAGACGTTGTCGCGCAGCAGGTCCAGGGCTTGCTGGGCCAGGCCAACGGCGGTGATCTCAATGTCATCGTCGCCGATCAGGCGGGTAATGCTGTCGCGTTGCAGGTCGTCGTCTTCCACCAGCAAGACCCGCTTGACCTTCTGCGTGAGCTTGGCTTCCAGGCGGGCGAACACGTCCTTGAGCTCTTCGCGCGTGGTCGGCTTGACCGCATAGCCGATGGCGCCCATGTGCATCGCGGCCTCGACGCGGTCCTCGACGGAAATCACGTGCACCGGGATGTGCCGGGTGCCGGCCTGTTCCTTGAGGCGCTGCAACACCGTCAACCCCGAGTGATCCGGCAGACGCATGTCCAGCAGGATCGCGTCGGGGCTCAGCCGTGACGCCAGGTCGAACCCTTCGTCGGCACCGTGGGCCACCAGGCACTGATAACCGAGTTCGTGGGCGAGGTCGAACAGGATCCGGGCGAACTTGGGCTCGTCCTCGATCACCAGGATGCAACGGCTGTCGAACGGCGCATTGTCCCGATCATCGGCGAACTGGGCAATGGGCGTCTCCACGTCGGCAATCAGCGCAGCCGGCGTCGGCTTGGGCACCACGGGTGCCGTGGTCGTCGGGGTGAATGTGCGCGGCGCGACCGGTTGCTCGCCAGCCTCGACATAGCGCTCCGGCAGCACCAGGGTAAACACGCTGCCCTGCCCCGGCTCGCTGGAAACCGAAATCGAACCGCCCAGCATGGCCGCCAGGTCCCGGGAAATCGACAAGCCCAGGCCGGTGCCGCCATAGCGCCGATTGGTGGTGCCGTCCGCCTGGCGGAAGGCCTCGAAGATGATCTGCTGCTGGTCAGCCGCAATGCCGATGCCGGAATCGCGCACGATGAAGGCAATGCCGGAGCCCGGTTGACCGGCCACAGTGAGCGAGACTTCGCCGTGCTCGGTGAATTTCACCGCGTTGGACAACAGGTTCTTGATCACTTGCTCCAGGCGCTGGCGGTCGGTGTACAGCATCGGCGGTGCGTCCGGCAGCAACTGCACCTCGAACGCCAGGCCCTTGTCCGCCGCCAGGGGCTTGAACATTTCCCGCAGCCCTTCGACCAGGCGCGGCACGCTGGTGTTTTCCGGACGCACTTCGAGCTTGCCGGCCTCGACCTTGGAGATGTCGAGAATGTCGTTGATCAGGTTCAGCAGATCATTGCCGGCGGAATAGATCGACTCGGCGAACTTGACCTGTTCCTCGGTGAGGTTGTGCTGCGGGTTTTCCGCCAGCAGCTTGGACAGAATCAGCGAGCTGTTGAGCGGCGTGCGCAGCTCGTGGGACATGTTGGCAAGGAACTCGGACTTGTACTTGCTCGAACGCTGCAACTCTTCGGCGCGCTCCTGCAACTGGACCTGGGCCTGGTTCAGCTCGTTGTTCTTCTGGTCCATGGCGTCGCGTTGCTCGGCCAACTGCTCGTTGGTCTGCTCCAGCTCCTGTTGCTGGGCCTCCAGATGCGCCTGGGATTCCTTGAGGATGCGCGACTGCTCCTCCAGTTCTTCGTTGGCGGTCTTGAGTTCTTCCTGCTGGACTTGCAACTCTTCGTTCAACTGTTGGGTTTCGGCCAGCACTTCCTGCAAGCGCTGGCGATAACGCGCGGCCTCGATGGACGTGCCGACATTGCCGGCCACTCGCTCCAGCAACTCGATGTCGCGTTCGCCGAGCGGGCGCAGGAAGCCCAGCTCGATGACGCCGTTGATCCGTCCATCGTCGCTGGTCGGGACCACCAGCACACTGTTGGGCAACCCCTGGCCCAAGCCGGAGCTGACCTTCAGGTAGTCATCGGGCACTTCATCCAGGCGGATCAGGCGTCCTTGCTGCACCGCCTGGCCGGCGATGCCTTCACCGGCCTCGATGACCTGGCGCTGCTGTTCTTCATCCTGGGACATGCCATAGGTCGAGACGCGCCTCAGGAGGCCGCTTTCTTCGCGCACGTAGATCGCCGCCACGGCCGTGTCCAGGTACTGGGCAAAGAACTGCAGGATGTTGCGCCCCAGCAGGTTGAGCGTCAGTTGTCCCAGGACCTGCTCGGCCAACCGAGTCTGGCCGTTGCGCAGCCAGGCGAGTTTTTCCAGGTGCGCGGCGCTTTGTTGCTGGACTTTCAGGCTGGCACTGTAGCTGTTGGACAGCCCCAGCAGGTCCCGACGGCCGATGTACGCCAGCAGACCGCTGACCAGCGCGACGAACACCAGGTACAGGGCGATGCTCCAGACGGTGGTGGCCCGTACCCGCTCGTTGCGTTCGGCGCGCAACTGCTGTTCGGTCTCGACGATGTCCTCGAAGGTCTTGCGGATTTCGTCCGTCAAGCGCTTGCCGCGCCCGGCCTTGACTGCGCCGCGGTAATCGCCGCTGCTGCGTTGCAGGTCGATCATGCTCTGGGCATAGCCGGCCCATTCCGTCTGGAGCGCCTGGACCCGGTGCAGGCGGTCAGTCTGGATCGGGTTATCGGCTGTCAATTCCAGCAATGTATCGAGTGCCGCTGAAATCTGTGGCTTGGCCACTTCATAGGGGTCGAGGAAATGCTCGTCGCCGCTCAACAGGTAACCGCGCATGCCGGTTTCCAGGTCCACGCTCAGTTTGATGGCTTCGTTGGCATTGTTGATCACCCGGTCAGTGTGGCCGACCCACTGGATCACCGACAGCAGGTAGGTGATCAGCACGACGAAAAACACCGCGCTGAGGGCGCCGATGCCCAGTGGCAGGCTGATGTTGCGGCTCAGGAGTTTACGAAAACTCTGCTCGTCGACCGAAGACGGAAGGGTCATGGAATAGGCCTTGGTGGACAGTTGAAAAGCGTGGAGTTTGCCCGAAAAATACCGGCTGATTCCACATTTTCCGACAAGTCAAAGGCGCAATTCCCACAGGCAGTCTGCCTTGCAGCGAAGAAGCGACTATCCTTGTCAGCTCTTGTACTATAGATCCTTTCTTGTACAACTCCGGGAACTTGTGCCACCTCGCCACTTACTGATGCATGAGGCGAATCATATTGATGCCCCACCCGTCCCTTTTTTCGAGAATGCCGATATGTCCACCCCTGTTCCCGCCACCCCACCCACCATTCTGGTCGTCGAGGACGATGACATTGTACGGATGCTGATCGTCGATGTGCTGGAAGAGCTGGAGTACCGGGTGCTGGAGGCAGATGGCTGTGACCAGGCGCTGGAATTTTTGCGCAACGAGCAGCAGCCCATCGCGCTGATGATGACCGACGTGGGCCTGCCGGTGATGGACGGCCGGGAACTGGCCAAGCAGGCCAGGCTGGTGCGCCCCGGGCTGGCGATCCTGTTTGCCAGCGGCTATGCCGAGAGCATCGACGTACCCGAGGGCATGGCGGTGATCGGCAAGCCGTTTTCCATCGATCAGTTGCGCGACAAGGTCCAAGGCATTCTTTCTTGAGCCCGGGCGTAATCTTGGTCACTATCGGCGCCCCGCGCGCCGACGGCGCCTGATTCGATCCAAGGAAGCGCCCGCCCATGCGTCACCCCACCGCCACCAAAGTCCTGGTTATCGGCTATGTCTGGCCAGAGCCACGCTCATCGGCTGCCAGCGGGCACGTCATGCAGATCCTGGAAACCTTCCTCGGCCAGGGCTGGGACATCACCTTCAGCAGCCCCGCCGGTTTTGGCGAACACCGCGCCGACCTCGCCGCCCTGGGCATCCGCGAGGAGCCGATCGAACTCAATAGCAGCAGTTTCGATACCTTCATCCGCGAACTGGCGCCCGATATCGTCCTGTTCGACCAGTTCCTGATGGAAGAGCAGTTCGGCTGGCGGGTGGAGAAGCACTGCCCCACCGCCGTACGCGTGCTGGAGACGTCCGATCTGCAAAGCCTGCGCCACGCCCGTCATCAACGCCTCAAGGATCGCCTGAAAGTCGACGACACCGCCCAGGACTTCAGCGATCTGTTCGCCCCGGCCCTGCGTGAGGAGTTCGAACGGATGGCCGACACCGACCTGGCCAAGCGAGAAATCGCCGCCCTGTACCGCTGTGACCTCAACCTGATGGTGTCCGAGGTCGAAATCGAACTGTTGGTGGAACACTTCAAGCTGCCTCGCAGCCTGCTGCATTGGTGCCCGCTGATGCTCGACCTGTCCAGTGAGGTGCCCGTGCCGTTCGAAGACCGGGCGCACTTTCTCAGCATCGGCAACTTCCGCCATGCGCCGAACTGGGATGCGGTGCTGTGGATGAAAAACGCCATCTGGCCGTTGATCCGCCAACAACTGCCGACGGCGCAACTGCACTTGTACGGTGCCTACACCCCGCCCAAGGCCGCCGCGCTGCACAACCCGGCGCAAGGCTTTCACATCATGAACTGGGCCGAAGATGCCTTGCAGGTCATGTCTGCCGCCCGCATCTGCCTAGCCCCCCTGCGCTTCGGCGCGGGCATCAAGGGCAAATTGATCGACGCCATGCTCTGCGGCACGCCGAATGTCACCACCCCCATCGGCGCCGAGGCCATGCAGGGCGAGAACCCCTGGCCCGGCGTGATCGCCCACAGCGCCGAGGCCATCGCCAATGCGGCGGTGCAGTTGTACCGCGACCAGGCACGCTGGACCCAGGCCCGGGACGCCGGCTTCGCCCTGTTGCAGGACCGCTACCGCAAACAGGTGCACGGCCCGGCGCTGATCGAAAGCATCGAGGCCTGCCGAGCGCAGTTGGCGCAACGACGCCGCGACAATTTTACCGGCAGCATGCTGCGCCATCACCAGCACAAGAGCACTCAGTACATGGCCCAGTGGATCGAGGAAAAAAATCGCAACGGCTGAGGCGCAACATCGGCTCCGGGCTGGCACCCGCCGTACGAAGGGGGCATTATCCAGCGGCGATAACAACAAAAGCGCCAGGCCCATGACCCGAACAGCGAGAGTCACCGACCCTTCCTATGAGTTGATGGATGACCATAACGGGCTGTCCATCATCTACCGCCAGCACGGTTTCCCGTGCCCGCTGGTGCGCTGGCATTTCCACAAGGAATACGAGCTGCACCTGATCGTCGCCAGTTCCGGCAAGGTGTTCATCGGCGACTACATCGGCAACTTCTACCCGCAGTCGCTGTTTCTCACCGGCCCTAACCTGCCCCACAACTGGATCAGCCAGGTGGCCGAGGACGAAGTGGTGCCCAAGCGCGACATGCTGGTGAATTTCACCGACGAGCTGTTCGAAAGCGGCCACCAGGTCTTTGCCGAGCTCAAGACCGTCGCGCCGCTGTTGGAGCGAGCCCAGTACGGCATCGAGTTCCGCTGCAAGCGCACCATTCGCCAGGCCATGATCCTGATGCAGCGCATCGCCGACGCCCAGGGCATGAGCCGCCTGGGGCATTTCTTCATCCTGATGGAGCTGCTGGCAGGCACCGACGACTACCAGTTGCTTTCCGGCTCCACCGCCTCGCAACCGGCAGACGAGCACAGCATCGACCGCACCAACCGCGCGGTCGACTACATCTTTGCCCACTACGCCCGGGAACTGTCCCTGGAAGAAGTCGCCGAGCACCTGGGCATGAAGCCGACTTACTTCAGTCGCGTGTTCAAGCAGGCTACGGGCCGGTGTTTCATCGAATTCGTCAATCGCCTGCGCATCAGTAAATCCTGTGAACTACTGGCCGACGGCGACAAACCGGTCACAGACGTATGCTTTGAATCGGGCTTCAACAACATTTCCAACTTCAACCGGCGCTTCCAGCAGCTCAAGGGCATGACCCCGTCCCATTACCGGCGCCTGGCGGTGCAACGTTTGACCGAGCAGAACCTGGGCTGAGACTTTTTTTGCATCGCCCCCTTCCTTCTGTGGCGAGGGGATTTATCCCCGCTGGGCTGCGAAGCGGCCCTCTCTCATTCCAACTGATACGCCGCAACGGCAAACACCCTGGGGCCGCTGCGCGACCCAACGGGGATAAATCCCCTCGCCACAGGTAAACCTTCTCACTTGGCTTTTTCTTTACAGTGCAAAAAAGTATCAGCACAAGTGCGACGGATGATTTGTCACGCCGTGCAGGGCGGGCTGTAATCAGCGCACATTCTTCCCTTCATCCGGAAGACACAAAAACAATAACTGTCCTTCTGCAGCCCCTGGCGCGGAAAAGGAGTGCGCGATGAAACCTTCGGTAAAAGCTCTGCTTGTCTCCACCTGCATGACCCTCAGCAGCGTCAGTTTCGGCGCACAGACCCTCACCATTGCCACCGTCAACAACAGCGACATGATCCGCATGCAGAAGCTCTCGAAGACCTTCGAGGCCGAGCACCCGGATATCCAGTTGAATTGGGTGGTGCTCGAAGAAAACGTCCTGCGCCAGCGCCTGACCACCGACATCGCCACCCAGGGCGGCCAGTTCGACGTGCTGACCATCGGCATGTACGAAGCCGCACTCTGGGGCGCCAAGGGCTGGCTGGAGCCGATGAAGGACCTGCCGGCATCCTACGATCTGGACGACGTCTTCCCTTCCGTGCGTGACGGTTTGTCCGTCAAAGGCTCGCTGTACGCCCTGCCGTTCTATGCCGAGAGCTCGATCACCTATTACCGCACCGACCTGTTCAAGGACGCCGGGCTGACCATGCCCGAACACCCGACCTGGACCCAGATCGGTGAATTCGCCGAAAAGCTCACTGACAAATCCAAGGAACAGTACGGCCTGTGCCTACGGGGCAAAGCCGGTTGGGGCGAGAACATGGCCCTGATCACCACCCTGGCCAATGGTTTCGGCGCGCGCTGGTTCGACGAAAAGTGGCAACCTGAATTCAATGGCCCCGAATGGAAGGATGCGCTGAACTTCTACGTCAGCAACATGAAGAAATCCGGCCCGCCGGGCGCGTCCAGCAACGGTTTCAACGAAAACCTGGCGCTGTTCAACAGCGGCAAGTGCGCGATCTGGGTCGACGCCAGCGTCGCCGGCTCGTTCGTGACCGACAAGACCCAGAGCAAGGTCGCCGATCACGTCGGCTTCACCTTCGCTCCCCACGAAAAAACCGACAAGGGCACCTCGTGGATGTACTCCTGGTCGCTGGCGATCCCCACCAGTTCCAAGGCCAAGGACGCGGCCAAGGTCTTCACCACCTGGGCAACTTCCAAGCAATACAGCCAACTCGTCGCCAAGACCGACGGCATCGCCAACGTTCCGCCAGGCACTCGTACTTCGACCTACAGCGACGAGTACATGAAGGCGGCGCCGTTTGCCAAGGTAACGCTGGAATCGCTGAAAGTCGCCGACCCGAAAGCGCCAACTCTCAAACCGGTGCCTTACATCGGCATCCAGTTGGTGACCATTCCTGAGTTCCAGGCGATCGGCACCCAGGTGGGCAAATTCTTCTCTGGCGCGCTGACCGGCCAGCAGAGCGTGGACCAGGCGCTGACCGCCGCGCAATCGACCACCGAACGCGAGATGAAACGCGCCGGTTATCCCAAGTAACCACGCTGCTTTCATTGTTTTGTAGGAGTTCCCGTGTGGGAGCGAGCTTGCTCGCGATGGCGGTGTGACAGCCACCTTGATATCGACTGTCAGGACGCTATCGCGAGCAAGCTCGCTCCCACACGGGACCGCCCCCACATTCAGGGATATTCATTCGCCTGCACACATCGGTCCAATGCCATGAATACTTCGACGACAACCACCAAGGCGCCCATCGGGGTTGCCCCGCCGGCGCGCAAGATCCGCCTGGCGAACCCTGGCTGGTTCCTGGTCAGCCCATCGGTGGCCCTGTTGCTGCTGTGGATGATCGTGCCGCTGGGTATGACCGTCTACTTCTCGATGATCCGCTACAACCTGCTCTATCCCGGCGAGAACGAGTTCGTCGGGCTGGAGAACTTCACTTACTTCCTGACCGACTCGGGGTTCATGCCCGGCGCCACCAATACCCTGTTGCTGGTGGGCAGCGTGCTGCTGATCAGTATCGTGCTCGGGGTATTGATCAGCGCGTTGCTGGAGGCCAGCGAGTTTTTCGGTCGCGGCATCGTGCGCGTGCTGCTGATCTCACCATTCTTCATCATGCCCACCGTCGGCGCGCTGATCTGGAAGAACCTGATTTTCCACCCGGTTTCGGGAATTCTCGCCGCCGTGTGGAAACTGTTCGGCGCACAACCGGTGGACTGGCTCGCCCACTACCCGTTGTTGTCGATCATCATCATTGTGAGCTGGCAATGGCTGCCCTTCGCGATCCTGATCCTGATGACCGCCATGCAGTCCCTCGACCAGGAACAGAAAGAAGCTGCACGGCTGGACGGTGCCGGCCCGATCGCGATTTTCTGGCACCTGACCCTGCCGCACCTGGCCCGGCCGATCGCCGTGGTGCTGATGATCGAGACGATTTTCCTGCTGTCGGTGTTCGCCGAGATCTTCACCACCACCAACGGTGGCCCGGGCTACGCCTCCACCAACCTCGCCTACCTGATCTACAACCAGGCGCTGGTGCAATTCGACGTCGGCATGGCGTCGGCCGGTGGCCTGATCGCCGTGGTCATCGCCAACATCGCCGCCATCATCCTGGTGCGGATGATTGGCAAAAACCTCACCGACAAGCATTGAGGCCGCCGCCATGACACTTCAACAATCGCGTCGCCTGCAAAGCCTGCTGCTGGGTACGCTGGCGTGGGCCATCGCCATCGTGATCTTCTTTCCGATCTTCTGGATGGTGCTGACCAGCTTCAAGACCGAAATCGATGCGTTCGCCACGCCGCCGCAGTTCATCTTTACGCCGACGCTGGAAAACTACCTGCACATCAACGAACGCAGCAACTACATCAGCTTCGCCTGGAACTCGGTGGTCATTTCCTTCAGCGCCACCGCTCTGTGCCTGCTGATTGCGGTGCCGGCGGCCTACTCCATGGCCTTCTACGAAACCCAACGCACCAAAGGCACGTTGCTGTGGATGCTCTCCACCAAGATGCTGCCACCGGTGGGCGTGCTGATGCCCATCTACCTGCTGGCCAAGAGCTTTGGCCTGCTGGACACGCGGATCGCGCTGATCGCCATCTACACGCTGATCAACCTGCCAATCGTGGTCTGGATGATCTACACCTACTTCAAGGACATTCCCCGCGACATCCTCGAAGCCGCCCGCCTGGACGGGGCCACGCTGTGGCAGGAGATGGTGCGCGTGCTGTTGCCGATCGCCAAGGGGGGCCTGGCGTCCACCGTGCTGCTGTCGCTGATCCTGTGCTGGAACGAGGCGTTCTGGTCACTGAACCTGACATCGTCCAAAGCCGCGCCGCTGACGGCGCTGATCGCCTCGTACTCCAGTCCCGAAGGGCTGTTCTGGGCCAAATTGTCCGCCGTCTCGACCCTCGCCTGCGCGCCGATCCTGATTTTCGGCTGGATCAGCCAGAAACAGCTGGTGCGCGGTTTGTCTTTCGGCGCCGTGAAATAACGCGCCCTACACCCTTATAAGAAGTGGAGGCCCATCCTCATGGCCAACCTGAAAATCAAGAATCTGCAAAAAGGCTTCGAAGGCTTTTCCATCATCAAGGGCATCGACCTTGAAGTGAACGACCGCGAGTTCGTGGTGTTCGTCGGCCCCTCGGGCTGCGGCAAGTCCACGCTGCTGCGGCTGATTGCCGGACTGGAGGAAGTCAGCGACGGCACCATCGAACTGGACGGGCGGGACATCACCGAAGTCAGCCCGGCCAAGCGCGACCTGGCGATGGTCTTCCAGACCTATGCCCTGTACCCGCACATGAGCGTACGCAAGAACATGTCCTTCGCCCTGGACCTGGCCGGCGTGCCCAAGGCCGAGGTCGAGAAAAAGGTCAACGAAGCCGCGCGCATCCTCGAACTGGGGCCAATGCTCGAACGCAAGCCCAAGCAGCTGTCCGGCGGCCAGCGCCAGCGCGTGGCCATCGGCCGGGCCATCGTGCGCAACCCGAAGATTTTCCTCTTCGACGAGCCCTTGTCCAACCTCGACGCCGCACTGCGGGTGCAGATGCGCCTGGAGCTGGCGCGGCTGCACAAGGAACTGCAAGCGACCATGATCTACGTGACCCACGACCAGGTCGAGGCCATGACCCTGGCCGACAAGGTGGTGGTACTCAACGGCGGGCGCATCGAACAGGTCGGCTCGCCGCTGGAGCTGTATCACCAGCCGGCCAACCTGTTTGTCGCCGGGTTCCTCGGCACGCCCAAGATGGGTTTTCTCAAGGGCAAGGTCAGTGGGCTCGACAGCCAGGGCTGTGAAGTGCTGCTGGACGCCGGCACCCGGATCCACCTGCCCTTGAGCGGCGCCCGCCTGAGCGTCGGCGCAGAGGTCACCCTGGGGATTCGCCCGGAACATCTGAACCTGGCCCAAGCGGGCGATTGCACGCTGGCGGTCACCGCCGACGTCAGCGAGCGACTGGGCAGCGACACGTTCTGCCACGTCGTCACGGCCTCGGGCGAGGCCCTGACCATGCGAGTGCGCGGCGACCTGGCCAGCCGCTTTGGCGAGCAACTGAACCTGCACCTGGACGCTGAACACTGCCACCTATTCGATGCCGATGGCGTAGCGGTCCCCCGTGCGCTGCGCGCCGCCGCCTGATTGCCGAGAACCGCCATGAAACTCAACCGACAGAACCTGCACAACCTCAACCCGGCGGTCGCCCTGCCCGCCTACTCTTTGAGCGACGTCCGCCAAGGCATCGCCCACATCGGCGTCGGCGGCTTTCACCGGGCCCACCAGGCGTACTACACCGACGCCCTGATGAACACTGGCACCGACCTGGACTGGGCCATCTGTGGCGTCGGCCTGCGGGCCGAGGATCGCCGCGCCCGGGACGACCTGGCCGGCCAGGACTACCTGTTCACCCTGTACGAGCTGGGTGACACCGACGACACCGAAGTCCGGGTGATCGGCGCCATCAACGCCATGCTGCTGGCCGAGGACGGCACCCAGGCGTTGATCGACAAGCTCGCCGACCCGCAGATCCGCATCGTCTCGCTGACCATCACCGAAGGCGGCTACTGCATCGACGACAGCAATGGCGAGTTCATGGCCCACCTGCCACAGATCCAGCACGACCTGGCCCATCCCGACGCGCCGAAGACCGTGTTTGGTTTCCTCTGCGCCGCGCTCGCCAAGCGTCGCGCCGCCGGCACCCCGGCGTTTACCCTGATGTCCTGCGATAACCTGCCCCACAACGGCGCCGTGACCCGCAAGGCGCTGCTGGCCTTCGCCGCGCTGCGGGACGCCGAGCTGGGCCAGTGGATCGACCGGAACGTCAGCTTCCCCAACGCCATGGTCGACCGCATCACACCCATGACCAGCGTCGCCCACCGCCTGCAACTGCACGACGAACACGGCATCGACGACGCCTGGCCGGTGGTCTGCGAGCCGTTCGTGCAATGGGTATTGGAAGACAAGTTCGTCAACGGTCGTCCGGCCTGGGAAAAGGTCGGCGTGCAGTTCACCGACGACGTCACCCCCTATGAAGAAATGAAGATCAAGCTGCTCAACGGCAGCCACCTGGCGTTGACCTACCTGGGCTTTCTCAAGGGCTATCGCTTTGTCCACGAGACCATGAACGACCCGCTGTTCGTGCGCTACATGCGCGCCTACATGGACCTGGACGTCACGCCGCAACTGGCGCCGGTGCCGGGCATCGACCTGGCCGACTACAAGGACACCCTGGTGGAGCGCTTTTCCAACCAGGCGATTGCCGACCAGCTGGAGCGGGTGTGCTCGGACGGCTCGTCGAAGTTTCCCAAGTTCACCGTACCGACGATCAATCGCCTGATCGCCGACGGGCGCGAGACACGTCGTGCGGCCCTGGTGGTGGCAGCGTGGGCCGTGTACCTCAAGGGCGTGGACGAAAATGGCCTGGCCTATACGATTCCAGACCCACGGGCAGCGTTCTGCCAGGCGCTGGTGGCCGACGATCCGCTGGTGACCCAGCGATTGCTGGAGGTGGAAGAGATCTTTGGCACGGCCATCCCCCGCTCGCCGGAGTTCGTGGCAGCCTTCGAATGGTGCTGCAACAGCTTGCGCGAACACGGGGTAACGCGAACACTTGAGCGAGTATTGGCTGACACGGAATAAACCTGCGGATCCGGCCGCTTTTTGTGGCGAGGGGATAAATCCCCCCGCCACAGGTTCCACCATGTCCCGGTCCAAACAGTTCTGTGCTGACGGTTCATTGATATCAAGGATTTCTATGGCAAACCAACAACTGTTCCTGGGCATCGACTGCGGCACCCAAGGCACCAAGGCGCTGGTGCTGGACGCCACCAGTGGCCAGGTCCTGGGCCTCGGTGCGGCGGCCCACTCCATGATCAGCGGCCCCAACGGCTGCCGTGAACAAGACACCGGGGAATGGCTCGAAGCCTTCACCCAAGCGACCCGGCAAGCGCTGGCCAACGCCGGTGTGGATGGCCAGGCCATTCTCGGCATCGGTGTGTCTGGCCAGCAACACGGACTGGTGCTACTCGACGAGCAAGACCAGGTGCTGCGCCCGGCCAAGCTCTGGTGCGACACCGAAACCACGCCGGAAAACGACCGGTTGCTGGCCCACCTAGGCGGCGAAAGCGGCTCCCTGGCGCGCCTCGGCGTGGTCATCGCCCCCGGCTACACCGTGTCGAAACTGCTGTGGACCCGGGAACAGCATCCGCAGGTGTTCAACCGCATCGCCCGCATCCTGTTGCCCCACGACTTTCTCAACCACTGGCTCACCGGCCGCCACTGCACCGAATATGGCGACGCCTCGGGCACCGGCTATTTCAATGTCCGCACCCGTCAATGGGATGAGCCATTGCTGCACCACATCGATCCCAGCGGACGCCTGCAATCGGCGCTGCCGGAACTGATCGAGGCGCACCAACCGGTCGGGCGCATCCTGCCGGCCATCGCCGCGCACCTGGGCATCAACCCTGACGCCGTGGTGGCCAGCGGTGGCGGCGACAACATGATGGGCGCCATCGGCACCGGCAATATCCAGCCCGGCGTGATCACCATGAGCCTCGGTTCCTCCGGCACGGTATACGCCTATGCCGCTCAGCCAGTGGTCAGCCCGCAACCGTCGGTGGCGACGTTCTGTTCCTCCAGCGGTGGCTGGCTGCCGTTGATCTGCACCATGAACCTGACCAACGCCACCGGGGCCGTCCGTGAGCTTTTGGCGCTGGACATCGACGCCTTCAACACCCTGGTGACCGAAGCCCCGATCGGCGCCGAGGGCGTGTGCATGCTGCCGTTCCTCAACGGCGAGCGGGTCCCGGCCCTGCCCCACGCCACTGGCAGCCTGCTGGGCCTGACCACCACCAACCTGACCCGGGCCAACCTGTGCCGCGCCGTGGTCGAAGGCACCACCTTCGGCTTGCGCTATGGCCTGGACCTGCTGCGGGCCAACGGGCTCCAGGCCCAGAGCATCCGGCTGATCGGCGGCGGCTCGAAAAGCCCGGTGTGGCGGCAGATCGTCGCCGATATCATGGACACCACGGTCATCTGCACCGAACAGAGCGAAGCGGCCGCCCTCGGTGCGGCCATCCAGGCTGCCTGGTGCCAGTCAGGTGCGCAACATGGCCTGGCCGAGCTGTGCGAGCGTTGCGTCAAGCTCGACCCGGCCAGCGAAACCCAGCCTGTCGCCGCGCATGTCGCGGCGTCGCAACAAGCTTATGAACGATACCGACAACACGTCGCAACCCTTTGAGAGCGGGCAACTATGTATCTGGTGTGTGGTGAAGCACTGTTTGATTTTTTCAGCGGGACCGAGGCGCAGACCCCTGCCTCGCAGGTGAACTTCAAGGCCCTGGCCGGT
This sequence comes from Pseudomonas sp. WP18, assembly GCF_036689585.1. Classification (NCBI taxonomy): domain Bacteria; kingdom Pseudomonadati; phylum Pseudomonadota; class Gammaproteobacteria; order Pseudomonadales; family Pseudomonadaceae; genus Pseudomonas; species Pseudomonas sp. WP18. Next base: position 3,294,297 of record NZ_CP144758.1, read on the forward strand.
GGCTCGCCGTTCAACGTGGCCGTGGGGCTGCGCCGCCTGGGGATCGAGGCCGCGCTGTTCACCGGCCTGTCCACCGACTACCTCGGTCGACGCTTGCACCAGGTCCTGGTGGATGAAGGCGTCTGCACCCATTACCTGCGGGAGGTCGATGCGCCGACGACCCTGGCGATGGTCGCCGTGGGCGCCAATGGCTCCCCCCATTACAGCTTTCGAGGGGAAGGCTGTGCCGACCGCCAGTTGCACCTGGAGCACCTGCCGGCGCTGGGCCCCGAAGTACGTGGCTTGCACGTGGGCTCGTTTTCCCTGGTGGTCCAGCCGGTGGGCGATACGCTCCTGGCCCTGGTGCTGCGCGAAAGCGGCCGGCGCCTGATCACCCTGGACCCCAACGTACGACTCAACCCGCAACCGGACATCGAACTGTGGCGCTCACGGATGGCGATGCTGGTGGAGTACGCCGACCTCATCAAGGTCAGCGACGAAGACTTGAGCCTGCTCTACCCCGAACTCGATCCCCAAGCGGTCATCGAAGGGTGGCTGCAACACCGTTGCCAGTTGGTCTTCCTGACCCGTGGCGGCCAGGGCGCCACGGTGTTCAGCCGGCAGTATGGCGCCTGGTCAATGCCCGCCTTCCCAGTGAAGATGGCAGACACCGTCGGGGCCGGCGACACGTTCCAGGCGGCGTTGATTGCCTGGCTGACGGAACAGCGACTGGATTCGATCGAAGGGCTGCACAGCCTGAGCCGCGAACAGATTGGCGCCATGCTCGAGTTCGCCATGCGTGCCGCCGCCCTGACCTGCGGCAAGACCGGGCCGGACCTGCCCTACCGGCACCAGTTGAACTGATCCCCCAGCAACTGCCGCCCGCTCGGGCCTGGCAGTTGCCTGGGTGCCCCGCAGCCAAGCGCAGCGCTTAACCGCCTTTTAATCCCGCGATCCGACACTGACCCGGACCGCGCCCTCCTCACCCCAAGGCCCTGCGCGGCAGACCTCGGTGCCCAGGCACCCGGTCGTCCTCTCTCTGCTGCGGAGTTCTGATCATGAATATTCGTGCGTTAATCGCCGTTGTGTCGTTGCTCAGCCTGGCCGGCTTCACCGGTCTGGCCCAGGCCGACGACCTACAGCCCACGCCCTATCGCTATGGCATGCCGTTGGAAATCAAGAAGGTGCTGTCATTGACGGAGCCGTCCACACCTTATTGCGAAGTGGTCACTGCCCAGATGGTGTACATCGACAAAGCGGGGCAAACCCGAGATATCTCGTACAACAAGCTGTCGCAGGCTTGCACGAGCGCGGACTGAACGCCAACGCCCTGAAAAAACTGGACGCCGGGTTCGGACGTTGACCGGACCCAGGCGTCAGGCTTACCGGGAAAAGGCCGCCGTTAGCGCCCGGTCATTCGGTGCTGCTGATGAACATGGCTGCCCATGTGGTGGCCGTGATCGAGTTCAGTACGCAACTCGGCAATCAGGTCGTTGATCGCCCGGCAACCGGTGAGCTTCTTGGCATCGATATCGGATTTGATCAACGCCACGCGATCGGTCTCATGATCGTCATAAATCTTGACCGTCATTGTCAGATCGGGTGACAAGCTGCATTGGGAGCGCTTGGGCAACAAGCTGCTTTCAATGATGTTTCGCATTTCGAGGGCAGATAAAAACATGGCGACTCTCTCCTGTTGAGGCGGCCAACTTATGTATACGACGGCGGTATTTTCGTCCGTTTCTTCCCTGCGGACTGGGACTACGAATGCCGAGCCGTTCGTTCGTCTTTTGGCGTTGTGATTCAATGAGTCCAACCAGCGGACTCCTGAACACTCTCGCTCCTGAACACTCTCGCAAAAAATATGCCTGCAATGCCGAAAACAGAGATTGATATCAATCAATGACTTAGCGACGTTGCCTGGCGCACCGCCCGTGCAGAATGCAAGGAAACGGCGCTTTCTTCATGCAAACTGCAATTGCATTCATCCTGTCGAAGCCAGAGTAGCCCCAATTTGGCTCGCGCAAGTGGGCGTCCGTCGCCTCGTTCAAAAAAAGTGTGACGTGGCGTAAAAATTCAAACGGCGTCTACCGCCGCGCGCTCCGCCACATGGCGCAAGCTGTCGAAATTGATGTTGGCCCCCGAGTTGATCGCCACCCAGGTCTGGTCTCGCAGACCGGTGCGGGCGGCGTACTGCTTGATGCCCGCCACCGCCAGCGCACCCGAGGGCTCGGTGATAGAACGGGTGTCGTCATAGATGTCCTTGATCGCCGCGCACAGTTGGTCGTTACTCACGGTGATCACTTCATCGACGCAGAACCGGCAAACCTCGAAGCTGTGGACGCCTATCTGCGCCACGGCGACGCCGTCGGCGAAAGTGCCCACTTCGGCCAGGATGACTCGCTCTGCTGCGCTCAACGCGGCGGCAAGGCACGCAGAATGCTCAGACTCGACCCCGATGATCCGCACGTCTGGCCGCAGGTACTTGATGTAGGCAGCGATCCCGGCGATCAATCCGCCACCGCCCACCGGAACAAAGACCGCATCCAGTTGGCCAGGGTGCTGGCGCAGGATTTCCATGGCGACGGTGCCCTGCCCGGCAATCACTTGCGGGTCATCGAACGGCGACACGAACTCGCGCCCCGTCTGCCGGGCCAGTTCCAGCGCATAGGCCAGGGCGAATGGAAAGCTCTCGCCGTGCAACAACGCCTCGGCGCCGCGGTTGCGCACGCCCAGCACTTTCAGCTCCGGGGTCGTGAGGGGCATCACGATGCTGGCCGAAATCCCCAGCTCCCGGGCCGCCAGTGCCACGCCCTGGGCATGGTTGCCCGCCGAGGCGGTGATGACACCCCGGGCGCGCTGCTCCGGGGTCAGTTGCACGAGTTTGTTGTAGGCACCGCGGATCTTGAAAGAAAACGTCGGTTGCAAGTCCTCGCGCTTGAGCAGGATCCGGTTGCCCAAGGTTTCAGACAATGCCGGGGCCGCTTGCAGCGGCGTGCGCACTGCCAGCTCGTACACCGGCGCGGCGAGGATCTTCTTGACGTAGTGCTCCAGCGGGGTTTGCTCGGCGGGGGTAGCGGTCATGGCGGTCTCCTGGTTTGGACAGAACCCGGGAGACAGAAAGAAAAAACCCGCCTCCAGGGCGGGTTGGGTGCAGCCGACAGCTAACCCGCCAAATAAGGAATGGCGGTAATAATGCTTGGCTGGCTGCGCAGTACGGTGAAAGTCATGCCTGGAAACTAGCCGGGCGTTGGAGGCAAGTCAATTGCAATTTGCGCCCATGAGGTCTGCTTGTGGGAGCCTGGCCACGGCAACCCGACTCCCAACAGCCTCGTGGGCGCGACCTTATCTATTTCAGCCCGACCTTATACAACGCCCCGCTGGCCTCATCCGTCAGCACATACAGGTAGCCATCCGGCCCCTGGCGCACGTCGCGCACGCGCTCGCCGAGTTCACCCAGCAGGCGTTCCTCATGAACCACCTTGTCGCCTTCGAATTCCAGGCGGATCAGCTCCTTGGACGCCAACGCCCCGATGAACACGTTGCGCTGCCAGGCCTTGAAGCGGTCATTGTCGTAGAACGCCATGCCGCTGAGCCCTGGCGACACTTGCCAGACATGCAGCGGGCCAAGGGTGCCTTCGACGGTCTTGCCCTGGGCTTCGGGAATCGGGGCACCCGAATAGTTGATGCCGTGGGTCGCCAGCGGCCAGCCATAATTCTGGCCTCGCTCGATGACGTTCAGCTCATCGCCGCCCTTGGGCCCATGTTCGTTCTCCCACAAGGTGCCATTCCAGGGGTTCAGGGCTGCGCCCTGGGGATTGCGCATGCCATAGGACCAGATCTCGGGACGGACGTTTTTCTGCCCGACAAAAGGGTTGTCGTCCGGGACCTTGCCGTCCGGGTAGATACGTACGACCTTGCCCTGCAGCTTGTCCAGGTCCTGGGCGGTAGGCCGGTCATTGTTCTCCCCCAAGGTAATGAACAGGTAGCCGTCCCGGTCGAACACCAGCCGTGAGCCGAAGTGATTGCCCGTCGACAGCTTGGGTTGCTGGCGGAAGATTACATTGAAATTTTCCAGGCGCTTGCGGTCTTCGGACAGTTGTCCCCGGCCCACGGCAGTGCCCGCCTTGCCATCGGCTCCCGCTTCGGCATAAGACAGATAGACGGTGCGATCCTGCAGGAAGTCCGGTGACAGTACGACGTCGAGCAAGCCGCCCTGCCCCTCGGCCCACACCTCGGGCACGCCGCTCAATGGCGCAGAGAGCTGGCCATCAGGGCTTACCACGCGCAGATTGCCCGTGCGCTCGGTGACCAGCATGCCCTGCTGGCCGGGCAGGAACGCCACAGACCAGGGATGTTGCAGCCCCTTGGTCAACGTGGTCACCTCCAGGGTGCCTTCCTCGCTCTTGAACTGTTGGGTCTGCGCGGCTGAAACCGGCGTGACCAGGGTGAGAACCGCGCTGGCGCAAAAGATCGCCAGGAGTGTTTTAGGCAACATGCACACGTCCTTCTGTAATGGAAATAAGTCAGCCAGGCTCCACGCCTAGCGATGGCTGTCCTGGGTTCCTCTGGGGGGTGTCGGGGATTCGATGGTGGGCCGTGGCGAGCCCGTTGGCGGGCCGGAGCGTGGGTAGCCGTTGCCGATCCCGCCATTGTCCAGGGTGGGTGGCCGAGGCACCGGCACCGTCGGGTTGTTCTGGATCGTCGGCACATTCGACCGGGTGCCCTGCATGCTATTGGGATTGGCCCGCCGTGTCGGGCTGTTATAGGGGTTGCTGTTGCCCGGCAGGTTCTGGGCGACGACGAACGCCGGGCTGGGCGATGGCGCGGCGGCCTGGGCCAGCGGGGCCATGAGTAGCGCCATGAGGGCGAGCATCAGCCGGTTCATTTCGGACACCTCCTGGATTCAGCCATATCGAAAGCACGCTACGCCGCAGGTTCGCCGTTGTTAAGCGAAATATCCCCGCGAAGATGTAACCAGGCATCTCTAAGACGGCCCCTGCGTCGCACTGACGACGCTTGCCAGCCAGCGCACGGTGGAAACTTTTCCAAAGGCCCGACGGTCACCAGAGAGACATCCATCGACAAGGACATCACCACCATGGCCAGGGCAATCTGGAAAGGCGCAATCAGTTTCGGACTGGTCCACATTCCTGTCGCGCTGGTGTCGGCGACCTCGTCCCAAGGCGTCGATTTCGATTGGCTGGACAAGCGCAGCATGGACCCGGTGGGCTACAAACGGGTCAACAAGGTCACGGGCAAGGAAGTGACCAAGGAGAACATCGTCAAAGGCGTCCAATACCAGAAAGGCCAGTATGTCCTGCTCGACGAAGAGGAAATCCGCTCGGCGCACCCCAAATCCACCCAGACCATCGACATTTTTTCCTTTGTCGACAGCGAGAAGATCCCGCTGCAAAACATCGACACCCCGTATTTCCTGGCACCCGACAAGCGCGGCGGCAAAGTCTATGCGCTGCTGCGCGAAACCCTGGTCAAGACCCACAAAGTGGCCCTGGCCCATGTCGTGCTGCACACACGCCAGCACTTGGCCGCGCTGATGCCGCTGGAGTCGGCGCTGGTGCTGGTGATGCTGCGTTGGCCGGCGGAGGTGCGCGAGCTGGACATTCTCGAACTGGGTGATGAGGTCACCAAGCCCCAGCTGGTCAAGGGTGAACTGGACATGGCCAGGCGCCTGGTGGAAGACATGAGCGCCGACTGGACGCCGGAAGAGTACCGCGACAGCTTCCAGGACAGGATCATGGAACTGGTCGAGAAGAAAGCCAACGAGGGCCGGCTCGAAGCGGTAGAGACCGACCCGGGCGAAGAACAACGCAAGAGCGCCGACGTCATCGACCTTACCGAACTGCTCAAGCGCAGCCTGGGCAGCAAAGGCAAGGCGCCGGACAAACCGACAAAAACCGCGGCAAAACCCTCTGCAAAAACAGCGAAAACCAGCAAGTCCGCCCCCGCAAAAAAAGCCACCAAGGCCTCCCGGGGCTAAGCCCCGGCTGCCAGCTATACAAGGGAACCTGTCATGGCCAAGGCCAAGCGCGAATCTGCCCGTGTGTCCGCTACCCATCGGGACAAAACCACCCGCCCCAACCGCCACCCGCTGCCCGAACGGCTGTTACCACAATTGGCAACACCCGTGGAACAGCCGCCCTCGGGCGAATGGCGCTATGAAGTCAAATTCGATGGCTACCGGCTGATGACCCGCATCGAGAACGGCAACATTCGCCTGCTCAGCGGCAATCATGAGGACTGGACCGCGCGGCTCAAGTTGCACGTCGACGCCCTGGCCGAATTGAACCTGGGGGACAGCTGGCTGGACGGTGACCTGATCCTGCTGGACGACGACGGTCAATCGGACCTCGCCGCCCTGCGCAACGCCCTCGATATTGGCCGCACCGTGGACCTGGTGTACGTGCTGTTCGACGCGCCCTTCCTCAATGGCGAGGATCTGCGGCAAACGCCGGTGGAAGAGCGCCGCGCCGCGCTGAAGCAGGTCCTGAGGGGCCACGCCGGCAAGCGCTTGCGGTTTTCCGAGGCTTTTTCCGCCAGCGAGGACGAAATACTCGAAAGCGCGAGCGCCCTGTCACTGGACCGAGTGGTCGGCAAACGCCTGGGCAGCCCCTATGTGTCGCGGCGCAGCAGCGATTGGGTCAACCTCAAATGCCGATTGCGCCAAGCCTTCGTGATTGTCGGCTTCACCCGCCCCCAAGACCGGCCCGACGGCTTCGGCGCGCTGCTGCTTGCGGTCAACAACGGTGCCGGACTGGTGTATGCCGGGCGAGTTGCCACGGGGTTTACCCGGGCGCAGAGGGAGCAACTGCAAGCGGCCTTGTCCGCGCGGGAACGCGACACTTCGCCCTTGGCCAAACCGGTCAGCCCCGTGCAGGCGCGTGGTGTGCAGTGGGTCGAACCCGATTCGGTGGGTGAAGTCGAATTCACCGAGTGGACCGCCAATGGCCTGGTGCACCGTCCGGCCTTCGTCGAACTGCTGGCCGACATGCCGGCGGGCAAGATCGTCCGCGAGCACCCGTTGCCGCTCAAGCACCAAGCCTCCCCCCCGCAACGCGGCCGCAAGCAGCGTACGGTGGAGGTGGCGGGTGTGAGCATCACCCACCCGGACCGGGTCATCGACAGCCTCAGCGGCGTGCAGAAAACCGAGCTGGCCCAGTACTACGCCGACATCGCCCCGTGGATCCTGCCGCACTTGAAACAACGGCCCGTCGCGTTGCTGCGCGCGCCCGACGGGATCGGCGAGGAACAGTTCTTCCAGAAGCATGCCGATCGCCTGGAGATCCCCCACATCAGGCAACTGGACCAGGCGCTGGACCCGGGCCACGCGGCCCTGATGGAAATCGACAGCGTCCAGTCGCTGGTCAGCGCCGCACAGATGGGCACCGTGGAATTGCACACCTGGACCGCCACCCACGAGCGGATCGAAACGCCTGACCTGTTTGTCCTGGACCTGGACCCCGATCCGTCCCTGCCCTGGAGCGCCATGCTGGAAACCACCCGTCTGACCTTGTCGGTGCTCGATGAGCTGGGCTTGCAGGCGTTCCTCAAGACCAGTGGCGGCAAGGGCATGCACGTCATCGTGCCGTTGGCGCGCAGCGAAGGGTGGGACACCACCAAGGCATTCGCCAAGGCAATCTCCCAGTTCCTGGCGCGGGAGGTGCCGCAAAAGATCACCGCCACCCTGGGCCCGAAGAATCGGGTCGGCAAGGTATTCATCGATTACCTGCGCAACGCCCGCGGCGCCAGCACAGTGAGCGCCTACTCGGTTCGGGCGCGGCCGGGGTTGCCGGTCTCGGTGCCGATTGCCCGCGCCGAGCTGGATGGCCTGCGCAACGCCCAGCAATGGGACATCAACACCGCACTGGAACGGGCCCGGGGCCTGGGGGCCGATCCGTGGGAAGGCTATGCCCATCGCCAACGGATCGGCGCCAGGATGTGGGAGCAATTGGGCGCGCAGAAGCCCGTGCAATGATCACCTAAGCCAGGCGCGCCTTCAGATCCAGACGAAGATCGCCAGCAGAGCGCCGAAGAAGGTCCATTTCTGCAAGTAATACAGCTTGCGGTTGCGCTTCTTCAGCGCCTTGCCTTGCAGTCGGATCTTGTACAGCCTGGAAAACGCCCGGTTCAAGCCGCCGGTCTTGTCACCGGCGTCGTTGGGGGCACCGGCGGCGGCCATCACGGTGCGGCTGAACCAGCGGTTGAACGCCGTGGCCCAGCGAAACTTCATCGGCCGTTCCACGTCGCAGAACAAGATGATGCGGTTATGGGGCGTGGTGTTTTCGGCGTAATGGATGAACGTCTCGTCGAACACCACCGCCTCGCCATCGCGCCAATGGTAGGGCTCGCCATCGACATTGATGTAGCAACCGGCATCATTCGGCGTTTCCAGGCCCAGGTGATACCGATAGGAGCCGGCATACGGGTCGCGGTGGCGAACCAGCTTGGAGCCCGGCGGCAGCTCGGCGAACATCGCCGCCTTGATCGAGCCGATGCCTTGCACCAGTTCGGTTGTGCGCGGGCACAGCTTCATGGCCGACGGGTGGCTGTCGCCGTACCACTTGAGGTAGAAGCGCTTCCAACCGGTCTTGAAGAACGAGTTGAAGCCTACGTCATCGTACTGATTGGAACGTTTGATCTCCCCGGCCTGCAGCAGGCTCAGGCCTTCGGCGCGGATCTCTTGCCAATGGGTCTGCAACGGGCTCAGGTCTGGAAAGTCGGCGGGGCTCAGGTACGGCCGGTTGGGCAGCTTCGAGCACAGATAAAGCAGGCAATTGATAGGCGCGAGGAAAGACGAATGGTCGCTCAATTGCCGTCCGAACTTGTGCCGCACGCGCCCCCGCAGGTGTACGTAGCCGATGGACAGGATGTAGATCGCAGCGAGAATGAGTTTCACGAAGTCCGTCGCAATACTGGAGTGAACAGGCTGCTTATCCCGCTCGATCAGACGACACGGGAGGTGGCATGAGTGAGATGGCATTCTAGCCAGAGTTTGTAACTGAAAGTTATCCTCATTTGTGAAAAACTGTCTTGCCCGAGCAATACCCTATCGTTAATGCGGCCAGACCAGTACAATCGCCGCCAAACTTCAGCGCCCCCTTTTTTGGCCGATACCGCGACCCCGGCTTCGGCGCACGTCGACCGGGCCAGGCGCTCCGTATGCTGCTGTCCTCTTATGCCGGATGGACCCTTGCGCTCGCCGCGACGCCTTTAGTGCGCTCCCGATCGGCGCAAACAGGTACTGAACAGGTACTGCCGCACCCTTAGCTACTCTGAATGTTCCGCAGGATAAACCTTTGATCTCTACAGCTAACATCACGATGCAGTTCGGCGCCAAGCCGCTGTTCGAAAACGTCTCTGTCAAATTCGGCGCGGGCAACCGCTACGGCCTGATCGGTGCCAACGGTTGCGGCAAGTCGACTTTCATGAAAATCCTCGGTGGCGACCTCGAGCCGTCCGGCGGCCAGGTCATGCTCGAGCCGAACGTGCGCCTGGGTAAACTGCGCCAGGACCAGTTCGCCTACGAACAATTCACCGTGATCGATACCGTGATCATGGGTCACGAAGAGCTGTGGAAGGTCAAGGCCGAGCGCGATCGCATCTATTCCCTGCCGGAAATGACCGAAGAAGACGGCATGGCCGTGGCCGAGCTGGAAACCGAGTTCGCCGAAATGGACGGCTACACCGCCGAATCCCGTGCCGGCGAACTGCTGCTGGGCCTGGGCATTCCATTGGAGCAACACTTCGGCCCGATGACCGAAGTCGCGCCGGGCTGGAAGCTGCGCGTGCTGCTCGCCCAGGCGCTGTTCTCCGATCCGGAAGTGCTGTTGCTCGACGAACCGACCAACCACCTGGACATCAACACCATTCGCTGGCTGGAAAACATTCTCACGGCGCGTAACAGCACCATGATCATCATTTCCCACGACCGGCACTTCCTCAACAGCGTCTGCACCCACATGGCCGACCTGGACTACGGCGAGCTGCGCCTGTTCCCGGGCAACTACGACGAGTACATGATCGCGGCCACCCAGTCCCGCGAGCAGCTGCTGTCGGACAACGCCAAGAAGAAAGCCCAGATCGCCGAGCTGCAGACCTTCGTCAGCCGCTTCTCGGCCAACGCCTCGAAAGCCAAGCAGGCCACCTCCCGCGCCAAGCAGATCGACAAGATCCAGCTCGCCGAGGTCAAGCCATCGAGCCGCGTGAGCCCGTTCATCCGCTTCGAACAGACCAAGAAACTGCACCGCCAGGCGGTGACCATCGAGCGCATGTCCAAGGGTTTCGACGGCAAGACCCTGTTCAAGAACTTCAGCTTCACCGTCGAAGCCGGCGAGCGCGTGGCGATCATCGGCCCCAACGGCATCGGCAAGACCACCCTGCTGCGCACCCTGATGGGCGAGCTGGCGCCGGATGCCGGCTCGGTGAAGTGGACTGAAAGCGCGGAACTGGGCTACTACGCCCAGGACCATGCCCATGACTTCGCCGACGATGTCAGCCTGTTCGACTGGATGGGCCAATGGACCCAGGGCGAGCAGATGATCCGTGGCACCCTGGGTCGCATGCTGTTTTCCAACGACGAGATCCTCAAGTCGGTCAAGGTCATCTCCGGTGGTGAACAGGGTCGCATGCTGTTCGGCAAGCTGATCCTGCAAAAGCCCAACGTGCTGGTGATGGACGAACCGACCAACCACCTGGACATGGAATCCATCGAGGCGTTGAACCTGGCGCTGGAGAACTACCCGGGCACGCTGATCTTCGTCAGCCACGACCGTGAGTTCGTCTCGTCCCTGGCCACCCGCATCATCGAGCTGAGCGCGGACGGCGTGGTCGACTTCAGCGGCACCTACGACGACTACCTGCGCAGCCAGGGTGTGATGTTCTAAGTCTGCCTCGAACTGCAAGCTACACGTGAAAAGCCCTGTCCGATGTGACAGGGCTTTTTCATTTCAGCCGCACATCCCCTGTGGGAGCGGGCTTGCTCGCGAAAGCGGCCTGCCTGCCAACACTCTTATCAATGACACACCGTCTTCGCGAGCAAGCCCGCTCCCACAAGGGATCTGTGGTGACCTTCAATGTGCACATTTAGTTAGCCTGCTTTCTTTTATCCGTTCCCCGACCCATGATGAAGCACTCTTACCGCCGCCCGCGAACGAGCCCCATGTCCACACCCTCTTCTTCGCCCAGTTCCCTGTCGATCACCCTGCAGATCGTCTCGATCGTTTTCTATACCTTCATTGCCTTCCTCTGCATCGGCCTGCCGATTGCCGTGTTGCCGGGGTATGTGCACGAACAGCTGGGCTTCAGCGCGGTGGTGGCGGGGTTGACCATCGGCTCCCAGTACCTGGCCACCCTGCTCAGCCGGCCCATGGCCGGGCGGGTGTCGGACAGCGTCGGCACCAAGCGTGCGATCGTCTACGGCTTGTCGGGGATTGTGCTCAGTGGCGTGCTGACCTTGCTCTCGACGCTGCTGCAAAGCCTGCCGCTGGTGAGCCTGGTGATCCTGATTGTTGCCCGCTTGCTGCTCGGCATCGCCCAGGGCCTGATTGGCGTGGGCACTATCAGTTGGTGCATGGGCCAGGTGGGCGTGGAGCATACCGCCCGCTCGATTTCCTGGAACGGCATCGCCTCGTACGGGGCCATCGCCATCGGTGCTCCGCTGGGGGTGGTGATGGTCGATGCGCTGGGGTTCACCAGCCTGGGGCTCGCGTTGTCGTTGCTGGCCGGCTTGGCGCTGCTGATGATTCGCCACAAACCTTCTGTGCCGGTCATCCGCGGCGAACGCCTGCCCTTCTGGGCGGTGTTCGGGCGCATTGCGCCATACGGCGCGAGCCTGAGCCTGGCCTCGATCGGCTATGGCACCCTCACCACGTTCATCACGCTGTTCTATGTCAGCCGCGGCTGGACCGGCGCTGCCTGGTGCCTGACGGTCTTCGGCATCTGCTTCATCCTGGCGCGGTTGCTGTTCATTTCCAGCATTGCCCGCTTCGGCGGCTTCAGCTCGGCCATCGCCTGCATGAGCATCGAAACCGTGGGGCTGGCGCTGCTTTGGCTGGCGCCGTCCACCGCATTCGCCTTGGTAGGTGCCGGGCTGGCGGGGTTCGGGCTGTCGTTGGTGTACCCGGCGCTGGGCGTGGAAGCGATCAAACAAGTGCCCAACACCAGTCGCGGCGCAGGGTTGAGCGCTTACGCGGTGTTCTTTGACCTGGCGCTGGCGATTGCCGGCCCGCTGATGGGGGCGGTGGCGCTGAACCTGGGCTATTCGTCGATCTTTTTCTGCGCGGCGCTGCTGTCCATCACCGGCCTCGGCCTGACTCTGCTCCTACGTCGGCGGGCCGAACAGAAAGGCTATTGATCGGCAGTATTCAAGCCCGCTCGGCTCGGCTTGCCCAAGGCGTCGCTGAAAAAGCGCCCGGCCTCGGAAATCATCGTCCGGTGGATGTCTTTACGGTCAACGCCATCGGCATCGGTGCACAGGGCCGGCATTGCGGCAATCTGCTCTTCGGTGCACGGCGCCAAAAAGACGAAATGCCCAGCGCCCGCCAGTGTCTTGAAGTCCGGTGCGATAGGCAGCTTGCGCGCCAGCGCGGCGGCATTCTTGTCGAAGGCCACGAGCTTGTCGCCGTCACCGCTGTAGAGCAGCACCGGCACATGGACGTCCGCCAGGGTGTGCCGGCCAAACTTCAGGCTCAACGGCGCCATGAGCAACAGCGCCCGAACCCTGGGGTCGGCCTCGGGTTGCAGGTCATCCCGGTCGGCGATCAACTCGCCCTGGGTGTTGCAGGCGTCACGGTCGTCAGGCCGCTCCTGGCAATAGCGGCGCAGGCGATTAAGGTCGGGCGTGGCACCGGACAGGATCAACGCGGTCTCGCCCCCGGCCGAATAACCGATGACCCCCACTTGCCCGGCATTGACGAACGGCGAGAGCATCGAATCGTTCAGCGTCGCGGTAATGGCGGCGGAAATCTGGATCGGCCGCCCGTACAGGTTGCTCAAGGTGCCGAGCCGGCTATGGTCCTGGGCGTTATCCCCGGGATGAATCACCGCCACCACCACGAAGCCCTTGCGCGCCAATGAGGTGGCCAGGTCGTGCAGGGCCAACGGCGTACCGGTATTGCCGTGGGACAGCATCAGCAGAGGGAAACGGCCAATGGCGATCTGGGCTTCCGGGGCGGCATCGATCTGGTAGCCACCCAGTTGGCTGGACTGGTCCCTGGCGGTAGACGGGTAGAAGGCAATGGCGTGCATCGGCTGGCGGTCCAGCGGATCGAGAAAGCTCAGCTCATGGAATCCGGCGCTCCAATGCGGATGCGGCGCCGGGGCGGCCTGCACTGAACCCAGGCTGCCGAGCAGGCAAAACAGTAATTGCGCACCAAGACGTATCATCGCATCTTCCACTTTCACCACCCGGCCAGATACCCGGTGGCTCGCAGCTTGGCGTGCATAACCTGCGCCAAAAGCCTTCGCCAGATGCAGGAAAACTCTGCACCCTGGCCGTCCATGACGATCAGAGTACAGAGTTTTACCGAAGTTGCCCGAAACGCTTGGCTTTTTTACCCAAGCTTTACGCAGCGGCGAACTGCTCGCCGATCTGGGCCTTGGCGGCAGTCATGGCCTTGGCGTGCATCTCCTCACCGTAGGCCAGGCCTTCGGCACGGATCACTTCGATGTCGGTGATGCCCAGGAAGCCGAACATGTGCTTGAGGTAGTCCTCATGGGCCAGGCCGCTGGGTTGACCGGCGTGCAAGCCGCCTGCGGTGGACACGATCACCAGCTTCTTGCCACCGCACAGGCCCACAGGACCGGCTTCGCTGTAGCTGAAGGTCTGGCCGGCCACGGCAATGCGGTCGATCCAGGCCTTGAGCTGGGTCGGAATGGTGAAGTTGTACATCGGTGCCGCGATGACGACCGCGTCAGCGGCCTGGAATTCGGCCAGCGTGGTGGCACTGAGCTCGGCTTCGTGCTGCAAGGCGGCGTCGCGCAGTTCAGCGCTGGTGCCGGCGGCAACCAAAGTCTGGGCCGAGAAATGGCTGATGGCGTCGGCGGCCAGGTCACGATAGGTCACCACAATGCCGGGCTCGGCGGCCTGCCAGGCCTGCACCACTTCGCGGCTCAATTGGCGGGAAGCGGAGTTGTCGCCCAGGATGCTCGAATCGATGTGCAGCAGTTTCATGTGAATGCTCTCCAAGTGAGGATCGCAACCAGGCGATCAATTGAGGACAATCCTATCGACGAAACCAATAGTCGATAAGACTGCATTGATGCGATAGTTCGTCCTACTGGCAGGACAATAGAGCGCCGAACATGCAAGACCTCAATGATTTGTACTATTTCGCCAAAGTTGTCGAAGCTGGCGGCTTTGCTGCCGCCGGCCGCACCCTGGGTATCCCCAAGTCACGCCTGTCGCGGCGCATTGCCGAGCTGGAAGAACGCCTCGACGCCCGCCTGCTGCAGCGCACCACCCGACAGCTAAAGCTGACGGCGGTCGGCGAACGCTACCTGCGCCATTGCCAGGCCATGTTGCTGGAAGCTGAAATGGCCGACGAGGCGGTGGCGAGCATGTCGAGCGAACCCCGTGGACGCTTGCGGGTGTCGAGCCCGGTCGGCCTGGCCCACCAGATCCTGCCGGGGGTGATCAGCGCCTTCCTGGCGAAATTCCCCCAGGTCCAGTTGGAAATGATCCTGGTCAACCGCCGGGTCGACCTGGTCAGCGAGGGCATCGATGTGGCGCTGCGGGTGCGCGACATCGGCGACGAAGACCCGCTGCTGATGACCCGCCGACTGCGCCAGGCGCGGCTGCTGATGGTCGCCAGCCCTGCGCTGATCGAAGGACGCCAGGTCAACACCCCGGAGGACCTCAAGCAGCTGCCGGTGCTTGGGGCACTGGAAGCCGATCGCCTGGTGCACATGCGCCTGCTCAAGGCCGATGGCCAAAGCGCCGAGCTGACCCTGGAGGCGCGCCTGGGCATCGACGATTTCATCGTGCGGCGCGCCTGCACCCTCGCCGGCCTGGGCTTCACTTTATTGCCCAGCATGTATTGCGAGCAGGAGTTGCTGGACGGCAGACTGGTCGAACTGTTGCCTGGCTGGTCGTCGCCGGACGGCTGGCTCCAGGCGGTCTACCCTCATCGGCGCGGCATGCTACCGGCAGTGCGCGCGTGGATCGATCATCTGGTGGAAGCCTTCGAGCTTTGTGGGGAACGAATGATATGAGTTTGAGCGAAGAGGATGTCGCGGCGTTCTGCCTGGGCTTGCCCGGTGCGCGAGAAGATTACAAATGGGGCGGCGTGCGGGTGTTTTCCATCGCCGGCAACAAGATGTTCGCCCTGCAAGGCCTGCGCAGCGATTCACTGGCGTTCAAGGTCGACAAGGATTTGTTCCTCGGCCATTGCGATCGGCCGGGCATCCACCCCGCTCCGTACCTGGCGCGGGCCCAGTGGATCATCATGGAGGTGCCTTACCCTCTGGGCGACGACGAACTGCGCAGTCTGATCCGGCGTTCCCATCAACTGGTGGTGAGTAAATTGCCCAAGCGCGTCCAGGTCGGCCTGCTGATGGACTGACACTCAGAACCGCCGCAACAGGCCGCCCAGGAACAACTGGTCGACCCAGAACACCTGGTGCAACAGCACGATGCACCAGAACACCAACTGGAACGAGACCTTACGGGTCTTGTGGCGGAACACCTGCTGGGCCAACAGGGCACCGGGCCAACCGCCCGCCAGTTCCACGGCGTGCAGCACGTTTTCCGGGGTACGCCAGGCATCGGCGCGAGCCTTGCGCTTGTCGCGCCAATACAGCACGAACGCCACCGCGCTGACGACGCCATAGGCCACCAGGGGCACCCACGACTCCGCCCGCAGCGCCAGCGTTAGCGAGCCGAACAGCGGCAAGGCACACAACAACGCGAACACCACCAGTTTGAGCCGCCAGTGCTGGACCGCGCCATTGGTGGTGCGCTTGCGGGTGCCTGAATCGTTCATGGCTGGGCGGCAGACCAGTCCACCCAACCGAACTGCCAGGTGGCCAGGATCAACAGGCCGAAGGCAATCCGGTACCAGGCGAACACCGCGTAGCTGTGGCTGGCGATGAAACGCAGCAAGGCCTTGACGGCGATCATGGCGAAGATGAACGCGGTGACGAAGCCGATGGCAAACACCGGGAAATCCGCCGGGACGAACAATTCACGGTACTTGTAGCCCGAATAGACGGCGGCGCCGACCATGGTGGGCATTGCCAGGAAGAACGAGAACTCGGTCGCGGTCTTGCGCGAGAGGCCGAACAGCAACCCGCCAATGATGGTGGCGCCGGAACGGGAGGTGCCGGGAATCATCGCGATGCACTGGGCCAGGCCAACCTTCAAGGCGTCCTTCCAGGTGATGTCGTCTACCGTTTCGGCGTGCACCCGATGCTGACGCTTCTCGGCCCAGAGCATCACCAGGCCGCCCACCACCAACGCCGCGGCGACCGTGATCGGGTTGAACAGGTAATGGTGAATCCAGTCGGCCAGCAACACGCCCAGCACCACCGCCGGCAAGAAGGCGATCAGCAGGTTGGCGGTAAACCGACGCGCACTCGGCTGGGTCGGCAAGCCCAGCACGACGTCAAAGATTTTTTGCCGGAATTCCCAGACCACCGCCAGGATCGCGCCGAGCTGGATGATGATGTTGAACGCCATGGAGCGCTCGCCACCAAAGTCCAGCAAGTCGGCGACCACGATCTGGTGCCCGGTGCTGGAAATCGGCAGGAACTCCGTCAAGCCTTCTACCACGCCAAGAATCAGTGCCGAAAAGGCGGTCCACAAATCCATTCATCCCCCAAAAAAGCCCTGTCTGCCAGGGTCTCATCAAAATTAAAGTGTCAGGCAGGTGCCCGCAGCGGGTGCACGATAACTGCGACCGCTCAAAAAAAACCAATGAAACATCAACTCAGGCTCAGGTTTTGCGCCGCGGGGCCGAAATCCTATCAGACAAGCCCGAATAACGCTGCCGCGTTATGGGGTTAGAAAAGTCAGGCGATACCGACGGATGCTCGAGCCCCGCCGGTCGTTGCTGACAAGAATAAGAAAACTGGAGTGACAGCGTATGAATAGCTTGCGCAATGTGTCGATCAGCCGACGCTTATGGCTCATCCTGGTCGTGGCCATCGTGATGCTGTTCACGTTGGGCGCCTTGATGCTCAAACAGATCCATTACGATCTGTACCAGGCCAAGGTACAGAAGACCCAGCACGTGGTGCAGACCGCCAGTGGCGTGCTGAGCTATTACCATGGCCTGGAAACCGCCGGCACGCTGACCCGCGAAGCGGCACAGAAACAGGCGCTCAGCGCCGTGCGCGGCCTGCGCTACAACGACACCGATTATTTCTGGATCAATGACCTGACGCCGGTCATGGTCATGCACCCGACCAACCCGAAACTCGAAGGCCAGAACCTCTCGGCGATCCGCGACCCGAACGGTTTTGCCCTGTTCAACGAAATGGTCGCCATCGCCAAGTCCAAGGGCGCGGGCATGGTGGATTACCTCTGGCCGAAGCCGGGCGCCGATGCCCCGGTGGGCAAGACTTCCTACGTCAAACTGTTCGAGCCTTGGGGCTGGGTGATCGGCTCGGGGGTATACGTGGACGACGTGGCCGCGGAATTCCGCGCCCAGTTGATCAAGGCGTCGCTGGTCGGCCTGGGGATCACCCTGATCATGGCCGTGCTGTTGACGCTGATCGTGCGCAGCATCGTGCGGCCCTTGCAGGAGACGGTGAACGCCATGGCGAACATCGCCAGCGGCGAAAGCGACCTGACCCGCACCCTCGACACCCACGGCCAGGACGAAGTCACGCAACTGGCCCGGCACTTCAACGCCTTTACCGCCAAGCTGCGCCAGGTGGTGAGCCAGTTGCAGGCCTCGGCCAGTGCCCTGGGGCAATCCTCCAACGAGTTGGGCAGCGACGCCGCACAGGCCCAGGAACGCAGCCAGCAGCAGTCGCAGCAAATGGAACTGGTGGCCACGGCGATCAACCAGGTCACCTATGGCGTGCAGGACGTGGCGAAGAACGCCGAACATGCCGCCAGCGAAATGCGCGACGCCGAATCCCAGGCGCAGCAGGGCCAGGTGAACATCGACGGCAGCTTGCAGCAGATCGATCGACTGTCCCAGACCATCGACCAGGCGGTGGAGGTGATCCGCACCCTGGCCAGCGAAAGCACCCAGATTGGCAGCGTCCTGGAGGTGATCCGTTCGATTGCCGAGCAAACCAACCTGCTGGCCCTCAACGCCGCGATCGAGGCCGCCCGCGCCGGCGAACAGGGCCGCGGTTTTGCGGTGGTGGCCGATGAAGTGCGGCTGCTGGCGCAACGCACGCAGAAATCCACGGCCGAGATCCAGGCGATGATCGAGCGCTTGCAGAACCATTCCGAAGCCGCGGTCAAGGTCATCAGCGACAGCAGCCGGGCCTCGCAACTGACCATCGAACAGGCCGGCCTGGCGGGCGCCAGCCTCAACGCGATCGGCCAGGCCCTGCGCAACCTCAACAGCCTGAACGCCTCCATCGCCAGCGCGACCTTGCAACAGGCCCATGTGGTGGAAGACATCAACCAGAACGTCACCCAGGCTGCCGGCCTGTCCCACAGCACCGCCGTGGCCGCCGAACAGTCGAGCCTGGCGAGCACCCGGCTCAAGGCGTTGAGTGAGCAATTGAACGGATTGCTCACGCAGTTCCGCGTTTAACCGGTAGACCGTCTTCGCGAGCAAGCTCGCTCCCACAAGGGATCTACGGTGAGCACAAATCCTGTGTCCGCCAAGGATCAACCTGTGGGAGCGGGCTTGCTCGCGAACGCTCCAGCATTGAAGTTGGAGCTGCCCCCGCCATACCGTTTACAATCGCCGCCCTCTTCCACTTCCCCAAGGAACCACCATGTCCGGGCTCGAACTGTTTGCCGCGGCCCTCGGTGTGATCGCTGTCTGGTTGACCGTCAAGCAGAACCCCTGGTGCTGGCCGATCGGCCTGGTCATGGTGTTGCTGTACAGCTGGATTTTCTACGACGTGAAGTTGTATTCCGACATGTTGCTGCAGGTGATCTACGCCGTGCTGCAGCTCTACGGCTGGTGGCAATGGACCCGCGCCGGGCAGGCCCATGAAGGCCGTCAGGTCACGCGCCTGCAAGCGCCGTCGGTGTGGCTAGGCCTGGGCATCGGTGCGGCGGGAAGCCTGGTATTGGGCGCGGCCATGGCCCACTGGACCGACGCCGCGCAGCCCTGGCTCGACGCCGCATTGACCGGTTTCAGCCTGGTGGCCCAGTGGTGGATGGCGCAGAAACGCGTGCAATGCTGGCCGCTGTGGATCGCCCTGGACTGCATTTTCGTCGCCCTGTTCATCTACAAGGGCCTGTACCTGACCGCCGCCTTGTACGCGCTGTTCACCCTCCTGGCCGTGCAAGGCTGGCGGGAATGGCGTGCCGACCCGGCGCTGCGCGCATGAAAGTGGTCGTGCTGACGGGCCCGGAATCCAGCGGCAAGAGCTGGCTGGCCGAGCAGTTGCAGACGCACTTCGGCGGCCTGCGGGTGGACGAGTATGTCCGCCATTTCATGGAGCAGAACCCACGCGACACCTGCCTGGCCGACATCCCCGAGATCGCCACCGGGCAACTGGCCTGGGAGGACGCCGCCCGAGCCCGCCAGCCGGCGCTGCTGATCCTCGACACGCACCTGCTGAGCAACATCCTCTGGAGCCAGACCCTGTTCGGAGATTGCCCGACCTGGCTCGAACCGGCGTTGCTGAGCCGCCATTACGACCTGCACCTGCTGCTGAGCCCCGAGCAGGTCGAATGGACCGGCGACGGCTTGCGCTGCCAGCCGGAACTCGCCGAACGCATGGCCTTTTTCGAGGCGATCGAGCATTGGCTGGTTCGCCATGGGCAGCCCTACCAGTTGATCGAAGGCAACTGGGCGCAACGCCAGGAACGGGTTTTCGCCGTCGTAACCCAGTTGCTCCACCCGGATGTGTTGCATCCCTGAAACACCTCCCCCACGCCAACCCCGCCTGCAAAGCCGCTTCATCCAACGGTCATCAGGGTTGTAAAGCCGCTGAAACACCCCGCTGAAAGGCTGGATCCAGAGCCCTGGGACAGCGGGACGCAGCCTGATGGACACGGGCATTGTCTCAGCGCTGAAACAGCTGCCCTCCGCCGTGCCGCTTCGCTGACGACAACCCATTGAATCCAAAGCCGTTTCAAAACACGGCACAACACCTGCTCTGCACCACTTCGCAACGCTGGACCAGGGCCAGCCCACCGAAGAAGGAATCGCCGTCGTGGGGACTTTCGAAAGAAGTTTGACCTGTCTGCTGTTGATCGGCTGCGCCACCAGCGCAACCCTCAGCCCGCCGGTGCAGGCCGAAGGCAACGGCGTCATTGTGCTCAGCCGTGACGTGCAACCCATTCCCATCGGTCGCAATGGCGGCAAAGACCCCTACCCGACCACCGTCAATGCCAACCCATCCGAACGAATCCATCAGGTGACCACCAGCACCGAGCTGAGCGATGGCGAGTTCGCCAGCGTCGCCAGCGGCTCGTCGATCCGCGGCACCGTCACCCCGAACACCGGCATGCAGGGCCTGAACGTGGTGACCAACCCCAACGGCATGCCCGGCATGAGTGCCGGTCACGGCGGCGGCAGCGGCGGCGCGATCTCCGGCACCATCAACCGCTCGCTCAGCTCCGGCCTGGCCCCATTGGGTCGGCTGGCGGGAGGCCAATGAGATGAAGCCCGTCCTTTGCCTGCTGGCCTTGCTCGGCTCCTCCATCGCCCTTGCCGACCCAGGCGTGGCGGTGGTCAACAGCGCCAATCTGCAGGACTCCGGCAGTCGCTACACCGGCAACCTCAACATCAACCAGGCGGCCGGCGACCAGACCCAGCAGACCAATACCCGGGCCATTGCCATTGGCACCGACGCCCAGGCCACCACCACCGTACGCCAGCGTCTCGACACGCCGGCCAACCCGAACATGAACGCCACCGCCCGTATCGGCGGCAACGCATTCACCCATGGCGACGGCGTGCTGGGCGTCAACCAGTCCGCCGGGGCCAACAACCAGATGGCCAATGTCATGCGAGTGGGCATCAGTGCCCACCCGCAGAGCATTGATGACAGCGCCCTTTCCCAACAGAACGTGGCGTTGCTACCGAACTCAGGAGCAACTGGCGCCCCAACCGGCAGTCGCCAGGTCGTAACCAGCGACCAGGCCTTCACCGGCAGCCGAGGGGTGATTCAGGTGAACCAGAGTGCCGGGGTGGGGAACCACATGGCCAACACCCTGAGCATCCGGGTCGCTGACTGACCCGGCGCAGTGTGCATAAGAAAGTACCGACACTTAACCAACGACACGCAAGGAGAAACACTATGAAACCTACAATGGCACTCAAACCATTGGTTTTCGCTCTCGCCGCTGTCATGGCCATGGCCGCGCAGGCTGGCGGTAACGATAACAATCACGGCAATGGACATGGCAATGGGCACGGCCATGGCAACCATGGCCAACAAGGTCCGACGCTGGATCAAATGCTCTCCATCAGTGCCGGCGCTGGGGCTACGGTGCTGGACGAGCAGAACAGCGACGGCAACGTGGTGACCAACCAGGCCACCCGCAACACCGCTGACGCCAAGGACTCGCTCAATGGCAGCAACGGCAACATGGGCGCCAACGTCGCAGGTGGCGACGGTAACCAGCAGGACAATGCCGCCGCCCTGGCCACCGCTGACGAAAGCTTCATCTTTGGCTCGGCCGTCGCCATGTCCAGTGCTACCCAGGTCAATAACAACAACTACGTCAAGAACAACTCCACCCAAAACAATGCCTCGCTCACCAACGCGGGCAACAACGGCTCCGGCAACATCGGCATCAACGTAACCGCCGGCAACTTCAACCAACAGAAAAACAACCTGGCCATCGCCGTTTCCGGCGGTCGCGTCGCCCAAGCCTCGGCGTCGGCCGACCAGACCTCCACCGGCCTGGAAGTGGACAACAAAGGCGTGCGGACCTACAAGACCGACACCCTCACCAGCACCTACAGCGCCTCCGGTACGTTCAAGGCAAAAGGCAGCGGCACCGCCGAAGACGACAATCATGGCGGCTGGGACAACAAGGGCGGCGGTTATGGCGGCGGCCACGACGACGACAAGTTCAAGTTCAGCGCCGTGGGCACCTTCGACCTGGCCGGCAGCAACACCCAGCAGGTGTTGACCCGCGATGGCTGGAAAAACCCTGTGATCAACAACGCCACCATGAGCAACTCCATGAACGGCTTCTCCGGTAACGGTGGCGCCAACGTGTCGGCCGGCGTGGGTAACCAGCAGAGCAACTCGCTGTCCATTGCCGCCGGCTGCAAGGCTTGCATGTAGATGCGCATGAAATGAAGCCCCCGGAACCGGTCGTGCTAGCCATTCACGGGATTTGAAATGGGCCCGTGGCGAGGGAGCTTGCTCCCTGGCCACAGGGTTCACAAAGACCTTGAGCCAATAGCGTTGTCCACGAACGGGGCTTTTTTTCCACGACTCCCCAGGCGTATCGATCATGCGTGCAATGGCCCTTTCCCTGCTGCTTTGCATGGCTTGCGTGGCTGAGGCCGCGCTGATGCCGGTGGCCGCCCTGCCTGGCGGCATGTTGGTCTTCAAGCCGGTGCAAAGCGTGCGCGAGCGCAAATTCAGCGACATCGTCGAGCAGAAAACCGATTTCAGCTGCGGTGCCGCCGCGCTGGCCACGGTACTGCGCCAGGCCTATTGGCTGGATGTCGATGAAGAACACGTCATCAAGGGCATGCTGGTCAATGCCGACCAGAACCTGGTCCGCACCCAGGGGTTTTCCATGCTCGACATGAAACGCTACGTGGAAACCATCGGGATGCGCGCCCGAGGCTACCGGATACCGCCCGAAAAACTCGAAGCGGTGACCATTCCGGTGGTGGTGCTGATGGAAATACGCGGCTACAAGCACTTCGTGGTATTGCAGCGCGCCGACAAGCAATGGGTCTATATCGCCGACCCGGTGCTGGGCCATAAACGCTACGCCCAGGAAGATTTCGTCAAGGGCTGGAACGGCATCGTCTTTGCCATCGTCGGGCCAGGCTACGACAAGACCAATGCGTTGCGCAGCCCTCCGCAACCGCTGACGGCACGTAACAAGCTGGACGGGTTCAACCCGGTCAGGGATGCAGAACTGATGGATTTCGGCTTCATACAGAGCGACTTCTTTTAATCGCCGACCAACGCCAACATAACGACAATAAGGAGCAGGACGCTCCGGGAGCAGTACATGAAAACGTCACATTGGCTGACGCTGGCCTGCCTGGCCGCGTCAGTCCCGGCCCATGCCTATGCCGGATTCAAACCCATCGAAGTCAAGGATCAGGAGCTTGCCGAACTGCGCGGCCGGTATGTCATGCCCGGCCGGATCATCAGCTTTGGCATCGTCATGAGCAGCACCTGGCGCAACGCCAGTGGTGACCTGATCGGCGCCAGCAGTTCGATGCAGATCCAGGCCGCCACCATCAAGCCCGAATTCTACGTCTCCACCATCAAGCAGACCGGCAACGGCAGCGTCCCGGACCAGGGCGGCGGCAACATCACCGGTGGCGCAGGCCTTGGCACGGGCCAGGGCGTGACCCAGAGCGTACGCGCTGCCGGCGACGGCAACACCGCGTACAACAACGTCGACATCAATGTGAAGGAGAGCAGCCAGGCACCTGCCCTGGCACCCGCCCAGGGCCAGTTGCTGACGCGCGGCCAGACCATCAGCGGCAGCAACGCCGCCGGCAGCGTCGCGGTCACGGCCACCAGCAGTGGCGTGCAGATGGCGATCCAGGCCAGTCACAACCAGGGCAGCAGCCTGCAACAAGTCGCCCAGGGCGGGCTGTTGCAGAACACCCGCCTGCTGGGCAACAGCAACCTGGTCAGCAACATGACCCAGCTCAACGTGGTGCTGAACAACAACGGCCCCAGCGCCGGAGCGCTGGACTGCAACCTGACCCAATTGCGTGGCCTGCGTAACCTCGGTTATTGAACTACGCTGCCTTTCAACCACTGGGCAAATAGGGACGACATTTTCATGTATCGATCCGTATCGTTGCGCGCTGTGATGTGTTTGAGCACGTTGTTCCCGGCAACCTTGCTACACGCGGCGCCGGATGCGGACATCGAGGCCCTGAAACAGGAACTTCTCGAGCTCAAGCAACGGTACGAGGTCCAGCAAAAGGCCCTGGCGGTGCTCGAACAGCGGGTGCGCCAGGTGGAGGACCAGCCCGCCGCCCCACAACCCAAGCGCCTGGCCAAGTCGCCGGCCGACATGAAGGGCAACCAGAGCGTGGCCGGCAACGGTGCGACGACCGCCGGCGGCAGTGGCTACGGTCAATCCCTGGCCGATGACTCGCAACCGGCGCAAAGCGTGTCCAACCTCTATGACGAGGCCAGCGGCTTCTTCGGCGGCGGCAAGTTCAGTTTCGAGACCGGCGTGACTTACTCGCGCTACGACACCCGGCAATTGATCCTCAATGGTTTCCTGGCACTGGACTCGATATTCCTGGGCAACATCAACCTCGACCGGATCAAGGCCGACACCTGGACGCTGGACCTCACCGGACGCTACAACTTCGACAATCGCTGGCAGTTCGACCTCAACGTACCGGTGATCTACCGCGAGTCCACCTACCAGTCGGGTGGGGCCAATCAAGGCGCGGCCGGTGTAACCAGCGAAGAAACCGTGACCCGCGACCCCACTATCGGTGACGTCAACTTCGGCATCGCCTACAAGTTCATGGACGAGTCGGTCAACAGCCCCGACGCCGTGGTCACCCTGCGGGTCAAGGCGCCCACCGGCAAGGATCCGTTCGGCATCAAGCTGCGCCAGTCCCAGGCCAATACCAACCTGTTCGTGCCTGAAGACCTGCCCACCGGCAACGGCGTCTGGTCGATCACCCCGGGCCTCTCGCTGGTCAAGACCTACGACCCGGCGGTGCTGTTCGGCAGCCTGTCCTATACGCACAACCTTGAAGAATCGTTCGACGACATCAGCTCCACCGTCAACCAGAAGACCCCGGGCAAGGTGCGCATCGGCGACAGCTTCCAGATCGGCGCCGGCATCGCCTTTGCCCTGAACGAGAAGATGAGCATGTCGTTCTCGGTCTCGGACCTGATCCAGAAGAAAAGCAAGCTCAAGGAGGACGGCGGGGACTGGCAATCGGTGGTCTCCAGTGACGCCAACGCCGGCTACTTCAACATCGGCATGACCGTCGCCGCCACCGACAACCTGACCATCGTGCCGAACCTGTCCATCGGGCTCACCGACGACGCGCCGGACTTCACCTTCAGCCTGAAATTTCCGTATTACTTCTAGGTAGTGTCCCCAGTGGAAGCGAGCAGGCGCGCTCCCACTGCCTATCGCCTATAGGTTCCGGGAGGGTTCAGCGGATCTGATGCTTGTGCAGCAACCGATAGAACGTTGGCCGGGACACGCCCAGTACCCTGGCCGCGACGCTGAGGTTGTCGCTGTGGCGATTGAGCACGTCACTCAATGCCTGGCGCTCGGCACGGGTCTTGTAGTCTTCGAGGGTGCCCATGGGGGCGACCACCCCCTGGGGGCTGGCCAGGCCGAGGTCATGGGCCTCGATCTGTCGCCCTTCGGCCAGCACCAGCCCGCGCCGGACCCGGTTGGCCAACTCCCGCACGTTGCCGGGCCAGTCATGCATGCCCATCGCCACCAACGCATCCTCGCTGAAGCTGCGGGGCCGGCGCCCGGTTTCCTGGCTATAGAAATGGGAAAAATGACTGGCCAGCATCGCCAGGTCGCCATGGCGCTCGCGTAGCGGTGCCATGACCACCTGCAACACGTTCAAGCGATAGTACAAGTCCTCGCGAAACCGCTTGAGCCCGATGGCCGCTTCAAGGTCCACATGGGTGGCCGCCAGGATCCGCACGTCCACCGCGATGGGCTGGCTGCCACCGACCCGCTCGATGTGCCGCTCCTGCAAGAAGCGCAGCAAGTTGGCCTGCAACTCCAGCGGCAGGTCGCCAATTTCATCGAGAAACAAGGTGCCGCCATGGGCCGCCTCGATTCGCCCAATCTTGCGCTGGTGCGCACCGGTGAAAGCGCCCTTCTCATGGCCGAACAACTCGGACTGGATCAGGTGTTCCGCAATGGCCCCGCAGTTGATCGCAATGAAGGGCTTGTTGCGTCGGTGGGATTGGAAATGCAGGGTGCGCGCGACCAACTCCTTGCCGGTGCCGCTCTCGCCGCGAATCAGCACTGGAGACTCAGTGGGCGCCAGCTTGCCCAACAACTTGCGCAGTTCCCGGATCGGTTTGCTATCACCCAGCAATTCATGTTCAGGCTGGTCGATGTGTATCGAACCTTGCCCACGCAACCGCGCCATGCCGAACGCCCGCCCCAGGGTGACCTGCACGCGGGAGACGTCGAAGGGCAAGGTGTGGAAGTCAAAAAACCATTCGCAGACAAAGTCACCGACGTTCTGCAGGCGCAACACTTCCTGGTTGAGCACGGCGATCCATTCGGCGCCGCTGCGGCTGATCAATTCCTTGACCGCTTCCGGGCGCTCCAAGTGAAACGGCTGCAACCGCAACAGGCCGACATCACAGGTGCGATCGCCGGCGTGTTCGAGGGCACAGCTGTCCACGTCCCAGCCGATGGACCGAAGGCCGGGCAATAGACGATGACAATCGTCGCAGGGATCAACCACGAGCAGACGACGCGACGTACTGGCTTCGAGCATGACTGATCCTTGGCGCCAAAATAAGGAAATGTGATTAGAAACAGTCGTTTGGCAAACCTGCATGTAACAGTAGCAAGAAGTTGACACACCCTTGTATCAATTGATTATCGAGACCGCACAAAACTGGTTATAAGCGCGATTCTAATTAACGAATCCGTCATTAATTCTTTCACCACGCTTTCAAACAAAAGCCATAACGCCGGGTCTGAAAGAAAATCGAAATTTATTCAACAATTGTGTGACCCGCCCCCGGGTTCGGAACATCAGTACAAGTATCCAGCCGCACGGTACGCCCAACCGCCGGCACATCATTTGATTGGGCACCTTTTAAGAGAAGACGCCATGAACGCCCCGCTCCGTATCAACGAAGCTCTTTTGATTGCCGACCGCGCATTCCGTCCCTTCCAGTGCGTGGCCTGGGCCCCACAAGACGGTAACGGCGAACTCAGCCTGACCGTCATCGACCGCACCAATACCCACATCGGTCGCACCCAGATTCCAAGCAGTGCCTATACCGACCCGGCCCAACTGGCCAACTTGTTGAAACAAGCCCGCGCCGAATTGAGCCAGGAAGGCTATAAGTTGCAGTCCTGGTCCATGCCGGAATAACTCGCAGCCAGCGTTATTTATGGTGGCAGGCTTGGCACTGGATCAGAAAGCCATCGTTATGGCACGAAACGCCCCTGCATCTGCTGGACCTGACAGTTGTGCACTTTCACATTCAGGGTTTGAATGTTGCCTTCATGCCGTCGTCGCCCTTTCGGGGCGTTCGACGCACAAGGAGAGGCATGCATGCCCGATCAATCCGCATTGGCGTTTCCCAAGGCTGCGGCTCACGCAGGGCAACTTGACCCAGGCTTTGCCGACAACGGCAAAGCCTGGGTTCATTTCGTGGACAGTACGTCGAGCCTGCTCACCGGGCTGACCCTGGACCGTGCCGGTCGGGCCTTGGTAGCCGCCCGGGTCGAGACCGCCCAGGGCACCCGGTTCGGGCTCGCCCGCCTCAACCAGGACGGCTCCACCGATCCGGGCTTCGGGACGGGCGGCAGCGTGATCGGCTCGTTCGAGAACGGCTTCGACGCCACCGCAGGCAAAGTGATCGAGTTGCCCGACGGACAGATCCTGCTCTGCGGCCTGCACTACGAAAGTAACGACCACACCCTCCCCGCCCTGGCGTTGTTCGATCGGCAAGGCCACGCTGTGCCTGGATTCGGCAACGCCGGCCGACAGATCGTCCGGCTGTGCGGCAACCTTTCCCAAGGCCTGCGCGACCCTTGGCTTCCGCCGGGTGTGCCCGGCCTTGAAGCCTGTGACATGCAAGTGCAGGCCGATGGCCGGATACTCCTGCTGGCCAATCATCACTTCCAACTGTCCGACCATGTCGGCGTGCTGATCCGACTCCTACCGGATGGCGAACTGGACAATACCTTCAACGGACGCGGCTTTGTGATGGTCCGCCGCCTGCTGAAAAACACCTGGCTGGGCTGCCTGACGCTCCAGGCCGATGGCCACATCCTCGTCGGCGGGGCCATCGACCTGCCCCAGCATGGCCTGATCGCGCGCTACGACCCCCACGGCAACCTCGACAGCGGCTTTGGCGACGCAGGCTTCCTGTCCATCCTGGCCCAGGACCACAGCGTGATGGTCAGCCAGATCGTCGAACATGCAAACGGCGACCTGCAGGCGTTTGGCAGCAGTCGCGACCCGATGCACAGCCTGTCCCTGAAAGTGTGCCGCGATGGCGTACCGGATCACCACAGCAACCAGGGCCAATGCCGACTGTTGGAAATCGGTCGCGGCGCCAGCCAATGGACGGCCGCCCAGGTCCAGGCGGATGGAAAACTGTTGACCGCCGGCGCCACCCTCGGCGGTATCGAAGCCGACTTCGTACTGGCCCGGCATTTGCCGGACGCCAGCCTCGACCCGGATTTCGGCGAAGGCAACGGCTGGGTTCGCACGCGCTTGGGCTACAGCCTGGACACCGCGACCGGGTTGGCGGTGCAACCCGACGGAAAAATCCTGGTGGGCGGCTATTCACTCAACGGCAGCTACCGTGCGGTGGTGGCCCGGTATTGGGCCTGAGCCCCGTCGCATTTGAAGGACATTTGCTTCTGCGCTTGATATTGCGCATGTGTTACGGCAAGTTGCGCGCTTCTAATTAAAAGGAGCAGCCGATGTCCGGTCCAATGGCTCAGGCTTTCGCGCACAATTTTCTGGGGCATTCCCCACGCTGGTACAAGGCGTGCATCATCACCTTCCTGATTCTCAACGCCGTGGTGCTGTGGACGCTGGGCCCGGTCGTTGCCGGCTGGATGTTGGTGGTGGAATTCATCTTCACCCTCGCCATGGCCCTCAAGTGCTACCCGCTGATGCCCGGTGGCCTGCTGCTGGTCGAGGCCCTGCTGCTGGGCATGACCACGCCCAAGGCGCTGTACGACGAACTGCTGCACAACTTTCCGGTCATCCTGCTGCTGATGTTCATGGTGGCCGGCATCTATTTCATGAAAGACCTGCTGCTGTTCCTGTTCTCACGCCTGCTCCTGGGCGTGCGTTCCAAGGCGCTGCTGGCGCTGATGTTCTGCTTTCTCTCGGCGTTCCTGTCGGCCTTTCTCGATGCCCTGACCGTCACCGCTGTGATCATCAGCGCCGCGGTGGGCTTTTATTCGGTGTATCACCGCGTGGCCTCGGGCAACGATCCGCGCCAGGACAGCAGCGTCGATGAAGACCACGCCCTGCCTACCTTGCACCACGAAGACCTCGAGCAGTTCCGGGCCTTCTTGCGCAGCCTGCTGATGCATGGCGCCGTCGGCACCGCGCTGGGCGGCGTCTGCACCCTGGTGGGCGAGCCGCAGAACCTGTTGATCGGCCATGAGATGGGTTGGCATTTTGTCGAGTTTTTCGTGAAGGTCGCGCCGGTCTCGCTGCCGGTGCTGGTTGCCGGGCTGGTGACCTGCGTGGCGCTGGAAAAGCTGCGCCGGTTCGGCTACGGCACATTGCTGCCGGATAACGTGCGGGCGGTGCTGGCCGACTACGCCGAGCAGGACAACCGCGAGCGCACCTCACGCCAAAGGGCGGCGCTGATCGTCCAGGGCATCGCCGCGCTGATCCTGATCGTAGGACTGGCGCTGCACATCGCTGAAGTCGGCCTGATCGGCCTGATGGTGATCGTGCTGATCACTGCGTTCACCGGCATCACCGACGAGCACCGCCTTGGCAATGCATTCAAGGACGCCATGCCGTTCACTGCACTGCTGGTGGTGTTTTTTGCGGTGGTGGCGGTCATTCATGACCAGCAACTGTTCACGCCCTTGATCCAATGGGTGCTGGCCCTGCCCGCCGACCAGCAACCGGGCATGCTGTTCATCGCCAACGGCCTGCTATCGGCCATCAGCGACAACGTGTTCGTCGCAACCATCTACATCACCGAAGTGAAGCAGGCCTTCATATCTGGCCACATGAGCCGCGAACAGTTCGAAACCCTGGCGGTGGCCATCAACACCGGCACCAACCTGCCCAGCGTCGCCACCCCCAACGGCCAGGCCGCGTTCCTGTTCCTGCTGACCTCGGCGATTGCCCCGCTGATTCGCCTGTCCTATGGCCGCATGGTCTGGATGGCACTGCCCTATACCGTGGTAATGGGCGGGCTGGGTTGGTATGCAGTGACCTACTGGCTGTAACTGAAGAAAGACTGTGGGAGCGGGCTTGCCCGCGAAGGCGGTGGGCCAGTCGACACCTTCATCGACTGCCCCACCCTTTTCGCGAGCAAGCTCGCACAAGTGTGCTTGGGGTTATCGGGGCAGGATGTAGCGTTCGATTGCCAAGGCCGCACCGTCTTCGGTGTTGGCGGCGGTGACGACATCGGCCTGGCGCCGGATCGCTTCTTCCGCTTGCCCCATGGCAATCGACAAGCCTGCACGATGGAACATCGCCGGGTCGTTGCCTCCATCGCCCATGGCGGCGGTCTGCTCCAGCGGCACGCCGAGGAAATCGGCCAGTGTCGCCAACGCTTCACCCTTGTTGGCCTTGAGCGCCGTGACGTCCAGGTAGATCGGCTGCGAACGCGACACCTGGGCCTGGCCGTTGAGCAGCGGGTGCAGGCGCGCCTCCAGCTCCACCAGCAAATCAGTGTTGGCGCTGGTGGCGACGATCTTGTCGATGCGTTCCAGGTAAGGCTCGAAGCTCTCGACCTGCACCGGCGGATAGCCCAGGCCGCGGGTTTCCACCGGGACCATCGGCCCGTGGGCATCGCGCACCAGCCAATCGCCGTCGGCAAATACCCAGGCCTCAATGCCAGGCTGATCGGCGTACAACGCCAGGGTGGTCCGCGCTACCTCGGGCGGCAGGTAGTGCACCGCGAGGAAACTGCCGTCCGGATGCACCAGCGTGCCGCCATTGAACGCCGCGGTGGGCAGGTCGACACCCAGGGCCTCGATGTATTGCAGCATCGCCCGGGGCGGCCGACCGGTGGCGAGGCTGAACAACACGCCGGCCTCGCGCAAAGAACGCACGGCTTCGATGGTACGTTGGTTGAGGCTGTGGTCGGGCAGCAACAGAGTGCCGTCCATGTCACTGAGCAGGAAGCGGATGGGGCGTTTCAACGGCTCGCTCATCCGAGGCCGTGCCAGACGCGACCATCGCGTGTCAGCAGGTCATCGGCCGCGGCCGGCCCGTCTTCCCCGGCCTTGTACGGCTGGAACGTCGCGTCCTGCTGCCAGGCGTCGAGGAACGGCTGCACCGCGCGCCAACCATTTTCAATATTGTCGGCACGCTGGAACAGCGTTTGATCGCCCGTCAGGCAATCGTAGATCAGGGTTTCGTAACCCGTGGACGGCTGCATTTCGAAGAAGTCCTTGTAGGCAAAGCCCAATTCTATGTTTGCCATGTCGAGGGCCGGGCCGGGCCGCTTGGCCAACAGGTCGAACCACATGCCTTCGTTGGGCTGAATCTGGATTCTCAGGTACGTAGGTTGCAATTCGTCGACGTCGGTGTCGCGAAACTGCGCATAAGGCGCCGGCTTGAAGCAAATGACGATTTCCGTGTCACGCACGCTCATGCGCTTGCCGGTGCGCAGGTAGAACGGCACGCCCACCCAACGCCAGTTATCGATCATCACCTTGAGGGCGACGTAGGTTTCGGTGGTGCTGTCGGCCGCCACGTTGGCTTCTTCGCGATAGCCGTTGACCGCCTTACCGCCCAGTTCACCGGCGGTGTACTGGCCGCGCACCGAGTTGGCGCGGGCCTGCTCCACCGACCACGGCCGGATCGCACCCACGACCTTGGCCTTCTCGCCCCGCACCGCATCCGCGCCGAAGGCCGCCGGCGGCTCCATGGCCACCATCGCCAGCAGTTGGAACAGGTGGTTGGGCACCATGTCCCGCAGGGCGCCGGTGCGTTCATAGAAACTGCCACGGGTTTCCACGCCGACGGTTTCGGCCGCGGTGATCTGGACGTGGTCGATGTAGTGGTTGTTCCAGAACGCCTCGAACAGGCTGTTGGAGAAACGGCTGACCAGAATGTTCTGCACCGTTTCCTTGCCCAGGTAATGGTCGATCCGGTAGATCTGTTTTTCGCTCATGACCTTGAGCAGGCAGGCATTCAGCGATTCAGCGGTGCGCAGGTCGGAGCCGAACGGCTTTTCGATCACCACGCGCCGGAACGCATCCGGCTGCTCCTGAAGCAGCCCGGCCGCACCGAGGCGGCTGACCACCTCGCTGAAGAAGCGCGGCGCGGTCGCCAGGTAGAAGACCGCGTTGCCGGTGCCGCTGGCGGCGATTTTCGCCGCCAGCGCGTCATAGGTGCTGTCATCGAGAAAGTCACCCTGCACGTAGCTGATGCCTTGCGCCAGGCTGGCCCAGCGCTGCGGGTCGAGCGCGTGTTCGGCGTCGCCGCCTTTGCTCGCCGCTTCGCTGCGAATGAACGCCTCCAGCTTGCTGGCGAAGTCCGCATCGCTGATGGCGTTATGGTCAACTCCAACGATCCGCAGCCCATCTCCCAGCAGGCCGTCACGACTCAAGTGGTACAGCGCCGGCATCAGCAGGCGCTTGACCAGATCGCCATGGGCGCCGAACAGGAACAACGTGGTCGGCGGTGCAGGTTCTGCCTTGGATTTGCTGCCGATCGCGGTCATTTTTTCGGTGTCTCCACGTGGCCGCCAAAGCCGAAGCGCATGGCCGAGAGCATCTTGTCGCCATAGGTGCTCTGCTGGCGCGAGCGGAAACGGGCGAACAACGAGCTGGAGAGCACCGGCACCGGCACCGCCTGCTCGATGGCGGCCTCGATGGTCCAGCGCCCTTCGCCGCTGTCGGCGACCTCGCCGGAGAAGCCATCGAGTTTCGGATCGCTGGCCAGGGCGTCGGCGGTCAGGTCCAGCAACCAGGACGACACCACGCTGCCGCGACGCCAGACCTCGGCGATATCGGCGACGTTCAAGTCGAAACGCTGCTCTGGTGGCAGGCTTTCGCTGGATTTGGTCTTGAGGATGTCAAACCCTTCGGCGAAGGCCTGCATCATGCCGTACTCGATGCCGTTGTGGATCATCTTGACGAAATGCCCGGCGCCCGCGGGGCCCGCGTGGATGTAGCCGCGTTCGGCACGGTCGTCGTCGGACTTGCGGTCGCGAGTCCGTGGGATATTGCCCATGCCCGGCGCCAGGCTGTCGAACAGCGGGTCCAGGCGCTTCACCACTTCGGCGTCACCGCCGATCATCATGCAGTAGCCGCGCTCCAGGCCCCACACGCCGCCGGAGGTGCCGACGTCGATGTAGTTCAGGCCCTTCTCCAGCAGGGCGTGGGCCCGGCGGATGTCGTCCTTGTAGTACGTGTTACCGCCGTCGATGATCACGTCGCCCGGCTCCAGCAGGCCGCTGAGCACGGTGATGGTGTCTTCGGTCGGCGCACCGGCCGGCAGCATGACCCAGACCGCCCTTGGCGCCTCAAGGGCGGCCACCAGCGCTGGCAGGTCCGCGACGCCAGTGGCGCCTTCCTGGCTGAGATTTTCGACGAACGCAGCGTTGCGGTCGTAGACCACGGTGGTGTGCCCATTGAGCATCAGGCGCCGCGCAATATTGCCGCCCATGCGGCCCAGTCCAATAATCCCGAGTTGCATGTGCTGATGCTCCCTACTACAAATAAAGGTAAGTCAAAGGTTTAGCTCAAAAGACAGTTGGGGGTTAGTCCAGAGCATTGCTGCATAGTTTCCGGGTAATTTGAGCGATCACAAGGGATAACGCTCCAATCCCGGCCAAAGACACAGCGACCATGAAAAATAAAAAAGTTCCAATCACAAGCAAAAGAAATCAGAATCGGCGCCGATAGTAGAGGTGTCGACCAAAATGCTGGCGACGTCTCTATAGTTGATGTACGCCATTTGCGAGGTGAGCAATGGGCCCAGTCGTTACCGCACGTCCTCCCCAAACCCTTTATGTGACCATTCGTCGCGATGAATTGCGCCTTCTCAAGGAAGAGCGTGATCTGCTGCTAGATGAAGTGACGCAGTTGCGCATGCAGTTGCAGCACGCACAGCTGTCCCACCAGAACCAGGCTGTGGCGCGGTAAGCGTCCCAGAGGCACGGCATCAGGAAGGGACATTGGGCAACCCGGTGTCCTTCCCATGAAAAACAGCCCTCCCTCGTGTGGCAGGGCTTTGTGAAGCCACCTTGTGGGAGCCTGCTCCCACAAGCCTGATCCTCATCCCCTTTCCCGATACCCGCCACCGTGGGAGCGAGCCGGCCCGCGGAAACCGCGTTTGCGTGAAACTCAATGGCGGCTGAACCAACACCTTCGCGAGCAGGCCCGTCTTCACAGGAAGGCGTCCCCTTGCGCACCTAAGTCAGCATTTTGTAACCAAAAAACTCACGAAGTTTTCACAAGCGGCTCGCGATACTGCCGACCTTTAGGGTTGCTCGGCGTGTGCCTGCGGTCACCAATCCGGTACCGCCAGGCGCGTCGATAACAGGCTGGAGCGCTTGATGAGTTTGTTCAAACGCAGCACAACGACTGCGAAAGGTTTTGACTGGGCCGGGCTTGGCTGGCTGTTCCTGTTCTTCTGGTATTTTTCGGGCATAACCCAACTGCTCATTCTGCTCAGCGACACGTCCGGCTTCACCGGGTTTCGCCAGGCATTCGTGATGAGTGCCCTGTGGCTGGCGCCCATGCTGCTTTTCCCCGCCCGCACCCGCCTGCTCGCGGCCCTGATCGGGATCGTGCTGTGGGCCTGTTCCATGGCGAGCCTGGGGTATTTCTTCATTTACCAGCAGGAATTTTCCCAGAGCGTCATCTTCATCATGTTCGAGTCGAACGTGGCGGAAGCCGGCGAATACATGACGCAGTATTTTGCCTGGTGGATGGTGCCGGCGTTCCTCGCCCACACCGTCGTGGGCTATCTGCTCTGGACCCGCCTGCGCCCGGTCTACCTGCCGCGTGGGCAGGCCATTGTCGCGGCGGCGGCCATCGTGGTCGCCGTGGTCGGCTATCCATTGATCAAGCAGACCCAGCGCACCGGCAGCTTCGCCGGTGGCCTGGAAAAATTCGAAGACCGCATCGAGCCCGCCGTGCCTTGGCAGATGGTCGTGGCCTACCGACGCTACGGCGAACAACTGGAAAACATGCAAGGCATGTTGCACAGCGCCAGCAAGATCGCGCCGCTGAATCACCTCAAGGACGCCATGGCCGACCAGCCGGCGACCCTGGTGCTGGTGATCGGTGAGTCGACCAACCGTCAACGCATGAGCCTCTATGGCTACCCGCGCGAAACCACGCCGGAACTGGACAAGCTCAAGGACCAGCTCGCGGTGTTCGACAACGTGATCACCCCGCGCCCCTACACCATCGAAGCGCTGCAGCAGGTGCTGACCTTCGCCGACGAGGAAAATCCGGAGCTGTACCTGAGCACGCCTTCGCTGGTGAGCATGATGAAGCAGGCCGGCTACAAGACCTTCTGGATCACCAACCAGCAGACCATGACCAAGCGCAACACCATGCTCACGACCTTCTCACAGCAGGCCGATGAGCAGGTGTACCTCAACAACAACCGCAACCAGAACGCCGCCCAGTACGACGGCGACGTGATCGAGCCCTTCAACAAGGCCCTGGCCGACAGTGCCCCGCGCAAGTTGATCGTGGTGCATCTGCTGGGCACCCACATGAGCTACCAGTACCGCTATCCGCCGACGTTCGATAAGTTCACCGACCGCCAGGGCGTGCCGGCAGGTGTGCGTGACGACCAACTGCCCACCTACAACAGCTACGACAACGCGGTGCTGTACAACGACTTCGTGGTTTCCAGCCTGATAAAGGACTACGCCAAGAGCGATCCCAACGGCTTCCTGCTGTACCTCTCGGACCACGGTGAAGACGTCTTCGACTCCCAGGGCCATGACACCCTGGGCCGCAACGAAGCCAAGCCGACCGCGCCGATGTACACCATCCCGTTCATGGCCTGGGCTTCGCCCAAGTGGCGCGAAAGCCATGACTGGAGCTTTGCCGGCGACCTGTCGCGGCCCTACAGCAGCTCGCACCTGATCCACACCTGGGCAGACCTGGCGGGCCTGAGCTTCGACGAGCTGGATCACAGCAAGAGCCTGGTCAGCGACCAGTTCAAAGCGCGACCACTGATGATCGGCAACCCGTATGAAAGCCAGCACAAGGGCCTGATCGATTTCAGCCTGATCAAACCCAAGGCGCCTGTGGCTGAAATCGTCCAGAAATGATCGAAAACGGCAGAATGCCCCTGGCTTCTGCCATGACCATTTCCATTTCACATCGGTAGTACCGACGGCGTGGGGCCGACGGCGAGGGCCCGGTCAGGCGGGTTGACCAAAACGTTGCATCTGCATTTCCTGGAGCCGACTGAGCGTGCGGCGAAACGGGAATTGCAGATAACCTTCGGTGTACAAGTCTTCCATCGGCACCTCGGCGCACAGGTACAGCGGCACCTTGCGGTCGTAGCACTCGTCGACCAGGGCAATGAAACGCCGCACGCCATCGTCATGGACTGACAATTGCGGCAGTTCACGGTCGCCGGCCTCCACCCGCTCGACCCCATCCTCGGTACCACGGGCAATGCGCCCTTCGCGCTGTTCGGCGCTCAGGCAAGGCACATCGCCGAGCAGGATGACGCTGAAACGGTCACACAAGGCCATGAAATCCAGCGCCGAGAACGGTTGCTCACAAAGATCGGCGTAGCGGCTCCAGAGCACCGTATCGCCAGCCCGGACAGGCTCGAGCTGGCGATGGCCGACCTCAATCGGCCTGCTGGCGAGCGTTTGCCCACCCGCCAACTGGTCAAAGACCGCGGCAAACGGGTCGGGTTGCCCGCAGTCGCGTACCCAGTAGCGTTGCTGCACCGTGCCCGGGTGTTGGCGATGGTCCTGCCACCCGTTCACCGGCACCACTTGCATGTATTGCTTGATCGCGCTGATGGTCGGCAGGAAGCGTTCACGGTTGTGGCCGTTGGCATAGAGTTCTTCGGGCGGCAGGTTGGACGTACTGACGATCACCATGCCTTGTTCGAACATCACCTGGAACAGCCGTCCGAGGATGATGGCGTCGCCGATGTCGGTGACGAACAATTCGTCGAAGCACAGCACCCGCACCTCGGCACTCAGCTCCCGGGCCAAGGCCTGCAAAGGGTCCGGAGTGCCGGTCAGTTGGAAGGAGCGCTGGTGCACCCAGGCCATGAAGTGATGGAAGTGCTGGCGGCGCGCCGGCACCTTGAGGCTCTCGTAGAAGCGGTCCATCAGCCAGGTCTTGCCACGGCCCACCGGCCCCCACAGGTAAACGCCCTTGATCGACTTGCGGCCTTCGCCCAATGCCTTGTGGCATTGTTCCAGGGCCATGATCGCCAGTTCCTGGGCCTCGTCCTGGACGAAGCCGTGGTGTTCGATGGCGTGCTGCCAGGCACTCAGGGGGGAGTCAGTCATGCGGCCCAGGTCCGGGGGAAGAAGGACCGGGAGTATGCCATGTGAAGGCATCGAAAAACCTGTGGCGAGGGGATTTATCCCCGTTGGGGCGCGTAGCGGCCCTGTCTTTTTGCGGTTGCTGCGCAACCGATCGGGGATAAATCCCCTCGCCACAACAGCGTTCACTTCAGAGCGACAGAAACACTAGACCGAGATATCCAGCCGGCTGATCTTGCCCTGTTCGTCGAGCCGGAAGGTGTAGCGCAACTCCAGCGGGCTGCCGGGAAAGGTGCCGGAGATCAGGTTCTGCACCAGCACCTTGCCGGTACGTTGCTGCACATTGAGCACTTGCACCCGTGGCTGGTAGCGCTGGGCGGTGTCTTCCATCCATTGGGCGATGGCCTGGGCACCGAGGCGGTGGTGGCCTTCATCGAACACGCTGGCGTTTTCGGCGAAGAAACGCGTCACCGCCGAGCTGTCACGGGCGTTGGCGGCGGCAATATAACCGGCGATGGCCGGGGCCAGGGAAGAGACGGGGTTGGACATGGCAGGGCTCCTTGTTTTATCGATCTGGCGCCATGCTAGAACACTGCTGTGTCAGTTTTTGTCAGGAGTGAAGCGCCCGTTTTCGTCCAGTTGCATCAGTGCGAACCAGGCGCGCAACAGGTCGCTGCGCCGCCCGGGGTAGCGCTCGCCCTGCTCGGCGGCCGAGGCAATCCGGTCGGTGCGGAAGGTACGGTAGGCCCCTCGCAATTCGCACCAGGCCACCACTACCCGCGCCTCGTTGAAAAAGCCCAGGGCCAGCGGCCAGATCAACCGCTGGCTGGGGGTCTTGTTCACGTCGGCGTAATCGATGTGCAGCTTGGCCTGGGTGCGAATGGCCTGGCGATAGACATTCAACTGCACGGTGTTCTGCGGGTAGCCATAACCCGGCGGCCCGGGCAGCACCGTGGGATTGCGCAAGGCGTCACGAACGTCCGGGGCAAGCACCGCCTCCACCTTCGCCAACGCGTCGGCGGCAGCCTTGCCCAGCACGTCGTCGCCACGCTGGTCCACGTAGCGCAAGCCCAGCACGATGGCTTCGATCTCATCGGCGGTGAACATCAGTGGCGGCAGGAACAGCCCACTGCGCAAGACATAGCCAATGCCCGCCTCACCCTGGATCGGCGCACCGAGGGCCGTCAGCTCAGCGATGTCACGGTACAAGGTACGCTCGGACACGTTCAGCTCGACAGCCAATGTCGCGGCGGTAACCGGGCAACGCTTGCCCCGCAAGACTTGCAGCAAAGTGAGCAGCCGGGTAGTACGCGACACGATGGGCGATCCACA
This sequence comes from Pseudomonas sp. WP18, assembly GCF_036689585.1. Taxonomy (NCBI): domain Bacteria; kingdom Pseudomonadati; phylum Pseudomonadota; class Gammaproteobacteria; order Pseudomonadales; family Pseudomonadaceae; genus Pseudomonas; species Pseudomonas sp. WP18. Next base: position 3,333,288 of record NZ_CP144758.1, read on the forward strand.
GGGAAATAATTGCCGCAGATTAGCAGAGACGGGTGTCAGAAAATGTCAGGAGCCAGCCTTTTCATGGCCAGGCGCCGGTTGCCGATAATTGCGGTAGCCTGATGACTGCCAGCCCCCCCTGATGTCCATTGCGAGAGTTGACCATGCGCAGATTGTTCGGCCTGTCCCTGCTACTGATGTTGCTCAGCCTGAGCGCCTGCGCCCTGTTCCCGCAGCGCGACCCACTGACGATCAACGTGGTCGGCATTGAGCCGCTGCCCAGCCAGGATCTGGAAATGCGTTTTGCCGTGAAGCTGCGCGTGCAGAACCCCAACGACACCACCCTGGACTACAACGGCGTGGCGCTGGACCTGGAAGTCAACGGTCGTCCCCTGGCCTCGGGGGTCAGCGACCAGACCGGCTCCCTCCCCCGGTTTTCCGAAACGATACTGAGCATCCCGGTGAGCATCTCGGCGTTTTCCGTACTGCGCCAGACCCTCGGCCTGAGCCAGACCCAAAGCCTGGATAACCTGCCTTACGTGCTCAGGGGCAAACTCGCCGGCGGAGTGTTCGGCACCCGGCGCTTCGTCGACCGTGGCACCCTCGACTTACGCGGTTCCACGGCCACCTGGTGAATCATTGGATGAAACGCACACCCGGCTTGGCCCGTTCATCCACCACCAGTTCGAAGATGTCGGGCCGGGCGTAATGGCCGACCACGTCGTAGTCGTACCGCGCGCGCACCAGCTCATCGGTATCGATTTCAGCGGTGAGCAACCCGGCGCAGTCCTTCAAAGGCCCGGCCAGCACATCGCCCATGGGCCCAACGATCATGCTACCGCCCGCGATCAACGGGCGTTCGGCAGGCCAGTTCGCAACCTCGATGCCCAACGCTTGCGGCGAGGCCTGAACCTGGCAGGCACTGACCACGAAACAGCGCCCCTCGTGGGCAATGTGGCGCAAGGTCACTTGCCACATCTCGCGCTCATCCACCGTTGGCGCACACCAGACGTCCACGCCTTTGGCATACATCGCGGTGCGCAGCAGCGGCATCATGTTTTCCCAGCACACCGCCGCGCCCACGCGACCGACCTGGCTGTCGATCACCGGCAGGGTCGAGCCGTCGCCCTTGCCCCAGATCAACCGTTCGGTTCCCGTCGGCATCAGCTTGCGATGCCGGGCCACCAGGCCCGCCTCGGGTTCGAAGTACAGCGCGGTGCAGTACAAGGTACTGGCGCAGCGCTCGATCACGCCCAGCACCAGGCTGGCGCCCGTGCGTGCCGACAATCCGGCCAGGGCTTCGGTTTCGACCCCGGGCACGTCGATGGCATTGGCGAAATAGCGGGCAAACGCTTCGCGTCCTTCCGGCAGGCGATACCCCAGTTGAGTGCCGAAACCTTCGCCCTTGGGGTAGCCACCCAGCAGGGCTTCGGGCATCACCACCAGGCGCGCCCCCGCCTCGCGGATGGCGTCTTCATAAGAAAGGATCTGGGCCAGGGTGTCGCCCTTGCCGCCAGGCAATGAACCGATTTGCAGGGCCGCCACAATGGATTTGGGCATGGTGTTCAACTCCGTCATCAACAAGTGTTGCTGATTTTCCGGCGTCGACCGATCATGAATAAAGCCCCAACCGCTGCTAAATGATATGAGCCTTATGAATATCGCCGACATCGACCTCAATCTGCTCAAGACCTTCGAAGCGCTGCATGACGAGTCCAGCGCCAGCCGTGCCGCCCTGCGCCTGGGGGTGACCCAGTCGGCCATCAGCGCCGCATTGCGCAGGCTGCGTAGCCTGTATGACGATCAACTGTTCGTGCGCACCGGTCGGGGCCTGGCACCGACGTTGCGAGCCAACCAGTTGAAGCCGGTGATCAGCGAAGCCTTGAACAAATGCCGCCAAAGCCTGGCGATGGTGGACCCGCACGCCAACCATTATCAGGGGCGCTCGGTCATCGTCGGGCTGTCCGACGACTTCGAGATCGCCTACGGACGGCGCCTGGTAGAAGAAGTGGCGCAGCGTGCACCGGGCCTGCGCCTGATTTTTCGCCAGACCCACAGCCAGATCGTTGGCCTGGCGCTGATGGAGCGTCACCTCGACCTGGCGATCACGGCCGGCGGTTTCGCCCTGCGGCTGCTCAGCCGCCAGGTGCTGGGGGAAGGCGACTACGCTTGCCTGGTCGACCCGGCCAGCCTGGCGCAAGCCTCGCCGACCCTCAGCCTGGAGGCGTTCGTGGCCCGCGAGCATTTGTTGGTGTCTTCCGGTGGTTTTATCGGCATCACCGATGAAGGGTTGGCCGGGCTCGGCTTGAGTCGACGGGTGTCTGCCTCGACCACCCATTTCGCCGCGCTGCCTTTCCTGCTCAAGGGCAGCCAGGCCGTGGCGACCATTCCGACCCATGCCGCCCAGGCCATCGCGGCCCTCGGCGGCCTTGCGTTGCTGCCCTGCCCCCTGGCGCTGCCTCGCTACCCCATCGAACTCGGCTGGCGAACCCAATTGCAGATGGACCCGGCCGTGATCAAGGTTCGCGAGGCGATTGTCGCCGCCTTCGCGTAGGACTTACTTGTTGGCCGCCATCAGCCGGTTGACTTCACTGCGCACCATGTTGGCGTATTCCGGCGGCGACATGCCGTCCAGTTCGGCGCGCACCCACTCGGCCCACTTGCCCTTGCGCTTGGAACGCTCGCCGAACAGCCGCGCCGCATCACCCTTGGCCTTGCCCAGGTTGTTTTGCCACAGTTCAAAGAGTCGGGATTTTTCGTCTTCCAGGGCGGCGCGCTCGGCCAGGGGCTTGTCAGCCAGATTGAAGCTCATGGGAATTACCTGTTGCGTAAATAGGCGACATCTTACACCTTGCGGCGAACAGCCTTAACCCGCTTTTGGGAATGACCGGTTGCGAGCAGCCCCGTCGCAACTTTTAAGCCCGCGCAGCACTCCATAGTTCACTGCCATCATTTACAAGGAGATACACCATGGCGCGTAGAAGCACCGTGCAAGCAAACGGGGAGCAAATCAAGGACCAGGCCTTCAGCGAGCTGAAGGCGTTGATCGAAGAGTCGGAGAAGTTGCTCAAGAACAGCGCCGCACTGGTCGGCGAAGACGCGGAGAACCTGCGCGGCCAGATCTCCCAGAAACTGCAACAAGCCCTGGATTCCCTCGCCAGCGCGCGGGAGCGAACCCGCCCGATGGTCGACGCCACTGAAACCTACATCGGCGGCCACCCGTGGCAGACCGTGGCGATCTCCGCCGGGTTCGGGCTGGTGGTGGGCTTGCTGCTGGGACGGCGGTAAGCCACCCCTTGTGGGAGCGGGCTTGCCCGCGAAGGCGGTAGCACGGTCAAGTTCATCGCTGACTGACGCGCCGCTTTCGCGAGCAAGCTCGCTCCCACAATGAGGATGGCGGGCTGCTTGGGATTGAGACTCGACGCTAAACTTTGTGGGAGCGGGCTCCCGGTACAACTTGCACCCGCTAGCCCGCCCGCAGGATCGACGCATCCTCGCCCCGATACAACGCCTCGACTTTCTCCGCCCGCCACTGCAACACCGCACGCTGGTTGAGCGAACCCTTGTCGGTGACTTCACCACGGTCGATGGAAGCCGGCTCATCGAGCAGGGCAATCCATTCCACACGGCTGGCGTTACCGCTGGCCTGATGATTCAGGCGCTGCAACCATTCAGTGAACCATTGGCGCACCGCCGAGCTGGCCAGCACCTGGGCATCAGTGGCATCGGCGCCCAGCCCCGACAGGCGACGGCACTCGGGGAGTCGTGGAAACACCAACGCGCCCAGGCATTCGCGATCAGGCGCGGTGACCACCAGGTCCAGGACATAAGGCGTGCCTTCCAGCACGGCGCGATTGCGCAGTGGCCCGACGCTGACGAACACCCCGGACGACAACTTGAAGTCCTCGGCGATCCGCCCGTCGAACATCAGCCCCAATTGCGGATTGCTCGGGTCGGCCAGCTTGATCGCGTCACCGGAGCAATAGAACCCTTGCTCGTCGAAGACTTCCGCGGTCTGCTGCGGTGAGCGCCAGTAGCCCGGCATGATGTGCGGTCCGCGAAACCGGCCTTCGAACTTGCCGTCCACCGGTACCAGCCGCACCTCGCAGCCCGGGGCCGGCAGGCCGATGTAGCCGGCCATCGACAGCGGCCCGGTAGTGAAGGTGCAGGACGGCGCCGCCTCGGTCATGCCCAGCCCTGCCATCATGCGGATGCGTTCGCCGCAATGGGCCTCGGCGACCTTGTCGAGGCGGTCCCAGGTGCCTTGGGACAGGCCGGCGGCGGCAAAGAAAAACAAGCTGATGCGCTTGAAGAAACGCTCGCGCAGTTCGCCGTCCTGCTCCAGAGCGCTGACCAATTCTTCCCAGCCCTTGGGGACCGTCAGGTAGGCCGTGGGCGAAATCTCCTTGAGGTTGCGCAAGGTCTCGGCGAAGCCCTGGGCCGTGGGTTTGCCGTCATCCAGGTAAAACGTGCCACCGTTGTAGAGCACGATGCCGACGTTGTGGCTGCCACCGAACGTGTGGTTCCACGGCAACCAGTCCACCAGCACCGGCGGCGCCTCGCCAAACACCGGGAAGGTCTGTAGCAGCATCTGCTGGTTGGCACAGAGCATGCGCTGGGTGGTGATCACGGCTTTGGGCAACTTGGTCGAGCCTGACGTGAACAGGAACTTGGCGATGCTGTCCGGCCCCGTGGCGGCGAACGCCCGCTCCGCCGCCTCGCCGCCAGGCTGGGCCAGCAGGCTGGAGAAGCGCGTCATAGCGCGGCCCGGCAGCTCGCCACGCACGCTGATCAAGGGTACGTTGGCCGGCAGCACGGCATTGATCGCTCGCTCGAAAGGCGCCGTGTCGCTGACAAACACCAGCCCGGGCTGCAGCAAGTCGCAGACGTGACGCAGCTTGGCGAAGTCCTGGGACAGCAGCGAATAGGCCGGCGACACCGGGCAATACGGGATCCCGGCGTACATCGCGCCCAGGGCCATTTGCAGGTGTTCGATGTCGTTGCCCGACAGCAGCGCCAAGGGTTTTTCCGCCGACAAACCAAAGCCCAGCAGGCTTTCGGCGATGGCGCGGACACTGTCGAGCATCTGCGCGTAGCTGACCCGGCGCCAGTCACCTCCCCCGTCGCGGGCGGCGATGAAGGTGTGCTGCGGGCGGACTTCGGCCCAGTGCACCAGGCGATCGAGCAAACGCGCCGGCAAAGGCGCCAAGGGTTCCAGGGAACGCATGTGCAAGATGCCGTGCTCTTCCCTGACTTCTACGGCGGGATGACCGATCGACACCTGGCGATAACGCCCGGCCGGCGTCCGGGAGGACGATCTGAACTCGGAACTCACGTACATTTCCTCCACCAAGGCACGGTCGGCTCGCATGAAACGAGCGGAGCGTGGCAGCGTCTGGCTGCGGCCTTGTCATTATTATTGGCCTGCATCGCGGCGGCGCTGGGCCGCCGACGATGCGACGGGTTTCAGATCGGGTAATGCCGGGCGCCATTCTGCAAGGTCACCCAGCGCAACTGGGTGAAATGCTCGATGGATGCCTTGCCGCCAAAGCTGCCATAGCCACTGGACTTGACCCCGCCGAAAGGCATCTGCGCTTCGTCGTGCACGGTCGGGCCGTTGATGTGGCAGATGCCCGATTCGACACGCTGGGCCAAGGCCAGGGCACGGGTGGTATCACGGCTGAAGATTGCCGCCGACAAGCCGAACTCGGAGTCATTGGCCAGGCGCAGCAGGGCTTCGTCGCCGTCACCGCGCAGCAGCACGGCCACTGGCCCGAAAGACTCCTCGCGGTACAAGCGCATGTCGGCGGTGACGTTGTCGAGCAAGGTCGGCTGCAGGATGCTGCCGTCCAACTGCCCGCCCGCCACCAGCTTCGCGCCCTTGCCCAAGGCATCGTCGATCAACCCCTTGATGCGCTGGCCGGCACTGGCATCCACCAGCGAGCCCAGCACCGAATCACCGTTTGCCGGGTCACCGGCGCGCAACGTGGCGATCTTCGCGCTCAAGCGCTCGACAAAGGCATCGGCGACACTGGTGTCGACAATCAGCCGCTCGGTGGACATGCAGATCTGTCCCTGGTTGAAGTACGCCCCGAAGGCGGCCGCCTCTACCGCCGCATCCAGGTCGGCGTCGTCCAGCACCAGCAACGGTGCCTTGCCGCCCAGTTCGAGCAAGGCCGGCTTGAGGTGCCGCGCCGACAGTTCACCGACAATTCGCCCGACGTGGGTCGATCCGGTGAAATTGACGCGGCGCACGGCCGGATTGGCGATCAGCCGCTCGACAATCGCCGGCGCATCGGCTGGCGCGTTGCAGATCACGTTGACCACCCCGTCGCCCAGGCCGGCGTCCTGAAGGACCTGGCCGATCAGCCGGTGCACCGCCGGGCTGATCTCGGACGCCTTGAGCACTACGGTGTTGCCACAGGCCAGGGGCATGGCGATGGCGCGAGTGGCGAGAATCACCGGGGCGTTCCACGGCGCAATGCCGAGCACCACGCCGCAGGGCTGGCGCAGGGCCATGGCAAAACTGCCGGGCACGTCCGAAGGGATGATTTCGCCGTTGATCTGGGTGGTCATCGACGCCGCTTCGCGCAGCATGTTGGCCGCCAGGTGTACGTTGAATCCGTACCAGTTGGCCATGGCGCCGGTTTCGCCGGCGGCGGCGATGAACTCGCCGCTGCGGGCTTGCAACTGTTCGGCGGCGCGCAGCAAACGCGTGCGGCGCTCGTTGGGCGCCAGCGCGGCCCAGGCGGGGAACGCGGCTTGGGCCGCAGCCACGGCGGCGTCGGCATCTTCCAGGGTGGCGGCGGCGACGCGCGAGACCACGTCACCGGTCACCGGGTTGCAGCGCTCGAAGGTCCGACCGTCACGGGCCGGGCACGACTGGCCGCCGATCAACAGGGGCACGTCCAGCATGGTGATTCCTCTTTATTGTCTTTATCGGGAATGCAGCGCAGCGGTGTAACAGTAGCGCCGGGGCGACGCGGCGAACAGCGGGATGCGGCCCGCTATCGCCTGTCGCCTCAGCGCTTATAGGTTTGCAAGCCAGGCTTGATGGTCTTGTCGTCCAGGAACTGCTTCATGCCCTGTTCGCGACCGCCTTCGGTGTCCAGCAGGCGCGACTGGTCGAGCTTGGCGTACAGGTAATCCTCGTTCTGCTCCCAGGTCAGCTCGCGGCAGCGTTTGAAGCCATGCTTGGCCGCCCGCAGCACCACCGGGTTTTTCTCCAGCAGGTTGCGCGCCAGCTCCACGGTGACTTCGCGCAGTTGCGCCAGGGGCACGCTTTCGTTGACCAGGCCCATTTCAGCGGCTTTCTGCCCGCCGAATGTCTTGCCGGTCATGATGTAGTACAGCGACTGGCGATGACCCACGGTGTCGGCCATGGCCTTGCTGACCAGGTTGCCGGGCGGGATGCCCCAGTTGATTTCCGAAAGCCCGAAGGTCGCTTCGTTGGCACAGATCGCCAGGTCGCACGCCACCAGCGGGCTGAAACCGCCGCCGAAGCACCAGCCGTTGACCATGGCGATGGTCGGCTTGGCGTACATGCGCAGCAGTTTCCACTGCCATTGGGAGGCCTCGCGGCGGATTTTTTCCTGGAGGATTTCCGGCCCGGCATCCACTTCGCGGAAATATTCCTTGAGGTCCATCCCGGCGGTCCAGGCATCCCCTGCCCCGGTCAACACCAGGACGCCGGCGGCCGGGTCCTGCTCCAGGGTCTCGAGCACGTCGATCATCTCGCGATTGAGGGTCGGGCTCATGGCGTTGCGTTTTTCCGGGCGGTTGAGCGTGACCCAGGCGATGCCCTCTTCGATCTCGACCTTGACCGTTTTCCAGCGACCTTCGTAGTTGCTCATGATGCGGGCTCTCTTGTTCTTTGGCTGAAGATGAGCAAAAACTAAACCTGAAATTTAGTTATGTCAATTAACTATTAATCGATTTACCTGTGTTTTTCCAGCGATGCGAAGGCAGCTGCAAATCAGGAATTCGCGCTCGCCCATAGCCAGGGCGTCGCAACCTCGGCAAAATGCATAGCCTTATTAATTACTCATCCCAAGGATGCTCATTTCGATGGCCAAGTCTTCCAAGCGTGCCGAAACCGCCGAGCCCGTGGCCGCCGGTGCCGAGGCGCCGCTGGACACTGCGCTGGACGACCTGATCGGTTACGCCCTGCGTCGCGCCCAGTTGAAACTGTTCCAGAACCTGATCGGTCGGCTGGCCGTCCACGACCTGCGGCCCGCCCAGTTCTCGGCCCTGGCGATCATCGACCAGAACCCCGGCCTGATGCAGGCTGACCTGGCCAGGGCCCTGGCCATCGAACCGCCGCAAGTGGTGCCGCTGCTGAACAAACTGGAAAGCCGGGCCCTGGCCGTACGCGTGCGCTGCAAGCCGGACAAGCGTTCCTATGGGATTTTCCTGAGCAAGAGCGGGGAAACCCTGCTCAAGGAACTCCAGCAGATCGCCGCCCAGAGCGACCTGGACTCCACGACAGCGCTGTCGGACGATGAGCGGGAGCAATTGCTGCGGTTGCTGAAGAAGGTGTACCAGCAGTAAGGCCCGCACCCAGCCCTGTGGCGAGAGGATCATCCTCGCCACGGGTCTGGCGACGCTTCACCAGATCGGCACGTTGTAGGTCACCAGGAAGCGGGTCTGGTTCTCATCGCGAAACGCCGCGGTGCCCGGAAAGTCATTGCGGTAGATCGATTTGCGCGCCAGCAGCCCGACGTTCTTCAGCGGACCACTCTGGATCACGTAGCCCAACTCCATCTGGAACTCTCGCTCCTTGCGATCCTCGGCACCGAGGGCCGCCAGCTCGATGTGGTCTCCCCGGACATAACGTAGCCTTGTCCTCAGGCCCGGCACACCGACCGCGGCGAAGTCATAGTCATGGATCGCCTGCCAGGTGCGTTCCTTGGCATTGAGGAAATCCGAACTCATGGTCATCTCGCTCAAGCCCATCAACTCGGTGCCCGACACGTAGGGTGTGGCCGTGTCGCCGCTGGCGTGCATGTAGCCCAGGCTCAACCGATGCCCGCCCAGGCGATAGCCGACCAGCGCCGACACATTGATGTTATCGACCTTGCCGGCCTTGGCAGCCCCGTCCTCGCCGCTGAAGAAGCTGCGCAGATCGGTGGTCAACACCCCGTCGCCCAACGGCAGGTCATGCAGCAGCGCCAGGGTGTCCTGACGGTATAGGTCGGCCACTTCGGCGTGATAGGCGCGCAGGCTCAGGCTCTTGCCGACTTGATAGTCGCCGCCGACATAGGCCATGTGGGACGTCGTCGCCGCGCCATTGAAGCGCCGGTTGGGCGCGGCAATGCTCATGGGTTGGTAATCGGTGGAATCGCGTCGGTTGAGGCGGTCGATGTAGCCGGTGTTCAAGGTCAGGCCGTCGATGTCCTTGCTGCTGAGGGTCGTGCCACGAAACGTCTGCGGCAACAGGCGTGACGGACTGGCAAAGGCGAACGGCAGGAAGATCGAGACATCGCCGGTCTTCACCGTCGTCTGGCCAACGCGCAACTTGCCGGTGATGGCCAGGCGCGAATATTCATCGGCGGCACGCTTGTCACTGCTGGACACCGGCAATAACTCGGTGCCGCTGCGGTCCGGCGACGAATCCAGCTTGATCCCGAGCAAGCCGCGGGCATCCAGGCCGAACCCTACCGTGCCGGGCGTAAATCCCGACTCCATGTTTACGATCGCCGCCTGGGCCCATTCCCGGGCCGCGGTCTTGGCGCCGTCGTCCTTGTAGTCGCGGTCCATGTAGTAATTGCGCAGGGTCAGGGTGCCGTGGCTGTCATCGATGAATCCTTCTGCCAGCGCCGCGCTGGAACCCAGGCTCAATCCCAGGCAGGCCAGCAGTTGAACGAAGGGTGAAACAGGGGCCGCCGCCAGGGCGGCCCGCGCAAGATTCGGCATGTCCTATGTCCACTTATTGTTGTTGTTTTTGATCACCCTCGACACCTTCGGGTCGGGGCTCTGGGCAAGGAGAATGGAAAGGCCGTGAAGGTTTCGTCAACTCAACCGTCCGATAATCGAACGTTAATATCATTAATCAATTCAGCAAAATCTCTAAAAATTCCTTTCAACCTCATGATTTCACTGTTTATTTTTACCGCTCCAGCGATTTCCTCTCATCCATTCATTTTTTAGTTAGCTTTGTTAATCTAAATTGCGCTGACCGCTCTCGGTCAGTGCCCCAGGACAAAAACAATAAGAGGATTTGCCATGAACCAGCCGACACGTCGTGCGACGCTGACCATTGCCTTGTGTTTCATCGTTGCGCTGATCGAGGGGTTTGACTTGCAGTCGGCCGGCACCGCCGCCGCGGGCTTGCGGCAGACGTTCACCCTCGACCCGAAAATGATGGGCTGGGTCTTCAGTGCCGGCATTATCGGCTTGCTGCCCGGGGCGTTCTTCGGTGGCTGGATCGCCGACCGCATTGGCCGCAAGAAAATCCTCATCGCCGCCGTCCTGCTGTTCGGCGTGTTCTCCCTCAGCACGGCCTACGTCGAGCAGTTCTCCAGCCTGCTGCTGGTGCGTTTCATGACGGGCCTGGGCCTGGGTGCCGCCCTGCCTAACCTCATTGCCCTGTGCGCCGAAGCCGTGGGTGAGCAGCGTCGCGGCACGGCAATCAGCGTGATGTACGCCGGGGTTCCGCTGGGCGGCGCGCTGGCGGCGGTGGTCGCCATGTTGTTTGGCGAGCACTGGCAGATGACGTTTTTCATCGGCGGGCTGGCACCGCTGCTGGTGGTGCCGTTGATGCTGTTGTGGCTTCCCGAGTCCAGCGCCTTTCGCCAGGTCCGGGAGGTCGGTGGCGACGCGCGTGCTTCAACCGGCCAGGCACTGTTCGGCGAAAGTCGAGGCCGGACCACCCTGGCCCTCTGGCTGAGCTATTTCTTCACGCTGACGGTCATGTACATGCTGCTCAACTGGCTGCCGTCGCTGCTGCTGGAACAAGGCTTCAGCAAGCCCCAGGCGGGCCTGGTCCAGATGCTGTTCAACATCGGTGGCACCCTGGGTTCGTTGATTGGCGGCCTGTTGCTGGACCGCTGCAATGGTTTGAAGGTGGTGCTGTTCGTCTACGCCGGGCTTCTCAGTGCCCTGGCCGGGGTCGGGCTATCGGTGGGCATCGTGCCGATGGTCATCGCCGGATTCGCCGCCGGGCTGTTTGTCATGGCCGCGCAATTGGTGCTCTACGCACTGGCGCCGCCCGCCTACCCCACGGCCGTGCGCGCCACGGGCGTCGGTGCAGCGGTAGCCATCGGGCGCCTGGGCTCGGTCGCGGGCCCCCTGGCCGCCGGGCAGATCCTGGCGGCCGGCGCGGGAACCACCGGTGTGCTGCTGGCGACATCACCCGGCCTGCTGATTGCCGCCGTGGCCGCGATCAGTGTGATGGCCCGTGTCGTGCCGGTGGGTCAGGCGCACGTGGCCCGTTGAGCCAACAGCCGGCGATATTCGCTGGGTGTCTGGTTCATCTCGATGCGAAAGTGCCGGTTGAAATTGGACAGGTTGTTATACCCCACCTCGAAACAGATCTCGGTCACCGGCAATTCGCTGTGCAACAGCAAGCGGCAGGCACGCTGGACCCGCAGCTTGCGCATCAGGTCGACAAAACCATGCCCGGTGATGCGCTTGAAGAAGCGCGAGAAACCGGGCTCGCTCATGTTCAGCCGCCGGGCGATCTCTGACAGGCGCAGGTCACCGGTGAGTTCGGCGTGCAGGTATTCGAAAGCCTGATGGATGCGCTCGCTGCTGCGGGCATCGAGGGTCGGCGCATAGCAAGGGCTTGCCAGGCTCAGCACGTCGGTGTCAGGGGCCTGGCCCAGGGCTTCGAGCAACTCGAGGAACAGCGCCAGGCGCTTGAGCCCCCGGGCCGGGCCGATGGCTTCGAGCAACTGCGCGGCACGCCGTGCGGTGTCGCCGCTGAAGGCCAGGCCACGACGGGCGCGCTCGAACAGCCCCTGCACCTGCGCCAGCTCGGGCAAGGTCGGACGCAAGGCCAGCCACGCCGCACCGTCGAACTGCAGGACCACATCGCGCCCCGCCAGGTATTCGTCGGGGGCCAGGTCCGCCATCCAGTCGTGGGGCAAGCCGGGACCGATCATCGCCACATGGCCGGGACCGAAAGGCCCGATGTAGTCGCCCGCCAACAACTTCCCGCTGCCCTGGCGAATCAGGTGGATTTCGAACTCGGGGTGGTGGTTCCAGCGCGCCAGGGGGTACGGGTAATCGTGCTCGTACCAACGAAAACTGTGCTCGGGCTCGGGCAGGATGACCTCCAGCTCGGCCGGGCGCTGCTCGAACAGGGGGGCTCGGTGATCAGGCATGTCGCATCTCGTCTGGCCTCATGACGGCACCTTACGCCGGATGACCGGCGCCCTGCCAGCCGCGGCTTGACCGTTCACCGATACTTTTTTAACCCGCAGTGCCCTGCGTTAAAAAAGTATCGGTTGGCGATGCTGCCCGCGTTTGTCCGCCTTCGGGCTCGCTGCTGTAATCGGCCTGCCGCCGCCATGGCGACACCCCACCCTTTTGCCATAGAACACAGGACCATCCCATGAAACGACTGGAAGGAAAAAGTGCCCTGGTCACCGGCGCCGCCCGAGGCATCGGCAAGGCGTTTGCCCAGGCCTACATCAACGAAGGTGCCACCGTGGCAGTTGCCGATATCGACCTGGATCGGGCCCGGGCCACCGCCGCCGAGCTGGGCGAAGACGCCTACGCGGTCAGGCTCGACGTGACCGACCAGGCTTCGATCGACGCAGCCATTGCAGCGGTGGTGGCACGTGCAGGCAAACTGGACATCCTGGTCAATAACGCGGCGCTGTTCGACCTGGCGCCCATCGTGCAGATCACACGGCAAAGCTATGAACGGCTGTTCTCGATCAACGTCGCCGGCACGCTGTTCACGCTCCAGGCCGCGGCCCGGCAGATGATCGGCCAGGGCCACGGCGGCCGGATCATCAACATGGCAAGCCAGGCCGGACGCCGTGGCGAAGCCCTCGTGGGTGTCTATTGCGCCACCAAGGCAGCGGTGATCAGCCTGACCCAGTCCGCCGGGCTGGATCTGATCAAGCACCGGATCAACGTCAACGCCATCGCGCCCGGCGTGGTGGAGGGCGAGCATTGGGACGGCGTGGACGCGCTGTTCGCCCGCCATGAAAACCTGCCCCTGGGGGAAAAGAAACGCCAGGTCGGCCAGCAGGTGCCTTACGGCCGCATGGGCACCGCGCAAGACCTGACAGGCATGGCGGTTTTTCTCGCCTCGGCGGACAGCGAATACGTGGTGGCGCAGACGTACAACGTCGACGGCGGCAACTGGATGAGCTGAAGTTCGACGGATTTGCACCTTCAAACGCCGGTGATGGACTTATTTGCCTGAAAATTGATCCCAGTACTTGAGGATTGTCCCGAACGGTGCCCAGCGGTGCCGCTCAGGGAATTTCAAGAGAGCGTGAATACCGTTGCCCCAGCGGGGCAAAAATTGCGCATCATAGGCGCCGTCCGCTCAAGGGAGATTTACATGCGTGCCATTTCATCCGTCATGCGTCTTGTCGTGCTGTCGCTGGGGCTGGTGTTCGCCGCCAGCGCCGCAGCCACCGAAGAGACGCAACTGGTCGAGTCCATCAACCTTTACCGCAGCCAATCCCAAAGCTGCTCCGGGCAGGCTTCGCTGGAGTTGCCACCGCTGGCGATGGATTCCCGGCTGATCCTGTCGGCCAATGGCATCGGCGATCTGCAGCAGGCGCTCGCGCGCACGGCCTACCCGATGGTCAACGTCCAGGCCATCAGCCTGTCCGGACCGCGGGATGCGCAAAGTGCGATGAAGGCCATCCAGGAAAGCTTCTGCCAGGTGGTCCTCGACCCGCAGTTCGTCGACATCGGCGTCAGTCGCATGGACCGTGAATGGCGCATCGTGGTGGCGCGCCCGCTGCTGTCGGCTCGCCTCGGCGACTGGCAGGCCGAAGGCCAGAAACTGCTCAAGCTGATCAACAGCGCTCGGGCCCAACCGCGCCGCTGCGGCACCGAGACCTTTGCCGCCACCACCCCGCTGACCTGGAACGCGACCCTGGCCCTGGCCGCCGTGACCCACACCCGTGCCATGGCCAACAACAATTTCTTCGACCACAAGGACCGTGACAACCGCATGCCCGGCGACCGTGCCGAACTTGCCGGTTACCTGGGCCAGTTGATCGGCGAGAACATTGCCGCCGGGCAAGACACCGCCCTCAAGGTGGTGGACGGTTGGCTGGCCAGCCCCGGGCACTGCGCCAACCTGATGAACCCGCAGTTCCACGAGCTGGGCGCCGGTTACGCCACCGACCCGAAAAGCGATGCGGGGATCTATTGGACGGCGATGTTCGGCACCCAGTAGATGAAAAAAATGAGTGGCGAGCGGACTCATCCCCTCGCCACAAATTTGCCAACTTTCTTAAGTGAACAGCGTTACGCCAGACTGTCTGCCTCTAAAACTCCAGAGCAATAGTCCAATCGCTATAAAGTCCAAAAACATTATTCCGATCAGACATCAACAACTGTAATCCTTGACAGTAGAAACAATCCTCCGGGCACACCATGATCACCCTGGTCACAAACTGCTCTTGAGGAAAATAAAATGAGCACTGAATATCGATACTCAGCGTATGCGGATCGCGGTACCCATAACACTCAATACGGAACGATTACCGCAGACTCACCGGAGGCGGCTGTCCAGGCTGTAAAGGATAAATACAGCAGTTCCCACGTGGTCACCGTTTCCTTGTCGGTAAAAAAGACGTCGGAGGATCCAACACAGCCGACACAATATATCGAGATAGTGACCAAAGCATGAAGGACAGCCCTCTGCATAATTACAGCGCGACTTTCAACAGGGTCGCTTGATCTGGAAAGATATAATCAGCACCACCCAGGAAAACCAGGAACAGCACTTGATCTGGATACTGAACAGCGCATAAAAAAAATCCGGACCCCTCTCGGACTCCGGATTTTCCCTGACGAGTTAAGGTCAACAATCCCTAACTCAACCGCATAACACTCGACAAGCCGCGTTTTGCATTACACCAGACAACGTCAGGCTTACAGCGCCATGTCAGCCGCTGGATTGGCTTCGCGGGCAGCCGCTGGCTGGGCCGGGGCCGGGGTGCCTGGCTTGGTGATCACCGGCGGGGTGTCCAGTTGCAGGACTTCGCTGGTGTAGGCCCATTCCTGGGCAACGCGCTCAGGGCTGTCGTTGAGCTTGGTGCCATAGCTTGGCACGATCTGGTGCAGTTTTTCCTGCCAGGCCGGGCTGGCGACCTTGTCCTTGAAGACCTTCTCCAGCACGGTCAGCATGATCGGCGCAGCCGTCGAAGCACCTGGCGAAGCACCCAGCAGGCCGGCGATGCTGCCGTCCTGGGACGCGACCACTTCGGTGCCCAGTTTCAGCACGCCGCCCTTCTCTTCGTCACGCTTGATGATCTGCACGCGCTGGCCGGCCTGCCACAGGCGCCAGTCTTCCTGTTTGGCCTCTGGGAAGTATTCCTTCAGCGCATTGAAACGATCTTCGTCCGACAGCATCAGTTGACCGGCCAGGTACTCGACCAGTGGGTACTGTTCGATACCGACCTTGGTCATCGGCCACACGTTGTGGGTGGTGGTGCTGGTCAGCAGGTCAAAGTACGAACCGTTCTTCAGGAACTTGGTCGAGAAGGTGGCGAACGGGCCAAACAGGATCACACGCTTGCCATCCAGCACGCGGGTGTCCAGGTGCGGCACCGACATCGGTGGCGCGCCGACCGAAGCCTTGCCGTAGGCTTTGGCCAGGTGCAGTTGGGCAACGGTCGGGTTTTCGGTGACCAGGAACGAACCGCCCACCGGGAAACCGGCGTACTCGCGCGCTTCCGGAATGTCGGACTTCTGCAGCAGGTGCAGGGCACCACCGCCAGCGCCGATGAACACGAACTTGGCGTCGGTCTCGGTTTCGGTACCGTCCTTCAGGTTCTTGTACGAAACGCGCCAGGTGCCGTCTTCGTTGCGGGTGATGTCTTCCACTTCGCTGGACAGTTTCAGCGAGAAGTTCGGTTTACTCTGCAGGTAGGCAGCGAACTGGCGAGTGATTTCGCCGAAGTTCACGTCAGTGCCCAGGGGACTCCAGGTCGCCGCGACTTTCTGGCTCGGGTCACGCCCTTGCATCATCAGCGGCACCCACTTGCCGATCTGCGCTGGGTCTTCGGAATACTGCATGCCGGCGAACAACGGGCTGGCCTGGAGGGCTTCGTAGCGCTTCTTCAGGAACGCGATGTTGTCGTCGCCCCACAGGAAGCTCATGTGCGGCGTGGAGTTGATGAACGAACGTGGGTTCTTCAGCACGCCGTTCTTGACCTGCCAGGACCAGAACTGACGGGAGATCTGGAAGGCTTCGTTGATTTCGATGGCCTTGGAGATATCGACCTTGCCGTTCTTGTCTTCCGGCGTGTAGTTCAGTTCGGCCAGTGCCGAGTGACCGGTACCGGCGTTGTTCCAACCGTTGGAACTTTCTTCGGCAACACCGTCCAGGCGCTCGACCATTTCCATGGTCCAGCCCGGCTCCAGCTCATTGAGCCAGACGCCGAGTGTCGAGCTCATGATGCCCCCACCAATGAGCAGGACGTCCACTTTTTTTGCCTCGGCGGCGTGCGTGGTCGCAAGACCCATCGCCATCGCCAGGCCCAGTAGCGCCGTGTGTGTTTTCTTCAACATGTGTGTATCCCTAGGATGGAACGCCATTCCGCCCTCCTGTCCTGATCAAGGATAGATCACGCCCGTAGCCGGCAGCGCCAGCGTGACAGGTTCGATAGGACTGGAGGATGGACCTACAGGACCGAGCAAATAGGTCGGCCTCAGATTTATGTCTCTCCGGCGCTGACTTCTTGTAGGTCTTGGCTTCAGCTGAGTGAGGGACACTGCAAAACGGTTGTGTTCGGGTCTGGTTTGACCGTGCCCGATTGTCGCAGCGGGGGGAGTTTACATAATGAAATAACCAGACCGAAGCATCTTTTTACATTACGGACGAAAAACGCCGGCCAGATGACGGCGTTTTATTGGCTCTGATCAGAAATACTTGAGAAGCGCGATGTCCCGTCGCCGTTGCTTCAGCTCGGCGAACCAGCGGGTCGGGAAGAACAGCGCCACCCCCAGCAGCACGCTGCACACCCACACCAGGGGCAAATGATCGAAACCGAAATACGCCCCCTGGTTGGTGCCCCAGAAGGCAACCGCCAGCAGGTAAAGGGCCTTGAGCACGTAGAGATGCAACAGATAGAAAAACATCGGCGCGCCGCCGTAGACCGCCAGCAAGGCGATGGTGCCCCGCGCCTGAGCCTTCTCGAACAATGCCAACAGGATCAGGCCAACCCCCAGTGTCGATAGCAGGAACATCAACGATGGCGGGTACTTCGTCGCACTCAGGAAACTCATGGCGGTGCGCAGCGCATCGCCGGTCTGCACCCAGGGCTTGTCGCCATAGACGTTCAGGTAGCGGATGACGACGAATGCCACCAGCAAGCCGATGCCCACCTGCAACAGCCGTCGCACTCGCACGGCGGGGTCCACCTGCCGGGCAAACCACGGTCCGATGGCCCAGCCCAGCAGGATCACGCCGATCCACGGCAGCACCGGGTAAGTGGTGCGGGCGCGGGTGAATTCGGTGAGATCGATGAATGCCCGCTGGTGCAGGATCGACCAGGGCACGAAGAACGGCGAGTCAGGCCCCAGCACGATGCCGTCCAGCAGGTTGTGGCCGGCGACAATGGCGACGCCGATGACGATCAGCCAACTGCGCTTGAGGTGCAACAGCACGGCCAGGGTGATCATGCAAATGCCGATGCACCAGATCACCTGCAGCCACAAAGTCTTGGGGGGAAACTCGGCGGTCCAGGCGAAACACACGAACGTGAGTTCCAGCACGACCAGGAACAACCCGCGCTTGAGCAGGAACACCGAGGTTTCGCCGGCGGTGTGCTTCTGGCTGTAGAGCCAGGCCGACAAACCGGTGAGGAAGATGAACACCGGGGCACAGAGCGTGCTGAGCAACCGGGTGAAGAACAGGTCCGGGGGGACACTCAACGCATCGATCGGGTCGCTGACCTGCCGGTGCAGCAGGAATGTTTCGCGAACATGGTCGACCAGCATCAGCAACATCACGAACCCTCGCAGGGCATCGATGGCCAGCATGCGCACATGGGTTTTGGCGAGGCTCGTGGCGAGGGCGGGCGCGGCGACGCCGGACAGGCTCGTCACAGGGGAAGAGAGGCTCATGGCAATACTCGTCGGGGACCCGTACAAGACAGGGAATGAGAATCCCTGTCAAAAGAAAGCGGATAACATAACACAAAACATCGCGACGAATAGACCCTTCACGGTGGGCACGGGCCTGCTTGCGAAAACGGCGGTTCACTCAGGCTTGTGCCGGCTGATCCTCCGCTTTAGCGAGCCGCTCCCACCGATTCTTCGGCCGGTCCGGATGGCGTGCCCAACGCATATTCATTGTGGGAGCGGGCTTGCCCGCGAAGATGGCTGCAAATCCGACACTTCCGTTGACTGACACAACGCTTTCGCGGGCAAGCCCGCTCCCACAGGTTCTTCGGCCAACCCGGATGGCGTGTCCGACGCCTATTCATTGTGGGAGCGGGCTTGCCCGCGAAGACGGCTGCACATCCGACATCTTGGTTGACTGACCCTCCGCTTTCGCGAGCAAGCTCGCGCCTACAGGGATCCGTCGCAGGGGATGAGTACACCGCGCTAGCCGAGCAACTGGCTCAACACCGCCCGTAACTTGCCCGGCTTGACCGGTTTGTTGAGCAACGGCGCTTCCAGTTTGCGCAGGGCGCGGCGGCACTGGTCGCTGCGGTCGGCGGTGATGATCACGGCCGGGATCGCCCGGCTGAAGTGCTCGCGCAAGCGCCTGACCACATCACAGCCCACCACCCCATGATCGAGGTGAAAATCCGCCAGGATCAGCTCCGGCGCACGCCCTTGCAACACGTCGATGGCGCCCGCTTCGTCGGTGGCGGTCAACACTTCGCACCCCCACTGCCCCAGCAACGCGGCCATGCTCTGCAGGATGCTCAGTTCGTTGTCGATCACCAGCAGCCGACGGCCCGGTAGCGGATTGCCGGTCACCGCCTGGACGGGCACCTGCGACACAGGCAACGGTTTCTCAGTGGAGAGCGGCACCTCGATGCTGAACACCGAACCCCGTCCCGGACGCGAGCGAACCTGGACACGGTAGCCAAGGATGTGGGCGATGCGCTCGACAATCGCCAGCCCCAGGCCTACCCCCTTGCGATCGGCCGCTCGGCCGACATCCAATTGGTTGAATTCGAGAAAGATCGATTCCAGGCAATCGGCGGCGATGCCGCGCCCGGTGTCCCACACCTCCAGGCTCAAGCGCCCTGCCCGGCGCCGCGCCGCCAGGAGAATGCCGCCCTGGTCGGTGTAGCGGCAGGCGTTGCTGAGCAGGTTACGCAGGATCCGGGTCAGCAGCCGCAGGTCGGTCATCACCGCCTCGTCGGCGAATCGCACCCGCAGCTCCAGCCCCGCCGCCCCGGCCACCGATTGAAACTCCGAGGCCAGGGGCGCCAGCAGCTCGTCCAGCCGATACGGCGCCAGGTCGGGCCGGACGGCGGCCTGGTCCAGGCGGGAAATGTCCAGCAGGTCGGTGAGCAGGTCTTCTGCACCTTCCAGGGCCTGGTGAGTGCGCTCCACCAGCACCCGCTCGGTGGCGGGCAGTTGCCGCTCGCGCAGCGTGGCGATCAACAGGCGCGCGGCGTTGAGCGGTTGCAGCAGGTCATGGCTGGCGGCGGCCAGGTATTTGTCCTTGCTGCGGTTGGCGGCCTGGGCCGCGTCCCGGGCGTCGCGCAATTGCCGCTCGACCCGCTCGCGCTGGGCGATCTGCTGTTGCAGGTTGTGGTTGGCTTCCAACAGCGCATCGGTGCGTTCAGCCACCCGTTGCTCCAGTTGGTCATTGAGTTGCTGCAAGCGCTGGCGGGCCAACTCCAGCTCATCGAGACGCGCCGCCAGCTCGGGGTAATGGCTCTTGCGCGTGGAGTGATTGCCCAGCCCGAGCAAACCGGCCAGGGCCTTTTGCTGCTCGTCAGAGGGCTTCGCCATAGACGACCTCGACATCCCGTTGGCTCGACTCCCGAGGGTTGGTGAGGATGCAGGGATCGTGCATCGCATGCTGCGACAGGAACGGGATGTCCGACGTGCTCACGCCGTGCAGGCCCAGGGTTTCGTGAAAACCGATGGTGCGCTTGAGCGCGATCAGGTGTTCCACCAGCCGGCTGCGGATCTGCCGGTGATTGAGCCCACGGCAATCGATGCCCAGCGTCTCGGCGATCACCTTGAAGCGCTCCGGCGCCGAGTTGTAGTTGAACGCCACGACGTGTTCCACCAGCACTGCGTTGCACAACCCGTGGGGCAAGTCGAGGAAGCCGCCCAGGCTGTGGGACATCGCGTGCACCGCGCCCAGGATCGCATTAGAGAACGCCAGCCCGGCCTGCATGCTGCCGAGCATGATCTTTTCCCGCAGGGCGACGTCCGCCGGGTTGGCGATCATCTGCACCAGGTTGCTGTTGATCAGGCGCATCGCCTCCAGCGCATGGGGGTCGGTCAATGGCCCGTGGCCGGTGGACACGAACGCCTCGATGGCATGCACCAGCGCGTCGATGCCGGTACAGGCCGACAGGAACGGGTCCATGCTCAGGGTGGTTTCCGGGTCGATCAGCGACACATCCGGCACCGCCGCCTTACTGACGATGGAAAACTTCATGCGTTCCTGCTGGTTGGAGATGATCACGAACTGCGACACGTCGGCCGAAGTGCCGGCGGTGGTGGGAATCAGGATCAACGGCGGGCTGGGCACATGCAGGGTGTCGACGCCTTCGAATTCGAGAATGCTGCGGCCATGGGCAACGACGATGCCGATGGCCTTGCCGCAATCCATCGGGCTGCCGCCGCCGACCGCGACGATGACGTCGCAGTGGTTCTCCCGGTACAGCTCGGCACCGAGCATCACTTCCTCGACCCGGGGGTTGGGCGAGACCGCACTGTAGAGGGCATAGTCGATGGACTGGGCCTGGAGGCTGGCCTCGACATCGGCCACCCAGCCGGCGGCGATCACGCCGGGATCGGTCACGATCAGGACCTTGCGCGCACCAAAGGTCTTGGCGTAGTTGCCAACATTGTGTCGGCATCCGGCGCCGAACATGATTTCAGGAGAAACGAACTTGCGCAGCGGGCTGAGACTCATCTTTGCAGGGGCGTGGCTCATTGGTAAGCCTGTTGTTATTGTCCGGGGATACTCTGAGCCTAAAGCATCCCGCCGTGAATGCAATCAGACCAATGGGTAGCCCGGCCTGGACGCGCCAGACCGGGCCGGCACTCATCGGTTGGCGAAGTACATCGTCACTTCAAAGCCAATACGCAGGTCGGTGTACGCGGGTTTAGTCCACATGGGTCTTTCCTCTTCTTGTACCGGACGATTCCGGTGACTCATTAATGCACGGTGCGCCCTGGGTTCGAATGCTACTTTCGCAGCGGTGGGCGGGGTGCGTTGGTAGCGATTTCAGGCATCACACAACACTCAATTGTAGGAGCGGGCTTGCTCGCGAAGGCGGTGGTTCAGCTTGCAGAAGTGCTGAATCTACTGACGCCTTCGCGGGCAAGCCCGCTCCCACAGGGTTTACTAGAAGAACCCCAACGGATTGACGTCGTAGCTCACCAGCAGGTTCTTGGTCTGCTGGTAGTGATCGAGCATCATCTTGTGGGTTTCACGGCCCACGCCGGACTTCTTGTAGCCACCGAACGCGGCATGCGCCGGGTACAGGTGGTAGCAGTTGGTCCAGACGCGGCCGGCCTTGATCGCCCGGCCCATGCGGTAGGCGCGGTTGATGTCGCGGGTCCACAGGCCAGCGCCGAGGCCGAATTCGGTGTCGTTGGCGATCGCCAGGGCTTCGGCTTCGTCCTTGAAGGTGGTCACGCCCACCACCGGGCCGAAGATTTCCTCCTGGAACACGCGCATCTTGTTGTGGCCCTTGAGCAGGGTCGGCTGGATGTAATAGCCGCTCGACAAGTCACCTTCCAGGCGCTCGGCCGCGCCACCGGTGAGCAGTTCGGCGCCCTCTTCCCGGGCAATGTCCAGATACGACAGGATCTTGTCGTATTGCTGCTGCGAGGCCTGGGCGCCGACCATCGTTTCGGTGTCCAGGGGATTGCCACGCTTGATCTTGGCGATCTTCTTCATCACCTCGGCCATGAACGGAGCGTAGATCGATTCCTGCACCAGCGCCCGTGACGGGCAGGTGCAGACCTCGCCCTGGTTGAAGAACGCCAGCACCAGGCCTTCGGCGGCCTTTTCGATGAAGGCCGGCTCGGCCTGCATGATGTCCTCGAAGAAGATGTTCGGCGACTTGCCGCCCAGCTCCACGGTGGACGGGATGATGTTCTCGGCGGCGCATTTCATGATGTGCGAGCCGACCGGGGTGGAACCGGTGAAGGCGATCTTGGCGATACGCTTGCTGGTGGCCAGGGCTTCACCGGCTTCGCGGCCGAAACCATGGACAATGTTCAGCACGCCGGGCGGCAGCAGGTCGGCGATCAGCTCGACGAACACCGTGATCGACAGCGGCGTCTGTTCCGCCGGCTTGAGCACGATGCAGTTGCCGGCCGCCAGGGCCGGGGCGAGTTTCCAGGCGGCCATCAGCAGTGGGAAGTTCCACGGGATGATCTGCCCGACCACGCCCAGCGGTTCGTGGAAATGGTAGGCGGTGGTCAGCTCGTTGATCTCGGCGGCGCCGCCCTCCTGGGCCCGGATGCAGCCGGCGAAATAACGGAAATGGTCGGCTGAAAGCGGCACGTCGGCGTTGAGGGTTTCGCGCACGGCCTTGCCGTTGTCCCAGGTCTCGCTGACCGCCAGCAGTTCCAGGTGTTGTTCGATACGGTCAGCGATTTTCAACAGCACCCGCGAGCGGTCCTGGACCGAGGTCTTGCCCCAGGCGTCGGCGGCGGCATGGGCGGCGTCCAGGGCCTTGTCGATGTCGGCGGCGCTGGAGCGTGGAAATTCGGCGATCACTTCGCCATTGACCGGCGAGGTGTTGGTGAAATATTCGCCGTGGACGGGCGCGACGAACTCGCCGCCGATGAAGTTGCCGTAGCGCGGCTTGAAGGAAACGACGGCGCCTGGGGTTCCGGGTTGTGCGTAGATCATGATGGGCCTCTGCCTGGTCGATGCCTGTCACGGGACAGGCGATAGGCCGATGGTAGAGAGCCCCGTGCGGCGGACGAATGCGTCGTTGGCAGGGAAGCTCTCGTTATTTGGTCGTAGGTTTTGCCGCGATCTGAGGATGACCCGGGCTTTTTTGTGGGAGCGAGCTTGCTCGCGATGGCGGCGGATCAGTCAACATCAATGCAGGATGTTCTGGCCCCATCGCGAGCAAGCTCGCTCCCACAGGTTCTACATTTTCCACAGGTTCTGCACTTGCCAGAGTTGGCTCAGTGCTTGGCCACCAAGTCCTTCGGCAACTTGAAGGTCCAGAGCATGCCGCCCTGGTTGAAGTCCTTCACCCGCTTGGCGACTTCGCCCCCCCACAGCGGCACCGCGCCGCCCCAGCCCGAGACCACGGAGACGTATTGCTCACCGTCCATTTCCCAGGTGATCGGTGAGCCCAGCACGCCGGAACCGGTCTGGAATTCCCAGACCTTCTCGCCGGTCTTGGCATTGAAGGCCTGGAGGAAGCCTTCAGGCGTGCCGGTGAACACCAGGTTGCCCTTGGTGGTGAGCACCCCGCCCCACAGTGGCGCGAAGTTCTTGTGGCGCCAGACTTCCTTGCCGGTCTTGGGGTCAATGGCCCGCAGCACGCCGATGTAGTCTTCGTTCAGCGGCTTGATGGTGAACCCGGCCCCCAGGAACGCCGCGCCCTTCTTGTAGGCGATGCCTTCGTTCCAGATGTCCATGCCCCACTCGTTGGAAGGCACATAGAACAGCCCGGTGTCCTGGTTGTACGCCATCGGCATCCAGTTCTTCGCCCCCAGGAACGCCGGCGCGACGAACACCGAGCTGCCCTTGGCCTCGCTGCCCGGCGCGCCCGGTCGGCTGGCCTCGTTGTAGATCGGCCGCCCCTCCTTGTCCAGGCCGCTGGCCCAGGTGATCTTGTCGACAAACGGGAAGCCACGGATGAACTTGCCGTTGGTGCGATCGAGCACGTAGAAGAAACCGTTGCGGTCGGCCGTGGCCGCCGCCTTGATGTCCTTGCCGCCTTCCTTGTAGTTGAACGAGATCAGCTCGTTGACGCCGTCGTAGTCCCAGCCATCGTGCGGCGTGCTCTGGAAGTGCCACTTGATGCTGCCATCGTCCGGGTTCAGCGCCAGGCGCGACGAGGAATAGAGGTTGTCGCCAGGACGCAGGTGGGAGTTCCACGGCGCCGGGTTGCCGGTACCGAACAACAGCAGGTTGGTTTCCGGGTCGTAGTAACCGCCCAGCCACGGCGCGGCACCGCCCGTTTTCCAGAGATCGCCCGGCCAGGTCTTGCCGGCCTCACCGCCGGAGATCCCGTTCTCGATGGCCTTGCCATCCTTGTAGACATAACCCATGTGGCCTTCCACGGTCGGACGGGTCCACAGCAGCTCGCCGTTCTTCGGGTCGAAGGCGCTGATCTGGCCCACCACGCCAAACTCGCCACCGGCCACGCCGGTGATCAGCTTGCCGTTGATCACCAGCGGCGCGGCACTGATGGAGTAACCTTCCTTGTGGTCGGCGACCTTCTTGCTCCACACCACTTTACCGGTGTCCTTGTTCAAGGCCACCAGCTTGGCGTCGAGGGTGCCGAAGAACACCAGGTCGCCATACAACGCCACGCCACGGTTGATCACGTCGCAGCAAGGGCGGATGTCATCGGGCAGACGCGCGTCGTACTGCCAGAGTTTCTTGCCGGTGCGCGCATCCACGGCAAACACCCGCGAATAGGACCCGGTGAGGTACATCACCCCGTCCTTGATCATGGGCTGCGCCTGCTGGCCACGCTGCTTTTCACCGCCAAAGGAAAAGGCCCAGACCGGGCGCAGGTCCTTGACGTTGTCGGTGTTGAGGGTCGCCAGCGGGCTGTAGCGCTGACCCTGGACGCCCAGGCCGTTGGTCACGACCTGCTGCGGGTTCTTCGGGTCCTGGAGAATTTCCTGATCGGTCACGGCAGCCAAGGCCGAACCGGACAGCAGCATGGCACTGAGCAGCAAGCTCACGGCGAAGGGTTGGCGACGTGCGGGATGAGTCATGACGGCTACCTCTGCGATTATTGTTATACCCGGGAAATTTTCCCGGTCTGGCGCAGATTCTTGGGCCCGCAGCCCCTGCCAACAATTGCCCGCTGTGTTGAGTTTTCTAGTTCCTTGGTACATGTGAGGCGCCAATTCGCCACCGACCTCCCGCTTCCCGACCAGCCCTCAATCTGTGGGAGGTAGCGATCGACTTTTTCAATGAAACATGACTATTCCCGATTTTTATTTACGTATATACCTCGTAAAAATTGTATTGTACTCACGAGTCAATTTATCCGTCTGTTCAGTTTTCACCCTTGCCATTCTAAGGTAGTACAAATTAACCATTTCCGGATCAAGACTTTTATCAAGTCCCGCCAAAGTTAACGTATCTAAAATACGCTTATTGGGTCGATCAGCCACATATTTGAGCACTCCCCTATATCGTTCTCGATCAAGATATGTTTGCCTGTCAGCCGCCGCCACATTTCTTACGACTTCATCAAAAGGACTTTCTAAACCCTGTTCTATACCAAATGGATAAGACCGCTTAGGCAACACATCATAAGCAAGCTTTTCAAGCCGCAACGAAGTCACGACGGGGGGTTCTTTGGAAGCGCTTAACTCCTGATAATCCGCGTTGAACATCTTTCTCCTCAATGACTCCTCTAAAAATTCCAGCTTGTTATCTATTTCCTTTGCGCGGGAGTAGAAATGCTTTCCCACACCAGCAGGAATGCCTTTTCTAGTCCATACCCCGCCACCTAAATGAATTTTCTTCAAACCCACCTGCCGGGCCAACCAAGTAAATGGACTCGTTCCTTCCGGGTCTTTTTTATTAATCGGATCACCAGAACAATAAACATAGGCATTCAGTCCACCCTTTCCAAACGGACTGAACCTGTCCGGACTGTTAAATCGCATCAACACGGGATTGAATGTCCGATAGCCGTTACCCAACGGGTAATGCCCGGTCACCGGGTCCGGCTGTTCACCGTTGAAACCCGGAACGCGACTCGGACCGTTTTCAGTCGAAGGATGACCGTAAGGTGAATAGGCGATGGATTGCCTGCGATTGCTTTCGGCAATCGTGAATAACACTGACTGCTGACCATCGGTGGCCAGTAGCGTGGCGTCGAATAGAGTGTCGTGGTGCTGTTGTTGTGCGAACAGCCAGCCCCCCTGCTGGATAATTGAACGCCGTACCACGCCTTGAATCTCCGTGGCCAGGCGATTTTCGCAATGGAAGCGTTGAAGCCTGGGTTTACCCGGCAGCGTCTGGGCGTTTAGATGATCGAGCGCATCGTAATGGTATCGGCAGAGCACGGTTTTCCATGGGGTTTGCATCGGGTGTGCTCCAGAAAGCCAAGCACAAGTATTCAATGGATTGGGATGGGCGGCTACTAACAGAACTGCTAGGACTGAAGCATCTCCATGACCACGTGCGTTTCCTTGAGAGGTAGCGCCTTCCATGGCCTCGCCACAGGATTATCGAGGTTTGCTGTCCACCCGCTTCATCCCCGCCCGCTCATACCGCGGATACAGGTGGCTGACACTGCGGATCAACTCATACCGGCTCAGGCTGATTGCGGCGAAGCGCTCGGGGATGGGGCTGCGGATCATCTCGGCCATGTCGTCGCCCCGTGCGGCGCCTTCGCGCATCAGTTGATCAAGCCAACCGAGGTAATCGCGCATCTGCACAAAGGGGTCGCTGTCGCTTGCCACCGGGCCGTGGCCGGGCACGATCAGTTTCCAGGGCAAGGCCTGCAAGGTGTCCAGGTCGTGGAGCCAGACATCGAGTCCGGGGCTGTTGGGAGTGGTCAGGGCGCGCTCGTAGAACACCAGGTCACCGGCGAACAATACGCCCGTGGTTTCATCGAGGATCGCCAGGTCCGCGCCGGTGTGCCCGGCCATCTGCAACAGCCGCAACGAATGATTGCCCACCTGCAGCGGGCCAGGCTCCAGCACCTGGGTCGGCAGCAGCACTTCGGTGCCGCGCATCCAGTCGCCCACCAATCGGTACATGTTCTCCGCCAGCGCATCGCCCTGCTCGCGCAACAGTTGCGTGGTGCCCGCCAGCGCGCCGATGGGCACGTCGCCAAAGGCCTGGTTGCCGAGCACATGATCGGGGTGATGATGGGTCAGCAGCACCTGGATGATCGGTTTGTCGGTCGTTGCCGCGATGGCCTGGCGCAGGGCCTCGCCGTAGCGCTTGGACGGCCCGGTGTCGATCACCACTACCCCGGCGTCGGTGACGATGAAACCACTGTTGACGATGTTGCCGCCGTTGGCCTTGGCAAAGTTCTCGGTGCTGCCTTCCAGCAGCCAGGTATCCGCAGCGATCTGCCGGGGCTTGAGCCCATAGTCCGAGCCGGCCCAGGCCGGCCAGCACAGGCCTATGAAGATCAGCAACAACCAGCGCATGGCGCACTCCTTGTGGTCAGGGGATCGCCGCTTCGAAAGCATTGCCGCTGTTGTCACGCAGCAATAACCGGGTGCGGCCCGGGCCTTGGATATCGAAACCCAGGTTGGGGTTTTCGCTGACGGCCGGGAAGAGCTCCAAGCGCGCCAACGCCTCGCCGTCGGCGCCCAGCAGTTGGGCCTGGTTGAGGTAGAACTCGGGGATACCGCTCACCAGGCCGTTGTCCATCGGGTGGGCAACCTGCACACGCAAGCGACTGCTGTCGCCCCGGGGATAGCGGGCCCCGAGCACTTCGCCCAGGTGTTCTTCCCAACCGGGCTGGGTACGCACCACGCTGGGCGCGGTGCAACCGCCACCGGCCGCGTCGATCAAGGTCGAGCCGACGTGCCACAGGCCATCGCGGGTTTGCACGGCGGCACGCAACGGCGTGGCCTGCTCGATGCGAATGCGGATCGACAGCCAGGGCTGCACCCGCGCCACCGGCTGGAAATCGACGATTTTCGGCAACGGGTTCAGTTCAGCCCAGGCCAACACCCGCACCACGTCCGCGCCGAGGGCCCGGGCATCGATTTCCAGCGGCACCTGGCGCGCATCTTCGGCAAAGGGCGGGGCCACCAATCGGACGCGATCGTCGAACACGAACGGCGCATCGCCCAGCAGTTGCTTGTGATAGAACGCCCACATCACCGACGGCACCGGATCCTTTCCCGGCTCGACGGCCGCCAGCCCCATCATCGGCAGGCCAAGCCCCAACAGCCCACACACGAGCCATTTCATCCCTTGCGCTCCTACTGATACATCTGCGGCACGTCATACCGCAGGCCGTAATGGGCATAGATGGCCTTGAGGCTGCCGTCGCGGATCAGACCCTCCAGGGCCTCTTCCACCGCATAGGCCAACTGGCGGTTGCTTTCATGCACCGCCATGCCGATTTCCCAACGCTGCTTGCCCATGTTCGGGTAGGCGTTTTCCGCCAGCGCCAGTTGCGGGTCGGCGGCCTGGTGCACCTGCCAGTCAACCTCCCCGCGCATGGCCATGACCGCATCGACCTCCCCGGCCTGCATGGCCTTGAAGGCCTGGTTCACGCCGGGGTAATGATGGGTTTTGGCGCTGAGCATGCCGTTGAACACCGACGTCAGGTAGAACGACGGCACGCTGTCCACTTCCACGCCAATGGGGTGCTGCTGGAACACCGCGACACTCGCCACCGAGTCCAGGCGCCGACGGTCAAACGCCACCTGCCAGCACTCCTGCTGATAGGGACCGAACATCACCACCTGGGCATTCTCCAGCTCACCGACATCGTTGCGCTTTTGCACGTAGTCGTGATCGTAGGGCACCCGCATCATCAAGTCGGCAAGCTGGCGGTCGTGCAGCGGGCTGGCGCGCCAGATGTAGTCGCGCAGGTCGTCATCGAGCTTCTCGCCCGGCGGCGCCCAGATCAATTGCAGGCGCACGCCCAGGGCCTTGGCCAGGGCCTGCGCCAACTCGACGTCGACGCCCCTGGGTTGGCCCTGGTCTTCGAAGCTGTAGGGGGCGAAGTCCTTGTAGACCGCCACCTTCAACTCGCCGGCAGCGATCATCTGGTCGTAGCTGCGCACCTGCGCCTGCACCGCCTGGCCCCACAGCAGCAGGCTGCATATCACCCACGCGAACAGGCGCATGACGGTCACTCCTCGACGTGCACGCTGTCCAGGTAAGAGCGCACCGCCCACAAGGCCTCCTGGCTCAGGTAGTCGGCCATTTTCGGCATGTAGACCCGACCGTCGCGCACGGCACCGTGGCGCACGCGCTCGACGAACCATTCGTCTCCGGCCTCGGCGGCATCGAGCAGGCGCAGGTCCGGGGCGATGCCACCAGACTTGGCCTCCAGGCCATGGCAGGCCGCACAGTTCTGGTTGTACGCCGAAGCACCGATTTCCACCGCTTTGTCGCGCTCGGGGGAATTGCGATAAGGGTTCTGGGAAGCCCAGCCGTCGGCGTCGAGCGGCAGGTTGCTGTCCTTGACCGGGGTCAGCCCTTTGGTTTCCACTGCCTGGGGCACTACGTTGCCGTGGGCCCACACCGGGCCTGCGCCGATCAGCCCCATCAGTAAGGCGCTAGCGATGATGGCGTTGCGTTTTGTTGTCATTGTTATGCCCTCTCAGATTGCACGCAAACCTCTCTGCAGAGGCCGTGCCGTCATCTTAGAAAGCGCCCGTTCCCCGCCGAATGCTGCTTTGGTGGCCGGGGTCTAGTTCCTTGGTAGCAAGCCCTCCGACGCAAGTCGCAAAGACACCCGGATCGGGAAGTCTTCCCGGCAAGGGCGGGACTTTTTCCGTATCGGCCAGGCATCGCCACGACCGACCCTAGTCAGGCCAAAACCTCACTGGGAATCGCTACCATGACAATAAGAACACTGCCCCCCTTCTCCCCCCTGGCCGTTGCCGTGCAGGCCCTGATGCTGGCCGGCAGCCTGACGCTGGGCACGCTGGCCCACGCCGCCGCGACCGCCCCGGGCGTGACCTGGGAAGACATCGCCAACGATCACCTGACCACCCGGGATGTCCTGCAGTACGGCATGGGCACCAACGCCCAGCGCTGGAGCCCGCTAGCCCAGGTCAACGACAAGAACGTGTTCAAGCTGACCCCCGCCTGGTCCTACTCCTTCGGCGACGAAAAGCAGCGCGGCCAGGAGTCCCAGGCCATCGTCAGCGACGGCGTGGTCTACGTCACCGGCTCGTATTCGCGGGTCTTTGCCCTCGATGCCAAGACGGGCAAGCGCCTGTGGACCTACAACCACCGGCTGCCGGACAACATCCGTCCGTGCTGCGACGTGGTCAACCGTGGCGCGGCGATCTATGGCGACAAGATCTACTTCGGCACGCTGGACGCCCGGGTGGTCGCCCTGGACAAAAACACCGGCAAGGTGGTCTGGAACAAGAAGTTCGGCGACCACGCCGGCGGCTACACCATGACCGGCGCGCCGGTGCTGATCAAAGACAAGACCAGCGGCAAGGTGCTGTTGATCCACGGCAGTTCCGGCGACGAGTTCGGCGTGGTCGGCCAGTTGTTCGCCCGCGACCCGGAGACCGGCGAAGAGGTCTGGATGCGCCCCTTCGTCGAAGGCCACATGGGCCGCCTCAACGGCAAGGACAGCACGCCCACCGGTGACGTCAAGGCACCGTCCTGGCCCGATGACAAGACCACCGAGACCGGCAAGGTCGAAGCCTGGAGCCATGGCGGCGGCGCACCCTGGCAGAGTGCGAGCTTCGACCCCGAGACCAACACCATCATTGTCGGCGCGGGCAACCCCGGCCCCTGGAACACCTGGGCGCGCACGGCCAAGGACGGCAACCCCCACGATTACGACAGCCTCTACACCTCAGGCCAGGTGGGCGTCGACCCGAGCACCGGCGAAGTGAAGTGGTTCTACCAGCACACGCCCAACGATGCCTGGGATTTTTCCGGCAACAATGAGCTGGTGCTGTTCGACTACAAGGACAAGGACGGCAAGATGGTCAAGGCCACCGCCCACGCCGATCGCAACGGTTTTTTCTATGTGGTCGACCGCCACAACGGCAAGCTGCAGAACGCCTTTCCCTTCGTCGACAACATCACCTGGGCCAGCCACATCGACCTGAAGACCGGCCGCCCGGTGGAAAACCCCGGCCAGCGTCCGGCCAAGCCCCTGCCCGGCGAAACCAAGGGCAAGCCGGTGGAAGTCTCGCCGCCGTTCCTCGGTGGCAAGAACTGGAACCCCATGGCCTACAGCCAAGACACCGGGCTGTTCTACGTGCCCGGCAATCAGTGGAAGGAGGAGTACTGGACCGAAGAAGTGAACTACAAGAAAGGCTCGGCCTACCTGGGCATGGGGTTTCGCATCAAGCGCATGTACGACGATCACGTCGGCACCCTGCGGGCGATGAACCCCACCACCGGCAAGGTCGTCTGGGAACACAAGGAGCCCTTGCCGCTCTGGGCCGGCGTGCTGGCCACCAAGGGCAACCTGGTGTTCACCGGCACCGGCGACGGGTTCTTCAAGGCCTTCGATGCCAAGACCGGCCAGGAGCTGTGGAAATTCCAGACCGGCAGCGGGATCGTCTCCCCGCCCATCACCTGGGAGCAGGATGGCGAGCAGTACATCGGCGTCACCGTCGGCTATGGCGGCGCGGTGCCGTTGTGGGGCGGCGACATGGCCGAACTGACCAAGCCGGTGGCCCAGGGCGGGTCGTTCTGGGTGTTCAAGATCCCGAGTTGGGACAAGGCAACTGCGCAGAAATAACTCCTGACCTGTACGCCATCCCTGTGGGAGCGGGCTTGCTCGCGAAAGCGGTGGTTCGGTTGATATGGATTTTGACTGTGCCGACGTCTTCGCGAGCAAGCCCGCTCCCACACTTACCTGAGTTGATGCCATGAAACTCTTGCCATTGCTGCTTCTGCTCGTCGGCGCCTTTGCCCAGGCTGACGACTCTGACACCGTTCTGACGATCAACGGCTGCGTCATCGCCGAATCCAGCCAATGCCCCGGCGCCCATCTGCGGGGCGCCAAACTGGCGAACCAGGACTTGCGCAAAATGAACCTCAGTGGCGCCGATCTGCGCGATGCCGACCTGCGGCACGCACGCCTGGACCTGGCCAACCTGGAGAAAGCCCAGTTACAAGGCGCCAACCTGACCCGCGCCAGCCTGCAACAAAGCAACCTGCGCCTGGCCGACTTCAGTGGCGCCACGCTCAAGGCCATCCAGGGTTGGGGGCTGTTTGCCCAGGGCGCAAAGTTCCAGCGGGCCGACCTGAGTGCCGCCTACCTGCAATTCGCCCGCCTGTCCGGCGCCAGGCTGCAAGGCGCCAACCTGCAGGCCGCCGACCTGGAAATGGCCTGGCTGAGCAAGGCCGACCTCACGGCCGCCGACTTGCGCGACGCCAACCTGCAAGAAGCCAAGCTGGGGGAAAGCAACCTGGCGCAGGCCAACCTGAGCGGCTCACGCCAGCACTACGGCAATTTCCAGGATGCGAATATGGAGGGCTGCGAGGGGTGTCCAACCTCCTGGGATAAATGAAATATTGCAAACACTGCATTCACTGTGGCGAGGGGATTTATCCCCGCTGGGGTGCGCAGCAGCCCTAAAATCTGACACTCGGTGTATCAGGAACATTCGAGTGATTGTTTTATCGGGGCTGCTTCGCAGCCCAACGGGGATAAATCCCCTCGCCACAATGATTGATTCCAGGGAGGTCGGCTGTCACCCCGCCACCCGCACCACCCCCAGGTCGATCCCCAGGTGCACCAACTCGGCGTGAGAGCTGACCTGCAGCTTGCTCTTGAGCAGCGTCAGGTGGTTGGAGACGGTCTTGGCGCTGATGCACAACTGCTCGGCAATCGTGCGCGCCGGGGTGCCCTTGGCAAGCATGACGAAGATTTCCAACTCGCGCTGAGTCATGCATTGCAGGCGCGGGTCGACGGAGTGCCGGGAGCTGGCGCAGGCCAGCTGCGTCGCCAGGGACTGTTCGATGTAGGCATGCCCGGCCAGCACCCGGCGCACCGCTTCCACCAGCACCTGGGGCGCCGAATTCTTGGTCAGGTAGCCCGCCGCGCCGGCGTCCAGGGCCTGGCGCACCAACGGCAGTTCGTCGTGCATGCTGAAAAACAACACCCGCAGTTGCGGCAGGCGCTGGCGCAGGCGCCGGGTGGTTTCCAGCCCGCTGATGCCCGGCAGGCCAAAGTCCATGATCACCAGGTGAGGCAGTTGTTCCTGGACCAGGTTCAGCGCCTCCTCCCCGGTGGCCGCCTCCCGCACCTGCAAGTCCGGCATCAGTGCCCGCAACAGGCTGGCATAGCCCTGCCGAACCACCGCATGATCATCCACCAGCAAAATGTTCATCAGCCCTCCAGAGGCATGTTCAAGGCCAGCGCCCAACCGTCGCCGGGCTGGCTGATAATGCGCAACTCACCGCGGAGGCTGCGGGCCCGCTCCATCATCGAATGCAGGCCCACGCCAGCGCGCGGCGGCTGCTTCGCACCGCGGCCGTTGTCACGCACCAGCAGGCGCAGGCGCCCGGCCCGGTGTTGCAGGCGGATCCGCACCCGCGTGGCGCCTGCGTGCCGGGCCACGTTGGTCAACGCTTCCTGCAACAAGCGATACAGATGAGTCTTGTCCGCCCCCGGCAACGCCGGCAGCGCTTGATCGATGTGCACCTGGCAAGCGATGCCCTGGTTCTTCTGCCATTGCCCGGCGAGCAAGCCGACGGCTTCGTGCAACGACAAGTGCTGCAAGACCACCGGGTACAGGTCATGCACCAGCGCGCGGAACCCCTGCTGCAAATGCTCGCAGTGTTCCTCCAACTGACCGACCGTCTGCTCCAGCACCGGTGGCTGGTCCAGCACCAGGCGCAGCAGGCAGGCCCGAGCGCGAATGCCCGCCACATACTGGCCCAGGTCATCGTGCAGGGTCTGGGCCAGCTGGGTGCGCTCCTGCTCCTGCACGGCCAACAGCGCCTGGGTGAGCCGGGCATTGTCGGCCTGGGCCTGGGCCAGCGCGGCGGTCATCCGGTTGAAATGCCCGGCCAGTTGCTGGGCTTCAGGCACGCCTTCGGCCGGCAGGCGCACGTGCAGGTTCCCGGCGGACACCTGACGCAGAGCATCGAGCAACTCATCCAGCAGGCGCATGCCCTGGCGCACCGCCCAGCGAATCACCAACAGGCTGACCAACAGAGCCAGGGCGCAGACGCCCAGCAGTTGCACCAGCGAGTCGAGGATCTCATCGATTTCGTCCCGAGGATCGACCGCAATCCAGGCCCGTCGACCGTCCCGCAGGTCCACCACTTGAGGGGCGGGCCCATCCTCCAGCAATCGCTGGCCGAGCCAGTCCTTGAGCCCGGCGTCGGGATCGGCCGGAAACTGTTCCCCCGGCGCCAACCAACGGACGCGGACGTGGCGCAGGCTACCGGTGAGTCGCGGTTGCAGGCTGGCCGGGTCGCGTTCGGCGGTTTCGCGCAGGTAATGCACCACCGACCCGGCCGATTGCAGTTCGCGCTGCACATCGGCGACGGCCTGGTGCAACAGCAGCGTGGCGCAGGCCAGGGTCACCAGGGCGAAGAACACCGTGACCCAGAGATTGATTCGCCAGAGGGCTGACATGGTTAGCGGCCTGTTGTCGGAACTGACGCACAACCTTCATGCACGCCACAGTTCCTTTGTGGGAGCGGGCTTGCTCGCGAAAGCGATGGGGCAGCTTGCATCGGCATCGACAGGACTGCCGCCTTCGCGAGCAAGCCCGCTCCCACAGAGGGTTGTGGGTGTTTGCTGGTTTTGTGCTTGCCAGGCAAGCGATCGACGCCGATCAAACTCAGGATCAGCAGAAACGGCAACAGCAGCGCTTTGATAATCCGCATGGTCTGTCCCCTCCTGGTCAATGACGATTGCCTGCATGCTAAAACCCCGGCACCCGCGGCGGGTTACTACCTTGGTACTGGCCCGGCGGTACTTTCTGCATATTTCCCCAGGCCCACCGGCTTCCTATGCTGGCGCTACCTGCAATGGAGGTGGTATGCGCCGGCTCGTCAGTTACGCCTTGGTTCCCTTGCTGGCAGCGGCCAGTGGCTGGCTGCCGGGCGTCGTCCGGGCTGCTGAGAACACGCCCTTGCAAGTACGCATCGGTTACCTGGGCTATCGCCCCGACCCAGGGCCATTGCTGTCCAACGTGATCGCCGAACCCATCGACGCGGGGCTGCGCGGCGCCGAACTGGCGGTGATCGACAGCAACAGCACCGGGCGTTTCCTGAAGCATGACTACCGCCTGGAAAGCGCCCAGGTCGACACCCCCGAAGCCCTGCTACAGGCGGCCCGCGCCCAGCATGAACAGGGCTTGCGGCTGTTCGTGGTGAATGCCCCGGCGGCGAGCCTGCGCCAGCTCAGCGCCGCCCTGCCCGACAGCCTGATCTTCAACGCCGGCAGCCCCGACGACAGCCTGCGCACCACCGACTGCCTGGGCAACGTGCTGCACAGCCTGCCCGACCGGGCCATGCTCGCCGATGCGCTGGTGCAGTTCAGCGTGGTGCGCAAATGGCAGCGGGCGCTGTTGATCGTCGGCCAGACCGCCGACGACCAGGCCTACGCCGCGGCCCTGCGCCGGGCGATGAAGCGCTTCGGAATGAAAATCGTCGCCGAAAAGGCCTGGCAGTTCGACAACGACCAACGCCGCAGCGCCCAGGCCGACATGCCGCTGTTCACCCAGGCCGCCGAGTACGACGTGGTGCTGGTAGCCGATGAGCGCGGCGATTTTGGCGAATACCTGCCCTACCAGACCTGGTACCCGCGCCCGGTCGCCGGCACGCAGGGGCTGACCCCCACCGGCTGGCACAAGACCGTGGAAACCTACGGCGCCGCCCAGTTGCAAAAACGCTTCGAGAACCTGGCCGGCCGCTGGATGAACGACCGCGACTTCGCGGCCTGGATCGCCGTGCGCAGCATCGCCAGCGCCGTGAGCAAACTGCGCCAGGACGACCCCTTCGCCATCCGCCAACTGGCCCTGGGCGACCAATTGCCACTGGACGGTTTCAAGGGCCGCAAACTCAGCTACCGCCCCTGGAACGGCCAACTGCGCCAACCGATTCCCCTGGTCCAGCCGCGAGCGCTGGTCAGCACTTCGCCCCAAGAGGGCTTCCTGCACCCCACCAATGAAATGGACAGCCTGGGCTACGACCAGCCCGAAGTGAGCTGTCGCTACCCCTGATCGCACACAACAATAAGGAAAACCGCCATGCGCCGCCCGCTGTTCCAACCGACCCTGCTCTGCCAGGTTCTCGCCCTCGGCGCTGTGTTGCTCGCCGCCGGCCCGGCCGCAGCCAGCATCGCCTGGGTCTCCAACGAAAAAGACAACAGCCTGAGCCTGATCGACATGCAGAGCCTGGAGGTCATCGAGACCCTGCCGGTGGGCCAGCGCCCCCGCGGCCTGCTGCTGTCCCACGACAATCGGCTGCTGTACATCTGCGCCAGCGATTCGGACCGGGTCCAGGTGATGGACGTGGCCACCCGCAAGATCATCAAGGAACTGCCCTCCGGCAAGGACCCCGAGCAATTCGCCCTGCACCCCAACGACCGCTGGCTCTACGTCTCCAACGAGGACGACGCGCTGGTGACGGTGATCGACACCCAGACCTCCCAAGTGCTGGGCCAGGTTGGCGTCGGGGTCGAGCCCGAAGGCATGGCCGTCAGCCCCGACGGCAAGTGGGCGGTCAACACCAGTGAAACCACCAACATGCTGCATTGGATCGACACCAGCACCCAGACCCTGGCCGACAGCACCCTGGTGGACCAGCGGCCGCGCTTCGTCGAATTCAGTCGCGACGGCACCCAGCTGTGGGCCTCGGCGGAAATCGGCGGCACCCTGACGATACTCGACGTCGCCACACGTCAGGTGCTCAAGACCCTGACGTTCCAGATCAAGGGCGTGCACCCGGACAAGGTCCAGCCGGTAGGCATCAAGCTCAGCGCCGACGGCAAGTACGCGTTCGTCGCCCTCGGCCCGGCCAATCATGTGGCGGTAATCGACGCGAAGACCTTCGAAGTGCTCGATTACCTGCTGGTGGGCCGGCGGGTCTGGCAACTGGCGTTCACCCCGGACCAACGCCAATTGCTGGCAACCAATGGCGTGAGCGGCGATGTCTCGGTGATCGACGTCGAGAGCCGCAAGGTGCTCAAGTCGGTGAAAGTCGGGCGCTACCCCTGGGGCGTGGTGGTGACGCCATGAACGCGTTGGAGGTCAGCGACCTGAGCTTCGCCTACGGTGCGCGCGAGGCCCTCCGGCAGGTGAATTTCAGCCTGCCGGCCGGGCATTTCGCGGCATTGCTGGGGCCCAACGGCGCCGGCAAGTCGACGCTGATTGCCTTGCTCACGCGCCTGTACGATGTGCAGCGCGGAGACATCCGCGTCGGCGGTCATTCGTTGCAGGCCTCGCCCCGTCCGGCGTTGCGGCAACTGGGCGTGGTGTTCCAGCAAAGCACGCTCGACCTGGACCTCAGCGTCGAACAGAACCTTCGTTATCACATCGCCCTGCACGGCTGGTCGCGACGCCAGGGCGCCACCCGGATCGACGCCGAACTGGCGCGCCAGCACCTGACCGAGCGGCGCCACGAACGGGTGCGCGACCTCAATGGCGGTCATCGGCGCCGCGTGGAAATCGCCCGAGCGCTGCTGCACGAGCCGCGCCTGCTGTTGCTCGACGAACCGAGTGTCGGCCTCGACCCGGCCAGTCGCCTGGCCCTGGGCGAACACATCCGGCAGTTGTGCCGGGTGCAGGGTATCAGCGTGCTGTGGACCACCCACTTGCTGGACGAAGTGCAACCCAGCGATGACCTGTTGATCCTGCACCAGGGTCGCCTGGTCGCCCGCGGCCGCGCCGACAGCGTCAGCCAGGCCCATGGCGGCACCCTGGGCTCGGCCTTCAGCCGATTGACCGCTGCGGGAGCTGCGTCATGAACGCCTATTGGCAATGTTTCAGCGGCATCGTCATGCGCGAATGGTTGCGCTTCGTGCTGCAACGCACCCGCCTGCTCAGTGCCCTGGTGCGCCCGTTGCTGTGGCTGCTGGTGTTCGCCGCCGGCTTTCGCGCGGCCCTGGGCATCGCGATCATCGCCCCCTACGACACCTACATCCCCTACGAGGTGTACATCGTGCCCGGGCTGGCCTGCATGATCCTGTTGTTCAACGGCATGCAAGGTTCCTTGTCGATGGTCTACGACCGGGAAATGGGCAGCATGCGCGTGCTGCTGACCAGCCCCCTGCCCCGGGCCTTCCTGCTGGCGAGCAAGCTTGTGGCGACGTCGCTGATCTCGCTGCTGCAGGTCTATGCCTTTCTCGCCATTGCCTGGTTGTACGGCATCCAGCCGCCGGTCATGGGCCTGCTGCTGGCATTGCCGGCGCTGTTGCTGGTGGCGCTGATGCTCAGTGCCCTGGGCCTGCTGCTGTCCAATGCGATCCGGCAACTGGAGAACTTTGCCGGGGTGATGAATTTCGTGATCTTCCCGATGTTCTTCCTGTCCTCGGCGTTGTACCCGCTGTGGAAAATGCTCGAGGCCAGCCCCTGGTTGTACTGGCTTTGTGCGCTGAACCCGTTCACCCATGGGGTGGAGCTGGTGCGCTTCGCGTTGTACGAGCAATTCAATCCGCTGGCGCTGGGGGTGTGCGCCGGCCTGACGCTGGTGTTCGCCCTGCTGGCGGTGTGGACGTTCAACCCCCAGCATGCGGCGCTGCGCAAGGCGGGTTGAGCAAACCCGCGTCAATCCTGTTGTGGGAGCGGGCTTGCTCGCGAATGCGGAGGGGCAGTTTGCTCCGGTGCTGGATGGGCCACCGCTTTCGCGAGCAAGCCCGCTCCCACAGGGTTTGTGTACCCCTGCATAGGCACAGCGCCTATCCGAAATTACGACTTTAGTACTGGTTTTCCTGTCTATGGTCGCATTCACAAGACCTCGACCCTGGCATGTAATGGGCGCATAACAAAAAGGATAAATCCTATGCCCCGTTTGCTGGCCATGGTCTTGCTGGGCCTGGCGCTGAATGCCGCGCAGGCCGACACGCTGCTGTTTTCCCCGCAGGGCTACCGCATTGCCCAGTACCGCAGCCCGACGCCGAGCACCGTCGACGGCGCTCAAACCCTCGACACCTCCGCCCTGCAGCACCTGCTCGAACAGGATCCGCCGCCGGTGCTGGTGGACGTCTACCGGCGGCCCTGGCTCCAGGGGCGCTTCATCGACAACGAACCTCACGCCAACCTGCCCGGCAGCCTGTGGCTGGCCAATACTGGCGACGGTGAACTGGAGCCGGCCTGGCAGGACTACTTCAGCCGCCACCTGCGCGACGCCACCGCCGGACGCCTGGAACAACCACTGGTCTTTTATTGCCGCTCCGATTGCTGGTTGAGCTGGAACGCGGTAAAACGCGCCGCCGCCATGGGCTATAAGCATCTGTACTGGTATCGCGATGGCCTCGATGCCTGGGAGGCAGCCAACCTGCCCCTGCAAGCGGCCCGCCCCCAACCTTTTCCCTGATCCTGAATGCGTGCACCTGCTCCAGCCACAACACAATAACGAGGTGAATGGCCATGTATAAAATTCTGATAGCCGACGATCACCCACTGTTTCGCGAAGCCATCC
The DNA here is from genome assembly GCF_036689585.1 of Pseudomonas sp. WP18. Taxonomy (NCBI): domain Bacteria; kingdom Pseudomonadati; phylum Pseudomonadota; class Gammaproteobacteria; order Pseudomonadales; family Pseudomonadaceae; genus Pseudomonas; species Pseudomonas sp. WP18. The sequence continues at coordinate 3,373,084 of NZ_CP144758.1, forward strand.
ACAACGTCATCAGCGACGGTTTTCCCGGCAGCGAGGTCATGGAAACCGCCGACCTGGACAGTGCCCTGGCATTGACCATCGAACACGACGACCTGGACCTGATCCTGCTGGACCTGAACATGCCCGGCATGCACGGGCTCAATGGCCTGATCAACCTGCGCAACGAGGCCCCCACCATTCCCGTGGTGATCGTCTCGGCCGAACAGGACAAGCAGGTGGTGCTGCAAGCCATCACTTATGGCGCGGTGGGGTTCATCACCAAATCCTCGCCGCGCTCGCAAATGACCGACGCCATCGAGCAGATCCTCAACGGCAACGTCTACCTGCCGCCAGACATCATCCGCACGCAGAAAAGCCCGACGGGCCGCCGCCTGAACGAAACCCCGGCCTTCCCCGCCGAACTGCTCCAGGCCCTGACCCGCAAGCAGCTGCTGGTGCTCGAACGCATGACCAAGGGCGAGTCGAACAAACAGATCGCCTACACCCTGGACATCGCCGAAACCACGGTCAAGGCCCACGTCTCGGCGATCCTGCGCAAACTCAACGTGCACAACCGAGTGCAGGCGATCCTCAGCGCGGGGGATATTGATTTTGGGGCTTATCTGCGGCGTTGAAGGGCAACCCATCGACTGACTGTTGCTCCGATGGCATTTGCTCACTGTGGCGAGGGAGCTTGCTCCCTCGCCACAGTGAGGTTCTACCTAGTGGCTCTGGCCCCCGCCTAACAGGTGGCTCATCGCAATCTTCAGCTTCATCGGGCGCACCGGCTTATGCATCAGGGTGTGGCCGCGCTCGCGGATCTGCTGCTTGAGTTCGTTGCTGTAATTGGCGGTGATCATCATGGCCGGGATCGGTGCCGTGCGCCGGGCGTTGATCCGGGCCACCGCGTCGACGCCGTTCTGGTCGTGGTCCAGGTGATAGTCGGCGATCAGCAGATCGGCGCCGGCGGGGTCGTCGTCCATCTGGCGCGCCAGGTCCTGCTCCGACAACGCCGTCGTCACCTGGCAGCCCCAGCCTTCCAGCAAGGTGCGCATGCCGGCACAGATCGCCGCATCGTTGTCCAGCACCCAGACCCGGGCACCGCGCAGGCGCCCCAGCATCGGTTCGCTCATGTCCGGGCACGGCAACGGCTTGGGCGCCGTGGCGCTCAGGGGCACGTCGATGGCGAACATCGAGCCCTTGCCCGGCCACGAGCGCACCTGAATCCGATGCCCGAGGATCCCGGCAATTTTCTCGACGATCGCCAGTCCCAGGCCCAACCCTCGGTCCTGGTTGGGCCGCTGCACATCGCCGCGCTTGAACTCCTGGAAAATTTCCTCGAGCCGGTCTTCGGCGATGCCGATGCCGCTGTCCCAGACCTGGATCGACACCTGCCCACGATGCCGTCGGCAGCCCAGCACGATGCGCCCGCTGGGGGTGTAGCGAATGGCGTTGCTCAACAGGTTGCGCAGGATCCGCGCCAGCAACTGCATGTCACTGCGCACCAACACCGAACAGCCGACAAAGTGCAGCGCCAGCCCCTCGCTGCGGGCCACCTGGGCATACTCGGCCGCCAGGTTGTCGAGCAGTTCGCTCAGGCCGAACGGCGCGACATCGGCCTTGATCACACCGGCGTCCAGCTTGGAGATGTCCACCAGGGTGCCGAGCAAGTTCTCGACGTCTTCCAGTGAATTGCTCACATTGCGCACCAGGTGCGCGTTGGCGACCGGCTCGCGGCGCTCCAGCAACGCGCTGGTGAACAGCCGCGCGGCGTTGAGCGGTTGCAACAGGTCATGGCTGACCGCGGCGAGGAACTTGGTTTTCGACAAGTTGGCCTGCTCGGCCTCTCGCTTGGCCTCGCGCAGGCGCACTTCCACCCGGCTGCGCTCATCGATTTCACGCAGCAGCTGGTCGTTGAGGCACGTCAGTTCGGCGGTGCGTTCCTGGACCCGCTGTTCCAGGTTCTGATAAGCCTGGTGCAGTGCCTCGGCCGTGCGGCGGCGTTCGGTGATGTCGCGGATGAGCACGAAGATCCCCACCACTTCACCGTTGGCCAGGCGGTTGGGCACGTAGGAGCGCAGCATGTAGCGTTCCTGGTTGTTGATGTTGGTTTCGGCGAACTCGAACGTCACGCTTTCACCCGCCAGCGCGCGGGCCACGTAGGCTTCCAGGCGTTGGTAATGCTGCTCGCTGTGGGCCTCGCGCAGGCTCTGGCCGAGCATCACGCCACGGGGCCAGCAGTACCACTGCTCGTAGACTTTGTTGGTGAATTCATAGACCAGGTCAGCGTTGAGGTAGGCAATCAGCGCTGGCACGTGGTCGGTGATCAAGCGGATCCAGCGCTCGCTTTCGCTCAGTGCCTCGGCATGCTGGTAGCGCTCGGTGATGTCGGTGAACGTATTGACGTAGCCACCAGTGGGCAGCGGATGGGTGCGGATCTCCAGGACCCGGCCGTCCGACAGGCGCTGTTCGCATTCGTGGACCGAGCGGCCATTGCTGTCGCGGCTGGCCGGGGTCAGCAATTGCAGCTCGGAGTCGCCAATCACTTCGCTGAACGAACGATGGGCCGCCACGGGAGCCAGGCCGCTGAGTTCGAGGAAGCGCCGGTTCCACAGCTCCAGCACACCCTGGGCATTGACCATCGCCACGCCCTGGGACAGGTTGTCCACGGCCCGTTGCAGCAGGTGGGACTTCTGTGCGATGGCTTGCTCGCGACGCACGGTTTCACTGAGCTTGACGTCGGTGATGTCGGTGAACAGCATCACCCGCCCACCTTCCTGGGTCGGCCGCTCGCTGACCTGCAGCCAGCGACCGTTCTGCATTCGGTACAGCACGTGCTCGTCGGCCTGCCCCCGCGGCTCCTCGCTGAACAGGCCGTTGGCGGTCATCAGGCGCTTGACCTCGCACAGGCGCATCCCGGCGATAATGCGCACCCGGCTGTGGGCCCAGAAAGCCTTGAAGCGGCTGTTGAACAGGACGATGCGCTGCTGCGCGTCGAACAGCACGAACGCATCGGAGATGCTCTCGATGGCGTCGATCAGGTGCCGATGGGCGGTTTCCGCCCGCAATCGCGCCTCGCCCAGCAAGTGATTGCCGGCCTTGAGCTCGGCCATGGCCTGGTTCAGCGCATCGGTGCGTTCGCGTACTTGTTCGGCCAGCACCACCGAATGCTGGAACGCCGCGTACGGGTCGTTGCCACGGGTCACCCCGGACTCCACGCGTTCGATCAGCGCCGCGTTGATCCGCCGCAGCTTGCGGTTCTCGTGTTCGAGGTTGGCCAGTTGGGCCTGCAGCTCAGCGATGGCCGGGGGCGCGATGACGGGCAATGGCAACTCCGGTGAACGTCTGGTTGATGTGCATGCCATTGAACTGTTCTCCATAGGTGTTGAACCCCAGCACCCGCTGTTCGCGCAGGAATTGGCCGATCTGCTCCAGGCCGCCGCGGTCTTCGAGCTCCAGGCGCCTCAGGAAACAATCGCAGCCGATGGTCAGCAGTACGTCGCCGAGCCGCGCCTGCAAGCCGTCGAACAGGGCCTGCAGGTTGTCCAGCAACGGCCCTGGCGTCATCGCCGTGAGGACGATGCCGTTCTCCACCGCGCAATAGAAACTCAGGCTCAGGTCCGGGTGCACCTGCTGGATCGCCCGCACGTAGTACTGGTCGTTGATGCGCACCGCCAACGGATGTGCCGCGAACACCCGGTAGTCGAGGGCACTCACCGGCACGCCGATATGCCGGGCGTACTCCTCGGCGGCGGGTTCGGCGTTGAGTTCGTAGACCCGTCGCGAGGCGCTGTCGGCGCCGGTCACCACCAGTTTTTCTTCCCGGGGCAGGATGTGGTGGGTGGTGAAGACCTCGAATTCCAGCCAGGTATTGATCAGCACCACCACCGCCGCGCCGCTGTGGAACTGGCCTTCGAAATACACATGGGTGTGGGTCAGGTGATTGTCGTCGCCGGCCGAACCGCCGAAATGCGGGATGTCGCCCAGCGCTGCGCTCAAGGCCGCCAGGACCATTTCTTCGCGACTGGACAGGCCGTCGAGCAGGGTCAGCGCAAAACTGTGGCCCTTGATCGGCGCCAGGGCGTTGCTGCGACACCCGCCGGCCAGACGCTCAACCATCTGCTGGGCGTCGATCAGGCTAAAGTGCTCCATTTCACCGATCAGCTCGGCGGCGATGGAAAAATGCCGGTGGTCGAACCCCACCGCCGTCACACAATTGCGCCCGTAGCCCTGGGGGGTGATTTCACCGGCGCTGGTGCAACCCACCAGGCGAATCCCGCCAAAGCTCTGGGACAGTGCCTGGCCGAGGGCCGGCAGGTCGTAGGCGGCGGAACAGAAAAACAGCACGAAACCCAGGTGCGGGTGCAACAACTGCCGCGCCAGCGCCTGGGCCACTTCCTGGACATCCGTCGCCGCGGACATGGCGCTGACCACGCCTTCTGCCTGCTGCATTTACGCCTCCGGCGGGTGCGTGATAGGGACCTTGAGTGTACGAAGATAGGCCGGGGCGACGAATGCTACTTGGGTAGTGGGTGGACGCTTCGATGGGATGAGAAGACGGCGGCAAGCCCTTCGAGAGCGTGGCGAGGGCGCTTGCTCACTCGCCACGACTGCCGTGTAGCTCATTGTCGTGCAGCACGATTCACGTGCTACCGCAACTTCAGTGACTCATCGACGACATGCCTCCCGCCTGCCCCAGCACCTTCTGGTCGATGTCCTCCAGGCGCAGGACCTGGCCGCCGGTCTCGGTAGCCAGCTTCTGCGCGGCCTGGGCTTCGGCGAACGAGGCCAGGACGACGCCCATGGCGCCCTTGAGCCCGGAGCCGACCACGAAATAGGCGCTGCGGGCGTCGATCAGGTGCGCGTCATCCGGGCTGTCCCAGTGGCTGCGGCCCATGTCATGGACGAACAGCTTGACGTCGGCCCGGTGGTTTTCCGGTTGCAGCCACCAGCCGAGCATTTCCGCCGGGGAGCAGAACTTTTTCACCCCATCGGCCGCGACCGCCGCGCCCTTGGGCCCGGGAAAATCGGTGATGACCATGCCGCATACATGGCACTCGTCACTGCGATGGAACGCCAGCGGCGCCTCGCCGGCCGCTGGCGGCACGGCCTGGTCACACGCCACCAGTGCCAGACACACCAGCATCCCGGCCAGCAGGCGGCTCGCCTTGGAATACACCCTGTTCATCGTTGGCTCCTTATCAAGATCAGACATTCACGGGCACCGGCGCTGGAACAGCCGATAGGCCAGCCACAACGGCACGGCCATCCACACCACCAGGCACATCCACAGCCCGGGCGCCGATACCGGCAGATCGCTGCCCAGGGTCAGCACGGCGGCGCCGTGGGTGGCCGAATCGAATCCGGACAGGTTGATCAGCCGATAGACATCGGTGGGGTTGAACAGCAGCAGCCATGGCAACAGTTGCGGGTTGAAGCGCCCTTCGCTCAGCACCAGCAGCGCCAGCAACGCCAGGTCGAACACCAGCACGAAGAAGAACCACACCCCCAGGGCCAACCCGGCGGCGGTGGATTTCTCCGCCGACAGGCAGCTCAGTACATAGGCCAGGCCGAGGAACACCCACCCCAGCAGCGTGCTGGACACCATGAAGCGCCCAAAAGCCCAGAGCAGCAGGCTCAGTTCGACGTCATCCACCAACAGAGCAATGGCAAGCATCGCGCAGCCGAAACCGATGAACGTCGCCAGGGCCAGGATCAGGCCGTGTCCGACGAACTTGCCCAGCAGCAACTGACCGCGCCCCAACGGGTAGGTCAGCAACAGCAGCAAGGTGCCGCTTTCGTCCTCGCCGACGATGGCGTCATAGGCCAGCAGCAAGGCGATCAGGGGCATCAGGAAGGTCGCCAGGCTCGACAGGCTCGCCACCGTCGCTGGCACCGAGGTGAAGCCCAACTGCCCCGACGCCGCGGCGCCCAGCCAGGCGATACCAATGGCCAGCACGGCGAACAGCAGACTGATCGCCAACAACCAGCGATTGCGCAGGCCGTCGCAGAACTCCTTGCGGGCCATGGTCTGGATCGGGTTCATTGATGGGCCTCCTCGCTGGCTGCACGGACCATGTAATGGCGGTACAAGTCCTCCAGGGACGGCGGCTTGATCTCGACGTCGGTCGGGTTGTGCTGCGCCAGCAGCTGGCGCAACAGTGCGAGCTTGCTGCCGTCCGGCGCCGACACTTGCAAGCCTTCGGCGCCCCAGCCCTGGGTGACATGCCCTTCGCTGCGCCAGTGCTGCTGCAACTGCTCGGCGCGGGCCAGGCCCGAGGCCCGGATCAGGGTCGGCAGACCGGCGTCCTTGCGCAGCCGGGCCAGGCTGCCCAGGGCCAGCAGGCGCCCGCGGGTGAGGATCGCGGCGCGGTTGATGTGGGCTTCGACGCCCGGCAGGACATGGGAGCAGAGAATGATGCTGGTGCCCTGCCAACGCAGGCGATCGAGCAGTTGATAGAGGTCTTGGGTGGCGATGGGGTCCAGGCCCACGGTGGGCTCGTCCAGCAGCAACAACCGCGGCTGGCCGAGTAATGCCTGGGCCAGCCCGAGGCGCTGGCGCATGCCCTTGGAATAGGTCCGCACCCGGCGCCGGGCCGCGTCCGCCAGGCCCACCTCCTCCAGCAACCGTTCGACCTGCTCCGGCGCCGCGCCCTTGAGCCGGGCAAAATGACGCAACGTCTCCAACCCGCTCAACTGCGGATAGAACATGACGTTCTCCGGCAGGTAGCCGAGCAGGCGTCGCACACTCGGGTCGCAGGGCTCGCGCCCGAAGACCCGCACCTGGCCCTCGCTGGCCCGCAGCAAGCCGAGGATCAACTTCATGGTGGTGGTCTTGCCCGCACCGTTGTGCCCGAACAGGCCGAGCACTTCGCCCTGGGCCAGGTTCAGGTTCAGCCCGTGCAGCACGGCAACGTCGCCATACTGCTGGCTGACGCCTTCGATCTCGACGACGTTCAAGACGCGTCCTCCTGAGCCCTGTTGCGTGGTGGGGGTTGGACCGGCGCCGCCATCAGCGGATGGCTGTCCAGCACCCCGGGGGATTTCATCACCGGGAAGGCTCGCTGTACCCAGCGCAGCAATTCGATGCCCGGACTGTTCATCAACAGCCGCACCTGCGGGTACAGCCACAGCAGGCGGTCGACGTTGTCGTTGGGCTCGTAGACCACATCTCCCAGACCGTCGCCATTGCGATCCCACCCCAGGTAGTCACTCCAGTAGTTGCCGCGCCCGTCCGCCGACCACTCCTGCAGGCGGGTGGCGACGTACTTGACCTGGCGCTGGTTATGGACGAAGGCATTGCCGGCGATGCGGTTGTCCTCCGAGCCGGCGGTCAAGTGGATGCCCACCGCACTGCGCTCGAAATGATTGCCTTCGATGCGATTGAACAATGAGTTGTAGATGAACAGGGCCTTGCCCTCGGCACCGACGATCATGGTGTCGCCGGTGGACCCGTCGCGCACGTCGGTGACGACGTTGTCGCGCAGGGTTGAATAGGTGATGTAGTTCATCAGGATCCCGTAGTTCTGGTCCTGTTCGGAGCGATTGCCTATGACCGTCAACTGGCGGCTCTGCATCAGCGCATAACCGGTGCGGGTCCGCCGGGTGACGTTGTCCAGCAGGCGGTTATCGTTGGCGAACATGTAATGCACGCCGTAGCGCAGGTCCTCCAGGACATTGCCCTGGAGCAGGTTGCCGTTGGAGGTGTCGATGTAGATGCCGTCGCGGGTGTCGCGTACCTGGTTGCCGATGACCTGGGCCCCGTGGACCGCATACAGGTGGATGCCGTTGCCCCGGTCCTGGGAACGCAGGCTGGCGTCGCCCTGGATGCGGTTGTCGATCAGGCTGACGTCCCGCGTGCCATCGACCCAGATGCCGAAGCCCTGGCCCTGCATCCGGTTGCCACGCACCACCGCTCCCTGTGCGACAGGCTTGATGAACACCGCGGCGTTCATCGCCGTCAGGTCATGGCCCCAGTCCAGGAATGTACAACCCTGGATGCGCACGTTCGGCGCCTGGATGATCACGCCGTTGCCCTCGCCCTGCCCCAGGAATACCGCATCCGGCGCACAGGTGAGGGTCATCGGCTGATCGACGCTGAACGAGCCCCGGTACTGCCCCGCCGGCAGGCGCCATTGCTGGTCGCCCTCGGCCTGCAAGGGCAGGTCGGTGATCGGCTGCGGCGCGCCGAACGCGCCGCCCGATAACAGGCCCAGCATCAGCGCAATGACCGGTTGGCACGCGCGGCCCGTGGGTTGCTGCGGTTTCCCGGCCATTGGGCCTGTCTCCTCGTTCGGCCGACTCAGGCTTTTTCAACCAGCATGCGACCGACCATCTCCATGTGCAGGGCGTGACAGAACCAGCTGCAGTAGTACCAGTGCAGGCCGGCCTTGTCGGCGGTGAAGGTGATGGAGGACGTCTGCTGCGGGCTGATTTCCATGCTCACGCCGTGGTTGGTCATGACAAAGCCGTGGGACACGTCCTCGATCTGGTCGATGTTGGTGATGGTGACCGTCACTTCGTTGCCCTGCTTGACGGTGAATTCGGTCAAGCCGTAGGCCGGCGCCATCGACGTCATGTACACCCGCACCTTGTTGCCATCACGGATGACCTTGTTGTCGGTCTCCAGGTTGATACCGTCCTTTTTCGCCAGTGCCACCGTCTCGGCGAAGAACGGGTCGTTGCGGTTCCAGATTTTCTGGGTCTTGATCTGGTCGCGCCGGGCGAGGATGCAATCGTGGGGTTCGGCGAAGGCCGGGCCGTCGTGCACCAGCTTCATTTCTTCGCCGGAGATGTCGATCAACTGGTCGTTCTCCGGGTGCAGCGGCCCGGTAGGCAGGAAGCGGTCCTTGGAGAACTTGCACAGCACCACCAGCCACTTGCCGTCCGCCTCGCTGGTCTCGGTCAGGGACGCATGGTTGTGCCCGGGTTGGTACTGTACGTCGAGTTTCTGCTTGATGTAGTTGACCTTCTCGCCCTTGTAAGCGCGGATGGCTTCGTCCATGTTCCACTTCACCACCTGGCTGTCGATGAACAAGGTGGTGTAGGCGTTGCCACGCCCGTCGAAGGTGGTGTGCAGCGGCCCCAGGCCCAGTTCCGGCTCGGCGACGATCACTTCCCGAGGGTCTTTGTAGCGGCCTTCGAACAGGTCATCCAGGCGGTCGATGGCAATCATCGAGACAGTCGGCGACAGCTTGCCGTTGGCGATGAAGTACTTGCCGTCGGACGAGGTGTTGCAGCCGTGGGGGTTCTTCGGCACCGGGATGTAGCGGGTGAATTCAGAGTCCTTGCCGTCGGTCTTGCGACCATCGACCACCGGCACCTTGGAACCGTCCAGGGTGATGAACTTGCCGGCCTTGATTGCCGCCTCGATCCGCGGGATGTTGAACACCACCACCCAGTCGCGCTCGTTGCGCATCATGCCGCCCAGGTCGTAGGCCTTCTCGGAGTTGTAGCAGGTGCTGGCGGCGTATTTGCCGGTGTAGTCGGCATCGGAGTTATCCAGGTTGCCGTCGACGATCACCTGGAACGCCATTTCCATTTTCTCGGCATCGATGGCGTTGAACATCGTGAAGCTGTTCTTGTCCTGCAGGTCGAAGGTATGGCCATCGTTGGGATGCGGGATCACGAACTCGGCGTTGGCGAACACGTACTTGGTGTAGGGCACCTTCTGCAGGCGCAGGCCGTGGATCGCCTGCACGTTGGGCACGGTGAGGATCTTGTCGCACTTCATGATGTCCAGGCGAATGCGCGCGATCCGGGAGTTGGCCTTGTCGTTGATGAACAGGTACTTGCCGTCGTACTTGCCGTCGGTCATGGAGATGTGCGGGTGGTGGCAGTCACCGTTCTTGTACTTGGCGCTCTCCCCCAGGATGCGCTTGCTTTCGTTGGTCAGGCCCCAACCGGTGGCCGAGTCGACGTTGAACACCGGGATGCGCATCAGCTCGCGCATCGACGGCACGCCCAGCACCCGCACTTCGCCTTGGTGACCGCCGCTCCAGAAGCCATAGTATTCGTCCAGTTCGCCGGGGCCGACATGGACCTTGGACTTGGCCTCCTTGGCTTCCTTGGCGGCCGCCGCCCATGACTCCCGGGTGAAAGTCCCGGCGCCCAGCGCCGTGGCACCGGCCAGCACGGCGCCGGTGACCGCACCGGTGCCGAGAAAACTGCGCCGGCTCACGCCCCGCGGTTCTTCCACCACGTCCGGCGTGGCGTTTTTCTTGTCGCTCATGCTGTGTGCTCCATCAAGAATGAAAGGGTCAGGGGGCGGGTTTTTCCAGGTGCCTCAAGGCGCCGGGGTCACCTGCACCACGGGAATCAACTGGGGATCAGCCACCGCGGCCTTGCCGCGTTTCTTGCGCTTGTTGATCAGCGGCGGGCATTTGTTTTCGTTGTGCCAGGTCATCTGGCAGTCGAGGCAGTAGTGGCATTCGTTGGCGTTGATGTGGCCGTCGGGATGAATCGCCTGGATCTCGCATTCCTTGGCGCACAACTGGCAGGGGTTGCCGCACTCCTTGCGGCGCTTGAGCCAGTCGAACAGGCGCAGGCGTGTCGGCATCGCCAGGGCCGCGCCCAGCGGGCAGATATAGCGGCAATAGACTTTGCGCGTGAACAGGTTGACCACCAGCAGGCCCAGGGCATACGCCACGAACCACCACTGGCGGTCGAACCGCAGGGTGATGGCGGTCTTGAACGGCTCGACTTCGGCCAGGCGTTCAGCGGTGGCCATCGACTCCAGCGAAACGCCGAACAGCACCAGCAAAATGATGTACTTGAGCGCCCACAACCGTTCGTGGACCGCGAATGGCAGTTCGTACTGGGGCACCTTGAATTTGCGCGCCAGCTCGTTGATCAACTCCTGCAACGCACCGAACGGGCACAGCCAGCCGCAGAACACCCCACGCCCCCAGAGCAGGATGCTGGCGGCGGTGAACACCCAGAGGATGAAGATCAACGGGTCGGTGAGGAACAGCTCCCAGCGGAAGCCTTCGAACAGGGCATGGACGAAGGTCAGCACGTTGACCACCGACAATTGGGCCAGGGCGAAGCCGCCGAGAAACACCACGGTGAACAACAGGTAGCCGCGGCGCACCCAATGCAGCAGGGTCGGCCGCCGGGCCAGAGCGTCCTGGAAGAACAGGATGACGGTCAGCACCAGCAACGCCGCCCCCAGCAGGCTGATCTCCAGACTTTTCTGGTACCACAGCGTCAGCCACATCGGCCGGCTGGCCTCCTGCGCCGCAGCCAGTTGTTCGGCGCTGGGCAACGGCCGTTCCAGGTAGGCTTCGGGCAGTTGATAGGCCAGCTCGAAGCTGCTGAACGTACCGCTGACCGGCCCGGTCTGGCGGCGCACCAGCAACTCCAGGCTCCAGGGCGCGCCGGGGTCGAAGCGATGGGTAGCGCGGATGATGAAAATCGCCATTTCATCGAAGGCCGGCATGTCGTCGGCGGCGACATCGTCCAGGCGCTGGAAGTCCAGGTCGCGGAAGCTGATGGTGTCGCCGAACTGGCGCAGCACCACCCGATCGAAAATCCCGCCGCGCACATAACCCGACCCTTTGAACGAGTAGCGCCCGCTGCCCATGACCGCGATGGCCTGCTCGCCCGGCTTGAGTTCGCTCATCAGCGTGCGGTATGGGCCCTCGCCCAAGAGGTTGCGGCCGATGGTGGGCGGGTTGAGGTGGGTCACGTACAAGTCGATGAAGGTGTCGTCGGCCTGCTCGGCGCTGGCGACTTCCACCTGCTCGGCCTCGGTGCCCTTGAACGAGGCGTCGACCTGGCCCCGCGTCAGGTGCAGGCGACGCACCGCGCCGCTGCCGGTCAGCGTCGCCCAGTCGGCGGGTTCGAAGTTGTCCTCACGCACGCGGGCCGGTGCCACCGTCAACCCGGCGTTGCCCTTGACCAACCCCAGGGCAACCGCGACATCGTGGGCGGCGCGCATGATCACCTCGTTGACCACCATCGCCGTCACGGTGGCGCCGGCAATGGCATCCACCGTCACCGCATTCGGGTCACTGGAGTGCCCCACCACCACTCGCTGGCTGACCTTGACGCCGCTGTAACGCGCGCTGAAGGCGTGGAGTTTTTCTTCGGCGATGCCGATCAACAGGATCGGCTCATGGTGTTCGAGCACGTAAGCGTCGAGGATCACACCGGCCGGGTCGAGGATGACCTGCACGTTGATTGGCTTGCCCGAATAGGCCGGGATGTCCACCACGTCGAGGCTTTGGAACACGTAGCCCACGACCTTGCCCGCCGCCGACAGCGTGCGCACCTTGTAGGGGCCTTCAGGCTCGGAGATCGCGTCGCTCTGGCCCAGCACATGGTGGATGCGCTGCTGCTGGATGTCCCCGTAGTCCTTGGCCTGGGCGAGGCCCGCGAACAACAGCAGGAAAACCAACAGGCCACCCAGCCAGTGGCGGAACAGGTGCAGCATCGCAAAGGAAGGGGTCATGGACGCCAGGGCTTAAGACAGGATCTTGGCGAACATCCTAGGGGCCAACCTTTTTTTGGCCCTTGATTGAAATCAACTTGCTACAAAAGCGCTGTCGGAAGCCTGCGTGCGAAGCCCCCCAGTGCACCAGGCCCATCCCCTACAGCGAGCAAGCCCCCTCAATGCAACCCATAGGCATAAATCCCCAGGTCATTGTTGTCGTACCAATTGCCCTTGGCCCAGAACACTCGATCCTGGCCCGGCTGGAAACCCAGCACCCCCAGGTAGCCGTCCACATTCAGCTTGTGCCAGGAACCGCCCCAGTCCGTGGAGTAAAACACCCCGTCCGCGGAAATGCTGGCGTCCGACCACCAGTAGAGCCAACGCGGTGGGTGATGCTCGCTGCTGGTGTTGATCAGCAAGGTGTTTTGCCCGACCCAAAAGCCATCGCCGCGCAAGCGGCTGTCCGAGGCCAGGGGCGCAAACACGCTGGGCAACTCGCCCGTGGGGCGCCAGTTCAGTGTGCCGGTGTCCAACTCGGCTAGGACGTCCTGGCCCTGATGCCCCTGGTCGATCAGGCCAAACACCCGCCCGGCCTCGTTCTGCGCCAGTGCATCGATAAACAGGTTGTCGTCACGCTGCCTGGCCACCATCTGCCACTTCCCGGCCTGGCGTTGCAACTCGGCCCGCGTCGTGACATTGACCGCGACGTTGTCGCTTTTGCCATCCGGATGACTGCCCCAAAAACGTTGGGACAACCAGATGAACGCGCGCTGCCCATCGACCTGAATGACGTGACCACGGATTTCGCCCCGATCCTCCGAGTCGGTGTGCCACTGCACGATGTCAGGTCGCTGGTCATGGGCGTACTGGGCGGTCACCAGCAGCGATTCGGCGGTGACGATCGGGGTGCTGGTTGCGCCGCGATCGGCCGAATAGAACACGCCGGTAGCGATGCCACCGGGCACCTCTGCGTCCATCGCGCTCAACGAGCCCCAGGCCCACACTTCATCCGATCCGTGAAAATAAGGATCGAGGCTCCAGGCCACCTGATCGGCCTCGGCGAAGAAGCCTTGCTTCAACCCTGTCCACTGCTTGCCCTGGTCATCGCTGCGCAGGACAACCGTCTGCCGCGGACCGTCAGTGGCCCACGCGTCGGGTCGGTCCAGGCCGGTGAGCAGGAACAGGCTGGCGCCATCGGGACTGGCGACCAGGCACGCGGCGCCGCTGACATGGGCTACCAGTTGGAACTGCCCCTGGGCGTCGAGCCGTGAGATGAATGAGATTTCTGTCTCCCGCGCCAAGAAAACGCTGAAGGCGCTAGCGTCCTGCGCGGCCTCGGTCTCCTTCGGTTTGCCGTAGACCACGGTGTCCAGGTTCACGACCTCGGCCGCAGGCTCCAACATTTGCGCATCGCCTTCCAGGCGCCCGACCAGCCAGGTGCCTTTCGGGGTCGCGACCACGCCCGTGCAATACTGGCTCATCGCCCGCTGGCGGGTGTCTTTCACGGCGCCCACGTCTTGCCGGCCTGGGCTGTCGCCGCCCCAATCCAGCTTGGCGCTGGTGATCGTCCACATGTACCACAGCGCCGCGGCGGCCAGCAGGGCAACAAACAGTTGAGTCAGAAGCTTCGATCGAGGCATGGGAGGTCCGTATCCTGGGAAAACTGAAAATGCTTTTCTCATCTCCCGGGGCCCGAGTAAATTTTTATCGCACGAGAACGGTTGAACCCGGTCGCATTATTGTCAGGGCTGTGACTCAGGTTGCATTCTTCAGCCGATCCATCACGCCACGTCACAAAAGCCCCGAAAGCCACGACGCCTCAAGCAGACGCACACAAGGAAATTCCATGCCCTCCCGCTCCGGCCCCGCCTCCCCCTCGTCCTTGCCCGAAAGCGCCGGCTGTGTCCGGGTGCGCGGCGCCCGCGAACACAACCTCAAGAACGTCGACGTCGACATTCCACGCGATGCCCTGGTGGTGTTCACCGGTGTGTCGGGCTCCGGCAAATCCTCGCTGGCCTTCTCCACGCTCTACGCCGAGGCCCAGCGCCGCTACTTCGAATCCGTCGCGCCGTATGCGCGGCGCCTGATCGACCAGGTGGGCGTGCCGGACGTGGACAGCATCGAAGGCCTGCCACCGGCCGTGGCCCTGCAACAACAGCGCGGCACGCCCAGCGCCCGTTCTTCGGTAGGCAGCGTCACCACCCTGTCGAGCCTGATCCGCATGCTCTATTCCCGTGCCGGCAGCTACCCGGCCGATCAACCGATGCTCTATGCCGAGGACTTCTCCCCCAACACGCCCCAGGGTGCCTGCCCGGAGTGCCATGGCCTGGGCCGGGTCTATGAGGTGACAGAAGCGTCCATGGTGCCGGACCCTTCGCTGACCATCCGCCAGCGGGCCGTGGCCGCCTGGCCCATGGCCTGGCAGGGGCAGAACCTGCGCGACATCCTCGTCACGCTGGGCTATGACGTCGATGTGCCCTGGCGGGACCTGCCGAAAAAGCAACGCGACTGGATTCTCTTCACCGAAGAAACCCCCACGGTCCCGGTGTACGCCGGGCTCACCCCGGCCCAGACCCGCGCCGCCCTCAAACGCAAGCTCGAACCCAGCTACCAGGGCACCTTCAGCGGCGCCCGGCGCTACCTGCTGCACACCTTCATGCATTCGCAAAGCGCGCAGATGCGCAAACGCGTGGCCCAATACATGCGCGCCAGCCCCTGCCCCGTGTGCGAAGGCAAGCGCCTCAAACGCCAGGCGCTGACGGTGTCCTTTGCCGGCCGAGACATCGCCGAACTGTCGCACCTGCCATTGCTGGAACTGGCCGAGGTGCTCAAGGGCGTCCTGGCCCCCGACTACCTCGAACAAGCCGAAGAACCGGGCGCAGTGCTCACCCATCAGCAGACCCGGGCCGCCCGCGAGCAACGCGCCGCCCGGGGCGATAACCCGCACGCCGGAGGACCGGACGCACGACACACCCACAACCTGTCCCTGGAAAAACGCCTGGCGGCCCAGCGCATCGCCGCCGAGTTGCTGGAGCGGATCGTCACGCTCATCGACCTGGGCCTCGGCTACCTGGCCCTGGAGCGCAGCACGCCGACGCTGTCCTCCGGCGAGCTGCAACGCCTGCGCCTGGCAACCCAGCTCAATTCCCAGCTGTTCGGGGTGATCTACGTGCTCGACGAGCCTTCCGCGGGCTTGCACCCGGCCGACAGCGAGGCGCTGTTCGATGCCCTGCAACGGCTCAAGGCCGCCGGCAACTCGGTGTTTGTGGTCGAGCACGACCTGGACACCATGCGCCGCGCCGACTGGCTCATCGACGTCGGCCCCGACGCCGGCGAACAAGGCGGCAACATCCTCTACAGCGGCCCGCCCCAGGGGCTTGGGCAGGTGCAGGCCTCGCGGACCCGCGCCTACCTCTTTACCGAAGACACCGCGAGCCCCCGCGCCCCTCGGCCACCCAAGGACTGGCTGCGCCTGGAGGGCATCACCCGCAATAATCTCGACAACCTGAGCGCCGCCTTTCCCTTGGGCTGCTTCACGGCGGTGACCGGCATCTCCGGCTCCGGCAAATCCAGCCTGGTGAGCCAGGCCCTGCTGGACCTGGTGGGCGCCCACCTGGGCCAGGCCAGCGCCAACGCCGAACCCGAGGAACAGAGCCTGGAGGACGAACCCGTGCAAACCAGCGGCGGGCAT
This sequence comes from Pseudomonas sp. WP18, assembly GCF_036689585.1. Classification (NCBI taxonomy): domain Bacteria; kingdom Pseudomonadati; phylum Pseudomonadota; class Gammaproteobacteria; order Pseudomonadales; family Pseudomonadaceae; genus Pseudomonas; species Pseudomonas sp. WP18. The sequence continues at coordinate 3,389,190 of NZ_CP144758.1, forward strand.
GTGACCGCCGGGCTCGAAGGGATCAAGCGGCTGGTTCAGGTAGACCAGAAACCCATCGGCCGTACGCCGCGCTCCAACCTCGCCACCTACACCGGGCTGTTCGATCACGTGCGCAAACTGTTCGCGGCCACGCAACAGGCCCAGGCGCTGGGGTTCGATGCCGGGCGGTTTTCCTTCAACGTCGCCAAGGGCCGCTGCGAGACCTGCGAGGGCGAAGGTTTCGTCAGCGTCGAATTGCTGTTCATGCCCAGCGTGTACGCCCCCTGCCCCACTTGCCACGGGGCGCGCTACAACCCGCAGACCCTTGAAGTCAGCTGGCAAGGCCTGGACATTTCCCAGGTGCTGCAACTGACCGTGAACCAGGCCCTCGACGTGTTCGCCGAACAAGCAGCGGCGCGGCGCACCTTGCAAGTGTTGCAGGACATCGGCCTGGGCTACTTGCGCCTGGGCCAGCCGGCCACGGAACTGTCCGGCGGCGAGGCGCAGCGCATCAAACTGGCGACGGAACTGCAACGCAAGGCCCGGGGCGCCACCTTGTACGTGCTGGACGAACCCACCAACGGCTTGCACCCCCAGGACGTGGACCGCTTGCTGGTGCAACTCAATCGTCTGGTGGATGAGGGCCACACGGTGGTCGTGGTGGAACACGACATGCGCGTCGTGGCGCAAAGCGACTGGGTCATCGACATCGGCCCCGGCGCCGGGACCCAGGGCGGGAACGTCGTGGTGTGCGGCACACCGGCCAAAGTCGCCCAATGCCAGGAAAGCCGCACCGCCCCATTCCTGGGCCGAGCCTTGCAACCCGGCACATCAACCCGGTGACCAGTTCCTCGCCACAGAAAGCTGGGCGTCACCCGTGGCGAGGGAGCTTGCTCCCGCTGGGCTGCGGAGCAGCCCCAAAAGTGCTCGCCCCGCGCGCTATCTGATTGACTGCATCAAAACCCAAGGGGGCCGCTTCGCGACCCAGCGGGAGCAAGCTCCCTCGCCACGGAAAAGCGGGGGTGGACCGGGTTGGTCTGCTCCGCACATGCTTGACCACAGGTCTGTACCGCGCGATTACACCGTGCGCGAATACTGGACCGTTCGATCCGCGCCCAGGTAGGCATCGAATGCCATGGCCACGTTGCGCATCATCAATTGCCCCTGGGGCAGCAGTATCAGGGCGTCGTGGTGAATTTCCAGCAAGCCGTCGCCGACCAGTTCCTGGAGCGCGGCCAGGGCCTCGGCGAAGTAGGTGTTGAAACAAATGCCGTGTGCCGCCTCGATCCGGGCGAAGGCGATGCGTCCGTGGCACATCAGTTCACTGATGATCTCGCGCCGCAGAAGGTCGTCAGCGCTCAGTCGGTAGCCCCTCTGCACCGCCAGCATGCCCTGGTCCAGGCGCGCGTAATACTGGGAGAGTTCCTTGACGTTCTGGTTGTAGCTATCCCCCACCTTGCCGATCGACGACACCCCCAGACCAATCAAGTCGCAATCGGCATGGGTGGAGTAACCCTGGAAGTTGCGCTGCAGCGAACCCCGGGCGCGGGCGAGTACCAATTCGTCGTCCGGCAGGGCGAAATGGTCCATGCCGATGTAGACATACCCGGCCTCGGTCAAGCGGTTGATGGTCAACTCCAGCAATTGCAGCTTGCGCTCGGGCGGGGGCATGTCTTCAGGGCGGATCATCCGCTGGGCACGCACCCGGCTGGGCAGATGAGCGTAGCTGTAGGCGGCAATACGGTCGGGGCGCAGGGCGATGATCTTGCTCAAGGTCACGTCGAAACTGGCGATGGTCTGCAACGGCAGGCCATAGATCAGGTCGACGCTGATCGACTTGAAGCGTGCGGCTCGCGCCGCCTCTACCAGCTCGGCCACTTGTGCCTCGCTTTGCACCCGGTTGACCGCGACCTGCACCTGGGCGTCGAAGTCCTGCACGCCAAAGCTCAGCCGATTGAAGCCCAACTGCCGCAGGCCCAGGACCTGCCCGGCATCGATCGTACGGGGGTCGACTTCGATGGAGAACTCGTGGGCATCGCTGTCATCCATGTCGAACGATTGGTGCAGGCAGCCCATCAGGTCCGCCAGTTGCTCGTGGGTCAGGTACGTCGGCGTGCCCCCGCCCAGATGCAATTGGGTCAGCTTGCGCGAGCGGTCGAACAGCGCGGCCTGGAGGGCAATTTCGCGCTTGAGGTAGGTCAGGTACTCGGCCGCGCGAGGGGTCTTGCGGGTGATGATCTTGTGGCAGGCGCAGTAATAGCAAAGGCTCTGGCAGAACGGGATATGGATGTACACCGACAACGCCTTGGGCTGCGGCGTCTGGTTGCTGCGCTGGGCGGCCTGGCGGTATTCGTCCATGGCAAACGCTTGGTGAAACTGCGGGGCGGTCGGATAGGAGGTGTAGCGCGGCCCCGGGCGGTCGTATTTTTCCACCAGGGCACGATTGAAACCGGATACGGCGTTCATGAAGGATTCAACTTTTCCAGGGCGTGTAGGCCCGCGTCATTCGGATCCGGGTCGAACAGATTGCAGATCGCGTCCACATTCAGGCGCCCGGCAGGCAGGATGCCGATAAAACGGCTGGTCAGTTCGATCAATCCCTTGTCGTGCAACGCCTCCAGCAACGGCCAGATGGACGCGAAGTACTCGCGAAACACCAGGCCGAAACGTGTTTCGATGGCCGGGATATCCAGCTCCAGGTCGCAGGCCAGTTGCTCGGTCACGGTCGCCTTGACCTGATCCTGCGCCTCACAGCGCCAGCCGCGATACACCGGCAGTTGCCCGGCGTCCAACTGCTGGCAGTAATGCAACAGGTTGTCGGTGTTCTGCACATACAGATGCTCGATCTGCGTGACCGCCGACAACCCGAACCCCACGTGATCGCAACAGCCATGGCGGGTGAACCCCAGGCAATTGCGATGCAGGCGTCCATGCTCCTGGGCCACCGCCAGGTCATCGTCGGCCCGCACGAACTGGCCCAGACCGATGTAGTGATAACCGGCGCCGATCAGTTGCTCGCAACAGATGCGGCGCATGGCGTCCTTGTCGGCCGGGCTGCAATAGGCGCCGGCCACGCCGGTGCTTTTCGAGCGATAACGATACGGCGCGCGGCCATAGTCAAAGACGTGCAGCCGGTCCGGCTCCAGCTCGATCAGCGTCGCCAGCTTCAACGCAAAGCTTTGCGGCGTTTGCCAGGCATGGCCGTAACCGAGGTCAATGTTGATGGACCGAAAACCGAAGGTGCGCGCCGCATCGATCAGCGAATGGATCGGTGCCGGGTTCTGGTAGCAGTCGACGGACAGCTCGCTGTCGACGCCAATGTCGGGCACACCGATGCTGACATGGGTGAAACCCTGGTCACGGATCAGGCCCATGGTCGACCAGTCCGTGTGGTGCAAGTCCACCTCGATACTGTGGTCGCCGCTGTCGTACTCGCAAAAGTCAAAGCGCTTGCGCAGGTCGCCCATCAGCCGTTGCAGATGGGCGATGACCGGAGTACCGCCGGTCAGGCAGAACGCCTCGACCCGTCGTCCTGCGCCCAGATGGCAGCCCACCAGCCCCATCTCGTACGTCAGGCGTTGCAGGTAGCCATCGATTTCGCCGCAGCGACAGTCGTGGGCCAGGGGTGAACACGAGGCCAGGCGCAAGCGCGACGGCAGGTGCACGGCCAGGGACAGCGGCCGACGTTTCTGGCGGCTGTTGCGCAGCCCCCTGAGCAGGTCGAGCGAGCCGATGCCGGCGTGGAATTTTCGTGTAGCGACCGGACAGTCGAAATCTGCCACCACTGGGGCACGTCCCGAGGGTCGCTCACCGAGGGTATTGAACAAATCGAACATGGCAATCTCCGAATGGCGGCGCGAGCACAGTGTCCGCTGTAACCCGGCCGGCCACCTTGACTTGTATCAAGCGCCTGGAAACCAAGGCGCCGCGCCTACCAGCCGATGTAGAACATGCCCTTGGCCAGCAGCACGATCGCCACCATGTGCAGGAACACGCTGGTGTGGATGATGTGCACGTAGCGGGCATTCATCCGCCCGCGCCGGAACAGCCACATCGCCCAGAGAAAATGCCCCAGCACGCTGCCGGCCAGCAGGATCTTCAAACCCAGCAGCAAGCCGAAGGACGACTGCAAGGGCGACATCAGCGCCGGCCAGTAGCGCAACCAGACCATCGCGGCCCCCGCGCCGAACAGCACCAGCAATACCCAGGGCATCAATTGCCGGGCGCGCCGGCTGATGCCCTGCTCCAGCAGCACCATGACCTTGACGGGCAGTTGCTTGCGAATGCTTTCGAGAAACAGCACTTCGAAAAACACCGTGCCGATGAACACCAGCGCGGCGAACACGTGCAAGGTCAGAAACAGCGGATAACTCATGCGGCCCCTCGGATGCGCTCGATGGTTTATTGCAGGCTACCGCGTGGGACGTGGGGGGTGGTTGATGCCAATCAAGTAAACCGCAATCGCTGCGGTGCCCTTTGGGAGTGGAGCAGGCGCGCTCCAGTCAAAATGCATTGGGGTCAGACCCTCAATCTGTGCTCACGACCGATCACCCTGTGGGAGCGGGCTTGCCCGCGAATGGGCCAGCAGCCACACCCCAAAATCACGCCCAAGCGTCAACAAAACGTTACACGTCATTTTTCGAGTTCCGACCGTTGATCAGTTAGTCCATATTTTTGACACTTGCCCGATGCGCGGTCACAACTTTCGCGCTCCGTTGGGTCTTAACTCGGTGGTCGCCGATGGAATATTGGCTCCTAACGAGGTTTTTAGCCTGATACGGAGATAAGCTCATGATTTTCAACGTACAAAATTTTGGCGCCAAAGGAGATGGCATCACTGACGACACGGCGGCGATACAAAGTGCGATTGATGCGGCGGCCGCCGCCGGGGGTGGGCAGGTGTACATGCCCACCGGCACCTACATTGTCTCCGGCGGCGAGGAACCTTCTGACGGCTGCGTGATGCTCAAGAGCAATGTCTACCTGTACGGCGACGGCATGGGCGAGACCACCGTCAAGGTGGCCGACGGCTCCGACACCAAGATCACCGGGGTCATCCGCTCCGCCTATGGCGAGGAAACCCACGACTTCGGCGTCAGCAACCTCACCATCGACGGTAACCGCGACCACACCACCGGCAAGATCGACGGCTGGTTCAACGGCTACATTCCAGGCCAGGAAGGCTACGACTCCAACGTCACCCTCGACAGCGTCGAGATCAAGGATTGCTCCGGGTACGGTTTCGACCCCCACGAGCAGACCGTCAACATGGTCATCAAGAACAGCGTGTCCCACGGCAACGGCCTGGACGGCTTCGTTGCGGACTTCCTCAGCGACAGCACCTTCGAGAACAACGTCGCCTACGACAACGACCGCCACGGCTTCAACGTCGTCACCAGCACCCATGACTTCACCCTGACCAACAACGTCGCCTACAACAACGGCGGCAACGGCATCGTGGTGCAGCGCGGCAGCGAGAACATCCCCTCCCCGAGCAACATCACCATCACCGGGGGCGAGGTCTACGGCAATGGCGCCGAAGGCGTGCTGGTCAAACTGTCGAGCGATGTCAGCGTCAGCGGCGTCGACATCCACGACAATGCCAGCGCCGGGGTGCGCATCTACGGCAGCAACCACGTCGAGATCACCGACAACACGCTCAACAACAACTCCCTGGGCAGCCCGGTACCGGAAATCATCATCCAGTCCTACGACGACACCCAGGGTGTGTCCGGCAAATATTTCAACGGCAGCGACAACACCATCCAGGGCAACCTCATCAGCGGTAGCAATCAGTCGACCTACGGCGTTGCCGAGCGCAACGAAGACGGCACCGATCGCAACGCCATCATCGCCAACACCATCAGCCACACCAGCAAGGGGGCCACGCTGGTCTATGGCGATGGCAGCTACGTCAGCGCCACGGTTCCGATGACCACCGTACAAGGCACGGCGGGCAACGACACCTTGCAGGGCACCTCCGCCAGCGAGATTTTCTACGGCGGCGCGGGCAATGACATCATCAACGGCGCGGCCGGCAGCGACATCCTGGTGGGCGGTGCCGGCGTCGACAAGCTCACCGGCGGCACCGGCGCCGACACCTTCCGCTTCGTCGCCCAATCCGACAGCTACCGCAACGCGACCACCAGTTTCGACGACACCATCACCGACTTCGACGTCACCCAGGACAAGATCGACCTCGCCGGCCTTGGTTTCACCGGGCTGGGCAACGGCCGTGGCGGCACCCTGCAGATCAGCTACAGCGCCAGCAACGACCGCACCTACATCAAGGACTTCGACGCCGACGCCAGTGGCAACCGCTTCGAGCTGATCCTGTCGGGCAACCTTGCCAGCACCCTGACCGCCAGCAATTTCATCTTCAACCGAGTCGTCACCGGCACCAGCGGCAGCGACTCGTTGTTGGGCAGCGAGTCAGCCGACACGCTGCTCGGCCTGGCCGGCAACGACAGCCTCAGCGGCGGCGCGGGTGACGACAAGCTCGACGGCGGCGCCGGCATGGACACCCTCACCGGCGGGGCCGGGGCCGACACCTTCGTGTTCTCCAATCGCCTGGACAGCTACCGCAACTACAACACCGGCGGGGCCAACCTGGGCGACCTGATCACTGACTTCAACGTGGCGGCCGACAAGATCGACCTGTCCGCCCTGGGGTTCACCGGCCTGGGCGATGGCAAGAACAACACCGTGTACCTGGTGCTCAACAGTGCCGGCACCAAGACCTACATCAAGTCTTTGACGGCCGATGCCGACGGCAACCGCTTCGAAGTGGCGCTGGACGGCAATTACCTCAACACGCTGACCAGCGCCAACTTCGTCTTTGCCAACGCGTCGCCGACCAACCAGGCTCCAGTGCTGGCCACGCCGCTGCTGGATCAGAGCGCCACCGAAAACACCGCGTTCAGCTACGTGGTGCCGGCCACCAGCTTCACCGACCCGGACAACGACAGCCTGAGCTACACCGCCAAGCTGGCCGATGGCAGCGCCCTACCCAATTGGCTGACCTTCGACGCCGTCACCCGGACATTCAGCGGCACCCCCAGCGACACGGCGTCCGGTACCTATGCCATCCAGGTCACCGCGACCGATGGCAGCAACGCGGCGATCAGCGACACGTTCACCCTCGCCGTCCAGGACGTGCCCGCCGCCCCGACGGTGATCAACGGCACACCGAACAACGACACCCTGACGGGCACCGCGGCCAACGAGCAACTGTTCGGCGGTGCGGGTAACGACACCCTCAACGGTGGCGCTGGCAACGACATCCTGGTGGGCGGCACCGGCGTCGACAAACTCACCGGCGGCGCCGGCGCTGATGTGTTCCGCTACACCTCCAAGCTCGACAGCTACCGCACCGGCTCTACCAGCGCCAGCGACCAGATCCTCGACTTCGATGTGGCGGCCGACAAGATCGACGTCTCGGCGCTTGGCTACACCGGCTTGGGCAACGGTCTGAACGGCACGCTGCAAGTGACCTACAGCGCCTCGACCAACCGCACCTACCTCAAGGACCTCACCGTCGACGCCAACGGCAACCGCTTCGAGGTGTCGTTGGCGGGCAACCTGGTGAGCAGCCTGACGGCCAGTCACTTTGTCTTCGCCGACCAGAACACGCCCAGCAACGTGGCGCCGGTGGTCACCATCGCGCTGCTCGACCAGAACGCCACGGAGAACTCGCCGTTCAGCTACACCGTGGCCCACGACAGCTTCACCGACGCCAACCAGGACCTGCTGACCTACACCGCGACCCTGGCCGACGGCAGCGCCCTGCCCACCTGGCTGCATTTCAATGCCAGCAGCCTGAGCTTCACCGGCACGCCGACCAACACCGCGTCCGGCACCTACAACGTCCTGGTCAAGGCCACCGATCCGTCCGGGGCTTCGGTCAGCGACAGCTTTGCCCTCGCCGTGGCCGATGCACCGGCCAGCACCATCACCGGCACCAACAACGCCGAAACCCTCAACGGCACGGCGGCCGCCGACCTGATCCTCGGCCTGGGCGGCAACGACACGATCAAGGCCGGCACCGGCGCCGACATCGTCGATGGTGGTGCCGGACGCGACTCGCTGTACGGTGGCGACGGGGCCGATACGTTCCGCTACACCAATGTGCTCGACAGCTACCGCGACTACGACACCGGCGGCGTCACGGCCACCGACACGATCTATGATTTCACCGTCGGGGTCGACAAGATCGACGTGTCGAGCCTGGGTTTCCTCGGCCTGGGCGATGGCAGCAACAGCACGCTGTACATGACCCTGAACGAGGCCGGCGACAAGACCTACGTCAAGTCCGCCGAGGCCGACGCCGATGGCAATCGCTTCGAAATCGCCCTCAACGGCAACTACCTCAACACCCTGACCGCCAGTGATTTCGTCTTCGGCGAACGCGCCCAGCAAGACATCCTGTACCTGCCGACTCTCGGCCAGTCCAACGCGCGGCTGCTGCGCATGACCGAGGACGACGACCAGTCCGGCACTTCGATGCTGGTCAAGGACCTGGACCGCTACACCTCCTACGACGTGCGCAGCCAGTTCACCGATGCCGATGGCAACGGGATCGACATTGCCGTCGGCGGCAGCACGGTCAACGGCCTCTCGACCCTCGGCGCCGAGGAACTGAAGCTGTGCTGGTGGCTGACCGACACCAACCAGCCCGGTCCTGCGCTGTTGCGTGCGGTCACCTTGCTACGCGACCAGCTCAGCGAACTGCAATCGATCGACAACGTCACCATGGGCATTATCTGGGGCCAAGGCGAGGAAGCCGCCCAGGAAATCGCCCGTGCCACGGACAAGACAGCGGCGGCAGCAGCGTACAAGGCCGCAACCTTGAAGGTGTTCGACTACCTGCACGCGCAATTGGGCAACTTCAACGTGTACCTGATGGAGACCGGTCACTACGAGCAGGACGCGGCCCGGGCCCGTGGCTATTCGGAAGACAAGATCGCGTCCATCGTCGACGGGGTCGGCTACGTGCGCGCCGTCCAGGAAGCCATCGCCACCGAACGCGCCGACGTCAAGCTGGCGGTGGACTACACCGACCTGCCCTTGCGTTATGAAGTCGATCCGCTGGTGTACCCCGATGACGTCTGGCACTTGCACGAGGAGTCGGCGGAAATCGTCGGCCAGCGCCTGGCCGACTACATCGCCGATGACCTGGGTTTCCACGGCAACCCCAACGACAACAACAGCGTGCAGGCCATCTTCGACGGCGCGCAGAACGAAGGCGGGATGATCTCCGGGACCGACCAGGCCGATACCCTGGTGGGCAGCTCGGGCAACGACACCCTGGACGGAGACCTGGGCGCCGACACCCTCACCGGCGGGGATGGCAACGACATCTACGTGGTCGACAACGCGTTCGACAGCGTGATCGAAACCAACACCTCGGCCTCGCAGATCGACACGGTGAAGGCCTCGGTCAGTTGGACCCTGGGCGCCAACCTCGAAAACCTGGTGCTCACCGGCGTCTCGGACATCGACGGCACCGGCAACGAGCGGCGCAACTTCATCACCGGCAACGCCGCCCATAACGTGCTCGACGGCGCGACCGGGGCCGACAGCATGAGCGGTGGCGATGGCAACGACACCTACTACGTCGACAACGCCAGCGACACCGTGATCGAAACCAACAGTGCCGCGTCCGGCGGGATCGACAGCGTGCACAGCAGCCTGGCGAGCTACACCCTGGGCAACAACGTCGAGAACCTCTACATCGACAGCGCGGCAGCCGCCAACGCTACCGGCAACGCTTTGGACAACACGCTGTTCGCCGGCGCCGGCAACAACGTGCTGGACGGGCGCGACGGCAATGACACGGTGTCGTACGAGCGCGCCCAGGCCGGCGTGACAGTCAACCTCTCGACCTCCGCGCAACAGGACACGCAGGGCTCCGGGCTCGACACCCTGAAGTTCATCGAGAACCTGACGGGCAGTGCCTACGCCGATACGCTGTCGGGCAACAGCGCCGGGAACATCCTCAACGGCGGTGCCGGCAACGACACCCTGGTGGGCGGTTCGGGCGACGATCGGCTGATCGGCGGCGCCGGCACCGACAACCTCACCGGCGGCACCGGCGCAGACACGTACGTCTTCGCCGCGCTGTCGGACATGGGCGTCGGGGCACTGCGCGATGTGATCAACGGCTTCAAGACGGCCGAGGGCGATCACCTGGACCTCACCGGCCTGGACGCCAACCCGCTGACGGCGACGATCGACGCCTTCACCTTCATCGGCAGCAACGCCTTCGACCCCACCAACGCCACCGCCCAACTGCGCTTTGCCGACGGCATCCTCTCCGGCAGCACCAACGCCGACGCCACTCCCGAGTTCGAGTTCGAACTTGTCGGCGTCAAGGAACTGCACGCCAGCGACTTCACCGCCTGAGTGAACCCAACCCTGTGGGAGCCCAGCTCCCACAGCGGCCCAGGCAATGCCCCCTGACAACCCACCACCCTCTTGCGAGAGCGAACTTGCTCGCGAAGACACCAGCCCATCCAAACTCCCCATCACCGACACCCCGCTTTCGCGGGCAAGCCCGCTCCCACACGAGGTTTGGCGTATACGCAGCCTTTGCATACACCGCCTAATCCTGTGGGAGCGGGCTTGCCCGCGAAGACGTCGGCACATTCAACATCTGCATAACAGACACACCGCTTTCGCGAGCAAATCCGCTCCCACACAGGATTTGGGGTGTACTCTGCCTTTGCATGCACCAGCAAGATCTGTGGGAGCGGGCTTGCCCGCGAAGACGTCGGCACATCGAACATCTGCATGACAGACACACCGCTTTCGCGGGCAAGCCCGCTCCCACACGGGATTTGGGGTATTCGCAGCCTTTGCATGCACCAGCAAGATCTGTGGGAGCGGGCTTGCCCGCGAAGACGGCGGCACATCCAACATATTCATAACAGACACACCGCTTTCGCGGGCAAGCCCGCTCCCACCGTCCAAGTACGTGCTGTGCCGATTTCGTCATCGCTCGTGAATAAATCCATCAAGCCGGCACCCACCCCCGCAGGCGACGCTTGTGTTCAATCCATTGAACGGACGCGGCCCTCATGAAACGCATCACCGTGATCGACTCCCACACCGGCGGCGAGCCAACGCGCCTGGTCACCGGCGGTTTTCCCGACCTGGGCCGGGGCAGCATGGCCGAGCGCAGGCAGCGCCTGGCCGAGCAGCACGATGCCTGGCGCAGCGCCTGTGTGCTGGAGCCGCGCGGCAGCGATGTGCTGGTGGGGGCGTTGTTGTGTGAACCGGTGGACCCGAACGCCTGTGCCGGGGTGATCTTCTTCAACAACAGCGGCTACCTGGGCATGTGCGGCCACGGCACCATCGGCCTGGTGGCATCGCTGGCGCACCTGGGCAGGATCGGCCCCGGCGTGCACAGCATCGAGACCCCGGTGGGCACCGTCCAGGCCACGTTGCATGAAGATCGCTCGGTCAGCGTGCGCAACGTACCGGCCTACCGCTACCGCAAAGCGCTGCGCCTGGAAGTGCCCGGCATCGGCCCGGTGGTGGGTGACGTGGCCTGGGGCGGCAACTGGTTCTTCCTGATGGCCGACCACGGCCAGCGAGTGGCCAGCGACAACCTCGACGGGTTGACCGCCTACACCTATGCCGTCCAGCAGGCCCTGGACCAGCAAGGTTTCCGGGGCGAAGACGGCGGCCTGATCAATCACATCGAACTGTTCGCCGACGACCCTCGCGCCGACAGCCGCAACTTCGTGCTCTGCCCCGGCAAGGCCTATGACCGCTCCCCGTGCGGCACCGGTACCAGCGCCAAGCTGGCGTGCCTGGCGGCGGATGGAAAACTGCAACCGGGCCAGCTCTGGCGCCAGGCCAGCGTGATCGGCAGCGAGTTCGAAGGGTCTTATGAGCCCGCCGGCGAGTGCATCGTGCCGACCATTCGCGGCCGGGCGCACATCAGCGCCGAAAGCACGCTGATCATCGAGCCGGACGACCCGTTCGCCTGGGGCATCCGTTCGTGAGCGAACACCCGGTCGCCGACGTGATCGTCATCGGCGCCGGCATCATCGGCGCCGCCTGCGCGCGCTCATTGGCCCAGCGTGGCTTGCAGGTGCTGGTGCTGGACGCCGGCTGGCATGGCGCCACGGCGGCGGGCATGGGCCACCTGCTGGTGCTCGATGACAACCCAGCGGAACTGGCCCTCAGCCAATACTCCCTGCAACGTTGGCGCGAACTGGCCCCCGCCCTGCCCGCTGCCTGCGCCTGGCGCAACAACGGTACCCTGTGGCTAGCGGCCAATGCCGAGGAAATGGCGGTGGCCGACGGCAAGTACCTCAACCTGCTGGCCCACGGCGAGGCGTGCGAATTGATCGGCCGCACTGCACTGCGCCAGCGCGAGCCTGAATTGCGCGAAGGCTTGGAAGGCGGGTTGCTGATCAAAGGTGACGGGATCCTGTATGCGCCGGCCGCCGCGCGCTGGATGCTCGAAACCGCCAACATTCGCCAACAGCGCGCCCAGGTCAGCGAAGTCGATGGCCACCGCGTGCGCCTCGCCGACGGACGCTGGTTGAGCGCTGAAGCGGTGGTCCTCGCCAATGGCATCCAGGCCACGCAACTGTGCCCGGAACTGCCCATCGAGCCGAAGAAAGGCCACCTGCTGATCACCGATCGCTGCCCCAACCGCGTGTCCCACACGCTGGTGGAACTGGGCTACGTCACCAGCGCCCACACGGCCAGCGGCCCTTCGGTGGCGTGCAACATCCAGCCCCGGCCGACCGGCCAACTGTTCATCGGCGCCTCCCGGCAGTTCGGCACCGTCGACCCACAGGTCGAAGGCTGGATGCTGGCGAAGATGCTCAAGCGCGCCACCGACTACCTGCCAGGGCTGGCCCAGCTCAACGGCATCCGCGCCTGGACCGGCTTTCGCGCCGCCAGCCCCGATGGCCTGCCGCTGGTGGGCCAGCATCCGCAACGCAAGGGCCTGTGGCTGGCGGTCGGGCACGAAGGGTTGGGCGTAACGACCGCGCCTGCCACCGCCGACCTGCTGGTGGCACAGCTGTTCAACGAAACCTCGCCCCTGGCCCCGCAGGCCTACTTGCCACAGCGATTCCTCGGCGAGCCTACCCATGTCTGAAGCACACGGGTACCTCAGAATCCATTCAACTGAAGGTCTCAGCCCCATGCCTGAACTCCTCCTCGACGGCCACCCACTCTCGGTCGCCAGCGGCACCAGCGTCGCGGCGGCGCTGGCGTTGGGCTCCGACGGTTGCAGCCGCACCTCAATCAGTGGCCAGCGACGCGCGCCGCTGTGCGGCATGGGCATCTGCCAGGAATGCCGGGTGATGATCGACGGCCGGCAGCGCCTGGCGTGCCAGACCGTGTGCCGCGATGGCATGCACGTGCGGACCCGCCCATGAACGAGCTCACCGACCTGCTGATCATCGGGGCCGGCCCCGCCGGCATGGGCGCGGCGCTGGCGGCGGCCAGCAGCGGCATGCGCATCGTGGTACTGGACGACAACCCGCTGCCCGGCGGGCAGATCTGGCGCGACGGCCCCCAGGCCAACCTGCCCACCGAGGCGCGGCGCCTGCGCGAGCAACTGCAAGCCTGTGACAACGTGCAGTGCTACCCCGGCACTCGGGTGATCGCCTGCGCCGCCGACAAGACCCTGCTGGTGGAAGATACCGAGCGCGGCTGGTCCATCAGCTATGACCGCCTGATCCTCTGCACCGGCGCTCGTGAACTGCTGCTGCCCTTCCCCGGCTGGACACTCCCCGGCGTGACGGGCGCCGGAGGCTTGCAGGCATTGATCAAGGGCGGCTTGCCGGTGCGTGGCGAACGCCTGGTGATCGCCGGCAGCGGTCCGTTGTTGCTGGCCAGTGCCGCCACGGCGAAACATCAGGGCGCGCAGGTGCTGCGCATTGCCGAACAGGCCAACCGCGCCTGCGTGCTGGGTTTCGCCGCGCAATTGCCGCGTTGGCCAAACAAGTGGTTGCAGTCGTTCAGCCTGCTCGATGCCCACTACCGCACCGACAGTCATGTGCTGCAAGCCCTGGGTCGGGACCGCCTCGAAGGCGTGCGCCTGTTCCAGCAGGGCAAGACCGTGGAACTGGCCTGCGATCGGTTGGCCTGTGGCTTCGGCCTTGTTCCCAATGTCCAGCTCGGCCAGGCCTTGGGCTGCGGTGTGCAAGACCAGGCCCTGGCGGTCGACGCCTGGCAAGCCACCACCCGGCCCGGGTATTACGCCGCCGGTGAATGCACCGGGTTCGGCGGCAGCGAACTGGCGCAGGTGGAAGGCGCCATCGCCGGTTTTGCGGCGGTTGGCAACAGCGCCGCGGCCCAGCGACTCTGGCCGCGCCGGGCACGCTGGCAGGCGTTCGCCCGGGCATTGAACCGCGCTTTCGCCCTCGATGCCCGACTCAAGACCCTGGCTCGCCCCGACACCCTGGTCTGTCGCTGCGAAGACGTCCCCTACGCTGACCTGCTCGGCCACGAAAACTGGCGCGAAGCGAAACTGGCCAGCCGCTGCGGCATGGGCGCCTGCCAAGGCCGGGTGTGCGGCGCCGCGCTGGAGCATCTGTTTGGCTGGACACCGCCCACGCCTCGCCCACCGTTCAGCCCGGCGCGGATCGAAACGCTGCTGGCGCTGGGAGAAAACGCCCCCACCTGACACCAGACGGCGTGTCGGGCGAGCTTGATCGCCAATGGGGTGGGTCAGCGCGTCCAGGGAGGCAGGAGTAGCGTCTTCGCGAGCAAGCTCGCTCCCACAGGGCTTGGAGTGCAGCCGGACCAGCCTGCTCGCGAAGGCTACGTGACAAGCACCCCATTTCCATCCGACACTCCCGACACACACAAGCCCGCTCTGAAAAAGGCGTCGCTGAACCATGTACCCCTCGCTCAACAGCTTCACCCCCTGCGAGCTGGAAACCCTGCTGGGTAGCCTGCACCCCATCGCGCCGCTGCTGGACACCCTCGCCGACGTGGTGTTCTTCATCAAGGACCGCGAGGCCCGCTACGCCTTCGTCAACCAGACACTGGCCCGGCGCTGCGGCTTCAAACGCAGCGCCGACCTGCTCGGGCTCACCGCCGAACAGGTGTTCCCCGAGCGTTTCGGCCCGCTGTACACCGAGCAGGACCGCAAGGTCCTGGCCAGCGGGCGCGAACTGGCCGACCAACTGGAGTTGCACCTGTACTACGGCAACCAGCCGGTGTGGTGCCTGACCCACAAACTGGCCTTGCGTGACCCGAACGGCAGGATCGTCGGCCTCGCCGGCATTTCCCGCGACCTGCAACTGCCGCAATCCAGCCATCCGGCCTTTCAGAAACTGGTGGCGGTGGATGCCCACATCAAGCGTCATTTCGCCCACCCCATCAGCCTGGCCGAACTGACGGCCATCGCCGGGTTGTCGGTGGCCCAGCTGGAGCGTCACTGCAAGCGCATCTTCCAACTCACGCCCCGGCAGATGATCCACAAGGCGCGCCTGGAAGAAGCGTCGCGGCTGTTACGTGAGCAGGACGTGCCGATCACTGAGATCGCCCTGCGTTGCGGTTACACCGATCACAGCGCCTTCAGCCGTCAGTTTCGCGCCCTGACCAGCCTGTCGCCGAGTCAGTTCCGGGAAAACCATCGCTGACCCCTGTTCCTTTACGGGGCACTGCGCGGCGCGTTTGCTCCCATCTGTAACACCATCGGGCCTCCGCTGATCGCCTCCTTGTCAGCCACCTTTCCAGGCTAACGCCTCTAGACCGCTCCTCTTAACGCGTGCCCGCCTCCTGCCGGGAAATGGGCACGCCGCTTGCTTATTTAATATCGTATACGAAATCCTCAATACGATATTTCACCGCACTTATTCGACAGCGAGGCATATATGAAGAACCCTGCACTGGCCGTAGCCCTCAGCGTTGTCCTCACTCCCCTGTTCATCGCCCCGGCCCAGGCCGACAAACTCGACGACATCATCGGTTCCGGCAAACTGCGTTGCGCAGTGACCCTGGACTTCCCACCCATGGGTTTTCGCGACGAGAGCAACAAACCGGCAGGCTTCGACGTGGACTATTGCCAAGATTTGGCGAAAGTCCTGGGGGTAGACGCCGAAGTGGTGGAGACGCCGTTCCCGGACCGGATCCCGGCGCTCATTTCCGGGCGCGCCGACGTCATCGTCGCGTCCACCTCCGACACCCTGGAGCGGGCCAAGACCGTCGGCCTGACGGTGCCCTACTTCGCCTTCCAGATGGTGGTGCTGACCCGCGACAACACCGGCATCAACACCTTCGCCGACCTCAAGGGCAAGGCCGTCGGCAACACCAGCGGCACCTACGAAGCCATCGCCCTGGAAAAAGACCAGAAGAACTGGGGCAGCGGCAGCTTCCGCGCCTACCAGTCGCAGAACGACACGTTGCTGGCCGTCGCCCAAGGCCACATCGATGCAACGGTCGTGACCAACACCGTGGCGGCCGCGACCCTCAAGTCGGGTAAATACAAGAACCTGAAGATCGCCGGCGACGCGCCCTATGTCATCGACTACGTGTCCCTCGGCGCCAAGCGCAGCGAGTACGGCCTGCTCAACTACCTCAACCTGTTCGTCAACCAGCAGGTACGCACCGGTCGCTACAAGGAACTGTTCGTCAAATGGGTCGGCACCGATATCCCGCCGGCCAACCTGACCGTTCCCCAGGTCTACTACTGAGGATCGGGGCATGCCAAGCACGCCTGTGCGTGTCAAAGTCCGCAGCCTGGTGGAGGGTGCCGCCCAGGGCGCCCTGCTGTTCGCCGACGTCGGCCTGAGTTTCTGGGGGGGCGTGGACCCGGCCAGCGGCGAGGTCATCGACCGCCACCATCCGTTGAGCGGCGAGCGCCTGGCCGGGCGCGTGCTGGCGATTCCCAGCGGGCGCGGCTCCTGCACCGGCAGCAGCGTGCTGATGGAGTTGATCAGCAACGACCACGCCCCCGCCGCCCTGGTGCTGGCCGAAGCGGATGAGATCCTGACCCTCGGTGTGCTGGTGGCGCAGGTGATTTTCCAGCGTTCTCTGCCAGTGGTATGCGTGGGCCATGAGGCATTCAATCGCCTTCGCGGCCAGGGTTTCGTGCGCGTTGAAGGTAACCGCCTGACCTTGTCCGGCCGACGCCCTCAGGATCATTGGCGTGCGATGGACGTGCCGTGGCAGTCACCCGCGCCAGTGTCCCTGGACCTCACCGAACAGGACCGGGCGCTGCTCGACGGCGCCCACGGCAAGGCCGCCCAGGTGGCGATGCAGATTGTCCTGCGCATGGCCGAGATCCAGGGCGCGACGCGCTTGCTGGACGTGACCCAGGCCCACATCGACGGCTGTATCTACACCGGCCCGGCCAGCCTGCGCTTTGCCGAACAACTGGTGCAATGGGGCGCCCGGGTACGCGTGCCCACCACCCTCAATTCGATTTCCGTGGATCAGCGCCGCTGGCGGGAACTGGGCGTCGACCCAGCGCTCGGCGAGCCCGCCAGCGCCTTGGGCGATGCCTACATGGCGATGGGCGCGCAGTTGAGCTTTACCTGCGCGCCCTACCTGCTGGACACGGCCCCCAAGGCTGGCGAGCAGATCGTCTGGGCCGAGTCCAACGCGGTGGTCTACGCCAACAGTGTGCTGGGCGCGCGAACCCAGAAATACCCGGATTTTCTCGACATCTGCATCGCCCTGTGTGGACGCGCTCCGTCGAGCGGTTGCCATCTCGACGACCAGCGCCTGGCCGGGCTGCTTGTCGACGTGCCGCAGCCGGCGCACATGGATGACAGTTTCTACCCGCTGCTGGGCTACCACATTGGTGCCCTGGCGGGCCGGCGCATTCCGTTGATCCGCGGCTTGGAACATGCCATGCCCAACCTGGACGACCTGAAAGCCTTCGGCGCGGCATTCGCCACCACCAGCGCCGCACCGTTGTTCCACATCGCCGGGGTCACACCCGAAGCCCTCGACCCGAACGATGTGCTGGCGCCGGGTGCCCCGTTGCCGCTGGAAACAGTCGATACGGCTGGCCTGCTGGCCAGTTGGCGCGAGCTCAATAGCGCCCGAGACACGCGGGTGGACGTGGTGTCCCTGGGCAATCCGCACTTCTCCCTCAGCGAGTTCGCGGCGCTGGCGAGCCTCTGCGCCGGCCGGATCAAGCACCCGGATGTGGTCCTGGCCATCACCTGTGGCCGGGCGGTACTGGAGCAGGCCCGCGACGCCGGGCACCTGGCCGTCATCGAGGCGTTCGGCGCGGTGCTGGTGACCGACACCTGCTGGTGCATGGTCGGCGAACCGCTGATCCCCGCCCACGCCACCACCCTGATGACCAACTCCGGCAAGTACGCCCATTACGCCCCCGGCCTGGTCGGACGCGGGGTGCACTTCGCCGGCCTGGCGCAGTGCGTCGAGGCGGCGTGCGCCGCCAGCGCCCCTGGCCAACCGCCAGCCTGGCTGCACCCCATCGTCCGCACGGAGAGCCCCACCGATGTTTGACTACAGCTTCCAGTGGCGCCCGGCCTTGCGGGCCCTGCCCGACATGCTCGCCGGGGCCTGGGTGACATTCGAGACCGCGGCGTTGTCGATGATCTTCGGGGTGTTGATCGCCCTGGTCCTGACCGTGATGCGCCAGGCACGTCATCCGCTGCTGCGGGGCGTGGGCAACGGTTGGGTGTCCATCGCCCGCAACACGCCCTCGCTGTTCCAGATCTACATTCTGTACTTCGGCCTCGGCTCCCTCGGGCTGCACGTCAGTTCGTGGCTGGCCTTGCTGGCCGGGATCACCTTCAACAATGCCGGCTACCTGGCGGAAAACTTCCGCGGTGGCCTCAAGGCCGTACCCGGCACGCAGATGCGCGCGGCTCGTTCCCTGGGGATGAGCGCCTTCCAGGCCTACCGGATGATCATCGTTCCGCAATTGCTGCGCATCGTGTTCTACCCGCTGACCAACCAGATGGTCTGGGCAGTGCTGATGACCTCCCTTGGCGTGGTGGTCGGGCTGAACAACGACCTGACCGGCGTCACCCAGGAATACAACGTCAAGACGTTCCGCACCTTTGAATACTTCGCCCTCGCGGCCGTGCTGTATTACCTGATCGCCAAGCTGATCGTCGGCCTCGCAAGGCTGCTGTCCTGGCGCCTGTTCCGTTATTGAGGGCTCGTCATGCTTGCCACCAGCCTCACCGTCAACGACCTGTTGTTCCTGCTCGACGGCGCCTGGGTCACGCTGCAGTTGACCGCGTGGTCGATCCTGCTGGGCACGTTCGCCGGCCTGGCGTTCGGCCTGCTGCGAGCCTTGCTGCCCCGTGCCAGCCTGCCGCTGGCCTGGGTGCTGGACGTGTTTCGCAGTGTGCCGTTGCTGATCCAGTTCGTGCTGTTCAACTCGCTCAAGAGCATCGTCGGCCTGGACCTCAGCGCCTTTGCGGTCGGCTGCATGGTGCTGGGGGTCTACGCCGCGGCCTATTTCACCGAGATCGTGCGCGGCGGCGTGCTGGCGGTGCCCCTGAGCACGCGGCGGGCCAGCCGTTCTCTTGGCCTGAGCTACCTGCAGGACCTGCGCTTCATTGTCCTGCCGATTGCCACGCGCGTGGCGTTTCCCGGCTGGCTGAACCTGGTGCTGGGGGTGATGAAAGACACCGCCCTGGTGATGTGGATCGGCATCGTCGAACTGCTGCGCGCCTCGCAAACCATCGTCACACGCATTCAAGAACCCCTGTTGGTGCTGTGCATCGCGGGCCTCATTTACTACGTCATGAGCCTGGTGGTCGCCCGCCTCGGCGCACGCCTGGAAAGAAGGTGGCAGGAAAATGATTGAGATTGAAAACGTGCACAAATCCTTTGGCGACCTGGAAGTGGTCAAGGGCGTGAGCCTCACCGTGGACAAGGGTGAAGTGGTGTCGATCATCGGCGGCTCGGGTTCCGGCAAGTCGACGCTGCTGATGTGCATCAACGGCCTGGAGCCGATCCAGAAGGGCAGCATCCGCGTGGACGGGGTGGAGGTCCATGACCGCGCCACCGACCTCAATCACTTGCGACAGAAGATCGGCATCGTCTTCCAGCAATGGAACGCCTTCCCCCACCTGACCGTGTTGGAGAACGTGATGCTGGCCCCGCGCAAGGTCCTGGGCAAGAGCAGGCAGGACGCCGAAGCCCTGGCGGTGAAACAGCTGGAGCACGTGGGCCTGGGGGACAAGCTCAAGGCGTTCCCGAGCAAACTGTCCGGCGGTCAGCAACAGCGCATGGCCATCGCCCGGGCCCTGGCAATGTCACCGCACTACATGCTCTTCGACGAAGCCACCTCGGCCCTCGACCCGCAACTGGTGGGCGAAGTGCTGGACACCATGCGCCTGCTCGCCGAGGACGGCATGACCATGGTGCTGGTGACCCACGAGATCCGCTTCGCCCGGGACGTGTCCGACC
Organism: Pseudomonas sp. WP18; assembly: GCF_036689585.1. Lineage (NCBI taxonomy): Bacteria > Pseudomonadati > Pseudomonadota > Gammaproteobacteria > Pseudomonadales > Pseudomonadaceae > Pseudomonas > Pseudomonas sp. WP18. Next base: position 3,409,557 of record NZ_CP144758.1, read on the forward strand.
GCGTGGCGTTCTTCTGCAACGGCCGGGTCCACGAGATCGGGCCGCCGGACCAGGTGATCGGCAACCCAATGCAGCCGGAGACGGCGGCGTTTCTCCGGTCGGTGAAGTAGCCGGTGACGCCTTCGCGGGCAAGCCCGCTCCCACAGGGGTTTTGTGTTCAACCCCGAACCCTGTGGGAGCGAGCTTGCTCGCGAAAAGCCCGCGATGAACAACACAAGGAGTAGCCAATGCGCTCATCCAGGATCCTTCACATAGTCAGTTGCCACGCCGAAGGCGAAGTCGGCGACGTGATCGTCGGCGGCGTCGCGCCACCGCCCGGGGCGACGGTGTGGGAGCAATCGCGCTGGATCGCCCAGGACGAGGTCCTGCGCAACTTCGTCCTCAACGAACCCCGGGGCGGCGTGTTCCGGCACGTCAACCTGTTGGTGCCGGCCAAGCACCCGAAGGCACACATGGCCTGGATCATCATGGAACCGGCCGACACCCCGCCGATGTCCGGTTCCAACTCACTGTGCGTGGCCACCGTGCTGCTGGACAGCGGCATCCTGCCGATGACCGAGCCCCAGACCCACCTGGTGCTGGAGGCCCCCGGCGGGCTGATCGAAGCCGTGGCCGATTGCCGCGACGGCAAGGTGCAACGGGTGGAAATCAAGAACGTGCCCTCCTTCGCCGACCGCCTCGACGCCTGGATCGAGGTCGAAGGCCTGGGCTCGCTGCAGGTGGACACGGCCTATGGCGGTGACAGTTTCGTCATCGTCGACGCCCAGCGCCTGGGTTTCGCCATCCAGCCGTGTGAAGCCGCCGAGCTGGTGGCCGTGGGCCTGAAGATCACCCGCGCCGCCAATGAGCAGTTGGGTTTCGTCCATCCGCTGAACCCCGACTGGTCGCACATTTCGTTCTGCCAGATCGCCGCGCCGCTGGTCATGGAGAACGGCATCGCCACCGGCGCCAACGCCGTGGTGATCCAGCCCGGCAAGATCGACCGCTCGCCCACCGGCACCGGCTGCTCGGCGCGCATGGCCGTCCTGCAGGCCAAAGGGTTGATGCAAGTGGGCGACCGATTCATCGGACGCTCGATCATCGGCTCCGAATTCCACTGCTGCATCGACTCGCAAACCGACGTGGCCGGACGCCCGGCGATCTATCCGTGCATCGCCGGGCGGGCGTGGATCACCGGCACTCATCAACTGCTGCTGGATCCGGCTGACCCATGGCCGCAGGGCTATCGGCTTTCAGATACCTGGCCCGGCGCATGACTTTTCGACTTTGCACATTCCCTTTGTGGCGAGGGGATTCATCCCCGATGGGCTGCGAAGCGGCCCCCGTGTACCTGGCAAACCGAGTCGTCAGGCCAGGGGCCGCTTCGCGCCCCATCGGGGATGAATCCCCTCGCCACAGTACTATCCACAACCGGAGACAACCATGAGCAAACGCATCAACTGGAGCGGCGTATTTCCCGCCGTCACCACCCAATTCAACGATGACTTTTCCATCAACCTGGAAAAAACCCACCAGGTGATTTCCAACGTTATCCGTGACGGCGTCTCGGGCCTGGTGGTCTGTGGTTCGGTGGGGGAAAACACCTCGTTGAGCGCCGAGGAAAAGATCGCCGTGACCGAAGTCGCGGTGGACGCCTCCCGTGGCCGGGTCCCGGTGATCTGCGGGGTGGCCGAGTTCACCAGCGTGCAGGCGGCCAAGGTCGCCAACGCGGTACGCAAGGTCGGCGTCGATGGCGTGATGCTGATGCCGGCGCTGGTCTACGGCTCCAAGCCGTTCGAGACCGCCGAGCATTTTCGCTACGTGGCGCGCCAGGCCGACGTGCCGTTGATGGTCTACAACAACCCGCCGATCTACAAGAACGACGTGACCCCGGACATTCTGATTTCCCTGGCCGACTGCGACAACGTGGTGTGCTTCAAGGATTCGTCCGGCGACACCCGGCGCTTCATCGACGTGCGCAATGAAGTGGGCGACCGCTTCGTGCTGTTCGCCGGGCTGGACGACGTCGTGCTGGAAAGCCTCGCGGTGGGCGCCGAAGGCTGGGTCTCGGGGATGTCCAACGTGTTCCCGAAGGAAGGCGAAACCATTTTCCGCCTGGCCCGCGCCGGGCGTTTCGCCGAGGCGATGCCGATCTACGAATGGCTGATGCCGATCCTGCACCTGGACGCCCGCGCCGACCTGGTGCAATGCATCAAGCTCTGCGAAGCCATCGCCGGCCGCGGCAGCGCCCTCACCCGCCCGCCCCGCCTGGCCTTGCCTGAGGAAGACCGGGTGTATGTGGAACAGATCATGGCCAAGGCCCTGGCCAACCGGCCGGTGCTGCCGGATGTCGGCCTCTGAAGCCCCCATAGATCACGGCCTGTGGGAGCGGGCTTGCTCGCGAAAGCGGTCTGTCTGGCAAAACCATGCTGGATAGACCGCCATCTTCGCGAGCAAGCCCGCTCCCACAGGATTCCGGGCGGTTCAGTCGGGTAAAAAAAGGGCGATGACCGTCGCCGGCCATCGCCAAAAATCGCCTACCTCAGGCGCTCTCAGATCCGTGCGGGCGACACGATGATTTTGACGTTGTGTTCCTTGTTGTTGACCAATTCCTCGAACCCTTGCCCGACAATCTGCTCCAGTTGAATGCGCCCGGTCACCAACGGCGAAATGTCCAGGCGGCCATCGGCGATGAAGGCGATCACGTCGGCGAACTCGCCGTTGTAGGCCAGCGCGCCCAGCACCTGCTTCTCGGTGGCGACCAATTCGAAGAAGTTGAACTGGCTCGGTTCTTCGAAAATCCCCACCAGCACGCATTTGCCGGCCTTGCGGATCAGGTCGATGGCCAGTTTGGCGGTGTGTTTGTTGCCGATGCACTCAAAGCTCACATCCGCACCCAGGCCACCCGTCAAACGACGCACTTCGGCCAGGGCATCGCAGTCGTTCGGGTCGATCACATGGCTGGCGCCGACTTCCAGGGCCTTGGCCTTGCGCGCGCCGGACATTTCCAGGGCGATCACCTGGGCCGCGCCAGCCGCCTTGGCGCACATGATGGTGCAAAGGCCGATGGTGCCGGCGCCAACCACCACCACGTTCTGGCCCAACAGGCTGCCGGCCTTCTTGACCGCGTGCATGCCCACCGCCAACGGCTCGATCAACGCACCGGCCTCGGCCGGAAAGTGGGCGGGCAATTTGTACAAAAGGTTGGCCGGCACGTTGACCAGTTCCGCAAAGGCGCCGTTGTTCATCAACCCGGTGAAGGCCAGGTTCTCGCAGATGTTGTAGAGCCCGTGGGTACAGTAGTAGCAAGTGCCGCAATGCTGGCAGGCATCCGCCGCCACCGGCTCGCCGACGCTGAAACCTTCCACCCCGGCGCCCAGCTCGACGATCTCACCGCAGAACTCATGGCCGAGGATGCACTGCCCTTTGATCCCGGTCAGCGGGTGCGGCGCGTCCACCGGAATGAACACCGGCCCGGCCACGTATTCATGCAAGTCGGAACCACAGATGCCGCACCAGTGCACGCGGATCTGTACCCAACCGGCAGGCGGCGCCACCGGCAGTGGCACGTCTTCGACGCGAATATCGTTGCGGCCATGCCAGACGGCGGCGCGCATGCTGCGGGTAGGCGTGATTGAAACGTTCATCGTGTTGCCTCCAGAAATTGAAGGGGCCGCGATTCGCTCGCCGCCCGGATGAGTCAGTGCTGCTGGATGAACTCGAGGATCAGCCGATTGACCTGCTCGGCCGCTTCCATCTGGACCATATGGCCCTGGCCGGACAGCACCTCGACCCGTGCCGCCAGCCCCTCGCCATGGGCCGCCGGGATGATCGCGTCGTCGCTGCCCCAGATCACCAGCGTCGGTACGTGGCCGGCCTGCACCACCTCCCGCAGGTCGGTCTGTTGCCGGCCGTCGGTAAACAGCGTTGCCGCCAGTTGCTTGAGGGCTGCGTCCACCCCCTCCAGGCGCTTGTACTTGAGCATGTCGTCGAGCATCTGCCGGTTGACCAGCTCGGCATTGGAAAACAACTGCACCAGTTGCGGCTTGAGGGCGTTGCGGTTGGCGGCCTCGACGAAGCCTTGCAAGTAACCGCCGTTGATCTGCGTGCCCAGGCCTGCGCTGCCGATCAAGGTCAGGGAGCGCACTCGCTGGGGTGTCAGGCGCGCGGCGTTCAGCGACACCGCTCCACCCATGGAATGCCCCACCAGGTGCGCGACGCTGATGTCCAGGTGATCGAGCAAGGCCAGCACCACGCCGCTCAGTTCATCCAGGTCGCCACGTTGCAGGGCCTTGGCGGATTCGCCATGGCCCGGCAGGTCCAGGGCAATCACCCGACGGCCCGCCGCCAAGGCTTCATGGTTGAACAGCCAGTTGTTCAGGTCGCCGCCAAAGCCGTGCACCAGCACCAACGGCGTGCCCCCTTCACCACGTTCGAAGTAGCGGATCACCCGGCCGTCCAGCTCGACTTTCTGCGGTTTCGGCCCGGTGTCCTCAGCGGCGGCATCGCCCGGCACGAAACTGGACTGGAACTGCTCGATGACGGCGTCGATCTCGGCCTCGCTGGCTTCGCCCTCCACCACGATGCCGAGCAAGGCGCCGACCGCCAGGGTCTCGTCCTGGCGCGCGACCTGCCGACGCAAAATGCCGGAAAACGGCGCCTCGACGCTGCTGGAGATCTTGTCAGTCTCCACGTCCAGCACCTCATCGCCCTTGGTGATGGCCTGGCCCTCCTCCTTGAGCCAGGCATCGACCCGGCCTTCGGTCATCGACAGGCCCCACTTGGGCATGGTCAGGGTATGAATCTGGCTCATCAGCGCTTGCTCCACTCGATCACGTTGAGCACGGCTTGCTCGATCTTCGCCGCGTCAGGGATGTACAGGTCTTCCAGGGCATCGGAGAACGGCACCGGAGTGTGGGGCGCGGTGACCATTTCGATCGGGGCCTTGAGGGCACCGAAGGCTTTCTGGGCCACCAGCGCCGAGATGTCCGTGGCCATGGAACAGCGCGGGTTGGCCTCGTCGATGACCACCAGGCGGCCGGTCTTCTCGACGCTCTCCAGGATGCTGTCCTCGTCCATCGGGCTGGTGGTGCGCAGGTCGAGGACTTCGCAGTCGATACCGCGCCCGGCCAGGCTACGCGCCGCGTCCATGGCGGTATTGACCATGCGTCCGTAGGACACCAGGGTCACGTCTTTGCCGTCGCGCAGGAAATTCGCCTCGCCAAACGGGATGGTGTAGAGCTCTTCGGGGACTTCGCCCTGCAGGCTGTAGAGCAATTTGTGCTCGCAGAAGATCACCGGGTCGTTGTCGCGGATCGCCTGGATCAGCAGGCCCTTGGCGTCATAGGGCGAGGACGGGCACACCACCTTGAGCCCCGGGATGTGGGTCCACAGGGAGGTGAGCATCTGCGAATGCTGGGCGGCGGCGCGCAGGCCGGCGCCGACCATGGTGCGGATCACCAACGGCGTGGCGGCCTTGCCGCCGAACATGTAGCGAAACTTCGCCGCCTGGTTGAGGATCTGGTCCAGGCAGCAGCCGGCAAAGTCGACGAACATCAGTTCGCACACCGGGCGCACGCCGCAGGTGGCCGCGCCGACCGCCGCGCCGACGTAACCGATTTCCGACAATGGGGTGTCGAGCACACGCCCGGGAAACTGGTCGTAGAGCCCCTTGGTGACGCCGAGCACACCGCCCCAGGCGTCGTTTTCACCGGGCGCACCGGCACCGCCGGCGACGTCTTCGCCCATGATGAAGACGCTGGCGTCGCGGCGCATTTCCTGGGCCAGGGCTTCGTTGATTGCCTGCTGATAACTGATTTTTCTCGCCATGATGGAATTCTCTGTTCTTGTTTTATAGGGGCGTTCAGGGGTAGGAGACGTAGACGTCGGTCAGCAGGTCCGCCGCGGTGGGCTTGGGATCGGACTTGGCTTTGTACACCGCGTTCTCGATCAACAGGTCCACCTCCTTATCGATCAGGTCCAGTTGCTCGACCGTCAGCAACCCGGCCCGGGTCGTGCGTTCACGGAACTGCATCAGGCAATCCTGGTGCTCGCGGAAATGCTTGACCTCGTCGGGCGCCCGGTAAGTCTGGGCATCGCCCTCGAAGTGGCCGTAGTAGCGCGTCAGCTTGACCTCGATCAGCGAGGGCCCCTCGCCCGCCCGGGCACGCTCGACCGCGGCGCCGGCGGCTTCATGGACGGCGAAGAAATCAAAGCCATCCACCGTGACCCCGGGCATGCCGAAGCCGGCGGCGCGGTCGGCGATGTGATCGCAGGCCACCGACCAGTTGGAGGCGGTCGCTTCGGCGTAGCCATTGTTCTCGGCGATGAACAGGCACGGCAGGTTCCACACCGACGCCATGTTCATGGCTTCGAACACCGCGCCTTCGTTGGAGCCGCCATCGCCGAAGAACACCACGGCGACACTGTCGGTGCCCTTGAGCCGGGCCGCCAGCGCGGCGCCGACCACCAGCGGCGCGCCCGCCCCGACGATGCCGTTGGCGCCGAGCATGCCCTTCTCGATATCGGCAATGTGCATCGAGCCGCCCTTGCCCTGGCAGACCCCGGTTTTCTTGCCGTAGATCTCGGCCATCATCCCGTAGACGTCCACGCCCTTGGCTATGCAATGGCCGTGGCCACGGTGGTTGGAGGCGATGCAGTCGTCATCGCCCAGATGCGCCATGACCCCGGCGGCCGACGCCTCTTCGCCGGCATAAAGGTGGACGAAGCCGGGGATCTCGCCGGTGGCGAATTCCACGTGCAGGCGCTCTTCGAACGCACGGATGGTGCGCATCACCTGGTAGGCGTGCAGCAGTTGATCGTGGGTGAGCGGTGTCGACATTTTTATTCTCCTGGGGTGTCTTCTTGAAGATTCAGAGGGTGTTGCGGGTGTTCGCGGCCGATTGCCAGCAAACGGTGTTGCGCGGCGTAGGCCAGCACCGCATTGACGTCGATGCTCAGCGGGCCGCCGGCATCGAGGGTGACCGTTGGCCGGTCCTGCGCGTTGAATTCGATTTCCCGCTCACCGTCCAGGGCCAGGGTGCCGCTGGAAAGCGACAGGCCGTGGGCGATGCCAGGTTCCAGGGGCCCGGCAGCGAGCACGCCACAGCCTTGCAGCAGCCCTGGCGCGAGCGGCACCAGCAGCGCTTCGGGGGATTGCGGGTCCAGGCGCATCCAGGCGCCCCCCGGTGCCTGGCGTGAAACCGGAAACCACAAGCCGCACAGCGCCGACAGGCCAATGGATTGCGGTTCGGCGAAGGTCACGAAGACTTCGGCCAGGTCCTGTGCGCGACTGATGGCCCGGGCGCCGACGAAGCGCAGCGGCGACACGGCGACGTCCACCAAGGCGACTTCGCGCAAGCCACGTCCGGCATCACAGACCAACAAGCGCTTGTTGCGGCGCAAGCCGATCGAGTCCGGGATCCGGCCACTGGCGTACAACCCGCCGGCCAAGCCAGCACTGGTGGCCTCGCGCAGTTCGGGAAAAGCATTGTTGGTGCCGGTGGACAGGGTCAGCAGCGGGATGTCGCCGACCTCGGCGGCCACGGCCTTGTGGGTGCCGTCACCGCCCAGCACAGCGATCAGCGCGACCTCGCGTTCGGCCATCAACCGCGCCGCCCGTCGGGTGTCCTCGACGGTCTGGCGCAGGGTCAGGTCAAGGAACTCCAAGGCCGGCCAGTGGCTGCTGCGCGCCTGGCGGCCGTGGCTGTTCTTCAGCACAGCGGCGGCCATGCCAATCATGTCGGTGGGCATCAACACCTGCTCAACACCCGTGGCGCCGAACGCGGCCAGCAAGCGCTGGATCACCGACACCTTGTCGGTGCTGGAAAACAGCCCGGCGTTGGCGGTCAGGCGCCGAACGTCACGGCCCGATGCCGGGTTGGCGATGATGCCCACCGTCAAGGGCCGGCGACTCATGACGTCACCGTCAGCGTGAAGGGAAAACGACCTGGGCAGAAAGACATGGGCGCACCTCGTTTTTATTATTCGAAGACCCGTCGAGCGGGCCCTAGGCACAGAGCAAGGCCGGTGCCAGTTCCTGAGAAAACCCGCTGAAAGCCCGTTCCAGAGGCCTCCAGACGAAATGAACGGGTGCCAGAGGCCAGGCCCCGTGAGACGCCGCATGTCAGCCTGCACGGGTGCTTGCCGAGACCGTGAGACGTGGCGTCTCACCCCAGCCCTGAGGCCGGCCAGGCTTGTCTGCGTCCGGCGAACGGCGCTTAATGGGCGCACAACGATAAGAAGCTGAATCGGAGGCCCCATGCTTTCCGCTCACTCCCGGGCGCATGTCGATTGCGTCAGCCGCGTGGTGAAGAACGCCGACCGGTTGCCCCAGTTGCCCGTGCCGGACCTGATCCTCGACTCCTGGCGTCGGTCCATGGAGCAACACCACCTGGACCCAGGCTCCTTGCAGGGCCCGCGCATCCTCTCCGAGGACGTGCTCAAGCAGTGTCGCGAGCGCTCCGAACTGTTCCTCAACATCGCCAGCGAAGAAGTCGCCCGCCTCCATGGTCGGGTGCGCGACGCCGATTACTGCGTGTTGCTGACCGACGCCCAGGGCCAGACCATCGACTACCGCGTAGAAACCACCCTGCGCAACGACTGCCGCAAGGCCGGGCTTTACCTGGGCACCTGTTGGTCGGAGGGTGAAGAAGGCACCTGCGGGGTGGCGGCCGTGCTCACGGCCAAGGCACCGGTGACGGTGCACAAGCGCGACCATTTCCGCGCCGCGTTCATCGGCCTGACCTGCTCGGCGGCCCCGGTCTTCGACCCTCAGGGGGAACTGCTCGGCGTGCTGGACGTGTCGGCGGTGCGCTCACCGGATGATCGGCGCTCGCAGCACCTGATCCGGCAAATGGTGGTGCAGAGCGCCCGGGAGATCGAACAAGCGTTTTTCCTCAGCAGCGCCCAGGGCTACTGGGTGCTGCGCGGTCACCGCAACGCCGGCTATGTCGACAGCCAACCGGACTTCCTCTTCGCCTGGGACGACGACGGTTGCCTGCAAGCGCTGAACCCGGCTGCCCGCCAATACCTGCTGGAACGCTACGGCCAGTTGCCGAGCCATATCAGCCAGGTGTTCGATCAACAGTGGCTGCACCGTGCCCGAGACGAACACCTCTACCCCCTGCTGGGCCACGGCAACGGCCCAGCCCTGCACGGCCGCCTCAGCGCGCCACGCCAGCGGGCCACCAGTCGGCCCCGGGTCGCGCTGGCACCGGCCGAGCTCGATCCACGCCTGGCCGACAGCCTGCGCCTGGCGGTACGGGTCAAGGACCGCAACCTGCCGGTGCTGGTCCAGGGCGAAACCGGGTCCGGCAAGGAAGTGTTCGCCCGTCAACTGCACCAGGCCAGCGAACGTCGTGATCGCCCGTTCGTGGCGCTCAATTGCGCGGCGATTCCCGAAAGTCTGATCGAGAGCGAGTTGTTCGGCTATGTCGCCGGGGCCTTCACCGGCGCGTCGGCCAAAGGCATGCAAGGCCTGCTGCAACAAGCCGATGGCGGCACGTTGTTCCTGGATGAGATCGGCGACATGCCGCTGGCGCTGCAAACCCGCCTGCTGCGGGTGTTGGCCGAAGGCGAAGTGGCGCCGCTGGGTGCTTCACGGCGCAAGGCCGTCGACATCCAGGTGATCTGCGCCACGCACCGCGACCTGGAGACGCTGGTGGCCAGCGGCGAATTTCGCGAAGACTTGTACTTCCGCCTCGGCGGCGCCCGCTTCCAACTGCCACCGCTGCGCGAGCGCACGGATCGACTGGCGCTGATCAATCGTATTCTCGCCGAGGAGGCGGCGCTGTGCGGCACGCCTGTGCAATGCAGCGACGCGGCCCTGGAATGCCTGCTCGGCTATCACTGGCCGGGCAATATCCGCCAGTTGCGCCATGTGCTGCGCTACGCCTGCGCGGTGTGCGACGCCGACGTGATCCAACTCCGCCACCTGCCCGAGTCACTGCACGGCAGTGACGTTGCCTTGGAAACGTCGGAACCGAGCGCCAGCCCGGAACGCCAGGCGCTACTCGATGCCTTGGTGCGCCATCGCTGGAAGCCCACGGCTGCTGCCCGGGCCCTGGGCATTTCCCGGGCGACCCTGTATCGACGGGTCCACCAGCATGGCATCGAAATGCCGGGGCGCAGGCCGGCTTAGCGCGGTTGGCGCTCGATCATTTCTGCGCCAGCTCGTGGTGCACGCACTGCTCGTAGTAGGTCTGCTTGACTGCGGCGGGCTTGAGGCGCGAGGCACTGTTGTAGGTCTGCTCGGTGATGCCCAGGGCGGTCATGCGCATCCAGGGCCGGGGAAACTTGCGCACCTGCAGCTTCTTGCGTGCGCCGTACAGGGTGATCCCGGACAGTTTCGAGGCCTGTGCCCCTGCCGCGATGTCCGATCCCCAGCGACACACCGATTGCTGGTTTTGCGTCAGCGCCCTGGCCTGGACCTCAAGCGAGACGGCCGCCAGGAGAACCGTCACCGCGCCCCACCGCGCCAGGCTCGACATAGAAATCTTCATAGGTCTGTCGCTCAACATTCTGAAATAAAAGAAGTTTGACGACGTTTTCGCAAGCAAGGGGCCAGCACTGACGTGCGCCCCCTCGCCACAGGATTTGTGCACTATTGACCTTTGGTGTGATGAATTGCGGCTGCGTCCGCCTTGGCCTCTTGCAGCAACTGCTGGATCACCTGTTCCTGCTCGGCATAGCGCCCTTCGCCGAAGTGGCTGTAGCGCACCTGCCCCTTGGCGTCGATGAAGTAATGCGCCGGCCAGTACTGGTTGTCGAAGGCACGCCAGATCGCATATTGATTGTCGATGGCCACCGGGTAGTGGATGCCCAGCTTGCGCACCTGCTCACGCACGTTGTCGATGATCTTCTCGTAGCCGTATTCCGGGGTATGGACGCCGATGACCACCAGCCCATCCTTCTCGTATTGCTTCGCCCAGCCGTTCACGTAGGGCAGCGTGTGCTGGCAGTTGATGCAGTCGTAGGTCCAGAAGTCCACCAGCACCACCTTGCCGCGCAGCGATTCGGCGCTCAGCGGCGGCGAGTTCAACCATTGCACCGCGCCGTCCAGCGAAGGCATGTCTCCCTTGGCCTCAAGGGTCGGCATGGGGCTGGCGCTGGCCTTGCTGACCACGTAGTCGATCGCCTTGGGCACCTTGTCCAGCAGGCTCTGCTCCAGGCTCGCGCCCCCTTGTGAAGAGGTGTTGGCCAATAACCGATCATCGGCACCGGTGCCAATCGCCACCGCAGCCAACAGCACAACCACTCCGCTGCCCCGGCGCAGCCAGGCCGTCACCGGCAAGGACAGCTTCAGCCGGGAGACCACGCCGCGTCCGGCGAAGATCAAGGTGCCCAGGGACAAGGCGCTGCCCAGGCCATAGGCGAGCAGCAACAGGCTGGTTCCGGCGTTGGCGCCCTGCAGCATGGCACCGGTCAGGATCACGCCGAGTATCGGCCCGGCGCAAGGCGCCCAGAGCAGCCCGGTGGCGACGCCGATCAGCACCGATGCCAGCGGCCCACCCAGGCGCCCGGCGCCGGCGTCCACCCGGTTGCCCAGGTGCACCAGCGGCCGTGCCAGCCAGGTGCCGACCCGGCTGAAGATCAGCGACAAGGCAAACAGCACCATCACCGCCAGGGCGACTTGCCGGCCGACGTTGCTGGCGCGCAGCACCCAGTCGCTGCTGACCACCGCCAGGCTCGACACCAGGGCGAACGTCAGCACCATGCCGCCAAGGGTCAACAACATGGAACCCGGCGCACGATTGGCCCGAGCGAACAGGAACGGCACCACGGGCAGAATACAAGGGCTGAGGATCGTCAGGATCCCGCCGAGGAAAGCGATCAGAAGCATGGCATCACCTATCAGAAGTCAGGCCGACTCGGGCCCTTGTGGCGAGGGGATTCATCCCCGCTGGACCGCGAAGCGGTCCCCTGGAAGTCGCTGTCACATCGCAGTGAGAGGATTTGGGGTTGCTTCGCAACCCAGCGGGGATGAATCCCCTCGCCACAGTGGTTGGAAACATTCTTGATGCTGTACTCAGTTCCCGTCACTGCAATGATCGGAAAACTTGCTGTAGTCCAGCGCCTGCTGGTGACCTGCCGAATCCAGGTAGGTCATGTGGGCGTTGACCACGCCGCAGTCCGGGCCGGCATCTTCGGTCATCGAGAGCACTTTCTGGATGTCCAGGTGGGTGCCGTAGGTGTAGGTTTGCGCCTGGACGTTGCCTTCGGCCCGGGCGGACAGCGTGCAGATGTTCAGGGCGGCGAAGAGGCAGGCGGCGTAGATGGCTTTGGTGTTCATGGCGGTGTCCTCGGTGCAGTCAATGGGTTTTCTGTCGAGGCCGGTTGCGTTGCCCCGTTAGACGCCATTGAATGCTGCCCAGGTATCGCGCCTGTATCGGGCCGGGGGGCTTTTTGCATCCATGTGTATCCGTCGCGCGCCAGATACACTGCAATACAAACCGCCGCGAGCCGCGCCGGCTGGCGCCTGTAGACTGACCACACCGAAACGCCAAGGGGACTGGGCACCATGGATCATGTCGATCACGTATTGATTGTGGATGACGATCGCGAGATCAGAGAGCTGGTGGGCAACTACCTGAAGAAGAACGGCCTGCGCACCACCGTCGTCGCCGATGGCCGGCAGATGCGGGCGTTCCTGGAGACCACCCCGGTGGACCTGATCGTGCTCGACATCATGATGCCCGGCGATGACGGCCTGGTGTTGTGCCGCGAATTGCGCGCCGGCAAGCACAAGGCTACGCCGGTGCTGATGCTCACCGCCCGCAATGACGAAACCGACCGCATCATCGGCCTGGAAATGGGCGCCGACGATTACCTGGTCAAGCCCTTCGCCGCCCGGGAACTGCTGGCCCGCATCAACGCCGTGCTACGCCGCACCCGCATGCTGCCGCCCAACCTGGTGGTCACCGAAAGCGGTCGCCTGCTGGGGTTTGGCCGCTGGCGCCTGGACACCACCGCCCGCCACCTGTTGGATACCGACGGCACCCTGGTGGCCCTGAGCGGCGCCGAGTACCGTTTGTTGCGGGTGTTCCTGGACCATCCGCAGCGGGTGCTCAACCGTGACCAGTTGCTCAACCTGACCCAGGGCCGGGACGCCGACCTGTTCGACCGTTCCATCGACTTGCTGGTCAGCCGCCTGCGCCAGCGCCTGCTGGACGATGCCCGGGAACCGGCCTACATCAAGACCGTGCGCAGCGAAGGTTATGTGTTCTCGCTGCCGGTGGAAATCCTCGAGGCGTCGGTATGAACCTGCCGCTGCGCTGGCCACGCACCCTCGCGTCGAGGCTGTCGCTGATTTTCCTGGTCGGCCTGATCCTGGCCCAGGGCCTGTCATTCGGCGCCCAGTACTACGAGCGCTACCAGAGCGCCAAGTCGACCATGCTCGGCAACCTGGAAACCGACGTCGCCACCTCCGTCGCCATCCTCGACCGCCTGCCCGCCGCCGAGCGCCCGGCCTGGCTGCCGAAACTCGCCCGGCGCAACTACGGCTACCTGCTGGAAGAAGGCCAGGCCGGCCAGCCGATGCAGACCGACGATGCGCCGATCTCGATGAGCTCGATCCAGGACGCCATCGGCCAGGCCTACGCCCTGACCTTCACCGACCTGCCCGGGCCGCAGAAGCACTACCAGGCTCACCTTCGCTTGAGCGACGGCAGCCCGTTGACCATCGACGTACGCCCGGCAATGGTGCCGCTGTCGCCGTGGTTGCCGATGGTCTTGCTGGGGCAACTGGCGCTGTTGATCGGTTGCACCTGGCTGGCCGTGCGCATTGCCGTCGGCCCGCTTACCCGGCTGGCCCAGGCGGTGGAAACCCTCGACCCGAATGCCCACAGCGTGCGCCTGGACGAAAAAGGCCCCACCGAGGTGCTGCACGCCGCCAAGGCGTTCAATGCCATGCAGGACCGCATCGCCGCCTACCTCAAGGAGCGCATGCAGTTGCTGGCGGCGATCTCCCATGACTTGCAGACGCCCATCACGCGCATGAAGCTGCGCGCCGAGTTCATGGACGATGGCCTGGAAAAGGACAAGCTCTGGAGCGACCTGAGCGAGATGGAGCACCTGGTGCGCGAAGGCGTGGCCTATGCCCGCAGCATCCATGGCGCCACCGAGGCCAGCTGCCGCATCAACCTCGACGCGTTTCTCGACAGCCTGGTGTTCGACTACCAGGACACCGGCAAGGACGTGCACCTGTCCGGAAAAAACGCCGCGGTCATCGACACCCGCCCCCATGCCTTGCGGCGCGTGCTGGTCAACCTGGTGGACAACGCACTGAAATTCGGCGGCGCGGCCCAGCTCCATGTGCAGCCCACCGACAACGGGCAACTGTCGATCCAGGTCCTGGACCGTGGCCCCGGTATCGACGAACAGGAACTGGCCGAAGTACTCAAGCCGTTCTACCGGGTCGAAAGCTCGCGCAACCGGGAAACCGGCGGCACCGGGCTGGGGCTCGCCATCGCCCAGCAACTGGCAATCGCCATGGGCGGCTCGCTGACCCTGAGCAACCGCGACGGCGGCGGCCTGTGCGCCGAGTTGCGCCTGGGTCGCGACACCTCGATGAGTTAACCGCGATCCAATGTGGCGAGGGGATTTATCCCCGCTGGGCTGCGCAGCAGCCCCAACGCAGCTGACTCAATCCTCTTGACACACCGAGGCGACAGGTTCCAGGGCCGCTTCGCCGCCCAGCGGGGATAAATCCCCTCGCCACATTGACTAATCCAGTGATCTTTTTCGTTACCCCTGCCGCCGGAAAAAATCGAAACCTTGAACCGCTTACATCGGTCCAGTCCTGTATGACCGTCAACGCCGCGCGCCTGCGCGGCCTACCTACGAGGGACAGACATGAGCATGACCGTCGGTGATTTTCTGGTGGAACGCCTTTATGAATGGGGGGTTCGTCGTATCTATGGTTATCCGGGCGATGGCATCAACGGGGTCTTCGGCGCCCTGAACCGGGCGAACGGGAAAATCCGCTTCATCCAGGCCCGCCACGAGGAAATGGCCGCGTTCATGGCCTGTGCCCACGCCAAGTTCACCGGTGAACTGGGGGTGTGCATCGCCACCTCCGGGCCGGGCGCCTCGCACCTGATCACCGGCCTCTACGACGCCCGCATGGACCACATGCCAGTGCTGGCCATCTGCGGCCAACAGGCTCGCGCAGCCCTGGGCGGGCACTACCAGCAGGAACTGGACCTGGTCAGCCTGTTCAAGGACGTCGCCGGAGCGTTCGTGCAGCAGGCCAGCGCACCGTCCCAGGTCCGCCACCTGCTCGATCGCGCCGTGCGCACGGCCGTGGGCGAGCGCCGGGTCACGGCGCTGATCCTGCCGAACGACCTCCAGGACCTGGAATACACCGCCCCGCCCCACAAGCACGGCACGGTGCATTCCGGCGTCGGCTACCGCAAGCCCAGGGTCGTGCCGTACGAAGACGATCTGCGCAAGGCCGCCGAGGTCCTCAATGCCGGCAAGAAAGTCGCCATCCTGGTAGGCGCCGGTGCACTAGGGGCCACCGACGAAGTGATCGCCGTCGCCGAGAAACTCGGGGCCGGCGTGGCCAAGGCGTTGCTCGGCAAGGCCGCCGTACCGGACGACCTGCCCTGGGTGACCGGCTCCATCGGCCTGCTCGGCACTGAACCCAGCGACGACATGATGGCCGGCTGCGATACGCTGCTGATGATCGGCTCCGGCTTCCCCTACGCCGAATTCCTGCCTCCTGAAGGCCAGGCCCGCGGCGTGCAGATCGACATTCAACCGGACATGCTCAGCCTGCGCTACCCCATGGAGGTCAGCTTGCACGGCGACAGCGCCGACACTCTGCGGGCCCTGCTGCCACTGCTCGAAACGAAGACCGATCGCACCTGGCGCAAGAAGATCGAGCACTGGCGCGAACGCTGGGACAAGACTCTGGAAAAGCGTGCCCTGGTCGCGGCCAAGCCGATCAATCCGCAGCGCGTGACGTTCGAGCTGTCGCCGAGGCTGCCGGACCGCGCCATCATCACCTGCGATTCCGGCTCCTGCGCCAACTGGTTCGCCCGGGATATCCAGATCCGGCGCGGCATGATGTGCTCGCTGTCCGGCGGCCTGGCGTCCATGGGCGCCGCCGTGCCCTATGCCATTGCGGCGAAGTTCTGCCACCCGGATCGGCCAGTGGTCGCCCTGGTGGGCGATGGCGCCATGCAGATGAACAACATGGCTGAGCTGATCACCGTTGCCAAGTACTGGCGCACCTGGGCCAACGGCACCTGGATCTGCGCGGTGTTCAACAACCGCGACCTGAACCAGGTGACCTGGGAGCAACGGGTGATGGAGGGCGATCCGAAGTTCGAGGCCTCCCAGGACATCCCCGACGTGCCCTACCACCTGTTCGCCGAATCCATCGGCCTGAAGGGCATTCTGGTGCTGCACGAGGACGATGTGGCGGCGGCCTGGGAGCAAGCGCTGGCGGCGCAACGGCCGGTGCTGATCGAATTTCGCACCGACCCCGACGTGCCGCCGCTGCCACCGCACATCAAGCTGGAACAGGCGAAGAAGTTCGCCTCCACGCTCCTGCAGGGTGACCCGAACGAACGTGGCATCGTGGTCGAGACCGCCAAACAGGTGCTGGGCGCCCTGCTGCCGGGCACCAAAAAAGACTGAACCACAACACCAGCCTGGTTTCAGGCAACGCCAACGGCCGCCCCGCACGGGCCGTGTCGACTGTCGGGTCAATTAAGTTAATCGATCAGACAGCCGATACAGGGACGTGCGGGATATTTCGCGTTTAGCTGATGGCTTGTTTATGACTGAAGATGCTGGCAACGACTCAACTGTCCTCTCGGGCTCGCCAAGCCGAAACTTCACTCGCCGCACCTTCCCGGCCATCATGCTGGTGCTGTTTTTCATGTCGGCCCTGGCGATTGCCGTGTTGCTCAACATCACGGCCGCCCAGGACCAACGCGCCCGTGAACAGAGCCTGTTCTTCGCCCAACGGGCCATCGAGGGCATCCGCACCGGCATCGCACGGGACTTGAACGACTACTCCAAGTGGAGCGACGCCTACCGCCACCTGCATGTCGAAGTGGACAAGGCCTGGGCCTTCGACCAGGAAAACGTCGGCAGCAGCGTCTTTTCGCTCTACGGCTACCAGGCCGTGTTCGTTATTTCCCCGACCGGCAAGACCGTTTATTCGGTGATCGACGGGCGTCTGAGCGACGTCACCGCCGACGCCTGGCTGACCGGCAACCTGCGGGCCCTGGAGAAAAAAGCCAGCACCGAGAACAATCGCGACGAAGTCATCGTCGAGATGCTGCACCACGACGGCGCCCCAGCGTTCGTCGCCACGTCCGCCATCACCACCGGCACGGATAACAGCGTGCCGCACATTCCCGGCCCGCCCAGCCTGATGCTGTTCGTCAAGGTCCTCGATGGCGCGTCGTTGCAGAACCTGGCGCGGGACTTCGTCCTGCCCGATGCCCACGTCGCCCGCTCGCCCGGACCACCCGACACCGCCCAGTTTCTACTGAACGACCTGACCCAGGAGGCACTGGCCTGGCGCCCGCTGACGCCGGGCAGTGACCTGCGCAAGGCCTTGCTGCCGGTGCTGGCCGTGGCGCTGCTGGTGCTGGCGATCCTGGCGCTGGCGGTGTTGCGCCATGCCCTGGTCATGCTCCGCGCCCAGGAGCGCCAGTACGCCAGCCTGCTGGCCCATCGCAAGGCGCTGGAGCGCAGTGAAGAGCGTTTCCGCGACATTGCCGAGGTATCGTCCGACTGGCTGTGGGAAGTCAACTCGGCCGGAACCCTCACCTACCTGTCGGAACGCTTTGAACAAGTGACCGGCTTCAGTCCGGCGGAATGGCTGGGCAAGCCGCTGCACCGGTTGCTTCATCCCCATGACGGATCGATTTCCATCGCCCATTGGCTGCTGGGCGGCGCCAACAGTGCCGAGCCGACCGCACTGCTGTGCGAATACACCGCACGCAACCTGCGCACACGCACCTGCAAGATCGCCGTGCGGGCCATCGAGGCCGGCACCCTGGGCTTTCGCGGCACCGCCACCGACATCACCGAGGAGTTGCGGGCGCTGGCGCAGATCAAGCACCTGTCGCTCCACGACCCGTTGACCGGGCTGGCCAACCGCAATCGCTTGTTCGACTGCCTCAGCGAACACCTCGGCCGCACCGACGGCGCACCGCTGGCCGTGCTGAACCTGGACATGGACCGCTTCAAGCCGGTCAACGATTCCCTGGGCCACGCCGTGGGCGATAAGGTCTTGAAGGAAGTGGCCCATATCCTCCAGCAGAACGTACGCAGCACCGACCTGGTGGCGCGCCTGGGCGGCGATGAGTTTGTCATCGTCATGCCTGAACCGGGCGACGCCAGTGACCTCGACCAGCTCTGCCAGCGCCTGATCGATTGCATGCAGCGGCCGATGCACCTGGACGGCAACACCTTGTACCTGGGCGTGAGCATTGGCGTTGCCTGGGCGCAACCGGGCGACGAGCGCGCCCACGAATTGCTGCGCCAAGCCGACATCGCCCTGTACGCCGCCAAGGCCGCGGGCCGCAACACCTGGCGCGTGTACGTGGAAGCCATGGGCAATGTCGCCCGCGACCGGCGCCGCTACGAACAGCAACTGCGCGACGCGATGCAGCAGGGCCAACTGGAACTGCGCTACCTGCCTCGCTTCGACATGAACGCCGAACAATTACATGGGTTCGAGGCGCAGGCCTTCTGGCACCACCCCGAGAAAGGTGAACTGGGGGGCGCCGATTTCATTCCCATTGCCGAGACTTCCGGCCAGTTGGAAGAACTGGGCACCTGGATGCTGATCAACGTCTGCGAAGAAGCGGTGAGCTGGCCGAGCGCGGTCAGCGTGTCCATCGCGGTTTCCCCCAGGTGGTTCAGCAGCAGCTTCCTGCTCAAGCAGGTGCAAGCGGCCCTCGATGCCAGCGGCCTGGCGTCGCATCGGCTGACCCTGGAGGTGGCTGAAGGGGTTCTGCTGGCCGATCACAAGGCGGTCGCCGCGACCCTCCATGCCCTGAAAAACCTGGGCGTACGGATCAATATCGACAAGTTCGGCACCAACATCGCGTCCTTGCGCGAAGTGCTGAACCAGCCATTCGATGGTATTCGCTTCGATCGCAACATCCTCTCGCAACTGGGCCTGGAGCAGGATGAGGAAGGCGTACTCGCCATGATCCGCCTGAGTCGCAGCGTGGGGTTGAGGGTGACCGCCGAAGGCATCGAGAACGCCCGGCAGTTCCGCCAGTTGCGCAGCGTGGCCTGCGACCATGTCCAAGGCCCCTATTTCGGCTCGCCTCTGGCCCGCTCGGAAATGGCCTCGTTCTTTACCACCCCGCGGTGGCTGTGAGCCCTCGCAAGAGCTGACTGACCGCCTTCGCGAGCAGTTGGATTGGGGCCCACCGCAAGAGCCAGGCCGGCTGTCAGGCCGCCTTCGCGGGCAAGCCCGCTCCCACAGGGACCTGTGGCGGGCACACACCTCAAGCCCACCACACAACACTGTGGGAGCGGGCTTGCCCGCGATAGCGCCAGGTCAGTCGACACC
The DNA here is from genome assembly GCF_036689585.1 of Pseudomonas sp. WP18. Taxonomy (NCBI): domain Bacteria; kingdom Pseudomonadati; phylum Pseudomonadota; class Gammaproteobacteria; order Pseudomonadales; family Pseudomonadaceae; genus Pseudomonas; species Pseudomonas sp. WP18. Next base: position 3,429,091 of record NZ_CP144758.1, read on the forward strand.
TTCATCCACTGACCCGCCCTCGTCGCGAGCAAACCCGCCCCCACACAGGGGATCTGTGGCGGACACACACCTCAAGCCCACCACACAATACGGTGGGAGCGGGCTTGCCCGCGAAGGGGCAGGCCCGGTCTGCCCCGGTCACAGACTCAACCGCCCCCGCTCCTCTTCGGTCAAGCGCTGCCGAGTCTGTTCGTCCAGTGGCCCGGCGCCAAGCACTTGCACCGGGCTGGCCGGGTCATAGGCGCGAGGGGCCTCGCGGCTGGCGCCGTCGCGGGACGGGGCCAACTGCTCGGAGCCGAAACTCACCACCTGCACGGTGAACACCGACGCCTGGTTCTGCCGCGCCGCGTTCTGCTGCTGGCGGGTCACGTCCTCGGCCGCCTGGGTGGCCGAGGTCGCCGCCGCGCTGGCGGAGGTGATGGCCCCGGTGTTCACCGAAGCCGCCAACGGCACGCCGGAGGCCTTGCCCTGGGTCTGGATGTTGGCCGCGTTCACCACGGTCAATGCCGCGATGTTGACGTTGCCCGACACCCGGATCCCCGCCTCGCCGGCATCGATGGTGCCCAGCGGCGCGATCAGGTCGATATCCCCCGGCGCCACTTCGGCAATGGGGTTGAGGGTGGCGATACCGGCCCCGGTGCTCGGTACCGAAGGCGACAGCGTCACGTTGCCCCAGGTGTCGTACAAGCGCTTGGGCGGCGTGTACACCACGGTGGTCTTCGAACCCCGACCGGCGTTGATGTCGCCCTGGGCCGACCAGCCAAGGATCGAACCGCCAAAGGTGGTCATGATCCGGCTCTGCCCAAGCAGGATGCTGTTCTGCGCATACAACTGGATATCGCCCTCACCCTGGGTGATGACCCCGGCGGTGGACGGCGGCGCGTTGCCCTCGATACCGAAAGTCTGGCCGCCGCCCGGGGTCAGCATCTGGATACTGCCGCCGAAATCGGTGTGCACCCCCGCCCCGCCGAACATCGTGATGTCGCCCTTGTAGGTGATCGGATTGCCCGCCACGTCCTTGGTCGGGAACAACCAGTCGATGGCCTCGCGGCCCCGCAGGTAACTGCCCTGGCGCACGCCGCCCACTTCGTTGTACTCGCGGCCGCCGGCCTTGAGCTCGGCAAAGTACACGTCGCGGGCAAACACCCGCTGCTGCTCGGCCGGCAACGCCGCGAAATAGGCACGGGCCTGGTCGGTATCGCCGCTGAAACCGAAGCGCTTCTCCAGCCAATCCACCAATTCGGTTTCATAGGTCTTGGCGACCTTGCCGTCCTGGTTCGCCAGCGGCACACCGGCCAGGGCCTGGTTCGCCGGGTCCAGGTAGGCTTTGACGAAGCGCTGGTAATCCGCGCCGTTGAGGCCCGCGCCGGCCTGCAACACCAGGCTCGCGCCAGGGCGCGAATCCCCCGGTACCACGGCGCCGAGGCTGGTGATGCTGACCTTGTCGTCCATCAGGATATTGCGCCCGGCGGTGATCTCCAGCAGGCCGGGACCGGCGACGTTGAAGGTGCTGTAGAGGATGTCGCGCCCGGCTGACACGATGGAAATGTCGGTGGGGTTGTTGTGGATGAAGAGGTTGCCGGAGACGGTGTAGTTCCCCGCTTCAGCGTTATCACTGTGCGATCCGGCCAGCGGAACCCCGCTGCTGACGATGTCCCGCCCAGCCATCATCCGGACAGCTCCAGCGCCTTCATATGCAATTCGCCCCGGCCATCTGGCCGTGGAAACCGACGTCATCGACCGCCCGGTGGTGACTGCCAGCAAATCGCCTTCGAGTGCATAGAAGCGAGCAGGATCGGCATTGAGGGCCCATTCGCTGGAAGCGCTGCTGGTGTCGAAGGCAAACAGCGGCAGCATGTTCGAACTAAGGCGCACAGGATTACCGTCGGCCGAAAGATTGCTGACTTTGATACTGATGCCGTTATCGACAGAACCGACATAGGCTGGCCGGAATGGCGTAGCCAAAGCGGTCGATGCGGCACCGGAACGACTGACCGACATGTCGCCGCCGTAGATGGAATCGCCGGCTAGGAATTGCAATTCACTGTTAGGGCCAGGTGCGAGCAGCAGCGCTGGAAGATTGTTAGCGTCGTAGACTGCGCTGGTACCTATCGCCTTAGCCCTGCCGTAATACAGGCTACCACTGGCCGCCACAGCCCGCAGGATTGAGGGGTAGACCATTGCAAGGTCCGTATCCAGCCCCAACGTCAGAGGCGTCAGGTTACCTCCCGACGTCCATAGATCAATCGCCGTGTTGGCAGTCCACAGCGTAAACCAGCTCACACCCGATCCGTTAATCGCGCCACTTTTGAATGGAGACACGCTCATCATCAATGCCCGACCTGGGTCTGCAACGTCCTGAACGACGAGATCGCCCAGGGTAGATAGATTGAAAGTGGCGTCGCCCGGCATCAGAGTCAGCCCACCGGTGGCGTCGCCACGTGTGGATTTGAAGGAATCGTATGCCCGAGTCTCTCGAGGGGACTGCACAGTGGCAGCGTTGCCATAGCGAAGATCGATTCGGCCAATGGCACCGCTATCGATCTGCGCGTGCCCCCGCAGGTTGATGACCGCACCGTTGAGATGCCCGCTCGTGAACAAGCTCCCGGGATTCAAGGCACCGCCCACCCGCAGATTGAGATCGCCGCCGCCGGTCAATTGCAGACTGCCATCGGCGTCCACACGCCCGGTACTGCCTACGGCAAGCACCAATCCTTGACTGCGACTGTTGCTGCGCGACTCAAGAAGGCTACCCGCCATTTGATCGATCACCCCTGCATCGCCCGCGACCTGAACATTCAGGTTACCGCCGCCCAAGGTACCAAACCCGGTAAATCCAACCATCAAATCAGCCTTGCCATTCTGTGCTGCGGTATAGCTCCCGAAATTGATCCACCAGGCAGCGGGTTGTGCCTGGGTATCGGTAGAAACCGAGCCGTTGCCTTGGCGCCACAGCCAGTTCCCGACATTCGCAGTGTCATAACCCAAATCGCCGGGATTGGGTCGCGCATTACCGCTGCTAGTCACCGCGTCCATTGTATTGCCGGTCAGACTCCCGCCAACGTTCAGAGTCAGGTTGCCGCCAAAATCCGGGTACCAAGCGCGGTAAAGACTAGTAGTACCGCCATTCACAAACTGCTCGTTGTCACCGAATGCATCGTTAAGCACCTTTCCTTCCGCACCCAGCGCCTTAGGTTGGTTGTAAGGATCGTTGGCATGAGTCGCGCTCGCCGAGCTGCCTGCGGTATAGACGCCGTACAGCGAATCCATTTTCACATCACCTGCCGAGAACAGCTCAAGGTCAGCCGCGCCTGTACGAACCACGCTCCACCGTTGGCTGCCAGCTTTGTAATCGGCTTGTCCGACTGCTTGGCAATAAGAGGGATTTTCGGTACACAATTCCGGGTACCCGATGGCACCAAAATCAATCGGTTGACCGGCGAGACTCGGATCCCCCCATTCGATAGCCCCTACTTCAGTCCAGATATATCCACTGCTGGCCTTACAAAAATCCGGTAAATCAGTACATAGCCCTGGGTAACCAATCGCCTCGAAGTCAATCGGTTGGCCTGCCATGCTGGTGTCGCCAAAAAAATCCAATGACCCTGCTTCGGTCCACAACATCTCGCCAGCCTTAGGCACACCAAACATACCGTAATGACTATCCGCCAAACGAAGATCCCCGCCAGCCGTCACAGGCTTCACGACCCGACTGTCTGCCGCCTGCGTATCGGCGCCGGCCACCAGCCGTAGGGACCAGGACTGCGAGCCCTCGGCCAGCATTGGCGCAATGGCCCAATTGCTGCCCGCCACTTCCGGACGCAACTGCACCGACTCGACACCCGCCGGCAGCTTGATGTCGGTACCTGAAGGAATTTTCGAACCCACATTCAATGCCAGGGGACCGCTGAGACGCACGACGTTGGTCAAGCCATGGGGCGCGTCCGCAATGCCTGGCAGTGCAACGCCTTTAGGCCAGATCAGGCTGCCAATGGTTGCGCTGCTGCCCAGCAGGCTCCCAGCCCCCAGCACTGTGCCCGCATCAAGGGTCTGAGTCGAAGCCAACAAAGTGCCGGCGGCGAACAACAGATTACCCAAGGCGTCATGCACCGCCGCGGCAAGCACCGTGCCCGCCGGCAGTACCAAAGGTTGATCAAGCGTCGCGGCTACTGGCAGGCGCGTTCCCGCCGCCAATGTGGCGCCCTTGAGCGGCACGTCGAAGTTGAGCACCGAGCCGGCCGGAAACGCCGTGTCCTCCGCCAGGATCACGCCGGTACCGGGCACGACGATATCGCCTGCCGCAAAATCAATACCCGGCAATAGCACCCAGCCCTTGTCATCGTTGCTGGCCGGCGGCTGGGCGAAACCGTCGGTGATGCTGCCATAGATATTCAGATCGCCCCCGGCGCGCAACGTCAGGCTGGCGGATTCGCCGGAGCCATAGACATTGTCCAGTTGGTTATGCGGATTGAGGCTCTCATAGCGATAGCGCGACAGGTCCAGGTCGCCTTGGACCACCAGGTCGCCATCGGCCGTCGCGCTCACCACCTCCGCACCAGGGCGCAGATGGAATACATCGCGATAGCGGCTGTTGTTCAGTCCGGCGAGTTTGCGTTGCAACAGATCGTCGTTGTCGTGGGCCTGAGTGATGAACGCGGTGTTGTCGTCATGCACATCGTCCAACCACGCTTGATTGATGACCTGATAAGGCTTGCCGCTGGCTGCCGGTACGTTGACCAACGGTGCATCGTCGTATTGCCACATGGCCACCAGCGCGATCGAACGGGCGCCTTGGACATCCACGGCGCCGCTGGCATCGATTGCCACGTCGCCGCCTGAAACACCGCCCAGTCGTGGTGCGTTGAGTTGCAATGTTCCGCGGGCGCGACCGTCATGCATGCCCGGCTTACTGCCCAGCGCCACCTCGGTGCCATGGCGCAGGTCGATACGGGCACCATTGCCCAGGGTCAGCAGCCCTTGGCGTGCGGTCAGGTCCACGATGGCGTGGTTCGGTGAGTCGATGATCTTGCCGTAGCTGTCCACCCGCAGGCGTCGGCCATGGGCATCGAGCACCGCTGCGCTGCCCAGGGTCAGGGCATTGCCGGCGGCCAGATAAATACTGCCAACGCGCTCACCGCTGGCGTCGACCTTGCCGTTGACCAGCAAGCTGCCGTTGTCCACCGACACATTGATCGACGAGGCCTTAAGCCCGTCGCCGATCACCAGGTCGCCCTGTTTGAGCTGGAAGCCACGGGATCCGTAGACCTGCCCATCGTTCAAGCGCTGATTCAACGCCGCGAACTGCTCACTGAGACTGCCGCTGCCGCCCAGACTCTGGGCCTGGATTTCCACGCTGCCGGCCAGGTGCGGCATGGCGGTGCCGCCGGCGTCGTATTCGCCCGTGCTGCTGCCGAGAATCCGCCCTTGCAGGTCCACCACCCCCGCCGCCCCGTCCACAGCCACGGCGCTGAGCCGGCCGGCCTGGTTGTTGCGGGCCGAGAAGTCGATGGTCGAGCCATCGGCCTGGCGGATGTCGCCGTTCTGGCTTTGCAGAATTACCTCGCCACCGGCGCTGTAGCGCGTCACATCGTTGAAAGTCACCGTGCGACCCGCCACATCGATCAACGCCGCATCGGCCAGGGTCAGGTCGCGGGTCGCGCTCAGGGTCAGCTTGCCGCTCGGCAACACCACCGCACTGGCCAGGTTGACGCTCGCGCCCTTGAGGGATAGCTCGCCGCCGAGCCCGGAGACAGCGCCCGGCTTGGCGCCCGCGCCCGCCACGTTGATCGCCCCACCCGCGCTGATGCGGTTGATCGAACCGGCTTCACCGGTCAACAACGGAGTGAGGATACTCAGGTTGCCGCCGCTGTAGGCGAAACCTGTTTTCGGGTCGTATGCACCCTGGGTCTGATAGACCGCCAGGCTGCCTTTGTGATTGGAGGTCAGACGCTCGCTGGCGTTGAGGGTGACGTTGGCAAAGCCCAGGGCCAGACGGTCCAGCGTGGTGACCGAGCTCGGCTGGGCGAACTCACCGTAGCCGAACTCGATGCGCTGGGCCTGGATGTCCAGGCGACCGGCGCCGGTGCCGGCCCCGCCGGCGATGACCGAACCCGGCGCGCCGACGGCACCGTTCCAGATCAGGTTGGCGGTGCGGATGGTCGCTACATCGCCGGCGCCGCCCGCGCCATAAATTGCCGGGGTGCTGAGCATCAGGTTGTTCAGGCGCGACTTACCGGTGGTCGAATCATAGGTGTCGAGGCTGACGGTGCCATAGAAATTCAGCGCCTGACTGGCCGACAGTTCGAGGGTTTCCAGGGCCGGAGCACCATATTGGGTGTCCCCGCGCAACAGGCGATCCAGAACGGTCTGGCTCAGGGTCAGACCGGCAGGCAATACATTGCGCCCCGACGCATCGCTCAATGCCTGGGCGGTGCCGACGTTGATGTTGCTCAGGGCCAGGGTCAGGTGACGGGTGCCGTAACGCACCTGGTCGTCCAGTTCCAGGCTGCCAGCGGTGCCTGCAACGATACTGCCTTCGGAGTGAATGCGTGTGACGCCACTGCAAGGCGTCAGGCGGCAGCCACCGATATTGATGGAGCCTGCGCCGCCCGATGGAGGGGCCAGTACGCTGAGCAAACCATTGGAGGCGGCCAGCATATTGGCGTCGTTATTGAGACTGTAAACAAAGCCAGCTCGGGCGTCGTAAGCAGCCGCGCCACGACCGATGGTGTTGATGACAGCGCCCTGTTCCATCGATAACTCGCCGCCATTGGCCAACAGGAAAACCTCAGGTGCAGCTAAAGCCGCACCTTCACGCAATGTCACGCTACGCGACATCTCAGACACCGGAGTCACGTAATTTCCGCTTTGACCGTAACTAACCGAAAACAGGCCGCCTATGACCTGACGCGAAGCGTTCAATGCATTCAGGCTTTCGGCAGTGAGGGTCACGCCCTCGAAACCAGCCGTGGCCCCACGCCCATCCGCAACCACCTCCAGCGCGCTCCGGGCGTAACCAACCACTGAGACGGAACCGCCGAAGCCTCCCGCCTGAGGCGCGAACTTGCCGACACCCTTGAAGGAGAATGCTTGATCCCCTGCTCCAGGGGCCAGGTTCAGTTTCAAGGTCTTGGCGTCTACCGGCAACATTGCCCGGGGTACGCCCAGGCGAGCGGCATCGGCCACGGCGAACTGCGCGTAGCTCGTTTCGTTGTATTGCGAGTAGCGGCGCAGCACATCCCCCGACGTCAGAATGACCTGACTGGACAAACTGTTACGCTGACCGGTATTGGCCACCGACAACACCCCGGCGGTGGTCCAGGAACCGTTGCGCATCTGTTGCGCGCCCGTTGTGATGCCTTGCCCCGCCAAGCCATTGACCTCGACCCGGAACGCGCCCGGCAGCAACGCATAAGTGGACGGCATCAGGGTGTAAGTACCGGCAGCCAGCCCGGGCACACCGGCACCGATGGTGATCTGCTGACCGACCCTCGGATCCACCGCGCCACCTTCGGCAGCGACCGGCGCATACTGACTCTGGTTGCCCGGCACAATGGCGTAGACCGGGTTGCTGGAAAGACCAGGCAAGGTGAAACCGCCATTGGCACCCATTTGTACCAGCGGATTGAAACGGGCGTCAGTAGAACCACCACGGCCTGAGATAAAGCCAGCGCCGAGCAAATCACCGCCACCAGACAGGTCAAGCACCGAACCCTCCTGTGCCGTGACCGATCGCCCGCCCAGAATAACGCCGATGTTAATGTCAGCGTTTAGACTGGGTACTGCACCCTGTCCTAGCAACACCACCTTCTTGCCAGCGTACTCATAACTTTGACCGTCGACCGTGCCGCCATAGGGCAATCTCAGGCCCAAGCCGCTGACCGACGTCAGGCTGCCCGGCAACAGACTTACCCGATCGCTGATGGCATACCCCCCTACACCGCCGTTGGTGCCGACCTCAATCAATCCCAACGGCGCCCGAACCACGCCACCCTGTTCGATGTTCGCGCTACCCAGTTGCAAGCGCCCGAATACCGAATAGGGTACCTGGGGCGTCGTCTGGGTTGTGCGCCCGATTACCAGGCTGCGTGCCGGGTCGTAGAGAGGGGTACCATTATCCGATGTGCCCCAACCAGACCCCGCCAACACCCGAGCCCCGACTCCGGTTGCCGGATACAGCTGGGCCGCTTGCAACAGCATGTCCGAAGGGGTCAGCAATTGCGTGGTAAACCCCGTAGGCATATCGGCGCTCGAGAACCCGGCCAGGAATCGCAGATCACCCCGGCTGCTCAGCTGGACCTGATCGAAACCTGCGCGCTCAAGTCCCACAGTGCTGTCATCGGACTGCCTCACTGTGCCTTTACTGCTGAACATCACATTGCCTTGCACATCCAGCAGATCCGCGTTGACGGAAAACACTGCCTTGTTCGCCAATAGAGACACCCCGCCACCCTCGACCACTGGCCGGGTGTAAGGCTCAAAACTCGGTCGAGTGGTCGCCAGCCCTGTCGCAGTAGACAGCAACACATGGGGTGCATTGAACTCGACCCGGGTATTGGCTGGCGCGGTTGCACTCAATCCAAAGCTGCGGGCGTACAGGCTCAGGCTCTGTCCGAGGGACATCGACAGGTTGCCATCGACGCTCATCAGTCCGTTGCTCAACAAGGACAAATTGTCGAAACCACCGGCCTGGACCTGATCGATACCTAGCTGGCCGTGACCATAAACCAACGAGTCCGCCGAGGTTTCAGCCGTATCGCCCAGCGGGCTTGCCTGCGCGACTTGCTTCAGAACCAGTTCACGAACACTCAACACTCGGGCATTGACCGCGCTTTTCAGGTAATAGGGGGTTTCCAGCGCCACCGACAGACTGCCACCTGCCGCCCCGCCGCCCCCCGAGCGGGCGCTGAACGCGCCGTCCAGGTACAGGCCATTGGCCGACGCCAGGGAAATACTGCCGCCATTGCTCGCTACCAACGTACGGCCCTGACCCGGAACATCCAGCACGGCCTGGCTGCCATCAGCTTGCAGACGGGCACCGTCGCGCACCACCACAAACAGCTCGGAGGCAGACGTCGATCCTTTCGCGGCATCGATCTGGCCGCCAATGACAATCTGCCCGCCGTCGCGCACCAGGCCATAGGTCTGGCCGCGCATATCCTGAGCTGTCATCGCCCGGCTCGATACATCGATCAGCGCCTGCTCGCCCAGCCAGATGGAACGACCGTGGCCCTGGGCATTGACCTGATCGCGAACCGCATCATCGACGCCCAACTCGGTAAGGCTGACCCGCCCGCCCCAGGCGTTAAGCGTGCCGTTGGCGGTCAATTGCCCGCTGCTCCGGACATCGATGCCCTGGCCTGGATCAACGGTAATCACACTGCCCTTGCCCAAGCTCAATACCGTACTGGCCATGCCGGCCGCGCCGGAGTTTGGCGTGCCTGCGGTGAGACTCAGGCTCGCGCCGCGACGCTGGGTCAGGACACCTTTGACCGCGTCTTCCTGATACAGCTCCGGCGTCCAGCGCTGCAAGGCAGCGGCCGGCTCCGCGTCGCTGCCGGTGACCAACGCCTGTTCACCAACACGGTACACCGGCATCGTCACATCGACCCGAGTCCCGTCGGCCACAGTCAGGCCTTCGTTGCCGGTGATGTCATAGGCCGAGAAACCCTTGTCGAAGAAATCACCGTCCAGTTGCAGAGTGCCAGCTTCGAGGGGGGTGCCGCTGTTGCCGATCAGCACTTTGCTGGCCGCCAGCTTCAAGGTCCCGCCACCACTCACGCCAGTACCGCGCAGTTCACCTTCGAGGTTCAAGTCGCCGTTACCGGACGATGCACCGGTACTCGCGGTCAAGGTCAAGTCCCCACCCTTGCCGCCGCGAGTCTTGCCATCGGCCATCACGGCAGCGCCGGAGCTGACGTCGATCAGGCTGCCCTGCCGCACATCAATATCGCCACTGCTACGCACGGACACGCTGCCGCCGTTAATGAACGGCAGGCCTTGGCGGTCGTTGCCGTCGAGCAGCAGATTGCTCCAGCGTCCGGCGGTGTTCAGCTTGACGCCTTCGCCCAATGTGACCGTCGCCCGCTGTCCCGTACCGGGTGAAAGCGTGACGTCTCCCATCTGGAAATTGTCGGTCCTGACCTGCTTGAGGATGTTACCCAATACAATGCGACCACTGCGGGCCGTCAGGTCGGCGTTCACTTCCACCTGCGGCGCATAAAGCGTGATATCCCCGCCGTCGGCTACCTTGAGTGCGCCGTCAACCTTGATGCCTTCAGCCCCCGCTACCTTGACAGCGCCGAGCTGGAAGCCATTGAGCAGCGCGTTATCCAGCACCAACTTGCCTTGCCGGTCGCTGCCGACCGCCGAGTTCAGGTCCAAGCCTGCGGCAATCTTGTCGGTCACCTTGCCGACGGTGACCTGATCGAAGGTGGGGTTCAAGCCACTGTTGATCACGCCACTGGTCTTGTCATAGATCGGCGTGTAGCTGCCCACCCACAACTGGGCCCGACGGGCCACGGCGTTTTGCGATTGCTGGTAGCCGTCGAGGTTGAAGTTCGGCGCCTGGGTCTGGCGTTCGCCCTGGTACACCTCGCCGACGATATGGCCTTCCAGCACGGCGTTGCGGGTCGACACCACCAGCTTGCCGGCATCGCGACTGACGGTGTAGCCGGCTTCAAAACGTTCGCGCGGGGCAATGAGCGGGTTGTAGTAGTAATCAGTCTGGCCCCAGCGCTGGCTGTGGTCTTCGTAACCCTTGTAGATGCCGGTGTAAAGGATGTCACCCGGGGCCTTGGACAGCTCATACAGACGACCATTGGCACCCTTGAGCCAGGATTGGCGCAGGTACCCGCTCTGCACATCCAGGGTGCCACCGGACAGGTTCAGTTGCGCCGCCTGCTGGGTCACCACGTCGTTGCCGGTAAACGTCAGGGTACCGCCCTGGGCCGCCCATTCGCCGACACTGTGGCCCTGGGTGCCCAGGTAGCCGCCGACTTCCAACAGACCACCGGCTGTGTACCAGCGGTCGGTGGCGTAACCGTTGGTGCCTGCAGGGACGTAGACCAGGTCACGCAAGTCCACCCACACATCGCTGTTGGTCAGCTTGCCGCCTTCGCGGTTGATCGGCGCATCCCGTTGTTCGTTGCCTTGGACGTTGACCTTGATGGAATTGGACTCCATCGCCACCTTGACGCCGATGGCGCCGGACACGTCGATCATCGCGCCATCGCGCACCAGGCTGCGCCCCGCGGCGCTGACCGCAACCTGCCCGCCGGTGGCCAGGGTGATGGAGCCGTTCTGGAAGTCGACGCTGCCACCGCTGACGATCTCGACCCGCGACTGGTCGCTACGGTCGACCACGCTGCTGAGGTTGTTGAACTGACCGGTGATCAGGTTGTTCGGCGTGCCATCCAGGCCCGCGGGCCCGGCATTGCGTTGGCTATCCAGTGCACTGCCGCCCGCGGCGTCGAGCAGCACGGCGGTGGCACTGCCCTGCCCCAGGGTCACGCTGCCGGTGCTGTCGCTGAAAGCGTTGAGCAAATGCACGGTGCCGCGGGTGTCCACTGAACTGCTGGCCACCACCACGCCGTTCTGCTGCACATTGTGCCCGGTGAGGGTGATGTCGCCGGTGCTGGCCTGGATCAGACCGCTGTTGATCACCGTGCCGGCGCTGCTGCCCGGTTTGAGCGACGTCGCCACCTCATTACCACGAGTGGTGGAGCGCGAGTTGCCGCTGGTGCCCTGGCCGCGACGGATATAAAAACTGTCGCCAGCCGCGAGGGTGGTCTGGCCCTTGGCGGTGATGATGGAGCCGGCGTTCTCCACCTCGCTACCCAGCAGCAAGGCATAGCCACCGCCTGCGGTGGAAGTGGCGGCGCGGTGGGTTTCAATTTGCGCACCGCGTTGCACTTCGACCTTGCCGGCTGCATCGGTGAAGGTTGGCTGGGTGCCGGTGGCATCGACGTACAAGCCGCGCTGGCTGAACTGCTCGTCAGTGATGTTAGCCGCCACCGCCGCCAGGTTGCGCACGTTGACCTGGCTGCTGCCGCTGAAAATGATGCCGTTGCGGTTGACCAGCATCACCGTGCCGTTGCCCTTGATCTGGCCCTGGATCTGGCTCGGCCGGGCTTGAGGATCGTTGACCCGGTTGAGCACTGCCCAGTCCGCTTGCTGCTGGAAATCCACCGTGGTGTTACGCCCGACGTTGAAGGTTTCCCAGTTGAGAATCGCCTTGTCGGCGGTCTGCTCGATCTTCACCGTGGTCTTGCCGCCGGCCTGGGTCTGCTGCGGCCCCTTGGCGTTGAGCCAGCCCTGGGTCAGGCTGTTGTCGACCTTGAGGCCGCCCTCGCCCAGCCCGTCGGGCACGACCTGCACCTGCCCGAACGCCGCTTGCCGCCCGGCCGCCTGCGCCGCCTGCTGGGCCGCGATCGCGGCCACGGTGTTGTTGAGGTTGGTCAACGAGCGCTGCAACTGGGCATTGGCCCGCTGCTGCTGGGCCAGGGGCGGCGGCATCCCAGGCACCGCAGTGGTCGGCCGTGCCGCACCACCGGCGGGGGCCGCACCCTTCGCCGCAAACCAGGCCGAACTGAACGCCGTGGCCGCCTGGGCATTGCCGGCCACCATCAACAGCGCGATGGCCTGGGCCAGCGGCTTGAGCCGCCCCATCGACAGCTCGCCATCGCGACGTGGAACGTTCGGTTTCATCGGTTTGCAGCGCAGCATCCTACTCATCCTTTCGGGTTCGCTCTAAGGGGCGCAACGCAGTGCTATCAAGCTGCCAGCGTTGGTTATAGGGGTTAGGCGGTTACAGCCGCTCGGGACCGAACGGATGTCATGAAAATTTCATGTGGCTGTGTTGGTTCGGGCCTTACGCAAAAAATCAGCAACGACTTGCGCCGTTGCTGATCGGTGTTGCGTGTCGCTCAGGCGTGGTGTTACAGCGGACGACCAATGCCGTTGCAAACGTTGGTGTTACCAATGCTGAGAGCGTTGGTGCTGGTGAGGAAGCTGCTACGAACGGCTTGCTTCCAGGCCGCTGGCAGCGGCACGAAGCGGTTTGCAGTGATGGCAGCATCGTTGCTACTGGCCGCAGTAGCATTGTAGTGACGGGTGAAGAAGTCACGAACCTGCGTGGTTTGTGCAGCGTCGGCATAGCACTGGCTGAAGATCAAGTTGGTGAAGCCCAGGATCGGATAACCGGTGGTTGGGTAAGCCACGACGCTTGGATCGTTAGGGTTAGTGGTTGCGGCGAACACCGGTACCCAGGCGTTCGGGTTGGCACGATTAGCAGTGGCCGGCACGGGTACCGCAGCGATGGCGGTCGAAACGTTGGCTGGGGCTGGAGACACACCGGCAACCCGCGCTACTTTGGTGGCGTCATCCAGACCAGCCAGAGTCGTCGCAGCGTAATCCGGGCTCATGTAGGTGATGCGGCCTTGGGCAGCGTTCAGCGCAGTCATCACAGCCTGGCTGCCGGTGGCGGCTACAGCGCCAGTCGGCAGGCCACCGCTGTAGCTGGAAGCGAAGGTGGTGGTGATAGCAAAAGTGCCGGTTTCAGCGCACTTGGCGTTCAGGAAGCGGGTGAACAGCTCGGTGGTGCCGCTGCTTTCAGCGCGATAAACCACGGTGATCGCGCCAGTGCGGCCGGAACCGGTGATCTGGCTCCAGTCGGTCAGGCGGCCGGAGAACACGCCGCACAGTTGGTTGACGCTCAGGTCGACGTTGGCAGTGCCGGTCTTGTTGAACGGAATGGCGACCGAGGTGGCTACCGAAGGCACCTGGATTAATGGACCCCAGGCAGCGCCGTGGGCAGTGACGTAGTTGCTCAGCTCAGTGGCGCTGAGTTTCGAATCGCTGCCCGCCCAGTGCACGTTCTTGCTGGTGTTGCCGGCCACGAACTTGGTGTAGTCGTTGTTCAGGAACGCCAGTTTGCCGTTGCCGCTGCCTACGCCGATGTAGGGGGCGAAACCGGCGGTCAGTACGCCGGAAGTCTGGTACAGCGGCTGAGGCAAGGTAGCACCACCGCCATTGACATCGGCCATGGCAGCCTGGGCGGCGCAGAGGCCGGCGAGGGTCAGGGATACTGCGAGAACGTTGCGCTTAAACATGAAGAATCTCCTTTCATCGTGTTCGTACGTAGGTTGGGTGACGCAGGCTTGCCGTCATGGCGCTCGGTCCGGTGCCGCAGGCGTTGGGGTGAGGCCATGGCGTAGAAATTCGCAGGTTCCGGTGACAGATAGAGGAAAAAACCTCGGGAGCTGGAGGCCGATTTCCGGGTTTTTTCCTCGGGTGTTCGAGGGCTCTGGACCGGCATTTTCAGCCGGTTCAACGGCGGCGTTTGGCAGGGCTGCGGTGCAGCGTGCGGCGGGTGGTCAGGACCAGGGGAAAATGACAGAACGAGGAACCCGAGTTTGATGGGGGGCGGGCTCGGGAGTTGAGGTGGAGGCCGTGATTTTTTTTGCCGGACGGTTTTGTGGCGAGGGGATTTATCCCCGTTGGCTGCGAAGCAGCCCATGGCTGTTCACTTCGGTGGGGCAAGCCGGTCGCATCCAGTCTTTTGGGGTCGCTTCGCGACCCAGCGGGGATGAATCCCCTCGCCACAGGAACTGTGTTTGCCAGGCTGCCGTGGGCTCATTGCACCAACTGATTGATCTCGATGATCGGCAGCAGCACCGCCATGACGATCACCAGCACCACGCCGCCCATGATCACGATCATCAGCGGTTCCAACAGTGCGGTCATGCCCATGGCCCGGCGTTCGATGTCGCGGGACAGGGTTTGCGCGGCGCGTTCGAGCATCGGTGGCAGGCAGCCGGTTTTCTCGCCGCTGGCGATCAGGTGGATCAGGATCGGCGGGAAGACTTTTTCCACCCGCAGGGCGGCCGCCAGGTTGACCCCTTCGCGGACCTTGGCGGTGGCGTCACTGACACTCAGGCTCAGGCGTTCGTTGGAGAGTGTCTGGCGCGCCGCCTCCAGCGCCCGCAACAACGGCACCCCGGCACCGCCAAGGATCGCCAGGGTGGAGGCGAAACGCGCGGTATTGAGCCCCAGCACGAACCGCCCGATCAGGGGCAGGCGCAGCACCCGCGCATGCCAGCTGAGCCGCGCCGCCGGGTTGCGCAAGTACAGCCGCCAGCTCCAGAAACCGCCGGCCAGCAGGCAAAAACACAACCATCCCCAGGCGCGGATGAAGTCACTGGCGGTGAGCATGGCCAGGGTCAGCCCCGGCAGATCCTGACGGGCCTGGGAGAAGGCGCTGACCACCTGGGGCACGACGTAGCTGAGCAGGAAAATCACGATGGCGATCGACACCAGTCCCACCACACCCGGGTAGATGAACGCCGTGAGGATCTTGCCCCGCAGGTTGTTGCGCTCCTCGATGTAATCGGCCAGGCGCTCCATCACCTGGGCCAGGTCGCCGGACTCCTCCCCCGCCGCGATCAGCGCCCGATAGATCTCCGGGAAGTCCCGAGGCCGTGCCGCCAGGGCTTCGGCCAGGCGCATGCCGCTGCGTACATCGGCGCGCACCGCGCTCAGGGTCTGGGCGATGTGCTTGCGCTCGGCCTGCTCCACCGTGGCGCTCAATGCCGCCTCCAGGGGCAGGCTCGCGCCGAGCAGGCTCGCCAGTTGCCGGGTGGCCCAGGCCAGGTCGTTGTCCGAGAGCCGGGCACTGAACAGCCCGCCCCCGCTGGCCTGGGCCGTGCTGCGTTCGGCTTCGACCTGCAACGCCGTCAGCCCGCGGCTGCGCAACAGGCTGAACGCGGCGCTCTGGCTGTCGGCCTCCAGATGCCCTGATTCGATCTTGCCCTGGGCGTCGGCCGCCTCGAAACGGTAGCGATTCATCAGGCGTCCCGTGTCACGCGCAGGATTTCTTCTGGCGCCGTGGCGCCGCTGCGCACCCAACGCTCACCGTCCTCGCGCATGCTGAACATGCCGGCCTCGCGGGCGGCGGCGCGCAAGGCCTGCTCGCCCGCGCCCTGGTGGATGAGCGTGCGGATGTCATCGTCAATGCAGAACAGCTCATGGATGCCGGTACGGCCGCTGTAGCCGGTCTGGTTGCAACTCGGGCAGCCCACCGGGCGCCAGGTGCCCGGCGTGGCCGGATCAGGTTGCTTGCAGTGCGCGCAGAGTCGGCGCACCAGGCGCTGGGCCAGCACGCCGAGCATCGACGAGGCCAGCAGGAACGGCTCGACGCCCATGTCGATCAGGCGGTTGACGGCCGACACCGCGTCGTTGGTGTGCAGCGTCGCCAGCACCAGGTGCCCGGTGAGGGAGGCCTGCACGGCAATCTGCGCGGTCTCCAGGTCACGGATCTCGCCGATCATGATGATGTCCGGGTCCTGGCGCAGGATCGCCCGCAACGCCAGGGCGAAGGTCATGTCGATCTTGGCATTGACCTGGATCTGGCTGATGCCCGGCAGGTCGTACTCCACCGGGTCCTCGACGGTGAGGATGTTGTGGACACTGGCATCCAGCCGCGCCAGGGCCGCGTAGAGGCTGGTGGTCTTGCCGCTGCCGGTGGGGCCGGTGACCAGCACGATGCCGTGGGGCTGGCGGATCAAATGGTCGAGCTTGCCCAGCACGGCAGCGTCCATGCCCAGCGTTTCCAATTGCAGGCGCCCGGCCTGTTTGTCCAGCAGCCGCATCACCACCCGCTCGCCGTGACCGGTGGGCACGGTGGAAACCCGGATGTCGATGGGGCGCCCGGCCACGCGCAAGGCAATGCGACCGTCCTGGGGCAGGCGTTTTTCGGCAATGTCGAGTTGGGCCATGATCTTGATCCGCGACACCAACGCGCCATGCAGCGCCTTGCGTGGCGAGACCACGTCGCGCAGGGTACCGTCGACCCGATAGCGCACCACCGAATGGCTCTCGAAGGGCTCGATGTGGATGTCGCTGGCCTCGTCCCGGGCCGCCTGGGTCAGCAAGGCGTTGATCATGCGGATCACCGGCGCGCCGTCCTGGGTGTCCAGCAGGTCGGTGATCTCGGGGATGTCCTGCATCAGCCGGTCGAGGTCCACCTCGTTCTCCGCCGCGCCCACCACGGCGGCGGCGCTGCCAGTGTCGGCGTAGGCCGTGTTGAGCAGGCCATCGAGTTCTTCGTCGCGCACCCGCTCCAGGGGCACTTCGCCGAATTGCCGGCGCACTTCGCTGATGGACCAGCCCGGCGTCGACGGACACACCACCAACACCGCGCCCGCCTCTCCCTGGCGCAACACCAGGCGCTGGGCCTTGGCCCAGGCGTATGGGAGGGTGGTCATGGAAGCCTGCTCCATCGTCCGATAGGTCGTGCACAAAATGTGTGCCTATCAGATTTATCTGTGGCGAGGGGATTTATCCCCGCTGGGTTGCGAAGCGACCCTGAACCGACGCCTCGGCGTGTCAGGCAAACCGAGACCGCTGCTTTGGGGCCGCTTCGCGCCCCAACGGGGATAAATCCCCTCGCCACAACCGTGGGGTGCTTAAGCGTAGTGGTCATCAGCGCTGCTCTCCTTCGAGCGGCACCGCCTTGATCGCCGCCCTGGGCGTTTGCAGCGCGGCAGGTGCGCTGCCGGGGATCGCCCGGGATGCCGCCGGCAGTTGCGGGGCCTGGATATCGGGCATGGCCCAGCTGCGTTCCGGTTGCAACAGGCCCTGGGCGCGGCGCATGAAGTCGTAGCGGTTGAGAGTGATGCTGCGCCCCGCCGCCGTGTCGCGGATGATGTAGGGCCGCAGGAACACCATCAGGTTGGTCTTGGTGGTCTGCCGGCTTTCGTTGCGAAACAGTGCGCCGATGCCGGGCAAGGTCGAGAGCCACGGCACCGCGTCGTTGCTCTGGCTGTAGCCATCCTGCAACAGCCCGCCCAGGACCATGATCTGGCCGTCGTCCAGCAGGATGCTGGTGTCGATGGCACGCTTGTTGGTGACAATCCCCGTGGTGCTCGAAGCGCGGTTGTCGACGCTGCTGACCTCCTGGTAGATATCCAGCTTGACCGTACCGCCCTCGGAAATCTGCGGCCGGACGTTGAGTTTCAGGCCCACCTCTTCGCGGGTCACGGTCTGGAACGGGTTGTTGCTGGTGCCGCCGCCCCCGGTGACGTAGCTGCCGCTGACAAAAGGAATGGTCTGGCCGACGAAGATGCTCGCGGCTTCGTTGTCCAGGGTCAGCAGGTTCGGCGTCGACAGCACATTGGTGCCGCCCTTGCTCTTCAAGGCCCGGGCCAGGACCTTGAGGTCGAGGATCTTGCCGATGCCGGGAATGTCCACGGTGCCGTTGACCAACCCGAGGTTCAGGCCCTGGGGCAGCACATCAATGCTGGTCTTGCCGTTGAGGTTGAGCCCGCTGCCGCCCAGGTTGACCCCGCCGATCACCCCGCTGCCGCCGAGGTTGCCGGTCTGCCATTGCACGCCGAACTCACTGGCGTCGTCTTCGCCCACTTCCACAATCAGGCTCTCGATCACCACCTGGGCACGTCGCTGGTCGAGCAGGTCGATGACTTCCCGCAGGTTGCGGTACAACGGGTCGGGCGCGGAGATCAGCAAGGTGTTGGTGGTGGCATCCGCCTGGATGGTCACGCCGCCCGCGCTGAAGGCGGTGTTCTGCTCGTTCTTCGTCGAGCTCGCGCCCTGCCCGCTGCTGCCCTGGCCGTAGCCATTAACGTTGCTATTACTTGAAGAGCCGCTACCGGTCGCGGTGCTGGTGCCATCGGTACTGCTCTGTGCGCTTTGGCCATTGGTGCTGGCGCCCATGCCGCTGAGCACCGACCGGGAATTGTCGTTGCCCTCGCCTTCGCTTTCGCCGGTGAGCAGACCACGCAGGGCCTGGGCCAGCTTGCCGGCCTGGGCGTTGCGCAGGTACACCACGTGCAGGTTGCTGGGGTTGTTCTGGGCGTTGTCGAGTTTGTAGATCAGGTTGCGCGCCAGCTCGGTGCGCTCGGGGCTGCCGGCCCGGATGATGATGGAATTGGAGCGCGGGTCGCCGATCACGTTGATTTTCTGGGTCTGGTCGCCACCCTGGGTTTCCAGCAGGTCGGAGACCATCTGCGCGATGTCCACGGCGATACCGTTCTGCACCGGCACCACATCGGTGTCGATGGCGCTGGGGGTGTCGATGCCTTCGATGAGTTGCGCCACCCGCGACAGGTTCTCGGCGTAGTCGGTGACGACAATGGTGTTGTTGCCGGGGTAGGCATTGATCGGATTGTTCGGTGAGACGATCGGGCGCAACACCGGGATCAGGTTGACCGCGTTCTCGTATTGCAGCCGGAAGGTGCGGGTCAGCATGCCATTGCCGGCCGGTTTATCGGCGCTGTAGATCGGCCCGCCCAGCAGCTTGGCGTCGGCCTCGGGCACCACCTGGGCCACGCCGCCGACGTCCACCACGCTGAAGCCCTGCATGCGCAACGCCGCCAGCAGCATGGCGTAGGCCTGGCTTGCCGGCACCTGCCCTTCGGACACCAGCGTCAGGTTGCCCTTGACCCGAGGGTCCACCAGGAACTGCTGGCCGGTGGAACGGGACAAGGCCCGCACCACGGCCTGGATATCCGCCTCGACGAAATTCAACGTCACCGGCTGATCCCCCAGCGGGTTGCGCGCCGGCGGCGGGTTGCGCGATTCACGGGCACGGGACGTCAGGTCGACCTGGTGGCGCGCCGCCGGTTTCTGCTCACGTGCCGCCTGGGCTCGCTGACGGTCGAGCAACGCGTCGCCGCTGCGCTGCGTGCTGCCCAACGGAACACCCAGTTCGCTGTCCACCAGCAACGGTGGCTGCGAGGCCGGCGGCGTGCTGTTGCACGCGCTCAATGCCAGCAACAACAGCGGCGCGGCCTTGCGCCAATGACGTGGGTAACGGGCCCCCTTCATGAAGCTTCCTTAGCGCCTTGCGCCTGATGCATGCGAACGGTTCCGGACAGAGTGCCGGCGGTATTTTCAAGACCAGTGGAAGCGGCCGTGGCCGTGCGTTGCAGGCGCGCCTCGGACACTTCCAGGGACAATGGCCCGGGGTTGCTCAGCAGCCAGCCGATCACGCCGTCGGCCGGCGCGTCGGTGAAGGTCAGTTGCCAGGCGTTGGCCGTATCGGCGCCGGGCGCCTGCAATTGGTAGTGATCGCCCAGCCCGCTGGCGTCCAGGGTCTGGCGCAGGGCTGCTTCCAACGGCTGGCCTGGCGCCGGCCCGGCGACGTCCCGCAGCAGCACTTCGAGGGCTTCGGTCTGTGAGCGCAGCTTCGGCGTTTCGGCCTGCCAATAGGCGATGGTCTTCAACGGCGGCTCGATCAATCCCAGCCAGACCAGGCTACCGCCGAGCACCAGCGCGCTCAGGGCCACGGCCCGTCGTTCGCGCACGGCCAGGCCTTGCCAGAAGGTCCGGCAGCGGCTGCGCAGGGTTTGCCAGCGGACGCTCAGCACGGCCAGGGACGGCTTATTCATCATCGTCTTCCGCGGTATCTTCGGGGGTGGCCTGGCCGGCCTGGGTCATGCGCAAGGTCCAGCCCTGGTCAACGGCGACGACATCGATGCCGGCCTGGACCAGGGGGCCTTTCCAATCGTCTTCGGCGGCGGCCTTCGGCGCGTCGGGCACGAGCTCCAGGCGCAACTCGCCGTTCTCGAACACCAGGGCCTGGGCGTTGCCGCTCATGAACGGCATGGCACTGCCGGCCTGCTGCATCAGGCTGACGAAGCGTTGGCTGGGGTCCGTCGCCGTACCGTCCTGGCGCGCGGCAATCTGTTGCCGGGCCTGTTGCAGCGGATTGAGCACCACCGGCAAGTCCGGGAACGCCTGCTTCACCCGTTGGCTCATTTGCGCCTTGAGCCGTTGCCCCTGGGCCGCCTCACGGGCGGCGTAAAGGTTCAGGCCCACCACCCACACCGCCACGGCCATGGCACACAGGGCCGCCGCCCGGCCCCAACCGCCGCGTCCGGCCGTGTTGCGCGACAGACCGGCATGCAAACCCCAGCCCGGCGCGCTGCCGGTCCAGCGGTGGATGTCGGCCAGGGGCGTGATCGACGCCTGGGGCGGCGCTGCGCCGATCCAATGCAAGCCGGGCCCCATGGTCATCAACCACTCTTCCAGCGCCTGTTCTTGCAACGGCTGCACCTCGGCCTGCTGCGGACCATGGCGCAGCAACAGGTGACCGTCTTCGATGCAAGCCACCGGGCCGGCCAACACGGGCAAGGCATAGGCCGCCGGGTACAGGCCGCGCAACTTGAGCCCGGCCTGGTGCAACAACTGGCCCAGCCGGGCGAGCGACTGCCGGTCCAGCCAGGCGATCTGGACCTGCCCGTCGACACCCCGCGGGCTGTGAGCCACCTGCATGTGTTCGCTGGCGCCGAGCATCAGGGCCTGGGCCGCGCACGTCACCGCGGCGGTGATCTTCGCCGCCGGCAACAGCGGCAGCTCCAGGCGAGTCAGCAGGCTGTCGCGGGGATGAAGAAAGCACTCCACCGAGAGATTCCGGGCGCCCTGCCCCAACGCCCTGAGGCTGCTGCGCCCGTGCTCGCGCACCTGGCCCTGGCGGTCCAGCGCCGCGAACGCCACCGGGCTGTCGAGGTCCAGTTCGGCCAACGGCGCCAACGCCACGCGCAACCGTGTCATACGCCCACCCTCGACCAGATCACCCGGGGCAACCGGTCCTGGGTGCGTTGCAGCAACGCATCGACTTCAACCCGCCGTTGACCGCTGCGGGCCTGGCCGCGCAGGCGGAACCAGTCGCTGGTGATGCCCACCTTGACCGTGGCCGTTTCCAGCTCCGGCATGCGCAGGCGGTTGACGAAATCCCCGCGATTGACGAACCAATGGCCGCCCTCCCGCTCCCGCACCAGCGCCTCGGCCCGCTGCAACGACAACCCCGGCACAGCGGCGGCCAGTACCGGGGCACTGGCGGTGTTGCCGTTGACCCAGGTATTGGCCGGCAGGATCGTCACGTAGGGCGCCAGCGCTGCCAGCACGGCAGGCGTGACGCCCTTGACGTCGCCCAGGTCGCGCACGGTGCGCAGCATCGGTCGGGTCGGTTTGAGTAATGCGGCATCCGCGTCAGGCGAGGTGTCCCGGCCACTGTCGAAGGTACGCCCCGTGGGCGCTGTGTCCGCCCGTTCCGGGTTCAGCGTGCGCGGGTACGCTTCAATGACGCGCTCGACGATGCGGTCGCGCACGCTGGCGGCGATCCCCAGCTGCCCGCAGAGCCGTTCGAAGGCATTCAATTGTTCCTCGTCGACACGTTCATTGGCGACGAGGTTGCGCAGGTTGAACTTGCCCTGCTCATCTTCGAGCTGCCCTTCGAACGGCGTATCGACCTGGTTCGAACCGGGCAGGACAATGGGTTTTGCCCAAGGCTGGCCGAAGCGTGTCAACGGATCACGCTGGCGGGCCTCCCACAGTAATTGGCGACTCAGCGCCAGGCCGCCTTGCATCCGCGCACTGCCCTGGATGCGCAACTGCTCGGCTTCCAGGCTGCGGGTGAACAGGGCCTGGCGAGTGAGCATGCCACCGGCGATCACCGCGACCACGGCAGCGATCAGCAAAGCGCTGATGACCGCCATGCCGCGCTGCTTCGCCGCGAGGGGCGAATTCGTTCCCATCACGGTCCTTAGAGCTGCCAGGAGCCAATGTCGGCATTCACGCCGTCGCCGTCGGGCTGGCCGTCGGCGCCCAGGGAGAACACGTCGACTTCGCCATTGGCGCCGGGGTTGAGGTAGTTGTAGGGACGGCCCCAGGGGTCGTTCGGCAGGCGTTCCAGGTACGAGCGCCAAGTGCCGTTCTTGGCGTCGGCGGGTTTCTCCACCAGCACCTTGAGGCCCTGGTTCATGCTCGGGTAGCTGCCGTGGTCCAGGCGATAAAGCTTCAAGGCTTGCATCAACCCGCCAATGTCCTGCTTCGCCGCCGTTGCCCGGGCCTGGTCGGGACGGTCGAGCACCTTGGGCACCACCATGGCCGCCAGGATGCCAAGGATGACCACCACGACCATGATTTCGATCAGGGTGAAGCCCCGCTGCCCGCGTGGGCCTTGGGGACGGGCGTTGTAACGGGCGATCTGCATCTCGACGGTCCTTCGCTGGATTCGATACGAGGCGCAGTGTTGCAAGAAAATATGTCAGTGATATTGAAATTGCTCAGGAGCTTGCGTCGTCAATCGGTCACGAACGCGGGCTAACCTCAAGGGCTGCATTTGCCTTGAGCCCACCCCATGCCCCGCCCCGCCCCGCACGCCGGCTTCACCCTGATCGAAGTGCTGGTGGCCCTGGCGATCATCGCCGTGGCCATGTCGGCCGCGGTGCGTGTGGCGGCGGTGATGACCCAGGGCAATGGCTTGCTGCGCGACAAATCCATCGCCCTGCTGGCCGCCCGCAGCCAACTGGCGCAATTGCAATTGGAAGGCCGGCTGGCACCCGGCCTGAAGGTGTTCGACTGCGATCAGGGGCGCCTGTTACTGCGCTGCGAACAGACCTTGCGCACGGCGCAGGACGGTCGGTTGTTGCGGGTGGAACTGAGCGTGTCGGACCGCAGCCGCGAGGCCCCGCCGCTGGCGCGGCTGGAGACGTTGGTTGTTCGGGAAACGGTCCGTTGAATGCAAATGCATTTGTGGCGAGGGGATTTATCCCCGCTGGGGTGCGAAGCGCCCCCCTCTTACTGCCGCCTCGGTGTCCCCCGGCAGATTCATTCGGCTGTTTGGGGCTGCTGCGCACCCCATCGGGGATAAATCCCCTCGCCACAACAGGCTTGGCACAGATTCAGTGCTGAACAAAAGACGGCAAACTCACCGAATCCGGCAACTGCGCCAACGCCAGCCGAGTCTGCTCGCTGCCACGCTCGATCACCACCGCTTGCGCCTCGATCGCCACCAGCCGCACGCCTTGGGCCACCCGCTCGCCCACCAGGAAGCTGCGCGGCGGGCCCTCGTTGAGGCTCAGGATCGCCACAGCGCCATGGGCACCGGCCATCACCCCGCTGACCTTGATCTGCACCGGCGCCGGCTGGTTGGAAAACCATTGCAGCGCCGGGCTATCCGAACGCTCGGCCATGCGTTGCGGGGCGACATCCGGCGTGCGCGACTCGGCAGAGGTCAGCAACAGCGAAGACCA
Source organism: Pseudomonas sp. WP18 (assembly GCF_036689585.1). Lineage (NCBI taxonomy): Bacteria > Pseudomonadati > Pseudomonadota > Gammaproteobacteria > Pseudomonadales > Pseudomonadaceae > Pseudomonas > Pseudomonas sp. WP18. Next base: position 3,453,147 of record NZ_CP144758.1, read on the forward strand.
GGTCGCCACCCCAGCCAACGCCGCCAACAACGCCAGCGCCTGGACGAGATGCGCCGGGGATACCCGTTCGATGAACGCCATGGCCTGAATCTCCTTTTTAATTCCGACCCCCAGCGTACCCCGCAAATCTCTCCGTTTTATTTCACACCCTTATCATCTTGCCCGTGCAGGATGGTCCCGACGCAAAGGAGCGCGAGATGGCCCGGGACACGCAACGCGGTTTCACCCTGATCGAATTGATGGTGGTGCTGGTGATCATCGGCATCGCCAGCGCGGCCGTGAGCCTGAGCATCAAGCCGGACCCGCTGAAGGTGCTGCGCCAGGACGCCGAGCGGCTGGTGCAGTTGCTGCAACTGGCCCAGACCGAAGCGCGCACGGATGGGCGGCCGATCACCTGGCGCTGGGACGCCAAGGGTTTCAGCTTCAGTCGCCGCGGCGACCAGGACACCGCGCTGGATCGCTTCAAGGATGATCCCCAGTTGCATCCGCGTCGCTGGCAGAGCCCGTCGATGGACGTTCGCGTGGAGCCCAGGCAACGGGTGGTGCTCAACGCCGAGTGGCTCGGCGAGCCGTTGCAGATCCGCCTCTCGGATGGCCAGAACAGCCTGAGCGTGCAACGCAATGCCGCCGGGCGGGTGCAGATCCAATGAACGCTCGGCAAACAGGTTTCACCCTGCTGGAAGTCATGGTGGCGATTCTGCTGATGGCGGTGGTCAGCCTGATCGCCTGGCGCGGGCTGGACAGCGTGACCCGGGCCGACAGCCATTTGCAGGCCAGTACCGAGCAGACCGAGGCCTTGCTGCGGGCGTTGAATCAGTTGGAGCGCGACGTGGCCCTGCGCGCCAGCATCGAGTTGAGCGAGCCGCTCAAGCCCGGCATCGACGACGAACCCTCGACCGCTCCACCCGCCCTCACCGTGCGCAGCACCGACGGCCAGGGCTTTCGCCTGGATGTGATCCGCGTGGCCGCCGCCCGGGACGGCGCGCTGCAACGGGTGCGCTGGTGGCTAAAGGGCAACACGCTCTACCGCGCCCAAGGCCCGGCACGCGACCGCTATCCGCTGCCCGCGCCGGGTGACGGAGTCGCCGTGCTCAATGAAGTCAGTTCGGCGGGACTGCGCTACTGGGACAAGGACAAAGGCTGGCGCAAGCTCAGCGGTAACCGCCAGGAGAACCCATCCGGCATCGAAATCAGCCTGACCCGCGAGACGCCCCAAGGCACTGAACGGTATCGACAGGTGTTAGGGCCGTTGGAGTAAGGCGAAGTCATTCAATGGCAGCAGGATCAATGCCCCACAGCTGCATCCAGTGCAACCGCAGACGTTAGGTCGGCTGTCAGGCCGCCTTCGCGGGCAAGCCCGCTCACACAGGGGATTGAGGTTTGGCCGCGAGAGTCATGCCGTCTTCGCGAGCAGGCTCCCACAAATGCTCCACGGCGAACGCTGTGGGAGCGGGCTTGCCCGCGAAGGGGCCCGCCCAGGCACCGCCAGGCTCAACTCAGGACCACCACACCGCCCGGCAGCTCGGTGCATTTTGCCCCATAGGCATCGCGGATCAGCAGCGCCACGCCCGCCAGTTGGTCGAGGCGGAACCGCGCCTGGACCTTGCGCAAGCCCAGTTCGCGATTGAGCAGCAGCAACATGCCAGGGCGGTAGCGGTTGATTTCATCGATGACGCTGGCCAGGGTCGCGTCGTTGAACACCAGCACCTGGTCGCGCCAGGCAATGGCCGCCGAAACGTCGGCCTGCTGGGGCGTGCCGACCCGCGCGGTGTCGTAGGTCAACTGCATGCCCGGTTCCAGGCGAAAACGCTGGCCCCGCACCTCGACCTGGACGATGCCTTCAAGGCAGGTCGCACAGACCCGCTGATCGGTGTAGCGAACGTTGAAGCGCGCTTTGGCGGCGCTGATCCAGCCGGCTCCGGCCTGGACGCTGACGGCCTGGGTGCTGCGCCCCAGCACTTCAATCTCGCCGCCGAGCAACTCCAGGCCGGCCCCGCCATCGTTCAGGGCACGGCGGCTGAGGCGCGTCTGGGTGTTCAGTTCCAGGCTGACGCCGTCGGCCAGCTCCACCCGGCGCTGCTCGCCGACATCGGTCACATAGTCGGCGCCCAGGCCGGACACGCCACCCGGCACCGTCGCCCGGATCAACAGGAAACCGGCCGACGCCGCAATCGCACCCCCGAGCAAGGCCCGTCGGCCGAAATGCCGCGGCGCCTGCAATGCCGCGACCGCCGGTTGTAAACCGTGCCACAGCGCCTTGGCCTCCTCGAACGCTTGCGCGTGTTCGGGGCTCTGCCCGCACCATTGGCGCAGGGCCCGGGCATCGGCCACGGTGGCGCGCCCCGAGGTGAGCAGGATCAACCAGTCTCGGGCCTCGCCGGCCAACCGGGCCCGGGGCGTGGCGTCAGGGGAAGTGATGCTGAAGATATTCAAGCGCAAACACACTCGCGAATGGGTCGGGTCTCTACTCTCAAGACGGTTTTCCCGCGCCGGGACCGAACCGCTGAATGACTTTTCTTTCCAGACGCAGGGCGCAATGCCCCAGCGCAGCCTTGACTTCCTTTTCCACCATGCGCGTGGAAATGCCGAAACGCTGGGAGATTTCCAGGTGCGGTGCTTCTTCCAGGCGCGCGGCAATGAAGATCCTGCGCCGCCGCGCCGGCAGCTCGTACAAGGCCTTGAGCAGGATCTGCAACTCCTTCTGCCCGCCCACCACCCGGGCCGGGTCCTGCGCTTCATCCGAGACCTGCAGCAACTCCTCGACTTCATCGCCGGTGAGCAGCCGGGCATCGGCCTGGCGGCGGTCGGCCGCGATGTTCAGGGCCATGCGGTACAAATAGGCGTTGGGCTGGGCGATCTCCTGGGTGTCGACCATGCGATCGACCCGCAGGTAGGTTTCATGCAGCACATCATTGGCCAGTTCCTCGGAACCCAGGCGCCGACGCAGGCGTACCTTGAAATCCTCATACGAGGTGAGGAACAGCTTCACCAATGGGCTGCGGCCGATCTCTTTCATCGCCCGGACACCCCTTCCCCTGCTGTGCATTCCATGCTTCTTCCTGATGAGTCGGGTAACAAGAGCAGGGTCACCGGCTGGCGCAGCGAACTGGGCGCCGGGCGGTCGATCCTGAGGTTTTGCAAGCTGTTGACCAACGCCTTGTCCCGCAGCAGATCACCCGTGGAACTGACCAGGCGACTGTGCTGGACCACCCCGTCACGGCCGATCCAGATCTGCAACACCGCCCGAAAGCTGCCCGGTTGGGTCAACGGCGAGCGACACAGGTTGCGTTGGATCACCGTCTGGATCGCGGCGGCGTAGTTGCTGTCGCTCAGGCCCGGCGTGACACCGGCAGGCAGCGCCACGTCGCGGACCTGCACCGGCTGCAACGTGAACGCGTCCGCCCGGGCGTAATGCGCCGCCAGCCCGGTCCCGCTGAGCAGCACTCTCAACCCGTCGGCGGGTGTGAACCGCCCCTGGACGCCCAGCGTCTGGCGTTGGCTCGACAGCTGATGGTCCACCAGCACCGCCATGCCCGTCGCGCGGCTGAATTGCTCCAGCGCCGTGGTCAGCGCCTGGGGCGCGATGTCCAGGTCCACCAGGCTCGCCGCCTGGACAGGCCCGGTCAACAGGCACCACGACACCACCAGCCAGCCCAAGGGCGCCCAGGTCAAACCACGTCTGCCCCCGCCCCCGGCTCTGCCCTGCTGCACGACTGACGTATCCGTTGAAAACCGTCATCCTGAGGGGTGTTTATGAATGTCGTATGACATCTGATACAAATCCCCAGCAGCGCACTAGACTGATGCCCTGACAACGCACCGTCCCCCTGGGACGGGCCAGGAGGTCGGTGATGAAACAGTGGATGCGCATGACAGCAGGCCTCGGTCTGCTGCTGGCCCTGCCCTGGGCCCAGGCGGAAGAGGCGCCGGCGTGTATCGAGGTGACGGTCGGCGGCTACAAGACCCCGGACTACAACTGCCTGAGCCGGCAGATGGGCAATGACCCGCAAGCGGCGGCTACCGCGCAACGGGCCCGGGAAGCGCTGGACGTACCCGTCAACGAACGCGCGCCGAATAGCCTCGGCCTGGTCACCCCGGCAGCCACCGGGGTGCGTATGGGCAATGCGTTTGGCAACTCGGTGAAACCGCAGCGCCCCCCTGCTGCGCCGAACAACTCACCGTTGCCCAAGTGACGATGCTGCCCTCGCCACAGGATGGCATCCAGACATGAGTTGGCAGGTCATCAACCGCCCGGACGCTGGCGAAAACTCACCGCTAGGCGGTTCCAGCTGCTGATGGTGCTGATCGCCAGGGTCAGGTCTACCAACTCTTCCTCGCTGAAGCAGCCGCGGGCCAGGGCGTAGACCTCGTCCGGCACCTGGCTTCGGACCAGCCGCGTGACCGCTTCGGTCCAGGCCAGGGCGGCATGTTCGCGGGGAGTGAAGAAACCGCTGTCACGCCATACCGCTACGGCATACAGACGCCGCTCGGTTTCGCCCAGGCGGCGCGCCTCCACCGAATGCATGTCGGTGCAGAAGGCGCAGCCGTTGAGTTGCGAGGCGCGGATCTTGACCAGGTGCAGCAGCGCCGGCTCGATACTCAGGCGACTGGTCATGGCTTCCAGGCCGATCATGGCTTTCATTGCCCCCGGGGAGGCACTGTAGTAATCCAGACGCGGGCTCATGGCGGGCTCCGTGGCGATTGAAGCCTTTACGGTAGGCCCTGGGGGCGTTCGGCGACAGGTCCAATTCGTCGAAAAATCCGGGACCAGCACGCAGCAGGCCAATCGGCGGGATTTTCTCCACGCAACTTCAAAGCAGCGGCACAATGCGGGTAATCTTGCGCCTTTGACGCTGGCCGCCAGCAATCGCCCAGGAGCCTGCGGGTATGGAACTTCATGTTGTCATCAACGGCCGCAAGGACCTGGCGGGCCAGCTGTATCAACAACTGCGCAGCGCCATCGAAGGCGGTCGCCTGGCCGCCGGCACGCAGTTGCCGCCCAGCCGCCTGCTGGCCGAGCAACTGGGCATTTCCCGCAAGACCGTTTCCGACACCTACGCGCAGCTGACCTACGAAAACTTCCTCACCGGCATCATCGGCAAGGGCACCTACGTCAATGCGCGACCGGCCCGGATCGTGCGCAAGCAAAGCCACCGCGAACTGGCCGGCGCCGAGGTGGTCGAGGCCTGGCGCACCATGCCGGACCTGATGCGCCATCCGACCCTGGAAGGCGCCCTGCGCTACGACTTCATCGGCGGCGCCACCGGCAAGGGCCAGTTCCCCCTGGACGACTGGCGCCGCTGCACCGCCCATGCACTGCGCCAGATCGCCAGCGCCAAGGGTTTCTATAGCCAGCCCGAAGGCCTGCCGGCGCTGCGCAACGCCATTGCCCGGCACATCGCGTTTTCTCGCGGGGTCAATTGCCAGGACGATGACGTGGTGGTGTGCAACGGCGCGCAGCAGGCCCTGGACCTGATCTCGCGAGTGTTGACCCGCCCCGGCAGCCTGGTGGCCATGGAAGATCCGGGCTATCCGCCGGCACGCTTGCTGTTCGGTTCCCAGGGCGCGACGGTGACCGGGGTGCCGGTCGACGAGCAAGGCATGCGCGTGGACCTGATTCCTGACGGCACACGGCTGATCTATGTCACGCCGTCCCATCAGTTTCCCCTGGGGATGCCCATGAGCCAGGCCCGCCGCGAAGCCTTGCTGGCCCGGGCCTACGAACTGGGGGCAATCATCATCGAAGACGATTACGACAGCGAGTTCCGCTACGAAGGCCGGCCCGCCGATTCGCTGCAGAGCATGGACGAGCGCGGGATCGTGGCGTATGTCGGCACGTTCTCCAAGACGTTGCTACCCGAACTTCGCCTTGGCTACGCCATCCTGCCGCCGGCGATCCTCGAAGCGGTGATCCTGGCCAAGCGCCTCACCGACCAGCACACCTCCACCCTGCCGCAATGGGCACTGGCCAAGTTCATCGCCGAGGGTTGCTTGCTCAAGCACATCCGCCGCTGCCACACGCTGTACGCCGGTCGACGCGAGCGCCTGCTGGCGCGCATGGCCGGGGATCTGTCGCCGTGGTTCGACGCCGTGCCCACCACGGCCGGCTTCCACATGGCGGTGTTGTGCAAGGTGCCGATCGACCTGGCGCTGGTGATCGAACTGGCGAAAAAAGCCGAGATCGGGCTGTACAGCCTCGAAGGCTTCTTCAATGAAACGCCGGTACGACCGGGCCTGTTCTTTGGCTTTGGCGCCATCGAGACCCTGGACATCGACATCGCCCTGGACCGTCTGCGCGACATCTTGCAGCAAGTCGCCTGAGCCATTGGACTGGGGATTTATCGGCCCATTGGCTGTTTGAGCATGGACCCGACGGGCTTATCCTGCACGGGTGTCATCAAGGGTTGAGTAACATCCGTCCGACTTGATTCAGGAGCCCGAACAATGTCTCGCCACGTGATCAATACCGTAGAAGTGCAGGCCGCCGCCGGGCGTTCGGAGGAACTGGGCCGGCAGTTGCAGCAGATCGTCGAAACCCTGCGGGCTCTGCCGGGCTGCGATGCCTACCTGGTCGACCGTTGCCCGGAAGACGGCGACCGTTGGAGCGTCAGCGGCCGCTGGCAGTCGGAAGCGGCCATGCAGGCCCACTTCAACTGTCCCGAGGTACAGGGCTTCATCAGCCTGATCGACAACCGCCTGGCGCGCAGCGTGGACTTCAACAGCTTTCCGATCGTCTGATGCCGCGTCGTGCACACAAACCCGTGGCGAGGGAGCTTGCTCCCGCTGGGTTGCGCAGCAGCCCCTTTTATGAGCGCTTCGCACTCAAGCGGGAGCAAGCTCCCTCGCCACAGGTTCGGGGCTCGCCAATTGCGTATGGGTAGATCTCGATTGGTCTACCCACCTTCCGAAAGATTGGACGTTTGTTTGCCAGGACATGGGGCTTAGGGTGGGTTCATCGAGAACCACTCAACCAAAAGGTCCTACCGCCATGAAAGCCCTCTACCTGATCGCCGCCCTCAGCTTGCTGCCCGTTACCCCAGTGCTCGCCCACGACGCGGCCCCTTCGGAAAAGGTCAATGTGTTGCAGGAAAAAGCGCTGAAAAACCTGCCCGGCAAAAAAGCCATGATGCTGACCGTGGACTACGCCCCGGGCCAATCCTCCATCGCCCATAAGCATGAGGGCACGGCGATGGCCTATGTACTCGAAGGCGCCATCACCTCCCAGGTCAAAGGTGAGCCGGCCGTGACCTACAAGGCCGGGGAGTTCTGGTATGAAGCCGCAGGCTCCGAGCACCTGGTGTCGAAGAATGCCAGCACCACCGAACCGGCGAAGCTGCTGGTGTTCATGGTGTTGGGCGAGAAAGAAGCGGTGTTGATTCCCCTGAAGAACTGACACGGGCTTGCTCGCGAGTGCAGTGGCTCAGCTGATGAAGAGGTTGACTGGCCCACCGCTTTCGCGGGCAAGCCCGCTCCCACAGTGCTGTTTGGTGGGCTCGAGGGGTGTGTTCGCCACGGATCCCCGTGTGGGAGCGAGCTTGCTCGCGAATGCAGTGCGTCAGGTGATGAAGAGGTTGACTGACCCACCGCCTTCGCGGGCAAGCCCGCTCCCACAGTGCTGTTTGGTGGATTCCGGTCCGAACGGGGCGAAAAAAAACCCGCATCTCTCGATGCGGGTTTTTTCATTTCAACGCCGGATCAGTTGGCCGTCACGACCGTCTGACCTGCTAGCGCCAGGTCCAGCAGTTCGCGGTTGGCGACTGCGTACATGGCGTAGTCGGTGCCGCTGGCGGCACGGATGTCTACCAGCATCGCGCGCCAGCGCTCGACCATGTCCTGGTGCTGCTCCAGCCACAGGGCCAGGCGGGTTTCCACGTCCTGGCTACCGTCGCCCTCTTGCAGGACCGAGATGGTGATCGCCCGTTGCTGCCAGTCGACATCATCGCGGAACGCCTCGCGGGCCAGGGCCTGCCAGTTGTTTTCCACCGGCAATGCGCTGATCTGTTGCAGGTACCAGGTGACGTCCAGGGCACTGCCCACGGCGAAGTAGGCCTTGGCCACGTCCGCGGCGTTCTGGCCGGTGACGTCCGATGCCTCGATGATCGGCAGCAAGGTGTACAGGTGGGTGGTGCCTGCAACCATGCGCGCCAGCAACTCCGGCACACCGGCGGCCACGTAGGCCTGGTAGCGGGTCTGCCAACCTTCGCGGGTCGGACCTTCCAGCAGTTCGTCGAGCTTGAGGCCCAGCGCCGCCAGGTGCGGACCGAAGTGAGCGACGTCGCGGGCGGCGTTCTGCTCGTTGCGGCGGCTGCGCAGGAACCAGCGAGTGGCGCGGCGGCCCAGGCGCATCAGCTCATCCATCAGCTCCAGTTGCACGTCGGCGGAAACCTGGTGGTCCAGGGCCTCGATCTGACGGAACCAGTGCGGGAGATGGAAGATGTCACGCACGATCACGTAGGCACCCGCCACGTTCGCCGGGCTCATGCCCGTGGACTCCTTGAGCCGTTGAACGAAGGTGATACCCATGTGGTTGACCAGGTCGTTGGCGATCTGGGTGCTGACGATCTCGCGCTTCAGGCGATGGCGGCGCATGGCCTCGGAGAACTTGCTCACCAGCGTTGGCGGGAACGCGGTTTCCATGTCACGGGTCAGGTAGTCGTCATCCGGGACCAGGGAGTTGAGCAGCGCTTCCTTGAGGTCGATCTTGCTGTAGGAGATCAGCACCGACAGTTCGGCACGGGTCAGGCCATGGCCTGCCGCAACGCGTTCGGCCAATTGCTCTTCGGTAGGCAGGAACTCGATGGCACGGTCCAGCTTGCCCCGCGCTTCCAGGTCGTTCATCAGGCGTTTGTATTCGGCGATCCGCACGAATGCACGGCGGGCCGCCAGGGACAGCGCCTGGGTCTGCTTGTAGTTGTTGCCCAACACCAGGCCGCCGACTTCGTCGGTCATGCTCGCCAGCAACTGGTTGCGTTGCTTATCGGTCATGTCGCCAGCCTGCACCACTTCGTTGAGCAGGATCTTGATGTTCACTTCGTGGTCGGAGCAGTCCACGCCACCGGCGTTGTCGATGAAGTCGGTGTTGGTGGCGCCGCCATGCAGGCCGAACTCGACGCGACCCAGTTGGGTCATGCCCAGGTTACCGCCCTCGCCCACGACCTTGCAGCGCAGCTCGTTGCCGTTCACGCGCAACGCATCGTTGGCCTTGTCGCCGACGTCGGCGTGGCTTTCGGTGCTGGCCTTGACGTAGGTGCCGATACCGCCGTTCCACAACAGGTCCACCGGTGCCTTGAGCAAGGCGTTCAGCAGTTCGGTCGGGGTCAGTTTGTCGGCGCTGATGTCGAAGCGCTCTTTCATCTGTGGCGAGATGGCGATGCTCTTCGCGCTGCGCGAGAAGATACCGCCGCCTTCGGACATGATGCTGGTGTCGTAGTCGGTCCAGGCCGAACGCGGCAGGTCGAACAGGCGCTTGCGCTCGGCGAAGCTGCTGGCCGGTTCCGGGTTCGGGTCGATGAAGATGTGCAGGTGGTTGAACGCGGCCACCAGTTGCAGCTTGTCGGACATCAGCAAGCCGTTGCCGAACACGTCGCCGGCCATGTCGCCGACGCCCACCACGGTGATGCTGTCTTGCTGGACATTGATGCCGCGCTCGCGGAAGTGGCGCTGCACGCCAACCCACGCGCCCTTGGCGGTGATACCCATTTTCTTGTGGTCGTAACCGGCCGAGCCACCGGAAGCAAAGGCATCGCCCAGCCAGAAGCCGTAGTCGATGGCGATGCCGTTGGCGATGTCGGAGAAGGTCGCGGTGCCCTTGTCGGCCGCCACCACCAAGTACGGGTCATCGTCGTCATGGCGCACGACGTTGGCCGGCGGCACCAGGGCGCCGTCCTTGAGGTTGTCGGTGATGTCCAACAGGCCCGAGATGAAAATGCGGTAGCAGGCGATGCCCTCGGCCGCGATCTCGTCGCGGCTGCCACCCAGCGGCAGGCGACGCGGCAGGAACCCGCCCTTGGCGCCGACCGGCACGATCACCGAGTTCTTCACTTGCTGGGCCTTCACCAGGCCGAGCACTTCGGTGCGGTAGTCTTCTTCACGATCGGACCAGCGCAGACCGCCACGGGCAACGTTGCCGAAGCGCAGGTGCACGCCTTCGACCCGCGGCGAGTAGACGAAGATCTCGAACTTGGGCACCGGCTTGGGCAGTTCGGGGATCAGGTGCGGGTTGAACTTGAAGCTGAAGTAGGACTTGTTCTGGCCGTTGGCGTCGGTCTGGTAGAAGTTGGTCCGCAGTGTGGCCTTGATCAGGTCCAGGTAGCGACGCAGGATGCGGTCTTCGTTGAGCACCTGGACGTCGTCCAGCGCCGTGAGGATCGCCTGTTCCAGGCGCAGCTGCTTGTCTTCCAGGTCCTCGGCGCTGAGTTTGCGCGCCAGGTAGAAGCGGGTCTTGAACAACCGGGTCAACTCGCGGGCGATGTCGGTGTGGTTGTTCAGGGTGCTGGCGATGTAGCCCAAATCGAAGCCCAGGCGGATCTGCTTCAGGTAACGGGCATAGGCACGCAGCAGCGCCACGTCGCGCCATGGCAGGCCGGCGGTCAGCACCAGGCGGTTGAACGCGTCGTTTTCGGCATCACCGCGCACGATGTGCACGAACGCATCCTGCAACGTGTCGTTGAGCTGCTGGATATCCAGGTCCAGGCCTTCGGCGGCGGTGAACGCGAAATCATGGATCCAGAACTCGCGGCCATTGGTGTGGCGCAGGCGGTACGGGAATTCACCCAGCACCCGCAGGCCGAGGTTTTCCAGGATCGGCAGGACGTCGGACAACGCCAGCGGCGTGTCGGCGTGATACAGCTTGCAGTGCAGCTCACGCTGGCCGGAAACCTGGCCCAGCGGCTGGTAGAAGCTCATCACCAGCGGGTTCTTTTCATTCAGGCTCAGCAGGTGTTGCATGTCGACCACGGCCGAGTGCGCGGCGAAGCGCTCGCGGTAGCCGGCCGGGAAGCCTTTGGGGAAGTCGGCCAGTACATTGGTGCCCTGGGCTTCGCCGAAGCTCTCGATCACCAGGCTGGCGTAGTCGTCCTTCCAGCTGCGGCAGGCCTGGACCACTTCTTTTTCCAGCAGCAGCGGGTCGATGTCGATCCGGTTCTTCGGGTCCACTCGCAAGATCAGTTGCACGCGCGCCAGGACGGATTCGGAGAAGAACGTCCAGAACTCGCAGTCCGTGGCCTTCAGGCGGTCCATCAGCACCTGCTGGATCTTCTGCCGCACTTCGGTGGAATAGATGTCCCGTGGCACGTAGGCCAGGCAGTAGCAGAAACGCCCATACGGGTCTTTGCGCAGGAACACGCGGATCTTGTTGCGTTCCTGGATCTGCACGATGGACATCACGGTGCTGAACAATTCGTCGACCGGGGTCTGGAACAGGTCGTCACGGGGCAGCACTTCGACCACCTGGGCCAGTTCCTTGCCCAGGTGCGCCTTGGCCTGGAAGCCCGAGCGACGCTCGATTTCCTCGACCTTGCGCCGGATGTACGGGATGACCCGGACACTTTCGCCGTACACCGAGGAGGTGTACAGGCCCATGAAGCGGCATTCCTTGATGACCTTGCCGTTGGCGTCGATTTCACGGATCGACACGTAGTCCGGGTACGCCGGACGGTGCACGCGGCTCGGGTGCGCGGCCTTGGCGAACGACAGCAGGGTTGGTTCGCGCAGGTAATTGACGGCGTAGTCTTCGATGCGCAGGTCATCGGCGGTGAGGCCAGCGCGCAGCAGCTTGGTCAGGCCCAGGAAGGACTCGGGGTTGTACTCGATGTGGCCGCCATCGGCGTCTTCACGCACCACGAACTCTTCATAGCCGAGGAACGTGAAGTGGTTGCCCACCAGCCATTCCAGGAAGCTCTTGATCTCGCTCTTTTCGTCGGCATCGATGACGTGGGCGCTGTCGTCCAGGCCCGCCAGGATTTCCTGGACCTTGGCCTTCATCGGCTCGAAATCGGCCACCGCCACGCGCACTTCGCCCAGCACTTGCTCGAGTTCCTTGGTCAGGACACTGAGTTCGGTGGCGTTGGCGCAGCGGTCGATTTCCAGGTACATCAACGACTCTTGCAGGATGCCGTCGCCCTGGGTGCCCTTGGGCAGGATTTCCAGCAACTCGCCCTTGCTGCCGCGACGCACGCTCAGGACGGTGGTTTGCAGGGTATGGATGCTGTAGCCGCGACGGTTCAGTTCGGTGCGCACCGAATCCACCAGGAATGGCAGGTCGTGGTGCAGCACTTCCACTGCCGTGTGCGTCGACTGCCAGCCGTGGCGTTCGTAGTCGGGGTTGTAGACACGCACCTGCGGTTGCGCGTGGTCGAAGCGCTCAAGCAGGCGCCAGGCAGACAGGGTGCAGCCGGCGAGGTCGGACAACCGGCGTTGGGTGAGTTCATCGAGGGAAATGATGCCGAAGAATTGTTCAGCGAACAGCGCCACTTGTGGCAGTGCCTGTTCACTGATGTGCTGCGCCAGTGCCGCTTGCAGTTGGTGCTGGAAGTCGGCTTTGCTGGCTGCGGTGAAGAACGCCATCTGTGGTACTCCGCTTGGGCTTGTTATTGATGGAAGCGTCGCGTGCAGCCCCTTTCGGGGCCGTCGGCCATCCCGTTCCTGATTCTCGGGCAGAGGAAACAGGATGACAGGTGGGTGAAGCTGGACGGGACCCGCAGGTCACATTCCTTTTCCATGTAATTTCCATGTAATGAACACCTGCAAAAAACACCCTGGGGGCGGCCTTTGCAGGAGCACATCCGTTGCGCAGCTTAACGAGTGCGATCAGGTGCCTGCTTGCAGCGCTGCGACATATTCGGTCATCGGCTAGCTGTCTGGCACAGACGTCCTGAACAACCCTAGCAGCCCGAGGGCCAAACGGCACCCCGGGGCATGAAATCCCATGCAGGTTGTGCGCCGGTTAGCAGTAACCCTGCAGAAAATCATCGAGGCTGGCAAACTCCTCCTTTTGCACCCGCAGGGCTCATTGAGCCAGGAGCCATCACCATGCAAATGACCACCGCCCTTCTGATCGCCAACCCGTGCGACGACGAAGAAGACAACATGGCCATGCTCTGCTGCCACAGCACTCAAGGCGACATGTTCCTGATGACCCGCTACCCCGACGAAGACAGCCTGGAGATCGCCCTGGATGGCGAACCGTCGACCCTGGACGGGGTCAAGGTCACTCTCAGCCCGACCCTGCTGAAAGTCGAAATCGCCGCGACGGACGCCGATGCACTCAATGGCGATGATGTGCTGGAGATCACCCATGACACCGATGAAGCGGACCTGGCCGAGGTGGAGCTGACGTTGCAGAACATTCTCAGGGATGTGGGGACTTACATCAGGCTGGTTTGATTTCAGCGTTTGTACGGCCGCCTTCGCGAGCAAGCTCGCTCCCACAGGGGATCGACACGGCACCTCAAGCCATTGTGGGAGCGGACTCGCTCACGAAGACGTCAGGTCAGTCACCACCTTCTTCACTGACCCACCGCCTTCGCGAGCAAGCCCGCTCCCACAGGGATCGACACGACACCTCCAACAATTTTCGGCAAGCCCGAATCCGGATCACGCCCACACCGCCGGTCGCCCCTCTCGCACAATGCCCTTGACGACCCATCGGGTTCTGAGGTTTCCTGAAACCGGTTTCAGAGCCGCTAATAACTCCAACAGGCAGGTTTACAACCGTGACTTCCTTTTCCGCCGCCCAGCGCAGCCGCGTGACCATGCTTGACGTCGCCGAACGCGCCGGGGTTTCCAAGGCCAGCGTCTCGCGCTTCATCGGCGAGGATCGCGCCCTGCTTTCCGAGGCCATCGCCCGGCGCATCGAGCAGGCGATCAGCGAGCTGGGCTATCGCCCCAACCAGATGGCCCGCGGCCTCAAGCGCGGCCGTACACGCCTGATCGGCATGCTGGTGGCCGATATCCGCAACCCCTATTCAATTGCCGTGATGCATGGCGTGGAAACCGCCTGCCGTCGCCATGGCTACAGCCTGGTGGTGTGCAACACCGACCGCGATGACGAACAGGAACGCCAGCACCTGGCCCTGTTGCGTGCCTACAACATCGAAGGGCTGATCGTGAACACCCTGGGCCATCACCGTGACGAGTTGCTCGAACTGCGCCGCGAAATGCCCCTGGTGCTGGTGGATCGCAAAGTCGATCGGCTCGAAAGCGACCTGGTGGGGCTGGACAACCCGGCGGCGGTGACGATGGCGCTCGACCATCTCGAACAACGCGGCTATCGCGACCTGCTGATGGTGACCGAGCCGTTCGACGGCACCAGTTCGCGGATCGAGCGGGTCGACAGTTTCAAGTCGGGCATCGAGCAACGCCCTGCCCTGGCCGGTGCCGTGGTGGAAATCTGCGATCAGTTGAAGGCCAGGCTCCAAGCCTTCCTGGCCCAGCCTGGCCCGGGTCCCAAGGCGCTGTTCTGCGCCAACGGTATCGCCGCCCTGGCCGCCACCCAGGTGTTGCGGGAATTGGATTGCCACCTGTTCGACGACGTGGGCCTGATCGCCCTCGACGACCTGGACTGGTACCCGCTGGTGGGCAGCGGCATCACCGCCCTGGCCCAACCGACCGCCGAGATCGGCGCCCGCGCCTTCGAGTGCCTGCTCAAGCGCTTGCGGGGCGACAACGGGCCGATACAAACCCTGGATTTTGCAGCGCAGCTGATCGAGCGCGGGTCGACGCGGGGGGTGGTTCGGTGAAAGTGCCTTTCGCGAGCAAGCTCGCTCCCACAGGGGACCGGTGCCATATCGACGATTCCATGTGGGAGCGAGCTTGCTCGCGATGAGGCCCTCACGCAGAACCTTTTTTTTGATCAAAACTGAAACCGGTTTCAGAGGTGTAAAACAATGAACAAGCCACCCGTTTCCATCAGCCTGTCCAGCTACGGCGCCGACCTGGTGCGCCAGCAAGGCCAAGGTCGTTTCACCACGCTACTGGCTGCCGCCGGCGCCTCGCGCATCGAATGGCGCGAGGAACTGCTGACCCACGAACAACCCGCCGAGCTGGCTGCCGACGCCCGGGCCCAAGGCCTGCAGAGTATTTTCTCCTCGCCCCTCGAGTTGTGGCTCGCTGACCGCACCCAGCCCAATCCTGACCTGGCGCCGACCTTGCAACGGGCCGAGGCGTTTGGCTCGACATGGTTGAAGGTCTCGCTCGGGCATTTCACCGGCACCCATGATCTGACCGCCCTGGCGCAGGTGCTCGCCACCAGCGCGGTGCAATTGCTGGTGGAAAACGACCAGACGTTGCAAGGCGGGCGGATCGAGCCCTTCCAACGGTTTTTCGCCGCCCTCGAACCACTGGGATTGCCCATCGGCATGACCTTCGACATCGGCAACTGGCAATGGCAAGACCAGTCCGCGACGCTGGCGGCCCGCGAGCTCGGACGCCACGTGCGGTATGTGCATTGCAAGGCGGTGGCCCGGCGCGACGACGGCAAGTTGATTGCGGTGCCACCGGTGCTGGCGGATCTGCACCTGTGGGAGCAACTGTTCAAACACATGCCCGCCGGCGTGATGCGCGCCGCCGAATACCCGCTGCAAGGCGATGACCTGCTGCAATTGACCACTGAACACGTGGCCGCCCTGGCCGGTCTCGGACAACCTCGTCGGGAGCCTGCCCATGCCTGAGTTCGATGTCTTGTCGTTCGGCGAAACCATGGCAATGCTGGTGGCCGACCATTGCGGCGACCTGGCCTGCGTCAACCATTTCAGCAAGCGCATCGCCGGGGCCGACAGCAACGTTGCCATCGGCCTGGCGCGGCTGGGCTTCAACGTGGCGTGGCTGAGCCGGGTCGGCGCCGATTCCCTGGGACGTTTCGTCGTGCAGACGCTGGAGCGTGAAGGCCTGGATTGTCGCCATGTGACGGTCGATCCTGCGCACCCGACCGGGTTCCAGTTCAAATCCCGCACCGACGATGGCAGCGACCCGCAGGTGGAGTATTTCCGTCGTGGCTCGGCGGCCAGCCACCTGTCGCCCGAGGCCATCGCCCCCACCCTGCTGGGTGCCCGGCACTTGCATGCCACCGGGATTGTGCCGGCGCTGTCGGCCACGGCCCGCGAGATGTCCCTTGAATTGATGAACCGCATGCGCGAGGCCGGTCGCAGCCTGTCCTTCGACCCCAATCTGCGGCCCAGCCTGTGGGCCAGCGAGTCGTTGATGATCCGCGAGGTCAACCGCCTCGCCGCCCTCGCCCACTGGGTCTTGCCCGGCCTCGGGGAAGGCCGCTTGCTGACCGGCTTCGACGACCCGGCCGACATCGCCGCCTTCTACCTGGACCTGGGCGCCGAAGCCGTGGTGATCAAGCTCGGTGCCCAAGGTGCCTACTACCGCACGCGGCTGGACCAGGGCTTCGTCGCCGGCGTGCCGGTGGCCCGGGTGGTGGACACGGTCGGCGCCGGGGACGGGTTCGCCGTCGGCCTGATCAGTGCCCTGCTGGAAAGCCGGGGGATCACCGAGGCGGTACAGCGCGCCAACTGGATTGGCAGCCGCGCGGTACAGAGTCGGGGGGACATGGAAGGCTTGCCGACCCGCGATGAGTTACTGACTGAATTTGACGACGCCCATCGCGAGCAAGCTCGCTCCCACAGGGGTTGCCGCTAGACCTGTAGGAGCGAGCTTGCTCGCGATAGAGGCCGCAAGTACACCCCAAACACACCTGCTGCAACAAAAACAACAAGCTCAGGAGTCACGACATGCAAACGCTCAACCTCGCCACCCGCCGCTGGTGGTACATCATGCCCATCGTGTTCATCACCTACAGCCTGGCCTACCTGGATCGAGCCAATTATGGCTTCGCGGCGGCCTCGGGCATGGCCAAGGACCTGATGATCACCCCGGGGCTGTCCTCGCTGCTCGGCGCGCTGTTTTTCCTCGGCTACTTTTTCTTCCAGGTGCCCGGGGCGATCTACGCCCAGAAACACAGCGTGAAGAAGCTGATCTTCGTCAGCCTGATCCTCTGGGGGTCGCTGGCGACGTTGACCGGCGTGGTCTCCAACGCCTACTGGCTGATCGTGATTCGCTTCATGCTGGGCGTGGTCGAAGCCGCCGTCATGCCGGCCATGCTGGTGTACCTGTGCCACTGGTTCACCCGCGCCGAGCGCTCGCGCGCCAATACCTTCCTGATCCTCGGCAACCCGGTGACCATGCTGTGGATGTCGGTGGTGTCGGGCTACCTGGTGCAGCAATTCGACTGGCGCTGGATGTTCATCATCGAAGGCCTGCCGGCGGTGCTCTGGGCCTTCGTCTGGTGGCGCCTGGCGGATGATCGTCCGTCCCAGGCCAAGTGGCTCAGCCCCCAGCAAAAGCAGGACCTGGAAAGCGCACTGGCGGCCGAACAGGTCGGGATCAAGGCGGTGAAGAACTACGCCGAGGCCTTCCGCTCACCCAAGGTGATCATCCTGGCGTTGCAGTTTTTCTGCTGGAGCATCGGGGTCTACGGGTTCGTCCTGTGGCTGCCGTCGATCCTCAAGGCCGGCCTGCAAATGAGCATGGTCGAGGCCGGCTGGCTGTCGTCGCTGCCGTACCTGGCGGCCGTCGTCGCCATGCTCGTTGTGTCCTGGGGCTCGGACAAGGCCCAGAAGCGCAAGCGTTTCGTCTGGCCGCCGCTGCTGGTGGCGTCCATCGCGTTCTACGCCTCGTACCTATTGGGACCTGAACATTTCTGGTGGTCCTACAGCCTGCTGGTGATCGCCGGCGCCTGCATGTACGCGCCCTATGGGCCGTTCTTTGCCATCGTTCCGGAAATCCTGCCGGCCAACGTCGCCGGCGGCGCCATGGCGCTGATCAACAGCATGGGCGCGCTGGGCTCCTTCGGCGGCTCGTACCTGGTGGGCTACCTCAACGGCTCCACCGGCTCACCGGGCATGTCCTTCCTGCTGATGAGCGGCGCATTGCTGCTGTCGGTGGTGCTGACCCTGGCCCTCAAGCCCGGTGCCAGCGACCGCGCCACCCCCAACTCCGTGGCGCCACACCCGGCGCCCGCCCATTCCTGAATCGAGATCCGCTCATGAAAAAGCACGTGGTGTTGTACAAGGCGCTGTCGGCGCAATTGATGGCCCGTTTGCAAGCGCAGGCCGACGTCACCCTCATCGACCGCCTCGACGCCCAGTGCCTGGCGCAACTGCGCGATGCCCTGCCCGGCGCCCACGGGCTGTTGGGCGCGAGCCTGAAGCTGGATGCAGCGCTGCTGGACCTGGCGCCAAATCTGCAAGCCATCGCCAGCGTCTCGGTAGGGGTCGACAACTACGACATCGACTACCTGACCGAACGCCGGATCCTGCTGAGCAACACCCCCGACGTGCTGACCGAGACCACCGCCGACACCGGCTTTGCGCTGATCCTGGCAACGGCCCGTCGCGTGGTGGAACTGGCCAACCTGATTCGCGCCGGCCAATGGCAAAAAAGCATCGGCCCCGAGCATTTCGGCAGCGACGTCCACGGCAAGACCCTGGGCATCATCGGCATGGGCCGCATCGGCGAAGCCTTGGCCCAACGCGGCCACTTCGGCTTTGGCATGCCGGTTATCTACCACAGCCACTCGCCCAAGCCCGCCATCGAGCAGCGTTTCAACGCCCGCTACTGCTCGTTGGAAACCCTGCTGCGCCAAGCCGATTTCATCTGCCTGACCCTCCCGCTGACCGCAGAGACCCAAGGGCTGATCGGTGAACACGCCTTTGCGCAAATGCGCCCCGAATCCATCTTCATCAACATCTCCCGGGGCAAAGTCGTGGACGAAGCGGCACTGATCGACGCCCTGCGCAACGGCCAGATCCGCGCTGCGGGGCTGGATGTGTTCGAGCGCGAGCCCTTGAGTGCGGATTCGCCGTTGTTGCAGATGGACAACGTGGTCGCCACCCCGCACATGGGCTCGGCCACCCATGAGACACGCGAAGCGATGGCGCGTTGTGCGGTGGAGAATCTGCTGGCGGCATTGGCGGGTGAGCGGCCGGTGAACCTGGTGAATCCGGGAGCGTGGAAAGGCTAGAGGTTTGTCACCGGCATCACGGCCATCATGAGTGGGCTTTGGTGGCGGTGATGCTGTTCCTACCGAGAACCCGGACCCGGCCTACGCCAACATCGGAAGCGGCGCCATAGCCCTTCCAGCGTCCCTGCTGTTATTCATTGATCACCGACGAAAACACGCCAGGTGGTGAGTTCGCAATGAAACAGACAAGGCAACCGGGGGTGATTGCATGCATGCCATACAGGTCATGATCAGGAGTGCCTACAAGACACATACCACTCTGCTGGTGTCGACGCTCATCACCCTGATAACGCTCAAACTGATCGTGCTCGCTTCACCGCTATTGCTGGGATGGGCAGGAGCAGGTGCGTTACTCGCTGCTGTACTAGCACTATTTTATCCCGCAGTTGCAGCATCCCCTTGGAATAGTAGCGGTAGCTCTATTAACAGCCACCCTCTCGTCCATTCTCGATGCCAACCAGGTTGATATTATCAACAACGCAATCCTAAATGAATTTCGGGATCACCAACCCCAGTAACGGGAGTTCCTTGGCGCCGAATTTAGCCATATTGAATTCGGCGCTATCTTGATTACATCAATGCCATAAACTGCCGATCAAATCAGGAGCATCATGAAGAAACGACCACAAGAGATACAACCTCCGTATTGGTTGTTTGTCCTCGCCGCAACCCCTATCTTCTTCATTAACTTCCTGCTACCTTCCTACCCAATCACCCCTACAGAGTTGGCCATTGCCGCCTTCATAGATAACCACCTCTTTGGGCAAGTTGGTTTTTGGTCATCTCGATTCCCTTTCAGCTCAAAAGTAACCGCAAACTACCTTGCATGCATTGGCCCCGTATTTGCCATACTGGCCTTCTACAAGACTTATCAAACAATGAGGATCGACCCTAAACAGTACGAAAATTATTCACTATTAAAATACGCGCTCATCCCTCCCCTTGCAGTGCTTTATATATTGCTTATTTTATTCATGTTCTATCTGACCTCCACCAACCTAGCCAACAACAGCCAAAAATACAGCTTCTATGGGTCATACGCCCTCAGCTTTTCACTGTTCTCTTCCTCCATGCTCATTATTTTTTACATAACACCTCTAATAGTGCATCGTTGCTTTATCTATTTACCTGCCCTATTACTTGAAAACTGGAGAGATAAGAGATCGCAGAGTCGTCCTCCAAAATAATGCCTATAACGTTTTAAGAAACGGGATCATCCAAGTGGACAATACTGCATTTGAAACTATTTCGTACACAGCCTACAACGGCTGCAACTTGGGGTGATCGTGATGCATGAAGGAGCAATCGTGGACGATGGTCCGTGGCGGGGGCTGGTCGACAGGCCGGCGGTCAAGCTGCTAGTGGAGGCGATTCGGATGCAGAACTAGCGCAATAGGGTGCTGAGCTCCAGCCGTCATCGCGAGCAGGCTTACCTCCACAGGTTCCAGGGTGAACCTCGGATTCCGAAGATGCCACAGGCCCCATGTAGGAGCGGGCTTGGTAGAAACCGGGGACATCCTTTACGTTTTAAACCGGAGACATCGTTTACAGGTGCATAAATACGGTCAGGAGGTGCCTGACCATGCCCTGGAATCGAGAGTCCCCGATGGATCAACGAATCAAACTCATAGGCGACTGGCTGCAAGGCAGCTACTCCAAGAGCGAGCTGGCCCGTCACTACGGGCTCAGCCGACCCACTTTGGACAAATGGTTTGCACGCTACGAGGCGCACGGCATTGATGGGCTAAAGGAGCTGTCACGGCGCCCGCATACGAGCCCTTTCAAAATCAGCGACGAGGTGCTTGAGCTGCTGATCGCGTACAAGCGCGAGCATCACAGCTGGGGGCCTGAGAAGTTGGTGCATAACCTTAAGATCGACCATCCAGACCTGTCTTGGCCCACAGTCAGCACGGCAGGCGAGTGGCTTAAGCGAGCAGGTCTGGTGCAAAAGCGCCGTTTCCTCAATCGACCGCCAGCAGGAAAAAATCCGCTGCGTGACGCCACTGGGCCTAATCAGACATGGGCCGCAGACTTCAAAGGCGACTTCGCGCTTCAGAACGGCCAACGTTGTTACCCTCTGACCATTACCGATCACGTCAGCCGATTTCTATTGCTGTGCAGAGCACAAGGCAGCGTTGCCGGTGCCCGCGAAGGATTTGACTGGGCGTTTCGGGAGTACGGTTTACCTGACGTAATCCGCACAGATAACGGCTCTCCTTTTGCCTCTACCGGCATTTCACGCATATCCAGTCTGGCCGCGTGGTGGATACGTTTAGGGATTCATCCGGAGCGAATCCAGCCGGGGCGGCCTGACCAGAATGGCCGTCACGAACGCATGCATCGAACACTCAAGGCTGCTTTGCTTCATGCACCTGAACGTAACCTGGTGGAGCAACAGCTGGCATTCGAACAGTTTCGACAGGAATTCAATTACGTGCGACCTCACAAGGCCCTAGAGATGAAAGTTCCTGCGGACCTCTATGAGCCATCAAAGCGGCAGTACGATGGGCGCGTGCCTGAGGCGGATTACGCGGCGGACATGACGATCCGTATGGTTAGGCAGAACGGGTCGATGAAATGGAAAGGCAAGATGATTTTCGTCAGCGAATCTCTGGCCGGTGAGGCGCTAGGACTCAAAGAAGTGGACGATGATGTGTGGGATATTTACCTCTGCAGCTACCTTTTAGGTAGGCTGAAAAGCGGCGAAAGCCGCCTTTCAAGCCAACAGAAACGTAAACGATGTCCCCGGTTTCAATTGTAAAGGATGTGTCCGTTTCTACACTTGCTCGCGAAAGCGGTGTGTCAGCCAACATCAATATCAATATCAACTGATTCATTGCCTTCGCGGGCAAGCCCGCTCCCACAGGTTCCGCGGTGTCCCGGGCCCTGGGGCTGTTACAACTTACGTCGGCTGACGGGTTTCGATGTTGTCCAGTGCACGGTTGGCCAACAGGCTGCCCAGTTCGATCAGTTGTTGGATTCCCAGGAGGAAGTGCCGGCGTAAACCCTCCAGGTCGAAGGCCAGGTCATTGACCATGACGTTGGCCGAGGCCAGGGTTTCGCTGAGGTTGGCGAGCAGGCTTTCGGTGTCGATGTCTTTGTTGACGGTGAAGAGTTGGTCGGGGGCAGGACCCGCTTCGGGTTTGTCCGGTTTCGGGTTCAAATAATGGTCGAGCACGCGGTCGGTGACTTTGTCGTGTTTTTGGGATTTGGTTTTTGGGCGCGGTGACGTTGGTTCGGTGTTCGGCGGGTTTGGAGTTGCTTTGAACATAGATAAAGCTCCAGGTGAGAAATTGGAGCCATTCCTCTCGCTACCAAACGAATGGGTGATGGCCATACGGAGGTTGGTAGACCGGTCACCTGACAACCCGGCGCATCCGAAGACGCCCTACGCATGGCCACCATAAAACAGAGGGCGAAGAGCCCTTTGCATTCGATGGACTGCGCGTCAGGAGGCCGGGCTACCAAACCCGATCGCTGATTCATCAGCGACCCGAAAACGATAGAACCGGTCTCCCAGACGCACAAGCCGGCGGATTCTGGCGCAGTCGTAGGCAACGGCGCAAGACAACGTAGCCCAATACAGAACACTCCTACATCCAGATAAACACCCATTCACTTTGTGAGTGCTTCGCACCGGAGCGCCAGCCCGGTCAAGCGGGAGCAAGCTCCCTCGTCACGGCGTCAGTGCGCTTGTCCCGGCGGTATTCAGCGCAAGCGAGTCCACCCCACAATGTTCCCAAGCCGATCACAATTGTGCACACCCGATCAAAATCCTGTTAGTCGCCACCCCCCGCCATGCATTAAAGTAACGCCCCCAGCCCCGACGTTATCCGAACGCCAGGGGCCACCCTTTCCAGGAACAGTCACCGATGGAACATCGTGAAGCGCTTTTGGCGCTGCGAACCTTTCTTTCAACGCAGATTCTCGGCCAGGAAAAACTCATCGAGCGCCTGCTCATCGCCCTGCTTGCCGACGGCCACATGCTGGTGGAAGGCGCGCCAGGGCTGGCGAAGACCAAGGCGATCAAGGAGCTGGCCGAAGGGATCGAAGCGCAGTTCCATCGCATCCAGTTCACCCCCGACCTGCTGCCTGCCGACATCACCGGCACGGAGATCTATCGCCCGGAAACCGGCAGTTTCGTCTTCCAGCAAGGACCGATCTTCCACAACCTGGTGCTGGCGGACGAGATCAACCGTGCCCCGGCCAAGGTCCAGTCCGCCTTGCTGGAAGCCATGGCCGAGCGCCAGGTAAGCGTTGGGCGCAGTACGTATGAACTGTCACCCCTGTTCCTGGTGATGGCCACGCAGAACCCCATCGAGCAGGAAGGCACCTATCCGTTGCCCGAGGCCCAACTCGACCGGTTCCTGATGCACGTCAAGATCGGTTTCCCGGATGCGACGGTGGAACGCCGGATCCTGCAACAGGCCCGGGGCGAGGCGCTCAATGGCGAGGCCAAGCCCGAGCGGCGGGTAAGCCAGCAGGCGATTTTCTCGGCGCGCAAGGAAATCCTCGGCCTGTACATGGCCGACGCCGTGGAGGAATACCTGGTGCAACTGATCATGGCTACCCGCAACCCGGCCAAGTTCGACCCGGAGATGGCCGAGTGGATCGCCTACGGTGCCAGCCCACGGGGTTCCATCGCCCTGGATCGCTGCGCCCGCGCCCACGCCTGGCTGGCCGGCCGAGACTTTGTCAGCCCGGAGGACATCCAGGCCGTGCTGTTCGACGTGCTGCGCCATCGCATCATCCTGTCGTTCGAGGCCGAGGCCGCCGGTATCGACCAGGACCGGGTCGTGCAGCGGATTCTCGACGTCGTCGCTGTCGCTTGAGCAGGCGTCATGACTAACCCACTGGCGCCCGCACCGGGCATCCGCGTCAGCCTTTCGGAGCTGATCGAGATGCGTCATCGCGTGCGCGAAGTGCAGTTGTTCTCGACCCCGGGCCAACGCAGCCCGTTGATCGGCCTGCACCACTCCAAGCTGCGCGGACGCGGCGTGGATTTCGACCAGGTGCGGGTCTACCAGGCCGGCGACGATGTGCGCACCATCGACTGGCGCGTCACCGCCCGCACACAGGAACCTCATACCAAGTTGTTCCACGAAGAGCGCGAGCGGCCGATCTTCATCATGATCGAGCAGAGCCACCGCCTGTTCTTTGGGTCGGGCCTGCTGTTCAAGTCGGTGCTCGCGGCCCAGGCCGCCAGCCTGATCGGCTGGGCCGCGCTGGGCCACAACGACCGTGTCGGCGGCCTGGTGTTCGGCAATAACACCCACTACGAGGTCAAACCCCGGCGCAGTAAACAAAGCCTGTTGCAATTGCTCAACCGCCTGGTGCGGGTCAACCAGTCGTTGCACCCCGAGGGCGAGCCGGACCGCGATTCATTCGGCATTGCCCTGCGTCGGGCCCGGGAAGTGCTGCGCCCGGGCAGCCTGGCGATCGTGATCTGCGACGAACGCGCGCTGTCCGACAGCGCCGAGCAACAACTGAGCCTGCTGTCACGTCATTGCGACCTGTTGCTGCTGCCGCTCTCGGACCCGCTGGACCACGCCCTGCCCGCCGCCGGTTTGCTGCGCTTCGCCCAGCGCGGTGCGCAACTGGAGCTCGACACCCTGAATGTCGAACTGCGCCAGGCCTATCGCGCCCAGG
Source organism: Pseudomonas sp. WP18 (assembly GCF_036689585.1). NCBI lineage: Bacteria > Pseudomonadati > Pseudomonadota > Gammaproteobacteria > Pseudomonadales > Pseudomonadaceae > Pseudomonas > Pseudomonas sp. WP18. Next base: position 3,477,820 of record NZ_CP144758.1, read on the forward strand.
CCGAGGCGCGCCAGGAGCGCTGGGAGTTACTGGCGCAGAAACTGCGGATCCTGATGATGCCCCTGAGCACCCAGGGCGACATGGTCGAGCAGTTGCGCGAGTACCTGAACCCCAAGCGGGCCGGGATCAGCCGATGAACAGCCTGGACCAGTTGCAGCCACTGATGGCGCCGCCCCCCATTGGTTTCTGGCCACCCGCGCCGGGCTGGTGGTTGCTGCTGATATTGCTGCCACTGTTGGGCCTTGGGCTGTGGCAGTTGCGCCGTTTTCTACCCGCCAAGCGCGCCATCAGTCGCACCGAGCAACCCCTGGACCCGGTGCGGCTGGCCGCGCTGGCCGAACTGGCGCTATTGCCCAAGCCCTACGATGGCGCACCGGCCGGTGCCTGGTTGCAGCAGCTCAACGGCTTGCTCAAGCGCCTGTGTCGCAACCACTACCCCTACAGTCAGAGCCACACCCTGAACGGCCGCCAATGGCTGGCCTTCCTGGATAACCGCTGCCCGGCCGCCGGGCTGACCCGTTGGATGGTCCTGGTCGAAGGGGCCTACAAACCCGAATGCAAGCTGGACGACAAAGCCATTGCCGGCCTGACCCAGGCAGTCGACATCTGGATTCGCAAACATGTTTGAGTTCGCCTGGCCGTGGATCTTCGCGCTGTTGCCGCTGCCGTGGCTGATGCGCCTGCTGCTGCCCGCGGCCGACAGCGGCGAGCCGGCGCTCAAGGTCAGTTTCCTGGGGGAGCTCGAAGGCCTTGTCGGGCGTCGCGCCCGCACGCAACTGCCGAGCTGGCGCCAGCAAGCGCCTTTCATCCTGCTCTGGCTGCTGTTGTTGATCGCCGCCGCCCGTCCGCAATGGCTCGGCGAGCCGCTGCCCATCGCCGCCAGCGGCCGCGACCTGCTGGTGGCGGTGGACGTTTCCGGCTCCATGGACTTCCCTGACATGCAGTGGAAGGACGAAGAGGTCAGCCGTCTCGCGCTGGTCCAGCACATGCTCGGGGATTTTCTCGAAAGCCGCGAAGGTGACCGCGTCGGCCTGATCCTGTTCGGCAGCCAGGCTTATCTGCAAGCGCCCCTGACCTTCGACCGGCGCACCGTGCGCCGCTGGCTCGACGAAGCGCGCATCGGCATCGCCGGCAAGAACACCGCCATTGGCGATGCCATCGGCCTGGCCCTCAAGCGCCTGCGCCAGCGTCCGGCCCACAGCCGCGTGCTGATCCTGGTCACCGACGGCGCCAACAACGGTGGGGAAATCGACCCGCTGACCGCCGCCCGGCTGGCGGCCGACGAAGGAGTGAAGATTTACCCGATCGGCATCGGCGCTGACCCGGAGCAAAGCGGCACGGCGGGATTCCTCGGCGTCAACCCAAGCCTGGACCTCGACGAGGCGACGCTACGGGAAATTGCCCAGGCCACCGGCGGGCGTTATTTCCGCGCCCAGGATGGCGAACAGTTGCTGGCGATCAAGACCACCCTCGACCAGCTCGAACCGGTGACCCAGCAACCGACCCAGGCCCGCCCGGCCCAGGCGCTCTATCACTGGCCCCTGGCCGTGGCACTGCTGTTGAGCATGCTGCTGGTGGCCCGCGAGCGCTGGCCGGACAACCCCTTGCAACGCCTGTTCAACCAGCCGCTGTTCCAATCGACCCCTCATGCCGAGTGGCGCCAGCGGCTCAAGCGCCTGCGCTTGCGGAGGCGTCGATGACTGCGCTCTGGCCGCACTGGTTGCGCCCCGTCTTTATCCTGCTGCTGCCGCTATTGGGCTGGTTGCTCTGGCAACTGTGGCACCGCCAGCGTCGGGTGGGCCGCTGGCAGATGATCCTGCCGGCCGCGTTTCATTCGGTGCTGCTCAGCGGTGGCAAGGGTCGTGAAAGCCGACTGCCGTGGATTGCCCTCGGCCTGGGTTGGCTGTTGACGGTACTGGCGTTGCTGGGTCCAAGCTGGGCACGGGTCGAACAGACCAGCCAGAAGCCTGCCGACCCGCTGGTGGTGGTGCTGGAACTGACGCCGGAAATGCTCGCCACCGACGTGCCGCCCACGCGCCTGGAGCAGGCCCGACGCAAGGTGCTGGACCTGCTGCACAACCGCAGCGACGCCCAGACCGCGATCATCGTCTACGCCGGCAGCGCCCACGCGCTGGTGCCGCTGTCCGATGACCTGTCCACCAGCGCTAACCTGCTCGAGGCCCTCAAACCCTCGATCATGCCCCAGGGCGGCCATCGCGCCGACCTGGCGGTGATCAAGGCGATGGCCCTGCTGAACCAGGCCGAACTCGGCCACGGCCGGATCCTGCTGATCGCCTCGTCGCTGAACGAGCAGGAGCGCCAGGGTATCCACCAGGTCTTGGACGGTTCGCCCACGCAATGGCTGATGCTGGGCGTCGGCACCCGGGAAGGCGCGCCGGTGGCCCAGGAGGATGGCAGCTACCTCAAGGATGCCCAGGGCGCGATCCTGGTGCCACGCCTGGACAGCGCGGGGCTCAAGTCCTTCGCCAATGAACTGGACGGGCGTTATCGTCCGGCGCGCCTGGACGACAGTGACCTGCGCGGCCTGGGCCTGCTGGATGGCCCGCGTCATCTGCGCGAGGACGGCCAGATGCTGCGCCTGGACGCCTGGGCCGACCAGGGCTACTGGCTGCTCTTGCCGCTGTTGCTGCTGGCGGCCTGCGCGGGCCGGCGCGGCTGGCTGTTCTGCCTGCCGTTGCTGCTGGTGTTGCCGCAGACCGGCCAGGCCTTCGAATTCGAGGACTTGTGGCTGCGTCCCGACCAACAGGGCCAGCATTTGCTCAAGCAGAAACGCCCAGCCGAGGCCGCCGCGCATTTCGAGGACCGCCAATGGCAAGGCGTCGCCCTCTACGAAGCAGGCAACTACAGCGAAGCCGCCCGGCGCTTCGCTGAAGGCACCGACGCCCGCGCCCACTACAATCGGGGTAATGCCCTGGCCAAAAGCGGCGAGCTGGAAGCCGCGGTGGATGCCTACGAGCAGGCGCTGGAGTTGCAACCGGACCTGCGCCCCGCCCAGACCAACAAAACCCTGGTACAGAGCCTGTTGAACGAGCAGGCGGCGCCGGAGCAAACCCCGAAACCGACGCAAAACGAAGAACCGGGACCTGCCGAGCAAGCGCCGGACGCGGCGTCTTCCGCCCAGTCCTCGGAACCGGGCCAGCCCTCGACTGAAACGGCGACGCCGCAGGAGCAACCCCAGGCGCACCCGGCACCGCCCTCGGGCGCCCAGGACGTGCCCGGCAGCGAACTGCCCGACGAGCAGACCACCACACCGCCGTTGCGCCCCGCCGCCGGACAGCGCAATGAAGAAGAACAGCGCCAGGCGCTGGAGCAATGGCTGCGCCAGATCCCGGACAATCCAGGCGAACTGCTCAGGCGTAAATTCTGGTACGAACAACAAAGCCATCAGGCCCAGGGAAAAACCCCATGACCCGCTTCACCGCCTACCTTCTCGTCCTGCTGTTCTGGGTGTGCCCAACCCAGGCCGCACAGCTGACGGCCAGCGTGGACCGCAGTCGGCTGAACTCCGGCGAAACGGTGGAACTGACCCTGGAATCCAATGATGCCACGTTGTTCGGTAAGCCCGACCTGGCCCCGCTCCAGGCGCTGTTCGAGGTGCGCGGCACCCGGCAGGTCAACCAGTTGACCACCCTCGACGGAGAGAACCGCGCCACCACCCGCTGGATCGTGACCCTGCTGCCGCGCGAAAGCGGCACCGTGATCATTCCCCCGTTGCAACTGGGCGAAGTGACCAGCCAGCCCATCACCCTGCAAGTGATCGAAAGCGAGACCCGCAACGCGTCCGGCACCCTTGCCCCGGTGTTCATCGAGGCCAGCCTCGACCAGAACAAGGTGTATGTGCAGGCCCAGGCGATCCTGACCCTGCGCATCTACCATTCGGTGTCGCTGTACGACGACAGCAGCCTGACGCCGCTGCACATTCCCGACGCCCGCACCGAACAACTGGGCGAGTCGCGCACCTATGAAAAAGTCATCAACGACGTGCGCCACGGTGTCATTGAGCTGCGCTACGGCATCTACCCGCAACGCAGTGGCGAACTGACGATTCCGGCCCAGACCTTCAGCGCCACCCTGGTGGAACCGGTGGCCCAGGGCGCCGCGCCGGCGGGCCCGAAACCCGGCCAGTTGATGCACGTCAGCTCCGAGCAACTGGTGCTGACCGTCAACCCCAAGCCGGCCAGCTACCCGGCCGATGTGCCCTGGCTGCCGGCCCGCAGCCTGTCGTTGAGCGAGAGCTGGAGCCCGGAGCCGACCCACAGCCAGGTCGGCGACTCCCTGACCCGCAGCCTGACCCTCGAAGCCGAAGGCCTGGCCAGCGCCCAACTGCCACCGCTGCCGGCCACCGAGATCAACGGCCTGCGACGCTACCCCGACCAACCGGTGCTCAGCAGCCGCAGCAGCGAGCGTGGCCTGGTGGGCAGCCGCGAGGATCGCGAGGCGCTGGTGCCCAACCGCAGCGGCACCATCGAGTTGCCGCCGGTGGAAGTCGTCTGGTGGAACACCCTGGAAGACCACCTGGATCGCACCAGCCTCCCGGCGCGCACCCTGCAGGTGGCGAACAACCCGAGTCTGATGGTCGATACCCCGCCGGGAGCCCCGCAGGTGGTGACCACCGTCGACAGCGAAACGCTGTGGTACTGGCAACTGGGGACTTTTATCCTGGCCTGCACGACCCTGCTCGGTTTCGGCCTGTGGTGGCGGGCACGCTCGCAGCCGGCGGTCCTGCGCTCGGCCCAGGCCGGACCCAGCCCGCGCACGTTGCTGGACGACCTCAAGCGCACCTGCCTGGCCAACGACCCCCATGCCACCCGCCAGGCCCTGGATGCCTGGGCCCGCCAGCAACCGGAAACCCTGGCCGACATGGCCGCGCGCTTCGTGCCGCTGTCCGATGCCCTCGACGGCCTCAACGGCGCCCTCTACAGCGAAACTGGCCAACACTGGCAAGGCGACGACCTGTGGCGCGCCATCCGCACCATCCCCACCGCAGAACGCGCCCAGGACCTGCTGGGCGACAGCGGCTTGCCACCGCTTTATCCCAAATAATCCCCGACACTTGTGGCGAGGGGATTTATCCCCGCTGGGCTGCGAAGCGGCCCTAAATACTTACGCCTCGGTGTACCAGACAGATTGAGTCGCCTGTTCTGGGGCTGCTTTGCAGCCCAGCGGGGATAAATCCCCTCGCCACAGGATCGGTTCTTCCCAGTAAACTCTGCACTTTTCCAGCCGCCCTCTTCACCCGCGGCCATCACCTGTTTTTCTGGAGTTTGCCTTGCGTCTGTTCCACACCTCCGACTGGCACCTGGGGCAAAACCTGCACGGCCAAGAGCGCGATTTCGAGCACGCGTGTTTTCTTGAATGGCTGCTGCGCCAACTGGCCGCCGAGAAGCCCGATGCCCTGCTGGTCGCCGGCGACATTTTCGACACCGTCAACCCGCCGGTCAAAGCCCAGGAGCGCCTGTACGACTTCATCGTCAGCGCCCACGAACAAAACCCCAACCTGACCATCGTGATGATCGCCGGCAACCACGATTCCGGCTCGCGGATCGAACTGCCCGCGCCCCTGATGCGGCGCCTGCGCACCCATGCCTTGGGCCGGGTGCTGTGGCTGGACGACGGCCAGTTGGACGTCGAACGCCTGCTCCTGCCGCTGCCCGACGCCAAGGGCAAGGTCAAGGCGTGGTGCCTGGCCCTGCCCTTCCTGCGCCCCGCCGAAGTCACCGGCGCGCACTTGGGCGACGATTACCTGCGAGGCATCGGCCAGGTCCATGAGTGGCTGATCGCCGCCGCCAATGGCAAGCGCAAGAAAGGCCAGGCACTGATCGCCGTCAGCCATGCGCACATGGCCGGCGGCTCGGTGTCCGAGGACTCCGAGCGCAGCCTGATCATCGGCAATGCCGAAGCGCTGCCCGCCAGCCTGTTCGGCCCGAGCATCAGCTACGTTGCCCTTGGCCACCTGCACAAGCCGCAGAAGGTCAACGGTGAAGAACGCATTCGCTATAGCGGTTCGCCGATCCCGCTGTCATTCTCCGAGATCGGCTATCAGCACCAGATACTCGACATCACCCTGGACGGCGACACCCTGGCCAAGGTCGAGCCCCGGCTGATCCCCCGGGCCGTCAATCTGCAACGGCTGGGCCCGGCGCCGCTGGCCGACCTCCTGGTGCAACTCAAGGAACTGCCCGACGTCGACCTGCTGGCCGACGTCCAGCGTCAACCCTGGCTGGAGGTGCGGGTGCGCCTCGACGAGCCGCAACCGGACCTGCGCCATCAGGTGGAAACCGCGCTGCAAGGCAAGGCCGTGCGTCTGGTGCGCATCGCCGCCGAATACGCCGGCCAAGGCGACAGCGGGCGCACCGACGAGGACGCCGCGTTGATCGAACTGGATCAACTGAGCCCCGAGGAACTGTTCAGCCGCGCCTGGCAGGACACCTATGGCAACGAAGTGGACGAACAGACCCTCAAGGATTTCGCCGTGCTCTTGCAAGACGTGCAGTTGGAGGACGAGCAGCCATGAAGATCCTCGCGATCCGCCTCAAGAACCTGGCCTCCCTGGCCGGGCCTTTCGAAATCGATTTCACCGCCGAACCGCTGGCCAGCGCCGGCCTGTTCGCCATCACCGGCCCCACGGGCGCCGGCAAGAGCACCTTGCTCGACGCTTTGTGCCTGGCGCTGTTCGGCGCGGTGCCGCGCCTCAACAACACCGCACGCGATGCCAAGGTGCCGGACGCCGACGGCGAGATTGCCACGGGCGACCCGCGCACGCTGTTGCGCCGTGGCACCGGCGAGGGCTATGCCGAGGTGGACTTTCGCGGCATCGACGGTCGCCGCTATCGCGCCCGCTGGGAAGCCAATCGCGCCCGGGAAAAGGCCGGCGGCAAGTTGCAGGCCAGCCGCCAGAGCCTGCGGGACCTGGACAACGATCAATTGCTGGCCAGCCAGAAAGGCGAGTACAAGACGCGGCTCGAAGCCGTCCTGGGCCTGAACTTCGAGCAGTTCACCCGCGCCGTGTTGCTGGCCCAGAGCGAGTTCAGCGCGTTTCTCAAGGCCGATGACAACGACCGCAGCGAGCTGCTGGAAAAACTCACCGACACCGCCCTGTACACTCGCTTGGGACGTCGCGCCTTCGACAAGGCCAAGCAGGCCAAGGAAACTCACCGGCAGTTGCAAGACCAGGCCACCGGCGTCACCCCGCTGGCACCCGAGGCCCGGGCCGAGCTGGACCAGCGTTTCAACGACGCCCAGCAACAGCTCAAGGCCCAGCAGGCCCAACTCAAGCAACTGGAGTTGCAGCACACCTGGCTCAAGGACCTGCGCCAACTGCAGGATGAACACGCCCACGCCGCCGAGCAATTGCAACAGGCCCAGGCCGATGGGAATGCCCTGGCAGAGGAACGCCTGAAGCTGACGCGCCTGGAGCAACTGGCTCCCCAGCGCCATCAGTTCATCCGCCAGGCGGAATTGGCTCGGCAACTGGAGCCCCTGACGGCGCAGGTCCAGCAGCTCGGCCAGCAGCAAATCGACTTGCAGGCCCAACAGGTGGTGCTGGACAAAGGCCTGGAGGATGCACAGCAGGCCCTGGTCCTGGCCCGGCAACAAAGCAGCGACACGGCACCGTTGCTGCGCCAGGCCTTTGAAGAACAAAACACCCTGGCCCGCCTCGCAAAAGAGGCAAGCCAAGCCGCCGAGCGCCAGGAGCAGGCGCAACAGGCCTGCACCGAAGGCCAGAAAACCATCGATACGCTGCTCGACCAGCAAAAGCAGTTGGCCGAACGCCTGCAGCGCATCAGCGACGAGCTCGAACAGAGCAGCCACCTGGCGCCCCTCAGCGAGGCCTGGAATGCCTACCGCGATCGCCTCCAACAACTGATGCTGATCGGCAATCGCCTGAACCAGGGCCAGGCCGAACTCGCCACGCTGGAACAAAACGCCAGCGACGCGGCCCAGGCGCTGACGTCCCTGCGCCAGGCGCTCGACGTGCTCTACAAGGAAGCCGGCGCTGAACCGGAAGCGGTCGCCGAACAGATCCAGTTGCTTGGCAACCTGCTGCAGGACAACCGCAAGCAACTGCGCGCATTCGAAGCACTGACGCGACTGTGGGCCAGCCAACAAGACCTGGGCAAGCGCGGCGCCGACCTCGAACAGCGCCAGCAACAGGCGTTGCAGACCCGTGATCGCCTAGTGCGTGAAGGCGGCGAAGCCAAGGCCGAACTGGCGCTGGCCGAGCAGGCCCTGACCGTGACCCGCGAATTGCTGGAACGGCAGCGCCTGGCCCGCAGCGAGAGCGTCGAGCAACTGCGCGCGCAGTTGCAGGACGATCAACCGTGCCCGGTCTGCGGCAGCGTCGAGCATCCCTACCATCAACCCGAGGCCCTGCTGGAAAGCCTCGGGCGTCACGATGAAAGCGAGCAAGCCAACGCCCGCAAGGCCGTCGAAGCACTCAATGAAAAAGTCATCGACTTGCGCGCGCAGTACAGCGGCGTCATCGCCCAGCTCAAGGAACTCAAACAACAGCACGAACACCTGGCCAGTCAGCAGCAAAGCCTGGCCCCGAGCCTGGAGGCCCATCCCCTGTCGGCGCAACTGCTGGCCCAGGACCCCGACCGGCGCGACGCCTGGCTGACCCAACAAGACAGCCAGTTGAACCAACTCATCCAACAGGACGAGCAACGGCAAACCGCCCTGCTGACCTTGCAACAAGACGCCGCGCGCCTGGCGCAGCAGCTGCGCCAAGCCGAAACGGCGAACCAGCAGGCGGCCCAGCACCTGAGCAACCAGCAACAGGAACTGGCCCGTGATCGCCAGCGCCTGGACGACGAGCTGGGCCATTTCAGCGCATTGTTGCCGGCTGATACCTTGCAGGCCTTGCGCACCGAGCCCGCCGCGACGTTCCTGCAACTCGACCAGCAGATTGCCCAGCGCCTGGCGCAATTGGAGCAGCAGCGCGACGAACTCGCCGAACAGCTCAATCGCCAGCAGACCCTGGAAAAGGAACAGGACCGCCAGCAGACCCGCGTGCAGCAGTTGGAGTCGGCGCAACAGCAGTTCCAGGCCCTGGCCGAACAGCAGCAGGCCTGCCAGCAGAGGCTCGCGCAACTGCTGGGCGAACACGCCAGCGCTGAACACTGGCAGCAGCAACTTGACCAGGCCCTGGAGCAGGCGCGCACCGCCGAGGCCTCCGCCGGTCAACAGCTACAGGCACTGCGTAACGCCTTGGTGCAACGGGCAGCCGAGCTCAAGGCCCGGCAGGAACAGGTGCAAGCCTTGGAAGCCGAGCAGCAGGCATTGGTCGCCGGCATCGCCCAATGGCGCGCCTCCCATCCCGAGCTGGACGACGCGGCGCTGGAGGCCTTGCTGGCGCTGGACGAGGCAGGCGTCAGCCAGCTACGCCAGCGCTTGCTCAACAGCGAAAAGGCCATCGAACAGGCCCGCGTGCTGCTCACCGAGCGCGAGCAGCGTTTGCACAATCATCAGGCCCAGCACAATGGCAACCTGTTGCCCGAGCAGTTGGCCAACGCCCTTGCCGAGGTGCAGGGCCAATTCGCCGCCAGCGAACAACGCTGCGCCGAACTGCGCGCCGAACAGGCCGAAGACCAGCGCCGACAGAACGCCAACCAGGCCCTGGCGCAACAGATCGAGCAGGCCTATGCCGAGTATCAGCGCTGGGCGCGCCTGGATGCGCTGATCGGCTCGGCCACCGGCGACCGTTTCCGCAAGCTCGCCCAGGCCTACAACCTTGACCTTTTGGTGCACCACGCCAACGCCCAGCTCCGGCAACTGGTCCGTCGCTACCGGCTCAAGCGCGGCGGCAGCATGCTCGGGTTGCTGGTGATGGACACGGAAATGGGCGACGAACTGCGCTCGGTGCATTCGCTGTCGGGTGGCGAGACGTTCCTGGTGTCCCTGGCCCTCGCACTGGGCCTGGCCTCGATGGCGTCCAGCACGTTGCGGATCGAGTCGTTGTTCATCGACGAAGGTTTCGGCAGCCTCGACCCCGAGTCCCTGCAACTGGCGATGGACGCGCTCGACGGCTTGCAGGCCCAGGGCCGCAAGGTGGCGGTGATTTCCCATGTGCAGGAAATGCACGAACGGATCCCGGTGCAGATCCAGGTGCGTCGCCAGGGCAACGGCTTGAGCACGGTGGAGGTGAAATGAGCCACGCCACGCTTTATTCCTTCCGGCGCTGCCCTTACGCCATGCGGGCGCGCATGGCCCTGCGCTACGCCGCGGTGGAGCTGGAGATCGTCGAAGTCAGCCTGAAGGCCAAGCCGGCCGAGATGCTCGCGCTTTCCAGCAAAGGCACGGTGCCGGTGCTGTGGGCCGATGGCCGGGTAATCGATGAAAGCCTGGAGATCATGAACTGGGCCCTGGCCCAGCATGATCCGCAGGACTGGCGGTTGCTGGGCGATCCCGTTGGTCAAGCGGCGACGGCGGCGTTGATCGAGGAAAACGACCAGGGGTTCAAGCAGCACCTGAATCGCTACAAGTACCCCGAACGTCATCCGCAGCATCCGGTGGAATACTATCGAGCCGAGGGTGAGGGTTTTCTACGCACGTTAGAAGCGTTGCTTGAAACCCGGCCGTTTCTGGTCGCGCCTCACCAGAGCCTGGCCGACGTGGCCTTGATGCCCTTCATACGCCAGTTCGCCCACGTCGACCGTGAATGGTTCGCCCAGGCGCCCTACCCTCATCTGCAACGATGGCTGCAACGGTTTCTGGAGTCGGAGCTGTTCGTGGCGATCATGGCGAAGTGACTAACAGCCCGCACATCACCCCTGTGGCGAGGGGATTTATCCCCGCTCGGTTGCGCAGCGACCGCAAAAAGGACCGCTTCGCGCTCCAGCGGGGATAAATCCCCTCGCCACAACAGCGATCTCTTGCCCCTTCAGTCTTCAAGCAAACTGAGTAATCGCTCCCGCGCCACTTCCAGTTCGCCGGGAGCCGGCTGGGCTGCGGAGACGATCGGGGTGGAATAGAGGAACAGCAGCATCACTGCCAGACGCATCGCCATGGTGTCGATCCTTATCGGCAAAGGAGTCAATTTGTCAGCGTCAAATTTAAACACATGGCCAAGTGATATTACAGCAGGATTTCCGGCGAACCCCGAAAACAACGAAGCCTGCGATCTTTTCTCTTTTGGAAAGACGAAAAGATCGCAGGCTTCAGTTGCAGCAGGGTCGCTCAGTGTTGGGCCTTGTGGTCCAGCGCGGCGTAGAAATTGGCGCTTTGTTGCAAGTACTTCTGGGTGTAGCTCTGGGTGTGGTTTCTTTTCTCGCTGATTTCGACACTGGCACTGGCAGGCAGCGCGACAGTGGCCGAGATGGCGGAAGCGGCGATGACGGAGAAGAGATTGAAGTTCATGGCGGTAGTCCTCGGATTCAGTTGGCTTGTCTGCCCGGTTGGGCCGTGAAGCAAACTTACGCGCCGAGGCGTCCCGCTTTGAAATGCTTTGCGCTACTAGCGAATATCAGTCCCGTTGATACAACCACGCAGGCCCCGAAAATCGGGGCCTGCGGTCTATTGCCGCAAGATGAACTTCAGGTCGCTGGGGGCATCCATCGCCAGTTTCTGCACGGTTTTACCCAGCAGGCCGGTCTTGGGATCACGCTCGATCACGACTATCTGGTTGCTCTTCTGGTTGGCCACCAGCAAGAACTTCTCGCTCGGGTCGAGGCTGAACTCGCGAGGGTGATCGCCTTCCACGGAACGGCGTTGCAGCTCCTTGAGCGTCCCCGCCGCCGGGTCGATGGCGAACACCAGCACCTCGTTGGTGGTGCCGCGATTGCTGACGTAAAGGAACTTGCCGTCCCTGGACGCATGCAGCCCCGCCGCTGCTTTACCTGCCTGGGGCTTGCCGGCCGCCAGGTCCACCAGTTGTCGCTGGGCCAGGCGCCCGTCCTGATAGTCGAACACCGCCACTTGCGCGGTCATCTCCATGGTCAGCCAGGCGTGCTTGCCATCACCGCTGAACAACAGGTGCCGTGGCCCGCTGCCGGGTGGCAACTGCACAAACGCCGGATCCGCTGGCGTCAGTGGCAACTCAGGATTGGCCTTGGGGTCGTAGCGGTAGATGAACACCTTGTCCGCCCCCAGGTCGTTGGCGAACACATACTTGCCGTCAGGTGACGACACCGCCGAGTGAACGTGGGCCGACATCTGCCGCTCGGGGTTGACTCGACTCGGCTGATGGCTGCTCAACTGCACCACCGGCGCCAGCTTGCCATCGGCGCCGACCGGCAGCACCGCCAGGGTGCCGCCCGGATCCTCCACGACCGAATAGTTGCTCACCAGCAGATGCCGGCCATCGCCGCTGAGGCTGGAATGGGTCGGCTCATTGCCCAAGGATTGCACCTGGTTGATCAGGCTCAGCTCATGGCTCTTGGGATCGATGGCGTAGCTACTCACCTTGCCCACCGGGTCTTTCTGTCCCGGTCCGTTTTCGTTGACCGCGAACAGCCGGGTCATATCCGGCGACAGGGTCAGCCAGGAAGGGTTGTCGGTCTTGACCACTTGCAAGGGCTTGGGATCGAGCTGACCGGTGCGGCTGTCGAATTGCAGGCGATAGATGCCTTGGCTCTGGCCGGCGGTGTAGGAACCCACCAACAGCGGGTAATGCTCATCGGTTGCGGCCTGCACACCCATGGCTCCCACGCTGCCAGCCATCAACAGTGGCCAGAGACTACGCATCTTCATGTTCGTCGTCCTCATCGTCGTGGCCGCTGGTCGCTTCCACGCATTCCAAGTGGTGGTCACCCGAATCGCTGGTGATGATCCAGTGCTTGCGGGCCGGGTCGAAGGTCGCGGCCTGCATCTGCGCCGGGGTAAAGCGCCAATGTTCGAGGGTACGGCCGTTCATGCACTCGACGTGCAACTGGTCCTGCTCGTCGAGGGAGAAATCGAATGCATGCAGCCCGTCGATGATCAGCATGTCGCATTTGTGAAGGGCATCGAGCAGAGTGTCAGTTACGGCAGTCATGGGCATCAGTCATTCATTGGGGAAGTGGACATGATAGCCCAATGGGCGAGTGGGCCGTGGCCATCACTTCAGAAGCGACGTTGGCTGGGTCGGCCTCTTCGCGGGCAAGCCCGCTCCCACAGGGGATCTTTTTGAATACAGCGTTTGTGTTCGCTGGAAATCCAACTGTGGGAGCGGGCTTGCCCGCGAAGAGGCCGGCCCATTCAACATCAATGCCACGGCCCCACCGCGATCCTCAGAGCGCCTCGCGCCCCGGCACCCCGTCCACCAACCGCAGGATGCCCAGCGGGTTGGCGTTCTTCAACGGTTCCGGCAGCAGGCTGTCGGGGTAATTCTGGAAGCACACCGGCCGCAGGAAACGATCGATCGCCAGCGTGCCCACCGAAGTGCCGCGTGCATCGGACGTCGCCGGATACGGCCCGCCGTGGACCATCGAATCGCACACTTCCACCCCGGTCGGATAACCGTTGAGCAAGATGCGCCCGACCTTCTGCTCCAGCAATGGGGTCAATTCGCCGAACTGTTCGAAGTCCGTCGGCTCGCCAATGATCGTCGCGGTCAGTTGGCCGTGCAGGCCATTGAGCGCTGCGGTGAGTTGTGCCTGATCGGCCACTTCAACGAACACGGTCGTCGGGCCGAACACTTCTTCCTGCAACGCCTCGTCACCGTTGATCAGCAGGCTGGCGTCGGCCTTGAACAACTGCGGCTGGGCCTGGTTGCCCTGCTGCGCGCGCCCGGCCAAGTGCTCGATGCCTGGGTGGGCGAGCAACTTCTGCAAGCCTTTGCCATAGCTTTGCAGGGTCCCGGCGTTGAGCATGGTTTGCGGCGCCTGGTCACCGATCAGCGCCGCCACTTGCTGGGTGAACGCGGTGAATTGCTCTGAACGGATGCCGATTACCAGGCCCGGGTTGGTACAGAACTGACCGCAGCCCATCACCACCGAGGCCGTGAGGTCACGGGCCACGCTGTCGGCGCGGGTTGCCAAGGCCTGGGGCAGGACGATCACCGGGTTGATGCTCGACATTTCGGCAAACACCGGGATCGGCTGGGGCCGCGCCGCCGCCATGTCGCACAGCGCGCGTCCGCCCTTGAGAGAACCGGTGAAGCCCACTGCCTGGATGGCCGGGTGCTTGACCAGCCACTCACCGACGCCACCGCCGTAGATCATGTTGAACACACCCGCCGGCATGGCGGTTTTTTCCGCCGCGCGGATGATCGCGTCAGCCACCCATTCGGCCGTTGCCATGTGCCCGCTGTGGGCCTTGAACACCACCGGGCAACCGGCGGCCAGGGCAGCGGCGGTGTCGCCACCGGCAGTGGAAAACGCCAGGGGGAAATTGCTCGCGCCGAACACCGCCACCGGGCCGAGGCCGATGCGGTACTGACGCAGGTCCGGACGCGGCAGCGGCGTGCGCTCCGGCAACGCGCGGTCGATCCGCGCACCATAGAAATCGCCCCGGCGCAGGACCTTGGCGAACAGGCGCATCTGGCCGCTGGTGCGACCGCGTTCGCCCTGGATGCGGGCCGCGGGCAAGGCGGTTTCACGGCAGACCACGGCCACGAACTCATCGCCCAGGGCGTCCAGCTCATCGGCGATGGCGTCGAGAAATTCCGCGCGGCGCGCGGCGCTCAGGCTGCGGTACGCCGGATACGCAGCGGCCGCGGCCTTGGCGGCGGCGTCGACTTCTTCGGCCGTGGCCTGGACGAACTCACCCGGCAAGGCTTCGCCGCTGCTGGCATCGAAACTCTGCAAACGCGTCTGGCCGGCCGCGCTGCGCGCGCCACCGATGTAGTTGTGGCCAAGGATCTGGTTCATGCAAGTCTCCTTTTAGAGTGTGCCGATAGTGCCTGGGGTGAACACCGCGTCCACCGGGGCGATGCCATTGACCAGCGGCGCGCCGAATTCGGCCTGGCTGATCTCGAACACGTCCCCCGGCTGGGTGCGGATGCCATCGGCGAACGACAGGGTCGCGGTGCCGAAGAAATGAACGTGGACGTCCCCCGGACGCAGGAACTGACTGTACTTGAAATGGTGGAACTCCAGGTTTTCGAGGCTATGGCACATGTTCGCCTCGCCACTGAGGAACTCGTTCTGCCACAGCACTTCGCCATTGCGCAGGATACGACTGCTCCCGGACAGATGTTGAGGCAATTCACCAAGGCGAAGTTCCGGACCAAAACTGCAACTGCGCAATTTCGAATGGGCCAGGTACAGGTAATTCTTGCGTTCCATCACGTGGTCGGAGAATTCGTTGCCCACCGCGAAGCCCACCCGGTAAGGCTTGCCGTCGAAACCGATGACATACAGGCCGCTGATTTCCGGCTCCTCGCCGGCATCCTCGGCGAACGGTGGCAAGGGGAACGGCTGGCCCGGGCGGACCACGATGCTACCGTCGCCCTTGTAGAACCATTCCGGTTGCACGCCCGCCTGTCCCGAGGCGGGCTTACCGCCCTCCACGCCCCACTTGAAGATGCGCATGGTGTCGGTCATGGCCGCTTCGTCGCCGGCCTGCTGGTGCATCTTGTCCCGCGCCGACGCGCTGCCCAGGTGGGTCAGGCCGGTGCCGCTGACCAGCAGGTGCGCCGGGTCCGGGTGATCCAGTGGCGGCAGGATGCGCAGCTCGGCGAGCAACCGCGCGTAGTCGTGACCGGCCCCCAGGCCCAGGCCATTGACCTGTTGCTCAAGCTTCACGCCCGCCTTGATGGCCGCCAGCGCCAGCTCGCGCACGCTCGTCGCACTGGGCACTTCGCGCACCTGGTCGCCGTCGACCACACCGACGCGGCGCTCGCCGTTGGGCAATTCGAACTGAACTAAACGCATGGTTTTCTCCTGTAAACAAAAACTTTGAGTACGCCTGATCATCCTGTGGGAGCGGGCTTGCCCGCGAAGGCGGCGGTACATCCAGTATTGATGCAAGCTGATCCACCGCTTTCGCGAGCAAGCCCGCTCCCACAGGATGATCAGTGGTGAATCTCAGACTTATGTACGCGTCGCCCCCCGGGCACTGGCCGCGAACTGGTCCGCCGGCAGCACGTGCTTGCGTTCCAGCAGGCGATAGACCACGCCGGTCAGCACCAGGCCGAACACCATCACGCACGACAGGAAATACAACCCCGACGCCAGGCTGCCGGTGTACTCCTTCAGCGCACCGATCACGAACGGCCCGATGTAGCCGCCCAGGTTGCCCACCGAGTTGATCAACGCAATGCCCGCCGCCGCACTGGCGCCGGCGAAGAAGCGCCCCGGCAATGTCCAGAACACCGCCGTGCAGGAAAACAGCGCGAACGCCACCAAGCACAACGCCGCCAGTTGCAACACCGGAACCGACAGCCAGGCACTGAGGAACAGGCCCATGGCACCCAGGACATAGAGCACCGCCAGGTGACCGTAGCGATCATTCAGGCGGTCGGAGCTGCGCGGGATGATCAGCAAGCCGAGGATGCCGAAGATGTACGGCACCGACGACACGAAACCGGTCACCAGGTCACTGCCACCGAACTGCTTGATCAGCGTTGGCAGCCACAGACCCAAGCCGTAGATGCTCAGGGTCACCGGCAGGTAGAACAGCGCCAGCAGCAAGACCCGCTTGTCCTTCAGGGCGTGCAGCGGGTTGCCGTGACGGGTCTGGCCGTATGCCTGCAAATCCTTCTTCAGCTCGCCGGTCAGCCAGTCCTTCTCCGCCTGGTCCATCCACTTGACCTGTTGCGGGCCGTCGGGCAGGTAGCGCAGCACCGGCCAGGTCAACAGCACCGCCGGCAGACCGATGACGATGAACAACCACTGCCAGCCATGCAGGCCCAGGACCCCGTCCATGCCCAGCAAGCCGCCGGACACGGGGCCGGTGATCATCATGGCAATGGGTTGGGAAAGAATGAACAGGCCCAGGATCTTGCCGCGATGGCGCACCGGGAACCACTGGGTGATGTAGTACAGCACGCCGGGGAAGAAGCCAGCTTCGGCGGCCCCGAGCAGGAAGCGCATCACATAGAAGCTGTTGGGCCCCTGCACGAACGCCATGCCAATGGTGATGGCGCCCCAGGTAATCATGATCCGGGCGAACCAGCGGCGCGCGCCGAAGCGTTCGAGCATCAGGTTGCTCGGGATTTCCAGCAGGAAGTAGCCGATGAAAAACAGCCCCGCGCCCAGGCCGTAGGCGGCGTCGCCGATGCCCAGGTCGGCGCCCATGTGCAGCTTGGCAAAACCTACGGCGGAGCGGTCCACGTAGGCGATCAGGTACAGCAGGATCAGGAAGGGAATCAGTTTCAGCGTGATGCGACGAATAAGCCGCAGTTCCTGGCTCATGGGACCGTTCTCCAATTGTTGTTGTTATAGAACTCGGGGGATTTCTCTCGCGCACGACCGCCAGGACAATCCCTCCGTTGAACCGGACTATATAGTAATACTATTTACCCAACAACACTTCCAAACGGCGCAAATTGCGCTTATGTTACGCTTCAGTTCGAACAATATAGTCATACAATAAGAGAATCGATCATGTCTGATAAGAAACCCTCCCTGCGCTCGGCCCAATGGTTTGGCACCGCCGACAAAAACGGCTTCATGTACCGCAGCTGGATGAAAAATCAGGGCATCGCCGACCATCAGTTCCATGGCAAGCCGATCATCGGCATCTGCAACACCTGGTCGGAGCTGACACCGTGCAACGCGCACTTCCGGCAGATTGCCGAGCATGTCAAACGCGGCGTGATCGAGGCCGGGGGCTTCCCGGTGGAATTCCCGGTGTTCTCCAACGGCGAATCGAACCTGCGCCCCACCGCCATGCTGACCCGCAACCTGGCGAGCATGGACGTGGAAGAGGCGATCCGCGGCAACCCGATTGACGGCGTGGTGCTGCTCACCGGTTGCGACAAGACCACCCCCGCCCTGCTGATGGGCGCCGCCAGTTGCGATGTACCCGCCATCGTCGTCACCGGCGGACCGATGCTCAACGGCAAGCACAAGGGCCAGGACATCGGTTCGGGCACCGTGGTCTGGCAGTTGAGCGAACAGGTCAAGGCCGGCACCATCACCCTTGACGACTTCCTCGCGGCCGAGGGCGGCATGTCCCGCTCGGCCGGCACCTGCAACACCATGGGCACGGCTTCGACCATGGCCTGCATGGCCGAAGCCCTCGGCACCTCGCTGCCGCACAACGCCGCGATTCCGGCGGTGGACGCACGCCGCTACGTGCTGGCCCACATGTCCGGCATGCGCGCCGTGGAGATGGTCCGCGAAGATCTGCGGCTGTCGAAGATCCTGACCAAGGAAGCCTTTGAAAACGCCATCCGCGTCAACGCGGCCATCGGCGGTTCCACCAACGCGGTGATCCACCTCAAGGCCATCGCTGGGCGCATCGGCGTGCAACTGGAGCTGGACGACTGGACCCGCATCGGTCGCGGCATGCCGACTATCGTCGACCTGCAGCCATCCGGTCGCTTCCTGATGGAAGAGTTCTACTACGCCGGCGGCCTGCCCGCCGTGCTGCGCCGCCTCGGCGAAGCCAACCTGATCCCCCACCCCGACGCCCTGACGGTCAACGGCAAGAGCCTCGGCGAAAACACCAAGGACGCGCCGATCTATGGCCAGGACGAAGTCATCCGCACCCTGGACAACCCGATCCGCGCCGACGGCGGCATCTGCGTGCTACGCGGCAACCTGGCGCCACTGGGGGCGGTGCTCAAGCCTTCCGCCGCCACGCCTGAGCTGATGCAACACCGCGGCCGGGCGGTGGTGTTCGAAAACTTCGACGAATACAAAGCGCGGATCAACGACCCGGAACTGGACGTGGACGCCAGCTCGATCCTGGTGATGAAGAACTGCGGGCCCAAGGGTTATCCGGGCATGGCCGAGGTGGGCAACATGGGCTTGCCGGCCAAGCTGCTGGCCCAGGGCGTTACCGACATGGTGCGCATTTCCGATGCCCGCATGAGTGGCACCGCCTACGGCACCGTGGTGTTGCACGTGGCGCCGGAAGCGGCCGCCGGTGGCCCGCTGGCGGCGGTGAAGGAAGGTGATTTCATCGAACTGGATTGCGCCAGCGGTCGCCTGCACCTGGACATTCCCGACGCCGAACTCGCCGCCCGCCTGGCCGATCTCGCCCCGCCCCAACAATTGCTGGTGGGTGGCTATCGCCAGTTGTACATCGACCATGTGCTGCAAGCGGACCAAGGCTGCGACTTCGACTTCCTGGTCGGCTGCCGCGGGGCGGAAGTGCCACGGCACTCTCATTGATCCAACATTGACTACTCCCACAGTGATTTTGAGGCGGTCCGGAAATCCCGTCCGCCAGAAATCCTTGTGGGAGCGGGCTTGCTCGCGAAGACCGCGGCACCGTCAACATCAATATCGACTGACACGCCGCCTTCGCGAGCAAGCCCGCTCCCACAGTTCTAATCCTCAGTGGATTCAAGTTCGCACTAGCGACCCGCCTACGCCGCGCCTGCTATCATGCGCAGCACCCCTCCCGCACAGGATCGCTTCGCGTCCATGGATTACCGCAAACCTTCCGACCGCAAAAGCATGCACGCGCGCATCGTCCAGGAACTGGGCATGCAGATCGTTTCCGGGCGCTTCAAGCCAGACGACAAACTGCCGGCCGAAGCCTTGCTGTGCGAGGAATACGCCGTGAGCCGTCCGGTGCTGCGCGAGGCCACCCGGGTGCTGGTCGCCAAGGGCCTGGTGTATTCACGCCCGCGGGTGGGCACGGTGGTCAAGGCCCGGCGCGAATGGCACATGCTCGACCCGGACGTGTTGCACTGGTTGATGCAAAGCAGCCCGCAGAACGAGTTCTTCGGCCTGCTGACCAGCGTGCGCAGCATCATCGAACCCGCTGCCGCCGCCCTGGCTGCACAGTTCGCTACCGACGCCGACATCGCGGCCATCCGCGAAGCCTATGAACGCATGGACGCCGCCCCGACGCCCGAAGCCCTGCTGCAACCGGACCTGGACTTCCACAGCCGCATCGCCGACGCCACCCACAACGACCTGCTCGCCAACTTGTGCAACATGTTGTCGGTGGCCATCGCCGAAGCGCTCAAGCATTCCAACCAGCGGCCCAACCTCCACGAGCTGGCCATGCCGCGGCACAGGGCGATCCTCACCGCTATCGAGAACCGCGACGCCCTCGGCGCCCGCCACGCCACGCTGGTGCAATTGGACGACGCCCGCAGCGCATTGAACGTTGTGCTGGGAGCCGATCCCACTTGATCAGGTCAGAAAGCGCAACGCTTGGCTAACCGACATTATTCTCAACAGGCGGTACTTATGTACCGCCTGCCCATGCCATGGAAGTCGATACTTTTCTCGCCGTCATCCCGACGGCCATGTTTCGTGAAAAGGACTTCTCATGAGCACTCCTTCCACCGCTGATTCGATCCCTGCGCTGGCCCAATGTGTCAGCCTGCAATTCGCCAGTCGCCCGACCCTCGAACAGGTCGCCCGGCGTCTGCTCGAACAGGCCCTCAAGAAAGCCGATCCGTGGCTGGACATCGACCTCTTAAAGGCCCAACTGGCGACGCCGGACGTCACCACTCGCGGCTGGCACTTCCAACCCTTGATGGGCGCGGTCCTCGATTACCTGGCCAGCGGCACACTCCCGGACTTCACCTCGAAGGGAGCACTTGACTGCTTTCTTTCCGACGCCCCGCCACGGCGCCTCTGGTCAGGCGATCGACGCCTGGACATGCAGGTCATCCGGCGAGCGATCCTTGAACTGCCCTGGAGCGTACCGATCGACCTGGAAGATGCGCTGGTCGGTTACTGGAGCGCTGACATCAGCGGCGACGACCAAGCCAACGCGAGCCGCCACACCAGCCGCTGGTGCTGGCTCAGCGATGTGCTGCGCAACACCCTGAGCCTTCGTGGCCTGCAACAACCCGGGCTCACGGAGGTGGCGCGCGAGACCCTCGACCAGATCGTCCGGTGGCCGGACCACGAGCAACGTTTGTGCCTCAATCGACAAGCGCCGGTGTATGCCTACCACCTGGAAACCCAGCTCACCCAGGGTGGCAACCAGACGACACTGGTCGCCAGCGAGATCCTCCTGACCCGCGTCCATCAGGGCATGCGCGAATGGCTCTTGTGCAGCCCCAGCAGCGCAGTGTTGTCCTTTGCCTCCCTGGAGGCCTTCGAGCACCACTGGGGCAAACGCATTGCCAGCCAATACACCGTCGACACCATCACCTGCCAACGCCAAGAGATCAGTGGCAACGTCTTCGAGCACCAGGCGGCCATGCTGCTGGAGCAGCAACTGGCCGACCTGCAAGCGGTGCAGTTGCCCGCCGGGATCGACACCCAGGCGCTCACGCATCTCTACAGCGACCTGAGCGACCCGGCCCGCTCGCTGCTGGACGCCCCGCGGCTGTCACCCGACATGAAGGATCGCCTTGGCCCTCTGCTGCCCACCTGGCTGAAAGACGCCGCCATCGTCGACCAGACGACACTCCAGCACTACAGCCTGGCGCTGGCCAGCGCCAAGCGACGCCACCAGGGCCAGACCTTTCTCAGCGGCATCGACGACATCAAGGCCTTTACCACCAACGCCTTGCTCGAACACCTGGGAAAGGCCAACGACCGCAGTCCGAACCCGCTGCCAGCGAGCCCACTCCAACCCGACGACGTGGTGCTGACGTTCAGCGTTTCGGCGGGTTATCCCGGCACCATCGGCCTCAGCGAAAAGCGGCAGATGAGCCTGACCGAACTGGCCATCCACAACCTGGTCGGTCGTCCCAGCGGCACCTTCACCCTCAGCCATCGCCTGGGCCAGGCGCTGCCGACCTGGCTGACGCCGGCCTTTATCAACCCACTGATCGAACAGGTCGACATTGGCGCGACCTATCCTCGCTATCTGCGCGAGCATTTGGTCGACGACGTTCCCCGGGCGCAGGCGCGGCAACGGATCTTCGCCGAACAGCTCCCGGCGCAACTGATGCTTGAAGCCTTGAAACAGAAACTGGCCGGGGAGAACGGCATGACCGTCCAGGGCCTGCGCCTGCTGGAAGCCGTGCTCCAACCCGACGCGGCGAGCCAGCGGGTCGACGGTCGCCCGGTGGTCATTCGCCAGTTGCGGGTGTTGCGCCAACCCAAGGCCCGGCCCGACAGCGTGGCCAACATGTTCATCATCGAGGCTCAGGACATCGCCAACGGTCCGCACCTGTTGTATCGGCCGCTCTACGCGCCCTCGCTGCAGCAATTCCCGACCCGCGAGGCGCTGATGCAGGCCATTGCCACCTCCGGGGACCTGCAGGACAGCATCCTGACCTGGCTGCCCGACGCCGCACGCCCGATCTACGCCAACGGTGGGTTCCTGGAGCCTCACATCATGCGGTTCTTCAACGGTGACGAATTCAGTGTCCCGGACAAGCCTGCTCCCGCCACGCTCGCCCTCGACGACGCCCACGGCGAACTGCTGCAATCGCTGCACAAGGGCGAGCTGATGCAGTACCTCTACGGCTGCAACGCCCAGGCCCTGGTGACCCAGGCCGACCGGGATTCGGTGTCCAATCGCGAAAGTCGCTGGGCGGTGTTGCTCGAAGGCGGCGGCCTGTTGTTCAACACCTTGCTGTTCCCTTTGCTGCGCGGCCCGGCCATGACCACCGTCTGGCTCTGGAACCTGATGGCCAGCGCCCAGCAGGACATGCCGGCGCTGATCAGCGCCGACCCGGTGGCCCGCGAGTTTGCCGCGGTCGACCTGCTCGTCAACCTAGCCCTGCTGGTAAGCCAGTTGCCTGCCGGCCGTGGGCCGGTGCCGCGTGCCGCGCTGCCCGAGTCGGTGCAACAGGAGGCCATGCGCCCGCCCGCGCCGCGCGCCGTCGCCGAGCAATGGCCCGAACCGGCGGCGCCCACCCTCGTGGAGGGCACCGTGGCCGAACCTGACGCCCCCGCCGAGGCCAACAGCCGGCGCCTGGATTTCAATTTCGCCAGGGCCAGTGGCCAGCCGACGCCGCAACAACAGGCGCGATTGCAACAATTGCAGGTGCCCTCCCCCAAGACCTTGCCCGACCCCATTGAAAACGGCCCGTTCAAGGGCCTGTACGTGATCGACAACAAATGGCATGCCCAGGTCGAAGGGGCCTTCTATCGGGTCACGCCTGAATACGATGGCAGTGCAACCATCGTCGACCCCCTCGCTCCGCTCGACGCCGACAAGAACGGTCCGCCGTTACGAGTCGATGACCAGGGCCATTGGCACCTGGATTTGCGCCTGCGTCTGCTCGGCGGTTCACCCCCCAAGCGGGTGGACGCCCAGCGCCGTGTCAACCTGGAGCGGGCCAAGCAGTTGACTGATGAATCCAACCGGTTGGAAGCGCAAGATGCCGATCGGCAAAAAGCCCTGGACGTGGCTCAGCAAGTCATGACCCGGACCGAGGAAGGTGGCAACTACACCGAAGCCCAGCGGGCGGCGAAACGCAAGATTTTCTACGACCTGCTCAAGGAACAGACCGAGGCGTACCTGACGCTGGCGAACAGCGCGGCCGAACGCGCCAGCCTGGGCATCGGTTTCCCGTCCGGCTCCATGCATGTGCTCATGGAAAACGTGATCAACAATGCCCGCAAGGCGTTCGTGATCACTGAACAGGAGCTCCTGGCCCTCCAGCGAGCACATCCTCAGTTTAGAGAGTCTACCGACATCAGGGAAATGGTCATCCGTGACGTCGAGTCTTATATGAAATACCTCGACACCAAGAGCAACATCAATGACCAGGCGATCCATTGGCTGGAACTCAAGGACGACTACCTCGAGCGGCTATTGAACCTCGACGCCTCGGGCGCACGGGCGTTCGAACGGCTGACCCGCAACCGTCCCGCCAATGAGAGTAACGCCTTTGGCAGTAAAATCCGGCAACTCACCACGCTCCCCATGTTGTCGGTGAAAAACCGCCAATCCGCCCTGCCCGACCGCCTGCTGCGCATTCTCATACCACTGATGGAACACATCCGTTCCCACGATGACCTGCAAACCTACGACGTCTCCCCGTCAGACAGAATCGAAGTGCTGGAAAGCCTGACCGAGCACTACGGCAAGACCCTGGATACGTTGAAGGGGACAAAGGCCCTTTACCTGGACGACATCAACGAATCCTATTTCGACAGGTTGCTCAAACTGGTCGAGGGTCTTTACCAGGAGGTCTCCAACAAACTCGCCGCTGAAATCAAACCCGAGCCAAAACCGCGCAAGCGTATACCGAAGCGCCCCAGGACCGGCGCCGGGCTGCCGCAGAAAAAGTTGATCAGAACCCGCCACAATGGCGTCTTGATCGGCGACCTGAAACCCGCCGGCACGAGCCAACCCATCGAAGTTGTCGAAATGCACTCCAAGGGCAGCAACCAAATACTTGCCACCTATTCGCGCCACGAGGATGTCTGGGATGTGGTCGATGTACGCCGCCCGACCCCGGCGCCCCAGACCCGATCGTTCAAGGCCATCCGAACCCAGGCACGAGAACTGCTCGACGAATTGGACAAGCGCATGAGCCGCGCCGAAAGCTACAAGACACACTGTCGGCATCCTCAGGAAATAGAGGAAATCCTGAACAATGAGGCAAGTCACTTCCGCACGCTCGGCGAAGAACTCGACCGGGCGTTCAGTGCATCGCCCGCCTCGCGCACCCCGGCCAACGAGGAACTGAGCCGACAATTGTCAGACGCCGCCCACCAACTGACCACCAAGGGCAGCGACCTGCGTATCGAACTGAGCCTGAAACTGCCACCCACCGACGGCAACCTGCGGTTCCTGTTCGAGAAAAACCTGATACAGGTGGCCCGGCTCGGCGACCGCACGGCCCTGCAAGGCGCCCGCAAGGACTTCCTCCAGGAATACGCCATCAACGACCGAGACGGCTTCCCGATCTGGTACGCGCATTTTCATTACGAAGCGGCCGACACACCGAAGGACAACTTCAGCGTTGCGCACCTCAAGACCAAGGAGCAACGCAAGGAGCACTACCACTCACTGCTGGCCAAGGCCACCAGCCCCTATGCGGTGGTGAATGTACATCGAGGGCAGATCAGCAAGTCGCTGGCCCAGAGCCGGTTTCTGCCGTTGGCGCCGTGATCGCTGGAGCGATAGCGTCCGCTTTTGTGGCGAGGGGATTTATCCCCGCTGGGCCGCGAAGCGACCCCAACTCTGCCACCTCAATCAACCTGACACACTGGCGTGTCAGGTTTTTGGGACTGCTGGCGCAGTCCAGCGGGGCGGTGCGACGTTTCGCTAAATCCCCTCGCCACAGGGGTCTGCGCCAGCCTTGATCCATCAATGGGCAAACAACGAATTGCCCTTCTGCCCCGCCAGTTTTTCCGGCTTGATCAGGAATCGCGCCAGTGCCGGCAGCAGCCACAGCGCACCGAACATGTTCCACAACAGCATGAACGTCAGCATCAGGCCCATGTCGGCCTGGAAC
The DNA here is from genome assembly GCF_036689585.1 of Pseudomonas sp. WP18. Lineage (NCBI taxonomy): Bacteria > Pseudomonadati > Pseudomonadota > Gammaproteobacteria > Pseudomonadales > Pseudomonadaceae > Pseudomonas > Pseudomonas sp. WP18. The sequence continues at coordinate 3,503,213 of NZ_CP144758.1, forward strand.
TTGATGGCCGAGAAGATCCAGGTGCACACGCCGATGGCCAGGCACAGGCCGGTGAACAGGACGGCTTTACCGGTGGACTTGAGCGTCTGGTAGTACGCTTCCTGCAACGGCAACCCGGCCCGCAGGAAGCTTTCCAGGCGGCTGTAGATGTAGATGCCGTAGTCCACGCCAATCCCCACGCCCAACGCCACCACCGGCAGGGTCGCGACCTTCACACCGATGCCCATGAACGCCATCAGCGCGTTGCCCAGCACCGAGGTCAGCACCAGCGGCAGCACGATGCACAAGGTCGCCGCCCAGGAGCGGAAGGTGATCATGCACATGGTCGCCACACAGATGTACACCAGGATCAGGATGGTCAGCTCCGACTCCTTGATCACCTCGTTGGTGGCCGCTTCGATGCCGGCGTTACCGGCGGCGAGGATGAACTCCAGGCCATCGCGGTTGTTTTCCTTGGCGAATTCCTGCACCGCCGTGACGGCGCGGTCCAGGGTCTCGGCCTTGTGGTCGTTGAGGAACACCAGCACCGGCGCCAGGGAGCAACTGTTGTTGTACAGACCATCAGCCCGGGCGATGGAGTTGTTCAGCACGTCAGGGTTGCGCGACAGGGTTTCCCACTTCAGGTTGCCCTCGTTCATGCCCTTGATCATCTGCTTGGACACGGTCACCAGGGAAATCGCCGACTGCACGCCCTCGGTGTTCTGCATCTTCCACATCAGCTCGTCGATCGGCGCCATGGCTTCGTAGCGCGAGCAGCCCTCGGCCTTGGTCTTGACCATCACCACCAGCACGTCGGAACTGGTGGAGTAGTTGCTGATGATGAAATTGTTGTCCTGGTTGTAGCGCGAGTCCGGCCGCAGTTCCGGCGCGCCCTGGTCGAGGTCGCCGATCTTCAGGTTCTGGCTGTACCACAGGCCGCCGCCGAAGGCGATCAGGGCCAGGGCAATGGACACCGGCGCGACCTTGGCGCTGGCGAAGTTCGACAGCACACGCCAGAACGGATGCTCGCGGGTCGCGTCCTTCTTGCTGCGCTCGATGGCACGCTTGCTGATGCCGACGTAGGAAATCGCCACGGGCAGCAGGATCAGGTTGGTGAACACGATCACCGCCACGCCGATGGAGGCACCGATGGCCAGCTCGCGGATCACGCCGATGTCGATGATCAGCAGGGTAATGAAGCCGACGGCGTCCGCCAGGATCGCGATCATTCCCGGCAGGAACAGCTGGCGGAACGTGCGCCGCGCGGCGGTCAGGGCGTTGTCCGCCTCGCTGGACTGCAAGGCGATGCCGTTGATCTTCTGCACGCCGTGGGAAATGCCGATGGCAAAGATCAGGAACGGCACCAGCATCGAGTAGGGATCGAGGCCGAAACCGGCGGCGTGCATCAACCCCAGTTGCCAGACCACCGCCACCAGCGTGGTGCTCAGTACCGCAATGGTGCTGCGCATGCAGTGGGTGAACCAGTACAACAGCACCAGGGTGATGACGAAGGCCACGCCGAAGAACATCACCACCATGATCAGGCCATCGATCAGGTCGCCGACCTTCTTGGCGAAACCGACGATGTGGATCTGCACGTTGTGGTTCTGCGCCTCGAACTTGTTGCGGATCTTGTCTTCAAGCTCGTGGGAGAACTTCTGGTAGTCCAGCGCCAGCAACTTGCCCTGGTCCTGCGGGTCCGGGTAGGACTCCAGCAACGGGATGTCGATGATGCTCGACTTGAAATCGTTGGCCACCAGGCGCCCGACCTGGCCGGACTTGAGAACGTTGTTGCGCAGCAGGTCGAGGCTGTCGGCCGAACCGTTGTAGCTCTGGGGAATCACCTCGCCACCGGCAAAGCCCTCCTCCGTCACCTCGGTCCAGCGCACACTCGGGCTCCACAGCGACTTGAGCCCGGAACGGTCGACGCCGGAAATGTAGAACACCTCGTCGTGGATCTGGCGCAGGGTCTCCATGTATTCCTTGGAGAAAATGTCACCGTCGGTGGCTTCCACCGAGATCCGCACGGTATTGCCCAGGTTTGCCAGGTCATTGCGGTGTTCGAGCATCTTCTCGATGAAAGGATGCTTGAGCGGAATCATTTTCTCGAAGCTGGTGGACGGCCGGATCAGCGTGGCCTGCCAGAACAGGAAAAGGCTGACCAGCAGGCAAATGACGATCACTGCCGGGCGGTTATTGAAAATCAGGCGCTCAAGGAACGTCGCCTTGTCTTGGTGATGACTGCTCATGGGGTCCGCCTTCTTGTTTTTGTGCCCGTCGTGCAGGCTCGACTCATTTGCTCAGTTCAGCACCGGTGGCCGTGGTGGCGCGCACGCCGCCTTGCCCCGCCAGGATCAGGTTGCCGTTGCCCGCCGCCGTGACCGCGGCCACGGAAATCCGGTCCGGACGGTTGTACACGCTGAAGCTCACGCCATCGTCGGTGCTACGCACCACGCTGCCGCCGTTGCCGACGATCACGATGGAGCCGTCCGCCAGCAGCGTGCCCCCCGACAGGCCGAACTCCAGGGCGCCGCGGGCGGCCTTGAGTTCGACCTGCTCCCAAGAGCCGCCGAAGTCGGTGGAGCGATAGAGGTTGCCGCGCAAGCCGTAGGCCAGCAGCGTGGAAGGCTGGGCGGTGCCGATGACGCCGAACAGCGAGCCTTCATAGGGGCCTTCGAGCTTTTCCCAGGTCTGGCCCCAATCGCTGGAGCGGAACATGCTGCCGGCCTCGCCCACGATGAACAGGCCGGCGTCTTTCACGGCCGTGATGGCGTTGAGGTGGAACTGGTCTTCGTTGTCGAGGCGGTCGCTGGCGTCTTCCCAGTGCTTGCCGCCGTCGGTGGTTTCGAACAGCGCGCCATAGGCGCCGACGGCGAAGCCATGGCTGGGGTCTTTGAACCAGACGTCCAGCAGCGGCGCTTCGCGCTTGAGTTCTTCGAATTGCTTGGTCCAGGTGCTGCCACCGTCGTCACTGGCCAGGATCTGCGCGTCGTGGCCCACGGCCCAGCCGTGCTTGTCGTCGACGAAAAACACGGCGGTGAGCATCTGGCGGGTCGGCACCTTGGCCTGGGTCCAGGTAGTGCCCTGGTCGTCCGAGTAGACAATGTGGCCCCGGTCGCCAACCGCCACCAGCCGCTGGCCGGCGTGTACCACGTCGAGCATCAGGGTCTTGCTGGCCTTGGCCGATTCGACGGAATAGATGACATCGGTGGTCGACGCCGCAACGGCCATCACCGGCGCCGACAACACGGCAGAGCCCAGCAGCGAGAGCGCCGAAGCCAGCAACGCCACTCTGCGCAGCACCGGCGGGCGACAGCGGCCCACCGCCATGACAGGCTCATTCATAGACCTTTCCCCCATTTATTATTGTTGGTCATTCAACCTTTCAGGGCGCCGTAAGCAACTTGATCGCGGCGCAAACCTGCAATCTAGAGCCACTTCGGAAGCTGACCTATCCTATCGGGCTTTCGAAAGGTCTGACAATCGACGCCACGTTATCTTTTGTTAACCATGGGGAGATCGGCCGAGGGTGAATCAGAAGGTATTCGCGAGGATGATGGATGTGGCGAGGGAGCTTGCTCCCGCTGGAGGCCGAAGGACTCCCTGCCCTGATTCATCCACTGTTTCCAGCGAGACGTGAGTCAGGATCGGGCCTGCTTCGCAGGCCAGCGGGAGCAAGCTCCCTCGCCACGACGGGTGATTTACGCCAGGCTCTTGCTCACCACCTCGAACACATCGCTGGACAGCCCGCCGGAGGCCAGGATGCGCTCCAGTTCGGCCTTCATCAGCGCCTGGCGAGCGCTGTCGTACTTGCGCCAGCGGGTCAGCGGCGCCAACTGGCGCGAGGCGATCTGCGGGTTGAAGCCGTTGAGCTGGATGACCAGGTCGGCCAGGAAGCGATAGCCCGAGCCGTCGGCGGCGTGGAAGTTGATCAGGTTCTGCCCGGCAAACGCGCCGATCAGCGCCCGCACCTTGTTCGGGTTCTTGATATTGAACGCCGGGTGTTCCATCAACGCCTTGACCCGCGCCAGGCCACCGGGCAGCGGGCTGCCGGCCTGGACGCTGAACCATTGGTCCATGACCAGCGGGTTGCCCTTGAAGTTTTCCGCGAACACTTCCAGGGCGCGGGCCTTCTCGGCCTCGAACGGCGAATTGACCAGCACCGCCAGCGCCGTCAGGCGTTCGGTCATGTTGTCGGCGGTGTCGAACTGCTCCAACGTGGCACTCAACACCTGCGGCTTGTCGGTAAGCATCAGGTACGACAGCGCAATGTTCTGCAAGGCGCGCCGGGCGAAATGCTCGGCCTCGGCCACGTACGGCGTACGCCTGGACAGGTCGCGGTTGGCTTCGTAGCGCAGCCACAAGGCCTCGAACAGGCTCTCGGCCAACTGCTGGCGGGCGAACTCGCGGGCGGCGTGGATCGCCTCGACGTCCGCCACTTCGCTGATTTCCGTCAGGTAGGCTTCGCTCGGCAGCGAAAGCATTTCCGCGACCATGGCCTGGTCCAGGGATTCGTCCGACAGCACCGTGCGCAATGCGGTGACCATGCGCGGGTCCAGCACCAGGCTCGCCCCCTTCTGGTGCTGGCCGATCAACTCCTGCAACACCTGCACCGACAGTTGCTGGCCGGCGTCCCAGCGGTTGAAACCGTCGCTGTCGTGCTGCATCAGGAACATCAACTGGTCGCGGTTGTACGGGAAGCTCAGCTTGACCGGTGCCGAGAAGCCGCGCAGCAGCGATGGCAGCGGTTGTTCGGCGATGTCGACAAAAGTGAAGGTCTGCTCGGCCTCGGTCACCGAGATGACCCGCGACGTGCCGCTCGCGGCGGCTTCACCGGCCAGGCGCAAGGGTATCTCAGCGCCCTGGCGGTCCAGCAGGCCCAGCTCGACGGGAATCACGAACGGCAGTTTTTCCTGCTTGTCCGGAGTTGGCGGGCAGCTTTGGCTGAAGGTCAGGCTGTAGGTACGAGCCGCCGCGTCGTAGGACTCGGTCACGGCCAGCCGTGGCGTACCGGCCTGGCTGTACCAGCGCTTGAACTGGGTCAGGTCGACGCCGTTGGCATCCTCCATGGCCTTGATGAAGTCATCGCAGGTCACGGCCTGGCCGTCGTGGCGCTCGAAGTAAAGGTCGCTGCCCTTGCGGAACCCTTGCGCCCCCAGCAGCGTGTGGATCATGCCGACCACTTCCGAGCCCTTTTCGTACACGGTCAAGGTGTAGAAGTTGGAGATCTCGATAAAGCTGTCCGGACGCACCGGGTGGGCCATGGGGCCGGCGTCTTCGGCGAACTGGTGGGTGCGCAGGTAGGCCACGTCCTGGATGCGCTTGACGGTGGCGGAGTTCATGTCGGCGGAGAAACCGGCGTCGCGGAACACCGTGAAGCCTTCCTTGAGCGACAGCTGGAACCAGTCGCGGCAGGTCACGCGGTTGCCCGACCAGTTGTGGAAGTACTCGTGGGCGACGATCGCCTCGACCCGCTGGTGCGCGGCGTCGGTGGCGGTTTCGGCGCGGGCCAGCACCGCGCTGGAGTTGAAGATGTTCAGGCCCTTGTTTTCCATGGCCCCCATGTTGAAGTCGTTGACCGCGACAATCATGAAGATGTCCAGGTCATACTCGCGGCCATACACCTGCTCGTCCCAGCGCATCGACTTCTTCAGGCTGGTCATGGCGTGCTGGCATTTGTCGATGTTTTCCGGCTCGACATAAATGCGCAGCGCCACGCTGCGCTCGCTCGAGGTGGTGAAGGTGTCTTCGACGCACCACAGGTCACCGGCCACCAGGGCAAACAGATAGGCCGGCTTCTTGAACGGGTCTTCCCAGGTCGCCCAGTGCCGACCGTCTTCGCCAGGACCGCTGGCGATCGGGTTGCCGTTGGACAGCAGCACCGGGTAGCTGTGCTGCTCGGCCACCACGGTGGTGGTGAACTTGCTCATCACGTCCGGGCGGTCGAGGTAATAGGTGATCTTGCGGAAACCCTCGGCCTCGCACTGGGTGCAGAACATGCCGCCGGACTTGTACAGGCCTTCCAGGGCGGTGTTGGTTTCCGGGTGGATCCGGACGGTGGTGTCGACGGTAAAGGCCTGGGCCGTGGGCTGCACGGTCAGGTGACTGTCGTCCAACTGATAGTCACCCGAAGCCAGGTCAGTGTCGTCGAGCTTGATCGAAATCAGCTCCAGGTGCTGACCATCGAGCACCAGCGGCGGCAGGCCGGCACCGCGCTCGGGGTTGCGGCGCATCACCAGTTGCGCATGGACCAGGCTGTGGTCCTCGAACAACTCGAAGGTCAGGTGCGTCTCGTCGATCAGGTACTCGGGCGCCTGATAGTCCTTCAGGTAAATCATCTTCGGTTGTTCGGTGCGCATGGGTCGAATCCTTCTACTGATGCACGGCCAGCTGGTAGGCCGTGTATTTACGAATGTTGATCACGCCAGTGTCGAAAATCAGGTACTGGCCCTTGATCCCCAGCAACGTGCCTTCGGCGATCGGGTCCTTGTCCAGGTTGAAGCTGACGATCTTGGTCGGGTATTGCTCCACCGGATAACGGATCTCGAGGGGTTCGACGTCCGCTATGGTCTGGATCGCCTGCAAGCCGAATCGTTCCTGCAACCCCTGCAATCCCGGGGCGCAGCTTTCAAACAGCGCATCGCGGATCTGCGGCAGGTCCACCGCCACGGCGTCGCCCTTGAGCAAGGCGCGCCAATTGGTCTTGTCCGCCACCTGGCTGCGGAACAGGTCTTCGACAAACCCCGACTGCTGACGGGTGGCGACCCGCAGGATAGGCAACGCCTGGCTCGCGCCCTGGTCCAGCCAGCGGGTCGGCAGTTGGGTGGCACGGGTGATGCCGACCTTCACGCCGGACGAGTTCGCCAGATACACCACATGATCGGTCATGCAAAACTGCTCACCCCATGCCGGCTCGCGGCAGGTGCCCGCCTCGAAATGGCAGCGCTCGGGGCTCATGATGCACACATCGCACTGCGCCAGCTTGGTCATGCACGGGTAGCAATACCCCTGGCTGAAGCTGGTCTTGGTCCGGCGCCCGCAATGGCTGCAATGGATCGCACCGAGGAACTCCAGGCGCACCCTGCTGCCGATCAACGGATTGACCGGCACCTCGAGATCGCCCAGACGCAAGGCATACTGAACGTTCGGCCCGTCAAGGCGCGCCGACATCTTGCTGATTGCACCGCGGCCAATCTCGATCAATGGATGGCGTCCGACTTGAACAGGATGTTCGGCACTTCGTGCGCCTTGGACTGACATTCCTGCGGCCCCATGTAACCGGTGCGCTCTTCTTCGGGCAGGTTCTGGATTTCCCAGGCGATCATCGCCTGCAACGACAACTCGCGCTGTTCGGCGGTGAGTTTGTTGCCATCGGCCCATTTGCCGATCTCCACCGCCAGCTTCAGGCTGCGATAGATGTCGGGGGTGATGTTCTGGATCATTTCGTTGAACGAGGACATGGGTTCTCCGCGCGTTCGTTAGTGACAATAAAGATAAGTGGACTATTGGTCATTCGTGGCGAGCGAGCTCCCTCGCCACAGGATCATGGTCGGGCCATTTTACGGCGAGCGAACAGCCCGCCCAACAAGCCCGTGAAGCAACCGATGAGTAGGCCGCCCACGTGGGCGCCGTTGGCGATTTCTCCGAAACCGACCAGCGAAACCAGCCCGGACATGCACAGCAGCAGCCACCCCAGCATCATCGCCAGGACGCCACGGGGCAGGCGGTAAACCGGATTCGGTGCCAGCCATTGATAAATCCAGCAATGCCCCAGCAGGCCATACAACACGCCGGACAAACCGCCGAACAGTGATGCGCCGCTGACCAGGTACTGGACGAAATTGGACACCAGGCTGAACAGCAGCGTCAGCCCCAACAGATTGATGCCGCCCTGGCGCGCCTCGATCCGCCGCCCCAAATCCCAATACCACAGGCCATTCATGGCAATGTGCAGGAAACCGAAGTGGATCAGCATCGGTGTCACCAGGCGCCACCACTGCCCCGCCGCCAGGCTGTCGGCCAGGGGGGTGAACTGGATGTAGTCACCGGCAACGCGAAATTCGAGGAAGGTCAGCCAACGCAATGCCTGGAGATTCTCGCCCAACAGGGTCACGACACCGACCACCAGGCTCAACAGCAACACCAGGGCGGTCATCGGGCTTCGCGTCAGTTGCTCGACGACGCCCGGCCTTTTCGGCGCAGGGCCGATGGCCGGCAGCTCCAGGGTCTGTTGGGGATCGCCCTGCGGAAAACGGCCATACAGGGTGCGCACATCTTCGCCCATCTCGTCCGGCACCCAGAGCACTTGCTCGCCCGCCTCCTCGCTGACCCGGTGTGGCACCTGCAGGCGTTGCAGCAACGTGACGAAACCGCTCAGGTCCGCTGTCAACGGCAAACGCAACACCGCGACCAGGTTCACGGCATCACCTCAGGCCGCTCGACATCGACCCAGACGAACTTATGCGGGTCCAGGCGGGTTTCCTGGTCGAGCCGGTAGGCCGCCAACTTGCCGTAAAGCACCGCGCTGTAGTCCAGGCACGCCAGGTTCGGACGGATCGGCGCGGGCTTGCCGCTGCGCCAATAGTGGCCGACGAACAACAGGGGTTCATCGATGCCATAGCGCAACAGGTTGTTCTTTTCGTCGGCCGACAATGGCCTGCGCGCCACCGGTTCGGGCAAGGCGTCGGGCTGGAACACGATGTCGCCGTAGGTCTTGGGATCGTCTTCCCAGAACTTGGTGCGGAAGAACGACCGGGTCAGGCCATCGCCACCGGTGAGGGTCATCCCGTGGGGCAGGCGCATGTCGGTGCCGCGCAGCAGGCGATCGAACACCGTGCAGGCGAAGCTGCCCGGTTGCGCCGACGCCTGGAGGAAGTGCTCGTCGACGCAGCCGTCAGGGAACAGGCCGCGCAACGGTTCGATCAGGCCGGCGTCCCAACAGGCGTGCACCACCCGGAACCGGCCCGCGTCGACAAACAGCGGCAATTCATAGAACCACTTGAGGAAGTCATGCCAGTCGCCGGGGTGCTGCTCGAATTGCGTCAGGGTCTCGTGCAGCAGGCGAGCGTGGCGCGGGGTGTGCTCGCGCACGTAGCGCTGGCCGCTGCCGGGCAATGCCGGGGTGCTCCAACCCAGGGCGTTGAATTCGTGGTTGCCCATGATGCACAGCGCCTGGCCGGCCTCGACCATGTCGTGGACGATGTGCAGCGCTTCGCGGATCCGCGGGCCACGGTCGATGATATCGCCCAGGAACACGGCCATGCGCGACGGATGTCGCCAGACCCCGCCCTGCTTGTGATAACCGAGTCGGTCCAGCAGGTGTTCCAGAGTCAGGGCGCATCCGTGCACGTCACCGATCAGATCGTAACTGCGCGCAGGATCGAGCATCAGTCGCCTCCACCTCCGAGCCGACTGCCCCAGCCGAGCTTGGTCCGGCAGACTTCATAGTAATTGTGATCCAGCGGGTGGATCAGGCGCAGCTTCTGCGCTTTCTTGCTGACGGTGATGGTGTCACCCGGCGCGCAGGTGAAATGGTTCTGGCCGTCACAGGACACTTGCGGGTAGATCTGCATATCCTTGGACACGACGATTTTCAGCTCACTGTTGCCATCGACCACGATGGGTCGCCCAGACAAGGTATGGGGGTACATGGGCACAATCACAATAGCGTCGAGCTTGGGGTGCATGATCGGGCCGCCGGCGGACAGCGCGTAGGCCGTGGAACCGGTGGGCGTGGCGACGATCAGGCCGTCGGCCTTCTGGCTGCAGACGAACTGGCCGTCGATGTACAGCTCGAATTCGATCATCCGCGTGGACTTGCCCGGGTGCAGCACCACGTCGTTGAGGGCGTCGCCCTGGCCGATGGCTTCGGCGTGCCGGCGCACCTCGGCTTGCAGCAGGAAACGGTTTTCCACCAGGTAGTGGCCGTCCAGCACCTCGGCGACCTTGATCTCCAGCTCGTCCGGCCGGATATCGGTCAGGAAGCCCAGGCTGCCGCGGTTGATCCCCAGCACCGGGATATTGTGCCGCGCCAGGGCCCGCGCAGCCCCCAGCAGGCTGCCATCACCGCCAACCACGATCACCATGTCACAAACCTCGCCGAGCATCTTGCGCGACGACGTTTGCAAGCCGTGGCCGGGCAACACTTCGGCGATGGTGTCTTCGAGGATCACATGCAGGTGTCGCTCCAGGAGGAAACGTTTGAGACGGCGAACGGTGTCCAACACCTGTGAACTGCCCAGGCGACCGATGATGCCGATATTGCGAAATTGCTCCATGAGGCTCCTGCGAGGGTCTGCGGCGGGCGAAAATCACGATTATGGGCGAAAGCGCTCCATAGACAAAATTCTTTAAGCCTTCGCCGCAGCAGCTATGCTCGCAAAATGATCCTGTTCCCTGAATTACTGGACCTGCCCCGTCGCCTGCGCCACCCCGAGGTGCGCGACCTGGCGTGGGCGCTGCTGGCCCCACCGATGCTCATCGACACGCCCTGGCCCCAGCGCCATCCGCTGACCCGCAGCGATTGGGTGCGAAACCCCGACCGACTGGAACACTGGCTCAGGCAGCTGGACCGCGACAGCTATTCGTTGCTGCAGTGGTTGTCACAGGGACGGACGCGACGCCTGGGGCTGTATTACGAAAGGTTGTGGCAGTTCGCCGTACAGCACGCACCGGGCATCGAACTGATCGCCGCGAACCTGCCGATCCGGCGCGAGGGCCATACGCTGGGGGAACTGGACCTGTTGTTGCGCGACGACGACGGCATTCATCACCTGGAACTGGCGATCAAGCTGTACCTGGGCCCTCAACAGGGCGATGGGCAAGACGCCGCGCAATGGCTGGGCCCGGGCAGCCATGACCGGCTCGACCGTAAACTGGCGCACCTGCGCGAACACCAGTTGCCGATCTCGGCGCGCCCGGAAAGCCGTGAGGCCCTGGCGGCGCTGGGCATCGAACCCTCAGGCGACGAGCGGCTGCACTCCGAACTCTGGCTGGGCGGCTATCTGCTCTACCCCTGGCCGAACCACGCCGAACCACCCTTGGGCGCCCACCCCCGGCATCTGCGCGGCAGTTGGTTGCATCAGCGCGATTGGCCGGCATTCGTTGCCCAACGTCCGCCAGGGCGCTGGCAACCCCTGCCCCGCGCCGCCTGGCTGGCCCCGGCGCATTATCCGGCCGAACAGACCTGGAGCAGCGCACAACTGCAAGCCTGGCGACAGGCCCTGGACCCGATGGCGCCAGCGCAATTGCTGGTGCGCCTGGGGGAAAACAGCGCGGGCGAGTGGGAAGAAGCCGAGCGAGTGTTCCTGGTGGCGGATCTCTGGCCGGCTGTGCCGGGTAATGGCTGAACGTTGCTGTGCCTGGATGGCCGCCTTCGCGGGCAAGCCCGCTCCCACAATGACCGCAGCGTCTGCAATCTTGCTGGCAACCACAAAACCCTGTGGGAGCGGGCTTGCCCGCGAAGGCGGCCACCTCGCTTTAGAAGGACAACCGCACAGCCAGCGCCGCCAACGTCACCAGCAACACCGGTGCCGTCAGCACGATCCCGACCTTGAAGTAATAGCCCCAGCCGATGCGAATGTCCTTGCGTGCCAGTACATGCAGCCAGAGCAAGGTGGCCAGGCTGCCGATCGGGGTGATTTTCGGGCCCAGGTCGCTGCCGATCACGTTGGCGTAGATCATCGCCTCCTTCACCGCCCCGGTGGCCTGGCTGGCGTCGATGGACAAGGCACCGATCAGCACCGTCGGCAGGTTGTTCATCACCGACGACAGCAGCGCCGTCAGCACGCCGGTGCCCATGGCCGCGCCCCATACGCCGTACGCGGCAAAGCTGTCGAGCCAATGGGCGAGATAGCCGGTCAGCCCGGCGTTGCGCAGGCCATAGACCACCAGGTACATGCCGAGGGAGAAGATCACGATCTGCCACGGCGCTTCCTTCATCGCCTTGCGGGTGGAAATCTTGTGTCCGCGGGCCGCCACGCCCAGCAGCAACGCGGCGCACACCGCCGAGATCGCACTGATCGGAATGCCCAGCGGCTCCAGGGCAAAGCAGCCCACCAGCAGGATCACCAGCACCGCCCAACCGGCATAGAACGTCGCCTTGTCGTGGATCGCCGTGGCCGGATCGTCCAGTTGTTGCGGGTCATAATCGCCGGGAATGTCGCGCCGGAAGAACCACAGCAGAATCCCCAGGCTGGCCGCCACGCTCACCAGGTTCACCGGCACCATGACCGCCGCGTAGCGGTTGAAGCCGATGCCGAAAAAGTCTGCCGACACGATGTTCACCAGGTTCGACACCACCAGCGGCAGGCTTGCGGTGTCGGCGATGAAGCCGGCGCCCATCACGAACGCCAGGGTCGCCGCCGGGGAAAAGCGCAGCGCCAGGAGCATCGAGATCACGATCGGCGTCAGGATCAACGCCGCCCCGTCGTTGGCAAACAGCGCCGACACCAGCGCCCCGAGCAACACCATGTAGGCAAACAGCTTGCGCCCGCTGCCCCGACCCCATCGGGCCACGTGCAGGGCCGCCCAGGCGAAGAACCCCGCCTCGTCCAGCAACAGGCTGATGATGATCAACGCGACGAACGTGCCGGTGGCGTTCCAGATGATCTGCCACACCAACGGGATGTCGGCCAGGTGCACCACCCCGCTCAACAGGGCCAACAACGCGCCGAGCGTCGCGCTCCAGCCAACGCCAAGGCCTTTGGGTTGCCAGATCACCAGCGTAATGGTCAGCAGGAAAATCAATGACGCGATGAGCATGCGTTACAGCCTTGCGCAGAGGGATAGCTGAGGGGGAAAGAGGGGCGAATATAGGTAAACCTAGACATTCGGTAAAGCCAGGATCGAGCGCGCAGAGCACTTTTGTGGCGAGGGGATTTATCCCCGATGGGCTGCAAAGCAGCCCCAAAAAGTTGAGCAACGGTGTTTCAGACAGATTGAAGGGGGCGCTTCGCGCCCCAACGGGGATAAATCCCCTCGCCACAGAAGACCGCCTGAGGCCCCGGGGTTCAGGCCTTTTTATGCTGCTCGACCCACTGGCCATAGGCCGCGATAAATTTCTGCAGGAACGGCTTCAGCGACTCCGACAACTGGCCCGCCTCGTCGAACGCCGTACCGGCGCCGCTCAGGTAGCCTTCCGGTTGCTGCATGCAGGGCACATCGAGGAACACCAGGGACTGGCGCAAATGGTGATTGGCGCCGAAGCCACCGATGGCACCTGGGGAAGCGCTGATCACCGCGCCCGGCTTGCCGCTCAGGCAACTCTGGCCGTAAGGGCGCGAGCCCACGTCGATGGCATTTTTCAAAGGGGCCGGCACCGAACGGTTGTACTCCGGGGTGACGAACAACAGCGCATCGGCCGCGCCCACCCGCTGGCGGAATGTCGCGTAGGCGGCCGGTGCCGGCGTCACGTCGATGTCTTCGTTGTAGAGGGGCAAGTCGCCAATCTCGACGATCTCCAGCTTCAAGTTGGCGGGTGCCAGGTCGGCCAGGGCCAGGGCGATCTTGCGGTTGATCGACGCCTTGCGCAGGCTGCCCACCAAAACGGCCACGGTGTAGACATTACTCATGAGAGGCTTCTCGACTGTCGGCTCAAAGGATCTGTAGTTATAGATGATCGGCGTTACATTTGGACCAGTGGAGCGACGAAATCCTGCCGGCTGGACTATTTTTTTCTTGTAGGAAAACTTACCGCGATAGACCAAGGTCTACAGAACCGCAAATCGAGTGATCTATTTCCAGAGGTTCTAAGCAATGGCAGCAGTACTTGTCGGACAATTCCATGCGCGAGACGCCGAAGGCCGCGTCTATTCGGTGCATGAGTTCCAGGAATCGACCCCGTCGCCCGAGGGATACGGCAAGGAGCCTGTCACCACTTATAAGCTGGCCATTGGTGATCGCGTCAACAAACTCGACGAAGACCGCTTCCTGCTGGTGCAGTCGGGTATCGAGCTCATCCGCGAACCTGAAACGCAAATCGCCTCGTAACCGTTGTTATGAGCAGAAGTCATGCCCGGACTTGGGTTAGGCTCTGTCTGAAAAGCCTTGATACTCGTTCATGCTGCGTTGAAAACCGGCTCGGAATGCTCACTTACTCCAGTAACCTCCGCTTCCTCGCCGGTTTTCGCCTTGCCTGACCTTCGTCTCAAGACTTTTCAAACAGAGCCTAGGATTCGGCCACCCAATGGCTTATCCGCCGAACACGGACTTCTTGCATGCGTTTACGCCACATCGAAGTGATCCAGGCGCTGCTGCAGACCGGCCATCTCGGCACAGCGGCCGAGTGGCTGCAACTGCCAGTGGCAGAGGTCGAGGCAATTCTGCGTGATGCCGAGGCCCAACTGGGGTTCATGCTGTTTGCCAGTGTGCGCGGACGCTTGCAGGCCACCCGGGAAACCCTCGAACTGCGCGACGGCATCACGCAGGTGTACGACACCCTCGAACCGGTGCAGCGGCTGGCCAGCAGCCTGAAACACTACCAGGCGCCGCCACTGCGCATCATCTGCACCCCGCCCTTGGCCCAGCAATTGTTGCCCCAGAGCATCGCCGCCTTGCGCCGGCGCTTCGCGGATGCCCCTTGCACCCTGCTCAGCCAGCCAACCCGCGGCATCGTCCAGAGCTTGCTCCTGCGCGAAAGCGACCTGGGCCTCAGCCTGCACAACCCTGAACATCCCGACATCGATTGCCAGGTGATCGCCCAGGGCAAACTGCAGTTGCTGGCTCCCCATGGCTGGCTGCAACCGCGGCAGAAGTACATTTCGCTCCAGGACCTGGCGGGACAATCATTGGTGGGGCTCGAAGGGCACGACCCGTTGAGCCCGGCGTTCGAGCACAAGTTGGCGGCGTTGCGCCCGGCGCCGGTGATCCAGATCCGCGTCCAGACCCACCAGATGATGCGGGCCATGGTCGAGGCTGGCGAAGGCCTGGCCATCGTCGACCCTTTTACCGCGTCGGGCGCCAAGAGCGCGGGCCTGGACACCTGCCCGCTGGCACCCGCCATCCTGATTGACCTTTATGCATTGAGCCTCAAAGGCCGCGAGCCCTCGCCCGCCCTTGAATCACTTCTCGAACGAGTCAAGGAACAAGCCGAGGCGCTGCTGGGCCACTGATCGCCATGCCCAGCGGATCGTCGAACAGCCGATACCAGAACAGCGCCACTTCGGCGGTGTGGCGGTCGATGCCGCGATAGCGCAGGTGATCGATCCCACCCAGTACGTAACCGCAACGCTCGTAGAGCCGGCACGCGCCCAGGTTGTTGTTCTGGGTTTCCAGCATGATGCCCGGCAGCTTTTTCTTGCGACTCCAGAACTGCGCGACGTCGAGCAAGGCCTTGGCCACCCCATGGCGACGGGCCGGGGCATGCACCGCCAGCTCGTCGATGTGGGCGAACCCGTTCCAGTTGGTACTGACCACCAGGTGCCCCACCGGCTGGTCATCCAGGTACGCCATGAAGATTTCGCTGTCCGGAGCATCGCGGAAGCTGCTGAACTCCTCGGGATCGATGCCATAGCACTTGCGATAGGGAACGATCGGCGTCACCGGCCACTGGCTCACCGGGCGACCGACCTGCGCCGTGCCGTAGTCACTGACCTCGAAGCTGAAGTCACTGCCCCAGATATAGGCAGCGAAACCGTCATCGACAATGCGCACCGACAGCCCGGGGTGCTTGGGATTCATGACCGGTTGCATACTGGGAAACGTCCTCATTCCTTGAGACAACCAACGGCGCATAGCCATCCATTGCCCTGGTCTTTCAAATCTTCACTCATCAAGCGGGATCCGTAGCCTGCCCGTAACCTGAGGTTAGAAGGTCATGGCGATTGTGGCGAATGAACAAGGTGGGTCCGCGGGAGCGAGCGGGCTCGCACCCACAGGCATTTATGCGCCAAAGCCCTCAAGCCTCAGCCAACTGCGTCCACAGTGCCGGAGCACCGGCCGACTTGGCGATGGCTTCCAGACGCGCGGCATGTTCGGCCAGGTCGCTTTCGCTGGCACGAATGATCCGGGCGGGACGGCGGTCTGCCGGCAGGCGACGGATTTCCGTGGCCTGGTTGCCCGACCCCTCGCCCGAACCGTTGCCATCGGAGGCGTTGCCCGCCAGGGACAGGCTGGTCTGCCCGCCGGTCATGGTCAGGTAGACGTCGGCCAGAATTTCCGAGTCGAGCAAGGCGCCGTGCAGCTCACGGCCGGAGTTGTCGACGTCGTAGCGCTTGCACAAGGCGTCGAGGCTGTTGCGCTGCCCCGGGTGCCGCTCCCGGGCCATCACCAGGGTATCGAGGATGGTGCAATGCTGGCTGATGTCGGCGCGGTCATGCTGGCCCATCAGCGCGAATTCGTTGTTGATGAACCCAACGTCGAACGCCGCGTTGTGGATGATCAACTGCGCGCCCTTGATGAATTCGAAGAACTCATCGGCCACTTCGGCAAACCGCGGCTTGCCCACCAGGAACTCGTTGGTGATGCCGTGGACGCCAATGGCGCCCTCGTCACTCTCGCGGTCCGGTTGCAGGTAAACGTGGAAATGGCGACCGGTCAGGCGCCGGCCGATCAGCTCGACACAACCGATTTCGATAATCCGGTGACCATCGGTCACCGGCATGCCGGTGGTTTCGGTATCCAGTACAACAGATCTGTTGGCCATCAGTGTTCAGCTCTCAACGGGCAGGCTTGCAAAAGCGCGGATGTTAGCACGCTCCCTTCGCCAAGGGATTTCCGCGACCCGGCTGGTGCAAATGAATGATGGCTCAGTGGCACTAAGCCACCCAGGTGCTAGCCTCACGCCACTGGCCTTCGCTCAACGCCAGGTCCCTAAGGAGCGTGACATGTATCACATCCCTCGACCCCATGAAAAAACACTCGGCGCTGGCGCCACGAAGTGGGCAACGTTCACCCTCGCCCTGTTATCCGGTTGCGCGTCGATCGACGATAAGCCCGACCTCGGCCGTACCGACGGCGAGCAACCCGATCCGGCACGCTACGAAGAAAGAAGCGCGGCGCTGAGGGCGGCCGAGAATTGCCTCCTGCGCTCGTATCGGCAACAGCTTCACACGCCAGCCAACGCCATCGTCGCCCCCTGTACCGGGCAGGAAATCGCCGGCTATCGTCCGGAACTCGGCCTGTCCCTGTCTGGCGGCGGGATGCGCTCGGCGACGTTTTCCATCGGGGTTCTCGCGGGCCTGCAAAAACAGGGGCTGCTCGACAAGATCGACATTGTCTCTTCGGTATCAGGCGGCAGTTATGCCAACTTATGGCTCACCCACCAGCTCTTCGGCGCCAGGCACTACGCCGCACACACTGTCACGCCTGACGAGTTGTTCAAAAGCTATTACGTGTACAAGGCCGTGCGGGATAGCCCGGACATCGAACCCATGGCGCGCCCCCACCATGCCGATCAAACAACCAGACGGTTCCAGACCTACCTTGAAAACAACAGCTACCTGATCACCAGGACGCAGGATTCGAATTACGGCGCGTTTATCAACCAGAGCAGCTACATCGGCGAAATGGTCGGGCGCGGGGCGGTCTGGGTGCCTTCCGTGCCCCTCAATATTCTCGCGAACGGCCTCTTCAGGTGGCAGGTCAACTTGAACCCTTGGGAGTCGGCCTACCAGCACGGGATCGACCGGACGTTCGCGGCCTATCCGACAGACTGGCATTCAACCTTAAAAGACGCGCCGCCCAGTTACGGCGAATTGGCGGACGCGGCAAAACGCGGTGAGATACCGTTTTTCATCGTCAACACCACCGCCGCCTACGGAGGCAGCGTCGAATGGCTGCGCACCGCCGACTTCGCGGGCTTCAACTCCGACCTGGCGAGCGTCGTTTATGAATTTTCACCGCTGGCCTACGGCAATACCGCGTTTGGCTACTGCGACTATCAGGACGACACAAAGAGGGCAACCTACGGAGTACCTTGCTACCCCGCCCGCGCGCCCAGGCTCTCCGAAGCCGTCATGATGTCGGGCGCCGCTGTCGACGACCTTAAACTGACCGACCAGCCCCTGGCCTATGTCCCCGTGGATGCGCTGGCCGACGCCCTGAATCTGTCGCTCGGCCGGTACGTGGCAAACCCCAGGGTTGAGCCGGCCACTCGCGCTTGGCACAAAGCCCTGCCGTTCCCTTTCTACTTCGCCACCAACCGGCGATATGACGAAACTCGAGACTCGGTTTACCTCAGTGACGGTGGGCACTCGGAAAACCTCGGGCTCTACGCCCTGGTGAAAAGACGGGTCAAGAACATCATCACGGTTGACGCAGAACACGAAGCCACCAGCCAGGGCGACCAGCGGATGGCCGTGTTCGACGCCTTGCAGCGCTTGCGGTGCCATCTGGGCAAGGAGGAAGGACTGAAGTTCTACAAGGTAGAAGGCTCGGCCACCGTCCCGGACAAGTTTCTCGACGCCGATGCCTGTGAAACGTTTAGCCGCAAGGATATTGGATTCAACTTCGTTAAATCCAACCCCTTCTTTCGGTTCGATATCTGCCCCGACCAAGGGTGCACGCCCGAAAACCGGATCCGGGTTCTGTACGTCAAACTGTCGACCCAGGAAGCGTCCATGCCGCCAAACCCGGACTGGAGTCGCCGGTTGTCGAACTGCGATGGCGACAATGACTTTTCCTGCGAAGCGGTCTGGCTCTACCAGCAGGGATTGTCTGCGTGCAAACACCAATGGCTTGGCGAATGTGATCACTTTCCGCAAGTGGCGACCCAGGACATCAATTACCCCAGAACGCAGGTCAACGGTCACCGAGCGCTGGGTTATGACATTGGCCGCCGGATCACGCTCTCGGAACAGGGCCCCGCTGGGGAGCCCTTCAATCCCTGGCATCCAAAACCCGACGTGTCCATCAACACCACGGGGTTCTGATGCCGTTGACCGCCAGAAGTTGAGCCACGCCGGCCCGTGAAGGCTGGCGTGGTCTGGGCAGCACAGCCGCGGTGTCAGCCCTGCTTGTAGCCCCGCACTTCATCCACTCCGCGGTTGGCCAACTGGTCGGCCCGCTCGTTACCCGCGTGACCGATGTGGCCGCGCACCCATTTCCAGGTGACGTTGTGGCGGTTGACCTGCTCATCCAGCTGTTTCCACAGGTCGGCGTTCTTCACCGGTTCCTTCGCGGCCGTCTTCCAGCCACGCTTCTTCCAGTTGGCCATCCATTCGTTGATTCCCTTCATCACGTACTGCGAGTCGGTCACCAGCAGCACGTCGCACGGCCGCTTGAGCTCTTCCAGGCCACGAATGGCGCCCATCAGTTCCATGCGATTGTTGGTGGTATTGGCTTCGCCGCCCCAGAGCTCCTTCTCCACGCCCTTGCACACCAGCAACGCGCCCCAGCCACCCGGGCCAGGGTTGCCCTTGCAGGCGCCGTCAGTAAAGAGTTCTACGCTATCGCTCATGCCAATCTATCCAGGAAAAAAATGCAAAGGCCCGCTGGTCGAAGCCAACGACGCCCGTGACCGAAATGTCGGCCGATCATCAGAAAAAGGTTTACGGCTCGATGTGGCGACGATTGACCTTGGCCATGGGCAAGGGAATCAGCTTGCCCATCGGCTCCCGGCGCACCTGGCGTACCGGGCGCAGCCCTACGGCGATCTTGCGCGCCACCAGCAGGTAGAAACCGCCGCCGGACAGTTGCCAGTCACCGGCCTTGCGCTCCCAGCCGGCCAGGCGGGCCTGCCACTTGGGCGACGCAAGCGGCGGACGATAGCACCCGAAGCGGCGTTTCTCCAGCGCGAAACCGAGCAGGTTGAGCCAGTCGCCCACCCGCGAGGCCGAGATGCAACGGGCCTGGCGCAAGGCGTCCTGGGCGAAGACGCGGCGCAGGCCCCAACTGCTCCAGGGGTTGATACCGATGATCAGCAGGTGCCCGCCGGGGCGCACGCTGCTCGCCGCTTCACGCAACAAGCCATGGGGCGACAGGCAGAAGTCCAGGCCATGCTGCATGACCACCACATCGGCGGCGTGTTCGCTGAGCGGCCAGGCCTGTTCCTCGCAGACAATTTCCACCCCGGGCAAGGGCGCGCCCAGGCGCACGTTGCGCTGGACCTGCGGCGCCGACGGCGGCGTCTGCGCCGAAGGCCCGTAGTGCACCAGGTAGCCACCAAAGAACCGGCCCAGCTCGTCTTCGAGCATGCGTCGTTCTTCATCCAGCAAAAATTGCCCGACAGGACCGGACAGCCATTCACGGGCGGCGCTGATCAACGCCAGCCAGTCGGGATCGGCCTGGGCGAACGCTTCATCAGTCATTGCATTCTCCAACGCGTCAGGAAGTTCTAAGATGCGCCTTTGTTTTCAGCTTGGCGAATTCCGCGATGATACAGATCAGTGCCCTGCCCGCGTTCACCGATAACTACATCTGGTTGTTACAGGATCACTCGACCCGGCGTTGCGCGGTGGTCGACCCGGGCGATGCCGCACCGGTCCAGGCCTGGCTCGATGCGCACCCCGGCTGGGTACTGAGCGACATCCTGATCACCCATCATCACCATGATCACGTCGGTGGCGTGCAGGCGCTGAAAAAGGCGACGGGCGCCACCGTCCACGGCCCGGCTGGCGAGAACATCCCGGCGCGCGACACCGCGCTGAACGACCACGATACGGTCAACGTGCTGGGCTGGGACTTCGAGGTCTTCGCCGTGCCCGGCCACACCCTGGGGCATATCGCCTACTACCACCACGGCTTGCTGTTCTGTGGCGACACCTTGTTTGCCGCCGGCTGCGGCCGCCTGTTCGAAGGCACCCCGGCGCAGATGCATCACTCCCTCAGCCGCCTCGCCGCGCTGCCTGAAGACACCCTGGTCTACTGCACCCACGAGTACACCCTCAGCAACCTGAAATTCGCCGCGGCCGTCGAGCCGGACAACCCTGACATCGCCGCGCGCCTGGCCAAAGTCAGCCAACAACGCAGCGACGGCGTCACCACCCTGCCCTCGACCCTGGCCTTGGAAAAACTCACCAATCCGTTCCTGCGCACCACTGAAACATCCGTTAAACAAAAAGCAGACGAACGGAGCGGCCAGCGAAACCAGACGCCGAGTGAGGTTTTTGCGGCCTTGAGGGCTTGGAAAGATACGTTCTAAGGGCGCTACCGATTGATACAAAAATTCTGAATGGTTGACCTGTTGGGGTGCGCTTTCTAGAATCGCCCGACATTTTCGCCCGGAACTTACTTCCAGCCAATGTCGTCATCTATACGCAGGTCCGCCCAGTCAGACACATTGACCCGCTTGGCCCAGGCCATCGCGGTGGCTGTGTCCGCCACGCTGGCGGGCTGCCAGAGCACGAGCCAGGTGCCGCAAACCGACGCGGCCCACACGCCGAACCTCGCTGCCCGGGCCAAGCAGAAGCCGTTGTGGCTCAGCGAAAAACCCAGCCCCCAGGTGCCCCAGGATGTCTGGGAGCGCATGCGCCAGGGCTTCCAGTTGCAGGAAACGGCCGGCGTCAATCCCCGTATCGAGCAGCAGCGGCTCTGGTTCGCCAGCAACCCGTCGTTCCTCGAAGGGGCCGGTGAACGCGGCAGCCTCTACATCCACTACATCGTCGAACGCCTCGAAGAACGCAACATGCCGCTGGAGCTGGCCCTGCTGCCAGTGATCGAAAGCGCCTACAACCCCATGGCCTACTCCCGGGCCAACGCGGTGGGGCTATGGCAATTCATCCCGTCCACGGGGCGTTATTTCAACCTGCGCCAGACCCGTTTCTATGACGGACGCCGCGACATCACCGCGTCCACCACGGCCGCCATGGACTACCTGACGCGGCTGCACGACATGTTCAACGGTGACTGGCTGCTTGCCCTGGCGGCCTACAACGCCGGCGAAGGCACGGTCAGCCGCGCCATCGAGCGCAACGAGAAGCTCGGCCTGCCCACCGACTACTGGAACCTGCCACTGCCCGCCGAGACCCAGGCCTATGTGCCCAAGCTGCTGGCATTGTCCCAGGTGGTGCTCGCCCCCGATGCCTATGGCGTGAACCTCAACCCGATCGCCAACGAACCCTACTTCCAGGTCGTCGAGATCAACCAGCGCATGGACCTGTCCAAGGTCGCGGCGGTGGCCAATATCGACGAGGACGAGCTGTTCCAGCTCAACCCGGCCTTCAAGCAGCGCACCACGATCGACGGCCCGCAACACTTGCTCGTACCCACCTCCAAGGCCCAGTTGCTGACCGCCAGCCTGTCGACCATGCGCCCGGAGGAGTTGATCAGCCCGCGCTCGCTCAAACCGGTCTTCGAAACCGCCGACGACAGCGAAGTCGAAGGCGCCCGGCGCAGCTACCGGGTCAAGCGCGGCGACAACCTGGCCCAGATCGCCAAGGCCAACAATGTCCAGACCAAGGACCTGCAACGCTGGAACAAGCTGAGCGGCAACAAACTCAAGGTTGGCCAGACCCTGGTGATGCAGGACACCAAGACTCCCAAGGCCAACGGCAAGCGCATCAACACCGTGGTGGCCGCCAACAGCAAGGACCAGAAGAAGCAGACCCAGTACAAGGTCAAGCAAGGTGACTCGCTGTACGTGGTGGCCAAACGCTTCAACGTCGAGATGCAACATCTCAAGCGCTGGAACCCGCGGATGGGCAAGGCGCTCAAGCCCGGGCAGATGCTGACGGTCTACTCCCCGCACTGACAGTCATGTAGCCGGGGCAGCTTTGTGGCGAGGGAGCTTGCTCCCGCTGGGTTGCGCAGCAACCCCAAAAGCAGCGACTCAATCATCTCTCACACCGAGGTGCCAGGTTCGGGGTCGCTTCGCACCCCAGCGGGAGCAAGGCCCCTCGCCACAGCTCAAGCAAACCCTGAAGCTTTGAGCCCCCGCCTTTTTCCTGCCGATACAAGCTGTTACTGTACCTGCCATAACGCCCAAGCCGCCTGGATCGGATCTCAGACTTGATACGTCCCCTCCTCTTGCTCCTGATCAGCCTGGCCTTGAGTCCCTGCGCCAGCGCCACCATCAGCGAAAGCCATGGCTATGCGCAGTTCGGCACGCTCAAGTACCCGGCCAGATTCACCCACTTCGACTGGGTCAATCCGCAAGCGCCCAAGGGCGGTACCTTGCGGGTCATGGCATTCGGCACTTTCGATACACTCAACCCGTATACCTTCAAGGGCAGCAGTCCGGTTTCCACGCCTAATTTCCTGCAATACGGCATCAACGAGCTGAACGAACCGTTGATGGTCGGCACCGGCCAGTACGCGCCGTCCGGCGATGAGCCGACGTCCAGCTACGGTCTGATCGCCCAGTCGGTGGAGTACAGCGAAGACCGCAGCTGGGTGGTGTTCAACCTGCGACCCGAAGCGCGGTTCCATGACGGCGTGCCGATCACCGCCTACGACGTGGCCTTCTCCTACCGCACCTTGCTCAAGGACGGTCACCCGCAATACCGCACCAACCTGCAGGAAGTGCTACGGGTCGATATCCTCAACCCACTCAAGATCCGCTTTGTCTTCAAGCGCGCCGGCAACCCCCTGTTGATCCTGCGCCTGGGCGAACTGCCCGTGCTGCCCCAACATTACTGGAAAGGCCGCGACTTCAAGGCAACGACCTTCGAGCCGCCCCTGGGCAGCGGGCCATACCGCATCACCAAGGTGCAACCGGGCCGCCAACTGGTGTTCGAGCGGGTCAAGGATTACTGGGGCAAGGACCTGCCGGTCAATCGTGGCAAGTACAACGTCGACCGCATGGAGGTGGAGTTCTACCGCGACAGCGATGTCGCCTTCGAAGCCTTCAAGGCGGGTGAGTTCGACATCTACATCGAGCACCAGGCCAAGAACTGGGCCAACGGCTACGAGTTCCCGGCAGTCAGGCGCGGCGAAGTGATCAAGGCGCAGATCCCCCACCAGATCCCGACCCAGACCCAGGGCCTGTTCATGAACACCCGGCGCGCCACGTTTGCGCAGGTCAAGGTGCGTGAAGCGCTGGGGCTGATGTTCGATTTCGAGTGGACCAACCGCACGTTGTTCAGCAGCGCCTACAAGCGCACCCTCAGTTACTACCCCAACAGCGAATTTTCCGCCAGCGGCCTCCCTGTGGGCCATGAATGGCTGCTGCTCAAGCCCTACCGCGAACAACTGCCGCCGCGCCTGTTCACCGAACCTTTCAGCCTGCCCCAGACCGACGGTCGCGGCATTCCCCGGGAAACCCTGCGCAAGGCGCTGGGGCTCTTGAAAGAAGCCGGCTGGACGCTCAACGGCCAGCGACTGCTGGACGCCGACAGCCGCCCGCTGAGCTTCGAGATCCTGCTGGTGAACCCGAACCTGGAGCGCATCCTGCAACCTTACGTCGAGAACCTCGCCAGTATCGGCATCCAGGCCCGGTTGCGCACCGTGGACCGCGCCCAGTACAAGCAGCGCCTCGACCAGTTCGACTTCGACATGATCCTGCTGACCCTGAACCAGACCCTGAGCCCGGGCCTGGAACAATGGCAGTACTTCCATTCCAGCCAGGTCGGGGTCAAGGGCAGCAAGAACTACGCCGGGATCGCCGACCCGGTGGTCGACCATCTGCTGGAAAAGCTGCTGGCCGCCCAGACCCGGGACGAACAGGTCGCCGCCGGCAAGGCCCTGGACCGCGTGCTGCTCTGGCAGCACTACTGCATTCCCAACTGGTATCTCAACTATCATCGCCTGGCGTACCGCAACCGGTTCGCCTTCGTCACCACGCCGCCCTACACTCTGGGCCTGAGCGCCTGGTGGCTGAAGTCTTCGGAGAAAGATCAATGAAGCCTATACGTGCCCTGCTCCTGCATGCAGGCGGCCTGCTGTTCGCCGGGCTGGCCTGCGCCGCGCCGCAGCACGCCTTGACCCTGTACAACGAACCGCCGAAATACCCGGCCGACTTCAAGCATTTCGACTACGTCAACCCCGACGCCCCCAAGGGCGGGATATTCCGCCAGGGCGGCTTCGGTGGCTTCGACAGCCTCAACCCGTTCATCAGCAAGGGTGTGCCGGCCGACGACATCGGCCTGATCTACGACACCCTGGCCAAACAGGGCCTGGATGAACCCTTCACCGAATACGGCTTGATCGCCGAGAAAATCGAACGGGCCCCGGACAACGCCTGGGTCCGCTTCTACCTGCGCCCCGAGGCCCGGTTCAACGACGGCCACCCGGTGCGCGCCGAAGACGTGGTGTTCAGCTTCCAGACCCTGACCAAGGACGGCGCCCCGATGTTTCGCGGCTACTACAACGACGTCGCCGAAGCCATCGCCGAAGACCCGCTCAAGGTCCTGTTCAAGTTCAAGCACACCAATAACCGTGAATTGCCGTTGATCCTCGGCCAACTGCCGGTATTGCCGAAACATTGGTGGGCCGATCGCGATTTCAACAAAGGCAACCTGGAGATTCCCCTCGGCAGCGGCCCCTACAAGGTCACCGAAGTGAAGGCCGGGCGCTCGATCCGCTATGAGCGAGTGAAGGACTACTGGGGCAAGGACCTGGCGGTCAACCGCGGTTTCTATAACTTCGACGTGCTGACCACCGACTATTACCGCGACAACACCGTGGCGGTCGAGGCCCTGAAGGCCGGGCAGTTCGACTTCTGGCTGGAGATGACCGCCAAGAACTGGGCCAACGCCTACAACATCCCGGCCGTCACCGAGGGGCGCCTGATCAAGGAACAGATTCCCAACGGCAACCCCACCGGCATGCAGGGTTTTGTCTTCAACCTGCGCCGGCCGGTGTTCCAGGATGTGCGGGTGCGCAAGGCCCTGAGCCTGTTGCTGGATTTCGAATGGACCAACAAGCAGCTGTTCAACGGCGCCTATGCCCGCACCCGCAGTTATTTCGAAAACTCGGAAATGGCCGCCACCGGCCTGCCCGATGAAGACGAACTGAAGATCCTCGAACCCCTGCGCGGCAAGATTCCCGAACAGGTCTTCACCGAAGCGTTCCAACCTTCGATGTGTGACGGCAGCGGCATGATCCGCGACCAGCAGCGCAACGCCTACCAACTGTTGCAGGAAGCCGGCTGGCGTATCGTCGACGACAAGATGGTCGATGCCCAGGGCAAACCGGTGGTGCTGGAGTTCCTGCTCGCCCAGACCGAGTTCGAACGGGTGCTGCTGCCGTTCAAGCGCAACCTGAGCGACCTGGGCATCGACCTGGTAATCCGCCGGGTGGACGTGTCCCAGTACATCAACCGCGTGCGCTCCCGGGACTTCGACCTGGTGGTGGGCAGTTTCCCGCAATCGAGCTCGCCGGGTAACGAACAGCGCGAATTCTGGATGTCGGCCGCCGCCGACAGGCCTGGCAGCCGCAATACCATGGGCCTCAAGGACCCGGCGGTCGACCAATTGGTGGAACAGTTGATCAACGCCGACTCGCGCAAGAGCCTGGTGGCCCATGCCCGGGCGCTGGACCGGGTGCTGCAATGGGGCTACTACGTGATCCCCAACTGGCACATCAAGACCTGGCGCGTGGCCTACTGGAACCACATCGGCCACCCGAAAGTGACACCGACCTATGACATCGGCACCACCACCTGGTGGGTCAAGCCCGACACCAAGCCTGCCGTGGAAGTAGAAAAACAAGTGATGGAACAACAGAACAACGCTGCTCCTGCGAGCGTGGAGTAACCCGATGCTGGCTTATACATTCAGGCGGCTGCTGCTGATCATCCCGACGCTGTTCGGCATCCTCTTGATCAACTTCGTCATCATCCAGGCCGCGCCTGGCGGGCCGGTCGAGCAGATGATCGCCAAGCTCGAAGGGTTCGAAGGCGCCACCAGTCGCATCGCCGGCGGCGGCGCCGAGGTGTCGGTGGCCGGGTCCAGCTATCGCGGCGCCCAGGGCCTGGACCCCAGCCTGGTCAAGGAAATCGAGCGGATGTACGGATTCGACAAGTCGGCTCCCGAGCGCCTGTGGATCATGATCAAGAACTACGCCCAGCTGGACTTCGGCGACAGTTTCTTCCGCGATGCCAAGGTCATCGACCTGATCAAGGAAAAGATGCCGGTGTCCATTTCCCTCGGGCTGTGGAGCACGCTGATCATGTACCTGGTGTCGATCCCGCTGGGGATCGCCAAGGCCACGCGGCACGGTAGCCATTTCGACGTCTGGACCAGCTCGGCGATCATCGTCGGCTACGCGATCCCCTCGTTCCTGTTCGCCATCCTGCTGATCGTGGTGTTTGCCGGCGGCAGTTACTTCGACTGGTTCCCGTTGCGCGGGTTGACCTCGAACAATTTCGAGACACTGACCCTGGGCGGCAAGATCCTCGACTACTTCTGGCACCTTGCCCTGCCGGTGACCGCCCTGGTGATCGGCAACTTCGCCACCATGACCCTGCTGACCAAGAACAGCTTCCTCGACGAAATCAACAAGCAATACGTCGTCACCGCCAAGGCCAAGGGCCTGACCCGCCGCCGGGTGCTCTACGGCCACGTGTTCCGCAATGCCATGCTGCTGGTGATCGCCGGCTTTCCTTCGGCCTTCATCGGGATCTTCTTCACCGGATCCTTGCTGGTGGAAGTGATCTTCTCCCTCGACGGCCTCGGCCTGATGAGCTTCGAGGCGGCCATCAACCGCGACTACCCGGTGGTCTTCGGCACCCTGTTCATCTTTACCCTGCTGGGGCTGGTGGTGAAACTGATCGGCGACCTGACCTATTCTTTTGTCGATCCGCGCATCGACTTCGAAAGTCGGGAGCATTGAGATGAACCTTTCCCCGCTCAATCGCCGCCGTTTCGAACTGTTCAAGGCCAACAAGCGTGGCTGGTGGTCGCTGTGGCTGTTCCTGGCGCTGTTCATACTTAGCCTGGGCGCCGAGCTGATCGCCAACGACAAGCCGCTGGTGGTGCATTACGACGACGGCTGGTACTTCCCGGCCCTCAAGCGCTACCCGGAAACCACCTTCGGCGGCGAGTTTCCGCTGGAAGCCAACTACAAGAGCCCGTATATCCGCGAACTGCTGGCCGCCAAGAACGCCTGGGTGCTGTGGGCACCGATTCCGTTCAGCTACCAGAGCATCAACTACGACCTGAAGGTCCCGGCACCGGCACCGCCCTCGGCCATGAACTGGCTGGGCACCGACGATCAGGGCCGCGACGTGCTGGCCCGGGTCATCTACGGCTTTCGTATCTCGGTGTTGTTCGCCCTGACCCTGACCGTGCTCAGTTCGATCATCGGCGTGATCGCCGGCGCCCTGCAGGGCTTCTACGGCGGCTGGGTCGACCTGGCTGGCCAGCGCTTCCTGGAAATCTGGTCCGGGCTGCCGGTGCTGTACCTGTTGATCATCCTGGCCAGCTTCGTGCAGCCGAATTTCTGGTGGCTGCTGGGGATCATGCTGCTGTTTTCCTGGATGAGCCTGGTGGACGTGGTGCGCGCCGAGTTCCTGCGCGGGCGCAACCTGGAATACGTGCGTGCCGCACGGGCATTGGGCATGCAGAACGGCGCGATCATGTTCCGCCACATCCTGCCCAATGCCATGGTTTCGACCATGACGTTCATGCCGTTCATCCTCACCGGCGCCATTGGCACCCTCACCGCCCTGGATTTCCTCGGTTTCGGCTTGCCCGCTGGCTCGCCGTCCCTGGGCGAACTGGTGGCCCAGGGTAAATCCAACCTCCAGGCCCCCTGGCTTGGGATCAGCGCGTTCGCCGTGCTGGCCCTGATGTTGAGCTTGCTGGTGTTCATCGGCGAATCCGCGCGCGATGCCTTCGATCCGAGGAAATGACATGAACACTGACAACCTGATCGAAGTCCGCGACCTGGCGGTGGAGTTCATTGTCGGCGAACGCCGCCAGCGCGTGGTCGAAGGCGTCAGCTTCGACATCCACCGCGGTGAAACCCTGGCGCTGGTGGGTGAAAGCGGCTCGGGCAAGTCGGTGACGGCCCACTCGATCCTGCGGTTGCTGCCCTACCCGCTGGCCCACCACCCCACCGGGACGATCCGCTACGCCGGGCAGGACCTGCTGGGCCTGAAGGAAAAGACCCTCCGCCACCTGCGCGGCAACCGCATCGCGATGATCTTCCAGGAACCGATGACCTCGCTGAACCCGCTGCACTGCATTGAAAAACAGATCAATGAAGTGCTCGGCATTCACAAGGGCCTGAGCGGCAAGGTCGCGACCCGGCGCACCCTGGAGCTGCTGGAGCTGGTCGGCATCCCCGAGCCGCACAAGCGACTCAAGGCCCTGCCCCATGAATTGTCCGGTGGCCAGCGCCAACGGGTGATGATCGCCATGGCCCTGGCCAACGAGCCGGAACTGCTGATCGCCGACGAGCCGACCACGGCCCTGGACGTCACCGTCCAGCTGAAAATCCTCGATCTGCTCAAGGATCTGCAGGCACGATTGGGCATGTCGTTGCTGCTGATCAGCCACGATTTGAACCTGGTGCGAAGAATTGCGCATCGCGTATGTGTCATGCAGCGCGGTTGCATCGTCGAACAGGCATCGTGCGAAGAATTGTTCCGCGCGCCGCAGCATCCGTACACTCGGGAACTGCTGGGTGCCGAACCCAGCGGCACCCCGGCGAACAACGTTGTCGGCCCGCCGCTGTTGGAGGTCGAGGACCTGAAAGTCTGGTTCCCGGTCAAGAAAGGCCTGTTCAAGCGCACGGTAGACTACATCAAGGCCGTGGACGGTATCCGCTTCAGCCTGCCCCAGGGCCAGACCCTGGGCATCGTCGGCGAGAGCGGTTCGGGCAAGTCCACCCTGGGGTTGGCGATCTTGCGGTTGATCGCCAGCCAGGGCGGGATCCGGTTCGAAGGCAAACAGCTCGACAGCCTGTCGCAGCAGCAGGTAAGACCGCTGCGCCGGGAGATGCAAGTGGTGTTTCAGGACCCGTTCGGCAGCCTGAGCCCGCGGATGTGTGTCAGCCAGATTGTCGGTGAAGGCCTGCGGATCCACCGGATCGGCACCGAAGCCGAGCAGGAACAAGCGATAATCGCGGCATTGAAGGAGGTAGGCCTGGATCCGGACACCCGGCACCGCTACCCCCATGAATTTTCCGGAGGGCAGCGGCAGCGTATCGCCATTGCCCGGGCCCTGGTGCTCAAGCCGGCGTTGATCCTGCTGGATGAACCCACGTCGGCCCTGGACCGTACCGTGCAACGCCAGGTGGTGGAGCTGTTGCGGTCGTTGCAAACCAAGTACAACCTGACGTACCTGTTTATCAGCCATGATCTGGCTGTCGTCAAAGCGCTGAGCCACCAACTGATGGTGGTCAAGCATGGCCAAGTGGTCGAACACGGTGATGCCCGCAGCCTATTCGCTGCGCCGCAACACCCCTATACACAGCAGTTGCTGGAGGCCGCCTTCCTGGCCCCAACAACTGCCGAATAACCTGAAAGAGGAGCAACACATGGGTTTTCTCGCCGGTAAGCGCGTACTGATCGTCGGTGTCGCCAGCAAGCTGTCCATCGCATCCGGCATCGCCGCCGCCATGCATCGCGAGGGCGCTGAGCTTGCCTTCACTTATCAGAACGACAAACTCAAGGGTCGTGTCGAAGAGTTCGCGCAAGGCTGGGGTTCGAGCCCTGAGCTGTGCTTCCCGTGCGACGTGGCCAGCGATGAAGAAATCGCCAAGGTCTTCGAGCAACTGAGCCAGAAATGGGACGGCCTGGACTGCATCGTGCACTCCGTCGGCTTCGCACCGGGCGACCAACTGGACGGCGACTTCACCGAAGCCACCACCCGCGAAGGCTTCCGCATTGCCCACGACATCAGCGCCTACAGCTTCGTGGCCCTGGCCAAGGCCGGTCGCGAAATGATGAAAGGCCGCAACGGCAGCCTGCTGACCCTGTCGTACCTGGGCGCCGAGCGCACCATGCCGAACTACAACGTCATGGGCATGGCCAAGGCCTCCCTGGAAGCCGGCGTGCGTTACCTGGCCGGCTCCCTGGGCCCGGACGGCACCCGCGTCAACTGCGTCTCGGCCGGTCCGATCCGCACCCTCGCTGCCTCCGGCATCAAGAACTTCCGCAAGATGCTGGCCGCCAACGAAGCGCAAACCCCGCTGCGTCGCAACGTCACCATCGAAGAAGTCGGCAACGCCGGCGCCTTCCTGTGCTCCGACCTGGCGTCGGGCATCAGCGGTGAAATCATGTACGTGGACGGCGGCTTCAACACCACCGCCATGGGCAACATCGAAGAGTAATCTTCACCGCCCATGAAAACGCCGCGGCGCCTGCAAAGGCCCCGCGGCGTTTTTCATTGCGGCCCCAATGCAGCATGAACAAGTATCAAGGCTTTTCAGACAGAGCCTAGCGCCGATTCGCCTGTTTCTGGGTGTACATGGCAGCGTCCGCATCAGCCATCAGGCCCTCGATGCTGTGGTGGCGCTGCGGGTCGTATTCGATCTGGCCGACGCTGAAGCGAATGTCATAGCCCCGCCGCAACATCGCGTTGCGTTCATCGAGGATTTCCCTGAGGCGCGCCATGATCGCGGTAGTCTCGACATGGGACGAGCCGGTGAGCAAGGCCACGAACTCATCGCCGCCCAGGCGGCCGACCACATCACTTTCGCGAAACGCAATGCGCAGCACGTCGGCGAAGGTCTTCAACGCGGCGTCGCCCTCGGCGTGGCCGAATCGATCATTGATGGGTTTGAAGTCATTGAGGTCGAAAAACAGCAGCGTCGCCGGTCGGGACAAGCGCTCACACACGCCCAAGGCATGTTGGGCCAGGGTCATGAACCCGCGCCGATTGGACAGCAGCGTCAGTTCATCCATGCTCGCCATCTGCACGGCGATCATTTCCTGCTCGGCCATGCTCGCCAGGTCACGCAGCAGTTCACGCTCTTCTTCGTTGAGGGTGCGCGGGCGGGTGTCGATCAGGCACAACGTCCCCAGTTTGCTGCCATCTTCCAGCCCCAGCGGGTGCCCAGCGTAGAAACGGATACCCGGCAGGCCCGTGACCAGGGGATTGTCGCGAAACCGCTCGTCCAGCTCCGCATCACTGATTTCCATGATGTGGTCCTGCAGGATCGCATGGCCACAGAACGACACCGACCGCGGCGTTTCCGTGGCGTCCAGGCCGGCGTTGGACTTGAACCACTGCCGGTTGGCATCCACCAGCGACACCAGCGCAATGGGCACATCGAACAGTCGCCGGGCAAGCCGGGTCAGGCGATCGAAGCGCTCCTCGGGCGCTGTATCAAGCAGTTTGAGCGACTGTAGATTCTTCACACGAACAGCTTCGTTGTCAGGTTTGCCTGGCTCGAGCATCGGGAACTCCATTGACGGAACTCCTCGAAGTCTAGACCAGACCCACAGTGCTTCCACCGTTGATCCCGTGCGAGGTCGAATCGAGTGGGCATTTGCCTGCCAGCGCTTATACACTGCGACCCAGGTTCAACCAGAGCACATCGACCGATGAAGCACGCCACCCCTGACGCCGCCCCCCGCTTCTGGCGCGACGCGGCCCTGCCCTTCATCGAGGCCCGAGCCATCGCCGACGGGCGCAAGGTCTGCTATTCGCGCCACGCCCACGACCATTTCTCCATCGGCGCGATCACTGCCGGACGCAGCACTTACATTCACGAGCACTCGCACTTGCAGGTGGCAAGCGGCACGGTGGTGTTGATGAACCCCGGCGCCGTTCATGCCTGCAACCCGATCGACGACCAGCCTTGGTCATACCTCATGTTGTACGTGGACAGCCAATGGCTGCGGGACCTGCAACGGCGTATCGGCTTTGACCAGGGCCTGGAGTTCCAAGGCTTCGCCACCACCCACAGTCGCGACGTCGAGTTGTTTGCAGCGTTGCAGCGCCTGTATGGGCAACTGGTGGATGAACGGCTCGCCGCCCATCACAAGCACGCCGCCGCCGAAGCGTTCTTCACGGACCTGCAACAGCGCCTCAACCCGGCCGGTCGCCCGGACCGGGGCAGCCATCCGGGCTTGATGCGGGCGGCGCAATTCATTCATGACCACTGCACCGAAGCCCTGAAGCTGGAAGACATCTGCGCCGCCGCTCAGCTCTCGCCGTCCTACCTGAGCCGGGCGTTCAAGCGCCATTACGGGATGACGCCTCACGCGTTCCTGGTCAATCGACGGATCCAGTTCGCCCGCCGCCAGTTGCGCGAAGGCCGGCTGATCGCCGATGTGGCGCTGGACAGCGGGTTTGCCGACCAGGCGCATTTCCAACGGGCCTTCAAGCAACACCTGGCGGCCACGCCGGGCCAGTATCGCGGTTGATACTGCCCCACCACCTTGTTTGGACCAAAAACAGGTGGACCTCTGTGGCGAGGGAGCTTGCTCCCTCGCCACAACAGCATCCCGCCTCGAAAACACTTGTGCTCAAGGCAACAATAAATACACCGCACTGGCCACCAATAACACCGCCATCGCCCGGTTGAACAGGCGCAGGGTCGCCGGATTACCCAGCCAGGTGCGCAGAAAGCTCCCGGCATAGGCCCAACAGCCCACCGAGACGTAGCAGATTACCAGGTAGATCGCCGCGAACTGCCACACCAGCCGCGCCTCGCCGTCAGCCACGAACGCACCCATCCCCGCGACGCAGGCCAGCCAGGCCTTGGGGTTGAGCCATTGCATCAGCGCGCCGTATAACATTGAAGGCGCCCGACCCTCATCCGCCCCAGCCAGCTGCCCGTCGTCCATCGCCAGTTTCCAGGCCATGAACAATAGAAACCCGACGCCACCCAGTTGCACCACCCGGGTCAGTGCCGGCCAGCGTTGCAGCACTTCATGCAACCCCAGCCCCATCAACACCAGCAGCAGGACAAACCCCAGGGTCGCGCCGCCCACATGGCGCAAGGTGGCTCGAAAGCCATATCGGGCGCCGGAGCTGAGGGCCACGATATTCACCGGTCCCGGCGTGATGGAGGCCACCAAGGCAAACGCCGCCATGGATAGAATCAGAGTCATCGCATACCTTCTTCATGTCTGTGAGGTGGCGATCAGGGTAAAAGGCCCATGGCGGGGTGTATTGAAGAAAACTGCCTTGATCCGGCACAAAGAATTCACTGTCGATTTTGCGGTGGAGTCGTAGCGGGCACGGTTCTATGCTCAACCCCATGAACCTACATGACTCGCTGCTCCCGCCCCACGCCGAAATGGTCCGCGCCATGCTCGAACGAGACACCGCCTACGAGGGGGTGTTCTTCACGGCGGTCAAGACCACTGGCATTTTCTGTCGCCCCAGTTGCACGGCGCGCAAGCCGAAGCCGGAAAACGTGGAGTTCTTCGCCCACGCCGACGAAGCCCTGTCCGCTGGCTACCGCGCCTGCCTGCGCTGCAAGCCGCTGGACGCCGCGGCCATCGCGCCGGACTGGATCCAGGCCCTGCTCAAGGCCGTGGACGCCGAACCAGACCTGCGCTGGACCGACGCCCTGCTGCTGGAGCAAGGCATCGAGCCGCTGAAACTGCGGCGCTGGTTCAAGCAGCATTTCGGCATGACCTTCCACGCCTACCTGCGCACCCGCCGCCTGGGGATCGCCCTGGGCGGGATCAAGGCCGGGGCGTCCATCG
This sequence comes from Pseudomonas sp. WP18, assembly GCF_036689585.1. Taxonomy (NCBI): domain Bacteria; kingdom Pseudomonadati; phylum Pseudomonadota; class Gammaproteobacteria; order Pseudomonadales; family Pseudomonadaceae; genus Pseudomonas; species Pseudomonas sp. WP18. Next base: position 3,537,621 of record NZ_CP144758.1, read on the forward strand.
ACCACGCGGCGTTCGATTCCGGCTACGAATCCTTGAGCGGCTTTCGCGATGCCTTCGTGAAATCCTTCCACATCACCCCAGGACGCGCCGCCCTCAGCGAACCCTTGCTGTTCACGCGCCTGACCACGCCGTTGGGACCGATGCTGGCCATGGCCGAACGGCGCGGCCTGGTGCTGCTGGAGTTCCTCGACCGCCCTGCCCTGACCAAGGAACTGGAAGAGCTGCAGCAGCGCTACGGCTACACGCTCGCACCGGGGCACAACGCCCACTTGCAGCAGATCGAAGGCGAACTGGCGGACTACTTCGCCGGCAAGCTCACGGCGTTCACCGTCCCGTTGCACATGCCCGGCAGCGCCTTCGCCGCCCGGGTATGGGCCGAACTGCTCAAGATCCCTTATGGCGAAACCCGCAGCTATGGCAGCATCGCCGCGGTGTTGGGCAGCCCCGGTGCCAGCCGGGCCGTGGGCCTGGCCAACGGGCAGAACCGCTTGGCCATCGTCGTCCCTTGCCATCGGGTGATCGGTGCGGACGGCGCGTTGACCGGCTATGGTGGTGGACAGCCGCGCAAAGCCTTTCTATTGCGGCTGGAACACGCCGCAACGCAGGTTTCATTGCCCCTGGCGTTTTGATCGACTTCACAAGAGCTGCCGATGCCCGTTCCCTACCATGACGCCAGCGTCTTCCTGGCCCAGCTCGATGAAGACTGGCAACGACACGTCGAAGCGACCGGCCCCTGCCTGTTGCAGCCCAGGCCGACCCGCGACCCCTACGAAGCGCTGGTGCGGGCGATTGCCTATCAGCAACTGCATGCCAAGGCCGGCGATGCGATTCACGGCCGCTTGCTGGCGTTGTTCCCGGGCCAGGCCTTCCCGACGCCCGAGCAATTGCTGGCCACAGACGTCGCGCAGATGCGCGGTTGCGGCTTTTCCGCCAGCAAGATTGCCACCATTCACGGCATCGCCCAGGCGGCGCTGGACGGAATCGTGCCGGATTACCCCACCGCGCTGGCCATGGACAACGAAGCGCTGATCGAACGCCTGGTCACCCTGCGTGGCGTCGGACGCTGGACCGTCGAGATGCTGTTGATCTACAGCCTGGAGCGCCCCGATATCCTACCGGTCGATGACTTTGGGGTTCGAGAGGGCTACCGACGGCTGAAAAGACTGGAACAACAACCCAGTCGCCGGCAGATGCTGGACATCGGCCAGGCCTGGAGCCCTTATCGGACGGTGGCGGCGTGGTACCTGTGGCGAATGCCGAAATAATGTTGGCTGCACCGACGTCTTCGCGAGCAAGCCCGCTCCCACACTGACCGAGAGCGGGCAGAAGACCCGACACAGATCCCCTGTGGGAGCGGGCTTGCTCGCGAAGGCGGTCTCATGGCCAGCCTCAACTCAACTGCCATGACACAGATTGTCTAGGCTGTACTGAGTCATTTCCAATCCCACTGGAGGCTCCCCATGCAGCTAGAAGGATCCTGCCACTGCGGCGCGGTGTCGTTCACCCTCGACAGTGCTCACCCCTACCCTTACCAACGCTGTTACTGCTCAATCTGCCGCAAGACCCAGGGCGGTGGTGGTTTTGCGATCAACCTGGGTGGCGATGCGCGGACCTTGAAAGTGCGCGGACGCAAGCACATCTCGGTCTACCACGCGCGGCTCAAGGACGAAGGCGATAAACGCGCCCACCGCAGCAGTGCCGAACGACATTTCTGTTCCTTGTGCGGTTCGGGGCTATGGCTGTTCAGCCCCGAATGGCCGGAGCTGATTCACCCCTTTGCCTCGGCCATCGACACACCGCTGCCGGTACCGCCGGAGCACACCCATCTGATGCTGGGTTCCAGGGCGCCGTGGGTGGAAGTCGAGGCGCATCCGGATGACCAGTTGTTCGAGGTTTATCCCGAGGAGTCCATTGCTCGGTGGCATGAGCGCCTGGGGCTGGTCACTTAGAAATGCAGTGCTGCATAAGGCCCCTTCGCGAGCAAGCTCGCTCCCACAGGGATTTGTGAACTTCCCAAGTCCAATGTGGGAGCGAGCTTGCTCGCGATGGCGTCAAGGCAAACAGCCCTATGCCACAGGCACACCACTGTGGAAACGAAACTCCACATCCGGCGATTCGATCAGTTCCCGCTCGGCCTCGCGGACCTTGTCGATCACCTGGGCAATGTCCTTGGCGTCCCCGTACTGGTAGGCCAGTTTCAGATACCCCTGGAAATGCCGGGCCTCGCTTTTCAACAGGCCGAAATAGAACTTGCCCAGCTCTTCGTCCAGATGCGGCACCAACGCCTCGAAACGCTCGCAACTGCGCGCTTCGATGAAGGCGCCCACCACCAGGGTGTCCACCAGCTTGACCGGTTCATGGCTGCGCACCACCTTGCGCAACCCCGAGGCATAGCGCCCGGCCGAGAGTTGGCGCAAACCGATCTTGCGTTTTTTCATCAGGCGCATGACCTGCTCGTGATGCACCAACTCTTCCCGGGCCAGGCGCGACATCAGGTTGATCAGGTCGACGTGGGAATGGTACTTGGCGATCAGGCTCAGGGCGGTACTGGCGGCCTTGAACTCGCAGTTCTTGTGGTCGATCAGCAAGGTTTCCTGGTCGGCCAATGCCGCCTGGACCCAACCGTCGGGTGTACGGCAGCCAAGGAACTCGTGGATTTCGGGAAGGATCATGGGGCTCACGGACAAAGGTAATCGAGCGAAGGGCGCCGATTATACCGGCCCGCCTCAAGACCACCAGCCACGACTGTTGATATGCATCAAGTCGACGGTTGACCCACAGCAACTATAGTTGAGCAACGCCATGCCTTTTCATTGCAGGAGACGCCGATCATGCAAGCCATTCGCAGCATCCTGGTGGTCATCGAACCCGAACATGCGGAAAGCCTGGCGCTCAAGCGCGCCAAGTTGATCGCCGGCGTGACCCAGGCCCACCTGCATCTGTTGGTCTGCGACAAGCGGCATGACCATGCCGGCCTGCTGAGTGTGCTCAAAGCCGGGTTGGCGGCGGACGGCTACAGCGTGACGACCGAACAGGCCTGGAACGAAAGCCTTCATGAAACCATCATCGACGTGCAACAGGCCGAAGGTTGCGGCCTGGTGATCAAGCAGCACTTCCCCGACAGCCCGCTGAAAAAAGCCCTGCTCACCCCCGCCGACTGGAAGCTGTTGCGCCATTGCCCGACCCCGGTGCTGCTGGTGAAAACCGCCGGTTCATGGAAGGACAAGGTGATCCTGGCCGCCGTTGACGTGGGCAATGCCGACGGCGAGCACCGCCACCTGCACACCACCATCATTGACCACGGCTATGACATCGCCGGCCTGGCCAAGGGGCACCTGCACGTCATCAGTGCCCACCCTTCGCCAATGCTCTCGGCGGCCGACCCGACCTTCCAGCTCAAGGAAACCATCGAGGCCCGTTATCGCGAACAATGCCGGGCGTTCCAGGCAGAATTCGACATCGACGACCAGCACCTGCACGTCTCCGAAGGCCCGGCGGACGTATTGATCCCGTTCATGGCCCACAAGCTGCAGGCGGCGGTGACGGTGATCGGCACCGTGGCCCGCTCCGGGCTGTCCGGGGCCCTGATTGGCAACACCGCCGAAGCGGTGCTCGATACGCTGGAAAGCGACGTGCTGGTGCTCAAGCCGCAGGAGGTGGAGGACCATCTGGTGGAGCTGGCGGTCAAGGATTGAAGCGAACCGATCTTGTGGCGAGGGGATTTATCCCCGCTGGGCCGCGAAGCGGCCCCAAATCAGGCAACCGAGCATGTCAGGTCGATCGTATCGACCACACTAGGGCTGCTTCGCAGCCCAACGGGGATAAATCCCCTCGCCACAGGTGTTTCTGCAGTTCCCAGGCGGCACATCACTGTCTCAACCGCCAAACGCATCCTTGAGAAACCCTGGCGCAATGTAGCGCTGGTAATGGGCTTCGGACAAAAGGAAAAACTCTCGATCGATGGCGTCCCGCAGGTCCGGCAGCTCCCAATCGCGGAACTCCGGCAGCAATACCATGCCGTAGGCTTCCAGATTATTGATGACCCGCGCGCCGCGGGCGATCAACTGATAGGCCCAGCAATACTCCGACTGGTGCGGCACGAAGCGGATCTTTCGATCTTCGAGCTGCCGGCGCAGCAGGCCGGGGTCGAACACCTCCAGCTTGGCCACCATCACCTGCACCAGCAACTGCTCCAGGCGCATCCACACCGCGCGCTTCTCGTCCTCGTTGTAGCCGTTCCAGTGGATCACTTCATGGTGGAACCGCTTGCAGCCCCGGCACACCAGGTCACCGTAGACAGTGGAGCAAAGGCCGACACAAGGGGTCTTGATGAGCTGGTTGGGCATAAGGAAAAACACACGCAAAAGCAGGACAGGCCGGCATGTTAGCCCTTTGTCTAAGATTGATCACCCCTCAAACTTCCCGCTCGAACTTACCTTTAATTTTTTTTTGCCGTAGAATCAGCCAGCCTTTTAAGGCGCCAATGTCCGTTAGAAGCTGTTTTCAAAGCGTCACGAGCACAGTCGTTCCTTCAGAGCGGTGTTGGCGGAGGGTCTTTCCAGCGGGGAAAGCCCAACGCCAACCCTCATCAGCTCCCCGTTCTGCAGGCGTAAAACTTTGAAAGCAGCTTCTGTGAGGAACCCCGGAAACTCTGGCGTGGTGGCCCAAAAAGCCCCCGACGCGCATGAGTACCGCGGGTTTCTGGATGAGCGTCCCGGACACCCATTTGGGACCACTGATGAGGGTAATAACTGTGCTTGAAGCCTACCGCAAACATATCGAAGAGCGCGCCGCACTGGGTATCGTTCCCCAGCCGCTTAACGCCGAACAAACCGCAGGCCTGATCGAGCTGCTGAAAAATCCTCCGGCGGGCGAAGAAGCTTTCCTCGTTGACCTGATCACCAATCGCGTTCCGCCTGGAGTCGACGAAGCCGCCTACGTCAAGGCCGGTTTCCTCTCCGCACTGGCCAAGGGCCAGGCCCAATCCCCCCTGCTGGACAAGAAGCGTGCCGTCGAGCTGCTCGGCACCATGCAGGGCGGCTACAACATCGTGACCCTGGTCGAGCTGCTGGACGACGCCGAACTGGCGCCAGTGGCCGCCGAAGAACTCAAGCACACCCTGCTGATGTTCGACGCCTTCCACGACGTGGCTGAAAAAGCCAAGAACGGCAACGTTCACGCCAAGGCCGTGCTGCAATCCTGGGCCGAAGGCGAGTGGTTCAAGAAGCGCCCGGTGCTGGCCGACAAGATCAGCCTGCGCGTGTTCAAGGTTCCTGGCGAAACCAACACCGACGACCTGTCCCCTGCCCCGGACGCCTGGTCGCGCCCTGATATCCCGCTGCACGCCCTGGCCATGCTGAAAATGGCCCGTGACGGCATCGTTCCGGACGAGCAAGGCAAGACCGGCCCGATGAAGCAGATCGAAGAAATGCGCGGCCAGGGCTTCCCGATCGCCTACGTCGGCGACGTGGTCGGCACCGGTTCCTCGCGTAAATCCGCCACCAACTCGGTGCTGTGGTTCTTCGGCGACGACATCCCGTACGTACCGAACAAGCGTGCCGGTGGTTTCTGCTTCGGCAGCAAGATCGCCCCGATCTTCTACAACACCATGGAAGACGCCGGCGCCCTGCCGATCGAATTCGACGTGTCGAACATGAACATGGGCGACGTGATCGACCTGTACCCGCATGCCGGCAAGGTCTGCAAGCACGGTACCGACGAAGTCATCACCACGTTCGAAATGAAGACCCCGGTCCTGCTCGACGAAGTGCGTGCCGGCGGCCGTATCCCGCTGATCATCGGCCGTGGCCTGACCGAGAAGGCGCGCGCCGAGCTGGGCCTGCCACCGTTCGACCTGTTCAAGAAGCCTGAAGCACCTGCCGAAAGCACCAAGGGCTTCACCCTGGCGCAGAAGATGGTCGGCAAGGCTTGCGGCGTAGCCGGTGTGCGTCCTGGCACCTACTGCGAACCGAAGATGACCACCGTGGGCTCCCAGGACACCACCGGTCCGATGACCCGTGACGAGCTGAAAGACCTGGCCTGCCTGGGCTTCTCCGCTGACCTGGTGATGCAGTCCTTCTGCCACACCGCGGCGTATCCGAAGCCGATCGACGTGACCACCCACCACACCCTGCCTGACTTCATCATGACCCGCGGCGGCGTTTCCCTGCGTCCGGGCGACGGCATCATCCACTCGTGGCTGAACCGCATGCTGCTGCCAGACACCGTGGGCACCGGTGGTGACTCGCACACCCGCTTCCCGATGGGCATCTCGTTCCCGGCCGGTTCTGGCCTGGTGGCGTTTGCCGCAGCCACCGGCGTCATGCCGCTGGACATGCCGGAATCGATCCTGGTGCGCTTCAAAGGCAAGATGAAGCCTGGCATCACCCTGCGTGACCTGGTTCATGCCATTCCTTACTTCGCCATCCAGAAAGGCCTGCTGACAGTCGAGAAGAAAGGCAAGAAAAACGCCTTCTCCGGCCGCATCCTGGAAATCGAAGGCCTGGAAAACCTGACCCTGGAACAGGCTTTCGAGCTGTCCGACGCCTCGGCCGAACGTTCCGCCGCCGGTTGCACCATCAAGCTGTCGAAAGAGTCGATCACCGAGTACCTGCAGTCCAACATCACCCTGCTGCGCTGGATGATCGGCGAAGGCTACGGCGATGCCCGGACCCTGGAGCGTCGTGCACAAGCGATGGAAGCCTGGATCGCCAACCCAGAGCTGATGGAAGCCGATGCCGACGCCGAATACGCCGAAGTCATCGAAATCGACCTGGCCGACATCAGCGAGCCTGTGCTCTGCGCGCCGAACGACCCGGACGACGCCCGTCTGCTCTCCAGCGTTGCTGGCGAGAAGATCGACGAAGTGTTCATCGGTTCGTGCATGACCAACATCGGTCACTTCCGCGCCGCCGGCAAGCTGCTGGATCAGGTCAAGGGCCAGCTGCCAACCCGCCTGTGGTTGTCGCCGCCGACCAAGATGGACGCTCACCAGCTGACCGAAGAAGGCTACTACGGCATCTACGGCAAGGCCGGTGCACGGATGGAAATGCCAGGTTGCTCGCTGTGCATGGGTAACCAGGCACGCGTGGAGCCGAACTCCACCGTGGTGTCGACGTCGACCCGTAACTTCCCGAACCGTCTGGGCGACGGCGCGAACGTCTACCTGGCTTCGGCCGAGCTGGCGTCCGTGGCTTCGATCCTGGGTCGCCTGCCGACCGTCGAGGAGTACCTGGAATACGCCGGCAAGATCGACAGCATGGCAGCGGACGTGTACCGCTACCTGAGCTTCGACCAGATCGCCGAGTTCCGTGAAGCGGCTGCAAACGCCAACATCCCGGTCGTTCAAGCCTAAGGCTTAGACGCTCGACTGAAACGCCGCCCTTCTTGTGAGGGGCGGCGTTTTTTTATGCCTGTAGATTGGTGCCAGCCGAACCATCGCCTTCGCGGGCAAGCCCGCTCCCACAGGGATGGAGGTGAACCTGACTCCCATCAACACCACAGAACCACTGTGGGAGCGGGCTTGCCCGCGAAGGCGTCAGCTCAGCCAACATCTTCGTGCCTGATCCAACGCTTTCGCGAGCAAGCTCGCTCCCACAAGGTGAGGGTTGCAGGTCAGGCGGCGAGGGAGTAGACCAGCGCGGTGATCGCCACCAGGCCTACCAGCACCACAAAGACATTCGACGCCTGGCCACGATAACGGGCCATGGCCGGGACTTTGCGGATGGCGTACATCGGCATCAGGAACAGGATGGCCGCGATCACCGGGCCGCCCAGGGTCTCGATCATGCCCAGGATGCTCGGGTTGAGCGTGGCGACGATCCAGCACACCACCAGCATGAACGCGGCCGTGAGGCGGTCCAGGGTCTTGGGAGCGGGACGACGGCCGCTCTTGACGATCAGCCCCTTGAGGCCTTCGCTCGCACCGATGTAGTGCCCGAGGAACGACTTGGAGATGGCCACGAACGCAATCAACGGCGCCGCAAAGGCAATGGTCGGATTACTGAAGTGGTTGGCCAGGTACGACAGGATCGACAGGTTCTGCGCCTTGGCCTCGGCCAGTTGCGCCGGGGACAGGGTCAACACGCAACTGAACACGAAGAACAGCACCATCACCACCATCAACACATGGGCACGCGACAGGATCTGCGCGCTGCGCGCTTGGGCATTGGCGCCGTAACGGCGCTTCTGGTCCACCGCAAACGCCGAGATGATCGGCGAATGGTTGAACGAAAACACCATCACCGGGATCGCCAGCCACAAGGTGTGCAGCAGCGCGGAAGGCTCAGGCACCGTCGACGCGGTACTCAGGATGCCACCATTCCAGTGCGGGACCAGGAACACCGCCAGGAACAGCAGCGCCACGATGAACGGGTAGACCATCAGGCTCATCGCCTTGACGATCACCTGCTCGCCGCAACGCACCACCGCCAGCAGGCCGAGGATCAGCACCAGCGAGAGTACCGCCCGGGGAGGCGGCTGAATGTGCAGTTGATGCTCCAGGAAGCTGCCCACGGTATTGGTCAGCGCCACGCTGTAGATCAGCAGGATCGGGAAAATCGCGAAGAAGTACAGCAGCGTGATCAGCGCACCGGCCTTGATGCCGAAATGCTCTTCCACCACCTCGGTGATGTCGGCGCCATCACGACCGGACAGCACGAAGCGGGTCAACCCACGGTGGGCATAGAACGTCATGGGGAATGCCAGCAGGGCCAGGATCAGCAGCGGCCAGAAACCGCCGAGGCCCGCATTGATCGGTAAAAACAGCGTGCCCGCACCGATGGCGGTGCCAAACAGCCCGAGCATCCAGGTCGTGTCCTGGCGACTCCATTGATCGAGAGTGGCTGGGGCTATCGTTTCAAAGCGCTCTTCGACGCTATTGGCCTGATCATTCATCCGGTCGGATCTCCGCGTTCCGGTCACATGCACCCGGCCAAGACGAGTCGGAAAACCCCGACAGGCAGCGCCCTGGCCGAAACAGGGGCGCGATTGTCCGGGATTAGCGAGCAGAAGCAAAGGCTTAGCTGAGGAGTGGTTGCCCATCACAACAAAAATGCCGGGGCACGCGCTGGCCAGGCTATCGCCGCTTTACACCAGCTCCTACACTCAGGACAAAATGCAACCTGTGGGAGCGAGCCTGCTCGCTCCCACGCTGATTGAGCCCGCCCGATCGCGCCAAAGCCCAAAGGAGCACAGCATGCCCGTCACCGTCCTGGTACTGGTTGAAACCGTCAATGAATACCTGCCGATCCTCGAGCGCCAGGGCTATCACCTGGAACTGGCGCCGACGCCGGCCGAGCGCAAGGCCGCGATTTTCGAACATGGCGAACGGTTCAACGCGGTGCTGACCCGTGGTCCCCTGGGCTTGACGGCGGAGGAAATGGCCGCCCTGCCCAACCTGCAGATCATCTGCGTGATCGGCGCCGGCTACGAGCAGGTCGACCTGCAGGCAGCGCGCAGCCGCGGCATCGTGGTGACCAACGGCGCCGGGGTCAACGCCTCCTCGGTGGCCGACCATGCCATGGCACTGCTGCTGGCGTTGGTGCGCGACATCCCCCGGGCCGACGCCAGCGTGCGCCGGGGCGAGTGGTCCAAGGTCATGCGCCCGTCCCTGGCCGGCAAGCGACTGGGCGTGCTCGGGCTGGGCGCCGTGGGCATGGCGATTGCCAAACGGGCCGCCCTCGGCTTCGACATGAGCGTCAGCTACCACAATCGCCGGATGCGCAACGACGTGCCCTATACCTTCTGCGCCACGCCGACGGAACTGGCACGGGCTTCGGATTTCCTGGTCGTCGCCACGCCCGGCGGCCTGGATACGCGCCAGTTGATCAACAAGCAGGCCCTCGATGCCCTGGGCCCGAACGGTTTTCTGGTGAACATCGCCCGGGCCAGCGTGGTTGCCACCGCCGAACTGATCAGCGCGCTTGAACACCGGCGGATTGCCGGGGCGGCCCTGGATGTGTTCGATCACGAGCCCGAAGTGCCGGATGCGCTGAAAAGCCTGCCCAATGTGGTCCTGACTCCCCATGTGGCCGGCCTGTCACCGGAAGCGACCCGTGGCACGGTCGAGTTGGTCGGCCAGAACCTGGACGCATTCTTTTCAGGCAAACCGGTGTTGACCCCGGTCCCGCTGCCCGAGTCCTACAGCTGATCGTGGCAGGGGCGCTCGCGCCCTCGCCACAGGACAGGGCTTACAGCACCCCCAGCAACGTCCACAGCCGTCGGGATTCGGCGTCGGCGCTGATCAACTCGCCCAGCAGCTCGCTCAACGGTTTGTTGCCCCACTCCACGCCCCGCCGGATCAAATAGGGCACCGGGCTGTGGGGCTCGGTGCGGGCCAGGTAACCGGCAATGACCAGCAGTTGGCGATAGGCTTCTTCGCGGTTGGCCGGTTCCTGGAAGACCTGGGCCGGCGCCACCTGTGACGGCTCGGCCGACGTCGCAGCCGTCGGCGCAGCGGGTGCCGGCGCGACGCTGGGTTGTTGTGGGTGCATCGCAATGAACTCCTCTACCAAGGCCAGCCAGGCCTGCATCACATCCTGCAGGGGTTTGTAGCTCGGGGCCAGTTGGTCCAGGCAGGCATCGCTCCAGGCTTGGAGCCGTTGCAGGTGTTGCAGGCTCAACATCAGGCTGCCCTGGCGATGCAACCAGAACGACAACGGCGTGCCGCGAATCAGTTCGTCGAGTTTCTTTTGATCGGTCCGCGCCGTCTCGACCGCGACCTTGGCGCTCTTGCTGTCATTGCCCAGCACCAGCCGGCGTTGCAGGCGTTGCCAGTCATGCAGGCAGAAATTGGCGTAGGTCGGGTCATCTCCATTGAGCAACGGCACCCGGGTCAGCAGCACCTCACTGTAGCGTCGCACCAACCACTCCAACGGCATCACCCGCCAGGAGCAGTCGCCGTCCTCGGCCTGGGGGTGCAAGTGCTCCGGGTAGCGTTCGCACAGGCCCGCCACCAGCGCCAAGCTGCCCGGCAAGCCCTCCAGGCCCGACAGGTGCAGCCAGGCCTCCCCCAGCCAGGCGCTGATCATCAGGTCCTTGCTGCGCTCAAGCAGCAGCAGGGTGGCGAGCCGTTCCAGCTCCGGCCATTGGGCGCGCTTGATCGGCGACTCCCAGACACCAGCAGGCAGACTGGTGTCGTCCTCGCGACGCATCTCGCGCAATCGGTCGTACACCGGTTCGTAGCGCAAATCCTGGCCACAGGGCGCCTGGGCGTCGAGCGGTTCCAGCAGTTGCGTGACCAATTCGGGCAATGGGCTGATCGGCAAGCTCATGGGGTCTCCTCACGGGTGGCGATGGTCGACGTCGACGAGGTCGCCATGAACGGCGAACGGGGCGCCCGGGTCGGCAGCGGCGGCATCGACAGCGGCAGCTTCGAGCCCTGGCTCATCAACGACACGCGCACGAACATCAGGGTTTGCTGGGCGACGCGATCCTGGGCCAGGCCCTGAGGCTGCGGGGCCTGCGTCGGATTGCGGGCGATCACCGGCAACTGCAAGGTCAACGGGAAATCGGTGTAGTCGACGTTGGGTTGGCGCTGGGCCGACACCAGCGAACGCATCAGGCGCAGCAATGACCACGGCCCCTGGTACTGCCAACCCGCCTCCAGGTCGCGCACCACCAGGTTCGGCTGCAGGGGGTCGTTGGCCGGACGCTGGTAGCCGTTGCGCGCCCAGCGCAGCGTCAGACTGACGGGTTGCCCGACCATCCAGCGCAGATTCTGCTGGGCCTCGCCCGGGTAGTTGATCTGTTGGTTGCCGGCGCTCAAATCCCAGGCGATCACCTGGTCGGCGCCACGTTCCTGCTCGCGATCGGTGCGCCAGCGCACGTCCATCTCCACGCCGAGAAGGCCACTCTTGTCCCGCACGAATAGAGGCCCGAGCCAGGTACCGGCCTGTTTCAAGCCCTTGAGAAAATCTTCGGCGGCCAGGCGGTCCGGGGTCTGGCTCAGGGTCAGCCCCGCCTGGGCCAGAGGCAAGCGGGTGTCGATCAACTCCAGCAGCCGCTGCACCCGCGCCGGGTCAGCGTCGCTGGCGCGCACATCCTGGGAAAACGGAAAGCGCCCGGCCAGGTACTGATTGAAGTAGTCGGCCAGGTCATTCCAGGCGGTCGCCGCCTGGTTCTGCTGCAGGTACAGGCAGCGTTGCAGGGCACTCTGTTGCAGTGCGACCGCACGCTGGGCCACGTCGCCGCGCCCGCCGGACAGGTTGGAGGTCTGCAGGATCTGCGCGCAGGAGGCCGTGTCCATCTCGATGAAGTCGCGGCTCACCAACTGTTCGAACTGCGCCGCCGAACTTGCCGGGTTCTGGCTCTTGTACTTGAGCAACTCGTCATTGAGGGCCATGAACCGAGCCACCTGGTCATGTTCCAGGGCCGACAGGTTGTCCTGCTGGACGATCAGCCATTCCAGCGCCGGCATACGCTGCTCGGCGATCTGCAACATGGCGGCGAACTGCTGGTTGAGGTTCAGCTTCAGGTCCTGGGGATCGGTGGCGCCATACAGTTGCAGGCCAAAGTTCTTCGACCCGTTCCAGCGCTGGACATCCGCCCGCTGGCTGAACAGCGGCTGGGCTTCGATCTCCTGCTGAGCGCTCCTGATCTGCGCCAGGGCGCGGCGATTGAGCAAGCGCTGCAAGCGCGTCGCCAGATCGCTGCGGTGCACGTCCATGAAGGCTTTTTGCAAGGCCACTGCCTGGGTGGTTTGCACGTTGAAGGGCATGCCCGGCAACTGTTCGTCGCTCTCATCCAGGCTCAGCCACATCGCCCGGGCCGCGGCGCCTTCAGCCGCCTGGATCAGGGCCTCCCGGTAAACCGGCGGGATGCGCGACAGTTCCTCGTTGGTGTAACTCTTGTAGCTGGCGAAGTAATTCAGGGCCACGCTGAAGTCATCGCTGCCGCTGCCCTGCCCTGTTGGATCGGTGTCGCTGTCCGACGGGGCCTTCTGCAACGCCAACGCGACGAAATCACGTTTGAACAAGGCTTGGACCGCGCCGTTCAGCGCCGTGACGTGATCCTGCAACACCAACAGCCCACTGCCCTGTTGCACCAGCAAGTTGTCCCGGGAACCGGCCTGGACAATCCACTGGTCGCGAAAACTCTGCTGCAGCTTCGCCGCCTGGCTCTCCAGGTCCTGCTCGATGTCGGGACCAAGCAGCGTGCTGTGGCCGACCTTGTCCATCAGTTGTGTGTAACCGGGCACCAGGTCCTGACCCTTGCCGCGCCCCCAGGCCGCATTGGTCAGGCTCACCAGTGTTTGCAAATCGTCGATCAGCGCCATCAGGTCTTCGAGCTCGCTCAAGGAGTTGCCGCCACCGGCCTCCAGCCGTTGCAGGTGCAGCTTGAGGTAGCCGGCCTGGCGCACGAAGTTGTCCGCCAGGAAGTAATGATCGAGCCAGCGCTGCATCAGGCCGGTGAAATTGTCCGAGACCACCGGTCGCGCGGCGTTCAGGTCCAGCCCCTTCAAATCATCGTTGTGGGCGTCAAACAGCACCCGGTTGTAGAAGCGTGCGCGGCTCAAGGTGCCGGTGTTGAGGTTCAGCGACAACGCGTTGTCACTCAGTTGCACCAGTTCATCCAGGGGCGCCTTGGGGTTGTTCACCGCCTGGTTGAAGAGTTGGTTGTGCTGCTCCAGGCGTACCGCCCGCTCCACCAGGTCCTTGGCCTTCACGTAGCTCTGCCATTGCGCCGGGTCTTCACTTTGCACGTTGCCACGTCGCTCGGTGTTGCGGATCGCCTTGAGCTGCTCCAGGTCCGCCGCCAGCAGGTCGCGCAACGGCAGTATCCAATGGTGCCGGGCCGTCAGGCGCAAGCCCTCCTCCAATTGCGTGTCCACCGAGGAAAACCACGACGTCGGGAACACCACCGAGACGAAGCGCCAGCGCGGTGCCTTCTCCAGCATGCTCCAATAGTTCTGCACATTGTGTCGGGTCGGTTCCAGACGGGGCTTGTCCGGGTCGAGCACCCAATGGTTCTTGTGGGTGCTGAGGATCAGTTGCGAGAGCTCCTCGGCCTGTTCGATCGAGTCCTGCCAGACCCAGACCATGCCCCCCATCCAGGCCAACCCAACCACCAGCGCCACCGCACCGGCCAACCGATGCCAACGCTGGCGCAAGCGCAACAGTCGGGGCACCGGCTGCGCCAGGCCGCGCTCGGCCACCAGCCGCCGTGCCCACAACTGCCGGGCGAACACCGTCTGACGCAAGGCGCTGTCACTGGCGATCACGGCGTCGGCGCCAGTGGCCGACGCCTGGCTGGCGGTGAAATACACACCGCGAAAACGCGGCGCCTCGCCTTGGGCATTGCCTTGGAACACCGGCTCCAGAAGGATCTGCAAGGCTCGGCGCAAACCTTCGAAGCGCTCCGGCAGCCCATAGAGATCACTGCTCAATTGGCCCGACAGCGCCCCGATTTCGATGATCGATTGCGACAACGCGGCATTGACCTGATCCAGCGCCTGATCGCTCCATTGCGACTGCCACGCCGCCTCCGGCAGGTAGGGTGACGACCAGCCCAGCGTCGATTCCCGTGCCTCGGCGGGCAGTGCGCTGATCAATTCCTGGAAGCCGGGCAGTTCTTGCATCCCGGTAATCACCACGTACACCGGCAGACTCAGGCCGAAGCGTTGCAGCAGGTCGATGAAACTGCGCCGGACCTTAAGGCTAAAGTCGGCGGTGTGCTCGATGTCGCCGAGCCGGTCGAACGGCACGGTCCAGATCACCGCATCCAGTGGCCGCTTGCTGCGCAAGCGCAGGAGCAGTCCCAACAGGCGCCACCAATTGCCCCGCTGCCGGTTCATGCCTTCCTCGGGCAGGAACAACGCCTGGGGCACCACCAGCACCGCGCCCTCGGCATCCGACCACCAGCGGCCAAACCACGCCGCCTTGTCCGTCGGTTGCAGGCGCCATTGGGCGCACAGCTGGGCCCCGTCAGTGTCGTTGCCGAGCATCAGCAGCCAGGGCATCTGGTAGCGGTCCCGCACGCCTTGCTCTTGCTCCATGTGGCGCACGGCCCCATAGAAACTGCGGATCGCCGCCCCGCCCTGGGTGCGCAGCCACCAGAGCGCCGCCACCACCAACAGCACCAGAAGAATGGCGAGCACCACCAGCGCGACGATGCTCAAAGAGCTCATGAGTCCTGCTCCTGGACCACCGATTCGTTCAGTTGCAGCACCGGTTCGAGTGCCCCACGGATGTCGCGCCAGAACACCTGCCCCAACCCCGTCAGCAACACCACCATCGCCAGGATCGCCAGCCCCAGACGCAACCCGTCCGGCAGCGATTGCTGCGCCGGCAACCGCAGCGGCGGTGCCGCCGCCGACAGCGCCAGGCGTTCGCTGACATCGACAAAGTCCGGTTCGTGCTGCCAGGCGAAGGTGAACAGCGCCACCCGCCATTTTTCATGCAGGACCTGGCCAGGCTCGCCCCGCAGGCGGCCCTGGAAACCGAGGATCAAACATTGCAGGTAGACATTGGCCAGGTCGCGGGTGCCGGGCATCTGCTCATCCAGCAGTTTCTTGATCGCCGCGGGCAAGCGCTCGCCGGCCTGGCGACTGGAATACATTCGCGATTCGAGCGGATGCTGCTGCCAGGCCAGTTGCCCTGGCCACGGGGTGAACAGCAGGGTTTCGTCCACCAGGGCGACGAAGGCATAGACCACCGACTTGACCTGCTCGCTCGCGGCGTCGCCAACGGTGGCGAACGCCATTCGCCACAGGCGCTGGGCGCAGCGCCCGGAAAACTCCACCACGCGGCTGACCACGACGGCGGGGTCGCTTTCCTTGGGCAGGTCCTGCCATTCCTGGGACCACTTCAGCCAGGCCTGGCGAAAAGCGCTGCTCAGCGGCGCCTCGTGCAGACCCCGAACCGCCCCGCCACTTCCGTCTGGCATACGACTCCCCTTTTGCGATCAGGCACTTTCACCGGCTTGCGCCACGAACAACACCACTTGCCACGGGCTGCTGGCCTGGGCCGACGCCGGCGCCACGATGTGCAGCGGCAATTGCCCGTCGAACCATTGCCCGCTGGCGGCCACCACAAACAGACGGGTGTCGTCGCCGACGCTGTAGGCGACCTGCTCATTGCGGCTCATGGCCTGGTGGGGCAACCCGCTCATGCGCTGTCGACTCAGCAGCGGTACATGGGGCGCGGAGGCGATGATCGCGCCACGCAGCCATTCACCCGCCGCCTGCTCGCTGGCGCCGTTGGGCATGCGCAGGCCGATCACCAGGCGTTGGGTCGGTTGGTCGTCGGGTAACTGGATCGAGAAGACCTGGTCGTTACGTTCGAAGGCCAGGCTGCGATAACCGGCGCGGATCAACTCCAGGGTGGTTTCCAGCCAGTCGAGCAACGGCTCGTAGCCGCGTTGCAATTCGAGGAAATCCAGCGGCGCGAAAGCCGGCACGCCCGCCAGCGGATCGAGGGCCGACCACGCGCCAGCCAACCCCAGCAGCGCGCCGTAAAGCGATTGCGGCGTCGCCACCCGGGTGTTCAGCGCCCCTTCGACTTCCGGCAGCCGCGCCCACAGCGCCGTCAATTGTCGACGGATCTCCAGGGCGTCGTCCTGGTTGCCGGCGGCCTGGGCCTGGCGCAACCGGCCGGCGAGGAACATGCATTTTTCCCGCGCCCGGGCGCACAGCCCGACGATGCGCCGGCCCAACAGCGATTCCGGCAACAGGACCGGCGTCGGTGGCGTGTAGGGCACGCGCCAGAAGCCGCCGCCCTCCTTGCGAATGCGCAGCAGCGGCAGGCAGATCGAGTCGGCCCGGCTCAACTGCGTGCACAGCCTGGGGTTGGGTCGCCAGACCGTGATCGACTCGGGAAACTCGCCGCTGGTCAGGTCTGGCAATGCCTCGCCGACCACCGATTGCAGGCGCCCCTTGAGCGGCAGCAGTTGCCCGGCACGCCAGAGCGGACTGACGGCCAGGTACACGGTCACGGTGGCGTCGTCGGTCTTGTTGACCGCCTCGTTGATGTCCAGCTCCAGGGTCGGCCCGACCCCGGCCTGCAGGTTGACCGCCAACCCGTCCGGCAAGGTGCCTTGCAGTTGCAGCAGTCGCACCTGGCCGGCGCTCAGGGCCGAGGGGTCGACGTCCAGTTGACTGACGCCCCAGAACCAGGGGTTGCAGGCACCGGCGAAATGCGCGGCCAGGGCCTCGGCGCGCAGCCCTTGCAATTGAAAATGCTGGGGCAGCAATTGCATGCCCTCATGCCAGCACACCGCGTCAGGTAACAGACTCATACGACTCCCTTCGACATCTCAATGTCGCCGCCCCCAGGGCGGCCCGCGGTCACTCGGGCTGGCCGTCATTGACCAGTGTCATCTCACGACTTTCGAACTTCAGCCAGGCCGTGCGCTGGTCGTCCAGCCGAAGCCGGTGGGCTCCGGGAGTGTTATAGCTGGCGAAGACCAAAAGTCCAGCGGCACGCCGCCCCTCCAAGGGGAAGGGCTGATGGTCGATGAATTGCCCCGGCACCAGCTCCAGTCCCCAGACCGCCATGCGTTGACGATAATCGCGCTGGAACTGTTCGCGTTCGGCAAACCATTGGCGGGCGGTGATCCCCGACAACTGCTTGAGCAGGTCCGGGTCTTCGACGGCGATGAAATCCACCGCGATCGGCGTGTTGTCATTGGCCCCGGAAGCGACGTCCAGGGTCAGGCTGTCCAGGTCGACGCTGGGAGCAAAGAGCGAGCAACCGGTGAGCACCAGGCTCAAAAAAAATCCGGAAAAAAACACACGCAAAATGAATCTTCCTTTTCTCAGCGGTCAAAAATTGTTTTTGCTTGCATTTTTATAGACCTGTTCTAGCGTCTTGGATAGTTCGGCCAGCACGGTCGAATGCGCCAGGTTCGTCAAGGGAATGACAGGTTTTCTGCCCTTCATTTGCAACCTGTGGATCAGCAAGGGATTGCGATGAGCGGGCCTCCCGATGCATTGCGCCCCACATGCATCGGAGACGGCCACCATGGCAGAAAGTACCCAGCACAAGCTCGACCGAGTTCGCCCTCCCCGCGTCCAGATCACCTATGACGTGGAAATCGGCAACGCCATCGAGAAAAAGGAATTGCCACTGGTGGTCGGCATCCTGGCCGACCTCTCGGGCAAGCCATTGGACCCGTTGCCCAAGCTCAATGAGCGGCGATTCACGGAGATCGACCGGGACAATTTCAACGAGGTGCTCGCCTCCATCTCCCCACGTGCCACGCTCCAGGTGAACAACACCCTCAGTGGCGACGACAGCAAGCTCAACATCGAACTCAACTTCCGCCACATCGACGACTTCGACCCGGTCAAGGTCGTGGAGCAGGTCACCCCGCTGCGGCGCTTGTTCGAAGCCCGCCAACGCCTGCGCGACCTGCTGACCAAGCTCGATGGCAACGACGACCTGGACAAGCTGCTGCGCGACGTGATCGCCAACACCGAGGGCCTGCAGGAGATCAAGTCGGCGCGGCCCCAGGACGCCTCGCCGGAACTGCCCGCCGTAGCCGCCAACGATGACCCGGCCCCCGCCGAACCAAAGGCCTGATCGCGCTCATCATTCAAGGGAGATAAAGCCATGCCTGCTTCATCCAGCGCTCAAACCAGCGAGAGCACGACCCAGACCCTGTCCCTGCTGGACAAGATCATCGCCGAGGGCCGCATGGCCCACGACGACAGCCAGCAGGACTACGCCCGCGACATGCTGGCCGAATTCGCCACCCAGGTTCTCGACGAAGGCATGGCCATCGACAAGGACACCGTGGCGATGATCAACGACCGCATCAGCCAGATCGACGAATTGATCAGCGCCCAGCTCAACGAAGTGCTGCACCATCCCGAGCTGCAGAAACTCGAAGCCTCCTGGCGCGGCCTGCACCTGTTGGTGCAGAACACCGAAACCAGCACCCGGCTCAAGTTGCGCCTGCTCAACGTGACCCAGAAGGAGCTGCAGAACGACCTGGAGAAGGCCGTCGAATTCGACCAGAGCGCGCTGTTCAAGAAGATCTACGAAGAAGAATACGGCACCTTCGGCGGGCACCCGTTCAGCCTGCTGGTGGGCGACTACACCTTCGGCCGGCACCCGCAGGACATCGGCCTGCTGGAAAAACTCTCGAACGTGGCGGCAGCGGCGCATGCGCCGTTCATTGCCGCCGCCAGCCCCCGGTTGTTCGACATGACCAGTTTCACCGAACTGGCGGTTCCCCGTGACCTGTCGAAGATTTTCGAGAGCCAGGAACTGATCAAGTGGCGCTCGTTCCGCGAAAGCGAAGACTCGCGCTATGTGTCCCTGGTGCTGCCGCACTTCCTGTTGCGCCTGCCCTATGGGCCGGACACTCTGCCGGTGGAAGGCATCAACTACGTCGAGGACGTCAACGGCACCGACCACAGCAAGTACCTGTGGGGCAACGCCGCCTGGGCGCTGTCGCAACGCATCACCGAGGCCTTCGCCAAGTACGGCTGGTGCGCGGCGATCCGCGGCGCCGAGGGCGGTGGCGCGGTGGAAGGCCTGCCGGCCCATACCTTCCGCACCAGCTCCGGGGACCTTTCGCTCAAGTGCCCGACCGAAGTGGCGATCACCGACCGCCGCGAAAAAGAACTCAACGACCTCGGTTTCATTTCCCTGTGCCACAAGAAAAACAGCGACGTGGCGGTGTTCTTCGGCGGCCAGACCACCAACAAGGCCAAGCTCTACAACACCAATGAAGCCAACGCCAACGCGCGCATCTCGGCGATGCTGCCGTACGTGCTGGCGGCCTCGCGCTTCGCCCACTATCTGAAGGTGATCATGCGCGACAAGGTCGGCAGCTTCATGACCCGCGACAACGTGCAGACCTACCTCAACAACTGGATCGCCGACTACGTCCTGATCAACGACAACGCGCCGCAGGAGATCAAGGCGCAGTACCCGTTGCGCGAGGCGCGGGTGGACGTGACGGAAGTGGCCGGCAAGCCGGGCGCCTACAAGGCCACGGTGTTCCTGCGGCCGCACTTCCAGCTCGAGGAACTGACCGCGTCGATCCGCCTGGTGGCGACCCTGCCGCCACCGGTTGCGGCCTGACGACCGAAGCCTGCGGCGAGGGAGTTTTGTGGCGAGGGGATTTATCCCCGATGGGGCGCGAAGCGGCCCCGATTCCCGGCGACTCGGTGCTTGCGACAGATTGAGTCATCGGCACAAGGGGCTGCTGCGCAGCCCATCGGGGATAAATCCCCTCGCCACAAGGTTTGGCGTTCGTTCTTACGGTATTGGCACCACCTATTCGTTTTCTTCAGGAGTCCCACACCATGGATGCAATCATTCTCGACCTCGGCGGCGACATCAAGGGCGACAGCCTGCTGGAGGGCTTCACGGACAAGATCGAGGTCATGTCCTACAGCCACAACGTGGCCATGCAGGTCACCAATGACGTCAGCAACTCGGAGCGCACCTCCGGCCGGCCGCACATCGGTGAGTTCACCCTGACCAAGTTCATCGACAGCTCCACGCCCTCGCTCAACGAGTATTGCTGCGCCGGCAAGCCGATCCCACAGGCCGTCATCACCATCGGCCGCAACGCCGCCGAGGGCAGCGGCAAGATCATGCCGTTCATCGTCTACACCCTCACCAACGTCGTGCTGTCCAACGTCAGCGTCAGCGGCGGCACGGGCGGCAAGCCGGTGGAAACCCTGTCGCTGAACTTCACCAAGATCAAATGGGAGCTCACCGCCCAGAAAGACGACGGCACCAAGGAAGGTACGGCGGGCACGACCTGGGACCTGGCGGCCAACAAAATGACCAAGTAAGGAGGCTGCGCCATGGCCGGCTTCGGGTTTCGTCCGCCGCTGTTCGAACGCCTGGCCAGCCCGGCGGACGACACCGGTCGGGCGTTCGATCGCCAGGCGTTGCAGGACTCGGTCCACACCGAACTGTCGCGGCTGTTCAACACCCGGCGCGGGCCACGGGCACTGACCGAGCCACCGAGCATCCTCGACTACGGCATTGCCGACTGGACCGCGCTGCAACAGCAACGCAGCGATGATCGGCGCCAACTGACCCGGGAGATCCGCCAGGCGGTCAGCCACTTCGAACCTCGCCTGCGCCTGGGCGAGGTACAGGTCTGCCCGGTGCCCGGTCAGCCACAACAGTTGTGCATCCGGCTGCTGGGCGAACTGCGCGGCGACCCCCACGCCTGGCCGGTGGCCTTTGTGATCGAGCCCGCCGACGACGGCCTTGAGGTGCGCCATGAGCGACTCGATTGACCCGCAACTGCTGGACTATTATCAGCGCGAACTGACCTGGCTGCGTCACGCCGGGAGCCTGTTCGCCGAACGCTACCCCAAGGTCGCCCGGCGCCTGGAGTTGTCCCCTGGCGAATGCCCGGACCCCCACGTCGAGCGCCTGCTGGAGGGTTTCGCGTTATTGGCGGCGCGCCTGCAACGTCGGCTGGACGACGATTACGCCGAGTTCAGCGACGCCCTGCTCGAACAGCTCTACCCGTTGGCCATGCGCCCGTTGCCATCGTGTGCCATCGTCCAGTTCGAACCCGACCCGAGCAAGGGCAACCTCGACGAGGGCTACCCCCTGCCCCGCGACACGCCGTTGTTCGTCACCACTGACAAGGGCCAGAGCATTCACTTTCGCACCACCGCCGCCGTGCATCTGTGGCCGCTGGAAATCAGCGAGGCGCTGCTACTGGGCAGCGACGAGGCCCAAGGGCTGACCGGGGTGGTCCAGGCCCGTTCGGCCTTGCGCCTGAACCTGCGTTGCCTGGGTGAAAGCCAGTGGTCGACACTGGGGATCGAGCACCTGCGGGTGCACCTAGCCGCCTCGCCGATCATCAATGCCTGGCTCTATGACCTGTTGGGCGCCCACGCCATCAAGGTCCTCGCCGGGCCACCCGGCAGCGTGCCGGAGCCACTGGCCGGCCTGCCGCAAATAGTCGGTTTCGGCAGCGACCAGGCCTTGCTGCCGGACGAGGACGGCGTGCACCCGGGTATGCGTCTGCTGGCTGAGTACTTTGCCTTCCCCGACAAATTCGGTTTCTTCGACCTGCCACTGGCCGGCGCGAACAGCGACAACGCCTCCCTGTACCTCTACATCGTGTTCGACCGCGCTCCGGCCAGCCGCCTGCCGCTCCAGGCCAGCGACATCGCGCTGGGCTGCACCCCGGTGATCAACCTGTTCCCCAGAACTTCGGAACCGCTGCGCCCGGACGGCACTCGCAGTGAATACCGCCTGGTGGCCGACAGTCATCGGGAAAACAGCGTCGAGATCCACAGCATCCGTGGCATGCGCGCCAGTTCCAGCCAGGGCGTGCGCAAGGTGCCGGCCTACTACGGCAGCCAGCATGGCAACGACCCGTCGTGCTACTGGCATGCACGGCGGGTCAGCGGCATGAGCCCGAACCGGCTGGGCACCGACCTGATGGTCAGTCTGGTGGACACCCGGTTCGACCCACTGGCCGAGACCCGCGACTACAGCCTCACCGCCGAACTGCTCTGCACCAACCGACACCTGGCCCAGAGCCTGCCCGCCGGCACCCCGCTGGGCTTCGAGCGCCCGGGGCCGGTGGCCTGGGCCCGCCTGCGCAACCCACCCAGCCCCCAGAGCCTGCCGCGACTGGACGGCGAATCGCGCTGGCGACTGGTGTCGCAATTGACCCTCAACCATTTGTCCCTGGTGGAAGGCCCCCAGGCGCTCGATGCCCTGCGCGAGATCCTGGAATTGCATAACCTGCGCGACGAGGCCAGCGCCCGGCGCCAGATCGACGGCGTGTTGGGGCTGGGCTGCGAACGGGTCATCGCCCATGTTGGCGAGGACGCCTGGCGCGGTTGGCGCAACGGCCTGGAAGTGCGCCTGCAACTGGACCCGCAGCATTTCGTCGGCAGCAGCGCCGTGCTGTTCTCCGGGGTGCTGGCGCAGTTCTTTTCCCTCTACGCCACCGCCAACCGCTTCGTGCGCACGGTGCTGGTCCAGTCCGACAAGGAGGTGAAGACATGGCAACCCCAAGCCGGCAAGCCCCTGACGCTCTGAACCTGAGCCAACGCCTGCGACGCGACCCGCAACGCTTCGAATGGCTCCAGGCGTTGCAGGTGCTGGAGCGCGAGCATCCCCAGGCCGAAACCCTCGGCAGCGGCACCGCCCCGCACGCCGAGGCGCTGCGCTTGCGTGGGCCGCTGACGCCCGTGTTCGCCGCCAGCGAAGTCGAGCGCCTGGAGCAGGACACCGGCTCACCACCGACCCTGACCACACCGATCTTCGGCCTCGGCGGCCCGGACGGTCCGCTGCCCTACGCCTACCAGGAATGGCTGCAACAACGGGCACGGGCGCGGGACCACGCCCCAGCGGAATTTCTCGACCTGTTCCAGCATCGTCTGCTCAGCCTGCTGTACAAGGTGATGCGCAAGCACCGCATTGCCTTGGGCTTCACCGCCCCCGGGGCTTCGGCCGTACAGGCGCAGTTGCGGGCGCTGACCGGCCTGCTGCCCAAGGCCCTGCAAGAGCGCCAGGCCGCTCCCGATTGCGCCGTGCTCGCCTGCACCGCGCTGTACGCCGACGGCCGTCGTTCCCTGGCCGGCTTCGCGGCCATTGTCCGTGAGCAATTCGGCCTGCCCGTGGAACTGACCGGCTATGCCGGGGGCTGGCGGGAAATCCCGCCGGCCAGCCGCAGCCGCTTGCAGGTCGGGGGACGCAACCTGTGCCTGGGCCGCACGGCGGTGGCCGGGACCCGGGTCTGGGACGAGCATGCCGGCGTGCGCCTGACCCTGGGCCCACTGAGCACCGTCCAGGCCAACGGCCTGCTGCCTGACGGCGACGTCCATCCGCTGCTCGCCAGTCTCTATGCCTTGTATTTCGGCCCGGACCTGGACTGCACGCTGGTGCTGCTGGTCCGTGGCGCCGGGCCGTTGCAACTCGGCCACTCGACGGCGCCGCGCTTGAGCTGGAACGGCGGCCTGCAACGCCAGCCGAGCCTGGCCGTGCAACGCATCGAAACCCGCCTTCGTCAGCCGGAGATCGCCTGAAATGGAACTGGCCAGCCTGATCGGACGCCTCAACCCGGACAACCGCCGCGCCTTGGAACGGGCCGCGCAACGCTGCCTGCAACGCGGCCATCATTACGTCGAGATCGAACACCTGTTGCTGGAACTGCTGGACATCGAAGGGGGTGACTTCGCCTGCCTGCTGCCGCGCTTCGGCCTGGAACGCGACGCCGTGGCGACTGAAACCAATCGGGCCCTGGAGCTGTTCAAGTCCGGCAGCACTCGCACCCCTGCCCTGTCGGCGCAGACCATCGGCCTGCTGGAGGATGCCGTGGTGCAGGCCAGCGTACTGGGCCTGGACAGCATCCGTTCCGGGCTGTTGTTGCTGGCCCTGCTCGATCGCGACGAGCGCCGCGGCTTGCTGCTCAACAGTGCTTCATCGCTGCTGCGCATCCCCCGGGACGCCCTGCGCACCCACCTGCTGGAGTGGACCGAAAGCTCCCACGAACATACCGGCGGCGTACGCGCTGCCAAGCCTGGCGAGGCGCCGCAAAAGC
Organism: Pseudomonas sp. WP18; assembly: GCF_036689585.1. NCBI lineage: Bacteria > Pseudomonadati > Pseudomonadota > Gammaproteobacteria > Pseudomonadales > Pseudomonadaceae > Pseudomonas > Pseudomonas sp. WP18. The sequence goes on from NZ_CP144758.1 coordinate 3,562,110, forward strand.
AGGACCCGGTACTCGACCAGTACACCCAGGACCTGACCGCCGACGCCCGGGAAGGTCGCATCGACCCGATCGTCGGACGCGACGGCGAGATCCGCCAATGCATCGACATTCTGCTCAGGCGTCGGCAGAACAACCCGATCCTGGTGGGCGCCCCGGGCGTCGGCAAGACCGCCGTGGTGGAAGGCCTGGCCCTGCGCATCGCCGCCGCAGATGTGCCGCCGTCATTGCAAGAGGTGACGCTGCGGGTGCTCGACCTGGGCCTGTTGCAGGCCGGCGCGGGCGTCAAGGGTGAATTCGAGCAACGCCTCAAGGGTGTGATCGACGCGGTACGCAGCGCCGAAAAACCCATCATCCTGTTCATCGACGAAGCCCACACGTTGATCGGTGCCGGCGGTGCCGAAGGTGGCAGCGATGCCGCCAACCTGCTCAAGCCGGCCCTGGCCCGAGGCGAACTGCGCACCCTGGCCGCCACCACCTGGCTGGAGTACAAGAAATACTTCGAGAAAGACCCGGCCCTGACCCGCCGCTTCCAACTTGTGCAGGTCGAAGAACCAGACGAACTCACCGCCGTGGAAATGCTCCGTGGCGTCGCCACTAAATTGGAGCAGCACCACGGCGTGCAGGTGTTGGACGCGGCCATCCACGAAGCAGTGAAGCTGTCCCATCGCTACATTTCAGGACGCCAGTTGCCGGACAAGGCCATCAGCGTGCTCGACACCGCCTGCGCCCGGGTCGCCCTCGGCCAGCACGACGTACCGCCGCCGCTGGAAAGCCTGCGGCACCGTCAGAACAGCCTCAAGGATGAAGTCGAGCGCCTGCGACGCGAGCAAGCCACCGGCCTGGATCACCGCGAACGCATCACCCTGCTGGAAAGCGAATCGGCCAGCAACGTGCAGGCCATCCGCGAGCTGGAAACCCGCTGGGGCGAAGAACGCGAAGCAGTGCGCGAGCTGCTCGACACCCGGCGCGAACTGCTGGCCCTGAGCGAACGGGCCGATGCTGAAAAACCCGACACCGAGGTCGATAACCGCATCGATCACCTGGCCGCCGAATTGCTGCGCCTGGAAGCCGGCCTCGATGCCATTCGCCAGGACGATCCCCTGGTGCCCGAACAGGTGGACAGCAAGACCGTCGCCGCCGTGATCGCCGGCTGGACCGGCATCCCGGTGGGCAAGATGCTCGCCGACGAGGCCCACGCCGTGCGCACCCTGGGCCAGCGCATGGGGCAACGGGTGATGGGCCAGGGCCCGGCGCTCGACACCATCGCCCAACGCCTGCAAGCCTACCGCGCCGGCCTCACCGACCCGCAGAAACCGGTCGGGGTGTTCCTGCTGGTGGGCCCCACCGGCGTGGGCAAGACCGAAACCGCCTACGCCCTGGCCGATGCCTTGTACGGCGGCGAGCGCAACCTGATCAGCATCAACCTTTCGGAATACCAGGAAGCCCACACCGTCAGCCAGCTCAAAGGCGCCCCGCCCGGCTACGTCGGCTACGGCAGCGGTGGCGTGCTCACCGAAGCGGTGCGGCGCAAACCCTATTCGGTGGTGCTGCTGGACGAAATCGAGAAGGCTCACCCCGATGTGCTCGAAGCGTTCTACAACGTCTTCGACAAGGGGCTGATGGAGGACGGCACCGGCCTGGTGGTGGACTTCAAGAACACCGTGATGCTCGCCACCAGCAACGTCGGTGCCGAATTGCTGCTGGACACCCCGGCTGCGCAACTGGGCAGCGATGCCTTCAACGAAGCCTTGCGCAAGGTGTTGTTGCAAGCGTTTCGTCCGGCCTTCCTGGCGCGCATGACGGTGGTGGCGTACCGGCCGCTGGATGAGGCAACGCTGGAGGGGATCGTGTTGGCGAAGTTGGAAAAACTGCGTGCACGCTACAAGGCCGCGACGGGCAAGCCGTTCGAGTTCGACCCCGGGATCGTCAAGGCCGTGCTCGCCAAATGCAGCGCGGCCGGCGCGCGAGATATCGAAAATGTGCTGATGACGCAGGTGACGGGGAAGTTGGCGCAGTGGGCCCTGGAATAAACGCAACGCCGATGCAGCGCAGGGGGGTGGCCTTATGAGAATTGGCAGTTTCAACGTGGAAAAAAACGGCAAGTCCTCCACGCTGGAAAAGCAGACGCAGGTGGATATCTTTCTCCACAACTGCTGCTCCAGCAATTATTGGGACGCGGACCTCGTTTTCCTGTGTGAAATACATTCGGCGCAGATCGATAACTACCGTTCGAACCTGGCTGCCATTTACAAAAACTACAGCGTCTATTCCTTCACCGGCGGTCATTCGAATGCCTACATCGTCCTGGTCAAAAGCTTCGAGAGGTTGCAGGTGGTCAGCCAGGGCAGCCTCTTCACCTTGAACAGGGACCTGATTGCCGTCGAAGCCCACGGCGTGAAGGGCTACACCGGCTACGTATTTCTTGCCCATTTCAAGTCGGGACAGAACGGTGTGACCAAAAGCCAGCTTAAGTCCTGCACGGCCTTGGGCGGCAAGTGGGTGGCGACCGGCGATCTGAACCTGGATTACCAGAAGGTGGGAGAACTCGACACCGCCGGGCTGGCTTATGAGTGCTGGGGCGGCCAACAAACCCAAAGCAAGGGCGGCATCCTCGACTGGGTGCTGGCCTCCGTGGATGTCGCTGTCACGCCGGTCGACATCACGGGGCTCGCCCACGTGTTCGATATGTCCGGCCCCGATCACCGCCCCATCCTGTTCGATGTCAGAGGCTGAGCGCATGCCCCGCTCCACCGACAGCAACACCACCCTTTCCCTCACTGCCGCGACGCTGGCCGCGCTGTACCCGGACTCGCTGTCCGGCGAAGAGCGTCTCAACGCACTGGGTTCGCACGTCCTCAACGGCCTCAACGACGGCGCCCCATTGACCCTCACCACGGCCATCGGTAGCCACGTCACCACGACCCTGCACAAGGACGCGCTGCTGCGCCCGCTGGACCTGCTGGTGGCCGAAATCCGCCAGTTGCCCGCCGACGCCACCGCCGAGCGCTATCAACTGCTGCTCAGGCCCTGGCTCTGGTGGTTGGGGCTGGCCAGCAACAATCGGGTGTTCCAGAACCTCGCGACATCGGACATCGTCACGACGATTTTCAAGGCCCACGGCTTTACCGACTTCAAGCTCGAGCTCACCGGCAGCTACAGCCCCCGCGAGTATTGCGTGCAGTACGGCGAAACCGACCTGGCCTTTGTCTCGCGCCTGCTGGAAGAGGACGGGATCTTCTGGTTCTTCACCCACGCGCAAGGCACGCACACGCTGGTACTGGCCGACAACAACGACGCCTTCGCGCCGATCCCTAACGGACCGACGGTGAACTACCTCGGGCAGAAAATTGGCGACCGCGAACTGCATGGCGTCCGGACCGGGCACGTGTCCCTGCAAGCGGTGGCCGGGGTCTACCAGGCGACCGACTACGAATTCACCACCCCCACCACATCGCTCTACAGCCAGGCCGAAGCCGTGGCCGGGCCGAGTTCGATGTACGAGCATCCGGGCGGCTACACCGCCAAGGCCCAGGGCGACGCACTGACCAAGCAGCGAATCGACGGCCTGCGCAGCCAGGCGCAGCGGTTTGTCGGCGAAAGCGACTGCCGCTGGCTGGTGCCGGGGTACTGGTTCACCCTGGCCGGGCATGAAGACCCGGCGCTGAACATCGACTGGGTGGTGACCTCGGTCAGCCACGAGGCCAGCCACGACAGCTACTACAACCGGTTCGAGGCGATTCCCAAGGCCACGGCCTACCGACCGGCCCGCCTCACGCCAAAACCGCGCATGCACCCCCAGACCGCGGTGGTGGTGGGCAAGGCCGGCGAGGAAATCTGGACCGATGAATACGGGCGGATCAAGTTGCAGTTTCCCTGGGATCGCACCGAGAAGAACGATGAAACCTCCTCCTGCTGGGTACGCGTGGTCCTGCCCTGGAGCGGCAAGGGGTTCGGCATGCAGTTCGTACCCCGGATCGGCCAGGAGGTCATCGTCACGTTCATCGACGGCGACCCGGACCGTCCGCTGGTGACCGGCTGCGTCTATAACGGCGACAACGCCTTGCCCTATGCGCTGCCGGCGAACCAGACCCAATCCGGGATCAAGACCCAATCGTCCAAGGGCGGCGGCGGTTTCAACGAGTTGCGCTTCGAGGACAAGAAGGACGCCGAAGAAGTGTTCCTCCAGGCCCAGAAGGACCTCAACATCAACGTGCTCAACGACACCACCGCCACCGTCGGCCACGATGAAACCCTCACGGTGCAGAACGCCCGTACCCGCACGGTCAAGGACGGCGACGAGACCGTCACCCTGGAGAAAGGCAAGCGCAGCGTGACGATCCAGACCGGCAGCGACAGCCTCGACGTCAAGGACACCCGCAGCGTGACCGTGGGTTCGGACCAGACCCACAGCACCGGCGGCAACTACGCGCACAAGGTCACCGGCAACTACGACCTCACGGTGGACGGAAATCTGACGATCAAGGTCAGCGGCACCCTGACCCTGCAAAGCGGCGGCAGCTTCGCGATCAAGAGTGGCGCCGACCTGGCGGCCCAGGCCAGCACGTCCATCAGCCAGAAGGCCGGCACGGCTCTGAGCAACCAGGCCGGCACTTCACTGGAAAACAAGGCCGGCACCACCCTGACCAACGACGCCGGCATCAGCCTGGTGAACAAGGCCGCCGCCGAACAGACCGTGGACGGCGGTGGCATGCTGACCATCAAAGGTGGCCTGGTGAAGGTCAACTGAGGGGAGCGCATCGATGGCCTCGAAAACACTCGACGTGGAACGTGGCGACAGTCAACTGAACGGCCAGTTGATCGAGGGCCGGCTCGACGGCCCACTGCACATCGAAGAAGCCCGCCGCCCCCAGGCGAAACTCAACTACCACCGCGGTGAACTACAAGGCACCAGTACGTTGTATCACCCCAACGGCAAGGTTTCGGCGGTGCTGCCCTTCGTCAACGGCAAGCTGCAGGGGGTGGCGAGTTTTTATGCGGCCGAAGGCGGTTTGCAGCGCCAGGCCACCTACCGCGCCGGCTTGCTCCACGGCGAAGCCAATAACTACTTCCCCGACGGGCAACTGGCCGAGGCCGAGTTCTATCGCGACGGCGTACGCGACGGCCGTTACCGCCGCCTGCACGCCAACGGCAACCCCGCGGTCGAGGCCCGTTACCTCAATGGCCAACTGCTGGAACCGGCCCACGCCTACGCCGAAGACGGCCGCCCGCTGGACGCCGAAGGCAAACCGATCTCCCGGCTGCGCTGGTGGCTGCGGCGCTGGAACGACCCGGCGCAGGCCTGAACTCCTTACTTTTGTAGAGGGTGTACACCGCCTCTGCAGACACCACTGCCCTTGTGGGAGCCGGGCTTGCCCGCGAAGACGGCGGCACATTCAACATATTCATGACAGACACTCCGCTTTCGCGGGCAAGCCCGCTCCCACAAGGGATTTGGGGTGTACGCAGCTTTTGCTCGCACCTGCGCAGGAGACCACCAATAGCTGCACACCCAGCCAGTCAGGGAATCAACATCTGCACCTGCCCCGGCACGACAATCTTGATGACCCCGGCCCAGGAGCACATCAAGGTGCTGTTGGCATCGATGGCCGGCATGTTGCCCAGCAGCAGGGTCGGTGGGCCGCCCGGGATCCAGGGGGTGGCGGTGGCGGGGATGCAGGGCATGGGGGTGAGCACGCCCAGGGCGGCGGCCGTGGCGGCGGCGACGGTCGGGTTGGCCAGGCTCATGCACATGCCGAACGTGGTGACGTTCACCAACGGAATGTGATCCATGATGTTCGCTGCCGGCATCCCGCCAGTCAGCATTCGGTTGACCGGCAATACGTTGAGCACCGCTGGCGCGGCGCCGAAGCTGCATTGCAAGGTGGCGGTGCTGCAGACCTGCGGGCATCCCATCGCGGCGACTCCTTGAAGCGACCCCGAAACCATAGCTCACCTGGACGCATCAGGCCCGCTGATTATCCAGCAACACGCTAACCTATAAGACCCTGGCGTGCTTGTGACGCCTCCCGCGCGCCATTAGATTAGCCAATGATCGATGGCCTCCAAAATAAGCAGAAGGGATAAGCATGGCGTTTACTGATCAGTCCACCCGCGTGCGCGACGGTGAAGAACTCGATGCCAGTCTGATCGACCCGTACCTCAAGGCCCACATTCCGGGCCTCACCGGTTTGCCACGGATCAGCCAGTTCCCCGGTGGCGCGTCGAACCTGACCTACCTGCTGGAGTACCCCGAACAGGAGTTCGTCCTGCGGCGCCCGCCGTTCGGCCACAAGGCCAAGTCCGCCCACGACATGGGCCGCGAATTCCGCATCCTCAATCAGTTGCGCGAGGGGTTCCCGTACTGCCCGAAAGCCTACGTGCACTGCACCGACGAGTCGGTGATCGGTGCCGAGTTCTATGTGATGGAACGGGTCAAGGGCATCATCCTGCGCTCCGACCTACCGCCGGAACTGGGTTTCGACGCTGCCCGCACCGAAGCGCTGTGCAAGAGTTTCATCGACCGGCTGGTGGAACTGCACCGGGTCGACTACAACGCCTGCGGCCTGGCGGACCTGGGCAAGCCCCAAGGCTACGTGGCCCGGCAGATCCGTGGCTGGAGCGAGCGCTACGAAAAAGCCCTGACCCCCGACGCGCCGCAATGGCAGGCCGTCAAGGACTGGCTCAACGACAAGATGCCCGCCGACCACCCGACGTCCAGCATCGTGCACAACGACTACCGCTTCGACAACGTCATCCTGGACCCCGAGAACCCGATGCAGATCATCGGCGTGCTCGACTGGGAATTGACCACCCTGGGTGATCCGCTGATGGACCTGGGCAACAGCCTCGCCTACTGGATCGAGGCCGACGACCCGGCGCCGGTGCAACTGATGCGGCGCCAGCCCAGCCACGCGCCCGGCATGCTGACCCGCCGCGAGTTCGTCGACTACTACGCCGAACGCGCCGGCATTCGCATCGACAACTTCGATTTCTACTACACCTACGGCCTGTTCCGCCTGGCCGGTATCGTCCAACAGATCTACTACCGCTTCTACCACGGCCAGACCCAGGACAAACGCTTCGCGCAGTTCGTTCAGATGAACAAGCTGCTGGAGCAGATGAGCCTGCAGGTCATCCGCAAATCCACGCTCTGAGCGCACCTATAACAAGGGAAACCGCATGTCCAAGACTCAGTTGTTCGACCTCGACGGTAAAATCGCTTTCGTTTCCGGTGCCAGTCGCGGCATCGGCGAGGCCATCGCCAAGTTGCTGGCCCAGCAAGGCGCCCACGTGATCGTGTCCAGCCGCAAGCTCGACGGCTGCCAGCAGGTGGCCGACGCCATCGTCGCCGCGGGCGGCAAGGCCACCGCCATCGCTTGCCACATCGGTGAAATGGAACAGATCAGCCAGGTCTTCGCGGGCATCCGCGAGCAGTTCGGGCGCCTGGACATCCTGGTCAACAACGCCGCCACCAACCCGCAGTTCTGCAACGTCCTGGACACGGACCTGGGCGCCTTCCAGAAAACCGTGGACGTGAACATCCGCGGCTACTTCTTCATGTCGGTGGAAGCCGGCAAGTTGATGCGCGAGAACGGCGGCGGCAGCATCATCAACGTGGCGTCGATCAACGGCATCTCGCCGGGGATCTTCCAGGGCATCTATTCGGTGACCAAGGCGGCGGTGATCAACATGACCAAGGTCTTCGCCAAGGAATGCGCGCAGTTCGGCATCCGCTGCAACGCCCTGCTGCCGGGCCTGACCGACACCAAGTTCGCCTCGGCGCTGGTCAAGAACGACAGCATCCTCAAGACCGCCCTGGCCCAGATCCCGCTCAAGCGCGTGGCCGACCCGAGCGAAATGGCTGGCACGGTGTTGTACCTGGCCAGCGACGCGTCGAGCTACACCACGGGCGTGGCGCTGAATGTGGATGGCGGGTTTCTTTCCTGAGACCCGCATATCCCAGATGTGGGAGCGGGCTTGCCCGCGAAAGCGGTGTGTCAGTCGATGGAGATGCTGGATAGCCCGGGCCTCTTCGCGGGCAAGCCCGCTCCCACAGAGATTTTCCATTGCATCAATGAATATTTATTCCAATATTTGCAATTAGGGAATTTTTATTCCATAAAGAGCCCTCTGACAATAACAACTCAAAGGGCTCTTCTCATGCGCGAACTCGGCATCGGTCTGATTGGCACCGGCTTCATGGGCCGTGCCCATGCCTTGGCGTTCCACCAGGCCAAGGCGGTCTTTGACCTTCCCCACCCCCTGACATTGGCGGCCCTGGCCGACGCCGACCCGCAGCGCGCCCGGCAATGCGCACAGAGCTGGGGCTTCGAGACGGCCCACAGTGACTGGCAACGGTTGATCGAAGACCCCAAGGTCAATCTGGTCGCCATCACCACTCCCAACCATTTGCACTTCCCCATGGCCATGGCGGCGCTGGCGGCGGGCAAACCGGTGTATTGCGAGAAGCCCCTGGCCGTGTCCCTCGACCAGGCCGACCAGATGCGCCAGGCGGCCAAGGCGGCGGGCGTGGTCACCCGGGTCGGCTACAACTACCAGCACAACCCGATCATCCAGTTGGCGCGGGAGATCATCCAGCGCGGGGAACTGGGCTCGATCGTCAGTTTCCAGGGCGAGTTCAGCGAAGACTTCATGGCCAACCCGGCCTCGCCCTGGTCATGGCGCTGCGAAGCGGCCCACGCCGGCGGTGCCCTGGCGGACCTGGGCAGCCATTTGCTGGCGATGGCCCGGCATCTGCTGGGCGATGTCGAGGCGGTGTGTGCCGTCAGCCAGACCGTGCACACCCAGCGCCCCGCCAGCGCCGGCAATCGCGAACAGCGCACCATCGCGGTGGACGACCATGTGCACGCGCTGCTGCGCTTCGCCAATGGCGCCTGTGGCACGGTGAGCAGCAGTTGGCTCAAGCACGGCTACAAGAACCACCTGGCCTTCGAGATCAGCGGCACCCTCGGCACCTTGGCGTTCGATCAGGAACGGCTCAATGAACTGCGCCTGTGCCGCGCCGGCGAAACCGGGTTCCAGCGCCTGCTGGCCGGCCCGGACCTCCCCGGCTACGCCGCCTTCAGCCCGGCCGCCGGGCACCAGTTGGGCTACAACGAACTGAAAACGCTGGAGGTGCAGGAACTGCTCATGGCCCTGGCCGGCGAAGCGGGCCACGGCACGGACTTCGAAGAGGCCTGGGCGGTGGAACGCCTGGCGGCGGCGATTCGCCTGGCGGCGCGGGAGCAGCGTTGGGTGAACATCAGCGAGTTATAACCGCAACCGCTCACTTCAGTGAACGCCCTGTGGCGAGGGAGCTTGCTCCCGCTGGGTTGCGCAGCAACCCCAAAGAGACTGAATGCTGCATACGACCAACCTGACACACCCAGGTGAATGGTTTCAGGGCTACTTCGTAGCCCAGCGGGAGCAAGCTCCCTCGCCACAGGGGCTCGAATCAGTTTGAGCCCTGGCCTTGCAACTCGACCAACCGCCCCGCCAACACCTTCGCCTGACTCGCCACATCAGTCACGGCGGTACTTTCCCACCACATCCCCCGCAGCGGCGGGCCCATGGCGAACAGGCGGTCGGCGGGTTCGCCTCGGGCATTGATTACCGCGCCGTCGGCACGGGCGGCGATGCCCAGGGCCAGCGGGCCGGGCTGGATCAGGCCGCGGGCCAGCAGTTGCTGCGGTAATGGCCGGGCCACCCGGCGCCAGTCGTATTCGATGCCACTGGAGTTGATCAACGCAGCGCCCTGCACCACGGTCGTCCCGGCCTCGCCGCGCCGACGGAGGCGAATTGCGACGGTGCCCTCGGCCGACTCGACCAGCCCCTTGAACGACGCCGCCTGAATCCGCAACCGCCCTTCTTCGTGCAGACGCGCCACCAGTTCCGCACTCAACGGCGGCGAACGGTGGTGATGGCTCTCCCACCAGGGCCGGACATGTCGCACGAACTGCCGGCGCAGTACATCGCTGGCCTGGCTCCACAAGCGCCCGATATGCGCGCGTACCGTGTCCAGCGGCGCCTGCCAATCGATGCCTTGGGCCTGGGCCTGGCGGCACTGGTGACGCAACGCGCGCATCAGTTGGCGCGGCGAACGCAGGCTGTGGTCTTCGGCAAGAAAATCTGCCCACGCCGGCGGTTGGCGGCGCACATGCGGCAACAGCCCATGGCGGGAAAACACTTCGATGGGCCCACGGTGCCCGGCCTGTTCCAACGACACCACCGCATCGACCATGGTCAGCCCCGAGCCGATGATCAACACCGTGGCCTGGGGATCGAGCTGGCGCATCGCGGCCACGTCCCAGGGATCCAGGGCTGCGGCGTTCAAGCCGCTGGATTCGGTCTGCGGCGTTCGCGCCGCCGGGAACATGCCGGTGGCCAGCACGGCGAAACGCCCGCGCAGGACCTGGCCGTCATTCAGCGTCAGCAACACCGCACCCTCGACAAGCTGCAGATCCACCACCTCCCCGCGCACGTGCTCGGCCACGGAGCCGTGCTGAGCGCCGACCGCCCGGGCCTCGTCCAGGCGTTGTTGCACGTACAGGCCAAAGATTCCCCGCGGTGGAAACAACTCGCTGATCGGCACGTGCTGCTGGTCCGACTCGGGCCAGCCACCGGCCTCGATGAACGCGGTGAGCCATTGGGTCAGGTCATCGGCGTTGTCGGGATCGACGCTCATCCGCGCTGCGTTACCGTTCAGGGTATGCCCCAGTTCCACGGCGCTGTAGGCCTCGCCTCGGCCCAGCTCGCTGCGTGGCTCGACCACCAGGACCTCACGGCGGCCCGGCAGGCGCAGCAATTGCGCCGCCAGCAAGGCACCGCTCAGGCCGCCGCCGACAATGATCACATCGGCTTCACGGGCGATGTCCTTCGCCTGTTGCTCCGGCGCTGTCTGCATACCGCTCTCCCCCAGGCTTCAAATCACCACATTGCGTACAAATCGCACCGCCACCGGCCCCTCATTGCGATAGGCGTGGGGCTGGTTGCTGGCGAACATGAAAAACTCACCGGCGCCGATCTGCCGCGCTTCGTCGCCCAGCAGCAGCGTCAGGCAACCCTCGAACACATAGAGCTGCTCGCTCCAGCCGTCGGCGTCGGGTTCAGAAGGATAATGCTCTCCGGGCTCCAGGCGCCATTCCCAGAGTTCGACCTCGCGGCTGGCAGTGGCCTTGGCCAGCAACACCGCCTTGCTGCCGGGGAAAGTACCGGCCCAGGCCAGTTCATTGATGCGGCTGGGGTCACGGGCATCGGGGGCCTGGATCAGGTCGCTGAAAGCCACGTCGAGGGCTTCGGCGACGCGGTCCAGGGTGGTCAGGCTGACATTCTTCTCGCCGGCTTCGATCGCCACCAGCATTCGCCGGCTGACCCCGGACCGCTCCGCCAATGCACTCTGGCTGAGCTGCGCGGCATGCCGCAGGCGGCGGACATTCTGGCTGACGTGTTGCAGGACGGACGCCCGCTGGCCGGATTCTTTGTGCACTATATTGCTCACATGCTGGGGCTGCGCATTATACTGCCCAACTTCGGACGCATTGTGCGTCTGCCTCATGTGGCGCGCAAGGTCATGGCATCGGTGAATACCCCTCAAGCTTCCCCTCGTTTCTCTCGATTCAGCAAGGCCGAATGCGTGCTGGTGCTGATCACCATGATCTGGGGCGGGACATTCCTGCTGGTGCAGCACGCCATGACAGTCAGCGGGCCGATGTTTTTCGTCGGCTTGCGCTTCGCCGCGGCGGCGGCGTTCGTGGCGCTGTTCTCGTGGCGTCACCTGCGAAACCTGACCCTGTTCGAACTCAAGGCCGGAGGTTTCATCGGTGTGGCGATCATGCTCGGCTATGGCTTGCAAACCGTTGGCTTGCAGACGATCCCCAGCAGCCAGTCGGCGTTCATCACCGCGCTCTACGTGCCTTTCGTACCGCTGTTGCAGTGGCTGGTGCTGGGCCGTCGGCCAGGCTTGATGCCCAGCATCGGCATCATGCTGGCGTTCACCGGGCTGATGCTGGTATCGGGCCCGGCCGGGGCCTCGCTGAATTTCAGCGCCGGTGAAATCGCCACGCTGATCAGCGCCATCGCAATTGCCGCCGAGATCATCCTGATCAGCGCCTACGCCGGCCAGGTCGACGTTCGCCGGGTCACCGTGGTGCAACTGGCAAGCACCGCCGTGCTGGCGTTCCTGATGGTGGTGCCCACCCAGGAAAGGCTTCCGGAATTTTCCTGGCTGCTGCTGTTCAGCGCCGTCGGCCTGGGGGCAGCGAGCGCAGCAATCCAAGTGGCGATGAACTGGGCGCAGAAAAGTGTCTCGCCGACCCGCGCCACGCTGATCTACGCCGGCGAGCCGGTCTGGGCCGGTATCGCCGGGCGCCTGGCGGGCGAGCGGTTGCCGGCGATTGCCTTGTTCGGCGCGGCCCTGATCGTGGCGGCGGTGATTGTCAGTGAGTTGAAAACCCGAGGCAAAGGCGTGATCGAGGCGGATGAAGTTCTGGAGCGCGAGGGCTGAGACAGCCCTCTGAACCGGCAAAGTCGGAAAACTCCACCTATCTTGTAGGATTCTGCGACACCCTCGCGGTTGGTGATCCGGGTCAGGGCACGTATGATCCTTGAGAACCTACCGCCGAATAGAAGCCTATGTCACTGATAGTTCTATTGCTTTTGCCCTTCATCGGCAGCTGTGTCGCGGCACTGCTGCCGCATAACGCCCGTAACGCCGAATCGCTGCTGGCAGGCCTCGTGGCCCTGGTCGGCACTGTGCAGGTGGCCTTGTTGTACCCGCAGATCGCCGACGGCGGTGTGATCCGCGAAACCTATTCGTGGCTGCCGAGCCTGGGCCTGGACTTCGTCCTGCGTCTGGACGGCTTCGCCTGGCTGTTTTCATTGTTGGTGCTGGGCATCGGTACGCTGGTGTCGTTGTACGCGCGCTACTACATGTCGCCGGACGATCCGGTGCCGCGCTTCTTCGCGTTTTTCCTGGCGTTCATGGGCGCCATGCTCGGCCTGGTGATCTCTGGCAACCTGATCCAGATGGTGTTTTTCTGGGAACTGACCAGCCTCTTTTCCTTCCTGCTGATCGGCTACTGGCACCATCGCGCCGATGCCCGCCGTGGCGCCTACATGGCCTTGATGGTGACCGGGGCCGGCGGCCTCTGTCTGTTGGCCGGGGTGATGCTGCTCGGCCATGTCGTCGGCAGCTATGACTTGGACAAGGTCCTGGCCGCCGGCGAACTGATTCGGGCCCATGCCCTCTACCCCATCCTGCTGGCGCTGATCCTGATCGGCGCCTTGAGCAAAAGCGCACAATTCCCCTTCCACTTCTGGCTTCCCCACGCCATGGCCGCGCCCACGCCGGTGTCGGCGTATCTGCACTCGGCCACCATGGTCAAGGCCGGGGTGTTCCTGCTGGCGCGGCTATGGCCGTCGCTGTCGGGCAGTGAAGAATGGTTCTACATCGTCGGCGGCGCCGGTGCCTGTACGTTGCTGCTGGGCGCCTATTGCGCGATGTTCCAGAATGACCTCAAGGGCCTGCTGGCCTACTCCACCATCAGCCACCTCGGGCTGATCACCCTGCTGTTGGGCCTCAACAGCCCGCTGGCGGCCGTGGCGGCGGTGTTCCATATCCTCAACCACGCCACGTTCAAGGCCTCGCTGTTCATGGCGGCCGGGATCATCGACCACGAAAGCGGCACCCGCGACATCCGCAAGCTCAGCGGCCTGGTCCGGTTGATCCCGTTCACCGCGACGCTGGCCATGGTCGCCAGCGCGGCAATGGCCGGGGTCCCGTTGCTCAACGGCTTTCTGTCCAAGGAAATGTTCTTCGCCGAGACGGTGTTCATTTCCGCCACGGCCTGGGTCGAACTGGCGCTGCCGATCATCGCCACCATCGCCGGGACCTTCAGCGTCGCCTATTCCCTGCGTTTCACCGTGGACGTGTTCTTCGGCCCCGCCGCCACCGACCTTCCCCACACCCCCCACGAGCCGCCGCGCTGGATGCGCGCACCGGTGGAACTGCTGGTGTTCACCTGCCTGCTGGTGGGGATTTTCCCGGCCCAGGTGGTCGGTTCCCTGTTGGCGGCGGCGGCATTGCCCGTGGTGGGCGGCACGCTGCCCGAGTACAGCCTGGCGATCTGGCACGGCCTCAATGCGCCGATGATCATGAGCCTGGTGGCGATGTCCGGCGGCATCGTGCTGTACCTGCTGCTGCGCAATCAGTTCAGGCTGGGGCACATCAAGCACCCGCCATTCATTGGCAGACTCAGCGGCAAGCGCCTGTTCGAGCGCTGCCTGGTGTTGATGATGCGCCAGGGCCGGCGCCTGGAGCGGCGGATCAGCACCCGTCGCCTGCAAGCCCAATTGTTCTGGCTGGTCCTGGCCGCGCTGCTGGCGGGGCTGATCCCGATGCTGCACAGCTCGCTGGTCTGGGGCGATCGGCCAAAGATCCCCGGCTCCATCGTGTTCGTCACCCTGTGGGTGCTGGCGATCGCCTGTGCCGTGGGCGCGGCCTGGCAAGCCAAGTACCACCGGTTGGCGGCCCTGACCATGGTCAGTGTCTGCGGGCTGATGACCTGCGTGACCTTCGTCTGGTTCTCCGCCCCCGACCTGGCCCTGACCCAACTGGTGGTGGAAGTGGTGACCACGGTGTTGATCCTGCTCGGGCTGCGCTGGCTGCCGCGACGGATCGAAGACGCCTCGCCGTTGCCCAACAGCGAACGCCGCGCACGCATTCGCCGCCTGCGGGACTTGTTGCTGTCCATCGCGGTGGGCGGCGGCATGGCGTTGCTGTCCTACGCGATGCTGACGCGCCAGACGCCCAACGACATTTCCTCGTTCTACCTGAGCCGGGCCCTGCCCGAAGGCGGCGGCAGCAACGTGGTGAACGTGATGCTGGTGGACTTCCGCGGCTTCGACACCCTGGGGGAAATCACCGTGCTGGTGGCGGTGGCGCTGGCGGTGTTCGCCTTGCTACGACGTTTCCGCCCGCCGAAGGAAAGCATGCAGTTGCCGGCGCAACAACGCCTGCTGGCGCCGGACGTGGTCACCGACCTGGTCAACCCGCGCCAAGCCAGCGACACCGCATTGGGCTTCATGATGGTGCCGTCGGTGCTGGTGCGCCTGCTGCTGCCGATTGCCCTGGTGGTTTCGTTCTATCTGTTCATGCGTGGCCACAACCAGCCGGGCGGCGGTTTCGTCGCCGGATTGGTGATGTCGGTGGCGTTCATTCTCCAGTACATGGTGGCCGGCACCCAGTGGGTCGAGGCCCAGATGAGCCTGCGGCCGTTGCGTTGGATGGGCACCGGCTTGCTGTTCGCCACCGTCACGGGCCTGGGGGCGATGGCCGTCGGCTACCCGTTCCTGACCACGCACACCTGGCACTTCAACCTGCCGCTGCTGGGTGACATTCACCTGGCCAGCGCCCTGTTCTTCGACATTGGCGTATACGCCGTGGTGGTCGGCTCGACCCTGTTGATCCTCACCGCCCTGGCCCACCAATCGGTGCGCGCGCACAAACCGGGCCTGCAGGCCAAAGCAGCCCCTCTCAAAGGAGCCACTGCCTGATGGAAGAAGTCATCGCAATCGCAATCGGCGTGCTCGCCGCCTCCGGTGTCTGGCTGGTACTGCGCCCCCGGACCTTCCAGGTGGTCATGGGCCTGTGCCTGCTGTCCTATGGCGTCAACCTGTTCATTTTCAGCATGGGCAGCCTGTTCATCGGCAAGGAGCCGATCATCAAGGATGGCGTCCCCCAGGACCTGTTGCACTACACCGACCCGCTGCCCCAGGCCCTGGTGCTGACCGCCATCGTGATCAGCTTCGCCATGACCGCGCTGTTCCTGGTGGTGCTGCTGGCGTCCCGGGGCCTGACCGGCACCGACCATGTGGACGGCCGGGAGCCCCGGGAATGACGTTGACGCCCCATCTGATCGCCGCCCCGATCCTGTTGCCGCTGCTGACGGCCGCGTTGATGCTGATGCTCGGCGAGAAACACCGACCGCTGAAGGCGCGGATCAACCTGTTTTCCAGCCTGCTCGGCCTGGGCATCGCCGTGTTGTTGCTGGCCTGGACCCAGGGCCAGGACCTGCCCGCCTCCATTGGCGTGTACCTGCCCGGCAACTGGCAGGCACCGTTCGGCATCGTCCTGGTGGTCGATCGTCTGTCGGCGCTGATGCTGGTGCTGACCGGGATCATCGGCGTCAGCGCCCTGCTGTTCGCCACGGCGCGTTGGGACCGCGCCGGCGCCAGTTTCCACGCCCTTTTCCAGATCCAGCTGATGGGCCTCTACGGTGCCTTCCTCACAGCCGACCTGTTCAACCTGTTCGTGTTCTTCGAAGTGCTGCTGGCGGCGTCCTACGGCTTGATGCTCCACGGCTCAGGACGGGCGCGGGTGTCGTCGGGCCTGCATTACATCTCCATCAACCTGCTGGCTTCGTCGCTGTTCCTGATCGGCGCGGCGCTGATCTACGGTGTCACCGGCACCCTGAACATGGCCGACCTGGCGTTGAAGGTGCCTTTGGTGCCGGAAGCCGACCGCGGCCTGCTGCACGCCGGGGCCGGCATCCTCGCGGTGGCGTTCCTGGCCAAGGCCGGCATGTGGCCGCTGAACTTCTGGCTGGTGCCGGCCTACAGCGCGGCCAGTGCGCCGGTGGCCGCGCTGTTCGCGATCATGACCAAGGTCGGCGTCTACACCATCCTGCGTCTGTGGACCCTGCTGTTCTCCGGCCAGGCCGGCGCCTCGGCGTACTTCGGCGCCGACTGGCTGATCTACGGCGGCATGGCGACCATCGTCTGCGCGGCCATCGCCATCCTGGCGGCCCAGCGACTGGAGCGCATGGCCAGCCTGAGCATCCTGGTTTCGGCCGGGATCCTGTTGGCGGCCATCGGTTTCGCCCAACCGAACCTGGTGGCCGCGGCGCTGTTTTACCTGGTGAGCTCGACCCTGGCGCTCTGCGCGTTGTTCCTGCTGGCCGAACTGATCGAACGCTCGCGCTCGGCCAATGAACTGGCCCTGGAAGACGATTTCGACAGCTTGCCGCGCCCGCTGGAATCCTTGCAGCCGCCCAAGGGCATCAACCTCGATGACGAGCAGAAAGCCGTGGTCGGGCAAGTGATCCCCTGGACCATGGCGTTCCTCGGCCTGAGCTTCATTTTCTGTGCACTGTTGATCATCGGCATGCCGCCGCTGTCCGGCTTCATCGGCAAGCTGGGCCTGCTGAGCGCGCTGCTCAATCCCCAGGGGCTGGGGGCCAGCGCCGAGACGCCGGTGTCGAACCAGGCGTGGGGCCTGCTGGCGCTGCTGATCCTGTCCGGGCTGGCCTCGCTGATCGCGTTCTCGCGCCTGGGCGTGCAACGCTTCTGGACGCCACAGGAACGACCGTCGCCGTTGCTGCGGCCCTTCGAATGCCTGCCGATCATCGTGCTGCTGGGCCTGGGCATCGCCCTGACCTTCAAGGCCGAGCCGCTGCTGCGCTATACCCAGTCCGCCGCCCAGGCGCTGAACAACCCGGAACATTACGTGATGTCAGTGCTGGCCACCCGTGCCATCCCCAGCCCCGAGGCGCGCGCCGCGACGCTGGAGGTGCAGCCATGAAGCGCCTGTTCCCTGCCCCGTGGCTGTCCCTGGCACTCTGGTTGTTGTGGCTGGTGATGAACCTGTCCCTGAGCCCCGGCCACCTGTTGCTGGGGGCCGCGCTGGGCTTCCTGGCCCCGCTGATGATGCGCCCGTTGCGCCCGCGGCCGATCCGCATCCGCCGACCGTGGGTGATGCTGCGGCTGTTCCTGCTGGTGGGCCGTGACGTGCTGGTGTCCAACCTCGCGGTGGCCTGGGGCGTGCTGAACGCCGGTCGGCGTCCGCCGCGCTCGCGCTTCGTCAAGGTGCCGCTGGACCTGAACGATGCCAACGGCCTGGCCGCGCTGTCGATGATCACCACGGTGGTGCCAGGCACGGTCTGGTCGGAACTGGCCCTGGACCGCAGCATCCTGCTGCTGCATGTGTTCGACCTGGACGACGAGGCGGCCTTCATCGCGCACTTCAAGGCCACCTACGAGCGCCCATTGATGGAGATTTTCGAATGAGCCCGTTGCTGTCCAACGCGATTCTCCTGAGCCTGTTCCTGTTTTCCCTGGCGATGGTGCTGACCCTGCTGCGGCTGTTCAAGGGGCCGTCGGCGCAGGACCGGGTCCTGGCCCTGGACTACCTGTACATTGTGGCGATGCTGATGATGCTGGTGCTGGGCATCCGCTACGCCAGTGACACCTATTTCGAGGCGGCGCTGCTGATCGCCCTGTTCGGCTTTGTCGGCTCGTTTGCCCTGGCCAAGTTCCTGCTGCGTGGCGAGGTGATCGAATGAACGTGGAGTTATCGATGTGGATCGAAATCCCGGTGGCGATCCTGCTGGTGCTCGGCAGCCTGTTCGCCCTGGCCGGCGCCATCGGCCTGGTGCGGCTGAAGGATTACTTCCAGCGCATGCATCCGCCGGCCCTGGCGTCCACCCTGGGGGCCTGGTGCGTGGCGTTGGCCTCGATCCTGTACTTTTCGGGGCTCAAGTCCGGGCCGGTGTTGCACGCCTGGCTGATCCCGATCCTGCTGTCGATCACCGTGCCGGTGACCACCCTGCTGCTGGCCCGGGCGGCGCTGTTTCGCAAGCGCATGGCGGGGGATGATGTGCCGGCGGAGGTGAGCAGTCGCCGTGAGGGCTAACGGGTATTTCGAGCGAACGCCTTTGTGGCGAGGGGATTTATCCCCGCTGGGTTGCGGAGCAACCCCAAAGCCTGCCACCTGTGTACATCCGATTGACCACGTTCAGCCGTTATAAGGGCCGCTTCGCGCCCCAACGGGGATAAATCCCCTCGCCACGGTGATGCCTTCAGTCGCCCTCCAGCGGGAGCAAGCTCCCTCGCCACAACAGTGTTGCAGCCTTGTCCTCAGACCCACGCCACCGCCAG
The DNA here is from genome assembly GCF_036689585.1 of Pseudomonas sp. WP18. NCBI lineage: Bacteria > Pseudomonadati > Pseudomonadota > Gammaproteobacteria > Pseudomonadales > Pseudomonadaceae > Pseudomonas > Pseudomonas sp. WP18. The sequence goes on from NZ_CP144758.1 coordinate 3,581,043, forward strand.
CAACCCGGCCCCGAGCACCACGCACAACGGCGAATAGATCCAGGTATCAAGCCTGGCAAACGTCGACTCCTTGAACTCCTTGAAGAAGCCCACCAGCTCCGACTCGCCGATGGCGCGGGCGAACATCAGCAAGGCGATCGCGCTGATCAGCCATTGCAGCGCCCGGTGCGTGACCGGCGGTGCCAACAGCCCGCCCCGCAGGCTCACCAGAACCGCGATCAACAGCAGCGCCAAGGCCACCAGCAACGTCAACCAGCCCGACGGATCGAACGCCGGTCGCAGCGCTTCGCCGTGCTTGGCCGGCACCTGGGGCACCACCGCCAAAACCGCCCAACGCCCACCCAGGGCCCAATACAAGTGAATCAAGCTGATGGTCGCAAACACTGCGACCAGCGACCGAGCCAAGAAAAGCGTCATTCGCCAGCCTCCTGAAAAAGGTTGAACAATCATCCTAGCTCGAATTTGGCAATTCGCCGGACGGGCGCAGACTGCCCGTTTGCGGCGAAAGACGCATTGCCCAGGATCAAGAGTTCTAACGGCTGGCCATTCTTTAGAGACTGGCCGCGACTTTGTCCGCCACCTCCTTGGGCAGCCAGGCCTGCCAGACCTGCGGATGCGCCTTGAGGAACGCTTCGGCGGCCTCGCGCGGCGGTGTGCGTTTCTCGCTCATGTCGGCCAGGGCCTTGTTCAATGGATCGATGGGCAAATCGACCTTGGCGAAGAACTCGGCGATGTCCGGGTGTTGCTGCTGGAACGGCGTGGAGACGCCAATCGACAGTTTCGAGGCCAGGGATCGGGTCGGCTTCGGATTGGGGTTGTCGGCATCGGTGAGGGTTTTCCAGGCCTCGGCATCGAACGGCGGCTCCTGCAACTGCACCAGCTTGAACTTTCCAAGCAAGGGCGTGGGTGACCAGTAATAAAACAGGATCGGCTTGCCCCGGCGGATCGACGAGGTGATTTCAGCGTCCAGCGCCGCCCCCGAGCCACTGCGGAAATTCACATAGCTGTCCGTCAGGCCGTAGGCCTTGAGCTTCTGCTTGTTGACCACCTCGGACGTCCAGCCGATGGGGCTGTTGAGGAAACGGCCCTTGTCCGGGCTCTCCGGGTCCTTGAACACGTGCTTGTAGCGCGCCAGGTCCTGGACACTGCGCAAATCTGGCGCCACGGGCTTGATGCCTTTGGCCGGGTCGCCCTTGATGACGTACTCGGGCACCCACCAACCCTCGGTCGCGCCCTTGACCGTATCGCCTAGGGCGACCACCTTGCCCTCGGCCTCGGCCTTGACCCACACCGGACTGCGGCCGGCCCACTCTTCACCGATGACCTGGATGTCGTTGTTGGCCAGGGCAGTTTCCAGGGTGATGGTGGTACCCGGCAAGGTGTCGGTCGGCAGGTCGTAGCCTTTTTCGACGATGATCCGCAGGATATCGGTGATCAGGCTGCCGCTTTCCCAGTTCAGGTCGGCGAAGTGGATCGGTGCCGAAGCCGCCGACGCCGGAAACGGCGCCCCCAACACAGCCAAGGTGGCCCAGGCAGCCAGCCACTGTCGAACTCGTTTCATGCTTTGCACCTCGTGCCAGATACAGACATAACCGAACGGCCCTGCGTCAGCGAACGCAAGCCTCTGAATAGTTCAGTCAATTGACTGTAGCCGAGGTTCCAGCGGCCCCCTGAGAAACTGCGAGCGAGCCAGGCACAATGGCCACCGCGCACACGGTTTTCGAGGCATTTTCAGCGGTGAAGCCGTATCACTCGCTGGCCTTGAAGGTCACGAGCTCGCCCTTGCGCCATTTGGCGGCCTTGGCGGTGACGGCTTTCAGGGTCTTGGTCAGGCCTTCCTGCAATTGTTCGTGGGCGGCGAACACCGTCACCACGCTATGGCCTTCCTTGAACAGGATCGCATGGCCCGCGGGCGTCGTGACGAAGGCATAGTCACCCAGGCCATAGACCGTCAACTTGATTTCGCGAAAGCGGATTTCAAACTTGCCGCCCTCACGACTGGGCAACACCGCCGCGCGAAAATGATCACCGACCTTGAGTTCCAGCCTGGGCTTGTCATCGACCACCAGGGCCGACTCGGTGTCGATTTCGGCGACATAGATCCCTTCCGGGGTCTGCTCGGTGATGTAGACGAAACGCGACTGGAACAGTTTGACCAGTTTTGCCCGCAGGTCACCGAGTACAAACAACGCATGCATGTCCAGATTACTTACTGCCAAGGAAACATCCCCATCTTTGAAAACGGCCCACCCGCTAAAAGGACGGACCACGAGAACCCGTGCCGACTGTAGTGTCGCAATGGACCTGTCTTTGAAATTCGAAATGAACGGCGCACCCCATCCCCGGCCGAGAGCAGACTAAAGGTTGCCGCGCTCGCCGTCTTTCCCGAGGGGGCGTCAGAGGCTGAAGGAAAACGCCACGCTGAGCATCGGAAAAGTGGGACGACTAACTTTAGGGAAATTTCTCACTTAGAAAAGCATTTTTCTGACATCGAGCCCAAAAAAAATTGCTTTAGATAGGCGCAGCCGTCTACACGACACTGCCGATTCTAGAGCAGCCGAAGGCGTGGAGACTACTCGCAGCACTCGACAATTCGTCGGTAAACCCTAGAAAAGGAATTCGCATGGCTATTTTCATCCCGCTCCGGCCCCCTATCGTCCCTTGTGTCGTCGACACAGCCGATACCTTCGACGGTGTCGATTACCTGCCCATTTCGTTGATTCAACCGCGTTATCGAGTTGTCCTGGCCGGAAAGTGTTTCTTTCACATTGAAGAAACATCAACTGGGCGTGTAAGAGGTTTCCGCACCGACCATAACGAGGCCTGCTACCTGGCCAGGCGTCTCGAACAGAGTGCTTGAAGGCCTGATGTCGATCGAACTCCTGGCGCTCGCTTGTCTCTGATAGAAAGAAGCAACCCAGGCGTCATGACGGCGCCCGCCAAAGGAGAACCCCATGGAACAGCCTTCCCACGAGCTCAGTACCCTGTTCGACCAACTCGGCCTGCCCTCGGACGGCAAAGCCATCGACGATTTCATCGTGGCCCACCCGCTGGCACCGGAGATCAAGCTGGTGGAGGCCGACTTCTGGTCGGATCAGCAGAAAGCCCTGCTGCGTGAATGGCTGCTGGCCGACGGTGAAGAAGCGGTCCTGGTGGACCAACTGAACGTGCGTTTGCACGACGGTAAATAACCTAGAGGCCATCGGTTGAGCCCCCTGTGGCGAGGGGATTTATCCCCGTTGGGCTGCGTAGCAGCCCCTAGGTCACACATTGCGGCGTATCAGGTCGGCTGCAACCAGCCTTTTTGGGGCTGCCTCGCAGCCCAACGGGGATAAATCCCCTCGCCACGGGGTTTTGCGTTTATTCAATAGAGTGAACGTCAACGCGCCTTCTCAGGCTTGTAACCCAACCGCAACCCACCCCAATGACGGCCCTTGACCATGATCGGTACGGAGAGGTCGTGCATCAGTTCGCCCGTGTCGCGGGTGTAGGTCTGCAACAGCACCGGTTGCTGGTGACTGCCGCAGCGGATGCCGGTGCGGTCGGAGAACTTGCGCTTGGTGCGGTTGTTCAGGGTGTCCACCTGGGGATCGCCGGTCAACGGCTGGCTGAACACCTTGTTGTGGGTTGGCACATAGCCTTGCTGGGTGCAGGCGATCGCGAAGACCAGGCCTTCGTGCCGGGCGAGCAACGGTTCCTGGATCGGCGGCAGCACTTGGTCGGTGTAGCGGTCGAAGCGGGTCTGGAACTTGGCGGGCTGGGTATTGGGTATGGCCTGGTAGTTGCGGTCGAACAGGTCATCCAGACTGACGCGGCCCTGGTCGATATCGGCCTCGAACTGCGCGGCAATCTGGCTCGCCCCTTCCCGTGCCAGGTCATAGACGCGCTGGTGATAGTCATCGAGGCCCACCTCGGCCAGGCGTTCGCTGATGGATTCGGCCTGGCCTTCCATCTGCACCGCTGCCTCGGCCAGGCGCTGGGTCTGCTGGTCGCTGACGGACAGGTCGCCGCGCATTTGCTCGATGGCATGAAACAGGCTGTCGAGCTGCTCGCGGTTGGCGTCGGTGCCCTGGGCAATGGCGCCCACCTGGGTTTCCACGCCTTCGGCGAGCCGGGCAATGTTCTCCAGGTGCTGGCCGGTGTGCTCGACCTGCTGCACGCCGCTGTCCAGGTCATCGGCCAGTTGACGGATCTGCTCCACCACCTGGGCCGTGCGCTGCTGGATGTCCGCGACCATCACCCCAACCTCGCCGGTCGCCGCCGCGGTACGTCCGGCCAAGCCGCGGACTTCATCGGCCACCACCGCAAATCCGCGGCCGTGCTCGCCGGCCCGAGCCGCTTCGATGGCCGCGTTCAGAGCCAGCAGGTTGGTCTGGCTGGCAATCGACTGGATCACCAGGCTGACCCGCTGGATTTCATCGCTGCGCACGCTCAAGGCTTCGATCAACTCGCGACTGTCGTTGGCCCGCTGGCTGAGCTGGTGCATGCGACTGATGGACTCCACCAGCTCGCTGCGCCCGGCCACGCTGCTGCGATGAGCCTCGCTGGCGGCACCCAGGGCCTGCTGGCTGAGGTGTGAAGTCGCCTGTTCGGTGGCAATCATCGATTCGGCGTTGCTGACGATCCGCGCCGCCGCATCGAGTTGCGACTGGACCTTGCCGGCCAGTTGCTTGACCGAATAGGCGACACCGGCGGCTGACAACGCGTTATGACTGGTGGTGTAGGACAAGTCGCGAGTCAGCTCGGACAGCCGGTCGGTCGCCGGCGCCTGGACCGTGGCCACCCGCGAGCGCAGGCGCGGCAACCAGACGATGAGCATCACCAACGGCAGGCCCAGGTACAGCGACCAACTGCCCAGGGTCATGCCACACAACAGCAAGGTCAGGGCAAGGCTCTGCAAGGTCGGCGTCAGCCAGCGTGCCAGGCCTTTCGTCACCGGTACCGAGGCCGGCACCGCACCCGCCAGAGATCCTTCTGTCGCCATGTTCGTCACCCACGCTTATCGTTGTTATGAGCGCATTAAACGCCACTATGGGGCCATTATCCATGGTCCATTAGTCGCGGTTCTTGCATCAGGTCAACGGCAGGGAGGGTGAGATATTGAGCGAAGATCGCAACCTGCGGTGCGCGGTTGCGATCTTTCAAGAGGCGGGATCAGGCCTGGCGCTGGTGCTTGTCGATCTGCTCGTGGCGTTCCTGGGCTTCGATGCAGTACTTGGTGGTCGGGCTGATCAGCAGGCGCTTGAGGCCGATAGGCTCGCCGCTGTCGTCGCACCAGCCGAAGCTGTCATCGTTGATGCGGTCCAGGGCCTGCTCCAGTTGCGGCAGCATGCGCTGGTCACGGTCAATGGCGTTGACCAGCCAGGTGCGCTCTTCTTCTACGGAAGCAGCGTCGGCCGGGTCGGCCGGGGTGTCCAGGCTCTCAATGGCGATTCGGTTCTGTTCGATGCGCTCGTGGGTTTCGACTTTCATGTTCTGCAACAGCTTGGTGAAGAAAGCCAGCTGCTCGGCGTTCATGTAGTCATCCGCCGGCATGGCCAGCAACTTTTCCTTTGTCATTGATATCTCTATAAAAAAACGTGCATTAAGGCGAATTATGGAGCGTCCCGCAGCGCAGCTGCCACGCTCGTCAGGAAGGCGCCGTCTATTCCAAGCGCCACCCGGCACTCAATTTACGAGGGGCGGCAGTCTAAGGCCGAGTGGAGGCCCCAGCAACCGAAAACATAGGGAAAATGTCCGACAACCCCTAGAAATGTTCTCTGACACGCTTTCGGCGGTCATCGGAGTGCGTTTATAACAAGAAATTCGCTGCAATGGCTGTATTAAGAAGACAAATGGCAACGCCACGCGGGTCAGGCGTGGCGCTTTGTCGCATTACAAGGCTGTTTAACGCTTGAGTTTGCGTTTGTTGCGGTATTGGTCGATGACCACGGCCACCACAATGATCAGCCCCTTGATGATGTCCTGGATGTAGGCGTCGACCCCGACAAAGGTGAACCCACTGGCCATCACCCCGAGAATCAGCGCCCCGATCACCGTCCCGGTGATGCGCCCTACCCCACCCGCCAGGCTGGTGCCACCGATCACTGCCGCCGCGATCGCGTCCAGTTCATAGGACATGCCCATGCCCGCCTGCCCGGTCGCCGCCCGCGCCGAGGCCACCACCCCGGCCAACCCTGCCAGCAGCCCGGCGATGCTGTAGACGATCACCAGGTGGCGCTTGACGTTGATGCCCGAGGTGCGCGCCGCCTGCATGTTGCCGCCGATGGCGTAGGTGTACTTGCCGTACTTGGTGTAACGCAGGGCGATGTGGAAGATCACCGCCACCACCAGGAAAATGATCACCGGCATCGCGCCATGGCCGATGGCCGTGTAGGAGTCCGACAACATGCTCACCGGCTGGCCTTCGGTGTAGTAGCGCGCCAGGCCACGGGCCGAGACCATCATACCGAGGGTGGCAATGAACGGCGGGATGCCGGTGATGGCGATGATGCTGCCGTTGATTGCCCCGGCCAACAGCCCGACACCGAGCCCGGCCACCACCGGGATCCACGCCGGCAGGTCGGTCAGCGAGGGGAACACCGCCCGGGCGAAGTCCGACGTCTGGGCCAGGCTGGCGGCAATCATTGCCGACAGCGCCAGCACCGAGCCGGACGACAGGTCGATACCGGTGGTGATGATCACCTGGGTCACACCGATGGCCAGCAGGCCGATGATCGACACCTGCAGGATCATCAGCACCAGGCGCTGGGAGTTCATCAAAAAGCTCTGGTCACGCATGATCCAGCCGAACAGCTCGAACACCAGGCCGATGCCGATCAGCACCAGGAAGATGCTCAGTTCCGTCGGCAGGCGTCGGCGCGTCCTGGCCGGTGCGGCGGCGGGTTTGTTTTCCAGTATTGCGTTCATAGCCATTCACCTTTTTTTGTTCTTTGGCGAGGGGGTATTGCTTTTGGGTGTAGCCCCCTGAAAACGGGACCGCTTCGCGGCCCAGCGGGAGCAAGCTCCCTCGCCACAATTGCGCTCGACTTTATGTTTTGAACAGGCTGCATCAGGACAGGCCCGACGCCAGTTGCATGACCCGTTCCTGACTCGCCTCGCTGCGGTCGAGGGTGCCCATCAGATCGCCTTCGTGCATCACCATGACCCGGTCGCTCATGCCCAGCACTTCCGGCAGCTCGGACGAAATCATGATCACCGCCATGCCTTCGCTGGCCAGGTAGGCGATAAGCCGGTAGATCTCTGCCTTGGCGCCGACGTCGATGCCACGAGTCGGCTCGTCGAGAATCAGGATGCGTGGGTTGGTCATCAGCCAGCGGGCCAAGAGCGCCTTTTGCTGGTTGCCACCGGACAAGGTGTCGATGCACTGTTCCAGCGACGGCGTCTTGACCCGCAGCTTCTTGCACATGTCTTCGCACAGGGCGCGCAGGGCCTTCTGCTGGATGAAACCGTTGCCGACGTAATGGGGCAGCACGGCCATCTCCATGTTTTCCAGCACCGACAGGCACGGGAACAGGCCACTGAGCTTGCGATCCTCGGTCAACAGGGCGAAGCCTTTCTCGATGGCCATGTGCGGGTCGCTGATGCGCACCGGCTGGTCGTCCAGCAGGATTTCACCGCCCGTCGCCGGCGTGATGCCGAAAATCGCCTCGGCTACGTTGGTTCTGCCCGACCCCATCAACCCGGCAATGCCGAGGATCTCGCCGGCGTGCAGGTCGAAGGACACGCCCTTGAAAATACCGTCCAGGCTCAGGTCGCGCACCGACAGTACCCGCTCGCCGATGGGCTTTTCCCGCACCGGGAACAACTGGCTCAGCTCACGCCCGACCATCATCGAGATCAGGCTGTCGCCGTCCATGCTGTCGGCCCGTTGCAGGCCGATGTAGGCGCCGTCGCGAAACACCGCCACTTCATCGGCGATGGCGAACACTTCATTCATTTTATGGGTGATGTAGATGATGCCCTTACCCTCGGCCTTGAGGTCGGCAATGATCGAGAACAGGTGGGCCACTTCCGTTTCGGTGATGGCCGACGTCGGCTCGTCCATGATCAGGACGTCCGAGTCATAGGACACGGCCTTGGCGATCTCGACCATCTGTCGCTCGGCGATGCTCAGGTTGCCCACTTGCTCCTCGGGATCGAGGTTGATACGCAGGCGCTCCAGCAACCGGGCGGTGCAGCGATGCATCTCGCCATGGTCGATCATGTGCAGGCCGTTGAGTTGCTCGCGGCCGATCCAGATGTTCTCGGCGATGCTCATGTGCGGCATCAGGTTGAGTTCCTGGTGGATCATCGCGATCCCGGCCTGCAAGGCCGCCAGGGGTGTGTCGAACGTCACCGGCCTGCCCCGCAGGCGCAGTTCACCCGCGTCGGGCTGGTAAATGCCGGCGATGATTTTCATCAGGGTGGATTTGCCGGCGCCGTTCTCGCCCATCAGGGCCAACACGGAGCCTGGACGTACCCGCAGTTGCACATCGGACAGGGCCACCACGCCGGGAAAGCCTTTGCTGACATTGACGACTTCCAGCAGGTACGGTTCGTCAGGTATTACGCCCGGCTGGACACTCATCGCCGGGGTGCTCGAAGCAGTCGCTGAAGCGAACATGATCAGGTACTCCCTCGGCAAGGTCGATGACGCGACCCTGCCTGCTTATTATTGTGGTGGAACCGCGGGGACGGCAGGCCTCACTTGAACTGGTCGACGTTTTCCGGGGTGATCAGGCGATAAGGCACCCACACGGCGGGTTCAACCGGCTGCTTCTTGACCATCTTCACCGCCGTGTCGATCGAGCCGTCGGCCTGCCCTTTGGCGTCCTGGAACACCGAGACGGCCATCTCGCCTTTCTTCACCGCGTTCAGGCCGTCCGGCGTGCCGTCGACCCCGGCGATCAGTACGCTGCCCTTCTCCTTGCCGGCGCCCTTGAGGGCCATGGCGGCGCCAATGGCCATTTCGTCGTTGTTGGCGACCACCGCCTGGAATTCGCGGCCCTGGGTCAGCCAGTCATTGACCAGCGTCATGCCCTTGTCCCGCAGCCAGGTGCCCGTCTGCTCCTGCTCGATCTTGATGCCGGGGTACTTGGCCAGCACTTCCTTGACGCCCTTGGTGCGGTTGGTGGTGGAGTTGTTGGCGAGGTCACCGAGCAGGATCACGATGTTGCCCTTGCCACCCATTTTTTCCGCCAGGTACTGCATCTGCATCCGCCCGGCCTCCAGGTCATCCGAAGCGACGGTGACCACGCCCGCCGGCAGCTTCAGATCGTCGGGGCGCCGGTTGACGTAGACCAGCGGAATGCCGGCGGCCACGGCGGCCTTGGTGATGCGCTGGGTCGCGGCGGTGTCCACCGGGTTGACGATGATGGCGTCGACCTTCTGGCTGATGAAGCTTTCCACCTGGCTCAGCTGCTTGACCACGTCACTGCGCGCGTCTTCGAACTGCAGGCTGACGCCGTCCGGCAGGGATTTGGCTTTCTTGTCCATGGATTCACGCAGGTAGGTCAGCCAGGTGTCATCGAACTGGGACATGCTGACGCCGATCTTCAGGTCCGCCAGGGCTGCGCCGCTGGTGAGCATCAATGACAGGGCCAGCGAGGCGATACGGGTCTTGGTCTTCATGAACGGTCTTTCTCCACTTTTTTGTTGGTTTTATGGATAAGGCGTAGCGGATCAGGAGCGCGGCAAGCGCACGATGGGCGCGCCGGGGATGCAACAGACCACGGCGCCCTTGCGCTGGATGCACAGGGACCCGAAGAGGGATACGACAGAGGACAGGCTTGGCAAGTGAAACGCAGAGCGGCTGAAGGTTTTCATCGACGGTACCTGGCTGTGCTTCTTGTTTTTGTGAAGTCCCCTACCCGTTTAAGACTTGCTTGCTCGGATGGGAACCGGATGTCGGCAACCTGGAAATGACTTTATTGGAAAATATTTTCCATATCAACTTGTTTTAGAATTTTATTCGTTTTTTATTCCATGGCCTACGGGCGGGGACATCACCACCACCTGCCCCTGCTCGGCACTCTGCCGCGCAGCGTCCAGAATGCGCGTGGTCGCCAGGGCATCGCGGGCCTGCACCGGTAACGGCCCGCCCCCTTGCAGGGCACTTTGCAGGCGCTGGTAGAACGTCATCCAGCAACCGCGTTCCGAGGTCACCCGCTCCCGCTCGTTGCCGTGCTCGAACCAGCCCCAGCGCCGATGTTCCTCGGCGCCCCAGCGTTCGCCCGCGCTGGCCGGGCTCAATCCGGCCAGCGCCTGGGCCTCCTGGCCATCCAGGCCGTCGACGGTGTAGCAGCCGTGGGTGCCGCTGACCCGAAAGCGTGGGCGCGGGGCGTTTTGCAGGCAATGGCCGCTCAGGTGTGAAACGACCCCACCGACATGGGTCAGGGACATAAAGAAGCCATTGTCGAAAACCTGGCCGGGCGTTCGGTAATCCAGCTCGGCGTAGACTCGCGCCACCGGCCCGAACAGTTGCAGTGCCTGGTCCACCAGATGGCTGCCGAGGTCGCGCAGGAATCCGCCGCCGCTGCCTTTACCCACCGACGAAGGCGAGTAACGCTCGACACTGGACTCGAAGCGCATGACCTGGCCCAGGGCACCGGAGGCCAGCAATTTGCGCAAGGTCAGGAAGTCCGAATCCCAGCGACGGTTCTGGTACACGCTCAACGGCACCTTGCCCCGCTCGGCCGCCACTACCAGCGCCTCGGCCTCGGCCGCGTCACGGGCAAATGGCTTGTCGCTGACCACCGCCACGCCGTGCTCGATGGCTTGCATCACCACCGCCGGACGACTGTCCAACGGCGTAGACACCACCACCGCGTCGACCCCCGCCGCCACCAATTGCTCAAGCGTGTCAAACGCGCGGGCGTTCGGGTAGTCGCCTGCCAGTTGCGCACGCCGCTCAGCCGAGCGCGTGACCACGCCGACAAACGTCGCCCCCGGCAAACTGCTGATCAACGGCGCATGAAAAAACCGCCCTCCCTTGCCGTAGCCGACCAGTCCGATTCGCATGAAACCCCCTTGAAAGTCATTGGATAAACATCGACCCTGTGGGAGCGGGCTTGCTCGCGAAGGCGTAGTGTCAGTCGACATCAATGTTGAATGTGCCGCCGTCTTCGCGAGCAAGCCCGCTCCCACAAGGATTGGGGTTAGCCGTAGAAACGCGGGCGCTCAGGCAATTCGATGGGAACGATCTGCCCGCTCTGCTGCGCCTGGATGCAGGCATCGGCCGCCACCGCCGCCGCGAAGCCGTCCCAGGCCGATGGCCCGCCCACCTGGCCGGCGCGCACGCCGTCGATGAAGGCTTGCAGTTCGACGTCGTAAGCGGCGATGAAGCGGTCCTTCCAGTCCATCAGGATCGCGTTGGACAGCTTGGCCTCGCTGCGCAGTTGCACCTGGGACGGTTCCGGCAGCTTGGCGATGCCCGTCTCCCCCACCACTTCGCACTGGATGTCGTAGCCGTACTGGCAGTTGACGAACACTTCCACGTCGATGCGGGTGCCCTTGACGGTTTCCAGCAACACGACCTGCGGGTCACGCAGGTGGGCCAGGGCCTTGCTGGTCTTGCGCGGGAACACCACTTGCACCGAAACGTAGTCATCGGCCAACAGCCAGCGCAGCACATCCAGCTCGTGAATCAGCGTGTCGGTGATTGCCATGTCGGTCTTGTAGTTCTCGCCGACCCTGGGGTTGCGGTGGGCACAGTGGAGCATCAGCGGTTCGCCGATCTGACCGTTGTCGATCACCGCCTTGAGGGCCCGGTAGCCTTCGTCGTACGGCCGCATGAAGCCGACCTGTACCAGGCGTGTGCCGTGGGCCACCTCCGCGTCGACGATCCGGCGGCACCCTTGGGCGGTGACCGCCAGGGGCTTTTCGCAAAACACCGGCTTGCCGGCCGCAATCGCCGCCAGCACGTATTCCTCATGGCTCGGGCCCCAGGAAGTGACCAGGATCGCCTCGACATCCGGCGCCTTGATCAGGGCGTGCCCGTCCGGGTAGACCTCGGCGGTCAGGTTCAAATCCGCCACCACCTTCGCCGCCTGGGCAAGGTTGATGTCGGTCACCGCCACCACCTGGCTATTGAGCAACGTCTGGCTGCACCGCCGGATATGGTCCTGGCCAATGGCCCCAGTGCCAATGACGCCCAGTTTCAAAGACATGTGGAACTCCTTATTCGGTTGAGGCAGTTAATATTGGCGAGCTTCGGCCAATCGTTCATTGAGGGCTTTGGCGGCGGCGTCGGTGCGGGCGCTGGTGGACACTTGCGCCACGCCGACCCGCCACCAGGACAGGTAGCTGTGGATCATGGTCTTGGGCAGGACCTTGATGTCGATCAGGGTGGACACAGTCTGCAACCGTGCATCGGCCAGGGCCGCGTGCAGTTCGTCAAGGGTGCGGACCTTGTAGGTCTTGCAGCCGTAGGCCGCCGCGCTCATGGCGAAGTCCACCGGGACGAAACCGCCATTGAGCTTGCCGGTGTCCGGGTTACGGAAACGGAACTCGGTGGCGAAGCTGTCCATGCCGTTGCCCATCTGCAGGTTGTTGATGCAACCGAAGGTCATGTTGTCCAGCAACACCACGTTGATCTTGCGCCGCTCCTGGATCGAGGTGGCCAGCTCCGAATGCAGCATCATGTAGGAGCCATCGCCCACCAGCGCGTACACCTCTTTATCCGGCTCGGCGAGTTTCACCCCCAGCGCCGCATTCACCTCATAGCCCATGCACGAATAACCGTATTCGAGGTGATAGGTGTTCACCCCCTTGCTGCGCCAACTGCGCTGCAAGTCACCGGGCAAGCTGCCGGCGGCGGCGACGATGATCGCGTCATCGGCGAGGCTTTCGTTGAGGGTACCCAGCACGCGACTCTGGGTCAGGCAGGAGCCGGTAAGTTCGATGAATTCGCGAAACACCGCCGGGTCCAGGTGATCGCGCACCTCCGGGACGAAATCCTCGACCTGGTAATCGGCCTGGTAGACCCGATCCACCTCGGCGTCCAACCGGGCCTTGGCGTCGGCGACTTGGCCGCCCCATTCGGCGCGATAGTCGCCGAGCACGCCGGCCAACGCCTCCAGGCCCACGCGCGCGTCGGCCAGCAACTGCACGCCGTCGAGCTTCACCGCATCGCACGGGCTGACGTTGAGGTTAAGGAATCGCACGCCCGGCTGGCGGAACAGCCATTTGGAGCCGGTGGTGAAATCGCTGTAGCGCGTGCCGATACCGATGATCAGGTCCGCCTCCGCGGCCAGCAGGTTCGCCGCCAGGCAACCGGTTTCGCCCACACCTCCGACGTTCAGCGGATGGCTGGAGACCACCGCGCTCTTGCCGGCCTGGGTTTCGGCGAACGGAATCTGGAAGCGTTCGGCAAACGCCTGCAAGGCGGCATTGGCCCCGGAATAGCGCACGCCACCGCCGCAGATGATCAGCGGCCGACGCTTGCCCTTGAACAGCGCCAGGGCGTCGTCGAGCATCGCCTCGGTGGCCGGGCGACGGTCGATCCGGTGTACGCGCTTTTGCAGGAAGTAGTCTGGATAATCGTAGGCCTCGGCCTGCACGTCCTGGGGCAGCGCCAGGGTCACCGCGCCGGTCTCGGCCGGGTCGGTGAGCACGCGCATGGCCTGGATCGCGGCGCTCATCAGCTGCTCGGGGCGGTTGATGCGGTCCCAATATTTGCTCACGGCCTTGAACGCATCGTTGGTGCTGATGCTCAGGTCGTGGAACTGCTCGATCTGTTGCAGCACCGGGTCCGGCTGGCGGCTGGCATAGACGTCACCGGGCAACAGCAGCAATGGAATGCGATTGGCCGTGGCCGTGGCGGCAGCGGTCAGCATGTTCGCCGCGCCGGGGCCGACCGACGAGGTGCAGGCGTAGATCCTGCGCCGCAGGTGCTGCTTGGCGAACCCGATGGCGGCATGGGCCATGCCTTGCTCGTTGCGGCCCTGGTGCACCACCAGATCGCCGGCGTCCTGCTCCAGCGCCTGGCCCAGCCCCAGCACATTGCCGTGGCCGAAAATGGTAAACACCCCGGCGACGAATTTGCTCTGAACACCATCGACCTCGACGTACTGGTTATCGAGGAATTTCACCAGGGCCTGGGCCATGGTCAGTCGTGTTGTGGTCATGCTTGCACCTATCCTGGAATGCAAAAATCTGGCGGCTGGCGCAGAACCTTGTGGGAGCGAGCTTGCTCGCGAAAGCGGTGTACCAGGCGAACTCGAAGTTGAATGTGCCATTGCTTTCGCGAGCAAGCCCGCTCCCACATTTGGATCTGCGTCAGGCCAACAATCGTGTCAGGCCTGCGGGTTTTGCAAATGGCTCATGCTCGCCCCCAGCGCCTGGCGGATGTCGGCCAATTCATGGATGCTCTCGGCGAAGGGCTCGAAGGACAGGTAGCCGTCATAGCCTCCGGCCCGCAACGCCTGGATCTGCGCGGCGTTGCCGAGAATGTCGGCCTCACCCACCAGCACCCGGTGGCCGTCGCGGATCGTCGCCAGCGGGGCCTGGGCATCCTCGACACCGGAGATGTGCACCAGGCCGGTCAGTTCGGGAAAGAACGCCTGCTCGCCCGCCAGGTGATGGTGGAAGGTGTCGTGCACCAGGCGGAACACATCCAGTCCGCCCACCGCCTCGATCGCCGCCACCGCCGTGCCCTTGCGCCGCAACGAACATTCTTCGAAACCCAGCGGCTCAATGAAACCGTAGATGCCGAAGGCCCGCAGGATCGGCGCCAGTTCACCCAACGCGGTGCGCAGGCCGGCCGCGCGTTGCGCTTCGCTGCGCGGATCGGCGCGATCGTTGAGCGGGCACATCACCAGCCCCTCGGCGCCGCACTCGCGGGCGTAGTCGGCCAGCCGCACGGCTTGGGCACGGCGTTCGTCGTTCCACACATCGAAGGGGTACAGGGCATTGATCGACAACACCTTGATGCCGCGTGCCTCGCACAGCGCACGCACCTGGGCCGGCGGCATGCCGTCTTCGATCTCGACGCCCTTGAGGTCGTTGCGGATCTCGATGGCATCGGTCTTCAACGCCAGCGCCAGGTCGATGAAGGCCGGCAGCGACAGGCGCGGGGCGACCATTCGGTTCAGGGCAAAACGCAGGGGTTTGTTCATTGTTGTTATCCCTCCGGCATTCGTACGAGCAGGTTATTGGGCAGTCGGCATGCTGAACTCCGGGCCCTTGGCGATGCTGTCGGGCCAGCGTTGCATCACGCTCTTGTAGCGGCTGTAGAAGCGCAGCCCTTCTTCGCCATAGGCGTGGTGGTCGCCGAACAGCGAGCGCTTCCAGCCGCCAAACGAATGCCAGGCCATGGGCACCGGGATCGGCACGTTGATGCCGACCATGCCAACCTTGATGCTGCGGGCAAACGCCCGGGCGATGCCGCCGTCACGGGTGAAGCAGGACACGCCATTGCCGAACTCGTGGGCGTTGATCAGGGCGACCGCCGTGGCGAAATCCGGCACGCGCACGATGCCCAGCACCGGGCCAAAGATCTCCTGCCGATAGATGCTCATCTCGGGGGTGACCTGGTCGAACAACGTCGCCCCGACAAAGAACCCCTGCTCGGCGCCGGGCACCTTGAAGCCTCGCCCGTCGACGATCAGGCGCGCGCCTTCGGCCACGCCCGAATCGATGAACCCCTCCACCTTGGCCTTGTGTTCGGCGGTGACCAGCGGCCCCATGTCGGTGCCCGGCTGCTGGCCGTTGCCGACCTTCAGTTGATCGATGCGCGGCAACAGGCGGGCGATCAGTTCATCGCCCACGTCACCCACCGCCACGGCAATGGAAATGGCCATGCAGCGCTCGCCGGCCGAGCCGTAGGCGGCGCCGATCAATGCATCGGCCGCCTGGTCGAGGTCAGCGTCGGGCATGACGATCATGTGGTTCTTCGCACCGCCCAGGGCCTGCACGCGCTTGCCATTCGCCGTGCCCTGCTGGTGGATGTATTCGGCGATGGGCGTGGAGCCGACGAAGGAAACCGCTTCGATGTCCGGGTGCTGCAACAGCGCATCCACCGCCACCTTGTCGCCCTGGACGACGTTGAACACGCCGTCCGGCAAGCCGGCTTGTGTCAACAACCGGGCCATCAGCAGGCTGGCGGATGGGTCGCGTTCCGAGGGTTTGAGGATGAAGCAGTTACCGGCCACCAGCGCCAGCGGGATCATCCACAAGGGCACCATCACCGGGAAGTTGAACGGCGTGATGCCAGCGCAAACGCCCAGGGGCTGGCGCAGGTTCCAGTTATCGATGCCGCCGCCGATGTTGTCGCTGAAATCGGTCTTGAGCAGGTTGGGCGCACCACAGGCGTACTCGACGATCTCGATGCCCCGGGTGACTTCGCCGTGGGCGTCGGACAGCACCTTGCCGTGTTCCCGGCTGATGATCGCGGCCAACTCGTCATGGTGGCGGTCGAGCAGTTCCTTGAACTTGAACATCACCCGCGAACGGCGCAGCGATGACTGTTCGGACCAGGCCGGGAACGCCGCCAGTGCCGAGGCGACCGCAGCCTCGACAGTGGCGGGTTCGGCCAGCGCGACCCGTGCCTGGACCGCACCGGTGGCCGGGTTGAAGACCGGGCTGAAGCGCGTGGCGTCGCGTTCCTGCACCTGTCCGTTGAGGTAATGGCCTACTACCGGGGCGTCGCTCATTGTTCCTGTTCTCCGTGGGGATGGTGCAATTCAGAGGTCCAGCAGCCAACTGTGCTGCGGGTCGTTGTGAAACTGCCAGACGCGCTTGGGCCCGGCCATGACGTTCAGGTAGTACGACTCGTACCCGTAGGGCACACTGACCGGGTGATAGCCCTTGGGCACCACCACCAGGTCGCTGTTCTCCACGGCCATGGCCTGGTCGATGCTGCGGTCATCGGTGTAGACCCGCTGGAACACAAAGCCCTGGGCCGGGTTGACCTGGTGGTAATAGGTTTCCTCCAGGAAGCTCTGGTGCGGCAGGTCGTCGGTGTCGTGCTTGTGGGGCGGGTAGCTCGACGAGTGTCCCGATGGCGTGCGCACTTCCACCACCAGCAGCGAATGGGCCGGCTCGCTGTCCGGCAGGATGTCGCAGACGTAGCGGGTGTTGGCACCCTTGCCGCGCACGCTGCGCTTCATGCTGTCGGGGCGGATCAGCCGTGGAGCGTAGCGATCCCCGGCTGCCCCCGGCGCCGCACACACGGCGAGTTGCACGTCACTCAGGGCGGTGACCTGAGCCTGGCTGCCGGGCGGCAGGTACGCGGCGTAGGGTGACTTGTCCTCGAACACCGATTGGCGGTCGCCCAGGTTGTCCCAGTCGAACGCGCCCTGCCCTGGCGCCTCGCCCTTGAGGCTGATGCGACCGCTGAGCAGCACCAGGCACAGTTCCTTGTCATCGGCCGCCACCGCGAGGGTTTCGCCCAGGCTCAGGCGATAGGCGGCGAAGCCGACGTATTCCAGCTCGCCGGCGGGCAGCTCGACCATGGTCCGGCCGCTGGCGTGGCTCTTGATCAACAGGCTCATGACGCACTCCTTTCCTGCAACAAGGCGCGCAGGGTCTCGTAGCCTTTTTTGGCGTAGGCGTAACTCGGCGCGACGGCCGGATCCTGCTCGGCTTCCACCACCAGCCAGCCCTCGTAACGGGCAGCCAGCAACACGTCCAGCAACGCGGCAAAATCGATGTCGCCATCGCCCGGCACGGTGAAGGTGCCGTTGATGATGCAGTCGGGAAAGCTCCAGAGGTGGTTGCGCGCCAACTGCACCACCGGTTTGCGCACGTCCTTGAAATGCACGTGGCAAATACGCTCGATGTGTTTGCGCAGCACCTGCAAGGGTTCGCCGCCGCCCATGTAGCAGTGGCCGGAATCGAACAACAGGCCCACCTCGCTGCCGGTCAGGGCCATCAGCTTGTCGATGTCCGAGGGCGACTCGACGTAGGCGCCCATGTGGTGGTGATAGCCCAGGCGCACGCCCCTGGACAGGGTGAAGCGCGCCAGCTCGGTGAGTTTGTCGGCGTAGCCTTGCCAGGCGTCGTCGGTGTGAAAACGC
The DNA here is from genome assembly GCF_036689585.1 of Pseudomonas sp. WP18. Lineage (NCBI taxonomy): Bacteria > Pseudomonadati > Pseudomonadota > Gammaproteobacteria > Pseudomonadales > Pseudomonadaceae > Pseudomonas > Pseudomonas sp. WP18. Next base: position 3,599,042 of record NZ_CP144758.1, read on the forward strand.
GGCCGTTCGACCAGGGGAATCCGCTGGCCCTGGATCGAATCGGCCACTTCGCCGTACACCAGCACCGTGGCGCCGTTGTGCGCCAGCAACTCGACATGGCTGGCAATGGCGTCGATTTCCTCGGCTGCCGAACGCTGGGCCAGGCGACCGGAATACCAGCCGGAAACCAGGGCCAGGTCATAGGGCCGCAATACATCGCCAACGCCCTTGGCGTCCTTGGGAAACTTGCCGTTGAGCTCGAAGCCTTCGTAGCCGATGGCTTTGCCTTCGCTCAGCGCGGTGCTCAACGGCGTCTCACCGCCCAGGGAAGGCAGGTCGTCGTTGCTCCAGGAAATCGGGTTGATGCCAATTCGAATAGCGGGCATGGCTGCACCTTTTTATTGTTTTCAAACTGAATGTCGAAAGCCATTTGTGAATACATAACTGTGGCGAGGGGATTTATCCCCGCTGGGCTGCGAAGCGGCCCCTCGAACGGCTGAATGTGGGCTGCCTGACACACCGAGTTGTAGGGTTTTGGGGCTGCTTCGCAGCCCAGCGGGGATAAATCCCCTCGCCACAAAAAAGCTCTTGCGCCGCTGTCACGCCCGCGCCGCCCGCCACGCCTCGATCAATTCCACGAACCGGTCTTGCACCTGCCGGATCAGCGTTTCATCGTCGATTTCCCCGGCCATCCACGCTCGGCTCGGTTCCTGGAAGATCGTGCGGCCTACGGCGAACCCTCGGCAGGTGGTGCTCTGGCTGGCCTGGCGAAAACCATCGGCCAGCGCCGTGGCTGGGGCGTTGAGGCCCAGCAAAACCACGCCGCGGCAATACGGGTCGCGTTGCTGAATCAACTCGTCGAGCTGCTCCCATTCCTGCTCGCTCTGGGCCTCGATCTTCCACCACGCCGGGTAGATGCCCAGGTTGTAGAGGCGCTTGAGGGCGCGATACAGCACGTCCGGGTGCGGCGACGGATGATCCTTGGGCGGAATGACTTCCAACAGCAATTCATGGCCGCTGACCTGGGAGGCCTTGTACAACCCCATCAACTGCGCTTCCTGTTCGAGGCGCAACAGCGGCTCGTCATCGGGGTGGAATTGCACCAGGCACTTGATGATCTGTTCCTGCGGCCAGGCGATCAGGTTGCTGCCGATGGAACGCCCATGTTCGAACGCCAGCGGGCGCGAACCCTGGACTTCCACCGGCCGCGCGACCCACCAACCGCGCCCGGTGGCCGCATTGAGCGAATCCTGGCCAAATCGCTGGTCAGCCAACAGGCCGACATCGGCCTCGACGCCCTGGCGTTGCAAATCGGCTTCGACCCGCTCCACCGCCTGGATGAACAGTTGCTTGAGCTGGCCGATGCTACTCAGGTCGCGGCCGCCCTTTTGCGCCAGTTCCACTAACTGTCCACGGTGGTCGAACGCGAAAATGAACAGTTGCTTCCAGGCTTTGCGCGGCACGCTGACCTGATGCAGGCGTTGCAGCACGGCGTCCTGGTCCGGCCGGGTGATCGGCACCGGGCTGCTGAACAGGTAGTCGAGCTCCGCCCGGGTCGGCATGGCCGGGGCACAGGCATGGCGCGACACCACCAGGCCGCCGCAGGCATTGGCCAACTGGCAGCAACGCTCGTCACTGGCGTCCTCCAGCCAACCGGCGAGAAACCCCGACATGAAGGCGTCGCCGGCGCCCAGCACATTCAGGACTTCGACTCGAACGCCCGGGTAAATCGCGCCGTCTTCGAGCCGCGCCGGGATCGCCCCATGGATCACCGTGCAGCCCTGCGGGCCGAGCTTGACCACCAGGGTCGCCGCCGTCAGCGAACGCACGGTGCGCAGGGCCGTGAGCAAGTCTTCGCTGCCGCCAGCGATCAGAAACTCTTCCTCGGTGCCGACGATCAGGTCGAAACGCGGCAGGATGCCTTGCACGTGCCGGCTGACGTTCTGGTCGGCGACAAAACGGGTCTGCCCGTCGGCCTTGCCTGTCAGGCCCCAGAGCACCGGCCGATAGTCGATATCGAGGATGCGCTTGACCTGGTGCTTTTGCGCATAGTCCAGGGCCTGGATGCTGGCCTTATAGACGCCGTCGGTGGAGAAATGCGTGCCGGTGATCAGCAGGGCCTTGCTGGAGGCAATGTAAGACTCGTCGATGTCTTCGGCCCGCAGCGCCATGTCGGCGCAGTTTTCGCGGTAGAACACCAGGGGAAAGGTCTCACGATCCTTGATCCCCAGCAGGACCATTGCTGTCAGGCGTTGCGGATCGGCCTTGATGCCGCTGACATCGCAGCCTTCGCGCGCCAGCGATTGCACCAGGAAACGGCCCATGTGGTCGTCGCCCACTCGGCTCAGCATCGCCGACTTGAGCCCCAGGCGCGCCGTGCCGAACGCGATGTTGGCCGACGAGCCTCCCAGGTACTTGGCGAAACTGCTGACATCTTCCAGGCGTGCGCCGACTTGCTGCGCATAAAGGTCCACGCCCAGGCGTCCCAGGCAGATCACATCCAATTGACGCCCACTGGCAAAACGAGTCTGGCCCATGCTGGCTCCTGTTATTTTTATCAGCCTGCGCATGCCGCCGAAACCGGCGCCAACGCTCTTGGTGGGTGCAGACTAAAACGAGCCGCGGGCAATAATCAATAATTATTCTATATATTTTTTACGTGGAATATTTTTTCCAATACGCTATAGCCGAAGCGGACCAGACGCAGTGCATCGTTTCAGCAGCGGCGCCAACGTTGCCCTACCCATGATTTTCCCAGCGCCTACGCTGTAGACTGCGATCAGCCAACCTATTGTCGAGGGCCGTGTGTGACAGCCGCCCTATAAGAACAAAGCCAGAAGGATTTTCTATGACCCGCCCCGATGATCTGCCGGCACCGTCCGAGCGCGCGTCCGACGCCACGCTCCCGAGCCCTCCGATCAATGCCGAGCGCCTGCTGCAACTGATTACCGAGGAGTACGAAAGCCTGCCCCGCCAGCTCAAGCGCATTGCCAGCTACATGAGCCAGCAGAGCGACCGGATCATGGTCGACCGGATCAGCGACATCGCCCGCGAATGCGAAGTGCACCCCTCGGCCATCGTGCGTTTCTCCCAGCGCTTTGGCTTCAGTGGGTTCAGCGAAATGCAGGCGCTGTTTCGCGAGGCGTACACCCACAAGACCACGCCGGTGCAGAACTACCAGCAACGCATCCGCAGCATGATCGCCAACAAGTCGCAGAAAGCCAGTGGCGGCGACCTGGCCCGCGAATGCGTCAACGCGACCCTGTCGGGCATCGAACGCCTGGGGCTGGAGCTCGACGACCAAGCCTTCGAAAAAGCCGTGGACCTGGTGGTCAACGCCGACAACATCTATGTGGTGGGCGTACGCCGTTCGTTTGCGGTGGCCGACTACCTGGTCTACAACCTGCAACACACCAACAAGCGTATTCACCTGGTGTCCGGCCTGGGCGGCAGCTACCGCGAGCAGATGCGCAGCGTGCGGGCCAACGACCTGGTCATCGCCATCAGCTTCACGCCCTACGGCAAGGAAACCCAGCACTGCCTGCGCATCGCCCAGCACCACCAGGCCAAGACGCTGATCATCACCGACAGCAACCTGTCGCCCCTAGCCAAGCGGGCCAACGCGGTGTTGTTGGTGAACGAAGGCAGTTCGTTCGCCTTCCGCTCGTTGAGCGCCACGCTGTGCCTGTGCCAGGCGTTGTTCATTGCCGTGGCCTACCGGCTGGAGCTCAAGGTCGATGAGATCCATGAACAAGTCGGGTTCGAGGACTGATGTATCACCCACCGCTGAAGGAGAAGCCATGAAACTGATCGGCATGCTGGATTCGCCCTATGTACGCCGCACCGCCCTGTCCGCCAAATGCCTGGGCATCGCCCTGGAGCATGAGTCGGTTTCGGTGTTCCGGCATTTCGAGCAGTTCCAGCGAATCAACCCGGTGGTCAAGGCACCGACCCTGGTGCTGGACGATGGCAGCGTACTGATGGATTCGACGTTGATCATCGATTACCTGCAAACCCTGGCAGCACCAGGAAAGCGCCTGATGCCAGACGATGCCGGGCAGCGGTTGCGGTCACTGCGCCTGATCGGGTTGGCGCTGGCGGCGTGTGAGAAATCGGTGCAGATCTACTACGAACGCAACCTGCGGCCCACAGACATCCAGCACGCGCCCTGGGTAGAGCGAGTGGAAGGCCAGCTCGCGGCTGCCTATGGGATGCTGGAACAGGAACTGCAGCGAGCGCCGCTGCCCACTGATGGCACGCTGGATCAGGCCGGTATCACGCTGGCAGTGGCCTGGAGCTTCTCCAACCTGGTGGTGCCGGACCAGGTGGAGGGCCGGTCATTTCCATTGATCAGCGCCTATACCGCCTATGCCGAAGGGCTGGAAGTGTTCATCGACACCCCGATGCAGTAGGCATCGACGCCAACATACCCGCGGTCATCGCGAGCAAGCTCGCTCCCACAGGGGATGCTTGGTACGCCGCAAATTAAGCGTTCACCGCTGTCACCTGTGTGGGAGCGAGCTTGGTCGCGAAGACGGTGGCACAGCCGGCAGCATCATCCACTGGTACACCGCTTTCGCGGGCAAGCCCGCTCCCACAGGAGATAGTGGATTTCACGCAAATGCTGGACATCCCCCGACGCTTTTGTGGGAGCGAGCTTGCTCGCGAAGACGGTGGCACAGCCGGCAGCATCACCCACTGGTACACCGCTTTCGCGGGCAAGCCCGCTCCCACAGGAGATAGTGGATTTCACGCAAATGCTGGACATCCCCCGACGCTTTTGTGGGAGCGAGCTTGCTCGCGAAGACGGTGGCACAGCGAGCAGCATCGCCCACTGGTACACCGCTTTCGCGGGCAAGCCCGCTCTCACAGGAGATAGTGGATTTCACGCAAATGCTGGACATCCCCCGACGCTTTTGTGGGAGCGAGCTTGCTCGCGAAGACGGTGGCACAGCCGGCAGCATCACCCACTGGTACACCGCCTTCGCGAGCAAGCCCGCTCCCACAGCGGGGCTTCACGCTGGTTCCATTGCCTTCGCTTGTTTGACCGGGGCGACCTCGAAGCGGTCTGCCAGGAACGGCGTGATGTCCAGCGGCAACGGTTCGTGGTTCACCAGTTTATCCAGCAGCACGCCGGTGATGGCCGAGGTGAGGATGCCGGTGCGGAAGTGGCCGCAGGCGTTGAGGTAGCCCTCTACCCCGCGCATCGGCCCCAGGATCGGCAGCTCATCGGGCGAACCTGGGCGCAGGCCGGCCCAGGTTCGCTTCAGGTTGATGTCGGCCAGTTGCGGAATGCAGCGCATCGCGCCTTGCACCAGCCCTTCGATTTCCGGGTAGGTGGTGGTCACGTCGAAGCCTTTGTCTTCGGTGGTGCTGCCGATGAGGATTTCGCCGTTGTCCTTCTGCGCCACATAACAGTCGCTGGTGGTCAGGCAGCCGTTGAGGATCTTCGGCATGCGCTCGGTCAGCAGGATCTGCCCCTTGACCGGCTTGACCGGAATGCGCACGCCCGTGGCCTGCTCGCTCAGGTCCGCCGCCCAGGCACCGGCCGCGTTGATCAAGGTTCGGCAGTGGAAAGTACCCGCCTCGGCGGTGTTCACCCCGATGACCCGCGTGCCGCTGCGCAGCACCTCGATCACATTGGTATTGAAGAACAGGTCGACACCGTTCTGCCGCGCGCCTTCGGTGTAGGCGTCAGCCAGGCGGAACGGGCTGACCTGGTGATCGCACAGAAACTCCAGAGCGCCCTGGGCTTCATGGCTGACACTCGGTTCGGCCTCTCGCAGGGCCGCCTGGTCGAGCCAGCGCACCTGGTCCGCCAGGTGCGGGATGCAGGCGACGATGTGCTCGGCGTACGAGCGGTCTTCGTCGTCATAGATCACGAACTTGAGCCCGGTCTCCTCGAACTTGAAGTCCATGCCATGGTTCTCCATCAGCTCGCGGTGCAACTGGGGGTACAGCGCGTTGGATTGCAAGGCGAAATCGAAGAACGACTGCGGCAGGATGTGCGGCATGCTGGCGTCCACCGCCACCGCGGCGCCCTGGGTCTGGCGCTTGCGATTGGCCGACATCATCCGAAAGAAAATCACCCCGCAGCCCAGGCCCACCGACTCACCGATGGCCCACAGGCCGCCCGCCGAGGCACGGGTGGCATTGCCGGGACGCTTGGCGTCGATCAGGGCGATCTTCAGGTGCTTGCGCTTGGACAGTTGATAGGCGCAGGAGGCCCCGATCACACCGCCGCCGGCGATGACCACGTCATAGTCCTTGAGGTCTGGTTGCTTAGTCATGGTGGCTCTCCGTGCCAACGTCCTTGAACGCGGAAAAGGGAATCGGGTCGATCGGGAATCGCGGTCGCAGCCAACCCACATCGGCCCGCCCGGTGGCTTGACGCAAACGGTCGCTGCAATAGCCCACGCACATGCGCCCCTGGCAATCGCCCATGCTGACGCGGGTACGCATCTTAAGTCCGGCCATGTCCTGCACACCCTGCTCCAGGGCGCGATCGATGTCGGCGCGGGTGGCGTGTTCACAGCGGCAGATCACCGTGTCGGCCGCCGGCAAGGTAATCTGCCCGGCACCCCGCTGGGTGTAGCGATCCACGGCGGCGCGGAAGCGAATGATGCGATCGAGCTGTGCCTGGTAGCGCTCGCGCTGATCGAGGGCCGTGGCCGAATCCAGCTCGTTGCGTTGCAGCAGGATCGACAGCGCAGCGATGCGAGCGCTGAGCATGGCCGCTTCACCGCCGCGAATCCCGCCCATGTCGCCGGCCAGATGGATGTGAGCCTCGCTGCTTTGTTGCCAGGCGTCCGCCACCGCCCGCAGGTAACCGTCTTCGCTGAAGCCGTGCTCCAGGCCCATCTGCTGGCTCAGTTGGGTGCGCGGGATGAACCCGTAGCCGACCGCCAGCGTCTGGGCCGGCACCTGTTCGGCGCGCGTCAGGTCCGGTGCCCAGTTGTCGGCATATGGCGCGACGGTCACGCTGCCCAGCTCACCTTCGCCATGGGCCTCCACCACGCCCCAGCCATAGTGCATGGGAATGCGCTTGAGCTTGAGGTAGGCCAGCATGCCCAGGCCATCGAGGAACAGTTGCGGCTTGTTCAACAAGGCCAGGCTTTCTTTGGCAATCCGGCCGAATGCACAGGCCTCATAGACCCCGGCCACCGCCACCCCCGCCGCGTGCAACTGGCAGGCCACCAGCGGCAGCAACGGCCCCGTCCCGGCGATCACCACCGGGCTCGGCGGCTTGACCACCCCGCTCTTGATCTGCAATTGCAGGCCACCCAACAGCATCACCCCCGGCAGGGTCCAGCCCGGGAACGGCACGCTGCGCTCATGGCAACCGGCCGCCAGGACCAGATGCGAATAGGCCACTTCCCGCAGGCGCTCCTCGGCATCGAGGACCATCAGCGCTCGAAAGCCTTCGGCGCCGATGACCCGGCTGTTTACGTGCACCTCAATCAGTTGCGCGTAACGTTGGAATTCCCCATGGAGTTTTTCCAGGGCTTCACTGTAGCGTGCCCCCAGGTAATCCAGCTGCACACCCTCGCGCAGCGGCCCGCGATAGACCACGCCACCGAGGCGCGGCGCCTCTTCGAGCAAGGTGCAGCGCACCCCGTGGCGGGCGAGCTCGATGGCCGCCGCCATACCCGCCGGCCCACCGCCGACAATCACTGGCCCCAGGCTCATGGCGCCTCCGATTCGGTGATGCGGTTGGCCCGGGTTTCGATCTGCATGCCCGGGCGCACCAGGGTCTGGCAGGCGCGCCGCTTGTGGCGCCCGTCGATCTTGACCAGGCAGCACTGGCACACGCCCATGCCACAATAGGCGCCGCTGAGTTGGTCGTGATCGTTGCGGGCCACCTGGCGCTGGCCCAGGGACTGGATGACGGTGAGGACGGTTTCGCCCTCGGCAGCGTTGACGGCCCGACCGTCCAGGCGCACCGTCATGTCGGCCCGGGCCAATGGCTGGATATCAAATTTTCGGCGTAGAAAGTCTTGAGGTTGCATCATGCAGCTCTTCCTTGAAGGTTCAGTGAGGACTAGGCTCCTTGCGGTACATCATCCAACGATTCATGTCCGTCCCCTGCTCGCGACAACGCGCCAAAACAGGGCAACGGACGCATCAGGATAATGCGCGCGAAATTTATGTTAGGGATTATTTGTGACCAAGTGTTGATCCAGGCCAGGGAATCCGGCCGCCGGGCTCATGAACTTTTTTTCAGAAAGCCGACAGGTTTTCTTTGGCAGAATGCTGCGCAATAGCGCGAATTTCTCAACACGGTACCGCCCATGAATCGCATCCTGACCATTGAAGACGACGCCGTGACCGCCCGTGAAATCGTTGCCGAACTGACCCGCAACGGCCTGGACGTCGACTGGGTCGACAATGGCCGCGAAGGCCTGGAACGCGCGGTGAGCGGCGACTATGACCTGATCACCCTCGATCGCATGTTGCCCGAGCTCGACGGCCTGGTGATCGTCACCACCCTGCGCACCATGGGCGTGGCCACGCCAATCCTGATGATCAGCGCCCTCTCCGACGTCGATGAACGCGTGCGCGGCCTGCGGGCCGGTGGCGACGACTACCTGACCAAGCCCTTCGCCACCGATGAGATGGCCGCCCGGGTCGAGGTGCTGCTGCGACGCAACAATGGTGCCCGGGAACCGGAAACCGTGCTGCGGGTGGCGGACCTGGAGCTGAACCTGATCAGCCGCGAAGCCAGCCGCAACGGGCAATTGCTCAGCCTGCTGCCCACCGAATACAAGTTGCTGGAGTTCCTGATGCGCAACTGCGGGCAGATCCTGTCGCGCATGATGATTTTCGAGGAAGTGTGGGGCTACCACTTCGACCCTGGCACCAACCTGATCGACGTCCACATCGGGCGCCTGCGCAAGAAAATCGACCCGCCGGGCCTGGAACCGCTGATTCGCACGGTGCGGGGTTCCGGCTATGTCATTGCTGAACCCCGCTAAGGGCTGGCGCTCCTCCAGCAGTCGCCTGCTGGCGCTGTACAGTGCGCTGTTCGTGCTGTGGAGCGCGATCCTGATGGGCGTGATGTATTACGAAGTGTTTGGCTACCTCGACAACCTGGCCAAGCACTCCTTGATGCAGCGCCAGCACCTGTTCGCCCGGATCCACGGCGATCAACTGGAAGACGCGCTGATGGCCAGCCTGACGCTGGACGAGCGTGGCGTCGACGCCTACGGCCTGTTCGACCCGCAACTGCGGCATTTGAGCGGGCCGATCATGCGCGTCCCCGCCGACCTGCCGCTGGACGGCAAAATCCACATGCTCGGCGGCTGCGTCGACTCCGACGATCCCAGCCTTCCTTCCGACAGTTGCGACGCGGTGGCGACCCGCGTGCAGGACGGCCGCTGGCTGATCCTGGCGCGGGACAACGGTTCGCTGTTCGCCGTGACGCGGATCATCCTGCATGCATTGTTCTGGGGCGTCTCGCTGACCATCCTGCCGGGCATTGCCGGCTGGCATTTGCTGCGGCGCCGGCCGCTGCAACGCATCCGCAAGCTGCAAGCCAGCGCCGAGGCCATCGTCGCCGGGGACCTGAAGCATCGCCTGCCGCTGTCGAGCCGGCGCGATGAACTGGACATGCTGGCGGCGATCGTCAACGCCATGCTCGATCGCATCGAACGCTTGATGAACGAGGTCAAGGGCGTGTGCGACAACATCGCCCACGACCTGCGCACACCGCTGACCCGCCTGCGGGCGCAGTTGTATCGCATCCAGCAGCAAGCCCCGGACGGCTCGCCCGAAGCGTTGCAGATGGACCAGGTGATCGCCGAGACCGACACCCTGATGGCGCGGTTTCGCGGCTTGTTGCGGATTTCCGAACTGGAAGACCAACAGCGTCGTTCAGGCTTCGTGCGCCTCGATCCGTTGCAATTGTTGCAGGAATTGCACGACTTCTACCTGCCACTGGCCGAGGAAGGCGAGTTGACGTTCACCTTGGAGGTCCCCGACACCCTGCCCCTGCTCACCGGCGACCGGGCCTTGTTGTTCGAGGCGGTGTCGAACCTGCTGAGCAATTCGATCAAGTTCACCCCGGCGGGCGGCACGGTGATCCTGCGTGGGGTCGATCAGGGCGACAGTACCCGCATCGAAGTGCTCGACTCCGGCCCCGGCATCCCTGAAGCCGAGCGCAAGGCGGTGTTCCGGCGCTTCTACCGCGCCGAAGGCAGCAGCCAGCACGGCGGTTTTGGCCTGGGTTTGTCGATTGTCGCGGCGATTGTCAACCTGCACGGGTTCACGCTGGACGTGGGCAGGAGCGAATATGGCGGGGCGCGGTTGCTACTCGATTGTCGGGCGACGTTGTTGTAGCTGTAGCCGCCTATTACCTGCAAACCGTGGCGAGGGCGCTTGCTCCCTCGCCACGGTGGGTGCAGTCAGAGTTTGTCGTCTCGATGCAACGGCGTGTTCTGCAGCTCATAGCGCAGCTCGTCGATCAGCTTAGCCAGGCTTTCTTCGGAACGAACACTGTCCAGGCTCATGCCGCTGACCACGAGGTCTACCTCGCCACTGTCGCGGTGATAGAGGCGTACCGTGAGGGTGCCGTCGCCATTGAGGCTGCATTCGCAAGCGAGCGGCGAGAAGCTTTGTTCGAGGCGGGCGCGCAAAGGGGCCAATTGGGTCATGGGTTGCACCTCGGCATCAAGGTCGCAAGAGCGCGGTGGGAAAGTTCGGGTGGAGGACTTTTGCAGACATCCTGTCGATGGTACGGCTGTATCGTTTACTGCGCATTTAGGCGGTATTCCTTGATTGTTACGTAGGGGACGCGGCTTCACAAACATTGCCGCACTCTCCCAGCCTAGGGAGCCGGCATCCGCAGCAGAACCCGAATTTGCACCAACGCAGCCAGTGCATATGCACTGGCCATCAATGTGCCTTGTTGCGCCATTCGTTGGCGAACAAACCCCGCTCACGCGCCCAGACGATCGCCTCGCTGCGGCTATGGACATCCAGTTTGGAGTACAACGTCGCCACGTGATTGCGCACGGTATTGGGGGCCAGTTTCAGGCGCGCAGCGATTTCCTTGTCCGCCAGCCCCTGGCAGATCAGCCCCAGCACGTCACGCTCGCGAGCCGTTAGCTCGGTGAACGACGCCGAGGACAATGGCGCGTTGATGCTCTTCACGTTGGCCAGTTTTTCGATCAGGGTGCGGCTGAACCACGAAGCGTCTTTCATCACTTCCTCGATCGCCGCCACCAGTTCCAGCTCCGAGCGCTTGCGTTCGGTGATATTCATCAGCACCAGCAAGTAGCACGGCTTGTCCTGGATGACCACGGTGTCGGCCGCCACTTCACAGTCGATGCGCTCTCCCCCCTTCTTGTGCACCTTGACGTCGACACCGGAGACACTCGCGCTTTTTTCCAGCACGGCGAACAACGACGCACTGGCGTCCTTGTCGAGAAAGCCGATCTCTTCAACGGTCTTGCCCATCAACTCTTCGCTGGCATAACCGGTGGTGTTGACGAAAGCCTCGTTGACCTCCAGCAACAACTGCTCGGCCGTGCACACGAAGGTGGGCACCGGCGACAGGCGGAACGACTTGGCAAAGCGCTCCTCGCTCTGGCGCAGGGCGGTTTCGGCCTTGCGCCGGGGCTCCATGTCCATGAACGAAAACAATATGCAATCTTCGTCGTGCAGGTCCAGGGGTTGGCCGGCGACGATCACTTGCTTGCTGGTGCCATCGGGCAATTTCAACTCTGCCGCCATTTGCGGAATGGTCGCGCCCTGCCCCAGTCGCTCGACGGCCAGCTCACGCCGCTCGGCGGCTTCAAGCACGTCCAGCTCATACACCGAGCGCCCGATCACCTGCTCGCGGCTGTAGCCGGTCATTTCCAGGAAGCCCTGGTTGACCTTGATGTAGCGCAGGTCGCTGAGACGGCAGATCACCGCCGGTGCCGGATTGGCCCCGAAGGTTCTTTCAAAACGCTGCTCGGCGCTGGCCCAGTCGGTGGCGTCGCTGAGGATCAGCACCAGATACTCCGGCTCACCGCTGCGATCGGTCAGCACCATGCTGCGGATCCGGTGCACCCAGGTACGGTCTGGGTCAGCCTCGGGCGTGACTTCCACCAACACGTCGCTGAACTCATCGCCACGGGCCACTCGGGCGATGGGGTAATTGTCCTCGGTCAGCGGATGATTGTTGCGGTAGCGCAAATTGAAACGCCGGGCGTACTCGTCGGCATTAGTGCCCAACTCACTGATGGTCTTCACCCCGTGCATGGCCAGTGCCGCGTCATTGGCCCAGGCAATGGTCTGGTCGACTTCGACCAGCATCACCCCGTCCGACAGGCCGGCGATGATCTGCAGCAATTGGCGACGATTGGTATCGGTGTTCGGGACGTCTTGGTTCATCGGGTCTCCGTGTGATCAGCTCGCATGAAAAATACGACCACTCGTCGCGCTGGCACGTTCCCTATCGGCATGGCTGAAATCCACGCCCATTGCCTGCGCGGGGTCGCCAACCGGCAGTGCCTGGCCTGCTCGCGAAGAAGCCACCAACCCCACCCAAATCCCGCAAAACCTAACAGTTCTGCTAGTAGACGCCACCCCGCAAATCCCCGAGCCTGAGAGCATCGCCTGCCCCAGGAAGATCGCGCCATGCCCCCGTCATCGATGAAGGTCCTGTGCCGCTACCACTATGACCCCCTGGACCGCCTCACCGGCCTGATACCGCTGCAAAGCCCCGGCGTGCAGCGCTTCTATCAGAACGACGAACTGGTCAACGAAATTGACAGCGAGGCCCAACTGACGATTGTGCGCCATGGGGAACAGCCGCTGGCACAGCGGCTGAGTGTCATGGGTGTTAGCGAGACGGCGCTGTTAGCGACGGACCAACAGCGTTCGCCGTTGGTGGCTTTGACAGACACGGATTCGCAGCGGATGGCTTATACCGCCTATGGACATCGTTCAGGGGAAAGTGGGTTGAGTTGTTTGTTGGGGTTCAATGGTGAACGGAGTGACTCGGTCACAGGGCATTATTTGTTGGGACAGGGGAATCGGGCTTTTAATCCGGTGTTGATGCGGTTTAACAGTCCAGATGAGTTGAGTCCGTTTGGGGAGGGTGGGATCAATGCGTATGCTTATTGTGGTGGGGATCCGGTTAATCGGTATGATCCGAGTGGGAACGGTGCTTTGTTCTTTCTAAAAAACAGAACTACTTTTACACCTCCACCTACACCTACACCTACACCTACACCTGTTCCTGTTCCTGTTCCTGTTCCTGTTCCTGTTCCTGTTCCTAAAAGATTACACCGGCCGTGGGAGGATACCCCTAATAGTACGCACAGCCGACCAAACACCGTTTCTCTCTTGCTTCAGCACTCGTCACATCAGTCTTCCGTTACAGCCATGCCCGCCACTGTTCCAAATAATCTGCCTCCGACAGTTTCTGCGGGCGAAGCATATCGAAAAATCAAATTACCTCGAGAAGGAGCAGCTCGAAATACACTACCAAGAAAGTCAACGCGGACCCCGACACAGCAAGCTAATTATGAGAATAAAAGAACCCTTGCAGAGCAGGCACGCTATTACGATGACTATATGCCGCCGCATAGCCCAACAATGGGACTCGAGGTAGACAGGGAGCGTTACATATTACACAGTCAAGAACTACAACAACTCGAACTTATACAAGCGTCGAAAGAGGAAATCCATCGCGCAGACCACAATCGGAGACACGCGCTAAAGCGCCTTAAGCAAGGTATTTTGGAACAACATATTAAGAGGATTCGTAGGTAGGTACCGAATAATCTGGGCTCACCTCCATAGTCAAGAAAGGTCAGACACATCGGCTACATCCTTCTAGACTTTCAGCAGCGGGGCTCGTCCGCAACAGGACAAAGAGCGGCTCACTACCATGACTAACAGTTCTGCTAGTAGACGCACGTTCAGAAATCCCAGAGCCTGACAGCATCGCCTTCTCTAGGAAGAACCACCCATGCCACCGTCATCAATGAAGATCCTGTGCCGCTACCACTATGACCCTCTGGACCGCCTCAGCGGCCTGACACCGCTGCAAAGCCCAGGCGTGCAGCGCTTCTATCAGAACGACGAACTGGTCAATGAAATCGACAGCGAGGCCCAGCTGACGATTGTGCGCCATGGGGAACAGCCGCTGGCGCAGCGGTTGAGTGTCATGGGTGTTAGCGAGACGGCGCTGTTAGCGACGGACCAACAGCGTTCGCCGTTGGTGGCTTTGACAGACACGGATTCGCAGCGGATGGCTTATACCGCCTATGGACATCGTTCAGGAGAAAGTGGGTTGAGTTGTTTGTTGGGATTCAATGGTGAGCGGAGTGACTCGGTCACAGGGCACTATTTGTTAGGACAGGGGAATCGGGCTTTTAATCCGGTGTTGATGCGGTTTAACAGCCCGGATGAGTTGAGCCCGTTTGGGGAGGGTGGGATCAATGCGTATGCTTATTGTGGTGGGGATCCGGTTAATCGGTATGATCCTTCAGGAAACATCCCGTTTCATGTAATACAACGACTTAGATCCGCACTTCCACCAGCACAACAAGTCCCCTTGGACCTATCTATGCCTAGCGCGGCACTTGATTTAACTGTTTCTCGACATAATATCGCGCCATTATCCGCCTCGACTGATATTCTCAATCCTTCAGTTGCCCCAAGGACACGTAGTGTGGCGGCAAATCTAGAGCCCGAAAAGCTGGGTAGACAACCTCTTTACCGAAATCCAAATCCAACTCCAGCTCAGCGACGACAACAGCGTTTTTACGATAGACGCGTACAAGGTGCGCGGATGTGGGATCAATTTGTAAGAAACAATCCAGACACAACCATAGACGCTAAACCAAAATATCTAAGACGACTTGAATTCACTAACAAAAACCTGGAAGTTTTCCGAAAAGGTGGAACTGTACGAGGTTCAAGAGGCCAAAAAATGACGGACTCAAACCTTACATCAGCAGTTGCGAAAGCTAAACTTGCAGTTAAGAGCGATGCTTTTCGAACAGCCAAACCAGAACTGTTTAGAAAGACTGAGCGGGCCAACAGGACAAACAGGAAAATTCGTCAGCGAACATGAACCGGTACGTTCCTCTATAGGCACTCAGAATTGAGTTCAAGACAGCCCTACAGTAAGTGACCAGGCCAGCGGACGCAGACGCTCTTTTGTGGCGAGGGAGCTTGCTCCCGCTCGGCTGCGCAGCAGTCGTAAAACGGACTGGCACAGCGTTTCAGGTACACCGTGTCAACTCATGTTGGGGCGGCTGCGCCGCCCAGCGGGAGCAAGCTCCCTCGCCACAAGGGGCTGCCAGAGCCCCTTGAAGGGTTTATTCGACTAATGTCTTAGACCAGTCATCGCATGACCACGCCATCTTCGAAGCTCCGCGATAGAGCCGTCGCCAGGGCCCATCTCTGCACACCCTTGTGCTGAAACCATTGACCCAGCCTATTTTGAAGAAACCAGCCATTGGATAATTCCGATCATGGCCAGTTGACAACGCTTAGCGCCGACCAATAATCTTCCACATGTTGTACGACGACGTATGACAAATAAAAACAACAAAAAAGTAGGGAGCCGTCATAGTGAGCACACGTGTCCGTTTTTCCCCCGACCACCGTTCGACCCGCCGTACCCTCCGCACTACCAGTCCCACCCTGATTCTGCTCGGTTGCAGCAGCCTGGCCGCATTCCTTCCCACCATGGCCAATGCCGAAGGTTTCGTCGACGACGCCAAGGCCACGCTGACGCTGCGCAACGCCTATTTCAACCGCAACTTCACCAACCCGAACAACGCCCAGGGCAAAGCCGAGGAATGGACCCAGAACTTCATCCTCGACGCCAAGTCCGGTTTCACCCAGGGCGTGGTGGGATTCGGCGTGGACGTGCTGGGCCTGTACTCGGTCAAGCTCGACGGCGGTCGCGGCACGGCGGGTACGCAGTTGCTACCGGTGCATGACGACGGTCGTCCGGCCGATGATTTCGGTCGTCTGGGCGTGGCCCTGAAGGCCAAGGTGTCGAAGACCGAACTGAAGGTCGGTGAATGGATCCCGGTGCTGCCGATCCTGCGTTCCGACGACGGCCGATCCCTGCCGCAGACCTTCCGTGGCGGCCAGGTGACCTCCACCGAGATCAACGGCCTGAGCCTCTACGGCGGTCAGTTCCGCGGCAACAGCCCGCGCAACGACGCGAGCATGGAAGACATGTCGATGAACGGCCGGGGCGCCTTCACCTCCGACCGTTTCAACTTCGGCGGCGGCGAATACGCCTTCAATGAAAAGCGCACCCAGGTCGGGGTTTGGTACGCCGAGCTGTCCGACATCTACCAGCAGCAGTATTTCAACCTGACCCACAGCCAGCCCATCGGCGACTGGACCCTGGGCGCCAACCTTGGCTACTTCATCGGCAAGGAAGACGGCAGCGCACTGGCCGGTGACCTGGACAACAAAACCGCGTTCGCCATGCTCTCGGCCAAGTACGGCGGCAACACCTTTTACGTCGGCCTGCAGAAAGTCGGCGGCGATGACGCGTGGATGCGCGTCAACGGCACCAGCGGCGGCACCCTGGCCAACGACAGCTACAACTCCAGCTATGACAATGCCAAGGAAAAATCCTGGCAACTGCGCCACGACTTCAACTTCGCCGCCGTCGGCGTGCCGGGCCTGACCCTGATGAACCGCTACATCAGCGGCGACAATGTGCACACCGCTACCGTCGACGATGGCAAGGAATGGGGCCGCGAAACCGAACTGGCCTACACCGTGCAGAGCGGCGCGCTGAAAAGCCTCAACGTGAAATGGCGCAACTCGACGATGCGGCGGGATTTCAGCACCAACGAGTTCGATGAAAACCGCATTTTCATCAGCTACCCGATCAGCTTGTTGTAAGGCGGTTGCGGTGGGTCTGCTGACTCAGGTGGTGACGGTGCCACCGTCTTCGCGGGCAAGCCCGCTCCCACAGGGGATTTGTGCTGTACGCAAATCCCTGTGGCCGCTGAAGATCAGTGTGGGAGCGGGCTTGCTCGCGAAGGCATCGTCACATTCAACATCGATGCGGGCTGACCCAACGCTTTCGCGGGCAAGCCCGCTCCCACAGGGGATTTGTGCTGTACGTAAATTCCTGTGGCCGCTGAAGATCAGTGTGGGAGCGAGCTTGCTCGCGAAGGCATCGTCAAATTCAACATCGATGCAAGCTGACCCAACGCTTTCGCGGGCAAGCCCGCTCCCACAGGGGATTTGTGCTGTACGTAAATTCCTGTGGCCGCTGAAGATCAATGTGGGAGCGGGCTTGCTCGCGAAGGCATCGTCACATTCAACATCGATGCGGGCTGACCCAACGCTTTCGCGGGCAAGTTCGCTCCCACAGGGAAATGGCGGCGTAGATGGGTTCGGTCGTTACCACGGCAAGGACTTTTTCCAGCGGTCAAAACGGCAACCTATAACTGATACCTCTCACTGTTCGCTCAGGTAACTCCATGACTACCACACACATTCGTCATCCTTTCAATCGCCTGCTGTTGACCGGGGCCGCCGGCGGCCTGGGCAAGGTTCTGCGCGAACGCCTCAAGCCATTCGCCCGACACATTCGCCTGTCGGATATTGCCAACATGGCCCCGGCCATCGATGAAAGTGAAGAGGTGATGCTGTGCGACCTGTCCGACAAACAGGCCGTGCACCAGTTGGTGGAAGGCGTCGATGCGATCCTGCACTTTGGCGGCGTGTCGGTTGAACGGCCATTCGAAGAAATCCTCGGGGCCAACATCAGCGGTGTGTTCCATCTTTATGAAGCGGCCCGCAAGCACGGGGTCAAGCGGGTGATTTTCGCCAGCTCCAACCACGTGATCGGCTTCTACAAGCAGGACGAAGCCCTCGACGCCCTCTCCCCGCGTCGCCCGGACGGCTACTACGGTCTGTCCAAATCCTACGGCGAGGACATGGCCAGTTTCTACTTCGATCGCTACGGCATCGAGACCGTGAGCATCCGCATCGGCTCATCGTTCAGCGAACCGCAGAACCGCCGGATGATGAGCACCTGGCTGAGCTTCGACGACCTGACCCAACTGATCGAATGCTCGCTCTACACCCCCGACGTCGGCCACACCGTGGTCTATGGCGTGTCGGCCAACCGCGACGTGTGGTGGGACAACAGCCACGCCGCGCACCTGGGCTACCAGCCCAAGGACAGTTCGGAAATCTTCCGCGCCAAGATCGAGGCACAGCCCATGCCGGCCGCCGATGACCCGGCCATGGTCTACCAGGGTGGGGCCTTCGTCGCGGCCGGCCCGTTCGACGACTGATCCGACTGTTTTCATGGGATACGAATGCACAAGGGAAGCACCATGCAAGCCGAATTGATTGTCGATGCACGCAACGCCGTCGGGGAAAGCCCGGTGTGGGTGGCCGAGGAAAACGCCCTGTACTGGGTCGATATTCCCAGCGGCGGCCTGCAGTGCTGGAACGCCGAGACCGGCCAGTTCAAGGGCTGGCAGGCCCCGGAAATGCTCGCCTGCCTCGCCCGGCATCAGGACGGTGGTTGGGTCGCGGGCATGGAAAGCGGATTCTTCCGCCTGCATCCCCATGACGACGGCAGCCTGGACAGCGAACTGTGCGCCAGCGTCGAGCACAGCCGCCCCGACATGCGCCTGAACGACGGTCGCTGCGATCGCCAGGGACGCTTCTGGGCCGGCAGCATGGTGCTCAACATGGGCGCCAACGCCGAACAGGGCCGGCTGTACCGCTATGAGCGTGGGCAGCGCAGCCCGGTGGAGGCGCAGTTGAGCGGTTTCATCGTGCCCAACGGCCTGGGGTTCAGCCCGGACGGCCGCACGATGTACCTCTCGGATTCACACCCCCTGGTCCAGCGCATCTGGGCCTTCGACTATGACATCGACAGCGGCACCCCCTCGAACCGACGGCTGTTCGTCGACATGCAACCGTTGCCCGGCCGCCCGGATGGCGCGGCAGTGGATGCAGACGGTTGCTACTGGATCTGCGCCAACGATGCCGGCCTGATCCATCGCTTCACTCCGGACGGCCGGCTCGACCGCTCGCTGTCCGTGCCGGTGAAGAAACCGACGATGTGCGCCTTTGGCGGCAGTCGCCTGGACACCTTGTTCGTCACCTCGATCCGCCCCGGTGACGACACCGACCCACAGTCCCTGGCCGGGGGCGTGTTCGCCCTCAACCCCGGCGTCAAGGGCCTGGCTGAACCGGCTTTCGGAGGGTTGAACCACTCCGCGAGCTGACCTGCAGTGCCGCTTCACTGGATGAGCCCCATAAAAAAAACAAGACTGGAGATTGACCATGAATTTCAAACGCACGCTTCTGATCGCAGCATTGCCCCTGGCCTTTCTGGCGCAGGCGGCTCACGCCCTCGATATCAAGATCGCCGACATCCACCCCAAGGGCTACCCGACCGTGGTCGCCGAGGAATCCATGGGTAAAACTCTGGAGAAAGAGAGCAACGGCGAGCTGAAGTTCAAGTATTTCCCAGGTGGCGTCCTGGGCTCTGAGAAAGAAGTCATCGAGCAGATGCAAGCCGGCGCGATCCAGATGTCTCGCGTCAGCCTGGGGATCGTCGGCCCTGTGGTCCCGGACGTGAACGTCTTCAACATGCCATTCATCTTCCGTGACCAGGCGCACATGCGTGCTGTCATCGACGGTGAAGTGGGCGATGCGATCCTCGACCGGATCACCAACTCCGAGTTCGGCCTGGTGGCCCTGGCCTGGATGGATGGCGGCACGCGCAACCTCTACACCAAGAAGCCAGTGCGCAAGCTCGAAGACCTCAAAGGCATGAAGATTCGCGTGCAAGGCAACCCGATGTTCATCGAGACCATCAACGCCATGGGCGGCAACGGCATCGCCATGGACACCGGCGAAATCTTCAGCGCCTTGCAGACCGGCGTGATCGACGGCGCGGAAAACAACCCACCGACCATGCTTGAACACAACCACTACCAGAACGCGAAGTTCTACAGCCTCACCGGCCACCTGATCCTGCCCGAGCCGATCGTGATGTCGAAGATCACCTGGAACAAGCTCACCCCAGAGCAGCAGGACATGGTGAAAAAGGCGGCCAAGGCAGCCCAGGCAGAAGAGCGCGTGCTGTGGGACAAGAAGTCCGCCGCCAGTGAAGAAAAACTCAAGGCCGCCGGCGTCGAGTTCATCACCGTCGACAAGAAACCTTTCTACGACGCCACCGCACCGATCCGGGCCAAATACGGCGCGCCGTATGCCGATCTGATCAAGCGTATCGAAGCGGTCCAGTAACCCCCTCTGGATCTGAACTCATGACAAGGCTGGGCGTGCCGTGGTTAAAGGGCGCGCCCGGTTACGGTGGAACCCGATGAAGAATTTACTGCTGCGTATCAACGACACGATTTACATGACGTGCATCTGGGTGGCCGGCCTTTCTGTCCTCGCCGTTGCGCTGATGATTCCGTGGGGGGTGTTTGCCCGCTACGTACTCGGTACCGGCTCAAGCTGGCCGGAGCCCACCGCCATCTTGCTGATGATCGTATTTACGTTCATCGGTGCAGCCGCCAGCTACCGCTCCGGCTCGCACATGGCCGTGGACATGGTCACCAGCCGCCTGCCCCCGCACTGGCAAACCCTGGCTTCGGTTTTCACCCAGCTCCTGATGGCGGCGGTGTGCATTTTCATGACTATCTGGGGCACCAAGCTGTGCATGACCACCTGGAATCAATTCATGAGCGCAATCCCCACCTTGCGCGTCGGCATCACCTACATGCCGATCCCGATCGGGGGTTTCCTGACACTGATTTTTGTCCTGGAAAAACTCTTGCTGGGTGATCAAAGCAAGCGTCGGGTCGTGCAGTTCGACCTGGTCGAAGAAAACGAAGGTGCCGCTTAATGGACGCTCTGATTCTGCTGGGCAGTTTTTTGTTGTTGATCATGATCGGCATGCCGGTCGCCTATGCGCTGGGCGCCGCCGCCCTGATCGGGGCGTGGTGGATCGATATTCCGTTCCAGGCCATGATGATTCAGATAACCGGCGGCGTGAACAAGTTCTCGTTGTTGGCTATTCCCTTCTTCGTCCTGGCGGGCGCGATCATGGCCGAGGGCGGCATGTCCCGCCGACTGGTGGCATTTGCCAGCGTGTTGGTAGGCTTCGTGCGCGGTGGCCTGTCATTGGTCAACCTGGTGGCTTCAAGTTTTTTTGGCGCGATCTCCGGCTCCTCCGTAGCCGATACCGCCTCGGTCGGTTCGGTGCTGATTCCGGAAATGGAACGCCGCGGCTATCCGCGTGAGTTCGCCACCGCCGTCACCGTCAGTGGTTCGGTGCAAGCGTTGCTGACACCTCCCAGCCACAACGCGGTGCTGTACTCCCTCGCCGCTGGCGGCACCGTTTCCATCGGCTCGCTGTTCATGGCCGGCATCGTCCCCGGCATCATGATGAACCTCTGCCTGATGGCGCTGTGCCTGGTCTTTGCGAGAAAGCGCAACTACCCCAAGGGCGAGGTCATTCCGCTCAAACAAGCGTTGAAGATCTGCAAGGAAGCCATGTGGGGCATGATGACGCTGTTCATCATCCTTGGCGGCATCCTCTCGGGTGTTTTCACGGCCACCGAATCGGCCGCCATTGCCGTGGTGTGGGCTTTCTTCGTGACCATGTGCATCTATCGCGACTACAAGTGGAGCGAGCTGCCGAAACTGATGCACCGTACGGTACGCACCATCTCCATCGTGATGATCCTGATCGGCTTCGCCGCCAGCTTCGGCTACATCATGACGCTGATGGAAATTCCGGCGAAGATCACCACCGCATTCCTGACGCTATCGGACAACCGCTACGTGATCCTGATGTGCATCAACGTGATGTTGCTGCTGCTGGGCACCGTGATGGACATGGCGCCGCTGATCCTGATCCTGACGCCGATCCTGATGCCGGTGATCATGGGTATCGGCGTGGATCCGGTGCAGTTCGGCATGATCATGCTGGTGAACCTGGGTATCGGCCTGATCACGCCACCGGTGGGCGCGGTGTTGTTCGTGGGTTCCGCCATCGGCAAGGTCAGCATCGAAAGCACGGTCAAGGCCCTGCTGCCGTTCTACGCCATGCTGTTCCTGGTGCTGATGCTGGTGACTTATGTCCCCGCCATTTCACTCTGGTTGCCGCATTTGGTGTTGTAACCACAGTCAACAAAAAATCCCCTTGTGGCGAGGGGATTCATCCCCGTAGGGCTGCGCAGCAGCCCCATCACAGCAGACTCAATCTGCCTGACACAGCGAGTCGGCAGGTCTTGGGGCTGCTGCGCAGCCCTACGGGGATAAATCCCCTCGCCACAACAGCGTTCGCATCAGAATTTCTGCTCAGTAGGCAAGATCATCATGACGCCCCCCCTATTGCACCTCAAAGACGAACTCACCCACCTCACCCTGGCCCCGCACCTGGGCGCCAGCCTCGTGGACTGGACCCTGCTCGGCAACGGCGCCCCGCTGCTACGCCCGAGTGTCCCCGACGCCGTGGACAACGGCCTGCCCGGCAAGCTCGGCGGCTTTCCGCTGATCCCGTGGTCGAACCGTATCGCCCAAGGCGGTTTCGACTGCCCGTCCGGCTGGCTGGCCCTGGACGCCAACAGTGCCAACGACCCGTTTCCGATCCATGGCAGTGCCTGGCAGCAACCCTGGCAAGTGACCGAACACAGCGAACAGGAAGCGTTGCTGCAACTGGACAGCCGCACCCCGTTCGCCTACTGCGCCAGCCTGCGGATTCGCTTGGACGGCGGCCAGTTGCAAATCGCTTTGCACGTCACTCACCTGGCCGAACAGGCGGCGTGGCATGGGTTGGGCCTGCACCCGTACTTTCCGCGCACGGCCGGTACACGCCTGCAAACCCGCGCCAGCGAAGTGTGGTTGTGCGACAGCACGAAAATGCCGACCGAACGCACGGACGTGCCGGCCGACTGGAACTTCCAGCAACCCCGCCCGCTGCCGGACACCCTGGTCGACAATGGCTTCGGAGGTTGGAACGGGCACTGCCTGATCCAGCAACCGGACTTGGGCTATGAACTGGAGTGCCGGGCCAGCGGCAGCGATTATTTCCTGCTCTACTGCCCGGTGGACCTGGGGTTCTTTTGCATCGAACCGGTCAGCCACCCGGTCAACGCCCACCACCTGCCAGGACGGCCGGGGTTGCGCTTGCTGGAGCAAGGGCAGTCGGTGGCGCTGGGGTTTTCGATGCAGTGCAGGCCGCTATAACCCCTCCTCGCCTGGACTGGGTTCTCACAAAAAAGCGCATGCAGTTACGCCCGAACCCACATGTACACCGCCACTCCCAGGCAGATCGCGGCAAACCCCACTTGCAGCACCCGGGCCGGGACGCGAGCCGCCAGGCGCCGGCCCAGCACCATGCCAACGATGCTGGCCACGATGAACACCGCGCCGACCTGGTCGATACGCACCCCGGCATGAAAGGCCCCCACCACGCTGATCAGCGAAATCAGGCTGATGACCATCAGCGAGGTGGCGACGATCCCGCGCATCTGCACGTCGGTCAGTTGCTTGAACGCCGGCACGATCAGGAAACCGCCGCCCACGCCCAGCAGGCCGGACACCACGCCGGTCACCGCGCCGAGCGTTGCCAGCGTGGCGGTGCAGCGCGGGGTCCAGGCCAGGCGCCCGGTCTGGCGGTCGAGCATGCAATTCTTCTGGCCCCAACTGGCCGCGCCGTGGTCGCTTGGCCCGGACTGCGGGGTTTCCCGGCGCAACATGCGCGCCGCTACCAGCACCATCAGCAGGCTGAACAGGATCATCAGAATCTTTTCCGAGAGCTGATGGGCCAGGAAGATGCCCAGCGGCGAAAACACCGCCCCCAGCAGCGCGATCAGCAACGCCGCGCGATAGCGCACCAGGCCATGGCGCAGGCCATCGATGGCGCCCACCGCCGCCGCGCTGCCCACGGCGAACAACGCCACGGGGGCGGCTTGGGTCATGGTCAAGCCCAGCCCCAGCACCAACGCCGGAACCGCGAGGATCCCACCACCCGCTCCCGTCAAACCCAGGACCAGGCCCATGGCCACGCCGAAAAAACTCGCCAGTAACATAAGTCTCTCTCACGCCGCGCACACCTGTTGGCAGGTGCGATCGCATTTGCAGGACGCCGTGGCCCTCACTAAGCTGCGGACCATATGTTGTAAACCTTACGGGTTGCAACCGGTTCTTCCCCTACAGGTTCGCTGTCATGCCCGCGCAGATCCAAGGCTTTCTCGACCCCGCATCCAAGACCTACACCTATGTCGTGTATGAGCACGACGGCGGGCAATGCGCAGTGGTCGATCCGGTACTCGACTACGATCCGGCTTCGGGGCGCAGCGCAACGACACAGGCCGACCGTATCGTCGCGTTCGTGACCGAACACCGCTTGACCGTGCAATGGCTGCTGGAAACCCACGCCCATGCCGACCATCTGTCCGCCGCACCCTACCTGCGCCGCGTATTGGGTGGCCGGATCGCCATCGGCCAGGCCATCGACCGGGTCCAGCGGGTGTTCAAGACGCTGTTCAACCTTGAACCGCAATTTGCCGTGGACGGCTCGCAGTTCGACCACCTGTTCGCCGCCGACGAATCCTTCGCCATCGGCAACCTCAAGGCCACCGCCCTGCATGTGCCCGGCCATACTCCGGCGGACATGGCCTACCTGATCGATGGGGACGTGATTCTGGTGGGGGACACGCTGTTTATGCCCGACGTCGGCACCGCTCGCTGCGACTTCCCCGGCGGCGACGCCCACCAGCTCTACGCGTCGATCCGCAAGCTGCTGGCATTCCCCGCCGGCGTGCGGCTCTACGTGTGCCACGACTACCCGCCAGAGCACCGCGAACCCCAGTGCATGAGCACCGTGGGCGAACAACGCCAACACAACATCCACATTCACGACGGCATCGACGAAGCCACGTTCGTGGCCATGCGTACCCAGCGCGACGGCACGCTGGGCATGCCCACGCTGTTGTTGCCTGCGGTGCAGGTGAACGTGCGGGCCGGGCATCTGCCGCCGGCCGAAGACAATGGCGTGACGTACCTGAAGATTCCGATCAATCAGCTTTAAGGGCAAAACCCTGCTCGAATTTTGTTCAGCCGGGATCTCACCGTCATTGCACAGTCCCTTGTGGGAGCGGGCTTGCTCGCGAAGGCGGCTAGCCAGCTTGCAACGTTGCTGGATGTGCTGACGCCTTCGCGGGCAAGCCCGCTCCCACAGGGAATCGGGGGCGATCGCTTGGTCAGGTACCCAACGTCAACCCATTGGCCGGCAACGGCAACGCCGTCTTGTAGCGCACCTGCTTGAGGGCGAAGCTGGAGCGGATGTTCGCCACGCCCGGGACCTTGGTCAAAAAGTCCATCATGAAACGCTCCAGCGACTGGATCGTCGGCACCAGCACGCGGATCAGGTAGTCCGGGTCGCCCGCCATCAGGTAGCACTCCATCACCTCAGGCCGGTCGGAGATCGCCTCCTCGAAGTGCTGCAGCGCCTCTTCCACCTGTTTCTCCAGGCTGACGTGGATGAACACGTTCACGTGCAGCCCCAGCAGGTCGGCGTCCAGCAACGTGACCTGCTCGCGGATTACCCCCAGCTCTTCCATGGCCCGCACCCGGTTGAAGCACGGCGTGGGCGAAAGGTTCACCGAGCGGGCGAGGTCGGCGTTGGTGATGCGGGCGTTCTCCTGAAGGCTGTTCAGAATGCCGATGTCGGTGCGATCCAATTTACGCATGAGACAAATAATCCTGTTTTTTATCGTTGTGCAGATTTTTTATCTGCAAATGATCTGAACAGCAAGCCAACAGAGAAAAATATTCTTCCTCGTCGAGCCTATGATTGTTGTAGGACAATTTCCCCGTACCACGGGGAATTCGTCAGCTAGCGCGCCCACTACAAGAAATTCACAAGATCGAGCGTAGAAAGCCATGAACCCAGCGTACGAACCGCTACGCCTGCACGTTCCCGAACCCTCGGGCCGTCCCGGCTGCAAGACCGACTTCTCCTACCTGCATCTGAGCGACGCCGGCACGGTGCGCAAGCCGCCCATCGACGTGGAGCCGGCCGACACCATCGACCTGGCCCGCAGCCTGATCCGCGTGCTCGACGACCAGGGCAACGCCTTGGGTGAATGGGCCAAGGACATCCCCGTCGACATCCTGCGCAAAGGCATGCGTGCCATGCTCAAGACGCGGATCTACGACAACCGCATGGTGGTCGCCCAGCGCCAGAAAAAGATGTCGTTCTACATGCAGAGCCTTGGCGAGGAAGCCATCGGCAGCGCCCAGGCCCTGGCGTTGAACATCGACGACATGTGCTTCCCCACGTACCGCCAGCAAAGCATCCTGATGGCCCGCGACGTGCCGCTGGTCGACCTGATCTGCCAACTGCTGTCCAACGAGCGCGATCCGCTCAAGGGCCGGCAGTTGCCGATCATGTACTCGGTCAAGGACGCTGGTTTCTTCACCATTTCCGGTAACCTGGCCACGCAATTCATCCAAGGCGTGGGCTGGGGCATGGCCTCGGCGATCAAGGGCGACACCAAGATCGCCTCGGCCTGGATCGGTGACGGCGCCACCGCCGAATCGGACTTCCACACCGCCCTCACCTTCGCCCACGTCTACCGCGCACCGGTGATCCTCAACGTGGTCAACAACCAGTGGGCGATCTCCACCTTCCAGGCCATCGCCGGCGGTGAAGCCACGACCTTCGCCGGACGCGGCGTCGGTTGCGGCATCGCTTCGCTGCGGGTCGATGGCAACGACTTCATGGCCGTCTACGCCGCCTCGCGCTGGGCCGCCGAACGCGCCCGTCGCAACCTCGGCCCGGCGCTGATCGAATGGGTCACCTACCGCGCCGGCCCGCACTCCACCTCCGACGATCCTTCCAAGTACCGCCCCGCCGACGACTGGAGCCACTTCCCGCTGGGCGACCCGATTGCCCGCCTCAAGCAACACATGATCCGCGAGGGCGTCTGGTCGGAAGAGGAACACGCCGCCGTCAGCGCCGAGCTGGAAGCGCAGATCATCGCCGCCCAGAAAGAAGCCGAGCAGTACGGCACGCTCGCCGGCGGCCAGGTGCCGAGCGCCGCGACGATGTTCGAAGACGTCTACAAAGAGATGCCGGAGCACTTGAAGCGCCAGCGTCAGCAGTTGGGGATCTGACATGAACGATCACAACAACACTATTGCGCTGGATACCGCCATGACCACTACCACCATGACCATGATCCAGGCTTTGCGCTCGGCCATGGACGTGATGCTCGAACGCGACGACAACGTCGTGGTGTTCGGCCAGGACGTGGGCTACTTCGGCGGCGTGTTCCGCTGCACCGAAGGCCTGCAGAACAAGTACGGCACCTCGCGGGTGTTCGACGCGCCGATTTCCGAAAGCGGCATCGTCGGCGTGGCGGTGGGCATGGGCGCCTACGGCTTGCGGCCCGTGGCTGAAATCCAGTTCGCCGACTACGTCTACCCGGCCTCGGACCAGATCATTTCCGAAGCGGCGCGCCTGCGCTATCGCTCGGCCGGCGAGTTCACCGCGCCGATGACCCTGCGCATGCCTTGCGGCGGTGGCATCTACGGCGGCCAGACCCACAGCCAGAGCATCGAGGCGATGTTCACCCAGGTCTGCGGGTTGCGCACGGTGATGCCATCGAACCCCTACGACGCCAAGGGCCTGCTGATCGCCTCCATCGAAAACGATGACCCGGTGATTTTCCTCGAACCCAAGCGCCTGTATAACGGCCCGTTCGACGGGCACCACGACCGCCCGGTAACGCCGTGGTCGAAACACCCCAGCGCGCAAGTCCCGGACGGTTACTACACCGTGCCGCTGGACGTGGCCGCCATCACCCGCCCCGGCAATGAGGTGACCATCCTCACCTACGGCACCACCGTGTACGTGTCCCAGGTGGCCGCCGAGGAAAGCGGCGTCGACGCCGAGGTCATCGACCTGCGCAGCCTGTGGCCGCTGGACCTGGAAACCATCGTCAAGTCGGTGAAAAAGACCGGCCGCTGCGTGATCGTCCACGAAGCCACCCGCACCTGCGGCTTCGGCGCCGAGCTGGTGTCGTTGGTCCAGGAACATTGCTTCCACTACCTGGAAGCGCCCATCGAGCGCGTCACCGGTTGGGATACGCCCTACCCGCATGCGCAGGAGTGGGCGTATTTCCCAGGGCCGTCCCGTGTGGGTGCGGCGTTGAAACGGGTCATGGAGGTCTGAATGGGCACGCACGTTATCAAGATGCCGGACATTGGCGAAGGCATCGCCGAAGTGGAACTGTCGGTGTGGCACGTCAAGGTCGGCGACCTGGTGGTCGAGGACCAGGTGCTGGCCGATGTCATGACCGACAAGGCCATGGTGGACATCCCCTCGCCGGTACACGGCCGGGTCATTGCCCTGGGCGGCGAGCCGGGCGAGGTCATGGCGGTGGGCAGCGAACTGATCCGCATTGAAGTGGAAGGCGCCGGTAACCTCAAGGAATCGGCACAGCCGGCCGCCGAGGTGCAGGCCGCGAAACCGGCGTCGGCGCCGACGCCCGAGCCGGTGGCAGCCGCGCAACCCGCGGCACCAAAACCTGCCACCCCACCCCCGGCCGCCCAGGCACCGGTGGCCCGTGAACCCAATGAACGTCCGTTGGCATCCCCTGCGGTGCGCAAGCACGCCTTGGACCTGGGCATCCAGTTGCGCCTGGTCCAGGGCAGCGGCCCCGCCGGGCGGGTGCTGCACGAAGACCTGGAAGCGTACCTGGCCCAAGGTCCTTCGACGCAGGCCAAGGGCGGTTCCGGCTACGCCGAACACCACGACGAGCAGCAGATCCCGGTGATCGGCATGCGTCGCAAGATCGCCCAGCGCATGCAGGAAGCGACCCAGCGCGCCGCCCATTTCAGCTACGTCGAGGAAGTCGACGTCACCGCCCTGGAAGAGCTGCGGGTGCACTTGAATGAAAAACACGGCGCCAGTCGCGGCAAGCTGACCCTGCTGCCATTCCTGTTACGGGCTCTGGTGATGGCCCTGCGGGACTTCCCGCAGATGAACGCGCGCTACGACGACGAAGCCCAAGTCATCCATCGTTCTGGCGCGGTGCACGTTGGCGTGGCCACCCAGAGCGACGTCGGCCTGATGGTGCCGGTGGTGCGCCATGCCGAGGCCCGCAGCCTGTGGGACAGCGCGGCCGAGATCAGCCGCCTCGCCACGGCCGCCCGCAACGGCAAGGCCAGCCGCGATGAACTGTCCGGCTCGACCATCACCCTGACCAGCCTGGGCGCCCTCGGCGGCATCGTCAGCACGCCGGTGCTGAACCTGCCGGAAGTGGCCATCGTCGGCGTGAACAAGATCGTCGAGCGACCCATGGTCATCAAGGGCCAGATCGTCGTCCGCAAAATGATGAACCTCTCCAGTTCCTTCGATCACCGAGTGGTCGATGGCATGGACGCGGCGCAATTCATTCAGGCCCTGCGCGGCTTGCTCGAACAACCCGCCACCTTGTTCGTCGATTAATCATGGGAGCTGGCATGCAACAGACTTTGAACACCACCTTGCTGATCATCGGCGGCGGCCCTGGCGGTTATGTGGCGGCGATCCGTGCCGGGCAACTGGGCATCCCGACCATCCTGGTGGAAGGCCAGGCGCTGGGCGGAACCTGCCTGAACATCGGCTGCATCCCGTCCAAGGCGCTCATCCATGTGGCCGAGCAGTTTCACCAGACGCGGCACCACAGCCAGGGTTCGGCCTTGGGCATCACGGTGTCGACGCCGAGCCTGGACATCGGCAAGAGCGTCGAATGGAAAGACGGCATCGTCGATCGCCTGACCACCGGCGTCGCAGCGCTGCTCAAGAAGCACAAGGTCCAGGTCATCCAGGGCTGGGCCAAGGTTGTCGACGGCAAGACCGTCGAAGTCGGCGACACCCGCATCCAGTGCGAACACCTGCTGCTGGCCACCGGTTCGACCAGCGTCAACCTGCCGATGTTGCCGCTGGGCGGGCCGATCGTGTCCTCCACTGAAGCCCTCGCGCCGACCTCGGTGCCCAGGCACCTGGTGGTGGTCGGGGGCGGCTACATCGGCCTGGAGCTGGGCATCGCCTACCGCAAGCTCGGCGCCGAGGTCAGTGTGGTCGAAGCCCAGGAACGGATCCTGCCGGCCTACGACGGCGAACTGACCCAGCCGGTGCACGAGGCGCTCAAGCAACTGGGTGTGAAGCTGTACCTCAAGCACAGTGTCGAAGGGTTCGATGCACAGGCCAGCACATTGCAAGTCCGTGACCCGGCTGGCGACAGCCTGAACCTTGAGACCGACCGGGT
Organism: Pseudomonas sp. WP18; assembly: GCF_036689585.1. Taxonomy (NCBI): domain Bacteria; kingdom Pseudomonadati; phylum Pseudomonadota; class Gammaproteobacteria; order Pseudomonadales; family Pseudomonadaceae; genus Pseudomonas; species Pseudomonas sp. WP18. The sequence goes on from NZ_CP144758.1 coordinate 3,629,311, forward strand.
TCTGGTGGCCGTGGGGCGCAGGCCTAACACCCAGGGCTGGAACCTCGAAGCGCTGGATCTGGCGATGAACGGCGCGGCGGTAAAAATCGACCAGCGTTGCCAGACCAGCATGCGCAATGTCTGGGCCATCGGGGACCTGAGCGGCGAACCGATGCTCGCCCACCGGGCCATGGCCCAGGGCGAAATGGTCGCCGAACTGATCGCCGGTCGGCAGCGGGAATTCAACCCGGCGGCCATCGCCGCGGTGTGCTTCACCGACCCGGAGCTGGTGGTGGTGGGCAAGACACCGGACGAGGCCAAGGCGGCCGGGCTGGACTGCATCGTGTCCAGCTTCCCGTTCGCCGCCAACGGCCGCGCCATGACCCTGGAATCGAAAAGCGGTTTCGTGCGGGTCGTGGCGCGCCGGGACAACCACCTGATCGTCGGCTGGCAAGCCGTCGGCGTGGGCGTCTCGGAACTGGCCACCGCGTTCGGCCAGTCGCTGGAAATGGGCGCGCGCCTGGAAGACATCGCCGGCACCATCCACGCCCACCCGACGCTGGGTGAGGCGGTTCAGGAAGCGGCGCTGCGGGCGTTGGGGCATGCGTTGCATGTGTGACCCCCCGAGGTTGATGAGCACCTGTGGCGAGGGGATTCATCCCCTCGCCACAGGGTTTGCGGAGCGCCAAACAGTCGGGTTTTCGCCCTTACAGGCTGCGAAACAACACCGGAATGAAGTATTGTTGTCCCCATCCAAAAAACGTCAGAAGCCTTGAACCGTTTCGACGGTTGTTAAGCAATAGAGGGTGTCATGGGTAACGAGAGCATCAATTGGGACAAACTGGGCTTTGACTACATCAAGACCGACAAGCGCTACCTGTCGCACTGGCGCGATGGCGCCTGGGACGCCGGCACCCTGACCGACGACAATGTGCTGCACATCAGCGAAGGCTCCACCGCCCTGCACTACGGCCAGCAATGCTTCGAGGGCCTGAAGGCCTATCGCTGCAAGGACGGCTCGATCAACCTGTTCCGCCCGGACCAGAACGCCGCCCGCATGCAGCGCAGTTGCGCCCGCCTGCTGATGCCGCACGTCGACACCGAACAGTTCGTCGAAGCCTGCAAGCAAGTGGTCCGCGCCAACGAACGCTTCATCCCGCCCTACGGCACCGGCGGCGCGCTGTACCTGCGCCCGTTCGTGATCGGCGTGGGTGACAACATCGGCGTGCGCACCGCGCCCGAGTTCATCTTCTCGATCTTCTGCATCCCGGTCGGCGCCTACTTCAAGGGCGGCCTGACCCCGCACAACTTCCTGATCTCCACCTTCGACCGCGCCGCCCCACAAGGCACCGGCGCGGCCAAGGTCGGTGGCAACTACGCCGCCAGCCTGATGCCGGGTTCCCAGGCCAAGAAGGCCAGCTTCGCCGACTGCATCTATCTCGATCCGCTGACCCACACCAAGATCGAGGAAGTCGGTTCGGCCAACTTCTTCGGCATCACCCACGACGGCAAATTCGTCACCCCCAACTCCCCATCGGTCCTGCCAGGCATCACTCGCCTGTCGCTGATCGAACTGGCCAAATCGCGCCTGGGGCTGGAAGTGGTCGAAGGCGACGTGCTGATCGACAAGCTGTCGGACTTCAAGGAAGCCGGTGCTTGCGGTACCGCGGCGGTGATCACGCCGATCGGCGGCATCCACTACAAGGACAAGCTGCACGTGTTCCACAGCGAAACCGAAGTCGGCCCGATCACCCAGAAGCTCTACAAAGAGCTGACCGGCGTGCAGACCGGTGACGTCGAAGCGCCAGCGGGTTGGATCGTCAAGGTCTGATCCACTTGTGGCGAGGGAGCAAGCTCCCTCGCCACATGCACAAGCCTTGCTTCAGCGCAGTTCCACGGTGGGCGTGAGCCTGCTCGCGACGGCATCGGCCGGTGCAACCGCTTGCTCGACATCCACGCCAAACCGCGCGGCCATTTCCTTGCGCCCGCTGGCGGTCAGCCCCAGTGCCCGGCTGTCCAGGTCCTGGAGCACCCATTTGCGCTTGATCGCCACTTGCAACAACGCCGCTCCCAAGGCGCCGCCCAGGTGCGGACGGCGCATGCTCCAGTCCAGGCAGGGGCAGGCGAACCGACGTCGTTGCGCGGCGAGCACCTGAACATCAATGCCCAACTCCGCGAATATTTGCTCGCCCGACTCGCTCAGCCCATAGCCCTGCCCTGCCTCCACCAGCCACCCGGCCTCAAGCAGGCGATCATGCAGCCGCACCGCCAGGGTGCCGGCCATGTGGTCGTAGCAGGTGCGGGCAAATTGCAGGCGATCCGGGGTGCGCGGGATGAAAGTCGGCGCGGCGCTCTGGCCGATCACCATCAACGCTTCAAGGGCCTGGGCGACGCGCTTGTCCGCCAGGCTGTAGTAACGATGACGCCCCTGCACATGCACGCGCACCAAGACCAGGTCCTTGAGCTTCGCCAAATGGGCACTGGCGGTGGAAGCACTGACGTCGGCAATGCTGGCCAGCTCGGTGCTGGTCCGGGCGTGGCCGTCCATCAACGCGCACAACATGCGGGTCCGGGCCGGCTCGGCAATGGCCGCAGCCACCTGGGAGACTCCCAGGTCATGCAGTTCCGCTTCCATATTTCGCTCCCTGACGAATAAAGCCATGCATCATCTGCAAAGAGTAGCAACACTTTCAACTGGAGGTTGCCGGCCCGCAGTCGACGCCGCTCAATCGTCCCGGGTCAGCACTTCCAGCAGCTCGATCTCGAAAACGAGGTTGGCGTTGGGCTTGATGTGCGCGCCCATGGAGCGCTCACCGTAGGCCAGGTGGGCTGGTACCCACAGCTTGCGCTTGCCGCCCACCTTCATGCCCATCAGCCCCACGTCCCAGCCCTTGATGACGCGACCGGTGCCGATCACGCACTGGAACGGCTTGCCACGGCTGTAGGACGAATCGAATTCAGTGCCGTCTTCGAGCGTACCGCGGTATTGAGTGGTGATCAGCGCGCCTTTGACTACGCTTTTGCCGTCGCCCTGTTGCAGGTCGGTGATGTGCAGTTCTTCGTTCATGGAGTCTGTCCGTGCTGTGTTTTTGTGGCGAAGGGATTATCCCCTGGCCACAGGTCCGTGTCCGTATCCATATGCAACTGTGGCGCATCGAGCGGGTCAGCAGTAGGGAACCGCTCAAGCCACTTCGGTTCACATGGGTATCGCCCTGCATTTCAGATAAGGATTTTCTGATGTTCGACTCTCGCCCGCTCTACGGTTTTATTCCTCCGTACATCCTCAATCGCATCATTGCCCACGGCTCCGAACAGCAACGTTCCAGCGCCCTTGGCACCCTGACCCACGTGCGCAGCCTGCGGCACAACCCCGGCCCGCCGGACCAGCCGCCCGCTGCGGCGAAACTGCCCAGGCCGGGCAAGGCCGGCCACCCGCAGCGCAGCGTGCACGACGCACAGAACACCATGGAACTGCCCGGCCAGCCGGTACGCCTGGAAGGCCAGCCGGCCAGCGGCGACCCGGCCGTGGACGAAGCCTACGATGCCCTCGGCGCCACCTACGATTTTTTCTGGAAAATCCTCGGCCGCGACTCCATCGACAACAAGGGCTTCGCCCTGGTGGGCAGCGTGCATTATGGACAAGGCTACGAAAACGCCTTCTGGAACGGCGCGCAAATGGTGTTCGGCGACGGTGACGGGGAAATTTTCCAGCGCTTCACCCGCTCCCTCGACGTGGTCGCCCACGAGCTGGCCCACGGCGTCACCGAAAGCGAAGCCGGGCTGGTCTACGCCAACCAGTCCGGTGCACTGAACGAGTCCATCTCCGATGTGTTCGGCGTGCTGGTCAAGCAGTACGTGCTGGAACAGACCGCCGACCAGGCCGACTGGTTGATCGGTGCCGACCTGCTCACCGATAAGATCAACGGCGATGGCCTGCGCAGCATGTCCAACCCCGGCACCGCCTACAACGACCCGCTGCTGGGCAAGGACCCACAACCGTCGCACATGCGTGAATTCGTCATTACCCGCGAGGACAACGGCGGCGTGCACATCAACTCCGGCATCCCCAACCGCGCCTTTTATCTGGTGGCGACCACGCTGGGCGGATTTGCCTGGGAAAAAGCCGGCCGGATCTGGTATGACACCTTGTGCGACAGAAAACTGGCCAACGACGCGTCCTTCAGCGACTTCGCCCGCCTGACCGTCGAGCATGCCCGCCAGCGCTTCGGTGCGCGGGAAGTGCAAGCGGTGCAAGACGGCTGGCGCCAGGTCGGCGTCGACCTGACACAGGAGCGTTGATGAAAACCCTTCCAGAGCTCGACGACAACGCCGTGGTACGGCTGTCACGCCAGGGTGGCGTGGCGGCCATCCATGCCCTGACCCGGCCACGGGAAATCGAATTCGCCCAATGCGACATCGACCAGCGCAGCCGCATCTGTTCGGTACTGGAGGGCTGCCTGCCGCTGGCCTCGCCCGCACCCGGGCGCGGCGACCAGCGCTTCTTCCAGATCGAGGTGCGTTACCGCACCAACGACCAGGACGATGAAATGGTGCTCAAGGTGCCCGAGGATCAGGCACCCGGCGAGCTGGTTCATCTGTGGGACAAAGGCGAATTGCTCTGATGGCCTAGCGCGTGGCGGGGGTGATCTTGAGGATCCGGCCAGACGCGATCACCACCATCACGTACTTGTCATTGATCTGCACCCATTGCGAACCCTCGTCGGGGGCTTCGAGGCCCTTCTCTTTCCAGTTCTTGATGGCTTTTTCCGGGCGCTGATACTCCGCCGGCGTCCGGTCGGCCTCCACCAGCCGGCGACCATTGTTGGGCGAGTGCTCCACCGCATCTCCGGTGGCTTGCGCCGCTTGCGCCACGGGGCCGAGGGCTCCGAGACCGGCGATCAGGACCAGGCTGGCGATCAGGGGGGATTTGCGCATAGAAAAGCTCCAGTTATTCGGGGTACTGGAACTGGGACTTCAACGGCGGCGAATCATTCCTTTTACTGTGAAGACAGGTGCCTGCCGCGCGCCCATTGTGCAAGCGGGCAACTGTGGGAGCGGGCTTGCCCGCGAAAGCGGTGGGCCAGCCAACATGATTGTCGTTTGACACGCCGCCTTCGCGAGCAAGCCGCTCCCACAGGATGACGACCGTGTGTCAGGCCATGGCGGCGCGTTTGACCTGGCGCAGGTCGTGCAAAAAGCGCTCGGCCGGGAGTGGATGGCCCAGCAGGTAACCTTGCAGGGAATCGCAACCCAACCGGGTCAGGAAGTCTTGCTGCAGGTCGGTCTCGACCCCTTCGGCAACGATCCGCAGCCCCAGGGCCTGGCCAAGGGCGACGATGGCGGAGACGATGGCCGCGTCATCGCTGTCGTGCTCCAGGTCGCGCACGAAGCCGCGGTCGATCTTCAGTTCATTGGCCGGCAGGCGCTTGAGGTACATCAGGCTCGAATAGCCGGTGCCGAAGTCATCGATGGACAAGTCCACGCCCATGTCGGACAGCTGCTGCAGCACCGTCATGCTCGCATCCGCATCGCTCATGGCAGTGGTTTCAGTGATTTCCAGCGTCAGGCTGTTGGCCGCCAGGCAATGGGTTTCCAAGGCCTTGGCGACGCTCTGTACCAACCCGGTGTGGCAGAACTGCAAGGCCGAGAGGTTCACCGCGATGCGCCAGTCGGTGTAGCCGAGCACGTACCATTCGCGCATCTGGCGGCAGGCTTCGTTGAGCACCCATTCGCCGATGGGGATGATCAGCCCGGTCTTTTCCGCCAGGTCGATGAACGTGGCGGGCATCAACAGGCCCTGGGTCGGATGGGTCCAGCGCAACAACGCCTCGGCCCCCACCGGACGCCCATTGGCGGCGTCGAACTTGGGTTGGTAATGCAGGCTGAACTGGCGCTGTTCGACGGCGATGCGCAAATCCTGCAGCAACTGCAATTGCTTGCGGGCGTTGCTGTTCATCGACGCGTCGAAAAAGCTGTAGCCGTTCTTCCCCGCCCCCTTGGCGTGGTACATCGCCGCGTCGGCATTCATCAACAGCTCTTCGGCGCTGCTGCCGTTGCCGGGGTACACGGAAATGCCGACGCTGGCGGAGATCTGCAAATCGTGCTCGGCCACCCGAAACGTCTGGCCCACCAACCCGACCTGGCGGGCAGCCAGGCGCAAGGCGTCGTCCGGCTCGGCCAGTTGCACCAGCAGCACGAACTCATCGCCGCCGATCCGCGCCAGGGTGTCCTGGCTGCGCAAATCCTCGCGCAGGCGCAGGGCCACGTCGCGCAGCAACAGATCGCCCATGTGGTGCCCGAAGGCATCGTTGACCGGCTTGAAGCCATCGAGGTCGATGAACATCAGGGCAAAGCAGCCGCCCTGCTCTTGCACCCGGTGCATGGCCTGGCCGATACGGTCGGCCAGCAACACCCGGTTGGGCAACCCGGTGAGCGGGTCGTGCAGGGCCAGTTGCGTCAGTTCGCGATTGGCCACGGTCAAGGATTGGGCCAGTTCGGCGGTGCGGGCCTCCAGGCGCGCATCGAGAATCGAGGTCAGCAACGCGATGGCCAGCACCGCCAGGGTGGTGATCAGCACCACGTTGTCCAGGCCCTTGCCGCTCAGGCCGTCCAGGGCGCCGCAAAAGCTGCCGTCGCGAAACTGCGCCCCGGCCATGCCGGTGTAGTGCATGCCGACAATGGCGACGCCCATGATCACCGCGGCGCCGGCCCGGGCCAGGCGCACGTGAGGGGTGTTCTGGCGCAGGCGGAAGGCGATCCACAGGGCCGCCGCAGAAGCACCGACGGCAATCACCAGTGAGGCGCCGAACAGCGTGGGCTCGTAGTCGATGCCCGGCTGCATCCGCAACGCCGCCATGCCGGTGTAATGCATGGCACTGATGCCGGCCCCCATGACCAGCGCACCGAACGCCAGTTGACACGCCGGCAGGCGCGGCTGGCTGACCAGCCACAAGGCAAAGCCGCAGGACAAAATGGCGATCAGCAACGACAGCGCGGTGATGGAAGTGTCGTAGCCAAGCCGCACCGGCAAGGAGAACGCCAGCATGCCGATGAAGTGCATGGACCAGACGCCCACGCCCATGGCCAGTGCGCCGCCGGCCATCCACAGCTGCGCGGCGCGGCCCTGGGCGGTGGCGATACGCCCGGTCAGGTCGAGTGCGGTGTAGGAAGCCAGGACAGCAACGAACAGGGAAATGGAAACGAGCGCGGGGGAATACGTACCGATCAACATGGAGTGTTCTCGTAACGAAAGAGCCGGACTGCCTCCATGCCCGATTGTACGCCGCGATTGTACTCAATCGCGACGCAAGCAGGTATCAAAAAGCCATCACTCTTGGAGATTTGCGACGAAAGACATTCTGCTGCCAGACAAGCGGCGGTCAATCTAAATCTTGCCCCGCCAACAAAGAAATGCGGGCTCGCTCCTACAGGTTGGCTACCTGGGGTCGCCTGAGCATACTAGGCGTCTCTTTTCCGGACAGTGAGCCCCCATGCCCTTCCTCGCCCGTACCCACCCGCGTCTGTCCAGCGCCATGGCCGTCGGCCTGGCAGTGGGCGTCCTGGCGCCTGCGGACAGCCTCATCAGCAAGGTCCTGATCGGCTGGAATGCCGGGGTCTGGACCTACCTGGTGCTGATGTTGTGGCTGACCGTACGCGCCAAGGCCCCCGACGTCAGGCGCATTGCCGAGATCGAAGACGAAAACGCCGGGCTGGTCTTGCTGATGGTTTGCATCGCCGCCTTGGCCAGCCTGGCCACCATCACCGTCGAACTGGCCGGCAGCCGCGACCTGCACGCCGCAGGCAAGCTGCTGCACTACGGCTTCACGGCCATGACGGTGATCGGCTCATGGTTGCTGATCGGCGTGATCTTCAGCGTCCACTATGCGCGGCTCTATTACACCTGGGAGGGCACCGAGCCGGCGCTGCGCTTTGCCGAAGGCCTGACCACGCCCAATTATTGGGATTTCCTGTATTTCTCCTTCACCATCGGGGTCGCGGTGCAGACGTCGGACGTGGGTGTCGCCACCCGCCAGTTGCGCAAGATCGTACTGGCGCAATCACTGATCGGGTTCGTATTCAACACGGCAATCTTGGGGTTTTCGATCAATATCGCGGCGGGGTTGTTCGGCTGAGGCTGAAGGGCCGCTGCGCACCCCAACAGGAGCACGCTCCCTCGCCCAGGGAACCACCTGGATCAGGACGATGGGGCGGGCAACCACAACCTGAACCGAGCCCCGCCCAGCGGTGAAGTCTCGACGGTCAAGGTGCCGCCCTGGGCTTGCAAGGCACGGCGGCTGATGGCCAGGCCTAGGCCGAACCCGCCGGTGGCGCGGTCGCGGCTGCGGTCCAGGCGGTAGAACGGCTCGAACACACGCTCACGCTCGTCATCCGGGATGCCGATGCCGTCATCGTCGACCCAGATCTCACAACCCTGGTCGCCCACCAACACACCGACCTGGATGTGCTTCTCGCAGTAACGCATCGCATTGCGCAGCAGGTTCTGCAAGGCCCTGGCGGTCAGGCGCGGGTCGAGTTCGAAGCGCTCCAGCGCTCCGTGCAGCAACACGTCGATCACCACGTCCGGGGCCGCCAGGTCTTCGTCGACACTGCCCAGGATGCTGTCGATGAATTCGTCCAGCGGCACTTCGACCCGCTCGGGCAAGCGTTCGGGGTTCTGCAGACGGCTGTAGGACAGCAGTTCGAGCACCAGTTCATCCAGCTCGCGAATGTGCGCCACCAACCCTTGCAGGCGCTCGCGACTGGCGGGCGGCAAATCCTCGGACAGCGCCAGGGCCAGGCCGAAGTCGAGCCGGGTCAGTGGCGTGCGCAATTCGTGGGACACCGCGTTGAGCAGGTCGCGCTGCTGGTTGAGCAGCTTCTCGATGTCACCGGCCATAGTGTCGAACACATGGGCCAGGCTGCCGATGTTCGAACTGGAGGCAATCTGCGTACGCTCACCCAAGTGGCCCTTGCCGAAACGCTCGGCGGTGCGCCTGAGGCGCTCCAGGTCACGCCAGTGCGGCCGCAGCCAGAGCAACAGGCACGCGAGCATGGTCGCGCCGATCAGCACGTTGATGCTCCAGTACAGCCAGTTGACGTCGGTCGGATCCGGCGGAACGATCATCTTGACCGCCATGCGCTCACCCAGCGGTGCCACCGCCAGGGTGCGCCAGGCCCAGTCACCGAGGCGCACGATGTTTTCGCCACGGCTGAGCTGCGCCCGCTCGGCTTCGCTGAAGCCCGGGTCATCGAGGCTCGCCAGTTCGATGCGCAGCGGCTCGAAGTCCTTGTCCATCTGCGCCGCCAGCGCCGGCCACTGCTCGCGGGGCACGGCGTGGAACTGTTTGACCATCAGGGTCTGCAAGCCTCGGGAATGGTCGAGGTTGTAGCTCACGAAGCGCTCATGGAACAGGCGGACCACCAGTTCCGGCATCAGGTAGATGGCCGCGCTGTAGGAGACGATGGTGACCAGGTACAGGCGAATCAGCAGTTTCCACATCGGCTCAGCATTCCCACTCGGAACGGCTGAACAGGTAGCCTTTGCCCCAGACGGTCTTGATCTTGCGAGCTTCGCCGGCGTTGTCGTCGAATTTACGCCGCAGCTTGGAAATCGCCACGTCCACCGAGCGGTCGGTGCCGTTGAACTCGATGCCGCGCAGGCGTTGCAGGATCTGGTCGCGGCTCAGCACCTCGCCGGAATGCCGGGCCAGCACCACCAGCAGGTTGTACTCGCCGCTGGACAGCTCCACCGGCTGGCCGCGCCAGGTCACGGTGCGTTCGGACAGGTCGATGCACAGGTTGCCCATCAGAATGCGGTCGTTGGCCGTCTGCGGTTCGGCGAGGCTGCTGCGCCGCAGCAAGGTCCGCACCCGCGCCAGCAAGACCCGCGGCTCGCACGGTTTGGTGACGTAGTCGTCGGCGCCCATTTCCAGGCCCAGGACCTGGTCGTGACTGTCGTCCCGGGCGGTGAGCATCAGGATCGGCAAGGTCGCCGAATCGGCCCGCAGCAGGCGACACACCTGCAAGCCGTCCAGGCCCGGCAGCATCAGGTCGAGGATCACCAGGTCCGGCGGATTGACCCGCGCCCGCTCCCGCACGTGGTCGCCGCGGGCCAGCACGTTGACTTGATAGCCGTTGCGTTCCAGGTAACTGGCGATCAGCTCGGACAACGCGCAGTCGTCTTCGACCAGGAGGATGTTGGGCATGGGGTGTTCCAGAAAGTGCTGGGGTGCCTGGCAGGCCTTTATCTATCGCGAGCAAGCTCGCTCCCACAGGCGTTCGCATAATCATTGTGGGAGCGAGCTTGCTCGCGATGAGGCCCGGCAAGACACCGATGATCTCAAGTTGCCAAGGATATACGCCCTCGCCCAACCCGACGCAAAACCCTTACACAATTTCACACACCCCCAACAAAGCTTTACCAACGCCCAGGCTCGCCCGCCGTAGCATGGCACCGCTCATTATTGGGGATGCACCATGCCAAAGAATTCTTTCGCCACGCTGGGTCTGCTGCTCGGTGCGCTGTCGTTGAGCGCCTGCGACAGCGCCGCGCCGCCCACGGACGAAGCGCCGCTGCCCACCGTGGCCGTCGAAACCATCGAAGCCCGGCCACTGTCCATCAGCAGCGAATTGAGCGGACGCATTGCCGCGCCACGCACCGCCGAAGTGCGCGCACGGGTGCCCGGCGTGGTGTTGCAGCGGGTGTATCGCGAAGGCAGCGATGTGAAAAAAGGCGATGTGCTGTTTCGCATCGACCCGGCGCCGTTCAAGGCCGACCTGGACAGCGCCGAAGCGGCATTGCGCAAGGCCCAGGCCAACGCCTTCCAGGCACGCCTGCAAGCGCAACGCTACGCGCGCCTGATCGAGGACAACGCCATCAGCGGCCAGGACTACGACAACGCCCGGGCCGCTGATCGCCAGAGCGCCGCCGATGTCGCCGCCAGTAAGGCCGCCGTGGAACGGGCCCGGCTGAACCTCGGTTATGCCACGGTCACCGCGCCCATCGCCGGACGCATCGGCCGGGCGCTGGTAACCGAGGGTGCGCTGGTCGGCCAGAACGAAACCACGCCGCTGGCCCTCATCCAGCAGTTGGACCCGATCCACGCCGACCTCACCCAATCGACCCGCGAGCTCAACGAACTGCGCCGCGCCCTGCGCGCCGGCCAGTTGCAGCAGGTCGAGCCGGGCCAGGCCAAGGCCACGCTGGTTCAGGACGACGGCAGCCTGTACCCGCTGCCGGGCAAACTGTTGTTCGCCGACATCAGCGTCGACCCGGGCACCGGCCAGATCACCCTGCGCAGCGAATTCCCCAACCCCGACCTGGACCTGTTGCCGGGCAGCTTCGTGCGCGTGCGCCTGGAGCAGGCGGTCGATCGCCAGGGCATCAGCGTGCCGCAGCGGGCCATCCTGCGCGACAGCGCCGGCATCGCCCAGGTATTGCTGGTCGATGCCCAGCAGACCGTCAGCCTGCAACCGGTGACGCTGGGCGCCGTGCAGGATGACCGCTGGATCGTCACCCATGGCTTGAAGCCGGGCGACCGCATTGTCGTCGAAGGCCTGCAACACGCACGCCCCGGTGAAAAAGTCCGGGTCGATGACTCCCCTCTTCCACTTGCCCAGGTCCCTGGCCAGTAAGCAGGACGTTTGCCATGCCGCAGTTCTTTATCGACCGCCCGGTGTTCGCCTGGGTGGTGGCGTTGTTCATTCTGCTGGCCGGTGTGCTGGCAATCCCGCAGTTGCCGGTGGCGCAGTACCCCGACGTCGCGCCGCCGCAAATCGAAATCTACGCGGTGTACCCCGGTGCGTCGGCGCAAACCGTGGACCAGAGCGTGGTCAGCCTGATCGAGGAAGAGCTCAACGGCGCCGATCACCTGCTGTACTTCGGTTCCCAGAGCAGCCTGGGCAGCGCCACCATCACCGCGACGTTCCAGCCGGGCACCAACCCGGAGCTGGCCCAGGTCGATGTGCAGAACCGGCTCAAGGCCGTGGAATCACGCCTGCCCCAGGCCGTCACCCAGCAGGGCTTGCAGGTGGACAAGGTGTCGGCCGGTTTCCTGCTGCTGATCACGCTCACCTCCAGCGACGGCAAGCTCGACGATGTGGCGCTCAGCGACTACCTGGCGCGCAACGTGATGAACGAGATCAAGCGCCTGGACGGCGTCGGCAAGGCGCAACTGTACGGCGCCGAGCGGGCGATGCGGATCTGGATCGACCCGCAGAAACTGCTCGCCTTCAACCTGACGCCGGCCGACGTCAATGCCGCCATCGTGGCGCAGAACGCCCAGGTGTCGGCGGGCAGCATCGGCGACCTGCCGGCACGCACCACCCAGGAGATGACCGCGACGGTACTGGTCAAGGGGCAGTTGTCGACGCCCGAAGAGTTCGCCGACATCGTACTCAAGGCCAACCCCGACGGCTCCACCGTGCGCATTGGCGATGTGGCGCGGGTGGAAGTCGGCAGCCAGGAATACCAGTTTTCCACGCGGCTCAATGGCAAGCCTTCCACCGCCGTTGGCGTACAACTGTCGCCGGGGGCCAATGCCCTCAACACCGCGACGCTGGTGCGCACGAAGATGGATGAGCTGTCGCGCTACTTCCCCGCGGGCGTCGAGTACAAGATCCCCTACGACACCTCGCCGTTCGTCAAGGTCTCGATCACCAAGGTGGTGTACACCCTGGGCGAGGCCATGCTGCTGGTGTTCGCCGTGATGTTCCTGTTCCTGCAGAACATCCGCTACACCCTGATCCCGACGCTGGTGGTGCCCGTGGCGCTGATGGGCACGTTCGCGACCATGCTCGCCCTGGGTTTTTCCATCAACGTGTTGACCATGTTCGGTATGGTCCTGGCGATCGGCATCCTGGTGGACGACGCCATCGTCGTGGTGGAGAACGTCGAGCGGATCATGGCCAGCGAAGGGCTGTCGCCCAAGGAAGCGACGCGCAAGGCGATGCGGCAGATCACCGGCGCGATCATCGGCATCACCCTGGTGCTGGTGGCGGTGTTCATTCCCATGGCGTTCATGCCCGGATCGGTGGGCGTGATCTACCGGCAATTCTCGCTGTCCATGGCGACCTCGATCCTGTTCTCGGCGTTCCTGGCCCTGAGCCTCACGCCGGCGCTGTGCGCGACCTTGCTCAAGCCCATCGACCAGGGCGAGCATCACGCCAAGGGCGGTTTCTTCGGCTGGTTCAATCGCCGCTTCGACCAATTGGGCGATCGCTACCAGGGCTGGGTCGCCTACGCACTCAAGCGCACCGGCCGCTACCTGCTGATCTACGGGGTGCTGCTGGTGGGCATGGGCCTGCTGTTCACGCGCCTGCCCTCCTCGTTCCTGCCGGTGGAGGACCAGGGCTACACCATCACCGACATCCAGTTGCCGCCCGGCGCGAGCAAGAACCGCACGGTGCAGGTGGTGGAGCAGATCGAAGCTCACAACGCCGGCGAGCCGGGCGTGAGCGACAGCACGGTGATCCTCGGTTTCAGTTTTTCCGGCAGCGGGCAGAATGCGGCCCTGGCGTTCACCACCCTGAAGGACTGGTCGCAGCGGGCACGCGACGATTCGGCCAGCTCGATTGCCGACCGAGCCAACCAGGCGTTCGGCGCGATCAAGGACGCTATGGCCTTTGCGGTGCTGCCGCCACCAGTGGATGGCCTGGGCACCTCCAGTGGCTTCGAGTTCCGCCTGCAGGATCGCGGCGGCCTTGGCCACGCCACGCTGATGCAGGCCCGCGACGAATTGCTCGCCGCGGCCGGAAAAAGCCCGGTGTTGATGAACGTGCGTGAAAGCGCCCTGGCCGAAGCGCCGCAGGTCCAACTGGAGGTCGACCGCAAGCAGGCCAATGCCCTGGGCGTTTCCTTCGCCGACGTGGGTAACGTGCTGTCCACGGCGGTGGGCTCGGCCTACGTCAATGACTTCCCCAACCAGGGGCGGATGCAGCGGGTGGTGGTCCAGGCACAAGGCGACCAGCGCGGCCAGGTGGCCGACCTGCTGAAGATCCATGTGCGCAACAACGCCGGGAAGATGGTGCCGCTGTCGGCGTTCGTCCAGGCCAGATGGACCCAGGGCCCGACACAATTGACCCGCTACAACGGCTACCCGGCCATCAGCATTTCCGGCGAACCGGCGCCCGGCCACAGCACCGGCGAAGCCATGGCCGAGATCGAGCGGCTGGTGGCCCAGGGGCCGGCCGGCCTGGGGCAGGAATGGACCGGGCTGTCCCTGCAGGAACGCTTGTCCGGCAGCCAGGCGCCGCTGTTGCTCGGGCTGTCGTTGCTGGTGGTGTTCCTGTGCCTGGCGGCGCTGTACGAGAGTTGGTCGATCCCGACGTCGGTGCTGCTGGTGGTGCCACTGGGGGTGCTCGGCGCGGTGCTCGCGGTGTCGATGCGCGGCCTGCCCAACGATGTGTTCTTCAAGGTCGGGCTGGTGACCATCATCGGGTTGTCGGCGAAGAATGCGATCCTGATCATCGAGTTCGCCAAGAGCCTGTACGACCAGGGCCATGATCTGATCGACGCCACGCTCCAGGCGGCGCGCCTGCGCCTGCGACCGATCATCATGACCTCCCTGGCCTTCATCCTCGGCGTCGTGCCTCTGGCCATCGCCACCGGCGCCAGTTCGGCGAGCCAGCAGGCCATCGGGACCGGGGTGATCGGCGGGATGATCACCGCGACCCTGGCGGTGGTGTTTGTCCCGGTGTTCTTTGTCGGGGTGATGAATCTGGTGCGCAAGCGTCCTGACAGCCACTGATCGGCCGGGGGGGCGGCTTGCCTGGGATGGCGAGGCTGGATGGGCGGCCGCCTTCGCGAGCAAGCTCGCTCTCACAAAGGGCCCCTCGGACACTTGGGAAACCTGTGGGAGCGAGCTTGCTCGCGAAAGCGGTCGCGACGCACGGCGAGTCTCAGGCCCGCCGTGCTAGCAGCAGCCCCGCCGCACAGGCCGCGATGCGCTCGCAGGCCTGGGCCAGTTTCAGCCGGTCGACCACCAGCCCGATGCGGATATGCCCCGCCGCGCTCGGGCCGAAGGCCTCGCCGGCGAGCACCGAGACGCCATAGCCGTCCAGCAGGTGTTCGGCAAAGCCTTGGGCGTCGAGACCGGTCTGGCGGATGTCGACCATGACGAACATGCCGCCATCGGGTCGCACCGGCTTGAGGCCCGGACAGTTGCCAAGCATGGCGCACACCAGGTCGCGGCGCTGGCGATACTCTTCGCGCATGTGCGCCACTTCAGGCAAATCTTCTTCGAGGGCCACCTGGGCCGCCCGCTGCACGAAATCCGGCAGGCCGAAGAGCATGCACAACGACAGGTTCGCCAAGTGTTCGGCCAGGGGCTCGGGCCCAAGTACCCAGCCAATGCGCCAACCGGTCATGGCATGGGATTTGGACAGGCTGTTGATGGTCGCCGTGCGTTCGGCCATGCCTGGCAGACTGGCCGGGCTGATGTGCTCACCTTCGTACAACAGGTCGCTGTAGACCTCGTCACTGATCAGCCACAGGTCATGCTCGATGCACAACTGCGCCAGTCCTCGCCAGGTCGCGAGCGGCAGGCTGGCGCCTGATGGGTTGTTGGGGCTGTTGAGCAGCATCGCCCGGGTCCGCCCGGTGATCAGGCCGGCCACATCGGCCGGTTCGACCCTGAACCCGTTCTCCGGACGCACTGGCACCGGCACCACTGTCGCCCCGCAGGCACCGAACACCGCCTCGTAGGTGACATACATCGGCTCGGCGACGATCACCTCGTCGCCCGGGTCGAGCAGGCACTGCGCGACTGCATACACCGCGCACTGCGCACCGGGCAACACGGTGACATGCCCGGCGTCGACCGGCTGGCCGCAGCGCCGCTGGTGACGCCGGGCAATGCGGCTGCGCAAGGTGTACAGGCCACGGATGTCCGAGTAATGCGTATCCCCGGCCCGCAGGCTGCCCACCGCGGCATCGACGATGGCGCGCGGTGTGTCGAAATCCGGATCGCCCACCGACAACAGCAGCACGTCCATGCCCTGTTCGCGCATGGCCAGCGCCCGATCGTGAATGTGCCAGGCGGCGGCGCCATCGCCGGTGATGCGTTGGGTCAAGGCTGAAAAGCGCATGCATATCTCCTGATTGCGCGGTGTCCAGCCTCAACCCTATCTCAAATCACAAACCGCGCCACCATCGCGTTCAACGTCACCGCCAGGCGCGACAGTTCGTGGGACGCGTCGCTGGTCTGTTTCGCACCGCTGGCCGACTGGGTGGCGAGGTCGCGAATGTTGACCAGGTTGCGGTCCACTTCGCGGGACACCTGGGCCTGTTCCTCCGAAGCGCTGGCGATGACCAGGTTGCGCTCGTTGATCTGGTGGATCGATTGGGTGATCTGTTCCAGGGCCACGCCGGCGGCGCGGGCCATTTCCAGGGTGCTCTGGGTACGCTGGTTGCTTTGCTGCATCGACTGCACGGCCTCACCGGTGCCGTTCTGGATACCGGCGACCATTTTCTCGATTTCCTGGGTTGATTGCGCAGTGCGGTGGGCCAAGGCCCGGACCTCGTCGGCCACCACCGCGAAACCGCGTCCGGCCTCCCCGGCGCGGGCGGCTTCGATGGCGGCGTTGAGGGCCAGCAGGTTGGTCTGTTCGGCGATGGCGCGGATCACGTCCAGGACCTTGCCGATATCGCGCCCCTGCACCGCCAGGCCTTCGATCATCGCCGCGGTGCTTTGCACGTCGTGGGTCATGGTCTGGATCGCCTCGACGGTTTCCACCACCCGCGAGCGACCTTCCCGGGCCGCCTGGGTCGATTGGTTCGACGCCTCGGACGTGGACACCGCATTACGCGCGACCTCTTCCACTGCGGTGGTCATTTCGTTGACCGCCGTGGCGGCCTGTTCGATTTCATTGTGTTGCTGTTGCAGGCCACGGGAAGATTCCTGGGTCACCGCGCTCAACTCTTCGGCGGCGGCGCCCAACTGGGTGGCGGAGCCGGCGATCTGCTCGATGGTCTTGCGCAGGCTGGCTTGCATGTCGGCCAGGGCCTTGAGCAACCGAGCGGGTTCGTCCTTGCCGTCGTCCGTGATCACCTGCACCAGGTTCCCGCCAGCAATGACTCGCGCCGCCTCCAGCGCTCGGTTGAGCGGCAACACAATGCTGCGAGTCAACGCCAGCGCGAGCAGCACGGTGGCCAACGCAGCGACGAGCGACACGATGATGATGCCCGCCAGCGCGTTGTCAAAGTGCGCGCCCGCCTCGGCCGACGCCTCTACAGAGCCGGACACGTTGATCGCGATAAGCTTGTTGAGCTGCTCGCCCATCAGGTCGGTGCCTTCCTTGATTCGGCTATTGATCAGGGCGCGCAGCTCATCGACCTTGTTCTGTCGCGACAGGTCGAGCATCTCTTTCTGGGCTTGCAGGTAGTTGCCAAGGGTCACGGAAAAAGTCTTGTATAGCTCTTTTTCCTCGGCTTCGGCTGGCAACGCCGCGTAACTGGTGTCGGCCTTGTGCAGTTTCTCCACCAGCACACCGATGCGGGTTTCGGCCTCTGCCAGGCTGGCCGGCTCGCGGTTGACCAGGATGCGGAACGACAGGATGCGCATGCGCAGCACGTTCTCCAGCACGTTGGCCAGGTACGCGACGCTGGGCACCTGGTTTTGCTCCATGTCCACCGAGGCCTGGCGGATCACCGACATGCGATTGGCAGCGAATAAGCCCAGGCCAATGACAAGCAGAGCAATGAAAGCGAAGCCAAGGAAGGCTCGGGGCGCGATGTTCAGGCTACGAAGGGACATGTAAAGACCTCGGGGCAATGGGGTCGAGCATCCATGCCAGTCAGTGTAGGGTGGGGTGCTGATGGGTACGCTTAACCCCTTTATCGGCTGGGCTGTAGGCTTTTTACAGGGGGATGTAAAAAAATATTTCAGGAGCACTTATCGGCTGGCGACCTGCCACAGCCGGGCAATATCCCGGGCCCGCTCGCCCAGCAGGCGCGCCGCATCGGCACAGGCCTCTTGCAGCGTCATCGGGCCGCTGGCCAGGGCGAAGGCGGCATCGACACCGTGCTCATACAGCGCCGGGTAGCCCTCCCCCAACGTACCGGCGATAACCAGCACCGGCACGCCGTGCTGGCGGGCGATGCGGGCCACGCCGAAGGGCGTCTTGCCGCGCAGGGTCTGCGCGTCGAAACGGCCTTCGCCAGTGATCACCAAGTCAGCGCCCTGTACCGCAGCGGCCAGCCCCACCAGTTGGGCGACCACCTCCACGCCCGTGCGAAACCGCGCGCCGAGGAACGCCTTGGCGGCGAACCCGAGGCCGCCGGCGGCACCGCTGCCCGGTTCGTCGCGCACATCCTTGTGCAGGGCCTGGGCACAGTGTTCGGCGAAGTGTCCCAGGGCTGCGTCCAGCCACCGCACTTGCTGGGCGGAAGCACCTTTTTGCGGGCCGAAAATGGCGGAAGCCCCCTGGGGGCCGCACAGTGGGTTGTCGACGTCGGCGGCAATCTCGAAATCGACCTGGGCCAGGCGCGGGTCCAGTCCGCTGAGGTCGATGCGCGACAGGTTCTTCAGGGCCAGGCCGCCCGGAGCAAGCACCTGGCCGTGTTCATCCAGCAACGCCACGCCCAGGGCTTGCATCGCACCGGCACCGCCGTCATTGGTGGCACTGCCGCCGATGGCCAGGATCACCCGCCCGGCCCCTTCATCCAGGGCGGCGCGAATCAGTTCGCCAGTGCCATAGGTGCTGCTGGAGCAGGCATCGCGCTGCCCCGGCGCGACCAATTGCAGGCCGCTGGCCTCGGCCATTTCGATGATCGCGGTGCGGCTCTCGGGCAACCAGCCCCAGCTTGCCTCGACCGCGCTACCCAACGGCCCTCGAACCCGGTTGCGACGCCATTGTCCGTTGCACGCCGCCAGCACCGACGCCACCGTCCCCTCCCCGCCATCGGCCATCGGACACTTGATCAACTGTGCAGCCGGCCAGACCTGGGCCAGCCCGGCGGCGATGGCGTCGGCGACGCCCTGGGCACTGAGGCTGTCCTTGAACGAGTCGGGGGCGATGACTATTTTCATATTATTCTCCGGTTCCGATGCCCAGCATGCTGCCAGCTGACCGCAACCGTGACGCCGGTCTGCCGCACAAAAGACAGGGGGGATTATTGTTCAATTTTACAAAGGGTGGGGTTGGTAGGGGGATGGTTGTTGGATGGAAGGGCCTCTTCGCGGGCAAGCCCGCTCCCACAGTTAATCAGCGTGAATACCGAATCCATGTACACCACAAATCATTTGTGGGAGCGGGCTTGCCCGCGAAGATGGCGGCACAGGCGACATAATTTCCCCAGTACAACCACCCTCGCGAGCACAGGGTTACAGCGGTGGGCTTTCGGTCTGCGGCAACAACTGCACCCCCAGGTACAACGCCAACATGCCATCCAGCCGCAACGGATCGACCCCACTGAGCTCGGCGATGCGTTCCATGCGGTAGCGCAAGCTGTTGCGGTGGATCCCCAGGGCCTCGGCGCAAGCCTGGCTCTGGCCGTCGTGTTCGCACCAGCTGCGCAAGGTCGTGAGCAACTGGCCGTTGCTGTCCTTGGCGATCACCTTGCGCAGCGGTGCCAGCAATTCGTCGAGGGCATCGTCGCTGCGATGACGCCAGAGCATCACCGGCAGGCGATAACGGGCAAGGCTCAGCAGCCGCAATTGCGGCAACACATCGCGACCGTAGGCCAGCAGGTCCGCGACCCGACGGTAGCACCGACGCAGTCCCGCCAGCCCTTCGGCCTGGCCACCCACCGCCACTCGCAAGATGCACCAGCCCAGCCCGTCGAGCTTGCCCAGCAGCCGCTCGTTTTCCACCGACGCGGTGACCGGCCGGCACCAGAGCAACGAGGACTTGGACGAGGTCAGGCACCAACTGTCCGGGTAGCGTGACATCAACCAGGCGCTCAACGTCTCGACGCTCTGCCCTGGCCCATGCTCCGGGCCCAGCTCGAACAGATACGGCACCCGTGACAGTTGCGGCTTGAGGCCCATCTGGCGGGCTTCGTCCAACAACCGCGGCGAATCCCCGGCGTCCCCCAGCAGCAAAGCCAGCAAGTCGTCACACCGTTGCCGGCGCCATTGCTGCTCGGCCTGCTGGTTGCGCTGGCCCACCAGCATCTCGGCGGTCATGCGTACCAGTTCGGCGTAGGTGCGCAACTGCTCGGGCTCGCCGGTGATGCCCAGCACGCCGATCAGGCGCTGATCGAGCATCAGCGGCAGGTTGATGCCTGGCTGCACGCCCTTGAGGTGCCTCGCCGTGTGCGCGTCGATTTCCACCACCCGGCCATTGGCCAGGACCAATTGCGCGCCCTCGTGGCGGGTATTGACGCGCCCGGGCTCACCGCTGCCGAGGATCAGGCCCTGGTTGTCCATGACATTGACGTTGTATGGCAGGATCGCCATCGCCCGGTCGACGATGTCCTGCGCCAGGTCATGATCCAGTTCGAACATGGGACGGTGTTCCTTGCAAGCGGCGTGGGTGAAGGTTTGGAGCGCAGGGCGCCAGGGCGATTGGTCAGGCGCACAGGGTCCTGCTCCAAACCCTGTGCTCAGGCACAAAGACACGGCCCCCGGGCTGGCCGAGACTCAAGGGCAGTCAACGTTACCCCTTGGCTCGTACAAATCATAATAAAGAGAGACCCGCCATGTCCCAGAGCGCAACGGCCCTCCTGGCTACGCACGACGAGAAAAACAGCGTCTACAAGCGCATCACCCTGCGCTTGATCCCCTTCATTTTCATCTGCTACCTGTTCAACTACCTCGACCGGGTCAACGTTGGCTTCGCCAAGTTGCAGATGCTCGATGCGCTGAAGTTCAGCGAAACCGTCTACGGCCTCGGTGCCGGGATCTTCTTCATCGGCTACGTCCTGTGCGGCGTACCCAGCAACCTGGCCCTGAGCAAGTTCGGCCCCCGGCGCTGGATCGCGCTGATGATGATCACCTGGGGCACGTTGTCGACCTGCCTGCTGTTCGTCACCACGCCCACCGGCTTCTACACCTTGCGGCTGTTCACCGGCGCGGCCGAAGCCGGGTTCTTCCCGGGTGTGGTGCTATACCTCTCGCAGTGGTTCCCGACCTTCCGACGCGGCCGGATCATGGCGTTGTTCATGTCCGCCATTCCGGTGTCGGGCCTGTTGGGCAGCCCGTTTTCCGGCTGGATCCTCAACCACTTCGCCGCCGGCCAAGGCGGCCTGGCCGGCTGGCAGTGGATGTTCCTGCTGCAAGGCATCCCGACGGTGATCCTCGGTGCGCTGGCGTTCTTTTTGCTCAGCGACACCTTCGCCAACGCCAAGTGGCTGACCGACCAGGAGCGCGCCGTGCTCACCGCCGACCATGCCCAGGACCTGGCGAACAAACCGAACACCAGCAGCGACTCCCTGCTGGCCGTGTTCAAGAACCCGGCGATCTGGGCCTTTGGCCTGGTGTACTTCTGCATCCAGAGCGGTGTGTATGCGATCAACTTCTGGCTGCCGTCGATCATCAAGAGCCTGGGTTTCAGCGATAACCTGGTGATCGGCTGGTTGAGCGCGATCCCCTATCTGCTGGCGGCGGTGTTCATGCTGCTGGTGGGCCGCTCGGCGGACCTGCGCAAGGAACGTCGCTGGCACCTGGTGGTGCCGATGCTGATGGGCGCGGCCGGGCTGCTGATCGCCGTCAACTTCGCTACCACGCCGGCCATCGCCATCCTCGGCCTGTCCATCGCCACCATGGGCGCCCTCACCGGCCTGCCGATGTTCTGGCCGGTGCCTACCGCCCTGCTCAGCGCCGGCGCGGCGGCGGGCGGCCTGGCGCTGATCAACTCCATGGGCCAGATGGCCGGTTTCCTGAGCCCTTACCTGGTGGGTTGGGTCAAGGATGCCACCGGCTCCACCGATGCCGCGCTGTACGTGTTGGCCGGGGTGATCGTGGCCGGCAGCCTGCTGGCGTTGCGCATGACGCGTACGCTCAGGGCCTGAGCATTGCCTCTGTGGGAGCCGGCTTGCTCGCGAAAGCAGTGGATCAATGGCAGCTATGTCAACTGACACGCCCTCTTCGCGAACAAGCCTGCTCCCACAGTGAATGGGGGGGTGTTCGATAAATCTGTTTGATCCATGCGCCTGTTCTGGGGTTTGATTGGACCTTTCCCATGGATGAAGGATTTTGTCATGAGCTACCGCACGCTAGGCCATTCCGGGTTGCAGGTGTCCACGCTGACCCTGGGCACCATGATGTTCGGCGAACAGACCAGCACCGAGGACTCGCTGCGGATCATCGACAAGGCCTGGGACCAGGGCATCAACTTCATCGACACGGCGGACGTCTACACCAACGGCCGCTCCGAAGAGATCGTCGGCGAGGCGATCGCCCGCCACCGCCACGAGTGGGTGCTCGCCACCAAGGTCGGCTTCGGCCCGGCGGACGGCGTGCCCAATCGCAGCGGCCTGAGCCGCAAGCATCTGTTCAACGGCATCGAGGCCAGCCTGAACCGCCTGGGCACCGACTACCTGGACATCTACTACCTGCACCGTGAAGACCACAACACCCCGCTGCACGTCACCGTCTCGGCCATCGGCGACCTGATTCGCCAGGGCAAGATCCGCTATTGGGGCCTGTCGAACTACCGCGGCTGGCGCATCGCCGAGGTGATCCGGATTGCCGACAGCCTGGGCATCGACCGACCGGTGATCAGCCAACCGCTGTACAACATCGTCAACCGCCAGGCGGAAACCGAGCAGATCACCGCCGCCCAGAACTACGGCCTCGGCGTGGTGCCCTTCAGCCCCCTCGCCCGTGGCGTGCTCAGCGGCAAGTACGCGCCGGACGCCGCGCCAGATGCCAACAGCCGCGCCGGTCGCCAGGACAAACGCATCCTGGAAACCGAGTGGCGGGTCGAGTCCCTGCGCATCGCCCAGCAGATCCAGCAGTACACCCAGGGGCGGGGCGTGGGCATCGTCGAGTTCGCCATCGCCTGGGTGCTGAACAACCGCGCGGTCACCTCGGCCATCGTCGGGCCTCGCACCGAAGCGCAATGGGACGCCTATGCCAAGGCGCAGGCGGTCAGGATCACGGCGGATGACGAAGCCTTCATCGATTCGCTGGTGACGCCGGGGCATGCCTCGACGCCAGGCTTCAACGACGTCGGGCATTTCGTGTCGGGGCGCGTACCGCTGACGTCATAGGCCTGATACGCAACAAGCCCTTGCGGCGAGGGAGCGTGCTCCCGCTCGGCCGCGCAACGGACCCCACCGCTGCGCGGCCGGGCGGGAGCTCGCTCCCTCGCCACAACAAGGGTCCGTCACACACGCCGCCACCCCGCTAACAAGAGGCCTCCGTGTCCAAAGGTATCGCTCTATCGGTCTCGGCGTCCGCGCTGTTCGCCGTCATGTACTACTACACCTCGCTGCTCACGCCACTGACCGGCGTGGAGATTTTTGGTTGGCGCATGTTGCTGACCATGCCCTGCATGACCGTGTTCATGCTGGTGGCTCGGGAATGGAAACTGGTCACGGCGCTGCTGCGGCGCCTGGTCGACACCCCACGGCTGTTGATCGGGGCGATCGCGTCTTCGGCCCTGATGGGGGCGCAGTTGTGGCTGTTCATGTGGGCGCCGCTCAACGGCTACAGCCTGGATGTGTCGCTGGGGTACTTCCTGCTGCCGCTGTCGATGGTCCTGACCGGGCGCATCGTCTATGGCGAACGCCTGTCGTACCTGCAGAAAATCGCCGTGTTCTTCGCCACGCTCGGGGTGTTCAACGAGCTGTACCAGGCCGGTGGTTTTTCCTGGGCGACCTTGCTGGTGGTGATCGGCTATCCGATCTACTTCATCCTGCGAAAACGCATCAAGACCGACAACCTGGGTGGGCTCTGGCTGGACATGACGCTGATGCTGCCGGTGGCGCTCTGGTTCGTGCAGAGCGGCGAGCAAGGCTTCAACGTGTTCGACCAACACCCCTGGTTGTCGCTGCTGATCCCGGTGCTTGGGGTGATCAGCGCCTCGGCGCTGGTGTCCTACATCATTGCCAGCCGGCTGCTGCCGTTCAGCCTGTTCGGGCTGTTGAGCTACGTAGAGCCGGTACTGTTGCTGGGCGTCGCGCTGTTGCTGGGCGAGAGCATCAAGGCCGGCGAATGGCTGACCTACCTCTCGATCTGGATGGCCGTGGCAGTGCTGGTGTTCGAAGGCTTCAAGCACCTGACGCGACATCATCGGCGTAAAGCTTGAAGTATAAATAGGACCTCGTGGAAGCGAGCTTGCTCGCGATAGCGGTATGTCAGTCAACAGGCATTGAATGACGGGCCGCCATCGCGAGCAAGCTCGCGCCCACAACCGTGTGGCTCGCGGATTACTCCGTGGCCAACACCCCACGCCGCACCTGGTCACGCTCGATGGACTCGAACAGCGCCTTGAAGTTGCCCTCGCCGAAGCCATCATCGCCCTTGCGCTGGATGAATTCGAAGAACACCGGCCCCATCAGAGTTTCCGAAAAGATCTGCAGCAACAGGCGCTTGTCGCCCTGCTCGGACGCGCCGTCCAGCAGGATGCCCCGCGATTGCAGCGCCTCGACCGGCTCACCGTGGTTGGGCAGGCGGCCTTCGAGCATCTCGTAGTAGGTGTCTGGCGGCGCGGTCATGAAGCGCATGCCGATACTCTTGAGCCGGTCCCAGGTCTTGATCAGGTCGTCGGTCAGGAATGCCACGTGCTGGATGCCTTCGCCGTTGAACTGCATCAGGAACTCTTCGATCTGCCCAGCGCCCTTGGACGACTCTTCGTTCAGCGGGATGCGGATCATGCCGTCCGGGGCCGTCATGGCCTTGGAGGTCAGGCCGGTGTACTCGCCCTTGATGTCGAAGTAGCGGATCTCGCGGAAGTTGAACAGCTTCTCGTAGAAGCCGGCCCAATAAGCCATGCGCCCGCGATACACGTTGTGGGTCAGGTGGTCGATGATCTTCAGGCCGGCGCCCACCGGATTGCGGTCGACGCCTTCGAGGAACACGAAGTCGATGTCATAGATCGAGCTGCCTTCGCCGAAACGGTCGATCAGGTACAGCGGCGCACCGCCAATGCCCTTGATCGCCGGCAGGTTCAACTCCATCGGGCCGGTCTCGATGTGGATCGGCTGGGCGCCGAGCGACAGGGCCCGCTTGTACGCCTGCTGCGAATCCTTGACCCGGAACGCCATGCCGCACACCGACGGGCCATGCTCGGCCGCGAAGTACGACGCCACGCTGTGGGGTTCATTGTTGAGGATCAGGTTGATCGCGCCCTGGCGATACAGGTGCACGTCCTTGGACCGGTGGGTCGCCACCTTGGTGAAGCCCATGATCTCGAAGATCGGCTCCAGGGTGTTGGGGGTCGGTGATGCGAACTCGATGAACTCAAAGCCCATCAGGCCCATTGGGTTTTCGTATAGATCTGCCATGTCGGCGCCTCATCATGCTTATCAATTAACAAACGTTAGTTGCCAGTCATGCGAGGGCACGCGGTGGCGCGCAGGAAATGCCGCGAACGCTGCGGGCGAGGAAATCGCCGTAGATCAGTTGAAACCCAAGTATCTTCATTGTCGACCCAAGGCTTTTGCGGGCGAGGCTTCTGCTGCCAGAAGACGTTATTCTTATATGCGTAAATCGATTCTACACAGCGTAACCAGATTTGTCCGCCTTCCGTATCAAATCGCCTTTTTCCTCGACCGCGCAAGAGGTTTGTTGCACAGGAAAATGCCGCCCAGGATCAACCCGCCGCCCAGGCTCATCATGGCGGTGAACCGCTCGTCCAGTAGCAGTGCTCCGAGCAGCACCGCCGTGAGCGGATTGAGGGCGATGAACACCCCGGAACGGGTCGCACCAATCCGCCGGATGCCGTCGTACCAGGCAATGTAGGCCAGGGCCGAGCCCAACACGCCCAGGTACAACAGGCTCAACCACTGCTTCAGGTCCAGCGCGCGCAGGGTGTCGAGGCGAACCTCCCCGCCGATGGCGCAGGCCAGCCACAGCATCAACGTGCCCAGCAGAATCGACCAGGTCACGGTTTGCAGCGGCCCCAGGCGCTCATTCAGGTCCCTGGAAAACAGCGAATAGATGCCCCACCCCAGCACACAGCCAAAAATCAGCCCGTCGCCCAGCCAGCTTTGCGTCGCCCCCTGTAACAGGGCAGGGTCACGGCTCACAATCACCAGCCCCGCCCCACCGATGCACAGCACGATGCCCGCGACTTTCAGCGCCCCAAGGCGTTCCTTGAACAGGCCCCAGGACGCCAACCCGATCACCGCCGGGTTCAAGGCGACGATCAACGAGGCCCGCGATGCGCTGATGGACTGCAAGCCGTAGAAGAAACACAGGTTGTAGAAGAAGATGCCAAAAAAGCCCAGCGCGGCCAATTGCAGCCCTTGCTTGAAGCTGGGCCTGGCCAGGGGAATCCGCGCCAAGGCGAGAAACGACAGCAGCGCGAGGCTGGCGAGCAGGAAACGCAAGCTGGCCGCGAACAGCGGCGCCAATGCATCAGAGAGGATCCGGCCAGCCACGAACGTGCCGCCCCAGATCATGGTGACCATGGCGAGCTTGAAGTAGACCGGCAGGTCGGAGGGGGTTGAGACGGTTTGTTCCAACGCGTTCATGGTTCACCTGGAGGTCAATCGAACCGTGTCGAGGGGCGCTTGCTTCCTCACCACGGTATCGGACGGGGCTGGGATGCCGTATTGTTTGCCTCATGCCTGATCATCGTAAAATGAGCATTCACTCATGACCCTCACCCAACTGGAAATCTTCTCCGTGGTCGCCGAGCTGAGGGGGTTTACCGCTGCGGCTACCCGCCTGGGCATCAGCCAGTCGGCGGTATCCCACGCCATCAAGGCGCTGGAGCAGGAGTTGGGGGTGGAACTGCTCCGACGTCACCAGGCCCCGGTGGAGCTCAGCGACATCGGTCAGCAGTTACTGCCGCGGGCACGGGCCATGCTCGGGTTGGCCAACACATTGCGCCAGGAAGCCGCCGATGCCCGGGGCATGCGCCGTGGTACGTTGCGCATCGGCTCGTTCGGGCCGACGTCGTCCATGAAACTGCTGCCCGCCCTCCTGCAGCGCTACCGTGCCTTGCATCCGGGGATCGAAGTACACATCGACGAAGGGCCGGACCGCCAGGTCATTCAATGGCTGGACGAGCGGCGGATCGACGTCGGCTTCGTGGTGCTTCCCGAAGACCGCTTCGACACCGTTCAATTGCTGGAAGACCAGATGGTCGCGCTGCTGCCCACGCAGCATCCCTTGGCCGCCCATGCCAGCCTGAGCCTCAAGGATTTGTGCAACGACCCGTTCGTGCTCACCGAGGCTGGCTCGTCGGAACTGGTCATGCGGCTGTTCAATGCCGCCCGGCTCACGCCGAACGTGCGCTTTCGCTGCTCGCAATTGCTCAGCACCCTGGACGTGGTACGACGGGGCGAAGCGCTGAGCGTGGTGTCCGAAGGCTCGCTGCCGGCGAGCGGAAACCCGGGTTTTGTCGCTCGCCCCCTGGCACCGCCGATCCCCCGCCAGATTGGCCTGGCGGTCCTGGACAGTCGCCAGGCGTCACCGGCCACCCTGGCGTTCATCGAACTGGCGAGGCAATCATTGCGCGGTCCGCGCGGGCAACTTCCACAACCTTAACTACTTGCAATTGATTAGCCATCAAGACTACTTGAAGCACCCGGCATAAGGCTAACTGCCCACCGTCGAGACATTGACGCCAGCGTTTCATTCATAAATACCGGCGCTATTGTTACATGGAGAAAAAGTTACGATTTACACTTTCGGGATTAACTACTACAATTTTTTTACCTGTGCTAGATAGCAGGAGAGTCATTTATCACCGAGTCGCTTCAAGCGCTTGGCTTGTGGCTTTGTTTGCGGTTGATATCAGCCAAACATTCTGATTGGAGTAACGATTTTGTCCAGACTCGCTGAATTTCGTGCAGCCGAAAAGGCCCTTCAAGAACAGCTCAAGCAGCTGGAATCACTGAAGAACGACGCCGGGCTCAAGAAAGAAATCGAATTCGAAGAAAAGCTCCAGGGACTGATGAAAACCTACGGCAAGAGCCTGCGCGACATCGTCGCGATCCTCGACCCGAACCCGTCCAAGGCCAGCCTGCAATCGAACAAACCCACCAAGACCCGCCGTGCGCGAGTGGTGAAGGTCTACCAGAACCCGCACACGGGCGAACTGATCGAGACCAAGGGCGGCAACCACCGCGGCCTGAAAGCCTGGAAAGAACAGTATGGCGCGGCCACTGTCGATTCCTGGTTGCGTGGCTGACAGCAAACGGCCTGCAAAAAAGCCCTGAATCATTCAGGGCTTTTTTATGGAGCACACTTTTGTTTACACCGGCACATTGCGCTGAACGCCTTATAGTTTCAGGCTGTTTCGTACCGACTGCACTTCATCCTGGCTTTCAACAAATACCTGTGCCTGTCCCGCATAGGACAGCACATAAGCCTTACCCCCATTTAGTGCCGCAACGAGAGCCTGGGACAATACGTGTCGTCCGTTCTGGGTGATGGTGCAAGTGGTTTCCAATGCTGTTACTCCACCCAACATGGCGGCATGGATCTTATTGCAGACACTTTGGTAACCGCCCTGGAAAAAATCCTTCTGGATGGACTTGCGCATTTCCAGCAACACGCCTTGCAAGTTGACCTGATGATCAGGCTCGACGGGGGTCGTGGTCAGTTCCATGACCATCACCGCATTGCCGGCCGAATCGTTTTTAGTGGCTCGCTGGCGCAAGGTACCCACTGCTGCCGGAGCATCGGTGGCGGCGGGCAGCGGTTCGACGACCCACCCCTGGGGCCACGCCACCTGCGGTTCGTCCGCCTGGACGCCGGTGCCCGTAACGGTGGCAATGAGCAGGACAAACAGCGAAAGGAACGGTCGAATCATTGCGTTGGCACTCAAGGACGAAGCGTAAAGTCTGAAGCCCGCCGCCGGACCAGGCAATAGCCACGCGCGGTTTGGCGATGCCGCGCCCCTTGCGTATCATGGGCACGCCTGCAAGGAAGCCGTTTTACGCAAGCCCAGGAACCGTCGCGGCCTGCTGCGACGGCGTTTGCCCCACTTATTTTCCGGAGGGCCCATGAGCCTGCACGAACTCGATACTTTCCCTGGCGTCACCGCCCAACCGGACGCCGCCACGGCCCAATTCGTCTTCAACCACACCATGCTGCGAGTCAAGGACATCACCAAGTCCCTGGACTTCTACACCCGTGTGCTGGGTTTTTCCCTGGTGGAGAAACGCGACTTCCCGGAGGCCGAATTCAGCCTGTACTTCCTGGCCCTGGTGGACAAGAAGCAGATTCCGGCAGATGCCGCGGCGCGCACCGAATGGATGAAGTCGATCCCCGGCATCCTCGAACTGACCCACAACCATGGCACCGAAAACGACCCGGCGTTCGCCTACCACAATGGCAACACCGACCCTCGCGGATTCGGCCATATCTGCATCTCGGTGCCGGACATCGTCGCGGCTTGCGAGCGTTTTGAAGCACTGGGCTGCGACTTCCAGAAGCGCCTGAGCGATGGTCGCATGAAAAGCCTCGCGTTCATCAAGGATCCGGATGGCTACTGGGTCGAAATCATCCAGCCGGCGCCGCTGTGAACCTCACCACCGCTCCCACTGGGTGATGCATGATCCAAAACAAAACCCCATGGGCCAGGCCCATGGGGTTTTGTTTTTTCCAGCGACAACCTACGCCGGCGCAGAGGTACGGATCAGGTGGTCGAAGGCACTCAGCGAGGCCTTGGCGCCCTCGCCCACCGCGATCACGATCTGCTTGTACGGCACGGTGGTCACATCACCGGCGGCGAACACGCCCGGGATCGAGGTTTCCCCTCGGGCATCGACGATGATCTCGCCACGCGGGGACAGCTCCACAGTGCCTTTGAGCCAGTCGGTGTTAGGCAACAGGCCGATCTGCACGAAGATCCCTTCCAGCGCCACGTCCCGTACGTCACCACTTGGACGATCTTTGTAGCGCAGGCCGTTGACCTTCTGGCCGTCGCCCGTCACTTCAGTGGTCTGGGCGTTGGTGATCACGGTCACGTTCGGCAGGCTGTGCAGTTTACGCTGCAACACCGCGTCGGCCCGCAATTGCACATCGAACTCCAGCAAGGTGACGTGGGCGACGATACCGGCCAGGTCGATGGCCGCTTCGACACCGGAGTTACCGCCGCCGATCACCGCCACACGCTTGCCCTTGAACAGCGGACCGTCGCAGTGCGGGCAGTACGCCACGCCCTTGTTGCGGTACTGCTGCTCGCCCGGCACGTTCATTTCGCGCCAGCGCGCGCCGGTCGCCAGGATCACCGTCTTGGCCTTGAGGCTCGCGCCACTGGCGAACCTGACTTCGTGCAGCGCCCCCTCCTGCCCCGGCACCAAGGCCTCGGCGCGCTGCAGGTTCATGATGTCCACGTCGTATTGCTTGACGTGTTCCTCCAGGGCGACGGCCAGTTTCGGCCCTTCGGTTTCCTGGACCGAGATGAAGTTCTCGATCGCCATGGTGTCGAGCACCTGGCCGCCGAAGCGCTCGGCCGCCACACCCGTGCGGATGCCTTTGCGGGCCGCGTAGATCGCCGCTGAAGCACCAGCCGGGCCACCGCCGACCACCAGTACATCGAAAGCGTCCTTGGCGCTGATTTTCTCAGCCTGGCGTTCGATGCCGCTGGTGTCGATCTTGGCCAGGATTTCTTCCAGGCCCATGCGGCCCTGGCCGAAGTTCACGCCATTGAGGTACACGCTCGGCACGGCCATGATCTGACGCTCATCAACCTCAGCCTGGAACAGCGCACCGTCGATGGCCACGTGGCGGATATTCGGGTTCAGCACCGCCATCAGGTTCAGCGCCTGGACCACGTCCGGGCAGTTCTGGCACGACAGCGAGAAATACGTCTCGAAGTTGAATTCGCCCTTGAGTGCGCGAATCTGTTCGATGACTTCAGCACTGGCCTTCGACGGGTGGCCGCCGACTTGCAGCAAGGCCAGTACCAGCGAAGTGAATTCATGGCCCATGGGGATGCCGGCAAAGCGCAGGCTGATCTCGGCTCCCGGGCGGTTCAACGAGAACGATGGCTTGCGCGCATCGGTGCCGTCGTCGAGCAAGGTAATCTTGTCGGAAAGACTGGCAACGTCTTTGAGTAAGGCGAGCATTTCCTGGGATTTCGCACCGTCGTCGAGGGATGCGACGATCTCGATCGGCTGGGTGACCCGTTCCAGGTATGACTTCAACTGAGCTTTAAGATTGGCGTCCAACATACGGGCGATTTCCATGTTTTGAATTCAGAAAAAAAACGCCCGAGCGAATCTCGCCCGGGCGTTTTTGGGGGCGAAGCGGCTTACTTAGATCAAGAGCTGGTTCGCCCTCGGATGATGCATGGACTTAGATCTTGCCGACCAGGTCCAGGGACGGAGCCAGGGTGGCCTCGCCTTCTTTCCACTTGGCTGGGCAGACTTCGCCCGGGTGAGCGGCAACGTACTGGGCAGCCTTGATCTTGCGCAGCAGCTCGGAAGCGTCACGGCCTACGCCGCCGTCGTTGATTTCAACAATCTTGATCTGGCCTTCCGGGTTGATCACGAAGGTACCGCGGTCAGCCAGGCCAGCGTCTTCGATCAGCACGTCGAAGTTGCGGGAGATGGCCAGGGTCGGGTCGCCGATCATGGTGTACTGGATCTTGCCGATGGCTGGCGAGGTGTTGTGCCAGGCTGCGTGGGCAAAGTGAGTGTCGGTGGACACGCTGTAGATCTCGACGCCCAGTTTCTGGAACTCGGCGTAGTTGTCGGCCAGGTCTTCCAGTTCGGTTGGGCAAACGAAGGTGAAGTCGGCTGGGTAGAAAAATACGACAGACCACTTGCCTTTCAGGTCAGCGTCCGAGACTTCAACGAATGCGCCGTTTTTGAAGGCGGTAGCTTTGAACGGTTTAACTTGGCTGTTGATGATAGGCATCGATGTTTCTCCGTCAGGGTTGAAAAGTTGATGGAGAGAATCTTACCCACTCATTCCCGGCCTGGCTCATTGGCAAAGCTCATGCGAATGATTGGTTTTGGCTATCAGGAAACGCTATAGATAGAAGAAATCTGTGGGCGACGGCGAAGGCTGCGATCCGACGTGCTTGCACGAAAGATCGCAGCCTTGTTGGCGCATCAGGCGGTGGGCGTACGCAGGGTAACGAACTCTTCGGCGGCCGTCGGATGCACGCCAATGGTTTCGTCAAAATCACGCTTGGTGGCGCCGGCCTTGAGCGCGATGGCCAGGCCCTGGACGATCTCGCCAGCATCCGGGCCGACCATGTGGCAGCCCAGCACCTTGTCGGTGTGGGCATCGACCACCAGTTTCATCAGGGTGCGTTCCTGACAGTCGGTCAGGGTCAGCTTCATCGGCCGGAAACGGCTTTCGAAAATCTGCACCGGGTGGCCTGCCTCTCGGGCCTGTTCCTCGGTCAGGCCCACCGTGCCGATGTTCGGCAGGCTGAACACGGCCGTGGGGATCATCCGGTAGTCCACCCGGCGATACTGCTCAGGCTTGAACAGCCGCCGCGCCACGGCCATGCCCTCGGCCAGGGCGACCGGCGTGAGCTGGACGCGACCGATCACATCGCCAATGGCCAGAATCGAAGGCTCGGCGGTTTCGTACTGTTCGTTCACCTGCACAAAGCCTTTGTCGTCGAGGGTCACGCCGGTGTTTTCCAGGCCGAGGTTGTCGAGCATCGGACGTCGACCGGTGGCGTAGAACACGCAATCGGTGAGCAAGGTACGACCGTCCTTGAGCGTGACCTTGAGGCTGCCGTCATCCAGCTTGTCGATGCGCTCGATATCGGCGTTGAACTGCAGGTCCAGGCCACGGCGCGTCAGCTCTTCGGCCAGGTGCTTGCGCACCGCGCCGTCAAAGCCGCGCAGGAACAGCTCGCCGCGATAGAGCAGCGACGCTTGCGCGCCCATGCCATGGAAAATCCCGGCGAACTCCACCGCAATGTAGCCACCGCCGACCACGATGACCCGCTTGGGCAGTTCCTTGAGGAAGAATGCCTCGTTGGAACTGATGGCATGCTCGCGCCCCGGAATGTCCGGGATCATCGGCCAGCCGCCCGTGGCAATCAGGATGTGCCTGGCGGTGTAGCGCTGGCCATTGATCTCGACTTCATTGGGCCCGGTCAGCCGTGCATGGCCTTCGTGCAGCACCACGCCGCTGTTGACCAGCAAATTGCGGTAAATGCCGTTCAGACGGCTGATTTCGCGGTTCTTGTTGGCGATCAACGTGGCCCAATCGAAGCTTGCCTCGCCGGCGGTCCAGCCATAGGCCGAAGCTTGTTCGAAGTCCTCGGCAAAGTGTGCGCCGTAGACCAGCAGCTTCTTCGGCACACAGCCGACGTTCACACAGGTCCCGCCCAGGTAACGGCTCTCCGCCACGGCCACCTTGGCGCCAAAACCGGCGGCGAACCGCGCGGCCCGCACCCCACCGGAACCGGCGCCAATCACGTACAAGTCAAAATCGTAGGCCATTTTCTATCTCCTTCGGCAGGCCATCAGCATACCTGCTGTTACTGGCCAGCGTTGCGTTTCGATAGTTATGGGGATGGAAAATAAAAAATGCCAGCCCGAGCAGACGAGGCCCACCGCTCAGGTAGCAATCCCGAATCAATTGTGGCGAGGGGATTTATCCCCGTTGGGGCGCGAAGCGGCCCTGAACCAGATGAACCGGTAGATTGCGTTGACAGCCTGGGGCTGCTTCGCAGCCCAACGGGGATAAATCCCCTCGCCACATTTTGTATGGGGAGCGCCTTTCACCAGGCAAAAAAAAACGCCCCGAACCAGTCGGGGCGTTTTTTCAAGGCGTGGCGCAGGCGATCAGTAAGCCTTGCCCGTCTTGTAGAAGTTCTCGAAGCAGAAGTTGGTCGCGTCGATGTAGCCTTCGGCGCCGCCGCAGTCGAAACGCTTGCCCTTGAACTTGTAGGCCATGACGCAGCCGTTCTGGGCCTGCTTCATCAGGGCGTCGGTGATCTGGATTTCGCCGCCCTTGCCTGGCTCGGTCTGTTCGATCAGGTCGAAGATGTCCGGGGTCAGGATGTAGCGGCCGATGATCGCCAGGTTCGACGGGGCGTCTTCTGGCTTTGGTTTTTCAACCATGCTGTGTACGCGGTAGATGTCGTCGCGGATCATTTCGCCGGCGATGACGCCGTACTTGTTGGTTTCCTGCGGGTCGACTTCCTGGATTGCAACGATGGAGCAGCGGAACTGCTTGTACAGCTTGACCATCTGGGTCAGCACGCCGTCGCCTTCGAGGTTGACGCACAAGTCGTCCGCCAGGACCACGGCGAACGGTTCGTCACCGATCAGCGGGCGACCGGTCAGGATCGCGTGGCCCAGGCCTTTCATTTCGGTCTGGCGGGTGTAGGAGAACGAGCACTCGTCCAGCAGTTTGCGGATACCGACCAGGTACTTTTCCTTGTCGGTGCCCTTGATCTGGTTTTCCAGCTCGTAGCTGATGTCGAAATGGTCTTCCAGCGCGCGCTTGCCACGGCCAGTCACGATGGAGATTTCCGTCAGGCCCGCATCGAGGGCCTCTTCGACGCCGTACTGGATCAGTGGCTTGTTCACCACCGGCAGCATTTCTTTAGGCATGGCTTTAGTCGCTGGCAGGAAGCGAGTACCGTAACCGGCTGCTGGGAACAAGCATTTCTTGATCATATAAGTCCTTGAAAAGGCGGTGTGTACGAGTTTCGGCGCAGTCTAATCAGGCGGCGGGAACCTTACAATGCCCACGCTGGCCAACCGATGCCATCATAGAGAAATAAAAAACGGCGGATAGTTCAATCGTCTTTCATTTCGATGGCTGCGGGGCTCCACTCTACGCTCATGAGCCCTGTTTGCGAGCATTTGACGTATCATGGCGACCTTGATCCCGCCAATGAGGCAGCTAGATGTCGGCAACAAGAAACGCAAACGGTTATTCGGTCAGCCAGGGCAAGGACGGCCAATGGTGGATTATCAACTACCACGGTGAACAGGTCGCCGGCCCCTTGCCGACCAAGACGATGGCCGTGGAAGTGGCCGCAGTGTTCCAGGACGAGCGCCCTGCTCCTGCGGCCAAAGAGCGTGAGAGCGCCCCGGCCCGCCCTCGCCGCAAGAAATAAGCAGCCCAGCCTCAAGTAGATGCCTACCGGGCATCGAACGAGGCTGGTTTAGCTGTACCGAAATGGCCATTCGCTATAACCTCGCGACTGCCCTTTCCCTCTCGATGACGATCCCGATGAAAACACTTCTGGCGCTGTTTACAGTCCTGGCCCTGGCGGGCTGTGCCTCGGCGGAAAAAACCTACCTGGCCAACGGTGAGCAAGGCCTGAGCATCGACTGCTCGGGCGAAGCCAATTCCTGGGCCACGTGCTATGAAAAAGCCGATGCGTCGTGCGCGGGCACCGGCTACCGCATCGTCGGCACCGATGGCACACCACAGGCAAAGGAAAGCGAAAAGACCCTGGGGGTCGATGTCGGCAACTACACCAGCCGCAGTGTCGTGGTGGTGTGTAAGTAACTCAGCCGGAAATACAGGCGTTGGCCGCGTCCTGCACATCACCAGGACGCACCGGCACGTTGGACATGCTTTCGTGCAACTTGATGCTGCTGCCGCTGGAACGCTCGTCGATGTCGAACACCGCCGCCGGCAGGGACGACAGTTTGCCAGGAACGATCAGCCGCACGCCGTTCTTGTGCGGCTCCATCTGCAGCGGGCCACGGCTGCTGGCCAGGTGGTCGGCAACGCACTTGGCATATTCATGGGGTTTCTTGCCGGAGATGACGCTCATGGTGGGCGGCGTCTGGTTGATGTCCGATACGGACGCACATCCACCCAAGGCCAATGCCAACACCCACACGCTGCGCTTCATATGTTTCCTCCGATAAAGATCGTCGGACAGTGCAAACGCTGTTTTTCTCCAGCGCCCACCGTCTTTTTTTGCGCTTCCTGCAATAAATGACCAAAGCCTGGGACGCGGGCCGGATATTACCCCTTGAGGCTGATAAACTGCACACCATTGTCCTTGCTATCGTTTGATTTTGTAGAAAAAGCCCTTCTGGAGGCGCCCATGAAATTCATCCACCAGCGCGAGCACCTGAACGAAGACGACATCGTCGTCATCGAATGCTCCCAAATGTGCAACATCCGGCTGATGAACGACGCCAACTTCCGCAGCTTCAAGAACGGCGGCCGGCACACCTACCACGGCGGTGCGTTCGATACCTTCCCGGCGCGGATTACCGCCCCGAGCACCGGTTTCTGGAACATTACCATCGACACCGTCAGCCGCCGGGCCATCAGCGTCACGCGCAAGCCGACCCTGACCCACAAGATCAAGATCATCCGGCGCTCCAGCTCCAAGCTGAGCTGAAGCATCCCCCACCTTCATGACAGGCAAAACCGTGGCCCAGACGACCAAATACGTCATCAAGTACAAGCTCAACGACGAACGTCGTTTCGAATTCGCGCAACTGGAAACCGGCACCCAAGAAGAAGCCCTGGCCGCTCTGCAGGCGCTGCACGGCAAGACCGACGATGTGATCACCGACGTCAAGGTCAGCAAGGCGCTGTAGGCACCTGTGCAGTTAGTGGTCCGGGAGAGAGGTGTGGCGAGGATTGTCAACGCAAGATCCGGGGTGGCGGGCGATGGAACGCTCGGCAAACTGGCCCATCCTACGCGTTCAGGTTGGTCATCATGCACCCTCTCCCCCCTTCGCTCGCCCACTCCCTCGCCGCAATCGACTGGCCAGCCCTGACAGACAGCCTCGATCAGGACGGCAGCGCTGTCGTGCGCAATCTGTTATCCGTAACGCAATGCCGACAACTCAGCGACTTGTACGCGCAGCCCGCGCTGTTCCGCTCCCGGGTGATCATGGCCCGTCACGGGTTCGGCCGCGGCGAATACCAGTATTTCCGTTACCCGCTGCCCGACATCGTCCAGCCACTGCGCGAATCGTTGTACCCGCTGCTGGTGCCGCTGGCGAACCGCTGGAATGAACACATGGGCCTGACGGTGCGCTACCCCACCACCCACGGCGACTTCATCCAGCGCTGCCATGCCGCCGGGCAGCAGCGCCCTACACCGCTGTTATTGCAATACGACCCCCAGG
Organism: Pseudomonas sp. WP18; assembly: GCF_036689585.1. NCBI lineage: Bacteria > Pseudomonadati > Pseudomonadota > Gammaproteobacteria > Pseudomonadales > Pseudomonadaceae > Pseudomonas > Pseudomonas sp. WP18. The sequence continues at coordinate 3,666,395 of NZ_CP144758.1, forward strand.
ACTACAACTGCCTGCACCAGGATCTGTACGGCGAGCACGTGTTCCCGTTGCAAGTGGCGATCCTGCTGTCGGAGCCGGGCCGCGACTTCACCGGCGGTGAGTTCGGCCTGACCGAACAGCGCCCGCGCCAACAGTCACGGCCCCAGGTCGTCGATCTGAAACAGGGCGATGCACTGGTGTTTGCCGTGCACCAGCGACCGGTCCAGGGCGTTCGCGGGTATTATCGGGTGAACATGCGCCATGGCGTCAGCCGCGTGCACAGCGGCCGCCGCCACACCTTGGGAATCATCTTTCATGATGCGCAGTAACGACACGCCGGTCACCCTGGACCTGTTCGCGGACCAGGCCCCCACCACGTCCGGGCGGACCGAGCCGATCGGCCAGCAATCGTTCGTGTTGCGCGGGTTCGCCCTGCCATGGCTGGAGCGTCTGCTGCCCGCACTGGAAAAGGTATTGCAGGCTGCGCCCTTCCGGCAGATGGTCACTCCCGGTGGCTTTACCATGTCGGTGGCCTTGACCAGTTGCGGTGCCTTGGGTTGGACCACCGACCGCAGGGGCTATCGCTACACCGCCCACGACCCGCAGAGCGGCCAGCCCTGGCCCGAGATGCCGGGGGTGTTCCGCGAGCTGGCCCAAGCGGCCGCCCGCCACGCCCAGTTCGAAGGCTTCGAGCCGGACGCCTGCCTGATCAACCGCTACGTACCCGGCGCGCGGATGTCCTTGCACCAGGACAAGGACGAACGTGCCCTCGATGCGCCCATCGTCTCGGTCTCCCTGGGCTTGCCGGCGGTGTTTCAGTTCGGCGGGTTCGAGCGTGGCGACAAGTGTCAGCGCATCGCCCTGCTCCATGGCGACATCGTGGTCTGGGGCGGCGTCGACCGGTTGCGCTATCACGGCGTGCTGGCGCTCAAGGAAGGCCTGCACCCGGCCCTGGGCGCCCAGCGGATCAACCTGACCTTCCGCACCGCCGGTTGAGGGTGCAGAATTCGACCGCAAGACCCGGAGTGTCGTCGCCTCGCAGGCTCGCTACTGTAGGCAAAACGGGCCAATGGACAGAACGACCATGAACAGCACTTCGAAACACCTCGCCGCCGAACAGGATCCACGCTGGGCCGCCGTGCTCGCCCGCGACCCTCGTGCCGATGGGCAATTCGTCTATGGCGTGAAGACCACCGGGATCTATTGCCACCCCAGCAGCCTGTCGCGCCGGCCCAACCCGCGCAACGTCGAGTTCTTCGACACCGCGCAACAGGCCGAGGCCGCGGGCTACCGTCCGAGCAAGCGCACCGCTCGGGACCAGACCCAGGTCGCCGCCCAGCACGCCGCGCGCATCGCCGGCGCGTGCCGGCAGATCGAGACGGCCGAGACGCTGCCGAGCCTGAGCGAACTGGCGCAGCACGCGGGCCTGAGCCCATTTCATTTTCATCGAGTCTTCAAGGCGGTCACCGGCCTGACGCCCAAGGCGTATGCCGCCGCTCACCGCTCACGCAAGCTGCGTGAACGCCTGGCCGACGGCAGCAGCGTCACCGACGCGCTGTACGACGCCGGGTTCAATTCCAACAGCCGCTTCTATGAGGCGGCCGACAAACTCCTCGGCATGAAACCCACCGACTACCGCGCCGCCGGCCAGAACACCGACATTCGCTTTGCCGTCGGCCAATGCTCCCTTGGCGCGATCCTGGTGGCACAGAGCGAGCGTGGCGTGTGCACGATCCTCCTGGGCGATGACCCGGATGCCCTGGTGCGGGACCTGCAAGACAAATTCCGCCGCGCCAACCTCATCGGCGCCGACCGGGCGTTCGAGCAGTTGATCGCCCAGGTCGTGGGCTTCGTCGAAGCGCCGGCGCTGGGCCTGGACCTGCCCCTGGACCTGCGCGGCACGGCGTTCCAGGAGCGTGTCTGGCAAGCCCTGCGGGACATTCCACCCGGCAGCACCGCCAGCTACGCCGAGATCGCCCAGCGCATCGGCCTGCCCAAGGCCGTGCGGGCGGTGGCCCAGGCCTGCGGTGCCAACAGCCTGGCGGTGGCGATCCCTTGCCACCGGGTGGTGCGCAGCGACGGCAACCTGTCGGGCTATCGCTGGGGCGTGGAGCGCAAGCGTCAGTTGCTGGCGCGCGAACGCTCGTCGGGGGATTGAACACCGATGTAGATCGCCACCGATTCAGGACCGCTGTAGACCTCGAAATCGGTGGTGAAACGGCGTACCGCTTGCGGGTTGTCGGCGAAATACGCCCAGATCAGGCCCCAGGTCTGGATCACGCAATCGGGCATCGGCCCCTTGGCCGAGAACACCAGGTAATCCCCGCCCTCGATGTCCACGGCGGGGTAGCCGGCGCTCGTCGCATCGACCTGCACGCCCGCCGTCACATCGAAGTGGCCAGTGGCGTCGGACTCATAGTTGGAATACACGCCGTAGACGAACGACTCCGACTGCCTGGCCGGGATCGCGTCGAACAAGCCTTCGGTGAAGAACCGCTGCCACATCGGGCCGATCCTGGCGGTGTCGGGCTGCTGCTCGTCGGCGTTGCGGGTGCGCACCTGCAGGCCGGCGACGCTGAAGGGTTCGACAGTCTTGAGTTTTACGTCCATGCCTCGGGCTCCTTGAAAGTGAACCTGCATGGTAACCCGCTCGCCATCGGGATCAAGCGCCAGGGCCGGATTGAAAAACTCGACTGGCCCTGGCCCGCTCACACCTGTTAAAACCGCTGTTTCCTTCTGCCGTCGGAGACCCGCACCATGAGCCAGTGGCCAGACACTCGCATCCTTGACCTGCTCGGTATCGAGCTGCCGATCATCCAGGGGCCACTGGCCGGGGTTACCGGGCCGGCCATGGTGGTCGCCACCTGCAATGCCGGCGGCCTGGGCTCGATGCCGGCGGCGATGCTCGACGTCGAGCAACTGCGCCAGGCGCTGACGAGCATCGGCGAACAGACCGACAAACCGTTCAACGTGAACTTCTTCTGCCACCAGCCGCCGGCGTTCGACGCACAACGCGCCGAGGCCTGGAAGCAGCGGCTCAAACCTTACTATCAGGAACTGGGCGCCGACTTCGACGCGCCGACGCCGGTGTCCAACCGCACGCCATTCGACGACGCGGCCTGCCGCGTGCTGGAGCAGATGCGGCCCAAGGTGGTCAGCTTTCACTTCGGCCTGCCGGAAAAATCCCTGTTGGCGCGGGTCAAAGCCACCGGCGCGAAAATCCTCTCTTCGGCCACCACCGTCGAAGAGGCGGTCTGGCTGGAACAGCAAGGTTGCGACGCGATCATCGCCATGGGCTACGAGGCCGGCGGCCATCGCGGCATGTTCCTCAGCGATGACCTCAACACCCAGGTTGGCCTGTTCGCCTTGCTGCCGCAGGTGGTGGACGCGGTCAAGGTGCCGGTGATCGCCACCGGTGGCATTGGCGATGCGCGCGGGATCGTCGCGGCGTTTGCCCTGGGCGCCTCGGCGGTGCAACTGGGCAGCGCCTACCTGTTCACGCCGGAGGCCAAGGTCAGCCCGTCCCATCACCGCGCGTTGCGTACCGCCAAGGAAAGCCAGACCGCCGTGACCAACCTGTTCACCGGCCGCCCGGCTCGGGGCATCGTCAATCGGGTGATGCGCGAAGTGGGCCCGATGAGCCCGCTGGCCCCGGCCTTCCCCCTCGCCGGTGGCGCACTGATGCCGCTGCGCGCCAAGGATGAGGCCGATTTCAGCAACCTCTGGGCCGGCCAGGCGTTTCCCCTGGGCCGCGAGTTACCGGCGGGCGAACTGACCCGGCGACTGGCCGATGAGACGCTGGCGCGGCTCCACGGCCCGGGTCGCGTCTTGGGTTGAGCGTCGCCGGGTAGAGCTGCTTCGCGAGCGAGCTCGCTCCCACAAGGGACCGGTTGAATCCAACACCCTCCCTGTGGGAGCGAGCTTGCTCGCGAAAGCTGCGCCGCTGCTTACGAACCTGTCGCAAAAAGTCGCATTCCGTTTGTCGGGCATTCGCTATATATTTCCGTATACAGCGAACTCACCCCACCCCTTGGAGTCTTCAATGCGTCCCACCCCTTTACTGCCGTTGTTGCTGAGCACCTTCCTGGCCGTCGGCACCGTCCAGGCCGATGAAGTACAAGTGGCGGTCGCCGCCAACTTCACCACGCCGATCCAGGCCATGGCCGCCGACTTCGAAAAAGACACCGGCCACAAACTGGTGGCGGCCTATGGCGCAACCGGCCAGTTCTACACGCAGATCAAGAACGGTGCGCCGTTCGAAGTCTTTCTTGCCGCCGACGACACCACCCCGGCCAAACTCGAAAGCGAAGGCGATACCGTCAAGGGCTCGCGCTTCACCTACGCCATTGGCACCCTGGCGCTGTGGTCGGCCAAGGACGGCTACGTCGACGCCAAGGGCCAGGTGCTCAAGGACAACGCGTTCCAACACCTGTCGATCGCCAACCCGAAAGCCGCGCCCTACGGGCTGGCTGCCACCCAGGTGCTGGACAAGCTGGGGCTGACCGCCCAGGTCAAGGGCAAGATCGTCGAAGGCCAGAACATTACCCAGGCCTATCAGTTCGTCTCCACCAGCAACGCCGAACTCGGCTTCGTGGCCTTGTCGCAGATCTACAAGGATGGCAAGGTGACCGGCGGTTCGGCGTGGATCGTCCCAGCCGAGTTGCACGACCCGATCAAACAGGACGCCGTAATCCTCAGCAAGGGCCGGGATAACCCCGCCGCCGCCGCGCTGGTGGATTACCTCAAGGGTCCGAAAGCCGCCGCCATCATCCAAGCCTACGGTTACCAACGCTAAATGCCACTGACCACCGCCGACTTCGCCGCCATCTGGTTGACCCTGAAACTGGCGTCGTTGACCACGGTGATCCTGTTGCTCGTCGGTACACCCATTGCCCTGTGGTTGTCACGGACACAGTCCTGGCTGCGCGGGCCGGTGGGTGCGGTGGTGGCACTGCCGTTGGTGCTGCCGCCCACGGTAATCGGCTTCTACCTGCTGCTGGCGCTGGGGCCCAACGGCTGGATCGGCCAGTTCACCCAGGCCCTCGGGCTGGGCACCCTCACCTTCAGTTTCACCGGGCTGGTCATCGGCTCGGTGATCTATTCCATGCCGTTCGTGGTGCAGCCGTTGCAAAACGCCTTTGCCGCCATCGGCAGCCGCCCCCTGGAAGTCGCCGCCACGCTGCGGGCCGGGCCCTGGGACACGTTTTTCAGCGTCATCCTGCCGCTGGCCCGGCCCGGGTTCGTGACCGCCGCGATCCTCGGCTTCGCCCACACCGTCGGCGAGTTCGGCGTGGTGCTGATGATCGGCGGCAACATTCCCGAGAAGACCCGAGTGGTCTCGGTGCAGATCTACGACCATGTCGAGGCCCTGGAATATGCCCAGGCCCACTGGCTGGCCGCGGCCATGCTGGTGTTTTCATTCGTGGTGCTGCTGGCGCTGTACTCCAGCCGCCGCAGCCGTGCCGGTTGGAGCTGATCGATGATCCACGCGCGTTTTCAGCTCGATCGCGGGGACTTTTCCCTCGACCTGGATGTGCAACTGCCAGGCCGTGGCGTGACTGCGCTGTATGGCCAATCCGGCTCCGGCAAGACCACCTGCCTGCGCTGCATCGCCGGTTTGGAGCGACCGGCACAGGGGTTCATCGAGGTCAACGGCGAGGTCTGGCAAGACGCCGCACGCCGGGTGTTCGTGCCGCCTCATCGACGAGCCCTGGGCTACGTGTTCCAGGAAGCCAGCCTGTTCCCCCACCTGTCGGTGCGGCACAACCTGGCGTTCGGCCTCAAGCGCATCGCCCCCGGCCAGCGCCGCGTGGTGATGGAACAGGCAACCGAGCTGCTGGGCATCGGTCACTTGCTCGATCGCCAGCCACACAACCTGTCCGGCGGTGAACGCCAGCGGGTCGGCATTGCCCGCGCCCTGCTGACCAGCCCGCAACTGTTGCTGATGGATGAGCCGCTGGCGTCCCTCGACACCCGGCGCAAGAACGAGATCCTGCCGTACCTGCAACGGCTGCACGATGAGCTGGACATTCCGGTGCTCTACGTCAGCCACTCCCAGGACGAAGTGGCGCGCCTGGCCGACCATATCGTCCTGCTCGAGGCCGGTCGCGCCCTGGCCAGCGGACCGATCGGCGAAACCCTGGCCCGCCTCGACCTGCCGCTGGCCCTGGGCGATGACGCCGGCGTGATGATCCAGGGCAAGGTCAGCGGCTATGACCCGGCTTATCAACTGCTGACGCTGAACCTGCCCGACAGCCAGTTGAACATCCGCGTGACCCACACGCCGCTGGGGCTGGGGCAACCGTTGCGGTTCAAGGTTCAGGCGCGGGACGTCAGCCTCAGTTTGGCGAACGATGCCCAGACCAGCATCCTCAATCGTCTGCCGGTCACGGTGGTCAGTGAGTTGGCCGCTGATAATGCCGCTCATGTGCTGATTCGCGTGGAGGCGGGTGGGACGCCGCTGCTGGCGCGTATCACGCGTTATTCCCGTGATCAGTTGAAGTTGCATCCGGGGCAGGCGCTTTGGGCGCAGATCAAGGCCGTGGCGGTGCTGGCTTAGGTCGCCGATCTACCATGGGAGCCCGCCTGCTGGCGAAGACGGCGGCACATTCAACTTCGATTCCAGCCGCCCCTCCGCTTTCGCGAGCAAGCTCGCTCCCACCAGGGTGACCGGCAGCTTGAGAAACTTGGCACGACCGCTCGGGCCCGCGGTCCATCCTCCATAGGCCACCGGATTTGCTGCCAAGGATTTTTTCATGCCCGACACCCTGTCCCCGGATGCCCTGCCGCCCGACCTGCATTACGTCGACGACACGGCGCCCGGCATCACCCGCAAGAAGTTGCGGGGCAAATTCTGTTATTTCGACCCCGCGGGCCAACGCATTACCGACGCGGCCGAGATCCAGCGCATCAATGCCCTCGTGGTGCCGCCGGCCTACACCGATGTGTGGATCTGCACCGACCCGCGCGGTCATCTCCAGGCCACCGGCCTCGATGCCCGTGGCCGCAAGCAGTACCGCTACCATCCGCGCTGGCGTGAAGTGCGCGACGCGGACAAGTATTCGCGGATGCTGGAGTTCGGGCGTGCCCTGCCCCGCTTGCGCAAGCGCCTGGAGGAAATCCTGGCCCAGCCCGGCTTCAGCCGCGACAAAGTCCTGGCGACGGTGATCACCTTGCTGGACGTGACCTTGATCCGGGTCGGCAATCCCCAGTACGCCCGCGAAAACCGCTCCTACGGCCTGACCACCCTGCGCAACAAGCATGTCGAGGTCAACGGCAGCGCCATCGCTTTCCAGTTCCGAGGCAAGAGCGGCGTCGAGCATCAGATCACCGTGAAAGACCGGCGCCTGGCGCGGATCATCAAGCGCTGCCAGGAAATCCCCGGGCAAAACCTTTTCCAGTACCTCGATGAAGACGGCGAGCGCCACACCGTCAGCTCATCGGACATCAATGCTTACCTCAAGTCCCTCACCGGCGCCGATTTCACCGCCAAGGACTACCGCACCTGGGCCGGCAGCGCGGCGGCCCTGGCCGGGCTGCGGGCCTTGCATTGGGAAACCGAGACCGAAGCGAAAAAACACGTCGCCGAAATGGTCAAGCAGGTCGCCCGGCAACTGGGCAACACGCCGAGCGTCTGTCGCAAATGCTACATTCACCCTGCGGTGCTGGAAGGTTTCCTGCTCGGCACACTGAAGGAACTGCCCAAGCCTCGGGTGCGCAAGGGCCTGAGCATAGAAGAAGCCGGGCTGACGATGTTTCTGAAGCGGGTGGCGCAAGCCACGCAAGCCTGCGAGGCGAAGTTCGGGTACTGACGGTCACGAACGACGGCTCGTCCATCAGGAACATCCGGCCGAGGCTGAACTCCCAAAACTGTGCGCTCGCGCAACACCACACGCGTGAAATCGACAGGAGTCTCCGATGTCCGAACACATTGTCCATTTTCATTGCCAGATCGATCAGGGGACCACCGAGCGCTTCCGCGACAATTGCCTGGAAGCCATCGAGAAAGGCGCGGACTCGCTGATGCTCAATCTGTCCACGGTGGGCGGCAGCACCAACTTCGGGTTTACCTTGTACACCTTCATCAAGTCCTTGCCGGTGCCGGTGCGTGCGGTGAACGCCGGCAATATCGAGTCGATGGGCATCGTCATGTACCTGGCCGCCAGCGACCGCACCACCACGCCCCATTCACGCTTTCTGATCCATCCCATGAACTGGTATTTCGGGCAGAAATCGGTGGATCACTCGCGCTTGCGCGAATACCTGTCCAGCCTGGACAACGACGTGGCGCGGTACGTGGAAATCTACGTCAAGGAAACCGCCGGGGCCGCCACTCAGCTGGATATCTTCAAGTGCCTGTGCAACGAGGAGCGGGTCATCCCGGCAGAGAACTCCCTGGCTTTCGGCATCGCCCATCGGGTCGAGCAGGTGGTGTTCCCGGCGGACGCCAGGCATTGGAAAGTCAGCGGCGGCGAAGATTAAGCGCGCGGCATCATTCAACATGATAGTGCCGTCGTTACTGATAAAAACCCTCAATCTCCAACAACAACGAAACGAAGCGGAAAAATAACACCTTAATTAAAAAAGTACGACCACTCGTCGCCAGCACAACGCTTTTTTTAAACTTACTCCGCCGCTGGCCTTTCACATTTAATGCGAGGCACGTTGCTCGCTTTAAACCACACTGAGGATTCTCGAAATGGCTAACAGCGGAAACAAAAACCCAGGCAACTTCGCAAATGATCGTGATAAAGCATCTGAAGCCGGTAAGAAAGGCGGACAGGCGTCGGGCGGCAACAACACCAACGACCGTCAGAAAGGCTCTGGCGCCGGCAGCAAAGGCAACGAACGCGGCCAAGGCGGCGGTGGCAGGAAGTCTTAATCCTTGAGATCCGCTGGGGCGCAGCCTGGCTGCGCCCTGGTGCCGGGGAATCAAACACTTGAGCGCTGCGCGCTTTTATCGTCAACTTCAAACAGAACAACACCGCCACCGCGTTTAAACAAATGCCGAACAACTATCCTTATAACAAACCGTCCCTTATGACAAACCGTCATAGCGACCTGTTATTCATGCGCGGGTACACCCGCCGGCCCCTTGATTTGAAATACCTGCCCTCTTTGCCAGGCGTCCGCGCCCTTATCTATCGCCGGGGTCTTTATACCGGCGCGGGCCGCTTTCCTGGCGTCGCTGTCCACGTTCATCCGACTGTCCCGCTCACGCACAAGTTGCGGGTCGATCTGGCCATCGGCGGTGAACCCCATCATCAATTGCGGCACGCCATAAGGCAGGGCCTGACCCGACTCGGTGTGCCAGGTATGCCAGGTCTTTCCGTAGGTGCCGATCAGGTTTTCCATCAGGCGGGTTTCGGCCACCTGGGGAATCCCGGGCGCGATCAACTGCCCGGACTTCACCTCATGCACGTGGCTATGCCAGAGCTGCTTTTCAGCGGCCGGCAACCCTTCGAACAAACGCTTGCTGATGATGTATTCCACCCCCATCAACTTGGCACCGGACGTATTGCCATCGAAGATCGCACACTGGAACACTTCCTCGTTCAGCGCCGAGCAGTAGTGATGCGCCTCCATTTGCCCGGACATCCGGCCGTTGTAGAAGTGGAAGCCGTCGAGGTAGGTGTCGAGCGCCCGCAGCGCAGGTTTGTCCTGCATCAGCCCCGCCCCCACTTCCAGCGCCGCGGTGGTCGGCGTTTTCGCCACTCCCGGCGCGCTCACTGGCGAGTCGGTGTTACCGCCCGCGCAGCCGGTCAAGCCGACCACTGCTGCGCACAGCACTGCCCACGTTGAATAAACGCTTTTACCTGGCATGTCGTTTCTCCTGTCCATGACAGGACATGAGAATGACGCTCGGTCACGCCGGTTTGATTTTCCTGGCGACCAACCGACGGGCGGATCCCCTCGACCCAGTGCCTGCCTCCGGGCCGATCAACGCCCGCCCGGCACGCGTTTAACCGCTTCGATCCAGGCCGGATCCAGGCGAGGTTGTTCGCCCTCCAGGCCCAGCGCCTGCATCTTCGCCAGGTGGTCATCGGCTTCGCGGGCCAACGAGCCCTGGTCGCTGGAGTTGGCGTCCAGCTGATGCATCTGGGCCAGACCCAGGTGATAGAACCGCAGCAGTTTCATCGCCGCCGGGTCCTCGGCCTGCACGCCGGCCTTCACCTTGTGCATGACATTGGTAACACTCATCAGGCTGCGCTTGAGCTGCCAACCGTACACCGCCGCGGCCATCCACGGCTGCGACCAGAAGTACCCGCGCAGCAATGCGACCATCGCCAGCACCGCGACGATCACGCCACCCAGATTGAAGCGCAGGTTGTCGCCTCCGGGCGTGCCGAACAGCATCACGGCCAGACTGGAGAGCAACATCGCCAGCGCCAGGAACGTCACGGCCAGGATGAAGGTGCTGCGTCGGGTCTGCTGGCGGTAGGTCCCGGCGTCCCACGGTTTGATCTCGAACATCGCGGGGTAATTTCCTTGTATGACATGAAAAGAGTCGCGCATTATCGCCTGCCCGGTCGATTTAGCTATGCTGGGGCGCATTGTGTGCGGCAACCGACCCGAAGGATCCGGATCAAAGCCCATGGCGATACCGCAAGGATCGTGCGATCTTTGCCCGTGGACGTATTTTTCAAGATGCCGCCTCTGTGTGCACGGCATCGTTTTCAAGGAACGCTGAATGACTCAAAGACATGTAATCAATGCCTCGGTGAGCCCAAAGGGCAGCCTGGAGACCTTGTCCCAGCGCGAAGTCCAGCAACTGAGTGAAGCCGGTTCCGGCAGTATCTACACCCTCTTCCGCCAGTGCGCCCTGGCTATCCTCAATACCGGCGCCCATGTCGACAACGCCAAGACTATCCTCGAAGCCTACAAGGACTTCGAGATCCGTATTCACCAGCAGGACCGTGGCGTGCGCCTGGAGCTGCTGAACGCACCGGCCGATGCCTTCGTCGACGGTGAAATGATCGCCAGCACCCGGGAAATGCTGTTCAGCGCCCTGCGCGACATCGTCTACACCGAAAACGAACTGGACAGCCAGCGCATCGACCTCAGCTCGTCCCAGGGCATCAGCGACTACGTCTTCCACCTGCTGCGCAACGCCCGCACCTTGCGCCCTGGCGTGGAGCCGAAGATTGTCGTGTGCTGGGGCGGGCACTCGATCAACACCGAAGAATACAAGTACACCAAGAAAGTCGGCCACGAGCTGGGCCTGCGCAGCCTGGACATCTGCACCGGCTGCGGTCCGGGCGTGATGAAGGGCCCGATGAAAGGCGCCACCATTGCCCACGCCAAGCAGCGCATCCACGGTGGTCGCTACCTGGGCCTGACCGAACCGGGCATCATCGCCGCCGAGGCGCCGAACCCGATCGTCAATGAGCTGGTGATCCTGCCGGACATCGAGAAGCGCCTGGAGGCCTTCGTGCGCGTCGGCCACGGCATCATCATTTTCCCGGGCGGTGCCGGCACCGCGGAAGAGTTCCTCTACCTGCTGGGCATCCTGATGCACCCGTCCAACCAGGACCTGCCCTTCCCGGTGATCCTCACCGGGCCGAAAAGCGCGGCGCCGTACCTCGACCAGTTGCACGCCTTTGTCGGCGCGACCCTGGGCGAAGCGGCGCAGAAGCATTACCAGATCATCATCGATGACCCGGCCGAAGTGGCGCGGCAGATGACCCAGGGCCTCAAGGAGGTCAAGCAGTTCCGCCGCGAGCGCAACGACGCGTTCCACTTCAATTGGCTGCTGAAGATCGACGAAGGCTTCCAGCGCCCGTTCGACCCGACCCACGCCAACATGGCCAGCCTGGGCCTGAGCCGCGACTTGCCGCCCCACGAACTGGCCGCCAACCTGCGCCGGGCGTTCTCGGGCATCGTGGCAGGCAACGTCAAGGACAAGGGCATTCGCCTGATCGAGGAACACGGGCCGTACGAGATCCACGGCGACCCCGCCATCATGGAACCCCTCGACCGCCTGCTCCAGGCCTTCGTCGCCCAGCACCGCATGAAACTGCCCGGCGGCGCGGCGTATGTCCCGTGCTATCGCGTGGTGACCTGACGGGTTTGCCCTAGGCTATGTACGAAATAGCCTGAAACTTGGTTATGCGGCGTTAAAAACCGGCTCGGAATGCTCATTGACAACCAGTCAAGTCGAGCGCGACCCCGGTCGTTCCTCGCCGGTTTTTGCCTTGCCTAACCTGCGTTTCAAACTGTTTCGTACACAACCTAGGGGGGTGAGGTTGCTTTCGAAAGCGCTAGCCCCACCCTCCTCTCACTTCACGCTGACGGCGCCACCGTCACGTCAGCCTGCCCACTGGCGGCCAATGCGGCGTGGACAAAGCCTTCGGCTTTCTTACGCTCGATGAAATCCCGGACGTAGGCCGCTGCGGCTTCGCAGCGACGTGGCACGGCCATCGCCTGCCGGATGGACGTGAACGCGCCGTCGAGGACCCGGTACCGTGGGTTGCGCGCCGCGACCTGCTCCAAGGGCTGGCGTACGCCGGCCGCCGCATCCAGGCCCTGTTCAACATACAGATCCACCGCGCCCGCGGATGTCGGTGCGCGCTCAAGCTGCGCATGCTCCAGCGTCCGGGAAAGGAACAGATCGTAGGCCGCGCCCTTGCCGACGGCCAACCGCAGGCCCGGCCGGTCCAGGTCTTCCACCTGCCGGTAAGGCGAGTCCGCAGCCACCAGGTATGTCCCTTCGATGATCACGTAGGGTTCGCTGAACGCAATCTGCTCCTCACGCACCGGCTCGATCGCCAGGAAGGCGACGTTCCATACCCCCTCCTCCAGTGCCGCGAAGACCTTGCCGGCCGCATCGAACGTGATCATCTCCAGGCGTACGCCGAGTTCCTCGGCCAGCGCCCGTGCCAGGGCGACCGACACCCCTTGGGGCGATCCATCCCCAGCCTTTTGCGCCAGCACCGGATTGCCAAAGTTGATGGCTGCCCGCAGCAGGCCTTGCGGCGCCAACTGATCGATTACCGCTTGGCTGATAACACTCATTGCTTGCTCCTGGTTCAGTGAAAGCCTTGCCTGGACAAGGCGTCAGTCTCAATGGGCCTGGCGCCCCAAGGCCGCCCCGGCGTCGGGCGCTGGCCGGTTGGTCACCCGCATGAACAGCGTCATCAGGAAGCCAATAAGCAACAACGCGCTGAGGAACAACAAACCATTGGCGGCGCTGTGGCTGGTGCCCTTGACCAGGCCGATCAGCGACGGCCCGACGAAGCCGCCAAGGTTGCCGATGGAGTTGATCACCGCAATGGACACCGCCGCCGTGGCGCGGTCCAGGAACAGCGTCGGCAAGGCCCAGAACGGTGATTTGAAACTGTAGAGCCCGGACAGCGCAATGCAGATCATCGCCATGGCCAGGAATGGATTGCCCAGCACCGCCGCACCGACCAGGCCCAGCGCGGCCATCAACAATGGAAGGGCCGAATGCAGCTTGCGTTCATTGCGCAGATCCGAATGCCGCGACCAGAGAATCATCGCCGCCGTGGCGACGATGTACGGCAGCATTGCGATCAGGCCAATCTGCGTATGGGTCAGTGACTCGGAAAAGCCCTTGATGATCTGTGGCATCCAGTAGCCGACGCCGAGGCTGCCGCACTGGTAGACAAAATAGATGAACGCCAGGTACAGGACCTTGGGGTGGGTCATGGTCTTGTAGACGCCCAGGCTCTTGACGTCCTTGCGGCTCAGGCGATCGCGCTCCAACTCGGCGATCAACCATTGCTGCTCCTCAGGCTTCAACCATTTGGCCTGTTCGGGGCGGTCCGTCAGGTAGAAGAAGCAGGCAACACCGAGGAACACCGCGGGAATGCCTTCCAGGAACAGCATCCAGCGCCACCCGCTCCAGTCGAACCAGCTGACGTTGTCCATGATCCAAGTGCTCATGGGCGCGCCGATGATGTAGCTCACCGGGATCGCCGCTGTGAACAACGCCACCGTGGTGGCCAGTTCCTTGGCGCGAAACCAGAAGGTCAGGTAGACGATGATGCCCGGGAAAAAACCGGCCTCGGCCACACCGAGGAAAAAACGCAGGATGTAGAGCTGGTTGGCGGTCTGCGCGAACGCGGTCAGGGCGGCGATGCAACCCCAGGTCACCAGGATGCGGGCGATCCAGACCCTGGCGCCGAACTTGTTCAACATCACGTTGCTCGGCACTTCAAACAGGAAGTAGCCGATGAAGAAGATCCCCGAGATGAAACCGAAGGCCTCGCTGGACAGGGCGAGCTCCTTGTTCATTTGCAGGGCGGCATAGCCGATGTTGGCACGGTCGAGATAGGAGACGATGTAGAGCAGGAAAACGAAAGGGATGATTCGCAGGGTAACCTTGCGAACGATCGCGGCTTCATCAGGCTTGTTATTGTTCATGGCGACCTCGTTGAAGCAGGCGGTAACCTGCTGGTGTCATTGCAGGGGGTGGATCAGAACGCTCAGGGCGAGAAGACCATGCAGACAGGGCTGCCCGTCGAAACCGAAAACCCTGTCCTGGCAAGGCCACCCGTGTCCGGGTCCACGGCCATCGAGACAAGGGTGTCGCTGTCTTCGTTGAGTGCGAAAAGAAACTGCCCATTGGGTGTGAGCGCGAAGAAACGGGGCGTCTTGCCGTCGGTGGGCGTGAATTGCACCGGGCTCAACAAACCGCTGTCCGGATCGATGGCAAACACCGCCACGCTGTCGTAACCCCGGTTGGAGGCGTAGAGAAAACGGCCGCTGCGATCCACTTCGACTTCCGACGCCCGGCTGTTGCCGGTGAAGGTCGCAGGCAACGACGGCAGGTTCTGAAGCGCTGCCAGTGCCCCCGTCCGAGCGTCGAAGCGATAGGTGGTGACGGTGCTGTCCAGTTCGTTGATCACGTAGGCAAACGGCGCGTGGGGGTGAAACGCCAGGTGCCGCGGCCCAGCCCCCTCGCGAGTCGCCACGAAGGGTTGGGCGGCCGGGTACAACTGGCCCGCGTCGAATCGAAAGCTGAACACCCGATCCAGGCCTTTGTCCGGCACCAGCACGAACTGGCCGGTGTGGTCGAAGACATTGAAATGCGGCTTGGAGAACGGCTGCTCGACCCGATGAGGGCCAATCGGTCCTTCCAGTTCGAGCAGTTGGTTGACCACCCCGAGCGCCCCGTCCTCTTCCACGTTCAGCACTGCCAGCGAGCCGGTAAGGTGGTTCGACACCACCAGGAATCGCTCGCCAGGGTCCAGCGCCAGGTGCACCGGGTTCTGGCCTTCGCAGCCCTGCCGGTTGAGGAAGGTCAGCCTGCCGGTCGTCTTGTCGATGCTGAAGGCGCTCACGCCGCTCTGGTCCCCGTGAACGGTGTAGAGCCGGTCACCGGCCTTGTTCAAGGCCAGGAAAGACGGGTTCACCAGCGCCTTGACCACTTGGACAAGCGCCAGCGTGCCCTGCTCCTGGTCCACTTTGTAGACACTGATGCCCTCGCCGCGAGCGTTGCGCTCGCGCGTGGTTCTTGATCCAACATAGGCAAACATAGGGGCATTCTCCGGGTATCAGATGACGGGCCGCTGCGTGCGCTGGACCACCTTGCGGATCACGAACGGCAGCACACCGCCGTTGACCAGGTAGCGAATCTCCTGGAGGGAGTCGATACGCACGTTCAGCGACACCTGCAACGACTCGCCGTTGGCCCGCTGCATCACCATGCTCACGGGGTTGTCGCCCACATCGAGGTCATCCAGGCCGAAAAAGTCGAAGCGCTCGTCGCCCTGCAATGCCAGATCGTCGACCGACTGCCCGGGCATGAATTGCAGGGGGATGACCCCCATGCCGATCAGGTTGCTGCGGTGGATACGCTCGATGCTCCGAGCCACGACGGCCTTCACCCCCAGCAGGGCCTGGGCCTTGGCCGCCCAGTCGCGGCTGGAGCCGGCGCCATAGTTGATGCCGGCGAACACCAGCATGGGCGTGTGCTGGCTGGCATAGCTCTGGGCAGCCTCGAACAACGGCAGGCACTGGGTGTGGTCGGCGTTCCAGGCCCAGGCCCCCAGGCCCGGATGGCTGTCGCCCAACAGGCGATTCTTCACGGCCTTGTTGGTGAACGCGCCACGCAGCATCACCTCGTGGTTGCTGCGACGCGTGGAATACTGGTTCAGGTCCTCGGGGTGTTCGCCACGCTCCAGCAACCATTGGCCGGCCAGGCTATCGGCGGGAATCGAGTAGGCCGGCGAAATGTGGTCGGTGGTGACGTTGTCGCCCAACACCAGCAAGGTGCGCGCCGCGCGGATGGCCAGGCTGGACTTCGGCTCGGCGCTGATATCGGCCAGGTATTGCGGGCGGCGCAGGTAAGTCGAATCCGGGCTCCACGGGAACTGCACGCTCCCTTCCGCCGACAACGACTGCCAATGATGCGTGCCGTCCCACACCTTGGCCAGGCGTTGCTGGAAGAACTCAGGCTTGACCACCTTGACCACTTGCGCGGCAATCTCGGCATCCGACGGCATCAGGTCACGCAGGTACACCGGGCTGCCCTCGCGGTCCGTGGCCAGCGCCTGGGATTCCAGGTCGATATCGATGGTGCCGGCGATGGCGTAGGCCACGCACAGGGCCGGGGACGCCAGGTAGCCGGCAGGCACCTTGGGGTTGACCCGACCCTCGAAGTTGCGGTTACCCGACAACACCACGACACCCTTCAGGCCCTGGTCGGCAAACTGCTCGACCTGCGTCTGCAGGGACCCCGAGTTGCCGATGCAGGTCATGCAACCAAAGCCGGCAAGGTCAAAGCCCAGCGCGCGGAAATCTTCCAGCAGATCGGCATCCGCCAGGTAGTCGGCCACCACCCTGGAGCCCGGGGACAGCGACGTCTTGACCCAAGGTTTGCGGTGCAGGCCCAACTGGCGCGCCTTGCGCGCCAACAGACCGGCCTGGATCATCTGCGACGGGTTTGCGGTGTTGGTGCAACTGGTGATCGCGGACATGACCACCGCGCCATGGGTGATCGGCTCCTTGAAGGAAGGCTCGAAGAACGTCTGCTCGACCGGCCCGGCAATCAGGTTGGCGCCCCCCATGACTTCGTTGCGAAACGACGCCGCGGCATCGGACAGTTTTCGCCGCTGGTGCGGCTGGTGAGGTCCGGCCACGCTCGGCTCGATACTGTCGAGGTCCAACTCGATCCATTCATCGAACCGGGGTTCGGGCAACTCGTCGCGGCGCCACAACGGTTGGGCGCGCATGTAGCCCACGACACGGTTGCACAAAGACTCGGAACGACCGCTGAGTTTCAAGTACGCCAGCGTCTCGTCGTCGAACGGGAAGAACACCACCGTGGCGCCGTACTCAGGTGCCATGTTCGAGACCGTGCCGCGAGCGGCCCAACTCAACGAAGACAACCCAGGGCCAGTGAACTCGACGAACTTGCCGACCACCGAGCGCTTGCGCAAGATCTCGGCCACATGCAGCGACAGGTCGGTGGCGGTGACACCGGGGCGCAGGGCGTTGGTCACGCGGATGCCCACCACTTTCGGGAAACTGATCGGCACCGGCTCGCCGACCATCGCGGCCTGCCCTTCCAGGCCGCCCACGCCCCAACCCAGCACGCCAATCGCGTTGATCATCGGCGTATGGCTGTCGGTGGCGACCATGTCGTCCGGGTGCAGCAGACGCTGGCCGTCTTCGCTGCGACTTTCCCAGACCACCTGCGCCAGCGCTTCCATGTTCATCTGATGGATGATGCCGGTGCCAGGGGGAATCACCCCGAAGTTGTCCAGGCTCTTCTGCGCCCACTTGATGAAGCGGTAACGCTCACTGTTGCGTCGGAAGTCGATGTCCAGGTTCTGCTCGACGGCATCGGCCTCGGCGTAATGCTCGACGATCACCGAATGGTCGATCGTCAGGACGGCAGGGATCAACGGGTTCATCGCTTGCGGATCGCCGCCCAGCTCGGCCACCACATCGCGCATCCCGGCGAAATCCGCCAGCGCCGGCAGGCATGTGGTGTCGTGGAACATCAGCCGGTTTGGCTGGAAAGGCACCTCGCAATCAGGGCCCTCGCCAATGGCACGCGCCATGACCGAGGGCAGCGCTTGAGGGGAACAGCGCGCGACGTTCTCCAGCAGGATGCGTATCGAATAAGGCAGCTTCGATAGCTGCTGGGGTGAGAACATCTTGTTCAAATCGATGTAGGCATAGGGTGTGCCATCGATCTGCAGATGATTGATGAAGTCGCGGGCAGTCTCGGTCATGCTCTATCGCTCAGGCTTTTTTATAAGGTCGCGGGGCTCGGGTTAACCAGTCGTTACCGCTGATCAACCGATAGTAGGAGCAACCCCTGCGGGTGAAAATTGATCAATTGCCACGTCAGCGTTCTCTATCGGAGAACGCTCTGTTGTCGTGGCGATGACTCAGGTGTTCGATCAAGGCTTTGAGGGTGGGTGAAGCGGTGTCGTATTTCTTGCAGACCAGCAACAGCGAACGGCGCGCCCAAGGTTCATCCAGGGTCACGGCCTTGAGCCTGTGGCTGCGCAGGTATTGGTTGATCACGCTGCGTGGCAGCACGGCGAGCCCCAGGCCCGTCGACACCATGCGGCACATGCAGTCGAAGCTGCTGATACGGATCCTGAGCTTGAGCGCCCTGCCCAGCTTTTGCGCCTCGTCGGTCAGCAGCGTGTGCATCGAGCTTTCCAGGTGCGGCCCGACAAACTCATGGGCCAGGACCTGCTTGAAACGCACCGACTCGCGGGCCGCCAACGGGTGGCCTCCCGGCACGACCAGGGTCAGTTCATCATCGCGATAAGGCAGGGTTTCCAGGCCCTGGGCCGGCGTCTGGGCCGCGATGATGCCCAGGTCGGCACGACCATCGGCCACGGCCCGGATGACCGCCGACCCCACCCGTTCCTCGATGTCGAACTTGATCTGCGGATAGAGCGCCACGAAACGCGACACGTCGTCCGGCAGGAACTGGGAGAGCGCCGAGGTGATGGCATGGATACGGACATGGCCCTTGACGCCGGTGGCGTAGTCGCCCAGTTCATGGTCCAGTTGCTCAAGGGTCTGCTTGACCTGGCGGGCATAGAACAGCAGCGATTGTCCCGCCGGCGTGAGGTCCACGCCCCGTGCGTTACGTATCAACAGCGAGGAGCCCACCTGGGCTTCGAGCTCGGAAATGCGCTTGCTGATCGCCGACACCGCCAGGTGCCGGCGCCGGGCCGCATGGGTCAGGTTGCGCTCTTCGGCGACGGTGATGAAAAGGTCCAGGCTGGTAATGTCGTATCGCACCCGTTGATTCCTGGTGGAGAGGCTGGCGTGAGTGCCTTGCGGTCGTTGATCCATCGGGCTGGCGATCCCGCATGCCTACTAGACGTCAGTCTAAATTGCTTTGCAAGGCAACAAAGTACAATTTTATGAAAAATCGGATAACTTAACGCCTGCGATGGCTCCCCATCGGCTGAAATCTCCAAGAAAATTTCATATTGGCGCACCAAAATGCAATAATTGCGAAATACCTTTCCGGTCCAGCGAGGCCGAAGCAAGGTCAACCTTCCCTCAATGCCTTGAGTAACGACAGACATGGCTTCAAGCGCCCTGGTGCAACGAATCGCCGCACAGATCCGGCAGAAAATCCAGACCGGAGAATTGGCCACGGGCGATCATCTCAGCGCGCAGAAAGTGGCCGACCAGTTCAACGTCTCGCGTTCGCCTGCCCGCGAGGCCCTGGTGCTGCTGGCGGACCAATCGGCCCTCGAACAACGGCCCAACCGTGGTTTCTTCGTCCTCGACGCCCTGGTCCCCGTGACAAATATCCACGATGAAGGGGTCCCGTTGGAGGAGCCGGAAGCCTATTACCGCCTCTCCGAGGATTGGCTGAACAACGCCATTCCCGCAGAAGTGACCGAACACATGCTGCGCACGCGCTACGACCTGACAAAAGCCCAGGTCGTCGACGTGCTCAACCGTGCCGCGAACGTCGGCTGGGTGACGCCGAAACCCGGTTACGGCTGGCGCTTGCTGGATGTGGCGAAGACCCCGGAAAGCCTCGAACAGATCTACAAGGTGCGCTCGCTGATCGAACCCGCGGCGCTGCTGGAACAGACTTACCAGCCTGATGCCAGCAAACTTCTGCAATTGAAGAAAGAGCAGCAGAGCCTGCTCGACGGCGGCATCGAGACCCTGCCCGCCGACGTGCTGCTCAAAAGCGGCATTCGCTTCCATGAAGCGTTCATCCAGCTCTCGGGCAACCCGCTCTACCACATGATCCTGGTGCAGATGAACAACATGCGGCGGCTGATCGAATACCGCTCGATGATCGACCGCAACCGCTTCTACAAACAGTGCGCCGAACACATCCAGATGATCGAGCGAGTGGAACAGGGTGACAACGTCGAGGCGGCGCGCCTGATGAGCCAGCACCTGAGCGGCTCGTTGGCGGAAAAATCCCCCATCCTGGCGCGGCGCGCATTATCAACCGACGCCCCTGGCCCACTCGACCCCGAGCACGGCACTGTCACGGCCACCGAGGAACACCCACGATGAGTCATCACGAGCAGCAACTGCGCGAAGAAATCTGCAC
Organism: Pseudomonas sp. WP18; assembly: GCF_036689585.1. Taxonomy (NCBI): domain Bacteria; kingdom Pseudomonadati; phylum Pseudomonadota; class Gammaproteobacteria; order Pseudomonadales; family Pseudomonadaceae; genus Pseudomonas; species Pseudomonas sp. WP18. The sequence continues at coordinate 3,686,904 of NZ_CP144758.1, forward strand.
CGTTGGCGCAAGCCTGTATGCCCGCGGCTATGCCGTTGGCAGCGCCGGCAATATCAGTGCGCGCCTGGAAGATGGCTGGCTGATCACCCCGACGGACGCTTGCCTGGGCCGGCTGGAGCCCGCGCAGATCGCCAAAGTCAGCCGGGACGGCAGTTGGGTCTCCGGCAGCAAGCCGTCCAAGACCTTGGCGCTGCACCGGCAGGTGTACGACCGCAATCCAACCGTCAACGGCGTCGTGCACACCCATTCGACCGCGCTCGTGGCGCTGACCCTGGCAGGCGTCTGGCACGACGACGACATCCTCCCGCCCTTGACGCCCTATCAAGTGATGAAGGTCGGGCACATTCCCCTGATCGCCTATCAACGGCCGGGCTCGCCCGAGGTCGCCGCGCAAGTGGCGCTATGGGCACAGCGTGTGCGGGGCGTGATGCTGGAGCGCCTTGGTCCGGTGGTGTGGGAAAGTTCGGTATCGAAGGCCAGCTTCGCGCTGGAGGAGCTGGAGGAGACGGCAAAGCTCTGGCTGATGAGCGACCCCAAGCCGGCGCCGCTGGACGAGCGCGCGATCGAGGAGTTGCGCAGCGTTTTCGCCGCCAACTGGTGACGCCGGCGCCCTCGCGCCCCGGATGCAGCAGTGCCTGCCGGGGCCGCGCCGTGGTTTCCCGGCCTCACATGCGGCGATTGCGCAGATACTTCAGCCATGCGCCATGGATCGGCTCGGCACAGAGCATCACCACGACAAGCCGCATGATCTGCATCGCGGTCACCACCCCCACGGCCAGGTTCAATGCTTCGGCGGTCAGGTACATTTCCGTGCTGCTGCCCGGCATCATCCCGAGGGCCAGCGTCATCAGCGGGACATGAAGCCAAAGCCCGATGAGCGCCGCCAGCCCCACGGTCGACATGATCATGATCACCGTGAACACCGACACCTTGAGCAGGAAGGCCGGAGAGGAGCGGAAGAACTGCCGGTCGAAGTAACCGCCCAGGGCGCAGCCAATCATCAACTGCCCATAGTGACTGAGCTCCACCGGCAATGCGGTTTGCACGTTGCAGGCAGCCGTGACCACGGCACAGCAGGCCATGGGGCCGAACATCCATGGGTTGGGCAACCGGCAGCGCTTCCAGATGACGGCCGTGAGCGCCCCGCCTGCCAGGAGCGGCAGCAACCAATGCCAGTCACTTGGCAGGCGCGCGGGAACCACCGAGGGTGAGACCTGAGCGGTGAAGAACATCGCCGGCGGCACGCACAGGACGATCAGCACCAGGCGCATGCTGTGCGCAGCGGCAATCTGGCTGACGTTGGCCTTGTGCCGGATGCCGGCCTGGATCATCTCGGAGAAGTTCGCCGGCATGAACGCGAAGAATGCAGTGGTCAGGTCCATGCCCCTGCGCTGCATGAAGGCGATGCCCAGCAGCGCCAGCAGCATCGTCAGAACCGCCGCGGACGCCATCATCACGAAATGCCCGAGGATCTGCTCCAGCACCGCCGGTGTGAAATGCAGGCCGATGGAGGTGGCGATCATCCATTGGCCTGACAGGCGGCCATAGGGTATTTCCCCCAGGGGCCCACCCAGGCAACGCACCAGGATGACCGCCAGCATCGAGCCAATGATCCAGGGCAGCGGCCAATGGAAGACGCTGGCCAGCCAGGCGCCCGCCGCACCGACGACCGGGGTCGCCCACCACCGCCCCAGCGAGGTGAACAACGCCCTAAGGCGCACAGGCCAACGCCTTCTCGAAGAAATCGACCGAGCCGAAATTGCCCGACTTGAGTGCCAGCGCCAGCGGATCGTCTCGCAGGCCGAGGGTCCAGGGCACACCGGGGTCGATCGTGGTGCCGATTCTCAGGGCCTTGATCCCGAGCGCCTTGACGACCGCCCCAGACGTTTCGCCACCCGCCACCACCAATTTACGCACGCCCAGGTTGTAGAGCCCCACGGCGATGGCGGACAAGGCCTCTTCCACGAGCTGGCCGGCGGCTTCAACGCCAAGTGCCTGTTGGGCACGGTTCACCGAATCGGCAGCAGCGCTGGCGTAGATCAAGACCGGCCCGGCCGCGAGCAGGCCCTGGGCCCATTCGAGGGCGGCGCGCACCAAGTCCTGCCCATTGGCCAACTGCAACGGATCGATGGCGAAGCTTGGCCTCTCCTTGCGCCAATGCTCGACCTGCCCGTTGGTTGCCAACGAACAACTGCCCGACACCACCGCACCGAACCCTTCGAGCACGGGCAGCACCGAGGCAGCCTGAGCTTCACCGAGTAAACCGGCGCGCCGGAAATTGCCTGGCAAGCCCCGGGCCACGCCGGAGCCCCCCGTGATCAGCAGATGGTGGGCCAACGCCGTGCCAATCGCATGCAGATGCTCATCTTCGATGGCATCGACGATGGCGTAGCCGAAACCCTGGGCCTGGAGGGACTGCAAGCGAGCTGAAATGGCGTCCGCACCTTGCCTGACGACCCCGTGCGCAACCAACCCCACCGCCCTGCCCGTCTGCTGTTGCAGCACGCGCACCAGGTTGGCGTCGGTCATGGGCGTCAGCGGATGATTGCGCATGCCTGACTCGCTTAACAGCACATCGCCGACAAACAAGTGCCCTTGGAACAGGGTGCGCTGGTTCTCCGGAAACGCCGGGCATGCCACGACGAACGACACGCCCAGAGCCTGCGCCAAGGCGTCGGCGACAGGGCCGATGTTGCCCTGGGGAGTGGAGTCGAAGGTCGAGCAGTATTTGAAGAAAAACTGCCGACATTGCGCCCCGCGCATCCACTGCAACGCTTGCAATGACTGGCTGACGGCGGCCTCGCTGGCAATGGTCCGGCTTTTCAGGGCGATCACGACCGCATCGATGTCCCCCGGTAGGGGCCCCTGTGGAATGCCGATCACCAGCAATGTTCGCATCCCGCCGCTCACCAGGGTACTGGCCAGGTCCGTTGCGCCGGTGAAATCATCGGCGATGCAACCCAGTAGTAATTGACTCACTGTTCGCTCCTCGGGCCCGGTCTCGCCTGAAGTGGGTGCGGGACCAGGCCGATGTAGTTATCCGACAGCCGCCGGCCGCCATGGCCGATGCGGCGTCCTCGCCGCTCAGCCCAGGATGAGGTTCGCGACCGCGTTGCCGAAGGCCTGGGTCCCGAAGGCGCCGCCGAGGTCAGGGGTGCGCTGGCGAGGGTCCTCCAGCACGGCATCGACCGCCTTGTCGATTGCCTGCGCGGCGTCGATCAAGGCCGGCCGACCGTGGTGCTCGCCCATCCACGCCAGCAACATGCCGACGGAAAGGATCATCGACACCGGATTGGCCTTGTCCTGGCCGGCGATGTCCGGTGCCGAGCCATGTTGGGCCTGGGCACAGCAATGGTGATCGCTGGCCATCATCGAGCCCGCAAGCCCGAGGCTGCCGGACAACTCGCTGGCCAGGTCGCTGAGGATATCGCCATAGAAATTCGTCGCGACCAGCACGTCGAAACGCTCCGGGTTGCGCACCAGGTGAGCGGTCGAGGCGTCGACCAGCAAGTCGTCGAGGACAACCTGCGGAAACTCCCTGGCCACGTCCCGAACGCATTCCAGGAAGAGGCCGTCGGTCATGTGGAAACTGTTGGCCTTATGGATGGCGGTGACTTTCTTCCCGCGCTTCATGGCCAGTTCGAACGCCCGGCGAGCGATGCGCTCACTGCAGTGGCGGGTGATCTTGCGCGTGGACAGGGCCATGTCCGGCGTCGGCATCACCTCACCCCAGCCACGGCTCATGTTGCGATCCGGGTAGAACCCCTCGGTGGCCTCGCGCATGATCACCAGGTCCATCACCTTGCCTTCCTTCATGTTCGAGGCCAGGAACGGTCGGGTACGGGCTGGCCGGACGTTGGCATAGAGGTCCAGGCCGATCCGGAAGCCGGCCGACACATTCCGCCCGCCCTTTTCAGGCGCCGGGTAATCCGCATGGGACTGGGTGCCGAGGATGATGCCGTCGTAGCCCTTGGCCTTTTCCAGCACTTCTTCGCGCAGGGTGGTGCCGTATTTGCTCAAGCTGGCAAAGCCGACATCGTCATAGTCGAATGTCAGCCCGAGGCCGAGCTTCTGATTGGCTGCTTTGAGAACCGACATCGAAGACTCGATGATTTCCGGACCGATACCATCACCAGGAAGTACCAAAATGCGCATCGCTAACCCCTTACCTTTTTATTGAGCGGATGTGTTTGCCGGGACTGAAACGACCTTTTATGTACATCGTCACTACAACGTACAATTTTGAACGAAGACCGGAGCACTGCTCAAGGGCCCCGCCAAGGCCATGAACCCGGACGCTATCGCCTTCGCAGGTCGACAGATTGCATTTTATTGCATGAATATACAATTTGCGCAATGCTTGAGTCCCACGAGCGTCCGATGTCGCATTGGCAAGCTGGCCGGACGCAAAACGGGGGCGACAGGCGTGCAGAGACGACTTAACAGCGGGCGGAAACCTCAAGGCTGCGCTGGTGCTCCAGCTCGTCCCTGGCTTCTTTTTCAGTTTTTTGCCGGCCGACGACATCGAGGTGGTTGCGCAAAAAATCCGCAGCCGCTTCACGCTGCCCACTTTCGATCAAGTCCAGGAGTTGGATGTGCTCCTTACACTGGTTGATCAACCGAGGCCGATCCACGTTGGCCTTGTAGGCCATGAAGCGACGCAACTGGTTCTGGCGGCGGATGGCTTCAAGAAAGAATGCGTTGCCCGAACAACGGACGATCAGCTCGTGCAACTGTGCACCGATCTGGAACAACTGCGAGCGCGACAGCTTGAAGATGTCGCCGTCGAGCAATTGCTGCTGCGCCGTGCGCGCCTTGGCGAAGGCCACCTTGTCTACCACGTAGCCGGGTTCGAGCAAGGCCGCAGGCTCGATGGCCATGCGAAAGCGGTAGCTCTGGATATGGGCCTTGGAGTCGTGCAGGAAACTATTGATCTCCCAGCCCTGCCCGGGCTTGCGCTCGACCATGGCTTCGTTGGCCAGGCGACTGAGCACCTTCAGCAGTTGCCCACGAGGCACTGCGTACTTGCGCATCAGCTCGGCTTCGAAAAACGTCGTGGGAATATCGCCACGGAGCACGTCGTCGACCACCCGCAGGTAGAAGTCTTCGAACGGATCGACCTCCAACGGCAACTTGCCGCTGTCGATACCCCGCGCGTCAGCGGTCAGGAAGTACCCGCGGTTGGGCTCCTTGACGGCCAGGCCAAGCTCGGCGAGCAAGGCGAATCCACGGCGTATCGGCGAGCGGGAAACCCCCAGCTCCTTGGCGAAAGATTCTTCGCGCAGGGGGTCACCGGCACGCATCGACCGGGCGCGGGCCATGTCGATGATCTTGGGCGCCAGTTGCTCCGCCAGGTCTTTCTTTATCTTGACCTTGACCCTGGACAGATCGCCCGCGGGTGGTTCAAGAGTCGGTTCTGCTGAATTCATGGCTATCAGTGATCAAAGAAGGTTAGGGTCGATACGCAGAGTGGACGCTGTCGCCACAGGCCAAGCCTTGCGAAAAAATAACACACAATCACACCACTACGACCCGGGGAACACATGACTGCACCGCTGATTTTTCTGATCCACGCCACTGCCGTCTCCATTGCGCCGATCAGTGACGCCTTCGCGCGCCTGTGGCCTGAAGCCAGGCTGGCCAACCTGCTGGAGGACTCGTTGTCCCGCGATCTGGCTGCTGCGGGCGAACTCACGCCGGCCTTGACCGAGCGCTTCGTGAAGCTGGCGAGCTACGCCTCGGCGTCGGGCGCCGACGGCATCCTGTTCACGTGTTCGGCGTTCGGTGATGCCATCGACCAGTGCAAACGTGCGCTGAGTATCCCGGTGCTCAAGCCGAACGAAGCCATGATCGAAGAAGCGCTGCGCAGGACCGGCAAGCTGGCCTTGTTGGCGACGTTTCCCCAGGCCATCACGTCGATGGTCGAGGAATTCGAACAGCATGCAAGCCAGCAGGGTCGGGAGCTGGCGTTGGCCACCTACGTCTGCGACAACGCCTTCGATGAGCTGCGTCGCGGCAATCAGGCGTGCCATGACCAACTGATCAGCGAACGGGCCAGCGACATCACAGGCAGCGACCTGCTGTGCTTTGCGCAGTTTTCCATGACCAGCGCTGCGGTGGCCGCCAGCAAGGCCAGCGGGCTCGAAGTGCTGACCACGCCTGACAGCGCGGTACTGAAGCTTCGGCACCTGCTGCACGCCTGAGGCCGGGACGAATAAACGGCAGGAAAATCAACAGGATCAGGTCGACTGCCGCCCTCGGCTACCCCTCGCACGGATAGCCGAGCACCCACCGTTCGTAAAAAAAGACGCCTGTTTTTTGGCAAATTGTACTGCGTTAGCTTGCAAAACAATTTGCAGTGGAGTCTATTAGCGGCCAGTGGCCCTTCATCGCCACCGGCACTACTCCCCACAAGAAAACACAACAGGAGTTAACGCATGAGCAAAAAAATCGCCTTTGTCACCGCTGGCATGGGAACACTGGGCACCGCTGTCTGCCAGCGATTGGCAAAAGACGGGTTTACCGTCGTCGCGGGATGCGGCCCGAACTCTCCGTTGAAAAATGCCTGGCTGGCCCAGCAGAAAGCGCTGGGGTTTTCCTTCATCGCCTCCGAAGGCAACGTGGCCGACTGGGATTCCTGCCGCCGGGCCTTCGAGGAGATCAAGCGCCAATACGGCCCGGTCGAAGTTCTGGTCAACAATGCCGGCACCGCTCGAAACGTGGTGTTCCACGACATGCAGCCCAACGATTGGGCCGCCGTGATCGATACCAATCTCAATTCGCTCTTCAACGTGACCAAGCAGGTCATCGATGCAATGGTCGAGCGAGGCTGGGGACGGGTGATCAACATTTCCTCGGTCAACGCCCAGTTGGGCCAGGTCGGCCAGGTCAACTACTCCACCGCCAAATCGGCGATCCGCGGGTTCACCCGGGCCTTGGCGCGGGAAGTCGGGCCGCGCGGGGTGACGGTGAACACCGTGTCTCCGGGATACATTGCCACCGACAAGCTCAAGTCCATCACCACCGCCGAGGTCATGGACCGGATCATCCAGGACATCCCTTCCCGTCGCCTCGGCACCGCCCAGGAGATCGCCTCCATGTGCGCCTGGCTCGCGTCCGATGAATCCGGCTACGCCAACGGCGCCGATTTCTCCCTGAACGGCGGCCTGCATATGAGTTGAGCCATCCTGGGCCCTCGACGAGCCATGCCCGCTTGGCAGATTCCAATCCTTCGGGAACCTTGATGCGCACCACGCGCAGATCCCATAAAAATAATTGTACTTTACGTCAAGGTGATACAAATGCTCTCACTACTCGGCTACGGCATGATCGTGACCTTCATGGCCCTGATCATGACCAAGCGGTTGTCACCCTTGGTTGCCATGACCACAGTGCCGATCGTATTCGCGCTGATCGCCGGTTTCGGCCCGGAGATGGGCGACATGATGATCGAGGGGCTGCGCAAGGTCGCACCGACGGCGATCATGGTGATGTTCGCGATCCTCTATTTCGGGGTCATGTTCGATACCGGTCTGTTCGATCCCATCATTCGCAAGTTCATTACGCTGATCAACGGCGACCCGATGAAGGCGGTCCTGTTCGCCACCTTGCTCGCGGGCATGGTGTCGCTGGACGGCGATGGCTCAACGACGTACATGATCACCATCACCGCGATGCTGCCGTTGTTCAAGCGCCTGCGCATGGACCCCTTGTGCCTGACGTGCGTGGTCATCCTGGCGGCGAGCGTGACCAACCTCCTGCCTTGGGGCGGCCCGTTGGCACGGGCGGCCGCGTCCCTGCAGGTCGACACCTCGGACCTGTTCCTGCCGCTGATCCCGGTGATGGTCGTGGCCTTCCTGGGCGTCATGGCACTGGCCTGTTTCATCGGCATTCGCGAACGCCAACGCCTGGGCAAGCTGCGGCTTTCGGCCGGCGCGGCGGCCACCCTTTTCGAGGATGATGGCGATGAAGGCTTGCCTTCGATGTCCGAGGAGAACGCCGAACTGCGCCGGCCAAAGTTGTTCTGGCTGAACGCCGGGCTGACCATCGCCTTGATGACGGGCCTGGTCACGGAAGTGCTGCCGCTGTCCATCCTGTTCATGGTCGCGTTCTCGATAGCCCTGGTGATCAACTACCCGCACATGCATGACCAGCGCCGACGAATTTCCGCCCACGCGCCAACGGCCTTGAACCAGATCGCGATCTTCCTCGCCGCCGGCATCCTGGCCGGCATCCTGTCGGGGACGGGCATGGTCAACGCAATGTCGGCCAGCTTCCTGGCGATGCTGCCAGAGACCTGGGGACCGTACATGGCGCCGATCACCGCGCTGGCGAGTATCCCGGGCACGTTCTTCATGTCCAACGACGCGTTCTACTACGGCGTGCTTCCGGTGCTGGCCAAGGCGGCCGCGGTGTACGGCATCTCCCCCGCGGAAATCGGCCGCGCATCGCTGGTAGGTCAACCGGTGCACCTGCTCAGCCCGCTGGTCGCCTCCACCTACCTGTTGTGCGGGCTGGCGGGCGTGGAGTTCAGCGACCACCAGAAGTACACCCTCAAATGGGCGTTCGCGCTGAGTTTCCTGCTTCTAGGCGTGTGCCTGGTCATGGGACTGTTCCCGCTCCAGGCAGGTGCTTGAGCCCCCCTCAAGCCGCCGATCCGTTGCACGTTCCAGTGACGGGCATTGCGGGGCATTCGTGCCTCGGGATGCCCGTCACGTTTATCCGCGCAGGCCCCAGGCTGGCGCATCAAGACCTCGTCGAACGCATCCGGCGGTGCCCGGATCCATCACTTGCGAAAGGGACATTTCTCATGCGCTTACGCCACCTCTCCATTGCCACTCGCATGGTTCTGGGGTTCGTCATCATTGCCCTCCTGAGCGTGGCGCTCGGGCTCTTTGCGTTACGCCAGATTGACGAAGTGCAGGATCAGTCGCTCAAGATCAAGGACAACTGGCTCCAGCAGGTGCGTGCGCTGGGAGCGGCGAACGCCGCGTTGAACCGCTATCGGATGGGGTCGATGCAGCACATCCTCTCCACCCGTGAACAAGACATGCAGTCCTATGAAGAAAAAACCGCCGGACGCCTGCAGCAGGTTCGCGAACAGATGCAGACCTACGCTCGACTGCTTGAAAGCGATGAAGAAAAAGCCCGCCTGGCGGCCTTCAATGCCAGCCTGGATGTGTACGCGCAGAACCATCTCGAATTGCTCAAGCGTTCTCGTCAAGGCGACAAGACCGGCGCCCGGGAATACCTGATGACGATCAGGAACTCCTATGACCAGATGACCCAGAACTTCGACGACCTGATCGACCGTTCCAACGCTGGGGCCGAAGCCGCGGGCGATCATTGCGTCGAGGCCTACCAGCGTGCCGTGCGTGGCGTGGTCCTGGTGATCGTCATGGTGGGCATTGGTACGATCCTGGTGGCCTGGCTGCTGACCCGCAGCATTACCACGCCGCTGAACCAGGCGGTGAAAGCGGCGCGAACGATTTCCGAAGGTGACTTGAGTCACCCCATCCACCCTACCGGCAACGATGAGGCCACCCGCCTGCTGGAGTCGCTGGCGACGATGCAGGACAACCTGATCCGGACCCTGGGCCAGATTTCCAGCTCATCACGCCAACTGACCCTCTCCACGGCGCAACTGAACACGGTCACACAGATGTCCGGCAAGGACATTCACCAGCAGCACGGTGAAATCGAGCAAGCGGCCACGGCAGTCAATGAAATGACCGCGGCCATCGAAGAGGTCGCCCGCAACGCGCTGTCCACCTCGCAACTGTCCGTGGCGTCCCGGGACACCGCGCTTCGTGGCCAGCAACGCATGGTCGAGACCCTCAGTGCGATCCAGGCCCTCACCCACAACGTGCAGCTGAGTTCAAGGCAGGTGGAGGGCCTGGCGGAACAGGCCCAGGGCATTGGCAAAGTGCTGGACGTGATTGGCACCATCGCCGAACAAACCAACCTGCTGGCCTTGAACGCGGCCATCGAAGCCGCCCGTGCCGGCGACGCCGGTCGCGGTTTTGCAGTGGTGGCCGATGAGGTGCGTGCGCTGGCGCACCGTACCGTGCAGTCGACACGGGAAATTGAACTCATGATCAGCGGCATTCGCAGCGAAACGGACCTGGCCGTATCGACCATGCTCAGCAGCAGTGAAAAGACCCGCGTCACCCTTTCCCTGGCCCAGGCCACCCAAAGCGCACTGGCAGACATCGTGGCCGCCAACGACGACATCAACCAACGCAACCTGATGATCACTACCGCGACCGAGGAACAGGCCCACGTGGCCCGATCGGTCGATCGGAACTTGCTGAACATCCGCGACCTGTCGGTTCAATCGGCGACGGGCTCCGAGCAAACCACTCGTGCGTCCCAGTCACTGGGGCTGCTGGCAACGGAGCTGAACGCCATGGTCCAGCACTTCAAGATGTAACCAGGCGCCACCACAGGTTTGCCATGGGCCCCTGGTTTATTACGCGGCCGGACAGTTGGCGGGTTACAAAATGTACTGTACAGTACGATACGTAATTAACCCTTGCAGACACCCGCCATGACCCCGATTCCGCCCATCACACCACCCAAGCACCGAACAGCCAAAGGCGCCCAACGTCTTCGAGACCTGCTGGCTGTCGCGGCGGAACAGTTCCTGGACCGCGGCTTTGACGGCGTAGCCGTCGACGACCTGATCGCCCGTGTGGGCGGCTCGCGCAGCAACATCTACAGCCACTTCGGCGGCAAGGAAGGGTTGTTCAAGGAAGCGATGCTCAACCTGTGCGTAGAAGTGGCCAAGCCGCTGGAGCAATTGAACATCGCCAACGGCAAGCCAGAGCAAGTGCTGCCGCTTCTCGGCAAGCGCCTGCTGGACACGGCCCTGGCACCACGCACGCTGGCGCTGCATCGGCTGCTGGTGAATGAAGGCAGGCGCTTTCCCGATATTGCCCAGGCGATGTGGGATGTCAGCTACGGCAAGGCCGTCGACATCCTGGCCAGCTGGATCGCGACCCAGCAAGAAAGTGGAAAAGGGTTGGCGAACACGGTCCCGGCAAAAACCCTGGCCGAACACTTCATCAGCCTGGTGTCGGGTCACACCAAGCTGCTGGCCGCCTCGGGGCTGCGCTCTTCACTGTTGTCCGACAGCGAGATCGACGACATCGTCGGTCATGCAGTCCAGACGTTTCTCTACGGCGCATCAAGCCTCGAATCGAGGCGTCAGGGAGAACCCTGAGCGCCGCAGCACGTGGGGTTTTTCAACGACCGTTGAATCGGCCAAGGCCTTGTCCGGAGGGACAACATGAACACACCCGCTCTCAATCCACGTCAATGGCGCCTTGGCGCAGACCTGCCCATCAACCGGCTCGGCTTTGGCGCCATGCGCCTGCCCTGCAACGGCTTTCGAGGGCCGGCGCGCGACCCTGAAACCGGACGCGCGGTACTGCGCCGTGCCTTGGAACTGGGCGTCAATCTGATCGACACGGCTGATTTCTATCGCAGCAGCGATGGCCCCGTGCGTGCCAACTCGCTTATCCGCGAGGCATTGCACCCCTACCCGTCCGACTTGGTGATCGCCACCAAGGTGGGCGTGGTGTTCAATGCAGATGGCAGTCACCGTCCGGCAACGGGTTCCCAGATGCGAGGGCTGGTTGAAGCGAACCTGACAAACCTGGGCCTGGATCGTCTTGACCTGGTCTATCTGCGCATCGGCGAAATGTCGCCGCCCCACGGCGAGTCCCTGGCGGAGCGATTCGAAGCGCTGGCCGCGCTGCGCGAGGAAGGCCTGATACGCCACCTTGGCCTGAGCAACATCGACCACGGTCATCTGACGCAAGCCCGCGCCATCGCGCCGGTCGCGGCGGTCCAAAACAACTTTCACATCGCCAGACGCCAGGACTTGGGGTTGCTCAAGGCCTGCGAGGAGGCAGGCATAGCTTTCTGTCCATTCTTTCCGCTGGGCGGAGGCGCGGGCAACCTCGACGAGGCGCGGCTGGACCGAGTAGCGAAGCGGCACGCTGCCACACCCTCCCAGGTAGCACTGGCCTGGTTGCTGGCGTTGTCGCCGGCGATGCTGGCGATCCCTGGCACGGGCTCGATCCAGCATCTGAACGAGAATGTCGCCGCCGCCAACATCCAGCTGACTGACGAAGATCATGCCGACCTCGCCTGAGTCGGGTCGATGGCCCGTCGTGGGACGCCTGTGGGTCGGCTGCGCGCTACTGGCGATGACGGCGGCGGTCGCGGCGTTGATGGCCGGCTGCACCACGGCGAATTTCAGCGAACCGCCCGTTGCATCGGTCAGCTTCGAAGACTACCGGCGCGACACCATCCAGCGAATCCAGGCCAACCGCCGCTTCCAGCTTGCCGACGCGGCCGCCGAGCTGGCCTGGAATGCGCCGCAGGAGTGGCGGCCGGCGTCATCCGACGCAGGCGCCAGGCCGCGCAAAGGAATTCTGCTCGTGCACGGTCTCGGCGATTCGCCCTGGTCATTCCAGGACCTGGCGCAACCGCTGGCCAGGCAAGGTTTCCTTGTGCGGACCATCCTGCTCCCCGGTCACGGGACGCGTCCCGAAGACCTGCTGGAAACCACCGCGCAACAATGGCGCCAAGTGGTCTGGGAGCAGGCCAATGCACTGCAACGGGATGTCGAGGGCCCCGTTTACCTGGGCGGTTTCTCCACGGGCGCCAACCTGGTGCTCGAATACGGCTACGCCCATCCGCAGATCGCCGGGTTGGTGTTGTTCTCCCCCGGGTTCAAGAGCTCGCCCTTCGACTGGCTTGCGCCGCCGGTGGCCCGCCTCCGACCCTGGCTTATCCAGCCGGGCGGCAGCCTGCCCATGCAAAACGCCTTCAAGTACTTCAATGTGCCCGCCAACGGATTCGCCCAGTTCTATCGCACCAGCGCCAATGCGCGCCAACTGTTGCGTGACCGGACCTATGACAAGCCGGTCTTCATGGTGGTCGCCCAACACGACTCGGTGCTGAACACCGATTACCTGCTCGAGGTTTTCCAACGGCGCTTCACGCACCCGGACAGCCGCCTGGTCTGGTATGGCGATGAACCCGACGGCCTGGTGGATCGGCAGCGTGTACTGATCCGCCCCGACCGCCTGCCCGAATGGCACATCAGTCAGTTCTCGCACATGGGCCTGATGTTTTCTGCGGACAATCCCCTCTACGGCAACGGCGGCAGCTTGCGCATCTGTCTTAACGGCTTGCGTGAAAAAGACACGCAGGTCTGCGAGCAAGGCGTACCCGTCTGGTATTCGGACTGGGGCTATCGCGAAGAAGGAAAGATCCACGCCCGGCTGACCTTCAACCCTTACCTGGACTGGCAGACCTCAGTGATGGCACACGTGCTGGGCGGTCCCCAGCCCCACAGCGTCAGCGCCGAGAGCGAGCGGACGACGACTCACAGCAACCCCAGCGATGCATCCGGTTCCCCCACACCCATCAAGACGAGTCGTCCATGAAGAGAGTGCAATTTGGCCGCTACGGTGGCCCTGAAGAAATGTCGTTTGCCGACTACACGCTGCCACCGCTGGCGCCTCAAAGGGTCCGCGTTCGCGTCAAAGCGGCGGCGCTCAACCCCCTCGACTGGAAGGTGCGGCGCGGCGACATGAAGCTGGTCAGCGGATGGAAATTTCCCCAAGGCATGGGCTCTGACTTCGCCGGCGTGGTGGAGCAGATCGGTGCCCAGGTCAGCGGGTTTCAAGTGGGCGACGAGGTGTTCGGCACGACCGAGATCAGCCGGCAAGGTGCGTTCGCCGAAGTCATCGACGCCAACGCCAAGCTGGTCGTACGCAAGCCCGCCTCACTCTCCTTCAGCGAGGCCGCCTGCCTCCCGATCCCGGCCACGACGGCGTGGGCCGCCATCTTAGGCATCGCAGACGCGGGCCCTGGTTCGAGGATCTTCATTCACGGGTGCAGCGGCGCGGTGGGAAGCTGCGCGGTTCAGCTTGCGCTGGCCCATGGGGCGCAGGTTTCCGGCGCCTGCGGCGCTGCCTCGCTGGCCGCCGTGAAGGCTGCCGGGGTCAACCCCGCGTTGACGTACTCGGACAAAGCCTCGTTCGCCGCCGAGGGTCTCTACGACGCGGTATTCGATACCCTCGGTACGCTGACGCTCCACGACGGGCTGAAGCTACTCAAGCCCAAGGGCCGCTTCATCGACATCAACCCGACCCCCGGCAGAGTGCTGCGGGGCCTGGTATCCGGACGCTACCGGATGACGTTCTCCACCAGCGGCTACAAAAACCTGGAGGACATCGCCAGGTTGTCCGCCGAAGGGACGTTGCATGGCTGCATCGGGCTGGAGGCACCGTTCGCGGATGCGCTGTCGGTCATCAAGGCCGCCGAACAGGGGCATCGGCGGCTCGGCCGGATCGTCTTGCTCATGTAACCGCGCCACGTTGGGCAGGGTCGACAGGCGATCGACCTTGTCCAGCCGCAGGGTCTATCGGGCGCACACGCCTTCGAGAAACGCCTGCTCGATCACCCCGGCCAAACCCGCCCGGGCAATGCGGCCTCGTCGCTCGGCATCGACCAGCCCGATCATCGTGGCGGCCCAGAGCTCGGTCAGGCCCGCCGCCGGGATGTCGATGCGAAACACCCCTTCGCGCTGGCCGCGCAGGAAGAACCCATCAAGGCGCAGTTCCCACTCCGAGGCCTTGTTCGCGTCCTGGGCCGCGTACTTCTCCCGCCGGAAATACATCAGGAACGTAATCAGCTCGCGATGCTCGAGGTAATTGGCGTTAAGGCGTCCGAGTGCCTCCAAGGGAGGCGACGAATCGAGCGCTGCGCGGTGCATCGCCTGGCTCAGCAAGCTCATGCTATGGACCATCAAACGGGTGACCAGCGCATCGCGAGTCTGGCAATAGCGGTACAGCGTGGCCTTGCTGATCCCCACTGCCCTGGCCAACTCCATCAAGGTGCCTCGCGGGTGTTCCACCATCGCCATCGCCAATGACGCCAGAAGTTGGCTGTCATCGGCCTGAATCTCCGGGCCTGCCACAGGGTTCTCACCAAATACCAATTCAAGAGGGCGTGAATCCTATCAGGGTCCCTGGCGATCTTCACCACTCACCTCAGGGGTCATGCTGCTCGTACGAACCATTACATCAAGAAACAAATCTTAACCGTATCTTATGAATCTTTATTGATTCAATTTTTACGCATAAGTACCATCCAACTCTCAAATGTTCACCCTAAAAAGGGGCAGAGCCATGTCCAGTCGCCACGCCACACCGTCCCAGGAGCTGTCCGCCGTCAGTGCTGGACACCCTCTCAGCCGCTGCCAGGAAGGGACGCAAGACGAGGCCTTCGTTGAACTGCACCAGGTCTCTTTCAACTACGGCGACAGGAGGGTCCTCAGCGACGTGTCCATGCGTTTCCCTCGTGGCAAGGTCACGGCCATCCTGGGTGGTTCCGGCTGTGGCAAGACCACGTTGTTGCATCTGGTCGCGGGGGTGCATGCCCCCTGTTCCGGGCATCTGACCCTGGAGGGTGAACACTTCGACGCCACCGACAAAACCCAGCTCCACGCGCTGCGGCGCAGGCTGGGCATGCTGCTGCAGTTCGGCGCGCTGTTTACCGACTTGACGGTGTACGAGAACGTGGCGTTCGCGTTGCGCGAGCACACCGACCTGGGTGAGCCCGCCATCCGCGACATCGTCTTGATGAAGCTCAATGCGGTGGGACTGCGCGGCGCGGCAAACCTGCGCATCGATCAGCTCTCGGGTGGCATGGCCCGGCGTATCGCGCTGGCCAGGGCCATTGCGCTGGACCCCGAGCTCTTGCTGTATGACGAGCCGTTCTCCGGGCTGGACCCCATTTCCCTGGGCGTCATCGCCAACCTGATCCGCAGTCTGAACGACGCCACCGGCGCAACCACGCTGATGGTGACCCATGACGTACGCGAGTCGTTCGCGGTCTGCGACTACGCCTACCTCATGACCTCCGGGGGCCGGCTGATCGCACGTGGAACCCCTGCCGAGCTGCAGGCCAGCAGCGATCCCGAAGTGCGCCAGTTCATCCGGGGCGAACCCGATGGCCCGGTGAGATTCCACTACCCCGCCGAGCCCATCGACGAGCAACTGGGGCGAACACAATGACGGCGTTGCGAGCGCTCGGTCACGTCACCCTCGATCGCGTGCAGGCGCTGGGCCAGGCCACAGTGCTCTGCCTCAGGATGACCCGCGCGATCCCTGCCGCCCTGCGTCGCTCCCGGCACGTGGTCGACCAGTTGCATGCCACCGGCAATCGCTCGCTGGCACTCATCCTGGCTTCGGGGACCGCAGTGGGACTGGTACTGGCGCTGCAGCTTTACCTCACGCTGGCCACCTACGGCACTGCCGAAACCCTGGGGTTGGTGGTGAACCTCTCGCTGGTGCGCGAGCTCGGCCCGGTGGTCGCGGCCCTGCTGTTCGCCGGCCGTGCGGGCACATCGCTCACGGCGCAGATCGGCTTGATGAAAGCCGGCGAGCAACTCCTGGCGATGGAACTGATGGCCATCGACCCGCTGGCCCGCGTACTGACGCCGCGCTTTATCGCCGGCATCGCAGTCATGCCGCTGCTGGCCTTGCTCTTCAGCGCCGTGGGGATTCTCGGTGCCTATGTCGTTGCCGTGCCGCTGCTTGGCGTGGATGCCGGCAACTTCTGGGCGATCCAGCAGAACGGGGTCGATGCCTGGCGCGACATCGGCAACGGCCTGGTCAAGAGCTTCTTCTTCGGCATCGTGGTCACGGCCACGGCGCTCTACCAGGGTTACGAGGCACGGCCGACGCCCGAAGGCGTCGCCGCCGCCACCACGCGGGGGGTCGTCATCGCTTCACTGTGCGTCCTCTGCACCGATTTCATCTTGACCGCGCTGATGTTCAGCCCCCGCTAGGAGTATGTCCCCATGACCCTCAAGAGCACCGAGACACTCGTTGGCCTGTTCGTTCTGCTGGCACTCCTGGCGCTGCTCTTTCTGGCACTCAAGGCGGCCAACCTGGGCAACTTCGAAGCAGGCAAAACCTACGCATTGACCGCACATTTTTCCAACATCGGCAGCTTGCGGCCGCGAGCGCCGGTGAAGAGCGCCGGGGTGAGGGTCGGACGCGTAGACGCCATCACCTTCGACCCCGAGCGCTTCCAGGCGGTGGTCACTCTGGCCATCGATGAGCGCTATCGATTTCCGGTGGATTCCGCCGCAAAAATCCTCACCTCGGGATTGCTGGGCGAGCAGTACATTGGGATCGAGCCCGGCGGCGACGACTTGACACTCGCCTCCGGGGCGACCGTCACACAGACGCAGTCGGCGGTCGTGCTGGAGAACCTGATCGGTCAATTCCTCACGGGTCGCGGCGCCGAATCAGGGAGCCAGCCATGAGCCGGCTGCTGACTTGGCTGGTGGCCGTGCAACTGCTCATGGGTTGCGCAAGCGTCTCTCCAGGCCCATCGCCGGCCGCCCAGCGCGTCGACCCATGGGAGCCTTGGAACCGCAAGGTCTATGCCTTCAACGACACCGTGGACCGTAGCGTCCTGGCCCCCGTCGCCCAAGGCTATCGCGACCATGTCCCGTCACCCGTGCGCAGCGGCGTGGGCAACGTCTTCAACAACTTTGCCGACCTGTGGTCGACCGCCAATCACCTGCTCCAGAACAAGGTGCAGCCCGGTGCCGAGATGGGTGCGCGGGTGATCACCAATACCGTGCTGGGAGTGCTCGGGGTGTTCGACGTGGCCACCTTGATGGGCCTTGCGCGCCAACCGGAAGATTTCGGGCAGACGCTGGGCGTCTGGGGCCTGGCGAGTGGTCCCTACCTGGTCCTTCCGCTGCTAGGCCCCTCCTCCGTGCGCGATGGAGTGGGCGTGGCGACGGAACTCTCACTGGCGTCGCCCAGCCAATTGGCGAGCGCGACTGCCGGCCAGGTCGCGATCACCGGGCTGCAGGCGGTGCAGGCACGGGCGAACCTGCTCGATACCACGGCACTGCTCGACGACGTTGCGTTGGATCGCTACAGCTTCACTCGCGACGCCTATCTGCAACGGCGCCAGAGCCTGGTCCACGACGGATCGCCACCGGTGGACTTCGAAGACTTCGAGGACGGGCCGGCGGCCGACGCCCCGCTTCGCCCTCAATGAAACCCCGCAGCGTCAGCCCCACCAGCTGATGCCCCAAGAACACCAGAGGAACAGCAGATGCCTTCCAGGATTTTCTTCACAACCCTCGCGGGCGGTGCCCTGTGGGCGCTCGCCTGCCTGCTTGCACTGGACTCGGCGTACGCTCAGACGCCACCGCAGGCGTGGGTACGCCAACTTTCGAGCGAAGTCATCAACGCCACCCAGCGCGATCGATCCTCGCCGGGTGACGCCACCGCCCTCATCGAACGGGTGAAAGCGACGCTCATTCCGGCGATCGATTTCCAACGGGTCACCCGTTCGGCCGTCGGCCCGCGCTGGCGCGATGCGACGCTTGCCCAACGGCAGCGCCTGCAAGAGGAATTCAAGACCTTGCTGATTCACTTCTATGCGGGCGGCATCCGGCAGATCAGCGATTACTCGGTGGAGGTCACCGACACCCTTCCCGTCCCCAACCAACCGTCCCAGGTCATCGTGCGGTCCCGGGCATCGGGCCGCGGGGAAACGCACCAACTCGATTACCGATTGGACAAGGTGGGGGACGACTGGAAAATAGTCGACGTGAGCCTGGATGGCATCTGGGTCACGCTCAGCTATCGCTCGCAGTTTGCCGAGCTCCTGGCCAAAGGCGGAATAGACAGCCTCATCGAGGCCCTGGCCGAACAGAATCGCAAAGGCAACCCATCGTGAACGCTCCCTCGACATGGCGGTTGCCCGCCCACGCCACTGCAACGCAGTTCAACACGCTGCTCAGCCAACTGGGCGACGCAAGCTGTATCGACGCCAGTGCCCTGGCGCGCTTCGACACGTCAACCCTGGCCCTGCTGCTGGAGGCGCGGCGACGTGCCAGGCATCGCGCCGAGCCCTTCAGGGTGACGAATGCGCCGCCGCGGCTGCTGGCCTTGGCACGGCTGCACGGCGTCGAAGCCCTACTGTTTGCCGAGCCCCCGATCTAGCTCATCGCAACGAAACGTTTCGGCACTCAACCCATACCGACTCATCTTGTTGTACAGCCCGCCCCGGGACACATTCAGTTGCCGGGCGGCGAGGCGGATGTTGCCTCGGGTTTCCTTGAGGGCCGCGACGATCGCGTTCATTTCGTGGGCATCGAGCCCCATCGCCGGCGAGCGCTCAGCCGCGCTGCCGGGCAGTGACGGCCGGCCACGCTGCTGGAGTTCCAGGGGCAGGTCATCCGCCTGGATCAACTCGCCGACCGCCAGGTTGGTGGCTCGCTCGATGATGTTTTCCAGCTCCCGCACATTGCCTGGCCAGTGATAGGCAGACAGCACATCCAGCGCCTGCGGCGAGATGCCTCGCACCGCCTTGCGCAGTGAACGGGCGCAGCGGCCGAGGAAATGCTGCGCCAGCAACGGCACATCCTCGCGACGCATGCGCAGCGGCGGCACCGTCAGGTTCAGCACATTGAGCCGGTAGTAAAGGTCTTCGCGAAACGCGCCATCGGCCACGGCCTGGCTGAGGTTGCGGTGGGTGGCGGCGATGATGCGTACGTTCACCCGCTGGGATTTCTTCGCCCCCACCCGGGTGACCTCGCCTTCCTGCAAGACCCGCAACAGGCTGACCTGGGCACCGAATGACATGTCACCGATTTCGTCGAGAAAGATCGTGCCGCCATCGGCCAACTCGAACTTGCCGGCCGAGCCGCCGCGCGCCGAACCGGTGAAGGCGCCTTCGACATGCCCGAACAACTCGCTCTGCACCAGGTCCCGCGGGATCGCCCCGCAGTTGACCGCCACGAACGGGCCGCCGCGCCGCTCGCTGGCGTTGTGGATCGCCTGGGCGAACAGTTCCTTGCCGGTGCCGCTTTCACCAAGGATCAACGTGGTCGAGTCGCTGCGACTGGCGATGCGCCCCAGGTGCAGCGCGTCCTGGATCGCCCGGGAACTGCCCTGGATGGTGTCGAAGGTGTAGCTGGCCTGGGTACCGATGAGCCGTCGCGTGATGTCCCGGATGCGCCGGTTCTCGCGCAGCGAAACGATGCGGCCGCCCTGCTCCAGCGCACACACCGACACCAGGCACGCCAGGTGGCTGCGGTCATGCAGTTCGAACGTGCAATCCAGGTCTCGCAGCCCTTCCCCGCCACGCAGCAACATTTTGTCGCTCAGCTCGCTCTGGCCCAGGCGTTGGAACGGCTGGCCCAGCAGGTCGCGTCCGACGCCAAACAGCTGTCGCGCGTAGCCGTTGATGGCCCTGATGCAGCCGCGCTCGTCCAGCACGACCAAGCCTTCGTTGAGCACTTCAAGCACCGTCTGTTGCTCCTCCAGCAACGCCTGGAGTGCCATCTGTCGCGAGACGGCTTCAGCGGCGGCCTGGACGGTGCCCAGCGTATGGAAGTGAAACCAGCCCGGCTCTGCCGTCAGGGTCAGGATGGCCAGTGTCCGGCCCTGCGGGTCACGGATCGGGGCGGCGGCACAATGCATGCGCCGTCGACGCAGGCCAGTGCCGAAGTTCTCTTCGGCCAGCACGTAGACCAGGCGGTCTTCCGCCAGCGCCAGGCCGGTGCAATTGGTGCCTTGCACCGATTCCAGCAGGCGGCTGCCCACCGGCGTGAGGTCGAGGCCGCAGAAGTACAGCGTGGTCCCTTGGGCATCGGTCAGGTTGATGTGCCCCCTGGGGTTGTAGGCCAGCAATCCGCCCATGACCTCGGCGGCCACCGCAATCATCGCCCGGTGGGCGGCCAGCGTCGCGGTCAGCACGGCCGGCTCGACGAAGCGGTACACGCCATCCTCGGGATCGAGACCGGCCTCGACGCTGCGCAGCCAGGAGTTCCAGATCACCTGCCGGACCCCGGCCGGGCGCTCGACGCGTCCCGCCAGGCATGCCAGCCAGGCCCGTTCCAACTCAGGGATCGGCCCGTCACTCAACGACGCCGGACCGAGAGAAGTGATGTAGTCGAGGTCTTGCTCGCTGACAGCGATGGGCGCCGGTAGCACAGGCTTCTCCAATGTTCATTTTTTAGACATGTCCAGTATAGGCATGTCATTAGATTTAACACTTTTTCCATCAACTCAAAAATAAATCGTTATTTATCAATTGCTTATTAACTGGCACAGGGCTTGCTATTTCTCAGCACAGTGCAACCACTGGCTCATAACAACAAGGAAGCCCGTTTCATGAACACATCCAAGATCATCCGCCTCGGCCTCATCGGTGCCGGTCGCATGGGCAGCTTTCACGGCCTGACGGCCGCCCGCCACATTCCCGGTGCCTGCCTGGCGGCCATCGCCGACCCGACGCCGGGCCAAGCCGCCCGCCTGGCTGCACAGCTGGACGTGACGCGGGTCTATACCGACCCCCAGCAGTTGCTCGACGACCCCGAGATCGACGGCGTGTTGATCGCCGCTCCGGCCCGCAGCCACGCCGAGCTGGTCATCAACGCCGCCCGTGCCGGTAAGCATGTGTTCTGCGAAAAACCCATGGCCATCACCCTTGACGAAGCCGACCGCGCCATCGCCGCCGCAGCCGATGCCCGGGTCACCCTGCAAGTGGGTTTCAACCGCCGCTTCGCCAAGAGCTTTCGCACCGCCCACCTGGACGTGGCCGCCGACCGCATCGGCACGCCACAACTGCTGCGCTCGCTGACTCGCGACCCGGCGCTGAACAACCCGGCCAACTCGCCACAGTGGGTCATCTTCCTGGAAACCTTGATCCACGACTTCGACACCTTGCGCTACCTCAATCCCGGCGCCGAAGTGGTCGAGGTCTTCGTGATGGCCGATGCCCTGATCGCCCCAGCATTCAAAAGCAAGGGGTTGCTCGACACCGCCACGGTGACCCTGCGTTTCGACAATGGCGCCATCGCCACCGCCGAGGCGAACTTCCAGGCCGTGTATGGCTACGATGTCCGGGGCGAGGTGTTCGGCAGCGCCGGCATGTTGACCATGGGTGGCGTGCACGATGGCGACCTGGTGCGCTACCTGGCCGATGGTATCCAGGCCGACACACAGCGCCTGGACACCGACCTGCTGCGCGATGCCTACGTGGCCGAGCTCAACCACTTCGTCGACTGCCTGCGCAGCGGTGCCAAACCGCTGGCCAGCGGCGAAGACGCCCGGGCCGCGCTGGCCATCGCCCGCGCGTGCATCGAGTCGTTCCAGCTAGGCCAGCCGGTGCGCGTGCAAGGAGGCCGGCCATGAGCTTTATCCCCTTCAAGCTGGCGGTCAGCGCCGAAATGGTCTTCCTCGACCGGCCCTTCATCGAACGGGTCGAACGGATTCATGCGCTGGGCTTCAGTGCTGAAATCTGGGACTGGACCCAAAAGGACATCGCCGCCCTGGTTGCCACCGGCGCCGACTTCACGTCGATGACCGGCTACATCAAGGGCAACCTGACCGATCCGCAGGGCATCCAGCAATTGCTCGACAGCGCGCGCGAATCCCTGGCCGTCGCCGCCCGATTGAACTGCCCAAGCCTGAACCTGCACGGCACGGGCCTGGGCGACCAAGGCTTGCCCGTCAAACCGGTGGCCCTCACCACCGGTCGCATGTGGCTGAGCGCTTGCAAGACCCTGGAAAAAATCGCCCGCCTGGGCGAAGACGCCGGCCGGGTCTTCCTGCTGGAAAACCTCAACACCGAGGTGGACCACCCCGGCACGCCGTTCGCACGCGCCGACGATACCCTGGCGTTGATCGAGGCCGTGGGCAGCCCTCACCTCAAGATGAACCTGGACCTCTATCATGCGCAGATCGGCGAAGGAAACCTGATCGAGCTGATCCAGCGCGCCGGCAGCGCCATCGGTGAAATCCAGGTCGCGGATGTGCCGGGGCGCAGGGAACCGGGCACGGGTGAAATCCACTACCCGGCCATTGCCAAGGCCTTGTTCGGCATCGGCTATACCGGTGTCGTCGGCCTGGAGGGCTGGGCCAGCGATGACAGTGAAGTGGCCCTTGAACGCTTCCGGCAAGCCTTCACACTGGACTGACGACGACGCGGCGCCCCTGGGCCACGGGTCCAAGCGCCGCCGACCGCCACGCCTGATCGACTCATAACAACAAAAGGAACACCCTCATGCGTCGCTGCACTTTGTTTTTTGCCACGCTGCTACTCGTCTTCAGCCAATGGGCCAACGCCAGCTATCGCATCGGCGTCAGCATCGCCCGGGTTGACGATAACTTCATGACCTATGTGCGCAGCGGCCTCGAAGACGCCGCCCGGAAAGACAATGTCCAGGTCCAGTTCGAGGACGCCCAGGGCGATGTCGTGCGCCAGCTCAATCAGGTCCAGGGCTTCATCAACCAGAAGGTCGATGCGGTCATCGTCCTGCCCGTGGACACCGCCGCCACCACCAACATGACCCGCGCCGCCGTCGAGGCGAAGGTGCCGCTGGTCTACGTCAACCGGCACCCGGACGAGCGCTCCCTGCCCAAGGGCGTGGTCACCGTGGCCTCGAACGACATCGAGGCCGGCCAGTTGCAAATGCGCTATCTGGCGGAAAAACTCAAAGGCAAAGGCACCCTCGCGATCATCATGGGCGACCTCGCGCAGAACGCCACGCACGACCGCACCGAAGGGGTCAAGCAGGTGCTCAAGGACTATCCCGCAATTACCATCGTCGAACAGCAAAGTGCCGAGTGGCAGCGGGCCAAGGGCATGGACCTGACCAGCAACTGGCTGCTGGCCGGTGCCTCTTTCGACGCCATCGTCGCCAACAACGACGAAATGGCCATCGGCGCGGCCATGGCCTTGCAACAGGCCGGCAAGGCCAAGGGCGAAATCGCCATTGTCGGCATCGACGGCCTGCCCGACGGGCTGGCGGCAATCAAGCGCGGGTTGCTCGTCGCCTCGGTGTTCCAGGACCCCAAGGCCCAGGCGAGCATCGCCCTGCAAGCGGCCATCAAGATGATCAAGGGCGAGCCGGTAGAGTCGGAAGTCTGGGTACCCTTCCAACTGATCAAGCCGGAACAGGTGGCGACGTTCGAGCAGCATTACCAGTAGTCGTTGGCGCCTGGCCTCGACGCCGCTGTCCCGACCAAGGGTCAGCGGCGTTTTTCATCAGAGACGAAACGTTGGACAATCCGCGCCAGCCCAAGGGGATCTTCGGCGAGCATCAAGTGGCCACACGGCAACGAGAACAAGGCGCCACGGGGCAACTGGCGATACAGGGCCACGCTCACCGAGGGCGGAATCAAGCGGTCATCCAGGCCAATGATCACGGCCGTCGGGCATTCGAGCCGCGATAGCTGCGAGGAGACATCCAACGTCAGGTTGAGCCGCATCTGGACGGCAACCGCCGGCCAGTGAACCCGCTGGTAAAAATCCTCGATGCACGTGGTCACCTGGGTTGCGGACATCGCCCGCAGGCCAGGGCTGGAAAAACCACGCGTCACGATCTCGGCCGCCAGCTTCATCGGGTGGTCTTCGAGCAGCCGTTGCCAATAGCCGAAGGTTCGCCGCACCTGCGGGTCACGGGCATTGTCGAACGGTGCAATCAGGCTCAGCGACAGCACCTGCGGCCCCAGCACGCTCGCCACTTCAACCGCCACCGCGGCCCCCAGCGAATACCCCACCAGGTGGACACCGCCCACGCCGCCATCGCGAATCCTCCCGGCAATTTGTCGGCCCAGGCCATCAAGGGTTTGCGCGACCGTGCTCTCGCGCTCCAGCCGCGACCAGTCAACGGCCAGGACCCGGTAAGGACCCTCCAGGTGATTGGCGAATGCCTCCCAGGTAGAGCGCGGATGGCCCGCCGTGCCATGTATCACGATCAGGCAAGCCTGCCCCTGTGCCTTCAGCTCAATGAGTTCCACCATCGGCGCACCTTTCAAGGATCGATCCCGACCGGATCTTAAGCGTTGCGCAGGCGTCTTCAGGTCATTTTTTCTAAAGCCAGGGTTCAGCTTTTGTGCGTTGTATCACCTGTGTGATCGACCTAAAAAGGTCAAAAGGAGGAACGCCATGCAGATGAACAATCCGATCTTCAACACGCAATCATTCCATGTCGACTGGAGCTACCCCACGCCTATCTGGTTTGGTGTCGAGCGGGTCGACGACCTCGTCAACGGCTGCGCCTTTCTCGGCAAACATCGGCCGCTGGTGGTCATTGACGAACGGCTGGTCGAGCACCCCTTGATCTTGCGCGCCCTGGAGCGCTGCAAGCAGTCGGGTATCGACCTGCAGCTGTTCTCGAACTTCCGCTCCGACCCCGACACCGACATGCTCGAACAAGGCGTCATCGCCTTCAACGAATATGCCCGCGACATGGTGGTCGGCATCGGCGGCGGAAGCGCCCTGGACCTGGCCAAGGCGATTGCCTTCATGGCCGTGCAGACCAAGCCGATCTGGACCTTCGAGAGCCTGCCCAATCGGTGGCAGGCCGCCAATGCCGACGTGCCGCCGATCATCAGCGTGCCGACCACCGCAGGCACCGGGGCCGAGGTGGGCCGGGCCGCCGTGTTGCTGGACAGCCAGGAAAACCGCAAGCGGCTGATATTCCACCCCAGGATGCTGTCGTCCCTGGTCATCGTCGATCCAGCCCTGACCCTGACCGTGCCGGGGCCGGTGACCGCCGCGGTGGGGATCGATGCCTTCTCCCATGCCTTCGAGGCGTACTGCGCCAACAGTTTCCACCCCATGGGAGACGGCATTGCGCTCCAGGCCATGAACCTCATCAAACAATGGCTGCCCATCGCGGTGCAGGACGGCAGTGATCTCCAGGCCCGCTGCCACCTGAGCGCCGCGGCCCTGATGGGGGCGGTGGCCTTCCACAAGGGGCTGGGTGCCGTGCACGCCATCAGCCACTCCATCGGCGGTGCGTATGGCACCCACCATGGCCTGACCAACGGCGTGCTGCTGCCCTATGTGATCGCCCACAACCGCCCGGTGATCGAAGCCAAGCTGGTGCGCCTGTGCGAGAACCTGGGCCTGGCGCAACCCGGCTACGAATCGTTTGTCGCCTGGCTCAAGGATTTTCTGGCCAGCCTGGGCATCCCCCCGCACCTGCGTGAGCTCATCCAGTCACCTTTCGATGCCGACCTCATGGCCCAACTGGCCGTCGCGGACCCGACCGCCCGGACCAACCCGCAGCCGCTGTCGGTACACGACTACAAAACCATCATCGACAACGCCTGGTCCGGACACTGAACGGGCACTTTCAAGGAGGGCATATGTACAAGGACATCGGTTTGTTCATCAACGGCCAGTGGCGCTACCCCGAGGGGGACAGGCCCAGCCTCGACATCACCAACCCCAGCACCCAGCAAAGGATCGGGCGCCTGGCCTGCGCCGACCAGGACGACCTGGACCAGGCCCTGCAAGCCGCACAGCAGGCGTTCAGGCAGTGGAAGGTCAGCAGCGCCGAAGAGCGCAGCAAGGTGCTCTATGAAGCCTACCGGATCATCTTGAGCGAAGCCGAATCGATCGCGGCATTGATCACCCTCGACCAGGGCAAGCCATTGGCCGAAGCCCTGGCGGAAGTGCGGTTCTGCGCCGAGCACGCCAAGTGGCACGCCGAAGAATGCAAGCGGCTGTACGGCAGGCTGGTTCCCGCCCGAAACCCCAAGGTCCGCCAATCGGTGGTCAAGCGGCCGGTGGGCGTGTGCTGTGCCTTCACCCCCTGGAACTTCCCTTTCAACCAGGCGATTCGCAAGATCTGCGCTGCGCTGGGAGCCGGTTGCACGTTGATCCTCAAGGGCCCGGAAGAAGCCCCCTCGGCCGTCGCGGCGCTCGCCGACATCTTTCAGCGGGCCGGGTTGCCCGACGGTTGCCTGAACCTGGTCTGGGGCAACCCCGAGCAGATTTCCAGCTACCTGATCGACTCCGACGTGATCGCCAAGGTGTCCTTCACCGGTTCCATCGCCGTGGGGAAAAAGCTCGCAGCCCAGGCCGGGGCAAACATGAAAAGGGTCAGCATGGAACTGGGCGGCCACGCCGCGGTGATCGTCTGCGCCAGCAGCGATATCGACAAGGTCAGCACCGTGCTGGTGGACGCGAAATTGCGCAACGCCGGACAGATCTGCATCTCCCCTTCACGCTTCTTCGTCCACGCGTCGGTGATCGATGACTTCATGACGGCCCTGGTGGAAAAAACCCGTCGGTTCCAGGTCGGTGACGGCATGGACCCCGACACCCGCATGGGGCCGCTGTGCAACGCTCGCCAGATCCCGCGCCTGCAAGCCCTGATCGACGACAGCCTGGCCCAGGGTGCAAGCCTGGTAATGGGCGGCACTCGGCTGGACCGCCCGGGCAATTTCTTCCAGCCCACGATCCTCGCCAACGTCCCCCTGACCGCCCGGCTGATGCGCGAAGAACCCTTCGGCCCCATCATTCCAGTGGTTGCCTTCACCGACCTGGACAGCGTCATCGAGCAGGCCAATGCGCTGCCCTATGGCCTGGCCGCGTATGGGTTCAGCGAAGACCGCAGCGAATGCGCCCGGCTCGCCGAGGAACTGGAAGCCGGCATGATCTCGATCAACCATTACGGCCTGGGCATGCCGGAAACACCGTTCGGTGGCATCAAGGACAGTGGCTACGGCAGCGAAGGCGGCAGCGAGACCTACGACAGCTACCTGTCGACGGTCCTGATCAGCGAACTGACCCGCCCCTGACTCGCGAGGCAACGGAGGCATCACCATGAACGTTACCCTCAGACCCTTCCAGGCCAGCGACTTCGACACGGTCATGTCCTGGATCGATGGCCCAGAGACCCTGTCGCTCTGGGCCGGCGCGACCTTCACTTACCCCTTGGACAAGGAGCAGTTGCAGCGCTACCTGGACAAAGCCGGCGAACGCTACCCATGGCGCAGCCTGTTCGGGGTGCTCGACCCGGATGAAAAGCTGATCGGCCACATCGAGTTCTCGGACATCTGGCCGCATTTGTCGCTGCGCTTTGCGCGCATTCTCATCGGCGACCCCGACGCCCGCGGCAAGGGGCACGGCCAGGCCATCCTGCGCCAGGCTCTGGCCCTGGCCTACGAGCGGTTCAACGTCGCCCGGGTCGACCTCGGGGTCAAGAAGGAGAACCTCCTGGCGATCAATTGCTATCGAAAAGCCGGTTTCAAGGACATCGGCCTCTGGCCCGAGGCGATCGACACGCCCATCGGCTGGATCGACGTCCACTGGATGACCCACACCCGCAAGGAGCAAACACCATGACGTCGATCACCCTGTACGGCCACCCGGAGTCCGGACACAGCTACAAGGTCAAGTTGATGCTGGACGTGGCCAAGGTGGACTACACCTACCGGCAAGTGGACATTCTCGTCGATCGGGATGCGCGCCCCGAACCCTTCAGGACGTTGAGCCTGGCGCGTTTTGGCGAGGTGCCGCTGCTGACCCTCGACGGTGCGCACTACGTGCAATCCAATGCCATCCTTATCGAGCTCGCCGATGCCCTGGGGCTGTTCGGTGGCAGCGGGCGACGGGGCACCGTCACGTGCAAGGAATGGCTGCTGTGGGAAGCGAACAAGATCGGGCTGTCGCTGCCGCATTTGCGCCTGGCCCGCAATTACTTCCCGGACGACTACCCGCCGGGCGCCGTGCAGTGGCTGGCCAGCCGCTTCCAGGAAGACGTCGGCCGGCTCGACAAGGAACTGTGCGACGGTCGTCGCTACATCCTCGATGACGAACTGTCGATCGCCGACTTCTCCCTGGCGGGCTACCTGTTCTGGAGCAACCAGGCCCAGGTCGAGCTGCCCGAGACCGTGATCGCCTGGCTGGGCCGGATCGCCAGCCTGGACGGCTGGCAAAGTCCCTACGCCTGCCTGTCGCAACAGCCGGGTTATGAAACCTTCGGCCTGGTCAAGGACGAGTTCGATCCCCGTCGCATCGCCCCTTGAGTCCGAGCCAGCCGCATCGGCGAGAAGACGGTCTTCTCGCCTTTTTTTTCGGCGCCTGGCGCCTAGTGGCCTGTACGGTTAATTCGAGTACTCAAATTCGAGTGCCAGGGCTTGCCAGGCAAGGCGCCATGACGAGTCGTAGCCCCGCTACGGCAAGGAATGGCAACGCAGCCTGGCAAGTCCTGGCGCCGAAGTTGAGTAAACGAATTAGCCACACAGGCCACTAGCTAACCGATTGATCCATTTCCTGGGCGGGCCGTTCATGCCTGGGTTGCCCAACCCCGGCGGCCGGCACACCCACCACCGTGGTCCTGGGTGGCACCGCCTTGAGCACCACGCTGTTGGCCCCGACCTTGGAGCCGGCGCCAATCTCGATATTGCCGAGGATCTTCGCCCCGGCCCCGATCATCACGCCGGTCCTGACCTTGGGGTGACGGTCGCCACTGTCCTTGCCGGTGCCCCCCAACGTGACGCCTTGCAGGATGGACACGTGGTCTTCCACGACCGCCGTCTCGCCAATGACGATGCCGGTGCCATGGTCCAGCAGCACACCCCGACCGATTCGGCACGCCGGGTTGATGTC
Source organism: Pseudomonas sp. WP18 (assembly GCF_036689585.1). Taxonomy (NCBI): domain Bacteria; kingdom Pseudomonadati; phylum Pseudomonadota; class Gammaproteobacteria; order Pseudomonadales; family Pseudomonadaceae; genus Pseudomonas; species Pseudomonas sp. WP18. Next base: position 3,716,385 of record NZ_CP144758.1, read on the forward strand.
GATCCCCAGGACCACGTTGCAACGGGCTTGCAGGTACAAGGCCTCCATCCGGCGGCCTTGCTGCAGTAACAGGTGCGCGAAACGATAGGTCTGCAACGCCGCATAGCCCTTGGCAAACAGAAACACCTCCAGCTCGTTCTGGAACGCCGGGTCGCGCTCAACCACCGCCTCCAGGTCAGCCGCCATGCAGTCCTCCAGATCCCGGCGGGGACTGAACTCAAGGAGCATGGCAAGCATCCAGCCACGCTCCCGGGCATCGTGCGGCACCAGCAGGTGCGCAATGCGCGTGGCCATGCCCGCGCCCAGGCCCGTGCACCCAAGCACCGGCTCGCCGACCAGGCAGCCAAGCCCGGGATGCTGCAACACCGCCGTCATCGCCTGCACCCGCAGGGCCTCCCACATCAATGCGCCCGCGCGGGTGTCCTGCTCCGCGGCCCCCGCAAATCCATCATCGTTCAGCAGAAACATTGCATTGACCTCCCAGGTCGTTGGTCGCACTCAAGGCTGCGAAACAGGTCCGCGCGAACGCGGCGAACCAGGCCGCGCCCGAATACAGGATCGCGTCATTGAAATCGTAGTGAGCCGAGTGCAAGGGCGGTTCGTCCGCGTGGCTGGCCGACCCGATAAAGGCGAAAACACTCGGTATGCGCTCGCTGAAAAAAGCAAAATCCTCGGCCGCCATGGTGGGCTCGGCCAGGGCGCTGACCTGCCCCGGGGCGAAAACCTGGCGGGCCGCGTCCACCGCCAACCCTACCATGAACGGATTGTTGACCAGCGCCGGGTAACTGCGACGAAAATCCACCCTGGACTGGCACCCGAACGCCGCGCCGATGCCTTCACTCAGACGCTCGATCGCCCCGGCCAGGCGGTCCACCGTGTGGCTGTCGAAGGCCCGTACGGTGCCGCGGATGGACACCTGATCGGGGATGACATTGAAGCCATTGCCCGCCTGCAATTGGGTCACCGTCAACACGGCGCTGTCGCTGGCCTTGACCTCTCCGGCCACCAGGGTCTGCAACCCGAGGCACAGCTGCGCGGCGGCGATGATCGGGTTCGTGGCGGTATGCGGTTGCGCCGCGTGACCGCCACGGCCTTCGAGGCAGATCTCGAACTTGTTGCTCGACGCCATCATGGCGCCGGGTCGTGTGGCGAAACAGTTGGCAGGCAATGAGGGCCAATTGTGCAGACCGGCCATGGCCTGGATCGAGAAGCGTTCGAGCAGCCCGTCGTCGAGCATGGCCCTGGCGCCGGCATGGCCTTCCTCGGCCGGCTGGAATACCAGGCACACCGTGCCGTTGAAATCCATGTGGCGGCTAATCAATTCGGCGCCGCCCAGCAACATCGCCATGTGCCCATCGTGGCCGCAGGCATGCATACAGCCGGCGTGCTGCGACACATGCTCGAAGCGATTGTGTTCGGTGATGGGCAAGGCATCCATGTCGGCCCGCAGCGCGATGCAAGGCCCGCCCTGGCCCTTGGTGATAAAGCCCACCACGCCGGTCCCGGCCATCCCCCGCAGGAACGGGATGCCCAGTGTCTCCAGGCGCTCACAGATCAGGTCGCTGGTGCGCACCTCCTGGTAGGCTGTCTCGGGAATGCGGTGCAAGCTGCGCCTCAGTGCGATCAGCCTGCTCTCAAGGTCTTGCCGTTGGCTTTCAGTCAGCATCATGATGTCGTCCTCCATCGCCTATGATGACCGCCGTCCCTTTGATGAAAACCGATTTGCGTTAAACCCAGGCGTGAAAAAAACTAAAGCCAGGGCGACATCCATTGTTCGATGCGCCTCGAAGTGAGCACGCCGCCAGGAGCATAATCTTTGAGCCCACATGGAGGAGATGGCGATGACACACACCCGTTTTTTTGGAAAGACCGTACTGACCTGCACGTTCATCCTGGCGATCATCGGCTGGGGGATCGGCTTCTATGGGCCGCCGATCTACATGCAGGCGGTGATGGAGCGCACGGGCTGGCCCATCGCCCAGGTGTCGATGGCCGTCACCCTGCACTTTCTCAGCGGCACCGTCGTGATCGCCAACCTGCCCAGGCTTTACGCGCGCTTCGGCATTCCCGCCATCACCCTGCTGGGCTGCATTGTCCTGGGCATCGGCGTGAATATCTGGGCCCAGGCCAACCAGCTCTGGGTGCTGTATGCCGGGGCGGTGTGCTCGGGCATCGGCTGGGTGACCTTGGGCGCCGCGGCCGTCAACACCCTGATCGCTCCGTGGTACGTCAAGGAGCGGCCCAAGGCCTTGGGCAAGGCCTATAACGGCGCCAGCATGGGCGGCGTGATCTTTTCGCCGCTGTGGGTCTTGCTGATCGAGCGATTTGGCTTCGCCACCGCGGCGCTGGTGATCAGCCTCGCTGCCGTGCTGCTGATCGGCGCCTTCGCCTTGCTGGTCTTCAACAAGAGCCCGCAAAGCCTCGGACAGCATCCCGACAATGCCGACCAGCCGGAACCGGTGACGCCCGGTTCCAGTGCCACGCCATGGACCGCCGCGCAGACCTTGAAGGCGGCCAATTTTCGTACCCTGGCCGCCGGCATGTCCCTGGGACTGTTCGCCCAGATCGGCCTGATCGCGCACCTGTACTCGATCCTGGTGGGACGCATGGGGGCCCACGACGCCTCCTTCGCCATGGGCCTGGCCACCGCCAGTGCCATGGGCGGGCGCTACATCGCCGCGCGCCTGATGACCCAGGGCATGAACCGCAGGCTGCTGGCTTGCCTGGGTTACGTCATCCAGATGCTCGGCACCCTGATGCTCCTGGGCCTGGACCTGCACCCGAGCGTGGCCTGGATGGCGGTGGTGCTGATCGGCTCGGGCATCGGCAACGCCACCTCCCTGCCGCCACTGATCGCGCAGACCGAGTTCAGTCGCGAACAAACCGCGCGGGTCATCGCGCTGATGGTCGCCATCAGCCAGGCCACCTACGCCTTCGCCCCGGCGTCCTTCGGCCTGGTGCGCGCCGCCTTCAGCCAACCGGACCAGGCGATCATCGCCGTCGTGACCGCCGCTGTCGTGGTGCAGGCGCTCGCCATCCTGTCGTTCTACCAAGGGGTCTCCGGCCGCCCTTTCAAGAAAACCGTGTTCTGACCCTTTCCCCTGACCCTTCCCCCCTGGCCAGGCAGCGCGCTGCCTGGCCTCCCGCCGCTTGGATTTAGCCCTCCTTAACCCAGCGTTGAATAAATCTGCGTTGTCAATTATTCCCCCGGCAAACACCATCGAGTGACATCTCCACTCGCAGGGTTAAGCCGATGGGTTTTGAAATTTTCAGGAAAATGGATTGGTCCGCCTTGGTGCATGAGTACGACCTGGACGGAAAACGCCTGTTGCCTTGGGACGGTTATCCCATGCCGTTCGCCGCCGGATGGTGCGTGGTCAGGCCACACACCCGCAGCGAACCCCACGTGCAAATCGACCAGGAAATCTTCATCGCCCTCAAGGGGCAGGGCCGGCTGGTCATCGGCGATACGCATTACCTGTTCGAGACCGGTGATATCGCCGCCATTCCCAAGCACACCAACCACTACGTCATCAACGACAGTGACGAAGACTTTCACTTCTACGTGATCTGGTGGGACAAGTTCATCGCCGGTGACTACATGAAGGCCGATATCGCTCACCTGGAGACCGAGAATGTCTAAATTCATCGTCACTATCACACCACCAACCCCCAACGGCGACTTGCACATCGGGCACCTGGCCGGCCCCTTCCTGAGTGCCGATATCTTCACCCGGACCCAGCGCCAGAAAGGCCACGACTGCGTGCTGGTGTCCTACTCCGACGACTACCAGTCCTACATGTTGCGCCGGGGCCGCGAGCAAGGGCGCGAGCCGGCGCAGATCGGCGAAGAGAACACCCGCAAGATCAACCTCAGCCTGAAAATGGCCGGTATCGAAGTCGATCACTGGATGAGGTCCCTGGACAACACCTGCTTTCGCGACGCCGTGCTGGAGCTTTATCACCAGGGCGTCAACGATCGCAACATCTACCAGAAAACCGTGCTGGCGCCCTTCTGCCGGGCCTGCAACGTCTGGGGCTATGAAGCCTTCGGTCGCGGCCAGTGCAGCAGCTGCGGCCAGGACTCCGACGCCAGCCAGTGCGAAGAATGTGCCTGCGCGCCGAACTACCTGTACATGAAGAACTTCCGCTGCAAGCTCTGTGGTGGCGAACACGAGTGGGTGGAAAAGGACCATGCCTACCTGAACATCGGCAAGAACGTGCACAAGCTGCGCGCCTGGCTGGGCGACAGTGCCGTGCGCCTCAACTCGCGGGCCTTCGTGGAGCGTGAACTGGCCCCCACGCCCGAGGATTGGCAAATCACCCGCCATGGCGATGCGGGCCTGGACATCGGCCAGCCGCACCTGGGCAAGGTGCACACCTGGTTCATGGGCATGGCCGGGTACATCGCGGCGACCCGGGAGCACTTCACGGTCAACCAGCAAACCCCGGAGCTGTTCGACAGTTTCTGGCGCAGCGACGACACGACGCTGGTGGGTTTCCTGGGTTATGACTGCCTCTACAGCCACGGGATCGCCTACCCGATCCTGTTGGCCGGCAGCCCGTACGCGAAGAAAAAACAGCGCCTCTACACCAACATGTTCCTCAAGCTCAACGGCCTGAACCTCTCCACCAGCCGTAACCACGCCATCTGGATCCGCGACCTGGTCAGCGACTACGACACCGATTCGGTCAGGCTGTACATGGCCCTGCTGGCGCCCGAGGAGCAAGAGAGCGACTTCGTCGAAACCCAATTCGTCGAATGGCACCAGACGTTCTACCAAAACACACTGGAGACGCTCACCGTCGCGGCCACGCAAGAGTCGCCGCACTTCTGGCTCGACGGCATGCAACGCAATGAACACAAGCTGTTGTGCGAGGTGTACAACCGCTGGTCCGCGGTCACCAGCGCCGACAGTTTCTCCAGCCGGAACCTGGCCGCGCTGGCGGTGGAGCTCTACGAGATGGCGTACGAACGCCTGCAAGCGGAGCAACCGCTGTACTACCTGGTGGCGTTGGCGTCGTGTATCTGCGCACCGATCACGCCGACCTTGTCCCGGCAGATCCAGAAGCGCTGTTCGATCAACGAGGCGTTGGTCCTGGATAACCTGATGAACGCTAACTTCCTCGATTACTCCATTTAGGACGCCTGCCATGAACAGCGACTTCGAAGTGGCCGTCATCGGTGGCGGAATCATCGGGTTGACGACCGCCGCCCTGTTGTCGGAGCGCGGCATCGACACCTTGCTGGTGGAGCGGACCCGCTGCGGCTATGCCGGCGCGACCGCCCACACCGGCGGCATTTGCCGGACGTTCGAGCCGAACCCGGCGTTGGCGCGGATGGCCCAGGTCGTCGGGCTCAAGCCCGGCGAAACCGAAGTGGAGGCCATTATGCGCCGCCACGAAACGGTCACCGGCGCGCTTTATCGCCTGCCCGCCGACGGCCCGCCACCCTCCAGCGACGCGCCGTTGCGGCGGCTCTCGGCCCACGAGGCACAAGTGCTCGTGGGGCGCCCCATCGCCGACAGCGGCGCGTATTACCACGAGGCCACCGCCGCGGTCAGCGATGTGCACTCGACCATGAACGGCCTGAGAACGGCGTTGCGCCAGCGCGGTTGCCTGATCGAGCGCTGCGATGTCCAGCGCCTGATGGAGCGCAACACCCACGTCGAAATCCACAGCCAGGAAACCCTTTACCGGGCACGCTGGGTGATCAACGCGGCCGGCGCCGGTAGCCCGGCGCTGAGCCTCATCGACGACAGCCAGGTGCGCACCCTCCCGTACTTCAAGTTCCGCGGCCCGTCGGTTCCTACCCTGCCGTGCATCGACTTCGTCGCCGGCACCTATGCGCTGCCGCTGTCCGACACGCTGCTGCAAAGCACCACGGCCATCAGGCCGAGCCTGGAGGAAATCGAAGGCGACCGCAGGCACTTGCGCCTCATGGTCGAAGACTGTCGACAGCGGCTGCGGGGTCTGCTGGGCGAGACCGATGAGTACTCGTTGCTGTCGATGGACCTGGCAACCGACCTGTACACCGCCGACGGCTTGCCCCGGCTGGGCGCGCAGTACCCAGGCTCGCGTATCTGGCTGGCGACCGGCCTCAATGGGGTGGGCTACAAGTACGCCTACCCGATCGCATCGCGCCTCTACGACCAGATCGCCCGATCACGTTAACACCCCCTCGTCGCACACCTTGAATCCACGTCCAGGGAGGGACAGCCATGCCCTTTTGCATCGGTATATCGGCCATTTTCGAGAGCACCAGGACAGTGCACGCACGCACCTTCCTCGCGGCCATCAACCACTTCATCAACACTCACGACACCACCGGATTGACGTTCATCTTCGAAGATGACGACGCCAGCCCCGAAGGCGGGCGCCGCGCGGCCCGGCGACTGATCAGCCGGGGAGCCGACGTGGTGGTCGGGCATTTTTCATCGGACGCGGCGGCCGGCGCCCTTCCCCTCTATGAAGCGGCGGGCATTGCGGTGCTGCTCCCGGCAGCGACCAAGCAGGACCTGGTTGGCACGCTCACCCACGCCTTTCGCCTGTGCCCGTCGGATAACGACCTGATGACGCTGCTGGCCAGGCAGTTGCTCACCCATGGCGCGAGCGCCAGCGTGCTGCTCACGCACGACTCGACCGCGCACGGTGAGTCCCTGGCGCGCAGCCTCACGGCCCTTCTCGAGCGCACCACCCTGCGCCTCACCACGTCGCCCGAGCGCGCCGACGCGGTGGTCTATTGCGGGCGCCTGAACAACAGCATCCGCTACGTCAACGCGCTGCCGGAGCAGCTGCGCGACCGGCCGATCTACCTCACCGACGACGCGCTCTCCAGTTGGTTCATCGAGCAGACCGATGCCCTGGACAGCCTCGGCATCGTTGGCCTGGCAACCGCCGGCGTCGGGCTGTCCGCCAGCGAAACCTATTACCAGGAAAGCCTGGCGGCCTTGCAGATCGCCAGCGCCCTGAGGCATGGCGGGCCGATGCTCGACGCCCTGCACACCACCACCTTCGCCACCGTCATGGGCGATGTGCAATTTCGTGACGGCGAGAACCGCTTTACCCGAGCCGCCCTCTGGAAAGTCCGCAATCAACGTTTCGTCCCATTCACTTTTGCTTGATCACAGGTGCCTCATGCAGGGAACTCCCGACTACTACGAAATGATCAATATCGGCTTCGGCCCCGCTGGCATTGCCCTGGCGTGCGCGCTCGAAGAAGCCCCCCATCGGCCACTGGAAACGGGTCAATGCCTGTTCCTGGAAAAACATTCCAACTGCGCCTGGCACCCGGAATTCCTGCTCGATGGCACCGACATCAATCACCACCTGTTGCGCGATCTGGTGACCCCGCGCAACCCACAGAGCCGGCACTCGTTCGCCATGTACCTGAAGGAGCACGGCCGGCTCTATCAGTTCGGCCTCCTGGGTCGCCCCGCCAGTCGCAACGAGTGGTCCGACTACGTCGCCTGGGTCGGCCAGGCGTTTGCCGCGCACGTGCATTATGAGGAAGAGGTCCGGGAGATCCGACCGGTCATGGAAGACGGCGAGATCACGCTGCTGCGGGTCATGACTTCCAAGGGCCAGTACCTGACGCGCAACCTGGTGCTCTCCAGTGGCAGCACCCCCAACATCCCCCGGCAGTTTGCCCAGCTCGACAGCGCCCGGATCATCCACACCTCGCGCTATCTCAGCAGCCTGGGGCACCTTGACCGCCAGGGCGCCTGGTCCTTTGCCGTGATCGGTTCCGGGCAGAGCGCAGGCGAATCCATCGTCGACTTGTTGAACCGTTTCCCGAACGCCCAGGTCACCTCGATCCACCGCAGCAGCGGGTTCAAGATCGCCCAACTGGGACAGTTCCCGAACCAGGCCTTCCATCCCGAGCGGGTGGCGTACTTCCACAAGCTGGGCCAGGCCGAAAAAGCGATGATCCTCGAAGAGGTCAAGTCCACCAACTACTCGGGCATCGATGTCGACGAAAGCCAGGCGTTGTACTCACTGTTCTACGAAGGCCTGGTCAGCAACAAGCCACGGCTGGCGTTGAAAATCTTCACCCAGGTCGAATCGGCTTCGCCCACCGAAGCCGGAGTCACCCTGGACCTGTGCGACCCCTACACCCAGGAACACAGCAGCCTTGACGCCGACTACGTCATCCTGGGGACAGGCTACCAGCAGGACTACATCCCTTCGCTCCTGTCCCAACTGCAACCCTGGCTGAGCCTGGGCAGCGACAACGGCGTGCGGGTGGAACAGAACTACAAGCTGACGACCACTGCGTCGTTCCAGCCCGCGATTTTCGTCAATGGCCTTTCCGAACGCTCCCACGGCATCGGCGAGGGCCAGTCCTTTTCCCTGCTGGCGATGCGCGCCGGCATCCTGACCCATTCCCTGTTCTGAACGCCCGAAGGTGTCGACATGTATAACGCTTCCTCCGATATCGTGTTTGACAACGTATTCCTGACCATCAAGGGCCTGGGTATCCGTTGCGCCTTGAAACTCGACTACTTCAACGCCGCCGGCTCGATCAAGATGAAGACGGCCCTGGGGCTGGTCTTGAGCCTGGAACAACAGGGGCTGATCAACCGCAATACCACGCTGATCGAATCGTCCTCCGGCAACCTGGGCGTGGCCTTGAGCATGATCTGCGCCGAGCGCAAGTACCGGTTCGTCTGCGTGTGCGACCCGAACATTTCCCAGTCCAACCTGAAGCTGATGATGGCCCTGGGCACGCGGATCGTTAAGGTGGACACCAAGGACTCCAACGGCGGCTACCTGGGCACCCGCATCGCCTACGTCCGGCAGACAATCGCCGCCGACCCGAACTGCCTCTGGCTCAACCAGTACTCGAACCCGGCCAATCCGCAGACCCACGCCCGCACCACCGCCAGCTCGATCTTCAACAGCTTCACCCGGGTCAATTACCTGTTCGTGGGCGCCGGAACCACCGGCACGCTGATGGGGTGCATCGACTTCTTCAAGAAGTACAGCCCCTACACCAAGATCGTCGCGGTGGACAGCCTGGGCTCCGTGACATTTGGCGGGCCGGCGGGGAAACGTCACATCCCCGGCCTGGGGTCCAGCCAGATGCCACCGCTGTTCCGCGCCGACGACCTGTACGCCATGGAGAGCATCAAGGAGGTCGACACCATCCGGATGTGCCGCTACATGGCCAGGGAAAACGGCCTGCTGTTCGGCGGCTCCACCGGCACCGTCCTGGCCGGCGTCATGGCCTGGAAGGACCGCATCCATCCCGACGCCACCGTCGTGGCCATCTCCCCGGATGCCGGCGAGCGCTACCTGGACACGATCTACAACGACGACTGGGTGCGCGCCCGCTTCCCGGACTACGACTTCAACCGCATCCGTCCCGACATCCTTGCCAGCGATAAGGAATACGCCCATGCATGACGCCACGCACTCGACCACACCCCCCTTGCATGTCGTGAAAGGCAGCACCGTTCGCGAAGTCCTCAGGCAGTTTCCCGACCTGGCCCAGGACACGGTACGGGAGACCTACCTGCAGCATCATCGCGGCGCTACCGAGAACCCGGACAGCTATTTCCTGCGGTTCAAGGACAGCCCGGCAGACCGGATCATCGCCCTGCCCGCCGCCTGCATGGACGGTGCGGACAAGGTCGCCGGGATCAAATGGATCGCGAGTTTTCCCGGCAACACACGGCACAACCTACAGCGAGCGTCGGCCACGCTGATTCTCAATGACCTCGCCACCGGCTATCCCATCGCATTGCTGGAAGCGTCGATCATCAGCGCCGTGCGCACGGCCACCTCGGCGGTCTTGGCCACCCATTGCCTGCTGGGCCAACGCAGCGAGATCCCGCGGTTATCGTTCGTCGGTGCCGGGGTCATTTCCCGCACGATCCTGGAGCAATTCCGCGTCTCGCGCTGGGCCATCGGCGAAGTGCTGATCCACGACACCGACGCCGATTCCGCCCAGGCCTTCAGGGCCCACGCCCTCGCGCTGGGGTTCAACTGCCGCGTGCTCGACACGCTTGAGCAGGCGCTGGAAAACGACGTCGTGGTACTCGCCACGAATGCCGCGCAGCCCTATATCGACGAGCGCTATGCCTTCAAGGCCGGGACCGTGCTGCTCAACATCTCCCTGCGCGACCTGGCGCCCAGCCAGATCCTCGGCGCGTTCAACGTGACCGATGACATCGAACACTGCCTCAAGGCCAACACCTCGCTGCACCTGACGGAACAACAGGTCGGCCATCGCGACTTCATCCACGGCACCCTCGCGCAACTGGTGCTCGGCGAGCGCAACCCCGACCCGTCCCGGCCGATGATCTTTTCCCCGTTTGGCCTGGGCGTGCTCGACGTGGCACTGGGCAAGAAAATCTTCGACATCGCACAGGCGCAACAGCAAAGCGTGCCGGTGACCGATTTTTTTGAATCCACCCTCCGCTGGAGTTGAAACCATGCGCATTGCAATCATCGGAATGGGTGCCACCGGCCTGCTGGCCCTGGCCAAGACCTTTTCCATGGCCAAGCGTCACCCCAACATGTCCGTGATCGTCCACGCCTTCGACGCCCAGGCTCCGGGCCAGGGGGTGCATCGCTGCGACCAGGCGGACTACCTGCGCCTCAACACGGTGGCCGGCCAGCTCTCCATGTTCGAGGACGACGACTTTACCCTGTTCCCCCGGCACACCTTCCGGCCCTCGCTCTATGAGTGGGTCGCCCACCTGCACCCGGAGGCCATCAGTGGCGAACAGGATCGCTTCGCCTTCCTGCCCCGCCGGTACCTGGGCCTGTACCTGCAGTGGTACTTCACCCGGCTGCTGGAGCACATTCCCATCAACGTGCGCCTGGAGACGTCGTGCCGCCTGATCCGCGGCGTCGAAGAAGAGCCGGACGGACGCTTCAGGCTGCTCGCATCGCCCATCGTGAGCGGTGCCTACGACACCTTGCTGCTGTGCACCGGGCACGGGGTGCTGCCGAGCGGGACCCACGCCGCCCCCTTTATCCGGCCCTACCCGCTTCCGGCGAGCCTGGAAGACATCGCCAGCGATTCGAGCGTGGCGGTCCAGGGTGTCGGGTTGACCGCCATGGACGTGGTGGCGGCGTTGACCACGGGCCGTGGCGGGGTCTTCGAGCACACCGCCGGCGGCCTGAGCTACCGACCCTCCGGCCAGGAACCGCGCATCAGCCTGTACAGCAACTCCGGCATGCCCTACCGCGCCAGGCCGGAGGTGGACGATGCGGTCATCCGCTATCAGCCGCTGCTGCTGACGCACGCGGCGATCGACCGGCTCAGAGACCAGGCCCCGGGACGAAGACTCGATTTCGAGAAAGACCTGCTCCCGTTGCTCTACCAGGAGATGACGGCCGCGTACTACTGCGCCTGCGCCGGTCAGGACGAGCGCAACGCGTATCGCTACCAGGAACGTTACCAACAGGTCTGGGAGCAGGTGCAAACGGCCCAGGCCACTGGAACCCTATCGGCCACCTTTGATCGCCTGGCCAGCGAATACGGGCCCTACACGCCCCAGGACATCCTGACCTGCACGCCACCTCCCCACCTGACGGCCGACACGTACCCGCAGTGGTTCGTCAGCCAGCTCCAGGAGGACGTGCACGCCAGTGCCTTGGGCTGCCGGCGCAGCCCGCTGAAGAAGTCACTGGAAATCTGGCGCGACCTGCGCAATCAGTTATGCCACGCCATCGATCATCGGGGCCTGACCCCGGCGTCCCACCAGGCCTTTTTCACGCGGTATTGCCCGCTGATCAATCGGCTGGTGGCCGGCCCACAAAAAGAACGGCATGCAGAATTGATTGCCTTGATACAAAGTGGGGTGGTCGAGCTGCTCCCAGGCTATGCAGCGGCCGAGCATTACAATCCCGATACACAGACATTCACTGTCACGCTGGAAAAGCCCGACTACCAGCAGTTTAAGTTCGAGCACCTGATAAAAGCCAACCTCAGTACCCAAGCCACCCAGCGTGAGCTGCACACCCTGCTCAGTGCCATAACCGAGCAACCGTCGAGCTATTCTCCGCTGGCTTATGGCGACTTTTCGTCCGCCCACCACCCGGAATTCGTGCACGCGCATTTGCGTGAGCGGATTTATATATTCGGGCCGGTCCTGGAAGGTTCCAGTTATTACAATCACTACGTACCTTCCAATGCCCCTTCACGCATTTCAGCGGCACTTGACAAGAGCCTGAGCAATGCTGTCAACCATTTCAACCACCGCTTCAGTGAAATATTTTAAATATTCAGTTTCCTCTATCGCAAAACATAGAGGTTTTTAACACGCTTGCAACAGGCCTTCCTTTGAGATTAGCGTACGGAAACTTCGCCACTCTCATCCAGGCCCACCAGACTTTGGCGCCAGATATCTAACAACCGCTACCGGGGGACCCGGCGCACCACAACAGAGCAACGACACGCCATTAGAAAGGGACTCTCAATGCTGACTTCATTCAACACTTCCTGACCCCACGGACGTTCCTTTTCGAGTCATACCTTATCGCCCCGCTAACCCCTCTTGGAAGGTGGAGGGAGAAGTCATGCCTCGACATAACGGTACTTCTGATTAGCAGCACGGAACACGCCCCGGCTAAATTAAAACAAGGACTGAACGATGAGCCGATCAATGCCATTATCATCGCTCCATATATTTGTCGAGGTTTGCAAACACAACAGTATGAAAAAAACAGCTGACATACTCTGCGTTACCCCAGGCGCTATCAGTCAACAAATAAAAAGCCTCGAAGACCGAATGTCCGTCAAGCTGTTTGAACGCTCTCACCGAGAGATTAGCCTGACCAGTGCCGGAAGAAACTTGATGGATCAACTCGCCGTGTCTTTCAACAATATCGAAGCTGTCTGGGAAGACTTCGAATCTTTCAGAACCCGTTCCGCCCGACTGTCAGTCAATACCACCCTGTCCTTTGCCAGCGCCTGGCTGATCCCGCGACTCACCCGGTTTCAACAACGTTGGCCCGACATCGAAATCAACTTGTCGACCTCCCATTACCCGGCGGATTTACGCCGCGATGGCATCGACGTGGCCATTCGTCATGGCCAGGGCGTGCATCCGGGCCATCACAGCGAAAAACTGTGGACACCCAAGACCCTGCCCATCGGCAACCCGGCGTTGCTCAAGACAGGCCGACGAATAGAACAACCGGCCGATTGCCTGCACTACCCGCTACTTCAGGACGCCAGCCGCTCGAACTGGAAGCTCTGGCTCAAGGCCCACGGCATCGAAGACAGCCGCTCGCGGCGCGGTAGCAGCTTCACCGATGAACAACTGTTGATTGACGCGGCCATCGCGGGCCAGGGGCTGGCCCTGGTCAGCGACGTCTATGCCCGGCCGGCGATCAAGGCTGGGCATGTGGTACCGGTCTTTGCGGCGTCAACCCATACCGAAATGGCTTACTACCTGATCAGCACGCTGGAACAGGCAGACGATTGGAAGATCAACATTTTCGCCAACTGGATAAAGGCCGAAGTCAGCCTGTTCCTGAAAGTCAGCGAGTCATCCGCACAATCCCGGCAACCCGATTACGCGTGTGACTGACGCGCCGACACGGGACAATCATTCCGTGGTGGTGAGCTGTCAGGACGACAGCTTCTCGAACGCAGGGACCAGGGTCAGACCAGTCGAGCACCGCCATCGACGTTGAGCACGGCACCGTTCATGAACGTGTTGCCCATCAGGAACACCACCGCCTCGCCGGCTTCCGCCGACGTGCCAATGCGCTTAAGCGGCAGCGCCTGCTCCAGGGACGCCACGTAAGCGTCACGACCTTCGCCCAATGCCTTGCTGAAAATCGGTGTGTCAATCGGACCGGGCGACAGCGTGTTGACGCGAATCGGCGCCAACTCCAGGGCCAGGCCCCGCGCCAGCGACTCCATGGCGGCCGAGGCCGCGCCGATGACGGCAGTGCCATGGGCATTAGGCCGATCGGCGAGTGCGCCCGAGATGAAGGTGATCGATCCCGCCTTGGAAAGCCTGTCACCCAGGGCACGGATAGCGTTGATGGACGCCCAGATACGCTCATCGAACGCCCGGCGCAAATGTTCGACGTCAGCGCTCATGATGCTTCCAGTGACGAACGTACCGGCGAGCAGCACCAGGTGATCCACCACTGCGATATCCGCCAGCGCCGCTTCCAGCGCCTCACGGTGGGTCACATCGGCTGCGCGCCATCCATCCAGGCCATGTGCCTGCGCCGCCTGCTCGGCACGGGCCGCATTCGAGCCGATGACCACAACCTTGGCGCCGGCAGCCTTGGCCTGTATCGCGGCGGCCAGGCCGATGCCCGATGTACCGCCGAAGATGACCACGGTGCGGCCGAGAAGATTGGATGCAAGTGCTGGGGTGAGCGTCATGGGAGTCTCCAGTGGAACGCCTGGATGGCGTTCGATGGAGGGAGCATAAGATCGTGAACGTAGATTGATAATTGGGGCGCAAGTCGCTTTACTAGTGCCATGAAGGCACATATTGGACTGGACCGGCTGACCGGCCTCATCGCATTCGCGCGCGCCGCTTCGCTGGGCAGCTACACCGCTGCGGCCCGGGCGCTCTCGGTATCCCCCTCGGCCGTGAGCAAGAGCGTGCAGCGGCTTGAGGAGCACTTCGGCTTGATGCTCTTCACCCGCACCACGCGCTCCCTGACCCTCACACCCGAAGGGCGGGACCTGTACGAGCGGGCGTTGCGAATCCTGCGAGAGGTCGAAGAGATCGACCAGGCCGCGGTCGCCTCCCGCGCCGAGCCTTCAGGTGTGCTGACAGTCACCGCCCCGCTCCCCATCGGCGTGAACATCCTGGCGCCGGCGTTGCCCAGGTTCCGTGAGCAATACCCCAACCTGGCCATCGACCTGCGGCTTGGCGACCCGTATTGCGACATCATCGAGCAAGGGATCGACGTGGCCATTCGCGTCGGCAACCCCAGCGACTCGCGCCTGGTGTCGCGGCCCCTGGGGCCCCATCGAATTGGTGCGTTTGCCTCACCCCACTACCTGGACCGCAATGGCACGCCGACCACCGTCGAGCAACTGGCGCAACACGAGTGCGTGAATTTTCGCTACCAGAGTACCGGGCAGCCTTTGCGCTGGCCCTACCAGGCCGGCGACAAAGTGCTGGAGTGGAGCCCCGACGCCGCATTCACCGTGGATGTCAGCGACGCGGTAGCAGCCATCATGGCAGCGGGAGGCGGCATCGGCATCACGCCGCACTACGTGGCCGCGCCTTATGTTCGCCGAGGTGAACTGGTTCCGATCCTGCCCCAGTTCACCGTGGAGCGCTTTTCCATCACCGCCCTGTGGCCGGAAAGCCGGCGTGGGAGCCCCAACGTAAAAGCCTTCATCGCCTTTGTGCTTGAGTTGTTCCCTGAAACGCCCGCCTGGGATGAGGCGGTGAATCAGGCGGTCGCCGCGCGGCTGGGTTGATCAGGCGGCGGTTGGCTAACTGACGTTCAGGGCATCAGCCGTAAATTGATCGCACGGCTCGCGGTCGAGCCGGATCTCACCTTCGGCGCCAACGCCCGAATGAACAGGGCGGGCTCATGTCCATCCCTCAAGTCGCAACGTGGCACGGACCAGGCGTTGCTCTTCGCTTTCGATTTCCCTGAGGTTGTCGCAGATGCTCTGGATATGCGCGACAGCGGCTTTGCGCGCCTGCTCGGGAAGCCGCCCGGTGACCGCGTTGTAGAGCCTTGCGTGCTGGCGATCGATCTGCCGTTTCTGCGGCTCGCGGTGGTAGAGGTTGTTGACCGAGGCGAACACCGTGCTGAGCAGCAGGTCCGTCAACGAACGCAAGGTCTGCACCAACACCGGATTGTGCGACGCCTCGCAGATCGCCAGGTGAAACGCGTGGTCGAGCCGGGCGTGTTCGGAGGGCTCCAGTGAACGCGCATGGGCATCGAGCAGCGCCTCGTAACTGCGGGTGATCAGGACAAAATCGGCCTCCGTGCCACGCAAGGCGGCCAGGCGGGCGGATTCGCCTTCGAGCAGGCTGCGGACCTCGAACAGGTCGTACAGCGTGCGTGGTTGTGAGCTGAACAGGTGCATCAGCGGCGACGCGACGCTGTTGCCCGACAGGTCGGCGACGAATGAGCCCTTGCCCTGCTCGGTCTCGATGATCCCGCGGGCGCGCAACAGCTTCAGGCCCTCACGCAGCGCGGTGCGCGAGACACCGAGTTTTTCTGTCAGCCGACGCTCCGATGGCAGCAACTGCCCCGTCTTGAGCACGCCGTCCACGATCAAGCGCTCGATACGCTCGCACACCACATCGGCCACTTGAAGCGCGTGACGGCTCCGGGTGTCGTCCATTCAGCCTCCCACTGGTATGACCAGCTAAGCCAGGGATCTCAAGCATGCAGCCTATTCCATTCAACCGATTGTTTTTAGATGGCTTTTCATCTTTCACAAAAAGATGGCCGGGCAAAAACTGGTTCGACCACTCTCGCAAGCCATAGACAGTAGATCGCCTCGGTCCAATCATGCAAGTCAGCTACACCCGGAATCTGACTGCCCATAACAACAACGAGTGTCGTCAGCCGACTATGAACATTCTCTACGATGAACGCGTGGACGGCGTGCTGCCCGAGGTGGATAAAGCCGCGCTGCTGCAAGCCTTGCAGGCGCGCTTGCCGGCGCTTGAGATCCTGCACCAGCGCGAGGAACTCATGCCTTACGAATGCGATGGGCTGTCGGCCTATCGCACCACGCCCCTGCTGGTGGTGCTGCCCCGTCATGTCGACGAAGTCCAAGGGGTGTTAGCGCTGTGTCACGAAAGACGGGTGCCCGTCGTCGCCCGGGGGGCCGGGACCGGTTTGTCGGGCGGCGCCCTGCCGCTGGAAAAAGGCGTGTTGCTGGTCATGGCGCGCTTCAACCATATCCTGCACGTCGACCCGGCCGCCCGCACCGCACGCGTGCAGCCCGGGGTGCGCAACCTGGCGATTTCCCAGGCCGCCGCGCCGTTTGGCCTGTACTACGCGCCGGACCCGTCCTCGCAGATCGCCTGCTCGATCGGCGGCAACGTCGCCGAAAATGCCGGTGGCGTGCATTGCCTCAAATACGGCCTGACCGTGCACAACCTGCTCAAGGTCGAGATCCTCACTGTCGAGGGCGAACGGCTGACCCTGGGCAGTGATGCGCTCGATTCGCCGGGGCTTGACCTGCTGGCGTTGTTCACCGGTTCCGAGGGCATGCTCGGGGTGATCACCGAGGTCACGGTCAAGTTGCTGCCCAAGCCCCAGACCGCGAAGGTCTTGCTGGCGGCGTTCGACTCGGTCGAAAAAGCCGGGCGCGCGGTGGCGGACATCATTGCCGCGGGCATCATCCCCGGTGGCCTGGAGATGATGGACAACCTGGCGATCCGCGCCGCCGAAGACTTCATCCATGCCGGTTACCCGGTGGAAGCCGACGCCATCCTGTTGTGCGAACTCGACGGTGTCGAAGCGGACGTCCACGAGGACTGCGACCGCGTGCGCCAGGTACTGGAACAGGCCGGCGCCACCGAAGTACGCCAGGCCCGCGACGAGGCCGAACGCGTGCGTTTCTGGGCCGGGCGCAAGAACGCGTTTCCGGCCGTGGGCCGTCTCTCGCCGGACTACTACTGCATGGACGGGACGATCCCGCGCCGGGAACTGCCCGGCGTGTTGCAGGCGATTGCCGCGCTGTCGGCCGAATACGGCCTGCGGGTGGCCAACGTGTTCCATGCCGGTGACGGCAACATGCACCCGCTGATCCTGTTCGATGCCAACCAGGCGGGCGAGCTCGATCGCGCCGAAGCCCTGGGGGGCAAGATCCTCGAGTTGTGCGTGAAGGTCGGCGGCAGCATCACCGGTGAGCACGGGGTGGGCCGCGAGAAAATCAACCAGATGTGCGCGCAGTTCAACAGCGACGAATTGACGGTGTTCCATGCCGTCAAGGCCGCCTTCGACCCCACCGGCCTGCTCAACCCTGGCAAGAACATCCCGACGCTGCACCGCTGCGCCGAGTTTGGCGCCATGCACGTGCACCTGGGGCAGTTGCCCTTCCCTGAACTGGAGCGTTTCTGATGCACAGCGCACTCGACAGGGACGCCAGCGACACGTTGCTCGAACAGGTCAACCACGCGCTGGAAAGCGCCACCGCGTTGCGGATCCAGGGCGGCAACAGCAAGGCCTTCCTGGGACGCCCGGTCACGGGTGAACCCTTGGACACCCGCCTGCACCGAGGCATCGTCAGCTATGACCCGACGGAACTGGTGGTGACCGTTCGTTGCGGCACGCCCTTGCAGGTCTTGTCCGAGGTGCTGGACGCTGCGCAGCAAATGTTGCCTTGTGAACCACCGTCGTTCGGCGACGCCACGGTCGGCGGCATGATTGCCAGCGGGCTCTCCGGACCGCGTCGCCCCTGGGCCGGCTCGGTGCGGGATTTCGTCCTCGGCACCCGGGTCATCACCGGCCAGGGCAAGCTGTTGCGCTTCGGCGGCGAAGTCATGAAGAACGTCGCCGGCTACGACCTGTCGCGCCTGATGGCGGGCAGTTTCGGCACCCTTGGGGTGATCACCGAAGTGTCGCTCAAGGTGCTGCCCAAACCTCGGCAAACCTTGAGCATCAGCCTTGAGATGGACAGCCAGCAGGCCTTGCAGCGGCTGGCGCAATGGGGCCAGCAGCCGCTGCCGATCAGCGCCGCCTGTCATGACGGAACGCGGCTGCACCTGCGCCTTGAAGGTGGCGAAGGCTCGGTCAAAGCCGCCCGCGACCGTTTGGGCGGTGAGCGGCTGGACGGTTCATTCTGGCGAAGCCTGAACGAACAGCGCCTGGACTTCTTCAATGAAGAGCATCCGCTGTGGCGCCTGTCCGTACCCCACAACACGCCGTGGCTGCCCTTGCCTGGCAAGCAATTGATCGACTGGGGCGGTGCCCAGCGCTGGCTCAAGTCCGGCGCCGAAGCCGCGTTCATCCGCCAGATCGTCGAAGGCGCCGGCGGCCACGTGACCTGCTACAGCCAGGGCCTGGTCGACAGTCCGTTCCAGCCGTTGCCAAGCGCCCTGCTGCGTTATCACCGCAACCTCAAGCAACAACTCGACCCCCGGGGCATTTTCAACCCCGCACGCCTGTACGCGGAGCTTTGAACCATGCAGACCACCTTGAGTGAAGCGGCTCGCCAACTGCCTCGCGCCGAAGAGGCCGAAAGCATCTTGCGCACGTGCGTGCACTGCGGCTTCTGCAATGCCACCTGTCCCACCTATCAGCTGCTCGGCGACGAACTGGATGGGCCGAGGGGGCGCATCTACCTGATCAAGCAAGTGCTCGAAGGCAACCCGGTCACGGCGAAGACCCAGCAACACCTGGACCGTTGCCTGTCGTGCCGCAACTGCGAAACCACCTGCCCCTCCGGGGTCGACTACCACAACCTGCTGGACATCGGCCGCGCCGTGGTCGACGCGGCGGTGGCACGGCCGCTCGGCCAACGCCTGTTGCGCGAGGGCTTGCGGGCGGCCGTACCCAACCCCGGTGTGTTCAAGGGGCTGGTGGGCGGCGGCCGGGTGTTTCGTCCATGGCTGCCCGACACCTTGCGCGCCAAGGTGCCTCGCCACGTGCCTGCCGCCAAGCCACGACCGGTCAGCCGCCATGCCCGGCAGGTGCTCATGCTCGAAGGCTGTGTGCAACCGAGCCTGTCACCCAATACCAACGCGGCGGCGGCGCGGGTCCTGGATCGCCTGGGGATCAGTGTGACGGCCGTGGGCGAAGCCGGTTGTTGCGGTGCCGTGGATTATCACCTCGACGCCCAGGCCGCGGGCCTGGATCGTGCCCGGCGCAACATCGACGCGTGGTGGCCGAGCATCGAGAACGGTGCCGAAGCCATCGTGCAAACCGCCAGCGGTTGCGGCGCATTCATCAAGGACTACGGGCATTTGCTCGGCCACGACCCGGTCTACGCCGAAAAGGCGAAGGCTGTCAGCGCCCTGGCCAAGGACCTGGTTGAAGTGCTGCGCGAAGAACCACTGCAAACCCTGCGCGTGCACAGCGACCAGCGCCTGGCATTCCACTGCCCGTGCACCTTGCAGCACGCGCAAAAGCTGGGCGGCGCCGTCGAGGCAGTGCTGACGAAGCTCGGCTTCGAGCTCACAGAGGTCCCCGACAGCCACTTGTGTTGCGGCTCGGCGGGGACCTATTCGATTACCCAACCCGAACTGTCGCGACAACTGCGCGACAACAAACTCAATGCCCTGGAAAGCGGGCGCCCCGACGTGATCGTCACCGCCAACATCGGCTGCCAGTCCCATCTCGACGGTGCCGGCCGAACCCCGGTCCGACACTGGATCGAGTGGGTCGAAGCCGCGTTGCCTTAACCCACCCTGGAGCCGCCCATGAAAAGCAAAGCCATACTCGGCCAGAACGAAGTCAGCCGGATCCTCTCGGCCGCCCGCGATGAAGCCAACCGCAATCAGTGGGCCGTCGCCATCGTGATCGTCGATGACGGCGGTCAGCCGCTGGCCCTGGAACGCCTCGATGGCTGTGCGCCCATAGGCGCCTACATCGCCACTGAAAAGGCCCGCACCTCGGCCCTCGGCCGGCGCGAATCCAAAGGTTATGAAGAGATGGTCAACGGTGGACGCCAGGCCTTTTTGTCCGCACCGTTGCTGACGTCACTGGAGGGCGGCGTCCCGATCATTGTCGACGGCCACGTGATCGGCGCCGTCGGCGTGTCCGGGGTCAAGGCCGAACAGGACGCCCAGGTCGCCAAGGCCGGCGCGCAGTGCCTGGGTTGAAGGGCACGCGACCCGCCTCGAGGGACCATTACCGGGCGTCCACCGGAGCGATCAACCCGCAGTGACGGTCATTCCCCCGTCAACCATGACCACCGAACCCACCATGAAACTCGCGCGGCCGGATGCGAGAAACGCGACGACTTCGGCGATTTCCTCGGGCTGCGCGGCACGCCCGATGGGGGCGGCTTCGCCGTGCCGGGCCAGGAAACCCGGACCGTCGTCGACCACTTCATCAAGGATGTGGGTGACCACGTCACCGACGCCAATGGCATTGACGCGAATGCCATGCTCGATCACTTCCAGCGCCAGTGTGCGGGTCAGTTGGGCCAACGCCCCTTTTGACGCGGTGTAGGCGGCAATGGTGGGAAAGGCAAAATAGGCGGCATAGGACGCGATGTTGACGATGGCCCCGGCGCGGTTGGGCATCATCGCCTTGACCGCTTCGCGGCAATGCAGGAACGCCGCAGTGGCGTTGACGGCCTGGATGCGCTCCCAATCGTCGCGGGTCATGTCGATGACCAATTTGTTGATGATGATGCCGGCGTTGTTGACCAGTATGTCCAGCCGCCCGAACTGCTCGACGGCCAGGCCGACCGCGCGCTCCGCGGCGCCGTCTTCGGTGATGTCGGCCACCAGGGGCACCAGCCCGGGACGGGCGAGGTCTTCGACGGCGGGGTTGCGGTCCTCGGCCACGACCTTGGCACCACGCCCATGCAGCAACAATGCAATCGCCTTGCCGATGCCGCTGGCGGCGCCGGTGACCAGCGCGACTTTGCCTTCGACTTCGTGGGGTAGACCGTGCTTGATATCCGTCATGATGTTCTCCTGCGTTGCGAGCCGGTGAGGTATTCGCCGGCTCGGCGCCCGTGGGGCGCTGTCGTGATCGACGGTTTCACTGTCTCGCAACCGGGCGCGCCGGGCTTTCGCAGGCTTGCCTGCGCTGTCGGGGTTTTGCGCTGGCGTGAATGCCTGGCTCGGCGTCTTCTGCGTTACCCTGTCGACGCCCGCCCTCTCTGAGGGTTTGTCGATGGAGCCTGCCGTGCACCCGCCTGAACATGATGACCTGGCCGCCCGTGATACGCCGCGCATCCCGGCCGAATCGATGCCGCAGCACCTGCCGGGCCCCCCGCAGGCGTTGCCTTCGCACCCGCAACTGCAGGACGTGGTAGTGCAGTTGTTCAGCCATCACAGCGTTGTCGAGCCGATACGGGTGCCGGCCGTGGTAGAGCCGCTGCTGGTGCTGGTCCTGGTCGGCCGGGCCAAGGTCGAGGAACGCGCCCTCGACGGGGCGTGGGAAGCCGCCGAGGTCGAGGCTGGCGACTTCTTCCTCACCCACACCCACGAACCCTACGAGATGCGCTGGCAAACCATCGACTGTGACGCCTTCGAGGTGATGCACCTGTACCTCGGTCTGCCACTGATCGACCAGGCTGCCCGTGACCTGCTGGGCGAGCATTGCGCACCAGTGAGCTTTGCCGACCTCTCCGGAGCACGGGACGAACGCGTGAGCTTCATCCTCGATCAGTTGCGCGTCGAACTCATCGAGGAACGCCAACCCAGCCCGCTGTTCGTGCACGGTCTGGCCCAGGCCCTGGCCGTGCACCTGATCCGTCGCTACAGCGCCGCGCACAGCGGCCAGCGACGCCACAATGGGTTGCAGGCCTACAAGTTGCGCCGCGTCCTCACGGCGATGAACGCGTGCCTGGCCGATGACTTCCACCTTGCACACCTGGCCCGGATCGCCGACTTGAGCGAGTACCACTTCAGCCGGGTGTTCAAGCGGGCCACGGGGTTGTCGCCTTCGCAGTATTTCATCCGGCTGCGGATGAGTCGTGCCCGCCATCTGCTGCTCGAGACCGATCGCAGCATCATCGACATCGGGCTGGAGGTGGGTTATTCCAGCGCCAGCCATTTCTCCCAGGTGTTCCGTCGAGAAGTGGGCATCACGCCCAGCGCCTACCGCCAGGCGTGATCGGTATATGGGACGCATGCCGGTCTCTGCATGGGCCGATTGTTCTTCGCTGTTGAATACACATGGCAATCGCACAGGGTTTATCGCCTGGGCCCAAACCGTAAAGATGCTTGCCAGCCCCTGTCACCCGCCGCCGCGCGAAGGACCTGCCATGCACCTTGCAAACCCAACGCTACGCGCCGCCCTGGCCGCCCTCAACGCCCGGGCCCTGCGCTTGGAACCGTACCTGTACGCCATGCTGCGAACTGTCTTCGCGCTCGTGCTGTTCACCCACGGACTGCCCAAGGCCCTGGGCACGGCCCACGGCTCGATGGCCGACCCGATGGCCGCATCGATCAACCTGATCCAGAACGTGATGGGATTGCCGTTCGCCACACAGTTGGCGGTTCTGGTCATGCTGCTGGAAACAGTGGGCGCCGTCATGCTGGCGATCGGTCTGGCCACCCGCGGGGTCGCGCTGCTGATCGCCGTTCAGATGCTTGCCATCAGTTACGCGCTCGGGCCGACCTGGCCCTGGATAGACCGGGGCATTGAGTTTCCCGTGTTGATGGGATGCCTTGCACTCTACCTCGTGGCGCGCGGCGGCGGAGCGTACTCAGCGGATGCCCACCTGCTGCGGGTTACAATCGGGCCTTCTTGGTCAAGGAAGATTCCTTGACCCACCCCATCACCACACCCGACGCCGTTCTATCCCATGACCCTATCGAGGCTCCGGGATATGCGGCGACGAAGTAGCGCCAGATGCGCGCGCCCCTACTTCGCGGTAATCACCGACAGCTTGGTGATCCCCGCCCGTTCGATCGAAGCCATCGCCCGTGCTACTTCACCGTAGTTCACCCCGTTGTCCGCCTGCAATTGCACGCGCACCTCGGGGTTCTTCGCCTTGGCCGCCTGCAGGTTGGTTTCGAGCAGATCCGCCTGGATTTCATCCTTGTCGATGAACACCTTGCCTTTGTCATCGATGCTCACCACCAGCGGGTCTTTCTGCTCCACCGGCGCCACCGACTCGGTCTTGGGCAGGTTGATCGGGATCGCGTTGGTCAGCAGCGGCGCGGTGACGATGAACACCACCAGCAGCACCAGCATGACGTCCACCAAGGGTGTGACGTTGATCTCGCTGAGCACTTCATCGCTGTCTTGTGTGGAGAAGGCCATGTCAGGAGGCCTCCTTGACAGCTTGGCCGGCGACGGTCGCCCCGGACTTGTTCAGCACCGGGTGCAGCAGCACTCGGAACGCGTGTTTTTGCGCCAGGCTGTAGAAGTCGTGGGCGAAATCATCGAGGTCGGCGGCGGCCAGCTTCAGGCGACGCAGCAAGTAGTTGTAGACCAGCACCGCCGGCACCGCGACGGCGATCCCCACACCCGTGGCAACCAGCGCCGCGCCGATCGGGCCGGCGACGGTTTCAAGGCTTGCCGAGCCCGCTGCGCTGATGCCTTTCAAGGCCGACATGATCCCCCAGACGGTGCCGAACAGGCCGATGAAGGGCGAGGTGCTGCCGACACTGGCGAGAATCGCCAGCCCGGATTCCAGCGAGCGCCGCTCTCGCACGATCTGCTGGCGCAGGGCCCTTTCGAGCCGGTCCTGATGGTTGATCGACTGACTGAGGTCGGCATTGGCCGGGTCATTGACCTGGATCGCCGCATAACCGGCCAACGCGACACGGGCGGCGGCACCGGGCTGGCTGTGGGCAAGCTCGGCGGCGGAGTCCAGGCTCGACGCTGCCCAGAAACGCTTGTGGAAGGTTCGATCCTGCCTCTTGAGACGGGTGAACTGCACGCCCTTGAACAGGGCGAGCCCCCAGGTCACGACGGAAAAAAGGATCAACAGCCAGATGACGGCGTGTTCGGTGGATTCGAAGGGGGATGCAATCAGGTTCATGCTCGGGTTCTCCAACAAGACAATGGATCGGTTTTAGCGATGCGCCTTTTGCCAGGTGGCCCGCGGTGTACGTGGTTAACTCGGGTTACTTGATCTTGAAATCGATGGGCACGCTGACCCAGCCGTCCTGGGGCACATCGCCCTGCTTGGCCGGAACAAAACTCCAGCCCTTGACCGCCGCCAACGCGGCAGCATCGAGCGGCTCGCGACCGCTGCTCTTCTGGATCTGGATTTCGCCGGGCTTGCCGTTGGCCAGCACATGCACGCGCAACAGCACCGTGCCTTCCCAGCCGCGACGCATCGCCAGCGAGGGATACTGCGGCGCCGGATTCTTCAGGTAACCGGCGCTGGCGGATGCCGGGGTCACCGGGGTCGGTGCCGGGGGAGCCGGCGGCGCGGGGGCGGCGACCGTGGGTGCTGGCGCAACGGGTGGCGGTGTGGGCGCCACGGGCTTGGCCACCGGTTTGGGCAGCGGCTTGACCACCGGTTTAGGCTTGGGCAAAGGTTTGGGCGGCGGTGGCTTCACAGCCAACTCATCCTCCACCGGCGGCGGAGGCTCGACCACTGGCGGTGGCAACGGCGCGGGCGGTGGCGGCACCACCACCGGGGGGGCCGGCTGCGAGAACTCGATCGTCATCGGTGGAATCTGCGGGGGCACCACGGGCAGCACGGTCGAGGGCGCCTGCCTGACCCAGATAATCACCGCGCCATGCAGGACCAGCGCAAACACGCCCAGCAAGACCCCTTCGCGACGACTCAAGACTCGCTTGGGCGTGCTGTGCAGGCGCGACAACCCCAAGGGTTCGCGCAAGACCCGGCCAAGCTCGAGCAACTCGCCGCGGGGTGCCGGGCGCCTGAACACCTCCAGGGCACTTGCAGCACTCTGTACGTTGCCCATTCATTGACTCCTGTGAAGATTCAAATCGAACACGTGCCTGGCCCCGGACTAACGCGCCGGCTCCGACTGCGACACGGTCAAAGGCTTGAGGGAAA
This sequence comes from Pseudomonas sp. WP18, assembly GCF_036689585.1. Classification (NCBI taxonomy): domain Bacteria; kingdom Pseudomonadati; phylum Pseudomonadota; class Gammaproteobacteria; order Pseudomonadales; family Pseudomonadaceae; genus Pseudomonas; species Pseudomonas sp. WP18. The sequence continues at coordinate 3,741,970 of NZ_CP144758.1, forward strand.
ACACCTGGTCATCCGTCAGCGCCTGGACATCGACACGGTGAGGGAAGATGTTTTTTTCCACGAACAGGTCATCGACTTGCTGCAAGGCCTGGACATCCTGGGGTTCGAGCGGCAACAGCGCTTCATCCCCCCAACTGCGCAGGCGTCGCGAAACCTCCAGGGGAATGTCGTTGACCTTGGCAAAGACTTGGGCGTACTCGTCGGGATGTTCCCGGGCCCAGTCGAAGGCCTTGGCGAAACGCTGTAATACGTCACTCAGCGCCTTGCGCTTGCGGGGGTCGGCCAGGACCTCGTCGGAGGCGGTGATGAAGGTCAGGCCGGTGTTGATGCCCTCGCCGCTGATCAGCACCCGGGCGCCCTGCTGCTCGGCAAACGCCTGGTAGATGCCGAAGGTGGCCCAGGCTTCGATCTGGCCAGCGTTGAAGGCGGACAAGGCATCGGTCGGCAGGACAAACCCGACCTTGACGTCCTTCTCATCGACACCTGCATTGGCCAGCGCGCGAATCAGCAGGTATTGGGCAATGCTGCCACGGGCAGACGACACCACGACGTTCCGGCCTTTCAGATCGGCAACGGTGCGAATATCCGAATCAGCTGGAACCAGGATGGCGATGCCCCTCGACTGACTGCGCCGGACCGCGACGATCCGCAGTGGCGTGCCTCCGGTCGCGGCGGCGAGCACCGGTGTATCACCGGCCGGAGCCAGATCGACGGCACCGGCGCGCAGGGCTTCGAACAAGGGCGCGGCGCCCTGGAAGTTTGCCCACTGCACTTTATAGTCGATGCCCTCCAGGGCATTCGCCGCCTCGACCACGGTGCGCAAGCCCTTGGCTTGATCGCCCAGCATCAGGGTCACGCCGGACAGGTCCGTCGGTGCGGCGGATATGGATCGGGTCTCGACGGCGTCACCGCAACCGCCGAGCAGTAACGCAACGCCAGACAGCAACGCCATCGCCGATCGGCGGGCACGAATCGCCATGACAGAACACTCCGGGATCAATGAATGGAACGCTGCATCAACCATGGGCAAACCGCCGGACCGTACCCTGGCTCAGAGGACGCTCCGCCACGGCCACGGTGTCCACTTCGACACCCAGCAAGCCCAGCAGGCGCGCACGAATGTCCTGGAACCCGGCCTGGCCGGTGTCGCGTGCCCGCGGCAGGTCGATCGACAGTTGCTCGGCGATCTTGCCGTTGGCCAAGACGATGACCCGGTCGGCCAGCAGGATGGCTTCGTCCACATCGTGGGTTACCAGCAACACCGCCGGCTTGTGCTTGCGCCACAACTCGATGATCAGCCGATGCATGCGAATCCGGGTCAGGGCGTCGAGGGCCGCGAACGGTTCGTCCAACAACAGCAACTGGGGTTCGCGGACCAACCCGCGTGCCAGTGCCACCCTTTGCGCTTCACCGCCGGAGAGCGTCGCCGGATAGGCCTCCAGGCGATGGGCCAGGCCGACTTCCGTCAAGGCCTGCACCGCACGCGCCTTCGAATCCGGGGCGTGCAGACCGAGAATCACGTTCTTCCAGGCGCGCTTCCACGGCATCAGTCGCGGCTCCTGGAACACCGCGGCCCGCGCCTTCGGTACCCGCAGTTGGCCGCTGTCGATGCTGTCGAGCCCAGCCAGGCTGCGCAGCAAGGTGGTCTTGCCGGAACCGCTGGCGCCGAGCAGCGCGACGAACTCCCCCGGAGCGATGTCCAGGTCCAGGCCGTCGATGACCCGCTGCTGGCCGAACTGGCGCACCACATTGCGCAATTGCACCGGCACTTGCGGCTGCGTTTTTTCTACCGTGATGGTCGTCATGTCAGTTCCTCACAAAAGATGGGCGCCAGGCCAAAGCGAAGCGTTCGAGGGTGCGGATCAGCCCATCGATCAGCAGACCCAGCACGCTGTAGATCAGCAGGCAGATGACGATCACGTCGGTGCGCATGAAGTCCCGCGCATCACTGGCCAGAAAACCGATGCCGGCGGTGGTGTTGATCTGCTCGACAAACACCAGGGCCAGCCAGGAGATACCCAGGGAGTAGCGCAGGCCGACGAAAAACGAGGGCAAGGAACCCGGCAGGATCACGTGCCAGATCAGCTCGCGACGATTCAGGCCCAGGGTATTGGCGGCCTCGATCAACTTGGGGTCGATGTTGCGGATGCCGGCAAACAGGTTCAGGTACACCGGAAACGTCGTGCCGATGACGATCAGGGCGATCTTGGTGAACTCGCCGATGCCGAACCAGAGAATGAACAGCGGCACCATGGCCAGCGAAGGAATGGTGCGCAGCATCTGCATCGGCGAATCGAGGACCACTTCGCCGCGCTTGGACAGGCCGCTGATCAGCGCCGCGACCACGCCGATCGACACACCGATGCTCAGCCCCATGAGGGCCCGTTGCAGCGAGACCCACAAGTGCCTGCCCAACTCGCCCGAGGCGATCATGCTCCACAGCGTGCCGCCGATCTGCGAGGGGGCGGCGATGATTCGCGGTGGAATCAGGCCCCAGCGCGACGCCAGCTCCCAAAGCAGCAGCAACACAATCGGGCTGACCAACCGCAACAACGCTTCGGGTGTACGCCAGCGGCGCAAGCCCACCGGCAGCCACCCCGCGACACCCTTCCCTGACGGGTGCAACCCCTTGACGGAAAACGCGCTGGCGCCCTGTGTCTCTAATGTCTTGTCGCCCATAGGCTTCCCTCCTCCATCGACATGGTCAATCGCGCCATGCATCCACTTTGGATTCATGCTATTCGCATAAAAAATGTCAGTGAAATTCTTTTTGGGAATAACCTAATATGATTAGAAATCAGCCACTCAAGCCGTTAGATAAATATTTTGCATAATAAAAACCCACAGGCCGCGCCGTTCGCGGCGCACGGACATCCACCCACAAAATGCATAGAACTGATACACAAGCTAAATATTGATCAATATTTTTTATAATTAACATAGAACAAATCGGCATTTCACAGCACTTCCCGGCTGCGACTACCTTTTTGTCACGGACCGACCCCTTGCCCGGTGGAGGCTTCAAACACCCCATTCATTGAAAGGACCCCCACCATGAGTATTGAATTCATCGGCTTCATCGGCGGCCACCACGCCTCGGAAATCCACCCGCGCAGCGGCCCCGTGCTGCAGCCCGCGTATGTGGAGAAAGTGGCCCGCGCCCACGAGGAGGCCGGTTTCGACCGGGCTCTTATCGCGTTCCACTCCAACAGCCCGGACAGCACGCTGATCGCGTCCCATGCCGCCAGCGTGACGACGCGACTGAAGTTCCTCATCGCCCATCGCCCAGGGTTCGCCGCGCCCACCTTGGCAGCGCGCCAGTTCACTACCCTGGATGTGTTCAACGGCGGACGCACCGCCGTGCACATCATTACCGGCGGCGATGATCGCGAATTGCGTGCTGACGGCAGCCATATCGGCAAGGACGAGCGTTATGCGCGCACCGACGAGTACCTTGATGTGCTGCGCCAGGAATGGACCCGCGAGACGCCCTTCGATTACCAAGGCACGTACTACCAGGTCGAGGGCGCGCATTCCGACGTGAAGTCGCCACAGCAGCCGCATATCCCGTTGTACTTCGGCGGCTCATCGGCGGCCGCCATTGCCGTGGCCGGCAAGCACGCGGATGTCTATGCGCTGTGGGGCGAAACCTACGAACAGGTGCGCGAGGTGGTGAACCAAGTGCGCGCCGAAGCGGCCCGGCATGGTCGCAGCATTCGTTTCAGCCTGTCGTTGCGGCCAATTCTGGCGGACACCGAGGACCAGGCCTGGGCACGCGCCGAACGCATTCTGCAAGAGGCAGGCGCACTGGCCGAGCGCAATGGGTTCGTGCGTCGCGAGCCACCCAATGAAGGCTCGCGACGCCTGCTGGCAGCGGCAGCCCAGGGCTCGCGCCTGGACAAGCGGCTGTGGACCGGCATCGCCGGCCTGCTCGGCGCGCAAGGCAATTCGACCGCCCTGGTGGGCACCGCCGAACAGGTGGCCGAAGCCCTGCTCGATTACTACGACCTGGGCATCACCACCTTCCTGATTCGCGGCTTCGACCCGCTCGAGGACGCCATCGATTATGGCAAGCGCCTGATCCCGCTGACCCGCCAATTGATCGCCGATCGCGAACGCCAGGCGGCTGAAAAGGTCGCTTGAAACACGCGCCCCCCGAAAAGCCACGGGCAGGCTGCTGAGCAGCCTGCCCGTGCGATCACTCAATCCTTATAGTCGACGTCGGTCCTTTCCAACTGCCGGATGAGCGCGTTCCAGTGCCGCGCGACACCCGGCCCGTCACCGCGCTTGAATGCTTCGGCCTGTGCCTCGACCTTGGCCACCACCTCGGCCGGAGGAAAGATCAGCTCGGCATTGCCCGCCGCCTGGGCCGCGATCTGGATGTTGCAGGCACGCTCCAGGCTTTGCAGCTGCTGGAAGGCATGCTCGACGCTGACACCCGCGGTCAATAGCCCGTGGTTGCGCAGGATCAGCACACTCTTGTCGCCCAGGTCCGCCACCAGTCGCTCGCGCTCGTCCAGGTCCAGCGCAATGCCCTCGTAACCGTGGTAAGCCACGCGCCCGGAAAAAGCGATCGAATGCTGCGAGATCGGCAACAGGCCATCGCGCTGGGCGGAAACGGCAATGCCGTCGCGGGTGTGGGTGTGCAGCACCGCTTGAAGGTCGGGACGGGCGCCATGAATCGCACTGTGGATCACGTACCCGGCGTAGTTGATGCCCAGGCCCGTCGGGTCGTCGACCAGGGTTCCGTCAATGTCGACCTTGACCAGATTGGAAGCGGTGATTTCGTCGAACAGCAACCCGAAGGCGTTGATCAGGAAATGCTCGTCAGGCCCCGGCACCCGCGCGGAAAAATGCGTGTAGATGTGGTCGGTCCACTTGAACAGGGCCGCCAGCCGGTAGGCGGCGGCCAGTTTGACACGCACTTCCCACTCTTCGGGACTGACGCGTTGGCGAACATGTTTCGAGACGCTGGATAGCGGGCTGACGCTGCTCATGGCAAGACTTCCTGGATGGCCTTAAGGATCTCCAGCAAGCCTAGGGGAAGGCCAAAAATAATAAAAAGCACATTTTAATCTAAGCTAATTATCATTTTTTTTTATTATATACAGCCTCCCCGCCAGCGTTACGCAGCGCTCTTGATCTTCTGCAACGATCCGGCGACCAGCTTGCCGAAGGCTTCCACCGGCCCTTGCAGGTTGCCGAGAAAATGCGGATAGATCAGCCACAGGTCCATCACCGGTTTGAAGTCCTTGAGTGGCATGGCCGCCAGTTGATCGAGATGGACACTGCGTTCCAACAGCGGGCGCGGCACCAGGCCAAGGCCCAGGCCATCGGCGACCAGGCCCAGTTGCAACTCGGTACCGAAGGTTTCCAGGTTGACCCGCAGGGCCAGCCCTTGGTCGGACAACGTGCGTTGCAGCCCGGCGCGGAAACCGCAGCCGTCCGGGTTGAGAATCCAGCCGTTCTGGTAGACGTCCGCCAGCTTGCTGGGGCGCTTGGGCAATTGCGCCTTCGCGCACACCACCACCAACTCCATCTTGCCGATCGACTCGCCAATGATGTTGTCGGGAAAAATTTTGCCGGCGGGAAACAACGCCGCCGCGGCGTCCAGCTCGCCGCGTTCGATCTTGCCGACCAACTGGCTGCCCCAACCCGTCGCCACCTGCGCACGCAGTTCCGGATACGCGACGCGCAGATGCTTGAGCGCATCGAGCAGCACCACGTCGCCGATCGTTTGCGGAACGCCCAGGCGCAACAAACCGGTAGGCGGCGCATCGGTGGCGACCAGCTCGCGCAAGGCATCCATCTCCCGCAGGATCAGGCGACACTGCTCGTAGACTCGCGTGCCGATCAGGGTCGGCTTGAGCGGCTTGGTGTTGCGGTCGAACAACTCCACCCCCAGGGCCTGCTCGAAGTTCTGCACGCGCCGTGTGATCGCCGGTTGCGTGAGTTGCAACGTCTCGGCGGCATGGCTGATGGACTGACAGCGAATCACTTCGACGAAGGCGTCGATATCATCAATTTTCATTTGGCCCGCACATGGAACACAGTCGATAAAATGTTTGAAAAGCATAACCCATGGCGAAAAAGCATAGTGCCATTGCCCGTGACTGGATAGCCCAACGCAATGATCGATAACATCTAACTCTATTCACAAGGGTTCTAAATTCCTTTCAGCTATAACCTAATCATAAAAAAATAGCATATTAAGAAAAATCATTATGCTTAAATCATGGCAGATCCTTTTATAACGACGATGGAATCGCCATGACCCAGGCCCGACACCCGGAAAGACTCAGAGCATTCGTAGGCGCCTTGGCCGAGCTGATCGACGGCAACCCTCGCGAAGGCGACCTGCTGCATCGCGGCGGCAAGTTGCTCGCTCAATTGGTCAGCCATGACGACTGGCTGCCCGACACCTTTGCCCAACCAGACCCCGAGCGCTACCAGCAATACCTGCTGCATGCCGATTCCCGGCAGCGGTTCAGCGTGGTCAGTTTTGTCTGGGGGCCGGGACAACGCACGCCGATTCATGATCACCGGGTCTGGGGCCTGATCGGCCTGCTGCGCGGCGCCGAAGACTCTCAAGGCTTCGCTCGCCACCCTGATGGCAGCCTGGTGCCCGAGGGCTCGCCGATACGGCTTGTGCCGGGCCAGGTCGAGGCCGTCTCGCCCAAGGTCGGCGACATCCACCAGGTCAGCAATGCCTTCGCTGACCAGGTCTCCATCAGCATTCACGTCTATGGCGCCAACATCGGTGCCGTACGCCGCGCGGTGTACCAGCCCGACGGTAGCGAAAAGCTGTTCATCTCCGGGTATTCCAACACCCTGCTCCCCAACATCTGGGACCTGTCCAAAGAGAGCCAAGCCTTATGAGCACTGTACGTACCCGCTCCTACTCGGAGATCCGCCAGGCGTTGCTGAACCGCGAAGAGCTGGCCATCGTCGACGTGCGTGAAGAGGCGCCGTTCGCCCAGGGCCATCCACTGTTTGCCGCCAACATCGCGTTGTCCAGGCTGGAGCTGGAGGTGTTTGCGCGCATCCCGAGGCGCGACACCCCGGTGACGGTCTATGACTGTGGCGAAGGCCTGGCGGGCCTGGCGGCGCAGCGCCTGCAAGCGCTGGGCTACGTCGATGTCGCGGTGCTCGAAGGTGGCCTGGACGGTTGGCGCGACGCGGGTGGCGAGTTGTTCATCGACGTCAACGTGCCGAGCAAGGCCTTTGGCGAGCTGGTGGAAAGCCAGCGCCATACCCCCTCGATCGCCGCGCCAGAGCTCCAGGCACTGCTCGACAGCGAGGCCGACGTCGTGGTGCTCGACGCCCGCCGTTTCGACGAATACCAGACCATGAGCATTCCTGGCGGCATCAGCGTACCTGGGGCGGAACTGGTGTTGCGGGCGCGGGCACTGGCGCCGGACCCGGCGACCCGCATCGTGGTCAATTGCGCCGGCCGTACTCGCAGCATCATCGGCACCCAGTCGTTGATCAACGCCGGCCTCGCCAACCCGGTGTCGGCCTTGCGCAACGGTACGATTGGCTGGACCCTGGCCGGCCAGGTGCTGGAGCACGGCCAGTCACGCCGGTTCGCCCCTACCCAGGAAAAACATCGCGACATCGCCGCCCGCGATGCCCGCCGCGTTGCCGATCAGGCACGGGTCGGTCGCGCCACCCTCGCGGACCTGCACCGCTGGCAAGCGGACGCGACACGCAGCACCTACCTGTTCGATGTACGCACCCCGGAAGAATTCGAAGCCGGCCACCTGCCCGGGGCCCGGTCCACGCCCGGCGGGCAACTGGTCCAGGAGACCGATCATTTCGCCAGCGTACGCGGTGCTCGCCTGATCCTGGTCGACGATGACGGTGTGCGGGCCAACATGTCGGCGTCCTGGCTCGCGCAATTGGGGTGGGAGGTGCACGTGCTGGATGATCTGCACCCCGGCCACTTCAGCGAACAGGGCCCCTGGAAAGCCCCTGTGCCTGTCCCGCCGCAAGCCGAAGAGATCAGCCCTGACACCCTCGAACAGTGGCTGGCCGAAGGTGACACCGTGGTACTGGACTTCACCAGCAGCGCCAACTACATCAAGCGGCATATCCCGGGGGCATGGTGGGTGCTGCGCAGTCAACTGAGCGAAGCCCTGGCCCAGGTGCCGTCGGCCCAGCGCTATGTCCTGACCTGCGGCAGCGGCCAGTTGGCCCGATGGGCAATCCCGGACGTCGAACGCCTGACCGGCCAGGCCGTGTTCCTGCTGCGTGACGGCACGGCCGGCTGGATCGCCGCCCAGCGGCCGCTGGCGCATGGCGAGACCCGGTTGGTGTCTGCGCCCATCGATCGCTATCGCCGCCCCTACGAAGGCACCGATAACCCGCATGAGGCCATGCAAGCCTATCTCGATTGGGAGTTCGGCCTCGTGGACCAGCTGGCCCGCGACGGCACCCACGGTTTCTATGTGATCTGAACCCAAAAGGGGGCGAGTGATCGCCCTGACCCGGACCAGCCGACCCCTTCTCCAGGCGGAGGCGCTGAATGCAACGCTTAGCCTGGAGTTCCACCCATGCGCCTGTCCCTACCCTTACTGTTAATTGCCCTCGTGTTCGGCACTGCTCACGCAGACGACCTGCAACCACTGCGGGTGGCCAATCAGAAATCCACCCTCAAAGCCCTGCTGGAAGTGTCCGGTGAACTCAAGGACGTGCCCTACGCCATCCAGTTTTCCGAATTCCCCGCCGCCGCACCACTGGGCGAGGCCTTGAACGCCGGCGCCGTGGACATCGGCGCCCTGGGCGATGCCCCCTACGTGTTTGCCTTGGGCGCGGGGGCCTCACTGAAGGTCGTCAGCATCATTCATGCGCAAGGGCGCAATACCACGGCCATTCTCGTCCCCAAGAACACCCCCATCCGGGAGGTTTCGGACCTCAAGGGCAAACGCATCGTCACCACCCGTGGCTCGATCGGGCACTACCTGGCCATCAAGGCCCTGCGCAACGTCGGCCTCAGCACCCGAGATGTGGAATTCGTCTTCCTGTTGCCCAGCGAATCCAGGCTGGTGCTGGATAACGGCACCGCGGACGCCTGGTCTACCTGGGACCCCTTCACCACCGTGGTCACGGCCCAAAGCCAGGCCAGGGTCCTGGTCAGCGGCAGCCACCTGCTGAGTAATCACCTCTACCTGGCCGCCACCCAACAAGCCATCGCCGACAAGCGCCCGCAACTGGATGACTTTGTCGCCCGGATCGACCGGGCCTTCCGCTGGAGCAACGAACACCCTGCCGAATATGCCGCCGCCCAGGCCAGGATCACCGGCCTGCCATTGGCGGTGCACCTGGAGGTGGCCAAGGCGACCCAGATGCAGCCGGTATTGATCGACGACGCGGTGGTCAGCGGCTTGCAGACGACCGCCGACATCTACCGGGAAGAAGGGTTGCTGACCCGCCGCATCGACGTTTCCCAAGGCTTCGACAAGCGCTTCAACACCCAGCGTGCCCCACTGACCCAGGTTTCGCGTTAAAAGGAGCAGAACCATGAGCAAGCAACGCCAACTCAAATTCGGTGCAATAGTCCACGGCGTCGGCCATGGCTGGGGCGAATGGCGCCATCCGCAGGCGCAACCCGATGCCAGCACCAGCTTCGGTTTCTACAAGCAGCAGACGCAACTGGCCGAAGGCGCCAAGTTCGATTTCGTGTTCATCGCCGACAGCCTGCACATCCATGAAAAATCCAGCCCGCACTACCTCAACCGCTTCGAGCCGCTGACTATCCTCTCGGCCCTGGCGGCCGTGACGTCGAACATCGGCCTGGTGGCCACCGTGACGGTCAGCTACACCGAGCCCTACCAGGTGGCGCGCCAATTCGCCTCACTGGACCACATCAGTGCCGGGCGTGCCGGTTGGAACGTGGTGACGTCGTGGCTCAGCGGCACCGCCAACAACTTCGGCAAGGCCGAGCACCCGCCCCACGCGGTGCGCTACCGGATCGCCAAAGAGCACGTGGCAGTGGTCCAGGGCCTGTGGGACTCCTGGGAGGACGATGCCTTTGTCTACGACAAGCAACGGGGCGAGTTCTTTGCCCCCGGCAAGCTGCACGCGCTGGAGCACAAAGGTGAATTTTTTTCGGTCAAGGGCCCACTCAATATTGCCCGCTCCCGCCAAGGCCAGCCGGTGATCTTCCAGGCCGGTACGTCCGAGGACGGGCGTAACTTCGCCGCCGAGAACGCCGACGCGATTTTCGTCAGCGCCGAAAGCTTTGAAGAAGCCCAGGCCTATTACCGGGACCTGAAGCGTCGCGCCAGCGGATTCGGTCGCGACCCCGAGCAGCTGTCGATCCTGCCTGGCATTCGTCCGATCGTGGGGCGCGATGAGGCGCAGGTGCAAGAGCGCTATCGACAAGCGGTGGCGCTGGTGAGTATCGAGGACGCCATCGTCGCGCTCGGCCGGCCCTTCAACGACCATGATTTCAGCCAGTACCCACTGGACGCTCCGTTCCCTGAGCTGGGCGACCTGGGCGCCAACAGCCAGAAAGGCGGCTCCGAGCGGATCAAGCAACTGGCCCGGGACGAAGGCCTGACGCTGCGCCAGGTCGCCCTGCGCTTTTCCCAGCCACGCCGGGACTTCGTCGGCACCCCCGAACAGGTCGCCGACGCCATTGAACACTGGTTCGACAACGGCGCAGCCGACGGCTTCATCATCAACGCCCTGCTGCCGGACGGCCTGCAGACGTTCACCGAATGGGTCGTGCCGGTCCTGCAGCAACGCGGGGTGTTCCGCCGCGAATACAGCGGCCACACCCTGCGCGATAACCTGGGCCTGGCGGTGCCGGCGAACCGGTACACCCATGACGTCCTTGAGCCGGCAACGGGCAGTGAGGCCGTCGCATGAGCAAACCTCCGGTCATGAAACAACACTTCGCGCCAGGGCAGCTCGATCGACGCGGCTTCCTGATGGCCGGCGCCGTCACCCTTGGCGCCCTGGGCCTGTCGACACTGGGTTTCGCCCCGCGCGCGTTCGCCCAGGGCAAGTCCCTGTCCGAGCTGACCCTCGGGGTGGCCACCTACCGTGGCCAGGACTCCTATTTCTTCGAGGATGCCGGCACCGCCGACACGCCCTACAAGGTCGAATACGCCGAGTTCGCCGGCGGCAACCTGATCGTCGAGGCGCTGGCGTCCGGCAGCCTGGACGTGGGTGGGATGAGTGAAATCCCACCGATCTTTTCCATCCAGAGCCATCGCCAGCCGCGCCTGATCGCGGTGCTGCAAGGTGACGTGAACAACCAGGTGTTCCTGGTTCCCAAGGAATCGTCGGTCGAGTCCATCGGGCAATTGCGCGGCAAGCGGGTCGGCTACGTGCGCTCTACCACCTCCCATTACTTTCTGATCAAGGCCCTGAAGGAACAGGGCCTGACCATGAACGACATCACCGCCGTAGCGCTCACGCCCCAGGACGGTTTCAGCGCATTCCAGAGCGGCCAACTCGATGCGTGGGTGATCTACGGCGTGTTCATCCAGTTGGCCAAGTTCCGCAGCGGTGCCCGGGTCCTCAAGACCGCCCTGGGCTACTTGTCCGGCAACTACCTGATTGCCGCGCGCCCCAAGGCGCTGGAAGACCCGCTGCGCCGGCAGGCGATCCAGGATTACATCCAGCGTGAGGCGCGCACCCTGGAATGGATCAACGACAACCCCGAGCCCTGGGCAACCAAGTCGGCGCGATTGCTGGGTGTCGACAAGGCGGTGTTTCTCGACATGCACAACCAACGCAGCCAGCCGTCGAAGATCATCGCCGTGAGTGAACAAGCCATTGCCTCGCAGCAGGAAGTCGCCGACCTGTTCTTCGACGCCGGCGTGCTCAGCGAAAGGCTCGACGTCAGCCCCCTGTGGGAACGCAATTTCCCCTTGCTCGCGCTGTGAGCCTGTTGCAGCGGCCTGCTCCTGCGCGGCAGCGGGTCGCCAGAACCGGGCATCCGGCTTCCATCTTTTTCGATCGAGTGAACTGACCATGAGCCTTTCTTCCTTACGCCCACCCCAGTTGCAAGCAGTCGTGGCCGCCGACTTCGACGCCGTGCTCGAAAGCATCGGTGCACAATTGGCGGCCACGGCCCACCGCCTTGACGAGAGCGGTGCCTTCCCCCGGGACAATTTCAAGTTGCTGCACGAGCATGGCCTGCTGGCCCTGACGGTGCCCAAGGCGCTGGGCGGTAGCGGCGCGAGCCTGGTGCAGGCCCGCAAAGTCATCAGCGCGGTCGCCAAGGGCGAACCTTCCACGGCGTTGATCCTGGTGATGCAGTACCTGCAGCATTCACGCCTGCAAGACAATCGAAGCTGGCCCGAGGCGTTGCGCCTGCGAGTGGCCCGCGACGCCGTGAACGACGGCGCGCTGATCAATGCCTTGCGGGTCGAACCCGACCTGGGTACGCCGGCCCGTGGCGGGCTGCCCGCGACGATCGCCCGGCGCACCTCCGAAGGTTGGCGGATCAGCGGGCGCAAGATCTACTCCACCGGCAGCCATGGTCTGACCTGGTTCAGCGTCTGGGCACGCAGCACCGATGAAGACCCGCTGGTGGGTGCCTGGCTGGTGCACAAGGACACGCCAGGGATCAGCATCATCGAGGATTGGGACCACCTGGGCATGCGCGCCACCTGCAGCCACGAAGTGCTGTTCGACAACGTCCTGGTGCCCCTGGATCACGCCGTCAGCGTCAGCCCCTGGAGCGCGCCACAGCCCGAACTCGACAGCGATGGTTTCCTGTGGATGTCGGTCTTGCTCTCGGCGGTTTACGACGGTGTCGCCCAAGCCGCGCGCGACTGGCTGGTGGGATGGCTGGAGCAACGCAAGCCGTCCAACCTCGGCGCCGCGCTGTCGACCCTGCCGCGCTTCCAGGAAACCGTCGGCCAGATCGACACCCTACTGTTCGCCAACCGCAGCCTGCTGGATGCCGCCGCCGAAGGACGCACGCCGGCCCAGCACGCCGCACAATTGAAATACCTGGTGACCAGCAACGCCATTGCCGCGGTCGAACTGGCCATCGAAGCGTCCGGCAACCCCGGTCTGTCGCGGCATAACCCGCTGCAACGGCACTACCGCGACGTGCTGTGCAGCCGCATCCACACCCCGCAAAACGATGCCGTTCTGCAAGGCGTCGGCAAAGCGGTGTTCGCCCAACGCCAGAAAAAGGACACCCCATGAGCCCGCTCGTGATCGCCAGCCAACTGGACACGGAGTTCAACGACGTGATCCGCCAGCGCCTCGCACAGACGCACCCCGGGGCCAGGGTCCTGGACGTACCGGCCGGCGTGCCCAGCGACCTTCCCGCCGACGTCGGGGTACTGCTGGCCCGCCCGATCAACGTGCGCGGCTATCAGGCACCGGACACACCACCACCGGGCTGGCCCTACGGCTTGAACTGGGTGCACGTGGTGTCCTCGGGCATCGACTTCTATCCCCAGTGGTTGTTCGACGGCCCGCCCGTGAGCACCTCCCGGGGCAGCGCCGCCGAGAACATCGCCGAATTTGCCCTGGCCGCGATCTTCGCCGCCGCCAAGCACTTGCCGGACATCTGGGTGCACGACTCGCACTGGAACTTCACCGCGCTGACACCGCTCAAGGGCAGCACCCTGGGGATTCTCGGCTTCGGTGCGATTGGCCGCAGCCTGGCGACCAAGGCCCGTGCGCTGGGCATCAACGTGCTGGCGCTGCGCCAGAGCACGGCACCGTTCGAAGTCAAGGGCGTCGAAGCCGCGGAAGGGATCCATGACTTGTTCGCCCGCGCCGATCACCTGGTACTGGCCGCGCCCCTGACCGACGCGACGCGGCATATCGTCAACCCCGCGGTGCTTGCCAGCGCCAAGCCGGGCCTGCACCTGATCAATGTCGCGCGTGGCGGCTTGCTAGACCACGCTGCCCTGCTTGAGGCCCTGGACAGCGGCGCCATCGGCCTGGCCTCGCTGGACGTCACCGAACCGGAACCCCTGCCGGACGGCCATCCTTTCTACACTCATCCACGGGTGCGACTGTCGCCGCACACTTCGGCGATTTCCAGCAACAGCCGCCACGAGATTGCCGACAGTTTCCTCGCCAACCTCGAACGCTTCCTGTCGGGGGCGACACTGCAGAACCTGGCGAACGTACAGCGCGGGTACTAGCTGCACCTTTCTCCGTCATCGCGGGCAAGCCATGCTCCCATAAGGGCCACATGACACATGTGGGAGCACGGCTGGCCCGCGATTGCGTTTCGAGGGAGCCATATAATCATCAGAATTACGCATTTAATTTATTAACTTAATGTCTATTTTTTATAATTAACTTATAACAAATCGGACTTTTACAGCGATCCATTATACAAATACTGTTACAACCATCACCGACCCCTGACCAGGTGGAGGCTCGCGGAACTGTACGTTTTTCCGGCCGACACCACCCCACGGTCAATGCCACACCCAACCTGAAATCGGCCAACGCTCTCCTCGCCCTGCCTCCCGGAGCCAGGCCCGTGGCGACGCTTTGCCCGGAATAAATGCCAACGCCCACGCTGCACCAGACACCAGGGGTCCACCATGCACGATACCTTCACCTCAAACCGCCTGACGCTGGCCGTTTCGCTGGCCTTGCTCGGGTTGTCGGCCCACGCCGAAGAAGACACCCGGGACGGTGCGCTGGCGGTGGTCACCATCACCGCCGAACACCGCAGCGAGGATTTGCAGAAAGCGCCCCTGGCGATCTCCGCGTTCGACGAAGCCGCCCTTGAAGACAAGCAGATCAAGAGCATTCGCGATCTTTCCGGACAAGTACCGAACCTGACCCTCAGCCGCCAGTCGATCTCTTACAGCGCGCAGACCTATGGGATTCGTGGCATCGGCGAAACCGACCCGATACAGGAAGCGGCCGTGGCGGTCTACGCCGACGACCTGTACATCCCCAGGGCGATTTCCTCGATGCTCGACTTCAACGATGTCGAACGCGTCGAGGTCTTGCGCGGCCCGCAAGGCACGCTTTATGGACGCAACAGCAGTGCCGGGGCGATCCGCGTGATTACCCGCGATCCGTCCCAGGAAACCCGCGGTTTCTTCGAACTCGGCGCCGGCAACTACAACGCGCAGAACGGCCGCCTGCTGATCAGCGGCCCGCTGGTGGACAACGCCCTGTTCGGCAGCTTCTCGGCCATTCGCCTGACCCGCGACGGCACCGTTTCCAACCCCACCCGCGGCGAAGACGTGAACAACGTCGACATCCAGGCCTACCGAGGCAAGCTTCGCTTCAACCCCATCGATTCGCCGTGGGACGTGCAACTGACGCTGGCCGGTACGTTCGACCGCGGCGATACCACCAGCTACACCCCCTTCGACGCCGACGGCCGCTTCGACAAGTTCAAGAGCTACAGCGGCCTCAACCCGAAGAACCGCCTCGACCAGGGCAGTTCGGTATTGCGGGCGATCTACAGCATCAACGATCACTTGAATTTCAAGTCGGTCACCGCCTACTCCGCCTTCAACCAACCGGTGGACTATGACAACTCCGGCCAGGCGGCCCTGATCCAGCACAGCCTGATCACCTACAAACAGGACTACGCCACCCAGGAGTTCCAGCTCAACGGCGATTACGACGACTTCACCTTCAGCACGGGCCTGTACCTGTACCGGGAAAAATTCGACGCCGAGCGCGACAGCCTGACTTATTCCATCGCGCGTAACCGGGTGATCGGCCAGGGCCAATACAGCACCACCAACACCGAAAGTTATGCGCTGTATGGCCAGGGCAGCTACAAAATCACGCCGCAACTGTCTCTGATCGCCGGGCTGCGGTTCACCCGCGAACACAAGAACTTCGACTACACCAACTACGTCGTCACCCCGGACCGGCAGATCACCGGCACCAACTTCAGCGCCGACTCGAGTAAATCCTGGCAATCCACCAGCCCGAAACTCGGCTTCGAGTACGCTTGGACACCCCATCTCAATCAGTACGCCTACGTCGCCAAAGGCTTCAAGGCCGGTGGCTACGACAACCGCGCGCCGACCCAGGCCGCCGCTGAACAGGCGTTCTCACCGGAAGACGTGACCACTTGGGAAACCGGCCTCAAGGGCGACTTCTTCGACCGGCGCCTGCGCGCCAACCTCGCGCTGTTCTACAACGACTACAAAGACCTGCAAACCAACGCCTACGACCCGGCTCTGGGCGTCAGCCTGCGGACCAACGTCGGTCAGGCCCACACCTACGGCGTCGAACTGGAAACCCTGAGCGCGCTGACGCCCGACCTGCAACTGACATTCAACCTCGGCTACCTGCAAAGCCAGTACGACGACTTCGAGAACGCCAGCGGCGCCGGGATCGATGCCAACGGCCAGCAGTTGGTGTACTCACCGCGCTGGAACACCAGCGTCGGCTTCAACTACACCATTCCCGCCGGCCTGCCCGGCACCTGGCTGGCCGGCACCGATGCCCAGTTCCAGACCAAGTCCTATGCCAACGCGCTGAACGACGACGTGCAGGAAATTCCCCAGCAGACCTTCTGGAATGCCAATACCCGCTACATCTCGGGCGACGGCCATTGGACCACCACGCTGTCGGTGAAAAACCTGCTCGACCGGGCCTACCCCCAAGCGGTCGGCTATGTGCCCGCAAGCGGCGCCCGGTACTACTCCATCAACGATCCGCGAACCCTCTTGCTGTCTGTGCGCTACGACCTCTGACCCCGATGCGAATCCCCCAGGCGTGGCCGCGAACAGCGACGACGCCCAACTCATCACGTCAACATTCCAAGGAGCGACATCATGGCTTTCACCCGCAGGCAAATGATTTCCCGCATTGCCGCCATCAGTGGCTATAGCGCCGCAGTTGGCGCCCTCGACGCACTGGGCCTTAAACCTCAGGCCGTCGCGGCGGGCTTTGGCCCGTTGCAATTGGGCAGCAGCGGCAAAGGCAAGCAGGTAGTGGTGGTTGGCGCCGGCATCTCCGGCCTGGTCAGCGCCTATGAGTTGCGCAAGGCCGGCTTCGCCGTGACGATCCTCGAAGCCCGCGAGCGAGTGGGCGGACGCAACTGGACCCTGCGTCGCGGCAGTCGGGTCGAGTTCGACGACGGTATCAGCCAGACCGTGGACTTCGATGACGGGCAGTTCTTCAACGCAGGCCCGGCGCGCATCCCCAGCCATCACCAGACGATCCTCGGCTACTGCCGCGAACTGGGCGTGGAATTGCAAGTGCTGGTCAACAGCAGCCGCAACGCACTGGCCTTGCCGGACGCCCGCCAGCCGGCCTTCCAGCTGCGCCAAGCCGTCAACGATACGCGGGGACAACTGTCCGAGCTGTTGGCGCGCACCGTCAGTCGCAAGGCCCTGGACCAGGACCTGAGCACCGAAGACCGCCAGGCGCTGCTGAATTTTCTCAAGGTCTATGGCGACCTCAATGCCGATTTCAAATACACAGGATCGGTGCGCTCGGGCTACACCCGCATCCCCGGCGCCGGCGATCAAACCGGCGTCACCCGCACACCCCTCGCGTTGCAGACGCTGCTCAACCCCAAGCTCTGGGGCGCACTGGTGTTCGATGAGATTCCCGAATTTTCTTCCACCATGTTCCAACCGGTCGGTGGCATGGACCGGATTCCCCAGGCGTTCCATGAGCGACTCAAGGACGTGGTGCGTTTTCATGCCGAAGTCAGCGACATCCAGACGTCGGAGCAAGGCAGTCGCATCACCTACCGCGACCGGCAGACGGGCAAGTCCCAGACCCTGAATGCCGACTACGCCATCGTCACCGTGCCCCTGCCGCTGCTGGCCAAGCTGCCGAGCAATTTCACCACGCCCTTCAAGCAAGCGATCCTCAGCGCGCAAAGCGACCAGGCGAACAAGGTCGCGTGGCAGTCGCCGCGCTTCTGGGAAACCGACTTCAACATCTTTGGCGGGCTTTCTTACCTGGATCATGAAGTCAAAGGCCTGTGGTACCCCAGCGATCGCCTGAACAGCGCCCAAGGCATCCTGGTGGCCGCCTACAACACCAGTGAAGCGGCACAGTCCTTCAGCAGCAAATCCCTCGCCGAGCAGTTCGCCTCCTCAAGGCAGGCCGTCGAACTGCTGCACCCCGGCCACAGCGCCAAGTTGCAAAAACCGGTCGCCATCAACTGGTCGAAGGTGCCCTTCAGCAAAGGCCCGTGGATCGTCAACGACGAAGTGGGCGAGCAGGCCTACCGGATCCTCAACGAACCCCAGGGCCGCACCTACCTGGCCAGCGATGCCCTCGCCCACGGCGGCGTCGGCATCTGGCAGAACACCGCCGCCGACTCGGCGCGCCGCATCGTGTCGCTGATCGGCCGCCACGCCGAGCGCCTGCAAGCCGGCCTTGCCGCTTGATGATTTTTCGATAAAGGACCTTGCGATGAAAACCACCCCGTTACTTACAGGACTTCTCATGACCGCCACCGCCTTCGCCAGCCAGGCCGACGACATCAAGCGCATCGCCCTGCCCAACTCCAACTTCCCGATTTCCCTGGCGGTGTCGGTGCCGGCACAAACCGACCTGCTGTTTGTCAGCGGCCTGCTCGCCGACCTGCACGATCCGAGCGCGCCCAAGAATTCCTTCGCCGCCTATGGCGACACAGCGACCCAGACCACATCGATCCTCAACAAACTCAAGGGCGTGCTGCAAGCCCAGGGCCTGGACCTGGCGGACGTGGTGCAACTGCGGGTGTTCCTGGTGGGCGATCCGGCCAAGGGCGGCCAACTGGATTTCGCCGGATTGCAGCAAGGCTATACGCCGTTCTTCGGCAGCGCCGAACAACCGAACAAGCCGGCACGCACCGCCGTGCAAGTCGTCGCGCTGCCGTTGCCCGGCGGCCTGGTGGAAATCGAAGCCGTCGCCGCTCGCAAGAAGTGACACGGACCTCAGCCGACAATCAGGAGCTCACCCTCATGCCCAACCGCCAAAGACACCTCGCCGCGCCCGCTTATCGCCCGTTGCTGCTGCCGCTGTCATTTGCCTGTGGCCTTGCCTCTTTCAGCCTCGAGGCCGCCGAAAGCAGCGCGTCCACCCTCGATACCGTGGTGGTCACCGGCAACAGGGGCACCGTCGAACGCACCGTGACCAGCAGCCCGACGCCCATCGATGTGGTAACCGGCGCGCAACTGCAAGCGGTGGGCAAGTCGAGCCTGCTGGAGGCGCTGAGCAAGTTCATTCCCTCCTTCAACCTGCCCGACCGCGCCGGCTGGGATGCCAGCGGCGTGGTCCGCTCGGCCACCCTGCGCGGCCTGACGGCGTCCCACGTGTTGGTGCTGGTCAACGGCAAGCGCCGGCACACCAGCGCGACACTGAACATCAACGGTATCAACAGCGGTGCCGCGCCCAGCGACCTGGACCTGATCCCGGTGGCGTCCATCGACCATATCGAAGTGCTTCGCGACGGCGCGGCGGCGCAGTACGGCTCGGATGCCATTTCCGGGGTGATCAATATCATCCTCAAGCAGACCACCGGCGGCAGTTCCGACACCACCCTTGGCCAGGGCTACGACGGCAAGCGCGGGACCGCACAGCAAGCGCTCAACTATGGGTTCCAGGTGGGCGAAGCCGGCGTGCTCAACGTCTCATTCGACACACGCTACCAGGAGCGCGACAACAAGGCCGGCAGCAACGGCTACAGCAACCATTACTACCCGCAAGCCGACGACTCGCCCGACCCACGCGAGGCCGGCGCAAGCCACCACACCTACAAAGGCTACGGATTGCCCCGCAGCCAACTGGCCGATGTCGGCTACAACCTCGACCTGCCGCTGAACGACGACGTGACGCTCTATTCGTTCTCCACCCTGGCCACCCGGGAAAACAACGACGGACAAAACTTTCGCCTGCCCAACGGGCGCAACACCATTACCACCGGGCCCAATGGCTACCCCGGTGGCTACAGCCCCTATTGGCTGGTGAACGAAACCGACTTCCAGTCCGCGTTCGGTGCCAAGGGTGAAAGAGCCGCCGGCTGGGCATGGGACCTGAGCAGCACCTACGGACGCAACTACGCCAAGCAACGCACCTACAACAACCAGAACCCTTCGCTGGGGGAAAACACGCCGAACAAATTCACGTCGGGCATCTACATTGCCGACCAGTTGACCAGCAACCTGGACCTGAAGAACAGTTATGAAATCGGCCTGGCGAAACCGCTGGATGTGGCCTTCGGCTTCGAACACCGACGCGAAAGCTACGAGACACGCGCCGGCTCCGAAGCCTCCTACATCGACGGCGGCTACGTGTTCCCGGCCGGCCATCCACGCGCCGGGGAGCGGCCCGATCCGGGTGCCCAGGTCACCAACGGCATCACGCCCGAGGACGCGCAAAAAGTCAGCCGCAACAGCGTCGCCAGCTACATCGACCTGGGTTTTTATCCCACCGAACAGTGGTACCTGGGGCTTGCCGCACGCTACGAGCACTACAACGAAGGCATCGGCGCGACCCGCAGCGGCAAGCTGAGCACCCGCTACGAGTTCAACCCGGTGTTCTCAGTCCGCGGCACCATCAGTAACGGCTTTCGCGCCCCTTCGCTGGCCAACCAGATCTTCACCGCCCGCTCCACCGGCTTCGACACCATCAATGGCGTCTACCAGCCCTACAACTATGTGATCCTGCCTGTGGATTCGGCGGGTGCCCAGGCGCTGGGAGCCGAGGCGTTGAAACCCGAACGCTCGACCAATTTCAGCCTCGGTTTCGCCCTGACACCCAGCGAAGACCTGAGCCTGACGGTGGACGGCTACGTGATCAACCTGCGCGATCGCCTGGTCCTGAGCGAACGCTTCCAGGGCCCGGGAATCGCCGCCCTGCTCGACGGCATTGGCGTGCCGGCGACCGCGGGCGCGCAGTACTTCACCAACGGTGCCAACACCCGCACGTCCGGGGTCGATGTGGTCGGCAACTACCGACAGAACCTGGAGCGTTATGGCTCGGTGCGCTGGACCGCGGCGCTGAACTACAACCACACGAAGATCCTCAGCGTCGCCGAAACACCTTCGCAACTGACCGCCCTGGGCAGCAATTTCGAATTGATGGGGCGCCAGTCGCGGGCCCTCATCACCAAGACCTCCCCCAGCAGCAAGATGATTTTCTCCGCCGACTGGGCAATCAACGACTTCGATGTCAACTTGCGCCTGACCCGCTACGGCACGTACACCGAGGTCAACAGCTCAAGCGACCCGAGCCTGGACCGCCGCTATAGCGCCAAATGGATCACTGATCTGGACGTGGCTTATGCAATCAACAAGCAACTGACCGTCGCCCTCGGGGCACAGAACCTGTTCGACAAATACCCCGATCATATTGGCGTCAGTAACGCTTCGTTCGGCGACAACTGGGGCAGCTACTCCCCTTTCGGCTTCACCGGCGGCTATTACTACACCCGCCTCCAGTACGCTTTTTGAGGCCCGGCATCGCTGCTTAAGCTAATGCCCAAAAAGTATTTATAAATTAGTTTTTAGAACCATAGGATTCTCCAGCGCTTCTCCTTTTTTCCTTGAATATCGAGCACGCCATGTCAAAACCCCTCAGCAAATGCGCCGTGATACGGCGCCGCACCTCCCTGGCCAGCCTGGTCGTTGCGCTGGCCGTGTCCACTCTCGCGCTACCGGCCCAGGCTCAGGAAACCCTGCGCATCGGCTACCAGAAATCGTCGACCCTGATCACGCTGCTGAAAACCCAGGGCACGCTGGACAAAGCCCTCGCCGAAGCGAATATCGAAGTCAGCTGGCATGAGTTCCCCAGCGGCCTGCCCTTGTTGGAAGCTTTGAATGTCGGCAATGTCGACATCAGCGCTGACGTGGCCGATACCGTGCCTGTATTCGCCCAGGCGGCGCAGGCCAAGCTGACCTATTTTGCGCAGGAAGCCCCTTCGCCTTCGGCCCAGGCCATCGTTGTCGCCAAGGATTCGCCCTTGCAGCAACTGGCGGACCTGAAGGGCAAGAAAGTCGCCGTCACCAAGGCCGCTGGAGCCCACTACCTGTTGATCGCGGCTCTGGACAAGGCAGGCCTGAAATTCTCGGACATCCAACCGGCCTACCTGTCCCCCGCCGACGGTCGGGCAGCCTTCGAGAATCGAAAAGTCGATGCCTGGGTCACCTGGGAACCGTTCCTCAGTGGCGTGCAACGACAGTTGCCCACCCGAACCCTGACCGACGGCAGTGGGCTGGCCAGCTACAAGCGCTACTACCTGACCAGCACCCGCTATGCCCAGGCGCACCCGCAAGTGCTCAAGGTGGTCTACGGGCAATTGCAGGAGGCCGGCAACTGGATCAAGAATCACCCGCGCGACGCAGCGCAGGTCCTGAGCCCGTTGTGGGGCAATCTCGATGTGGAAACGGTCGAAGCGGCCAATGCTCATCGCAGCTATCAGGTTCAACCGGTGAAAGCCGACCAACTGGATGAGCAGCAGAAAATCGCCGATGCTTTTTTTGCCGCAGGGCTGTTGCCCCGATCGGTGGATGCTCGTGATGTGGGGATCTGGGCAGAGTAAGGCTGCGAGCCGATCCCGCATGCCGTAAACCGGTCCTGAAGTCGCGCCCTCAGGGCCTCATCGCCTTGAGGCGCAAGGTTATTTTCCCTTCATTCATTCGGTGCCTCGTGTGCCGTGGCCGCCACGGCCTGAAGCCCCCCGAGCGCATAGCTCACCATGTGCTCGATCAGCCCCTGCGGCTCGATGCTCAACCCTTGCAGCACATGCCGGGTCAAGGGCTGGTGTGCAATCAGCAAGAACAGGCACGGCGCGAAGACGCTGATCGCGCTGCGCAGCGTGGTGGGATGATCGGCCGGCAGGTTCATGATTTGCCCCAGCAGGCTGCGCAGTATGTGCGCCTTGGGAAAGGACTGCTCCCTGAGGACCGCCTCGAACTCGGGGGAAGGCGAAAGCAGTTCGCGCGTCAGCACTTTCAAGGCCCAACCATCCGGATGATTGTGGATGCGCTCGACGAGCAGGGTGATGAGTGCGCGCAACTTGTCCTGTGGCGAACCCGGTTGCTCGCTGAGCGAAACCAGCGTTTGCATCTGCAGGAATCGAGCATGGGCTTCGAGCAATACGGCCCGGTACAAGCCTTCCTTGTTGACGAAGTGATAATTCACGGCCGCGCTGTTGGCCTGCGAATGCTCGCAAATCTGTTTACTGGTGGTGTTGGCCAGGCCCTGTTCGGCGAACAACTCGCCGGCTTTCTCCAGAATCTGCAGCCGCGTTGCCCGCCCGTCGAGTCGCGAAGCGCGGGCGACGGAAGGCTTGCCAGAAGCATTGTCCATGAGCTCATCTCTCGATAGTTCTAATTCAAATTTGACTTTTTATTTTGGCGTACCTATTTTGGTCCTGTCACTGCCCCTTTACAACCCTGCGTGAAGGCCTGCCTGGATGTGCGCAGGCTTTCTCGCCTCATCAAGGAATCACCGTCATGGAAGCGCGCGTAATGACACCTTTCACCTACTTCTCATTGCCCATGCAGAAGCAGTTCCTGGTCAATCAGAAAGCCGTTCAGGGTAAGCCCTACGCCGACTTTTTCCGTTCGCAGATCAACGTACCGCTCAGTGCCGTCGAGAAAATCCAACAAGGCCCGATGCCTTTGTCCGACACGCTGACGCCCAGCATCGAAGACCTCAATCGCATGCTGGCGGCGGACTTTGTCAGCGAGGAGGCTGGATACGCCCTGTTGCCCGGCCCGATGGCCTACGTGCAAAGCCGCAAATTCTTCCCCGGTTGCACGGCGCAGATGCTCAAGTGGTGGTTCATGTGGCACCCGCTCGAAGCCGAGCGCTACACCTTGTGGTTTCCCTATGCGCATGTTGAAAATCCCTGCGTGCATCATGAGCGGCTGGTCGACGACAGCTTGAGCTTCGAAGACAGCCTGTATGGAAACACCTTCTGCGCCTGCGAATATGTCGGCGATCGCCTCATGCACCTGCATATTCATTTCAGAGATCCCTGTGAACTGGGTTTCTGCCCGGACATGTACCGTGAATCGAAAATCGATGGCAGCGTCAGCGCTCTGATGAGCCTGGCGGACCAGCCGCAAGTGCCTGTCTCGCTGATGGTCCACCTGTTCAAGGAATGCCCCGAAGGCCTGTACCTGACCAGCCGTTACTGGGTCGGCAGCCACCCAGCCATGCAACGTTTTCCAGGCGCCGAGCAGGCCGCGCAGTTGCTGAAAAAAAACGGCTTTGGCGAAGCCGAGCTGGAAACGCTGGCTTATGAATTTGCTGTGCATGATTTGTGTGAGTTCAACCACCTGGCCAGCATCCTGCCAAGCCTTCATGCACAGTTCAGTGGCGCCGCGTAACCCACTTCCCTCCCTTGACCAGGCTTCGGCGGCGCCTTAAACCGCCGCCGAAGTGGTCCGCAACACACCGTTCATCAGTAAAGTCGTGAACTCGTTGATATCCCCCTCTACTTCCAACTGCTCGGTCAACAACCTGTACCAGCAGAACCCGAAGATCATGTCCAACAGCAACTCACGGGACGTGTCCTTGGGCAGCTCCCCTTGTTGAATGGCGTTTTCCACCAGCTTGCGAGGCAATTCCCTACGCCGTTCCATGAATTCATCTTTAAGTTTGGGCAGCGTCGTGGGGTCGAGCTGGGCTTCAGCGATGACACATCGAAAGGCTTCCCCGCAAATCGTTTCCCGCCAGACCTTCCAGAGATTGAGCAACAGAAAATTAAGGTTTTCCTTGAAGGAACCTTTATCCGGCTCCTTGCGAATCTGCTCGCTTTCGCTCTCGTAGACCTCGGCTATCAACGCCGCCTTGTTGCCCCACCATCGATAGATTGTCGGCTTGCTCGCTCCGGCGCGCCGAGCCACAGCCTCGATGCTCAACCCTGAATAACCGCACTCCTTGAGGGTTTCTATGGCAGAGATGATGATCGCTTTGTGCGTGTGTGGGCTCCTCAATGAGCCAATGGAGCTCCGAGACGGTTTACGGGCCATAATTCAAAATCTCCAATATGGCGCTTGACAAAAGAAAAGCAGGGTATAGGATTCTCTCGAAAAGCAATGAAACGGATCGTTTCGTTTTGTATGATTATTTGATCTCGACTTCTGCTTAACCGCGCACCTCGGTAGCGGTATGCACCGCATTGTGGAAAGAAAAGGAGAGAATAGTCATAAATTTTTAATGCGACCTTAACGATACGGTACGTTTCGTATCATACATAATAAAAAGGAGATAATAAACCCATCGCTCATCAGTGGAACGCCTGTTTTTTCCACTGAAGCCCTCGGTTTACGGGCATAGGACTGCCAATGACACTTTGCGGGCACCATTAGATAGTTTCTAAATATTTCATGCATCCGTCACGGCCACGCCGCTGGCAGGTGGAGAAAGGAATCTGGAGGAAGTACACGTGAATAGAGTAGGAATTGTGAGCTATGGCGCAGGCATTCCGGTGTGCCGTCTCAAAGTGGAGGATGTGATCCACGTATGGAAGAACACTGACCTGAGCCTGGTCACAAACCAGCTCGGTGTCATTGAAAGAGCCGTCCTTCAACCCGACGAAGATGTCATCACCCTCGGCGTACTCGCCGCTCAACGTGCGCTGGACAAAGCGCCCCCCTCCCCTCTGGAGGCCCTTTACCTCGGCACATGCACCAACCCGTATGACTCTCGCGCATCCGCGTCGGTCATCCTGGAAATGCTCGGCTGCGGCTACGACGCCTTCTGCGCAGACGTACAGTTCGCCGGCAAGTCGGGCACCAGTGCCCTTCAAATCGCCTACGCCCTGGTCGCTTCGGGCATGAGCGGCAACGCCTTGGCCATTGGCGCCGACACGATCAACCGCAACACCGCCCCCGGCGACCTGACAGAGTCCTATGCCGGAGCAGGAGCGGCCGCCTTGCTGCTGGGTACTGAAAACGTGATCGCGCAATTCGACGCCAGCTTTTCCTGCGCGGCGGATATCGCGGACAACATTCGTCCCCAGGGTGATCGTTACATCCGTTCCGGGATGGGATTGGGCTCCGACAAAAACAGCATCGGCCTGGAAGAGCAGACCCACCGCGCCGCATCGGGCCTGATGACCAAGATGAAGCGGCAGGCCGGCGATTTCGACTACGTCGTCTTCCAGCAGAACCTGGTGTCGACGCCCTTCTCCCTCGGCAAGGGCCTGGGCTTCACGACAGCGCAGATCGAGCCGGGCATCTATGCCCAGAGTGTTGGCGATACCGGCGCGGCGAGCCCTTTGCTGGGCCTGGTGAACATACTGGATCGAGCGCGACCCGGTGAGAAGATCCTCATGGTGTCCTACGGATTTGGCGCGGGTAGCGATGCGATTGCCTTGACGGTGACGCCTGCCATCGAAGCCTACCAAAAGACCAACGTCCCGCTGCGCACGCTGCTGGAGGATAAGTATTACGTGGATTACGGGACGTCGATCAAGTACGAATTCAAGTACTTGCGACCTGACTATGCCCTGACTGCCTACCTCTGATTTCTATCTATCCAGCAAGGAGCACCTTCTATGTGCGCACGACGCGTTGCTATCGTTTCGGCTGCCTATACCCCCAAGCCCGGCAGCTCCCGAGTTCGTCAGACCTTTAAAGAGATGATCGTCGAGTCCGCCTACCAGGCACTCAACGCCATCAAGATGCATCCCCGCGAGCTTCAGGCGGTCGCCTATGGCTACCACGGTGAAGGCATTTCCGAGTACGGCGGCCTGGGCCCGACCATCTCCGATGCCCTGGGCATCAGCCCTGCCCCGACGTTCATGAGCACTGCCAACTGCACCAGCAGTTCGGTGTCCTTCCAGATGGCCCACCAGATGGTCGCCTCAGGTGAATACGACATCGTCCTGTGCGGCGGCTTTGAAAAAATGACCGATCACTTCAACTACGCCGAATACATCGGCTCCAGTACGGAGTGTGAGTACGATTACTTCCTGGGGATTTCACACACCGACGCCTTCGCCCTGGCGACGGCCGAATACTTTGAAAAATTCGGCTATGCGGGGCGTGAAGCGGATGTCCTGGCCACGTTTGGTCGGCAGATGCGCATCTATGCCCACAACACCCCCACCGCGACCCGCTTTGGCGTGCCGATTCCGTCCCTGGAAACCCTCAAGAACAGCGAGGCCTGCGGCTCGATGCTGGCCTGGGGCGAGGCCAGTGGTTGCGCGATCCTGGTGGCCGAACACCTGGCGCATCACTACACGAGCCAACCGGTGTTCATCCGTGGCTGCGCCTACACCGGCGTGTCGCATTACTTCGGGACGCGTTATCACAACCCGACCCTAAAACACGCGGGCCTGCCGAAAGACGTGGGCATGGCGGTTTCCGCCAACTCCATTGCCTGTGCCGAAATCGCGTACAAAAAAGCCGGCATCACCGCCAAAGACATTGACGTGGCACAGGTCTACGACTTGCTGGGGGCGGGCCTGATCCAGATGGAATCGATGGGTGTCTGCGGCCCGGGCCAGGCCGGTGACTTTGTCTTGGAAGGCGGTATCGCCCTCGACGGGCAACTGCCGTTGAACACCGATGGCGGCAATATCGGGCGCGGTCACGCTTCCGGTTGCGACGGCATCCTGCACATTACCGAACTGTTCCGACAGCTTCGTGGCGAGTCCAACAACCAGGTCAAGAACGCGCGCATTGGCGTCTCGCAAAACCTGGGCGGTTACGCCGCGCATAACAGCGTCATTGTGCTTTCCAACGATTAAGGAGCCGACCATGTCCCTGTACCCAGAACAAATCCACCGCATGACCACCGCCAGCATGTTGCGCGAATGGCGCGAGCACGGCGGCAAGTACCGTCTCGAAGGCAGCCGTTGCCAGGATTGCGAGGAGATTTTCTTTCCTCGGCGAACCGTATGCGGCGCCTGCAACTCGATGAACGTGCAGCCGTACCGCTGCGCGCGCACCGGCACGATCCAGGTCAGTGCCCATGCTGAAAACCCCATCCTCGCCGCCATGGGCTATGGGGAAACCGTACCGCGTTTCATGGCGATGGTGCGCCTGGATGACGGCCTGGTGATTGCGTCGGAAATCGTCGACGTGGTCGACCCACGACAGGTTGTCAGCGGCGCGCCTGTCCGCATGGTAGTTCGTAAACATGTCCGAGAAAGTAACTTGGCTTGGCAATATGCCTATAAGTTCGTACTGGTGAAATAACAAGCGAGTTGTCCGCCCTATCCCGCGTTATTAATAACAACAGTCGATATTTCCGGCCTATCAGCCCGTTACTTTGATTCTGTTCTTCAGAGTCCTGCTTCGCCATTGCCTTAAACGTGTTACCTAACTCTTTATTGGCTTTAAGCCGAGGACTTGTCATGTCTACACTTTGCAAACCCAGCTTGCTGTTCCCGCCACACAAGATTACCCAGCAACAAATGATCGACCATCTGGAACACTTGCACGATGACCATCCTCGCATGGCCCTTGCAAAACGGATGATCCAGAACACCCAGGTCAATGAGCGCCACCTGGTGCTGCCGATCGATGAACTGGCGGTGCACACCGGCTTCACCCATCGCAGCATCGTCTACGAGCGCGAGGCCCGCCGCATGTCGTCCCTTGCGGCACGGGAGGCCATCGAGAATGCCGGGCTGACCACCGACGACATCCGGATGGTCGCCGTGACTTCGTGCACCGGCTTCATGATGCCCTCGCTGACCGCCCACCTGATCAATGACCTGGGGCTGCGAACGTCGACCGTACAACTGCCGATTGCCCAACTGGGCTGCGTCGCGGGCGCTGCGGCCATTAACCGGGCCAATGACTTTGCCAGTCTGTCACCGCAAAACCATGTGCTCATCGTGTCCCTGGAGTTCTCGTCGCTGTGCTATCAACCCGACGACACCAAGTTGCACGCGTTCATATCCGCCGCCCTGTTTGGCGATGCCGTCTCCGCCTGCGTGATGCGCGCCGACGATAAGGCGCCTGGATTCAAGATTGCCAAGACCGGCTCTTATTTCCTGCCCAACAGCGAGCATTACATCAAGTACGACGTCAAGGACAGTGGCTTCCACTTCACCCTGGACAAGGCCGTCATGAACTCCATCAAAGACGTGGCGCCCATGATGGAGGAGTTGAACTACGAGACCTTCAATCAGCACTGCGCCCAGAATGATTTTTTCATCTTCCATACCGGCGGACGGAAAATCCTCGATGAACTGGTCCTGCAACTGGACCTTGAACCCGGCAGGGTCGCGCAGTCGCGCGACAGTTTGAGCGAAGCCGGGAACATCGCCAGCGTGGTGGTCTTCGACGTGCTCAAACGTCAGTTCGACAGCGGGCCTGATGCGGGTGCGACCGGCATGCTGGCCGCCTTCGGCCCCGGCTTCACGGCCGAAATGGCCGTGGGCAAGTGGGTCGCCTGACACACCGAAACCAGCGCACAAGCACCCAGCCGGGGGCACACCTGCCCCCGGCTACAAGTGTTTGGTCGCAAGCATTCACCTCGTTCAAGAGGGCTTCCAAAGGGCTAAGGATAGAAGGGGAAGGAACATGGAGAGGAAGTATCTGGCCGCCCGACCTTGGGGTAGCTATGAAAGGCGCATGGTCGTCCTTTTGTCATTGAGCTTCGGGCTGGTAGGGCTGGATCGGTTCATCATCATGCCGCTGTTCCCGGTGATCATGCGTGACCTGGCGCTGGACTATCAGGACTTGAGCCTGTTGTCGGCGATCCTGGCATTCGCATGGGGCGGCTCGGCCCTGTTCATGGGCGCGGCCATCCGGCTGTTGGGCACCAAGCAACTGCTGGTGCTGTCGATCACCTTGCTGTCGCTGTTGGCCGGGGCTTCAGCATTGATCACCAGCCTGGTCGGCCTGGTGCTGCTGCGTGCATTGATGGGCGTTTGTGAAGGGGCTTTCACGCCCGTGAGCATCATCGTCACCGATGAAGTGTCCCAGCCCTGCCGACGGGGACTCAACCTGGGAATCCAACAAGCCTTGTTTCCCATCATCGGCCTGTGCCTCGGGCCATTGCTGGCGGGTGTCCTGCTGGAATTTTTCGGATCGTGGCGCGCGGTGTTCGCCATCATCTCGCTGCCGGGGCTGCTCGTGGCCTGGTACCTGTACAGAAGCTATCAACCGGCCCAGGGGCCGCACACTCCCCCCATCGACCGCCCCACCCACAGCCAGTGGCGAACGGCCCTGGCCAGCGGCAACGTGCGGCTCAACATTGCGTTGATGCTCTGCATACTGACGTGCCAGTTCGTTCTGTGTGCCCTGCTCCCCAGCTACCTCACCGACATCTTGCACCTGAGCGATTTCTCCATGGCCATGATCATTTCCGCGATCGGCCTGGGTGGTTTTTTTGGCCAGTTGGTCATTCCCGGGCTGTCCGACCAACTGGGTCGCAAGCCCGTCGTTTCCGTCTGCTTCATGCTCAGTGCACTGCTGGTGGGCCTGCTCATCGTCAGCCCGCCCTTGCCGTGGCTGCTGTTCCTCCAGTTGTTCTTCCTGTCCTTCATCAACTTCAGCCTGATCTGCATCACCGTCGGGCCGCTGACCAGCGAATCGGTGCCACCCAGCTTGCTGGCCACCGCGACGGGCCTGGTGGTGGGGTGCGGAGAAATTCTGGGCGGCGGCGTCGCGCCCGTGGTCGCCGGCTACATCGCGATGAACTGGGGACTGACCGCCATCCTGTTCCTGGCACTGGCCGGCAGCCTGACGGGCGGCTTGTTGTCGTTGCGGCTCAAGGAAGCCAACCCTGCGTTCGCCGGGCGCGACGACTTCAGCCCCCTACCCGCTCACTTGACCCTGGAGGATAAGTCATGACGCATTACGTGATGTTACTGGACGCTCCGGAGCCGCAACGCGGCCTTGGTGTGTTCGATTTCAAATCCGGGCAGAGCCTGGAAGTGCGCCCGTCGCAGGGCAACCTGTACGAAGCGCTGACCCACTGCGCCCAGGGAAACCTGGATTGGGAAACCTACCTCAAGGAGCAGCCTTCGACCCCCTACCCGCTCACGTCCGCCGCGGTGAAATACCGGCCACCGCTCATGCCCGATAACAACCTGGCGGTGCAGCTCAGCGAAGTCACCCTCTGCACCGCCAAGACAGAACAAGCCTGGTACTACAAAGGTAACGGACGCCTGCTCAGGACGGATGGCGATCCCCTGCAGGTGCCTTACCATGCCCAAAGCATCAGCAGCGAGCCGTGCATCGTTTGCCTCTACTGGGTCGACCACTTTGGCGCGCTACGCTTCATGGGCTTCACCCTCGGCAATGACCTCCACGATCACGTGCTGCACGGCCGTGATGCGATTTCTTCGGCACAGGCCCGCCTGCGCACCTGCGCCGTGGCCCCGGCATTGATACTGGGAGAAATGCAGGCCGACCTGGCCATCAACGTGCAGGTGGAACGCGACGGCCAGCCACTGGCAGCCAGTCACCATCGAATGAGCTTGCATGGTTGGCAAAGCCTGCGTCGATACTCGCAGGCGTTCCTGGAGAAGCATGAGCAGTTTCTCGAACCCGGCCTCGTCCACTACGTCTTCCACAGCTTGAGCCACCGCACCACCCAAGTGTCGCTTCAGCACGGTGACTGCCTGAGCATCGACTGCCCTGAGCTGGAATTGACCCTGCGCAATCAGATCGTCGAAGAAGAACTCGCGGCACTGTTTCCCTTGCCCGCGCGGCGCGCACCGCACAGCCCGTGCATCGACCTGCCCTTGTCGGCCCCCAGGAAGTCCTGAGGGTGCAAAGGGGCTGGTCGCGCGCGGGCCGAGCTGAAACCGTTAGGGCCATCCAGCCAATCCGGCCCTAACGGTTATTGCGCCAGATGGAAAAATTCAACGCGGCGGCCACGCACAACCAGGCCAGGTAAGGAAACAGGATCAACCCGGTGATCACGTCCAGGCGCAAGGTCAGGACCACCATGACGGCCACGACCAGCCAGAGCAGTGTGATGATCACCAGGCCGGCGAACATCTGGTGCGCACCAAAAAACACCGGCGTCCAAAGTGTGTTGAGCGCGATCTGCGCCGCCCACAATGCGATCACGGTCTGGCTCCCCGGGATCAGCGCCAAGCGATAACCCGCCCAGGCCAGCAACAGGTAGATCACGGTCCATGCCACTGGGAACAGCCAATTGGGTGGCGTGAAGCCAGGTTTCACGAGGGACGCGTACCAAGGGCCCGGCTTGAAAATGATCCCCGTGCTCGCGGCGGCGGCACAAGCCAATAGAAAGATGAAAAAAGTCATTGTCGATCCTTAGGGCAGGCCCACTGCCTGGGCGAACAGCCAGGGGGCGGCTTCAAGAGTGGGGTACGAAGGTGCATCGCACCCTTCCCAATAAATGACTCGATCATCGGCGCATAAATTCAATGAGGCGTCGCAATCCGGGCAGCGGCACGTCAACCGGCCTGCCGTTACCCGCAGCACTACTCGCGACCACCGGTCCAGAGCCCCTGGCACATCAGGAGGACTGGACTAGAGTCAACGCTTTGCGAAGTTCAAAGGACCGACAACATGACCACGACCTACAGTGCCCCCGGCCTCCTTGTCGTCGACATCGCCGGACGTACAGACAACGCCCAGGACGTCGTCATACAGCCCGACGGTTCAATCCTGATCGCCGGTTTCAGCGACTACGGCAACGCGCTGGATGACGGTAGGGACTTTTCGCTCACCCGCCTCAATCCCGACGGCAGCGTGGACACCGGCTACGGTCACGCCGGGCGACAGGTGATCCATAAACAGATCCCCTTCGAAAAAGACTACAACCTTCAAGTCCAGGCTGACGGCGCGGTGGTGACGACCCACGCAGGCCACGATGACACCGCCATCGTCCAGCGTTGGGGCCCCGACGGCAAAGCCGATGCAGCGTTCAACAGCAACGCCGAGGCCAGCCTGCCCAGCGGCTTCGGCACCAAGTCCATCGTGCAAGCCAATGCCGACGGCAGCGTCCTGGTCAGCGCGGTGCAAGGCAGTCTTTTGAACGTGGCACAGTTGAATGCCGATGGCACGCGGGACACATCGTTCGGCACAGACGGTCTCCTCACGCTGCAAGCGCCCGCACCGTTCATCTTTCTGGAGAGCATTTTCAAAATGGCGGATGGCAGCCTGCTGGTCCACGGCTCACCCGGCGTCCAGAACAGCGTGCTCAAGTACACGGCAGACGGGGAGCTGGACACCCAGTTTGGCGGTGACGGTAGCGTCCCGCTGCCCATCTTCACCACGTTGCGTGGCGACATGGTCGTGCAGGATGACGGCAAGCTATTGATTGCCGGCTCCACCACATACGAGGATTTTGCCGTACTGCGGCTCAACGCCGATGGCAGTCCCGACCTAAGTTTCGGCCAGCAAGGCCTGGTCAGTATCAATCTGCCCGGCGAAGCGGCCTATGGCAGTGAAATTGCCTTGCTCGACGACGGCAAGATTTTGCTCAGCGGGGATACCTACACCAATGGCGGCTCCGATTACGCGGCGGTCCGGCTGAACGCCGATGGCAGCCTGGACACAACCTTCGCCAGCCCGGATGGCAACGCGCGACTGGTGGGTTCCTCCAGCACCGATAAATTGCTGGGCGTCAATACGGACGAGATCCTGCGTGGACTGGCCGGAGACGACCTGCTGCAAGGCAATCTTGGTCGCGACCTGCTCTCCGGCGGCGCAGGCCACGATGTCTTTCGCTATGCCAGTGTGGCCGACAGCTTTCGCACCGCGGACAGCACCGGCAGTGATCGCCTGCTCGACTTCAACCCCAACGAGGATCGCATCGACCTCAGCGCCCTGGGTTTCACCGGCATCGGCAACGGATACGCCGGCACGCTGGCGATCCAGAACAACGCCGACGACACCCGCACCTACCTGAAAAGCTTCGAGGCCAATGCCGATGGCCAGCGTTTCGAACTGGTGATCGATGGCAACGTCACCGCCCAACTCAACGAAAGCAACCTGCTGTTGAGTGCGGCGAACAACGCAGGCGGCTCCCTGCCTGAGCAGGTGGAACTGACGTTGATCGGCACAGCCGGACCGGACCTGCATACCGACGTGATCTGATCAGGTGACCCGTCAGCGCCTAAGGATGCTCTATCATGAGCTTGTGCTCATGACGAGCCTTTCTGATGACCTGCCGGAACCCCCTCTACATGAGAGATCTGCCACCGACCGCCACTTTGCGTGCCTTCGAAGTCGCCACCCGGCACACGACCTTCACCGCTGCCGCGCAGGAGCTGCATGTCACGCAAAGCGCGGTCAGCCACCAACTCAAACACCTCGAGTCGCTGTGGGGATTGCAGCTGTTCGAGCGTGGCAAGTCCCTGAGCCTCACGGCCGCGGGGGCTACGCTGGCGCCCATCGTGCGGGAGTTCTTCATGAGCCTGGAGGCAACCCTCGGCGATCTGCGCGAGCAGAAAGACCGGGTCCGGCTCGAAGTCAGCACCACCTATTCCTTCGCTCTGAAATGGCTACTGCCACGCCTGCCCGGTCTCTCGCGCCTGCATCCTGAACTGCTCGTCTCGCTGGACACCACGGACAAGATCATTCATTTCTCCAACGCCCAGGCCGACGTCGCGATCCGGCTCGGCAAGGGGAGTTACCCCGGCCTGCATTCGGAGTTCCTGTTCGGCGAGCAGGTGTTTCCGGTGGCCAGTCCCGAGTTGCTGCTGCGCTTCGGGACACCGCAGAGCCCTGCCGAACTGTTGCACTACCCGCTGCTGACCCGCGATGGCGCCGAGCTGGTGCCGAAATGGGAAGTCTGGTTCCAGAAGGTCGGGTTGGAGTTCCTCCCGCTCAAGGAAAGCGTCAGGTTCGGCGACACCAACATGACGGTCGAGGCAGCCCTGCTCGGCCAGGGCATCGCCCTGGTGCGCAGCGGGCACGTGGAAAGCGAAATCAGCGATGGGCGTCTGGTGCGGTTGTTCGATGTGCCGTTTCCCTCCCCGCTTGCCTATTACTTTGTCTGTCCGAAAGGCATCGAGTCACAGCCACACATCGTCAACTTTCGCCAGTGGCTATTGAGCGAGGCGCTGAAAGCCCAGCAAGCCTATGGGTGATGCATGAGGTTTTGCTCATGAAACAATGAGGAGACTTCTCTGTAATCCGGGCACGGCGTTGCATACACTGACCCGCATGCCTATCCACATCACACTCCTGGTTCTCTTCGCCGCACTCTTGCATGCCAGCTGGAATGCCCTGCTGCGTGGCGGCGCCGATCGACTCTGGTCCATGACGATCATGTGCGTTGCCGTGGCCATCGCCAGCGCCGTGACCGCCGCGTTCATGGTGACGCCGGCGCCCGCCAGTTGGGGCTATGCGTTGCTTTCAGCGCTGTTGCATGTTGGCTACAACCTGTTTCTGGTACGCAGCTACCGGCTCGGCGACCTGGGGCAGGTCTACCCGATTTCCCGTGGTTCATCACCGGTCCTGATCACCTTGGGCGCCGCGGCCTTTGCCGGGGAAAGCATCTCGCCTGGCACGTTACTCGGCATCGCGCTGGTGTCGGGCGGCATCATTTCGCTGGCCTTGAGCGGACGCAAGCTGTCCACTCCCAGTCTGTCCTATGCGCTGGGAACCGGCTGCTTCATCGCCGCCTACAGCGTCACCGACGGCATCGGCGCCAGGCTCTCCGGCGCGCCACTGGCCTACACCGTGTGGATGTGCACCTTGTGGGGCGTGATGATGCCTATTGTGTACATCGGCCTGCGCGACGCCCGTAGCCTGTTCGCGGTGCGGCCCGGCCTGTTGACCGCCCTTGCCGGCGGGCTGGTCTCCCTGTTGGCCTACGCCATCGTCATCTACGCCATGAACGAAGCGCCCATGGGCGCGGTGTCTGCATTGCGCGAAACCAGCGTGCTGTTCGCGGCGTTGATTGGCGGCCTGTTCCTTGGCGAGGCGCTCACTGTTCGCCGAATCCTGGCCTGCGCAGTGATCGCCAGCGGCATCCTCATCATCGGCTGACACGACTTTTCTCACCGTCGCAGGAGGTAACCCTATGGAAAACGTCTCGCAGGCACCGCTGATCCTGATCACCGGTGGCAGTCGCGGAGTAGGTGCCGCCACCGCGCGCCTGGCGGCCTCGCAAGGCTATGACGTGGCGATCAGCTACGTGGCCAACGAGCCCGCGGCACAAGCTGTCGTGGCAGATGTCGAGGCGCAGGGACGTCGGGCATTGGCGATACGGGCCGACAGCGCAGACCCGGTGCAGGTCGCCGACTTGTTCACGGCCATCGACCGCACCTTCGGGCGCATCGACGTACTGGTGAATAACGCCGGTGTGCTGCAAACCCAGTCCCGCCTGGAAGACCTCGGCTTCGAGCGCATGCAGCGTATCTTCGCGGTCAACGCCATCGGCCCGATGCTTTGCGCCCAGCAGGCGGTGAAGCGCATGTCCCATCGACATAACGGACCGGGCGGCGTGGTGATCAACGTCTCCTCGGCCTCGGCCCGCCTCGGCAGCCCCAATGAATATGTCGACTACGCGGCGTCGAAGGGCGCCCTGGAAACCTTCACCATCGGCCTGGCCAAGGAAGTGGCCCGCGAAGGCATCCGCGTCAACTGCATCCGCCCCGGCCACATCTACACCGACATGCATGCCAGCGGCGGCGAGCCGGGACGGGTCGAGCGCGTCAAGGACTCGATCCCCATGGGGCGCGGCGGCCAACCCGAGGAAGTGGCACGGGCCATCCTGTGGCTGGCCAGCGCGCAAGCCTCCTTCGTCACCGGCACGTTCCTCGACGTGACCGGCGGCAAATGAGGGCTCAGGAAGGTACCGGCGCTTGGGCATCGATCAGTCCGTGACGTTTCAAATCATCCCAGAACGCCGCAGGAATACCGACCTTCATCGCCTGGATATTGGAAACGACCTGCCCCGACGAACGCGCCCCCGGAATGATCGCGGACACTTGCGGATGTGCCGCCGCAAACTGCAAGGCGGCAGTATGGATATCAATACCATGTCGACGGGCTATGGCCATGATTCGCGCGCGCTTTTCCACCGCTCCGGCGGGTAGATCCTGGCTGAAGTTGTATCGATTGCGTCCTCCCAGGAATCCATCGTTCAGGGGGGTTCCAACCACGACGCTGGTGCCCTTGCTTTTCAACGCCGGTAAGGTACTGTGCAAGGCATCGCCGTGGTCAAGAAGGGAATACTGGCAGGCAAGCAGAACGATGTCCGGAACCGGGTCATCACCGGCCAGTGCCCGGACCACGGCGTCCGGGGCATTGACTCCGAAGCCCCAGGCTTTGATGAGTCCCTCGTCACGCATCTTTTCAAGCTCGACCATCGCCCCCGTGCGCGCAATTCGATACGCCGCTTCCCAGCCGCCATCCAGTTCGGTGTTATCGGGTGAGAGATCATGGATAAAGACGATATCGATGCGTGGCAGGCCCAGACGCTGCAGGCTGTCTTCTACGGAGCGACGTGCGCCTGCCGCGGTGTAGTCATAGCGGTAGTTGAAGGGCGCCGGCGATTTCCAGATGGCATGGTCCGCACGCCGGCCACCCGCGGCCGTCAATACGCGGCCGACCTTGGTGGATACCACGTAGTCGTCTGGATCCTTGTCATGCAGGAAGCGCCCCAGGCGATATTCGCTCAAGCCAAACCCATAGAATGGCGAGGTATCGTAAAGACGTACGCCCTCGCCCCACGCAGCCTGCAGAACCGACCTCGCCTGCTCATCGCTGATGGGCGCAAAAATATTACCGATCTGCGTTCCGCCCATACCAAAGCGCTGGGGCGTCATGTACCTCATCGTATGCGAGGACGCATTGACCGGCAGGTCTGTGCGCACGAGTCGCCCTTCTGTACGCATGACGCTTCCGCGCTCTGTCAGCGCGGCGGCCGTGGAGGCGGTAGTCATTGAACTGGCCAGGCTCGAGGCTGGCAGTAGAGCGGCTGCAACAGCACCCGCCGCCGAGTAGGTAAGAAAATCTCGTCTGTCCATCCAACATTCCTTTCGCGACTGGGTTTCACGGGCTGTACACAGGCCAGAAACTAGAGCAACGAAGCGGAACCGGGTGAGCCAAATACGCCATATTTTCTGCACAATCCTGCCGATACCCTTGTGCCAGGCACACACGCTCAGCACACTCGGACACTCCGTGAACAGGACATACGTGATGACTAGCGGTTCTTTCTCGCAGTTCGGTCTGAGCCGCCCCCCGGGCGCAGGCGAACCCGCCCAGCCCAACGAACGCCTCCAGGCACTTGGAAGGCTCATCGAAAAAGTCACGAGCCAGATTGGCTTGAACGAGGTCTGCCCGACATCGATCCCAGGCCTGACTTTTTATCGAATGGCCGAGTTGGGTACGCCCACGTACTGCATTTATGAACCGTGCATGGCCATCATTTTGCAGGGTGCAAAGGAGATCACGTTCGGTGAGCAAGCCTGTGAGTTCGGACAGGGGGCGTTCTTCGTCACGTCAGTCGACATTCCCACACTGGCTCGCGTTACAGCGGCTGACGAACGAACGCCTTATTTATCCGTTGTGTTGAAGCTCGATCTTTCCATGCTCAACGAGGTGATCCAGGCCCTGGAATCCCCCAGGCAGGAAGTGGCATCGGTCGCACGCGGCTTCGCATCCGGAGCGGCGTCAGGCGAGATGCTCGACGCCTTCATTCGCTTGACCACGCTGATCGAACGGCCGCTTGAAGCGGGCGTGATGTCGGATCTTATCAAGCGAGAAATATGCGTACGTCTGTTGCTCAGCGGTGCGGGCCCGTGGTTGCGCAGCGTCGCTCGCGATGGTTACCGGGACAAAGGCACTGTGAGAGCCATTGAGTGGCTGAAACACCACTACGACAAGCCGCTGCACGTGGCCGATCTCGCTCAACGGTCAGGCATGGCCTGCTCCACCCTGCACCACAACTTTCGCAAACTGACGGGCACCAGCCCCGTCCAGTACCAGAAATCGTTACGGCTGCAGGCCGCCCGCAGCCTGATGTTGACCGAGCGGGTGGACGTGAACACCGCCGCGCTGAGAGTCGGCTATGAAAGCGTCGCCCAATTCAGTCGCGAGTACGCTCGACGCTTCGGCTCCCCACCGTCGAAAGACATCAAGCACACACGGGAAAATAGAACGTAGCGCCCTCCCCGATTGATTCGAAATTCCATTGGCGCATAGCTCACCGTTACCTGTCTCCACTGCTCATGGCGCAACAGTGCAGTAACAGACTGTTGGGCCTGCAACATCTTCCGGAGGGGGCTCACCCCGTTGAAGGTCCGGAAAATAGTCCTTTCCCAGCTATGGCACAGAGCCTGCAATCTTCCAGGCAAGCGGGATTTGCTCCTGCCTTCCGATCTTCTGGAAATAAAAAAATCGCCCTCTCGCCGCCTTGCCTGGAGCTGTTCCATGAACCCCGCCTCCCGCGTCTCCCTGGCCCGTGCCAGATTCCTGATCAGTGCCTGCATCCTGGCACTGGGCTTGCCGTCCATGACCCGGGCCGCAGAAAGCCCGCCTGCCGAGGTGCATCTGGATTACGCCTATTACTCGCCGGTCAGTCTGGTGCTCAAGCACTTGGGTTATCTGGAAAAGGCCCTGCCCCAGACCAAGGTGAGTTGGGTCTTGAGCCAGGGCAGCAACCGTTCCCTGGAATACCTCAACAGCGGCGGCGTCGATTTCGCCTCCTCCGCCAGCCTGGCGGCGGTGTTGAGCCGCGCCAACGGCAGCCCGATCAAGTCGGTGTATGTCTACAGCCGCGCCGAATGGACGGCCCTGGTGGTGCGCAAGGATTCGCCGTACCAGACGGTCGCCGACCTGAAGGGCAAGAAGATCGCCGCCACCAAAGGCACCGATCCCTATCTGTTTACCCTGCGCAGCCTGCAACAGGCTGGACTGGACAAAGACGACGTGGAGCTGGTGCACCTGCAACATCCGGACGGTCGCACCGCCCTGGAAAAAGGTGACGTCGACGCCTGGGCAGGCCTCGACCCGCACATGGCCGCCAGCGAAGTCCAGGCCGGCTCGCGCCTGCTGTATCGCAACCCCGCTTTCAACAGCTACGGCGTGGTCAGCGTCACGGAGAAATATGCCCAGGAGCACCCGCAGACCATCAAGACCGTGCTGGCCGCCTACGAACAAGCGCGTGAGTGGGCGGTCGGTCATCCGCAGGAGCTGGCCAAGTTGCTGGCCGACGAATCCGGGCTGCCGCTGGAAGTGGCCAGATTGCAGTTGTCGCGCACTGACCTGGGTAACCCACAACTGAGCGCCGAGGATGTGCTGGCCTCCAAGGCTGCCGCGCCGATTCTGGTCTCCGAGGAACTGGTCCGTCGCGGGGTGAATGTGGACCAGGTGATCGACCAACTGCTCGACACCGGTCGCCAGCAGGCCGTGGCCCGTCAATAACCCAGGCAATAACCGATCCGCGCCTGGCGCGGATTCGCCATTGCCGGAGAACCACCATGAGCAGTCATAGCAAAGACCTTTCCAGCCCACGCCTGGCCCTGTCACTGGCGAGCAAAGCGCCCCCGTTCAACCCCGACTGGCGCCTGCGGCTCAAGGGGTTGGCGCTGCCGGTGCTGATCATCTTGATTTTGGAAATCATCGTGCGCATCGGTTGGCTGCCCTCCTACCAGATGCCCGCCCCCAGCGAGATCGCCCTTACGCTGGGCGATCTTGCCGAAGGTGCGCTGTGGAAACACATCGGCGCCAGCCTGCTGCGGGTATTGCTGGGCTTCGCCATTGGCGCCAGCCTGGCATTGATCTTCGCCGCCTGGGTTGGCTTGAGCCGGGAAGCCGAAGCCTACCTGGAACCCACCTTCGCCGGCCTGCGTTCGATCCCCAGCCTGGCCTGGGTGCCGTTGCTCCTGCTGTGGCTGGGCATCGACGAAACCTCGAAGGTGGTGCTGATCGCCATCGGCGCGTTCTTTCCCGTCTACCTCAATGGCGTGGCAGCGATTCGCAACATCGACCGCAAGCTGGTGGAGGTCGGCCATATGTACGGTTTCAATCGCCGCCGCCTGGTGCGCCGGATTCTCCTGCCCGCCGCCCTGCCTGGCCTGTTCACCGGATTGCGCAGCGGCATGAGCCTGGCCTGGATGTTCCTGGTCGCCGCCGAACTGATCGCCGCCACCAAGGGCTTGGGCTACCTGTTGAGCGACGGCCGCGAAACCTCGCGCCCGGATATCGTACTGGCGGCGATCATCGTGCTCGCCGTGCTGGGCAAACTCAGCGACGGCATGCTTGCCGGCCTGGAAAAACGTTTCCTGGCCTGGCGCGACACCTTTACCGGCACCGAGGAATGAGCCATGACCCAAGCCCTGCTGGATATCCAT
Organism: Pseudomonas sp. WP18; assembly: GCF_036689585.1. Classification (NCBI taxonomy): domain Bacteria; kingdom Pseudomonadati; phylum Pseudomonadota; class Gammaproteobacteria; order Pseudomonadales; family Pseudomonadaceae; genus Pseudomonas; species Pseudomonas sp. WP18. Next base: position 3,783,110 of record NZ_CP144758.1, read on the forward strand.
GTCGAGCGCAAGACCTTCGCCACCACCACGGTGCTCAGTAACATCCACCTTCAACTGCAACCTCGGGAAACCGTGAGCCTGCTGGGTCCCAGTGGCTGCGGCAAAAGCACCTTGCTGCGCATCGTCGCCGGCCTGGAAAAAGACTTCGAAGGACATCTGCTCAGCGACACCGAACAACTGGCCTTCGTGTTCCAGGAGGCGCGATTGATGCCCTGGCTGACGGTGCAGCAGAACATCGGCTTCAGCGATGACAACGATTACGACGAAGCCTGGGTTGCGCAGTTGATCGACGAAGTCGGCCTCACAGGCTTCGCCGACGCCTTGCCCAAGGCATTGTCCGGCGGCATGGCACAACGTGTGGCGATTGCCCGCGGCCTGTATTCGCGACCACGGGTGCTGTTGCTGGACGAACCCTTCAGCGCCGTGGACGCCTTCACCCGGATGAAATTGCAGGACCTGCTACTACAACTGGCCGAGCGACACGACATTGCTTTGTTGCTGGTGACGCACGATGTGGACGAGGCGCTGTACCTGAGCGACCGGGTACTGATGATGGACACTCGCCCCAGCAGCATTCGCCAAGAGCTGACGGTGCAACTGGAGCACCCGCGGGACCGGCGCGACCCGTTGTTGGCGCGGCTCAAGGCATTGGCCCTCGGCGAATTGCGCAACGCCCATGTCATCTGATCAGCCGCCCCAGAAAACAACCAAAAGGAATTAATAAATAAAAAATCAATATTTATGGTTATAAAAATAACCACGTAATCTCAACTCATTCCGCCACCGTCCACGACAGTGAAGTGCCTTATGAAACCGACTGACAACGTTATCGACTTCGTCCAATTCCGCAAACGCAAGCAGGCCCAACAACGGGCCCACGCCATGTGGGAAATGTACGCGCGTAATGCCGGTTACCCGACGTTCCAGTGGCTTCAAGCCTCTCAGCCCACCCGGACGTACCAGGCGTGAGCGCCCTGGAACCTTCGCGTTTTCTGGCGAGTTCCGACGACCCTGAAGTGGAACTGAATAACCTGCAAGCGCTGGACGAGGACCCTATCTGCGAACGGGTTGCGCAGAACCTGCAACGCCTGCGGGGCAAGCGACACCTCTCCCTCGACGCCCTCGCCCGCCAGTGCGGTGTCAGCCGGGCCATGCTCGCGCAGATCGAATCCGGGCGCAGCGTGCCCTCGATCAAAGTGCTGTGCAAAATCGCCAAGGGTTTGAAAGTTTCCGTGGCTGCATTTCTTGAGCACCGGGCTTTCGAGGGCGTGACGGTGCTCGCGGCCAGCCAGAGCAAACGTTTGGTCAGCGCCAATGGCGCCTTGGTCAGCCGCACGCTGTTCCCTTTCGACGTCGCACGTCAGTCGGAATTCTACGAGCTGCGCCTGAGCCCGTTGGGCGAGGAACAATCCGCTGGACACGGCCCCGGCGTCCAGGAAAACCTGGTGGTATCCCAAGGCGTGCTGGAAATCAGCGTCAACGACGAACGCTACCTGCTCTCCACGGGCGACTCGATTCTGTTTTATGCCGACCAGGCGCACCGTTACCGCAACCCGGCCGACAGCGAAGCAGTGGCGTACCTGGTCGTGACCTACCCGGAACGCCTGGACTGAAGCAGGTGAACCTGCGGCGAGAGAGCTTGCTCCCTCGCCACATGGGTCCTGGTAACACTCAGCAGGTGCAGCACATCATCGGCATGCCATTGCAGCTCATCATCATCGGCATGCCGCAGTCGTTCATCATCTTCATCATCAGGTTGCAGCAGTTTTTCATCAGGTCCATGTTCATGCCGGCCATCGGCATGACTTTGCACATCATGCAGTCAGCCATGACCGTGCATTCCATCACGCATTTCATCGATGGCATCGGCATGCCCATCATCGGCATAGGCATCATCATGTTCGCCATCGGCATGGCCATGCTCGCCTGGGACATGCACATCATGCTCATGTTGCCGCAGTGCATCATCATCGGCATGCCGCAGTTCATCATCATCTGCATCATTTCGGCGCTGTTCTTGAACATCGCCATGTCCATGCCGGCTGCCGGCATCATTTTGCACATCATGCCGTCATCCATCATCTCGCAGGTCATGGTAGCCATCATCATCGGCATTCCAATCATCGGCATGTTGGCGTTCATCGGCATTTGCATCTGCATGGCGTTCATCATGGTGTGTTCCTTCAAGGATCGAGAGTGGACAAGACTGATGGCGCGGATTCTAAGCCTTGAGTCGAGCCCAACAAGATGGCGATCCAACAGCGCGAATGCATGCTCGAGCAGCCCTGGCGAAGCCAGGAACGCCAGCTCATCCGTCATTGCACATATTTCGATTTCATTGCAGAAACCTTGTCAGTGATCGAATCGATTGAGCGGTTATGGATATGCAATCAATGCCTATGGAAATAACCGTAAGAAATAATCGTTCTAGACAAGGTCTCGAATGACGCAAGAGCGATCTGCTCCGGGAGCAACCTCAGGCAGGCAAGGTCAAAAACAACGCCGATGTCCAGACCCGTGACTGATCCCGTTGCCGGGCGCAAATGAACAGAGGGTGTTCACGACCCCGCTCCAGATTCAACCCGGCAAGGTCGATCGCCCCTTGCAACTCGCGAGGCAGCGGCGCAGCCGTGACCCTCTCCAGGGACACCTTCAGTTCCGCACCTGGCAGCTCTTCAACCACCTCCGATAGCGCCAGCAATTGCTCGCCGGGCACTTCCATCCGCACCGTGGGCGCATGCACGTATGGCTGCGGTTGCGATGGATCGCCGACCTTGATGTAGTTGTCGATACGGCTATGGATCTGCAACGTGGCGCCGGCCAGTTGCGAGAGCTCGATCTCGATGCTGTCGGTATCGCCATTGGTGTCGGTCCGGAAGGCCAGGACCGTTGCATCCTGGCGCCAGACTGTTTGCTCGGGGTGATCCAGGCCCAACGCTTGAAAGCCCTTGATGACGGCGCCGGTGATGCGAATCTCGCCGCTCCAGTAGGCCCCGCGATAACGGTCCTTGATCCGCGCACCGCCCAGGCGAAGACGGATGCGTTGCGCGGAAAACCCCAGCTCCTGATGCAGGTTGCGCGACCAGATCAACTGCTCGCCGTCGAACAGGTCGACCTGTTCCCAGCCGGCCTCTCCCAACAGTCGATAGTCCAGCGTGGCGGTCGAGTCGGCGGTGAAGACCTCGCCCATGAAATGTTCGCCCTGGCGCAGACTGGCGAACGAACGCTCGCCGGTCGTGGCGAAGGTGCGTCGGGCGCGAAGCGCCTTGCCGACACTGGCCCGGTCAAAGCCATCGGCCAACACGCCGGTCAACCCGCCACGGGAGCCAAACACCGCCGTGGCCGGGACACCACCGCCGCAACGTCCCTGGTGTTCGTCGCTATTGGCCGCGGCTCCCACCCGATAACCACGGGCCAGCGCCTCGGCGTAGACCCAATGGAACTGCCCCCAGGCCGAACCGACTTCGATCAGTCGCTCAAGCTGCGGGTGGTGCCAGTCAAGATTGCAACGGCGTCCGCCCACGTGGGGCATCATCAGATGGCCTTCGGGATCCTTGGCATAAGCGGCATACAACTCATCCACCGGCCAGGCGCCCGGCTTGAGGGTGCCGGCGGTGAACTCGTTCCATTCGAAGGAGCGCACCAGGCGCCCTTGATTATCGAAGGGAAACTCGGGCTTGCGGTCATGCAGGAACACCACATTGCGATCCCCGCCCGCACAGGAGTTACCGCACCATTCGGTCCCGGGGTAGCAGACGAACCGGCCCGGCTCGTTGAGTTCATGGATCAGCTTGACCGCCTGGTCCCAGCGTTGCTCGGTGATATTGAAATCGTTGGCGGTGTAGCCCAGCACATCGAGCCCGGCAACGTCGCGGCCGTAGCTGAGGTTGTACAAGGTGTCGTTGGTGCCCACGGTGTCATCGGAATGCACATGCAGGTCTGCGTAGAGAGGGCGCAATGCTGTTCCCGCTGGATCGACCGTGACAAACGCCTGGGCCCCACGCACGGACCGCGCCTTCACCTCGGCCCGCAAGCGCCACTCGCCCGACGTGCCGAGGTCAACGGCCGCAATCCGGGCAATGGCCCAGCCATCAGTCGCCAGGGTGAACGGCCGCTGGCGCTCCACGCCTTCAGGATCAACCAACGTCAGGGTGCCGTTGAGCGGCAACTGGCGGCAGGTGTTGCCCCAGGCATCATCGGCCCTGAGCAGCACATCGAACGCCTCTCCCGCGCTGACCAGCCGTGGCACGATCAACTGCAGGCCGTGGGCAGGCCCCGGCACGATGTCGAGCAACGGATCACCCGGCACCTCGGCAAATTTCGAGCTGCCCAACGGGTCGATGAACAGCCGGAAGCGGAAGTCTTTTTCCACGAAACTCTGCACCCGCGTGCCCGCCCCGCCCTGACGGCGATCACCCAGGCGAATGATGACCTTGTCGCCTGGATTCAGATAGCCGTCGACGATATCGATGATGATCGCCTTCTGGAACGGCCGCTCATGGCCCTTCTGGTCGAAGCGCACCTTGAGGTGCTGCACGGTGGCCTGGCTCTGGCCCGGAACGAGCTCGCCGGCCTGGTACTCCGCGCTGACATAGTTGGGGCCGGCCGGGTTCGAGGTCTGGAACAGGGCCCAATCGGAGTAGAACTTGAAGGCCAGCTTGAGCCAGGCGCCGTCGGCCAGACCACTGCCACCGACCTCGTAGATCAGAGTGATTTCATCCCATTGACCGGCGACCAGCGTGTCACGGTCGCAGTGAATACTGCCCAGGAACGGCCGTTGCTTGTTGCGCTCGTACAGGCCCTGGGGGGCGATGTAATGCCCGGCGTCGCGGGGATCGAAAACGTTACTCACATGACACCTCGTGCAATGGTCCACTGAAGATTTGAAGGGGGGTCAGGACAATGGCGATGCTTATTGCACTCGCCATTTCTGGTAATGACGCTCGATGCGCCGGAACACAAAACTCTCCATCAGCCAGGCGATCAGGCCGATCACGACGATGCCCAGCAGCACCTGGCTGCTGTTGCCAATCTGCCCACCGGTGGACACCATCCAACCGATACCCTGGGAGGCGCCGATCATTTCCGCCGCGACCAACGCCCGCCAGCCCTGGCTGAAGCCGATGCGCAACGCGGCGGTCACGAAGGGCAACGAAGCCGGCAGGTAGACGTGGGCCAGCAGTTGCCAGGCGTTGGCGCCCAGGGTGCGCGCCGCGCGGACTTCTCCGCCACGGATGCTTTGCACGCCTTCCTGGATGGTCACCGCCATGGGAAACATCGCCGCGATGAAGATCACCAGGACGATGGAGACATAACCCAGGCCGAAAATGATCATGATCAGCGGCGCCCAGGCGATCGGCGGGATGGCCATGAACAGGCTGTTGAGCGGCGAGCTGAAATCGCGAAAACGCGACGACAGTCCACCCGCCGTACCCAGCACGACAGCGAAGACGACCGCCGCGCAGAAACCACCCAGCTCTTCCAGGACACTGGCCCGCAGGTGTTGCCACAGCGAGCTGTCGCCTAGCCAGCGAACAGCCTCGCGGGCCACATCCCAGGGCTGCGGCAGGATGTAGGTGGGAAAGCGGCTGGCCAAGGCCACCCAGATCAACAACAGGAACGGCAGCGAAGCCCATCCCCAGTTCGGTTTTGGTAGGGACATGACGGACTCAGTGCGAGGCTTTTTCCAAGTAAGCGGTATCCACGATCTGTTCGGTCTTGAGCGTGGTATCGATAAAACCCAGGTCGTGGGAGTAATCCATCAGGCGCTGGATGAACTGGATATCCGAGGCCTGCAAATCCGCCGACCAGCCCAGCCGCGTACGTGCCTGGGCAACAATGGCCTCTGGGGCAATGGTCTTGCCATCCAGGCCTTGCACCGCTTCTAGCTTGAATGCCTCGGCGATGAGCCGGTTCGATTCGGCCGGATGCTCGTTGAGAAAGGCGATGGCCTTGCGATGGGCGCGCAGCAGCTTGACCACGTCATCGGGTCGCTCCTGCAAGGTTTTCGGCAAGGCGATCACCACGTACCAGGGATACTGTGGCAGCGCCTGGTTGACATCCAGCAGGATCCGGCTCGAGCCGCGCAGCACTGACTGGCTGACAAAAGGCTCCCAGGAAAACGCCGCGTCGACGATGCCGCGTTCCAGGGCAGCGTTCATATTGCCAGGCGGCATGTCGATGATGTCCAGGTCCTTGTCAGGATTGAGGCCGGCTTTTTCCTTGAGCACATAACCCCGCAGCAGCACATCCATGCCACTGCCCTTCTTGACCCCGGCCAGCTTCTTGCCCTTGAGCGCTTGCAGGTCGGTGATCGGGCTTTTGCTATCGACAATCACGGCGGCCTGCCCGTAATTGACTTTTGCCAGGATCCGGCTTTGCAACCCTCGGGAAAACCACTGGTACACGGGCGGCGTGCCGACGTAGGCCACATCCAGCTCCCCGGCAGCCAAGGCCTGCTGGATCACTGGGCCATCGCCCAACGCCTTGAGGTCGACGTCCAGGCCCTCCTCGCGGTAGAAGCCCTGCTTGTCGGCGATCAACGCCGGCGCGTTGGCCATGGCGAAGACGTAGCCGATACGCAAGGGTCTATCCTCGCCAGCCACGGCAAAAGCGCTGCCTGCCAACGTGGCAACAGACAAGGAAAAGGCAAGCAGCGAACGTTTGATCATGCTGTCATCTCAAGTCGGGGGGTGGGAAAAGCCGTAGCCTGGGACGGGTCCATGACCTGGGAAATGCGTTCCATCAGCTCGTTGCGGTAATCGAGGAAGGCCGGCAAGCGGCGGGTTTGCAGGTTGGAACGGGGACGCGGCAGACGAATCTCCAGTTCGCTGTGAATACCGCCTGGGGCGATGTTCAACACGATGACCCGGTCGGCCAGGAACACCGCTTCGTCGATATCGTGGGTAATGAACAACACCGTCTGGCCGAGTTCGGCCCAGATACGCAACGTCTCTTCGTTCATGCTGTTGCGACTGATGGCGTCCAGCGCGGCGAAGGGTTCGTCCATCAGCAGTACGCTGGGTTCGAGTGCCAGGGTCCTGGCCAGGGAGACGCGCTGTTGCATACCGCCGGACAGTTGATGCGGCAACCGATGCGCCGCTTGCTCCAGACCGACCAGGCGCAGGTATTGCAACGCCTTCTGGCGCTGCTGCGCTTCGCTGGTCCGGGCACTCATTCGCAAGCCAAAACGGACGTTTTCCAGGGCACTCAACCAAGGAAACAATTGCGGCGCCTGGAACACGTACCCCAACTCCGAACGCTCTGGCCGCACCGCGGTCTGGTTGATGGTGATATGCCCGCCTTGCGGTTGCACGAACCCCGATAGCAGGTTCAGCAACGTGGTTTTCCCACAGCCGGAGGGCCCGAGGATCGCGACGAATTCACCGGGCCTGGCATTCAGGTTGAATGAGGAAAACACCCGATGCCCATTGGGGTAACTGAAGCTGATCTCAGCGACGGTCAGGGCATCGGCTTGCAGGTGTCGGCGCGGTAGGGTTTTGAGCATGGCAAGTGTCGTCGGGTCGTTTACAATGGCAATGCCCGACATAATACGTATTAATACAAGTACGCCCAATAACCTATTTTTATAACCTTAGAAGTGACGGCCCTGCCCCACTCAAAGCCCTGGAAGCTGACCGTGTCTACGTCCATTCTTCGCGACAGCACCACCTCGCTCTACGAACAGATCGCCCACCGGTTGCTGGAGGAAATTCAACGCGGCGACTATGAACCCAGCGGCAAGCTGCCGTCCGAGGCGCAGTTGGGCGAGCGGTTCGGGGTAAGTCGCGTCACGGTTCGCCTGGCGGTCGGCAAGCTCAGCGACGACGGCGTGGTGGAGCGCAAACAAGGCAAGGGTACGTTCGTCGCGGCCAAGCAGGTGCGCCACGGCCTGGACGCGTTGCGCAGCTTCCATGAGGCGTTGTTGCTGCAAGGACTTCAGCCCACCATGCAGGTGATCAGCCATGCCTTGCAGGCCGTTCCAGAAGCATTGCGGGAATTATTTGAAGACGCCGGGGATTGCCTGCTACTGGAACGGCTGCACTCTGTCGATGGCGAACCCATCGCCCTGGGCCGCAGCCATTTACCTGCCGAGCTGGCCGAGGTGGCCTGGGCCGAAGTCGAACATCAGCCGATTTACTCCATTCTCGAATCCATCATCGGCCTGCCGGTCATTCGCGCCGACCTGGCAATCCGTGCGCAGGAGGCCGACAAAAAGCTGGCCGACGCGCTGCAGATCAAACGCGGCGCAGCCCTGCTGGTCATGGAGCGCACGTCCTATTTCGCCGACGGCCGCTGCTGCGACCGCACGACGTTTTACATCCGACCGGAACGCTATGCCTTTGTCCTTAGTGGTGTTTTCAAATCCAGTTCGGGTAGTTGATGACCCACGCCTGATCAATACCGGCTGTGCAATTGCATCGGCCTCTGGCGGGTGCCTGCAAAGGAATGCCCAAATCGTAGCGCAACGTTTCAGGCTTAAATCGCTGCCCGCAATTCACGTGGCGACAGCCCATAGTGTGAGCGAAAGCGCACCGCAAAACGTGAGGCCGAGGCGTAACCACTGGCCGCGGCAATTTCCCCGATAGGGCGAGAAGTTGTTTGCAACCCTTGCAACGCCGTGGCCAGTCGAACGCCCTCCAGAATGTTCCGGAAACTGTCCCCCTCATTCGCCAGCTGGCGACGCAACGTCGACTCACCCAGATTCAGGCGTTGTGCAATGGTCGCAACCGTCCAGTCTTTCTCCGGGCTGCCCATTACGATCTGCTGCACACGTTCACGAACGGGATCGTTGCGCCCCATCAGCAGAGGTCCGATCTGGCCACCAAGGCACAGACTCAGAAGAACCGCTTCCCCGTAGAGCGCGCGTAATGCGTCCGGGGAGTTCGCATGGATAGAGGCCAACAATTGATCCCATGCCTGTGTGGTGTGCCTGTCCAGAGGGACGCATAGATCGGTCTTCAGTACACCCTGACGGCTCATGATCTGCTGGCTATATCGGGCGCTGAAGTTACGCAATGCCGAGATGGGAAAGGTCACCGCATCGGCGATGTAGTGACCGTGAAGTCCGGGGAAGTTCGAGATACCCAGCTCGCGTCCGGCCGGCATCAGGATCAGATGTTGCGGCCCGGCACTCATCTCCCGATCATCCCATTGCAACAGCTTTTCCCCTTGCCGCACTCGACACAAGGTGGTCACGAACACCGGCACCCTTGGCAAGGTCAATGGCTGTCGCGCCCGTATGACACACGCATCGATAATGTTTTCCCGGTGCTGTATGCCGTCACAAGGGCGCATCGTTCTTAACGTCCGTAAGTTGAAGTAATGGTCGCTTTGGCAAGGGCGTTGGCATTGAGCATGTACCCTACCAAGGCACCGCTGGCCTCACTGTCGAGTGGTAGCTTATCTACTTTCAACGCCCATACGGTGAATTGATATCGATGGGGTTTATCCCCTACAGGTGGGCAAGCCCCGCCAAATCCCGGCTGGCCAAAATCGGTTCGCCCTTGTACTGCACCGGCAGGCAGGTTCGCTCCCACTCCTCTCGGCAAGCTATTGGTGGAAGTCGGCAGGTTAACCACCGTCCAATGCCACCAACCGCTACCGGTCGGTGCATCGGGATCATAGACCGTGATCGCATAGCTTTTAGTACCTGCGGGAGCGTTTGCCCAGGAAAGCTCGGGAGAAGTGTTGCCACCTTCGCAACCGAAGCCTTGGAACACTTCGCGCTTGGTCAGCGGACGTTTGTCAGCAATATCCTGGCTGGTCAGTGAGAAGTCGGCGGCATATCCACTGAATGCTACAGCCATGGTAAGTGCAGGCAGGACTGATCTGATGTTCATCGCGGCTCCATCTGAGTCTTAGAGTGAAGCTCGAGTCTAGGTTGAACAAAGCGTGGCTACTGTGCCGAAATGCTCGATAAGCGTGCCGAAATGCTCTTTTTTGTTTGGGAAGCGATCCCCTGGCTTCCGTGGGCGATTTCGCCTCTAACCCACAGTTGTGCTCAACCTCAACACTACCCGTTTCGCGCCGCGCAAACGCCAGTCGCCCTCGCCGCAGTGAGTTCCGCCCAGATACCACGGCCATCGGTCGAAACGGCGTGTGTAAGTGGTACTACTCCCCTCCGCGCTTTTGGTAGCAGGCGCTTTTGGACAATTGACGCTTCTGGTCAGCCCTCGCAACACTTCACGCCGCTCACAATAATAATTACTGCCGGGCGCCTAGGCGTGCGGATGAGACAAGGAGTTCTTAAATGCTTGGTTACTATGCGCAATACAGCAAGGAATACATCACAACCCTGATGGTGGTGACCACCCTCTTCTTTGCCTTGCCCATCTTTTTCGCCCCGCTCCAATGGGCCCGGCTTATGCGCTGGACCGTCCCCGAACACGAACATCTGGCTATCTATTTCGGCCGTTGCCTCGGTGCATTCATCCTTGTCGTTGAAGTAGCGATGTTGCGTTCAGCCACCACCGGCACCAGTTTCAGTTATGCCTTCGATATTCTTTTCGTGGTCTTCACGCTGATGTTCTTCGTGCATGTCTACGGCGCAATCAAACAGATCCAGCCTATTACCGAAACGCTCGAAATCGGTTTCTGGATGATCCTCTTCGTACTCAATATTCTGTTCTACCCAGCCGCCAGTATCACGCTGTAAAACCTTCACTGGCCCGCGACCGGAAGTTCGCAGGCCGCCGTTCAACCCTATTGAAAGTCAGCATTGCCTGGCGCCATCGCGTCGGCGTCCCCGTGTCCGCCGGACGCTCCGCCATGGTCGTTCAGCAACGCGATGACCACTGTCACCTACACCGCTGACTTTCTACTCTGCTCACTGCCTTGATGAGACATCACAATCGGACCTAGGATCGCAAAGGCAAGAACAGACATGAAGAGGAGAATCAGCCCCATGAGCCCGAACCTTGCCGATCTTTATAGCGACTACATCGCCTGCCTGAATGCACAGGACTGGGAAAACCTGGGCCATTTTGTGCACCCGGATGTGGTTCACAACGCAAAACCATTAGGGTTGCACGGCTATCGAAGCATGCTGGAAGCAGATTATCGGGCTATCCCCGACTTGCGCTTTGCGATTGCATTCCTGGTGATCGACCCACCTAAGTTGGCAGCTCGCCTGGCCTTCAATTGCGCACCGGTTGGGGAATTCCTGGGCCTGGCGGTGAATGGGACACGCATCTCGTTCGCCGAAAACGTCTTCTACGCGTTCGAGGACGGCAGGATCCGCGAGGTCTGGTCGGTCATCGATAAGGGAGCGATCGAAGCTCAGCTCCGATCAGCGTAGCGGATGCCTCAAGGCTGCAGATTATCCGCGGCCTACGTGCCGCAGGATAAAAGAAACGAGCGCCCCCTAAGAAGCGCTCTCTCAACACAACTTTCCGTAGCAGCGCACTGGCAAATGGGCGCATTGAGCAATACCCTGCCCATACCGACCCAACGTTACGAGCTGAAACATGTCAGGGATTGCGATATTTGAAAGCCCACGTTGGCTGCGAGATCTTCTGCGCTTCTTGCCTCTGAAGAGCCAATTCGTCCTGTCAGGCAACATCCGGGACCTACAGGCCAGTGAGGTGGCGCCCGGTACGGTGACCGCCCAGAGCTTCAACCAAACCCTTTGTAATGCCCTGCTCGATGCTGGCTACGCCCAAGTCATTGCCTGGGATCCGGTATCCGGTTTCCGGGCTGTCGGCAAACCTGGTTCCGACCCAGAGGCCGGCCTGACGGTGCTTCAGGAACTTGGCCTGACCCCGGTGAACGGCGTCGCACCGGCAGGTATCGACCTGCTGGGCGCCACCCTGTCACGGCTGGTGAGTCGTGCTGGTGAACCGGTCGCATTGATCATCGATTTCGCCTCGCGCCTGGCGGTCCGCAACGACGCCCTCAGCGCGGCTGAACATCATCTCTTTACCCAGGCCCTGGTGCAATCCCATCAGGCTCGCAGCCGTCCAGCCACAGAACTGCGCAAACCTTTCTTCAATACCTTGCTGTGGCTGGTGGAAAAAGAAGGTGATCTACCCGACTGGCTGCTGGTCGACAACCCGCGCTTGCGCCACATTCCCGTATCCAAGCCCGATCAACTGGCCCGTCGCGCACTGGCACCGGCGCTGCTCAAGGGGCTCAGTGGCAGCCAGGGCGCCAGCGAAGAGATCATGCATCAAGCTGTGGATGCCTTCGTACAGAATACCGAAGGCTTGCTGCTGCTCGATCTCAGTGCCATTGCTCAACTGGCGCGCGTCGAGGGTGTACCCATGCCGCAGATTGCCGACGCAGTGCGCCGCTACAAGATCGGCGTCACCGAGGATCCGTGGCTGAAGATCGACCGTCAGCGCATCCGGCAGGCGGATGCCCTCGTCCACCAGCGGGTCAAAGGCCAGGAGCATGCAGTGACGCACATGCTCGATATCGTCAAACGGGCGATGACGGGCGTCGGCGCCAGTCGCAAGGGCAATCGTCCACGGGGGGTAGCCTTTCTCGCGGGGCCGACCGGCGTAGGCAAGACTGAACTCGCCAAAACCATCACCAGCCTGCTGTTCGGCGACGAAAGTGCATACATCCGCTTCGACATGTCCGAATTCAGCGCCGAGCATGCCGACCAACGCCTGATCGGCGCACCGCCCGGCTACGTCGGCTATGACGTCGGCGGTGAGCTGACCAATGCCATCCGCGAGAAGCCGTTCAGCGTGGTGTTATTCGATGAAATCGAAAAAGCCCATCCGCGGATCCTCGATAAATTCCTGCAGATTCTCGACGATGGCGTGCTGACTTCAGGCCGTGGTGACCGTGTGTACTTTTCGGAGGCGCTGATTGTGTTCACCTCCAACCTCGGGATCTATCGCCAGGGCGACAATGGCGAACGCGTCGCGAACGTCCTGCCGGGCGAAGCCTTCGAGCAGGTCCAGGACAAGGTGCATAGCGAGATCGACCGGTATTTCAAGCTGGTGCTCAACCGACCGGAAATCCTCAATCGAATCGGCGAGAACATCATTGTCTTCGACTTCATTCGTGAAGACGTTGCAGTGCAGATCTTTGAACAGATGGTCAACGCCACTTTTAGCGATCTGCAGGGACAGAACCTGTTTATCGAATTAGCCCCCCAGGCACGCCAGGCACTGCACGGCCTCTGTCTGCAGGATCTGTCCAACGGTGGCCGAGGCATCCGCAACCAATTGGAGGCACGCCTGCTCAATCCCCTGTCGCGGGCGCTGTTTGATCAGGATGCTCAACCAGGCGAGCACTTCACCATCACCGAGTTGGACATCGCTGGGCTGAAGATGGAACGTCGCTGAACATGGACCTCAGTCTGTCGCGCGTACACTTTCCGGTCACCACCCTCGGCCCGGGACGGCGCCTTGGTATCTGGTTCCAGGGCTGCAGCATCCGCTGTCCTGGCTGCATCTCTGCCGATACATGGGGGCCAGGACACCGGCGCTTGTCGCTGGAGCAACTGCTAGAACAGATCACCCCCTGGCTGCACGAGGCAGACGGGATCACGATTTCCGGCGGAGAGCCGTTCGACCAGTTCGACGCCCTGCGGTCGCTGCTCGAAAGCCTGCGTCAACGCAGCGATCTCGACATCCTGGTCTATAGCGGCTACTCCCTGGAGCAACTCGATGAGCCGTTGTTTCAAGCCAATGGCCTGATAGACGCCTTGATCAGCGACCCCTATATCGAAGCACTCAGCCAGACCATGGCCTTGCGCGGCAGTGATAATCAACGCCTGAGCCTGCTTACGCCCCTGGGGCAGGCACGCCTGGGCCGTTACGAACGCCTGCTGGAACCCGCCGACAAGGCGCTTGACCTGATGTTTGACGAAAGCGGCAGCGTCTGGATGGCCGGCATCCCACGACGTGGCGACTTATTGCGCTTACGCGACCTGCTGCATGAACAAGGCCATCATTTACAGATCAGCGCACACGCGTCGCGACGCCGCTGAGTGGAGCCCCCATGATACGTTTCTGCCCCAACTGCAAAACCGAGCGCGCTCTGCAGGAGATATTCTGCGAAGGGCTCATTCAGGAACAACCCTGCGGCTGGGACCTCGCCGGCGAACCCATTCGTGCCGCCGGTTGGCGGCCGCAAGCCGTCGTTACCGAAGAACCCCTCCCACCGGTCAGCCCCGCCCAGGAACAGACCCCGGTCTTGCTCTGCGAAAATGGTCATCCAATGGCCGATGGCGACCTGATGTGCCTTGAATGTGGCAGCTCACTTGCGCAAGCAACGCCCTCCGGCGCGCTGCCGGACACCAGCGAACCGGAAGGCATCACCCAGACCCTGATCGATGGCTGGCGCCTGATCCGCCAGATCAGCAGTACCGACGGCGTGCGTGAGCGATACGTCGCCGAGCACAATGAAACCGCGCAACGAGCAGTCCTGACCTTATATCGACCCGGTGCCGAACCGGACCCGGCGATCTACGATGTGATTCGCCGACTGCCCCGCGAGCATGTGCCTGAAATCATCGCCACCGGCCGCTGGGATGACCGTGCCTACGAGGTCATTGAAGAACTGACCGGCGGAACCCTGGCAGAACTCGGCAGCGTGATCCGCGACAGCGACAGCGTGCACCATGTCGTCAAGGAACTGGGGCAGGCGCTGCATGCTTTCAACGAAGCAGGCCTACGCCATCGGGACCTGCGCCCAACCAGCCTGCTGGTACGTTCCCGCGCCCCCCTGGACCTGGTCATCAGCGGTTTCGGTTCGGCACGCCTGTCCGAGTTCGACCTGGACATCGTCTCGCCTCTGGAAACCAGTCGCTACATGGCGCCAGAAGCTATCGCAGGTGGCGTTGCGGCCGCCTCGGACTGGTGGAGCCTGGGCATGATTCTGCTCGAACAACTGACCCAGGGCGCCTGCTTCGACGGCACCAATGCCAACGCTTTTCTTATTCACGTGCTGGCCAATGGAGTGCCGATCCCCGACGACCTCGACCCGCGTCTGAACCTGCTGCTGCGGGGTCTGCTGGCACGCGACCGTCATCAGCGCTGGCAATGGCAACAGGTCCGGGACTGGCTCAGTGGCATTGCGGTCGAGGCGCCGGCCTCCTCCGTCCAGCAAACGGACGAAGGTGAAGGCGCCACCCTACGGCTGGGAGAGCGTCGCTTCCACAAGCCCGGCGTATTCGCCCTGGCGGCGGCCCAGGCGGATAACTGGCAACAGGCCCTGGATCACTTGCTGCGCGGTGTGATCGTGACATGGGCCGAGCAAGTCGGTCTCGCCCCTTCCCTGGTCGCCGGCTTACGACAGGTCGTCCAGCACGAAGGGATCGAGGACGACTTCCGTCTCATGCTGGCGTTGAGAATCCTCAACCCGGAAATCCCGTTGATCCATCATGGCGACATCGTCACGCCAGGATGGCTGCTGGAGCATCCGCTGGAAGGCTATCGCTTGATCAGTGGGTCGGTCCCGGACCTGCTTGAGCAATTGCAGACCGACAACTGGCTATCGCGTCTCAAAACCCGCGCCGAAAACGTACGTCAGCGTGCTCTGCACCAACACATCGAGTTGGTCGAAGAGCAACTGCGGATATTCCTGCTATCGACCTCACGCGCCAAGCTGGCCACGCAGTGGCAGGAACGCCAACGCCTGTTCCCCGACACCGACCATCCGGGGTTGGCCTCACTGTCGGAACGCCGGGTGATCGCCGAAGAAGATCTGATTGTGCTGCTCAGCGCCGCGATCGGCCAGTTTCGTTCAGCGCCCTCGATCGTGGAGAGCGCCGCCGAGCTGGCCAGGAACGCCGATGTCGGCTGGTTCGACGCCGAAGCGGCAACCCAGCTGCTGTTGCACTCTCGACTTGAGCTGTACCGGAGTGTCGATGAGCGTATCCAGGGCTTTGCCCGTTGTGGCGTGCCAGTCGTGGACGAGTGGGCCGAGCAGTTCCGCCTGGAACGACGTATGCCGTTGGCCCAGACACTGGTGCTGCTGGCCATCCCGTCCAGTCAATGGCTGGAACCACAGAAACAGCAGTACGTTTCACAGATCCTCGATTTCTTCGAGAAGAAGGTTGTGACCGCCGTGATGCGCGGGCCGCTGGTACGCATGAGCATCGGCAAGACCACCGCACGGGTAGATCTCAACGAACTCAACAGCGAGCGCAGTCCGGCCGCGGCGCTGCTCGATCACCTGTTGCAACGTAATGCCCGGGCCGTGAATCTCGACCCGGAGAGTTTTCAGCTCAACGGCCAGCTGGAATCACGCCTGCATACCCTGTACCGGCAAAGCGCACTCTACAAACGCGACACCGGCATCGATGGCCTGTACCTGGGCTTCCCTTTCCTGCTCAACCGTGACCCTCGCGGCACCACGCGCACGCGAATCATCCCGCTGCTGCTGTGGCCAGTGAAGCTGCTGCTGGAGTTGGGTTCGCGTGGGCACGCCGCCTTGGCGTTCGACAGTGAACGTGAGGAAGTGCGGCTCAACCCCGCACTGGAAAGCGTACTCGGTGCCGAAACCTGCAAGCGCTGGCGCAAGACCGCCGATGAGCTGCTGGGTCGTTCTTCCATTCGCGCGGCGGATGTCATGGACGCCTTCGGAATGCTTGCCACCATTCGCTCGCGTGCCCTTGGCAATCTACCCGCCAGCAACGTGGAAATCGCGCCCTACCAGGATGAACTGGACTGCGCGGCCGTGCTGTTTCACGTGACCTTCATGGGGCAAGCCATCGGTGAAGACCTGCGCCAACTGAAGACGCTTTCGCCTGTCGGCACCGGCCTGGAAACGGCGTTGCGCCTCAAGGCCGCCGACGAATCCGAACGCGAGGCGCCGCCAGGCGAGCTGCAACGCTACTTCACCGTGGCCAGTGATCCTTCACAGGAAGCCGCCGTGATCCAGGCCCGGCAGAGCCCGGGACTGCTGGTCGAGGGGCCGCCCGGAACCGGCAAGAGCCAGACCATCGTCAACATGGTCGCCGATGCTATCGGCCGCCAGCGCAGCTTGCTTATCGTCTGTCAGAAGCATGCAGCGCTGGAAGTGGTATACAAACGTCTGGTCGCCGAAGGCCTCGGTCAACGCATTGTCATGCTCAATGACGTCAACCGTGACCGCGAGCCCGTCATCCGCAGCATTCGTGAGCAGTTGGAAAGCCTGTTCACGGACGGCAGCCAGGCGCAGGGCTGGCAACGCCAGCGCGAACAGATCGCAGCTCGCATCGAAGCCCTGGAGGGCGAGCTCGACCGCTTCCACCAGAGCCTGCATCGCGTTGATGACAATACCGGCCTCAGCTATCGCAGGCTGCTTGGTGAATTGATCGAACTGGAGTCCGGCGCAGCGCCGCTCGAGTTTCCGGCCTTGCGCCAACGCCTGGCATCCCTGGACCTCGCCAGCCTGACCCGCCTGGAAGAAAGCTGCGCGCCGCTGGTACGCCTGTGGTTGCCCGCACGCTACGAAGGCAGCCCACTGGCCCAACTACAGTCATTTGCCGCCGACCGAGCGACCTTGCAGGCCTTCACCGAAAATCTGCACAGTTTCATTCAGGCCGAAAACAACCGTCAGGCTACGTTGCAGGCACACCCCGCCAGCTTCGAAATCGACGACCCCGCGCCATACCGCGACTGGATGACGACCCATGTCGCGACCCTCCTCGGTCTGAAGCAAGAGCAACGTCTGCGTCTTGCGCGCTGGCTGCCGCTATTCCGCAGCCGCGAAGAGGGCCAACTCCCACGGGGCGAGTCGATTCTCGCCGAACTGCAGCAACTGGATCAGCAACTCGGCCAACTGGATCAGGACCACTACGTCCCCGCCTTGTCTCCGGCACTCTGTCTGCTCGAAAACAAAGCCCTCAGGCATCTGGATCAGGACTGTACCAAGGTCATCGCCGCCCGGTCCTGGTTGGCGAACATCAACCCGCTGCATCTGCTGCGGCGCAAGCGACTGCGCAACTTTCTTCAAGAGCAAGGGGAAAGTCTTGTTGTTGAAGCGCTGCCCACGCTGCAGACAGCCATTCGCCTGGAAAGCCAGTGGCGACCTTTGCGCGCCGAGCTGAGTACCCTGCATCAGGCGTTAGAGCTGGAAACGGTGAACAGGCAAGCCTGCCTGGAATTGTCCAGCCTCGTGAAGAGCGACATTCGCCACCTGCTGGAAATCCAGGCACTGGCGCTGGCCCTGGCGCAATCGCCTCGTGCCCGACAGGCGGATGAAGCCGCCCTCGCCGGCGACAAACAGCACCTCGAGGCGCTGCTCAGCGATCTGGACGCGTCGCTGATACGCCATGGCGTTCGCCATTCCAGCCTCGAACAACTCAAGATACTCGGCGACTGGCTGGGTGATGAGCTGGTGCGACAACTGCAGCATGCCGTCGAACACAACCTGAGCAATCAACTGAGTCTTGATCGCCTGCATGAGGCGCTGCCCTTCCTGGCCGCCTACCAGACATTCCGCGGGCGCGCCGGTCAGTTGACGACAGCCGACCTCGAGTTGCTCGCCCTGCTGCGCCAACGCCAGGAACAGTTGGACAACATTGCACCCGAGCAACTGGAAGCCGAAGTGCGACGCCTGCTCAACCGCGAAGCCCGACTGGGTTGGAAACATCGCGTCGAGCAAGCCAATCCTGAACTGCTGTTCAGCCAGGACGAAGCCCGCGCCAAAGTCGCCAGCCTCGCGCAAGCCGACGCACAGATGCGACTGCTCAATCGTGAGCTGCTGGCCAAAGGCATCAACCTCGACCGCCTGGGCAATCGCAAGCAATGGGAGGATGTCACCCGCCTAACGGGCAAACGCTCGCGGCGTCTGCGCGAATTCATTGAACTGGGCAGTAATCTCGGCTTGATGAGCCTGCGTCCGGTATGGCTGATGAACCCGGACGTCGCCAGTCGTGTACTACCACTCAAGGCCAGCCTGTTCGATACGGTCATCTACGACGAAGCCTCGCAGATGCCGGTCGAGTTCGCCCTGCCGACCTTATTCCGCGGCCAAGTCACTGTTGTCAGTGGTGATGAGAAGCAAATGCCGCCGACGGCATTCTTTTCCAGTCGCATCGAAAGCGACGAAGCCGAAGTGTTCGACGGCGACGAGCCTGACGAGGACGCGGATGAGGAACAGCGCGAAGCGTTCGAAGACACCTGGAACCGACGTGAGATCAAGGACTGCCCTGACCTGCTGCAACTGGCGCGCAACGCCCTGCCCAGCACCACTTTGCAGATTCACTACCGTTCGGCCTACCGTGAACTGATCGGCTTTTCCAACGCCTCGTTCTATGGCAATCGCCTGAACGTTCCGGTCCGTCATCCACAGGCAAGCATCCAACGGATCAAACCGCTGGAACTGATCCAGGTCGGTGGGCTGTACCAGAACCAGAGCAATGCCCAAGAAGCCGAGCGGGTCGTCGAGTACCTCAACGAGTTGTGGCAAAAACCTTACGACCAGCGCCCCTCGGTGGGTGTCGTCACCTTCAACCGCAAGCAGGCCGACCTCATCGAGGAGCATCTGGAGCAGCGTGCCGAGCAGGATGAGCTGTTCCGCACAGCCTACGCCCAAGAACGCGAGCGCAGCGAAGACGGCGAGGACATGTCGGTGTTCGTCAAGAACGTGGAAAACGTGCAGGGCGATGAACGCGACATCATCGTCTTCTCCTCCACCTTCGGCCGCAACAGCCAAGGTACCTTCCGCCGTAGCTTCGGCGTGCTCGGGCAGACCGGTGGCGAACGGCGCCTGAACGTGGCGGTGACCCGTGCGCGACACAAGGTGGTGATGATCACATCGATGCCGATCGCCGATATCTCCGACATGCTCAACACGCACCGTGCCCCCGCCAGCCCGCGTGACTATCTGCAAGGCTATCTGGAATATGCCCGCGCCCTCTCCTCTGGCGAGTTCAGCAGCAGCGGCAAGTTGCTGGAGCGCCTGCAGACCGACCGCAGCAGCGTGCACCGCGAACAAGGTCAGCAACGTGATGGTTTTGTCAGGCTGGTCGGCGAATTCATTCAATCTCTGGGATGGCAAGCCGCTCCCGCCAGTGAAGGCGATGCTTTCGGCCTCGACTTCGCCATCGAGCATCCAGATACGGGTCTGTACGCCATTGGCATCGAGTGCGATGCGCCTTGCCACACTCTGCTCGAACGCGCCCGCGCCCGGGAGATCTGGCGCCCGTCCGTGCTGCATCGCGCCATCCCGCATATCCATCGCGTGTCATCGCAAGCCTGGTATCACAACGGCGACAGCGAGCGATCACGGCTGCGTGAAGCAATCGAACACGCCATGAAGGTCGAGCAGCCACTGCAACCCAATCCTGTTCCAGTTGATACGGAAATCTGCCCATGAGTGGTCCCAAGGTCGTTCGCATTGTCACTCGCGAAGAAATCATCGCCATCTGTGAAGGCCACCTGCAACGCCTGGAGCGCGCCGTGGAGCGTTGGCAGACACAAGCCACAAGGCTTGGCGAACTCAGTGAGCAGGAGCGCATCGCCGCCACGGCGCGACACGCTCGCCTGCGCGCTCTGCTGGCAGAAGATCGATTGGCCGAATTGCAGAAGGCCGTGCCCGTGGAGATTGAGCACCTGCGCCGAGATCTGGAGGACCGCGAAGAACGCGCGATCATTCGTGCCGCCGAGCGACGCCAACGCGACCGCCGCGTCCAGGAAAACGCCGCGACATTGCTTGACGCCTTGCACGCCAATCCCCAAAGCGCCGATCAAACCTTGCTGCAGTCCCTCTCACAATTGGCGAGCGGTGCCAATCGGGAAGATGCCGAACGTCTGCTGGCCGAAGGTTTCACCCACTTGACCAAGGCCACCGAGAAGCCGGTGCTGAGCGATACCCAACGCGCCCTGGCGCAGCAGCTCAAGGTTGCCGAACCCGAGCTTTCCCTGCGCGATTGGATAACGGCACGGGAACCGGAAGCCACGCGAGACATACGTCTGCTGCGCATCGACCGCCACATCGTGGAACTGCAACTGCTGCAAGGCGCAGAGCGTGCCGCACCGTTCCTTCTAGCACTGGAAAGAGCTGAAACGGAAGTCGACGCCAAACGGCGCAATCTGTTGCTCGACAGCTTGGTACTCGACCTCGGCACGTCCACTCGAAACTTCCAACGCCAGCGTGAGTGCCTCGAACAGCTGCAGGACCTGGCCAGCGAAATCGAAACCTGCATGGGCACCGAACACGCAACCTTACTGAGTCAGATTGGCGCCTGCACGACCGATAGCGAGTTCTCGGTAATGGCTGGGCTGATCGAGCAGTGTAAAACGCATATCGCAACCCACTTGCAGACTCAAGCCGCCCTTGCCCGCCGCGAAGCCGTGCTCGGCGGCTTGGCCAGCCTCGGCTACGAGGTACGCGAAGGCATGGCAACCGCCTGGGCAGAAACCGGCAAGGTCGTGCTGCGCAAAGCCGCGACGCCCGGTTATGGCGTTGAAGTGGGTGGCAAAGCCGACAATGGCCGCCTGCAAGTTCGCGCGGTCGCTCTCAGCAGCGATCGCGACAAGACGCGGGATCGCGACGTTGAAACCATCTGGTGCGGCGAATTCCAGCGGTTACAAGCCTTATTGCAAGATAAGGGCTGCGAGTTGCTGATCGAGCGGGCACTTTCCGTGGGTGAAGTACCGCTTAAAGAAACGAGCGTTTCCGCACCAGGTGTAGAGGCAATCGCTGCTCAGCAAAAGACTCTTCATCAATGAACCGCTAACGACCCCGCCGCAAACCAAGCGATCATTCCCTGGTCCGTCATTGAGCGCTCGATCGCAATGCACAGCCTTGAACACACCGCCAGGGTGATCGTCCTGACGATCGCGATCAGCCAGCGCTACTCGTCGGCACTCTTCATATGAAAAATCGTGTACGGCAGGATCAGCGTATCGGCGACGAAACTGAACGGCAGGTCAATGACTGCAAACGGAGTCAGGGCACTCATGGCCCCAGCATTGTCGTGGCCTTTGATAATCTCGAGATCGACAGTAACGCCGCAGTAAGGATGGAGGCCACACATGTGCCCGTAGCTGGAGCTTTCGTTGACAGTCGCGCACCCTGTCAGCAGCGCCATGGTAAAAACCGTTAGCATGAGCCGCATGATGTACCCTCACCCTGGAAGGGCGAGACTGTAGCACTGAAACCGGCCCAACCCTCACTATTGTTACGGAAGGTTTTGCAGCGCGTCTTCTACAGCGCAGGACGTTGCGACTTGTCCCACTCCTCGCCGTGGCCGTCCTCTGCGAATGGGTAATCACTCCAGCATGGATCAACCGAGGACCAACCGAGATCGCCACCCACAAAGGCCTGCAGACTTGCTAAACAGATGAATATCGTTGATGGCGAGAACGATTGATCAAAAACCCGAGGGCCCACGTTTCATCCTACAAATCTCAGGCATAAAAAAAAGCCACTCATCTGAGTGGCTTTTTTCTGAATCCTGGAGCGGGAAACGAGACTCGCATCCAGCGTCCGACCCATTGAAATTCAAGGGTTTCTTTTGTTGCTGAAGCAAGAAAAGACTCAGTTCTGGACTTGTTTTCAGGGTGCTACAAGAGCGAAAACAGCGGCAAATCCATGCAAAGTTTTTGGATGCTGCCCAAAGCCAATAGGATGAACGATCATCAAGCTGGCATTGTAATTTCCATAGGATCAACGGGGCATGAACTCCCCGAATAGTTGTCAGCCGACCGATCAACCTTGCACCACCTTTCGAATCTGATGCGGAGATCCCATGTCCTTCGTTCCCGCCTTTACCGATTTTCTACTGACTCATCTGCAGCAGGAAGAACGCAAACGTATCCTCAACACTTGAGGGTTAGCCTAGGTCCGCCACCCATCCATCTATACGCGTAATCTGTAGTTAGCCGGTAAGACTCCAGGACAAAAGGGTCAGCAGAAGTGTAACCTCGGCTTCCTAAACTGTTGTACAGCTTGAGCTTACCCCGATGCTCCAGAAACATCTCATCCGCCGGCTCGACCTCATCACCCTCCAGCTGTTCGTCAGCGTTCATCAAGAGGGTACGCTGACCCGGGCAGCAGAGTTGGAGATGATCGCGCTTTCGGCGGCAAGCAAGCGTATGAATGACATGGAGCAAGCGCTTGGAATAGAGCTGTTCGAGCGCAACGCCAAGGGCATGGAGCTGACGGCCGCAGGCGAAACCCTGCTTTATTACGCCAAGCGGATTCTGACCGATGTCGAGAAGATCAGTATCGATGTGGGCGAGCACCTGCACGGGGTGCGTGGCTATGTCCGTATGCTCGCCAATATCTCCGCCATCATCGAATTCCTGCCGGAGGACTTGCAGGCGTTCATTGCCGATCACGGGCAAGTGAAGATCAATCTGCAAGAGCGCCCCAGTGCCGGGGTGGTGAAGGGTATTCTGGATGGGGTGGCCGATATCGGGATCTGCTCCGCGGACACAGAAATCAAAGGGCTTCACACGGTGCCGTACCGCCAGGATGAGTTGGTCGTGGTCATGCGCCCGGAACACCGTTTGGCAGTAAAAGAACGGATCGCCTTTGCCGAGACGCTCGACTTCGATCACGTCGGCCTGCACGCCGACAGTTTCATCAATCTGCGCACCCATGCGGCCGCGCGCAGTTGCGCAAAAGCGCTGCGGCTTCGCATCCAAGTGCCGGGGTTCGACGCAGTGTGCCGGATGGTGCAGGCTGACCTGGGCATCGGGGTGCTGCCGCGAAAGGCTTTCGAGCTTATTGGCCGGTCTCTGGGCCTGAAGGCGGTGGCGCTGGAAGATGACTGGGCCATTCGCAGCATGCTGCTGGTGATCCGGAACGAGGACGCACTTTCGCCGGTCAGCAAGCTGTTGTACAGGCATCTTCAAGGGCTCTGAACGGCGGTCTTCGTCTTTCACGAAGACCCGTTCCAAATTTACGGTTGGTAGCGAGTGGTTGGCCTCTCTTAGGCTTGGATCAAATTCCAAGAACACGAGGCTACATCCCCATGACTGCCCTTAACGGCCTTCGCGTCATTGAAATCGGTACCTTAATCGCCGCGCCGTTTGCAGCACGCCTACTCGGTGAGTTTGGTGCGGAGGTGATCAAGATCGAGTCGATGGGTCATGGTGACCCCCTGCGCAAATGGCGAAAGATGCACGAAGGCACGTCGCTGTGGTGGTACTTGCAATCGCGAAACAAGAAGTCCCTTGCGCTCAATCTGAAAGCCCCTGAGGGCATCGACATCGTCAAGCAATTGGTCGAAAGCGCCGATGTACTCATCGAAAACCTTCGTCCCGGGGCGCTGGAAAAGCTGGGCTTGGGCTGGGATGTACTGCATGCGTTGAACCCCAGGCTCACGCTGGTCCGCATTTCCGGTTATGGCCAAACGGGCCCCTACCGCGACCGTCCGGGCTTCGGTGCCATTGGCGAGGCGATGGGAGGTATTCGCTACACCACCGGTACCCCTGGCATCCCTCCGGCGCGGGTCGGGGTGAGCCTCGGTGATTCGCTCGCTTCGTTGCACGCGGTGATCGGGGCGCTGATGTCGGTGCTTCGGGTCAAGACCGGCCAGGGTGACGGACAGGTGGTCGACGTGTCGCTGGTCGAAAGTGTGTTCAACGTCATGGAAAGCCTGGTACCGGAGTACGCCATGATGGGGCACGTTCGCGAGCGTACGGGCGGTTCCTTGCCGGGCATCGCGCCCTCCAATACCTACCCAACCGCCGACAATGCCTACGTGGTGATCGCCGGCAACAGCGACCCGATTTTCAAGCGTTTGATGATGGCTATCGGTCGGGCTGACCTTGCCGCACGTGACGACTTGGCCCAGAACGATGGCCGCGCGCTGCAAAGTGAGATGCTGGATGCGGCGATCGCGGCTTGGACCATGAGCCACCCGATCGAGCACGTGCTGGGGGCTCTTGAACAGGCTGAAGTCCCTGCTGGCCGCATCTACTCGGCGGCGGACATCGTTGCCGATCCCCATTACCAAGCCCGCGACATGATTCTCGATGCCACCTTGCCCGACGGTGCCGAAGTGATGATGCCCGGCATTGTGCCGAAGCTCTCACACACGCCTGGCCAGGTGAACTGGCAAGGTCCTGCGCTCGGACAGCACACCGAGGGCGTTCTCGGCGAACTGGGCTTCAGCGATTCGCAGATCCAGCGCTTCAAGGCTGAAGGAGTCGTGCAGTGATCACTGACTATTCACAGCGTCTTGTCGTGCAGGAAGTGTCCCCTCGCGATGGCCTTCAGATCGAGCCGGTGTGGGTCGAGACGGCGAACAAGATTGCCCTGATTGACGCGTTATCGCTGGCCGGCTTCTCGCGTATCGAAGCGGGCTCGTTCGTGTCGCCCAAGGCCATTCCCGCCCTGCGAGACGGCGAAGCGGTCTTCTCCGGCATCCAGCGACAGCCGGGAGTCATCTATACCGCTCTGGTGCCGAATCTCAAGGGTGCCCAGCGAGCAGTCCAGGCGGGAGCTGATGAGATCAACATGGTGATGTCCGCCAGTCAGACACATAACCGCGCCAACATGCGCATGAGCTGTGAGCAGTCGCTTGCCGCCTTCGTCGACATTGTGCAATCGGCCCAAGGAACGTCCCTCCTGCTTAACGCGACCGTCGCCACGGCCTTTGGCTGCCCGTTCGAGGGGGGCATCGACGAAGACCGGGTCTTGGCCATCGTCGAGACATACATGGACCTTGGCGTTACCGGCATCACCCTCGCGGACACCACGGGCATGGCCAATCCGCGTCAAGTCCATCGGATTGTCCGGCGCGTGCTCACTCGGGTGGCTCCATCTGCGCTGACCCTGCACTTTCACAACACTCGCGGGCTGGGGCTTTGCAATGTCCTGGCGGCTTATGAGGCCGGTGCCCGCCGTTTCGATGCCTCGTTGGGTGGTCTGGGCGGCTGTCCCTTTGCCCCCGGAGCGTCCGGCAACATTTGCACCGAAGACCTGGTCAACCTGTGTCATGAGATGGGTATCGAGACGGGCATCGATTTGCCCCTCTTGCTGGACCAGTCGCGCAGGCTTGCCGCGCTGCTCGGGCATGAGTTGCCTGGCCAATTGGTAAAGGCCGGTCGCAACTGCGATCTCCATCCGACGCCTGCCGGATTGACCCTCTGACGATTCGCCAGCGCAAGCGATGGGCTTGCGCGAAGTTCCTGGTCGTTGTCCAGACTACAAAAACAATCGGGCTCCAAAACGGAAGCCTATCTGGAGATTGAAATGAGTGTATCCGCAACCTCTGCCGGCAGCCTCGGCGACGATGTCAATGCTGAAAAATCGGTCGTGCGCAAAGTCGCCTGGCGGATCATGCCCCTGATCATGATCTGCTACCTGTTCGCTTTTTTTGATCGTATCAACATCAGCTTCGCCAAGTTTCAACTGCAGGCCGACCTGTCCTTGAGCGACACGGCTTACGGCTTGGGTGCCGGGCTGTTTGTGGTGGGTTATGTGCTGTTCGAAGTGCCGAGCAACATGATGCTCTACAAGGTCGGTGCACGACGCTGGATCGCACGGATCATGATGTCCTGGGGCGTTGCCACCGCCTTGATGGTCTTCGTTACGTCCGAATGGCAGTTCTATGTCTTGCGATTCGTGATTGGCGCCATGGAAGCAGGATTCGCGCCTGGCGTGCTTTACTACCTTACTCTGTGGTTCCCCCAGAGCTACCGTGGGCGCATCACCTCCACGCTCTTCCTGGCCTCTGCCTTCGCGGGCCTGATCGGTGCTCCGGTGTCCGGTCTGGTGCTCGGACATATGGATGGTGTCCTCGCCTTACGTGGCTGGCATTGGCTGTTCCTGCTGGGAGGCGTTCCCTGTGTCCTATTGGGCTTGATCGTGCTGCGCACGCTCAAGGACCGTGTGCAGGATGCGGCGTGGCTGACGACTGAAGAAAAGGCGTTGCTGGCTCGGCATATTTCCAGCCATGAGGCCAACAAGCATGGTTCGCTGTTGGCGGCGATCAAGCTTCCCGGCTTCCTCATGCTCGGCATGATCTACTTTTTGATCCAGGTGGCGTCCTATGGACTGAACTTCTGGGCGCCTCAACTGATTCGCAGTGCCGGCACCCAAAGTCCTGTCATCATCGGTTTGTTGACCGCTGTGCCCTACATCTGCGGTGCGATCAGCATGGTGGTCATCGGTCGACTTTCCGATGCCAGTGGGGAGCGACGCAAGTTCGTGTGCGGCTTGGTCGTGCTGGGTGCGGTTGGCTTCTTCAGCGCCGGCATCTTCGCACAACACACGATCTTTTTAATCGGTGCCCTGGCGCTGCTGGGCGCAGGCATTATCGCTTCGATCCCGGCCTTCTGGGCGTTGCCGCCCAAATTGTTGGCAGGGGCCGGGGCCGGCGCGGCAGGTGGGATCGCCCTGATCAATACCATGGGCCAGTTCGGTGGCATTGTCAGCCCAGTCATGGTGGGGCACATCAAGGATCTAACCGGTAGCACCACCCCGGCACTCTACGTGATTGGCTTCACCAGTCTACTAGCAGCAGCCCTGCTGTATTGGGCCTTACCGGAACGCCTGAGAACCAGGGATCAGACTCGGCAGTGAAATACTGGTTTGCCAGGGTCGCCCATGTTGTGCGCGACCCTGAGCTGTTTCTGAATGGGCTCCGCTGGACAAGCTTTCCCTGAAAGCAACCAATACTCTTCCCTTTCTCCTCAACCTCTCAGCAGTCCTTGGGCGCATAAACAGCCTATGGTCGAGCTCGTTCGCCAGACAAAAAGCAGACCTCGTAAACCACAGGTTCTTGCTCCGTTCTCGTGCGATCCTTCAGAACGAAAAGCACTGAAAAAAGCCGCCCCATAGGTGTTATTGTGCCCTCACTGAACCCTTTTTACTTTCGCTGGATATCTTCGTTATGAAGAAAAAAACCACACCTGAACAACAGGCGCTGATCAGTCAACTGGAGCAAATTGCGGAAGGCTTGAGCCAGACCTTCAGCCCATTTTGCGAAGTCGTATTGCACGACCTGCGGGATCCCGAACACGCAATATTGGCCATTCATAATAATCTTTCTGGCCGTGAGACCGGACATCCCGCTACGGAGCTGGGACTTGCCCGGATTGCTGACCCAGCTTATCCCCAGATCATTGCCAACTATCCCAATCAATTTAAAGATGGTCGCCAGGCCAAAAGCACCTCGATTGGAATCAAGGATTCCACCGGACGGTATGTGGCCGCGCTCTGCATGAACATTGATCTCACCCTGTTCAAGGGGTTGCAGGGCATGCTGGATCAGTTCGGATCTTTCAGTGGCGATCGTCCCCATGAGTCGCTCGAATCGAGCGGTGCAGAAGCCATTCGAGCGCGCATTGATCAGTTTGCTACACGGCTATCCACCTCTCCCCGTGCCCTGAAAGCCCGCGATCGGAGAGTACTGCTTCAGGAGTTGAAGGAGTGTGGCCTCCTGGATATCAGAAAGGCCATGGAGACGGTCGCCTCACACCTCGGCGTATCCCGCGCAACGGTGTACAGCGATACGAGGTGACCACCACCTCATATCATCTCGGCTATACGGGACAGCTTTTAGCTCTGAGCATCAAATCAAACCGGTCAGGGTCGAGCCTATCTTCTTCAATCCCGGTGAGGACAGACGCTTCTCGATCCAGCAACTGACGGCAGCTTTCATAAACTCTGGAAAGCTGATCCGGAGCGATGGCAACTACGCCATCAGAATCGCCCACCTTCAGCGCTTCAAGCTGCGTTGGTCACAGCACGTGCGACAGCCTCGATTTCTACCAAGTACCCATGATGCAACTCCGGAACCGGTACGACAGCGCGAGCTGGGCGATGACCGCCCAACATTTCGGAGTAGACCCGATCGAAGGCCGGCCAGTGTTTTACGCCTGCTACGTATACAGTGACTTTGACCAAGTCTGAGGCTTCGCAGCCCGCGGCATGCAGAATGGCCAGTAGGTTACTGAGTGCAATTTGGGCCTGTTCGGTGAACGGCGCGTCGATGTTGTGAGTGCCGTCCGGACTAACAGGAAGTTGCCCGGAGATGTAGAGCGAGCATTGGTGAACAACCGCTTGCGAGTAATGACCAGCCGGTTGCGAAGCCGCATCGGTGCTAATAATTTTCATAGGTAACCTTGTATGGGGGAGCCGACACTGCAGACAAGTCCACAGCGTCGGCTCTAGGTGTATCAATGAGCGTTTGTAAAAGCTGCCTGAACCTTGCCAGGCTCGGTGATGCCGCTGGCAATCAGCAGTTGGGCGAGAATCCGCGACTTCTGTGGGTTTAGATCCATGGAAGCCACAAAGCCGCTTTTGGTGTCATCCACTTCGATGTTGCGGTTGACATAGCCTTTGCTCACGCGAGTCGAGCGGACAACCACAATTCCCTGTGCGGCTGCTTTTTCGAGGGCTGCGAGGGCCTGCTTCGAAGTGTTGCCATCGCCCTTGCCTGCCAAGATGATGCCCTTGGCGTTATCTTCAATAGCATGCTCAATTTGCTTGGCATCCATGTTCGCATGGCTGTAGATGATGTCGACACGTGGCAATGCCGGGCCTTTAGGCAGAGCCAGCGGCAGGGTATGACGCATATCAAGCGGCTGAACATAGCGCACCTGCCCCATGTCCACGTAGCCCAGAGAGCCCAGGTTGGGAGACTGCATCGTTTGAACGCTGGTGCTGTTGGTTTTGGTGACGCCGCGCGCTCCATCAATCTGGTCGTTCATTACAACCAGGACGCCGCGGCCTCTCGACTGTGCGTCCGTTGCCACCTGAACCGCTTCATAGATATTGGCCGGGCCATCAGCACTCAAACCCGTGGCAGGCCGCATCGAGCCGACCAAAACGACGGGCTTGTCAGTTTTCAGCACTAGATCCAGGAAGAAGGCTGTCTCCTCCATAGTGTCCGTCCCATGGGTAATCACCACGGCGTCCGCTTCGTTCTTGTCGAAGGCCTGCTGAATGCGGTTAGCAAGCTTGAACCAGACTTCATCGTTCATGTCCTGCGAGCCGATTGAGGCGATCTGTTCGGCAGAGATTGAGGCCAAATCTCCAAGTCCCGAAACGGCGGCCACCAACTGTTGAGGGCCAATAGCCCCGGCGTTGTAGGCTCCGGTGCCGCGATTATCGGCGGAGCCCGCGATAGTTCCCCCCGTTGCAAGTAACAGGACGCGTGGCAATGGCACTTGTTGATGATTCGAACTCATGGTTTTTTCCTGGGCGAGCGCAGACGGAACACCAACGGTTAAGCCTGCCAGAATCGAGAGCATGAACCCCGCAAAAAAATTGCGACTGAAGGTATGGCTGCTATTGAATTTCATGGATTGGATAGTCATTTTCCGCATCTCTTATTGTTGTTAGGTTTATGTTCTTATTAAACGACTTGAGGACGCTTTTCAGCATCGATTGCTGTTTCAATTTCTTCAATCGCGTTACCGTGTCGTCCTATGACAGCTGTTGCGACACCGCATCCGAAAACGTTGGTGGCCGTGCGTCCCATGTCCAGGATGGGGTCAACTGCGAGGATGAGAAGTAGGCCCGCTTCCGGAAGACCTATCATCGGCAGTCCCGCGGCCAGAACGACCAGAGAACCTCGCGCAACACCTGCAGTACCTTTGCTGATAACCAGCAGGGTCAACAGCACCATGATCTGGTGGGAGAATGTCATTTCGATGTTGTACGCCTGGGCGATGAACATCACGATGAAGGCTTGGTACATCATCGAGCCGTCCAGGTTGAATGAGTAACCTAACGGCAGGACGAAGCTGCTTACGCGCTTGTTGGCACCAAACTTGTCCATGGCGGCAATGGTTTTCGGATACGCGGCTTCGCTGCTCGCCGTGGAGAAGGCGATCAGAATCGGCTCACGCATATGCTTGAAAAGGTCTTTGATGCGAGGGCCGAGGGCCAGGTAGCCGGCAAGCGTGATCAATGACCAAAGCAGTGCCAGGCCCAGGAAATACTGCCCCACCATCTTGCCAAAGGTCACGACCATTTCCAGACCATGCACGGTGATAGTAGCGGCGATGGCTGCAAATACAGCCAGTGGAGCCACATACATCACGTAGTCGGTGACCCTGAACATGACATTGGCCAGTTCTTCGAGCATGTCCACGATGATGGATCTGCTTTTGCCCTTGACGAACGCCAGTGCGGAACCGAAGAACAGTGAGAACACAACGATCTGCAGCACTTCGTTCGTGCCCATGGCCTCAATAATGCTTCGAGGGAATACATGGGTGAGAAAGATCGGCAGACTAAAGCCGGAAGTGTTCAAGCCCGTGTTCACGGCTTCACCGCTCACAGTCAGATTCAGACCGACACCTGGCTGGAAAATATTGGCGAGTAGCAAACCGATGGACAGCGAGGCTAGAGAGGCGATCAGAAACCAAGTGATGGCTTTAAAACCGACGCGCCCCATCGAACCGTTCCCTGACATGCTGGCAACGCCGGTAACCAAGGTGGCAAGTACCAAGGGAGCAATAACCATTTTGATCAGACGTAAAAATACATCAGTGACCAGATTCAGGTATCCGGAAATCTCTTTTGCAGCCGCAGCATCCAGCTGACTGTGGAGCGTGCCTCCAAGGACTACGCCGAAAATCATCGCGATTACTATCGCTTTAACGAGAAGGCGGCTTTTCATGTGCACCTCTTTTTATAGCGGCCTAATTCGGGCCATATTGTCTGGGCTAATGGATGTTCATTGGATTTCGGCAAGACGCTGCCGTCAGGCGCCGTAGAGCGCCTGCTTTTCAGTAACCAAGTTAGACCTCGTTAGATCTGGAGAAACTTACCAAGCTTGTCGATATCAATATTACCGCCTGTAATAATGATGCCGACCCGTTTACCTTGGAGCTCCTCCTTGAGCTTTCTTACTGCAGCAAGGCCCAGGCAGCCAGTGGGCTCGACCACAATCTTCATACGCTGAACAAAGAACTTCATTGCAGAAATCAGCTCTTCGTCAGTGACCGTTACAATTCGATTCACACCGTTCAAAATAATTGGAAAAGTGTAATTACCCAGATGCTGGGTTTGAGCACCATCAGCGATGGTGTCCGGAGTGTCGATGTGAACAATCTCGCCTGAATTGAAAGATTGTTGTCCATCGTTACCGGCTTCAGGCTCAACGCCAATAAGAGTGCATTCAGGTGCCAGTGCACGGGTCGCCAAGGTGGTTCCCGACAGCATGCCACCGCCACCGAGGCCTACGAACAAGACATCCAGTTGACCGACGCTTTCAAACAGTTCCTTGGCGGCGGTACCTTGGCCGGACAGAACATCTGGATGATCGTAGGACGGGATTAGCGTCATGCCGTGCTTGGCGGCCAGGGCTCGCCCGATAGCCTCGCGGTCTTCGGTATAACGGTCGTAAAATACAACCTCGGCGCCATAGCCTTTGGTAGCCGCGACCTTGGCTGCAGGAGCATCGGTTGGCATAACAATGGTGGCCGGGATCTTCAACAATTTGGCCGCCAAAGCGATGCCTTGTGCGTGGTTCCCCGACGAGAACGCTACAACGCCACCTCGACGTTGCTCTTCGCTGAACTTAGCGAGCGAGTTGTATGCCCCCCGAAATTTGAAAGAGCCGGTACGTTGGTAGTTTTCACATTTGAAAAATACCTTCGCACCGACTTCCTCATCGATCGTA
Organism: Pseudomonas sp. WP18; assembly: GCF_036689585.1. Lineage (NCBI taxonomy): Bacteria > Pseudomonadati > Pseudomonadota > Gammaproteobacteria > Pseudomonadales > Pseudomonadaceae > Pseudomonas > Pseudomonas sp. WP18. The sequence continues at coordinate 3,815,601 of NZ_CP144758.1, forward strand.
CGAGAGGTCAGAACAGGCGTGACGTTGGCTGCTCCCTCAAGTCGCGTAGCCGCGTCGACTACGTCTTGATAAGTTGGCAGAGTGATTTGCATAGCAAAATGTCCTCAAATATTTACCACGGCCAAGAAATATCGTGGCCAATACCTTCGATATTGGCTTGCTTGAACAGCAGCTGGGCAACTGTCAGGTCTTGCAGCGCCAATCCCGTCATGTCGAAGAGGGTGATGTCATTGGCACCACGGATGAATTCGACTTTCCCTGTCAACAGGTCACCGATTTCCATTACTGGCGAAGACGGCACCCATTGCGTTTCGCCAAGCTGACGAGCTTGGGCTATATCGTCGACAAAGATTTTAGCCTTGGGCAGAAGACCATCCGGCGCTTCCCTTTTGCCCTTGGTGTCCGCCCCCACGCAGTTGAAATGCGTACCAGGTTGAACGGCTTCCAGGTCAAACAGTACTTTTCCACCGGGCGTTGCTGTGATGACTACATCACTCTGTGATACGGCATCGTTTGCCGATACGCTGTGGCGCACGGAGACACGTTCGGAAAACCGCGATTCAAATTGCGCACTTGGCATGCCATCCGCCGTCAGGTAGGTGACATGCTTGATGCCGGACATCACGCGAAGCGCATAATCAACTTGAATGCTTGCCTGTACGCCAGTGCCGAAAACGCAGAGTTGCAAGCTGTCTTGACGAGCAAACATCTCCAGACCCAACGCCCCGGCAGCACCTGTTCGGAGTGTCGTAATGGCGTTGCCATCAATGACACACAGAGGCCGGCCAGTCGCAGGATCGATCAGCAGGATAGTCGCTTGATGAGGCTCACCTTGCAGGGTGCGGTTGGTGGGCCAGAAACCGGCCGCTTTGAACCCGAGCACGCCCTGATTGGCGATCCCGCCGGATTTGATTCCAAAGATGCCACCCGTGCCAAGCGCTTCGCGAACCACAGGGAAGACTTGACCCTCTCCCATGCTATGCAGGTAGAAGGCTTCGCGTACGGCGAAGAGGATCTGCTCAGGTACAACCAGGGCATTGACACTATCCCTATCCAGCATTTTTAGCATTTCGATCTTGGACATTTTACGCACCTGGCCAGATAGCTATTTCAGACACAATATCCAGAATTAGACATTCTGTAAATATCAGGCGCTACCATTTGTCATGAACAGTCGGAGACATCGGCAGACCTGTTTCGCCACGCCACTGCGCAAAAGGCGTCCATGGCAGGCGGTCCCTCTGAGATTCGGTTGATGTAGCGCAGCCGCTCCTCATCGTGCCAATGCCATCCACAAAAACCCATGCCTTGAGCGCTATCGTGCATATGTAGGATGGTGATCGGCTTTCAACCCGTCGATACTTGTGCACAGGCCCTGCCCACGTCCAAACGACGTTCCGGCCCTTAATGACTTCGTGACGAAAACAATAAAAAGGTCGCACAGAGGTACATACGAATGAGCCGTCATGATCATGGTCACGCCAGCCTCCTGGAGGCGTTCAGCGCGATGACACTGGAGCTTCAACGCCTGGCGCAGGACAAAGACATAGAACACTTCCACGAAGCGGCGCTGAGCTGCATCAGCCAGCTGCTGCCCTTCGACAGCGCTTGGTGGGGCCGGGCTGCGCTGATTGACGGCCTGCCGGAAGAACACAGCTCCTACCTCTACAACCTGCCCCGCAGCTACCTGGCCGATTGGCAATCGATTCGCCATATCGATGTGACCATCGCCAGGGTCCACGATGAGCCGGGGCAAGCGGTCATCGTCGACATGCGCGACCCTGTCAACGGCCCTGGGCTCAACTGGCTCGGCACGTGCTACGCCATTGGTGAGTTATTGTGCGTCGTGTACGTAGACCCGCAAACGCACCTCAGCGATCACCTCGCACTTTACCGTGCGCCCAATACCGCACGTTTTACCGATCAGGACTGCCTGCTGCTTAACAACATCATGCGGCATCTGGTGACTGCGGTTTCGGCCAACCAGATTCGTACCCTGGTAGCCACGCGCGAAGCCCTCACCCACCCACGCAATCTCGCGCTTGCCGTGTGCGACCAACGCGGCACCCTGCAATGTGCGGAACGTGGCTTCGTCGACTTGCTGCTGAGCGAATGGCCGGACTGGACCGGGCCTTGCTTGCCGGTAACGATGGACGCCGGAGGCTATGACGGCAAGCACCTGCAGGTCGAGGCCTCAACCGTCGGTGACCTGCTGCTGCTTGCCGCGCGCAGCCGCACGGTGCTGATGCAACTGAGCCCTCGAGAGAATGCGGTGGCCCAGGGTTTCGGCGAAGGCAAGACCTACAAGGAAGTCGCTCGCGACCTGGGCATGTCGCCCAACACCGTGCGCCATCACATCCGCGCCATCTACAGCAAACTCGGAGTCAAGGACAAAGCCCGAATCGCCCACCTGCTGCACGCCCCGCCTGACTGATCTGCACCTCTGACCCGCGCTGACTTTTTCGCTGTCGTTTTGACGGCCACGGGACACCTTTGCGTTTTTTTTGCCTCCCTCTGCCATCCACGGGCGAGCCATTCGCCACACAACAACTCAAAGAAGAGATGCCATGCCCATGATCCACACCTTCACCCGCACCACCACACTGGCCCTGCTCGGCGGCCTGTCGAGCCTGCAAGCCAGTGCGGCCGACCTCAATGCCCGGGACTTTTTCGGCGCCCCCTCGGGCACCAGCCTGGGCGTGTTGTACTTACCGGCAAGCCGCGCCAGTGACTTCCACGGCCCGGCCGACAGCACCGGCAAGGCCGACCTGAAGGTCAACGCCGTGGCGTACCGCCAAGTGTTCTTCAGCGACATCTGCGGCACACTCTGCACCCCACAGTTCATCGTGCCGTTCGCCGACATCAACGCCCGCCTGCCGGGTGCAAGCCAGCACAGCGCAGAGAGCGGTTTCGGTGATCCCCAGGTCGGCGGTACCGTATTTTTCATCAACGACCCCGCCTCGCGCACTTACAGCGGCCTACTGACCCTGATCACCCTGCCTGTCGGCGAATACCACGGCAACAATCCTGATGTATCGCCCGGCGCCAATCGCTGGGGTACCACCTTCGTTTACAACTACACCCAAGGCATCGGTGAAAAATGGGTGCTGGAAGCCAACCTTGAAGTCCAACTCTATGGCAAGAACGACGACTACTTCGGCAGCGACCTGAAACAGGACCCGCTGTATCGCCTGCAAGCCTTTGCGTCCTACGACTTCACGCCCAGCACCTACGGCGCGCTGCGACTGATCCACGCCGACGGTGGCGAATTGCGCATCAATGATCAGCGCATCGACGACACCCACAAGCGCTACACCCAGGTGGGCTTCGAGGTCGGCCACTGGCTGGATAAACAGAACCAGTTGATGTTCGGCCTCTCGCAGAACGTCGCTACCGACAACGGCTATCACGGTACCGACGCGCTGCTGCGCCTGGTCCACGTGTTCTGAATCCCCTCATCGGAGCTTGCCCATGAACACCCAGACACAACCGCTGACCGATGAACGCTCGCGTGCTTCATCTCCATTAGCACTGCTGGCCGCCATCGTGCTGTTCGCAGCCATCACCCCGACCATTCTCATGACCGCACCGGCCGTGGCCGCGCAACTGGCGACGCAATGGCAGTTGAGCCCATCACAGATCGGTGACCTGTTCTCCACCGAACTCGGCGCCATGAGCCTGGCCACCCTGCCCGCACTGTGGTGGCTCAGGCGTGTCGACTGGCGCCGCGCCGCGTTGCTGGCCGGACTGCTGTTCATCGCCGCCAACCTGCTCTCAATGCTGGCCCGCGACTACCCGATCCTCCTGGCACTGCGCTTTTGCAGCGCCCTGGCCGGTGGCTCGTTGATGATTATCTGCCTGTCCAGTGCGGCCTCGACGGCCAATCCCGGGCGTGTCTACGGGTTATGGGTGATGGGGCAATTGGTCGTCGGAGCGATCGGCTTGAGTATCCTGCCCCGCCTGTTCGAGCACTACGGGTTGTCAGCCTGCTACATGATCCTCGCCGCCTTGATGACCCTCTTTTTGCCCCTGGCGCGGCACTTTCCCCAAGGCAGCCCAGTGCCTGAAAAAGCCGCCGAGCACATCGCCCTCGACTCCAGGTGGAAAGCCACGCTGGGCGTTCTGGGCATCCTGAGTTTCTACGTCAGCCTGAGCGGTGTCTGGACCTTTATCGGCTCCATCAGCAGCCACGCCGGCGTCTCTGCCGAGGCCAGCGGTGAGATCCTGGCGCTCGCCACGGTGATGGGCATCGTCGGGGCCGGTTGTGCCTCACTGATCGGCGATCGTCTGCCGCGCCTGCCGCTGCTAGTGCTGGGGTATGCGCTGATGGCTGGCGCCGTGCTGTTGCTGCTTGGGCAACCCGACATTCTGCGTTTTGCCGTGGCAGCGCTGCTCTTCAAGTTCACCTGGACCTTCATTCTGCCACTGATCCTGGCCTGCCTGGCCGACCTCGACCGCTCCGGAAAACTGATGAACGCTTCCAACCTGGTGATCGGTGGCGGCCTGGCCATCGGCCCGACCGTGGCGGGCCGGATGATCGAAGCCAGCGGCAGTTTCCAATCGCTGCTGATCGCTGGAGCTTGCATCACCGGGCTGTCGCTGGTGTTGATGCTGAGCAGCCGCCCGAATGCCTGACAGGCCCTTTCACCCCAACGAAGATGGAAAAACGATGAGCCGAAAAAGTGCATTTTTCTTCGACGAACTCAGCCTTTGGCACAGCGCCGGGGCGCACGCCTTGACCTTACCGGTGGGTGGATGGGTGCAGCCGCCTGCGGCCGCTGGCCACGCCGAGTCACCGGAAACCAAACGTCGCTTGAAGAGCCTGCTGGACGTTTCCGGCCTGACCCGCCACTTACAGGTGCGCAGTGCCAACGCGGCCACCGATGAAGACCTGCTGCGGGTGCACACGCCCAACTACTTGCAACGCTTCAAGGCGATGAGCGATGCCGGGGGCGGCGATCTGGGGCCGCACGCGCCCATCGGGCCTGGCAGTTATGAAATCGCCCGGCTCTCCGCAGGGCTAGCCATGGCAGCAGTGGATGCGGTGCTGTCCGGCGAAGTCGACAACGCCTATTCCCTGTCGCGTCCACCCGGCCACCACTGCCTCGCCGACAGTGCCATGGGCTTCTGCTTCCTGGCCAACATCGCCATCGCCATCGAAGCCGCAAAAGCACGGCGTGGCCTGGGCAACGTCGTAGTGATCGATTGGGACGTCCACCATGGCAACGGCACACAATCGATCTTCGAAGAACGCAGCGACGTGCTGACGATTTCCCTGCATCAGGACGGCTGTTTCCCTGCTGGCTACAGCGGTGAAGCTGATCGCGGGCGCGGTGCGGGGCTGGGTGCGAATATCAATATCCCGCTGCCTCCCGGCAGTGGCCATGAGGCATATATGCACGCACTGGAGCGCATTGTGATTCCAGCGCTGGAGCGCTTCGAACCGGAACTGATCATCGTCGCCTGCGGCTACGACGCCAACGCTGTCGACCCACTGGCGCGAATGCTGTTGCACAGTGACTCGTTCCGACACATGACCCGTCTCGTACGCCAAGCTGCCGAACGCCTGTGCCAGGGGCGTCTGGTGCTGGTGCACGAAGGCGGCTATTCCGAAGCCTACGTACCGTTTTGCGGGCTGGCGACCCTTGAGGAACTGGTGGGTGTCAGGACACAGGTCAGCGACCCGATGCTGGAGTTTGTGCAGTTGCAGCAACCGAAAGCGCCAGTGGCGGCGTTTCAGTTGCGCTTGATCGATGAGTTGGCCGAAGCTTGCTTAGCATGACGTAAATCCATGACGCCATGGAGGCGCAGTTGCATCTGCCCAACGATTGACCGAAAACGCTAAAGCCTGACGTCTCAGCACGTAAAATTCAGGCAAAAAAAAGCCACTCAAATGAGTGGCTTTTTTGTGAATCTTGGAGCGGGAAACGAGACTCGCATCTGGCGTCCGACCCATTGAAATCAAAGGGGTTTCTTTTCGTGCCGAAGCATCAAAAGACTCAATTCTGGACTTGTTTTTGGGGTGTATCAAGGGCCAAGAAAGAGCGATTCACGAACGCGGCAATCGAAAGCATTCGAGCGATGGCAGAATGCAACGACAAGGAAATCCATATCCTGCCGGACAAGACACGTAGCCACCTGCAACAAGCCCGACCTGCTGCTTGACGAGCCGGTTAACGCGCTGGACGTGTCGGTGCAGGCGCGCATTCTTGAGCTGCTTGAATAGCTTCAGCGTGAGATGGGCATTGCTTACGTACTGGTGTCGCACGACCTATCGGTGGGCAACTGCGTTTGGTATGGCTGCTAACAGGAAAAAATGGGGTTGTTGAAGTGCGCTATGAAGGCGCGCAAGACATCGACATACGGTATGGAAACGTCGAACAACAATTCGTCCAAGCAAAAGACCATGCGTGGGGCAAACTCACCAGGGCTGCTATTTACGATGCCCTTGCAGGCTTTACACGAGACCTCATTCACGCGAGAAAACAAGGAACCCCAGAAGAAAAATTTTTACGATTTACCTTGACCCGCTGGGGCTCAGGCCACCAGCCATTCAAGACACCCAAACAATGACGCAGAATACGCCTCCACTCACGAAGCAGGCCGCCGCGCCCGTCGATTGAGATGGCTGCCGGTTCTTCAATTGACGAGAATTGGCTGACATTGTCTGGCATCGCCCTAGCCATGACTAGGCATCAGGAAGCGGCACGCAGTGCCAAACAGCCTGATGCTGACTGGCACAAACTTATCCTACAAGCGGTGCGACTGTAGCTTATGACCTAAGCAGTGGCCTAGTATCGCGGGCTGCGCGCACAACATGCCAAAGCCAACAGGAGAACTGACATGCAAGCGGATATGCAGCAACACAGAACGTTTATGGAGCGGGCCATCCAGGAGATGGGCAATTCTCCGGGTAGCACCAAAGTCGGGGCGGTGTTGGTCGTCGACGATGAAGTCGTCTCTACGGGTTTCAAAACCCCTGGCTGCCATGCGGAACGAGCCGCAATTGAACAGGCCAAGGCGAACGGTATCGACTTGAAGCAGGCGGTGCTCTACACCACGCTCGAGCCCTGCATTCAAGTAAAGGAAACGCAAACGAAGGTCTGCTGCTCCAGCCTGATTCTCGATGAAGGCATCCGCAAAGTGTTCATTGGGTACACTGACCCGAACCCGAAAGTCTTGCGTCAGGGCTGGCGGAGTCTGCGCGATGGCGAGGTGGAACTACGGTACTTTCCTGAGGAGCTGCGTAGCAAGATTGAAGCAATAGACCCCTTTGTTCACGTCTTCTCCCAGAGCATCGGCCCTACTGGCACAATGACGATCGATGTCCTTGAACCTGAGACCGTGACAATTCGATTCTCGGAGGATGACCCGCGCACCATGGCGATTCGGTGGTCTTGGTCAGGAAAGGGCGAGGCGTTTGCATACGACTCTGGAGGCATCGATGTTGCTCTCGCGAGGGAAGCGAAGGAGTTTTCTGAAATCGACGATCCGGGAATTTTTAAGTTCGGTCCTCAGGCTCGAGTACCGATTGGTGGCATCGCAATCTTTCGCCATCAAGACGCCTATCTGCTCGCGAAAGTTATCGATTCACAGGCAGGCCCGTCGTATGGGGATAAGCACTATCTTGTGAAGTTCAAGTACGAGATTTGCGTCAGGAACTGAAGTTTTATATTTCCCTTGGCGTCGACCCCGCAACCTGTATGCCCTGGCAAGCATGACCTGGTTGTGCAGTCCGACGCCGTCTCCACTACTTCGCTAGAAAGGCGGTTCATTATCTGGTGCTTCGCGCGGTGGTTCTTCGCGCCGCGTCAGGTGCTCCGACAACAGCTTCAGTTTGTCCAGCAGTTCATCGAACGTGATGACTTCGACGTTCTTGCAGGCATTGCGAAACACTTCAAGGCTCCGACGCTTCATTTCGTCCTTGGGCAGCATGCCGGTAATGATTACGCACTTGATGGCATCTGGACGCGAGTCCTGGAGCTCTGGCCGTACCCGGTGAACCAGCCAGTTTTCGTGAATCTTGCTCTGCTGGTACAACACCTGCGATACCGCGCCGCTGAGCTCTTCGTCTGGCGCGAACACTTCCCTGTTTCGGTAGGCCTTTCCGCGTAACAAAGGGCTGCTTGGCGTCTTGATTTCCACGATGGCCAAGGCGAAGCCTTTTTCGGCCAGCAGAAAATCTCCAATCTGTGCGCCGGCACCGTCCAACAATGAGCCCTGGGCATGGAACTGAGAGTGAAGCAGCCTGACTGGACGCGCGAAAATCAGGGTCAGGATGAAGGTGTTGCGCTCAAAGAACTTCTGCCATGCCGTTTCTGGCAGGCCCTTCTGGAGCATGTCTTCGTACTTCTCAATCATCTGGACCAGGGTGACTCGCTCAATCTCGGCGTGCAGCTCGATGAGTTCTTCGGGCGCTTCGGCCGCCAGGGCCTCCACATTGGAGCGCACCGCTTTCACCGTGGCACTGCGACCGGTGCGGGCGGCTTGTTTGCTTTGCCGCCCGTGGTCCAGGCGGACCTCAAGCAGTTGGCCTTTCGAATTGATCTGAAACATCGCCGGGTACCGCGCAGGGTCCAGCTGCGAGAGCAGTGCGTTGCGGATGTGGGTCTTCCTGACCTGTTTGACGAACTCGCGCATCCTGCGAGTGGTTCGCTCGAACGCACGACGAATCTTGTCAACTTCGTCCTTCGGAATTAGAACGGCACTGCCGTCCACCCGCAATGCGCCACCGCGGGTCAGCACCAGGGTGTTGAGCGCCGGAAACCTCGACAGCCCCCTCCACACTTCATCCAAGTCCTTGGTAAGTCCAAGTCCATAGATGCACGCATTCGACGCCCGCCAAGGAAGGGCAATCTCGATATGGGAAACAGTCGCCCCCGAGCTTTCAGGCAAGGCAGTTCCGTAGCTACTTTCGTAGATGACCGTTCTGAACTGACCATGCCGACGGGCCAAATACCGCTGTGCATGAGGATTGGTGAACACCGGATAGGAGATGATTTTGTCCAAAAATACCCTTGCCAGATGATGCCAATCTGACTCGGGTAGACTCCGCCAACGTCCAGTTTCCGAGGTATCTTTCTCGAAAATCTGCATGAATAAATCCCTGTACTCTTTCCCGTCATCGGCCACCCCCGCTTCAAGCCGGAACCCTGGCTCCAAGACTTCAGCGTCGGTGTACCGCCTGGTTTGTCCCTGCCCCTTCCTTCCTGCCATTGGTTTCCCTCCTGAGACATGCGGCCTCGTTCCGAGATGGCCGTCAGTCGATTATCGCGGACAGTTTCGCGGAAGCGTAGACGTTCATCTGCATTTGCCGGCAAGTTCACTGCCACACCTACCCATGACACATTGGCCAGAGTTGTCTTCAATTTCGGTCACGTTCGCCGACATGACCGGACGCGCACCTGGCCGGACCAGGCGAACCTGCTGGCGCGGCTGACGCCCGAGGGGCGTTCCGACCTGCAATTGCAGAGTTATCTGGACCAGCGCCCGGAAACCGAGTTTGACCACCAGTTGCTGGCGGAGCCGCGTGCGGCGTCGTGCACCCGGCGTACGACGTACGACGTACGACGTACGACGTACGACGCGAAGTGTGCCGTGACAGTGAGCAAGCAGAGCCAATGCTCTGCGCCACATGTCGGGCCAACTTCGACCCACCGAGCCATTGTCCAATTTGGCTGGTTCGCCGGCCATCGATTGGTCCATTAGCTGGTTTTGCAGAGACTTCATCGCATCAGCGTGGCACTTAAGGGCATACCGATGATGATCCCCATGGATAGCGCGTAGGTTCTGGAGTGTCCAGGCCGAAAGAACGGGTTCGCCGCGATTTCGGCCAACGCGACGAAGTACGTGGCGAAGAACATGAACCCAAAAGCGTGACCGAAGGCGCCGCACAGGGCCGCTGCTAGCGCAAAACCTGCGATGACCGCAGCTGCAACGGAGGCGAACGCCACGGCACGGGCGGACACGTGGCCAACGAACGCCTTGAGACGGGGGTACTCTCGTGTGGTGCATAGCCGTTCGACCAGTCCCTTGGCAAGCCATAGGAACATGACGGTTAACAGGAGTGAATTGAAGGCGATGTGTTCTTGAAGCAGTTCGGATCCCCAATTGGCTTTGTTGAAATATTGGTAGCCCACCCACTGGACTAGCCCACAAATCAGTCCGACGGTGCCGAAAAATGGGATATCACCTTGCAGATCCTTCGCAACCAACATCCAGGGGGTAGCCATACCATTTCGAGGCCGTGGGTCCCGCTCACGATCATTAAAGTAATCAGTCATAAGCAATCCTTACGTTCTACGCTGAGCGCCAGCACTTCAGACATCTATTATCCGAGTGCTCTTAGTCGACCTCGAAGATCCTAGGCCGAGTGAGTACCGAGTTGTTCGCCCATGTATGTGACAATCTTTCGCGCGGCTCCCGACCCTGGCGCGACAATGCTCGTTGACGCCTGGCAACACGTCAGTCATTGGCGCGCATGTGCCCGAAGCTGGAGCTTTCGTTGACAGTCGCACACCCTGTCAGCAGCGCCATGGTCATTACAGTTAGCATGAGCCGCATGATGTACCCTCACCCTGAAAGGGTGAGACTGTAGCACTGAAATCTCAGGCACAAAAAAAGCCACTCATCTAAGTGGCTCTTTTAATCTTGGGGCGGGAAACGAGACTCGCATCTGGTGTCCGACTCATTGAAATCTAAGGGTTTCTGAAACCGTCGGCCATCGTTGCACGAAATCAATCCACTAGTTTAAGCGGTATCTCGCCCCGGAGACGCGTCAGCATGGTTTCACAGTACCAATCGTCAAATTGGCATACACCATTTTCCGCAATGTCCGAAAAGGGTCCCGGCTCGTAAGTCGGCGAGGTCACACCAGCCTGCGTTCCTTCCACCAAACGACGGTCTTGATCATTGGTGGCAAGCCAGACTTTTGTCAGCCGGTCGATATCGTAGTCAACACCTTCAACGGCGGTATTGGGCACAAGCCATTTGGTCGTCACAAGCGTTTCGCCAGGTCCGATCGGGAGTACCCGGAAGCTCAATGCATGATCGCCGAGAAAGTGGTTCCAGGTAGACGGGTAGTTAAAGTAGAGCAAGGCACCAATATCCGGCTCGCCGCTTTTATCCAGGCGCCCCGCAACAGCAGGTTTACCGTCCATAGTGTAACTCACGGCACCCGCGGAAAGGGGAATGCGTGTCATACGAAAACGGCCATTCGGGTCCATCACAAGCCTGCTTGGCATACCCGCGCTTTCGCAGCGATTCCAGTGTGCAGTCAGTTCGGGATCGTCTTCGCCTCCAACCCCTGCCACCGAAAGGTTCTCGACAAAAGAGTTCATCAATTCGGGATGCGTACCGTCACAGTGGAAACACTCGCGATTGTTTTCAAACACGAGCTTCCAGTTACCCTTTTCCACGAGATTGGACTCGAAAGCAACCTTGCAATTATCCAGAAAATGGGGGGCGATGAAAGGACTTACAGAATTTCTGAAACTTTCGAACTCAGGCGCGTCGTCAGCGACGCATACATAAATGTACGTATGGACAATTTCACAGTGAACAGGTTTCAGATTGTATTGAGACCTGTCGAAATCGACCCCCATATTACCGGCAAATAAAAGATTACCGTCCAACTCGAAAGTCCACTTATGATAAGGGCAAACCAGTTTGGCGACTTTGCCTTGGGCGTGCTCACAAACTTTAGAGCCTCGATGACGACAAGCATTGTGAAAAGCACGGACCTGACCACTTTTATCCCTGATAATTAAGACTGGATAGTGACCGATCTGCAACGTCAAGTATTGCCCGGGTTTTTCAAGTTCAAAGGTATGCCCGGCAAAAATCCAATCCTTGTGCCAAATCTGCTCAAGGTCCTGATGAAAAACCTCAGGTTCAATATACAGTTCGCGGGGAAGCGCGTGGCGCGCCTTGCGTTTTTGAATCAGGTCGATCACGGATGCTTTGATATTCATTATTATCCTCTACACATCAACCTTGCGGTTAATGGCAAGTACGCCCAGAAAACAGTGTCATGGCCAACGGATCCTGCGAGGAAAATCGTCCAAGCAATCCTTGAATACGCATGTTTTAGCCATGTTTAACACAAAGAGTACGACAGCCATTTCAGTTGGCAAAGCTACATTTTCGTCGCTCAACTGATAACTTAGCGTTATGACACACCAACCCGGACAATGCTTTGCTTACAATCGCTACCGACCGAAAGGACTCAAATACTCATACACTCCACCTGGTAAATTTCGAAAGAATCCAGTCCCGTACTCTCCGACAGGCATCTTCGTATTCAGTCCTTTCATTGCAAGCCACGTAATGAAGACTGTTTCGAAGCGTCACCTGATGCTCGACGGGGCGAACAAGCTGCCCTCTCTCGACCATTGCACCGACAAGCTGGTTCCAGCCCAGTGCTACGCCTTGATGGGTCAAGACCATGTTCATGATCAGGTTGTAATCATTGGCATGAAAAATAGGCGGACAGTCTGAAGGGCGCTCATCAATATCAACGTTCAGAAACGCCAGCCACACCCCCCAGTCCACATGTTCAGCCACGCCCGACCGTCCATAGGGGCTTAGATCTAGTAGCGAAGAATCACGCATCCCTTCAAGCGAGCTCAGCTCGGGATGCGAGTCTAAAAATGTTGGAGAGCAGACAGGATAAATAATATCGTGGCACAACTGATAACTCTTATACCCATCCCCCAGCTTGCTAATCTTTGAGATGATGATGTCCGGCTCTACGCCAGGCTCCATATTTACAAAATTTTGAGTAGTAATCAGATTGAACTCAATATCCGGGTTGTTCGCACGAAACTCTGGAAGATGTTCTGATAGCCATAATGCAGAGAATGCGGGTGAGCAACAAACGGTCAGGATATGTTTCTGCGTCGGAGCGGTACGAATCCTTTCGGCCGCCTGTGCAATATTAACGAACGAAAGCTGCGCCGCCTCAAAAAAAATCTTTCCCTCGGCGGTTAGCTCCACCGTCCGCCCGGCACGCATGAACAGCTGAGCGCCCAACGACTCCTCAAGCTCTCGAATCTGCCGACTAATCGCTGCTTGCGATACGCACAGTGCCTCCGCTGCCCGAGTGAAGCTTTCATACTTAGCGGCGGCGACGAATGCTCTGACAGCCCGAAGGGAAGGCATTCTAAGCAGTAAGGTATCGGGGTCAACGTGTCTGCTGAGCATGGTAGGCCCTCATACTCCTATCATCCGCGAAAGCGGCGGAGCGTAACTCAACAGCCTAGCCCAGGCCATACAAAAGCGTCGTGATCGCGCCAAGGCGGTCGTTTCAGCGGGTTACGATAACGTTAGGTTATCCATAAAGCCCTGTAAATGTTGTTGGATTTAAAATCAGGATACTTATAGATTGAAAAAAAGCCCAACCCATTGGGCGAACAATAAAAAACAGGTACATGTCATGCGCAGATCTATCTTTTATTACTGCCCACCTAAATTACCAACGCTCGAGTTCAATTCGATTTCGCGCGTTTGTAGCGTTACACGCAAAGGAGGGACGCGATGACTAGCCCAGACGAAATCATTTCTGTTAAAAACGTTTTTAAAATATTTGGCGCACAACCTGACACGGCGATGAAAATGCTCGCCGCCGGGGCAAGCAAAAAAGAGGTTTTTGAAAAAACAGGCCAAGTTATTGGTGTTTTCGACGCCAGCTTTGCAGTTAAGCGCGGTGAAATCTTTGTGATCATGGGGCTCTCAGGTTCTGGGAAGTCCACGATGGTGCGATTGTTCAACCGCCTCATCGAGCCCACATCGGGCAGTATTTATCTGAACGGTCGAGAAATTACTGGACTGGATGACAAAGCGCTTCTTGATGTCCGCCGCAAAGAGATGGGCATGGTGTTCCAATCCTTTGCCTTGATGCCCCATATGAGCGTTCTCGAAAACACCGCCTTCGGGCTGGAAATTTCTGGCATCAGTGAAAAGGAACGCCATGGCCGCGCCAGGGAAGCCCTCGCCCAAGTCGGTCTTGCTGGACAGGAGCACAGTTATCCGCATCAACTTTCCGGCGGCATGCAGCAACGCGTGGGCCTGGCCCGCGCGCTTGCCAACGACCCGACCATCCTGCTGATGGACGAAGCCTTTTCCGCCCTCGACCCGCTTATCCGCAGCGAGATGCAGGGAGAGCTCATTCGCCTGCAAGCCGAGCAAAAGCGGACCATCATCTTCATTTCCCACGATATTGAGGAAGCCGTTCGTATCGGTCACCGCATCGCGATCATGGAAGGGGGTCAGGTGGTACAGATCGGCACGCCTCAGGAGCTGATCAGTCAACCGGCCAATGACTATGTACGCACGTTCTTCAAAGGATTCGACAGCTCCCGGATTCTCAAGGCAGGCGACGTGGCCAGGCTCGATCCGGAATCGGTTCGTAAAGCGAATGGTCAAGCTCCACATTTCAAGGCCGGCCTACCGTTTGGTTATTTGATCGACGAACGTGGGCAACTACTCGAGGTAGTCGATATCGATACAAGCGGCGCGGGTGGCAGCACCCATTACACCCAGCACAAGCACCAGCCCGTCTTTACCGATACCCCCCTGCACGAAGTACTGGAGATTGCGGCCAACCTGCCGTACCCGGTCCCAGTACTCGACCGCTCGGGCGCGCTCACCGGGACACTATCAAAGAGCGAGTTACTGCAAACGCTGAGCCGCCATTAATACAGCCGCGCCCTTCTACGCCGGCGCGTCCCTGACCTGAAGTACCTGCGGCCTTCATAACGCCGCTGCGGTGATGATGAAGAGGTAAGCCCTGATGTCCGAGTTCAGTTTTCTAGATCCGTTTCAAGTCGCCACTATCCCATTGGGTGATTGGGTGGAAAGCACCCTCAATTTTTTGGTGCACAACTTTCGCGATGTGTTCCGCGCCATCCGCTGGCCGATTGACCAAGTACTGAACGGCGTCGAATACATGTTGCAAAGCATTCCACCCAGCATCGGGATCCTCCTGTCTTCTTTGTTGGGATGGCAACTAGCCGGTAAACGAATGGCGTTGCTGTGCTTTGTGACGCTCACGCTGCTGGGGCTTATCGGTGTCTGGTCCGAGTCGATGACCACCTTGGCGCTCGTACTGACGTCGGTATTCTTTTGCGCCCTGCTAGGTATACCACTGGGTATTCTCTGCGCTCGCAGTGACAATTTGGAAAGAGTCCTGCGTCCCATACTCGACGCCATGCAGACACTGCCGGCGTTCGTTTATCTCGTACCTGTCGTCATGTTGTTCGGCATCGGCAACGTGCCGGGCATCCTGGTAACCATTGTCTTCGCCCTTCCCCCTCTGGTGCGCCTGACGAACCTGGGCATCCGCCAGGTACCGGAGGACAAAATAGAAGCCGCCCGCGCTTTTGGCTGCACACCGCGGCAGATGCTGACCCGCGTTCAGTTGCCACTGGCGACGCCGACCATTATGGCTGGACTCAATCAGACCCTGATGCTCTCGCTGTCGATGGTGGTGATTGCTTCGATGATCTCGGTGGGCGGCCTTGGCCAGATGGTCCTGCGCGGCATCGGCCGTCTGGACATGGGCTTGGCCACGGTCGGCGGGACTGGCTTGGTGCTGCTTGCCATCTTCCTTGACCGTTTGACCCAAGCCATAGGCGCGCGCACCGGAGCCGATCCGAGCCTGCGCTGGTATCACACAGGTCCCGTGGGCCTTCTGCTACGTCTGTTCGGCGCGAAACAGCCAGCGGGGCACAGCAAGACCGCCTGAACCCTCCCATTCGATCTGCCGCACTTGAAGATAAAAACCCAAAAAAAGGTATGCGAAGATGTCTGAATTCAAGCTTTCCCGCAGCATTCTCAATTGCGCTACAGCCCTTGCCATTGCGGCCATGTCCATCTGCGCAAACGCCTCGGCGAATCAACCGGGAGACGGTGTAAAGATCACCCCCATCTTCCCTTCTATCGCTGAAGAGCGATTCCGTGGCGAAGTGGCCATGGAGGGTCTTCGAGAGCTGGGCTACAAGGTGCAGGAGCCCAAGGAGACGGAGTACGGCGTCATGATGATGGCCTTGGCCAGCGGTGATGCGGACTTTACGGTGCACCTGTGGGACAAGCTGCACGATAAATTCTTCCAGCAGGCCGGGGGCGATAAAGTCATGGTCAAGGCGGGCGACATCATGCCCGGCGTACTCCAAGGTTATTTGATCGACAAAAAGACCGCTGACGCGCATGGCATCAAATACATCACGGACTTGAAAAAACCGGAAATCGCCAAACTGTTCGATACCAACGGCGATGGGAAAGCAGACATGACGGGATGCAATCCTGGATGGGGCTGCGAGCTGATCATCGCTCATCACATGAAGGCTTACGGCCTCGAAAAGTCGATAAACGTCAACCAGGGTTCTTATTTCGCACTGATGGCGGACACCATTACTCGTTATAAGGAAGGACAGCCGATTCTCTACTTCACCTGGGTCCCACAGTGGATTGCCACTGTTTTGGTCGAAGACAAGGATGTGGTATGGCTGGAAGTACCGAAAACCGACTTGCCTGATGGCAAAAATGATGTCAACACGATGTACAAGGGCAAGAATCTCGGTTTTGCAGTAGATAAAGTCGAGGCCGTGTTGAACAAAGACTTCGCCGAGAAAAATCCGGCGGCCTTGAAGTTTCTTTCGGTGATGCAAATTACTACGGCTGACGAAAGTGCCCAGAACTTGAAAATGCAAGAGGGCGAGAAAAAGCCGGCTGATATCCGCCGTCACGCCAAGGAGTGGGTAACAGCCCATCGCCAGCAATTTGACGCTTGGTTGCAATCAGCTCGCGCTGCGGCGGCACAAGCCAGCAATTAATAGACATACCGAGGTGGGGCACGTCGATGACTGTCCCATCCTTTAATGACATTGCGTTCGTAGCAGCACTTCATCCGCTGGAATTAACCGGATACCTTTTCGGATTGGCAGTTATAACGGGAGGTTATCTCTTTTCTCTCTTAAATGTTGTTGGATACCAAGCAATAACCCGAATAGATTTGAGCCCTGGCTTGCCCCACTGTAAGCCGGTATGAATTCAATACCCCAAGCAATTCAAACGTACTTCGATACCGCCTGACCCCAAAGTTAATTGAAACTGCAAAGGCTTAACACTTTCGTCCGTTGGATATTTAGCTCACGTGAATTATCGAGCACCCTTTTTTGCATGACTGGCGTCGGATCGGTTGAATGAACAGGATCTTGAAATGTTGAAAGTCTCTTCGTTACCTGCCGATGATCAATCTTGCGGGTGGTATCACTTGAGCAAGGGGCGCCAAATCAGGCCCGCCCATCAAGGCCATAGCAGCGCCCGTTGGGTCATTGTCGGTGCCGGCTTCACAGGGCTTGCCGCCGCCCGTCAGCTCGCGACTCATTTCCCCGACGATCAGATTGTGTTGATTGACGCTCAGGAAGTGGGCTTTGGCACTTCCGGTCGCAATGCCGGATTTGCAATCGACCTGCCGCATGACATCGCCGCTGAGGATTACATAGGCGATATCGCCACGGCCAAAACGACGCTGAAGTTGAATCTGAGTGGCCTGGGCTATTTAAAAGAGTTGGTTGAACGCCACAGTATCGATTGCCAACTGAAGCATTGCGGCAAATATCAGGCAGCTGTTGAACCAAGAGGTATTGCTGTCCTGGAGGCCTACCGCCGCGGACTCGACAAACTGGATCAGCCTTACCAGATGATCGAGGCCAGCGAACTGCCCGAACATATCGGTACGCACTTCTACCGCAAAGCGTTATTTACCCCAGGGACTTCTTTGCTTCAACCTTCAGCGCTTGTCAAAGGCTTGGCCGACAGCCTCCCCAGTAACGTGACGCTGTATGAAAACACTGCGATCACTCATGTGGAGTACGGCACGAAGACAGTGCTCACGCACGCCGCGGGCTCAATCACCGCAGACAAACTGATCCTGACCAATAATGCCTTTGGCATGAGTTTCGGCTTCCTGAAGGGCCGAATGCTACCGGTGTTCACCTATGCCAGCCTGACCCGTCCCATGACCGAGCAAGAGCAAGCTCGCCTCGGCGGCCGGCCTTATTGGGGTGTCATTCCTGCAGATCCATTCGGTACCACGGTACGTCGCACACCGGACAACCGTCTTTTGATCCGTAACAGTTTCAGCTTTAACCCGGACGGCCGCAGCGATTCAAAATATTTGAAACGCTTTGTCGCCAGGCATCAGGCATCTTTCGACCAACGCTTTCCCATGTTGCCTGAGATGAAGTTTGAATATACCTGGGGAGGCGCACTGGCTCTTTCACGTAACCATATGGGTTATTTCGGCGAACTTTCACCTCATGTCTATGGGGCACTGTGCTGCAATGGACTAGGTGTTACCCGCGGGACGGCGACTGGCAAACTCTTGGCGGATTGGCTGGCAGGGGAACACTCTGAACTCATTGACTTCGTCTTGAAATCACCGGGCCCATGCCCTAACCCACCCGCCCCACTGGTTTCAGCAGGCGTCAATATAAGTTTGCGATGGGGGCAGTACCGTGCGGGTAAAGAAAGTTGACCCGCCCCGAGAAACGAGGAAGTTGAAGTCCACTTGCTTGTTCCTCAGCAAGCGGCCTCCCTTGGTTAAAAAAATTGCTGCGCTGACTCTATCGAGCTAGCGCCGCTTGATAGGCAGTGACACTAACTGGAGCGAGATTAATGAAATTTGAAGGCATTTACACACCGGCAGTTACGCCCCTTTCCTCTGACGGCAGTATCGACAAGACAGCCTTCGCCGAAGTCCTGGAGTACCTGGTCGACTCCAAGGTGCACGGCATCATTATCGGCGGCTCAACCGGCGAATACTATGCACACACCGCTCAAGAGCGTTTCGACCTGGCAGCCCAGGCCAAGGACGTGCTGCGCGGCCGTCTACCGCTGATCGTGGGTACCGGCGCCATTCGCACTGAGGACTCGGTCGCCTACGCCGAAGCGGCGAAGGCCATCAAGGCAGATGCACTGTTGGTTGGCTCGCCACCCTACGCGCTGCCAACGCAAAAAGAAATCGCGTTGCATGTCAAGGCGGTAGACCGCGCGGCCTCGCTGCCCATCATGCTTTACAACTATCCAGGCCGCATGAGCGTAAGCATGGGCGAGGAATTCTTTGATGAGGTCAGCGATGTGACAAACATCGTCGCCATCAAGGAAAGCTCCGGTGACATGGCCCAGTTGCACCGTTTGGCCTGTAAATACCCGCGCATCGCCCTGTCCTGCGGATGGGACGATCAAGCCCTGGAGTTTTTCGCATGGGGCGCCCGCAGCTGGGTGTGCGCCGGTTCCAACTTCATCCCTCGCGAGCACATCGCCCTTTACGAGGCCTGCGTTGTCGAGAAAAACTTCGACAAAGGCCGTCGCATCATGGCGGCGATGATGCCGCTGATGGACGCTCTGGAAGGCGGAAAGTTTGTCCAGTCCATCAAGTACGGGTGTGAACTGAACGGCTTGAGCACCGGTGGCCTGCGCGCCCCTCTGCAAGGCCTAGATGTTGATGAAAAGCAGACGCTGCAAGGCGTCGTCACCGAGCTCAAGCGCAACATCGCGCAGATCACTGGAGGTGCCTGAAATGGCCGATCTACTGACCAAGGAACAGTACGCGGCCATCGCCGCCAAATTGGAATTTCCTACCCAGGCATTCATCAACGGCGAGTTCCGGGATGCACTCTCTGGAAAAACGTTCATCACGACGAACCCTGCCACGGGTGAAAAGCTTGCAGAGGTAGCGGCATGCGATACCCGTGACGTCGACGTTGCCGTGGCTGCCGCCAAGCAGGCGTTCGAGGATGGACGCTGGCATAAGCTGTCACCTGGCGCACGCAAGCAAGTGCTGCTGCGCTTCGCCCAATTGCTGGAAGACAACGCACATGAGCTCGCCGTGCTGGAAAGCCTGGACAGCGGCAAGCCAGTCAGCGAGTGCCAGAATGTCGACGTGCCCGATACCATCCATACCCTACGCTGGCATGCGGAGTTGATCGACAAGGTGTACGACAGTACCGCGCCGACCGGCCACGGTGCGGTGACCCTGGTGGTGCGCGAAGCGATCGGTGTCGTCGGCCTGGTCCTGCCTTGGAACTTCCCGTTGCTGATGCTGGCCTGGAAGATTGGCCCCTCCTTGGCCGCTGGCTGTTCCATCGTGGTCAAACCGGCCAAGGAAACCACCCTGACCGCATTGCGTGTTGCCGAGTTGGCGCATCAGGCCGGTATTCCGGCAGGCGTATTCAATATTACCCCTGGCGGCGGCCGGGAGGCTGGCGAAGCAATCGGTCGGCACATGGATGTGGCGATGGTCAGCTTCACCGGTTCTACCGACACAGGCCGGTTATTTCTCAAGTACGCGTCCGAGTCGAACCTCAAGCGCGTGGTGCTGGAACTGGGGGGTAAGAACCCCGCCGTAGTGATGAATGATTGCGAAGACCTCGATCAGGTTGCCCAGTATGTGACCGCCGGCGCTTTCTGGAACATGGGCGAAAACTGCTCGGCCTCCTCACGGCTGATTGTCCATGAGGACGTCAAGGATGAACTGCTGAAACTGATCGGCAAGCATTTGCGCGATTGGAAGATGGGCGACCCCCTGGATCCTGAAAATCGCCTCGGCGCCATGATCAGCAAAACGCATTTCGATAAAGTGCGCTCGTATCTGGAGTTGGCCGCCGAGCAGCAACTCAATGTGACGCAAGGGGGCGGGACTGAGTCCGGCGTCTTCGTGCAGCCCACGATCATCGACGGTGTCGAACGTGAAAGTCGCCTGTTTATCGAAGAGATCTTCGGGCCGGTACTGAGTGTCACCAGCTTCAGTACTCTCGACGAAGCCATAGAACTTGCCAACGACACCGTCTACGGCCTGGCGGCATCCGCCTATACCGGCAGCCTGCGTAATGCCTTGCGCCTGTCGCGGGAGATTCGTGCGGGCGTGGTCACAGTCAACTGTTTCGGTGAAGGCGACGCCTCCACGCCGTTCGGTGGCTACAAGGAATCCGGCTTTGGTGGTCGCGACAAATCCGTCTGGGCGCATGACCAATACACCGAGCTGAAAACCATCTGGATTGACGCTTCGTAACTTGATCGAGCGCGTGCTGTATTGAACGCTCAGCACGCCGGTCACCGCTTCAGGCAAGCGGTGACCGGGCTATGGATTCCCCTCGGCTTGTTGGTCGCCTGGCCAGACAGAACTTTTCACAGATTGCACTCTGGACGCCATCATGACTCATTCACTTGTTTCGATTCCAGCCAACGCTCGGCGCATCGACCCAGCCAGACAACGTGCAAAAAAAGATGGCTCCGCCGATGACAACGACCGTGTCGAAATAGGCCCCACGCCGCTGGCTTTTACGGAATGGGAACGTTTGGGCCTAGAGCCGCCCCATTTGCCCACCCTTCGCACATACCGATTGCAACGATTGGTGGATCAGTTGGTAGCCCGTGACCTGGGCGGTATTCTGTTATTCGATCCACTGAATATCCGCTACGCAACTGATACCACCAATATGCAGTTATGGACGACCCATAACCCCGCACGGGCATGCTTCATCGCCGCCAGTGGGCATGTTGTCCTGTGGGATTTCCATGGCTGCGATCATCTGTCCGCCCACTTGCCGCTGGTAACGGAATTGCGCAGCGGCGCGTCTTTTTTCTTTTTCGAGACCGGTGAGCACACCGATCGACACGCCAGACATTTCGCCGCGCAAATCGACGAGTTGCTGCGCCAACACGCCGGCGTCAACCGTCGGCTTGCGGTGGATCGAATCGAAGTCGCCGGCTTGCGCGCCTTAGATGCATTGGCGATCGACATTTGCAGCGGCCAGGAAGTGACCGAATTTTCCCGCATGATCAAGGGCCCTGATGAAATCAAGGCGATGCGCTGTGCGGTGGCCGCGTGCGAAGCCTCAGTGGCCGAAATGCACCAGGCCATGCGTGCCGGCGTGACTGAAAATGATGTCTGGGCAGCCCTGCATGCCGGCAATATCCGCCGCGGTGGCGAGTGGATCGAGACTCGAATCCTCAGTTCCGGCCCTCGCACCAACCCCTGGTTCCAGGAGTCCGGGCCACGGGTGTTGAACGACGGCGACTTGTTGTCGTTCGACACGGATCTGATCGGCACCTACGGCATGTGTGTGGACATGTCCCGCAGCTGGATTTGCGGAGGGCTGGAGCCTACGGCCGAACAGAAACGCCTGTATCGAATTGCCCACGACCATATCACCCACAATATCGAGCTGGTCAAGCCAGGCGTGCGCTTCACGGAACTGACCATCAAGTCGCATCGGCTGCCCGAACCCTGCCGCGCCCAGCGGTACGGCGTGCTGTTCCATGGTGTCGGCCTGTGCGACGAGTACCCCAGTATCCGCTATCCGGAAGACCTGGAATCTTACGGATACGAGGGCGAGCTGCAGCCAGGCATGGCCCTCTGCGTCGAAGCGTACGTGGGTGAAGTGGGTGGCCGCGATGGCATCAAGTTGGAGAACCAGCTGTTGGTCACCGAAACCGGCTATGAATTGCTGACGCACTACCCATTCGACGACAGTTTTCTGCAAGCATGAAACTTGATCGATGAATCAGTTAACCGAGTGTCATCAACCATCAAGCATCGGCTTTCTCTTGCTTGAGAACTTCTCGCTGACATGTTTTACGCAATGTCTGGACGTGCTGGTGACGGCCAACCTAATTCGGCCAGGCTCGGTAAAATTCCATACATTCAGTTGCAACGACTCCGAAGTCACGAGCGACCTGGCCATCCCAATCAGGCCGGATACCCCTCTCACCGATCTTAGAATCGCTTCCCTGGATCTGATGATTGTCTGCGGTGGGTTGCGAACGCCAAGAGCCGTGCCTGGCGGGCTGGTGAAACTCTTGAACAAACTCGCCAACATGCCCATCGCACTCGGTGGGTTGTGGAATGGCGCCTGGTATCTGGGTAAAGCCGGGTTATTGGATGGCTACCGCTGTGCCATTCACGCAGAACAACGGATCGCCTTATCCGAATGTTCGCCCAACACAACTGTAACTCAGGACGCCATGACATTTGATCGAGACCGACTCACGGCGGCTGGCCCCGCAGGCGCATTTCAAATGATGATGAAGTGGCTTTATACAACACTTAATCAGGATGTCGTGAACGCAGTTTTCGAGCTGCTGGATCATGACCAATCCAGGTTTCGTACATCAGTGCCGGTTCAAGATGGCAAGGTCAGCGCCGCGCTACGAGAAATAATCACATTGATGGAATGTAACTTGGAGGAGCCGTTAAGCCAGGATCAACTCGCCGAGTGTGTTCAGCTATCAAGACGTCAAGTGCAACGTCTCTTCCAGGAACAATTGGGAGTTGCTCCACAACGTTACTACTTGGCATTACGCCTTAAAGGCGCCCAGCGCCTGATACGGAACTCAAGCCTAACGATCATCGATGTTTCAATCGCCTGCGGCTTTGCCTCAACCCCCCATTTCAGTAAATGCTACAGCTCTTTTTTTGGTTATCCACCGTCGAGGGAAAGTCGCCACGAACTATGAGAGCTGCACGGGTACGTAACATCCAAAAGGAGCGTCACACAGTGTTCACTTCGCCCCCCCCTGCCCCACATTACGTCGGATTCCTGCTGTTGGATGGCTTCACATTCATTTCCCTCGCATCAGCGATAGAACCCTTGCGCATGGCCAACCAGCTCTCAGGTAAAGAGTTGTACCGATGGTGCACCCTGGGCAAGGAAGCAAAACCTGTGTGTGCCAGTGCCGGCTTGCAAATAACACCCGACACCAGCATGCAAGAAACCCCTGCGTTATCTACCGTGATCGTGTGCGGCGGAATGGATATCCAGGACAGCGTCAGCCATGAGCATGTACTTTGGCTGCAGAGCCAAGCCCGCCAGGGTCGCAAGTTGGGGGCCGTCTGCACAGGGACCTGGGCGCTGGGCAAAGCCGGGCTGTTGGAAGGACACCGATGTAGCGTTCATTGGCACTGCCTGGAGCTGATGCGCGAAGCGTTTCCAGTGGCAGATATAACGCCACACCTATTCTCCATCGATAGAAACCACTTGACCTCTTCGGGTGGCACGGCACCGATGGACATGATGTTGCACATCATCAGAAGCGAACACGGCCGTGAATTGGCGGCGGCTATTTCCGACATGTTCATGTATGAACGAATGCGGGATGATCAGGATGAGCAGCGCATACCGCTCAGGCATACACTGGGCGCCAATCAGCCCAAACTGCAAGCGGCCATCCTGTTGATGGAGGAGAATCTGGACGCGCCACTCGATCTCAAGGTGCTGGCGTTCAAGGTCGGGATTTCACGGCGCCAGCTGGAGCGATTGTTTCATAGGTACCTGGACACTTCTCCCTCGCGCTATTACCTCAAGCTGCGTTTAGTCCGGGCACAACAGTTGTTGAAACAGTCCTCATCGCCCGTCCTGAAAATAGGGGAGCTGTGCGGCTTTGGTTCAGCAGCCCATTTCACAAGAAGCTATCGTGGGTATTTCGGCGTAACCCCACGTGATGAACGCACTTCGTCGAATACCCATGGGACAACCTCAACGCGCTCACAGGCAGCCACCGCCTCTACGTAGACGGTGGCCGGGTTTGATGGGCTCAACAACACCTAGCGGTTGGCGCCTTCGATGGGCTGCAGATGGGCGTAGCTGGCGACAAAGCGATTGTATTTGTGTTGACCGCAGGTGTAAGGCGCGTATTTGGCCGGGTTATCGGCGCTGATGCACGTGGCGACGGTTTCGACCGGCGCGTCGAAGTCCAAGTCAATGAAAAATGGAATGGAATACCGTTCGACACCGCTGGTATTGATGACGCGGTGCATGGTCGACGTGTAGCGATCATTCGTCAGGGTTTGAACCAGATCACCGATGTTGACAATGAACGTATCCTCCACCGGCGGAGCGCTTACCCATTCCCCAGCACGATTGCGTACTTGCAAGCCGCCGACCTTGTCCTGGAAAAGAATCGTCAGAAAACCATAGTCCGTGTGCGCTCCGATCCCGATTTCCTTTTGTGAAATCTCGCCACTCTGCGAGGGGTAGTGCAACAACCGCTGAATGGTGATCGGTTTGCGTTGCAGTTTTTCAAAGTAGTCCGCGGGCAGATCCAGGCTCAGGGCAATGGCGCTGATGAGCTTACGCGCCAGGTCAAGCATTGCGCGATGGTAGGCCTCACAGACATCGGAAAATTGCGCAGGCTCAGATGGCATCAGGTTCGCCCCGAAGAACGGGGACACCTGATCATCGTGGGCGCCGTAGTCGAAGCATTCCTTGAAATCGCGGGTGTTTTCCGGATCGACGTTCTCCGCGTACATAGGAATGTAGCCGCGAAGTGTGGGACCTGAGTGAACCACGTTTAGCTCATTCTTCTTATCAAAAGGCATGGCAAAGAATTTTTTTGTCTGAGCGTACATCGCGTCTATCAAGGTGCGAGAAACGCCATGATTCTTGATATAGAAAAAACCGACTTTCTCACAAGTCTCCCCGATCTGGCGCGAGACTTTTTGTGGATCGCTACCATCCAGCAACGGCGCGATATCAATAAAAGGGATTTCTTCGAATGTAGTCTGTTTGCTTGCAAGCCGGGCATCGATCAGCTGCATCATCGGTAATCCTCAACAAAAGCGCCGCGTTTTAGTTATTCTGAAGAAAGTTCTAGGGCATGGAATCAACGCCACTCATCTTGATCCCTTATGCTGCAGATATTGTTCAGGACCGAACGGACACCAACAAACCATTTTTCATTCAATACTCATGAGAAAAAATCAATCATGAAAACTGAAACAAGCCTATAACTTATGATGTTATATGCACGTCACTTCACGATTTGTTTAAGCCAGGTTTCGTCAATGATTCTTAGACTTGGCAGGTTCAGGACACACTATCAGGTTAACTCATCAGTACTGCTATCTTTGCGAAGCCGTCGTGCAATGCTGTGGCGCCTCGTATCTTTTTCCAAAAATTCGACCGCTATGAACGCCTCAATCCCCGCTCCAGCTTCAACTTGTTCAATAAAACTCAGAATCGCCTTTCTCATGAACCAATGGGAGGTGCGATCCAGCTTAGCCGATGCGGACTTCAGCCTGGCCCGCGTTTCTTCGTCCAACTTGATGCCCTGCGTGGTCACTGCCATATTTTCTTCCCTCAATCATTACCGAGTTTGTTCACGCTCATAACGAGGCATTAATGCATCAAGCCCCACAGGGCCAGAAGCGGAACATTCGTCGATTTCATGGCATGGATACAGGAAGGAAAGTTGAACACGACGCCCCCCACCCCGGGAGTCCACCACCCCACATCCTCCCGATACCAGTCGCCCGGCGACAGAACGAGATAGAACTCAGCAGGCGGGTGCTGATGATAGGGATAACAGGTCTGCGGCATCATGACTGCCAACCCCAAGGTCAAGGTGGAACATTCCAATAATCCTCCCGGGCCTGCGATTATCCCGTGACGATGTCGCTCCACGAAAGCGCTATCCTGGTCGGCCTGGGCCTGGCGGTTTATCCAAGTGACATGGGGCAAGAGCGTGCCTAACGCGTCCCGTATCGATATCAGGTCATCATCGGTCCTGGGCATCGCCCGAAGTGCCTCGGATAAGTGAAGTGCCAGAAAATCTGGCAGCGCATTTGAAGTTTTCGCAGATTTGCTGATCGTCCATTTAGCCGCATTCAGAGACGCGACATGCACTTGCGCCTCATCACGAACGCTGCACGACAGGACGTTTTGAAGCGAACGCTTCAGCACGTCGCCGCTGCGGGCAATGTCCTGATCCCACGCCACCTCTTCAGTGCTGCTCATCATCGTGTTCGACCTCATTTCTCAAGCGATATATCGAACGGGCTTACAAACGGCTCAACTGTTCCAGCAGATCAACGGGAACATGAATCCCATCATTCTGTGCGTTGACCATTGAGTGTTGCCGGTCCCATCCCGGCCTGTGAACGCCCATTTGCGTCAAACGAGTCATTTGACTGGCAAGCCGCTGCTCGAATCCCTCTGAAAAAAACGTCGGCGCCAGAAGCAGTATCAACAGGCCACAACCCGGCGACTGGGCCCCCTGGTTGAACGCCGGCGCATCCAGCGACCAGTTGGCGCCCGTGAGCCCCGCTGCCAGTACTTCGACCATGAGCATCAGGTTGGCCCCGCGATGACCACCAAAAGGCAGTAGCGCACCACTCAGCGCCGCCAGAGCATCACGTGTTCCGTTGCCATACTGGTCCACCGCCCACCCCTCGGGAATACCGCTGCCTGTCGCGGCGGCATGGGCGATATTCACGAATGCCGCGGTACTGCACGCCTGGTCGAACAACAGCGGGATGCCGTCGGCCGAGGGTGCGGCAAATGAGATTGGATTGGTCGAGTAGGTCTTGCCCTTGGCGCCAGGAACGGCAACCAGGGCCGGCCCGTTCGCGACCGCCAAGGCGATCAGCCCGGCCTGGGCAAAGCGCAGCGTGTAGTCACCCAGTTCACCGCTGGTGAAACTATTGCACTGACTCAACGTGGCCATGCCATTGGCACACGCGGCATGACACAGCGAATCGAAACATCGATCGACGCCAAGCTGGGCAATGCCGCCTTGGGCATCAGATTTGAAGATCATCGCGCCGACGCGGGAGATGCGTGGCTCGACAAGTGGATTAATACGCCCGGAGGAAAAGCCCGGCAAATAATCGGCGAGATGCCGAAACCCCACGGCCTGGTTACCACGCGCTTGCGCCGCAACGGTGGCGTGGGCCAATGAGTTGGCAACCGCTGGAGAGCAGCCCTTCGATTCGCAGAGATGCTTCACCCAGCCAATCGCTTCATCAAGGGTAAAGCGACGATAGACTGTGGTTTTCAAGGGTATCGCCTGAAAGTCCGTTCGACGAATCCGGTGCCCTTCGCGAAAGGCACCGGATTGCAACACAACTATTGGATAGCAACAGCCCTTACTGGGACGGTGTTGCGGAGGCGGTCTGGCTGCCGAACATCGCCTCGAAGCGGGGCTTGTTGGCGGCGTAGTATTCTGCAACGACCTTGTCTGCCGAGCTGTCGCGGGCGGTCGCCATCAGTTTCTCGAGGTCGGCCTTGGGAATCTTGAAGTTGGCGAAGAAGCGCGCGACATCGGGATGTTCGGCGCTGAAGCCTTTGCGTGCAACCGCGTGAATTTGCTCGGCGCCACCGAAAATCTGCTTCGGATCGTCCAGGTAGCGCAGCGGCCACTTGGCGAACATCCAGTGTGGACTCCAGGCGTTGATCAATGCCCATTTGTCACGCTTGAGGTTGCGATCCAGTTCGCTCAACATGCCAGACTCCGAAGAAGCGACCATCTTGTAACCATCGAGTTTGTATTCCTTGATGGCCTTTTCCGTCAGTTTGTACTGACCATTGCCCACTTCCGACGTCAGGATCTTGCCGCCGAGTTTTTCCCGCACTTCAGGCTTGTTGAGATCCTCGACACTGGCAATCTCGCTGGTGGGAATGGACGTCGGCACGGCCATACCGATCCGACCTTCATACAGCACGCCAAGGTCTTCGAGCTTGTCCTGGTACTTGTCGTAGAACGCCTTGTGGGTGCTTGGCAGCCAAACCATCGGGATCAGGTCGATATTGCCGTTAGCCAGGGCCTGGAACTGAATGCCAATATCGGCGAGCACTAACTTGACCGGTTGTTTCAAGTGGTCGCGCAATGCGGTGTCTGCCAACTTTACAGCGATTTCCGTATCCGACCAATTCACCCATCCGATGCGGATGGGCGCGGGCTCCTCAGCGTGGGCCATCAGGCTGCCGGCAATCAACGCCAGGCCTGCAAACCAGCCGATACAAGTTTTACTGGATAACGTCATCATGGTGCATCTCCGCGTGCTGTATTAATAGTTATTGGCAGGACAGAAGAAGAATTAACGCGCCCCCATAAGAGCAGAGTGCCATTATGCTCCTCAAGGGATTTAAAGTTATGCTCGAATAAGTTTTAGTTATGCGAAAAGCCTTCATGTTTCGCGGTCGTTTTGCCCTCCTCCACCCTTTGGCGGAACTTGCCAATGTAAGCATTCACAGTGCTTTTTCGAGTGCCGGTAAAGCCTCGAACACATCCGCCACCAACATGTAGTCCGCCACTTGGGCAATCGGCGCTTCAGCGTCCTGGTTGATCGCGACGATGACCTTTGAACCACTCATGCCTGCCAGATGCTGAATGGCGCCACTAATACCCGCCGCGATGTAAAGCTCCGGCGCGACGATCTT
Organism: Pseudomonas sp. WP18; assembly: GCF_036689585.1. Classification (NCBI taxonomy): domain Bacteria; kingdom Pseudomonadati; phylum Pseudomonadota; class Gammaproteobacteria; order Pseudomonadales; family Pseudomonadaceae; genus Pseudomonas; species Pseudomonas sp. WP18. Next base: position 3,844,823 of record NZ_CP144758.1, read on the forward strand.
GCCTGTCTGCCCGACCTGCAAATCGTTGGGGGCAAAACCCGAATCCACTGCGGCACGCGATGCACCTACGGCACCGCCAAGCTTGTCTGCCACTCGCTCGATCAAGGCGAAATTTTCTTTGCTCTGCATCCCGCGACCGCCGGACACGACGACACGGGCGCTCGACAGATCAGGCCTTTCGCTGGCCGTCAGTTGCTCGCTCACGAAGCGCACGTTGCTCGCGCTTTGCCCGCCCTCCACCGCCACCACTTCGCAGCGATGCTCCTGGGACAAGGCTTGGGCGAACGCCGAGGCGCGGACCGTGAGCAACTTGATCGGATCAAGGGACTGCACGGTAGCGATGGCATTGCCGGCGTAAATGGGCCGCTGGAAAGTGTCCGCCGAAACGATTTGGGTGACGTCGGACAGCATGCCGACATCCAGGCTCGCCGCGACCCGTGGCAGCACGTTGCGGCCCATACTGCTGGCGTCGGCGACGACATGCGTATACCCCTCAGCCACCAGTGAAGTGACCAGCGGCTGGATATTCTCAGCCAAGGCATTTTCGAACATTATCCCTTGCGCCAGGAGCACCCGATCCAGACCCTGGGTCAGCGCCGCCTGTTGCGCAACTGCCGAGGCGTCCGTCCCACCCATCACCAGTAGATCCATCTTGGCACCCAGGGCCATGGCGGCCGTCACGGCACTCCACGTACCTGCCGTCAGTTGACCGGCGCTGTGTTCGGCGATCACCAATGTACGCATCAAATCACCCCCGCAACGTTCTTCAATTTATCCACCAGCTCGGCCACCGAACCAACGGTTATCCCCGCTTTGCGCACCGCGGGCGGGACAACCCCTAATAATCGAGCGTGTTCCTTCACGCTCGCGCCCAAGGTGTCAGCGGCAATGATCTCAAGCGGTTTTTTCTTGGCTTTCATGATGTTGGGCAACGAGGCGTAGCGCGGTTGGTTCAGCCGCAAATCGCAGGTCACCACGGCTGGCATGGCGAGGGCGAGCACCTGGCTGCCGCCGTCGACCTCTCGCTCGATAACCCATTGCCCGTCGACGTGATTGACTGCTGAGGCGTAGGTGGCCTGACCGCTGCCAATCAGCTGCGCGACCATTTGCCCAACCTGGTTGTTTTCCTGGTCGATCGCCTGTTTGCCGAACAGGATCAATTGGGGCTTCTCCTGATCGGCCACTTTGCTCAGGTACTTGGCGACGTTGAGCGGTTCAAGCCTTGCATTCGTCTCCACCAGCAGCGCCCGGTCCGCCCCGAGTGCCAATGCCGTGCGCAGTTGTTCCTGGGCGGCCGACGTGCCCACGGAGACGACCACCACTTCGGATGCCAACCCCTTCTCCTTGAGGCGAATCGCCTCCTCCACCGCGATCTCGCAGAACGGATTCAAGGCCATCTTCACGCCACCGAGCTCGACGTCTGAACCGTCGGCTTTCACCCGGACTTTCACATTCGGGTCGATGGCGCGCTTTACCGCAACGAGCACTTTCATAGTTCTTCGCACTGCCCCCTTGCACTTTGGATCGATGCGGGAGGGTCGGGCGCAAGTGCCGCCCCCCCCCTGTTTCGACTGGATGGTAATCCTGGTTTTTCCGTCACGCAAGAAAAATGTACACCTATGTCTCAATCATTGACACAGATGAACATTCGACATACCGTTATGTCAAAACCAAGCCTGATGTTCTGTTCCCGGAGCGCAACACCATGTCCAGCGATCCTCTGCTGCAGCCCTACAAGATCAAACACCTAACCCTCAAGAACCGGATCATGACCACCTCTCATGAGCCGGCTTATCCTGTCGACGGCATGCCGAAGGATCTGTACCGCGCCTATCATGTCGAACGCGCCAAGGCTGGCGTGGCACTGACCATGACGGCGGGCTCCGCCGCCGTCTCTCGTGACAGCCCGCCGGTATTCAACAACGTGCTGGCGTACAAGGATGAAGTGGTCAAATGGATGAAGGACCTGACCGACGAATGCCACGAATACGGCACCGCAGTGATGATTCAGTTGACTCACCTGGGGCGGCGCACGCGCTGGGACAAGGCCGACTGGCTACCGGTCGTCTCACCGTCCCATCGCCGCGAAGCGTCCCACCGGGCCTTCCCGAAAAAGATGGAAGACTGGGACATCGACCGCATCATCAAGGATTACGTGGACGCCGCCGAACGCATGAAGGCCGCCGGGCTGGATGGTTTGGAACTGCAGGCCTACGGACACCTCATGGATCAGTTCTGGTCGCCACTGACCAACGACCTTGACGGCCCTTACGGCGGTTCGTTGGAGAACCGGTTGCGCTTTACCTTCGACGTCCTGCGCGGCATCCGCCAGCGCTGCGGCGAAGATTTCCTGCTGGGGGTTCGCTACACCGGCGATGAAGACCTGCCCGGCGGTTTCGGTGCCAAGGACGGCATCCAGATCTCGCACATGCTCAAGGACAGCGGCCTGGTCGACTTCCTCAACGTCGTTCGCGGCCACATCGACACCGATGCCGGCCTCACCGACGTGATTCCGATCCAGGGCATGCGCAACTCCCCGCACCTGGATTTTGCCGGCGAGATCCGCTCGGCCACCGGCTTCCCCACCTTCCATGCTGCGAAGATTCCCGACGTAGCCACGGCCCGCCACGCCATCGCGTCGGGCAAGGTGGACATGATCGGCATGACCCGGGCGCACATGACCGACCCGCACATCGTGCGTAAAATCATTGAAAAGCGCGAAGAAGAAATCCGCCCTTGTGTAGGCGCGAACTACTGTCTGGACCGTATCTACCAGGGTGGCGCGGCGTACTGCATCCACAACGCCGCCACCGGGCGCGAAACCACCATGCCCCACGAAATCCCCAAGGCGTCGGTCAAGCGCAAAGTGGTGGTGATCGGCACCGGCCCGGCGGGCCTGGAAGCGGCACGAGTGGCCGGCGAACGGGGCCACGACGTCACCGTGTTTGAAGTCGCCGATCAACCCGGCGGTCAGATTCGCCTGACGGCGCAGAGCGAGCGCCGCCGCGAGATGATCAGCATCATCGACTGGCGCATGGCGCAATGCGAACGCCTGGGCGTGAAATTCCACTTCAACACCTGGGCCGAGGCCGAGACGGTACTGGCGGAAAACCCGGACGTGGTGATCGTCGCCACCGGCGGCTTGCCGCATACCGAAGTGCTCAAGCAGGGCAATGAACTGGTGGTGTCGACCTGGGACATCATCTCCGGCGACGTCAAGCCCGGCCAGAACGTGCTGATCTTTGACGATGCGGGCGACCATGCAGCGCTACAAGCGGCCGAAGTCATCGCCAACAGCGGCGCGAAACTGGAAATCGTCACACCGGACCGCTCGTTCGCGCCCGAAGTGATGGCGATGAACCTGGTGCCCTACATGCGCAGCCTGCAAGACCTGAACGTCACCTTTACCGTCACCTATCGGGTCGACTCGGTGGAGAAACGCGACGGGCAATTGGTGGCGAACTTCGGCAGCGATTATGGCCAGGTGCATAAACAGCGAGTGGTCGATCAAGTGGTCATCAACCACGGTACCCTGCCTCTCGACGATCTGTACTTTGAGCTGCGTCCCCATTCGCGCAACAACGGCGCGGTTGAACAGCATGATCTGATCGCCGGGAAAACCCAGAACATCGTGACCAACCCCGAGGGCCGCTTCCAGTTGTTCCGGATCGGCGACGCGGTGTCGGCGCGCAATACCCACGCGGCCATCTACGATGCGTTGCGACTGGTCAAGGACATCTGAAGTCATGCCCCTGATCCTGGATCAGGGGCAACCCCCTATTCGAAACGAGGCTCTACCATGTCAGCACAGACCTTGAAATCAAGGGCTGCGGTCGCATTCGCGCCCAATGAACCGTTGCAGTTGATCACCATCGATGTCGCACCGCCCAAGGCTGGTGAGGTCCGGGTACGTATCGTTGCCACCGGCGTCTGCCACACCGATGCGTTTACCCTTTCAGGAAGCGATCCGGAAGGTATCTTCCCTAGCGTCCTGGGCCATGAAGGTGGCGGTATCGTCGAAGCCGTCGGCGAAGGCGTCACTTCGCTGCAGGTTGGCGACCATGTGATTCCGCTCTATACCGCCGAATGCGGCCAGTGCAAGTTCTGCCTTTCCGGCAAGACCAACCTCTGCCAGGCCGTCAGGGCGACCCAGGGAAAAGGCTTGATGCCCGACGGTACTTCGCGCTTTTCCTATGAAGGCAACCCCCTGTTCCACTACATGGGGTGCTCGACGTTCTCCGAATACACTGTGTTGCCGGAAATTTCCCTGGCGAAGATTCCCAAGGAGGCGCCGTTGGAGCAGGTCTGCCTGCTCGGTTGCGGGGTGACCACCGGAATCGGCGCCGTCCTCAACACTGCCAAGGTCGAAGCGGGCGCCAGCGTAGCGGTGTTTGGGCTGGGCGGTATCGGCCTGGCAGCCATCATCGGCGCAAAAATGGCCAACGCCGGGCGTATCCTGGCTATCGACATAAACCCTGCCAAGCGAGACGTCGCACTGTCGTTGGGCGCGACGGACTTTATCAATCCCAAGGAATACGACAAGCCGATCCAGGACGTCATTGTCGAGCTTACCGATGGCGGCGTGGACTACTCGTTCGAATGCGTTGGCAACGTGCAACTGATGCGTGCCGCACTGGAGTGCTGCCATAAGGGCTGGGGCGAGTCGATTATCATCGGCGTCGCCGGCGCAGGCCAGGAAATCAGCACCCGCCCCTTCCAGCTCGTCACCGGTCGTGTGTGGCGTGGCAGCGCGTTTGGTGGCGTGAAGGGCCGCACCGAGTTGCCCAGCTATGTGGAAAAGGCCAGCCGAGGAGAGATCCCACTGGACACCTTTATCACCCACACCATGCCACTGGAAGAAATCAACAAAGCATTCGAGTTGATGCATGACGGGAAAAGCATTCGTACCGTCATTCATTATTGATTCGGCCGATCCTCATTTCCCCCCACAAAAAGGAAGCAATGATGTCCGTTTTTACCCATGTAACCGTCGGCACCAATGACCTGGCAAAAGCCCGTGCGTTCTATGACGCAGCACTGAAAGAGATCGGCCTCAAACGCGTCGCCGACCTCAGCGAGAATGGCTCCATCTGGGGCGTCGACAAGCCTTCGTTTTTCGTACTCAAGCCGGCCAACGGCAATCCGGCGACTGTCGCTAATGGCGGCACCGTCAGCTTCGAGGCGCCGAACCGTGCTGCGGTCCACGCCTTCCACGCCGCGGCGCTGGCAAACGGCGGCGTCTGCGAAGGTCTGCCTGGCACGCGTGGCTGGGCTGAAAATGCCTATGCCGCTTACGCTCGGGATCTGGATGGGAACAAGCTGGCGGTCTACTGCTTCAAGGCAGAGTAAACAAGACGCTTACCGAAGCCCCCTTGACCGGGGGCTTCGGCTTATCAGGCATGAAGCCCTTTGCGGGCAACCGCAGCACCGGCCTCCAGTGCCCGACCGACGTGTTCTTCGAAGCGACTATCGATCATTGATTGCAAAGCCGCGGCCGTGACGCCTCGATAGGCGACCAAGGCCTCGATCATCTCCAGCGCATCGTGGTTTTCCAGAAGCTGGCTGCTATTGACCACGACGTTCTTCGCAGCCAATTGCGCAATATCGGAAGGAATGCCCGCAGCCCTCGCCTGATTCGCCAGCGCGGTCATCAGCAACGCAGGAAAAGCCGGACCGGTACCCGAGAGCGCCGAGAGGTAGTCGATGAAGCCTTCTTCCTGAACCTCAGCCGCAGTACCTACCGATTCGAACAGCCGCTGCACCCATTCCCTCGTCTCCGCGTCCACCTCCCCCCAGCAAAACCACGGCGTAAAGGATTGCCGGATTTCCACCGCCGCGTTGGGCATCGCCCGCACGACTGCCGAAGCTGAGGTTTGTGCAGCAATCGCCTGCGCCGGAATCCCGGCCATCAAGGACACGATGGTCTTGCCCGTTGCGTCGATGTCCAGACTGGCGAATTGCTCGGGGCGCACCGCGATGATCACCATGTCGCTACGTGTCACCAGCGCCTGATTGTCCGTGACCAGGCAAACGCCTTGTTGTGCCAGCGGATGGCTGCCGGAGCGATTGGAGATGATCAGATTGCCAGGCGGCAGCAGCGACTTCGCCATAAGCGCTTTCGCAATCGCTGCGCCCAACCAGCCCGTTCCGCCGATGATACCGAGCGATTCGCTGATCATTTTGCAGAGACCTCCTCGAAAGTCTCCGTCAAGGGAACGAAAACCCCTGGCTCTTTCTCGGCGTAGCCGAACTTCCCATAGAAGCGATCCAGCTCGCGCTGCTTGGGAACCTTGCCGGTGAAGATGCTGACGTAATGAGGAATACGCTGGAAACGCGTGGTGATCAGCTCACTGGTGTTCATGCTGATATAGCCGATCTGGGTCAGGTAAATCGTGCGGGCCCGGGTATCGGCACCCTGACTGTCATAGCCAAAACGCTTGAACATGTTTGCCAAAGCGCTCATCCGCTGTTCGTCCACGGTAGCGACCTCCTGAGCCACCTCAGCCGACTGCAGCGCCCAACTGCGCACGGCAAATTCGAATTGGGAGTCGAACAATTGCGGGTTGAGCCAGCACTCGAACACATTCAGGATCGCCTCGGAAATGCTTTCGGCATAGCTTTCACTTTGCCGGATCAAGCCCCCCGTGTTGGTCTCCCGCCAACGGGAAAGCAAGGCGGCCAACAACTGTTCGCGATCCTCGAAAAACCAATAGAAACTGGTGCGTGACAAGCCCAGGCGCTTGGCCAGCGGCATGACTCGAACAGCATCGATGCCCGATTCCTTCAGGGCCTCGTAGGCCGCTTCCAGCCAGCCCTCCGGCGAGCCCCGCCAGCCTGCGTCCTGGGCCTTGCCACGTGCCTTTCCTACCTGGGGCATTCTGCTCACCTTCTTGATAATGCGTAATGCGAATGTACTCGGATGACAGCTTAATGTACACCAAAGTACATTTAGTTGACTTTTACGACTCAGAGTAAGCGAGATCATTAATGATAAAAACTCATGAGACGCGGACATAAAATGGTTTGTCGGCAAAAGCCCCCTGGCTGACCATACCCCACAGGCAATGGACTCCAAACCAAAACAACAATGAGCCGCCATCATGAATCTTGCAGTGCATACCTCTGAAAGCCTCTCGACCTCCGGTCTAAGAATGCCGGGGCGACTGGCATTGCCACACGCTACTTCTGTTACTTATCCCCTGCCCAAACTTCGATAACTGCTGAAGCGACGCCTCCTGCAGTCGCTTTGTATTGCCTGCTAACCCGGCGCGCGAAGCTGTGCCCGGACGGTTGCTGGCGTGGGATTTCTTTCTATCAGTCGGATCAGTGATATGTGGATGACACAAGAAAAGCTTCCCTTGGGCGAACACATCGCTCGGTATGTCGAATGGTTGACTCAGCATGGCGCAGGTATTTTCGACGCCATCTCACTCTCGCTTTCGGGTGTCATTACGGCGTTTAGCAGCGTGCTCCTTTGGTTTAACCCCTTGGCGTTGATCGCTGTATTTGCCCTGTTGGCCCACTACATCCAGCGCAAGGTGAGCCTCACCCTCTTCGTCACCCTCGCCTTCCTACTGATATTCAACCTCGGTTACTGGCAAGAGACCCTGGAGACCCTTGCTCAAGTAACCTTCGCCACACTCGTCTGCGTGGTCATCGGTGTACCACTGGGCATCGTCGCGGCACATCGGCCCTGGTTCTATGCGGCCTTGCGGCCGGTCCTCGACCTGATGCAGACCGTACCGACCTTCGTCTACCTCATTCCTACCCTGACCCTCTTCGGCCTGGGTGTGGTCCCGGGTCTGATCTCCACGGTGGTATTTGCAATCGCCGCACCTATTCGCCTGACCTACCTGGGCATCAGTGATGTTCCCGAAGAACTGATGGATGCTGGCAAGGCCTTTGGCTGTTCGCGCCGCCAATTGTTGGCTCGCATCGAGCTGCCCCACGCCATGCCCAGCATCGCCGCCGGCATCACCCAATGCATCATGCTGTCACTTTCCATGGTCGTGATCGCCGCCCTCGTGGGGGCCGACGGGCTGGGCAAACCCGTGGTCAATGCGTTGAACACCGCCGATATCTCGATGGGTTTCGAAGCGGGCCTGGCGATCGTGCTGCTGGCGATCACGCTCGACCGCATCTGCAAGCAACGTGAGCCCCTGAAAAGAGGTGAGGTATGAGCATCATCCGTTTTGAAGACGTCGACGTGATCTTTTGCGCTCGTCCGAAGCCTGCCCTGGAATTGCTTGACCAAGGCTTTTCACGTCCGGAGATTCTTCAGAAGACCGGTCTGATCGTCGGCGTGGAAAAGGCTAACCTGGAAATCAACAAAGGCGAGATCTGTGTACTGATGGGCCTGTCCGGTTCGGGCAAATCCAGCCTGCTGCGCTGCATCAACGGCTTGAACACCGTCAGTCGCGGCAAGTTGTTCGTCGAACACGAAGGCCGCCAGATCGACATCGCCTCCTGCTCCCCCGCCGAGCTGAAGATGATGCGCACCCAGCGCATCGCTATGGTCTTCCAGAAATTCGCCCTGATGCCTTGGCTGACGGTGCGCGAGAACATCAGCTTCGGCCTGGAAATGCAGGGCCGGCCGGAAAAGGAACGGCGCAAGCTGGTGGATGAGAAGCTTGAGCTGGTGGGCCTGACCCAGTGGCGCAACAAGAAGCCCAACGAACTGTCCGGCGGCATGCAGCAGCGGGTCGGCCTGGCCCGTGCCCTGGCAATGGACGCCGACATCCTGTTGATGGACGAACCATTCTCGGCTCTCGACCCGCTGATCCGCCAAGGCTTGCAGGACGAACTGCTCGATCTGCAACGCAAGCTGCACAAGACCATCGTGTTCGTCAGCCATGACCTGGACGAAGCCCTGAAGCTGGGCACACGCATCGCCATCATGAAAGACGGCAAGATCATCCAGTACAGCAAGCCCGAAGAAATCGTCCTGAATCCGGCCGACGACTATGTGCGCAACTTCGTCGCCCACACCAACCCGTTGAACGTGCTGTGCGCGAAAAGCTTGATGACACCGCTGGACCAATGCGTTTTCGCCCGCGACGAATACTGCCTGGATACAGCTCAGAACATGTGGATGCTGCTGAGCGCGCAGCGTCATTTGACCAGCCTTCGAAAAGGCGCCACTACCGCGCACGTCCAACCCTGGAATCTGTCCAAGGCAATCGAGACCTTGGCTCGACAACCGACGTGCGTCCCCTGCACTACCACCATGCGCGACGCACTGCAGATTCGCTATGAAACCGGCCATCCCCTGATTGTGCAGGACCAAGCTGGCACCGTATTGGGCATATTGGGTGACGGTGAGCTGTATCGGGCACTGCTGGGGCACAACATGTCCCAACCTGTTCCTACTGAACCCGCACGAGAGTCTTCGGTGGCTTGAGTCACCAGGCAAGACGTTGGAACACACCTATGCAACCCAGCGATATCGATAAAAAGGTCAAGGGCTACCGACGGTTGATACCGTCGATGACGGCGTTGCTGGAGTTCGAAGCCGTGGCGCGGTTGACCAGCTTCACCCTGGCCGCCCAAGAACTGGGCGTGACCCAGGCAGCCGTCAGCAAACAGATCCGCTTGTTGGAAGATACCCTGGAGACCAAGCTGTTTCATCGCCTTCATCGGTCGATCAAGCTGACTCACGAAGGCTATGCCCTGCATCTGGTCGTCGCGGAGTCCATTCATCGCATGGCCAGCGTCTTCGACAAAATTGCCGAGGGCATTGGTGAACAGGAAATCACCATCGCCTGCACCGAGGCGTTTTCTCACTTGAGAATACTCCCTAGATTGACCGCGCTGCGCACCCTGCAACCGAAGTTGAAGTTGCGCTTGATGACACACCAGGTCTCGCCCAGTACATACCGGGATGACGTTGACCTGGCCATCCGTTTTGGTGATGGAAAATGGGAGGGTGGGAGTTCGGTTTTCCTGTTCGACGAAGAAGTGTTTCCCGTTTGTTCGCCGGCCTGGCTCGCCGCCAACCCGCCCCCTTCATCCATTACCGATTTTCTGGACACGGCGCTGATTGACTCCGATTCCACCCTGGAAGGCTGGATGACCTGGAACCGTTGGTGCCGGGAACTCGGCGATCTGCGCCCCAAGCTCAATTATTCATTTCGCTGCAGTTCCTATAACGATGCGGTCCAGGCCGCCATTCAAGGCCATGGAATTGCATTGGGATGGAGTCGGCTGATCGCACACCGACTCAATAGCGGTGAGCTGATCAGAATTACGCCCTATAGGGTCAAGCCCAAGGACGCCTATTACCTGGTTATTCCGAGCGGCCGGAAAGTTGAGCCTATTACCCAGGCACTGGTCGATTGGCTGCGCGACGATAGTTATTTAACTAACTGATTAGAAAGAAATTTTACGCATAACGAGAAGTTATGCGAGCGTGAAAATAAAGCGCGTTGACGGTCTTATTCCACTTTTCCAAACTGTACTTGCCGCCTGATCAACTTTGAGTTTGAGCGAGACCCATAATGACTATTAATGCCGTGAAAACCCATCGTGAACTTCTGACCGACCGCACTCCCGGCCATGGCATGCCGGGTAGCTTGTTTGGTCGCCAGGATATTTTTGAAACCGACGTCGACATCTTTTTTACCAAACATTGGATTCTGGTGGGAGTCACCAGCGACATTCCCGAACCCGGTGATGTCTCCACCCTCGACATCGGCAAATCTTCCATCCTTCTGGTGCGCGACGATGACGAGCATGTGCAGGCATTCCGCAATGTCTGCCGTCACCGCGGGGCTCGCTTGAAACAGGCCGGCAAGTCGACCGTGGGCATGCTGGTCTGCCCCTATCACCAGTGGAGCTACGACCTGGATGGCAGCCTGAAACATGCGGCACACATGGGCAAGGACTTCGACCCTAAATGCAAAAGCCTGATCCCTGTGCACACCCGGGTCATCGGCACTCATATCTTCGTCTGCCTGGGCGACGAACCACCGGAAGACATCACGTACCTTGAACAGGTCATGACGCCGCGTTTCGCCCAATACGACATTTCCCATTCCAAGATCGCCTACGAATCGGAAATCATCGAGAACGGCAATTGGAAACTGGTCATCGAGAATAACCGCGAGTGTTATCACTGCGCTGCCACTCACCCGGAATTGACCGCGTCTTTCCTGCCCGAAGATTTTGGATTTTGCACCGACGGCCTGGGGGAGGATTCTCTTCAGGCGTTGGCGGAGTATCACCAACGCAATGCCGACACCAAGGCCAACTGGGAGAGCGAAGGCTATATCTGCGATGCCGTCGAACACCTGGGCGAAGACGCCGTGACCCAATTTCGCTCGCAGCGACTGGCCATTGCCGGCAACGGTGAATCGCAAACCCTGGACACCCGCGTGGCATGCACCCGCCTCTTCGGTGACCTCACCCGTCGCGACTTGGGCGACATGCATCTTTGGACACACAACTCGTGGACCCATGTCATGAGCGACCACGCCGTTGTCTCCTACATCATCCCACTGGCACCCGATAAAACCCTGGTCCGGACCAAATGGCTGGTCCATGCCGATGCCGTCGAAGGCGTCGATTATCAAGTGGATAAGGTGACTGAGGTCTGGGTCGCAACCAACCTGCAAGACGCCAATCTCGTTGGTATTACCCACAGCGGCACCCAGGACCCTTCCTACACGCCTGGACCGTTCTCGGCCTTTACCGAAACCTATGTCGACCAGTTCTCTCGCTGGTACGCGGCGCGTCTGGCCGCCCATGGCGTGTGAGGAATGAACATGACGACTTATGAGAACTTGACGCGCCCTGAAAACGCCCGCGCGGCCCAGAACTTTACCGACCCGACCACCTGGGGCACGTTTGGCGCGCAGTGGCACAGCGGGGAACAGAAAACCCTGCAGTGCTGCGCTGTGCGCCAGGAAACCCATGACGTCAAGACTTTCATTTTTCGTTGTGCGGACTTCAGCGCCCTGAGCTTCGAGCCTGGTCAATTCATCACGATCTCGCCGGTCATTGGTGGGCAGACCATCGCTCGCTGCTACACTCTGTCGTCCTCTCCGACCCGGCCCTTTGCGTTTTCCATTACCGTCAAGCGCGTGCCGGGGGGCGTGGTGTCGAACTGGCTACATGACAACCTCAAGCCAGGCGATAGCCTGAAAGCGTCCGGCCCCGCCGGCAGCTTTACGCCGATCGGCCATCCGGCAGGTAAACTGTTGTATCTGTCGGCCGGCTCTGGTGTGACCCCCTTGATGTCGATGACTCGGGCAGCCTATGACATGGCCGCCAACCTCGACATTGTTTTTGTGCATAGCGCCCGTACGCCGGTCGACATCATCTTCCACGCGGAGCTGACGCGCATGCAGGCCGCCATGCCGGGACTTCGGGTGATCAGCATTTGCGAGGGACTTGGCGAAACAGCGCAATGGCAGCAACCCATAGGCCGACTCGATTTGCCTTCGTTAAGCCAGCTGGTACCAGACTACAAGGAACGAGAGATCTTCACTTGCGGCCCCCTGGGCTATATGGAAGCGGTCAAATCGCTGCTCAGGGAAGCGGCATTCGACTTCGCCCACTACCATCAGGAAAGCTTCGATATCACCGCCCTGAATGAAGAGCCGTTGATCGAGCAGGCCGCTTCGCTCGACCAGCAAGCCGTGTTCACGGTGACGCTGGCGCGTTCAGGCAAGACCTTCAGCATGTCGGGTAATCAGACGGTGCTGTCTGCCGCAAAGAAAGCCGGTGCCATTGTGCCCTCCTCCTGCAGCCAGGGCGTCTGCGGTACCTGCAAGACCGCCTTGATGCAGGGCACGGTCGAGATGAATCACAACGGCGGCATCAGGCAGCGGGAAATCGACAAAGGCATGCGTTTGTTGTGCTGCAGCAAGCCCACTTCTGACCTGGTCCTCGATCTCTAGACGTGCCGCACTAATTTGATAGTCACTGCACAAGGGCTTCTGCACAATATCTGCGCGCCCAACACCTATAGAACAGTGACCCAGCCTGATGAAACTGCAACCTTTGCCGCCGCTCAACAGCCTGGTGGCGTTCGAGTCCGCAGCCCGCCACTTGAGTTTCACCGTGGCGGCCCGCGAACTGAACGTCACCCAAGGCGCCATAAGCCGCCAGGTACGATTACTCGAAGATTACCTGGGCACGGCGCTGTTCACCCGTACAACTCGGGAAATCAACCTCACCGCCACCGGCAGCCAGTATTACGAAAGTGTGCACGACACATTGCAGCAAATCGCTCAGGCCACGGCGGGTATACGTCACTGGCAAGGTGCGCAGCAAGTTACTGTCGTCACCAGCACGGCAATGGCGTCGTTGTGGCTGCTGCCGCTTGTAACGGAGTTCCAGCGCCAGAATGAGGAGATTGACCTGCGCATCATCGCGACGGATCAAGTCAGTGATTTTTCCCGGCTGGACTGTGACCTGGCGCTTTATTACTGCAGCACGCCGCCAAAAAACATGAAAGTTACACCGCTGTTCAACGAAGAGATTTTCCCGGTATGCAGCCCCACCTATCTGGCGCAACACCCAGGGATCGAGACGTTGGAACAGTTGGGGGGATGCACCTGGTTGTGGCTGGAAGATCAGCACCGGGACTGGATAGGTTGGAAAGAATGGTTCCAACGCCTCGGCTACCCGGCGCCAGAACCCAGGCGTCGCATCAATATCAACAGCTACGCCATGCTGATCCAGTCAGCGCTGGCAGGCCAGGGGATCGCCCTGGCTTGGTCAGGCCTGCTGAGCAACCACTTGCAGACCGGCAATCTGGTGCGGCCGACGAAAGCAATATTGCGCACCGATGCGCAGTTCTGCCTGCTGGAACCCCAAGGCCGGGCCCAGAATAGACAAAGTGTCAACCGCTTCCGCCAGTGGCTGATGGCACATCTTGCCAAAACAGTTGATACCTGAGAGACAGTCTCGGGTGAACGTTGACGCGCTGGCGGGCGAACCAGACCACGGCTACGTCCGGGCAACTTTTATCGGTCGTCGAACGGAGCAAACACATGCACCACCCATTCGACGAACAGCCAAGTCTTTGCGCTGAGATGTCTGTTGCTCGGATAGACCACGCTCAATCGATGTCGCGGCCGATTCCAGTCGTCGAGCACGGTGCGCAGCCAACCTTCTCATGCCTGCACATTTTCTATGCGAATCGCAGTCTATCGTCACCTGCTCTAGCGTTGATCATCTACGCCCTGCGATATCCCAATCGAGCAAGCAAAGTAAAAAGATAGCATCCAGACTCCACCTACAGAGATGCCTTCGCATGAGCAAGCCTGCCGCACGCCCTCACAAAGTTCTTATGCTTCTGACATCAGACTTCGTCACTGCCCGCTACGAAGCGCTGCGTACCCGAGCGCCCGATCTCAACATCGTCACTTCCCGACTCAAGTACCAACTCCACCGCAACCAGCACCGGTTCGAGACCGGCGATAGGCACAGCAGCCAGTACCTGCATCATGATTCGATCACCGTTGGTGTGACGCCTCAGTCCCCGTTTGAGAAGCAGTAACGGCTTCGGTAGATCGGCAAATGGCGCGCCATTACGCAGTGCCCCGGGCTTGCGTTCGATAAGCGGGATGTAATGCTGCCAGTCAAAACTGACCTGATCTCGATCAAGGAGGCGCTCGTGGCTGGCTATGACCGTTTCATCGGCGATGACCACGATTCGCGAAGGATACAGACGGCTGCTGACCCACTGGCCGACTCGCTCACATGGCACTGAATAGCGATTTCGCGCCACGCTGATCAGGCAGGTGCTGGAGACCCGCACGGTACGTTCGACGTAGCCATCAAACGCTGTCGGCATCGGCATCATTTCAACCCGCTCCAGCTCCAAGACCTCGGCCACCGTCAGCCCGCTGTACTGAGGATGCACCAGCTCGCTCCAGAGCGACCGGCAGCGTTGACCGAGCCAGATATTCAGTTCTTCGAAAGTGTGAAACATGCAGTCTTGAGCGTCGATCCAAATGCGCCGACGGCTGTCTTGGACGTTCTTTTCAACGATGCCTTTTTCCCAACCCGAGGCGACGTTGCAGAAGTCTGGGTCGAACAGGTAGTGGGCACACATGACAGCAAATCGGGCATTAACCGTAACGCATCCAAGACCGCCACCAAGTATTCGTTGGTTCTTGGCGCAGCGTTAAGTGCCTGAGACAAATAGGGCTCCAGGGATTCTGGTAGCGTCCGTGGCGTTTCCGACAGCTTTTTTAATAGTCCATTGGGCAGTGGTTAAAGATGTGGAGCGCTTCTGGATCGAATCTGGCACCGCGTCGGAAACTACGTTTGACAAAGCCCCATGAAGTGAGCGCTGAAGCAACTGCCCGCTTCTAATAAAAACCTGATCCAACGATAAATTTTCAATGCTGTTTATCATCGTTTTAAATCCACTACTAAGCCAGATTTCGAACTAGATAAAGCCAAGGTACTGCTCGAGCGCGCACGAGATCTGGCAGACGAGGTCTACTACCTGTCCCACGCCGAACGCGGGCAATTGAACTTCGGGGCCAGTCTACTCGCCATGGACGGGCCGCTGCGACATGCGCTGCTCGAACTGAAACCCATTGCCCACACCTGAGGCTGCACATCGAAGCCAGCCAGACGCCGAAACTATTAGTGCACCTGGAACAGGAACACATTGAGTTCTTCGTAGCCTACTCTGGCGAATTGGAACAGGACGATCGCTTCGAGGTGATCCGGCTGCCGGCCGAGCCCGCCGCCCTCTATTGCCGACCGGAACATCCACTACTCCAGCAGAATACCCCCCGTCACCGACGCAGGTACCGGGCTAGCCATGGTCCGCCGTTATGCTCGACAAATCTCTCGCCCCGCGTCTACGCGCGATGTTCAGCATGAAACAGAATCAAGCGCTGCCGGTGGAGCTATCCTGTGACAATCTGTCGTTACTGCGCCATCTGACGTTGTGTAGCGACAACATCCTGTTCACCTGGATCCCCTGGCTCGATCACGATGACCGCAATGGCAACCTAGTAAACTTGGGTTCCCTGTTACATCCCGAACTTCCGCCATCGGATATGTGTATCGAGTGCGCCATCTTGCAACTGGCGGGACGTACCCTATCGCCGCCCGCGCAGCGGCCAGTGGACCTGATCCTTGCACCGGCCTGACTCGCCGAAAAGACCTCACAATGTCGCTAGCCTGCCTTTCGTAACGCTGCGATATCCCGTTTAGGAGCAACTCCAAAAAGTCGACTGTATTCGCGGCTGAACTGGGAAGGGCTTTCATATCCAACCTTGAAAGCCGCACTGGATACGTCCTGGTGTTCATTGAGCATCAATCGTCTTGCCTCATTCAGTCGAAGCCATTTTTGATACTGCAAGGGGCTCATTGCGGTGAGTTGGCGGAAGTGGTTGTGGAAGGTCGGCGTACTCATCTGGACACGGGCCGCTAGCTCATCGACTCGAAGCGCCGAGGTGTAATTCAACTTCAACCAATCGATGGCTTTCGCGATCCGATAACCTTGACCATCGACAGAAGTTATCTGTCGAAGCCGGCCCGCCTGATCACTTTTCAACAGACGGTAGTGAATTTCACGCTGAATCAAGGGGGCGAGAACAGGAATGGCCTCCGGCTCATCAAGTAGCGCCAATAAGCGTTCGAACGACGCCAGCATGGCTGCGGTCACTGAACCAATGCCTACCCCTTTCGGAACTGAACGATCACGGGTGGGCGGCAGGTCACTCCGCGTTATCAACTCGGCCAGCATGCGCAAATCGAGCTTGAACGTCAGCCCTAGGCATGGGTGCTCGGGGCTCGCCGCGAGCACCTCCGAGTTGGCAGGCAAATCCAGTGAGGTGACCAGAAATCGCGTAGCGTCGTAGGGATAACCCTCACCGCCCGTCCACAACTGTTTCTCGCCTTGGGCGACAAGAATGATGCTCGGCTCGACCATGCAAACAACGGGCGGCGTCGGGTGTTCGCGCCGAAAGAAGCCGAGGCCCGCAATTGACGTTGCGTAGTCGCCCGGTTTCGAGACCCGCGAGCCAATGACCTGGGCGAGCGCCTCTTGGGGCGATGTGGCGGTTTCGGGTTGGGTCATCATGTTTGTCTCGTAGCTATCGCTGAACTCTAACTCGTCCGCACGCAACCGTCCTGAAAAAGATCGAAGACTCATAGAATCAGGCAAGTAATCGAGCGTAATACACTGTTATCAGTCTGAGCAGAGCGGGAAAATTTTCGTCCGACACACCATCGAGGACTTTCCCATGTTTGTACATGCATATGGTGCTCATGCGGGCGACAAACCCCTTGAGCCTTTGCAGATCACTCGCCGTTCCCCGGCCGCCCATGACGTTCAGATTGATATCGCCTTCTGCGGTATCTGCCATTCGGACTTGCATCAAGTGCGTGCCGAATGGGCAGGAACGCAGTTCCCTTGCGTACCGGGACACGAAATTGTGGGTCGTGTATCGGCGGTCGGCGCCCATGTAGCAGAATTCAAAGTCGGCGACTTGGTCGGTGTCGGTTGCATCGTCGATAGCTGTAAACACTGTGACGACTGTGAAGCGGGCCTGGAGAACTACTGCGATGGCATGATCGGCACCTACAACTTTCCGACGCCAGAAGCGCCCGGCTGGACGCTGGGCGGCTACTCGCAAAACATTGTGGTGCATGAGCGTTATGTCCTGCGCATCAGTCACCCGGAGAAGCAATTGGCCGCCGTCGCGCCGCTGCTGTGCGCGGGCATCACCACGTATTCTCCGCTGCGTCACTGGAACGCCGGGCCGGGTAAGAAAATCGGTGTGGTCGGCATCGGCGGGCTGGGCCACATGGGCATCAAACTGGCCCATGCGATGGGCGCCCACGTTGTGGCGTTCACCACGTCCGAATCCAAGCGCGAAGCGGCGAAGGAGTTGGGCGCTGACGAAGTTGTGGTATCGCGCAACGCTGAGGAGATGGCCGCGCATACCAAGAGCTTCGACTTCATCCTCAACACCGTCGCAGCGCCCCACGATCTGGATGTTTTTCTGATCTTGCTCAAGCGCGACGGCGCGCTGACGCTAGTCGGTGCGCCCGCCTCGCCGCATCCATCACCCAATGTGTTCAACCTGATCATGAAGCGTCGAACGATCGCCGGCTCGATGATCGGCGGCATCCCTGAAACGCAGGAGATGCTCGATTTCTGCGCTGAACATGGCATCGTCGCCGACATCGAACTGGTTCGAGCCGATCAGATAAACGACGCCTACGAACGAATGCTCAAGGGTGACGTCAAGTATCGCTTCGTGATCGACAACGCCACATTGGCTACCCAAGCGAAAGACTCCAGCCAATAACGACTCAACCGAAAGGAAGATCCAGTGAGAGGTATTTTTCTCGCCTTCGGGCTGCTTGTTACCACTTTTTCCTCAATGGGAGCCGACATGTCAAACAGCGCGTACAACTTCTACAAAAGCGAGAAAGTGACCGTTGAAAAGATCACTTTCAACAATCAATACGGCATGAAAGTCGCGGGCAACTTGTTCACCCCGAAAGACCTCGACCCGAAAACGAAAAACGCCGCCATCATCGTTGGCCACCCCATGGGCGCAGTGAAGGAGCAAAGCGCAAACCTCTACGCCACCAAAATGGCCGAGCAAGGATTTGTCACGTTGTCGCTGGACTTGTCCTTCTGGGGCGAAAGCGAGGGCACTCCTCGTCAGGCAGTCTCGCCTGATATCTACGCCGAAGACTTCAGTGCCGCCGTGGACTTTCTCGGCACTCGACCCATTGTTGATCGTGAACGTATCGGCGTCATCGGCATCTGTGGCAGTGGCAGCTTCGTCATCAGCGCGGCGAAGATTGATCCGCGCCTCAAGGCCATCGCCACCGTTAGCATGTACGACATGGGCGCGGCCAATCGTAATGGCCTCAAGCACGGTGTAACGGCTGAACAGCGCCAGCAGATCATTCACGAGGCGGCGCAGCAGCGAGACGTGGAGTTCCAGAATGGCCAGACCCGCTATACCAGCGGCTCACCACTCAAACTGACCGGAAACGCCGTGGGTGACGAGTTTTACGAGTTCTACCGCACTCCACGAGGTGAGGTTACGCCTACCGGTGCTTCGGCGCAGACAACCACCATGCCGACGCTGACCAGCAACGTGAAATTCATGAATTTCTATCCGTTCAACGACATCGAGACGATCTCCCCTCGCCCACTGCTGTTCATTGCTGGCGCCCAGTCACACTCACTCGAGTTCAGTGAGGACGCTTACAAACGCGCTGCCGAACCTAAAGAACTGCTCATCATTCCAGATGCTGGGCATGTGGATCTCTACGACCGGGTCAACCTCATTCCATTCGCCAAGTTGACCTCGTTTTTCAAAAGCAACCTGAAGTAACTGGCCGGTGCCCCTGGCAGGGCCCCCCGGTCTCTCTCGCGGCCTCGTTTGCGGGGCCGCGACGCTTCGCGCATGACAGGATTCAATCAATGCCCAATCACTCCTTCCACACCCTCCGGAAAGCTGAACAATCGTGGGGCGCCGTATTTGCCATGTCGCTTGCAGCTTTCGTGCTGGTGGCGTCGGAATTCATGCCCGTCAGCCTGCTGACGCCGATTGCCGCCGATCTACAAATCACCGAGGGGCAAGCGGGCCAGGGCATTTCTGTCTCTGGGCTGTTTGCGCTGTTCGCCAGCCTCCTGATCGCTTCGGTGGCGGCGCGGGTCGACCGCAAGCCACTGCTGTTGTCACTGACTGTGCTGATGATCATTTCGGGAACAGTGGTCGCTTTCGCACCGAATTACTGGGTATTCATGATAGGTCGCGCGTTGATCGGGGTAGCGATAGGCGGCTTCTGGTCTCTGTCGGCCGCAACCGCCATGCGCCTGGTGCCTGAAGACCAGATCACTCGCGCCATGGCAATCGTCAACGGTGGCAACGCTTTGGCAACAGTGATTGCAGCGCCGCTGGGCAGTTTCCTTGGCGCGTTGATCGGCTGGCGCGGTGCATTTTTGTGCGTTATCCCGGTCGCGGTAATCGCCTCTGCCTGGCTTCTGTTTAGCCTTCCGGCGATGAAGTCACAAAGTGGTTCGGGCACTGGGAATGTCTTCAAGTTGATGAAAAGCCTACCGGTCGCGTTAGGCATGTTGGCGGTCAGTGTCTTTTTCATGGGGCAGTTTATGCTGTTTACCTACCTGCGCCCGTTCCTCGAAACGGTCACACACGTCAGCGTTTCCACGCTGTCGCTGATGTTGCTCGTCTTGGGTCTAGCTGGGCTCGCGGGAACCTTCCTGATTGAAGCCTTCTTGAAAAATGGCCTGCATCGCACCCTCATCGTCATTCCGATATTGATGGCGGTGATCGCACTGGCGCTCGTTTCATTCGGCAGTTCGGCTGCCATCACCACTGTCTTGTTGGGTCTCTGGGGACTGGTTGCAACGGCAGCTCCAGTGGGATGGTGGACATGGCTGGCCAGAACATTGCCAGAGGCTGCTGAAGCGGGAGGCGGCTTAATGGTGGCGATCATTCAAATGGCCATTGCCTCGGGTGCAACCGTTGGCGGGCTGGTGTTTGACTTGAGCGGCTATCGCGCAACCTTCGAGTTGAGCGCCGCGTTGCTGGGCGTGGCGGCTGTACTTGCCTTCCTGGCTGCACGCTCTGCCACGCGAGAGCCGATTGCATCGGTGAACATCGCATAAAAAAAACACAAGACACGCCAAGGCATCCCTTGTGTTCCGGTGGAGCAATCGCTCAGAGGCTGGACGGTAAAATATAAAGCTTTCCAACTGCGGTACATCCTCCAGACCTCTGAGACCGGAGAAACACACATCGAAGCACTCCCGCAACAACTGCAGCCCGAGTTCTTCCTAGGAATCGTGGTGATGGTAGAAGGACCCGCGAGAAACATCGGCTATCTGCAATAGTTCGATGATTCCCATACCACCAAAACCATGCTGGCTTATCAGCAAGCGCCCAGCATCCAATAGCCTGGTTCTGGTCCTTATACCTCCCAAAGCCAACAGAAGTATAAGCCTGCATAACTGAGCCAGCGCTGCAAAGCCAAATAGACCCCGCAACCCAGCGCCAATAGGCCTGCCGGAATTGCCGACAGAGAGATCAAATCAATCTGCCTGGACAGTTGGATGACCACCGAAAGGTTATGGCGCTCGGCCGAAGAACTGCGCTGAAGAAGAGGCATGAGGCATGCCGCCATGTTGGTTACGCTCTCCTGCATTAAAGCTCGGCGGCCAAGCGCGAGCCTTGGTTGATCGCACGCTTGGCATCCAACTCGGCAGCCACATCAGCGCCACCAATCACGTGCACTCGCTGCCCGATGGCCACCAGACTTTCATGCAGTTCGCGCTGCGAGTCTTGCCCTGCGCAGACAATTACGGTGTCTACCGACAGAACTTTAGGCTCGCCACCAGCAACACTTATGTGTAATCCATCATCATCAATCTTGAGATACTCAACCGAGTTAATCATCTTCACGTTTTTGTGCTTCAAGCCGGTGCGGTGGATCCAGCCAGTGGTTTTACCCAGTCCATCGCCAACCTTAGACTTCTTGCGCTGCAGTAAGAATACCTCGCGAACCGCCGGCTGCACCTCTGCCTTGATTCCGGCGACACCGCCCCGCGTGCTGAGTGTCGCGTCGATGCCCCACTCCTTCCAGAAGGCGTCCCGGTTAAGGCTGGTGGCCTCGCCGCTATGGATGATGAATTCGGAGACGTCGAAGCCGATGCCACCGGCACCAATCACCGCGACCTTCTGGCCGACCGGCTTACGCTGAAGGAGGGCATCTAGGTAGCTGATGACCTTTGAGTGTCCGATGCCTTCGATGGCCGGGCTGCGCGGCACGATGCCGGTAGCCAGGATCACCTCGTCGAAGCTGCCCCTGGCCAAGTCCTCGGCCGACACACGGGTATTGAGGCGAAGGTCGACGCAGGTGATTTCCAGCTTCCTCTTGAAGTAGCGCAGAGTCTCGTAGAACTCTTCCTTACCAGGAACGCGCTTGGCGACATTGAATTGACCACCGATTTCGCTGGCCGCGTCGAATAGGGTCACACTGTGTCCACGCTCGGCCGCTACGGTGGCGGCGGAAAGGCCCGCTGGGCCGGCACCGACCACGGCGATCTTCTTCACGGTGGTGGTGGGGATGTAGTTCAGCTCGATCTCGTGACACGCGCGCGGGTTGACCAGACAACTCGTCAGCTTGCCGCTGAAAGTGTGGTCGAGGCAGGCCTGATTGCAGCCGATACAAGTATTGATTTCGTCGGCGCGGCCGGCAGCGGCCTTGTTGACGAAGTCAGGGTCGGCGAGGAACGGACGAGCCATCGACACCATATCGGCATCACCCTCGGCTAGCACCTGTTCCGCCACTTCTGGGGTGTTAATGCGGTTGGTTGTGCACAGTGGGATTTTTACCTCGCCACGCATTTTTGCAGTGACCTTGGTAAAGGCCGCACGCGGCACCTTCGTAGCGATGGTCGGAATGCGTGCCTCGTGCCAACCGATGCCGGTGTTGATCATGGTGGCACCGGCCTTCTCGACGGCTTTGGCCAGGAGGACGATCTCGTCCCAGGTACTGCCTCCTTCGACCAAATCGAGCATCGATAGGCGATAGATGATGATGAAGTTCGGGCCTACCGCTTCGCGCACTCGTCGAACGACTTCTACCGGAAGGCGCATACGGTTCTCGTAGCTTCCCCCCCACCGATCAGTGCGGTGGTTGGTATGAGCAGCAATGAACTGGTTGATGAAGTAGCCTTCTGAACCCATGATCTCGACACCGTCGTACTCGGCCTGCTGGGCCAGTACAGAGCAAGTGACGAAATCCTGAATCTGTTTTTCTACCCCCTCGTTATCTAGCTCCGTAGGTTTAAACGGCGTAATCGGGGCCTGAATGGCGCTTGGTGCCACCGACTTCGGGCTGTAGGCATAACGACCGGCATGGAGGATCTGCATGCAGATCTTGCCGCCCACCTCGTGCACCGCGCGGGTGACGATTTTGTGCTTCTCGGCTTCTTCGTCGGTGGTCAACTTGGCCGCGCCGGAGTACACCCCGCCCTCCGCGTTCGGAGCGATCCCTCCGGTTACAATGAGGCCGACTCCTCCTTTCGCACGCTCGGCGAAGAATGCCGCCATACGCTCGAAGCCATTCGGCTTCTCCTCCAAACCAGTGTGCATAGAGCCCATCAGCGTACGGTTCTTGAGAGTCGTGAAGCCAAGATCTAGCGGAGAAAGCAGCTTAGGGTAGATTACAGAGCTCATTCATGGCCTCCGGCGTGTCCTGGATTACGTGCAGACTCTGTGTATGGTCAGCACTCTGTATCCAGTAATGGATTTGGAATATATGCAGGCGCTCCTTCCGGCCATCACCTAATTAGCCGCAGAAAGAACCTTCAAACTCGTGAGCGCCGACTTGCCTATAGGTGCTGAGCACCGACAGTGATCAGACGCTCAGGGGTAAGCCGAAAAAACCAGCCGCTATGGAAGCGGCTGGTCGGCCAGCTACTTAGCCAAGCTTCACATTCATGGTAATTCGTGCGGTAAAGACCTTCACTCCAGCCTCGTCGAAAATTTCGACCGGAACGACTTTGTCGCCCGACGATTCCCAATCGACTTCGCCGCCGTCGGCGATTGCATGAACGGAAGTCTTGGCTTTAGCCAGATACTCGACGGTCATGCCTTTCGGAATCCATTTTGCGCCGCTAGGAATGGATACTTCGGTCATCATGCCGCCGGCGAGCTCTGCCGCGTTACACAGTGCGATAGCGTGAACAGAGGCGAGATGGTTGGTGATTTCTTTGCGGAAAGGCACTTTCACTTCAGCGCGACCGGGAGTCAGCACGGAAATTTCCGGAGTGATGGTGCCGAAGTAGGGGGCCATTTGGCAGGCCATGTTGCTGAAAGCTGAAGCGCCAACGCTTTGGTACATGCCGAGAGTCTGGCTCATGAAGGGTGACCTCTGATCTAGTGAACGGTAGAGTAAGATACAGAATACTTTTCTGTTACAGAACAATATTCTTATTTTGGCAGACCGTCAACGGCTCGTAAGCGTCGTCCGCTCCCTTACCATCACGTTTTTTTGGCAAGACTGAAGAACGGAACCTGCTGGTCTCCTTGAGAACTGTTATCCCGGGCGACGAGCCGAGTCCAATCACAGTGGCAAGCGGTTCATCCAGGTTGGGCTCAGTCATGCGAGATTTGCACCGGTCACGCAAAGGTAGTGTTGAACGCTACAAACTTGCGATGCGGTGATATACCTACGCTTTCGTCGTCTAAGTTGCTCCCGTGACAGCGAAGTCTGGAACGCAGCGTTACTTCAAGCACTTGATTTCACTGGCAACCATTTCTAGCTCCACGCACGGCAAAACGAGACGATGAGGTGGACTCAGTAAAAACGATGTTCTGGTTTTGGTGCTTGGAGGATCGCTTGGGAACGCATGAGGTACGTCCAGTCCAGCGTGCAGTTGCGCCCAATAGTATTGGCTTGGACAGCCGCGGCGACCCCATCAAGAACGGCAAGCTTCTGAGTTATAAGAGAGGCGAAAGAACCCCATCCGACCGGCTAGTGGAGCAAATCGAACAGTAAGTCCCGCGATCAGCTTGGAACCTGGATCACTCGCTTTGGCTGGTGCTCCGGACGTCAAAGTTGCTCAAGAAATCGGCGTGCCAGTGGGGGCGCCACACCTTGGTCCCCTGGAGCGGCGTGCAAACCTGGACAGCCTTGCCTCTCAGTTACGCCGACTTAGGGCAAGATTTCGGCTAACATGAAAACCCACAAGTAGGATGAGTACTGGTACTTAGTATGAAACCAGGCCAATGATGGCGCTCAGATCAACCATGCACGAGGAAATGCGCCGTGCATTTTCGCTGTTTTCAGGCAAGTGGAAACTTGAAGTCAGGCGGTTGCTAAACCAGCGAATCTACCGCTTTGTGGAACTACGCAAGGCGATTAGCGACATCACGCAACACATGCTGACGGCGCAACTGCGAGAGCTTGAAAACGATAGCCTGATCTGGCGAACAGTGTTCGCGGAACCTCCCCGCGTCGAATATGAGACGACACCAAAGGCAATTGTACTCGGACCGACGATGGCGGCACTCGCCACCTGGTGGAGCGAGTACGGGAAAAGCGTCCCCGTGAAACCAAATCCACGTTGGCGAAAAGCTAACAGCATCCGCAAAGGTGATGGGACGGGTTAAACCTGAGCGATTCACTGCAGCCGAGGTGATATGCAACGTGCACTTTGCGCCTTGAAAGCCAGCTGATTCACTTACTCAAGGTCAGTTAGCTATCTAGTCTATTTGCGTAATCGAATTCCAAGCAGCCTTCGCGAGAAAATCCTGATACTGCTTCGGGCTTTTTTTGACCCTCCCGGAAAGCCAGGCACGCGAATAGCTTTCTATCGCTCCGATGATGAGTGACGGTAAGAGTTCTACAGGAAGATGACTGAACTGCTCCTTGCGGCCCTCGACACTCATCCAGTCCAACAACTGCCTGTTGCGTTGTTTATTGCGTTCAAGCAATTCACCGTTGAAAGGCCCATTTGAGACGGCGTAGCGGCTTTGGAAAACAAAGCGAGCCCAATCCGGTTGTTTATCGACCCATTCAGCGTAGCTATAGATAAGAGCCGTTACACCCGCTTGAGCAGTCTGTGCCTTCTGCAAATAGCTATCTCGGAGCGCTGCCTGATCTTCTAGCGCAGCAAAAAAAAGAGCAGCCACAAGTCCCTCTTTACTGCCGAAGTGATGATAGATAGCGCCTACGCTCGTTTCGCATTGAGCCCGAATGGTTTCGATGTTTGTGGCTTCGATTCCTACCTCGTTAAAGCAAGCAAGCGCTCGGCGCAGGATAGTGCGCTTGAGCTCGCTACGCCGTCCCGGATAGATACGCTCGATGAGATCAGTTGAATGCATGAGGGGAAACGCCAAATGAAACGGAGTCTACAGGGTGAACGCACCGTAAAGAAAGCTACGCTTAACAGCATCCAGAAATACAGAATATTACTCTGTACGCAGCCCAGAGGATATCTCATGTGTCAAGCTCTAAGCATGTCCAACAGCGTAGGCCCCGCCGCGTTCAGCAATATGGCCTGCCTAATGGCACCTTATTTCCGTACGATCGCCCCTGAGATTTCAGAGCTCAGCCCAGGCCATGCAGTCGTTAGCGTGCCGTTTCGCAAGGAAATTACCAACCATCTGGCATCTGTTCACGCGATAGCCCTGTGCAACGCAGCCGAGCTCGCGGGCGGAATGATGACTGACGCTTCGATTCCTTCAGGCTCCAAAATGGATTCCGAAAGGCATGACCGTTGAATATCTCGCGAAAGTAAAATCGAGCATTCGAGCTGTAGCTGACGGCAGCGGTATTGACTGGAAAATCGCCGGCGACAAGTTCGTTCCGGTTGATATCTTCGACGAGGGTGGCGTGAAGGTTTTCATTGCCAGAATAACGATGAATGTGAAAATCGCTTAGGCCTTTTCTATAGGCTCGGCGTTTCGCCGAGCCAAATCGCTCCTGCTGGGAACATGAAAAATGCGTCATAGTTTCAACGATTAACTGTCACCGGTAGAGTTTGAAAAACGCTACACAGCAAGCTTGGGGAGTGTTTAGAAAACCCGAGGCGATTCAGGGCGTTACACTCCCCCTAAATAATGAGGATGAAAGCGGACTCTGGACCTGCATTACAGAGGCACCTCCGCCTTCGTCAGAAAGTGTCGGTACGTCGCGCAAAGATTCAACAAGGCAAAGACTTTCACCAACTGTTTTCTTGCGCGGCCATGGAAGCGCTCCTTTACTCCATCCAACTCGGTATTGCGTCTTCAGTGATCAGCGCTGATGTCTATCTTCACTCATGCAACGTGATTGCAACCCAGAATATCGTCGGGTAGGCGACAGTCAGCAGAAATCTTTGCAAAAGTTCGCGTTGTACTTTTCGATTTAGATCCATCGTTTATAAAACACCGGGTAACCCCTAAAGGAGGAGCCTGCAATGCGAGGCGCTTTTCACTTCCTGGCCCGCATACCGAGCAACTGCAATGCCTTTGTCAAGGTCTGCTGACTAAAACATAGTCGATGAATGCGCGAAGTTTGGGCAGTACATTTCGCCGACTGGGATAATAAAGCGCCAATCCGGGAAAGGTCACCGAGAAGCTTTCGAGTAAGACTTCAAGTGTTCCTGCGTGGATATTGCGCGCAACGAGAGATCGCGGGAGCATGAACAATCCGACCCCTCGCTCCGCGGCGAAAATACAAGCGGCCACATCATCCAGTATCAACGGACCGCGAACCCGCACTACGTATCTTTCACCCGAGACGTTGAATGTCCAGTTGTCCAACACAATACCCGCCTGCCGATAGGTGATGCACGGCAGGCTTAAGATATCATCAGGTAGCAGAGGCCGCGCATAGCGCGCAATCAGGGACGCTGAACCTACAACAATGCTGGGTTCCTCAACGGTCAGAGGCACCGCAACCATATCAGCGTGTACATAAGAACGCGGTCGTACTCCGGCATCGCAACCTTCATCAATGATGTCCACGAGGTGATCATCACCGACGAATTCAAGCTGTATTCCCGGGTTCGCGTTAAGGAACCCAGGCACGAAGCGTTCTGTCAGCATAGGAACACTTGCCCTGGGAACACTGATTCGAAGCAGCCCGGTTACAGACTCACCGAAGTTACGCGCGGACTCAATTCCCAAAAGTACCTGCTGAGCAGCAGGCCGCACTTGAAGCAACAGTCTTTCTCCAGCCTCTGTCAGTCCGACGCTTCTGGTAGTTCGAGCCAGCAGTGGCACCCCCACTCGCTGCTCGAATGTGCGTATCGCCTGACTAACAGCTGATGGCGTAATGCCAAGGCGGCGTGCAGCCGCCCTGAAGCCGCGTTCCTCGGCGACCGCCAAGAACACGAGAACCCCATCTAACTCATCGCGTCCGATTGTGTAGTTCATCTAAACAGTATGAGTGGGTGGCAGTGGATTATCAACCACGGCATTCAAGGGGAAAATAATGTATCAACCCCCTAGAAAGGATTGTTTCATGAATGCTGAAACCAAACAAAACCGCGCCTATCACCTCGAAAAATTTGGCGGGCTCGATGGCCTTGTCAACGGTGCCATAGCGATTCCGATTCCGATTCCGGCCTCAGGCGAAGTCGTCGTCCGCGTACGCGCCTCCTCGTTGAATTTCCGAGACATCCTCATTCTGCAAGGACACTACACAGCGCCCGTACCGTCGGGCACCATCCCTCTTTCCGATGGTGCAGGTGAGGTGGTCGCCGTTGGCGAGGGAGTGACTCGCTTCGTCACGGGGGATCGAGTCGTGAACTCATTCTTCCCTGAATGGATCGACGGGCCGTTTACCGGAAAGTATTCCCAGTACTCATATGATGTCGACGGCTGGCTGGCAGATTACCGCGTCACGTCAGAAAACGCTCTGGCACACATTCCTGACAGTCTGAGCTTTGAAGAGGCCGCTACCCTACCTTGTGCTGCGGTCACTGCGTGGTCTGCGGTCAAAGGAGTAAGCGCAGGCGACACGGTACTGACACAGGGAACGGGGGGCGTCTCGTTGTTCGCCATCCAGTTTGCGAAAGCGCTGGGCGCGCGTGTCATTGCCACGACATCCAGCGATGATAAGGCCGAACAGCTCAAGCTGTTGGGTGTAGCCGACATCATCAACTACAAAACTCATCCCGCATGGTCGCAACAGGTCCGAGCGCTTACCAACGGCAATGGTGTCAATCGCATCGTTGAAGTGGGTGGCTCAGGCACTTTCCAGGAATCGGTCAAAGCCATTGCGGTGGGTGGCCAGGTTTCGATGGTGGGTGTACTGGCGGGCTTGGAAGGCAGCGTAGACTTCATGTCCATGTTCATGAGCCAGGCGCGATACCAGCCCATCGCTCTGGGCAGTCGACAAGATCTGGAAGATTTGATCGCAGGCATCGCCGCGCATGGAATCAGCCCTGTAATCGACAGTCGTTTTGAGTTTGGGAACGCCAAGCTGGCGTACGAAAAACTCATGACACGCGACGTTTTCGGCAAGGTCGTTATCAGCCACTGATGTGATGACCACCCAGTCAACGATAACTAAAGGATCGATCATGACTGCTTATGTAATTTTCATCCGAGAAAAAACGGTCGACCAGCACGAGCTTGAGATCTATGCACAAAAAGCGACCATTGCTCTTGCCGGCCTGCAGTCCACGGTGCTTTCAGCCTATCAACGGATTGAGGCGTTTGAAGGGGACTTACCAGAAGGTGTTGTACTTTTCTCGTTCCCAACATTCGAAGAGGCCACGGCCTGGTATCACGGCGACGCGTATCAGTCCATCGTTGGACACAGGCTCAAGGGTGCAGTCTATCGAGGGTTTGTCGTAGACGGCGTAAGTTAAAACTCCTACCGAGGATCCAGAACCCTGCAGCCGTCGAAGGACACTTACCTAGGCTTACTATTCAGGAAATGAAGCGCGCAGGGGAACCTGCGAGCATTTTCGCTAGTCCATGTGGCAGTCCCGGTCACCTGATCGCCCATCACCACACGCCGAGGCACTCGGTAAAATGGTATGGGCTATGCGTCAGGAATACTCAGACAACGCAATTGGGGAGCAGTAAGGTGCGCTCGCCAACTCGGCCCGCCCTGCTGAAAGGCCATGGTCGACGCCAAATTACCCGTCTCGACCGGATCGCACCCCGGGTCGCTGACCAGTGCAGCAGCAATCTGCATAATCTGCGAATCATCGCTGGCGATCGGCATGCCGATCCGCCAGGGTGCAGCTTTCCACTAGATCAGTTTAATGAAGAGACAGCCACCGCAAGGAAGCTAAGGCCTGTACAAGCCTCTAACACGTACCTAGCGGATCTGCTCCCTCAGGCATGAGGCCGCTAATATGTACACATCCCAAAGCTATAATCAGCTGGAGAAATTGTTTTACCGTCCCATTGATGTCGCAATTCGCTGGTGTGACCTTATGATTTACGAGGCTCAGATTCTTGATGCCGCATGGGATTGTTCCACCTCGCTTTCCAAAACATTCCCCCAATGGCCGTGTCTTCCTGCCAACATCGAAAGGATATTCGATGCTGTTCGCAACCATGAGCTTCCGTTTGGCCTTTTTGGCGTGACGGTAGCTCCAGGAACCCCCATCGACTGTAGGCTGCTCACGGTCAGGCATACCGACCTCAAATGGTGGATGTCACATCATTATCCCGATCAGCGTCCGGCGTTCCTATTTGGAAAACTGCCCGCTGAGAATGAACAAATCAGTTTTGGTACTTACCTGACATTGCGAGCTGACCGGGAGGCGCTGGAAGTACAGCTCAAAGCGAGTGACGCCGCCCTTCGTGAGCTCCTTGAGGAACTCAAGGCTATCGGTTTGGAACGGGAAAGCTTACGTGCACTCGTTAAAGCACAAGGTAAGCTCAGCGAGCGCAGCGAAACTGGATATCAGCATGTTATCGGTGCCTTACTCGAAACCCTCCTCGGATCCTCGCCAGCTGGAAAACCCAACTCCGTGTTCGATAGCCAAGCCGCTATCGTTGATTCAATAACTGCGCACTATGAAGGCACTCCAGGTTTGAGCAAACGCTCTCTCGATGAAAAGTTCGCCGCCGCCCGGCGGAGCCTTTCCCGGACGTAAGTCCGGCAGTCATTGCATTGCAATAGGTACTATTGCAGTGCAATGACTGCCCCCCGTTTCTGCTATTCAATTCAGGTCACTTCCCACTACGCGCCAATCCGCGCCAGGAGTGACTAGCGTGTCCATCCAATCCTTACCCATCGTTGAAGCACCTCAATTGCAGGTAGAACGTCACATCATGCGGCGTGACGAGGTGGAGCGAAAAACAGGCTTCAAGCGCGCGCACATTTACAACTTGATGAAGGAAGGGAAATTCCCTCAGGCTAAACGCATTGGATTGCGGGCTGTGGGCTGGGACTCACTGGAGATCGAGCGGTGGGTCAGCGAGCGCTTGGCGCAGCGGGGCTGACGTCATGCGTGTGGTATCGGTGGTGTCCACTAAGGGGGGCGTGGGCAAAACCACAGTAGCCGCGAATCTCGGAGGTCTTCTGGCGGATGCGGGTCTGCGCGTTCTGCTGCTGGACCTGGATAGCCAACCTACCCTCTCTGGCTATTACGCCTTGAAACAGAAGACTGATGCGGGTGCATACGAGTTCATCGCACTCAACCTAACAACGCTTGCTGAGATTGTTTCCAAGACGGTCATTCATGGGCTCGATTTGATCCTATCCAACGACGATCAAGGTCGACTGAGCACCTTGCTGCTGCACGCCCCCGACGGGCGATTACGGCTGCGTAACTTGCTCGACAATTTTCGCCTCCATTATGACCTGCTTTTGATCGACACCCAAGGCGCACGTAGCGTGCTGCTGGAGATGGCCATCCTCGCCTCCGACCTCGCCCTCTCTCCCATCCCGCCGGAAATGCTCGCCGCCCGCGAACTGCAGCGCGGCACCTTGAAGCTACTCAGCGAACTCGAGCCGTTCCGCCTCCTGGGAATTACACCGCCCCCCTTGCGACTGCTACTGAACCAGGTGAATGCCATTCGGGTGGATACACGGATGATCATTCGTGGCCTGCGCGAGACTTTCGCTGGGGCTACCAACATCTCGATTCTAGAAACCGTAGTTCCAGACCGAGTGGCATATCTCAACGCCGCCTCCCTCGGCATACCGGCCCACCGAATCAAGACGCGCCAGCCGCGCGAACGACACTCGCCATCTACTTTGGAAATCATGCAAACGCTGGCCATCGAACTGTTTCCGGAATGGCGCGAAGCGATCTCTACGGTGAACAGATACACGGAGACTCAATGAGACTAATCACCCAAATGGTATTTCTCACCCAGTCATTGGGTTTGATCGACCTTGTGGCCAATAGCGATTGGCAAGGAGTCTTTTGATGTTGGATCAGCTCCCCATCATCGTTCCGCCCTCCATTCGACCACACCACTCACCTTGCGAGGAGTACTGCACCGTGGTCTTTCGCCTGCAGGATGGGCGCTCCGCCATGGGGTGGTTCCTCGCAGAACTCTCCCGACATTTCGAAGGTTCAGGGACTGCCGAAATCGTGAAATTTGAGGTCGGTGACCATTTGAACCGACGTTAACTGAGGTTGTTCCGATGAAGAAGCTCAGTCAACAAGACATCACCGACAAACTGCACCAGGACCATTTCCCTCGAGGGCCAGAACTGGAGCGGCTGTCCGATCCACTTACTGACACGCCTATGTTGGTCACGCTGGAGCAGTTGCGGCCCTACGAACATAACCCGCGCTTCATCCGTAATCCGCTATACGACGATATCAAGGCCTCAATCCGCGAACGAGGGCTGGATCAGCCACCACCGATCACCCGCCGGCCGGGTGAACCGACCTTCATCATTCGCAACGGCGGCAACACCCGCCTGGCGATTCTCGGAGAACTGTGGCAAGAGACCCATGACGAACGCTTCTTTCGTATCCACTGCCTGTTTCGACCTTGGACCAATGAAGCTACTGCCCTGCTCGGTCATCTGGCAGAAAGCGATTTGCACGGCCAACTCACCTTCATCGAACGCGCCCTTGCCGTTGCAAAACTCAAGACCATGTTTGAACAGGATGAAGGTGCACTCTCGCAGCGCGAACTGGCGAAACGCCTCGCTTCCGGGGGCTATCCGATTTCGCAATCGCATATCAGCCGGATGCTCGACACCTTGGAATATTTGCTGCCTGCTATCCCGCAAACACTGTATGCCGGATTGGGTAAATCGCAAATTGAACGCCTGATAGGTCTGCGTAGCCAGGCAGAAAAAACCTGGAATCGCTATCCGGCCAATAGCCTTGAGTTCACCGAGCTCTGGTTGGACACCCTGGCCTCTTTTGATGCCGAGCCCGAGTCCTTCGACCTTGAACAGATCCAGGATGAACTACTCGAGCGAATGAGCCAATTGCTCGGGCAGTCTTACCGCATGCTGGCTTTGGAGCTGGGCGACCCCCAACGCCCTCTGCCGTTACCTAGCGTTGCCGTGACCACGCAAGCAACGCACACGCCTCCATCAGGTGATGAAGAGGGAACCCCTCGTCGCACTGAACTTGAGTCTTCTGACCATAAGCACCGTTCGAAGACCGACCTGACACCAAAGCTCCCCGCAATGCCTGGAACAAGCGCTATCC
This sequence comes from Pseudomonas sp. WP18, assembly GCF_036689585.1. Lineage (NCBI taxonomy): Bacteria > Pseudomonadati > Pseudomonadota > Gammaproteobacteria > Pseudomonadales > Pseudomonadaceae > Pseudomonas > Pseudomonas sp. WP18. The sequence goes on from NZ_CP144758.1 coordinate 3,877,938, forward strand.
CCGAGGTTAGCCCTCCATCACGCGTTCAACAGATCCGCGACCAGATCAAACGCGAAACGTGTACCGAAGCATCAGAAGATGTTGAAAACTTTGCGAGTAACGATATCTGGACAATCGCCCCTGCGCTGGATGCCCCCGAACAACTGCGTTCAGCCATCGCTACACTGGCGAGAGAGATGGCAGCCTATGCCGGGCGGCCCGAGATCATCATCACTCAGCAGGATGGCCTGGGCTTCATCCTCGATATGGAGCAGATCGATCTGGCGACACCGCATGCGACCGGTGTCCATCTACTGCTTCTGGCCCTGTTGCGTGCTCAAGATGAGGTGGACTGGGAGGACCGCAAACTGTTGCCCTCAGCCCTGTTTGGGCAACTGTTGCTGGGGGTATATCAGTTGCCCCTGACAGATCAACCAACCATGGATGTGGGGTTGGAACGCCTGCCGGACCATTTACTGATCAAGCTATATCGCCTGATCCGCTTGGCCCGGCGCCTGATCGAATTAACGCTTGCCGCTGAAGACAACTCACCGGAGGAGCTGCCATGAACTTGTCGTTCAATATACTCAATCAAGCCATGTTGACTCAGGTCCTGCATGAACTGCGGTTGGGTAATTTGCAGCGTTGCAAAGCGTTAGGGCTGGTTGAGGATGACATCTACTTATTGCAGTCCCTGCCGCCGATCACCCTGGCGCGTCTGGCGCACGCGAGCGTACCTTGGGTCGAGGTCAAGATCGACTCGCCGGTGCTGCACAGATTAATTGAGCAAGCCGATCGCGATGAACAAAATGAGCGCTTGATCAACCGAGCTCTTAAGCTCGGCGCCAGCAGCACCATCATGTATCAGAACTTCGGCTTGGCCCATTCGGAAACCGCGTTGCGTCGACGTTTGCTTAAGATAGAAACCCGCAAGGGACGACCGCAGAATTTGAGCGAAGCGCAGGAGCACGCACTGTGGCAACGCTGGTGTCAGCTACGAGCGCAGGACCCTACCGAAGATCAGCTCGACGCCATGATGATCTTGGCTGAGGAACAACAGATCAGCTTGACCATCGTCTGGCAGCAGATCGAGCACTACAGCAAGAAAACATGAACACCGTCCCGCTCAGCCGTTGGCAACGCGTCCTACAGCAATGCACACAGCAATTGAGCGAACGCTGGCCCACTCGCCCTACCATCGAGAAACCTTCCAACCAGGCTCTTCAGGCTGGATTTCTATTCAGCGGCCAAGCACACGAAGTCGTACCGCGTCGTTTGCTGCTGGATAACCGTTTGACACCGTTAGAACGCAATGCATGGCAAGTTTTTCGGTTCATGCTGCAAGGCCAGGGCCTGGTTACACCGCGCTATGAGGATCTGCAACCGTATCTGTCGAGCATCCCCTACGGGACCTCGGCCTCGCGTGAAACCATCGCTCGCGTATTGACGATGCTCAGGCTCACTCGTTGGCTCAGCTTGGTGAGTCGCGGGCGTGACCAGGTTAGTGGCCGTCTGCAAGGCTCTTTGTATGTTCTGCACGATGAACCATTAACTCCCGCCGAAGCCATGGAGCTGGATCAGGATTATCTGGAGCTGGTTGGACATTGCCTTGAGCATGCAACCAAGGCGGTGCGTATCGTCGCTCAGCACCTTCTGGATGAAATCAGCCTGGATACCAGCATCGACCTGAGCCATCTTCCCACCCGCCTCGACACCTGGGGTGATCGGTGGGTAGATCAGAACCCTAACTCGCAAACAGAAGATTCGATGCACGATTCCGAACAAAGCGGCGACCACCCCGTTCGGAATCATGCCGCCCCTCGTTCGGATTCCGAACCAGGTGTGGAGGCCAATGTTCCCGGCGACGTTCGGAATCCGAACGCCGCCTGTACAGTAGTAAAAGAAAGTATTTGTACAGTACCGCACGCGAGCCCGGCGGTGGATAACGTGCTCTGGCCCTCTGCGCTGACCTTGAGCCCGAACGAGCGTCAAGCCATCACCGTGGCGCTCAACAAACTCAAGCTGCCAGAGAGGCAGGCGGTGCTCAACGAAGCCGGGGCACGTTGTGCCGCGGGCGGCATCCGCAAACCTGCGGCCTATCTGATGGGCCTGATTCAGCGTGCGCTAAAAGGCGAGTTTCATCCGTGGGCAGGTCAGGCAGAAACAACGTCCATTGCAGAGCATCCTCAATCTGCTCCAGTGCGGATCACTCGAAAAAAAGGTGAACCCGCCTCTGCCCTCGCTCAAGCCTGCCTGGATGAACTGCGCCAACTGCGTGGGAAGCGTCCTGGACGTCAGTAGATTTGATGCCAGTGGCATCAAATCCAGGGAGTTCCAGAGGCCCATCTCTGTAGTGCCATAGGCATCAGGGGAATCATCCCAGAAGCTCAAACCGAACAGACCGCATTCAGGTTTTTCGCTGCCCTCAAAGCTCATCCGTCACAAGGTGCTCGCCAAGCTTATGCGAGGACTCCATCGTGGCCGATCACTACCAACTCAACTTGGGCTCGTTGCGCAGCAGCATCACGTTAACGCTGCATACCCATCACGCCGCTCGCATCTGGCAAGGCCGGACTGCACGCGAGGGTGTTCACTCGATCATGGGCATGGCCGGCTATATCAGCGTCACCAACCTGATCAAGCAAACTGCGGCACAGGACGACCCGTATGCCGACTGGGCCATGGTGCAACTCGAAGAAAAACTGCTACAGGCCAAGGCTGGGATGCTGGAACTGACCCAACAGCTTGATCGGATCAGACAAGACCTGCCGACCCAAATCGACATGGGCGACAACCTCAACATCCACCCCGTCACCTTGCCGTTGTACATCGGCAGCCAGTTGGGCTTTCTGGCGGTGTACCTGTTGACCGATTACGACACACTGGTACGCCATACCCTATTGGCCCATCACACCGCTCTGATCGGGCGCATGGACATGGAAACCTGGATCGATGACGGCGCCCATCTACTGCGCAGCCTATTCGGCCAGGCGCAGCGTTACCGGCATTCTGGCGTTACCCGCGATGACATGGCAGCGAACAACGCCCGCGCCCTGGCGGCCATCGAAAAGCTAGGTCTGCCCCCCATGGACATCCTCGAGGGTCATCGCCGCTCCCAGTTTGCGCCACCGATCATTCGCCGTGGTGCTGTGACCATGGATGATGCTGAGACTCCGACTGAGGAGCCCATTGAACCATCAACGACCGCGGATAAACCCGAGGGCGACGTATGAATCTCAAGGTCCCTGCTCAACCGATAGCCTTCGCAGGGCTGACATCAGATGCCTATCGACAGCTCGAACACGCAGCCTCCCTAAAAGGCCTTTTAAAACCATTTAAGGGTAAGGGGGAGTTGGAGCACCTGGCGCAAGTTGCGAGGGAAATCGAGGCGCAACTATGTCGCTTGATGGAAACCGTGGTGCAGCAGGTAGAACGCCTTCCTTATTCGCTGCTGGATTTTCGCCTGGTGTTGCAGAACACCAGCGCCGGCAGCACCTTCCTGCGCTGGCGCACTCGGGATTTCTCCCGTATGGGCGTTGCGGTCTGGGAACAGCAACTCAACAACAAAGCCTTGCCGCAGGTTGTGCGCGAGGGCTTGCACCGATTCGAATGCGACCGCATTGCGCTGAACCTGCAGATGAGCGTGGTGCATTCGATACTGCGCCAGGCCACCACCTGCGCGATCAAAATGGCCAGTGCCGACGAGCGATTGCGCCAGTTCACTACAGCAGTGGAGGTATCACGATGAGTACTTTTTTTGTCGGCGAAGGCAATATCGGCAGTGCGCCAGAATTCCAGGAGTTTGCCTCAGGCAATGACGAGCCACGGCGTCTGCTGCGACTGAACGTGTACTTCGACAATCCCGTGCCCCGCGACGGTAGCTATGAAGATCGGGGCGGTTACTGGGCACCGGTTGAGCTCTGGCACCGCGAAGCGGAACATTGGAGCATGCTTTACCGGAAAGGCATGCGCGTACTGGTCGAGGGTCGCACGGTCAAAGATGAGTGGGAGGACAGCGAGGACAATGCGCGGGTGACCTTCAAGATCGAGGCCCGTCGGGTCGGTATCCTGCCTCACCGTGTACAAAGTGTGGTCATGCGCGAGCGTTCCAATGAACAGGCAGCACCAGGAAAACACGGTGGACAAGGCGCAGAGCCAGCCAGTCCGCCGGCATCGAAGCCCAGGAAGCGTCGAGGGCAGCAACCTACGGATTGATGGGGACTGGCATAAAAAATGCGCCTTTACGCGGGTCTACTGTGCTGCGCGTATACCCTGCTCGTGAATATGCGCGCCATGCCCAGACAGCAGAGGGCCAGCGACCGCTCCCCGTTCAAGGCTGCTCCACTGATTAATATGAGAAGCCTGCGGTTCGGGTTTCTCATACCGCGCATTAGCTGTTTCAACAACTCTGCTTCGGACCCCTATCTGGAGCAGTTTTATGCGCTTATTCCTTTGCGAGAAACCCTCTCAAGGTCGAGACATCGCCAAAGTACTCGGAGCCACCCGTCGCGGCGACGGCTGCCTGCTCGGTATCGAAACAGCTGTCACCTGGTGCATCGGCCACCTACTCGAAGCTGCCCCACCCGAAGCTTATGGCGAACAATACAAACGCTGGTCGCTTGAGCATCTGCCGATCATTCCCTCGCAGTGGAAGGTCGAGGTCAAGCCCAAAACTGCAGCACAATTCAAAGCCATCAAACGCCTGCTTAAAGAGGCTTCTACCGTCGTTATCGCGACCGATGCCGATCGCGAAGGCGAGATGATCGCTCGCGAATTACTGGAGCTCTGTCAGTATAGAGGTCCCATTCAAAGGCTCTGGTTGTCTGCACTCAATGAAGCCTCCATCCGCAAAGCATTGTCCTCGCTGAAAACCGACCACGAAACCTTCCCCCTCTACCATTCAGCCCTTGCCCGCAGCCGCGCCGACTGGTTGATCGGCATGAACCTCAGTCGGTTGTTTACCCTCCTCGGCCGGCAAGCGGGCTACGACGGTGTGCTGTCGGTTGGACGGGTCCAGACACCGACATTACGTCTGGTGGTTGATCGGGATCGCGCGATTGCCAGCTTCATCCCTGTGCCCTATTGGCAGGTGGAGGTGCAGCTATCGTCGAGAGGACAGCCGTTCCTTGCGTCGTGGTTACCGCCAAGCATGGATCGGGATGAGGCAGGTCGCTGCCTACAACAGGCGCTTGCCGCTCAGGCAGTCCAGGCGATCACTGCCGGCAAAGTTGCCACGGTACTCTCGCTGCAGACCGAGCAGCTTCGCGAAGCGCCGCCCCTACCCTTTGACTTGAGCACGCTACAAGAAGTCTGCTCACGTAAGCTGGGGCTCGGCGTCCAGGAGGTGCTGAATATCGCCCAAGCCTTGTACGAAACACACAAGGCCACCACGTATCCGCGCAGTGATTGCCGCTATCTGCCAGAGAGTATGTTCAACGAGGTGCCCGCAGTACTCGATGCTCTGCTCAAAACAGATCCCGCACTGCTATCCGCCGTCGAAAAACTCAATCGATCATTGCGTTCACGGGTGTGGGACGATGCCAAGGTCACTGCGCATCACGGCATCATCCCCACCACCGCTCCGACGAATCTTGCGCGGATGTCCGAACCAGAGCGCAACGTCTACGAACTGATTCGCGGCCATTACCTCGCGCAATTTCTTCCTCACCATGAGTTTGATCGCACCGAGGTCGAACTGGCGTGCGGCAGTCAGCGATTGGCCGCCGTGGGTAAGCAGATCTTGGTACAGGGTTGGAAGAGCCTGGTCTACGACACCACAGAGGACGAAGAGCTCGCTCAAAAGTCCCAGGTATTACCGGCTCTGCAACAGGGCACACAGTGCTCCGTGAGCGATGCTGAACTCAAGGCCATGCGTACCACGGCCCCCAAGCCACTCACCGAGGGCGGTCTGATCAAGGCCATGAAGAACGTGGCCAAACTGGTCAACGATCCACGGTTGAAACAGAAACTTCGAGACACCACCGGTATCGGTACCGAAGCCACGCGGGCCAGCATCATCAAGGGCCTGATCGACCGTGGTTACTTGCTGAAGAAAAAACGCGCCTTGATGGCTTCGGCCGCGGCTCATACTCTGATCGAAGCAGTGCCTTTGGCGGTCGCAGATCCGGGAATGACGGCGATCTGGGAGCAGGCCCTGGACGAAATCGAAGCCGGACGCCTATCTCTTGATGCGTTCGTCGCCAAGCAAGCGAACTGGATTGCGCAGCTGGTCGAGCACTGTGGAGCGCTTAGATTGGCAGTGCCTGTGGAGACTGGGCCAGCCTGCCCAAGGTGCAACGACACGATGCGCAAGCGTAAGGGGAAGGCTGGCTCCTTCTGGTCATGCGCCCGTTATCCTGACTGCAAGGGCACTTTGCCCATCAAAAACAAAGCTCAGCGTACCTGATGCTGATCATCGTCTGAGATCGACGAATTGTCAGTGCATCAGCAGCGGCCGCTGGTCCTGCTCTAACTCGTTCAAGGGCTGTCCGATTTCACGGGCCAAGGCGATACCCGCCGAAATCCATATCTGGCCCAGTTCGTTGAACGCTTTCAGATGAGCAGGACTCTCATTGAGCCAGTGAACAAGACTGTCGAAGTGTTCGGGATTGCCCGGGGAATCATGGATCTCGATGACCAGTTCCATTGCTCGATCCCAGATGGGGTCCATGACGTCCTCGCTCTCATCTTCCATGCCCAACCAGTCCTCACCTTCACACCGGCCACTAGACCCCTGGCCCTTAGGGAACAGAAACCACGTCGCGGTAAATGTCGATTTCAGTCAAAATAGCAACCTATACAGTCGATATTCAACTTATAAGGATGTTCATGTCAATGAGTCTTTGCTCAACCATTCGGGTTGAACTGGAGAACTCATCACTTGGCACATAAGCATCCAACCCAAACCCAAATCGGACGCATGATCGCGAAGCACCGGACCGAGCGCCATCTGACCCAGGAAGAGGTCGCTGAACGCTTGGGAATTGGCAGCGAGGCGATATCGCGGCTGGAGCGTGGGGTGGTGGAGCTGTCCGTCGCCAAGCTGATGCAATTGGCGGACATCTTCGACTGCCGAATAGATGAATTGCTGACGGAGTCCAGCAGTCGCCCCAACGACCAGAGTCAGATGATCATGGGGCTACTGAGCGGACTGAAAGAACATGATCGTGCGTTTATCCTGGCCACCGTCGAACAGTTGGCCGCTCATCTCGGAAGTAAATGAGCATTGGCCTCTTGCTTGACGCTGTGACGCTCCTTCTGCTGTAGTCATTCGGGTTCATCGCCAATGGCGACCCAAGACCGATTAGCTCCGGGCAGCTCGGTCGGACTCAATGAGTTTGGAGCCTTCTTCTCAGTGGATCATTTTCCGCCCTCATGCGTTGCTGATCGTGGCAGCGGATGACCACTGCTGCCACACAGCGACAGCAGCGGTCATCCGCTTCGGCGGTCGTATTCAATTCCGGAGCCCGCCGGCGAAACACTGGGCACCCTTTGTGCGCGGATGCGTGCCAGTACGTTCCGATCCAGGCCACGACAAGGGTCGGTTGGCGAATCGTTACGCAGTGAAGCAAGCTTTGCGAGGAGCTTTTCGACTGCATGAGATCGTCAAAGGTGGCTTCTCTCTTCCTCGCCTGGCGCTTGCGTCAGGCCCACTCTTCACTTTTTTCATTCCAGTAACTGCCACTGTATTCCAGGTGTAAAAAATCGGGTTGCAGCGTCTTGACGCTCCCCTTTGACAGGCTTATAGAGAGAGTGTGGTCCGCTGTCGTTGACAGCCCAGCCCAGGTAGCCAGAACCTTCAAGGCTACGCCACGTTTGTGGTGGTTTACCCAAGTGCGATCAGCGTTCGGAAGCTCGCACGGTCACTGCTTCGGCGGTGATGAATGCCCACTACCTCAGCCTGCGGACTTCGCCGCAGACATCCTTCTGCTGTATCGCTATTCACCCAGATGCATCGCGCTGCCCATCATCGGTTTACCGATGACAGCCGTTCATCGCTGCACTCACTTTACCCACCCTGACGGGGACTCACTTTTCCGTCAGGGATCGTGCGTCTTCGTTCTTCCTTGAAACAGGAGAACCACCATGGCCCACGCCAACCAACCTCAAGAAGTGACCAATTACTTCAACCTGCACACCGCCGGTATTGGCTATCTCAACCGTGTGCGTGAAGTACAAGTTCGTCGCGGCCAACCATTCATGGCCTGTGATATTGCAGCCCTGCACGGTGCTAGCGATGCAGTGGAATACACCCGCTTCGATTGCAAAGTCGCTGGAGGCGAAGCTGAACGTTTGGTTCGCCTCTACATGGACGCCGTCAATGCCGAGAAAAAGGTGTTGCTGTCGTTTCGCATCGGCGACCTGTGGATCGATCCCTTTCTCTATGAGAAAGGCGCCAAACAAGGCCAACCAGGCGCCAGTCTGAAAGGCCGTTTGTTGTTCATCGACTGGATCAAGGTCAACGGCATGTTTGAGTACAAAGCGCCCGCCAGGCAGGAAGTCACAGCACCTGTTGAGCAAGCGCCTACCAATGAGTCTGCTTCAACATCGGCTGATGCCGAAGCTGAAGAGAACGAACCCGAAGTTAAACCTTCGTCACGCACGGCTCGCCGTGGCTCTACTCAAACCGCCCAGTCCGCCTGAACGGTTCATGAAGCCCTCACCAAGGCGCTCGTTTGAGCGCCTTTTTCTGAACCGACATGGGAGCACTCTCATGGAATCCTTCTGGCTTTGCGACGATTGCTTGTTCGCTGCCGCTTATGAGGACTACAGCGCGCTTTCCCTCTACTACACGGCGGATCAAATCGCCCAACGCATCGCCGCTCTCCAAGCTGGATTGGCTCGACTAATGCCCATCAGTGCCGACTTCGATCCAGAAAGCGGCTGGGGAGTCAAAACTTTTTCCTCGCTGCCCTGCGATGGCTGCGGCTCTCCTCTACACGGTCAACGTCACCAGTTCACCAGGTTGTAAACAGCCTACAACCGCAACTTCATACCCACCGAGGGGATATCACTCCCCTTGGGTGTGTGCCCCTGATGATCCAATTCGGAGGCACTACCATGAACAATCAACTCACCCTGATTGAAACCACTGAGCTTGAGACTGATCGGCTCGCGCATGAAAACCGCGTGATCGATGAAGCACTGCGTATTCTGGATCGTCGGTTGTTCACCCGCGGCCCCGGTCTGACCTCGCCCGACGTCGTGGCTTCGTTCCTGAAGCTGCATCTGGTTCAACAGGAGCACGAAGTCTTCGGCGTGATCTTTCTCGATGCCAAACACCGAGTACTGGCGTTCGAAGTTCTCTTTCACGGCAGCATTGATGGGGCCAGCGTATACCCCCGCCAGGTCGTTAAGCGCTCCATGGCCCATAACGCCGCAGGCGCCATTTTTGTTCACAACCACCCTTCTGGTTGCACCGAACCCAGCCAAGCAGATCGCATTCTGACCGCTCGGTTGAAGGAGGCATTGGCGCTGATCGAAGTGCGTGTATTGGACCATTTCATCGTGGGCGAAGGTCGCCCGCTGTCCTTTGCCGAATACGGCTGGCTTTAACCCTTACAGGCACCTTCGGGTGCCTTGTTCATTGTTAGCCTGGAGAATCTCTATGAACCCTAGCCATCAAGACTTCGCGCTGCTGGTAGATTCAAATCCTTTTACGCGTGGCTACCACAGCCTGGATATCGAGCGGCTGCTGCAAATCACCTATGACAACGACTGCCCGCCCTGCTTTCGCCCCCTGCATCACTCGCAGGCCCATCTGTCCGATGATGAACTGCAACTGTTGTCCTGCGTATTCAATGATGATTTTGCCCTGATCAGCGAAGGCCAATCCATTCCGGATGAACTGGATGAGCGTTGCCAGTCCATGGGGCTGGTCCGCCAAGTTATCTACGCGGTGATCGGTGAAAGGCTAAACCAGAGGCACCATGTCGGTGACCTGTATTCTCTGGAAGAAGCTCAAGCTGTGATCTATCACTTGAGCTTCGAAACCGGACACTACAGTCGGTCCTGGGAGATCAGTACTGCCCATCTTCCCGCAGAGGCGATGTCTTATCTGCAGGACCGGGTGTCCCGCGAACCCAGGCTAACGGGGCTGCTTTTCGAGCTGTTCACATTGCCAGACTGCGACGGCATCGGATGCAAGCTGATCGGCACACCCTGGACCGATGAGCACCTGTTGAAAATCGACAGCGGTTCTTACTTGTCCCTCAGACAAGAACAACTCGATGCCGGTACGCCAGAAGCCTTGGTCAAGGTGTTGTACCTGGCGGCGTTGGCGGATGTGCGAATGTTGATCTTCGACCCCTGGGCATCCGTCTTACCCGGACTCGAAGTTTTCAACGAACAACCATGAAACGTGCCGCAGTAATACGCGGCTCCCTGAATCGCCTTTCTCACTGAATTCCCCTTCCCCTCATGTCAGGTTCTGCACTGAACCTGACATGAGGATCTTTTCATGACCCGCTTTTTCACGCCGATTTGCCTGCTGGGCGCACTGAGCGCGTGTACTGCACAAGTCCCCGATACATCGCCACCCAAACCATCGACCAAGAGTGAGATGAGTCGGGGCCCATCCAAAATGGGTGCGGGTGATGACGGTCATCAGACAGAACTCCGCTATGGCCGCTATACGCTGGTGAGCACCGCACCCACCACGGAGCAACGGGACCTTCTGGCCCAGACCATCGACGTAAACATTCCGTCGAACCTGAACCCATCGGTGCAGGATGCGCTGCACTATGTGCTGCTGCGCTCAGGTTATTCGCTCTGTCCTGATGCCGCGCCAATGAAAGTGCTCTTCAGCCAACCATTGCCAGCAGCACACTACCGCCTTGGACCGATCCCTTTGCGCGGCGCACTTCAGGTGCTAGCCGGTCCGGCCTGGCAACTCACGGTCGACGATATCAACCGCTCAGTCTGCTTTGAACCGCATAAAGCCGACATCCGCGCCAGGCCAGTCGCCTCTACTTCGTCCCGCCAGCCGGAGGCGCGCTCATGAAACCTGCAACGTTTCAAACCTTGATCGTTGGAGGGCTGTGCCTGGCTGTCGCCGGCCTGAGCGGCGGTTTATATAACCAGATTCAGCGCGTGGCGCAATTGCAGGACAGCAGCATCCAACACCAACAGGCTCTAGATACCCTGCAGCAAGACTCGAACGCCCTCAAGGATACGCAGGAACAACTGCATTACACAGTGAAGGACCTGAGACAGATGGTCGATACCGGCGAGCAACAAGCCAATGTGCTCGACCCGATGCTGGATCAGTGGGCACAAGAGATTCAGGAACTGCGCGATGGTCTGGCCGCCCGCGCCACCGAGGCTGACATGACCGCGTTACGGGCACGCCTGGAACAGATCGAGAAGCAGCTCCTGGACCTCAACTCCAGGCCATCACTACCACCGCCACCCTTCGCTGCAAAACCGAAAAAAACCACTCTCCCTAAACCCATCCCGCTCTCGCCCCCATTTTCAGTGTTGGGTGTTGAGTCTCGCGGTGGAGAACGCTTCCTGGCGATCACCCTGCATGGCAGTCGCACCCTCGCGGACGTTCGGCTGCTGCATAGCGGTGAGCAGACCAGCACCTGGCGCTTGAAAGCGCTGGAACCCACCTCGGCCATTTTTGCGGTGGCCGAGCATCCAGACCAATCCGTGAAGTTTCCTTGAGCAATCAGCATGAACAGAGCGCTGCTGCCGACCTGCTTCTGTCTCGCGTCAATGATTGCCATTGGCTCTGCGCAGGCAGAAATCAATGCAATCCACTCACAGAGCAGTGATACCCAATCAATTCCATTAGAGCACTCCCGATCGGCACAAGCTGCGACCTGGGGATTGTCAGATCAGGAGTGGTCACGCTTCGAGCAGATCCTAGCGGGTCCGCGTGGCTTCTGGAGCCCGAATCTCGATCCATTGACGGCACTTGGGGTCGAAGCCGAGTCTGATCAGGAACGCCAGCGCTATGCCGAGTTGCAGGTCAGGCTGGAGGCCAAACGCGCTGAACGCGAACTGGCCTACCAGAATGCTTATACCGCGGCCTGGGCCAAGCTGTTTCCCGGGTTATTGCCTGTCCAGGGCATGACGTCTGCCTCTCCTGCCAGCTCTCCGGTAGTGTCCCGTCCAGCCTTGTTCGTGGAAGACAACTGCCAGCCATGTATCGCCGAAGTGCAGCGTCTGCAAAACAGTGAGGCTGCATTCGATATCTACTTGGTGGGCAGCCAAGGTAAGGATGAACGCATCCGTACCTGGGCGCGGCATGCAGGCATTGACCCGTCTCGAGTACAACGCCGACAAATCACGCTGAATCATGACCGTGGCCACTGGTTCAGTTTGGATGCGTCAGGCTCATTACCTGCCACATTCCAACAGGTGAATGGACAATGGCAGCGTCTCAATTGAGCAGTCTTGCACTCATGCTAACGGCGCTGACGGTTCAGGCTAACGAGCTGCCACCACCGGCCTATCAACTGGCTGCGCAAGATGCCGACATTCCTTCTACTGTGCTGTTCGCCATCACCTTGCAGGAGAGTGGTATCCGCGCTCGTGGCCGTCTGTTGCCCTGGCCCTGGACGCTGAATATCGCTGGAACCCCCTACCGCTTCGCCACACGTCCAGAGGCATGCCAGGCCTTGCTTGAGGCACTCTCCCACCATGACGCCAAACGGGTCGATGTTGGACTCGGACAAACCAACCTGGGTTATCACGGACAACGTTTTGCCAGCCCCTGCGATGCCCTCGACCCCTACCGAAATCTCGCAGTGACCGCCGAGTTGCTACGTGAGCATCACGCTGCCACCGGTGACTGGGTATTGGCAGCCGGACGTTATCACCGACCGGCAGGTGGTGCGCCGGCCGCCCGCTATCGCGCCGGTTTTTCCCAGCAACTCGAACGGCTGCTGGTTTCCTTCGATCAGGTCATATCTCCATGAAACGAATTATTTTTGCCTGCTATTCGATCTTGTTCCTGGCACCTTTCGCCCACGCAGAACTGGCCGCCGTAACGGATATTGCCCAGTTGAATAAAGGAGTCCCATCTCATCGAGCCATTCATGCAGACCTGTCCATACCACCAGATGAAACGTGGATACTGCCGGTGAGAAGTTCTCAACTGAGCCCAGGCCAGGTCGCGTCTCGACGGCTGGAAATGCCCGGTTTGAAGCCGTTCTTCCTGGTGGGTGATGATCCACAGTCGCTGGATTGGCTACGCCAACGTGGTGCGGAGTTACAAGCAATAGGAGCGGCTGGTCTGGCCGTCGAAGTCGCCGATGCGAGCGCGCTCGCTCGAATCCGAGCAGCGGCTCCTGACATCACCATTTTGCCGGTCAACGGTAACGACATTGCTACTCGCTTGCAGATCCAGCACTACCCTGTCTTGGTCACCGCCACCTCGCTGGAACAGTGAGTTCGAACCATGGCCGAGCATGCGATGGAATCCAAACTCCGGCCGGCGGTGGAGCTGTACACCGTAGCGATCTGCATCGCGGCCGCGATGTTGTGCGTGTACTCGCCTTGGGCCGCGGCCCTGTCGCCTGAGATCGGTCGAATCACGGCGCTGGCCTACACGGTGTTCGGGCTCGTGCGATTTCGCCAAGCCTGGGACGTGCTGCGCTATCGTCGCAACATCCGTCGGCTACCTCGCTATGAACTGACCAGTCGACAGATTCCTGTCAGCCACAAGCGTCTGTTCATGGGCCGCGGTTTTCGTTGGACTCGCCTGCACACGCAACGTCTGGTGGAGGCTCAAGATCCGGCCGTGGCCCATTATGTCGATCCACCTACCCGCTACCGTGTTGCACGAGGGCTCGAGCGGCGTTTGGAACATGCGCCATTTCCACTCTCGGTCCTGGGGCGTGTTACGGCCTGGGACAGTGCTTTCAATCCCGTGCGCCCTTTGCCACCGGTAGGCGGGTCACCGCTGCTGCATGGCGTCGAGCCGGACGAGATGGAGGTCAGCCTGCCGCTAGGCGAACGGGTCGGACATACACTTGTACTCGGCACCACCCGTGTCGGCAAAACGCGACTGGCTGAGGTGTACATCACCCAGGATATCCACCGCGTCGAACATGAGGTGGTCATTGTCTTCGACCCCAAAGGCGACGCTGACCTGCTAAAGCGTATGTACGTCGAAGCTCGACGAGCCGGTCGTGAGAAAGAGTTCTATGTCTTCCATCTGGGTTGGCCGGAGATCTCGGCCCGTTACAACGCTGTAGGACGTTTCGGGCGTATCTCGGAGGTAGCGTCGCGCATCGCCGGGCAGCTTAGCGGCGAAGGTAATTCCGCAGCCTTCCGCGAATTCGCCTGGCGCTTCGTCAACATCATCGCCCGCGCCCTGATCGAGCTGGGCCGGCGGCCGGACTATCTGCAGATCCAACGGCATGTGGTCAACATCGACGCGCTGTTCGTTGAATACGCCCAGCAATTCTTCGCTAAAACCGACTCAAAAGCGTGGGAAGTCATCGTTCAAATAGAAGGCAAACTCAACGAGAAGAACACCCCGCGACATATGGTGGGACGCGAGAAACGTGTGGTGGCCATCGAACAATACCTTGCTGCGAAACGGGTATTCGATCCGGTGCTGGACGGATTGCGCTCTGCCGTGCGTTATGACCGGACCTACTTCGACAAAATCGTCGCTTCGCTGCTGCCTCTTCTGGAAAAACTCACCACCGGTAAAACCGCTCAACTATTGGCCCCCAACTACACCGATCTGGATGACCCGCGGCCGATCTTCGACTGGATGCAGATCATTCGAAAACGCGGCATCGTCTATGTCGGTCTGGATGCGCTGACTGATGCAGAGGTTGCTGCGGCGGTGGGCAATTCCATGTTCGCCGATCTAGTCTCGGTCGCTGGGCATATCTACAAGCACGGCATTGATCAGGGGCTACCCGTAGAGAGCAGCAGCACAGAGAAACTGCCCATCAACCTGCACGCCGATGAGTTCAACGAGTTGATGGGTGATGAGTTCATTCCGTTGATCAACAAGGGTGGCGGTGCCGGCATCCAGGTGACGGCCTACACCCAAACCCTGAGTGATATCGAGGCGCGTATTGGCAACCGAGCCAAGGCCGGCCAGGTCATTGGTAATTTCAATACTTTACAGATGCTTCGCGTCCGTGAGACGGCTACCGCTGAGCTGCTCACCCAACAGCTGCCCAAAGTCAATGTGCTGACCAAAACCTTGGTATCAGGAGCCACTGACACTTCCGATCCAGAAGCCAATACGGACTTCACTTCTTCCTCTCAGGATCGCGTCAACAGCACCAGCGTGCCACTGATCGAGCCAGCTCACATCGTCAGCCTGCCCAAGGGGCAGATGTTCTCCTTTCAGGCAGGTGGACAGCTGTGGAAGGTACGTATGCCATTGCCTAAGCCTTCCAACAACGATGCCATGCCCAAGGACCTGCAGGAGCTCACTCAGCGGATGCGGGCGACCTACAACCAGCAAGCGGGCGAATGGTGGAGCGCGAGCGGCGGTGGCCCAACCGTTGACTTCAATCTGGATTAGGTGGGGTAACGCTCCCTCCTAGTCTAGGTTCCGACTCCAGGAATATTTAAAAGGCGTCATGAATACCTCGATGCAATGATATGCAATGGAGTGAAGATGGCAGACTCTACACAGAACACTCCGCCACAGCCCATCCAGCGTCCAGGTCTGATTGTATCGGCGATCAGGCTCTTCCTACGCGTCATCGGAGTACTGATCGCTTCGTTGTTGTTTTCAGTGCTGATCGAGTTCGCGGGTCTACTGCTGTTCTGGGAGGATCAAGGCTGGCGCCACAGCCAAGCCATGCTAACCAGCGAGCTAGGCTGGTTGAGCGAGCATTTCAAATCATCACTCATCATCCAGCAGCCCGGCCAGACGATCATTCGATGGCTGGACCTGCTCGATCAATGGCTGCTGGTCAAGACTGGCTTTGCAGATTTTGCTCAGCAGGCGCGCGTATCGAGTCAGGGGAATGGCTACTGGAGTTGGCTTAATCAGCTCTACGTAGGCGTTGAAGATTTTGTGTTGGCGGCGATGTATGCCGCCTTCACCTTCATGGTGCGCCTAACCATTCTGCTTCTGGTGACACCCTTGTTCCTTCTGGCAGCGCTCACCGGTTTTGTGGATGGATTGATGCGCCGTGACCTGCGAAAGTTTGGCGCTGGGCGAGAAAGCAGTTTTGTCTACCATCGCGCGAAACGCGCGATGGTACCAATGCTCCTGACTCCATGGGTGCTGTACTTATCGCTACCTTTCTCGCTTAACCCAATAGCGGTCTTCTTGCCCTTCGCTACTTTGCTAGCCGTTACGACCGCAATCACCGCGGCGACTTTCAAAAAATATCTTTGATACCTGAACTTCTAAACCATCCCGGTCAGCTTAGCCATTACCGCAACTATATAACCACCTACTATCGACAAACCAACAATTCCCCATGGCCGCTGCCACCAATCACTGTTAGGCGTTGGCGGCATCTGTTGCTGATAAAAATTGATCTGACCAATCTGATTTGCATTGATTTGGGTCGCGGCTCCACTTTGCATTGAACTGCGCCATTGCGCCTCCTCCAGTCGCTCAAGTTGGCGCTGAACCCGACTTTTGAGATGCTTCGCAGAAAGGAGTAATTGCTTACCAATAATCATGACCCCAGGCAAACCAAGGAATAGCAAATTTCCATAGCTGAGAGGATCCTCCTGGCTGAGGGTGGGTGCGTGACTCCATACGATGCCAATGAAAGGGGATGTGGCCTGATAAACGTCGGCGATAAAATTTTGAACCTCCCAGGCGAGATGTCCAAAAATCCTCGAACCAGCAAGCATTTCTGCCTGATGGTGAAGAAAAAGCAATGAAGAGGTGAGATAAAATAACGCCCCTCCCAGCAGCAAGGTGACGCCTGCTACTTGACGCATTCGGTATCGGTGAATCGCTTGTTGAATATTCATTGCCCGTTTCCAGCTCCGTAGATCTTCCGCATGCGCCATGATCAGCGCGGCGCTCGATAGCTATGTCGGTCACGTTTGCAAAATACTGAACATTTTCAGACGATCACGCGAAAATCCGTCGCCCAGAAAAATCGAGCGATAAGTCCATATGCAGTCAATGTAGGCTCGAACTTGAGCCCCTACATTAGGTTTTTTGAAGCGCTCAAAAGTGATAGTGCACGATTCGTATTCCTCGCTGCTAACCCATGCTGCGAAGTGAATGATGCTCCCATCTCAAATGGGACAACATCATGGCGACCGCCCTTTTCCGAATCAGCTTTTTGCTCACTCTACTGACGGTTCATGGAAGCCTCTACGCAGAGTCTGCCCAAGAGCACGTCCGACTCACTTCGATCCAACAGCAGGTTGACAATATTGAACGCATCGCCGCTCAGGCACAGGCGGCAAATACACCTGAGCCCATCGAACGTTATCGCTTCGACTACCCGCGTCTCTCTCATGACATTCAACGCATCCGCCAAGGCGTGCAGGACTATCTCTCCCCTTCCCGCGCGCAACCTCGCGATCCCGGCGAATTGGCCGGCGATTACCGTCTCGACTCTCCTCCTCCGGAGCCGTCGCCATGAGCATGACAGACGCTCAGACCGCAGCCTTCCAAAACGCCTCCGGTTTTTCTGCTCAGAGCAGTTCAACGCTGTGGATCTCCCTGGTTCTAGTCCTGGCGCTGCTCTGGTGTGCCTGGGTGATGTGGACCGCTTACCGAGGATGGGCGGCAGGGAGCGTTCGCTTTGGCGCGCTGGGTGGCAGCGCCGCACGCGTGTTACTCGCCTTGTTGATTTTGATGCTCTTCACCCTTTCCTAAACCAGGAGACCTCCATCATGCTCAAGTGCCTTGTTCCTCTGAAAAACAACCTACGTGATCGTGCGAGCCAGCGATTGATCGGTTTGCTGCTGGTACTCGGTCCGAGTCTGGCTTTTGCCGAGCTTCCCACCATGGAAGCCCCCTCGCGTGGCGAAGGCTCCGGCTTGATCGATACGATCAAAAACTACGCCTACGACGGCGGCATTCTGCTCGGTCTGCTGATCGCTCTACTGGCCTTTCTCGGCGTAGCCTGGCATTCCCTCACCGTCTATGCCGACGTGCAGAATCAGCGCAAGACCTGGAAGGACCTGGGCGCGGTGGTGGGTATCGGCGCCCTGCTGGTGGTGATCATTATCTGGTTCCTGACCAAGGCCGCAGCGATTCTGTGAGGTCGAGATGAACGATACTATCGAGCGTCTTACCGACGGTACGCTGGTCTTTCTACCCGAGCGACTCAATCGTGATCCTGCTGTACTGCGTGGATTGACCAACGATGAAATGTGGGTAGCGCTCGGCACCGGCGCGTTTATTGGCCTTCTGCTGGGCGTACCCCTGACGATCGCCACCGCCTCCATTGCCGTGGCACCGACCAGCATGATTGCCTGTATGGCGGTGGTGCTATTTGCCGGAGGCTCGCTACTGCGTCGAGCCAAGCGGGCCCGCCCCGAAACCTGGTTGTACCGCAAACTCGAATGGATTCTCGCCAGTCGTTGGCGCCTGGGTCGTGGAAATTTGATCCTCCACTCCGGCGCCTGGACGGTTCGTCGCTCACGTCGACTGCGCCCGGCCCTGTCGCGGTGGCAGCCATGAGTCGTTTTCGGAACAAGGTGGATGCGCAACAGGCACATATTTTTAGCCTGCGCCTGGCGGTCATGATCCTCGCCCTGCTCTGTGCTGGACTCTGGTATGGCTGGCGATCCGCGCCGACCGATCTGACCGTGCATGTACCACCGGATCTGCGCTCGGGCAGCACTCGCAAGTGGTGGGACATCCCCTCAGAGAATGTGTATGCCTTTGCCCTGTACATCTTCGGCCAACTCAACCGCTGGCCGTCGGATGGCGAGCAGGATTATCGCCGCGCCATCTATGGCTTGCAGTCCTACCTGACACCCGCCTGCAAGGCCTTCCTTGACGGCGACTATGAATACCGAAAAGCCGCCGGCGAGTTGCGTCAGCGGGTGCGTGGCGTCTACGAAATTCTGGGCCGTGGCTACAGCGAAGATCCGGAACTCAGGGTCAAGCAACTCGATCGCGACAGCTGGCTGGTCAAGCTCGATCTTAATGCCGACGAGTATTACGCCGCCGAACCGGTGAAGCGGGTGGTAGTGCGATATCCATTACGCGTGGTGCGTTTTGACCAGGATCCCGAGCGCAACAAGTGGGGGCTAGCGCTGGATTGTTATCAGGGTACGCCGCAAAAGATTTCTCTGCCTGGAGGTGAGCCATGAAGCGTAGGTCTGTCCTGGGACTAGCCGTTGCGCTGATGCTATGGGGGGCGACAGCGCAAGCCATTGAGCTGGTGCGCTGGGAACGCCTTCCTCTCGCGGTCCCGCTAGTGATCAATCAGGAACGGGTGATCTTCGTTGATGAGGATGTTCGGGTTGGCGTTCCCTCAGCCCTGACGGGGAAGCTCCGC
Organism: Pseudomonas sp. WP18; assembly: GCF_036689585.1. Taxonomy (NCBI): domain Bacteria; kingdom Pseudomonadati; phylum Pseudomonadota; class Gammaproteobacteria; order Pseudomonadales; family Pseudomonadaceae; genus Pseudomonas; species Pseudomonas sp. WP18. The sequence continues at coordinate 3,897,341 of NZ_CP144758.1, forward strand.
GTGCAATCCACCGGCGGCACGCTGTACCTGCGCGCGTCGGAAGCCATTGCACCGACCCGACTGCAATTGCAATCGGTCACAACAGGCGAGATCATCCTTCTGGATATCGCGGCCACGCCTGGTGATCAATCGCTGGAGCCCGTGCGTATCCTCAAGAATGCTCAGGCGCAGCCTGCCAAGACTGACTCCAGCCCCGTCCCGGTTCCAGAGCCTACACCGATCCCGGTTGCTTTGACGCGCTACGCCGCCCAAAGCCTATACGCGCCGCTGCGCACCGTAGAGTCACTCCCAGGCATACGCCGCGTACCGCTCATGGTGCACACCGAGTTATCGACGCTGCTTCCAACCGAAAACGTGTCCAGCACCCCCATCGCCGCCTGGCGACTTGGCGACTACTGGGTGACCGCCGTGAAGTTGCGTAATCGTGGATCAGAGACAGTGCAACTCGATCCGCGTCGGCTTCAAGCCAAGCTGTTCGCTGCCTCTTTCCAGCACGTATTCCTCGGCCCAGTTGGCAGTGCGGAAGACACCACGGTTGCCTACCTCGTCACCCGCGGAGCCGGCCTGGAACAGGCCGTGCTGATTCTGCCTGTTGCGCGGGGTATTGGCGATGAAGGCTAACGCGTTGCTCAAATGGCTGGTACCGGCTGCGCTGTTAGCCGTGTTGTTAATTATCCTGAAAACTTGGGTGGCGAATGACGGCAGTTCCTCTCAAGAGAAACCGCTCGATGAGCGCGATCTTCAGTTATCCGCCGAACAAGCCAAGTCGCTTGGCATTGCCGGCGATACGCCGCGCGACACGGTCGCCACCCTGGTAGGTCAAGTGAAGGCCATGCGCAGCGACATGCTCGGCTTGAAGAAACACAACGATTCGCTGCAAACGGAGAACAGCCGCCTGCGTGAGCGGGAAAACAGTGTCGACTCACGTATCCAAACCGCCCTTGGTAGCGTGACCCAACAGGTCGACGAAGGCCGCCGGCAAGCCAACGAAGCTCAACTCAAAGCGGAACAAGACAGTCGACAGGCCCGTGGGTTGCTGACGCAACTGCAGGAGCAGTTGTCAGGACTGACGAGCAAAGACAAGGATATGCCCATCGGATTGGGGTTTGAATCAGGCGAAGGTGCCCAGTTCGAAGGACCGCACGCTGCCAATGATACCCTGCAATGGATTGAGCCCGCGGATGCTCCGTCCACCGACGCCCGAGGCAAAACCAAGAGCGTCTCTCCGCTGAGTTTGCCGAGCGCTTTCAACTCACTGGAAGGCTTGAAAGACAATGCTATTGATCGCAGCCAGAAACAGCTACGTGCAGCCACCAAGGGCGAGCGTGACCTGACTCGGACCGTTGATCGTACCGAAGGTGCGAAGCCGGTCTACACAATCCCCGAAAACGCCACACTGATGGGCTCGGTCGCCATGACAGCGCTAATCGGCAGAGTCCCAGTGGACGGCACAGTGAATGATCCTTACCCCTTTAAGGTACTGATCGGCCCAGAGAATCTAACTGCGAACGGCATCGACCTGCCGGACGTCGCAGGAGCGGTGATGAGTGGTACGGCATCCGGTGACTGGACCCTGTCCTGTGTCCGTGGACAGGTTGAATCGATCACCTTTGTATTCACCGATGGCACCATCCGCACGGTGCCTCAGCCGCAGGCCATCGTCAGTCGCAATGCCTCCACCCCCCAGAGCTCAAATACCGACAAGGTCCGTGGCGGGCTCGGCTACCTGTCCGATCCGTATGGCATTCCTTGTATCGCTGGCAAGCGCCGGTCGAACGCCCAGCAGTACCTCAGTAGCCAGAGTCTAATCACCGCCGCCGGCGCGGGTGTCGCAGCCTTGCTCGGGAATGAGCGGAACAACAGCAGCGTAATCAGCTCAGGGGGCAGCACGCTCGGAGTCACGAACAGCGCGGGCAACAGCGCACTGAGCTCAATTCTCAGTGGTGGCGTCAGCGACATCCGCGAGTGGGTCAACAAGCTGTATGGCGAGGCTTTTGCCGCCGTGTACGTGCCACCGGCAGCGCAAGTCGCATTGCACCTCGACCATGAGATCACCATCGACTACGAGCCCAAGGGCCGGAGCGTTCGCCATGAAAAAGATCCAGTTTCTCTGCCTGACCTTGATTAGCTGGATCTTGACGGGCTGTTCCACCGATAAGGAAACGGTTCTGCCGCATGGTGAACAAACCATGCTGGACATCTGGAACGGCACCGGCGTCCAAGGTACTCAGCAGCAACTGCTGGATGCTCGACAGCAGTTGCGCCGTCCGCTGGACCAGACAGACCTCTCCGCCTCTCTCCAGGAGACGTACACTCGTACAGCGGCGAATGAGATCCACAACCTGTTCCCCCGTCTGCCCAATCCCGATCTGGTGCTGTACGTCTACCCCCACTTGAGCGGTACCGAGCAAGCGCCGGTTCCGGGCTATTCGACAGTCTTTCCGTTCTACCAACGTGTGCAGTACGCATTACCTGGTGAACGTCAGGAAGATTTGTAATGAGTACCGGCGATTCGGGCAAAAGCACTCCTACGTGGACAGGCTGGCGCAACCCGTTGCGCCCGCGCGCCACCTTGGCCGATGAAGCCGCTCTGTATGCGCACAACCCCAGCTTCACCGATCACCTGCCGTGGGTCGAGTACTTCGACAGCGAGCAGTGTTTTCTGCTCGATGACAATCGCTCGGTCGGTGCGGTGTTCGAGTTGCTGCCCATTGGCACCGAAGGGCGTGAGCCCGATTGGCTGATGGCAGCCCGCGATGCGCTCGAGGATGCCCTTCAGGACAGTTTTGACGAGCTGGATCAAGCGCCTTGGGTCGCGCAGTTTTTCTGCCAAGACGACAATGACTTCACCCCCTATCTGTCCCAGCTCACCGACTACATTGAGGGCCGCGCACGAGGCACGGTCTTCACCGAGGCCTATCTGGAACTCAGTCGGCGTCATTTAAGGGCCATAGCCAAGCCCGGTGGTCTGTTTGAGGATAAGGTAGTGACGCATCTGCCCTGGCGCGGCAATAACCGCAGGGTGCGCCTGGTGGTCTATCGCTGGCTGGAATCTGAAGCTGAGGAGACAGGACTCACCCCGATGCAATCCCTGCAGCAAGCATGCGAACGAATCGGTGCCTCGCTGCAGGCATGCGGGGTGCAATCAACACGCGTAGATGGCCGAGGTTTTTATGCATGGTTATTGCGCTGGTTCAATCCAGCACCCACGCTCACCAATGGAGCACCCGATGATTTCTACCAACGCGTGGCTTATCCGGAGTCGGGCGACGGCGAGTCGTTAGAACTGCCCTTCGATCACGACTTTGCCGAACGACTGTTCTTCAACGAACCGCGCTCGGATGTGCAGCACGGACTTTGGTTTTTCGACGGTCAACCCCACCGCGTGATGGTGGTGGACAAGCTGCGGCGGGCACCATCAATCGGTCAGCTCACCGGCGAGACCCGCAAGGGCGACGCAGTGAATGCCCTGTTCGACCAGCTACCCGAAGATACGGTGATGAGCCTGACTTTGGTGATCAAACCGCAGGATGTACTTGAGGATCAACTGAATCGGCTGGCGCGCAAAGCTATCGGCGAAAATCTGGCATCGACCCAGACCCGCCAAGATGTTGAAGAGGCTCGCGCAATCATCGGCCGCCAGCACAAACTGTACCGCGGCACGCTGGCGTTCTATGTACGCGGCCACGACGAACATCAGTTGCACCAGCGCTCCGTCAGCCTTGCCAACGCTCTTCTGGGGGCAGGGCTGCAACCGGTACAGGAAGCCGATGAAGTCGCCGCCTGCAACAGCTATTTGCGCTGGTTGCCAATGGCCTATAACCCATCTCGCGACACGCGCAATTGGTACACCCGCCTGATGTTTGTCCAACATCTCGCGAACCTGATGCCCGTCTGGGGCCGCAGCACAGGCACAGGCCATCCGGGCATCACCCTGTTCAATCGCGGCGGCTCGCTGTTGAGCTTCGACCCGTTGTCACGCCTGGACCGGGCCATGAACGGTCACTTGCTACTGTTCGGCCCAACTGGCGCTGGTAAGTCGGCCACGCTGGTCACTCTACTGATGCAGGTCATGGCCATTTACCGCCCTCGCCTATTTATCGTCGAAGCCGGCAACTCATTCGGCTTACAGGGCGATTACTTTTCGACGCTGGGCCTCTCAGTCAACAAGGTCAAATTGCAACCCGGTGCGTTGGTCAGTCTTGCCCCCTTCGCCTATGCCGGGCGCCTGGTCGAGCAACCGGATCAGGTGGCCAATCTATCGATCGATGAGTGGGATGATGATGCTGTAGCAAGTCGCGAAGACCAACGCGACATTCTTGGTGAATTGGAAATTACTGCGCGCTTGATGATCACAGGTGGCGAAGCCAAGGAGGAGGCCCGCCTGAGTCGAGCCGATCGCAGTTTGATTCGCGAATGCATCATCGATGCAGCGCAAACGTGTGTCGGAGCGAATCGCCAAGTGCTGACCCACGACGTTCGCGACGCCTTGCTGCGCGTCGCTGCCGACCCGCACTTACCGGAAAAAAGGCGCGAGCGCGCCCAAGAGATGGGCGAGGCCATCGACCTGTTCTGCCAGGGTTTCGAGGGTGAGCTGTTTGATCGCGAGGGCACGCCTTGGCCAGAAAGCGATGTAACCATCGTCGACCTGGCCACTTACGCCCGCGAAGGCTACGAGGCGCAGATGTCCATCAGCTACATCAGCCTGATGAACACCGTGAACAACCTCGCCGAACGCGACCAGTACCTAGGGAGGCCAATCATCATGGTCACCGACGAAGGCCATATCGTTACCAAGAATCCATTGCTGGCACCGTTCGTGGTCAAAGGGACGAAGATGTGGCGCAAGCTCGGTGCCTGGTTCTGGCTCGCCACGCAGAACCTTGCCGACTTCCCTGCCGCGGCGCAGACCATGCTCAACATGATTGAATGGTGGATTTGTTTGAACATGCCACCGGCGGAAATTGAAGAAATCGCACGATTCAAGAAGCTCACGCCGGCGCAGAAGGCCTTGCTGCTATCTGCCAGTAAGGAGTCGGGGAAATACACTGAGGGGGTGGTGCTATCGAAGAAGCTCGAGACGCTGTTCCGTGCCGTACCGCCCAGTCTATATCTCGCCCTGGCGATGACGGAGCCGGAGGAAAAAGCTGAGCGCTGGAGAGTGATGCAAAAGAACGGTTGCTCAGAGCTGGAAGCGGCCTACGGGGTGGCTGAATGGATAGACCGAGTCAGAGGAATACGACCAACATAGCGGTTGTGTTCAGCCTCTTCGTTGTAAGAAGTGAGGTTCGGGGTCCATCGTGTTTACCTGCACCTGCTACCACAGATCTGCTTGATCTCATGGCAGCGGCCAAATTTGGCCGTTCAAGTAAGGCAGAGACCGGCCAGAAACAGACGTCAACTCCATACCTACTACTGTCCAGAAACGGATGTTGACGAATGCTCGCTATCGATCTACAAACACAGAGCAGATAACTCCTATCTGATACGTTAACGATGGACCGAAGCTACGCCGGCTCATATTTTCTCTCCCGCCCGGCTACCACCCATTGTTACCCGCGGTTAGCGGCCAGAGGCTGCAACTGAAAGCGGTTAGCGTACCTAGAGACAGGATGTCCTGGGCGCTACCAGGTTACAAAAGAGAAGTCAGCATGAAGATAATTCAATAAAAAGGACCATGGTAACATTCATGAACACTATTATTTTACGATCCTGGCGGCATCTTCGAGACCTACCGGTCCTACGATATGCGGTGCTGTTGTTTATTCCAATATTTGCGCGCCCCATACATTTTTCAAAAGCACCTGATCGCCCCATGTATACACGACTCAAGGGCCTGGTGACCTTGCCGATATTTGTCGCAACGCTTTGGCAGTCTACGACTCTTTCGATGTACCAGTGGCTTGGTAAAAGAGAAAGCGTGCGGCTTATAGATGGGGTGAATCAGGGAGATATTTGGGATCATCTGCATAGTACGCAGAACTGGGTTGGACTGACGGCCTTATCCGCCGCTACATTAAGCATTTATGCGATCGCATTATTGCGCTGGGGCTACCACACAGGTGCTGTCTCAATATGCCAGAAGCTAGGTTTTAGCTGCGTGCGAATCTCATTTCTGTACTTCATCGTGACAACCGCGGCTTGGAGTTTATGGATAGGCTTGCTGATGAAAGGAATCGATTACAGCTTGTGGCTCTCAGACGGTGACCTTTCCGGATTTTTCAACGAACTATCGGCGGAACACCCATATAAAACACTCGGACTCTTTCTTGTAATTGGCCTAGCAACATATCGAGCATCCATCAACAGTAGCCATGGGATGGTTGCAATTTATGCAAACTCCAAATTACTTGCATGGATTGTCGGATTCCTACCTATCATTCTCTTATTATCGCTTGCGTACACGCTTGAGAATTTTTTATAAATCGCAGGACTACTAAATGGCAACTGAGAGCGAAGTCAGCATCGGGGGGACGTATCTTGGCGGTACCCCAAGGTGTATCGGAGACCACCAAGTAATGCTTTTTAACGCATCCGATCTAGTTGCAATAGGTGATGTCACGGACGACTCGTTTTCCCGGGCCTACCAAATTACTATCCGGGAGCTACGCCGCAGACTAGAAGCACTGGGGTATTCACTCAGTCAGGTGCAGGAGCAGATCGTTAGCACCCTTAAAAAAGGATATACAGAATTAAGTAATGATGACATACCTCAATGCAGGTCTTTTCTTGACTACGGTTGCTCAATTACTGTTGAGCAGCTTATAGAGCTAGCACGACAATGGAAAAACGAAGACAAAGACAACTACGATTACATGGCGCAATTCGATCTAAATAACTACCCGATTACCATGTTGAACTTCATTCAGGGTTGTAGCTCTGAGTTTTTGCTGCCTCAAAACATCTGGCTTCACGGATATCACTTTGAGCGCCTACTTTGTGAAGTTTATTCGGATGAAGAAATCTTCAAAATAGACTTTACTCGACTTATCCATGCCGGATACTACAAGCCCGACAGCCAGCCCATCACAGATGAATTTGACAGGTCACTTTCACAATTCAACCCTCTCTCCTTCAGACTCATGGAGAAGCTCATAGCGGAGGAGTCTGAAAACCTTGAGTTCAAGACGGTGGTATCAGGCAACCCCAGTAAGGCAATCGCCCAGCAATTGCCAAAGTACCTCATCGGCTTTTTGAATGGCAAAGGGGGGCAAATCCTCTTCGGAGTTACCGATGCAGGCATTGTCGAAGGCGTGATGTTAAATCGGGAAGCACGAGACGAATTGCAAAGAAATATAGGTGCTGCTATTTCGTCCATTACACCCAATTTTCCGCAAGCCGCAGTTCATGTAAACCTCCGACCATTGATCAGCGTTGGAATGGAAGTGGAGGATAGATTCGTCATAGAAATCAGCGTACCAAGCGGCAAATTTAATGAAATGTACTTTACCCACGCTGGCGACACATGGGTTCGTCACGGGACGTCTACTTTGCCCCTGAAAGGACATCAATTATTTGTCCACATTTGCACTCGTTACAGCTCAGCAGACGATCTACTTAGAGCCATAGGACAACGTGTTCATACTGCCATGGAAGAAATCCGAAGATTAGAACAGGAAGGCGAACGCTCCGAGGCAGAACTCGCCAAGAAGCAAAGCGAACTACTGGAGTTACGGGAAAGTGTGTCGTCCGCATGGCAGCTCCTCAAAGAAACCGATCTTATTTGTCCTATATGCGAGTCACCGCTCGCGGTCAGGCACTCTTTCACGAACAACATGTCGATTGGCGGCAAGGATATTGATGCAGACCTTGAGTATATTCAATACGAATGCGGCTATGCTATCCGGGATGATCGTGACCAACCTGTGTCGCTGTGCTCTAAACAATCTCAGGAATCACCCAAATGACCCAATAGAACGACCAAAGTACTCGACAAACGTCCCTTGTCAACGTCTGCTTTTTGCCGTTTCTGCTTGTCACCGAAGGTTGAAAAGACTAAAGACAAGGGGAAGCCCATTAGCCGCCCCACCGGCCCTTCTAGCAATAAATCGCAACGGCCCTACATTGAATTACTAACGGGGGCTGGACCACTCGGTTTCCGCGCAGTTTTGGAACTGTCGCTGTGGCTTGGTGTTGGTCAGGTTGAAAGGACAATAACAAGCCCGCGGGCACTAGCGTCTCCCTACCCTCTCGGGCTTTGGTTTCCCCTATCGCTACAGGATTACAAAAATGCTTGATTCATTGCTGCTGGTCGCGACAATTCTGAGCCCAGCTCTGGCCATCTATTGGCTGGTCATGAGCTTCTGCGGTGATGGTCACGATTTCAGAAGCAAAGCACTCTCGGTAGCCGAGCTTCACACTGAACATGGCTTGATCAGACAAGGCTTGCTGTGGTTAGCCATTGGCATACCGCTAAGTCTCGGGCTAGCATTCGGCGTATGGGTTTGCTCTGGGTATGAGGTGAGCCTCAATCTGGAAGGTTATAAGAAATTCGTCGAGATAAGCCTTCTACCGCTTGCAATCATGTCGGTCTCACTCCCACTAGCGGCGCTGGTGTCGCGCATTCATTCTACCCAGCAAGCCGCCAGGCAGATTGTTCTGAGCAGAACCAAGAACAACCTCGATGCTTACTATGCACACCGAAAAGCCATGTTTGAATACTTCAAAGAAATCGACGAGACGGAGTACTTCAATCAATATAAATTCAGCTACAAGGCACACCCTGTTCTTCACAAACGCTTCTTCCTTGGATCACCTGAAGAAGGCACACCCGTTATGCATGAACATACTTTCACAAAAGTTGAGCAATGCATCAACGGTGCGGCCACATTCCTCATTGATGTGCTTTCGGGCAGTGCCAAAGAACCACTGGCTTTTTACCTGACAGCATGTTCCAACATCTATCACGCGTCCAAAATTCTCAACATAAAGCCTGTATACATCGACATGAAGGATCGAGGCGTCTTCATCCGCCACAATGAAAATGAAGGAGCCACAACATTTGGCGTGAGCACCCTTGAAACCCTTGCTGCGCTGAGGTTCACCCGAGAATACTTCAACAATCTTTGTGATTTTTCAGGCAGAAGCCGAATGTCAGTCTCTCCGAAACTGGATGAGGTCTTTGATAAAACAGAATTCTGGCTTCACAAAGGAAAATTCATTGAGGAGCTCCATGAAGGCATCATTGCTAATCTGGTGGCGAGCGGTGGAGCCACACTTGGTGAAAAGCACCATTCCCTGCAGACCGTCCAAGCAGGCTAGGCATGTAGCGACGATTACATTACGTTTCCCGCACGCGATCGTATTGTTCAGGAGCAGACGATGAATCCCGACGACACACGATCAACACTTCTCAACGAGCACTGGACAGACAGCTACGCTGAGGTGGCAGCGAAAGTTGCGACCGTACGCGATATTTTTGAAGCCAGAGAGATTAAGGTTAGGCCGGGCAGCGCTCTGTCTCAGCTGTTGAAACAAGCTGATAAACTCCTGGAAGCATGGATAGAGCAACGTAAACCAGACAACCAGACGCTCATCGAAGCACTGCATGTGAATCGCCTAGCAGATGCAATCACCCTGCTCCCCGATGAACCTGGCATTCAACAGTCACTGAAACGCGTAGCCGGGAGCGTCATGCAACCGGACGACCGCAGCTTGTCGCAAGGTAAAGACGCCCTTTGGGAGCTGGTACTGCAAGCCCACCTCATCACTAACGGTATCGCTGCCAGGGCGGCAGAACCAGACCTCATGGTCGATTTTGGCATCGGCGACTACCCCGTTGCGTGTAAAAAAATCTGGTCTCTCAAGAACCTGGAGAAACAAGTTCAAAAGGGATGCAAGCAACTCGCCCCTTTCCAGCACCACGGTGTGATTGCGCTGAATTTGGATGATCTGACACCGGTCGGCAAGGTTGTAGCTCAACCTACCAAAAGCCTTGCGATAGAGTTCCTGGCGGAGTTCAACATGACATTCATAGCCAAACATCAGCGGCTGCTTGAGCAGGCGGTCACCACAGGTCGGTGTGATGGTTTCATAATCTCCACCGCAGCTGCGGCAATACTGTTGGAAGAAGAAACACCTCTGTATCTCGCCACCCAGTACACCCTGTGGCATACGAGAAACAAATCAGCGGCTGCCAGTGATCGCTTTTTAGCTTTTGCCTCAGCTCATAACGGAACTGCTTGAGCCACTGACACTTTCACCAAGCTGCAGAGTGAAGTTGTAAATACATCGCGTTCGGTCATGTCTGTCATTGTCGGACGTGATCAAAACGACGGCACTGATTGGATCCAGTGAAGTGCAGTTGCTCTTGCCTCCATCGCGCCCTGCCAGTCCGTCGCGCCCATCGCAATGCCCCAGAAGATTGTGGTCACCGTCAGAAACTTTGCTGCAGCCGCAAGCAAGAACAATCGGCGAGCCAGGGAGGCACGTTGCGCAAGCTCAGGCTCGATGCCGCGATACGCTTTGCCCCGGTAGTAGGCGATGGTCATCATGGCGAGCCCGAACAAGAGGCCGAACAACTGGTTGACCGGGAACAACAGTATCAATGCACCTGCGGAACCAGGCCCGACGAGCCTTCTGGCATAGCACTTGGCCACCCGTTCGCCGCTCCAGGTCAAGATTGGGTTGTATTTACGGATTTGGATCATCGGCTCTCATCTCAGGCTGTCAGCTGGCTAGAGGCTATCAAAGCGCATGCGCTTGAGCAGGCGGCCAAGGTAACCTGATGTTTCATCTCCTGCTACGCAGCGATCTCGACTGGACAACTATCTCAAAAAACAGTCCTAGCTAACCTGCGCACCGTGATGGTTTGCTATGACCGTACCTATAATATGGGGTACGGCAGAGAACCGGTGATGAAGCATTTAAGCTACGGGATGAATCTCAATCAGTACTGGCTCCTCATTCCATTGTCGTATTGCCGCGCATAGGCGATGACGGCATCGCCTGAAGTAGACGTTCGGCTCTGGGTCGTTTTCAACCTGTAGCAGCAGACGTTCGGGCGGCTGAGGTGCTCCTAAGATTGCTGAATCACGCGGTACGCGAAATCATGAGCAGGCGAACTTACTCTGCTGGGCCGTAGAGCCAGCGATCATGCAGACGTAAGTGTAAGCGGTAGGTCATTTCGCCGCGCCTCGAAGCCGCTGCTGAATCCTCAACAAAAATCCCGCTTCAAACGCATCCTGGCAGTCACCGAGAGGAAAGGTCTTACGGGCTTGAGCCAGCTCCCACCACAGCGGGACCTCATCGACTGTCTCCAGCCACGACTCGGCGCATTGCACGCCACGCTTGATCATCGGTGCAAACTCGCTACCCCACGGTGTCACAAGACATGGACACCCATCCGCCGCCGGAACTGAAACGTATTTTTCGTCCATACACACCCTAGATTTCTGATTATTGTTAGACGCAGAGTCCGCTCTCGAAAAATCTCAACGAGACCAAATGAACGCTCAATCGCAGACATGAGCAGCAAATGGCTTACATCAGTACCAATGTAGACTATATCCCGTGGATTGAGGGTCCCTGAAAGCGCAATTTGCGCGCATGACTCAGGACTACGAACAGCTTCGTGTGAATCTGGCGGAAAATATCCGTTTGATGCGACGCGTGAAAAACCTTACCCAAGAGCAGTTGGCGCTCATGGCCGAGGTGGATCGTACCTACGTCAGCCAAATTGAGCGATGCACGAGCAATCCGTCGCTGATGGTTCTGTGCAAACTTGCCAACATTCTTGAGGTTGCTACGGATCAGCTTCTCACCGAGCCCGACGCCTTTCGCCGCACGCAGAGTATCGAATAGCTGCTCGCCGCCGCACAAACTCTCGTAAAACCGACAACACCAGCTTCACCTTTGCTACTGACGATGTACGTTCAAATCATTGAACCTGCCCAGGCTATTTTTTCAAGAGCCTGGACCATGTCTGTCGCACGCCCGTCAATTACACCAAAAAAGTTACGACCTATGGCGCTGAGCATTCTGCTAGCGTCCGGCCCAGGCATGGCGCTGGATACCGGGAGCATCACCTCCTCTGTCCTTTCGCCAAACTGCCTCGCATACAAAGTCGTCGGCATTTGCTTCTGGCTCCTCTGCACGCCCTTCGGCTGCACCATCAAGACCTCACCCAAGGTTCGTCATTTCATCCCTGAACTCGTGGTTTCGAGTTACGCCACCACGGGCGCAAATCCTTGGACCGAGATGGCCACCCTCTCCTCTCCAATCAGCGGTGCGGAAGGTGGCGGCAACCTGATCACGCCGAACACTTACCGCGATAACATGCCTCGTTTCAAAAACGTCGACGGCATCGGACATCCAGGTGGCTCGGCTGCAACACAATTGGCTTCGCAATCCGGCTATGCCTGCGCCAGTGGCGCCACCGCGTTCCTACCTTACTACTTGAGCACCCTGGACTCACTGGCCTGGCGCCATGGCATTCCGGAAAGTTTCTATCCCGAATCCCTCATACCGGGAGTTCGTGAAATTGGTCATCAGGCATTGGGAAACATGTGGGGAAACGTCTATCCCCGTCAGGGCTTCCTGGTACAGCCAGATGATTTCAAAGCTTCAGCGGTGATGGCTCAACGGGCCGGCGATGTGATTACTCGTATTGGGCAACCGCATGTGTACTTACCGCTCACACCTATTCCACGCGACGGTTATTGGCCGCCGGGACCTATCATCGAAAACGACGCCACAACCCACAAGTGGCAACTGTTATACCCCCAGCTTCAGCCTACGTGCGCCCTCTTCCCCAGCGATCCTATACAGAGCGCCGATGGCGGCTACGCCTGGTCACTGTGGCGGCCCTATCGCTGCTGCAAACGTGAGGGGCAGACCTTTCTGTTCAGCATCGACTTCGAAGGAGGTGCGTCATGAGCCGGCGTAACAGTCGACCAACGCTAGGCATCGTGAGCCTTTGGCTCTGCACACTCTTGGCTGCAGCCGCTCCTACCCATGCCGCCGAGGAGGATTATCGACTCGGCACTCAAGGCGGAGTACTCGACGACCGGGTGATGTACACCATCGGTGGTGGCTCTGCCGTGGGGTCACCGAGCTCGCTCTATCGACCCAGTGGTCTCGGCGTCGGCGGATCCTGGCGAGCGAACATGATGTGCGGAAACATGAGCCTCACCAACACCCTGCAAAACCAGTTAAATGGTGTGACCGAAGGTTTCCAGCAGATCATGGGCAGCATTGTGCAGAGCGCGACCCAAGCCGTGATGTCGCTACCGGCGCTGATCATCCAGCGCGCCAACCCCGGTCTCTATGAGTTGCTCAGCAACGGCGTGATGCAAGGTCGCATTGACTTCGACCGCTCCAAACTGACCTGCCAGGCCATGGCCGAGAAGATGGCCGACAAAGTTGGGCAAGCGGGCTGGGGGGAGTTGGCCAAGAATCAGGAAATGCAGAGAAGCCTGGAGAATACAGGCGGTGATGCTGTGGCCGCGGTGAAAAACACCGAAACTCATAACGGCAACAATGGGGTGTTCTGGGTCGGTGGGCAAAAGGCCGGAGGTAGCGGGCAGACGCCCATCAAAGTGACCTCCGACGTGGTCCGTGCGGGCTATAACCTGCTGCATAATCGCACAGTGGATGACAGTACTTCGATCAGTAGCAATGATTGCCTGGGGGGAGCCATCTGCCAGACCTGGGCTTCGCCTCAGGAGGAATCCGAATGGGCTGTTCGTGTATTGGGTGAGAGCGAAGTCGCAACCTGTGACAGCTGCGAAACCCTGCGAGCTACCGCCGGCAGTGGATTGACACCACTGATCCAGGTGACCTACAGCGAGCACCTCAAAACCCTGCAAGGGTTGTTGTCAGGCTCACTGCCGCCCACCCCTGATAACTTGGCTAAAGCATCCAGTTCAATGCTACCGGTGACCCGTGGCGTGATCGAAGCCCTGCGCGACGATCCCGACCAGGATGTGTTGGCGCGGCGCTTGGCCAGCGAGACGGCCCTGTCCAGTGTGCTCGATAAAGCGCTCCTGCTACTGCGCACGCTACTGGCAGGTAGTCACGAACCGAACATCGCCTCCGCCGAGCCGGCACAGATCGCTTTGACGAAAAACATTGATGCTCTCGAGCGTGAGATACGCCTTTTGCAAACCGAGCTGCAGGTTCGGCAGATGCTGGCCACCAATACTGCCAGCCTTGTGCTCGATCGGCATACAGGTGGTGCGGATGCCTCACGTACCGTCGAGCAAGGCGACCCTGAGCCAGGCCGACTCAATCACGCGGATTCTAGGCGCAAGTGATGCCATGAAACGCTCACAGCTATGCACACTGATTTCAGGCCTGGGGATCGCTGCTGGGATGATCCTGACCGCCATTCTGGTCGCATGGATCGGCCGCACTGCGCTGGGTAGTTCCGAGGCCTGGCAGCAGGTATTCGAATCCGTACGATCGTATCTACGGTGGTGGCGCGCCCTGCTCTACAGCGCCCTCTTTGCGCTGTGGTGGGATCTGCTTCGGCGCTACCGACACCGACCACAGGATCGGCTGCGCGTAACACGCATCGGAGCGATGGGGCTCTTGCTCTTTACCTGCATCGAACTGACTCGGTTGTGACCGCCATGCTCATGAGCACCAACAGCTACTTGGAGTTTTACCTCTCCCTGCTGGCCTGGATCATCAACAACGGCATCTGGAGCGTCCTGTCCGACACCGGACTGTTCGCTGCACCTTTTGCTGCAATCATCCTGCAAGAATGGCTGTCGGCCCGACAGCAAGGCGCCGATGAAGGCAACAAGGGACTGCTCTCGGTACCGCGGATTGAGAACCGACTGTGGCTGGCCTACATCGTCATCTTGTTCGGCTGCGCGCCGGTCCTTCCGTTAAGCCTCACATCAATGGCGCTCGATGACGCCGCAAGTCAGCGCTGCGGCGTGAGTGTGGCCAAGCCGGCGGAAACTACCTGGGGTACTACCTTCAATACCATTGGCGAGCGTTCCGCGAACGTGCCGGTCTGGTGGTTCCTAGTGCATGCCCTGAGCAAAGGCATAAACGCGGCAGCGACCGCCGCCATCCCATGCGCACCGGATATCCGACAGATGCGCATGGAAATCGACAGCTCGCGCATCGATAGCCAAGTACTGCTGCAAGAGGTTGCCGACTTCACTCAGGACTGCTACGGCTACTCCCGCTCTCGGTTGTTCACCAATCGTCCGCAATTGGACAAGGCCCAAAGTCACGATGCCGCGTGGATCGGCTCAAGCTATTTTCTCGACACACCGGGCTACTACGATACGGATCGTTCTCGCACACCACGAATCAGTTGGCCCTATGACGAAAGCCGCGATGTTTCCCTGCCTAAGCTCGAGAATGGCGCGGGTTATCCCACCTGTAAACAGTGGTGGAGCGACAGTGGTATCGGGCTACGCGAGCGCTTGATCGAGCAGGTCGATCCTTCGCTGCTGACTCAGCTGAAAGGTTGGCTGACTGGCCGATCGAGCAACGAGATCGACGACTCAATCCTGCGCGAGCTGGTCAGCCCGCGCCAACAATCGATGTCCATGTCACCCGGACAGGTGTATCAGGACTACGGCTCAAGTGCCCGTGGTGGTTCGATCAATCAGGGACTCAATAACTTAGCCACCAACACCGGGTTGGCTCTTGGGTCCTTCAGTAATTTTCCCGCAATGAACGCGCTACGTGCTGCTCTACCGATGGTGCAGGCGTTTCTGATCATGGGCGTCATCATCAGCCTGCCGCTGGTTCTGTTGGTCAGTACCTATCAGTTAAAGACTGTCATGACGGTGACATTCGCGCTGTTCACCTTGCACATGCTGACCTTCTGGTGGGAGCTGGCGCGCTGGGTTGACTCAAGCATGCTCGACACCTTGTACAACCAGGTCTCGGCTTCCAATCAGGTTCTGCTGTCTCTGCCCACATCTGGGTTTATGGATGGGACTGTCACGGCGCAGGTGATCGAGTATGTGATGGGGGCAATGTTCATCGTGCTGCCGATGCTGTTCTTGGCTGCAATGAGCTGGGCTGGGTATCAAGTGGGCTCTGGGGTAGAGGGTATGCTCAGTAGGGGAACTCAGGCCGCGCAAACAAACAGCTCCAAAGGAGCATCACAATTGGCAAGCGCCGCACAACTGACCGCAGGTAGATTGAAATAACACCCCTTACTTCAACGAGCCCCACTCATCATATTGTTCAGGCCTAGATGTCCGGTGCGTAGGACCGACAGGATCATCAACGTCCGACGTATCGCCGTCTCGGCCAGGTTGAACGAATGCAAGTGCGCTGACAGTGCATACAATAATAAATATCCAAAAGCTGAAAAAGAGCAAAGCCCCCACCGCCGCTAATTTCGCAGCCAGAAAGCCGCCATGGACAAGTAGCTTTCCAGCAGGAATACCTCGTGCTGTCGCGCTTTCAGCCACACGCATCTCGAACGCTTTCAACTTGCGATAAGCACGCTTAATCGTCCGGCCCCCTGCATATGCCCAGCGGCGACCGCGAGAGTCTTGATTGTGGCGTTGGTTCAGCATGTTCTCGCCCTCTTCTGAGCGCACTTTCTAGTTGAGGCCGAGCTAACAGCCTACTACTGAAAACTGTCCGTGCCTGACCGTTTATCAGTTTTCCCAGCCAAAAAAACCTCACTGGAATACAGAAGAAAAACCCGGTGAAGGAATGTCTCTCCAGCGATTGACCCATGTAAATCGTGCGGCTAAATACACAGTACGGATCGCTGTTATCGACAGCACACTCCCAGGTAGCCGAAGCCTTCAAGGCTACGTCACTTCGGTGAAGGCTTTCCCAAGTGCGATAAGCGTTCGGTAGCTCGCACGGTGACCGCTTCTGCGGTGATGAACGCCTTCTCCTCTGCTGAGTGCCTTTCGAGCCATTCTCGTCAGGTACCCCCTCTTGTTTTTCTTCAACCCATTGCGGGGAAATTCTTTCCCGCACGGGACAGGTTTCTTCGCGTTTTCAACGGAGGTACACCATGTCCGACTCACCCATACTCGAAGCCCTGAGCACCATTCAGTTACCCATCGTGTTTACCCCTGATGCCTGGCGAAGGGCGGTGCTGCTCGAGCATTCAGATCATCTTGAAAGCCTGCTGCTCACTCAGTTGAGCCATGTAGTACGCGCGGCCCTCGAAGCTCACCTCGCCCACCCACTCGAACCTTATGTCGTGTTCGAGGTAGTCCAGATCACATCAATAGGTCGTCCAGACCATGACTCGACACTGCAACTGAGCCTCAGACTGCTACAAGAGCCGAACCAGCCTGTCGCCTTGCTGATCGCTCTTGCTGGAGAGCCCTAGCACTAAGGCCTATCACCCAAATTCGCACTCGGGCAACAGGCCCGGCCTGCGTCAATCCAATTCCACCACCCAACCGGGGAACCCTCCCCGACGGGCAAGGCGTTCCTCCGTTATTTTGAGGAACATGCCATGCGCGATATCTACCAAGACGTGACTGACAAGATCATTAATGCTTTGGACCAAGGAGTCGCGCCCTGGATCAAACCTTGGGCATCTACCAGCTCATCTCACACTGATCGTCACCAACCCTACCCGATCAACGCCGTCACTCAGCGCCCCTATGCCGGCATCAACTTGCTGTTGCTATGGGCCGAGGCCCGGCTACAGGGATTTACTCAAGATCGTTGGCTGACCTTCAACCAAGCCAAGAAAGCCGGCGGACACATCCGCAAGGGCGAGCACAGTACCCTGGCGGTTCTCTATAAGCCGATGGAACGCGAAGAGCAAACCGAGTCAGGCCAACCTGTTCTCGATGAGAATGGTCAGCCCAAGGTCACTCACTTTGGCATTCTCAGGACGCATTTTCTGTTCAATGTCGAGCAAACTGAGGGGCTCGAAGCGCTCACTGAGACATCGATCGAAACGGAACCAAGCGATCCATTCCAGGCCAACAGCGCTGCGGAAAATTTGTTGTTAGCGTCTGGAGCAAAGATCGTCCACCGGCCTGCCAGCGAAGCGTTTTACCACCCGCTCAAGGACTTCATCCAACTGCCGACAAAAGCCCAATTTCATGATGAAGGCGGCTACTACGCGACCGCACTGCACGAGCTGACGCACTGGACCGGACATCTCTCCAGGTTGCGGCGCGAGGGACTCACCTCTCCCTGTCCGTTCGGCTCACCGGCTTATGCTTTTGAGGAGTTGGTCGCCGAGATGGGGGCTGCTTTTCTATGTGCCCACGCTGGTATCCAAGGAGCGCTTCGACATGAAGGCTACATCGACTTCTGGCTCAAGGTACTCAAGGCAGACAAACGAGCGATATTCCGGGCCAGTGGCCAAGCCAGGGCTGCGTCGGAATACGTGCTCAACCTGAAGCAGCAATTGGAGCAAACAGTAGTGGAGGCCCCCAGCGAGCACGAGCGCCAACGTTCAATCGTAAGCAATTCTTAAAACTCACCGCTTCAAATGTTTCACAGGGCCCGACGCGAGTTGGGCCTTCTTCTACCAGCGAAGGCGCATCAAGACATCAGCTACCATCAGCGCTGCTGCTCAGTTAGTAATCATCCCATCGCAATCAGCGTACTCCGCGGCACGCAGAGTTTTATCCACAGATATACCCACGTTTTCCGTGGACAACTTTACCTTCGTCCGAGAGTCTTCCCAGGCCCAGCGTGCCTTGGAAGATATCGCAGGTCAGTTATCCAGGTTTTCTGCCAGAAACCCGACTAGATCGAGTGGACTTCGGCTGTCGATCACCTTGTAGATCAGATCGCGTTTGCTGCGCGGTAGCTTCTTGACCACGCTCTTCGCCGAGGCCCTGACGGCTTCGTCTGTTCCATGGATACGTGCCGCGAGCAGCAGTATGAGCGTGGCGTCAGTGAGGTTCATGACAAGACCCAATAAAATTCGCACCGCAGTGTACCGACACTTTCCTTTTTCGTACCAGCACGCGCATCCAACAAAACGGCACCAGGACAAATCGATATTCCGATAGCCGCACAAAGGGAAACGCGGCAAAAGGACAGGTAAGGGTTGGAAGGGCAATGGGGATTCAAGGGTAAGAGCCCTATCCGAAAAGGCTAAAAGGCCACTGACTCTGCCAGTTCCCGGGAGGACCATGATGCTCAGTCTGTTTCGGCAAAAAAGGCAAAAGCCTCCTCCGCCACCGACCCTGAACGTCGCTGAAGGTTACTTGCCCGTCGAGTCGCCCCATAACTTGTTAGCCGCGGAGCATCGCCGTCAGTTGCTCGATCACATCTGGCAGTACACCGCCCTCTCCCATCCGCAGTTCAGCCAGCTGTATTTAAATCCGATCCATCGATACGCCGAACTGGTCCAGCAGCTCCCAGCCAGCGAGACGCACCACCATGCTTATCTTGGCGGCATGCTCGACCATGGATTGGAGCTGGTCGCTTGCAGTTTGAAATTGCGTCAGTCGTATCTGCTGCCCACCGGCGCCGCACCCGAAGACCAAGCAGCCCAGACCGACGCCTGGTCCGCCGGCATTGCCTATGGCGCGCTGCTGCATGACATTGGCAAGATCGCCGTGGACCTGCTGGTCGAACGCCAGGATGGGCGTGTCTGGCATCCTTGGCAGGGCTCCCTAGATCAGCCCTACCGTTTTCGTTATATCAAGGGTCGCGACTACCACCTGCATGGCGCGGCCGCAGGCTTGCTCTACAACCAGATTCTCGACCGCTCGATCCTCGATTGGCTCAGTGGATTTCCATCGCTCTGGGCCAACCTGCTGTATGTCTTAGCAGGTCAGTATGAACGTGCCGGCGTGCTTGGTGAGCTGGTGATGCAGGCAGACCGTGTTTCCACCGCACAGAACATCGGTGGTAACCCGACCAAGGCGCTGCAAGCGCCAATTCATTCGCTGCAACATCACTTGATCAGCGGACTGCGTCATTTGGTTCAGCACGAGCTGAAACTCAACCAGCCGGGTGCCGCAGGTTGGTTGACCCAGGACGCCCTGTGGCTGGTCAGTAAGACGGTCACCGATAAGCTACGAGCTTATCTGCTGTCGCAGTCAATTGAAGGCATTCCCTCGTCCAACCTCGCAGTGTTCGACGAACTCCAGTCGCACGGGCTGGTCGAGTCTACCCCCGACGGCAAAGCCATCTGGACCGCACTCGTGACACAGGGAAAGTGGGAGCAGGCCTTTACCTTTCTGCGCCTTCAACCGGGACTGATTTGGGGGAGCGAGGACCGGCCTGAGGTTTTCAGCGGAACGGTGAGCATTGTGGCTCATGAACACTCATCTGACACCCCGCTACCAACACCAGCGCCCGAGGCAGCCAGTGCAGGATCAGGTCAAAGCCAACCGCAGCCTGCCCCCATGGCGCTAGAGGATGCCGATTACCTCGGCACGCTGCTGGACATGTTCGAGTTGGAAGAGCCTGAGGCCCATGACACACCGTCAGAAAATGCTGTCGAAACTTCAACGCCTCGATCGGATAGCCCAGGCCAGGCGTTCCTGAATTGGGTCAAGGAGGGCATTCTCAGCCACAAGCTGATCATCAACGACAGCAAGGCCAAAATCCACACGGTGAGTGGCAGCGTATTGCTGGTCACGCCAGGCCTCTTCCAACGCTACGCGCAGGAGTTTTCCGGTATCTCTCAGGGCGCCTGCCAAGAGATCGAGGAATGGCGTTGGGTGCAGAAACAGTTCGAGAAGCTGAAGGTTCACAGGAAGCGAGACAACGGTCTGAATGTCTGGACATGCCAAGTGCAAGGCCCGAGGAAGAAAACAACCTTGAAGGGCTACTTGATTGAGGATCCCAAACTCTTTTTTGAAGTGATGCCACTCGATAATCCGTTTCTTAAAATCGAAAGAGATTAACTTTCAACGGCCCCATTAGTGGGAATCGAAACCCAAGTTGATTCTGAAGTGCACACTCGCCGCTTTACCGCTCTGTTATTCATCCCGAGACGCTCGCCGTCTTTTCGTCAACGGCACCCCT
Organism: Pseudomonas sp. WP18; assembly: GCF_036689585.1. NCBI lineage: Bacteria > Pseudomonadati > Pseudomonadota > Gammaproteobacteria > Pseudomonadales > Pseudomonadaceae > Pseudomonas > Pseudomonas sp. WP18. The sequence continues at coordinate 3,918,245 of NZ_CP144758.1, forward strand.
GGGACGAACGCAGCCCTTCACAACAGGCAACAATCGGCCCAGGCTGTGTAAAAACGTATCCACTGCTTTGAAGTCCGCGTCGCCACGTAAAATCTGCCAGTGATTGGTAATCAGTGGACTTGAAATTTGCGTAGGAACGCGATTTTCGTTCTGGTTCTGACCTCAAACCTGCTTTAAAACATTTTTACACAACCTCGGCAAATAGGAGACGTTAAGTGTGCTTGACTCGGCATGGCTGGAAATCTGTCATTGTACAGCTGACACCTTTGTTTTTTCGAACCTAGCCAAGAGGCGACGCACCAGCTCTCATCTAAGCTAAGGAATTCTTTGAAAATTAGCTGCCACTGGCCGCAAACTTGCGATGGCGTTCTTTCAGAATGAACACAGCAGATCAAATACATGCAACAGCTCTTCAAAACACTTTGCTCGCCCTCGACCCGTCCGGCCCAGAAGGGTTTGAAGGGTTTCTCGGCGTCATCCTTGGTGATCTGACAGGGCAATCGTTCCGTCTCGCAAAGTCAGGTACGCAGAGAGGGCGAGACGGCGATTCCGCGTTCGATGGCGGTGCCACATATTTCGAGGGAAAGCGTTACAGGGACCGCCTCTCGAAAAACGAAATTTCGACGAAGCTTTTTGACGTTGCCAATGAAGATGCCCGTCTGGTGGATCTCTGGATACTCGGAGCTACATGCGAAGTAGCCTCGCAAACCGTCCAAGACGCGCGGATATTTGCGGCCAAGCTTGGCTTCGGGATCGTGGTGTTGGATTGGTCAAACAATGATTTGGGATCGCTGCTCGTCGCCGCTGTGGCGGCGGGGGAAAAATCCAAAGCATTCATTACACAAGGACTTACTGGAAGGCCTGACGCAGGGCTTATTGCCTCCGCCCTCAACGCGATCGACCACTTTGAAAAACATGGGGATTTTCCCCTTAGGTTGAGTGCGCTCAGACAAGCGCTCGCCGAAGATGTTGGACTGGGTCACGCCAAGACACTCAACCAGGCATGGCTGAGTCGATTGTTCTCAAACAAGACTGAGGCGCGCGTCGAATTTGGCCAGCCCCTCTGCCCCCTTGATCCTTCCGGCCCCATGGTGCTCGACCGACCTGAGCGTGCGCGTCTTACAAACGCATTCTCCGGAACGCCAGAGAACGCAATCTACGCAATCGTCGGTGAGGAGGGTGTCGGCAAATCCTGGCTCGCGGTCCAAAGCTGGAACCTATCCAATCCCAAATCGCTCCTCGTAATGTGCCCCGCCGAAGATTTAACCGGCGACGACGCAGAAGACTTCGACGACTTCCTGATTCGCAAACTGCTCCGTCAGACGGGCGTAAGCGTTACGCAGCAGGCGATTACGCGATGGCAGCGCCGTTTCAACGCTTGGCGCGCGAACCTTCCAGCGACCTCCGTCCGCTTAACGCTCATAGTGGATGGCCTCAACCAACCGCTCAAATCGAACTGGGGGCGGTGGCTCGGTCGCGCCGCGCTAAAGTTAAATGGCCTCGGTGGCTGTCTGTTGCTTACCACCCGCACGCAGCACTGGGCGCATCTAAAAAACACGCTGCCCTGCGATACAAGGACAATCACGCTCGCCGAGTGGTCCATCGAGGACGTCAATCAGATACTGGACAGTCGTGACATTGATTTTTCCAACGCAAGAATGGAGGTTCTTGAATCCGTTCGTAATCCCCGGCTGCTCGGAATCGCGATCGAGCTGATAGAGGCTAAGACCATCGAGCTTTTGGATGAGCTAAGCGTTGGGCGGCTCCTCTTTGAGCATATGCGCGGGATGCAACAGCACGGAGCGGCTCCACTCCCGGCGCCGGCCTTCGCCGACCTATTGAAAAACCTTGCTGCGAAGATATTGGCCCGAGCGAAAGCACAGGATACAGACGACCTTAGGTTGTTTGATGCCGTCCAAGAGTCTCAACTAGAAGCTGTTGCTTCTAGCCAGTTCTTCACCTCGGTGAAAGGAAGCGCTTCACAGTATGAGATAAAGCCAGACGGTCTCAACCTGGCGCTCGCGCTCTACCTTGTTGGTCAACTCGAGCGGGAGTTGCGCAACGACCGTGACCCGCGCGAAAAGCTAGCAACAATCCTGGAGCCGATCAGCGCACTTGATGAGACGGCCAAGGTTGTTTTGCTCGCGACACAAATTGCTTGCCTGAATGAAGAAACAAGCCCCCAAGTACAGTCGGCACTGATCGAAAAGCTAGTCACGCTGCAGAATCTACCGAACAGCCAGGTCGAGGCCTTCGCAGTCCTCGCAAAATCGGCTCCGCTCGCCTTTCTGCAAGCCGCTGAAAACCTGTACGTGTCGCAAGAGCACATCGCCGTCAACGAATGGCTGCTTCACGCGCTACTCAAACGACGCGACCATCCGGGTGTTTGGCAGCAAATTCTGGAGTCGACAAAACGCTGGCTGTCCTTCTATTCGCTTGAACCCGAGCGCCGGATGCAAAGGACGCCGCGTCCTGATTCTGCCGCGCAGGTTGATGAAGAACGCTCTCGGATCTTGGCCGACATTCTTGAGCGTGAGGCTGCCCTCACTGAGGCTGAGCGATCATTCATGACAACGAATCTCGTTGCCGCTCCGCACCCTAGGTTTGATGGCATAAGCCGCTTTGCTTTCTATCTTATGGCCGGCATGCCGCTAGAAGAGGTCGCACCCTACCTTGTTCGTTGGCGGTTCTCTTACGCGCTCAATCTATCAATCTCGGCACCTTACGAAGAGTTCGAGCAAGTGCTTCGCTTCAACCGCATTGATTGGCAGGAGACAAGATCAGCACTCCTCAAGGAGCTGAAAACATTGCCGGAGGAGGATTCATCCAATGTGGGCAGGTGGACGCGCGTTGGTATCCTACACGGCACCGGAGATATCGGGGACGCGCAAGAAGGTGAACGGATTTTCGACGAGCTCACACGTGACCAGGAACGCTTTGGAGGCTGGTCCATAATAGAAGGCTATTGCGCGGTCGATCCATGCGATCCACGTACCGACACGCCCGAGAACGTTATCGCGACTGCCCAAGACTACCGACAGATTAATCCAGGAAAGGTCGCAATGAGCCGGGGGGTGTCCGAGCAGGATCACTTCTTCCGCGGCGCCCGCGCCGGAGTTGCGCGCTTCGTACCGGACGACGCGATCTACGCGCTTCGTGCGCTCGCGAGCGAAGTTCTTGTTCGCGACGGATACGAACGACGACAAGGCGTTTTGGAGCTTATGCGGCACAGTGCTGGGATCACAAAAGATCAGGCTCTACGTTTCCTTGCGGCCGGTGTATCTAGTACCGCGTCTCATAAAGACAAGAACGACAGTAGGGACGAATTCCTCACGGCACAGTTTTCCACGCTTATCGCGTTACCGCATCTCACCGCCGACGAGCAGCTCGACGCGATCGCAAACATGCAGGGTGATACGGTCCTGCTGGAGCTGCTTGACTGCGTGCGAAAAGCCACTCCAGAGAAAGTAGAAGAGGTTTTGGAGCGTGTTCTGCAGAGCGGGGACACGCACGCCCAGGCTGCGGTTCTTGCCGCAATTCACTATTCTCAACCGCTGCTGACGTCCCGTGCTGCCGTTACCCTCAAAGGCTTCATCCGAGCTCCGCTCAAGAGTCTCCGCCGCGAAGCGCTCGCCATCGCCGCATCGAGCGGTGACGCTTCACTACTGCAGGAAGTGGTGGATGGTGGATGGAGCGCGGAAAAGCCGCGCGGACGTGATAGCAACTTCGAGGACTGGCATGGGTCCACAGCGATATTGAAAGCGTTGAAAGCTGGTCTGATAGAAGCAGAGCCTGCGCTTGATCGAATGAGCCTGTCCCACTATGGGTTTGCCGCCGAAATTCTACCCGTCGAAGACGTAGGGGTCATCGCCGATCGTGTCGAAGTCGCGATTGCGAAGGCGTTGGGCTATGAAGGTAATGTGGAGTTACCAGATATCGAGACGGAGCTGCCGAACGCCTCCGACCCGACCCCCCCTCTGACCTCATTAACGGAGCGGGTGTTGACGGACAACGATCTAGCATCCCAGATGAGTCGGCTTTCGGAAACGGATGAACAGTTCAACGAGCGCCACCGCCGCATGGGCGATAGCTATGAACGCTTTGCCGTTGAGCTTACGGCCGCAGATGCGGACCTAATACTCTCCGACCTTACATTCGAGGGCATCCAAGCGATCATCGGACAGGATGCGGATCGCGCTCAGTGCTGGATCAAAATGTTAGTCGCCACTTCTGACCGCAAGCTGCGCCACCTCCACCATGTCGCGCTGCAGGTGGCGATCGTGTCCGGCGTCAGTGACAATCAGTTAGCTCAAGACCTCATCAACCGTGTCCTGGCCTTGGACCCGACCATACGTCGTGTCACTGGCGCTGCGAAAATCCCTGGGGAGGCCATTACGCTCTGGAGCAACACAACCAGTCCGAAGATGGTGGACATCTGCAAAAAACGTCTGCAAAAGGCGCGAACCGATAGCGAAATCGCACGCGAAGTCATAGCAGCCCACCTATGCGGAAAGGTGGAAATCCTGCAGACCTACATCGATGAACGTCTTGCCACGGGACGGCCTTATGACACAGCGCTTGCCTTGATGATCGCGGGATTTTGCGATGAAAGCGTCCACGCCGAGGCGGTCCTTTCCCGCTTCGATGACGCTAAAGGTTTTATTGGCTCCGCACATGCAGCTGCAAGCGATTGGTATGCAAAGAATGTCTGGGCGAAAACTTGGTATGCAGAAATGCTACATACCCAGCAGCCGAGAGATTTCTGGAGGGCATCTGTCTTGTTTATGAAAATCGTCGATGGTCGCTTTGACATATGGTCCGATGCTGCGGGGGTACCCTCGACAGTCTTCAAGGCTTTCATACCAACGATGGATCGAGAGATCGACAAGAGGGCAGCGACGGTTCAGAAGAAGCGCGAAGGTAAGCTGTTCGGCAAAAAAGCTCCTGCGTCGCTAATCATGGGTGCGAAATAGCTCGTGCTGTTGACCGGTTTTGTCTAATGCCAATGGATGCCAAAAATGAACCCTCAAGCCTATCTACGAGCGCTAAACACGCAACTCACCTACCTGTTCACCTACGCGCTGAAGATCAATGAGATCGACACCGCAGCCGCTATGTTTGGCGAGTTCCGCGGAATGCAGGATGCTGGCTGGAGCACCATTGCTACAGCTCATGAGGTCTTCCACGAACTGAAGGTGCTTGGATCGAAGGGAGTACCACTCACGCGACCTGAGCTTCGCCAGGTGCTCTGTCTTTATGCGCACCTTGCTGAGGCTGGCGGCGTCTACGAAGGGTTATTGAACACCCTGCAGGTAGCGCAATTGAAGGCTTATAACCTCTGGCCATTTCAGAGCCTCGTTCGTGTCCGCCAAGAACCTCGGGCCATAATCGGCCCCAATGCTAACGCCATGTTCCGACGCCTAGCACAGGTTGCCACAGCAATCGGAATGACTGGCCTAGCAAGCCTCCTGGAAATTACTTTCAGAGATGACATTCGAAACGGCATGGCCCATGCCGACTACATATTAGTTCCTGAAGGGCTGCGGTTACGGCGCAGAAACGGTGGCCAACCAGTGTTCGTCTCTAATGATGACCTAGTTGTAGCCTTACAAATCGCGCTGTTCTTTTTCGAACTCCTCCAACGCTTTCAGCAGGCAACGATGGAGTCATTTCGTCCCGCTCGCTCCATTGTAGGTCGGTTCAGTGAGAACTTACCTATGGCTTGGCGGATCGAGTTGACTGACGACGGGTTCTCCATCTCTAGCGACGCGCCAGGCCCACAAGTCGATACCTCCTACGAGCGGCAGCAGCGGATCAACGACCATTTGGGCGGACGGATGGTGACGGCATTTGTCGGGCCCGGAATTGATATCCCACCGGCACTTCTTGCGGATATTTCTGCAGCAGGCTTTGAGGCTTCAATCGTCGGTTTCAAAAGCTCGGAGCAATTCGACGCTCTCGTTGCTGAGATAGAAGAATTCGGTCTGTGGGCCCCCAATCCAAACGTAGAGAATGCCGTCGGCGCGACGTTGATGGCTACGCCACTCGGCTTTCGGCAGGTTTCTACCGGGAGTGAATTCCAAGCTTGGCTTCCAATGGTCGATGAAGTTCACATCGAATAATTTACATACTTCCTTCCTTGTGATGTTCATTGCGCTCCGCTGTTCCTCTTGCCGCAAGCACGTCATGAATTTCACCTGATTTCTTGGGCGCATTTGGAAAACTGCTTTTGGCCGACTCTGTTAAAAAAGTCGGATTTTCAGATCGCCCCGAACTCAGGCACGGCCATCAGCGGAGAACCTTCTCACCACATTGAGTGGTTTCTCGGCCCTTCGTTGAGCTTTACTGCTCTGTTATTGGGTTAGTTTGAGGTTTTTTGCTTAATGCAGGCGCACCTATCCCGTAGCTGGCGGCCCTTGAGATGTAAATTTGGCCAACCGTCACAGGTTCTGCACCGCAGCGGCCAGCGTGCATTCATCGGTCGCACCACTCGTGCCACGTAGTCGCAAGCGATCCAATTTCAGGATGCGCTTGAGGTGAGCAAACAACATTTCGACTTTTTTACGTTCGTGGCGAGAGCGCTGATACGCCGGCGTTGCTGCAATGCGCCGAGCCGCATCACGAGCGGCTTCATGGACGCTGCGAGCAATCTTGCGGAACGCAGTGTTCGGGCAGCACTTGGCTTTCATCGAACACGTTGTGCAGTCGGTCTCCAGAAGCAATGGGATGGACTCCTCTTCACCTCGGCATCTTGAGTGCCAGACTGAAGGTGCGAACCACAGGTGCGTAGAGCACGTAGAAGCGATTGGGAGCCGACGCGCGAATAGCCCATCATGGCCCTGCATCGAATCGATGCCGAAGTCAGAGGCCGAATGTACGTGCGCAGTCGGCACGGGCGCCAAAGCGAAGGAAGCTTGCAACGAGGAGGAGTCCATATCGCTGTACCGCGTTGCTGGAGTCAGCGTCCTCAGCCGCCATGCAAGCGCCAACAACCCCAAGACCCAAGACAAACTCAACTCCACCTGTCAGGAAGTCATCACCGGCACCACCGCGAATCGCGGCGTGCGAATCGGCGGCCCTTCAAAGCTGTCGCGGCTGCTTGGATTCTTTAGTGGGGTTCTAACGCGCACAGAGGTACGCTTACCAAACAACCAGTCCCACATGCGCATCGGTGCTCGCTCCCTTGGCAATGACCTAAATATCAATGTTCAGTACCCATAGCTCGGCTTGATGAAACGACCTCATGTCTGTGCGGTGGTGTAAACGTCTGCATGTTTGCGCAAGCACGCCCAGTACGACTGCCAGCTGCCAAGTGGTAGGATGTGGCGAATCGCCAGCGGAGCTGGCCAACGAGGTGATGACGTAAAGGGATGTTAGTATGATCAGACGGTTTCGGCTGGAGCAGAAGTCGCTTTACGAAAAACTGGTCATTGCTCAGCGCTTGTCGGACATGATGGAAAAATTCCTTGACGGGCGTCGTGCTCCGCTAGAAATTGGCGCCGAGCAAGGTGGTATCGAAGAGTGGGATGACGTCGTAATTGTCCATTCTCGTGAGTCATTCGAGCACCTGCAAGTCAAGCGTCAGAGCACGCCTTTCTGTACCAAAGACCCCGACATGCAAGTGTATCTGCGAAAACTTGCAAAGCTGCGACTCGCCCGTAAAAAGAAAAAAGCCGCAAAAGCTGGCCCCGGATCCTCCGAACCCGTTGTTACGGACGAACCTATTGGCGCGGACGAACCTGTTGCTATAGACGAACCCGCTGATGCTGTTGACGCTGACGCGGCTAAAGACAGCCTTTCGGTTCTTGACTCGGCCTTTTCAAGCTTAGCCAAGCACGCTCGCGCCGGTACATTCGCCCAATTGCCTGAACGTCGATTTCAGCTGACGCTTTTAGGGGCACACCTGAGCATCAAGCACGACCTAACCGTTAACCATCTGGACGAGCTGTGTAAGCTGTGTCGCCAGGATGGACTCAATCCCAACGACTTGGCTCAGCGTTTGGACGGGCCGACAACCCGGGTTCATCTCTGGCTTACGACCTGGTGTGGCTTCGAAGATTGGACGCAGATCATCGAAACCCTCAAGCGTGTCACGGTCGTCTGCATTGGGAACGACGCGACATTGCAGCAGCGCTCAGTCCAATCCCTTGGCAGGCATTTCACGAATCCGGAACGCGCGCTTGAACGGCTGATTTCGGTGATCACCGCTGAGGTCTCTGACGTTTCGGCCTTGGGGTGTCATGCGATTATCCATGAGCTCAGAGACGAGCTTCGTCCCGATATCGAAACCTGGGCTCAATACCTGCTAGGTGATGAAGTTCAGCCTGCCGGCAAGACCTGGTCGTTTTCTGGCACCCATGATCTCGGTGCGCTCGTCCCCCGAACAGCGCAGGGCGTCGTAGATCACCTTTGGGGCAGTGCTCCAGGAAATCGGAGGCTTAGGGTGTACGCACCGTACGCGCCTCCCATCGGAGCAAACCTCACGCTCCCATCCGCGATATTGCGAATGGCGCTGCACCTGCCACACGGCAGTCAAAGCCTGATGCTGGGCGAGCCAGCCTGGCGCAGCAGCGTTGGCCATGAAGTCGGGCACACCCTCGGTTGCGCTGAGAGCGACCTCAAAGATCTCCCGTGGATGGAGAACGCTGAGCGGCTCGTGTGCTCCCTGGATCATGAGTTCAAGACCCTGAATGCTGCTCGAGCGGAAGCTGCAGCGCTCGCAAGCGCCATGGACGACGTGGTGTGGCAACGACTAACTCAAATAGTCTCTACAAAACTAATAGCTGTAAAAGACCCTGCCCTTGCTGATGCTATGGAAGCGATCTGGCTGGAGTGGTTGGACGGATTCACCAAGAATCCCGAGAGCCGTCGTCAATTTCTGGAGCAGCTTCTGTATCCGGAAACGGAAGGCAAAAATGCCACCCACGCGCTTCGCCTTGGCCCTCGCACCGTAGACCTGTTGGTTAGCGCCGTCGAATTGCTCTTGCTGGTCGCGGTGGGGGTTGGAGGCACAGGCACTGCCTGGAAGCACTTCCCGGATTTTGGGGAGGTGATGAGTATTGCCCTCAAGTACTGGTCTGGCCCAGCAACTGGAGTCCCTGAAGTCCGTGAGATATCCGACGATCCGTTGATCAACGTTATCGGCCCGTCCCCTGCCCCAGTCGTGATTCTGTCGGGGGTCAGCACTCCCCCTTCAGAACTGTTGAATACAGGTATGGCTGACGATGCAGAATCGGCCACCAGCATGGCCGCAGAACGCCGACCACATCTGCTCGTGACCCGCTCTGGAGTATTCAATCAATTGCGCTTCGGCACGCTGGCCACGGTGCGGCAACACTTTAGTAAACAATTGCAAGATCGACTGCTCGCGCGCCAGTCCGCCATCGATACGAACACGAAAGGAATCTGAAATGTTAACAATCTCGGAGATGGTTGAGGCCATCTCGAACCGTGCCGAAGGTCGCTATGAGGTCTCCTATCCGGACTCGGTGGAATTGCCATCGCCGTTGACTGAGATCGCGAGCGCAGGGATGCAGCTGAAACGGGTTAATCGGGAGGGTGCCGGCAGGCGGACAGTCTTGATCGCCGCCTTTCCCTACGACGTAGCCAAAATTCAGGGAGCGTTTCGGTGGGCGGCAGATGTCCGTGACATGCTCCCAGAGCCGCAAACTGCTGATCTCTACATGTTCATGCTCATTGAACGTATCGAGTCTGAGGACGCTGCTCGTCTCGAGACGGACGACCGTTTCTGCAGAAAGGTAGTCGTCAGAGAGGGCGAAGACGTCGGTTCCTTTCTCGACCGTAGCTTCCTTGCAACGCTTTCGATTCCTGGCAGCTCCGACAGCATTAGTGACCCATTGTCAGCTTCCCTCAGCGCCCTTGTCCTGGCGCATACGTGGGTCAAGCCGCATCGCGATGAATGGCGCGAACTCCTGCTGTCTGGCAAATCGGGCGGCGAGATCGCTGAAGCCCTTAAGGTTTCGGCGTTTGGCGAAGAGGACGAGGAATGAATCAGTTAAAGTCCATAACGCTCTCGAACATCCGCCGGTTTAGCGCCGAAACGAAGATTGAGCTCAGCCGAGGGGCCACGATATTGCTCGCCCCCAATGGCACCGGGAAAACTGCGATCTTTGAAGCAGTCGAGTTCGCATTGACGGGCAAGATCTCTCGCCTCGACGGAAACCTTGTCCCGATCATCCGAGACTCTCAATCCATGGCCCGAGTGAACCTTGATTTCGGTGATCTGCAAGCCAGTGCCCAAGTCAACAAAAGCGGAGACGTTGAGACAACGGGTGATCTGAGCCTTCTATTTCCCTCGAAAGATCCTGCTGACATCCCCTTTCTGCTCAGGCTCACCCACCTGCTTGATCAGCGCGAGGGTGAATGGCTAGTCAAGGCAGATCCAAAGGTCGCGGGCTCCCAGTTGGAACGGTTGCCGATTGGTAAGGACGGCAGTCAGGTAAGCTCTGCTCTCGGTAGCATCCGGCGAGCGCTCACAGAGCAGCTCAAGCAAGCGAGAGCGTCGCTGGATTCGCTGGAAGCCGAGTTTGCCGAATGGCAAAGCCTGAGCCTTGACCGAGACCAAGCGGCTGTTCAAACCCAAGGGGCGCTTCGCAGCAGGGAAAGCATTGCCGAGTCGATATCGGACATTGCCCAACAGGCGCAAAGCTTCGACCAATTGCCCTCCGGCCTGCTCGTACCGCCACTGGGCCAAGATGGGTTGGAGACGGTGCATGATGCGCTGGAGCAACTGGTTCAAAACAAGCTCGAGCGATTTCGTGAACAGATCAAGGAATTGACTGAGGTCGACGGGCTCATAGGCCGGTTTGCGTCTGAACAAGCTCGTTCAGAGCAGCTCAGTGCCGAGTTCATCTCCGCGACGCAGGAACTGAACCAAAAGAAAGAACATCGCTCGGCGGCCGCGGCAGCCCTTGAGCAGCTTCAACGAGATTTGGTCGCCGCAGAAACTGAACGCGACACGATTGCTCAGCAACTCAATCGATACGTGAATGAGACCAACGCCAAGGAGACGGTTGAACAACGCCAGCAAATGCTGAAGACAACCGACGACGCCCTCACCGTCGCTGACTCGCACGCCTCTACGGCCCGCAGAGTGCACGAAGGACACGAGCAGCTCGGTGTTCAACATGACCTGATCAATGGACAGCGCAAGACGCTGCTGCAAATAGATGCCGACCTCCTCACAGCTCAAGAACTCCTGGGTCGCTGGGAGCTGACCCTTCAGCACGTTGCAGAAGTTACCGGCACCATCAGCGGCGAGGAAGCACATGAAGAGCGCCTTAGCGAACAGCTTAGTGTTGCGCTATCAGCCAGAGCGACCGCTGAGGAAGAAGATCAGGCCGCCAAGAGTCATCATGAAAGTCTGACATCTGCGGCTGACTCAATACGCCAAGCAGTTGCAGCCATCGCGGCCCACTTGCCTCCCGACCGCGGTGATTGCCCGCTGTGTGGCGAAGAGCATGGCGCGGTCGGATTACATGAGCGTGTCGCCAAGGCACTAGCGGCTATCGACCCAAATGTCGTCGAAGCCGAACGACGTGTAAAAATGGCCGCTGATGTTCTGCGTGACTGTACAGAGGCAGTGACGAATGCTGAAGCCGAACTCAGAGCATGCAAGCACGGGCTTACTCAACTGGAGTCACAGCAGGAACACCTGACAGCGGATATCGTCGAGATCAGCTCGAACAATCTGCTCGGCGGCGATACGGTTTCCTTGGCGAAAGAGTCCATCCGACTTCGCGTTGATGCCAATGTCGCTTCGAAGCTGCAACTGGACGAGAAACAACGCAACCTCGCCCCGCGGGTAAGCTCAGAAGTCTTGGAGCAAACCAGGAACGAATACGACTCCGCTGTTCGTGCAGTTGACGCTGCGCGGCAGGCCCGCTCAGAAGCCAGTAGCAGGCTGGAGCAAGCGACTGCGGCATTGGCAGCGATCACCGCCGACGCCCCGCCAGCTCAATCCTTGGAAGATCTGTCCATCGCGCAGAACCAGAACGCCAATCAGCTCGTTGAGCTAGGTGCCAAGTTGATTGCCGAGCAGTCCGCCTTGGATCGTCAACAGGTTCAGCTGACAGATGCCACAACCGCCGCAGCTGGTTTGGAAACACAGCTGTCTGAAGCGCAAGCCCGACTGGCTACGATCAGAGCGTCCTGGCGTCAGCTCTCATTCGCCGGCGATCCCACTGCCGAGGTTGCGAGCAGCCATGAGGCTCAGTTGCAGTCCATCAGTACTGAGCTTACCAGGCACTCGGAGACGCTTCAGACCATCAAGGTCGAGATTGGCGCATGGAGCAGGATAGAGCAGGCCCGTCTCGCTCAGGGCCTTCTCGATCGAAGGCGCGGCGAGCGGACGGAAAATGAGTTCTCGACTCACCTCAACCAACAGGTCGAGTCGAAGCGAACGGGCATGCAGCGCCTATCGCAATTGTCTGCAGCAATGGAGTCACTTAACCAGTCCCTTTCCTCGGAAATCGCGAACGTCCAGAAAAACGTTCAGGCAGTGATGCCTCGGTGGCAAGCACTGTTAAAACGCGTGGTCAGGGAGCAAAGGTTCACCGGGACGAACCTGAGTTTCCGAAGCTCCTATCAGAAGGCACGTGCTGAAGTATCTGTGCCGCTCCACGGAGGGTTAGCCCCAGTACCCTCGATAGCCAGTGAGGCTCAACTGACGGATCTGCAACTGACGTTCCTGCTGTCAATGGCCTTGGAACATCAGTGGTCTCCGTGGCGCGGACTCCTCCTCGATGACCCCACACAGCATCACGACCTGGTGCATGCCGCGTCCGTCTTTGATGTGCTTCGCGACTACATCATCGATCATGGCTTCCAGGTGGTCATCGCCACCCACGATGCCCTTCAGGCCCGTTACTTCATGCGCAAACTGCAGAATGATGGGATCGAAGCACGCATATGGTCACTTGTTCCCACCCCTGAGGGCGTAACCGCAGTGGAAACCCCTTGGCCGGGCAGAAGCCAGATAACGGTTGGCGAGCAGACACCACCAGCCCTCGACGATGTGTGAACGGTAGATAGAATCTGATGATGCTGCATTTGCAATCAATCGATACAGCGATTCCAGTTACAGACCTCAGAATCATCACGTAGTCACGATGTTCGACCTAGGAAGATTATGACAAGTAAAAAAGATAAAAAATTTACCTATGAAATGATGGTAGAGGATCTAAAGGATAACGCAAAGAGAATATTGAAGGGTGGCTGGTTAGAAATTTCAGAGATAACCGAAACCCTGCTTCAGATAGCCGACTCACCCGAGATGAATGCGAGAATTTACTTGTCTTCAGCAGATCAATACACCATCAGAATTTACGAAGGCTTGCTGAAGGCTTGCTACGCCTATGCGAACAGTGATATCCGCGATTACTATCCAACCATAGCCCATCGGAGCAACTTTACAGAAGAATTATTCATTAGAACCGTTTGCTCCTGCGTCACGGAATTTATTTTCTGGCATGAATATTCACATATTGCAAGGGGGCATTTAAATTTTTTAAGCTCCCGAAAAAAACTTTGGGCAGCAGATAGCTCTTCCACCTTGGAGCTGATAGACCGAAGGCTTGTAGAGCTGGATGCAGATATCTATGCAGCGTCCTTTCTGCTCGCTCGTACGTACTCGGTGTATCTAAGTTCCAATGGCGCCTATCCACTTCAAGACCTGATGCAAGCGTATTCAACTGGTATACGCGTGCTATTTGAGGTACTTCACCGAAATAACGATTTTGAAGATGACACCCATGAGTTATCTGACCACCCACACTCACTGGCTAGAGCTTATGCAGCAATAGCCTTCGGCTTGACTGGTCCTGTAGGTGACAAGATTGGAGCGGACGGTGCCGCTTGTCAGTCCATAGCAATTGCAGAGCTGCTTAGTTATGAAATGTCGACTCGCACAACCCCCGTAGACACGGCTATCTTACAAAGCTATATGGATAAAGAAGCCGTATTATGGGGCGCGAGGGCCCATGAAATAAACGATTACTTTCAACTGACGGTTCGTACTGTACCGGTGTTCACAAAAATTCGTGGACGGGCTAGAAAAATGATGATGTTTGTTCGGCAGTATTTGAATGTCTAAACCAATATCGGAACTGGTATTCAACCTACCCAGCGTTAAGCTTGGGGCTAAATACTCAAGGTAAGTTTTTGCGGATCCTTGGTTTGTGGTTTGTCGCGGCTCCGCTATGCATCCGAATCATTTGCTGCTCCAACGTTTCGGCCCGCGCCTTCTGCGCTGCAGCAGTTTGCAGCGTCAGGTTAAGCTCCTCCTGGACTGACTCCAGCTTTAGCTGCAACTCGTTATTCTTCCGCGCGGCAGCTTTTAGTTGAAGTGCCGTGGCTTTGCCCTCCTATCGCGCCCGATCAACCTCTCGGTGCGCCCGGTCCTCAACCCCTCGCATGTAGGCGTCCTGCGTAATTCGCTCTTGGTCTGCCCTGAGTCGTAGTGCTTGGAGTCTTGCAGCAGTGCCTGATTTTGCTGCTGGGTCTCATGATCTGGATAACGGTACACTGAAAGCCATCGGAACATATTGCGTTTTGTCAGAAATTCGCCGTTCTTGATTGCTCATACACCCCGTGTTACCGGGGGCAAAACTTGGGGGCATAATTAGCTTTATAAAACCTGAACAACCGTCCTAAAGCCTAGTCAAAATGCTTTCCGGCAACCCAGAGAGTCTCTAGGCGGCCCCCCGAATGAAGACGGGAGTTCACCGAAAGCAGTAAATTCAGCGGCAGCCCCGCCACTTCCTTAAAGATGGAGCGTTATCTCGGCCCCAGGGCCCCGCAGACAATCTGCACGGTTAATTCGAAATTATCCGTAGTGAGCCCATCGATTGGCGAATGCCCCTTCAGTCGCTCATGAGGCTCACAGACCGTCCGATAAAGCCTCCACGCATCGACATCTGGAAACCGCGCCAATGCAGCAAGTACCAACTTATGCCGCAGTGGATCAAGCTGCCAATCAGGAATGCGCTGACCGCGATTCCCCAGGCTCAGGGATAGAAGGCGCCGAGCCTTGATATCGCGGTTGATCTGATCGCGGGATTTGCCTGCCAGTTTGGCGAAGACAAGCAGCGGCAAATTATTCGAAGCTTCATAGGTGGCGAGCATCTCGGCGCGCTGACGTTGTATGTCAGATACTTGGGGTTCGTGCAGCTGTTCAGTCTGCGTTGGAGCAGGTAGGACAGGTGAATACTGAGCCGCGCTAAGGACCGGTTCGTTGCTGACGGATGTTTTGGAGGCTGGGACCGTCGTCGCTGGGAAGCCACTGCCGTACAGAACGGCGTTTGTGTTCGCGTTTTCCAACGAAGGTAACGAAGCTGCACCCTCTAAACGAATGGTAAGCGGAGAACTTGCCGCTTTCAGCTGGCCCTGCCCCCACAGATCCAGACGGTTCGCCCAATCCTGCATCATAGTCCGGCGCTGCTCCACGTATTCCGCGTGATTGTAGGCCGCACTCACCTTGTCCGGGTCGGCATGAGAAAGCTGGGCATCCACCCACACCTTCGGGTATCCGATCTCGTTCAGCGCCGTCGAGATCGTCGCCCTCATGCCATGACCGGTGAGTTGATCGGCATACCCCATCCGACGTAACGCGCCATTCAGCGTATTCTCACTGATACGCTTACTCAGGTCGCTTCGATGCGCAAACAAGTACCGTTGTGCCGGGACAACCTGGTCTAGCAAGTGACGCACGATCTCGAGCGCTTGCACCGACAGCGGCACGATATAAGGCGGTACATTTTGGGTCTGCTTACTTGGCTTTCGCATGGCTAGCTGGAGTTGTTTCACCACTTCCGCCGGTATGACCCACAAGCGCTTCTCCAGATCGAACTGGTCGGGTGTCGCCAACCGCAATTCGCCCGTGCGGACACCGGTCAGCAACAACAACCGAAGGCCAAGCCGAGTTTGGTTGGCGCCACCGTAGTTTCGAAGAGCAGCCATCAATGCCGGAAGCTCATCCATGCGGAGAAACGGATTGTGCGTCACGGGAGGTTTGGGAAGTGCGACCACATCGAGGTCTGAAGCCGGATTGTGTTCCAGCCCCTCGATCTTCACCAGCGCATAGCGGAACAATTGGTTGAACCAGGTCCGACATTTCTCGGCTGTAGTTAAGGCCTTGCGCTGTTCGATCCTGCTCAACAAATCCAGCAGATCGTGACGATTGATATCGTAGATAGACCGCCCGCCCAGGCTGGGCAGGACGTCTTTATTGAAGATTCTCAAGATCTGCGAGAGCGTGCTCTGGCGTCCTTCCTTCAGGCTCAGCCTGCGGAAGTCTACCCACTGATTGAACACGGCCTCGAAGGTGTGCTCCGCCGCAAAACGAACAGCACGACGCTGTTGCTTACGGTACTCATAAGGATTGATGCCTTGGGCGACCAAGGCGCGCGCGCCATCACGTCGAGCACGGGCTTCTTTGAGGCTGATTTGCGGATAACTACCGAGAGACATGCGCTTCTGCACGCCCGCCCAGTAGTACCTGAAACGCCAGATTTTTCCGCCGCGAGCCGTCACGTTGAGCGCAAGCCCATCCGTGTCGCCCATCGTGTAGTCATTGCCGGTGATTCGGGCTTGCCGAACGGTCGTATCCGAGAGTGCCATAGCGAGCTCCTGAACAGAGTCAGGGCCAGATGCTCGTCTCGCTATCCAAACTGCTCCAGCAAAAAACCGATTCAGTGCACATCCAAATCCAAGATCCTCATTCGGGACTTAAATCGGGACTTAAAAGCACTGGATGGAGCTGGATTTCAGTGGTTCCCGCTGGAACGAAAAAAGGGCCTAAAGGCCCTAATTTCAATCACTTACAGAATTCAGTGGAACTCTGTAGCGCAATATTTGGAGCGGGAAACGAGACTCGAACTCGCGACCCCGACCTTGGCAAGGTCGTGCTCTACCAACTGAGCTATTCCCGCGTCTTGGTGTGGCGCATTCTATAGATTCAGATTACGCCGTCAACCCTTTGATTCAAAAAAGTTTATTTGGGGTCTACGTCGGTCCGCAGATGCGGCCACGCGGCGCGCAGGTATTGGACCATCGACCACAGTGTGAGCCCCGCCGAAACCAGCAACAGCGCGTAGCCCAACAGCACCCAGAAACTGAAGTCCGACGGGTTGGCCAGCAGGATCACCAGCGCCAGC
Source organism: Pseudomonas sp. WP18 (assembly GCF_036689585.1). Lineage (NCBI taxonomy): Bacteria > Pseudomonadati > Pseudomonadota > Gammaproteobacteria > Pseudomonadales > Pseudomonadaceae > Pseudomonas > Pseudomonas sp. WP18. The sequence continues at coordinate 3,935,419 of NZ_CP144758.1, forward strand.
ATCTGCGCGGCGGTTTTCCATTTGCCCAGGTTCGACACGGCCACTTGGGCGCGGGCGCCCAGTTCGGCCATCCATTCGCGCAGTGCCGAGACGACGATTTCGCGACCGATGATCACCGCCGCCGGCAAGGTCAGCCAGAGGTTGCCGTGTTCCTGCACCAACAGCACCAGGGCCACGGCGACCATCAGCTTGTCGGCCACCGGATCGAGGAAAGCACCGAAAGGCGTGCTCTGCTCCAGGCGTCGCGCCAGGTAGCCGTCAAGCCAGTCCGTTGCGGCGGCGAAGGCGAAGACCGAGGCCGAGGCCGCGTAGCTCCAGTGATACGGCAGATAGAACAGCAATATGAAGATCGGGATCAGCAGGACACGGAGAACGGTAATCAGATTTGGGATATTCATCGGCACAACTGGCTGCGAGGTTGACGGGCATTCTACTCGCTGTGCAGGTTTGCATAAATCGACTCAGCGAGCTTTTTACTGATACCGGGTGCTTTGGCTATCTCTTCGATGCTTGCACGAGACAGCTCCTGCAATCCACCAAAATGTTTCAACAGGTCGCGACGCCGTGTCGGGCCGACCCCCGCCACGCCTTCCAGCGTCGAGGTACGGCGGGTCTTGCCACGGCGGGCGCGGTGACCGGTAATGGCGAAACGGTGGGCTTCGTCACGGATCTGCTGGATCAGGTGCAGGGCCGGTGAATCGCCTTTCAAGGTGAATTCATGGGCCGCATCGTTCAGGTACAAGGTCTCGAAACCGGCCTTGCGCGTCGCGCCCTTGGCAACACCCAGCAGGATCAGGTCGGGAACCATCAATTCATTGAGCACGTCGCGGGCCATGGATAACTGGCCCTTGCCACCGTCCACCAACAGGATGTCCGGCAGCTTGCCCTCCCCGTCCTTCAACTTGCCGAAGCGCCGCATCAATGCCTGATGCATCGCCGCATAGTCATCGCCCGGCGTTACGCCTTCGATGTTGTAGCGACGGTAATCGGATTTGATCGGGCCTTCCGGGCCGAACACCACGCAGGACGCCACGGTCGCTTCGCCGCTGGAATGGCTGATGTCATAGCACTCCAGCCGCTGCGGCGGCTCTTCCAGGTTGAGGACCTCGGCCAGGGCATCGAAGCGCGCGGCAACGTGCTGGCGGTTAGCCAGGCGCGCGCCCAGGGCCTGTTCGGCGTTGGTCACGGCCAGTTGCTGCCAGCGCGCGCGCGTGCCGCGAACGCGGTGGCTGATAGTCAGTTCCCGACCGCGCAGGGTCTGGATGGCTTCGGTCAAGGCCGCGAAGTCTTCATGGACCACGTTGACGATCAATTCGGCAGGCAAGTCGCGTTCCGGGCTGCTGACGTAGTACTGCCCCAGAAAAGCGGCCATGACCTCAGCCACGTCTTCCTCGATACCCACCTGGGGGAAGAAATTCTTGCTGCCGAGCACCCGGCCACCGCGCACACTGATCAAGTGAACGCACGCGCCACCCGGGTTGGTGAACGCGGCGATCACGTCGACGTCGCCACTGCCGCCTTCCATGCTTTGCTGGTCCTGTACCCGGCGCAGCAGTCCGATCTGGTCGCGCAGCTCAGCGGCCCGTTCGAATTCGAGGTTGATCGCCGCCTCTTCCATCGCCGCCGAAAGCTCATCGGTCAACGCGTTGCTGCGCCCCTCCAGGAACATCACCGAGTGACGCACGTCGTCGGCGTAGACCTGGGGCTCGACCAGCCCGACGCAGGGCGCCTTGCAGCGCTTGATCTGGTACTGCAGGCACGGTCGGGTGCGGTTCTTGTAGTAGCTGTCTTCACACTGGCGAACGAAAAACGTCTTCTGCAAAAGGCTCAGGCTTTCACGAATCGCCCCGGCGCTGGGGTAAGGCCCGAAGTAGCGGCCTTTGGCCTTCTTCGCCCCACGATGAATGCTCAGGCGCGGAAACGCCCCGTCGGACAGGAACACGTACGGGTAGGATTTATCGTCGCGCAGCAGGATGTTATACGGCGGCCGCCATTCCTTGATCAGCGTCTGTTCAAGCAGCAGCGCTTCGGTTTCATTGGCGGTGATGGTGGTTTCGACTTGCGCGATACGCCCCACCAAGGCGGCGGTCTTCGGCGCCAGGCCGGTTTTGCGAAAGTAACTCGCCAGGCGTTTCTTGAGGTTCTTGGCCTTGCCGACGTAGAGCAGGCGCGCCTCGCTGTCGAACATGCGATACACGCCTGGGCGGCCGCTGCAGGTGGACAGGAAAGCACTTGGATCAAACAGTTCGGTCATTGTCAGGCGCTGGCATCGACCATGCCGTGGCGCACCGCAAGCAGCGTCAACTCGACATCACTGCTGATCGAAAGCTTCTCGAAGATCCGGTAACGGTAGGTGTTGACGGTCTTGGGCGACAGGCACAGCTTGTCGGAGATGATCTGCACCTTCTGGCAACCGACAATCATCAGAGCTATCTGGATTTCCCGCTCGGACAGCGCATCGAAGGGCGAATCGTTGGTCGGCTGGAATGACTTGATCGCCAACTGCTGGGCGATCTGCGGGCTGATGTAGCGTTGCCCGGCAAAAACCAGACGAATGGCCTGGACCATCTCGTTCAACCCGGCGCCCTTGGTGAGGTACCCCGCCGCGCCCGCCTGCAACAAACGGGTGGGGAACGGGTCTTCCTCGCAGACGGTCACCGCGACCACCTTGATGTCCGGGTGGCTGCGCAACAGCTTGCGCGTGGCCTCAAGACCGCCGATGCCGGGCATCTTGACGTCCATCAGCACCACGTCGGGCTTGAGTTCACGCGCCTTGATCAGGGACTCTTCCCCGGATTCAGCCTGGCCAACCACCTGCAGACCGTCGATATCAGCCAGCATTCGTGTAATGCCCGTACGGACGAGATCATGGTCATCGACCACTAACACCCTAATCAAGCAGACACCTCACGATTTGGTCTTATTTGGGTTGATCCACACCTTAGCAAAAAGCATCCGGCAGACCTAGCGCAAAGGGGCATATAAAAATTACAACAAGTCTTATAGACAGACGAGCCGAAGCGTCAAGCGCCGACTTCTCGCTCCATCCTCAGGAAACACTCATCCTCGCCGACGACCCGCAGCCCCATGCGTTCGTACAACGCCCTGGCCGGATTGTCCTTGAACACCGTCAGGCGCAGCGCCGGACGTCGCTCCTGGCCCACCAGGTCCCAGGCCTGCTTGATCGCCCAGGCCCCGGCGCCCTGGCCGCGAAAGGCCTCGCCAATCTGTAACTCACGAATATACAAGGCCCGCGCATCCCGGCTGAGGCTGACAAACCCCACGTCCTGGCCGTCGCGCTGGATGATCCAGTTCTGGCGGATAATCCAGGCCAGGTCGAAGGCGTTGTCCTGCCAGAGCAGATCATGTTTCAGGTAATAGCCAAGCATGTTGATGCAGGTCAGCCGCCGGGCAAAGCCGATGTCCCCGGCCGTCGCCGCGCGCCATTGGAAACTCATGAGCACCTCGTCAAAACCCTGCCACCGGCAAGCCCGTCAAACCCGAAGTTTGTCATAAACCCCACCGGACTCAAGCCAGGAGGGACGATTGCATCGCGCCCATAGCATTTTCTGATTGAACCGGCGCACCGCCCTCTAGTAAGCTCGGGACCATTGAAACGGAGACCGACCATGTTCAACGCCCCTTCACCCCTTCAGGCCACCCGCGCATCGCGCTCGGTTGCGGCTGCATGGGCGAATGGCGTCCAGGCTCCGGCCTGCTTTTATTTTGGGTATTGGTTTAGCCACTGGCGCGCCTGATACCCCACCGGCGCCCACTTCAAACGGGTCGCCTTCCAGAGTTTTCCAAACCCCCGGTCGGCCTCCCGACCGGGGGTTTTGTTTTTTCAGCTCCACACACTCGCATCACCAGACACCTTGAGGATTGAGCCATGAACTACGCCACTTATTACCGTTACGACTTTTGCGCCTGGCGATTTACCAACCTCCGCTCGGGACAGCCTGCCGCCTCCGATCGGTCACCTACCGGTGGCATGCAAACACTCAAGGCCAGTACGGCCAACTGTCGAACACCCCAGTAGGGCCGGCGCGGGAAAAGAACCCGCTGCCCGCCCAGGAAGCCAGATCATGAATTTGTCCGTTTCCGCTTTGCCGCTGTCCACGCTCAACCCTGCCAATGAAGCCCTGACCCTGCGTCTGCCCAGCTCGTTGCAGCTCAAGCACCAGTTGCCGCTCACCCATGCGCTGAGCCAACAAGTCGACGCCCACCGCCGCGCCGTCCGCGCCATCCTCGACGGCCATGACCGCCGCTTGCTGGTCATCGTCGGCCCCTGCTCCCTCCACGACCCGAAATCAGCCGTCGAATACGCCGCCAACCTGGCACGCGTGACCCATGAGGTAAGCGACAGCATGCTGCTGGTGATGCGCGCCTACGTGGAAAAGCCCCGCACTACCGTGGGTTGGAAAGGCCTGGCCTACGATCCCGGCCTGGATGGCAGCGACGACATGGCCGCCGGCCTGACCCTTTCCCGGGAGCTGATGCGTGAAATGCTGCAACTTGGCCTGCCGGTCGCCACCGAACTGTTGCAGCCCATGGCCGCCAGCTACTTCGACGACCTGCTCAGTTGGGTCGCCATCGGCGCACGCACCACCGAGTCGCAGATCCACCGTGAGATGGCCAGCGGCCTGGGCATGCCGGTCGGCTTCAAGAACGGCACGGACGGCGGCGTTGGGATCGCCTGCGATGCCATGCGCTCCGCAGCCCATGCCCATCGGCATTTCGGCGTCGACAGCCAGGGCCATCCGGCAATCATCCAGACTCAGGGCAACCCCGACACCCACTTGGTACTGCGCGGCGGCCATCGCGGCCCCAACTACGACCGCGACAGCGTCGCGCAGATACACGGCGACCTGACCCGCTTGAAGATTCCCGCCCGGATCATGGTCGATTGCAGCCATGCCAACAGCGGCAAGGACCCGTTGCGCCAGCCGCAGGTGTTCAACGATGTGCTGGAACAACGGCTGCAAGGAAACCGCGCGCTCATCGGCATGATGCTGGAGAGCCATCTGTTCGAAGGTTGCCAACCGCTAGGCCCGGCGATGCGCTACGGCGTCTCGGTCACCGATGGCTGCCTGGGCTGGGACGCCACCGAGCGACTGCTGCGCGAGGCTCATCGCAAACTGCAATCAGCCGTCTGAAATCCCGCGAACGCTTTCTACAGCAGTGGTGAGGGAGCAAGCTCCCTCACCACGACAAGCGTCTTCGACAAGCCCCCTAGATTTCTCGGCCAGGACAATCCTCGGCGCCTATACCGGGGAACCAACCTGGACCGTCAGGTCCCCCGAACGCTGGCTGACGTCATCCAGCCGTTCGATCTGATAGAACACCTGCACCGATCGACCCCGCTGGTCCTGCCAGAACGCCGCCGGAACGACGAAGGTCACCGGTTGGCCCGCCGTGGCTTCGGTGATTTCCCGCTCTTCGACATGCGCGTAATGCCCATTGCATTGCAGCCACACCAACTCACCCGCTTCGAGCCCGGCACCATAGATAGCGACGGTGACGCCATCCGGGTAATCGTCGATGTCCAACCGCCCATCCTGCAACGCCTGGATCCGCGGCAATGCCAGCGCCGGGCGCACCAACGGACCGATGTGCAGTGACAACGACTCGGCGCGACGCACCGAATGGCCGCGCCTCACCACATAGGCCAACGCCAGGTCATGACCGACATGGGTCGCGAATTGCGAAGGATCCAGCCAGAACGAGACTTCCCGGCCAACGGCGTGGGCCTCAATCTCCAGCATGTCCCGCCAGAGTGGCTGGTCGTCCCGGCTGGCGATCAGGATCAACCGGTCGCCGACGGCCATTCGGGAATAGGGCCGAATACTCACGCGGGTGCCTTCCGGCACGCGGCCGGGGTCCAGGGCGCCTCCCACGGCATCGCTGGCGACGGCCGCCAATAGCTGCGGTGAGGCGTCGCCGATTTCCAGTTGCAGCGGCTCCGAGACCCAGGCGGCCGGCAACTGCCGCCCCGTCACCTGGTAGAAGATTTCCAGCGAACCGCCGTCCAGTTCGGCAATGTGCGGCTCGCGCACGACGAACACGAGGCCGCAGCCAACATGCCGTTCGGTCACGAACCCTCGCACTTCATGCCGATAGGGCTCGGCGTCGCCATTGAGGCCGTGCCAGCACAGCAGCACCTCGTCCCCGCACGCCATCAGTGGATAGGCCTTCAGGGTGATGACAACCTTGCGCCAGGCCGGGTTGATCACCCCGCCCTTGGCCGCGGCCACGCAAGGCGCCGGAAGTTTCGCGGACGAGCCCGGCAGGGCTCGCTGGGAAGATCGGTAGGTGGTGGTCATGCAGTTGCTCCAGTCCTTGGAAAGCGGCAGCGTTGCCGGATAACGCAGCCCGATACCGCCATTAGAACCCGATCGGCGCCAACCCTCAGTCAGACAAAAACGACGGCTCGCGTCGTCTCCTACGCCCAAGGCTGTAGCTGCAAACACCGCAGCCTATCGGAAGCATCCGGACACCTTCGGCTCCACTGACTCCGGGCTCGACTCTTCCTGCTTTTTTTAATCCGCTTTCCTTAACTTACTGCGGGTTCTTCCTACACCACCCAACAAACGCCTGGATTAGAGTGAGGACGCAAATTCAACGTGAACCTCTTCGAAAAAGGTACGAACATGCAACGGAATGCAACCACCCAATTTCCCATCCTGCTGGTCCATGGGTTGTTCGGGTTTGACAGGATCGGCGGCTTCGAACTTTTCCACGGCATCAAGCAGGCGTTGCGGATTGCCGGCGCCCGGGTGTTCATCCCCTGCTTGTCGGCCACCCATTCCAACGAGGCACGCGGCGAACAATTGCTGGCCCAGATGGACCGGATCCTCAACGGGACCGGCGCGGCCAAGGTCAACCTGATCGGCCACTGCCAAGGCGCGCTCGCCGCACGCTATGCCGCTGCGCTGCAACCGGAACGGGTGGCGTCGGTGACCTCGGTCAGCGGCCCTAACCAAGGCTCCGAACTGGCCGACTTCCTGCGCAAGGCGCTCACGCCGGGGCGACTGCCGGGGCACGTGGCGAGCCACATTGCCACGCTGTTTGCCGACTTCCTTTCGTTGCTGGGCGGCCAGGCGCAACTGCCTTCGGCGGCCATTGCCAGCCTGGGCGCGTTGACCACCGAGGGCGTCGGCGCTTTCAACGACAAATACCCTCAGGGCCTGCCCAGCCATTGGGGCGACAACGGCCCGGAAAAGGTCAATGGCGTGCGCTACTACTCGTGGAGCGGCACGCTGCCCGCCGGCCAGCACGAAGAACGCGACGCGACGTCGCCCCTGCATGCCTTCTGCCGGGCCTTTTCCGAGTATTTCATCACCGAGGCCGGGCAGAACGACGGCATGGTCGGGCGCTTCAGCTCGCACCTGGGCAAGGTCATCAGATCCGACTATCCCATGGATCACCTGGACGTCATCCACCAGGCGGGCAGGCCACGCGGCGGCGCCGACCCGATCGCGCTCTACCTGCGGCACGCCGAACGCCTGCGCAAAGCCGGCCTTTGATCGTCAGGTCCAAGGTTTTGACGCAATTTTGACAACAACCACTCGACGAATCCGGTAGGCTCAACACCTTTGAAAACAGCGAAGGAGATTTTCCCATGGCCAAAGCCACTGCCCGCCACATCCTGGTTTCCAGCGAAGAGAAGTGCAACGAACTGAAAGCCCAGATCGAAGGTGGCGCTGATTTCGCCGAAGTCGCCAAGGCCAACTCCTCGTGCCCGTCCAGCCGCCAGGGCGGCGACCTGGGCTCGTTCGGTCCGGGCCAGATGGTCAAGGAATTCGACACCGTGGTATTCAGTGCCCCGCTCAATGTGGTCCAGGGTCCGGTCAAGACCCAGTTCGGCTACCACCTGCTGGAAGTCACCAGCCGCCAGGACTGATGAAGACTGTGGCGCGGGGGCATGCTTGCGCTTGAGAGGCTGACAGCGCACTCCAACACGAGCATGCCCCCCTCGCCACGATTGCCCAATGGCCACAACTCCCTCGCCACAGGGCTGGCGATCAGCGCGCCGCTCGCGTACAAATCGTGCTTATCGATCACCCGGCTTTAAGGCTGACAATGCGACTGGCGTTTCCTTCATTGCTGTTGACCGCCGTGGCCCTGCTGACAGGCGCCGCCGGTGTGGCTGCCGCACCGCAACACGCGCTGACCGTCTATGGCGAACCGGCCAAATATTCCGAAGGCTTCGGCCACTTTGCCTACGCCAACCCCCAGGCGCCCAAGGGCGGCACCTTGCGCCGCTCGGCCGTCGAGATCGGCCAGTTCGACCATGTCCTGCCCTACATCGACAAAGGCATCGGCGTCAGCCAGATCGACGGCTTGCTGTATTCGCCGCTGGCCCAGCGCTCGCTGGATGAACCCTACACCGTCTATGGCCTGGTGACCGAGAAAATGGAGCGTTCGGACGACGGCCTGTTCCTGCGGTTCTACCTGAACCCCAAGGCCCGCTTCGCCGATGGCAAGCCGATCACCGCCCAGGACGTGCGCTACAGTTTCGAGCTGCTGATGAGCCAGGGCAGCCTGCGCTATCGCACCCAGTTCGCCGCCGTCAAAGACGTGGTCATCGAAGACGAGCGCACCGTGCGCTTCGACTTCAAGAACAATGAAAGCCGCACCCTGCCCCTGGATATCGCCACCTTGCCGGTCTTGCCCGAACATTGGTGGAAGAGCCGCGACTTCGCCAGCGGAGGCGGCTACGAAGCACCGCTGGGCAGTGGCCCGTATCGTGTGGGCAAGGTCGATTCCGGCCGCAGCATCACGTTCGAACGCAACGCCGACTGGTGGGGCAAGGACCTGCCGGTCAGCCGCGGACTGTACAATTTCGACCATTTCAGCATCGAGTATTTCGGCGACACCGATGTCGCCCGGCAAGTGCTGCGCGGCGGCGCCTACGACTACAACCGCGAATTTTCCGCCACCGGTTTTTCCATCGGCTATGACAGCCCGGCCCTGCGCGACGGTCGCCTGCAAAAGGCCCACCTTGCCACCGAGGCGCCGCAGACGGCCCAGGGTTTTGTCTTCAACCTGCAACGCCCGCAGTTCCAGGACCGCCGGGTTCGCCAGGCCCTGGCGATGCTCTGGGATTTCGAATGGAGCAACCGCCAGATGATGCGCAACGTCTATGTGCGTCAGCAAAGTTTCTTCTCCAACACCGACCTGGCCGCCCGGCAACTGCCTGATGCCGCCGAACGGGCGATCCTCGAACCCTTGCGCGGGCAAGTCCCCGACGAAGTCTTCGACCAGGTGTTCGAGGCACCGAAGACCGATGGCAGCGGCGTGATCCGCGACAAACAGCTGCAAGCCCTGGCCCTGCTGGAACAGGCCGGCTGGAAGCCCGAAGGTGATCGCCTGGTGAATGCCGAGGGCGAACCGCTGAGCTTCACCTTCCTGAACACCCAGAACGGCATGGACCGCCTGCTGCTGCCGTACAAGCGCAACCTGGCGCAGATCGGCATCGACATGAGCATCCGCCGCATCGACCCATCCCAGTACGTCAATCGCCTGATGAGCCGCGACTACGACATGATCGTCACCGGCTACCCGGTCAGTACGTCGCCGGGCATTGAACTCTACAACTACTTTGGTTCGGCGGCGGCCAACGATCCGGGCGCCAACAATTACATGGTCTTGAAGAACCCGGCGGTGGACAGCCTGATCGACGGACTGGTCAAGGCCACCACCCAGGGCGACATGCTGCGCCATGCGCACGCCCTCGACCGGGTGCTGCAGTGGAACTACTACTGGATCCCCAACTACTACCCGCCGGGCAGCTCGACCGTGTGGTGGAACCGCTTCGGCATTCCGAAGGTGCAGGCCAGCAATGACGAAGCCATCGAAAGCTGGTGGGAGATCAGCACCACGCCGCTGACCAACGAGCAGATGACCGCCGAGCGCATCAAGCGTGGCGCACCTGGAGGACGGCATTGATGTGGGCTTACATCGCACGTCGGCTGCTGCTGATCATTCCGACCCTGGTGATCATCCTGCTGGTGAACTTCGTCATCATCCAGGCCGCGCCCGGCGGGCCGGTGGAGCAAGCCATCGCCCACCTGCAAGGCATCGGCGGCGCCAGCGTCGGCAGCTCGGGCAACGCCATGACCGGCAGCTCCCGCGCCAGCCGGGGCCTGGACCCGCAACTGATCAAGGACATTGAAAAACAGTACGGCTTCGACAAGCCGGCCCATGAACGCCTGTGGCTGATGCTCAGCAGTTATGCCCGACTGGATTTCGGCAAGAGTTTTTTCCGCGGCGCCACGGTCACCGACCTGATCCTGGAGAAAATGCCGGTGACCATTTCCCTTGGGCTCTGGGCAACGCTGATCACCTACCTGGTGTCGATCCCCCTGGGCATTCGCAAGGCGGTCCGCCACGGCTCTGCCTTCGATGTGTGGAGCAGCACGGCGATCATCATCGGCTATGCCATGCCGGCGTTTCTCTTCGCGATGTTCCTGATCGTGATGTTCGCCGGCGGCACATCGCTGAACTGGTTTCCGGTGCGCGGGCTGGTGTCGGATAACTTCGAGTCGCTGTCGACACTGGGCAAGGTCGCCGACTACTTCTGGCACCTGGTGCTGCCGGTGAGCTCGCTGGTGATCGGCGGCTTCGCCACGCTGACGATCCTGACCAAGAACTCGTTCCTCAATGAAATCACTCGCCAGTACGTGGTCACCGCCCGTGCCAAGGGCATGAGCGAACGCCGGGTGCTGTACGGGCATGTGTTCCGCAATGCCATGCTCCTGGTGGTCTCGGGGATTCCCCAGGCGTTCATCAGCGTGTTCTTTGCCGGGTCGTTGCTGATCGAGGTGATCTTTTCCCTCGATGGCCTGGGACGCATGAGCTACGAAGCGGCGGTGTCCCGGGATTATCCGGTGGTGTTCGGCTCGCTGTTCATCTTCACGCTGTTCGGCCTGCTGATCAAACTGATCGGCGACCTCTGCTACACCCTGGTGGACCCGCGCATCGACTTCGCCGCGAGGAACGCCTGATGTTCAGACTTTCGCCCTTGGGCCGCCGGCGCTTCGAGCGCTTCAAGAAAAACCGTCGGGGCTGGTGGTCGCTGTGGCTGTTCATTGGCCTGTTCACCCTCACCCTGGGCGGCGAGCTGATCGCCAACGACAAGCCGCTGGTGGTGAGCTACCAGGGTTCGCTGTACTTCCCGGTGTTCAAGCGCTACACCGAGCAGGCGTTCGGCGGGCAACTGCCGTTCCAGGCCGACTACCGCAGCAGCTACGTGCAGAACCTGATCCACAAGGACGGCGGCTGGCTGCTGTTCCCGCCGATCCCGTTCAGCGACGACACCCCCAACTACGACCTCACCCAACCGGCGCCGAGCCCACCCACCTCGGTGAACTGGCTGGGCACCGATGATCAGTCCCGGGACGTGTTGGCCCGGGTGATCTTCGGCGCCCGGGTGTCGATCCTGTTCGCCCTGGCATTGACCGCCATCAGCGCGCTGATCGGCATCGCTGCCGGTGCGCTGCAGGGCTACTACGGCGGCTGGGTCGACCTGCTGGGGCAACGCCTATTGGAAGTCTGGTCCGGGCTGCCGGTGCTTTACCTGTTGATCATCCTGTCCGGTTTCGTCGAGCCGAATTTCTGGTGGTTGCTGGGGATCATGGCGCTGTTTTCCTGGCTGGCCCTGGTAGACGTGGTGCGGGCCGAGTTCCTGCGCGGGCGCAATCTCGAATACGTGAAAGCCGCCCGGGCCCTGGGCCTGTCCGATCGCAAGGTGATCGTGCGGCACATCCTGCCCAACGCGATGAATGCCACCCTGAGCTACCTGCCCTTCATTCTCACCGGCGCGATTTCCACCCTCACCGCCCTGGATTTCCTCGGCTTCGGCATGCCAGCCGGCAGCGCTTCGCTGGGCGAGCTGATTGGCCAGGGCAAGCAAAACCTGCAAGCACCGTGGCTGGGGCTGACGGCGTTCTTCACCCTGGCGCTGATCCTTTCGCTGCTGGTGTTCATTGGGGAGGCCCTGCGCGATGCGTTCGATCCACGATCCTGATCCGGGAATGAGCGACAACCTGATCGAAATCCGCGACCTGAGCGTGGCCTTCAACGACCACACCGTGGTGCGCAGCCTGTGCCTGGACATCCGCCCCGGCGAGTGCCTGGCGCTGGTGGGCGAATCAGGCTCCGGCAAGTCGGTGACGGCCCATTCGATCCTGCAACTGTTGCCCGACACCGGCACCCGCACCACCGGCAGCATTCGCTATCGCGGCCAGGAACTGGTGGGCGCCGACGCCAAGACCTTGCGCGAGTTGCGCGGCAACCGGATCGCAATGATCTTCCAGGAACCGATGACGTCCCTGAACCCGTTGCACAGTGTCGAAAAACAGATCGGTGAAACCCTGATGCTGCACCGTGGGCTAGGCGGCAAGGCGGCGCGCGCGCGCATCCTGGAACTGCTCGCCCTGGTGGGTATCCAGAACCCCACCGAACGGCTCAAGGCCTATCCGCATCAACTGTCGGGCGGTCAGCGACAACGGGTGATGATTGCCATGGCCCTGGCCTGCGAGCCGGAACTGTTGATCGCCGACGAGCCGACCACCGCCCTGGACGTGACCGTGCAGCGCAAGATCCTGTTGCTGCTCAAGTCCCTCCAGCAGCGGCTCGGTATGTCGCTGCTGTTGATCAGCCACGACTTGAACCTGGTGCGCAGCATCGCCCAACGGGTGTGCGTGATGAAGGCCGGCGAGATCGTCGAGCAAGCGCCGTGCGAAACCCTGTTCAGCGCACCGAAACACCCCTACAGCTGCGAGCTGCTGCACGCCGAACCGGAAGGCGAGGCGCTGCCCCGGGATGATCGCGAGGACGTGCTCCAGGTCCAGAACCTGCGCGTGAGTTTCGCCCTTGGCGGCGGGCTGTTCCAGCGCAAGCAATACCTGCGCGCCGTGGACGGCATCAGCCTGAATATCCAGCGCGGCAAGACCCTGGGCATCGTTGGTGAGTCCGGCTCCGGCAAGTCCACGCTCGGCCAGGCGATCCTGCGGTTGATCGAGTCCGAGGGCAGCATCCGTTTCCAGGGGAAAGCCCTCGATCATCTATCACAGAAGGCCCTGCGCCCCTGGCGCAAGCAGATGCAGGTGGTGTTCCAGGACCCATTCGGCAGCCTCAGCCCACGGATGTCGGTGCAGCAGATCATCAGCGAAGGCCTTGAGGTCCATAGCCCCTCCAGCGCCGAGGAGTGCGAGGCACGGGTGATCCAGGCTCTCAAGGAAGTCGGCCTGGACCCGCAGAGCCGGCATCGCTACCCCCATGAGTTTTCCGGTGGCCAGCGCCAGCGCATCGCCATTGCCCGGGCGCTGGTGCTCAAGCCGGCACTGATGCTGTTGGACGAACCGACCTCGGCCCTGGACCGGACCGTGCAAAAGCAAGTGGTCGCCCTGCTCCGCCAGCTCCAGGAAAAGCACGGGTTGACCTACCTGTTCATCAGCCATGACCTGGCGGTGGTGCGCGCCCTGGCCCACGACGTGATCGTCATCAAGGATGGCAAGGTGGTCGAATGCGGCGCCAGCCATGACGTCTTCGACGCGCCCCGCCATGCCTACACCAAGGAGCTTTTGGCGGCGGCGCATCCCGGCTAAGCCCGCCGTTCAGGCGCCCCGTCGCTGGTCCAGGGTGCTGGCGAAATCGCCCATCACCGTCACGACCTGCTGCGCGCCCCGGTGAATATCCTGGATGACCGCCCCCGCCTCGTTCGCCAATGTGACCCCCTGCTCTGCCTTGAGGGTACTCGACTGCATGCTGGTGACCGCTTGCCTGGCGAGCTCGCGGTTCTTGCCGACCACCTCAGTGATGGCGACGGTGGCCTGGCTCGTACGCCGTGCCAGGTTGCGCACCTCATCGGCCACGACTGCAAAGCCACGCCCCTGCTCCCCCGCGCGGGCTGCTTCGATGGCGGCATTGAGGGCCAACAGATTGGTCTGTTCGGCAATGCCCCGGATGGCATCGACGATGGTGCCGATTTCCTCGGACTGCGCGCTCAGGGCCCCGATGCCCGTGGCCACTGCCTGGAGTTCATCGGCGATGCTCTGCACGACGGTCACGGTTTCCTGCACAACGGCGGTGCCGAGCCGGGTGTGTTCATCGGTCTGCCGCGACGTCTCGAAGGCCAACTGCGCCGCCCTCGATTCGCGCTGGCGCTGTTCGATCTCAGCGGTGCAATCGGTGGCGAACTTGACCACCCCATACAAATGACCCTGGGCATCATAGAGCGGGTTGTAGGTGGCCTGCAGCCAGAGGGTCGCCCCGCGCTTGTCGACCCGCTCGAAAAGCCCTCCCATGTATTCGCCCCGGTTCAGTGCGGCCCAGAAGCTGCGATAGGCTTCGCTTTGCGCCTCGCTGGGTTTGCAGAACAAACGATGGTGCTGGCCGCGCACCTCTTCCAGGCCATAGCCCACCACCTTCAGGAAATTCGTATTGGCATTGACCACCTGCCCGTTCAGGTCAAACTCGATGACCGCCATCGAGCGGTCGATCGCCTGCGTGAAGCTGGACTCGGCCTGGGAGCGAAGCACCTCATCGTTGACGTCGCGAACGATGCTGATGATGCGCTGCACACCCGTCCCCGCCTCTCGTACCGGGACATAGTCCGCCTCCACCCATGTCCAGCGTCCATCACGGGTCAATTGCAGAAACCGGTCGCTGGCACTTTCACCTCGCACCAAGCGCTGCCACAGCGTTGCGTACTGCGGGCTGCGGGCGTAGGCCGGCGGGCAAAAGGTCTGGTGGTGCTTGCCCAAGATCTCGTCGAGCGAGTACCCGGTCATTTGCAGGAACAGGGGACTGGCGCCCAGTACCTCACCGGTCGGCGCGAGCTCGAGCACGGCCATGCAGGCATGCAGCGCCAGGTGCTGCGCTTGAAGATAAGCCTCCCTGGCCTGGATTTCATGCAAGACCTGCTGATGCTTGCGGGTACGAATGAACATGGGCGCCACTCTGGAACGTTGGATGCGTGGGTCGAGCGACCTGAAGGCTCAGGTGCCTTTTGGTTGGAGAGATGCCATTAAGCCATGACTGCAACAATAATTGTACAAGTTTTTATTTATGTACAACTTAAAGCCCTTCTTGAGGCGCCTTCAATCACCAAGCCCCTTTCATTTCCAGCCCATGCGCCAACGCTTGTCATCGCGCAACTCGCGCCAGTCCAGCCGCTCGGCACGGCCACTGTAGACCGCTTGCAATTCGACCTGCAGCGGCACGCCGACCTCGTCACAGATCAGTTGGGTGACCAGGAAATGCTTTTCCTTATTAACCGGCGCACGCCGTCCATTTCGAAAGCGCGAGTTTACGAGGATTGAACGGATTCATAGAGGGCCCCAAAAAATGTACAAATCAAAAATAACTGTACAATTTTCCCGCCGCGTAAACCACGGATCTCAATCAAAGGGTTCTACGGCATAATGCCGCTGCAACAGACTCGCCAGAGGACACCACCCCCATCTCTTTCTGGAAACGCCCGATGCGCCCGACCGAAAATCTCAAGGACTACCAGCGCGTGCGCACCCTGGCGATCCGTTCGTTGTTCGAAATCATCGAGCAATCCAGTGAAGGCACGGTCATCGTCGACCGGGACGCGAATATCGTCTGGATGAACGAACGCTACGCCCGGCGCTTCGGCCTGAACTCGGCACAGGAAGCGATCGGCCGAGCCTGCGAGAGCGTAATCCCCGGTAGCCTGCTGCGGGAGGTGGTGCGTACCGGGCAGCCGATATTGCTCGACATGCAGGAGATGCCTAAGGAGCCGCTGGTGGTGATGCGCCTGCCGATCCATGACAGCGCCGGGGCGGTCATCGGCGCCATCGGCTTTGCCTTGTTCGGGGAACTGCATCGCCTGTCGCCCATGCTCAAGCGTTACTTGAGCATGCAGGAAGAACTGGCCTCCACCCGTTCGCTGCTGCGGGCGCGGCAGACCAAGTACAACTTCGCCCATTTCATCGGCACCAGCAGCGCCGGCCTGGAGGTCAAGCGTCGTGCCCGGCGCAGCGCCAGCGCCGATTCGCCAGTGCTGCTGCTGGGCGAAACCGGCACCGGCAAGGAACTGCTGGCCCAGGCGATCCACAGTGCCTCGCCCCGGGCGCACAAAGCCTTTGTCAGCATCAACAGCGCGGCGATCCCCGAGGCGCTGCTGGAGGCCGAGTTCTTCGGCACCGCGCCCGGCGCCTTTACCGGGGCCGACCGCAAGGGCCGCGCCGGCAAACTGCAGATTGCCCAGGGCGGTACTTTGTTCCTCGATGAGATCGGCGACATGCCGCTGCCGTTGCAAAGCAAACTGCTGCGGGTGCTCCAGGAAAAAGAGTACGAGCCGGTGGGTTCCAACGCAGTGCTGCAAAGCGATGTGCGGGTGATCGCCGCCACGTCCATGGACCTGGAAGCGGCCATCAAGCGCGGCGAGTTCCGCGCCGACCTGTATTACCGTCTCAATGTGCTGCCGATCCAGGTTCCGCCCCTGCGCGAGCGCCTCGACGACTTGCCCGCCCTGAGCGAAGCGATCCTCGAAGACCTGCGCAGCCAGCACGAACTGAACCCCGACGCCCTCCACCTGCTGGGGCAACACGCCTGGCCGGGGAACATCCGCGAACTGCGCAACGTGCTGGAACGGGCCGCGTTGCTCAGCGACAACGTGCTGCTCACCGCCACCGACATCCGCGCGGCCATCGGCACTTTCACCCCCGTGACCCGCAGCACCAGCCCGGCCCTGGAGCCGCTGCCCCAGGAAACCTTCAGTCAGGCCCGGGCGCGATTCGACCGGCAGTTGATCGAAACCACCCTCGCGCAATGCGGCGGCAAGGTGGTCGACGCGGCGCAGCGATTGGGACTGGGGCGGTCGACGCTGTACAAGAAAATGGTGGCGCTGGGGATTGCCGAGTCTCAATAACGGGACGATTGTCTCTTTTTTTAGATCACGCCTTTGTTGAGCGCTTCGCGCTCTTCGCGGGCAAGCCCGCTCCCACATTTTGACAAGACACCACGTCTAATGTGGGAGCGGGCTTGCCCGCGAGGAGGCCTGTACCCCCCTGAAAATCTCAAAACAGAGACAAATCCTTTCCAGCTCACACTGCTCACAAAATAATTCCTTAAATTTCAGCAAGTTACCTACCTGGCACAGAACTCGCTAAAGCCTCCGTCACCGCTTCACCACAACAATAACAATCCCAGGAGACACACCATGAGTGTGATCATTGCCCTGGCAGCCCTTGCGCTGCTGATGGTCGCCGCCTACCGTGGCTACAGCGTTATCCTCTTCGCCCCCATCGCCGCCCTCGGCGCCGTCCTGCTCACCGACCCTGCCGCCGTGGCCCCTGCATTCACCGGGGTGTTCATGGAGAAAATGGTCGGTTTCATCAAACTGTACTTTCCGGTGTTCCTGCTCGGCGCGGTGTTCGGCAAGCTGATCGAGTTGTCGGGGTTCTCCCGCTCCATCGTCGCGGCGGCCATCCGCTTGCTGGGCACTCGCCAGGCGATGCTGGTGATCGTGCTGGTCTGCGCGCTGCTGACCTATGGCGGGGTGTCGCTATTCGTGGTGGTGTTCGCGGTGTACCCGTTCGCCGCCGAGATGTTCCGCCAGAGCGACATTCCCAAGCGGCTGATCCCGGCCACCATCGCCCTTGGTGCGTTCTCCTTCACCATGGACGCGCTGCCCGGCACACCGCAGATCCAGAACATCATCCCCAGCACCTTTTTCAACACCACGGCCTGGGCCGCGCCCTGGCTGGGCGTGATCGGCACGCTCTTCGTGTTCAGCGTCGGCATGCTGTTCCTCCAGCGCCAGCGCAACAAGGCCCAACGCCTGGGCGAAGGCTATGGCACACAGTTGCGCAACGAGCCGGAAACCGCCGAAGACATCCAACTGCCCAACCCGTGGATCGCCGTTTCGCCGCTGCTGGCAGTGGGCATCATGAACCTGCTGTTCACCCAATGGATTCCCCAGTGGTACGGCAAGAGCCACAGCCTGGCGCTGCCGGGCATGGCTGCCCCGGTCACCAGCGACATCGCCAAGCTCACCGCGATCTGGGCCGTGCAGGCGGCCTTGCTGGTGGGCATTCTCATGGTCCTGGCGTTTGGCTTCCGGGCCATTCGCAGCAAGTTGGCCGAAGGCAGCAAAAGCGCGGTGGGCGGTGCCCTGCTGGCGGCGATGAACACCGCATCGGAATACGGCTTCGGCGCGGTGATCGCTTCGTTGCCAGGGTTCCTGGTCCTGGCCGACTGGCTCAAGAGCATCCCCAACCCGCTGGTCAATGAAGCCGTGACCGTCACACTGCTGGCGGGCATCACCGGTTCCGCCTCGGGCGGCATGAGCATCGCCCTGGCGGCCATGTCCGAGAGTTTCATCAGCGCTGCCCACGCCGCCAACATTCCCCTGGAAGTGCTGCACCGCGTGGCCGCCATGGCCAGTGGCGGCATGGACACCCTGCCGCACAACGGCGCGGTGATCACCCTGCTGGCGGTCACCGGCCTGACCCACCGTGAAGCCTACAAAGACATTTTCTGCATTACGCTGATCAAGACCCTCGCGGTCTTCGTCGTGATCGGCGTGTTCTACGCCACTGGCATTGTGTGAGGTTCCCATGACGACAACCCTTTCGGGCAAGACTGCCCTGGTCACCGGTTCTACCAGCGGCATCGGCCTGGGCATCGCCTTGGGCCTGGCCAAGGCCGGCGCCAACCTGATCCTCAATGGCTTTGGCGATGCCTCGGCGGTGATCGCCGAGGTGCAACAGTTCACCGGCCGGGTCGGCCATCACCCGGCCGACGTCAGCGACCCGGCGCAGATCGCCGACATGCTCGCCTACGCCGAGCGCGAGTTCGGCGGCGTCGACATCCTGGTGAACAACGCCGGGATCCAGCACGTGGCCGCCGTGGAAGACTTTCCGGTGGAGCGCTGGGACTCGATCATCGCCATCAACCTGTCCTCGGTGTTCCACGCCACTCGCCTGAGCCTGCCGGGCATGCGCGCCAAAGGCTGGGGCCGGATCATCAACATTGCGTCGGTGCACGGCCAGGTCGGCTCGGTGGGCAAGGCCGCCTATGTCGCGGCCAAGCACGGGGTGATCGGCCTGACCAAGGTGGTCGGCCTGGAAACCGCCACCAGCAACGTGACGTGCAACGCCATCTGCCCCGGCTGGGTGCTGACGCCGCTGGTGCAGAAACAGATCGACGACCGCATCGCCAGCGGCGTCGACCCGCAGCAGGCCCAGCATGACTTGCTGGCCGAGAAGCAGCCGTCCCTGGAATTCGTCACCCCGCCGCAGTTGGGCGAACTGGTGTTGTTCCTGTGCAGCGAAGCCGGCAGCCAGGTGCGTGGCGCGGCGTGGAATATCGACGGTGGGTGGCTGGCGCAGTAAGTCCCCATCTCCAAGGCGAGAACGCCTTTGTGGCGAGGGAGCTTGCTCCCGCTGGGGTGCGTAGCGCCCCCGATTTGCGGCCGCTTCGCAGCCGAGCGGGAGCAAGCTCCCTCGCCACAGAAGCACTTCTCACAGCAAGCTCCCTCGCCACAAATAGCACCTTGTGCTGCAATGTTTGTAAGCCCCTATAAAAGAATAAGAGGCACGCCATGTCCGACACCCTCTGGCAACCCACCCCCGAACGCATCGCCCAGTCGCGAATGGACGCCTTTCGCCGGTTCGTCAACGCCCGACACGCTCTGCAACTCGACGACTACCCGGCCCTGCACGCCTGGAGCATCGACCAGCGCGAAGCCTTCTGGCAGGCCATCGTCGATTTCTTCGAGATTCACTTTCACCAGGCGCCCCGCGAGGTTTTGGTGGAAGGCCCGCAAATGCCCAGTGCCCGGTGGTTCCCCGGCGCCACCCTGAACTTTGCCGAACATCTGTTGCGCCGTCGCGACGAGGCCGTCGCGGTGGTGGCCATCGATGAAGACGGCGGCCAGGAACAACTGACCTGGGCCGAACTCGCCGCCCAGGTCGCCGGCCTGCAACGAAGCCTGCGGGCCGCCGGCGTCACCCAGGGCGATCGCGTGGCCGCCTGCATGCCCAACACCTGGCAGACACTGGTGGGCATGCTCGCCACCACCAGCCTGGGGGCGATCTGGTCTTGTTCGTCACCGGACTTCGGCACCCAAGGCGTCATCGATCGGTTCGGCCAGATCGAACCCAAGGTACTGATCACCTGCGCCGGTTACCGCTACGCCGGCAAGGTCATCGACCAGCGGGCCAAGGTCAACGAAATCCTCCAGCGGCTGCCGTCGCTGCAGCAACTGATCGTGCTGCCCTACGCCCAGCCGCAAGCACGCCCGGACGACTTCAAGACCCCGGCCCGCGTCGCCTTGTGGGCAGACTTCTACCACAGCGGCGGCGAACCGGAGTTCACCGGCGTGCCCTTCGACCACCCGCTATACATTCTCTATTCCAGCGGCACCACCGGCGTGCCCAAGTGCATCGTCCACGGCACCGGCGGTGTGTTGCTGCAGCACGTCAAGGAACACGGCCTGCACGTCGATCTCGGCCCCCAGGACCGGCTGTTCTATTACACCACCTGCGGCTGGATGATGTGGAACTGGCTGGTGTCGGCCCTTGCGGTGGGCAGCGCCGTGGTGCTCTACGACGGCTCGCCGTTCCATCCAGGCCCCGAGCGCCTGCTGGACCTTATCGACCAGCAGCGCATCAGCGTGTTCGGCACCAGCCCGAAATTTCTCGCCGCCCTGGAGAGCCAGGGCCTGAAGCCGCGGCACAGCCATGAGCTGGGCAGCCTGAAGACCCTGCTGTCCACCGGCTCGGCGCTGGCGCCCCACAGCTACGATTATGTGTACCGTGACGTCAAGCCAGACGTCTGTCTCGCCTCAATGTCCGGCGGCACCGACATCGTCTCGTGTTTCGTCAATGGCAACCCGCTGTCAGCGGTGCGCCGGGGCGAAATGCAGGGCAAGAGCCTGGGCATGGCCGTGCAGGTCTGGAACGACGCCGGCAAAGCGGTCATCGGCGAGAAAGGCGAACTGGTGTGCACCCGGCATTTCCCGGCGATGCCCATTGGCCTGTGGAACGACCCCCAGGGGGAAAAGCTGCGCGCGTCCTATTTCGCCCAGTTTCCCGGCGTGTGGGCCCAAGGCGATTATGCCGAGGAACTGCCCCACGGCGGCCTGCTGATCCACGGGCGCTCCGACGCGGTGCTCAACCCCGGCGGCGTGCGCATCGGCACGGCGGAAATCTATCGGCAGGTAGAAAAGATCGAGCAGGTGCTCGACAGCGTTGCCATCGGCCAGCAATGGCAGGGCGACGTGCGGGTGGTGCTGTTCGTGCGGTTGCGCGACGGGGTGGCGTTCGATGAGGACCTGGCCCAGCGGATCCGTCAGGTCATCCGCGCCAACACCACGCCGCGCCATGTTCCGGCGAAGATCCTGCCGGTCACCGACATTCCACGAACCATCAGCGGCAAGGTGGTGGAGCTGGCGGTGCGCAACGTGGTGCATGGCGAGGCAGTGAAGAACACCGACGCCCTGGCCAATCCCGAGGCGCTGGAGCAGTTTCGGGAGCGGCCGGAACTGGCCAGTTAGGCGCCCTTGTGGTGAAGGGATTATCTGTGGCGAGGGGATTTATCCCCGTTGGGTTGCGCAGCAACCCTCAAACCTGTCAACTCGGTGCATCAGACAGAAGGGGTTGGCCTCATGGGGGCTGCTTCGCAGCCCAGCGGGGATAAATCCCCTCGCCACAAGGAGTCGGTTTTTTCCCGTCAATCCACCAACCCCCACTCCCCCGCCGCCGGATCAGCCGGCGGCGCGGCGCCCGACTCGGCATGCAGCTTCAGGCGCAAGCGCAGGTTGTTCGCCGAGTCGGCATTCTTCAGCGCCTGCTCCTCGTCGATGGCGCCTTCCACCACCAGGTTGAACAGGGCCTGATCGAAGGTTTGCATGCCCAGCTCTTCCGATTTTTCCATGATGCCCTTGAGCTCGCTCAGTTCGTTGCGCCGGATCAGGTCGGCCACCGTGGGCGAGCCCAGCATCACCTCCACCGCCGCGCGGCGCTGGCCGCTCACGGTGCGCACCAGGCGCTGGGAGATGAAGGCCTGGAGGTTGTTGGCCAGGTCGCTGAGCAGTTGCGGCCGGCGCTCTTCGGGAAAGAAATTGATCACCCGGTCCAGGGCCTGGTTGGCGTTATGGGCATGCAACGTGGAAATCACCAGGTGCCCGGTGTCGGCGAAGGCCAGGGCGTGTTCCATGGTTTCCCGGTCGCGGATTTCACCGATCAGCACCACATCCGGCGCCTGGCGCAGGGTATTTTTCAGGGCGGCGTGAAAGCTGCGGGTGTCGACACCGACCTCACGCTGGTTGATGATCGACTTCTTGTGCCGATGGATATACTCCACCGGGTCCTCGATGGTGATGATGTGGCCACTGCTGTGGCGATTGCGGTAATCGATCAACGCCGCCAGGGACGTCGACTTGCCGGACCCCGTGGCGCCGACGAACAGGATCAGCCCCTGTTTGCGCATCACGCTCTCCAGCAGCACCGGAGGCAGCTTCAGGTCTTCGAAGCGCGGGATGTCCAGCTTGACGTTGCGGATCACCATGGACACGTCGTTACGCTGCTTGAAGACGTTGACCCGGAACCGCCCGACGCCGGCGAGGGAAATTGCCAGGTTCATTTCCAGCTCTCGATCGAACTCAAGGCGCTGTTCGGCGTCCATCAAAGACTCGGCGAGCCCGGCAATGTCGCCAACCTTGAACGCCTGGGAACCCAGGGGCTTGAGCACCCCCTCGAATTTCGCGCACGGCGGTGCACCGGTGGACAGATAAAGGTCGGAGCCATCCTGGCTCGCCAGGATTCGCAACAAGGGATCGATTTCCATGGACTGAAACTTCCGCGAGGCATCAATGAAACAAGCTGACCCGAGCATGCACCTCTTCAGACCAACCCGCGCTTACCGTCCTCGAAGGATAGTAGACACCGCCACACAGACATGATTTCCAGGGATTCCGTGATGAACGCAACACCTGTCGGCAGCGACACCCAGGGCCTGATCGCCCGCCTGGACTGGGCCTCGAGCCCGCTGGGCGCTGCCCACACCTGGCCCCAGAGCCTGCGCACCGCCATGGACATCATGCTCCATTCGCCGATGCCGATGGCCCTGCTGTGGGGCCCGCAGCTGTGCCAGTTGTACAACGACGCCTTTGCCCGACTCATCGGCGACAAGCACCCGCGCACGTTCGGCCAGCCGACCCACCTCGCCTGGCCCGAGCTCAAGGCCGCGACCGAGACGATTTATGAACGGGTATTGCAAGGCCATGGCCATGCCTGCCGCGACCAGCAATGGCGCGTGCCCTTCGCCGGCCGCCTGTGCGACGTGTGGCTGGACCTGACCTACAGCCCGGTGCATGACGAAGGCGGTCACGTCGCCGGCCTCCTGGTCACGGCCATCGAGACCAGCGAACGCCGACGCCTGACCCAGGAGTTCGAGCGCCGCTCCGAAGCCAGCCTCAAGGCCCAGCATGAAAGCGAAGAACGCCTGCAACTGGCCCTGGCCGCTGCCGATGCGCTGGGCACCTGGGACTGGGACATCCGCGAGGACCGCTTCGTGGCCGACGCGCATTTCGCCCGCCTGCATGGCGTCGACCCGAACCTGTCGCGCCAGCTCCCCATCAGCGCCTACCTTGAAGGCGTGCACCCCGAAGACCGGGCCATGGTTGCCCGCAGCATCAGGCACTGCATCAGCCACGGCACCGAATACGCCGAGGAATACCGCCTGGTGCAGCCCACGGGCGAAATGCGCTGGGTGTTCGTCCGGGGCCGCTGCTACAAGGATCGCCACGGTCGGCCGAAGCGTTTCCTCGGCGCGGCCCTGGACCTCACCGAGCGCAAGCACGCCGAGCAGGCGCTGCGCCAGAGCCAGAACGAGCTGCAACTGATCATCAACGCCATGCCGATCCTCATCAGTTACGTGGACCGCGACGAGCGTTTCCGGCTGAACAACAGCGCCTACCTGGACTGGTACGGCCTGACCCCACAAGAACTCTACGGCAAGACCATCCGCGAAGTGCTCGGTGAAGAAGCCTATGCCTTGCGCGCCGCGCACATCGCCGAGGCCCTGGCGGGCCACCCGTGCAGTTTCGCCATCGAGTCGGCCCACCGCGATGGCCGGCCGCGCCATGCCCTGACCAACTACCTCCCGCGCCGTGGAGCGGACGGCGCGGTGAACGGCTTCTACATCTTCGTGATCGACGAAACCGAGCGCAAGAAGACCGAAGAAGCCTTGCGCAACCTCAACGAGACCCTGGAAGACCGGGTGATCGCCCGCACTCGCCAACTGGCCGAGGCCAACCAACGCCTGCAAGAAGAAATGTTCGAGCGCGAGCGCGCCGAAGAAGCGTTGCGCCACGCCCAGAAGATGGAAGCGGTCGGCCAGCTCACCGGCGGCATCGCCCATGACTTCAACAACATGCTCACCGGGATCCTGGGCAGCCTTGACCTGATGCAGCGCTACATCGCCAATGGCCGGGTGGCGGAAATCGGACGCTTCACCGAAGCGGCCGTGTCCTCGGCCAACCGCGCCGCCGCGCTGACCCATCGGCTCCTGGCGTTTTCCCGTCGCCAGTCCCTGGACCGCAAGCCGCTGGACCCCAATGACCTGGTGCACTCGCTGGAGGACCTGCTCCGGCGCACCACCGGCGAGCACATCGTGCTGCGCCTGCAACTGGGCCACGAGCTGTGGCCGGTCAGCACCGACGCCAGCCAGCTGGAAAACGCCCTGCTCAACCTGGTGATCAACGCCCGGGACGCCATGCCCGACGGCGGCGAGCTGGTCATCGAAACCGCCAATGTCTACCTCGACGGCAATGACATCGACACCCTGGAACCGGTCAAGGCCGGCGACTACGTGATGATCGCCGTCAGCGACAACGGCAGCGGCATGACCCCTTCCGTGCTGGCCAAGGCCTTCGATCCGTTCTTCACCACCAAGCCCATCGGCCAGGGCACCGGCCTGGGCTTGTCGATGATCTACGGCTTTGCCCAGCAGTCCGGTGGACACCTCAACCTGGACAGCGTGCCAGGCCTGGGCACTCGGGTGCAGTTGTACCTGCCACGCCTGCGCATGACGCCCGCCGAACAGCCTGCGACAGCCGGGACGGTGGAGGTGCCGGCGGCGATCGCCGGGGAAACCGTGTTGCTGGTGGAGGACGAGCCCGC
This sequence comes from Pseudomonas sp. WP18, assembly GCF_036689585.1. NCBI lineage: Bacteria > Pseudomonadati > Pseudomonadota > Gammaproteobacteria > Pseudomonadales > Pseudomonadaceae > Pseudomonas > Pseudomonas sp. WP18. Next base: position 3,960,585 of record NZ_CP144758.1, read on the forward strand.
AGTGCGGATGCTGGTGCTCGACCTGTTGGAGGCGCTGGGCTACACCGCCCTTGAAGCCCGCGACGCGAGGACCGCACTGCCGTTGTTGGAGTCAGGACAACGCATCGACCTGCTGGTGACGGACGTCGGCCTGCCGGGCATGAATGGCCGGCAACTGGCGGAAATCGCCCGCCAGCACCGGCCTGACCTGAAGGTGCTGTTCATGACCGGTTACGCGCAGAAAGCCGCCGAGCGCCAGGGGTTTCTCGACCAGGGCATGGACATGGTGGCCAAGCCGTTTACCCTCGACCTGCTGGCGACCAAGATTCGGGCGATGATCAACCATGACAGCTGAGTTGAGGCATAATCGCCGCCCCGTTACGTTCAGGTCCGCGCCACCATGAAAGCCCAAGCCCGCCATATCCTGGTGAAAACCGCCGAAGAAGCCGAACAGCTCAAGCAGCGCATCGCCAAGGGCGAAGCCTTCGACGTACTGGCGAAGAAGTATTCCACCTGCCCTTCCGGCAAGCGCGGCGGCGACCTGGGTGAGGTCCGGCCGGGGCAGATGGTCGGCGCAATCGACGCGGTGATTTTCAAGAAGCCGTTGCGGGTGGTGCACGGGCCGATCAAGAGCAAGTTCGGCTATCACTTGGTGCAGGTGTTTTACCGGGATTAGCCTGGAAACCGCCCCTGTGGGAGCGGGCTTGCTCGCGAAGGCGGTGTGTCAGGTTGTATCAATGTGACTGACCCACCGCCTTCGCGAGCAAGCCCGCTCCCACACGACGTTCTGTGGTGGTTTCATGGACGGGGGATCAGCGCTCCCGGCACCTGGATCACCCGGCTCGCCAACAAATGCCCGGCCTCGGCGGCGTCCACCGGGCTGCCGCCCAGCAAGCGGCTCGCCAGGTAGGCGGCGCTGAACGAATCCCCGGCCGCCGTGGTGTCCACCACGCGCTCGACGCGTTGGGCGGGCACCTCGTAAGACTGCCCCTCGTAGCGGATCAAACAGGCCTCGGCACCGCGCTTGAGCACCACCTCAGGCGTGCCCAGAGGCGCATAGGCGGCAAACACCGCGTCGCTGTCCTGATGACCGAACAACGCCTGCTCGTCGTCCACCGTCAGCAACGCCAGCGTCACATGGGGCAGGACGCTGCGATACGCCGCCCGAGCCGCGTCAATCGAGGCCCAGAGCCTGGGCCGGAAATTGTTATCGAACACCACCTGGGCCCCGCGCCGGCGCGCCTCGACCAAGGTTTCGATGAGCTTGACGCGCCCCTGCTCCCCCAGCACCGCCAGGGTGATGCCGCTGAAATACAGCACGTCATAGCCCGGCAGCGCCGCCAGGATCGGCGCGGCGGCCGGGGTGGTGAAGCAATCACGCACCGCCGCCTCGTTGCGCCAGTACAGAAACCGCCGCTCGCCGGCCGCGTCGGTCTGGATGCAATACAAGCCCGGCAGGCGCCCGGGCAAGCGCTGGACCCGTTCCAAGCCGATGTTTTCCGCCGCCCAGCCCTGGCACATGGCGTCGCTGAAACTGTCATCGCCCAAGGCCGTGACGTAATCCACCGCGCCCCTGTCGCCCAAGGCACGGGCCAGGTACACCGCGGTGTTCAGGGTATCGCCGCCGAAACTCTGGTGCAGGCTGCCGTCGGCGCGTTGTTGCAGTTCGATCATGCACTCGCCGATCAGGGCGATGCGGGGTTTGGGGTTGCTCATGGATGATCCTGATAATTCAGCGGTGTCTGGCAGCCGCTATCGCGAGCAAGCTCGCTCCCACAAGGGGATCATGGCGATCACAAATTTTGTATTCACAACAATCCAGTGTGGGAGCGAGCTTGCTCGCGATAGCCGCAACTCGGTTCAAAGACTAGAAACACGTATCCATGCTCTCGACCACCCGCAACTCCTCATCCACCAAGCACCCCACCCGCCACTTATCAAAGGTCAGGCACGGATGCGAGGTGCCGAACGAAACGATATCGCCGACCCGCAACGCCACCCCCGGCGCCACGGTCATGAACGCATGCTGGTCCATCACCGCCGTCACCTGGCAACCGCTCACGTCGTCGCCCGCCACCGAATCCGAACCCGGCGTGTAGCGCTTGAGCGGCACCGGCAAGCCCGCGTCATAGGCCACGTCGCGCTTGCCCAGGGCGATCACCGCGAAACCCGGCTCCGGCAGCGATTGCACGTGGGCCCAGACTTCCAGGGCCGGGCGCAAGCCTTCGTGCAGGTCATTGCGACGCTCCAGCACGCAGCACTGGGCCTCTTTGTAGATCCCATGGTCGTGGGCCACGTAACTGCCGGGGCGCAGCACACTGAGGAAGCGCCCATGGGCGTTCTGGGCCTCGAACGACTCGGCGATCAAGTCGTACCAGGCCGACCCCGAGGCGGTGATGATCGGTCGATCGATGGCAAACGCGCCGCTGTCTTGCAACTGCACCGCCAAACTGACCAGGGACGCGGCGAACGCGCGGATGCCGCTGATGGCGTGGTCACCGTGGATCACGCCCTCGTAACCCTCGATACCGGTCAGTGCCAGCGCCGGTTGCGCCCGGATCGCCTCGGCCAGGGCCAGCACTTCAGCCTCCGTACGGCAACCACAACGCCCACCGACCACGCCGTACTCGATCATCACGTTCAATGTCACACCGCGAGCGGCAAAGAACGCGCCCAGGTCGGCCACGTTGTCTGGGTGATCGACCATGCAATGGAAGTCGAACGCCGGATCGGCGAGCAAATCGGCGACCAGGGCCATGTTCGGCGTGCCCACCAGTTGGTTGGCCATCAACACCCGGCGCACGCCATGGGCGTACGCGGCACGGGTCTGCACGGCGGTGGCGAGGGTCAGGCCCCAGGCGCCGGCGTCGAGCTGACGACGGAACAGGGCCGGGGTCATGCTGGTCTTGCCGTGGGGCGCGAGTTCGGCACCGCTATTGCTGACGAACGCCTGCATCCAGCGGATGTTGTGCTCCAAAGCCTGGCGATGCAGCACCAACGCCGGCAGGCTGACGTCGCGCAACAGGTGAGCCCCCACGGTGGCGGCGCCCTTCTCTACGGCTGCGTCCTGAATGGCAGAAGACATGGTCGAACTCCTCTCGCGGTCGCGGATGACCGCTATTGTCTATTCATTGATGCGCCGGGCCAGGTGGTTGGCGCTTTCGATCAGCACCCGGCGATAGTCGGCGTAATTGTTCTTGGCGTCGGCCCGTGGGGCGACGATGCACAGGGTGGCGATGGCGACACCGTTCGGGTCTTTGACCGGTGCGGCGAAGCAGTGGGTGAAGGTGTCGGCCACGCTGTCGAACGAGAAGAACCCCTCGTCGCCGGCCTGGCGGATTTCCCTCAGGAACTGCTCCAGAGGCAGGCGCTCGCCGTCTGGCAGGATGAAGTCATCGGGGTCGATCAGGTCGATGATCTGCTGGTCGCTCAGATGCGCCAGCAACAGGCGACCGGAGGCTGTCCAGGGGATGGGCGCGTTTTCGCCGATGTCCGATGAAATACGGAAATGCCGTTCGCCCTCCTTCATCAGCGCCACGGTGTATTTGCGCCCGTTGAGCAGGCACATCTGCGCGGTTTCCCGGGTCTGGCGCACGATGTCCTGCAAGGCCTGGTCGGCCTCGCGGCTCAGGTCGAAATGACGCAGGTGCGCCTGGCCGAGAAAGTACAACTGGCGGCCCAGGTAAACATGGCCGTCCTTGCCCACCGGTTCGAGGATGCGTCGCTCCAGCAGCGACGCCACCAGCTCATAGACCGTGGACTTGGGGCTGCCGATGCCGCTGGCGATGTCGTTCGGACGCAGCGGCTGGCCGATTTCCTTGAGGAAATCGAGGATATCGAACGCCCGATCCAGTCCCCGGGCCCGGCGTTTGATGGTGTCTTCGGTCATGTCTTGGGTTTCCATTCAGTTGGCCACGAGTGTAATCAGACTACTGCGCCACCCACAGGTGATCACTTTTTCTTGTAGGCCACGCAATCGATCTCGACCTTGCAATCAACCATCATGCTGGCCTGCACACAAGCCCGGGCCGGGGCGTGTTCCGGGCTGAAGTATTCGCCGAACACCTTGTTGAAGCTCCAGAAATCCCGCGGGTCGTCCAGCCACACGCCACAGCGCACCACGTCTTCCAGGCCATAGCCGGCCTCTTCGAGAATGGCGATCAGGTTCTTCATCGTCTGGTGCGTCTGCTCGACGATCCCGCCAACGATGATCTCACCGTCCACCGCCGGCACCTGGCCGGACACGTGCAGCCAGCCATCGGCCTCCACGGCCCGGGCGAAGGGCCGAGGCTGTCCGCCGCCTGCGCTGCTGCCAGTGCCGTAACGGGTAATGCTCATGGGTGTTTCTCCTTATGCAATGCAGTTAAAAACGGGTGTTCTTGAGAAATTCCGCCAACCGTGGCGATTGCGGGCGTTCGAACAATTCCTTCGGCGGGCCCTGCTCTTCGATGCGGCCCTGGTTCATGAACACGATCTTGTCGGAGACCTCGAAGGCAAAGCGCATTTCGTGGGTCACCAGCAGCATGGTCATGCCGTCTTCGGCCAGGCCCTTGATCACGTTCAGCACTTCACCCACCAGTTCGGGGTCGAGGGCCGAGGTCACCTCGTCGAACAGCATCAGGCTGGGGTTCATGGCAATTGCACGGGCAATCGCGACGCGCTGCTGCTGACCGCCGGACAACTGACCGGGAAAGTGATTGCGACGTTCCAGCAGGCCGACCCGCGCCAACCACTTCTCGGCCAGGGCCACCGCTTCGTCCTTGGGCAGTTTTTTCACCTTGAGCAGGCCCAGGGTGACGTTCTGCAAAGCAGTCAGGTGGGGGAACAGGTTGAATTGCTGGAAGGCCATGCCGGTCATGGCCCGATGCCGGGCAATGACCTTCTCGGGGTGGCGCAGGCGCTTGCCGTCGATCTCGTCGTAGCCGATGGCCTCGCCGTCGAGCATGATCCGCCCGCCCTGGAACTCTTCCAGCATGTTCACGCAGCGCAACAGCGTGGTCTTGCCCGAGCCGCTGGAGCCGATCAGCGTGACCACATTGCCGCGCTGCAGGCTCAGGTCCACGCCCTTGAGCACTTCGAGCGGGCCGTATTGTTTGCGCAGGCCACGAATGTCCAGCAGCGGCTGGGCGTTGGAGGAAGTCGAAACATCAGTCATGGCAAGGCCACCCGTTTTTCAATGTGCCGGCCGAGTAACTCGATGGCGTAATTGATGATGAAAAAGAGAAAACCGGCGAACAAGTAGAACTCCAGCGTCATGAAGGTTCGGGCAATGACCTGCTGGGTGCTGAGCAACAGTTCGGCCACCCCGATCACCGACAACAGCGTCGAGGCCTTGACGATCTCGGTGGAGGAATTGACCCAGGTCGGCAGGATCTGCCGCAACGCCTGGGGCAACAACACATAGCTCAGGGCCTGGTAGAACGTCAGGCCGATGGCCTGGCTGGCTTCCATCTGCCCGCGGGGTAACGCCTGCAAGGCACCGCGCACGATCTCGGCCACGTGGGAGCCGCAAAACAGCGTCAGGCCCAGGACACCGGCCTGGAACGCGCCGATCTGCCAGCCCAGCGCCGGGGCCATGTAAAAGCAGGCCAGCACCAGCACGAACACCGGCGTGCCACGAATCAGGTCGACATAGAAGCGAAACGGCGCGCGCATCCAGATTCGGCCATAGGTCAATACCAGCCCGGCGACCAGGCCGATCAAGGTGCCCAGCAAAATCGCCAGTACCGAACACTGCACGCTGGTCACAAAGCCCGCCCACAAGGTGTCCCGCGCAACCCACAACTCATGCAACCAACTGGGGGATTCGTACATGGGAAGCTCCTAACGGCGGATCGCCAGGCGCTGCTCGAAGTACCGCAGCAGCATGGCAATGAGGTAACAGGCCGCGACATACAGGGCCGTGGTAACCAGCCAGGTTTCGATCACCCGGTAGCTCTCCACGTTGATCTTGCGGGCGTAGTAGGTCAGCTCCGGCACGGCAATCGCCGCGGCCAGGGAAGTGTCCTTGAACAGCGAGATGAAGTTGTTCGACAAGGCCGGCAGCACGTTGCGCAGCATCACCGGCACGGTGATGTAGGCCTTCACCTGCCACTCCCCCAGGCCGATCGCCAGGCCCGCTTCACGCTGACCCTTGTGAATGCTCATCAAGCCGCCGCGGAACACCTCGGTCAGGTAGGCCCCGGCGTATAGCGACAGGGTGATGACGAACGACGGCAGCTTGTCCAGGCGAATGCCCAGGCTCGGCAAGGCGAAGTAGATCAACAGGATCAGCACCAGGATCGGCGTATTGCGGATCACCGTCACATACACCGAGGCCAGCACACGCAGGAGGCGGTGCTTGCTCAGCAGCGCGAATGCCATCGCCAGACCGATCACGCAACCGATGGCGATCGACACCAGCGCCAGGGAAAGCCCCAGCCCGAGCCCCGCCAGCAAGGTGTCGAAATCGCGCCAGACGGCGGCAAAGTTCAACTGATAGTTCATGGTCGACAGTACCTTCGGCGGGACGCCCGCGACGGGCATCCCGGGCTCACAGGGTCATTTGTATTCAACGGGGAAACCGATGGCCGGCGACGGCAGGTCCACGCCGAACCATTGCTTGAACGACGCCGCGTAGGTGGGGAATTCCACGCCGGTCATGGCTTCATGCAAGGTGGTGTTGACGAAGTTCAGCCAGTCCTGGTCGCCGCGCTTGACCGCACAGGCATAGGTTTGCGGGCTCCAGGCGTAGGCCGGGCTGCGATAACGGCCGGGGTTCTGCACCATCAGGTACTTCACAGAGGACTGGTCCGTGGCGGCGGCATCGGCACGGCCGGAGTTCACCGCCTGGTACATCAGGTCGACGCTGTCGTACTGGTCGACCTTGGCCTTGGGCAGTGCCTGGTGCACCAGCTCTTCGGCGTAGACGTTCTGCAGCACCGCCACGGTGACACCGTCGCCGGCGGCCTTGAGGTCTTCGATCTCCTTGTACTTGCTGTTGGCCGGCAACAACAGGCCGACCCCTTCGCGGTAGTACGGCAAGGTGAACGCCACCTGCTGGGCACGGCTGGCGGTGACGGTGATGAACTGGCAGCTCATGTCGACCTTGTCGGTCAGCAGGTTGGGGATCCGCGCATCGGAAGACTGCACCACGAACTCGACTTTCTCCGGGTCATTGAACAGGCCCTTGGCGACCATCCGCGCAATGTCGATATCGAACCCCTGCAACTTGCCATCCGCTCCCTGGAAGTGCCACGGGGCATTGGTGCTGCCCGTGCCCACGATCAATTTCCCGCGTTGCAGCACGCTGTCCAGCTTGCTGTCCGCCGCCTGGGCGACACCCACGACCGCCATCGAGGCGGCGAAGAGAAAAACACACGCTTTGAACAAGGAAGGTCGGCGTTGCATGGCTAGCACTCCAGGATGAGTTTATTCCGCTATACCGGAACATGGTTTGTAACAACGGAATAGACAGCAGAAAGTGTGCCACAGCCAAACGGACTTCGGGCCAGGAAAATGGAAAGTGAATGGAATCAGATAGATGGGAAAATCAGCCGTGCGTGACGACGTCGGACGTCATTCCAGGGATTGCTACCGTTGGCTACGACATGCGGGTAACAAGGCCCCAGAACGGTGCCTCGCCCCCTGTGGGGAGCGGGCTCGCTCGCGAAGAGGCCGGCACATCCAACATTGTTGTCGATTGTCACACCGTCTTCGCGGGCAAGCCCGCTCCCACAGGAGGAGGTCGGCGGTATTGCGCTACTTGCGTTTGTAACTCTTGCTGCCGCCGGGCGTGAGGCAATAGACGCCGCCCCGCGGGCCAACGCAGTAACTGCCGCTGCCGCATTGGCAACCGTCGGCCTGCTTGAGTAATGACGAGGGTCGGGTTTCATTGCGAATCCCCAACACAGCGGAACAGGATTTTTTCGAAGCGCTGATGGACCCGTCGTTGCACAGGAACGTGTCACCGTCACAGCCGGCGATCCCGCCCTTGCGCCCGGAACAGGGAGTATTGGCGGCGATGGCCGAAGCACAGACCATCAACAATACAATCGCGACACCGGCGCGAAGCAGACTCGACATTCCGTGACAGCGGTTCATGGCAGCGTCCTGGCTGATAGATGGCCCTATGCTAGCACCTCATCCCTGCCACACCTAGGCTCTGTTTGAAAAGTCTTGAGACGAAGGTCAGGCAAGGCGAAAACCGGCGAGGAAGCGGAGTTTACTGAAGTAAATGAGCATTCCGAGCCGGTTTTCAACGCAGCATGAACGAGTATCAAGGCTTTTCAGACAGAGCCTAGCGTCCGCAGAACCTCACCCTCGACAATGCCCGCAGGTCCCCTTCGCGGTAATAGTCGTCACTCCAGCTGTCATCCACCGCCAGTGGCTTGACCTGCTTGAGGGCCAGTTTCTTGGCGAAGTACCGAAAGCGGTAATGCTCATAGAAACGCAGCAACTCCAGCCCGTAACGGTCGGCCAAGTCGGTGTCGCCCTGGATGATGAGGTAGTTCTCGTCATTGCCGTTGCTGGCGGCGGCGCTCAGGTTGTGGCTGCCGCTGATGATGGTCGGTGTGTCGCTGGTGAAGTCGGTGACGATGGCCTTGGTGTGAACCAGCAGGTTGCCTTTCTGGCCCTTCATGTTTTCCCTGAGCCAGCCTTCCAACCCGGTGTTGAGCAGCGCGGTGGCGGCGAATTGGGCGGTGCGGTCGGCATGGAAACCGGTGATGCGGCTGGCGGTGTTCTGCAGACCGTAGCGCAGTACGTCATCGTTCGGCTGGCCGAGCAAGGCATCGAGGATCCGCTCGGGCAGGACGAACGCGGTGACGAACAACAGGTCCTTGCGGGCGCCGTGGATGATGTCGACGAAACGGTCGAGGTCGCCTTCGCCCGTGCGCGGTGAGAAACCGGCGAACAGTGGCTCTTGCGGCGCCATCGGGTTGTTCAGGGTCAGCCACTGGCGGGTGGCGTCGACGTCCTGCGGTGCGGCCCAGATCTGCTCGAACACCTGGCGATAGCTGTCGCTCACCCGCGGCTCATCCAGCACGTGCACGACATTGGCCTGGCGATAGACACCGTTGGCGGTGAAGTTGGTGCTGCCGCACAGGACCGCTTCCGGTTGCCGCGAACCGGCGCCGTCCACCCGGCTCAGGACGATGAATTTGTCGTGGAAGATGTTGTGGGTGACCCGCCCGCGCTTGTTGGCCGCCGGCAGTTTTTCGAGGCTGGCCTCGTTGCGCTGCGTGGTGTCGTCGCCCGGCTCGGCGTGGTACAGCACCCGCACCTGCGCGCCTCGGGCGAAAGCGGCGTTCACCGCATCGACGATCACCGGTAGTTCGTATTCGTAGATGGCTACGTCCAGGGCCCAGGTGGCATCGAGGGCCCGGTCGATGAAGCCGATCAGGCGTCCCAGCAGGCCGTTTTCCAACCAGCGACGCGGCGCGTCGGGCCAGTCATCGATGGACAGGTTGCGATTGGCGCTGATCAACGCATCCAGCTCGGGAAACTTGCGCTGGAACGCCTGGCTGGCGGCCACGGCTCGGTTGAAGATCACGCGCTGGTTGACCGGCTGCCCGTTATCGCTGGTGACGCTGATGTCCAGGGACTCGCCCAACTGTGGCGCGTCGGGGCTGCCATAGGCCAGGTGCACGCGGTAGTTCATCGTCACGCCGGGGTTGACGGCGTAGTCGGCCCAGCGAAATTTCTGCAACGGCGCCTGGTCGCTGGGTGTGGCGTAAAACTGGGGGAACGTGTGGGCCTTGCCAGGGAAGGTCAGGCTGTTGAACAGGAACAACCAGGGCTTGTCACCCTGCTGTTTCTCGATGGCAAAACCCAGCAGCCCCTTGCGACGGGATTCGGCCAGGTCCATGGCGAGCAGCACGCCGTTGGTGCCAGCGTAGGCCTTGACCCGAAAATCATCCTGGGGATTGGTGACGAGTACGCGCATGGTTCACTCCTGTGAAGTCGCCTCAGCATAGAACAGAGTGGGCAAATCCGATTCCGAGGTGATGCCTTCGCGGGCAAGCCCGCTCCCACAGGGACTGCGACAGGCCGCCGATCAAGTGTGGGAGCTTGCCCGCGAAGGCGTCCGCCCAGACACCTCGGAAACAAGCGCATCAAACCTGGTCGATATGCCGATACTCGGCCCCCAACTGCCCCGCCAATTGCCGGGCACGGCCCAGGCGGATCGGGCCGCGCTCGATGTCGATCAACAGGCTCGGGCAGTCGAGAGGCGACGGCGCCAGCCCCTCCTTCAGCCGTCCATCCGTCATCACCAGCACCCGCTGTTGCTCTGCCGGGTAGCGCTTGCGCCGGGCTCGCAGCCAACGCCCGGCCTCTTGCAACGCGGCCAGCAACGGCGTGCCGCCGCCGGCGCCGAGTGCATCGAGCCAGTGTCGCAGCCCAGTCGAGGCCTTGAGCCCTTGCACTTGCCAGTGCGGAACACTGCCACTGACGGTCAGCAAGGCCAGTCGCGCGCGCTGCCGGTAGGCGTCATCGAACAGTTGCACCAGCAGGCCCTTGCCATCGCTCAAGGCACGATGACGACGGGTCGAGGCCGAGGCATCGACGATGACCAGCCACAGTTCATGGGGCGAGCGATGACGGCGGTGAAAGCGCAGGTCGTCATAGCGTTGGGGACGGCCCTTGAGCAAAGTGCCCGGCCAGTTCACCGCGCCACTGGAGGCGACTTTGCTGCGCCCCTGGCGTCCATCGTCCAACCGCCCCGCCCGGGGCCTGGCATCCGCCCCCACGGCCGAACGGGGGCGAATGCCTAAGGCTTTTTTGGCCAGCTCGGCACGTCACGCCGTGCACCGGTGGGCAAGGCCTGGGCCGGCAAGTCGCCCCACTGGCCCTGGCCTTCGTTGGGCTGGGCCGCGCGATCGCCCGTCGAGGGTGCCTGGGACGGCGCAGGGGCCGGGCTCGAGTGCCCGCGCCGCCGATGGCGCAAGGCGAACTCGGCGACGGCGTCGATATCTTCATCAGCGATGGCCTGTGCCCCACGCCAGGCCGCGTGGGCCCGGGCCGCCCGCAACCAGACCAGGTCGGCACGCAGGCCATCGACCCCAGCGGCAAAACAGCGCTCGGTGATCTGGGCGAGCGTCACGTCATCCAGGGCGATCCCGGTCAGGCGGTCGCGGGCCTGCTGGCAGCGTTCACGCAGGGCCTGCTGGGCGCTTTCCCAGTGCGCGCAGAAGGCGGCCGGGTCAGTGTCGAAATCCAACCGCCGACGAATGATCTGCCCGCGTTCAGCCGCAGGGGTGTGCCCGTCGAGGGCCACGTTCAGGCCAAACCGGTCGAGCAATTGTGGGCGCAGCTCGCCCTCTTCCGGGTTCATGGTGCCGATCAGCACAAACCGCGCCGGGTGCCGATGGGAGATGCCGTCGCGCTCGATCAGGTTGGTGCCGCTGGCCGCCACGTCCAACAGCAGGTCCACCAGATGATCAGGCAGCAGGTTCACTTCATCGACGTACAACACGCCGCCATCGGCCTTGGCCAGCACACCGGGAGAAAACTGCGCGCGCCCTTCCCCCAGCGCCGCGTCCAGATCAAGGGTGCCCACCAGGCGTTCCTCGGTGGCGCCCAAGGGCAAAGTGACGAACTGACCGCTGGCCAACAGGTCGGCGAGGCCCCGGGCCAGGGTGGACTTGGCCATGCCACGCGGCCCCTCGATCAGTACACCGCCGATCTTCGGGTCGATGGCGGCCAGGCACAGCGCCAGTTTCAGATCATCGGCGCCGACCACGGCGGAGAGTGGGAAATGAGGGGTGTCGATCATGTGGAGGATCTCATAAATGTTCGATAGTCCGCTGTGGCGAGGGAGCTTGCTCCCGCTGGGGCGCGAAGCGGCCCCAAACCGGCCAACGCGGTGCACCTGAAGTGTCGCGTTGCCTGGATTACGACTGCTGCGCAGCCGAGCGGGAGCAAGCTCCCTCGCCACAAGTGCACCTCAGCCATCTTCTTCAATGTCCAACAGCAAATTCTCCAACGCCTCGCGGTAGTCGCCCGGCGCCTGCCACATGCCCCGCTGTTGCGCTTCGAGCATGCGTTCGGTCATGTCGCGCAGGGCATCGGGGTTGTGCTGGCGGACAAACGCCCGGGTGTCCGGGTCGAGCAGGTAGGCGTCGGCCAGCAACGCGTACTGATGGTCGTCGATCAGTTGCGTGGTGGCGTCGAAGGCGAACAGATTGTCCACCGTCGCCGCCAGCTCGAACGCGCCCTTGTAGCCGTGACGCTTGACCCCGTCGATCCACTTCGGGTTGGCCGCCCGGGAGCGGATGACGCGGTTGAGTTCTTCCTTCAGGGTGCGGATCCGCGGCAGGTCAGGCTGGCTGTGATCGCCGTGGTAACTGGCCGCCTTTTGCCCGCTCAAGGTCTCCACCGCGGCCAGCATGCCGCCCTGGAACTGGTAGTAATCGTTGGAATCGAGCACGTCGTGTTCGCGGTTGTCCTGGTTCTGCAACACCGCCTGCGCCTGGCTCAAGCGCCGGGAAAACGGCTCCCGGGCGGCAGTGCCTTCGTCGTGGGCACCGTAAGCGTAGCCACCCCAATTCAGGTACACCTCGGCCAGGTCCTCGCGGCTCTGCCACAGGCGCCCGTCGATGGCGCCCTGCACGCCCGCGCCATAGGCACCCGGCTTGGCGCCGAAGATCCGCCAGCCGGCCTGCCGGGCCGCCGCCTCTGCCGTCAGGCCCGACGCCAGCAAGCTGTCACGCTCGCTGCGCACCTTGGCGGCCAGGGGGTTCATGTCGGCCGGTTCATCGAGGTCCGCGACCGCTTGCACCGCCGCATCGAACAGGCGAATCAGGTTGGCGAAGGCATCGCGGAAGAATCCGGAGACTCGCAGCGTCACATCGACCCGAGGCCGGTCCAGCAGACTCAGCGGCAAGATCTCGAAATCGTCCACCCGCTGGCTGCCGGTGGCCCAGACCGGGCGCACACCCATCAACGCCATGGCCTGGGCGATGTCATCGCCGCCGGTGCGCATGGTCGCGGTGCCCCACACCGACAGGCCGAGCTGGCGCAGGTGGTCGCCGTGATCCTGCAAGTGCCGTTCGAGCATCAGGTTGGCCGATTGGAACCCGATGCGCCACGCCGTGGTGGTGGGCAGGTTGCGCACGTCTACCGAGAAAAAGTTACGCCCGGTGGGCAGCACGTCCAGGCGGCCGCGACTCGGCGCACCGCTGGGGCCGGCCGGCACGAAGCGCCCGCCCAAGGCATCGAGCAGGCCGCGCATTTCCGCCGGGCCGCAGGCGTCCAGACGCGGGGCGACGACGCTGCGCAGGTTTTCGACGATGCTGCGCACCGTTTCCCAGCCCGGTGCCTCCAGCCACAGGACGTCGCCTGCCAGCGCTTGCTCGATCAAGCGCGCCGCGAACAGCTCCAGGCGCTCGCGCGTATCGCCGGCGGTGCGCCAGGGTTCGGCACTGACCTGCTGCAACGCCTCGGGACAAGGGCCGGCCCAGGGGTCGGCCAAGGCGCAATCCAGCGGATCGAAGCCCAGTTCAAAGGCGTTCGACAGCGCCCGCAGCAGGCTCGACTGTGCACCCTTGCCGTCGCCGCGGGGAATGCGCAGCAACGCCAGCAACGTGTCGATGCGCAGCCGTCCGCTAGGCGACTCGCCGAAGATGTGCAGGCCATCGCGGATCTGCGACTCCTTCAGGTCGCACAGGTAGGTGTCCAGGCGCGGCAGCCAGACCGCCGCGTCGGCGTCAGCATCCAGTTGCAGTTCGCGGTCGATGTGGGTTTCGCGCACCAGGTTCAGGATGTCCCGCTGCAATTCTCGGGCGCGGCGCGGATCGAGCAGTTGCGCCTCGTAGTACTCGTCGGCCAGCCGTTCGAGGTCGCGCAGCGGCCCGTAGGTTTCGGCGCGGGTCAGCGGCGGCATCAGGTGGTCGATGATCACCGCCTGGGTCCGGCGCTTGGCCTGGGCGCCCTCGCCCGGGTCGTTGACGATGAACGGATAGATATTCGGCAGCGGGCCCAACAGCGCGTCCGGCCAGCAGCTTTCCGACAAACCGACACCCTTGCCTGGCAGCCATTCGAGGTTGCCGTGCTTGCCGACATGGATCACCGCGTGGGCGCCGTAGGTGTGGCGCAACCAGAAATAGAACGCCAGGTAGCCGTGGGGCGGCACCAGGTCCGGGTCGTGGTAGACCGCACTCGGGTCGACCTGATAGCCCCGCGCCGGCTGGATGCCGACGAACGTCAGGCCCAGGCGCAGGCCGGCGATCATCAGGCGGCCGTCGCGGAACATCGGGTCCTGCTCGGGCGCCCCCCAGCGCGCCAGCACCGCCTGGCGATTGGCATCAGGCAGTGCGTCGAACAGCGCCTGGTAGGCCTCGACGGCCAGGCTCTGGTGACACGGCCGCAGGTCGAGGCTGTCCAGGTCGTTGCTGACCCCACCGAGCAACTGCTGAATCAGCGCAGTGCCGCTCGCCGGCAGTTCGGCCGGCAGCGGATAACCCTCGTTGTGCAGGGCCCGCAGGATATTCAACGCGGCGGCCGGGGTGTCCAGGCCCACGCCGTTGCCGATGCGGCCGTCCCGGGTCGGGTAGTTGGCCAGGATCAGCGCCACCCGCTTTTCCCCGTTGGGCACCCGCGCCAGGGCGCTCCAGCGCCGGGCCAGTTGCGCAACGAAGTCCATGCGCTCGGGCACGGCCCGGTAGCAGACCACATCGCTCTGGCTGCGCTCGCTGCGCCAGGCCAGGTCCTTGAAACTGATGGGCCGGCTGATGATTCGCCCGTCCAGCTCCGGCAAGGCAATGTGCATCGCCAAGTCCCGCGGCCCCAGGCCTTGTTCGCTGGCACGCCAGCCGGGTTCGTTGTCCTGAGCGCAGATCGCCTGGATCACCGGAATGTCGCGGCGAAACGGCCGCAAGTGAGGGGCTTCCGGACTGGATTGGGCGAACCCGGTGGTGTTGAGGATCACCCCCGCCTCGACCTCATCCAGCCAATCCTCGACCTGCGCCAGGCAGGCCGGCTCCTTGAGGCTTGCGACGGCCATGGGCAACGGGTTGAGCCCCGCTGCTTGCAGGCGCTGACAGAATACGTCGATGAAGGCGGTGTTCGCCGCTTGCAGGTGCGAGCGATAAAACAGCAGGGCCGCCACCGGCTGGCTGGCCTGCCAGTCGGCTTGCCAATCGCCGAGGCTGGCGTTGGTGTTTTGCGGGTGATAGATCGCCGTACGCGGCAGGGCCTGCGGTTCGTCCCACGGGTAATCGCGACCGAACCATTGGCTGGCTAGGTTATAGAACAGATTCAGGGCATTGCCCAGGCCACCCTGGCGCAAGAACTGCCAGAGCCGGTCGCGCCCCTCGAAGGGCACGTTGCTGAGATCACTCAGCTCCGGGTCAGGCCGATCGTCACCCGGCACCAGGATCAACGTCACCCCGCGCCCAGCCAATTCCATCAGCCGTTCAATGCCGTAGCGCCAATAGCCGATGCCGCCGTGCAGCGACAGCAGGATGACCTTGGCGTGGCGCAGCACGTCGTCGAAATACAGGTCTACCGAGGCGTGGTTCTGCACCTGCATCGGGTTGGCAAGGCGAAACGGCGGGTAGTCGTCCGGCAACTGCCGCGCCGCTTCGGCCAGCAGCGCCAGGCTGGAGTCGCCGCTGCACAGGATCACCAGCTCGGCGGGGGTTTGCCCCAGGTCGGCAATGTTGTCGTCCGCTACAAAGCCGCCCGGCTGGGTCCTGAGCAGGTGCATGGCTTAGACGCTGAGGGCGGCGCGCAGCTGCACTTCGAGCAGACCGGCGTCCAGCGCCTGGCCGATCAGCACCAGGCGGGTGACCCGCGCTTCATCGGCGCCCCATTGGCGATCGAAATGCTTGTCGAAACGCGTGCCGACACCCTGGACCAGCAAGCGCATCGGCTTGTTCGGGATGGCCGCGAAACCCTTGACCCGCAGCACGCCATGTTGCACCACCAGTTGAGTGAGCGCGTCCAGCAACAGGCTCTCGTCAGCCTGGGGCAGTTCGATGGAGATGGAGTCGAAAGCGTCGTGATCATGGTCATCTTCGTCGCCATCATGGTGATGGTCGTGATGGCTGTGGCGAGCGTCGATGTGTTCTTCGGAGCCGGCGCCCAGGCCGATCAACACGTCCAGTGGCAGGCGGCCGCTGCTGGCTTCGATGACCTTGACCGCCGGCGGCAACTCCTCGGCCACTTCCAGACGGACTTTCGCCAGGTCTTCGGGGCTGATCAGGTCGGCCTTGTTGAGGATCACCAGGTCGGCGCTCGCCAGTTGATCGGCGAACAGTTCGTGCAGCGGCGATTCGTGGTCCAGGTTCGGATCGAGTTTGCGCATGGCGTCCACCTGGTCGGGGAACGCAGCGAAAGTGCCAGCCGCCACGGCAGGGCTGTCGACCACGGTGATGACCGCGTCGACGGTGCAGGCGCTGCGGATTTCCGGCCACTGGAAAGCCTGGACCAACGGTTTGGGCAAGGCCAGCCCGGAGGTTTCGATGAGGATGTGGTCAAGGTCGCCGCGCCGGGCCACCAGCTCGCGCATCACCGGGAAGAACTCTTCCTGCACCGTGCAGCACAGACAGCCGTTGGCCAGCTCGTAGACGCGGCCGTTGGCTTCTTCTTCGGTGCAACCGATGGAGCACTGTTTGAGGATCTCACCGTCGATGCCCAGCTCGCCGAATTCGTTGACGATCACCGCGATGCGGCGACCCTGGGCGTTGTCGAGCATGTGCCGCAGCAACGTGGTTTTACCCGAGCCGAGGAAACCGGTGACGATGGTGACGGGGAGTTTGGCCAGTGTTTTCATCGGATGCCCTTTGGCAAGGTGGCGGGCAAACGGGACGACAACCGCAGGCACAGGGGTGCGCGGAAGATTTCGCCACCGGATCACCCCGCCCGGTTGTAGTGAGAATCTGTCTCGAGGCAGGTCTCCTGGCTGACGGCGGGGCCGGCCCGGCTTTGACAAAGCCTGGGCAGGCAATTCCTGCGCCTTCCCGTGCACATGCACAGTGGCCCGGCAGGAACGTCACCGTTCACAGTTGCGGGGGCAGCCGCGGCTTGGACCGCGTTCCCTTCTTAGCTTCGGCGCGAACCGAAGAACCTCGAAGGCGCAAGGCTACGCAGGGAGTGCGGGCGGGTCAATCTCCACAAGTAAGCTCTGCGGTGTCCTTGCTACCGCCATCGCGAGCAAGCTCGCTCCCACATTGGATCTGCATAGGTCTTGAATTTTGGGCCCGACGCAAATCCTTGTGTGGGAGCGAGCTTGCTCGCGATTGGGCAGCGCAGCGGCCCTCTCTCCGCATTGACGCCCCGCCCCCGCCCATGCTCTCCTGTGCGCCTAGTTACGGGTGCCCTTCACAGGGTGAAACGGGAAACCGGTGAATCGTGTGCTTTACTTCAAGGCCACGTCAGTCCGGTGCTGCCCCCGCAACGGTAAGCGAGCGAAGCGTCTTAACCACTGTGCCCATGGCATGGGAAGGTGACGCTTGCCGGCAAGGCCCAGCCCCTGCCCCTCGCGAGCCCGGAGACCGGCCCATGACTCAAGCATCAACAAACCCGCGGTGGGCGGGCGCTGTTCGAACCTTGGCGACCTGCGCCAGGGTTTTCATTGCGCTCGATTTACCCACTGGACGAGACAAGAACAGAGGGAAGCGCCATGTCGACCATCAGCAGCACCGTTCGTACCGCCAGCAGCACCACCACCCTGAGCCAGCGCCTGAGCGCGGCGATCCTCGCCTCGATCCTGGGTGCCGGGCTGGTCTATTTCGCCGGGTTCTCTCACATCGAAGCGGTGCACAACGCTGCCCACGACACCCGCCACAGCGCCGCCTTTCCGTGCCATTGAGACCTGACGACATGATCAAGCGTATCGCCCAGACCGCCGGTTTCAGTGGATTGCTGGCCGCCCTGCTGCTGACCCTCCTGCAAAGTTTCTGGGTATCGCCGCTGATTCTCCAGGCCGAGACCTATGAAAAAGCCCCCGCGGCCGAAGTCCACGAGCACGCGGCCGGGGTCGCCCATACCCATGACGCCGAAGCCTGGGAGCCGGAAGACGGCTGGCAGCGCGTGCTGTCCACCACGGGCGGCAACCTGGTGGTTGCGGTGGGCTTTGCGCTGATGCTGGCCGGCTTGTACACCTTGCGCGCACCGACCCGCACCGCCCAGGGCCTGCTCTGGGGGCTGGCCGGCTACGCCACGTTCGTCCTGGCACCGACACTCGGCTTGCCGCCGGAGTTGCCCGGCACGGCGGCGGCTGACCTGGCCCAGCGGCAGATGTGGTGGATTGGCACCGCCGCGTCCACCGCGGTGGGCATCGCCCTGATCGCCTTCGGCCGGCACTGGCTGCTCAAGCTGCTGGGCGTGGCAACCCTGCTGGTGCCCCACGTCATTGGCGCACCGCAACCGGAGGTCCATTCGATGCTGGCACCCGAAGCCCTTGAAACCCAGTTCAAGATCGCCTCGCAGCTGACCAACGTGGCGTTCTGGCTGGCCCTGGGCCTGATCAGCGCCTGGCTGTTCCGCCGTGACGGCCAAGCCCACCACGAGGCATGAACAGCCGCTCTTCCCAGGCTGCGCCGACCCTGGTGATCGGCCTGGGCTGCCAGCGTGGTTGTCCGGCCAGCGCGTTGCGCGCCTTGCTGGAGCAAACCCTGCAAGCCCACGGCATCGACCTTGATCACGTGCAGGCCCTGGCCAGTATCGACCTCAAGCAGAACGAAGCGGGCCTGCTGGAACTGGCCGAGCATCTGGCGCTGCCGCTGGTGTGCTTCAGTGCCGAACAGTTGGCCGGTTATCAGGACCGTCTCAGCCACCGCTCCGACATCGCCTTCGAACGGACCGGCTGCTACGGCATCGCCGAAAGCGCCGCCCTGGCTCTGGCCGACCGCTGGGGCACGGCACCGGCCACGCTGCTGATTACCCGCCAGCGAGGCCTCAAGAGCACGCTGGCCTTGGCGGTCGTGGCGTAAATCCCGATAATCCGCGCCCAGGATCATGAGCGATCTTCATCCAAGCGCCACTCACCTACCCTGCAGGAGCCGGTCATGACCGTTTACTTCATCGGCGCCGGCCCCGGCGACCCGGAACTTATCACCGTCAAGGGCCAGCGGCTGATCCGCAGCTGCGCCGTGATTATCTACGCCGGCTCCCTGGTGCCGGCCGCCGTGCTGGAAGGCCACCGCGCCGAGCAGGTGATCAACAGCGCCGAACTGCACCTCGAACAGATCATCGAATTGATCAGGGCGGCCCACCTCAAAGGCCAGGATGTCGCCCGGGTGCATTCCGGGGACCCGAGCCTGTATGGCGCCATCGGTGAGCAGATTCGCTGCCTGCGGGCGTTGGAGATTCCGTTCGAGATCATTCCGGGCGTTACCGCAACGTCCGCCTGCGCCGCCCTGCTGGGCGCCGAGCTGACCCTGCCGGACGTGTCCCAGAGCGTCATCCTGACCCGTTACGCCGACAAGACCGCCATGCCCGCCGGGGAGGAGCTGGGCAGCCTGGCGCAACACGGCGCAACCCTGGCGGTTCACCTGGGGGTCAATCATCTGGAAAAAATCGTGGCTGAACTGCTGCCCCACTACGGCGCGGATTGTCCGGTCGCCGTGATCCACCGGGCCACCTGGCCGGATCAGGATTGGGCCGTGGGCACGCTGGCGGACATCGCTGCAAAGGTCCAGGCCAAGGGCTTTCGCCGCACGGCGCTGATCCTGGTGGGACGGGTGCTGGGCAATGATGTGTTCAGCGAGTCATCGCTGTACCGCGCCGGGCATGCGCACCTCTACAGGCCCTGAGCCGTCAGCCGGATCGACCCGAATCCCTGTGGGAGCGGGCTTGCTCGCGAAAACGGTGTATCAGGTGGCTGACGTGCTGTATGTACCGCCGCCTTCGCGAGCAAGCTCGCTCCCACAGGACTCACCGCAATCCTTGTGGGAGCGAGCTTGCTCGCGAAGCGGTAGCCCAGCCTGCGCCAATCAGTAGTAGGCGTTCTCTTTCTGGGTGTGGTCGGTCACGTCGCGCACGCCCTTGAGCTCAGGGATGCGCTCGAGCAGGGTGCGCTCGATGCCTTCCTTCAGGGTCACGTCGGCCTGGCCGCAGCCTTGGCAGCCGCCGCCGAACTGGAGCACGGCGATGCCGTCTTCCACCACGTCGATCAGCGACACCTGGCCGCCGTGGCTGGCCAGCCCCGGGTTGATTTCGGTTTGCAGGTAGTAGTTGATGCGCTCGTTGATCGGGCTGTCGGCATTGACCATCGGCACCTTGGCGTTAGGCGCCTTGATGGTCAGCTGGCCGCCCATGCGGTCGGTGGCGTAGTCGACCACGGCATCATCGAGAAACGCTTCGCTGAACGAATCGATGTAGGCGGTGAAGCTCTTGAGCCCCAGCGCGGTGTCTTCGGGTTTCTCTTCCCCGGGCTTGCAGTAGGCAATGCAGGTTTCAGCGTACTGAGTGCCGGGCTGGGTGATGAAGATACGGATCCCGATCCCCGGGGTGTTCTGCTTGGACAGCAGGTCGGCCAGGTAATCGTGGGCGGCATCGGTAATGGTTATGGCGGTCATGGAAACTCCTCGCAGGCTTGCCGGCAGTTTACGCCAATCATCGCGCCGGACAAAGTCCCAGTATTTTTGTCAGGAAAGCAGCCGGCGACACGATCCGCGAAGCCGGCCGTTCACGTCAGAGGTTCTGGTAGCGGTTCATGTCCAGCACACCGGCTTCCAACGGCTCCGTCTCGTGGATGTACTGGCTCAGGTCGTGGAAGTAGAACCAGAACTGCGGGTGACTGCGGCGAATCCCCCAGCGCTCGACAATCCGCTCGAACGCCGGCTCGTCCTGGGCGCTTTCCATGGCATCGACGAACGCCGGCACCTGCCCGGCCGGGATGTTGAAGATGAAGTTGGGGTAGCTGCTGAGCACCCCGGGGTACACCGTCAAGGTGTCCAGGCCGGGTTGGTAACGCAGTTCCTCGCCCAGCAGGAACGCCACGTTGCTGTGGGCCCGGTTGCGCATCAGGCTGTAGACCTCACGGTGGCCGCCAGGGGTTTCGACCCGCAGCAGGGTTGCTTCGGGCAGTTGATTGATGACACTGAGCCCCGCCGCCGGGCGTGACACCAGGCGGCTGAGGGCCTGCTCGGCGTTCTGCAGGGCCGGATCGATGTTCGGCCGCGAGCAATAGGCGCCCTCGCAGCGGTTGATCGGGTCGGGCCGCGCGTTCAGCTCGCCATAGCGAGCCAGCAATTGGCGGGTGAAATCGCGCATCGGGTCGTGTTCATCGAGCTTGAGCGCGGTCGGCTTGTCATCGTCGATGGCCTCGTAATCGAGCCACATCTTGAACTTGCCCCCGGACTGGTACCAGTCGTCAAGGTAGGCTTCGCGGGAATCGGCCGGCATCAGGCGCAGGAAGTTCTGCTCGGCGCCGTTGCGGATCAGGTCGAAGTACAGCCGGGTCTGGGCCTGGTGGGACACATTGCCGAACACATCGAAGTTCACCGCCAACTGGTAATAGGTGCGCTCCAGCAGCGGGAAATCGAACAGCCACATCGTCTGCGGCACGTCGCCGATCAATCCCTTGGTCACCGAGGCGCTGTCGAAATGCCGGAAGATGCTCAACAGCGCATTGTCATTACCGGCCCACAACGTCGACCAACTCGGCGGCGGCAGCTCGGCGTAGTTGTCGCGGCGCAACGCTTCGTACGCGTTGCGCTTGTCGCGGTAGTCGCGCCACAAGCTCAGGACGCTGCCGACGTCGTCATTCTGTCCCGGCATCGCCAGCAACGGCGTGGCCTGGCCACGATAGTTCGGGTCGGTGATGTACAGGTCATGCTCGGGGGCCTGGAACAGCGCCCAGAAATTGTCGCGGATCACGTCGGTGGCGATCTGACCCCGGCACACCGGCCCACGGATGAAGGTGCGCACGAAGTACTCGGCGTTATCGAGCATGAACTGGTAGCGCGCCTGGGCCGGGATCGCCTCGAAGGTGGAGAACGGATTGGCCCGACGCTCCGGCCCATAGCCCGGCAACGCGCTGACCTGCCACTTGCCGCTGTAGAACAGGCTCTTGATCCGCGCCATCTTGGCCGGGCTCAAGCCATAGGTGATGTGGGTCTTGTGCACGATCACCCCCTGCACCGGCCACAGCCGGTAATAGATGCGGGTGCCGGGATCGTCGTTCGGGCGGCGGGTGTTGATCAGGTCGATGGGCTGGCCGGTGGGCGTGCGTGAGCGCACCCACTGGAAGAAATGCCCCGGCTCGCCGTCCTTGAAATAGATGTGCGCCAGAAACCAGTGCTCGAACAACCAGCGCCCCACCAGGCTTTCCCGGGCGCCAGGCGCATTGAGCAGGTTCTCCCACTGCACCACCTGCAAGGCCTCGGCAGCGCTCGGGGCCAGGGCCTGCTGGTCGATGGGCGCACCGGCCGCCAGCCAGCGCTGCAACGTCTGGTACTGCTGGTCGGTCAGACCGGTGACGGCCAGGGGCATGCCTTCGCGCGGATGTGCGGCGGCATACTCGTCGAATTGCCCCGGCACCGCGCAACTGTTGTCGCGGTTGAGCCCGAGCACGATGTCTTCGGGCAGCTTGGCGTTGGGCGTCAGTGGCGTGCGGTGGCCCAGTTCCAGCACCCGCGCCATCAACGCCGCCTGGCTGCCCTGGGCATCGAGTACCGAATAGAACCCCTTGCGCTGCCAGGCCCGCTGGCCGGACGCGTCATAGAACAACCGGGTCGGCTCCGCCGCCACTCGCCGCTCACCGTCATACACCGACAGTTTGCTCGCGCCCCGGGCCACGCCTTCGCCGCTGCCCAGGTTCAACTGGCAGGCGGAGTCGTAGCAGGCGTGGCAGGCCACGCATTTCTCCGTGAAGATCGGCTGGATGTCGCGCGTGTAGGAAAGTGCCGGGACGGGATCCCCGGCCACTGCAATGAAAGACCACAGCAGCAGCAGACTGCCGACGAAAACCCGGTACGGCATGTCGCGGATCCTGAAAGAAAGTCCGGCGATTCTACCGGGCCAGCACTCCCTTGCAAACATGAGCGAGATTCATGCAAAAGGCACCTGCGATCAAATACCGCACAGGTTTGCTATCATCCCGGCTTTCGTCATCGTCATTTTTCCAGGTAGTCCTATGTCTGATCGCAGCGCTCGCCTTTATCTTCTCCAGCAAGCCCTCAAGGAACGCATCCTGATCCTCGACGGTGGCATGGGCACGATGATCCAGAGCTACAAGCTGGAAGAGCAGGACTATCGCGGCAAGCGTTTCGCCGACTGGCCGAGCGACGTCAAGGGCAACAACGACCTGCTGGTGCTGAGTCGCCCCGACGTGATCGGCGCCATCGAAAAAGCCTACCTGGATGCCGGTGCCGACATCCTGGAGACCAACACCTTCAACGCCACCCAGGTGTCCCAGGCCGACTACGGCATGCAGGGCCTGGCCTATGAGCTGAACGTCGAAGGCGCGCGCCTGGCCCGTCAGGTGGCCGACGCCAAGACCCTGGAAACCCCGGACAAGCCACGCTTCGTCGCCGGCGTGCTCGGCCCGACCAGCCGTACCTGCTCGCTCTCACCAGACGTGAACAACCCCGGCTACCGCAACGTGACCTTCGATGAACTGGTGGAAAACTACACCGAGGCCACCCGGGGCCTGATCGAAGGCGGCGCCGACCTGATCCTGATCGAAACCATCTTCGACACATTGAACGCCAAGGCGGCGATTTTCGCCGTACAAGGGGTTTATGAAGAGCTGGGCGTCGAGCTGCCGATCATGATCTCCGGCACCATCACCGACGCCTCCGGCCGCACCCTCTCCGGCCAGACCACCGAAGCCTTCTGGAACTCCGTGGCCCACGCCAAGCCGATCTCCGTGGGCCTGAACTGCGCCCTTGGTGCCCGCGAGCTGCGGCCTTACCTCGAAGAGCTGTCGAACAAGGCCAACACCCATGTCTCGGCGCACCCGAACGCCGGCCTGCCCAACGAATTCGGCGAATACGACGAACTGCCGGCCGAAACCGCCAAGGTCATCGAGGAGTTCGCCCAGAGCGGCTTCCTGAACATCGTCGGCGGCTGCTGCGGCACCACGCCGGCGCACATCGAAGCCATCGCCAAGGCCGTGGCCGGTTATGCCCCGCGACAGATTCCGGAGATTCCACGGGCCTGCCGCCTGTCGGGCCTGGAACCGTTCACCATCGACCGCAACTCGCTGTTCGTCAACGTGGGCGAGCGGACCAACATCACCGGCTCCGCCAAGTTCGCCCGGCTGATCCGCGAAGACAACTACACCGAAGCCCTCGAAGTGGCCCTGCAACAGGTCGAGGCCGGCGCCCAGGTGATCGACATCAACATGGACGAGGGCATGCTCGACTCGAAGAAGGCCATGGTGACCTTCCTCAACCTGATCGCCGGCGAACCGGACATCTCCCGCGTGCCGATCATGATCGACTCCTCAAAGTGGGACGTGATCGAAGCCGGCCTCAAGTGCATCCAGGGCAAGGGCATCGTCAACTCCATCAGCATGAAGGAAGGCGTCGAGCAGTTCATCCACCACGCCAAGCTGTGCAAGCGCTACGGCGCCGCCGTGGTGGTGATGGCCTTCGACGAAGCCGGCCAGGCCGACACCGAGGCGCGCAAGAAGGAAATCTGCAAGCGTTCCTACGACATCCTGGTCAATGAAGTGGGCTTCCCACCGGAAGACATCATTTTCGACCCGAACATCTTCGCCGTGGCCACCGGCATCGAAGAGCACAACAACTATGCCGTGGATTTCATCAACGCCTGCGCCTACATTCGCGACGAGCTGCCCTACGCGCTGACCTCCGGCGGCGTGTCCAACGTGTCCTTCTCGTTCCGCGGCAACAACCCGGTGCGCGAGGCGATTCACTCGGTGTTCCTGCTGTATGCGATCCGCGCGGGCCTGACCATGGGTATCGTCAACGCCGGCCAGTTGGAGATCTACGACCAGATCCCGGTGGAGCTGCGCGACGCCGTCGAAGACGTGATCCTCAACCGCACGCCCGAGGGCACCGACGCCCTGCTCGCCATCGCCGACAAGTACAAGGGCGATGGCAGCGTCAAGGAAGCGGAAACCGAAGAGTGGCGCGGCTGGGAGGTCAACAAGCGCCTGGAACATGCGCTGGTCAAGGGCATCACCACCCACATCGTCGAAGACACCGAAGAATCGCGACTGTCCTTCGCCCGCCCGATCGAAGTCATCGAAGGCCCGCTGATGGCTGGCATGAACATCGTTGGCGACCTGTTCGGCGCCGGCAAGATGTTCCTGCCCCAGGTGGTCAAGTCGGCGCGGGTGATGAAACAGGCCGTGGCCCACCTGATCCCGTTCATCGAAGCGGAAAAAGGTGACAAGCCGGAAGCCAAGGGCAAGATCCTGATGGCCACGGTCAAGGGCGACGTCCATGACATCGGCAAGAACATCGTCGGCGTGGTCCTCGGTTGCAACGGCTACGACATCGTCGACCTGGGCGTGATGGTGCCGGCAGAAAAGATCCTGCAGGTGGCCAAGGACGAGAAGTGCGACATCATCGGCCTGTCCGGCCTGATCACCCCATCGCTGGATGAAATGGTGCACGTGGCCCGCGAGATGCAGCGCCAGGATTTCCACCTGCCGTTGATGATCGGTGGCGCCACCACCTCCAAGGCCCACACCGCGGTGAAGATCGAGCCCAAGTACAGCAACGATGCGGTGATCTACGTCACCGACGCCTCCCGCGCCGTGGGCGTTGCCACGCAGTTGCTGTCCAAGGAGCTGAAGGCGGGGTTCGTCGAGAAGACCCGCCAGGACTACATGGACGTGCGCGAACGCACCGCCAACCGCAGCGCCCGCACCGAGCGCCTGAGCTACAGCGCTGCCATCGCCAAGAAGCCGCAGTTCGACTGGAGCAGCTACCAACCGGTCAAGCCGACGTTCACGGGCGCCAAGGTGCTGGACAACATCGATCTTGACGTCCTGGCCGAATACATCGACTGGACGCCGTTTTTCATCTCCTGGGACCTGGCCGGCAAATTCCCGCGCATCCTCACCGACGAAGTGGTCGGGGAAGCCGCCACCGCGCTGTACGCCGATGCCCAGGCCATGTTGCGCAAGCTGATCGACGAAAAGCTCATCAGCGCCCGCGCCGTGTTCGGCTTCTGGCCGGCCAACCAGGTGCATGACGACGACCTGGAAGTCTACGGCGATGACGGCAAGCCGCTGGCTCGCCTGCATCACCTGCGCCAGCAGATCATCAAGACCGACGGCAAGCCGAACTTCTCCCTGGCCGACTTCGTCGCCCCCAAGGACAGCGGCGTGACCGACTACGTGGGCGGCTTCATCACCACCGCCGGCATCGGCGCCGAGGAAGTGGCCAAGGCCTACCAGGACGCTGGCGACGACTACAACTCGATCATGGTCAAGGCTTTGGCCGACCGCCTGGCCGAGGCCTGCGCCGAATGGCTGCACCAGCAGGTGCGCAAGGAACACTGGGGTTATGCCAAGGACGAAAGCCTGGACAACGAGGCACTGATCAAGGAGCAATACAGCGGTATCCGCCCCGCTCCCGGCTACCCGGCCTGCCCGGACCACACCGAGAAAGCCACCCTGTTCCGCCTGCTCGACCCCGAGGCCAGCGAACTCAAGGCTGGACGCAGCGGCGTGTTTCTCACCGAACACTACGCCATGTTCCCGGCGGCGGCCGTCAGCGGCTGGTACTTCGCCCATCCGCAGGCGCAATACTTCGCCGTGGGCAAGATCGACAAGGACCAGGTCCAGAGCTACACCGGCCGCAAGGGCCAGGACCTGAGCGTGACCGAGCGCTGGCTGGCGCCGAACCTGGGCTATGACAACTGAGTGAAGGGATCACGGTCGGCAACGGCCGTGATCCTTTTTTTCACGGGTTGTCTATGCTTGTCCCAGACCCATGGCAGACGAGAGATTTATGGACGATCCAGTCGACAACAAGCCGCCGACCCTGCTGCAGATGATGCACAGCGTGCTGGCCGCCGCTTTCGGCGTGCAAAGCGGCAAGAACCGCGCCCGTGATTTCACCCACGGCAAACCGAGTCACTTCGTGATACTGGGCATCGCCTTCACGGTGATCTTCGCCCTGACGCTGTTTGGCATCGTCAAGCTGGTGGTGCACCTGGCGGGGTTGTAGCGCCCCCCCAGCCACCACACCCTTCTGTGGGAGCGGGCTTGCTCGCGAAATGCGGTGATTCAGTCAATATGAATGTTGGCTGACATACCGCATTTCGCGAGCAAGCCCGCTCCCACAGGTTTTTCATCGCATAGTCGATCGATTACTGATGGCTGACCCAGAAAACCGCGGTGCCCACCACCAGGATAATCAGGAACAGAATGGCCCAGGCATCGACAGTACTGTCGCTTTTCCTTGCTTTGGTCGGATTGCTCATTGCATCGCCTCTTGTCGGTTTTTTAGGTGATTGCAGAAAGACTCGACCACAGTTAAGACGATGATTGCCCATACGACAAATGTGGGTTACGCGCCGATAGATCTCATTAGGCCATTTGGTTCTTTACATATACTCAAACATCACTTTTGCGCATAACTCAAAACAGGTATCTTGCACCGGCTCCTTTAGGAGTGCGCGGCCGTGCGCGCAGAATTGCCGAGGCAGAACCCGATTCCAGCGAGCCAACACGCAGCTGTTTCTGATCGGCCCAAGCCTGAGACCGAGACTTATATGTACGTATATGACGAGTACGATCAGCGGATCATCGAGGACCGCGTCAAGCAGTTCCGTGATCAGACCCGACGCTATCTGGCAGGCGAGCTGAGCGAAGAAGAATTCCGCCCTCTGCGCCTGCAGAATGGCCTGTATATCCAGCGGTTCGCCCCGATGCTGCGTGTGGCCGTGCCTTATGGCCAACTGACCTCGCGTCAGGTGCGCAAGCTGGCCCAGATCGCCCGCGACTACGACAAGGGCTATGCCCATATCAGTACCCGGCAGAATGTCCAGTACAACTGGCCAGCCCTGGAAGACGTGCCTGAGATCCTGGCCGAACTGGCGACCGTGCAGATGCACGCGATCCAGACCAGCGGCAACTGCCTGCGCAACGTCACCACCGACCAGTTCGCCGGCGTCGCCGCCGATGAGCTGATCGACCCGCGCCCGTGGTGCGAAATCGTCCGCCAGTGGACCACCTTCCATCCGGAATTCGCCTACCTGCCGCGCAAGTTCAAGATTGCCATCAACGGCTCGTCCTCGGACCGCGCCGCCATCGAGGTCCACGACATCGGCCTGGAAACGGTCTACAACGCCGCCGGCGAACTGGGCTTCCGGGTGCTGGTGGGCGGTGGCCTCGGGCGTACGCCAGTGGTCGGTGCGTTCATCAACGAGTTCCTGCCGTGGCAGGACCTCTTGAGCTACCTGGACGCCATCCTGCGGGTGTACAACCGCTACGGTCGTCGGGACAACAAGTACAAGGCGCGGATCAAGATCCTGGTCAAGGCCCTCACGCCTGAAGTGTTCGCCGAGAAGGTCGAAGCCGAGATGGCGCACCTGCGCGGCGGCCAGACCACCCTGACCGAAGCCGAAGTCCATCGCGTCGCCAAGCACTTCGTCGATCCGCAGTACAAGGCCCTGGGCAACCAGGATGCCGAGCTCGCCGCCCTCGACAAGGAACACCCAGGATTCGCCCGCTGGCGCAGCCGCAACACCCTGGCCCACAAGAAGCCAGGTTACGTCGCGGTGACGCTGTCGCTGAAACCGACCGGCGTCGCGCCGGGCGACATCACCGACAAGCAGCTCGATGCCGTGGCCGACCTGGCCGAGCGCTACAGCTTCGGTCAATTGCGTACCTCCCACGAGCAGAACATCATCCTGGCGGACGTTGAACAGACTCAGCTGTTCACCCTCTGGGGCGAGCTGCGCGAACAAGGTTTCGCCACACCGAACATCGGCCTGCTGACCGACATCATCTGCTGCCCGGGCGGCGACTTCTGTTCGCTGGCCAACGCCAAGTC
Organism: Pseudomonas sp. WP18; assembly: GCF_036689585.1. Classification (NCBI taxonomy): domain Bacteria; kingdom Pseudomonadati; phylum Pseudomonadota; class Gammaproteobacteria; order Pseudomonadales; family Pseudomonadaceae; genus Pseudomonas; species Pseudomonas sp. WP18. The sequence goes on from NZ_CP144758.1 coordinate 3,989,477, forward strand.
GATCCCGATCGCCGAATCGATCCAGCGTCGTTTCGATGACCTGGACTACCTGTTCGACATCGGCGAGCTGGACCTGAACATTTCCGGTTGCATGAACGCGTGCGGTCACCACCACGTCGGCCACATCGGCATCCTCGGCGTGGACAAGAAAGGCGAAGAGTTCTACCAGGTCTCCCTGGGCGGCAGCGGTAGCCGCGACGCCAGCCTGGGCAAGATCCTCGGCCCGTCCTTTGCCCAGGACGACATGCCTGACGTGATCGAGAAGCTGATCGACGTGTACGTTGAACAACGGACCGAAGACGAGCGCTTCATCGACACTTACCAACGTATTGGTATCGACCTCTTCAAGGAACGCGTCTATGCAGCGAATCATTAAGAACAACGAGGTCATCGACGAGACCTGGCACCTGCTGCCCAAGGATGCGACCCTCGACGGTATCTCCAACTGCGACGACCTGATCGTGCCCCTGGCCCTGTGGCGCGACCATGCGCATGCCCTCAAGGCCCGCGACGGCGGCCTTGGTGTCTGGCTGGATGCCGACGAAGAAGCGGAAGAGATCGGTGATGACGCCAATCAGTTGCAAGTCATTGCGCTGAACTTCCCGGCGTTCACCGACGGCCGTAGCTACTCCAACGCCCGCCTGCTGCGTGACCGCTATGGTTTCAAGGGCGAGCTGCGGGCGATTGGCGACGTGCTGCGCGACCAGTTGTTCTACATGCGCCGCTGCGGCTTCGACGCCTTCGCCCTGCGCGCCGACAAGGACCCGTACGAAGCCCTTGAAAGCCTCAAGGACTTCTCGGTGACCTACCAGGCCGCCACTGACGAACCGCTGCCGCTGTTTCGTCGTCGCTGAGCCTCAAGCAATAAAAAAGCCCTGGACCGGGTGACTGGTCCAGGGCTTTTTCATGGGTGGACGAGGCTCTTCAAACCACCTCGCTCCCTGTGGGAGCGGGCTTGCTCGCGAATGCTGTCAGCACAAGCAAAATGGATGTCGACTGACCCACCGCTTTCGCGGGCAAGCCCGCTCCCACATGGTAGTGGCGAGAGCAGGCTTGGTGGATTACCAGAACCGCTGCTGGGTCAGGCGACTCCACCAGCTCAACAGCACCCGGTCCACCGACCCGCTGGCCGCCATGCCGATGCGTTCCTGCAGGCTTTTGCGCTCGGCGTAGTGCAGGTGGTAAAGCTCGGCGCCCTTGGCCCGTTCGGCCAGGTATTCGTCGCTGGTCTTCAGCTCGTCCACCAGGCCTTTGCCCAGGGCCGCGACGCCCAGCCAGACTTCGCCGGTCGCCACTTCGTCGATGGCCAGTTGCGGACGGTAGTTGGAGACGAAGTTCTTGAACAGCTCATGGGTGATGTCCAGGTCTTCCTGGAACTTCTCCCGGCCCTTCTCGGTGTTTTCGCCGAACACCGTCAAGGTGCGCTTGTATTCGCCAGCGGTCAGCACCTCGAAATCGATGTCATGTTTCTTCAGCAGGCGGTTGACGTTGGGCAACTGGGCGACGACGCCGATGGACCCCAGGATGGCGAAAGGCGCGCTGATGATCTTCTCGCCGATGCAGGCCATCATGTAGCCGCCGCTGGCCGCCACCTTATCGATGCAGACTGTCAACGGCACGCCGGCCTGACGGATCCGCGCCAGTTGCGACGAGGCCAGGCCGTAGCTGTGGACCATGCCACCGCCGCTTTCCAGCCGCAGCACCACTTCGTCCTTCGGCGTGGCCAGGGTCAGCAGCGCGGTGATTTCATGGCGCAGGCTCTCGGTGGCCGACGCCTTGATGTCGCCGTCGAAATCCAGCACGAACACCCGGGACTTGGGCGCCGGCTTGGCCTTCTGCTTTTTCTGCGCTTTTTCAGTCTTGCCTTCGGTCTTGCGCAGGGCCTTTAGCTGGTCCTTGTCCAGCAGCGTCTGTTCCAGGCGCTCGCGCAGCCCCTTGTAGAAATCGTTGAGCTTGCTCACCTGCAACTGGCCAACCGACTTGCGCCGCCCCTTGCTGCGCAGCGCCGCAAAACTGGCCAGCACCACCAGGATGGCGATCACCAGCGTCACGGTCTTGGCCAGGAACCCGGCGTACTCGATGAAAAACTCCACAGCGACTCCTTAAATGCAATGCGCCACTGAACGCAGGCGCGTAACGCCTCCAGCATACCCATGCGCCTGCGCCGCGGCCAGCCAAGAAACCTATGGTTACCTTCGTCCGAGCGAGGCCGAACAAGGCTCCAACGGACATTTCAAACAAGCGTATGTTTTTTCATTGACAGCTCACCGTCATCCTCATAACCTCGCCAAACCTTCAACGTACCGGGATGACGCGGACGTGGGCAGCATCTATCTGATTCGACATGGCCAGGCCTCCTTCGGTGCGGACGACTACGATGTCCTTTCGCCCAACGGTGTGCGCCAAGCCCAAGTGCTGGGTAATCACCTGGCAGAACTGGGTGTCGTGTTCGATCGCTGCCTCTCGGGAGACCTGCGTCGCCAGCAGGACACCGCCTCCGGTGCCCTGGGCCAGATGAGCGCCGCCGGGCTGCCGGTTCCCGTGCTGGAAATCGACGCAGCCTTCAACGAATTCGACGCCGATGCGGTCATCCGCGCGCTGTTGCCGGACATGCTCACACAGGAGCCCGAGGCGCTGGATGTCCTGCGCAACGCCGCGCAGAACCGTGCCGAGTTCCAACGCATCTTCGCGCTGATCATCGAACGCTGGCTCGAAGGGCGATATGACCCGCCCGGCCTGGAAAGCTGGCTGGGTTTCGTCGAGCGGGTCCAGGGCGGCCTGCAGCGGATCCTCGAACAGGCCGACAACCGCCAGAAAATCGCCGTGTTCACGTCCGGCGGCACCATCACCGCCCTGCTCCACCTGATCACCCGGATTCCGGCCCGACAGGCCTTCGAACTGAATTGGCAAATCGTCAACACCTCGCTCAACCAGCTTAAATTCAGGGGCCGCGAGGTGGCCCTGGCGTCCTTCAACAGTCACGCCCACCTGCAACTGCTGAAGGCCCCGGACCTCATCACCTTCCGCTGAGGCCGAATTACCCAAGACCCTTGCTGTACAACCCAAATAAGGATCGACACCATGACCTCCGTAGCCGACGCCGTACAAGCCATGAAAGCCAAGTTCAACCCAGCCGCCGCTGCCGGCCTGGACCTGGTCTTCGGTTTCCGCATTGACGATGACAAGCACTTCTCGCTGATCGTCAAGGACAGCACCTGCGAGCTGCAGGAAGGTGAGAACCCGGACGCCCAGGTGACCCTGGTGATGGACGGCGAAACCCTGGAAGGCATCGTCGACGGCAGCACCGATGGCATGCAAGCGTTCATGGCCGGCAAGCTGCGCGCCGAAGGCGACATGATGCTGGCGATGAAACTGTCCGAGCTGTTCCCAGGCTAAGACCAGGCCCGCGCGCAACACGCGCCTGCTGCCTGCAAACGAATCCCGCCCCCATGGCGGGATTCGTGTTTCTGCGCGCCCCTCAACGCCTCTCGGCGCACGCAACCTTGACCCCTGTCAGCTTCGCCCCCTCCTTCAACCGCTAACGTAGCGCCTCCATCAGCCAGGGACGGCTCATCGGGAGCCCGTGCCTGCATCTCTCAAGGAAGGGAATTTCATGTCTGCACTGAAGATCATTCTGCTGTCGACCGCGTTCAATGGCCTGACCCAGCGCGTCTGGCTGGACCTGCGCGAAGCCGGCTATCGCCCCAGCGTCGTACTGTTCACCGACCCGGACTCGGTCTGCCAGCAAATCGAAGACAGCGGCGCCGACCTGGTGATCTGCCCGTTTCTCAAGGACCGCGTTCCCCAGCGACTGTGGCGCAATCCGCGGCGGCCGGTGGTGATCATTCACCCCGGCATTGTCGGTGACCGCGGCGCCAGTGCCCTGGACTGGGCCCTCATGCGCCAACCCGAGCGCTGGGGCGTCACGGCGCTGCAGGCCGTCGAGGAGATGGACGCCGGACCGGTCTGGGCCACGTGCGAATTCCACCTGCCCGAAGGCCTGCGCAAATCCGAGCTGTACAACGGCCCGGTCAGCGATGCCGCGATCCAGTGTGTCCGCGAGGTCGTGCAGAAATACCTCAACGGTTTCACCCCGGTGCCATTGGACTACAGCCGCCGTGAAGTTGTCGGACGCCTGCAACCGAATATGACCCAGGACGATCGCACCTTCAGCTGGCACGACAACAGCGCGTTCATCAAGCGTTGCATCGACGCCGCCGACGGCCAGCCGGGCGTGCTGGCAAGCCTGGCCGGCGGCCAGTTTTATGTGTACGACGCGCACCTGGATGTACGCCGCGGCGTGCCCGGAAACCTGTTGGCCGTGCGTGACGACGCGGTGCTGGTGGCGACAGGCGATGCCAGCCTGTGGATCGGATCCCTGCGCCTCAAGCCGCAGTCCGGCGAACAGACGTTCAAACGGCCAGCGCGCCATGTGCTGGCCCAACGGCTCGCGGGCGTTCCGGTACTCGACGACTCACTGGCCCGGCAGCCGTTCAGCGACGAGCCTTACCAACCCATCCGTTACCGTGAATGCGGCCACGTGGGCGAACTGACATTCGAGTGCTACAACGGTGCGATGAGCACCGAGCAATGCCAGCGCCTTGTGGCGGCGCTGCGCTGGGCCAAGACGCGGGATACCGAGGTGTTGCTGATTCGCGGTGGCCGCGGCAGCTTCTGCAACGGTGTGCACCTGAACGTGATTCAAGCCGCCGCCGACCCCGGCCTGGAAGCCTGGGCCAACATCCAGGCCATCGACGACGTCTGCCTTGAACTGTTCAGCGCCCGGCAACTGGTGGTCAGCGGTTTGACCGGCAACGCCGGGGCCGGCGGCGTGATGCTGGCCCTGGCGGCGGATATCGTGCTGGCGCGGCGCGACATTGTGCTCAACCCCCATTACGCGACCATGGGCCTGTACGGCTCCGAATACTGGACCTACAGCCTGCCTCGGGCCGTTGGCCCGGACAGGGCCTACGCACTCACCCAGGACTGCCTGCCCGTCAGTGCCATCCAGGCCTTGCGCTACGGCATGGTCCAGGAGATCGGCCCGCGCTGTCCCGACGAGTTCGGCCTGTGGCTGCTGCAACGGGCCAACAGCGCCCTGCTCGATCCGGCCTACGAAAGCCTGCGGGTCCGCAAGGCCGAGCGAAGCCTGTCGGCGATCCAGGCCTGCCGCGACGGCGAACTGGCACAGATGCGTCGCGACATGGTGGACAACCGCCACGGCTTTGCCGAGAAGTGCCATCGCTTTGTGTTCAAGCACCGCGCCTGCCGCACGCCGCAACGCCTGGTGGCGCCATGGGCGCGAGCCGAACGGGTCCAACCCGTCCAATGATTCGCGGTATCGGGCAAGCGTGGCAGCTCTTACAATGCCCGCTTCCCCTGTACCGGCCTGAACATGGACATCGACCTCGCCCGCACTTTCCTGGAAATTGTCCGCCACGGCAGCCTCGCTGCCGCGGCTGAGAAACTGCACGTCACCCAGACGGCAATCACCGCCCGGGTGCAGAAACTCGAAAGCCAGCTCGGTTGCGCGCTGTTCGTGCGCAATCGCGCCGGCGCGCGGCTGACCGCCGACGGCGAAGCGTTCGTGGTCTACGCCAACCAGCTCGTGCAAACCTGGGAAGCGGCCCGGCGAGACCTGCCCTTGCCCGAAGGCTATCGCAACGTCCTGCACCTGGGTGGCGAGGTCAGTCTGTGCAACCCGTTGATGCTCGCCTGGGCCGGTGCATTGCGCCAGAAGATCCCCGGACATGCCCTGCGCATGGACATCCGCGATGGCGAGAAGCTGCTGCAACAGCTGGAGCTGGGCCTGTTGGACGCGGCGGTGGTGTACCAGCCCGAATACTGGCCACGGTTGCAGGTGGAACAACTGCTGGAAGAAAAACTGATCATGGTGCGTTTGGCGGCACGCCCCGAGCCCTATGTCTACATCGATTGGTGCGCCGACTTCCGCCGCCAGCACGACACGGCGCTCCCCGACAAAGCCAAGGCTGCCGTGACCTTCAACCTCGGCCCCCTGGCCTTGCAGTACATCCTGGAGCATGGTGGCAGCGCTTACTTCCGCACCCGGGTCGTGCAGAGTTACCTGGACAGCGGCATCCTGGAACGGGTGCCCAAGGCGCCTGAATTCAATTACCCGACCTACCTCGTCTATTCCCGGGACAGGGATTCAGCCGCGTTGCAACAGGCGTTCGAGGTGCTGCGAGAAATTGTCAGGGCCGGCAGCGATTGGTCGCAGCGTTGGGATCCGCTGAGCTGAAGGGGTTGTGTGGGGGCCGCTCCGCAGCCCAGCGGGAGCAAGCTCCCTCGCCACGACGGTTCGGACGGCAGACCGCTCCAATAGGAGGGCCCCTGCAAACGCAGGGGCCTTCGGGGCCATCCGTCACTGCATCTGCAAGTGCTCGACGATCTCGTCCTTGATCAACAAGCGCTTTTTCTTGAGCGTCTCCAGGGCGTCATCGGACAGGGCTGGGGAAGACGGCTTTTCGGCGTCGACCACCTCGGCATCAAGTTGGGAGTATTTGTGAAGTAACGAGTCGAGCCTTGGGTTCTCGCTGCGTTTTTGCTGGATGTGGTCTTTTGTGCAGTTGAGATCCTGGCACAAATCGTGAGACACCGGCATGGAACACCTCCTTTTGGTGGGTCGGTGGCAGACGCTTTTTGCGGCGCCCGTCGATTATCAGGATGGCCTCCTCGACGGGGTTCTGTCGACCGCCTATCCGACCAGCGGTGACCGTTCGTCGTGCCGCTACGCTTTCCAGGCAAACCTTTATTCGCGCCCAGACCTCCATTGAACAGAGACGAAACAATCGTCCTATCACCCTCAACGGAGACTTACCTATGGACGGATTTACCCTGCGTCAACTCGGCCTGGCCATTGCCTTGAGCACCAGCATGGGCACTGCGTGGGCTGCCACTTCCAACGACTTCGTCGACAACGCGGCGGCCGGTGGTATCGCAGAAATCGAAACCAGCAAACTGGCCCTGGAAAAAAGCGCCTCGGCGGACGTGAAAGAATTCGCCAACAAGATGATCACCGATCACACCAAGGCCAACCAGGAACTGATGGCCCTGGCGAAAAAACACGACATTGAAGTGCCGGATGAAACCACGCTGGTGAAAAAGGCCAAGGCCAAGATCCTCGACATGCGTGATGAATCCTTCGACGCGGCCTACGCCAACAACCAGGTGAAGGCCCACGAAGAAACCATCGCCCTGTTCAAGAAAGAAGCCGAGACCGTGACAGACGACAAAAAGGCCGGCAACACCGAACTCAAGGCATTTGCGCAGAAAATGCTGCCGGACCTGCAACACCATCTCGATGCCGCCAAGAAGCTCCAGGCGGCGCATCCTAGTAAGTAATACAAAGCCGGGCTTGCTCTCAGCAATGACCGCTAAGCCTTGCAGGCCTATGCCTGCAAGGCTTAGTGATTGGTTCACTTATGAAAGCCGGCTTTGCGCGAACATTCTGAATAGGGTTGGCGCCTCTAATATCCCCTCATCTTATCGCTTGAACATTATTCCACTCTAGCTGATACCTGCGTTCGCGTTATTACTTCATCAAACAATAGGTGTGACGCTGACAGCAGGGCTGAGAAAGTCGATATGATAGCCGCTTGACCCATCTCCGATAGCCAAGTGCACACCGTCTATACCTTCGTTCAACTGCGAGTTCATTTTGTAATCGATGAGTGGCTTTATTTCACTATTTACGCCAATTGCAAATTCGGTCAATCGAAGACCCCGAGCACCAGCAGCAACCGTCAATAATTCCATGTACTCCCTATTATCAACTCGCAAAGATTTAACTTCGTTATCAACAACAACCAATAAACCTCCCTTCTCAAAAATCTTATCGGATAGCAATCCAAGCCTCATCCCGATATCTTTGGGTAGTATCGGATTAGGTTTTCTCAGCACAGTCAAAACCCCCGAAACCTCCAACACTCCATTAAAAGAGAATGGGCAAGCCTCCTCAGGATTCATATGGGCATAATGAACCTCGAAAAATTCCGCAACAGAATGGATAAAATAACCAGAGACATCTTCCGCGATCAATGCGTACGGCTCCGCTTTAGGAGATAGAGCCATCTGTCCAGTGGAGCCGTCGCCGGTCAACAAAAACAAATAATTGGAATTAAGCATATTCAAAACCACCCGCTGCCTTTTTAAAGCTTCCTGAAAATCACTATTCAGAAGCAAACTCAAACTGTAATTTGCGCAGTGCAACGAGGGTTCGAAGACCTGAGTGGCGCAGAAAACGCTTCTCTTTTTCTGCGTAGACTGGGCAAGTGCCAACGTAAGCTTAGCGGCGCTATTACTAAAGGAGAAAATCACACTATTGAGAGGAAGCTGCTTCACTTCGTTTATATCCGCAGCGTTCAGCCCTCGCTGCGAGCATTCATCAAGAAAAGGTATTGAATCTGCGAGAACCCAGAACTCTTCATCGCCAAAAAGACTAGGAATACTTATTGTGATTGACATAAAAAACTTCCTTTTATAAAAGGGTGGCCTGTCCATGCCACCCTCTCAGTCAGTAGCAATCAATCATCTATATAGGCCCAAGCCAGCGGTGCCCATCCAAAATTTTCAGGACCCGAAGTAATCCTGTTCAATTTTTCCTGATTAATTTTCTGCTTTTTCATATTTAATCCTCTTTTTTATTGGGCTCCCCTGCAGCGCAAAGGAGTAATTCATTAATTCAAATTTATTTTGTTTTTGGAATGCCTTTCCCAAATCTTTTTAGAATCAATAATTCTAATTTTACTGAACGAAAGACATAAACAGATATTTATGTAGGAACCATCTGTAATCATCTTCTGAAAATTCAAAAAATTACCTTCTTTTATTGTTTGACTGAGCTAAGGTTGATAGTTTTTTTACTGGCTACCCAAGCTTAATCAAACAATTCGAAAGGAGGACATTACTAATGAGCGATAGTAAAAAATACCTGACTGATGCCGCACTTCAGCAGGCCTTGTCCATTGCAGATCTGACCGAAACCCACTCCACCGCCCATGCGGTCCGGTTGATCATGAACGAGGTACTCGAAGGGTTGGCCCGCGCCGGTTGGCCACAAGCCCAGATACAGAGTGGTCCAAGGGTCGTATCTGCCGAAGAAAACTATGGCTTGCTCGGATATGACCCGTCGGAAGTAACTTTAGGCAGCGCGCACACGCGTTGGGTGGATGAGCATTCGCTGTTGCGTACGCAAACCACCAGTCAGATTCCGATTGCGCTGAAGCATGCCGCTCAGAGCCGCAAGCCTGGAGCATTGATATTGCTGGCGGCTCCGGGGATCACTTTCCGTCGCGACAGTCGTGATCGTTGGCACTGCGCCGAGCCGCACCAGATGGATATATGGGTGCTGGGAGAGCCGGAACTCTCATCCCGTGAACATCTTCTGCGCCTGGTCGGCGATGTTCTCAATGCGGCGACTCCGGACAAGCCCTGGATCTATAGCGACAGCCCGCATCACTATACCGAAGGAGGTATCGAGGTGAATGTGATGAACGATGGCTCTGCTGTCGAAGTGCTGGAGTGTGGGCTTATCGCTACTTCATTGCTGCAACGACTGGGGATCGATCCTCAGCGCCACGGAGGTCTGGCGCTGGGAATGGGGTTGGACCGATTGGCCATGTTGCGCAAGGGAATCCCGGATATTCGCCTGCTGCGCGACCCTAATGAACGGGTCCAGGCCCAGATGCATGATTTACGACCATGGAATGCAGTGTCACGTCTACCTTCGATCAGCCGAGATATATCTGTGGCAGTGACGCCAGGGTTAAGTGAGGAGGTATTGACTGAAAAGATGCTACAGGCAGCCGGCGACTGCTCGGGATGGATCGAAGAGATGCAGGTCAAGGGCCGATGGATTTCGTCCGAGTTGCCGTCACAAGCCATTGAAAGACTCGGGCTGTTACCCGACCAGGAGAATATTCTACTGAGGGTTGTGTTACGTGACTGCTCGCGATCGATCACGACCGCCGAGGCCAATGCGTTGTATGAAAAAATCCAAGCAGCGTTACATGAAGGTGCACCGGGCGCGGGCTATAGAATGGAATTGTCGACACCGTCATCCATTCCATAAAACTCCACTCCACTGGAGGGCGACTTACGGGGTTCAAAAGTGCCGTTTAAGAAACGGGACTTTTTGTTGGCTAGCCACCATCCGTATCAATACAGGCATCCGTGCTTCACCGAGTTCGGGCCGGTTAGGGCTTGGCCTGAAACCGAGGCTGAAGGTGTTGTCGTTGTCTGGTGTTGGTTCTTCTGGTCGACGTCACTCGTCGCGCCCTGGACCTGGTCCGTGACGGCGCGGCGGGCCTTGTTCGAAGGCATTCCCACGCAAAGCGTGAGAACGCTCTTGTGCGAAAAAACTAACCACCATCCGTATCAATATCGGCATCCGTGCTTTCGCCGGGTTCAGGCCGGTCCGGGTCTGGCTTGAAACCGGGGCTGAAGGTGTTGTCGTTGTCCTGGTGATGGTTCTTCTGGTCGACTTCAGTCGCCGCGCTTTGGGCCTGGTCCGTGCCGGCAGGGCTGGCAGGCTGGGTGCCCGGGGGTGTCGGCTGGACCTGGGGGTCGATGGCCGGGTCGTTGCGCGGTTGGCCTTGTTGCTGGTTGTTTGCAGGATCTTCGTTCATAGCCACCTCATTCATGACAGGGCCGGTTGGTGACCGACCTTGATTATTCGAAGGTGTGGCGAAGGCTTCGGTTCCATTTGTTTGCCGGGACGTTCATTGGCCCAGCACCGACCTGACCATGGCGGTCAGCGCTTCGGGACCATAGGGTTTGCTCAACAAATGAGTGTCGGGACTCAATTGGTGGTTCTGGGAAATGATGTCGCGGGTGTGGCCCGAGGTGAACAACACCGGCACCGGCGGCACCTGCATTTTCGCCCAGGCCGCCAGGTCTGAACTCTTGATCAGGCCGGGCATGACCACGTCGCTGAAGATCAGGTCCACCGAGGCGCCATCCAGCAGCAGCTTCATGGCCACGTCGGCGTTGGCGGCGGTCAGCGTGCGGTAGCCGGACTGTTCCAGCAGTTCCACCGAGGCGCTGCGCACCTCGTCGTTGTCCTCCACCACCAGGATCGTCTCCTGCTCGCCGGCCTGAAGCGGTTCGCGTGGGCGTTGCTCGTCGGTTTCCGGTTGGCAACTGCGGGGGAAGTACATGTGCGCTCGCGTACCTTTGCCCAGGTCGCTGGCAATCTCGATATGGCCGCCACTCTGTTTGACGAAACCGAACACCATGCTCAGCCCCAACCCCGTTCCCTGGCCTTCGGTCTTGGTGGTGAAGAACGGCTCGAACACCTGGTTCAGGATGTCGGGCGGCATGCCCGCGCCACGGTCGATCACCGACAGCCGCACATACTCGCCTGGCGCAATGCCCTTGCCGGCGCAGGAGGCTTCGTCGAGCACGATGTTCTCGCCGACCATGCGGATGGTCCCCTCCCCGCCCATGGCATCGCGCGCGTTGATCGCCAGGTTCAACAGGGCATTTTCCAGCTGGTTGCGGTCGACGTGGATGCACCATGGGGTCTCGGGCAAGGTCACTTCGATCAGGATGGTTTCGCCCAGGGCCCGTTGCAAGAGTTCGACCAGGCCGTCGTAGATGCGCCGTGGGTTGTAGACCGCCGGTGACAACGGCTGGCGCCGGGCGAAGGCCAGCAATTGCGTGGACAGCTTGGCGCCGCGCTCCACGGCTTCGATGCAGGCGCCGACCCGTCGTTGCACGTTGACGTTGTCCGCTTCATGGCGAGCCAGCAGGTGCAGGTTGCCGGCGATCACTTGCAGCAAGTTGTTGAAGTCATGGGCCACGCCGCCGGTGAGGCCACCAATGGATTCGAGCTTCTGCGACTGGCGCAACTGCTCTTCGGCGTTCAATCGCGCCTGCACTTCGTCAGCGACGCGCCGCTCCAGGTCGCGGGTGAACTTGAGCAGCGACGCTTCGGCGGTCTTGCGCTCGTTGATGTCGATCAGCACGCCGGGAAAACGCAGGGGCGTGCCCAGCTCGTCGAACTCGCACCGACCGCTGGCGAGCACCCAGAGGTAGTCACCGCTCAGGCGGCGGATTCGATATTCGGCGCTATACGGGATGCCAGTGCGCACGGTCAGTTCGACCCGCTGGTTCACTTCCTCGAGGTCGTCGGGGTGGATGCTCTGGCGGGCGATCTCGATGGGCAACGCGTCCAGTGGACAATCCGGCGGATAGTTGAAGCTACGGGCGAAGCGCTCGTCACCGGAGAGCCTGTCGGCCTGGATGTCCCAGACGAACGACCCCAGCAGCGGGCCGGCCGACAACGCCAACTGGATCCGCTCGTTGACGGCGCGGTAACTGCGCTCGGCTTCTTGCCGGGCCCGCTCGGTCAACACATGCTCGGTGGTTTCCACCACGACCGCCAAGACCCCTGCCGGCGCCTGGTCCTCACCGGGCACGGGGCTGTAATAGAGGTCCATCCAGACGTCTTCGGGCTTGCCATCGCGCAGCAGCACCAGTTCTTTGCTGCGATAGGACAAGGTGCCGCCGGCCAGGCAAACGTCCAGCACATGGCGGTTGAAATCGGCCACTTCCGGCCAGCCCAGCTCCACCGGGCAACCCAGCAGGTACGGGTGGCGGCCGCCGGCAAACTCGGCATAGGCATCGTTGTAGATCATGAAACCCTGGCGCCCCCACAACATCACCATCGGCAGGGGCGACGCGAGCAGCATCTGGACCGCGTTGCGCAGGCTCGCGGACCAGTGCTCGATAACGCCCAACTCGGTCTGGCGCCAATCGAACGCCCGGATGCGCCCGGCCATTTCACCGCCCCAACCGAGGCATCCGTGATTGTGGGATAAAAACTCCATGAGAAGACTGTGAACCTCAACAGGCTTGCTGGGAATCGGCATACCACGAGTCCCTTGTGCTCAGTGCTTCGAGCGCGGCGGCTGCGTTTGGTTTCATACTCGCCGATTCAGACGCTCACCGTGGCGAGGGAGCTCGCTCCCGCTGGGCTGCGTAGCAGCCCCAAAATCGGCGATCCTTCAGGCAGACCGCGCCAGGCTGTTGACGACGGCTGCACCGCCGAGCGGGTGCAAACTCCCTCGCCACAGCAGCGGCAACGGTTGGAGATGACAACCGCGTCAGCGAAAATCACGGCTTTGCACCTGGATGCCGGCCAGCAATTCGGTCAGGTCGCTCAGGCGTCCGGCGATCAGGTGGCGGACTTCGCCCACGCTTTCCCAGCGCCCATCGACCCGCAGCAGTTGCGAGCCCACCAGGGTCTTACGTTGACGTTCCGCCAGGTCACGCCAGACCACCACGTTGAGGTTGCCGAACTCATCTTCCAGGGTGACGAAGGTCACGCCGCTGGCCGTGCCCGGGCATTGGCGGCCGGTGACCAGACCGGCAACGCTGACGTTGCGGCCATGTTCGACATCCTGCAATTCCCGTGAGCTGCGGCACCGCCGGGCACGTAGCTCGGTGCGCAACAAAGCCAGCGGATGCGGCCCCAAGGTGGTGCCAAGCGTGGCGTAGTCGGCAAACAGGTTTTCCCCCAGGGTGGGTTTCGGCAAGCTCACGGGGGGTTCTTCCTGGCTGGGCAAACCGGCGAACAGGCCCAATTGTTTCTGCACGCCAGCGACGGCCCAGCGGGCGCGATGCCGGTCGCCCGCCAAGCCGTGCAAGGCGCCGGCATCGGCCAGTTGCGCCTGGGCCCGGGCATCGAGTTGCGCCCGTTCGCCCAAGTCGGCCACGTCACTGAAAGGCCGATGCCGGCGAGCCGTTTCGATGCGCCGGGCGTCCTCCTCGCGAAACCCCTTGACCAGGCGCAACCCCATGCGAATCGCCGGTTGCCGGCCTTCCATGGGTTCGAGGCTGCAATCCCAATCGCTGGCGCGCACATCCACCGGGCGGATCTGCAATTGATGTCGGCGGGCGTCCTGCAGAATCTGGTCCGGGCTGTAGAACCCCATGGGCCAGCTGTTGATCAGGGCGCAGGCGAATGCCGCCGGCTCGTGGCATTTGAGCCAACTGCTGACGTAGGTCAGCAAGGCGAAACTGGCGGCGTGGGATTCGGGAAAGCCGTAGTTGCCGAACCCCTTGATCTGCTCGAAGATCTGCGCGGCGAACTCAGGGGAATAGCCATTTTTTTCCATCCCCCGGGCCAGGCGAACCCGATGCGGCTCAAGCCCGCCGTGGCGCTTCCAGGCGGCCATGGAACGACGCAACTGGTCGGCCTCGCCGGGGGTGTAGTCGGCCGCGACCACGGCAATCTGCATGACCTGCTCCTGGAACAACGGAATGCCCAGGGTCCGCCCCAGCACCGTCTCCAGCTCGGGCGAGGGGTACGTGACGGCTTCCTCGCCATTTCGCCGCTTCAGGTACGGGTGCACCATGCCGCCCTGGATCGGCCCCGGTCGCACAATCGCCACTTCGATCACCAGGTCGTAATATTTCCGTGGCTTGAGCCGGGGCAGCATCGCCATCTGCGCCCGTGATTCGATCTGGAACACACCGATGGTGTCCGCGCGGCTGATCATCGCGTAGGTCGCCGGATCGTCCTTGGGCAGCGATGACAACGTATGGTGCTGACCCCGGTAGTGTTCGATCAGGTCGAAGCATCGCCGGATCGCACTGAGCATGCCCAAGGCCAGGACATCCACCTTGAGCAGCCCGACCGCGTCCAGGTCGTCCTTGTCCCACTGGATGATGGTGCGCTCGGCCATGGCGGCGTTTTCCACCGGCACCAGGGTGTCCAGGGGCTGCTCGGAAATCACGAAGCCGCCGGGGTGCTGGGACAGGTGACGGGGGAAGCCGATCAGTTGCCGGGTCAGGCCGAGCACCCGGCGCAAGATCGGGCTGTCCGGGTCGAAGCCGCCCTCACGCAGGCGATCCACGGGCGGCGCCTCATCGCTCCAACGACCGCAGCAGTCGGCCAGCGCGTTGACCTGGTCCGGCGGCAGGCCCAGGGCCTTGGCGACGTCCCGCACCGCCCCGGCGCCGTGGTAGCTGCTGACCACCGCCGTCAACGCCGCGCGATGGCGACCGTAGCGCCGGAAGACGTATTGCAGGACTTCTTCACGCCGCTCGTGTTCGAAATCCACGTCGATGTCCGGCGGTTCGTTGCGCTCGCGAGACAGGAACCGCTCGAACAACAGGTTGCTCTGGCTCGGGTCGATCTCGGTGATGCCCAAGGCGTAACACACCGCCGAGTTGGCCGCCGAGCCACGTCCCTGGCAGAGGATGCGCTGCTGCCGGGCGAAGCTGACGATGTCCTGCACGGTGAGGAAATAGCTGTCGTAGCCCAGCTCGGCAATCAATGCCAGCTCCCAGTCGATCTGTCGTCGAACCTTGTCACTGACCCCGTCAGGCCAACGCGTGCACATGCCGCGCTCGGTCAATTCCCGCAACCACGACGCCGGATCATGGCCCTCGGGCACCAACTCACGCGGGTATTGATAGCGCAACTGACCCAGGTCGAAGGTGCAACGCCGGGCGATCACCAGGGTTTCATCGAGCAACGCACGGGGGTAGAGATCGGCCAGGGCCTGGAGGCTGCGCAAGTGCCGCTCGCCGTTGGGGTGCAGGCGCTGGCCGGCCTCGGCGACCGTCACGTGGTGGCGGATGGCGGTCATGGTGTCCTGCAAGGCCCGACGGCCACGCACGTGCATGTGCACATCGCCCGTGGCGACGGCGCGAAGACACATGCGATCGGCCAGCGCCAGCCAATCCGCCAGTCGACGCCGGTCGTCCTGCCCGCAATGCAACTGGACCGCCAGCCACAACCGCTCGGCGAAGATCGACTGAAGCCAGCGACCCTGTGCTTCGTCGTCTTTGCCGTCTGGCACCCATAGCGCCAATAGGCCCGGCCAGGGCTCGTCGAAATCTTCGCGAACGACGCGATAGTGGCCCTTCTCGCTGCGCCGGCGAGCGCGGGTGATCAACCGACACAAGGCCTGATAGCCCTCGAGGTTTTCCACCAGCAGCACCAGTTTCGGACCGTTTTCGACCTGGATCTCGCTGCCGACGATCAGCGGTAATTGCAGTTCCCTGGCCGCTTGCCAGGCCCGGACGATCCCGGCCAATGTGCATTCGTCGGTGATCGCCAGGGCCTGGTAGCCTTGCTCGCTGGCGCGCCTGCACAACTCCAGGGCACTGGAGGCACCCCGCTGGAAGCTGAAGTTCGACAGACAATGCAGCTCGGCATACCCAATGCTCATGCGAACCACCCCTGCAACCACAGCGGCCCACCCTCGCCCACCGGCCGATAGGCCCAGCCCCGTTGCCCGCTGCGGGTCTCGACCAGGTAGTAATCGCGACGCACATCGGCGCCGTCCCACCAGCCCGTCTCGATGCGTTCCGGGCCCATGAGGATCTGCGCCTGGCTGGGCGACAAGGCCTGGGGTTCACTGAGCAACCAGCCGGGGCGTTGCACGTCTTGCACCCGGCAAGCCTGTGGCCGAGGCTGGGCGCTCATCTGCCAGGCACATTCGGGGCGGTGATCATCGCGAAACCCCAGGCCCTGCACCGCTTCGTCCCCCAGCCGGGCCCGCAGGCGCTCGCGCAATTGCTCCCAGGGCAAGGACTGTTGCGGGCGCTCATCGAACAGCTCCAGGCGTTGGGGCACGAAGCTCGGCAGGTCTTCGGCGCACAAGCGAAAGCCGCGCACCGGGGCTTCGACCTGAACCTGTTCCAGGCGACCACGGGCCAGTTCGAACAGCATCGAAGGCTCCCGCTCGGCGCTGAGCAGGCCGACCTTGATCACCGTGTCCGGCAGCCCGGCGTGTTCCAGGTGCAGGTCAAAGCGCTGTACGCCACTGTCACGCCCGCACAGGAACGCCGACAGGTCACCGGTCAAGCGGCGCAACGGGAACAACAGCGCCTGGTGGGACTGGACGTCGTAGTTGAGCTCGATGCGCACATCGAAACGGTCCGGTGGCAGGTAGAACGACAGCGCCAGGGTGCGGCTGCCGGTGAGCGCATCGAGGTGCTTGAGCACCTGGGCTTCAAAGCGCCGCGCCAGGGTATGTCGGGGCAAGGCCTGAACCTGGCTCAAACGACGCAAGCCCATGCGTGACAACGCCGTGGCGACTTCGGCTTGCAGGCCGATCCGTTCCACCGGCATCTGCCCCAGGCACGCTTGCAGGGCCTCGTCATCGGGCACCACCAGGGCGTCGTAGGCATTGGCCAACACCCGCGCCGCCACCGGGTTCGGCGCGGCGACGATGCGATGGCGGAACCCCAGCGCCGTCAACTCAGCCCGCAACCGCGCCTCGAACACCGGCCAGGGACCGAACAGGCCGAGGCTCGACTCGATCTCGAACAGCACCGTGCGCGGGTAATGCACGCTGACCTGGGCGCTGAAACGGTAGGCCCAGGCAGCCAGAAATTGCTGCCAGTGTTCGATCTGCGCGGCGTCGTACTCGGCGGTGGCAAAGCCTTTGCTCAAGGCTTGGGCAGCGGTCATGGTCTGGCCCGGACGCAAGCCCAGAGCTCGCGCCGACGCATTCACCGCTTGCAGCACCCGCCGCTGAGCCGGGCCGGTCAGCAGCGCCAGCGGCTCGTCGGGATCGGGTCGCTGACGCAGCGCGGCATCCAGCGCCAATTGCGGAAAGAGAATACAAACCCAGCGCATCGCAACCTCAGTGCCTTGTGGACGCGGCAAAGGCAATCGGCGCCGAACGGGCCAGCCCGCCTCGACACTTGAGCACGCGCAACTGCGCGGGTCGGGCGTCGATGGCGATGCGCAAGGCCGCCGGCGACGGGTTGATGGCTTCCTGCATCGAGCGCCAGGCGAACGCCAGGGTCTGGCCGGTTTCGGCCGCCACTTGCAGCCGGCGCAGAGCCCGGTCGTCTGCCTGACGAGGCCAGCACAACACCGCGCCGCAACTGCCCGAGCGCAGGCATTGTTCGGCGGCCCACAAGGCATCGCGCTCATCGGCCTGAATCACCGACAACTGGCGCAGGTCCACACCGGCGTTCTGCCAGGCCTGGGGATAAGGCACGAACGGAGGCGCCACCAGCACGATGCGCTCCCCCGCGCTCGACAATCGGGCGAGGGTCGGCCACACCACTTGCAACTCGCCCACGCCTGGGGCGGCGATGAGCAATTCCGTCAACGCCGCTTCCGGCCAGCCGCCACTCGGCAAGGCCGCATCCAGCGCAGCATGCCCGGTAGGTTGCGGGCTGGCGGCTGGAGGCGCGGGCCGGCCCTTCCAGACCTGGCCCGCATTGAACAGCGTGTCCAGCGCGACGACAGCGCCCATCAGCCTTGCCTCAACAGGCCGCAGAACACGCCTTCGATGGCCAGGTCCTGATCGGCTTCGACAATGATCGGTTGATAAGCCGGGTTGCGCGGCAGCAGGCGCACGCGTTCGCCGATCCGCTCGAAACGCTTGATGGTGACCTCACCGTCGAGCCGCGCCACGACAATCTGGCCATTGGCGGCCTGGGGGGTGCGTTGTACACCCACCAGGTCACCGTCGAGGATGCCGTCCCCGATCATCGAGTCGCCCTGCACCCGCAGCAGGTAGTCCGGCGCCTTGGTGAACATCGCCGGGTCCAGCATCAGGCGGCTGTGGACGTCGGCGTCGGCGCCAATCGGCAAGCCGGCCGCCACCCGCCCCAGCACCGGCACGTCCAGCAGTTCGGGCCGCGGTGGCTGGTTCAACAACCGGATGCCTCGGGCCTGGTGTGGATTGACCTCGATGAAACCGGCTTCGGTCAGCGCCAGCACATGCTTGCGGGCGACACTGCGCGAGGCAAAGCCGAACGCCTCGCTGATCTCGGCGAGGCTGGGAGACTGGCCCTGATCGGCGATGCGTTCGCGGATGAAGGTCAGGATGGCGGTGCGGCGGGGAGCGAGAGTCGTCATGGAGTACATTTGTACTCCTGTCGGTTTTTTCTGACAAGCGCCGTCAGTCAGCTCACAGCCATGCACATCCCTGTGGGAGCGGGCTTGCTCGCGAAAGCGGTGTGCCAGTCAAAGAAAGTGTTGAATGCGCCGGCGTCTTCGCGAGCAAGCCCGCTCCCACAGTCAATGTCCAAGCCCTGCCAGGTAAGCCCATGGATAAATCCCGCGCCCATGGCCATCGCTGAAGACCAACTGGACCCCATACCCCTGGGCATTGACCTCCACCACCCGAACCCGTGGATCGACCTGCACCGCCAGCCCTTGCAAGCGAAACGCCCGGCACTGGGAACAAGGACACTGGCGGCGCAGTTCAGTGTGGTCCAGGCGTTGTTCGCGGCCATCGGGCCAGTTCAACCTCAACTGGCCTTTGTCAGGGCTGTTGCCCATCGCCAGCGGGCTCATTGCACTTGCGCCAGGGCGATGCGCACGGCCTTGCGGACTTCAGGGTCGCCATCGTCCTGGGCAGCCTGCAATGCCGGGATCGCAGCGGGGTCGTTCAACTCGCCCAAGGCCAGGGCGGCTTCCTTGCGCAGGTTGCTGATGCGATGGCCCAGGGTCTCGATCAATCCCGGCAACGCCGGGGCGTAGCGCAAGCGGCCGAGGCTACGGGTGGCGCGCAGGCGCACTTGCCAATAATCATCCCCCAGGGCCTCGACCAGCGCCGGGCCGGCATCGGCGTGGCCGACCTTGCCCAGGGTGGTGGCGGCTTCTTCGCGCACCGCCCAGGCAGGGTCCCGCAGTGCCTGGCGCAAGGCCGGCAAGACGTGTGCATCAGAGCCCAGGCCGAGGGCACCGGTGGCCGCCCGGCGCACCTCGGTGTCCGGGTCGGCGCTGGCCAACCGCGCCAGCGCCGGCAACGCGTCGAGGTGCTTGAGCCAGCCGAGCACGCCAACCGCCTCACGGCGGACGCTGGCATCGGTGTCGGCCAGGGCAATGAGCGCGACCGGTGCCGCGTCGGCCAGGCGCAATTCGCGCAAGGCCCTGAACGCGGCGACGCGCACGCTGACGGTCTCATGGGCGGCCCAGGGCAGGATCACCCTCCCCGCCGCCTCGCTCTTGAGCAGGCTCAGACTCTGGGCGGCGGCGCCCTGCACCGTCGGGGACGGATCGGTGAGGGCCTGGCACAACGCGGCGACCACCGGCGCGTCTTCCCAGGCTTCGAGCAGTCGCGCGGCCTCGGCGCGGACCTCAGCACTGGCATCGTGGGCCAGGCGATCCACCAGCCACAGCAGGCCTTCGGGTTCCTCGAGGTCGGCCAGTTCAATCAGGGCGATGCGGCGCACACCAGGGTCCTCGTCCACCAGGCGCGGTTGCAGGGCGAGGATGTCATCGTTGTCGGTGTCTTCAAATAAAGAGGTCATAAGGCAAATCGCGGCAAGGAGGTTTCAAGGGGAAGCCCGAGGGGATTGAGGCGTGGCAACGGCTGGCCGTCCTCATGGCGCAACAACTCGAGGCAGTGGCGCTTCAACAGGGAAAACTCGGGACGGGTGACCAGTTCAGTGGTGCGTGGCCGGGGAAAATCCAGGCGCAAGTCCTCGATGATCCGACCCGGGCGCGGGCTCATCACCAGCAGTCGATCGGCCAGGAACAGTGCCTCGTCGATGTCGTGGGTGACGAACACCACGGTGGTGCGGATGCGGGTCCAGATCTCCAGCAGCAACTGCTGCATGTTCAACCGGGTCAAGGCGTCCAGGGCACCGAAGGGTTCGTCCATCAACAGCAGCCGTGGCCGATTGACTAGCACCCGGGCGATCTCCACCCGCTGCTGCATGCCCCCGGACAGTTGGTCCGGCCAGTGCCCGGCGAATCCGTCCAGGCCCACCAGGGCGAGGATTTCATCCGCCGCCCGCTGCCGTTCGGCTTTGCCCAGGCCCCGCATCTTCAGGCCGAAGGCCACGTTGTCGCGCACGCTGCGCCACGGGAACAGCGTGTGCTGCTGGAACACCATCCCGCGCTGGGGCGATGGCCCGGCCACCGGCAAGCCGTCGACATGCAAGGTACCGGCGCGCGGTTGCAGGTGCCCGGCCAAGGCACCGAGCAAGGTGGATTTACCGCAACCGGACGGCCCCAGGACGCACACGAACTGGCCCGCCTCGATCTGGCAATCAAGGCCCTGGACGGCCTCGAACGCCTGGGCTCCCTGGCCCAGGACAATGGACAACTGACGGATATCGATCCGTCCCTCAGGCGTTTGCATCACACTCATCAGGCTTTACCTCGCGGTCGGTGCCAAGGCGTCAACAGCCCGCCCAGGCGCTTGATCAACACACTGCTGCCCATGCCCAGCACACCGATCAACAGCATGCCGACGACAATGTCGGCGTAGTTCTGCACGGTGTAGGAGGACCAGGTGTAGTAACCGATGCCGTACTGGCCGGCGATCATCTCCGCCGTCACCAGGCAGAACCAGGACGTGCCCATGCCGATGGCCAGCCCCGTGATGATGCTCGGCGCGGCGCCCGGCAGAATCACTTCCAACAGGATCGCGCAGCGACCGGCCCCCAGGCTTTTCGCCGAGGCGATCAGCCGCCGGTCCACCGCCTCGACGCCGTGCACGGTGTTGAGCAGGATCGGGAACAGCGCCCCGGTGAAGGTGATGAACACCATCGACAACTCCGAGGAGGGAAACATCAGGATCGCCAGGGGAATCCAGGCCACCGCCGGGATCGGCCGCAGGACTTCCAGCGGCGGCAACAGCAGGTCTTCGGCCCATTTCGAGCGACCGATGGCCAGGCCCAGGGCCACGCCGGTTAACACCGCCGCGCCATACCCGGCAAACACCCGGCCCAGGCTGGCGCCCAGGTGTCGGCCAAGGCTGCCCGACTCCCCCAGGCCGAGCGCAGCCTGGATCACCGCCAGCGGCGTCGGAACGTTGGCAAACGTCACCAGGCCCAGGTCCCAGTGATGAGTGGCGGCGAGTTGCCAGAACAGCAGGCAGAGCACCAGGGAAGCGGCTCGCAGGAGCCAGCGAAAATAAGATCGGGACACAACTCTTCCTCTCAACCGAGATCCCTGTGGGAGCGGGCTTGCTCGCGAAAGCGGTGGTTCAGTCGACATCAATGTTGAATGTCAGACCGCATTCGCGAGCAAGCCCGCTCCCACAGTTCACTGAGTATTCTGACGATCAGCGCGCAGCAACCGACTGTGCCGTAGCTTCGGTAAAGTCCAGGACCTTGCCGCCCTGCTGCGCGGCAAACTGCTCGGCCTGGCCCTTGAGCAGGAACGCACTGAGTTGCCCCTGGGCATCGCGGGCGAACCACGCCTGCTCGGCCAGCAGCTTGATCCCGCTGTCGCTGGCCTGGGCATACACGGCACGGATGCCCTTGCCTTGCTGCTTGAGGCTCGCCAGCGCGGCGAAGGCCGACTGCGCCGAGGCGTAGTGGCGCACTTTCGGTTCGCCCCGCACCCAGATCTCGGCGACGCGGCTGAAGTCGCTGATCGCCTGGCCCGTCGCGGCGTCGGGCGTGGTCAGTGGCGTCTGGGCGTAGTTGGCCAGTTGCGCGGCGTAATCCAGGTTTGAGGCCTTGAAGGCGGCACGGATGTACTGGTCATCGATGAAGGTATTGAGGTCCAGGCCACGATCGGCCTTCTTCAGCAGCTTGAGGGTATCGATGGCGGTGCCGACGGCTTGCCGGTATTCCGGCTTCCAGCTCAGGTCGCGGGTCTGTACGCCCAGCGGCCCATGGAACAGGTAATTGACCTCGGCATCCACGCCGGTGACCTGGGCGATCAATTCGCTGTACTTCTCAGGTTCCGCGGCCAGCAGTTGATTGGCCTCCAGGGACGCACGCAGGTAAGCGACCACGATTTCCGGGTAGCGCCGGGCATAGGCCTGGTCCACCAGCGCGCCATGGAACGTCGGCGCACCGGCCTGGGCGCCGTCGTAGATCTTGCGGGCGAACCCGCGGCTGGGGAACAGCTCGGCGAATGGCACGAAGTCGGCGTGGGCGTCGATCTTGCCCGCCTGCAACGCCGAGCCGGCCACTTCCGGCGGCTGGGCGATGATGTTCACGTCCTTGAGCGGGTCCCAGCCCTGGGCCGCCACGGCGCGCAGCAACATGCCGTGGGCGGTGGACGCGAACGGCACGGAAATCGTCTTGCCTTTGAGCTCGGCCAAAGCCTGCACGCCCGAGGCACTCGGCACGACGATGCCGTTGCCGCTGCCCCGGGTACTGCCCGACAGCACGCTGATGAACAGGCTGTGCTTGCCGGCGGTCTCGAACGCCACGCCGTTGAACGCCCCCGGGAAATCAGCCATGGCGCCGAAGTCGAGTTTGCCGGCGACCATCTCGTTGGTCAGCGGCGCGCCACTGGTGAAGTTCTTCCACTGGATGTCGTACTTGGCGTCTTTGTAGGCGCCGTCATGGGGCAGGTACTTGTCCAGCAGGCCCAGTTCACGGATCAGCAACCCGCCGGCGGCGCAGTTGATGGTGGTGTCCTGGGTGCCGATGGCGATTCGGATGGTTTCTGCCTGGGCAGACAGGGTCAATGAAGCCAGTACCAGACCGGCGAGTGCTGCACGCAACATGGGGGTTCCCCTCGAATCATTTATAGGAGGTTCGTCTCCGCCACGATCAGGGCGCGGTGGGAAACGAGGGGTGTTTTTGAATCAGGCGTCCGGGGGTGGCCGGATGGCTTCTTGGGTGTCAGGGCTGGCCTCATCGCGGGCAAGCCCGCTCCCACAGGTTTATGGGTGCACACAACAACCGCGACTAGACTTGATCCACTGTGGGAGCGAGCTTGCTCGCGATGGCATCCTCCCAGTCAACGCAGTAGGTACGGGATCTCGACTTTCACCGCGCCGGTCGGGCAGTCCTTTTCACACGGCATGCAGTACCAGCATTCATCGAACGCCATGTAGGCCTTCTGGGTGGCCGGGTTGATCGCCAGCAGGTCCATGGGGCAGACATCGACGCACACGGTGCAGCCTTTGTGGGCGATGCATTTGTCCTCGTCCACGGTGACGGGGGCATTGGAGCGGAAGAAGATTTCCTGGGGTTGATAGGCCATGGGCGTTCTCTCTGGGTGGAAGGTTCACGCCGCGCTGGCGTCGACCCGCAGCCGGTCGTAGGCCTGCAGCTCTTGGGCATCGAGGGCGATGATGTAAGGCTCGACCGCTTTCTTGAAGGAGGTCATCGCGCCGTCGTCGCCTTTCTTCAGGTGGCAATGGCAGAACCAGTCGCTGTCGTTGCGCTGCGGGTGATCGACCCGATAGTGGTACAGGCCCCAGCGGCTTTCGGCGCGAAACAGCGAGGCGCGAGCGGCCATCTCGGCGCAGTCGCGGATCACGCTGACCTCCATGGCGCGCATCAATTCATGGGCGTCGTGGGCCTTGATCTGGTCCAGGTCGCGCTGGATATCGCTGAAGCGTTGCAGGCCGATCTCCATCTTGCGGGTGACCTTGGGCGGTTGCAGGTAATCGTTGACGAAGCGCCGCAGCTTGTATTCCACCTGGGCCGGCGGCAAACCGTGAGCGCGCGTCAGGGGTGCGTAGACGCGGGCCTTTTCCCGTTCGACCTGGCCGGCATCCGGCGTCGAGAAATCCTTCCCGGCCACGAAGTCCGCGGCGTTATGGCCGGCAAACCAGCCGTAGGTGAACGCCCCGAGCATGTAATTGTGCGGCACCGCCGCCATGTCGCCCGCTGCGTACAGGCCCTTGACCGAGGTTTCGGCCCGCTCGTTGACCCACACGCCCGAGGCCGAATGGCCGCTGCAAAAGCCGATTTCGGAGATGTGCATTTCCACCATCTGCGTACGGTAGTCGGTGCCGCGATTGGCATGGAACTGCCCGCGACTGGGCCGCTCGTTGCTGTGCAGGATTTCCTCGATGTTCTGGATGGTTTCCTCGGCCAGGTGATCGAGCTTGAGGAAAACCGGGCCATTGCCGCCCTCGAGTTCCTGGTGGAACTCCCACATCATCTGCCCGCTCCAGTAGTCGCACTCGATGAAGCGCTCGCCCTTGTTGTTGGCGGTGTAGCCACCCAGTGGCCCGGTGACATAGGCACAGGCCGGGCCGTTGTAGTCCTTGATCAACGGGTTGATCTGGAAGCACTCCAGGTTCGCCAGCTCGGCCCCGGCGTGGTACGCCATGGCATAGCCATCCCCGGCGTTGGTGGGGTTTTCATAGGTGCCCATCAGGTAACCGGAGGACGGCAACCCCAGGCGCCCCGCCGCGCCGCAGCAGAGGATGACCGCCTTGGCCTTGATCACATGGAAGTCGGCGGTGCGGCAATCGAACCCCATGACGCCGTTCACCGCGCCCTCTTCATCCGTCAGCAAGCGAGTGCAGACCAGCCGATTGGTGATGCTCACCCGCGCCCGTTTCAACTGGCGGTAGAGCACTTTCTTGATGTCGTGCCCTTCGGGCATCGGCAACACATAAGCGCCCATGTGGTGGACCTTCTTTACCGCGTAGTCGCCGGTTTCGTCCTTCTCGAACTTCACGCCCCAACGGTCCAGTTGCTCGATGGTTTCGAAGCTGTGCGTCGCATAGGCGTACACCGCCGCCTGGTTGACGATGCCGTCGTTGGCGATGGTGATTTCCTTGGTGTACTGCTCGGGTGTCGAGTGCCCGGGGATGATCGCGTTGTTCAACCCGTCCATGCCCATGCTGATGGCGCCGCTGCGCTTGACGTTGGCCTTGTCCACCAACAACACGCGCAAGTCACGGTTGCGCTCCTTGGCCTTGATCGCCGCCATGGGCCCGGCCGTGCCGCCGCCGATCACGACGATGTCGTATTCCTGTTCCAGGGTGCTTCCAGTCACAGCGCTGTGGGTCATGCTTGCGTCCCTTTTTGCCGGTCGATCCGCAGGCGGTACTGGAAAGCATCGCCGCGGTAATAGAGGTATTCGAAGTCCAGCGGCTGGCCGCTGGCGTCATGGGTCAGGCGTTCGATGCGCATGATCGGCGAGCCCGGCTCGACCTCCAGTGCCTGGGTCAACTCGGTGTCGGCCAGCACCGCGTCGATGGCCAGGTCGGCATGGCCGAGGGTCAGGCCGCAGTCGTTTTCCAGGATCAGGAAGATGTCGCGGGTGACCAGGTCGGCCTTTTCCAGACGTTCGCCGAGGGCCTTGGGCAGGTAGGTGATCTCCAGGGAAACGGGCTCGCGGTTGATCAACCGCACCCGCTTGACCTGCGCCACCGTGTCGCCTTCGGCAAGGCCCAGGCGCTCGGCCACGCGTTTGTCCGCGGCAACGAAGCGTAAGCTGTGCAGCCGGTTGATCACCTCGAAGCCGCGCCCGGTCATGGACTCGGCCAGGCCCTGGAGGGTGCTGACGTTCTGGAAGGTCTTGGGCTTGGCGACGAAGGTGCCTTTGCCATGGATCTTGAAAATCAGCCCTTCCTTTTGCAGATCACCCAAGGCCTGGCGCACGGTGATGCGACTGACGCGAAACAGCGCGCCGAGTTCGCTTTCCGAGGGCATCTGGCTGCCCTGGGGGTATTCGCCGTCGAGAATCCGCGCGCGCAGCACGTCCCGCAGTTGGGTATGCAGCGGCACGCTGTCGAGGGAAAGAACGTTGTTGGACATGGACCCCATCACTTGTCATAACGAGTTATGACGTGATCTTAGGGAAACCGCCCGTGGCTTGAGAAATACCGTTTGGACATAACCTTAGAGCCGCGCCTCGGCGCCCTCGCTACGAAACGCGCTGGGACTCATGCCGGTCCAGCGCCGAAACGCCCGACGAAAACTGCGCACATCGCTGTAGCCCACCTCTTCGGTAATACGCTCGATGGACAGGTCGGGGTTCGCCAGCAGGTTCAGGGTCCGACCGCGCCGGACCTGTTCGAGCAAGGCCTCGAAGGTCAGGCTGTGCTCCGTCAGGCGCCGGCGCAGGGTCCGGCTGCTCATGTTGAGGTCGCTGGCGATTTTCTCGATGTGGCTGCCCCGGGTCAGGTCCCGGGCAATCGCCCGTTCCACGGCCTGGATCAAGTCGATCTTCTGGTGAACCTGGGCGGCCTCCTGCTCCAGCAGGGCCAAGGCCTGGCGCAAGGCCAGCGGATGATGATTGGGCAGGCGCATGTCCAGCCAGCGAACGTTGATCAACATGCGATTGTGCCGGCAACCGAAGCGCACCTCCGGCCCCAATATGCGCTGGTATTCCCGGGCATAGGACGGCGCCGCGTGCATGAACTCCACGGCCTCTGGCTTGAAATCCGGGCCGGCCAGCGCTCGGCCGTAGACCATCAGGCTGGCAAAGAACTCCTCGACCGCAAACACCTGGATCTCGGCGAACGGCAGGCGGCAGGTCGCCTCGACCCTGATCTGCTCGGCGGCTTCCTCGACACTGGTCACCGCGATGCCACCCGTGGTGTGTTGGTAACGCACGCCCAGGGCGAAGGCATCGCGCAGGGTTTCGCACAGCGACAGGACATGACCCAGCAGGCCCAGGGTGCCCAGCACGTTCCGGTCGCCGACCCACAGGCCCAGGCCTTGGTCGGGCAGCAGCTTGAGCGCACGCTGGATCATGATCACGGCCTGGCGATAGGAAATCCGCTGGGCGGGGTCCTGCAAATCGTCGAGGCCAAAGCCCAGGCCGCGACACAGGCTGGCCGCATCGAAGCCTTTGTCCGCCACCACCTCGGCCAAGGTTTGCAACAGGAAGGGCGAGACCAGCGCCAGTTCATAGGTGGGGTCGATGACTTTCATCTGCATGGCGGGTTCCGGAGCACGTTAGGTGGCGTTTTTGTAACCGGTTGTTTCATGAACGTTAGCATGCGCCGGCGCAATGGGGGACACAAAATCTGGCCGCCCAAGTCCCCTGCGTGGCCGCCAATACCCTGCCCTGGCCGCCACTAACGGCTTATTTCTATGGCTCGGACTTTCGGTGCATCACCAACAATAATAATGAGCCCCCCTATGAACCCGATCCGCACGCGCTTTGCCTTGCCCCTGGCCTTCGGCCTGACCGTTACGCTGCCCGCCCTGGCGACGGAATCCGGCGTCGACAACATCGGCCCCGGCACCGACGGTTTCTTCGTGTTGCCGCTGGAGGTCGACAGCCTTCCCGACAACATGGTCGCGTTCAACCTCTACTACAACCATTACAAGGCACGAAAATTCAACATCAGCTCATTGGGCGGCGACGTGCCGAAGGTTGAAATCGAATCCACGGCGGTGGTCCCGCGGATCGACTACCTGAGCCCATTGCGGGTGGCCGGCGGACGGCTGGGCATCTACGTCGCCCAGCCGTGGCTCAAGCAGGAAGTGTCGGTGTTCGGGTTGCACGACACCCGCGAGGGCATGGGCGACACGACCATTTCACCGATCGTGCTCTGGGACATGGGCAAGAACCTGACCTTGGCCGCGGCGGTGGAAATCACCGTGCCGACCGGCGAATACAGCACCGATCGACTGGCCAACACCAGCAACAATTTCTACACCTACAAACCGCTGTTCTCCTTCACCTGGTTGCCCACCGAGGCCACCGAGGTGTCGATGAAGACCACCTACAGCTTCAACCGCGAGAACAAGGACACCGACTACCGCTCGGGGCAGATCTTCCACTTCGATTATTCGGCCAGCTACCGGGTCACCGACAACCTGCGGCTCGGGCTCAACGGCTATTACCTCAAGCAGACCACCGACGACAAACAGTACGGCCGCACGGTGCAATTCGCCGGGCAGGACGTCGACGACGGCGTGCGCGGCCAGGTCTTCGCCATCGGCCCGGCGGTGCACCTGACCTTCCTCAAGTACGCCAGCGCGGAAATTCGCTGGGCCAAGGAGTTCGACGTGGCGAACCGCCCGGAAGGGGAAATGCTGTGGGCGAAGGTGAGTATTCCGTTTGCGTTCTAGGGCTCATCGCACGTCTGGAGATGATTGAATTGTGGCGAGGGGATTTATCCCCGCTGGGCTGCGCAGCAGCCCCATTGCTGTGGTCTCAATCTACCTGACACACCGGGCTGGATGGTTTTAGGGCTGCTGCGCAGCCCAACGGGGATAAATCCCCTCGCCACAGGTAGTGTTTTTCCCAATAGCGTTGTGTTTGGCAACCCCTGCTCAGCTATAGACCGGCCACCGCTCGACAATCCGTCCACCGCGCACCGCCAGCAAGTCACCGAACTGCAGCAACACCGACTCTGTCTGGGTGGGCCGCAGGAACACCTGGTCTTCCAGCTCCAGCCCCACCGCTTCGGAACCGTTGACCATTTCCTGGTTGGAGCTGCGGCCATAGAGGCTGTTGCTCTTCAGGCCGGGGGGCGATTCGAAGTCGGCCATCCAGTTGCCGCCGTAGATGAAAAACGTCGCCCGCTGGTTCACATCCCACCAGGAAAAGACCCGTGACTTATCGTCCAGCGCCGGGATGTTCACCGCGCCGGTGCGCTTCAACACCGGCGTGGCGATGTAGGCCGCCGGCACGTGCTCGCTCAGGGATGGCAGGTCGTAATGGCTGGGCTTGAGCATGGCCGTGCCCACCGACACTTCAGTGCTGAGGTTTTCCTGCTCGTGCAGCCGATAACTGGGGCTGCCGGCGGTGTTGAAGGTCAGGCTCGGGTGCCACAGGTCCGGGTAGCGCAAGCGAACGAAATCCACCCGCGCGGTGTAGATCGCCATGACCCGGGCCAACAGCGTCTGCGGGCTCGCCAACACCTCGGGCACACCCATGCCCACGAACGGGTCATAACCCATGAACCCGGCGAACTCCAGTTGCGCCGGATGGGCCCGGATCAGCTTGAGCATGGCGTCCAGGCTTGCTTCGTCGGTCACGCCCCCCCGGTGCAGACCAACGTCCAGTTCGATATTGACCCGCAACCGCGTGCCCAGGCCTTGGGCCAGGGCGCGGTACTGTTCGAGCCGTTGCGGGGTGTCCAGCAACCACTGCAACTGCCGCGCGGGGTCGAACGGCCCCTTGTGCAACTGGTAGAACAGCTCGGCGGAGCGCACCGGCAGCGGCTTGCCCAGCAGGATATCGGCGTCGGGAAACTGCATCGCGTCGTGGTTGAGAAACGGCTGGTGGAACGACATCAACCGCCGCGTCTCGGCCCGCTGGCCGATGTAGGCCAGCAACCCGGGCGACGGCAATGATTTTTCCACCAACCGCAGTTGCTTGCCGGTGCGCCGGACCGACGCCTTGACCACATCGACGTTGTGGTCCAGCCGATCGAGGTCCACCAGCAGCACCGGGCGCATCGGGCCGTTGGCCTTGAGCTCGCGGTTCAACTGGCGGAAGTAATCACTGTACGGCCCGCCCTTGTCCTGCGGGCGTAACAGCACGGCGGCCCCGGCGAGCAGCACCCCCGCACCCAACGTTCCCTTGAGAAACCCTCGACGATTGAAGCCCATCAGCTCACCCCCAGGATCGTGGACAGATGCCCGTTGAGAAACTTGCCGGCGGGGTCCAGGGCCTGGCGCACCTCGGAGAATTCCTGCCAACGCGGGTACAGCGCCTGGAGCGCCCTGGCGTTGAGCGAGTGCAACTTGCCCCAATGCGGACGGCCCTGGTACTTCCAGAAGATCGGCTCGATGGCGGCAAAGAAATTGTGGTGGTCCATCTGGTAATGCTGGTGCACGGAGATCGAGCAGCTGTCGCGCCCCTCGAACATGCTCAAGGCGATGTCGTCGGCCTTGACGTAGCGGTACTCGATGGGAAACCAGGTGCGCAGGTCCTTGTCGCGGATCAGCGCAAGAATCTCCCGCAGGCACGCCGGGCCGTGTTCGGCCGGCACCGAGTATTCCATCTCGTTGAAGCGCACGGTGCGGGCGTTGGCGTAGATGTCATGGGAGTCGCCGACGCGATCGTCGAAACTGGCCAGCAGGCGCAGGTTGTTCAGCAGCATTCGTCGGGCCGCGGGAAAATCGCTGCCGTACTTGTCGAGTTTTTCGATCAGGGTGACGAACTCGTTGCCGCCCTCTTCTTCCGGGCTGATGGGCGGCGTGGCCGGGTCGCTGGTTTCGTTCAGCGCGATGGCCAACGCATAGTCGGAATGGGTGACGACCTGCATTTCCCAGTGCTGGTTGTCGCGGGTGTGGGCGTCGATGTCTTCGAGCAACTCTTCGGTTTTTGCCACCCACTGACGCTCGCGCAGCCGATAGGCCGGGCGATTCTGCAAGCGCACCCGGGTCACCAACCCCAGCGCCCCCAGGGAAACCCGCCCGGCCTTGAACACCTCGGGGTGGCGATGGGCGTCGCAATCGAGAACCTCGCCACTGGCGGTCACCAGTTGCAGGCCAACGACCTGGGACGCGTAGGAGCCGAACGCCTTGCCGGTGCCATGGGTCGAGGTGGCGATGGCGCCGGCCAGCGTCTGGTAATCCACGTCGGCCATGTTCGGCAATGCCTGGCCGACGGCCTTGAGTGCCAGGCCCATGCGCGACATGGGTGTACCGCCTCCGAACTCCGCTTGCAAGCTGGCGGCGTCGTGATCGAGCAATCCGCTGAAAAAGCTCAGCGACAGCAAGGTCCCGTCCGTGGGCACCAGCGCGCTGAAGGAATGCCCCGAGCCCACCGGCCGAATGCGACCTTCGGCGCGGGTCACCACCTGCACCAGTTCATCCAGGTCCTTGGGTGCCAGGCGCGCCAGCGGCAGGCAACTTTGCCCTCCCGACCAATTGCGCCAGGGAATCAGGCGCGGCGCGCGCATCAGCTCGGCCAGGGCGCCCTGGCTGCCGAGCGCAGTGAACGCCGCGACAACGCCGGCCCCTTGCAGCAACCGGCGCCGTGAAAAATCCATCGTCATGCCGTCGTACCCTTGTCTGTTATTGGAGAGATTGGCCGGACATGAAGGCGATCAGGGCCAGGAACTGTTCTTCGGAACAGTGCATGCACAAACCCATCGGCGGCATGCCGTTGTAGCCATTGATCGCGTGGTCCAGCAGGGTGTCGGCGCCCTGGGCCACGCGCGGCGCCCAGGCATGGGTATCGCCGGTCAGCGGCGCCCCGGCACCGGGGTTGGCGTGGCAGAGCTTGCAACTGCTGTCGTAGACCTGGGCCAGCGCCGCATCGGCGGGCATGGCCGTGAACACCGTGGGTGCGGGTGGCTTGGGTTCCTCGCCGCAGCCGGCGAGCAGCGCGCCGAGCAGCATGACGGCGGCGGTATGAAGCAATATCGGTGGTGTGGTTGCCGGCATAGGGCCCCTCTTCGCGGCGCATGGCTGCGCCTTTCTTGTTGTGGGTCAGGCAGTTCCCACGTTAAGGCACGCCGGCGTGCCGGCTGAGGTCATTGGGGGCCATAAAAGGGGACTTGGGCGGCCAGTGCTTGTCGCACCGCCGATTGGACTGGCCACTGCCCCTGTGGCGAGGGAGCTTGCTCCCGCTGGGTTGCGAAGTAGCCCCAGAGATCGACTTAACGGTGGCTCGGATGCAATGAGCTCACTGATTCAGGGGCTGCGTTGCAGCCCAGCGGGAGCAAGCTCCCTCGCCACAAGAAAGGCTGTGCGGCTTGCGCGGCTAAGGAAGTAACAGCCCCTGCTCCCGCTCGCACAACTGCACCACGTAATCCCACAACACCCGCAAGCGCACCGACTTGTGCAGTTCGCGGCGGGTGCTGATCCAGTAGCTGCGGCGCAGGGTTTCATCCGGCAGCAGCGGCACCAGCGTCGGATCGCCGCTGGCCATGTAGCAAGGCAGCACGGCAATGCCCAGGCCGGACCGTGCGGCCTGCTGCTGAGCGATGACACTGGTGCTGTGGAACACCACCCGAGGGTGGCGGCAGAAGCCGTTGAGGAACATCAACTCCTGGCTGAACAGCAGGTCGTCGACGTAGCCGATCCAGGCATGGCGGGCCAGGTCTTCACGGGTGCGCAACGGTGGCGAACGGTCCAGGTAGGCCTGGCTGGCGTACAGCGCCAGGCTGTAGTCGGTGAGTTTGCGCGTCACCAGCAGGTCCGCCGCCGGGCGTTCGAGGTGGATGCTGATTTCCGCCTCGCGGTTGAGGATGCTGACGAACCGCGGCACCGCCACCAGCTCCACTTCCAACCCCGGATAACGCTGGAACAGCCCATCCATGCGACTGGCCAGGAACATGATGCCCAACCCTTCGGTCACCCCGAGGCGAATCTTGCCCAACGGCGCGCTGGACTGGGTGATGTCCTCCTGGGCCAGCAATGCCACGTTTTCCATGGCCTCGGCATGCTTGAGCAGCGTCTCGCCGGCGGGGGTCAATTCATAGCCCTGGGCATGCTGGACGAACAGCGCCGTGCCCAGGCTCTTCTCGATGGCCTCGATGTGCCGGGCGACGGTCGCGTGGGTGGTGTTGAGCCGCCGCGCGGCCGTCAGCAAGCGGCCACTGCGTTGCAGCTCCAGGAAGTACCGCAGGTCATTCCAGTCAAACATGGTCGCTCCTTGCACATTGCTGTTCATAAACGCACAGCCGCTGCGCAAAAACTAACATTCTTTAAACGAAAACTAACAACTAGGATGAATCCCACAACAACAATAAAGAGGTCGCGGATGCAACCTGTCGTCGATGAATACGATTACGTGATCGTGGGCGCCGGCCCTGCCGGATGCCTACTGGCGAACCGACTTTCAGCCAACCCGCAACACCGGGTGCTGTTGCTCGAAGCCGGTGGGCGCGATAACTACCCGTGGATTCACATCCCGGTCGGCTACCTGTTCTGCATCGGCAACCCGCGCACCGACTGGTGCTTCAAGACCGAAGCACAACCGGGCCTGCAAGGACGCGCCCTGAGCTACCCACGCGGCAAGGTCCTGGGCGGCTGCTCGTCCATCAACGGTATGATCTACATGCGCGGCCAGGCCGCGGACTACGACGGCTGGGCCGCCGAGGGCAATCCAGGCTGGACCTGGAACGATGTGCTGCCGCTGTTCCGGCAGAGCGAGAACCACTTCGCCGGCGCGTCGGAGCTGCATGGCGCCAGCGGCGAATGGCGGGTCGAACGCCAGCGCCTGTCATGGCCCATTCTTGATGCATTCCGCCGCGCCGCCGAACAGAGCGGCATCCCCAACGTCGACGACTTCAACGGCGGCGACAACGAAGGCTGCGGCTACTTCCAGGTCAACCAGAAGGCCGGGGTGCGCTGGAACGCGGCCAAGGCTTTCCTCAAGCCGATCCGCCAGCGCCCCAACCTCACCGTGCTGACCGAGGTCGAAGTCGATCGCGTGTTGTTGCGCGACGACCGTGCCCATGCCGTGCGCGCCCGCTGGCAAGGCAAGGGCATGACCTTCAAGGCCCGCAGGGAAATCGTGCTGTGCGCCGGGGCCGTGGGGTCGCCGGGAATCCTGCAGCGCTCGGGGATCGGCCCCCGCGCCCTGCTGCAACGCCTGGGGATCGGCGTGACCCATGAACTGCCCGGCGTCGGCGGCAACCTGCAGGACCACCTGCAACTGCGGCTGATCTATCAGTTGGAAAATGCCCGGACCCTGAACCAGATCGCCGGCACCCTGTGGGGCAAGATGGGCATGGGCCTGCGCTATCTGTACGACCGCAGCGGACCGCTGTCGATGGCGCCCAGCCAACTCGGCGCGTTCGCCCGCTCCGGGCCCGAGCAGACGTCGGCCAACCTTGAGTACCACGTGCAACCGTTATCCCTGGAGCGATTCGGCGAGCCGCTGCACAGCTTTGCCGCGTTCACCGCATCGGTCTGCGACCTGCGCCCGCAAAGCCGTGGCCGGGTCGACATTCGCTCGGCCGAGCCCCATCAGGCGCCGCTGATCCAGCCCAACTACCTGAGCCATCCGGAAGACCTGCGGGTGGCCGCCGACGCCATCCGCCTGACCCGACGCATCGTCGCGGCACCGGCCCTGGGCGCCTTCAAGCCGGTGGAATACCTGCCAGGGCCCAGCCTGCAAACCGAAGAAGAACTGCACCAGGCCGCTGCCCGTATCGGCACGACGATCTTCCACCCGGTCGGCACCTGCCGAATGGGCCAGGACCGAGACGCCGTGGTGGACGCCCAGTTGCGCGTGCACGGCATCCGCGGCCTGCGCATCGCCGACGCCTCGATCATGCCGCGCATCACCTCGGGCAACACCTGCTCGCCGACGCTGATGATCGCCGAGAAGGCGGCGCAGATAATGCTCGAGCCGCAGGCTTGGAGCGCCACCCTCCAGAAGGAAACCGCCTCAGTCTAAAGAACCACACTATCCCCTGTGGGAGAGGCGGCGTATCAGTGAGCGATGATGTCGGCTGACACACCGTTTTTCGCGAGCAAGCCCGCTCCCACAGGGGAAATGTACCGATCCAAGGAACGCAGCACGCTACAAACGCCCACCGGCGTCGACAGTGGAACAACAAAAACAATCACTGTGAGGGATATCGCTATGTCGGAACATGTTCAGCCCCTGGAAGCCACGCGCAGCGCCGGCACCAGCCGGGAAACCCAGAAGGTCATCTTCGCCTCGTCCCTGGGGACGGTGTTCGAGTGGTACGACTTTTTCCTCTATGGCGCCCTGGCGGCGGTGATCAGCAAGCAGTTCTTCGCCGGGGTCAACGACACCACGGCGTTCATCTTCGCCCTGATGGCCTTCGCCGCCGGCTTCATCGTGCGCCCCTTCGGCGCGCTGGTGTTCGGGCGGCTGGGGGACATGATCGGGCGTAAATACACGTTCCTGGCAACCATCGTGCTCATGGGCCTGGCGACCTTCTGCGTCGGCCTGCTGCCCACCTACGCCAGCATCGGCATCGCCGCGCCGATCATCCTGGTGGTGCTGCGCATGCTCCAGGGCCTGGCCCTGGGCGGCGAATATGGCGGGGCCGCGACCTATGTCGCCGAGCACGCGCCCATCGGCAAGCGCGGCTTCCACACCAGCTGGATCCAGTCCACGGCCACCCTCGGGTTGTTGCTCTCGCTGCTGGTGGTGCTGGGCTGCCGCTACTTCACGGGCGACCAGTTCGAAGTCTGGGGCTGGCGCATTCCGTTTTTGCTGTCGATCCTGCTGCTGGGCATCTCCACCTGGATTCGCCTGAGCCTGCACGAGTCGCCAGCCTTCCTGAAAATGAAAGAAGAAGGCAAATGCTGCAAGGCGCCGATCCGCGAATCGTTCGGCCAGTGGGAAAACCTCAAGGTGGTGCTGATCGCGCTGTTCAGCATCAACGCCGGGCAAGCGGTGACTTTCTACGCCGCGCAATTCTACGTGCTGTTCTTCCTCACCCAGTTCCTGAAAATGGACCCGGCCCTGGCCAACAGCCTGCTGATCGTCAGCGTGGTCATCGGCGCGCCGTTCTTCATTTTCTTTGGCTGGCTCTCGGACAAGGTCGGGCGCAAACCGGTGCTGATGATCGGTCTGCTGCTGGCGACAGCGCTGTACTTCCCGATCTTCAAGACCCTGGCCCACTACGCCAACCCGGCCATCGACCAGGCGAGTCGCCAGGCGCCGATCAGCGTGATCGCCGACCCGGCCACCTGCACCTTCCAGTTCGACCCGGTGGGCAAGGCGCGCTTCGACAGCCCCTGCGACAAGGTCAAGACCTTCCTGGTCAAGCAAGGCCTGCCCTACACCAGCGTCGCCGCGCCGGCCGGCAGCCTGGTGCAGGTCAACATCGGCGACGTGAAGATCGACGGTTACGACGAAGCCGCCCTGCGCGGCGCGGTGACCTTGGCCGGCTACCCGCAACAGGCTGACGCCCAGCAGATCAACCGGCCGATGATCGTCGCCCTGATCGTGGCGCTGATCATCATTTCAGCGATGTGCTACGGCCCACTGGCGGCGTTGATGGTGGAACTGTTCCCGACCCGGATCCGCTACACCTCCATGTCCCTGCCCTACCACATCGGCAACGGCTGGTTCGGTGGCTTCCTGCCCACTGTCTCGTTCGCGCTGGTGGTCTATACCGGGGATATCTTCTACGGGCTGTGGTACCCGGTGGTAATCACTGGCGTGAGCCTGGTGGTGGGCATGATCTGCCTGCGGGAAACGCGGAATGTGGATCTCGACAAAAACTGAGGACCTGCGCTCATCCCGTGGCGAGGGAGCTTGCTCCCGCTGGGTTGCGCAGCAGCCCAAACGGTTCAATCGATAAATGCTCACGCATTACACAAAGGGGCGCTTAGCGCCCCAACGGGGATAAATCCCCTCGCCACAGATCCATCATTGCTTGTCAATGCACCGAATGATTCTTCACTGTGCTCTCCACCAGGTCCAACATCTGCCCCAGTGCCCAGGGCTTGGCGATGAAC
This sequence comes from Pseudomonas sp. WP18, assembly GCF_036689585.1. NCBI lineage: Bacteria > Pseudomonadati > Pseudomonadota > Gammaproteobacteria > Pseudomonadales > Pseudomonadaceae > Pseudomonas > Pseudomonas sp. WP18. The sequence goes on from NZ_CP144758.1 coordinate 4,026,458, forward strand.
GAGGCATGGTGCTTGATCCCCGCGCTTTCCGGCGTCTCGAAGCCCGACATGATCAGCAGCGGTATCTGCGGCCAGCGCTCCCCGGTGAGGTTGGCCAGGTCCGCACCGTCCAGTGTCCCCGGCATGGTGATGTCGGTGAGCAACAGGTCGACATAGTCGGAGTTTTCTTCGAGAAACGTCAGCGCTTCGTCAGCGCTTTCCCGGGGCTCCACGACGAACCCTTCTTCCTCAAGGATTTCACACAGGAACTCCAGGATCGTCGGGTCATCCTCAACGACGAGAATCAAACGTGTGGTCGTCTGCCCGTCGCCCTTCGGCATCGAATTCATGATCAGTGACTCTCCTAGACTTCATAGCTTTCTTTGCGGTTGCACCCGCTCTGAAGGTTATGAGCGATGCCTCTTCGAGAAATTCATTTTTGCCTGCACAGATCCCGCCGAACGTCACGCCAGAGGCCCTGGGGCAACGCAGCGCAACGTTTTATCTGTATATCCATACAGATAAAACTTGCCGCGACGCTCATCCATGACCATGCTTAGCACCCATCAGACCCGCCAGAGGAAACGGTCGCTATGCAGTTGTACCTGTGTGAGAAGCCCTCCCAAGCCAAGGACATCGCGGCCGTGCTCGGTGCCAAGCGCCGTGGCGACGGTTGCTGGTTGGGCGCGGGCGTCACGGTCACCTGGTGCATCGGCCATCTGCTCGAAACCGCTGCGCCCGATGCCTACGACGCGCGCTACAAGCGCTGGGTACTGGCCGACCTGCCGATCGTGCCCGCGCAGTGGAAAATGACCGTCAAGCCGAAAACCGCCAGCCAGTACAAGGCGGTCAAGCGCTTGCTGGGGGAAGCCCGGGAACTGGTGATTGCCACCGACGCCGACCGCGAAGGCGAAATGATCGCCCGGGAGCTGGTAGAACATTGCCGCTACCGCGGGCCGATCCGCCGCCTGTGGCTGTCGGCCCTGGACGAAGCGTCGATCCGCAAGGCCCTCGCCGCCCTGCGGCCGGGGGCCGATACCTTCAACCTGTATCACTCGGCCCTCGGTCGTTCCCGCGCCGACTGGTTGATCGGCATGAACATGAGCCGCCTGTTCACGCTGCTGGGGCGCCAGTCCGGTTATCAGGGTGTGTTGCCGGTGGGCCGCGTGCAGACACCGACGCTGCGCCTGGTGGTGGACCGCGACCGCAGCATCGCCGACTTCGTGCCGGTCGCCTATTGGGCCATCGACGTGCAGCTCAGCCACCAAGGCATCGCCTTCACCGCCCAGTGGCGCGCCGACCCGCAGGCCTGCGACGACCAGGAACGTTGCCTGAATCCGAGCCTGGCCCGGGATGCCGCCCAGGCCATGGGCGACGCCACTACCGCCCGGACCCTGAAGGTGCGCACCGAGCGTCTGCGCGAAGCGCCACCGCTGCCATTCGACCTCGGCACGTTGCAGGAAGTCTGTTCGAAGAAGCTCGGCCTGGGTGCCCAGGAAACCCTGGACATTGCCCAATCGCTTTACGAAACCTACAAACTCATCACCTACCCGCGCAGCGACTGCGGTTTCCTGCCCCTGAGCCAACACAGCGAGGCGCCGGCCATCCTGGCCGCCCTCGCCCAGGCCGACCCGAGCCTTGCGCCCTTGCGTGAACACCTGCAACCGCAGCGCAAATCCCGGGCCTGGAACGACGCCAAGGTCAGCGCCCACCACGGCATCATTCCCACCGCGGCGGCAAAAAACCTCGATAAACTCGCCAGCAAGCAGCGGGCCGTCTATACGCTGATTCGCGCACGTTACCTGGCACAGTTCCTGCCCAACCACGAATACGACCGGACCCAGGCCGACTTCGACTGTGCCGGCCAGGCCCTGCGTGCCGTGGGCAAGCAAATCATCGAGCCTGGCTGGAAGCGCGCCCTGCCCGAGGCCCTGGCGCCGGCCAAGGGCCGCGAAGCGCCCGCGCCGCAAACGCTTCCCGCACTGGTCGAAGGGCTTGACTGCGCGGTGGACGAGGTCCGGCTCAAGGACCTGTGGACCCAGCCCCCGAAGCCATTCACCGAAGGCGACCTGATCAAGGCCATGAAGAACGTCGCCAAACTGGTGGAGGATCCGCTGCTCAAGCAAAAACTCAAGGACACCACCGGCATCGGCACCGAAGCGACCCGGGCGTCGATCATCCAGGGCCTGCTTGATCGCGGTTACCTGGTGAAGAACGGCAAGGCCCTGTCCGCCACCCCGGCGGCCTTCAGCCTGATCGATGCCGTGCCTCGGGCCATCGCCGATCCAGGCACCACCGCCATCTGGGAACAGGCCCTGGACATGGTGCAAAGCGGTGAGATGAGCCTGGAAGAATTCGTCACCCGCCAGGCCGCCTGGATGAGCAAGCACGTCGCCCGCTGCCAGGGCATGAACCTGACCATCAGCGGCCCCGCCAGCCCAGCCGGCCGTGGCGCCACCCCGTGGAAGAACAAACGCAAGCCGGCCAAGCGCAAGGCCGCCAAAGCCAAGGCGACCTGACAGTACCTGTGGCGAGGGGATTCATCCCCTCGCCACAGGTAAGTCCAAAACCTGCCCTGCCCCAGTGCGCTCCTCAAGATTTTTCATACCCAAACCATTTTGTCCGACAATATGTAGTGACCAAAAATAATCACTACAAAACCGTTGACGCCTACGATTTGCCCTTGCATGATGCAGACGTCTCCCCGATCGGGAGTACAGGCAACCGTTGGAGCAAGCTCGTCTGACCGCCGAGCTGTTTTTTGGATAAGGGACTGCCCACAAGGCAGATTGAAGGTGCTGACCTGGCCTGACCGTCCGGTAACAAGGACGAGAAACGTCGGTGAAGATCCTCATGACGCACGTGGTCGACCCTGCAAGGTTGACACTGACTGAAGATTCTTCGCTGTTTCTCTTCGTTGTAGCGCATTTGCGTAGCAGCCCTTCGATAACACTACATAACCACTGCATGACCCCGTCGACGTCTGACGGACGAATGCTGACGACCTGGTTTCGGTACCAGGCAGGCACTTACCGATAGCGAAGTTTTGCGAACCACCAGACAGATCAACCAAATGGTCAAGGGGCTTACACATGAATCTGAATGATCAACCAACTATTGATGAACTGGCTCGCATGTTCGCAGCACACAAAGACACCCTGGACAGCCATATCCTGTGGATCAGCAAGACAGGCCAGGTGCACATGGACTGCCTGTCGCCCTTCACCGAGGAAGGCGAGTTCGAGAGGAACAAGCAGGAGCTGTGTGCCCGCTTGAAGATGTACCGCCGTGGCCAGGGCTACGTTGGCAAGAAGGCTGCCGCCGACAAAGACTTCATCGGTCGCGTGCTGCAGACGCTGACCCAGGCCTGGCAGTCGATGCACAACACCTCGCAGGTACAGGTCATCGATCGCCTCTGCTGATTGCGCCTGAATGAAAGGGCCCGTTCCGTCACCCGGAACGGGCCCTTTTTCGTCGACCCTAGAACACCGACCAGCCGATCCGCTGGCTGAGCAATTCCAGCGCCGCCATGCCGGCCAGGGAGTTGCCGGCGGTGTTGAGTTCAGGTGACCACACGCACACCGAAAACTGCCCCGGCACCACGGCGACGATCCCGCCTCCCACGCCGCTCTTGCCCGGCAGGCCCACGCGATAGGCAAAGTTGCCGGCCTCGTCGTAGAGCCCGCTGGTGGCCATGATCGAGTTGACCTGCTGGGTCTGCCGCGCGCTCAGGATCTGTTCGCCGCTGTGCTTGCAGAACCCGTCGTTGGCCAAAAAGCAAAAGGCCCGGGCCAGGTCGATGCAGTTCATGCGCAAGGCGCAGTGGCTGAAGTAACTGCGCAGCACCGCTTCCACGTCGTTGTGGAAGTTGCCGAAAGACTGCATCAGATAGGCCATCGCTGCGTTGCGTGCGCGGTGCTGGTATTCCGAATCGGCGACCTTGCCATCCACCATCACCAGCGGGTTGCCCGACAGGCGCCGGACGAAATCGCGCATCGACAGCGCCGGAGCGGCGAAGCGCGACTGATTGATGTCGCAGATCACCAGGGCACCGGCGTTGATGAACGGGTTGCGCGGCCGGCCCCGTTCGAACTCCAGTTGCACCAGCGAATTGAAGGGCTGGCCGGACGGCTCATGGCCGAGCCGTTCCCAGATCGCCTCGCCAGAATGCTCGATGGCCTGCACCAGGCTGAAGACCTTGGAAATACTCTGCACCGAAAACGGCGTTTCGGCGTCGCCTGCGCAGTACATCTCGCCGTCATTGCTATACACGGCAATACCCAACTGATTGGGCGCCACGGTCCCCAGGGCCGGAATGTAGTCGGCAACCTTGCCCTGACCGATCAGGGGGCGAACCGCATCGAGGATCTCGTTCAACAGTGCTTGCATAAACGCGGGGTCCAGTCATTCCCCGTTCGAGTGCGGGGATACAGACGCTAGACGCTGATCGACGGGACCGAAGCACATCGATGTGCGGGCCGCAAATCGAGCGGTCTATAGTTCAAAGGCTCAACCGAACGGAGGTGACCGATGCGCCAGATCATGCACAAAGAACCCTGGTGGGCCTCGCCGCCCCAACCGGGGCAGGATGAAAGCGAGCTGGAATGGGGATGGCTGGTGATCTACAGCGAAGGCGAGCCGCGCTTCGAATTCGTCAAGGAGCGGCCCTCGGACGAAGAGATCCGCCATCGCAAGGGGTGTCGCGTCACCCTCGACGTGCAATGAGCCGCCCGCTCATGGCGTGAGCGGCGGCAGGACCACCGCCCGGTTGGCCAGGTCCGTTTCCACCAGATTGCCTTCGATTTCCTCGTCCAGGTAGTACACCGGCGCCATCACCCCGCTGAGGGGATGCTTGAGCGACTTGAACCAGGCCTCGTCGAACGCCGCGCTCAGGCTCTTGCGGATCTGTGCTTCCATTCCCGGCCGCTCGCCTTCATGAATGATCGCGCGAATACCGGCCACGCCCACGGAAATCAGCGCCCCCGCCGCCTTCCCGGCCACGGCCGCCGCCGCGCTGGTCGCCCCTCGCGTGGCGAATTGTGCCTGGATTTTTTCACTGGTGCGTTGCGCCACCGTGGCAATGACGGCGTCCGACGGGCCCGAACCGGTGGCGGCGGCCTTGTTGACGTGATCGATCAGCGCGGCATAGGCCGGCAAGGTGTTCAGCGGTTGGGCGTGGACCATCTCGTACAACGACGCATTGCGCGCCGCCGGCGGCCCCAGGTTGATGGCGGGAATGCCATGCAGGCGTCGATTCATCAGCTCATTCGGGACTTGATTGCGCAGCGCGATCACCTGGACCTGCTGATTGAGCAGGCGCAGATAGTAGTCGGTCGCGCTGGCCCTGATCGCCTCGGGGTCGATGTCCACCGCCACTGGCGCCAGGACCCGCTCGCGATACTGCTCTTGCAGATAAAGCGCCAGGCGCCTGGCAGAGGCATCGTCCTCGCCTTGGGCACTGGCCGAGTACCAGCTGACCTTCACCGCCAGCCATTCCTGGGTCCAGTAGCTGCTGAACCAGGGGATGAACTCGGCCTCGGTGCGCTCGTACACCAGCACCCGCCAATGCTCCATCGAACCGCGGGCATAGAGGCCAGCCTGTTCGATGGCGCTTTTCGACGCGGCGATGATCTGCCGGTCAACCTGCCGCCAGGTTTCCTGGGAAATAGCCACAGTAACGGCCTGTTGTCCGCGCTGCGGCGTGGCGCACCCCGCCAGAACGAGCAAAACGGCCACCATCAGCGAACGCCACACAGTCGCGCCACCCCGGTTTCAGGTCACCCCACGAGATGAGTATAGGCCTCGCAGCCCAAGGCCATCTCTGCCAGCCTTCGAATCTGCGGGCACCGCCAACACCCTGTGGGAGCGGGCTTGCTCGCGAAAGCGGTCTGCCTGTACCGGTGATATAGAAAGTGCCGACGCCTTCGCGGGCAAGCCCGCTCCCACACGGGATCGTGAACACCCACAGCATCCAGCCACCCCACCTAACCTGTGGGAGCGAGCTTGCTCGCGAAAGCGGTCTGCCTGTACCGGTGATGTAGAAAGTGCCGACGCCTTCGCGAGCAAGCCCGCTCCCACACGGGATCGTGAACACCCACAGCATCCAGCCATCCCACCTAAGCTGTGGGAGCGAGCTTGCTCGCGAAAGCGGTCTGCCTGTAAAGGTGATGCTGGAAGTGCCGACGCCTTCGCGGGCAAGCCCGCTCCCACACGGGATCGTGAACACCCACAGTATCCAGCCACCCCACCTAACCTGTGGGAGCGGGCTTGCTCGCGAAAGCGGTCTGCCTATAACGGTGATGTAGAAAGTGCCGACGCCTTCGCGAGCAAGCTCGCTCCCACACGGGATCGTGAACATCCACAGCATCCAGCCGTCCCACCTAACCTGTGGGAGCGAGCTTGCTCGCGAAAGCGGTCTGCCTGTACCGGTGATGTAGAAAGTGCCGACGCCTTCGCGAGCAAGCCCGCTCCCACACGGGATCGTGAACATCCACAGCATCCAGCCATCCCCACCGTTCGGCAGGCCGTCAACCCAGCGCCGTATCGAGGAACATCATCACCGCAAACCCCATCATCAACCCGAGGGTGGCCGGGGTTTCGTGACCGTTGCGGTGGGTCTCGGGAATCACTTCATGGGACACCACGAAAATCATCGCCCCCGCTGCCAGCCCGAGGCTGATGGGATACGCGACTGCCACGCCGGACGACATGCCCAGGCCAATCACCGAGCCCAACGGCTCCATCAGCCCCGACCCGACCGCAATCAGCGCAGCCCGCAGGGTGCTGATACCGGTGACCCGCAAGGCCATGGCAATGGCCAGGCCTTCGGGGATGTCCTGGAGGGCGATGGCGGTAGTCAGCGGCAGGCCGACCTTGAAATCACCGTCGGCGAAACTGACGCCGATGGCCATGCCCTCGGGCAAGTTGTGCAGCGTGATCGCGAGCACGAACAACCAGACGCGATTGATGCGCTCGGCCTGAGGGCCGCGTCGGCCGCTCAATTCGTGTTCGTGGGGCACGAAGCGGTCCAGGCCGATCATCAGCGCCACCCCCAGCCCGAGGCCGACCACCACGACAAACGCCGCCAGCAATCGATTGCCACAGATGACCTGGGCGGCTTCGATCCCCGGCAGGATCAACGAGAAAGAACTGGCGGCGAGCATCATGCCCGCGGCGAAACCCAGCATGATGTCCTGGGTGCGCGACGAGATGTCCCGCAGCACCACGGCCATCACCGCGCCCAGGGCGGTGGCGGCAAAGCCGGACGTTCCGCCCAATACCGCGTAGCCCAGGTTGTGTCGGTCAGCACCGACCAATGCGTTGTAGCCGCTGTAGAGCAACAGCGCGGTGATCACGGCCAGCCCTAGCCAGAAGCTTACCCCCAGCACCAGATTGTTTTGCACCGGGTCCAGCCAAGTGCGCCAGGGGGAGCGGATCCGGGAGGTGGGCTGGTCCATCGAATGTCCTTACTGGCTCTGGCCAGGCAATGCCTGATCGCTTCTCCAAACGGTGGGAGCGATCAGGCGTGATGTCCAGGCGAGGGAGCCCTGCCCCCTCGCCAAGTTTTTACAGTTTGTCACCTTGCATCCCCGAACCCAAGTCTGCACCAGTGGTGGGATCGCTTTCAGGGTTGGACATCGTCCGCGCCTTCATATCCATCAGCAAGGCTTCGTCTTTTTTACTCAGCTGTACGCTGGCCAGGCCATCGCCGCCATCCACGGCCGGCGTGGGGTCTTCGACGAACTCCCAGTCGTCGCCCTGGTTCCATGGGCCGCGTACAGCCGGCTCGCCCTGGGACATGTTGAAGTACACGTTGGTGAACTCCGGCATGCCCGGCAATTTACCCTGAGGGAAATTGGGCTGGATGGAATGCAAGGCTTTTTCAAAAGACATCTGGTGAGCGATTTCCCGAGTCATCAGGAAACCCAGCGCCTCTTTTACGCCTGGATCGTCGGTGACGTTCATCAGCCGTTCATAGACGATTTTCGCCCGGGCCTCGGCGGCGATGTTGGAGCGCATGTCCGCGGTCGGCTCGCCAATGGTGTCGATGTAGGCTGCGGTCCAGGGCACACCCGCCGAGTTGGTCAGGGGTGAACCGGCACCATACAAAAGGCTGGTGATATGGGAGTCGTTGCCGGCACCGTTGATATCCCGGTACAACTGCCCTTCCTTTTCCACGCCTTCGGCCATCTGGCCTTTGGCGCCCTTGTTCAGCATCACGATGATCGAACCGATGATCTCCAGGTGGCTGAGCTCTTCGGTGGCGATGTCCATGAGCAGATCCTTGCGGCCCGGATCATCTTCGGACAACGCCTGGGTGAAATACCGCGAGGCGGCCGCCAGTTCACCCTGGGCACCGCCGAATTGTTCGAGCAACAGGTTGGCAAGTCCTGGATTGGGTTCAGCCACACGTACGGTGTATTGCAGCCGCTTATTATGTAGAAACATGATTGAAACTCCTCGATCAAGGCACACAAACGCGAGAGCACTGCCAGAAAAGCAATGCCCTCAAGTTTCTGAAAAAGTTAAATGAATAAAATTTGTTTTTTATCCGACAAACAAGACGAATGGCCCATCACCCCTGCTGAGAGGCGGCAGGTGATTAAATCAATGAAACATCCGACTGAATGCCACGCTGAAGCACTGGACATGAACGGCCCAGCCCCCGTACCTCGGCACAGGGCCGGCGAAACCATGGAAGTTACGAGGTGCGTCCACCACCGCGGCTGTTTTCACCGCCTTTGCGACCGGCCTCGGAGGCTTTCTCCCGGTCATTGGCAAAGTTGCCACCGGAGGCTTGCCCGCCCTTGCGGCCCGCCTCGGCTGCACGTTTGGGGTCATTGGCGAAGTTGCCGCCAGAGGCCCGTCCGCCCTTGCGCCCGGCCTCAGACGCACGGCCCGGATCATTGGCGAAATTGCCGCCGGAGGCCTGTCCACCTTTCTTCCCGGCTTCCGATGCCTTCTCACGATCGTTAGCGAAATTGCCAGGGTTTTTATTTCCTGTGTTAGCCATTTCATTCACCTCGTTAGTTGATGTAACGAACCTTCGATGGCTCGTCTTATTCGGAAAATCCGACGCCTCGAAGGTTTGAACAAAAACCGCCAGCGGCGACGAACGGTCAATTGACCGTTTGTTTTAATTACGCAGCGTCATTCATATAACAACGAACTATCAAACAAGCGGCGGATGATAAATAACTTCAACGCCGCCTGCGCAGCGGTACACCCGCTATTGATCGTCCACAAAAAACAGTGCGTGTCTTTCCACGCTGTCCGCCAAAGGCCGGATGACGCCGGCACCCCACTGCACCGGTCTCGTCACCCTGGCCTCGCGCCGTTCCAGGAAGCCAAAACTCGCGGGCTGCCGGCGTTATCCTGCACCACCGCACTGACCGGCTTGCGGCGTCCGGATACCCTGTCGCCGATATCCGGATTTAGAGATAGTCACGGTGAAACAATGGAACGGCGGTGCCCTCAGGAAGACCCCACCAACAACTGGACCTCCAGGTTCGCTGCCGCCACACCGTGGTTGGCGACGTACACGTCGGCGGTCCAGCCCTTGGTCAGGTTGTGATAGGCCTGGGTGCCCAAGGCCGTGCCGCTGTCCCATTCCAGGATGTCGCCAATGTCGATATCACTGGCAGAACGCAGTTCGAGCACGGTGTGACCGTCCTCCTGCGCCACGTACACACCGACCATTGCGCTCTGTCGATTGATGGCCCGTACTTCACCTGTGGTCTGCTTCATACGTTTGCCCTTCTCGGCAGCTTCAACAGCGACCGACACCGGCCGGTCGCTGCTTACCTCAGCGCTTGGCTTCGGTGTGGGGATTGTCCGAACGTTCCAGAAACGCCTGCGTGATCTGTGGCAAATGGTCACGCAGCCACTCGGCCATGGCGATTTCCTGCGGCAGGATCTGCTCGCAAGCTCGCTGCGTTTCCACATCGCCGGCCACTTTCGCGGCCTCGATCAGCACGGTATAGGAAGCGATTTCGAGGTTCTCAAAGACGTAACCGCTCATGGCGCCCTTGACCACTTCGTCGCTCATGGTCATGCCGCCCACCGCCTGGCCGAAGGCCATGAGCTTGCCAGCCAGATCCTTGAGCGTCGATGTGCTGCCGCCCAGGCGCTCGATGCATTGCTCCACCAGCTTCTGCTGACCCAGGGTTTCTTGCAGATGCTCCTCGATTCGCGCCTTCAGCACCGGATAATGTTCGAGACGTTCGGCCTGGGCCTTGAGCATCTTTTCCGCCTGCTGCTCCATGGCATGGGCGTCCTTGAGCCAATCCAACAGGTTCTCTTTTGGCGTTGCCATTTCTTTCTCCTTTAGCCGTGGTCGACACTGCCGCGCAGCGCGACGGTTCTGAAGTACCGCACATAAAAATGGATAGCGCGGCGTCGGGGAAAGTTTGAAAAGACCGCGAGACAGGGCGACGAAAGGCGCCGCAAGCGCTCCCGCGCGTTGGAATGCTAACCTCAACCGCTCCAGGCCAACGGAGACCTCCCATGCCCGACGACCTTCACCTCGAACCGCTCGATCGATTGCTGGCGCACATGAGCGGACGCCGTTTCCTGGTGCTCACCGGTGCGGGCATCAGCACGCCGTCCGGCATCCCCGACTACCGCGACAGCGAAGGTGTGCGACGGGGGCGACAGCCGATGATGTACCAGGAGTTCCTCGCCCAGGCCGACGCCCGTCGGCGCTATTGGGCGCGGGCGATGCTCGGCTGGCCACGGGTGCGCCAGGCCAGGCCGAACGCAGCCCACGAGGCCCTGGCCCAATTGCAGGCTCAACAGCGCATCACCGGGCTGATCACGCAGAATGTCGACACGCTGCATGACCAGGCCGGTAGCCACGACGTCATCGAACTCCACGGCAGCCTGCACCGGGTGTTGTGCCTGGATTGCAACCAACGCAGCGAGCGACAGCAGATCCAGCAATTGATGGAAGCGCAAAACCCCTACCTGGCCGGCGTCGATGCGGTCCAGGCGCCCGATGGCGACACGCTGCTGGACCCGGCCTTCGAGGCGCGCTTCCAGGTGCCCTATTGCCCCCATTGCAACGGCAACCGGTTGAAACCCGACGTCGTGTTCTTTGGCGAGAACGTCGCCCCGCAAACCGCCGCACGCGCCAGTCAGGCCGTGGAGGCCGCGGACGGCCTGCTGGTGGTGGGCTCGTCACTGATGGCCTACTCGGCGTTTCGTCTGTGCCGCAGCATCAAGGATCAGGGCAAGCCCCTGCTGGCGATCAACCGGGGCAAGACCCGCGCCGACGAATTGCTCGATCTGAAACTAGAGGAGCCGTGCGAGGCGCTGTTGCCGTTGCTGGCCCGCACGCTCACCTGATCACCCAAACCCTGTGGGAGCGAGCTTGCTCGCGAAGGCGGACTGTCAGCCGACATCGATGTTGAATGCGCCAGCGTCTTCGCGAGCAAGCCCGCTCCCACAGGGCTGAGTGGCCAACTCCTGGTCCTTGAAGGTATCGAACAGCGCCTGGGCCGCCGCCGACAGTTCATGCCCAGGCTTGGTCAGCACACCGATGGCCCGCTCCACCACCGGATCGCTCAAGATGATGCAACGGGCACCCAGCTCGTGCATCTGGCCGACACACAGCGCCGGCACCGCGCTCACCCCCAGGCCACTGGCGACCATCCGTCCGACCGTCGCCAGTTGATGGCTCTCGAACTCCACCGGCAGCTTCATGCCCCGCGCCTGCAAGTGCTCTTCCAGCATCACACGGACGGTGGACGGCCGTTGCAGGGTGATGAACGGCTGTTCGAGCAAGGTCTTCCAATCGACGTCACGGCGCTGGGCGAGCGCTGAATCCTGCGGCACCACCGCGACGAAACGATCGAGGTACAACGGCGTGAACGCCAGCGACGAACCTTGCAGCGGCTCGAACGCCACGCCCAGTTCGACATGCCGATCGCGGACCATTTCCAGCACCTGCTCGTTGATCACGTCGTTGACCGTGACATTGACATTCGGATAGCGGGCGCGGAAGGTCTTGAGGATCGGTGGCAACAGGTTGCCGGCGAACGAGGGCATCGCCGCCAGTGTTACCCGGCCCCGCTGCAAGGTGAAGCGCTGGCGCATTTCATCCTCGGCGTTGTCCCAGTCCGCCACCAGCCGGCGCGCCAGTGGTAACAGGGATTCACCTTCGGGCGTCAGCGCGACGTTACGAGTATTGCGGCTGAACAGGCGCCCGCCCAGGCCTTCTTCCAAGGCCTTGATGGTCAGGCTCAAGGCCGACTGGGACAGGTGCAAACGCTCGCCCGCCACGGCAAAGCTCAGGCTCTGGGCCACGGCGAGGAAGGCGCGGATCTGCTTGAGGGTCATGGGGATCGCTTCGCTCCAGCGGCAAGCCGTAAGTTTCGAGCCGCAAGTGGACGGCGGCGACTATTGAGATTTATCAATTAATCCAACCTAAAAATCAACTTAACAAATATATGACTTGGCGCAACACTGCACTTCATTGCGACCCCATCAAGAATAAAAGAGGTGTCTATGGCAGGTTTCGACAAACGCGTGAGCTCCTATGAGCAAGCCCTGGAAGGCCTGAAGGACGGCATGACCGTCATCGCCGGCGGCTTCGGCCTCTGCGGCATCCCGGAAAACCTGATCGCCGAGATCAAACGCAAGGGCATCCGCGACCTCACCGTCGTCTCCAACAACTGCGGCGTCGATGGTTTCGGCCTGGGCGTGCTGTTGGAAGACCGGCAGATCCGCAAGGTGATCGCCTCCTACGTGGGCGAAAACGCCCTTTTCGAGCAGCAACTGCTCAGTGGCGAAATCGAAGTCCAGCTCACCCCCCAAGGTACCCTCGCGGAAAAAATGCGCGCCGGCGGCGCAGGCATCCCGGCCTTCTTCACCGCCACCGGCGTCGGCACGCCAGTGGCCGAAGGCAAGGAAGTACGCGAATTCCATGGCCGCCAATACCTGATGGAAGAGTCCATCACGGGCGACTTCGCCATCGTCAAGGGCTGGAAAGCCGACCATTTCGGTAACGTGGTCTACCGCCACACGGCGCAGAACTTCAACCCGCTGGCGGCCACGGCCGGCAAGATCACCGTGGTGGAAGTCGAGGAAATCGTCGAGCCCGGCGAGCTGGACCCGACGCAGATCCATACCCCCGGCATCTACGTCGACCGGATCATTTGCGGCACGTTCGAAAAGCGCATCGAACAGCGCACCGTACGCAAATAATCCCTAGCCCTGCGGCCCGAATGAAGGAATAACAACATGGCACTTTCCCGCGAACAAATGGCTCAACGCGTCGCCCGCGAAATGCAGGACGGCTACTACGTGAACCTGGGCATCGGCATTCCCACCCTGGTCGCCAACTACATCCCCGAAGGCATGGAAGTCATGCTGCAATCGGAAAACGGCTTGCTCGGCATGGGCGCGTTTCCCACCGAAGCCGAAGTCGACGCCGACATGATCAACGCCGGCAAGCAGACCGTCACCGCGCGCATCGGCGCCTCGATCTTCTCTTCGGCCGAATCGTTTGCGATGATCCGCGGCGGCCACATCGACCTGACCGTGCTCGGTGCGTTCGAGGTGGACGTCGAAGGCAACATTGCCTCGTGGATGATCCCCGGCAAGCTGGTCAAGGGCATGGGCGGTGCGATGGACCTGGTGGCCGGTGCCGAGAACATCATCGTGACCATGACCCATGCGTCCAAGGACGGCGAGTCTAAACTGCTGCCCCGTTGCAGCCTGCCGCTGACCGGTGCCGGCTGCATCAAGCGCGTGCTGACCGACCTGGCCTACCTGGAAATCCAGGACGGCGCCTTCATCCTGAAAGAACGCGCCCCGGGCGTCAGCGTCGAGGAAATCGTCGCCAAGACCGCCGGCAAACTGATCGTGCCGGACCACGTCCCTGAAATGCAGTTCGCTGCCCAGTGAGGAGAGATTCGATGCAAGAAGTCGTGATTGTCGCCGCTACCCGTACCGCCATCGGCAGCTTCCAGGGTTCCCTGGCCTCCATTCCTGCGCCGGAACTCGGCGCCGCGGTGATCCGGCGCCTGCTGGAGCAGACCGGCCTGTCCGGCGAGCAGGTGGACGAAGTCATCCTCGGCCAGGTGCTGACCGCAGGCTCCGGACAAAACCCGGCCCGCCAGGCGTCGATCCTCGCCGGCCTGCCCCACGCGGTGCCGGCGCTGACCCTGAATAAAGTCTGCGGCTCGGGGCTCAAGGCCCTGCACCTCGGTGCCCAGGCGATACGCTGTGGCGACGCCGAGGTGATCATCGCCGGCGGCATGGAGAACATGAGCCTGGCGCCCTACGTGCTCCCGGCCGCCCGCACCGGCCTGCGCATGGGCCACGCGAAAATGATCGACAGCATGATCACCGATGGCTTGTGGGATGCCTTCAACGACTACCACATGGGCATCACCGCCGAAAACCTGGTGGACAAATACGGCATCAGTCGCCAGGAGCAGGACGCCTTTGCCGCCGCGTCCCAACAGAAAGCCGTCGCGGCCATCGAGGCCGGTCGGTTTGCCGATGAGATCACGCCGATCCTGATTCCCCAGCGCAAAGGCGACCCGGTGGCCTTCGCCACCGATGAACAACCGCGTGCCGGCACGACCGCCGAATCCCTGGGCAAGCTCAAGCCGGCTTTCAAGAAGGACGGCAGCGTCACCGCCGGCAACGCCTCGTCGCTCAATGACGGCGCCGCCGCAGTCGTGTTGATGAGCGCTGAAAAAGCCAAGGCGCTGGGACTGCCGGTGCTGGCGAAAATCAGTGCCTATGCCAATGCGGGCGTCGACCCGGCCATCATGGGCATCGGCCCGGTCTCGGCCACCCGCCGCTGCCTGGACAAGGCCGGCTGGTCGCTGGAGCAACTGGACCTGATCGAAGCCAATGAGGCCTTCGCCGCCCAGTCGCTGGCCGTGACCCGGGAACTGGAATGGGACCTGGCCAAGGTCAACGTCAACGGCGGCGCCATTGCCCTGGGCCACCCTATCGGTGCATCCGGGTGCCGGGTGCTGGTGTCGCTGCTGCATGAAATGATCAAGCGCGACGCCAAGAAAGGCCTCGCGACCCTGTGCATCGGCGGCGGCCAGGGCGTTGCCCTGGCGCTTGAGCGAGCCTAGTCACACCCGATTCAACGGTGGCTGCGCGGACCCACGAATATCCGCGCCGCGACCGGCAACACCACCGGCACAACCTCGGTTGCGCCGGTTTTTTTTTGCCCGTGTGTTTAGCGGGATACTTGCCGGCCCCATCGCGAGCAAGCTCGCTCCCACAAGGGAATCTGTGGCGGACACACCTCTCCAGTCCACAAAACAACACTGTGAGAGCGGGCTTGCCCGCGAAGGCGGTAGGTCAGTTTGTTCCGGTGCTGGATGGACCATCGCTTTCGCGAGCAAGCCCGCTCCCACAAGGGGATCTGGGGTGGGCACACCTCTCCAGTCTCCCGCAAGGGGATCTCAGGACCTGGCGCCAAACCGGTCGCGGCTGTTGGTCAGGTGCAACCACATGGCTGCGCGGGCGGCGTCCGGGTCTTGGCGCTTGATGGCGTTGAAGATCGCCTCGTGCTCCAGGTTCGCCAATTGCGCCAGCTTGCCCAGGTCCGCCTGGCCTCGCTCGATCACGTTCACCCGGGTCCTGGGGATCATCGCACTGCCCAGGTGCTGCATGATCTCGACAAAACAGGCGTTGTCCGTGGCTTCGGCAATCAGCAGGTGAAAGCGCCGGTCGGCTTCGACGCAGCTGTCGTTGTTGCTGGACAACCGCTGGTAGTCATCCAGCGCCTGGCGCATCTGCTGCAGGTGGTCTTCGCTGCGCCGCTGGGCGGCCAAGGCGGCGGCCTGGGTTTCCAGGCCCAGGCGCAACTCAAGGATGCCACGCACCCCCGCCGCCGTGTCGACGTTGAGCCGCAACCCTGGCTCGCCGGTGGGCTCGAGCACAAACGTCCCGATGCCGTGACGGGTCTCCACCAGCCCCGAGGCCTGCAACTTGGAGATCGCCTCGCGCACCACCGTGCGGCTGACGCCATGCTCACGCACGATCGCCCCTTCGGACGGCAACTTCTCTCCTGGCTTCAACTGCCCCAGCAGAATGCTCTGGCTCAGCTTCGCGACCAGGTCGTGGGCCAGGTTATGGGTACGCTTGCGCAGGGGCGCTTCGGTGTCTTGCATCGCCGGGGTTCCTCGAAGACAGGCTGAATGATCCTACCACCAGTGGTAAGGGGAGTAATCGGCAATGCAATGCCCAACTTGTATGACAACATACTGAAAACCTACGAAATACTGTAAACCTCGCCTTTAAAATTCGCTGCTCTTGCCGCTCCCCCACTCGCCTCCGCCAATGTAACCATCCAAAAAAACCTAACAAATACGGCATAAGAACCCATCCCACCCGAGCCAATCATCATCAAAAAGCGCTTGTCAGCGAAAAAAATCGAGTTGTATGATGTCTAGCAACATCGGCACCTGCACGATGCCCCGCATAAAAATAACGAGTGGGAGAAAAACCAGTGAACACATCCATCCCCCAGGCCAACGCCGGTGCGGATCCCGTGCTGCTTTCGGCCATCGCCAAGGTCAAGCGCCACATCCTGCCGCTGTTCGTCATCATGTTTATCGTCAATTACATCGACCGGGTGAACATCGGTTTCGTGCGCGCCCACATGGAGCACGACCTAGGCATCGGCGCCGCGGCCTACGGCTTTGGTGCCGGCCTGTTCTTCATCGGCTATGCACTGTTCGAAGTACCTTCCAACATCCTGCTGCAACGCATCGGCGCCCGCATCTGGCTGACCCGCATCATGCTCACCTGGGGCCTGGTGGCCGCCGGCATGGCGTTCATCCAGAACGAAACCCACTTCTACATCCTGCGTTTTCTGCTCGGCGTGGCCGAAGCCGGCTTTTTCCCGGGGGTGATCTACTACTTCACCCGCTGGCTGCCAGGCGCCGAACGCGGCAAGGCCATCGCCATCTTCCTCAGCGGCTCGGCCATTGCGTCGTTGATCTCCGGCCCACTGTCGGGGCTGCTGCTGCAAATCAACGGCCTGGGCATGCACGGCTGGCAGTGGATGTACTTCATCGAAGGGATGTTCTCGGTCGGCCTGTGCGCCTTCGTCTGGTTCTGGCTCGACTCCAAGCCCCACGACGCCAAATGGCTCAAGCGCGAAGAGCAGGACGCACTGGTAAACGCCATCGACGATGAGCAACGGGCCCGCGAGGCCGCCACGCCGATCAAACTGTCCATCGGCCAACTGCTCAAGGACCGCCAGATCCTCCTGTTCTGCCTGATCTACTTCTTCATCCAACTGACGATCTACGCCGCCACCTTCTGGCTGCCGAGCATCATCAAGAAGATGGGTGACCTGAGCGACATCCAGGTCGGCCTGTTCAACTCGATCCCGTGGCTGTTGTCGATCGTCGGCATGTACGCCTTCGCCTCGCTGTCGTCGAAGTGGAAATTCCAGCAGGCCTGGGTGGCCGCCGCCCTGTTGATCGCCGCGGCCGGGATGTTCATGTCCACTACCGGTGGGCCGGTGTTCGCGTTCGTCGCCATCTGCTTTGCGGCCCTGGGCTTCAAGTCGGCCTCCTCGCTGTTCTGGCCGATTCCCCAGGCTTACCTCGACGCCCGGATCGCCGCTGGCGTGATCGCCCTGATCAACTCCGTGGGCAACCTCGGCGGCTTCGTCGCCCCCACCACGTTCGGTCTGCTGGAACAGCACACCGGCTCGATCCAGGGCGGCCTCTATGGCCTGGCGACCACCTCGATCATCGCCGCGATCATCGTCTTCGCCGCCCGCAATACGCCCAAGGCCAAGTCGGCAACGACGCCTACCCACTCAGCCGCCAGCCACGTCTGACCATTCGATTGCTCAAGGACTCGCACCATGAATTCTCAAGAAACCAGCAACGCCCCGATCATCACCAGCATGCAGGTCGTGCCCGTGGCCGGTCATGACGGCATGCTGCTGAACCTCAGCGGCGCCCATGGCCCGTTCTTCACCCGTAACGTGGTCATTCTCAAGGACAACGCCGGCCACACCGGCGTCGGCGAAGTGCCCGGCGGCGAACGCATTCGCCAGACCCTCGAAGACGCCCGCTCGCTGGTGGTCGGCAGCCCCATCGGCACCTACCAGAAGATCCTCAACACCGTGCGTCATGCGTTCGCCGACCGCGATGCCGGCGGCCGCGGCCTGCAGACCTTCGACCTGCGCATCACCATCCACGCGGTGACCGGCCTTGAAGCCGCCCTGCTGGACCTGCTCGGCCAGCATCTGGACGTGCCGGTGGCAGCCCTGCTCGGCGAAGGCCAGCAGCGCGACGAAGTGAAGATGCTCGGCTACCTGTTCTACGTCGGCGACCGCCAACAGACCGACCTGGCCTACCGCAGCGAGCCGGACGCCGACATCGACTGGTTTCGCGTGCGTCACGAAAAAGCCCTGGACGCCGACGCCGTGGTCCGCCTGGCCGAAGCCGCCCATGCCCACTATGGCTTCCAGGACTTCAAGCTCAAGGGCGGCGTGCTCAAGGGCGACAAAGAAATCGAAGCGGTCACGGCCCTCGCCGAGCGCTTTCCCCAGGCACGCATCACCCTCGACCCGAACGGCGCCTGGTCACTGAAGGAAGCGATCCGCCTGTGCCGCGACCAGCACAAGGTCCTGGCGTATGCCGAAGACCCTTGCGGTGCCGAGCAGGGCTATTCCGGCCGGGAGGTCATGGCCGAGTTCCGCCGCGCGACCGGCCTCAAGACCGCGACCAACATGATCGCCACCGACTGGCGCGAGATGGGCCATGCCATCACCTTGCAGTCCGTGGACATCCCCCTGGCCGACCCGCACTTCTGGACTATGCAGGGTTCCGTGCGCGTGGCGCAGATGTGCAACGAATGGGGCCTGACCTGGGGTTCTCACTCCAACAATCACTTCGATATTTCATTGGCGATGTTCACCCACGTGGCCGCCGCCGCGCCGGGCGACATCACGGCCATCGATACCCACTGGATCTGGCAGGACGGCCAGCGGCTGACCAAGGCGCCCTTGCAGATCCAGGGCGGCTGCGTGCAAGTGCCGAAAAAACCGGGGCTGGGGATCGAACTGGACACCGATCAACTGGCCAAGGCCCATGAACTGTACAAGGGCATGGGCCTCGGCGCACGGGACGATGCGGTGGCGATGCAGTACCTGATTCCGGGCTGGACGTTCAACAACAAGCGGCCGTGCCTGGTGCGCTGAAGGAATCACAAAAGTCCTTCAGGTGAGCACATCCATGTGGGAGCGGGCTTGCTCGCGAAGAGGGCCTGACAGTCAGCATCGATATTGACCGTCAGACCGCTCTTCGCGAGCAAACCCGCTTGTGTCTGAGTAAGGGAATAAACTCTGGGGTGAGAGGGGTAGATGGCAAGCTGTGAGTCCGCGGTGCTTGAAGCACGAGTGGGAGCAAAGCTGCCATCTACCTTTCTACTCTGGCCCATAAGCCCGAACAGTTGGACGAGCGGCACTCGAATCACAAGCGTGGGCAAAGCCAGAGCACTCTCATTTCTGAGTGTAAGAGGGTTTTGCCATGATTTCCTGGGTCGGTATCGATATATCCAAATCAAATCTCGTCGTTTGGGTTCGACCACAGAACCAAGGCTACGAGGTCCCCAATACGCCTGAGGGTTTTGCACAGCTGGTCGAACAGCTAAGCCCGTACACGATTGGCCGGGTGTTACTGGAAGCCACGGGCGGCTATGAACGAAAGGTTATGGCAGCACTGCAGGAGGCAGGTTTCAATGTGCTCAGGATCAACCCTCGCCGGGCTAGAGCCTTCGCCGTAGCAATGGGCAAGAATGCCAAGACCGACCCCATCGATGCGGCTGTTCTTGCCGATTTTGCCGAAGCTCTGCATGCGTCTCACGAAAAGCCCATTTCACCTGAGCGTGAAGCACTGCGGGAGCTGATTCAGCTGCGCGAACACTTCGTCCAGCAACGAGATGACAACAAGCGCCGGCTACAGCAGGCTCAGCTTCCGGCGGTTATCGAGGTGATCAAAGATCATATTCGCTACCTGCAAATCCAAATCAAGCAGTTTGGCAAAGCCATTAATCAAAGCATGCGTAAGCTGGATGCGGAGAAAGCCGACCGACTCACATCAGTTAAAGGGATCGGCACTGTGGCGACTGCTAGTTTGTTGGTTTACCTGCCTGAGCTCGGTGAGCTTGATCGCAGAGAGATCGCGTCCCTGGCGGGAATCGCCCCCTACAACGACGACAGTGGCAATCACAGCGGCAAACGTCAGATTTACGGAGGAAGAGCGCGGGTCAGACGTGCGCTTTATATGTCGTGCTGGGTTGTCATCCGCTATCACGCCGACTTCAAGGCCCGGTACGAAGCACTTCGAGGGCGAGGCAAGAGCGCGAAAGTCGCGCTCATCGCCTGCATGCGAATATTGCTAATCAGACTGAATGCCATGCTTCGAGACGGCACTGAATGGCGGTGACGGGTGGCAGAGGTAAGACAGTTGCTCCCACATTGGAACTGCGGTGATCTTTGATTCTGTAACCGCCACAGTTGGCCTTTATGTAACCCCTAACCCTCCGGCCGCAGGATCAGCACCGCCAACGGCGGCAGGTTGAGCTCCAGCGACAGGGCCTGGCCATGGCTCGGCACCTCTTCGGTGCTGGCACCGCCACTGTTGCCATAGTTGGACCCGGCGTAGGTCGCGGCATCGCTGTTGAGCAGTTCCACCCACCGCCCAGGGAACGGCACGCCCACCCGGTAGGCCTCACGCGGCACCGGGGTGAAGTTGGCGACCACCAGCACCGGCCGGCCTTCCTTGCTCCAACGCAGCCACGCATAGACGCTGTTCATCGCGTCGTCGCCAATCAGCCATTGGAAACCCTGGGGCGCATCGTCCTGGTCGTGCAGGGCCGGCTCCTCGCGGTACAACCGGTTCAAATCCTTGACCAGTTGCTGGACACCGCGGTGCTCAGGGTATTGCAGCAGGTACCAGTCCAGTTGCTGATCGTGGTTCCACTCGCGCCACTGGCCGAACTCGCAGCCCATGAACAGCAGTTTCTTGCCCGGATGCCCCCACATGAAGCTTAAGTAGGCGCGCAGGTTGGCGAACTTCTGCCAGCGATCACCGGGCATCTTGTCGATCAGCGAACGTTTGCCATGGACCACTTCGTCATGGGAAATCGGCAGGACGAAGCGTTCCGACCAGGCGTACACCAGGCCGAAACTCAGTTCATTGTGGTGATGGGCGCGGTACACCGGGTCCTGCTGGATGTAGTGCAGCGAATCGTGCATCCAGCCCATGTTCCACTTGTAGGAAAAGCCCAGGCCGCCCTGCTGCGTGCTCTGGCTGACGCCCGGCCACGCGGTGGACTCCTCGGCGATGACCAGCGCGCCCGGCGCCTCCAGCGCCACCACGTCGTTGAGATGACGCAGGAAATCGATGGCTTCCAGGTTCTCGCGGCCACCGTGGCGGTTGGGCACCCACTCGCCAGCCTTGCGCGAATAGTCGCGATAGAGCATCGAGGCGACGGCATCCACACGCAGGCCATCGATATGGAAATGCTTGAGCCAATGCAACGCCGACGCCAGCATGAAGCCGTGGACCTCGGTGCGCCCGAGGTTGTAGATCAGGGTGTCCCAATCCTGGTGGAAGCCCTCCAGCGGGTTGCCGTATTCGTACAGCGCGGTGCCATCGAACTGGGCCAAGCCGTGGGTGTCGGTGGGGAAATGCGCCGGCACCCAGTCCAGGATCACCCCGATGTCAGCCTGGTGACAGGCGTTGACGAACGCGGCGAAATCATCCGGCGAACCGAAGCGTGCGGTCGGTGCAAACTGCGACAGCGGCTGGTAGCCCCAAGACCCGCCGAACGGGTGTTCCATGATCGGCATCAGCTCGATATGGGTGAAGCCCAGGTCCTTGACGTAAGGCACCAGGCGCTCGGCCATTTCGTGCCAGTTGTATTGCCGGGCAACTTCCCCCGCCTCGTCGGTCTCGCATTGCCAGGAACCGGCGTGCAACTCGTAGATCGACAGCGGTGCACCGGGCAATTGCCGCTCGCGGCGCCGTTGCATCCAGTCATCGTCCTGCCAGTCGATCTTCAACGGCGAGGCGACTTTCGAGGCGGTGTCTGGCGGCATCCGCGTGGCCAGCGCCACCGGGTCGGCCTTGAGCGGCAGGATGCCGTGGGCACCGAGGATTTCATACTTGTAGGCTTCGCCCGCGCCCAGTCGGGGAATGAACAGCTCCCACACGCCGGAGGGATACCGGATGCGCATCGGGTGCCGACGGCCGTCCCAGACGTTGAAATCCCCCACCACCGAGACCCGTCGCGCGTTCGGCGCCCACACGGCGAAGCGTACGCCGTCGACGCCGTCCACCGTGGTCAACTGCGCGCCAAGACAGGAACTGAGGTCGCGATGGTTGCCCTCGGCAAACAGGTAAAGGTCCATCTCCCCGAGCAAGGCGCCAAAACTGTAGGGGTCTTCGGCCACTTGCTCGCCGCCGGCCCAGCGGGTACGCAGCAGGTACGCCTGGGCATGGTCGAAATGCCCGACGAACAGGCCCGGGGTTTCGGTCAGTTGCAGCTCCCCCAGTTCCTGGCCACCGTCGCGGGCCAGCACATGCACGCTCAGCGCACCCGGCAGGTAGGCGCGGATGAACTGCCCGCCGGCCCCGTCGCCGTGGGGGCCGAGGATGGAAAACGGGTCGTGGTGTTCGGCACGCACCAGCGCGTCGATGTCCTTGGCGGACGGCAGCAACACGTCCTTGGGCTGCCCTTGGGGTTCTTTGTTCGAGACGCTCATGATTCTCTCCACTAAATCGGTCCGGCTAAATCGGAAAAGGGTTCCAGCCCACTCAACAACCCGTACAGACCGTGCAACGGCACGGGCAGCCAGGCGGGGCGATTCTCGGCTTCATAGGCCACTTCATAGGCCGCCTTCTCCAGGCCGAACAACGCCAGCGCGGCGTCTTCGCCTTCAGCATCCTTCCATTCATGGGCAAGACTAGCTGCCGCCAGCCGGTATGCCTCGACAAATGCCTGACGAGCCTCTTTGAGGTAACGATCGGCCACCCGTTGCCGGGCCGCATCGGCGTCGGCCGTACTGTCGACCGTGTGCAAGTGGATCGCCATCGCCGCCGCATAATCGAAGGACCGCAGCACCCCGCTGACGTCCTTGTACGGGCTGTGCTTGCCCCGACGCTCATGCAACGGCCGCGCCGGCTCGCCTTCGAAGTCGATCAGGTAGGCATCGCCCTTGATCACCAGCACCTGCCCCAGGTGCAAGTCGCCATGCACGCGGATACGCAAGCCACCCACCGCCTTGCCTGCCAGCTCCTGGACATGGGCCAGGACGGTTTTTTTGTGCTCCAGCAGGCGTGCGACCATGGCCTGGTCGGTGGGGTTCAATTGGCCTTGGTGCTGCTTGAGCAGGCGCAGGGCATGTTCCACCTGGGCAGCCACATCCTTGCCAATGGCCTGGGCTTCCTTGGCCGTGGTGGTCTGCGCGGTGAAGTCCGGGTCATCGGTCGGCTGGGCCAGCACCTGGTGCATTTCTCCCAGCCGCTGGCCGAGCATGCCGGCGAAGTCCTTCAACTCGCCCAAGGCGTTGTAATGCTGCTCCTGCTCGGACACGGCGTCCGCTAACTCGTCGCGCAGCGCACGCTCCAGGTTGTTCTGGGTCCACTCCCACGCGTCGCCCTGGTTGTTCAGGTAACCCTGGGCGATCATCAGCAGCGCGTCTTCGCCCTCGGCGTCGCGACGTACCACGGAACCGAGCAACGGCGAAATGTTGCTAAAGCCCGCAGCGGTCAGATAGGCGCTCATTTCCAGTTCCGGGTGGACGCCCGAGGCGACCTTGCGGATCAGCTTGAGCACCAGGCTGCCACCGACCACCACAGAACTGTTGGATTGCTCGGCGGACAGGTAGCGCACCTCCGGTTCGTCACCCAGGTTCAAAGCCGCCAGGCCTTCGGTGGGTTCGAAACGCAATTCGCCTTCGGCGCACGGCAGCACCGTACCAGCCTGCATGTTCTGCAACACCGCCCGGATGAAGCTTTCCAAGCTGAAGGCATCGGTGATCAGCCCGACCTGGCGGACCCGCCGAACCCGCGACAATGCCAGTTGTTGCGGCAACGCCGCGCCCACCTGGTCTTCGGCCAGCAGCCCGAACGGCAGTTGATAACGCAGGGTCTGGCCGCCGCTGGTGACGTCGATCTCACTGAGCAGCACCGGATGCTGCGGGTCACCGAAACGCACGCCATAAACGATGTCGACCTTCTCGATGGCGCTGTCCTTGCCGGCGAACCAGCGCCGGTTCTGCAGCCAGCTCGGCAGGATGCTTTGCTCCAACGTGGTGCGCGACGGCGCTTCGAGCAACTCTTCCAGGCGTTTTTTCAGTACCAGGGTGGTGAAGTCCGGCAGGCTCTGGGCCGGCTCGACGTGCCAGCTCGGCATCTGGTTTTCCGCCGCCAGGGCGAACCAGTAAAAACCGTACGGCGCCAGGGTCAGCAGGAAATTCAGCTGGCCGATGGGCGGGAACGCATTACCGCCGAGCATCTCCACCGGCACCATGCCGGCGTAGGCCGACAGGTCCAGTTCGGCCGCCTGGGCACTGCGTGACACGTTGGCCACGCACAGGATGATTTCGTGCTTGCCATCGGGGCCGGTGTATTCGCGGGTGTAGGCCAGGATCCGGCGGTTGCTCGGCGACAGCATCTTCAGGGTGCCACGGCCGAAGGCCTTGGACTGCTTGCGCACCGCCAGCATCCGCCGGGTCCAGTTGAGCAGCGAATGAGGGTCGCCGGCCTGGGTCTCGACGTTGACCGACTGGTAGCCGTACTGCGGGTCCATGATCGGCGGCAGCACCAGGCTGGCCGGGTCGGCGCGGGAGAAGCCGCCGTTGCGGTCGATCGACCACTGCATCGGCGTACGCACGCCGTCGCGGTCGCCCAGGTAGATGTTGTCGCCCATGCCGATCTCATCGCCGTAGTACAAGGTCGGCGTGCCGGGCATCGACAGCAGCAGGCTGTTGAGCAGTTCCACGCGACGCCGGTCGCGCTCCACCAATGGCGCCAGGCGCCGGCGGATGCCCAGGTTGATGCGCGCGCGCCGGTCAGCCGCGTAGTAGTTCCACAGGTAATCGCGCTCCTTGTCGGTGACCATCTCCAGGGTCAGTTCATCGTGGTTGCGCAGGAAAATCGCCCACTGGCAATTGGCCGGGATCTCCGGCGTCTGGCGCAGGATGTCGGTGATGGGGAACCGGTCTTCCTGAGCCAGCGCCATGTACATGCGCGGCATCAGCGGGAAGTGGAACGCCATGTGGCATTCGTCACCGTTCAGGCCCTGGGCATCCACATCGCCGAAATACAACTGAGTGTCTTCGGGCCACTGGTTGGCTTCGGCCAGCAGCATCCTGTCGGGGTAGTTGGCATCGATCTCGGCGCGGATCAACTTCAGCACGTCGTGGGTTTCAGGCAGGTTCTCGTTGTTGGTGCCGTCACGCTCGATCAGGTACGGAATGGCATCCAGGCGCAGGCCGTCGATGCCCATGTCCAGCCAATAGCGCATCACCGACAGTACCGCCTTGATCACCTGCGGGTTGTCGAAGTTGAGGTCCGGCTGATGGGAATAGAAGCGGTGCCAGAAGTACTGGCCGGCCACCGGGTCCCAGGTCCAGTTGGACTTCTCGGTGTCGAGGAAGATGATCCGGGTGCCGTCGTACTTGTGGTCGTCATCGGACCAGACGTAGAAGTCCCGCGCCTTGGAGCCGGGCTTGGCCTTGCGGGCGCGCTGGAACCAAGGATGCTGGTCGGAGGTGTGGTTGATGACCAGCTCGGTGATCACCCGCAGGTTGCGTTTGTGAGCCTCGGCAATGAACCGCCTTGCATCGGCCATGGTGCCGTAGTCGGGGCTCACGCCACGGTACTCGGCAATGTCGTAGCCGTCGTCGCGCCGTGGCGACGGGTAGAACGGCAACAGCCAGATGGTGTTGACGCCCAGGTCGGCGATGTAGTCGAGCTTCTCGATCAGGCCGGGAAAGTCGCCGATTCCGTCATTGTTGGAGTCGAAATAGGACTTCACGTGGACCTGGTAGATCACCGCATCCTTGTACCAGAGCGGGTCTTTGATAAAGGTGGCAGACCGGGGTTTCTTCGCCATTTGCAACTCCTGATCAATTCAATAAAGCCGCTGGGACGGGCTTGCGAGGTCTTTGTGGCGAGGGGATTTATCCCCGCTGGGTTGCGAAGCGACCCCAAAAAAGCTCAATGCAATCTGGCTGACACACCGAGGTGCCTTGCTTTGGGGCTGCTTCGCAACCCAACGGGGATAAATCCCCTCGCCACAGTTAAATCCCACTTGGCTCACAGGCTTGTTTGCCTCAAGACACACTGATGCGCCAGATCCCGAACGGCTGGTACCCTGGGTCGATGCGCATGAACTGGTACTTGCCATACCAGGTCCAGCGATGCCCGTTCATCAAATCCTCGCCCTGGGTCTGGGCATCGTCCGGCAGGCCCATTTCCCACAGCGGCAACTCGAAATTGGCTTCTTGCGGGTTGTGCGGGTCAAGGCTCACCGCCACCAGGATGAAATTGCTGCCGTCGGGCGTGCGCTTGCCGAAATAGAGGATGTTGTCGTTCCACGCGTTGTAGACCGTCAGCCCCAGGTGCGTATGCAGCGCCGGGTTCTGGCGGCGGATGCGGTTGAGCTGGGCGATCTCGGCAATGATGTTGCCCGGCGCGGTGAAGTCCCGGGGGCGGATCTCGTATTTCTCCGAGTCGAGGTATTCCTCCTTGCCCGGTACCGGCGCCGACTCGCACAGTTCGAACCCCGAATACATGCCCCACAAGCCCGAGCCCATGGTCGCCAGGGCGGCACGGATGAGAAAACCGGCGCGCCCGGAGTGATGGAGAAACGCCGGGTTGATGTCCGGGGTATTGACGAAAAAGTTCGGCCGATAGCATTCGCGCAACGGTGACTCATTGAGCTCGGTGAAATAGGCAGCCAGCTCAGCCTTGGTATTGCGCCAGGTGAAATAGGTGTAGCTCTGGGAATAACCGACCTTGCCCAGGCGTGCCATCATCGCCGGGGTAGTGAACGCCTCGGCCAGGAACATCACCTCCGGGTACTGGGCCCGGACATCGGCGATCAGCCATTGCCAGAACGGCAACGGCTTGGTGTGGGGGTTGTCGACGCGGAAAATCTTCACGCCCTCGTTGACCCAACCGACCACGATGTCCCGCAACTCCAGCCACAGGCTGGGAATCGCATCCGCCGCATAGAAGTCGACATTGACGATGTCCTGGTATTTCTTCGGCGGGTTCTCGGCGTATTTGATCGTGCCGTCCGGGCGCCAGCTGAACCAGCCCGGATGCTGCTTGAGCCAGGGGTGGTCCTGGGAACACTGGATGGCGAAGTCGAGAGCGATTTCCAGGCCGTGGTCGGCGGCGGCCGCGACCAACCGACGAAAATCCTCGCGGGTCCCCAGTTGCGGGTGGATCGCCTCGTGCCCGCCCGCCTCGCTGCCGATGGCATAAGGACTGCCCGGGTCCTCGGGGCCTGCGGTGAGGGAGTTATTGGGCCCCTTGCGGAAACTGCGGCCGATGGGATGGATGGGCGGGAAGTACAGCACGTCGAAGCCCATGTCCTGGATCATCGACAGCCGTGAGTGCACGTCGTTGAAAGTGCCGTGGCGCTTGGGGTCATCGGTGATCGAGCGCGGGAACAGCTCGTACCAACTGGCGAACTCGGCCAGCGGACGCTCGACGTCCAGGTGGTATTCGGGGCTGAGGCTCAGGTATGGCCGGTGGTCGGCCTGGGCCATCAGGTCGGCGCTGCGCGGCGCCAAAAACAACGCCACCTGCTCCGCCGGCAACAGGCCGGACAGCTCATCGTGCAGCGCGCTCAACTGGTCGCGCAACTCGCCGTCACTGCGCTCGGCCGCCAGGTGCACATGATTGCGCCCTTCCTGCAGTTCGAGGGCGATGGGCACGCCGGCGCCGTACTTCTTCTCCAGCTCATAACAGAAGCTGGCGTATTGATCGAACCAGGCCTCGATGCAAAACACGTAGCGTCCCTGCTCCGGCACAGTGAACTGGCCGCGCCATCCGTTGTTGCCCAGATCAGTCATGACCTCGCTGTTCCAGCGTTCCGCTTGCAGCGACCGCCAGCGGATGCGCACCGCCAGCTTGTCGTGTCCGTCGGTGAACACCTTGCTGGTCACCGTTACGTCCCGCCCGGCCACGACCTTGGCGGCAAACTGTCCGCCATCGATCGTCGGCATGGTGTTTTCAATCGCAATCCTGGGCAACAAAAGGGCCTGGGACAATGGCAGGTGCGGGTTGTACACAAGGTCGGTCGGCTGTTCAGCAGTCATCGAGCATCGCTCCTTTTACGCCCAATGGACGCGCTTGTGGCGGTAAAGGCCCAACGGGTCCCGTGAAAAAACTCACTTAAACTCCGAACCGAATCGACGGCCAAAAGTTCAGCAAGATTTGGCCCGCGATGCGCTGGGGATAAAACCCGGCGCAAGGGGGTCAACAACCATAAGCACGACTCAAGCCATCTGTATTACGGAGACCCGTCCTGATGAATATTCCGATCCCGGCCGAAACCCCGGACCCCAATATCGACGACCCCACCCTGCCCCCACCGGGGCCTGATCCGGAGCCCATCCCCGAGAAAGACCCGCCGCTGGATCCCCAGCCGCCGTTGGGCGACCCACCCAGCGAGGCGCCCCCGGAACGGGTTTGATGCTCAAGCTTAGTAGGAGACTTGCGAGAGCGAGCCTGCTCGCGATAGCGGTGTAGTCAGTTGAGGTGAACGCTGGCTGGTCGGACGCCTTCGCGAGCAAGCTCGCTCCCACGGGGATGCGTTGGTATCCGTTCCTAGGCTCTGTCTGAAAAGCCTGGATACTCGTTCATGCTGCGTTGAAAACCGGCTCGGAATGCTCATTTACTCCAGTAAAGTCGAGCGCGACCCCGGCCGTTCCTCGCCGGTTTTCGCCTTGCCTGACCTTCGCCTCAAGACTTTTCAAACAGAGCCTAAGGTTGGTCGTCGTTTTCCAGTGCCCGGACAATCAGCGGCATCACACTGAAGATCACCAGCGCCAGTATCGTACTCACCACGGCCGTGGCTTCGCGGCCCAAGCCTGCGGCGACGCCGATGGCCGCGGTCATCCACAGCCCCGCGGCGGTGGTCAGGCCCTTGACATGGCCGACATCGCCCTCGGTGTTCTTCAAGATCGTACCGGCGCCCAAAAAGCCGATGCCGGCCACCACCCCCTGGATGACCCGGCTCATGGCGTCGGCCTGGGAGCCGGACAGTTGCGGCACCAGGACAAACAGCGCAGCGCCCAGCGCCACCAGCATATGCGTGCGCACACCGGCGGCCTTGCCCTTGTGTTCGCGCTCGAAACCCAGGATGCCGCCAAGCAGCGCGGCCATCAGCAGGCGCACCGTGACGCGGGTCATCTGTTCCACATCGGCAATGTCGGCGAATTCCGCTTGCAGGGTCATCCAGATTCGTTGCCACCAGGTTTCCATCGACCACGCTCCTTCCATTCGTTAAACGATGGACCGCAAGCGGCGCCAGAGGTGCGCCCGACCGCTGATCCGGCGCAACGAACCCTGCGTACCGCCAGGCGCCTAACGCACAAGCCCCCAAGAAAGGAGCACCACCATGACTGTGCGAATCGTTGACCAGACCTGTTACTTCGACACCCCCAACGGCCAGGAACAACGCGCCGCTGGCGAACTGACCATCATCACCTGCGAGGAAAAAGCCATGTCGGCGGTCGATCTCAATGGCGCCCGGGTCTACATCACCGAGGCCGAAGCCGATGCCCTGACGGTGGCCGGCGCGGTGG
Source organism: Pseudomonas sp. WP18 (assembly GCF_036689585.1). Lineage (NCBI taxonomy): Bacteria > Pseudomonadati > Pseudomonadota > Gammaproteobacteria > Pseudomonadales > Pseudomonadaceae > Pseudomonas > Pseudomonas sp. WP18. Next base: position 4,056,276 of record NZ_CP144758.1, read on the forward strand.
ACGGGCGCCAGAACCTCAAGGCGACCGACAGCGGTTCGGTGATCTAGCCAACCTGCCGTACTGCTCCGAGGGGGTCTGCCCGATCCCCGGGGCAGGTACATGTTTGTCAGTTCGCTCCTGCATCAAACTGTCGCAGGGCCTGGCTTCGAGGGCATCTGATCCGGTTTTTATCGATTCACCTGAGTCTGTTATGCAAACAGTTCGATGGTCATAGTGCCCCGGCCAGATAACGGCTGATGAGCGACCGACCATGAGCGATAGAATCCCCGTCCAGTTGATACAGACCTTCGAACCTGCGCCGGCGAAGATAAAGGCCAGGACCACCGACAACCTGATCCACACCCGCAGCTTCACCGGTTTGTTCCGCACCTTGCGCCTGAGCGGCGCGGGCGTGCTGTTCCTGCTGTTCTTCGGCACGGTGTGGCTGGACTGGGGCGGCCGCCAGGCGGTGCTCTGGGATCTTTCCGAAAGCAAATTCCATATTTTCGGCGCGACCTTCTGGCCCCAGGATTTCATCCTGCTGTCGGCGCTGTTGATCATCGCCGCCTTCGGCCTGTTCGCGATCACCGTGTTCGCCGGTCGCGTGTGGTGCGGCTACACCTGCCCGCAGAGCTCCTGGACCTGGATCTTCATGTGGTGCGAGAAAGTCACCGAAGGCGAACGCAACCAGCGGATCAAGCTGCAGGCCGCGCCCTGGGGCCTGAACAAACTCCTGCGCCGTTCGGCCAAGCACACCCTGTGGCTGGCCATCAGCCTGCTCACCGGGTTGACGTTCGTCGGCTATTTCACCCCGATCCGGCCGCTGGCCGAAGCGCTGCTGACCCTGCAGATCGGCGGCGTCAGCCTGTTCTGGGTGCTGTTCTTCACCGCTGCCACCTACCTCAACGCCGGCTGGCTGCGCGAGGCGGTGTGCATGCACATGTGCCCCTACGCGCGCTTTCAGAGCGTGATGTTCGACAAGGACACCCTGACCATTTCCTATGACGCCGCCCGTGGCGAGATCCGCGGGCCGCGCAAGCGCGACGTGAAGCCGGCCAACATCGGCCTGGGTGACTGCATCGATTGCCAGATGTGCGTGCAGGTCTGCCCCACCGGCATCGACATCCGCGACGGCCTGCAAATGGAATGCATCGGCTGCGCAGCCTGCATCGATGCCTGTGACTCGATCATGGACAAGATGGGTTACGCCCGCGGGCTGATCAAATACACCTCCGAGCATCAGTTGCAAGGTGGCAAGACCCATCTGCTGCGGCCACGCCTGATCGGCTACACCGCCGTGCTGCTGGTGATGATCGGTGCACTGGCCGTGGCACTGGTGGAGCGGCCCATGGTGTCCCTGGACGTAAGCAAGGACCGCGGCCTGTTCCGCGAGAACAGCCAGGGCCAGATCGAGAACATCTACAGCCTGAAGATCATCAACAAGACCCAGCAGCGCCAGGCCTACACCCTGTCGCTGCAGGATGGCGAAGGCTTCACCTTGCAGGGCAAGACGCACCTGAGCCTGGCGCCGGGTGAGATCGTCGACGTGCCGGTGTCGGTGGCGATGCTCAGCGAGCGTCCGAGCAGCAGCTCCCAGGAATTGACCTTCAAAGTGACCGACAGCGACGAGCCGCGCACCCACAGCGTGGCCAAGAGCCGTTTTGTCGCGCCGATGAACCGGTGAGGCGATAAGATGCCCGACGCACAGCTCCAGTCTGACCTCGAACCGCTGCACAATGGGCTCGCCATGAAACGCTACGAGAAATTCGCCGACGACATCGCTGAACTGATCCGCTCCGGCATGCTGGGGCCGGGCCAGCGAGTGCCCTCGGTGCGTTACGCCAGCCAGACCTACGGCGTCAGCCCGTCCACGGTGTTCCAGGCGTATTACCTGCTGGAGCGACGCGGCCTGATCCGGGCCCGGCCACGCTCGGGCTACTTCGTCAATGCCCATGCGCCGACGCCGTTTTCCGAGCCGGCGATCAGCAGCCCCGTGCACGAGTCCACCGAAGTCGACGTCAGCGAACTGGTGTTCTCGGTGCTGGAATCGATCAAGGACCCGACCACGGTGCCCTTCGGCTCGGCGTTCCCCAGCCCGACGTTGTTTCCGCTGCATCGGTTGTCGCGCTCGCTGTCCAGTGCCACCCGAGACATGGACCCGCGAGTGGTTGTCACGGACATGTCGCCGGGCAATCCGCAGTTGCGCCGGCAAATCGCCCTGCGCTACATGGTCGGCGGGCTGATGTTGCCGATGGAGGAACTGCTGGTGACCAATGGCGCGCTGGAGGCCCTGAACCTGTGCCTGCAAGCCGTGACCGAGCCCGGCGACCTGGTGGCGATCGAAGCACCGGCGTTCTACGCCAGCCTGCAGGTATTGGAGCGACTCAAGCTCAAGGCAGTGGAAATCCCCGTCCACCCGCGCGACGGCCTTGACCTGGAAGTGCTGGCGCAAACCTTGGAACGCCACCCGATCAAGGCCTGCTGGTGCATGACCAGTTTCCAGAACCCCATGGGCGCAACGCTGCCCGAGGCCCGCAAGCAAGCGCTGGTCGAGTTGCTGCGCCGCCACCAGGTGCCGCTGATCGAAGACGACGTGTACGCCGAACTCTACTATGGCCAACAGGCCCCAAAACCGGCTAAGGCATTCGACACCGAGGGCCTGGTGATGCATTGCGGCTCCTTCGCCAAGAGCCTGGCACCGGGCTATCGCATCGGTTGGGTCGCTGCCGGGCGCTATGCGCAGAAGATCGAACGGCTCAAGCTCATGACCTCCCTGTGCGCCTCGATGCCGGCCCAGGCGGCCATCGCCGACTACCTGCAACACGGTGGCTACGACCGTCACCTGCGCAAGTTGCGTTATGCCCTGGAAGAACAGCAAAGTGCGATGCGCGCCGCCATCGCCCGTTATTTCCCGGCCCAGACCCGCGTCAGCCAGCCGGCGGGCGGCTACTTCCTGTGGCTGGAACTGCCCGAGCAGATGGACTCGCTGAAGCTGTTCCAGATGGCCCTGGCCCAAGGCATCAGCATCGCGCCGGGGCCGATCTTTTCACCGACCCGGCGGTTCAGGAACTGCATTCGCCTGAACTACGGCAGCCCGTGGACCGAGGCGTCGGAAAAGGCCATGGAAACATTGGGGCGGATTATCCGCTCGTTCTGAGATCAGGGTAGCGCCCTTCGCGAGCAAGCTCGCTCCCACAACGGATCGTTATCGCAGACGATCCATGTGGACGCGAGCAGGGTCGCGAAAGCGCCGCAACAGACAGGCTGAGCTCAGCGCCCGCCCCCCAGGTCCACGAACGTCCCGGTGGCGTACGATGCCTTGTCCGACAGCAACCAGATGATCGCTTCGGCCACTTCATCCGGCCGCCCGCCCCTTGCCATGGGGATCGCCGACTCAAGTTTGCTGACCCGGTCCGGGTCGCCGCTGAGGGCATGGAAATCGGTGTAGATGTAGCCTGGCCGCACCGCGTTGACGCGAATGCCTTCGCCGGCCACTTCCTTGGACAGGCCAATGGTGAAGGTGTCCAGGGCGCCCTTGGAGGCCGCGTAGTCGACGTACTCGCTGGGCGAGCCGAGGCGCGCGGCCACCGAGGAGACGTTGACGATGCTCCCGCCCTGCCCGCCATGCCGTGGCGACATGCGCAGCACCGCGTGCTTGGCGCATAGGATCGGCCCCATCACGTTGGTCCGCATGACCTTGAGGATGCGGAACTCGGACATTTCATCGAGGCGAGCCTTCTGGGCGACGGTGCCGGCGTTGTTCACCAGAGCGGTAACGCGGCCCAACTCGGCATCCACCCGGTCGAACAGCGCGATCACTTCGTCCTCGATGCTCACGTCGGCCCGCACGGCAATCGCCTGCACGCCTTTGGCCCGGACCTGTGCGAGCACCTCCAGGGCAGCGCTTTCATCGGACTGGTAGTTGATGCAGATCCGATACCCCAGCTCGGCAGCCAGCAGCGCCGTGGCAGCCCCGATCCCGCGGCCGCCCCCCGTGATGACGATGACTTTATCCACGCTTGCTTCTCCCGTTCCACGGATAGAGGTCCGGCCCAAGAATAGCGTTCACCTCACGCTTTGCACAAACCGTTGCGCTTAGCGAGCCAGGGCGCGCAGGTCCAGGCGTGCGTCCAGCCGTGGCGGGCACCAGTAGTAGCCCCCGGTGATCGGCCGGCTCATGCGATACAGGCCGTCGGTGATGCCGTCCTCCAGGCCACTCATGCGGCGCAATTGCGCCTCGAAGGCATCGAGGGAGAAACCGAACGCCAGGAACATCAGGCCCGCGCGGTCGCCTTCGATCCAGGGCATGGAGCGGCGCACGACGAAAGCCTCGGGCGCGAAGCTCTCCTGGGCAGTGCGCTTGACGTGGGCCGACTCCGGCGCCTCGTCGATTTCTTCGTTGTCGCTCAGGCGCCGGCCCATGATGTTGTCGCGCTCACCGGGCGACATCGCCGCGAAGCCATCCAGGTCGTGCTGCCATTGCTGGATCGCCGCGAAACTGCCCCCGCGCAGGCCGTCTGCCCCTTGGGCCAGGGCGGCCGCGACGGCCGCTTCGTCGTGGGGGTTCTCGGTGCCGTCCTCGTAACCCGTGAGGTCATGGCCGGTCATGTGGCGGAAAGTTTCGTTCATCTGCACCAGGCGCAAGGCCGGGGCCAGCGCCGTCTCGATGGCGCGGCTGCGGTGCAGCAACTCGCCGCGGTCTTCGCCATGCAGCCAGCACCACAGCGCATGCTGGGTGGAGGGGTTGTCGACGCCCACGCCGGCCAGCGCGGGAAAGGCCCGCAAACCTTCGATCTGGGCGCCCAGGGCCTTCACCAGCGGCTCACCAAAGCCGATCACCGCGCGCTCATCCAGCAGCAACACGAGTTTGTCTATCGCAGCCGGCAGTGCCTCGACCGATTCCAGGGCAAAAAACAGATGACGGGCCTGAGGCGGAACAGGGGTGGCGAGAATGCCAGGCTGGTAGTAACTCATGTGAACTCCTTTAGAAAGAGCGCAAGTTTACCCGGCGGCCAGGAATTTGTGTGGTTTGCCATGCATGGCCACTGGCCTGGGATTCGCAGCGATTTCGTAGGATCTTTCCGACGCCCAGGCCAGACAACTCGGAACCACGCCTGGCAACGTCCGGCCACCGATTGCCGAGCCGCGGAAAACGGCCTAGATTGACGCCCCTTCAGGTGCACCCCAGGCACCGGACACCCAAGGAGACGGTCCGACATGCACATGGCCAGATCAACCCTCGCCGGCGCTTTCCTGCTGCTTTGCGGGGCAACCACGGGCTTCGCCCAGGACCGCATTGAAGAGACGGTCAACGCCGCCATCGAGCCCTTGATGAAGCAACAGGACATCGCCGGCATGGCGGTGGCGATCACCCTCGACGGGCAACGTCATTTCTTCAATTATGGCGTGGCCTCCAAGGACACCCGGCAGGCGGTCACCGACCAGACCCTCTTCGAAATCGGCTCGGTCAGCAAGACCTTCACCGCGACGCTCGGCGCCTATGCCCTGGCCCAAGGCAAGCTGTCGCTGTCGGACCCCGCCAGCCGCTTTGCTCCCGAGCTGCGCGGCAGCGCCTTCGACGGCATCAGCCTGCTCAACCTCGCCACCTATAGCGCCGGCGGCCTGCCGCTGCAGTTCCCCCAGGAAGCGGACCACCCGGAGAGGATGTTCGGCTACTTCAAGACCTGGAAACCGCTCTACCCGGCCGGCACCCAACGGCTCTACTCGAACCCCAGCATCGGTTTGTTCGGCTACCTGGCAGCCCGCAGCCTGGGCCAGCCGTTCGAGCAAGCGATGGAGCAGACGCTGATGCCGAAGCTGGGCCTCACGCACAGTTATGTACGGGTACCGCCAGACCAACTGGAGCGCTATGCCCAAGGCTACGCGAAGGATGGCAAGCCCGTGCGGGTCGGGCCGGGGGCGCTGGATGCGCAGGCCTACGGGGTCAAGACCAACTCAGCGGACCTGATTCGTTTCGTCGAGGCCAACCTGCAGCCGGAAAAACTGGACGCCGACCTGCGCCAGGCCATCGCCACCACCCACAGCGGTTTCTACACGATGGGCGGCATGACCCAGGGCCTGGGCTGGGAGTTCTACCCCTACCCGGTGACACTGGACGCACTGCTGGCAGGTAACTCAGTGGAGGTCGCCATGCAGCCGAACAAGGTGCAGCCCCTCGAACCGCCCCGCCCGGCGCCGGACGATGCCTGGATCAACAAGACCGGCTCGACCGGCGGCTTTGGCGCTTACGCGGCGTTCGTGCCGGGCAGGCACATGGGGATCGTGTTGCTGGCGAACAAGAATTATCCGATCGAGGAACGGGTGAAGGTTGCGTATCGGATACTGACGGCGCTGGATAAGCAATGATCGACCGTGGCGAGGGAGCTTGCTCCCTCGCCACAAACAGAAGCCTATGGATCTGTCATCAATCATCCAACGGCTTCGGCGCCGCCGCAGGTTTGCTCGCCTTGCCAGGCTTGGCGCCTTTGGCATCCTTGGCCGGGGCTGCTTCTGGCGCGGGAGGAGGAGGTGTTGGGGCGGCCGCTTCCTTTTCCGCGGCCGGCAGTTTGTCGACAGTGTCGAAAACGTCTTTGAGCTCGATCGCCCCGGAATGCTCAAGCTTCTTTTCCCCGTCCTTGCCCACCAGGATGATCTTGGTCTGGGCACCGGCGCCCAGCTTGAGTGAACGGATCAGGGACATGGTGCTTTGCGGGTCCAGGTCCTTGCCGTCCCGCTGGCCGATGGTGTTGAGCACCGTGTAGAGCACCATGTTGCGCTCTGCAAAACCTTGCTTGCCGGCTGGTTCTTCCAACGCTTTCTTCAGGCTGACCCAGGCCGGGTCTACCGTGCTGGGCGCGATGACGATCAAGGGGCGGGTCCTGCCCACCTCCGCCACCAGGGGTGAGTCGCCATCAGCGGCGAACAGCGGGCTGGCGACGGCCAGCAAGGTAGCGAAGGTCAACGACCGAATGAGCATGCGCCTCTCCTTTTGATATCTACGCTGTACTGATTGCGCATGGCGGCAATTGTTCCGCGAGTCGGCCAATACTGCGCCCGCCTGTGTTGAAGCTTAGGCCAGCGGGTTCATTGCGCAACTGAGTGCGAAGCCGGCATGGACCGGCCAGCATGGACCGCCAGGGAAGAAACCCTGTGGGAGCGAGCCTGCTCGGCAAAGCGGTGTGCCGTGCAGGCACGTGCTCACCGGCAGGCCTCAGAACGCCAGCTTGAACCCGATCATCGCCAGCATCACCGCCAGGCACGGGCGCAGCAGTTCATCGGAGATACGCCCCGACAAATGACTGCCCAGGTAGATCCCCGGCAACGAGCCGACCAGCAGGAAACCGAGGATGTGCCAGTCCATGTTGCCCATGCTCGCATGGCCGAGGCCAGCGACCAGGGTCAGCGGCACGGCGTGGGCGATTTCGGTGCCCACCAGGCGCTTGGTGACCAGGAAGGGATAGAGGATGAACAGCGCGACCGTGCCCAAGGCACCAGCACCGATGGAGGTCAGCGCAACCATGGTGCCCAGGATCAGGCCGGTGATGACGGTCAGCACGTTGAGGCGCGAGCCGGACGGGTTGTAGTGACCGCCAGCGCGGTCGTGGGCGAATTGCAGCAGGCGCTTCTTGAACAGGATCGCCAGGGCCGTGGCGAACAGCACGAAGCCCAGGGCCTGCTTGATCACCGCGTTCATGGCGTCGGGCGAGCTGTGCAGGCTGCTGAGAAACCACAGGGTCAAACCGACCGCCGGCACGCTGCCCAAGGTCAGCCAACCGGTGATGGCCCAGTCGATATTGCGATTTTTGGCGTGGACCAGCACACCGCCCGACTTGGTAATGGCCGCGTACAGCAGGTCAGTGCCCACCGCCGTCGCCGGGTTGATGCCAAACCACAGCAGAATGGGCGTCATCAACGAACCACCGCCGACGCCAGTCATCCCGACGATGAAGCCGACCACCAGGCCCGCTACGACTAAACCGACATTACCGAAATCCATCAAACCCGTCTCAGCGCAACCGCGTGGAAAATCTGGCCGCGAGCATAGCGATTTTTCTTATAACCCCCTATATCGATGTGATCTATCTTTATTCCTTTTTTAACGGTCGCTATTGAACCGGCAGGAAGTTCAGGAACAGCAGGCTCTGGGCATAGTTGAGCCCGATCCGGCGATAGCGCTCGTCCAGCATCTGCGTCAACAGGTCCAACCGCGCGACAATTTTCCCGAACTCCACGGCAAAGCTCAGGTTGCTGCCTTCCTCCGAGATCTCGTTGGAGAACAGCAGCGGCTTGCCGTCCTTGCCTTGGCGCTGGCTCAGGATCCAGGTGGCTTTCTCGATGTTGCGCGCGGCATTGCTGACGAAGCGCGGGTCGATGCTATCGGTCATGTAGAACTCGAGGCGATTGCCATGGGCCGTGACCAGCATGCTGCCGATGGCATAGATGAAGGCCCCGACCCGGTCCCCGAGAAATTCCGGACTCATTGCATAGCTCAACGCCGCCAGATCCTTCTTGCCTCCCAGGGTCGGCAAGGGCTGCTGCTGCTCGATGGCCATGCGCACCTGTTTTTCAGCGGTACGAGCGTCGAGAAAGCCCGACTTGCGCAGTTCGTCGGGGTTGCGCAGGTACAACTTGCTCATCAACAGGTAAAGGCTTTGCAGGTTGTCATGCATCGCCAACGTCGCCATGCGGTCGACGCTGGTCTGCAGGAACTCCTGGGGACGGGTGTTACCCAACTGCGTGACCATGTCCTGGCCTTGCTGGTGGCTGCAGCCGCTGAGCAGGGCCAGCACACTGATCAACACTGCTGCGCTGCGTCGTCGCAACGCACGCATCGAATAAAAAGCACCGGCCATCGAATCTCGGTCTGGGCAGGGGGACGCGGCGGGGGTCGCCGCTTCCAGGCCATGGATAGAGCGACAAAAACCGTAAAAGTGCAGTGGACGGTGCAACACCGTCCTCTGAAGGAAATCTCCCAAACGTCAATTAGTCTTACTTTTTAATTGATAAATCCCAATTTTTGGCTATAAATCCAGTTTCCATCGACAAATAGAAAGACTACTGAACAGCAAAGCCTTCATCGTCGTCCGACCAGTAACGGACTCGACCCGCGTTCAAAACAACAACAAAACAACAGGAAGGAAGGTCAAACCATGCTTGAATCCAGACATCTGCTCACGGCCCTCGGAGTGTCTCTGATGATCGCCACCTCTGCCTCCCAGGCCGCCGGCCTGACTCAACAGCGCGCAGCGTTCGGCAAGACCGACGACGGCACGGCCGTGGAAAAATTCGTGCTTCGCAACAGCCACGGCATGGAAGCCACGGTCATCACCTACGGCGGGATTCTCCAGTCGCTGATCGTGCCGGACAAACACGGCAAGCCCGCCGACGTGGTGCTCGGCTTCGACGATGTGCAGGGTTACCAGAAGAACGGCAACGTCTACTTCGGCGCAACCATCGGCCGCTTTGGCAACCGCCTGGCCGACGGGGCCTTCGAACTGGACGGCAAGCGTTATCAAGTGCCGCAGAACGACCACGGCAACGCGTTGCACGGTGGCCCGCAAGGGTTCGACAAGCGGGTATGGAAAGCCGAACCCCATGAGGGCAAGGATTCGGTGGGCGTGACCCTGACCTACCTGTCGGCGGACGGCGAGATGGGTTTTCCCGGCGCGCTGAAGACCGACGTCACCTACAGCCTCAACGAAAAGAACGAATTGCGCATCGAGTACAAGGCCACCACCGACAAGCCGACGGTGTTGAACCTGACCAACCACAGCTATTTCAACCTGGCCGGTGCCGGCAACGGTGACATCCTGAAACAGGTCGCCACCCTGCACGCAGCCCGCTACACCCCGGTGAACGGCAAGCTGATCCCCACCGGCGAACTGGCCCCCGTGGCCGGCACACCGATGGACTTCACCCAACCCACCGCCATTGGCACCCACATCAAGGCCGATCACCCACAACTCAAGTTCGCCGAACCGAAACAGGGCGGCTTTGACTTCAACTGGGTGCTGGACGCCAAGGGGGACGTGGGCAAACTCGCCGCCGATGCCTACGACCCGCAATCGGGACGCTACTTGCAGCTCTTTACCAGTGAGCCTGGCGTGCAGTTCTACACCGGCAACTTCCTTGATGGCACGATCAAGGGCAAGCAAGGCAAGGTCTACCCGCACTGGGGCGCCTTTACCCTGGAAACCCAGCACTACCCGGATGCGCCCAACCAGCCGAACTTCCCGTCGACGCGCCTTGATCCGGGCCAGACCTACACCCAGACCATGGTGCTGAAGTTCTCCACCAAGTAATCCCCCCGCTCGCCCCCATGGGTCCGGCTCAAGCCGCCAACCTGTGGGAGCGGGCTGGCTCGCGAAAGCGGTGGATCAGCTCGAATCGATTTTGGATGTACCGCCGTCTTCGCGGGCAAGCCCGCTCCCACAGGGAAGAGGCGTTGACCGCAACATTCGCCACCGCCTGAATCACCTTTGTGGGAGCGAACCTGCTCGCGAAGAGGTCGGCGCAGACAGACCGCTTCGCGAGCAGGCTCACTCCCACAGGCCTTGAACCCTTGGTCTATCCTGCTGCCACATGCCTGACGTTCAACCACACAGGAGACAGTCATGAAGACTCTGGAATTGGCCGGCGTATCCGTACCCGTGATCGGCCAAGGCACCTGGCACATGGGCGAGGAACCGTCCCAGCACAAGCAGGAAGTGGCCGCCCTGCGCCTGGGCATCGAACGGGGGATGACCCTGATCGACACCGCGGAAATGTACGCTGAAGGCGGCGCCGAGGCTGTCGTGGGCGAGGCGATCACCGGCCTGCGCGACCAGGTGTTCCTGGTGAGCAAGGTCTACCCCCACAATGCCAGTCGCAAAGGCATTCCTCTGGCCTGCGAACGCAGCTTGCGACGGCTCGACACTGACTACATCGACCTTTATCTGCTGCACTGGCGCGGGCAGTACCCGCTGGAGGAAACCGTCGAGGCTTTCGAGCGCCTGCGCGAGGAAGGCAAGATCGGCCACTGGGGTGTGTCGAACTTCGATGTCGCCGACCTCGAAGAACTGGCTGCGCCGGCCTGCGCCACCAACCAAGTGCTGTACAACCTGCAAGCACGCGGCATCGAATTCGACCTGCTGCCCTGGTGCCAACAGCGCAGCATGCCGATCATGGCCTACTGTCCGGTCGGCCAGGGCGGGCGCCTGCTCAAGGACAACACCCTGCGCCAGATCGCCGAGCGCCACGGCGCGACACCGGCGCAGATCGCGCTGGCCTGGCTCCTGCGCCAGGACAATGTCATTGCCATTCCCAAGGCGGTGCAGCCCGAGCACGTGCGGCTGAACGCCGAAGCGGCCGATCTGCAACTGGCCCCCCAGGACCTCGCGGCCCTGGACCTGACGTTTGCGCAACCCCAGGGCAAGCAGCGGCTGGCGATGGTTTGATTGGCGGGGCAATCGCGAGACACACAATAGCTCTGTGGCGAGGGGATTTATCCCCGATGGGGCGCGTAGCGCCCCCAAAGAACATCGCAGCCACCTACCAAATAGACGAGTGCTGCGCACTCGAACGGGGATAAATCCCCTCGCCACAGGGTCGGCAAACCAATGAACGTTCTCTAGAACAACCCCATCTGCCCACCCACCAACGTCGAGAAGTCATCGTCCACGAACGGCAGGATCGCGTCCGCCACCGGTTGTAGCTGCTTGCTCACGTAGTGGTCGTAATCGATCAGGGCGCTGCGGGCTTCCAGCGGTTCCGGGCCGGCGACGGTGATGACGTAGTTGATCCAGCCACCATTCTGGTATTGCCGCGGGCGGCCCTGGCGCTGGTTGAACTCGTCGGCCAGCCGCGCCGCACGCACGTGGGGCGGCACGTTGCGTTCGTAGTCGTCCAGCGGGCGGCGCAGGCGTTTGCGGTAGACCAGGCGTTCGTCGAACGCGCCGGCCAGGGTCTGGCGCACGTAATCGCGCACGTAATCCTGGTAAGGCTTGCGATGGAAGATGCGCTCATACAACTCCTGCTGGAACTGCCGGGCCAGCAGCGACCAGTCGGTGCGCACGGTCTCCAGCCCCTTGTAGACGATTTCGTCATGGCCGTCGGCGCGGGTCACCAGCCCGGCGTAGCGTTTCTTGCTGCCCTCTTCCGCGCCGCGGATGGTCGGCATCAGGAAGCGCTTGAAGTGGGTTTCGAACTGCAACTCCAAGGCACTCTCCAGCCCGAACTCGTCACGCACCTGCTCGCGCCACCACTGGTTGACGTGTGCCACCAGTTCGCGGCCGATCTTCGCCGCTTCCTCCTGGCCATGGGCGCGCCGCAGCCAGACGAACGTGGAGTCGGTGTCGCCGTAGATCACCACGTGCCCCTGGGCTTCGATCAACTGTCGGGTGCGCTGCATGATCTGGTGGCCGCGCAAGGTGATGGACGAAGCCAGCCGCGGATCGAAGAAGCGACAGCCACTGGAGCCGAGCACGCCATAAAAGGCGTTCATGATGATTTTCAGGGCCTGGGACAGCGGGGCGTTGTGTTCGCGCTTGGCCGTCTCCCGGCCTTCGGCGACCCGCGCCACGATGGCCGGCAGGCAATGCCGGGTGCGGGAGAAGCGTGCTCCGCGAAAGCCCGGCACCGACTCGCGCTCGCCTGGGTGGCGCAGGCCTTCGATCAAGCCCACCGGGTCGATGAGGAAGGTGCGGATGATCGACGGGTACAGGCTCTTGTAGTCCAGCACCAGCACCGATTCGTAGAGCCCCGGTTGTGAATCCATGACAAAACCACCCGGACTGGCCTCAGGCGGGCGTTGTCCCAGGTTGGGCGCGACGAAGCCCTGGCGGTGCATCAGCGGCATGTACAGATGCGTGAAGGCCGCCACCGATCCGCCGCTGCGGTCCGCCGGCAGGCCGGTGACGCTGGCCCGCTCCAGCAGGAATGTCAGCAGTTCGGTCTTGGCGAAAATCCGTGTCACCAGCTCGCAGTCCTTGAGGTTGTAGCGCGCCAGCGCCGGCTTGTCCTCGGCGAACATGCGGTTGATCTCGTCCATGCGCTGGTACGGGTTATCGATCGACTTACCCTCCCCCAACAGCGTCTGGGCGACGTTTTCCAGGCTGAACGAGGGGAAACTCCAGGTGGCCGAACGCAGCGACTCGATGCCGTCGATGATCAGCCGGCCCGCCGCCGAAGCGAAAAAGTGATTATTGCGCGCGCCATGCTCGCGCCATTGCATCTCTTCACCGCCGCGCCCCAGGCGTAACGGCACGGCCAACCGGCGGGCATGTTCATGCAGCACGCGCAGGTCGAACTGCACCACGTTCCAGCCAATGATGGCGTCGGGGTCGAAGCGGGCGAACCACTCGTTGAGTTTCTTGAGCAGCAGCGTGCGCGATTCGCAGTATTCGAGCTGGAAATCCACGCTGCTGTCGTCGCCATTGGGCGGCCCGAGCATGTAGACCTGGCGCTCGCCGCAGCCTTCCAGGGCGATGGAGTACAGATCCCCCTGGGCGGTGGTCTCGATGTCCAGGGACACCAGGCGCAGCGCCGGACGGTAACCGGGCGCCGGTTTCATCTGCGCCTCCAGCAGCAGGCCATCGGCCCCCGGAGTGCCACCGAACCACACCGGCGCGGTGATAAAGCGCTCCATCAGGTAGCGCTCCGGCGGCCGGATGTCGGCCTCGAACACCTCGACACCGGCACGGCGCAGCGTGGTGTCCAGGCGCATCAGTTGGGCGTGTTGCTGGCAATACAGGCCCAGCACCGGGCGGTGCTGGAAATCCAGCAGGTCCAGGGGCCGCAGCTCGATGTCCTTCTCCCCTTGCAACAGGTCCTGGAGCTGGTCGCGCTGGGCCTGCGGCACGAACGCCACCGACGGCTGCACCGGCAGGCGCACGCGCCGGGGGCCGGCATCGGTGGCCAGCCAGAACTCGACTTCGGTGCCGGCCGGGGTGTCGCGCCAATGCCGGGTCAGGACGAAGCCCTGCTGTAGATCCACCACTGCAACCTCGTGTTCTATGTGAGAAGGGATTCTACCTGTGGCGAGAGGATTTATCCCCGTTGGGGTGCGTAGCAGCCCCATAGGTTCTCTCCTGAGACATCAGGGCCAGGCAGTTTTGGGGGGTGCTTCGCACCCCAACGGGGATAAATCCCCTCGCCACAACCGCGCATGACCTTGCTATTGAGGTGATTTCCCGCTTGCTCTGCGCCGCCGGGTCTACGATTCTTTAAGCACACCTGCAAAAACAACCGAGGCCCACCATGAAAACCGTCGCGCAATTGCTCCGGATAAAAGATGAGAAGAACCAGCAAGTGCACACCATCTCACCGGACGACATGGTATTGCAGGCCCTGATGCGCATGGCCGAGAAGAACGTCGGCGCCTTGCTGGTGGTGAAGAACGGGGAAGTGCTGGGGATCATCAGCGAACGTGACTACGCGCGCAAAATGGTCCTGCACGGGCGATCGTCGGTGGGGACCAAGGTCAGCGACATCATGGTATCCCCGGTGATCACCATCGACCCGCACCAGAACGTCGAGACCTGCCTGAGCATCATGACTGAAAAGCACCTGCGCCACTTGCCGGTGGTGGACGACGGCAAGCTCGTCGGCCTGCTGTCCATCGGCGACCTGGTCAAGGAAGCCATCGCCGAACAGGCCGACCTGATCCGACAACTGGAGCAGTACATCCGCGGCGAATGACCGGTCGCAGCAGGGTCAACACGCTGGGAGCGAGCGGGCTCGCTGCCAGCGTCACTGCCACAGCTTGCTGATTGGCCGTTCACTTCTATATTGAAGGGGTTGCCTCTGCCCGAGCCTCTCGATGGCCACCTCCGCCCGACTGATCATCTGTGAGCATTGCGATGCGGTGTACGAGCCGGTGGTCCTCGTGCGGCATCAAAAAGCCTCGTGCGTGCGCTGCCACGCGGTCATCCAGCGCTACAACGGCCTGAGCATCGAGCAACGCCTGGCCCTGACCCTCACGGCCGCGGTGCTGTGGGCGTTCACCAATGTCTATCCGGTCATGAGCATCCGGTTCAAGGGCCTGAGCAACAGCGCCACGCTGTGGGACTCCATCGTCGCCCTGAGCCAAGGGCCGATGACCTTCATCGCCCTGGTGGCCGCCGTCGCAATCATCGTCGCACCGGCCCTGCAATTGGCGCTGCTGCTCTGGGTACTGGGCTACGCCCACGCCAACCGACGGGCGCCCGGCTTCAACCTGTGCATGCGCAGCCTGGAGAGCCTGCGGCCCTGGAGCATGCTCGAAGTGTGCCTGCTGGGTGCCCTGGTGGCGGTGATCAAGCTCGCCGGCTTGCTGGACGTGCTCCCCGGCATCGGCCTGTTTACGCTGGCGGCCTTGAGCCTGCTGATGATCCGCATTGCCGGGCGCGATGTCCGCGACCTGTGGGACAGCCTGTGAACGGCCTGCCGTCGGCCGACCCGCCCAAGGCCGACGACCTGAACCTGTGCCTGTGCCACGGCTGCGGCCTGGCCTGCGACATGAGCGACGAACCCCAGGCCTGCCCACGCTGCGACGCCGACCTGCATCGCCGCAAACCCAACCCCATCACCCGCACCTGGGCCTACATGCTGGCCGCGCTGGTGTTCTATATCCCGGCCAACCTGCTGCCGGTCATGAATACCCAGATGCTCGGCGACGGTGCCGACAGCACCATCATCAGCGGCGTCATCGAGTTCTGGCAAGGCGGCGCCTGGGACATCGCCCTGATCATTTTCATCGCCAGCATCGCGGTGCCGGGCATCAAGTTTGTCGTGCTGACCTTGCTGCTGGTCACCGTCCAGCGCCGCAGCACCTGGGCTCAGGTCCAGCGGGCCAAGCTCTACCGGCTGGTGGAGGTGATCGGCTACTGGTCGATGCTCGATGTGTTGGTGGTGGCCCTGGTGGCCGCGCTGGTCAAGTTCCAGGCCCTGAGCGACATCGAGCCGCGCCCGGGCATTCTGTTTTTCGGCCTGGTGGTGCTGCTCACCATGTTGTCGGCCATGAGTTTCGACCCCCGGCTGATCTGGGACACCCAACCCTGCGAGGAGGCGCTGGATGAAAACGCAAGCCACTGACGGGCAACGGCCCGGGCCAGGACGCGCCAACGTCACCACCCGCCGCTGGACCGTTTCGCTGGTGTGGATCGTGCCGATCATCGCGGTGCTGGTGGGGCTGTCCCTGGTGGTCCACGACTGGCTGCAGGAAGGCCCGACCATCACCATCACCTTCAAGACCGGCCAGGGCCTGACCGCCAACAAGACCGAGGTGAAATATCGCAATGTGGTCATCGGCCAGGTCACCGACGTGCAATTGAGCAACGACCAGAAAAACGTCACCGCCACGGTCAAACTGGCCAAGAACGCCGACACTTTCACCCACGAAGACTCCGTGTTCTGGGTGGTTCGGCCGCGCATCGGCGCCGGCGGGATCTCGGGGATCGACACCTTGCTGTCCGGTGACTTCATCGGCGCCGACGCCGGCCAGTCGAAGGTGCGCGCCAAGTCCTTCACCGGCCTGGAAGCCCCGCCGCCGATCACCTACGGCGAACCGGGCAAACGCTTCACCCTGCACTCCCAGGACCTCGGCTCGCTGGACATCGGCTCGCCGGTGTACCTGCGCAAGATCCCGGTGGGCCAGGTCGTGTCCTACGCACTGGACGCCGAGGGCAAGGGCGTCGACATCGATGTGTTCGTCAACGCGCCCAACGACGCCTACGTCACCGAAAACACCCGGTTCTGGAACGTCAGCGGCGTGGACGTCAACGTCGGCGCCAACGGTTTCGCGGTCAAGACCGAATCCCTCTCGGCCCTGCTGCTGGGCGGCATCGCCTTCCGGGCCCCGGATTACAACCCCAACGACAGCCCGGCCAGCGCGGACAAGACCTTCGAACTGTTCGCCGACCAGCAGAGCGCACTCGCGCCGCCCAACGGCAAGGCGCAATACCTGGCGTTGCGCTTCGATCAGGCGCTGCGCGGCTTACGGGTCGATGCGCCGGTGGAATTCCTCGGTGTGGAGGTCGGCCGGGTGGTGGCGATCAACCTGGATTTCGACGAGAAACAACGCAGCTTTCCGGTCAACGTCGGCGTGGTGATCTACCCGCAACGCCTGGGCAAGGCCCATGAGAAACTGCTCAAGGCCCTCAATCATAACCCCGACGACGAAGCCGCTGGCGCACGCCTGATCGGCAGTTTCGTCGAGCGCGGGCTGCGCGCCCAGGCCCGCAGCGGCAACCTGCTGACCGGGCAGTTGTACATCGCACTGGACTTCTACCCCAAGGCGGAAAAAGTCGCCTTTGACCCCAATGCCCGGCCGGTCCGTATCCCGACCATTCCGGGCAGCCTGCAGCAACTGCAGGAACAGCTCCATTCAATGATGGAACGGATCAACAAGCTGCCGCTGGAGAGCATCGCCAGCAACCTGGACGGCAACCTGGTGGAACTGCGCAAGGGCCTGAAACAGATCAACGGCAAGACCCTGCCTGGCGTGCAAAGCACCTTGCAGGACGTGAGCAAGACCCTGCAATCGGCCAACTCGACCCTCGCCGAGGATTCACCCCAGCGCGAACAACTGACCGAGACCCTCGACGACCTGGGCCGCATGTCGCGCTCGCTACGCGAGTTGTCCGACTACCTGAGCCGCCATCCCGAATCGCTGCTGCGCGGACGCCCCAAGGATGCTCCGGCGCAGAACCTCACGTTGCCGCCAAACGAATGATCACAGGAGCACACCTGATGCCGCTGAAATTCATAGGGCTCGCCATCGCCCTGTTGCTCGTCGCCTGTCGCAGCGATCCTATCCACTACCACACCCTGAGCCCCGCCCAGCCGGCCGGCCCGTCGCGGTCCAACGCGGACATCCAGGTCGAGCAAGTCAGCGTACCGCCCCAGGTGGATCGCACCCAGATGGTCATCCGCCAGGGCAACAGTGCCCTGGCGATCCTGGAAACCGAATGGTGGGGCGCCAGCCTGGCCGATGAACTGCACAGCAGCCTGGACGAACAGTTGAATAATCCCGGCGCGGCCAAGCGTTTGCTGCGCGTGGACGTGAAGCGCTTCGACTCGATTCCCGGTCGCTACGCCCGCATGGATGTGCAATGGCGACTGCGGGGCACGCAGTCCCCCACCCTCACCTGCCGCAGCAGCCTGCAAACGCCGGCGGGTGGCAGCATCGACGCGCTGGTGAGCGCCCATCAGAACAACGTCCGTCAGTTGGTGGGCCTCGTCGAGCAGGCCGCCACGGCAAACGCCTGCCCCTGATTCACTCGGCCCAGTGCAGCGACAACACGGGCGCCACCCGTGGATGGCGGTCGATGCGCGCCAGCAAGCCGTGGAACTCGGGACGAGCACTCAGCATCGCTTCCCGCGTGCCGCTCCAGCGAGTGATCACCGCGGCCAGGACATCCAGGGCTCCCGGTTCGGCACCGCCGAAAAAAGGCCTGGCCGCGAACTGGTCGGCAAACAAGGCCCAGTTGCGATACAGCCGTTGCTGGGTACCTCGGACCAATGACTCGGCGCAGGCGCCATCACCACCGTCCAGCCAGCGCTGTGGAAAATCGATGATGCCGATGGGCGTGTAGCAATTGGCGGCGACATAGACCAGGCCGCGCAGGGTTTGCGGGCGTTCGAGGGGATCGTCAGGCAGCAGCTTCGACGCGGGAAAGCTCAGCCCGAGGTGAATCAGGATCGCGGCCGCCTCGGTCAGCACCGAGCCATCCGGTAATTGCAGGGTGGGCACTTGGACTTGTGGGTTCAATGTCTTGAGCTCGCGCGTTGCCTCGCTGTCCTCGGTCGAATAGGCATCGATCCGGCGAAACGGCACGCCGCACCACTCCAGCGCGATCTCCACCGCCGCCGACCCGGACTGACGGTGACCGAACAACTGATACATGAGGGGTCTCCTGAGGAAGGGGTTATGGGGTAGAGCCCGCCAACTCCGCGGCGTTCCAACCAACACCACTGTTGCGGTATCGAGCTGATCGGCTGCACACCAACGAGCTATCACCGCGGTCGATATCCACCATCATTTCAATGAAGTTCTTATTGACGGTGGTCGGACGCAACAATGGCGCCACACCAACCACTGCACCCCGGAGCACACCCTCATGAAACGCCAAATCATCCTCAGCCTTGCTTTCTCGGTCCTGGCCGCCAACGTATTCGCCGCCACCGCCCAACCTGTTGTCGCCGAAGGCGGCTCTGATCGCCTGATCGAAAAACGCGTCGCCGAAGGTGGCGCCGATCGCCTGCTGGAACGCCGCGTCGCCGAGGGTGGTTCCGATCGCCTGCTGGAACGCCGCGTTGCCGAAGGCGGTGCCGATCGCCTGCTGGAACGCCGTGTCGCCGAAGGTGGCGCCGATCGCCTGCTGGAACGCCGCGTCGCCGAAGGTGGTGCTGATCGCCTGCTGGAACGCCGCGTCGCCGAAGGTGGTTCCGATCGCCTGCTGGAACGCCGTGTCGCCGAAGGTGGTTCCGATCGCCTGATCGAGAACCGCGCATGAAGGAGGCCCATGCAACCCAGGCCCCAGACAATGCAACACCCACCGTGGCGAGGGAGCTTGCTCCCGCTGGGCTGCAACGCAGCCCCCGACAATAACCGCGAGCAAGCACCCTCGCCACGGTCTCTTCTCAAATACCCAAGCCCCGCCATCGACCTCGCGTCATCGCTACCGCCCCGACGCCCGCGCCATACACCGCTGATAACGCTCATCCACCCGCTTGGCAAACCACGCCGTGGTCAACGTGCGTGTGATCTTCGGGCTCTTGAGCACGATCCCCGGCAACACCGCCCGCGGCAACGGCTTGCCTTCCGCGCTTTCGGCCAGCTCGAACACCCGCTTGTAGAGCTTGCTGTCCTCGAACGCCAGGCTGTCCCCCATCTCCAGTTGATCGCGAATGGTCGGGTTGCGCATTCCCAACGACTTGCCCAGCGTGCGTACCGCCAGCTCCGTGCTACCCGGCATGATGGCGTCATGCAGGATCAGATCACCGTCCAGCGCCAGGGAAATGCCCGACGCCCGACTCACCGCATGCTGGAACGCCGCATTGCGACTGGCGTACCACCCGGCATTGAAATCGGCGAAACGGTACAGCGGCTCGGTGTAGCTCACCGGATAGCCCAACAGATGGGCGATGCCGAAATACAGGCCGCCGCGACGGCTGAACACTTCGCGACGAATCGAGCCATCCACCGTGTAGGGATAATTGCGGGCATTGGCCTGGGCAAAGGCGATGCTGACCTGCATCGGCCCACCGGTGTGCACCGGGTTGAAGCCGTCGAACAGCGTCTTGCCCAGCGGCACCATGCCGATGAAATCATCGAAGATCTCGCTCAACGCCTTCTCGCTGCGCACCGCGTTGAGCCGGTCGGCGTAGCTTTTGCCGTTGGGCGAGCGCAGCTCAAGCGCACCGCTGATCAACAGCCTGGGAATGTGCATCTTCGCTGCGCGGCGATCGATCTCTTCCCGGGCGATCTTGCCCAGCCCCGGCACGCTGGGGTCGGCCTGGAAGGTTGATTCCTGCTCGGTCACCGCCAGGACTGCACAGATATTCTGCGTCGTGGTCGAGATCTGCTGGGCCGAGAAGGCCACATAGATGTCATTGGCCCACCCTTCGCGATCCGCGGTCTTTGACGGCAGCAACCGCACGATCTGCCGTTTGACCTCGTCCGGTTGGCGTTCAGGCTCCTGGGCCTGGCGACTGCCGCAACCGGCCAGGGCCAGTAATGCGACAAGGCTGATCATCCATCGAGTGAGTTGCATGTTGCCCCATGAGGTCCGTTGGTCCGCAGCCACCATACGACCAAATGCCGGACGAGGCTACGTTCGCTCACTCGGGGCGACGGGTCGCCACACCCTCCCCTCGGAATCGACCGGTTGCACCCTGGCGGGATGTGCCGACGCCTTCGCGAGCAAGCTCGCTCCCACAGGTGTTTACACTCTGGATCCGTGGTCAGATCCCGCTTGACGCCAGGTCCATCGCAAAATAGGTGAAGATCAGGTCGGCCCCTGCTCGCTTGATCGCCCCCAGGCTTTCACGGACCACCCGGGCTTCGTCGATGGCGCCGGCCTGGGCGGCGAACTTGATCATCGCGTATTCGCCACTGACCTGATAAGCCGACAGCGGCAGGTTCGACGCCTGGCGGATGTCGCGGATGATGTCCAGGTAGGCACCGGCCGGCTTGACCATCAACGCATCGGCCCCTTCCTGCTCATCGAGCAGCGATTCGCGCAGGGCTTCGCGGCGGTTCATCGGGTTCATCTGGTAGCTTTTGCGGTCGCCCTTCAAGGCGCTGCCGCCGGCTTCGCGGAACGGCCCATACAGCGCCGAGGCGAATTTGGTCGAGTAAGCCATGATCGCCGTCTGGCTGAAACCGGCTTCGTCCAGGGCCCTGCGGATGGCCTGGACCTGGCCGTCCATGGCCGCCGACGGGGCGATCACATCGGCGCCGGCGCGGGCCGCTGCCACGGCCTGCTTGCCCAGGTTGACCAAGGTCCGGTCATTGTCCACTTCGTGCCCGTGCAGGACGCCACAATGGCCATGATCGGTGTACTCGCAAAAGCAGGTATCGGACATCACGATCATTTCCGGCACGGCGTCCTTGCAGATGCCGGCCATGCGCGACACCAGGCCACGCTCGCTCCAGGTATCGCTGCCGTCGCCGTCCAGGTGGTGGGAGACGCCAAAGGTCATCACGGCCTTGATGCCGGCCCGGGCGTAGCGTTCGATCTCGCTGGCCAGTTTCGATTCAGGGATGCGCACCACGCCCGGCATGCTCTTGATCGGCACGAAGTCGTCAATTTCCTCTTCGACGAAAATCGGCAGCACCAGGTCGTTCAGAGTGAACTCGGTTTCCTGGAACAGGCTGCGCAAGCTGGCATTGCGACGCAGACGGCGTGGACGTGCTTCGGGGAACTGGCTGGACATGGGACTCCTGGGCAATTGGGGGCTCGATCACAGGGGGCAAAGCTTATGCCCTGGTCGACCCGGGCACAAACGCCGGCTGGAAAACAGAGTGTTACCGGCCGGGCAATAATCGCTCTACAGGGCCAACGTGCCATTGATGCAAATCACCCCAGCACTGCCCGGGCGTCATCAGCCGCTCATTCCGGAATCTTCAGCCCACGAACCACCGCCGGTCGCGCCAGGAAGCGCTCCAATACCCGCGTCACGTTGGGAAAGTGCTGGATGCCCACCAGGTCACCGGCCTCGTAGAAGCCGATCAGATTGCGCACCCATGGAAAGGTCGCGATGTCGGCGATGGTGTAGCGCTCGCCCATGATCCAGTCGCGTCCTTGCAGGCGCCCGTCGAGCACTTTGAGCAGGCGTTTGCTTTCCTCGACGTAACGGTCACGGGGGCGCTTGTCCTCGTAGTCCTTGCCGGCGAACTTGTTGAAGAACCCCAGCTGCCCGAACATCGGCCCGATCCCGCCCATCTGGAACATCAGCCACTGGATCGTCTCGTAGCGCGCCGCCGAGTCCTGGGCCAGCAACTGGCCGCTCTTGTCCGCCAGGTAGATCAGGATCGCCCCCGACTCGAACAGCGCCAGCGGCTTATCCCCCGGCCCGTGGGGGTCGAGAATCGCCGGAATCTTGTTGTTGGGGTTCAGGGACAGGAACTCGGGGGATAACTGATCATTGCTGCCGAAGTCCACTTTATGAGGCTCGTACGGCAGGCCGATCTCTTCGAGCATGATCGAGACTTTCACGCCGTTGGGGGTCGGCAGCGAATAGAGCTGGATCCACTCAGGGTATTGAGCGGGCCATTTGCGGGTGATGGGAAATGGATTCAGGTCAGCCATGGTCGCAGGTTCCGAGAAGAATGGATGAGCGAGGATAATCCAAATCCGGAAAGACCTCATAGGCGTGATCAGCCCCTGCGCTGTTCTTAATTTCGCAACATCCTGTCGCTAATGTTCAGTGCATCGCTGGGAAGGAACCGGCCGCAGGATCGAACCAAAGGGCCTCAATGGACTCTGAGCAATGCCCTTAAGGGAACCGAGGCGGCGTCATGACAAGGAAAACACCCGAGGCCATCCGCCTCGTGGTGCCAGGGTTTGTCAGCCTGACTCAAAGAAGACTGAAGAATCGATCCGATGATGAACCCACTGAATTTCGCCAAGCGCCTGCAGCACCGTTCGTGGCTGCTGCTGCCGACCTTACTGGTGGTCTGCGGCCTGGCGCTGTCGCTGGAGTCCAGCGTCAGTCGCGCCCAGCCAGTCGACGGTGTCCAGACCCTGGTGTTCCTGCGCCATGCCGAAAAACCGGCCGGCGGCCTGGGCCAACTCAATTGCCAGGGCCTCAACCGGGCCATCGACCTGGCCACCCTGCTGCCGGAAAAATTCGGCAAGGCCGACTATGTGTTCGCGGCCAACCCGACCCGCAACGTCGAAGAGGGCGAACTGGATAACTCCTACAGCTACATTCGCCCGCTGATGACCATCAGCCCCAGCGCCATCAAGCTCGGGCTGCCGGTGAACATCAATTATTCGGCCAACGACACCAGTGACCTGGCGGATGAGTTGCTGCACGACAAGTACCACAACGCCACCATCTACACCGCCTGGTCCCATGGCTACCTGCCGGAGCTGATCAACAAGGTCGCCGGCGAGGCCGTCGGCAAGAAGCAGACCATTACCGAAGACTGGGAATCCGGGGATTTCGATTCGTTGTATGTGCTGACCCTGACCTGGCACAACGGCAAGGCCAGCCTCTCCAGCCGGACCTACAAGCAAGGCCTGGATAACGGCCAGGAAACCTGCCCGACCTGAGGCATCAGCCGCGGTGGCGGGGGCGTCAGGTCCTGACCGACGGGAGGACGTTGCTCTCGGCGGGAGTCAGTGCCGCGGGGTATGATGCAGCCATTCTCCCGCTACCCGGATTTTCTCCATGTCTTCATCCTCTGCCGCTGCTCACCGGGGCTGGTCGTTCTGGTGCAAGCCTGCCCTATTCCTGCTGGTGGCCTGCGTCGGCCTCTATTACGTCAAGTGGTCGCCCTACTACCTCAAGGCCTTTGTCGCCGCCGACAACCACAGCATCGGCGGCTCGATCCTCAATGATGCCCAGACCGCGCCGCTGACAGCGGCCCTGGCCTACGCCCAGGTGTACTTCCTGGCCATCTGGAAGGCGGCGGTGCTGGCGGTGATCCTCGGCTCCCTGCTGCAAGTGTTGATCCCCCGTGACTGGTTGCTGCGCCTGTTCGGCCGGGCCGGCTTTGCCTCGACCTTGCGCGGTGGGCTGTTCGCGCTGCCCGGCATGATGTGCTCGTGCTGCGCCGCGCCAGTGGCGGCCGGCCTGCGTCGGCAGAACGTTTCGGTGGGCGCGGCACTGGCCTTCTGGATCGGCAACCCGGTCCTCAACCCGGCGACGCTGGTGTTCATGGGCTTCGTGCTGGGCTGGGGTTTCACCGCCCTGCGTCTGGTGGCCGGTATCGTGCTGGTGTTCGGCGTGTCGATGGTGGCCCAGCGCATTGCCCGCCCCGAGACCCTGCCCGAAGCCGCCGTGGAAGCGGTGGCCGAAGCCAGCACGGTGGATGCGCAGCCGTTCCTGATCCGTTGGGGCCGGACCTTGTGGCAGTTGTTCTGGAGCACCATCCCGATCTACGTGCTGGCGGTGCTGGTGCTGGGCGCGGCGCGGGTCTGGCTGTTCCCCCACGTCGACGGCGCCATGGCCGACAGCCTGGTGTGGCTGGTACCGCTGGCCATTGTCGGCACGCTGTTCGTGATTCCTACCGCGGCGGAAATCCCGATCGTGCAGACCATGATGACCCTCGGCATGGGCACCGGCCCCGCCGTCGCGTTGCTGATGACCCTGCCGAGCATCAGCCTGCCGTCGCTGTTGATGCTGCGCAAGGATTTCGATGCCCGCGTGCTGGTGACCGTGGCGCTGCTGACCATGGTGGTGGGGATTGTTTGCGGGTTGATTGGGGCGGTGGTGCTCTAGCAGGCTGGCACCTGAATGCCGGACAGCCACAAACCCTGTGGGAGCGGGCTTGCTCGCGAAGGCGTCGACACATTCAAAAGAGATGCGAGCTGACACACCGCTTTCGCGAGCAAGCCCGCTCCCACATGGGGTTGCGGTGAAATTCACTGTTGAGGCTGACCCACGCTCGCCGCCCGCTCCCGCAAATACTCCACCACCGCCGCCTGCTCCCCCGAGAACTCGATCCGCAAGCCCTTTTTCTCCCGCTGGTACACGTACATCGGGTCGTAGTACTCACGCAGCAGGCCTTCGATCCAATCCCGATGCAGGTCGACCGCGCCGCTGCGAGCCTGCTCCGCCAGGGCAGCTTCCAGGATGCCCATCAAGCGCCGGTGACGGTCGCCCCCCAGGCGCTTCTGGATGTTGCCCAGGCTCGCCAACAACCGCTCGGCAAACGCTGAGAACCCCTGTTCGCCCTGGACCGCGACGAACTCGGCGCACAGGTTGACGATGTAGTCCCGCAGGATCCGCTCAACCCGCCGCTCTACGCTGTCTTGCAACCAGACCATCGGCACCTGCTGCATGCGCTGGAACAATGACAGGGGCAAGGCGCAACTGCCGATCATGCGGTTCTCATCTTCCAGCACGAAGTGCTCGATGCCCGCCGCGCGCTTTTTCAACACGTCCACCGCCAGGCGGTTCTCGAAATCGATGTTGGACGGCTGCCCAGTGGCGCGCTTGCCGAAACTCGAACCGCGATGGTTGGCATGGCCTTCCAGGTCAAGGCTGTTTTCCAGCTGGGCCAGCACGTCGGTCTTGCCGGTGCCGGTCATGCCCCCCAGCAACACCAGGTCGCACTGGCTGACCGCCTGCTCGACCGTCTCCAGCAGGAACGTGCGCATGGCCTTGTAGCCGCCGGCCACCCTGGGGTACTCGATGCCCGCTTCGTCCTTGAGCCACTGCTGGACGATCTGCGAACGCAAGCCGCCGCGAAAGCAGTACAGAAGACCCTCGCGATGCGTGTGGGCAAACTCGGCCCAGGCCTGGATGCGTTGTGCCTTGGTCTGGCCGGACACCAGCTGATGACCCAGCACGATCGCCGCCTGCTGCCCTTGCTGCTTGTAGCAAGTACCGACGCGTTGCCGCTCGCTGTCGGTCATCAGCGGCAAGTTGACTACGCCGGGGAAGGCCCCCTTGATAAATTCGATGGGCGCCCGGGTGTCCATCATGGGCCGGTCGTTGAGGAAGATGTCGCGGTAATCGGTGATGTCATCGGCCATCATGACACCTCGACCGCGTGGGTCTGTCGCTCGACCAGTTCGCCAATCGGCTCCAGCGCCAGGCCGAGCTCCGCGGCGACCCGCAGAAACTCCGCTTCGCCCTGCGCGGTGACGGCGATCAGCAGCCCGCCACTGGTCTGTGGGTCGCACAAGACCCGCTTGTGCAATTCCTGGACCCGGCCCACCCGGCTGGCGTAGCTGTCGTAGTTGCGCAACGTGCCGCCCGGCACACAGCCCAGGTCGAGGTAATACTCGACGCTCGACAGGCGCGGCACCGCGTCATAGCGGATGCGCGCCGTCACCTGGCTGCCATCGGCCATTTCCACCAGATGCCCGAGCAGGCCGAAGCCGGTGACGTCGGTCATCGCCGTTACGCCATCGAGCTTGCCGAAACGGCTGCCAGGCTTGTTCAGGGTGCACATCCAGTCACGGGCCAGGCCAACGTCGGCGGCCCGCAGCTTGCCCTTCTTTTCAGCGGTGGTGAGGATGCCGATGCCCAGGGGCTTGGTCAGGTACAAGCGGCACCCCGCAGTGGCGGTGTCGTTGCGTTTCATATGGCGCTTTTGCACCAGGCCGGTGACCGCCAGGCCGAAGATCGGCTCCGGTGCATCGATCGAATGCCCGCCCGCCAGGGGAATGCCCGCCTCGTCACACACCGAACGCCCGCCGCGAATCACCTCCCGGGCGATTTCCGGGGCTAGCACGTTCACGGGCCAGCCGAGAATCGCGATAGCCATCAGCGGATCACCGCCCATGGCGTAGATGTCGCTGATGGCATTGGTGGCGGCGATGCGTCCGAAATCGAAAGGGTCATCGACAATCGGCATGAAGAAATCAGTGGTCGAGACGACCCCGCGGGTTTCGTCGATGGCGTATACCGCGGCGTCATCCCTGGACGCATTGCCGACCCACAGGTTGGGGTCGAGGTTCTGCGCACCGCTGCCGGCCAGGATCACTTCCAGTACCTGGGGCGAAATCTTGCAGCCGCAGCCAGCACCGTGGCTGTACTGGGTCAGGCGAATAGGCTCGCTCATGGGCATACCTCTTGTCAGTCAAGGTGACCGAGTCTACCAGCATCCCCCGTGCCCCAGAGCCGCACACGATGAGTGCCAGGCAACAGGGCCTGCCACCCTTTGGTGCCTCTTCAAATGGCGGCACGGTGACCACGGCATGAAGATTGACCAAAAGGCCAGAAAAAACGGCCGTTCCCTTTGTTTTTCAAGCCTGTACGAAAATCTGGTACAGGATATGCAAACGTTTGCGAAGCCAGTCGCTCGCCGCGAAACGACGACGGTTTCTTCAATCACGGAACACGGGCTTCGGCCCGCTCGGACAAGGATTTTCCATGCACCACACTTCCCGGCGTTGCACCTCGCCCGGTCCTTGGGCAGCCTGCCTGCTACTGACCGCCGTTACCGGACTACTCAGCAGCACCACGCTGGCGCAGACGAACGAAACGTCCGCCCAGGGCGAAGCCCTCAGCCCCGAGGCCACCCCGCCGAAAAAAGGCGCCTACCTGTCGGACTGGTACAACCAGGACCTGACGATCATTGGCAGCAAAGACATCAGATTCGGCCCACAACCCACCGACGACGTGTACCTGGAGTACGAATATTTCGGTCGCAAGGGCCCGTTCGAACTGTACGGCTACGTCGACATCCCGAAGCTCTTCACCATCGGCAACAGCCACGACAAAGGCGTGTGGGACCATGGCTCGCCGGTGTTCATGGAGCATGAGCCGCGCATTTCCATCGATACCCTGGCCGGACGTAGCCTGGCCATCGGACCGTTCAAGGAATGGTACGTGGCGTTCGACTGGATCTACGATCACGGCAGCAACAGCGCCAATCGCGCCAACACCTTGTACAGCGGCCTGGGCACCGACATCGACACCCATTCGAGGGTCAACCTGTCGGCTAACCTCTATGCTCGCTACCAATGGGAAAACTACGGCGCCAGCAATGAGTATTCCTGGGACGGCTACCGCGCCCAGCTCAAGTACATCGTGCCGATCAGCCAGTTCAGCAACGGCGCTTCGCTGACCTACATCGGCTTCACCAATTTCGACTTCGGTTCGGACCTGCACAAGGACAACCCGGCGCGCACCGCCAACGCCACGGTCGCCACCAATGTCCTGCTGTACTCGTTCACGCACTTGCGCTTTACCCTGGTGGGCCGCTATTTCCACAACGGGGGCAACTGGCAGGACGGCAGCGAGCTTGATTTTGGCGAAGGCAGCTTCCGCGCCCGATCCGATGGCTGGGGGTATTACGCGGGGGTTGGCTATCAATTCTGATCCGATACCTGCCCACAAAAGCATCTGTTTCGATTCCACGGAGGTCACGAAAGCATGATCAATCGCCTGTGTGTTCCATTCGGCCTGGCAACGGCCGCCCTGTTCAGCACGACCGCCGGAGCAGCCCCGCCGCTGCAGCCCAAGGTCATGCTGATCACGATGTTTGCCCCCGAGGCACAAAACTGGATCGAGCGCCTGGCGCTCAAGGATGAAATCCGCATCCCCGGGCTGTCGGCCGAGTAC
Source organism: Pseudomonas sp. WP18 (assembly GCF_036689585.1). Taxonomy (NCBI): domain Bacteria; kingdom Pseudomonadati; phylum Pseudomonadota; class Gammaproteobacteria; order Pseudomonadales; family Pseudomonadaceae; genus Pseudomonas; species Pseudomonas sp. WP18. Next base: position 4,084,965 of record NZ_CP144758.1, read on the forward strand.
CCGACGATCCGTTGCAACGCCGAACGGGTCTGTCTGATGATCACCGGCATGGGCCAGACCAACGCCGCCGCCTCGACATTGGCCCTGGCCCTGTCGCCCCGCGTCGACCTGCGCAAGAGTTATTTCCTGGTGGCCGGGATCGCTGGGATCAACCCGCATCACGGCACCCTGGGCACGACCGCCTGGGCCCATTACCTGGTGGAATTTGGCACCCAGTGGGAGCTCGACTCGCGGGACGTGCCCAAGGACTGGCCCACCGGCTACCTGGGCATCAACACCAAGGGTCCCAACGAAAAGCCGCCGCTGGACTACAAGACCGAAGTCTTCGAACTCAACCCCGCGCTGCAAGCCAAGGCCTTTGCCCTCAGCCAGAACGTGAGCCTGACGGAAAGCGAGGCGTCGGCAGCCTGGCGCGTGAAATACCCCTACGCTCCGGCCAACCAGCCACCGGTGGTGACCCGCTGCGACACGCTGGCGGGCAACACCTGGTTTTCCGGGACGCGCCTGAGCGAACGGGCCGAAGTCTGGACCCGCCTGCTCACCGATAACAAAGGCGTGTATTGCACCACCCAGCAGGAAGACAACTCCACCTACGAGGCCTTGTTGCGGGCCAGTCGTGAGGGTCGGGTGGACATCAATCGGCTCGCAGTGCTGCGCGCCGGCTCCGACTTCGATCGACCCGAGCCCGGCGGCAATGAAGTGGACAACCTGCTCAAGTACGCCGACCAGGGCGCGTTCGTCCCCGCCCTGGAAAACCTGTTCCGCACCGGCAACCCGCTGGTGCAGGACATCGTCAAGCACTGGTCGACCTGGGAGCACGGGGTGCCCAGGTCCTGATCCTCGCGCCTGTGGAGGGCGTTGCGACGCGGGCATCGATCCCGGCTAGCCCTCGCAGCCCCGCCGACCTCACTGCGATGGAATTTTCCATTGCCTGGGGGATCACTTGAACATCATCCCAGCGTACCCATCCAGGAGACTGCGATGCCCAATGCCCCTGCCGCCGCCGACAGCACTCACCTTGACTACGGTCTGGACACCCTGTTTGGCCGCGAAACCAAAACCATCGAGTGCCAGCTCGACGTCAAGCGCCTCGACGACGGCGAACCACCCTGGTTCGCGCTGCACGTCAGGCCGCCGCTGCCGGAGGACCTGCACAAGGCTCAGATCGTGGTGTTCAGCGCCGAGGGCCGGCGCATCAGCGGCATCGTCCGACGCACCGAGCGCCTGGCCGACGACAGCCTGCAACTGGACGTCGAACCCGACTGAGGCGCTCAGGCCTGCCGCGCGCTGCTGCGATACATGAACACCAGCGCCAGTGCCAGGCAGACCATGGCCAACATCCGGCTGCCGGACAACTCGATGGCCGGGTTGCCCAGCCAGCCGAAGTTGTCGATCAGCATGCCCATGCCCAGTTGGCCGACGATCACCGCAACTGTCGCGACGGCGGTGCCGACCCTGGGCACCGCCCCTACCATCACCATCATGTAGACCACGCCGAACAGCGCGCCACTGAGTTGCCATTTCGGCACCTCCAGCAAGGTGACCGCGTGGGCCGGCTCGAAAAACACGATCAGCAGGCCAGTGATCACCGCGCCCACGACAAACGTCAGCAAGCTGCTGCGCAACACCCCGACCGTCTGTCCCAGACGACCATTGATGGCGGCCTGCACGCTCAACACCGCCCCCGCCGCGACCACCACCAGCAACAAAAGAACCAGATTCATCATCAACCTCGGGCAATCAGGACAAGGGCCACGACAATCAGTGCCAACGCCAACCAGCGCTCGCCATTGACGCGCTTACGGGTGGCACCGAACCAGCCGAAGTGATCGATCAGCACGCTTTTGCCCACCTGGCCGGAAAGAATCGCGACCATGGTCATGGCAATACCGATGTGAGGCGTGGCGAGCGTGAGCACCACCACGTAGACCGGTCCCAGGAAACCGCCGATCAGTTGCCAGCGCGGCAGTTCACTCAACGCCGGCCCTGGCTGCCGGCCACTGAGCAGCAACAGCAGGAACAGAACCGCCGAGCCCACGCCGAAAATGCTCAAGGTGGCCCACAAATGACCGACCTGAACGCCCAGCGGCCCCAACAGGCCAGCCTCCACCGACAACCCCATGCCCGCCAGAATCACCAGCGGCAGCAACAGCCAGCGCAAGAACGGCCGGGGTTTGGCGGTAGCCGTCACCGATTCGGCCTCGCTGATGGAAGACGCTTGCATAGTCACACCCTGTTCCAGGAAAGAAGGGCCGGCATTATCGGCTGGCATCGCTGTGCGATAAATGGGAGCATCCCGACAACACTTTTGCGTATTACGCACAGAAGGAATCGCCCATGCAGGGGCTTGACGAGCTTGGCTTCAAGGCACTCCGACTCTTTGTCGCAGTGCTCGACCACGGCAGCTTTTCCGAGGTGGCCCGACGCGAAGGCCTGGCGCCCTCCTCCATCTCCCGGCAGGTCCAGCTGATGGAGCAGGCCCTGAACCAGCAACTGCTCTATCGTCACACCCGTGCGGTCTCCCCGACCGAGGCCGGCCGCCTGCTGGGCCACCACGCACGCCTGCTGCTGGTGCAGTTGGAGGAAGCCGAACAGGCCTTGCAGGAGCAACACAGCGAGCCGTCCGGCCTGGTGCGGATCAATGCCCCGGTGGTGTTCGGCCAACGCCACCTCAGCCCTTGGCTGGGACCGCTGTGCGAGCGCTATCCGAAGCTGCAACTGGAGATCCAGCAAACCGACAGCTACGTCGATCCGCTCCAGGAGGGGGCCGACCTGCTGTTTCGCATCGGTCCGCTACACGACTCCGGCATGCAGGCGCGGATCATCGCCGCCCATCGCTTCCAGATCGCCGCCAGCCCGGCCTACCTGGCCCGTCACGGCACGCCCCTCAAGCCCCAGGACCTGGCGCACCACCAATGCCTGGCCTACAAAGGCGTCACCGGCCAGCAGCGTTGGTTTTTCCGCCGCCCCGGCCAGGCGTGGACGCCCTACAGCGTCAAGGGCCCGATCACCGGCAACCACGCCGACACCTTGACCCAGGCCGCCGAGCAGGGCCTGGGGCTGGTGATGTTTCCGTCATGGCTGATCGGTGAAGCGGTGCGCAACGGCACATTGGTGCCGGTGCTGCGCGACTACGAAGCCTCCAACAGCCTCGAACCCCAACAGATCGCCATGCTGTGGCCGGGCAGCCGCCGGTTGTCCGTGAAGGTGCGCACGGTGATCGATTTCTTCTTCGAGTGTTTTGGCGAAGTCCCCTATTGGGACCGCTGACAGGGGCCACGCCCTGAACACGGTGGGCGCGGTTCACTGGCCAGGGGCTGGGTGTTAACGTGGCACTCCGAGAAGCGACAAGGACGACTGCGTGCTGCTGCTCAAACTGCTGGTGATTCCGGGTTTCCTGTTGCTGATTTCCCTGGCCGGTCGACGCTGGGGCCCGAGTGTGGCCGGTTGGCTGTCGGGATTGCCGGTGGTGGTGGGGCCAATTCTGTTGTTCCTGGCCCTGGAACAGGGCGAGGCGTTCGCCGCCCGATCGGCGACGGCGGCGTTGTCGGCCATGTTCGCGATGATTACGTTTTGCGTGGTGTACGCCCAGGTTGCCCAGCGCCGGGGTTGGCCTTGGGCGCTGGGCATTGCATTGGCGGCCTGGGCCTTGGTGGCACTGGTGCTGTCCTGGCTGCCGGCCTCGCTGCCATTGGCAAGCCTGTTGGCGGCAGTGGCTTTGCTGGCGGCGCCTTATCTGTTCCCGGCGGTCCGGCCCGTGATGCAGAGGCCAACGCGCACGTCCGACAAACTGTTGCTGCGCATGATCGCCGGCGCGTTGCTGACCCTCGCGGTGACGTGGTTGGCCAGCACCGTGGGCGAACGCTGGAGCGGGTTGCTGGCGGTGTTTCCGCTGCTGGGCAGTGTCATGGCGGTGTTTTCCCAGCAAACCCGCGGGCCGGCGTTCACGGCTGCGTTGCTGCGAGCCACGGCCACCGGCATGTATTGCTTCGCCGCGTTCTGCCTGACCGTGGCCCTGACCCTGCCGATGCTGGGCCTGCCGGCCTTTGCCCTTGGCGTTGCCGTCTCGGCGGTCATGCTTCTGGTGACCCGACGCCTGTTGGTGCGCACGCCTCCATCGGCCTGCGTAGCCGCACCGAAATGACCGACGTGCCTGACGTTGCGCTGGAGTCAGGTGCGATGCCCATGGGATGATCGCCGCTCAAGCGCGACCACCTGTGGAGAGTGTCAATGTCAATGCCGAGTCAATACGCTGCCGCCCTGCTGCTGGCGGTCATCGCCAGCCTGGCCGCAGTACCTGCCCAGGCCGCCCAACCCAAATCCACCGGCGAGGCACCGGCGCAGAAGGTCTCGATGCTGTCCGGAAAGTTCGTCTTCACCTTGCCCAAGGGCTTCACGGCAACGCCACTGCCCGCCGGCGAAGCAGCCCAGGGCACCGCTGGCGCGACAGGGACGATGTACAGCAACGCCACCAGCCGGACGGTGGTGATCGCTGCTGAAAACACCATTGCCGATGGTACGTCCGTGAAGGATAACGATGGCGCGTTTCTCGACACGACCATGGCCGGCTTCGCTGCCCAGCGCACCCAGGCCCTGCCGGACGCCAAGATCCTCAGCGAAAAAAGCCTGACCCAGAAAGGCAGCGGCCTGGGGTTGCGCCAACTCGACACCCGCGCCACCCAGGGCGGCGGGCCGACCCTCGACACCACCTTGCTGGGCGCTTCCGGCACGCGCATGGCGGTGGTGCAGATCATCTCCCGCGCTAGTGACAAGGCCGGTCATGAGGCGCTGGTGAAACGGATCGCCAGTGGGCAGTGATGGGGCTGTGATTCCAGGAGACCGCGTCGCTCCGATCGCGAGCAGGCTCGCTCCCACAGGGGGATGGTGTACGGCGCGGAAGTGAAGCCCACCCCGATTAAAATGTGGGAGCGGGCTTGCTCGCGAAGACAATGGCACATTCAGTATTGATGCAAGCTGACACGACGCATTCGCGGGCAAGCCCGCTCCCACAGGGGCTTGTTTCGGCCGAAGTATCGAAGCCCACCCCGATCAAACTGTGGGAGAAGGCCTGCTCGCGATGGCATCGCCACATCCAACCGGGTTTTCTAGGGATTGAGCCGTTCCAACCACGCCCGTAAGTCCTGCACTTCCTGCGCACTGATGTTGTGACCAAGCCCAAGGTAGGCATGGAATTCCGGTTCCAGCGCCAGGGTCTTCAGGAAGGAATCGGCCTCGGTGCCGTCATGGTAGGGAATGATCGGGTCTACCGTGCCATGGCCGATGAACACTGCCAGCGCCCGTCGCGACTCGTCAGGGGTCAGTTCGGAGCGCAGCACTGAGAGCACCCGCCCGCCCATCGCGGCAATGCCACCGACGGCCTCGGGGTGCCGCAGGGCCACTTCATAGCTCATCATCGCCCCCTGGCTGAACCCCACCAGGTAGACATTGCTCGCATCGGTGGGGTACTTGGCTCGGGCCTTTTCGATGAAGTCCAACAGTAACTGGCCGCTGGCCTTCAGGTCCGAGGCGTCACCGTCGTAGGCGCCCTCGCCGGCCTTGGCAAACCATTGGTAGTGCCCCGGCTCCATGGTTTTCGGTGCGCGCACCGAGAGGTAGTTATAGTGCTGGGGCAGCTCGTCCTTGAGTGCGAACAGGTCCTGTTCGTTGCTGCCGGAGCCGTGCAGGAAGATCACCAGCGGTCGGTTGCGGGCCTGCTCATCGGCCTGGGCCAGGTAGTTGAGCGGCAAGTCCGTTTGCAGTGACGGTTGCGCCTGCAACCCGGACGAAACCAGCAACAGAAACAGGGTGAGCGCTTTATACATCGGTCTTCCTCCATCGTTCGATAACCCCACGGCAGACACCGTGCCGGCGGTAGACAGCGGTTATCGGCGGTTGCTCAATTCTATCCGGCACTGCGCTATGATCAGCGGCGACCATCGACAAGCGAGTCAGACAGTGCGCTCATTACCACGGATTGGTATCGGCCTCAGGGCCCCTCATTATCAAGCGTTCCTCGACGGCCATCCCGCCGTTGACTGGCTTGAGGTGCATACGGAGAACTACCTGGGGCCAGGCGGCAAAGACCTGCATATTCTTCAACGCCTGGCGCAACGATATCCCATCAGCCTGCACGGTGTCGGCCTGGGGATCGGCTCGGTGCATGGTTTTTCCAGCGCCCATGTCGAACGCATACGACACCTGGCGGCTCAGGTGCATCCGTTTCTGGTTTCCGAGCACTTGAGCTGGGGGGCGATTGAAGGCCGGTGCCTCAACGACCTGCTGCCGCTCCCTTTGGTTGAAGCCTCGCTGGAGCTGGTCTGTGATCGGGTCGACCAGGTCCAGGATGCATTGGGCCAACAGTTGTTGCTGGAAAACATTTCCACCAGCCTGCGCTACCACGGCGATACCCTGGGCGAAGCCCAGTTCCTCGCCGAAGTGGTGAAACGCACCGGCAGCGCGGTGCTGCTCGACCTCAATAACCTTTACGTCAACCAGTGCAACCACGGCGAATGCGCACTCGCCGCCCTGGAAGCCCTGGATGAATCGGCTGTCCGCGAATTTCACCTGGCAGGCCACAGCCAGGAAGAGGAATTGCTGATCGACGATCACGGCAGCGCGGTGGCGGAGCCGGTCTGGTCGCTGTATCGCAGCGCATTGCGCCGGTTTGGCCCGGTCCCGGTACTGGTTGAATGGGACACCCGCCTGCCGCCCCTGGGCGAACTGCTCGACCAAGTCGAGATCGCGCGCACGATCGCCCGGGAGGTGTTGCATGACACGTGAAGAGCTGGCGGCGCTGCAACTCGGCTTTACCCAGGCGCTGGATGATTGTTCATCGCCCCCGGCCCTTCCACCGGGATGGTTAGAGACCGCAAGCGCGGGCAATCAGCGACGCTTCGCGCGTTATCGCAGCGGGCTCTGGCGGCACCAGGAACAGTCGTTGGCCTTGACCTATCCCGTCATCAAGGCGCTGGTGGGCGATCCGTTCTTTCGCTCGCTCGCCTACGAGTATGGGCGGCGCTACCCATCGCAGCATCCCGACCTGGGCATGTTCGGCGAGCGTCTGCCGAGCTTCCTCGAACACTATGGCCCCGTAGCGCCCTACCCTTACTTTGCGGCGGTGGCGTCGTTGGAATGGGTCATTCATCTGGCCGCTGCCGCCCGCGACGCCACACCACTTGGTCCCCACGCACTGGCCGCAATGAACAGCGCTGAGCTGGACAGCCAAAGGTTCACCCTGCCGCCGAGCTGCAGGTTGCTGCCCTGCGAATGGCCGGTGGTCGCGATATGGTCCGCCCATCGCCGGCAGGGCCAGCCTCTACCCTCAGTGAACCGCCACGCCTGCACCGCCCTCGTCTATCGAAACGGCTGGAATGTCGAAGCACGCGAGGTCGAACCCTGGGAAGCCGCCGCGCTGGAGCGTTTGGCGCAAGGCGCGACCCTGGGCGAAGCGTTGCTCGCCGCCCAGGCGTGTTACGGCGCGCAGGGTCAGGCGCACCTTGTCGACAGCGCGGCCCTGCTCACCCGCTGGTTGAACGATGGCTTGCTGACTGCCGTTCCCTGAGCCCTGCCCACGCACCTGTATCGGTCAAAGATGTCTCCATGAACCCGTCCTGTTGGGGCCCAGGCCCCTATTGTAAAAGGACGCGCAAATCCTGTTACATCTTGAAACATCTTATAAGCTTATATCGATTAGACATATCCTGACCGTGGACTACAAATAGAAAGCACCTTGCAAACTCGCACTAAAGCAATACATTTGATTTCGCGGTGAAGATACGACAGACCCATGGCTGTTTCGATAAACGAACAAGCGATGCAGTCGGTCAGGAACGGATTCCGAACAAGTTGCCCGAGGCGACCTGTACAAAAAGGGAGCGGTAAATGTATCGAACCAGTTACTCGAACGAATCAACTTTGCGCAAACGGCGCCAACGTATTGCAACCTTCCGCCTTGTCACTCCTGATTTCCTGCAAACACGATGCCGGCACGCCGTGCTGATCAAGTTTGCTTGTCGCAGTACTGTCAAACCCGATTGAACATCGATATTGCGCCGAACGTTGAATATGTATATCCAGACGGACAGCCGTACGGCCCGTTCGCGTGCGCGATGGGCTTATAAAAATAAATGACTGTATAAAAACCTTGACCGGGAACTTGCGTGATGAATCTAAAGGATATTCTGGTAGCCACTGCGTTGGCCTCCATCAGCAGTGCTTCGCTGGCCGAGGTAGCTGCTAAGCCGGCAGAAACCGAGGTGTGCTACGGCGTAGCCAAGGCAGGCCACAACGATTGTTCCGACAGCAGTTGCCTGCACGACTGCTCGGAGATGAGCAAGGTCGACAACGATCCACGCGAGTGGGTCGCTGTGCCCAAAGGCACCTGCACACAGATGGGGGGCGTCGTCAAAGCCCAGCCAGACGCCTGCCCATTCGACGAACCGGCTGTCTCCGCAGCCGTTGACGTCGGGGCCGGGGAACGGCTCTTCAACGGGGGCGACCACACCCGCGGCATCGTCGCCTGCTCTACCTGCCATGGCACGGCTGGCGCGTCTGAAAACGCCGAGTACCCCAAACTGGCGGGACAATTTGCCAAGTATGTGGAGACGCAACTGCGCGCCTTCCGTGATGCCTCGCGTCCATCACCGGTCATGGTGACGGTAGCCAAGTCCCTCAGTGACCAGGACATCGCCAATGTGGCGCAGTACCTGGTGCAATCTTCCGCGACCCCGTCTTCAACCCCGGCACAGCCTCAACCAAACGTTGTTGCGGCCTCGACGGCAGTCATTCATCAAGAAGCGAAATCGGGCACCGTGCCTAATTAAAACGATCGCTCATCTTCAATAACCCTTTCAGGCGCCCCTGAGTAGCGTAGATCATTACGCACTCGATAACAGCGCTTGGCCTGGTTATGTCCGAGGCAAAAAAATTGCAATCAGCTTTATGCAATACGAACACTTTCGCCTTTAAAAAAGTGCTGAAAAATAAATAAAACGGCACCTTGATTCGAAATAAATATTAAGTATTGTCAGTCTATGGACGCCGCCACTTGAAAGGGACGACAACAAATGTCAAGTAACATTGTGGATTATGACTTTGCTGACTTTCAACTAAAGTCATTGATTGCCCATTCTTCCCAGGGCCAGCGTCTGACACCCTTGTTATCGCTGCGCTATGCTTTTCGAAGTGATGAGTTCTGGCGCGACCTGGATCATTGGAAAGATATTGACGCCGAGTTGTTCCTCAATCATCTGTGGCAAGAAAAAAATGCCATTACCAGCGTCGGCGCACTGGGTGCATTGATCAAGAACAGGATCAGTGCCGCGTTCCTGAAAGACCTTGAAGAAGGTCATCGGATGGCGCCGATGTCTATCCGACTGACGCCTTACATCCTCTCGCTGATCGACTGGGACAACCCCTACCTGGACCCGTTGCGGCGCCAGTTTCTGCCGCTGGCCTCGGAGATCTGTGTCGATCATCCCATGGTGAAACTCGACCCCATGGGCGAACAGAACGACTCTCCGGCCCCGGGGCTGACCCATCGCTACCCCGATCGCGTGTTGTTCCTGGCCACCAACGTATGCCCGGTCTATTGCCGCTATTGCACCCGCAGCTACGCGGTGGGGCTGGACACCGATGCGGTGACCAAGACGAAGATCAACGCCCCCGGCGAGCGCTGGGAACCGGCCTTGCGCTACATAGAAGCCAACGCCAGCGTCGAGGACGTGGTGATCTCGGGCGGCGATGCCTATCGACTCAAGGCCCGGCAGATCACCGAGATCGGTGAACGACTGCTGGACGCTCCCCACGTACGGCGTATGCGTTTCGCCACGAAGGGGCTGGCTGTATTGCCGATGAAGATCCAGAGCGATCACGACTGGACCGATGCCATCTCACGCTTGTCGGACCGGGCGAGGAAGATGCACAAGTCGATTGCGATACACACGCACTTCAACCATCCGAACGAAATAACGGCGATCACCGCCAAGGCCCTGGGAATGCTCTATGAGCGTGGCGTCGAGGTCAGGAACCAGGCCGTCATCCTCAAAGGCGTCAATGACAACCCGCAGACCATGCACCGTCTGAACGAATGCCTCGCCTACTTGAACGTGCGTCCCTATTACTGCTTTCAGGGGGACATGATTCGTGGCGTCGAAGCACTCAGAACGAGCCTTGGCGATTCGATCGCCCTGGAGAAATCCACCCGTGGCCTGATTGCCGGGCACAACACCCCGCACTTCATCGTGGATCTGCCCGGCGGCGGCGGCAAGCGCGATATCCATAGCTTCGACTACTACGACCCCTACCTGGGTATCGCCGCCTATCGCGCGCCAGCCGTGAAGAAAGACCAGATTTTTCTCTACTGCGACCCGCTCCACACCCTCACCGCGGATGCCCAAGCGCTCTGGACGAATCCGGCGACGCGGACACAACTGCTCGACGATGTCCTGAAATCCGTCAAATAAATGTTCAACCACCGTGAATGGAAGCATAGAAATGAGCGAAACCAACAAGATTGACTGGATCCACCACACGTCCTACGTCCACGCCATCGAGCAGTCCAAATCGACTGGCAAGCCGATCCTGATTTATTTCCATAGCCAATCCTGCGGTGGTTGTAACCGCTTGGTGGACAGTGTTTTCAACGACACCCAGCTTATCGGCGCGGTCAATGACTCAACGATTCCGGTATGGGTTGAAGTGGAAAACTCCAAACCCGATCCACGCATTTCCGAGTTGGTGGGAAGCCACATCTTCATCATGTCGCCGGTTCTGCAACTGATTTCCAGCGACGGGGACATCTACCATAAATTCCTCGGTGCTCCGCTCCATACGCGACTCGACCTCGGGTACTGCCGCGTGCATCACGATGTCGAAGGTGACATCGACGCCAGCGAAACCGCTTCTCAACTGTCGGTCGGCCTGGCCAAGCAGGCCATGGCCAGCTTCAACTACTCCATCGCCGAATCGAAGTTGCGAAAAGCGCTGAACGCCAGCAATACGGCCAGCGTGGCGGTGCGCGAAGCGGCTTATTGGCTGCCTATCGTGCAGGCCCGCGGACAGTATCCTGAAGACAGCGTGTCTGAAGACGGTATCGCGCAGACCGCCATTGCCCGCGAAGTCCGGCGCTTCTGCAATACGCTGATCCAGGTGCCGGACCATGAGTTGATGGTCGACTGGCCGGGCGTCCAGGGCGAAGGTGGCTGGGCCCATTACACCGACTGCCTGCGTGAGTTGTGCCTGGGCATCTACCAGATGCTGCTGGATGTCGCGACCGATGCGGCGCAGAAACGCGCGGCACAAGGCCGCAGCCTGACTCGTGCGCAAATGATCATCCGCGATTGGCAGGTGTCCTTCCGGGACCTGCAGGCCAGCCTCATTGGCCTGAAGGGTCCAGAGTACGATCAGCAGCACCTGCATCAGAACTACACCCTCGGCAAGCAGCGGACGATCCGCAACAACATCGTCCACTGCGTGATGGCCGAGTTCTGGGCTCACTCCCCTGCGATCCGTTCCACCCTGGAAGCCAGCCGGACGGGCATCCGCCACTCTGAAAACGTCAGCCCGGCGCTGGTCAACTGGAAGATCCATGGCCCGGCGCCCTATAACTTCGGCAGTATCCAGTCGTTGCTGACCCTCTGGGAAAAACGCCACCAGCAATTGGTGGAAGAGTTCTCGGGGATCACCGACGCCGAACTCGACGCCTCGCTGAACTGGTGGGAAGACTCGCCTGTCTCGGTGAAATTCCGTCTTTGCCGCTTGGGCTGGCACTTCCACGATCATGCCGCGGTTGTCGAAACCATCTGCCAGCGCATCGGCCATGAGCGCTCGGAAACCGAACTGCTCGCCAAGCTCCTGTTCAACGCACTGGGCCGCGCCGAGGGTGAAATGGTCGGCCTGTCGCGAGACGAGCAACAAGCGCTTTTCGCCAGCGCCGCCCATCAGCTGAAAACCCGCAGCGATGAGCTGGCCCGCGTCTACGAGGGCTACCTGAACAAGCGCGCCGACGCCGCCTACGCCACCACGCAGGCTCAGCCAGTGGCCGCGGCCGTGTAATGAAAAAATGCGGCGCGCCCTGCGCGCCGCTTCGAGGATAGAAAGCGTGATGAATATTCTGCAGCAGATGTTTGGCGACCAGACCGAGGTGTTCCTCGACACATGCTGGCCCAAGCGCTCATACGTCGCCGACGGTGCCATGAGCCGCTTTACGCAATTGTCGGCCCTGGAAGAATTCCAGGACATCCGCGCGTTGTTCAAGGCCCTGCCAGGGCCCGTCGACCTGCTCTTTCCAGGTGGCAAGCGTATTACCGTGGCCAGGTCCGCCGATGCCCTGGCGCCGTACAACGATGGCGCCGCGATGGTTTACATAAAGGATCTGGAAGCGCTGCCCGCGATCTCCCTGGCCTGCGATGAACTGGCCAAGACACTCGACATCCCGCGGCACTATGTGAGCTGCGAGGCGTTCGCGGCCAACCATGGCGTGGAAGTGGCGACGCACTTCGATCATGAAACCAACTTCATGATCCAGATCAAAGGCGAAAAGACCTGGAGGTTTGCCGAAAACACTTCGCTGCCGGACCCCATCTACCCGTTTTTCCCGAATAACCCGAACCGCTTCTACCAGCAAGGCACGCATCCCTACACCGGCGCACAACTGCCGCGGACAATGCCCGAGGGCCACGAGGAGCGGCTGGTCAAGCCCGGGACCACGACCTTCATGCCCCGGGGCTACTGGCATGCCACGGTCGCCCATGAAGAGTCCTTTTCCATCGGCTTCGTGATCAACCCGCCAACGGTGGCCGACATCATTACCTATGCCCTGCTGGAGCATTTACACGGGAATGAACGCCTCAGGGCCCACCCGCTCGACACGCTGTCGGAGCCTGCACTCGCGCGCATCCTGGGCGACATTCAGAGCGGCCTGGACGAGGTCGGGAAGTTGTCCAGGACATTGCCGGCACAAACCCTGCTGCAACGCTACAAGCAATCGAGAAAAGGGAACATTCGCACACTCACTGCCCTATGACCGCGTTCTTGATTGGAATCCGTACCATGCGCACTGCACACGCTCTGTTTGTAGGGATCACGGCGTTGATGCTCGTCAACGTGATCGATGGGCTCAAGGAAGTGTATTTCGGGATCCTGCTGCAAAGGCTCGACAGTATCATCGCGACATTCGTGTTGTTCGCCGTCGCCTGGCCGGTGTTCTTTTTCGGCTACATGGCCCGGAAACGCTCGACGCCTGCCCTGCTTGCCAGCCCTGCAAAAAAGGCTTCCGTGCGCCGGTGCCTGGTGATGTTGAACATCAGTTCCGCCGCGCTCTGGATATCCTTTCTGCTGGCATTGAAATGGGTGGAGCCGGCCATCGTCAGTGCGCTGGTGGGCGGGGTCGGGATCATTTCGACGCTGGTGCTGAACAAGCTGTTGCGCCCCACGGCGATCATGATCCCGGCCGACTATATCGCCGCGCTTGTCATCGCACTGGCCAGTGTCTACCTGGGGTGGGTCTCGATGGACGGACGCACCGCCGTCAAGGATGAGGTCGACAGCAACCAGGTGCTGCTGGGCTACCTGATGATGCTGGTGTGCGGTGTCGCCATGGCCTTGACCAGCATTCTTTCGAAGGTCGTCGCGGATCATGGGGCGTCGAGCCACTATCTCTACGCCCATCGGTTCTACCTGTTGCTGGCGGTGACCGGCGTCTACACCTGTTTGAACCTGAGCAAGGTCGGCGCCGTCATCGATCATCTCGATGCCTTGGTCCTGTTGGCCTTCGTCGGCGTGATCCTGCCGTTGCTCTTGCTGCAAGAAGGCATAAAGCGCTGCGAACCCGTGACCACCGAAGCCATCCTCGCGGCCGCCCCGTTGTTCACCATCATTTTTCAAACCGTTGATTCGAGACTGGCCTTTTCAGCGTTCAGTTTCGCCGGCGTGGCCCTCATCTGCCTGGCCGCGACCTACAACGGCTATTCCCACCTGAGTCGCCTTTCAGTCGAAGGAGTTAGAACATGAAATACGCGGTGATCGTCGATGCCTACTCGACCGGGGCAAGCCTGGCGGACGAACTCAAGTTGTATGGCATAACCTGCATCCATGTGCAGACATCCGCCGAAATACTCGAATATGACGTGGACAGCTACAGGCCGGGGGATTTCCAGCAGCGATTCGTCGCGACGCAGGACCTCAAGGCGCTGACGGATGCCTTGGCCGAATTCGACCCGATGTTCATCATTCCCGGATGCGAGTCCGGCGTGGAGCTGGCCGACCAGCTCAGCGAACTGATGGGCACGCCTGGCAATGGCACGGCGCTGTCAGCCTGCCGCCGGGACAAATGGCACATGGCCAAGCGGCTGCATCAGATGGGCATCCCGGCGGCCCGGGTCGCCTTGATCCATCAGATGAGTGAGGTCGAGACGGCGATCGAGACGATCGACGGTTGGCCCGTGGTCATCAAGCCGGTCAACAGCGCCGGGGCGGACGGTATCCATTTCTGCTACGAGACCGCGCAGGTGCGTCACGCGGTGGACAAGGAGCTGGGGTGCCTCAACGAAATGGGGCTCATCAACGACACGCTGCTGGCGATGGAGTACCTGGCTGGCCAACAGTACCTGGTGCAGGCGGTGTCCCGAGACGGTGAACATTTTGTCTTCGAGATCTGGCGCGACACTCGCAAGCCGGTGCCAGGGGCCGGGGTGGTCAACGACCGTGAGGTGCTGATCGACCTGCTCTCGGAGGAAGCGGCCCCCATCATCGCCTACGTTCACCAATGCCTGGATGCATTCGGCGTCGACATCGGCCCTTCGTTCCTGGAAGTGATGGTAACGAACAACGGTCCGATGCTGATCGAGTGGGCAGCCCGGATGATGGGAACCCAGGAGCTCAGCGCGATGACGCGCGTGCGCGGCGTCAATGCCGTCAATCTCTGCGCGGCCTGCTATGCCGATCCCGAGGTGTTCCATTCGATGCTGGAGAAAGTCAACCGGTCGAACGCGACGTGCGAAGTCATCGGGATGATCAACAGCGTTTCCGGCCAGGTGATCCATCATCGTTGGCTTGACGAACTGAGCGCCAGGCCAAGTTTCTTCAAGATGATCAGGGCCCCGGAAATTGGCGCCAGCGTTGCGCCTACCATCGGGATCTCGACCAACTACGGCTTCATCTATCTGGTTCACGAAGACCCTGCGGTCACCTACGCCGACTACCTGTGGATCCGGCAAAAAGAGGCCGAGGACACCGGTTTCTTCGACGTGCAACTCAGCCAGGCAGCGGTCGCACAAGCCTGCTGACCTTGATCGGGATGGAGCAAGACTCAATGAAGCTATACGTGGATCATCAATGCACGTCGCCCTTTGCCATGTGCGCGTTCGTAGCGCTCAAGGAGTGCCGGTTCGATTTCGACCTGCACTACCTCGACCTTTCCCAAGGCGATCACCAGCGACCGCCATTCACCGGGATCTCGCTCACCCACCGCGTGCCGACGCTGGTGGATGGGGCGTTTTCGCTGGCTGAATCGTCCGCCATCGCCGAGTACCTGAACGACACTGCGCCGCAGGCCCGGCTGTTTCCGGTTGACGTTCAAGCCCGAGCCCAAGCCCGGCAAGTCCAGGCCTGGCTGAGAAGCGACTTCTTCAACCTGCGCGGCAACCGGCCCACCGAGACCATCTTCATCGCACCGTCAAAGGAACCGCTGGGGCCATTGGCGGTGGCCGATGCCCGGCGACTGGTCGAGACCTTGTCCCATAGCCTGCGGGACGGCAAGGCGTTTCTTTTCAACGAGTGGTGCATCGCCGACGTCGACGCCGCCGGCATGTTGAACAGGCTCATCTACAACGGCGATCCGGTTCCCCAGACGTTGAAGGATTATGCGCTGCGGGCCTGGGATCGCGAGAGTGTCCATCATTGGCTGGATCTCGACCGACAGGGCAATACGACTTCCTCCGGGCGCTGAACCGGATGGCCAGGGGCGTCGATGCCCCCTCAACGCAAGAGTTGGAAAATGGAACTATTCAATACCCTGGGAAGGACCGTCGTCCCCTTCACGCCGATCGTTGAAAACCAGGTAGGCCTGTATGCCTGCGGCCCCACGGTCTACCACTATGCGCACATCGGGAACATGCGCACGTACATCTTCGAGGATGTGCTGGCCAAGACCCTGCGTCATCGCGGCTGGACGGTCAAGCACGTCATGAACATCACCGATGTCGGGCACCTGCAATCCGACGCCGACGCCGGCGACGACAAATTGATGGTGGGTGCCGCTCGCGAGAACAAGACCCCTTGGCAGATTGCTCAATTCTACGAAGACGCCTTTTTTCGCCACTGCGACCTGTTGAATATCACCCGCCCGGACGTGGTGTGCCGGGCGACGCAGCATATCCCTGAAATCATCGCGCTGATCGAACGCCTGCTGGAAAAAGGCGTGGCCTATGCAAGCGCCGGGAATGTCTATTTCAGCGTGGAAAAATTCCCGGCCTATCACGAACTCGGGCAACTGGTGCTGGACGAGCAACGCGCCACCGAACGCGTCAGTCACGACCCGTTGAAGCGCTCGCAAGCGGACTTCGCCTTATGGTTTTCGACCTCGAAGTTTCCGGGCCAGATCATGAAGTGGGAATCTCCCTGGGGCCTGGGATTTCCCGGCTGGCACATCGAGTGCTCGGCCATGGCCAGCAAGTACCTGGGTGACAGGATCGATATCCATTGCGGCGGTATCGATCATATCAACGTCCACCATTCCAACGAGATCGCGCAATCGGAATGCTGCTTCGGTCACCGCTGGGTCAACTACTGGTTCCACTGCGAGTTCCTCAATGTGGAGACAGAGAAAATGTCCAAGTCCAGCGGGGAATTCCTCACGGTGGACTCGCTGGTGGACAAAGGCTACGACCCCTGCGCGTTCCGCTTGCTGGTGCTGGGCTCGCATTATCGCAGCGCCCTGGCTTTTTCATGGGAAGCACTGGATGACGTCGCCACGGCCTTGCAGAAAGCTCGGCGACGGATCAGCAGCGCCCTGGAAAACAGCGGCCCTGTCGGCGAGGCTTTTTCGGCCAGGCATGCCGCGTCCTATCGAAGGTTCTTCGCTGCGCTGGAAAAGGACCTGCACACCCCCAGCGCCATGGCCGAGTTCTGGTGGGTGATCAAGTCCAGTGAGCTGACTGAATCGGAACGCATCGACCTGCTGCGCAGTTTCAACGCGGTGCTGGACATCGGTTTGTTCGACGCCCAGGCCACCCGCCTGACATCGGAACAAAGCCAATTGATCGCCGCGCGTAACGTGGCCCGTAACGAAAGGAACTGGGCGGAATCGGATCGGATCAGGGACTTGCTGCTGGCCCAGGGCATCAACCTCAGCGACTTGAAAGCCTGAACAGCCTCAGTCGCCATCACGAAGGATCGACATGTTGGATATCGAGCGTATCAGGCAACAGTTTCCGGTGTTCTCCCTGGCCTCGGCGCGCGACAGCGTGTTTCTCGACAGCGCCGCCGGCACCCAGATGTGCAAGCGTGCCCTTGCGGCCAGCGTCGAGGCCGCGATTGAACACAACGCCAACCTGGGCGGCCATTTCTCGACATCGGTCATGGCACAAGACGCCATCGACCAGGCTCGGTGCGCAGCCGCCGCACTGGTCAATGCCTACTGTGCCGAGGAAATCGTGTTCGGCCAGAACATGACGACGCTGACGTTCCATCTCTCACGTTGCCTGGGGCGAAGCCTTGGCAAAGGTGATGAGATTGTCCTGACCCAGTCCGACCATGAAGCCAATATTTCGCCCTGGCTCGAATTGGCCAAAGACCTGGAACTGAACGTTCGCTGGCTGCCGTTCGATCCCCTTGCCTACGGTTTCAGCATTGCCGACATGGACTCGATCATCACGGATCGGACCAAGGTCGTCGCGTTGAGCTATGCGAACAACGTCACCGGCACGATCAATGATGTCGCCGCGGTGGCCGCCCTGGCCAGGCGCAAAGGCGCGCTGGTCTATGTCGATGCGGTTCAGTTCGCGCCCCATGGTGTGATCGATGTGCAGGCCCTGCAGTGTGACTTCCTGGTGTATTCCTCGCACAAGCTCCACGGCCCCCATCACGCAATCCTCTGGGGCCGCCTGGCCTTGCTCGAAAGGCTCATGCCCTACAAACCCCGGCCCACGGCCGATAAGCCACCCTATAAATTCGAAACCGGGAGCAAGAGCCGCGAGGCCATCGCCGGAATCCTCGGTGCCATCGAACACCTGGCCTGGATCGGGCGCGAGTTTGGTGCGTGCGGCGAGCAGACGGGCAAGCGGCAGCAGATTGTCGCGGGGATGCACGCCATCATCGAATACGAGCAACGGCTGGTGCAGTCAGCCCTGGAGGGGTTGGGCAGCTTCAAAGGCGTTCATATCCACGGCTACCACGCAGCCCAGGCACGGGAACGCCGGGTGCCGACCGTGGCCTTTACCCTGGCGTCGACACCCAGCGAGATGATTTCCCGGTACATGGCCGAACAAGGCATTCGTCTCTGGCATGGTCATCACTTCAGCCCGCAGACCGTTCGTGCCCTGGGTGTTGACGAGCATGACGGCGTGGCCAGGATCAGCCTGGCGCATTACACCTCTCAAGACGACGTTCAACGTTTCCTGTCGGCCATGGATGACCTCGTTCGAATGCGGCGCTGAGCAAGCGCCCGGCCAGCCGGGGGGCCCGTATCAGCAATCGCAGCGCACAGCCTGGTCCGCCACTCGCTCCACCAGGCCGGTCAGGCGAAACCCTTCATCGAGCCAGCCCATGACGCCGCCGATCATTTCCTTGACCGGGTAACCCAAGGTCGCCAGGCGAACCGCCGCCTTGTTCGCCCCGTTGCAATGCGGGCCGGCGCAATACACCACGAACAGCGTGGCCTTGGGGTACGCCGCCAAAGCCTGGGCGGTGAGCGTGCGGGTCGGCAGGTTGATCGCCCCGGGCACATGCCCGCGCTCGTAGGCCGACGGTCCGCGGACGTCCACCAGGACAAAGTCGAGCTCGCCGGCCTGCTGGCTGGCGTGGACGTCGGAACAATCGGTTTCGAACGACAGGCGCCGGCGGAAATGCTCCAGGGCGATATCGGACGGGGCGGCAGGCACTTCGCGAACCAGGCTAGTCATCGTGTGTACTCCAAGGTGATGAGGGCATGGACAGACTTTATCCGCCCCTGGGTTACCGCTACAGTGGCGCATACGACACTCTCTGGGAATTTTCCGACAAATGCAGCCTACCTCCGGCCTGGTCGCGATCCTTGCCTACGACGGCTTGTGCACCTTCGAATTCGGCGTCGCCGTCGAGATTTTCGGGCTGGAACGTCCCGAGTTCGAGTTTCCCTGGTACGTGCACCGGATCGTCGCGGTGGATGACGGCCCGATGCGTGCCATGGGCGGCTTCCAGATCCTGGCCGATGGCGGCATGGAACTGCTCGACACGGCCCGGACCATTGTCGTGCCCGGTTGGCGCAGCCGCAGCGAACCGCCGTCCGAAGCGTTGCTGGAGGCGCTGCGCCGGGCCCACGCCCGTGGCGCGCGGCTGCTGTCGATCTGTTCGGGGGCGTTCGTCCTGGCGGCGGCCGGGCTGCTCGATGGACTCGGCGCCACCACTCACTGGCGCTACACCGACGAACTGGCCGAGCGCTTCCCCGCCATCCGGGTGGACCCGGACGTGTTGTACGTGGATTCCGGCCAGGTCATCACCTCGGCCGGCAGCGCCGCCGGCATCGATGCCTGCCTGCACTTGGTGGCGCGGGACTATGGCGTCCAGGTCGCCAACACGGTGGCGCGGCGCTTGGTGATGTCACCGCAAAGGACCGGCGGACAGGCGCAGTTCATTCCTTCGCCGGTCAGTCGCACGCCTCGCAGCGACCTGTCGAGCGTCATGCAATGGGCCCGCGAGCGCCTGCACGAACCCCTCGGCGTGCGCGAACTGGCCAGCCAGGCGGCCATGAGCGAACGCACCTTCCTGCGCCATTTCACCCAGGCTTGCGGCGTGTCGCCCAAGGCCTGGCTGCAACACGAACGCCTGGCCCGCGCCCGCGAGCTGCTGGAAAGCACCGAAGACAACACCGACAACATCGCCCAGTTGTGTGGCTACCGTTCGGTGGAAAGCTTTCGCGTGGCGTTTCGCAGCGTGGTCGGGTTGGCGCCTTCGGTGTACCGGGAGCGGTTTGGGCGGGGATGAATGCAGTGGATTAGCAACAGTACCCGCACAAACACTGGGCAGCTTCAGGGCTTGCGCAACAAATAAGTATCCATGATCCAGCCATGCGCGTTGCGCGCGGCCTTGCGGGTGCGTTCGATGTCGTCGGCCACCTCCCCCAGCCGCCCCTCGATCAGGATTTCATCCGGCGTCCCAACATAAGCGCCCCAGTAGACCTGCGTCTGCGGATCGCTCACTTGGCGATACGCGTCCTCGGCATCGAGCATCACCACCACGCTAGCGGCGTCGCTCACCTGCCCAGCCGCCAGGCGCCGCCCGGTGGTGATCTCCAGCGCGCCGCCAATGCTGTTCAGCGGCACGCGATGGCGAGCCGCAAGGGCCTGGACACTGCTGATGCCGGGGATCACTTCGAACTCGAAGGCACAACGGCCCGCGTCGAGGATCGACTGCAGGATGCGCACGGTGCTGTCGTACAGTGAAGGGTCGCCCCACACCAGAAAGCCACCGCACTGCCCGTCGGACAACTCATCATTGATCAGCCGTTCGAAGGTGGCCTGTTTCGCGCGGTTGAGGTCTTCAACGCTGGTCGGATAGTCCACCTCGCCACGCTGGCGCTCGGGACTGTCGGCGGTGACGAAGCGGTATGGGTGATCGACGATGTAGCGCCGGCAGATCTCATGGCGCAAATCCAGCAGTGTGCCCTTGGCCGGGCCCTTGTCCATGAGAAAGAACACGTCCACCCGGTTCAGGGCTTTGACGGCCTGCATGGTCAGGTGATCCGGATCGCCGGCACCGATGCCGATGACCAATAGCTGCTTCATGCTGACGTCTCCTGGCCAGGGCCCTGCGTGCGCCATCGCCAGACGCCATTGAAGCGCAACTCGACGGCGGACAGCGGTTCGATGTCGATCCGGTTGAAGGCGGCGCTACAGCCCAGGACATGGACCAGCGCCGCGCGAATCACAAAGGGATGAGTGACGGCCAGCATGTGCCCTGGCCGGGTTTCCAGGTTCGCCAGCCAGTCGCCGACCCGGCGGCACAAAGCGGCGACGGACTCACCGCCGTGGGGTGCCGCCTCAGGGTCGTCGAGCCAGGCTTGCACTGCGCGCGGCTCGTCCTTGAACAACTCGTCGATGGACCGCCCGCGCCAGTTGCCCAAGTCGCAATCGGCCAGGACCTCGGTCACCTCAGGCTCGAGGCCGAACACCGCGGCGGTCTGGCGCGCGCGCAACTCCGGTGCGCACAGCAGGTGCCGAACGTGGCGGTAGTCGTCGCCGACGCTGCGACGCTGTGCCAGCCAATCGGCGTCCAGCGGCTCATCCAGGCCGAAACGCGCGTGTTTCTGGGCGACGGTCCGAGCATGGCAAATCAGGGTCAGGCGAGTGGCTTGCACGCAGGAACTCCCACACATTCAAAAGCGGTTCATCGCCGGCATATTCAGGCTTTTACTTGTACAGCACCTTATACGAAATCAAATAACCGAGACAAAATGGCGTTATTTCTTACACAACAAAAAGCATTGGCTGACATACCGAGTCACTTCGACCAAAGCCATGTCCTACGGCGCTTTCGGACCCTACCCGGTCATTTTAAACGGGACGTAAAAAGCGCTGGACATGTAGCACCAGCTACATAAATACTATTTTCAGGAGTTATGAAAGAAATCCAACACCCATCCCGGCAAGGAGCACGGATGCCGCCTCTCAGAGACCTGATCACCGATCCCGGCCTGGTGTTGACGCCGTCGGAACGCAAGGTCGTACGCGCCCTGCTCGACCACTACCCACGCAATGGCCTGGGGCCGATGTCGCGCCTGGCGGACCACGCTGGTGTCAGCGACCCGACCATCGTGCGGCTGGTGAAAAAGCTCGGCTTTGGTGGCTATGCCGAATTCCAGGAGGCGTTGCTCAGTGACATGGACCACCGCCTGCGCTCCCCGCGCACGCTGTTGCAACCGCGGGCCAAATCGCAGCAGGGCGATACCTGGAGCCACTACCTGGCGGTCAGTCAACGCAACCTCAGCGACACCCAGGCCCTGACCCAACCCGAAGACGTGCGCATCCTGGTGCAATGGCTGCTCGACAGCCGCCATCAGGTGCATTGCTTCGGCGGGCGCTTCAGCAGTTTCCTCGCCCACTACCTGCTCAACCACCTGCGCCTGCTGCGCGCCGGCTGTTTTGCCCTGGAGGACAACGCCCAACTGCCTGATCGCTTGTTCGACGTCCAGCGCCAGGACCTGGTGCTGATCTTCGATTACCGGCGCTACCAGGCCCAGGCCCTGCGAGTGGCGAGCGCGGCCAAGGAACGGCATGCCCGGGTCGTGCTGTTCAGCGACGTCTACGCTTCGCCCTTGCGCGAGCTGGCCGACCTGATCATCAGCGCCCCGGTCGAGTCAGTCTCGGCGTTCGACAGCCTGGTCCCGGCGCTGGCCCAGGTCGAGGCCCTGGTCGCCTGCCTGACGCTGCAATGCCCCGACCTGGCCGAACGCCTGGACGGCATCGACGCCTTGCGCTCGGCATTCAACACGCACCTGTTGGAGGAAAAATAAGGATGTTCTCGCTCCCCCACCGTTCGCCCCGGGACCTGCCGTTCACCCGCGACCACACGGCCTTGCTGCTGGTGGACATGCAACGCGCCTGGCTGGAAGTGCAGTTCGATGCCCACCTCGCCAGCCCAGAGGCCGAGTACTTCATCCGCCGCGCCCGCCAGCAGGTGATCCCCAACCAGCAACGCCTGCTCGCCGCGATGCGGGCGGCGCGGCACAACGTGCTGCACACCCACATCGAAAGCCTCACCGCCGATGGCCGCGACCGCTCCCTGGACCACAAGCTGTCGGACATGCACCTGCCCAAGGGCAGCCCCGAGGCGCAGATCATCGCGGAGCTGGCCCCGCAGGAAAACGAGATCGTGCTGCCGAAGACGTCCTCCGGGGTCTTCAATTCCACCAACATCGACTACGTGCTGCGTAACCTGGAAACCCGCCACCTGATCGTCGCCGGCATCGTCACTGACCAATGCGTCGACATGGCGGTCCGCGACGCCGCCGACCGCGGTTACCTGGTCACGCTGGTGGAAGATGCCTGCGCCACGTACACCGAACAGCGCCACCTGGCCTGCCTGAACGCGATCAAGGGTTATTGCTGGATCACCGACACCGCCACCGTGCTCGCTCGCTTGCAGGAGATGCAGCCATGAGCCGCCCCGATACGGCGCCACGCCTGTTACCGCTGCCCCTGACGACACTGGTGAGCACCGACCTGATCGGCGTGACCCGCGGGCGTTCGCTGCCCAGCGACGAACTGGCCCACTACGTCAGTGCCGGCTGTGGCTGGGTGCCGGCCAACAGCGCGTTGACGCCCCAGGACATCATCGCGTCAAGCAACCCTTGGGGCGCCCATGGCGACCTGCGGCTGATACCGGACCTGTCCAGCCGGGTGACCGTCGACAACGGCCCCGACGGCGCCGCGCCGGCCCTGGACTTCATCCACTGCGACGTGCGTGAGACCGACGGCCGGCCCTGGGGCGCCTGCCCGCGCACGCTGCTGCAGGACGAAGTGGAGCGTTACCGCACCGGACTGGGGCTGCAGGTTTTCGCCGCGTTCGAACATGAGTTCAACCTGAGCGCCACGCCCGCCCTGCCTGATCGCCTGGCCTTCAGCCTCCAGGCCCAGCGCCAGCAGGCCGGGTTCGCCGGCTGGCTGCTCAGTGCGCTGCGGGCCGGCGGTGTCGAACCGGAGATGTTCCTGCCCGAATACGGCAAGCACCAATACGAGATCACCTGCCGCCCGACCCTCGGGGTGGCCGCTGCCGATCGCGCGGTGAACGTGCGGGAAATCAGCCGGGAGATCGCCCGGCAGATGGGCCTGGACCTGAGTTTCGCGCCCAAGACCGGGGAACACGCCATCTGCAACGGCGTGCACCTGCACCTGAGCCTGCAGGACTTGAGCGGCGATCCGGTGCTGCACGACGACGCAAGCGCCAACGGCCTGTCCAGCCTCGGCCAGCACTGGGCCGCTGGCGTGCTGCACTATCTGCCGGCGCTGTGCGCCCTGACCGCACCGACCCCGGTGTCCTACGAACGCCTGCAACCCCATCACTGGAGCGCCTCCTATGCCTGCCTGGGACAGCGCAACCGCGAGGCGGCATTGCGCATCTGCCCCACGGTGAGCCTGGGGGGCAAGTCGGTGGCGAGCCAGTACAACCTGGAGTTCCGCGCCATGGACGCCACCGCCTCACCGCACCTGGCGATGGCCGCCGTGTTGATCGCCGGACGACTGGGCATCGAACAGCACCTGCCGTTGAACGCGGTGACCGATGAAATACCCGATGAGCTGGATGAAGCACAGCGGCGCGAACGTGGCATTATCGCCCTGCCAACGACCCTGGCCCAGGCACTGGATTGCCTGCGTCACAGCGGGGCGCTGCTTCAAGCCCTGCCCCGCCCGCTGGTCGAAACCTATTTCGCCTTGAAGGCCCAGGAGCTGGCCTTGACCGAGGCGCTGTCACCTGCCGAGCGTTGTGAGCACTATGCGCGAATCTATTGAGTGTGCCGAGTCGGGGCTCTACACCGAGCCGGCCTACCGGTTGCTGCGGGAAGAGTCCGAACACCCGCTGGTGCTGGTGTGCGAACACGCCAGCCGCTACATTCCCCCTGCCCTGAGCGACCTGGGCCTGGATGAAACCGCCTCCCACGAACACATCGCCTGGGACATCGGTGCGCTGGCCCTGGCCGAACGCTTGTCCGAGACCCTCGGCGCGACGCTGCTGTCGGCCCGCTATTCGCGCCTGCTGATCGACCTGAACCGCCCATTGCACGTGGCCGACAGCATCCCGCCACAAAGCGAGATCTACCAGGTTCCGGGTAACCAGTCCCTCGACGACGCCACCCGCGCCTACCGCCAGCAATGCCTGTTCCATCCGTTCCACGATTGCTTGCGCGCGCTGATCGACCGCCGGCTGGCCGACAACCGCCCAGTGCGGGTGGTGGGCATTCACAGTTTCACCCCGGTGTTCTACGGCCAACCACGCGCATTGGAAGCCGGCGTGCTGTTCGGTGAAGCCCGGGACTATGCCCAGCGCATCGTCGACGGGCTGACCCGCCATTCCCTGCGGGCGGCCGGTAACCAACCCTACAAGATCAACCCGTTGACCGACATGACGGTTCCGGTGCACGGCGATGGACGCGGCCTGGATTCGGTGTTGATCGAGGTGCGCAACGACTTGCTGCGCAGCCCCGAAGCGGTACGCACCTGGAGTGCATACCTGGCCCCGCTGCTCTAGGCACAGCGGCAAGCCAGCACAACCTACACAGCTGAAAAGGAGAACGGCTCATGAGTATCGAGGCATTTGGCTACAAACAGGAGTTGAAACGCAGCCTGTCACTCACCGACCTGGTGGTGTACGGGATGATCTTCATGATCCCCATCGCGCCGTTCGGCGTGTATGGCTACGTGAATGCCGAGGCGCCGGGGATGGTGCCGCTGGCGTACATCATCGGCATGGTGGCGATGCTGTTCACCGCGTTGAGCTACGGGAGCATGGCCAGGGCCTTTCCGGTGGCCGGCTCGGTCTATTCCTACGCGCAAAGGGGTCTCAACCCACACGTCGGCTTCATCGCCGGCTGGCTGATGTTGCTGGACTACCTGCTGATCCCGCCGCTGCTGTACGTATACGCAGCGATGGCGCTGAATCATTTGTACCCGCAGATCCCCAAGGTCGGTTTCATCCTCGCATTCCTGCTCAGCGCGACCTTCGTCAACCTGCGGGGCATTACCTTCACCGCGCGGATGAACATCCTGTTCCTGCTGGCCCAACTGGTGGTGCTGGGGATCTTCCTGTCGTACGCCTGGACAGCCCTGCACGGTGGCGCCGGCAACGGCCAATTGACCCTGGCGCCGCTGTACAGCCCCGAACACTTCAACTTCGCCCTGCTGATGCAGGCCGTGTCCATCGCGGTGTTGTCGTTCCTGGGCTTCGACGCCATTTCCACCCTGGCCGAGGAAATCAAGCACGAGCCGGGCCGCAGCATCGGCAAGGCGGCGCTGGTGACCCTGCTGGTGATGGGGGCGATCTTCGTGGTGCAGACCTGGATCGCCACCGACCTGGCGGCCGGCATGGGCTTCAAGTCCGCCGACACCGCGTTCTATGAAATCGCCGAGCTGGCGGCCGGCAGTTGGCTGGCCACCTTGACCGCTGTCGCCACGGCCCTGGCCTGGGGCGTCGCGGTGGCGATCACCTCGCAGGCGGCGGTATCGCGCCTGCTGTTCGGCATGGCCCGGGACGGCCAGTTGCCCAAAGTGTTGGCCAAGGTTCATCCAAGGCACAACACCCCGTACGTGAGCATCTACCTGGTCGCGCTGCTGTCGTTGCTGATCTGCTACCTGTTCATCGACGCCGTGGACACCCTCACCTCCCTGGTCAATTTCGGAGCCCTGAGTGGCTTCATGTTGCTGCACATCACCGTGATCAACCACTACTGGAGACGCCAGCGCTCGGGCCAGTTCATCCGTCACCTGGTCTGCCCGCTGGTGGGCTTCGCGATCGTCGCGGCCATCATGTACAACATGGGCGTCGGGGCGCAGAAACTCGGCCTGATCTGGATTGCCGCCGGCGTGATCTACCTGTGTGCGTTGAACCGATTCGGCGGACGCACCACCCTGCCCGACCCGGCCGGCCAATGAGGGGCGGCGGTCGAAGGGTTCGACCGCCGGTGATGACAATGCGTGGACATCGACAGTGATCGTCAAGCCCGGTGCCAGGCACCGGGCCCTCTGGAACAGGAGTGCAATCCATGCTGGCTTTACGTCCAGTGCAACTTAGCGATCTGCCGCAACTGCAGCAGTTGGCCCGGGACAGCCTGGTGGGCGTCACGTCGCTGCCAGACGACACCGAGCGCCTGCGGGAAAAAATCCTCGCCTCGTGCGCCTCGTTGGAGGCCGATGTGCAGAAGGCCGGCGGGGAGAGTTATTTTTTCGTCCTGCAAGACCTCGATGACGGGCGCCTGGTGGGCTGCTCGGAAGTGCTCGCCAGCACCGGTTGCAACGAACCGTTCTACAGTTTGCGCAACCGGCCGTTTTCCAGCGAATCCCGGGAGTTGAACATCCAGCACGGGGTCCCGGCGCTGTCGCTGTGCCAGGACCTCAATGGCCAGACGCTGCTGCGCAGCTTTCACCTCGACGCCGAGCGCATGCGTACACCGGCCTCGGAGCTGTTGTCCCGGGCCCGGCTGATGTTCATCGCCGCCCATCCCCAGCGCTTTGCCGAAGGCGTGATCACCGAAATCGTCGGTTTCAGCGAAGACGGCCAGTCGCCGTTCTGGGACGCCATCGGCCAGCACTTCTTCGACCTGCCCTACGTCGAAGCCGAACGCCTGTGTGGTTTGCAAAGCCGCACCTTCCTCGCCGAGCTGATGCCGCAATACCCGATCTACGTGCCGATGCTGCCGCCCGCGGCCCAGGCGTGTATCGGCCGGGTCCATCCCGACGGCCAGGACGCTTTCGACATCCTGGCGCGCGAGGGTTTCGAAACCAACAACTACGTGGACCTCTTCGACGGCGGACCGACACTGCATGCGCGCATCGCGAACATCCGCTCCATCACCCAGAGCCGGCTCGCCATCGCCAGCCATAGCCCGCAGATCGACGCCAGGGGCCGGTACCTGGTGAGCAACGAAGGGCTCGGCAACTACCGCGCCGTCGTTGCCGAACTGGATGTGAATCCGCAAGGCCCGGTGGCCCTGTCGCCGGACCTGCTGGCCGCCCTGGGCGTCGCGCCAGGCGACCCGATCCGGGTGGTGACCCTATGAACCTCCCGCATCGGCACCGGAACCGACACGACGAAGGAGCAGCATCATGATTGTCCGCCCGGTCGCCCTCACCGACCTGCCTGCGCTGCTGGACCTGGCCCGTTGCGCGGGCCCCGGCTTCACCAGCCTGCCGGCCAACGAAGAGCGCCTGGCCCATCGCGTGCGCTGGGCCCAGCGCACCTTTGCCGGGCAAGTGGAACGCGCCGACGCCGATTACCTGTTCGTGCTCGAAGACGATGACCACCAGGTGGTGGGCATCAGCGCCCTGACCGGCGCGGTGGGACTGCGCGAGCCCTGGTACAACTACCGGGTCGGGGTGACCGTCGGTTCGGCACCGGAACTGGGCATCCAGCGACAGATCCCGACGCTGTTCCTGAACAACGAGATGACCGGGCAATCGGAAATCTGCTCGTTGTTCCTGCACCCCGAACAACGTCATGGCCACAATGGGCGCCTGTTGTCCCTGGCACGGTTGCTGTTCGTGGCCGAGTTTTCCCAGCTGTTCGGGGAAAAACTGATCGCCGAGCTGCGTGGCCATGCCGACGAACAGGGCTGCTCGCCGTTCTGGGACAGTCTGGGACGGCACTTTTTCCGCAGGGACTTCAGCTACGCCGACCAATTGTCCGGCATGGGTAACAAATCGTTCATCGCCGAGCTGATGCCACGCCAACCGCTGTACACCTGCCTGCTCACCGAACAGGCCCAGGCGGTGATCGGCAAGGCCCATCCAAACAGCGAGCCAGCCATGCGGATTCTCAATGCCGAAGGCTTCAGCCATAAGGGCTACATCGACATTTTCGACGCAGGCCCCGTGATCGAAGCGCCGGTGACGAAGATCCGCACCGTGCGCGACAGCCAGTCGCTGACCCTGGCCGTGGGCGCACCGGACGAACAGTCGCCGGTGTGGCTGATCCATAACCGACGCCTGGAAAACTGCCGCGTCACCAGCGCCCGGGCCCACCAGCACGGCCACAGCCTGCTCGTCGACCGCCTCACCGCCAAACGCCTGCAAGTGCAACCTGGCGACACCGTGCGCGCCGTGGCGCTCCTGAAGCAGGGGCAACAGGCGGTGGCGGCGTAGCCTCGCCGCCTACTCGACAATGCACCGCAGGCATGGCCCATGCGCATTCGTCATCATCTTTATACCTGCCACGTGATAGCCTTTGATTCTTTCGGCGTTGACACTTTTGCTCAAGCCGTTCCATTCCAATGGTGGAACTCACATGTCCAGGCTTTCCCATCAAGATTTACGCCGCAACTTTCGTCAACTGCTGGCTTCCCAGACCTGCTACCACACCGCGTCGGTGTTTGATCCGATGTCGGCTCGGATCGCCGCCGACCTGGGCTTTGAAGTAGGGATCCTGGGCGGCTCGGTCGCGTCGTTGCAAGTGTTGGGCGCGCCGGACTTTGCCTTGATCACCCTCAGCGAGTTCGCCGAACAGGCCACCCGTATCGGTCGCGTGGCGCAACTGCCGGTAATCGCCGACGCCGACCATGGCTATGGCAACGCCTTGAACGTGATGCGCACCATCATCGAGCTGGAGCGCGCCGGCGTGGCGGCGCTGACCATCGAGGACACCTTGCTGCCGGCCCAGTTTGGCCGCAAGTCCACCGACCTGATCAGCGTGGCCGAAGGCGTCGGCAAGATTCGCGCGGCGCTGGAAGCCCGGGTCGACCCGGAAATGGCGATCATTGCCCGGACCAATGCCGGGATCCTGCCGGTCCAGGAAATCATCAGCCGGACCCAACAATACGAACGAGCCGGGGCGGACGGGATCTGCATGGTGGGCGTGCAGGACTTCGAGCACCTGGAAAAGATCAGCGAAAACCTGACCGTGCCGTTGATGCTCGTCACCTACGGCAACCCGCTGCTGCGCGACGACAAGCGCCTGGCCGAACTGGGCGTGCGCGTCACCATCGACGGCCACGGCGCCTACTTCGCCGCGATCAAGGCCACCTACGACAGCCTGCGCGAACAACGCCAGATCTTCACCCAGGCCTCGGACCTCAGCGCCACTGAACTGACCCACACCTACACCCAGCCCGAGGAATACATCCGCTGGGCCGAAGAGTACATGAGCGTCAAGGAGTAGTCCTGGAGCCGCCATCGCGAGCAAGCTCGCTCCCACAGGGGATCTTGGCCGCGATATCGGTGACCGCCATATTCCTCTGTGGGAGCGGGCTTGCTCGCGAAGGCGGTGGGTCAGCTTGCGTCTCTTTTGGAGGTACCGCCCTCTTCGCGGGCAAGCCCGCTTCCACAGGGGGCTTATGGCGGATGCAAGATGGCCTTCAGCGCCCGCTGCGCAACATCTCCTTGGGCACGTACTTGCCGATCTCGAACTTGCCGATGGCTGCCCGATGCACTTCATCCGGGCCGTCGGCCAGGCGCAGGGTGCGCTGCATGGCGTACATGTAGGCCAGCGGGAAATCGTTGGAAACCCCAGCGCCCCCGTGAATCTGGATCGCCCGGTCGATGACCTTCAACGCCACGTTCGGCGCAACCACCTTGATCTGGGCGATTTCACTCTTCGCCACTTTGTTGCCCACCGTGTCCATCATGTACGCCGCCTTCAAGGTCAGCAGGCGCGCCATGTCGATCTCCATGCGCGAGTCGGCGATCTTGTCGACGTTACCGCCCAGGCGCGCCAACGGCTGGCCGAACGCGGTGCGGCTGACGGCGCGCTTGCACATCAATTCCAATGCGCGCTCGGCCATGCCGATGGAACGCATGCAGTGGTGGATCCGGCCTGGGCCGAGACGCCCCTGGGCGATCTCGAAGCCGCGTCCTTCACCCAACAGAACGTTTTCGTACGGCACCCGCACGTTGTCGAACAGCACTTCGGCGTGGCCGTGTGGCGCATCGTCGTAGCCGAACACCGGCAGCGGCCGGACGATTTTCACCCCGGGGGTATCCACCGGCACCAGGATCATCGAGTGCTGGGCGTGGCGCGGCGCATCGGGGTTGCTCAGGCCCATGAAGATCAGGATCTTGCAACGCGGATCACAAGCCCCCGACGTCCACCATTTCTTGCCGTTGATCACCCACTGGTCACCGTCGCGCTCGGCGCGGGCGGCCATGTTGGTGGCGTCCGACGAAGCCACATCCGGTTCGGTCATGGCAAAGGCCGAACGGATCTCGCCGCGCAGCAGCGGCGCGAGCCAGCGTTGTTTCTGCTCATCGTTGGCGTAACGCACCAGCACTTCCATGTTGCCGGTGTCCGGCGCCGAGCAGTTGAACGGCTCCGGTCCCAGCAGCGAGCGGCCCATGATTTCCGCCAGTGGCGCATATTCCAGATTGGTCAGGCCGGCACCCAGCTCCGACTCAGGCAGAAACAAATTCCACAGGCCTTCGGCCTTTGCCTTGGCCTTGAGCTCTTCCATGATCGCCGTGGGCTGCCAGCGGTCGCCTTCGGCCACTTGCCGCTCGAACACTGCTTCAGCCGGATAGACATAGGCATCCATGAACGCCGTGACGCGTTCACGCAATTCCTGAACCTTGGGGGTATAGGCAAAATCCATGGACAGCACCTTCTTGGCAGAGGTTGATTTCAGGTCATGAAATCGATGCTAGTTCAGCTACGAAAATTTACCTAACCTATTCTCGGCGTGTATTAACATTCATCACCGATATATGTTTCACTGATTCGCATCGTTACCTGGCACCCACAACAAGTCCAAGAACCCGCCCGAATACAAGAGTGCAGCGCCATGAATCTGAGCAAGGTCGACCTGAACCTTTTCATCGTCTTCGACGCGATCTACACCGAAGCCAACCTGACCCGCGCCGGCCAGATCGTCGGCATCACTCAGCCCGCCGTGTCCAATGCCCTGGCGCGTTTGCGCGAAACCTTCAACGATCCGCTGTTCGTGCGCACCGCCCAGGGCATGGTGCCCACGCCCATGGCCCAGAACATCATCGGCCCGGTGCGCAACGCGTTGTCGCTGCTGCGGGTGTCGGTGCAGGAAAGCCGCATCTTCAACCCCTTGCAGGCCGTCAAGACGTACCGCATCAGCATGACCGACCTCACCGAAGGCGTGATCCTGCCGCCGCTGTTCCAGCGCCTGCGCCGCCTGGCGCCGACCGTGGCCATCGAGAGTTTCCTGTCCAAGCGCCGTGAGACCACCAAGGAACTGGCGGCCGGTCGCCTCGACTTCGCCGTCGATGCACCGCTCAACACCGACCCGCAGGTGCGCCACGTCAAGCTCATGGAAGACCGCTACGTGTGCGCCATGCGCAAGGGGCACCCACTGGCGGGCAAGGAAAAGATCAACCTCGACGATTACCTGGCCCAGACCCACGTGCACATTTCCAGCCGGCGCAATGGCCTGGGCTATGTCGACCTGGCCTTGGGCAAGATGGGCATCCAGCGCAAGATCGCCCTGCGTTCCCAGCATTACCTGATGGCGTCCCAAGTGTTGCAACAGACCGACATGGTCATGACCGTGCCCGAACGCTTCGCCCGCCGCCACGACCTGCACGCCTTCCAGTTGCCGGTCAACGATGTGCCGCCAGTGGAAACCCACCTTTACTGGCATGAAAGCACCGACCAGGACCCGGCCAACCGCTGGATGCGCGAGCAGATGATCGAGCTGTGCCAGCAAGTGACGGCCCATGAGAAGAAGCTCGACAAGGTTTAGGCGACCAACATTGTGGGAGCAAGCTTGCTCCCACAGGTTTTGTGTACAGAACCTCCTTGCTTGACGCGAACGTCAACCTGCCTTTAGCTTAGCGCCAGCCCCCTTCGTTTCGAGCGCTTCCATGAGCAGCCAGACCTACAGCATCTCCGACCTCGCCCGTGAGCTGGACATCACCACCCGCGCCATCCGCTTCTATGAAGAGCAAGGCCTGTTGAGCCCAGAGCGTCGCGGCCAGGAACGCATCTATTCGCCGCGGGACAAGGTCAGCCTGAAGCTGATCCTGCGGGGCAAGCGCATCGGCTTCTCCCTGGCCGAGTGCCGCGAGCTGATCGAGCTCTACGACCCCACCAGCGGCAACCGAAAACAACTGCACAGCATGCTGGCGAAAATCGCCGAGCGCCGGGAGCAGCTCGAACAGCAATTGCTGGACATCGAACAGATGAAACTGGAACTCGACACTGCCGAAGAACGCTGCATCCAGGCGCTGGAGCAGACGATCGAGGGTGAGAAAACCGTCCAGTAACACTTTCCCCTGTGGGAGCGGGCTTGCTCGCGATGACGGCACATTCAACATCGATGCAAGCTGATCCAGCGCTATCGCGAGCAAGCTCGCTCCCACAATGGGTTCATCATTGCGCTCAACATATTGGCAACTCACTACAGGTCAACCTCTATGTCCCTCCCCTCCTTTGTACGCTTGATCGAAGTCGGCCCCCGCGATGGCCTGCAGAACGAGGCACACCCCATCAGCGTCGCCGACAAGGTGAACCTCGTGGATGCCTTGAGCGCCGCCGGCCTGGGCTACATCGAGGTCGGCAGTTTCGTTTCGCCCAAATGGGTGCCGCAAATGGCCGGCTCCGCCGAGGTCTTTGCGCAGATCCAGCGCAAGCCCGGTGTTACCTATGGCGCCCTGGCGCCAAACCTGCGGGGCTTTGAAGACGCGCTGGCGGCTGGCGTGAAGGAAGTGGCGGTATTTGCCGCCGCGTCCGAAGCATTCTCCCAGCGCAACATCAATTGCTCCATCAAGGAAAGCCTGGAGCGCTTCGCGCCGATCATGGCGGCTGCCCGGCAGCACGGTGTCAGCGTGCGTGGCTATGTGTCCTGCGTGCTGGGCTGCCCGTATGAAGGCACGGTCAAGCCCGAGCAAGTCGCGTGGGTCGCGCGTGAGCTGTACGCGATGGGCTGCTATGAAGTGTCCCTGGGCGACACCATCGGCACGGGCACCGCCGGCGCCACCCGCAGGATGTTCGAGGTGGTCGGCGCGCAAGTGCCGCGGGACAAGCTCGCCGGGCATTTCCATGACACTTACGGCCAGGCCATGGCCAACGTGTACGCCAGCCTGCTGGAAGGGATCGCGGTGTTCGACAGCTCCATCGCCGGATTGGGGGGCTGCCCCTACGCCAAGGGCGCCAGCGGTAACGTCGCCACCGAGGACGTGCTCTACCTGCTCAACGGCCTGGGCATCGAGACCGGTGTCGACCTGGAGGCATTGATTGCCGCGGGCCGGCAGATCTGTGACGTGCTGGGCCGTCCCACCGGTTCACGCGTCGCCAAGGCACGCAGCGCACAGTGAGGTGTTACCGCTGGGCTTTGTAACGGCGGCGAAACGAGTAACACGGAAACAATTTGTCAGGTTTGGCCCGCCAGATTTTTTTGATAAAAAATTCAACTCATTGATTTATATAGAGTTTTAAAAGTTGGCACGGCACCTGCTATATCTCTGGTACAACAAGAATAAAAAAACGCAGCAAACCCAATAAAAACAAGACGAAACGACTCTGACATAACAAAAACAACACGGCAGAGACGCAGCTAACAGATTTTTTTGGAGAAGATGTGCTTTTCAGGGTGCTTCCAGGAGCAACCCGCAACCGGGCAGAGAACAATAAAACTACCTTCAGGTAGCGCCCGAATCGGTTGGATCGCAAAGCGAAAAGGCAGATCAGCGCTCAAAAAAATACGTTTGCTCTTGATCCCGGATGGGGATCGCCAAAAAACAGCGGTAAAGGGCCACGGCTGCCAAAAACAACAACAGGCCGCCCCTCAATAATAAAAAAGAGCACGCGACGACAAAATTAAAGGGGAGCTTCAGCTCCCCTTTGTGCTGTCTGGCGTTTGGTTTCCGGGGATCGGCTGGTGGGAGCGAGCTGGCTCGCTCCCACAGGGCTCACTGCCCATTGGCTTGCTTGTTCAGTCCTCTTCCCTATCGCGCAGCTCTTGGATGCTGATTTCGCGCATGCGGAATTTCTGCACCTTGCCCGTGACCGTCATCGGAAACGCATCGACGAACTTGAAGTGACGCGGCGTCTTGAAGTGAGCAATGCGCTCTTTGCACCAGGCGTGCAGCTCCTGCGCGGTGGTACTGTGGCCCGGGTGGCACTTGATCCAGGCGACGATTTCTTCGCCGTAGCGGGAACACGGGATGCCGATCACCTGCACGTCCGCCACCGCCGGATGGGTGAAGAAGAACTCTTCCAGCTCACGCGGGTAAACATTCTCGCCGCCACGGATGATCATGTCCTTGTTACGCCCGACGATGCAGACGTAGCCCTGCTCGTCCATGGTCGCCAGGTCGCCGGTGTGCATCCAATGCGCCTGGTCGATCGCTTCGGCGGTGCCCTTGGGGTTGTTCCAGTAGCCGAGCATCACGCTGTAGCCGCGGGTGCACAGCTCGCCAATGGTGCCTCGGGGCACGATTTCACCGGCTTCGTCGATAATCTTGCTTTCCAGGTGCGGCTGAGTGCGGCCGACGGTGGTCACGCGCACTTCCAGTTCATCCGAAGGGCCGGTCTGCAAGGACACCGGGCTGGTTTCGGTCATGCCGTAGGCAATCTGCACCTCGCGCATGTGCAGCTCACCGATGACCCGCCGCATCACTTCGATCGGGCACGTGGCCCCGGCCATGATGCCCGTGCGCAGGCTGGACAAATCAAACTCGCCTCGCTGCGGCTGATCCAGCAGGGCAATGAACATGGTCGGCACGCCATACAGCGCCGTGGCCTGTTCCTCGGCCACGGTGGTCAGGGTCAGCAAGGGATCGAACGCATCGTTCGGGTAGATCATGGTGCTGCCGTGGGTCATGCAGCCCAGGTTGCCCATGACCATGCCAAAGCAATGATAGAGCGGCACCGGTATCACCAAGCGGTCGGCAGCGGTCAGGCCCAGGCTTTCGCCGACCATGTAGCCGTTGTTGAGAATGTTGTGATGGCTGAGGGTCGCGCCCTTGGGAAAGCCGGTGGTGCCGGAGGTGTACTGGATGTTCACCGGCTGGTCGAAATGCAGGCTGGCCTCGCGCTCGGCCAACTGCCCGGCTGTCACCGCGGTGCTCAGGGCAGCCAACTGCGACCAGGGCAGGAAACCCGAAGGCGGCTGTGGATCGAGACTGATGACACCCCGCAGATCCGGCAGGCGCTCGCTGTGCAACTGGCCGATCGGCTGTTCCGCCAGTTCCGGCGCGAGTGCCTGCAACATGGCGTGGTAGTCCGACGTCTTGAATGACCCGGCACACACCAGCCACTGGCAACCGGACTGCTTGAGCACGTATTCCAGTTCGGACACCCGATAGGCCGGGTTGATGTTGACCAGGATCACACCGATCTTCGCGCTGGCGAACTGGCTGATGCACCACTGGGCACAGTTGGGTGCCCACACGCCGAGGCGGTCGCCGCTTTTCAAGCCCAGTGCCAACAAGGCCCGGGCGTGCACATCGACGGCTTCAGCGAGCTGTTGCCAGGTGTAGCGCAACGATTGATGACGCACCACCAGCGCCTCGCCCTCGGGATAGCGGGCCACGGTGTGGTCGAACGCCTGGCCGATGGTTTGCACCAGCAAAGCCTTGGCCTCGGAACCGCGGGTGTAGCTCAGTGGCGACTGCAAACCGGGTTGATCCATGACGCGCCCTCTTGTCTTTATTGGTGGGGGTATCGGTGAACCGTGTGCACACAGGCTTTTGTGGCGAGAGAGCAAGCTCCCTCGCCACAAAGAGCTGTAAAGCGCACTTACTCTGGACCAAGTTGACGTTAACGTAAAGGTGATTGACAGGCATTTATAGCAGGCTTACGTTAACGTCAAGGTGAGAGCGAGCCCTTCCCTCTCCGCACCCGACAAAAAAGCCAAAGGTGTCCCATGAGCTACCCATCCCTGAACTTTGCCCTCGGCGAAACCATCGACATGCTGCGCGAACAGGTGCAAGCCTTCGTTGCCAAGGAAATCGCCCCGCGGGCAGCTCAGATCGATCTCGACAACCTGTTTCCCGCCGACCTGTGGCGCAAGTTCGGTGACATGGGCCTGCTGGGCATTACCGTGCCGGAAGAATATGGCGGCGCCGGCCTGGGTTACCTGGCCCACGTGGTGGCCATGGAAGAAATCAGCCGCGGCTCGGCGTCGGTGGCCCTGTCCTATGGCGCCCACTCCAACCTGTGCGTGAACCAGATCAACCGCAACGGCACCCACGAGCAGAAAGCCAAGTACCTGCCCAGGCTCATCAGCGGCGAACACATCGGCGCGCTCGCCATGAGCGAACCCAACGCCGGCTCCGACGTGGTCTCGATGAAACTGCGGGCCGACAAACGTGGCGACCATTACGTCCTCAACGGCAGCAAGACCTGGATCACCAACGGCCCCGACGCCAACACCTACGTGATCTACGCCAAGACCGACCTGGAAAAGGGCCCCCACGGCATCACCGCGTTCATCGTCGAGCGCGACTGGAAAGGCTTCAGCCGCAGCAACAAATTCGACAAGCTCGGCATGCGCGGCTCCAACACCTGCGAGCTGTTCTTCGATGACGTGCAAGTGCCGGAAGAAAACATCCTCGGCGTGCTCAACGGCGGCGTGAAAGTGCTGATGAGCGGGCTCGACTACGAGCGCGTGGTCCTGTCCGGCGGCCCGACCGGGATCATGCAGGCCTGCATGGACCTGATCGTGCCCTACATCCACGACCGCAAGCAGTTCGGCCAGAGCATCGGCGAATTCCAGCTGATCCAGGGCAAGGTCGCCGACATGTACACCCAGCTCAATGCCAGCCGCGCCTACCTCTATGCGGTGGCCCAGGCCTGCGAGCGCGGTGAAACCACCCGCAAGGACGCCGCCGGGGTGATCCTCTACAGCGCCGAACGCGCCACGCAAATGGCCCTCGATGCGATCCAGATCCTCGGGGGCAACGGCTACATCAATGAATTCCCGGCCGGTCGCCTGTTGCGCGACGCCAAGCTGTACGAAATCGGCGCCGGCACCAGTGAGATTCGCCGCATGCTGATCGGTCGCGAACTGTTCAACGAAACAAAATGATTTTTCGTCAGCTACAAGGCGCAAGCTTCAGGCGGCAAGCGAACCGCGCTCCTGCTTGCAGCTTGTAGCTTGAAGCTTAGAGCTGCTACGGAGTAGCCCATGATTCTGCACACCCAGCTCAATCCACGTTCGCCGGAGTTCGTCGCCAACCGCGACGCGATGCTCGAACAGGTCGAGGCCCTGCGCACCCTGCTCGCCCAAGTCCAGCAAGGTGGTGGTGCCAAGGCTCAAGAGCGGCACACATCCCGGGGCAAATTGCTGCCACGCGAGCGCATCAACCGGTTGCTCGACCCCGGTTCGCCGTTCCTGGAAATCAGCCCCCTCGCCGCTCACGACGTGTACGGCGAGGACGTTCCCGCCGCCGGCGTGATTGCCGGGATCGGTCGCGTGGAAGGCGTCGAATGCATGATTGTCGCCAACGATGCGACCGTCAAAGGCGGTTCCTACTACCCGCTGACGGTGAAGAAACACCTGCGTGCCCAGGCCATCGCCCAGCAGAATCGCCTGCCCTGCATCTACCTGGTGGACTCCGGCGGTGCCAACCTGCCGCGCCAGGATGAAGTGTTCCCGGACCGCGAGCACTTTGGCCGGATCTTCTTCAACCAGGCCAACATGAGCGCCCAGGGGATCCCGCAATTGGCCGTGGTCATGGGCTCCTGCACGGCCGGCGGCGCCTATGTGCCGGCCATGGCGGACGAGGCAATCATGGTGCGCCAGCAGGCCACCATTTTTCTCGCCGGCCCGCCACTGGTGAAGGCCGCCACCGGTGAAGTGGTCAGCGCCGAAGACCTGGGCGGTGCCGACGTGCATTGCAAGATCTCTGGCGTGGCCGACCATTACGCCGATAACGACGAACATGCCCTGGCCTTGGCCCGCCGCAGCGTGGCCAACCTGAACTGGCGCAAACTCGGCGACGTGCAGCGGCGCCAGCCCATCGCCCCGCTGTATGCGGCGCACGAGCTGTACGGCGTGGTGTCGGCAGACCCCAAGCAGCCCTTCGATGTCCGGGAAGTGATCGCGCGCCTGGTGGACGGTTCGGTGTTCGATGAGTTCAAGGCGCTGTTCGGCACCACGCTGGTCTGCGGGTTTGCCCACTTGCACGGCTATCCGGTGGCCATCCTGGCGAACAACGGGATCCTGTTCGCCGAGGCTGCGCAGAAAGGCGCGCACTTCATCGAACTGGCCTGCCAGCGCGGCATTCCCCTGTTGTTCCTGCAGAACATCACCGGTTTCATGGTCGGCCAGAAATACGAAGCCGGCGGCATTGCCAAGCACGGAGCGAAACTGGTCACGGCCGTCGCCTGCGCCCAGGTGCCGAAGTTCACCGTGATCATCGGCGGCAGCTTCGGCGCGGGCAACTACGGCATGTGCGGCCGCGCGTACGACCCGCGGTTCCTGTGGATGTGGCCGAATGCGCGGATCGGGGTGATGGGTGCCGAACAGGCGGCCGGCGTGCTGGTGCAGGTCAAGCGCGAACAGGCCGAGCGCAGTGGCCACCCGTTCGGCACCGAACAGGAAGCCGAGATCAAGCAACCGATCCTCGACCAGTACGAAGAACAGGGCCACCCCTACTATTCCAGCGCACGGCTGTGGGATGACGGTGTCATCGACCCGGCCCAGACCCGCGACGTACTGGGGTTGGCCTTGTCGGCCTCACTCAACGCGCCCATTGAATCGAGCCGCTTCGGCGTGTTCCGGATGTAACGGGGAATGCCCATGGATAACTTCAACACCCTCGAATTGATCACTGACCCACACGGTTTCGCTACCTTGTGGCTCAGTCGTGAGTCGAAGAACAACGCGTTCAATGCCCAGATGATCCGTGAACTGATCCTCGCCCTGGATCAGGTCGGCAGCGATCCGAACCTGCGCTTCCTGCTGATCCGTGGCCGCGGCAAGCATTTCAGCGCCGGCGCCGACCTGGCCTGGATGCAGCAATCGGCCGAGCTCGACTACCACACCAACCTCGACGACGCCCGGGAACTGGCGGAGCTGATGTACAACCTCGCCAAGCTGAAGATCCCCACGCTGGCCGTCGTGCAGGGCGCCGCCTTTGGCGGTGCGCTGGGCCTGATCAGCGCCTGCGACATGGCCATTGGTGCCGACGAGGCGCAGTTCTGCCTGTCGGAAGTGCGCATTGGCCTGGCGCCGGCGGTCATCAGCCCGTTCGTCGTCCAGGCCATCGGCGAACGGGCCGCCCGGCGCTACGCGTTGACCGCGGAACGTTTCGGGGGACAGCGTGCGAGGGAGATCGGTTTGCTGTCGGAAAGTTACCCGGCCGAGGCGTTGGATCATCACCTCGAACAATGGATCGACAACCTGCTGCTCAACAGCCCGGCGGCCATGCGCGCCAGCAAGGACTTGCTGCGTGAGGTCGGCCACGGTGCCCTGACCCCGGCGCTGCGACGCTACACCGAAAACGCCATCGCCCGTATCCGTGTCAGCCCCGAGGGCCAGGAGGGCCTGCGCGCCTTTCTGCAAAAGCGCGCGCCCAACTGGCAAGCCGAGTCGAATAACAAGGAGCCGCGTCGATGAGCGCACCCGCCCTCACCACATTGTTGGTGGCCAACCGTGGCGAAATCGCCTGCCGTGTGATGCGCACCGCCAAGGCCATGGGCCTGACCACCGTGGCCGTGCACAGCGCCACCGATCGCGATGCCCGTCATAGCCGCGAAGCCGACATCCGTGTCGACCTGGGCGGCAGCAAGGCCGCCGACAGTTACTTGCAGATCGATAAACTGATCGCCGCGGCCCAGGCCAGTGGTGCCCAGGCGATCCACCCCGGCTATGGCTTCCTGTCCGAAAACGCCGGGTTCGCCCGGGCGATCGAAAACGCCGGGCTGATCTTCCTCGGCCCACCGGCCTCGGCCATCGATGCCATGGGCAGCAAGTCCGCGGCCAAAGCCCTGATGGAAACCGCCGGCGTGCCCTTGGTGCCGGGTTACCACGGCGAGGCCCAGGACCTGGAAACCTTCCGCGACGCCGCCGAACGCATCGGCTATCCGGTGCTGCTCAAGGCCACGGCCGGTGGTGGCGGCAAGGGCATGAAGGTCGTCGAGGACGTCAGCCAGTTGGCCGAAGCCCTGGCCTCGGCCCAGCGAGAGGCGCAATCCTCGTTTGGCGACTCGCGGATGCTGGTGGAAAAGTACCTGCTCAAGCCACGCCATGTGGAAATCCAGGTCTTTGCCGACCGCCACGGCCATTGCCTGTACCTCAATGAACGCGACTGCTCGATCCAGCGTCGCCATCAGAAAGTGGTGGAAGAAGCCCCCGCCCCTGGCCTGACCCCGACCTTGCGCCGGGCGATGGGTGAAGCGGCCGTGCGCGCGGCCCAGGCGATCGGTTACGTCGGCGCCGGCACGGTGGAGTTCCTGCTGGATTCGCGGGGCGAGTTTTTCTTCATGGAAATGAACACCCGGTTGCAAGTCGAGCATCCGGTCACCGAAGCGATCACCGGGTTGGACCTGGTGGCCTGGCAGATCCGCGTCGCCCAAGGCGAGCCGTTGCCGATCACCCAGGACCAGGTGCCGTTGCTGGGCCACGCCATCGAAGTGCGCCTGTACGCCGAAGACCCGGCCAACGACTTCCTCCCGGCCACCGGGCGCCTGGCGTTGTATCGCGAATCGGCCGACGGGCCGGGTCGGCGGGTCGACAGCGGCGTGGCGCAAGGCGATGAGATCTCGCCGTTCTACGACCCGATGCTCGGCAAGCTGATCGCCTGGGGCGAAGATCGCGAGCAGGCGCGATTGCGGCTGTTGAGCATGCTCGACGAGTTCGCCATCGGCGGGCTGAAGACCAACATCGGTTTTCTGCGCCGCATCGTGGCCCACCCGGCCTTCGCGGCAGCCGAACTGGACACCGGATTTATCCCACGCTACCAGGCGCAATTGCTGCCAGAACCCGGCGAGCTGGATGACGACTTCTGGTTCGCAGCAGCCCAGGCATTTGCCCTGGGCCTGGCACCGCAGGCGCGTGGCGACGACGTGCATTCGCCTTGGGCCCACACCAGCGGTTTGCGCCTGGGATTGCCAGGGGAAACCAGCCTGCACTTGAACTGCGAAGGACAAGACCGTGCGATCACGCTGGTCCCTAACATCCCAGGCGTCGAACTCGTCGACGAGCGATTGACCCTCGAGCACAACGGCCTGCGTCGCAGCCACCGTGCCATTCGCCAGGGCGACAGCGTGTATCTGCAATGGCAAGGCGACCTGCATCGGATCGACCGGTACGACCCACTGGCCGCCGCCGAAGCCAGCCACAGCCATCAAGGGGGCCTGACGGCGCCCATGAACGGCAGCATCGTGCGGGTGTTGGTGAGCGCGGGCCAAGCGGTAGAGGCCGGGGCCCAGTTGGTGGTGCTCGAAGCAATGAAGATGGAGCACAGCATTCGTGCACCCCAGGCCGGCGTGATCAAGGCGCTGTATTGCCAGGAAGGCGAAATGGTCAGCGAAGGCAGCGCGCTGGTGGCGTTCGAAGAGTAGTCATCGGCCCGCTTGCAGGGCCGATGCGCTCAGAAACGGATGGTGGCCTGCACCACCACGCCGATCATGCGGCATTGCTCGGTGTACAGGCTTTTCGGGTAAGTCGGATTGAGCGGGACCAGGTAACGCTGGCCGCTCTCCTCGATCAGCTTGCGAAAGGTCGCGTCGCTGCTGCCAGGCAAGTAGGCCACCACCAGCTTGCCGGGCACCGCTTCGATCGCCGGATCCACCAGGATCGACATGCCCTCGGGAATGCTCAGGCCGCTCGGGGCGGTCATGGCATCGCCCATCACCACCAGCCAGAACGCTTCGCCCTGGGCGTGGTAATCCGTCAGCTCATAGCGAATCTCGCCCTCGCGCACATGGCCGACCTGGTGCCACTCACTGACCGGGTAACGGAAGTACGGGTTGTACTTCTGCGCCAGCGCCAGGCCCTCCTCCGTGGAGGTGTCCGGCTCGCGAATCACCATCGCCACTTCAAGGAATTCCAGCCCCAGCTCCTGCAGGACCCGATTCATGTCGTCGACACTGGGTTGCCGGCGCTTGGTCAGCCAATGGCCAACGCCGCCCTGGGACATTCCCAACCGTTCTGCCAGCACCACTTGCGTGATGTGCAGCTCCTTCATCTTGGCCTTGACCAACTCTATCCATTTATCCATGTGCGGCACGATACGTGGCTGGCTCCGACCATCAAAACACAAAATGTAGTATTTAAATTATCGTCACAATTACGATGGGTACTATTCTGGATTCAGGATTTTCAGCCCCCACACGGAGAACCACGAGACCATGGACACTTCCAACAAGGAACAGCCCAACACCCCGCACGACAGCTCATTCACGTCATTGCAGGACTGCCCGGCGGCGCAACGCGCGCTCGATTACTACTTGAAACCGGGTGTGTCGAATGCCCCGGCAGAACATCGCTTCTTCGACGTCAACCACAACATCGGCGCGGAGGAAGCCCTGGTCCATGCGTGCGACCTGCTGCGCTGCGCGGCGGCCACGGCCCACGAATCCGCCAACCGATTGGACGGTTCCAGCCGCGACCTGGCCTTCTCGGTAGTGCACATGATTGATCTGGTCAAGGTGATGCTCGACCGATCCCTGGATGGCTACCCGACTCGTCAGGCGTAGCAAGGGAAGGTTGGCGCGGAACGCGGACAACAGGAAAATTTTTCCAATCGATGCGATAAAACCATTTGACTTGCAAATGATAATGATTATTATTGCATCAACTGGTCGCGAGATCAGTCGATAGCCCAGAAGACCTTGGTCGGACTTCTGGAATATCTCCTCATCAGGCTAATCACGGTTTTTGACCCGGCTTTTTGCCGGGTCTTTTTTTTGCCGATTTTCGGCTTATGGCTTCAGGCTAATGAAGTCTTTGGGTGTGGCTGAATCTGTTGGCGGCGATGATAGCAAATGAACAT
The DNA here is from genome assembly GCF_036689585.1 of Pseudomonas sp. WP18. Taxonomy (NCBI): domain Bacteria; kingdom Pseudomonadati; phylum Pseudomonadota; class Gammaproteobacteria; order Pseudomonadales; family Pseudomonadaceae; genus Pseudomonas; species Pseudomonas sp. WP18. The sequence goes on from NZ_CP144758.1 coordinate 4,128,767, forward strand.
CTATTTTCAAGCATCCCAGTCCGCGCAAGCCGAAACGATCGACTGCCAGCACTTGAGAATCAATTGCGGACTCTCTAATCTGATTCGGCGTCCAGGGAGGACGCCCCCGCTCTTTGCTTGATGTAAATCGTCCTGACTTTCCCTTCCCAGCGTGTAAAGTAACGGCCATAAAATCCTGTTCAGGAATCGTGACCGTGGCTAAATCTTCCTTCGATATCAGCGCCAACTTCGACAGCGGCAACATTGAAGTCGTCGACATCAGCAACCCGTTGCAGTCGCTGCTCAAGATCCGGCCCGATACCCGCAGCCCGCATTTGCAGTGGTTCCACTTCAAGGCCAGCGGCCTGCATGTCGGCCAGGAATATTCCTTCCGCCTGCTCAATGCCAGCCAATCGTCGTACAACAAGGCGTGGACCGGCTACCAGACCGTCGCGTCCTACGACCACGTCAACTGGTTCCGCATTCCGACCCAGTTCGAGGGTGACGCCCTGCGCTTTCACCTGGAAGCCGAACAGCCCCACGCCTGGTTCGCCTACTTCGAACCCTACAGCCGTGGCCGTCACGACTGGCTGATCGAACAGGCACTGCACAAGGCCGGCACCGAACTGCTGGCCGTGGGCAAGAGCGTCGAAGGCCGTGACATCCAGCTGCTGCGCAAGGGCAATGGCAGCGACGGCCGGCGCAAGATCTGGATCATCGCCCAGCAGCATCCCGGCGAACACATGGCCGAGTGGTTCATGGAAGGCGTGATCGAGCGCCTCCAGCACGCGGATGATGCGCAACTGAACCGGCTGCTGGACAAGGCCGACCTGTACCTGGTGCCTAACATGAACCCGGACGGCGCATTCCATGGGCACCTGCGCACCAATGCCAATGGCCAGGACCTCAACCGCGCTTGGCAGAACGCCAGCCCGGAGATCAGCCCCGAGGTGTTTTTCGTACAGCAGCAGATGGAAAAGTACGGCGTCGACCTGTTCCTGGACGTGCATGGCGACGAGGAAATCCCCCACGTCTTCACCGCCGCCTGCGAGGGCAACCCCGGCTACACCCCGCGTATCGCCCACCTTGAAGAACGCTTTCGCAGCCACCTCAAGCACCAGACCAAAGACTTCCAGACCACCCACGGCTACGTCCGCGACGAACCGGGCCAGGCCAACATGACGCTGGCCTGCAACGCGGTCGGGCAGAAATACGACTGCCTGTCACTGACTCTGGAAATGCCGTTCAAGGACCACAACGATCATCCGAACCCGCTCACCGGCTGGTCCGGCAAACGCTCGATGCAGTTGGGCAAGGACGTATTGAGCACCCTGGGCGATTTGGTCGACGAGTTACGCTGATCCTGCGCCGGTCCCCATGATCGGTGGCGAGGGAGAGAACGCCCTCGCCACCGATGTTTCAACCCTTGCCGCGCAACATACTGTCCAACACCTCGTCCCGACGTACCCAGGCGTGAAACAACGCCGCCGCCAGGTGCACCAGCACCGTCAGGAACAACAGGTAAGCCAGGTAGCCATGAGCCTTGCGCAACAGGGCGAAGGTCTGCGCATGCGCGGGCAGGATCGACGGCAGTTGCAGCCAATGGCCGAGCATCACCGGGTCACCCGCCGCTGAAATCATGCCCCAGCCCAACAGCGGCAGGACCAGCATCAAGGCGTACAACAGCACATGCGAAGCCTTGGCCGCCAGCACCTGCCAACCCGGCAGATCGGCCGGCAGCGGGGGTTGCCGAGTGCAGAAACGCACCACCAGGCGCACGATCACCAGAAGCAGAATCGCGATGCCCAAGGGTTTGTGCAGTTGCAGTAACCATTCATGACGTTCGGACACCGAGGCGACCATGCCGGCGCCGATGAACAACATGGCGATGATCATCAGCGCCATCAGCCAGTGCAGCAGTCGGGCCAGCGGAGCAAAGTGACGGGGGGCGCTCATGGGCGGGCCTCCTGGGTGGCGGGCAGTTGGCTCACTTCGCTGGTGCGCCGCAGGTAGGAAGTGGCGTACGCAGCGGAGCGCGCCGCCAACAATGGATCATCGGACCCTTCGATGCCGGCTGGCAGGATCAGCGGGTCATAGTTGATATCGCGGCACTCGCCTTGGTCCTGCGCCTGGGAGCGTTCCAGCACCAGCGTACCGGCATTGATCACCTTGCGCTCCGTCGGCCAGGGCTTGCTGGCATCGTTCACCGGGTCGCCCGGATCGGCCAGGGTCATCCTCAACTGCCAACGCAGTGGCCCGGCCGCGAGCCGCTTCACCAGATCCTGCTCAAGGAAATCGGCCCCCTGGGGCAGCGTCGCATCCGCGGCGTCCTGGCTCTGCGGCACCACGCCCCAGCGCACCGCCTGGCGCTGGCCGGCAGGGTTGACCAGGTAAAAGGCATTGATGCCGTTATAGGTCTCGGTGGCATAACTGGCCGATGGCTTGGCGGTCTTGATCCATTGCAGGAACGGCGTGGCCTCCGGGTGCGCGGCAAAGAACGCCGGCGCCGCGGCAGGGTTCGGTTTTCCCGTGGCCGGATCCGGCGATTGAGCCTGTTGCAACTGGTAGAACGCGTCGGGCGTGCCCACCGGGAACACCGGCATGCTGTTCATGCCGGTGCGCCATTGCTGGCCGTTTTCCTGGGTGAACCGCAGCGCCAGGCTGCGAATCGGGACACTCGCGTCCGGTGCATACGGGTTACCGCTGGGCAAGGCGAAACGCCCGACCACTGGCGTGCGCGGCTGCGTGAAGACCTGGGCGCTGGAATAGGCCGCGGCCTCGCCACTGCTTTCAAAATAGCCCGCCACGCAGACACCTTTCGAGTGATTGCGGCGAAAGCCCGGATGCACGCCGTTGTTTTTTTCCAGCACGTTGACCAAGGCATTGGGCGTCAGGCGCTGTGGGTCGAGGGTGCCGTTGACGTAGGCAAAAGCCCCGGCCAGCGCCGCGACAATCACGCCAATGCCGGCCAGGCGCAGGGTCAGGCCGGCGGCACCCAGCGGCGGCCTGCTCGATGAGGAGGAAGGGTCAACCATGACGAAGCTCCAAGGCTCAAGGCCGTTTGAGGAAATGGACCCGTCAGACGAAGGGCCAGCAGGTTTATTCCCACGCCTCGTATTTATTTTTCCTGCGCTGGAATAATCTCGTTCGTGGGTCGTCTTTCCAGTCCCGGCGCAGTGACTGCCCCAGAAGCCACACTCCCATGAACGAATTCGATGAACAGTTGCGCGAACTCATCCCCAGGCTCCGGCGCTTTGCCGTGTCGCTGACGCGCAACCCGAGCAACGCCGACGACCTGGTGCAGGCATGCCTGGAACGGGCGTTGTCAAAATGGGGCGACAAGCGTCCGGAAGGCGACCTGCGGGCCTGGCTGTTTTCGATTCTCTACCGGCAGTTTCTCGATGCCCATCGCCGTTCCCGACGGTATGCACGCATGCTCGAGTTTTTCACCGGCCGCGAGGAGGCCCACCCTTCGGCCGAACGCAGCGTGATCGCGCAGGCGTCCCTGCAGGCTTTCGATCAACTGACGACCGAACAGCGTGCACTGTTGCTGTGGGTCTCGGTGGAAGGCCTGAGCTATCAGCAAGTCGCCGACATCCTCGGCGTGCCGACCGGCACGGTGATGTCCCGGCTGTCCCGCGCTCGCCAGGCCTTGCGCCAACTCAGCGATGGCGAAATCACCCGCCCCGCCCTGCGGATACTCAAATGATCAACATGCCCCCCAACGACAACGACCTGAACGCCTACGTTGATCGCCAACTGAGCGAAGCCGACCGACGCCTGGTGGAAACCTACCTCGCCCATCATCCCGAAGTCGCCGCCCGGGTCCGGGCCTGGCAACAGGACGCGCAACACTTGCGCACGGCCCTCGGCGGCACGCTGCAACAACCGGCCAATCCAGCCCTCGACCCGGCGATGATTCGCCGGCGCCTCAATCACCGGCTCCGGCGTCACCTGGCCAGCGCGGCGGTATTGCTGCTGGCCGTTAGCGTCGGGGGATTCAGCGGCTGGCAGGCGCGGGAAATGACCCTGCTCAGAAGTGCCGCGCCCATGGCCGACGCCTTGCAGGCGTACCGCCTGTTCGCCCAGCAAGGCGTTTTGCCGGCCGATTACCAGACGGGCGATGAGCACAGCATGCAAGCCTGGCTCGACCGCTACTTCACCCAGGCCAACCGCCTGCCGGACCTGTCGAACGCCGGCTTCAAGCCAGTCAGCGGCCGCCTGCTCAGCACCGAACAAGGCGCGGCGGCCATGGTGGTCTACCAGGACCCGACCGGGGAAAAGATCAGCTTCTACGTGCGCCCACCAGGCCCGAAGAATTTCCTGCTGCCGCGCGGCAGCCGTCGCGACGGCGAACTGCAGGCCGAGTACTGGTCCGGGCCAGGCTACAACTATGCGATGGTCATCCCCAGCGACACGCCGACAGCGCAGCGACTCAAACAGACCCTGAACTTCTGATCATGGCGGGGAAATCCTGAACCACGGATGCCATCGCCCTTCTCTGTGGAAGCGGGCCTGCTCGCGAAGGCAGTGTGTCAGGCAACCTCATTGTGTTGCGGCCATCGCCTTCGCGAGCAAGCTCGCTCCCACAAGGGCTCCGGGCGGCCTCAACCCTGTCCAAACACCTGCGAAGGCCGGCGCAGCAGTGGGTCGAACGGGTTGATTCGCGGCCCGATCGACGCCGCCTCGCGCTTGAGCATTTCCACCACCGTCGGCAGGCGATCAGGGCCCAGGCGGTCGCTGATCGTCGCCACACTCAAGGCCGCCACGGCTCGGCCATCGCGGTCCAGGATCGGCACCGCCACGCCGGCCATGCCCTGCAGCACGCCGGTGTTGCGCCCGGCGTAACCCTGGGCACGCACGTTCTCCACTTCCGAACGCAGGAAGACTTCGTCGTACAGGTGGAAATCCTTGAGCCGCGGCAGGTTGTAATGAATCACCGTGTCGCGCTCTTCCTCCGGCAGGAACGCCAGGATCGCCAGGCTGCCCTGGCCCACGCCGAGCGCCACCCGGCCACCGATGTCGCCGGTGAACGTGCGGATCGGGAACGGCCCTTCACTGCGGTCCAGACAGATGGCATCGAACCCGCTGCGGGCCAGCAGGAACAACGAATCCCCCAGGGACGCCGACAGCCGCAGCATGGCCGGCCGCACCAGTTCGCGCAGATTGCCGGTGTTGCCTGCGCGGGCGGCCAGGGCGAAGAAGTCCAGGCTCAGCCGGTAGCGCTTGGTGCGCGCGTCCTGCTCGACCATGCCCTCGTCCATCAGGCTGCGCAACAAGCGATGGGTCGTCGGCTGAGACAACCCGATGCGCTGGGCCAGCTGGGTCACCCGTTCGCCACCCTCGACGGTGTCGCCCAGGCTGCGCAACACGGCGAACAGCCGGGAGACAGCGCCTACGCCCACTTCACTCTTTTCATTATTCCGATCAGTGGAATTATTCATTCAATATCCATGCAAGAAATTTACTCAACGAATGAAACTGAAAATAGTCATCGCCTCAATGAAATAGATCATTGAGCCCATCCTATTCTTCGTCCTACTCTGCGTCCATACAGGGGCGATTCGAACAACAGCGGCAGCCGACCCACGTCGAGCGCCAACGCACCCGCAGCACTTTTTTCGTATCTGCCCATACAAAAAAGCGCGCCTTACGGCGACGCATAACAATTCCAGGTGGAGCGCAGCGATGGCTTTCGTGCAACTTGAAGGACTTGGCAAACGTTACGGCGACATCGACGCCGTGGTCGCCACCGACCTCTCGGTGGACAAAGGTGAATTCGTCTCCCTGCTCGGCCCCTCCGGCTGCGGCAAGACCACCACGTTGCAAATGATCGCCGGCTTCGTCGAAGTCAGCAGCGGGCGCATCCTGCTGGACGGCCGCGATATCACCCACGCCAAGCCCGCCAGTCGTGGCCTGGGAGTGGTTTTCCAGAGCTACGCCCTGTTCCCCCACATGACCGTCAGGGATAACGTCGCCTTCGGCCTGCGCATGCGCAAGGTGCCCCAGGCGGACCTGCAACAACGGGTCGCGCGGGTGCTGAAACTGGTGCGCCTGGACCTGCACGCCGACCGTTATCCCCGGGAATTGTCAGGCGGCCAGCGCCAACGCGTGGCCCTGGCCCGGGCGCTGGTGATCGAACCCCCGGTGCTGCTGCTCGACGAACCGCTGTCCAACCTCGACGCCAACCTGCGCGAGGAAATGCAATACGAAATCCGCCGCATCCAGCGCGAAGTCGGCATCACCACGTTGATGGTGACCCACGACCAATCCGAAGCCTTGTCCATCAGTGACCGCGTCGTGGTGATGCAGGCCGGGCGCATCACCCAAGTCGACGCGCCCTACACCCTCTACGAACACCCGCGCACCGAATTCATTTCAGGCTTCGTCGGCAAAGCCAACCTGCTGCCCGGCGAGCGCGACAGCAACGGCGTCGTCCAGGCCTCGCTCCACGGCCAGGGCGACCTGACGCTGAGCCTGCGCCCGGAAAAAATCGACCTCTGCCCCGCCGGCTCCGGCCGACTGCAAGGCACCCTGGCCAGTCGCTTTTTTCTTGGCAGCCAATGGCTGTACGGCGTCTCGACCAGCCTCGGCGAACTGTGCGTGGTGCGGCGCAACGACGGCGGAGCACCACTGGCCGAAGGCACGGCGGTGGGCCTGGACTGGGACCCGGCGTTGCTGCGGGTGCTGAGCCACGACGAGGTGCCTGCGTGAAGTGGATCGCGGCCATGCGCCGCGCACGCAACGGCTACCTGATGTCTGCGCCCGCCCTGGCCTTGTACCTGGGCTTGCTGGTCGTCCCGCTGGGCCTGACGCTGGTGCTGTCGTTCAATGTCTTCGACTACGGCTCGGGTATCGACAGCAACGCCTACACCGTCGATCACTACGCCAGCCTGCTCGGTGACCCGTACTTCTACGAGATCTTTTTGCGCACCTTGTGGATCAGTGCACTGACCACCCTCCTGTGCGTACTCATCGGCGTGCCCGAAGCCTACGTTCTCAGTCGCATGGGCGCGCCGTGGCGCTCGATTTTCCTGATCCTGATCCTCACGCCATTGCTGATATCCGTGGTGGTCCGCGCCTTCGGCTGGAGCCTGCTGCTCGGCGCCGACGGCCTCGTCAATCAGACGCTGCAGGCCTTCGGTGGCTCACCGATGAAACTGCTTTACACGCCGTTTGCCGTGGTCATTGCCCTGGTCCACGTGATGCTGCCGTTCATGATCATCCCGGTTTGGACCTCGCTGCAGAAACTCGATCCCGCCGCCGAACAGGCCGCGCTGTCGCTGGGGGCGAGTCAGTTCACGGTGATCCGTCAGGTGGTGCTGCCACAGATCATGCCCGGCGTGCTGTCGGGCACGCTGATCGTGTTCGGCCTCGCCGCCAGCTCGTTCGCCATCCCCGGATTGCTCGGCGGGCGTCGCCTGAAAATGGTCGCCACGCTGATCTACGACCAGTACCTGTCGGAACTCAATTGGCCCATGGGGGCCGCCATCGCCGTCGCGCTGCTGCTGCTCAACCTGCTGATCATGCTCTCGTGGAACCGCATGATCGAAGGCCGCTACAACAAGTCATTGGGGTAATTCGTCATGTCCAGGAACGGTCCTTTCGCCCTGTTGTTCCATGCCTTGGTGGTGGTGTTCATGCTCGCGCCGCTGGTGGTGGTGTGCCTCGTGGCCTTCACCCCGGAAAACACCCTGAGCCTGCCGACCACGACGTTTTCGTTGCGCTGGTTCCGCGCCGTGTTCGAACGCGCAGACTTTGTCGATGCGTTCTACAACAGCCTGATCCTGGCGTTCTGCGCCGCCTCGCTGGCCACGGTGATCGCGGTGCCGGCGGCCCTGGCGATCACCCGGCTCGAATTCCCCGGCCGGGACTTCTTCAACGGCCTGTTCCTGTCGCCGATCATCATTCCGCACCTGGTGCTGGGGGTGGCGCTGCTGCGTCTGTTTGCCCTGATGGGCGTGAATGGCAATTTCACCTGGCTGATCTTCGCCCACGTGCTGGTGATCACGCCGTATGTGCTGCGCCTGGTGCTCGCCTCGGCCATCGGCCTGGACCGCAGTGCCGAGCAGGCCGCGCAATCGCTGGGGGCCGGGCGCTTTACGCTGTTTCGGCAAATCACCCTGCCGATGATTCTGCCGGGGGTGGCCGGGGGCTGGTTGCTGGCGTTCATCAACAGTTTCGATGAGGTGACGTTGTCGATCTTCGTCACCTCGCCGGCCACGCAGACCTTGCCGGTGCGCATGTACGTCTACGCCACTGAATCCATCGACCCGATGATGGCGGCGGTATCGGCCCTGGTCATCGCGCTCACGGCACTGACGATGATTCTGCTCGATCGGGTCTATGGCCTGGATCGGGTCCTGGTAGGTAAGCAATGAGGGCGCCATGGCTCTGCTGAAACGACTGGCCGAAGGCGACCGCCCGGCCCTGCACTTTACCCTCGACGGCGCACCGGCCACCGGCCTGTTGGGCGACACCCTGCTCACGGCCGTGTTGACCTGCAGCGACCACCTGCGCGGCAGCGACTTCAGCGCCGAACCCCGGGCCGGCTTCTGCCTGATGGGCGCCTGCCAGGATTGCTGGGTCCGCCTGGGCGACGGCCGCCGCGTCCGAGCCTGCTCGACCCTGCTCGAAGCAGGCCATCAGATCAGCCGTGAACCGGGGCGGCGCGTATGAGCGCCGCCTTCGCTGAATGTGCCGCCGCCTTCGCGGGCAAGCCCGCTCCCACAGGGGATGGGTGGCGAACACAGCATCGAGAATCACCACTAGATCATTGTGGGAGCGGGCTTGCCCGCGAAGGCGGCTTCACCCGCGCCGCAAATCCCCAACCCCAACCGAGGAGGTGGCCATGAAACCCATCGCCATCATCGGCGCGGGCCCGGCCGGCATTCGTGCTGCGCAAACCCTGGTCGCCCACGGTGTCTACCCCGTTCTGCTGGACGAGGCAGCCCGCGGCGGCGGACAGATCTATCGGCGCCAACCGGCCAACTTCAAGCGCTCGCCGGTCAAGCTCTATGGCTTCGAGGCGCAAAAGGCCAATGCCCTGCACCAGACCCTCGACGACCTGCGCGAACAGCTCGATTACCGTCCCGACACACTGGTATGGAACGCCGAGGGCGGTCTTCTGGACACCTTGCACGAAGGGCGCGCCGAGCGCCTCGAATACGCCAGCGTGATCGTCGCCACCGGCGCCACCGACCGCATCCTGCCCGTGCCGGGTTGGACCTTGCCGGGGGTGTACAGCCTCGGCGCGGCGCAGATCGCCCTGAAGTTCCAGGGCTGCGCCATCGGCGAGCGGGTGGTGTTCGCCGGCAGCGGACCGCTGTTGTACCTGGTGGCGTATCAGTACGCCCGCGCGGGCGCCCAGGTGGTCGCCGTGCTCGACAGTTCACCGTTCAGCGCCCAGGTTCGCGCCCTGCCCGGCTTGCTGGCTCAGCCCACCACCCTGGCCAAGGGGCTGTATTACCGCGCCTGGCTGACGGCCCACGGCATCAAGGTGCTGCAAGGCGCCCGCCTGTCGCGCATCGACGGCACACGCCGGGTGCAATCGCTGCGCTGGCACAACGCCAAGGGCGAGCACACCCTCGAGTGCGACGCGGTGGCCTTCGCCCATGGCTTGCGCAGCGAAACCCAGCTGGCCGACCTGCTCGGCTGCGGGTTTTCCTGGAACCCCCTCAACCGCGCCTGGCTGCCGCAACGCGACGGTGCCGGGCGTAGCAGCGTCTCCGGGGTCTACCTGGCCGGCGACGGCGCCGCCATCATGGGCGCCGACGCAGCGGAAATGGCCGGGGAGCGCGCCGCCTTGGCCCTGCTCGAAGACCTTGGCTACCGGATCGATTCGCAGCGCTGCCACCAACTGGAGCAGGCCCTGGAGCGCATCGGCCGGTTCCGGCAAGGCCTGGAGCGCGCATTTGCCTTCCCCGAAGGCTGGGCCGCCAACGCCGCCGATCAACTGATGATCTGCCGCTGCGAAGAAGTCAGCGTCGGTGACGTTCGCCGGGTGGTGGGCGAAGGCCATTGGGAGATCAACCGGGTCAAGGCCCATTGCCGGGTCGGCATGGGCCGGTGCCAGGGCCGTATGTGCGGCGCCGCGGCGGCGGAAATCATTGCCTGCGAGAGTGGCCGCCCGGTCTCCGACATCGGCCGCCTGCGGGCCCAGGCGCCCATCAAACCCGTGCCGTTCGGCCTGGAGGTGGCGCCATGAGCGACGTCGACGTGGTGATCATTGGCGGCGGCATCGTGGGCGCCTCGGCCGCGTTGTTCCTGAGCCGGGCCGGACGTCGGGTGGCGCTGCTGGAGCGGGATTTCTGCGGGTCGCACTCAAGCGGCGTGAACTACGGTGGCGTCAGGCGCCAGGGTCGTCCCTTGTCGCAACTGCCGTTGTCGCAACGGGCCCATGAAATCTGGAGCCAGCTCCCCCAGTTGATCGGCATCGACGGCGAGTACCAGCGCAGCGGCCACCTGAAACTGGCCCGCAGCCTCGACGATCTTCGCGCCCTGCACGACTACGCCGCCAGCAGCCAGGGCTTCGGCCTCGACCTGCAACTGCTCGATCGCGATCAATTGCGTGCCCGCTTCCCGTGGGTCGGCGCCGTGGCGGTCGGGGCATCGCTGTGCCCGGATGACGGCCACGCCAATCCGCGCCTGGTGTCGCCGGCCTTTGCCCAGGCCGCCCGCCGGCACGGCGCACAAGTGCACGAACAATGCGCCGTCGACAGCGTGGACCATGACGGCCATCGCTTCACCGTTCAAACCCGGCCTGGCTTGGTGCTCCATGCGCCCTGGTTGCTGAACTGCGCCGGAGCCTGGGCGAGCCACTTCGCCGCGCAATTCGGCGAAGCGGCGCCGATGCACGCCGGGCATCCGGCAATGTTGGTCACCGAACCCCTGCCCGTGGTCATGGATGCCAGCACTGGCGTCGAAGGCGGCGGGATTTACGCACGCCAGGTCGCACGGGGCAATTGTGTCCTGGGCGGCGGCCAGGGTTTTGCCCTGGACGAAGCGCGCACCCGGCCCGGGCAGAATGCCGTGGTCGAAATCCTGCGCCAGGCCGTGGAACTCTATCCATTTTTGGAAGGCGCCCAGGCGATTCGTACCTGGAGCGGCACCGAAGGTTACCTGCCCGATCGCCAGCCGGTGATCGGCCCCAGCAGCACCCAACCCGGCCTGTTGCATGCGTTCGGCTTTGCCGGCGCCGGCTTCCAGATCGGCCCCGCGGTGGGCCAGGCGCTCACCGAGATCATCTGCAGCGGCGCGTCGAGCACGCCGCTGGATGCGTTTTCCATCACCCGGTTTCACTCCATCTCCGTTGCTTGATAGAGGAAGGTCGCGCCATGAATAACGTCAAACGCACTGCACTGCTGGGTTGTGCCTGCTTGAGCGCATCGCTCACCGCCGGCCAGGCATACGCCGAGCCAACGCTTTACCTGGGCATGAACGGCGGCACCATGGAACGGCTCTACGCCGACAAGGTCCTGCCGGCCTTCGAGAAAGCCAACAACGTCAAGGTGGTGATCGTGCCCGGTACGTCCGCCGACATCCTGGCCAAGGTCCAGGCCAGCAAAGGCAACCCGCAGATGCACGTGATGTTCCTCGATGACGGCATCATGTACCGCGCCATCTCCATGGGGCTGTGCGACAAACTCGAAGACAGCCCGACCCTGGCACAGATCCCGGCCAAGGGTCGTATCAAGGACCAGGCCGTGGCCGTCAGCCTCGGGGTGACGGGGCTGGCCTACAACACGCGGCTGTTCAAGGAAAAGGGCTGGAGCGCGCCGACCTCCTGGATGGACCTGGCCGACCCGCGCTTCAAGGACAAAGTGGTGTTCCAGTCGATGGCCTCGTCGACCTTCGGCCTGCACGGTTTCCTGATGTTCAACCGGATCCAGGGCGGCAGTGAAAATGACGTCGAACCGGGCTTCAAGGCCTGGCCGAACACCGTCGGGCGCAACGTGCTGGAGTACATTCCAAGCTCGGCGAAGATCTCTGAAATGCTGCAGACCGACGAAGCGGCGCTGTTCCCGCTCACGCCGACCCAGGTGACCGCGCTGAAACTCAAGGGCATGCCGGTGGAATACGCGCAGCCGAAGGAAGGCGCGGTGGTCCTCAACGTCGCCGAATGCACCATCGCCCAGAACACCCAACCCGAACTGGCGCAGAAACTCGCCGCCTTCCTGCTGACGCCTGAAGCCCAGGCCATTGCCCTGGAAGAAGGCGACCAGATCCCGTCCAACCCCAACACCCCGACCACCGACAAGACCCGTGGCCAGGTACAAGCGATGAAGCAATACCTGGAAACCGCCATTGCCGTGGACTGGGACCAGGTCAACGAACAGCGCCCCGCCTGGAATGCGCGGTGGAACCGCAGCGTCGAGCGCTAACCGGTATGGCGCGTGTGGCGAGGGGATTTATCTCCCTCGCCACAGGGTTTTGTAACAGAATAGCGGGCATCAGACGCTTCTGGATCGACAGCGACCGCTCCCCATGGATACCCTCACACGACTTCGCGCCGGCCAGCTCTCGGGCGTCACCCGCCTGGACCTGGCCTGCGGCCTGACACAGTTTCCCCCGGAAATCTTCGACCTGGCCGACACGCTCGAGATCCTCAATCTCAGCGGCAACCAGCTCGACGCGCTGCCCGACGACCTGCATCGGCTGACCCGTCTACGGGTGTTGTTCTGCTCGGACAACCGCTTCACCGAACTGCCCGAATGCCTGGGTCGATGCGACGCATTGACCATGGTCGGTTTCAAGGCCAACCGCATCGAGCGTGTCACGGGCGCCGCCCTGCCGCCACGGCTGCGCTGGCTGATCCTGACGGACAACTGCATCAGCCAGTTACCCGATGAGCTGGGCCAACGCCCGGATCTGCAAAAACTGATGCTGGCCGGCAATCGCCTGCGCCAGTTGCCGGCCAGCCTGGGCCAGTGCCAACGTCTCGAGCTGCTGCGCATCGCCGCCAATCAATTGGACGAACTGCCGCCCGGCCTGCTGCAACTGCCGCGTCTCAGTTGGCTGGCCTACGCCGGCAACCCGCTGGAAACCCAGGCCGACCTCGCCGCACTGAACACCACGACACCCATTGACTGGTCGCAACTGACTCTGCAACACACCCTGGGCGAGGGTGCATCGGGCGTGATCCATCAAGCGCTGTGGCAGGCCCCGGGCCAGGCGCCTCGGACCGTCGCGGTGAAGCTGTACAAAGGCCAGATGACCAGCGACGGCTCGCCCCTGCATGAAATGCATGCCTGCATCACCGCGGGCCGGCATCCGCAGTTGATTGAGGTGTTGGGCCAGGTCGTCGGGCATCCCGAGCAACAGGCCGGGCTGGTGATGGCACTGATCGAGCCCCGCTACCGCAACCTCGCTGGGCTGCCGAGCCTGGCCTCGTGCACCCGCGATGTGTACGCCGACGAATTGCGCCTCGATGCGCCCGCCGCCTTGCGCATCGCCCACGGCATCGCTGCGGTGGCAGCCCACCTGCACCGCCAGGGCATCACCCATGGCGATCTGTACGCTCACAACATTCTTTTCAATGACCAGGGCGACTGCCTGTTGGGGGATTTTGGCGCAGCGTCGTTCCACGCCACCACCGACACCGTGCAGACGCGTGCCCTGCAACGCATCGAAGTGCGTGCCTTCGGGATCTTGTTGGGGGAACTGCTGGCGCGCATCGAGCCGACGCCCGAGGGGGCGATGCAGGCAACGTTGCAAGGCTTGCAGTCACGTTGCTGCCAGCCGGAGGTGCTGGCGCGACCGGGTTTCGAGGAAATTGAAGCGCTTTTGAGCGGGTTGAAACGCTGACCGCGGCGAGGAAGCGTGCTCCCTCGCCGCCCAAAGGGCTGCTTACCCCGCCAACCCGACAAACATGTCCTGCACGTCATCGTGGTTGTCGAGGCCTTCGAGGAAGGCTTCGACTTCAGCCATCTGCTCGTCGGTCAGGCCGCTGACCGGGTTTTTCGGCTGGTAGCCCAGCTTGGCCGACAGCACCGTGAAACCCTGCTCCGGCAAGGCCTTCTGCACGGCGTCGAGGTCGGCAGGGTCAGTAAGGAACAGGGTCGCGCCCTCTTCGCCCGGCTCGAAATCCTGGGCACCGGCCTCGATGGCGGCCAGTTCCGGATCGGCATCCGGGCTGTCCGGCGCGGCTTCGATCATGCCCACATGGTTGAAGTCCCACGCCACCGAACCCGAAGCCCCCAGCTGGCCCTTGCGAAAGGCCACACGGATCTCGGCAACGGTGCGGTTGATGTTGTCGGTCACGCACTCAACGATCAGCGGCACCTGGTGCGGCGCGAAACCCTCGTAGGTGACACGGTGGTACTGCACGGTTTCACCGAGCTGGCCCGAACCTTTCTTGATCGCACGTTCCAGGGTCTCGCGGGGCATCGAGGCCTTTTTCGCCTGCTCGACCACCAGGCGCAGGTGCGCGTTGGTCGCTGTATCGGCGCCGTTGCGCGCGGCAATGGTGATTTCCTTCACCAGCTTGCCGAAGATCTTGCCCTTGGCGTTCGCAGCCGCTTCTTTGTGTTTAACCTTCCACTGTGCGCCCATCACTCACTCTCTTGTCTGACGCGCCGAGACATCTGCTGGCCGGCGCTGTGGCGCCAGTTTATACGGCCTAAACCGGCTGATCGACCAAAAAATTCGGCCTGCTGGATCGACATTTGCGCAGCATCTTGTAGGGCCTTTCTGAAATAGCGCCGCACAGGCCCCGTTCCCGTCCACGGTTTCGTACCCTCTGCGCTTCTCCCCGCCAGTAAGAGCCGCGATGCGCAACGACATGGAAAGTCCTTTCAGCCTGACCTTCACGCAAAGCGATTTGCAGCTGCAAGTGCTACGGTTCAACGGCCGCGAAGCCCTCAACCAACCCTACCGCTTCAACCTCGAACTGATCAGCCTGGCGCCACCGATGAACCCCGACACGCTGCTGGGGCAACCGGCCTTCCTGCGCCTGGACGCCGAATCGGGCATCCACGGGGTCGTCCACAGCGTCCACCTGAGCGCGCCCGCGTCCCATCGCATCGGCTATCGGGTGACGCTGGTGCCTTACCTCCAGCGCCTGGAACAAGGCCCACGGCGGCGGGTGTTCAACCGGCTCAGCGCCGTGCAGATGCTGCAGCGCCTGCTGGACGACCACGCCCTGCCCACCGACAGCTACCGCTTCGAACTGCCCCATGGGCAATACCCGCGCCGTCCGTTCTGCATCCAATACGAGGAAAGCGACCTGGCCTTGCTGCAACGGCTGTGCGAGGAAGAAGGCATCCACTACCACTTTGAGCACAGCCCCCAGGGCCATGTCCTGGTGTTTGCCGAAGACCCGCAGAGCTTTCCCCCTGCGCCGCTGGCATTGCCCCTGCGGCCGGACGCCAGCGCGGAGCCGGCGATCCAGCGGTTGTACCTGCGCCACCAGCCCATGACCCCCACCCCGCCCGGCGGGTTCAGCGACCGGGCCATGGGCGAGACCGAGGCCTTCGCCGCCAACCACGCCTTTGACAGCCCGGCTCACCAGGCCCTGCGGGGCGACCCGGCCCTGGCTCACCGTCACCAGGCCGGTCGTCGCCACCTTGAACGGCTACGCTGCCGGCAACGGGAGATCCACGGCCAAAGCACCCAACCGGCCCTGCGTGGCGGCCACCTCGTCCAGATCGACGAACACCCGGTGTCAACCTTCAACGATCAATGGCTGATCGTTGACGTGCAACATCGCGGTCGACAGTTTTCCATCCTTGAACCGAACCTGCCCGCCACCCCGTCGACCCGGCAGTACCGCAACCGATTCACCGCCATCCCCTGGTCCACCGTGTTCAGGCCCGCCCTCAGGCATCCCAAGCCCCGCATTCCTGGCTATCACCTGGCCCACGTGCTCGGCCACGCCGGCCAACCGGCCAGGCCCGATGAACACGGCCAGGTCAGTGTCAGCCTGTGGGCGCCGGACCAGGAAGCCATCGCCCTGCCGGTGTCGCGATTATCGCTCGGCACTCCTCCTGTACTGACGGCGGGCAGCCAGGTGCTGGTGAGTTTTCTCGACGGCGATCCCGACCGGCCGGTGCTCTGTCCCGGCGTTTTCGACACCGGCGCCGGCTCGACCGCCGCACCGCAATCACCACAGCACACACCGGATGCCGGGCTGCTTTTGGACTGGCTTCTGAACCCGCCCGACCTTGCTCCCTGACAAAACGTGATCCAGCACAAGCAAACCCAGCGAAACGGGCTTACAGTAAACACAACGCCGCAAAAGACGGCGCTCTACCCTGATTGTTGGAGATACCTGCAATGCCCTGGAAAAACTCAGAAAGCCGCTACAGTACCGTCACGGTCACCTTGCATTGGTTGATGGTGGTCCTGCTGGCCGTGGTTTATGCCTGCATCGAGTTCCGTGGAATCTTCCCCAAGGGCAGCGGCGGTCGAACCCTGATCAAGGAAGCCCACTTCATGCTCGGCCTGACGGTGTTCCTGCTGGTCTGGCTGCGCCTGTTCGCCCGCAGCATGGGCAAGGCGCCGGCGATCTTCCCGGCATCGCCTGTCTGGCAGACCTTCCTCGCTCGCCTGATGCACTGGGCCCTGTACCTGTTCATGATCGCCATGCCGCTGCTGGGCTGGCTGATCACCAGCGCCGAAGGGCACCAGGTCATGTTCTACGGTTTCGACCTGCCTCTGATCACTCATCAGGACAAGGATTTCGCCAAACAGCTGGAGGGCTGGCACGTGCTGGGTGGCACCATCGGCTATTGGTTGATTGGCCTGCATGCCCTGGCGGGGCTGTATCACCACTACGTGGTGCGCGACAACACGCTGCTGCGGATGATACCCAAGCGCGGCTGAAGACGGTCTATTCGAGCCCCCGGCGGCCTTGCAAGCCGCCGGTGTGCACAAAGATCAGGCGCGTACCTCGGGCGAACCGCCCGGCTTCGACCTGAGCCTTGAGCAGCATCAGCGCCTTGCCGGTGTACAGCGGTTCCAACTCGATGGCGCCCGTGGTCAAAATGAAGTCGCTGAGCTGGGCATCGACCCGGGCAAAACCGCCGCGGCTGCCGTCGAGCAGTTCATAACGCGCCCGAGTCAGCCCGGCCGCCGTCACGATGCGCTCGACCTGCGGCGCCACCCCGTGGTCCTCGGGCACGGCCAGCACCCCATACACCGGGCGCTCGCCCGCTTCGGCCAGCACCAGCCCCGCCAGCGACGTCCCCGTGCCGCACGCCAGCCACCAGCCGTGATAATCCGCCCACCCCAATCGCGCCAGTTGTTCGCGGACACTGGCCACCCACGCCATGCAACCTTGGGCGCCGGCCAATCCTGAGCCGCCTTCGGGCACGGGATACAACTGTGGATAACGCGCCTGCCAGGGCCCCCAGAAATCCGCCGCGTGGCGCTCGCGGTAGCCGCCATACCCCAACCAATGCAATTGCATGCCGAACGCGTTCAGGTCCCGCACCGTGGGCGTGTCCATGGGGTGACCGCGCAGCAGTCCGAGCGTCGGAAAGCCGAAGCGCTTGCCGGCAGCCGCCAACGCATGCAGATGATTGGAATAGGCCCCGCCCAGGCTCATCACCCCCTCGGCTCCCGCCTCCTGTGCCGCGCGCAAATGATGCACCAGCTTGAACCATTTGTTGCCGCTGATCAGCGGGTCGATCTGGTCCAGGCGCAACACCGCCACTTCAACACCGGCGAGGGCGAGCCAGTCGAGGGGCAAGGGTTCGAGTCGAGGTTGGGGATGCCAGTCGAGGGCGGGAAGCAGCATGGCGGCAGGCCGAAGAGAAAGACGCCGGAATCTTAACAGCTTGGCCGCAACGGGCCGGACAATACACAAACCTGAGGGAACGAACCGGCTCGCGAAAACGCTTGGTCAGTCACGATTGCAGTGACTGATTGGACGCCTTCGCAAGCAGGCTCGCTTCCACACATGGAGTCAGGTGAGCCCGCCCCCCATGGACAGACCTTACAACTGTGCCGCCAACCGCGACCCCTGGTTGATCGCGCGCTTGGCATCCAGCTCCGCGGCCACATCGGCACCGCCGATGAGGTGAACGGTCTGCCCCGCCGCTTCCAGGCCTTGCTGCAATTCACGCAGCGGATCCTGGCCGGCGCAGATCACGATGTTGTCCACCGGCAGCACTTGAGGCTCGCCGGCTTCACCGATGCGAATATGCAGGCCCTGGTCGTCGATCTTCAGGTATTCGACGCTGTTGAGCATCTGCACCTGCTTGTTCTTCAGGCCCGTGCGGTGAATCCAGCCGGTGGTCTTGCCCAGGCCGTCGCCAACCTTGGAGGTCTTGCGCTGCAACAGGAATACCTGGCGCGCCGGGGCATGGGGTTCGGCCTGGATCCCGGCCACACCACCGCGGGCCTGAAGCCGTGTGTCGATCCCCCACTCCTTCCAGAATGCCTCGCGGTCCTGGCTCGTGGCGACGCCCTGATGCACCAGGAACTCCGACACGT
Source organism: Pseudomonas sp. WP18 (assembly GCF_036689585.1). Classification (NCBI taxonomy): domain Bacteria; kingdom Pseudomonadati; phylum Pseudomonadota; class Gammaproteobacteria; order Pseudomonadales; family Pseudomonadaceae; genus Pseudomonas; species Pseudomonas sp. WP18. The sequence goes on from NZ_CP144758.1 coordinate 4,147,184, forward strand.
CGAAGCCGATACCGCCAGCGCCGATCACCGCGACGCTGCGGCCCACTGGCTTGCGCTCCAGGATCACGTCCAGGTAGCTCAACACCTTGGCATGCTCCACACCGGGAATCGCCGGCACGCGCGGCGCAATGCCAGTGGCCAGGATGATCTCGTCATAACCGCCGTCCACCAGGGTCGCCACATCCACCCGAGTGTTGAGGCACAACTCGACATTCGTCGTCTGCAACTTGCGATTGAAGTAACGCAGGGTCTCGTAGAACTCTTCCTTGCCCGGTACACGCTTGGCGACGTTGAACTGGCCGCCGATTTCGCTGGCCGAATCGAACAGGGTCACCTGGTGGCCCCGCTCGGCCGCCACGGTAGCAGCGGACAACCCGGCCGGCCCGGCCCCCACCACGGCGATCTTCTTCACCTGGGTCACCGGCAGGTAGTTGAGCTCGGTTTCATGGCACGCCCGCGGGTTCACCAGGCAACTGGTGAGCTTGCCGCCAAAGGTGTGGTCGAGGCAGGCCTGGTTGCAGCCGATGCAGGTGTTGATCTCATCCCCACGCCCCGCCGCTGCCTTGTTGACGAACTCCGGGTCTGCCAGAAACGGCCGCGCCATGGAGACCATGTCGGCATCGCCTTCGGCCAGGATCTGCTCGGCCACTTCCGGCGTGTTGATCCGGTTGGTGGTGATCAGCGGAATGCCGACCGAACCACGCAACTTGGCCGTGACCTTGCTGAACGCGGCTCGCGGCACCTTGGTGGCGATGGTGGGAATCCGCGCCTCGTGCCAGCCGATACCGGTGTTGATGATCGTCGCGCCAGCCTGCTCGATGGCCTTGGCCAGTTGGACGATCTCGTCCCAGGAACTGCCACCCTCCACCAGGTCGAGCATCGACAGGCGAAAGATGATGATGAAATTCGGGCCCACCGCTTCGCGTACCCGGCGAACGATCTCCACCGGCAGGCGCATGCGGTTTTCATAGCTGCCACCCCAGCGGTCGGTGCGGTGGTTAGTGTGGGCGGCCAGGAACTGGTTAATGAAATACCCTTCCGAGCCCATGATCTCGACGCCGTCGTACTCGGCCTGCTGGGCCAGCACCGAACAGGTGACGAAATCGCGGATCTGCTTCTCGATGCCCTCCTCGTCCAGCTCCTTGGGCTTGAACGGGTTGATCGGCGCCTGGATCGCGCTGGGCGCCACTTGCTTGGGGCTGTAGGCATAGCGCCCGGCGTGGAGAATCTGCATGCAGATCTTGCCGCCGGCCTCGTGCACGGCGCGGGTCACGATCCGGTGCTTGAGGGCTTCTTCTTCGGTGGTCAGCTTGGCCGCCCCGGAGTAGACGCCGCCCTCATCATTCGGCCCGATCCCGCCGGTGACCATCAGGCCCACGCCGCCTCGGGCACGCTCGGCGAAATACGCCGCCATGCGTTCGAAACCACCCGGTTTTTCTTCAAGACCGGTGTGCATCGAGCCCATCAGGGTACGGTTGCGCAAGGTGGTAAAACCCAGGTCCAACGGAGCCAGCAGGTGCGGGTAATGGGCGGCGGTCATCGGTAACTCCACAACGGGCGATCACGGAAAAGGTGGAAGCTCTGCGGCCTCCCTCAGTCATGCCCCACAGCCTAAGAGCCGGACTGCGAGCGCTCAATGACCGTAACTGACAACTTCATGATCCAAATGTGCAGCGCGTGGACCACTGGCGCCTGAGGCCCATCTGCACTGCCCCTGGCAAGGGCGCTTGGCCCCGGAGGGCTGTGAAGCTCGCGCTTACCTGCCGGCGGCCACCCCCTCTGCATACGCCTGCATGCACTTTGGAACATGTGCATCCTTTGGCGAATGGCCGGTTTTACCGTACCCTGCGCCGTAATAACCGCACACGGCCGCTGACTGTTTACCCCATGCGCAAATTTCTGTACCTGCTGTTTTCCCTGGCCTTGGTCGCCGTCCTGATCACCTATGCACTGTGGACGGCGGATCGGCCGGCGGGTCATTACCTGTCGGACCTGCGCATCAACCTGGCAGTCGACCAGGGCACGCCCGCCGACCGCGGCAACCTGCTGGGCATCCAACCCGAACTGTTCCCCACCGATTACCAGACCCCCGAGCGCCTGCACCGCAAACTGGCGGCCTACCTGCAGGCCGCGCGCGAGCAGGGTTTGCTCAACGAAAAAACCATCGTGGTGTTGCCCGAGCACATCGGCACCTGGCTGATGGTCAGCGGTGAAAAGGACGAGCTGTACCAGGCCACAACCTTCAAGGAAGCCATGAACTGGCTGGCGGCGAGCAATCCACTGGCGTTTATCCGAGCGCTGCTCAGCACCCACGGCGAGAACCGCCTGGACGATGCCTACCTGCGCATGAAAGCCCAGCGCATGGCCCACGACTACCAGGCGCTGTTTGGCGGGTTGGCCAAGGAGTTCGGCGTCACCCTGGTGGCCGGCTCCATCATTCTCCCCGAGCCCAGCGTCAGCGAAGATACGCTGAAGGTGGGCGCAGGCGCGCTGTACAACAGCAGCCTGGTGTTCGGCAGCGATGGCCTTCCGATGGGCCAGCCACAACGCCAGCGACATCCGGTGTTCGAGCAGCGGGACGTGTTGGAGGCTGATCGCCCGGACGCCATCCATGTCGTCGACACCCCCGCCGGGCGCCTGGGCGTACTGATCGGCAGCGACAGCTGGTACCCGGTCCACTACCGACAGCTCAACGAGCTGGGCGCACAACTGATCGCGGTGCCCGCCTTCGTCATCGGGCGCGATACCTGGGACAAACCCTGGAGCGGCTATAAAGGTCTGTCCACGCCCAGCGAAGTGAGCCTCAAGCCCGGTGAAACCAGCGAAGGCCAGGCCTGGCATCGCCTGACATTGACCAGCCAGTTGCCCATCAGCCAGGCCCGAGGCGGCGTCAGCGTGTTCCTGCGGGGCCAGTTCTGGGACAGTGGCAGCAGCGGCCAAAGCTTCATCAGCCACGACGGCCAGCATTTCCCCGATGGCCAGGCCCGTGGCGCACGCCTGCTGAACCTTTGGCTGTGACCATGAAGCCGCAACCGATGCGCCTCGGGGATTTATCGGTGGGCTTCGTCCATAGCCTGGCAGACGCGATCGCCAGCCATGGGCATGATCCCCAACCGTTGCTCGAACAGTACGGCCTCGATGCCACGCGCTTGGCCGAACCCGGCGCACGCCTGTCGATCCCTCGTTATATGCGCCTGGGTCACGCCGCCATCCAGCAGACCGGCAACCCGGCCCTGGGCCTGCGCATGGGCCAGCTCAGCCGATTGAGCCAGGCCGGGCTGGCAGGTGTTACCGCCGCCCAGGCACCCACCGTGCGCGAAGCCGCCCGCTGCCTGATCCGCTTCGAGCCGCTGTACGGTTCCAACTACCGCGGCCAATCCAGCTTCCACGAGGATGCCCGGGGCGCCTGGCTGCGGTTCTATTCCATCAGCCCGTACAACGCCTACAACCGCTTCGTGGTGGATTCGATCGTCGCCGGCTGGCTCACCCAACTGTCCAGCGTGAGCGGCATCGCGCTGCGACCGGAGCGCATCGACATCGAATTCGAAGAGCCGGCGTACCTGGAAGCCTACCGCGTGCTAGGCGACGGCCCGATCCAGTTTGGCGCCGAGCAGAATCAACTGCGCCTGGGCCTCGACAGCCTGGCCCAGCGAAACCCGCAGCATTGCCCCAGTACCTGGCAACACCTGGTTCAGTTGTGTGAACGGGAATTGGAACAGCTGACCCGCACCCGCAGCCTGCGCGAGCGCATCATCCAACTGTTGGGACCCTTGCTTAACGGTGGCCGGGAGCCCGACCTGGAAGAAGTGGCGGCGCGCCTGAAGCTGCCCACCTGGACCCTGCGCCGCAAGCTGGCCGAAGAAGGTACGCAGTTTCGCGCCATCCTCAACGACACACGCCGCGACCTGGCCATGACTTACATTCGCGATACCGAACTGGCGTTCGGTGAGATCGCCTACCTGTTGGGGTTTGCCTCAGCCGAGGCATTCCAACGAGCCTTCAAGCGCTGGAACGCACAAACGCCGGGAGAGTTCCGGCGCAGCCACAGGGCACATTGAGTCCAAGCGCCCGTGTAGGGTTCATGCTGTGCCGAGGGCTTACAGCTCCGTTGCATCTTCGGCAGGCTCCAGCGGGTCCAGTTCGTACGCCTGGTATTCCAGCAGCTCTTCCTGATAATCGTCCATTGCGTGTCCTTCCCCTTTCATTGAAACCAATGCCTGATGGCCTTGGAGTCAGAATAAAGCTGCTTTATGAATAAAACATGAAGCCTAGGCTTCATGTTTTAAACGTAGCACAGCGCCGGGAAATTAGCGCAAGCAGGTGTAACAGCACGTGCCAGGCTGACCACCCACCTCAATATCAAGGAAGCGGCTGGATGGCCTCGGTTGGCGGTGGCAGGTCGCTGGCCGGTGGCGGCGTGATGACCTCCATCGTCGACTCCGGTGCTACCGAGGGTGCATATTCGGCGGGCGCAATCGGCGCCGGTTCGCTTGGCGGGGCCACCGGTTCGGACGCGGCCGGAACGGTGTCCGCCGGCGCGGCGTTATCCGTCGGCGTGGTCGGTGCGGGCGCGGGCGCCGGTTGCGGCTCGGCGGCCGGCGCAGGGGCCAGCGCAGCCGGTTCCGCCTTGGGTTCCGGCATCCCCAGTTCAGCTTTCGGCTTGTCGGCATTCTCGACGTTCTTCTTCGCCTCGGGCGGCAAGAACACCTCCACCAAGGCAAAGAAGCGCTCATAGAACTTGGCCGCCGAGACGGTTTCGCTGGCGACCTTGACCATCGCATCATCGGACGAACCGATCGGCATCGACACCGAACCCAACACGCCGACGCCCAGGCTCGCAGAGTTGTTGGTCTTCTTCAGGGCATAGCGGTCCTGCAAGGCGTTGGCGAACATGGTCGCCCGATGCCCCGGCCCACCGTCTTCGGCACAGACCAGGTTGAAACTGATCTCCAGGTGGGTTTCACCGGTCTGCTGGAAGCTCTTGTGGCCACTGACCAGTTTCGGATCGCTGCTGGTGATGATGTAGCCCTGGCTGAGCAACGCCCGACGCCCGGCCTCACAGGTCGCCGTGTCGCTGACGGGATAGGTGCGCGAGAACGTACCGGAATCATCGAAGCTCTCGTGCTCGTAAATCGCGGTTTTCTTGGACGAGCAACCGGCTGCGGCGACCAGCGCCAGTGCAAGCCCGAGTGTGCGCATTTGAAATGATGTGAACATTGAACATCCTGAGGAAAACGATCCGGGGCGTATTGTGCAACAGAACGCGACCTGACAGCGTGAGTAATCTTGTTTCAAGGGGGTTACAAGTCTACTGAGGGTTGTTTGCAGGAAAAAGACGCCAATCCAGTGGATCGACGAACGCCCCTTCGAAAGCAACAAGCGGATACAAAAAGACCCCGGCGTTTCGGCCGGGGTCTTTTTGTAGGCAACCGTCAAGGCATCAGAAACGCTTGATGTCCGCCTGGCTTTCCAACTGCTTGCGATAGGCCGCAAAGTCCTGCTGGCCGGCACGCGATGCAAGGTAGCGACGGTACTCGGCTTTCTCTGCATCGGTCGGAGCCGCTGCTTCGTTGACGCCGTTCAGGCGTACAACCGCCAGGCTACCGTCGGGCAACGTCACGCTGGTGAACGTCGGCTTGTCCTTCGATTCCGGCTTGGGCATGCGGAACAGCGCCTGCAATACCGCAGGGTCGATGCCCTCCTGGTTGCGATTCGCCGCTTCGGTGACTTTCCAGGCCTGGCCGTCGACAGGCTTGTCCAGGGCAGCCTTGCCATCGCGCAGGTTGGCGATCAGCTCATCCGCCTTGGTCTTGGCAGCCGCGCTGGCGTGTTCCTTGGCCAGTTGGGCACGAATCGGGCCGGCCACGCTTTCGAGCGGCAACTGCTCAGGCTTGCGGTGCTCCTTGGCACGCAGGACCACGACCGTCTCGGGATCCAGCTCGATGGCGGTACTGTTGGCACCCTCCTCCAGCACTTCGGGGCTGAACGCGGCAGTGACGACGGCACGGTTGGCCGCAATCCCTTCCCCGCCTTCACGGCCGAACGGGGCCGAGGTGTGGACCGTCAGCTTCAGGTCCTGGGCTGGTTGAGCCAGATCGGAGGCTTCGAACGAGGCATCTTCCAGTTGCTTGGTCGCCTCGACGAAACGCTGCTCGACCTGCTGGGTCTTCAGCTCGCGGGTCAGCTTGTCCTTGAGGCTGGCAAAGGTCGGCACTTCAGGCGCTTCGACCCCCAACAGCTTGATCAGGTGAAAACCGAAGTCGGTGCGCACCGGTGCCGAAACCTGATCCTTGGTCAAGGCATACAGCGCCTTCTCGAACTCGGGATCGTAGACACCCGGACCTGCATAACCGAGGTCACCGCCGTTGTTCGCCGAACCCGGGTCCTGGGAAAACTCCTTCGCCAGGGCTTCAAACGACTCGCCCTTGGCCAGGCGTGCCTGGACCTCTTCGATCTTCGCCTTGGCCTGGGCTTCGCTGACCTTGTCGTTCACTTCGATCAGGATGTGAGCGGCACGACGCTGTTCGGACAGGTTGGCGATTTCCTTCTGGTACGCCGCCTGCAGGTCTTCATCCTTGACGCTGACCTGGTCGAAGAACGCGGCCTTTTTCAGTTCGAGGTAATCAATGACCACCTGGTCAGGCGTCATGAATTCCTTGGCGTGCTTGTCGTAGTAAGCCTTGACCTCGTCGTCGGTCAACTTCACGGCTGACGGGTCGGCCTTGATGCTCAAGGTGGCAAAATCACGGGTCTGCTTTTCCAGGCGGGCGAAGGCCAGTACCTGAGCGTCGGTGACGAAGCCGCTACCTGCCAGGCCTGCGCGCAACTGACCGATCAGCATTTCCTGGGCCAGCATCTGGCGGAACTGCATCCGGTTGTAACCCAGTTGGCGGATCACCTGGTCGAAACGTTCGGCGCTGAACTTGCCATCGACCTGGAACTCAGGCGTTTGCAGGATCACTTGATCCAGCGCGGCTTCGGAGAAGGCGAATTTCGCATCGTGTGCGCCTTGCAGCAGCAGCTTGCGATCGATCAGGCCCTTGAGCGCCGAATCACGCAGCATCTTTTCGTCCAGCAGGGAGGCGTCGAAATCCTTGCCCAGCTGTTGCATGAGCTGGCGGCGCTGCATGTCGACAGCCTGACTCAGCTCGTTCTGGCTGATGTTCTCGCCGTTGACCTTGGCCGCTTCATTGCGGTTGGAAGAGGCTTGGAAAATGGCATCGAAACCGGTCAACGCCATCAACGCGACGATGACCCCGATGATGGTTTTGGCAATCCAGCCTTGTGAATTGTCCCTGATATTCTGCAGCATGCGTCCCCCAGAAACGGTTGAACTTCAAATTTAGGCAACCGTGGAGCGTGGGTAGAATCCGGATAGAAGAAAGGCGCATCCGAGGATGCGCCTTCTCGTAACTGGCGGAGCGGACCAGACTCGAACCTGCAAGCCCTGGCGTGCCAGGCCGGTCGTAACCGGCCGTATTACCGCTCCGCTGCCAAGCCAGGCATGACCCCGACCCGGATAAACTCAACGAAACCTTAGTTAACGGCTTCTTTCAGCGCTTTACCGGCTTTGAAGCCTGGCTTCTTGGCAGCGGCGATTTCCAGTGTCTTGCCGGTCTGCGGGTTGCGACCGATACGAGCTGGACGGTCAGTCACGGAGAAAGTACCGAAACCTACCAGAACAACGGAGTCGCCAGCCTTCAGAGCGCCAGTGACGGATTCGATTACAGCGTCCAGCGCACGGCCAGCAGCAGCTTTCGGGATATCAGCGGATGCAGCGATAGCATCAATCAGTTCCGACTTGTTCACTCTAAGTCCCCTTATATCTATTTGAGATGATTCTAAGTTTTTTTGGTGAAAGCAAAAACGAGTGCTGAATGGCCTGCAGACACTTAAGAGCCGCTTTATAACAAGGGCTCTAAAAAACTGTCAAGGAAGCCCCCCAGGCAAATGCGTATTAATGCGTGCTAATTCTTTCCTTAGAGTCAGACTCGCGCTTTTCGTCCTTCGCGACTATCTCCGGAGCCACATCCGGCAAGGGCTCCGGCGCGTATTGCAGCGCAATTTGCAGGACCTCGTCAATCCATTTAACCGGTTTGATCTGAAGATCTTGCTTAATGTTGTCAGGAATTTCCTTCAGATCACGGACATTCTCTTCCGGAATGATCACAATCTTGATCCCGCCACGGTGTGCCGCCAGCAGTTTTTCTTTCAAGCCACCGATCGCCAGTACCTGGCCACGCAACGTGATTTCACCCGTCATGGCCACGTCGGCGCGCACCGGAATCCCGGTCAAGGCCGACACCAGCGCCGTGCACATGCCCACGCCGGCGCTCGGGCCGTCCTTAGGGGTCGCCCCTTCAGGCATGTGGATATGGGTGTCGCGCTTCTCGTGGAAATCCAGGGGAATGCCCAGGCTGCGGGCACGGCTGCGCACCACCGTCAGCGCCGCGGTGATCGACTCGACCATCACGTCGCCCAAGGAACCGGTCTTGATCAGCTGACCCTTGCCCGGTACCACGGCTGCCTCGATGGTCAGCAATTCGCCACCGACCTGAGTCCAGGCCAGGCCGGTCACCTGGCCGATCTGGTCCTGCTGCTCGGCCAGGCCGTACTTGAATTTGCGCACACCCAGGAAGTGCTCCAGCAGGTCGGAAGTGACCTTGACCGCGAAGCGTTTTTCCAGCGCATGCTCCTTGACCGCCTTGCGGCAGACCTTGGCAATCTGGCGCTCCAGGCCCCGCACACCGGCTTCGCGGGTGTAGTAGCGAATGATGTCGCGGATCGCCTCTTCGTCGAACTCCAGCTCGCCTTTCTTCAGGCCGTTGGCCTGGATCTGCTTGGGCGAAAGGTACTTCACGGCGATGTTGATCTTCTCGTCCTCGGTGTAGCCCGGCAGACGAATCACCTCCATCCGGTCCAGCAAGGCTGGCGGGATATTCATGGAGTTGGAGGTGCAGAGGAACATCACGTCCGACAGGTCGTAGTCGACCTCCAGGTAGTGATCGTTGAAGTTATGGTTCTGCTCCGGATCGAGTACTTCGAGCAACGCAGAGGCCGGATCGCCGCGCATGTCGCTGCCCATCTTGTCGATTTCATCCAAAAGGAACAGCGGGTTGCGTACACCCACCTTCGTCATCTTTTGAATCAATCTTCCTGGCATCGAACCGATGTAAGTACGGCGATGACCGCGGATTTCCGCTTCATCGCGCACGCCGCCGAGGGCCATGCGGACGAATTTACGGTTGGTGGCGTGGGCAATCGATTCCGCCAGGGACGTCTTACCCACCCCGGGAGGACCGACCAGGCACAGCACCGGGCCACGAATCTTTTTCACGCGTTTTTGCACGGCGAGGTATTCGAGGATACGTTCCTTGACCTCTTCGAGGCCGTAATGGTCGGCATCGAGGATGTCCTCGGCACGCGCCAGGTCCAGCCGCACCTTGCTCTGGGCCTTCCACGGCACCTGGACCAGCCAGTCGATGTAGGAACGCACCACGGTGGCTTCGGCAGACATCGGCGACATCTGCTTGAGCTTGTTCAGCTCGGCCTGGGCCTTGGCCAGGGCATCTTTTGGCAGCCCCGCGGCATCGATGCGCTTTTTCAGCTCTTCGATTTCGTTGTGGCCTTCGTCGCCATCGCCCAGCTCCTTCTGAATGGCCTTCATCTGCTCATTCAGGTAGTACTCGCGCTGGCTGCGCTCCATTTGCTTCTTGACGCGCCCGCGGATGCGTTTCTCGACCTGCAACAGGTCGATTTCGCCGTCGAGCAATGCCAGCACGTGTTCGACACGGGCCGACAGGTCGATGATTTCGAGGATTTCCTGCTTCTGCTCGATCTTGAGGGCCATGTGGGCCGCCATCGTGTCGACCAGGCGTCCAGGTTCGTCGATGCTGTTCAGCGAAGACAGGACCTCGGCAGGCACCTTCTTGCCCAATTGCACATACTGTTCGAACTGGGACAGCAGGCTGCGGACAAACACCTCCGATTCACGCTCCGGCGCATCGACCTCTTCGATCAGCGACACTTCGGCACGGCAGTGACCGTCCACTTCGCTGAAGCGCTCGACCGTACCGCGCTGCTCGCCCTCGACCAGGACCTTGACAGTGCCATCAGGCAGCTTGAGCAGTTGCAGAACCGTGGCGATCGTACCTACGCGATAGAGTGCGTCTTCGCCGGGATCATCGTCGGCAGGGTTTCTCTGAGCCAGCAGGAGAATCTGCTTGTCGCCCGTCATCGCAGCCTCGAGGGCTTCGATAGACTTCTCGCGCCCCACGAACAGCGGGATAACCATGTGCGGATACACCACGACATCGCGCAATGGCAGGAGAGGCAATTCGATGGTTGTCTTCATGATTTCGCCTCTACGGCGGCCCTAGGGCCGGAAACAGATGGAAGTAAGCTTGAAACCAAGATGGGGGCACCCTTGAAAAAAAACAAGCGCTAAGGCTGATGCCTGACGGTTAAAAGAAATAAAAGTCATGCACAACCCTATGTGGCGAGGGGATAAATCGCCTCGCCACATAAAAGCAAAGGGGCCCGAAGGCCCCTTCTTTGTTCCGGCAGCGGGACGCTTAGGCGTCCGGCGCGGCCTTGGCAGCCGGCTCACTGTTTTCGTAGATATACAGTGGCTTGGACTTGCCTTCTATGACGCTTTCATCGATCACGACTTTACTCACCTCAGACTGCGAGGGGATTTCATACATCGTGTCGAGCAAGACGCCCTCGAGGATCGAACGCAACCCACGGGCACCAGTCTTGCGTTCCAGGGCACGTCGGGCGACCGATTTCAGCGCGTCGGAACGGAACTCCAGGTCTACACCTTCCATTTCGAACAGCTTGGCGTACTGCTTGGTCAGGGCATTCTTCGGCTCGGTCAGAATCTGCATCAACGCCGCTTCATCCAACTCGTCCAGCGTCGCCAGGACCGGCAGACGACCGACGAATTCCGGGATCAGGCCGAACTTGACCAAATCGTCAGGCTCGACTTCACGCAGGGATTCACCGACTTTCTTGCCCTCTTCCTTGCTGCGCACTTCGGCGTTGAAACCGATGCCGCCGCGGGTGGAACGGTTCTGGATGACCTTTTCCAGGCCGGAGAACGCACCGCCGCAGATGAACAGGATGTTACGGGTGTCGACCTGCAGGAATTCCTGCTGCGGATGCTTGCGACCACCTTGGGGCGGTACGGAAGCGACCGTGCCTTCGATCAACTTGAGCAAGGCCTGTTGCACGCCCTCGCCGGAAACATCCCGGGTGATGGACGGGTTGTCGGACTTGCGGGAAATCTTGTCGATTTCATCGATGTAGACGATGCCCATCTGGGCCTTTTCCACATCGTAGTCACACTTTTGCAGCAACTTCTGAATGATGTTCTCGACATCCTCGCCAACATAACCCGCTTCGGTCAGCGTGGTTGCGTCAGCAATGGTGAACGGAACGTTCAGCAAGCGGGCCAGGGTTTCGGCAAGCAGGGTCTTACCCGAGCCTGTCGGGCCGATCAGCAGGATGTTGCTCTTGCCGAGTTCGACCTCGTCATTCTTCTTGTCACGCTGGTTCAGGCGCTTGTAGTGGTTGTACACCGCTACGGCCAGTACCTTTTTGGCACGTTCCTGACCAATCACATACTGATCAAGGATGCCGCTGATTTCTTTAGGCGAAGGCAATTTATGCGCGCTGCTTTCGGCCTGGGCTTCCTGCACCTCCTCGCGGATGATGTCATTGCACAGGTCGACGCACTCGTCGCAAATGAAGACCGAGGGGCCGGCAATCAATTTGCGTACTTCATGCTGGCTTTTGCCACAGAAGGAGCAATAAAGCAGTTTGCCGTTGTCCTCGCCGTTGCGGGTGTCAGTCATTCGATCGATCCAAATCCGATAGGCTTGCAACACAAGATGAAGGCAATTGCGGGCTTTTTCAAGCCCGCAGGCGGCCGGTCATCCCAACCACCTGCATTTTGAGCGGCTTAGGCAGGCATTTGACGCTTGTTGATCACCGAGTCGATCAGGCCGTATTCGGCGGCACGCTCGGCGCTCATGAAGTTGTCACGCTCGGTGTCACGCTCAATGGTTTCGAGGCTTTGGCCGGTGTGATGGGCCAGCAGCGAATTCAGGCGCGAACGGATGTGGAGGATTTCCTTGGCATGGATGTCGATGTCCGACGCCTGGCCCTGGAAACCGCCCAATGGCTGGTGAATCATCATGCGCGAGTTCGGCAGGCAGTGACGCTTGCCCGCTGCGCCACCGGCGAGCAGGAACGCGCCCATGCTGCAGGCCTGGCCGATGCAGATGGTGGAAACGTCCGGCTTGATGAACTGCATGGTGTCGTAGATCGACATACCCGCCGTCACCGACCCGCCAGGCGAGTTGATGTAGAGATGGATATCCTTGTCCGGGTTTTCCGCTTCAAGGAACAGCAGTTGCGCCGCGACCAGGTTGGCCATGTAGTCTTCAACGGGGCCGATCAGGAAAATGACGCGTTCCTTGAGCAGGCGCGAGTAGATGTCATAGGCACGTTCGCCACGGGCGGACTGCTCGATAACCATCGGGACCAGGCCGCCTGCGGCTTGGATGTCAGAGCTCTGCTGATAAAAAGAATTGCGGGACATGTCTCGCAGTCACTCCCAAATAGTTATGTCTTGAATACGCATAAGCCAGCACGAAGGCTGGCTTATGGTGTGTATTTCCTACCGCAAAACAATCAATCGGCTTGTGGAGCTTCCACCGGCTTGACCGCTTCTTCGTAAGAGACCGCTTTATCGGTCACGCTAGCTTTCCGCAGAACAGTATCCACAACTTGTTCTTCCAGCACAACCGAACGGACTTCGTTCAGTTGCTGCTCGTTCTTGTAGTACCAGGACACGACTTGCTCAGGCTCCTGATAAGCCGAGGCCATTTCCTGGATCAGCTCGCGAACGCGGGTTTCGTCAGGCTTGAGTTCGAACTGCTTGACCACTTCGGCAACGATCAGGCCCAGCACGACGCGGCGCTTGGCCTGCTCTTCGAACAGCTCGGCCGGCAGTTGGTCCGGCTTGATGTTGCCGCCGAACTGCTGGACGGCCTGCACGCGCAGACGGTTCACTTCGTTGTCCAGCAGAGCCTTTGGCACTTCGATCGGGTTGGAGGCCAGCAGACCGTCCATGACCTGGTTCTTGACCTTGGACTTGATGGCCTGGCGCAGCTCACGCTCCATGTTCTTGCGAACTTCGGCGCGGAAACCGTCAAGGCCGGTTTCCTTGATACCGAACTGGGCGAAGAACTCTTCATTCAGCTCAGGCAGCTTCGGCTCGGAAACGCTGTTGACGGTCACGGTGAACTCGGCGGCCTTGCCGGCCAGGTCCAGGTTCTGGTAGTCCTCTGGGAAGGTCACGTTCAGCACGCGCTCTTCACCCGCCTTCGCACCGACCAGGCCATCTTCGAAGCCTGGGATCATGCGACCGGAGCCCAGCACCAGCTGGGTGGCTTTGGCGGAGCCGCCGGCGAAGACTTCACCGTCGACCTTGCCAACGAAATCGATGTTCAGCTGGTCTTCGTTCTGGGCAGCACGATCGGCCACTTCGAAACGGGTGTTCTGCTTGCGCAGGATGTCCAGCATCTTGTCCAGGTCGGCATCCGACACATCGGCGCTCAGACGCTCGACGGCAATGGAGTCGAAACCGGCAACGGTGAACTCCGGGAACACTTCGAACGTTGCAACGAACTCCAGGTCCTTGCCCTTTTCCAGCACTTTAGGCTCGACGGACGGCGCGCCGGCCGGATTCAGCTTCTGCTCGACCACCGCTTCGTAGAAAGAAGACTGGATCACGTCGCCCACGGCTTCCTGGCGTGCATCAGCTTCGTAACGCTGACGGATCACGCTCATCGGCACTTTGCCTGGGCGGAAACCTGGGATTTTGGCCTTTTGGGCAGTCTGCTGCAGACGCTTGTTGACCTGAGTCTCGATGCGCTCAGCCGGCACGGTGATGCTCATGCGGCGCTCAAGAGCAGAAGTATTTTCAACAGAAACTTGCATGGATATTCCTCGTTGCACAGACGTTGGCCGGGCGTTTCCGACCCCAGAATCAAGGGCATGCATTCTAGTAGGTCAAACTCAAGAAGTCACCCTACTGAAAACGGGTAGGAAACAGGCGCCGAATTTAGGAGCGGGGCAAACGGTGATGCCTCGCACGAATTACAAATACAGCTGATCAGCCAAAGGCTCTGCACCAACGCTTCCTTTATATAGAAGCGCAGGCTCGACACACGCGACACCCGGCCCCACGAGGAGACCAACGGGCATCCTGCGCATCATCACGAAACACAATCGTGACCAACCTCCCCCTGCACACCACCCGAAAACGGCGCCAGCGGACAGGCACAGAAGCCCCGAAAACAAAAACGGCGCAGCCCTTTTCAGGTACTGCGCCGTTTTCTGCTATTAAATAGCGACTTGTATGGTGCGGACGGAGAGACTCGAACTCTCACACCTTGCGGCGCTGGAACCTAAATCCAGTGTGTCTACCAATTCCACCACATCCGCGTATCAAGCTTTTAAAGCAAAGGCGCCAGATGATTACATCTGGCGCCTTTCTAGAATATGGGGTGGACGATGGGGATCGAACCCACGACAACGGGAGTCACAATCCCGTGCTCTACCAACTGAGCTACGCCCACCATATTGCCTTGTTGCGTTACTTGTGCCAAAGCTGCCTAAATGGCGCACCCGGCAGGACTCGAACCTGCGACCATCCGCTTAGAAGGCGGATGCTCTATCCAGCTGAGCTACGGGCGCCTTTTTAATCTGTATTCTTGGACGATTACAAACTAAGTGCTTTCAGCTTTACCGAGTTGAAACAACCAACTCTGCGCCGCCTTCTTAACCAGTGCTAGGCTGTGCCCGACAAGTGCGACGAATGTTATAGACGGCCTGATAGGTCGTCAACTCTTTTTTAAAAAAAATTCATTTAATTAAAGGGGTTAGGGGAATTTGCAGACCAAGCGCCTTTGCCCTCACGTCCCGGCATGCGAGAATGCGTTCTCTTTTTTTCCCCTCTCGATGGTTAACCACGCGCAATGACTGCACAACTTATCGACGGCAAATCGATCGCCGCCAGCCTGCGCCAGCAGATCGCCCAACGAGTCACCGAGCGCCGCCAGCAAGGCCTGCGCACGCCCGGCCTTGCGGTGATCCTGGTCGGCAGCGATCCTGCCTCTCAGGTTTATGTCTCGCACAAGCGTAAAGACTGTGAAGAGGTCGGCTTCCTTTCCCAGGCCTACGACCTGCCTTCCGAAACCACTCAGCAAGCGTTGGCCGATCTGATCGACCGCTTGAACGAAGACCCGAACATCGACGGCGTGCTGCTCCAGTTGCCACTGCCTGAGCACCTCGACGCCTCCCGGCTGCTGGAACGCATCCGTCCGGACAAGGACGTCGACGGCTTCCATCCTTATAACGTCGGCCGCCTGGCCCAACGCATCCCACTGCTGCGCCCCTGCACCCCCAAGGGCATCATGACGTTGCTGGAAAGCACCGGCGTGGATCTCTACGGCCTCGACGCCGTGGTGGTGGGCGCCTCCAACATCGTTGGCCGGCCGATGGCCATGGAACTGCTGCTGGCCGGCTGCACCGTCACCGTGACCCATCGCTTCACCAAGGACCTGCCCGGCCACGTCGGCCGTGCCGACCTGGTAGTGGTCGCCGCCGGCAAGCCTGGCCTGGTGAAGGGTGAGTGGATCAAGGAAGGGGCCATCGTCATCGACGTGGGCATCAACCGCCAGGAAGACGGCAAACTGGTAGGCGACGTGGTCTACGAGACCGCCCTGCCCCGCGCCGGCTGGATCACGCCAGTGCCCGGCGGTGTTGGCCCGATGACCCGCGCCTGCCTGCTGGAAAACACGTTGTACGCAGCAGAAACGCTGCACAGCTGATACACGTTAAAAAAACCTGTGGGAGCGAGCTTGCTCGCGATAGCGGTGTGTCAGTCAACTGGATGTTGGCTGGTCCATCGCTATCGCGAGCAAGCTCGCTCCCACAGATGTTTCTGGCGACGGATTTTGCCGCCAAATTACATATTTTTCAGATTCGTTTCGCCAAAATCCCCCTCCATGAAACTTTATTTATTCACAAGCCTCGGCGATACAGGCATGTAGCGCTGCTGTCGCCCATACTCCTAAAATGCGACGGTTTTTTTAAAGCCGTTACTCAACGGCACCTTCAACTCCATCGAGTCTACTCGCGTGAAAATCCGTCTTTCGATCCTCAGCCTGCTCTTCGCTTTCACAGGCACCTTTATCACGCACACTGCCAGCGCACAGGAAACGATCGCGGCCCCACGGGACACCACCAAGCTGCAAGTTGCCTCGGGCAGCGCGCTGCTGCTGGACCTGCAGACGGACAAGGTGGTCTATTCGAATAACCCGGACGTGGTGGTCCCCATCGCATCGGTGACCAAGTTGATGACCGGCTTGATCGTGCTGGACGCCAAACAGAACCTCGACGAATACATTTCCATCACCATCGCCAACACCCCGGAAATGAAAGGGGTGTTTTCCCGGGTCAAGCTCAACAGCGAACTGTCGCGCCGGGACGTCCTGCTGATCGCCCTGATGTCATCGGAAAACCGCGCCGCCGCCAGCCTCGCCCACCATTACCCGGGCGGCTACGCCGCGTTCATCGCCGCCATGAACGCCAAGGCGAAGGCCCTAGGCATGACCAGCACCCACTACGTGGAACCCACGGGCCTGTCGATCCACAACGTTTCCACCGCGCGCGACCTGACCAAGTTGCTGATCGCCGCGCGCAAGTACCCGCTGTTGAGTGAACTGAGCACCACCAAGGAAAAGACCGTTACCTTCCGCAAGCCCGTCTATAGCCTCGGTTTTCGCAACACCGACCATTTGGTCCACAAGGCCAACTGGGATATTCAACTGACCAAGACAGGCTTCACCAACGAAGCCGGCCATTGCCTGGTGCTGGTCACGAAAATGGGTAATCGGCCAATGGCGCTGGTGATCCTCGATGCGTTTGGCAAGTACACGCACTTCGCCGACGCCAGTCGGATTCGCAGTTGGGTGGAAACCGGCAAAAGTGCGAGCGTGCCGGCGGTGGCGCTTCAATACAAGGCCGCCAAGAACCTAAAGAGCCGCCAGACCGGCGTGGTAGAAGCGTCCAAGTAATCTGTCCACGCCAGCCTGGACCCGTGGCGAGGGAGGCTTCAAACAGCCCGGCGCAAGCCAACCCTTGCCACGACCTGCCGGTTCAGGGTTTCAGATCGCCCAATGGGTCGTAGGCCCTGGATTGCGCCTTATCCTGCTTATCCTCGTCCAGCGGCGCCTTGGCCGGGCCGACCGGATCGACCTGAGGATCATCGAGGTCTGGCGAATCCGGGTCGAAACCCAGGTCATCACCGGACGAATGATCTGACGAATGTGGGCCCGTAGGTGTTTTCGACTGTGCCATCGCTGCCTCCTCAAATCATGGCCGGGAACGTCCCGACCCTGACGGTAAGAGCCTCAGGCGTGCCGGGTCGTGCCCGGCAAGTGACGAACGGGGCCGCCATCAATGTGCGGCATTCAGCGTCTGGGTGGCCCGTGCAGCGGCTTGTTCCTGCCCTGCCCCGGCCAACTCCTGCGCGGCCTTCAACCAGCGCTGGGCGTCGACATTGGCCGGAAGCTGGGTCGGCCGCTGCACCAGCACCGCCCAGGCGCCTGCGTTCTGGTAGTCCGATTCGAAAGCGCCGAAGCTCATCGTTTCACGGCGATTCATGCCGGATCGCAACAGGACCGTCTGCTTCTGACGGTTGTAGCCGGCCAGGATCCCATACCGTAGCTCAGGCCAGAACGGTGTACCCGCGTTATAGCGCACCAGGACCGGGTAGCCGGCGGCGACCTGTTCCAGCAACGCAGGCAACTGGGCACGCAGTGGATACACCACGAATCCGTACTGGCGCACCAGGGTTTGCATGTTCTGCTGCAAATCAGCCTCGCCGCCCGGCAGGTGCAAGGGTTTTTCCAGCAACCCAGGCGTGATCACCGTGCCTTGGAACGTCAACAGCGCCGCCAGGGATTGCGGCGCGCCCTGATACATCTCGCCTCGGTAAAACGGCACGCTGTTGAGCTCCACCCGCTCAGGCAGGCTCCGGATCCTTGGCGACACATCGCTCGCGCAACCCGCCAGGGTAGCCAGGCATACCGTCGCCAGGACCAGTGATCGAAAAGAGGGAATGAGCGGCAACATGAAGACTCTCTTGTTCAGGCACCCGACGTTAGAGCCGGGCTGGGGCTGTCGATCATAAAGCGCCCATGGGCCAGGGTATAGCCTTAAACAGCAGTCCCTATGGCTGGATAGAACGAACCGGTCCGTTCTGGCCGCCACCCATCGACTGCCTGAAACACTGCATGGACTAGACTGTCCATTGAACTGAGTGCGTTGTCCCGGAACGGGATAAAAGGAGGCACAGATGAGCCTGACGACGACAATTCTGATGCTGATATTTGGCTGGCTGAGTGTGGCGACCGCCATGTTGTGGGGTGTGCTTCGCATCGCTCGACGCCACCATCACGCGCCGTCCGTCCAACCGAAAAAAACCGCAGGACCCGCCCGGCGCCACGCTGCGGCACACTGACGTTTCTTTCCCATACATCGCGATCACGCCCACGCAGAGGTGGAAACGAGCCGCCCGGACCTGAGTCCGGGCGGTTTGCATGCGCCTGGAATCAGGCGTTGTCGGTCAAGGTCTTATGCGCCCTCTGCTTGGCGCGGCGGGACATCATGTTCAACACTTCGATGGCGGCCGAGAAAGCCATGGCGGCGTAGATGTAGCCTTTAGGCACATGGGCACCAAAACCTTCGGCGATCAGCGTCATGCCGATCATGATCAGGAAGCCCAGGGCCAACATGACCACCGTCGGGTTGTCATTGATGAACTTGGCGAGCGGTTCAGCCGCCAGCAGCATCACCAGCACCGAAACCACGACGGCGATGATCATGATCGGCAGATGCTCGGTCATGCCCACGGCAGTGATGATGCTGTCGATGGAGAACACCAGGTCCAGCATCAGGATCTGACCGATCGCGGCAGCAAAACCCAGGGTCACACCGGACGACGCGGTCTTGGGATCATGGGGCGCCGGGTCCATGCTGTGATGGATTTCGGTGGTGGCTTTCCACAACAGGAACAGGCCACCGGCGATCAGGATCATGTCTTTCCAGGAGAACGCCTGGCCCAGGATCTCAATGACAGGTTCGGTCAATTGCACAATGAAGGCGATG
Source organism: Pseudomonas sp. WP18 (assembly GCF_036689585.1). Taxonomy (NCBI): domain Bacteria; kingdom Pseudomonadati; phylum Pseudomonadota; class Gammaproteobacteria; order Pseudomonadales; family Pseudomonadaceae; genus Pseudomonas; species Pseudomonas sp. WP18. The sequence continues at coordinate 4,166,432 of NZ_CP144758.1, forward strand.
GTGCTCAACAGGCCCAGGCGCAGGATCAGCGCCATGCCGATACCGATTCGCCGTGCCTTGGTACGGTGCTGCACAGGCAGCTTGTTGGTCAGGATCGAAATGAAGATCAGGTTATCGATGCCGAGCACGATCTCCATCACGACCAATGTTGCCAAGGCGATCCACGCGGTGGGGCTGGCGGAAAGCTGTAAAAGATAATCCATGAGTCAGTCCTGGCTGATGTGCGGGTTAAAGGGTCTTGGTCGAGGTTTCGGGTTCTTCGGCGTCGTCCGCCGGCTTTTTGCCAGGGTTGATCAACCCTCCGCTGGCTTCGCTGAGGGCCTGTTCGGCGGCCTTGTGGGTATCGTCGATGGCCTGCTTGGCCGTTTCTGCGGCCTGCCCCATCAGTTGCTGGGCGCTTTTTTCGGCTTGCTCGCAACCTGCCAGCGCCATGGAAGCTGTAACGAGCATCGCGGCAAGACCCAAGGATTTATAGCTCATGAATGAATGCCTCTTTAGAAATACCAAGCGCACGAAAGGTGGCCCTCCAATGGCAGGGCATTCTAGAGACGACAACACTTCAGGAAAATTCGTATTTTTAGCGGTTATACTTCGTTTTTTACGAACTGTGTGACCCCATGCTCAATTACCGACAATTGCATTACTTCTGGGTCGTGGCAAAAACCGGCAGCATCGTGCGCGCCTGTGAACAGTTGAACCTGACACCGCAAACCATCAGCGGCCAGATCGCCCTGTTCGAACAGACCTATAACCTCAAGTTGTTTCGTCGTGTCGGGCGGCAGTTGGAACTGACCGAAGCCGGCCGCCAGACGCTCCCCTATGCCGAACACATGTTCCAGATTGGCGGGGAATTGGAGTTGATGCTGCGGGCCCAGCCCAACGAACAGCAGACGCTGTTTCGGGTGGGCGTGGCGGACGTGGTGCCCAAGTCCATCGTCTATCGCCTGCTGGCACCGACCATGGAGCTTGCCGAAGCGCTGCGTATCACCTGCCGCGAGGACAAGCTCGAACGCTTGCTGGCGGACCTGGCGATCCAGCGCTTGGACCTGGTGATTTCCGACAGCCCGATGCCAACCCACCTGGACATCAAGGGCTACAGCCAGAAGCTGGGCGAGTGCGGCATCAGTTTCTTCGCCACCGCCGCGCTGACCGAACGCTACGGGCAGGATTTCCCCCACGGCCTGCATGACGCCCCGCTGCTGATTCCCGGGCCGGAAACCGTGGTGCGCAGCCGCCTGCAACGTTGGTTCGCCGAACAACAGATCCAGCCGCGCATCGTCGGCGAGTTCGACGACAGCGCCCTGATGCAGGCCTTCGGTCAATCAGGCAGCGGGATTTTCATCGGCCCGAGCGTGATCGCCGAAGAGGTCAAGCGCCAGTACGGCGTCGAGGTGATCGGCCAGACCGATGCGGTCAGCGAATCCTTCTACGCCATTTCGGTGGAGCGCAAAGTCAGCCACCCGGGCATCGTCGCGATCGCCGAAGGCGCGCGGCGCGAACTGTTCAGCGCCTAGCCGTTGGAGCACACGGCGCGGGGCTTGAAGGTCATCATCAGCATGGCCAGCAGAATCGAGACCAGGATGAACCCGGCCGCGGCAAAACCCACCTTGCCCAGGCCGAGGGTATCGATGACCCGGCCACCGACCATTGCCCCCAGGCCAATCCCCAAGTTGGCCCCGGCGATGTTCAACGATGCTGCAAAGGCCGGGGCTTGCGGCGCGGCCTTCATCAACCGGACATGGCTGACCAAGAACAGCGCCGCCTGGGTCACGCCCCAGATGCCCATCGCCGCCGCCAGGCCGAGGGTCGAGTGGATGCTCGGCACCAGCGCCACCATGCCGCCGATCATGAACAGGCAGAACACCATCGAGGCGATCAACGGGTGCCGGTCTACCGCCCGTCCGCCCAGGGAGTTGCCCACCAGGCCCACCGCACCGAAGCCCATCAGGCACCAGCCCACCAGCGTGCCATCGAAGCCGGCGAGGCGTTCGAGGATGTCCGCCAGGTAGGTGTAGGCGGTGAACATGCCGCTGAAGACCAGGATCGACAGCAGCACATGCCCTTGCATCAATGGGCTGCGCAGGATCTTGAATTGCGAGCGAAAGCTCACCTGATGCTGGTGCAGGTTGGTTTTCGGCAGATAGATGAACAGCAGCAAGGCCTTGGCAAAGGCAATCACCGACAGGATCGCGAAGGCGCTGCGCCAGCCGAATGCATCAGAAATCAGCGTACCCACCGGAATGCCGAACACCGTGGCGCAGACGATGCCGAAACCGATCCGGGCGATGGCACGCCCGGCGTGCTCCGGCCCGACGATGTCCACCGCCGTTTCACTGGCCAGCGCCCAGAACACTGGCAGACCCAGGGCCGGCAGCAACCGGGCAACGGCCATCACCCAGATGTTGGGGGCAAACGTCGCCAACAGGTTGGCCAGGCCGAACATTATCAGCACGCTGATAAACAGCTTGCGCCGCTCGAAACGAGCGAACCAGGCGGTCAGGAACGGCCCGAACGCCGCCACGGTGAACGCAAACAACGTCACCAGCAGCCCGGCCTGGGGGATGCTCACCTCCAGATCACGGGCAATGGATGGCAACAGGCCAACGATGACGAACTCCGTGGTCAGCACGGTGAACCCGGCGGCCGACAACAGGAAAATCGGTAACAACATGCAAACTCCAGCAAAACGACGACACCAGCGGTAGCCCAAGGGCTCGCTGGCGGAGATAGAAAGTGAGAGGGGCACAGCCTAACAGAATGCGCCCGAGAGAAAAACGCAGTTGAACCGCGCAGTGACGGATCGTCACAGGTCCGTCAGACTTTTCGGCGGGCTGTGATAAAGTCCGCGGCCTGCAAACGCCGTCGTTCCCCCGGTCCGCTCATGTGGCCTGCCCGCTTGTTGCCCTGACGCGTCGACCGTCGCACACAATAAAATCAGAGATGCCGCTATGACTGCTTCGTCCCCGTCCGTTTTCCAACGCCTCACGCGCACCAGCCTGGTGACGCAAATCATCATCGGCCTGATCGCCGGTATCGTCCTGGCATGGCTGGCGCCCGAGCTGGCGAAATCCACCGCCTTCATTGGCAAGGTCTTCGTCTCCGCGCTCAAGGCCGTGGCGCCGATCCTGGTGTTCGTGCTGGTCATGGCGTCGATCGCCAACCACAAGCACGGCCAGGAAACCCATATACGGCCGATCCTGTTCCTCTATTTGCTGGGCACGTTCGCCGCGGCCGTGGTCGCCGTGGTGGCCAGCACGCTGTTTCCGTCCAGCCTGGTGCTGTCGAGCCAGGACGTTGCCGTCACCGCCCCCGGCGGCATCGCCGAAGTATTGCAGAGCCTGGCGCTCAGCGTGGTAGACAACCCGGTCCGGGCACTGATGGACGGTAACTTCATCGGCATCCTCGCCTGGGCCATCGGCATGGGCATCGCCATTCGTCATGCCGGCGAAACCACGCGCACCGTGCTCGACGACCTGTCCAACGGCGTAACAGTGATCGTGCGCCTGGTGATTCGCTTCGCCCCGCTGGGGATTTTCGGACTGGTGGCTTCGACCCTGGCCACGTCCGGCTTCGGCGCCCTGCTCGGCTACCTGCACCTGCTGACCGTGCTGATCGGCTGCATGCTGTTCGTGGCCCTGGTGGTGAACCCGCTCATCGTCTTCTGGAAGCTGCGTCGCAATCCGTTCCCGCTGGTGTTCACCTGCCTGCGCGAGAGCGGCATCACGGCGTTCTTCACCCGCAGTTCGGCGGCGAACATCCCGGTGAACCTGGAGTTGAGCAAGCGCCTGGGCCTGCACGAGGACACCTATTCGGTGTCGATCCCGCTGGGTGCGACCATCAACATGGCCGGTGCTGCCATCACCATCACCGTACTGACCCTCGCCGCCGTACACACCCTGGGCATTGCGGTGGATGTGCCGACCGCCGTGCTGTTGAGCGTCGTCGCGGCCATTTGCGCCTGCGGTGCTTCCGGCGTGGCGGGCGGTTCGCTGCTGCTGATTCCCCTGGCGTGCAGCCTGTTCGGCATTCCCAGCGAAATCGCCATGCAAGTGGTTGCGGTGGGGTTCATCATCGGCGTGCTGCAGGATTCGGCCGAGACGGCGTTGAATTCGTCCACCGATGTGCTGTTCACCGCAGCGGCTTGCCTGGGTGAGGAAGAGAAGCTCGCGCGCGCTTAGGTAGGGATGGAGCCTCCCCGACGTAACAAGCCAGCACAAAAAAGCCCGGAACGGCTCACACCGTTCCGGGCTTTTTCATGGCCGCGAGTTTAGAACGCGCCCATGTAGTCGCGCTTGCCCACTTCCACACCGTTATGGCGCAGCAAGGCGTAGGCGGTGGTGACGTGGAAGAAGAACTGCGGCAGGCCGTAGGTCAGCAAGTAGTTCTGGCCGCTGAAGCGCTTTTCCTTCGGGGTGCCTGGGCGAGTGACAATCTCGATGCCTTCCTTGCCATCGATCTGCGCAGGGCTGATGCCGTCGACAAAGGCCAGGACCTTGGCGATCAGGGCTTGCAGCTCGGCGAAGGTGGTTTCGCTGTCGTCATACTTCGGCACTTCGATCTCGGCCAGGCGCGCGGAAACGCCCTTGGCGAAGTCCACTGCGATCTGAACCTGGCGCACCAGGGGAAACATGTCCGGGTACAGGCGCGCCTGCAGGAAGGCTTGAGGGTCGATGTTCTTTGCGGTGGCGTGGGCTTCAGCCTTGTTCAGGACGTCGCTCAAGGCGTTGAGCATCTGCTTGAAAACCGGGATGGAAGCGGCGTACAGGGAAATGGTCATGGCGATCTCTTGCAGGTGGCTGGAATGGAGCGAATCAAACGGAGGCGATTATAGCCACGGCTTGTTGCATCGCTTGTCTTTTATTGCGCAAGGATTAGGCTAGGCGGCTTCCACAGCATAGGGAGCGCGCGATGAGCATCGAAGAACAAAACCAGGCCGAAGAACCACGGCTCACCAGCACGGAAATCCGCATCCTCGGCGCGCTGGTCGAGAAACAGGCGACCAACCCCGAGACGTACCCGCTGACCCTCAATGCCCTGGTCCTGGCCTGCAACCAGAAGACCAGCCGTGAACCGGTGATGAACCTCAACCCGGGCCAGGTCGGCCAAAGCCTGCGGGCACTGGAAGGCCGCGGTTTCACCAGGCTGGTCATGGGCAGCCGCGCCGACCGCTGGGAGCACCGGATCGACAAGGCCCTGGAGCTGGTCCCGGCCCAGGTGATCCTGATGGGCCTGCTGTTTCTGCGCGGCCCGCAAACGGTCAACGAGCTGCTGACCCGCAGCGCTCGCATGCACGACTTCGAAGACACCGAACAAGTGGTGCATCAACTGGAGCGCCTGATTGCCCGCGGCCTGGCGCTGCTGGTGCCACGCCAGGCCGGCCAGCGCGAAGACCGCTACGTACACGCCATGGGCGACCCGGCGGACATCGAAGCGATTCTCGCCGCCCGCCACCAACCCACCGAGCGTCATACGGCGGGCGGTGTGTCGCTGGAACGCATCGAAGAGCTCGAGGCGCGGATCGCGGCACTGGAAGAGCGCCTGGCAAGGCTGGAGTGATCAGGACCGGGCGAAGGCCACGGCTTTTTCAAACTGCTCAAGGTTGGGCCGCACCCCGGTATACAGCACGAATTGCTCCAGGGCCTGGAGCGCAATCACTTCCAGCCCGGTGATGACCCGCTTGCCTTCGGCCCGGGCGCGCACGATCAGCGGCGTTTCCGAGGGGATTGCCACCACATCGAACACGGTCTCGGCGGCGGCGATGGCCTCGGGGTCGAACGCCAACTGGTCGGCCTCCGGGCCGCCGGTCATGCCGATCGGCGTGACGTTGACCAGCATTTGCGGCCGCAGGCCACCCAGCTCGGCCTGCCATTCGTAGCCCAGGGATTCGGCCAGCGCCCTGCCGGCGGTTTCATTACGGGCCACGATCAACCCCTTCTTGTAGCCGCCGTCGCGCAAGGCACTGGCCACAGCCTTGGCCATGCCGCCGCTGCCGCGCAGGGCGAAGGTCGAATCCTTGGGTACGGCGTGGGTCTGAAGCAATTGCTCAACGGCGATGTAATCGGTGTTATAGGCCTTCAAATGGCCATTGGTGTTAACGATGGTGTTGATGGACTGGATCGCCGCCGCAGAAGGGTCCAGCTCATCGACCAAGGCGATGCAGGCTTCCTTGAACGGCATCGACACTCCACAGCCGCGAATACCCAGCGCGCGAATCCCGCCCACCGCGCCAGGCAAGTCCTGGCTGCTGAACGCCTTGTAATAGAAGTTCAGGCCCAGTTGCTCATAGAGATGGTTGTGGAAGCGCAGGCCGAAGTTGCCGGGCCGCCCCGACAGGGACATGCACAACTGGGTGTCTTTGTTGGGATTGATCTGCATGCGGTTCTCCTTGCATTCACTTTCAGACAGACGGGATCACCGCCCCGGCCGACCTTACACAATATTTACCCAACGGCGTTGTGAATCCTGAGAAAATCGCTGTCATAGCCAGTAACCCCGCGACCCTCATCGGGTCTGCTACAGACCACAGGCGACGGGGCCGGAACGAGGAACAGCCATGAAACGTAAACTTCCCATCATCGCCCTGCTCGTGGGGGCACTCGCGGTCACCGGCCAGGCTAGCGCACATGGTCGTGGTGGTTGGGAGGGGCCCGCAGTGTTCGGCGCAATCGTCGGTTCGGCCATCGTTGGCTCGGCCATCATCAACCGTGACCGGCCGGTGTATGTGCAGCAACCGGTCTATGTCCAACCGCAGCCGGTCTATGTGCAGCAGCCACCCCCCGTCTACTACCAACCTCAGCCGGTGTATGTAGAGCAACCCATCTACTATCGCCCAGCGCCGGTGTATTACGGGCCACCACGTGGCTATTACTACGGCCCACCTCGCGGTCATTACGGCCGCTGGTAACCCAATTGTTGTGACAAAAAAACCAGCCTGTGACCGCGCGTCACAGGCTGGTTTTTCAGTTATGGCGCAAAAAAGCAGCGCGATGTGGGAGCGAGCTTGCTCGCGAATGCAGTGGGCCTGTCACATCTTCATCACCAGACAAGCCGCCTTCGCGAGCAAGCTCGCTCCCACAGGTCAGTGCCGTTTATGGGTCAGACGTGCTCGCTGCTTTTCTGGCGCACCGGAGCCTGTTCGACTGGGTGGGACGGTTCGGCCACCACCGGGATTTCGTTGCCATCGCAGTCGTGCAGTTTGCCATCGCTGAAGTAATCACCTTCGCGCAGCGCCGCCAGGTCCTGGTAACGCAACACCCGCTCGGTACCCGCGGCGAAGACCGACTGCTGGTCGGAGTTGCCCGTGGTGAAGTGGTTGAACGCCAGGTTCAGCATGATCGCCATGATGGCCGAGGAACTGATGCCCGAATGGAAGATGGTCGCGAACCAGCTCGGGAAATGATCGTAGAAGTTCGGGGCCGCGATGGGAATCATGCCGAAGCCGATGGAGGTGGCAACGATGATCAGGTTGACGTTGTTGCGATAGTCGACTTTCGACAGCGTACGAATGCCACTGGCCGCCACGGTGCCGAACAGCACGATACCGGCACCGCCGAGGACCGAGGTCGGCACCGCTGCGATGACCCGCCCCATGAACGGCAGCAGGCCAAGCACCACCAGGAACACCCCGCCGGTCGCGACGACGAAGCGGCTCTTGATCCCGGTCACCGCCACCAGCCCGACGTTCTGGGCGAAGGCACTCTGGGTGAAAGAGCCGAAAATCGGCGCGATCATGCTCGACAGCATGTCTGCCCGCAAGCCGTTACCCAGGCGTCGGGAGTCGACCTTTGTGTCGATGATCTCACCCACCGCCAGGATGTCGGCGGAGGTTTCCACCAGGGTTACCATGATCACGATGCACATCGACAGGATCGCAGCGATGTGGAAGGTCGGCATGCCAAAGTGGAACGGAGTCGGGAAGCCGAACATCGGGCCCTGGCTGACCGCGGAAAAGTCCGCCATGCCGAGGAACACCGCAATCACGGTGCCGATGACCATCGCCAACAGAATCGACAGGCGCGAGATGGTGGCGCTGCCCATTTTGCTCAGCAGCAACACCAGCACCAGGGTCACCGCCGCCAGGCCGATGTTGGCCAGGCTGCCGAAATCGGCGGCGTGGCTGTTGCCCCCCATCGCCCAACGCGCCGCCACCGGCATCAGGGTCAGGCCGATGGTGGTGATCACGATGCCGGTGACCAGCGGCGGAAAGAACCGGGTGATGCGCGAAAACACCGGCGTAATCAGTAAACCGATCAGCGAGGCGGCGATCACCGCGCCGAGAATGGCTTGAAAGCCGCCCTCACCGCCGCTGCCGACAATCGCCACCATGGTCGCGACCCCCGAGAACGACACGCCTTGCACCAGCGGCAACTGGCAACCGAAGAACGGCAGGCCGAGGGTCTGCAACAGCGTCGCCAAGCCCCCCGCGAACAACGACGCGGCAATCAGCAGGCCGATGTCCGCCGGCGACAGCCCGGCCGCCTGGCCGATGATCAACGGCACGGCGACGATGCCACCGTACATGGTCAACACATGTTGCAGGCCGTAGGCCATATTCGCGCCGACACCAAGGTTCTCGTCCTCGGGCCGTGGAAGTGAAACATGGGGCGTTTTCATGGTTCGGGGGTTCCCTGTTTTTTGTTATGCGCACACTGTATTCAAAACTTAGGACAAATGTCCATAGAGTTGTATACAACTTACCAGTCGCATCATGGACAGAGAGTCAGCGCCAGGATCAGGCGCTCCCCACTGCCCTGCTCAGAGCAACCCCATCACAGCCGGACGCAAGAGGTCCCGGGGCGGCAGTCGCAGGTCGAACTCGGTTTCCAGCAGCGCCATCAATTCATCGGCATCGGCGATCACGCGTCGCTCGCTCTCCTGCCCTATCCGGTGCACGGCATAGCTATTGCCGTTCAGGGTCTTGCGCAAACCGTCACCGGTGCGGGCCACCATCAGGCGCCCCATGAACGGCGAGTCAGGGTGACTGCACACGTACCAGTTGCCGACGGTGTAGTCGATGTCTTCCTGGCGTTGCAGGTCGAACAGGTACATCGGTCGCCATTCGTCACCGACCTTGGCACGCAACAGGTAGCCGTCCTCGTGCACGTCGATGCGGTACGGTTCATGGGGGGTGAATTGGCTGTCCCGGCTGTCCAGCAGCAGCGGCGCGGTGGGCACCATGCCGCCAAAGCCGACGTCGGTGATGTAGCGCACACCGTCGAACGTCACCAGGCTCAGACGATGGGTGCGCGCAGGCCAGGCACCCTCCGGAGCGTTCATCACCACCCGTCCGGTGATGCTCCGGGCTTCAAAGCCCAATGCCTGTAACAAGGCCAGGAACAGTTGGTTGAGCTCGTAGCAATAGCCACCACGGCCTTGCTCGAAGACCTTTCGCTCAACCGATTCGAGGTCGATGGCCACCGGCTGGCGCAGCAATGTCGAGATCGTTTCGAAAGGGAATTGGGCGGTGTGGCGTCTTTGAAGTTGCCCTAGCGTCTCGAGCGTTGGGGCGGGCGGCGTGTCGAAACCCAGGCGCCGCAGATAGCGGGCCGTATCGCTCAGTTGTGCACGACTCATGACGGTGTCCTTTACCGGTCTGGCGCAGCGCTACCAGACAGCGCGCTGCGGATGGCGCCAGGTATAAGCCATTACCCGTCGGGTGACAACGCTTCGCTGCTCAGCGCCGCTTGCGCGAAGCCAGGCGGATCCAGGTGGGCGCATGGTCGCTGGGGTGTTCCTCGTTCCGGACCCAGGCATCCACGCCCGCCTCGCTCAGGTAAGGACTGGCCACCGGGTTGAGCAGCAAGTGATCGATGCGCAGTCCGGAGTTTTTCTGCCAGTGCTGGCGGAAATAATCCCAGAAGGTGTAGATCCGCTCGTCCGGGTACAGGTGGCGCAACGAATCGGTCCACCCCTGGTCCAGCAGACGCTGGTAGCACTCGCGGCTCTGCGGTTGCAGCAACGCGTCCTTGAGCCAAGAGCGCGGGTTGTAGATGTCCAGGTCGGTGGGCACCACATTGTAGTCGCCGGCCAGCACCACCGGGTGATCGCTGGCTTGAAGCCCTTGGGCGTACTCGATCAGCCGCTCGAACCAGGCCAGCTTGTACTCGAACTTCGGCCCTGGCTGCGGGTTGCCGTTGGGCAGGTAGAGACACCCCACCAGCACGCCGTGCACCGCGGCCTCCAGGTAGCGGCTGTGGCTGTCGCCTTCGCCACCGGGCAGGCCGCGACGGCTCTCCAGCGGCTGCGCATCACGGGCGAGAATCGCCACGCCGTTCCACGACGCCTGACCGTGCCAGATCGATCCATAGCCCACCGACTCGATCTCCGCCGCCGGAAAGTCCTTGTCGAGCGCCTTGAGTTCCTGCAGGCAGACGACATCCGGCTTCTCTCGCTCCAGCCATTGCAACAGGTTCGGCAGCCGCGCCCGGATGCCATTGATATTGAAGGTCGCAATACGCAGGTTTTTCATGGGCCAACACTCGAAAGACCGGGACACTGGCTGTGACCGGCGACAGCGCCCGGTGGTTGCAACGCGTTCTCAGGAGCCGGTTTTCGATAAGGCCTGACGGTCTTGCAGCAGGTGCGCGAAGGCCTGTTTGTCGATCGGGCGGCTGAGGAAGTAACCCTGCACTTCATGGCACTGGTCCGAGCCCAACGAGCCCAGTTGGGCCAGGGTCTCGACGCCTTCGGCCGTCACCGTCAGGCCCATGGCCTTGCCGAGGTTGATGATCGCCTGCACCACCGCCCGGTCATTGCTGCTATTGCTCATGGAGGCGATGAAGCGTTTATCGATCTTGATGCCGTCGAACGGGTACGTGCGCAGGTAGCCGAGGGACGAATAACCGGTGCCGAAATCGTCCATGTTCAAGCGCACACCCAGTTCCTTCAGGGCGTTCATGGTGTGCAGCGCGCCGTCCACGTCGTTGAGCATCACGTTCTCGGTGATTTCCAGTTCCAGGCGGCTGGCCGGAAACCGCGTCTCGATCAACACCCGGCGCACGTCTTCCACCACGTCGCTGCGCTCGAACTGCGCTGGCGACAGGTTGACCGACACCATCAGTTCGCCGGGCCAGCTCAGCGCGGTTTCACAGGCTTCGCGCAATACCCAGTGGGACAGCGGCACAATCAGGTCAGTCTGTTCGGCCAGCGGAATGAACGCATCGGGGCCCAGTAGCCCCTGGGTCGGGTGCTGCCAACGCACCAGCGCCTCGACGGCGACGATGTCACGCCCATCGACGGTGTAGCGCGGCTGGAAATGCAAGACGAATTCGTGTTGGCGCACGGCTTGGCGCAGGTCGCTTTCCAGTTGCCGACGGTGCTGGATCTGGTCGTTCATCTGCGAGGCGAAATAGCACCAGGTTCGCTTGCCTTCGGACTTGGCCTGATACAAGGCAATGTCGGCGCAACGGATCAGCTCACCGGGCACGTGGCCCTGGCGACGACTCACGGCGATGCCGATGCTGGCACCGATGTGCAGCGAATGGGTTTCGTAATGAATCGGTTGCTGCAGGCTCCCGATCAAGCGCTCGCAGAATCGGTCGATCTCGGTGGTGTGCTCCATGCCACTGAGCACCACCACGAACTCATCGCCGCCCAGCCGCGCCACCAGGTCCTGCTCGCGGGTACAGTCGCGCAGGCGCTGGGCCACTTCCAGCAATACCGCGTCACCGGCCGGGTGACCGAGGGAGTCGTTGATCGGCTTGAAGTTGTCCAGGTCCACCATGAGCAACGTCAAGGGTGGGGCATGCTCCTTGGCCAGCAGCGCGTCGTCCAGGTAACGTGCCAGCTTGTTGCGGTTCGGCAGGCCCGTCAGCGCATCGTGCAACGACAGATGCTGGACCTGGGCGTGGGCCGCCACCTCGTCGGTGATGTCACTGGCGGTGCCGCGGTAGCCCACCACCGCGGCCTTGTCGATAATCGGCCGCGCCGACACCCGGCAGAAGCGCAATTGCCCGGAATGATCGCGGTAGGAGCAACGCAGGTTGCTGGCGCTCTGCTCCTGGGTGAGCGTGCCCAACCAGAGGGCGATCGGCGTCGTGTCGCAGTACAGCAGTTGTTCGATGTCCTGCCCCAGCCATTGTCGATCGGAGAACCCGGTAACGGTGCCGAAGCGTCCGGACAAGTAGGTGATATGCCCTTCGCCGTCGATTTCCCAGATCCAGTCGGAGGCCGCTTCCGCCACGGCGCGAAAGCGTTCCTCGCTGGCTTCCAGGGCCTGCGTCGAGCGCTCCAGGCTGTCGTAGCTGGCATCCACCTGGCGCGCCGTGCGCAGGGCATAGCGGAAGAAATAAGCCGTCAGCAGCGCCAGGATCAGCAGCGCGCCGCCCAACGGCGGCAACAGCGACCACAGCAGATGCTGGCCCGGACGCTCCAGGCGCGAGACCAGGCTGTAACCGGTGCTGTCCAGCGGCACGGCGGGCTGGCCGGGCGCCAACTCGGAATCCTTGACCAGGTGCAGGTCGGTCAGCCCGTAGTTCTGGCCCAGCGCGCGCAGCTTGACATGGGTCAGTTGGTCGACGAACACCAGCACCGATGTACCTTGGGGCGCGACCCGAGGGCGCTCGTCATTGGGCAGGATCACCGAGGCCGTGACGATGGCCGGCCAGCCCTCGAACAGGGTGTAGCGGACCGCCGGGGCGGTCAGGTCGGCCTGCGCCTGTAACTGATCCACCAGCGGCTCCAACGGCATGTCCATGTGGGCGCGCGCGTCAGTCTGCTGGTGCTGCCCGCGTACCACGGCGTACTTGGTGCGCTCACGGTCGATGACGAACACGCCTTCATAGCCGTCATTGGTGAACAGGGTCTTGCCCATGTTCTGGTCGGCATAGGCCCATTGCACGTCGACCTCGCCGTTGAGGTGCTCGTAGGCCGTGGTCCAGTAGGTGTAGCTGGTGATGTAGTTCTTCGACGCCGTGATTCGGTTTTCCACCGCGCGTTCGGTGTAGAAAAAGTTCTTGCGCACATCTTGCGCGTCGAGTTGCCGTGCAATGTTGAACAGCGCGACGACGGCCACCAGCACCCCCAGTACAAACAGCCCACCGACGGCCGCCACCAGGCGACGGGTGATCGGGGTGTGACGAGGGGTGTTCGAACGCGTAGTCGTGGCTGCAAAATCCATTGGCCTGCTCCTGTCCTGTCGACACCGGCTTCGATGTCAAGAAGCGCCGTGTCTGAACAATGGACCCTGGCCAGGCCTCGATGATTCCAACCAATCTCAGCGGTCCGAGCGCTCCAGCGCGTCGAGGCCGCCTTCCATGGACAAGGCCGCCACGCGATTGCGCCCATTGTGTTTGGCTTGATAGAGCGCCGCATCGGCCCGCTGGATGAACACCTCGATGCTGTCCAGGCTGCTGGGGACGAAGGCGTAGCAGCCCAGGCTCACGGTCAGGTAGCCGGTGGGGGAACCGGAATGGGTGATGTGCTTGTCGATCACCCGGCAACGGATCTGCTCGGCCAACGCCAGGGCGCCTTGCAGGTTGGTGTCGGGCAGCAGCACCCCGAACTCCTCGCCGCCATAGCGCACCGCGAGGTCGGCCTTGCGGTGGCAGCAGTCCTTGAGCACCTTGGCCACCTCCGCCAGGCAATGGTCCCCGGCAACGTGCCCGTAGGTATCGTTGTAGCGCTTGAAGAAGTCGATATCGAGCATGATCAGGCTCAGCGGGCTGCGCTGGCGGGCGCCGCGGCCGAACTCGACATCCAGCGCCCGCTCGAACAGCCGACGGTTCGCCAGCCCGGTCAAGCTGTCGTGGGTGGCGATCATTTCCAGGGTTTTCTGGGCCTTGCGCAAGTCCGCCTCGATCCGCTCGCTGTTGCGCACCTGGCGCACGAAGACCCAGCCGAACAGGCAGATCCCCACGACCACCAGGGCCACGATCAGGCTGGACTGGAATGCCCTGTCGTGCCATCCGGCCAGGATCGCATCTTCAGACATTGCGGCGGTGACCATCAGCGGGTAGCTGCGCAAGTGATCGTGCCCGTAAAGCCTGACCACGCCATCGACGGTAGAGCGGATGATCGAATCGCCCGACATCGCGCCCGGCAGGTCGTGATTGAACAAGTTCTCCTCGGACAGTGGCCGGCCGATCCGCGCCTCATCGAAGGGGCGACGGGCCAACAGCGTCCCGTCGGACAAGGCCAGGGCCATCTCGCCTTTATCGTCCAGGCTGAAGCTTCTGAAGAACTTCTCGAAGTAGGACATCTTGATGCCGGCCATCAGGACGCCCTGGAAGTCACCGTTCGCATCGTTCAGGCGCCGGGAGATCGGAATGATCCATTCACCGTTCTGGCGGCTGTGAATCGCCGGCCCGATGTGGGCGATCAGGGACGCATTCTGTTGGTGGAAAAGGAAGTACTCCCGGTCTGCCACCCCTGCCCCCCTTTGCAGATTGTCAAAGGAGGTCACGACCCAGTGGCCGTGCTTGTCGAACAGAAACAGACCATGCAACTGCTCGAGCGATTGCACCCGGCGTGCGAAGTTGTTTTGCAGGCGCGACTGCAAGGCCGGGCCGAACCCATCGACCTGGATCCAGTCCGCCAGGCTGTCGAGGACCACATCGGCCTGCAGGAACGTGTCCTGGGCCTGTTGGGCCATGGCCCGGGTCAGGTTGGCCGAGGCGATCCGCGCCGTCTCCAGGTCGTGACGGCGGGACTGCTCCACTTGCAGGTAAAGCAGACCACACAGGCACAGGCACACCGCCGCAATGAAAATGACTGCGGCCTTGAGCAAGGGTAGGCGTTTGAGGGCACCGCCGGGGGGATGGAACGGGTCGATAATGGGGATAGGCAAGCGAATTCCTGAGGGGGGCAAAACCCTGGGCAAACCGCTCAAAGCCCCCAATGCGCAAGAGCTTAGCCTACCGCTTGTGGAGCAGCAATTTGCCTGTATTTGCCAGCCGATAGGTGGCGTAATGGATCCAAAATCCGCCCGTGGGTCGCGACACGTTACGGGCAAAAAAAGCGCATGGTCTTGCTTGACTGCCCGACATCAGCCCGGCTATCTAGGTCAACCCGCGCCTGCCGGCGCAACTCGTCCTCGACTGCCAAGTGCCCTCGCCGACCATGAACACACCGACCCGAACCGTCGACGAAGCCTTGTCCCGCCCTTCTGCCGTCGGCTTGCGTGAAGCCTTCTGGTTCTGGCTCAAACTGGGTTTCATCAGCTTCGGCGGCCCCGCCGGACAGATCTCGATCATGCACCAGGAACTGGTGGAGCGCCGGCGCTGGATCTCCGAGCGACGCTTTCTGCACGCGCTCAACTACTGCATGCTGTTGCCAGGGCCGGAAGCCCAGCAACTGGCGACCTACCTGGGCTGGCTGATGCATCGCAGTTGGGGCGGCGTCATCGCCGGAGCGCTGTTCGTGCTGCCCTCGTTGTTCATTCTCATCACCTTGTCGTGGCTGTACATCGCCTTTGGCGAAGTGCCGGTGGTGGCGGGCCTCTTCTACGGGATCAAGCCAGCCGTGACGGCCATCGTGGTGCATGCCGCCCACCGGATTGGTGCCCGCGCGCTGAAGAACAGCTGGCTGTGGGCGATCGCCGCCGCCTCGTTCACCGCCCTATTCGCCTTCAACGTGCCCTTCCCGCTGATCGTGCTGGGTGCCGCTGCCGTCGGTTACCTGGGCGGCCGCTGGGCGCCGGAAAAATTCAGCCTGGGCGGCCAGGATGCCAGGCACTCATCCTTCGGCCCGGCGCTGATCGATGACGACACCCCGACCCCGGACCATGCCCGGTTCAGCGCCTTCAGGCTCGCTCGGTTGGCGATCGTCGGCGCCCTGCTCTGGATCTTGCCAATGGGGCTGCTTACCGCTGTGTTCGGCTGGGACGGCACCCTGACGCAAATGGCCTGGTTCTTCACCAAGGCCGCGCTGCTGACCTTTGGTGGCGCCTACGCGGTCTTGCCCTACGTGTACCAGGGCGCCGTCGAACACTTCGGCTGGCTGACGCCGACCCAAATGATCGACGGCCTGGCCCTGGGCGAAACCACTCCTGGCCCGTTGATCATGGTGGTGGCATTCGTCGGTTTCGTCGGCGGCTACGTGACGCAAGTGTTCGGCCCCGACCAGGCTTTCCTCGCCGGCGCCGTGGCCGCCGCGCTGGTGACCTGGTTCACCTTCCTGCCGTCGTTCCTGTTCATCCTGGCGGGTGGCCCCCTGGTGGAATCGACCCACAACGCGCTGACATTCACCGCACCGCTCACCGCGATCACCGCCGCCGTGGTCGGGGTGATCCTCAACCTGGCCTGCTTCTTCGGCTACCACGTACTCTGGCCCCAAGGCTTCTCCGGTGCCTTGGACTGGCCCTCGGCAATCATCGCCTGCGCCGCGGCCGTGGCCCTGTTCCGCTACAGGCGCGGAGTGATCCAGGTGTTGCTGGCGTGCGGGCTGACCGGGTTGGCGGTGCATCTGTTGCGTTAGTTTTATCCAGGATAACGTCGGCTACCGCCTCGGCCAACACAACCGCCCAGCAGCGCTCATGACGCAGCGCAAGACGGACGCCGGTGTCCTTAAGCTAAGCTCAACCCCATCATCACGACAGGGACAATCGACATGAGCAAGGCAGACGAACTGGCCGCCAAACTGAGGCAAGCCCAGCAGACCCAGGCCGACAACGACCACTGCGCCGACCTGGCAATCGAACACTGGCCCGCCCAGGTCAACGAGCTGTACCGCCAGATCGAAGCCTGGCTGGCCCCGGTCTGCGAGGCCGGCCTCGACATTCGGCGTAACCCTACCCACGTCTTTGAAAGTCATTTCAGCGGGTCGACATACAACTATGCGATCGATCAACTGGTCATCGAGGGAAATGCCCGGCGCCTGACCTTCGATCCCGTTGCCCGCTTCACCCCAGGCGGCGCCGGGCGCATCGACATTCACATGACCGGCCAGCAAAGCTGCCTGCTTCGCAGCCTGGGTGAACATGGCGAATCGGTGTGGCACATAAAGACCGTGGATCAAGCTGCGCAGTCGCAGCCTGACCCCATTGCCATGGACGAAGAGGCGATGCTTTCGGTGGTGGAAAAAGGCCTGGGCCTTTAACGAAAAGGGGCGACCTTCACAGGTCGCCCCTTTTCATTGAACAGAACCGATCAGCCGCCGGTTGGCGTGGCGGTGGCGACGAGCACATCAGGCAGGATGTCGATCGACGACGGTGTCACGCGCGTCGTCGACCTGCCCATTAGCAGGTTCAAGGCGTTGTCGATTTCGTCCGCCGCGCCTTGGGCGTAATGGGCGTTCGCCCAGCTCCAGTAGCGTTCGGACACCAGCCCGCCGACCGCCTGTGCGCACAATTCGTCACTGCTGAGACCCATCTTTCCCGCAGCAGCGATCACGGCCATAAGGGCTTGTTCTAAATGGGAAATACGCTCGGTGGTCACAACGAAAAACTCGGAAGATCACGAGCACGAAGTTTACCAGCATATCAATATGCCACCAACCACAGGCGCTCAACGGTCGTCGCCTTTCGCCGCGCGGGAGCGCCTTCGTAGGCCGGCGGGCATTGGTTATGAATACACTCTTTAACAATTTAATCACTGCTGGCGCCTAAAGTCCCTCGTTAGCGAGCCGATAGCCTCGAACACCTACACATTCAGGCGTGAGCATGATCAACATCAACGCACAAATCTCCAGCAGCCTCCAACAATCGCTGATCAAACTGGAGCCCAAGAAGTCCGAAGATGAATCGCAGACATCGGCGATCGCCCCCACCACCGGCGCGCCAGTGGCGGGCGTGAAGGTCTCGCTGTCGGGTGTCGGCCTGCAAAAATCCGCAGATGAACGCGCAGCCAATGCCAACAAGGACATTGAAGAAAGCGGGCTGCCTGACACCGTGCAGAAGGTCCTGAAAATGATCCGGGAACTGAAGCAGAAGATCGCAGAGAAGCAATCGGAAATGCAGGCGCTGATGGCCGACCAGAGCATGACTCCAGAGACCAAGCAGACCAGGATGGGCGCGCTCCAGGCAACGCTTTCCACCCTGACCGCCAGCCTGCTGACAGCGACCGCGTCCCTGGACAAACTCACCAAGAACGGCAACTTGTCCGCTACCCAGGTGCAACAGGCCAGTCAGTTGGCGATGAAGGGCTAAAGCGCGAACCCGTTACGCTCACAAAACCCTACCCATGGTGCGGATGGGAGGGATTGAAAAGCAGCTAGCAGCCCTGACGAAGGAGTTGCATAGAATGTTGGCAACGCCCAAGCCTGGCCAATTCAGAGCCCAGGCCTGGATGTGAGCTGAAAAGCCCAATCAATCAGGCGTGAGGCACACGCCCAACGAGGTGCCATCATTTCTCGCGGCCACCACAATCCGCTTGCCGGCCTGCTCCTTCACCTCTATCGCCTGCCCATCGCGCTGCTTACCCTGGCGCGCCTGCCCGACCAATTGGGGAATCAATCCGCCCTCCGGCAGGTGCTGCCAGAAGCGCCCGGGCATGTGCTGGCGCAGCGCCTGGGGATTGAGCCGCGCCGGGTTGAAGATGTGTCGGTAATAGGTGCGCCACAGCTCGGCGCCCGGATCGTCGGCGTGACGTGCCCACTGTCGCCACTGCTCAGGGCACTGGCGCCGGTAGTCAAGCGACTGGCCGTCGAAGCGGATACCGTCGCGGGGCGTTGCGATCAGCCAGCGTTGCCGTCCCAGTCGTTCGGCAAAATGACCACTGGCGCTCTCGAGGATGTCATGGGCGGGCTCATGGAACGACACAAGGTCCAGTTGCAGTCGCTCGGCCAACGCGGGTGGCAAAGGAACGAAGCGCACGAAGGCGTGCAGGTGATGAGCTTCGCGACTGACCTGTTTGATCCGTCGCTGCAGTTCACTGCCCAGGCGATCGCCGGCGAGCATGGCGGTGCGGTCGCCATGGGCCACGCGCCAGAGCACTTCATACAGCAGGTTCCAGCGTTGTTCGCCGAGGTAACGGCCCGCCTGTTCGAGTTGCGCCAACAAGGCCGCCGGCACCCGCGTGCGGAACGGGCCTGGGCCTGATGGCAGCGGCGTCGGCACGGCCAACAGGTCGGTGATGGGACCTTGGGCCCACGTCACGTCACTGGGGTCGATGCCATGCCCAAGCAGCGTCCGGGCCTGGTCGCGCCAGGTCGAGAAGTCGTCATCGCAATCCAGCGCGATCATCCCCATAGCCCCATCTGCACAGGTCGCTGGGGATCGCGCAGACGCGCCCGCAAAAGGCCGCTGCGCACCTGGGCTTCAGCGGGCCGGTAGTCGCTGGTGATGATGAACGGCCGCGCCTTTTCCAGTACGCAACGCAACTGCACCAGGTCGTCATAGCGGACCCGACGCTCCCGCCGTAGCACCACCAGTCGTTGCACGCTGCGCAGGCCGATCCCGGGAATACGCGCCAGCAACGCAGGCTCGGCGCGGTTCACATCCAGCGGGAAAACCTCCCGGTTGGCCAGCGCCCAGGCGAGCTTGGGGTCGATGTCCAGGTCGAGGTTGCCGGCGTTACCCAAGAGTTCGCCGGCCTTGTAGCCGTAGCCGCGCATGAGAAAGTCAGCCTGGTAGAGCCTGTGTTCGCGCAACAAGGGCGGCGCTGCCAACGGAACGCTGGCGGGGCTATCGGGAATAGGGCTGAACGCCGAGTAATAGACCCGGCGCAAACCATAGCCTTGGTACAGCGATTCGGCATTCTGCAAGATGGCATGGTCATCGGTGGCATCGGCGCCGACGATGACCTGGGTGCTTTGCCCGGCTGGCGCGAACCGCGGCGCCCTCGCCTCCCCGGCCACCGCCTGCTGTCCGTCATGGATGGTGCCCATGGCCTGGCGAATCGTGGTCAGCTGCTTTTCCGGTGCCAGGCGCTTGAGGCTCGCCTCGCTGGACAGCTCGATATTCACGCTCAAGCGATCGGCCAGCCGCCCGGCCTCTTCGATCAACAGCGGGTCGGCGTCGGGAATGGTCTTGAGGTGGATATAGCCACGAAACTGATGGTCCTCGCGCAGCAACCGTGCCACCCGCACCAATTGCTCCATGGTGTAGTCAGCCGAGCGAATGATGCCGGAGCTCAGGAACAGGCCACTGATGCAATTGCGGCGATAGAAATCTAGGGTCAAGCGCACCACTTCCTCTGGCGTGAAGCGCGCTCTCGGCACGTTGCTGGAACGACGGTTGACGCAATACTGGCAGTCATACAGGCAGAAATTGGTCAGCAGCACCTTCAACAGCGACACACAACGCCCATCCGGCGTATAGCTATGACAAATACCCATGCCATCCGTAGCGCCCAAGCCATCGCGCCCCCGGGAGCTGCGCTTGGGGGCACCACTGCTGGCGCAGGACGCGTCATACTTGGCAGCGTCGGCGAGAATGCCGAGCTTGGCGATAAGTTGCATGAAGGCCTCTCGATACTGGTTATAAACACAGTATTTTGAGATGCATGGCATTGCAAGGGCCATTGATCAGCTCACTTCCCCCAGGAAGGCCCATAGCGGCTGCGTCATAGGTCCGACCTCGCGAGATGGGCTATAATCGGCTTACGTTCGCCATTGAGATCAAGCCCATGGGCACTGTCAGCCTTGAAGCGAAAAAAGCCTACGCGGCCAGGACACGTCGTTCCAACTATGCCGCCAGCCTGCGCCTGGAAGGTTTCAAAGTGAGCTTCTCCGAGAGCGATTGCAAAATGCCAACGCGCGAAGAAGTGTTGAAAACCTTCACCAAGACCCGAGCCTGATGCCGGACAAATATGGTGTCGGCGAAGACGCCTATTGCTACCCCGGCTCTACAATCCTGCGTAATAAACTCGATATCCGTGACGAATCGACCTTGAGCGAAGCCGAACAACAGCTCTCGGCCATCGCCGCGGACAACGTCGAATTCAGCCCTCCCCCTTATAGCCTGGGTTATCTTCAGGGCATTCATCAGGTGCTCTTCTGCGACCTGTATGAATGGGCCGGACAATTGCGAACCGTTGGAATGGCCAAGCAGGACACCCGTTTCTGCCAGCCGTCATTCATGGAGGCGCAAGCCGGGAAAATCTTCAAGGGCATGGCTGCACAGAACTGGTTTGAAGGCATGGGTCGCGCAGACCTGATCAACGCCGTGGCAGAGGCCTATTCAGAGATCAACGTCATCCATCCTTTTCGCGAAGGCAATGGCCGCGCTCAAAGGATTCTCTTCGAACACCTCATCATGAACGCCGGTTTTGAGATCAGTTGGTGGGGCATTGAGAAAGAACAGTGGATCGACGCCAACATCGCGGCTTATCACTGCATGCTCGAGCCCATGCAGCACGTGTTTGAAAAATGTATTGGCAGCCCGATTCGCCCGTAAGATAGCACCGGTCATCTAAAACGCGTTTTCCACAGTCTTGCGACTTCCCCCCTAGAACACCGGCATGAATACGATAAGCACATTCCCCTCCAACCCAGAAGGCCGCGACTTTGTCGTGGGGGACGTTCACGGCCACTTCAAACTTTTAAGCATCCTGCTGGAACGCTCGAAGTTCGATGTGGAACGGGACCGTCTTTTCTCCGTCGGCGACCTGATCGACCGCGGCCCCGACTCCCTGGAAGTGCTCGACTGGCTTTCGCAGCCCTGGTTTCATGCTGTGCGGGGCAATCATGAACAGATGCTGATCGACTGCATCGGCGGCAACGGCGACATTCCCAGGCATACCCGCAACGGCGGTGCCTGGCTCTATGAACTGCCGCCCCCCGTCCAGCATGAACTTTCCAAGGCGCTCCAGGCGCTGCCATGGATCATTGAAGTCGACTTGCCGGACGGCAACACCGTCGGCATCGTGCATGCCGAAGCGCCACAGACGCAGAAAGGTGACGACTGGCAGACAGCCAAAGCAGCCCTGCAAGGGCAACTGGGAGAAATTTGCCGCCTGCGCGCGCTAAGCATGGCGCTGTATGCCAGGGAAAGGATCGAGGAGCAAAACAGTGAACCGATCAAGGGAATACACCAGCTCTACGTCGGCCACTCGACCGTACCGAGCGTGAAGCGCCTGGGCAACGTCGTCTACATCGACACCGGCTGCTCCTTTGGCGACGGTGCCTTGAGCCTGATCGAGCTCAACAGCGAAACCGTCACCCACCTGCGCATGAGCCCATGATCGCTGCGCCGCACAGAATTCCATGCCCATTCAATCGGCTTTGAATCAACGATATTCAACTCGCGCCGCCGTGAACAGGAGAACGCCATGCATGAGCAGCCTCAAACCCACCGCATTCACGAACTGCTGACCCTCGTCGGCCTGCGTGTAGCGCCGCAAGTGGCAGCCACGTTTCGTCCACCCGCCACTCACGCAGATATCACCCGGATCGAACAAACCCTGGGCGCGCCACTGCCGCCGTGCCTTGCTCAGCTATTGCTTTGGCATGACGGACAAGAATGGAACGCGCCACTGCGCGACAGCGACAATCGCCGCCTCCTTGCAGCCCATGAAATTGTCGAGGTGATGACGTTTTTCCTCGATCCAGAGGAGGAGTTTCTCGAGCCATGGGGGCGCTATTGGGTGCCGTTTTTGACCAATGACTCGGGCGATTACGTGGTGGTTGATGCCTCGCCAACCGGTAGCGGGGAGCTCATCGCTTATTGGCACGACTGGGAAAACCGGGATGTTGAACATCACTCCCTGCTGGAATGGGCGCAGGGGCTGGTTGAAGAGCTGGGCTGATTACCAACACTCCCTCTGTTCCAGCATGCCGCTCGACGCTACGACGAGGGCATGCTGGAACAACGACCTTGTCAGACCTTGAAGCGAGCAACCAGGCGATTCAACTCAACCGCCAGGCTGGCCATCTCACCGCAGGCACTGGCGGTCTGACTGGCGCCCGCCGAGCTCTGGACAGAAAGCTCGCGAATACTGGTCAGATTCTGGTCGACCTCGCGGGCCACCTGCGATTGCTCTTCGGAAGCGGTGGCGATCAACAGGTTACGCTCGTTGATCTGGGTGATGGCCTCGGCGATCTGCTTGAGCGACATATCGGCTTTCTGCGCCACCGAGATTGAGCCGTTGGCCATCTGGGCGCTCACGCTCATGGCCCCCACCGCCTGGGTCGAATCGGCCTGAATCGCGCTGATCATTTGTTCGATTTCCTGGGTGGATTGCTGGGTGCGGTGTGCCAGGGCCCGCACTTCATCGGCCACTACCGCAAAGCCTCGGCCTTGCTCACCGGCGCGGGCGGCTTCAATCGCCGCGTTCAGCGCCAGCAGGTTGGTCTGCTCGGCAATCGCACGAATCACCTCGACCACCTTGCTGATGTCCTGGGCCCTGCCTGACAACGCCTTGACCTGGTCACCCGTGGAAACCACGTTACTGGCCAGGCCTTCAATCGCTTTTAGCGTTTGTGCCACATTCTCGATACCCGAGTGTGTGAACGCCATAGACTCGCGAGAGGATTGCGCGGCGGCTTCGGCGTTACGGGCAACTTCGTCTACCGCGGCGCTCATTTCAGTCACCGCGGTGGCGGCCTGATTGACTTCATCGTTCTGCTGCACCAACCCGCGACTGGCCTCTTCAGTCACTGCGGTCATTTCTTCCGAGGCCGACGCCAGCTGGGTGGAGGAATCGGCGATATGGGCGATCGTTTCCCGCAGATTGCTCTGCATCTTCGCCAAGGCCCCCAGCAGGCGCCCAGCTTCATCGCGACCCGTGATCCCGATCTCTCGGGAAAGGTCGCTGCTGGCAATCCGCTCTGCAACCGCCAGGGCGTCGCTGATGGGCGAGGTGATGCTGCGGATCAGCACTGCCGCCAGCGCCACGGTGAGTACCACGGTCACCACAAGCAGGCCGATCACCAGCGTCACGCCATTGCTATAGGTGGCGGAGGCATCCAGGCCTGCACGCTTGGCGCCCTCCTCGTTAACGCTCAAGAGCGCGTCCGTCTTGTCCTGCAGGGTGTTGGTCATCGGGCTGATGCGTGTGTTGATCAGGGCAATGGCTGCGGTGTTGTCACCCTTTTGCAGCAGCGGCTCCAGCTCATCCAACAGTTTGAAATACTGCTGCACATCAGCGGACACCGCCTGGTAACGCTCACGTTCTGCCGGCGAGGAAACCAAGGGCTCGTAATCGCTCACAGCGTTCTGCAGCGTGCTGCGAAAGCCGCTCAACGAAGTAATGCGGGCTTGGCGCTGTTGTTCATCGGTGGTCACCGTGATGCGGATGCTTTCAAGCCGCAGGCGCAAGATAGCTGTCTGCATCTTGCCGGCCTGCCGGATGCTCGCCATCCAGTTGGTTTCGACATCCTGCTCCGAGTCCCGAAGCTTACCCATTTGCATCACGGCAACAATGCCCAAGACAAAAACCACCAGGACAATGAGTGAGAAGAAGGCGGCAGACCTTGGGGCAAGGTTCATAGCTCTAACGTTCATGTTTTTATCTCTTGAAAGGGTCGATACGTCGCTGCTGTCATTCCAGGCTATCGACTAAGGTGCTCTGCCCTGCACACCACCCGTCAGGTCAGCCCTCTAGACATCCACCCCCTCGCCTTACCGTCCAGATTCCCGATGCCTCTATACCTAGCTCCCCCGCAGCAATTGTCTCGTCGCCTCAGTGTTGCACCCATGATGGATTGGAACCTCTCAAAAAAGGGCACAAAAAAGGGGGACAGATTTATTTAGTCTCGACCTCGTACCTACACGGATCACAGAGAAAAAGATCGCCGACAAGCGAAGCCCCGGACAGTCGCCTCCTGTCCAAACCTCACCGACCCCTTTCCTGATAAACTGCGCCCCCTCGCCTTACCGTCCAGATTCTCCGATGCCTCTATACCCAGCACCCCAGCAATCCTTGTCCCGGCGCTTCAGCGTTGCCCCGATGATGGATTGGACCGACCCCCACTGCCGCTACTTCCTGCGCATCCTGTCCAAGCACGCCCTGCTTTACACCGAGATGGTCACCACCGGTGCCTTGCTCAACGGGGACCACGAGCGTTTCCTGCGGCATCACGAAGCCGAACACCCCCTGGCGTTGCAGTTGGGTGGCAGTGTTCCGGCCGATCTAGCCGCTTGTTCGCGCATGGCCCAGGAGCACGGTTATGACGAGGTCAATCTCAACGTCGGCTGCCCCAGCGACCGGGTGCAGAACA
This sequence comes from Pseudomonas sp. WP18, assembly GCF_036689585.1. NCBI lineage: Bacteria > Pseudomonadati > Pseudomonadota > Gammaproteobacteria > Pseudomonadales > Pseudomonadaceae > Pseudomonas > Pseudomonas sp. WP18. The sequence goes on from NZ_CP144758.1 coordinate 4,191,467, forward strand.
ATATGATCGGCGCGTGCCTGATGGGGCATCCGGGGTTGGTGGCCGATTGTGTGAAGGCCATGCGTGATGCGGTGTCGATTCCGGTGACGGTCAAGCATCGGATCGGGATCAACGGGCGTGACAGTTACGAGCAGTTGTGCGAGTTCGTGGGGACTGTGCGTGACGCTGGCTGTACCAGTTTTACCGTGCACGCGCGAATCGCCATCCTGGAAGGCCTGTCGCCGAAGGAGAATCGCGATATCCCGCCACTGCGTTATGACGTGGTGGCGCGGTTGAAGGCGGATTTTCCAGAGCTGGAAATCGTGCTCAACGGCGGGATCAAGACACTGGCGGCCTGCCATGAACACTTGCAGACCTTCGACGGGGTGATGCTGGGCCGCGAGGCGTATCACAACCCGTACCTGCTGGCCGAGGTGGACCAACAGTTGTTCGGCAGCACCGCGCCGGTCATCAGCCGGGCCGAGGCGTTGGCGCAGCTGCGACCTTATATCGCCAGTCACCTGGCCGCCGGTGGCGCGATGCACCACATCACTCGCCATGTGCTCGGCCTGGGCACCGGCTTTCCGGGGGCGCGGCGGTTTCGGCAGTTGTTGTCGGTGGACATCCACAAGACCCAGGATCCGTTGGCCCTGCTGGACCAGGCCGGGCAGTTGTTGGAAGGACGCTAACCGTCACTTGCTTTGAACCTGCGTCCGCTTTTGGCATCGTATCTACCGATACCGCCCCGGCCTTTCAAACAGCCGTTTTCAGGTTGCTGCCGCTGGGGCCTTTCGATACCTCTACACGCCCTTGAGTGGCTGCCGGCCCTCGGGTAATGTCAACAGACCCATAGGACAGAGCACGCTCATGACTTCCAAGCTGGAACAACTCAAGCAATTCACCACCGTCGTCGCCGATACCGGCGACTTCGAAGCCATCGCCCGCATCAAACCCGTGGACGCCACCACCAACCCTTCCCTGCTGCTCAAGGCCTCGGCCATGAGCGGCTATGCCGAGCTGCTCAATGCCTGCGTGGCAGACTGCAAGGGCGATGTCGGCCTGGCCAGCGACCGTTTTGGCGTGGCAGTGGGCGGGGAAATCCTGAAGGTGATTCCGGGGCGCATTTCCACCGAAGTGGACGCACGTCTTTCGTTCGACACCGACGCCATGCTCAAGCGTGCACATCGCCTGATCGACCTGTATGAAAAGGCCGGCATTGGCCGTGATCGCGTGCTGATCAAGATCGCATCCACCTGGGAAGGCATTCGTGCCGCCGAGCAGTTGGAGCGAGAAGGCATCCAATGCAACCTGACCCTGCTGTTCTCCTTCGCCCAGGCCGCCGCTTGCGCCGACGCCGGGGTCTTCCTGATCTCGCCGTTCGTGGGCCGTATCTACGACTGGTACAAGAAAGCCAATGGCAACGACTACACCGGCGCCGATGATCCGGGCGTTCAGTCGGTGACACGCATCTACAACTACTACAAGGCCAATGACTACAAGACCGTGGTCATGGGTGCCAGCTTCCGCAACCTCAACCAGATCGAACAACTGGCCGGTTGCGACCGCTTGACCGTCAGCCCGGAACTGCTGGAGAAACTGGCCGCCGACGAAGGCAAGCTGGAACGCAAGCTGGCGCCAGGGCAGGCTGGGGAAGCACGCCTGAATCTCAATGAAGCGCAATTCCGCTGGTTGTCCAACGAGGACGCCATGGCGACCGAGAAACTGGCCGAAGGTATTCGTCAGTTTGCGCGGGACCAGGAAAAACTGGAAGCGCTGCTGCAAGCCAAGCTTTGAGGTGAGGCACTAGCCAGAAAAAGGGGCGAACCTTGATAGGTTCGCCCCTTTTGCGTTTGTGGAAACGGGTTTACTCGCGAAGAGACCAGCACTCCAGCATTGATGTCGCCTGTTCTCCCCTCTTCGCGAGCAAGCCCGCTCCCACAGGGTCGAGGGGCTTCAGCCGCCTGGGCGCTCCAAGGCGTTCACCAGGTCATGGAAAGCTTCACGATTGGAATCGTTCAGGCCCATCAAAATCTTGTGGGCTTCGAGCACCTTGATTCGCACTTCTTCCTCGGACTGGTCCTGGTCAGGCAGGTCGTCCAGGCATTCCGGGCACGGCACGGGGTCGCCAACGATGTTGAAGACCTGGTCGAAGCCCATTGATTGCAAGAGGCGGGTGATGTCGTTATGGGTGGTGACGACCGTTGGCAACAGGCCGACCTTCTGCCGCGACAGGATCGACAGCTTGGCCAGCAGGCCCAGGGTGGTGCTGTCGATGCTGCGGGTTTCGGTCAGGTCAATCACGATGGCGCTGAAGTTCAGCGCCGTGAAGATCCGCTCAATAGTCGCATCCAGCGCCGAACACAGGGTCAGGCGCACTTCACCGACAAACTTCAGGACAAAGGTGCCGTCCTGCTCGGCGAACTGGATTCTACCGGTACTCATCAAAGGTTCCTGCTCAACACTAACAGGGCGATATCATCCGGCATCTCCCCGAGCGTGGCTAATCCAAACACTTGGCGCAAGCCTTCCAGGCTGCCGCCCGCTGCACTCACCCGCTCAGGCAAGGCCGCTTCTTTCTCTTTGAGTGTAGGCTCTGTCAAAAGATCCAAAATGCCATCAGACATCAGCGTCAGGCTGAACGTCGGCGGCAGTTCCAGTACGTGGTCTTCGTAGGTGGCCTCGTTGAACAGGCCCACCGGCAAGCCACGCCCTTCCAGGTAACGAACACTGTCTGGCGTATACAACACAGGCAACGGCAGGTGACCGCCGATGCTATAGGTCAACAAACCAGTCTCCTCGTCGATGACTCCACCGACCATTGTGACGTGTTTGCCCAGCTTACAACTGATCAGGCCTCGGTTGATATGCCCAAGGACCTCAGAAGGCTTGAACTCCGGCAACGAGCCATTGCGCTTGGACTCGAACAGCAAGCGCGTGGTCATGAACTTCAGCAGCACCGTGACGAACGCCGACGACGCGCCGTGGCCGGAAACGTCCGCCAGGTAGAATGCCACGCGTCGCTCATCGACTCGGAAATAGTCGACGAAATCCCCCGACAGGTACAACGACGGGATGATCTGGTGGGCAAACCGGAAGCCATCGACGGTCCAGGGGCTGACCGGCAGCATGTTCATCTGCACCTGGCGGCCGGCGTTCTGGTCTTCCTGCAGCAGGTTCAGGCTGGCTTCCAGCTCGCGGTTGGCGGTCTCCAGCTTCTCGCGGTAGCGCTGGTTCTCCACCAGCAGGCGAGAACGGTCCAGGGCCCGGCGCACGGAGTGCTCGAGCACCGCAAGGTCTTCAAGGGGCTTGATCAGGTAGTCGGCCGCGCCCAGGCGCAATGCCTCGACCGCGTCGTTCATCACGCCCGCGCCCGAAACCACGATCACCGGGGTCTGCGAGGAGATCCCGCTGACCTGGCGAATGAGTTCGAGTCCGCCCATCTGCGGCATGCGCAGGTCGCAGATGACCAGGTCGGGCTTGTCTTGCTCGAATACCTGAAGACCCTGTTGGCCATTGCTGGCCTGCAGGACGCTGAAACCACTGTCTTCCAAGTAGGCCGCGAGGCTCGCTCGCACCACTTCGTCATCATCGATTATCAGCAGCGTGGCACTGGTTTTTGGCATGTGGGCAAACGGCGCCAGAATTAGGTTGGCGTAGCGGGCTGGACCGTCAGGCCTTTGCACGCACTACTGGATTCGCTTTCTAGCCTCTCTGTCGTACCGGTTTCAGGTCGCTGCCCTGCACGCGGATTCATCAGAGGTGCCCTTCTAAGGCGCAGACGGTACTCCCATCCGCGGGGCGTTTCAAGCTCAGGCGGATCGCCGCTTGCCGTCTTTATTTGTCAAAGTACAGAGAGTTATAAGAACCGAGCGAAGCGTAACCCAATGGAAGGATCACCCCCCTTTGAACGCACCACAAAAACACAAAAGGCGGCCCCTGGGCATTCATGCCAGGGCCGCCTTTCGCTCAGTCGGGAGCCGATATCAAAAATCGTCTTCGACCTGGCCATCCTTGACCTTGAATTCGCGGTTTTGCAGATAGGCGTTGCGAATGAAGACGTATTTGTCGCCGCTCACCAGCTTCTCGGCCGACAGCAGGCTGGCGCGCGTGTCGACGATGTTCAGGCCGAAGATCGAGTTACGCACCGAGACATTGTCGATATAGCGATAAGGCGCGGCGTAGCTGTCGACATACTTGGCCGGCGCATCACGCAGGGTGCTTGGCCCCAAGAGTGGAAGCACCACATAAGGACCGCTGCTCACGCCCCAATAGCCCAGGGTCTGGCCGAAATCCTCGTCGCTGCGTTGCAGGCCCATCTGGGTGCCCACGTCGAAGAAGCCCAGCAGGCCGAAAGTGGTGTTGAAGATCAACCGGGCGGTGTCGACCCCGGCAGCGGCCGGTTTGGCCTGCAGCACGTTGTTGGCCAGGTTGCCCACGTCCCCGATGTTGCGGAACATGTTGTGGATACCGTCTTCCAGGAACTGCGGCGTCACGTACTGATACCCCTGGGCCAGCGGCTTGAGCGCATAGGTGTCGAGGGTGTCGTTGAAGGTAAAGATCGGACGGTTGATGCTTTCCCAAGGATCTTCTTCCGTGGCGGCCTGGGCTGCAAACGGAACCAGCAGGACGCTGGCGGACAGACTCAGCTGAGCTAGACGATGGCTCCAGCGCATAGGGGAAAACTCCTCGGTTTATTCAGGCAAGGGCGCCGAGCCCAGGCGGTAAGGTCGCTAGTATAAGACGGAAAGCGAGGATAGGCAGCATGGAAAAGAGAAGGCGGCTGTAGGACGTTTCTGCTGCCGAGCACCTTCACAACTCTGTCACCGGACTGTCATTGAGGCCCGTTAGGCTGCAGGTTATTTCAAGGACGTTCCCATGCCTCGCGCCGAAGCCCTGCCCTTCCCTGTTCCCGGCCTGACTGCGGTCCTGTTCGGCCTGAGTGGTTGCCTGGTGGACTTCGGCGCCAGGGTTCGTCAGCCGGGCGCCAAGCCGACCGAGCACGCGCAACCGACGCCGGGGGCGCTGGAAAGCCTGCATCACTTGCAGCAACTGGGTATTCCCTGCGCCTGGCTCGACGACTTGCCGCCGGCCACCAGCCATGGCCTGGCGGCGGCCCTGCCGACTTGGGTCAAACCCCCGCAACTTCCTGCAACAAATAATCCTTGGCCCGCCCCGCACGCCTGCTGGCAGGCACTCATGGCGCTGAACGTCCAGCAATTGGACGGTTGCGTACTGGTCAGTGGCGAACCGGGGTTGCTGCAATCGGGGCTCAACGCCGGACTGTGGACCATCGGCCTGGCGTCCTGTGGCTCGCTGTGTGGCCTGGCACCGGGCGAGTGGCAGGCGCTGGGGCAGCAGGAACGCGAGTCCAGGCGCGCCAGGGCCACCGTGCAATTGTTCAGCCTGGGCGTGCATTCGGTGATCGATCACCTGGGCGAGCTTGACACCTGCCTGGCCGACATCAGCCTGCGCCGGCTCAAAGGCGAGAAGCCATGACCGGGATCATGCAGGGTGCGTGAGGGTGGATTACTCTTAAGGCAGGCCACGGACTTTTGACGCACCGTCGCGGTCCATGGCTGTGCCTATCAATAAAGGGAGTACGCCAATGCCTGCCCGCCGCGAACTGCAAGCTCAACTCGATACCCTGCGCGAGCAATTGGACCAGAACCCGCCGCTGTCCGAGCCAGAGCGCGAGAATCTGCATCAACTGATGGCTCAGATCGAGGCTGAGATCCAACTGGAAAATCAGCTTCAGGACAGCAACCTGGTCGACGGCGTGAACCTTGCCGTGGAACGCTTCGAACTGGAACACCCGACCATCGCCGGGACATTGCGCAACATTGTGCAGACCCTGGGCAACATCGGGATCTGAACCTCTCGGACAAAAAAGCCCCGCGCCACGGCGTAACGCTGTTCACTTAAGATTTATCACTGGTCGTGGCGAGGGAGCTTGCTCCCGCTGGAGCGCGCAGCGGTCCCACGCTTTTGGGGCCGCTACGCAGCCCAGCGGGAGCAAGCTCCCTCGCCAGGCGGTAACGTGCTTAAGTGAACGGTATTACGCGCCATGGCGGGGCTTTTCTATTTCCTGCCACCTGAAATGCCATTTGCTGTGGGAGGATTCGCTATTACCGTGGGTTATTGGCGAACCAGGCGCTGGTTGGGCAGTTGCACCGCTTCAGTGCTGCGATACGGGTTGATGTCCAGGCCGCCACGGCGCACATACCGCGCGTACACCGTCAACTTCTGCGGCTTGAGCAGTCGCTGCAGGTCAAGGAAGATCCGCTCCACGCATTGCTCGTGGAAATCCGAATGCTGGCGGAAGCTGACGAGGTAGGCCAGCAGGCTCGCATGATCCAGTGCCGCGCCACGATACTCCACCGCCACGCTGCCCCAGTCCGGCTGACTGGTGACCGGGCAGTTGGACTTGAGCAGGTGGCTGTGCAGGCTTTCCTCGACCATGCGCGAGTCATCGCACCGCAGCAATTCCGGGCGCGGGTGTTCGTACGAATCGACACGGATGTCCAGATCATCGATGCACACGCCCGGCAACGCCACCAAGCCCTCGCGCTCTACATCCTTGAGGCTGCGAATCCGCACGCCTACCGGCTTGCCGGCGGCGGCCGACAGGTCTTGGCGCAGGGTCGCCTCCAGGCTTGCCGTGTCAGCGAACGAGGTCTGGTTCAAGGAATTGAGGTACAGCTTGAAGGATTTGGACTCGATGATATTCGGTGAGTCCGCCGGGATCGCGAATTCCCCGATAGCCACCACCGGCTTGCCGGACGGCAACAGCCATGACAGCTCGAAACAGTTCCAGAAATCCACGCCCTTGTAGGGAAGGGTCTCGGCCGTCAGGCCCAGTTCCGCCCATTTCGCGGTGCGCGGGATCGGGAACAGCAATGACGGCGTGTACGTGGCGATGTATTCACTGGATTTGCCCAGCGGCGAATGTTCGGCTGCGGGATGCATGACGGAAACCTGACTGAAGAATCAGCCGATTCTATCAGCCTTTGCCGCAGCCTTTGAGTGCTTACTGACTGACTGTCAGGTCTCCCTTCATTCCGGCCTGGTAATGCCCGGGGATGTTGCAGGCAAATTCAAGGCGCGTGGCCTTGTTGAACGTCCAGGTCAGCTCGGCGGTCTTGCCCGGCTCCACCAACACGCTGTTCGGGTCATCGTGACGCATGCCGGGCGAGCCTTGGCCCATGTCGCCATGGGCCATCCCGTGCGTCATGGCGGTCGGCGTCAACTGGCCGCTCTGTTGCATCTTGAGCATTTCCTGCTGGTGTTCGGCGTGCATGGCGGCATCGCCGAGGTTGAACTCGTGCAGCAACCGGCCTTTATTGATGAGCACGAACCGCACGGTTTCACCGGCCTTGATCTGGAGCGCGCCGGGGTCGAACGACATGTCCCCCATCACCACTTCGATACTGCGGCCGGCCGTGGCCGCCGGCGCAGGCTGGCCAAAATCAAGATGCCCAGGCGACGCCCATGACGGTACACCGAACATCAGCGTGCAGGCGGCCAGGGCCAGGCGACTTCCCCTCAACATGTTTCAAACTCCATTCGGATTCAGCTTGTGGGAAACTCTAGCTCGCCGCGCCTGCCAGCCGGCTGACGGCATGATTACAACTTTGTCAGGTTGCGCCACCGCCCCGCCTGCCACGGTATAACGCCCCCGTCCCAACCTGTCTTGAGCTGCCCATGAAACTGCTGATCGTCGAAGACCAAACGAAAACCGGCCAATACCTGCGCCAAGGCCTGAGCGAAGCCGGCTTCAACGCCGACCTGGCGGCCGATGGCATCACCGGCCAGCAGTTGGCCCTGAGTGGCGAATACGCCGTGTTGATCCTCGACGTGATGCTGCCCGGCCGCGATGGCTGGCAGATTCTGCAAGCCGTCCGCGGGGCCGGCCTGGACACGCCGGTGCTGTTCCTCACGGCCCGGGACGCCATACAAGACCGGGTGCACGGCCTGGAACTGGGCGCCGATGATTACCTGGTCAAGCCTTTTGCCTTTTCCGAGTTGCTGGCGCGGGTCCGCAGCCTGTTGCGTCGTGGCGGCTCGACACCCCAGGAAACCAGCCTGCAACTGGCGGACCTGCGCCTGGACCTGATCCGCCGCCGCGTCGAGCGCGCCGGCCGACGCATCGATCTCACCGCCAAGGAATTCGCCTTGCTGGAAATGCTCCTGCGCCGCCAGGGCGAGGTGCTGCCCAAGTCGCTGATCGCTTCGCAGGTCTGGGACATGAATTTCGACAGCGACACCAACGTCATCGAAGTGGCGATCCGGCGCCTGCGCCTCAAGATCGACGACGAATTCCCCAGCAAACTCATCCACACCGTGCGCGGCATGGGCTATGTGCTTGAAGAGCGTGGCCTGTGAGGGGGCCATGGTCGCTGAGCAGTCGCCTGGCCTTGCTGTTCGCCGCCTGCACCGCCGTGGTGTCGCTGTTGGCCGGGGTGCTGTTCAGCCGGGCCAGCGAAGCGCACTTCATCGAACTCGACCAGCAACTGCTGGAGGGCAAGCTGATCGGCCTGCGCCGCGCCTTGCAAGATCTCAACGCCGAGCAGGCCCAACGCCGCCTGGAAGATGAACTGAGCCGCCAGGCCGACCTGGCCCTGCGCATCAAGGGCAGCGACGGTGTGCGCTGGTACGACAGTTCGATCCGGATTCCGGCCCGGCTGCCGGAGCGTCCCGGCCTGTCGACCGTCAGCGAAGCCGACAGTGACTACCGCGTGCTGAACGCGCCGCTGTACCCCGAGCGCGCAGACTCGCCGCAACTGACCCTGCTGCTGGACATCACCCACCACCAGCATTTTCTCCAGCGCATGCAACGGCTGATCTGGCTGACGGTCGGCCTCTCGGCCCTGGCCACCGCCCTGCTCGGCGCCTGGACCGCCCGGCGCGCCCTGCGACCCTTGCGGCGTATGGGGGTGATCACCGGCGGCGTTTCGGCCCACTCCCTCAACGCCCGTCTACCCGAAGCGCAAATGCCCGCCGAGCTGGGGGAACTGGCCCACAGCATCAACGCCATGCTCGGACGCCTGGATGACGCCTTCCAACGGCTCTCGGCGTTCTCCGCCGACATTGCCCATGAACTGCGCACCCCGCTGTCGAACCTGCTGACCCATACCCAGGTCACCCTCACCCGCGAGCGTTCTCTGGAGGATTACCGCGAGGCATTGCACAGCAACCTCGAAGAACTGCAGTGGATGGCGCAACTGGTCAACGACATGTTGTACCTGGCCAAGGCCGACCATGGCCTGCTGGCGCCGAATCGCGAGCCGCTGGCGTTGGCCGAGGAAGTGGACGTGTTGCTGGAATTCTTCGCGCCCCTGGCCGAGGACGCCAACGTGCGCTTGAGTCGCGAGGGCGATGGCGGCCTCGACGGCGATCGCAACATGTTGCGCCGGGCCCTTTCCAACCTGCTGGACAATGCGCTGCGCTTCACCCCCGAAGGGGGCGACGTGCGGGTGCGCATTGTCGATGAGGTCCAAAGAGTCCGTGTCAGCGTGGAGAACAGCGGCGAGGAAATCCCGGCAGATCGTCTGCCACGCCTGTTCGACCGTTTCTACCGCGCCGACCCGGCCCGCCAGGAAAGCCGCAGCGAACACGCCGGCCTCGGCCTGGCCATCACCCGCTCGATCATCCGCGCCCATGGCGGAGAGATCCGCTGTGAATCAGCCGATGGCTGGACCTGCTTTCTGATTGAGTTGCCAAAGCTCCATCAAGCCTGACACATCCCCTTCTGTGGCGAGGGAGCTTGCTCCCGCTTGACCGGGCTGGCGCTCCAGTGCGCAGCGCTCGCCATCTTTGGGGCCGCTACGCAGCCCAGCGGGAGCAAGCTCCCTCGCCACAGGGGGCTGCGCCGGCCTTACGAATACCGCAACGCCTGCGCCGGCTCGATCTTCGCCGCACGCCAGGCCGGGTAGACGGTGGCGAGGAAACTCAGGATGAACCCGGCCGAGCAGATCAACACCACGTCGCCGCGTTGAAGCTCCGACGGCAGGTTGCTGACGAAGTACACATCGGAACTGAAGATGTGCTGGCCGCTGACCCGCTCCAGCCAGCCCACCAGCGCACTGACATTCAGCGCTGCGATCACCCCCAGCACGCCGCCAATCAGCGTACCGACGATGCCGATCACCGTGCCCTGGACCATGAAGATCGCCATGATCTGTCGTGGCGTGGCGCCGATGGTACGCAGGATCGCGATGTCCGCGCCCTTGTCGTTCACTACCATGATCAGGGTGGCGATGATGTTGAATGCCGCCACCGCGACAATCATCAACAACAGCAGGCCAATCATGGTCTTTTCCATTTTCATGGCACTGAACAGACTGCCCTGGGTATGGGTCCAGTCGTCGGCCTTGTAGCCGGAACCCAGGCCCGCGGCGATGTCACCGGAAACCTTCGGTGCCGCGTACAGATCCTTCACCGCCAGGCGCACGCTCTGCACCTGGTTTGGCTGCCAATGCTGCATCTGCGCGGCGTCGGCCAGGTGGATCAGGGCCATGGAACCGTCCAGCTCGGCGCCCACCTTGAACACGCCAACCACGTTCAAGCGCTGCATGCGTGGGGTGATGCCACCGGGTGCAGTGCTGACTTCCGGCACGATCAGGGTCAGCTTGTCGCCGACGTTCAGGCGAAAACGCCGGGCGGTGATTTCACCGATCACCACGCCAAACTCGCCCGGTTTCAAGGCGTCGAGGCGGCCTTGGACGATATGCTGGGCGACGATGGACACCTTGCCTTCCTGGGCCGGGTCGACACCGCTGATCTGGATCGGCTGCATCGAACCCTTGTAGCTCAACATGCCCTCCAGCTCAGTGAACGGCACGGCGGCGGTCACTTCGGGATTCTTCAGCGCGGCCGCGGCGACCGGTTGCCAGTCGTCGATCGGATTGACGCCGACGATAGTGGCGTGGGGCACCATGCCGAGGATGCGCGAACTCATTTCGCGCTGGAAGCCGTTCATCACCGACAGCACCACGATCATCGCCAGCACACCCAGGGCGAGGCCGATCATCGAGGTCATGGAGATGAACGAGACAAAGCGATTGCGGCGCTTGGCGCGGGTATAGCGCGTGCCGATAAAGATCGATAACGGTCTGAACATTCGCGGGGCACCGTATGAAAATAAATGACCCGGCACGTGCATCGCGTGCCGGGTTGCGGTCGGTCAGATGGGCGTCAGGCAGCCTTCCTGCAAGTGCAGGACGCGGTCCATCTGCCGGGCCAGGTTCATGTCGTGGGTCACCACCAGAAACGCAGTGCGCATCGAGGTGCTCAGCTCCAGCATCAGGTCCTGGATGCCTTGGGCGGTGTGGGAGTCGAGGTTGCCGGTCGGCTCGTCGAGCATCACCAGCCCAGGCTTGTTGACCAGGGCCCGGGCAATCGCCACGCGCTGGCGCTCGCCACCGGACAGTTCGGCGGGTTTGTGCTCCAGGCGATGCCCCAGCCCTACCCGCTCCAGCAATGCCGTGGCCCGTTGGCGGGCTTCAGGAATCGCGGTGCGGCCAATCAGCAGCGGCATGCAGACGTTTTCCAGGGCGGTGAATTCAGGCAGCAAATGGTGGAATTGGTAGACGAAACCCAGGGCGCGGTTACGCAGCAGGCCACGGGCCTTCTCGTTCAGCGCCGAAAGCTCTTCGCCCGCCAGCCAGACGCTGCCGGAGGTCGGCGTATCGAGACCGCCCAACAGATTGAGCAAGGTACTTTTGCCAGACCCGGAGGTGCCGACGATCGCCACGCGCTCGCCAGGGTGCAACTCCAGTTGCAGGCCCGACAACACCACCACCGACTCCGGGCCTTCCTCGTAGGATTTGCCCAGGTTGCGGCAACTCAAGATCGCTTTTTCACTCATGCCCGACTCACTCATAACGTAACGCCTCCGCCGGCTGGGTGCGTGCGGCACGCCAGGCTGGATACAGGGTGGCGAGGAAACTCAGGACCAACGCGGCGCCGCAGACCATCAACACGTCATCGGCTTGCAACTGCGACGGCAGGTAGTCGATGAAGTACACGTCGGCGTTGAGAAACTTGTGCCCGATCAGGCCTTCGAGGGCAGCGATCGCGGCGCTGACGTTCAGTGCGGCGAACATGCCGACCAGGGCGCCGACGACCGTGCCGATCACGCCGATGACCGTACCCTGGACCATGAAGATCCGCATGATCTGCCCCGGCGTCGCGCCGAGGGTCCGCAGGATGGCGATGTCGCCCTTCTTGTCGTTGACCACCATCACCAGCGTGGAAATGATGTTGAACGCCGCCACGGCGACGATCAGCAGCAACAGCAGGCCGATCATGGCTTTTTCCATGCGGATCGCCTGGTACAGGTTGCCGTGGGTGCGAGTCCAGTCACGGGCGTAGTAGCGGTCTTCGCCGAGCTGCTGGGCAATGTTCCAGGCGGCACGCGGCGCCTGGAACAGATCGTCGAACTTCAACCGCAGGCCCTGGACCTGGTCCGGTTTCCAGCGATGCAGGCGCGCCAGGTCCTGGAGGTTGGTCACGCCCAGGTAACCGTCCAGCTCGCCGGCGCCGACGTGGAAGATGCCGACCACGGTAAAGCGTTTCATGCGCGGGAACATGCCCCCGGGCGTCACGGTGACTTCCGGCGCGACGAACGTCAGCTTGTCGCCGATGGCGGCGCCGAGCTTGGCCGCGGCCTTGTCGCCGATGACGATGCCGAAGCTGCCGGGCGCCAGGTCATCGAGTTTGCCCTGCTTCATGAAGTTGTCGATGATCGACACCTGTCGCTCCAGCCCGGGGTCGATACCGTTGAGCAGCACTTTGGAGACCTTGCCGTTGTTGGTCAGCAACCCCTGCATCTGGGTGAACGGCGCAACGGCCAGCACCTGCGGGTTCTGCTTGACCTTGGCGGCCAGGCTCGGCCAGTCGCTGATGGCCTCGCCGGATTCGAGGGTCGCGTGCGGGACCATGCCCAGCACACGGGTGCGCATTTCATGATCGAAGCCGTTCATCACCGACAACACGACGATCATCACGACCACGCCAAGGGCCAGGCCGATGATGGAGGTCAGGGAAATGAACGATACGAAATGGTTGCGACGCTTTGCACGGGTATAACGCGTGCCGATAAATACGAAGAGAGGTCTGAACATGTCGGGGCTTGTTCGGAGGGAAAAGGAACGTCCTTGTGGCGGGGGTCACAAACCAGCTTTACACTCAGACCACCGCCGCTACCATGGGTTCGCCATGTCGACATTAGATGAAGAAGATCGCCGCGAATACTACCGTATCGAGGACATGATCGCACTGGAAATTCGGCCCCTGTCCATTCCTGAAGCTGCCGGCCAGGAAGTGTTGCAGGATGCGTCTCCATTGTTCAACTTGCTCAGCGAACTGCACCTGAGCGAATTCGAGTCCCAGCATCTGCTGCGCCAGATCAGCGAGCGCGAACGCAGCATCGCGGCGTACCTCAAGGCCATGAACCGCCGCATCGACCTGCTCAGCCAGGTCGTGGCCCTGACCGTGCTCGGCGAGATCGGCGAGCCGCAGCCGGTGATCATTTCCGAAGGCGGCATCGATTTCCAATACCCCACGCCCGTCGCCGTCGGCGCCCACCTGTCAATCAAGCTGGTGCTGATGCCCCAGGCCCTCGGCCTGTTGCTGCGCGCTCGGGTGACCCATTGCGATCCCAAGGGCGGCGGCTATGACGTCGGCACCGAATTTGAACGCCCGACCGACGCCCAGCGTCAGTTGCTGGCCCGCTACATCCTGCAGAAACAGGCGCAAGAGCGGCGCCTGGCGCGGGAACTGAACGAATCAGGTATCAATAAGGAAGAACCGTGACCCTCATCTATGGCCACCGCGGCGCCAAGGGCGAAGCACCGGAAAACACCCTGACCGGTTTTCAGGAATGCCTCAAGCACGGCGTGCGCCGTTGCGAACTGGACCTGCATTTATCCATGGACGGCGAGTTGATGGTGATCCACGACCCGACCCTCAAGCGCACCACGGATCGTCGGGGCAAGGTGGTGGAGCATTCCGCTGCCGAGCTGGTGACCTACGATGCGCGCAAGGGTGGCCCGGGCTGGATCAAGCCATGCCCGATCCCACGCCTGGAAGAGCTGTTCGAGCAATGTGATTTCGAGCACTGGCAACTGGAGGTCAAGAGCGCCTCGCGCACCCGCGCTGCCGCCACGGTGCTGGGGATCCGTGAAATGGCCCAGCGTTTCGGACTGCTGGACAAGATCACCATCACCTCCAGCTCCCGGGAGGTGCTCAAGGCGGCCCTGGAGCTGACCCCGGACATTTCCCGCGGCCTGGTGGCCGAATACGCCTGGCTCGACCCGCTGAAGGTTGCCCAGGGCTATGGCTGCGAGATTCTGGCGTTGAACTGGACCTTGTGCACCCCCGAGCGCCTGATCAAGGCCCAGCGCCAGGGTTTGCATGTGTCGGTGTGGACCGTCAACGAACCCGCGCTGATGCGCAGGCTCGCCGACTTTGGCGCTGACAGCCTGATTACAGACTTTCCCGGTTTGGCCACCGCCACGCTCGGGAATGGCTGAAATCGGTCTCCCCGGCCGGCTCAGGCCACCGGCCGGAGCCACTCAAAAAAGCCGGTTGAGCCCGTCGTAGGCCGCTACCCGATAGGCTTCGGCCATGGTCGGGTAGTTGAAGGTGGTGTTAACGAAGTACTTGAGCGTGTTCAGCTCACCCGGCTGGTTCATGATCGCCTGGCCGATGTGCACGATCTCGGAGGCCTGGTAGCCGAAGCAGTGCACGCCGAGCACTTCCAGGGTCTCGCGATGGAACAGGATCTTGAGCATGCCTTGCGGCTCGCCGGCGATCTGCGCCCGCGCCATGCTCTTGAAGAAGGCCTTGCCCACTTCATACGGCACCTTGGCCTGGGTCAGTTCCTGCTCGTTCTTGCCGATCGAGCTGATTTCCGGAATGGTGTAGATACCGGTCGGCACGTCGTTGACGAAGCGCCAGCTGCCGTTGTCGACGATGCTGCCGGCGGCCGAGCGACCCTGGTCGTGGGCGGCACTGGCCAGGCTTGGCCAGCCGATCACGTCACCGGCGCCGTAGATGTTCGGCACACAGGTGCGGTAGTTTTCGTCGACTTCGATCTGGCCGCGGCTGTTGACCTTCACGCCGATGTTTTCCAGACCCAGGGTGTCGGTGTTGCCGGTACGCCCGTTACACCAGAGCAAGGCGTCGGCCTTGATCTTCTTGCCGGACTTGAGGTGCAGGATCACACCATTGTCGACACCTTCGACGCGGTCGTAGTCTTCGTTATGACGCACCGTGATGTTGTTGTTGCTGAAGTGATAGCTCAGGGCCTGGGAGATTTCCGAGTCCAGGAAGCTCAGCAACTGGCCGCGGTTGTCCACCAGTTCCACCAGCACCCCCAGGCCGCTGAAGATCGAGGCATATTCGCAACCGATCACGCCGGCGCCGTAGACGATCAGCTTACGCGGGGTATGGCCCAGGCTCAGGATGGTGTCGCTGTCGTAGATACGCGCGTGGTTGAAATCGATGTCGGCCGGACGGTACGGGCGCGAACCGGTGGCGATGATGATGTGCTTGGCCACCAGTTTTTCGACCACGCCATTGCCGCAGACCACTTCCACCGTCTGCTCGTCGGCGAAGCTGCCGGTGCCGAAGAACACGTCGACCCGGTTACGGGCGTAGTAGCCGGTACGCGAGGCCACTTGCTTGGAGATGACCTTCTCGGCGCTCTTGAGCACGTCCGGGAAGGAGAACCAGCGCGGCTCACCGATGGCCCGGAACATCGGGTTGGTGTTGAACTGCATGATCTGCCGGACCGAGTGACGCAAGGCCTTGGACGGGATGGTGCCCAAGTGGGTGCAGTTGCCGCCGACCTGCCGACGGCTGTCGACCATCGCCACCTTGCGCCCTGCCTTGGCGGCGTTCATTGCCGCGCCTTCCCCCGCCGGGCCGGAACCCAGTACCACCACGTCGTAGTTGTAGACAGCCATGCGTACTCCTCAGAACAGGCCGCGGCACCCGGTATGGTACCTGCGGCTAAATCATGCCGGGTCGCGGCATGAAGGAACAATTTTCAGGCCGGTTCACGAGCCCGGCCACAGTCTATAGAAGCGTCAACGCCGCGCACATTACCCCTTGGTCGCGTCAGAGGCTAGTTTTGCCTGCGCTATTTCGCCACAGGTAGCCTTTCGTCAAGCTGTCATCACTGGGTTTTCCCGCTACTGATCCGTTCAAACGCATCATTGGTACGCGTGACAAAACGCTCGCCGTCACGCATCACGAAAAATACCCCGATGCCGTGTTTCTCGGCATAGTCCCACCCCCGTTCAGGCCCGAGGATCAGCAACAGCGTCGACAGTCCATCGGCCATCAGCGCCGAAGGATGAATCACCGTGACCGACGCCAGGTTGTGCAGGACCGGTGCACCGGTGTGTGCATCGAAGGTGTGGGAATAGCGCGCGCCGTCCTGTTCGAAATATCGGCGGTAATCGCCAGATGTTGAAACCCCGTAGCCATCGACTTCGATAACGCGTTCAGCCACCTGCCGGTCATCCCGGGGCTCTTCCAGGGCGACGCGCCAGGGCGAGCCATCGGGCTTGCGTCCAACCGCCTTGAGTTCGCCAGTGGCTTCGGCCAGGTAACTGTCGATGCCCAGGGCCTTGAGCCGGGCAGCGATCCGGTCGACCGCGTAGCCGGCGGCGATACTGTTGAAGTCGACTTCCACCGCGGCGTCCTTGCACAACCGGTCGCCCTCGATGCGCAAATGACCATGACCGACGCGCTGGCGGGCCTGGGCCAAGGCCTCGGCGCTGGGCACTTGCTCGCCCCGGGACTGCGGGCCGAACCCCCACAGGTTCAGCAACGGTTCTACCGTCAGGTCAAAGGCGCCGTCGCTCTGGACGGACAACTGCTCGCCCACCCGCACCAACTCCAGCACCGCAGCCGGCATCACCTGGCAACTGTTGGCCGACAGCGCGTTGAAGCGCTCGATGTCCGAGTCGCTGCGGTAGGTCGAAAACTGCCGATCCACATCGGCGAGGATACTTTCCACCTCGGCCTGCACCGCTTCCGGACGAGGCGTGGCCCGATGGCTGACGTATTGAATGGAATAGCGACTGCCCATGGTCGGACCGTCGAAACGCTCCAGGGTGTCGCCGTTGCCACAGCCGGACAGGATGCCCACGAAAAACACAAGCTTGCGCCAGCGTCCAGTTAACAAATCTTCATCTCCCCTCAAAACCACGCCCGCCATTATGGGCTTGAGCGCCAGTCAGTCCAGACGCAAAACCTGTGGGAGCGGACTTGCGCGCGAACGCGATTGCGCGGGCGGCATCTCTCTTGGATGTGCCGCCCTCTTCGCGAGCAAGCCCGCTCCCACAGAGAGATACAACCCCCTACAAGATTTGCCAGAGTGAGTACCCCTTCATGTCTTCCAATACAAGCAACGGCAAGGCGATTTTCCGCGTTGTCAGCGGCAACTTCCTGGAGATGTTCGACTTCATGGTCTATGGCTTCTACGCCACGGCCATCGCCAAGACGTTCTTCCCGACCGACAGCGCGTTCGCCTCGCTGATGCTGTCCCTGGCCACGTTCGGTGCCGGGTTCCTGATGCGCCCCCTGGGGGCGATTTTCCTCGGTGCGTACATTGACCGCCACGGCCGGCGCAAAGGCCTGATCATCACCCTGGCAATGATGGCCGCCGGCACGATACTGATCGCCTGCGTGCCCGGCTACGCCACCCTGGGCGTGGCGGCTCCCTTGCTGGTGCTGCTGGGCCGCCTGCTGCAAGGCTTCTCCGCCGGGGTCGAACTGGGTGGCGTATCGGTGTACCTGGCGGAAATCTCCACGCCGGGGCGCAAGGGCTTCTTCGTCAGTTGGCAATCGGCCAGCCAACAAGCGGCCGTGGTCTTCGCCGGCCTGCTGGGGGTGGGCCTCAATCACTGGCTCAGCCCACAGGAGATGGGTGAATGGGGTTGGCGCGTGCCGTTCCTGGTGGGTTGCATGATCGTCCCGGCGATTTTCGTGATCCGTCGCTCCCTGGAAGAAACACCTGAGTTCCAGGCGAGAAAACATCGCCCTACCCTGTCGGAGATCATCCGCTCCATCGGTCAGAACTTCGGTATCGTCCTGGCCGGCATGGCACTGGTGGTGATGACCACGGTGTCGTTCTACCTGATCACCGCCTACACGCCGACCTTCGGCAAAGCCGAGTTGAACCTGTCGGACCTGGATGCATTGCTGGTCACCGTGTGCATTGGCCTGTCGAACTTCTTCTGGCTGCCGGTGATGGGGGCACTTTCGGACAAGATCGGACGCAAGCCCTTGCTGCTTGCCGCGACGATCCTGGCCATCCTGACCGCCTACCCGGCGCTGTCCTGGCTGGTGGCGAACCCCAGTTTCAGCCATTTGCTGATCGTCGAATTGTGGCTGTCGTTCCTGTACGGATCGTACAACGGCGCCATGGTGGTGGCCTTGACGGAAATCATGCCGGTAGAAGTGCGCACCACCGGTTTTTCCCTGGCCTACAGCCTGGCGACCGCAACGTTCGGCGGGTTTACGCCGGCGGCCTGTACTTATCTGATCCATGTGCTCGACAACAAGGCGGCGCCGGGGATATGGCTCAGTGGTGCGGCGGTGCTGGGGCTGATTGCAACCCTGGTACTGTTCAAGGGCAATCGTCATGCGTTGCGCACTGCGCAGGCTTCGGTAGTCGGAGGCGCCTGATCGATCGCCTTCGCGGGCAAGCCCGCTCCCACAATTTGTCCGCTTATTGAGCGAGCTTGCCCGCGAAGACGACCTACCCGTCACAGCAAAAAACCAGACAAAAAAAACGCCCCGACAAGTCGGGGCGTTTTCATGTGCGGCGAGAGCTTAGCGCGGGAACGCTGGCGGGTTCACACCGGCCATGTCTTCCATCACGCGAACCACTTGGCAGCTGTAACCGAACTCGTTGTCGTACCAGACGTACAGCACAACGCGGTTGTCGTTGCAGATGGTGGCTTCAGCATCGACCACACCGGCGTGGCGCGAGCCCACGAAGTCGGTGGACACCACTTCCTGCGAATTGACGAAGTCGATCTGCTTGTGCAGGTCGGAGTGCAGCGCCATGTAGCGCAGGTACTCGTTCATCTCTTCGCGGCTGGTGGCTTTCTCAAGGTTCAGGTTGAGAATGGCCATCGACACGTTTGGCGTCGGAACGCGGATGGCGTTGCCGGTCAGCTTGCCGGCCAGCTCAGGCAGGGCCTTGGCAGCGGCGGTGGCCGCACCGGTCTCGGTGATGACCATGTTCAGCGCGGCGCTGCGGCCACGGCGATCGCCCTTGTGGAAGTTGTCGATCAGGTTCTGGTCGTTGGTGTACGAGTGAACCGTCTCAACGTGACCGTTGACGATGCCGAACTTGTCGTTCACGGCCTTGAGCACCGGCACGATGGCGTTGGTGGTGCAGGAAGCGGCGGAAACGATCTTGTCGTCAGCGGTGATATCGCCATGGTTGATACCGTGGACGATGTTCTTCAGCTTGCCTTTGCCAGGCGCGGTCAGGACCACGCGGTCGATACCCGGGCAGGCCAGGTGCTGGCCCAAGCCGTCGGCGTCACGCCATACGCCAGTGTTGTCCACCAGCAGTGCGTCCTTGATGCCGTACTGGGTGTAGTCCACCTCGGTCGGGTTCTTCGCGTAGATCACCTGGATCAGGTTGCCGTTGGCGCAGATGGTGTTGTTTTCTTCGTCGATGGTAATGGTGCCATTGAACGAACCATGGACCGAATCACGGCGCAGCAGGCTGGCACGTTTGGTCAGGTCGTTCTCGGCGCCCTTGCGCACCACGATGGCCCGCAGGCGCAGGCCGTCGCCGCCACCGGTCTTCTCGATCAGGATGCGCGCCAGCAGGCGGCCGATGCGGCCGAAGCCGTACAGGACCACGTCGGTGCCTTTACGCGCCGAAGCGTTCTGCTGGCCAACCACGTCGGCCATTTCCTCGCGCACGAACTGCTCGGCAGTACGGCCGTTGGCCTGGGTCTTGAACTTGACGGCCAGCTTGCCCAGGTCCACCGAGGCGGCGCCGAGCTTGAGCTCGCTCATCGCCTTGAGCAGGGGGAAAGTTTCGTGGACGGACAATTCGCTGTCGTCGGACTGACGGTGGCGAGCAAAGCGGTGGGCTTTGAGAATCGCGATGACAGACTGGTTGATCAGGCTGCGGCCATAGATCGAGCTCACCACGTTGTTATTGCGGTAGAGCTGACCGATGAGAGGGATCATCGCTTCGGCGAGCGCTTCACGATCAATCCATTCACCAAGACACTGGTCGGGCTTCTGAGTCACGGGAACCTTCCACATGTAGGGGCTGAAAAAAGGGGCTACATTATGCCGCCGAGTCCACGGCGGAGCAATGCGCGCCTGTCGCACCATGGTTTTCCTGCCTGCCAGGCCAGTCTGCGACTGACAGCAGCCCCCTTCCCCCGCTACACTTGTCGACTTTGTCGCAACGCTGGAGCTCAATCTTCCGTGCCCGTTCTGCGTCTTCCGCATCTCCCTGCCGCGGCAGGTAAACAGCACTGGGGCAACCTGCCCGGTGCCGCCCTGAGCCTGGCCATCGCCGAGGCTGCCAGCGCTGCCAAGCGCTTTACCCTGCTGCTGACCGCCGACAGCCAAAGTGCCGAACGGCTGGAGCAGGCGCTGGGGTTCTTCGCGCCGGACTTGCCCGTGCTGCATTTCCCGGACTGGGAAACCCTGCCCTACGATCTTTTTTCGCCCCACCAGGACATCATTTCCCAGCGAATCGCCAGCCTCTATCGGCTGCCGGAGCTCAGTCATGGCGTTTTGGTAGTGCCAATCACCACGGCCCTACATCGCCTGGCACCGACCCAATTTCTGCTCGGCAGCAGCCTGGTGCTGGACATCGGCCAGAAGCTCGACGTCGAGCAGATGCGCACCCGCCTGGAGGCCAGCGGCTATCGCTGCGTCGACACGGTGTACGAGCACGGCGAGTTCGCGGTACGCGGCGCGCTGATCGACCTGTTCCCGATGGGCAGCAAGCTGCCGTATCGCATCGACCTGTTCGATGACGAAATCGAGACCCTGCGCACCTTCGACCCGGAAAACCAGCGTTCCATCGACAAGGTCCAGTCGATCCGCCTGTTGCCGGCCAAAGAGTTCCCGCTGCAGAAAGAGGCCGTGACGCGCTTCAAGGCGCGCTTTCGCGAACGCTTCGACGTGGACTTCCGGCGTTGCCCGATCTTCCAGGACCTGAGCAGCGGGATCACTCCCGCCGGCATCGAGTACTACCTGCCGCTGTTCTTCGAAGAAACCTCGACCCTGTTCGACTACCTGCCCCAGGACACCCAGGTGTTCTCCTTGCCCGGTATCGAACAGGCGGCAGAGAACTTCTGGAACGACGTGCGCAACCGCTACGAAGAGCGTCGCGTCGACCCTTCCCGGCCTCTATTGCCGCCGGCCGAACTGTTCCTGCCGGTCGAAGACTGTTTCGCCCGCCTCAAGCACTGGCCACGCGTGGTGGCGAGCCAGCAGGACGTGGAAACCGGCGTTGGTCGTGAGCGCTTTCCGGCCAGGCCGTTGCCCGACCTGGCGATCGAAGCCAAGGCCTCGCAACCGCTGGCGGCATTGGCGGGTTTTCTCGACGGTTTTCCTGGCCGCGTGCTGTTCACCGCCGAAACCGCAGGGCGCCGCGAAGTGCTGCTGGAGCTACTCGAACGCCTGAAGCTGCGGCCCAGGACGGTCGAAAGCTGGCCGGACTTCATCGCCAGCAAAGATCGCCTGGCGATCACCATCGCGCCGCTGGATGAAGGCCTGGTACTCGACGACCCGGCGTTGGCCCTGGTGGCCGAGAGCCCACTGTTCGGCCAACGTGTCATGCAGCGTCGGCGCCGCGAGAAACGCGCCGACGCCGCCAACGACGCCGTCATCAAGAACCTCACCGAGTTGCGCGAAGGCGCCCCGGTGGTGCACATCGACCACGGCGTGGGCCGCTACCTGGGCCTGGCGACGCTGGAAATCGACGGCCAGGCCGCCGAATTCCTGACCCTCGAATATGCCGAAGGCGCCAAGCTCTACGTTCCCGTGGCGAACCTGCACCTGATCGCGCGCTACACCGGCAGCGACGATGCCCTCGCCCCCCTGCATCGCCTGGGCTCGGAAACCTGGCAGAAAGCCAAGCGCAAAGCCGCCGAACAGGTGCGCGACGTGGCCGCCGAATTGCTCGACATCTACGCCCGCCGTGCCGCCCGCGAAGGGTATGCATTCGCCGACCCGAAGGCCGACTACGAAACCTTCAGCGCCGGCTTCCCGTTCGAGGAAACCGTCGACCAGCAGACCACCATCGAAGCCGTGCGCGCCGACATGCTCGCACCCAAGCCGATGGACCGCCTGGTGTGTGGCGACGTGGGCTTCGGCAAGACCGAAGTGGCCATGCGCGCCGCGTTCATCGCCGTGCACGCCGGCAAGCAGGTAGCGATCCTGGTGCCCACCACCCTGCTCGCCCAACAGCATTACAACAGTTTCCGCGACCGTTTCGCCGACTGGCCGGTGACCGTGGAAGTGATGAGCCGCTTCAAGTCCGCCAAGGAAGTGAACGCCGCCGTCGCGGACCTGGCCGAAGGCAAGATCGACATCGTCATCGGCACGCACAAGCTGCTGCAGGACGATGTGAAGATCAAGAACCTCGGGCTGGTGATCATCGACGAAGAACACCGCTTCGGAGTGCGCCAGAAAGAACAGCTCAAGGCTTTGCGCAGCGAAGTCGACATCCTCACCCTGACCGCCACGCCGATCCCACGCACGCTCAATATGGCGGTGTCGGGCATGCGCGACCTGTCGATCATCGCCACGCCACCGGCCCGGCGCCTGTCGGTGCGTACGTTCGTCATGGAGCAGAACAAGAGCACGGTCAAGGAAGCCCTGCTGCGCGAGTTGCTGCGTGGCGGCCAGGTCTATTACCTGCACAACGACGTGAAGACCATCGAGAAATGCGCCGCCGACCTGGCCGAACTGGTGCCGGAAGCCCGCATCGGCATCGGCCACGGGCAGATGCGCGAACGCGAACTCGAACAGGTGATGAGCGACTTCTACCACAAGCGCTTCAACGTGCTGATCGCCTCGACCATCATCGAGACCGGCATCGACGTGCCGAGCGCCAACACCATCATCATCGAGCGGGCCGACAAGTTCGGCCTGGCCCAGTTGCACCAGTTGCGTGGTCGGGTCGGGCGTAGCCACCACCAGGCCTACGCCTACCTGTTGACACCGCCGCGCCAGCAGATCACTCCGGACGCGGAAAAGCGCCTGGAGGCCATCGCCAACACCCAGGACCTGGGCGCCGGCTTCGTGCTGGCCACCAACGACCTGGAAATCCGCGGCGCCGGCGAATTGCTGGGCGACGGCCAGAGCGGCCAGATCCAGGCCGTCGGCTTCACCCTGTACATGGAAATGCTCGAACGGGCGGTCAAGTCGATCCGCAAGGGCGAACAGCCGAACCTCGACCAACCGCTGGGCGGCGGACCGGAAATCAACCTGCGGGTGCCGGCGCTGATACCCGAAGACTACCTGCCGGACGTCCACGCGCGGCTGATCCTCTACAAACGCATCGCCTCGGCCAGCGACGAGGAAGGCCTCAAAGACTTGCAAGTGGAGATGATCGACCGCTTCGGCCTGCTGCCGGAACCGACCAAGCACCTGGTCCGCACCACGCTGCTCAAGCTCAAGGCCGAGCAACTGGGGATCAAGAAAGTCGATGGCGGCCCCAATGGCGGGCGCATTGAGTTCGAGGCCCAGACACCGGTCGACCCACTGGTGCTGATCAAGCTGATCCAGGGCCAGCCCAAGCGCTACAAGTTCGAAGGCGCCACGATGTTCAAGTTCATGGTGCCCATGGAACGCCCGGAAGAGCGTTTCAATACCGTAGAAGCGCTGTTCGAGCGCCTAACCCCGACCACTGCTTGAAGGACGCCACATGCGCCTGTTTCGCTCACTGACCTTGTTGATGACCCTGGTCGCTCCCCTGGCGTTTGCCGACGACCTGTATCAGGTTGAAATGATCCTGGTGCGGCAGAACGCGGAGCCGGCAATCATCAGCCGCGCCGCGCCGGAAGACTGGGACGCCGGCGCGCGACGCCTGGACGCCAATGCCCAACGCACACCGGCACTGGGCGCCATCGTGGAAAAACTCAACGCCAGCGGCCAATACACGGTATTGATGCACAAGGCCTGGCAGCAGAACGTCGGCGAACAGGGCAGCAAGATTGCCATCAGCGAGGGCACCGAACAGTTCGGGCAATTCCCCATCGAGGGCACCCTGGAACTGAAACTGGGCCGCTTCACCGACGTCGACGCCGACTTCTGGATCAACCAGATCGACGCCAATGGGCTGGTCACCGCCAGCGAACGCCTGAAACAGCAGAGTCACACCAAGAATGGCCAGCTGAACTTCCTCGACAATGGCCACCTTGGCCTGCTGATCAAGCTCACCTCGCTGACCGCGCCTGCACCCCGCCAGTCCCCTGACGTCATTCCGGACTGAGTGGCGCACCTATGCCCTCGCCCCTGAGCAAACCCCTGGCCCCTTCCTGGGTCAATCGATTCAAGGAACAAAGCCTGGAGCGTGGGCGCCGCTATGCGCTGGAAAACCGGGTCAGGATCGTCGAGGCCGGCGACAGCACCATCACCGCCAGTTGCGAAGGCTCTGGCAGTAGCGTCTACCGTCAGACCATTCGCCTCAAGGAGTCGGCCAAAGGCACGCTGATCCTGCTTGACGCCGCGTGCTCCTGCCCGGTGCGCATCAACTGCAAGCATTGCGCGGCGGTTCTTCTGCAAGTGCAGGAAACCCTGGCCTACCCGGCTGCCGAAAAAGACGCGCAGTTGCTGGAAAAACTCCAGTCGGTGCTGGACAACCGCAGCCCCAAGGCACCGCCCCAGGTGCTGGTGGACAACGTGCAACCACTGCCACGCCTGTGGCTGGCAAGCATCGAGTTCAGCGCCTTCGAGCCGCGCAACGGCAAGATGCAACGCTACATCCAGCACCGTGCGGCGCTGTCCTTCAGCTACTTGGGCGAGTATGTCAGCGGCCAACGCAACAGCGACGTGCTGCTGCGCCAGGAAACCCAGACGCTGCGGATAAAGCGCCATACCGATGTGGAACAGTCCTACCGCGAACAACTGCGAATCCTCGGATTCAAGGTCGCGACCCGGCAGAGCAAGGCGTTGCCGGAAAGCGCCGGCGAGCTGTATGAGATGGTCAACGACAGCGCCTGGTTGACCTTCACCCTCAATGACCTGCCCAAACTTCGTGAGCAAGGCTGGGAGTTGCAGATCGACGAGGAATTCGGCTTCGACCTGACCGCCGTGGATGACTGGTATGCCACGGTGGAGGAAACGCCGGAGCGGGACTGGTTCGACCTCGAGCTGGGGATCATCGTCAACGGCGAGCGCCTGAGCCTGCTGCCAATCCTGTTGAACCTGATGCGCTCGCACATCGAGCTGTTCAACCCGGAACGCCTGGCCAGGCGCCGCGACGACGAGCTTATCCTGGTCAACCTGCCCACTCGCCCGAACGCCGAGTTCGGCCCGCAACAAGTGGCCCTGCCCTACGGTCGGCTGAAACCGGTACTGGCGACCCTGGGCGAGTTCTACTTGCAAGAGCCCGGCACCACCAAGCTGCGCTTGAACAGCGCGGACGCCTTGCGCCTGAACCCGCTGCAAGACATGCCGCTGAGTTGGGAAGGCGGCGAATACATTCGTGGCCTCGCCCAACGCCTGCGCGACATCAAGGACTACACCGCCGCCGCGCCCGAAGGCCTGAACGCGACGCTGCGACCCTACCAGCTCGAAGGCCTGAGCTGGATGCAGTCGCTGCGCCAGCTGGAGGTCGGCGGCATCCTGGCGGATGACATGGGCCTGGGCAAAACCCTACAGACCCTGGCGCACATTCTCAGCGAAAAAAATGCCGGGCGCCTCGACCGGCCGTGCATGGTGGTGATGCCCACCAGCCTGATTCCCAACTGGCTCGACGAAGCGGCCCATTTCACGCCGCAGCTCAAGGTGCTGGCCCTGTATGGCGCCGGGCGCAAGAAACACTTCGAGCGACTGGCCGACTACGACCTGGTCCTCACCACCTATGCGCTGCTGCCCAAGGACGTCGAGCGCCTGGCTGCACAGCCGCTGCATGTGCTGATCCTCGATGAGGCCCAATACATCAAGAATCCCACCAGCAAGGCCGCCCAGGCCGCCCGTGAGCTCAATGCGCGGCAACGGCTGTGCCTGTCCGGCACACCGCTGGAAAACCACCTGGGTGAACTCTGGTCGCTGTTCCACTTCCTGTTGCCGGGCTGGCTCGGGGACGTCAAGAGCTTCAACCGCGATTACCGTACCCCCATTGAAAAGCGCGGCAGCGACGTCAGATTGCAGCACCTCAACGGTCGGATAAAACCTTTCCTGCTGCGCCGGACCAAGGAACAGGTGGCGACTGAGTTGCCACCCAAGACCGAGATCATCCATTGGGTGGAACTCAGCGACGCCCAGCGGGACGTCTACGAAACCATGCGCCTGGCCATGGACAAGAAAGTGCGCGACGAAATCACCCGCAAAGGCGTCGCCCGCAGTCAGATCATCATCCTCGAAGCGTTGCTCAAGCTCCGCCAGGTGTGCTGCGATCTGCGCCTGATCAACGATGCCGCCCTCCCCACCCGAGGCAGCACTTCGGGCAAGCTCGACAGCCTGATGGGCATGCTGGAGGAACTGTTCGAAGAAGGCCGGCGGGTGCTGCTGTTTTCCCAGTTCACCTCGATGCTGGCGCTGATCGAAGATGAGCTGAAGAAACGCGGCGTCGACTACGCCATCCTGACCGGACAGACCCGCGACCGACGCACCCCCGTCAAGGAATTCCAGAGCGGCAAGCGTCAGATTTTCCTGATCAGCCTGAAGGCCGGCGGCGTAGGCCTGAACCTGACCGAAGCCGACACGGTGATTCACTACGACCCATGGTGGAACCCGGCCACCGAAAACCAGGCGACCGACCGCGCTTACCGTATCGGCCAGGAAAAACCGGTGTTCGTCTACAAATTGATTGCCCGGGGCACGGTAGAAGAAAAGATTCAGCTACTGCAAAAGGAAAAATCCGACCTCGCCGCCGGCGTCCTGGATGGACGCGTGGCCGGCGACTGGAAGTTGCAGAGCGACGATATCGAAGCGCTGTTTGCGCCGTTGCCGGACAAGCTGGAAAAGCGCTGAGGCGGCGCAGTGTTGCGTTGACCTTGATGGCGCCTGCTCGCGAATTCGGGAGGTCAGTCGCCACGGTACTGACTGACCTCAATCCTTGCGGGCAACCTGCCCCAGCCCAGCGCCCCTCAATCTATCAATTGCGCCGCTTTCAACGCCCCGACCGCGGTCAGCCAGCGAGGGTCCTGGCGGTACTCGGTGGAGGCAAAGGCGCGGCCGCGCATCCGGGCGATCCGCGCCGAGGGCGTGACCTTCAAGCGCTGGGCGGCACTCAAGGCCAGCTCGGCGGCCGCGCGATCGTTGCACACCAGGCCCATGTCGCAACCGGCCGTCAAGGCGGCTTCGATACGACTGGCGGCATCGCCCACCACATGGGCGCCGGCCATCGACAGGTCATCGCTGAAAATCACCCCGTCAAAACCCAGCTCGCCGCGTAGGATATCCTGCAGCCAGCGCCGGGAAAATCCGGCCGGGTTGGGATCGACCTGAGGATAGATCACATGGGCCGGCATGACCGCCGCCAGTTGCTGGCTGAGCCTGGCAAAGGGTACCAGATCGTTGGCGCGGATCTGTTCCAGGCTACGTTCGTCGTTGGGGATCGCCACATGGGAATCCGCCTCGGCCCAACCGTGCCCGGGGAAATGCTTGCCGGTGGCGGCCATTCCGGCGGCGCTCATGCCACGGATGAAGGCCCCGGCCAATAGGGCTGCGCGCTCGGGATCACCTTCGA
This sequence comes from Pseudomonas sp. WP18, assembly GCF_036689585.1. NCBI lineage: Bacteria > Pseudomonadati > Pseudomonadota > Gammaproteobacteria > Pseudomonadales > Pseudomonadaceae > Pseudomonas > Pseudomonas sp. WP18. Next base: position 4,219,380 of record NZ_CP144758.1, read on the forward strand.
AGGCGCGACTGCCGACGACCGCGCTGCGCTGGTAATCGAGGTCCAGCACCGGCGCGAAGCTCAGGTCCAGGCCAACCGCCAGCACCTCGGTCGCCATGATCCAGCCGCACTGCTCGGCCAGGTATTCGGCATTCGGGTTATCGGCGATGGCCCGCATCGCCGGCAAGCGTACGAAGCCCTGGCGCAGGCGCTGGACGCGGCCGCCTTCCTGATCCACCGCCAGCAGGAGGTCGGGCCGGATGGCACGGATCGACGCGCTCAACTCCCGCACCTGACGCGGGTGCTCGATGTTGCGGGCAAAAATGATCAGGCCACCCACTTCGGGCTGACGCAACAAGTGGCGATCTTCGGCCGTCAGCCAGGTACCGGCGACGTCCACCATCAACGAGCCTTGCAGGCCAGCAGTCATAGGATTTCCTTGATAAAGATGAACCCGCGCGCAACAACACTGCCAGGAAACAGGCCCGGCAGGTCGCGGTGACGCAATGGAAGATAGGACGGATTCGAAACGAGAGTCGGCATGGGCGGCTAGCTTAGCGGATGTAGGCCGCTGCGCCCACCCATGCCCTTACGCCTTGGCGAGCGCCGGGACGGATTTGCTGCGCGGGCGCAATTGCGCGGCCGCCATGGCTTCATCGGTCACGCCGGTTTCGGCGCGCATGCCGGCGGCCAAAAACGGCACCATCAGCCGCATCACCTGCTCAATCGAGGTGTTCACGCCGAAATCCGTTTCCGCGATGGCTCGCAGTGCCTTGATACCGGACATGCTGAACGCGGCGGCGCCGAGCATGAAGTGCACGCGCCAGAACAACTCGATCGGCGGGATACGCGGCGCCGCCTCATTGACCAGCAACATGTAACGGCGGAACACCTTGCCGTACATGTCTTCCAGGTAACGCCGCAAGTGCCCCTGGCTCTGGCTGAACGCCAGGCCCAACAGGCGCATGAAGATGGACAGGTCGTTGCCGCTGCGAGGTTGCACGACAAGGGCTTGCTCGACCAGGATTTCCAACAGCTCTTCCAGGGTCGGCTTGACCTCGGGCTTGGCCTGGCGACGCTCCAGCTCGCGGTCGAGGCTCAGGCAGAACGGCCCGAGGAAGCGCGAGAACACGGCCTGGATCAAGGCCTTTTTCGAACCGAAGTGATAGTTCACCGCCGCCAGGTTGACCCCGGCCTTGCTGGTGATCAGGCGCAACGAGGTTTCGGCGAAACCTTTTTCCGCGAACAACTGCTCGGCAGCATCGAGGATGCGTTCAACGGTTTCCGACTGGGCCATGACTACTCCGCCTGACAAACACTTGTTTGAAACATACGTTTCAGCCTGTGGGTTGTCAAGTCTGCGCGGGCGTTTTGCGAACGCCCGGTCAGCTATTTAACCACACCTTTGAACGGGCTGTAGCCATGGCGCGGGCGACCGTCCAGCGCCTGGTGAAAAAAGGAGGATTGCCAAGCGTCGCCCACTGTATATAATCCCAGTCACTGTATAAAAAGACAGAGCGATCAATATGCTAAAGCTGACGCCACGCCAAGCAGAGATTCTGGCCTTCATCAAACGTTGCCTCGAAGACAACGGCTACCCGCCGACCCGTGCGGAAATCGCCCAGGAACTGGGGTTCAAGTCGCCCAATGCGGCTGAAGAACACCTCAAGGCGCTGGCCCGCAAGGGTGCAATCGAAATGACCCCGGGGGCCTCCCGCGGCATTCGTATCCCGGGCTTCGAAGCCAAGGCCGACGACACTACCCTGCCGATCATTGGTCGCGTGGCCGCCGGTGCTCCCATCCTCGCCGAGCAACACGTCGAGGAGTCCTGCAACATCAATCCTTCGTTCTTCCACCCGCGAGCTGATTACCTGCTTCGGGTACACGGCATGAGCATGAAGGACATCGGCATCTTCGACGGCGACCTGCTGGCCGTTCATACCACTCGCGAAGCCCGTAATGGCCAGATCGTGGTGGCGCGCATCGGCGACGAAGTGACCGTCAAGCGCTTCAAGCGCGACGGCAGCAAGGTCTGGTTGATTGCCGAGAACCCCGAGTTCGCGCCTATCGAAGTAAACCTGAAAGATCAGGACCTGGTCATCGAAGGCTTGAGCGTCGGCGTGATCCGCCGCTAAAGGAGGCTTTATGCAATTCCCTCACACCCCACAACACACACAACTGCCGCTGTTCGAGGCATTCATGGCCCAACCGCTGGTTCCAGTCCTGAAAGAGGTCATCGAATCGCCCTGGGGCGTCGAACCCGAGGCTTTCAGCGAACTGTCGTTACGGGGTGCAGCCGGGAATTGCCTGAACCTGCTCGCGCCGATCCTGCGAGAGTTGAGCCAGGACCAGGATGCTCGCTGGTTGACGCTGATCGCCCCACCGGCCAGCGTCACCCAAGCCTGGTTGCGCGATGCCGGCCTGAATCGCGAACGGATCCTGCTGCTTCAACCACGCGGGACCCAAAGCGCGCAACAATTGACCTGCGAAGCGTTGCGCCTGGGCCGTAGCCATACCGTCGTCAGCTGGATCAATCCGTTGACCGCGACCGCGCGGCAACAATTGATCAGCGCCGCTCGCACCGGGGACGCACAAAGCTTGAATATTCGATTGGGCTAAGGCAAGCGCAGGGCTTCTCCAGAACAGAGAAGCCGGTCAGTACAGTGCTTCTAAAAAGCCGACGGACGGGATCAATGAAGAACCCGAGGGCCCTCTTCCTTGTTGAGGTCGCCTTCAACCAGGCGCCCCGCCATCTGGACACCCACGCTCAGCATCGCCTTGGCGACCTCGACGTGCTGGCCCTGAAGGAATGCCTTGGCGTCTTCGGAGAAGTTCAGCGTCACCAGGGAACCCTCATCCTCGGCCCTGCGCAGCTCGATGCGGCCATCAGGAAGTTCGACAATTTCTAGAAAGGACGTAGGCATAAAAGTCTGTTCTCCACGAAAGGCGAGGATTATATAGTCATCGGAACCGCTTCGCTCGGGATCTTGACCAAGCGTTGTCAGCGAATGTCTTGGGCCGAGCCGTAACTCAGCACTCATTCAGCCCTTCGCGAAAGCGTAGTGCCAGGCTCTTGAGGTTCTGCCGCCAGCTTTCCAGCTCCTCCCGGCTCAACACCTGCTCAGGCTCTTCTTCGTCCAGGTTGACCGCCACGATCAACGGCTGGGTCACGTCCCCCTTGGGCTTGCGAGGGGCCCGTGGCGGCTGGAAGAGCGCCGCATGGGCAGCCAACAGTTTCGCCAGCCAGGTTTCCGGGTTGTGGGCCAGCTCGACCATTTCGGCCAATTCCGGGATGGCGAGGGTTTCCAGCACTTCGCGGGTCAGCAGTTGTTCGGCCCGGGACGCATTCGCTTGCGGCAGGCGATAGAACCCCGCAATTTCATGGCACAACCCCAATAGAGCACCGTAAAGGTGGAACAGCACGGACTCACGCCCCGCCTGCAGCAGCGCCGGGGAATTCATCGCGCGCCCATCCTCGGCCCTGGCGAGCGCTTCGAGCGACAGGCCGGCGAAATAAATCTTTTGATTGGTGCGGGTATAGAGTTCGTGGGCCATGGCGGCACCTCTCCAACAAAATAAAAGCGTCACGCAAGGGCGACAGTGTCGTGGATCGACCGAAGGCCCGCAAGCCAAAAACAGGAAGGCCGCATGAAAACCCCGGGGTTGTCATGCGGCCTTCCTGTTCACTGGGGCTTACAAGAGGGTTCTCACCCGACAAGCAGCCGCCCTATCGGTCAGCGCTTGTCTTCAACGGTCCACTTGCCACCGTCGTAGAACGCCTTCCAGCCGGTTGGCTTGCCATCGACCTCGGTCTGCACGTACTGCTCCTTGGTCTTGCGGCTGTAGCGGATGACCGCCGGACGACCCTCCGGGTCCTTCTGCGGGGCTTCGCAGAGGAAATGGTACTTCGGATCGATCTCGTCCTTGTGCGGCACGATCTCCATCACCAGTGGCGCACGGGTCTCGCGGTTTTTCGGGAACTGGCTGGCCGCCAGGAACAGACCGGAAGCACCATCACGCAGGATGTAGGTGTCGTTGACCTTCTCGCACTGGAGTTCGGGCATCTTCACCGGGTCCATCTTCGGTGGCGCCGCATCGCCGCTCTTGAGCAGCTTGCGGGTGTTCTTGCAGGTTGGGTTGGTGCAACCGAAGAACTTGCCGAAACGACCGGTCTTGAGCTGCATCTCGCTGCCGCACTTGTCGCACTCCAAGCTAGGGCCTTCGTAGCCCTTGATGCGATAGGAGCCCTCTTCGATCTCGTAGCCGGCACAGTCCGGGTTGTTGCCGCAGATGTGCAACTTGCGCTTTTCATCCAGCAGGTAGGCGTCCATCGCCGTGCTGCAGATCGGGCAGCGATGCTTGCCACGCAGCACCAAGGATTCGGACTCCCCCTCGTCGTCCGCGGCGATTTCATCGCCAGGTACCAGGTTGACGGTCGCCTTGCAGCGCTCCTTGGGCGGCAGGCTGTAGCCCGAGCAACCGAGGAACACGCCGGTGGACGCTGTGCGGATCTGCATCGGACGACCGCAGGTCAGGCATGGAATGTCGGTCATGACCGGCTGGTTCGCCCGCATGCCACTTTCCGGGCTTTCGGCCACTTCGAGTTTTTTCTTGAAGTCGCCGTAGAACTCGTCAAGCACATTTTTCCAGTCGCGCTCGCCCTGGGCCACGTCGTCGAGGTTCTCTTCCATGCCGGCGGTGAAGCCGTAGTCCATCAGGTTCGAGAAGCTCTCGGACAGGCGCTCGGTAACGATGTCACCCATCTTTTCCGAATAGAACCGACGGTTGTGCAGCGCCACATAGCCACGATCCTGGATGGTGGAAATGATCGCCGCATAGGTCGAAGGACGACCGATACCACGTTTTTCCATTTCCTTGACCAGGCTGGCTTCCGAATAGCGAGCCGGCGGCTTGGTGAAATGCTGGGTCGGATCAAGCTTGATCAGCTTCATCACGTCGCCCTGGGCCATGTCCGGCAGGACGTCGTCATCCCCAGGCTTGGTGATTTGCGGCATGACGCGGGTGTAGCCGTCGAACTTGAGGATGCGGCCCTTGGCGCGCAGCTCGAAATCGCCAGCACCCACGCTGACCGTCGTCGACAGGTATTGCGCCGGCAGCATCTGGCAGGCCAGGAACTGGCGCCAGATCAGCTCGTAGAGACGCTCGGCATCGCGCTCCATGCCAGACAGCTTGCTTGGCTCGGTATTGGCGTCGGACGGACGAATCGCTTCGTGAGCCTCTTGTGCGCCTTCCTTGCTGCTGTAGACGTTGGGCGTGTCCGGCAGGTATTTCTTGCCGAACTCGCTTTCTATATAAGTGCGCGCCATCGCCACGGCATCGGCCGAGAGGTTGGTCGAGTCGGTACGCATATAGGTGATGTAGCCGGCTTCGTACAGACGCTGGGCCATCATCATGGTTTTCTTCACGCCAAAGCCCAGGCGGTTGCTCGCGGCCTGTTGCAGCGTGGAGGTAATGAACGGCGCCGACGGCTTGCTGCTGGTCGGCTTGTCCTCGCGCTTGACGATGCTGTAGCTGGATGCCTTGAGCTTCTCCAGCGCGGCCATGGCCTGGGCTTCATTGAGCGGCTTGAAGGCCTCGCCCTTCTCGCGGGCCACTTCGAAGCGCACGGTAGCGCCCTTGGCGGTGCCGAGGTCGGCGTGGACTTCCCAGTATTCCTCGGGGATGAACGCACGGATTTCCCGCTCGCGCTCCACCACCAGCTTGACCGCCACGGACTGTACGCGCCCGGCCGACAAGCCGCGGGCGATCTTGGCCCACAGCAGCGGCGAGACCATGTAGCCCACTACGCGATCGAGAAAGCGCCGTGCCTGCTGGGCGTTGACCCGGTGGATATCCAGCTCGCCCGGCTGGGAGAAGGCTTCCTGGATCGCCTTCTTGGTGATTTCGTTGAACACCACGCGCTTGTAGCGGCTGTCATCCCCACCGATGGCTTCGCGCAGGTGCCAGGCAATGGCTTCCCCTTCGCGGTCCAAGTCCGTCGCGAGATAGATGGTGTCGGCGTCCTTGGCGAGCCGACGCAGTTCTTCGATGACCTTTTCCTTGCCTGGGAGGATCTCGTACTTGGCTTTCCAGCCGTGTTCCGGATCAACCCCCATGCGCGAGACCAGCTGCTTGCGCGCCTTGTCTTTCGGCGACAGCGCCGGCGCTTCACCGGCAGCCGCCTTGCCGCGCTTGGCGGCTGGCTCCTTGCTGGCGCTAGCCGAACCGCTGGTGGGCAGGTCTCGGATATGGCCGATACTCGACTTCACCACGTATTGGTTGCCCAGATACTTGTTGATGGTCTTGGCCTTAGCCGGGGATTCCACAATGACCAGCGATTTGCCCATGGATCAGAAAATTCCTGAATGCTAAAAAGTGAAAGGCGGTTGGCGCCTGACGCGGCACCGCTATATATAGTGGCTGCAAGGTGAGGTCAAGCGCAGGGTTGCCCGCAGGTTGGCCTCAACGCTTGGGAAAAATGCTTTCCTCGGCCTGCACCAAAGCAAAGCGTGGCACCTGTTCGCCGTCAACCTCGACGGACTCCTGGAACATGCTCAAGGGACGCACCCAGAAGCCGTAATCGCCATACAGGGCTTGATAGAAGACCACTTCTTCCTCGGTCTCGGAATGCCGCGCAATACTGAATACGCGGTACTGCGGACCCTTGTAATGTTGGTAGAGCCCAGGTTGTATCGGCATGCTTTGGCCCTCACTGAATTTTTTTCAAAATAAAAACAAAATTTCTTTCTACTAAACCCGGAAAAACAAAAACCGGGGCACTTGGCCCCGGCTTCCATCGACGCAACGCTTAGACGCGTTCGAAGACAGTGGCGATGCCCTGGCCGAGACCAATGCACATGGTGGACACGCCAAACGTGCCGCCGTTCTGTTTCATCACGTTGAGCAACGTGCCGGAGATACGCGCACCGGAGCAACCGAATGGGTGGCCCAGGGCGATCGCGCCGCCGTGCAGGTTAACCTTCTCGTTCATCTTGTCGAGCACTTTCAGATCTTTCAGCACCGGCAGGGCCTGTGCGGCGAACGCTTCGTTGAGCTCGAAGAAGTCGATATCGGAGATGCTCAGGCCGGCACGCTTCAAGGCTTTCTGCGTGGCCGGTACCGGACCATAACCCATGATCGCCGGGTCCACACCCGCCACGGCCATGGAGCGAATTACCGCCATCGGCTGGATGCCCAGGTCTTGGGCACGCTGGGCCGACATCACGATCATGCACGAGGCACCGTCGGTGATCTGCGACGACGTACCGGCAGTCACGGTGCCACCCTTCGGGTTGAACGCCGGCTTGAGGGTCGCCAGGCTTTCCAGGGTGGTTTCCGGACGAATGGTTTCGTCGTAGTCGAACAGCTTCAGGAAGCCGTTCTCGTCATAGCCCTGCATCGGGATGATTTCGTCCTTGAACTTGCCTTCCACGGTCGCCTTGTGGGCGAGCTGGTGGGAGCGCACGCCGAAGGCGTCCTGCTGCTCACGGGTGATGCCGTGCATCTTGCCGAGCATTTCCGCGGTCAGGCCCATCATGCCCGAGGCTTTCGCCGCGTACAGCGACATGTGCGGGTTCGGATCGACGCCGTGCATCATGCTCACGTGGCCCATGTGCTCGACACCGCCGACGACGAACACGTCGCCGTTGCCGGTCATGATCGCCTGGGCGGCGGTGTGCAGCGCGCTCATGGACGAACCGCACAGGCGGCTGACCGTCTGGCCGGCTGCCGTGTGAGGAATCTGGGTCATCAGCGACGCCATGCGGGCGATGTTCCAGCCCTGCTCCAGGGTCTGGTTCACGCAGCCCCAGATCACGTCCTCGACTTCATTGGGGTCGACCTTGACGTTGCGTTCCAGCAGTTTGCTGATCAGGTGCGCCGACATGTCTTCGGCGCGGGTGTTGCGGTGCATGCCGCCCTTGGAGCGGCCCATCGGCGTACGACCGAAGTCGACAATCACGACGTCTCTAGGATTCAAGCTCATAAATGTTCTCTCGCTCTAGTCGTTGGGCGCTTAACCGAAGAAGCTCTGGCCGTTCTTGGCCATTTCACGCAGCTTCGCGGTCGGGTGGTACAGCGCGCCCAGATCAGCGTACTGGTCAGCCAGGGCAACGAACTCGGCCACACCGATCGAATCGATGTAGCGCAGCGCACCGCCACGGAATGGAGGGAAGCCGATACCGTAGACCAGGCCCATGTCGGCTTCGGCAGCCGTTTCGACGATGCCGTCTTCCAGGCAACGCACGGTTTCCAGGCACAGCGGGATCATCATCCAGTTGATGATGTCCTCGTCAGTGACCTCGCGCTGCTCGTAGACGATCGGCTTGAGCACTTCCAGCACCGACGGATCGGCGACTTTCTTCTGCTTGCCGCGCTTGTCGGTCTCGTAGGCATAGAAGCCCTTGCCGTTCTTCTGGCCCAGGCGCTTGGCTTCATAAAGCACGTCGACAGCCGAACGACGGTCGTCTTTCATGCGGTCCGGGAAGCCTTCGGCCATGACGTCGCGACCGTGGTGGCCAGTGTCGATGCCGACCACGTCCATCAGGTACGCCGGGCCCATCGGCCAGCCGAATTTTTCCATGATCTTGTCGATGCGCACGAAGTCCACGCCCGCGCTGACCAGCTTGGCGAAACCGCCAAAGTACGGGAACAGCACGCGGTTGACCAGGAAGCCCGGGCAATCGTTGACGACGATCGGGTTCTTGCCCATTTTCTTGGCGTAGGCCACGGTGGTGGCAATCGCCTGCTCGCTGGACTTCTCGCCACGGATCACTTCCACCAGCGGCATCATGTGCACCGGGTTGAAGAAGTGCATGCCGACGAAGTTTTCCGGGCGCTTGAGGGCCTTGGCCAGCAGCGAAATGGAGATGGTCGAGGTGTTCGACGCGAGGATGGTGTCCTCTTTGACCTTGTCTTCGACTTCAGCCAGTACCGCCTGCTTGACCTTCGGGTTTTCCACGACCGCCTCGACCACCAGGTCGACATGGCCGAAATCGCCGTAGGACAGGGTCGGACGAATGCCGTTGAGCACTTCGGCCATCTTCGCAGCGGTCATGCGACCTTTATCGACGCGACCCACCAGCAGCTTGGCTGCTTCGGCCAGGCCCTGCTCGATCCCGTGCTCGTTGATGTCCTTCATCAGGATCGGCGTGCCCTTGGACGCCGACTGGTAGGCGATACCACCACCCATGATGCCGGCACCGAGTACGGCTGCCTGCTTCACGTCACGGGCGATCTCGTCGTAGGCCTTGGCCTTTTTCTTCAGTTCCTGATCATTGAGGAACAGGCCGATCAGGCTCTGTGCAGCCGAGGTCTTGGCCAGTTTGACGAAGCCGGCGGCTTCGACTTCCAGGGCCTTGTCGCGACCGAAGTTCGCGGCTTTCTGGATGGTCTTGATCGCTTCGACCGGGGCTGGGTAGTTCGGGCCAGCCTGGCCGGCAACGAAGCCCTTGGCGGTTTCGAAGGCCATCATCTGCTCGATGGCGTTGAGCTTGAGTTTTTCCAGCTTCGGCTGGCGCTTGGCCTTGTAGTCGAACTCGCCGCTGATGGCGCGCTTGATCGTCTCAAGGGCCGCAGCCTGGAGCTTGCCAGGTTCAACCACGGCGTCCACGGCGCCGACTTTCAGCGCGTCTTCGGCACGGTTTTCCTTGCCGGCGGCAATCCACTCGATGGCGTTGTCGGCACCGATCAGGCGCGGCAGGCGCACGGTCCCGCCGAAGCCTGGGTAGATGCCCAGCTTGACTTCCGGCAGGCCGATCTTGGCGGTGGTGGACATGACGCGGTAGTCCGCCGCCAGGCACATTTCGAGGCCGCCACCCAGGGCGATGCCGTTGATGGCCACGACGGTCGGTACGTTGAGGTCTTCGAAATCGCTGAAAATGCGGTTGGCTTCGAGGTTGCCAGCGATCAGCTCGGCATCGGGCAGCTTGAAGTTGTCGACGAATTCGGTGATGTCGGCGCCGACGATGAACACGTCCTTGCCGCTGCTGACGATCACACCCTTGATCGAAGCATCTGCCTTGATAGTGTCCACGGCCTGACGCAGTTCATTCAGGGTAAGACGGTTGAACTTGTTGACGGACTCACCCTTGAGATCGAACTTCAGTTCGACGATGCCACTTTCAAGAGCCTTAACCGTGATGGCTTTACCTTCGTAAATCATCAACTGATCTCCACGATATGGAAGCTGAACAGTACACGTTGAACGCTGACCGCTGGTTGGGCATTGACGTTACCGTCGATGCTACGCCAATCCGCCAGGCACACCCGTCAACGCGATAGTCGGGTTCTGTAGGAACGTTCTGAAAATACAAACGCTCAATTCATACGCCCGTTTGATTTGGGTACGTCACCTTCACGGAATTTCCGACAATTGTCAATCGCCCTAAACAGAGGGCGCGAACACGACTTTACGGTCATTTTCGTACCGTACGGATCCGCAACACCCGGCCGCATGAGCAGCCATTCATAAGATCAATTATTAGAAAAGTCGCCCTAATCCCGGGCAAAGCCGGCACAACCGACTACGCTGTCGCAAACACGCTGCAATTGTTCGAGCAAGGGCGTTACGAACGAACGCCCGGAAATGACATTTGATTACCGGCCTGCCTGGCCAACCCGCCCGATGAGTCTGTCGGGCTTTTTTACGACTCAGGCCAGGACCTTGAGCACCTCGGCAATATGCTGCAAAACACTGGTTTCGCCCTTTTCGCCCCAATACAAGGCGATCATTTGACGATCAGCCTCGACCTTGTAGACGTTGGCCGGCAACTTTTCGAAATGCACGAGCAACGCCTCATCCTGGCAAACCTCTCGCCACTGGTTGACCCACACGCCGGGCGCGGACTGCCAGTAACTCCAGCTGTCCGGCTGCTTGCCGCGCCGCGGCCGATGGTACTGGGCACAAGGGTTTGGCGGCTGCTGGCCGAGCCAGTGAGGCCATTCCTGCGGCGCCAGCTGCATGGCCAGGCCAAGGCGCCGTGCCTCCATGCGCAGGGCCATCCGACCACTCTGAACACGGGAGGGCCGCAACCATGCCAGAGGACTTAACACCACCAACAGGATTGACACCACTATCCAGACCGTCATATTCGTACTCCCGAATTTTGAGGAGCCATTGACCTGCGTCGCCGTCAATGCGCTTGAAACCAGCCATACTTACCGTATCGCAATTCTCTGGAGTGCCTTCCATGTACTACGAACACGTTCTGGTCGCCGTCGACCTCACTGAAGAATGCGATCCCGTCGTCAAGCGCGCCCTCGCCCTTTGCGAAGGCCGGGAGACCAAGCTGTCGCTGGTGCACATCGTCGAGCCGATGGCCATGGCCTTTGGCGGCGACGTTCCCATGGACCTGTCCCAATTGCAGCAACAGCAATTCGACCAGGCCAAGGAGCGTCTTGACCGGCTGATCGTGAAGTACCCGGCGCTGAAAAAGGAATTCAGTCACTTGACCTACGGCCAACCGCGCCAGGAAATCCATCACCTGGCCAAGGAACAGGGTTGCGACCTGATCGTCGTCGGCAGCCATGGCCGCCACGGCCTGGCACTTCTGCTGGGCTCCACCGCCAACGACGTGCTGCATGGCGCACCGTGCGATGTGCTGGCGGTGCACCTGATCAAGCGCAGCTGATTCACCAAGGAACTCAGCTCAATGACCGTGGCGAGGGAGCTTGCTCCCGCTGGGCTGCGTAGCAGCCCCCTGGCGGTGAGTGCCTCGCCCTCAGGCGGCAGCAAATCCCCTCGCCACGGTCATTGAGCGTGCGGGCTCAAGCGTCCAGCTCGGCCCAACGCTCGACCAATGCATCCAGCTCGGCCTGCAGTTGCTCCAGGTGCGCAATCACTTTGGCGGTTTCAGCAGCAGGTCGCTGGTAGAACCCGGTGTCGGCCATCTCGGCTTCCACCGCTGCGATCTGCTGCTCCTTCGCATCGATATCACCGGGCAAGGCTTCCAGCTCACGCTGCAGCTTGTAGCTGAGTTTCTTCTTCACCGGGGCCGGAGCGGCGGCAGCGGGCACCGGGGCCGGCTCGGCCTTGACCACGGCCGAGTTCAGGTCGGCCTTGCCGGACTTGCTCTCGGTCACGCCCAGAAGACGCGGCGAACCGCCCTGGCGCAGCCAGTCCTGGTAACCGCCAACGTATTCGCGAACCCGGCCTTCGCCTTCGAACACCAGGGTGCTGGTGACCACGTTGTCGAGGAATGCCCGGTCGTGACTGACCATCAGCACCGTGCCATTGAAGGTCAGCAGCACTTCTTCCAGCAGTTCCAGGGTTTCCACGTCCAGGTCGTTGGTCGGCTCGTCGAGCACCAGCAGGTTCGCCGGCTTGCTGAACAGCTTGGCCAGCAGCAAGCGCGCGCGCTCGCCACCCGACAGCGCCTTGACCGGCGTGCGGGCCCGCTGCGGGCTGAACAGGAAGTCGCCCAGATAGCTCAATACATGGCGGCTCTGGCCATCGATCTCGATGAAATCGCGGCCTTCGGCCACGTTGTCGATCACGGTTTTTTCCAGATCCAGTTGATGGCGCAATTGGTCGAAGTAGGCCACGTCGATCTTCGTGCCCTCTTCCACCTTGCCACTGCTCGGGACCAGGCCACCGAGCATCAGCTTGAGCAGGGTAGTCTTGCCGGTGCCGTTGGCACCCAGCAGGCCGATGCGGTCGCCACGCTGCAGGACCATGGAAAAATCCTTGACCAGGAACGGCCCGCCGGGATGGGCGAAGCTGACGTTCTCCAGCACCATGACCTGTTTGCCGGATTTTTCGGCCGTTTCCAGTTGGATATTGGCCTTGCCGGTGCGCTCACGGCGTTCGCTGCGCTCCACGCGCAGCGCCTTGAGGGCACGTACCCGGCCTTCGTTACGGGTACGACGGGCCTTGATACCCTGGCGGATCCAGACTTCTTCCTGGGCCAGGCGCTTGTCGAACAGGGCGTTGGCGGTCTCTTCCGCCGCCAGCACGGCTTCCTTGTGCACCAGGAAGCTGGCGTAGTCGCCGTTCCAGTCGATCAGGCCGCCACGGTCCAGCTCAAGGATGCGGGTGGCCAGGTTTTGCAGAAAGGAACGGTCGTGGGTGATGAACAACACCGCACCCTGGAAGTCCTTCAAGGCTTCTTCAAGCCAGGCAATCGCACCGATGTCCAGGTGGTTGGTCGGTTCGTCGAGCAGCAGCAGGTCCGGCTCGGACACCAGGGCCTGGGCCAGCAAAACGCGACGACGCCAGCCGCCGGACAATTCGGCGAGGGTCTTGTCGGCCGGCAGTTGCAGGCGGCTCAGGGTGCTGTCGACCAGTTGCTGCAGACGCCAGCCATCACGGGCTTCGAGGCCCTGCTGGACGTGCATCAGCTTGTCCAGGTCCGCGTCGGTGACGATGTTCTGGCTCAGGTGGTGATATTCGGCCAGCAGCGCGCCGACACCGTCGAGGCCCTCGGCAACCACGTCGAACACGGTCCGCTCGTCGGCTACCGGCAGTTCCTGAGGCAGTTCGCCGATTTTCAGGCCTGGCGCACGCCAGACCGAGCCGTCATCGGGCTTCTGATCGCCCTTGACCAGCTTCATCATGCTGGACTTGCCAGTGCCATTGCGGCCGATGATGCACACCCGCTCACCACGGGCGATCTGCCAGGACACCTTGTCCAACAACGGCATCGCGCCGAAAGCAAGGGACACATCGCTGAATTTGAGCAGGGTCATGAGCTTCTCCAAAAACCGGGCGCGCATTCTACCTGAGAAGCGCCCGGCCAGGGCCGCCAATTTCGTCGCCAATGCGCCCTTTAGCGGTTATGCCGCACAAATGTTGCGAACTGATACCAACGGCCCCGCAAAGCTTTCGCCGGTTGCTGGCAAAAGGCTAAGCTACAGACAGTTACCCCAGGTTCCCCCTGGGCTTGTCATGTTTTTTCTGCCCGGATGCCTCATGCGCAGTCGCCTTTTCAGTGTTCTATCGTGTCTATTTGTCTGTGCCACTGCCGTTCAATCCGCCCAGGCCGTGGATATTTCTACCCAGCGCCAGTATTACGATGAGGCCAAGCGGGCCTTGGCCAAGGGCGATTCGGGCCCCTACTTGCGCTACAGCCAGGCCCTGCGTGACTATCCGCTGGAACCGTACCTGGCCTACGACGAACTGACCGCTCGCCTCAAGAGCGCCAGCAACGCCGAGATCGAGAAATTCCTCGCCGAACACGGCGACCTGCCCCAGGCCAACTGGATGAAATTGCGCTGGTTGCGCTGGCTGGCTGATCGCGGCGACTGGGACACGTTCGTCAAATACTACGACCCCAAGCTCAACTTCACCGAACTGGACTGCCTCAACGCGCAGTACCAGCTCAGCCATGGCTTGAAGGCCGAAGGCTACGCCAATACCGAAAAACTCTGGCTCACCGGCAAATCCCAGCCCGACGCCTGCGACACCCTGTTCGGCATGTGGGCAGCCCAGGGCCAGTTGACCGAACAGAAGCGCTGGGAGCGCGCCAAACTCGCCGCCCAGGCGCGTAATTACCCATTGGCCAACAGCCTGGTCAATGCCATGACCACCCTCGCCCCCCGTGGCAGGTTGCTGGTGGACGTGGCGCAGAAACCCGAATTGCTCAACCAGCCGTCGCGCTTCCTGCCGGCCGACGAACCGATGTCCGATATCGTCAGCCTGGGCCTGCGTCGCCTGGCACGCCAGGACCCGGACAAAGCCATGGCCCTGCTGGACGGCTATGCCAGCACCATGCGTTTTTCCCGGGATGAGAAAGTCGCGATCGCCCGGGAAATCGGCCTGACCCTGGCCAAGCGTTTCGACAGTCGCGCCCTGGCCGTGATGACCCAGTACGACCCGGAGCTACGGGACGACACCGTTTCCGAATGGCGCCTGCGCCTGCTGTTGCGCCTGGCTCGCTGGGACGACGCCTACCAATTGACCCGCCGCCTGCCCGAGTCGCTGGCCAGCACCAACCGCTGGCGCTACTGGCAGGCCCGCACCCTCGAACTGGCCCAACCCCAGAACCCCGAGGCACTGACGCTCTACAAGCACCTGGCCCGCGAGCGCGATTTCTACGGTTTCCTGGCCGCTGACCGCTCCCAGTCGCCCTACTCGCTCGTCAACAAGCCACTGGTGATGAGCCAGGCGCTGATCAACAAAGTACGCAACACCCCTGGCGTGCGCCGTGCACTGGAATTCCACGCCCGCGGCGACATCGTCGATGGACGCCGCGAGTGGTACCACGTCAGCCGGCATTTCAATCGGGACGAAATGGTCGCCCAGGCCAAACTGGCCTACGACCTGAAGTGGTATTTCCCGGCCATCCGTACCATCAGCCAGGCCAAGTACTGGGACGACCTGGACATCCGCTTCCCGATGGCCCACCGCGACACGCTGGTGCGCGAAGCCAAGGTCCGCGGCCTGCATTCAAGCTGGGTGTTCGCGATCACCCGCCAGGAAAGTGCCTTCATGGACGACGCCCGCTCCGGCGTCGGTGCTGCCGGCCTGATGCAACTGATGCCCGGCACGGCCAAGGAAACCGCACGCAAGTTCAGCATTCCGCTGGCCTCGCCGCAGCAAGTGCTGAACCCGGACAAGAACATCCAGCTTGGCGCGGCTTACCTGAGCCAGGTCCACAGCCAGTTCAACGGCAACCGCGTCCTGGCATCGGCGGCCTACAACGCCGGCCCAGGCCGCGTGCGCCAGTGGCTGCGCGGCGCCGACCACCTGAGCTTCGACGTCTGGGTCGAAAGCATCCCCTTCGACGAAACACGCCAATACGTGCAGAACGTCTTGTCGTACTCGGTGATCTACGGCCAGAAACTCAACTCACCGCAGCCGTTGGTGGACTGGCATGAGCGGTATTTTGATGATCAGTGATTATTAGCGGAAGCTGTTGCTGAGAAGAAAAATGCCCGCATCGAAAGATGCGGGCATTTCTTTTTGCTCGCTTGCTGGACCCTGTGGGAGCGGGCTTGCCCGCGAAGAAGCCTGGCCTATCCAGCATCTCCATCGACTGACACACCGCTTTCGCGAGCAAGCTCGCTCCCACAAGGGATCTACGGTGAACACACATCCTGTGCCCACCCACGATCAACCTGTGGGAGCGGGCTTGCCCGCGAAGAGGCCCGACCTGTCCAACATCTCCATCGACTGACCCACCGCCTTCGCGAGCAAGCTCGCTCCCACAAGGGATCTACGGTGAACACACATCCTGTGCCCGCCAAGGATCAACCTGTGGGAGCGGGCTTGCCCGCGAAGAGGCCCGGCCTGTCCAACATCTCCATCGACTGACACACCGCTTTCGCGAGCAAGCCCGCTCCAACAAGGGAAGTACGGTGAACACACATCCTGTGCCCGCCAACGATCAACCTGTGGGAGCGGGCTTGCCCGCGAAGAGGCCCGGCCTATCCAACATCTCCATCGACTGACACACCGCTTTCGCGAGCAAGCTCGCTCCCACAGGAGTCCTTTGGTGAACACTGAATCCGCGAACACTCAGGAAACCGCTGTGCTTAGTCGGTCGCCGCTTCTACCCCCACATTGAACTGCAACGCCGCCAACCGCGCATACAGCGCGTTGCTGGCGACCAGTTCCTGGTGGGTTCCCACGGCAACGACCTTGCCCTGGTCCATCACTGCGATCCGGTCGGCGTTCTTGACCGTGGCCAGGCGGTGGGCGATGACCAGGGTGGTGCGGTTTTTCATCAGGCTCGGCAGGGCTTGCTGGATCAGGTGTTCACTTTGCGCATCGAGGGCGCTGGTGGCTTCGTCCAGCAGCAGGATCGGCGCATCCACCAGCAGCGCCCGGGCGATGGCCAGGCGCTGGCGCTGACCGCCGGATAACCCCAGGCCACCGTCGCCCAAGTGAGTTTGATAGCCGTCGGGCATTTTCTCGATAAAATCGTGGGCGTGGGCGATCTGCGCGGCTTCGCGCACCTGCTCGGACGTCGCCTGTGGATTGCCGTAACGTATATTTTCTTCAACCGTGCCAAAAAACAGCGCCGGGTTTTGCGAAACCAGGGCGAAATGGCGGCGCAGGTCCAGGGGGTCGAGTCGGGTCAGCGGCACATTGTCGATGAGAATCTGCCCCTGCGCCGGGTCGTAGAAGCGCAGCAACAGGTCATACACCGTCGACTTGCCCGCCCCGGAAGGCCCGACCAGGGCCAGTGTCTCGCCAGCCTGGACGGTCAGGTCGAGGCCATCGACCGCGTAGCTGTCCGGTCGGGACGGATAGGAAAAACGCACGCCCTCCAGGCACAGATCGCCTCGGACCCGTTCCGGCAGCGTCACCAGACCGGTGCTCGGCGGCTGGATGATGTTCTCCGAACGCAGCAACTCGGCGATACGCTCCGCCGCGCCAGCCGCCCGTTGCAACTCGCCGATCACCTCGCTCAGGGTTCCGAAGGCACTGCCGACGATCAGGCTGTAGAACACGAAGGCCGCCAGTTCGCCACCAGAGATACGCCCGGCGATCACGTCCATGCCGCCCACCCACAACATCACACCCACTGCCCCCAGGACCAGTACGATCACCAGGGTGATCAGCCAGGACCGCTGGACGATACGTTTGCGTGCGGTATCGAAAGCCTGCTCCACTGTGACGGAAAAACGTTGCTCATCCTGGACCTGGTGGTTGTAGGCCTGCACGGTCTTGATCTGGCCAAGGGTTTCGGAAACATAGCTGCCAACGTCGGCGATGCGGTCCTGGCTCTGGCGCGAGAGGCTGCGCACCCGGCGACCGAACAGCAGGATCGGCGCCAGCACCAACGGCAGCGCGATCACCACGATGCTGGTCAGCTTGGGGTTGGTGACGAACAGCAGCACGATGCCGCCCACCACCATCAAGGCGTTGCGCAGGAACAAGGACAGCGACGAGCCGATCACCGACTGCAGCAACGTGGTGTCGGCGGTCAGGCGCGACTGGATTTCCGAACTGCGGTTGTTTTCGTAGAAGCCCGGGTGCAGGTATACCAAATGGTTGAAGACCTGCCGGCGGATGTCGGCCACCACCCGCTCGCCGATCCACGACACCAGATAGAAACGGGCAAAGGTGCCCATCGCCAGCGCGATCACCAACACCATGAACAGGCCGATGGACTGATTGAGCAGGTGCGGTGATCGGGTCATGAAGCCCTGGTCCACCAGCAATCGGATGCCTTGCCCCATGGACAGGGTGATGCCGGCAGTGACAACGAGTGCCAACAATGCGCCAGCCACTTGCTTGCGATACGGCGCGATGAAGCCGCTGGCCAGGCGTATGGCACGGCGATGTTGGGAAGAAAGCATCAGAAACGTCCGATAAAGGGAAAAAGGCCGCCAACGGCATCGAAAAACAAGGGAACCAAGTTGAATCAAAATGAGTCCGGTTGAATATGACCGCAACGACTAGCGGCTAGATGTTATCGGTCTAAAGTCTGGCTGGAAACGCGACTGTGTTTCTGGTTGAGTACAGGTGTCGCCATGAACCCACAAGGAGTGTCATGGCTCGGTCACCTGGCGACATTACAGTAGGCACACAACCTGATGAGGAGACAGGCCATGTCCTTGCAACACAGCAGCGACGACAAGATCCAAGTAATCCGCACGCAACCGGACCAGTCCCTGGGCTGTTCGTTCATCGATGCCCAAGGGCGCGAAGTACCGATCACCGAGGACATGATCCAGAAGGCTTGCAGCGAACTGGAAAAACGACTGGTCAAACCTGCCGAACAAAAGTGATACAGCCCGTCTTCGCCTGAACCCGACCTTGGTGTCGGGTTTTTTGTGCCTGATTACAACAGGGTGGCGCCCAGCGCGGTCACGATCTGTTGCAAGGCCGGCGACTGCCCTTCGATAGCCACGTTCAAGCTGTCGATCTCCCGGCGCGGCGGATAGTGCTTGCGCAACGCATCGAAGGCGCTGCGCTGCTCACTGACCGTGTCCACCAGGCTGCGGCGAAAATCCGCATCGTCGCGGCGCGGGTCGTACACACCGCGGCACAGCGCGGCCAGGGCCCAGGCGGGGTCGGTGTCGGCATCCAGGGTGACACCGCCAAGCCAGGGCCGGGGCAGCAGGTCGCTCAGGCTGACAGCCACCGGTTGTTGCAGGAAATCGCACAAGGCCTGGTAGATCTGCGCCGTGCCGCGCTGGCGGCCATCGAGACTGTAGCCGGCAATGTGCGGGGTGGCGATGACGCACAGGTCGGCCAGGTCCACGTCCACGGTCGGCTCCTGCTCCCAGACGTCCAGCACCGCTTGCAGGTCTTCGCGCTCCAGCAGCACCTCGCGCAACGCCGCATTGTCGATCACCGGGCCACGGGCGGCATTGATGAGCCAGGTCCCGGGCTTGAGCCGGTTCAAACGCGCTTCGTCGAACAGGTGCCAGGTCGGTTGCTCGCCGTCACGGGTCAGCGGTGTGTGCAGGCTGATGACATCGCACTGCTCGATGATCTGCTCCAGGCTGACATAGTCACCGCCCTCGGCGGCCTGGCGCGGTGGGTCGCAGACCTTCACGGTCCAGCCCAGCCCCTGGAGCACCTTGATCAAGCGCCCGCCCACCTGGCCCGCGCCGACCACGCCGAAAGTCCGTTGCTCAAGGTTCGCGCCCTCGATTTCAGCCAGGGCCATGAGGCTGCCCAGCACGTAGTCCACCACGCCCCGGGCATTGCAGCCCGGAGCACTGGCCCAACGGATCCCGGCTTCGGCGAAATACTCCAGGTCCAGGTGATCGGTGCCGATGGTGCACGTGCCCACGAAGCGTACCCGGCTGCCTTCCAGCAGCGCTCGATTGACCTGGCTGACCGAGCGCACCAGCAGCACATCGGCCTGCTCGACCATCGCCCGATCGATCCCCCGCCCGGCCACTCGGCGGATTTCACCGAAACCTTGGAAAAATGCATCGAGCAGGGGGATGTTTTCGTCGGCGACGATCAGCATGGCGAAGCTCCTGTGGCGGGGTGGGCAGTGTAGGCGCTCCGGTAGGTCTGCGCATTACCAAGAGCGAATGATGTTGTGGCGAGGGGATTTATCCCCGCTCGACTGCAAAGCAGTCGCAATGATAGCAAGGGGTGCTACGCACCCAACGGGGATAAATCCCCTCGCCACAAAAACTCACGCGCCGAGTGCATGATTACAAATCCCCTAACACAGGTTTTTTCCTGACCACTGCGTCAACGCGTAGAATTCGCCGCCTTGCGCTTATTCTTTCGGACGCTTCGCCTGTGAAACCTGTGATCGACACACCCGCCCTCCTCTCCCGCCCGGCCCGGGTCCGCCTGGAGTTCAAGACACTGCTAGCCCTGGCATTGCCGAT
Source organism: Pseudomonas sp. WP18 (assembly GCF_036689585.1). Lineage (NCBI taxonomy): Bacteria > Pseudomonadati > Pseudomonadota > Gammaproteobacteria > Pseudomonadales > Pseudomonadaceae > Pseudomonas > Pseudomonas sp. WP18. Next base: position 4,239,609 of record NZ_CP144758.1, read on the forward strand.
CATGGTGGCGCAACTGGCGACCACCGCCATGGGCTTCGTCGATGCGGTGATGGCCGGCCGTGTCGGCCCGCGGGACCTGGCGGCGGTGGCGCTGGGCAATTCGATCTGGGTGCCGGTGTTCCTGTTGATGACCGGTACGTTGCTGGCCACCACCCCGAAAGTCGCCCAGCGCTTCGGTGCCGGCGCGTTTGGCGACATCGGCCCGCTGGTGCGCCAGGCACTGTGGCTGGCGCTGGTGGTGGGGCTGATCGCCACGCTGGCGCTGTTCAGCGCCGAGCCGATCCTGCACATCATGAAGGTCGACCCCGAACTGATCGGCCCGTGCATGGAGTACCTGCGCGGCATCGGTACCGGCCTTCCGGCGGTGGCGCTGTATCACGTACTGCGCTGCTTCAGCGATGGCCTGGGACGCACCCGGCCAGCGATGGTGCTGGGGTTGTGCGGGCTGGCACTGAACATTCCGCTCAACTACATCTTCATTTATGGGCACCTGGGCGTGCCGGCCATGGGCGGCGTCGGTTGCGGCTGGGCCACGGCCATCGTGATGTGGGTCATGGCCCTGGGCATGGCCGGTTGGGCCCGATGGGCGCCGGCCTATCAATCGAGCCATCTGTTCAGCCGTTTCGACTGGCCGCAGTGGGCCGTCATCCAGCGCCTGCTCGGCATCGGCCTGCCGATTGGTATCGCAGTATTCGCCGAGTCGAGTATTTTCGCGGTGATTGCATTGTTGATCGGCAGCCTTGGCGCCACCGTGGTCGCCGGGCACCAGATTGCCCTGAACTTCAGCTCCCTGGTGTTCATGATCCCCTACTCCTTGGGCATGGCCGTGACGGTTCGGGTCGGTCAGGCACTGGGACGCGCCCAGCCCCGTGAAGCGCGCTTCGCCGCGGGCGTGGGCATGGGCACCGCGCTGGCGTATGCATGCCTGTCGGCGAGCCTGATGTTCGCCCTGCGCGGCCCCATCGCCGCGATCTATACCGCCGACCCGGTGGTGATCGAGGTCGCGTCGATGCTGATCGTCTACGCGGCCCTGTTCCAGTTTTCCGACGCGATCCAGGTGACGGCGGCGGGCGCGCTGCGTGGCTATCAGGACACGCGGGTGACGATGATCCTGACGTTGTTTGCCTATTGGGGCATCGGCCTGCCGGTGGGCTATGCCCTCGGCCTCACCGACTGGCTCGGCGCGGCCAGCGGCCCGAGCGGGTTGTGGCAGGGTTTGATCGTAGGCTTGAGCTGCGCGGCGCTGATGCTGTCGATCCGCCTGGCACGCAGCGCACGCCAGCAGATTCGCATCAGCCGTACGCGAGGCTAGGCGAGTTTCTTGCGGATCCAGTAGCGGTAGGTGCCATCCACTTCGTCCTGGCCCACCAGTTCGTGGTCGAGAAACACACAGAACTTGGGGATGTCGCGACGCGTCGAGGGATCGGTGGCGATCACTTTCAGCAGCCCGCCAGGCACCAGGTCGCGGATGTGTTGGTGCAGCATCATCACCGGCTCGGGGCAATTGAGGCCGGTGGCATCCAGCGTGCCGTCGACCGGTGTGTCGTTCATTTCACTCATGTTCTACTCCAGATACTGACCGGCATTGTCGCGCAATGCCGGGGCTCTTAACAAATGCGCCTAGCCACAGACCCGTCCTAGCGGGACTTGGGCTTGCCGGTGTCCAACCGCCGCAAATGACAGGTCACTTCCTCGCGGTCGTGGTACAGCTGCTTGCAGCCGATCTCGACCTTGATACCCCGGGCCTTGAAGCCCTCGGCGATGCGTTCGAGCAGGCGCTTGACTTCGGCATAGCGCTGTTTCATCGGCAACTTGAGGTTGACCACCGCCTCGCGACAGTGCCCGTCGCCAATCCACTCTTCCAGCATCGCCGCGTTGCGCGCCGGTTTCTCGACGATGTCGCAGACCATCCAGTCCACCGGCTGCTTGGGCTTGAAGGTGAAGCCATCCGCCATCAGGTGCTGCACCAGGCCAGTCTCCATCAGGCTCTCGGCCATCGGGCCATTGTCGATGGCCGTGACCAGCATGCCGCGGTTGACCAACTGCCAGGTCCAACCGCCCGGCGCCGCGCCCAGGTCCACCCCGGTCATGTCGCTGTGCAGGCGCTCGTCCCACTCCTGGCGAGGAATGAAATGGTGCCAGGCCTCTTCGAGCTTGAGGGTGGAACGACTCGGCGCCTCCCGGGGAAACTTCAGGCGCGGGATGCCCATCGGCCACATCGCCGAATTATCGGCCGGCGCCTGCCCCAGGAACACTTCGCGGCCACTCTTGAAGGTCAGTAACAGGCGAGGCTTGTGCGGGTCGTCCGCCAGCTTGCCGGCGGCGGTCAGCGCCTTGCGCAGCGGGCCTTCGAATTTCTTGCAGAAGTTCGACAGTTCCTTGCCATCATTGGTGTCGACCACCTCCAGCCACAAGCTGCCACAGACGGGGAACTGCGCCATGTGCGCCAGGATCACGCTGATGCGATCGGTTTCCGGCAGCTCGATAAAGGTGCCGCGGGCCCACTGACGCGGAAAAATCAGCTCGGCGAAACGCAGGCCGCGCATCAGGCGCTCGGCGCCGTCCTCCTCGGTGCAGACAAATTCGACACAGGCACTGGCCGGCTTGGCCTTGGCGTAGCCGGCCACGTTGAGCCGGGCCGCGTGTTCGGCGATCTCGGAGCAGACCTCGCCCTCGAAGCCGGGCCGGCAGTGCATGAAAAGCGTGTTCATTGAAACTCCGTAGCAAAGCCTGTCACGAAAACCGCCGCATGATAGCGGACTTCGGAACCCCGAACCTGTCCATAGAGTCCAGTGATTAGTCATACGCTCGAAACAGGGCTAGGTTAAAGGCTCTGTCCGTCCCCGTCAGTCCGTAGCCGTGCGGACTCAAAGGAGTGATTTCAATGCCGTCCCTCGATAGCCTGAAAACCCTTAAAACATTGCAAGTCGACGCCAGGACTTACCACTATTTCAGTCTCCCGGACGCTGCCCGCAGCCTCGGCGACCTGGACAAGCTGCCCATGTCCCTGAAGGTGCTGCTGGAAAACCTGCTGCGCTGGGAAGATGAAAAAACCGTCACCGGCGCCGACCTCAAGGCCCTGGCCGGGTGGCTCAAGGATCGTCGTTCCGACCGCGAGATCCAGTACCGCCCCGCACGGGTGTTGATGCAAGACTTCACCGGCGTCCCGGCGGTGGTTGACCTGGCGGCCATGCGCGCCGCCGTCGAACAGGCCGGCGGCGACCCGCAGCGGATCAACCCGCTGTCACCGGTGGACCTGGTGATCGACCACTCGGTGATGGTCGATCGCTTCGCCAGCCGCGACGCATTCGAACAGAACGTCGACATCGAGATGCAGCGCAACGGCGAACGCTACGCCTTCCTGCGTTGGGGCCAGAGCGCCTTCGATAATTTCAGCGTGGTGCCGCCGGGCACCGGCATTTGCCACCAGGTCAACCTCGAGTACCTGGGCCGCACCGTGTGGACCCGCGAAGAAGACGGCCGCACCTATGCCTTTCCAGACACCCTGGTGGGCACCGACTCCCACACCACCATGATCAATGGCCTCGGTGTACTGGGCTGGGGCGTCGGCGGAATCGAGGCCGAGGCGGCGATGCTGGGCCAACCGGTGTCGATGCTGATCCCCGAAGTGATCGGCTTCAAACTCACCGGCAAGCTGCGCGAAGGCATCACCGCCACCGACCTGGTGCTGACGGTCACGCAGATGCTGCGCAAGAAAGGGGTGGTGGGCAAGTTCGTCGAATTCTATGGCGACGGCCTCGCCGACCTGCCCCTGGCCGACCGCGCCACCATCGCCAACATGGCCCCGGAATACGGTGCCACGTGCGGTTTCTTCCCGGTGGACGACGTCACCCTGGATTATTTGCGCCTGTCCGGCCGGCCGACGGAAACCGTGAAACTGGTGGAAGCCTACTGCAAGGCCCAGGGCCTGTGGCGCCTGCCCGGCCTGGAGCCGGTATTCACCGACACCCTGGCCCTGGACATGGGCAGCGTCGAGGCCAGCCTCGCCGGGCCGAAACGCCCCCAGGACCGGGTCTCGCTGCCTAACGTCGGCCAGGCCTTCAGCGACTTCCTGGGCCTGCAGGTCAAACCCACCAGCAAGGAAGAAGGTCGCCTGGAAAGTGAGGGCGGTGGCGGTGTCGCGGTGGGCAACGCCGATCAGGTCGGCGAAGCCGAGTATGAGTTCGAAGGCCATACCCATCGGCTGAAAAACGGCGCGGTGGTGATCGCCGCCATCACGTCCTGCACCAATACGTCCAACCCCAGCGTGATGATGGCCGCCGGGCTGCTGGCCAAGAAAGCCGTTGAAAAAGGCCTGACGCGCAAACCCTGGGTCAAGAGCTCCCTGGCGCCCGGCTCCAAGGTCGTCACCGACTACTACAAGGCCGCCGGCCTGACCGAGTACCTGGACCAGCTCGGCTTTGCCCTGGTGGGCTACGGTTGCACCACCTGCATCGGCAACTCCGGGCCGCTGCCGGACCCGATCGAGAAAGCCATCCAAAAAGCCGACCTGACCGTGGCGTCGGTCTTGTCGGGCAACCGCAACTTCGAAGGCCGGGTGCATCCACTGGTGAAGACCAACTGGCTGGCCTCGCCGCCCCTGGTGGTCGCCTACGCCCTGGCGGGCACCGTGCGCATCGACATCAGCAGCGAGCCGCTGGGGAACGACCAGCACGGCAAGCCGGTGTACCTGCGGGACATCTGGCCCAGCAGCCAGGAAGTGGCCGAGGCCGTGGCCAAGGTCAACACCAGCATGTTCCACAAGGAATACGCCGCCGTGTTTGCCGGTGACGAGCAGTGGCAGGCCATCGAGGTGCCACAGGCGGCAACCTACGTCTGGCAGGACGACTCGACCTACATCCAGCACCCACCGTTCTTCGACGGTATTGGCGGGCCACCACCGGCCATCAGGAACGTCGAAGGCGCCCGGGTCCTGGCGCTGCTCGGGGACTCGGTCACCACCGACCACATCTCCCCGGCCGGCAACATCAAGACCGACAGCCCCGCCGGTCGCTACCTGCGCGAACAGGGCGTGGAACCGCGGGACTTCAACTCCTACGGCTCAAGGCGCGGCAACCACCAGGTGATGATGCGCGGCACCTTCGCCAATATCCGCATACGCAATGAAATGCTCGACGGCGAAGAAGGCGGCAACACGATCTATATACCCAGCGGCGAAAAAATGCCGATCTACGACGCCGCCATGCTGTACCAGGCCACGGGCACGCCACTGGTGGTGATCGCCGGCCAGGAGTACGGCACCGGTTCGAGCCGGGACTGGGCGGCCAAGGGCACCAACCTGCTGGGGGTCAAGGCGGTGATCGCCGAAAGCTTCGAGCGCATCCACCGCTCCAATCTGGTGGGCATGGGCGTGCTGCCGTTGCAGTTCAAGCTCGACCAGAACCGCAAGCGCCTGAACCTCACGGGCAAGGAAACCCTGGACATCCTTGGCCTGGATGGCGTCGAGCTGACCCCGCGGATGAACCTGCCCCTGGTGATCACCCGCGAGGACGGTCGCCAGGAGCGGATCGAGGTGTTGTGCCGGATCGATACACTCAATGAAGTGGAGTACTTCAAGGCCGGCGGGATCCTGCACTACGTGCTGCGGCAGTTGATCGCCAGTTGAACGCAATCTCTTGTGGGAGCGAGCAAGCTCGCTCCCACAAGGCTTTCCCCCCGGATGAACGGTTCAATCGCCGTTTTTGTATCGACCTGCTTATAATCCCCTCCCCACTGACGCTCACGGAACGGTGTCAGCCGCGAGGTGCCCGCGCGCGTCCATGAGTCGGCGTGGACACCCTTTGTGCTCTTTGCGTGACATGGCAGCGTCGTAGACGCGGCGACCACGTTCGCCCAAAGCGCCACCGCCTAAAAGGATGTTATATGCCTGCTCTCCCCTGGCCTTACCTGGCCCTTCTTTCTCTTGGCTATGCCTTGGCCCTGGTCTACGGGCATTTGGCGTGGACGGCCGCCATTACGCTGGTATTGCTACTGTTCGCCGGTTATGCCGTTCGCCAGCAAGCGATGCCGGTCGGCCGGTTTCTCGGGCACGTCCTGTTCCTGGTGATGGCCCTCGCGTTGGCGATGCATTGGATGCCTGGTTTTTTCAATGGCCGGGTGATCCCTCCACAGCGCCTGACTGACGACGCCGCGCGATTCGCGCTGTACTTGAACCAGGACAAACCCCTGATAGGCTTTTGGCTGCTACTGGCCTGCCCGTGGGTCGTCGGCCGGCGCTCGCTGCGCCTGTCGGTCTTCGCCACGGCCCTGGGCCTGGGTCTGAGCGCAGTCCTTGCATTGGGCGGGGCACTGCTGCTGGGCATGATCCACTGGGCGCCGAAATGGCCGGACCAGGCGTGGATCTGGCTGGCCAATAATCTTTTACTGGTGACATTGGTGGAGGAAGCGCTGTTTCGTGGCTACATTCAGGGAGGCCTGAGCCGGCGTTTCAAACATCTGGCCTATGGCGACAACCTGGCCTTGCTCCTGGCCTCGCTGGTATTCGGCCTGGTGCATGCCGGCGCTGGCTGGCAATGGGTGTTGCTGTCGGGCCTGGCGGGGATCGGTTATGGCCTGGCGTACCGTTTCGGTGGCCTGGGCGCGGCAATCGCCACGCATTTTGCCCTCAACCTGCTTCATTTCGCCCTATTTACCTACCCGATGCTGGCGTGATAGCGACAGGCAAAAATAACTTCAACTTAAACCTGACGACGCCGACAACCTTTCAAAGCCTTGCGGATCTACACACCATGCGTAATAACCAACCCATTACACAACGCGAAAGGACCTTCCCGGCCCAGCAACGATTGATTTCCACCACCGACGCCAAAGGTGTGATCACCTACTGCAACGACGCATTCGTCGAAATCAGCGGGTTTTCCAAGGAGGAACTGATTCGTTCACCGCACAACCTGGTACGCCATCCCGACGTTCCTTCCGCCGTGTTCGCCCATATGTGGGGCACGCTGAAACAAGGCTTGCCATGGATGGGCATCGTCAAGAATCGCTGCAAAAGCGGCGACCATTACTGGGTCAACGCCTACGTCACGCCTATATTCGAAGGCAACCAGGTGATCGGCTACGAGTCGGTACGGGTCAAGCCGACCGCCGAGCAGATCACCCGGGCCGAGGCGCTGTATCGCCGCATCAACCAGGGCAAGCCCGCGGTTCCACGCAGCGACAAGTGGCTGCCCATGCTGCAGGACTGGCTGCCGTTCATCCTGGTCAGCCAGTTGAGCTTCGTCGTCGGCGCGTTCCTCAACTCCCACTGGGGCTTCGCCCTCGCGGCGGTGCTGTCGGTGCCGTTGGGCCTGATGGGGCTGCAATGGCAGCAACGCGGGATCAAGCGCCTGCTGCGCCTGGCCGAACAGACCACTTCCGACCCGCTGATCGCCCAGATGTACACCGACAGCCGTGGCGCCCAGGCACGCCTGGAGATGTCGATCCTCAGCCAGGAAGCGCGCCTGAAAACCTGCCTGACCCGCTTGCAGGACACCGCCGAGCACCTCAACGATCAGGCTCGCCAGTCCAACTCCCTGGCCCACGACAGCTCCAGTGGCCTGGAGCGCCAGCGAGTGGAAACCGAGCAGGTGGCCACGGCGGTGAACCAGATGGCGGCGACCACTCAGGAAGTCGCCAGCCATGTACAGCGCACCGCCGATGCGACCCAGGAGGCCAATCGCCTGACCGGTCGCGGCCGCGACATTGCCGGGGAAACCCGCGAGGCCATCGAGCGACTGTCGGTTGTCGTGGGTGAAACGGGCCAGACCGTGACCCAACTGGCCAAGGACAGCGACGAGATCGGCGGCGTGGTAGACGTGATCAAAGGCATCGCCGACCAGACCAACCTGCTGGCCCTGAACGCCGCCATCGAAGCGGCCCGTGCCGGTGAGATGGGCCGCGGTTTTGCCGTGGTGGCCGACGAAGTGCGGCAACTGGCGCAGCGCACCAGCGAATCCACCGGGCAGATCCACGCCCTGATCGCCAAGCTCCAGCAGACCGCCACCAACGCCGTGCAAACCATGGACGCCGGCCATCGCCAGGCCGAAGAGGGTGTGGCGCGGGTCATGGAAGCGGACCAGGCATTGGTGGGCATCAGCGAAGCGGTGGCCAACATCACCGACATGACCACCCAGATCGCCGCAGCGACCGAGGAGCAAAGCTCGGTGGCCGAGGAGATCAGCCGCAACATCAGCAACATCTCGGAACTGGCCGACCAGACTTCGGGGCAGGCTCACAGCTCGGCGCTGCTGAGCGAAGAACTGACCCGCACGGCCAATACCCAGTACTCGCTGGTGGAACGGTTCAACCGCTGACAGGGCTTAGCGGGATAAAAAACCGGGAAGACAGTGCTTCCCGGTTTTTTTTGCCCATTTAAAAGAGTTGCAGCGTTACAAACCTTCGCGTGAAAACTGCCTTCCTCTGTGGGAGCGGGCTTGCCCGCGAAGAGGCCCCGCCAGACACGCTCAACGGCGAAGAAGAAACCCAGCCACCGCCTGCGCCGCCGTCTCCAAATGCTGCCCATGACTGAACCCCGAAGCCTTCAACGGCTTGAGGTCATGATCCCCCGCCTCCAGCCACACCACCTCGATACTGGCTGACAACGCATACCCCGCCACCGCCTCGCGATTGCCCAATGCGTCGCGCTCGCCCTGGATGATCAGCGTTGGGGCCTTCAATTCGGCCAGATGCTCGACCCGCGGCTTCTCCGGTTTGCCCGGCGCATAGAACGGATACCCGAGGCACACCAGCGCGTCGCACCCCAGTTCGTCAGCCAACAGGCTCGCCATCCGCCCGCCCATGGATTTGCCGCCAATCGCCAGTCGACCCGCGACATAAGGCCGCACGGTGGCGTACACCTCGCGCCAGCATTCCAACAATTTCGGTGCCGGGTTGGGGGGGCGCTTGCCGCCGTCCAGGCGTCGTTGGGCCATGTAGGGAAACTCGAAGCGCAACACGTTGACGCCCTGCGCAGCAAGACGTGCGGCCATGTCGTCCATGAAACCGCTGTCCATCGGCGCACCCGCACCATGGGCCAGGATCAGGGTCGGCGGATCGCCGTCGTCCACCGGTTGTGCCGGCGTCCACAGCCAACCGTGTTGGGCCACGCACCGCGCCCATTGATCCCCGTCAATACTGGCCTTGTGCTGTTTGTCCATGCTTGCCTCGCTTTTAGTCTGCCTATAACTCCAGGCGAAGCACGCCGCCCTGCCTTGCGCAGGCGCTCACTTCGGCTGAACCGTGGATGGGGAACCATGAACACTTCTATCAGTACCGCCTACAACTACAAGGTGGTCCGCCAATTCGCCATTATGACGGTGGTGTGGGGCATCGTCGGCATGGGGCTCGGGGTTTTTCTCGCCGCCCAATTGGTCTGGCCACAGCTCAACTTCGATTTGCCCTGGACCAGCTTCGGTCGCCTGCGTCCGCTGCACACCAACGCGGTGATCTTCGCCTTCGGTGGCTGCGCGCTGTTCGCCAGTTCGTTCTATTCGGTGCAGCGCACCTGCCAGACCCAGCTGTTTGCGCCGAAAATCGCCGCTTTCTGCTTCTGGGGCTGGCAACTGGTGATTCTGCTGGCGGCCATCAGCCTGCCGCTGGGCTACACCAGTTCCAAGGAATACGCCGAGCTGGAATGGCCGATCGACATCCTGATCACCATTGTCTGGGTCGCCTACGCCATCGTCTTCTTCGGCACCGTGGCCAAGCGCAACACCAAGCACATCTACGTCGGCAACTGGTTCTTCGGCGGGTTCATCCTGACCGTGGCGATCCTGCACATCGTCAACAACCTGGAACTGCCGGTGAGCTTCACCAAGTCCTACTCGGTGTACGCCGGGGCCACGGACGCGATGGTGCAATGGTGGTACGGGCACAACGCCGTAGGCTTCTTCCTCACGGCCGGGTTCCTGGGGATGATGTACTACTTCGTGCCGAAACAGGCCGAGCGTCCGGTGTATTCCTATCGCCTGTCCATCGTTCACTTCTGGGCGCTGATCACCCTGTACATCTGGGCGGGTCCTCACCACCTGCACTACACCGCGCTGCCGGACTGGGCGCAGTCGCTGGGCATGGTGATGTCGCTGATCCTGCTGGCACCGAGCTGGGGTGGCATGATCAACGGCATGATGACCCTCTCGGGCGCCTGGCATAAGTTGCGCAGCGACCCGATCCTGCGGTTCCTGGTGGTGTCCCTGGCGTTCTACGGCATGTCGACCTTCGAGGGCCCGATGATGGCCATCAAGACCGTCAACGCCCTCTCCCACTACACCGACTGGACCATCGGCCACGTACACGCCGGCGCACTCGGCTGGGTGGCGATGATTTCCATCGGCGCGCTGTATCACATGATCCCGAAAGTCTTCGGCCGGCCACAGATGCACAGCATCGGCCTGATCAACGCGCACTTCTGGCTCGCGACCATCGGCACCGTGCTCTACATCGCCTCGATGTGGGTCAACGGCATCGCCCAGGGCCTGATGTGGCGCGCGGTGAACGAGGACGGCACGCTCACCTACTCCTTCGTCGAGACGCTGGTGGCCAGCCACCCGGGCTTCATCGTACGGCTGGTGGGCGGGGCAGTCTTCCTCACCGGCATGCTGCTGATGGCCTACAACACCTGGCGCACCGTGCGGGCTTACCAGCCTGCCGAAGCCGCCGCTGCCGCGCAGATGGCCTGAGGAGTCCGCCATGAAACACGAAACAATCGAAAAAAACGTCGGCCTGCTGATGCTGCTGATGGTGCTGGCCGTGAGCATCGGCGGCCTGACCCAGATCGTGCCGCTGTTCTTCCAGGACGTGACCAACAAGCCGGTGGATGGCATGAAGCCCTACACCGCCCTGCAACTGGAAGGCCGTGACATCTACATCCGCGAAGGCTGCGTCGGCTGCCATTCGCAGATGATCCGTCCGTTCCGCGCCGAAACCGAGCGCTACGGCCACTACTCGGTCGCCGGTGAAAGCGTCTGGGACCACCCGTTCCTGTGGGGTTCCAAGCGTACCGGCCCGGACCTGGCCCGCGTCGGCGCACGCTACTCCGACGACTGGCACCGTGCGCACCTGTACAACCCGCGCAACGTGGTGCCCGAGTCGAAGATGCCGGCCTACCCATGGCTGGTGACCCAGGCCGTGGACAGCAGCCACACCGAGACCAAGCTGCGGGCCATGCGCACCCTGGGTGTGCCGTACACCGACGATGACATCACAGGCGCCGTGGCCTCGCTCAAGGGCAAGACCGAAATGGACGCCCTGGTGGCCTACCTGCAAGTGCTCGGCACTGCCATCAAGAGCAAGAGGTGAGCCCCATGTTTCTTGAAATGAGCACTGGAATGATCCGCGGCCTGGGCACGATCGTGGTCTTCGTCGCCTTCATCGGCCTGCTCCTGTGGGCGTTCAGCAGCAAGCGCGGCCCGGAATTCGCCCAGGCGCGCCTGCTGCCGTTCGCCGACGAGCCACCCGCCGATACCGCCAATCCCCAAGACCCTGCAACAAGGAGTACCCGGCCATGACCACCTTCTGGAGTACGTGGATCTGCGTACTGACCCTCGGCAGCCTGATCGGCCTGACCTGGCTGCTGATCGGTACCCGCAAGGGCGAGACCAAGGGCAGCGTCGACCAGACCATGGGCCACAGCTTCGACGGCATCGAGGAGTACGACAACCCGCTGCCGCAATGGTGGTTCCTGTTGTTCGCCGGCACCCTGGTGTTTTCCGTCGGCTACCTGGTCCTGTATCCGGGCCTGGGCAACTGGAAAGGCATCCTGCCCGGCTACGAGAATGGCTGGACCGGTGCCCACGAATGGGAAAAGGAAATGGCCAAGGCCGACGCCAAGTTCGGGCCGATCTTCGCCAAGTTCGCCGCGATGCCCGTGGAAGAAGTCGCCAAGGACCCACAAGCCCTGAAAATGGGCGCCCGCCTGTTCGCCTCCAACTGCTCGGTCTGCCACGGCTCGGACGCCAAGGGCGCCTTCGGCTTCCCGAACCTGGCCGACAACAACTGGCGCTGGGGCGGCGCGGCCGACACCATCAAGACCACCATCATGGGTGGCCGCATGGCGGCGATGCCGGCCTGGGGCGAGGTGCTTGGGGACGCCGGGGTCAAGAACGTCGCGGCGTACGTGCGCCATGACCTGGCCGGCCTGCCGTTGCCAGCGGACAGCGGCGCCGACCTGCAAGCCGGCCAGCAGGCCTTCAACACCACCTGCGTCGCCTGCCACGGCGCCAACGGCCAGGGCACCGAAGCCATGGGCGCGCCTAACCTGACGCAACCGGCCGGTTTCATCTACGGCACCAGCCTGGCCCAGTTGCAACAGACCATTCGCCATGGTCGCCAGGGCCATATGCCGGCGCAGAATGAAATGCTCGGCAATGACAAGGTGCAACTGCTTGCCGCCTACGTCTACAGCCTCTCCCACAACGCTGGCGCCGAACGCCTGCAAGCTGAACGCAAAAGCGAATAAATCCTGACCACATGAACAGCCGCATCCATTGGATGCGGCTGTTCCATGCCTGCACGCGACGCATTGTCGCACCCTCCCAAGGTCTTTCTTTCGGTTCCTGCGAATCGGGTCTAAGCTTGCCTCTGCGTGCATTGGCGACTGCCTGTTTCAGGTCGACCCGACCCGATGTGTCCGACAATCGTTCGACAAGAAAAGCCGCAAAGGCAGGGAATACCGGCTGTTGCGACAATTGCCCGGCATCCCTCGAACGCAGCGTTTGAACACACCCCGTTACAACCGACCTGAACCCCTCGCCGCTTTCCTTTGTCGCGACATTTTTCCGTGGGCCGATTTTGTCCCTACACGGAACATGGAAAGGCCGCAGAATCAGCGTCGGAAAGCATTGACCCAGGTCATGGCGCGTTGCAATGACCCCCCGCTTTCTCCATACTTGCGACCGATTTTTATCCTAATAAAACACCCAAACCGTGGAACCTTAGAATGAGCACAGCAATCAGTCCGACTGCTTATAACTATAAGGTAGTCCGCCAGTTCGCCATCATGACGGTGGTCTGGGGGATCCTTGGCATGGGGCTCGGTGTCTTCATCGCCTCGCAACTGGTCTGGCCGGAGTTGAACTTCGATCTGCCATGGACGACATTTGGACGCCTGCGCCCGCTGCACACCAACCTGGTGATCTTCGCCTTCGGTGGATGTGCGTTGTTTGCCACTTCTTACTACGTCGTGCAGCGAACCTGCCAAACGCGACTGATCTCCGACAGCCTCGCCGCCTTCACCTTCTGGGGTTGGCAAGCGGTCATCGTCGGCGCGATCGTGACCTTGCCAATGGGTTTCACCACCACCAAGGAATACGCGGAACTGGAATGGCCCCTGGCTATTCTGCTGGCCATTGTCTGGGTGACCTACGGTCTGGTGTTCTTCGGCACCATCGTCAAGCGCAAGACCAAGCACATCTATGTCGGTAACTGGTTCTACGGTGCCTTCATCGTCGTGACGGCCATGCTGCACATCGTCAACCACATGTCGTTGCCGGTCAGCCTGTTCAAGTCGTACTCGGCCTACTCGGGCGCGACCGACGCGATGATCCAGTGGTGGTACGGCCACAACGCCGTGGGCTTCTTCCTGACCACCGGCTTTTTGGGGATGATGTACTACTTCGTGCCGAAACAGGCCGAGCGTCCGATCTATTCCTATCGCCTGTCCATCGTCCACTTCTGGGCGCTGATCACCCTGTACATCTGGGCCGGTCCGCACCACCTGCACTACACCGCGCTGCCGGACTGGGCGCAGTCCCTGGGCATGGCGATGTCGATCATCCTGCTGGCACCCAGCTGGGGCGGCATGATCAACGGCATGATGACCCTGTCGGGCGCCTGGCATAAATTGCGCACCGACCCGATCCTGCGGTTCCTGGTGGTGTCCCTGGCGTTCTACGGCATGTCGACCTTCGAAGGCCCGATGATGGCCATCAAGACCGTCAACTCCCTGTCCCACTACACCGACTGGACCATCGGCCACGTACACGCCGGTGCGCTCGGCTGGGTGGCGATGATTTCCATTGGCGCCATCTACCACATGATCCCGAAACTGTTCGGTCGCGCGCAGATGCACAGCACCGGCCTGATCAACGCGCACTTCTGGCTCGCCACCATCGGTACCGTGCTCTACATCGCCTCGATGTGGGTCAACGGCATCACCCAGGGCCTGATGTGGCGTGCGATCAACGACGACGGCACTCTGACCTACTCGTTCGTCGAAGCGCTGCAGGCCAGCCATCCTGGCTACATCGTGCGTGCCCTGGGCGGCGCGTTCTTCGCCAGCGGCATGCTGTTGATGGCCTACAACGTGTACCGCACCGTTCGTGCCTCTGACCCGGCTGAAGCTGAAGCCGCCGCCAAGATCGCCGTAGTTGGAGCTCACTGATGAAGCACGAAGCAGTAGAGAAGAATATCGGCCTGCTGGCCTTCTTCATGGTCATCGCCGTGAGCATCGGCGGCCTGACCCAGATCGTTCCGCTGTTCTTCCAGGACGTCACCAACAAGCCGGTCGAAGGCATGAAGCCGCGCACCGCCCTTGAACTGGAAGGCCGCGACATCTACATCGCCAACGGCTGTGTCGGCTGCCACTCGCAGATGATCCGTCCGTTCCGCGCCGAAACCGAACGCTACGGCCACTACTCGGTCGCCGGCGAAAGCGTCTGGGATCACCCGTTCCTGTGGGGTTCCAAGCGTACCGGTCCGGATCTGGCCCGCGTTGGCGGCCGCTACTCCGACGACTGGCACCGTGCGCACTTGTACAACCCGCGCAACGTCGTGCCGGAATCGAAGATGCCGGCCTACCCGTTCCTCGTAGAAAACAAGCTCGACGGCAAAGACACCGCGAAAAAAATGGAAGTCCTGCGCACCCTGGGCGTGCCTTACACCGACGAAGACATCGCCGGTGCCAAGGATGCCGTCAAGGGCAAGACTGAAATGGACGCGCTGGTGGCCTATCTGCAAGGCCTGGGCACCATCATCAAAAGCAAACGGTGATTCTTAATGGATATCGGGATGATTCGCGGCCTGGGCACCGTCGTCGTGATGGTGGCTTTTATCGGCCTGGCCCTGTGGGTGTTCAGCCCCAAGCGCAAGTCGGAGTTTGACGACGCGACCTTGCTGCCGTTCGCGGATGATCCCGAAGCCATCAAGCACGTCGAGCAAGCTTCTAGGAGTAACAAAGAATGACTACGTTCTGGAGTCTGTACGTCACAGTCCTCAGCCTGGGAACGATCTTCTCCCTGACCTGGCTGCTGCTGTCGACCCGCAAGGGCCAGCGCAGCGAAGCCACCGAAGAGACGGTCGGCCACTCCTTCGACGGGATCGAGGAGTACGACAACCCACTGCCCAAATGGTGGTTCATGCTGTTCGTGGGCACCATCGTGTTCGCCCTCGGCTACCTGGTGCTCTACCCGGGCCTGGGCAACTGGAAAGGCCTGCTGCCAGGCTATAACTACCTGGACACCGAGAAACAGACCGCTTTCGCCAACGGCCAGACCGGCTGGACGGGCGTTCACGAGTGGGAAAAGGAAATGGCTCGTTCGGATGCCAAGTTCGGTCCGATCTTCGCCAAGTTCGCGTCCATGCCGATCGAAGAAGTCGCCAAGGACCCGCAAGCCTTGAAGATGGGTGGCCGCCTGTTCGCCTCCAACTGCTCGGTCTGCCACGGTTCCGACGCCAAGGGTGCCTACGGCTTCCCCAACCTGACCGACGCTGACTGGCGCTGGGGCGGTGAGCCGGAAACCATCAAGACCACCATCATGGGCGGTCGTCACGCCGTCATGCCGGGCTGGGCTGCCGTGGTCGGTGAACAAGGGGTTGCCGACGTGGCCGCCTACCTGGTCACCAGCCTGCACGGTCGCAAACTGCCGGAAGGCGCCAAGGCCGACCCGGCCAACGGCCAGAAGCTGTTCGCGGCCAACTGCGTGGCGTGCCACGGTCCGGCCGGCAAAGGCACGCCGGCCATGGGCGCCCCTGACCTGACCCACCCTGGCGCGTTCATCTACGGTTCGAGCTTCGCGCAACTGCAACAGACCATCCGCTACGGTCGCCAGGGCCAGATGCCTGCCCAGGCCGACCTGCAAGGCAACGACAAGGTCCACTTGCTGGCCGCCTATGTCTACAGCCTGTCCCACGGCGAAAAGGCTCCAGCCGCTGACGCCCAGTAAGGCTTTCGCCTGAAACACCAAAAGGCCCCGTCAATGCACATTGACGGGGCCTTTTCGTTCTCGGTGTCGCGAAACCTGTCCTGCTGCGCTTGTCGGCCATCGGCGCAAGTAGTAACGTGCCTACATTCAAGCTCAATGAGGGGCACCGCCATGTCCATCACCACACTCTCCAGCCGTGAATTCAACCACGACACAAGTGGTGCCAAAAAAGCCACCCGCGACGGGCCGGTTATCATCACCGACCGTGGCAAGCCGGCCCACGTGCTGCTAAGCATTGAGGAGTACCAGAAACTGACCGGCGTCAACGCCAGCATTGTCGAGTTGCTGGTCATGCCCGATGCGCCGGATATCGATTTCGAGACCGAGCGTGCCGTCATCACTCCCCGCTCGGTAGACCTGTCCTGAATGTTCTTACTCGATACCCACGTCATTTCGGAACTGCGCAAACCTCAAGCAAATAGAAACGTCCAAGCCTGGGCGCGCAGCGTTCCTGCCCCCAGCCTGTACGTCTCGGCGATTACCGTACTGGAACTGGAAACCGGCGTATCGCGCTTCGAACGCAAAGACCCCGCTCAAGGCAGCCGCTTGCGTGAATGGCTGGATAACCATGTGATGCCTGCGTTTGCAGGTAGAGTCCTGACGATCGATCGCGCCGTCGCGCTGCGCTGCGCCCGGCTGCATGTACCGGACCGCTGCAATGAATGCGACGCGCTGATCGCCGCAACCGCGCTGGTCCACGGGCTGACCGTGGTCACCCGCAACGTGAACGATTTCCAGGGCAGCGGCGTGGCGTTGCTCAATCCGTGGTCAAGCTGAAATAACGTTACAACGGATCCTCAACTCATCGCCAAGGAGACAGGCGTAGTGATAGGTATAGACCCCTTCAAGCAAATGGCCGTCAAACATCCTGGGCTCCGGCATGTCTGACGCACTTTGGGCTGCCCGCCTGGGCGATGCGCTGGAACACACCTCGATGATGGCCGACATCCTCGGTGGTGTGCTCGAAGTAGCCGCGAACATCGCCATCACGGCCCTGGCCACCGCCGCCGTGGTGGCCGCCACGGGCATCACCGTGGCCACCGGTGGGCTCGGTTGCTTCCTGCTTGGCGCGGTGGTCGGTGCAGTGGTCGGCATCGCCATGAGCAAAACCGGGGCCGACAAAGGCTTGAGCCATTTATGCGAGGGCATTGGCAACGCGCTCTTTCCGCCCACGGTGCAGGCCAATATCCTCACCGGCTCCACCGACACCCTGACCAACAACATTCCAGCGGCCCGCGCCGCCGGGGCCATCGAGTCCCATGTCGCGCCCGCCGGCACCGAACTCGAGGAGCCGCAGCCCGAGCCCAGCTACCTGGACATGGCCGAGAGCTTCTTCTCGCAGATGTGGCGCCCCACCGTCGCCACGCCCGCGCCCGGCGCCGTACCCAAACCGCTGGACATGATCACCTGCCTGAAGCATCCGCCAATGCCGCCACAGTTTTTGGCCGAAGGCTCGGACAAGGTCACCATCAATGGCCAGCCCGCCGTGCGCAGCGGTGACCGCAGCACTTGCGACGCCAAGGTTGTGTCATCGGGGCTGATTTCCCCTGACGTGACCATCGGCGGCGGTACCGTGGTGGTGCGCGAGATCCGCAGCGGCAAGACCCCGGGCGTGGGGCTGGCGGTCACGGCGCTGCTGATGCTCAAGGGCGGCAAGGGCAAGTTTTTCAGCAAGCTGCCGTGCATGCTGGCCGGTGCAGCGGCGTCGATGGCGGTTAGCAGCGCAATGGGCGCGGCAGCCAACGCGGCCATGGGTACGTCGAATCCGGTGCACGCCGCCACCGGGGCCAAGGTACTGGGGCGCGATGAAGAGCTGGACTTCGTATTGCCCGGCATCCTGGCGATCGACTGGCAACGTTTCTACAACAGCCGCGACGAGCGCCGTGATACGTTGTTCGGCGCCGGTTGGAGTGTGGCCTATGAAGTCTGCGTGGAGATCCTCCCGCACCCGGACGGCGGCGAAACCCTGATCTACACCGACGAACAGGCCCGCCCTATCGACATGGGCGCGATCCCCTCGGGCGGCGCGGTGTTCAGCGCCGGCGAAGGCCTCGCCGTGCGCCGGCACGTCAACGGCCAGTTGTTGATCGAAAGCGACGACGGCCTGTACCGCCTGTTCGAGCCGACCCCGGGCCGGGCCGCGCTTCTGCGCCTGAGCCAACTGGGCGACCGCAACGACAACCGCATCCACCTCGACTATGACGACACCGGGCGCCTGGTGCGACTGCGCGACACCTTCGACCTGGTGCAGGTCGAACTGATCCGCGAAGGCGAGCGTGTCACCTGCATCGAGCGCCTCTACCCCGACCAGTCGCGGGACATGCTGGTCAGCTACGCCTACGACGCGGCGAACAACCTCGCCGAAGTACGCGACGCCACCGGCCAGGTGCAACGGCGCTTCCGCTACGACGCCGGGCGGCGGATGGTGGAGCACCAACTGCCCACCGGCCTGCGCTGCTTCTACGAATGGGCGCTGATCGAGAACCAGGAATGGCGCGTAATCCGGCATTGGACCGACGAAGGCGACACCTATCAGTTCGACTATGACCTGGCGGCCGGTACCACGCGCATCACCGACAGCTTGCAACGCACCAGCACCCGCCACTGGAACAGCCAGCACCAGATCATCTGCTCATCCGACAACCTCGGCCAGACCTGGCTGTTCGAGTGGAACGACGAACGCCAGTTACTCAGCGCCACCGACCCGCAGGGCGGCGGCTATGCCTTCAGCTACGACGAAGCCGGCAACCTGGTCAGCGAAACCGACCCCTTGGGCCGCAGCGATTCCACTCTGTGGCTCGAACACTGGGCCTTGCCGCTGGTGGACACCGACGCCGCCGGCAACGGCTGGCAGTATCGTTACGACTCGCGGGGCAACTGCATCGCCGAGACCGACCCGTTGGGCCACGTCACCCGCTACCGCTACGACGCCCACGGCCAGGTCATCGAGATCATCGACGCCACCGGCAAGCGTAAGAAGCTGCGTTGGAACCCGTTCGGGCAACTCGTCGAGCACATCGATTGCTCAGGCTACCCGACGCGCTTCAGCTACGACTCGCGCGGCTATCTGCAAACCATCACCGATGCCCTCGGCGAACGCACCCAGTTCAGCTATGACGCTCAGGGCCGCCTGCTCAGCAGCCAGTTGCCGGACGGGCGCACCGAGCAGTACCAGCGCGACGCCGCCGGCCAGCTCACCGGCTACACCGACCCGGCCGGACACACCACGTTCTACCAACACAACCGCCGCGGCCAAGTGCGCCAACGCACCGATGCCCAGGGCCGACAGGTGCAGTTTGCGTACGACAGCTATGGACGATTGCAGGCCCTGGTCAATGAGAATGGGGAAAGCTATCGGTTTGCCTGGGATGCCGGGGATCGGCTGGCTGAACAGCGCAATCTCGATGGCAGCGTCAAACGTTACACCTACGACGCTCTTGACCACGTAACAAGAGTCGAGACCGTCGCAGCGCTGCGAAATGATCATCAACCCCTCGAAGAACCCATCGTCCAGCATTTGGAACGCGATGCGGTAGGCCGACTAATCACTCGACTCACGCCTGACGGACAGTCTCGGTACAGCTATAGCCCGCTAAACCAATTGATCGAAGCCGTCACTGCCAATAAAGATGGCGATGAACAGCGATTGGGCTTCGCTTATGACGCGTTGGGATATTTGATTGAAGAACAGAGTTCGACAGGGCTTTTGCAGCACCATTACGACGAACTCGGCAATCTCATCCGGACCCGACTCCCTGACGGTCGCTGGATTAACCGCCTCTACTACGGCAGTGGCCACCTGCATCAGATCAATCTTGACGGTCAAGTCATCAGCGATTTCGAACGTGACCGGCTGCATCGTGAGGTGATGCGCACGCAAGGCCAAATCCACACGCGTAGCGACTACGACCGTAGCGGACGCCTACGCAGTCGCCAACGCCGCCTCGCAAGCCCTTCTTCGCCGATGGCCAATGCCGAACAGATCCATTTTGAATTCGACCCCAGCGATCATCTTGTAGGACGCCTCGAACGAATGCCACAAGGTCAGCAACGTCAACTGCTGCACTACGACGCGACGGGACGAATCATGGCGAGCCAGGGAAGCCGCCAAGGACAGAATGAAACGTTCTCCTTCGATGCGGCTGCCAATCTCCTCGACGGCTCCCGGGGCGCAGCCGGACGGGTTATGCACAACCAATTGCTGACTTATCAGGATAAGCGTTATCGATACGACGGCTTCGGACGAATAATAGAAAAACGCAGCCAACGGCACGGGTTGCAACGATTCAGATATGACTCGGATCATCGTCTGATTGAGGTTCGAACGCAGAAAGTGGAGGGAGAAAGCGTCGTCAGGATGCGCTATGACCCCTTGGGCCGAAGGATTGGGAAAACTGAACATGACAGCAAAGGTCAACTCATCGCTTCCACGCGCTTCGACTGGGATGGTCTGCAATTACTAAAAGAGCAAAAAAGTGGCCTGACCAGCCTGTACCTCTACGCTGATAACGGTCACGAGCCCTTGGCAAGGGTCGATGGCATCGAAGAGAATCAACGCATTCGCCATTACCACAACGATCCCAATGGCCAGCCATACGCCTTGACGGAAAATGACGGGCATCCGCTGTGGCATGCCCGCTATCAAGTATGGGGCAACACTTTTGAGGAGGTGCGTGAACCGTATTACGTCGAAGAACAGAACCTTCGATTCCAAGGGCAATATCTGGATCGGGAAACTGGCCTGCACTACAACACCTTTCGCTTTTACGACCCCGACATCGGACGCTTTACTACGCCCGACCCTCTGGGCCTGACCGGTAGCCTTAATCTCTATCGCTACTCACCGAATCCGTTTACCTGGATCGACCCATTGGGGTTGAAAGAAAACGAGATTATCCGCTACATGGGCGAAAGCGAAACGGTTTCCTCAAAGGCCGCCAATGGCGGTAAAGGGGGCTTGGTACCGAATATCCGGGGAGAGAAGGCGGTTTGGGTCAATCAAGACAGCAACCCAGGATTCAACCCAGGCAATGAAAAATATCGAGTCGTCGCTACCGTCAACAATGAAGGGGTCAGCATGCTCAATAACCACAAAGATATCTCTACTGTTGACTATAAGGAGACCGGGTTGAAAGATGGCGTGCTTTCCAAAACGAATGAACCCAAGGCCAGAGGAATCGGTTTCCGGTTGTTGGATAAATTCAATAAAACCATCACGTCATTTCGTGTCGAGAAAAAAGGCCCGAATGGAAAGTGGAAGACATGTGGGTAAGGCTAAATGGACATATTCAACCTCCTCTCCTATAAGCTTGAAAATTTCCTGAACGCCCGCCCCTACCCTAAGGCGCTGGGCGCCATTTTCTATGAAGAAGACGAGCCCTCATTACTCCGAGTCGTGGCCAGGAAACGCAACGGCTCAGCCTTCAGCGTGAGCCGTTGGCACGATTTGTTTTCAGTAAGCGCTTTCGAAAAATCCATGGCGAAAATCGGTTTCACGGAATTGGATTGCTATGCCCTGCTTCTGGTTCTCTCACGCCTTGGTTACCTACTTGAGATCGACAACCGCCAACGAACCAACAAGGACTATTTTATTTTCTTCTACTTGATCCAGTTGATCAGCTTGAAGAACAGCACGATCGATTCCAATGCGCAACTCAGAAACCACATGTTCAGGTTCCTGCTCTTCGAGTTGAGCATCGACGACGAGGTGTATCGTCGGTTCAGCATCGAGGGTCATCAATTGATGATGACGACCGATGCCTTGGGGCCTGTGCCTTTTCTGGAGATCATCGACCTGGTCTACAGAACGATCAAGGCGGATGCCAGGAAAGAGCATGAGCTGTTGAGCCATTTGAAAAACTATCAGACAGCCGTTATCCGGTTACTGACCGAACCTGACGCAGACACTTATCGCTTCAAGCTCAATGACCGTCACAGCGAGCTCATGTATCCCGACCTTTTCCTGAACACTTATGCTCAGGACAGGCAGCGGGTACTCAACGCGTTGATTGATACAATCAACCCGCTCCAATCAACGGAAAACCTGTTCGTCTCGAACATGATTCTGATGAACTACTCCTTTCACATCCTGAAAAACCGACCCCGTGAACTCCTGAAACTGAAGAAATACGTCAATGATGAGGTGCTGTTTGGTAAGCTGCTGGAGGCCATCATCCTACGTCGCATGAGCGTCACCAAAGCGCTGTTCGAAAAAATCCCCACGGGTCATGACCTGTCTTTGCTAAATGACGACCCCGCTTCGTTCTACAACATCCTGTACAGGCAGTAAAATTGCGGCGAATTTAGCCAGGGCAGGCTGTACTTCCCCAAGCGAAGCATCTTCGTGGCTCAGCGAAGATCTTCCGGATGTACGCCACCGAAATTGTCCTGTTATCTCACTGACACAAACACTATCAATGCCACCGCCCTCCACTCTGGCACGCGTAAGTTCATCTCGCTAAAGTCGCCCCTGGAACAAATATCCATTATTCATAGAAAAGGATTTCCATGAAAAAACTGACTGACTTGAAACTTCTATCCGCTTTGTTAGTGCTCTACGGCGTGCCGGCCGCTCATTCATTGGCGGCGGATGTAGCACCCAGTGCTATCGTATTTGCCGCCAGCCCGAAGTACCCCTCCAGCGAAAAATCCGAAAACGGTGAGGCCGAATCGGCCAGCGATACGGCGTCCCGCTCCCGCTGGCTGATCGACGCGCAGTACACCAGCATCGCCGAGTTCCGTGCGCAATCAGGAGGACCCGCCGCGGTGCCTGTCATGATCAACGGCAACTTGACCCGGTCAGGTCAGGCCAGCGAGCGTTCTTATATCAAGACGGTTTTGCAGAACAAACTGAACAATATCTACGACTACGGCCTGGGCAATCATGACTACGACTTCAATGTCGAAAGTTGCGCCAGTTGTGCGGCCGGAAGTGTCGACGACTTCAAAGAACGCTACTGGGGAAAAACCCGGAACATGGACTTGTCGGCCAGGGCTTCAGGCCTGACGAAAACCTGGTATGGGAGCCTGGCCTATGCCAGGGATTTTGGCGATGTGCACCTGGTTCAATTGCATAACCAACCCACGTATTCGGTGAATTTTTCCACCCACGCCGTGTTCAATACCACCGCCTACGAAATTACCGCGTCCCTCGATTGGCTGGAGCGCGACCTGCAACAGGCGCGCTCTCAGGGAAAAATCATTCTGTTGAGCCTGAACCAGCCGTTCCGCTGGCCAGTCCCGGTGGCTGAGATCACCCGTTTCAAGCAATTGATCGAGGATCATGGCGTGACCGCTGTATTTTCCGTCGATGGGAACAACAAGCCCGGGGCCCATCTGCCCAACTACACCTACGGCGACGTGCCTTTGTTCACCAGCGGCTCGGCTGTCCGGAAAACCTGGCTGCATGCCAAGCTCTCCGACGACAGGAAACACCTGACCGTGCACATCATTGCCGACAACGACTGGCGCAATCCTGTCGCCAGTCACACCGTTGAGGTCCGGTAGCCTTTCAAGCGGCGTCAAAGGGGGTTCCCATTGGCGCCGTCCGCCGCGGCTGGACGGCTATACTCGACAAGTCAATTGATCTGGATCATGACTTGTTACATCCGCTACACCATTCGACCCTTGCGCCCAACGCGACCAAAGGTCGCACCCTTGAGCTAGAGCGACAGGCGTATCATTGCGCCACTGCAACACCCCTTTGTGACCGTGGTCGGCACGTACTGGCCTTGGCACTTTTCCACTGCCGTGGGATGCATTTTGATGAGTAATCAGATTCCGGTACATGACGTCACCCCGCCTGCCAAGGACGCGAACAAAAGCGTCGACCTGTACGCCTCTCGGGAAAAAATTTACACCCGTGCCTTCACCGGCCTGTTCCGCAACCTGCGGATGGTGGGTGGAGCGGTCCTGTTCCTGCTGTACTTCGGTACGGTCTGGTTGAACTGGGGCGGCCACCAGGCCGTCTGGTGGAACTTGCCTGAACGCAAATTCTTTATTTTTGGCGCGACCTTCTGGCCCCAGGACTTCATCCTGCTGTCCGGGCTGCTGATCATTGCCGCCTTCGGGCTGTTTTTCATCACCGTCTATGCCGGACGAGTCTGGTGCGGCTATACCTGTCCGCAAAGCGTGTGGACCTGGATCTTCATGTGGTGCGAGAAGGTCACCGAGGGTGACCGCAACCAACGTATCAAGCTCGATAAGGCGCCCATGGGGGCCAACAAGTTCCTGCGCAAGTTCGCCAAGCACAGCCTCTGGCTGCTGATCGGCTTCGTCACCGGCATGACCTTCGTCGGTTACTTCACACCGATCCGCGAGCTGGTGTTCGAGTTTTTCACCGGCCAGGCCGACGGCTGGTCGTACTTCTGGGTCGGTTTCTTCACCCTCGCCACCTACGGCAACGCCGGCTGGCTGCGCGAACAAGTGTGTATCTACATGTGTCCTTACGCTCGTTTCCAGAGCGTGATGTTCGACAAGGACACCCTGATCGTTTCCTACGACCCGCGTCGCGGCGAAAGCCGTGGCCCGCGCAAGAAAGGCGTCGACTACAAGGCCCTGGGCCTGGGCGATTGCATCGACTGCACCATGTGCGTCCAGGTCTGCCCGACCGGGATCGACATCCGCGACGGCCTGCAGATCGAGTGCATCGGCTGCGCGGCCTGCATCGACGCCTGCGACAACATCATGGACAAGATGGATTACCCCCGCGGCCTGATCAGCTACACCACCGAACACAACCTGTCCGGGCAAAAAACCCATAAACTGCGTCCGCGCCTGATCGGCTACGCCCTGGTGCTGCTGGCCATGATCAGCTTGCTGGTGGCGGCGTTCTTCATGCGCTCGCTGGTGGGGTTCGACGTCAGCAAGGACCGCGTGCTGTACCGCGAAAACGCCGAGGGGCGGATCGAGAACGTCTACAGCCTGAAGATCATGAACAAGGACCAGCGCGACCACACCTACATCCTGGAAGCTGCCGGCCTGCCCGACCTGAAGCTGCAAGGCCGGAGGGAAATCAAGGTCGCGGCCGGCGAGATCTTCAGCCAGCCGGTCGAATTGTCCAGCGCACCGGAGCAATTGCCATCGAGCACCAACGAGGTGACCTTCATCCTCAAGGGTGCCGATGACGAAAGCGTTCACGTTGAAGCCAAGAGCCGATTCATCGGCCCACAAACTCGTTGAGAGAACTGAACATGCCTGCAGCAACCGCCACCAGCCCTTGGTACAAGCACCTCTGGCCGTGGATCATTATCGGGATCCTGACCTGTTCGGTGACACTGAGCCTGACGATGGTGACCATTGCGGTGAAAAACCCGGACAACCTGGTCAACGACAACTATTACGAGGCTGGCAAGGGTATCAACCGTTCGCTGGAGCGCGAATTGCTGGCCCAGACCCTGCAACTGCATGCCAACGTGCAACTGGACGACGTCACCGGCGAAGTGAACCTGCACCTGAACGGCAACAGCCGCCCGCAGACGCTGGCATTGAGCCTGATCTCCCCGACCCAACCGGAGAAAGACCGCAAGATCGTCCTGACCCGCAATGACAGCGAACCCGGTCGCTACGTCGGCCAACTGGCGGACAAGATCGAGGGCCGACGCTTTGTCGAATTGCTGGGGGTGGAGAACGACAAGACCTGGCGGTTGTTCGAAGAAGAACAGGTCAACCATGGCCAGGACATCCTGCTGGGCGATGAACCGCTGCAAGGCGCCGAAGACCTGAAGAAGTAAATCGCTTCTGGGTGGCGGGGTCGCGAAGCGGCCCCGTTCTTCGTCTGACCGGCTCATCCGACTACGACTGCTGCGCAGCCGAGCGGGAACAAGACCCTCGCCACAACAGCGCCCATAAACCCGCAAACGCCCCAGCCATAAAGGCCTTCATGCGACAACCATGACCACTCCCCAGCCCTGCTACCACTGCGCCCTGCCCGTCCCTCCCGGCAGCCGCTTCACCGCCGTTGTCCTGGGTGAAACCCGCGAGATGTGCTGCCCGGGTTGCCAGGCGGTGGCCGAGGCGATTGTCGCAGGCGGCCTGGAGAGCTATTACCAGCACCGTAGCGAAGCGTCGGCCAACCCCGAAACCCTGCCGGTACAGTTGACCGATGAGCTGGCGCTGTACGATCGCCCGGACGTGCAGCAGTCGTTCGTGCACCATGAAGGCGAGCTGGCCGAAACCACCCTGTTGATGGAAGGCATCAGTTGCGCCGCCTGCGGCTGGTTGATCGAAAAGCAACTGCGCAGCTTGCCGGCGGTGGCCGAGGCGCGGCTGAACCTGTCCAATCATCGCCTGCATGTGCGCTGGGCCGACGCTCAATTGCCGCTGAGCACGCTGCTGGCCCAGTTGCGCCAGATCGGCTACGTCGCTCATCCGTACCAGGCCGACCAGGCCAGCGAGCAACTGGCGGCCCAGAATCGCCTGGCCCTGCGCCAGTTGGGCGTGGCCGGGCTGCTGTGGTTCCAGGCGATGATGGCAACCATGGCCACCTGGCCGGAATTCAACATCGACCTGAGCCCGGAGATGCACACCATCCTGCGCTGGGTGGCCCTGTTCCTCACCACGCCCATCGTCTTCTATAGCTGTGCGCCCTTTTTCAAGGGCGCGATGCGCGACCTGCGCACCCGGCACCTGACCATGGACGTTTCGGTGTCCCTGGCCATCGGCAGTGCCTACATCGCCGGGATCTGGACATCGATCACCGGCGCCGGCGAGCTGTATTTCGATGCCGTGGGCATGTTCGCCCTGTTCCTGCTGGCCGGCCGTTACCTGGAGCGCCGGGCCCGGGAACGCACGGCCGCGGCCACCGCGCAACTGGTCAACCTGTTGCCGGCCTCATGCCTGCGTCTGGCGGATGACGGCCAGAGCGAGCGGATCCTGCTCAGTGAACTGCGCAACGGCGACCGAGTGCTGGTGCATCCAGGGTCGGTGCTGCCGGCCGACGGCAGGATCCTGGAGGGCCAATCCAGCATCGATGAGTCACTGCTGACCGGCGAATACCTGCCCCAGCCACGCCAGGCGGGCGATGCGGTCACGGCAGGCACGCTCAACGTCGAAGGCGCCCTGACGGTGGAGGTGCTCGCGCTCGGCCAGGACACTCGCCTGTCGGCCATCGTGCGCTTGCTGGAGCGAGCCCAGGCCGAGAAACCGCGACTGGCGGAGATCGCCGACCACGCCGCCCAGTGGTTCTTGCTGTTCTCCCTGGTCGCCGCAGCGGCCATCGGCTTGCTGTGGTGGCAACTGGACGCGTCCCGGGCCTTCTGGATCGTGCTGGCGATGCTGGTCGCCACCTGCCCTTGCGCGCTGTCCCTTGCCACGCCGACGGCGCTCACCGCCGCCACCGGCACCCTGCACAAGCTCGGCTTGCTGTTGACCCGCGGCCATGTGCTGGAGGGCCTGAACCAGATCGACACGGTGATTTTCGACAAGACCGGCACGCTCACCGAAGGTCGCCTGGCGTTGCGTGCCATCCGACCGCTGGCCGCCCTCGACAGCGACCAATGCCTTGCCCTGGCCGCTGCCCTGGAAAATCGCTCCGAGCACCCCATCGCCCGCGCCTTCGGCCGCGCCCCCGTGGCCGCCGAGCACGTACAAAGCACCCCCGGGCTGGGCCTGGAAGGCCTGGTGGAAGAGCAACGCCTGCGCATCGGCCAACCCGGTTTCGTCTGCCAATTGAGCGGCGCAACCGTACCGACGATGCCGGACGAACCCGGACAATGGCTGTTGCTGGGCGATGCCGGCGGGCCGCTGGCCTGGTTCGTCCTGGACGACCGCCTGCGCGCCGATGCCCCGGCCCTGCTGGCCGCCTGCCAGGCCAGGGGTTGGCGGACACTGCTGTTGTCGGGCGACAGTTCGCCGATGGTGGCCAGTGTCGCCGCCGACCTGGGCATCGACGAGGCGCGGGGCGGCCTGCGTCCGGACGACAAGCTGGCGGTGTTGCAGCAGTTGCACCAACAGGGCCGCAAGGTGCTGATGCTCGGCGACGGCGTCAACGACGTGCCGGTACTGGCGGCGGCGGACATCAGCGTCGCCATGGGTTCGGCCACCGACCTGGCCAAGACGAGCGCCGACGCCGTGCTGCTGTCCAACCGCCTCGACGCCCTGGTCCACGCCTTCAACCTGGCCCGACGCACCCGCCGGGTAATCATCGAGAACCTGGTGTGGGCAGGCCTGTACAATGGCCTCATGTTGCCGTTCGCCGCCCTCGGCTGGATTACGCCGGTGTGGGCGGCGGTCGGCATGTCCATCAGTTCGTTGACCGTGGTGTTGAACGCGCTCAGGCTGACCCGTCAGCCCCGCACGCCAGTGTTCGACACCACGCCCGATACCCGCCCGCTGCCGGCCTGAGCCGCGCGGGCATGGAGTTCCCAGATGCCAGCTCTCTACGTGATGATCCCGGCCGCGCTGCTGATCGTGGCCATCGCCGTGTACATTTTCTTCTGGGCCGTGGACAGCGGGCAGTACGACGACCTCGACGGTCCGGCCCACAGCATCCTGTTCGACGACCAGGACCCTAATCACCAGGCCGCAGTGGACGAAGCCGACGGGCAAGCCCGCGGGCCGGATGACAAGGCCCCGCCTCATGCTTGACCTGGCGCCCTTGTTGGTTTCGGCGGTGATCCTCGGCCTGCTGGGTGGCGGCCATTGCCTGGGCATGTGCGGCGGCCTGATGGGCGCCCTGACCCTGGCGATCCCCAAGGAACAGCGCAGCCGGCGCTTGCGGCTGCTGCTGGCCTACAACCTGGGCCGCATCCTGAGCTATGCCTGCGCCGGCCTGTTGATCGGGCTGGCCGGCTGGGCCGTGGCCAACAGCGCGGCGGCGATGTTCATGCGGATACTGGCCGGCCTGCTGTTGATCGCCATGGGGCTGTACCTGGCGGGCTGGTGGAGCGGCCTGACTCGCATCGAAGGCCTGGGCCGCGGCTTATGGCGGTACATCCAACCCGTGGCCAACCGCCTGCTGCCGGTGTCGAGCCTGCCCCGGGCCTTGTTGCTCGGCGCGCTGTGGGGCTGGCTGCCTTGCGGACTGGTCTACAGCACCCTGCTGTGGTCCGCCAGCCAGGGCAATGCGCTGGACAGCGCCCTGCTGATGCTGGCTTTCGGTCTTGGGACCTGGCCGGTGCTGCTGGCCACCGGCCTGGCCGCCGAACGCATCACTGCCCTGCTGCGCAAACGCAGCGTGCGCATGGCCGGCGGCTTGCTGGTGATGCTCTTCGGCCTCTGGACACTGCCAGGGCCGCACCAGCATTGGCTCATGGGGCACTGACAGGGATTCCCCGCCCCACCCCTGTGGGAGCGGGCTTGCTCGCGAAAGCGGTCTATCTGTTTCGGTAATGTTGGATGTACCGCAGCCTTCGCGAGCAAGCCCGCTCCCACAGAGGACGTGCAGCGGTCCTTGCCGGTCGCCCCCGTTGATGCAAATCAACACGCCCCGCCGTCCGCCCCCCTAGACTCCGCCCATGCCAGCCTATCCGGGGAACGCCCGCATGCTCGACGCCATTCGTTGGGACTCAGACCTGATCCGCCGCTACGACCTGGCGGGACCGCGCTACACCTCGTACCCGACTGCGGCGCAGTTCGGCAGCCAGGTGGGCACCTTCGACCTGCTCCACGCCCTGCGTGACAGCCGCAAGGCACTGCGACCACTGTCGCTGTATGTGCATGTGCCGTTCTGCGCGAACATTTGCTACTACTGCGCCTGCAACAAAGTCATCACCAAGGACCGGGGCCGTGCCCACGCCTACCTGCAACGCCTGGAGCAGGAAATCCAACTGATCGGCTGTCACCTGGACCCGGCCCAGCGGGTGGAGCAGTTGCACTTGGGCGGTGGCACCCCGACCTTCCTCAGTCACGACGAACTGCGCCAACTGATGGGCAAGCTGCGCAAGCACCTGAACCTGCTGGACGACGATTCGGGCGACTACGGCATCGAAATCGATCCCCGGGAAGCCGACTGGTCGACCATGGGGATGTTGCGGGAGCTGGGTTTCAACCGGGTCAGCGTCGGCCTGCAAGACCTCGACCCCGCCGTGCAACGCGCGGTCAACCGCCTGCAAAGCCTGGACGAAACCCGCGCCGTGATCGAAGCCGCGCGCACCTTGCAGTTCCGTTCGATCAACATCGACCTGATCTACGGCCTGCCCAAGCAGACCCCGGAAAACTTCGCCCGCACCGTCGAAGAAGTCATCCACCTGCAACCGGACCGTCTGTCGGTGTTCAACTACGCCCACCTGCCGGAACGCTTCATGCCCCAACGGCGCATCAACGGCCAGGACCTGCCCAACCCGGAGCAGAAACTGGCGATGCTGCAAGGCACCATCGAACAACTCACCGCCGCCGGCTACCGCTACATCGGCATGGACCACTTCGCCCTGCCCGACGACGACCTGGCGATCGCCCAGGAAGAAGCCACCCTGCAACGCAACTTCCAGGGCTACACCACCCACGGCCATTGCGACCTGATCGGCCTCGGCGTATCGGCCATCAGCCAGATCGGCGACGTGTATTGCCAGAACAGCAGCGACCTGGCCCATTACCAGAACACCCTCGCCGACGGCCAACTGGCGACCAGCCGCGGGTTGATCTGCAACGCCGACGACCGCCTGCGGCGCGCGGTGATCCAGCAGTTGATCTGCCATTTCGACCTGACCTTCGCCGACATCGAGCACGCCTTCGGCATCGATTTTCGCGCCTACTTCGCACCGCTGTGGCCGCAATTGCTCAGCATGGCGCAGGACGGCATGATCGAACTCGACGACCACCACATCGCAGTGCTGCCCGCCGGACGCCTGCTGGTGCGCGCCGTGTGCATGGTTTTTGACGCCTATCTGGAGCAGCACACCCGACAAAGATTTTCCCGCGTCATCTAAGCGCGACAATTTGACGGTAAAACCACACTGGCCCAACCCCCTGTGCTGGGGTACCCTTACGGCCTATGTGTGTTTTCCCACAAGGATTTAAGAAATGTCCGAGCCAGTCAAACTGCGCGCCCACAACCAGGCTCATTGCAAGGATTGCAGCCTGGCCCCCCTCTGCCTGCCACTTTCGTTGAACCTGGAGGACATGGACGCGCTGGACGAGATCGTTAAACGGGGACGCCCGTTGAAAAAAGGAGAATTCCTGTTCCGCCAGGGCGACACCTTCGATTCCGTCTACGCCGTGCGCTCGGGCGCCTTGAAAACCTTCAACCTGAGCGATGGCGGCGAAGAACAGCTCACCGGTTTCCACCTGCCCAGCGAGCTGGTCGGCCTGTCAGGCATGGACACCGAGAGCCACCCGGTTTCGGCCCAGGCGCTGGAAACCACTTCGGTGTGCGAAATCCCGTTCGAACGCCTCGACGAACTGGCGCTGCAATTGCCGCAGTTGCGTCGCCAGTTGATGCGGGTGATGAGCCGGGAAATCCGCGACGACCAGCAGATGATGCTGCTGCTCTCGAAAAAAACCGCCGACGAGCGCATCGCCACGTTCCTGGTGAACCTCTCCGCACGGTTTCGCGCCCGGGGCTTTTCGGCCAACCAGTTCCGCCTGAGCATGTCGCGCAACGAAATCGGCAACTACCTGGGCCTGGCGGTGGAAACCGTGTCCCGGGTCTTCACCCGCTTCCAGCAGAACGAATTGATTGCCGCCGAAGGCAAGGAAATTCACATCCTCGACCCAATCCAGCTCTGCGCCCTGGCCGGCGGCTCGATCGACGGTTGATGGACGAGCGCGGCTGAGGGATTGCCCCAGCCGCGCTATACTGCCGCGTTTGCAGCCCTGCCAGGACACTTCGACGATGGTCTTCGATTCCTTCGACATCAAATCCCTGATCCGCCCCGTGATCGACTTCCCCAAGCCGGGCGTGATCTTTCGCGACATTACCCCGCTGTTCCAGTCCCCGACCGCCCTGCGCCTGGTGATGGACAGCTTCGCCCACCGCTATGTCGAGGCCGAGTTCACCCACATCGGTGCGATGGACGCGCGCGGCTTCCTGATCGGCTCGATCCTGGCCTATCAACTGAACAAACCGCTGGTGCTGTTTCGCAAGCAAGGCAAGCTGCCAGCGGACGTGCTGGCCGAGGGTTACCAGACCGAATACGGCGAAGCCTTCCTGGAAGTGCACGCCGACAGCCTGTGCGAAGGGGACTCGGTGGTGATGTTCGATGACCTGATCGCCACCGGCGGCACGCTGATCGCCGCCGCCAACCTGATCCGCCGCATGGGCGCCAAGATCCACGAGGCGGCAGCGATCATTGACCTGCCGGAACTGCTGGGCTCCCAGCGCCTGGAAGACATGGGCATCCCTACGTATTGCCTGACGCAGTTTTCCCTGAGCGAACGCTAATCGACTGTGGGAGCGGGCTTGCTCGCGAAAGTGGTGTGTTTGCCAGATAAATGTGGCTGATCCACCGCTTTCGCGGGCAAGCCCGCTCCCACAGGAGTTTTCGGGTGTTTGTCAGAGGGTAATCGGCTTGCGCCCGGCAAACGAGTGCGCCAGCGTCCCGCCGTCCACCAACTCAAGCTCCCCGCCCAGCGGCACGCCATGGGCGATGCGAGAGGCGATGAGGCCCT
This sequence comes from Pseudomonas sp. WP18, assembly GCF_036689585.1. NCBI lineage: Bacteria > Pseudomonadati > Pseudomonadota > Gammaproteobacteria > Pseudomonadales > Pseudomonadaceae > Pseudomonas > Pseudomonas sp. WP18. Next base: position 4,272,353 of record NZ_CP144758.1, read on the forward strand.
TGTTGTTCAGCAGTTGGGCGATGTAATGGGCGGTGGCCTCACCTTCGACCGTGGGGTTGGTGGCGAGGATGACTTCGGTGAACGTGCCCGCCTCGTCGATGCGCGCAATCAATTGAGGGATGCCGATGGCTTCCGGTCCCAGGCCATCGAGGGGCGACAAATGCCCCTTGAGCACGAAATAGCGCCCGCGGAACCCGGTCTGCTCCACCGCGTACACATCCATCGGCCCTTCCACGACGCATAACAGGCTGTCGTCCCGGCGCGAATCGGCGCATTGAGGGCACAGGTCATCTTCGGTGAGGGTGCGGCACAAACGGCAATGCCCGACCCCCTCCATGGCCTGGCTCAGGGCCTGGGCCAAACGCAAACCGCCACTGCGATCACGCTCGAGCAATTGCAACGCCATGCGCTGGGCAGTTTTCTGACCTACACCCGGCAAGGTTCGCAGGGCATCGATCAGTTGGCGAATCAAAGGGCTGAAGCTCATCGAGGAAATGTCCGACATGACAACGAGACGCGGTTTATACCCGCGCCTCCGATTAGCGTCAAATACTCAATCCTGAGCGACCCGTACCACCAACTTGCCGAAGTTGCGTCCTTCCAGCAGGCCGATGAAGGCTTGCGGCGCATTTTCCAGGCCATCGACCACGTCTTCGCGGAACTTGACCTTGCCGTCCCGGACCCAGGGCGCCATGGCGCTGATGAACTCCGGCTGCCGGTCACCGTAGTCGTCGAACACGATGAAGCCCTGTATCCGCACGCGCTTGGTCAGCAACGTCCGCTGCAATTGCGGCAAGCGATCCGGGCCACTGGGGGGCTGATGTTCGTTGTAGGAGGCGATCAGGCCACAGAGTGGAATCCGTGCCTTGGCGTTGAGCAATGGCACCACGGCATCGAAGACCTTGCCGCCGACGTTTTCGTAATAGATGTCGATGCCCTTGTCACAGGCCTGGGCCAGTTCTTCGGCAAAATGTTCGCTGCGGTGATCGATACAGGCGTCAAACCCGAGCTCGTCGACCACGTACTTGCATTTCTCATCGCCGCCGGCCACGCCGACCACACGCAGGCCCTTGATCTTCGCCACCTGGCCGACCACCGAACCGACGGCACCCGAGGCTGCCGCCACCACCAGGGTTTCCCCGGCCTTGGGTTGGCCGATGTCCATCAGTCCCATGTAGGCGGTCATGCCTGGCATGCCCAACACGCCCAGGGCCATCGACGGACTGGGCAGCCCGGACGGGACAGGGATCACGTTGCGTCCGTCGCTGATGCTGTAGCTCTGCCAGCCCGTGGCCCCGACCACCAGGTCGCCCTCCTGGAATTTCGGATGCCGCGAACGCTCCACGCGACTGACCGCCCCACCCGTCATCACCTCGTCGATTTGCACCGGCGCCGCGTAGGAAGGCGCATCGCTCATTCGCCCACGCATGTAGGGGTCGAGGGACAGGAACAGGGTCTTGAGCAAGATTTGTCCGTCCGCCAGGTCAGGCAACGTCACTTGCTCGATGCGAAAATTCTCCGCGGTGGGAGCCCCCTTGGGACGGGACGCGAGGACGATGCGCTGGTTGGAGGTCGATGCTTGTGACATGGAAGCGTCTCCTTGATCGTTGAGTGAACAGCTATAGGGAGCAGACCATTGCCGGGGGTTTGGCGTTCGATGTTTGTTCGCAGGGCCCCCTTCGCGAGCAGGCACGCTCCCACAACGATGCCCGCTGCGCAGCAGAAACAAAAATGCCAGGCGCGATGCCTGGCATTGTGTGTAGCCCATCCCGAACGGGATGGCGAGTCAGAACGGCAGTTTCATGCCCGGTGGCAGTTGCATGCCAGCGGTCATGCCGGACATCTTGTCCTGGCTGTTGGCTTCGATCTTGCGCACCGCGTCGTTCACGGCAGCGGCGAACAGCGCTTCGAGCATTTCCTTGTCATCTTCGCTCAGGCCTTCGACCACGCTCGGGTCGATGCTAACGCGCTTGATGTCATGGCGGCCGGTCATGACCACGGTCACCATGTCGCCGCCGGACTTGCCGGTGACTTCGGCGTTGGCCAGCTCTTCCTGCATCTTGGCCATTTTTTCCTGCATCTGCTGCGCCTGCTTCATCAGGCCGGCCATGCCACCTTTCATCATGGGAATCACCTCGAAAGTACTTGGGTAAACAAAGCGCCGGCCCGTTCGGCCGGCGCCCTCAGTTATGAGCCCTGGGTGACCGGGGCCTCGACAGGTTCGATAGTATCGTGACGCACCACCGCGCCGAACTGTTGCATCATCTGCTGGATGAACGGATCACCGTGGATCGACTCCTCGGCCTCGCGCTGACGGTCGGCACGGCGACGGGACGCGGCCTGGGCCGGGGTTTCCTGCTCAGGTTTGATCAGCTCGATGCTCAGCGTCAGGGTGCGCTGGTGGTACTGGTTCAGCGCCTCGTTCAGGCGACGCTGTTGGGTGGCGTTGAACAATGCGCTGTGGGCCGGGTCCAGGTGCAGCAACCAGTGGTCCCCTTCCACGGAAATCAATGTGCAGTTGGCGGCGATGCTACCGGTCATGCCGGTGATCGGCAGTTTCGGGAACAGCTCCAGCCATTGCAAGGCCAGCCCGGTGGCCGGCATTGCCGCCGGTTCCGGTTCAGGCTCGGGAGCCGGCTCGGCGGCATGCTCGCTGGCCAGCTCGTCCAGGTAGCTGTAGGCCGAGTCCAGGTCCGGCTCGATGTAGTCTTCGTCCAGCGGCGGTTCGTCATCCAGGTCCATGCCCGGCGTGGCGATCGCGACGTCGGCCACTGTCGGCTCCGGCACCGGGGCGGCGACCCACTCGGGCGCCTCGGGCACCACGCTGTCGGGTGTCGGCAAGGGCATCGGCGGCAACTCGGGCTGCTCGGCGACGGTTTCCAGTACGGGCTCCACCGCTGGCTGCTGGACGATGGGCGGCTCGACCGGGTCGTTCCAGGGCAAATCGATCACCGCTTCGGCGACTGGCTCGGGTTCAGGCTCAGGTTCGGCCTCGAGCACTGTCTCAGGCTCGGGCGCGGCAGGTGCGACGACCGGCGTCGGGACCGGGGCCGGCGCTGGCGGAGCAGAAGCCACTGCCGGCGCAACGACGGGCGCGGCAGCCACTGGCTTGGCGGAATCAGCTGTGGCCTGGCTGATCCCCACTGGCTTTAGCGGTTGCCTCGGGGCGTCCGCCGTGTCGGCCGGGCGGAACGCGAGCATCCGCAGCAGGACCATTTCGAAGCCACCGCGCGGGTCCGGCGCCAGGGGCAGGTCGCGTCGGCCGATCAGGCCCATCTGGTAGTAGAACTGCACGTCTTCGGCCGGCAGTGCCTGGGCCAGGGCCAGCACCCGGTCACGGTCGCCGTGGCCGTTGTCGACGCCTTCTGGCAAGGCCTGGGCGATGGCGACCCGGTGCAGCACGTTGAGGATTTCCGAAAGCACGCCACTCCAGTCCGGGCCTTGCTCGGCCAAGTGACGCACGGCTTCGAGCAGAGCCTTGGCATCGCCTTCGATCAGCGCCTGCAACACGTCATAGACCTGGCCATGATCGAGGGTGCCGAGCATGGCCCGCACATCGGCCGCCATGACCTTGCCTTCGCCGAACGCAATGGCCTGGTCGGTCAGGCTCATGGCATCGCGCATCGAGCCATCGGCGGCGCGACCGAGCAGCCACAATGCATCGTCTTCGAAAGGCACGTTCTCCACGCCCAGGACGTGGGTCAGGTGCTCGACCACCCGCTCCGGGGTCATGTTCTTCAAGGAGAACTGCAGGCAACGGGACAGGATCGTCGCAGGAAGTTTCTGCGGGTCGGTGGTCGCCAGGATGAACTTGACGTAGGGCGGCGGCTCTTCGAGGGTCTTGAGCAACGCGTTGAAGGAATGACTGGAGAGCATGTGCACTTCGTCGATCAGGTAGACCTTGAAGCGCCCACGGCTCGGGGCGTATTGCACGTTATCGAGCAGCTCGCGGGTGTCCTCGACCTTGGTGCGACTGGCGGCGTCGATCTCGATCAGGTCGACGAAACGGCCTTCGTCGATTTCCCGGCAGACCGAACACTCGCCACACGGGGTCGAAGTGATACCGGCTTCACAGTTCAGGCATTTGGCGATGATCCGCGCGATCGTGGTCTTGCCCACGCCACGGGTTCCGGTAAACAGGTAGGCGTGGTGCAGCCGCTGGCTGTCCAAGGCATTGATCAGAGCCTTGAGCACATGGGTCTGGCCGACCATTTCGCGGAACGAGCGCGGACGCCATTTACGTGCAAGAACCTGATAACTCATCGAAAACCGTCGCAACGAAGGAACATAAGCGGCTAATGCTAGCGGAGCAGGGGCGAAATTGCATCCGGTGCGCTCGTCTAATATGTCTAAGCTTGGGTCTGGGGCTCGGTTGTCGACACGGTTTGGCTTGGTCAGGAGAGTTTATGCGCACAGCCATGGGGGCTTTGCTGTTGCTGGGGACCAGTTGTCTGGCAGAAGAAGTACCCTTGCGTATCGCCATCACCGACGGCTGGGCCATGCCCATGGTGCAGATCGAACGCGGCCGTCCGACCCAGGGCATATTGCCCGACATCATGATCAGCCTGGCCACCCAGGTCGGCATGCCGGCCGAATTCCACGTGCTGTCCCGCGCCCGCCTTGACGGCGCCATGAAAAACGGTGAAACCGACTTGCGCTGTTATGTCACCCCGGAATGGGTGCATGACGACAGTCGCAATTACCTCTGGAGCATCCCGTTGTTCTTCCAGCGCGACCTGCTCGTCGGCCCCCCGGGCGGCCCCGAGCGCGTGGTACCGGCGCGACTGGAACCGCAACCCATCGGCACCGTGCTCAGTTATTCCTACCCAACCTTGCAACCGCTGTTCGACAGCGGCCAGCTACGGCGGGACGACGCCCGTAGCCAGGACCAGGTGCTGGCGAAACTGCTGGCCGGGCGGTATCGCTATGCGGTGAGCAACCAATGGGCGCTGGACTGGTTCAATCAACGGCACGCCGCAGAACGACAATTACAGGAGGTAGCGGTGCTCCAGGAGCGGGAACTGAGCTGTTATGTGCGCAACGATCCGACAATCCCCGCCCAACGCATCCTGCGTACCCTGTTGAAAATGAAACTGTCAGGGGAAATCGACGCGATCATCCAGCTCTACACCGGTCGCGACGTGGAGTCGGCGAGCGACACCCGATCGCCTTGACCGTCCGGCCGCTGCCGCCATTGCGTCGGTGGACTGAAGCCCGTCACCCAGCCCGGCACCCGTTCGGCCGGCATGGGCCGGGCAATGAAGTACCCCTGGGCGACCTCGCAGCCCAGGCGCAACAGCAGTTGCCCATGTTCGAGGCTGTCCAGCCCCTCGGCCACGACCTCGCGGCCAAACGCCCGGGCCAGGCCAATTACCGCTTCGGTCAGCGCCAGGTCATCCTGATCATGCAGTATGTCACGGACGAACGCCTTGTCGATCTTGATGGTTTGCGTGCGCAAGTGCTTGAGGTCATTGAGCGAACAAAAACCGGTGCCGAAGCCGCCCAGTGAAAACCTTACGCCCAGCGCCTGGCAGGCCTGGAGGCAGGCGCTGACATTGACGAGGTTTTCCACGGCGACGGACTCGACGATCTGCAGGTCCAGCAAGCGCGGCGATACCGCCGGATGCCGCTCCAGCACCTGCCGCAGCCGCTCGACGAAGTCCGCTCGCTGGAAATGCCGGGCCGAGATATTGATGCTCACCGGCCACCCCTGCCCCGCTTGCTGCCACTGTTGCAGTTGGGTCAGGACCTGCCCCATGACCCATTCGCCGATCTCGACGATCAGGTCGGTTTCCTCCACCAGCGGCAGGAACTCCCCAGGCGGCACCAGGCCCCGTTGCGGATGCTTCCAGCGCAGCAACGCCTCCAGGCCGACCACGGTGCCACTGCGCATGTTGACCTTGGGCTGGAAGTGCAGGCGCAACTCATCGTTCATCAGTGCCTGCCGTACCCGCTCGACCGTTTGATAGGTGGCGCGCACTTCCTTGTCGCGGGATACATCGAACAGGTGGAAACGGTTGCGGCCGCTTTGCTTGGCCACGTACATCGCCTGGTCGGCGTGACGCAACAAGGTCTCGGCGTCTTCGTCATCCCACGGGAACAGCGTGACGCCGATGCTGGCGAAGACCTTGACGCTCTTGCCATCAATGGCATACGGCATGGAAACGGCGATCAACACCCGGTTCAACGCCGCGTTCAGTTCATCGATGCCGCGCACATGGCGCAACACCAGCACAAATTCATCCCCAGCCAGCCGCGCGACCACGTCCTCGCCACGCACAATACTGCGCAGGCGCCGGGCGACCTCCACCAACAGTTGATCGCCACTGGCATGGCCATGCCCGTCGTTGACGGCCTTGAATCCATCGAGATCGAGCATGCAGACCGCCAGGGGCAGGTTTTCCGCCCGGGAAAACGCCAGGGCCTGGTCCAGCAGTTCGGAAAGGTAGGTGCGATTGGGCAAGCCTGTCAGCACGTCATGGCCGACTCGCCATTGCAACGAGTGCAGCAGCCGGCGCTTTTCGCTGACGTCAAAGCGAATCGCCAGGTAGCGCTCGATCTGCCCGGTATCGTCGTCGATCACCGGCACCAGGGTGGTATCGACCCAATGCAACGTACCGTCCTTGGCCCGGTTGCAGATCTCGCCTTTCCAGACCTGCCCCAGGGTAATGGTGCGCCACATGGCACTGAAGAACTCGTCAGGGTGCTGGCCGGAATTGAGCAGGCGATGGTTCGCCCCCAGCAGCTCGTCACGCGAATAGCCGAACAGTTGGCAGAACGGCTCGTTGACGTAGGTAATGCGCCCGCTCAAATCGGTTTCGGAGAAAATCGCGGCAGCGTCAACGGCTCTGCGGTACTTCTTATCCATCGAAGCAGTCATCCATGAGTCAGGCTCATTTGGCGCGCGCGGTTGCCGCCCTCGCAGAGGCGAAAATCAACTAGGCTCAAAGACCTTGAGGTAAGCTTGATCCGGGCCCTGGCAGCACGATCCGGGGGACCAACCCCCATGCCGTTGGTCACGAGCAGACGTGCATGGCGCATTCTTTTCGCGCATGCCGACCTCTGCAGCAGGTCACCAAATGCCCATACCAAAGGCCGATTCTACGAAACGCATCACATTTTGCAAAGCAAGGTGATGAATCATGCGGTTGCCTAATGCAAAAATCTATCGTTAAGTTCTTGATTCTAAATGGGAATTAAGCGATGCAAATTTCAAGTTTGGGTCCAGCCATCAGACGCTATCGCAAAGTAGCGGGGCTAACTCAGGCTGAACTTGGCGAAAAAACCGGTTTTGACCCCAAAACCATCAGCCGTTTCGAAACCGGCACCTACACCCCCAGCGTCGAAGCCTTGTTCATGCTTGCCGACGTACTGGATGTGCAGTTGAAGGCCTTTTTTAGCGACATGGCCGATGAAGAAGAACAGCGAGCGTATCTGTTCGGTGTCATACACAAAGCCACCCCGAAGGATCTGGGAAAGCTGATCGCAGCGGTTGACCAGGCCATGTCCAAGCCTTGATGCAGTTATGAAACACAAAAAAGCCTGGTTTGCCGGCGAGACGGCAGCCAGGCTTTTGCGTGGGCAATCGGTTGCCCTGCCAGCCGATGTCCGGGCAGCAGAAAGCAGCGACCTGTCGATCGGGCAACTAAAAAAGGGAATTTTACGAACCTTGCGAACGAAGGCTTGAGAGCGTTATGGAGGCAACCCCACCAGCCACACCCCGGCACACAATGTTCCCGCTGTGGCTGCTTCCTTCCGGATCTGACCAGGTTCACGGGTAATCGTTGCGGGGGGACCGATGGGGTCACCATAACGACGCTGCCTGACGGCGAGCCGCGCCATTGTACCTATCTGGCGAGAAGTTACAACCGTTCGCCATGGATTAAAAATCGAAGGGGCTCAAGCACTTGCTGGGGGAGCGGTTGGCGCTTGGGAGGGTGGAGGCGGGTTCGGCATCGGGGTCGCCTGATAGGGGCTTTCGCAAGCGGGGGCTCGCTCTCATGGGGCTCGGGGCCTACAAGCCCGGAACGGGAGCGAGCCTGCTCACGATGGCTCAGGCATATTCGACCTTGAAGGAAAAAGGCCCCTCGCTGTCGCGAGCAAGCTTTGCTCCCCCAAGGCAATGGGACAAACACCTGAAGAATCCATCAGCTATTCAATACGCACGCTTAGGTTGGCGTTCTAAGCTATTTCGCACACACCCTAAACTGCAGTGGAACAGATTAATACCGGACAGTAAGGACCATACTCCGCATTAAGCGCCTGAGCCCTGACTTGAACATTGAACTTAACAGGTTGCGCACCTCCACTGACTTCGATCGTATGCGCATACTGGCCATTACTGTCCGGTTGTATTCTGGCGGCAGGTACGAATTGTTCCTGGCCATTTTCTGTCTTGGTCACTTTAAACGTGTGACTGGCAATTTCATCGGGCCCGACGTTGTCCGAAATCAGCCAGCTCAACATGATGGTGTATCGACCTGCTCCGGCTTGAGCAAGGTTGCGAGGTGCGTTGGGGATGGTTGCACGTTTACCGGGTGTAGCGGGCTTATCTGTTGCCTTATCTTTCATAACACTCTCCCAAATATCTAAAACCGCCATTCACGACTCGTCTCAGAGTAAGGGAAATTTTGTGAGCGAGATACTATCAGAACAGATAGTAACAATTGCCAGCAGTCGCAACACCGACAGGTTATATTCTGCGTCTTTATTACAAAGTTTGTTACACCCAAAAAGTTCGCAGGCTACAACAACACCTCATCCGCCCGACCACCCTCCTCCTGAATCACCAGATGAATGAAATGCAACTTGGTGATGACCGCAGCCGGCACGACGAAGGGGTAGAAGTCCGGCTGGCCCATGCTGCGGGAAAGTTCGTTGAGCATGCCGGCCAGTTCGATCCAGGCGTTGACGAACGAGAGAAAGGCCGCGCCCCCGGCATGCCCCGGGTCATACAGGGTCTCGGGCGGGAACGGCTGGTAGTCGAAATCCATTTCCCGGGCACTCATGCCGAAGCCTAGCGCGGTGTCCACGGCGTCCATCATGTGCAGGTAGTGCGCCCAGGTCTCGGCCCAGTCTTCCCAGGGGTGCATAGTGGCGTAGGCGCTGACGTAGTGCGTTTGCCAGTCCAGCGGCGCGCCCTGCTGGTAGTGGCGATCCAGGGCTTCGGCATAGCTGGCGCGCTCGTCGCCGAACAGCGCACGGAACGCTTCGAGCCAATGGCTGTTGGCGATCAACCGATCCCAGTAATAGTGACCCACCTCGTGACGGAAATGCCCGAGCAAGGTGCGATAGGGTTCGCGCATCTGCTGGCGCACGTATTCGCGATGGGCGTCGTCCGCCTCTTTGATGTCGAGGGTGATCAGCCCACTGGCGTGGCCGGTCATCGGCGGTTTTCCGTCCGGGTCGACACCGATGAAATCGAAAGCCAGGCCGGCCTTTTCGTCGACGGTTTTCGCGACGACCGGCAAGCCGAGGGTGATCAACTGCGCTACCAGGCGACGCTTGGCGATCTCGACCTTGCGCCAGCGCTCGGGGTTCTCCGGGATCGACAGGTCGGGAATGGTGCGGTTCAGGCGGCAGGCGATACACAAGGTGTCGTGGTCGTTGGCTGGCAGCAACCAATTGCACCCGGCCGGGGTGTCCAGATTGGCGCAACGACGGAACAACCCGGCTTGCGGGTCGGCATCCAGGGTCCAGGTGTCGGGTTGTTCGCCTGGTTGCAATGACGAAAGACGACTCTGCTCCGGTTGATACCCCAGCACCGCCAGGCACGCCAGGCATTGGCTGTTGCGAAAAAACAATGACTGCCCGCACCGACACGGCCAGACCTTGCTGTTACGCGAACGGTCCCCCAGGAAAGGCGCGGCGATGCGTGAGCTCAGTTGTTCGAAGAAGCGGTACATGGCGATCTCTCCCGGGAGTCTGCAAGACTAGATCATCCACATCCCCCGATCGTTCCCGTGGCGAGGAAGCTCGCTCCCGCTGGGTGGCGCAGCCACCCCGGTCGCTGCCAGCTAGACCGTGATGCCATGCTGGCCAAGAAACGCGACAAACGCTTCTTCATCCAGCACCTTGAGCCCCAGCTCATTGGCCTTGGTCAACTTCGAACCCGCGCCCGGCCCGGCCACGACACAATAGGTCTTCGCCGACACGGAACCGGCGACCTTGGCCCCCAGCCCCTCCAGCTTCTCCTTGGCGACGTCGCGACTCATCAGTTCCAGCGAACCGGTCAACACCCAGGTGTGACCCGCCTCGGGCAACCCTTCGACGACTTTCTTCTCGCTCTGCCAATGCATGCCGAAATCGCGCAACTGCTGCTCGGCGGCCTGCGCTTGCTGGCGATTCTCGGCGATGGCGAAAAACTCGCGCACGGCGTTGGCCTGTTTTTCCGGCAACGCCTGGCGCATGTCCAGCCAGTCGGCGTCCATGACTGCTTCGAGCGAACCGAACTTATCCGCCAGTTTCTGCGCCCCGCCCGGCCCGACCGACGGCACGTGCAACTTGTCGAGGAAGCCACCGAGGGTGGTACTGGCAGAGAACTCGGCGCCCAGCTCGCCCTGATCCTGGATGTCCAGGCCATGGCGCAGCAGGTCCTTGATCACCTGGCGGTTGTGCGGGTCTTCGAAGAAGCTGTGGATCTCGTGGGCCACTTCCAGGCCGATGTCCGGCAGGTAGGTGAGCACTTGCGGCAAGGCCGCCTGGACGCGTTCCAGGGAGCCGAGGGAGCGCGCCAGTACCTTGGCGGTTTCCTCGCCCACGTCCGGGATGCCCAGCGCGTAGACGAAACGCGCCAGGCTCGGTTTCTTGCTGTCGGCAATCGCCGCCAGCAGGTTCTTGCTCGACAGCTCGGCGAAGCCTTCCAGATCGACCACCTGCTCGAACGTCAGCGCATACAAATCCGCCGGCGACCCCACCAGGCCTTCATCCACCAACTGCTCGACGCTCTTCTCGCCCAGGCCTTCGATGTCCATGGCCCGGCGCGAGACGAAATGGATGATCGCCTGCTTGAGCTGCGCCCCGCACGCCAGGCGACCCACGCAGCGGTACACCGCGCCTTCGCTGATGGTCTCACGGCCTTTGCTGCGCTTGATCAGTTGCGTGCGCTCCACATGGGACCCGCACACCGGACACTGCTGGGGGATTTCCACCGGGCGGGCATGTTCCGGACGCCGCTCGGTGACGACTTGCACCACCTGCGGGATCACGTCACCGGCGCGACGGATGATCACCGTGTCGCCGATCATCAGGCCCAGCCGCGCCACTTCGTCCATGTTGTGCAGCGTGGCGTTGGCCACGGTCACGCCAGCTACTTTCACCGGCTTGAGCCGGGCCACGGGCGTGACCGCGCCGGTGCGACCGACCTGGAACTCGACGTCCAGCAGTTCGGTGAGCTCTTCACTGGCCGGGAATTTATGGGCGATCGCCCAACGTGGCTCACGGGCGCGAAAACCGAGTTCGCGCTGGGAGGCAATGCTGTTGACCTTGAACACCACGCCGTCGATCTCGTAGGGCAGTGCGTTGCGCCGCTCGCCGATGTCGCGGTAGTAATCCAGGCATTCATCGATGCCATGGGCCAGCTTCAGCTCGCGGCTGATGGGCATGCCCCAGGCCTTGAGCTGCTTGAGATTGCCGATGTGCGTGTCGGCGATGTCGCGACTGACCTGGCCAATGCCGTAGCAGCAGAATTCCAGGGGACGGTTGGCAGTGATCTTCGAGTCCAGTTGTCGCAAGCTGCCCGCCGCCGCGTTGCGCGGGTTGGCGAAGGTCTTGCCACCCACCTCCAGCTGCGAGGCATTGAGGCGCTCGAAGCCGGCCTTGGACATGTACACCTCGCCACGCACCTCCAGCACCGGCGGCCAGCCGCTGCCCTGCAACTTGAGCGGGATGTTGCGCACGGTGCGCACATTGACGCTGATGTCTTCGCCGGTGGTGCCATCACCGCGCGTGGCACCGCGCACCAGCACGCCATCCTGGTACAACAGACTGACCGCCAGACCATCGAGCTTGGGTTCGCAGCTGTACTCCACCGCCGCCCCGCTACCCAGCAGATCGCCCATCGGCAAATCGAGGCCTTCGGTCACCCGGCGGTCGAATTCGCGCATCGTGGTTTCGTCGAAGGCGTTGCCCAGGCTGAGCATCGGGATCTCGTGCCGCACCTGGCTGAACGCCGACAGCGCCACGCTGCCCACCCGCTGGGTCGGGGAGTCGCTGGTCACCAGCTCCGGGTGTTGCTCTTCCAGGGCCTTGAGCTCGTGGAACAGGCGGTCGTACTCGGCGTCCGGAATACTCGGCTCATCGAGGACGTGGTAGCGGTAATTGTGCTGATCCAGTTCGGTGCGCAGCTCTAGGATGCGGGTTTCAGCGGCTTTCATAGTGTTCTCTCATAAAGCAAAAGAGCAGCCTAGGCTGCTCAATCTTTTAAAATCGTCGGCAGTTCGCACCCGAACCTACCCATACAGAACCTGTGGCGAGGGGATCTATCCCCTCGCCACAAAAGTCCCTCAGCTACACGTCTCTGATGACTTCAGCGCTTCTGGGTCAACGCCCGACGCTCGAACTCGACGATGCGCTGGCGGTAGTGCTCGATGGTCTGGGCGGTCAGCACGCTGCGCTGGTCATCCTTCAGTTCGCCATTGAGCTCCTGGGACAGCTTGCGGGCTGCGGCCACCATCACATCGAAGGCCTGCTTGGGATGACGCGGGCCCGGCAGGCCGAGGAAGAAACTCACCGCCGGCGTGCTGAAATGGTCGATGTCGTCCAGGTCGAATACACCCGGCTTGACGGCGTTGGCCATGGAGAACAGCACCTCGCCGTTGCCGGCCATGCTCTCGTGCCGATGGAAAATGTCCATCTCGCCAAAACGCAGGCCGCTTTCCAGGATGTTCTGCAACAGCGCCGGGCCCTTGAAGCCGGCCGGGTCGCGGCAGATCACGCTGATCACCAGCACTTCCTCGGCCTGGGCCTGATCCTTGTCGGCGTTCGATGTCCTGTTCTCGTCCGGGAAGTCGTCGTCACGGCTGTTCAGGCTCGGGCCGCCGTCCAGGTCCAGGTTGAGGTTCAGGTCGCCCTGGGATGGCTCGCTGTTGCGCTTGCCGCGCTTGGAGCCAGACTCCCGGGGCTCGCGCACCGGGGCGCTCATCGACGGCAGGTCGTGCTCATCGAGCTGTGGCTCTTTATGCGTGTCGAGCACTCGGGGCGGGCCCAGCAGTTCGGCGTTGCCATCGTCATCCGGCAGGTTCGACAGGCTGCGGTCCAGGCGAAACTTCAGTTTCCCTTTGCCACCGCGCATGCGGCGCCAGCCGTCGAAAAGAATACCGGCAATGACAATGATGCCGATGACGATCAGCCACTCGCGCAGACCGATTTCCATGTAATCCCGTGCCTCTATAAAAATGCTGAAAAATAAGGGGCTTAGCTATTTGCAAACCGCTTTAAAACGTGGCGCCAACTCTATGTTCTGAATGGCCTTTTGCCCACGCATACGAAAAATTGACATTAAACTAGCACGACCAAAGATAACTTTACACCGTCTGTCGCATGGCCTTGTGCCAATCTGTGAAGGCGTCAGGGTAAAAAATACCTACAGCGCTCCAAGTAGATGCCCTACAGGCCCACCCTTCACGCATCCACCATTGCCATGGCCTCCTCCACATCCACTGCCACCAGCCGCGAGCAACCTGGCTCGTGCATGGTCACGCCCATCAACTGGTCGGCCATTTCCATGGCGATCTTGTTGTGGGTGATGTAGATGAACTGCACCGTTTCGGACATTTCCTTCACCAGCCGTGCGTAACGGCCCACGTTAGCGTCATCCAGGGGTGCATCGACTTCGTCGAGCATGCAGAACGGCGCCGGATTCAGTTTGAAAATGGCAAAAACCAGGGCCAGGGCGGTCAACGCCTTCTCGCCGCCGGAGAGCAAATGGATGGTGCTGTTCTTCTTGCCAGGAGGACGCGCCATGATTGTCACCCCTGTATCGAGTAAATCTTCGCCCGTCAGTTCCAAGTACGCGCTGCCGCCACCGAAAACTTTTGGGAAAAGGGCCTGCAAACCGCCGTTGATCTGATCAAAGGTATCCTTGAAGCGGTTGCGGGTTTCCTTGTCGATCTTGCGGATGACGTTTTCCAGGGTCTCCAGCGCTTCCACCAGGTCATCGTTCTGCGCATCGAGGTAGCGTTTGCGTTCGGACTGCTGCTGGTATTCGTCGATGGCCGCCAGGTTGATGGCGCCCAGGCGCTGGATGCGCTGGGCGATGCGTTCGAGCTCTTCCTCGGCGTCCTTCTCGTTCGCGCCGGCCACCAGGGTAGCGAGCACGCCGTCGAGGTCGTAGCCATCCTCCAGCAACTGGTCCTGCAGGGCCTTGCGGCGCACGGTCAGGGCTTGCCATTCCAGGCGTTGCTGTTCCATCTGGGTGCGGATCAACTGGGATTGCTGCTCGGCCTGGCTGCGGCGCTTCTCGGCGTCACGCAGCTCGCGGTCGGCGTCTTCCAGGGCGATCTGCGCGGTCTTGAGTTCTTCGTCGACGGTCATGCGCTTGTCGAGCAACTCTTCGAGCTTGAGGCGCAATTCTTCCAGCGGCGCCTCGCCCTCCTCCAGGTTGAGACTCAACTGCTCGCGTTTTTCGGTCAGGCGCTCGGACTGCATTTCCAGGCGTTCCAGCGCCTGGCGCGTGGAATCGTACTGCGCCTTGAGCGAACCCAGGCGCACGGCCAGTTGATGGGCGTGATCCTTGTGCTGCCGCGCCTCTTGGCGCACCCGGTCCAGGCGCTCACGCAGGCTGTCGCGCTGGGCCAGCAGCAACTCGCGCTGCTCGGTGTCCTGGGCCATGGCGTCGAGGGCTTCCTGCAATTGCAGGCGCGCCTCGCCGATCTGTTCATGCTCCAGCGCCCGCTGCTCACCCAGCTCGGCGATCTCTTCCTCAAGCCGCGTGCGGCGCAGCGCCAGTTGTTCGACCTTGGCCTTGCCGGCTGACAACTGAGCCTTCAGTTCGCCCTGCTGGCGAGCTTCGTCCTGCAACAGCCGTCGCAGGTGTTCGCGGCCGTTCTCCTGCTGACGCTGCTGCGCCCGCAGGTTCTGCAATTCGCTTTCCAGGGCTTCGACGCTTGTCTCGCGCTCTTCACGCTCGGCACCCAGGCGCTGGATTTCCTGGCCCCGGGCGAGCATCCCGCTCTCGGCTTCGCTGGCCCGGCGCACCCGTAGAAAGTGCCGGCCAACCCAGTAGCCGTCGCGGCTGATCAGGCTCTCGCCCGGCGCCAGTTGCCCTCGCAGCGCCAACGCCTGTTCGAGGCTCTCCACCGGCTTGACCTGGCCCAGCCAGGGCGACAGGTCGACCTGGGCCTCGACTTTGTCCAGCAAGCTGCCGGGCACGCGCACCCCGTCGCCCGCCGGGCTGAGCAGGCGCAAATCGCCCTGGCTGAAGCCCGACAGGTCGAAGCCGCCGAAATCGTCCACCAACACCGCTTGCAAATCGGCACCCAGCACGGTCTCCACCGCCAGTTCCCAACCGGCATCGACCTTCAGGCCCTCGGCCAGGCGCGGCCGCTCGGCCAGGTGCTGGTCGCGCAGCCATTCGGCTGTGCCCGTGCCCGGGTCCAGCGCGGCCTGCTGCAAGGCTTCCAGCGAGGCAAGACGGCCATTGAGCCGCTGCAATTCGCCCTGGGCCTGCTGCTGGTTGTGCAAAGCCGCCTGCAAGGCCTGGCGCAACTGCTCCAGGCGCTCGACCTGGGCGTCCTCGCTGGCCTGCAAGTCTTCGAGGGTGGCTTCACTGGTCGCCAGTTGCTCGCTCAGGTCCAGGATCGCCGCGTCTTCCGGGTCCGCCGCCAGCAACGCGCGCTCTTCGGCCAAACGGCGCTGGCGCTCGGCCAGGCGCTCCATGCTGGTTTCCAACTGTTGGATGCGTGACTGCTGGACCTCGGCCTGGCGGCGTGGCTCGGCCGAAGTCAGGTTGAAGCTGTCCCATTGTTCCTGCCAGCCATGCATGGTCACTTCGGCTTCTTCCAGGGCCGCGGCGGCTTCTTCGGCGGCGGCACTGGTGATTTCCTGCTCTGGCGTGAGCCGTTCCAGCTCTTCGCCAAGGGTCAGCAGCAGCGTGCGGTCATGACCCAGGTGGGACTCGGTTTCCAGGCGCGCGCGTTCGGCTTCCTTCAAGTCATCCTGCAACTGGCGCAGCCGCTGCTGGCCATGCTGGATACTCTGTTCGACCCGAGCGATGTCGCCGCCCACGGAATAGAAGCGTCCTTGCACCAGATTGAAGCGCTCGGACAGGTCATGGTGCCCGTCCCGCAGCCGTTCGATGGCCGCGTCGGCGTTGCGCTGCTCGGCCACCAGCGCTTCGAAGCTGACCTCCTGGTTGCCGATGACCGCCTCACGCTGGCCGACCTGTTCGTTCAACGCCTGCCAGCGCAGGGCCGAGAGCTGGGCCTTGAGCTGACGCTCCTCGCCCTTGTATTCCTGGTACTTCTTGGCCGCCTCGGCCTGACGGTGCAAGCGTTCGAGCTGCCGTTCGAGCTCTTCGCGCAGGTCGGTCAGGCGGGCGAGGTTTTCATGGGTGCGGCGGATACGGTTTTCCGTTTCCCGGCGTCGTTCCTTGTATTTGGAAATACCGGCGGCTTCTTCGATGAAGTTGCGCAGGTCTTCAGGCTTAGCCTCGATCAGCTTGGAGATCATGCCCTGCTCGATGATCGAGTAGCTGCGCGGGCCCAAGCCGGTCCCCAAGAAAATGTCAGTGATGTCCCGGCGCCGACACTTGGCACCGTTCAGGAAGTAACTGTTCTGGCTGTCGCGCGTGACCTTGCGGCGAATGGAAATCTCCGCGTAGGCCGCATACTCGCCCACCAGGGTGCTGTCGGAGTTATCGAACACCAGTTCGATGCTGGCCTGGCTGACCGGCTTTCGGCTGGTGGAGCCGTTGAAGATGACGTCGGTCATCGACTCGCCGCGCAGGTTCTTGGCCGAGCTCTCGCCCATCACCCAGCGCACGGCGTCGATGATGTTCGACTTGCCGCAACCATTGGGCCCGACCACCGCCGCCATGTTACTGGGGAAGTTCACCGTCGTCGGGTCGACGAAGGACTTGAACCCCGCCAGCTTGATGCACTTGAGTCGCACGTCAGGCCGCCGTCAGGGCAGAAACCACCAGGTCGCAACTGCGCTGGGCGTAGGCCGTCAGCACGATGCGGATCTGCGGCAAATCACGGGCCAGCACGGCGACGAGCAGGCGCTGGAACAAATCGAGGAACTCGCTCATTTCGGCCTTGCGCTGGTCCAGCGCCAGGAAATAGGCACGGCTCATGGCCGGTTGCAGGTTCTCGACGGTTTCCTGTAGGTACGGGTTGTTGGCAAAGGGGTACGCCGCGCGCATCACGCTGAAGCTTTCATCGACGAAGGTGCGGATGTCCTGGCGCTGGAAGGCGTCCGTCAGGCGCTGCTGGATCGCCACGAACGGCGCCATGTCGGCCGGTTGCTGCCAGCCATGGGCCACGGCATTGCCCAGCAGGATGTACAGCTCGCTCATCAGCGTGCACAGGCTGCGCACCTTGTGTTCAGTGAGTTCGGTGACGTGGGCGCCACGGCGCGGCAGGATCGCCACTAGGTGGCGCCGCTCCAGGATCAACAAGGCCTCGCGGACCGACCCACGGCTGACATTGAGCGCCAGGGTGACCTTCTGCTCCTGGATGCGCTCTCCCGGTTTCATTTCACCGCGAATGATGCGCTCGGCGAGATGATGGGCGATTTGCTCGGCGAGGCTGTCCGGGGCCTTGAACGTCATGGTTTTCCTTCAAACTCTTCGATTTGCACAAGCGGCGCAGTGTAGCGCACTCACTACGTCATGGCGCAGGGCCTGTACCGGGTTTTGGCACGATATAAGCAAAAAAGCAGGGTATGGCCCGAGGGTCAATACTCAATTCACCCCGTTGTAAATCGACAAACCGAATTTTCCTGACCTTTAAGTCAGAAAATCATTGACCGAAAAGTCAGACCTGCTAAATTCGGCCCACGTCGATACAACAATAATGAGTCTGCGAGGCCTTCCGTGATCCAGTTTTTACTCAACCAGGAGCTCCGTAGCGAGCATGCCCTGGACCCGAACCTGACCGTGCTCAATTACCTGCGCGAGCACCTCGGCAAATCCGGTACCAAGGAAGGCTGCGCCAGCGGCGACTGTGGCGCGTGCACCGTGGTGGTGGGCGAACTGCACACCGACGAGAACGGCCGCGAAGGCCTGCGCTATCGCAGCCTCAACTCATGCCTGACGTTCGTCTCGTCCCTGCATGGCAAACAGCTGATCAGCGTCGAAGACCTCAAGCACCAGGGCCAGTTGCACAGCGTCCAGCAAGCGATGGTCGATTGCCATGGCTCGCAATGCGGCTTCTGCACGCCGGGCTTTGTCATGTCGCTGTTCGCCCTGCAGAAGAACAGCGCCCAACCCGACGCCCACAAGGCCCATGAAGCCCTCGCCGGCAATCTGTGTCGCTGCACCGGCTACCGGCCGATTCTGGCCGCCGCCGAACAGGCCTGCTGCGCCAGCCAGCCGGATCAGTTCGACGCTCGCCAGGACCAGACCATCGCCCGCCTCAAAGCCATCGCCCCCACCGAAACCGGCGAACTCAACAGCGGCGACAAGCGCTGCCTGGTGCCCCTGACCGTGGCCGACCTGGCCGACCTCTATGACGCCTACCCCCAGGCGCGCCTGCTGGCGGGCGGCACGGACCTGGCGTTGGAAGTCACCCAGTTCCACCGCACCCTGCCGGTGATGATCTACGTCGGCAACGTCGCCGAACTCAAGCGCGTCGAGCGTTTCGACGATCGCCTGGAGATCGGCGCCGCCACCGCGCTGTCCGACTGCTACGAAGCCCTGAAGGCCGAATACCCGGACTTTGGCGACCTGCTGCAACGCTTCGCCTCCTTGCAGATCCGCAACCAGGGCACCTTGGGCGGCAACATTGGCAACGCTTCGCCGATCGGCGACTCGCCGCCCCTGCTGATCGCCCTCGGCGCGCAGATCGTCCTGTGCAAGGGCCAGACCCGCCGCACCCTGGCGCTGGAAGACTACTTCATCGACTACCGAGTGACCGCCCGCCAGGAAAGCGAGTTCATCGAGAAGATCATCGTGCCCCGGGCCAGCGCCGAGCAGGCGTTCCGCGCCTACAAGGTGTCCAAGCGCCTGGACGACGATATTTCCGCCGTTTGCGCGGCGTTCAACCTGCGCATCGACAACGGCGTGGTCCGCGATGCCCGCGTGGCCTTCGGCGGCATGGCCGCGACCCCCAAGCGCGCCACCCATTGCGAAGCCGTGCTGATCGGTGCGCCGTGGAACGACAGCACCGTCGAACGCGCCTGCGCGGCCCTGGCTGAGGACTTCACGCCTCTGTCGGACTTTCGCGCCAGCAAGGAATACCGCCTGCTCAGCGCCCGCAACCTGCTGCGCAAGTACTTCATCGAACTGCAAACGCCGCACATCGAGACTCGGGTGACCGCTTATGTCTAACCACCACGCCGTAGAGAAGACCCAAGCCGAGCTGGCCGAGCTGTTCGCCCGCGACCTGAGCACCGGTGTAGGCCGCAGCGTCAAGCACGACAGCGCCGCCAAGCATGTGTCCGGCGAGGCGCAGTACATCGACGACCGCCTCGAATTCCCCAACCAGTTGCACGTCTACGCGCGCCTCTCGGACCGTGCCCATGCACGGATCCTGCGCATCGACACCACGCCTTGCTATGCCTTCGAAGGCGTGCGCATCGCCATCACCCACGAAGACATCCCGGGCCTCAAGGACATCGGCCCGTTGCTGCCTGGCGACCCGCTGCTGGCGATCGACGATGTGCAATTCGTCGGCCAGCCGGTGCTGGCCGTCGCTGCCCGGGATCTGGAAACCGCACGCAAGGCAGCCATGGCGGCCATCGTCGAATATGAAGACCTGGAACCGGTGCTGGACGTGGTCCAAGCATTGCGCAAGCGCCACTTCGTGCTCGACAGCCACACCCATCAGCGCGGTGACTCGGCCGGCGCACTGGCGAGCGCCGAACATCGCATCCAGGGCTCGTTGCACATCGGCGGGCAAGAACACTTCTACCTGGAAACCCAGATCTCCTCGGTGATGCCCACCGAAGACGGCGGCATGATCGTCTACTGCTCCACCCAGAACCCCACCGAAGTGCAGAAGCTGGTGGCCGAAGTGCTGGGCGTGTCGATGAACAAGGTGGTGGTGGACATGCGCCGCATGGGCGGCGGCTTCGGCGGCAAGGAAACCCAGGCCGCCAGCCCGGCCTGCCTGTGCGCGGTGATCGCCCACCTCACCGGGCAGCCGACCAAGATGCGCCTGCCGCGGGTCGAAGACATGCTGATGACCGGCAAGCGCCACCCGTTCTACATCGAATACGACGTGGGCTTCGACAGCACCGGGCGCCTGCACGGCATCGCCCTGGAACTGGCCGGCAACTGCGGCTGCTCGCCGGACCTGTCGGCCTCGATTGTCGACCGGGCGATGTTCCATGCCGACAACGCCTATTACCTGGGCGACGCGACCATCAACGGCCATCGCTGCAAGACCAACACCGCCTCGAACACCGCCTACCGCGGCTTCGGCGGTCCCCAAGGCATGGTGGCCATCGAAGAAGTCATGGACGCCATCGCCCGGCACCTGGCGCTCGACCCACTGGCCGTGCGCAAGGCCAACTACTACGGCAAGACCGAGCGCAACGTCACCCACTACTACCAGACCGTCGAGCACAACATGCTCGAGGAAATGACCCGCGAACTGGAAGAAAGCAGCCAGTACGCCGAACGCCGCGAAGCGGTGCGGCGCTACAACGCCAACAGCCCGATCCTGAAAAAGGGCCTGGCGTTGACGCCGGTGAAGTTCGGTATTTCGTTCACCGCCAGCTTCCTCAACCAGGCCGGTGCCCTGATCCACGTCTACACCGACGGCAGCATCCACCTGAACCACGGCGGCACCGAAATGGGCCAGGGCCTGAACACCAAGGTCGCGCAAGTGGTGGCCGAAGTGTTCCAGGTGGAAATGGACCGGGTACAGATCACCGCGACCAACACCGACAAGGTCCCCAACACCTCGCCCACCGCCGCCTCCAGTGGTGCCGACCTCAACGGCAAGGCGGCGCAGAATGCCGCCGAGATCATCAAGCGGCGCCTGGTGGAGTTCGCCGCGCGGCAGTACAAGGTCAGCGAGGAAGACGTGGTCTTCCACAACGGCCATGTGCGGGTGCGCGATCACATCCTGACCTTCGAGGCGTTGGTCCAACAGGCCTATTTCGCCCAGGTCTCGCTGTCGAGCACCGGCTTCTACAAGACCCCGAAAATCTACTACGACCGCAGCCAGGCCCGTGGCCGGCCGTTCTACTACTACGCCTATGGCGCGGCGTGCGCCGAGGTGATCGTCGACACCCTCACCGGCGAATACAAGATGCTGCGCACCGACATCCTCCACGACGTCGGTGCCTCGCTGAACCCGGCCATCGACATTGGCCAGGTCGAAGGCGGCTTCATCCAGGGCATGGGTTGGCTGACCATGGAAGAGCTGGTGTGGAACGACAAGGGCAAGCTGATGACCAACGGTCCGGCCAGCTACAAGATCCCCGCCGTGGCCGACATGCCGCTCGATTTGCGGGTCAAGCTGGTAGAAAACCGCAAGAACCCCGAAGACACTGTATTCCACTCCAAGGCCGTGGGCGAGCCGCCGTTCATGCTCGGCATCGCCGCCTGGTGCGCCATCAAGGACGCCGTGGCGAGCCTGGGGGATTACCGGCACCAGCCGAAGATCGACGCGCCGGCGACACCGGAACGGGTGTTGTGGGGTTGCGAGCAGATGCGTGGGTTGAAGGCGGTCAAGGCTGAGGAAGCTGAAGTCGAAGTGGCTTCGCTCTAGACCGCGGCGCGGCCGATCGCGAGCAAGCTCGCTCCCACATTGGGTCGGTGTTCACAAATACCCTGTGGGAGCGGGCTTGCTCGCGAAGGCCGCCGAACAGACAACAAAGATGTCGAGGTGAACATGTACAACTGGATCAGCGCCCTCGCCGACCTGCAAACCCGCGGCGAACCCTGCGTGCTGGTGACCATCATCGAAGAGCTCGGCTCCACGCCGCGCAACGCCGGTTCGAAGATGGTCATCAGCGCCAGCCAGACGTTCGACACCATTGGCGGCGGGCACCTGGAATACAAGGCCATGGAAATCGCCCGGCAGATGCTTGCCAGCGGCCAGCAGGCTACCCACCTGGAACGCTTCAGCCTCGGCGCCAGCCTCGGCCAGTGCTGCGGTGGCGTAACGGTGCTGCTGTTCGAACCCATGGGCCAGGTGCAGGCGCAGATTGCCGTGTTCGGTGCCGGCCATGTCGGCCGCGCCCTGGTGCCGTTGCTGGCGAGCCTGCCCTGCAAGGTGCGCTGGATCGATTCGCGGGAGGCGGAATTCCCCGAACACTTGCCCCACGGCGTACGCAAGATCGTCACCGAAGAGCCACTGGATGAAGTCGACGAACTGCCCGCCGGCAGCTACTGCATCGTCATGACCCACAACCACGCGCTCGACCTGGAACTGAGCGCCGCGATCCTCAAGCGCAACGACTTCGCCTACTTCGGCCTGATCGGTTCGAAGACCAAGCGGGTCAAGTTCGAACATCGCCTGCGCGATCGCGGCTTCGACAGCGGCACCTTGCAACGCCTACGTTGCCCGATGGGCATCGGCGAAGTCAAAGGCAAGCTGCCTGTGGAAATCGCCATCTCCATCGCCGGCGAAATCATCGCCACCTATAACGCCGACTTCGGCCAGCACACCGCGCGCGCCGAACCGATCGCCAAGCTGCTGCCGGCCTCGCGCCGCAGCCAGGCCAACCGTTGATTCTTCATTGAGAAACCTTTCATGCCCCTGACACGCAAAGCCTACCGCGCCGCCCTGCTCCACAGCCTCGCCGACCCGGCCGAAGTAGGGATCGAAGCCTCCTATGAGTATTTCGAAGACGGCCTGCTGGTGGTGGAAAACGGCCAGATCAGCGCCATCGGCCACGCCCATGACCTGTTGCCGACCCTGGCCGCGGACATCGAGATCAACCATTACCCCGACGCGCTGATCACCCCCGGCTTCATCGACACCCACATCCACCTGCCGCAAACCGGCATGGTGGGCGCCTATGGCGAGCAATTGCTGGACTGGCTCAACACCTACACCTTCCCCTGCGAAAGCCAGTTCGCCGACCCGGCCCATGCCGCGGCCGTGGCCGATCTTTTCGTCAAGGAACTGCTGCGCAATGGCACCACTACGGCGCTGGTGTTCGGCAGCGTGCACCCACAGTCGGTGAATGCCTTCTTCGAAGTGGCCCAGAAGCTGGACCTGCGGATGATCGCCGGCAAAGTGATGATGGACCGCAACGCCCCGGATTACCTGACCGACACCGCCGAATCCAGCTACACCGAGAGCAAGGCGTTGATCGAGCGCTGGCACGGCAAGGGCCGCCTGCACTACGCCGTGACGCCCCGCTTCGCCCCCACCAGCACCCCGGAACAATTGACGCTGGCCGGGCAGTTGCTGAGCGAGTACCCCGACCTGTACATGCAGACCCACATCAGTGAAAACCTGCAGGAAGTGCAATGGGTCAAGGCGCTGTTTCCCGAGCGCAAGGGTTACCTGGACGTCTACGACCACTACCAACTGCTGGGCGAGCGCTCGGTGTTCGCCCACGGCGTGCATCTGTGCGACGACGAATGCGCACGCCTGGCCGAAACCGGTTCGGCCATCGCCTTCTGCCCGACGTCGAACTTCTTCCTGGGCAGCGGCCTGTTCAACCTGCCCATGGCCGAGAAGCACAAGGTGAACGTCGGCCTGGGCACCGACGTGGGGGGTGGCACCAGTTTTTCACTGCTGCACACGCTGAACGAAGCTTACAAGGTGATGCAGTTGCAGGGTGCGCGGTTGAGCCCGTTCAAGTCGCTGTACCTGGCGACACTCGGCGGCGCCAGGGCACTGCGCCTGGAAGAGCGGATCGGGACCTTGCAGCCGGGCACCGATGCGGATTTCCTGGTACTGGACTACAACGCGACGCCACTGCTGGGCTATCGCCTGAAACAGGCCAACGACATTGCCGAGCGGTTGTTCGTGCTGATGACCCTGGGGGATGACCGGACGGTGATGCAGACTTACGCGGCCGGTAAATTGGTGCATCAGCGGTAGATTTCCTTCGCCTGTTACACCGCTTTCGCGAGCAAGCCCGCTCCCACATTTGATCCGCGTATGTCATGACAACACGGTCGAATGCGGGAGCGGGCTTGCTCGCGAAGGGGGGAACTCGGTGCCGCTGACTCAACTCAATCAGAGCTTGGCCGTCGACCGTCCTGGCTTCTTGCTCTGCAACAGGTGCGAGAACACCGCGTGCAGGTCGTCCGAGGCGCTTTCTTCGTCGAGGTTGAGCTTGCTGTCGATGTGGTCCATGTGGTGCATCATCAGGTCCACCGCCAGCGTCGCGTCGCGCGCCTCGATGGCGTCGATCAACTGGGTGTGCTCGTCATAGGAGCAGTGGGAACGGTTGCCGCTTTCGTACTGGGCAATGATCAGCGAGGTCTGGGACACCAGGCTGCGCTGGAAGCTGATCAACGGCGCATTCTTTGCCGCTTCGGCCAGCTTGAGGTGGAATTCGCCCGACAGGCGGATGCCGGCGCCACGGTCGCCCCGGGAAAAACTGTCGCGCTCGTCGTTGACCATCTGCCGCAGCTCGGCAAGCTGCTCGGCGGTGGCATGCTGCACCGCCAGTTCGGTGATAGCCCGCTCCACCAGGCGCCGGGCCATGAACACCTGGCGAGCCTCCTCGACACTCGGGCTGGCGACCACGGCGCCGCGGTTGGGCCGCAGCAGCACCACCCCTTCATGGGCCAGGCGCGACAACGCCCGACGAATGATCGTGCGGCTGACCCCGAAAATCTCCCCCAGTGCCTCTTCGCTCAGCTTTGTACCGGGCGCCAAGCGTTGTTCGAGGATGGCCTCGAAGATATGCGCGTAGACGATATCGTCCTGGGTACCGCTGCGACCGGCCTTACCGGCTCGCGGTTGTTTCTTGAGGGGCTGCAACTGTTCGTTCATGGGCACTCGAGTCGGGAGAACTGCGGCGAATTGACCGTGACTGTAATACGGCACAGCCGGTCGCTGGCAAGTATCGCGTAAAAAACACCTCGATTGTACACAACCTCTGATGGCAACACGACTGTACGGCTGTTTGCGGGCCTGGCTGTATTGCAATCGCTCACGGGGTTGAGTTTAGGCTTAAACCGCAACCCTGTGGCGAGGGCGCTTGCTCCCTCGCCACAGGGTTGTTCCTGGCTTTGCCAAATTTATAACAAGGATCATCGCCCGCCATGACCGAAGTCACGACTACGCCACTTCGTCCGCTCGCCGACACATCGCCATCGGCCGTCGTCGCCGGGTTCATTGCCATGATGACCGGCTACACCAGCTCCCTGGTGCTGATGTTCCAGGCCGGGCAGGCAGCAGGGTTGACCAGCGGGCAGATTTCATCGTGGATCTGGGCGATTTCCATCGGCATGGCCGTGTGCACCATCGGCCTTTCGCTGCGCTATCGCACGCCGATCACCATTGCCTGGTCGACACCCGGCGCGGCGCTGTTGATCACCAGCCTGGGCGGCGTGAGCTACGGCGAGGCCATCGGTGCCTACATCACCTGCGCGGTGCTGGTGACGATCTGCGGCCTGACCGGCAGTTTCGAGCGCCTGGTCAGGCGCATCCCGGCGTCCCTGGCGGCAGCCCTGCTCGCAGGCATCCTGTTCAAGATCGGCAGCGAGATCTTCGTCGCCACCCAGCATCGCACCGGCCTGGTCCTGGGGATGTTCTTCACTTACCTGATCGTCAAGCGCCTGTCGCCGCGCTACGCGGTGCTGGCCGCGCTGCTGGTGGGCACGGCGTTGTCCGGCCTGCTCGGGCTGCTGGATTTCAGCGGG
This sequence comes from Pseudomonas sp. WP18, assembly GCF_036689585.1. NCBI lineage: Bacteria > Pseudomonadati > Pseudomonadota > Gammaproteobacteria > Pseudomonadales > Pseudomonadaceae > Pseudomonas > Pseudomonas sp. WP18. Next base: position 4,298,301 of record NZ_CP144758.1, read on the forward strand.
TTTACCCTGGAAGTCGCGACACCGGTCTGGACCACGCCGCACTTCTCCCTGGCCGCCACCATCAGCATCGGCATCCCCCTGTTCGTCGTGGCGATGACCTCGCAGAACATGCCCGGCATCGCCGTGCTGCGGGCCGACGGCTACAACGTTCCAGCCTCGCCGCTGATCACCAGCACCGGCATTGCCTCGCTGCTGTTGGCACCGTTCGGCTCCCACGGCATCAACCTGGCAGCCATCAGCGCCGCCATCTGCACCGGCCCGCACGCCCACGAGGATCGCGACAAGCGCTACACGGCGGCGCTCTGGTGCGGGATTTTCTACGGCATTGCCGGGGTGTTCGGCGCCACGCTGGCGGCGTTGTTCGCGGCGTTGCCCAAGGAACTGGTGCTGTCCATCGCGGCCCTGGCATTGTTCGGCTCGATCATCAATGGCTTGACCATCGCCATGAGCGAAGCCCGGGAACGGGAAGCGGCGCTGGTGACGTTCATGGTCACCGCGTCGGGGTTGACGCTGTTTTCCATCGGGTCGGCGTTCTGGGGGATCGTGGCGGGGGTGTTGACCTTGCTGATCCTCAATTGGCGCAAGGCCTGATTGCCTCTGAAAGCTTCGCGAGCAAGCTCGCTCCCACATTGGATTTGTGTCGTTCGCATGCCCCTGTGGGCGCGGGTTTGCTCGCGAAGGCGGCCTGGCAATCACCCGATAAGCAGGCACAAAAAAGCCGGCACCCCGAAGGGTTGCCGGCTCAGATCATCACGCCTTGGCGTTGATCGGCTTTTCCGGGTACCACACGTCCATCAGCGGGCTGACTTCAACGCTGGTCAGCTCAGGACGCGCCTTGAGCCAGGCCTCGACGGCCGCACGCTGCTCTTCGGAAACCGAGCCACGCTTCTGCAGGCAAACCAGACCGTAGTCGTCGCCGCCCACGTAGCCCAGGCCATTGGCTTCCATGGCTTGTTTCAAGAAAGCGTCGAGGAAAGCGTCAATAGCCTCGTCGGCCAGATCTTCTTTGAAATCCAGGTTCAATTCGAAACCCAGCTCTTGAAATTCATCCACGCACAGTTTTTTGCGCAGACGCTGGGAACGGTTAGTCGCCATTGGAACAATCCTCTTAAGTAATAACGGCCGGCACTTTACCAGTTTGGTGCATCAATTGCCCGACTGTTCGGGGGGATCGACCTACCGTCGGTAAAAAATAGCGTCGCGAAGGGCCAGGGTACGGGCCAAGCCGTTGCAGCTTGGGGCATAATGCCGACACTTTCATGACCGTTGAGGGCGTTCATTTTCATGTCCTCGTCTTTTCCCCCTCGCCTGTAGGGTTTTATTTCAAATGATCAAATCTTTGCGTCCATTGCTTCTGGCCAGCCTTCTTCTTCCCCTGGCCCTCCCTGTTTCCACCAGCGCCGCCACGATCAACACCGCCTTGTCACCCAACGTGCAGAAGGCCCTCAAGACCAGCAAACTGCAAGACAACGCCTTGTCCCTGGTGATGGTGCCGCTCAACGGCCCCGGCACCCCGACCGTCTATAACGCCGACGTCTCGGTCAACCCGGCGTCCACCATGAAACTGGTGACCACCTACGCGGCCCTGGAGATGCTCGGCCCCAATCATCAGTGGAAAACCGAGTTCTACACCGACGGCACCCTCAACAGCGGGATCCTCAACGGCAACCTGTACCTCAAGGGCGGCGGCGATCCCAAGCTGAACATGGAAAAACTCTGGCTGCTGATGCGCGACCTGCGGGCCAATGGCGTGCAGCAGGTCACCGGCGACCTGGTGCTGGACCGCGGTTTCTTCATCCAGCCGCAACTGCCGGAGTTCAACGACGACGGCAACGACGAGAACAAACCGTTCCTGGTCAAGCCCGACGCCCTGCTGGTCAACCTCAAGGCCCTGCGTTTCGTCGCCCGCAATGACGCCGGCCGGGTGCTGGTGTCGGTGGAACCGCCGATCGCCAGCATTCGCATCGACAACCAGGTCAAGGCCGTCAACGGCAAGCAATGCACCGGCGGCGTGCGCTACAACCCGGTGCCCCAGGCGGACGGCAGCGTGACCGTGACCGTCGGCGGCCAGCTCGGCGAGGGGTGCAGCTCCCAGACCTACCTGTCGCTGCTGGACCACGCCACCTACACCGCTGGCGCCGTGCGAGCCATCTGGAAGGAACTGGGCGGCAGCATCCAGGGCAAGGATCGCCTCGCCGCGACTCCGAGCGGTGCAAAACTGCTGGCCCGGGCCTTCTCGCCGGACCTCGCGGAAATCATCCGCGACATCAACAAATACAGTAACAACACCATGGCCCAGCAGTTGTTCCTGAGCCTCGGCGCGCAGTTTCGCAACGAAGCCGACGGTGACGACGCCAAGGCCGCGCAGCGGGTCGTGCGCCAGTGGCTGGCCAAGAAAGGCATCACCGCGCCACACCTGGTGATGGAGAACGGCTCCGGCCTGTCCCGCGCCGAACGTGTCAGCGCCCGGGAAATGGCGGCGATGCTGCAAGCCGCCTGGCGCAGCCCTTATGCCGCCGAGTACATCAGCTCGATGCCAATCGCCGGCACCGACGGCACCATGCGCAAGCGCCTCAAGACCACCGCCATGGCCGGCGAAGCCCACGTCAAGACCGGCACCCTGAACACCGTCCGCGCCATTGCCGGCTTCAGCCGTGACATCAACGGCAACACCTGGGCCGTGGTCGCCATCCTTAACGACCCCAAACCCTGGGGCGCTTCGTCCGTACTGGACCAGGTCCTGCTGGACCTGTACCGCCAACCGAAACTGCCACAGACCGCCTCGGTACTCTGACCGGGGACCGCCCCCGGCTGCCAATGGGTCGCCGGGGGCAACAAAACTCGGAACTCACCCCAATCCAATGGTGGGGGCGGGCTTGCTCGCGAAACCGGTCTGCCTGCACCGATGATGTTGGCTGGGCCGGCGCCTTCGCGGGCAAGCCCGCTCCCACAGGGACCTTTGCCAGGCGCAGGTTTTATGGACATCCCCCATTTAATGGTGGGAGCGGGCTTGCTCGCGAAAGCGGCCTGTCTGGACCGATGATGTTGGCTGGGCGGGCGCCTTCGCGGGCAAGCCCGCTCCCACAGGGATCTTTGCCAGGCGCAGGTTTTATGGACATCCCCCATTTAATTGTGGGAGCGGGCTTGCTCGCGAAAGCGGTCTGTCTGTTCAGGTGATGTTTATCAGTGAGCAAACACTGCCCTCAATCGTTGGGCGATGTGTTGCTGAGCCTCTTCGGCGTCGTCGACGATGGCGCCCATGCGGATGAAGTCATGGGTCATGCCGGCATACACCTTGAGTTCAACCGCCACCCCGGCCTGTTGCAGGTGCTGCGCATACGCCACGCCTTCGTCATGCAGAGGGTCGCATTCGGCGAGGATCAGCAGCACCGGCGGCAGGTTCGGCGGGATCTCGCCCAGCAGCGGTGAGAAGCGCGGGTCGTGGCGGTCGGTGGTGTCGCGTTGGTAATGGTTGTAGAACCATTCCAATGATGCCTTTTCCAGCAAATGACCTTCACCGTAACGCTCGATGGACGGCCTGCTGCGGCTGGCATCCGTCACCGGATAGATCAGCACCTGCAACAGCGGCGCGGTGTCCAGCGGCTGCGTCGCCAGCACCGTGGCCAGGCTGCCGCCGACGCTGTCGCCGCCCACGGCCAGGCGCCGGGTATCGATGCCGAGCCTGTCCGATTCGGCCACCAGCCACGTCCAGGCGTCCATGGCATCCTCGACGGCGGTGGGAAAACGAAACTCCGGCGCCCGTCGATAAGCCACCGACACCACCACGCAGTCGGCCATCGCCGCCAGGTTGCGGCACAGTGAATCATGGGAATCGAGGCTGCCGACCACATAGCCGCCCCCATGGAAATACAGCAGCGCCGGTCGGACCAGCCCTTGCTCCAGCGAGCGCCGGCTGTACAGCCGGGCTGCCAGCCGGGCACCGTCGCGGGTTGCAATGTGCAGGGGCTCGACCACCTCCAGTGCCTCGCCACCGGCATCCATCAACTGCGACGACTGATCGAATTGTTCACGGGCCTGGTCCGGGCTCATCTGGTGCATGGGCACGCGTTTGCCACTGGCGCGGCCATTGCCCACCAGTTCCAGGAATGCAGCGATATCAGGGTTCAACGACATTGAGCACACTCTCCACGCCGACCGGGCACAACGCCCGGCCGGCTACAGGTTCAGGACAAGACTTCTGATTCAACGATCTCGGCAAGGATTTCTTCAGCCCTGGCCAGGAACCGTTCATCCCGGGGAATCTGGAAGTGACCGCAGTCGATCCGCTCACCCTGCACCGGCTGCCCCACCTGCGCAGCCAGTTCCAGCCCTTCGGCTTCGCGCCCCGGCGTCCACCAGCACGTCGGTTCCACCGCCACCGTCGGGCACCGGTCCAGTTGCAGCGACAGGTGCTTGAGGTGGCGGGCGACGCAAAAGACATGGGCCAGCTCATCGGCACCCAAGGCCAGGTAGGTGGAGGCAACGCCCTCGCCGGCCATCGCCGTCGCCAGCAACGCGCGCAGGTTCGTCACCGTTTCCTCGCCCTCGATCAACTGCGGCAACCTGGCGTCGGGCAACGTCACCCGCACGAAATCCCGCAGGTCGACGCGCCAGTCATCCACTGCGTGGCGATCCACCGCGGCCGAAGGCACGAAGCTGTCGACCAGGCCGACGAACTCGACCTGCTGCCCTTCGCGCTCCAGTTGCGCGGCCATCAACAAGGCCAGGGTGCCGCCCAGGGACCACCCCAGCAGCGAATAAGGCCCTTGCGGTTGCCGTGCGCGGATCTGGGCCACGTAGGCGCTGGCCATCGCCGGCAGCGATGCGTCGCGCCACGCCGGATCCAGCAGCATCGCCGACTGCACTGCCAGCACCTGGCGCACACCGCTCAAGCGCCGCGCCAGCGGTTCATAGTCGAACACCGTGCCAAACCCGGCATGGATGCAGAACAGCGGTGCCGTGCCACGCACCTCGGCGTTCATCGCCAACACAGTGGAAGGCGTCGAGGCTTGGCCCTGCAAACCCGCCACCAACTGGGCAATGGTCGGTTTCTGCATCAGGTCGCGCAGCTTAAGGTTCAAGCCCTGGGCCTTGAGCCCCCGACTGCGGGCCACCACTTGCAGGCTGAGGATCGAGTCACCGCCCAGTTCGAAGAAGTGATCGGTCACCCCGACCCGCTCGACTTTCAGCACGTCCTGCCAGATCTCCACCAGGGCTTTTTCAAGCGCGCTGTCCGGTGCCACGTAGCCCTGGCGCGCCGGATCGGCGCCCGGCGCCGGCAGTGCCTTGCGGTCGAGCTTGCCGTTGGGTGTCAGCGGCAGGCGTTCGAGCAGCATCAGGTGGGCCGGCACCATGTAGTCCGGCAGGCTCGCCTTGAGCTGTTCGCGCAGGCCCTCGCACCACTCCCCGGTCGATGTCGAATCGACGGGCAGCACGTAGCCGACCAATTGCTTGCCGCTGGCGCCGTCACGCGCCACCACCGCCGCGTCACGCACCCCTGGCAGTTGCTTGAGGCGGGCCTCGATTTCCCCCGGTTCGATACGGAAGCCCCGGATCTTCACTTGCTGGTCGATACGGCCCAGGTAGTCAAGGGTGCCATCCTCGCGTTGTCGCACCAGGTCGCCGGTGCGATACAGGCGGGCACCGGCGCCGCCGAATGGATCGGCGACAAAGCGTTCGGCCGTGCCGCCGGCGCGCCCCAGGTAACCCCGGGCCAACGCCCCGCCCAGGTACAACTCGCCCGCCACGCCGACCGGCAGGCGATTGAGGTCGTGGTCCAGCACGTAGCCACAACGCTGGCCGACGAGCGTGCCGATGGGAGCATACGCCGCGCCGCACGTCTGCTCGGCGCCCGCCTTCCAGATCAGCGGCGTGACCACGGTTTCGGTCGGACCGTAGCCGTTGATGATGTAGCGCGGCTTGAGGGCCCGCCTGGCCAGCTCGAAACTCGCTTGCGGCACCGCATCGCCACCGAAGCAGTAGACCCGCACCGGCGGTGGGTTGCCCTGTTGCTCGGCGTGCTCGGCCAGTTGCTGCAAATACACCGGCGGGAACGCCGCCACCGTCACGCCATGCTCATGCATGGCGTTGAAGGTCTGCTCGGCAGTCCAGAGGCTGTCGTCGCGGATCAGCAACCGCGCACCATGGGTCATCGGGGTCAGCCAACGCTCATGGGCACCGTCGAAGGCGAACGACATGAAGTGCAACTCGCAATCGGCCGTGCTCATTTCATAACGCTGGCCGATGGCCTGGCAGTGCATCGCCAAGGCACCATGGCCCACGCCCACGCCCTTGGGCAAACCGGTGGAGCCGGAGGTGTAGATCACGTAGGCAAGGTTTTCCGGCTGCACCGTCACCTGGGGCGCCGTGCCCGGCAGGTCGTCGAGGTTCAGACGGTCCAGCGCCAGCACATGAAGATTGGCCCGGGTCGGCAATACGGCGTCCAGGCGCGAGTCGCTGAGCAACAGGGCAATGCCCGAATCGTCCATCAGGTAACTCAGGCGCTCCCGTGGATAAGTGGCATCCAGCGGCACGTAGGCACCGCCCGCCTTGAGCACCGCCAGCAAGGCGACAATCATCTGCTCGCTGCGGGGCAAGGCCACGCCGACCCGCACGTCCGGCCCGACCCCTTCGGCTATCAGGGCGTGGGCCAGGCGATTGGCCCGGGCCTCGATCTGGCCGTAGCTGAACCGCTGGCCGTCGAAGATGACCGCCGTCTGCTCACTGTCGCGGGCAGCCCATTGGCCGATGCGCACGTGCACTGGCACTGACGCCGGCGATGGCTCGGCCGCCGGAGCCGCCAGTGCCTGCCCGGTGACCAGGCCGAGACGGCCCAGGGGCCGTGCGGCGTCCTCGCACAGCGCCGCCAACAGCCCTTCCATGTTGGCGCGGATGCCTTCCACCGTGGCACGGTCGAAATGCTCGCGCAGGAACATGTATTCGATCACCAGCCCGTCTTCGAGGGTGACCATCAGGTCCATCGGGAAGTTGGTCAGGCCGGCAGCGCTGCTCTCGCCAAACTTCAACGAGTCATCGCGCCACTCGCGCAGCGCCTGGTCGATGGGGTGGTTCTCGAACACGATGATGCTGTCGAACAGCGATTGCCCGGCGCGCCCGGCCCAGCGCTGGACGTCGGTCAGCGGCGTGTATTCGCGCTCGCGCATGTCCAGGTTGTAGTCCTGCAGGTCGCGCAACCACGGCCCCACCGGTTGCTCGGCGCACACCTGCTTGATCACCGGCAGGGTGTTGATGAACAACCCCAGGATCGATTCCGACGCCGGCAGGCTGGCGGGGCGGCCGGCCACCGTGGCACCGAACGCCACGCAACGCTGGCCGCTGTAGCGACTGAGCAGCACCAGCCAGGCGCCTTGCACCAGGGTATTGAGGGTGACTTGCTGGTCCCTGGCAAACGCCTTGAGCTGTTCGGTCCGGGCTTCGCCCAGGCGGCTGTAGAGCGCTTCATGCCCCCTGCCCTGACCTTCTTCTTTGCGCGGCACGGCGTCGGCCAGGTAGGTCGGTTCGTCGAGCTCGGCCAGGTGCCGGCGCCAGAAACGTTCCCCGCCGCTGGCATCCTGCTGGGCGAGCCAGTTGATGTAGTGACGGTACGGCACCGCCTCGGGCAGATCGCGCCCCGAGTAGAGGCTGAGCACCTCACCGATCAACTGAGAGCTGCTCCAGCCGTCGATCAGGATGTGGTGGTAGGTCCAGATCAGTTGATAGCTGTCCGCGCCGATCCGCACCAGCAGCAGGCGCTGCAACGGTGGGCGATCCAGGTCGAAGCCCCGGGCCCGTTCACGGTCGGCCAAATGTTGCAGGGCCTGGGCCGAAACGTCCTGCTCGCGCCAGTCCAGCAGGCTGATGGGCAACGGCGCATCGGCGAGGACGAACTGCAACGGCTCGGCCATGTCCTGCCAGAGAAAACCGCTGCGCAGGATGTCATGACGCCGGCTCACCGCCTCCCAGGCAGCCTGGAAACGCGCCGGCTCCAGGCCCTGGACCGGGATGCTCAACTGGTTGATATACAGGTCGGCTTCCGGCGAATTCAAGCCGAGGAACAACATGCCCTGTTGCATCGGGGACAGACGGTACAACCCGTCCAACTGCCCTTGCGGCAGCGGCAACTGGCGCACCTGCTGCTCGGTCAGGCCGTGCAGCGGCATGTCCACCAGGGCGCTGGCCGCCGAAGTGACAGGTTCCGCCGACATGATCCGCTCGGCCAGTTGGCGGACGGTGGGGTGCTGGAAGATGTCTTTCGGGCTCAGGTCGATGCCCTGTTCACGGGCGCGGCTGACCACCTGGATCGAGATGATCGAGTCAGCGCCCAGGTTGAAGAAATTATCCGTGACGCCAACGGATTCGACGCCCAACACGCCCTGCCAGATCTGCACCAGCGTGCGCTCGGTGACATTGGCCGGCGCCACGTGCTCTGCGGCGGCCAGCTCCAAGGCCGGCAGGCGCTTGCGGTCGAGCTTGCCGTTGGGGCTCAGCGGCATCTGCGCCAGCCATACGCGGTGTGCCGGGACCATGTAGTCCGGCAGGCTTTCCCCCAGCCAGGCGTCGAGTTGCCCATTGAGTGGGGGATGGCGTGCCGGCTCGGCCGGATCGACGGCCACCAGGTAGGCCACCAGTTGCTGGCTGCCCGCTACGTCACACGCCACGACGACCGCTTCACGCACCGCCGCATGGGCCATCAGCCGCGCCTCGATTTCCCCCAGCTCGATGCGCAGGCCGCGCAACTTGACCTGGTGGTCGATACGGCCGACGTACTCGATCACCCCGTCGGCGCGATACCGCGCCAGGTCACCGGTGCGGTACAGGCGCTGGCCGCCGCCCAACGGGCTGGCGACAAAACGCTCGGCGCTCAGGCCCGGCCGACGGTGGTAACCCCGGGCCAGGCCCACGCCGCCCAGGTACAACTCGCCGGCCACGCCGACCGGCAACGGGTTCAGGCCGCTGTCGAGGATATGGGTCGACAGGTTGGCAATCGGCTGGCCGATGGGCACGCTGTCGCGGCCTTCTTCGCGGCAGGTCCAATGGGTGACGTCGATGGCCGCCTCGGTCGGGCCGTACAGGTTGTACAACCCGGCCCCCGGCAGCTTGGCGAACACCTGCACCTGCACCTGCACCGGCAGTGCCTCACCGCTGCAAACGATGCGGGTCAGGCTGGTGCAACGCTGGACGTCGGCAGCCTGCAAGAACGCCTGGAGCATCGACGGCACGAAGTGCAGCGTGCTGACCTGCTCGCGCTCGATCAACTCAATCAGCCGCGCCGGATCCCGATGAGCCCCGGGCGCCGCGACCACCAGCCGCGCACCGACCATCAGCGGCCAGAAGAACTCCCACACCGACACGTCGAAACTGAACGGGGTCTTCTGCAAGACCGTGTCCGCCGGCGTCAGCCCGTAGGCCTGTTGCATCCACACCAACCGATTGACCAGCGCCCGGTGGGCATTACCGGCGCCCTTGGGCTGGCCGGTGGAACCGGAGGTGTAGATCACGTAGGCCAGGTTCTCCGGCTGCACCGCCACCTCGGGGTTCGCCCTGGGGTAAGCATCGAAGGCCTCGCCCGCGGGTGTCAGGCACAGGCTTGGCAAGCCCTGGGGCAGCGGCAAGGCGTCGAGCACCTGCGGCTGGGTCAGCAGCAGGCCGATGCCGCTGTCCTGGATCATATAGCCGAGCCGCTCACGCGGGTACTCCGGGTCCAGCGGCACATAGGCGCCGCCGGCCTTGAGGATCCCCAGCAGGCCGACCACCATTTCCAGGCTGCGCTCCATCGCGATGCCGACCAGCGTGTCCGGCCCGACCTGACGCTCGATCAGCGCGTGGGCCAGTTGGTTGGCCCGTTCGTTGAGCTGGCGGTAGTCCAGTGCCTGGTCGCCGAACACCAGGGCAATGGCGTCGGGCGTGCGCAGGGCCTGGGCCTCGATCAGACGGTGCACGCCCTGGTCCAGGGCGAACGGCTGGGCAGTCGCGTTCCACTGTTCGATCACTTGCACCTGCGCACTGTCCAGCAACGCCAGTTCGCCCAAGGTCGTCTCGGTCGACTGGGTCATTTGCCGCAGCAGGTTGCCCAACAGGCTGCTCAACTGCTCGACCACGCCCTCGGCGAACGCTTCGCGTCGATAGCTGTACTGCAACGCCAGGGTCTCACCGGCGTTGACCACCACAGTCAGCGGGTAGTTGGTTTGTTCGTGATTCTGGATGTGGCTGAAGCGCAGTTGCCCGGGGGCGCCCCGCTCTAGCGCCTGGGACACCGGGTAGTTCTCGAACACCAGGATGTTGTCGAACAACGCCTCACCGTTCTGGCCGGCCCAGCGCTGGATGTCGAACAACGGCGTGTGCTCATGTTCACGCAGCGCCAGGTTCTGCGCCTGGACACTCTGCAACCACTGGCCCACGGTCTGCGCCGGCAGCGGGCTGGCGATCACCGGCAAGGTGTTGATGAACAGGCCAATCTGCTGCTCGACCCCGGCCAGTTCGGTCGGACGGCCGGCCACGGTGGCACCGAACGCCACGGTCTGCTGCCCGGTCAGGCGTTGCAGCAACAACAGCCACGCGGCCTGGACCAAGGTGTTGAGGGTGACCTTCTGCTGGCGGGCGAACTCACTCAACAGGCGCGTCTGCAGCGCATCGATCAGTTGATGACGCTCGCCATGGCCCTCACGCGGCTGATCGTCGGCGGGCCGCTGGATCGCGTGGGCCAGGCGTGTCGGCTCTTGCAGGTCGGCCAGTTGGCTGGCCCACCAGGCCTGGCTGAGCTGCGGATCCTGGCGCTGCAACCAGTCGATGTAGTCGCGATAGCGCCCCGCCGTGGCCGGCACCGGCTGGCCGGCGTAGCGCTGCAACACTTCGCCCAGCAGCTGCGAGTTGCTCCAACCGTCCATCAGGATGTGGTGGTTGGTGTAGATCAGGTGGCAACGCCGCTCATCCAGTTGCACCACCGTCATGCGCAGCAACGGCCCCTGGGTCAGGTCGAAGCCCCGGGCCTGTTCGGTCTCGGCCAGTGCGTCGAGGCCGGCGTGGGTGTCGCCGCGCTCACGCCAGTCGAGCACGGTGAACGGCATCGCCAGTTGCTTGTGCACCACTTGCACGGCCCGCTCCAGCCCTTGCCAGACGAAGCTGGTGCGCAGGATGTCGTGGCCCTCCACGGCGGCCTGCCAGGCCTGCTGGAAGCGTTGCGGGTCCAGGTCTTCGACGTCGAGGCGCACCTGGTTGATGTAGTCGCCGGCGGCATGTTCATAGAGGCTGTGGAACAGCATGCCCTGCTGCATCGCCGACAGCGGGTAGACATCGACCACCTGCCGCGCCGGCATCGGCAACCCGTCGAGCTGCGCCTGGGTCAGGCCGGCCAGGGGGAAATCCGATGGCGTCAGGCCGACGCTGCCAGGCTTCATGCAATGGCCGATCAACAGCGCCAACTCCTGGGCGTACTCGTCCGCCAGGCGTTCGAGGGTCGCAGGGTGGAAGCGCTCGCGGCTGAAGTTCCAGGCAATGCTCAGTTCGCCGCCATAGACCTGGCCGTTGAGGGTCAGCCAGTTGCCCATCGGCGCATCGGCGCTCTGGTCGAGGCCGGCGTTTTCCTGGGCCGGAGTGAACAACGCGCCGTCATCGCCGGCGAAACTGCCGTCGAACTGGCCGAGGTAGTTGAAGGTGATGCGCGGCGTGGGCAGGTTGGCAAAAGCTTGCCGGGTGGACGCATCGCCGAAGTGGCGCAGCACGCCAAAGCCGATGCCCTTGTTCGGGATCGAGCGCAACTGTTCCTTGATCTGCTTGATCGATTCGCCCGGCCCATCCAGCGGGGTCAGGCACACCGGGAACAGGCTGGTGAACCAGCCCACTGTGCGCGTCAGGTCGATGTCGTCGAACAGCGCTTCGCGGCCGTGGCCCTCCAGTTGGATCAGCACCGAAGGTTGCCCGGTCCAGCGCCCGATCACCCGCGCCAGCGCGGTCAACAGCAGGTCGTTGACCTGGGTGCGGTAGGCGCTCGGCGCCTCTTGCAGCAGTTGGCGGGTCAGGTTCGCATCGAGGCGAGTCATGACCGTGGCTTGCAGCCGGTTCTGCTGGCCGGCGTCGAGACGCTCGCACGGCAGGTCGTTGCCGCAGGCACCCAGGCCGTCCAGCCAGTACGCCCGCTCCTGCTGCAACGCCGGGCTGGCGGCGTAGCTCTGCAACCGTTCGCTCCAGTCCTTGAAGGCATGGGTCTTGACCGGCAGTTTCAAGGCTTGGCCCTGGTGCACCTGTTGATAAGCGTTTTGCAGGTCTTCCAGCAGAATGCGCCAGGACACGCCGTCCACCACCAGGTGATGAATCACCAGCAACAGACGCTGGCTGCCGTCGGCAAGGTTGGCCAGCACCGCCCGCAGCAGCGGGCCGTCTTGCAGGTCAAGGCTGCGCTGGGCCCGGTTGCCCAACGTTTCCAGTTCCGCGCTGTCGGCCACGTCGGCCTGCCACAGCCAATCGTCGGATGGCTGCTCAAGGGGTCGATACACCGCCACCCAGCCGGATGGCTGCTGGGTAAAGCCCAGGCGCAGCGCGTCGTGGTGATTGACCAGGGCACGCAGCACCTGTTCGAGCTTGTCCGCCTCCAGGGCGATGCGAGGCTTGAGCAGCACCGACTGGTTCCAGTGATGACGCGTGGGGATCGCCTCGTCGAAGAATTGCTGCTGGATCGGCAGCAGCAACGCCGGCCCCTCGACCGGTTGCTGGTCAATCCCGGCCTGATCGTCCTCCAGCGTCGCCACCAGGGCCAGGCGCCGCACGCTCTGGTGCTGGAACAGGTCTTTGGGGCTGAGGCGAATACCGGCCTGGCGGGCACGGCTGACCACCTGGATCGAGATGATCGAGTCGCCGCCCAGCTCGAAGAAGTTGTCGTCCAGGCCCACTTGCGGCCGTTTCAACACCTCTTGCCAGAGGCTTGCCAGACGCTGCTCCAGCTCGCTTTGCGGGGCCTGGTAAGCCTGCGTCACGGTGCCGGTGTCCGGCGACGGCAATGCATTGCGGTTGAGCTTGCCGTTGGCGGTCAGCGGCAGTTGCTCCAGCAGCACCAGGTGCGCCGGCAGCATGTGCTCGGGCAAGGTCGCCCGGAGTTCGGCGCGCACTGCATCGCGCCACTGGCCTTGGCGCGACGGGTCGCCCGCCAAGGTGGCGTCGGTCGGCACTAGGTAGGCCACCAACTGCGGCCCGCTCAGGCCGGGTACCGCCAGCACGGCCGCGGCACGGATCGACGCCAATGCCAGGAGCCGGGCTTCGATTTCCCCCAGTTCGATGCGGAAGCCGCGGATCTTCACCTGATGGTCGATACGCCCGACGTATTCGATCATGCCATCGGCGCGGCAGCGCGCCAGGTCGCCGGTGCGATACAGCCGGCCACCCTCGCCGCCGAACGGGTCGGGGACAAAGCGCAGGCAGGTCAGGTCGGCACGGTTCAGGTAGCCCCGCGCCAGGCCCGCGCGGCCGATGTACAACTCGCCGATGCACCCGGCGGCCACCGGGTTCAGGTCGCCGTCGAGCAAGTACCACGACAGGTCGCCAATCGGCTCGCCGATCGGGCTGCTGACGTCGCGCTGCAAATCGGCTTCGCCCAGCGGACGGTAGGTCACGTGGACCGTGGTCTCGGTGATGCCGTACATGTTGATCAGTCGCGGCGCGCGGTCGCCGAAGCGCTCGAACCATGGCCGCAGGTGCTTGACGTCCAGCGCCTCGCCGCCGAACACCACATAACGCAGCGCCAGGGCTTGCGCATCCGTGGCTGAGGCGCAAGCCACCTGCATCAGCGGCTTGAACGCCGACGGGGTCTGGTTCAGCACGGTGACGCCTTCGCGGCAGAGCAAGGCATGAAACTCTTCCGGCGAACGGCTGGTGTCGTACGGCACCACCACCAACCGGCCGCCGTACAGCAACGCACCGAAGATTTCCCAGACCGAGAAGTCGAACGCAAAGGAATGGAACAGGGTCCAGACGTCATGTGCGCCAAACTCGAACCACTGCGCGGTGGCCTCGAACAACCGCAGCACATTGTGATGAGCCAGCAACGTGCCCTTCGGCTGCCCGGTGGAACCGGAGGTGTAGATCACGTAGGCCAGGTTGTCCGCAGACATGGCCACGCCCGGGTTGGCGTCGCTGTAGCCGAGCGGGTCCTCATCCACCCGCAGGCAGCGCACGCTGTCGGGCACCGGCAAACGGTCGAGCACCTGGGCCTGGGTCACCAGCAGCCCGATCCCGCTGTCGGCGATCATGTAGGCCAGGCGTTCCTCGGGGTAGCTGGGGTCCAGCGGCACATAGGCGCCGCCGGCCTTGAGGATGGCCAACAGCCCCACCACCAGTTCCAGGCCGCGCGCCATGCCCAGCCCGACGCGCACGTCCGGCCCGACACCGGCCTCGATCAGCCGATGGGCCAGGCGATTGGCCCGGGCGTTGAGCTGGTGATAGCTCAGGTGCTGGTCCAAATGACTCAACGCAATGGCGTCGGGGGCTCGCAGGGCCTGGGCCTCGATCCGCTGGTGCAGGCATTCATGGCTCGGGAAATCCGCCCGTTGCGGGTTCCACAGGCCCAACATGGCCTGCTGTTCGGCAGCATCGAGCAGCGGCACCTGGCTGATGCGTTGTCCACAGTCGGCGACCAGCGCCTGGAGCAGGTTCGTCCAGTGCCGGCCCATGCGTTCGATGGTCGCGGCCTCGAACAGGTCGGTGGCGTAAGTCAGTTCGGCCCAGAGCTGGTCCGCCGATTCGTAGGTGTCCAGGGTCAGGTCGAACTTGGCGGTGTCGCTGTCCCAGGTCAGGGCCTGGACATCGACGTGCGCCAATTGCGCCACCGAACCGCGGGGCTGGCGCGCCTGGTGGTTGTGCAACACCTGGAACAGCGGACTGTGGCTGAGGCTGCGCTCCGGTTGCAGCGCGTCCACCAGTTGTTCGAACGGCAAGTCCTGGTGGGCCTGGGCCCCGAGCACGTTGTCGCGCACCTGCTGCAACAGGCTACGCAGGCTTTGCTGGCTGTCGATGTCGGCCTTGAGCACCTGGGTGTTGACGAAGAAGCCGATCAGCCCTTCGGTTTCGACCCGGTTACGGTTGGCCACGGGCACGCCAACGCGAATGTCGGCCTGGCCGCTGTAGCGATGCAACAGGGTCTGGAACGCCGCCAGCAACACCACGAACAAGGTGACGTTTTCCCGCTGGGCCAGTTGCTTGAGGTCGGCGGCCAGGGAGGCACTCAAGGGCACTTGCAAGCGTGCGCCGCGATGGCTTTGTTCGGCCGGTCGCGGCCGGTCGGTGGGCAATTCCAGCAACGGTGGGTTATCACCCAGGCGTTGGGTCCAGTAGCTCAACTGACGCTCGCGCTCACCGGCGTCCATCCAATGTCGCTGCCACGCGGCATAGTCGGCGTACTGCACCGCCAGCGCTGCCGAAGCCGGTGCCTGGCCGGTGCTGAAGGCAGCGTAGGTGTCCATCAGCTCATCGACCATGACCTGCATCGACCAGCCATCGGAGACGATGTGGTGCTGGGTCAGCACCAGCACGTGGTCCTCAGCCGCCAGACGCATCAGCGTGACCCGCATCAGCGGGCCCTGGTGCAGATCGAACAGGCCGCGGGTTTCTTCCGCCACCCGCATCAAGAGCGCCGCGTCGTCGAGGTCGGCGGGCAACGTCTGCACAGTGATGTCCAGCGAAGCAACAGGGTCGACGGTCTGCCACGCCTGCCCATCGTGCTCGACGAAGCGCGTGCGCAAGGATTCGTGACGGGCCAGCAGCGCATCGAAACTGCGCTGCAACGCCGGCAGGTCCAGCGCCCCGCGCAGGCGCAACGCCGCCGGGATGTGATAGGCGGTGCTAGTGGGCTCCAGTTGCCAGAGAAACCATTGGCGCTCCTGGGCATACGACAACGGCATCAACGGCTGTCGCGGCAACGCCACCAGCGGCGGCTCCCGATGCGCTTGCTCCACGCCCAGGGCCGCGACGAAATCCCTGAGCACGCTGTGTTCGAACAAGGTGCGCAGCGGCACCTGGACCTTCAACGCCTGGCGCACCCGGGTCATCACCTGGGTGACCAGCAACGAGTGGCCACCGAGTTCGAAGAAGTGGTCGTCCAAGCCCACCCGCTCAAGCTTGAGCACGTCTTGCCAGATGCCGGCCACGATGTGCTGGGTGGCGCTGCGGGGGGCCGCGTAAGTGCCTTGCGACGGGCTGGCTTGCGGGGCCGGCAGCGCCTTGCGATCGACCTTGCCGTTGGGGGTCAGCGGCAGGTTCGCGAGGAACACCAGGTGCGCCGGAACCATGTATTCCGGCAACTGCGCCTTCAACGCGGCCTTGATGTCGTTGCGCAGCGCCTGTTGGTTTTGCGCATCCGGCATGGCCTGGTCACGGGGCACCACATAGCCCACCAGTTGCGCACCGGTCGCCCCTTCGTGGGCCACCACCACGCTTTCACGCACCTGGGCGAGGGCCAGCAGCGCCGCCTCGATTTCGCCCAGTTCGATGCGCAGGCCACGGATCTTCACCTGATGGTCGATGCGGCCGATGTACTCGACCACGCCTTCGGCCCGATACCGGGTCAGGTCACCGGTGCGGTACAGGCGCGCGCCGGTGCGGGAGAATGGGTCCGGCACGAAGCGCTCCGCCGTCAGGGCCGGGCGCTGGAAATAGCCGCGGGCCAGGCCGTCGCCGCCGATCAGCAACTCACCGGGAGCGCCGGGCGGGTTGAGCGCCAGATCGCTGCCGACGACGTACAGCGCGGTGTTGTCCAGGGGGGTGCCGAGGAACGGCCGGCTGTTGTCCAGGCTCAGCGGATGCACGGCCGACCAGATCGTGGTCTCGGTCGGGCCGTAGAGGTTCCAGACCTTCGGCGACAGGGCCAGCAGCCGTTGCGCCAACGCCAGCGGCAAGGCTTCGCCGCCGCACAGCAAGGTGCGTCCGGCCAGTCGTGCCGCGTGTTCATGGTCCAGCAACATGCGCCAGCTCGATGGCGTGGCTTGCAGCACCGTCACAGCGTGGCGCTCGACCAGCGCCAGCACCGCTTGCGGGTCCTGGTGAACATGCTGCCCGGTCAACACGACGCAGGCCCCGGCGGACAACGGCCCGTAGATTTCCAGGCCAAAGATATCGAACGAAAACGTCGTCAGCGACAGCATGCGGTCACTGGCGTCCAGGCCCGGCCGGGCGATCATGCTGCTGATGAAATTGCCCAGCGCGCCATGGCGCACCATCACGCCCTTGGGCTTGCCGGTGGATCCGGAGGTGTAGATCACGTAGGCCAGGTGCTCGGCATTCAGCGACACTACCGGACAGGTGTGCGGAGCCTGCTGCAACGCCGCGTCGGGCTGGTCGAGCAACAACGTCGGCAAGCCAGCCGGAATCGGCAGCACGCCTTGCAGGCGGGCCTGGGTCAACAGCAACCGCAAGCCACTGTCCTCGATCATGTAGGCCAGGCGATCCTCGGGGTACGCCGGGTCCAGGGGCACGTAGGCGCCCCCGGCCTTGAGGATCGCCAGCATGCCGACAATCATCTCGGCGCTGCGCTCCACCGCGATGCCCACCGGCTGGTCGGGCGTCACGCCCAGCGCAATCAGCCGATGGGCGAGCTGGTTGGCGCGCGCCTCCAGTTGACCGTAGGTCAGGACCTGCTCTTCGACGATCAGGGCGACCGCCTCCGGCGTGCGGCGTGCCTGTTCGGCGATGCGCTGGTGCACGCAGGCGGCGTCGCCATGCTCGACCGTGCGCAACCAATCCTGCCGGGCCACTTGCTGCTGGGCCGCATCGAGCAACGGCAGTTCGCCGATGCGTTGCTGCGGCGCCTCGACGATGCCGCGCAACAGGTTCAGCCAGTGCCCGGCCAGGCGCTCGATGGTCCGGGCGTCGAACAGGTCGGTGGCATAGGTCAGTTCGGCGGCAACGCCTTGCTCGGTTTCATAGGTGCCCAGGGTCAGGTCGAACTGAGCGGTGCGCCCTTCCCACACCAGATCCTCGATGCTCAGTTGCGGCAGTTGCCGTTGCCGGGCCTGTTCTGCGCTGGCGCTCTGGTGGTTGAACATGACCTGGAAGATCGGGCTGTGGCTGAGGCTGCGCTCCGGTTGCAGGGCTTCGATCAATTGCTCGAACGGCAGGTCCTGGTGCGCCTGGGCGGCCAGGGCCGACTGCTTGACCTGGTCGAGCAGCCGGTCGAACGGCAACTGCCCGTCGACCTCGGCACTGAGCACCTGGGTGTTGACGAAGAAACCGATCAGGCCTTCGGTCTCGACCCGGTTGCGGTTGGCCACCGGCACGCCGACGCGAATCTGCGACTGGCCGCTGTAGCGGTGCAGCAACGCCTGGAACGAGGCCAGCAGCACCATGAACAGGCTGGCCCCTTCACGCTGGGCCAACTGCTTGAGGGCCGCGCCCAGCGCGGGTGGCAGGTCCAGGTCCAGACGGGCGCCGCGAAAGCTTTGCACGGGCGGGCGTGGCCGATCGAGGGGCAGCTCCAGTACAGGCTGTTCACCGCCCAGGGTCTCGACCCAGTAGGCCAGTTGCCGCTCACGCTCACCGGCCTCGAGCCAGTGCCGCTGCCAGATCGCGTAGTCGGCGTATTGCACCGGCAGTTCCGGCAACGCCAGGGCCGCATCGGCACCGTCGGCGGCCGTGAGGAACGCATAGTGGCGCACCAGTTCATCCACCAGCACCTGCATCGACCAGCCATCGGAAATGATGTGATGCTGGATCAACACCAGCACATGGTCGTCCTCGCCGACTTCCAACAGCGACATCCGCAGCAATGGCCCCTGGCGCAGATCGAAGGGACGCGCGGTTTCATCTTCGACGAAAGCCTTGATGCGCTCGTCCTCGCTGGCCGGCGCACCGCCCGCCAATGACTCGATCGCAATGCGCAGCGACAGGTGCGGGTGGATCACCTGCACAGTCTGCTCGCCGTGTTCGATGAAGGTGGTGCGCAGGCTCTCGTGGCGCTCGACCACGGCGTTGAAGCTGCGCTCCAGGGCCGGAACGTCGAGGCGGCCCTTGAGGCGCAAGGCCGTGGGGATGTGATACGCCGGGCTGTGGGGGTCCATCTGCCACAGGAACCACTGGCGCTCCTGGGCGTAGGACAGCGCGATGTGCTCGAACCCGGAACGCACCTCGGGAATCGGCAGGTTGGCCGGCGAGACGCCCTCTTCGAGCATCTTCTCCAGGTACAGCCTGCGTTTGTCCAGCGGCAGAGTGATAAAGCGCTTGGCAATCCTCAAAGCAACACTCTTGTCCATCAGACTTCCTCCATTTCATCAAGCAGGGCTTCCAGCTTGTTCAGTTTCTGTTCATTGATTGGCCCGTCCGCGGTGTCCAGTTGCGCGACAAACGCCTTGAGGACGGGGTGCTGGAAAATCAGTTGGGGGGTCAGGCTCAGCCCCAGTTCGAGGGCCATGCGCGAGACGGCATTGACCGCCAGCAGCGAATGGCCGCCCAACTCGAAGAAGTGATCGTCGCGGCCAACACGCTCCACCGTGAGCACCTGGGCCCAAATCGCGGCCACCTGCTGTTCGAGTGCGCTGGCCGGCGCGACATAACCGGCCTGGGACAGGCCAGCGTCC
Source organism: Pseudomonas sp. WP18 (assembly GCF_036689585.1). Lineage (NCBI taxonomy): Bacteria > Pseudomonadati > Pseudomonadota > Gammaproteobacteria > Pseudomonadales > Pseudomonadaceae > Pseudomonas > Pseudomonas sp. WP18. The sequence continues at coordinate 4,317,848 of NZ_CP144758.1, forward strand.
ACCGCCGGCAACGCCTTGCGGTCGAGCTTGCCGTTGGGGGTCAGGGGCAGTTGGTCGAGGAACAGCAGGTGGGCCGGGATCATGTAGTCGGGCAAATGGGCCTTGAGTTGATCGCGCAAGCTGCGCGCCTGCTCGCTGGCGTCCCGGTCGAGTGCCGGGACGACCACGTAGGCCACCAGTTGCGGGCCGCCCGGAGCGTCCTGGGACAACACCGCCACTTCGCGCACCTGGGGTTGCTGCTGCAGCCGCGCTTCGATTTCCCTCAGCTCGATGCGGAACCCGCGGATCTTCACCTGATGGTCGATACGGCCCAGATATTCGAGCACGCCATCGACGCGATAACGGCACAGGTCGCCGGTGCGATACAACCGCTCGCCCGCAGTGGAAAACGGATGGGGCACGTACTTCTCGGCGGTCAGCGCAGCCCGACCCAGGTAACCCCGGGTGATGCCTGCGCCGCTGAGGTACAGTTCCGCCGAAACACCTTGGGGCACCGCTTGCAGGTCGGCATCCAGCAGGTAACTGGCGGTGTGCTTGAGCGGGCGGCCGATGTTCGCCGTGCCACCGACGGTGCGCCGGGTCCAGGTGGAATAGGTGGTGTCCTCAGAGGGGCCGTAGAGGTCGTAGACATGCTCAAGGGTCGGCGACTCATACAGCGCCTCCACCAGGCTTTGCTTCAGCGGCTCTCCCGCCAGGTTGATGATCCGCACACTGGCCGGAATCTCACCGCTGCGCTGCAACGCGGCAATCGCCGACGGCACCGTGTTGATCAAACGCACCTGATCCCGGGCCGGCAGTTGCGGCAGCTCCAGCGCATTGCGGGCGATGATCAGCGAGCCACCGTTGGCCAGGGTCACGAACAGCTCCCACACCGACAAGTCGAAGCACACCGAGGTGGACGCCAGCACACCCTGGATATCTTCGCGACGGTACACCGCGCGCGACCAATCGATCAGCGCCAGCACGTTGCGATGAGCAATCGCCACGCCTTTGGGCAGGCCGGTGGAGCCGCTGGTGTAGATCACATAGGCCAGGTTGTCCGGGGTCACGCCGGTGTGGGGGGCAGCGAGGGAATAACCGTCCAGGTCGAGGCGGTCGAGCATCAGCACCGCCGTCGCCTCAGGCACCGACAAGGTCGCCGCCACTGCCTGTTCAGTCAGCAGTACCCGCGCACGGCTGTCGTCGAGCATGTAAGCCACGCGCTCGGCCGGGTAATCCGGATCGAGAGGCACGTAAGCACCACCGGCCTTGAGCACCGCCAGCAAGGCGATCAGCAACTGCTCGGAACGCGGCATCGCGACGCCGACGCGGACTTCCGGGCCAACGCCCAATTCGATGAGCTTGTGGGCCAGGCGATTGGCACGGCCATCCAGCTCGCTGTAGCTCAGTGACGTGTGGGCGAAGGTCACGGCCAAGGCATCCGGCGTGGCTGCCGCCTGGCGGGCGATCGCCTGGTGAATGCACAGGCTGTGCTCGAACGACCCGTCGACCGGGTTCCAGTCGTGGATCAGGCGTTGGTACTCGTCGGCTTCGAGCAGTGTCAGCTCAGCCAGCCGGCGCTCGCCGCCATCGACCATCTGCGCCAACAGTTGCGCCAGGTGCGCGGCCAGTCGCGTGACGGCGGCCGGCTCGAAACTCGAGCGCTGGTAACTCAGGTGCACCGACAGTTGCCGCTCCAGGCTCACCAACAGCGTCAGCGGGTAGCTGGTTTGCTCCCGGGTGGCCGCCGGGCCGAAGCGCAAGCCGTCCGGCGCGCCCTGTTCCAGGGCCTGGGCAATCGGGTAGTTCTCGAACACCAGCAGGCTGTCGAACAACGCTTCACCGCCCTGCCCGGCCCAGCGCTGGATGTCCAGCAACGCCGTGTGCTCGAATTCGCGCAGGGCCAGGTTCTGCTCTTGCACCGCGTGCAGCCAACTGTCCAGGGTCTGCTCGGCCCGTGGGCTGGCGATCACCGGCAGGGTGTTGATGAACAGGCCTATTTGCTGCTCGATGCCGGGCAACTGCGCCGCACGCCCGGCCACGGTGGCGCCGAAGGCCACGGTGTCCTTGCCGGTGTAACGCTGCAACAGCAGCAGCCAGGCGGCCTGCACCAGTGTATTGACGGTGACTTTCGAGGCGCGGGCAAAGGCCTCCAGGCGCCGGGTCAGCGCTTCGTCCAGGCCATGCACGTGATCGCCATACCCCGTCTCATCCATCGCCGGTTTTGCCAGCACCTCGGCCAGCCGGGTCGGCGTCTCCAGGCGGCGCAGGGCCGGCGTCCAGAACGCCTCGCTGGCCGTCACGGCCTGGCGTTGCAGCCAGGCGATGTAATCGCGGTAGCGGCTGACCGGCACGGGCACGTCCTGGCCGCTGTAGCGTTGCAGCACTTCGCCGAGCAATTGCGAGTTGCTCCAGCCGTCCATGAGGATGTGGTGATGGCTGTAGATCAGGTGATAGCGCTGTGCGTCGAGGCGCACGATCGCCAGCCGCAGCAGCGCCGGCGCGCCCAGGTCCAGTTGCCGGCGTTCGGCCTCGGCCAGGGCCGCCACGGTTTCATCGCGCTGCGGATCGTTGCGCAAGTCGTGCAGGCAGTAAGGCAATGCCAGGTGTTTGCTGACCACCTGCACCGGATCAGGCAGGTCGCCTTGCCAGACGAAACGCGTGCGCAGGATGTCATGGGCGTCCACTGCCGCCTGCCATGCCTGGTGGAAGCGGTCCGGGTCCAGGCCTTCGACGTCCAGGCGCAACTGGTTGATGTAGGCGCCGCTGGCCTGGCCATAGACGCTGTGGAACAGCATGCCCTGTTGCATCGGCGACAACGGATAGAGGTCGGCGATCTGCGCCGCCGCCATCGGCAGGCCGTCCAGTTGTCGCTGGTCCAGGCGAGCCAGCGGGAAGTCCGACGGCGTGACGCCGCCATGGGTGCCGTCACAGCAATGCTCGATCAGCCCTTGCAGCTCCCGGGCGTAGTCATCGGCCAGGGCCTGCACGGTGGCCGCGTCGAACTGCTCGCGGCTGAAGGTCCAGCCCAGGTTCAGTTCGCCGCCGAACACCTGGCCGTTGAGGGCAAGGGTGTTGGACAACGGCGCATCGGCGTGCAACTCGTCGCCGGCGCCTTCGCTGGCCGGCACGAACAAGGCCCCGTGCGCCTCATCGAAACTGGCGTCGAACTGGCCCAAGTAATTGAAGGTCAGGCCCGGCGTGGGCAGCCCGGCCAGGCAGGCTTGCGCCGTGGCATCCCCTAGTTGAGCCAGGGCCCCGAAGCCCAGGCCCTTGTTCGGGATCGAGCGCAGTTGCTCCTTGACCTGTTTCAGTGAATCCCCCAGGTCCGCCGTCGGCGTCAGTCGGGCCGGGTACAGGCTGGTGAACCAGCCGACGGTACGGGTCAGGTCGACGTCGGCGAACACCGCTTCGCGGCCATGGCCTTCGAGCTGGATCAATGCGCTGTCGGTGCCGGTCCAGCGCACCATCACCCGGGCCAACGCGGTCAGCAGCAGATCGTTGACCTGGGTGCGATACGCCTTGGGCGCGTCCTGCAGCAATTGGCGGGTCAGCGCCGCATCGAGGCGGGTACGCACGGTGAGGGCAAGGCGGTTCTGCCGTCCGCCCTGGGGGTTGTCCAGCGGCAACCGGCCGTCAGCACCGTCGAGGTGCGCCTGCCAGAACGCCAGTTCCTCCTGTAATGCGGCACTGCGGGCGTAGCCTTGCAAACGGTCGGCCCAGGCTTGTGCCGAGGTGGTTTTTGCCGGCAGTTGCAGCGCCTGGCCGGCAGACAATTGGCGGTAGGTGCTCTGCAGGTCTTCCAGCACAATCCGCCACGACACACCGTCCACCACCAGGTGATGGATCGCCAGCAGCACGCGCTGGCTGCCATCGGCGAGGGTCGCCAGCGCGGCCCGCAACAACGGCCCGGCTTGCAGGTCCAGGCTGCGTTGCACTTCGTTGGCCAGGTGTTCCAACGCCGCGGCATCGGCCACCTCCGCCACCCACAGCAGACCCTCGGGCTGCTGGGCCAGCGACCGATAGCTGGCCTGCCAACCTTTGCCGTCATCGACAAAGCTCAAGCGCAGGCCGTCGTGATGCACCACCAGGGCGTCCAGGGCCTGCTCCAGCGCACGGGCGTCCAGAAGCTGGGTCGGCTTGAGCAACACCGACTGGTTCCAGTGCTGGCGCTCGGGGATCGCCTCCTGGAAAAACAGCCGCTGCACCGGCAGCAGCGTCAGCTCGCCGGTCACCGGTCCCTGGTCGACCCCTTGCGCGGTTTCGCCCTGGCGCGCCATCGCGGCCAACGCTTCGATGGTCTGGTGCTGGAACAAATCCTTGGGCGTGAAGTGAATCCCGAGCTGGCGGGCGCGGCTGACCACCTGGATCGAAACGATGGAATCGCCACCCAGCTCGAAGAAATTGTCCCGCAGGCCCACCTGCCCCAGCTTGAGCACGTCCTGCCAGATGGACGCCAATTGCTGTTCCAGCAGGCTGCGCGGCGCCACGTAGGCGTGTTGCAGTTGGCTGACGTCGGGCTTGGGCAGGTTCTTGCGATCGAGCTTGCCGTTGGGGGTCAGCGGCAGGCGTTCGAGCACCAGCAGATAGGCCGGGACCATGTGCGCCGGCAGGCTCGCCTTGAGCTGCGCGCGCAGGTGTTCGGCGAACGCTTCGTCCCGAGGGGCTGGCGCGTCGGCGACCACGTAGGCAACCAGGCGTTTGCCGCTGCCGGCGGTGCCTTCCTGGGCCACCACGACCGCCTCGCGCACGCCGGCCAACGCTTGCAGGCGGGCTTCGACCTCGCCCAGCTCGATACGGAAGCCGCGGATCTTCACCTGGTTGTCGATACGATCCAGGTAATCGAAGGTCCCGTCGGCGCGCTGGCGCACCAGGTCACCGGTGCGGTACAGCAGGCCGCCGCGGCCACCAAACGGATCGGCGACAAAGCGCTCGGCGGTCAGGCCCGGACGGTTCAGGTAACCCCGGGCCAGCCCGCTGCCGCCCAGGTACAGCTCACCGGCCAGGCCTTGGGGCAACAGGTTCAGGTCGGCGTCCAGCACGTAGGCGCTGCGATCGCCGATGCGGCTGCCGATGGGCGCGTAAGCGGCGCCACAGCTCACCTCGCGGCCGGCCTTCCAGATCAGCGGCGTGACCACGGTTTCGGTCGGGCCGTAGCCGTTGATGATGCAGTCCGGGTCCAGGGCGCGCTTGACCCGCTCGAAACTGGCGTTGGGCACCGCGTCGCCGCCGAAGCAGTAGATGCGCACCTTCGGTGGGTTGCCTTCGCGCTCAGCGTGTTCGGCCAACTGTTGCAGGTACACCGGCGGGAACGCCACCACCGTCACGCCGTGTTCACGCATGGCGTTGTAGGTCTGCTCCGGGGTCCACAGGCTGTCGTCGCGAACCAGCAGCGAAGCGCCGTGGGTCAGGCTGGTGAGCCAGCGTTCATGGGCGCCGTCGAAGGCGAAGGACATGAAGTGGAACTCGCAATCGCTGGCCAGCATCTCATAGCGCTCGCCGATGGCCTGGCAGTGCATCGCCAGCGGACCATGGGCCACGCTCACCCCTTTGGGGTTGCCGGTGGAACCGGAGGTGTAGATCACGTAGGCAAGGCTTTGCGGATCGATGGACACGACAGGGGCGTCCATCGGTTGCCGGCTCAGGTCGAGGCCATCGAGTTCCAGCACCTGGGCGACGCCTTCGAGGGGCAGTTGCGCCGACACCCGGGAATCGGTGAGCAACAGCGCCAGCCCGCAATCCTCGATCAGGTAGGCCAGGCGCTCACGGGGATAACCGGTGTCCAGCGGCACATAGGCAGCACCGGCCTTGAGCACCGCCAGCAGTGCGACGATCACCCCTTCGCTGCGCGGCAAGGCAACGCCGACCCGGCTTTCCGGGCCGACGCCACGAGCCATCAAGGCATGGGCCAATTGGTTCGCCCGGCGATCGATGTCGCCGTAGCTGAACGATTCGCCGTCGAACTTCACCGCCGTACGCTGCGGGCTCAACGCGGCCCACTGGGCGATGCGCTGGTGCACGGCGACGTCGGTCGGGTACGGCTGTGGCGCATTGGCCGCCAATTGTCGGGCCTGCTCTTCGGCGCTGACCAGGGCAATGTCCCCCAGTTGGCGCACGGCTGACTCGGCGAAGCGCTCCAGCAGATGCACCAGTTGGGCGGCGATGCCCTCGATGGCGGCCAGGCTGAACTGCATGCGGTCGAAACACAGGTGCAACGCCAGCGTCTGGCCGAGGGTCACGGCCACGCTCAACGGATAATGGGTCTGCTCCAGGTGGCTGACCTCGCCGAACACCACACCGTCTTCGGCACCTTGTTGCAGGGCCTGGGCAATCGGGTAGTTCTCGAACACCAGGATGTTGTCGAACAGTGCCTCGCCGCCCTGCCCGGCCCAGCGCTGGAGATCGGCCAGGGGCGTGTGCTCGTATTCACGCAGGCTCAGGTTCTGCGCCTGCACGGCTTGCAACCAGGCCGCGACCGACTGGTCCGGGCGCGGCGCGGCGATCACCGGCAAAGTGTTGATGAACAGGCCGACCTGCTGCTCGATGCCCGGCAGTTCCATCGGACGTCCGGCCACGGTGGCGCCGAAGGCCACGCTGGCATGGCCGGTGTAGCGCTGCAGCAGCAACAGCCACGCCGCCTGCACCAGGGTGTTGAGGGTGACTTTCTGCGCGCGGGCGAATTGTTCCAGGGCCTGGGTTCGCGGGGCATCCAGGGTCAGGTAATGATCGCCATGACCACTCTCGGCTTCAGCGCCGGGCAGCACCCGCGCCAACCGCGTCGGCTCTTGCAAGGTGGCCAGTTGCGCCGTCCAGAACGCTTCACTCTGGTGCGCGTCCTGGCGTTGCAGCCAGGCGATGTAGTCGCGATAGCGTCCGCCACTGGCCACGACTGGGCGAGCGCTGTAGCGCTGGAGCACTTCACCCAGCAATTGGACGTTGCTCCAGCCGTCCATCAGGATGTGGTGATGGGTGTAGATCAGGTGCCAACGATCGGCAGCGGTCTGCACCAGCACCAGGCGCAGCAACGGCGCCTGGGCCAGGTCGAGACCCTCCCGGCGTTCGGCTTCGGCGCGTTCATCCAGGGCATCGGCCAGCCGCTCGTGCCCGCGCCAGTCGAGGTGCGTGAACGGCAATTGGACCTGGCGCAGGACGATCTGCACCGGCTGTTCGAGGTCACCCTGCCAGGCAAAGCCGCTGCGCAGGATGTCGTGGGCCTGGAGCGTGGCCTGCCAGGCCTGGCGAAACCGTTGCGGATCGATGCCGTGCACGTCCACCCGCAACTGGTTGATGTACGCCCCCGCCGTCTGCTCGTACAGGCTGTGGAATAACAAGCCCTGCTGCATCGGCGAGAGCGGGTAGAGATCGTCCAGTTGCCCGGCGTCCACCGGCAGGCTGTCGAGCTGCGCCTGGGTGAGGCGCGCCAGGGGGAAGTCCGACGGGGTCGCTTGCGGCGCTTGCAGGCCACAGCAATGCTCGATCAGCGCGCTCAGCTCGGCGCGATACGCCGCCGCAAGGGTTTCGATGGTCTGGTGCTTGAACATTCGCTCGCTGAAGCCCCAGTTCAGCGTCAGCTCGCCACCGTAGACCTGGCCTTCGACCGTCAGCCAGTTCGCCAGCGGCGCGCGGGCATGCTGGGCGGCGCCGCTGCCTTCGCTGGACGGCACGAACAGCGCGCCGTCGTCGAACTGACGGTCGAACTGGCCCAGGTAGTTGAACGTGATGCGCGGCGCCGCCAGGGCCGCCAGCTCGGCGCGCACCGCCGGTTCGCCCAGATAGCGCAGCACGCCATAACCCAGGCCCTTGTCCGGCACGGCGCGCAGTTGCTCCTTGATGGCCTTGAGCGAGGCGCCCAGTTCGGCGGCCGGTCGCAGGCTGACCGGGAACAGGCTGGTGAACCAGCCGACGGTGCGGGTCAGGTCAACGCCGTCGAACAGGTCTTCGCGGCCATGCCCTTCCAGTTGGATCAGCGCGTGGTCCTGACCGGTCCAACGGCACAGAGTGCGCGCCAGGGCGGTCAGCAACAGGTCGTTGACCTGAGTACGGTAGGCCTTGGGGGCCTGTTGCAGCAGTTGGCGCGTCTGTTCGGCGTCCAGCTTCACCTGGACCTTGCGCTCGTCGCGAGCCTGCAGGGCCACCTGCGGGTAGTCACACGGCAAGTCATTGCCGGTGCCCGCCTGGGCACGCCAGTAGTCGAGGCTGTGCATGAACCGGTCGAGGTCGCCGTGCAGCCGGCTCGACCACGCCCCGTAGGCGCTGGTCCTCGCGGGCGCCTGGAGCGGCTGGCCGGCGTGTAGCTGGGCGTAGAAACGTTGCAGGTCGTCCAACAGCACGCGCCAGGAAACACCGTCCACCACCAAGTGATGGATCGCCAGCAACAAGCGCTGACTGCCGTCGGCCATGTCCACCAGCAACGCCCGCATCAATGGCCCGTCTTCCAGGTCCAGGCTGCGCTGGGCGTCATCACACAGGGCGTTGAGCTGTTCCACCGAGCTCGCCTGGCGTTGCCACAATAGGCTGGCCGCCGACGGTTCGGCATAGGCCTGCTGCCACTGGCCATTCATCTGGGTGAAACGCAGGCGCAAGGCGTCGTGATGCCCCGCCAGGTGAGTCAGGGCCATGTCCAGTGCAGGTGCGTCGAGCCATTGGCTCGGCACCAGCAACAGCGACTGGTTCCAGTGTTGGCGTTCGGGGATGTCACGCTCGAAGAACCAATGCTGCACCGGAGTCAACGGCACCACGCCCGTGGCCGGGCCCTGCTCGACCACTTGCTGGTCGCCCGCGCCTGCCACCTGCGCCAGGCTACGCAGGGTCTGATGTTGAAACAGCGCCTTGGGGTTGAGCGTGATCCCGGCTTGCCGCGCGCGGCTGACCACTTGCATGGAGACGATGGAGTCGCCGCCCAACTCGAAGAAGTTGTCGTCCAGGCCGATCTCGGCGAGGTTCAGCACCGACTGCCAGATCGCTGCCAGGGCTTTCTCAACGGGGCTGCGCGGCGCCACGAACGCGCGCTGCTGGTCGCTGCCGTCCACGGCTGGCAGCGCCTTGCGGTCGAGTTTGCCGTTGGGGGTCAGCGGCAGGCGTTCCAGGAACACCAGGTACGTCGGCACCATGTAGTCGGGCAAGTGTTCGCGCAAGGCAACCTTGAGGGTTTCGCGCAGGTGCACCTGGGCTTCGGCCTGGGTCAGCACGGCAGCGTCGCTCGGCACGATGAACGCCGCCAGTTGCTGGCCCTGCTCGCTGTCCTGGGCCAGCACCGCCAGCTCGCGCACCTGGGGCTGCTGCAACAGCCGCGCTTCGATCTCCCCCAGCTCGATGCGGAACCCGCGGATCTTCACCTGATGGTCGATACGGCCCTGGTATTCGAGCACGCCATCGACGCGATAACGGCACAGGTCGCCGGTGCGATACAACCGCTCGCCCGCAGTGGAAAACGGATGGGGCACGTACTTCTCGGCGGTCAGCGCCGCCCGACCCAGGTAACCCCGGGTGATGCCGGCACCGCTGAGGTACAGTTCCGCCGAAACACCTTGGGGCACCGCTTGCAGGTCGGCATCCAGCAGGTAACTGGCGGTGTGCTTGAGCGGTCGGCCGATGTTCGCCGTGCCACCGACGGTGCGCCGGGTCCAGGTGGAATAGGTGGTGTCTTCGGAAGGGCCGTACAGGTCGTAGACATGCTCAAGGGTCGGCGACTCATACAGCGCCTCCACCAGGCTTTGCTTCAGCGGCTCTCCCGCCAGGTTGATGATCCGCACACTGGCCGGAATCCCGCCGCTGCGCTGCAACGCGGCGATGGCCGACGGCACCGTGTTGATCAGGCGCACCTGATCCCGGGCCGGCAGTTGCGGCAGCTCCAGCGCATTGCGGGCGATGATCAGCGAACCGCCGTTGGCCAGGGTCACGAACAGCTCCCACACCGACAAGTCGAAGCACACCGAGGTGGACGCCAGCACGCCCTGGATATCTTCGCGACGGTACACCGCGCGCGACCAATCGATCAGCGCCAGCACGTTGCGATGGGCAATCGCCACGCCTTTGGGCAGGCCGGTGGAACCGCTGGTGTAGATCACGTAGGCCAGGTTGTCCGGGGTCACGCCGGTGCGGGGGGCAGCGAGGGAATAACCGTCCAGGTCGAGACGATCGAGCATCAGCACCGCCGTGGCCTCAGGCACCGACAAAGTCGCCGCCACTGCCTGTTCGGTCAGCAGCACCCGCGCACGACTGTCGTCGAGCATGTAGGCCACCCGCTCGGCCGGATAATCCGGATCGAGAGGCACATAAGCACCGCCGGCCTTGAGCACCGCCAGCAAGGCGATCAGCAACTGCTCGGAGCGCGGCATCGCCACGCCGACGCGGACTTCCGGGCCAACGCCCAATTCGATGAGCTTGTGGGCCAGGCGATTGGCACGGCCATCCAGCTCGCTGTAGCTCAGTGACGTGTGGGCGAAGGTCACGGCCAAGGCATCCGGCGTGGCTGCCGCCTGGCGGGCGATCACCTGGTGAATGCACAGGCTGTGCTCGAACGACCCATCGACCGGGTTCCAGTCGTGGATCAGGCGTTGGTACTCGTCGGCTTCGAGCAGCGGCAGTTCACCGATGAGCGCACGGCTGTCGGCCACCATGCCTTGCAGCAAGCGCGTCCAGTGGCGTGCCATGCGGGCGATGGTGGCGGCGTCGAACAGGTCATCGGCGTAGGTCAGCGCCGCGTGCAGCTTGCCGGCCTTTTCCCAGGTGTCGAGGGTCAAGTCGAACTGGGTGGTGCGGCTCTGCCACGCCAGCATCGACAGCTCCAGGCCCGACGCGGTGTGCAGGCTGGCGATGTCGGCCACTTGCGGCTGGTGGTTGTACATCACCTGGAACAGCGGCGTATGGCTGAGGCTGCGCTCCACGTTGAGCGCTTCCACCAGCCGCTCGAAGGGCAGGTCCTGATGGGCCTGGGCGCCCAGCGCCGTGTCCTTGACCGCGCGCAGCAGCTCATCGACACGGGTCTGGCCGCCCAGCTCGGTGCGCAACACCTGGGTGTTGACGAAGAAGCCGATCAGCCCTTCGGTCTCGGCCCGGTTACGGTTGGCGATGGGCACGCCGACGCGGATGTCGGTGTGGCCGGTGTACCGATGCAACAGCACGTTGAATGCGCCGAGCAGGAGCATGAACAAAGTGATGTTGTGCTGCTGGGCGGTGGCGCGCAATTGCTCGGCCAGGGCCGGTTCCACGTCGAACGTGTAACGGGTGCCACGGTAGCTGGGCATCGCCGGGCGCGGATGATCGAGGGGCAACGCCAGCACGGGCTGCTCGTCGCCCAACTGGGCCTGCCAATACGCCAGTTGTCGCGCCTGCTCGCCCGCCTCCAGCCAGCGCCGCTGCCAGAGGGCGTAGTCGCTGTACTGGATCGGCAACTCGGCCAGTTGCGGCGTGGTGCCTGCCTCGAAGGCGTCGTAGCAGCGGATGAATTCGTCGATCAGCACGTTCATCGACCAGCCATCGGAGACGATGTGATGCAAGGTCAGCAGCAGCACGTGCTCCTGGTCTTGGAGCGCGAGCAGTTCGACGCGTAGCAAAGGCCCTGTGGACAAGTCGAAGGGACGCATCGATTGCGCCTCGGCCGCACGGCGCACCGCGTGCTCGCGCTCGGCGGCTGGCAAGGCTCGCAGGTCCTGCCGCTCGATCTCCAGGGCAGCGCTGGCGGGCACTTGCACCAGGCTGTCGTCGGCCTGGCGCTGGAACACCGTGCGCAGGGTTTCATGGCGCGCCACCAGGCTGGCGAACGCCTGCTCCAGCGCCGACAGGCTCAACGCGCCCTTGAGGCGCACCGCGCCAGGCAGGTTATAGGCGCCACTCGCCGGCTCCAGTTGCCAGAGAAACCACATGCGCTGCTGGGCATAGGACAGGGCCTGGCGGTCTTCGGCCTCGACGCCCCGAGGGATGGGAAAGCCGCTGAACGCCACGCCCTCCTTGTCCAGCGCCGCCAGGAACGTACGGCGCTTTTCCAGGGGCAACCCGATAAACCGGCGAGCAAGTTTCAAGGCGTCTTCAGCATTCATTTGAGGGGTATCCGGAATCAGTGGGCACAAGGCACAGAGGCAAGTCGTCCCTATAAAACGAATGCAGACCGGAAAAATTAGCGTTTGAGAATAGGTATCAGGAAGGGCTTAAAACGAGGGGCACGGATTGATAGAGAAATGGGAACCAGCCTGCTCGCGAAAGCGCTGGGTCAGCCAGGGAGGCGGTGACTCAGAGATGCTTTCGCGAGCAAGCTCGCTCTCACCGGGGAGGATGCCGGGAATAATGATCAGGCGCTGATTGCCAGCCCGTGGCGGCGATGATGCACGCTCAGTTGATCCTTGATCAGCCGCAGCACCCTGGCCTCGTGCTCATGGATAAAGAAGTGCCCGCCGGCCAGCATGTCCACCGAGAAACTGCCGGACGTCTCGCGGCTCCAGCCGATCAGTTGTTCGGTGCTGGCCCGGTCGGTGGTGCCGCCGAGCACGTGCACCGGGCAAGTGAGCGGTGGGCGCACCCGCGGCTGGAAACGCCCGCACAGCAGGAAGTCTGCGCGCAGCACCGGCAGGGTCAGGGCCATCAACTCTTCGTTGGCCAGCACCTCCTCGCTGGTGCCGTTGAGGGTGCGCAACTGGTCGATCAGTTCGGCGTCGGTTTTCGGCTCGGCGAAACCCCGGTCGTAGTCGGCTCGCATCGTTGGCGCCGCGGTGCCCGAGGCAAACAAGGCCACCGGCTCCGGGCAACCGAGTTCGCGCAAGGCATGGGCCATCTCACAGGCCAGCAGCGCCCCCAGGCTGTGGCCGAACAAGGCATAAGGCGCCTGGAGGGTCGGGCGCAGCTCCCGCGCCAGTTGCATCGCCAACGGCCCCATCTCGGTGTGCAGCGGCTCACCGAAACGCGCCCCGCGCCCCGGCAACTCCACCGGCTGCACGCCCAGCCATTGCGGCAACTTGCGCCGCCAGCGGCTGTAAACCATCGCGCTGGCGCCGGAATAAGGCAGGCACAGCAGGGTCAGTTGAGTCACTGCGGTTTTCTCCGATCGGTCGTGTGTAGAAGATAACGAAGCAACATGACAAAAAATTAGTCACCCGCCAAGCGCTCGCGCTATCGCCTTCGCACCCCCTTATACTGACGACCCTGGACTCACGCCGACCTTGAAGGAGAACGCCATGAGCTGGTCCGCCAGACAGTACGTCACGTTTGAACAGGAACGCACCCGCCCCGCCCGGGACCTGCTGGCCGCCATTGCGACCCGCGAGGCACGCTCGGTGATCGACCTAGGCTGCGGCCCCGGCAACTCCACCGAACTGCTGGCGGAACACTTCCCCGGCGCAACGGTGCGCGGCCTGGACAGCTCCGGTGACATGATCGAGGCCGCTCGCCGCCGCTTGCCCGCCGTGACCTTTGATATCGCCGACATCGGCCAATGGCATGAGCCCGGACCGTTCGACGTGATCTTCGCCAACGCCGCGCTGCAATGGCTGCCCGACCATGCCACGCTGCTGCCCGCCCTGGTGAACAAACTCGCCCCCGGCGGCAGCCTGGCGATCCAGATGCCCGACACCCTGCACCAGCCCTCCCATCGCCTGATGCGCGATATCGCGGCGAACGGTCCCTGGGCCAGCCAACTGGCGCAGGCCGCGCAGAGCCGCACCGAGGTCGAAGACCCCAGCACCTATTATTCGATCCTCAAGCCCCACTGCGCCCGCGTCGACGTCTGGCGCACGGTCTACCATCACCCGCTGGCCGACGGCGCGGCGGGCGTGGTGGAGTGGTTCAAGGGCAGCGGCCTGCGGCCGTTTCTCGCCCCTCTGGATGAGCCGCAGCGCGAGCAGTACCTGGCCCAGTACCTCAAAGCCGTCGAACAGGCTTACCCGACCCTGGACGATGGCTCGGTGCTGCTGCCGTTCCCCCGCGTGTTCATGGTGGCGACGCGTTGAAGCAAAGGCCGGCGCGGGACTAAATTCCTGAACCAGGCGCTCGTCCTCTGCTAGGACCCAAACCCACAAGAGTGAGCGCCGTGGACCTGCAAACCATCCTGGGCAAACTGTTCGCCAATGCCGGCGCCGTCGGTATCGAGGGCGTCTTCCAATTTGTGTTCGGCCCGCACCAGGCGTACTGGTCCGAGGTCAAGGCCGGCAGCCGCACCCAGGCCGGTCGGCACACCAGCCCCGACGTGACCATCGACGTGGCAGAGAAGGACTTTCTCGCAATCATGGGCGGCATGGCCAACGTCGAAGAATTGTTCGCCAGCGGGCGCCTGAAGATCGGCGGCAACATGGGCCTGGCGACGTTGCTGCCGCAGATCATCGACCATGCCCGGCATGGGGGTGGCGTGGTAGAAAAAGTCGACATGAACAAGCGCTACCCGACCCCGTCGCGCTTCAGCGAAAAACTCACCGCCAGCCTGCCGGTCCAGCGCAGCGTGGAGCGTCGACCGCGCAGCGGTTTGTCGGTGCAGGAGTTTCGCGCTCGCTATCTGCCCCACGGCATCCCGGTGGTCATCAGCGATGCGCTGCAGGACTGGCCGTTGTTCAAGCTCAGCCGCGAGGAGTCCCTGGTGCACTTTGCGCAACTGCAAGGCATCACCCGCCATGGCGACTACGTGAAGAAAACCTTCTCCACCGAACGGGATTTCCGCTCCACCTCCATGGCCGACTTCATCGCCTCCCTCGACAGCCCCGCGGCCAAGAGCGCCAACGGTGAGCCACCGGCGTACATGGGCAACAACATCCTGCCCGCGCAATTGCTGGAGCAGATCAAGTACCCGCCCTACTTCGACCCGGCGCTGTTCATCCCGCCGCGCATCTGGATCGGCCCCAAGGGCACGCTGACACCGCTGCACCGCGACGACACCGACAACCTGTTCGCCCAGGTCTGGGGCCAGAAAACCTTCACCCTCGCCGCGCCCCATCACCGCGAAGCCCTCGGCACCTGGTCCACCGCGCCCCAGGGCGGGCTCGACGGTTGCGACTTCAACCCCGACGCGCCGGACTACCAGCGCTTCCCCCACGCCCGGGACGTCACATTCATGCGGGTGACACTGGAGGCCGGGGACTTGCTGTTCCTGCCTGAAGGCTGGTTCCACCAGGTAGCGTCGGTGTCGACTTCGTTGTCGGTGAATTTCTGGGTGAATTCGGGGCGGGGTTGGTAGCGGCAGATACCTTGGCACAATGCTCTTGTGGCTGATCACTCTTTCAACCGCCGATAACTCTGCACCGCCGCGCCCAACACCACCGCGCCGGCCACTATCGCCAGCCAGAACCCACTGCGCGCGCCAAAGGTGTCCACCAGCCAGCCGGAGCCGGCCGCACCGATTGCCACGCCAATGCTCAGGCCGGTCACCAGCCAGGTCAGGCCTTCGGTCAGCCTGGCCGGCGGCACGAGGCGCTCCACCAGGGCCATGGCGACGATCAGCGTCGGCGCAAAGGACAGCCCAGCGACGAACATCGCCGCCGACAACCCGGTGATATTGGACGCCAGCAACAACGGCAGCGTCGTCAACCCCGTACCTGCCCCACCGTACAAAAACAGCAGCGGCAAGGGCAGCTTTGAACGAAGCGCACCGAAGGCCAATCCCGCCAGGCACGAACCGAAGGCATACACCGACAGTACGATACTCGCCGCCGCCGGTTGCCCCTGTTGCTGGGCGAACGCCACGCTGACCACATCCACCACGCCGACGATGATGCCCATGGCTATCATCAACAGCAGCAACAACAGCACGTCACCCGAAGCGATGATCGAACCTTGGTGCTGGGCCTGATGCGGGTGCACCGGTGGCTCGGTGCCGCGCTGCAAGACAAACGCCGTCACCCCAAGCGCCAGCGCCAGCACCGACGCCAGCGGCCCCGCCTCCGGAAACGCCACCACGCACAGACCCACCGACAGCGGCGGCCCGACGATGAAACACACTTCATCGAGCACCGACTCCAGCGCATAGGCGGTGCGCAGTTGCGGCTGGCCACGGTACAACTCGGTCCAGCGCGCCCGCACCATGGCCGACATGCTCGGCATGCAACCGGCCAGGGCGGCGAACACGAACAGCGTCCATTGAGGCGCCTGCAAGTGCGTGCACAGCAACAGCAGCGCCAGCGCCCCGCCACCGAGTAGCGCGGCGATCGGCAAGACACGTCCTTGGCCGAAACGGTCGACCAGGCGCGACACCTGCGGTGCACAGAACGCGGTCGCCAAGGCAAACGTCGCCGCCACTGCACCGGCCAGGCCATAGCCGCCCTGCAATTGCGAGAGCATGGTGATCAGGCCGATGCCTGTCATGGAAATCGGCATGCGCGCCACCATGCCGGCCAGCACGAACCCCAGGCTGCCGGGGGCGTTGAACAGTTCGCGATAGGGGTTTGCCATGGGCTACGGGCCTTAACAGGGGGCCTGCAACTTGCCACAAAGGACGACCACGGGGGAAGCGCCCAAATGTGGTGAGAATGTGAAGACTGTCTGGCACGAGTGAACTCTCCAGGCCTCACGCCAGTCAGCCTATAAAGCCGTCCAGTGAAGGTGCCCATTCATGCAGATTTCCCTCGCCCAACAAGTCGCCCTCGTCACCGGCGCCAGTTCCGGCATTGGCGCCGGTGCCGCCAGGGCGTTGGCGCAAGCCGGTGCCGCCGTGGTGCTCAACTACCATTCCAGCGCCGGCCCGGCCGAAGACCTGGCTCGCGAGATCAATGACAACGGCGGGCGCGCCCTGGCCGTGGGGGCCGATGTCTCCCGGGAAGAGGATGTCGAACGGCTGTTCGCCAAGACCCTGGAGGCCTTTGGCACGCTGGATATCCTGGTGGCCAACTCCGGCCTGCAAAAAGATGCGGCCGCCGTCGACATGAGCCTGCAAGACTGGAACACCGTGATCGGCACCAACCTCACCGGCCAGTTCCTCTGCGCCCGCGCCGCCCTGCGCATCTTCACTCGCCAGGGCATTCGCCAGGGCGTGTCCCGGGCAGCGGGCAAAATTATCCACATGAGCTCGGTGCACCAGCGCATTCCCTGGGCCGGCCACGTCAACTACGCGGCCTCCAAGGGCGGTGTCGACCTGCTGATGCAGAGCCTGGCCCAGGAAACCAGCCACCAGCGCATCCGCATCAACAGCATCGCCCCCGGCGCCATCAGCACGGCCATCAACCGCGACGTCGTCGAAGGTGAACAGCGGCAGAAGCTGTTGGACCTGATCCCCTACGGCCGCGTCGGGGATGTGGAGGACGTTGCCAACGCAGTGGTGTGGCTGGCGTCGGATCTGTCCGACTATGTGGTGGGCACCACCTTGTTCATCGACGGCGGGATGAGCCTTTATCCGGGGTTTCGCGGCAATGGCTGATCATGACGAACCGCAAAGCCCCATCGAGAACCACGGCATCATCGGCGACATGCGCACCGCCGCCCTGGTCAACGACCGCGGCAGTGTCGATTTTTTCTGCTGGCCGGAATTCGACAGTCCGTCGATCTTCTGTTCGCTGCTGGACACTCCGGCGGCGGGTATTTTCCAACTCGCGCCAGACCTGCCGGATGCGCGTCGCCAGCAGATCTACCTGCCCGACACCAACGTGCTGCAAACCCGTTGGCTGAGTGACGGCGCCGTGGTGGAAATCACCGACCTGCTGCCCATCGGCGACACCGAGGATGACCTGCCCGTACTGATGCGCAAGGTGCACATGACCGTGGGCAGCGCGACCTTTCGCATGCGCTGCGCGGTGCGCCACGACTATGCCCGCGCCGCCACCCAAGCGCGCCAAGACCAGGCCCATGTCTGCTTCGAGGCGCCGGGGCAACCGAGCCTGCGCTTGTGTTCCGATCAGGCCATGACCCTGGACGGCGATGCGGCAGTGGCCGAATTTACCCTCGAACAAGGCCAGAGCGCCGAGTTCCTCTTGGGCGGCATCGACGACCCGCGGCTTCAGGACGACGTCAGCGGCATCTGCCTGGAACGGACCCTGGCGTTCTGGCGTGGCTGGATCGGCCAGTCCAACTATCGCGGGCGCTGGCGGGAAATGGTCAACCGCTCCGCCCTGGCCTTGAAGCTGCTGACCTCGCGCAAACACGGCGCCATCCTCGCCGCCGCCACCTTCGGCCTGCCGGAAACCCGCGGCGGCGAACGCAACTGGGATTACCGCTACACCTGGATCCGCGACGCGTCCTTTACCGTCTATGCGTTCATGCGCCTGGGCTTCGTCGAAGAAGCCAACGCCTACATGCGCTGGTTACGGGGCCGGGTTAGCGACTGTTGCGAACAGCCGACCAAACTCAACATCCTGTATGGCCTGGACGGCCGGCTGGAGCTGCCCGAGAGCGAATTGCCGCACCTGAGCGGTTTCGGCAATGCGCAGCCGGTGCGCATCGGCAACCTGGCCTACCAGCAGATCCAGTTGGATATCTTCGGCGAACTGATGGACGCGGTTTACCTGGTCAACAAGTACGGCGAGGCCATTTCGCACCAAGGCTGGAAACACACGGTCGAGGTGATCGACCAGGTCTGCGAGGTCTGGCAGGACGCCGACGTCGGCATCTGGGAAATGCGCGGCGAGAAACAGCATTTCCTGCATTCGCGACTGATGTGCTGGGTCGCCGTCGACCGCGCCATCCGCCTCGCCGAAAAACGCTCCCTGCCCGCCCCGTTCGCCCGCTGGGATGAGACCCGCCAGGCGATCTACGAAGACATCTGGACAAACTTCTGGAACGACGAACACCAGCATTTCGTCCAGCGCCTGGGCAGCACCGCCCTCGACGGCTCGATGTTGCTGATGCCTTTGGTCCGCTTCGTCAGCGCCCGCGACCCGCGCTGGCTCTCCACCCTGGACGCCATTGAAAAGAGCCTGGTGCGCGACGGCATGGTCTACCGCTACCGCAACGACGACAGCCCCATCGACGGCCTCAGCGGCACCGAAGGCTCCTTCGCCGCCTGCTCGTTCTGGTACGTCGAATGCCTCGCCCGCGCCGGCCGCGTGGAAAAAGCCCAACTGGAGTTCGAACAACTGCTGCGCTACGCCAACCCCCTGGGGCTGTACGCCGAAGAATTCGACAGCCACGGCTACCACCTGGGCAACACCCCCCAGGCCCTGACTCACCTGGCACTGATCAGCGCGGCAAGTTTCCTGGATCGCAAGTTGAGTGGGGAGAAAAATCATTGGCAGCCGTGAGCTGCATAACCACGCGCCCAAATAGATACCTTGTGGCGAGGGAGCTTGCTCCCGCTCGACTGCGCAGCAGGCGCAAGATGCCTGGGGGCGCTGCGCAGCCCAACGGGAGCAAGCTACCTCGCCACGGGACGGCGGGTCAGTTAACGGGGCAGCTCCACATCATCCAGCGCCCGGTCAGCCAGCAACGCACCCAACTCGATCAACTGCAAAATCCCCAGTGCCACATGCCGTCGCGAGCCCTCCAGTTCGAATGCCAGGTCACTGACCATGGCGTTGGCCGAGGCCAAGGTTTCGCTGAGGCTGGTCAGCACCGATTCGGTATTGAGGCCCGGGACCACTGAAAATATCTGCCCATCCTGGGTGTCGGGCTTGGCCGGGGTCGCGGCAGACAAATGCGCGTCCAACGCCCGGTCGGCGGCTTCGCGGAGTTTTTGGGTATTGAAGGTGGTGTAGGCGGAAAGGTTTTCGGCTTTTGGAGGGTTGGGGGTGATCTTGACCGTGACATGAATCTCCATTCAACGGTGGAGTTCGCCATTCCGCGACCAAGCAGAGGGTGGCGAACTGTACGCAGGTTGGTCGACCAGGGAATGGAAACCCGGCAGGGCCCAAAGCCCTCCCACGCACAGTCAGCCATAAAGCAGACAACCACTCACGCGGCATCGTGCGCCATTCTAAACCCGGGCGACCAAACCCGGTCGCTGATTTTGCAGCGACCATCAAAGCCTATCCCCGGTGTTTCCTAACCGACAACCGCCACGACTCGTCAGAAAATTCCTTTCCACCCAATTTTTTGTAGGACACCCACCCGTGGCGAGGGAGCTTGCTCCCGCTCGACTGCGCAGCAGGCGCAAGATGCCTGGGGCCGCTGCGCAACCTGAGCGGGAATAAGCGCCCTCGCCACAGGTGCAGTACCTCGGTTGTGCGGGTCCCTTTATCCGCGACTGGGTTGCGAGCCCCCCAAACCCCTCCTAAGATCGATGCACCCATGGGTGCAGCGGAGCTGCCCGACAACCCGACTCAAGGATCCGACATGTCCCGTATACAACGCCCCATCACCACTGCGCCCCGAACAGGCCTGACCCGCGAAGACCTCTGGGAAGGCCAGGACCGGGGGCTGATCAAATGCTGGGAAATCGGTCGCGAGCGCGCGACGCGGTTTCCCGAGCTGGCCCAACGCTGCCTGGCCGGCGAGTTGCCGGTGCTGGGTTGGAAAGGCGGCGTGAGCCGCAGCCTGAAGAAGAACGAAAAATTCGGCTGCCTCAAGTACCTCGCCCAATGGCAAGGCCTGCGGGGCGAAGACCTGGACATCGACTTGTCCCAAGAGCGCACGCTGACGTGCTCCAGCACGAACATGATCGTGACATTCACGCCGGATCGGACCAAATACGTGAACCAGGAACCCGCCTGAGCACCGCCAGGCGCCGCCGGAGACCGATATGAACCTAGCGCCAACCGTCAGCTACGCGGTGACACCGCTGCTGCGCATCGCCTACGAGGAACACGGGCCGGCCAGCGGCGAGCCGGTGATCCTGCTGCACGGCTTCCCCTACGACCCCAGGGCCTTCGATGACGTCGCCCCGGCGTTGGCCCAGCGCGGCTATCGAGTCCTCGTGCCCTACCTGCGCGGCTATGGCCCGACCCGGTTCAACAACCCGGCGATCATGCGTTCCGGCCAACAGGCGGCGCTGGCCCAGGACCTGCTGGACCTGATGGACGTGCTGGGCATCGGCCAGGCGACGTTGTGCGGTTATGACTGGGGCGGCCGGGCGGCGTGCATCGTTGCCGCGTTGTGGCCGGAGCGCGTGCGCGGCCTGGTGACCGGCGATGGCTACAACCTGCAGGACATCCCCCACTCGACGCAACCGCTGGCCCCGGAAACCGAGTATCGCCTGTGGTACCAGTATTATTTCCACACCGTACGGGGCGTCGAAGGGCTGACGAAAAATCGCCGTGAGTTGTGCGAATTGCTCTGGCGCCTGTGGTCACCCACCTGGGCCCGAGGCGCGCAATGCTATCCCCTCAGCGCCCCGTCGTTCGACAACCCGGACTTCGTCGAGGTGGTGATTCATTCCTACCGCCATCGCTTCATGTATGCGCCGGGGGACCCGACCCTGGAATGGATGGAGGAACGGCTCGCGGCACAACCGTTAATCAGCGTGCCGAGCATTTCCCTCTGCGGCGCCGACGACGGCGTGGGCCCCGCCCCTGAACAAGATGAGGACGCGGCACATTTCAGCGGTGCTTATGAACGGCGGGTGCTGGCCGGCGTAGGCCACAACATTCCCCAGGAAGCGCCCGAAGCCACGCTCAAGGCATTGCTGGATCTGCTTGAAGGCTGACCGAAAACCGCTCGCGATACGCCTGGGGCGTCACCCCCATGGCCCGCAGGAAGCTGCGGCGCAGGGTTTCTTCGCTGCCAAAGCCGCACTGCATCGCCACCCGCTTGATCGGCACCACGGTATCGGCGAGCAGGCGGCGCGCGGTTTCCACACGAATCAATTCGACGGCCCGCGCCGGGGTCTGGCCGGTGTCGGCGCGGTAGTGACGCACGAAACTGCGCTCGCTCATGCCCACCTCGGCGGCCAGGCTCGGCAAACCCAGGTCACAGGTCAGATGCTCGGCGATCCAGGCATGCAGTTCATCAAACCGGCCGCCGTTTTTCTGCAGTGACAGGGTCACGCTGAACTGCGACTGCCCGCCCGGCCGCTTGAGGAACACCACCAGGTGCCGGGCGACTTCCAGGGCCACGGCGCGTCCCAGGTCATCCTCAACCAGGGCCAGGGCCAGGTCGATACCGGCCGTGACACCCGCCGAGGTCCAGACCGGGCCATCGTTGATGAAGATCGGGTTGGGTTCGACTTTGAGTTGCGGGTGCTGTTCGGCCAACTGTTCGCAGCGGGTCCAGTGGGTGACCACGCGCCGCCCGTCCAGCCATCCGCTGGCGGCCAGCAGGAACGCGCCTGTGCACACGGACGCCACCCGCCGCGAACGCGTGCCGTGATCCTTGACCCAAGCCACCAGCGCCGGATCCTTCGCCGCCTCGTACACGCCCCAGCCACCGGCAATCAGCAGCGTGTCGCTGCGCTCGGTCGGCAGCGGTTCGGCCATCAGCGCCAACCCGGCAGAAGACATCACCGCTCCGCCGCCTGCGGCGACCACCGTCGGCGCATAAGGCAACGGCAGGCCTTGCTGGCGAGCCAGGTCATTGGCCGATGCGAACACCTGCAACGGCCCGGTGACATCGAGCACTTGCACGTTGGCGAAGGCCAGGACATGAACGGATTTAGGGGTGTTGGGCATATTGGCGTGATTCGTGGGGTTATTGGCGTATTCGCCAGAGCCTAAGGGCCTAAAGTGAAATCGTCCAGCCCCCGGGCATTACTCAAGGAGAAAAGCATCATGACGCTGCACATCGGTTTACTGCTGTTTCCCCAAGTCCAGCAGTTGGACCTGACCGGACCGTATGACGTGCTGGCCTCGCTGCCGGACGTGAAAGTGCACCTGATCTGGAAAGACTTGGCGCCAGTCACCTCCAGCACCGGCCTGGTGCTGCTGCCAACGACCACATTCCAAGACTGCCCGAGGCTCGACGCGATCTGCGTCCCGGGTGGCACCGGTGTCGGGGCATTAATGGAGGATGAGCAGGTCCTGGACTTCATCAGGCAACAGGCTAGCCATGCGCGGTACATCACCTCGGTGTGCACCGGTTCGCTGGTGCTCGGTGCCGCTGGCTTGCTGCAAGGGAAACGAGCCACCACCCACTGGGCCTATCACAGCTTGCTGCAAACCCTGGGTGCGACCCCGGTCAAGGAGCGCGTGGTGCGTGACGGCAACCTGATCACCGGCGGTGGCATCACGGCGGGCATCGACTTCGCGTTGACCCTGGCAGCCGAGCTGTTCGACCAGCCCACGGCCGAGTTGGTCCAGTTGCAATTGGAATACGCTCCGGCGCCGCCGTTCGATGCCGGCAGCCCCGAGACCGCACCGGTGTCAATCCTGGAGGAAGCGCACCGGCGTACGGCGGAATCGTTCCGGGTACGCTCGCAGATTACCCAACGCGCCGCCGCACGATTGTCCATCACCGCCTAGTGACCCGTGGCGAGCGGAGCAGTCCGCTCGCCACCGAAGGCCACGCTCAGTAAGGGCTGGCGGTAGGCCGCACGATCAACTCGCTGACGTCCACATCCGCCGGTTGCTCGATAGCATAGGCAATCGCCCGCGCGATGGCTTCGGCGGGGATGGCAATCCGCCGGAATTCGCGCATTTCGGCGCGTCCCCCTTCATCGGAAATGCTCTCGGCCAGTTCCGACTCCGTTACGCCGGGAGAAATCACCGTCACCCGCACATCGCCGCCCACTTCCTGGCGCAAGCCTTCGGAAATCGCCCGCACCGCGTACTTGGTGGCGCAGTAAACAGCGGCGGTCGGGCTGACCGCGTAGGCACCAATCGAAGCGATGTTGATGAACTGGCCACTGCGCTGACGCTGCATCAGCGGCAAGCCGGCAGCGATGCCGTGGAGTACGCCGCGAATGTTGACGTCGATCATGCGATCCCACTCCTCGACTTTCAGTGCTTCGAGCTTGGAGAGCGGCATGACGCCAGCGTTGTTGATGATCACGTCAACCGTGCCGAAACGTTCGACGGCGAAATCGATCAGGTCCTGGACCTCTTCACGGCGGGTCACGTCCACGGTCTTGCAAGCGGCTTGCTGGTCGGCGGCTTCGAGTTCCTGCACCAACGCCTGCAAGCGGTCGATACGCCGGGCGCCAAGCACCACACGGGCGCCACGGGCGGCCAACAGTCGTGCGGCGGCTTCACCAATCCCGCTGCTGGCACCGGTGATCACCACTACTTTGTTTTGAATATCGGACATGATGGTTTCCTCGTCTGGGTGTGTTGGCTCCCGGTAGGAGCGCTCTGACAAATCCAGATTAGGGAAACGACAAGGGTTGGGGTTAGCCGAATCCTCCTGTGCACTTGCACGATCCTGTAGCGATCACACCACCCCTGGCCGCCCGCCGCGCAATCGGTTTTACTAGCGCAGTTCACTCATTGGGTCAGGGAGATTGATCAGCATGTCGGTATCGCCCATGCACAGTGCGCCAGACGATGGCGTCAACCAGCGCCGCGCTGAACTGGCGGAGTTGATGAAGCGCTTCGCTCCTCAAGACGGTGTCTACGCCACCGCCATCGACACCTTGAACATTGTTCGCTGCGACCAGCCCACCGATGCCTTGCACGTGGTGCACAAGCCGGGCTTGTGCGTGATCGTCGAGGGCCGCAAGGAAGTGCGCCTGGCGGACGAACGCTACGTGTATGACCCGCTCAATTACCTAGTGGTCTCCGTCACCCTACCGCTGGCCGGCCAGGTGGTCGAAGCCTCTCCTGAGCGCCCTTACTTGTGCGTTCGCCTCGACATCGACCCGGCGCAGATCTGTCGCCTGATTGCCGACGCCAGTGCTATCGGCGTACCGCCTCCGAAAACCGGGCGCGGCCTGTTCCTCGACCGCATCGACTCGCCCTTGCTCGACGCCGTATTGCGTCTGTTGCGGCTGCTGGACAGCCCGGACGATATCGCCACTCTGGCGCCCCTGGCCCAGCAGGAGATTTTCTACCGGCTGCTGCGTGGCACCCAAGGCCAGCGCCTACAAGAAATTGCCATCCCCGATACCCAGACTCACCGCATCAGCCGTGCCATCGAATGGCTCAACACCCATTACGCCGAACCGTTGAGCATCGACAGCCTCGCGCAAATGATCAACCTCAGCCCTTCGGCATTGCATCACCGCTTCAAAGCCGTAACAGCCATGAGCCCGCTGCAATACCAGAAGCAGCTGCGCTTGCAGGAGGCCCGGCGATTGCTGCTGGCAGATAACAGCGACGTCTCGTCAATTGGCTACAAGATGGGGTATGAGAGCCCGTCGCAGTTCAGCCGGGAGTACAGCCGCCTGTTCGGTGCTTCTCCGAGCAAGGACATTGCCCGGCTGCGGGCCCAGGCGTTGCAGGTCGACAGCGCTTGAAGCCAGGCCGACGGATCGGCATTTTTCCACAGGCGAAAAAAAACCCGCCGAAGCGGGTTTTTTGAGGACCAATTTGACTTCCTGTCTGGCATTCCTTGCCTGGTCCCATCATCCATGACCCCAAGCACTCCCTGTACTCAGTGGATGGACACAGATTAGGCCCACCGGTGATTCGAAAAAAGACGAGAAAGCAGCAGCGGCGTGTAAGCAATTCGCTATACCGCTCTTTCTGACTTTTTGATGGACGAAAAAAAACCCGCCGAAGCGGGTTTTTCCAAGACCATTACGACTCCCTGTCGATAGCTATCCTTGCAAGGTCGATCGTCCCTGATCCTGAGCACATCCTGTGCATCAGTGGATGGGGCCAGATTACGCTTCGGATCCAAAGTGCAATAGACGACATAGCTACTATTGCGTGTAAGACATTCGCTATACCGGTACCCTCCAAAACCTTGCATATGCTCAGGTATGACAGCCAAGCCAGCTCAGGACTTGCTCAGGAACGCCTCGATATTGGCCATTTGCTCGTCCCAGCCACGGCTGTCCATACGAAAAGCCTTGAGCCGACGCGCCTCGGGAATGGCGTTGAAGCCGGACTCCACCACCTTCAGCAAGGTGCCGCCGTTCATGTCTTCGAGTTCGAATTGCACCCGTGTCTCGGGCTCCTGGGAGTAATCCACGTCGGGCTCGATAGCGTAGGGATGCCAACGAAACGAGAACACCCGCTCGGGCTCCACCCGCTCCACCGCCACGTCCCAGATGAGGTGTTGGTAACCTGGATAAGTGATTTGCCCCTGGGTACGCTCACCCGCCACGAACCGCTTCCCCTCAAGCGCGACACCGAACCACTGCCCAAAAGCTTCGGCATTGGCCAAGGCTCGCCAGACTTGAGCCCGCGGGACCTTGAGCAGGATCTTTCTTTCAATGCGATCGGATGAATGCATGGGTCACCTCCTGTGTGCAACAGTAGGCTTGTAAGACCACAAGGCCAACCGGAAAGTTGTATCAGGTCGTTGTTTCCAGCCCGGTGCCCCTGACCGATGTAAACTTCCCCAGCCATTTTTCATCCCTCAAGGAGAGACCCGGTATGTCCCCACGCCTGCTTCTGGCCCTGACACCTCTGCTATTCATCAGCCCTGCCCAAGCCGACGACTGCGCCAATGCCATGACTCAAGGCGATATGAACCAATGCTCGGCCCAAGAGTACAAGGCGGCCGACAAAGAGCTGAATGACCTTTACAAGCAGATCACGGGACGCCTGAAGGACAATCCCGAGGCCAAGCAGATGCTGGTCAAGGCACAGCGCGCCTGGATCGCTTTCCGTGACGCCGAATGCGACTTCTCCGCCTCCGGGGTCGAAGGCGGCAGCGTTTATCCACTGATCTACAGTACCTGCATGACCACGCAGACCAAGACACGGGTTGAAGCATTCAAGGCCTACCTCAACTGCAAGGAAGGCGACTTGAGCTGTCCAGTGCCCGAGGCTTAAGCGCCCTGCCAACAACAAGGATGGCCTCTTCTAGGTCATCCTTTTTTGGGGCTGACTTTTTTCAGCGCAAAAACAAAACCCCAACTGCTTTCGCAATTGGGGTTTCGGAATTTAATCTTGACGATGACCTACTCTCACATGGGGAAACCCCACACTACCATCGGCGATGCATCGTTTCACTTCTGAGTTCGGGATGGGATCAGGTGGTTCCAATGCTCTATGGTCGTCAAGAAATTCTTGAGCCAGCGCGCTTTTCAGCGTTCCAGCAAATCGGGTATGTGATCAGGTGTGAGCCGCAAACTTTCGGTTCGTTTCGTCTTCACCACACCGCAATCTGGCTTTCTAAGCGCAAATTGCTTGGGTGTTATATGGTCAAGCCTCACGGGCAATTAGTACAGGTTAGCTCAACGCCTCACAGCGCTTACACACCCTGCCTATCAACGTCGTAGTCTTCGACGGCCCTTCAGGGAGCTCAAGGCTCCAGTGAGATCTCATCTTGAGGCAAGTTTCCCGCTTAGATGCTTTCAGCGGTTATCTTTTCCGAACATAGCTACCCGGCAATGCCACTGGCGTGACAACCGGAACACCAGAGGTTCGTCCACTCCGGTCCTCTCGTACTAGGAGCAGCCCCTCTCAAATCTCAAACGTCCACGGCAGATAGGGACCGAACTGTCTCACGACGTTCTAAACCCAGCTCGCGTACCACTTTAAATGGCGAACAGCCATACCCTTGGGACCGGCTTCAGCCCCAGGATGTGATGAGCCGACATCGAGGTGCCAAACACCGCCGTCGATATGAACTCTTGGGCGGTATCAGCCTGTTATCCCCGGAGTACCTTTTATCCGTTGAGCGATGGCCCTTCCATACAGAACCACCGGATCACTAAGACCTACTTTCGTACCTGCTCGACGTGTCTGTCTCGCAGTCAAGCGCGCTTTTGCCTTTATACTCTACGACCGATTTCCGACCGGTCTGAGCGCACCTTCGTACTCCTCCGTTACTCTTTAGGAGGAGACCGCCCCAGTCAAACTACCCACCATACACTGTCCTCGATCCGGATAACGGACCTGAGTTAGAACCTCAAAGTTGCCAGGGTGGTATTTCAAGGATGGCTCCACGCAGACTGGCGTCCACGCTTCAAAGCCTCCCACCTATCCTACACAAGCAAATTCAAAGTCCAGTGCAAAGCTATAGTAAAGGTTCACGGGGTCTTTCCGTCTAGCCGCGGATACACTGCATCTTCACAGCGATTTCAATTTCACTGAGTCTCGGGTGGAGACAGCGCCGCCATCGTTACGCCATTCGTGCAGGTCGGAACTTACCCGACAAGGAATTTCGCTACCTTAGGACCGTTATAGTTACGGCCGCCGTTTACCGGGGCTTCGATCAAGAGCTTCGCGTTAGCTAACCCCATCAATTAACCTTCCGGCACCGGGCAGGCGTCACACCCTATACGTCCACTTTCGTGTTTGCAGAGTGCTGTGTTTTTAATAAACAGTCGCAGCGGCCTGGTATCTTCGACCGGCGTGGGCTTACGCAGCAAGTGCTTCACCCTCACCGGCGCACCTTCTCCCGAAGTTACGGTGCCATTTTGCCTAGTTCCTTCACCCGAGTTCTCTCAAGCGCCTTGGTATTCTCTACCCAACCACCTGTGTCGGTTTGGGGTACGGTTCCTGGTTACCTGAAGCTTAGAAGCTTTTCTTGGAAGCATGGCATCAACCACTTCGTCACCCAAAGGGTAACTCGTCATCAGCTCTCGGCCTTGAAACCCCGGATTTACCTAAGATTTCAGCCTACCACCTTAAACTTGGACAACCAACGCCAAGCTGGCCTAGCCTTCTCCGTCCCTCCATCGCAATAACCAGAAGTACAGGAATATTAACCTGTTTTCCATCGACTACGCTTTTCAGCCTCGCCTTAGGGACCGACTAACCCTGCGTCGATTAACGTTGCGCAGGAAACCTTGGTCTTTCGGCGTGGGTGTTTTTCACACCCATTGTCGTTACTCATGTCAGCATTCGCACTTCTGATACCTCCAGCAAGCTTCTCAACTCACCTTCACAGGCTTACAGAACGCTCCTCTACCGCATCACTTACGTGATACCCGTAGCTTCGGTGTATGGTTTGAGCCCCGTTACATCTTCCGCGCAGGCCGACTCGACTAGTGAGCTATTACGCTTTCTTTAAAGGGTGGCTGCTTCTAAGCCAACCTCCTAGCTGTCTAAGCCTTCCCACATCGTTTCCCACTTAACCATAACTTTGGGACCTTAGCTGACGGTCTGGGTTGTTTCCCTTTTCACGACGGACGTTAGCACCCGCCGTGTGTCTCCCATGCTCGGCACTTGTAGGTATTCGGAGTTTGCATCGGTTTGGTAAGTCGGGATGACCCCCTAGCCGAAACAGTGCTCTACCCCCTACAGTGATACATGAGGCGCTACCTAAATAGCTTTCGAGGAGAACCAGCTATCTCCGAGCTTGATTAGCCTTTCACTCCGATCCACAGGTCATCCGCTAACTTTTCAACGGTAGTCGGTTCGGTCCTCCAGTCAGTGTTACCTAACCTTCAACCTGCCCATGGATAGATCGCCCGGTTTCGGGTCTATTCCCAGCGACTAGACGCCCTATTAAGACTCGCTTTCGCTACGCCTCCCCTATTCGGTTAAGCTCGCCACTGAAAATAAGTCGCTGACCCATTATACAAAAGGTACGCAGTCACAGAACAAAGTCTGCTCCCACTGCTTGTACGCATACGGTTTCAGGATCTATTTCACTCCCCTCTCCGGGGTTCTTTTCGCCTTTCCCTCACGGTACTAGTTCACTATCGGTCAGTCAGTAGTATTTAGCCTTGGAGGATGGTCCCCCCATATTCAGACAAAGTTTCTCGTGCTCCGTCCTACTCGATTTCACTTCTAAGATCCTTTCGCGTACAGGGCTATCACCCACTATGGCCGCACTTTCCAGAGCGTTCCGCTAAAATCAAAGAAGCTTAAGGGCTAGTCCCCGTTCGCTCGCCACTACTAAGGGAATCTCGGTTGATTTCTTTTCCTCAGGGTACTTAGATGTTTCAGTTCCCCTGGTTCGCCTCTTGCACCTATGTATTCAGTGCAAGATAACCATCTTATGATGGCTGGGTTCCCCCATTCAGACATCTCCGGATCACAGTCTGTTTGCCGACTCCCCGAAGCTTTTCGCAGGCTACCACGTCTTTCATCGCCTCTGACTGCCAAGGCATCCACCGTATGCGCTTCTTCACTTGACCATATAACCCCAAGCAATCTGGTTATACTGTGAAGACGACATTCGCCGAAAATTTGCATGCTCAATTAAGAACGCTCACAAATTTTACCTTAGCCTGATCCGTTACCAGTGAAAGTAACGTTCAGTCTATCTTTCTATCACATACCCAAATTTTTAAAGAACGATCCAGTCAAAAGACCAGAAATCAACATTCACCATCACGTCGATGGAATGCTCATTTCTAAGCTTTCAGTCTCAGAAGCAGTAGTGGTGGAGCCAAGCGGGATCGAACCGCTGACCTCCTGCGTGCAAGGCAGGCGCTCTCCCAGCTGAGCTATGGCCCCGTATTTCTACAGGCGTTTCCCACACAAAATTGGTGGGTCTGGGCAGATTCGAACTGCCGACCTCACCCTTATCAGGGGTGCGCTCTAACCAACTGAGCTACAGACCCAATTTCGGGCTGCTTCTAATCGTCTTCTTCAATGAATCAAGCAATTCGTGTGGGAGCTCATGGAGCCGCTGCTGTCGTCGATTAAGGAGGTGATCCAGCCGCAGGTTCCCCTACGGCTACCTTGTTACGACTTCACCCCAGTCATGAATCACACCGTGGTAACCGTCCCCCCGAAGGTTAGACTAGCTACTTCTGGTGCAACCCACTCCCATGGTGTGACGGGCGGTGTGTACAAGGCCCGGGAACGTATTCACCGCGACATTCTGATTCGCGATTACTAGCGATTCCGACTTCACGCAGTCGAGTTGCAGACTGCGATCCGGACTACGATCGGTTTTATGGGAT
Organism: Pseudomonas sp. WP18; assembly: GCF_036689585.1. Taxonomy (NCBI): domain Bacteria; kingdom Pseudomonadati; phylum Pseudomonadota; class Gammaproteobacteria; order Pseudomonadales; family Pseudomonadaceae; genus Pseudomonas; species Pseudomonas sp. WP18. The sequence continues at coordinate 4,348,509 of NZ_CP144758.1, forward strand.
TAGCTCCACCTCGCGGCTTGGCAACCCTCTGTACCGACCATTGTAGCACGTGTGTAGCCCAGGCCGTAAGGGCCATGATGACTTGACGTCATCCCCACCTTCCTCCGGTTTGTCACCGGCAGTCTCCTTAGAGTGCCCACCATAACGTGCTGGTAACTAAGGACAAGGGTTGCGCTCGTTACGGGACTTAACCCAACATCTCACGACACGAGCTGACGACAGCCATGCAGCACCTGTCTCAATGCTCCCGAAGGCACCAATCCATCTCTGGAAAGTTCATTGGATGTCAAGGCCTGGTAAGGTTCTTCGCGTTGCTTCGAATTAAACCACATGCTCCACCGCTTGTGCGGGCCCCCGTCAATTCATTTGAGTTTTAACCTTGCGGCCGTACTCCCCAGGCGGTCAACTTAATGCGTTAGCTGCGCCACTAAGAGCTCAAGGCTCCCAACGGCTAGTTGACATCGTTTACGGCGTGGACTACCAGGGTATCTAATCCTGTTTGCTCCCCACGCTTTCGCACCTCAGTGTCAGTATCAGTCCAGGTGGTCGCCTTCGCCACTGGTGTTCCTTCCTATATCTACGCATTTCACCGCTACACAGGAAATTCCACCACCCTCTACCATACTCTAGCTCGACAGTTTTGAATGCAGTTCCCAGGTTGAGCCCGGGGCTTTCACATCCAACTTAACGAACCACCTACGCGCGCTTTACGCCCAGTAATTCCGATTAACGCTTGCACCCTCTGTATTACCGCGGCTGCTGGCACAGAGTTAGCCGGTGCTTATTCTGTCGGTAACGTCAAAATTGCAGAGTATTAATCTACAACCCTTCCTCCCAACTTAAAGTGCTTTACAATCCGAAGACCTTCTTCACACACGCGGCATGGCTGGATCAGGCTTTCGCCCATTGTCCAATATTCCCCACTGCTGCCTCCCGTAGGAGTCTGGACCGTGTCTCAGTTCCAGTGTGACTGATCATCCTCTCAGACCAGTTACGGATCGTCGCCTTGGTGAGCCATTACCTCACCAACTAGCTAATCCGACCTAGGCTCATCTGATAGCGCAAGGCCCGAAGGTCCCCTGCTTTCTCCCGTAGGACGTATGCGGTATTAGCGTTCGTTTCCGAACGTTATCCCCCACTACCAGGCAGATTCCTAGGCATTACTCACCCGTCCGCCGCTCTCAAGAGGTGCAAGCACCTCTCTACCGCTCGACTTGCATGTGTTAGGCCTGCCGCCAGCGTTCAATCTGAGCCATGATCAAACTCTTCAGTTCAAACATCTTTGGGTTTTGAGAAAACCCTAAACTTGGCTCAGCAATCGTTGGTTACATCTTTGATTTCTCGCGGAGTAACTTGTGATGCTGATAATCTGTTGACTAGCAGTCTGACTCCACAAGCACCCACACGAATTGCTTGATTCAGTTGTTAAAGAGCGGTGGTTGATTCTTTCGTCTCAACCGAGGCGCGCATTCTACAGCGCCTGGTGTTGCTGTCAAGCGGTTATTTAAGAAGTTTTTCAAAGTTTCCCGTGGGAAACACTAACAACTTCAACCACTTGCGCTTTCGATCTCTCGTTAGCGGGAGGCGAATTCTACAGCGTTGTTCGCTGCTGTCAACACCTCTTTTTCACCGCTTTCGATCGAGAGGATCGAACCGTTGATAAAGCCAAACGACAGCGCCTTATCCACGGCTTCCGGACTTCGATGAACTGAAGCCCTGCACTGCCTAAAATCGTTTAACTCATTGAAACCCAAGGAGTTTTCCGTTTCGACTGCGCCGGAAGTGGGGCGAATTATAGACGTCTGGAATCTGCCGTCAACACTTAATTTAACTTTTCTATCAACACGCAAGCCGTTCTTCTAAATTCACGTCCGTATATAGACGGAAGGCTTTCGAATGCGCAATATACTGCTCAAATCTGCCTTCCTGCCTTTATCTTTGGACGACCGTTAGTAATGACTCCCCCTTCTCGCAGCCTGGTAACCACCTTGTTCCCGGTTGCCCTTCTATTAGTAGCCATGGCCTCCATCCAGTCCGGCGCCTCCCTGGCCAAAAGCATGTTCCCGATCGTGGGTGCACAAGGAACCACGACACTGCGCCTCATCTTCGCCAGCATCATCATGCTTATATTGCTGCGCCCCTGGCGCGCCAAGCTCACCGTGCAGTCCCTGCGCACGGTGATCGTCTACGGGATGGCACTGGGCGGCATGAATTTTCTGTTTTATATGTCGGTGCGTACGGTTCCCCTGGGAATCGCCGTGGCGCTGGAGTTCACCGGCCCCCTGGCCGTGGCGATCTACGCGTCGCGCCGGGCAATCGACTTCCTCTGGATTGCCCTGGCAGTGATCGGCCTGCTGCTGTTGATACCTACAGGCGCCTCCAGCGCCGGCATCGACCTGGTTGGTGCCGGTTACGCATTGGGCGCGGGCGTCTGCTGGGCGCTGTACATTCTGTTCGGCCAGAAGGCCGGTGCCGACCATGGCGTGCAAACCGCCGCACTCGGTGTGGTGATCGCGGCTCTGTTCGTCGCACCGATCGGCATCGTCCACGCGGGCGCTGCATTGCTGACACCGAGCCTGATCCCTGTCGCCATCGGCGTGGCCGTACTGTCCACCGCCCTACCCTACACCCTCGAGATGGTCGCAATGACCCGCATGCCGGCCCGTACCTTCGGCACCCTGATGAGCATTGAACCCGCGATCGCAGCCATGTCCGGTTTCATTTTTCTCCAGGAGTTCTTGTCCTTGGCACAATGGTCCGCCATTGCCTGCATCATTCTGGCGTCGGTCGGCGCAACACTGACCATGGACAGCAAGGCAACGCCAGCCGTCGCGGCGGATTGAAGCAGGATTTAACGAAGGTCTGGCATTTGCCGCGCATTTAGGCCATGTTTAGGTCCGTAACCCAATGTCAGACATGGATTTTTCATACAGGACGTCATGAACGCTTCAAGCGCAAGCGAACGCAACCGTACGCAGGCATAAGACCCACGACGGTGTTAAGGACGGGAATGAAACGAATTTTGATACTGATCGCCGTATTGGCCGTTGCTGGCTGCGCGGCGACGACGAAAACCGAAGTCAAGCGCGGTAAAAAAGGCCTGCACATCAATTGCTCCGGCCTTTCCTCTTCCTGGGATCAATGCGCTGCCAGTGCTGCCAATTCCTGTGCCCCCAAGGGCTACAAGGTCATCGCCAAGTCGGGTGATGCCGTGGAAGAACCCGGTGACTATCCCTTCGGGCTCAACCCCGCCGGCTACACCAGCCGTAGCATGATCGTGATCTGCAAGTAAGCACGTCAGTCGAGCCCGGCCAGCCGAAGAGTAATTTCGGCACGGCTGGACTCGAGGACCTCCTGCTGGACCTCAGGTGCGGCCATCATCCGCGCAACAACCATCGCCCCCACGCATTGGGACAGGATGGCCCAGGCCAGGGCTTCACTGCCCAACACCCGCGCCCAGCTTTCATGCAAGCGACAAACCCACGTTTGCGCCACGTCTCTCACCTGCTCATCCGATCGCGCAATCTCGGCGCCCAGCACGGGTAACGCACAGCCCACCTCGGGTTGTTCGACGTGGCTCATGCTCAGGTACTGCTTGAGACAGCGCGCCAGCTTCGCCTGGTCCATGGCCCCTTCGCCACTCAGGCGATCCAGGCTCTGGGCCAGCTCACGCTCGACGATGGCCTTGAAAAGCTCATCCTTGGATGAGAAGTGGCTGTAGAACGCCCCGCCGCTCAAGCCGATCGCTTTCATCAGGCCATCGACCCCCACCGTGGAGAACCCCAATGTCTTGGCGGACGCGGCGCTGCTGGCGAGCAGCTTCTCTCGGGTTTCCATCTTGTGATTGGCTGAATAACGCATGGTCCTGCCCCTGATTGCCTGTCTTGACGCTTGCCGGATCTTAGCATAACGTCCGTTTAGCTAACGATCGTTTACCAATGAGGCTAATCATGAATAACAACAAGGTCGTACTGGTCGTGGGCGCGGGCGATGCAACGGGTGGAGCGATTGCCCGGCGTTTCGCGCAGGAAGGTTTTATCGCCTGCGTCACCCGCCGCAGCGCCGACAAGCTCGAACCGTTGGTGGAAGGGATCCGCGCCCTGGGCGGTGAAGCCCATGGCTTCGCCTGTGATGCACGCAAAGAAGACGATGTCATCGCGCTGGTCGAACAGATCGAGCAGCAGATCGGCCCGATCGAAGCCTTCGTGTTCAACATCGGCGCCAACGTCCCTTGCAGCATCCTCGAAGAGACCGCCCGCAAGTACTTTAAGATCTGGGAAATGGCCTGCTTTTCAGGCTTCCTCAATGCACGGGAAGTGGCCAAGCGTATGGTCACGCGTCAGCGCGGAACGATTCTGTTCACCGGCGCAACGGCAGGGCTGCGCGGCGCTTCAGGGTTTGCCGCGTTCGCCGGGGCCAAGCATGGCATTCGGGCGCTGGCCCAGAGCATGGCACGTGAGCTGGGTCCGATGAACATCCACGTGGCCCATGTGGTGGTGGACGGTGCCATCGACACCGACTTCATTCGCGATAATTTCCCGGAGAAATACGCGACCAAGGATCAGGACGGCATCCTGGACCCCGAGCACATTGCCGACAACTATTGGTATTTGCACAGCCAACCCCGTGACGCCTGGACCTTCGAACTGGACCTTCGCCCCTGGAACGAACGCTGGTAAACCCTCCCGTACAAATAACAAGAGAGCAGCGCCATGAGCAAATCGGTGGAGTTCTACTTCGATCTCGGCAGCCCGACCACGTACCTGGCCTATACCCAACTGCCAACGCTGTGTGCAGAGACCGGTAGCCAGTTGATCTATCGCCCGATGCTATTGGGTGGGGTGTTCAAGGCCACTGGCAACGCGTCCCCGGTGACCATACCGGCCAAGGGCCCTTACCTGTTCAAGGATTTGAAACGCTTCGCCGACCGTTACGGCGTCCCCTTCAGGCTCAACCCCTACTTCCCGATCAATACGTTGCTGCTGATGCGCGCCGTCACCGGCATGCAATTGCACCGGCCCGAGCGCTTCGAAGCCTTCCTCGATTGCCTGTTCCGCGCCTTGTGGGTGGAGGCGCGCAACCTCAACGACCAGGCGACGGTGGCGGCGCTGTTGGAAGAAGGCGGTTTCGATCCTGAGTACGTGCTGGCCCTGACCGCCAACGATCAGGTCAAGCAGGCGCTCAAGACGGCCACCGAAGCCGCCATTGAACGGGGCGTGTTTGGCGCCCCAAGCATGTTTGTCGACGACGAGCTCTACTTCGGCCAGGATCGGCTGGACTTCGTCCGTGAAGCCCTGGCCTGATCCTGCCGGTCAGATGGCCACCGTCCGCTCGTTCAGCCATTGCAGCGCCGCCCCGTCCAGCAATGGGCTCAACCGACGCTGAACCTCGGCGTGGTAAGCGTTGAACCAGTCCTTTTCTTCCTGGGTCAGCAACGATGGTTCCAGGCAGCGAGTGTCGATCGGGCACAGGGTCAGGGTTTCGAATTCGAGGAACTCACCGAACTCGCTGCTGCCCGCCTCGCGGTTCAACGCCAGGTTCTCGATGCGCACGCCCCAACGACCGGGACGATAGGTTCCCGGTTCGATGGAAGTGATCATGCCCGGCTGCATCGCCGTTTGCGGCGTGGCCGCGGCCTGGTAGGCAATCACCTGCGGACCTTCGTGGACGTTGAGGAAGTACCCTACCCCGTGACCGGTGCCGTGACCGTAATCCACCTGTTCGGCCCAGATCGGCGCGCGGGCGATGGCATCCAGCAACGGCGACAGGATGCCCCGCGGAAACCTGGCCCGGGACAAGGCGATCACGCCCTTGAGCACACGCGTGCAATCGCGCTTCTGTTCGGCGGTGGGTGTTCCGACCGGCACCATGCGCGTGATGTCCGTGGTGCCGCCGAGGTACTGTCCGCCGGAGTCAATCAGCAACAGGCCATCACCTTCGATGACCGCATGAGCCTCTGGTGTGGCGTGGTAATGCGGCATCGCGCCGTTGGCATTGAACGCGGCGATGGTATTGAAGCTCAGCGACACATAATCCGGCCGGCGTGTGCGGGCGGCAGTCAGGTGTTCATCGATGGTCAGCTCGGTAATGCGCTCGCGGCCCCACGCCGTTTCCAGCCAGGCAAAGAACTCGCAGAGCGCCGCGCCGTCCTGCTCCATGGCCTTGCGGATGTGCTCGGCGTCAGCCAGGCTCTTGCGGGACTTGGCCAACGTCGTTGGGTTGAGACCTTCGACCAGCGTTACATCGCTGCCCAGGTTATCCAAAAGCCCGACCGTGACCCGCGCCGGATCGACCAGCAGGCTCGCCCCGCCTGGCACTTCACGCAATGCAGGGGCCGCTTCGTTGTAGTCACGCAGGCACACCCCGTCCTGTTCAAGCACGGCACGCAGCGCTGCATCCACTTTGTCCAGGACCACGAACAACGTGGCCTGCTGCTGATTGATCAAGGCAAACGAGACGAACACCGGGTTGAACGACACATCGGCGCCGCGCAGGTTGAACAGCCAGGCGATGTCGTCCAGCGTGGCGATGAAATGCCAGTCGGCCCCACGTTCCTTGAGGGCCTCGCGCAACTTGGCGAGTTTCTCGACCCGGCTGACCGTCGCCTGGGGAGGCAAATGCGCGTAGACCGGTTGATTGGGCAGGCTCGGGCGATCGGTCCAGATTTCGTCAAGCAGGTCGATGTCCGTACGCAACCGCGCACCTCGTTCCGCCAACTTGCCGCTCAGGGTCCGGGCCGAAGCCACGGCCATCACCGCACCGTCCACCGCCACGACCCCACCCTTGGGCGTTTGCTCGGCGAGCCAATCCAGGGGGCCGGGCTGGCCCGGGATCAGCTTGACCAGCTCGATACCGCTGCCTTCCAGCTCATGGGTGGCCTGTTCCCAGTACCGACTGTCGGCCCAGACGCCGGCAAAACCGGCGGTCACGATCAACGTGCCCACCGAGCCATGGAACCCCGACAACCACTGCCGCCCCTGCCAGTAACCCGGCAGGTATTCCGACAGATGCGGGTCGGCCGATGGCACCAACAGCGCATGGATACCCTGCTGATTCATCCGTTGGCGAAGTCGGGCCAGGCGCTGGGGAACCAGTCCGTGGGTCAAAGGCTCGGTGCTCATCGTTTCTCCTGCTCATTAATGTTGTTGTTCGCTGCCGAAGACGCTCGGCTCATGGGGTGGTGGCCCAAAACGCCGGCGCCGTCGCGCATGCAGCCTTGATCAGCCGTACCGCTTCATCGATGTCCTGCTCGGTGGTAAAACGCCCCAGGCTCAGACGGACGGTGCGTCCCGCCGCGCGTGCATCATGCCCCAAGGCCAGCAGCACGTGGGACGGCGTGTTATGCGCCGAGTTGCAGGCCGAGGTCGCGGAAAAGGCAATCGACGCACCCAGGGTCGCTGGGTCGAACGTCCCTTCATTGAACGTGAGGCTTAATGTGTGGGGAATTCGCCGGGTCGCGCTGCCGTTGATACAAACCCCGGGCAAGGCCAGCAGCGGCTCCAGCAAACGATTGCGCAACCGGGCGATCTTGGCCAGCTCTTCATCAAACGCCTGGGCGGCCAGTTCGAACGCGGCGCCCATGGCAGCGATCTGATGGGTCGCCAGGGTCCCGGAACGCAGGCCGCCCTCGTGCCCGCCACCGTGAATCTGCGCCGCCAGCCGCGGCCGGGCACGGTCGCCGACGTACAGCGCACCAATCCCCTTGGGGCCATAGATTTTATGGGCGGAAAACGACATCAGGTCCACCGGCCAGCGGGCCAGGTCGATCTTCACCTTGCCGGCGCCCTGGGCGGCGTCGACATGAAACAGCGCACCGTGCTCACGCACGATCTCGCCCGTGGCCACGACATCATTGACGGTGCCCAACTCGTTGTTCACCAGCATCAGCGACACCAGGAACGTGTCTTCACGCAGAGCGTCGCGAACCGCCTGGGGGCTGATCAGCCCCTCGGCGTCCGGCGCCAGCCATGTGACCTCGACGCCGCTTTCCTCGAGCTGTCTTGCCGTGTCGAGGATCGCCTTGTGCTCGATCAGGCTGGTGATGACATGGCCACCGCCCCCGGCGCGGGCCTGGGCAACGCCCTTGAGGGCCAGGTTGTTGGATTCGGTAGCGCCGGAAGTCCAGACGATCTGCTCGGGCTGGGCGCCCACCAGATGCGCCACTTGCTGGCGGGCCCGATCGACCGAGAGACGGGCCTCCTGGCCGAAAGCATGGGAACTGGAAGCCGGGTTGCCGAAGTTGCCGTCAAAGCCAAGGCACTGGACCATGACCTGTATGACCCGCTCATCCACCGGCGTGGTGGCGGCGTAATCGAAATATAGCGGACGTTTTTTCATGGGAAACTCGCAGAGCCTGCTCCGGGATCAGGCGCCCTCGTTGGGGTTCGAGACTAGCAATACCTGATCAAAGACCTTAAAGAAGTCGGACTTCGTTTAAAAGTGCGTAGGAACGCTCCTGAACAGCGAGCTTAGCAGGCATCGCGTCGAAGCTCAGCCCTCAACTGATGCTTTCGAGCAACAGCGGATACAACGAAGCGACCAGCAACAGCGCCATGCCCCAGTTGAACAGGCGCAGCCAGCGACGATCACGCAAGAGGTTGCGCAACAGGCTGCCGCAAACCACCCAGAGGCTCACGCTCGGCAGGTTGATCAGGGCAAACACCGCGGCGATCACCACCACATTGAAGAAATAGCCCTGCAAAGGGGTGTACGTGCTGATGGCACCGATGGCCATGATCCAGGCCTTCGGGTTGACCCACTGGAAGGCCGCCGCCCCCCAGTAGCTGATGGGCGTGTGCGCTCCCGGCTGGCTGTCCGATACCGGGCCGGAGTGGGCGATTTTCCACGCCAGGTACAACAGGTACGCCGCCCCGATGTAGCGCAATGCGGTATAGAGCAACGGGTATGCCTGGAACACCGCGCCCAGGCCAAGGCCTACCGCCAGCACCAGGGAAAAGAAGCCGCAGGTGATGCCTAGCATGTGAGGAATAGTGCGGTTGAAACCGAAATTGACACCCGAGGCCAACAGCATGGTGTTGTTGGGACCCGGCGTGATCGAGGTCACCAGGGCAAACAGGGCGAAGCCCAGCAAGAGGTCGAGCGAGAGGGTCATGTGAAGTCAGTCCATCGGGGCGGTCAGTCAAGCCATGACCCTACCCCACGTCCTGGCGCAAACCCATGGACAGTTGGGCAAAACTTCGAGCAGTACAGTCCCTCAGCTTGAGCGGCCAGGTGTCTGCACACCCAGTTCGGCGCTCATCTCGCCCTGGTCGTCGAAGCCGACATTCTTTTGCGCGGTGCCGAGCAACTCGGTTTTCTTCGCGTGGTATTCCTCGAACGAAAGGCCGCGGCGATTCAAGGCCTCAAGGGCCAGCTCGCGGGTTTCATCGGCACTGTAGGGACGCAGCTCCGGCGACGAGGTGGCGCAACCGCTCAATACGGTGGCAGTCAACAGCAGCAAAACGGCAAGGGTACGGTTCATGGCAAGTGTCCGGTGTTCTGGAGTTGGGCGATGAACAAAGGCTACTCGCGGGCCCTGCCGGGCAGAAATCAACCCTCTCGATAGTGGGTATCGCGTCCTCGAATCGACCGTTGCGCTTAATCGACCAACTGGCAATGCAAGGCGTTATCGAGGCTGCGCTCGATGTTGCACAGCACCTCGAATGAGCCGAACGTGACGGCCTTGGCCCGGTGCACCAACCGCCAGAAGTCCTGCTCGCCGGCTTCGACACTACGAAGCGCTGCTTCGCCCGCCTCACGGGTTTGCCACTGCAAATAGTTGAGTACTCGCCGACCGTCTTCGCTGGCCTGGATGCTGGCGCTCAGCAATCCCTCATGGTCACGGGCCAGGCGCTCGGTCTGCTCCGACAGCGCCGAGACCAAGGCTTGCTGCCATTGAGGTTCGATGTTGAACTCCATCAGCTGGGTGAAACTGCGATTGTTCCTTGGCATCTGCATGAAAGGTCCCCGATTTGTGTAAGGCGGATCTTGAGATCCGAAGGCCTGCAGGGTAAAACCTCTAGTTAAGTCAAGGTCAAGCGAGAAATTCAGGCCAATGAAACCGATCGATGTCCACAAGGAACTCACCGTCGGCCAAGTCGCCGCCCGCAGCGGCGTGGCGGTCACCGCCCTGCACTTCTATGAAGCCAAGGGCTTGATCAACAGCACGCGCAATTCGGGCAACCAACGGCGTTACCCGCGCGAAGTGTTGCGCCGCGTGGCGCTGATCAAGGTTGCCCAGAGCCTGGGCATTCCCTTGGCGGAAATTGGCGAGGCCTTGAAAAACCTCCCGGACAGCCGCGCGCCCACGGCGACTGACTGGCAACGCCTCTCGGCGCAATGGGGCCAGGCGCTGGATGAGCGCATCAACCAGCTAGTGGCACTGCGCGACCGGCTCAACGGCTGCATCGGCTGCGGCTGCCTGTCGATGGAGCATTGCCCCCTGCGCAACCAGGGCGATGTGCTGGGCAAGCGCGGACCGGGCGCTCATCTGCTGGACGCACCGTGAGACGTTCGTCGGCGCGCGACCAGGTGCCAGAACGCTGTCCTATAGTGGATGGGCGCCAGCCAGCGAAGGTGCTCTTCGCCCTACCCCACAAGGAGAAACGTCATGGGTGCCAAAGCCATTCCTGAAGGTTTCCATTGCATCACGCCCTACCTGGGCATTCAAAAAGCGGCCGAAGCCATCGAGTTCTATAAAAAGGCCTTCAACGCCACCGAGGTCATGCGCCTGCCGATGCCCGATGGCAGCGTCGGACACGCCGAACTGCGGATCAACGACTTCCCGATCATGCTCGGTACGCCTTGCGACCAAGGCCCGCTGCGCAATCCGGACGCATCGCCCTCGGTGGGCCTGCACCTGTACGTCGAGGACGTGGACAGTGCATTTGCCCAGGCCATCGACGCGGGCGGTACGGTGATCTCGGAGGTGAAAGACCAGTTTTATGGGGATCGCACCGGCAGCCTGAAGGATCCCTATGGGCATGTGTGGTTCCTGGCAACGCACAAGGAGGACCTGACCCAGGAACAGATCGAGCAACGGGCCCGGGAGATGTTCCAATCAGGCTGACCTGAAGCCCTTATCCGCTGTGGGAGCAAACCTGCTCGCTCCCCACGGACAGGACTAAAACTGATTGCGAAACATTTTCTTTCATCTTTCCCTTCGGGATTTCAGTTTCTCGTTCGTCTTAATTAGATGCAGCGGGCCGCGTCGGCAAAAGCCACGGCCCGCCCGTCCAGGGTTCACCGTGTTGCGAAGCCCGTAATACAGAGCCTTTCATCGAATCAAGACGTTCAATCATGTCCAAGAAGTCCCGCTCCAAACTCTGGTTCCTGGTCCATAGCTGGCTGGCATTGCCCATCTGGTTTTTCGTCCTCATCGTGTGTGTCACCGGCACTCTTGCCGTGGTCAGCCAGGAGATCGTCTGGCTGGCCAACCCGGAGATGCGCGCCAGCAAGCCGACAGACGATGCACCGCTGCTCGGCTACGAGCAGGTGGTCGCGGCGATCAGGCAAGCCCAACCGCTTACCCAGGTGCAGAGCATCACCCGCCCGGATGAATCGCATTTCGCCCTGGAGGTCCGGGTCACCTACCCTGATGGCCGTCCCGACACGGTCTACGTCAACCCCTACAGCGGCGTCATCCAGGGCTCGGCGCCGACGTTCAACTTCCAGGCGTTCACCCGCGCCCTGCACGGCTGGTGGCTGGTCCCGTTCACCAACGGTTTCAGCTGGGGCTGGTACCTGGTGTCGTTCCTCGGCCTGCCGCTGCTGGCGTCCCTGGTCACCGGGCTGGTGGTCTACAAGCGCTTCTGGAAAGGCTTTTTTCGTCCAACCCTGCGCATTCGCCACGGCGCGCGGATTTTCTGGGGCGACTTCCACCGCCTCAGTGGCATCTGGTCGATCTGGTTCATCGCGGTCATTTCCATCACCGGTACCTGGTTCCTGATCCAGGCCTTGCTGTTCGACAACCAGATTTCCATTTCCAGCGAGCCCGTGCTGCCGGTGGTCGCCCGGGAAAGCGTGCCTCTGTCGGCCGACGGCACGGCACCGCCCCTGTTGAACCTGGACCGGGCCCTTGAAATTGCCCAGCAGCGAATCCCCGGCTTGGAAGCGAGCTTCATCAACCTGCCCGGCAATGCCTACAGCCATCTGGAAATCAGTGGACGCGGCTGGTACCCGCTGATGTTCCAGACCGCCACGCTCAACCCCTACGACGGTGACGTGGCGGCCTTGCGGCTGCTGTCGGACCGCACCACCCTGGAGTTCGTCACCGAATCCATGCGGCCGTTGCATACAGGGGATTTCGGCGGGCTGTGGATCAAGCTGATCTGGTTCTTCTTCGGCCTGATCCTGAGCATGATGGTGCTCAGTGGGTTGCTGATCTGGACCAAGCGCACGGCCCTCGCCACCGCCAACGCCTTCAAGCGCAGCCAGAAGCCCAGCCGAGGAGCACGGGCTGCACGGTCACTGCAGCCGTCCATGGGCAGTGAATCATCGGAGGGCAGCCTGTGAGCCAGTCCACTACCCACCCATCGACACCGTCACGCCTGAACCTGATCTGGCGTAAATGGCGCTTTCACCTCAACGTACTGCTGTTGCTGATTCCCCTGGGATTCATGCCCAAGTATTTCTCCGAAGCGGCGTTGTTCCGTGGCGACGAGGGGCTGGGTCAACGGGACGTCGGTGAAATCCAGGTCGGGCCCTGGAGCCTGCGCCTGGCCGAGTTTCGCAATGAAGCGCCACGCCAGGAGGGCCCAGCCGGGCCCATGAAGCATTTCAACGCGGCCCTGTGCCAACGTTGCATCGGCCAGGTCAAGGCCACCTACCTGCGCATCGGCAAGCCTCGCAGCCTGCGGGCCGCCGGGGTGATTTTCTTCGGCTCGCCCTATCGCATGGGCGCCTTGCTGCCGGTGCCATCCAAGACTCAGCCGGACGCCGAGCTGTGGATAACCCTCGAAGGTTGGGACGGCTCGATGCACCAGGCTTCCATTCCCCTGAGCCAGGCGTCACCGGCCACCGTCGCCTGGCTGAACACCCAAGGAACCCAACGATGACTTCCCGCGCCTGTTTCAAGCGCCTGGCGCTGCTGTTCTGCGCTGGCTTCAGCTCCAGTGTCCTGGCCCACAACCCGATGTGCGAATGCAAGGCCATCGACGCCGAGCAGATCCAGTGCACCGGTGGCTTTTCCGACGGCAGCGGCGCGCCTGGGGTGACCCTGGACGTCATTGGCTACGACGAAACCATCCTGGTTCCGGGCAAGCTGGGGGCGGATTCAACGCTGACCTTCAAGAAACCGAACGCTGAATTCTATGTGCTCTTCGACGCCGGCCCCGGCCACGTGGTGGAAATCGACCAAGCGGACATCGAGGCCCCATGAACCCGTCCACGACTCAAGTCGTCCGGCCTGCCGGCGCGGGCCATGAAACCCTCTACGTCGCGCTGTTGTGCCTGGTCATCGTGCTGGTGGCCGGGTCGGTCGTGACATGGCACCGCAAGGCCGAAGACACGCACGTCCTGGCCTCGAACCAGCTCGACGCCCGCCGCGACCTCAGCGCCGCGGAACAAGGCCTCTATGCGGACCTGCGAGTGACCCTGGATGAAATTCGCCTGTTGCGCGAAGAACACCCCTCGCTGCCCACCCCGCAGGCATTGGCGGATGAAGGCTTTGCCCCGTTCGCCCAGGACGCCAGTTCCGTCAGCCGCGGCGGCCACGCCTGGCAGTCGCTGGGGGATCGGGCCTACTTCGGTACGAGCGGCAATCCCGCCGTCGCCGGTTCGTTTCTGATGCGCATCGGCGAAGCTTCCGACGCTGCACCGGACATCTGGCTCAACCGTGGCAATCGCCCCACGGCGCCTACTGCACTGGACGATGCCGCGCTGTCCGCCGCCGGCTGGCAGCAGATCGTCGCGCAATTCGACGCCGGCGTGACCCGCCAGCACCGGCACTGACCCACGCCCCTGATTCGAGAGAAGACCCTTCGCCCATGCCTATCGCCCCTCAACGCCGCCCCTTGCTGCGCCTGCTGCTGATCAGCCTGCTGGCCTGCCTGTTCACCGCGCCGGCCAGCGCCGAAACAGCCAAGCGCCTGCGCATCGGCATTACCCTGCACCCTTATTACAGCTACGTGGCGAACATCGTCGGCGACAAGGCCGAGGTCGTCCCGCTGATCCCGGCCGGTTTCAATCCCCACGCCTACGAGCCTCGCTCCGAAGACATCAAACGCATCGGCGGCCTCGACGTGATCGTGCTCAACGGCGTGGGCCATGACGATTTCGCCGACCGCATGATCGCCGCCAGCGAAACCCCGGACGTGAAGGTGATCGAAGCCAACGAGAACGTGCCGCTGCTGGCGGCCACCGGTACCGCGGCCCGCGGCGCGGGCAAAGTGGTGAACCCGCACACGTTCCTGTCCATCAGCGCCTCCATTGCCCAGGTCAACAACATCGCCCGGGAACTGGGCAAGCTCGACCCGGACAACGCCAAGACCTACACCCAGAACGCCCGTGCCTACGGCAAGCGCCTGCGGCAGATGCGCGCCGCCGCCCTGGCGAAACTGACCCAGGCGCCCAACGCCGAGCTGCGGGTGGCCACGGTGCATGCCGCCTACGACTACCTGCTGCGTGAATTCGGCCTGGAAGTGACCGCGGTGGTCGAGCCCGCCCATGGCATCGAGCCGAGCCCCAGCCAACTGAAGAAGACCATCGATCAACTGCGCGAGCTGGACGTGAAGGTGATCTTCTCCGAGATGGATTTTCCGTCCACCTACGTCGACACCATCCAACGTGAGTCCGGCGTGAAGCTGTACCCGCTCTCGCACATTTCCTACGGCGACTACAGCGCCGAGAAGTACGAGAAGGAAATGACCGGCAACCTCGACACGGTGGTCCGGGCCATCCAGGAGTCCGGCGCATGACCGCCCAGCAAACCCTCACTCGGCCTCACACCGGGCCATTGATTGAATTCGCCGGCATCCGCCTGGACCTCGGTCGCACCACCATCCTCGATGAGGTGGCGTTCCAGGTGGCGCCCGGTAGCATCCACGCCCTGGTGGGGCCCAACGGTGGCGGCAAGAGCTCACTGATCAAGACATTGCTCGGGCAGATGCCACACCAGGGCCGCTTGAGCCTGCAATGGCCGGGCGAACCCGGCGTGATTGGCTACGTGCCCCAGGCGCTGGAGTTCGACCGGGGCCTGCCCATGACCGTGGATGATTTCATGGCGGCGATGTGTCAGCGACGGCCCGCCTTTCTCGGCCTGAGCCGGCATTACGCCGGTGCCATCGGCGCGGCCCTGGAACGGGTCGGCATGCAGGACAAACGCAAGCGACGCATGGGCGCGCTGTCTGGTGGCGAACGCCAGCGGGTACTGCTCGCCCAGGGTTTGATCCCACCGCCGCAATTGCTGGTGCTGGATGAACCGATGTCGGCGCTGGACGAGGCCGGGATCCAGGTCTTCGAACGGTTGCTGCGGGACTGGCGCGAAGCCGGGATCACCGTGCTCTGGATCGAGCATGACCTGGAAGCCGTCGCGCGCCTGGCCGACCGGGTCACCGGCCTGAACCGCCGGGTGCTGTTCGACGGTCCACCGCACCAGACCCTCACCCCCGAACGCTTGCTGTCGCTGTTTTCCACCCATCCACGGACGAACGGGAGCGCCGCCTGATGAGCTATGAAGCCTTTCGCTTGATGGTCCAGGGCTGGGCCTCGTCCGGCTACCTGCCCGAGGCGCTGGCCTACGGGTTCGTGGTCAATGCGCTGCTGGCCGGGCTGTTGATCGGCCCGGTGCTGGGCGGCCTGGGCACACTGGTGGTGGTCAAGCGCTTCGCGTTTTTCTCCGAGGCGGTGGGCCACGCGGCGCTGACCGGCGTCGCCATTGGCATCCTGCTGGGCGAGCCCTACACCGGGCCGTACGGCAGCCTGTTCGGTTACTGCCTGTTGTTCGGCATCCTGCTCAACTACCTGCGCAACCGTACCGGCCTGGCACCGGACACCTTGATCGGCGTCTTCCTTTCCGTGTCCCTGGCCCTGGGCGCCAGCCTGCTGCTGATCCTGGCGGGCAAGATCAACGTGCACATCCTCGAAAACGTGCTGTTTGGCTCGGTGCTGACGGTCAACGGCAACGACCTGCTGGTGCTGGCGGTGGTCGGCTCGCTGGTGATGGCCCTGGCGTTGCCACTGTACAACCGCATCATGCTGGCCAGTTTCAACCCGCAACTGGCGGCGGTGCGAGGCGTGGCGGTCAAGACCCTGGATTATCTGTTCGTGGTCCTGGTGACGTTGATCACGGTGGCGGCGGTGAAGGTCATCGGCGCGATCCTGGTCGGCGCCTTGCTGGTGATCCCGGCTGCGGCGGCGCGCTTGCTCAGCCAGTCATTGAAAGGCTTTTTCGGCTGCTCGGTGCTGATCGCCACCGTCAGTACCTTGTGCGGAATCCTCGCACCGATCGTTTTCGACCTGCCGATCCCCTCCGGTGCCGCGATCATCCTGGTGGCCGGCATCGCCTTCGCCTTGAGCGCCATCGCCCGCGGTGTCGTCCCCAGCCTCAAAGGGAACCTTGGATAAATGATGATGCTTCGACGCTTGAGCCTGGCCGTGGCGCTAGGCGGCCTGATCACCCTCCCCGCATTCGCCGCCGAAAGCAGCCGGCCCGTGCACCTGCTGGCCTCGCTGCCTGTCACCTACGGGTTGAGCGAGACCTTGCTCAAGGGCACTGACGTCAAGCTGGACCGAGCGGCCCCGGCCAACTTGCCCGGCACCCGGCAGAGCGCCTATTTCAGTGGCCGGGGCGCTCCAGCACTGAACACACTGGCCCGTGACGCCGACGCGGTGATCGGCCTGCGCTCACTGTGGCCAGACGATCCGCTGTACCCCATGGCCCGGCGCAGCAACATCCGCATTGTCGAAGTCGATGCCGCCCGCCCGGTGGACGGTGCCTTGCCAGGGATCGCCGTGCAACCGGGCACGGCCGATGGCCTGGCGAGCCAGCCGTGGATGGCCAGTCATAACCTCGGGCGGATGGCCGATGTGATCGCCGCCGACCTGGTACGCCTGGCGCCCTCGGCCAAGCCCAGCATCGACAGCAACCTGGCGACCCTCAAGCAACGCCTGCTCAAGCTCAGCGCCGACAGCGAAAAACGCCTCGCCAGTGCCGACAACCTGAGCGTGGTCAGCCTGAGCGAACACTTCGGCTACCTGATCAGTGGGCTGAACCTGGACACAATCGACACCGACGCCCGCCCCGACGCCGAATGGACACCCGAGGCCCTCGCCCAACTGACCGCCCAATTGAAAGACAACGAAGTGGCGCTGGTGCTGCACCATCGCCAACCGTCGGAGGCCGTGAAAGCGGCCATCCGCGAAGGCGGTAGCCAATTGCTGGTGCTGAGCACCGACGCCGCCGACCCGGTGGCGGAGCTGGAGGGCAATATTGGACAAGTCATCGCGGCACTGGCAGGAGACTGACAGCGCCCCTGTGGGAGCGGGCTTGCTCGCGAAAAAACCAGCGCCTCCAACCTTTGTGCTGGCTGATACACCGCTTCGCGGGCACGCCCGCTCCCACAGGCTTTCAACTTAGTTCAGGGCATCCCCCGGCACACGCACGAACCCTTCCATCAATACCCGCGCGCTGCGGCTCATGATGGCCTTGGTCACGGTCCATTCGCCGTTGACCTGGCTGGCTTCGGCGCCGACGCGTAAGGTGCCGGAGGGGTGGCCGAAACGTACGGCGCTGCGTTCGGTGCCGCCGGCGGCGAGGTTGACCAGGGTGCCGGAAATGGCGGCCGCGGTGCCGATGGCCACGGCCGCGGTGCCCATCATGGCATGGTGCAGCTTGCCCATGGACAACGCCCGGACCAGCAAATCAACGTCGCCGGCAGCCACCGTCTTGCCACTCGACGAGACGTAGTCCGCCGGCGGTGCGACGAACGCCACCTTCGGCGTGTGCTGGCGCTGGGCAGCTTCGTCCAGGTGCTTGATCAAGCCCATGCGCAAGGCGCCGTGGGCCCGAATGGTTTCGAACATCGCCAGTGCCTTGGCGTCGCCATTGATCGCGCCTTGCAATTCCGTGCCGGTATAACCGACGTCTCGGGCATTGATGAAAATCGTCGGGATCCCGGCGTTGATCAAGGTCGCCTTGAACGTACCGACACCCGGCACCTCAAGGTCGTCCACCAGGTTGCCGGTGGGGAACATCGAACCGCCACCGCCCTCCTCGTCAGCCGCCGGGTCCAGGAACTCCAACTGCACTTCAGCCGCCGGAAAGGTCACGCCATCGAGTTCGAAGTCGCCGGTTTCCTGCACCGCGCCGTCGGTGATCGGCACATGGGCGATGATGGTCTTGCCGATATTGGCCTGCCAGATCCGCACCACGGCCACGCCGTTGTACGGAATGCGCGCCGCCTCCACCAGGCCGCTGCTGATGGCGAACGAGCCCACCGCCGCCGACAGATTGCCGCAGTTGCCGCTCCAATCCACGAACGGCTTGTCGATGGAGACCTGGCCGAACAGGTAATCGACATCGTGATCGGCGCGTGAGCTCTTGGACAGGATCACCGTCTTGCTGGTGCTGGACGTCGCACCGCCCATGCCATCGATCTGTTTCTCGTACGGGTCGGGGCTGCCGATGACTCGCAACAACAGGGCATCGCGCGCCGGCCCCGGGACGCGGGCGGCCTCGGGCAGGTCTTGCAGGCTGAAGAACACGCCTTTGCTGGTGCCGCCACGCATGTAGGTGGCGGGGATTCTGACTTGTGGTGCGTGAGCCATGGACGCTCCTACTCCCTATCGTGAGATTTAAACGGCGACCGCCGATTCAAGAAAGTCCTGGGCGAAGCGTTGCAACACGCCCCCGGCTTCATAAATCGACACCTCTTCGGCGGTGTCGAGACGGCAGGTCACCGGCACCTCGACGCGCTCGCCGTTCTTGCGCGTGATCACCAGCGTCAGCGTCGCCCGCGGCGTACGCTCGCCGATCACGTCATAGACCTCGCTGCCGTCGATACCCAGGGTCTTGCGGTCGGTGCCGGGCTTGAATTCCAATGGCAACACGCCCATGCCCACCAGGTTGGTGCGATGGATGCGCTCGAAGCCCTCGGCCACAATCGCCTCGACACCGGCCAGGCGCACGCCCTTGGCCGCCCAATCCCGGGAGGAACCCTGGCCGTAGTCGGCACCGGCGACGATGATCAGCGGCTGCTTACGTTGCATGTAGGTTTCGATGGCTTCCCACATGCGCATGACCTGGCCTTCCGGCTCGACCCGGGCCAAGGAGCCCTGCTTGACCTTGCCGTTTTCCTGGACCATTTCGTTGAACAGTTTCGGGTTGGCGAAGGTGGCGCGCTGCGCGGTCAGGTGGTCGCCCCGGTGGGTCGCGTAGGAGTTGAAGTCCTCTTCCGGCAGGCCCATTTTGGCCAGGTATTCACCGGCGGCGCTGTCGAGCATGATCGCGTTGGACGGCGACAGGTGATCGGTGGTGATGTTGTCCGGCAGCACCGCCAGCGGGCGCATGCCCTTGAGCGGCCGCGCACCGGCCAGCGCGCCTTCCCAATAAGGTGGACGACGAATGTAGGTGCTTTGCGGACGCCAGTCGTACAGCGGCGTGACTTTCGGCCCGGTGTCTTCCTGGATGGCGAACATCGGGATGTAGACCTGGCGAAACTGTTCCGGCTTGACCGAGGCCTTGACCACCGCTTCGATTTCTTCGTCGCTCGGCCAGATGTCCTTGAGGCGGATTTCCCGACCGTCCACCACGCCCAGCACGTCCTTCTCGATGTCGAAACGGATGGTCCCGGCGATGGCATAGGCCACCACCAGCGGCGGCGACGCGAGGAACGCCTGCTTAGCGTACGGATGAATGCGGCCGTCGAAGTTGCGGTTGCCCGACAACACGGCGGTGGCGTACAGGTCGCGGTCGATGATTTCCTGCTGGATCACCGGGTCCAATGCACCCGACATGCCGTTGCAGGTGGTGCAGGCAAAGGCCACGACACCAAAGCCCAGTTGCTCCAGTTCTTTGGTCAGGCCTGCCTCATCCAGGTACAACGCCACGGTTTTCGAACCGGGCGCCAGGGAGGACTTGACCCACGGCTTGCGCACCAGGCCCAGGCGGTTGGCGTTGCGCGCCAAGAGGCCGGCGGCGATCACGTTGCGTGGGTTGCTGGTGTTGGTGCAACTGGTGATGGCGGCGATGATCACCGCGCCGTCGGGCATCTGCCCCGGCACTTCGGTCCATTGCCCGGCAATGCCATTGGCCGCCAGGTCCGTGGTAGCCACGCGGGCGTGGGGGTTGCTCGGCCCTGCCATGTTGCGCACCACCGACGACAGGTCGAAACTCAGGCCGCGCTCGTACTGCGCACCCTTGAGGTGATCGGCCCACAAGCCAACTTGTCTGGCGTATGTCTCGACCAGTTGCACCTGCTGGTCTTCACGACCGGTGAGCTTCAGGTAATCTATGGTCTGCTGGTCGATATAGAACATCGCCGCCGTGGCGCCGTATTCCGGGGCCATGTTGGAGATGGTCGCGCGGTCGCCCAGGGTCAGGGCCTGGGCACCTTCACCGAAAAACTCCAGCCAGGCGCCGACGACCTTTTGCTTGCGCAGGAACTCGGTCAGTGCCAGCACCATGTCGGTGGCGGTGATGCCCGGTTGCAACTTGCCGGTCAGTTCGACGCCGATGATTTCCGGCAGGCGCATCCACGAGGCACGGCCGAGCATGACGCTTTCCGCTTCCAGGCCGCCAACACCGATGGCGATCACCCCCAGGGCATCGACGTGAGGCGTGTGGCTGTCGGTGCCCACGCAGGTGTCGGGGAATGCCACGCCGTCACGCTGCTGGATCACCGGGGACATTTTCTCCAGGTTGATCTGGTGCATGATCCCGTTGCCGGGCGGGATCACGTCGACGTTCTTGAAGGCCTTTTTGGTCCAGTTGATGAAGTGGAATCGGTCCTCGTTGCGCCGGTCTTCGATGGCGCGGTTCTTGGCGAGCGCCTGGGGATCATAGCCGCCGCTTTCCACGGCCAGGGAATGGTCGACGATCAGTTGCGTCGGCACCACCGGATTGACCTGCGCCGGGTCCCCGCCCTGCTGGGCGATGGCATCACGCAGGCCGGCCAGGTCCACCAGGGCGGTCTGGCCGAGGATGTCATGGCACACCACGCGGGCCGGGAACCAGGGGAAGTCCAGGTCACGCTTGCGCTCGATCAGTTGCAGCAGCGATTCGCCCAGCGTCGCCGGGTCGCAGCGGCGCACGAGGTTCTCGGCCAGCACGCGGGAGGTGTACGGCAGGCCGTCATAGGCGCCGGGACGGATGGCCTCGACGGCCCCACGAACGTCGAAATAATCCAGCGAAGTGCCGGGCAGCGGTTTGCGAAATTCTGTGTTCATCGTCAGGACTCGGGTCACGGTGGTTTCAGAGGGGCCGGCGCAGCTATTGAAGTGAACCCGGTCAACTGTGGGAGCGGGCTTGCTCGCGAATGCGGTGTGTCAGTCGACATCAATCTTGAATGTCAGTCCGTCTTCGCGAGCAAGCCCGCTCCCACAAGAGAAGGCGGTTCCTTCAGTTACAGCGCCAGCGCCCTCCAGCTCAGCGTTGTTCGATTGGCACGAACTTGCGCTGTTCGACGCCGGTGTATTCGGCGCTCGGGCGGATGATGCGGTTGTTGGCGCGTTGTTCGAACACGTGGGCGGCCCAGCCGGTCAGGCGCGAGCAGACGAAGATCGGTGTGAACAGCTTGGTCGGGATGCCCATGAAGTGGTACGCCGAGGCGTGGTAGAAATCGGCGTTGGGGAACAGTTTCTTCTGCTCCCACATGGTCTTGTCGATGGCTTCGGAGACCGGGAACAGCACCGTGTCGCCCACTTCGTCGGCAAGCTTTTTCGACCAGCCCTTGATCACCTCGTTGCGCGGGTCGTTGTCCTTATAGATCGCGTGGCCGAAGCCCATGATCTTGTCCTTGCGCTCAAGCATCGCCAGCGTGCCCTTGATCGCCGCTTCCGGCGAGTCGAAGCGCTCGATCATTTCCATCGCCGCCTCGTTGGCCCCGCCATGCAGCGGGCCGCGCAGCGAGCCGATGGCCGCGGTGATGCAGGAGAACAGGTCCGACAGGGTCGAGGCGCAGACCCGGGCGGTGAAGGTCGAGGCGTTGAACTCATGCTCGGCGTAGAGGATCAGCGAAACGTTCATCACCTTGACGTGCAGCTCGCTCGGCTTCTTGCCGTGCAACAGGTGCAGGAAGTGGCCACCGATGGAGGCTTCGTCGGTGACGCATTCAATGCGCTGGCCCTGGTGGCTGAAGCGATACCAGTAGCACATGATCGCGGGGAATGCGCCCAACAGGCGGTCGGTCTTGTCCTGCTGCTCGGTGAAATCGCGCTCGGGTTCCAGGTTGCCCAGGAACGAGCAACCGGTGCGCATCACGTCCATCGGATGGGCGTCGGCGGGGATGCGCTCGAGCACTTCCTTCAGAGCCTGGGGCAGGTCTCGCAGTTGGCGCAGCTTGCGGGTGTAGGCGTCCAGTTGCGCCTGGGTCGGCAGCTCGCCGTACAGCAGCAGGTACGCCACTTCTTCAAATTGCGCCTGCGCCGCCAGGTCGCGGACATCGTAGCCACGGTAGGTCAGGCCGGCACCGGACTGGCCCACGGTGGACAAGGCGGTTTGCCCGGCCACCTGGCCACGGAGCCCGGCGCCACTGAGTACTTTTGCTTCGGCCATTTGCTGTCTCCAATTTTTGAATTTGTAGGGAATCGGCAAGTTTCGGGAGCGGGCCTTATTTCTTCGCCGCGAACAACGCATCGAGCTTCTGCTCGAAGGTGTGGTAGTCGATACGATCGTAAAGCTCCATGCGGGTCTGCATGGTGTCGATGACATTCTGCTGCGTGCCGTCGCGACGAATCGCGATGTAGACGTTCTCGGCCGCCTTGTTCATGGCACGGAAGGCCGACAGCGGGTACAGCACCAGGGACACGTCGGCACCGGCCAACTGCTCGGTGGTGTACAGCGGGGTCGCGCCGAACTCGGTGATGTTGGCCAGGATCGGCGCCTTCACCCGGCTGGCGAACAGCTTGTACATCTCAAGCTCGGTGATCGCTTCGGGGAAAATCATGTCGGCACCGGCCTCGATGCACGCGGCGGCACGGTCGAGGGCCGACTCCAGCCCTTCCACGGCCAGGGCATCGGTACGGGCCATGATCACGAAACTGTCATCGGTGCGCGCGTCCACCGCCGCCTTGATGCGGTCGACCATTTCCTGTTGCGAGACGATTTCCTTGTTCGGCCGATGACCGCAGCGCTTGGCGCCGACCTGGTCCTCGATATGCACCGCCGCCGCGCCGAACTTGATCATCGACTTGACCGTGCGCGCCACGTTGAACGCCGAGGAACCAAAACCGGTGTCCACGTCCACCAGCAGCGGCAAGTCGCACACGTCGGTGATGCGACGCACATCCGTCAGCACGTCGTCCAGGCCGGTAATGCCCAGGTCCGGCACACCGAGGGAGCCGGCCGCCACGCCGCCGCCCGAGAGGTAGATCGCCTTGAAGCCGGCACGCTTGGCCAACAACGCGTGGTTGGCGTTGATCGTGCCCACCACCTGCAGCGGATGCTCCTGGGCGACCGCATCGCGGAATCGCTGGCCTGGCGTGCTCTTGCTGGAACTCATGACTCACCTCGTTCAGTGGCGGCGCTGTCCTGGAAATGACGCGCGATATTGCGTTTGGAAGCGCCGATGTGTCGGCGCATCAGTAATTCAGCCAGTTCGCCGTCACGGTCGGCGATGGCATCGAGAATCCGGTGGTGCTCGGCAAAGGCCTGGCGCGGACGGTTGGGCGTGGTGGAGAACTGGATGCGGTACATGCGCACCAGTTGATACAACTCGCCGCAGAGCATTTGCGTCAGGGTGCGGTTGCCGCTGCCCTGGATAATCCGGTAGTGGAAATCGAAATCGCCTTCCTGCTGGTAGTAGCCGACACCGGCCTGGAACGCCGCATCGCGCTCGTGGGTTTCCAGCACCCGGCGCAGTTCGTCGATTTCTTCCAGGGTCATGCGCTCGGCCGCCAGGCGGCAGGCCATGCCTTCGAGGGATTCGCGGATTTCGTAGAGCTCCAACAGCTCGGCATGGCTCAGGGACACCACCCGCGCGCCGACATGAGGCACTCGCACCAGCAGGCGCTGACCCTCCAGGCGATGGATGGCCTCGCGCAACGGCCCGCGGCTGATGCCGTAGGTGCGGGCCAGCTCCGGCTCGGAGATCTTGCTGCCGGGGGCGATGTCGCCCTGGACAATGGCCGCCTGGATACGCCGGAACACGTTCTCGGAGAGGGTTTCCGAGTCGTCCTGGGCCATCACCGGGGTTTCGAGCTGACCGAGCATATTGTCGACACCTTTAAAAGCAATGTGCCAAAAACTAACCAATAAAGAACTATTCGTCAAAGTAAAAATCCATATTGTCGACAATCGTCTAATAACGACCTTCTCCATAACCGCTCGCATGGTTCAATCGTAGCCTCCGGCCAGCGGTGGCGTCAGAAAACCACCGTGCTAGAATGCCGCCGCTGTTTGCCGCTCTCCTCTATATAGGGAAAGCGCCTGAAGGAGCTTGCGCAGTAATGCCAGGGCCTGAACCGATGAACGGAATGCTGCGCACCAGGATCTATGACACTCAAGCCCTTATCTGCTGCTCTCTATCTCATGTGCCTGCCGGGGCTTGCCGCGGCGGGCGAAAAAACCGTGTACGGCCTCAACGAATACGCGGCCTTGCAGGGCATCGACCTGGAAGTGGCCGCCAAGCTCGACACCGGGGCCAAGACAGCGTCCCTCAGTGCCCGCGACATCAAGCGCTTCAAGCGCAACGGCGAATCCTGGGTGCGTTTCTACCTGGCCATCGACGCGGCCCACTCGCACCCCATCGAACGTCCGCTGGCCAGGGTCAGCAAGATCAAGCGCCGCGCCGGTGACTACGACCCGGAAGAAGGTAAGAAGTACACGGCTCGGCCGGTCATCGAACTGGACATCTGCATGGGTTCGGCCCTGCGCAGTATTGAAGTGAACCTGACCGACCGCAGCGCTTTCCAATACCCGTTGCTGATTGGCTCCGAAGCGCTCAAGCGCTTCGACGCGCTGGTCGACCCCAGTCTCAAATACGCTGCCGGCAAACCCGCCTGCGCCAATGCCGCTCAAACCGCAGAGTAATTCCAATGCGCTCCCTGACCCTCCATTTGAAAATGCTGATCGCCATCCTGGTGGTGCTGGGCCTGTCGGTGACGGCCTATCAGATTTTCGTGCTCGGCATCCCGGTGACCGAAGACGCCACCGACGACTTGTGGAACATCGACGCCAAGGTCGAGTTCGTGCCCAACGCCAAGGATCCGGTCAAGGTCCAGATGTTCGTGCCGCCCCTGAGCCGCGACTACGTGAGCCTCAACGAGAGCTTCATTTCCAACAATTACGGTGTGGCGGTGAACCGGGTCGACGGTAACCGCAAGGTGACGTGGTCGGCCCGTCGTGCCAAGGGTAACCAGACGCTCTACTACCGCCTGGTGCTGACCAAGCGTTACAGCGCCGAAAAAACCAAGGTCAAGGGCCCGACCTTCCGTGACAGCATCGCCGTCGAGGGCCCGGAAAAACTCGCCGCCGAAGCCCTGCTCGCCCCAATCCGCCAGCATTCGGCCGACGTCGAGACCTTCATCAGCGAGGCCATCAAGCGGGTCAACAACCTCAACGACGACAACGTCAAGCTGCTGCTGGCCGGCGATCCGTCGTCGAGCAACAAAGCGCGCATCGTCGAACTGGTGCTGTCGATTGCCCACGTCCCGGTGGAAAAAGTCCACACCATCCGCCTGGTGGCCGACCAGCCGCAGACGCCGGAACTGTGGCTGCGCAGCTTCAACGGCACCGATTGGCTGTATTTCAGCCCTGACACCGGCGAGCAGGGCCTGCCCACCGACCGGCTGTTGTGGTGGACCGGCGATGAAAACCTGATCACCGTCGATGGCGGCAAGAAAGCCACCGTGACCTTCAGCATGAACAACAGCGAGATGAACGCAATCCGCCTGGCCAAGCTGACGGACGAGAACACCGACGCCAACTTCCTCGAATACTCGCTCTACGGCCTGCCCCTGCAGACCCAGCAGACGTTCATGATCATGGTGATGATCCCGATCGGCGTGCTGGTGATCCTGGTGCTGCGCAACCTGATCGGCCTGCAGACCCTGGGAACGTTCACCCCGGTGCTGATTGCCCTGGCCTTCCGGGAAACCCAACTGGGCTTCGGGATCATCCTGTTCACGGTGATCACGGCGCTGGGGCTGTCGCTGCGCTCGTACCTGGAACACCTCAAGTTGCAGATGCTGCCCAGGCTCTCGGTGGTGTTGACCTTCGTGGTGGTGCTGATCGCCGCCATCAGCCTGTTCAGCCATAAGCTGGGCCTGGAGCGCGGCTTGTCGGTGGCGCTGTTCCCGATGGTGATCCTGACCATGACCATCGAACGCCTGTCCATTACCTGGGAAGAACGCGGCGCCGGCCATGCGATGAAGGTCGCCATCGGCACCCTGTTCGCCGCCTCCCTGGCGCACCTGATCATGAGCGTGCCGGAGCTGGTGTATTTCGTGTTCACGTTCCCGGCGATCCTGCTGATCCTGGTGGGCTTCATGCTGGCCATGGGGCGCTATCGCGGCTACCGCCTGACCGAGCTGGTACGGTTCAAGGCCTTCCTCAAGGCTGACTCGTAATGTTCGGTTTCTGGAAGACCTGGAAGGCCTTGGAAGCGCGGGGCATCATGGGCATCAACCGGCGTAACGCCGACTACGTGCTCAAGTACAACAAGCGCAGCCTGTACCCCATCGTCGATGACAAGATCATCACCAAGGAACGGGCGATCGAGGCCGGCATCCATGTGCCGGAGTTGTACGGGATCATTTCCACCGAGAAGGAAATCGACAAGCTCGACGGGATCATCGGCGGGCGCACCGACTTCGTGATCAAGCCGGCCCAAGGCGCTGGCGGCGACGGCATCATCGTCATCGCCGACCGCTTCGAGGGCCGCTATCGCACGGTCTCCGGCAAGATCGTCAGCCATGAGGAAATCGAGCACCACATCTCCAGCATCCTCACCGGCCTGTATTCCCTGGGCGGACATCGGGACCGGGCGTTGATCGAATACCGGGTGGTGCCGGACCAGATCTTCAAGAGCATCAGCTACGAAGGCGTGCCGGACATCCGCATCATCGTGTTGATGGGTTATCCGGTGATGGCCATGCTGCGTCTGCCGACCCGCCAGTCCGGCGGCAAGGCCAACCTGCACCAGGGCGCCATCGGCGTGGGCGTCGACCTCGCCACGGGCTTGACCCTGCGCGGCACCTGGCTGAACAACATCATCACCAAGCACCCCGACACCACCAACGCGGTGGACGGCGTGCAACTGCCCTACTGGGACGGTTTCATGAAGTTGGCCGCCGGTTGTCACGAACTGTGCGGGCTGGGCTACATCGGCGTGGACATGGTGCTGGACCAGGAAAAAGGCCCGCTGATCCTGGAACTCAATGCCCGGCCGGGGCTGAACATCCAGATCGCCAACGACTGCGGCCTGACCCTGCGCACCCACGCCGTGGAAGCGCACCTGGAAGCACTCAAGGCCCGTGGCGTGGTTGAGACCGTGGAAGAACGAGTGGCCTTTGCCCAGGAGTTGTTTGGGCATATTCCGCCGGTTGAAGGTTGATCCTTTTTAGAATGCTCTATGCAAGATCTGTGGCGAGGGGATTTATCCCCGCTGGGGTGCGGAGCAGCCCCAAAACCTACCATTTCTGTACATCCGATTGATCACGTTCAGCCGCTATGGGGCCGCTTCGCGACCCAACGGGGATAAATCCCCTCGCCACAACATTTGTCCACAACCTTGCTATTTCGGTCGCCAAACTTACCCATCTCCGACATCCCTCTAGGTGCAAATCCTACACAGGGATTACAATCGCTCCCCCGCCTCAATGGCTGATCCGCCCCGCCCATGCCGACCTGTTCCGTACACCCACTGCCCTACCGCGCCAACCCCGCCGAGTACTTCGCGGCCATCCGCCATGCCCCTGGTAGCGTGCTGCTCGACAGCGGCCGGCCGAGTGCCGAACGCGGGCGTTATGATGTGCTCAGCGCCTGGCCACTGGCGCAACTGGCGGTGCTGCCGGACGAGAGTGGGCGCGATTTCCTGCAACGTTTGCGCGCCCAACTGACCCGGTTGGGGCATGCTGTCCTGCCGGCCAAGGTGCAATTGCCCTTCGCCGGTGGCCTGATCGGCTACCTGAGCTATGACTTCGGCCGACATCTCGAAACCCTGCCGTCCCATGCGAAGGACGACCTGCACCTGCCCGACGCGCGTTTCGGCGTGTACGACTGGGCACTGGTCAGCGACCATCAGGCCGGCACCAGCCAACTGGTGTTCCACCCCCATTGCGCCGAAGCCGAACGCCAGCGCCTGATTGCACTGTTCAGCCAGGCGGCCCCACGGCCTGTGGACAACTTCAGCCTGGCCGGGCCGATGACACCCGACCTGAGCGCCGACGCCTATCGCGAGGCGCTCGAACAGATCCACGCGTACATCCAGGCCGGCGATTGCTATCAGGTGAATTTTGCCCAGCGCTTTCGCGCACCTTGCCAGGGCGATGCCTGGGCGGCCTACATGGCACTGCGGGCTGCGTGCCCGACGCCCTTTTCCGGGTTCCAGAGCCTGCCGGAGGGCGGCGCCGTGCTGAGCCTGTCACCCGAACGCTTCGTCAAGGTCAGCCAGGGCCACGTGGAAACCCGGCCGATCAAGGGCACCCGCCCCCGGGGCACGACGCCCACCGAGGACGCCGCCCACGCGGCCGACCTGCTGGCCAGCCCCAAGGATCGCGCGGAGAACCTGATGATCGTCGACCTGCTGCGCAACGACCTGGGCCGCACCTGCCGCATCGGCACGGTGCAGGTGCCGGAGCTGTTCAGCTTGGAAAGCTACCCGAACGTGCACCATCTGGTCAGCAGCGTGACCGGTGAGCTGGCCGCCGACAAGGATGCCCTGGACCTGATCGCCGGTAGCTTCCCCGGCGGCTCAATCACCGGCGCGCCAAAGATCCGCGCCATGCAGATCATCGATGAACTCGAACCGACCCGACGTGGCCTGTATTGCGGCTCGCTGCTGTACCTGGACGTGCGCGGGGAAATGGACAGTTCCATCGCGATCCGCAGCCTGCTGGTCAAGGATGGGCAGGTGTGCTGCTGGGGCGGCGGCGGGATCGTCGCGGATTCGGACTGGCAGGCGGAGTATCAGGAGTCGATTACCAAGGTAAAGGTGCTGCTCGATACCCTGCAGAACCTTTAGTGACCACACATCTTCTGTGGGAGCGGGCTTGCTCGCGAATGCAGTGTGTCAGTCACCATCATCATTTCTGACACACCGCATTCGCGAGCAAGCCCGCTCCCACAAGGGATTGGGGTTACAGGTTGAGGTTGCGGTTCGAAGCCTTGAGGAATTCCTGCTTCAACTCGGCAAAGCTGTGCACCGCCGGGAACTGCGGGAACTCCCGGATCACATTGTCCGGCGCATGGAACAGGATGCCGGCGTCGGCTTCACCGAGCATCGTGGTGTCGTTATAAGAATCCCCGGCCGCAATCACTCGGTAGTACAGGCTCTTGAAGGCCAGGACCGACTGCCGCTTGGGATCTTTCTGACGCAGTTGGTAGCCCGTCACTCGCCCGCTGTCATCGGTAATCAAACGATGGCAGAGCAAGGTGGGGAAACCCAACTGACGCATCAGGGGTTGGGAGAATTCATAGAACGTGTCCGAAAGAATCACCACCTGGAAGCGCTCGCGCAGCCAATCGACGAACTCGATGGCGCCGTCCAGCGGCTTGAGCGTGGCAATCACCTCCTGGATGTCCGACAGCTTGAGACCGTGCTCGTCGAGGATACGCAACCGCTGCTTCATCAGCACGTCGTAGTCGGGAATGTCCCGAGTGGTTGCCCTGAGGGATTCAATCCCGGTTTTTTCGGCGAAGGCAATCCAGATCTCCGGGACCAGCACACCTTCCAGGTCGAGACAGGCGATTTCCACAGGACACTCCCATTTATTGATGTTTATCGGTTGAGGGAACAAAAGGCCTGCCGACTCTAGCCATTCACCGGTGCCGGCGCAACGCACAGGGCGCGCCAGTGCCGACAGCTTTTGTTACCATCAGCCCCCTATAGAGCGCTCAGCGCCACCGACCTGTAGGAAACCGCCCTGATGAGCCCATCGTTTGACGTCGTGGAACTCGCCACGACTTATGCCAACAAGTCCCCGCAGGACATTCTCAAGCTGGCCTTCGCCGAGTTCGGTGACGAGCTGTGGATATCCTTCAGTGGCGCCGAAGACGTGGTGCTGGTGGACATGGCCTGGAAACTGAACAAGAACGTCAAGGTGTTCAGCCTCGACACCGGTCGCCTGCACCCGGAAACCTATCGGTTCATCGACCAGGTGCGCGACCATTACAAGATCGACATCGAGCTGATCTCGCCGGACCACGCCAAGCTTGAACCCTTCGTGAAGGAAAAAGGCCTGTTCAGCTTCTACAAGGACGGTCATGGCGAGTGCTGTGGCATTCGCAAGATCGAGCCGCTGCGCCGCAAACTCACCGGTGTGCGCGCCTGGGCCACCGGCCAGCGCCGCGACCAGAGCCCCGGCACCCGCAGCCAGGTGGCCGTACTGGAAATCGACACGGCGTTCTCCACCCCGGAGCGCACCCTGTACAAGTTCAACCCGCTCTCGCAAATGACCAGCGAGGAAGTCTGGGGTTACATCCGCATGCTGGAACTGCCTTATAACAGCCTGCACGAACGCGGCTTCATCAGCATCGGCTGCGAACCCTGCACCCGCCCGGTACTGCCCAACCAGCACGAGCGCGAGGGGCGCTGGTGGTGGGAAGAAGCGACCCAGAAGGAATGCGGGCTGCACGCCGGCAATATCATCAGCAAATCCAAGGCCTGATACCGCACAGACCGACGCCCGCCTCGACCTTGTACACAGAAATGTCACCACAGGTGCCATTTTTGTGTGCACTTTATCCATCAATGCCCTGAAAAGTTACACCTATCTCCCTACCCCGCCTCCCTTCTGCGCCCTGCCACGCCCACTGAAAAAATAAATACCTGTTCAAACGGTCAATTTATACCGTCTATTTTTCAGTTACTTATTAAAAATCAATAACCAAACGAAATGACAGGCGCGTCATTTAGATCCGCGGCTGGCATAGATCTGGCTTGAGTCGACAAGTGTTTTGTATACAACCCAAATAAAACCTACACACACTTTTAGATCCGCAAGCCTGAAGCGCCCTATCCCGTACAGGCTGCAGATGCCCCATAACCAAGATGCTCGCCGCGCCGCGACGAAGATTGCCGAGCCTTGCGCTCATGCCCAGTCATCGCTGCGCCGAGAATCAGGAGCCTGCCGGAATGCGTACAAGTCTCTCCAATAACATCGCGCTGGATCTGCCCTCCTCCACTACCGCCCATACTGACAAACAGGCGGCCTCCCTGGCTCTGAGCCCCCGGCTGCATAACAAGGACCTGGCCCCGACCAAGGCCGAAGGCCGGCGCTGGGGCCGCTACAGCATCTTTGCCCTGTGGACCAACGACGTTCACAACATCGCCAATTATTCGTTCGCCATCGGCCTCTATGCGCTAGGCCTGGGGGGCTGGCAGATCCTGCTGTCCCTGGGGATCGGGGCGGCGCTGGTGTACGGTTTCATGAACCTGTCCGGGTACATGGGGCAGAAGACCGGGGTACCGTTTCCGGTCATCAGCCGGATCAGCTTCGGTATCCACGGGGCGCAAATCCCGGCCTTGATCAGGGCGGTCATCGCCATTGCCTGGTTCGGCATCCAGACCTACCTGGCGTCGGTGGTGTTCCGTGTGCTGCTGACCGCGATCCATCCAGGCTTCGCCGAATACGACCAGAATTCGATCCTCGGCCTGTCGAGCCTGGGCTGGGTGTGCTTCGTGGCGATCTGGTTCGTGCAACTGGTGATCCTGGCCTACGGCATGGAAACGGTGCGCCGCTACGAAGGCTTTGCCGGCCCGGTGATCCTGGTCACCGTCGCCGCCCTCGCCGGGTGGATGTACACCCAGGCCGGCGCGACCATCGCCTGGTCGATCCGCGAGCCCCTCACCGGCGGTGAGATGTGGCGCAACATCTTTGCCGGCGGCGCGCTGTGGCTGGCGATCTACGGCACGTTGATCCTCAACTTCTGCGATTTCGCCCGCTCTTCGCCGTGCCGGCGGACCATCGTGGTCGGCAATTTCTGGGGCCTGCCGGTGAACATCCTGGTGTTCGCCGGGATTACCATCCTGCTGTGCGGTGCGCAATTCCAGATCAACGGCCAGGTCATCGAAAGCCCGACGCAGGTCATCGCCTCGATTCCCAACACATTCTTCCTGGTGCTCGGTTGCCTGGCGTTCCTGATTGTCACCGTGGCGGTGAACATCATGGCCAACTTCGTCGCACCGGCGTTCGTGCTCAGCAACCTGGCGCCCAAGTACCTGAACTTCCGCCGCGCCGGGCTGATCAGCGCCGCCATTGCCGTGCTGATCCTGCCGTGGAACCTGTACAACAGCCCACTGGTGATCGTGTATTTCCTGTCGGGCCTGGGTGCCCTGCTCGGCCCGCTGTACGGCGTGATCATGGTCGATTACTGGTTGCTGCGAAAAGGCCGTATCAATGTGCCGCAGTTGTACAGCGAAGACCCTAGTGGCGCGTATTTCTACAGCAACGGCGTCAACCTGCGGGCCGTCGCGGCGTTCATTCCGGCGGCGCTGATCGCGATCGTCCTGGCGCTGGTGCCCGGTTTCGACAGCGTCTCACCGTTTTCCTGGCTGATCGGCGCGTCGATTGCCGGCCTGCTGTACCTGATCATCGCCAAGCGCCAGCCCTACTACGAAGACGTCAGCGGTGAATCCATCGCTGTGGATAACGTCAGCCATTGATCTGTAAGGCGGCCCCACCGCGGGCCGCCGTCTTTTCTGCGTTAAGGAAACTGCTCATGCGAATTCTTGTGGTCAACGTCAACACCACCGAGTCCATCACCCAGGCCATCGCCCAACAGGCCCAGGCCGTGGCGGCGCCGGGCACCGAGATCATCGGGCTGACACCGCACTTTGGCGCCGACTCGGTCGAAGGCAACTTTGAAAGCTACCTGGCCGCGATCGCGGTGATGGACCGGGTGATGTCCTACGACCAGCCGTTCGACGCGGTGATCCAGGCCGGTTACGGCGAGCATGGCCGCGAAGGCTTGCAGGAACTGCTGAACGTGCCCGTGGTGGACATCACCGACGCCGGCGCCAGCACCGCGATGTTCCTCGGCCATGCCTATTCGGTGGTCACCACCCTGGACCGCACCGTGCCGCTGATCGAGGACCGCCTCAAGCTATCCGGCCTGTTCGACCGCTGCGCCTCGGTGCGGGCCAGCGGCCTCGCGGTGCTGGAACTCGAACAGGATCCGCAACGGGCGGTAGAAGCCATCGTGCAGCAGGCGGAAATGGCCGTCAGCCAGGACAAGGCCGAGGTCATCTGCCTGGGTTGCGGTGGCATGGCCGGGCTCGACGAACAGATCCGCCAGCGCACCGGGGTGCCGGTGGTCGATGGCGTCACCGCCGCCGTGACCATCGCCGAGTCCCTGGTACGACTGGGGCTGTCGACGTCGAAAGTACGCACCTATGCAACACCCCGGCCCAAGACCATCATTGGCTGGCCGGGGCGGTTTGGGCGGTGAGTTCCAGCCTTTAACCGAGTTGAGCTCTTCGCGAGCAAGCCCGCTCCCACAATGGGTCTGTGTCGCACACAAATGCGGTGATCAACACAGTTCGATGTGGGAGCGAGCTTGCTCGCGATAGGCACACGTCGGCCTGAAGCCAGGCTCAAACCGCACTGAACCGCGCCGCCAACCCCTGCTGCGCGAACTGCTCGATGATGAAGTCCACGAACGCCCGGGTCTTGCCCGGCAGCAACTTGTGCTCGGCGTAGTAAATGGAAATGTTGCCATCGTCGACGTACCAGTCCGGCAGGACCCGCAACAACGCGCCGGAATCAAGGTAAGGCACTGCAACCGGCATGCTTACCAGCCCGATGCCCAACCCTTGGGCCGCGGCGGCGCAGTCGGCCTCCGAGTCGCTCATGGTCATGCGCGCCTTGAGCACGAGCGGGCTGTGCTGCCCGCTGCGATGGGTCAGTTGCCAGGAACGGACGCGCCCGGTCTGCGGTGAACGGATCAGGATGCCCTGATGGTGCGCCAGATCGTCCGGCTCGATCACCGCGGCATGGTCCTGCAGATAATCCCTGGAGGCCACCAGCACTCGATGCGCCACCGCCAGCTTGCGCGCCACCACCCCTTGGGGCAGCTCGAAGCCACCGCCGATGGCCGCATCGAAGCCCTGGCCGATCAGGTCCACTTGCCGATTATCGAAATGCCAATCGGGATTGATCGCCGGGTAGCGCCGTAGAAAACTGCCCAGCAACGGCACCACGTACAAACGGCCGAACGCCGTGCCCATGCTCACCTTCAGCGTACCCGCCGGTTGTCCGCCCGCACTGGCGAGGTTGGCGACGGCGTTCTGGATGGTGTGCAGGCTGCCGCTCACTTCGCTCAGGAACAACTGGCCGGCTTCCGTCAGCGTCAGTCGACGAGTGCTACGCTGGAACAGCCGCACGCCCAACCGCGCCTCAAGCTTGGCCACGTTCTTACCCACTGCCGCCGGGGTCAGGCTCAAGCGGCGCGCCGCTTCGGCGAAGCTGCCGACCTCGGCGCTGCGGACGAAGCATTCGATACTACTAAATGTTTCCATGGGCGCCATTCCAAACTTTTGGTTTACACAGACTATAGCAAGGGCGGTCTACACAACCTACGACGCGATGTCGATACTCCTCCCCATCACCGCGGCATCTCGCCCCGGCACCTTTTGGAGAACACCATGAACACGCAAGCACTGAACGGTAAAGTGGCCCTGGTCCAGGGCGGTTCTCGCGGCATCGGCGCCGCCATCGTCAAACGCCTGGCCGCCGAGGGCGCCGCCGTGGCGTTCACCTACGTCAGCTCGGCCGCCAAGGCTGAAGAGCTGCAACACAGCATCATCGCAGCGGGCGGCAAGGCCCTGGCCATCAAGGCCGACAGCGCCGACGCCGAGGCCATTCGCGATGCCGTCGCCGCCACCGCCGAGGCCTTCGGCGGGCTGGACATCCTGGTCAACAACGCCGGCGTCCTGGCCATGGGGCCGGTGGAAGAATTCAATCTCGAGGATTTCGACCGGACCCTGGCCATCAACGTGCGCAGTGTGTTCGTCGCCACGCAAGCCGCCGCGCGCCACATGAGCGAGGGTGGCCGGGTGATCAACATCGGCAGCACCAACGCCGATCGCATGCCCTTTGCCGGCGGCGCCGCCTACGCCATGAGCAAATCCGCCCTGGTGGGCCTGACCAAAGGCCTGGCACGCGACCTCGGGCCCCGCGGTATCACGGTCAACAACGTGCAGCCCGGCCCGGTGGACACCGACATGAACCCGGCCGACAGCGACTTCGCCTCCAGCCTGCTGTCGCTGATGGCGATCGGGCGCTACGGCAACGTGGATGAAATCGCCAGCTTCGTGGCCTATCTGGCGGGCCCGGAAGCGGCCTATATCACCGGGGCCAGCCTGACCATCGACGGCGGCTTCGGGGCTTGATCGAGGCATGAAAAAACGCCGGTCAAGGTTATCGACCTTGACCGGCGTCCTGCTGTCTCGCGCTGTCCCGTCAGGCCCATTCCAGCTCGGGCAAACCGCAAAGGCCTGGCTGGAACATCTTCAACGAGCGAATGATCCCGTCGGCATGGGCGTATTTTTCATCCGCCATGGCCGGGTCCGGGATCGCGATGGCGGTCATGCCGGCCGCCTTCGCAGCCGTCACGCCAAATGGAGAATCCTCGAACACCAGGCAATCCGCCGGGGCGACGCCCAGGCGACGGGCCGCGACGAGGAAAATATCGGGGGCCGGTTTCGCGGCGCCCACTTGCGGGTCATCCGCCGTGACAATGAAGTCGAACAACGCGAACCAGTCCCGGTGCAGGGTGGTTTTCAAGGCGAAGGTGTGCCGCGAGGAGCTGGTGCCCACCGCGATGGGCACGCCGCTGGCCTTCAGGTGCCGCACCAGTTCCTCGGCCCCCGGCATTGCCAGGGCATGGGGGAAACGCTCGCGCATCAGCGGCTCGCGAATCACCAGGAACTCTTCGGGGGTGATCGGCAGCTCCAGGGCCTGGACCACATAGCGGGCCAGGTCGCCAGCGCCGCGGCCGATGATGTTCTGCTTGACGCTCCAGTCGAACGTACGCCCGTAGCGCTCGGCGATGATGGAGGTGACCTCGGTGTAGATGCCCTCGGTGTCCAGCAACAACCCATCCATGTCGAAAATCACAGCCTTGATCGGGCCAAACTCTTTCAGCGGTGCATTCATCGCATCTGATCCGTTATCAACACAACATTCCAGGGATGGCTCAGGTGCGGCCAGGGAAGGTATTCGCCTTAAAGGATTCAGCAGCATAACGAGGGGGGCTTGGAGCAGGCAACGGGTAATCGACGATACCGCCCATGGGAGCTGGCTCCTACGGGCGGCCTCGCAGTTGAAGGGCGTTAACGGTTACTGGCCGGAACCGCCCGAGCCACCGCCCGAGCCGCCCGAGCCGCCACCGCTGCCCCCGCTGTCGCTGGTGCCTGTGCCGCCACTGGTGCTGGCGCCGGCCGAATCACCGCCCATGGTGCTGCTGCCGCTGGTCGAACCGCCGCCGGTGCCAGGGCTGGTGCTGCTGCCACTGGCGTCACCGCCATTGCCGCCGCTCACGGAGCCCGGTGGCAAGGCATTGCCGTTGGCGTCAGCGTTCATCTGGGTGGACGGTGGCATGCCACCCTTGTCCACGGGCGGGTTGTCGCTTGAGGACTGGGCGAAAACGCTCAGGGAGCTGGCCGAAAGAATCCCGGCGAGTGTCAGCGCTGTGAGATTGGACTTCATCATGGTGAGTCTCCTTTTCGAGGTACTTACCTGATGTGTGGCAAGGGCAGCACGCTGATGGTGCCGTCGGATCGACAGGCGGTGGACCGGGCTGATCAGCCCAGCCCGGCCACGCCGTCATCATCGTCCTCGGGAGGCGCCTGTTCTGCCGCCGCGTCATCATCGGGCGGAAGCTGGTCGCGACTCAGCGGATTGGTGGGTGATGGCAGCGGGTACTCCGGGGTTTCGTCATCGGGCGCGGGCGAATCGGCAGTCATGACAGCCTCCAGAGGCGGATCGAACCCGCCTCAATCGTAGGACTCATCCTCAAGCTCGGCGTCTTCGTCGTCGATCAGCGGGACCTGGGCGTCGTCCATCAGCGAACCGGGGTCTTCATTGCCCGGGTCATTGACGAAAGGAAGGCCCGACGGGCCTTTTTCTTCCTTGCCTTCGGTTTCCGGGGTCATGGCACACCTCGCAATTGTTGATGGATGTAACAATTCGAGGCGAGAGAACGCTAAACGTTCCGGATGATTTCAGGTGCTCAGATGCAAAACAGTGGGGCCAAGCGGCGCTTTCTCTCGTGCTTCTTGCCGCTGGGAAGGCCGTCGTTTTATGACAGGCAAAAAAAAGCCCGCTGGGGAAACGGGCAGGTACTGCTTTCTAACGGATGAGTTCAGCCTACGTGCCCGCTTGTGAAAGAAACGTGAAAGAAACACTCCGTTGAAAAAAGATGAAAAATATTTTCGGCAACTCAACAAAAAGCCCCGTTCGATAACGTAATACCGCTCACTTAAGGTAAGAACGTCACCGGCCCCGTGGCGAGGGAGCTTGCTCCCGCTGGGCTGCGCAGCAGCCCCAAAAGCTTGGGACCGCTGCGCGCTCCAGCGGGAGCAAGCTCCCTCGCCACGACAAGTGATAAACGTCAAGTGAACAGCATTACCGTTCGATAACGGGGCTGCACGGTTACTTCTTGACCGGGATCCTGGGCAGGAACTTGGCTTTTTCGCCTCGCTGCACCTTCGACACCTTGGTTCTGATGGACTTGATCGGTTCATCGCCAAAGTCCGACCGATAGGCCGACTGACCACACTGCAGCCCTTCGTTGATCGGATACACGGCTGCATTGTCCTCGCTGTACGCTGCTCCCATTGCCATTCCCCTTTCATCGAGGCCCATACCGGCAACAACCATTGCCTGGAAAATATCGGCCCTACGCGCTTCAGACTAGTCGGTCAGCAACAGACTGACAGTCCGATAACGCCCTTCACCGACGAATGGAACTCACTGTTTCAGAAAGGAAACGGTCATTCGGAGCCCAGCAGGGTGCGATGTAAAATCCGCGAAACCTGGTCGGCCGAGTAAGGTTTGGGCAAGAACTCGAAGCCTTCATGCCCCTTCAGCGCCAGCTCTTCGCTGTAGCCGGACGTCAGGACCACCGGCAAGTCCGGACGGCGCGCGCGCAGCTCCTTGGCCAAGGTGATCCCGCTGATGCCCGGCATGACCACGTCCGAAAAGATCGCATCGAAGGCCATCGCATCCGGCCCCACCATTTCCAGCGCCTGCTCGGCGTTGGTAGCCCAGGCCGTTTCATAACCCAGGTCCTGGAGGATCTGGTTGGCAAAACGCCCCACTTCCAGGTTGTCTTCCACGACCAGCACGCGCCGGGTGCCTTTTTCCAGCACCATCTGGGTGACCTCTTCCCGGCCAGGCTCTTGAACGTCCTCGGCCTCCACTTCCGGCAGGTACAAGGTAAACACCGTGCCGCCGCCGACGACGGTGGAGACATCGACGTTGCCGCCTGACTGCTTGGCGAAACCGAACACCTGGGACAACCCCAACCCGGTGCCCTTGCCCACTTCCTTGGTGGTGAAGAACGGCTCGAAGATGTGTTCGAGCACGTGCGTCGCGATGCCGGTGCCGGTGTCCGCCAGGGCAATGGCGGCAAACGCTTGCCGGGCCCCGGCGTGACCGCGGATGGGGGGCATGCCGTTGCCGCAATGAAGCCTGAGGCACAGCGTGCCCTGCCCGTCCATGGCGTCCCGGGCATTGAGCGCCATGTTGATCAGGGCCGTTTCGAACTGGCTCAGGTCGGCGCGAATGTAGCAAGGACGCCCGCACAGCTCGACCTTGACCTGAATTCGCGCGCCGGTGACGGTTTCCAGCATGTCACCCAGGCTCTGCACCTGCTTGCCCACCTCGAAGACTTCCGGCTTCAGCGGCTGGCGCCGGGCAAACGCGAGCAACTGGCTGGTCAGTTTCGCGGCGCGCTCCACCGTCTCGGAGACCGCGGTCATGTACCGTTGCCGACGCTCTTCGGACAGGTTGGGCATGCGCAGGAAATCGACCGAAGAGCGAATGATCGTCAGCAGGTTGTTGAAGTCGTGGGCCACGCCGCCGGTGAGCTGACCAATGGCCTCGAGCTTCTGGGACTGGCGCAGCGCCGCCTCGGTCTGTTTTAGCCGTGTGGTGCGCTCTTCGACCCGCTGTTCCAGCGTTGCATTGAGCTCAGCCAGTGCGGCCAGGCCTTCACGCACCGCGGCGTCCGCCCGAGAGCGCTCGATGTGGGCCCAGGATCGCTCGGTGACTTCCATCAACAGCGCCAGGTCGTTGGAGGACCAGACGCGCGGGTTGTTATCGTGGATCGCCATGAGCGCCGTCAAACGCCCGTTCTTGATCAACGGGACGCAGATGGTCGCGGCAATGCCAATCGCCTGGAAGGTCGCCGCTTCTTCCGGTGCCAGCTCCACCTGGTTGTCGTTGATCACCAACGGCTTGCCGGCGCGCAGGTTGCCGACCGCCAGCCGACCGAAATCGGCCAGGCGATAATGTCCCAGAATATGCGGCGATCCCGCACGGGCCCAGTCACCGCGGATCGTGAAACCGTCCTCGTCCTCGTCCACGTCGGCATAGGCGCAGTTGGACAGGTTCAGGTGCGCCGCCAGGATGCGCGTGGTGGTGGCCATGATGACCTGCGGGTCGGTGGCATTGGCCACCGCGTTACCAATGGCATCCAGCACGGCCAGGCGCTGGGTCATGAACACCGTGGAGGTGGTCTCGGTGACGGTGTCGACCATGCCCACGACCTTGCCGAACTGGTCGCGAATAGGGCTGTAGCAGAAGGTGAAGTAGGCCTGTTCCGGGCCGCCCCCGCGCTCGATGACCAGGGG
The DNA here is from genome assembly GCF_036689585.1 of Pseudomonas sp. WP18. NCBI lineage: Bacteria > Pseudomonadati > Pseudomonadota > Gammaproteobacteria > Pseudomonadales > Pseudomonadaceae > Pseudomonas > Pseudomonas sp. WP18. The sequence continues at coordinate 4,388,684 of NZ_CP144758.1, forward strand.
AAAGTTCTCGATGTAGGTGGCCTGCCCCTCGAAGGCGGCCCGCACAATGGGGCTGATATCGCTCCAGACTTCCCGCCACACCTCATCGAACCCCCGCCCCAAGGCCTCGGGCTTGTTTCCCAGGATGGGCAGGAAGGCATCGTTGTACAGCGTGATCAGGTCTGGGCCCCAGATAATGGCCTGGGGAAAATGCGAGGCAAGGCTCAGCGCAACGGTCGTCTTCAACACATCGGGCCACTGTTTCGGTGGTCCGAGCGACGTGTTGTCCCAATCATGGCGGCGCACCCGTTCGGCCATCTCTCCGTAGCTCTGCAGCCAATCTGTCATTGCGTTCGATCCTTGCGTACTGCAATTGCCATCAGGGAGCGCTTGAGACTCCATACCGGCCCGTATTATCCCGTGCCGGGTTCGAATGCGCGATTGTATTGTGGAATACAACGCGCCACCCTTCGCGATTCCTGGGTGAAACGGCGCACAAACCTACAGCCAAGTCCTACACGTTCAGTGGAAACATTCTGCCCAATGAACCCAGGGAGCAAACCTGCCGTCCCATCAGCCGTCCGTGCAACGTCTTATTTCGCAACAGAAAAAGACAGGTGTTGATACGATGGCACCTTTCGCAGATCCCGGAGATCCAACCCCTATTGGCCCCTGTTCCTGCGCGCTACCTGGACGTAGCTTCCCTATCAGTGCCGCAGCCCGGCAAACGGAGTGATGAAGTTGGAAGCAGTGCAACTGGCCGCCACGGATGAGCGGCACAAGACACCTCGACGCGATGAGTGTGATGTGGTCATCGTCAATTACAACGCGGGAAAACTGTTGGTTGAGTGTGTCGATTCGGTCTTAGCCGCGGGTGCAGCCCGGGTCATCGTGGTGGACAACGACTCCCGCGACGACAGCCTGGCCAGGCTGCAAAGCGCCTACGGCAGCGGCCGCTCGCTCCAGATCGTGAAGAACACCGCCAACCTCGGCTTCGCCGTCGCGTGCAACCAGGGTGCACGCCTGACGACGGCACCCAATGTGTTTTTCCTGAACCCGGACACGGTGCTGGCCGTCGACGCCATAGACCGCCTGCTGCTGGCGCTGCACAGCTCACCGGGGATCGGGATGGTTGGCGGCTTTCTGTGTAATCCGGACGGCAGTGAACAACCCGGTGGCCGTCGGGTATTCCCCACCCCACGACGGGCGTTCATGCGGGCCTTCGGGCTCTCACGTATGGCCACAATCTTTCCCTCGGCCTGTTCCGACTTCCTGCTCCATAAAGAGCCGCTACCGGCCGCCCCCGTCGTCGTCGAAGCCATCTCCGGCGCGTGCATGCTGGTCAGGCGCGAGGCCATCGAGAGCGTCGGGCCATGGGATGAGCAGTACTTCCTGCATTGCGAGGACCTGGACTGGTGCATGCGTTTTCGCCAGGCCGGCTGGAACGTCCTGTTCGTACCGGATGCCCGGGTCATGCATGTGTTCGGCGGCTGCAGCCGGCATCGTCCGTATTTCGTCGAGTGGCACAAGCACCAGGGCATCCTGCGGTTCTATGGCAAGTTTTTTCGCCAGAAGTACTCGGCGTTTCTGTGGGTCAGCGTGGTCGTTGGCGTCTGGTTCCGATTCGGCCTGATGGTCTGCCGTCACGCTGCCAGCCGACTGGTGAAGGCCTTGAAACGACTGGCAGGCGCCTGAAGTTGCGCGTCGGCCTGTTGGGAGCTTCCAGCGTATGGGGTGAGCGTGCCATGGCGCTGCTGGGCCACGCGGGTCATGCCGTGACCCCCTTTACCCGAGCGCTGCCCAACACACCGCTGCCTGGCGCCGGCTGGCGACACACCGATGACTGGCAAGGGCTGGTGCTGGATGCATGCCTGTCCTTGGCGCCCCTCTGGGTTCTGCCGGACTATCTGCAACGCCTGGCCGACACCCAGCTCAAGCGCATCGTTGTCTTGTCCTCCACGAGCCGCTTCGCCAAGGCGATGTCACCGGATCCCAGGGAAAGGGACATAGCACAACGTCTGGTCGATGCCGAAACGCACCTTGAACGATGGGCAACGGCACGAGGGATCGAGTGGGTCGTTCTGCGACCGACGCTGGTCTATGGGCTGGGCCGTGACAAGAGCGTTGCGCAAGTGGCGCGGTTCATCCAGCGCTTCGGCTGCTTCCCGCTCGTCGGTGGCAGTGTCGGGTTGCGCCAGCCGGTGCACGGCGACGACGTGGTCCAGGCGTGCCTGGCCGCGATGAGTATCGACGACCTGCCCAGTGGCGGCTACAACCTCTCGGGAGGCGAAACGCTGCCCTACCACGCCATGGTCAGCCGGATCTTCCAGGCCCTGGAGCGCCCGGAACGCACCCTGCCCCTGCCCGCCCCGGCGTTGGGCATGGCGGTTTCGCTGATGCGCTGCCTGCCGCGTTACCGGCACCTTTCAAGCGCGCTGGTGCAGCGCATGAACCAGGACCTGGTGTTTGACCACTCGCTCGCCCGCGATCGACTGGGCTTTTCGCCCAGGCCGTTCCACTTGACCCACGAGGACCTGCCCGGGCGCTGACGCCATTTCAGCGCTGCACGTGGGCCTGCCAGCGTCCCCATTTGCTTTCGAAGTACGCCTGGTTCTTATCCCAGAGGGCCTGGTACTCGCCACTGGCGATCAGTTTTCGAAACGAAGCCTGCCCGTAATGATGGATGAACGCATCTTCGGCGCAGACGGTGCGGTAGCCCTTTTCCTGGACACGGCGACTGTAGTCATCGTCCTCGAACATGCCGATGCCGAAAGCTTCGTCCAGCCACCCCACGGCCTCGAGGACGTCCCTGCGCAAGGCGACGCAAAACATGGCAAGCATCGCGATGTCGAAACACTGCCCCGCATGGGCGGCCCTGTACTCATCGGCGAAACGCTGCATCCGCGCCATGTCGGTATAGCTCACCGGGACCTTCGCTTCGTTGCCCACGGCATTCGTGACAGGGCCGACCAGGCCGATAGCGGGATCGCGCAAATGACCGACCAGCGGGTCCAGCCATCCCTTGGGAACCACGGTGTCATTGTTGAGCAGCACGAGAATGTCGCCGTCGGCTTGCCTCAAACCCTGATTGTTGGCCGCCGCAAAGCCGCGGTTCTCGTCGTTGAGGATGATCTTCACCCACGGCACGTGCTGGTGCAGGCGCTCCAGGTAGTCACGGGTGCCATCGTCAGAACCGTTATCGACCACCACCAGTTCGTAGTGGGGCCAGGTGGTGTTGCGCAAGAGGCTGTTGATGCATTGAACCGTCAGCGCGAGGTTGTGGTAGGTGACCACCACGATGGAGACTTTTTCGTGCAGCGCCACCATCGCCTGTTGCGTGGCGGCGAATCGATCCTTCCAATCATTAGCCCGGGCCAGCTCGAGGCGTTTCTTGTAGGTGGCCAGATCGCGCTCGGCCAGTGCCCGCTCGAGCTGGGCGACGAACTCATCGACACCGGTGGCGAAATACAAAACGTCCTCATAGAGGCTCATTTCCTTGAGCGGCGTGGAAACCACCGGTTTGCCGGCACTGATGTACTCGTAGAACTTCACCGGGTCTACCGCATGCGTCACGTTATAGAGCCGGAAAGGGATCAGGCAGGCATCGAAATGATGCAGGTACAAAGGCATTTGGGTGTAGGGCCTGATGCCCAGCAGATGCACGTTGGGCTTGTGCTCCAGGCCTGCCATGTCGTCGACGAACACATCGCCCAGGAATACGAAGTTCCACTCCGGTCGCCGGTCCGCCAAGGCCGCCAGCAGGGGAAAATCCAGCCACTGCGCCAAGGCGCCATAGTAGCCAATGACAGGGCCGACGAGCCCTTCCAGCACGTCATTGGCGAAACAATGCTGATGGAAAAAGTTGAAATCCACGGCGTTCCTGACCAATACGCACCGGGCGGTACTGGCGCACCATTTTTCGTGCAGCAAGGCGGAAGACACCGTCACCAGGTCGGCCTCGGCCACCAGGGTCTGCTCTTCTCTGAGCAGCGGTTCGCCGATGTTCGGAAAACCGTCCCAGTCGTCCATGCAGTCGTACTGGATCCGCCAGCCACGCTCGGCGCGCAATGCCAGTGCCAACGGGCTCCAGTAAGGCAGGTGGATCACCGAGAGCGCCGTCTTTATCTGCCAATCGGCCGCCAGCGCGGCCAGGGCCTGCCGATAAAGCTCGACGCCCTGGGGCGAGAGCGTGGTTTCGTAGTACTTGTCCTGGGTGTCGCGTTGCAGCGCGACCTCATAGACATTCGGCGCCACGGCAGTCAGCAGATAGGGCTGGCCCTGTTCGGGCACGCTGGACGGCACGACATAGAACACCCGGTAGCCCTGCTGCGCGAACTGGCTCATCAACTGCTGCGGCCGCTGGAATCGCGCCGCCCAGGCGATGTTGGCGAAACAGAGGATGTCCAGGCGCCCCGAGGCCTCGAAGTCCGGTTCAACCTCGGGTATCGGCCACAGCTCCTGCCCGGCCGGGCGCACGATGGCTTCCATCAGCTTGGGCGGGTCTCGCCGGGCGGCAAAGCCATAGCGCAGCAACTGGGCAAGCGTGCGCAGCGGTTGGGTAAAACGCCAGGAACTGGTCTTCTGCAGGAAGTCGACTTTCGCCAGGGCGATATCGCGTTCATGAAGGGCGGCATCCCGTTGGGCCACGACACCCTCGCGCTCGGCCAACTTGCTGTCGGGCTTATGCACGTGGGTAGCCATGCAACGCCGGCGTCTCACCTTGCGGCCACATGGAACTGACGGAGCCAGGGCGATAGAACGTTGCCGTCAGGCTGCGGCGCGAGGCGTTGCAGTTGCCCACCACCCGCGACACGGCATGCCAGGAATTGGCCGAACGCACCAGGACCGCCGAATTGCCCACCAGGGGCTCGATCTCGGCCACCACGGCGGTGGGGTCGTTGCTGCTCAGGATTTGCAGGCAACCGCCGTCGTCACGGTTCCAGGACTCGTTGAAATAGAGGATATGGGTCACCAGCTTGTCCGGGAGATCCGGGTGTGCACCGAGGCTGGCACCCAGGCCGTAGTGAAAGACATTGACCTCCATCGGTACGCTGCGCAGGTCGATCCCGGTCAATCGCGACATGGCTTCGCGATAAGGCGCCGAACCCAGGTCCCGGGCCAGTTTCAGCCAGACATCGCTCAGTGACTCGGCAAAGGCGATGGTCTGGGTGCCCATCTCCACCAATGCCCGCGCCTCGTAGTCATAGTTTTTCTCGCCGCCATAGCCACTCACGGTCTTGAAGTGATCATGGGGAAAGGTCTCGGCCAACGCCGCGGCGTCCTTGGCCGAATACAGATTCGCGATTTCAGCCCAGGAGAATGGATAGGACTTCAGTGCAGTCGATTCGAGGCGAAAAAGTTCTAGCATTATTTATTCTGGGTCGCTGTCAGTTTTCGGATACCACGGGCAATGGAGCGCAGTGGTGCGGTCATTCGGAACGAACTGGAACCTTCTAGTTGCAGAACCCTAGCATTACTCGACGCCAGTTGCTGGCTGAGCTGGGAAATAAGCGCCTGCTGGGCAACTTCCTGGGCCGACGGGCCGGGGACTGGAGCGACGACCCGAGGCGTGATCGGCTCCGGCGCGCACTGGGCATGCGGGGCAGCGCCGCGCTCGGCGGCTCCTTCGAGCAGATTGGGCAGGTGCTGCAAAAACGCGCCCAGCGCCGGCCTGGACGCCGTGCGGCCCTGGCGAATGATGTCGGCCACCCGGTCCCAATGCGCCACCAGGGTGTCCGCCGCTGCGCGCGCCGCCGGCGACGGGGCCGTTTTGCCAACGCGCGAGAGAAACCACTGGGGATCGATCGTCGCCACGTCGGGCAACGCATGGAGCGAGTCGAACTCAGCCAGGGCCGTGTACTTGCCCGTGGTCAGGTCCGCCGAGCAAAACACCGGGACCCCGAACGCCAGCGCGCTGATCGCCAGGTGATAACTGTGCCCGATCACCGCTTGCGCCTGGCTGAGTATCTCGGCCATCAACAGCGGTTGCGGCCAGAACGGCAAGGTGACGGCCCCCGGCAGGCGTGCGGCAATGACCGACGGGTCGTCGCCCAGCACCGGGCCGATGGGGACGACCAGGAAGCGATAACCCTCGAATGCCTGGGGATGCTCTTCGAACAACCGGACGAACGACTCGACCACATGAATGGCGTGGATCACGATGTACGGCCGGTCCAACCCCGCCTGTTCGCGCAGTTGCACGAACGCTGGGGAAGGCTGCTGCTCATCGATCAGGCGCGGCAGGCCGAAGGCGGTGTCCGGCAGCACGTCGATCTCGGCCCGCGAGGTCAAGGCGGCCAGGGCATCGCGGGTCGGTACATCGCGCACGCGCACGTACCGACTTTGCTCCAGGGCCATGGTCAACAGCGGCCTGGCCCAGTCGGGAACATGATTGCAATGCATCCCTGGGGCATTCCACAGGACCGGGATCCCATGCTGCAACCCGACCAGCGCCGGCGTGAGCCAGTACCCCGTGGGGTGATGGATGTCCGTGGTCGTCGGGCCATAGCCAGGGGCGACGACCTTGTCAAAACGGATCAGGAACCCACCGCCGATCAGCACGCCGTCCAGGTCCTCGGCAACACGGGGCAGCTCGGTCAGCGAGGTCACCGCATAGGGCCACTCGGCCGGAGTCTTGGCGTGATAGGAAAACCGATGCAGGTGGACGTTGCCCAAGCGCCGGGCCAACTCCGCCTCGGCGAGGATGGGAAACAACAGGTCACCGTAATTCTCGACATCGAAGGTGCCGAATATCGCGACCTGCCAGTCGGGCTTGCGGGTGGGCTCGGTCAACGCGTCACGCTCCTTGAGTTTGTCCTCGGCCAGGCACGCTTGCGCACCGGGGCCAACGCTGTGCAGGCCCAGGTCGACCATGCCGAGGAAATGGCGGGCGCTGGGCAACACGTCGAACGCCAGCGGCGCGACCTGTTTTTCGATCAATTGCGAGGTGTCTTCGGTCACCCCGTGCAACAGCTTCAGGGTCACATGGTAGCGCCCCGCGGCGAGATTGGCCGGGAAGCGCACGTTGATCGCCGCCCGTCGCCAGCCATTTTCGACGGGGCCCATCGGCAAGGCAAAGTTCGCCCCACCGATGACCAGCAACCGCGCCTCCTGGATGGTGAAGCTGATGTTGGGCTGGCGAATCGACTCATGCAGCACTGCCTCCACGCGAATCTCGATGTCGTTCCCATACAAGTAGCTGGAGGTAAGCTCCTGGGTATCGGTGAAGCAGGCCGTCGTGATGCGCCCTTCCTCGGTGCCGAACGCGATGCCGTCCAGGCCGCCCATGAAGGGCTTGCGGGTCACCGGTATGACCCCGCCGCTGGCCCAGCGACGCTGCTCGTCACGCATGTCGAGCAGGTACAGCTCGGCCATTTCGTCCGGCGCGCCGCTGGCGACCACCTGGCCTTCGCGCAGGTAGATGACCCGGTGGCAGAACCGCTTGACCATGCTCATGTCATGGGAGACGAACAGCAACGTGGTGCCCTTGGCGGTCAGCTCTTCCAGGCGGCTCAGGCACTTGAACTGGAAGGACGCATCACCGACGGCCAGGGCCTCGTCGACGATCAGGATATCGGGCTCCACGCCGACGGAAACGGCGAAGGCCAGGCGCACCAGCATGCCGCTGGAATAGATCTTGGTCGGCTGGTCGATAAAGTCGCCGATGTTGGCGAAGGCCAGGATGTCCTCGAAGCGCGCGTCAATTTCCGCGCGGCTCAAACCCAGCACGGCGGCGTTCATGTAGACGTTGTCGCGCCCGGTGAACTCCGGATTGAAACCGGCTCCCAGCTCCAGCAATGCCGCGATCCGGCCGTTGCCCCGGACACTGCCGTGGGTCGGCATCAGTGTCCCGCAGATCAGTTGGAGCAACGTCGACTTGCCACTGCCGTTGCGGCCGATGATGCCGACGGTCTCTCCCCTGGCGACGCTCAGGGAGACATCGTTGAGCGCCCAGAACTCGCGATAGAAGCGCTTCTTGCCACGCATCACCATCTGCAACAGGCGGTCCTTGGGTGCATCGTAGATCTGGTAGCACTTGCTCAGGTTTTCGGCGTTGATCGCCACTTCATTCGACATCGGCAAAAAGACCCATCCGTGAATCACTGCCGTTTGTACCGGCGTGCAGGAACATGCGCTGTAACAGGACGTTGCGGGCAGTTAAGCACAGACGCCACGAAAAAAAAGCCTTGCGTGCGTGGCGCCGACAATTAATTCACGTTCGCCGCGGCGGGCTCGTCCAGGTCGATCCGGCACAAGGATCTGGCGTCAATTAACCGCCCTGCCCGCGCCCATTGCGCTCACGCGCCTCCTATCCAGAAAGACGTCTGCAACCGGGAGTTTTTATTGTCGACAGGCCCCAACGGACGTAAGGTGTAGCCCTCTTGCAGGCTGTACGACAGTGGCCTTGGGGCCACGAATAACCACTAGAACCCGCCGTCTGGACAGGAACGCCGGCCCCCTGCCTTTGAGGTGATTCGATCCGTCGATTCACCTGTGCATGACGATGTTCGTCAGGGCGCCTGTGATCGATACTGTCTTAAGGACCCCGCCACTGATGCAGCCGTTCAACGCTTCGCCCATCGCCATGATCAAGAGTGCGTTCACCCATCGAAACCTGATCAGGACCTTGATTGGCAGAGAAGTCAGCGGTCGCTACAAGGGCTCGGTGCTGGGCATATTCTGGTCGTTCTTCACGCCCGCGCTCATGCTGGTGGTCTACACCTTCGTCTTTAGCGTCGTGTTCAAGGCCCGCTGGGCCGGTGGCGGCGAATCCAAGAGCGAGTTCGCCCTGATCCTGTTCGCGGGCCTGCTGGTGTTCAACCTGTTTTCCGAATGCGTGAACCGTGCGCCGGGGCTGGTGCTGGCGAACACCAACTACGTCAAGAAAATTGTCTTTCCCCTGGAGATCCTCCCCCTGGTGTCACTGGGCGCGGCGCTGTTCCATGCAGCGGTCAGCCTGCTGGCGTGGCTGATCTTCTACGTCCTGCTGTTTGGCATGCCGCCCGCGACCCTGTTCCTGCTGCCCGTGGTGGTACTGCCCCTGGTGTTGCTGACACTCGGTGTTTCCTGGTTTCTCGCCGCCATCAGCGTCTACCTGCGGGACGTGGGCCAGTTCACTGGCATCGTCACCACGGCCATGCTGTTCCTCTCACCGATTTTCTACCCACGCTCAACGCTCCCGCAAAACTACCAGGCGGCCTTGCAGGCGAACCCGCTGACCCTGCCGGTGGAAGTCGCCCGCGACCTGCTGTTCTGGGGCAGGATGCCGCAATGGAGCAGCTTGGCAATTTACGCGGCGGCGTCTGTACTGATCGCATGGGCCGGATTTACCTGGTTCCAGAGGACACGCAAAGGCTTTGCCGATGTCATATGAAAATGTCGCCCGCCAACACTGAGCCAACAGCATTAACCAAGGGATTTTAAACCGCATGGAACAGCTCAACCGCCTGGCTGATTGCATCGACCAACTGAGGCGCTCGACAGAAACCCGGTCCGTGGAAGCCGTCCAACTGGTCAAGGAAATAGAGAACCGCGACCAGCTTATCGCTCAGTTGCGTCGGGAACTGAAAGAGGTCACTGCCCGTACGGCATCCCAGGAGCGCGAGACCGGGCGGCTGCACGCGCAGTTGCGCGAACAGCAACAGCAGTTGGCTGCGGCAACGACGTCGCTACAGGCAAAAATCGATGAAGCGGCCGCTCTCGCCGACCAGGCCACGGACCTGCAGGATCGCCTGGCCGGCAAGCATGCCGAACTCCTCAAGCTGTCGGACTGGAGCCACGCCATCGAGCGCGCTCCGCTGCGCTATTCGATCCGCAAATTCCTGTATGGATGGTCCCGGCGGGTCTTCGCCTTGCTGCCGCTCGATGCCCAACGCAAAAGCCGGCTGGCGAGCCAACTTCGACGCTGGCTCAAGCGACGCCAACCCGTGCCCGGCCAGTCAGCGGCATCACCGGAGCAGGCGTCCCAGCCGCTGCCAGCCCTGTTGGTGAACCTCCCTCCGCCGCCTCTCACTACGCAACCCTGCGTGGTGATGTTCGGCGTCATCGATTGGCACTTCCGCATCCAGCGTCCGCAGAACCTGGCCAAGGAACTGGCCAAGGCCGGCCAGACGACCTTCTACATCTCGAACAATTTTATCGACGATCAGGCGCCCGGCTTCGAGGTCGAGGCGCTGGATGCCTCCAGGCGGTTGTTCCAGATTCGCCTCAAAGTCTGCGGCGCGCCGGCCATTTATCACGCCCCGCCTTCGGCCGCCGCAATCGGCCAGTTGTGCCAGAGCATCGCCATGCTGCTGCGCTGGGCGAAAGTCGGCGCGGTGGACTGCATTGTCCAGCATGCCTACTGGTTTCCGTTGGCCAGGCGTATCCCCAACTCCACGCTGATCTATGACTGCATGGACCACCACGAAGGCTTTGGCAACGTGGCGCAGGAACTGCTCGACCTGGAAATCGCCCTGATGCGCCGGGCAGACCTGCTGGTCGCCACCTCCGATTGGATCGAACAACACGCCCGGCGCGAAAACGCCAACGTCGCGGTGATCCGCAATGCCAGTGAATACTCTTTCTTCAGCCAGCGTCCCGAGCAGATTTACCAGGATGCCAAGGGCCGCAAGATCATTGGTTATTACGGCGCTATCGCCGAATGGTTCGACCTGGACCTGATTCAGCACGTCGCCCAGACTTTTTCACAGCACCTGATACTGCTGATCGGCAATGACACGACCCAGGCGAAAAAAGCCCTCAAGGCCTGTCCGAACGTGGTCTTCGAAGGCGAGGTCCCCTACGCCTCGCTGCCTTACTACCTGCATGCGATGGACGTGTGCCTGCTGCCGTTCAAGGTCATTCCACTGACCCTCGCCACCAACCCGGTCAAGGTCTATGAATACCTGAGCGCGGGCAAACCGGTGGTCTCGGTGAAACTGCCGGAACTGAGCAAGTTCGGCGATCGGGTGCGGGCGGCCGAAAACCCGACGGATTTCGTCGCGGCCATCGGCGAGGTTCTGCAGGCCCTGCCAGAGGCGCAATCCACGCTGCAGGCGCGTCGCTCGTTCGCCCAGCAGCAGACCTGGCGACATCGCGCCGCGAGCCTGCGCCAGGCCATCGACACCTTGCCTCAACCCAAGGTCAGCGTCGTGGTGCTGACCTATAACAACCTCGCGCTCACCCAGGCCTGCCTCGACAGCCTGGTGACCCACAGTCACTACCCGAACCTGGAGATCATCGTCGTCGACAACCACTCCAGCGACGAAACCCCTGCCTTCCTCACCGACTGGGCGAAGGGACACCCAGACCGGATCGTCATCCTCAACCCCGACAACAAGGGGTTCGCGGCGGGCAACAACGTGGGCCTCGCCGCAGCCAGCGGCGACTACCTGGTGATCCTCAACAACGACACCGTGGTCACGGCCGGCTGGGTCAAGGGCCTGCTCCGGCACCTGCGGGACAACCAGAACATCGGGATCATCGGCCCGATCACCAACAACATCGGCAATGAAGCCAAGGTCAGCACCCGCTACAACCTGATCGAGGACATGCACGTCGAGTCGGCAGAGCTGACCTATGGGCGCATGGGCGAGAGCTTCGAGATCAACACCCTGGCTTTTTTCTGCGTGATGTTCCCGCGCACCACCTACGCACGGATCGGCGGCCTTTGCGAAGAGTATGGCCTGGGCTTTTTCGAAGATGATGACTACTGTCGCCGCGTCCAGCAGCTTGGCCTGCGCGCCTTCTGTGCCGAGGACGTGTTCGTCCACCATCATTTGTCCGCCTCGTTCAACCAGTTGGGCGCGCAGAAGAAACGCGTGCTTTTCGAGAAGAACAAAGCCCTCTACGAAAGCAAATGGGGGCCCTGGGTCCCGCATGTGTACCGGGACGTATAGGCCGCCCATGGTCCTTCCCAAGCCACTGACGTGTTGAACCGCAGAGACGATACCTTGCACACAGATAGCTTGAAGTACGCGACGGTGGTGTTGGTGCTGTTGGCCAGCACGGTGGTCAGCCTGTACGGTTTCTCGACGCTGCCATGGCCGTCGATGAACAGCGCCACCCGGACAATCCTGTTGGCCTCACTGGCGATTGGCGCGCTCACCGCCCTCACCCGCAAACCGCCGTTTGTGCTCGGCCTGGGCCTGATCGCGGGCTTGTCCATCGCCGGTGGCCAGGCCTGGCCGATGATCGTGGTCGCCGTGCTGGCGCTGTCCGCCCACACCCTCGGCAAATGGATACTGGGCCAGCGAACCCCCACCGACTGGACGGTCCCGTTGCTGGTCGGGATGGGCACGTTCGGTACGCTGACGGGCCTGGCCGCCTACTTCCCGATCAATTACCCCGGGCTGTATGCCGCGCTGCTGTCGCTGCCCCTCGTGTTCGGACATGCCGACGCCGCGGCGAGTGTTCGCCGAATCCTGGCGCAGGTCCGCACCGAACGCGCGCCGCAGGCACCGCTGGCGACCCTGCTGGATAGCCTGTTGGTCGCCATCGCCTGCCTGCACGCAGCGGTCGCCTTCATGCCGGAGGTCGGCTACGACGCCCTGGCGATGCACCTGTTCGTCCCGTCTCAACTGGCCCAGCGGCACCAATGGGGTTTCGACGCCAGCACCTACGTGTGGGCGGTCATGCCCATGCTGGCCGACTGGGTCTACAGCATCGTCTACATGCTGGCCGGCGAAACCGCTTCGCGCCTGACCAACTGCGCGTTCACGCTGCTGGTGGCGTGGCAGGTCCGAAACCTGACGATCTGGGCCGGCGGTACGGCCATCAGTGCCCGATGGGCGAGCCTGTTCTTCCTGTCCACGCCCCTGGCCTTCGCCGAAAGCAGCAGCCTGTTTATCGAGTCAGCGTGGACCGCGTTCGTCCTGGCCGGGTCATTGGCCATCCTGAACACCTCACGGTTCACCTCGCAAGTTGCGCAGCGTCATTCACAGTTGATCCTGGCCGGGCTGCTGCTGGGGTTTGCCCTGGCGACCAAAGCGGTGACCCTGAGCATTCTGCCGGTCCTGCTGGTGCTCCTGCTGGTGCAGTACCGGGCCTGGATCCGCCCCGGCGTCATCCGGGCGCTGCTGTTGGGCAGCCTCGGCCTGCTGGTGGCGGGGCTCACACCGTACCTCTCGGCGTGGTTCCTGACCGGCAATCCCGTGTTCCCGTTTTTCAACGCGATTTTTCAATCGCCACTCTGGCCAAGCGTCAACTTCGAGGCGCCGGCCATTTTCGACAAGGGGGTCACGTGGGACACCCTCTATCGCATGGTCTTCAAGGCCCCCCGGTTCATCGAGGGGAAGGACGGTGCCGCCGGCTTCCAATGGCTGCTGGTGCCCACCGCGGCCGTCGCCCTGCTGCTGGGGGCCAACCGCAAGGCCTGGTACATCCTCCTGCTCGGCGCCGGTGCGATTGTCCTGTCGTTCCACTCGACAGCCTACCTGCGCTACATATTCCCTTCCTTTGCCCTGTTTGCCGTAGTCCTCGCCCTGCCCTTTTCCGACCACAGGCACTTCCCGAGGACACTGGGGATGATCGTGGGCGCCGTGCTGGTGCTGGCCAATGTGCTGTTCATCCAGGCGGCCACCTACTATGGCCAGATCAAGCCGGCCGCACTGTTCAGTGCGGCCGGGCGGGATGCCTACCTGGCGCAGAACCTGCCGATCCGCAAAATGGTCGACGTCGTCAACGCGCTGAACGTGGCCAATCGGCCCGTGGCAGTCTTTGCGCCACCTTCGATGGCGGGCCTGAAAAGCGATGCGTTATACGCCTCCTGGTACAACGTGAAATGGACCCGTGAAGTCGACCAGGCAACCACGCCGCCGGCCCTGCTGCAGCGGTTGCGACAGCGCCAGGTGGACTGGTTGATCATCGACCATGCCAGCACACCCACCGCGCAACGCGAGCGTCTGCTGGCCGTGTCCGAGCCGTATGCAAAAATGGGCGGGCTGGAGCTGCGCAAAGTCCATCAGGTCCCTCTCGAACGGTTGCTCAACCCTGACCTGTCCGACCTCGAAGGCTGGCACCTGACCGAGCCCTCGTCCTATGACGCATCGCGCAAAACCCTTACGGTCACGGTCAACACGCCGGCCACCCAACGTGTCGAGGTGGCGCCAGGGCAGAGCTTCACCAGCGCAGTGTCGGCACGCTGTGCGACGCAGCCCACGTCCGGAAGAATCCAGACCAACTGGATGGATGCCCAAGGCCGGTTCATTTCCGCCAGCATCGAAACGTTCGATTGCACGCCGCAATGGGCGACCCATGAAATGACCGTGGTGGCACCTGAGGAAGCCGTCGTCGCGATCGTCTATGCCTCCGGGCATACCGATACGCCCGTGGCGTTCAAGTCCCTTTCATTCAGACAATAGCCAGCGATATCGATGAACTCAAAAACAGAGCTTTTCACGGAAGAACCTCGAGTCGCGGTCGTCATCCCCTGCTACCGGGTGACGGCGCACATCATCGATGTCATCGAGGCCATCGGCCCGCAGGTGTGGCGCATCTACGTGATCGACGATGCCTGCCCGGACGGCTCCGGCCAGCATGTGCTGCAGGCCTGCACCGACCCCAGGGTCAGGGTCCTGCCCCATGCCGTCAACAAAGGTGTCGGAGGGGCCGTGATGACCGGGTACCGGGAAGCCATCGCGGACAACGCAAGCATCATCGTCAAGATCGATGGCGATGGTCAGATGGACCCGGCCCTGATCCCGCTGTTCATCGAGCCGATCCTGGCCGGCGAGGCCGACTACACCAAGGGCAATCGCTTTTTCAACCTGGAGCAAGTCCAGTCGATGCCACGGGTCCGGCTGTTCGGCAACGCCGTGTTGTCACTGATGGCCAAGCTGTCGACGGGTTACTGGGACCTGTTCGACCCCACCAACGGGTACACCGCGATCCATCGTGACGTCGCCCGGCTCCTACCCCTGGACAAGGTCAGCGAACGCTACTTCTTCGAGACCGACATCCTGTTCCGCCTCAATACCGTGCGCGCCGTGGTGGTCGATATTCCGATGGAGGCGCGCTATGGCGACGAAACCAGTCACCTGGCGGTCTCGAAAATCATTGGCGAGTTCCTGTTCAAGCACCTGCGCAATTTCAGCAAGCGTGTGTTCTACAACTACTACCTGCGGGACATGTCCCTGGCCTCGATCGAATTGCCCATCGGGCTACTCATGCTCCTGTTCGGCACCGTGTTCGGCAGCTACCACTGGTACGAATCGGCGCAAAATGGCGTCCAGACCCCCGCCGGGACCGTGATGCTCAGTGCGCTGCCGCTGCTGCTGGGGCTGCAACTGGTCATGGCCTTCCTCGGCTACGACATCGCCTCGGTGCCCAACCGGCCAAGGCATTCGAGACGCCGCCATGCCACCTCGTTGCGGAAAAAGCAGCCGTGAAGGCGCTCAGGGATTTTCTGGCCGACCCTTCGCTCAAGACATTGGATGTCGACGGCGTCGAGCGCCTTGAGCTGCATAAGCGAATTCTCGAACGCAAGCGGATGCTCAAGGACGTGTTCGTCGAGTTCCACCATGCCTTTCATCGCCTGGCCGAGCGTCACTTCAAGGTCGAAGGCCTGCAAGTGGAAATCGGCGCCGGGATCGCGCCAATGCGCGACACCTACCCTGGCGTGTTGGCCACCGACATCGTCGCCACCGAGCACCTAGACATGGCCCTGAATGCAGAATCGATGAGCCTGGGCGATCACTCGGTCAGGGCGTTCTACGGCCAGAACTGCTTCCACCATTTTCCTCACCCTGATCGGTTTTTCAGCGAGCTTGAACGCACCCTCGTGCCCGGTGGCGGGGCCATCCTGATCGAGCCCTTTCACGGCCCGCTTGCCGCGTTCCTGTACAAGCGCCTGTTCAAGTCCGAGGGCTTCGACAGGCACTTCCCATCGTGGGAAACACCCTCTACCGGCCCCATGAACGGTGCCAACCAGGCGCTCAGCTACATCGTTTTCGTGCGGGACCGCGAAGCCTTCGAACGCAAGTACCCTGGCCTGGAAATCCTCCACCAGGAAATCTGCGGCAACTATCCTCGGTACCTGATCTCGGGCGGCTTGAATTTCCGTCAGTTGCTGCCCGACGCGCTGATCCCCTTGATGAAAGTCGTTGAAAAACTGCTTTATCCCCTGCGACGGGTGCTGGGCCTGCATCACATTGTCGTCATCAGGAGCAAGCCTTGACCTTCGTTCGGTATGGCGCCATCCAACTGCTGGCCTATGCCCTGGACATGGGCACGTTCCTGCTGCTCCTGGTTTTTTTCCGGGATGAGCCGGTGCTGGCCAATATCGCCGGCAAGGTCGTCGCCGGGCTGTTCGCGTTCTTCCTGCATCGCCACTTCACGTTCAAGTCGAACCAGGGCAACGGCAAGGCCCAGGCACTGAGCTACTTCGCGTTGCTGGCGGTCAACATTCCGCTCGCCTCGGCCCTGCTCAGCGCCGGCCTGTATGTCGTCGACCATCCCAGCACGGTGAAATTCGTTGCCGACGTGGCCTGCGTCTTCGTGACGTACTGGATCAGCAAGTGGTTCGTGTTCACCGCCAAGACGCCTGCGTCCGAGCGGCCCGACCGCGTGGAAGGCGCCTGATCATGAAGCTGCTGATTACCGGTGCAACGGGTTACATCGGCCTACCACTGGCCGACCGCGCGGCAGCGGACGGCCATGAGGTGATCTGCGCCACGCGCACGCCGTGCGCTCGCGCCCATGCCTGGCTCCCCTACGACCTGCGGGACCCCGCCCCGCAATGCCCGGCCGGTGTCCAGGCGTTTATCCACCTGGCGGCCAATACCGCGCCCGAGTCCGGCATGGGCGCGGACGCCGAGGTCCAGGCCGCCGAGGCGCTGATCCAGTGCGCCCGACAAGCCTCGGCCAGGTTCATTTTCATGTCCAGCCAGACGGCCCAGGCCAGCGCGCCAACGGTCTACGGCCAGGTCAAATGGCGGATCGAACAAGCGGTGCTGGCGGCCGGAGGCGTGGTGATTCGCCCGGGCCAGGTGTATGGCGGTCCCGAGCGTGGGCTCTTTGGCCTGTTGTGCAGGCTGGTGCGCCGCTTCCCGGTCATCCCGATGCTGGTGCCGGCGCCTTGCGTACAGCCGATTCATGTCGATGACCTGGCCGCCTCGATCCTGGCCGTGGTCGAGCGTGAGGACATTCGCGCCGAGGTGCTGAGCCTGGGTGCGGTGCAGCCGATTTCCTTTGGCCGCTTTCTCATGGCGATCGCGACACACAGGGTCCACACGATGCGCCTGCCCGTTCCCGTGCCGGTAGCACTGCTCGCCCTGCTGCGCCGGTGCCTCGGCCAATCGCTGGGCACGAAGCTGGGGCTGGAGCGGATCTTTTCGCTGATCCACCTGCCCACCCTGGACACCGCCCACAGCCTGCAAAAACTCGGCATCGTGTTGCGGCCCCTGGCGGACGGCCTGCACCGCTCCGGCCGGGGACAACGTCGGCAGTGCCTCGAAGAAGGCAAAGTGCTGTTGGGCTACCTGCTCGGCAGCACACCGCCGAGCAGTTTGGTCAGCCGCTACGTCAAGGCCCTGGAACAGGCTGGCAAAACCCGACCGGCCATTCGCTCGCCCTTGTTGAAACGCTGGCCGGTCCTGGTGAGCCTGCTGGACAACCCCGGCGTCCTCGCGGCGACCGGTGGCCAGGACCTTTCCTGGCGCCTGCAGGCCGCGCTCGCCCTGGCCGAAGCCAGCCCCGTCGGCGCCAGGCGGTTTCTCGGCACGCATCAGCCCCGTGGCTTCGTCCTGACGTCGATGGCACTGGTATGGATCGCGGCCAAGGCCCTCGCATGGCGGGCCGTGACCCCGCTGTGTCGTCCACTGGCGCGCCGCTTGATCCTTGACGCTGGAGCCCCGCGTGACGCCTGAATTCGATGTGATCATCGTCGGCAGTGGCCCTGCCGGCACCTCGGCCGCCTACCCCTTGGTCAAGGCAGGCCTGACCGTGCTCATGGTCGATGCCCAGGTCGACGGCGGCACCTCGGCTGCGCCGCTGGCCCCGTACCTCACGAGCCGCACCCGGGACGAAGCCCAGTGGAAATGGTTGATTGGCGAAGACTTCCACGGCCTGAACCAACAGGAAGCGGTCTCCCCCAAGCTGAAGACGCCCACCCACGCGCATGTGTTTCGCGGGTTCAACGAAAGCAACCGCATCGACACCCGGCACTTCATCGGGGTCGGCTCATTGGCCACCGGCGGGCTGTCGAATGCCTGGGGCTGTGGCGTGGCGCGCCTGGACGCCAGCGACTTGCCCGCGCTGCCCTTCGATTACGCCGAACTGGAACGATCCTATGCAGCGGTGTCGCGGCGAATCGGGATCAGCGGCCAAGCCGACGATGATCTTTCCAGCTACTTCGGCCTCGATGAGTGGTCCCAACCGCCCTTGCCGATGGACCCTTTGCATCAACGGCTGCTTGATCGCTACACACGCCGTCAACCGAGTTTTCCCGCCCTGGGGTTTCGCCTGGGCCGTTCGCGGGTGGCGGCGTTGAGCCAACCGCTGGGGGAACGCAAGGCGTGCGATCTGTCCGGCAATTGCCTGTGGGGGTGCCAGAACCAGGCGCTGTACAGCGCAGCGCAGGAACTGGCAACGCTCAAGCAGTACCCAGGCTTCCAGCACATCCAGGGTGTGCTGGTGGATGATCTTTCGCGTCAACCGGACGGCTCGTGGGTGATCAGCGACCGTCATGCCTCCCGACGCGTGGGCGCACGGCGCCTGCTGCTGGCGGCTGGCACGCTGGCCACTACCCGGCTCGTGCTCAAGCAGTTGAACCACACCGCGGCGGTGCGACTGCTGTCCTCGCCCACGGCCGCCTTCCTGCTCTGGCTGCCGAGCATGCTCGGCACGCCGAGGGTTTCGACATTTGGCCTGGGTCAGCTATCGTTCGCCCTGGAGCTGGCGGCCGGCACCTGTGCCTTCGGCTCGACGTTCAGCACCACGGGCTTGCCGATGAGCGAATTCGTCAGCCGGATCCCGATGAGCAAACGCTTGGCCATCGAGCTGTCGAACAACCTGCTCAGTGCCTGCCTGGTCGGCAATATCTTCCTGCCTGGCCATCTGTCCAACAACACGGCGAGGTTACGCCCCGATGGCTCGTTGAGCGTTAACGGCGGCCTGCAACCCGAGGCGCCAGGGCTCATGAAGAACGCCGAGGCCAGGCTGCGTCGGATCTACTGGAAAATGGGTGCGCTGCTGATGCCGATGAGTTTCACCCTGGCCCAGCCGGGGGCGGACATCCATTACGCGGGCACCCTGCCCATGCGGGCACGGCCCGACGTCGGAGAGACCGACAGCCTGGGAGAGGTCGCCGGGCTGCCCGGCGTGCACGTTGTCGACGGTGCTTGCCTGCCTGGTCTCTCCGAGAAATCCCACACCCTGACCCTCATGGCCAACGCGGACCGGATCGGACGCGCCCTTGCAACACAACGATAGGACATCAACAGGCATGACCCGCAAGGTACTTTGCATCGTCGGCACCCGCCCGGAAGCCATCAAGATGGCCCCGGTGATCAAGGCACTCCAGGCACAGGACGGCATCGACTGCCGGGTGCTGGCCACCGCCCAACACCGAGGCATGCTCGACCAGGTGCTGGCGTTTTTCGCAATCACCCCGGACCTGGACCTGGACCTCATGCAGCCCGACCAGTCGCTGGCGACGTTGACCGCACGATTGCTGCTGGCACTCGACGATGTGCTGAAGGCCGAAAAACCGGATGTCGTCCTGGCCCAGGGCGACACGACCACCGTGATGAGCGCGGCCCTGGCATGCTTCTACTTGCAGATTCCCTTCGGCCATATCGAGGCTGGCCTGCGTACCGGGGATATCCACAACCCTTTCCCTGAAGAAGCCAATAGGGTGATCGCCGGCAAGCTGACCCGCTGGCATTTCGCGCCGACCCAGGGCGCGGTGGACAATCTGCTGCGTGAAGGCGTCGCCCCGGCCGATGTCATCCTGACAGGCAACACCGTGATCGATGCTTTGTTGATGACCGCGGCACACCCCGTGCCCCTGGATATCGAACTGGACGCCAGCAAGCGCCTGGTGCTGGTCACGGCCCATCGGCGGGAAAACTTCGGCGCCCCCTTCCTGCATATCTGCCAGGCGCTCCGCTGCCTGGCCGAACGCAACCCGGACATCCAGATCCTGTACCCCGTACACCCCAACCCCAACGTCCAGGCAGTGGCCCACCAGGTGCTCGGCCAAGTCCCCAACATCCTGCTGTGCGCACCCCTGGACTACGCCCCGTTCATCGCGGCCATGAAACGCGCCTACCTGATCATCAGCGACTCCGGTGGCGTCCAGGAAGAAGCACCGGCGCTGGGCAAGCCGGTCCTGGTGCTGCGTGAGGAAACCGAGCGCCCGGAAGCGGTGGACCTGGGGGTGGTCAAGCTGGTGGGCGCCAACCCACAGGCGATCCTCGAACAGGCCCAACGCTTGCTCGATGACCCTCAGGCGTACCAGAACATGGCCCGGGGGATTTCCCCCTACGGCGATGGCCAGGCCGCCGGGCGGATCGTCGATGTGCTGAGGCAGCACCTGTCGCCATGCGCCTGATCTATCTGTCGCCGGTGCCATGGGCCAGCTTCAGCCAGCGCCCGCATCATTTCGTCCACTGGTATCACGAGCAGACCGGAGAACCGGTGCTGTGGATCGACCCGTATCCGACCCGCCTGCCCTCGCTGAACGACTTCAGGCGCAAGCCTCCATCAGCCGGCCCACAACACATCGCCGTACCGCCCTGGTTGCGCCTTTGCCAGCCCCCGGCGCTGCCCATCGAACCCATCCCCGGCGCGGCGCTGGTCCTCAAGCCGTTATGGCGCAAGACGTTCAGGCGCGTCGCACAGTTCTGCGCCGAAGGGCCGAGCATGATCTGTGTCGCGAAGCCTTCGGAACTGGCGCTGCAGTTGCTCGCGCGCCTGCCGGACAGCCCGGCGGTGTATGACGCCATGGATGATTTCCCGGCCTTCTACCAAGGCCTGTCCCGACGGTCGATGGCACGGCGCCAGGCGCAGTTGATTCGACGGGTGCCTCACCTGCTGGTGTCCTCCACGGCCCTGCGCGACCGGCACCAGGCTGTGGCAAAGCGTGTCGAACTGGCCCTCAACGCTTGCGACCTGCAGCATCTGGCACCGGTGGAGCAACTGGACCTGGGTCCCAAACAACAGGTGCTCGGTTATGTCGGCACGATGGGGCACTGGTTCGACTGGGACCTGGTCATTGCCCTGGCCCGCGCCAACCCGGCCAACCCGGTTCGCCTGATCGGCCCCGTGTTCACCCCGCCGCCCGGCGCGTTGCCGGCCAACATCGAGCTGATTCCCGAGCGCGCCCATGCCGAGGCCATTGCCGCCATGGCGACGTTCTCGGTAGGGCTGATTCCCTTCAAGCTCAACCAGCTGACCGCCTCGGTGGACCCGATCAAATACTATGAGTACCGGGCCCTCGGCCTGCCCGTGATATCCACCCGATTCGGTGAGATGGCCCTGCGCGGCGAAGCGCCGGGGGTCTGGTTGGTGGATGAAGGCACCGACTTGCGTCAAACCGCCCTCCAGGCACTTGCCTGCCCCAGTGACCGCACCACCATCGGGCAGTTTCGCCAGGACAACCGCTGGGCAGACCGTTTCGCAGCGACGCAGGTCCTCGCGCCCACCTGATGGGGCTCGGTTGACCATGCCACCGCCGCCCCTCGCCACGACGAACGACTGGAGCTTGTTCTCCAACCTCTGGATAATGGCGCGCGGACCAAATCGGTGTGAAGCGGTGGGTGAATTAAAGCGCCTGGCCTGCGCTGCCGATAACCCCAGCCAGGGTGCTGCGCCCTCCGGCGTAACTGTAATGACTGACCCGCGACCAGGGCGCTGCATGGCCCGGCGCGTCATTTAAGGAAAAGTGACTGTGATCATTGGTATCGACCTGGGCACCACCAACAGCCTCGTGGCGGCGTGGGATGGCGAACATGCCCGGATCCTCCCCAACGCCTTGGGCAACTTCCTGACGCCGAGCGTCGTGGGCCTCGACGATGAGGGCCAGTTGGTCGTCGGGGACATCGCCCGCGAGCGGTTGCACACCCACCCCCAACTCACCGCGTCCCTGTTCAAGCGCTACATGGGCAGCGCCCGTGAAACGCGACTCGGCGCCCGCGTCTACCGCGCTGAAGAACTCTCGGCGATGCTGCTGCGCAGCCTCAAGGCCGATGCCGAGCGCGCCTTGGGCGAGCCGGTGCACGAAGCGGTGATCAGCGTGCCGGCGTATTTCAGCGATGCCCAGCGCAAGGCGACGCGTATCGCCGGCGAGCTGGCGGGGCTGAAGATCGAGAAGCTGATCAACGAACCCACCGCTGCCGCCTTGGCCTACGGCCTCGAACAGCGGGACGAAGCCACGTTCCTGGTGTTCGACCTGGGCGGCGGCACGTTTGACGTGTCGATCCTGGAACTGTTCGAAGGCGTGATGGAGGTTCGCGCCAGCGCCGGCGACAACTTCCTGGGCGGCGAGGATTTCGATGACTTGCTGGTGGAGCACTTCATCGCCAAGATCGGCGCCGCCGACCTGCCCGACCTCAACCAGCCGGCCATCACCCAGCGTTTGCGGCGCGAAGCACAGCGGGTCCGCCATGCCTTGGGCCAGGCCCAGGCTGCGCGCTTCACCCTTCGCGAACAATCCCGTGAATGGCACCTGGAACTGACCCAGGGCGATCTCACGACGGTCGTCCAACCCTTGCTGGACCGCTTGCGCGCGCCGATCGAACGGGCGCTGCGCGATGCCCGGATCAAGGTCGCGGACCTGGATGAAATCCTCCTGGTAGGCGGTACAACGCGCATGCCACTGGTGCGCAAGCTGGTCGCCACGCTGTTCGGGCGGATCCCGGCCATGCAGCTCAACCCGGACGAAGTGGTTGCCCAAGGGGCGGCCATCCAGGCGGCGCTGCAGGCACGGCATGCGTCCCTGGAGGAAGTCGTCCTGACCGACGTCTGCCCTTACACCCTGGGCATCGAGACGTCCATGCAGGTGGGCGGCGGTTTCCAGAGCGGCCATTACCTGCCGATCATCGAGCGCAACACCGTGGTGCCAGTGAGCCGTTCTCGCAACGTGTCCACCCTCAGCGATAACCAGAAAGTGGTGCGGCTGGGCATCTACCAGGGCGAAAGCCGCCTGGTGAGCAACAACATTTTCCTGGGTGAGCTGGAGATCCCCGTACCGCCGCGCAAGGCCGGTGAAGTGACCCTGGATGTGCGCTTCACCTACGACAACAACGGCTTGCTCGAAGCCCAGGTCCACCTGCCGATCAATGGCGAAACCCGGCGACTGGTGATCGAGAACAACCCGGGGGTGCTGGCCCCCGAAGAGATCGCCCAGCGGCTGGCCGCCCTCGAAGCGCTGAAAGTGCACCCACGCGACCAGCAGATCAACACCCTGCTGCTCGCCCGGCTCGACCGGCTGTACCAGGAAAGCCTCGGGGAGGGCCGCGAGTACATCGCCAGCCTGGCGAACCATTTCCAGCAAATGCTCGACACCCAGGATGAACACCAGATACGCGAAGCCCGCAGCGACATTACCCAGCGCCTTGTGCACTTCGAGCGGGAGATTTGAGCCATGAGCCACTGGCAGTTGCTTAGCCTGACCCCGGACGCGGACGAGCGCAGCATCAAGCGCGCTTATGCGCGGCTGCTCAAGGTCCACCGCCCGGACGAAAACCCCGACGCGTTCCAGCGCCTGCGTGAAGCCTATGAAACGTCGCTGGCCGAGGCCCGCTGGCGCGCGCAGGCCGATGAAGAAACCGTTGAGACACCGTTGGCCGAGCCCCTGCCGCCCGCCCCCGAGGTGGTGGAGATACCCGTGCGGGACATGCACGTGGAGC
Source organism: Pseudomonas sp. WP18 (assembly GCF_036689585.1). Classification (NCBI taxonomy): domain Bacteria; kingdom Pseudomonadati; phylum Pseudomonadota; class Gammaproteobacteria; order Pseudomonadales; family Pseudomonadaceae; genus Pseudomonas; species Pseudomonas sp. WP18. Next base: position 4,412,494 of record NZ_CP144758.1, read on the forward strand.
GGATCGAAATCCCCACGGTTGTCAGCCCTCCGGAGCCATCATTGGGGCAGATGGCGCAATGGTTGGTCGAAGGCAAGGAGCGCCAGCTCATGGAGGCCCTGCGTCACTGGCTGAGCAGTGAGTGGCTGGTGCCGTTCGAGCACCGCCAGCAGTTCGAGCAATGCGTGCTGGACTGGTTCGAGTCCGCCCCGAGTTGGTCGCCGGCCTTCTTCGAGGGCGTGTGCCAGGCCATGGGCTGGAACGAAGACCAGGGCAACCTGCCCTGCGCCTACTGGCGTTGGGATCGACTGATCCGGCACTGCGAAGTACAAGCCTTCGAGGAAACCCTGCGCAGTGACCTCGACCGTTTCGACGCCGATAAACTCCATGGACAGGCCGCCGCCCTGCTGCTCAAACCCATGAGCGACGCCCGCCGTCGTGCAATGGCCGACCACTTTACCGGCCTCGACTGGCAACGCTTCACCCAGCTCGCTGAAACCATCGAGTACCAGTACCCCGAGGTTCCCGAACGCCTGGAACTACAACCCTTGGACAACTGGCGGGACTGGCTGCCGGCCACCAGCTATCGAGGGGTCAGCCTGTTCCTCTGGTTCGCGTTGTCCGCGTTACTCGTGGCAACGTTGTTCACCGTGCCGGTCAACCGGGATGAACCGCTGGCGGTGCTGCTGATGCCGTTCCTGATGCCGATATTGCTGTGGCTGGGCGTCAAGCTCTACCACGTCTGGACCTACGTGGCCGTGGCCGCCGCCCAGTTCGATGTGTGGCTGAGCCAAAGGCTGGTCCCCCGCCGCTGGTACCGGCAAGGCGCCGGCCTGCTGGTGTTGCGTCACGTTGTCCCTGCTGCGGTGCCCGCGGCCCTGGCCTGCGCCTGGTCCGACGGTGTGCCGTGGCTACGCTGGGTCAGCCCGGCGGTGGTGTTCTTCGGCACGCTGTATTTCACCCAATTGGCCCTGAGCGGCGGTCGGGTCTCGATCTGGGGTCGGGCAGCGCGAGCCATCAAGTTGAAAATCGGACGGTTGCCTTGGCACCTGCTCAAGCGCGAAGGCGTCCTGGCCGTGCTGGCAGTGGCGGCGACGGCGGCGTGGGTGTATTCGAAGTTGAAAGCCGTGGCTTAGGGCGGACTACTCCACTCAGTGCCAACCGGCATTGAACGGTTTTTTGCGTCTATGCTTATCTTGGCCCCCTTCTCAAAACCGCCCTCAACGGCGAAAGGCCCCCAGGTGAATACGTGAAACACTCGGCACCGACTGCAGTGCTGCTTTGTCTGTTGCTCGGCACGCAGGCCCGGGCCGAGCAGTACCAGGTCGTGACCGAAGAGTGGGCACCCTACAACTATCGGGAAAACGACCAGCTTACCGGCATGACCACGGAAATTGTCCGGGCCATCATGGCGCGCACCGGAGACGCTTTCGAGGTGTCGATGGTGCCCAGCATGCGCGCCACCCAGGCGCTGAACACCCGGGACAAGACCATCATGTACTCGCTGTTCCGCACCCCGGAACGCGAGGCGTTGTACAAGTGGGTCGGGCCGATCGTGGAAGAGTCCATCCACCCCTACCAGTTGAGCAGCACGCCGCCGGTGAACAGCCTCGAACAACTGCGGCACGTCCCGCAGATCACCACGCGGCACGCCGGCTCGGTGCCCGCCAGGCTGCAATCGATGGGCTTCGGCAACCTCGACAAAAGTGCGACGTCGAGCCTGCAGCTCTACCGCATGCTGCTCGCCGGACGCACGACCATCATCGTCGGCGACACCGATGCCGGGGTGGCCTACTACAGCCGCCAGTTGGCCATCGCTCCCGGCCTGCTGCGACAGATCCCCGTCGAGATCTACCGCTCATCGCTGTACATCGCCTTCAGCCCCGACTCCGAGGACAAGGTCGTCGCTGCCTGGGCCGCCGCCTTGGAACAGTTGCGCCAATCTGGTGAGCTGGCGCGTATCAAGCAGCGCTACACACAGCCGGTCGGGCAGTGATATTCACGCGACCAGGAACTTGAACCCCCACAACGCCGCCATCCCCACCGCCAGGGTCAACAGCGTATTGCGCCAGCGCCAGGCCACCCACGCAGCAACCATCGCCGCCGGTACCTGGGGATTGTTAAGCACCCATTCAGCCTGCCCGGTCGGGTACACCACGGCAGGCAGCACCAGGGCCGCCAAGACGCTGGCCGGTACGTACATCAATGCCCGGCGCATCAGCGGCGGGATGCGCCAGCGGCCATAGAGCTCGACAAAAGACAAGCGCATGGCGAAGGTGCCCAGGCCGGCCGCCAGGCACAACCCCCACAGGGCCAGGTCGCTCATTGGGCTTCTCCTTCGGCGCCCTCGACACTCGCGCTGTTTGACGAGGCCTGAAGACGCTCCACCACCAGCCCGGCCAGCACGCCCCCGAGGGAGGCGGTGACCAGGCCAAGGTTATAGGGCAGCTTGATCGCCAGCACGGCAAGCGTCCCGCCCACCGCCGCCGCGCACCAACTGGCGCGGCTTTGCAGGCCGGGAATCAGCAACGCCAGGAACGAGAGCGGTATGGCAAAGCTCAATGACCAGTCCTGGGGAATGCTCGCGCCCAGGTACACCCCGGCCAGGACCGAAACTTGCCAGGCCAGCCACATGGTCACCGCGGTACCGGCATAGAAATAATGAGCAAAGGGCCCCAGCTCCCCGGACGACAGCTTCAAAGTACAGAGGGCGTAGGACTGATCGGAAAGCAGGTAGGACAGCGGCCACGTCCAGCGTCGGGGCAAGTGGTGCAGGTGAGGCGCCAGGGACGCGCTGTACATGATGAAACGCAGGTTGATGATCAGGGCCGTGACCACGATCGCCACAGGCAGCACGCCGTTGTGCAGCAACTGCAGCGCGACCATCTGGGCAGAGCCGGAGTAGAACAATATCGTCATGCCCATGGCCATGCCCGGCGACAGGCCCATTTCGATCGCCATGACCCCGGTCACCAACCCGAACGGAATGACGCCCGGCGTCAACGGAAGGAGCGCCCGGGCCCCTTGCATGAAGGCGTGTGCGCCACTGCGGTACGGCATCTGGTTTCCTCGTGCGGGGTTCGTTCGGACACAGGCCACTGGCGTTGCCCTGAGCATCGTGAGGTAGAGTGTAAGCATGCGGGACCGACCGGCAGAACCAACTTTTTTTCCGAGAAAGCAGGTAGTTTTTGTTATGGCCAGAAACGATCCGCCAGACCAGGCGCTGATGAAAATGCCTTCGTTCAAGGCCATGAGATCCTTCGTGGCGGCCGCCCGGTACCGCAACTTCACCCGTGCGGCCGAGGCGTTGTGCGTCACCCAGGCGGCCATCAGCCGACAGATCCGTGACCTGGAAACCTACCTGGGTACCGAGTTGCTCATCCGCAACGGCAGAGAACTCAAGCTGACGCCGTCGGGCGCCGCGCTCTTCGACGCAGCGCAGTTATCGCTGCTCAATATCTTCCAGGCCACGGAACGGATCCGCCGGGAGAAAAGCGACAAGCACGTCCTGACCCTGTGCTGTACCCCCGCATTGTCGACGCTTTGGCTGGCCCACCGGCTGAAGGACTTTTTCAGCGCCAACCCCGACATCGACCTGAAGGTCATCACCACCCAACATTTCCTGGCCATGGAGTCGGGCATCAACCCGGACCTGTTCATCGCCAAGTTCAACGACCACTGCCCCGGCTACCTGCGGGTGCCGTTGCTGCACGAAGTCGTCTATCCGGTGTGCACCCCACGCTATCTCCAGGCCCACCCGGAACTGGGAACACTTGCCGGCCTGCGCAGCAACACGTTGCTGGACCTCAACCCCCATGGCCGTTCGCAACTCTCGGAGCTGATCGACTGGAACGTGTGGTTCGCCTACCAATCCCACGACCTGCAACTGCCGGTGTCGGACAGCCCGCAATCGTTCAGCAGCAACGACTACAGCCTGCTGGTGCAAATGGCCCTGGATGACCAGGGCGTTGCGCTGGGCTGGGACCATCTGGTCCGGCACCTGGTGCAACAGGGCCGCCTGGTCCGACCCGTCCCGCAAGAGCTGGCGCTCAGGGAGTCGATCCAGTACCTGATGATCAACGAAGACAAGGTGGATGATCCGGCGTGCAAACGCTTGAAGGCGTGGCTGGTGGATCAGTTCCAATAGCGTGCGTGACGACCTCGGGAAGCCTGTGTTCCCTGAGGTCGCCCGACATTCAGCCCGTCACACAGCCCTGCGGCACCTTCCCGGCAAAACTGTCCACCAGGCTGGCCACCACCATTTCGCCCATGCGCGTGCGCGTTTGCAGCGTCGCGCTGGCCCGATGAGGCTGCAGCACCACGTTTTCATGGGCGAACAACGCCTCGGGCACGTTGGGCTCATCGACGAACACATCCAGCCCGGCACCGGCGATGTCACCGGCAGCCAGCGCCGCCACCAGGTCGGCCTCGTTGACCAGTTTGCCCCGGGCCACGTTGATCAGGTAGCCGCCCTTGCCCAACGCTTGCAGCACACGTGCGTCAATGATGGCGTGGGCGTTGTCGGCGGCGGCCGCCAGGATCAGCGCGTCGCTGTCGGCCGCCAAGGCCTTGAGATCGGCAACGAAGGTATGGGGCACATCGCTCATCGGCTGTAGATCGGTGTAGCTGATCGGGCACCCGAACGCCGCTGCCCGGCTCGCCACGGCGCGACCGACCCGCCCCATGCCGACGATGCCGATGCGCATGCCGGAGACCTGGCGCGCCAGTGGCAGCGGGGCCAAGGGCGTCGGGCTCTGCGGCCATTGGCCCGAGCGCACGTAGCGGTCACCGGTGCACAGGCCACGGCACACGCCGATCAACAGGCCCATGGCCAGGTCGGCGACGTCCTCGGTCAACGCGCCGATGGTGGCGGTCACGCGGATGCCGCGATCCCTGGCGTAGGCCAGGTCTACCGCGTCGGTGCCCACGCCGTTGACGGCCACCACTTCCAACTTGGGCAGTTGCTCCATGACAGCCCGGCTGATGCCGGTATGCCCGCCGGTGATGACCCCGCGGATGTTGGCGCCATGCGCCTGCAGATACGCCGGTTTATCGGCCTGTTCGAAATAGCGCCGCACCGTGAACAGCTCGCTGAGCCGGGTGTTGATTTCAGGGATCAGGATCGGGCTGAGCTGCAAGACTTCTGGCTTCATGTGAACCTCGTGTCGCTAAATAAAAAGATCGATCGAGCACCTTGCTGCTCGCGTACGGCGTGCTGGATGCCGTTAATGAGCAGCGTTACGGCTCAACCGCGACCGGCAAACGGCATGGCCGTGGCCATGACGGTCATGTTCAGGACGTTGGCCGACAACGGCAGGCCGGCGATGTAGCGCACCGCGTCGGCCACGTGCTTGACGTCCACCATCGGCTCGACCGCGATGGTGCCATTGGCCTGGCGCACGCCCTTGGTCATGCGCACCGACATCTCGGTGAGGGCGTTGCCGATGTCGATCTGACTGCAAGCGATGTTGTACTCGCGCCCGTCCAGCGCCAGGGATTTGGTCAAGCCCAGCACCGCATGTTTGCTGGCGGTGTAGGCACTGCTGAACGGCCGCGGGGTGTGGGCCGAAATCGAGCCGTTGTTGATGATCCGCCCGCCCTGGGGCTGTTGCCGGCGCATCAGGCCGAAGGCGCCACGGGCGCAGAGGAAAACACCGTTGAGGTTGGTGTCGATCACGTTGCGCCATTGCTCGAACGTCAATTCATCCAGTGGCACCGCCGGCGCGTTGACCCCGGCATTGTTGAAGACGACGTCCAGGCGTCCGTAGACCTCGGCGATGGTGGCGAACAGTGCATCGACACTGGCCGGGTCACGCACGTCGGTGGGCACGGCCAGGGCCTGGTGCCCCTCGCTCGCCGCCGATTCGACCAGCGCCTGCAAAGGCTCCGGCCGCCGACCGGCCAGTACCAGGGTGTAGCCGTCAGCCAACAGCCCCAGGGCCACCGCACGACCAATTCCGCTACCGGCACCGGTGACCAGAGCCACTTTCAATGGGTGGGACATAGTGTTCCTTCCTTTCTCGAATCAGTTGACGCGCGCAGGGCTCAAGGCCGCTGGCCGACGCGCATTTCCAGTTGGCCGAGGCCATCGATGCCGGCGTTGATGACATCGCCCGGCTCCAGCAAGTCCACGCCTGCCGGGCTCCCGGTCATGATCAGATCGCCGGCCCGCAGCGCCACCGACTGCGAGATCCGGCTGATCACTTCACTGACCGACCAGATCTGGCTGTCGAGGCTGTCGCGCTGGCGCTCCTGGCCGTTCACGTTGAGCCACAATTCACCTTCGGGGTGCCCCGCCCGCGAGACCGGCACGATGGCGGTCATCGGCGCTGCGGCCTCGAACACCTTGGCGCCTTCCCAGGGCAGGCCGTTGCGCTTGGCCCGGCGCTGGACATCACGCCGGGTCAGGTCGAGCCCGACGGCGTAGCCCCAGACATAGGCCAGCGCCTGGTCCTCGGGAATATTCGCGCCACCTTCGCCGATGGCCACGACCAGTTCGATTTCGTGAACGAATTCTTCCGTCACCGGCGGGTACGGCACTTCACCGACCGCATCCACCACACTGCTGGCCGGCTTCATGAAGAACACCGGCGGCTGGCGGTTCTGGCCCTGGGTGTCGGGCCACGGGTAGTTGCGACCGACACAAAACACCCGGCCGACGGGAAAGCGTTGCGCAGTGCCGACCACCGGCAAGGTCACTGGCAAGTCCGGGGTAAAGACGTACTCGGGCATGTTCATCCTGATAAAAATCCTCTTGGTTGCGTCAGCGTACGGCGGCAATCCGTGGCGAAGTTGGAGGAATGCCGCCTTGTCTTGGAGAAAAACGGTTTTCTTGGCTCAGCGCGTCCGCAGTTCGATGCGGTACAAGCGGCCGAGCAGCAGCGAATAGGACAACGTGCCCATCAGTGCCACGCCGCCAATGAACCAGAACGCCAGGGCAAACGAGCCGGTGCTGTGGACGATCGCGCCGATCACGATGGGCGTGACGATGCCGCCGATGTTCGCCGCCAGGCTGGTGATGCCTCCGGTCAGCCCGATCAGTTCCTTGGGCGCCACCTCCGACACCGCCGCCCACGAGGACGAGGCAATGCCCTGGGCGAAGAAGGCGACGGTCAGGATGGCAATGCAGATCACGTTCGAATCGGTGAAATTGACCAGCACGATGGACATGCCCAGCATCGACCCGACCACCAGCGGCAACTTGCGTGCAAAGGACAGCGAATAGCCGCGACGGATCAACAGGTCGGAGATGATCCCGGCCAGCAGGATGCCGACGGTCGCGCCCACGAACGGCAGCACGGCGAAGATCCCGGCCTTGATCATGGTCAGTTGGCGTTCTTCGATCAGGTACGTGGGGAACCAGGTAAGGAAGAAGTACAGCGCCGAGGTGCTGGCGAACTTGCCAATGCAAATTGCCCAGACCTGCCGATAGCTGAACAGCTCGGCAATCTGCCGCCAGTTGAAACGGGTGCGTTCCTGGCTGCTCTTGACCAGCCCACCGCCGGCTTCGATGTACTTGAGTTCCTGCGGGCTGACTTTCTTGCAGTTCATCGGGTCGCGATAGAGGTACAACCAGGCCACCCCGAAGACGATGCCGAGGGCGCCGGTGCTGTAGAACACATGCCGCCAGTCGTAGGTGGTGGCCAGCCACAGCAGCGCACCGGTGAACAACGCCGTGCCCAGGTATTGGCCACAGACATAGATGCTGCTGGCCATGCCCCGCTCCCGCGCCGGGAACCACACCGTGACGGCCCGGCTGTTGGCTGGAAACGCTGGCGCCTCCATCGCACCGACCGCCAGGCGCAAGCCGAACAACGAGGCGAACCCGGTGGCAAAGCCCTGGCACACGGTGACCGTCGACCAACTGATCAACGACACTCCGTAGGTGAACCGTGAACCGAAGCGATCGGCAATGAATCCGGCGGGAACCAGGGCGAGCGCATAGGTCCAGGCGAAGGCGGAAAAAATCAGGCCCATCTCGATCTTGTCCAGGCCCAGGTCCTTGGCCAGGAAAGGCGCGGCAATCGAGATGTTGACCCGGTCGATGTAGTTGATGATGGTTGCGATCAACAGCAACGACAGCATGAACCAGCGCCGCCGTGACGGCAGTCGCCCAGGCACTGCGGCGTCCCGGGCGGCGGCGATCACCGGCGCCGAGGCGGTCTGGGAGGTGTGGGAATTCGACATGGGTGGACCTCGTTATTGTTAGAAGCGTCGAAATATCTACGAGCAGCCGAAGCCATTGCCCTCGATGTCGGGGCAGCACAATCGCTACTGGAATAAGGACATGCGAACAGCCTGTGTCAGGCGGGCGAAGATGCCTGGCGCCAGGGGTTGCCGGGGGAAACGGCAGGAGGATCTGCCAACGATGGGAACCACGTCATGATGAGCGCACCTCTGGATTGTTTTTGGATAAAGGTCGGGTTGCGTGGCACCTACAGTGGTCGTACAACCTTGCAAAATCAACCGAGGCGTTAGATCGTTTTTTTCGAAGAAAGCCCTGACGATGGGCCCTGTCCAAGAAAATGCAAAACCGCCGGTTTTTCCATGATCTTTTACGATCAAAGTTAACCAACTGTTTTACAAAGAAAAATATTAAGAGACTGGCCTTTCTGGTTTTGGACACTCGCCTTGCGTCCAAGCAGGGCAGAAAATCATCGCCCTGCGCATCTCATCGTATAACTTCTTGAAAACTCGCCAGATGCACCGTCACAATCACCGTCATCGCCATGCCCTGCAGAGGATTCCCAGGAGATGCCAGCACCGAGCCGAGTCCCCACTTATGTCATGCAGCAACGCAGCGAACTGACGGACTTCTACATACGTGACAAAAAAGGCCGGCGCGCTGAAACCAGCCCCCATCGGCACGAGTATTTCCAGATCCAGATCAACCTGGGCGGCGATACGGTGCAGCACATCGGCAACGTCGAGCGTCCGTTCCCGCGCAACACCCTGGCCTTCATCCTGCCCCACCGCGTGCATGTGATCCCGCATCCGGCCAACAGCAACTTCATGGTGATCAATTTTTCCCAGACCTTCCTGTTGCCGCACCTGCAGTGCGACCCGATGGACCTGGAGGAAGTCTCGATCCTCCTGGCACCGGAGTTGTCGCCGTTCCGCTTTCAGGAGCACCTGGACTTCATCCTGGCCGACGAGGATTTCGCCCGGGTCTGCGGCCTGATCGAGCAGATGCGCGTGCTCGATGAACACCGCCAGTTCGGCACCCGCGAAATGCTCAAGGGTTTGCTGTTGCAACTGATCGGCAGCGTCTGTGCGCTGTACGCCGAACCGCTCAAGCGCTTGGCCGAGGAAAATGCCGCTGAAGTCAGCCGCCGCGATGCGTTGGGCCGCATGTCCGAATACCTGCGCAAGAACATCGCCGATCCGGACCTCAACCTGATCAAGGTGGCCGCCGCGACCTACCTGTCCCCCACGTACCTGACCCACTGGCTGCGCAAGGAAATCGGCAAGACGTTCACTGAGCTGGTGCTTGAGCGACGGATGCACGCCGCCCGCAATTACCTGCTCAACGGAACGCGCCCGGTGGGCGAGGTGGCGCGCCTGTGCGGGTTTGCCGATGAGGCCTATTTCTCCCGGCGCTTTCGCCAGATCCACGGGCAGCCGCCGGGACAGTTCAGGAAACAGCAGTTGAATCCGGACACGCCGCAGTTGCCGTTGAACACCTGATCCGCGGCGAGCGGGCTGCGTGCATGTATCGCTTTGTATCAGGCAGGCTTCCCGGTACATAACCTTTCACCCAGCCCCCTGGCCCGACACAGCCCGGATACCTCGTCGCGTTCAAATGCCTCCACGGTTTGAAGGGGTTCGACCAGCACCCCTGGCCACGACACGCGACGGAGGCATCACCATGAACAAGGCATTGCAGCACAGCACACCCCAGCGTCACCTGCTCGGCTCATCGATTCTGGCGCTCGCCCTGTTCGGCGCTTTCGGCGCAGCCAACGCGCAATCGGTAACCGCGGCGCAGCCCGCCTCGACCGAAGCGAGCGCTCCCCAGGCAACACCCTCGCCCTTCGGCCCGCTGAAGCATGTAAAGGCCGGCTTGCTGAACGTGGCGTATGCCGAGACAGGTCCGGCGGATGGGCCGGTGGTGATCCTCCTGCACGGCTGGCCCTACGATATCCACAGTTATGACCAGGTCGCTCCCTTGCTGGCCGCCAAGGGCTATCGGGTGTTGATGCCGTATGCCCGAGGCTATGGCGATACACATTTCCTGTCCGCCACCACGCTGCGCAACGGCCAGCCGGCCGCGCTGGCCAGCGACGTCATCGATTTCATGGATGCACTGAAGATCCCGCACGCCGTGCTGGGCGGCTACGATTGGGGCGCACGCTCGGCGGACATCGTTTCGGCGCTGTGGCCGGAACGGGTCAAGGCCCTGGTGTCGGTCAGCGGCTACCTGATCGGCAACCAGGCGGCCGGCCAGAACCCGCTGCCGCCCAAGGCCGAGTTGCAATGGTGGTATCAGTTCTATTTCGCCACCGATCGCGGCCGCGCCGGGTATGCGAAGAACACCCACGATTTCGCCAAGTTGATCTGGCAAACCGCTTCGCCGAAGTGGACGTTCGACGACGCCACGTTCGACCGCAGCGCCAAGGCCTTGGAAAACCCCGACCATGTCGACATCACCGTCTTCAACTACCGCTGGCGCCTCGGGCTGGTCAAGGGTGAAGCCCGCTACGAGGCACTGGAGCAGAAACTGGCCACGGCGCCGGCCATTAGCGTGCCGACCATCACCCTGGAGGGCGATGCCAACGGCGCACCGCACCCGGCGCCCGAGGACTATGCCAAGCGCTTCACCGGCAAATACGAGTTCCGGTTGATCAACGGCGGCATCGGCCACAACCTGCCGCAGGAAGACCCGCAGGCCTTCGCCAAGGCCGTGATCGATGCCGATCATCTGTGAGGCCAGGCCGAACGTCGGGGAAAACAGCGCCGGGTAGCGCCTGAGGCACCCGGCGCTGGAGCCCAGGGCAACCCTGCGGGAGCGGGCGCCATCGACCCGGGTGAGCGGCGCTGGGGTTTCGCCCGCAACGCCAATCGAACCCCTCGCAACACCATGGGTCTGCTCCTGTATCACGTCTACGGAATCGCAACCCATGTCCCCACACCAGAGCCTGGTTTTGCTGGCCCGCGGTGGCTATGCCGCTCGTGGCGTCATCTACCTGATCATCGGCCTGTTCGCCCTGCTCGCCGCCAAAGACTCAAGCAACCCGAAAGACAGTCACAAGAGCCTGGAAGCGTTGCTGAGCCAACCTTTCGGCCACGCGCTGGTGGGACTGGTGGTGGCAGGGTTGCTCGCTTTCGCCGGCTGGCGCGTGTTGCAAGCCACCCGCGATGTCGACCACCACGGCCACGATCTCAAGGGCTGGGTCATTCGTGCAGGCTTGTTCGCAGGAGGCCTGGTCAACGGTGCGCTGGCATTCTTCGCATTGAGCCTGCTCATCAGCGGCCTCAGGCGGTCGAGCGGCTCCGGCGGTGATCACACCCCCGACCTGCTCGCCCGCCTGCTGTCCTGGGACCACTCGAACCTGCTGATTTACCTGATCGCCCTGGTGCCGCTGGGTGTAGGCATCGCGCACATCATCAAGGGCTGGAAAGCATCGTTCGAAAAGTACTTTGAAGTTGACGAAGACGTCATGCGTTATGTGCGCCCCGTGTCGCGCTTCGGCCTGGTCGCGCGTGGCGTGGTCTTCATCGAGATCGCCCTGTTGTTGATGGTCAGCGGCTCGGCCTACAAGGCCATGGACCCACCGGGGATGAAAGAGGCCCTCAATGCGCTTCAGAACCTGCCGGCCGGCGGTGTAGCCCTGATGGTGATGGCCTTGGGCTTGATCGCTTTTTCGGTCTACAGCTTTTCCGAAGCCGCCTGGCGCAAGATCAACATGGACGTGCCTGGAGTGCCGGACACCTGACACTGGCTTATTGCTGTGCAGGTTCCACGCGACGCATAAGATCGTTCAGCGCATACGTGTCGAGAAAAGCCTTTACCTCGGTGATCTGCCCCTGCGTGAATGTCATGTGCCATAGGTACGTGTTGTTATAGGGTTTACGATCCAGTGCGGTTGCCTGGCCGCTCCACAGCACGACCACAACGTCGTCTTCGGCAACAATGCTTTGAACGGTGGGCGAAATAGGCGTCGCCAACCGAGCACTGATCGGCCGTACGGCTTGTTCCATTAAATCGGCCTTGCTCTTGTACACGCCCGACACAGGACTGGATCCGGCGACCGTCCATGTGGCATTGGGCGCCAATAGATCGAACACGGTGCCTTTGCCTTGCTGCCAGTTCGTGAATGCCTGGCGCAGTCGATCTGCATTGGCGTTTTCCGACGCCCAGGCTGAGCTCATTGAAAGAGCCAGCGATAGTGCGATAGCTAGAGGGCGCAAAGCCGAACTCATCCGAGTGGTCATGTTGTTCTCCCAACAATGCCGTTGATAGGAAGTCGCAGGAAAACCTTAACGGCATGCGCCGGGCCCCTGTAGCTCGATACTGTTGCGTATTTGCCTGATGCTGCCTGGAGAGGAGTGCTGGCGCGATTGGAAACCGGACACAACGTTGCCGACCTAAAGCCAGCTATCGCCGATTCATCCAAGCCCGCAAGGGGTTTCTCAGCCAAACCGTTCAAGTGGAATAAAACCGCTCTCCTTTGGAACGTTTCTTCCGTCATCGCCACTCAGGGCAAGGATATCGCCGCTCATAGCGTCCAGATCGAGATGTGTCGGGGCGGGGGAAATGATGGCGGGTGGGCGCGTAGGCCACCGAATTCATTTGCATGCTTCTATCTGCCGATCACCAGAGGGTAATGCCATGGATACGATTAATGTGAGTGCAAACCGCGAGATGACGCGTGTACCTGATGAGCTACAGCCCGATGCAGCGCCACAGGTCTCCCACTCTCCCAACCTCGGCCCTACCGGGCTGGCGATGAGCAGCCGGCTTCAAGACCATTTCGAGGCTCACCTGGAGAGAGATGCCGACTCCGGCCACCCCCTTGCCGCGACCGCAAGCCCCCACAACAGGGAGCTGAACGCGATTCGCGATGACCGTGCCCAACGGTTAGAGGCGAAGGGCTATAACGTCCATGACATGGAGAAGGTGGAAAAAAACGCGGCCAGAGCCGACAGACTGTTTGCATCAATAAAGTCGGGGATGGGGGGGACGCCCTTTGCAGCGCTTACCGAGGCAGGTAATTTCAGTCCGTCCATCCTTCAGGTAGGGGGCCAGCATGCCAATACCGTACGCCAAGCGGCGATAGAGAACGCTATGTCATGCTTGTATGCCGGTATGGCTGATGCTGCCGGCAACAAGATGATTGCAGGCCTCAAGCCGGGTTACTACCTTAAGCCCGATAGCCAAGCACTGCACCCGGCGCTTCAAGCGTCAGTGGCGCAAAAGCTGCTGGCCTTGGACAAAGGCCCATTGCGCAACGCCTTCGACGAAGCCAATAAGTGGCTTGTCGGGTTTGCCGTCCGTAATACTGCGATGTACGCATCGACGCTGGCCATGACGGCTGCCGGCCGAGAGGAGCTGGATGCCATCCTGCAGCCCGCCCTACGCCCCGTCACGGCTATCCTCGTGGGCATCGCAATTGAGCATTACGCTGTGAGCCGCGATCGCACGAACCACTTGGCCGAGCCAGCAATGCTTTATGGTCGGCGAGATGCTGTACCGCAGGGGCAGCCTCATAAGCCTCTTGATCAAGAGACCGAATGGCTGGATGACTTCGAGACTTTAAAGGATCTCGATGCCACTGCCCTGGTCAAGATGGTCTCCGCGCGGCTTGGTGAAGGCTCGGCTACAGCTCTGAATGCGATCATCAGCGGCGATGCCCTGAAAGAGATCCTGGACCCGGTCAGTGTCCTGGGAAATGGCCTCCTGACTGGGGGATTTTCTGCGATGGGCGCGGCTACAACCGCCACGGCCAACTTGGCCAAATCCAGGCAACTAGGGGCAATGGCCGCTACCGCTGCCTCGGAGGGGGTAAAAAACGTATTGGGTACACTGGCTTTCGGGCTGTGGGCAGCCGGCGCCTCGCTAGGTGGCTCATTACCGAAAAAAGCCACCGAGGCTGTCGATGCCCATGTACCCAAAGCAGTAGAAGGGAGCGCAGATGCCGTGGGCAGAGTGGCTGTCAAAGGCGGTGAGCTTGCACTCAAGACATCGCTCAGCGGCGCCAAGTTTGCCAAAGAGGTCGCTGTTTCAGGGGCCAGCCACACCAAAAGTGCAGTTCAAGCGGCAGGGGATGGAGTCATCAGCGCCGCTGGCGTCATTGGCTCCACCTCCCAATCGGCTTGGGACAAAAGCATTGGAGCGCTGAGGCAACGCACGGTGGCCTCCTCCCAAGGCCCAGCCGTTCAAGGTCAGAACATACCCCTGCAGCCGCTCACCGCTGCGCAGACCCCAGCAACGTCCTCAGCGCCCACACGCCCCGCGGCTCAGGATGATGGCGATATTGTGTAAGGCCCGCTGGCGTCTTTAGTTCCGAGGGGAAAGCACGGATATGGACCGCCTCGGCTTGGCGCGAACAGGGTCGCTCGGTTCCGGATCGCTTTTTTCAGACGCCAAAAACCACAAACCCCCGACTTTCTCTAGGAAAATCGGGGGTTTGTGTTTATAGAATTTGGCGGTGAAGGAGAGAGTTGAAAGCACCCGATTGGGATTTTCGCGATGTCGCCCCCCGATTTATAAGGGTTTCAGGGCGATAGTTTGCGCGCAAGTATTCCCATGGCAGTCCCATGGAATCTGTTCGGCACCAAGGGGCACGGTCGCGTAAGCAGACTATTGCGTTTTTGGGGAGCAGCGTCGGCAGTGGGTAACTTTAGTAACTCACTCGTGTTTTTATGAACATCCAGAAAGCCTTGAGAGCAGAAATAACCGTTTAAGTCTCAACGGTATTGGCAGCGGTCTGCCCTTCGAGCGGTTCGTTCTGCAATGCGTGGAAGTAGGTGAACTGGCGGCCGCCTGGGTAATGGTCTTGCGGATTGCCATGAGCGACTGGGCCATGTCGTTCCAGCCGGCATCGAACTCCAGCCTTCCCTTATGGATCACCTCGTAGGCCTTCAACACCAAGCGGGTTTTAACCTCGGGCGAGTAGTTGAAGGTGGTCACAGCCCGGGCTGTGCTTGCCGATCGATTTACCCATGCACGCCAGTTCGAAGACATGCGTCAATGCGGCACCCATAACCTCACCCCGGTGGATATCCTCACCGCCGGTTTCTCCTGCCAGCACATCAGCATCGCCGGATGAAGGGAAGCAATCAGGCCACCCGAGGGCTACGCAGCGGCCTGTTTTGGGAATCCTCAAAGAGATACAACCTGGCTGGGTGGTCCTTGAAAACGTCGTTAACTTGCTCGCTGTCGACGATAGCGAAGACTTTGAGACAGTCATTCGGGCCCTTGCGGACTGGGGCATGTGGGATTTTGCCGAGTGCTTAATGCTCAATATTTCGAAGTCCCCCTGCAACGTCGTCGAATATTCCTGGTCGCCGGTTATCGACGCATGCCTTCTTCGAGTTCCTAGCTGACGCCGCGCCAGTGGACGCAATACCTCCAGCGTCTCGTTCGAGACGATGGCCATGCCCCGCGGACGCCTGGGCTGCCAATACTCTATTGGCAAACAAGGCCGGATACCAAATCGCTTAGGGCTGTACCACTTTCGTCGCTCACCCGAACGGGTGGGATCAGATAGTTGAGCGGCAACGAGCGTCTGAAATGATGGGGTTTGCATCGGACTGGATGCGGCCAACCTTGAAGAGGTTTTCAGTGCCGGAAACGCCGTTTTACGCAGGTTGCGGAGTGGGTTGGGCGGGAGCTGATGAGGAATTGACGTATCAAAAATATTTGGTCTGCAGCAGATGCGTAGCGGACTTTTAGTCAGACCACGGCAGTCAAATTTTAATTTTTCATAAATTTCAATAACTTACATAAAACAAAAAACATTACATTATTTCCCATCAATAATTTGACACTTCTCTGATTCCAGCTTTAATCAATCTCAACCAGAGAGGTGTTAAATGAGAAAACAATCGGTTTATACAGCCTGCCTCTTGCTTGCCTTTACTGGATCAACACTAGCGATTATGAAAATCGCTTATGTACCTTATAAAACAATGGGAAAAAACAACCTGCCGGTTTTGTTCGGCCATACATTCACCAACGAATACAACCCTTCAGCCTCCACCAAATTCGACCCTCAAAAATACACTCAGATAATTGCAGAGGCTACACAATTGGGATGCAGAGGAGGAGATGGACTTTCAACGCAAACGAACAAGCCACACGCAGTGCTAAGCTGTTTTCAAAAAAATAATGGCGAGGATAAAAAAACAACAATAATATACAACAAACTCAAAGATGGGATTACATCAATCACCTTTGACAACAGCCATTTCTGCATGGCCTCCTATGCTGGAAATGGAAAATGGGTTACTGCAGGACATTGTTTTTCCGGCAAAACAGAGCCCTATGAAAACTACAAAATCCTTCTAGACAAAGCCTACTCCATCAAAGTCACAAACTGCGGCCCACTTAATTGTGACATAGCAACAGTAGAAGCGATTGGGAGCAAACTTTCTGAAACCCCTCCTGCCCCCATCATTGGTGATTTAAGCTCAGTATCAGAAGAAACACCTTTATTCATACCGGGCATAGAAATAGGAACAAAAATTCCGGGCAACAACCTTCAAGGAGTGTCACAGGTTGTGATGTGGAGCAAAATTAAAAACGCTTGTATTCCCTATGAAGTAAAACATGGATGCATAGCCTACACATGCAGCACGCTGACTGGCTTTTCTGGATCACCTGTTTACTCCATAAGCGCGGATTATCCCAAGCTTGTTGGCGTGCACTCTGGCGTCGAGCTTGGTGGTAGTTGTACCAACCATACCGTAAACCTAGCAGTAACTACTGACATTTTCGCGGGGATGCTAAAATGAAAAATGGCTTACTGATACTTTCCTCAGCTCTGCTGGCTTCCTGCAGCTGGGGCCCTAAAACCGTGAGCACTAAAAGTTACGATATCTCCGATATACATCGTAATGAATCAATAGAAGAACTTAGGGTTTTTACCAAGATCGGGGAAAAATGCGCTACAGAAACCCTAGGCAAAGAGACAGTCCTTCCCTTGGGGGCGGTAGTCCTTGGTTCAGCAATAAAACAAATTGCGGCTTACGGAAAAGAGCAAGTTGATATCGCGATAAAATACCTACAAGGCGACGTCAAAATATCCGGAAAATCGCTTTTAAGCAACGCAAATATGACCCCTGCGCCAGCACCGACTCCTTCGCCAAAATTATGCATGCTTGCAATATATGGAACATTCAAAACGACCCCTACATCAGATGACAAAAACAAGACAATACAGACCTTTAAAAAAATCCAAATCCAAAATAAAATTGATGAACGAGACAACGTTTTTATAGAAGACCTCAAAGAGTATGAGATGGCCGGAGTAAACTCAGAAAACCCTGTCGACAGCCTAATAGGCAATCCGGTATTTATGGTAGAAATGAAAGCCTACGTAGTGACGGGATCTGATCCTTCCTCCTCCAAATACTTGTATAAAGTTACTCCTACCTTTTTGTGGTACCCACACTCATTGCACAAAGGGGTATTTCAACGGGCCAAACGCGATCTCAGCGTAGAAGTAGCGTTTGCAGATGTTAAATCCATTTCTCCCCTAGATGGATTTCCTGCCGGGTTTATGTATAAAGGGAGCGATTTTGCATCTCGGTTTTCATTGGTTGAAGGCAGCAAAAGCGCGACTGTTAACGTCGTGAGCGTTACAGTAATCGAAGGACCTGACAAGGTTCCTACAGATAAAGCTCTTGCGATTGTTAACGACGCCATTAAGGCGAAAGCCGAGGAACTCTCCAAGGAAATCGAGGACAAAAACAAACCCGCACAATAAAAATTAGACTAATGCCGAATACACAACCCAGCTTGAGAACGTTTATCTCATGGCCTAATTTCTAGGCGGACTCGAAGGGATCAGTCGACGAACGTGAAAATTTTTCCGACATCGACCCTATCGAAGAGACTGACCAGATGAGGTTGAGCGCTTCCCTGCGGCTAAAACCGTAACCGCGCAAGGCGATTCGCGAGCGGTGCCCGAACCTGCTTTCCGAAAACGAAAAAAGACGCCTACCGCGTCTTTTTTCTACTCCCAGCGTTTTGTTGTCGTAGGCTGCCGCATGTGGTCTTACCGCAATACGAAGCCCATTTGGCCCAGCAATCGAGGCGGCTTGTCAGAAATAGGAAAGGCCTCACCCTGAGTATAGGTGGGACCCTTTATTTGCTAATAATCACCAAAGCCTCGACGAAACGCCTGCGGGTGCTGACACGACCGCATGAGAGTCGATTGCACTTGTTGGCCGAGGTCTACCGCTTCTCCCCAAAGTCAAACGCCCTCATCCAGATCGGACTATCTCTCCAAAAAGTGAAGCTAGCGCACACGCTTCGGCACTCCTAGGCTCTGTACGAAATCCCGAGAAACCCAATTGGCGCTCCTTGCACGCTGAGATTTTGTAGAGTCACCCGCCATCAGCGGAAAGGAATTCTGTGATGGCAAAGCGTTATGAACTCTCGGATGAGGCCTGGGATGTGGTCTCCGATCTCTTCATCGAAACTCATGGCCGGGGGCGGCCTCGACTGAGCGACCGACTGATGCTTGACGGCGTGCTATGGGTGCTCTGTTCGGGTGCTGCATGGCGAGATATGCCTGAGCGCTTCGGCCCATGGTCAACGGTGTATCAACGGTTTCGGGGCTGGCGAAATCAGGGAACGTTCGAACAGATGCTCAAACGCTTGCACCTGAGATTGAATGAGCAGGGCTTGATCGATCTGCAAACCTGGATGATCGACTCAACAGCAGTACGCGCAACCCGGGCCTCATCTGGCGCCGGGAAAAAAGGGGGGCTGACGAGCCTGCCGATCACGCTCTAGGCCGTAGTCGCGGCGGCCTGACAACCAAAATCCACATGCTTTGCGACGCCAACGGAACACCGTTGCGCTTCCTCCTCTCTGGCGGTCAAGCCAGTGACATCAGCTACGCACAACCACTGTTGGACGAGGTCAGCATTCCATCGAGCCAACGTGGCCGTCCGCGCAAGCGCTGTAAATGGCTGCTCGCCGACAAGGGCTATGATGCCGAAGCGCTGCGCCGCTACTGCGACCAATATCGAATGCAGCCCGTCATCCCGCTGCGCTCAATGAAGCGCAAGCCCAAGCCTGGTTTACCCAGACTGTTTGATCGGCCCAAGTACCGACAGCGCAACATCATCGAGCGCATGTTTGGCTGGCTGAAAGAGAACCGTCGGATCGTGACACGCTTCGACAAGCTCGCAAAAAGTTATGCCGCCATGGTCTCACTCGCATGCTCCATGCGGTGTTTGCGACATCTCTTTTCGTACAGAGCCTAGGGACGAAAACACCCTCATATTTCCCCATATCGCCCTTTTCCAGACGCCAAAAACCACAAACCCCCGACTTTCTCTAGGAAAATCGGGGGTTTGTGTTTGTAGAGTTTGGCGGTGAAGGAGAGATTCGAACTCTCGATACAGTTTCCTGTATACACACTTTCCAGGCGTGCTCCTTAAGCCACTCGGACACTTCACCGTGTCTCGGCAAACTGTTCAGTCTGTCGAGGCGCGCTAATGTAGTCGAAAGGCTTTCCGATGGCAAAGGTTTTTTTCAGAATTTTCATGCGGTTAAGGTGTTCGGGCATTTCAAACGCGTCGGAACATGGCAAACCGGCCAATCTCCGGGTGTGCGTGGGGACGAGGCCAGGGATGAAGGTAAGGCCGGATGGGCAGGCCAGACGGTTTGTCGATGTCAGGGCTGACCGGTGAGTCAGTCACGGCGCTTTACCTGGCCTGCGGCGGTGGGTAACGTCTGCCTCACTTCTCTTACAAGGAATAGCGTGATGAGCGACCTGATTGGCTACCATCTCGAAGACGGTATCGCGACCCTGACCTTGAACAACGGCAAGGTGAATGCCATCTCGCCCGATGTGATTGTCGCGCTCAACGCTGCGCTGGACCAGGCGACGGCGGATCGGGCGGTGGTGATCATCACCGGGCAACCGGGGATCCTGTCCGGTGGCTATGACCTGAAGGTCATGACGGCCGGCCCTCAGCAAGCGGTGAGCCTGGTCACGGCCGGCTCGACGCTGGCCCGTCGCCTGTTGTCGCACCCCTTCCCTGTCGTCGTCGCGTGCCCGGGGCATGCCGTGGCCAAGGGCGCGTTCCTGCTGCTGTCGGCGGACTACCGCATTGGCGTGGACGGACCGTTCAGCATCGGCCTGAATGAAGTGCAGATCGGCATGACCATGCACCACGCCGGTATCGAGCTGGCCCGTGACCGCTTGCGCAAGTCGGCCTTTCACCGCTCGGTGATCAACGCCGAGATGTTCAACCCGCAGGACGCAGTGGGTGCGGGCTTCCTCGACAAGGTGGTGTCGGCGCAGGAACTGCAAGAAGCCGCGCTGGAGGCGGCGCGTCAGTTGAAGAAACTCAACATGACCGCCCACAAGAACACCAAGTTGAAGGTGCGCAAGGCGCTGTTGGAGACACTGGACAGTGCGATCCTGCAGGATCAGGAACACTTGGGTTAACCCCTTCCACCAGCCAACATGGCTGGATCAACCCCGTGGCGAAGGATCATGCGCCTTCGCCACGGTCCTCTGTCGACTTTTCCCACCTGCCCTGTTTGAAAATCAGCGACCGGCTTAGCCTGTTTCCGCCATGCCTTCGGGGAGCGTTCCCCGTGAACGTCGTCCATCTCCTACCTCTATAGGGACAATTGCCGAAAACAGTGCACAACCGTACACTGCGCCCACTTTTGTCCCAACAGGGCCTGTAGATGCTGTTTTTACTGCGTATGTTGTTGATGGGACTGCATTTTGTCCTGGCAGGTGTGCTGGGGTTGATCCTTGGTATCTGCCGGCCGTTCAACCCGGACAACAGCCGTCTGTGCGCCCGGCTGTACGCGCTGCCGGCGATGTGGATCCTGCGCCTGCGGGTCAGGGCCGACGTCACCTCGTTGATGGATAAACCCCCGAGCTGCGTGATCATAGCCAATCATCAATCCAACTATGACCTGTTCGTGTTCGGCAACGTGGTGCCGTACCGTACCGTGTGCATTGGCAAGAAGAGCCTGAAGTGGGTGCCGCTGTTCGGGCAGTTGTTCTGGTTGGCCGGCAACGTGTTGATCGACCGTGGCAATGCCATCAGGGCACGCCGGGCGATGCTGACCACCACCCATACGCTGCAACATGAGGACACCTCGATCTGGGTGTTCCCGGAAGGCACACGCAACCTCGGGGCCGACCTGCTGCCGTTCAAGAAAGGCGCCTTTCAGATAGCCATCGCGGCCGGGGTGCCGATTATCCCGGTGTGCGTGAGCAACTACGTCAAGCACATGCACCTCAATCGGTGGCGCAGCGGTGATATCTTCATACGCTCATTACCGGCAATTCCTACAGCCGGGCTGAGCATGGATGACATGCCTCAGCTCATCGCCCAGTGCCGTGAACAGATGCGCGAGTGCATCGCCTCGCTGGACCGGCAAGCGCAAACCGCTTGAGTGCAAACCCGCCTGATGGCGGGTTTTCTTTTGCCCGCGGAAACTCGGCAGATTTTGCTGACTCTCAAATGACAGCGCACGCTAAGCTGGACGTTGCGTGCCACTGCCATTTTCCAAGAAGTGAACCATCACCATGGGTAGAGTCGTTGCTGCTGCGGTATACAGCGCCGGTAAGAAAGTCACCAATATCACCCTCGACGAAGGCAGCGCCTGGGCTGCGAAACCTGGCCATTTTGTCTGGATCGGTCTGGAAGAACCCAGCGCCCAGGAGCTGAACAACTTGCAACGCCAGTTCAACCTGCACGAACTGGCCATTGAAGATGCGATGGAAAAGCACAGCCGCCCCAAGCTGGAAACCTTCGGCGATGCCCTGTTCATCGTGACCTATTCGCCGATTCGCAAGGACGGCAAGTTGCAGTTCATCGAGACGCATATCTTTGCCGGCAAGGGCTACATCATCACCGCCCGCAACGGCCACTCGGCATCCTACGCCCACGTCCGACAACGCTGTGAGGCGCGTCCACTTCTGCTGGAGCACGGGGAAGATTTCGTGCTCTACGCCATCCTCGATTTCGTGATTGAAAACTACCAGCCGATGGGCGAAGCCATTCATGCCGAGATCGATGAACTGGAGCACCACGTGCTGTGCAGCGCCTTGAACGAGCGGGACATCCAGAATCTGCACAGCCTGCGCCGTGACGTGTTGCGCTTGCGTCGTTATGCGGCGCCGATGGTGGAGATCAGCGAAGAGTTGCAGAAACTGAATTTCCCGTTCATCGACAAGAACATGCGCCCGTATTTCCGCGACGTGCAGATTCACGTCACGCGGCAGATGGAGGACCTGACGACCCTGGCGGACATCGCCAGCCAGACCATCGAAGTCGGTGTACTGCTCGAGGCCTCACGCCAGAGCGTGGTCCAGCGCAAGTTCGCGGCGTGGGCGGCGATCCTGGCGTTTCCGACGGCGGTGGCCGGGATCTACGGGATGAATTTCCAGGACATGCCGGAGTTGAGCTGGCACTACGGCTACTTCACGGTGCTGGGGGTGATTACCATTGGGTGCACGGCATTGTGGGCCAGCTTCAAGCGCTCGGGTTGGCTGTAGCGGTTCAGCCCGCGGCGTGGGGATTGGGCCGACCTCTTCGCGAGCAGGCTCACTGCCACAGTGACTGGGGGTGACTTGGCACTTGGGTCAGCCCAATGGCATCAACCCTGGGCCACGGCCTCGGGCTTGTGGGCAACGAAGCGCATCATCCACTCCGCCACGGTCGTGCCATGGTGTTCCTGGTCGAGGCTGGCCACGCCCTGGCTGTAGACCTGCTCGCCCAGGTGCTGCTGACGAAGCTCCAGCAAGGCGCGGGAGTAATCGTGGATGAATTCCGGATGCCCCTGGAAGCACAGCACCTGGTCGTTGATGTGGTAGGCGGCGTACGGGCAGAAATCGCTCGAAGCGATCACCGTGGCGTTTTCGGGCAATTCGGTGACCTGGTCCTGGTGGCTGATCAGCAGCGTCAGTTCTTCTTTCACCGGGCTCATCCACGGCGCCTTGGCGGCGAGTTTGTAGCGATGGGTACCAACCCCCCAGCCCTGGGTGGCGCGCTCGGTCTTGCCGCCCAGCAGCAAGGCCAGCAATTGATGACCAAAGCACACGCCGAGCAGCTTGTCGCCCCGCTGGTAGCGGTCCAGCAGGTAGGTCTTGAGGGTTTGAATCCAAGGGTCGGTGCCAAAGGAGTCGGCCTTGCTGCCGGTCACCAAATAAGCGTCGAACTGTTCGCTATCGTCGGGGTAATGCCCCTCCATCACGTTGTACACGATAAATTGCGCCGCGATGGGCTGCTGTGAAAACAGCCGCTGGAACATCTGCCCGTACCCCTGATATTGGTCGACCAGTTCCGGACGCAGGATATCGGTTTCCAGAATGCAGATGCGTAACGACATAAAAAATACCTGACACGTGATGGGAATATTGCACACCCCCAGAGCCTGCCCTGAAACACGGTCCCAAGGCAAGCCCCCTCACGGCGTGTCAGAACAGTTCCTGGCGAGCGGCTTTTTCCAACAGCAAGGCCGGCGGCGAGAAGCGCTCACCGTACTGCTCGGCGAGGTATTGGGCGCGAGCGACGAAATCCGGCAAGCCGTACTGATTGATGAACTGCAAGGCGCCACCGGTCCAGGCCGCAAAGCCGATGCCGAAGATCGAGCCGACGTTGGCATCGGCGGTCGACGTGAGCACACCTTCCTCCACGCAACGCACGGTTTCCAAGGCTTGGATAAACAGCAGGCGATCGCGGACATCCTGCGGTGAAATCTGCCCGTCGGCTTGCTCG
The DNA here is from genome assembly GCF_036689585.1 of Pseudomonas sp. WP18. NCBI lineage: Bacteria > Pseudomonadati > Pseudomonadota > Gammaproteobacteria > Pseudomonadales > Pseudomonadaceae > Pseudomonas > Pseudomonas sp. WP18. The sequence goes on from NZ_CP144758.1 coordinate 4,436,407, forward strand.
AAGCGGCTCTTGAGACCCGGCCAGAGATGCTTCGACCCGGTGGTCGGGTAATCATAGAAACCACCGCCCGCGGCCTTGCCCGGTCGCTTGTATTCGTTGAGCAGCACGTCGATCACGGCGAAGGCCGGGTGTTCGCTCGGTGCTGTCCCTTCGGCCTGCAGGTCCTTGGCGGTTTGCACGCGGATATGGTTCATCAGGCTGAGGGACACTTCATCAGCGATCGCCAGGGGACCGACCGGCATTCCGGCCTTGCAGGCCTCGGTCTCGATCATCGGCGCGCTCACACCTTCGCCGAGCATGGCGATGCCCTCGCTGGTATAGGTGCCGAACACCCGGGAGGTAAAGAAGCCGCGGCTGTCGTTGACCACGATCGGCGTCTTGTTGATCTGCAGGACAAAGTCGAAGGCCCGCGCCAAGGTTTCATCGCCGGTGCGTGCCCCCTTGATGATCTCCACCAAGGGCATTTTCTCCACCGGGCTGAAGAAATGCAGGCCGATGAACCGGCTCGGGTCAGGCACCGCCGTGGCCAGGCCGGTGATGGGCAAGGTCGAGGTGTTGGAAGCGATCACCGCCTCAGGCCCCGCCACGGCCTGGGCGGCCGCCGACACCTGAGCCTTCAAGGCGCGGTCCTCGAACACCGCCTCGATGATCAGGTCGCAACCGGCCAGGTCCGCGTCGCTGCCGGTGGCATGGATCCGCGCCAGCGTGGCGTCGCGCTGCTCGACAGTGAGCTGGCCGCGGGCGATCTTCTTGTCCAGCAGCGCCGCCGAACGGGCCTTGCCCTTTTGCGCTGCGGCCAGGTCGACATCCTTGAGCACCACGTCGATACCGGCCACGGCGCTGACGTAGGCAATGCCGGCGCCCATCATGCCGGCCCCCAGGACGCCAACTTTCTTCGTCAGAGACTGCGCAAAACCGTGTGGGCGAGAGCCGCCAGCCTTGATCTCGTTGAGCTGGAACCAGAAGGTCCCAATCAGGTTCTTGGCCACCTGGCCGGTGACCAATTCAGTGAAATAGCGGGTTTCGATCAGGTGAGCGGTGTTGAAATCCACCTGGGCCCCCTCCACAGCCGCGCAGAGGATCTTCTCCGGCGCGGGCAGGCAGCCTTGGGTCTTGTTGCGCAGGATCGAAGGCATGATCGCCAGCATCTGCGCCATTTTTGGCTCGGTCGGCGTGCCACCTGGGATCCGGTAGCCCTTCACGTCCCATGGCTGGGCCACGCCGGGGTTGGCCAGGATCCAGGCCCGGGCCTTGGCCAACAGCTCGTCACGGTCTGCCGCCAGGGCGTCGATCAATCCTGCCTGCAACGCCTGTTGCGGACGAACCTTCTTACCTTCCAGCAGATACGGCAACGCCTGCTCCAGGCCGAGCAGGCGGACCATGCGCACCACCCCGCCGCCGCCCGGCAACAGGCCGAGGGTGACTTCCGGCAGGCCGATCTGCACCGACGGATGATCCAGCGCCACCCGATGATGGCAAGCCAGGCAGATCTCCCAACCACCCCCCAGCGCCGCGCCGTTGATCGCCGCCACTACCGGTTTGCCGAGGGTTTCCAGGGTGCGCAATTGCGCCTTGAGATCCAGGACGCCGGCGTAGAACGCCTGGGCCTCGGGCTTGCCGACCTTGACCAGCTCGTTGAGGTCGCCGCCAGCAAAAAAGGTCTTCTTGGCCGAGGTGATGATCACGCCGGCGATTGACGCCTTCTCGGCGATCAGACGGGACAGGCAGGCCGCCATGGCCTCCCGGTACGCCGCATTCATGGTGTTGGCGCTCTGGCCCGGCAGGTCGAGGGTCAGGACGACGGTCCGGTCGGCGCCGGTTTCGTAACGGATGGCTTCGGTCATGAAAAGTGCTCCTTGAAGTCGGGCTCAGAGGCGTTCGATGACGGTAGCAATGCCCATCCCGCCGCCGACACACAGGGTCGCCAGGCCATAACGCAGGCGCCGTGCCTCCAATTCATCGAGCAAGGTGCCGAGGATCGCGCACCCGGTGGCGCCCAACGGATGCCCCAAGGCAATGGAGCCGCCATTGACGTTGACCTTGGCGGGGTCAATGGCCATGTCCTTGATGAACTTGAGCACCACCGAGGCGAAGGCTTCGTTGACTTCGAACAGGTCGATGTCCTCCACCCGCAACCCGGCCTTGACCAAGGCCTTGCGGGTGGCCGGGGCCGGGCCGGTGAGCATGATGGTCGGGTCGGTGCTGGTGACGGCCGTGGCGACGATGCGCGCCCGCGGTTGCAGGCCCATTGCCCGCCCCTTGGCTTCGGAGCCGATCAACATCGCCGCCGCACCGTCGACGATGCCGGAACTGTTGCCCGGCGTGTGCACATGGTGGATGCGCTCGACATGGCTGTAGACCCGCAGCGCGGTGCCGTCGAATCCCATCTGGCCCATGGCTTCGAAACTCGGCTTGAGCTGGCCCAGGCCTTCGAGCGTGGAGTCGGCACGAATGAATTCATCATGGTCCAGCAGCACAATGCCATTCTGGTCCCGTACCGGCACCAGGGACTTATCGAACGCCCCTTCAGCCCGGGCCCGCGCCGCCTTTTGCTGGGAATGCAGCGCATAGGCATCGACTGCCTCGCGGCTGAAACCTTCGAGCGTGGCGATCAGGTCGGCGCCAATCCCCTGGGGAATGAAATGACCGTGCAGGTTGGATTGCGGGTCCAATGCCCACGCGCCGCCATCGCTGCCCATGGGCACCCGGGACATCGATTCGACGCCGCCCGCCACCACCAGGTCCTCGAACCCGGAGCGCACCTTCATGGCCGCCAGGTTCACCGCTTCCAGGCCGGAGGCGCAGAACCGGTTGAGCTGTACACCCGCAACGCTGACATCCCAGTCGGCCACCAGCGCGGCGGTCTTGGCGATGTCGGCGCCCTGTTCGCCCACCGGCGTCACGCATCCGAGCACGATGTCGTCGACCTGGCTGGTGTCCAGGTCCATGCGTTGCTGCAAGGCGCCGAGCAAGCCGCCCATCAGGTTCACCGGCTTGACGCTGTGCAAGGCACCGTCGGCCTTGCCCTTGCCACGGGGCGTGCGCACGGCATCGAAAATCAAAGCTTGGGTCATGACGTCCTCGGGGCGTAATGCGAGGTCTTCACCATAAGCCCAACGGCGTCGGATTCAATGACCGCAGCGCTCAATGACGTTGACGGCCACGCTCAGACGAACGGTAGCGAGCTATCGGGTTAACCGTTTCAGGAGAGCGAGCTGTCTAGCCAAAGGGCCTTCAAGAAGGTGGCAATAGGCCTCATGCCGTTTTAATAGAGAAAATACAGCCATTGATACGAATTGGATCTAAGCCAAGCCGGCTGCGGCCCCTAATGTAATCCTTGTACAAGAAAGTCGTCGGGTTTTGCCGAGGCACTTGTCAAACAGGAAGTGCAACGCCAGCCGTCATGGAGATGCAGGCTGGCCTCAGGAAATAACAATAAAGGCGGGTCAGCCATGTTCAAACATTCGAAAGTTCGTCAAGCCGGGCTCATTCTCTTTGCCACGACGCTGCTGTTGATCTTGCCGAACATCACCAAGGTGATCGGCTGAGTCGTACGCGCGCCGCCTGCATCCAGACATCTGCATCACCAAAAAAGTAGCGGGGCTCGTTGTTCGGGTCGGGGTGGCTGTGCCAATCTTTGCGGCCCCCCTCGACACGGAAGGCGACCCCCTTGAAAGCTCTCATCATGATCGGGGCGCTGCTGCTCAGCACGCCCTTGTATGCCGCGCAGTTGGTGCTGGACCTCGGCGCGAATGCGCGCACCTGGCAAACCGAGGCCTTGCTCAAGCACCCCGAAGCCCGGACGATCCAGATCGTTGAGGACGTTTCCTACAAGAAGCCGATGACATATCGCGCCGTGCCGCTGGCGGCGCTGTTGACGGGGGTGCAGCCAAGCGATCATCTGCAGGCCGTTGCCCTGGATGGCTTCGCGGCAGAAATGCCCGCCGCGCCGCTGCTCGAACGCCACGGTGCGCGAGCCTGGCTCGCGATCGAAGACCCGGCCAGCCCATGGCCGCCGCTGAGTGAAGGCAAGTCCAGCGCCGGACCTTTCTACCTGGTCTGGACGGATCCCCAGGCGGGCCCCATCAGCCCCGAGCAATGGCCCTACGCAGTCGCCACTATCAAGCGCTTGCTGGCGGTGGCCGAACGCTTCCCTGCCCTGCTGCCGGCCGCCAGCCTGGCGAAGGACGACCCGGTCAACAAAGGTTTCGAACTGTTCCAGAAGCATTGCCTGGCGTGCCATCGACTCAACGGCGCAGGCGACGCGCAATTCGGGCCGGACCTGAACATCCCCTTCAATCCGACCGAGTACTTCTCCGGCGATTTCCTCAAGCGCTACATCCGTGACCCGCAAGGCCTGCGCCGCTGGCCCCAGGGCAAGATGCCGGGGTTTTCGGCGGCGGTGCTGCCAGATTCAGAACTGGACCTGCTGGTGGGCTACCTCAAGCACATGGCGGGGCGCAAGCAACCCCAATGACCCTGGCGCGGGCGGGCCGTGCTCGACAGCGGTTGCGGGGCCGGCCCGGGCCACACATGAAAACGGCCGACCCCAAGGTCAGCCGTTGTTCGGGTTACGCAGGTGGGCAATCAGCCCTGCAGGCGTCGGATCTCCTGCTTGACTCCCCACCCCTCGATGACGCCGCCCAAGGGTTCGACGACGGCCTCGAAATCTTGCTCGAAGTCTCCAATATCATCGTAGGTCGCGTACATCACCCGGCTCAATTCCAACGACCATGCCCCGTCGTCCCGGGCACTGACCTGCGCGTTCAACGACTCGCCCCGAAATTGACCTGCCGCCCTGCGCGCCCGCTCCTCGTCCGGGAAAATGGCGTAGAACTCGATGGGATGGAATCGGGAAAAATCGAAACCGCCTTCTTTCATGCGGCGCAACACGTGGGTGCTGATGTCTTCTTGATAGGCTGTGCTCATGAAACGTCCTCCTAACAGATGGATAGACTTTCCGTCTTCCCGTGCGTGCCACCCGGAGGTTGCAGGCGATACGGCATCAAATTGCCGTCGGGACACAAGCATGTAGCTGACAAGACCGGACCTTGGCGATCCTTTCGCTGATCTCAATTGCAGAGTAGCTTCAAGTGATGGCCACTGCCAAGCGAGGCCAGCCAACGATTTCATGAAATCGATTTAATGCTGATGATTTCAATACTGTGCTGGGACTTGAGATTCTTGACCGTCGGGTCCTCGGTGCGCCCTTCCAGATCGTTGAGGTCCAGCTTTGCGGGCACCGGCAGCAGCTTTTCGCGAATCAATTGCGCCGCCTGTTCCATCGTGGGCTCCTGTTCATAGTCGAACTGCTCGGCGATGGCTTCGCCATGATCATCCACGAAAGTGATTTCCCACTTTTGCATCGGTGTCTCCTTGATCAATTCAGGGCCGGGATTACCTTTATCTCGACATTGAGGGCTGAACAATCGTTCCACCAGGCCGGTGGACGGCACACATGAAAAGACCGCCACGTGGGCGGTCTCGCGAGGCTCATGCGGCGATTATTTTTCGGCGCGGTCCCTCAGGGCTTTCAAGGTGTTGAACGGCGCATCCACCACGAACTTGTTCGCCAGCCAGGACGGTACATCGCCTCCTGGTTCGGTGTGGACCTGATAGGTCACCTCGATCTGGTCGGCGCCCTTGGGCGCGAACTTCCAATAGCCGTCGACCTGGGTGACGCGCACGAAACCCTTTTCTTCCGGCAGGTAGGTCGGCACGCCCTTGAGCTTGCGGGTCAGGCTGCCATCGGCGCCTTCTTCGGTGGTGACTTCCAACACCGAGTCCCGGGAGGTCACCGGCCATGGCGTGTTGAACTGGGTGTAGGTCCAGCTCTGATTGCCTTCGTGCTTGAGCAGCTTCTGGCTCTTGCATTCATGAATCCACGCACAGGCACCCGGCACGTCTTCCTGCAGGGCGCGCAGCTTGGCCATGGTGGTTTTCATCACGGTCACGCCGCGATAGGCCTTGTACTTGGAGCCGGCCACTTCGCTGAGCGAAACCTTGATGCCGTCCTGCTCCTTGGCGACCTGCCAGTCTTCCGCCTGAGCGGTTGCGGTTGCCATCAACACGGTCAACCCACACAACATGGCCATACGATGCAGCGAACCCATGGTTTTTTTCCTTATTGTTCGTTCATTTGAATTGCGCACAGTGCCCCATTACGCCGCCGTGACTTGCTCCCACCAGTCGATCAGGCGGATGGCTTCTTCACGGCTGCTGCCGCACACCTCGATGTCTGCCTGGAACCCCGAGCACACGGCCGGACGCTGCGGTTGACCGAAAATCAGGCACAGATTATCGACCGACAACTGCACGCAACGTTCTCCCGCCGGCTTGCCGTCGGGCATGCCAGGGATGGGTGAACTGATGGAAGGGGCGATGCAGCAGGCGCCACAGCCTTCACGGCATTTCATGCGACGACATCCTCACGGCGGTAATGGTTGGTAACAAACACAGAGTAACGGCTAAAACACCTGTTTTAAATTACTGGCTGCGTGTTTTTTTGACCACGGCACGCATGACCGATCGGTCAGCGACGAACTGCATGATGGCACCGGTTTATTGCTTGAATTCGAAGTCCAGTGCCGCGCCCTCCAATTCACTGCGCTCGGGGTTGCGCAGGGGCAGTTGCATCTCGTTGCTCAGCAAACGGCCATTGAGTTGGAAGGGACCGGGCTTCTGGCCGAACATGGACGGCAACAGCGGCTCATGCTTGGGCGTCACCACCTTGCCCGGCGGCTGCAACGCCTCGACCATGTCGTGGGGCAGGCTCAAGTCCAGCTTCGCGGGGGGCAACGGGGTCTTGGCGACCTCACGGGCGGATTTGCTCTTGGACGCGATGGGCGCACGTTTTTTCTTCGTCGCGGCGGTTTTTTTCACCGGGGCTTTCTTGGCCACGGCGGGTTTCTTCGAGGCATCGCGGGTGGCGCTGGCGGCTGGTTTATCCTGCGCCGAAGCCGCCATGACACCTCCCGCCTGAAACGCGGTGAGCAGGCCGATCAAAACCCAGGCAGCAGGAGCAATGGCTTTCATAACACACAACGGCAATAACGGCAGAGGCCCCCATGCTCGCCTGATAATGAGGCGCTGACAAGCACATCAGGCTAAGGTGCTGATTCCTATAAAAACCCGTTGGCGGTCTCTTGGCACAGTTGGGTGGCCAATAGCCCCAGTGTCATCAAGGCCCGCTCTGCCTCGCGGTTCCACGGCGTACCGCAGTTCAGGCGGATGCAATGGTTGAACTGCTCGGTGTTACTGAAGATCAGCCCCGGCGCAATACTGATGCCCTGCTGCAATGCCCGGACGTGCAGCTCTTGGGTGTTGACCCGGCCCGGCAGGCTGACCCACAGGATGAAACCGCCGGTGGGACGGCTCATCTGAGTGCCTTCGGGGAAGTACTGCTGCACCGCCAACTGGAAAGCACTGAGGTTCTTTCGGTACTCCTGACGGATATAGCGCAGGTGTCGGTCATAGCCGCCATTTTCCAGGTACGCCGCGATCCCCATCTGCGTGACGCTGCACGCCGAATGAGTGCTGAAGGTCTGCAAGCGCTGGATTTCCTGCTGGAACTTGCCGGCGATCATCCAACCGATGCGCACGCCCGGCGACAACGTCTTGGAAAAACTCGAACAATAGATGACCCGGTCCAGCCGGTCGTAGGCCTTGAGCGCCTTGGTCCGTCCCTGCTCGAACATCAGTTCGCCGTAGATATCGTCTTCGACGATCTGAATGTCGAAGTCCGATGCCAGGCGCAACAATTGTTTCTGCCGCTCCTCGGGCATGGTGCCGCCCAACGGGTTGCTCAGGCGCGTGGTAAGCACCAGCGCCTTGATCGACCATTGGTTGGCCGCCAGTTGCAGGGCTTCAAGGCTCATGCCGGTGACCGGGTCGCTGGGGATCTCGATGACCTTGAGGCCCAGCAGGTCGGCCAGTTGCAACAGGCCGTAGTAGGTCGGCGACTCGGCGGCGATCAGGTCCCCCGGTCGGGTCAGTACCCGCAAGGACATCTGCAAGGCATCGACGCAACCGTGGGTGATCACTACTTCGGAGGGGTCCACCACCACGCCGGCATCGCGCATGCGAATCGCCACCTGGCGTCGCAACGGCTCGAAGCCCGGACTGAACATGTAGCTGAAGGCCCGTGGGCTGTGGAAACGCGTGACCTTCGCCAATTGCTGATGCAACGCCCGCACCGGCAAGTAGTCGACGCTCGGCACCGCCGCTCCCAAGGGAAACACCCCCTCGCGGCGCGATTCGACCAGTACCTGCTGGATGATGCTGCTGCGCGTCACCAGCCCCGGCCGCTCTACTCGGGCGATGTCCGGCGTCGGCGCCGTCAGGGCCGGCGTCTGGTGCACGTAGTAACCCGATTGCGGCCGCGCGCGAATCAACCCCTGGTCTTCAAGGTTCGCGTAGGCCTGCAATACCGTGGCATGGCTGACATTGAGCTGCGAGCTCATCTTGCGCACCGACGGCACGCGCTCCCCGGGCTGGTACACACCGCGCCGGATGTCTTCAGCCAGCTGTTGAGCAATACGTTGATAGAGCAGAAGGTTGGTCATGACGCAGCACTCGATTTCACGGGCATTTTATTCTTGTCGGAAACGATACCGGAACAGTTTAGAAGTGTACTGGGACAGTTGCCAGATTACTCGACCGTACAGTGCAGTGACAGCCCCAACTGTACTCATGGCCCCGATTCACTGGCAAAAAAAACCCGGCACCTTCAAAGGCGCCGGGCTTTCCAGTGACGCCGCCCTCAGCGGGCGGCGCCAAGCTGGCCTTTCTCGTCGGAGAACACGATCTCGACGCGGCGGTTCTGGGCCCGGCCACGCTCGGTGGCGTTGACGTCCACCGGGTAGTCGTCACCGTAGCCCTGGACTTCGATGCGCTTCTCATCAATGCCCAGGTCCACCAGCACATCCGCCACCGCCTGTGCGCGGTCGCGGGACAGCTTGAGGTTTTCCTGGCGACCGCCGGTGCTGTCGGTGTACCCCTCGATGCGCACCACGCGCTTGGGGTTGAGCTGCAGGAACTGGACGATCTTGAGCACGACCCGATTGGCCGAATTCTTCAACTCCGCTTCGCCGGTGTCGAACAGCACATCGCCCAGGGTCATCACCAGGCCGCGATCGGTCTGGGTGGTGGCCATGGCCATGATCTGTTCCTCCAGCCACTTGCCCTGCTGTTGCACGCTGAGCAGCTTGGATTCGCGCAAGGCCAGTTGCAGGCGCTGGCGCTCCAGTTCGAGCTTCGCCGCACGCTCTTCGTTGAGCACCTGGTTGCTGTGTTCACGGGCGATCGCGCTGTAGCGCTGGCTCAAGTAAGCGTAATGCTGCACGTCTTCCCCGCTGCCCCAGTAGGTGGACAAGCGATCGGCACGGGCCAGGGATTCGCCGGCGCGGATCACATCCCGGGGCGCGGCGCGCAATACATTGGCGTCTTCCTTGACCTTCTGGAAATCGGCACTGGCCTGGTCGAGCGCGGCTTCGCTACGCTGGCCCGCACAGCCATACAGACTCGCCAGGCCGGCAATAACCAGGCCGCCGAGGACTTGGGACGACTTCATTGGGCGTCCTCCCTCAGTTGTTTGCGCAAGCGCTTGATACGCGTGTCGAGCACGTTCAGTTGTTCCTGGCTCTTGAGGGTCAACACCTTCGCTTCCGCCAGGCGTGCATCCAGTTCAGCCTGCTCGGCGCGCATGCGCGCCTTCTTGTAGGACTCGTCGGCCATGTTGGATTTGGCCCGGGCGAACTTTTCTTCAGCCAGTTTCAACTCGGGCACTTCGTCGGCGTTGGCGCCCACGGCCCGGGCCTGCTCCAAGGCCTGTTCGGTCAGGCGGATCTGTTCATTCGGCGCCGGATCGGCTGCGCAACCCGCCAGAGCCAGAACGGCCAGGGCAGCGAAAAGAGGTCGAATAGTCACTAATGTTCCCTACTGTTTTGGGGCACCGACAGGAGACTGCAACTGTGTGTTCCAGCGCTCTAGATTGCGTTGCAACACAGCCTCTGCCAGGCCGGACGCGGACAATTCTGTCATCTTTTGCGCCAGCTGTCCGCGTAACCATGGGTCATTGCAGGCCGAGTTATGGGAAACCGCGAGGAACAGGCCAGGCTTATCCACCGGTTGCGGCGCGGCCTGCAGGTCATTCGCCATCCCCAGTGTCTGCGCCATGGCCAGGCCCGAGTAGCGTCCCGCCAGGACATATTCCACCTCCCCCAACAGCAATTTCTGAAAGGCCTGGGTCAGGTTTGGCGTACGGGTGAGGGACAATTGCTGCTCTGCAAAAACGCCGAATCCTGCAGTCATACGTGACTTTTCCGACAAGGCGCCGGTATGTCCATGAAGGTCTTCGGGGCGGTTGATGACCAGCGTGGAGTCCTTGCGGGTCCAGACCAGGTAATCGTTTTCCAGCAGCGGCGGATGCACGTAGTCCAGGGCTTCGAGCCCGGTCGTGGTCAGCGGTGCATCGGTGAGCAAGTCCATGCGCCCGCTGCGCACTTCGTCCAGCGCCTGGGCACGCTTGCCGGCATAGAGCAGCTCAATCTTGATGCCCAGTTGCGCCGCCACTTGCGTCAGCAGGTCGGCACCGGCGCCAATCAGATGCTTGGGGTCCTGGGGGTCTTGCCAGAGATAAGGCGGCGCATCCGGGCTGCCGGTGGCGATCAGTCGTTCACACTTGCCGGCAGCGAGCGCCAACCCAGGCCCGACCATCAACAGGCCCAACAACGGCCAGCCGGCCAAACGGCGAAGATCCATGGCGATACGCTCCCCTTCAAAATGCAGACGATAAAAAGCCCGGCCAGGCCGTAGCGTTGTCATCAAGGCAATGGATCTGTGGCGAGCAAGCTTGCTCCCTCGCCACGATGATCCAGACAACCCTCAAATGAACACTGCTACCGCCAAAGCCGGGCTCTTTATAAGTGAAGACGCCGGATTAGACCAGCTTCTCCAACTCGGGGACTGCTTCGAACAGGTCAGCGACCAGGCCGTAATCGGCCACCTGGAAGATCGGCGCTTCTTCGTCCTTGTTGATCGCAACGATCACTTTGGAGTCTTTCATACCGGCCAGGTGCTGGATCGCGCCGGAGATACCGACGGCGATGTACAACTGTGGCGCAACGATCTTGCCGGTCTGACCGACCTGCATATCGTTCGGAACAAAACCGGCGTCGACCGCGGCGCGGGAAGCACCTACGGCAGCGCCCAGCTTGTCGGCCAGCGCGTACAGGTGCTTGAAGTTGTCACCGTTCTGCATGCCGCGGCCGCCGGAAACGACGATCTTGGCAGCGGTCAGCTCAGGACGGTCGGACTTGGCCAGTTCTTCGTTGACGAAGCTGGAAATGCCGGCGTCGTGGGCAGCGCCTACGGCTTCGACGGCAGCCGAGCCACCTTCGGCGGCAACCGGGTCGAAACCGGTGGCGCGCACGGTGATGACCTTGATCGCGGCGGTCGATTGCACGGTGGCAATGGCGTTACCGGCGTAGATCGGACGCTTGAAGGTGTCGGCGCTTTCTACCGAGATGATCTCGGAGATCTGGTCGACATCCAGGGCAGCGGCAACGCGCGGCAGGATGTTCTTGCCGTTGGACGTGGCGGCAGCCAGGATGTGGCTGTAGCCCTTGCCCAGCTCGGTGACCAGTGGCGCAACGTTTTCCGGCAGCTGGTTTGCGTAGGCGGCGTTGTCGGCCGACAGTACTTTTGCCACGCCGGCAATTTTCGCGGCGGCTTCGGCTACGGCGCCAGCGCCCTGCCCGGCGACCAGTACGTGAACGTCGCCGCCGATTTTGGCCGCGGCAGCAACGGTGTTCAGCGTGGCCGGAGCCAGCGCCTTGTTATCGTGTTCGGCGATTACCAAGATAGTCATAGTTAGATTACCTTCGCTTCGTTTTTCAGTTTCTCGACCAGTTCAGCCACCGACTTGACCTTGATGCCCGCGCTGCGTGCCGCCGGCGCTTCGACTTTCACGGTCTTGTTGGTGGAGGCGGTGGAAACGCCCAAAGCGTCAGGCGTCAGCACTTCAAGCGGCTTCTTCTTCGCCTTCATGATGTTTGGCAGGGACGCATAGCGCGGCTCGTTCAAACGCAGGTCGGTGGTGACGATAGCGGGCAGCTTCAAGGAAACGGTCTGCGCGCCGCCGTCGATTTCACGGGTCACGGCAACGCTGTCGCCGCTGACTTCGACCTTGGACGCGAACGTGCCCTGACCGTAGCCGCTCAATGCAGCGAGCATCTGGCCGGTCTGGTTGTTGTCGCTGTCGATGGCTTGTTTGCCGAGGATCACCAGCTGTGGCTGTTCCTTGTCGACAACGGCCTTGAGCAGCTTGGCCACGGCCAGGGAGGTCAGGTCTTCGGCGGATTCGACGAGGATGGCGCGATCGGCACCCAGCGCCAGCGCAGTGCGCAGTTGCTCCTGGGCGGTGGTCGGGCCGATGGAGACAACGACGATCTCAGTCGCCACGCCCTTCTCTTTCAGGCGTACGGCTTCTTCTACGGCGATTTCGCAGAAAGGGTTCATCGACATCTTGACGTTGGCGAGGTCGACGCCGGAGTTGTCCGCCTTGACGCGAACCTTGACGTTATAGTCGACCACTCGTTTGACAGCTACAAGAACCTTCATGGATTCCTCGTTACTCTCCGGTGAAAAGAAAGTCGCCTAGGCGAACCTGGCGGTTGATGCTCATGGGCGCAAGGGCACCTCTAAAAACGCCGGCATGAACCACACATGACCCTGCTCACGGGAGTGAAGACCATTGGTCGGCGAGACCGATGAGTCATTCAATATCGCGGCGTGTAAACTGCGCATCCGAGCCACGCAATACGTCACTTTGTGCTGCCTTCGCCCTGTCTTTAGAGGTGCTCTTGAAACCAACAGTCAGCCTACGGCGAGCGCAAAACCGCCCGTATCTTGACCGGAACGCCTATTCCGGTCAATACGGCAAAATGGCCAGTCATAAGCCGTACGTCAGTGATTTATCTGGGCTGCGGCAATTTCAAACAAACGTTTGTATTGGACCCTGAGAGTGGTGTAGATATAATGCGCCACCCAGAGAGACCCGCGTCTGATCCGTTGTCACTTTCGTCAGTTTTGCGAGTCAACAACGGATGCAACGCCCAACCTCCAATTAGAAAAAAACTGTGAGCCTTGAGTAGGAGATAGCCTGTGGAACGCGAATACATGGAATTCGACGTGGTCATCGTCGGTGCCGGCCCCGCTGGCCTGTCTGCCGCTTGCCGACTGAAACAGAAGGCCGCCGAAGCCGGTAAGGAAATCAGCGTCTGCGTGGTCGAAAAAGGCTCCGAAGTCGGTGCGCACATTCTCTCCGGTGCGGTGTTCGAACCCCGTGCCCTGAACGAACTGTTCCCCGACTGGAAGGAACTGGGCGCGCCGCTCAATACCCCGGTCAAGCGCGATGACATTTATGTCCTGAAGAACGCCGACAGTGCGAGCAAAGTCCCTGACTTCTTCGTGCCCAAGACCATGCACAACGAAGGCAACTATATTATTTCCCTGGGCAACCTGTGCCGCTGGCTGGCCCAGCAGGCCGAGAACCTGGGCGTGGAAATCTACCCGGGCTTCGCCGCCCAGGAAGCGCTGTTCGACGAAAATGGCGTGGTCCGCGGGATCATCACCGGCGATTTGGGTGTCGACCGCGAAGGCCACCCGAAAGAAGGCCTGTACACCCCCGGCATGGAACTGCGCGGCAAGTACACGCTGTTCGCCGAAGGCTGCCGTGGCCATATCGGCAAGCAACTGATCAAGCGCTTCAACCTCGACAGCGACGCCGACGCCCAGCACTACGGCATCGGCTTGAAGGAAATCTGGGAAATCGACCCGGCCAAGCATCAACCGGGCCTGGTGGTGCACACCGCCGGCTGGCCGCTGGACATCATGGGCACCGAGAACACCGGCGGTTCGTTCCTTTATCACCTGGAAAACAACCAGGTGGTGGTCGGCCTGATCGTCGACCTGTCCTACAGCAATACCTACCTGTCGCCCTTCGACGAATTCCAGCGCCTCAAGCACCATCCGGTGCTCAAGCAGTACCTGGAAGGTGGCAAGCGCGTCAGCTACGGCGCCCGCGCCATCTGCAAGGGCGGCCTGAACTCGCTGCCTAAAATGGTCTTCAAGGGCGGCGCCCTGATCGGCTGCGACCTCGGCACGTTGAACTTCGCCAAGATCAAAGGCAGCCACACCGCCATGAAGTCCGGCATGCTCGCCGCCGAGGCGGTGGCCGATCGCCTGTTCGCCGAGTCCGAAGGCGGTGATGAACTGACCGCTTACGTCGACGGCTTCAAGAACAGCTGGCTGTATGAAGAACTGTTCGCCAGCCGTAACTTCGGTGCGGCGATCCACAAGTACGGCGCGATCATCGGCGGCGGCTTCAACTGGCTCGACCAGAACATCTTCGGTGGCAAGCTGCCGTTCACCCTGCACGACAACAAGCCTGACTACTCCTGCCTGAAGCTGGCGGCCGACTGCAAGAAGATCGACTACCCGAAACCGGACGGCAAGATCAGCTTCGACAAACTCAGCTCGGTGTTCATCTCCGGTACCAACCATGAAGAAGAACAGCCCTGCCACCTGAAGCTGACCGATCCAAGCATCCCGCTGGCCAAGAACCTGCCGCTGTACGACGAACCGGCCCAGCGCTACTGCCCGGCCGGCGTGTATGAGGTGGTGACCAAGGAAGACGGCGAGAAACGCTTCCAGATCAACGCCCAGAACTGCGTGCACTGCAAGACTTGCGACATTAAAGATCCGGCCCAGAACATCACCTGGGTGACCCCGGAAGGCGCTGGCGGACCGACCTACCCGAACATGTAAGCCGACCCGCTGAACATCAAGGCTCCCGCAATGGGGGCCTTTTTGTTGCGTGCCCATCCAAGAACATCGCAGACCAACGTGTGGGAGCGAGCTTGCTCGCGATGACGGCAGCCCATTCAACATTGATGCAAGCTGAACCGCCGCTATCGCGAGCAAGCTCGCTCCCACAGGTGAACATCACAGGATCAGGCGGCGCGCTCTTCCCCGGGGCTGCGCTCGAAATAACGCTTGTACTCCCGGCTGAACTGCGACGAGCTCTGATACCCCACCTGATGCGCCACCTGCGCCACCCCCATGCCATCGATGAGCAACAGCCGCTGGGCCTTGAGCAAACGCAAGCGCTTGAGGTACTGCACCGGCGAAAGCAGCGTGCTGCGCTTGAAATGCTCATGAAACGTCGAAGCACTCATGTTGGCGCAGTTGGCGAGGGTCTCGACGTTCAGCGGCTCGGTGAAGTGCGCGTGCAGATGGCTCAGGGCCGCGGCAATCCGGGCGAACTGGCCGTGCTGTTCCACCAGCGCCCTGAGCACATCGGCCTGGGGCCCGCGCAAGGCGGCGAAGAGTAATTCGCGCAGTCGCGCCTGGCCCATGACCTTGCACTCCAGCGGATCATGCAAGCATTGCAGCAGACGTTCGACGCAGCCGCGCATGGCGCCATCGAGCACGGCACTGGTCATGGACTCCGGCGTCTGGGCCGCGAGGCTTCGCCCCGGCATCAACCCCATGGCCAGCACCAACTCGCCCAACAGCGCCCGATCGATCGCCACGGATATCCCGAGCAACGGAGCATCGGGCATGGCATAGGTTTCGCACTCGAACGGCACCGGCAGTGCCTGGATCAGGTAATGCCCGGCGCCGTACTCCAGCGTGCGCGGGCCCAGATAAGCCAATTTGCTGCCTTGGGCGATGATCACCAGGCTCGGTTCGTAGAGCTGCGGGCCACGGGCAATGTCCTGGCTGCACCGCAGCACTTGCACGCCCGCAAGACGTGTAGGGATAAAGCCGTCACGGGTCGCCAAGGGTTCGATCAGCGAAACCAGCGCCGCGTTGGCATCGAGATGACGAGTCAGCAACATGGGGAAAACTTCACGGAAAAAGGGATGAGGACATCATCGCAGGTCTGGCGCCCCATAGGAGCAATCCACGGCCAAGGTCGGAGGATTAGGCATGACACCCGTAGGAATCGCCATCGCCGCAGGCCGCCACGGCTCCCAGAATAGATCACCTCACTGTTCACTGCTTAGCGAGGTCCATCATGTACACCGCCATCGGATACGCCGCTCAATCACCCACCGCGCCCCTCGCCCCTATGAAGTTCGAACGCCGCAGCCCACGGGCCGACGACGTGGCGATCGAAATTCTCTACTGCGGCGTCTGCCACTCCGACATCCACCAGGCGCGCAACGAGTGGGGCATCGCCGTCTACCCGCTGATGCCTGGCCACGAGATCGTCGGCAAGGTTACCGCCGTCGGTGCGAATGTGACCCGCCATAAGGTCGGCGACGTGGTGGGCGTAGGCTGCATGGTCGACTCCTGCCGCGAGTGCGAAGCCTGTCATGCCGACCTGGAGCAATACTGCTATCAGGGTATGACCCAGACCTACGCCAGCCCGGACCGCGTGAGTGGCGGCCATACCATGGGTGGCTACTCCAACAGCATCGTGGTTCAGGAGCACTTCGTGCTGCGCATCCCGGCTGGGCTGGACCTGGCCAGCGCCGCACCGATCCTCTGCGCAGGCATCACGACCTACTCCCCGCTCAAACACCACGGCGTGAAAGCCGGCGACAAGGTCGGCGTGTTGGGCATGGGCGGCCTCGGCCACATGGGCATCAAGTTCGCCAAGGCCATGGGTGCGGAAGTCACGTTGTTCACCCGCTCGGCCAGCAAGGCCGAAGAAGCCCGTCGCCAGGGTGCCGATCATGTGATCGTATCCACCGACGCCGAGCAGATGGCCGCCGCAGCCGGACGCTTCCACTTCCTGCTGGACACCATTCCGGTACAGCACGACCTCAACCCCTACCTCAGTACCCTGCGCTTCGACGGCGTGCACATCCTGGTGGGCCTGGTCGAGCCGATCGATCCGCCAGTGCATGCGGCCAACTTGATCATGGGACGCCGGGCCCTGGCCGGCTCGCTGATCGGTGGCATCGCTGAAACCCAGGAAGTGCTGGACTTCTGCGCCGAACACAACATCAGTTGCGACATCGAGATGCTCGACATCCGCCAGATCAACGAGGCCTACAGCCGCATGATCGCCGGTGACGTGAAGTATCGCTTCGTCATCGACATGGCCACGCTCAAGGCCTGACGCAGTGGCCTGTACGGTTAATTCGAATACTCGAATTAGCCACACCGGCCACTCATCAGACCTTGGCGCCCAACTCCGCCGAAAGCCGGGCTGTGACCCCTTTGACCAAGGGAATCAGCTCGGCCATTTTTTCCAGCGGCATGTACGGCACGGTGCTGGCGATGCTGATACCGGCGACAATCCGTTTGCCGGCGTCACGAATCGGCGCCGCCACGCAGCGAATCGACGGTTCGTTGTCTTCCAGGTCGAACGCATAGCCCCCCGCCACGTACTCCAGCATCCGTTGCTGGAACTGCTCCCAGGATTGCTCCTGATGCTGGGGCCAGAATTGATGCTTGCCGCCGGCCGGCAGGCTGATTTCATACAACCGCTGCCACATCTGCGGAGAATCATCGAGCATCAACGCCTTGCCGATCCCGGTGCGCGCCAAAGGCATGCGATGGCCCACCCGTGAGCGCATTTCCGGGCCGTTGCGCCCTGGGTTCTTCAGCAGGTACAAAACCTCGTCGCCTTCGCGGATCGCCAGGTGCACGGTGTCCCCGGTGAGCGCCGACAATTCGTCCAGGTACGGCCCCGCCAGGTTCACCAGCGGCAGTTCTTCCCGGGCCTGGAAACCCAGCTCGATCAACTTCGGCCCCAGCAGGTAACCCACTTGTGGCACCACGCGCAGGTAACGTTCCTCCACCAGGCAACTGGCGAGGCGATGGGTGGTGCTGCGGGTAGTGCCGATCAGCCGGGCGATTTCCTTCAGGTCACGGGCGCCGCTGGCGACTGCCTGGACCACCCCCAGGCCGCGCAGCAATGTCTGGGTGCCCGTAGGCGCTGCGTCCTTGGTGGTTTTTGGTTCGTCTTGCTGCATAACCGGCCTTCAACAGTGAGCGGGGAACGGGCGGCATTATGGTCGCCCGCCCCGTCGGACTACAACTCGATGCGCTCGACCTTCCCGACCAGCAGGATGTAGGACAGCGCGCCAACCAGTGCCAGAACGGCGATGTAGGTGATGGCCGGGGCGAACGAATCGCCACTGGCCAGGAAGCCGATGACGATGGGCGTGGCGATGGCCGCCAGGTTGCCGATGAAGTTGAACACCCCGCCCGTCAACCCGAGCAGGCGTGCCGGCGCCAGGGTGGAAACCAACGACCAGGTGATCGACGCCAGGCCATTGCCGAAGAACGCCAGGGCCAGGAAGGCGATGACCAGCGGTGTCGACTCGACGAAGTTGGCCCCGATGATCGCGGTGGAGATCAGCAACCCGCCAATGATCGGCAGCTTGCGCGCGAACCCCACGGTGGCACCGCGCCGGATCAGCCAGTCGGAGAAAAACCCCGAGCACAACACGCCAACAAACGCCGCCAGGAACGGCAACGACGCCAACAAGCCAGACTTGATGAAGTCCATCCCGCGGTATTTCACCAGGTAGGTCGGGAACCAGGTCAGGAAGAACCACAACGTGGAGTTCAGGCAGAACTGCCCCAGGTAGATGCCCCACAGCTTGCGCTGGGTCAGGACGATGCCGAGGTCGGCCCAACTGAACTTCGCCTTGGCCCGGGTGGTTTCGGCCTGGATGTCCACCAGCCCGCCGCCCTCGCGGATCAACTCGATTTCGGCGGCGTTGGCGCCTTTGAAGTCCCGTGGCTCGCGATACACCGCGTACCAGATCGCCGCCCAGATAATGCCCACGGCACCGGTCACCACGAACACCATGTGCCAGCCGAAAGCGTGTTGCAGCCACGCCAGCACCGGCGTCAGGAAGGCCAGCCCGACGAACTGCCCGGAGGTGTAGAAACCGATGGCCGTGGCCCGCTCGCGCTCGGGAAACCAGGTGGTCACCACGCGGCTGTTGATCGGATACGCCGGCGCTTCCAGGGCACCGACCGCCATGCGCAACACGAACAGCGCGATGAAGCTGGCGGCGAAACCGAGCATCACCGTGGCCGCCGACCATAACAACAGCGCCACGCTGTACAGGATGCGCGGCGGCACGCGGTCCACCAGCCAACCGCCAGGAATCTGCATGGCGGCGTAGGTCCAGCCGAATGCCGAGAAAATCAGCCCGACATGAATCGGGTCGATGCCCAGTTCACTGGTCAGTGCGGGAGCGGCGATCGACAGGTTGCTGCGGTCCAGGTAGTTGATCACCACGGTGATGAACAGCAGGACCATGATGAAAAAACGCTTGCGGCTGGGCGTCACCAACGACGCCTGCGCGCTCAGGGTGTGCGCTTGCATGTAAGGTGCCTCTTTTTATGGTTATTGAGGAAACGGGCGCTTGATGAGCGATCTCCTGACCTACGGAGATCAAACTGTGGGAGCGGGCTTGCTCGCGAAGAGGGAGTGTCAGCTGACGAATGTGCGGCTGACACACCGCCTTCGCGAGCAAGCCCGCTCCCACAGGGATTGGCGGAGTGTCAGGCAGTTACCACTCGGCGAAGCTGCCGTCGGCATGCCGCCAGATCGGATTGCGCCAGCGGTGGCCGATGGCCGCGCGCTCGATGACGTACTCCTCGTTGATCTCGATGCCCAGCCCCGGGCCGTTGGGGATTTTCACAAAACCCTGGTCGTAGTCGAACACCTGCGGGTCCTTGATGTAGTCCAGCAGGTCGTTGCTCTCGTTGTAGTGGATGCCCAGGCTCTGCTCCTGGATGAACGCGTTGTAGCACGCGGCGTCCAGTTGCAGGCACGCCGCCAGGGCGATCGGCCCCAGCGGGCAGTGCAGCGCCAGCGCCACGTCGTAGGCCTCGGCCATGTTGGCGATCTTGCGGGTTTCGGTGATGCCGCCGGCGTGGGAGGCGTCCGGTTGGATGATGTCGACGTAGCCTTCACTGAGCACGCGCTTGAAGTCCCAACGGGAGAACAAGCGCTCGCCCAGGGCAATCGGCGTGCTGGTCAGCGGCGCCAGTTCCTTGAGCGCCTCGTAGTTTTCACTGAGCACCGGCTCTTCGATGAACATCAGCTTGTACGGGTCAAGTTCCTTCATCAGCACCTTGGCCATCGGCTTGTGCACGCGGCCATGGAAATCCACGCCGATGCCGACGTTCGGCCCGACCGCATCGCGCACGGCGGCGACGTTGGCCAAGGCCAGGTCGACCTTCTCGAAGGTGTCGAGGAACTGCAGCTCTTCGGTGCCATTCATCTTCACCGCCGTGAAGCCACGGCCCACGGCCTCTTTGGCGGCGCGGGCGGTGTCCGCCGGCCGGTCACCGCCGATCCACGAATACACGCGGATCTTGTCGCGCACCTGGCCTCCGAGCAAATCGCTGACCGACACGCCCAGGGCCTTGCCCTTGATGTCCCACAACGCCTGGTCGATGCCGGCCAAGGCGCTCATATGCACGGCGCCGCCGCGGTAGAAGCCGCCGCGATAGAGCACGGTCCAGATGTCTTCGATGTTGCGTGGGTCTTTGCCGATCAGGTAGTCGGACAATTCTTCAACGGCTGCCGCCACAGTGTGGGCACGGCCCTCGACCACGGGCTCGCCCCAACCGGTGACACCCTCGTCGGTCTCGACCTTGAGGAAGCACCAGCGCGGCGGAACGATGAAGGTGGTCAGTTTGGTGATTTTCATCTTGTTGTCTCTCTTATCGGATGCAGCGCCTGCAGCGCCGGAAAAATCTTCAGTTCAGGGCATTCCACGCGGCCACATAGGCCTTGGCGCGCACCGCGACCTCCTCGGCCGTCAGGCCCGGCTTGAACAGCCCGGAACCGAGGCCAAAGCCCTTGACGCCGGCCTCGACGAACACCGCCATGTTGTCCGGCGTGATCCCGCCCACCGGCACCAGCACGGTCCCGGCCGGCAGCACGGCGAGCCAGGCCTTGACCACTGCCGGGCCCATTTGCTCGGCGGGAAACAGCTTCAGGACATGGGCGCCTTCGGCCAGTGCGGCGAAGGCTTCGGTGGGCGTGGCGACCCCCGGCGACAGGTACAACCCTGCGGCTTTCGCCGCACGCAAGACTTTCGGGTCGCTGTGGGGCATGACGATTACCTGGCCGCCGGCGGCCTTGACCTGTTCCACCTGCTCCGGCGTAAGCACGGTGCCGGCACCGATCAGGCAATCGGCGGGCAAGGTACTGCGCAGAATGCGGATACTTTCGTACGGCTCGGGGGAATTGAGCGGTACCTCGATGACGCGAAATCCGGCGCTGTACAGGACTTCGCCGATGGCTGCCGCCTCTTCGGGACGCAGACCGCGCAGGATCGCGATCAGCCCGTTGTGCGCCAGTGCTTGAGTGAGCATGTCAGACCTCCAGTCAGGGTTAACGCGATGCGGTGGAATCGAGCAGCCCGGCCGCCACGGCCAGTTGCCACAAACCACGTTCGGTGGCCTGTTCGGCCAGGGTCACCCGGGTAAAACCGCAGGCGTCGAGCGCTCGTTGATAACGGGCGCAGAGTTGGGAATTGCCGATCAGCACCACCGTTGGCAGGTGGACGCTGTTGCGCCGCTGGCGTTGCACGGCGGCCAACGCCATCAATTCGTGGCCAATCAACAGGCCGGAAAGGTAGTCCGCTTGGGCTGCGGCGCCGAGTGCACCGGTCAGGCCGAGGCTACGGGCGCTGAACACCGTCGACAGCGGGCCGATCTGACCGTCCGTGGACAACGCCACCTGCACGCCGCGATCGAAGGCCTCGCCGTCGAACGTCGCGCCCCGCTGCTGGGTCCGACCGAGAATGCTGTGATCACTGAGCACGGCGAAGATCTCACCGGTCATGAAGGTATCGAAATGCACGATGCAGTCGTCGGCCACTTCCACCCATTTCGAATGACTGCCCGGCAGGCCGATCAACACGGCTTCGTCCGGCAGGCTGTGCAAGGCGCCGAGCACCTGGGTCTCTTCACCCCGCATCACATTGGGCAAGCGGGAACGTTGGATCACGCCGGGCACGATGTGCACGTCGACACCGCGAAGACTGCGAACGGTTTGTAGGGAATGTCCGAGATTGGCCACGTTGGCCGGCGTGTCGCAGTAAGGCGCTTCGCGCCAGCCTTGGGCGCTGCCCACCATGCCGCAGGCAATCACTGGCAAGCCTGGCTGTGCATCGAGCCAGTCGCCACAGGCCTCGTCGAACGCCAGCTCGAAACCATCGCTGCATAGCCGACCGGCCACGGTGCGCGGCCCGGCGGGCAATTGCATGATTCCCGACGACAGCGCGCGCTGTTCCAGCACCTCGCCGCCGGCGGCGAGTTTGTAAGCCCGTAATGAGGTGGTCCCCCAATCGAGCGCGATCAATTGCGCCTGCATCCGCTTCACCTGTTCTGTTTTTTGGCAGTGAGTGAGGCGGACTATAAACCTGAGCACAGAAAAATCTCAATATATAAATAACACTCCCATATATTGGGATTAAAATCACCCTCCTCCAAACCCATCGCCATCCGCCCGCGACCCTGCTACGTTCTGCGTCGGATGCCTCTACTCTCAGGGAAAACGTAATGGGACAACTGTTGAAAATTCTCGGTCGGACCTCTTCGATCAACGTCAGGAAGGTGCTGTGGACCTGCCAGGAACTGGCCATCGACTACGACCGGGAAGACTGGGGCATCGGCTTCAATTCGACCCAGAACCCGGAATTCCTGGCGCTGAACCCCAACGCCCGGGTGCCGGTGATCATTGACGAGAATGGTGTGCTCTGGGAGTCGAACACCGTCTGCCGCTACTTGGTGGGCAAGCATGGACGCAGCGATCTGCTGCCCGTCGAGCCAGCTGCGCGGGCGCGGATCGAACAGTGGATGGACTGGCAGGCGACGGAGCTCAACCCGTCATGGGGCTACGCGTTTCACGCGCTGGTGCGCAAGAACCCGGCGATGCAAGACCCGTCGGCCATTGCCGCAGGCATCAAGGGCTGGAATGAGAAGATGGGCCTGTTGGAGCAGCAGTTGAACCGCACCGGCGCGTACGTGGCGGGTGCCGATTTTTCCCTGGCCGACGTGCTCATCGGCCTATCCGTGCACCGCTGGCGCCAGGCGCCCATGGAGCGCCCGCACTACCCGGCCGTTGCCGCGTATTGCAAGCGCCTGGAGCAGCGACCGGGGTTTGCCCAGTGGGCGTCCAACGACCACTCGTGAGCCGTTCAATGGCCCTGGGCGAAATCCCGTAGCACCTTGCCGTCCATGCGGTAGCGCACCCATTCTTCCTGAGGCTGCGCACCCAGGGACTTGTAGAACTCGATGGCCGGCGTGTTCCAGTCCAGGACACTCCATTCGAAACGGCCGCAATCGTTGTCACAGGCGATCTTCGCCAGATGCCGCAACAGCGTCTTGCCCGCCCCGCCGCCGCGCTGGTCGGGGGTGATGTACAGGTCCTCCAGGTACAGGCAATTGCTGCCCAGCCAGGTGGAGTAGCTGAAGAAAAACACCGCGAAACCGATCGGCACGCCATCGCGCAGACAGATCAAACCGTGGGCGGTCGCGCCTTCGCTGAACAGGCTGCGCTCGATGTCGGCCACACTGGCGATGACTTCGTGACGAGCCTTTTCGTAATCGGCCAATTCGGTGATGAAGGCAAGGATTTGCGGCGCATCGCTGGGTTGCGCGGGACGGATCTCGATCGACATGGACAGGCCTTGTAGCCAATTGAAAACGCCATACTAAGCCGCTACGTCGCGCTCGTCACGGTCAGCGTCCTGCTTCTGGCAGATAGACAGGCGGTTTTCCAATGCGCCATTCGTCGCCCTCCAGGCACCAACCTCGAACCGCCAAGGCCCAAGATCAGGCAAGCATTCAAAAAAATGGAGGCGACACCATGATCACTTCAAGGCTGACTGCATTTACCCTCGCCACGCTGCTGTCCTCGGCGGCGTTCGCGGCGACCACTTCCGGCACCGGGCCGACCGACCCGGTACAGGCGCCCAACTCCCCGGCCACCCAAGGGCTGCCCAAGTTGAACACCGACGGAACCGGCGGCGGCACCTTGAACAATGGTCAGCCACCAGCCACCGGCACCGACCCGCGCGTGCAGGGCAATGACATGGGTCGCCAGGGCGGGATGAATACCCCTGACGCCACCGCCCCCGACAACGCCGGGACCGGCGTGGGCTCGAAAACCACCACCGGGGGTTCGGGTTCCGAAGGCGGCGGCGCCAGCCAGTAAGCGCGGCTCACACACCGGAGGAGGAAGGTCCCATGCCTCGTGGAAGCAAAGACAAGTACACCGCCGAGCAAAAGCGCAAGGCCGAGCACATCGAGGAAAGCTACGAGAAGAAAGGCTTGTCCGAAGAGAAGGCCGAGGCCCGGGCCTGGGCGACGGTGAACAAGCAATCGGGCGGAGGTGAGCGCGCCGGCGGTTCGGGGAAGGACAAGCCGGTGGCGCAGAAGAAAACCGATCGCAAGGAATCCGCCCGCCGCGCCGCCAAGACCCGCGAAGGCCATCCGCGCAGCAGCAAGGCCTCCCACCAGACGCAAACGGTGGACAGCCTGATGAAGGAAGCCCGTGCGAAGAACATCCCCGGGCGTTCGAAGATGCGCAAGCAGGAACTGGTCGAGGCGTTGCGCAAGGCAGGGTGATGGTTGAGCGTCAGGGATGACGCCTTCGCGAGCAAGCTCGCTCCCACAAAACCCAGGCCGGCACAAGATTCGCACCCACCACAAAATCACCCACCACTGTAGCCACTGTGGGAGCCGGGCTTGCCCGCGAAGGGGCCCGCCCGGCCGCCGCAGGGTTCAGCGCTGTTTCAGGCGGTCGATCACCACCGCCAGCAACAGGATCGAGCCGCGGATGACGTATTGGTAGAAGGTGTCGATGTTCTTCAGGTTCATCGCGTTTTCGATGATCGCCAGGATCAGCACGCCGGCAATCACGTGGCGGATCATGCCGATACCACCGCTGAGCGACACCCCACCCAGGACGCAGGCCGAGATCACGGTCAGCTCGAAGCCCTGGCCGATCATCGGTTGCCCCGAGGTCATGCGCGAGGCCAGGATCACCCCGGCCAGGGCGCCGATCACACCGTGCACGGCGAAGATGATGATCTTGGTGCGATCAACGTTCACCCCCGCCAACAACGCCGCTTCCTGGTTGCCGCCGATGGCCATGGTGTTGCGCCCATAGGTGGTGTAGTTCAGCAGCCAGCCAAAAAACAGGAAGCAGGCAATGGTGATCAGGATCGGCACCGGCACGCCGAACAACTGGCCGTTGCCGTACACGAAGAACGCTTCCTGGGACACGCCCACCGCTTTACCGTTGGCGAAGATGTAGGCCAGGCCGCGGACGATCTGCATCGTCGCCAGCGTGGTGATCAACGCATTGACCCGCAGCTTGGCGATGACGATGCCGTTGATCAGGCCGACGATCAGCCCCATCACCAGCGCCGCGCCGACGCCCAGCAACACGCTGTCGGTGTCGCGCATCACCACGGCCGCGACCACGCCGGCACAGGCGATCACCGAGCCGACCGACAGGTCGAAGTGCCCGGAGGCCAGGCAATACAACATGGTGCAAGCGGCGATGCCGGTGGTGGAAATCGCCAGGCCCAGGCCGCGCATGTTCAAGGGCGACAGGAAGTTGTCGATCAACAGCGTGCAGAGCACGAAGACCCCGATGGCCGCCAGCAACATGGCCCAATCGTCGAGGAAACGTCGCATATCCAGGGGTTTGCGCGCCGTTGGCAGTGCATTGTTTTGAATGGTCATGATTACCTCTCAGTTCGCCGCGTCGGCAACGCGTTGGCGTGGCAGCGCCAGTTGCAGCAGGTTGGATTCATTGGCCTGGTCGCGCGGCAACTCGCCACGCATGGCCCCTTCGCAGAGCACCAGGATCCGGTCGGAAATACCCATCACTTCCATCAGGTCGCTGGACACCACGATCACCGCGATACCGTCGGCTGCCAGGTTGTGGATAATCTGGTAGATCTCGGCCTTGGCGCCGATGTCGATGCCGCGGGTCGGCTCGTCCAGCAACAACACCTTCATCGGCATCGACAGCCAGCGACCGAGAATCGCCTTCTGCTGGTTGCCGCCGGACAGGTACATGATTTTTTGCCCCGCCGTCGGGGTCTTCACTTTCAACGCCTTGATCTGTTTGTCGGCGTTGCCCCGCTCCCAATCGCCGCGCAACAGGCACCCCAGGGTGGAATGGGCGCTACGGGCGCTGATGTTGATGTTCTCGCCCACGCTCGCCAGGGGCATGATGCCTTCCTTCTTGCGGTCTTCCGGGCAAAGCAGCACGCCGGCACCGATGGCGTCCCGGGGCGAACGCAGTGTCAGTTCCTGGCCATGCAGGACCAGGCGCCCTTCGGTCTGGCGCTCCAGACCGCTCAGCAAGCGCAGGAGCTCGGTGCGACCGGCCCCCACCAACCCGAACAGGCCAAGGATTTCACCCTTGTGCACCTGGAAACTCACCGGCTCGCGCAGCCCCGGCCCGAGCAGGCGCTCGACCTGCAACGCCACTTCGCCGCGCTCGCGCGCACGGTAATCGTAGATGTCCTGGATATCGCGGCCGACCATGCAGGTGACCAACTGGTCGTGGGTCAGCTCGCCCATGTTCTCGAAGGTGCGCACGTAGCGACCGTCCTTGAACACCGTCACCGCGTTGCAGATGCGGAACACCTCTTCCATGCGGTGGCTGACATACAGCACCACTTTGCCCTCATCCCGCAGGCGCGCGATGATCGCCATCAACCGGTCGATCTCCCGCGCCGACAGGCTGCTGGTGGGTTCGTCGAAGGCGATGACATGGGCGCCACGGGACAGCGCCTTGGCGATTTCCACCAATTGGCGCTGGCCGAGGGACAGGCGGCCGACCTTTTCGTGCGGGTCGATTTCGTCGGCCAGGCCCTTGAGCAGGTTCAGCGCCTGCTGGCGCAACAACCCACGGTTGACCAGGCCGAAGCGAGCCGGCAGATGGCCGAGGAACAGGTTCTCGGCGACGGTCATTTCCGGCACCAGGTGCAACTCCTGGTGAATCACCGCCACGCCGCTGGCGATGCTGTCGGCGGTGGATTTGAAGGCCATCGTCTGCTCGCCGATCTGCAGCTCGCCGCTGCTCGGGATGTAGGCGCCGCCGAGGATCTTCAGCAACGTGGACTTGCCCGCGCCGTTCTCGCCCATCAAGGCATGGACCTGGCCCGGATGCGCGACGAAACTGATGTTGGCCAGCGCCTGCACGCCGGGAAAGGATTTGCCGATCCCGTTGAACCGCAAGCTGCCGCCGATGTTGTGTTGTTGTGTCGCTGTTTGCGCTTGCATAACCACCTCGAACTCACAGAGATCAAGCGGCCCCGTTACCAGGGCCACTCTTGAATCAACCGACCGTCAGTTCCACAGGCCGATTTTTTCCAGCTCCTGCTTGAAGTTCTCGCGGGTGATCAGCGTCACCTCGTCCATTGCGGTGTACTTCGGCGGTTCCTTGCCGGTGGTGATCCACTCGTACATCATCTCGGCGGTCTTGTAGCCTTCGATGTGCGGGCTTGGCAGCATTGACCCAAAGAAGCCGCTGTCGGGTTTCTTCAGCTCGCCAATGGCGTCGGTGCCGTTGATACCGATCCCGATCACGTTCGCCGCCTTGAAGCCGGCACTTTCGGTGGCGCGCACGCCGCCCAGCACGGTGTTGTCGTTCATGCCGCCGATGATCAGGTTCTTCGCGCCGCTGGGCAGTTTCACCAGGGCGGAGTTGGTGGAGTCCATGCTGCCTGGTACGTCGAGGGTCTTGAGCGCCGAAAAGAGGATATGGTCTTGCGGCATCCCGGCCTTCTTCAACGCATCGACCGAACCGTCGGTGCGCTTCTTACCGGTGTCCAGCTCGTTGAAGGTGTTGATCACCGCGTAGGTGTCCTTCCAGTCCCAGTTACGTTTTTTCGCTTCGGCAGCCATGGCGGCGCCCTGCTTCTGGCCTACTTCGAACGCGGCCATGCCCAGGTACGGGACGTCTTCCATGAACTTGCCGCTGGCGTCGACGAAACGGTCGTCGACGGCAATGACCTTGAGGTCGTTGAGCTTGGCCTTGGCCATGATGGCCGGGCCGAGGGACACGTCCGGCGGGCAGATCACGAAACCCTTGGCGCCGTTGGCGGCCAGGCTGTCGATGGCCGAAAGGGTTTTCTCGCCATCGGGCACGGCGATCTTGATCAGTTCGAAGCCTTTATCCTTGCTCGCCTTCTCGGCGAACGCCCATTCGGTCTGGAACCAAGGCTCCTCGGCCTGCTTGACCAGGAAACCGATTTTCACGGGATCAGCCGCCAGCAAGCTGCTGCTGAGGCTGACCGCGGTAACCGCCAGGGCGGCGCGGCACAGGGAACGGATCCCACGACGATGCTTCATAGTTGACTCCTTGTTTTTTTTATTGAAAGCCAGACGTCCAGGGCCCTGCTCCACCGTCGGTGAAAAAACGCAGGCTGGGCGGTTACAGCACGTTGCTACACAGCATAGGCCTAAATAGTCATATCGTATGATGATTGGATGACAGGCGAAGTTTCACCCGGCCATCCAGGTTCGTTCAGTCGTGGTACATGACCGAACGCCCACCATCGATGGTGATGCATGAGGCATTGATAAAAGGTGCTTCATCGCTGGCCAGGAACACCGCCGTCATGGCCACTTCGATCGGTTGCCCGATACGCCGCGGCGGGTGCAGGTCCAGTGCTCGTTGGCGTTCGGCATGGGGATCGGCAAAGCCGTTCCAGTAGTCGACGTTCAGCTGGGTTTCGATGTAACCCGGGGCGATGGCGTTCACGCGTACCCCCTTGGGTGCGTATTCGATGCCCAGGGCGCGGGTCAGGCCCAACAGGCCGTGCTTGGCCACCGGGTATGGGAAACAGCCGGGAATAATGTGGGACGAATGGGTCGAGGCGATGTTGATGATGCTGCCGACGCCCTGCTCGATCATCTGCGGCAACACCGCCTTGCAACCGTACCAGGCACCATCCAGGTCGATGGCGAAACAGCGCCGCCAGTCTTGCTCGGTCATTTCCAACGGGTCGCGGAAGACGTTGACGCCGGCGCAGTTCACCAGCACGTCGATGCGACCATGCAGTTCGACAGCCCGGCGGGCCATGGCGTCCAGGTCCTGCGGGTTCGACACGTCAGCCCGCATGGCGTGGACGTCCGCCCCGCGCTCACGCCAGAGCGCGGCCACTTGCTCGACCTTCTGCGCCTGGATGTCGCTGATCACCAATCGCGCCGCCTGCGACGCGAACGCGGCGACGATCGCCTCGCCAATCCCCTGGGCCGCCCCGGTGAGCAACACGACCTTGCCCTTCAGGCGCTCGCCCTTGGGCGGCTCCGGCACGGGCGGCAGGCGAAGCGCATCAGCCATGGATCAAATCTCCTGTTTCCAGGCATGACGAAAACCGGGCATCCACGGATGACCGGTCCAGAGGCACTTGGAAAAACACTGGCTCGCGTACGCCACCGGGGCACACGGGGGAGGATCGTTGCATCACTTCACCTGTCTTGTTTTTTTAGTGTGAGTGCGTCTTGCTGATGGAGCCGACTATAAACCCGGCCGGCCAACAATCTCAATATATATATTTACATCCCATATTCTGGGATTTAACCAGCAAACCTCGTACACGCTATCCCTGGCACATCGACCCGCATCGACAGCACGGCACCGTCCAGCGGGTGGCCCAGCGGGCTCGCCGCGCTGGTGATGTACAGCGTCTTGAGGTCTTCGCCGCCAAACACACAGCTGGTCGGGCGGCTGACAGGCAACTCGATCACCTGGTCGACATGGCCGTCCGGGTGCAAGCGCAGCAGGCAACTGCCATTCCAGCGCGCGTTCCAGATGTAGCCACGGGCGTCCATTGCCGAACCATCGGGCCCGCCGCGCGGGTGGGGGCCGAACCAGACCTCGGGCGGCGCCAAGTGGCCTTCGGGGTAGATAAAGTGCCGATACAGCGTGCCGTCGAGGCTGTCGCCGAAGTACACCGTGGTGCCGTCGGGGCTCCACAGCAACGTATTGGGAATGCCCAGCCCACGTAACAGCGGCATCACCCGGCCGTCGCTACCGACGCGAAACAACCCGCCGGAACGTCGTTCGATGGGCAAGTCTTCGCCGGCATCGCCGATGTTGTTCTGCATGGTGCCGAGCCAGAGCTGGCCCTGGGCATCGCAGCGGGCCTCGTTGGGGCGGTTGCCGGGCTGGGGATCGGCCATGCACAGCAGCGTCAGGCGCGGTTGCAGCCCAGGCGAGTCGAGGTCCAGCCGATAGACACCGCTGCTCAGGGTCACCAGCGCGTCGCCATTCTGGGTTGGGATAAAGGCCGAGACATGCTCGGGCATCTGCCAGATCTGCACATTGGCGCCGATCAACCGCAGCGCCTGCTTGCCGGCGATGTCGACCCAGTACAACGCCTGGGTCGGTTCATCCCAGAAGGGCCCTTCGCCCAATTGCGCACGGTGTTCCGTCACAGCCTTGCACTTCATTGAAATCTCCTGTTCCCGATGGGTCCGGCGGTCTCCGTGCGACCGGCCATGACATTGGGGTAAAAGCGTTTGATCGCCAGGTCGGCGTTATCGATCAGGGTCATGCAGGCCCACACGCCTCGCGCCGCGTCACGGGCGGCGATGGCTTCGGCGATGTCCTTATGGATGGGTAATGTGCGCCGCAGTTCATCCGGGTCGGCGGCCGACACCTCGAACGACACGGCCAGCAACGCCCCGAGGGCCGGGACCATCTGTTCGATGAACTGATTATGACTGGCGGCGAGGATGCACTCGTGGAAGAACTGGTCGGCACGGTTGTAATCGGTGCCGCTGTCCACCGCCCGTTCCAGGGCATGGTAGGCCAGGCGAATCGCCGTCACCTGCTCGGCCGTGGCGCGCTCGCAGGCCCAGCGGACCGCCATTGGTTCGATGGTACGACGCAGGTCCAACAGGTCATCGACAAAGTTTTCCGGCAGGCCGCTGCGCGACAACCAGCCGACCACCTGCGGGTCGAACAGGTTCCAGCGGCGCACGGGCAATACCCGGGTGCCGACTTTCGGCCCGACCTCCAGCATGCCTTTGGCCACCAGGGTCTTGATCGCCTCGCGAATCACCGTACGGCTGACGCCCAGTTGCTCGCCCAGGTCCGCTTCGACCTTGATGGTTTGCCCAGGCTTGATCTGGCCGGCGGCTATCCAGCCACCCAACCAATCGACGGTCGATGCATGAAAACTGCTGGACATGGAGACCCCGTGGGCTGTTCTTGTGGTGGCCCACGCTAATCATCATACGATTGGGTGTCAATCCGAATCTTGCACAAAACAATGTGGGAGCGGGCTTGCCCGCGAAAGTGGTAAATCAGCAAACAGTGATTTGACTGACTTATCGCCTTCGCGAGCAAGCCCGCTCCCACAGGATCTAAGGCTCCAGGCCTATCGGGTAGAACTCGCCACCACTCCACACACCCAGCCAGCGCTGCCCATCCATCTCACGACTGACCGCCAATTCCACCAGTTGGTAAAACACATTGCGGTGGATCAGCGCTTCGAGATTACTGCGCACATGGACGTAGGGCGCAGGTTCCTGGGTTTGAGGATCGATCACCACTCGCATCGGATGCTCGGGGCCGGCTTCGGTGGTTTCCTCGACATTGGTGGTAAAACGCAGGAGCTGCCCTTCCCCCTCGCCTTCGACATCCAGGGTCACGGCCACGAACGGCGCGTCGTCGACCTGGATGCCGACTTTTTCCACAGGGGTGATCAGGAAATAATCATCGCCGTCGCGGCGGATGATGGTAGAGAACAGTTTGACCATCGGCTTGCGCCCGATGGGAGTGCCCAGGTAGTACCAGGTGCCGTCCCGGGCGATGCGCATGTCGATGTCGCCGCAGAAGTCGGGATTCCACAAGTGGACCGGCGGCAGGCCTTTGGTCTTGGGGATCTGCACCAGCAAGTCATTGGCTTTTTGCGGTCCGCTCATGGTGACTCCTAATGGTTACTCGTCGCTCATCCCCAGCAGGCTGCGGGCATACTCACGCAACGGCGTGGCGATGAGGTCTTGGGGTTGTTTGTCGTGCAACGTCAGTAAACCGCCACGACTCTTGATGCGTGCAGTATCAATCAAATACTGGGTGCTGGTCTCGATCAACATGATCTGAATGACACTGGTGTCGACCCCCAGGCGATCCACCGCTTCCTCGTCCGCCCATTCATCGGTGTTGCCGATGCGGTTATCCGCCTTGGCGAAACGGGTGTACAGCAGGTAATGAGCGCCGGCGGCCCGGGCTTCGCCCATGGCCTGGTCGAGGCCTTCGGGGGCGCGGGCGCGACGAACCATGGGGAAGTATTCGATGAAACCGTTGAAGGCCTCCTCGGCCACCACGTTGGGCCGCGGATAAGCGCCACCTGGCGGGGCGAAGGCTCCCTGGGCGATGAAGATGAACGAGTCCGGCTGAATACGCAGGTTGTTCACCCGACGGCTGTCGCTGTGGTCCAGCAGGCCGGCATCACTCATGTGGTAACGAACGCCCTCTCCCATGTCGCTGACATTCATGCAGCCGCCAAGCGCCAAAACGGCCAGCAGCAAAACCAGGCTACGCATCCTACCCTCCAAGAACCGGTGTCGGAAAACCGGCGAATGGCCGTGGGATGCAGCTTTTGCGCCAGCTCAGGAACTTGTCGGAATTTCAGCCTCGGAACATCCGTGGCGAGGGAGCTTGCTCCCGCTCGGCTGCGAAGCAGTCGTAAGACTTCAGACCGAAAAGGGCTGCTGCGCAGCCCAGCGGGAGCAAGCTCCCTCGCCACAACGGCTGTCAGCCGCCGATGATTTTCATGATGGTTGCACCGCCGGAAAACGCGACTTCCTGCTTATCCCCCAGCGCCTTGACCAACAATCGTTGAAGGGCAGGCAACGCCTGGTGACGGGGTTTGTCGAGCAGGTCGCCGACAAAGTGCCGATTGCTCGACGACAGGCAGCCGTGCAGCCAACCCGTGGACGACAACCGCAGCCGCGAACAGGTCCGGCAAAACGGCACGCTTTCGTTGGCAATCACGCCGAAATACCCCAGCCCCGGGATCTCGTAGCGCACCGCCGTGGCGTCCACGGGCGCGTTGGCCTGCAGGTATTCGTATTGGTCGCCGATCAGGCTGAGCAGTTGCTGGAGGCTGACGAACTGCTGCAAGAATGCATTCGAGTCGCTGGCCAGGTGCCCCATGCGCATCAGCTCGATGAACCGCAGTTCATAGCCGCGCGCCAGGCAGTATTCGAGCAACGGCATCACCTGGTCCAGGTTCTGCCCGCGCAACGGCACCATGTTGACTTTGATCTTCATCCCGGCGGCCCGGGCCTGCTCCATGCCATCGAGCACGGTCGCCAGGTCACCGCCCCGGGCGATACTGCGAAACGCCGCGGGATCCAGGGTATCGAGGGAAACGTTGATGCGGCGAATCCCGGCGTCAACCAGTAAGGGCAGCTTTTTCGCCAGCAACTGGCCATTGGTGGTCAGGCTGATGTCTTCCAGGCCCATCTGCCCCACCGCGGCCATGAATCGCTCAAGCTTCGGACTGACCAACGGCTCGCCACCGGTAATGCGCAGCCGCTCGATGCCGGCCGCCTCGATCAGGTAGGCCACGCCCCGCGCCATCGCGTCGGCCGACAGTTCATCCTGCGCAGCCACCAGCCGCTTGCCGTCGGGCACGCAGTAGGTACAGGCGTAATTGCAGGCTGAAGTCAGGCTGATCCGCAGATTGCGGAAACGCCTGCCTTGACGGTCAACGATCATGGATCACTCCGGCGAAAGGATAATGGGGCTGATAAAACTTGACCTAGAAATCAAGTCTGCGCAAGGCCCATGCCTGAGTATATTCCTGGGGCACTGCGCCATGTAAGCGGACATGGCGCAATCAGGCAGCTGAATGTCAGTTGCTCGGCACGTCCGTATCGCGCTTGCGCTTGTTGCCCATGCGCACGCCGATGTCCATCAGGAACTGGAAGAAGCCTTCCTGATCTTCCAGCACGTTGCTCCAGAACGGCGAGTGATACAACGCCACCGCGCCATGCACCAGCGCCCAGGCCGCGCAGTAGTGGAAATAAGGCGGCACGTCTTCGAGCTTGCCTTCAGTGATCCGACCCTTGATCAACAACGTCAGGCGCTCGAAGTTCGAGGCACGGATCTTGTGCAGCTCCTCGACCATTTCCGGCACCTGGTTGCCCTTGACCACCTTCTCTTCCAGGCGATCAAACAGGCGGTAGCGCTGCGGGTCGCGCATGCGGAACTCGAAGTAGGCCCGCGACAGCGCCTCCTTGTCCTTGTCCACATCGGCCGAATGCAGCAGCTCGTTCAAATCGCGCTCGTAGTCGAGCATCAGGCGCAGGTAGATCTCCGCCTTGGATTTGAAATGTTTATAGATCGTGCCTTTGCCGATACCCACGGCATCCGCAATCATCTCGACGGTGACACTGTCTTCACCCTGGTCGAGGAACAACTTGAGCGCGGTGTCGAGAATTTCCTGCTCGCGGCGGCGAAACTCACGGACCTTACGGGGTTCTTTGTGCATAAGAAAAAGGTCTGAAGGGTCAAAATTCGAAGCCGGGTATTATGCCTAACTTACGCAAAAATGCACGGATCATCCGTTCTCGGCCGCAGTTCTTCAGAAAACCGCGCATGCCAGGCTTCCCAGGATTCACCTCGATACGCTCTACCTCCCCGGCCGCAGCCACAGTGAGAACCTATCCGAAGCGAGCGTATTCCAAATTTGTTTAAAAACCGTCCGGGCCCGACTGGACGCGTCGGCATAGTGATCAATACTTCAACTGTCGGCGCGACATCTCCCCCAAGTGACGCGCTGATAAAGGTACCAAAGGACCGCGTGCCTTTGTTTTACTCCTAATGGTCTTAACCCGGATTCACCCCCCAGAACCCGGGTTTTTTTTGCATGAAATTCAGGCCTGCGCCGCGCGGACGTGGGCCAGTGGAAACAATTTCTTAAAATTCTCCGTGGTCTGCTCGGCGAAACGCTCGTACGACTCGCCGCGCAGCATCGCCAGGAACTCCGCCACTTCCCGCACGTATTGCGGCAGGTTGGGCTTGCCGCGATAGGGAATCGGCGCCAAGTAAGGCGCATCGGTTTCCACCAGCAGGCGGTCGGCCGGCACCTTGCTGGCCACGTCTCGCAGGGCATCGGCATTGCGAAACGTGACGATCCCGGACAAGGAGATGTAATAACCCATGTCCAGCGCAGCCTTGGCCATGTCCCAGTCTTCGGTGAAACAGTGCAGCACTCCGGCCTGAGGCAGCGCAGCCTCGCGCAGCAAGGCCAGGGTATCGGCCCGGGCACCTCGGGTGTGAATGATCACCGGCTTGCCGGTCTGCCGAGCCGCTTCCAGGTGCAGGCGGAACGATGCCTGCTGGACGTCGGCGGCTTCGGGCTCGTAGTGGTAGTCCAGGCCGGTCTCGCCAATGGCCACCACCCGTGGATGATCGAGCTCACGCAGCAGCCAGTCGAGCGCAGGGGCGGCGTCAGGTTGGACATCCAGCGGGTGGACACCGACCGAACAATCGACATCGGCATAACGCTCGGCCAGCGCCTTAACGTCGGCGGCGTTGTCGGCGCTGACGCCGATGCACAGGAAATGGCCGACACCTCGCTGGCGGGCGGCGTCCAGGGCGGCATCCAGGGAGCCATCATGGGCGGCGAGGTCGAGGCGGTCGAGGTGACAATGGGAATCTACAAGCATAAAGGGCTGGGCTACATCGTATGGGTAGGACGGTCGGACTTCAGGGAGCCGGCCAAGTGGGTTTCGATCTGGTTGCGGGCGCTATTGTCGCCATCGCTGAACTGCACGCCAACACCGGCGGCGCGGTTGCCCTGGGCGCCCTTGGGCGTCATCCAGATCACCTTGCCGGCGACCGGGATTTTTTCCGCTTCATCCATCAGGCTCAGCAGCATGAACACCTCGTCGCCCAAGCGATAATGCTTGTTCGTGGGAATGAACAGGCCGCCATTCTTGATGAAGGGCATGTAGGCAGCGTAGAGCACCGACTTGTCCTTGATGGTGAGGGACAGGATGCCATTGCGTGGGCCGGGACTGACAGGTTCGTTCATGCTGATCTCCGCTGCGATTGAGCTCAGTCTAGGCGGTGTCTGTCAGTTGCGACCAGGCAAACTCGCCCACTGCACCAACAGCGCTTCGAGCAACAGTACCCGATTGAGGTTCGCCTTGCTCAGCACCTTCTGACGTTGGGCAAGTATCCAGTCCTGAATGTTCAAGATTTTGTCCTGGCTGCTTTTTTGCGCCAGGTACTGGATCACCTTGCGCATGTCCGCCAGCCCAAGGCCGGCCTCGTCTTCGGTGAGCTGGTAGCGCAGGACCAGGCTCGACCAGTCGCAGAACCAGTCGAACAGCAGGAGCAACGGTATGGCGTTCCAGCCTTCGGCCAGCTGCGTGGGCGATTGCTGTTGCTTGAGCAGTTTCTTGACCCCGTCCACCACCAGCGCTCGCTGCTCGCGCACGCCCTGGGCCTGGAGGCTGGCCGCCGCCAGGGGCGAGCCGGCCGCGAGGGTCAGCAACTCGGCACGCTCCTCGTCGGTGTTGTCGGGCAGGGCCTGGGCCAGCCATTGCAGGCTCATCGCCTGGCTTGGCAGCGGGCAGGCCTGTTGCACGCAACGGCTCTTGATGGTGGGCAGCAAACGGCTAGGCTGGTGGCTGACCAGCAACAGCACGGTGTCGCCGGAAGGCTCCTCCAGGCTCTTGAGCAGGGCGTTGGCGGCATTGATGTTCATCGACTCGACCGGCTCGATCAGCACCACCTTGCGCCCGCCCATCTGCGAGGTCTGGACCACGAAGCTGACCAGATCGCGAACCTGGTCGACCTTGATCGCCTTGTCCGCCTCTTCCGGCTCCAGCACGTAATTGTCCGGATGGCTGCCGGCCTTGAGCAACAGGCAGGATTTGCACTCGCCACACGCGTTCGAGGCCGTCGGGCGCTGGCACAGCAAGCTCGCCATCAGGCGCTCGGCCAATGCCCGCTTGCCGATCCCGACTGGGCCGTGCAACAGATAGGCGTGGGCATGCTGGGCACGACCGGCCAGTTGCTGCCAGAGCCCGTCTTGCCAGGGATAGGCTTCAGCCACGGGCGCGCTCCAGCAAACCTGGCAACAACGCGTCCAGGGACTGCTGGACCTGGGCCAGCGGCTGAGCGGCGTCGATCAACAGGTAGCGCGCCGGATCGGCCTTGGCACGGCCCAGGAAGGCGTTGCGCACCGCATTGAAGAAGGCCTGGCCTTCCAGCTCGAAGCG
The DNA here is from genome assembly GCF_036689585.1 of Pseudomonas sp. WP18. Classification (NCBI taxonomy): domain Bacteria; kingdom Pseudomonadati; phylum Pseudomonadota; class Gammaproteobacteria; order Pseudomonadales; family Pseudomonadaceae; genus Pseudomonas; species Pseudomonas sp. WP18. The sequence continues at coordinate 4,473,694 of NZ_CP144758.1, forward strand.
ATCCAGTCGGCCACGAGCGCTGGCGCGGGCCAGGCCGATTTCCACCGGCAGGTCGAACACCAGGGTCAGGTCCGGCCGCAGGTCGCCCTGGACAAAGGTTTCCAGTGCACCAATACGCTCCAGGGATAGCCCCCGGCCGCCGCCTTGGTAGGCATAGGTCGAATCGGTGAAGCGGTCGCACAGCACCACCGCGCCGCGGGCCAGCGCCGGGCGTATCACTTCGGCCAGGTGTTGCGCGCGTGCGGCAAACACCAGCAACAGCTCGGTGTCCGGGTTCATGACTTCTTCGATCGGCGCCAACAGCACCTCGCGAATCCGCTCGGCCAAAGGCGTGCCGCCCGGCTCACGGGTCAACACCACTTCGATGCCGGCGGCCCGCAGGCGCTCGGCCAGGTAGTCGCGGTTGGTACTCTTGCCGGCGCCTTCCGGGCCTTCCAGCGTAATAAACAAGCCAGTCACGGGCAGTCCTTAATCAGAGTCATTGCGGGCTCGGCGGCTCGCTGGCATCCGGCCCTGGAGCCGGTTGCTGCGCCGGTACCTGGGGCACGGCTTCGGGTTGTGTGTCGGGCGAGGCCGCCGGAATCGGGGCCTGCCCGTCCGGCGCGGTCGGGGCCGGGCTGGAACGGTAATCGGCACGGCGCTTGAGCTGGAACTCGCGCACAGCGTTGTTATGCGACTCCAGGTCGTCGGAGAACACATGGCTGCCGTCGCCTCGGGCGACGAAGTAGAGGCTGTCGCCCGGTGTCGGGTTCAACGCCGCATGAATCGCTTCGCGGCCCACCATCGCAATCGGCGTGGGCGGCAAACCCGGAATCAGATAGGTGTTGTACGGGTTTTCTTCCTTGAGGTGGGCACGGGTGAGCTTGCCGGTGTAGCGCTCGCCCAGGCCGTAGATGACCGTGGGATCGGTTTGCAGCAACATGCCCAGGCGCATGCGCCGTACGAATACGCCGGCGATCTGGCCGCGTTCCTGGGGCACCCCGGTTTCCTTCTCCACCAGCGACGCCATGATCAGCGCCTGATAGGGCTGGGTGTAAGGCACATCGGCGGCACGCTGGGCCCACTCCTTGGCAAGCACGTCTTCCAGCCGGTCATAGGCTTTGGCCAACAGCTCGACATCCGAGGTACCGCGCACGAAGCGATAAGTGTCGGGGAAGAACCGCCCCTCGGGGAACACGCCGGGATGCCCGAGGCGCTCCATGACCTGGCTGTCGCTCAGACCGGCAAGGGTCTGCTGCAGCTTGTCGGTCTTGGCCAGCGCTGCACGCACCTGGCGGAAATTCCAGCCTTCCACGAAGGTCACGCCGTACTGCACCACTTCGCCGCGCTTCCAGACACTGATCAGGCCTTCCATGGTCATGCCCGGCACCATCCGGTACTCACCGGAGTGCAACGGCTGGTCGGCCAGATTGAAGCGCCAGTAGATGCGCAGCCAGAAAGCGTCCCTGATCAGGCCGTCGGCCTCCAGGCGCTTGAGGGTCCCGGTCGGGGTGGTCCCGTTGGGTACGTCCAGCATTTCTTCCTGGGTGATGTTCAGCGGCTGTTGCAGCGCCGAATGAATCTTCCAGGCAGAAACGCCCATCAGCAGCCCTGCCAGAACCAGTCCGGTCTCCAGCAGCAGCAAGAATTTACGTCTCACGAATCAGGCATCCAATAACGCGCGGGCAAGGGTCTGCAGTTTACGGGTGAGCGGCCCAACCGACCAGCGTGCCGAACCACATGCGCGCACGGGCCACACGCCATAGACGCTGTTGCAGACGAAGACTTCATCGGCCTGGTGCAGTTGTTCGAGGGGAATATCGGTGATGTCGGTGGCGATACCCAGGGACTCGGCTTGAAACAATAATTCCGCGCGCATCACCCCGGCCACGCCGCAGCGGCTCAGGTCCGCGGTGATCAATGCGCCATCGCGCACCAGGAACAGGTTGCTGAACACCCCTTCGATCACTCGCCCGGACGCATCCAGCATGAGGCCTTCGGTGTACTGTGCATCGGTCCATTCGGCCCGGGCCAGCACCTGCTCCAGGCGATTGAGGTGCTTGAGGCCTGCGAGCAAGGGCTGCTCGGACAAGCGTACGGTACAGGGAAACAGATGCACGCCTTGTTCGGCATGGGCGGCAGGATAAGCCGGCGGCGGGTTACCCTGCAGGATGCGTCGTACCGGGGCGGATGGGTCCGTCGCATAACCGCGCAGGCTGTCGCCGCGGGTCACGATCAACTTCAGCACGCCGTCACCCAGCCTTAGGGCGTAGGCCTCCAGCTCGATGCTCAGCGCCACCGGGTCAACCTTCAGCGCCAGCCGCCGGCAGCCATTTTCCAGGCGTTGCAGGTGGCGCGCCAGCAGCAGCGGTCGGCCGCCGCGCACGGCGATGGTTTCAAACACCCCATCGCCATAAGCCAGGCCGCGATCTTTCAGCGACAGGACGTCGGCCGGCAGACCGTCGACCCAGCTCTCCATCAACCGGCGAACCGGCGGAACACCAGCGAGCCGTTGGTCCCACCGAAGCCGAAGGAGTTGGACAACACCACGTCGATGTCCATGCCGCGGGCCGTGTGCGGCACGAAGTCCAGGTCGCAGCCTTCGTCCGGCTCGTCCAGGTTGATGGTCGGCGGCGCCACCTGGCTGTTGATCGCCAGCACGCTGAAGATCGCTTCAACCGCCCCTGCCGCACCCAGCAGGTGACCGGTCATGGACTTGGTCGAACTGACCGCCAGCTTGTAGGCGTGATCGCCGAACACCGTCTTGATCGCCTGCGCCTCGGCCAGGTCGCCGGCCGGGGTCGAGGTGCCGTGGGCGTTGATGTACTGCACCTGGTCGCCATTGATCTTAGCGTCACGCAGGGCGTTGGCGATGCAGCGGGCCGCACCGGCGCCATCGGCGGGTGGCGAGGTCATGTGGTAGGCGTCGCCGCTGGTGCCAAAGCCGATCAATTCGGCATAGATGGTCGCGCCGCGCGCCTTGGCGTGCTCCAGTTCCTCAAGCACCAGTGCTCCAGCACCGTCGGACAACACGAAACCATCGCGGCCCTTGTCCCATGGCCGGCTCGCGCGGGTCGGCTCGTCGTTGCGGGTCGACAAGGCACGGGATGCGCCGAAGCCGCCCATGCCCAGGCCACAGGCCGCCATCTCGGCGCCGCCGGCAATCATCACATCGGCTTCGTCGTACATGATGTTGCGCGCGGCCATGCCGATGCAGTGAGTACCGGTGGTGCACGCCGTGGCGATGGCGTAGTTGGGTCCCTGTGCGCCGAGGTGGATCGACAGGAAACCGGAAATCATATTGATGATCGAGCCCGGCACGAAGAACGGAGAAATCCGTCGCGGCCCCGAATCGTGCAGCGTGCGGCTGGTTTCTTCGATATTGGTCAAGCCGCCAATACCCGAGCCCATGGCCACGCCGATGCGTTCACGGTTGGCGTCGGTGACCTCCAGGCCGGCGTTGCGCACTGCCTGGAAACCGGCTGCCAGGCCGTATTGAATGAACAGGTCAAGCTTGCGAGCTTCCTTGACCGACAGGTATTCCTCGACATTGAAACCCTTTACCGAGCCGCCAAAACGGGTGGAATAGGCAGAAAGGTCGGTGTGTTCGATCAGACCAATGCCACTGCGGCCAGCCAGAATGCCCTGCCAACTGCCCGGCACATCCGTGCCCAGTGGGGACAACATACCCATACCGGTGACTACGACGCGTCTACGCGACACAGCACTCTCCTTTTTCTAATGACGACTTTGCATCAGGCCTAAAGAAAAAACCGCACGCCGTTATGGCAGTGCGGTTTTTCCATGACAGCGAGCAACGACTAAAAACGATTACGCCTGGTGGCTGGTAACGTAGTCGATAGCAGCTTGTACAGTAGTGATCTTCTCAGCTTCTTCGTCAGGAATCTCGGTCTCGAATTCCTCTTCCAGAGCCATCACCAGCTCAACGGTGTCAAGGGAGTCGGCACCCAGGTCTTCAACGAAGGAAGCGGTGTTCACAACTTCTTCTTCTTTAACGCCCAGTTGCTCGGCAACGATTTTCTTGACGCGCTCTTCGATGGTGCTCATACCTTGTTTTCACTCCTAATGGACAAATTCAGGCAGCTGGCCAGTGGGTAAGTGTATAGAAGAACTTTTCGGTTTTTCAACCGAAAGCTTCACTCCTCAAACCCTGTGGCCCGCTGTCTATAAATTGATTGCAGCTTTATAACGGATTTTAGACAGCTCGTATGACATTTTTTTGAAGCAATCCGTCACATTTAACTCATGTACATCCCGCCGTTCACCGGGATTGTAGCCCCGGTCACGTATGCCGCACCGTCCGACGCAAGAAAAGCGACCACGGACGCGATTTCTTGAGCTTGCCCCAGACGACCCAGCGGAATCTGCGTCTGCAGGGCTTCACGTTGCGCTTGCGGCAGTTCGCGGGTCATGTCGGTGTCGATGAAACCCGGAGTCACCGAGTTTACCGTAATCGACCGCGAACCCACTTCACGCGCCAGTGCACGGCTGAAGCCTTCCAGGCCGGCTTTCGCCGCAGCATAGTTTACTTGGCCTGCGTTGCCCATGGCACCCACAACCGAACCGATACTGATAATTCGGCCCCAACGAGCCTTGGTCATGCCACGCAACACGCCCTTGGACAGCCGGTACAGACTGTTCAGGTTGGTATCGACAACGTCGAACCATTCGTCATCTTTCATGCGCATCATCAGGTTATCGCGGGTGATGCCGGCATTATTGACCAGGATCGCCGGTGCACCGAACTGCTCCTGAATGCTGGCCAGCACGGCCGCAACGGATTCGTCACTGGTGACGTTCAGCTCAAGGCCGGTACCTTGGATGTCATGTTCCTTCAGGGTCGCGGCGATGCGCTCGGCGCCCGCGGCGGAGGTCGCGGTGCCCACGACGATGGCGCCTTGGCGACCCAGTTCCAGGGCGATGGCCTGGCCGATGCCACGGCTTGCACCGGTCACCAGTGCAACTTTACCTTGCAGACTCATGCAAGCTTCTCCTGTTCAGGCCTGCGCTGCGCGGGCGGCAGCGAAAGCGTCTGGGGTATTGAGGTTGGAAGTCGACACGCCTTCGGCGCAGCGTTTATTCAGGCCAGCAAGCACTTTGCCAGGGCCGCATTCAACCAGTTCAGTGGCGCCCTTGGCGGCCAGGGTCTGTACCGACTCGACCCAGCGAACCGGCTTGTAGAGCTGTTCCAGCAGGTCACGCTTGAGCGTCTCGAGGTCCGCCGCCACGCCGGCGCTGACGTTCTGCACCACGGGAATCTGCGGCGCCTGCCAATCGATGGCCGCGATAGACTCGGCAAAGCGCTCGGCGGCCGGACGCATCAGCTCGCAATGCGATGGCACGCTGACCGGCAACGGCATGGCGCGCTTGGCACCACGGGCCTTGCAACCTTCGATGGCGCGCTCGACTGCCGCCTTTGCACCGGCGATCACCACCTGGCCCGGCGAGTTGAAGTTCACCGCGCTGACCACATCACCTTGCGCCGCTTCGGCACAGGCAGCCAGCACATCGGCATCTTCCAGGCCCAGGATCGCGGCCATGCCGCCCTGTCCGGCCGGAACGGCCTCCTGCATCAGTTGACCACGACGCTCCACCAGCTTGACGGCCTCGCCGAGGCTCAGGCTGCTGGCGGCTACCAAGGCGCTGTATTCGCCCAGGCTGTGACCCGCGACGAATGCCGGACGCGCACCGCCTTCAGCCAGCCACAGGCGCCAAAGCGCGATCGAGGCGGTAAGGATGGCCGGCTGGGTCTTATCGGTTTGATTGAGCTGTTCTTCCGGTCCCTGCTGGGTCAGCGCCCACAGGTCATAGCCAAGGGAATCGGAAGCTTCTTTGAATGTTTCAAGGATCAGCGGGTATTGCGCGCCCAGCTCGGCCAGCATGCCGAGGGACTGCGAACCTTGTCCTGGAAAGACGAATGCGAGGGAAGCAGACATGAAAACAAAGCCCCTAATGATCTTGTCGTCAGAAAGTGACGCCCCTGGAGGCGCTAGGAAACTGACAGTTGGATGGCCGGTTGAACCAGCCGGTCACATTTAAGCATTGTCGGAAGAAAACGCCTAAGTTAACAAATCTTCGAGGCGACCATGCAGGCGCTCGGGAAGGTTCTCCTGGATCTCGATCACCGCGCGATTGATCGCACTCTGAAACCCCTGCACGCCCGCCGAGCCGTGGCTCTTGATCACAATGCCCTGCAATCCGAGAAAGCTGGCGCCGTTATGCCGAGCCGGCGCCAGGTCGGCCTGCAACCGGCGCATCAAGGGCAACGCCAGGGCGCCCACCACGCGCGAGGCCAGGCTTTGCCTGAACAGTGCTTCGATGCGCTCGCTGATCATCGTTGCCAGGCCTTCGCTGGATTTAAGCAGGATGTTGCCGACAAAGCCGTCACAAACCACCACGTCCGCCTCGCCGCGGTACACGCCATCGCCTTCGACGAAACCGATGTAGTTGATGCCCCGGGCGTTTTGCAGCAGGGTGGCCGCCAGCTTGACCTGCTGGTTGCCCTTGATGTCTTCGGTGCCAATGTTCAGCAGCGCCACCCGTGGGCGCGCGATGCCCAGGGTCTGCGCCGCGACCGAGCCCATCACGGCAAACTGCAGCAGATGCTCGGCACTGCAATCGACGTTGGCTCCCAAGTCGAGCAGTTGACAGAAACCGCGCTGGGTCGGGATCGCCGCCACCATCGCCGGCCGGTCGATACCAGGAAGGGTCTTGAGCACATAACGTGACAGCGCCATCAATGCACCGGTGTTTCCTGCACTGACACAGGCCTGAACCTTACCATCGCGCAGCAGCTCAAGGGCCACCCGCATCGAGGCGTCGGGCTTGCCGCGCAAGGCTTGCGCCGGCTTTTCGTCCATGGTGATGACTTCGGACGCCGGGGTAATCGTCAGGCGCGCGCGATCGACAGCCGATTGGCCGTTGAGCATGTCTTCCAGGAGGGAGGGTTGACCGACGAGGGTCAGGTGCAGCGAGGGCGTAGCATTCAGACAAGCAAGGCTGGCCTGAACAATGCTGCGGGGACCGAAGTCCCCGCCCATTGCGTCAATCGCGATGACTTGAGCGGACAAGGATTACTCGTCAGCGCCCTTGTCGATCACTTTACGACCACGGTATACGCCTTCTGGCGATACGTGGTGACGCAGGTGAACTTCACCAGTGGTTTTTTCTACAGACAGGGTGCTAGCCTCGAGAGCGTCGTGCGAACGGCGCATGTCACGGGCAGAGCGGGATTTTTTGTTCTGCTGAACAGCCATAATTGATTAACTCCTAAACGTTTGGGTCACGCTTTAACTGCGCCAATACACTGAACGGGTTGGACCGCGTTACCTCGTCCTCGCTCGGTTCGGGCTCATCTGCTCCCGCCGGCTGCTGGCATTCTTCCGGATGATGAGCAGGCACAATGGGCAAGGCGAGCAGAAGCTCCTCCTCGATCAGTGACTGCAGATCCAATGGATCTTCGCCCAGTTCCAGCACGTCATAACCTTTCGGCAACGACTGGGTATTCGCACCCTCCTTCACCACGGCGTAACTGCATTCGCTGTGGATCGGCAGGGTGACCAGCTCAAGACAACGCTGGCAAACCATTTTGACTTCAGTGTCGATAAAGCTGTGGATCACCACAGATTTACGTTCATCTCGTTCAAAAACGAATTTAGCCTGGACCGTACCGACGTCGTCGGAAAGCGGGTCGCAGAGTCTCTTCAAATCGGCCAGCAGCAGTTCACCCTGGAGGGTGGTGCCACGGTCAGCCAATTTGCGCGGGTCAACGTGAGGTGGAATCGGGTCATTCAACATAGGCGCAGCATTATAGGGATACACCCTGCCATGTCAAAGGAAATTCAGCCCTGTCCGTCACTTGCGCGCCTCGCTAGAATTCGCCCCTGCCTATCGGAGATGCCCATGCTGCCTTTATTACTTGCCTCCAGCTCGATCTATCGGCGCGAACTGCTCGCCCGCCTGGGGCTGCCGTTCGTCTGCAGCGCCCCCGACATCGACGAAAGCCATCGCCCCGGCGAGTCGGCGCACGAACTGGTCCAACGCCTGGCCCGGGAAAAAGCCCAGGCACTGGCCGGCAGCCACCCAGCCCACCTAATCATCGGTTCGGACCAGGTGGCGGTGCTTGGCGAGCGCATCCTCGGCAAACCACACACCTTCGAAAACGCCCGCGAACAACTGCTCGCCGCCAGCGGCACCCAGGTCACCTTTCTGACGGGACTGGCGCTGCTCAACAGCCAGACCGGAGCCTGCCAGGTCGATTGTGTTCCGTTCACCGTCAATATGCGCACGCTGGACGCGGCGCGCGTCGAACGCTACCTGCGGATCGAACAACCTTATGATTGCGCCGGCAGCTTCAAGGCGGAAGGGCTTGGCGTCAGCCTGTTCCAGAGCACCGAAGGCCCTGATGCCACCAGCCTGGTCGGCCTGCCGCTGATTCGCCTGGTGGACATGCTGCTGGCCGAGGGTGTGCAAATCCCCTGATTCATCAGCCCCCGGCAGACACTGAACCTGTGGCGAGGGGGTTTATCCCCTCACCCCATGAGACAGCGCACGCCAATCAGCGCAGCGTCGGCCCTTGAAAGCCCATCCACATCGCCAAGTGCTCGGCGATGCTGGCCCCCAGCTTTTTCGAGAAGCGGTCGAACGGCGACTCTTCGACAGTGAAGTCCACCAGGTCTTTCTGACCGATGACATCACGTGCTACCGAGCTGGCACTGCCCAGGCCATCGATTAGGCCCAGTGGCAGCGCTTGCTCCCCCGACCAGACCAGCCCGGAGAACAGTTCGGGATGCTCCTTGTCCTTCAGGCGCTCGCCCCGGCCTTTCTTGACGCTGGCGATGAATTGCTTATGAGTGGTGTCGAGCACACCCTGCCAGAAAGCGGTTTCTTCCGGCTTTTGCGGCTGAAACGGGTCAAGGAACGATTTGTGCTCACCAGAGGTGTACACCCGACGCTCCACGCCCAGCTTTTCCATGGTCCCGACAAAGCCATAGCCGGCCGCCGTCACACCAATGGAGCCCACCAGGCTAGCCTTGTCGGCGTAGATCTGGTCCGCCGCACTGGCGATGTAATAGGCGCCGGATGCCCCGAGATCGGAAATGACCGCGTACACCTTGATATCCGGGTGCAACCCGCGCAACCGCACGATCTCGTCATAAACGTAGCCCGACTGCACCGGGCTGCCGCCAGGGCTGTTGATGCGCAGCACCACGCCCTTGACCTTCGGATCCTCGAACGCGGCTCGCAGACTGCCGACGATATTGTCCGCGCTGGCGGGCTCCTTGTCGGCGATCATGCCTTCGATGTCGATCAGCGCGGTATAGGCCGAGCCGCTGACAGCGCTTTTCTCCATGTCCATCAGCGGCGTGAACAGCGCCAATGCCACAAAGAGATAGGTAAACGTCAGTAACTTGAAGAAAATGCCCCAGCGACGGGAGCGACGCTGTTCCTGCACGCTGGCCAACAGGGTCTTTTCCAACAGCTTCCAGCTTTTGTCATCCCCGCCCTCGACGCTCGCCTTGGCAGGTGCCTTCCATTCATCGGTCATGCGTGGTTCCCCAGCAAACTTAATGGGCCCGCCGGCTCAGCCAGGCGTGCAACTCAGGAAAATGATCAATGGCCAACCGTGGTTCGAATGCCCTCAGCGCCTCGATCGACTGAGCCCCGTAGCTGACCGCCACCGAGCCCATGCCGGCATTGCGCGCCATTTGCAGGTCGAACGACGAGTCGCCCACCATCAGCGCTTGCTCCGGGCGCATGTTGCAATGCGCCAGGATCTGCTCAAGCATCAGAGGGTGCGGCTTGCTGGCAGTTTCATCGGCGGCGCGGGTGATATCGAAATAATCGTCCCAGCCATGGGACTTGAGCACCCGGTCCAGCCCGCGACGAGCCTTGCCGGTCGCCACGGCCAGGCGATAACCTTCGGCGCGCAGGGCATGCAGGGTATCCGCCACGCCATCGAACAACGGCGAAGGCTCGGCCTCCAGCGCTATATAGTGGTCGGCATAGTGCTGACGAAAAACCGGCAACGCAGCGTCGTCGATCTCCGGATAAAGGCTGCGGATGGCTTCCGGCAATCCCAGGCCGATGATGCCCTTGACGGCACTGTCGTCGCACCGCACGAACCCCATGCGATCCGAGGCGGCATGCATCGCCTCCACGATCCGATCGATGGAGTTCGCCAGCGTGCCATCCCAATCGAAGATCAGTAGCTTGTAATCAGGATGCACTCAACCGCTCCACGGTCTTGGCCCACATCTCATCCACAGGGGCCTGCAATTTCAGCTCACTGCCATCGGGCAACGGCACAGTGAGCATGTAGGCGTGAAGGAACAGGCGCTTGCCGCCCAGTTCGCGGATTTCCTTGGTGAAATCCTCATCTCCGTACTTGCTGTCACCGGCGATGCTATGCCCGGCATGCAGGGTGTGGACACGAATCTGGTGGGTGCGACCGGTCACTGGCTTGGCCTCGACCATCGTGGCGAAGTCACCGAAGCGGCGCAGCACCTTGAACACGGTCAAGGCCTCCTTACCCTCTTCATTGACCTCGACCATGCGTTCGCCGGACCGCAGGTTGCTCTTGAGCAACGGTGCACGCACTTGCTTGACGGACGTCTCCCAACGCCCGCGCACCAGGGCCATGTAGCGCTTATCGACGCCATCGCCGCGCAGTTGCTCGTGCAAATGCCGCAACATGCTGCGTTTCTTGGCGATCATCAGCAGACCGGAGGTGTCGCGGTCGAGGCGATGGACCAGCTCCAACTCCTTGGCATCCGGACGCAACTGACGAAAGGCTTCGATCACACCGAAGTTCAGCCCGCTGCCACCGTGAACCGCAATGCCTGCGGGCTTGTTGATCACGATCAGGGCTTTGTCTTCATGGACAATCGAGGCTTCGAGGCGCTGCAAGAGGCCTTGGGCCAGGGGCACCGGCTCATCGCGCTCGGGCACCCGGACGGGCGGCACGCGCACGACATCACCGGCCTGGAGCTTGTATTCGGGCTTGATCCGTCCCTTGTTCACCCGCACTTCGCCTTTACGCAAAATGCGGTAGATCAAGGTCTTGGGCACGCCTTTGAGCCGGGCCAGCAGGAAATTATCGATTCGTTGGCCGGCATATTCCGGCGAGACCTCAAGCAGTTGAACGCCTGGGGTCGAGGGGGCAGTCGTTGTCATGGCGGCGATCATAACAATTTTTTATGGAATTGAAGCACTTAATCATTGCTGCTATAGTCGCGAACGCCGCCAAAAGTGGCTGGACAGCGGACTAACGGTCAAAAACCGGCCCTGACCAACGCAATTCACGAGGACGAGAGGCCGTCCTACGGGGCTTTCGCTACGAACGGTAGAGTTTGCAGGTGTAACGAGCGCAGGTGACATGAGGCCTGAAATACGCCGCAAAGCAGAGTTCTGACTCGCCTTGCGCGCCACATTCACGGCCAGTTCACAAAGTGCAGTCAGCTACGAACGACCCCGAGCGAGAGCTTCGGAAACAACGCCTAAATTAGCCATGATGCGTGACCTCCCCTTTCGGAGCTCACGGTAAATGCCAACCCGCTGCGGATTCTGCGCGCGGCAGCACCCGAATTATCAGGGATACGTGTAGGGTGGAGATGTACAACCGTCGGACTGTGTAGCACTAGGCTTATATTTAGACGCTTCATCTCGTCCACAGGCGTCGGTTGATTCCTCCTCCTGACTGAGTGCTTGAGTACCAGCAAGCAGGACGCGTCCGTCGCGACTTCGCCATCATTGGGTCGAACTCGCTGGACACTGGGGTGGCACTGCCACTTCCAGGACGCACCTGACACCGACCGTGAGAAGTCGTGTGTGCCGAACGCCGTTTCCGGCAGCCCGGAAACCGACGGTACTACATGAAAAGAATGCTGATTAACGCAACTCAACCCGAAGAGTTGCGTGTTGCACTGGTAGACGGCCAGCGCCTCTACGACCTGGATATCGAATCCGGTGCACGCGAGCAGAAGAAGGCCAACATCTATAAAGGCCGGATCACTCGCATCGAACCAAGCCTTGAGGCTGCCTTTGTCGATTTCGGCTCCGAGCGCCACGGCTTCCTGCCCCTCAAAGAAATCTCCCGCGAATACTTCAAGAAGGCCCCTGAAGGCCGCGTCAACATCAAGGACGTCCTGAGCGAAGGCCAGGAAGTCATCGTCCAGGTCGAGAAAGAAGAGCGTGGCAACAAGGGCGCCGCCCTGACCACCTTCATCAGCCTGGCCGGCCGTTACCTGGTCCTGATGCCGAACAACCCGCGCGCCGGCGGCATCTCGCGTCGCATCGAAGGCGAAGAGCGCAACGAACTGCGTGAAGCCCTCAACGGCCTGGTCGCCCCCGCCGACATGGGCCTGATCGTGCGCACTGCCGGCCTGGGCCGCAGCAGCGAAGAGATGCAGTGGGACCTCGACTACCTGCTGCAACTGTGGACCGCCATCAAAGAAGCCTCGCTGGATCGCTCCGCGCCGTTCCTGATCTACCAGGAAAGCAACGTGATCATCCGCGCCATCCGCGATTACCTGCGCCAGGACATCGGCGAAGTGCTGATCGACAGCGTCGAAGCCCAGGACGAAGCCCTGACCTTCATTCGCCAGGTGATGCCGCAGTACGCCAGCAAGATCAAGCTCTACGAAGACAGCGTACCGCTGTTCAACCGTTTCCAGATCGAAAGCCAGATCGAGACCGCCTTCCAGCGCGTCGTCGAACTGCCGTCCGGCGGCTCCATCGTCATCGACCCGACCGAAGCCCTGGTGTCCATCGACATCAACTCGGCCCGCGCCACCAAAGGCAGCGACATCGAAGAAACCGCCCTGCAGACCAACCTTGAAGCGGCCGAGGAAATCGCCCGTCAATTGCGCCTGCGCGACATCGGCGGCCTGATCGTCATCGACTTCATCGACATGACCCCGGCCAAGAACCAACGCGCCGTGGAAGAAAAAGTCCGTGAGTGCCTGGAAGCCGACCGCGCCCGCGTCCAGGTCGGTCGCATCTCGCGCTTCGGCCTGCTGGAAATGTCTCGTCAGCGCCTGCGTCCATCCCTGGGCGAAAGCAGCGGCATCGTCTGCCCACGCTGCAACGGCACCGGCATCATCCGTGACGTCGAGTCGCTGTCCCTGGCAATCCTGCGCCTGATCGAAGAAGAAGCCCTGAAGGACCGCACCGCCGAAGTGCGTGCCCAGGTGCCGATCCCGGTGGCCGCGTTCCTGCTCAACGAAAAACGCAACTCGATCACCAAGATCGAACTGCGCACCCGCGCCCGTATCGTCATCCTGCCGAACGATCACCTCGAGACGCCGCATTTCGAAGTGCAACGCCTGCGCGATGACAGCCCGGAAGCCCACACCAACCAGTCCAGCTACGAAATCGCCGCTGCCGCTGCCGAAGTGGAAGACGTCCAGCCGGCCGCCGCCACCCGCACCCTGGTTCGCCAGGAAGCCGCGGTCAAGACTGCACCGGCTCGCGCCAACGCTCCGGTGCCGACCGAAGTGGTTGCCCCGGTTGCCGCACCGGCCGCCGCGCCGGAGCCAAGCCTGTTCAAAGGCCTGGTGAAGTCGCTGGTCAGCCTGTTCGCCACCAAGGAAGAGCCCGCCGCACCGGCCGTCGTTGCCAAGCCTGCCGCACCCGAGCGCCCTGCCCGCAACGAGGAACGCCGCAACGGTCGCCAGCAGACCCGCAACCGCAACGGTCGTCGCGACGAAGAGCGCAAGCCGCGTGAAGAACGTGCCCCTCGTGAAGAACGCGCCCCACGCGAAGAGCGTGCACCGCGTGAAGAGCGCGCCCCACGTGAAGAGCGCCAGCCGCGCGAACTGCGTGAGGACGCACCCGCCGTAGCCCGCGAAGAACGCGCACCGCGTCCGCCGCGTGAAGAGCGCCAGCCGCGCGCACCTCGTGAAGACCGCAAGCCACGTGGCGAGCGTGAAGAACGCGTGCGCGAGCTGCGTGAGCCACTGGATGCCGCCCCGGCTGCCGCCGCCCCGACTGAAGAGCGTCCGGCCCGCCAGCCTCGTGAAGAGCGCGCACCGCGTCCTCCACGCGAAGAGCGTCAGCCACGTGCCGAGCAGGCCGCCGCCGCGGCCAGCGAAGAAGAAGTGCTGAACGCCGAAGAGCAACTGCAGGAAGATGGCCAGGACACCGCCGAAGGCGATCGTCCACGCCGCCGTTCCCGTGGCCAGCGTCGTCGCAGCAACCGTCGTGAGCGTCAGCGCGACGCCAACGGCAACGTGATCGAAGGTTCGGAAGAGTCCGAATCCACCGAGAACGCCCCGGCCCCAAGCGCTGCCGACCTGGCTGCCGGCCTGGCCGTGACCGCGGCCGTTGCCAGCAGCGCCATCAGTGCCAACGCCGAAGCCGAGGCTCACCAGCAGGCCGAACGCGCCACCGCTGCCGTGGAAAGCGCCTCGGTTGCTGAAGCGCCCGTGGTTGAAGCCACCACGCCGGTAGAAGCAGTCGCTGCACCGGAAGTGGAAGTCGCCCCGGCGGTTGAATCCCAACCAGAAACGCCAGTCGCCGCCGAGCCTGCACCAGTCGTCGAGCAGCCTGTGGTTGCCGCTGAACCGGCCGTTGAAGCCCCCGCTGTCGAACAAGCAGCGGAGCCGGTGCGCGAAGAGCAAACCGCGTTCAACTGGAACGCCGAGCCAGCCGCTTCGGCACCGGTGGTCGAGCCAGAGCCGACGCCAGAGCCAGTGAAGGCGATCGAGCCTGCCGTGGTCGAGGCAGCGCCAGTGGTCGAAGCACCCGTGGTCGCCCCGGCGCCCGCCCCCGTGCAAGAGCCGGCACCTGCCAGCGCCTTGACTGAAAACGGCCGTGCACCGAACGATCCACGTGAAGTGCGTCGCCGCAAGCGTGAAGCCGAGCGTCTGCAGAAGGAAGCCGAACAAGCTGCCGCTGCCGCTGCTCAAGCGCCTGCCGCCGAGCCTGCGCCGGTCGTGGAAATCGTCGAGGCACCAGCCCCGGCCGCTGAAACCGTCGCTGAATCGGCCCCGGCTGAATCGACTCCAGTGATCGACGAAGCGCCTCACAGCGCTGAAGAAGTCGCCCCGCGTCACACTGAAGCCCTGGAAAAAGAGCACGAGCCTAAACCTCACGCTTGATTCCAGCGCCCAGTAAAAAGCCCCGCCCGGTCATGCCCGGCGGGGCTTTTTTATGCCTTGTCCCGCCGCAATCAAACGCTGCCGGACTTGAACAACCGCCCCTTCAACCTGTGGGAGCGAGCTTGCTCGCGAAAGCGATGGGTCAGCGTGCAGGGTGGTTGACTGTAACGCCGCCTTCGCGAGCAAGCTCGCTCCTACCTTGGATCTTAGGAAGCATAAAATCTGCGTTCGGCACAACGGCCCTTGTGGATTGATGTATGTCGACTGTTACTTGAAAACCAGCGCTTCGGGTACGTCGATATCCCAGGTCACGCCCGGATCATCCACCGGCACTTCAACCACTCGCGCCCCGGCAAACAAGGCCTTGGCGCCACGGTCTCCGGTCAATGCCATCAGCTTTGAAGCGAACGCCCGGCCGAACCCTACCGGGTGTCCATACTCTCCTGCAAAAACCGGCACGCTGATGCCATCCTCGCGGATCCCGGCTGCCACCTGTTCGATACTCGCTGGCAGGATGAACGGCATGTCCCCCAGCACCATCAGCCACCCGCCAAGGTCCGGGCAGGCCTGGACACCGGCGGCAATGCTGTCACCGAGGCCGGGGGAATCCAGTTCCACGCAATCGCACCCGTAGGCCTGGGCCATGCGCACGGTCTGGTGACGGTCTTCGCGGGTCACCAGCACGCGCTTGTCCAGATGGGCCGGCAGATTCACCAGCACCTGCTCGATCACCGAGCGCACGCCGCCGTCCCGCCCTGTACAGTCAGCCAGCAGCTTGTCCTTATCCGGGCCCGCTGCCTGGCGGAACCGACTGCCCGCCCCGGCGGCGAGAATGATCACCCCAATGGAATCCTGCATACGCCCTCCTTGCCTGCGACCTACAGCGGTTTTTTCTGACGCAGTTCGACGCCATTCTTGATCGCCACGATTTCAGCCAACAGCGACACGGCGATTTCCGCCGGGGTGTGGCTGCCGATGTGCAAGCCGATCGGCCCATGCAGTCGCTCGATGGCTTCCTCAGACAAGCCTAGCTGAGCCAGGTTATCCCGGCGCTTCTGACTGTTGACGCGCGACCCCAGGGCACCGACATAAAACGCCCTGGAATCCAGTGCCGTGAGCAAAGCCATGTCGTCCAGGCGCGGGTCATGGGTCAGGGCGACAATGGCCGTGCGCTCGTCGGTCCGGATATTCAACACGGCTTCGTCGGGCATCCCCGGGACGAAGCGTCCATGCTGCTCTTCCCAACCGTAGACGAATTCCTTGCGCGGGTCGCAGATCAGCACTTCAAAATCCAGCAAGCGGGCCATTTCCGCCACGTAGCGCGACAGTTGTCCGGCACCGATCAACAGCAGACGCCAGCGCGGACCATAAATGGCCCGCAGCACCTGGCCGTCGAAAACCAGCGCGTCAGTCTTATCGGCCGGCGTCAACGTCACCTGGCCGTCGGCGATATTCAACTGGCGGGCGACAATTTCGTGGGCATCGCAACGTCGCAGCAATTCGGCGACCCATTCAGGGTCGCCGACCCGTTCCTCGGTCAAGCGCAGGGTGCCTCCGCACGGCAGGCCAAAGCGCGCCGCTTCTTCACGCGTGACGCCATACGTGATCATCTGCACCGGCGGACCGTCCGCCGGTATGCGACCGTCGTGCAGCCGAGCGATCAAGTCATCTTCGACACAACCGCCCGACACCGAGCCGATCACCACGCCATCTTCGCGCAGGGCCAGCATCGCCCCCGGCGGCCTCGGCGCGGTGCCCCAGGTCTGGACCACCGTGAACAACACCACTCGCTGCCCGGCGCGGCGCCATTGGAGCACGCTGCGCAGGACATTCAGATCAACGCTGTCCATCAGGCACTGGCCTGCTGCCAACCCTGCAACTGATAACGCACGGGCAAGCTGCGAATGCGCTTGCCGGTAGCAGCAAAGAGCGCATTGCACAGCGCCGGCGCAATCGGCGGCACACCCGGTTCACCGACGCCACCCAGCGGCACCTCGCCTGGCGGTGTCACCAGGTGCACTGCCACCTCCTTGGGCGCCAGGGACATGCGCGCCACCTCGTACATGTGGAAGTTGTCCTGCTGGACCTTGCCGTCCTTGAAGCTGATCTCCCCCACCATCGCGTTCCCCAGGCCCATGACGCAGGCCCCTTCGAACTGCGAACGAATCCGCTCGGGGTTGATCTGCGGGCCGCAGTCCACCGCGATATCCGCCTTGTGCACGATCACCGTACCGTCGTCCTTGACCTCTACCTCGATCACCGCGGCGACATAGGTGACAAAGCTGTAGTGCACCGCCAGGCCAAGACCCCGACCCTTGGGCAGTTTGCGGCCCCAACCGGCGGCCTTCGCCGCGGTTTCCAGCACGGTGCGGATCCGCGCCGTGTCGATGGGATAACGGTCGGGCGATTCGCCGTAGTTCCACTCATCACTCACGGTGCGCGGGTCGATCTTGCGGTCCGGGCCGAGCAGCTTGAGCTGGTACTTCAGCGGATCCTGGCCCGCCTTGTGGGCCAGCTCGTCGATGAAACTCTGGATCGCGAACCCGTGGGGGATGTTCGACACCGAGCGGTACCAGCCCACCCGGGCGTAGGCCGTCGCCTCGGGATTTTCCATGCGCATGTTCGGCACGGCGTAGGCCATGTTGGTCACGCCCATGCCTATCTCGAACGGTGCTTCGTGGGTCATTCCCGGCGCGAACAACGCGGTGATGCTCGGCGCCACGGTGCGGTGCAGCCAGCCGGACGGCAGGCCGTCCTGGTTCAGGCCGGCCTTGAGGTACTCGGCCGATACGGTGTGGAAATACGAATGATGGATGTCGTCCTCGCGGGTCCATTGCACCCGGATCGCCTGGCCGGGAAACTCCTTGGCCAGCACCGCGGCCTCAACGACGAAATCCGGCTTGGACTTGCGGCCGAAACCGCCGCCCAGCAACGTGATGTTCACCGTGACCTTGTCGAACCCAATGCCCAGGCGCTCGGCGATGCGCTCGCGCGTCACCTGCGGGGCCTGGCTCGGCGCCCAGGCTTCGCACTGGCCGTCCTTGAAGCGAGCGACCGCGACCATCGGCTCCATCGGTGACTGGGACAGGTGCGGCAGGTAATACGCCGCTTCCAGGGTCGAGTCGGCCTTGGCCAGCGCGTCGTCGAGGTTGCCGCTGCTGCGCACGACCTTGCCGGGCTTGAGCGCCGCCGCTTCCAGCTCCTTGCGATAGGCAATGGAGTCATAGCCGGCGTTCGGCCCATCGTCCCACTCGATTTTCAGCGCTTCACGGCCCTTGATCGCCGCCCAAGTGTTCTTCGCCACCACCGCCACGCCGCCCAGGGGCTGGAATTCCGAGGGCAACGGGCGCCCTTCGATGGCCACCACCTTGACCACGCCGGGTACTTTCAGCGCCGCGCTGCTGTCCACGGTCCTGACCTTGCCGCCATAGACCGGCGGACGGGCCACGACGGCGTAGAGCATGCCCTCAAAATGCACATCGGCACCGAACACCGCGCGACCATTGACGATGTCCGCACCATCGATAGCCCGGCTCGCTTGTTTGCCGATGTAGCGAAACTCCGACGCCTGCTTGAGGCGCAAGCTGTCCCGGGCCGGCACCGGCAAGGCGCTGGCGGCAGCGGCCAGCGCGCCATAACCCAACTCCCGACCGGACGGCTGGTGCAACACTTTATGCAGTTGCGCCCGGCATTCAGTCACCGCAACGCCCCACTGCGCGGCAGCGGCCTGCTCCAGCATGGTTCGCGCGGCGGCTCCGCAGCGACGCATCGGCTCGTACCAATGCCGCATGCTGCGCGAGCCATCGGTGTCCTGGTTGCCGAAACGCGCTTCATCGGCCGGCGCCTGTTGCACCTTCACCAAGGCCCAGTCGGCGTCCAGTTCATCGGCCACCACCATGCTGAGGCTGGTGCGCACACCCTGGCCCATTTCCGAACGATTGCAGATCACCGTCACGCTGCCGTCGGCGGCAATGCTCACGTACACCTTCGGGTCGTCGATCACGCCATGGGGCATGCCTTCGGCACCGAACTTCTTGTCCTCGGCAAAGGCATCCGGCAAGCCCCAACTGGCGGCCAGCACAAGTACACCAGTGGCGCTCGCGCCCTTGAGGAAACCGCGACGGCTGAGATTGCTCAGCACAAAATCCTTGGGCAAGCGGCTCATGCCTTGGCCTCCTTCAGGTGGGTGGAGGCTTGGCGAATGGCGGTCTTGATCCGGTTGTAGGTGCCGCACCGGCAGATGTTGCCGACCATAGCCTCCTCGATCTGCTCATCGCTGGGGTTGGGGTTGCTCTTGAGCAAGGCCGTCGCGGACATGATCTGCCCACCCTGGCAGTAACCACACTGGGCCACGGCGGTATCGAGCCAGGCCTGCTGGACGACCTGCCCGACCGGGTCGGCGTGCAGCGCATCGATGGTGCTGATGGCCTGCCCCTGCACCGAGCCGATGGGGGTGATGCAACTGCGCGCCGGGGCGCCGTCGATGTGGATGGTGCACGCGCCGCACAGGCCCATGCCGCAGCCGAACTTGGTGCCGTTGTAGCCAGCGACATCGCGGATCGCCCAGAGCAGCGGCATGTCCTCGGTCACATCCAGTTGATGGTCTTTTCCATTGAGTTTCAGGGTAATCATGGGCACGCCCGCATAGTGGTCGGGTTATGGGGTCGAGCAATCTGCCGCGTGGGGAACGGTTCGGGTACCGCAGACTGGCTCAGGCTATTGGGCTCTCTTATGCACACGCACACAGGCGTCTGCACGGGGCCTTGCAGATGCAATGGTCGCATCGGTTGGAGGCTAAATTAACCCAGGATCACGCAAAACGCCCTGCACAATCCTGCACAAATGATCCATGTGCGCGATGGGACAGGGCGTTTTCAGATGATTACAAATGACAGGTTCAGTACCGGTTGGGTTCCATTTCCAGCTCGACCTGGAACCGCTCGGCGATGTCCTTCTGGATACGCAGGGCCAAGTCCAGCAGTTGCGGCCCCGTGGCGGCGCCATAGTTGACCAGCACCAGCGCCTGCAACGCATGCACTCCGGCGTCGCCCTCGCGAAAACCTTTCCAGCCGGCCCGCTCGATCAGCCACCCGGCGGCGATTTTCATCTGCCCTTCGGGCTGTGGATAAGCCACCAGGTCCGGGTACTGCACCTTGAGTTGCGCAACGTGCTCGGCCGGCACCAGCGGGTTCTTGAAGAAACTGCCGGCGTTCCCCAGCACCGCCGGGTCCGGGAGTTTTTCGCTGCGGATACTGCAAATCGCCCGGCTCACATCCATGGGCGTTGCCTGGTCGATGCCTTGCTCGGTCAACCGCTGGCGGACCGGACCGTATTCCAGGTGCAGGTGGGCGGCGCGACTGAGGGCAAAACGCACCCGCAGGATCAACCAGCGCCCGGCCTGTTGCTTGAACAGGCTGTCGCGGTAGGCGAAACGACACTCTTCGAGGCTGAACTCGCGTTGCTGGCCGGTATGGCGGTCGAGCGCCGTGAGGCCGGCAAACACGTCCTTGATCTCCACGCCATAGGCGCCGATGTTCTGCATCGGGGCCGCGCCAACGGTGCCGGGGATCAGGCTGAGGTTTTCCAGGCCCGACCAGCCCTGCGCCAGCGTGTACTGGACGAAGGGATGCCAGGGCTCCCCGGCTTCGGCTTCGACCACCACCCGCTCGCCGTCATCGCTGAGCAAGCGAACCCCCTGGCTGGCCATGCGCAGCACCAGGGCGTCAATGTCACCGGTCAGCAGCAGGTTGCTGCCGCCGCCAATCACCAGCAGCGGCACCTCGTGCTCACGGGCATAGGCCAGGGCCTCGCGGACATCGCCATCGTCGTGGGCCTCGGCGAACAGGCGCGCCGTCACATCGACGCCGAAACTGTTGAACGGTTTGAGGCTGACGCCGGCCTGTATCTGCAAGGTCATAACCGTCCCTTCAATTCGATCACCAGGCGATCGGTGGCCTGCTCGATCAAGTCCAGCACCTGCTCGAAGCCCTGTTCGCCGTCGTAGTACGGGTCCGGCACCTCGTCCAGTTCCGCTTCGTAGCGGCGCAGGAACAGGTCCAGCTCGGCCCTGCCGTTGGCCGGTTGCAGGGCCTTGAGGTTGCGCAGGTTGCTGTTGTCCATGGCCAGGATCAGGTCATAGGCGGCGAAGTCGGCGCGAGTCACCTGCTGGGCCCGCTGGGCCGACAAGTCGTAACCCCGGCGCAAGGCAGCGGCCTGGCTGCGTTTGTCCGGGGCCTTGCCGACATGCCAGTCGCCGGTACCGGCAGAGGCGACTTCGACCTGGCCGGCCAGCCCGGCCTCGCGCAACTTGTGCCGCAGGATGCCTTCGGCGGTGGGCGAACGACAGATATTGCCGAGACAGACGAACAGGACCCGCATCAGACCTCCAGCAGGCGACGAACGCGTTCGAGGTCTTGCGGGGTGTCGACACCGGTCGGCGGGGCGATCAGCGCATCGGCGACATGGATCCGCACGCCATGCCACAAGGCACGCAATTGCTCCAGCGCCTCGGTATTTTCCAGCCAGCATGGGCCCCAGGCGACGAAGTCCTGGAGGAAGCCGGCGCGGTAGGCATAGATGCCGATGTGGCGACGGTACGGGACGCCTTCGGGCATCACATCGCGGCTCTGGGCGAATGCATCGCGGGCCCATGGCAATGTCGCGCGGCTGAAGGTCAGGGCCAGGCCGTTGAGGTCGCTGACCACCTTGACCACGTTGGGGTTGAACAGGGCTTGCACATCCTCAATCGGCTCGGCCAGGGTCGCCATGCGCGCCTCGGTGTGGGCCGCGAGGTTGGCGGCGACCTGATCGATCACGCTGGGCGGGATCAAAGGCTCGTCACCCTGCACGTTGACCACGATGGCTTCCGGTTCCAGACCCAGCTTCACCGCGACTTCCGCCAGGCGATCGGTGCCGGAGTTGTGGTCCTCGCGCGTCAGCACGACCTCGGCGCCAAACCCCTTGCAGGCCTCGACGATGCGTGCATCGTCAGTCGCCACCACCACGCGCTGGGCGCTGCTTTTGCAAGCCTGTTCCCAGACATGCTGGATCATCGGCTTGCCGGCGATCGCCAGCAACGGTTTGCCGGGCAGGCGCGTCGAGGCGAAGCGCGATGGGATGACAACGGTGAAGGCGGTGGTCATTTATCCAGGCGCTCGTCGGTGCTCAGGGTGCGGGCTTCGCTTTCGAGCATCACCGGGATGCCATCACGAATCGGATAGGCCAGGCCAGCACCCTTGCTGATCAGTTCGGTCTTGTCGGCGCTGAGCTTGAGCGGACCCTTGCAGACCGGGCAGGCCAGGATATCGAGCAGTTTGGTGTCCATGGAAATTCCCTTGGGTAAAAGGTGTTTAAGGCAAAAGGCGATCCGGCAACAGGCGCATCAGCTGGGTGTCGAACCAGGCCGCGAAGGCCGGCGACGGCGCAGCATCCACCGCCAGGTACCACCAGTGCGGGCCGGCGAAGGCGCGGCATTTGACCGCGTCCTTTTCCGTCATGACCAATGGCAGCGCAGGCGAGAAGTCCAGGGCCTGGGCACTGTACTGGGCATGGTCGGCAAACCCGTGCGGTATGGGTCGCCAGTGTAGCGTTTCGAGGGTCTTGAAGAAACGCTGGGGATTGCCGATGCCGGCCACTGCGTGCACCGCCTGGCCGGGCGGGAAATGGTCGAGGTCGCGCCGCTCGCCGTTGGCCAGGTTCACCAGGGCGGTGGGCCGCAGTTCAAAGGCGAAGCCGTCGTCGCGATCCGCACTAGCGCCGTTGTACAGCACGGCGTCGACCGATTGCAGGCGCTCGACCGGTTCGCGCAACGGCCCGGCAGGCAGGCACCGGCGGTTGCCCAGGCCGCGGGCGTTGTCGATCAGCACCAGTTCGAGGTCCCGGGCCATCCGGTAATGCTGCATGCCGTCGTCGGACAGGATCAGGTCCAGCGGTTCGGTTTCCAACAGCGCCTGGACCGCGCGGCTGCGCTGCGGGTCGATCATCAGTGGCACGCCGGTGCGCTGGACGATCAACAGCGGCTCATCGCCGGCCACGTCGGCGCCCTGGCTGGCTTCGACCCGCCAGGGCAATTGCGGCGGCTGGGCGCCGTAGCCCCGGCTCACCACGCCAACCCGCAGGCCGCTGCGCTGGCAATGCTGGATCAGCCACAGGATCATGGGCGTCTTGCCGGTGCCGCCGACCGTGATATTGCCGACCATCACCAGCGGCACGGGCGGCTGGTAGATCGGGCCGTCACCGGCCAGGAAGCGCTCGCGCTTGCGCACCACCACTCGCCGGTACAACCACTCCAACGGCCGCAGCAGCGCCAGGGCCGGATGCCCCTGGTACCAGGCGGCAAGCAAACGATCGGACATGGCCATCAGGGTGCGGGCGCCGCCTCGACGGTGGTCATGCGCAGATGACTGAAGCCGAGCTTGCCGGCCGCATCCATCGCGGTGATCACCGATTGATGCGGGGTCTTGCCGTCGGCGCTGATGGACAGCGGCAGGTTGGTGTCGCCGCCGGACTCCTTCTGCAAGGCGTCGATCAGGCTCGCCAAATCACTCTTGGGCAGCAACTGGTTGTTCACCGAGAACGCGCCTTCGGCGCTGATGGTGACTTCCAGGTTCTTCAGCTGCTGGTCCTCGGCCGGCGAGCCACTGACGGCCTGCGGCAATTCGACCTTGAGCTGGGTTTCCCGGGTGAAGGTGGTGGTCACGACGAAAAACAGCAGCAGGATGAACACCACGTCGATCAGCGACGCCAGGTTGATCTCGATGTTTTCCCGGGGTTTGCGGCGGAATTTCACTTCTTGTCCCCGGCCAGGTCTACATCACGGTCGCCCTGCACCACCTCGACCAGCTTGATGGCCTCCTGCTCCATGCCCACCACGAGCTCGTCGACGCGCCGTTGCAGGAAGCGATGGAAAAACACTGACGGAATACCCACCATCAGGCCGGCAGCGGTGGTGATCAGCGCCTTGGAGATGCCCCCCGCCAGCACGGCGGCGTTGGTGGTCATGCCGGAGCCGGTGAAGGCGCTGAAGATATCGATCATGCCCAGCACCGTACCCAGCAAGCCCAGCAACGGGGACATGGCGGCAATGGTGCCCAGGGCATTGATGTAGCGCTCCAGCTCATGGATGACCCGGGCGGCGGCTTCCTCGATGCACTCCTTCATGATCTCGCGACCATGCTTGGAGTTCGCCAGGCCGGCGGCGAGGATTTCCCCCAAGGGCGAACTGGCGCGCAGTTCCTTGAGCTTGTCCTTGTTCAGTTGCTTGTCCTTGATCCAGACCCAGACCTGCCCGAGCAGATGCTCCGGGGTCACACGGCTGGCCCGCAGGGTCCACAGGCGTTCGGCAACGATACCCAGTGCCGCGATGGAACTCAGAATGATCGGCAACATCATCCAGCCGCCGGATTTGACCAATTCCCACACAGTGACTGCCCCCTCGAAAAAGTGCGCCACTTTATCACACAGACTCGCCTTGGAAGACCCGACTCGCCGATAGGCGCTTGCCCATTTGAGCTGGATCAATGTCGGCCCGGGTGGCCGGCGGGCAGTGGATCACGCCAGTAGCGGCGATGCCCGGCCTCGGTACGCGGCCGGGCGAAGGCCCCCAGTTGCAGACGAATG
Source organism: Pseudomonas sp. WP18 (assembly GCF_036689585.1). Taxonomy (NCBI): domain Bacteria; kingdom Pseudomonadati; phylum Pseudomonadota; class Gammaproteobacteria; order Pseudomonadales; family Pseudomonadaceae; genus Pseudomonas; species Pseudomonas sp. WP18. The sequence continues at coordinate 4,498,413 of NZ_CP144758.1, forward strand.
GCACCCTGTTCGGCACTGTCGTAGATCGTCATCCCCGCCCGGCGGTAACGGGCCATCACCTGGGGATGTGGATGGCCGAAGGCATTGCCCTGTCCGCGGGAAATCAGCACCGAGTGAGGCTTGAGACGTGCCAGCAGCGCCATCGACGATGAGCTGCGGCTGCCATGATGAGGGGCGGCCAGCCAGTGGATCGGCACCGCCAGGGGGCCATCGAGCAAGGCGCGCTCGGCATGGCGGTCGATGTCGCCGGTCAACAGCAAGCGCTCGCCGCCCGCCTCCACCCGCAACACGCAGGACTTCTGGTTGCTGTCCTCGGCCGATGACCATTGCCACAGCGCGAAACCGACCCCGTCCCACTCCCAGCGCTGGCCACTGTCACAAGGCCCGGCGTGCAACGCCTCGGGCAGCGCGTCGGGATCGCCGCTGATCAGTTGCCGGGTGGGCAGCCCGTTGCGCACCGCCAGGGCACCACCGGCATGATCGGCATCGGCATGGCTGAGCAGCATCAGGTCCAATTCGCGCACCCCCAGCTTGCGCAAGGTGGGCAGCACGACACGCTCGCCCGCATCGGCGTCGCCCCAGCGTGGCCCGGCGTCATAAAGCAGGGCATGGCCATGGGTACGCACCAGCACCGCCAGCCCCTGGCCCACGTCCAGTTGCCAGATTTCGGCCTGCCCGTGCGGCAGGTTTTCCCGCGGTGCAAAGACCATCAAGCTCAACATTGGCCAACCCAAAAGACGCAGCGGCACGCCCTTGGGCAACAGCAGCACAAACGCACCGAGGGCGGCGATGCCCAAGGCCCAGGGCGGAACCGCCGCCGGGGTCCAGGCGGGCAGTTGCCCGGCCACCCACGCCAGCCCCCTGAACCATACGTCGAGCAGCCCGCCAGCGATCCATAGCAGGCCCTCGCCCACGAACGGCACCGGCAACAACAGCGTGCCGAGCAATGCCGGCGGCAGCACCAGCAGGCTGATCCAGGGCACCGCCAGCAGGTTCGCCAGCGGCCCGCTGAGGCTCACCGGCAGCCCCAGGATCAACAGCAACGGACACAGGCCGAGCGCAACCAGCCATTGGGCGCGAGTCCAGGTCTGCCACCAGCGCCAGGGCCCCAGGCGGCCGCCAAAGGTGAACATCAGGATCGCGACGGCGGCGAACGACAGCCAGAATCCGGGCCGCAGGCAGGCCAGCGGATCGAACAACAGCACCCCGTCGAACGCCAGCAACCAGGCCCACCAGGAGGCCGCAGGCTTGAAGCGCAAGCGCCACAGCAACACCAGGCCGATCATCGCGCAGGCCCGCCGCACCGGCACCTCGAACCCGGCCAGCAAGCCGTAGCTCAGCGCCGCCATGAAGGCCAGGCCGCAGGCCCAAGGCAACCATGGCAGCCTTGCCGGCCACAGGCCATGGCGCGCCGCACCCGCCACCATCAGGTACACCAGGCCGGCGAGCAGGCCAATGTGTTGCCCGGAGATCACCAGCAGATGAACCGTGCCGGTGTCTTGCAACACCCGCCAGTCTTCGCGGCTCAACCCGGCACCATCCCCCAGCACCAAGGCCATCAGCGCACCGGAGCGGCCCTGGGCATCGACCCGCGCCAGCGCCTGGCGCACCCCGTCACGCCAAGCGCCCTGAGCCGGCTGCAGCAGGCGACAGTCCTTGATGGTTCCGGTGGCGCCGATGCCCCGGCTCAACAGCCAGGCCTGATAGTCGAAACCGTGAGGGTTCAGCAGCCCGGCGGGCCGCTTGAGCTTGACCGCCAATCGCCAACGCTCGCCACTGCTGACCGGCGGCCCACCGAACCAGGCGAGGCGCATCAACGCCGGCAACCGGTCGCGACGACCATGGGCATCGGCCAGTTCGAAGCGCACCACGCCGTCGCTGTATTGCGGCAAGCCGACGACACGCCCTTCGACCCAACGGGTTTCTCCCTCCAGCGCGGCAGGCAACCGATCGTCCAGCGCACACTGCGCCGACAGACAGGCCCAGGCCAATCCGCCCAGGAAGAAGCCCAGCGGGTAGGTTCGAAACGGCACGGCCATCAGTGCCAGCACCGGCAGCGCCACCATCAGCCACGGCGGCGGCAACGCCGGGAAAAAAACCGGGGCCACCAGCCCCAGCGCAAGCGCGACCAATCCTGTGCGCATGACCCGTCCTTGAGAGTGCCCTCTCAAGGCTTAGCCGTTGTGCGGCACCCCGGGCGTTATCAATTGTCACAAAGTCTGAATCTGCCAACCGTAGAATCCGGACATACTTGCCGCCTTACTGCTTTGAACCGACCGAGAAGCCTTATGCCCCGGCGCCTATTCAAACGTTACATGCCTGACCCGCAGAGCATCCGGGAACACAAATCCTTACGCTTTCTCGGCACCTTGCTGCATGACCCCAACCTCTGGCACCTCAACCGTCACTCCGTCGCGCGCGCCATGGCCGTCGGCCTGTTCGCCGCATTCCTGCCCATTCCCTTGCAAATGCTGCTGGCTGCCGCACTGGCCGTCGCGGTACGCGGCAACATGCCGATTGCCGTAAGCCTGGTGTGGCTGACCAATCCGATCACCATGCCGGCGGTGTTCTTCTGCACCTACCAGACCGGCGCCTGGCTGATGGACGTACCTGCCCGGACGCTGCCGGAAGAACTGACCTGGGAATGGATCAGTGGCCAGTTGTCGACGTTGTGGCAGCCGTTCCTGCTCGGTTCGGTGGTCACCGGCCTGGTGCTCGGTGCCCTGGCCTACTTCGTCACCATGAGTTACTGGCGCTGGTGGGTGACCCGGCAGTGGAAACGGCGCAAGAAAAGCCGGATGTGACCGGCAAAAAAAGGGCCTCCATTGCTGGAGGCCCTTTTTTTGGGGCGTGCTGGCTGACGCCTTCGCGAGCAGGCTGGCTCCCCAAGGGGAACGTCAGGTGCGCATGCCGCGCCCGCTGACCAGCAACCGCGAGCAACCGATGTACAGCACCACAGTGGCCACCAGCATGAAGGTGATCGCAATGCTGATCTTGATGTCGGAAACCCCCAGGATGCCGTAGCGGAAGGCGTTGACCATGTGCAGCACCGGGTTGGCCAGGGAAACGGTCTGCCAGAACGGCGGCAACAGGGAAATCGAATAGAACACCCCGCCCAGGTAGGTCAACGGCGTGAGCACGAACGTCGGGATGATGGAGATGTCATCGAAGTTGCGCGCGAACACCGCGTTGATGAAGCCCAGCAGCGAAAAGATCGTCGCCGTGAGCACCACCACCAGGACCGTCACCCCCAGGTGATGCACCTGCAGATGGGTAAAGAACAGCGACAGCAGCGTCACGATCAACCCCACTGCCAGGCCACGCAGGACGCCGCCCAAGGTGTAGCCGATAAGGATCGTGTGGGGGGAGACCGGCGAGACCATCAGCTCTTCGATCGAACGCTGGAACTTGCTGCCGAAGAAGCTCGACACCACGTTGCCGTAGGAGTTGGTGATCACCGACATCATGATCAGCCCCGGCACGATGTAGTCCATGTAGGTGAAGCCACCCATGTCGCCGATCTGCCGGCCGATCAGGTTGCCGAAGATCACGAAGTACAGAACCATGGTGATCGCCGGCGGCAGCAGGGTCTGCGGCCAGATGCGCATGAAGCGCCGCACTTCACGGTAGACGATGGTATTGAGGGCAATCAGGTTGGGGCGCAGTTCGGAACTCATACCGCCACCTTCGCCAGGTTTTTCTCCACCAGGGACACGAACAACTCCTCGAGGCGATTGGTCTTGTTGCGCAGGCTCTGCACTTCGATGTTCTGCAAGGCCAACTGGCCGAACAGCCCGGTGATGCCGACGGCCTTGTCCACCTGGACCTCCAGGGTATGGCTGTCGACCAGGCGCGCAGGGTAACCAGTGAGCTGGGGCGCGGCCTTCAGGTCGTGCTTGAGGTCCAGCACAAAGGTTTCCACATGCAGTTGGCCGAGCAACTGCCGCATGCTGGTGTTCTCGACGATGGTGCCGTGGTCGATGATGCCGATGTTGCGGCACAACTGCTCGGCCTCTTCCAGGTAATGGGTGGTCAGGATGATGGTGATGCCTTTCTGGTTCAGCTCGGTCAGGAAGGTCCACATCGAACGACGCAGCTCGATGTCCACCCCCGCCGTCGGTTCGTCGAGGATCAGCAGGCGTGGCTCATGCACCAGCGCGCGGGCAATCATCAGGCGGCGCTTCATGCCGCCGGACAACGAACGGGACGGCACGTCGCGCTTGTCCCACAACCCCAGCTGGGTCAGGTACTGCTCGGCGCGCTCGTTGGCGATCTTCGGCGGGATGCCGTAGTAACCGGCCTGGGTCACGACGATGTCGAAGGTCTTCTCGAACTGGTTGAAGTTGAACTCCTGGGGCACCACGCCAATGCAACGCTTGAGGGCGGCGGGCTCGCGGTCCAGGTCATGGCCGAAGACATTCACCGTGCCGCTGGTCTTGTTCACCAACGTGGAAAGAATGCCGATGGTGGTGGATTTGCCGGCGCCGTTAGGACCGAGCAAGGCAAAGAAATCGCCTTCGGCGACGTCCAGATCGATACCACTCAGGGCCTGGAAACCGTTGCCGTAGGTTTTGGTTAGCTGCCGGATGGACAGAGCGGAACTCATATCGGATTACGCACCAAGAAGGGAAGAAAGAAGTACATGAGGGCGCGCGGCGAGCAAAACAACCACGGCGCACGATGGCCATGGTGCTGGGCGTCGCCGCACAAGTACAGTCACGCGTGTCGATAGTAAGTATTAAGTCAACGCGGTCATGACCGCCTTGCGGTAGGCCGGACGCTGTTTCAACTGCTGGTACCAGGCTTCCAGATTCGGCCAGGCAGCCCGCTCGATGGGCATTTCGAACCAGGCATAAATGAAGCTGCCCAAGGGAATGTCGCCCATGCCGATCTGCGCGCCGCTCAAATAAGGCTGCTCGCCCAATGCACGGTCGGCCATCGCCAGCAAAGCGTTGCATTCCTTGATAGCCGCATGGATGGCAGGCCAGTCCTGTTGCTCGGCCGGGGTGCGCAGCACGCCCCAGAACACCGTCCGAAACGGTGCGGCAAAAGACGAAGTGGTCCAGTCCATCCATTTCTCGGCGGCGGCCCGTGCCTGGGCATCGGCCGGGTACCAGGCCGAATCCGGCGCGTGGCGGGCCAGCAGGTAGCGCACAATGGTGTTGGATTCCCACAGCACGAAACCGTCATCCTCGATCATGGGCACGCGGCCGTTGGGGTTCTTCGCCCGGTACTCAGGCGTGTCCACCACGCCAAAAGCGCCGCCCGCATCGATGGCCTCGTAGGCCAGCCCCAGCTCTTCGGCACACCAGAGCGCCTTGCGCACGTTCGACGAATTCTTGCGACCCCAGATCTTCAGCATCACGGTTTCCTTCAATGGACAAAGTGCCGCAGCAGCATACGCCGGATCAGCCGCGACTCAAATCGTCCCGCATATCGCCGAGCAAGGACGGCGCCTGATCGCCGAACAGGTGTGGATAACATTTCTCCAGGTGCCCGAAAAAGAACGCTTCGGGGACATCGGCGAACTGCCCATGGTCGGTGATGTATTCCATCAGCTTCGCGCCTTGGCGATTGAACGGGTGGAAAACGCTGTCGTGGCGGCCGTCGAACTCCAGCGGCGCGACGTCGAACAGCTCGCACAAGCCCTGGTTGAACGCCGGCGTGGCCTTGACCCAGCGGCCGTCCAGGTACAGCTCGGTGTAGCCGTGCATGGCGAACACGTCGCTGCGCAGCAACGCCAGCAAACGGGGCGTGGACAGGTGGTTGCGCACATCCGCCAGGCCGATGCGTGCCGGGATACCGCAATGCCGGGCACAGCCGGCGAGCAGCGTGGCCTTGGGCACGCAGTAGCTTTCCCCGTGGCTCAGCGCATGGCTGGCACGCAGGGTCGCCGGATCGCGACTGAAGGTATACGGGTTGTACCGCACCGCCTCGCGCACGGCGTAGTAAAGGTAGACCGCCTGCGCCACAGGGTCGCGGTCGGCACCGCGATGCGCCTCGGCAAAGGCGATGACCTGTGGATGATCGCTGTCGATGAAGCGGCTGGGCGTCAGGTAGGACTGCATGCAGGAAGGCCTCCGGGAAACGCCGGCCATCGTGGCTGGCATCGGCAAAACCCGAGTCTATCCACAGCCCCGTTGCAGCGATAACGACGTTTCGGCCAAACAATGGCGTTTTCTCACCTGGATAACGAACGATTTCCCACGGCTGTTGCCAACCAGACTGGCGCACTGCATCCAGGGTTTCCCACGAAATCAATCACATCGCGCCGACCGCCGGTTTTGCAGAGGCCGTCTAAGCTCTGTGGGTCGGTTTTGCCCTGGTTCACGGAGGATTACCTATGCTGTTGTTGTGGATACTGGTCCTGGTCATCGGGATCGCCTGGCTGGCCCATCGGCGCACCGCCCCGTTGCCCGCACTGGGCATCGTCGCGGTCTACCTGCTGGCCATGGGCATTTTCAGCCACGCCCCCGGGTGGCTGATGCTGGTTCTGTGGGTGATGCTCGCCGCCGTCGCGGCTCCCCTGCTGCTGCCAGACCTGCGTCGCCGGTATTTCAGCGCGCCGATGTTCGACTGGTTCCAGAAAACCCTGCCGCCCATGTCCCAGACCGAACGCGACGCCATCGACGCCGGCACGGTGTGGTGGGATGGCGAACTGTTCAGCGGTCGCCCGGACTGGGACCTGCTGCTGTCCTACCCCAAGGTGCAGTTGACCGAGGAAGAACAGGCGTTCCTCGACGGCCCGACGGAAGAACTCTGCGCGATGGTCAGTGACTGGCAGATCGGCCAGGCCATGGACCTGCCGCCCGAAGCCTGGGCCCATATCAAGACGCACGGTTTCTTCGCCCTCATCATTCCCAAGGAATACGGCGGCAAGGGCTTCTCCGCCTACGCCCACTCCCAGGTGGCGATGAAGCTGGCGACCCGCAGCGGCGACCTGGCGTCCACGGTAATGGTCCCCAACTCCCTCGGCCCGGCGGAACTGCTGCTGCACTACGGCACCGATGAACAACGCGACCACTACCTGCCACGGCTGGCCCGGGGCGACGATATCCCCTGCTTTGCCCTGACCGGGCCGCTGGCCGGCTCCGACGCCGGGGCGATGCCCGACACCGGCATTATCTGCAAGGGCGAATGGCAAGGCCGGGAAACCCTGGGCCTGCGCCTGAACTGGGAAAAGCGCTACATCACCCTCGGCCCGGTGGCCACCCTCCTCGGCCTGGCCTTCAAGGCGTACGACCCCGACCACCTGCTGGGTGACGAAGAAGACCTGGGCATCAGCCTTGCGCTGATCCCCACCGACACCCCGGGCGTACACATCGGCCGCCGCCACCTGCCACTCGGCGCGGCGTTCATGAACGGGCCGAACTGGGGCAAGGACGTGTTCATCCCGCTGGACTTCCTCATTGGCGGCCAACCGATGCTCGGCAAAGGCTGGATGATGCTGATGAACTGCCTGTCGGTCGGGCGTTCGATTTCCCTGCCCGCGGTGGGCACCGGCGCCGCCAAGTTCACCAGCCTGGTGACGGGCCAGTACACCCAGGTGCGCGAGCAGTTCAACGTCCCGCTGTCAGCGTTCGAAGGCATCCAGGAAGCCATGGCGCGCATCGGCGGCAACGCCTGGCTGATGGACGCGGCCCGCATGCTGACCGCCAACGCCGTGGACCTGGGGGAGAAACCCTCGGTACTGTCGGCGATCCTCAAATACCACCTGACCGAGCGCGGTCGTGAATGCATCAGCCACGCCATGGACGTGCACGGTGGCAAGGGCATTATCATGGGCCCGAACAACTACCTGGGCCGCAGCTGGCAAGGGGCGCCGATCTTCATTACGGTCGAAGGCGCGAACATCCTCTCGCGCAACCTGATGATCTTCGGCCAAGGCGCCATCCGCTGCCATCCGTTCGTGCTCAAGGAAATGGCCCTGGCCACCCGTGAGGACAAGGACCAGGCCCTGGTGGAGTTCGACGACCTGTTGCTCAAGCACATTGGCTTCGCCATCAGCAATGCCGCCAGCACGCTGGTGTTGAACCTGGGCCTCGGCCGCTTTGAACACGCACCGGGCAATGCCTTGAGCCAGGGCTACTTCCGCGCCCTCAACCGGCAGGCGGCGGCATTCGCCCTGCTGGCGGACCTGAGCATGATGCTGCTGGGAGGCGAGCTCAAGCGTCGTGAACGACTGTCGGCACGCCTGGGGGATGTGTTGAGCAATCTTTACCTGGCGTCCGCGGCACTCAAGCGCTACCACGACCTGGATTCGCCGGACCACATGGCGCCGCTGTTCACCTGGGCCATGGAGGAAAGCCTCGGCCAGTCGGAACGTGCGCTGGACGAACTGCTGGCCAACTTCCCGAATCGGGTATTGGGTTGTCTGTTGCGTGGAGTGGTGTTTCCGTTCGGCCGTCGCCACAAGGGCCCGAGCGACAGGTTGGATGCCGAGGTGGCCGCGGTGATAGGCCGGGCCAAGGGTGATCCGACCCTCGAAGAACTGCTGCAGGGTTGCTACCGTCCACAATCGGCGGACGATCCGGTGGGTGCCCTGCAACACGCCGCCGACCTGCTGGGCGCCGCCCATCCGGCGCAGAAAAAACTCCACGTCGCGCTCAAGCAAGGTCAGCTCGACCCGGCGCCAGGCGAACCCCTCATCGATGCCGCCCTCGAAGCCGGGGTGCTGCAAGCCGGCGAAGCCGAGGCCCTGCGCGTGGCCGAAGCGGCGCGGCGCAAGGTCATCGACGTGGATGACTTCGACAAGGAGGCGCTGACACTGGCCGAAGCCAAGGTCCGCTGAGTCCGTGACGAGGGGCCTGCTGCACCGTCCCGCGGGAGCAGGCGCCCTCGCCGCGATGTCCCACTGATCCGCGGCCATGTAAAAGCCGGCGCGGGGGCTTTATACTCCTGCGCCCGTTTTGCTCTTGAGGACTTATCTCGTGTCCAATGTCGTTGCCGATCATCTTGTCCTGCTCGACCACTTGCGCAGCATCCTGGTCGCCGTAGGTGAGGCCGAACAGGTTCCCGAAGAAAGCCATGCCCTGTTCCTGGAGCGCTTCGACGAACTGCGTGCCCAGTTGCCAGTCGACCCGATCGAAAGCCAGTACCTGGGCCAGGACCTCTTGTGCCAGGTGATCGTGCGCTATCCACAGATCGCCCACCTGGTGCCACGCGACCTGCTCTGGTACTTCGGCGGTGATTGCCTGCACTACATGCCCGATGAAGAAATCGACCTGTACCAGGCCCTGGAGGAGCGTCGTTTCGAAGCCGAACAAAACGACGAGCCGTTCGACTGGAACCAGGAAAAGCAGTTGCTGGCAATGTCCGACCAGGACAGCAAGCATTGATTGCGCCGTGACACACAAAGGCCCGCCTGGATCACTCAGCGGGCCTTTTTTTATGGCTTGTCGGCGGCGATGGTCATGGGCCCGCTGGCGAGCAGGATCGCTCCCATAACCACTCGCCCCCCTGCTCGCGAAGCGCTCCCAAAGATCCCCACCTCACCAAAAAGACAGTTTATTGACGCGCAATCTGTCATGAATTTCACCACCGCCACTTTTCAGACGTTTTTTTCATTTTTGACGTGGCGCTTTGCCATAGGTGAACTACCGTCAACAGAACCGAGCACGGTGGCTGGCAAATTGCCCTTCAAGGGAGCCGTCCATTGCAGCCGTCCGCTCGTCCACCCGGCCTTGTCCCGGGTGATGCGATAGGGGGCAGCCCGGGCCCATCGATGATCCGAGGCAATTGGTTAAGCCTAGGGACGGCCAGTCTGTCGAGGATCATCCTATGAACCAGCGTACCGCGCTTGCTTTGAAACACGTTATCCATGGTCTGTTCTGGATGGGCTTCGGCCTGGAAACGGCGCAGGCCGTTGCCGCCGATTGTTCCCAGTTAGACAGCCTGCCAGCGACCTTCGAGGTCGGCCAGGGTTTGCAGAACGAACTGCGCATCCTCGCCCCCGTGACGAAGTTGGCGGTGGGTGACCCGAAAATTGCCGATGTACAACCCAGTGGCAGTGACGCTTTCATTCTCACCGGCCTGGCACCGGGCGCCACCAGCCTGATGGTCTGGACGGATTGCTCGAAAATACCCCGCCAGAGCATGGTTTTCGTCAAGGGTCGGGCCACGGCCGCGCTGACCAGCGTGGCGAGCGTGCCCTCCGAAGACCCGATGCTGCTTGCCCAGGTCCAGACCGACATCCGTTTCGTCGAGGTCAGCCGGACCAAGCTCAAGGAAGCCTCGACGTCGCTGTTCGGCACCCGTGGCAACTTCCTGTTCGGCTCGCCGAGGACCCTGCCCACCATCGGCGGGGTGGTGCGCCCTTCCCTGCCGGTCAACAACGACATGTTCAACTTGTCGTTCGCCACCGGTAAAACCCTGCTGATGATCAATGCCTTGGAGGGCAGCGGTTTTGCCTACACCCTGGCACGGCCGAGCCTGGTGGCCCTCAGCGGACAGAGCGCCAGTTTCCTGGCCGGCGGCGAAGTGCCGATCCCGGTGCCCAGTTCCGGCAGCGATAACGTGTCCATCGAGTACAAGGAGTTCGGTATTCGCCTGACCCTGACCCCCACTGTCATCGGCCAGAACCGCATCGCCCTGAAGGTCGCGCCGGAAGTCAGCGAGCTGGATTTCACCAATGCCGTGAACATCGCCGGGACCCTGGTGCCAGCGCTCACCGTGCGCCGTACCGATACCAGCATTGCCCTGGCCGACGGCGAAAGCTTTGTCATCAGCGGCCTGATCAGCACGCGCAACAGCTCACAGGTGAACAAGCTTCCGGGGCTGGGTGATATCCCGGTGCTGGGCGCGTTCTTCCGCGACCACTCTATCGACCGCGAGGAACGCGAGCTGTTGATGATCGTCACGCCGCACCTGGTCCAGCCCTTGGCCGCCAATGCACAACTGCCGACATTACCGGGCGAGCAACTGCGCAACTACGACCCGAATTTCTATCGCATGTATTTCCTCGAACATGGCGAGTTCGATAACCGCAGCGGGCTTTCCCAATGAGCCGGCGCCCTAAGTACCTAGCGCCTGGCGTCCAACCCATTGCGAGGGGATATTCCATGAAAGCAGCAATCGCGGTAGCCGCAACATTGATGCTGGCCGGCTGTTCCAGCCATGGCGTGGTGGCGTCGGACCCGTCCCATTGCGCCAAGCCCAGCGCCGATCAGGAGCTGGCCCTCAACATGGCCGACGACATGGCCAACGAGGGGCGCTTGTACGCCAGCCTGGCGAACCTGGAACGCCTGCCCGAGGACCTGGTCCAGGTGCGCCTGCGCAAGGCCCGGGTATTGCGCCTGATGGGGCGCAGCGAGGCGGAGCCCTTGTATAGAAGCCTGCTCGGAACCTGCCTGGCCGCCGACGGCGAACATGGCCTGGGCCAACTGGCCGCCGTCAAGAACGACAACGCGAGCGCCACGGAGCACCTGGAGCGGGCCGCGAAAATGGCCCCGACCGAAGGCAAGATCCGCAATGACCTGGGGGTCGTCTACCTCAATCAGAAACGCATTCCCCAAGCGCGCTTCGAGTTCATGACCGCCATGGAGCTCCAGCAATCCGACGCCCTGGCGGCGCTCAACATGGTGACCCTGTTGATCTACCAGGACAACTGGAAGCAGGCGGCCGAACTGGCAAGCATGGCCAAGCTCAGTCCCCAGCAGATCGCGGACGCCCAGGCCCGCGCCGAAAGAATCAGAGGCTCGGCCCCCAACGCAGCAACGTCGCAAGCGAACCGCCTGGAAGAGGTCGTCGATGCCTCATCCGGCGCGGTCAAGTAGAGCGTGACGAGGAGTCCATGAGATGAAAACCCAACAACTGATGATCGTGTGCACGCTGTGCCTGTCCACCCCGGCCTGGGCGATCGACCCGGGCCCCTCCTCGACAGCCCAGCAAGGTACCGAAAGCTGGATGCAACTGCAGATCCGCGGCGTGGTGGCGTCCACCCACTTGCAGACCGCCTCGGCCGCCGAGCGCGAACTGGCCATGCAGCGCTGGCTCAATAGCTTCAACTATCCCATTCCGGAATTCTTTGACCAGGACACAGGCGGGGACATCAGCAGCAGCAGCAAATGAAGTACGAGGTGGGTTGAACAAAGGTTTCAAACCGTACCGTGGCGAGGGCGCTTGCTCCCGCTCGGGTGCGCAGCAGCTGCCAAAAGCAAGGGCCGCTGCGCCGCCCGAGCGGGAGCAAGCGCCCTCGCCACATGTTGTGTTTAGCCGGGATAGGTCTGTTGTCACTCTACTTTGTAGCGAGGGGATTCATCCCCGTTGGGCGCGCAGCGGCCCTGAACCTGGGCGCTCGGGGTATCTGTTCGAAGGGGATTGGCATCGAGGGGTGGCTGCGCACCCCAGCGGGGATGAACCCCCTCGCCACGGGGGCATGCTGAGTCCTGGAAACAGGAGGTACGCCGTGGCGAGGGCGCTTGCCCCCTCGGGTGCGCAGCCGCCGCCAAGGAGCGAGGGCCGCTGCGCTGCCCGGCGGGAGCAAGCGCCCTCGCCACAACTGTTCGGCTAATGAAGGATCACCCGCCTACATGTTCCCGAACGCCCTGAACACGCCAATCATCGCAGGGCCGATGGCGACCAGGAAGAAGCTGGGCCACAGGCAGAAAATCAGTGGAAAGATCAGCTTGGTGCCAATTTTCGCCCCCATTTCCTCGGCGGCCTGGGTGCGCCGGTCGCGGAATTCGTCGGCATAGATGCGCAAGGTATCGGCCACGCTGGTGCCGAAGCGAATGCTCTGCGCCAACAGGCTGACCAACCCCTGGATGTCTTCAAGCCCAGTGCGCATGGCCAGTTGCCGGAGGGCCTCGGTGCTGGTGATGCCGGCGCGGATCTGCGCGTTGACCAAGGCCAGTTCTTCGGCCAGTTCGGCCTGGCTGACCGCCATTTCTTCGGCCACTCGCTCGATGGTCGTCGGCAAGGCCAGGCCTGATTCGACGCACACCACCATCAGGTCCAGTGCATCCGGGAACGCGGCACGCAGCCGGCCCTGGCGCGCCTGCTTGCGCTTGCCGACATACAGCGACGGCAGCAGCCAGCCGAGACCGGTCACCGTCGTCACCGCCAGCAGCACGACCACCCCGGACACCTTGATCAACGGCATCACCAGTACCGCCAGGCCGAGCAGCGCCAGCGGCATCATCAGGCGCACGGCCCAGTAGACCTGCACCGCCGATGCAGAGCGGTAACCGGCATGGGTCAGCAGGGTCTGGGTCGCCGAGGTACGGGCCGGGTCGGCCGAAGCGAAGCGCTGGCCCACCCGCTCCAGCAGCAGTTGCAGGTTACCCGGTGCCTCCTGCGCCGCCGAACTGCCCGAATAACCCCGCTTGATCAGCGCCAGGCGCCGCTGCACCGGGTCTTGCAGGCCCACCAGCAGCAGGAGCACGGCCACCGCCGCCAGCACGGTACTCACGCCAATCGCAGTAATGAACAACAGGCGCGCCAGTTCCTCGCTCCCGGTAAACCGACTGAACAACCCGAGCAAATAATCCATGACTGATACCTCGTGTCAGGGCAGCGATCAGACCTGGATCCGGATGATTTTGCGGATCCAGAAAATCCCGACCAGCATGGCGCAGAAGGCGCCGATGATCAGCTTGTGGCCGATCGGATCATTGAGCAGCACCGGCATGTAGCTGGGGCTGGTGAGCACGATGGCGATCGCCAGCACAAAGGGAATCGCCACCAGCACCCAGGCCGACATGCGACCTTCGGCCGACAACGTGCGGATCTTGCGCTGGAAGCGGAAGCGCCCGCGAATCAACCGACTCAGGCGTTCCAGCACTTCGGTGAGGTTGCCGCCGGTCTCGCGGTGGATGAGGATCGACGTCACCAGCATCATCACCGTCATGCTCGGCATGCGCTCCAGCAGGCCCAGCATCGCCCGGCGTACGTCGTTGCCATAGTTGATGTCGGCGAAGGTCAAGCCGAACTCCTGGGCGACCGGCCCTTTGTGCTCGTCGGCAACCAGGCGCAAGGTTTCGTTGAACGGATGGCCGGCGCGCAGGGCCCGGCACATGGCGTCCAGCGCGTCCGGCAGGCCTTCCTCGAACGCGTTGAAGCGCTTGCTGCGGTCACGCAGGATCTTCAGCACCGGCAACCAGGTGACGGCCAGCGTGGTCAGCAGCGCCACCCACCAGAGCGGCGTCACCATCAGCACCGACGCTCCCGCCACCGCACCCAGGACCAGGCCCAGCAGCATCACCCGGTAGGCGCGGTACTCGTGGCCGGCCTGCTCGATCAACTGCGTCAGGCTGGCCATGAACGGCAACTGCTCGAGTCGAGCTTCCAGGGGCGACAGGCGTGTCAGGTACTTGTGCCGCAACACGGTCTGCATATTGGGCAAATGGTTGGCCTTCTCCAGCACGTGCAAGCGCCCACGAATGCGTTTGCGCATCTTGCCGGCCTCGCCGAACACCGGCACCACCACGCCCTGGGACAGCAGAAAGACCGCGATGAAGACCATGCCAAGGAAAATCAGGATGAATTCGCCGGGAATACCGTTCATGACTGCCGCGCCTCCATCCATTCAGGGCGGAACAGGCTCAGTGGCAACTCGATGCCGCGCTTGGCCAACACCTCGCGGAACGCCGGGATCATGCCGCTGGGTCGATAATCGCCGAGCACTTCGCCGTGTTCACCGATGCCCTGGCGCACGAAAGAGAAAATCTCGGTCATGGTGATGACCTCCCCTTCCATGCCGTTGATCTCCTGCATGCTGACCACCCGTCGCTTGCCATCTTCTTGACGCTCCAGTTGGATCACCACGTCGATGGCCGAGGCAATTTGTTGACGCATCGCCTTGATCGGAAACGTAGCCCCGGTCATCGACACCATGTTCTCGATGCGCCCCAGGGCATCGCGAGCCGTATTGGCGTGGATGGTGGTCAGGGAGCCGTCGTGACCGGTGTTCATGGCCGTGAGCATGTCCAGCGCCTCGGCGCCGCGCACTTCACCGATCACGATGCGATCGGGGCGCATCCGCAGGCTGTTGCGCACCAGTTCACGCTGGCTCACCTCACCCCGCCCCTCGATGTTCGAAGGCCGGGTTTCCAGGCGGACCACGTGGGGTTGCTGCAGTTGCAGTTCGGCGGAGTCCTCGATGGTGACGATCCGTTCGTTGTGGGGAATGAAACTGGACAGCACGTTGAGCATGGTGGTCTTGCCACTGCCGGTTCCGCCGGAGATCAGCACGTTCAGGCGTCCACGGACGATGGCCTTGAGCAGCAAGGCAATGGCCGGGGTCATGGTGCCCACCTGGATCAGGCTGTCGGTGTTGAGCAGGTCCACCGCGAAACGCCGGATCGACATGCTCGGCCCGTCGATGGCCAACGGCGGGATGATCGCGTTGACCCGCGAGCCATCCTTGAGCCGGGCGTCCACCAGCGGCGAGGATTCGTCGATGCGCCGGCCAAGGCTGGAGACGATCCGGTCGATGATGTTCAGCAGATGCTGGTCATCGCGAAAGCGCACATCGGTGCGTTGCAATTTGCCGAAGCGCTCGACGTACACCGAGGCAAAGCCATTGACCAGGATGTCGGACACGCTGTGGTCGGCCAACAGCGGTTCCAGCGGGCCAAGGCCCAGCACCTCGTCGGTGATCTGCTTGATGATCAGTTGCCGGCTGGCGGAACTCACCGGCGCCGAATGTTCGTCCAGCAGGCGCTGGCAGATGTCGCGAATCTGCCGCGTGGCCTCGACCTGCTCGAGGGCATCGAGCAGTGACAGGTCCATCACCTTGAGCAACTGTTGGTAGATTTTTTCCCGCCACTCGGCTTCCACCGGTGTCACCTGGGTGCGGGTTTCGTAGAGCACGTCCGGGACGGCCTGTTCCCAGGCCATCAAGGCTTCGGCCGGCTCCGCGAGGCTGTCGCCGTGGACGCTGGAAGGGCCGGGTTTGGCGGGCTGTTTGCGCAAGCGGGTGCGGAAGTCGCTGATCATGGGTCATCCCCCGAAGAAACGGTTGAAGGCGCGTTTGAACAGGCCTTTGTTCGTGGCCATCTGGTGACCGACCAGGTCTTCGGTCAAATCGCGCAAGGCGGCGGTGATCGCAGCTTTCGGCGCATGCAGCCCCAACGGCACGCCAGTGTTCTGACTCTGGCTGACCAGGTTGAAGTCATTGGGTAATTTCGACAGGTTCGCGCAGCGCAGGGCCTCGCCGATATCCTTGAGGCTGATCGTCGTCGACTTGTCGTAGCGGTTGACCACGATCTGCAACTGGTCGCCGCGCACGCCCAGGTCCTCGCGAAGTATCCGCACCAGGGCGCTGGCATCGCGCAGGTGGCTGACGCTCTGCTGCACCACCACGTAGACCCGGTCCACCTGCTCCAGCACAGAGCCGGTGAGCGAGTCGATCTGGCGCGGCAGGTCCACCACGATCCAGTCGTAGCTGGCGCGGGCCAATTGCAGCAAGGCATCGAGTTGTTCGGGTTGGGCGTCCTGGGGCAGGCACAATTCGCCGGCCCGGCCACCGAGCACGTGCAAGGTCGGGCTGAAATGACTGCAGAAACCCCGCAGGGCAAGGCTGTCCAGATCTTCGACCTGTTGCAGCACTTCCAGGTGGCTATGGGTCTGTGCCACGTCCAGGTAATGGGTCACGCTGCCGAACTGCAGGTCCATGTCCAGCAACAGGGTATTGCCCGCCCGGGCGCTGAGTTGCTGGGCCAGGTTGCACGCCACCAACGTTGCGCCGGAACCGCCCTTGGCACTGATCACGGCGACCAGCTTGCCTTCGGCGCCGTTGCCCAGGCGCACCTCCGCCACCAGGCGATTCAGGGCGGCCACCAACTCCGTTTCGGCGACCGGTTCAGGCAGCACATCCCGGGCACCGGCCTGCATCGCCAGGCGCATGCCGTCCTGTTCGCCCAGCGGCCCGCACACCAGCATCGGTGGGCGTTCATGGGCCGGGCGTTGCAGCAAGGCCGCCAACTCCTCGCGCCACAGGTGGCTGACCCGCAACAGCAACAAGTCGGGCATCCGGTCCAGGCCGTAGAGTGGGTCGACATGCCCGTTGCTCACCAGCCGCGTGCTGACTTCCAGGCAGGGCATGCGTTGGCAGACACACTGCAGGTCGCGCAGAGACGTGGCGTCGCGGCTGCTGATCAGTAACCGCAGCCCGGCTTTGCCGGTAACGGTCGCAAGTGGGTTTTCCCTGGTACTCAGCATGGTGTGATCTCCGCGGAGTCGGAATGACGCCCAAGGCTTTCGCGTGGCAAGGTTGCCTGGAACGCAGGCAAGGTAATGGGCACGCCCAGCCCGGGAATGAACAGATTGAAAACGTAGTTCTGCACGCTCAACCGGACGTAGCGAATGGCCCGGAAGCCGGTGGCGCTGACCGTGTCGGCGGGGTTCGCCACCACGGCGCCGTTGACATCCAGGTAGGTCAGCGCCAGGTTCGAGGTCGCCAGGCTGCTGATCAGTTGGCTGGTGCCGGCGTCGGTCGCGGCATTGAAGATCGCCCGGCGCAGCACCACCGGGTCGCTGATGTTGCACACCGCTGCCAGGCGCGCACCGCGTCGCGCGGCCTCGTCCAGGGCATTGGCGGTGAAGTACAGCCGGCCCATCTCCACCACGCCGAACAGCAGGACGAACACCAGCAGGCCGACGAAGGAAAACTCCACGATGTATGTACCGCCCATGTGCTTGCCGTTCATCACAACGCCCTCATGACAGTGGTCGCCACCAGCGGGATGGCGGCGCCGAACAACCCCGGGATCGACCCGGTGCAGTTGCCCGCGCCAATCACCGGGCAGAAGGTGTAGGTGATGGTGACGCGCACGTGGTCGGTGCCGACGGCGGCGACCTGCACGTTGGCCGTGGTCAACCCCGACAGCACGGCGCTCCCGGCCTGGCTGGGCACGCCATACACCGCCACGTTCCGGGTCTGGGTCTGGAGCGTGTTGCTCAGGGCGACGCCACCAAGGGTGCCATTCCAGGCCTGGCTGGCGACGAAACGATCAGCATCGCGGCTGGCCTGCAGCAGCACGTTGTACTGGTAGAGCATCCGGCCGAACTCGCCGAAGGCCAACAGCAACAACAGCAACACCGGCAGCACCAGGGTGAACTCCACCAGCGCCACCCCTTGCTGGGCGCGGGGTGATTGAAATCGGGCAAGTCCCATGGCGCCTCCTACGAGTCGGTGCTCGGCGTGCCGCTGCCGTTGAGATAGGTCTTGTAGAGCTGGATGATCTGCGGCCCGGCATCGCTCGAAGGCGTGGGGCCCGGTACGCCGTCGCCTTCGCACTCCCGGACGAATTGACCGAACACCAGCGAGTCCGAGCCGCCGCCATCCACCGGCTGCACGACGAAATAGCAACCGAACCCCAGCACCGGGATCGACGTCGAACCACCCTGCTTGCCGGTGCAGTTGCCGACCACGATCTTCAGCATCCGGCGCTCGAACACGCCGTTGCTCTGGCAACCGCTCGCGCCACCGGCCACACAGGCGGCAACCTTGGTCCGCCAGTCGTTGTAGTCCTGGATCGCCTCGCCACCGGCCGAGAGATCGCCGTTGCTCGACGTCACAGGCTTGCCTTTGTATTGCGCCTGGGAGAGCGTGTCGTTGTAGGTCATCGCCGGGGTGCTCGAGGCGGTGACCAGGTCCGGTGGATAGTCCGACGCACTGACCGGGCCGTTGTAGATCCCAAAACGTGTATTCATGCCTTGGGACGTCGGGCCGGCCTTGTTACCGGGCGCGGTCTGGACGTTGTCCCCGACGCTGCGGCAGACCGAACCACCGCCCGCCAGGTCTTCGCGCACCGCGCTGCCGCCTGAGCCGAAATCGAGCAACTGGAAATTGCCGGGGCCGATGGGCGACGTGTTGCCTGCGGCCGTCTTCAAGACTTCCAGGTCACCGAAGTGATACCCCCAGAAATTGCCCGCCCCCGGGTTGTACTGCGTGGGGTCGCCGCAAACCATCAGCGGGGCCAGGTCGCAGGGCGCGGTGGGACTGGGGCCGGCAGTGGCGATGGCGGCCACGCTTTTGGCGCCCAGGCCGGCGCTGCCCATCGACTGCACGAAATTCCAGAAAAAACCATTCAGCTGATAGCTGGACACCGACACCCGCACGTACTTGGCATTCGCCGGGCCGGGATAGGAAAACGGTCCGTAGACACTGCTGGCCAGCTCCACCACGGCAAAGGCACCCGGATTACCGCCAACAGCGGTGGCCAGTTCAGCGTTGCCCGAGGCCTGGGCGTTCTTGTTCAAGGTGTCCAGGGCCGCTGTCCGGGTCGTGCTGGCCATGTTGAGGCCGCCGCTGACCTGGCTCAGGGTCTTGGCGCCGCTCAGGGCGGCGGCGTCCACCGCATTTTGCAGGCGCGTCTTGTTCAGCAACATGTGTCCGCCGTCCAGGGCCAGTGCCGCCATCATGGAAATCGCCACCAACGCGATCACCATCAACACACTCACCGCCCCTCCCTGGCGCCGAGGCACCGTGAAAGGCTGCCGGATACTGGGTTTCATCGTCGCATCCTCGCTGACTGAGGGAGAGGATCGGCATTGCCATCGCCTGGCCAGCCCGATGGCGCCGGGGCCTGCTAGCGAAGGTTGATGACGCTGCGCTCGACCCCACGGATCACCGTGATCGAACTGTCCTGCGCCTTGGCGATGCGTTGCACCACAGGCCTTGGAGCCAGTGCGGCCACCGCCACGACCGGTGCGGCCGGTGTCGGCGCCACGGCCACGGCTTTTTTCTCCAGGTTCAACGGGTTGCGCAGGGCCAGTTGCAGCTTGCCTTCGGTCTGCGCGGTCACCAATGCCTCGGCTTCAGTGGTCGTCATCTCCAGCGTCACCGCCCGCACCACCACCGGCTGGGTCTTGTCGGTGCCGGCCGTCTGGTCCACCGCCAGTACCCGCAGATTTTCCAGGAGCGTGCGGGACACGGCGTTGTTGCTGCCGGCCGCGGTGTTTTTCGTCGCCAGGACGTCGACCCGGTTACCCGGCAACAGGAAACCGCCCACGCCGACCACATCATCCACCCGTACCGAGATGGCACGCTTGTCGGGGGCGATCAGCGAGGCCAGGGTGCTGCCGCCCAGGTGCTCGCTCAAACGGGCACTGCGCACAATGTCGCCGCGCAGGATGTCGAACGTGGCGATCTTGCCTATGGCCTGCTCGCTGGAGTCGAAGGCGTCGTCCGGAATCGTGTCCATGGGCATTCGCACGGTCGTGACCTGCTGGGCCTCGACCATCTGCCCGAAGGGGATTTCCACCGTGGCCACCACCACGCTGCGCAAATGGTCATCGGGGGTGGCATTGAGTCGTGCGCTCAGCCAGGAATCGGCCATCCATGCGGCACCAAGGCCCATTACCAGAGAAACGCCTATCAGCGAAAGCGTACGGGAGCTCATGTCGGTATCTCCGAATCAAAGAAAGTCGAGCTGGACAAAATAGTTGTGCCAGGCCCATTCCAACTCCTGCGGCAACAGCGGTCCGGAACCGCCCAGGTAACGCTGGCGATCGAGCGCCATGTTCAGCAGATCGCGAGGATGGCAAGGCACCAGCGGCATGCCTTCACCGGCGTACAAACGCTGCAGCACATAGCGCACCAGCAACGGGTCATGGGCGATGCCCAGGCGCTCGCATTCCTGGCGCCAGATGCGCTCGTACTCCTCGGGCCTGAGGTAGCCGAACTGCACCTTGTAGCCAATGCGCCGCAGGAAGGCCTCGTCGGCCAGTTCCAAGGGATTGAGGTTGGTGGAAAACACCAGGACCAGGTCGAACGGCAGCTCACAGTGCCGGCCACCGCCCAGGTTGATGAAGTCGCGCTTCTCTTCCATGGGCACGATCCAGCGATTGAGCAGCTCGGCCGGCGCCATGCGCTGGCGGCCCATGTCATCGATGATGAACAACCCATTGCTGGCCTTGAGCTGCAAGGCCGCCTGGTACTGGCGGGTAAAGGGGTCATAGCGCACGTCCAGCTGTTCCATGCTCAACTCGCCGCCGGTGATGACGATCGGGCGTTTGCAGCAGAGCAACCGGCGGTCGATGCCCTCATTGAGCATCAGGTTGTTCGATTGACGATTGTCATCCAGGCGCTGGTGCACTTGCGGGTCGTAGATCTCGATCACCGACTCGTTGATGACGATGGCGCGGGGCACCCAGATCGCTTCGGCAAACAGACGGATCAGCCGGCTGCTGACATAGGTCTTGCCGGTGCCCGCCGGGCCATAGATCATGATCGCCCGGCCGGAATTGAGCGCCACGCCCAACTGGTCGAGCATCCCCTGGGTCAGCACCACGCCTGCCAGGGCGCGATTCATGTCAGTGACGGTGATGCGGCCGTGGTGAATGGTCTGGATCTTGATCAGCGAACGATAGGTGCTCACCGGAAACGGCGCCGCCCCGATGTAGCCGCTGCGCGCCAGGGCGTCACGGGCAAAATTGCGACCGCGCTCGGTCAGGCCGTAACGCAACGACTGCACACTGGCCTGGCCGACCTGGCCGAGGACTTCGACACGACCGTCCTTGCGCAGGAACGCCAGGACTTCTTCCAGCACGGCGCCCGTCAGGGCCAGGCGCTCTACCAGCCGAGGCAGGTCCAGCACGCCGGCGTCATGCAGGTGCTTGCACACCAACTCACCCAGGAAACTGTCGCTCAGGCCGGTGTCGCGGATGGTGCACGGCTGGGGTGCCAGGCGTTGCACCGCCTCCCGCTCGCTGGGGTAGGCATCACTATCATTGATGACGTGCATGACTACACTCCCCAGCCGCCGGCGACCAACTGCCAGTAAACGCTGTTCAAGGTGCCGATCAGGATCGCGATCGAGTAGGGAAACGGCTTGCCGGCCACCTCATCCGAGCCAGGCGCCAGGTACGCCTGGGCCCGCAGGATCAACCAGTAGCGCCCGAGGGTCTGCAACAACTGACCGCGGGCCAGCACCATCAGCAAGCCACACACGCCACCGGCAATCAGGCTGAACAGCGCGGCCCACAGGGCGTAATGAAAGGGCAGGAAACTGCCGACCATGGTCATCAGCTTGACGTCGCCGGCCGCCATGCCGCCGACGGCATACATGGGCAGGAACAGCGCGAAGCAGATCAACATGCCCAGCACACTGTCGCCCACTGCACCGAGCCCGCCTGCATTGGCCTGGCTCGCCAAACCCAGGGCCAACCCTGCCAGGACCAGCGCGTTGGGGATGCGATGGCGACGCAGGTCGCTCACCATCGCCAAACCCAGCAACCCCAGCAGCAGTAACGTCG
The DNA here is from genome assembly GCF_036689585.1 of Pseudomonas sp. WP18. Classification (NCBI taxonomy): domain Bacteria; kingdom Pseudomonadati; phylum Pseudomonadota; class Gammaproteobacteria; order Pseudomonadales; family Pseudomonadaceae; genus Pseudomonas; species Pseudomonas sp. WP18. Next base: position 4,520,616 of record NZ_CP144758.1, read on the forward strand.
ACACCAGCAACTCCATGGACATGATGCGTCTCCCTCATCTAATGATCATTGGCAGGCGACACTGCACCTGAGGAAACCTATCAAGCGGTCATCCGCCGCGTGGGTCGGCGAAAACGAAAACCGGTGGCCTCGATAGGCTTCACTGCACGCTTGGTAGCAATGACGGTCAGCAAGCCGCACCTTTCACGGCGGCACACAGTGCAGTGATCCGGTCATTCACGGCTCCGCCCAGCAGGACGAACATGGCGGCCACCGCCACGGTGATCAGCCCGCCGGCGACGGCGTACTCGACGATGGTCAGGCCATCTTCATCCCTGGCGAACTTACTGATCGAAGTTCTGATTGTTTGAAGGGTCATGTCAGTTACCTCACATCAATCGCAACACATCGCGGGAAGGAGCGGCGTAAAACCCAGCAAGACGTCATCGAAGCTTCAACCCTCGACGAAACCAGCGCCTCGATGGGCTTCACCGCGCTTCCCGACCGGGGTGGCCGTTAGCACGCAGCGCCTTTGACCGCCGCACACAGGGCGGTGATCTTGGTGTTCACGGCGCTGCCCAGCAGGATGAACATCGCGGCCACGGCCACCGTGATCAACCCACCGGCCACGGCGTATTCCACAATGGTCAGGCCGTCTTCATCTTTGGCGAACTTCAGTACCGAAGCCTTGATTGTTTGAAGAGTCATTTCGCGCACCTCATCGGGTTGTTTTCGCAAGGGGGCAGCACATTGCGAACTGCCTGATGCAACCCTAGTCATGAGGGGTGGAGGGTCGTTAGGAGGATTTTGCACATCCCTAGGATTATTTTGCGCCCCAGGCCAGGTGTGGGTCGGCGGGGGGCGCAGGCGGTCCGCGGCCTGGCGCCAAGGGGGGCGGGCTTATGAAAATTTATTCGGCGAAGTGATAGCACATTGGCAATACTGCTAGCTAAAGGGCAGCAAGAACCGCTGGGTAGTCGTCCTATGGCGCCACATCTGACTGGAAAGCCAAAGCTGTTGTGGTTCGATCTGACGCACGATCGCTCCACCCGGGAACTGGTCGCCCAGTTCGAGGACGCTTGCGACTGCACGCTGGCCAAGAACGCCATGTTGCCCAGTGGCGAACAGGTCGACATGATCTGCATCCATTTCGACCGGCCCGACACGCCGGGGCTGCGCCGGCTGCTGGAGATCAAGCGCACCGCGCCCACGATTCCCATTACCATGTTCACCGTGCAGCACTCCGAAGAGCTTGCGGTCTGGGCGATGCGCTCCAGCGTCTGGGAATACATGGTGCTGCCCCTGCCCGCCAACGAGCGCAAGCGCTACCTGACGGCCGTGGTGCAATTGTGCGAATTGCGCCGTACTGCCAATGGCCGGGGCAAGACCTCGCAGATCGACCACGCCCCCACCCTGCCCGACAGCATTCGCCTGACCTCCGGACACCAGAAGCACCAGGCCCTGAGCCACATCATGCTGTACATCGACCAGCATTTTCGCGAAAGCATCGACCAGCGCGATCTTGCCAAACGTTGTGGCATGACCACCTTTCGCTTCAGCCGCCTGTTCAAGGAAGCCAACGGGCTGGGCTTCACCGATTACGTGCTGAACAAACGCATGAGTTTCGCCAAGGAACTGCTCGACAACAGCCAGATGCCGATCACCAGCATCGGCTACGAGGCCGGTTTCAAGGACCCGTCCTATTTCGCCCGGGCGTTCAAGCAATACGCCAGTTGCACCCCCAGCGAATACCGCTCGGCACAGCAACTGCGCGTCGCGAGCCCATCGCAAGCAGTGCCCGACGAGGCCAGCACAGCGGCGCTCGACAGCTTGGTGCAGAGCCTGGAGGGATGACCCCGGCACGCCCCAGGGCTCATTGGGTTATCCACAGTCGGCTCGATGACTTTTCTCCAGGCATAAAAAAACGCCGCTCAATGAGCGGCGTTTTCTTGAATTTGGAGCGGGAAACGAGACTCGAACTCGCGACCCCGACCTTGGCAAGGTCGTGCTCTACCAACTGAGCTATTCCCGCAAATGGCGTCCCCTAGGGGACTCGAACCCCTGTTACCGCCGTGAAAGGGCGGTGTCCTAGGCCACTAGACGAAGGGGACACGCTGCCCGGAACACATGGTGTGTGTTCCAGTGCCCAGACCCGCATCCGAAGATGACGTTTCTGGTTTCACTCAGCCCTGCCCGAAAGCAACGCTGTTTAAAATTGGAGCGGGAAACGAGACTCGAACTCGCGACCCCGACCTTGGCAAGGTCGTGCTCTACCAACTGAGCTATTCCCGCATTGGCGTCCCCTAGGGGACTCGAACCCCTGTTACCGCCGTGAAAGGGCGGTGTCCTAGGCCACTAGACGAAGGGGACACACGTACAACATTCACTGCTTATCGCGTTTCGCTGAGTGCTTTACGCTGTAAGTGGCGCGCATTCTATGGATGGATTGGAGGGTCGTCAACCCCCAGATATAAATTTATTTAAATCAATGACTTCCCAGGGTTTGAGGGCGATTTGCCGATTTTGCTCGCCCGGTCTCTGACGTCTATATTCTGTCGCCCGCCAAGGCGCTATAGTCGCATCCGGCAAATAGTGGCAATGTGCAGCCATTGAGCCGCATTCCCTATAAACAGCACGACGCCCGTCTAATCGCGCCGCTCAGGCCTATGCGCTTAAAAGCCAAGCCACTACACTCATGACATGCGTACCCCAATAAAGAGGTCTTACCGGTGACACCACTCATGATCACCCTGCTCGTCGTAGCCGGGATCGCACTGTTGATCGCCATTGGCTACATGAACCATGTGGTGGAAAACAACAAGCTGGAAAAGGTCCGCACCAAGGTTGAACTCAACGACCGGATGCGGCGCTGTGGCGAGCTCACCGAAACCTTCCCCGGGCAATTGATGACGCCGGCCTTGAAACTGCTGCTGACGCGCCTTGAGATGAACGTCTGCCAGCGCCTGCTGAACCTGGACAAGACCAATACCGCGGTCAAGGCACGCCTGGACGAACTGACCGCATTGGCAGCACAAGGTGAATCGATCCCGGTGGGCAATCCGCCGGCACCGATCCTGACCGAAGCCAAGGCCAAGGACGTTCGCTTCCTGCTCGAAGCCCTCCACGGCCAGATCACCCGTGCCGCCCAGGACGGCTTCCTGCCGCCCAACGAAGCCAAGCGCTGGGTCCGCGAAGTGCGGCATATCCTGGTCCTGCTGCACATCGAGTTCTTCAACAACCTCGGCCAGCAAGCCTTGCAACAGGAACAACCGGGCCAGGCCCGCCTGGCGTTCGAACGCGGCGTGCAGTATCTGCGCAAACAGCAGGAGCCCCAGGTCTACGCCGAACAGCTCGACTACCTCGAAAAGCTCCTGGCCCGCGCCAACGCAATGGTCCTGGCCAGCACCAAGCCGGTCGAAGGCGAGGTCAACCAGTTGACCGAAGGCTTGAAGGAAGACGAAATGAACGACGAGTGGAAGAAGAAGAAGGTCTACGACTGAGACCTCGTCGAACCTCAGGGTGACGAGGGGATTTATCCCCGCAGGGCTGCGCGGCAGCCCTGAAATGTACGAGCGCTGCGTGCTCGACAGTGGATCCCCTCCTCGCTACGTGCTCCTCCATCGGTGAGCCAGCTATGGCGGCTCACAGCCTGAAATGCCCCACCATCCCCTTCAACTCAACCCCCAACTGCGCCAGCTCGATGCTGGAAGCGGCATTGCCTTGCATCGCCAGGGACGATTGATCGGCGCTGGCACGGATACTGGTGACGCTGCGGTTGATCTCTTCGGCCACCGAACTCTGCTGTTCGGCGGCCGCCGCGATCTGCTGGTTCATCTGCTGAATCAACGACACCGCCGCGGCAATACTGCCCAAGGCACTTTCGGTTTGCAGCGCATCGCTGACAGCCATCTTCACCAGCTCGCCGCTGCTCTGGATCTGCTGCACGGAAGCCTGGGCCGCTGAACGCAATGCGCTCACCAACCGCTCGATCTCTTCGGTGGACTGCTGCGTGCGTCTGGCCAGGGCCCGCACCTCGTCAGCCACCACCGCAAACCCCCTACCCTGCTCGCCAGCGCGTGCGGCCTCGATGGCAGCGTTGAGCGCCAGCAGGTTGGTTTGTTCGGCGACGCTCTTGATCACGCTCAGCACCGTGCCGATGTTCTGGATCTCGGCACTGAGGCTTTCGATACTGGAACTGGCCGACGTGGCCGAGTCGGCCAACTGCTCGATACGCACCATGCTCTGGCGCACCACCTGCTGACCGCTCTCGACCTTGTCATCGGCCGTCTGCGCCGCCAGGGCCGCTTCCTCGGCATTGCGGGCCACGTCATGCACCGTGGCGGTCATCTGGTTCATGGCCGTGGCAACCTGCTCGGTCTCCTCTTTCTGGCTGCTGACTTCCAGGTTGGTCTGTTCGGTCACGGCCGACAGCGATTGCGCGGAGTTGGCGAGCTGTTCGATACCCGCCTGCAAGCCGCTGACGATGCCGCTCAGCCCCGCGCCCATCTGCTGCATGGCGAGCATCAACTGGCCGATCTCATCCCGGCGCGTCACCTGCACCGTGGCGCTCAGGTCCCCCGCCGCGATCTGCTGGGCCACGCGGATGACGCTGCGCAGCGGCGCAACGATCAGCCGGGTAATGACCCAGGCGGCAATCAACCCCACCAGCAGGGCAAGGGCCGACGAGCCGATGATCAACAGCGAGTTCTTTTTCAACTCCGCCTGCATGGCATGGTCTTCGGCGGCGTAGGCCTGGTTGACCCGCTCCACCACTTGGCCGGCACGCTCGTGAAGTTCCTGGTAGACGCCTTTTTCCTTCGCCAACAGGCCGGTGTACTCGGCCAGTTGCGTGTTGAAACCGGCAATGTGCCCGGCCACCTCGTTGAGCACGGTCTGGTAGCCCGGATCCTTGACCTGGGTCTTGAGCGCCTCGGCCTGCTTCATGGCTTGCTCGGCCTGCTCGATCGGGCCTTGCCCGGCGTCCTCGCTGCCTTTGCGGCTCTGGTCCAGGCGTACGCGCGCTTCGTTCATGGCCTGCAGCATCAACCGTGACACTTCGCTGACCTGGTTGGCCTGCTCGATGAACTCGGCGCCCTCCTTGCCCTCGGAATCCTTCAGGGTGTAGGCGCCGTCGTCCGCCAGACCGGCCTGCAACACGTCCAGGTTGTTGGCGACACTGGACACCGACCAACTGGCCATTTCCAGCGCCAGGTCCTTGCTCTGGCTCAACCCGACGAATTCATCGAACGCCTTGCGGTAATCCGCCAGCGCCTGTTGCACATCGTTCATCACCGACAGGTTTTCAGGTGTCTGGGCCTTGAGCGCATCGGCCTGGGCCACCAGGCCGTCGACCCCCTTGCGCAGGGTGTCGGCCGTCTTGGGGTCGGAGCGCAAGGCGTATTCCTGCTCGAGCAAGCGCACCTTCAGCAGTTCGCTGTTGAGGGAGGACATCTGCTTGAGTCCGTCGAAACGCAGGCTGATGGTGCGCAAGGACCACACGCCAATGGCCGCGACCACGGCCGTGAGCAACAATACCAGGACAAACCCGATACCCAGTTTCTTTGCCATACCCAGGTTGGCAAAACGTCCTTGCACGGCCGAAATCATTGCGCTCAGTCCTCTGCCAGTGTGTGTTGTTCGCAGATTCGCAACGAGACGCCCTGCAACACAAGATGCTGGCGTCGGAATAATGGCAAAAAGCTACAGCCGCGTCGTTTTCAGGACACTCGAGGTCGATCCAGGGCCGCGCCCCGGAAAAACGCCAACGCCCTCGGATCACAGGCATAAGCCACATTGATCCGCAGCCACTGGCTGTCGGCGCCTGAAGGGCTGAAGGCCGTGGGCGAAGACAGCTGCACACCGAACCGTTTGGCCAGACGCCGCACTCCAGCGTAGTCGCATAACGGTGGGCGTGCCCAGATGAACAGCCCCCCGGTCGGCTTGCCGAACACCTCCCAGTCGGCCTCCTCCAGCACCTGCAACACAGCCGCCATGTCGCCCCCCAAACGCTGCCGCTGGCGCTGCACCAGCTTGCGATAGGCACCGTTGGCCAGGAGATTGGCCAGCACCGCTTCGCTGAACCGTGAAACGCCCAGGCTCGTGACCTCCTTGACCTCACTGAGCCGGGCGATGATGGGCGCAGGCGCCACCACGAACCCGACTCGCAACGAACTGCTCAGGGTTTTTGAAAAACTGCCTACATAGATCACATCGGCGTCCAGGGCCGCCAGGCGGGTGCGTGTCGAACCCTGGAAATCGGCGTAGACATCGTCTTCGATCACCAGCATCCCGTGTTCCCGGGCCAGCGCCAACAAGCGTTGCGCCACCCCCAGGGACAGGCTGCTGCCGGTCGGGTTATGGCAGGCGCTGTTGACGAACAGCGCACGGGGCCGATGCGTCGCCAGCAGGGTCTGCAAAGCCTCGACGTCCGGACCTCGAGGGGTCCTGGGCAGTTCGAGCATGTCGATGCCGTGCAGCCTCAGCAGCTCGAACAGTTTCGGGTAGCCGGGGCTCTCCACCACCACGCAACTGCCCGGCGCCAGCTGTGTCCGCACGATCAGGTCCAACGCCTGGGTAGCGCCGTGGGTGGTCAGGATAAGGTCTTGCGCGGCCACGATATTGAGTTGCTTCAAGCGCCGGGACAGTTGCTCACGCAGGGCGGGCAAGCCCAACGACGTGCTGTAGCTGAACAGCCCCGCCATGTCGGTGCGGGTGACCTGGCGGATCGCATAGCCCAGGTCGTCGCTTTCGCGCCAGCGCTCAGGCAGCCCGCCGGCCCCCAGCTTCAGCGCCCACGCCGAGTTGTCGGCAAGGCCGCCGCGTGCCAGCGGCGGGTGTTCCGGGCTGGTTCCGTCGTTGGATGCGAGGCCGAGGGAAGGCGGTGGCGCGACGAAGAAGCTTGAGCCATGCCGAGACGCCAACACCCCTTGGGCGACCAGACGCTCACAGGCCTCGTTGACACTCGACTGGCTGAGCAGGTTCTGCCGTGCCAGTTGCCGGATAGACGGCAAGCGCGTGCCCGGTTGCACGGCGTCCTGGCGGATCCAGCCGGTCAGCGCGTCGACAATTTGCTGCACGACAGGCACCAGGGCCTGTCGGTCGATTCTCAATTCCATGAGTGACCAGACTCCTAAGCGTTTGTTTATTTCCGGAAACAGTTAAGCACAGGCGGCCCTGCGGCGATGTACGACAAACCCGCCAAAGCAGCCGTTTCACACCCTTTGAAATACTTTGATGGACCGCGTCGGTGCTTTTTCGACCAACCAAGAAAAAGCCCGCAACCAGTGCGGGCTTTTTCCTACAAGCCAGGTGACACGTCCTCAGAACGCCGTGACACCGCCGTCCACCGCCAGGGAATGGCCGGTGGTAAAGGCCGCGCCATCGCTGCACAGGTACAGCACGGCGCTGGCAATCTCTTCGACTTTACCGATCCGTCCCACCGGGTGCATGGCATTAGCAAAGTCAGCTTTCTTCGGGTCCGCTTCATAGGCTCGCCGGAACATGTCGGTGTCGATCACGGCCGGGCACACCGCATTCACGCGGATTTTTTTCTTGGCGTACTCGATGGCCGCCGATTTGGTCAGGCCGATCACCGCATGCTTGGAGGCCGCATAGATGCTCATTTTCGGTGCCGCACCCAGGCCCGCCACCGAGGCCGTATTGACGATGGCCCCGCCGCCCTGGGCCAGCAGCAACGGCAACTGGTATTTCATGCACAGCCAGACGCCCTTCACGTTGACCCCCATGATGGCGTCGAACTCATCGACGGTGCCGTCGGCCAGCTTGCCCTTCTCGATCTCGATCCCGGCGTTGTTGAAGGCGTAGTCGAGACGACCGTAGGCTTGGATCACCTCATTCATCAGGTTCTGCACATCGCTTTCCTGCGTCACGTCACAACGCACGAACACCGCCTCGCCGCCCGCCTCGCGAATCGCCTGCACCGTGCCCTCGCCGCCCGCCACATCCAGGTCGGCCGCCACCACCTTCAAGCCTTGCGCGGCGAAGGCCTGGGCGGTCGCCCGGCCAATGCCTGCGGCAGCGCCCGTGACCACGGCGACCTGCCCGGAAAACGTCATGCTCATTGTCAGTTCCTCGAAGAATGCGATGTTTCGCCAGTGTAGCCACGGCCCCGTGCAGCGCGGCAGCACTATCCAGGCGCCGGTGGGTGGCTCATGGGCGCCAGTGATAACGAGCCCGGCGCCACTATCACTGCGTTGGATCGAAGTGCATTCGCTGGGCCGGCAAACCTTGCGGCAATCGTCTCGAAGGGCTATCAACAAGGCTTCATTCATCGTGAGTGCCAGCCATGACTGCCCAGACCAATCGCCAATTCCTGCTCGCCAAGCGCCCGGTGGGCGCGGCGACCCGCGAGACGTTCACTTATCAGCAAGTACCGGTCGGCGAACCGGCCGCCGGCCAGATCCTGGTGAAAAACGAATACCTGTCCCTGGACCCGGCCATGCGCGGCTGGATGAACGAGGGCAAGTCCTACATCGCGCCGGTGGGCATCGGTGAGGTGATGCGGGCCCTGGGGGTTGGCCAGGTGATTGCGTCGAACAACCCGGGGTTTGCGGTGGGGGACTACGTCAACGGCGCGCTGGGGGTGCAGGATTACTTCCTCGGCGAGCCACGGGGTTTCTACAAAGTCGATCCGAAACTGGCCCCGCTGCCGCGCTACCTGTCAGCGCTGGGCATGACCGGCATGACGGCCTATTTCGCCCTGCTGGATGTGGGCGCGCCAAAGGCCGGCGAGACGGTCGTGCTGTCGGGCGCCGCCGGTGCGGTAGGCAGCATTGCCGGGCAGATCGCCAAGCTCAAGGGCTGCCGCGTGGTGGGGATCGCCGGCGGGGCCGACAAATGCAGGTTCCTGATCGATGAACTGGGCTTCGACGGGGCCATCGACTACAAGAGCGAAGACGTCCAGGCTGGCCTCAAGCGCGAATGCCCCAAGGGCGTGGACGTGTATTTCGACAACGTCGGCGGCGACATCCTCGATGCCGTGCTCAGCCGCTTGAACCTCAAGGCCCGCGTGGTGATCTGCGGCGCCATCAGCCAGTACAACAACAAGGAAGCGGTCAAGGGCCCTGCCAACTACCTGTCGCTGCTGGTCAACCGGGCACGCATGGAGGGCTTCGTGGTCATGGACCATGCCGCGCAATTCGCCGCCGCCGGCCAGGAAATGGCGGGCTGGATAGCCAAGGGGCAACTCAAGAGCAAGGAAGATATCGTCGAAGGCCTGGAGACGTTCCCCGAAACCCTGACCAAACTGTTCAGCGGGGAGAACTTCGGAAAGTTGGTACTCAAGGTCTGACACAAAACACCTGATGTGGGAGCGGTCTTGCTCGCGAAGGGGCCCTGTCAGTCAACATTGATATTGACTGACATACCGCTATCGCGAGCAAGCTCGCTCTCACATCAGGGATCTTCGGTATCAGGTCAGGCCAGTTCGGCCACGACCGCCGCCAGCGCCTGGGCCGGATCGACGGCCTGGCTGATCGGACGGCCGATCACCAGATAGTCGGAACCGGCGTCCAGCGCCTGGCGCGGGGTCAGGATACGGCGCTGGTCGTCCTGGGCGCTGCCCGCCGGGCGAATCCCCGGGGTCACCAGTTGCAGCGACGGGTGCGCGGTCTTCAGTGCATTGGCTTCCAGGGCCGAGCAGACCAAACCGTCCAGACCCGCTTTCTGGGCCAGCGCTGCCAGGCGCAGCACTTGTTCCTGAGGCTCGATGTCCAGGCCGATCCCGGCCAGGTCCTCGCGCTCCATGCTGGTCAGCACGGTTACGCCGATCAACAGCGGTTGCGGGCCACTGCGCTGGTCCAGCACTTCGCGGCAGGCCGCCATCATGCGCAGGCCGCCGGAACAGTGCACGTTGACCATCCAGACGCCCATCTCGGCCGCGGCCTTCACGGCCATGGCGGTGGTGTTGGGAATGTCGTGGAATTTCAGGTCCAGGAACACCTCGAACCCCTTGTCACGCAGGGTGCCGACGATTTCAGACGCGCAACTGGTGAACAGTTCCTTGCCGACTTTGACCCGGCAGAGCTTGGGGTCCAACTGGTCGGCCAGCTTAAGGGCGGCGTCACGGGTAGGGAAATCCAGGGCGACGATGATGGGCGTCTGGCAGGCGGACATGAGCGGGCTCTCAGGCAAGTCGAAATCGGCGCGCATTGTAGCGGAACCAGCGCCGCTGGGGGACCCGATGATCGGTAAATCTCACCGCGTCCACCCCGAGCATGGACGATCCCGGCCTTTGTGTCGAAGTCGATACAGGGCTGATACGCCCCCAATACGCCGGCACGCTACCGTCTGCCGCCGCACCCCGTCCTTTCAGCGCTTCACGCCTCACGGTCCGAAGCCTATGCTGAAGCCTCAACCTTGCCGCCTCCTTTGCGATTGGCAGCTTACCTGGCAGATGATGCATCCATGCAGAACACCCCTGTTGCAAATGCCGATGATCACAAAGCGTGCGACGACGACAAGCGCTGGAACACCCGGGCGCTGATCGTCGACGACGATGTGCCGATCCGCGAACTGCTGATCGATTACCTGGCCCGCTTCGGCATACGCGCCAGCGGTGTGACCGATGGCGCGGCCATGCGCCAGGCGTTGCAGGCCGAGCACTTCGACGTGGTCGTGCTCGACCTGATGCTGCCCGGTGAAGACGGCCTGCAATTGTGCCGCTGGCTGCGGGCCGAATCGGACATCCCGATCCTGATGCTCACTGCCCGCTGCGAACCCACCGACCGCATCATCGGCCTGGAACTGGGTGCCGATGACTACATGGCAAAACCGTTCGAGCCCAGGGAGCTGGTGGCCCGTATCCAGACCATCCTGCGCCGGGTACGCGACGACCGCAGCGAACAACGGGCCAACATCCGCTTCGATAACTGGCGGCTCAACAGCGTGCTGCGCCAACTGATTTCCCTCGACGGGCTGGTGGTGCCGCTGTCCAACGCCGAGTTCCGCCTGCTATGGGTGTTCATCGAACGACCGCGCCGGGTGCTCAGCCGCGAACAACTGCTGGACGCCGCCCGTGGACGCTCCATCGAGGCGTTCGACCGCAGCATCGACCTGCTGGTCTCGCGCCTGCGCCAGAAACTGGGCGACGACCCGAAGGCCCCGCAATTGATCAAGACCGTGCGTGGCGAGGGCTATCTGTTCGACGCCCGGGACATCGGTTGATGCGGCTGCGCCTCGACTCCCTGTTCGGCCGGCTGTTTGGCGTCCTGCTGCTGGCGATTGTCCTGGCGCACCTGTTGGCCTTTGCCTGGTTTTCCGTCTACGACAAACCGCCGCCCGGACCGCCACCCGGGTTTACCCAGCATGGCGACGGCCCTCCGCCCTTCGGCCCACCGCCCGAGCATGCCGAGCGTCCGTGGTTCGGCGGCCCGGTGGTGCCGCTGACGTTGCAGTTCGTGTTCCTGATCGTGGCCGCCTGGTATGGCGCCAAGCTGTTGACCCGGCCGATCCAGCGCCTGAGCAACGCCGCCGAACGCCTGAGCGAAGACCTCGACAGCCCGCCGCTGGCCGAAGACGGCCCACGCGAGGCGCGCCAGGCCGCCCATACGTTCAACCTGATGCAGCAACGGATTCGCGAGCAGGTGCAGCAGCGTTCACGCATGCTCGGCGCGGTGTCCCACGACCTGCGCACGCCGCTGTCGCGGCTCAAGCTGCGCCTGGAGCAGATCGACGACGTAAAGCTGCAAGGCCAGATGCGCCAGGACCTGGACGACATGATCGGCATGCTCGATGCCACCCTCACCTACCTGCATGAACAGCGCACCAGCGAAGCCTTGCAATGGATGGACGTGCAGGCCCTGGTGGAATCGCTGAGCGAAAACGCTCAGGACCAGGGCGCCGACGTACAGGCCAGTGGCGCGTGCGCGCCGCTGCACGTGCAGCCGATGGCGCTGCGCTCGTGCGTCAACAACCTGATGGACAATGCCCTGCGCTATGCGGGCCACGCCTTGATCACCCTGGACGACCAGGGCGACCGGGTGCTGATCCGGGTCATCGACCACGGCCCCGGCATTGCCCCAGACAAGCGTGAAGCGGTGTTCGAACCCTTCTATCGCCTGGAAGGCTCGCGCAACCGCAACTCCGGCGGCGTCGGCCTGGGCATGACCATCGCCCGGGAAGCCGCCGAACGCCTCGGCGGGCAGTTGAACCTGGAAGAAACACCGGGCGGCGGATTGACGGCCGTCATCCACCTGCCACGCACCTGAGCCCCCAGCTCCCACAGGGTTCAAGGGTGAGCCGGGGCTGTGTATGGCCTGCGATACAAACGCCACACACCCACGACAACTGGCCCGCCGACGCTGCTTGAGCCGGTGCACCCGCCGGCAACACCAGCCCAAGGAGAGTGCCCATGATCGGCAGCGTCAGCGCCAGCAATTACGCGTCATACACCAGCACCAGCAATACCTCGACCCACAGTGCCCACGGCCAGTCATTCCAGAAGGAACTGCTTGGCCGGCTCGACAGCAACGACGACGGTTCGATCGACCAGGATGAACTGAGCAGCGCCCTGTCGCAAAAAAGCGACGACGGTATCCTGGTCAGCCTGAGCGACAACTTCGACGACCTGGACAGTGACGGCAGCGGTGACTTGAGCAGCGAGGAAATGGCGGCGATGGCCCCGCCACCACCGCCACCGCGGAGCCAGGCGCCCGATACCGAACTGGCCGATGCGTTGCTCAGCGCCCTGGACACCGACGGTGACGGCGTGGTCAGCAGCGACGAATTGAGCAGCGGTCTGGCCAGTGCCGGCAGCAATGCCGACAGCCAACAGGTGTTCTCGGCCCTGGACAAGAATGAGGACGGCACCGTCAGCGCCGACGAACTCGCCGCCAGCCTCGCCCCACCGCCGCCCCCTCAACAGGCCTCCAGCGACGAGCTGTTCAGCCAGCTCGATGCCGATGACGACGGCAGCATCACCGCCAGCGAACTGACCAGCGCCTTGCAGGCGAACCGCGACAGCGACAGCACCACCGACCAGGACAGTGCCAGCGAGGCCTTGGGCAGGATGATCGCCAACCTCAGCCGGCAGTACTCGCTGGACAGCGTCGCGACCGTGGGCAAGCACCTGAACGTGGCGACCTGAGACGACGGCGAACCTGGCGGCGAGGGCGTCAGGCTACGCGTCGACCTCAGGGCTTAGAAGACTCCGTGGCGAGGGCGCCGGCGCCCGCTGGGCCGCCCGATTCGCCACGGTTTTGGGTTCCGGAAGGTGCTGTTCAAGCTAGCGTGCCTGGCTTTTGCTCCAGTCCGTCAACAGGCTGTACGCCACCGCCAGCAAGGTCGGGCCGATGAACAGGCCGATGAAGCCGAAGGCAATCAACCCGCCGAACACGCCCAGCAGCACGATGACCAACGGCAGGTTCCCGCCCCGGCTGATCAGGTAGGGCTTGAGCACGTTGTCCACGCCGCTGATGATGAACGTGCCCCAGATGCCGAGGAACACCGCCATCCCGTACTCGCCTTTCCACGCCAGCCAGGCCGTGGCCGGAATCCAGACCAGCGGCGGGCCCATGGGGATCAGGCTCAGCAGGAACGTGACGATCCCCAGCACCAGCGCGCCCGGCACGCCAGCGATCAGGAAGCCGATCAAGGCCAGCAGGGCCTGGGCCGCCGCAGTGCCGATCACGCCATTGACCACCCGTTGTACCGTCCCGGCCACCAACTCGATGTAGTAACCGGCGCGGTCGCCGATCAGGCGCTCCAGCAATCCATGGACGAACGCCGCAAGGCGCGGGCCATCGCGATAGAAGAAAAATACGAACACGATGCTCAGGGTCAGTTCGAGCATGCCGCCACCAATCTGCTTGCTGCGGGCCAACAACCAGTTGCCGACCTGTCCCAGGTACGGCTTGAGGGTGACCATCATCGCCGCGCCCTGCTGGTCGATGCTGTTCCAGATCGCCACCAGCCGCCCACCCACCAGCGGCAAGCCGCCCAGCCAGGCCGGTGCGTCGGGCAGGCCATCGACCTGCACGTCGCGGATGAACGCCGTGGCATCGCGCACATGATCGGCCAGGTTGAACCCCAGCCACACCAGCGGCCCCGCCACCAACAGCATCCACCCCACCGTCAACAGCCCCGCCGCGAGGGACTCGCGACCATTGACCCAGCGGGTCAGCAGGCGCATCAACGGCCAACTGGCAAACGCCAGCACCGCCCCCCAGAACAGCGCCGACCAGAACGGCGCCATCACCCAGAGGCTTGCGCCGAACAACACCAGGAGCAGAATCTGCACCAACAGCCGATCGTTATTGAGCATGTAAGGTCTCGAAAAATGTCCAGGGCGGGCCACGGCGTGAGGCCCGCGACCCGCCACAGCTTATCGCAGCAGTTCCAGGTGCAGGCCCGCCGCGTCGCCACTGGCGGTTTCCAGGCGCGCGGCCCGCACCCCCTGGCCCGCCAGCGCCTGCCGCCACGCTTCGGCCCGAGGGCCGGCAATACTGACCCGCAGCCCCGTATCCAGGTTCAATGCCCGGGACAACAGGCGCAGCCAGGTATCGTCCGGCTCACCGCCAAGGCGCGGCAAGTCGAGCACCCCGGTGTCCTTGAGCTGGCGCAGCAGGGTCGCCGAGGTGGGCAGCAAATCCCCCAGCGCGGCATTCGCCGCAAACTGTTCGACGTGCAGGTAGGCCTTGCGATTGCCGCGGGTGATGCCATAGAGCGCAATCAAGGTGTTGTCCGCCGGGGGCGCCAGGCGCAACAGCAGGTAGGCCTGGCCGTTGTCGGCACCGTAGAGCTTGGCGTTGCCGAAGACCTCGTTGGCCCACAGGCTGCTTTCTCCGCAATCGCGGGCCTGGCACCAGAACAACAGCTCGGCACCCTGCTTCTGCAACGCTTCGCGCGCCGCCGTGAAGGCCTGGGTCGCGGAATGTTCGGGCGGCAGTTCGTAGGTGACCGAGGTCACGTTGCCCCGGGCGTCGACTTGGCCGTCGAAACGCAACTGGCCACTGATTCGGCGGATCGAGCCCATGGGATAGACGCGTTCCAGGTCATTGGTTTGCCGGTAATCGACGATCTGGGCATCGGGCATGCGTGGCACGCCCTCCAGGTCGCGACTGCCCGGCACATCGGCAGCGAACGATGCCGGGCCCAAGCAGGCCAGCGCCAGCAGGACGAGTGAATGGACGGATGATTTCATCGGATCGACGTGGCCTGGAGCGCCCGGACGCGACAAGCGTCGTCGGTGCACCACGGGGCGGGTAAGCAGCGGTCTGTCATGGTTGTCTCCCTTTCAACCCGCCCAGCCTCGACAGTTGCCCGGCGCAAGTCAAGAAACGCTGAAGAACCGATTGAAACAGTCTGCTACAAGCGCGGCGCCGCCTTCGTCATTCAGGTGCAAATGATGGCCGCCCGGCAACTGCTCATGACTGAAGGGTAGACGCTCCAGCAACTCCGGGTGCCGGGCCAGCATGCCGTCGGCCGCCACCACCAGGTGCGCGGGACAGGCGACCCGTGCCACGAACGCCATGGCCTGCTCGTCGGTCAGGCGCAGCGGCGATGGCAAGGTCAGGCGGTTGTCGGTGCGCCACGTGTAGCCACCAGGCACCGGCATCAGTCCGCGCTGGGCCAGCAGCTCGGCCGCCTCGCGACTGACCGCCACCAGGCCTTTCATGCGTGCCTCGATGGCCCGGTCGAGGGTTTTGTAGACCGGTTTGCGTTTGTGCTGCAAATCCATTTGCGCTTGCAGGGCCATGCCCATGCGTTCGGCCGCGCCATCGCCCTGGGCGGTGGGCGGGATGACGCCGTCGATCAGCCCCAGGTGCGTCACCCGCTCCGGCAAGGCGCCGGCCAGCACCAGCGAAACAATGGCGCCCATGGAGTGCCCCAACAGGGCGAAACGTTTCAAGCCCAGTTGTTCGGCGACGTGCAGCACGTCATGGGCATAGTCCCAGAGCGCGTAACCGGCACCGGCCGGCCGATGCCCGGAATGACCATGGCCGGCCATGTCCAGGGCGATGACCCGCAAGCCCGCCAGCCGCGGGGCCAGCCGGGCGAAACTGTTGGCGTTGTCCAGCCAGCCGTGCAGGGCGATCACCGGACGGCCCTCTTCCGGGCCGAACAGGTGGGCTGCCAACTCGATATGCGGCAGGCTCAGGCGGACCTCTTCGACCGTGCTCATGGGCGATGCCCCTGCCAACGCTGGAACAGGTCCTTGAGCAGGTTGGCCGTGTCTTGCGGCCGCTCCAGGGGGAACATATGGCCGCCGGGCATGCTCAGGGCTTCGCCATGGGGCATGCGCCGCACCGATCGAGTGTGATGGCGCATCACCACGCGACTCTGCCGGCCACGCACCACTGCCAGCGGCACCTGGAGCGTGCGGGGCCGGCCCGGGCTGGTGTGCGGCACGCCGCGATAGATGCTGATTTCCGTGGCCGGGTCGAAGCGCAGCCGCAAGCGGTCGCCCACCGGCTGCAGGCCGTGTTGCAGGTAAGCGTCAAAGCAATCCGGGTCGAAGCCGCGGAACAGCGTCTTGCCGGCGAAATACTGCCGCGCCGAGGCCAGGTCGGCGAACTCCTCGCGCCGGCCCAGGGTCCGGCCGGCTGGGGTCAGGCGATCGATGAAGCCCAGGCGCTTGGCGGCCAGGATCACCCACCGGTCGGTGCGGGTCAGCACCGGCGAATCGAGCATGACCACGCCTCGGTACAAGTGCGGGCATCGCAACGCCGCGTGCAGGTGCAGCACGCCACCCAGAGAATGGCCGACACCCCATACCGGCGCCGGTTGGCGTTCCAGGTGATGGATCAATTCGTCCACCAGGTTGTGCCAGTTGTCGTCCACCGGAAAGCGCGGATCGTGGCCGTGCAGCTCCAGGTGCGCGACCTCGTACTGCGGCGCCAGCGCGGCGAACAGCTTGCCGTAGGTGGCCGAGGGGAAACCGTTGGCGTGGGCGAAAAATACCTGTTGCGACATGACAGCCGATCCATTGGGGGAACTGGCACCGATTCTGCGCACAAGCCCCCGACGCGGCAATGACCGTAACTGCCAGGAATGATGACAGTCGAGCTTGGGCTATAGACAGAAGCTGCAAGCCTCAAGTTGATAGCTTGCAGCTCCCAGCGCTTCACCGCGCCGGCGGTTGCTCGCCGAGCGGCACCACCGCCATGGTCAGGCGCGATACGCAGTTGAGCTTGCCGTCGTCGTTGGTCAAGCGGATGTCCCAGACCTGCGTGGTGCGGCCCAGGTGGACCATCCGTGCCGTGGCGGTGACCCGTCCGCTGCGCACGCCACGCAGGTGGTTGGCGTTGATCTCCAGGCCCACGCAGTAGAACTTGCTGGTGTCCACGCACAGGTAAGCGGCCATGGACCCGACCGTCTCGGCCAACACCACCGACGCGCCGCCATGCAGCAGGCCGAAGGGTTGGTGGGTGCGGTGATCGACCACCATGCTCGCGGTCAGGGACTCGTCGTCGAACGACTCGAAACGAATGTCGAGCACTTCGCTGATGGTGTTTTTACCGGCGGCGTTGAGTTGTTCGAGGTTGGGGGTGTTGCGCCACAGACTCATCGTGTTCATTCCTTTATCGTTGTTATTGTGGCCGCTTGCATTTCGTACACAGCCTAGGCTCTGTCTGAAAAGCCTTGATACTCGTTCATGCTGCGTTGAAAACCGGCTCGGAATGCTCATTTACTCCAGTAAAGTCGAGCGCGACCCCGGCCGTTCCTCGCCGGTTTTCGCCTTGCCTGACCTTCGTCTCAAGACTTTTCAAACACAGCCTAGGGGTGCCGCAGGGCCTTGAGCGTCATCGCCCCGGCCAGCGGCAGGTCGCCTTCCAGTTCGGCCAGGCCGGCGGTCTGCACCTGTTCGGGTTGTTGCAGGTGGCCGTGTTGCAGCAGGCCCAGCAGGCTGCCCACCAGCGGGTTGTGGCTGACCAGCAGCACCGGGGCCTGGTCCGCCAGGTGTTCCAAAACCTTTTGCGGCCGTGTCTCCGGCGTGAGCCAGTTGACCGTGATCAGCTGCGGCTCGAACCCCAGCGCTTGGCGCACCAGTTGCGCGGTCTGCTGGGCACGCCGGTACGGGCTGACGTAAATGGCCGCCAACGGCTGGCCGATCAGGTGCGCGGCACTGTGCAGCACTTGCTCGCGCCCGTGTTCGGTCAGGGCCCGCTCGGGATCGGGACAGTTGCCGTAGGGCTCGGCCTCGCCATGACGCAATACCCAGAGTTTCATAGCTTGGGCTCTTCGTCCCGGACCGGATGCGCGGCCGGCGCCACGACGTGCGGCGCTTCACCTTCGGGCGTGCGCGGAGTGGGCCAATCGGCGAACGGCCATGGCTTCTGGTCGCTGTGGAAAGTGCCAAAACGGCCGATCTGCGCCAGGAACTGGCTCAGGCTGTCACCGAAATTCATCAGGCTGGCGCTGGGCGCGCCGTAGATCAGCCGATAGATCAACTGCACCAGCACCACGGCGCCCAGGATGAACTGCGCCACCTGCCAGACCAGCAGGTAGATCACCATCCACAGCACACGCAGCAGGATGGATTCGTATTGGGGTTGTCCTTTCGGATCGTTCATGGCTCGCTCCTGCTTGCGGTCAAAAGACTCAGTTGAAACCGCTGGTGGAAATGAAATCGACGTCGGTCTTCGGCTCGCCGCGCATCAGCAATTCGATCACCTGTTCCAGCGTACGCCCCTCGAACAGAATTGCATGCAACCCGGCCACCAGCGGCATGTACACCCCGGCCTCCTGGGCCTTGGCCTTGAGCACCTTGAGGGTGTTGACCCCCTCGGCCACTTCGCCCAGGCGCGAGACGGCTTCTTCAAGGCTCAGGCCCTGGCCAAGGGCAAACCCGACCTGATAGTTGCGGCTCTTGGGTGACGAACAGGTGACGATCAGATCGCCGACCCCGGCCAAGCCCAAAAACGTCATCGGGTTGGCGCCCTGGCTGACGGCAAAGCGGGTCATTTCCGCCAGCGCCCGGGTGATCAGCATGCTCTTGGTGTTCTCGCCCATGCCCAGCGCCACCGCCATGCCGGCGATGATCGCATAGACGTTCTTCAGCGCCCCGCCCAGCTCCACGCCAAAGCGATCGGCACTGGCATAGACGCGAAAGGTGCGGCCATGGAGCGCAGCCTGGACCTGCTGGCACAGCGCTTCGTCTTCACTGGCCA
Organism: Pseudomonas sp. WP18; assembly: GCF_036689585.1. NCBI lineage: Bacteria > Pseudomonadati > Pseudomonadota > Gammaproteobacteria > Pseudomonadales > Pseudomonadaceae > Pseudomonas > Pseudomonas sp. WP18. Next base: position 4,539,725 of record NZ_CP144758.1, read on the forward strand.
CCACCGTCGCGGTGAGCGCGTGTTCGGCGATCTCGCGCGCCAGGTTCGGCCCGGAAATCACCCCGATGCGGGCCTTGGGGGCGATGTCTTCGAGAATCTCGCTCATCAGCTTGAACGTCTGCGCCTCGATGCCCTTGGTCAGGCTCACCAACGACTTGCCGCTCAGGCGTTCAGCGTGGGGCGCCAGGACCGCGCGCAAGGCGCTGGACGGCAAGGCGACGAAAAACAGCTCGCTGTCGTCGAGGGTCGCCTGCAAGTCGGTGACCGGTTCCACTTCCGGGCGGATCTTGATGCCCTTGAGGTAACGCGGGTTCTCGCGGTTGACCCGGATGGCCTCGGCCTGCTCCGGGTCACGCATCCATTGGCGCACCGGGTGGCCATTCTCGGCCAGCAGGTTGGCCACGGCGGTTCCGAAGCTCCCGCCTCCCAGGACCGCAATCGGGCGCTGATCAGTCATATGCAATCCGTTCATCCATACCAAGTGGCAATGCGGGGCATTATACGGAGCGGCCGCAGCGCGACCAGCCCCGGCAACAATTACCGACGACTGTAGGAAGCTGACCATCAATTCCTAGGAAAATGCTGTCAACGTGAATGGAAAAGTCGTTCAGCTCAGTTACCATGCGCGCCATTCTCCTATTATCAAAGGCTGCACCGTGCCCGTTGGCCCTTCCCGCTCCGGTTCGACCCTGCTATTGGCGCTGATCATCAGCCCGCCAGTGCTGGGCGACGACCTGTTCGTGGACAGCCAGCCCCTGCCCCAGGTGCTGACGGCCACCCGGCTCAAGCAATCGCCGGCGGCCGTGCCCGGCAGCATGACCGTGCTCGACAGCGAATTGATCAAGGCCAGCGGCGCCCGCGATATCAGCGAGCTGCTGCGGCTGGTGCCGGGCATGATGGTCGGCAACATCAGCGGCAACCAGGCCGCCGTGAACTACCACGGCACCAACGCCAGCGAAGCCCGGCGCATGCAGGTGCTGATCGACGGCCGCTCGGTGTACCGCGCCGGCCTGGCCACCGTGGACTGGAGCGACATTCCGGTGGCCATGGAAGACATCGAGCGGATCGAAGTCTTCCGGGGGCCCAACACCGTCAGCTACGGCGCCAACGCGCTGATGGCCGTGGTCAACATCATCACCCGCGCCCCGGCCGACAGCCACGGCACCCGCCTGAAGATCACGCGCGGCCAGCGCGGCATCAGCGACTGGTACGCCAGCCAGGGCAGCGGTTGGGAAGGCGGCGACCTGCGCCTGTCGTTGTCCGGCCAGGAAGACGACGGTTTCGACAGTGACCGCAACGGGGCCGACTACCGCGACAGCCGTCGCCTGGAGCGCTTCAACCTGTCGGTCAGCCAGACCCTGGACGAACGACAGAGCATCGACTGGCAATTGAACGCCAAGGACGGCACCAACCAGCGGCCCTACACCTACCACCCGGTGTTTGCCGGGATCACCGCCGCTGGGGATAACTCCGACGTCATCGCCAAGGACTACGCCGGTTCGCTGCGCTGGAACCTCGACTTGGACCCCGACCACAGCCTTTATGTACAAGGCTCGATCCAGCACTGGGATCGCCAGCAGACCTGGCGGGCCTGTGACGCCGAAGTCTCCTTCAGCCCGCAACTGACCGACCTGTGGCAGCTCAACCCCAACTACGCCGAGAAGCTGGCGCGCAACATGCCGTCCTTCACCCGCACCGGCGCGCCACCCGGCGGCACGCCGCAGGAACAGGCACTGGCCAACCAGGTGATCGACCAGTGGCGCAACGGCGCCTCGCAAACCCTGTGCGGGGACATCGACCAGAGCACCCGTGAATCGCGCTACGACCTGGAAATCCAGGACACCCTGAGCCTGTCCGACAGCCTGCGACTGGTGACCGGGGCGAATTACCGCTACGACCGGGCCGACTCCGAGACGTACTTCAACGGCACGCTGGACGACACCACCTGGCGCCTGTTCGGCCAACTCGAATGGCGGGCCAGCGAACACTGGCTGCTGCAGGGCGGCGCCATGTTCGAGGACGCGCGCCTGACCGGCAGCTCGCTGACGCCCCGGGTGGCCGTCAACTACCTGATCACCCCGCGCCATGGCCTGCGCGCGGTCTACTCCGAAGCCGTGCGCTCGCCGGACATGTTCGAGAACAACGTCAACTGGAGCTACCAGGTCACCAATCTGCAGCCGTCCGCCTTCGGCCAGCGCAGCGCCCGCTATTTCGTCGTGACCCGTGGCCCGGGCAACCTGGAACAGGAACACATGCGTTCCCGGGAGCTGGGCTACAACGGCTATTTCATGGACCTGGGCCTGACTGTCGACGTCAAGCTGTTCCACGACGAAATCACCGGCATGATCAGCGAACCGCTGCGCAACAACCAATACATCGCCAGCAACAGCAACCAGTCACAGTTCTCCGGGGCTGAAACCCAGTTCGACTGGCGCATGACCGGCGCCGACCGCTTGCGTCTGACCTACGCCTACGTCGACGCCCAGGCGAGCAACCCCCTCGATGAGCAACTGACCGCCCGCAACAGCGGTTCGGCCGGCTGGCTGCGGGACTGGGGCCAGGGCTGGAACAGCGCGGTGTTCTATTACGCCGCCAACGCCCTGGACGGCTACCGCTTCGAACGGGTCGACACGCGGGTCGCCCGGCGCATTCCCCTGGGCAAGGCCAGCCTGGAATTGGCGGGCACCCTGCAACAGCGCCTGGACGACGAACCGACCACGTTCGTCGACAACCGCTACGATTCCCGCCATGTGCTGTATTTCAGCGCAGAGTTGTCCTTCTAAATGTGCCGGGCCCCTGCACGAAGGACGCCATTGCGTGGCTGCCGAAGGCTGGCGCTGGGGCTGTTGCTCATGGTCGGGCTGACGGCGATCCAGGCCCGGGCCGCCGAGATCGTGCTCACCGGCGCCGAGGACAGCCCCGGCGTGCAGTCCTTTACCCAGGCCCTGAAAGCCCTGCGTCCGGAAGACAGTGTGCGATTCACGCCGCTGGCCAGCCTGCCGACGCCCGATAAGCTGCCCGCCAATGTCCGCCTGGTCCTGCTCGACCTGCCCAGCCTGGACTGGCGCCTGCAAGACACCCGCGGGCCGGCCACACTGGTTCTGCGCATCAGCCGGCTGCAAGCCCGCGACCGCCTGGGCGAGGCAACGCCCAATCACCTGAGCCTGCTATGGAGCGACCCGCCGGTGGCGCGGCAGTTGCGCCTGATCCGCGCGATCCTGCCGCAGTTGCGTCGGGTCGGCGTGCTGTACGACGGGCACAGCGAGTTTTTGCTCAACGACATCCGCCAGGCCGCCGCGCCGCTGGGCCTGGAGATCGTCACCGAACGCTGGGACGACACCGCTGACAGCCGCCCCCTGCAAAACCTGCTGGGCCAGAGCGACGTGCTGCTGGGCCTCGACGACCCCGACCTGTACAACCCCAAGACCGTGAAAAACCTGTTGCTCAGCAGCTACGCCCGGCAACGACCGTTGATCGGCCCCAGCGCCGCCTTCGTCAAGGCCGGCAGCCTGGCGAGCACCTACAGCGACCAGGACGACTGGCTGGCGATCCTCGACGAACTGCTCGATCGCCCCGCCACGACCTGGCCGCGCACGTTGTACCCGGCCCGTTTCAAAGTCCTGGGCAACCGCCAGGTCACCCGCTCGCTGGGGATCGAACCGATTGATGCCGAATCCGTCGCTGCAACGTTGGCCGAAGGAGAACACCGCCCATGACCTTGCGTCGCCGTTGGGACATCAACACCCGCACCCAGCTCATCGCCCTCGGCCCGGCGTTGCTGCTGACCGTCCTGTTGATCAGCTTCTTCACCTTCGTGCGGATCCAGGACTTGCGCCAGGAACTCAATCACACCGGGCAACTGATCGCCAACCAACTGGCGCCGGCCACGGAGTATGGCGTCATTTCCGGTAACAACGATGTCCTCGAAAGCTTGCTCACGGCGACCCTGGCGACGCCCCACGTGCGCTTTCTCGAAGTGCAGGACAGCACCGGCAAGGTGCTGGTGTACGTCGAACAACCCGAGCAGGCCCGCAGCCACTCCCAGCAGATCGAGGTCTTCCAGTCCCCGGTGCGCCTGCAACGCATCACACTGAACAATGACTTCCTGCAGGGCAACAGCACATCCGTCGAGGCGCCGGTGGAGGATTACCTGGGCCGAGTGATCGTCGGCATGTCCAGCGACGCCTTCAGCCAGCGGCAACAGGAGATCCTGTTCAAGGCGGCGATCCTGGCGCTGTTCGCCCTGCTGTTCACCTTCCTGGTGGCACGCCGCCTGGCGACCGACCTGTCGCAGCCGATCCGTGACATCGGCAACGCGGTCAAAGCCATCCAGCAAGGGGACTACAGCACCCCGCTGCCCGTCGTCGACGACGCGGAACTGGGGGCCTTGTCACGGCACATCAACAACCTGGCCGACGGCCTGGAGCAAGCCAGCCGGGAACAGCACCAGACCATCGCGCAACTGATCCAGACCCGTGAGGAAGCGGAAAAAGCCAACAGCGCCAAGTCCGAGTTCCTGGCGATGATGAGCCATGAATTGCGCACGCCCATGAACGGCGTGCTGGGCATGCTGCAACTGTTGGAAACCACCCGCCTGAGCGACGAGCAGCACGAGTACACGACCCTGGCGTCGGAGTCCACCGAGCACCTGCTCAAGGTGATCAACGACATCCTCGACTTCTCGCGCATCGAACGCTCGGCCCTGGAACTGGAACACATTGCGTTCAACCTGGCGGAACTGGTGGGCAGTTGCGCCCAGTCGTTCCAGCACAGCGCCGCACAACGCCAGCTGGGCCTGGAGTTGCTGATTCCCGAGGACATGCAGGCCTTGCAGGTCCAGGGCGATCCGACGCGCATACGCCAGATCCTGGTGAACCTGATCGGCAATGCCCTGAAGTTCACCGAGCAAGGCCAAGTGACCGTGCAATGCCAGTGGCAGGCCCTCGACCACGAGCTGCTGTGGTTCACCTGCACCGTGCGCGACAGCGGCATCGGGATTGCCGCCGAGACCCTGGAGCGCATGTTCGACGCCTTCCAGCAGGCCGACAGCTCGATTTCCCGGCGCTACGGCGGCACCGGCCTCGGTCTGCCGATCGCCCGCACCCTGGCCGAACGCATGGGCGGGACGCTGCGCGCCCAGAGCGAGGAAGGCCACGGCTCGGTGTTCACCCTGGAGATCCCGCTGGCGCTGTCGCGGCAGACGCCGCCGGTGCTGGCGGCGCAGCAGCCGGCCGACAAAGGCGACGGCGCGGGCCGCAACATCCTGCTGGTGGAGGACAACCCGGTGAACCAGACCGTCACCCAGGCCATGCTGCGCAGCCTGGGCTTCACCGTCAGTGTCGCCACCGACGGCGCCCAGGCCGTGCGCAGTGCCGAAAGCCAGGCATTCGAGGCGATCCTCATGGATTGCCGGCTGCCGATCATCGATGGCTACGAGGCCACGCGCCAGATCCGCCGGTTGCCGGGGCGCGACGCAGTACCGATCATCGCCCTGACCGCCAACGCCTTGCAGGGCGACCGCGAAGCCTGCCTGGCCGCCGGCATGAACGACTACCTGGCCAAGCCGTTCAAACGGATTGACCTGCAGCAGATTCTGCAGCGCTGGGTGGGCTAGGACCATCTGCGACTGGCGTGAAAGGCGAAAGTGCGGCAGTCTTAGGCACCCGAACATGCCTCGATTGGGGCTTGAATAAAAATTTCAGTGCACAGGTGTACATTCATTTCCCGTGTGCTGTGACTTTCACTACAACGCAATAGTCTATGAGTAGGCTGTCGATTCGAGGCATGACCGCTTCGATCGACCGGGAAGATTTGCCCCACCCTGCCGCAGGGGACTATTGAGGAGCTCGCATGACCAAACAAAACGCCTTTACCCGGGAAGATCTGCTGCGCTGCAGTCGCGGTGAGCTGTTCGGCCCAGGTAACGCGCAACTGCCCGCCCCGAACATGCTGATGGTGGATCGCATCACCCATATCAGCGAAGAGGGTGGCAAGTACGGCAAAGGTGAATTGGTCGCCGAGCTGGATATCACTCCGGACCTGTGGTTCTTCGCCTGCCATTTCGAAGGCGATCCGGTGATGCCGGGCTGCCTGGGCCTCGATGCCATGTGGCAACTGGTCGGTTTCTTCCTCGGCTGGCAGGGTCTGCCGGGCCGTGGTCGCGCCCTGGGTTCGGGCGAAGTGAAGTTCTTTGGTCAGGTCCTGCCGACCGCGAAGAAAATCACCTATAACATTCATATCAAACGCGTCCTCAAGGGCAAGCTGAACATGGCCATTGCCGATGGTTCGGTGGCCGTGGACGGGCGCGAGATCTACACCGCCGAAGGCCTCCGGGTTGGCGTTTTCACCTCCACTGACAACTTCTAAGGGTTATCCGCATGCGCCGCGTCGTTATCACTGGTCTGGGCATCGTTTCGTGCCTGGGCAATGACAAAGAGACCGTCACCGCTAACCTGCGTGCAAGTCGCCCTGGCATCCGGTTCAACCCGGAATACGCCGAAATGGGTCTGCGTAGCCAGGTTTCCGGCTCCATTGACCTCAATCTCGAAGAACTGATCGATCGCAAGATCTACCGTTTCGTCGGCCACGCGGCGGCCTACGCCTACCTGGCCATGAAGGACGCCATCGCTGACTCCGGACTGACCGACGAGCAGGTGTCCAACGTGCGTACCGGCCTGATCGCCGGCTCCGGCGGTGCATCGACCCTGAACCAGATGGAAGCGCTGGACATCCTGCGCGAAAAAGGCGTCAAGCGCGTGGGCCCGTACCGCGTCACCCGCACCATGGGCAGCACCGTTTCGGCGTGCCTGGCCACCCCGTTCAAGATCAAGGGCCTGAACTACTCGATCTCCTCGGCCTGCGCCACCAGTGCCCACTGCATCGGCACCGCCATGGAGCAGATCCAGATGGGCAAGCAGGACATCGTGTTCGCCGGCGGCGGTGAAGAAGAACATTGGAGCCAGTCGTTCCTGTTCGACGCCATGGGCGCCCTGTCCAGCCAGTACAACGACACGCCGGACAAAGCCTCCCGCGCCTACGACGCCAAGCGTGACGGTTTCGTCATCGCCGGCGGTGGCGGCATGGTGGTGGTCGAGGAGCTGGAACACGCCCTGGCCCGTGGCGCGAAGATCTACGCCGAAATCGTGGGCTACGGCGCCACGTCCGACGGCTACGACATGGTCGCGCCAAGCGGTGAAGGCGCCATCCGCTGCATGCAGATGGCCATGTCCACCGTAGACACGCCAATCGACTACCTGAACACCCACGGCACCTCGACCCCGGTCGGCGACGTCGCGGAAATGAAAGGTGTGCGCGAAGTGTTCGGCGACAAGGCCCCGGCCATCAGCTCCACCAAGAGCCTGTCGGGTCACTCCCTGGGCGCCGCTGGCGTTCACGAAGCGATCTACTGCCTGCTGATGATGGAAGGCAAATTCATGGCCGGCTCGGCCAACATCGACGAACTGGATCCGGAAGTGGCCGACATGCCAATCCTGACCAAGACGCGCGAAGACGCCACCATCGACACCGTGATGAGCAACAGCTTCGGCTTCGGCGGCACCAACGCCACCCTGGTCCTCAAGCGCTGGCAGGGCAAGTAAGCCCCACCGCTACATCACACAGGAAAACGCCCCGACTGGTTCGGGGCGTTTTTTTATGCCGGCTGAACGCAGCGCAGTCCCGCTGTGGGAAGGGTGCATTCACAGCGATTCCCTGTGGGAGCGGGCTTGCTCGCGAAAGCGGTGCATCAGCTACAGACAGGCTGGCTGACACTCCGCCTTCGCGAGCAAGCCCGCTCCCACACTCCAATAGATGAATGGGTATCAGCGCACCACGAACCGCTGCTGGGTCAACAACCGATCCCCTTGGAACACCATGAACCGCCACTCCCCCGGCACCACCTCATGGCTTTCGGTGAACTCATAGGCCATAACATCCTGTGGCGCACCAGGCACCAGCTTCTGCACGACTTCGAATTTGTCGTGACGCACGCCATCGGGGGTGCGGATCCCCGGAGTGAAGTACAGGAGCGTCAATGGCTGGTCATCCGCGACCTTGCCCGCCAACTGGTAACGCATGCCGAACTTGGTGCCCAGCTTGGCCGGTACGCTCTCGGTCTGGCGGATCTGCTCGTTGCTGCGACGCAGGACCCGCTCCCCCGATTGCAGTTCGGCCTTGGGCCCTTCGAACACGCCGTATTCCACCGGGCCTTCGACACGGACTTCGGCCTGCGCCAGGCCGCAGGTCAACAACAGCGCGACCAGTGCGCTTGAACGGGTGAGGTGCATAGTGCGCTCCTTGATTGAGATGAGCGCGAGGGTATGACGCCGTGGTGACAGGCTGATGACAAAAAGTCATTCTCCATTGCTACAACGCTTGCTCATTTGGGGACGGAGCGCGGCAACACCGCCAGGAAATTATCCCGCGCCACCTTCCTGGCCACGTCTTCCGGCAAGGCATCCAGGAACGGGTCGAAACTGCGCAGCTCCTTGCCCACCTTGTTGAAACGGCCCACCACGTCCGACCCCACCATGAACCGCTCTGGAAAACGCTCTACCAGCTCCACCCAGGCCTGACGGGGCTTGCCTGTCTCGTCCAGCAGATACGGCGTGAGCAGGCTCCAGGACAAGTCGATGTACAGGTTCGGGTAGGATTCCAGCAGCCGGGTCAGGGTCGGCAGGAGAAAATCCAACTGCTTCTGGTGTCGATGGATTTCCTTGCTGGTGCCGGCGTGGGCCCAGATGAAGCGCGTGTGCGGGTGATTGCGCAGCGGCTCTTCGATTTCGGCCAGGTAAAGCGGATTTTTCTCACGCTTGGAGGTGATGTTCGAATGCAGCATCACCGGCAGGTCGTTCTCGGCCGCCAGATGATAGATCCGTGTCATGGCCTCGTTGTTGGCGCGCGGCGTGTCGCCCGAGGTCAATGCCGTGAGGTCGTCATGGCGGGTGAACACTTCGCCGATGCCCTGCCACAGCCCCGGGTACAGGTCGAGCATGCGTTGGATGTGGGCGTCGGAATTCTTGTCGTTGGGGTTGAAGCCCGACAGGAACGGATGGAAATGCGGGCGTTGCTCGGCGGTCAGCTTGCTCACCGCCGCGGCCACGATCACATCGGTGGCGCTGTACCAGTAGGCGTCCGCATCGTCACCGGCGTAGTAGCGCGGGCGCTTGGGCTCGTCTTCGTGCCATTTCTTGGCCACCGGAATGCCGGAGATCATCACATGTTCGATGCGATTGTCGGCCATCGCCTGGAGCAGCTTGGGCATCCCGGCGGTTTCCTGGAAAAAATCGACATAGTGCAGGTGCGCATCGCTGTAGGCGTATTCGCGGGCCAAGACGGCGTTGCTGGACACCGCCAGCAACCCGGCAACCATCAGGCGGGACAAGGACACAGGCAGACTCCAAAGGCCATGAACAGCATAGACCCCTCTCGTCCCGCTCGGGTTCAGCCGCCTGTGCCGTGGAAGGCGATGGCGGGTTATGCTGCGAGCCTCCATTGCTCAACCTGGAAGCCCCATGACCGCCCCCTTGATCGTTCGCCCCCGCGCCGAAGATGTCGAAGGCCAGCCGATCCTGCGTCCGCTGCCGTCCGCCCAATGCCGCAGCGTCGGGCCCTTCGTGTTTTTCGACCACATGCTGCAGACCCACTACCCGGCCGGTACAGGCATGAACATTCGCCAACATCCCCACATCGGCCTGTCCACCCTCACCTACCTGTTCGAGGGCCAGTTACAGCACAAGGACAGCCTTGGCTCCGACCAGGTGGTGAACGCCGGGGATGTCAGCTGGATGACCGCCGGCAGCGCCATCGCCCATGTCGAACGCACTCCCGCCCCGTTGCTGGCCAGTGGTTTCAGCCTCCACGGCCTGCAAGTCTGGCTGGCTTCGCCCAAGGCCCACGAACAGGGCCCCGGGCACTACAGCCATCATCCGGCGCACAGCCTGCCGGTCAGCGACAACCTGGGTGTGCGCATCCGCATGATCGCCGGCTCGGGTTTCTGCCTGGAGTCGCCAGTGCCGGTGCTGTCACCGACGCTGTATGCCGAACTGAACCTGCAAACCGCGACGACCCTGCTGATCCCCACCGAACATGAGGAGCGGGCACTGTATGTGTTGAGCGGCGAGGCGCTGCTGGACGGCGAGCCGCTGGAGCCCCATGCGCTGGTGATCCTGCCGGCCGGGCAAACAATGACCCTGTTCGCCGACAGCGACTGTCATGCCGTGCTGTTCGGCGGCACGCCGCTGGACGGGCCGCGACGGATGAACTGGAATTTCGTCTCCAGCGACCCGGCCCGCATCGATGAAGCCCGCCGGCGCTGGGCGGCCGGGGACTGGCCGACAGTGCCAGGGGAAAACGAGCGGATCGAGTTGCCCTGAATCCCATGTTGGATGTCAGGCCCCCTTCGCGAGCAAGCCCGCTCCCACAATGATCGAGCTACCCATACCGTGTGGGTAAGCACAGATCCAATGTGGGAGCGGGCTTGCTCGCGAAGGGGCCAGCCTTGACACTAAAAACGTGCCAAGCCGGGCACAACATCAGCCCTTGAACACTTCGTCCAGCAGGTTATGCATCGACCTGAACGCGCGAGCGGCAACCTTGGCGTTGTACATCATCTTACCCGGGACGTTGGCGTGAGGGTCGGTGAACGAATGCACCGCGCCGCCGTAGCTCAGCAGTTGCCAATCCACACCGGCAGCGGTCATTTCGTCTTCGAAGGCCGGCAGTTGCTCTTTCGGCACCAACGGATCGGCCGCGCCGTGCATCACCAGGACCGCGCCCTTGATATTGTGCGCATCCGCCGGGTTAGGCGTATCCAATGAGCCATGGAACGAGACGGCGGCCTTGAGCGGTGCACCGCTGCGGGCCAGTTCCAGGGCGCAGCAGCCACCGAAGCAGAAGCCGAACGCAGCCAGCCTGGACGTGTCGACCTGCGCCTCGCCCTGGCTTTGCAGTTGCTCGAACGCCGCTTGCATGCGCTTGCGCAGCAGGGCGCGATCATTCTTGAGGGGCATCATCGCCGCCCCGGCCTCGTCGGCATTGCCCGGGCGCACCGTCTGCCCATACAGGTCGGCAATCAATACCACGTAGCCATTGGCCGCCACCGACCGGGCGATCTCTTCGGCCCCTGCCCCCACGCCCATCCAATTGGGCGCCATCAACAACCCCGGACGCGAACCCTGTTGGCTGACGTCGAAGGCCAGGCGACCTTCATAGGTTTGGCCTTCGATCTGATAGACCAGCGGACGAACCGTTACCTGACTCATGATCCACTCCTTTCTAAATGGAACACCAGAAATGAAAAAACCCGCCGAAGCGGGTTTTTCCTGCACTGCTTAAGCTGACAACTCAACCAACAGCTTGTTCAGGCGGCGCACATAGGCCGCCGGGTCCTTCAGACTGTCGCCCGCCGCCAGGGCGGCCTGGTCGAACAGGATGTGGGAAAGGTCGCCGAAGCGCTCTTCGCTCTGTTCGTTGTCGAGCTTCTCCACAAGCGGGTGGGCCGGGTTGAATTCGAAGATCGGCTTGGAGTCCGGGACTTTCTGGCCGCTGGCTTCGAGGATCTGGCGCATCTGCAGGCCGAGGTCCTGCTCGCCGATGGCCAGGATCGCCGGGGAGTCGGTCAGGCGGTGCGAGACTCGCACTTCGCTGACGGCATCGCCCAGGGCGGTCTTGATCCGCTCGACTAGGCCCTCCTTGCTCTTGGCGACTTCCTCGGCGGCTTTCTTGTCTTCTTCCGAATCCAGGTTGCCGAGGTCCAGGTCGCCCCGCGCCACGTCCACGAAGCTCTTGCCGTCGAACTCGCTGAGGTAGCTCATCAGCCATTCGTCGATGCGGTCGGTCAGCAGCAGCACTTCGATGCCTTTCTTGCGGAAGACTTCCAGGTGCGGGCTGTTCTTGACCTGTGCATAAGTCTCGCCGGTCAGGTAGTAGATCTTGTCCTGCCCTTCCTTGGCGCGAGCCAGGTAATCGGCCAGGCCCACGATCTGCTCGCCGTCGTCACCCTGGGTCGAGGCAAAGCGCAGCAGGCCGGCGATTTTTTCCTTGTTGGCGAAGTCCTCGGCCGGGCCTTCCTTCATCACCTGGCCGAAGTTCTTCCAGAAGCTCTTGTACTGCTCCGGCTCGTTCTTCGCCAGCTTCTCCAGCATGTCCAGGACACGCTTGGTCAGCGCCGACTTCATCGAGTCGATGATCGGATCTTTCTGCAGGATTTCCCGCGAGACGTTCAGCGACAGGTCGTTGGAATCCACCACGCCCTTGATGAAGCGCAGGTACAGCGGCAGGAACGATTCGGCCTGGTCCATCACGAACACACGCTGCACGTACAGCTTCAGGCCGCGTGGCGCTTCGCGCTGGTACAGGTCGAACGGCGCGCGGGCCGGCACGTACAGCAGCGAGTTGTATTCCAACTTGCCTTCGACCTTGTTATGGCTCCAGCTCAGCGGGTTTTCGTAGTCGTGGGCGATGTGCTTGTAGAACTCCTGGTATTCCTCATCCTTCACCTCGGTGCGTGGACGGGTCCACAGGGCACTGGCGCGGTTGACGGTTTCCCACTCCACTTCAGGCTTCTCTTCGCCCTCGGCGGCGGTGACTTCCTTCGGCAGCTCGATGGGCAGCGCGATATGGTCGGAGTACTTCTTGATGATGTTGCGCAGGCGCCAGCCATCGGCGAATTCGTCTTCGCCGGACTTGAGGTGCAGCACGATGCGGGTGCCGCGATCAGCCTTGTCGACGGTGGCGACTTCGAACTCGCCCTCGCCCTTGGACGACCAGTGCACGCCTTCGCTCGCGGCGAGGCCGGCACGGCGGCTGAACACTTCCACACGATCGGCAACGATGAACGCCGAGTAGAAACCGACGCCGAACTGGCCGATCAGGTGGGAATCCTTCTTCTGGTCGCCCGACAGGTTCTTCATGAAGTCGGCGGTGCCGGACTTGGCGATGGTGCCCAGGTGCGTGATCACCTCTTCGCGGCTCATGCCGATGCCGTTGTCTTCGAGGGTGACGGTCTTGGCGTCCTTGTCGAAGCTCACACGGATTTTCAGTTCGGCGCCACCTTCAAGCAGCTCAGGCTTGGACAGGGCTTCGAAACGTAACTTGTCGACGGCGTCAGAGGCGTTCGAGATCAGCTCGCGAAGGAAAATTTCCTTATTCGAATACAGCGAGTGAATCATCAGGTGCAGCAGTTGCTTCACCTCGGTCTGGAAGCCCAGGGTTTCCTTTTGAGTTTCCACGCTCATGGTCATCAAACTCCAAGTGGATGGTGGTGTCCGCCTCGCTGAGATTGGCGGCGGGATGTCCACAAGGTGGGGGCAACCCGGATGATTTCAAGGGCGATCGGCTTTCCCGGGCTCCTGGATCTTGAAATGCGCCCGAGCGGTGGCGATCGGTTCGGCCTCGACGTCCTGCCAGGCCGTGATCGCGACGTTGGCAACCCGGCGCCCCTGGCGCCAGACCTGGCACCGGGCGTACGTGTCGCGAAACTGGCCGGCGCGCAGGTAATCCAGGGAAAAATCGATGATCTTCGGCACGCTCGGCACGCCGGTGGCGATCAGCAGATGAACGGCCGCCGCCAGCTCCATGAAGCCGGCGATGACCCCACCATGGATCGCCGGGAGTAAAGGGTTACCAATGTTGTCCTGGTTGGCTGGCAGGCGAAACAGCAACCCGTCGCCCTCGCGCGAGCATTCGACGCCAATCAGCTGTGCGTAAGGGATCGAGGCCAGCAGCAGCGCGTAGTCGCCCTGCTCGCAGGCCTGGCGCAGGTGTTCGCGGGTGATCTCGCTCATGGCGTGCCCACCGCGACGGACGGGCTGCGCGGGGGGATGCCCCTGGCATGCTGGCCCAGGCGCATGAACGTGCCCACCACATGGGCGATGGGTTGCTCGGGATCGTCCTGGTAGGCGATTCCACGGGTGAAGATCACATCCGGCGTCACCCGATAGCATTGGGCAAAACCGTAGACGTCCTTGTGGGGTTCGGCGGCGTGCATATAGTCGATGCGCAGGTCCAGGGTCGGGCAGACCTCGAATTGCGGGAGCACGCACAGGGTCGACATGCCGCACGCGGTGTCCATCAGAGACGTCAATGCGCCACCGTGGATGATGCCGGTCAGGGGATTTCCGACGATTCGGGGGCTGAACGGCAGGATCACCGTCAAACCTTCAGGGCTGGCACTGTGGAGTTTCAAACCCAATACCTGGCAATGCCGCAGCGCCGACAAAAAACGTGTCGCACGCTCAAAAACGGGGTCTTCGGCCATGTGATTAATGCTCGGATAAGTGACGAAAGCTGATATCAGCCGTGACCGATAAAGTTCCATTGCACGGCAACGTTATATATCTGTGACAACGCTGGAACTTAATCTCCGGGGCTGTGCTCAAAAGGCCAGTAGTTATTTCCATAAGGAGAAACACCCCATGCGTAAGACTTTAGCTATTGCCTTGATGTTGGCCGCCTCCCTGGGTCTCGCTGCCTGCGATAAAAAATCCGAGGACAAAGCTCAAGATGCCAACCAACACGCTGAGCAAGCTCAGCAAGACATGAACAAAGCACAGGATAAAGTGAACGACGCCGCGAAAGAAAACGCCGAAGCAGCCAAAGATCAGGCCGAAGCGAACAAAGCCGCCGCGCAGGAACAAGCCCCCGCTACAGCGCCTAAAACCAACTGATCCGGTTTTAGCGGCAAAAGAAAACCCGCCTGGTGCGGGTTTTTCTTTGCCTGCCGTTCAGCGAACGAAACCGTTATGCCACGTCCTTGAGGACTTCCGGGGCCGGGACTTCAGTCGGCGTATAGACCATGACATCCAGTACATCGGAGTGAAACTCACGCTGATACAGCACAAACACCACGCCCGCACTCATCAACATGAATAACCAGGGGCTGACGAACCAGGCCAACATGGTCATGCCGAAATAATAAGAGCGCAGGCCGAAGTTGAACTGGTTGGCGGCCATCGAAATAACCCGCGCAGCCCGAAGGGCGAAGGCCTTGCGCTCCTGCTCCGACACATGGCGCTCGCCGATCATCGGCGCCGACCCTACCAAAACCGCCGCGAAGTTGTATTGGCGCATGCACCAGCTGAACGTGAAGAACGCATACACGAACACCAGCGCCAGGCACAGCAACTTGACTTCCGCCATGCCCTGGGACGCCTGCTGCACCATCGGCAGGTCCGCCAGCAACGACACCGCTCGGTCAGACGCCCCCAGGACAGTCAGGATGCCGGCGAGGATGATCAACGTGCTGGAGGCGAAGAAGGACGCGTTGCGCTCCAGGTTGCCGATCACGCTGGCATCGGCGATGCGGTTCTCGCGCAGCAGCATGCGGCGCATCCAGTCCTCGCGGTACAAGTGCATCACACTGGCCAGGCACGCGGTGTCGCGGGCCTTCCAGGTGGCATAGCGGGTATAGCCGGCCCAGCAGATGATGAACCAGGCGGCGGCAAGCAGATGGATCAGGTTGGCTTGGATGAATGACATTCGATTTCCTGTGTGTCCAAAAACATGACGTCTAAAGCCAGACGTATCTTGAAATGCCGACCTTGTGGGAGCGAGCTTGCTCGCGATTGCGGTCCATCAGACACATTGATGTTGGCTGATCTGGCGCTATCGCGAGCAAGCTCGCTCCCACAAGGTTGTGTGCAAGCCTTTCGAGACACTGCTTCGACGTTAGCCCACGAAAAAAGACACCGCACACAAAAAAAATGCCCCGTATCGATTGATACGGGGCATTTCGTCATTGGCGCAAGAGCCGGGTCAGGCCAGCGCTTCGCTGCGCTTGCCCAGCAGCCGGTCGCAAACCACGGCCACCGCCAGGGTCATCACCGACGGCACCAGCCAGGCCAGGCCCTGCTCGCTCAGCGGCAGGTGGGCCAGTTGGGCCGGCATCCAGTCCGCCAGCCCGGCGCCCTTGAGGGCGTCGATCAGGCCAAACAGGAACGACACCAGCATCACCGGGCCAACGATGCGCCCTTGCTCGTGCCAGAAGTCCTTGCAGAAGCTCAGCGCCACCAGCGCGATGCACGGCGGGTAGATCGCCGTGAGCACCGGGATCGAGAATGCGATCAGCTTGGTCAGGCCCAAGTTGGACACCAGCAGCGAAAACGCCGCCAGGATCACCACCAGGGTCTTGTAGGACAGTGGCAGGACGCGGCTGAAATACTCGGCACAAGCGCAGGTCAGGCCAACCGCCGTCACCAGGCATGCCAGGGAGATCAGCACCGCGAGGAAACCGCTGCCCAGGCTGCCGAACGTATGTTGCACGTAGGCATGCAGCACCGCCGCACCGTTGGTCGCCCCCACCGCCACCTCATGGCTGCCGGAACCCAGGCGGAACAGGCTGACGTAGACCAGCGCCAGGCCCACCCCGGCGATCAACCCGGCAATGATGGCATAGCGGGTGATCAGGGCCGGGGACTCGACACCCCGGGAACGGATCGCGTTGACGATGACAATGCCGAACACCAGCGCACCCAGGGTATCCATGGTCAGGTAGCCATTGATGAACCCTTGGGAGAACGGTGCCGCGACGTACTCAGGGGTCGCCACGCCGATGTCGCCCGCCGGCAAGGCGAACGCGGCGATGCCCAGCACGGCCAGGGCAATGATCTTCAGCGGCGCGAGAAAGCGCCCTACGGTGTCCAGCAGGCGGCCCGGGTAGAGCGAGATGAAGAACACCAGCAGGAAATACACGGCGCTGTAGAGGAACAACGCCAATGGGCTTTCGCCGGTCAGCGGCGCCAGGCCGACTTCGAACGAAACGGTGGCGGTACGCGGCGTGGCGAACAGCGGACCGACGGCCAGGTAGCACACCGCTGCCAGCAAGCCTCCGGCGATCTTGCCGATGGGGCTGCTCAAGGCATCCATCGCGCCGCCGACCTTGGCCAGGGCAACGACGGTGATGACCGGCAAGCCGACTGCCGTGATCAGAAAGCCCAGCGCCGCCATCCAGACATGAGGCCCGGACTGCAAACCGACGATAGGTGGGAAGATGATGTTGCCAGCCCCGACGAACAGGGCAAATGTCATGAAACCAAGCGCCAGGATATCCTGGCCTTTCAACACTTTCATTTAAGGAAACCACACTACTGAATCGGAATTTAGAGAGGGATTTCCCTTAGGGGTAGAGGGAAATGCTGCCGATCCGCATCAGACCGACCCGTTTAGCGCGTCGCTGCCTTGTGGGCCGCGAGCGCAAAAATGGCTGCTAGCCTAACGAATTTGCCTGACAAACGCACTGTTACGGGGCGAAGTATCCGATACACGACATTTTTGTGTCGCGTTTACGTATCTATTTATCCCACACTGCCTCTCTGGAAAGCAGATGACCTGTGGCGAGGGGATTTATCCCCGCTGGGCTGCGAAGCAGCCCCAACCAGGCAACCGCGTCCCTCCAGACAAATTGCGGTCAATTATTTTGGGGCTGCTTCGCAGCCCAACGGGGATAAATCCCCTCGCCACAAGAAGCCCTACAGCCACAAATACGACGGCCGAAAACGACAAAGGCCACCCGAAGGTGGCCTTTGTTGCTGGAACGAATCAGTCAGCCGAAGCTTACTTCTTCATTTCCCAGCCAGTCAGCTCGGCCAGGGCCTTGCCGATGTCTGCCAGCGAACGCACGGTTTTCACGCCTGCGTCTTGCAGCGCAGCGAATTTCTCGTCTGCAGTGCCTTTGCCGCCAGAGATGATTGCGCCAGCATGGCCCATGCGCTTGCCCGGAGGAGCAGTCACACCAGCGATGTAGGAAACAACCGGCTTGGTCACGTTTGCCTTGATGTAGGCAGCCGCTTCTTCTTCGGCCGAGCCGCCGATCTCACCGATCATGACGATCGCTTCGGTCTTCGGGTCTTCCTGGAACAGCTTCAGGATGTCGATGAAGTTCGAGCCTGGGATCGGGTCACCGCCGATGCCGACGCAAGTCGACTGACCGAAACCGGCGTCAGTGGTCTGCTTGACCGCTTCGTAGGTCAGGGTGCCGGAACGGGAAACGATACCGACCTTGCCTGGCAAGTGAATGTGACCTGGCATGATGCCGATCTTGCATTCGCCTGGAGTGATCACGCCTGGGCAGTTAGGGCCGATCAGGGTGATACCCAGCTCGTCGCACTTGACCTTGGCTTCCAGCATGTCGATGGTCGGGATGCCTTCGGTGATGCAAACGATCAGCTTGATGCCGCCGAACGCTGCTTCAAGGATGGAGTCCTTGCAGAAAGGAGCTGGAACGTAGATCACGCTGGCGGTGGCGCCAGTCGCGGCTACAGCGTCCTTCACGGTGTTGAACACTGGCAGGCCCAGGTGCTCGGTGCCGCCTTTGCCTGGCGTTACGCCGCCAACCATCTTGGTGCCGTATTCGATGGCTTGCTGGGTGTGGAAACTACCTTGCGAACCGGTAATACCCTGGCAGATAACCTTGGTGTCTTTATTGATCAGGACGCTCATTATTTGCCCTCCGCAGCTTTGACAACTTGTTGAGCAGCGTCGGTCAGGCTGGTAGCAGCGATGATGTTCAAACCGCTTTCTGCCAGTACTTTAGCGCCCAGCTCAGCGTTGTTGCCTTCGAGGCGAACAACAACCGGGATTTTCACGCCCACTTCCTTCACGGCGCCGATGATGCCTTCGGCAATCATGTCGCAACGAACGATGCCGCCGAAGATGTTGACCAGTACTGCAGCGACGTTGGTGTCGGACAGGATGATCTTGAACGCTTCGGTTACGCGTTCCTTGGTAGCACCACCGCCTACGTCGAGGAAGTTGGCTGGCTTGCCGCCATGCAGGTTGACGATGTCCATGGTACCCATGGCCAGGCCGGCACCGTTGACCATGCAGCCGATGTTACCTTCCAGGGCCACGTAGTTCAGTTCGAACTTGGCAGCGTGCGCTTCGCGCGGATCGTCCTGGGACGGATCGTGGAAAGTCTTCAGCTTAGGCTGACGGTACATGGCGTTGGCGTCGATGTTGATCTTGGCATCGAGGCAATGCAGGTCGCCGTCAGCCTTGATCACCAGCGGGTTCACTTCCAGCAGCGCCAGGTCGTGGTCCTGGAACAGCTTGGCCAGGCCAACGAAGATCTTGGCGAACTGAGTGACTTGCTTGCCTTCCAGGCCCAGCTGGAAAGCCAGCTCGCGACCCTGGAATGGCTGTGCGCCAACCAGTGGATCGATGGTGGCCTTGAGGATTTTCTCAGGGGTGTCGTGCGCGATCTTCTCGATGTCCACGCCACCTTCGGTGGAGGCCATGAACACGATGCGACGGCTCGAACGGTCAACGACAGCGCCCAGGTACAGCTCTTTAGCGATATCAGTGCACGACTCGACCAGGATCTTGGTGACTGGCTGACCGTTGGCGTCAGTCTGGTAAGTCACCAGACGCTTGCCCAGCCACTGCTGTGCGAAGGCTTTGGCGTCTTCTTTGCTGCGAACCAGCTTGACGCCGCCCGCTTTACCGCGACCACCGGCGTGAACCTGGGCTTTGACAACCCATTCGCTGCCGCCGATTTTGTCGCAAGCTTCTGCTGCCGCTTCCGGGGTGTCTACCGCGTAGCCTGTGGATACTGGCAGGCCGTACTCAGCGAACAGCTGCTTACCCTGATACTCGTGAAGATTCATGCTTATTACCGTCTTCGTTAGGTACTGCGCATTCGGTGCTGCACCATTGAGTGCCGCACCACCTGTGACTGCTGCTTGCGTAGCGTTCCGGTCGCCCGGTTCGGCTACGCAAGACTGCGTCCAGCGGACATTCCGCGGTGAGTCTTGCTCGCAAGGCTCACGACGGGCCGAACCGCCGTGGTTTCTTATTGTTTATTAACGCTTCTTGCGGTTGGCCACGTGGATGGCGCCGCCATTCACGGCCAGGGCCGCTTCGTGCAAGGCTTCGGACAGGGTCGGATGGGAGAAGACCATCATGCCCAGGTCTTCAGCGCTGGTGCCGAATTCCATACCGATCGCGCCTTGCTGTACCAGCTCGGCAGCGCTTGGGCCAATGACGTGAACGCCCAATACGCGGTCCGTCTTGGCATCGGCGATGACTTTCACGAAACCGCCGGTGTCGTTGGCAGCCATGGCACGGCCACTGGCGGCGAACGGGAAGGTGCCGACGTTAACTTCAACGCCTTCGGCTTTCAAGGCCTGCTCGGTTTTACCGACCCATGCGATTTCCGGGTGGGTGTAGATAACCGACGGGATCAGGTCGTAGTTCATCTGGGCCTTGTGGCCCTTGATGCGCTCGACAACCATGATGCCTTCCTCGGACGCCTTGTGCGCCAGCATCATGCCGCGAACCACGTCACCGATGGCGTAGACGCCCGGTACGGTAGTGGCGCAGAAATCGTCAACCTGGATGAAACCACGCTCATCGATTTCAACGCCGCTATCGGCAGCCAGCAGATCGGTGGTCACCGGACGACGGCCGACCGCAACGATCAGTTTGTCGAAAGTGATGGTCTGTTCGCCATTGGCGTCGGTGTAGTTGACAACGACTTCTTCGCCGTTGACTTTCGAACCGGTCACGCGAGCGCCCAGCTTGATGTCCAGGCCTTGCTTGGTCAGGGTCTTCAGCGCTTCCTTGGAGACTGCGGTGTCGGCAGCCATCAGGAAGGTGTCGAGGGCTTCCAGCACGGTCACTTGCGCGCCCAGGCGCGACCATACCGAACCCAGCTCGAGGCCGATCACGCCGGCACCGATGACGCCCAGGCGCTTAGGCACGGACTGGAACTCCAGGGCGCCGGTGGAATCGACGATCACGTTCTGATCGACCGGGGCTGGCGGGATGTCGATCGGGCGCGAGCCCGGTGCCAGGATGACGTTCTCGGCTTCGATGACTTCAACCGAACCGTCTGGCTTGGTCACTTCGACCTTCTTGCCCAGCAGCAGCTTGCCGTGGCCCTGGATCGAGGTTACGCCGTTGGCCTTGAACAGGGTGGCAACACCGCTGGTCAGGTTCTTGACGATGCCAGCCTTGCGGCCAACCATCGCGGCGACGTCCATCTTGACTTCGCCGGTGGAGATGCCGTGGACGTTGAAGCTTTCTTTCGCTTCCTTGTATTTCCAGGAACTGTCCAGCAGCGCCTTGGAAGGAATGCAGCCGACGTTCAGGCAAGTACCGCCGAGGGCCTGTTTGCCCTCCGCGTCGGTGTATTTCTCGATGCAGGCAGTGCTAAGGCCAAGTTGTGCAGCCTTGATGGCCGCTACATAGCCGCCAGGGCCCGCACCAATCACTACCACGTCGAATTTCTGAGTCATGAGTCATTCCTTTTCGAATCAAACCGGACGGCCGCTTGTGGCGACCGTCGTGGGACGAGACCGATTGTTTCAGCAAGAGGCCGGTCGACAGACCGGCCCTCGCGGCGAGATCAGATGTCCAGCAGCAGACGAGCCGGATCTTCAAGCAGGTTCTTGATGGTTACCAGGAAAGTCACGGCTTCTTTACCGTCGATCAGGCGGTGATCGTAGGACAGCGCCAGGTACATCATCGGACGAATCACAACCTGGCCATTGACCGCCATCGGACGCTGGATGATGTTGTGCATACCCAGGATCGCCGCTTGCGGTGGGTTGACGATCGGGGTCGACATCATCGAACCGAATGTACCACCGTTGGTGATGGTGAATGTACCGCCGGTCATCTCGTCGATGGACAGCTTGCCGTCACGGGCCTTCTTGCCGAAGGTGGCGATGCCGCCTTCGATTTCGGCCAGGCTCATCAGCTCGGCGTTACGCAGCACCGGAACCACCAGGCCACGGTCGCTGGAGACCGCGACACCGATGTCGGCATAGCCGTGGTAGACGATGTCGGAACCGTCGATCGACGCGTTGACGGCAGGGAAGCGTTTCAGCGCTTCGGTGGCTGCCTTGACGAAGAACGACATGAAGCCCAGGCGCACGCCGTTGTGGGACTTCTCGAACAGGTCCTTGTACTTCGAACGCAGGGCCATGACTTCGGTCATGTCGACTTCGTTGAAGGTGGTCAGCATGGCCATGTTCGACTGGGCTTCGACCAGGCGCTTGGCCACGGTGGCGCGAACGCGGGTCATCGGTACACGCTTCTCGGTGCGGTCGCCGGCGGCGAAGACAGGCGCAGCGGCGGCCGGAGCGGCAGCCTTGGCCGGAGCAGCAGCCGCTGGAGCGGCTTTCTTCGCGGCAACGGCAGCCACGACGTCTTCCTTGGTCACGCGACCGCCTTTGCCGGTGCCGGCAACGGAAGCGATGTTGATGCCGTTTTCTTCAGCGATCTTGCGGGCAGCCGGCGCAGCGACTGGATCGTCTTCGCCGTCGGCAGCCGGAGCAGCAGCCTGGGCGGCGGCCGGCGCGGCAGCAGCGGCCGGAGCAGCGGCGGCAGCGCCACCTTCAACGATCGAGCCCAGCACTTCGTCGGACAGAACGGTGTCGCCTTCGTTCTTGACGATCTCGCCCAGCACGCCGTCGGCGGTCGCCAGGACTTCCAGCACGACCTTGTCGGTCTCGATGTCGACGATCAGTTCGTCACGCTTGATGGCCTCGCCCGGTTTTTTGTGCCAGGTGGCAACGGTGCCATCGGCAACCGATTCCGGGAAAGTGGGGGCTTTGATCTCGATAGCCATTATCTGTGGTTCCTTAAATTCGGTTTCAGGTGCGCGAAGGCATTAAACAGTGAAGGCATCTTGCAGCAGTTTTTCCTGCTGCTCGGCGTGCATCGACGCATAACCACACGCAGGTGCAGCAGAAGCATCACGGCCGGCATATTCCAGGCCCAGGGCCTTGTTATGGTTGCCGATGCTGCGACGCAGGTGATGCTGGCTGCTGTACCACGCGCCCTGGTTCATCGGTTCTTCCTGGCACCACACCACGTGGGTGAGGTTGGTGTAAGGCGCGATGGCCTCCATCAGGTCTTCTTCCGGGAACGGATAGAGCTGCTCGATACGCACGATGGCGATGTCTTCGCGGCCTTCGGCACGACGTTTTTCCAGAAGGTCATAGTAGACCTTGCCGCTGCACAGGATCAGGCGAGTCACCTTGGCCGCGTCCAGCGTGTCGATTTCTGAAATAACGGTCTGGAACGAGCCTTCGGCCAGGTCCTCGAGCGTGGAGATCGCCAGTTTGTGGCGCAACAGCGACTTGGGCGTCAGCACGATCAGCGGCTTGCGCAGCGGACGGATGACCTGGCGACGCAGCAGGTGGTAGATCTGCGCCGGGGTCGTCGGTACGCACACTTGCACGTTGTGCTCGGCGCACAGTTGCAGGTAACGCTCCAGACGTGCCGAGGAGTGCTCCGGCCCCTGCCCTTCATAACCGTGTGGCAACAGCATGGTCAGGCCGCAGAGACGACCCCACTTGTGCTCGCCGCTGGTGATGAACTGGTCGACAACCACCTGGGCACCGTTGGCGAAGTCGCCGAACTGGGCTTCCCAGATCACCAGCGCATTCGGCTCGGTGGTGGAATAACCGTATTCGAACGCCAGGACGGCTTCCTCGGACAGCAGCGAATCGTACAGGTCGAAACGTGGCTGGCCCTTGTACAGGTGTTGCAGCGGAATGTAGGTGCTGGCGTCTTTCTGGTTGTGCAGCGCCGCATGGCGGTGCGAGAAAGTACCGCGGCCTACGTCCTGGCCGGTGATGCGGATCGGGTGACCTTCGAACGCCAGGGTCGCGTACGCCATGGTTTCGGCATAGCCCCAGTTGATCGGCAGGCCGCCGGCTTGCATCTTCTGACGGTCTTCGTAGATCTTGGCGACCTGGCGCTGGACCACGAAGCCTTCCGGGATTTCCAGCAGCTTGGCGGACAGTTCCTGCAAGGTCTTGAGGTCGAAACGCGTGTCGTGACGAGCGGTCCAGGCGTGGCCCAGGTAAGGACGCCAGTCCACGAACAACTCTTTGTTCGGTTCCTTGACCAGGCTTTTCACCACGTGCAGGCCGTTGTCCAGGGCGTTGCGATATTCATCGACTTTTTCCTGGACGCGCTCGGCGTTCAGCACACCGGCCTGGGTCAGGCGCTCGGCATACAGTTCACGGGTGGTGCGCTGCTTGGCGATCTGTTGGTACATCAGCGGCTGGGTGCCACTTGGCTCGTCGGCCTCGTTGTGGCCACGACGACGGTAGCAGACCAGGTCGATCACCACGTCGCGCTTGTACTGCATGCGGTAGTCGATGGCCAGCTGGGTCACGAACAGCACGGCTTCCGGATCATCACCATTCACATGGAGGATCGGCGCCTGGATCATTTTCGCGACGTCGGTGGCGTACTCGGTGGAACGCGAGTCCAGCGGGTTGCTGATGGTGAAACCGACCTGGTTGTTGATCACGATGTGCACGGTGCCGCCGGTCTTGAAACCGCGGGTCTGCGACATCTGGAAGGTTTCCATGACCACGCCCTGACCGGCGAATGCCGCGTCACCGTGGATGGAAATCGGCAACACCTTCTCGCCGGTCGGATCGTTGCGACGATCCTGGCGGGCGCGAACCGAACCCTCGACCACCGGGGAAACGATTTCCAGGTGGGACGGGTTGAACGCCATCGCCAGGTGGACTTCGCCACCGGTGGTCATCACGTTGGACGAGAAGCCCTGGTGGTACTTCACGTCGCCGGAACCCAGCTCGACCTTCTTCTTGCCTTCGAACTCGTCGAACAGCTCGCGCGGGTTCTTGCCGAAGGTGTTGACCAGTACGTTCAGGCGACCACGGTGGGCCATGCCGATGACGACTTCCTTGGTGCCGTAGGAACCGGAACGCTGGATCAGCTCGTCGAGCATCGGGATCAGGCTTTCACCGCCTTCCAGGCCGAAACGCTTGGTACCTGGGTACTTGGTGCCCAGGTATTTCTCCAGGCCTTCACCGGCCGTGACGCGCTCGAGCAGGTGGCTCTTGATGTCGGCGGAGTAGGTCGGACGGCCACGAACGCTTTCCAGACGCTGCTGGAACCACTGGCGCTGCTCGGAGTCGGTGATGTGCGTGAACTCAGCGCCGATGGTGCGGCAATATGTCTGCTGCAACGCTTCGTGAATTTCGCGTAGGCTCGCTTCCTCTTTGCCGATGAACAGGTCGCCGGCACGGAAGGTCGTATCAAGATCGGCATTGGTCAAGCCGTAATGAGTGATCGACAGGTCTGCAGGTGCAGGACGCTGCCACAGCCCCAGCGGGTCCAGCTGGGCTGCCTGGTGGCCGCGCATCCGGTAGGCCTGGATCAGTCGCAGCACTTCGACTTGCTTCTTCTCGTGCTCACTGCTCACGCTACCGGCAGATACCGGTTGGGCGCGGCGCTGGTTCTTCGCCAGCAGCACGAAATGATCGCGAATCGTCGAGTGCGAAACATCAGTGGCAGAGTTACCGTCAGCCGGCAACTTCTGAAAGTAGGTGCGCCATTCTTCTGGCACAGCGTTAGGGTCGTGCAGGTAGAGCTCGTAGAGCTCTTCCACATAGGCAGCGTTACCACCGGAGAGGTGGGCACTGTTCCACATGCGCTGCATCACGCTTTCTTGCATGCTTGGTCACCCTCGATTAGGGGAACACCACCGGCGAAAACACCGAGCAAACTTGCAGAAGTCCGAGTGCAGCGACTAAAACAAGCCACTTAGGATCACGCTGATAGTCCGGGTACCAGCCCGGATGCCCCTGCTTGTCTCATTTCTTCAAAATAAGAACCGCCGCTTTGTGAGCGGCTGTTCTGGTTATGCTACGACGCGGGTTGAAGCCCGCGCCCTAGCCTCTACGGGTACAGCGGTTCTACGGGTACAGCAGCTGAATCACACGCCGTTTTGCAGCAGCATGTTACGTACGTGACCGATGGCCTTAGTCGGGTTCAGGCCTTTCGGGCAGACGTTGACGCAGTTCATGATCCCGCGGCAGCGGAATACGCTGAACGGGTCATCCAGTGCGGCCAGACGCTCGGACGTCTTGGTGTCACGGCTGTCTGCCAGGAAGCGGTACGCTTGCAGCAGGGCGGCCGGGCCCAGGAATTTGTCCGGGTTCCACCAGAAGGATGGGCACGAGGTCGAGCAGCAGGCGCACAGGATGCACTCGTACAGACCGTCGAGCTTCTCACGCTCTTCCGGGGACTGCAGACGCTCGATGGCCGGAGCCGGCGTGTCGTTCTGCAGGAATGGCTTCACCTTCTCGTATTGCTTGTAGAAGATGCTCATATCGACGACCAGGTCACGGATCACCGGCAAACCTGGCAGCGGACGAACGATCAGCTTGTTGCCCTTCACAACGGCCGACAACGGCGTGATGCAGGCCAGGCCGTTCTTGCCGTTGATGTTCATGCCGTCGGAGCCGCAAACGCCCTCGCGGCAGGAGCGACGGTAGGAGAAGCCCTCGTCCTGTTCCTTGATCAGGGCCAGCACGTCCAGCACCATCAGGTCCTTACCACCGGTATCGACCTGGAAATCCTGCATGAACGGCGCAGCGTCCTGATCAGGGTTGTAGCGATAAACACTGACTTGCAACATAGCGGTCACCCTTAATAAGTCCGGACTTTTGGTTCGAAAGTCGGAACAGTCTTCGGCGAGAAGTTCACGGCACGCTTAGCGACGCGTTTTTCACCCGGGAAGTACAAGGTGTGGCACAGCCAGTTTTCGTCGTCTCGGTCTTCGTAGTCTTCGCGGGCGTGGGCGCCACGGGACTCTTTACGCACTTCTGCGGCGATGGCGGTGGCTTCGGCCACTTCCAGCAGGTTCTGCAACTCCAGCGCTTCGATACGGGCGGTGTTGAACGCCTGCGATTTATCGTTGATCTTCACGTTGGCGATTCGTTCACGCAATTGCGCCAGCTGGGCAATACCCTTCTGCATGTATTCGCCGGTACGGAATACACCGAAGTAGTTCTGCATGCAGCTTTGCAGCTCGCGACGCAGGGTGGCGACGTCTTCGCCATCGGTGCGCTCGTTCAGGGCGGACAGACGGGCCAGGGCCGCGTTGATGTCGGCGTCGGTGGCGTCGTCGTATTCGATACCGTCGCTCAGCGCCTTCTCCAGGTGCAGGCCGGCGGCACGACCGAAGACCACCAGGTCGAGCAGCGAGTTGCCGCCCAGGCGGTTGGCACCGTGAACCGATACGCACGCCACTTCACCGACTGCGAACAGGCCAGGGATGATCTGGTCGACGCCTTCGGCGTTCTGGGTGATTGCCTGGCCATGGATGTTGGTGGCAACGCCGCCCATCATATAGTGGCAGGTTGGAACGACCGGCACCGGCGCGACGACCGGGTCGACGTGGGCGAAGGTCTTGGACAGCTCGCAGATGCCTGGCAGGCGGCTGTGCAGCACTTCCTCGCCCAGGTGATCGAGCTTGAGCATCACGTGGTCGCCATTCGGGCCGCAACCGTTGCCGGCGATGATTTCCTTGACCATCGAACGGGCAACCACGTCACGACCGGCCAGGTCCTTGGCGTTCGGAGCATAACGCTCCATGAAACGCTCACCGTGCTTGTTGATCAGGTAGCCGCCTTCACCACGGCAGCCTTCGGTGACCAGCACACCGGCGCCGGCGATGCCGGTCGGGTGGAACTGCCACATTTCGATGTCTTGTACCGGCACGCCAGCACGCAGGGCCATGCCAACGCCGTCACCGGTGTTGATCAGGGCGTTGGTGGTGGAGGCGTAGATACGGCCTGCACCGCCGGTCGCCAGCACGGTGGCCTTGGAACGGATGTAGGTGGTTTCGCCGGTTTCGATGCAGATCGCGATCACGCCGACGAAGGCGCCGTCCTGGTTTTTCACCAGGTCAACGGCGTAGTACTCGTTCAGGAACGTGGTGCCGGCCTTCAGGTTGCCCTGATAAAGGGTGTGCAGCAGCGCGTGACCGGTACGGTCGGAGGCCGCGCAAGTACGGGCAGCCTGCCCGCCCTTGCCGTAGTCCTTGGACTGGCCACCGAACGGACGCTGGTAGATGCGGCCGGTTTCGGTACGGGAGAACGGCAGGCCCATGTGGTCCAGCTCGAACACCGCGGCCGGGCCTTCCTGACACATGTATTCGATAGCGTCCTGGTCACCGATGTAGTCGGAACCCTTGACGGTATCGTACATGTGCCAGCGCCAGTCATCGTTCGGGTCGGCCGAAGCGATGGCGCAGGTGATGCCGCCCTGGGCGGAAACAGTGTGCGAACGAGTCGGGAAAACCTTGGTGATCACGGCAGTCTTGTGACCGCCCTGCGCCAGTTGCAGCGCTGCGCGCATGCCGGCACCGCCGCCACCAATGATGATGGCGTCGAAAGAAATCGTAGGAATGTTAGCCATGAATCAGATACCCCAAAGAATCTGCACACCCCAGACGAAGTACGCGAACATCGCGACGCCGCATACCGCCTGGAAAAGGAAACGTATGGCAGTCGCCGACTTGCCGAACGCCATTTGCGTCAGGTAGTCGGTGGCGATGGTCCACATGCCGACCCAGGCGTGAGCGCCCAGTGCGACAAGGGCCAGCAGACTGAAGATACGCATCCAGTTGTTTGCGAACAGTTCGTGCCATTGGGCATAGCCAAGGCCAGGGTTTGCCACGACATATCCGATCAGGAAAATGAAGTAAGCCGCGAGAACGACCGCAGACACACGCTGCGCCATCCAGTCATAAAGGCCCGAACGCGAGAGGTTCGTAACGTTGGTTACCATATCCAGACTCCTGCCAGAACAATCACCACCACGGAAACGGCGATAACGATTTTCGAGCCCAGCTTGCCGCCTTCCAGCGTTTCACCGATGCCCATATCCATGATCAAGTGGCGCACACCGGCAACCAGGTGATACAGCAAGGCGGACAGGATGCCCCAAATCACTAGCTTGGCTAGCGGACTGGTCAGACACGCTTTCACCTGACCGAAGCCTTCTTCCGAGTCGAGCGACTTGTCCAATGCGTAAAGCATGATGGCCAGGCTGACGAAGAGGATGACACCGGAGATACGGTGAAGAATGGACGTGTAAGCAGTGACTGGGAGTTTGATGGTCCTTAGGTCTAGGTTTACAGGTCGTTGGCTTTTCACGGCTTTTTTTTCACACTGAAGAGCCCCTAACAATCAGGGCAAAGTTGTTGCGGCGCGCACTGGTCAGGTACTCACCACCCAGGGAGTGACGACCCCCAAGAAAGCAGGCCCAAAAGCCCCTGGCGGTCGGTGGCCGAGTATAGACAGTTAGGCTACTAATGACAACGCGTTCACCTTCCCCTAATAGCGCATTGCACATACCAGACAAAAGGCGTAAACGGCAGGTAATTTCGCGGAAAAAGTCCGGTTAAAGCCTTCTGGAGCAAGACTTTAGGCAAATTGACTTTCGGATTTATCTCACTATAGTGGTGCGGGCCCTGCGTGGGGGGTCTGTCTGATGATTCCAAGCATTAATAGGAGGCCACATGGCTGACAAAAAAGCGCAGTTGATCATCGAGGGCGCAGCCCCCGTCGAGCTGCCCATTTTAACCGGCACCGTTGGTCCCGATGTAATCGACGTACGGGGCCTGACGGCCACGGGCCGTTTCACCTTTGACCCAGGTTTCATGTCGACCGCCTCGTGCGAGTCGAAAATCACCTACATCGACGGCGACAACGGCATCCTGCTGCACCGCGGCTACCCGATCGAGCAACTGGCTGAAAAATCGGACTACCTGGAAACCTGCTACCTGCTGCTCAACGGCGAGCTGCCAACCACAGAGCAAAAGGCCCAGTTCGTCAGCACCGTGAAGAACCACACCATGGTTCACGAGCAGCTGAAGACCTTCTTCAACGGCTTCCGTCGCGATGCCCACCCGATGGCCGTCATGTGCGGCGTTGTCGGCGCCCTCTCGGCCTTCTACCACGACTCCCTGGACATCAATAACCCCCAGCATCGCGAAATCTCCGCGATCCGCCTGGTGGCCAAGATGCCGACCTTGGCGGCCATGGTCTACAAGTACTCCATGGGCCAGCCCATGATGTACCCGCGCAACGACCTGAACTATGCAGAAAACTTCCTGCACATGATGTTCAACACCCCGTGCGAGATCAAACCGATCAGCCCGGTGCTCGCCAAGGCCATGGACCGGATCTTCATCCTCCACGCCGACCACGAGCAGAACGCCTCCACGTCCACCGTACGCCTGGCCGGCTCGTCGGGTGCCAACCCGTTCGCCTGTATCGCCGCCGGTATCGCGGCACTCTGGGGCCCGGCCCACGGCGGTGCCAACGAAGCGGTACTGACCATGCTCGATGAAATCGGCGATGTCTCGAACATCGACAAGTTCATCGCCAAGGCCAAGGACAAGAACGATCCGTTCAAGCTGATGGGCTTCGGTCACCGGGTCTACAAGAACCGCGACCCGCGCGCCACCGTCATGAAGCAGACCTGCGACGAAGTGCTCAAGGAACTGGGGATCAAGAACGATCCGCAACTCGAACTGGCCATGCGCCTGGAAGAGATCGCCCTGACCGACCCGTACTTCATCGAGCGCTCGCTGTACCCGAACGTCGACTTCTACTCGGGGATCATCCTCAAGGCGATCGGCATTCCAACCAGCATGTTCACCGTGATCTTCGCCCTGGCGCGGACCGTCGGCTGGATCTCCCACTGGAAGGAAATGCTCTCCAGCCCGTACAAGATCGGCCGCCCGCGCCAGCTGTACACCGGCTACGAGTCGCGTGACATCACCAAGCTGGAAGATCGCAAGTAAGACGCTGATCCTGCACTAGCCTCACGCTGCATCGGAACGGCCCCTGCTTCTTGATACAAGAGCGGGGGCCGTTTTGTTTATGCCTCTTTCACTCCCCTTCGAGTCCTCAGTGACAGGCCTGGCGTCTTCGCGAGCAAGCCCGCTCCCAAATAGGACCGCGGCCCCTCGTGGGAGCGGGTTTACCCGCGAAGACGATTGATCTGCCCCCCCTCGAAACCCGCACACAAAAAAATACCCCAGCCTCTCGACCGGGGTATTTCTCTTGCAGTTGAAGCGGGTCGTTAGACCTTAGTGGTTAACCGCCCCACTCGCCCCCAGGCCCGTCTGCGAACGCACGAACTGCGGGAAGAACAGCGCCCGCTCGTTGGCCGCTTCAGCCGACTTGTCGGTGATGGAGAAGAACCAGATGCCCACGAAGGCAATGGCCATCGAGAACAGCGCCGGGTACTCGTACGGGTAGATCGGCTTCTCGTGACCCATGATCTGCACCCAGATGGTCGGGCCCAGGATCATCAGGCCCACGGCACTGACCAGGCCCAGCCAGCCGCCGATCATGGCGCCACGGGTGGTCAGCTTCTTCCAGTACATCGAAAGCAGCAGCACCGGGAAGTTGCAGCTCGCCGCGATGGAGAACGCCAGGCCCACCATGAACGCGATGTTCTGCTTCTCGAACAGGATACCCAGGGCGATTGCCAGCACCGCCAGGGCGATGGTGGTGATCTTCGAGACGCGAATCTCGTCCTTTTCGTTGGCCTTGCCCTTCTTGATCACACTGGCGTACAGGTCGTGGGACACCGCCGAAGCGCCTGCCAGGGTCAAGCCGGCCACCACCGCCAGGATGGTCGCGAAGGCGACCGCCGAGATAAAGCCGAGGAAAATACTGCCACCCACCGCGTCGGCCAGGTGCACCGCCGCCATGTTGTTGCCACCGAGCAAGGCACCTGCCGCGTCCTTGAAGGCCGGGTTGGTGCTGACCAGCAGGATCGCGCCGAAGCCGATGATGAAGGTCAGGATGTAGAAGTAGCCGATGAAGCCTGTGGCGTACAGTACGCTCTTGCGCGCTTCCTTGGCGTCACTCACGGTGAAGAAGCGCATCAGGATATGCGGCAGGCCAGCGGTACCGAACATCAGCGCCAGACCCAGGGAGAAGGCCGAAACCGGATCCTTCACCAGGCCGCCCGGGCTCATGATCGCTTCACCTTTAGGGTGAACCTTGACCGCTTCGGAGAACAGCATGTTGAAGTCGAAGTTCACGTGCTTCATGACCATCAAGGCCATGAACGAAGCACCCGACAGCAACAGCACT
The DNA here is from genome assembly GCF_036689585.1 of Pseudomonas sp. WP18. Lineage (NCBI taxonomy): Bacteria > Pseudomonadati > Pseudomonadota > Gammaproteobacteria > Pseudomonadales > Pseudomonadaceae > Pseudomonas > Pseudomonas sp. WP18. The sequence goes on from NZ_CP144758.1 coordinate 4,571,620, forward strand.
GCCTTGATGATCTGTACCCAGGTGGTGGCCAGCATGCCGCCGAACAGCACGTAGAGGCACATCAGGATGCCCACCAGGATCACCGCGACGTGGTAGTCCAGGCCGAACAGCAGCTGGATCAGCTTGCCGGCGCCCACCATCTGCGCGATCAGGTAGAACGCCACGACCACCAGCGAGCCGCTGGCCGACAGGGTCCGGATCTGCTTCTGCCCCAGGCGATAGGACGCCACGTCGGCGAAGGTGTATTTACCCAGGTTACGCAGGCGCTCGGCGATCAGGAACAGAATGATCGGCCAGCCCACCAGGAAGCCGATCGAGTAGATCAGGCCGTCGTAGCCGGAAGCGAATACCAGGGCGGAAATCCCCAGGAAGGACGCCGCCGACATGTAGTCACCGGCAATCGCCAGGCCGTTCTGGAAACCGGTGATCCGGCCGCCAGCGGCGTAGTAGTCACTGGCCGACTTGCTGCGCTTGGACGCCCAGTAAGTGATGCACAGGGTCAGGCCGACGAAGGCCACGAACATGATGATGGCCGAGACGTTGAGCGGTTGTTTCTGCACGGCCCCGGTCAGGGCCTCAGCCGCCCAGGCACCCGGGGCGAACGCTGCAATGCTCGAGAGAGCCAGTAGACGCCGGATCATTGCTGAGCCTCCTTGAGAATCGCATTGTTCAGGTCGTCGAACTCGCCATTGGCACGTCGCACGTAGATACCGGTCAGGATGAAAGCCGAGATAATCAGGCCGACACCGATGGGAATGCCCCAGGTGATCGTCGACTCGGGCGCGATCTTGGCCCCGAGCACGTGTGGCCCGTAGGCAATCAGTAGGATGAATCCGGCGTACAGCCCTAGCATGATCGCCGAGAGAATCCAGGCGAACCTTTCCCTTTTTCTCACCAGCTCCTTGAAGCGCGGGCTGTTTTGAATCGAGAGGTAAATGCTGTCGTTCATTGTTTTTATCCTCGCAGCACAATTTAAGTTGGAACGACTCTACTCTATGCGGCCCAAGGCCAGGTTCCAGACGACCTTAGTATTAGAACGACATGACGGTTTTGCCAGTTTCCCGCAAACTTTTGCCATGGCTCTTCTGTGGGAGCGAGCTTGCTCGCGATTGCGGTCGCACATTCAATATAAATGCAAGCAGATATACCGCTATCGCGAGCAAGCTCGCTCCCACTGGAAATTGGCAAGACCGAAAGGTTGCAGACATAAAAAAACCGCATGACACGACGTCATGCGGCTTTCGGGATTACTGGATCAGGCGGATTACTTGCCAGTCCAATCCTTGACGCGGTCCGGGTGCTTGGCGACCCAGTCCTTGGCAGCGGCTTCAGGCTTGGCACCCTCCTGGATGGCCAGCATGACTTCGCCGATTTCGTCTTTCGAAGCCCACTGGAATTTCTTCAGGAAGGCAGCCACTTCCGGCGCTTTGGTGTCCAGTTCCTTGCTACCGATGCTGTTCACGGTCTCAGCCGCGCCGTAGACGCCTTTCGGGTCTTCCAGGAAGCGCAGTTTCCACTTGGCGAACATCCAGTGCGGTACCCAGCCGGTCACGGCGATGGATTCGTTCTTCTTCTCGGCACGGGTCAGCTCGGCGATCATGCCGGCGCCGGAACTGGCCTTGAGTTGGTAGCCGGTCAGGTCGTAGTCCTTGATGGCCTGTTCGGTCTTGAGCATCACGCCTGAACCGGCGTCGATGCCGACGATGCGTTTCTTGAAGGAGTCGTCGGTCTTCAGGTCCTCGAGGGACTTGGCCTTGACGTATTCAGGCACGATCAGGCCGATCTTGGCGTCCTTGAAGTTGGGACCGTAGTCGACCACCTGGTCTTTGTTCTTGGCCCAGTAGTCGCCGTGCGTCACCGGCAGCCAGGCCGAGAGCATGGCGTCGAGCTTGCCGGTAGCCACGCCTTGCCACATGATCCCGGTCGCCACCGCTTGCAGCTTCACGTCGTAGCCCAGCTTCTGCTTGATGACTTCGGCCGCGACGTGCGTGGTCGCGACGCTGTCGGACCAGCCGTCAACGTAGCCGATGCTCAGGGTTTTGGTTTCGGCACTGGCCAGTGTGGAGCTGATCGCCAGTACCAGTGCGGCACCTGCGCCCAAGAGTCGTCGCATCTTCATCGTTACTTCCCCGAAAGTGCTGCGCCCGACGGATGCCGAGCAGCGTCAACGTGTTGTTATGGTCACAGCGCCCCCATCACGCTCGCTCACCCAAACCGGTTCGAACGCCAGTGGAGTACTGACGCGTCGATCATCAACCTGCGCCGATCCGTATCCTGCTCTGTCAGCGACCTCGATAAACCGAGAAACGACATCAGAACGCCAGCTGCGACACGCAGCGCCCAACTAGCCATCACCGGGGCCGAACGTGTATCGTCCCGCTACTATTGCACCCACTGCGCGCCTGTTTCGTGCCGATCATGGCACTTGGCTTCGCTTCGGTGGTCATAGGCTGCGAACCTCATTCGGCACCTTCCTCTTAGGGATCTCGTCATGCTCCGTTCCTTGCGCTTCGCTGCCCTCTTCGGCGGCCTTATCCTGAGTGCGTCCGCGCTGGCGGCAGATATTGACGCCGCCAGTTATGGCTACCCCTTGACCAACCCGTTCGAGGCGACCATTGCCACCACCCCGCCGGACCTGCGCCCGGAGTTGCCGCTGATCGAGGACATCAATCAGTCCGACCACAGCCTGAAACTGCGCCCGGAACGCGAGTTCATCCTGCCGGACAACTTCTGGCCGGTGAAAAGCCTCACCTACCGCCTGGCCACCCAGGACAAGCCGGCACCGCTGATCTTCCTGATCGCCGGCACCGGCGCGCGCTACGACAGCAGCCTCAACGAATACCTCAAGCGCCTCTACTACAAGGCCGGCTACCACGTGGTGCAGCTGTCATCGCCCACCAGCTTCGACTTCATGAGCGCGGCTTCACGCTTCGCCACACCGGGCATTTCCAAGGAAGACGCCGAGGACATGTACCGGGTGATGCAGGCCGTGCGTGCGCAAAACCCCAAGCTGCCGGTGACCGAGTATTACCTCACCGGTTATAGCCTGGGCGCACTGGATGCGGCCTTCGTCGCGCACCTGGACGAAACCCGGCGCAGCTTCAACTTCAAGAAAGTCCTGTTGCTCAACCCGCCGGTGAACCTCTACACCTCGATCACCAACCTGGACAAGCTGGTGCAGACCCAGGTCAAGGGCATCAACAGCACCACCACCTTTTATGAGCTGGTGCTGAACAAGCTGACCCGCTACTTCCAGCAAAAAGGCTACATCGACCTCAACGACGCCCTGCTCTACGACTTCCAGCAATCCAAGCAACACCTGAGCAACGAGCAGATGGCGATGCTGATCGGCACGTCGTTCCGCTTCTCGGCGGCCGACATCGCGTTCACGTCGGACCTGATCAACCGTCGCGGCCTGATCATCCCGCCCAAGTTCCCGATCACCGAAAGCACCAGCCTGACGCCGTTCCTCAAGCGCGCACTGCAATGCGACTTCGACTGCTACCTCACCGAGCAGGTGATCCCGATGTGGCGCGCGCGCACCGACGGCGGCAGCCTGTTGCAACTGGTCGACCAGGTCAGCCTGTATGCATTGAAGGACTACCTGCAGGCCAGTTCGAAGATCGCTGTCATGCACAACGCCGACGACGTCATCCTTGGCCCGGGCGACCTGGGCTTCCTGCGCAAGACCTTTGGCGATCGCCTGACGGTTTATCCATTGGGCGGCCACTGCGGCAACCTTAACTACCGCGTCAACAGCGACGCCATGCTGGAGTTCTTCCGTGGCTAAATATCTCCTGCTTATTGCGGCGCTCCTGGGGGCGGGCATGGTGCACGCCGACGACGGCAAGACCGCTGCGCCAGCGGTGGTGGACCCGGATGGCTTCAAGGAACCACTGACCAAGCTCAAGTTCAACCCGGGGCTGGACCAGCGCGAATTCGAGCGCTCGACCCTCAACGCCCTGAACGTGTACGACCCGCTGGAATCCTGGAACCGCCGGGTCTACCACTTCAACTACCGCTTCGACCAATGGGTGTTCCTGCCCGTCGTCGATGGCTACCGCTACATCACCCCGAGCTTCGTGCGCACCGGGGTCAGCAACTTCTTCAACAACCTGGGCGACGTGCCGAACCTGATGAACAGCCTGCTGCAGTTCAAGGGCAAGCGTTCGATGGAAACCACCGCGCGGCTGCTGCTCAACACCACCGTCGGCATTGCCGGCCTGTGGGACCCGGCCACCGCCATGGGCCTGCCGCGCCAGAGCGAAGACTTCGGCCAGACCCTGGGCTTCTACGGCGTGCCGGCCGGCGCGTATTTCGTGCTGCCGATCTTCGGCCCGTCGAACCTGCGCGACACCTCGGGCTTGCTGGTGGACTACACCGCCGAATCGGCGATCAACTTCCTGAACGTCGCCGAAGTCAGCGCCAACCACCCGGAACTGCTGCTCCTGCGGGGCGTGGACAAGCGTTACCAGACCAGCTTCCGCTACGGCCAGCTGAACTCGCCGTTCGAGTATGAAAAAGTCCGCTACGTGTACACGGAGTCGCGCAAGTTGCAGATTGCCGAGTAAATCCCGGTACACCTAAAACTACTGTGGGAGCGAGCTTGCTCGCGAAGGCGGTGTGTCAGGTAACCTATGTGCTAACTGACACACCGCCTTCGCGAGCAAGCCCGCTCCCACAGTTTTTTTGCGTTGCCAGGGCTAGCCCTTCAACGCTTTCCAGATCTTGCCCACTGCCATCACCCCCGCCAACACCACCGCACCCGCCACGATCCCCGCCACCGCATTGAGCAACATCGGCACGATGAACCCCGCGCCGCCGGCGCTGGCCGCCACACCTTCGATCCAGTGGTGCACCACCGGCACACCGTGGGTGAGGATGCCGCCGCCCACCAAGAACATCGCCGCCGTGCCGATCACCGACAGGCTTTTCATCATGTAGGGCGCGGCGCGCAGGATGGCGCCGCCGATACGCTGGGCGGCCTGCCCCGGCTTTTGTGTCAGCCAGAGCCCCAGGTCGTCGAGCTTGACGATCCCCGCCACCAGGCCATAGACGCCGGCGGTCATGACAATGGCGATGCCGGAAAGCACGATCACCTGCTGGGTCAGCGTGGCATCGACCACCGTACCCAGGGTGATGGCGATGATTTCCGCCGAGAGGATGAAATCGGTGCGCACCGCGCCCTTGATCTTGTCCTTTTCGAAAGCCACCAGGTCGACCGCCGGGTCAGCCACTGCCTGGGCCAACTGCGCGTGTCCGGCCTGGTCCTCGGCCGGGCTGTGAAGAAACTTGTGGGCCAACTTTTCAAAGCCCTCGAAGCACAGGTAGGCACCGCCCACCATCAGCAGCGGCGTCACCAGCCAGGGCACGAAGGCACTGATCGCCAACGCCGAGGGCACCAGGATCAACTTGTTGATGAACGAGCCCTTGGCCACGGCCCAGACCACCGGCAGTTCCCGCTCGGCACGCACGCCAGAGACTTGCTGGGCGTTGAGCGCCAGGTCGTCGCCCAGCACACCGGCGGTTTTCTTGGCGGCCATCTTGGTCATCAACGCTACGTCGTCGAGCACGGTGGCGATGTCGTCGATCAGTACCAGCAAACTGCTTCCAGCCATGGAGGGGCTCCTTGAACAATAATGCCGCGCAGCATACCGCGAGCCGCGGCCCTCGGGGCATTCTTGAGCGCCGCGCGAGGCCGGTGCTACCATGCGCCACCGCCAGAACAGGCAAGGAACCCCTGGGTTTATGAGCACTATCCGCGAGCGCAACAAAGAACTGATCCTGCGTGCCGCCAGCGAGGAATTTGCCGACAAGGGCTTCGCCGCGACCAAGACCAGCGACATCGCGGCCAAGGCCGGCCTGCCCAAACCCAACGTCTACTACTATTTCAAATCCAAGGAAAACCTCTACCGCGAGGTCCTGGAAAGCATCATCGAGCCGATCCTCCAGGCGTCCACCCCTTTCAATGCCGACGGCGTACCGAGTGAAGTGCTCAGCCACTACATTCGCTCCAAGATCCGCATCTCCCGCGACCTGCCCTTCGCCTCGAAGGTCTTCGCCAGCGAAATCATGCACGGCGCACCCCACCTGAGCCCCGACCTGGTGGAACAACTCAACGCCCAGGCCCGGCACAACATCGACTGCATCCAGACCTGGATCAACCGCGGCCAGATCGCCCCCATCGACCCCAACCACCTGATGTTCAGCATCTGGGCCGCCACCCAGACCTACGCTGATTTCGACTGGCAGATCACCGCCATCACCGGCAAGGCGAAGCTGGATGAAGCCGATTACGAAGCGGCGGCGCAGACGATTACCCGGTTGGTGTTGAAAGGGTGTGAGGTGGGCTGATACATCGAGTCGCTGCCTATTCGCGAGCAAGCCCGCTCCCACAGGTGCTGATGGTTGATACGAAAGATATGGACACCGCAACCCCCTGTGGGAGCGGGCTTGCTCGCGAATGGGCCGACTCGATTCAAGCTCAAACCCAGATCGCATCCCACAAAGGATAGTCGCCAAACCGTTTGACCAAACCGGCCCGCAATGGGTTGGCCACGACATACCGGGCAAGCTTGACCAGATTTTCTTCCCGTCGCAGCGCCCGGTCATGGTAGCCCTGCTGCCAGAGACTCCCCGTTCTCCCAGACTTCTCGTTGACGCCCCTGACACTTAAAGATTTCACCTGACACATCAACTGCCCTAAAGAGCCGCGATGCAGTTGGATCAACCAATGAAAATGGTCAGGCATTACGACGAAAGCCAACGAGTCTGCAATGCCACATTTCTCTATTGCCCTGAACTGGTGGATAACTATTCTGCCCAGACCGTAGTCCCTGAAAACAGGTTCGCGCTCCAACGTGTTGGCTGTCAGCAGATAGATGCGATTTGGCTCTGCCCATCGACCGATGCGCAGGCGATGCGAAGCTGAACGTGCAGGCATTCCATCGAGTCCTTTCCTGGATGAAGTCCTGAAAGGCTAGCTTTGGAATTGGAGAATCCTGGGGCCAACCTTTAGCCGGATGTGTCTGGTCGATCACCTTCGCGAGCAAGCCCGCTCCCACAGGGGGTTTCTGGTGTTCATACATTTTGTGTCCACTAACCTGTGGGAGCGGGCTTGCTCGCGAAGGCGTTCGTCAACTCACCACCGCATCAAGCGCTCATCCCCACATCCGCTCCCAACCCCAACGCCTCGACAGCTCTCACCGCGCACTGCTCGTCCACGTCCGACAGATCGCCACTGACGCCAATCGCACCCAGCACTTTTCCAGCCGAATCCCTGATCAACACCCCACCCGGAACCGGTACCACGCTGCCCTGCCCCAGGCTGTTCAGCGCGGCAATGAAGGCCGGGCGTTGTTGGGCGTCCTGGGCCAGCAGGCGCGAGCCCTTGCCCAGGGCGATGGCGCCCCAGGCCTTGCCGATGGCGATGTGGGGACGAAGCAGGCTCGCGCCGTCTTCGCGTTGCAGGGCGATCAGGTGGCCGCCGCTGTCGAGGATGGCGACGGTCAGGGGGGCGGCACTGATTTCGCGGCCGGCGGCAAGGGCTTGGCCGGCCAGGTTGACGGCGACGTTCAAGGTTAGAGCGCTCATGGGTGCTGTCCTTTTTTTTGTGATGGGAGAGCCTTTCGGATTTCACTTCAAGCAAAACCGAACATCACAAATAGAACACAACAAAACATATTTTTGTATACAATAATTATCACAAAGCCCCTACACTGACGAAAAACACCCTTCCCTGTGGGCTTTCGACGAATAAAACAGGCGCTTGAGAAAATGGATTGACCTGCGCCGCTCAGCGTGAATACACTCGATACACAGCCACTTGTATACAATTACAAAACGTAAGAGGCACAAAACAATGAGCAAAATGAGAGCAATCGAAGCCGCCGTCCTGGTGATGCGCCGCGAAGGCGTGGACACCGCCTTCGGCATCCCGGGTGCGGCGATCAACCCGCTGTACTCTGCCCTGCAAAAAGTGGGTGGCATCGATCACGTCCTCGCTCGCCATGTGGAAGGTGCCTCGCACATGGCCGAGGGCTACACCCGCACCAAAGCGGGCAACATCGGCGTGTGCATCGGCACCTCGGGCCCGGCCGGTACCGACATGGTCACCGGTCTCTACAGCGCCAGCGCCGACTCCATCCCGATCCTGTGCATCACCGGCCAGGCCCCCCGCGCCCGCCTGCACAAGGAAGACTTCCAGGCCGTGGACATCACCAGCATCGTCAAGCCGGTGACCAAGTGGGCGACCACCGTCCTGGAGCCTGGCCAGGTGCCCTACGCGTTCCAGAAAGCCTTCTATGAAATGCGTTCCGGTCGCCCGGGCCCGGTGCTGATCGACCTGCCCTTCGACGTGCAGATGGCCGAGATCGAATTCGACATCGACGCCTACCAACCACTGCCCCTGGCCAAGCCTGCCGCCAACCGCGTGCAGATCGAGAAGGCGCTGAGCCTGCTGAACCAGGCCGAGCGGCCATTGCTGGTAGCGGGCGGCGGCATCATCAACGCCGATGCCAGTGAGCTGCTGGTGGAGTTCGCCGAGCTGACCGGCATCCCGGTCATCCCGACCTTGATGGGCTGGGGCACGATCCCCGACGATCACCCGCTGATGGTCGGCATGGTCGGCCTGCAGACATCCCACCGCTACGGCAACGCGACGCTGCTCAAGTCCGACGTGGTGCTGGGCGTCGGCAACCGCTGGGCCAACCGTCACACCGGCTCGGTGGATGTCTACACCGAGGGCCGCACCTTCATTCACGTGGACATCGAGCCCACGCAGATCGGCCGGGTGTTCACACCTGACCTGGGCATCGTTTCCGACGCAGCCTCGGCCCTGACCTTGTTCATCGAAGTCGCCCGCCAGTGGCAAGCCGCCGGCAAGTTGAAGGACCGCAGCGCCTGGGTGCAGGACTGCCAGCAACGCAAGGCAAGCCTGCAGCGCAAGACCCACTTCGACAACGTGCCGGTCAAGCCCCAGCGCGTGTACGAGGAAATGAACCAGGTGTTCGGCAAGGACACCTGCTACGTCAGCACCATCGGCCTGTCGCAGATCGCCGGCGCGCAATTCCTGCACGTCTACAAGCCGCGCCACTGGATCAACTGCGGCCAGGCAGGCCCCTTGGGCTGGACCATTCCGGCCGCGCTGGGGGTGGTCAAGGCTGATCCGAGCCGCAAGGTCGTGGCGCTGTCGGGCGACTATGATTTCCAGTTCATGATCGAAGAGCTGGCGGTGGGCGCGCAGTTCAAGCTGCCGTACATCCATGTGGTGGTGAACAACTCTTACCTGGGCCTGATTCGCCAGGCGCAACGCGGGTTCGACATGGACTACTGCGTGCAGCTGTCCTTCGATAACCTCAACGCGCCAGAGCTCAACGGTTATGGCGTGGACCACATCGCCGTGGCCGAGGGCCTGGGGTGCAAGGCGTTGCGGGTGTTCGAGCCGTCCGGCATCCAGCCGGCGCTGCGCCAGGCCCAGGCCATGATCGAGGAGTTCAAGGTGCCGGTGATTGTCGAGGTTATCCTGGAGCGGGTGACCAACATTTCCATGGGCACCGAGATCAACGCCGTCAACGAATTCGAAGACCTGGCGCTGGTGGGCAACGATGCGCCGACGGCCATTTCGTTGCTTGACTGACACTGACGCCTCCACAGGCACTGCTGTTCATGAAGGACATCACCGGACCTGTGGCGAGGGAGCTTGCTCCCGCTGGCTGCGCAGCAGCCCATTTTGTGAGTGCTTTGCACTCAAGCGGGAGCAAGCTCCCTCGCCACAAGGGTCCCTACACCTCTACAGGAGATTGTCATGCCGCGTTTCACCGCCAACCTGTCCATGCTGTTCACCGAGCAGGATTTCCTCGCCCGTTTCGAAGCGGCCGCCAAGGCCGGTTTCAGCGGGGTCGAGTACCTGTTCCCCTACGACTACAGCAGCGCCGAACTCAAGGCGCAGCTTGACGCCCATGGCCTGACCCAAGTGCTGTTCAACCTGCCGGCCGGTGACTGGGCCAAGGGCGAACGCGGCATTGCCTGCCTGCCGGACCGGGTCGAGGAGTTCCGCGCCGGTGTCGACCTGGCGATTGCCTATGCCCAGGTGCTGGGCAACACCCAGGTCAATTGCCTGGCCGGGATCCGCCCGCAGAACTGTGACGAGGCCCTGGTGCAGAAAACCTTCGTCGCCAACCTCAAGTACGCGGCCGAGAAGCTGCAAGCCAAGGGCATCAAGCTGGTGATGGAAGCCATCAACACCCGCGACATCCCCGGCTTCTACCTGAACAACACCGCCCAGGCCCTGTCGATCCGCGAGCAGGTGGGCAGCGCCAACCTGTTCCTGCAATACGACATCTATCACATGCAAATCATGGAAGGCGACCTGGCCCGGACCCTGGCCGCGCACCTGGGCGAGATCAACCACGTGCAACTGGCGGACAACCCGGGACGCCATGAGCCGGGCACCGGCGAGATCAACTATCGCTTCCTGTTCGAACACCTGGACAGCATCGGTTATGCCGGTTGGGTCGGCTGCGAATACAAGCCCCTGACCACCACCGAAGCGGGACTGGGCTGGCTGAAAACCCATAACGCGATCTGATGCCGCGCGAGCTTTTGTGGCGAGGGAGCTTGCTCCCGCTCGGCTGCGAAGCAGACGCATGATTTTACCCGGCACGATTTCTGGGGCCGCTTCGCGACCCAGCGGGAGCAAGCTCCCTCGCCACAGAAACACCGGGCCCTAGACAACAAGAGGATTTTCCCCATGGCTAAAATCGGATTCATCGGCACCGGCATCATGGGCCACCCCATGGCATTGAACCTGCAAAAGGCCGGTCACAGCCTGTTGCTGTCCCAGCACCACGACGCGGCCCCGGCCGACCTGCTGGCCGGCGGCGCGGTGGCGCTGGCCAACCCACGGGAAGTGGCCCAGGAAGCCGAGTTCATCATCGTGATGGTCCCGGACACCCCTCAGGTCGAGGACGTGCTGTTCCGCGCCGATGGCGTGGCGGCTGGCGTCGGCGCGGGCAAGGTGGTGATCGACATGAGCTCGATCTCCCCCACCGCCACCAAGGTGTTCGCGGCGAAGATCAATGAAAAAGGCGCGCAGTACCTCGATGCGCCAGTGTCCGGCGGCGAAGTCGGCGCCAAGGCGGCTACCCTGAGCATCATGGTCGGCGGCGACAGCGCGGCGTTCGAACGCGCCCTGCCGCTGTTCCAGGCCATGGGCAAGAACATCACCCTGGTGGGCGGCAACGGCGACGGCCAGACCGCCAAGGTGGCGAACCAGATCATCGTCGCCCTGAACATCCAGGCCGTGGCCGAGGCGCTGCTGTTCGCCGCGAAGAACGGCGCGGACCCGGCCAAGGTGCGCGAGGCCCTGATGGGCGGCTTCGCCTCGTCGAAGATCCTGGAAGTGCACGGCGAACGCATGATCAAGGGCACCTTCGACCCAGGCTTCCGCATCAGCCTGCACCAGAAGGACCTGAACCTGGCCCTGCAAGGCGCCCGGGAGTTGAACATCAACCTGCCCAACACCGCCAACGCCCAGCAAGTGTTCAGCACCTGCGCGGCCCTCGGCGGCGGCAACTGGGATCACTCGGCGCTGATCAAGGGCCTGGAGCACATGGCGAATTTCTCGATCCGCGATAACTGATCCACCACAAAACCCTGTGGGAGCGGGCTTGCTCGCGATGGCTATTTCACATTCAACAATGATGTTGTCTGAATTACCGCTATCGCGAGCAAGCTCGCTCCCACAAGGCCTGCATCAACTTCAAAACAATAAGAACCCGGGAGCCCGCCATGTCGGTCGATCCGCAACAATTGCTGCGCGAGCTGTTTGCCACGGCCATCGACGCGGCGCATCCGCAGCACGTCCTTGAACAATACCTGCCCCGCGACCGCAGCGGCCGGGTGATCGTCATCGGTGCCGGCAAGGCTGCCGCCGCCATGGCCCAGGTGGTCGAGCGCTGCTGGGAGGGCGAGGTCTCGGGCCTGGTGGTAACCCGCTACGGCCATGGCGCTCCCTGCGAGAAAATCGAAGTGGTGGAAGCCGCCCACCCGGTGCCCGATGCAGCCGGCCTGGCGGTTGCCCGGCGAGTGCTGGAACTGGTCAGTCACCTGACCGAGGACGACCGGGTGATTCTCCTGCTGTCCGGTGGAGGCTCGGCATTGCTGGCACTGCCCGCGGCCGGCATCACCCTGGCCGACAAGCAATCGATCAACAAGGCCCTGCTCAAGTCCGGCGCCACCATCGGCGAGATGAACTGCGTGCGCAAGCACCTCTCGGCGATCAAGGGCGGGCGCCTGGGCAAGGCCTGCTGGCCGGCAACGGTCTACACCTATGCGATTTCCGATGTGCCCGGGGACCTCGCCACGGTCATCGCCTCCGGCCCTACCGTGGCCGACCCGAGCACCTCGGCCGAGGCCCTAGCGATCCTCAAGCGTTACCACCTCGAGGTCCCCGCCTCCGTGCGCGCCTGGCTGCAAAGCCCGGAATCGGAAACCGTCAAGCCTGGCGACCCGAGCCTGGCCCGCAGCCATTTCCAGCTGATCGCCCGGCCCCAGCAGTCCCTCGAAGCGGCTGCCGTGAAAGCCCGTCAGGCCGGCTTCAGCCCGTTGGTCCTCGGCGACCTGGAAGGCGAATCCCGGGAGGTGGCGAAGGTCCATGCCGGCATCGCCCGGCAGATCGCCCTGCACGGCCAGCCCTTGCCGGCCCCGTGCGTGATCCTGTCCGGCGGCGAAACCACGGTCACCGTGCGCGGCCATGGCCGGGGTGGCCGCAATGCCGAATTCCTCCTGAGCCTGACCGACAGCCTCAAGGGGTATCCCGGCATCTATGCCCTGGCCGGCGACACCGACGGCATCGACGGCTCCGAGGACAACGCCGGCGCCCTCATGACCCCGGACAGCTATCGCCGCGCCGCCGAACTGGGCCTGAACGCCAGCGATGAATTGGACGACAACAACGGCTACGGCTACTTCGCCGCACTGGACGGGCTGATCATCACCGAGCCGACCCGCACCAACGTCAACGACTTTCGCGCCATCCTGATTCTCGAGGCCCCCAAACATGACGCCTGACAAGAAGGTCAAGATCCTCGCCACACTCGGCCCCGCGACCCGTGGCATCGATGACATCCGCGACCTGGTGCAGGCCGGCGTGAACATCTTCCGCCTGAACTTCAGCCACGGCGACCACGCCGATCACGCCCAGCGCTACCGCTGGATTCGTGACGTCGAACAGCAGTTGAACTACCCGCTGGGTATCCTGATGGACCTGCAAGGCCCGAAACTGCGGGTCGGCCGGTTTGCCGACGGCAAGGTGCTGCTGCAACGCGGCCAGGCCCTGCGCCTGGACCTGGACCCGACGCCGGGCGATCAACGCCGGGTCAACCTGCCCCACCCGGAAATCATCGCGGCCCTGGAGCCCGGCATGGACCTGCTGCTGGACGACGGCAAGTTGCGCCTGCGGGTGACGGCACGGCACAGCGACGCCATCGACACCGAGGTGCTCAACGGCGGCGAGCTGTCCGACCGCAAGGGCGTGAACGTGCCCCAGGCCGTGCTCGACCTGAGTCCGCTGACCCAAAAGGACCGGCGCGACTTGAGCTTCGGCCTGGAGCTGGGCGTGGACTGGGTGGCACTGTCGTTCGTCCAGCGTCCCGACGACATCCGCGAAGCCCGGGCCCTGATCGGGGACAAGGCGTTCCTGATGGCGAAGATCGAGAAACCATCGGCGGTGAACCAACTGCGGGAAATCGCTGAACTGTGCGACGCGATCATGGTTGCCCGCGGTGACCTGGGCGTCGAAGTGCCGGCCGAAAGCGTGCCGCAGATCCAGAAAAGCATCATCGGCACTTGCCGCGCCCTCGGCAAACCGGTGGTGGTCGCCACGCAGATGCTCGAGTCGATGCGGTTCTCGCCGGCGCCGACCCGCGCCGAGGTCACCGATGTGGCCAACGCCGTGGCCGAAGGGGCCGACGCGGTGATGCTCTCGGCGGAAACCGCGTCGGGCGACTACCCCCTCGAGGCGGTGCAGATGATGAGCAAGATCATCCGCCAGGTGGAAAACGGCCCCGACTACCCGGCGCAACTGGACGTCAGCCGGCCGAAAGCCGAGGCCACGGTGTCGGACGCCATCAGTTGTGCCATCCGCCGCATCAGCAGCATCCTGCCGGTGGCGGTGCTGGTGAACTACAGCGAGTCGGGCGCCTCCAGCCTGCGGGCGGCGCGGGAGCGGCCAACGGTGCCGATCCTCAACCTCACGCCGAATCTCGCCGCCGCGCGCCGCCTGACGGTGGCCTGGGGCGTGCACTCGGTGGTCAACGACCGGTTGCGGCAAGTGGACGAGGTGTGCTCCACCGCCCTGGAAATCGCCCAGGCCCAAGGCATGGCCCAGCGTGGCGACACCCTGCTGATCACCGCAGGCGTGCCGTTCGGGCAACCGGGGTCGACCAATTCGTTGCGTATCGAGACATTGATCTAGCGCCTGTACTGGCCTCTTCGCGAGCAAGCCCGCTCCCACAAGGACGTCACCGCCCCGTGGTAAGTGATGGACCTTGAGTAAACAGCGTTACGCTCCGATAGGGGCTTGGTGAACGCTGCGAGTTCAATGTGGGAGCGGGCTTGTTCGCGAAGGGATCACCCTGGTTTATCAGACACACAACCATGCCCAACACCCACTGCCCCGACTGGGCCACCGCCCTGCTCAACGGCTTCAGCCAGATTTTCCTCCAGCGCCATCCGCTGTGCGGCCTGTTGTGCCTGCTGGCGATCCTGCTTGGCGCCCCGGCCCTGTTCGCAGGGGCATTGCTCGGCGGCGTGGCCGGGTTGCTCACGGCCCAGCGGCGCGGCTACCCCAAGGCGGATCGCCAGGCCGGGCTGTTCAGCTACAACGGCATCCTGCTGGGGTTGTTGTTGGGCCTCACCTTGCCCGGGTCCATCCTGTTGCCGCCGTTGGTCATCGCCGGCGGTGGTCTCGGCGCGATGCTGACCCAGCAATGGCTCAAGCGAACCCGCAGCCCCCGCAGCCTGCCCGCCTACACAGCGCCGTTCGTGGGACTGGGCTGGCTGCTGCTGGCGTTCGCCACGCCGCCAGCGTCGCCACCCCCGGCGGCCCTGACGTTGCCCAACCTGCTGGCCGCGCCGTTGAACGGATTGAGCCAGGTCATGCTGCTCGACGGCCCATGGGCCGGGGCACTGATTGCCCTGGGCCTGTTGCTCGCCAACCGACGCGCCGCAGGCTGGGCCCTGTTCGGTTCGGTCGCCGGCCTGGGCGTCGCCCTGCTGCACCCTGACCACGCCGCCGCCCTGTCCGGCCTGGCCGGCTACAACCCGGCGCTGGTGGCTTTGGCCCTCAGCCCGCAACGCCGCCGGCCGTGGCTGCCGTTGACGGGCATCCTGCTGGCGACCCTGCTCACGCCGGGCTTCGGCGCCCTCGGCCTGGCGCCGCTGACGGCCCCCTTCATCCTGGCCTGCTGGCTGGTCCAGGCCAGCCGTCGCACCTGGCACCAGGCCCGTCTCGATGCTGCGCCTTGCGCTCTGCGGGGCAATCACCCTAGGCTTCGCTGATTCCGAGATCAGGCGATGGGTATGGACAGTAACAACAATTGGCGTGAACGCCTCTACATCATGATTTTCCAGACCGATACCGTGGCCGGCCGGCGTTTCGACAGCACCTTGTTGTTGATCATCCTCGCCAGTCTGGTGATCGTGATGCTCGACAGTATCGACAGCGTGCATCAGGACTATGCGTCCGTGCTGGCCGGCATCGAATGGGGCTTTACCTTCATCTTCATCGTCGAGTACGGCTTGCGCCTGTACTGCTCGCCCAAGCCACTGCGCTATGCCTTCAGTTTCTATGGGCTGGTGGATCTGCTGGCGATCGTGCCGGGGATCCTGGCGCTGTACTACAGCGATGCCCAGTACCTGCTGATCATTCGTATCATCCGCATGCTGCGGATCTTCCGCGTGCTCAAGCTCAGCCCCTACCTCAAGCAGGCCAACTACCTGATGGCGGCATTGCGGGGCAGCAAGCAGAAGATCATCGTCTTTTTGGTCAGCGTCTCGACCCTGGTGACGGTGTTCGGCACCTTGATGTATGTCATCGAAGGCCCCGAGCACGGCTTCACCAGCATTCCCAAGGGCATCTATTGGGCTATCGTGACACTGACCACCGTGGGCTTCGGCGACATCGTGCCCAAGACGCCGCTGGGCCAGGTGGTGTCCTCCATGGTGATGATCACCGGTTACTCGATCATCGCCGTGCCCACCGGCATTTTCACCGCCGAACTGGCCACCGCCATGCGCGGCGATCAGCTCAAGCATGACTGCCCGGTGTGCAACAAGAACAGCCATGAACAGGCGGCGGCCTTTTGTGCCCGTTGTGGCAACGCGCTGTTCAAGAAATTGGAATAAGCAAAGTACTTTTAAATGCTTGAAGACCTATGCGCTTGCGGCTAGTTTGCCCGGCACTCCCCGTCCCAATAAAAAGGAATTCGCAGTGAAGAACTTCTTTGGCGCCTCCCTTCTCGCCGCCGGCCTGGCCTTCGGCAACCTGGCCCATGCCGCCCCGACCCTGCTCAACGTTTCCTACGACGTGATGCGCGATTTCTACAAGGACTACAACGCGGCCTTCCAGAAACACTGGCAAGCCGAGCACAACGAAAACATCGCCGTGCAGATGTCCTTCGGCGGCTCCAGCAAGCAGGCGCGCTCAGTGATCGACGGGTTGCCGGCGGATGTCATCACCATGAACATGGCCACCGACATCAACGCCCTGGCGGACAACGGCAAGCTGGTCCCGGACAACTGGGTCACCCGCCTGCCGAACAACAGCGCCCCGTTCACCTCGGCCACGGTGTTCATCGTGCGCAAGGGCAACCCCAAGGCGCTGAAAGACTGGCCCGACCTGCTCAAGGACGGCGTGCAGGTGATCGTGCCCAACCCGAAAACCTCCGGCAACGGCCGCTACACCTACCTGTCGGCCTGGGGCTATGTCCTCAAGAACGGCGGTGACGAGAACAAGGCCAAGGACTTCGTCGGCAAGCTGTTCAAGCAGGCACCGGTGCTGGATACCGGCGGCCGCGCCGCCACCACCACGTTCATGACCAACCAGATCGGCGATGTGCTGGTGACCTTTGAAAACGAAGCGGAAATGATCGCCCGGGAGTTCGGCCGCGACCAGTTCGAAGTGGTCTACCCCAGTGTCTCCGCCGAAGCCGAGCCACCGGTGAGCGTGGTGGACAAAGTGGTCGAGAAGAAAGGCTCCCGCGCCGCGGCCGAGGCCTACCTCAAGTACCTCTGGTCGCCGGAAGGCCAGGAAATCGCCGCCGCCAACTACCTGCGCCCACGGGACCCGGCCGTGTTGGCCAAGTACACCGACCGCTTCCCGAAAGTGGATTTCCTGTCGGTGGAAAAGACCTTCGGCGACTGGCGCACCGTGCAGAAGACCCACTTCAATGACGGCGGGATTTTCGACCAGATCTACAGCGGCCAGTAAGAAAAAAATGAGTCATGCGCGGTCCTGTGGCGAGGGGATTTATCCCCGCTGGGCTGCGCAGCAGTCCTGGAATCGGACACCGCTGTGTTTCAGACAAAACGCGTCGGCTGCATTTTGGGGGCTGCTTCGCAGCCCAACGGGGATAAATCCCCTCGCCACAAAGACAGCGCAAGCGCTCTCTCGATGAGCTCATCATCAAGCGCAAGCATGTCTGTTATCAGCCCTAAAGCCTGTCCTCGAGCGCCATAACGCTTTAGCCTCTCGCCATCCCACCTGTTGACTGACGAGTTTGCCATGAGTGCCCATCCCCCCACCCTGCACGCCGGCGCCAGCCTGACGCGAGGCATGGTCCTGCTCTTTGCCTTCTGCTGTGGCGCTATCGTCGCCAACCTCTACTACGCCCAACCCATCATCGAACTGATCGCCCCCGACGTGGGCCTGAGCAGCACCATGGCCAGCCTGATCGTCTCGCTGACCCAGATCGGTTATGCCCTGGGGTTGTTTTTCCTGGTGCCACTGGGCGACCTGGTGGAAAACCGCCGCCTGATGATCGTCACCACCTTCGTATCGATTGCCAGCCTGCTGGGCGCGGCGTTCACCGACCAGCCCAACGTGTTCCTGCTGGTCTCGCTGCTGGTGGGCTTCAGTTCGGTGTCGGTGCAGGTACTGATCCCCCTGGCGGCGCACCTGGCCCCGGAGCAAACCCGCGGGCGCGTCGTGGGCAGCATCATGGGCGGCTTGCTGCTGGGGATACTGCTGGCGCGGCCGGTGGCGAGCGTGGTGGCCGACCACTTCGGCTGGCGCGCGATGTTCATGATCGCGGCTGCCTTGATGGCAGCCATCAGCATCGTCCTGGCGCTGACGGTGCCCAAGCGCCAGCCCGACCATCGTGCCTCCTATGGTCAGTTGCTGCGCTCGCTCGGCACCCTGCTGCGCCAGCAACCGCTGTTGCGCCAGCGCGCGCTTTACCAGGCCGGCATGTTCGCCACTTTCAGCCTGTTCTGGACCGCCGCGCCGTTGGAGCTGGCACGCAACCATGGCTTGTCCCAGTCCGAAATCGCCTTGTTCGCCCTCGTCGGTGCCCTGGGTGCGATCGCTGCGCCCATCGCCGGTCGCCTGGCGGATGCCGGCCATACCCGCGTGGCTTCGCTGCTGGCGATGCTGTTCGCCAGCCTGAGCTTCCTGCCGGCGTTCATCCATCCGCTCTACAGTGTCATCGGCCTGGCCGTCACCGGCGTGGTCCTGGATTTCTGCGTGCAAATGAACATGGTGCTGGGCCAACGCACCATCTACACCCTCGACGCCAAAAGCCGCAGCCGTCTGAACGCGCTGTACATGACCAGCATCTTCGTCGGTGGCGCGTTCGGTTCATCGATTGCCAGCGCGGTGTACGAACACGGTGGCTGGCTGTGGGTGGTGATTGTCGGCAGTGCATTCCCGCTGCTGGTGCTGCTGAGCTTCTTGAGTGCTTCGCGCAAGGCATCCCTGGCGACGGCTTGAGGATCGAGCGGCAAAAAAAATGCCCGGGCGCCATCGCGACCGGGCATTTTTCATCGAGGGTCAGACCCGTACATTGCCACGCGGCCCGGCGATCGCCCAGATGATCAGGCCCAGCACTGGCAACAGCAGGATCAGCAGCACCCACAGGACTTTCATCCCCACTTCAGCACCGCTCTTGAGCACATTGATGATCGCCCAGATATCGAGCGCCAGGATAATCAGGCCGATCAGGCCATTGAAGGTGGAACCCATGGTGTCGCTCCCTAATAGTGATAGCCACACTTAGGATAGCTGGGCCGCGCCAAGGGTTCCGTTTATTGCCTCAGACGTGGACCGCGACCTTGAGGGCTTCCAGGGCCGGCGCAGCGGCGATGCCCACTTGCGCGCACAATTGCAGCACCCGCGGCACGTCGTCGCCGAACACCAGCACCATCTGCAACTCATCGTCCAGCAGTTGGCTGAAGTTCATCAGCACATAGCCGCCGCTTTCCTTGCTCAGGCTGCTCATCTGGATCTGGATGCGGTTGAGGGCGGTCAGCGCCTCGGTTTTCGCCAGTTGCTTGGGCTTGAGGTTGAACGCCACGCCAGGGCCGAACGAGGCGACGATCTGTTCGAACAGTTCGACGTAGGTGTCGGCCTGGAACAGCACGGTATCCGGCAGGCTGCCCACCACGACCCACTCACCCAGCGGAATCGGGAAGGTGTCGTCGTAGTTGACGTCCGGATTGGCCGCCAGGAAAGCCGCCGGATCGGCGTAGGCCTGGGCCGCTTCGTCGGCGATTCGCGCAATGTCAGCCTCGCCGAGGCAGCCAGAGCTGATTTTGCTGATGAGTTCGACGAGGGCGGCTTTCATGGGGTGGATCCTGTGGATAAGGGGATGCGAGGGCGCGCAGGATACTCCATCTGTCCAGGATTGAAATGGAGCTGCTGCATCACACTTTTTGTGGCGAGGGGATTTATCCCCGCTGGGCTGCGAAGCAGCCCCAAAATAGTTCTGATGCACCGAGTTATCAGGTTAGGGCCGCTTCGCGCCCCAACGGGGATAAATCCCCTCGCCACAAAGTCGTGCAAGGGCTCAAGCCTCACCGGTAGAGATCAGCCCAACAACTTCTCCAACTGCGCCGTCGTGTCCACCGCGCCCATGGTCCGGGCGGCGTCCAGGGCCGAGGCGCCGTTGGCGTCCTTGGCTCGCGGATCGGCCCCCTTGCTGATCAGGTAGTCGACGATTTCCACTCGATTGAACATCGCCGCCATCATCAACGCGGTGCGACCGTCGAAGGATGAGCCCTCCACCTGCGCGCCACCGTCCACCAGCGCCGACACCACGGCCAGGTCGCCCTTGAACGCCGCGCCGGCAATCGGGCTCTGGCCGTTGTCGTTGCGCACTTCCGGGTCGGCCTTGTGTTCCAGCAAGACTTTTACCGTTTCCACATGCCCGTGGTAGGCGGCCAGCATCAGCAAGGTGTCGCCCTTGTGGTTGCGCAGGTTGGGCGGCAGGCCCTTGCTCAGCAACGCAGCCATCATGGCGGCGTCACCCTGGCGGGCGACGTTGAACACCTGCTCGGCAAACTCCGCAGCCTCTTCCGGGGTCATCTGGCGGCTTGTATCGGACATGGGTCACTCCCTTTGGGCATTCGCAAAGCGGCTAGTTTCCCGACGGACCCGGACCCTGTCATCCCTTTTTTCTCTGTACCGCCGATAGCCAGGATCAATAGCGCCATTGCCCGCCCTGGATCTGGTCGGCCAGCGACCGGTCCACCCGCACGTAGGTCGTGGTGCCGGGCAGCCACGCATAGACCGGCTCGTCACCGGTGACGCAAGGGTCGAACGCTTCGGCCTTGAGGCGGGTCTTCTGGTACTTGAAGGTGCAGGTGGTGTCCATTTTCACCTTGATGCGCAGGAACAGTGGCACCGCGTACGCCGGCAACTTGCCGTGCAGGAATTGCAGCAGCTCACTGAAATCCAGGGTCGCCAGGGATTCGGACGGGGTAATCGCCGCCATGCCGGCCCGGCCGTTGGTGCCCTGGATCTCCACGCCATAGGCCACCGCCTCGGCCACTTGCGGATGTTGCAGCAGCACGTTTTCCACTTCCGTGGTGGAGACATTTTCGCCCTTCCAGCGGTACGTGTCGCCGAGGCGATCGACGAACTGCCCATGGCCGAAGCCGATGTTGCGCAGCAGGTCGCCGGTGTTGAGGTAACGATCGCCAGGCGCGAAAACATCCCGGTAGATGATCTTCTCGGTCTTGGCCGGGTCGGTGTAGCCGTCCAGCGGTGCCTTGTCGTCGATCCGTGCCAGCAACAGGCCCGGCTGGCCCCTGGGGACTTTCTGCATGCGCCCTTGCAGGTTACGCAAAGGCAGGCCGCTGTCGTGGTCGTATTGCACCAGCTCCCAGCCCATCAGCGAGAAGCCGACCGTGTTGTCGAAATTCAGGACATTGGTGAAGCCGATGTTGCCGTCGCTGGCCGCGTACAGCTCGCAGACGTGTTCGACACCAAAGCGCGACTTGAAGGTTGACCAGGCCCCCGGTCGCAAGCCGTTGCCGACCATTTTCTTCACCCCGTGCCGGCGGTCCTCGCTGCCGGCAGGCTGGTCGATCAGGTAACGGCACAGCTCGCCGACATAGCCCAGGGTGGTCGCCCGGTAACGACGCACATCGTTCCAGAACTGGCTGGCGCTGAACTTGCGCCGGATCGCCAGGGCCGAGGCTCCGCAGATCGCCGCGCCCCAGCACACGCACAGGCCCGTGGCGTGGTACAGCGGCAAGGTGCAATACAGGACATCGTCGGGCTGCATGTCCAGGGCAATCAAACCGAAGCTGGTGGAGGTGCGCATCCAGCGCCCATGGCGAAACACCCCGGCCTTCGGCAAGCCCGTGGTGCCCGAGGTGTAGAGATAGAAGCAAGGGTCGTTGAAGAACACCTGTCGGCTGCACGCCGGGTTTTCGGCGCACGCGTCATTGCTGCCAGTCATCAGGTCGACGAACCCGGGCGCAACACCGTCGCGGCCCTCGTCCGCCACCCACCAGGTTCGAGCCTGCGGCAGCCCGACACGGCGCCGCACGTCGTCGAACGCCGCGACCCGTTCCTCGCCCACCACGATGGCGACGGGCGCAACGAGGGCCAGGCTGTGCACCAGGGCGTCTCCCACCTGGGCGGTATTGACCATGGCGCTGACCGCGCCGACCTTCGCCACCGCCAGCACGGTGATCAACAACTGGGGCCGGTTCTCGATGAACACCGCCACGCAGTCGCCCTTCCCGATGCCCTGCGCCAACAGGTAGTGGGCGATGCGATTGGCCTGCTCATTGACCTGTGCATAACTCAACACGGTATCGCCATACAGCAGCGCCGCGCCCCGGGGGTTGCGTTGGGCGGCCTGTTCGAAGCACCAGCCCAGGCCGCAAGGCTGGGTCGGGTCCTGGACGTTGGCCAGCTTCATGCCCTTGACGATTCGCGGCACGACCCTGGCAATGGCGGGCAACTTGCGCAACATCATGCCCCAGGTGATGGCATCGCCGGTTGTCCGACTCATGGTGTTCTTCCCTGTCCGACCCTGTGGGCCTGTTTTTGTGTTGGCGGGGACTGCAGCTCGATTGCGCTCGAAAGTACGCCTGGGCTAGCGACGCTGTACATGCGGTTTTTGCAATGTTTTGTATCCGCAAACAGCCGCAGGCGAAGCGGGAGCGCCGGGAGGGCAATTGGTTCCCAAAAAGTTGGTTCCACCCCGCAAAATGCAGGATGCACGATGGCCATTCATGCAAGATGCACGAAACCAAAAATCGTATATTTTTTTAAGCTGTTGTTTTTAAATGATTTTTTAGATAAAGCGAGGCTGGCACAGACACTGCAACTACCCCTCCACGGTTTGCTAACAAGACCATGGAGCAGTCAAATATGAACATGATTCAAGAGAAGTTCGCGTCCCTGTTTTCCAACTATGAAGTGACCACCCAAGCCCGCCCGGATGGCGGCATCCTGCTGACCTTGCGCAACAGCGAAGGCAAACTGTTCAAGCGCACGATTTCCTATGCCCAGCTGCATGCCGGCGACCAGCTGTCTTGGGCCATCAGCGCAATCCGCCGCGACCTGGCCGAACAAGCCAGCGAGTTGCCACAGATTGCCATGCTGCAAAGCCAGCACCGTTTCGCCCTGCCGACCTATCACAGCGCCTGATCCTGGCCCCTCAGGACCCAGCAGAAACACCCCTTTGTGGGAGCGATCCCGCTCGCGAAGACGGAACATCAGCCAGCCTATCCGCCGACTGACCCACCGCTTTCAAGCAGGCTCGCTCCCACGGTTTTTTAGTCTTCCAGGCGCGGGAACCGGCCGGCAATGTCGTTGCCGGTGAATTGCGCATCGGCGCACTCGGCGTTCGCCAGGCGAAGCGCAATGAAATGCGGTTGCTCGCCCATGTCGAACCAGCGCGGCATTCCAGCCGGCAAGGTAATCAGGTCATTCTTTTCGCACAGCACGGCGTAGACGTAATCGTCGATGTGCAGAGCGAACAGCCCACGACCCGCGACGAAAAATCGTACTTCCTCTTCAGCCTGGCTGTGCTCTTCAAGGAAGCGGGCGTGCAGCTCGGCGTTTTGCCGATCCTCACGGGTCACGCGCATGACCTGCACCGAGGCGTAGCCGCGCTCGGTCATCAGGGCATCGATCGAGTGGCTGTAGGCCGCGATGATGTCTTCCTGGCGAGCGCCGGGGGGAATGCTCGCCGCAGGCTGCCACCGATCGAAGCGAACGCCCTGTTCGGCCAGGGTCGCGACGATGTCTTCGAAGTGAGTCAGCACCTTGTTCGGCAGATCGGGGGTCGAGACGTGGTAGACGGACAGGCTGCTCATGACAATGGCTCCAGGAAAATAATGGTTCGAAGGCTCATGGCCGGTGCTCTTGCATGCGTGTCGCAATGATAACGGCAGCAGCAAGGGCAGCTAGGCTGGCCAGGCTGAATGTCCAACTGGCGCCCAGGGCGTTCCAGCTGTAGCCGGAATACAGGGCGCCCAATGCCCCGCCGGTGCCGGCCAACGCCGCATACAGCGCCTGGCCCTGGCCCTGCTGGCGAGGGCCGAAACTGCGTTGCACGAAATGGATGGCCGCGGCGTGGAAACTGCCGAAGGTCGCCGCGTGCAGCACCTGGGCGAACAACAGCACCCAGAGAAACTCCGCCAACGAACCCAGCAGCAACCAGCGCAACGCCGCCAACAGGAAACTGGCCAGCAGCACACGGCGCACCGAAAATCGCGCCAGGATCCGGCTCATCAGCAGGAACACCAGCACTTCCGCCACCACGCCGACCGCCCAGAGCAGGCCAATCAGCCCACGGCTGTAGCCCAACTGCTCCAGGTGCAATGTCAGGAAGGTGTAATACGGCCCATGGCTGACCTGCATCAGGCCCACGCAGACGTAGAACGCCAGCACGCCGGGGTTGCGCAATTGCCGCACGAAGCCCTCCCCCGCCACCCGCGGCCCCTGCAACGGCTGGGCGTTGGGGACCCAGAAGCTGGCGAGCACGATACCGGCCATGATCAGCACCAGCGCCACCGGGTAGATGTCCAGGCTCAGCCATTGAAACAACCGCCCCAGCAACACCACCGTGATGATGAAGCCGATGGAACCCCACAGGCGGATCTGGCTATAGCGCGAAGCCTGCCCGCTCAAGTGCGCAAGGGTGATGACTTCGAACTGCGGCAGCACCGCGTGCCAGAAGAACGCATGCAACGCCATCACCATCGCCAGCCAGGCGTAGCTTTTGTCGATGAAGATCAGCGAAAAGGCCAACAACGTGCAGAGGGCGCCAAAGCGCACGATGGCCAGGCGTCGGCCGGTGTAATCTCCCAGCCAACCCCAGATATTCGGCGCCACGCAGCGCATCAGCATGGGGATCGCCACCAGTTCGCCAATGCGCGCCGCGTTGAACCCCAGGTGATCGAAGTACAGCGCCAGGAACGGCGCCGTCGAACCGAGCAACGCGAAATAGAACAGGTAGAAACTGGAGAGCCGCCAGTACGGCACTGCCGCCATGGTCGTCAGGCCACGGCGGCCGGCAGGTCAGCCATCAAAGCTGACCCAGCACCGGGGTGCTCACCCGTACATCGGCGTTCTGGCCACGATGGCGCAGCAGGTGATCCATCAGCACGATCGCCATCATGGCCTCGGCGATCGGCGTGGCACGGATGCCGACACAGGGGTCATGACGGCCCTTGGTGATGACGTCCACGGGGTTGCCCTGGGTGTCGATGGAGCGGCCCGGCGTGGTGATGCTGGACGTGGGCTTCAACGCCAGGTGCGCGACGATCGGCTGGCCCGAGGAAATGCCGCCGAGGATCCCGCCGGCGTTGTTGCTGAGGAAGCCCTGCGGGGTCAGCTCATCGCGGTGCTCCGTGCCCCGTTGGGCGACGCAGGCGAAACCGGCGCCGATCTCTACGCCTTTCACCGCGTTGATGCTCATCAGCGCGTGGGCCAACTCGGCGTCGAGGCGGTCGAAGATCGGCTCGCCGAGGCCGGGCATGACCCCTTCGGCCACCACGGTGATCTTCGCGCCCACCGAATCCTGGTCACGACGCAGTTGGTCCATGTAGGCCTCCAGTTCCGGCACCTTGTCCGGGTCGGGGCAGAAGAACGCGTTCTGCTCCACCGAGTCCCAGGTCTTGAACGGGATTTCGATCGGGCCCAACTGGCTCATGTAGCCGCGGATGACGATGCCCTGGCTGGCCAGGTATTTCTTGGCGATGGCCCCGGCCGCCACACGCATGGCGGTTTCCCGGGCCGAACTGCGGCCGCCGCCACGGTAGTCGCGCTCACCGTACTTGTGATGGTAGGTGTAGTCGGCATGGGCCGGGCGAAACAGGTCCTTGATGGCCGAGTAGTCCTTGGACTTCTGGTCGGTGTTGCGGATCAGCAGGCCGATGGCGCAGCCGGTGGTGCGCCCTTCGAAGACGCCAGACAAGATTTCGACCTCATCGGCTTCCTGGCGCTGGGTGGTGTGGCGGCTGGTGCCGGGCTTGCGGCGGTCGAGGTCACGCTGCAGGTCCTCCAGGGCAATCTCCAGGCCCGGCGGGCAGCCGTCGACAATGGCGACCAACGCCGGGCCATGGCTTTCGCCCGCGGTGGTGACGGTGAACAGCTTGCCGTAGGTATTGCCGGACATGCAGGGTGCTCCGTGAAATCGCTGAGAAACTCAACCTTGGATTCGTAGTGGACGCCAGTATACGCAGGCTCCCCGCGTAGTTCATCCTCGAACCTTCTCGGTCGGCGCCAGTCCAACCGGCACCTTCGCAACTAATGGCGTGATGATGTTAAACCTGCTTGTCTTGAGCGTTACCCTGTTCATCGGCCTGTTTTCCGGCCTGGCCCAGGCCACGGTGCTGCAACGTCCGATCAGCATCGATACGGGCAACGGCGAACTGTTCGGCTCGCTGCTGCTGCCCAAGTCCGACACGCCGGTGCCGGTGGTCCTGATCATTTCCGGGTCCGGCCCGACCGATCGCGACGGCAACAACCCGGAGGGCGGGCGCAACGACAGCCTCAAGCGCCTGGCCTGGCTCCTGGCCAGGCACGACATTGCCAGCGTGCGCTACGACAAGCGGGGGGTGGCCGCCAGCCTGGCCGCAACGCCGGACGAGCGTAACCTGAGCGTCGAAGCCTACGTGGCCGATGCCTTGGCCTGGAGCCGCAAGCTGGCCGCCGATCCGCGAATGGGCCCGGTGATTCTGCTAGGTCACAGCGAAGGCGCCTTGATCGCCAGCCTCGCCGCGCCCCAGGCCAACGCCGCGGGCGTGATTTCGTTGTCCGGCAGCGCCCGGCCCATCGACCAGCTCCTGCGCCAACAACTGGCCAGCCGCCTGCCGGCACCTTTGATGTTGCGCAGCAACGAGTTGCTCGACAGCCTCAAGGCCGGCCAGCCCGACGCGAACGTGCCGCCTGCGTTGCAAGTGATTTTCCGCCCCAGCGTGCAGCCGTACCTGATCTCGCTGTTCCGCCAGGACCCGGCCCAGGCGTTCGCGGCGCTGAAGGTGCCCGCCCTGATCATCCAGGGCAGCCATGACATTCAGGTCAGTGTCGACGATGCCCGGCAGTTGAAAGCCGCCAAGCCCGACGCCGAACTGGCGCTGGTCGAGGGCATGAATCATGTCCTGCGCATCGTGCCCAAGGACGTGAAACAACAACTGGCTTCCTACAAGGACCCCAACCGTCCCCTGGCCGCTGAACTGGGCACGCGCATCCCGGCGTTCATTCGCTCGATCGCTACCCGTTAAACGCTTTTAGCCCTCCAGTCCCGGCGAAAACGGCCGATAAACCGGTGTCGGGCAGCGCAATCGCTGCCGACCCGCCGGCCAGGACAGGATTTGCCGTTATGACTGAAACACCCACTTCACCCGATACCGAAGCCCCTACCGAAGCGACCGCCACGCCTGCGGAGCAGTTGCCTTGGGCGGACGTGCAAGCCGAGCATCACAAAATGCTCCGGCTGGCCCCGCTCAAGACCGACCGCGCCACCGGTGCGCGCCCGCTGCGCTTCGTCGAATTCAGCTATGCCGAACGCCACAGCAAGGAGCGCAGCCTGTTGCGCTTGAGCATCAAGTTGCCCGGCCAGCGCGTGCGCAAGGAACAGAATCACCTAGATGTCTGGGCCGATCACGTCGAAAAGCGCCTGACCTTTTCCCCGGACAACCTGCAGATCGAGCCGATGAACCGTGGCATCGGCCGCTTCCTCGCCGCCCAGGGCATCACCTGGGCGAAGAAACGCTGGTCGGGCTACCGGGTCGAAGGCAGCGACCTGAACAACAAGGACGCGCTGAACGAAGACACCCGCCTGCGCCGTGACCGTTTTCTCAAGGCCCAGGGTTTCGAAGTGGTCTACGCCGACGCCCAGCACCTCAAGGGCAGCGTCAAGGCGACCCACGTCGGCGACCTGGTGGGAGACTGGAATACCGAGAAGCTGCAGTTCGTGGAGATTCTCGAAGCCGCGCAGATGTTGCAACAAGCCGAGCAGAACTTGGCGGAACAGGAAGTCCGGCTCAAGCAGCAGGAAGAGAAGGTCAACAAGTTCAAGCGCGAAGACACCGGCCTGCGCTTCACCATCACCTGCCTGGTGGCATTTGCCATGTTCCAGGCGGGATTATTGATTTGGATTGCGACGCGGCATTGATGACCGGCTGGGAGGGGGCTGGCAAGCTCCCTCGCCACAAAAAGCGATCGGCAATCCAGAAGATCAAACCCGTGAAGCGAACAGCCCCTGGTGCTGGCGGCACTGCTCGGCGCTGAGCATGAACACGCCATGGCCGCCCCGCTCGAAGTCCAGCCAGGCAAAATCGACCTCAGGGTACAGCGCCTCGACGTGGACCTGGCTGTTGCCCACCTCGACAATCAGCAAGCCCTTCTCGGTCAGGTGATCAGCCGCCTCGGCCAGCATCCGCCGGACCAGGTTCAAGCCATCCTCGCCACAGGCCAGGCCCAGCGCCGGCTCGTGCTGGTATTCCTGGGGCATGTCGGCGAAATCCTGCGCGTCGACGTAAGGCGGATTCGACACGATCAGGTCGAAACGTTGCCCCGGCAGGCCGTCGAAGCCATCGCCCTGGACCGTGAACACCCGCTCGTCGACGCCATGGCGCTCGATGTTCTGGTTCGCCACCTCCAGCGCTTCGAACGACAGGTCGGCCAGCACCACTTCGGCTTCCGGAAACTCGTAGGCGCAGGCGATCCCGATGCAGCCGGAGCCGGTGCACAGGTCGAGGATTCGCGCAGGCGCCTGGCCCAACCAGGGCTCGAAACGTTTTTCGATCAGCTCGCCAATCGGCGAGCGCGGGACGAGTACGCGCTCGTCGACAATGAACGACATCCCGCAGAACCAGGCCTCGCCCAGCAGGTAGGCCGCCGGGATGCGCTCGTCGATACGCCGGCGCAGCAGGCGCTGCACGTGGACCAGTTCCTCGTCTTCGAGGCGGCAATCCAGGTAGCTATCGGCAATTTCCCACGGCAGGTGGAGTGCGCCCAACACCAGTTGGCGGGCTTCATCCCAGGCGTTGTCGGTGCCATGGCCGAAAAACAGATCCTCCCCATGGAAACGGCTGACGGCCCAACGGATATGGTCGCGCAGGGTGCGAAGGCGGGAAGTGATCACGGCGGCAAACTCCAGAAAAATCGACGGGCGAGTCTACCAGTCAAACGCGCCCCACCCAAACACGCCTCAAGGACGAAAGAAAAACTCCGAGGCATTCGTAGGATCTATCCGTTTTTTGCGCAACCTATTGAACAAGACGAGCATCTTGACAAGGCTGTAGGCCAGCAACGGCGCCGCTTGCAATCGAAGCGATTCACAGAACCGCTCAGCCAGAGGACAATGTCGCAAAAGCCCCACCCGAAGGAGCCCCAGAATGTCCGTTCCAAAAACGATGTTTCAACTCAGCGGCCGCGGCTACGCAGCAGCCAACCTGAGTCAAGCGACCCTGATCATCATCGATGCCCAGAAGGAATACCTCGCCGGCCCCTTGGCCCTGAGCGGCATGGATGAAGCAGTCGCGAACATCAAGCAGCTACTCGGCGCGGCCCGGGCAGCCGGTCGGCCGATCGTGCATGTGCGCCACCTGGGCACCCATGGCGGGCTGTTCGATCCACAAGGCGAACGCGGCGAGTTCATTCCGGGCCTCGAACCCCAGGACGACGAAACCATCATCGGCAAGCTGCTGCCCAGCGCCTTCCACGGCACCGAACTGAAGAAGCGCCTGGAAGAGTTCGGCCCCCTGGACCTGATCGTCTGCGGCTTCATGAGCCACTCCAGCGTCAGTACCACCGTGCGCGCGGCCAAGAACCTGGGCTTTCGCTGCACCCTGGTGGAAGATGCTTGCGCCACCCGCGACCTGCCGCACAAGGGCGGCGTGCTCAGCGCCGAGCATGTGCACCAGACCGAAATGGCGATCATGGCGGACAACTTCGCCACCCTGGCCCTGACCCGGGACTTCATCTGATCGATCCTTCGATGAGCGGCCACTTTCGCCGCTCATCCGTAAAAGCCTCTCATTTGCCGCAATTGCCCTGGTGTCAGGAACAACCCGAACATCTTCCGGTCGAAGGGCCGATACCCATTGAGGAAGATCGGAATGAAGTTATCCGATGGTTTTGACGCACGTCGCTTGCGGCCCAAAGGCCCGAGCAACTGGCGATTTCGTATTGGCGCGGCAATCGCTGCGCTGCTGGCAACACTTGGTGTCCTGCTGGCCATGGCCGGTGCCGCCAGCCTGCTGGGCCGTCCGCCCGCGCTGGGCGACTTGAACGCCACCCCGCTCGGTTCGGCCATCATCCTGGCGGTCGGCCTGCTCGTTCTGTGGCTGGGCGTCTGGCTCTGGCGCCGCTGCCGCCGTCGCGCCCGTCAATCCCTGGAGCTGGCCATGGCTCCGCACCTGATGAAAAAACACGACTGAGCCGCCATCCGACGTTTTGTCGCGCCTGATCCCGCCAGAGTTGGGTAAACTGGCCGGCTTCGCGGAGGCTGACATGCAAGACGACGACTTTTCCCTGTTCAAAAGTGCGATCCAGGGCGTAAAACCGATCAAACACGACCGTGCCGAGACCGGCAAGCCCAAGGCCGATCGCGCCCAGATCGCCAAGCTGCGCCAAGCCGCCACCGTGCGCACCGATGCCACGACCGTGGACGGCCTGTCCGATCAGTTCGTGATCGACGTCGGCCCCGAAGACGAACTGATGTGGGCGCGCGACGGCGTCCAGGAAAGCCAGATGCGCAAGCTGAAGGTCGGCCAGATCCCTTTCGAGGGCAGCCTCGACCTGCACGGCATGAGCGTCGAAAAGGCCCGGGAAACCCTCTGGGCCTTCCTGGCCGAAGCCACCCGGTTCGAAATCCGCTGCGTGCGCGTCACCCACGGCAAGGCCGTGCGCCTGGACGGCAAGCGGCCGATGATCAAGAGTCACGTCAACACCTGGCTGCGCCAGCACCCGCAAGTGCTGGGTTTCACCTCCTGCCAGGCGAAACATGGCGGTGCCGGGGCGGTCTACGTGATGCTCAAGCGCACCATGATGGAAGGTCGCGACGAGTAGCCCTCGATTGCCGAGCTTGCAGCGCCGTGTCCGCCACCGTACCCTTGCCCTTTGCGTAAAATCCCACAGGTAGTTTCATGTCTCTGGAACAGAATTACACCGCTATGCGGGGTGGGTTCTTCTAAGACGCACGGAGCAATGAAAACGGGAGTTCTGCACTCAGTACCACCTGCTTAATTACTCCAAAACACGTACAGTGGTACGGAAATTGGTACGAGCGGTCTTCCTAGGACGGCTTCTTTTGCGGCACTCATCAACGAGCAGGGACTATAAGCTCACATGACATCTAACAAAGCATACGAAGAGCCTCGACCAGCTATCCCAGCAGACCTCCGCCGGTCTGTTGAAGTCGAATCAGGCCACTGCTGCGCTATTAAAGGGTGCAATGAGCATACCTACCTAGAAATTCACCACATCGACCAGAACCGTAACAATAACATTCTTGAAAACCTTATTTTGCTATGCGTTAAACACCATAAAATGTCTCATACCAACGCCATTGATCGAAAGGCATTAAAACAATATAAGGCGCTGCTTGCTGACTCTTTCAGTAATTTGATAA
The DNA here is from genome assembly GCF_036689585.1 of Pseudomonas sp. WP18. Lineage (NCBI taxonomy): Bacteria > Pseudomonadati > Pseudomonadota > Gammaproteobacteria > Pseudomonadales > Pseudomonadaceae > Pseudomonas > Pseudomonas sp. WP18. The sequence continues at coordinate 4,603,227 of NZ_CP144758.1, forward strand.
CTGATAAATTCGAAGAACTAAAGGCTTTAATCACCGGCGACAAACCCTCAACCCTCGCACCAATAAACTCCGCTGACCAGCCTGCCAATCATCAAGTTGAAAAGCGCGCTGCATCCAGATCCGACATACTAAACTTTGCTCTTATCCATGTAGCTATAGCCCACTATGAAAAAGAGAATAATCTGTACTTTGAGCATCAAGTAGAATTTCGCCAAGGGGATACTTCACTAACGCTAGATGCTTTACGCCAAGACGATGATTTACAAGAGGACATCATTCTTGATGTCCATTACCTACGTAAACCTTATCTGGATGCGCCTGTTTACGGCCCTTGGCTCGCTAAGAAAATCGAGATCTACGAGCTTCTCACTGGACGTCCCGCCAAAGGTGTTCTTATCGCAGTGGTAGGTCGCGAGCGTATGCTTGAGGGGAGTTACTTAGATCTTACTAAACAAGGTATCAAGTCGTGCAAGGACAAAGTTATACTTCAGATTTATAGCTGCGAGCAGGTAGGCTTTTACCCCGGGCCAATAAGCGCCGCCATGTACGACTCGAATCTTAAGAGCTCAACATAACCATCGGGCTAGTAATATATCACCTAAGTCCTGTGTAAGTTTATCAGCATGCTCACCGAATTGACCCCATATCGCCATGCAGCGCAATCGAATGACCATGGCATGAGTATCTTCCGACTCGCCTTCATGCTGACAAGAATGGTATTCGCCTCTAAAAACATTACAAGCCGTGTGGTCGGTATCTCTGAAGAGCTTTATTAATAGCTGATCTAACCGTGCAGGCTCATTTCGGTGCCCTACGGCATTACGGAGCGCGTTTAACGATGTAACCGCTTTCCATAAGTCAACATCTCCGCAGAACCTATGATTGCCTGGGCAAGCTTGGCTGCAATGCCGAAGGTAAATAAGTCGTTTTCTTTGAAAGTGCGGCTATAAATGGCTACACCCGATATCACATCAAACAGCCTTTCCTCGACCATCATGTGCCCTCGAAGTACTGCTGTGAGCAAACTAGCGGGACCATCAAAAGCCTTATGAAACCGTGCAATTTTCGCGTCTAGATCTGTAGCAAATAAGTCATTCATTATGCCCCTCCTTAAATACCCCCTATTTATCCCACTCGCTGCTCAATAGTACGCAACTGACTATATTCCGCGACATGTTGCCTGATAAATCGACCAATCACCTCTCCCAATGTTACAGGTACCGCATTGCCTATTAACCTACCAACCTTAGCAAAGGAAACAGGCTCTCCATCGGGGAGAAACGAGTAATCACGTGGAAACCCTTGCAGCATTGCTGCTTCGCGAAGGCTTATAGCTCTGTCCTGTTCAGGATGTCCAAAACGCCCGTTTCCATAGCCAAAACATTGCGTTGTAATAGTGGGAGCTGGAGAATCCCACTCCATCCGTCCGTAAACTGAAGGGTAAGTTGCACCAGTTTCCTTTGTGTGGCATGAGGAAAGAAGTTCTTCAGGCCAGTCCCTCCAAGTACCACCGGGAACCGAAGAGCGTATCCGCCTCATATTCAGAGCACTGAGTCGACTAGCTTTATGAAGTTTATCGTTCGGATCTCCTCCTCCCGCTACTATCTTAGGAAGACCACCAATTGTGTCCTGCACTGTTTTCCTAGGCAAATCGAAATCAGGAATTTCGATTGGACCCAACTTCGAAGCAACTAATACTAGTCGTTTTCTAGTTTGGGGAAGACCGATCGAATTACATTCGATAACCTTCCAATCCACCCAATAACCTTCAAGCTTTTCTAAAAAAATTTTAAACACGTCCTGCTGTGCCAATGGAGGGACGTTCTCCATTGTCACGATATCAGGCTGCACCTCACGTATAACATTTCCGAAGTGCTCCGCAAGACGCCAATCCTCGCTTCGCCCATCACCCGCACCAACTCCATGCCTCTGTTTTGCGGCACGTGAATATGTGGAGAAAGGCTGGCAGGGCGCGCAGCCTGCAAGAAGTGTAAAATCACCGCCCGACAGCGCCTTCTTAACTTCCGCGACGTCCAACGAAGCAACGTCGGCTTGCAGAAACCTGGCATTTGAATTTGCTTCAATAGCATGAGCACAGTTCGGGTCTATATCAACCCCAAGGGTCACTGAAATACCGGAGCTCTCCAACCCGTAAGTAAGACCACCGGCCCCACAAAACAAATCGACCGCCATAATTTTTTCTGTATTGCGCATCAAACGGCCGCCACATAATGTTTATCGTCTACAAACTTCTGAAATGCATCCACAGCATGCTCCATGTACTCAATAGTTACATCAGCAAGATCCTGTATACTCTGCAAACTCAATTCACGCGCACCGTCTTCAAACGAGCGCCTTCCATGTGCAATCGCATTTCTTCTATCAGCCAAAAACTCTAACGGGGTTTTATCTGCATATGTCGAGCTCTTGGCCATCTTTACCGCCAACGCCGCCGTAAACCTAAAATCCACTTTCAGTCGTTGCGAAAAAGTATAAATCACCTTATCCGACCACGTTCCAGATGGCTTCTTAAAAGTAAGCTCTCGAATTGGCTCTTTGGTTAACAGCTTTAAGGCAGCCTTGTGAACAACGTCCAGGCGGGTGTCTTCATTCCCATCTCCTCCTGAAGCCGCATAGTACCGAAGCCATTCTTTCAAAGTTTCCGTTGTCCATTCAGAAGGACGAGCGCCCTGAACTGCCTCTCCAACCTCCTGAATCGTTCGTGTCATTACTGACTCAACTATGTTATACAAATGGACTATCAGGCCTGACTTAATTGTCAGCAAGTGCCGCACCGTTACCGCCGTCTCTCCAATCGAAACCGGATCTCCGGAGATAAGTCTGCGGTCTAAAGCATGCGCCAGGGCCATATGGACAGAAAACTCTTCTTTCCGCTCTGCCAAAGCCGCTCTTAGAGTAGTCATTCGTTAACCAACATACGTACAACAACGTCAATCCGACCCTCTAGCTTGGAGCGCACGTTCGCTCCATCGGAGACAACGACACTGTCGAAATGCTCGGTTTTCATTCGTTCTGAAATCACCTTCGGGTCAACTTCAAGATCAGGAACCTTCCTCAAGGCAAGTGCTGAGCCCACCGCTATAGCTTCAAACCTGACGCGCGGCACCGTGTTAGCAGTTCCATTTTTTCTGAAGCCCAACTCGAATGTTTTTCGAACAAAATCCAACATCCGAAAGAATTCTTCACCCATCTGCTCGATAATTTTCGGATTATCCTTTGCAGCCGAGTTAGCGTCTTTCAGATAATCATATATAAATTTCTTTGGACGATCTCTATAACCAGGAAACCGACCATCGGGGGTATCATTTCTATTCAGGTACGCAAAGAAACGAGTAACGAGTTCTTCGCGCTCCCGTGAGCTTATCGCTTTAGCAGTTAGTGGAGTCATCGCCACAAACCTGCGATCCTCGGCTAACTTGGTTATCATTTCGGTCACTGCACCTGGCAGTGATCCTCGGCGAATTTCTGCTTCGTTTGCGGTCGTTCCCATCCGATTGATACGTGCAAACATCTCCGCTCGTGTAGACGGGTCAGTATCCGTATCAAGAATAATTGTACGTATAGTTATATCTTCTAGCTTATTAACTCTGTCAGCATGAAGATCTTCAACCGAGAAACCGTTCAGCTCAGGGACCAAAACCAAGTCACGCAGACGGAGCCCTTCTTTGAGGAACGACCTCATAGCTCTCATTCTCTGAGACCCGTCCACAATTTCCATCCTACCGTCCCCTGTTTGATAAAAAAACATAAATGGGATAGGCAACCCTATTATTAACGATTCAATAAATTGCGATTTCTGCTCATCGTTCCACGCAAGGTTTCGCTGGTATGATGGGACAAAGTATCGATCATCTATATCGTTTTTAAATCTGTCGACATACATGGAAACGGGATACTCAGCGACGTTAAACTTGACCTGACGCGCTACAACAGAAACGGCAGCCTCAGCCTCACGCTTCGACTCTTCAGTTGGCTTAGCGCCCCTGCTTTTCTTGACCATTTGTATTGCAACTCCCGGGCTGAGTAACATAGCTGTTTTAAACCATCGTAAAATCAATCACTTGCTGAGCAATCAAAAGGCTCGCATGATATCACGCCTGAAATGGCCAATGCGCCTGCCTTGGCGTTGACGGGGCATTATCGACACGTAACCTGCCAAAGCTGACCCAGCTTGGTGGTGTAACTCCGACTCATCATTTCTCTACGCATCTCCCAGTCCGGTGCTGCAGGCACCCCGGCCGTGCGTAACGTTCCTCTCCCCCACCGACTATTGATCTCATCCAGTACGGTCATTAGCTTCGTGGCGTCAGGTGGCTGGGATAGTGCGAACAGATCGCTGGTATATTCTCCCGGTTGACAGAGGTTCATCAACAACACTTCCGCCTTGCTGTACTTGAAGCCCGGCCGAAACACCCGATCAAGCGAATCCACGGCCGCCTTCGTCAGCAATCGTACATCGTCAGTCGGATACGGCAGGTCAATCAGTACCCCATTGGCATACTTCGCCTCCTCGGGGTTAAACATGCCGGTGCGGATGCTGACGCGGATCTTCTTGCATAGCGAGTTCTGCGACCTGAGCTTCTCCGAGGCCCGCATCATGTACGTGGCTACCGCCTCCTTGATGGAAGCCAATTCCGTGAGCCGCTTACCAAACATTCGGCTACAGCAGATCTCCTGCTTCGGCGGGTCCGGCTCGTCCAGCTCCAGGCACGGCGTGCCGGCCAGCTCCCGGGCGGTCTTCTCGATCACCACGCTGAATTTCTTGCGTAGCGTCCACGGGTCGGCCTTTGCCAGGTCCATCGCGGTCTTGATACCCATGGTGTCCAAGTGAAGTTTCATCTTGCGACCGATTCCCCAGACTTCAGACACGTCGGTGTTGCGCAACACCCAGTCGCGCTTAAATGGGTCGCAGATGTCGACCACGCCGCCTGTTTGCACCTGCAGGCGCTTGGCCGTGTGATTCGCCAACTTTGCCAGGGTTTTCGTGTGAGCGATCCCTACCCCAACCGGAATACCGGTGCAGCGCAACACGTGGCTGCGGATCTTGCGGCCAAGGGCATCCCGGCCGTCGATGCCAGTGAGATCCGCGAAGGCTTCGTCGATGCTATACACCTCGACAGCAGGCACCATCGATTCAATGAGCGTCATCACACGCTCGCTCATATCCCCGTAGAGCGCGTAGTTCGAGGAGAACGGGACGATGCCGTGTTTCTGCAGCATGTGCTTGATCTGGAAATACGGTTCGCCCATTTTCACGTAGGGCTTGGCGTCGTAGCTGCGGGCGATCACGCAGCCGTCGTTGTTGCTCAGCACCACAATGGGCACGCGGGCCAGGTCAGGGCGGAACACTCTTTCGCAACTGGCATAGAAGCTGTTGCAATCGATCAGAGCGAAAACAGGCTGGGCTTTAGACATGGCTGCGCACGCTGCAGGTGATGACGCCCCAGATGACCAGCTCGTCGCCCTCAAGCACGTACCTCGGTGGGTACTTTGTGTTCTCCGACAGGAGAATCACCTCCTTCCCACGTATGCAAAGGCGCTTGCACACGGGTTCATTGTTCAGCAGCGCCACGACGATGTGGCCATGCGCAGGTTCCAACGCACGATCCACAACGGCTAGGTCCCCTTCAAAGATCCCAGCGCCCTGCATGCTCTCCCCGGCAATGGAAACCAGGTAGACATGCGGAGCGCGAATGTTCAGAACCTCATCCAATGAGATGTGCGCTTCGATGTGGTCCGCCGCCGGAGACGGAAACCCGGCGGGTACTCGAAACGAACACAAGGGCAGCTTCAAGCCACCCTCGGCAATAGGGCCTAGAATTGAATAGCTCATGACGCACGATCCGAAATACTGTACGAACATACAGTTAACTTTGTACAAGGTTTGCGGTCAATTTTGTATAGGAAAAATCTGACAGGCGGGACGACTCATGTGCGGGAGATTCGTGCAGTACGAAGGAATGGCGGTGTTTATGGAGGAACTGGGCCCTCAACTGCCATTGTTCGGCGGGTACGATGCGGAGCCAATCAGCCGATACAACGTGGCTCCGACAACCCGCGTGCAGATCCTGCATAGCACGGAGGCAGGCGTTCACATCACGCCAGTAAGATGGGGCTGGGCGCCCTTTTGGGCGAAGGGGAAACGTCCGGACCCAATCAACGCCAGGATCGAGACTGTTACGACGGGAAAGTTTTTTAAACAACTTTGGCCGGCCGGGCGCGCACTGGTGCCCAGCGAGGGCTGGTATGAGTGGGTCAAAGACTCAAATGACCCGAAGAAAAAGCAACCCTACTTCATCAGGTTGAAGGATCAGAAGCCGATGTTCTTTGGAGCGCTCGCACAGGCCCGCCCAGGGCTGGAGGAGCAAGACGGTGAGGGTTTCGTAATCATTACCGCGTCATGCGACCAGGGCATGGTGGACATCCATGATCGCAGACCGCTGGTGTTAGCACCTGAACAAGCACGTGAATGGCTGGATCCGGATCTCAGTCCAGCACAAGCGGAGGAGATAGCGAGGGACCGTTCCCGGTCGGAGGCCGAATTCGAATGGTATGCCGTTGGCAAGGAGGTGGGTAACGTCAAAAACCAGGGAGCACAGCTGCTGCTCCCCTGGCGTTCAGAAGAAAGCTAAGCCTGACTACGTTGATCCAGGAGGCGGGCCGCCTCAGGAAATCCCACCCAGCGTGCATTCTGGTCCAACCCTCGCCCAGCTAGCAAAACGCCGGCCCAGTGGTTGAGATCGACCTCACCGCGTGCCACCGCTGCCAGCAGTTGGGAAGGAAAGATGCTCAAGTATTTGTCGGCGGTTTCGGTTTCCATGGGCTTGGTCCTTCGTTTGTGTGACCACAGTAACGCTCCGGCGTAATCACATAGCAAGCGGATCTGATCAAGAGCGATAACCATCAAAACAACCCTCCCAACGCTGCCGGCTCCCAGCTCATGATCACCAGTTCGCCGCTGACATCGGCCTTGCCCTGACGCTGGTTCGTATTGCTATACCGAATGTCCAACGTCTCGAAGTGAAAGCCCTCGAACACCCGCCGAATGTCCGGGTGATCGTTGATGCTGACCATGACCTTGCCCTTGCAGCGGCGCATAAAGTCAGCCATCCGCTCGTAATTCTCGAACGGGAAATCCACGCCATATCCAGCGGTCTGCCAGTACGGCGGGTCCATGTAGTGAAACGTATGAGCGCGGTCGTAGCGCTCAGCGCAATCAAGCCAGGGGAGATTTTCGACGTAGGTACCGGACAGTCGCTGCCACGCGGCCGAGAGGTTCTCCTCGATCCGTAGCAGGTTGATGGCCGGGCCAGTGGTCGCGGTGCCGAACGTCTGCCCAGTGACCTTGCCGGCGAAGGCATGGTGCTGCAGGTAGAAGAACCGCGCGGCGCGCTGGATGTCGGTGAGGGTTTCGGGACGGATCATTTTCTGCCACTCGAACACCTGGCGAGAGCTGAGCGCCCATTTGAACTGGCGCACGAATTCTTCCAGGTGGTTCTGCACGACGCGATAGAGCGTCACCAGGTCGCCGTTGATATCGTTCAGGACTTCGACGGGGGCGGCCTGGGGTCGCATGAAGTAAAGCGCGGCGCCGCCGGCAAAGACTTCGACATAGCATTCGTGAGGCGGGAAAAGCGGGATGAGGCGTTCGGCTAGGCGGCGCTTGCCGCCCATCCAAGGGATGATGGGAGAAGACATTGAAAGCAAGACCTTTACTGTATGGATAAACAGGTGCTAGGCTCGCCGCGCTTTGTGCACGGAGCAGGAGCCTTGGCTGGACTTGCAGGGACATCTGCAGGGACGGCGACTGGTCCGGATGTTGGCGCATCCGGTCCGGTCGCTCCTTTTCATTTCGGTGTTGAAACTTCTTTGGCGTAGGCCTGGCAAGCTGCCAGGGCTATCAGCCCCCGGTCGCCGGCATCGGTGATGCCGATAATTCGTTGAGCATGCGCCGGGTCAAGTCGGGCGCGTGTGGCTCCATGAACCACGCCGCCGGCGCTGGCGGTGGCTGGCACTGCACAGCCGTTGGCGGCATCGGTGGCGTCGAGTAGGACTGACAGCCGGACATCAGCAGTAGCAAGGCGATCACGCAGACGATCCTGATCACGTTGGGCATGGGTAAGGGCTCGATAGTGGGTTTGGTCATTGGCGGCCAACTGCTGTTCCAAGGCAAGGCGCTTGTCCTGCTCGGCGCGCTGCAGCGCGGTGGAGGCCAGGGTTATTTGGCTGAGGGTTTCGGTGTGGAGTCGGGACTGTTTTTCAAGCTGCAGGCCGTATCGCCAGTCTTGAACCTTCCAGGCGACGGCCGTCGAAACGGCGACCAAAGCGAACAACAGAGCCCCGGCAGCCAGCACGCGGTATTGCAGCGGAATCAGGTCGGCGAGACGCATAGCACCGCCCTCGCCCGCTCCCAAAGCTGCAGACGATCCTGCAGGCCATTGAGCCCGCCGTTGATTTTCCGGGTGATCGTTTCGAACTCATCACGATCAGCCAGCACGTTCAACTCCCTGACCCACCAGAACCATGCAGCCGACTCAGCCGCCCACTGGGGCAGCTCCAGCAGTTCGGGAGTGCGCAACAGACGCTCGTCGCCGAACAGCGCCAAGCTGCAGCGCAGGTAGTTGTTACGACCCGTTACCTGGATCAGGCCGCGACCGCGATAGCGCTGGCCATCTCCGTCGGGCTCGGGGGTGTTCCCGAGTTTCGAAGCCAGCGAACCGGTGTCGTATTTGCTGAGGTATTGATCGCCACCCAGCTCCCGCACGTACTGCAGTTGGCCGGACTCATGCCCAACCTGGGCCAGGAATGCCGCCTGCCGTTTGGGTGTATCAATCTGTCGGTGGGCCATGGCGGCGTTCAGCGCCGATACAAAAACGCCCACTTGGCGGCGGGCGTTGGGCATGATCCGTTGTAATTGCTGCTCGGTGATAGACATGGGGGGCTCCAAAAAAAGCCCGCTCGATGGCGGGTTGTGGTTGTGTTTGAGAGTGATGCTGGATGCGCCTAAAGTTGGACGACCTTGACCGGCTTGGCTTCCTTCTTCTTTTTCTTACCCTTGGCGTTGGCCTTGCCCTTCTTGCCGCCGTTGCACTCGACCGTGGTGGTCCAGCCACTGGAGGTGAACAGTTGCTCCACCGCCTCAGCCAGGTATTCACCATCAAGCCCGGGCTTGATTCCCTGGACGATGATGGACCGTTCGGCAAATACATCGGTACGCCCGGCCATTTCCAGGCGAACCCCGGCGCTGCTGCGATTAAACGCGGCCAGGCGCGCCTTGGCGGCCTGCTCGGCGGCTGACTTGTTGGGGTAGATATGCCGATCGGTATGGACCGCTGGCAGGCCGTTCGGCAGGTCGTCGTTGTCCAGTTCAACCACCTTAAGGGCTCCAGACTTTTTGTCTTGGTGCTTTGTGCGGACCGCCTTTTGCGTATTGCGGTCGCCGAGGCGGAATTGATAACGGCTCAAATCAGCGCGCCTCAGAACCACAGGGCTCAGATTCTTGCCGCTAGCGGTCTGGCCGCCCTGCCGAGGCATGACCAACAGCTTGCCGTCGGCCAGCTTGGCCGTGCAGTCATATTGTTTGGCAAGACGTGTGATGAAGTTGTAATCCGACTCGTTGAGCTGGTCGACTCGAGGCACCTTGGTTTGCACCGGGCACACCGGCTGCCAACCATTGCGGGCTGCCACGTCGCGGACAATCTGCTGCAGAGGCACGTTTTCCCAGGACCCGCTGCGCACGGTCTTGCCGCTGCCGCGCATGTCACTGGCTTTACCCCGGATCACCAACGTATCAGGCGGCCCCGACAACTCGATCTCGTCGACGGTGTAGCGCCCCAAGCGGGTCAGGGCCTGGCCGGTATACCCCAGGTAAATCTCGATACCCGCCCCACGTGTGGGCAGCGCAACCGCTTGATCACGATCATCAATCCGCAACTCGAAGTCGTCCGAATCCATGCCCGGCTTATCCGAGGTGCGCAGACTCAATAACCGGTCATTGATCAACGCGGTGATGTCCTTGCCGTCCGCCACAATGCGAAAGGTCGGCTTCATGGCGACACTCCAGAAAAAAGAAACCCCGCACGGGGCGGGGTTTGTAAGGTGCGACGGTGCGGGTTAATCCCACAGTTGGATATCCTCCAGCGTCTGTGCCGGCAGATCCGGCAGCAGGATGATCACACCAGCGCGAAACGGTTGAGGCTCATCGGCCAGACCTTGATTGGCGGCAAGCACGGCCTCCACCGTGCCATTCAGATGGCCGTAGTAGTGATGACAGACGGTGTCCAACAGATCCCCGTCAGACGTTCTGCAGGTCGTCGCCATAGCTCACAAACTCCAGTGAAAAGGATTGCTTACGCGGAATGCCACCCGCGAGCAGGTTGCTTTGTTCTTCCTCGATGTTGAGCAGGCACCAGGTGCCGAGCACTTCGCCGTAGCCGGTGGTCAGATTCACCGGCTGCAGACGGCGCCCGATGGCGCGCAATGTGTCCAGCTGTTTGAGCCCGCCTTTAAAGCCTGGAAAAATCACACCCTTGAGGCTGATCTTGTCCTCTCCCTGGCCGACAGCCTGCTGGGCGATGCTGCGTGTCAGACGTTCCTGGCCTGCCCAACGAAACGACGTCTGCCGACGTAACTCCTCGAATGCCGCCGTATCCAGGTTGAAGTAATACGGCTGCACGTTCGGCTCCAGGGGCTGCATGATCAGCAGGTGCGGAAACGGCTTCACTGCCTCGGCCGCTGGTGTCAGTTGGGGAGCAAATGAACCCGTGGGCATGATGTTGCTCAACGATGGGCTTACCTGGCCGGCGATGCGATTGATCGCTGCTCCCGCTTTGCCCGCCTGCTCCTTGAGCGAACCCAGCCGTTCCTGAATCTGGCCGGCTGCGGTGACGGCTTGGTTGTACTTGGCCGCCACCTGGCCCACCGTGGACTGTGCCGCGTTGATTGCTCGCATGGTCCGTTGCACCTTGGCGCCGATGGCAGGCCCGATGAAGGGCACCCCCTCCAGCTCCGAGGCGGCGCCCGTCATGTCGCTGATTGCACCATTAAGCGGGCCCAGCATGCCGTCGAGACTGGTACGGCCAGCCTCACCCGCTGCAAGCAGTGATTTGAGCACCGATTGCAGTTGCTCCATGTAGGCCATGGCACCTCCTTAAACGTGAGGGGAATCGAACAGTTGATTCGATGCTTGGCGGGCGGCCACGTCCCGGGAGAAGGACTCCATCAACTGACGCAGATGCGGCTCCAGCTCCCGGACCAACTGTGCCGGGTCTTTCACATCCCCTTGCACGGTGATGGAAAGGTGCGGCGCAAAGCTGAAAGCCTGCTCAACTTTTGGCGGCACTGGCGGCGTCGGTTCTGCCACCTTCGCAACTTCGGGCTGCTTGGTCGGCGCTTCAGTAGATGCCGCAGGCTTGTCGGCCTTTGCGTCCTCAGCCTTGTCATCACGGCCAAACCAAGACTTACCCAAGAAGCCGCCGATACTCTCGCCACCCAAACCGCCCAAAGCGGCACCGATTGCTCCCCCAATGGCGGTGCCGATGATCGGCACCACCGAACCAATAGCGGCACCGGCAGCACCTCCAGCGAGCGCGCCCGCAAGACCGCCAGCGGCCCCGCCGTATCCTTCGGCTTTCTCGTCCTGAGTCGTGGCATTGAGTGCGGTGTCCAAGACCCCCACTCCCGCATCGAGTACCGAACCACCTGGGATACGCTTGGAGAGACGCGTCACCCCTCTTATCGACTTCACCACCTGACCAAGTGAACCGCTAGGAACGGCCTCTGCCACGGCAGCCATTGGGAGTGCGGCCACCGCTGCGGCCTTGGGTAAGGCGGACACTGCAGACGCTTTGGGCAAAGATGGCATTGCCGGTGCAGCCACTGCCGGGGCACTCGGCGCCCGAGCGGTTATCAGCCTGCGCGACATGGTCCCCACGCCTGAACGACGACCACGGCGGCCACGTGGACGCCTACGTGTAGCGCCACCAGGGTCCGTGCCCGGGCCACTGGAACTGGCCCTGCCGATAGCATCCGCATTGACGACAAAGACCCGCTGCGGCTCGCTGCCAGCGCCTGTACCAGCGTCCGGGCTGCCTCCCATGAGTTTGCCGAGCACACCCAGCCCCTTGTCCACCGTTTTGATACCGGTTTTCGGAGCCTTGGTAGCGGCATCACCGAGGGCACCCACGCCTCGTTCCATCACCCGGCCGCGCGATATGTTGTACAGCCCCTTGCCAATTTTCACCGCGCTGGCAGCCGTCTTGAGGGCCAACAGGCCGGCGGTGATGCCCGCAATGCCAAGCACCACCGGTTGCGAGCCATCCGAAAGCTTGGTCAGCCCACGCACAATTGAAGTCAGGCCCTGGGCGACCGCGTCGGTCGCCGGGCGGATGGCGTCACCCACACTGCGCATGCCATCGCTAACCGCCTGGCCCAGCTCGTCCCACATTTGTCTCGACGTTTCGCGCCGCTCGGCCAGGTTCTTATCGAGGATCCCGCCAGAGGACTGCGAATCCTTTTTCAACTGCTCGTACAGCGACTTGTTTTGCGAGTAGGCCGTGAGTGCCGCCTTGACCTGCATGTCAGCAAACAGGTCACCGGTACGCAGGGATTTCTCCAGCGCATCGAGCGCCGCCTTGGCCTTCTCCGGATCTGTTTCCTTGCTGATCTTGGCCTGGGCCTCGGCCATCTTCGCGGCCTTCGCCGGGTCGGTCGCCTGGATGTATTTCATCGCCAGGGCAAAGCTGGATTCTAGGGTCGACATGCCCTTCTGAATGCCAGTGTTCAGGGAGCCTTGATAGTCGATTCCGGCGTCTTTGTACGCCTTGACCACGTCGCCCGAACCGATTTTCTCCATCCAGTTCTTGAGGTTGTTGGCCGCTTCGTCCGAGCCGCCAGCAGTTTTCATCTGGACTTGAAGCATCGCACCCAAGGAGCTGACCGCCTCCATGCCGGTGCTGCCGTTCTTCTCCATGCTCGCCAGCAGTTGAGGAAACCAGCGGGCCATGTCGCTGGCCTCAAAGCTCCCCGCCTGCCCTTGATAGGCGATGGCCTCCAGGGCCTGCTGCATCACCTTCGGGTCGGTGATTTTGGCGTTCTGCTGCAGCGCCATGATCATGCTGGCCGTGTCGACGCCGGACGCGCCCTGGCCGATGGCAAACTTCGCCGCCGTCGGTGCATAGGCCATGGCCTGCTTGAGGTCCATACCGGCACCGACTAGCTGGTTTACCAGGTCCGCCACGTCGTTACGGGCCATGCCCGTATCGCGAGAGGTCTGGATTACTGTCTGGCTAAGCTGTGTTTCTTGCGGCTTATTGACCACGTCCGCCTTGATCGCGATGTCGCGGATGATCGCTTGATAATCCGCACTGACCTTGGTCGGTATCGCGGCCAGGCCTGTGGCGACAACACCCTGACCAATGCTCGACGTGAGTCCTTTCTTGCCGGCATCGAGCTGTTGGTGACCTTTGAGCTGCAGATCAGCGGCTTTGGCTGCACGGCCCAGGCGCTGGTACTCCTGCCCCAGCCTGCCCACCTCCACGCCCTGCTTGCGTAGGGCATCAAGGTTGCCGTTGAGCTTGCGCAACAGCCCATCCGCCGAAGCCGCGCCGCTGTCGTGAGCCCGCTTCCATTCATCGCGCAGGCGGATGGTTTCGCTGATGGTGCTCTTGAGCACCTTGGCCTTGTTACCTTTGTCCTCCAGCTTTTTGATGTGACCTTCAACCGTGCGGAAGGCAGACCCCATCGTCGAACTGACGGCGCCGCCAATCACCAGCGATAACGCCAGTTTGCTAGCCATCGTCTACCCCTTGTTTCAGTCTGAGAGCCACCAGACCATGTCGGAAAATGGCATGGCGAGGATTTCAGCGGCGGAAAAATTCAACTCGGTGGCTAGACGCTTAGCCAGTTGCTTTTGCACCTTCGGGTTGAAGTTCATCATCTCGCACCAGGCGAAAATAGCCGGCCTGTATGCGGTAGAAGTCCTTCAGCGCCAAACCATCCAGATCCTTGGTACTGACTTCAGCCAGGGAGGCGAACAAATTCAGATCTTGCTGTTCTTCATCATTGGGCGCTGTTTGGCGGGCGATACGAAGATCACGCACGGTCGGTGTTCGGAGGCTCAGCGTATCGACACGCACGCCGTTGGCTTCAGAGGGCACAGTCAGTTTCACGGTGACGCGGTCAGCGGCCAGGGTCATCCAGCTTGGAATTGCGGTATTGCTCATAGAGGTGGGTCCTTAAAAAGAGGAAACGCCGCCCGGGCGATTCGCCAGGCGGGTATCAAGAAGAGTTAGAGGCCCAATGCAGAACGCTGGGCGGCCAGTTGATCAACGCCATTGATGACACGGCGCATGCCAATGGGGTCGATCTCGTAGACGGTTCGGCCGTCCACTTCGAGCTTGTAGTAGGTCAGTCCGACGGCATGCTTGATTTCGGCCTTGTCGCCCGCTTTCCAGTCCCCCATATCGACCTCTTTCAAGGTGCCGCGCAGTGTGACGATGACCGGCGTAACTTTGCCTTTGAGCCCTTTGTAGGCTCCTCGGAATGTACCGTTAAACGCAGTGCCGTCGGCCAAGCCGAAGAACTTCAACGACTCACGACGCACACCCGTAGTGGTGAAGTTCGCCTCCTGTTTTTCCATGCCCATGTCCAGCTCGACCGGGGCATCCATGCCTCCGCCGCGATGTTCTTCCATCTTGAGCGTGAGCTTGGGCAGCGTCAGGCTCGGCACGTCGCCCTGGAAGCTAACGCCGTCGACGAACAGGTTCAGGTTCGCCAGGGTTTCGGGAATCATTGCCATTACAGTCGCTCCTTATGCGGCGGTATCGAGGACTTCGGTCAACCATTGATTAGTGACCTCTACACGGAAGTTGGGGTTTTCTGCTGGCGGAACGTCAGTGAAGCGGATGTCCCAATACACCTTGCCCTGCTCTAACTGGCTGGCCGTGTTCAGCTCCGGATTGGCAAACACCTCGAAGTTGATGATTGCGCCTAGGGCTTTCAGGTCGCGCATGAACGCTTGCAGACCGTCAGTCACGTCCTTGATGTAAGTCGCGGTGATCGAGCGGTCGACCGCCCATTTGTGGCCGTAGAGGATCGCATCCATGACGATGTCCATCGTCCGCACGCGAGTGACGAACGCCCACTTCGGATCGCTCGACAACGTGCGGTTACCCCACAAGCGGAAACCGTCATCGCGGATGATCGTAGTGATGTTGGCGTTGTTGAGCAGGTTGGCCCGGCAGGTTGCGTCACCGTCCAGAAACTCAATCGGGCGCGAGGTACCGGTGATGCCGACAAACTCCTTGTTCGAAGGCGACGCCCAAAAGCCGTATTCACTGTCGGTCCAGGCAAACAACCCCGCCACCCAGGCAGAGCCCGGCGCGTCGACCGTGGCGTCCGCCGTGGTGTCCCAATACTGCACGCCTGGATCAACCAGGAACCCCCGCTTGGCGCCAAAGTTCTCGGCGTAAGCCATCACCGCCTCATCAGTGGTGTTCGGGCCGTCGAGGATGGCGAGCCCTCGCAGCTTGTCGGCCAGCGCGACCAGCGCGGTACCGACAGCCAGTGTCGCGCTGTGCTTGGGAGTCACCAACAGCCGCGGCTGGGCGTTGAACCGACTCTTGCCGTCCAGCAGCGCTTGCAGGCCGGTGCGCTTACCGTTGGCCTGCACGCCACCGATGATTGCCGAGGTCTGTTCAGCCGGATCGGCCAACTGAGGCACGCCACAGGCAACAATCACCGCCTTGGCACGGGTGTAGATGGCTTTGCAGGCTTTGGTCATTGCCGAGTCGGGCCCGAAGGCGGCCACCGCTTCGCGCTCATTGGTGATCATCACCAGGTCATTCGGCTGTGCGCTGTAGGCCGGCGCCGGTACAAACGTGTCAACCAGTCCAATGATCGAGGACGACGGCAACGCAATAACACGAGTGCCGGTGTCGACGCTCGTGGTAGTAACGCCGTGAAAGAAGCTCATAGTTTCTCCAGATACGAAAAGGCCCCGCAGTGCAGGGCCTTGTTTGTGGTGAAGCGGAAAAGAAAACGCCCCGTCAGTGCGGGGCGTTTAAGTCTCGACAGTGGCCGGGGGATAAGGCCAGTCAATCGATGTAGGAAAGCCTTCTTTCAGCTCAATCCGATTAAGGTCGATACGGTAATTTTTCCAGGCTTTCAGTGCCTGAACCTCGGCTTCAGAAGCCCTATCAATATCGACCGCATCCTGCAATGGCGCTATTCGCAATGCAGCCTGGGCCAGCAACTCATCACGACGAGCCAAGGCCGCAGCCGCCAGCTCTTCTGTCGTTGGATCAGGTGCATCTTGCAGTACCGGGTAGCCCTGCCGATTGGGCACTATCGAGGCGCCTGGGCGACTTGCAACGCCGCTGAATAACGTTTGAAAGTCCTCGTCGGAAATGTACACCGAGCCAGCCGGCGGTGTGTCGGAGTGGTCAAAGCCTCGAATATCAGCAATGTAGTAAGGCATGGTTAGCGCTTCCCAATGATTCGAACAAATACGCCTAGAGGCGCTGCAGCGCTAGCCCTTAGACCGCACGAGGACAACCCAGGAGGACCGTCGACGGAAACGCCATAATGAGCGCCCCCAAAAATCACGACTGGGTGAACTGCGTAGACCGCCGAAAGCGTCTGAGGGTAGGTGATCGTGCCAGTACCTGAAGCCGACAACGTGGCCTGCATCCATTGCTCGATAAATCCGTTTGGGCCCTTTTGAAATCCTGCCGGCGAATATTGCCCACTGAACACGTCGGAATATCCAAGCTGGGCAGACCCGGACGCCCACCACCCTGAAACGCCGTTGCCGATCAACTCAAGATTCGTTCCGGGCGCAAGGACCATGCTTGTGACCTGACCAGAGCCTGCGTTGATCCCATCTGCTCCGGCACAAACGACGGTGATGGTGCCGCTTCCGATGTTTCGAAAGTGGACACAGGAACCACTACGGCTATCAGCAGCAGATGGAAGCGTGACTGTGAATGTCCCGATGCACGTGACCACCGATCCGATACTCGCAGCAATCAGCGTCAATGGGCCAGTAGTACTGATGAACCCTCGGTAGTTGCCCATTCCGCGCTGAACGAATTCGGTAGTAGCCAGGGCCTTGGTGCTGTCATGCTGAGGACGCGTCGTGTAGAACTCCCCAGCCATTACCCCGGCAAACCGCAGCGCCAGAGTGCCCCCAATCAATCGCCATTGATCCTGCAAGCGTATGAATTCGGCCGTGTCGCCCAGCGCCATCGATAACGCACCCGCTACCCCGGTCGAGGTATAAACAACATCATTGCCGGCCCCAACGACGTTGAGCCCACCAGCGCCTGCGCACGACAGCATTACCGTGGCACCTTGGGTTACGCCGGTCGAGGGCGGCAACGTGACCGTCAATTGCCCAGCACTGGAGAAGCTGTGAAGCCCACCAACGTGTGCAGCCGTGAGGGCGAGGTTCGTACTGTTTGAACTGAAGGAGGAGTACTCAACGCCGCTCCTTTTCACAAAGTCGGTCGTAGCGAGTAACTTGCTGTTATCAAACTGAGCGGGAGTTGGGGCCTTGGGCATCCCCGTGAAGGTCGGCGACTGCAGACGGGCGAAGCCGTTGGTGATGTCCTGAAAAGTCAGAGGTGTTGTGCCCAGGATAATTGGTCCGTCTGTCATGAGCTGCCACACCGTGTCAGCCTGCGCCGCCCCTGATTCGACGCTCACCGTCAGGCCCGAGGTGACATCTGCGGAGGAGTCAGCATCAGCCGAGCGCGGCCATGCCCCGGCGGCTACGATGTAGATACCATTGTCCTTGGCTGCCGCTTGGTTTTTGACGAGCACTCGTGCCCCAACCGGTACTGCAATCCCATCGATTGTCTGGGCACCGGCCAGGACAATCGCGGCTGTGGTTGCCACCAGCACCGAGTTTTTGAAGTCCTGCTTATTCAATTCCTCCAGAATTCGGCTGTCGACGTATTCACGTGTAGCCAGCACCACTGCCGGATCTATTTTGAGGGTCACGTTGGCGGTGCTGGAGACGATCATGTTCATTCGAACGACTTGCGTTTTGCCTGTGCCTTGCACCAATAAAGGCTTGAAGCTCGGCGGACAGTTCGCTACCGCGACCAAATCACCATCGGCGTCATACAGACCCAGCTCACGAATCCACCAGCCACCTACTTCAGCTGGGATCACTTGTTCTGCAATGATGATGCTCGCGTTATTCGGATCCACCTTGAGTTGGTTCAAAGGTGCCCGACGCTTCTCATTGATGAGCCGAGTTTGCAGCCGATCTGGCTGCGGGTCAGTACCATTGGCATCTCCCACGCCCATTTGGGCAAAAGTCCATGGCACACCGAGTGCATCGGCGTTGGCTTGCTTGGCTTCCCCAATGGCAGTGAGGATGCAGTAAAACTGGCTGTTCTGATCGATCATGGGTAGACATCCAGTGTGTCGATTTGGTGAGTGCGTCCGACCTGGCTGAAGGAGCCCGTGACTTCAATGTCACGTTGGATAGGCGGGTAAACGCTAATGACGTCGCCTTCATACACGCAGGCGGCAAAGTTGATGAATCCGTTGGTTTCCAGACTGATGGCCAGTCCTGTCAGGTGGCGACTGACTGGCCGGGCGTCATCGATGAGCCACGTCAATTCCTGGTAGGTTTCTTCGCTAATGCCTTCATCGGAAACACCGATCTTCAAAGCGAACGTTCCCGGCACACCCTTGGGCTCTGTCTGGAACCACTCGACGACCTCAATGAGATAGCCGAACGGCTCCACCACCCGACGCAACGCGCCGATGGTGCCCTTATGGGCATGGACGTAGAACGAAGAGCGGATCACCGAGCGCTTGACCTCTTCCGGCCACGCCTCGTCCCAGCGGTCCACGGACCAGGCCCAAGCCAGTTGGTAAAGCAAATGCGCCGGGCAGGCGTCCGGGTTGTATAGGGTTCTGAGCGGTATCTCTGTTGTTTCGTCGATAGCCGCCTCAATTGCACGCTCAAGCTGGGTACTGTTGAGGGGAAGCAGACTTTTCATTTGCCACCCCGCGTTACGGTGAAGCCCGAGCACCACGCCGCTTGAGCTTTGGTTGGGCGGATGTCCACCCATCCAGGTATCTCGACCCGGGCCACACCAGTGACATGGATTTGTGCATCAATCGCCGAACGGGCAACCTCAACGCCCAAGCGGCGCCGGGGGTTGATCCAGGCCCGCAGTCGCGCATTGCACTCGGCAAGTGCTGCCTCGTTTTCCGGGCCCGTGCCGACCATGTACACCACGGCGTCGATTCGATAGGGCAGGATTTCAGCACCCTGCACCGTCAACCGATCAGCCACAGGCCGCCGATCTTCATCGTTGAGGTAGGTGTCCACTTCGGCCAACAGCTCGGGGCTAGCGGTACCGTCGCCCTCCAGGGACAGGACCGTCACCACCACCTCGGCCGGTGCCGGGCTTTCGGCCGTGGCATCTGCCACCAAACCCGAGGCATTTCGAGCATGCAGGATGTAACTGTTCCGTGGCCCGGCAGTGGTCAGCCCTTCGTACCTCAGTTGGATACGCTCGCGCAGTGCGTCATAGCTTTCCATAACCGCTGCGACTGGCGGCACAGTGGTCAAGTCCTCAGCCTGAATGACCAGGCGCTCAAGGTTCACGTTGGCGGCTAACTGCACCAGGTCGGCACCCGTGGCATGAGCCAGCAACAGTGCCTTGGCCGCGTCGTTGACCCTCGCCCGATTCTGCATGCGTCGATAAGCACCCAACTCCAGCAGCTTGGTTACGGGATCGCTTTCAAGTAAAGCGGTCCAGTTATCGCCCATGTACTCGCGGAAAGTTGCCAGCTCGCCCTGATACAACTCTTCAAAATCCAGACTCTCCAGCACCTGTGGGGCCGGCAACGCCGAAAGGTCGATAGTGCTCATGCGTTCACCTCCAGCACCACGCCATCGCCAATGTATGAGCCCGTCAGCTGCAAGGTGATTTGTCCATCAACCACCGCAATGACCCGGACACGCTCAAGCTTCAAACGGGGCTCCCAACGCCCCAGGGCACGAGCGACCTCGGCCTGAACTGCGCTCTTCCAGCCCTCATTAACTGGCAGGTCGACATAGCGACGCATCTGGCTGCCGTACTCTGGCCGCATGCGGCGGCTGCCGACAGGCGTGCTCAGAATGTCCTCAATGGACTGCCGCAAATGCGCCTGGCCGGACAGCGTCTGCCCCGTGCGACGGTCCACTCCGATCATGGAATTACTCCGTCAGCTGTTGCATATCCGGGTGCGCCTTGAGAAAGGCGTATTGATCATCGCCACGGGCTGTGACCTGACCGGCGATGACCGGCACGGTGCGGCCGTCTGGCATGACCAACGTGCGAGAGGTGTACAGGGTGTCGCGAAACACCCGCGCCGGCCCGATGGGTTCGGGCGACTCGGTCCGTGTGGGCTGAAGCGGGTTCACATCGGTAGCGGCCCGGTCCGTCCCCGTTCGTTGCTTGCTCATAAGGTTCGCTCCAGAAACGCAAAAGCCCGCACGCGGCGGGCTGTGGATGAATGTCGGAATCAGTGTTTATGGTTCGGCGTGTTACCGGTGGTGTCGATGATGCTTCCGCCGCCGTGGATATCACCCGTTACGTGTAACGGGCCGTTGATCTGCACATTGCCGGTCAGGGTGATATCGCCTGCAGTGGCGTTGATCGCACTATCGGTAACGACCACTTCGGTTCCGCCGACTTTGACGGTGACGGTACCGCTTGGCACGGTGATGGTGTACGTGCTGGCCTGCCAGTCGTAGACCATCGAGCCACCATCATCGAAACGCCATACCTCGACATGATCACGGTTGTCCGGCGGTGCCCCAGCATTGCCATACAGACCGGGGATAAATGTGCCTTGTGCCACTTCCCCGCTGGCACTGACCAGAGTCCCCTGCTCGCCCATGCTGGGCGCTCGCCAATGACGGGCCTTGCCGGCAGCGATACTGTGCCAACGCACCCAGGCACTGACCCAGTCCCCATCCGACACCCGGCATACGGGCGGCGAAGCGGTCAGATCCAGCGCCACCACATAACAATCCTTGACCAGGCCAGCCAGCATGCGGTCATGCTGCGCGCTGGGGTAGCTCATGCCATCTCCTCCGCTGACTGATAGCTTCCTTCGCTGCCGGGTCCCGTGTCAGGGCTGAAACCCCAGAGCAAGGTACCCGGTGGCTGATTCGGCCATGGCCACTCTGCTTCACCCAGATAAATTGTCTGGGTCCATTCAACGACCCAGACCGCATAGCCATCCAATTCGGGACGGGTCCAATCTTGGGCCGCCCGAACAAACTCGGCGGGCTCGACCTCCAGCCCCCATGTCTGGATACGCAACAGCACGGCCATTTGTGCGGCGGCGAATGCCGCTTTCTGCTGACATTCGGCATCCTCGCCGCCGACGATAAAGCGCACTTCCAAGCGCGCAACCAGCGCCGTCTCCCCTGTTCCGGGATCTTGGCCGGGTTCCAGCTCTGCCAGCTCAACCACCGCAGCGGGCAAATCAATATGATCGGCCATGTAAGGCATGGTCCGCACGCAGGCCAATCCCGGGATCGCTTGGTCGATATGAGCCTCAACGGCCTCATACAAAAGCTCAAGACTGAAGTCAGACACGGGCAGATCCTCGCAAATACTTCTGCAGTTCGAAGTTCAGTTCCTGCTCCAAGATCTCAAGCAGGCGCTGGTGAGCGCGATTGGTCCACGACTCGAAGTGGGGCCGGACGTCCTCCAGTGAAATCTTGGCTTTGGCCAGGGGGTAGCGACTGCCGTTCTCTGCAATCCAGCCCGAGCTAGGCCCTGTTCCGCTGGATAACTCACTGTCGGGGTAATCACTGGACTTGAAGTGCTTGCTCGCCGTGCGAATCCAGATATCTGCTCGACCGCCGTAGACCTTTTTGAAAAACGCCCCCTGATACCGGCGCCCCGCCACCGACACACCCGACCGTGATTGCCGAGGTCGCCCCGCCCGGCTCGCCTCAATTGCGTTGATACCGAACCAGAGCTTGCCTTGACCATTGCCTGAGAGGGGATAGGCTCGCAGGCGCTGCCGCACCGCAGAAACCGCAATGCGTTCCTGTCGGCTGACGGTGCGAGCAATGTGGGTGCGCAACCATCGCAGAGTTTTGTTGACGGCCCGACGCTGGGCAGCGGCGGCAGCTTTGGGGACCAACGCAGCAAAGTCGGCGAACGCCTTCAAATCTGATCGATCCGCCTGCAGCGTAATCATCCCGCTACTGGCTGATTGCTTGAAGTAGCTGCCGACGCTCATGGCGATTTCCTCAACACCAACGTAACCAGACCATCGCCTCCAGGCTCCGGCCTGACGATAATGTAATTACCACCGCCGTCATGCACCGGTAGGTCGACCACGACCTGTTGCCGCTCACAGACCCCCTCGGCGTCTGCCACCCGGATGACCAGGTGTGGCTCACGAAGGCCGGTGTTGATCCGGCCGAGTTTGGGTTGCAACCAGGGAGCGGAGAACATGCCCAGGACTGGTCGACCTTCGATCAGCACCGAGTCGCCGAGGACATCGAATACCGTGTTGTCTAGGTCGACGACCAGCTCGCGAAAGCTCACAATCAGAGTTCCAGCAGGATCTGCGCACGGGGCCGAGTGCACAGGTGCAGCGGGTTGGATTGCGCTTCGCCGGCCACACCCTTGTTGAACGGCAATGGCTCCAGCTTGCTGTAGTACGGAATGCCCTGGGTATTGACCGTTTCCATGTAGTCAGCCGGAGCGAACACCGAGATGTACAGGTCCGGCACACCTTCAGGGACCAGCAGCGCCTTGTCGTCGTGGACGAAGGCCACACCGGCTACCTTGCCACGGTAGCGCTCCCAGACGATGCCGCCGAACTCGAAACTCTCCCGAGCGTCACCGCGCAATGCCGCCGCTTGCTGAGTGGCGATGTAGGTTTCCTTGACCGACTTGTGAACGATCAGCTTGTTCCAGAAGTTCTTGCCACAAAAGGCGCGGGAGCCGGTGCTGGTGACGCTGCCCAGCGCGTCCTCCTGCATGTCCAACGCCTCCCCGCACTTAACGCGCAGTTCGGTGCTTGGGTCGTTCAATCCCATGGACAGTTTTTGTCGGGACACTCCGAAGGCGGCGTACAGGTCCAACAGAGGTGTCGAACCGTCGGCATCCAGAACCAAGCCGTTGAGCGCGCCCATGCGCTGGAATTCGTGTGTAGCGTCCAGCTGCCGGCGCGCTTTTGCCAGCCGGGTGTTCACCACGTCCTGTACTGCTTGCAACTCAGTGCGGGTGCCGAACGCCCGGATGCCCTGGATCTCGTCGGCCTTGATGGTGAAGCGTTCCGGCAGGTGCACGGTGTTGAAAGGAATCATCTTGCGTTTGCTGGCACCGACGACTAGACCCGAAGTACCGCGCTCA
Source organism: Pseudomonas sp. WP18 (assembly GCF_036689585.1). Taxonomy (NCBI): domain Bacteria; kingdom Pseudomonadati; phylum Pseudomonadota; class Gammaproteobacteria; order Pseudomonadales; family Pseudomonadaceae; genus Pseudomonas; species Pseudomonas sp. WP18. The sequence goes on from NZ_CP144758.1 coordinate 4,626,647, forward strand.
CCTGCCGGCACCAGCGCCAGGGTGTCGCCATCCTTCTCGATTTGCACTGTCAGGGTAGCAACACCCTCTTCTTGAAACAGGCCGAGACTGCTGATGCGGCCCGGCAAATAGGGTTGTTCGTTGATTGCTGCGGTGAGCGCCGGTACGGCAAACGCTTCATCGTCAAAAATGGCGATATGGGCCATGGGTACACTCCAGAAATGAAAAAACCCGCCGGAGCGGGTTCAAAAAAGATTGTTTGTAGATCTATCCCTGACGCAGAACTCGAATTGCATTGCCGATCCCCTCGGCATTCAGGTCCAGTGTTTCCAAGGCAGTCGTGATGTTGTCCGCAACGTCCAATGAACCTCTATCAGCGACCCAGTTGGAAAGTTCTTCAACGGCAGCGCCAATTGCACTCTGATTGATCAGCAATAACTCCAGGGCGCTGGCTAGGGCTTCGTTGTGGTCTGGCATAGAAATCGTCCTTAGTAGGAGTTTCTCTCATGCTAGTTCAACCACTTTAACGAACGATCAAAAAATGCGCGGCGAGGGCCCTTTCCGCGTCGGGATCCAGGCCGGTCAGATGGACTTCGCTCACCTCCGCCAAACGCACCACAGCACGGGCTCGACGTACCACGTCGGATTCGCCAAGCGGGCCGAAAAGGATACCCACGGCGGTTTGCGTGCCGTCTTCGGCTGCCGGGTCGTAAGGGGCGAACTCGCCAGTGGCAGTGATCAGCCCGAGTACTTGCCCTGGATTCAATGCTGGGCCTGCCGCGACGTTGATCGATTCACGCGAGATGTTCCCGGCACCCTCGGACAGAAGGAATTCACCGGCATGCATCGGTTCCAGTTTGATGGTCATGGTCTTGCTCCTTTCGAGGTATTAGCGCTACCTGACTGCGCCGCCTGACGGGCTGCCCAGATAGAGGTGGGGTCGGGTTGTTTGGCCTGGGCCTTCGGGGCCGGGTCTGCGTTGAGCGGTAGGCTGTTGTCGATCTCGAAGCCTTTGCCGCTGCCCACCAGCTTGTCGAACAGACGCGCTCGCACCGAGGAGGCATCCAAACCGGCCGCGACATACTCGGCGCTGAACTCAGGCAGCCGTGCGGCAACGCACAGATCGTTTACGGCTTTTGCGCGAGCCAAACCCGCTAGGACGATGGTCTCGCTTTCCAGCTTGGTCGAGTTGAGCAGCGGCTCGATCAGGTTGCTGATGCCATCCGCCGTACAACGCTGGGTGATCATCAGGGCCAGCTTGGCCGAGTGCACCACCGGAGGTTCATCTGGCGGTTCGGAAGGATCAGGCTCGTTATCCGACTCAGGCGGTTCATCAAGCTGGGCGAGCAATTCAGCCGGGGCATGCTGGTATCGCTGCAGCACCGCGCCCTGTCCCAGGCACGCCTTGACCTTCACCCCGTCACCCACCTCATCGGCCAGCCCCAGGTCCACCGCTTCGTTGGCGGTCAACCAGGTTTCAGCCGCCACCAGACGCCGAAGCTCGGCCTCGTCGATCTCTGGCGCCTTGGCCTTGTAGGCCGCGATGATGGCCTCCATGGTTTGGTCCAGGACGTCGGCCACCTTGCGGAAGTCTTCGGCGTCCCCTGCCGCATAGGTCCATGGGTTATGGATCATCAGCATGGCGTTGGAGGCGATGACCACGCGGTGCGCACCGCAGACCGCGACACTGGCCGCGCTGGCTGCCAGGGCATCGACACGGCCGGTGCAACGCTCGCCCAGGCGGGACAACGCGTTGTGCATCGCCAGACCATCGAACAAATCGCCACCGATGCTATTGAATGCCGCGATCACCGGCGATACGCCGTCATCCATGGCGCGCAGATCCTGCACGAACTGATTGGCGGTGATGCCCCAGGTGCCGATCTCGCCGTAGACAAACACCTCGATAACCCGCTCCTCGGCTTCGCCGCTCTCCTGCATGGCGTACCAGGTCTTGTCCTGGACGTTCACCCGCTGGCCGGCTCTGTTGTAGATGCGCGGAAGCGCTGGTTTGCTCATGATTGCTCCTTGTCGTCAGTAACCTCGACGGCTTCGTGCGTGTTGTAGTTGAGGCCCAGAGCCTGGGCTCTGGCGTTGTCAGCTGCGTTTTCTGCATCGACGGTTTCGGCGTCATAACCGGTACGGGTGACCATTTCGCTGCGTGAGGCGAAGCCGGCTTGCACTTCCATCCGGCGAGCCTGCACATCTTGAACGGGCTGGATGTAGGCCCAGCCTTGCGGTACCCAGCGTGTGCGCAGGTATTCGCGGCGCCGTTTGGCGTAGTCGTCCAGCACCAAGGCACCGGATAGGAACGCCATGTCCATCCAGGCGGCACGGATCGGGCGGCAGAGCTGATGCACATACACACCGAATTGCAGTTGTTCCAGGCGGCGCCGGAACTCGTTCAACACGACGCGCAACGCACGGTCATTCACTTCGCGCATGTCACCGGTGAGGATCTCGTATGGCGTGCCAGTACCGGCCGCTGCAGCCATCAGTTGTTGGCGCATGAAGTCGGGATAGTTATTGCCCGCGTCCGGCGGCTTGGAGAATTCAACCTCTTCACCGGGCCCCAGCTCCTGCATGGTGCCCGGTTCCAGCGCGACCATGGGCGTAAAGCCGTCACGGTCGAAGCTCAGAGGCTCACCGGTGACGGGATCCCTGGGCACGGGGCCGGAGTCCGGTGCCGGGCGGCTGATGAATCCGGCGAACAGGTTTGCAACCTCCTGCCGGAACAGCACTGCGTCGTCATAGTTATCCAGGCTACGCAGGCGTTTCAGTACAGGAGACAGACGCGGTACGCCGCGCAATTGCCCCGGTTCTACCGGTTCGAAGATGTGCAGTACCTGCGACGCCGGAACCCGTACCAACTGGTTGTAACCAGCGTTCAGCGATACGCCGTCGCGGGGGTGCGACAGGTACATCCAGTAGGCCACCCGCTTGCCCTCCGGATTGAACTCGATGCCAGCACGAATGGCGTTGCCGGTGCGCGTGGTCTCGAATTTGTCGTGGGGCACGAACTCCGGCGCGAGGATCTGCACCTGAAGCGGCACAGCCAGTCCCTCGTCCAGGCGGCGTGGTCGCAAGCGGACAAAGCATTCGCCGGAAGTCTCAACGGTGCGAGCGACCAGCGCCTGCTGCCCGTAGAAGTCGGTGTGCTCATCGGCGTCCGAATCGTCCACCCAGTCATCCCATAGCAGCTGCAGCAGCTTGCGAAGCGAGTTGTCTTCGGTGTTCGGCCTGGGCGTGATGCCCGTGCCGATCAAGTTGCTGACGCGTTTGTCGATGACGTTGAAGGCATACGGGTCGTTGCGCACCGCCGCCCGTGACCGGCCGCGCAGATTGCGCAGTGCCGGTGTGTTGATACTGTTGATTCCGTTGTCGGGTGCATCCCAGCCAGTAGATCGGCGACCCTCTCCGGCGCCTTCGTAACTGGCCTTGATGTTCGACGGCAACAAGAATCCGCTACGGCTGAGCGTCGGATAATGTCGGGCCATCAGACTCCTTTGCCTCCGTGATAAAGCCGGACTACGCGGGAGCGCGGCCCGGCCGAATTGACCAGAGAGGTGCGGATCTCGTCGCGAGCCTTGATCAGCTCGTCGACGGTGCGGTACTCCACGGTGCGGTCGGTGTAGCGCACGACTTTCTCACCGCGAGCGATGGCCGCCTCAACCGCGTCGAGGTGCTTTTGTGTAAAGGACATATCAGCGTCTCTTCAGATAGCCGCTGGTGGAACTGCGGCGTTGAGGGGATGGTGCAGCGGGTCGTGGTTGAGCCGCTTGAGCGACAGGTTGTGGTGCTGGTTGTGGCATGGCCGCCGGAACAGGTTGAGTGACTCGTTCGCCCTGCACAGGCTTGATCCCCAGCGCGTCATCGAACAACCCAGACTGCGCCAGGGCCTGGCGGACCCGCTCCCAGTCGTGCTCCTTGTAGCGGTTGATGCCCACGTAATGCGCCATGGCAAGGCAGTACACCATCAGGTCAAGGGCTTCGTTGCGCTCGGCCTTGCCCTTGACCCATTCAATGCGCTTGTGACCCCGTACGTAACGCGCGACCTTACGTTCAGCTACGCACTGCGCGAAGAAGTCGTCCGGCAGGTCGTTGGCAAAGTGCAACGATCCCGGCCCGTCTGGGAACGAGTAACGATTGTAGATCCAGTCCTTCGCGGTATCGGTGCCGACAAACCACAGTTCAGCGCCGTTGCGTTCTGTCTGGCCCTTCCATGTCACGTCCACCATTGACGGCCGCTGGGCAATCACCGGTTTGCCTGGCTTGCTCGCGCCCTTGATGGCGAACACGTTTCGCCAGCGGCGCACGCGGCAGAACTGATAGACCTCGTCGGTGTGATGACCGCCGGAGTCGACAGCCGTTGCCAGAATCCCCAGACCAACACCACACGGATGCCGGTACTTGGCCTTGAGCAATTCGTCCAGCGCCGCCCAAGTGCGATCATCTGCCGGGTCGCCCGAGACGATCTGGTAGTCAATGACCCAGCGCTCCATGCCGACGCCCCACCCCATCGCCATGAACTCCAGGCGGTTGGCCTGGACGTCAACGGCGCCGGTGATCATGAGCACGCCGGCCGGCATCGAGCCGAGGGTGAAGTTTTCCAGGCGTGCCCGGTGCTTCAGGGTATCGGCCTTGGTTTGCTCCTGTGCGCTGTCCCAGACCTTCGCCAAACGGGTGTTGTAGAACACCTGCATCGGTTCAAGGTCGCCCTTGGCCTGGGCTTTTTTGGCCTTCTCGAACTGCTTGGCGAGGGACTTCCAGTCCATCCAGCCAAGCGGCGAATACAAGGCGTTAAGGGTAAACCCCACCGTCTCGCCGTCACCCTCGGCATGGGCGCGCCATTCGCCTTTGGCGAGCATCTCGGCCTTGTGGTACTCCTCGATCAACACGTCACAATCAGGGCCGGCGCACTGGTAGTGCACCACGCTGAAGTCCCGCGAGTAGTGCAGGCGCTCCCACTCCAGAGTCTGCATGTGCCCGCAGGTGGGGCACGGCACGTAGTAGTGACGTTGGTCGCTACCCTCGAACAAGTCGGAGATCCGCGAGGCACCTTTGATGGTTGGCGAACTGGAGAAGTAGAACTTCGCATTGCGACCGAACGTACTGCCCCGCGTTTCCGCCAGCTCGATGGGGTCGCCCTCCTCGCCAATGTCCACTTCCCAGCGGTCGATCTCATCGCCGTAAACGTAGCGCGCCGACAGCTCCGAAAGGTTGGCCGCCGAGCCGGCTGTGGTGACATACAGCGAACCACCTTCGAACTCCTTGGTGTCCATGGTGTTGCGCGAGTCTCGCGAGCGGCTGGAGGCCACTCGTTCGCGCAGAACAGGCGTAGCCTTGATGGTCTTGCCAATCCGTGAGGAGACACGCTTCGCCAAGCCCAGACTCGGCAGCAACGTCAGGATGTTCGACGGCGCCATGTGGATCAGGCCGCCGATCCAGTTCAAGGCGATCTGGGTTTTCATCAACTGCGAGGCGACCATGGTCACCACACGTTTGCATGGGTGAGCCGGCGAAAGGCATCGCATTGGCTCGCGGGCGTACGGTGTACGTGACGTGCGGTACTGGCCGGGCTCGGCGGCGCCGGTGTCACGCGGGATGCGCATGTATTCGTCGGCCCATACATCAATCCAGACATCCGGGTCGGGACGCAGCCCACGGAAATATGCCTCGCGGTACACCTCTGCACCGTCAGGGAATTCCGTGGGCATAGGCTCAACTCGTATTCAGGGCGTGTTCAAGGTCCGCCGAGGAAAGGCGCTCCGCGTCCTCCAGCGTGCGGCGTAAGGCCGCCGTCAGGTGCTTTTCGATTTCCCAGGGGTCGGTCATGACCGCCAGCTCCGGCGCCAGCTGTGGCGGCATGCCAAACAGCTGATCGCGAAGGAGGCGCCCAGCGTTGTAGGCGCCTAATTGCACGGCGGGTAACGCGACCAACGATCCTTTGGCTTTGTGCAGCTCGATTTCCGCGAGCTGAGCTAAGTTGTGCTCACGCAGTGCACGGGCTTTCTGGAAATCGGGGAGCTGCCCCGCAGGTGTGTTCGCGGGCGGCGGCGCAGCCGTGCAAGTCGGCTCAACCGAGGTTGAAAGCTGGCCGTACACATCACGCTGAATCCGGTCCTGCTGGTGACGCTCGGCGACGGCGGCTTTGCTCGGGTCGGCGGTGTCGCGAATCAACGCTTCGCTGGCCTGAACATCGACTTGTTTGCCGTCGGCACTGAGCACCAGCCGGTTGTTGTTTTTCAACCAGGTGATGTAACTCGGTGCCCTGCCGATCCGGGCCGCGAAGGCGCTCTTCGACAGGTACTGTGGTTCTGTCATGAGCCCTCCTTTCAACGGCTTTTCAATGCGAACCTTTCAATTTCAACGGGTTGAATTTCAGTAAGCTGGCAACCCTGCCGCTAACGCTTTCCCGCGGGTTTGCGACCCCGTGCCCTCTGAATGCTCCCAGGGTCCCCGGCGCCAAAATCACCCCTGCCCACCGCCAGTCGGCGGTGCTTCTGCTACACCGAGCCGCTTGGCGGCCCAGCGTTCGTAAAGCCCGATGGCTACATCGGCACCGGCCATCGCCGTGATGCTGCCCAGGCTCCCTGCCGTCCAGAGCGACATGCCGGCGGCGATCATCAGCATCATTGCCGACACCCCGCAGACAACGCAGGCACCGGACCGCAGCGCCAGGCGTCTCAACAACACCCAGCCCCGCGCCCCATCCTTGTCCGCCCGCCACATCTCCCCCGATACGCCACCGACCAAGGCCAGGAGAATCACTAACCAGATCGGCATCTCTGCCAGTGCTTGCTGCTCGTTCGTCATTACCCCGCCCCTTAAACGCAAAAACCCGGCGCAAGGGCCGGGTTTGGTGTGTGGTGTCGGCCGCTTTATGCGGTCGCACCTATCGAAGATGAGTACTTTTTACAGGTCGATTCCGGTGGCAGCAAGCCTGTTTTAATGCCACCCGGTGAATGTCTGGTGAACGCCTAGGCAATGTCGGCGAATATCTTTATTTCGGCTTCCAGCGCCTGCGGCGCTGTCCTGCCTGTCCCACTACCTTAGATCGAAGTGGGACAGCTACAGGCTCCTAGAATCGGGGCCTGCCCCACTGTCCTACTTAATTTTCTCTTCTCTCACGTAAAGAGAAAAAGCTAAGAGCACGCGTGCGCGCCCTGGGCGCGTATACGTTCCCGCTACGCTCACACATGGGCGGGACGTGCGGGAAGGTTGGACAGTTGGACAGCTCAACAACAACGCGGCCCGCGATTGTCCAACTGCATCAAACAACAGTGGGACAAGGCGAGCCGGTAGGACAGCGAAGGACGCAGGCAGGATCAAGCAGCGATCCCCATCAGCAGCCAATAGATGCACAGGTGTGCGTCATGCAGACGCTGGTAGTAGGTGTCGCGCCCGCAGCCGCAGTGGGCATACTTCAAGCGCATGTCCGAGTCCTGGTTGCAGTAGTGCTCTCGCACGATTTGCACATGCAGGGGGTCGAGATGCTTGGTCACGATCAGCTCGATATCTAGCGAACCCTCCAAGGGTGCCCGGAACGCACGCCGGCCTCGAATCAACTGCCCATTGCTCTCCATCATCATGGCGACCATGTTTCCACCGGCGAGCCCGCCGGCACTCATGCCGCAATGCAGATCCTCTGCCCATTTGCGCAGCCGCGCATCGATCTCCTTAATCATCGAAACAAGGCTCCTCGACCGGTTGCTGTTCCAGGTTCGATCCCCCGCCCCAATTCTCCGGCTTCTTGTAGGCCCAAGGCCTGATGCCGCTTTTGCGCAGAGCTGGTTGCCGGACCTTGCGCCAACCCAACCGGTGCATGATCGCCCCGACCCGCATCTGTTCCGGTTTGCCCCAGTGACCGAAGTCCAGTTTCAAAGCCCCCTGCAGAATGTCGGTGCCGGTCGCGGTCTCGCCAATTTGAGACTCCTCGAGCCAATCCAGAATCGGGCCTTCCCACTCATCCACCACAAAGCGCTCTTCCTGGGCCTCGGCGAACAACGGCGCCTCCTCCCGGTTGACCCACCAGATATCGCCGGACTGATAGCAAAACATCGCCTCGGCCCACAGCTGGTCGCGGATCTCGCGCAGTTGCTCCAGATCGACCTTGGTACAAGCCACCGGCCAATAGCGCCGGTTCCCGGTGGCATCCTTCAGGTATTCATCCTGGTTCGTCGTACCCACGAAAACACACTGGCGTGGCACGTCCATCGTTCTGCGGCCATAGCTCTCGCGGTAGGTGTCGGTCGAGGCCGAGAAGAACTGCTTCGCCTTGGTGGACTCGGCCTTGTTGAAGCTGTCCAGTTCCCCCAGCTCAACGATCCACTTGCCGCGAATGGCCTGGAACCCATCCTTGTCGCCCAGGGCGAAGGGGGTATCCATAAACCAGTCACCACCCAACACCGACATAGCCGTGGATTTACCAGCGCCCTGCGCGCCTTCGAGGATCATCACCGAGTCAGCCTTGCAGCCAGGCTGCATCACCCGGCCGACCGCCGAGACCATCCAGCGCTTACCGACCTTGGAGCTGTAGTCGGTAGGGGCTACGCCCATGATGTCTGTCAACCAGGTATCGAGCCGTGGCACTCGGTCCCATTCCAGGCCATTGAGGTAATTGCGTACTGGATGAAATGCATTGTCATGAGCAACAACACTCACCGCCTCGATCACGCTGCTGGCCTTGACCCGCAAGTTGTACTGCTGGGCGAGCCACTTCATCACCAGCATGTCATCAATGTCAGCCCAATCACCGACGCCACCGCCATACGGGGCAGCACGCAACTTAACGATCTTGGAGCTGAAAGCACTGAAGCCGATCACACCGGCCCAGCGCTCATCGTTGCTCAGGATCAGCTCTACGTTTTGCATGTGAGCGATCAACATGCCGTTTTCGGTCCGGGCCAGCCAGTCTTTCCAGCCACCTGCTGCAGGAGGCTTGACCACCGCCAGCACCTGACGGCGGACAGCTTCCAAGCCTTCAGCGCAATGAAGGTCGTTGAAGTCAGTCCATTTGTCTTCCCGCTCGACGGTAAAGATCGGCGCGACCACCTGACCACCCACCACCAATGCCGCGTTGCTTGCCTTTTCCTCACCCGGGTTCCAGGGCTCACCGTTCGGACGCTTGGTTCTCCAGTCGTCATCGCGACAGATGATGATTGGACGCCCCGGGAACCGCTCGCGCATTACCTTGGAGACCATCATGAGGTTGCCCGCATCAAAGGCAACGGCGACCGTCAATGAGGTCGCCATGTGCAGGCTTGCACCTGTGGCGTAGCCCTCACACACCAGCACTGGCTCGCCCGGCTCAGGGTGCGGACCAATGAGGTGGAAGGCGCCTTCCTTCGCCATCCCATAGGGCCAGTAAGACTTGTCGCGACCAGTGTCCTCTTGCTTCTCGGGAAATATCACTTGTAACCCGACGATCTGGTCCCGAGCGTTTTGCATGGGCACCAAAACCGCGCCGGAGCGCGGGGCATAACGAACGCCGAGGCCCACGATCTGCTTTCGATCCAGATAGGCGCTACGGCCTTTCTCGGGCATTCGCTTGAATAAGCCTGAAGCACGGTTAGCCGCTCGACGGGCAGCGTTGGCAGCCTTCTCGGCGGCCTTTCGCTTGGCTTCCTCCTGACGAGCGCGCATGACTTCACGCTCTTCAGGAGTCATCCGACCGGGCTTTACTTTGATCTTTTGTGTTTCCCCTGTACGCCAGTCACCGAACGAACCGAAGATCAGGGTTTCGCCTTTCTCGGTGCGGTGTTCATGCAGAACGTACCAGCCGTTTTTCTCCTTGCCCTTATCCAGGGCGGTCTTGCATCGAGTCAGCTTGCCGTAATGCAGTGGCTGCGCGGGCTCCAGACCAAAGTCCGCAAATTGATTCAACACGTCATCGAGCATGACGTGCCTCCCGCATCTCATCAATGGACTGACAGGTCACACATTGTGTGCAGCCCTGCTGGGCCAAGCGCCGCGCCTCGGGGATCGGATCGTCACAGCTTTCACAAAACAACAACGAATGCCCAGGCAACGCCGGTTTGAATGCACTGCGAGCAGCGAGCGCCTGATCGATGCGCTCCTGCACCAAGTCATTGGCGAAATCAGCAATGTCAGCCACGGCTGTCACCCCGCGTTGTCTGGTTGACGTACGTGGCGCGGTTGAACAAGCCCAGCAGCCCCTGGATACCTCTAAACACCTGCAGGCGGATCGCGGCCAGCTCATGATCGCTGACCACCCCATCGCCGATACTTTTGGCCCAGGTATCGGCCAGATCGGCCACCTGCCGGAAATACTCGGCGAGGCCGATGGTCAGGGTTTCCGGCATGTCAGTGGTATACACCTCAGACAGCTCGTGCCAGATCGTATCGCCGACCAAGGCATGCACCGCGTCCAGGATGCGCCTGTCCTTCGTCAGTTCGAGGATCTCGGCAAACTCTTGGATGTTCACTGAGTGACTGGGGTGCGTGGGGGACAGTTTGTGCTGCAGCGTGGTGGAGTTTCTGCCGGTGGTGGCGGCAATTGCAGCGGCACCGCCCGGATAGTCCCGTGCGGCATGGTAAAGCGCCAGATCGAGCGGCAGGACTTCCCGCTGTGCTCGTTCGACGCAACTCAAAGCGATTCGGCTCATGGCATTAATCCTTGAAAGTTGCCAGTGCCGCGCGACATGCAGTGGTGATACATTTGCCGCGTGGCTTGAAAGGGCCTAAACGCCGGATAGATCTTCGGGATCAACACCGGCACCGTGCCGGGGCGAACAATCCATTGCTCACCCTTGGCGCAACAGCTGCCCAATCTGTGGTGGAAAAGGCAGCAACACCAAGGCTTCCGAGCCTTGGGAAAGCGCGATGAAGAGAGGTGGTTTGCATGTGGTGTGCCCGCCTACCTTTATCGCGACCCGACAGCGCTGTGGTGGTGCGTGTCGGGAGGAACTGGGCGGCCGTTGGGTCGCCTTTTTTCTAGCTAAGCAGCTTTGGACGCAGTCGTTTCGGTGATGCCAAAATGCTCCAGCACTTCGGCAAGGGAGACGCAGCCTTCGCTTTCGCGGGTCAAAGACTTGATCAGCGAGACGCTGGGATCTTTGCTCGCGTACTTGACGTGTAGCCTTAAATAGCTCACCGCTATGCTGCATCGCGCTGCATAAGCCATGAGCTCCTCGGGATCCAAATTGTTGATGTAATCGCGCAGATTCATGTGTGATACCTCCCGCCCCAAATTTAACCATTCAGGTTAATTTTTTCAACACCTTTTTGGACATTCACCGGAAAGGTTAAAAAAGTCAAACTCCCGGCATGAAAATTTCCGACACGCGCCTGCAGAATTTCCGAAGAGTCTTGGCTGAGAAAAAACTCCGCTTGACCGACATCGCTGACCTTTTGGGCAAAGCACCGGCTCAAGTGAGCGCGTTCGGGGGGAAAAACCCCACGAAAGGTATTGGTGATCAGATTGCCCGGGAAATAGAGCAGGCATTAAGTCTTCACACCGGTTATCTAGACATGCCTTTTGGAATAGGCGAATTCAATAATGCAACCGTATTGAGTCACACTGGACGTAAATTGCCTGTGATTGGATCTATCGCCGCCGGGGCATGGTGTGAGTCGGATATAGTTTTCGATCCGCGTGATGCGGAGGAATGGATCGATGCCCCCGGACCTGTCGGGCCTCGAGCTTTCATACTTCGCGTCGAAGGAATGAGCATGGAGCCGAAATTCGTCGAGGGCGATAAAATAGTCATCGATCCCTCTCTAGAAGCTTTACCTGGTCATTTCGTTGCCGCAAAAAGAACCAGAGATCAAGCGGCAACACTCAAGCAATTGAAGCAAGAAGGGAATGAGCAGTATCTCTATGCGCTAAACCCTGACTGGCCGGAACGAATCATAAAAATGACCGAAGAATGGACCATCTGTGGAAGAGCAAGATGGAAAATATCAGACCTATAGATATCCGAGCCCAGATCAATAGATCCGAACTCAGACTGATAGTTTTATGCCGCATCCGGAGATTGGCTTCCTAGATCATCTATTTGCTCAGGATCATCAACATACTCTTTTAAGCCTACTTCAGTCAAAGCTGCATTCAACTCCCCAAGCTCAACTTGCTTATTATCCTTCAAAGCAGATATTACAGCACCCACTACAAAGCTGTATTTGATTTGATCATTTGTTCCACACGCTCGAATTAAGTCAAGGACTTGTTGTTTGGTAAAATGCTTCGCAAACCTGATAACAGTGTGACCAAATTCATTTGCCATAGCAAAAGAAGGCGAGATAGCGAATAGCTCGGCCACCCTCTCCCCGACGACATCATTGTATAAGGTTGTTTTTGAGTGATTAATTTCCGAACGATTAGCTTTCATAACACGGCTTTTCGCAGATGCCTCTAAGCCTTCAAGTGCCAACAGGGGGATTAACTGGTCAAAATTACCGGTAGGCAACTCTTCAACGTAGGCAGAAATTCTCTGCTGCTGATCCTCATCAAGCATAACCCATGCGTCGTCTAACAAGGTAAGCAGCGTGAGAACGTTATCGAGATTCCCTGCATCTAAAGCACGAACAACTGGAGAAAGCTTTTCCGCCATTGTTTGGTCATATACGACCTTATGCATCGTTTCGATCGCTTTAAGCGCGGTTGAAACTTGCAGTTCTTCTTTAAGTGTTAAACCTGCGAAAAATTTCTTTAAAAGAACCACAATGAAACTAGTCACGAGAGCCGAGCGCGCCTTTAGCAAGGGGCCATTTCTAAACGCAACGACAGCCTTCTCTGTATCGGCGGGAAAATAGCCCGAGTCAACTTCCTTGAGCAACAAGGCAAGCGCGTACTTTCCTTGAGCAGGTGGATACTGAAGCAAATACTCAACTGCCGATCTCATATGTACCCTCGCGAGTTCGGCTGGAGGGTTAAAAATTTCACTATCTACGGTCATCGAAGGATGAGCGCACCTATTACGATCCTGTTGTAGCCTATCTAAATCTGTAAACTCAACATGCGATATCAGTTGAAATTTGTCTCTAGCATTAGTTAGCAGCTCTCGTTCGAATTTCAAAGAGGCAGAAATATCATTCGCCACGCGCGCCGCTTCGAAGGCCTGTATTACTCCCTCAGCTTGCTTATCACCTGCCAAGGATAACTCCTTGTATTTATCGATGATATCAAAAGCCACGGCAATCCAAGTCGAAACAATCGATGAGCGGAATGCACCAGATTTATAGCAGGCTACAGCCTCGCGAATATAGCTCTTGGCCTTTTCGTCCCGGCATTTCAAAACTAGTTCATCTAAATCGGAAAGAGGCGACGCCATCAGAAAACTCCCTGTACGTGGACGCTGGAAATCTAGAGTAAAGCTATTGCTTTGCCACCATTCTGTCCATCAGAAAGTCGAAATGGGCGTCACCCAAGATATAAAAATCACCCACAAGGTAAAAATATTTTTGACAAGTTAACCTTTGTGGTTAACTATCAGCTCACTCTTCCACCACAGAGCGAGTCTAAACCATGCACACCACAGCATCCCTTCACATCCATCCGGCCGTTGCCGACCTAGCCCGCATCTTCGAAGTAAGGCGTCTCGCCCGTATCTACGGCTGCACCTTCATCCCGTCTAAACCCAGGCAACAGGCCCGTACCGCACCGGCTTCCTTCGACCCAACCGACGGAGGTCGGGCGGCATGAGCAAATTCAAGATCGACAATCGTACGCTGACGTTGCTCTGCGCCCAGGTGAACCTGAGCGGCACTTTCGACCACATCTTACGGTCAACGCCTCGGCGCGTTGTGCTGGCATTCCAGTTGAAGGTTGAACGTAACAAGGCGGACAGCACCTTCACCGTTGAGCTGGGCTCAGAGCGACACACGCTTACCCTGCCCAACACTAAGAAAACTCACTTGAAGCTGGCCGACTTCATTGAGGAAATCGCTAACGGCCCTATTGACCAGACTCGCGCCCCCCACTCTGCACGCCATTCTGAACGCGAGTACGGCGCTTTCAGCCCCCTGCAGCGCGAACAAGTTTTCATGCTGGTCGGCACGGGTGGGTTTATCGATCTGGATCTGGGTTTTGAACTGCCGATCCGGCTCGCCGTGCATCGGACGCGGACACGCCCGGGCATCACGGTAGTCATGAGCATCGGCGTCAAAAGTCCACGCACTAAGTGCTTTACCGTATACGGCACCGACTTAGAGATGTACGAGAAGGTTTGCGAATCCATCAACCACTTGGCTGTGCTGGCGACACCTGCAGCACACGCGGCATAGGGGAATGACATGGAGCGCAACCTCGAAAAGACCGCCAAGCACTTCGGCCTGACCCGCCCCGCCCTGATCAAACTCATGCGTGAGAAGGGCCTGCTTACCGACCGCAACCTGCCGGCGTTCCCCGTTCGTGACCGAGAATACCTGCGGATCAAGGACAGCAATTGGTACCACGACACGCTGGGCATGCAGTACAGCCAATCGACACGAGTTCGGCAGGCCGGTATCCCATGGCTGGCGGAACAACTGGGCCTCGACCTTCCTGCCATCCCGGCAGACAACCGTGACGTGGCCTAGGGAATACGCCCGCCAGATCATCGCCCTACGCACCCGAGAGGAGCGCAACGCCGCGCTCCTTGAGGTGCCGGAGCACCTGCGCGAGCTGACCAAACGCCATTGCCTGAATGCCTGGAATCACCCGGCCCGAAACAAACGCATGGAGAACCCAAAGCCTCATGACTAGCCAGCCTCAAAACCCGCTGCGCCTGATGCCAGCACCGGAGACGGCCACCGTCGAGCTGCTGTATCGCACCTTCGGCGACGTGCTTATCCCCCTCGAAAAGCTGCGCGTGCAGTACTTCCGCAACCTCAACGAGCAGTCTTTTGCAGCCGAAATCACCAGCGGCCGCATTCAACTGCCCGTGACCACACTGGACAGCAGCCGCAAGGCACCGAAGTACGCGCATATCCGCCACGTCGCGGCACTGATCGACATCCAGGCCTACAAGGCCGACGAAGTCCACGCGAAGGCCCAGGCCGACGCAACCGAAGAAGCCCAACCGTAACGGCTGCCACCACCAGCCACCCACACCAACAGGAGCACACCACATGACTGCAATTCAAATCTGCGCATTGATCGGCCTGATAGTCGGCGCGGCCCTCATCTACTGGACCGGCTACCGAGGCGGGCTCATTGACGGCCGCGCCGAAGGGATCGAAGAGGGTACGAATGACGAGCGCGTCGCCAACGCGAAAACCATTCGTGGGCTGGAGGCATCCCTCCAATTCATCCGCGCCGATCACCAGCACCTCGCAGCCCATGCGAAGCGGCTGAGAAAAAGCCAAGCCTTCGGCCCTCAGGAGCGCCAAACGCTTATGCAGATCGCCGAAAAACTGAGGCTGGCCTCTGACACCTTCCGCGCCATGAGCTCGAAAGCACAGGCACAGCAGGCGCTCGACCTGCGCGAGAAAGCACTGGGCATGGCCGCTCTGCTGGATCAGATTAAAGTGGAGGACGCAGCATGAGCCGTCATAGCCCGATGCTACGCCTTTCACCTCAAGACGCTGGCGTGCTGTACCAGCAACACGCCAAAGCCACCGCCGAACTGCGCGAAGTGACTCGATTCCGCAAAGAGTTTGACCGGCAACTGTCGCTTCTCATTGGCTATGACGCCTTGCGCAAGTTGCACAAGGACACCCAGAACGCCCTGCTGCTCGCCGACCTAGTCAAGGAGGCAGCATGAACTGGATCCTTACGCATACCGGCAAACGCTTTGACCTGTTCGAGCCGGACGTCGACATGATCGACCCACGAGACATTGCGCACTCGCTCGCTCATTTGTGCCGCTTCAACGGCCACACCCGCGAGTTCTACAGCGTGGCCCAGCACTGTTGCTTGGTTGCGGATCTGGTGCCGGCCGAGCACAAGCTCGCCGCCCTGCTCCACGACGCGACCGAAGCCTACATCGGCGACATGGTGCGGCCGCTCAAACAGTGGATGCACGCCTACCAGGACGTCGAGACATGGATCTGGGAACGCATTTGCACCCGCTTCAGCATCGATCAGGATCTGCCGGCATCCGTCACCCAAGCCGACCTGATCGCCCTGGCCACCGAACGCCGCGACCTGATGCCACCCGACCCGGCCACCTGGGATTGCCTTGTCGGCATAGAACCCGCGCCCGAACGCATCCGGCCGTGGTCACCCACCGAAGCCCGGCTCACCTACCACCAGCGCCTGATGGACCAACTCGCTATCGAACACCGGAGGAAAGCGGCATGAAGCAGGAACAGAACGCCCCTCAAACCCAGTCCGCTTTGCTCCGCAGCGCCAGTTGGGTCAACGCGCCTGTAAATAACAGCCTCTGCTGCGCAGCAGCAGGCATTACTGCTTCTTTCCAAGCCACTGCCGAGCCACTTATACCCCACGAAAGGCTGCGCCGGGCAGAAGCATCTGAAGCCACGCTGATAGCTCAGAACCGCCAGCCCGCGCAGCCTGCCTTGGGGTATACGCACTTCGACACCGCAGCGGATCCGCCACCGCTGCAGTACCAAGTGGACAAGATTCCCGAGGAAAAAATGGCCGAGTTGGTCGGTACGACCCGCCGAGCATTGCAGGGCAAACGCGCCAGAGGGGTCATCCCTAAAGGCGTCTGGAACACCATCGACAACCGCATCTATTACAGCATCAGGAGATATGAGGCATGGCTCGAAAGCCAATGGGATTGCCCACCGGAGTTGAATTTGTCGGCCAGTCCGTCAGGATTCGCTTCACCTGGAACGGGCAACGCCGTTGCGAAACCCTCCCCTATCCCCAGACACCGAAAGGCATTAAAGCGGCATCCGATCTACGCGCTAACGTAACCAGCCTGATCAAGCATGGTGTTCTCGACGACCAACGCTATGCCGAGCTGTTTCCCAACTCCACTTATGCTACCTACTCGGCTACTCCCCGCTTTGGGGAGTATGCCCAGGAGTGGTTAAACAGTCGGGAGGTGGTAGCAGGCACACGCAAGAACTATCGAGCGTCCCTCAATTTGTACTGGATGCCCCACTTGGCTCTGTTGCCCATGGACGGTATCACCTCAGTGCTATTGCGCAAAATTGTAGCCAACACTGAATGGCAATCGCCGGGCGTTAAGCGCTCGGCGATCCAGCGATTGACTACGGTGTTCACCACCGCCGTCAAAGACGGCCTAATCAATCGCAACCCGGTCGAGTCCATTGAGCTTCCCGTGAAAACGAAAAAGCCCATCGACCCTTTCACGGTGGCTGAGGCCAACGCCATCATTGAGCACCTCTATAACACGCTGACTCATTCGATGCGGATCTATGCGGCTTACTTCGAATTCGCCTTCTACACCGGAATGCGCCCTAGCGAGATAGCAGCCCTGCGCTGGGACGAAGTGGACAAGAAGAAACGCTTAGCCAATGTGTGCCGGATCGTCGCGGACTATAAGATCGAGGAGCGCACCAAAACCCGAAATGAACGGCAAGTCATGCTCAACAGCCGGGCGATGCATGCCATTGCGGTCGCGGAGCAAATCGCGGAACAACGTGCGAAACAGAGCCGTAGGAAGCAGGCGAAGTCGCCCTATGTGTTTCCACCCACAAAGAATTTTGAGTTCATCCAGCAGTCCAGCGTCACCGACAAGCACTTCCAGGCGGCGCTGACCGAATTGGAGATTCGCGCCCGCCGGCAATACAACTGCCGTCACACATACGCTACCATGTGCCTCATGGCGGGTATGAACCCTGCATTTATTGCCACTCAGCTGGGTCACAGCGTTCAGATGTTGCTCTCGACCTACGCCCGATGGATCAACTCCAGTACCGACTGGGGCGAACTCGGGAAACTCGAAAACAGCCTGATTGGTACAAAATTGGTACAGACAGAACAAGTACCCTCCTGAAACCCTTATGGAATCAGCCTCTGTGACACTGGAACAGAACTACACCGCGATTCTCGGCCAACTGGGCGAGGACGTCTCCCGCGAGGGCCTGCTCGATACGCCCAAGCGCGCTGCGAAGGCCATGCAGTACCTCTGCCGCGGCTACGAACAGACCCTGGAAGAAGTCACCAACGGTGCCTTGTTCAGCTCTGACAACAGCGAAATGGTGCTGGTCAAGGACATCGAGTTGTACTCGCTGTGCGAACACCACCTGTTGCCTTTCATCGGCAAGGCCCATGTCGCCTACATCCCGAGCGGCAAGGTGCTGGGGCTGTCGAAGGTCGCGCGCATCGTCGACATGTACGCACGTCGCCTGCAGATCCAGGAAAACCTCAGCCGCCAGATCGCCGATGCGATCCAGCAGGTGACCGGCGCCCTGGGCGTGGCGGTGGTGATCGAGGCCAAGCACATGTGCATGATGATGCGCGGCGTGGAAAAGCAGAATTCCTCGATGATCACCTCGGTGATGCTTGGCGAGTTCCGCGAAAATGCCGCGACGCGCATGGAATTCCTCAGCCTCATCAAGTAAACCGTTTCGCGAAGAAAACCGGCATCGATGGCCGGTTTTTTTTCGCCCGTGAAAATCAGGTAAGCTGCGCGCCCTCTTCCCGTGCCACGAGACTTATACCGTGATCGTCAAAGCGCTTCGAGTTGGCCTGGGCCAACTGATCATCTTCATCAACTTCATCACCCGTCCCGGCAAGAAACAACGCCCGGCGCAAGCCCAGGCGCAGGTCGACCAGGCTGCCCGCGGCTTGACGCTGTTCCAGTTCCACGCCTGCCCGTTCTGCGTGAAGACCCGCCGCACCCTGCGCCGCCTGAACGTGCCGGTGGCGTTGCGCGATGCGAAGAACAACGCACAGGATCGCCAGACGCTGCTGGAGCAAGGCGGCAAGATCAAAGTGCCGTGCCTGCGTATTGAAGAAGATGGCCAGACCACCTGGATGTATGAATCCAAGGTGATCATCGAGTATCTGGATAAGCGGTTTTCGGCAGTCTGATGATTTTGCAGTGAATGCTGGGCCTCTTCGCGGGCAAGCCCGCTCCCACAACGGTTCAGTGTGAATGCAGGATTTTATTCACATCCATTCCTGTGGGAGCGGGCTTGCCCGCGAAGAGGCCCGCACAGCCCCCGCAAAACTGCGCGTTATCAAGCCGCCTGCGCAGCCAGCGCCGCCCGCACCACCCCCGCCAATCTACGCAACCCTTCATCCAGTCGCGCCGGGTCAATGTGGCTGAAGTTCAGGCGCAGGTGCCCCGGATGCTGGTCCGGCTCGGGGAAGAACGGCTCCCCGGGCATGAACGCGACGTCGGCCGCCAGCGCGGTGGCGAGCAACGTGCGGGTGTCCAGCGGTTGCTTGAGGGTCAGCCAGAAAAACAGCCCGCCCTGGGGCACGTTCCAATCGGCGATGTCGCAAAAGTGCGTTTGCAGCGCCGCCTGGAACCGATCACGCCGGTCCCGGTAAAAATCCCTCAACTCACTCAAATGATGACGGTACTGCTCGGTGCCGATCCATTGCAGCGCCTGCCACTGGCCGATGCGATTGGTGTGCAGGTCAGCCGACTGCTTGAGCCGCAGCAGGTGCGGGAACAGATCCGGACTGGCGATCAGGTACCCCACCCGTAGCCCCGGCAGCAGGGTTTTCGACACGGTGCCGGTGTAGATCCAACTGGCCTTCTTCAGGCGACTGGCAATCGGCGTAGCACTGGCACCGTCGAAGGTCAGTTCACGGTACGGCTCGTCTTCCACCAGGGTGACCCCGAACTCGTCCAGCAGTGCCGCCACGGCATCGCGCTTGGCCTCGCTGTAGCGTACCGCCGACGGATTCTGGAACGTCGGGATCAGGTAGATGAACGCGGGCCGATGCCGCTCCAGTCGGGCGCGCAGCGCGTGCAGGTCGGGGCCATCGGCCTCCAGGGGCACGGTGATGCAAGCGGCACCGAACAACTGGAAAATCTGCAGCGCCGCCAGGTACGTCGGCGCTTCCAGCAGCACTTCGGTGCCCACGTCGATGTGCAACTTGGCCGCCAGGTCGAGGGTTTGCTGGGAGCCGCTGACCACCAGCACCTGGCTCGCTTCACAGGCCAGGCCCAGCGAACGCGCCTGCGCTGCCAGGGCTTCGCGCAGCGCCGGCTCACCTTCGCTCATGCCGTATTGGCCCATGGACAGCGGCATGGCTGCCCACTCCACCTTCGGCAACATGGCTTCGGCCGGCAGGCCACCGGCGAACGACATCACTTCAGGGCGCTGCGCCGCGGCGAGGATTTCTCGGATCAAGGAGCTTTTGAGGCGCGAGACACGTTCGGAAAAAGCCATGGGGTCACCTGTAGCCGGTCGCTGGGAAAATGAGTCAAACTGGTTGACCGAAATTACCTCGCTCTTTCTGGATACGTCAATATGCTTGACCTTAAAAACCCAACTTCACAGCAAATGGCCATGGAAGCGTTCTTCTTCGGTTACCAGGCGTTCACCGCCAAGGCCGATGAAATGCTTGAGCGCCGCGGATTGAGCCGGGTCCATCAGCGCATCGTTTTCTTCATCGCCCGCTACCCGTCGTTGAGCGTGAAAGAACTGCTGGCGCTACTCGGCGTCAGCAAGCAGGCGTTGAACATGCCGTTGCGCCAGTTGATGGAAATGCATCTGGTCAACAGCCTCGCCTCCGAGACCGACAAGCGTAAGCGGCTGCTGGAATTGACGTCCGAGGGCGAGCGGTTCGAGCAGGCGCTGCGACGTGAGCAGGTGAAATTGCTGGAGCGGGTGTTCGCCGAGGCCGGGGAGACCGCGGTCAATGGCTGGCTCGCGGTTAACCAGGCGCTCGGCAAGGGGCCTGCGGACTGATTCCGGCCCGCAGTTTTCCGGGCTGACGCTTTCGCGAGCCTGCTCGCGAACGCCGATATATCCTTCTCCCCCCGTTTTTTAGTCCACAACACAAAAAACATTATTTGCTTTATTTGTATACAAAAGCATAATTCGCTTCGTGCGAGTTCCTGACCAATAGGTCAACAAAACGTCGCCAGCCTTACCTGCCTCAAAGCCTCGCAGCCCTCCTCAGGGTCTGCGGTGCTGGAAATAACAATAAAACTGTTGAGGAGTACTCGCTGTGGAAAGCCGCAAACCCGAAGCCCAGACGCTGGACCTCTCGCCGCCATCACGCAGTGGCTGGCTGGAGCGCATCTTCAAACTCAGCGTGCACGGCACCACGGTGAAGACCGAATTGATTGCCGGCCTGACGACCTTCATCACCATGGCCTACATCATTTTCGTCAACCCCAACATCATGGCCGACGCCGGCATCGATCACGGCGCCGCGTTTGTCGCCACCTGCATCGCCGCCGCGCTGGGGTGCCTGTTGATGGGGCTGTACGCCAACTGGCCGGTGGGCCTGGCGCCAGGCATGGGTCTGAACGCATTCTTCACCTACACCTTGGTCGGCACCATGGGCTACAACTGGGAAACCGCGCTGGGTGCGGTGTTCATTTCCGGCGTGTTGTTCATGTTCCTGACCCTGTCGCGGGTGCGCGAGTGGCTGCTCAACAGCATTCCGGTAAGCCTGCGGTTCGCCATGGGCGCCGGGGTCGGCTTGTTCCTTGGGTTGATCGGCCTGAAAACCGCCGGGATCGTCGTCGACAGCCCGGCGACCCTGATCAAGCTCGGCTCGCTGCGTGAACCCGGCCCGCTGCTGGCCGCCGTGTGCTTCCTGATGATCGCGGTGCTCAGTTACCATCGGGTGTTCGGCGCGATCCTGATCAGCATCATTGCCGTGACTCTGGCCGGCTGGGGCCTGGGGCTGGTGCACTACAACGGCGTGATGTCGACGCCGCCGAGCCTGGCGCCGACCTGGATGGCCATGGACGTGGCCGGCGTGTTCAACATCAGCATGATCAGCGTGGTGCTGGCCTTCCTGTTCGTGCACATGTTCGACACCGCCGGCACCTTGATGGGCGTTGCCCAGCGCGCCGGGCTGGTGAAGGCCGACGGCAAGATCGAAAACCTGTCCCGCGCCCTGAAGGCCGACAGCGCCTCCAGTGTCTTCGGCGCCATGGTCGGCGTGCCGCCCGTGACCAGCTACGTAGAAAGCGCCGCCGGTGTGGCCGCGGGTGGTCGCACGGGGCTTACCGCCGTGACCGTCGGTGTGCTATTTATTGCCGCGATGTTCTTCGCGCCACTGGCGGGGATGATCCCGGCCTACGCCACCGCCGGCGCGCTGATCTACGTCGCCATGCTGATGATGGGCGGCATGGCGCACATCGAATGGGACGAACCGACCGACAGCATCCCGGCCATTGTCACGGCCATCATGATGCCTCTGACATTCTCGGTGGCCGACGGCATCGCACTGGGCTTCATCACCTATGTGGTGCTCAAGGCCGGCACCGGCAAGCACAAGGACATTTCCGTCAGCCTGTGGGTGCTCTGCGCGATCTTCATCGCCAAGTTCATCTTCTTGTAAGCGGCCCCCTTATCCACCGCCTCACCCTTGGGTGAGGCTTTTGTACATCAGGAGCAAAGCAATGAATCTGGAAACCTGGCTGTTGTTCAGTGGCGCCGCGCTGGTGGTGATCCTCATCCCCGGGCCCCTGTCGCTGTTGATGATCGGCAACAGCCTGAACTACGGCCTGCGACGCTCGTACCCGGCATTCCTTGGCGGGGTGATTGCCTCGATCTGCCTGCTGAGCGCTTCGGCGCTGGGGCTCGGCGCATTGCTGCTGGCCTCGGAAAAACTCTTCAGCGGCCTGAAAATCGCCGGCGCGCTGTACCTGTTCTACCTGGCCTGGCAGAGCTGGCAGCAATCGCGCCAGCCCTCCCAGGGCGCCGAGGTGCCCCAGGCCGCCGCCGTGCCGCGCTTTCGCGCACTGTTCGGCCGGGCCTTCGTGTTGGGCGCCAGCAACCCGAAGGACATCCTGTTCTTCGCTGCCTTCCTGCCGCAGTTTCTGAGCGCCGAACAGCCTTTCCTGCCCCAACTGTTGATCATGATCGCCACCTGGACCGTCCTCGACCTGCTGTGCAAGCTGGCCTACGGGCTCGGCGCCCACGGTGCGGCGCGGTACCTGCGCACGGGCAAGGGCCAGAGCTGGTTCAACCGCATCAGTGCCGGCCTGTTCGGTGGCGCGGGCGCGGCATCGCTGATGTCCGCCCACTGAGCGTCTTTCACCACGGATGGCCTGCGCCCTTCGAGCCCAGACCTTGGCAAAACATGGCAACAACCCATCGATATACACCCCAGGGAAAACACCTTACATAGAAGGCCATTCACGTACCGTTGAACAAGGAAGTTCACCATGGCCGAGGTTACCCCGCCCCACTCCGCCCCTGACGACCACGGTGTCGTTGTCACGGACCTGGGTCTGCACACGAATGAACACAGCCCCCAGACACTCGATTTTCGGGCAGCCGATACGACGCCGCCCAGCCCCGAAGACGCCCACAGGCACGCCCAGCTCAAGGTCGTCGATCAACTTTACGGCCCGCTCCACATCGGCTCCGTAACCATCACCCGTTCAGCCCTGGACGCACTGGGTGCGACGACCGATGGGCAGCCGCTGAACGGTGACAACACGTTCTTTCGCATCCCCAGCCGCTTTTTCCTGGATTCACTGCAGCTCGACCCGGATGCCCTCGAAACCCGCCTGACACTCACCGCCGATGCCAACGACTATCGCCTGCCCACCCTACTCTTCGAAATGGCCAGCCTGCGGTCCCGGGCCGCGCGCCCATTGCTGGGGCAACCCTGGCAAATCCAGGTTGAGCCGGGCAGCAACCGGAGTACGCTGGAGCGGCTCTTGAAACTGGCCCAGAACCTCGACAGCCGTGGCCTGGCGCAACAGTCGCTGAGCTGGTTGAGCCAGACCAAGAGCCATGTGCTCATTCCTACCGGCCTGGGCCTCCAGGCTTTCGGTATCTATAGCGGCCTGCGAGGCCTGCAAGACGCCATCCGCGACCAGGACGCCTACCAGACGCTGTTCAACGGTGCCAGCGTGAGCGCCGAGGTGGCGTCCATCGGCGTCGAGGCACTGGTGACCCGACAAGCCACCCAGATGATCAAGACCGGCCAGCGCTCCCTGGAGGACTTCGGCAAGACCACGTTCGCCATCCGCCTGGCCCGTGGAAGTGGCCTGATTGCCAGCATACTGACCCTGCCTTTCGACATCATCGCCGCCGTCGATGCCTTCAAGACCGCCGCCTCCGCCACCGGCAGGGAGGCCACCGATCACTACGTCAGCGCCGCGCTGAGCGTCACCAGTGCCGCCATGGCCGTGACCCTGGGTGTCGCCGCGCTGGCCGGGTTCACCTCGGCCGGGCCCGCGGGCCTGGCCGCAGGGCTGATTCTGGTGGTTGGCTCACAAATCTGGGGCGCCATCCGTCAAGTCGATGAAATCGACGATTACCTGCAGCTCACCGTCCATGAACGCTTGCGTACGGGCTGGTTCGCCTTCTGGATGATCAGCCCGGATGACGAAATCCGTGATCGCTACCTGGTCGCCAAGGCCACCGCCGAGCACACCCGACGACTCCAGGCCAACGCCTTGAAGCTGCTCAGGGGGCCGTTGAAGGACAGTACCGAGGCAATCGTGAACGGCACGTTCACCGTGGAACTCGAACCGGTGACCTACAACACCTGGAACTGGTGGACCGGCAAGCGCCAGCCGGCGACGACCGTACGCCCGCGGATCCAGGACAGCGATGACACGATCGATGCACGCGACGGCGTCACCGCCGAGACGCCCGGTGCCGTCATTGAAGCAGCGGAGGATCACAAAGGCATTCATTGGTACATCGGCGGTGGCAACGACACCCTCCTGGGCGCAGAAAACAAACCCAACGTGTTCCATTACGCCAGCGGTCTGAAAACGCTGACCGGCGGGACGAAAGATGACGTATTCATTTTCGAGGGCTCGCCGCAGATCCTCGCGCCGGAACCGGCGCCCTCGCCCAATCGACTGGTGGGCGGCGCGGGCAGCGATACGCTGATACTGGCCGGCCGAAACAGCAACTCCCAGGCGCCGCGACTGGGTTATCACGTCGACCTGGAGGCCGGGCAAGTCAGCATCATCGCCGGAGCGGCGAGCGGCGCCTACCGCGCGACCGTCCTGGAAGGCATCGAACACGTCGAGATCCGTGAGGGCGGCACCAGCGTCATCAAGGGAACGGCCGGCTCGAACACCCTCAAGTCCCGCGGCCACGATTCAATCGAGGCCGGCGCCGGGGATGACCGGATTTTCATCCTCGGCGCCAGCAACCGCAACGCAGATGGCGGCCCGGGGGCCGACGTCTATGCCATCGCCCATCGCCCCGGCCATGTCTGGATCAGCGAAGACGGTGTGGACCACAGCATCATCGCCCTGGACTGGCGCGCGGACCTGATCGAAAGCTGGGCCATCGAAGCCGGCAACCTGGTGATGACGGCCTGCTTCGATGCAAACGACTGGGACGTTCGCACTGTGACCGTCAACAATGTCTACAGCGACACGGCCTACCCAAGGGCACTGCAAAACAGCCGGCTGACCTTCGTCACCCAGGACGGCTTCCATTGGGTGCCCGACCTGCCCGACACCCTCGAGGATGGCAACCGGCTCGCCGTCGAAGCCATCATGGTGCAGCAAGGCACACCGCGAAACCCGAGCATCCTGAATGATCGCAGCGAGCTGTCGATCGCCCACGACAGAGACACCAGCCATTACGTGTCCCGGCGAGTGGAACTCACCACCCTTAACGTCAGGCACAAAAGTGACTGCTCCACCACGCTTCACCTGGACTACAGCCACGCGGCGTTGACCCGGATCGAGGCCCACTACAACGCCCATGTCACCCAGGACGACGAAGGGGACAGCGTCAGGTACGGCGAATGTGGCCTGACGCTGCACTTTGGCAAAAACCGGGTCGTGCTGAACAATCTGGCCAGTTCCGACGAGCGCTACACCGCGCGCGACAAGCCAACCGGGCGCCGGGCCTTTTCCGCCCTGGTGTCGCAGCACGTGTTCATCCTGGTCATGAATGACGGCGCGTCATACCGCCTGGTCCAACCCACTCCCGACTACGGCCTGTTGCTGGACAAGCGCTTCATCCACAAAGCCCCCGTGAGCTGGAAAACCGAAGCGCCCCAGGCGCTCACGCCCACCCGAAAGCGTTACGCCTACCTCCAACCCTTGGATAAAACGCCCCATTACATGGGCCACCGGGCGACCTGCGCCAAGCTCACGGCCTCTGCGCACCAAAGCGGTGTCGAAGTCCTGATCGGCCAGGGCGCGACGTACCTGGTTCACCTGAGCCCGAACGTGACGCTGCGCCTGTCCACGCCGGGCGCGCTGGCCAATGCCAACCCCCGCTTGCCCCATGCCTCCACCTGGGAGCTCGATGCCACGGCCCTCGGCCAGGTCGAGATCACCCTCGCGTCCAACCGGTTGCACATCGGCGCAACGGTCATCCATCTACCTGCCCATGAAGCGCAAGACCTGGTCGACCGGATACGGGTGATTACCGCGCAGGGCGTCGTCTATGGCGTCGACAGCCTGTTCGAGCGGGTCTACGTCGAATCGCTGGATGGCCGCTACCTGGCGCCCATGATCGATGCCGACGCGCCATTGCCTAGCGAACTGGCCAAGCTGTCGTCCGAGTCCTTGAAGGTGTCCCACATGGCCCTCAAGGACGGTTCACCCGGCACCTTGAGTTATCACCTTCAGGCTCGTCAATGGCGCCTTGATACGGACCCCTCGCGGGTCATCACGGCGCATCAGCTGAAAAAGACCGAGCTGTGCGACCACCATCTCCAGGTCTATCAGGACCTCGTCCGCGAAGGCCTCAGCCAGCACCCACCCCTGGGCGACAACGCCCTGCGCCTGTTGCGGGAACAGTGCGTGAAACTGGTGGAGGGCTTCACGCTGAGCAGGTCGCTGATGCTGGCCTACGCCGTCAGCCTGAGCCCGACGTTCGGCGCAGAACTCCCCTATTCCACCTGGGTTCGCACGCTCGATGCGGTGCTATCCGAGCAATCGCCGTCTTGATGCGGATTTTGCCGAAGGTTCGTTCGAGCGCCATATCTATGTAGTGCACCCGCCTGCTCTTTTTCACTGAACATCTTCAAGGCCCCAGCCTGTCAGCGCGACAGGCCGCAGGCTCGACCATTTTGTTCAACTCAAGAGCAGACACATTCCATGAGTCCAAAACGCCCTATCCGGCCTACGGTGCCAGGCCAACCGCCCGAAGCGCCCCACAGCCAGCGCGACACGCAGGCACAAACATTGCCCAGGAACCCCGTCAGGGGAGATGGCGTTGAGACGACCTCCAGTTCGTCATCGGGAAGCGACACCCAGGCGCCAGAGCCTCTGCACAGCCCTGTCCATCTCTCCGACATCAGTTCACCGGCGCCCGTCGACACGCTGCCCGGCGCCCTGTCGCTGGACCCCTACTACCTTTCGCCGGAACTGGTGCCCCTGTTATCAGCGCCCGACGCCACCTCGGGCATCCGCACATTCAGGACACGCACGTACGTCGAACTGGAAGAAGGCGGGACGGTGCTGTTGGGCCACGATGCCGAAGGCCACCACAGGGCCCGCTCCAGCGCCGAGCTGGTCGCCTCCGGGCCACGCCTGGAACAAGTGGCAGGCAGCCTGCTGTGGCGGCGGGTTGCCGTTGCGGTCGAGTCGGACAGCAGCGACGCCTCGCTGACCATGACCTTGCACAGCCTGTCGGACGATGATTCATCCGAAGCGACGGCGCCCAAGCGCCAGCGCACGACTCCGGCACCGACACCGCAAAACGAAGCCAGCGTGGAACCCCCGCCAGTGTTCAGGCCGGAGTGGGCGTTCAAGCCAACGCTCGCACTGCCCCAGTTCATCACCGTGAGCGGTGTCCACTACAAGGTGATGAGCCGCATGGACGCGCGGGAATTCCCGATCCTGTACATCCAGCCGCCCCTGCATCCGGCCTATGATTTCGATGTGCTGGAGGCCATTCTCAGGCACACGCCCGAAGAACAGCCCAGGGCCGTGATACGTGTTCCGCCGCACGATCACTGGGAAATCGACGCCCGGCTGCCCTTCGAAAAAACATTGACGGCTCACGTCAGGGACATTTTTCCGGAGGTCACCACCGTTACCCTGGAAAACATCGCCAGGAGGCAGTTCGAACTGGCCAACAGCTCCCCGTATGCCGACGCCGCGGGACTGACCGCTCTGCGGCAGATTTTCCACAGCTGGAAACACGCCACTCCCTCCCCTCACCCACAATGGAGCGATCCGTTGCTGATGCTGTCGACGCTTCCCACCACGGCAGGAATCACCAACACGTCCCGCGCCATCGACCTGCCCGCCCCGTCCTCGACAGGTGCATTAAACCGGCTGGACTTCGACCCCATGCGGTTCAGGCAGCAGTGGGAATACTTTCTCTCGACCTACTCGACCATAGACTTCAAGCGCTTCATGGCCGGCCTGTTGACCCGCAATGGTTACACGGTCATGGAGCCCAACAACTTCAACAGTTTTCCGGCATTGGTCTTTCGACGCACGGGGCACGACTATCTGTTTTTCATGAGCCTGCACCGCACCCGGATCCCGAAGCTGTCCTTGCCCACGCACAACAACCCCAACACAACCGGCATGAACCTGGAAACCCAGGTCGGCGACGCCGCCGCGCAAGCCGTCAAGGACGCCCACGAGGCCAACAGGATCGTCTGGCTCAAGGGTGGTTCGCAGATCCTGCCAGGCGTCGCCGACACCGTCTTCATCATCCGCGATGACAACGCCCGGCTGTAAACCTGCAAGCAAAAAAAAGCCCGCAGTGTGGGCGGGCGAAAAACCAGGGAAGCTACATGCGCAATGGCTTCCAGGACCAGGCTGCTGCTTGGGGTCAGCTGCCTCGATAAGTTGAATAGGCATACGGCGAAATCAGCAGGGGCACGTGGTAGTGCTCCTGCTCGGCTGAAATGCCGAAGCGCAACACCACCACGTCGAGGAAAGCCGGATCGGGCAGTTGCACCCCCCGGGCGCGGTAGTAGTCACCGGCGTGGAACTGCAACTGATAGACCCCCGAACGGTAGTCATCCCCTTGCAGCAGCGGCGCGTCGCAACGGCCATCGCTGTTGGTCAGCGCGCTGGCGACCTGCTGCAGGTGCGAGCCTTCCACGCGGTACAGTTCAATCTTGATCGAACTGCCCGGGCAGCCATGTGCAGCATCCAAAACGTGAGTAGTCAAACGTCCCATTGATTGTGCGCGCCTCGCTGCAGGGCAGTCCGGCCCGACGCCTCCTGATCGGTTGAAAGACAGGCCGCACCGTTTCGGAGCACGAACGGGCGCGGCGATGAGCGAATTAAGACACTTTAAAAGAAAATTGTACACAATAAAAAACAGAAACTTTTCCGCCGACTCCATCGTCCCTGGGTCCGCGCCAATCTGCCGCCAAACCAGCAGATACGCTAAGCTTCTATCGGTTAATTGACCAAACGGGCAGATTTCTTGCAGTGTAGGCCTATACCGGGCAAGTGCGAAAATTGCGAAAATTCAGGCTTACAAACTGCACATAAAGTTGTATACAATCACTCCATCGTCGTGACGCCAGCCCAAGATCCATCACCGGGGCGCCACCTACATGGTTCGAACAAGAAGGAAGACTGCAGTGAGCGCTGACTACCCACGCGACCTGATCGGTTACGGCAGTAACCCTCCCCATCCCCAGTGGCCGGGCAATGCCCGTATCGCCCTGTCCTTCGTCCTCAACTACGAGGAAGGTGGCGAGCGCAACATCCTGCATGGCGACAAGGAATCCGAAGCGTTCCTGTCGGAGATGGTAGCGGCGCAACCGCTGCAGGGCGAGCGCAACATGAGCATGGAGTCGCTGTACGAGTATGGCAGCCGTGCCGGTGTCTGGCGGATCCTCAAGCTGTTCAAGTCATTCGACATCCCGCTGACCATTTTCGCCGTGGCCATGGCCGCCCAGCGCCATCCGGACGTGATCCGCGCCATGGTCGCCGCCGGTCACGAGATCTGCAGCCATGGCTACCGCTGGATCGACTACCAGTACATGAACGAAGCCCAGGAACGCGAGCACATGCTCGAAGCGATCCGCATCCTCACCGAAATCACCGGCGAACGTCCATTGGGCTGGTACACCGGTCGCACCGGGCCCAACACCCGTCGGCTGGTGATGGAAGAGGGCGGTTTCCTCTATGACAGCGACACCTACGACGATGACCTGCCCTACTGGGAACCCAACACCCCCAACGGCAAGCCGCACCTGGTGATCCCGTACACCCTCGACACCAATGACATGCGCTTCACCCAGGTGCAGGGGTTCAACAACGGCGACGACTTCTTCCAGTACCTCAAGGACGCCTTTGACGTGCTGTATGCCGAAGGCGCCGAAGCGCCGAAGATGCTCTCCATCGGCCTGCACTGCCGCCTGATCGGCCGCCCCGCCCGCCTTGCCTCGCTCAAGCGTTTCCTCGAATACGCCAAGCACCACGAGCAGGTCTGGTTCAGCCGCCGCGTCGACATCGCCCGTCACTGGCAACAGGTCCATCCCTGCCCCGGCGCATCGAAGCCAGGAGCGTCGAAATGACCGCGTTCCAGACCCTCAAGCCGTCCACCCTGAGCCGCGAAGCCTTCATCGAGGCCTTCGCCGACATCTATGAACATTCGCCATGGGTGGCCGAGAAGGCGTTCGACCTGGGCCAGGATCCGTCGATCGACCAGATCGAAACCCTGCACCAGCGCATGAGCGACATCCTTTTGAGCGCCGATCACGCCAGCCAACTGGCCCTGATCAACGCTCACCCGGACCTGGCCGGCAAAGCGGCCGTCCAGGGGCAACTGACCGAAGCCAGCACGCATGAACAGGCCGGCGCCGGTATCCACCAATGCACCAGCGAAGAGTTCCAGCGCTTCACCGAGCTGAACGACGCCTACAAGGCCAAGTTCAGGTTTCCCTTCATCATGGCGGTAAAAGGCAGCAACCGGCACCAGATCCTCGCGGCATTCGAAACGCGCATCCACAACCCGGTAGACACCGAGTTCAAGTGCGCGCTGGCGGAGATCAACAAAATCGCGTTGTTCCGATTACTGACCCTTTAGCGAGCAGCCACCTCCAGGGCTTGCAAGCATCCCCAGCCAACTTATTCAAAGGCAGACAAGAAGAATGAAAGCTTACGCCGTACCTTTCGAGAAGTTCGTCAACCTGGCCGACGCCCGTCTCGGCACCAAGATCATCTCGGTCACCGACGACTGGTTCGCCGACGCCAATCGCCTGTTCCAACCGACCCCGGCCGTCTGGAAAGAGGGCGTGTTCGATGACAATGGCAAATGGATGGACGGCTGGGAATCGCGTCGCAAGCGCTTCGAAGGCTACGACAGCGCCGTGATCCGCCTGGGCGTGGCCGGCACCATCAAGGGCGTGGACATCGACACTTCATTCTTCACCGGCAACTACCCGCCGTCGGCATCCCTGGAAGCCTGTTTCCTGGCCGAAGGCGAGCCGGACGACAACACCCAGTGGACTGAAGTGCTGTCGGCCGTCGAACTGCAAGGCAACAGCCACCACTACCACGAGATCAGTAACGACCAGGCGTTCAGCCACCTGCGCTTCAACATCTACCCCGATGGCGGCGTGGCCCGGCTGCGGGTCTACGGCATTCCGCATCGCGACTGGTCGGCGGTCGGCGACAACGAACAGATCGACCTGGCCGCCGCCCTCAACGGCGGTCGCGCCCTGGCCTGCTCCGACGAACACTTCGGCCGCATGAGCAACATCCTCAACCCAGGCCGTGGCGTCAACATGGGCGACGGCTGGGAAACCGCCCGGCGTCGCACCCCAGGCAATGACTGGGTGATCGTCGCCCTGGGCCATGCCGGCATCGTCGAGAAAGTGATCGTCGACACCCTGCACTTCAAGGGCAACTACCCGGACAGCTGCTCGATCCAGGGCGCGTTCGTCAAGGGCGGCACCGACAGCCAGATCGAAACCCAGTCGCTGTTCTGGCGCGAACTGCTGCCGAGCCAGAAACTGGAAATGCACGCCGAACACACCTTCGCCGAGCAGATCAAGGCCCTGGGGCCGATCACCCACATCCGCCTGAATGTGTTCCCGGATGGTGGGGTGAGCCGCCTGCGGGTGCTGGGCAAGGTATCGAAATAAGGGGTGAACCCAAATCGCGAGCAAGCTCGCTCCCACATTTGAAATGCATTCCCCTGTGGGAGCGAGCTTGCTCGCGATGGCGGCACAACAAACAACACAGAATTCAAGATAAGAAGACCAGCATGCGCACACTCAAGATCGAACCCTTGACCAAAGAAGCCTTCGCCCCGTTCGGTGACGTGATCGAAACCGACGGCAGCGATCACTTCATGATCAACAATGGTTCGACCATGCGCTTCCATCGCCTGGCGACGGTTGAAACCGCGATGCCGGACGACAAGGCGATCATCAGCATCTTCCGCGCCGACGCGCTGCAGATGCCGTTGACCGTGCGCATGCTGGAGCGTCATCCGCTGGGCAGCCAGGCCTTCATTCCGCTGCTCGGCAACCCCTTTCTGATCGTGGTCGCGCCACTTGGCGATGCACCTGTATCAGGCTTGGCCCGTGCCTTCGTCACCAACGGCAGGCAGGGCATCAATTACCATCGCGGCGTCTGGCACCACCCGGTGCTGACGATCGAAAAGCGGGATGACTTCCTGGTGGTTGATCGCAGTGGCACAGGCAATAACTGCGATGAGCATTTCTTCATAGAGGATGAGTGTTTGATCCTCGATCCCCACCAATAAGAGAAGCGTCCGATCACGCGAAAACAAGCGTGACGGGCGAGAGGTAAAGACTGTGGAAGCACATATGCTGGAATGGCTGAACCTGAGCGTTCGCTGGGTTCATATGATCACTGGCGTGGCCTGGATCGGCGCGTCGTTCTACTTCGTCTGGCTGGAAAACAACCTCAACCGCGTCAACCCCAGGAGCGGCCTGGCCGGCGACCTGTGGGCCATCCACGGTGGCGGCATCTATCACCTGGAAAAATACAAACTCGCGCCACCGGCCATGCCGGACAACCTGCACTGGTTCAAGTGGGAAGCCTACTTCACCTGGATGTCGGGCATTGCGCTGCTGTGCGTGGTGTTCTACTGGAACCCGACCGTCTACCTGCTGGCACCCGGCAGCGGACTGAGCGGCCCGCAAGGCGTGGCCCTGGGCCTCGGCTCGTTGTTCGCCGGCTGGTTCATCTATTCGTTTCTCTGCGACTCGGCCCTGGGCAAGCGCCCTGCCCTACTCGGCGGGATCCTGTTCGTGCTGCTGATCGCGGCGGCCTATGGCTTCAGCAAGGTGTTCAGTGGTCGTGGTGCCTACCTGCACGTCGGCGCGGTGATCGGCACGATCATGGTCGGCAACGTGTTCCGCATCATCATGCCGGCCCAGCGCGCCCTGGTGGCCGCCATCGCCGAGAACCGCACGCCCGATCCGGCCCTGCCGGCCAAGGGGTTGCTGCGCTCGCGCCATAACAACTACTTCACCCTGCCGGTGCTGTTCATCATGATCAGCAACCACTTCCCGAGCACCTACGGCAGCCCATACAACTGGCTGATCCTGGCCGGTATCGCCGTGGCCGCGGTGTTGGTGCGTCATTACTTCAACACCCGCCACGACAGCAACCGGTTTGCCTGGACATTGCCGGTCGGCGCCCTGGCGATGATTTGCCTGGCGTATGTCACCGGGCCCAAGCCTCCATCGAGCGCCCCGGAGGTCGCCAAGGCCCCGGCGACCATCGAGTATCAGCCACTGCCGGAAACCGCCGTGGGCGGGGGTGCCAAGCCGGCGACCACGCCGGCCGCACCGGCGGCACAACCTGCCCAGGCCTCCAACGTCCAGGGCCCGTCGTTCGAGAAGGTCCACAACGTGATCCAGGAACGCTGCTCGGTCTGCCACTCGGCCAAGCCCACCAGCCCGCTGTTCAGCGCGGCGCCGGCCGGGGTGATGTTCGACACGCCGCAGCAGATCAAGGAACAGGCCGCGCGCATCCAGGCCCAGGCCGTGACCAACCAGATCATGCCCCTGGGCAACATCACCCAGATGACCCAGCAGGAACGTGACCTGATCGGCGCCTGGATCAACCAGGGCGCGCAGACCCACTGAGAACCGCGCCACACGATACCGCTGACGGGCAGCCGGCACACGACCGGCCGCCCGCCAGCGACGGCCTGCCTCAACAATAAAAACAAGAGGAAAGCACCGGATGATCCAACCCTGCCTCCCTGCCCCAGGCCCGTCGTCCAGGCGCCGCCGCACGGCACTTGAGCCCGTCGAGACAAGCCCGTATCCTGCGCGCCCGTTCGACCCCGAACGCCTCATAACAATACTCAGACCCTGACCCACACGCCCGCGTGTTCCAACGTTGCGCGCAGGCGTCCTGAAATCCCTTTTCGACTGTTGCAACACGGCTGATCGAGCCTTCGCCGCCATGGCGGAACAGGCACGACGCTCGCTGTCAGCGCTTGTCACGAGCAAAAAGCTGACCGAACGGATGTTTTAACTCCGTGAAAAAAGGCGCCACACCAGAGCGCTGACTGAAAAAAGCGGTACCAACTTACCTTTGGGAGCAAACCGAATGAAACGCACGTGCACCAGCCTGATCGTCGCAGGATCCTTGTTGGCCGGCGGCCAGGCCATGGCCGACGACCTGTTCCAGTGGCAGAACAACAGCCTGACCTACCTGTACGGCAAGGATTTCCAGGTCAACCCGCGCATCCAGCAGACCGTGACCTTCGAGCACGCCGATGCCTGGAAATACGGGGACAACTTCTTCTTCCTCGACCGGATCTTCTACAACGGCAAGGAAGACGGCCAGGCGGGACCGAACACCTACTACGGCGAGTTCAGCCCACGCCTGTCGTTCGGCAAGATCTTCGACCAGAAGCTGGAACTGGGCCCGATCAAGGACGTGCTGCTGGCGATGACGTATGAGTTCGGCGAAGGCGACAACGAGTCCTACCTGATCGGTCCGGGCTTCGACCTGGCGATTCCCGGCTTCGATTACTTCCAGCTGAACTTCTACAACCGCCAGACCGAAGGCCCACGCGCCGGCGACAACGTCTGGCAAATCACCCCGGTCTGGGCCTACACCCTTCCCGTGGGCTCGTCCGACATCCTGATCGACGGTTTCATCGACTGGGTGGTGGATAACGACCGTAATTCCAAAGGCACCTACCACGCCAACCTGCACATCAACCCGCAGATCAAGTACGACCTGGGCAAGGCCCTGAAGCTGGGCGACAAGCAGCTGTACGTGGGGGTGGAATATGACTACTGGAAGAACAAGTACGGGATCGAAGACAGCGAAGGGTTCAAGACCAACCAGAGCAACACCAGCTTTTTGCTGAAGTATCACTTCTGATATTCAGCCCGCAGCTAATCCCCCTGTGGGAGCGGGCTTGCTCGCGAAGACGGCAGCACATCCGGCCTGGATGCAAGCTGACCCGACGCTTTCGCGAGCAAGCCCGCTCCCACAGGGATTCTGAGTTGACTGACCTTCTTTGTCATTCCTGAGCCAACCGCAAAAACCGACTCAACGCCTCGCGTTGGGCCAGCGCATCCTGGCGGCCCAGCTCGATCAGTTCGCTGCAATACCCCGCCTCGAACAACAGGTAGCTCAGCACGCCCGCGCCGCTGGTCTTGGTCGCGCCCGGGCCGCGCAGGAATACCCGCAGCGCACGAGGCAGCTCCTGGCGATGGCGCGCGGCGATTTCGTCGATGGGCTGGCTCGGGGAAATCACCAGCACGTCCACGGGTGCCGCCCCCAGGGCATGAGCCGGGACGTCGTCGGGCAACAGGTGGCTGAAGCCGTTCAAACGTTGAAGCAACTCGATGTCGCTTTCCAGGCTGTCGATGAAGGTACTGTTGAGCATGTGCCCACCGATCTGCGCCAGGGTCGGTTGCAGGCCGGTGTAGCTTCGCTCCGAGGGGGTTTGCCCGCCAGCGCCCCGAGGGTTGCCGCTGACGCCGATGACCAGCACGCGGTTGGCGCCCAGGTGCAGGGCCGGGCTGATCGGCGCCGATTGCCGCACCGCACCGTCGCCGAAATACTGCGGGCCGATCTTGACCGGCGCGAACAACAGCGGGATCGCCGAGCTGGCCAGCAGGTGCTCCACCGACAACAGCGCCGGCACGCCAATGCGCCGATGCCGCAGCCAGGCATCGATGGTGCCGCGGCCCTGGTAGAACGTCACGGCCTGGCCGGATTCATAGCCGAAGGCCGTCACCGCCACCGCCCGCAGTTGTTGCTCGGCGATGGCCTGCTCGATGCCCGAGGCGTGGAACTGTGCCTCCAGCAGCGCCCGCAAGGGCGAACTGTCGATCAGCGCCACCGGCAACTTGGCCCCCAGGCCCAGCAAGCTGTGGGTGATGAAGCGTGTCGCCTGGCCCAGCACGCCGCGCCAGTCGCTGCGCATGACCTGGTGGCTGCGCACCGTTCGCCAGAATGCTGTCAGCCGTTCGATGGCGCTCTTGAAGTCCATCGCCCCGCTCGCCAGGCTGACGGCGTTGATCGCCCCCGCCGACGTGCCGACGATCACCGGAAAGGGATTTTGCCCGCCCTCGGGCAGCAACTCGGCAATCGCCGCCAACACCCCCACTTGATACGCTGCCCGAGCCCCGCCACCGGAAAGAATCAAACCTGTAACGGGTTCAGCTGGGGTCATCGCCATGCTCCGTGCTCAAGGGATATCAAAAAAAACTCAGCCGCGTTTGTCGTACAGCTTGGGCTCGCCCGGTGGGCGGCTCTTGAAGCGCCGGTGGGCCCAGAGGTACTGCTCGGGACAATCGCGCACCGATTGCTCGACCCATTGATTGATGCGGATGCAATCGGCTTCCTCGCTCTCCCCTGGGAAATCCGCCAGCGGCGCCTGGATCACCAGGCGATAACCGCTGCCATCGGCCAGGCGCTCCTGGGTGAACGGCACGACCAACGCCTTGCCCAGGCGGGCGAACTTGGTGGTCGCGGTGACCGTTGCCGCCTGGATACCAAAGAGTGGCACAAACACGCTTTGCTTGGCGCCGTAATCCTGATCCGGCGCGTACCAGATCGCCCGGCCGGCACGCAGCAGCTTGAGCATGCCGCGCACGTCGTCACGCTCCACCGCCAGGGAATCGAGGTTGTGCCGCTCGCGGCCTCGGCGCTGAATGAAGTCGAACAGCGGGTTCTTGTGTTCGCGGTACATGCCATCGATGGTGTGCTGCTGGCCGAGCAAGGCTGCGCCGATTTCAAGCGTGGTGAAGTGCAGCGCCATCAGGATCACGCCCTTGCCTTCGCGCTGGGCCTGCTTGAGGTGCTCCAACCCCTCGACATGGGCCAGCCTGGCCAGGCGCGAACGCGACCACCACCAGCTCATGGCCATTTCGAAGAAGGCAATGCCGGTGGACGCGAAGTTTTCCTTGAGCAGGCGCTTGCGCTCAGCAGCGGACTTTTCCGGGAAACACAGCTCCAGGTTGCGGCGGGCAATGCGCCGTCTGTCGCCGGCGGCCCGGTACATCAGTGCACCCAATGCACGACCGACCCGCAGCAGCAACGGATACGGCAGCTGGACGACCAGCCACAACAGCCCCAGGCCGCACCACAGCAGCCAGAAACGCGGATGAAAAAAAGCAGCTCGAAAACGCGGGCGATCCATTACAGCTTCCACAAAGACATGGGCCGCGCATTCTACATCGTTCGACCCGGCTTGCGGCTCGCGGACGATCTCGTTATAAGTCTCGGCACTTTTAGCGACAAGTCGTTGTACACCGACCATGAGCCAAACCGAACCGCTAGACCAAGATCCCGTGTTCCAGTTGAAGGGCAGCATGCTCGCCATTACGGTGCTGGAGCTGGCCCGCAACGACCTGGAGAGCCTTGACCGGCAGTTGGCGGCAAAAGTCGCCCAGGCACCGAATTTCTTCAGCAACGCCCCGCTGGTGCTGGCCCTGGACAAGCTGCCGCCCGGCGAAGGCGCGGTGGACCTGCCAGGCCTGATGCGCGTGTGCCGCCATCACGGCCTGCGCACCCTGGCCATCCGCGCCAGCCGCATCGAGGACATCGCCGCCGCCATCGCCGTGGACATTCCGGTGCTGCCGCCGTCCGGTGCCCGCGAGCGGGTGCTGGAACTGAGCCCGGTCGACACCAGGAAAACCCCGGAAAAACCACCCGAGCCAACCGTCAAGCCGACACGGGTCATCACCTCGCCCGTACGCGGCGGGCAACAGATTTATGCCCAGGGTGGCGATCTGGTCATCGTCTCGTCGGTCAGCCCGGGTGCGGAACTTCTGGCCGATGGCAACATCCATGTATACGGCCCGATGCGCGGTCGCGCACTGGCCGGCGTCAAGGGCGATACCAAGGCCAGGATCTTCTGTCAGCAATTGAGCGCCGAGCTGGTTTCCATCGCCGGACAATACAAGGTCTCCGAAGACCTGCGTCGCGACCCGCTGTGGGGCGCCGGCGTACAGATCAGCCTGTCGGGCGACGTGTTGAACATCATTCGGCTTTAACGGATACTGCCGCATTTTCCAAGCATCTCTAAAACGTAGCGAAAACGGCTTAAACGACGCAGGAAACAGGACCAGGCAGTATTTACCGGAGGTAAATCCCGCCCCCAGTCCGATTCCCGCCAGGCCTGTCCACTTGCAGCAGTTTTCCAGAGATGTTTTTCAGGGGCTGACAAAGTCCTTTTTCCTTAGGGGTGAAACACCTTGGCCAAGATTCTCGTGGTTACATCCGGCAAGGGTGGTGTGGGTAAGACCACCACCAGCGCCGCTATCGGTACCGGCCTCGCTCTGCGCGGGCACAAGACAGTCATCGTCGACTTCGACGTCGGCCTGCGTAACCTCGACCTGATCATGGGTTGCGAGCGTCGCGTGGTCTATGACTTCGTCAACGTGGTCAACGGCGAAGCGAACCTGCAACAGGCCCTGATCAAGGACAAGCGCCTTGAGAACCTCTACGTGCTGGCCGCCAGCCAGACCCGTGACAAGGACGCGCTGACCCAGGAAGGCGTGGAAAAAGTCCTGATGCAACTCAAGGAAGACTTCGAGTTCGTGGTCTGCGACTCCCCGGCCGGTATCGAGAAAGGCGCCCACCTGGCCATGTACTTCGCCGACGAGGCGATCGTGGTGACCAACCCGGAAGTGTCGTCGGTACGTGACTCCGACCGCATGCTGGGCCTGCTGGCGAGCAAATCGCGCCGCGCCGAAAACGGCGAAGAGCCGATCAAGGAACACCTGCTGCTGACCCGCTACAACCCGCAACGGGTCAGCGACGGCGAAATGCTCGGCGTCGAAGACGTCAAGGAAATCCTCGCCGTGACCCTGCTGGGTGTGATTCCCGAATCCCAGGCCGTACTCAAGGCTTCCAACTCGGGCGTGCCCGTGATTCTTGACGACCAGAGCGACGCCGGCCAGGCGTACAGCGATGCCGTCGATCGCCTGCTGGGCAAGACCGTGGAGCATCGATTCCTCGATGTAACGAAGAAAGGTTTCTTCGAGCGCCTGTTTGGAGGTAGGTAATGAATCTTTTTGACTTCTTTCGTGCCAACAAAAAGCCCAGTACCGCCTCGGTCGCGAAAGAGCGTCTACAGATCATCGTGGCGCACGAACGCGGCCAACGCAGCACCCCTGACTACCTGCCGGCCTTGCAGAAGGAACTGGTGGAAGTGATCCGCAAGTACGTCAACATCGGTAGCGATGACGTGCACGTGGCACTTGAAAGCCAGGGCAGTTGCTCGATTCTGGAACTCAATATCACCCTGCCGGATCGCTGATAGATCCTGCGGGAGCCACGGCGGCTCGGGTCCCCACAGCCTTTTTTGTGGGAGCGAGCTTGCTCGCGAACGCGGTTTTCCAGACACATTGATCTTGAATGTGCCACCGCCTTCGCGAGCAAGCTCGCTCCCACGAGGGCCGGGCCCGAGCCGCCGTTGGCGTTTGTAAAGAG
Source organism: Pseudomonas sp. WP18 (assembly GCF_036689585.1). NCBI lineage: Bacteria > Pseudomonadati > Pseudomonadota > Gammaproteobacteria > Pseudomonadales > Pseudomonadaceae > Pseudomonas > Pseudomonas sp. WP18. Next base: position 4,666,471 of record NZ_CP144758.1, read on the forward strand.
ACTGTCTGCAATGCCCCTGTCCAACATTCGCATCATCCACCAGGACGCCGCCGTGCTGGTGGTCGACAAGCCGACCCTGCTGCTGTCCGTGCCCGGTCGGGCCGACGACAACAAGGACTGCCTGATCACCCGCCTGCAAGAAAACGGCTATCCGGAAGCGCGAATCGTGCACCGACTGGACTGGGAAACCTCCGGCATCATCCTGCTGGCCCGCGATCCGGACAGCCATCGCGAACTGTCCCGGCAGTTTCATGACCGCGAAACCGAAAAAGCCTACACCGCCCTGTGCTGGGGCCAACCGGCGCTGGACAGTGGCAGCATCGACCTGCCGCTGCGCTACGACCCGCCGACCAAGCCTCGCCACGTGGTGGACCACGAACACGGCAAGCACGCCCTGACGTTCTGGCGCGTGCTGGAGCGCTGCGGCGACTGGTGCCGGGTCGAACTGACCCCCATCACCGGGCGCTCGCACCAGTTGCGCGTGCACATGCTCTCCATCGGTCATCCGTTGCTGGGCGACGGGCTCTACGCCCACCCGCAAGCCCTGGCCGCCTGGCCACGCCTGTGCCTGCACGCCAGCATGCTGAGCTTCACCCATCCACTGAGCGGCGAACGCCTGCGCTTCGAATGCCCGGCACCCTTCTGAGCACCGCGGTACACAACAGATGGCTCCCCTCGATTTAAGGTTTGGCAATCCGGTTATGGCTCTACACGAAACCCCTGTCGACAAAGTCCCCCACCAGTTGCTCTACCTGGTCTACGGCGACCAGGACGTCTACCGCCACGAGGCCAAGTTCAGCATCCTGACCGCCCTGGCCCACGGCAAGCCGTCGACCCTGCCGCGCATCCGGGTTCTCACCGACCGCCCCGAGGACTTCCAGGGCTGGCCGGTCGAGACCCTTGCCCTGAGTGCCGAACGGCTGGCGCAATGGCAGGGCGAGCATGGCTACATTCACCGTCGTAAGGCTTGCGCCATCGCAGCGGGCCTGACGCTGGCGCAAAAGACCCTGTTCGTCGACACCGATACGCTGTTCCTCGACGACCCCGACCTGTTGTTCCAGCAGATCCAGCCGGGGCAGTACCTGATGGACAGCTTCGAGTACGACTGGGACTACGTCTGCGAGCGCGAGGATTACCGTCGACTGGGCACGCACCTGGCCGCCCACGGCGTGAACCGGGGCAACGGCTTCAAGCTCTACAACAGCGGTTTGTGCGGCGTGACCGACAACGATGCAGGCCTGCTGGCCCAGGCCATCGAACGGATCGATCAGTGGACCGAAGGCGGCTTCGACATCCACACCATCGAGCAGATCGCCATTTCGTTCGGCTTGCGACACGCGACCGTGCGCGAAACCAGGCGGCAGGTGTATCACTACTTCGCCGAGAAGCGCTTCTTCCACACCATGCAGGCACACTTCTTCGCCCAGCACGGCGAAGCCTTCAGGCCAGCGCTGGTGGAGCGCTGCCATGAAGTACCGCGCAGCAAGCCGTTCCCGACGGCCTGGCGGCGCCTGACAATCAAGTGGAAGTTGCGCAACCAGCGCGGCGCGGCGCGCAAGATCGGCCGCGACCTGTTGTATGGCAGCGCGGCGCCGAGCCATCCGTACTACGACCTCTGCCGGCATCACTGGTGGGATTCGGCCGCACGGGAAATTCAGCGCCTGGACCCACAGCGCCAGCAGCGGCTGTTTGGCCAATTGGAACGCTGGCCACGGGACCTGCCGGAACCGTCCAGGCCACAGGACAAGGCCCTGATCATGGCTCACCTGCGCGAGCGAGTCGCCACTTCGGGCTGATGGCGAGCAAGACACCGGCGAGGCTCGCATCGCCGGGATTGTGCCTGCAATGCAGACGGTCGATGGGGTAAACTGCCGCCCATTGCTGTCTGGAGTTACTTATGCGCGCAGAGTTGAACCAGGGCCTGATCGACTTCCTCAAGGCCTCCCCCACCCCTTTCCATGCCACCGCCAGCCTTGCCCAACGCCTGGAGGCGGCGGGTTACCAGCGCCTGGACGAACGCGACACCTGGACCACCGAGGCCAACGGTCGCTACTACGTCACGCGCAACGACTCCTCGATCATCGCCTTCAAGCTGGGTCGCAACGCCCCGCTGCATGACGGCATTCGCCTGGTCGGCGCCCACACCGACAGCCCGTGCCTGCGGGTCAAGCCGCAACCGGAACTGCAACGCCATGGGTTCTGGCAACTGGGTGTGGAAGTCTACGGCGGCGCGTTGCTGGCGCCGTGGTTCGACCGCGACCTGTCCCTGGCCGGGCGCGTGACCTTCCGCCGCGATGGCAAGGTCGAGAGCCAGCTGATCGACTTCAAGGCACCGATCGCGACGATTCCGAACCTGGCCATCCACCTCAATCGCGAAGCCAACCAGGGCTGGGCCATCAACCCGCAGAACGAGCTACCGCCGATCCTCGCCCAGTTCGCCGGCGACGAACGCGTCGACTTCCGCGCCGTGCTCACCGATCAACTGGCCCGCGAACACGGCCTGAACGCCGACGTGGTGCTCGATTACGAGTTGAGTTTCTACGACACCCAAAGTGCCGCGGTCATTGGTCTGCACGGCGATTTCATTGCCGGCGCGCGCCTGGACAACCTGCTGTCGTGCTATGCGGGGCTGCAAGCCTTGCTCAATGCCGACACTGAAGAAACCTGCGTGCTGGTGTGCAACGACCACGAGGAAGTCGGCTCTTGCTCGGCGTGTGGCGCCGACGGGCCGATGCTGGAACAGACCCTGCGTCGCTTGCTGCCGGAAGGTGAAGAGTTCGTACGCACCATTCAGAAATCCCTGCTGGTGTCGGCCGACAACGCCCACGGCGTACACCCCAACTATGCCGACAAGCACGACGCCAACCACGGCCCCAAGCTCAACGCCGGGCCGGTGATCAAGGTCAACAGCAACCAGCGCTACGCCACCAACAGCGAAACCGCCGGGTTCTTCCGCCACCTGTGCATGGCCGAAGAAGTCCCGGTGCAAAGCTTCGTGGTGCGCAGCGACATGGGCTGCGGCTCGACCATCGGCCCGATCACCGCCAGCCAGCTGGGCGTGCGCACCGTGGACATCGGCCTGCCGACCTTCGCCATGCACTCGATCCGCGAACTGTGCGGCAGCCATGACCTGGCGCACCTGGTGAAGGTGTTGAGCGCGTTCTATGCGTCTCGCGAATTGCCCTGATCAGAACGATTCCCTGTGGCGAGGGGATTTATCCCCTCGCCACAACAGCGTTCGACCCAAGGCACTGACTGGGATCATCACACCCCAGCCAAACCCCAACTAGACTGACCTTATCGCCCTCTCCGACAAGGCCGTCGCCATGATCTCGATGTCTGCTTTCAATGCCATGCTGGTGCCGATCATCGCCGGCATGATCCTGCTGGCCATCGGTTTCAACTTCCGTGACAAGAACGTCGGCGTGTTTGCCATGTGGATCGGCATGCTGCTGATCCTCGCCACGGTGGTGTTCAAGATCCTGACCAAGCTCAACGAGTCGCTCTGACCTTGCCCTCAGGTCTGCGCCGGTTGCTCCGGCACGTCGACGCCGACATGGATCGCATCGTGTCGCCAGAACTCCAGGTCGCAGTCGATCAGCCGCTGATGCTGGTCGTAGTTGACCCGAGCAATGCGCAACCCGGGGCTGCCCACCGACACCTTCAGCGCCGCCGCGGCTTCCGGTTGCAGTGAGGTGGGCACGATTTCGAACTTCACCCGACCGTAGTGCAGGTCGTAGTGCCGGGCGTACAGCTCGGTCATGGACTGGTTGAGGTCGAATTCGAGGATGCCCGGAAAGTACTGCGGGTTCAGGTAATGCTCGACGTACAACACCAGGCGCTCATCGATACGCCGCGCCCGGCAGATCTGGATCACGCTCGACAGCGCCGGCAACTGCAACCAGGCACACACCGCCGCCGAGGCCGGTTGCAGGCGCGCCGAGATCACCTGGGTGGAAGGCACCCGCCCTTGCGCCGTGACCATGGCGTGGAAATGGCTGCGCTGCATCAGGTTGTAGGCCAGCCGAGGGGGCGAGACGAACCAGCCCCGGCGCTCTTCCCGATAAATCTGCCCCTGGGCTTCCAGCTGTAGCAAGGCTTCACGCACGGTAATGCGCGTGGTGCCAAACAACTCACTGAGCTTGCGCTCGGCCGGTAGCTTGCTACCCGGCGCCAGCAACCCATGGTCGAGCTGCTCTTGCAGGACCTGTCCGATGGCTGTCACCGCCTTGGTTGCATCGATGCGCATCAACGTTACCTATCTGGACTAGACCAGCACTGTTCCGGGGCGCGATCGCCCACCTGGCGACCCCGCTGCTTCTTCCAGCAAGCCTAGGCATTGCACATGACTGGCAGATGACAAAGGCGCCGAACGGTAGGCCTTGCACTGTGCAAACAACCGGCCAAGTCCTTTCAAATCAGCTGTTTAACCATGGTCTACGCTTACTCGGTGGCCAACCCGCACGCACCTGGGATTTGCCGGCCCCCGCGGCGCCGACATCAAAATGTCACAGGGCTCGCCTACATTGGCTCAGGTATTGCTGACCTAGACCAACACAACCGCAATCGCAGCGTTGAAAACGCCCATAGGAGCTTCGGATGAAACAGCTTTTCCTGGCATCACTGTTAGGCTCGACCATTGCCATGTGCACCGCCGCCATGGCCGCTGATACCGATCTGAAAACGTTGGAAGCCGCTGCGAAAGCGGAAGGCGCCGTCAACAGCGTCGGCATGCCCGATGACTGGGCGAACTGGAAAGGCACCTGGGAAGACCTGGCGAAACAATACGGCCTCAAGCACGTTGACACCGACATGAGCTCGGCCCAGGAAATCGCCAAGTTCGCCGCCGAGAAAGACAACGCCAGCGCCGACATCGGCGACGTCGGTGCCGCCTTCGGCCCTATCGCGGTCAAGCAGGGTGTGGTCCAACCCTACAAGCCAAGCACCTGGGACCAGGTCCCGGCCTGGGCCAAGGACCAGGATGGCAACTGGGCGCTGGCCTACACCGGCACCATCGCATTCATCGTCAACAAGAAACTGCTGCACGGCTCCGACGTACCGACCAAGTGGGCTGACCTGAAGGGCGGCAAGTACAAGGTCTCCATTGGTGACGTGAGCACCGCCGCCCAGGCCGCCAACGGCGTGCTGGCCGCCGCACTGGCCAACGGTGGCGACGAGAAGAACCTGCAACCGGCCCTGCTGATGTTTGCCGAGATTGCCAAGCAAGGTCGCCTGTCCATGGCCAACCCGACCATCGCCACGATGGAAAAGGGTGAAGTGGAAGTCGGCGTGGTCTGGGACTTCAACGGCCTGAGCTACAAGGCCAAGATGGCCAACCCGGATGACTACGTCGTGCTGATCCCGTCCGATGGTTCGGTCATCTCCGGCTACACCACCATCATCAACAAATACGCCAAGCACCCGAACGCCGCCAAGCTGACCCGCGAATACATCTTCAGCGACGCCGGCCAGATCAACCTGGCCAAGGGCAACGCCCGGCCGATCCGCGCCGAGCACCTGACCCTGCCGGAAGAGGTCAAGGCCAAGCTGCTGCCGAACGAGCAGTACAAGCACGTCACGCCGATCAAGGACGCCGACGCCTGGGAGAAAACCTCCAAGGCCCTGCCACAGAAATGGCAGGAAGAAGTGATCATCAATATGCAGTGAGGCGCTAGTCAGCCCCGCTCGGATATCCAACGAAGATCCAATTGTGGGAGCGAGCTTGCTCGCGATAGCGGTGTATCAGCCAGCATTGATGTCGACTGACACGCCCTCATCGCGAGCAAGCTCGCTCCCACATTGGACCTGCGGTGAATCCGAGTTTTCTGGTGTCCATCCGGAGTTTTGGTATCCATGAAGCACAACGTCATCCTGGTGCTGCTCGACGGCCTCAATTACGAAGTCGCCCGGCACGCCATGGGACATTTGCAGGCTTATGTCGGCGCAGGACGCGCGGCGCTGTACAAACTGGAATGTGAACTGCCGGCCCTGTCCCGCCCACTCTACGAATGCATCCTCACCGGCGTCGCGCCCATCGACAGCGGTATCGTGCACAACAACGTCTCGCGCCTGTCCAACCAGCGCAGCATCTTCCACTACGCCACCGACGCGGGCCTGAGCACGGCGGCCGCGGCCTACCACTGGATCAGCGAGCTCTACAACGCCTCACCGTTCGCAGCCGGTCGGGATCGGCATGTCGAGAACCCCGGGCTGCCCATTCAATACGGGCATTTCTACTGGAATGACCACTACCCCGACTCGCACCTGTTCGCCGACGCCGAACACCTGCGCCAACGCCACCAGCCGAACTTCCTGCTGGTGCACCCGATGAACATCGACGACGCCGGGCACCAGCATGGCCTCGACACGCCGCAGTACCGCAACAGCGCCCGCTCGGCCGACATCAACCTGGCGGTCTACCTGCAAGCCTGGCTCGACGCCGGCTACCAGGTGCTGGTGACCGCCGACCACGGCATGAACAATGACCGCTCCCACAACGGCCTGCTGGCCGAAGAACGGGAAGTGCCGCTGTTCGTCCTCGGTGACGGCTTCAGCCTCGACCCCGCCGCAACGCCCCGGCAGCTCGAACTGTGCGGCACCGTGTGCCAGTTGCTCGGCATCGACCACGACAAACCCTATTGCCAGGAATTACTCAAGTGAACGCCATGACGCGCGGCAAATGGCTGGCAGCGTTGTGCCTGGTGCCCTTCGCGATTTTCTTCATCGTGTTCCAGATCGCCCCGCTGGTCTGGGTGCTGGTCAACAGCCTGGAATCGGAAGAGTTCGGCTGGGGCCTGGCCAACTTCAGCAAGATCTTCAGTTCCAAGTTCTACCTGCAGGCGATCCAGCACAGCCTGGAGATCAGTTTCTGGTCCAGCGTATTCGGCATCATCATCGCCGTGCTTGGCAGCTACTCCCTGCGCCGGGTCGATTCGCGGCTGCGCAACTTCGTCAACGCCTTCGCCAACATGACCAGCAACTTCGCCGGCGTGCCCCTGGCCTTCGCCTTCATCATCCTGCTCGGCTTCAACGGCAGCATCACCCTCATGCTCAAGCAGGCGGGGATTATCGAGGACTTCAACCTGTATTCGAAAACCGGGCTGATCATCCTCTACACCTACTTCCAGATCCCCCTGGGCGTGCTGCTGCTCTATCCGGCCTTCGACGCGTTGCGCGAAGACTGGCGCGAGTCCGCCGAACTGCTGGGCGCCAACGGCTGGCAGTTCTGGCGGCACATCGGCTTGCCGGTGCTGACCCCGGCGTTGCTGGGCACGTTCGTGATCCTGCTGGCCAACGCCCTGGGCGCCTACGCCACGGTCTATGCGCTGACCACCGGTAACTTCAACGTCCTGCCAATCCGCATCGCCGCGATGGTTTCCGGCGACATCTCCCTGGACCCGAACCTGGCCAGCGCCCTGGCCGTGGTGCTGGTGGCGCTGATGACCCTGGTGACCATCGTCCATCAGTTGCTACTCAAGAGGAGCTACCATGTCTCGCGCTGAATCGAGCCCCGCCGGGCTTTATCATCGGGCGGTGGTGTACCTGCTGTTCGCCGTCCTGCTGCTGCCCCTGGCCGGCACGCTGGTGTACTCCATCGCCAGCAGTTGGTCGGCCACCGTGCTGCCGGCGGGCTTCACCTTCAAGTGGTACGTGCAGCTGTGGAGCGACCCGCGCTTTCTCAGCGCCTTCGGCCAGTCGCTGATCGTCTGCGTGGGCGCGCTAGTGCTGTCGGTGGTGCTGATCCTGCCGCTGCTGTTCGTGGTGCATTACCACTTCCCGAAACTCGATGCGCTGATGAACATCCTCATCCTGCTGCCCTTCGCGGTGCCGCCGGTGGTGTCGTCGGTAGGGCTGCTGCAACTCTACGGCTCCGGACCGCTGGCGATGGTCGGCACGCCCTGGATCCTGATCGGCTGCTACTTCACCGTGGCCCTGCCGTTCATGTACCGGGCGATCACCAACAACCTGCAAGCCATCAACCTGCGTGACCTGATGGACGCCGCCCAACTGCTCGGCGCCAGCACGTTCCAGGCGGCCGTGCTGGTGGTGCTGCCAAACCTGCGCAAGGGTTTGATGGTAGCGCTGCTGCTGTCGTTCTCGTTCCTCTTCGGCGAGTTCGTGTTTGCCAACATCCTCGTTGGCACCCGCTATGAAACCTTGCAGGTTTACCTCAACAACATGCGCAACAGCAGCGGACACTTCACCAGCGCGCTGGTGATTTCCTACTTCTTCTTCGTACTGGTCCTGACCTGGGCGGCCAACATCTTGAACAAGGACAAAAGCCAATGAGCTACGTCAGCGTCCAACACCTGCAAAAGACCTACGCCGGCACGCCGGTGTTCAGCGACATCAACTGCCAGATCGGCCAGGGCGAGTTCGTCACCCTGCTCGGCCCGTCCGGCTGCGGCAAGTCCACGCTGTTGCGCTGCATCGCCGGCCTGACCGCCGTGGACGCCGGCCAGATCCTGCTGGACGGCCAGGACATCGTCCCACTGAGCCCGCAGAAGCGCGGGATCGGCATGGTGTTCCAGAGCTACGCCCTGTTCCCCAACATGACCGTCGAACAGAACGTCGCCTTCGGCCTGCGCATGCAAAAGGTCGAGGCCCAGGACAGCCGCCAGCGGGTGCTGGAGATCCTGCGCCTGGTGGAGCTGCACGATTTCGCCGCGCGCTATCCCCATCAGTTGTCCGGTGGCCAATGCCAGCGTGTCGCCCTGGCCCGCTCCCTGGTGACCCGCCCGCGCCTGTTGCTGCTGGACGAACCGCTGTCGGCCCTGGATGCGCGGATTCGCAAGCACCTGCGCGAACAGATCCGTCAGATCCAGCGCGAACTCGGCCTGACCACGATCTTCGTCACACACGACCAGGAAGAAGCACTGACCATGTCTGATCGGATTTTCCTGATGAACCAGGGAAAGATCGTACAGAGCGGCGATGCCGAAACCCTGTATACGGCGCCCGTCGATGTGTTCGCCGCCGGCTTCATCGGCAACTACAACCTGTTGGACGCCGACAGCGCCAGCCGCCTGTTGCAGCGGCCAGTGAACGGGCGCATCGCCATTCGCCCGGAAGCCATCGAGCTGAGTCGCAACGGCGAACCGAACGCACTGATCCGTAGCCACAGCCTGCTCGGCAACGTGATCCGCTATCGGGTCGAGGCCCGTGGCGTGGAATTGGTGGTGGACGTGCTCAATCGCTCGGCCGCCGACCTACACCCCGATGGCGCCCGCCTGGCGCTTTCCATCGATCCGTCGGCCCTGTGTGAGGTAGCCTGATGGCCTTGTTGATTCTGAAGAGAGAAGCGCGCTGATGGCCCTGGCAATTTTTGATCTGGACGAAACCCTGATCCACGGCGACTGCGCCACCCTCTGGAGCGAACAGATGGGACGCCTGGGCTGGGTCGATCCCGAGTCGTTCATGCGGCGCAACAACGAACTGATGGACGCCTACAGCCACGGCAAGCTGCGCATGGAAGCGTACATGGACTTCAGCCTGGAACCGATGATCGGCCGCACGCCGGAGGAAATCGAACACCTGGTGGCGCCGTGGGTGGAGGACGTCATCGAGCCGATCATCTTCAGCGACGCCACCCGTACCATCGCCGAACACCGCAAGGCTGGCGACCGGATCCTGGTGATCTCGGCCTCGGGCACGCACCTCGTCAAGCCGATTGCCGAACGCCTGGGCATCGACGAGGTCCTGGCGATCGAGCTTGAAGTGGCCCATGGGGTCTACAGCGGCAAGACCGTGGGCACCCTGACCTACCGCGAAGGCAAGATCACCCGGCTGCTGGACTGGCTGGACGCCGAGGAAGAAAACCTCGAAGGCGCCAGCTTCTACTCCGACTCACGCAACGACCTGCCGTTGTTGCAGCGGGTGGACCATCCCCATGTGGTCAACCCGGACCCGGTCCTGAAGGCCCATGCCGAAGCCGCCGGATGGCCGATTCACACCTGGAAATAACCCGGCCCACGTTGGGAGCAGTGAACGCAATACAACCTGAATCGCCCTGTGGGAGCGGGCTTGCTCGCGAAAGCGGTGGGTCAGCCTGAATCGATTTCGGATGGACCGCCGTCTTCGCGAGCAAGCCCGCTCCCACAGGCGCCAAACTCAACTCAAGCTCGCATCAACCACCAACACCACCTTCCCGGACACTTGGTTGGTCGCCAACTCCGCAAACGCCGCCTCCGCATCCTGGATGGCAAAGGTCTTGGCCAACTGCGGACTCAAGCGACCCTCGGCGAACAACGGCCAGACCTGCTGGCCCAACTCGCTGATCAGGTCGGCCTTGAACTGATCGTCGCGGCTGCGCAGGGTCGAGCCGAGCAACTGGATGCGCTTGCCCAACACCTGGCCCAGGTCGAACTCGGCCGTGCGACCGCCCATGAGCCCGATCATGACCCAGCGCCCGTCAACTGACAAAAGTTTCACGTTGAGCTGGGCATAGCTCGCCCCCACCGGATCGAGGATCACGTTGAAGGGGCCAAGGTCGTTCAGCCGCTCGATATCATCGGTGCGCACCACGCCGCCCTGGGCGCCCAACGCTTGGCAATAGGCCAGTCGATCAGCCGAGCCGACACTGACCCAGCACGGGTTGCCGAACGCCTTGCACAGCTGGATCGCGGCCGAACCAACGCCGCTGGCGCCCGCGTGCAACAGCACTTTTTCACCCGGCTTGAGCGCCGCCAGTTGAAACAGATTCAGCCACGCGGTGCTGTAGACCTCAGGCAGCGCGGCGGCTTCAGCCAAAGACAGGCCTTCGGGCACCGGCAACACATGGCGACCGTCGACCACCACTTCCTCGGCCATGCCGCCGCCGGCCAGCAACGCGCAGACGCGGTCGCCCACCTGCCAGGAGGCGCCCGGGCCGACCTCGCTGATCACCCCGGAACATTCCAGCCCCAACACCTGGCTGGCACCGGGCGGCGGCGGATAATGCCCGGCTTTTTGCAACAAATCGGCTCGATTCAAGCCAGCCGCCGCCACACGAATGCGCACTTGTCCTACATCGCACACGGGACTTGGCTCATCTGCCCATACCACTTGGCCTTCAACGCCTTGCAATGCTTTCACGGTGCCTCCATAGTGAGTCTCGACTGGGCCCGCTGCTGTAACGCCGGGCTTTCTTGCATTATGCGCCCGGGCCACATGGAACCGGCGACTTCAAAGACGGCCTAATATGCGTTATCAATTGTCCCTGCGTCGAATCAGCATGAAGCAACTGTTCCCCAGCACCGCCCTCGCGCTTGTCATTGGCCTCGGCCTGTTGCCACTGTCGAGCGATACGTTCGCAGCCAACAGCTGGGACAAGCTTCAGCCTGATCGCGACGAGGTGATCGCCAGCCTTAACGTCGTCGAATTGCTCAAGCGTCATCACTACAGCAAACCGCCGCTCGATGACGCGCGCTCGGTCATCATCTATGACAGCTACCTGAAGCTGCTTGATCCCTCGCGCAGTTATTTCCTGGCCAGCGATATCGCCGAATTCGACAAGTGGAAAACCCAGTTCGACGACTTCCTCAAGAGCGGCGACCTGAACGCCGGGTTCATCATCTACAAGCGTTATCTGGACCGCGTGAAGTCGCGCCTGGACTACGCCTTGGCCGAGCTGAACAAGGGCGTCGACAAGATCGACTTCAATGCCAAGGAAACCTTACTGGTGGACCGCAAGGACGCCCCTTGGCTCAAGAGCACCGCCGAACTCGATGACCTGTGGCGCAAACGCGTCAAGGACGAGGTGCTGCGCATGAAGATCGCCGGCAAGGAGCCCAAGCAGATCCAGGAAACCCTGACCAAGCGCTACAAGAACCAGTTGGCCCGCCTGGACCAGACCCGTGCCGAAGACATCTTCCAGGCGTACATCAACACGTTCGCCATGTCCTACGACCCGCACACCAATTATCTGTCGCCGGATAACGCGGAAAACTTCGACATCAACATGAGCCTGTCCCTGGAAGGCATCGGCGCCGTGCTGCAAAGCGACAACGACCAGGTCAAGATCGTGCGCCTGGTACCAGCCGGTCCGGCGGACAAGACCAAACAGGTCGCCCCGGCGGACAAGATCATCGGCGTGGCCCAGGGCAACAAGGAAATGGTCGACGTGGTCGGCTGGCGCCTGGACGAAGTGGTCAAGCTGATCCGTGGCCCGAAAGGCTCGGTGGTGCGCCTGGAAGTCATCCCGGCGAGCAATGCGCCGAACGACCAGACCAGCAAGATCGTGTCCATCACCCGTGAAGCGGTGAAGCTGGAAGAGCAGGCGGCGAAGAAGTCGATCCTCAACCTCAAGCAGGACGGCAAGGACTACAAGCTCGGCGTTATCGAGATCCCGGCCTTCTACCTGGACTTCAAGGCGTTCCGCGCCGGCGACCCGAACTACAAGAGCACCACCCGCGACGTCAAGAAGCTGCTGACCGAGCTGCAGAAGGACAAGGTCGACGGCGTGGTCATCGACCTGCGCAACAACGGCGGCGGCTCCCTGCAGGAAGCCACCGAGTTGACCAGCCTGTTCATCGACAAGGGCCCGACCGTACTGGTGCGTAACGCCGACGGCCGAGTGGATGTGCTGGAAGATGAAAACCCAGGTGCGTTCTACAAAGGCCCGATGGCGTTGCTGGTCAATCGCCTGTCCGCCTCGGCCTCGGAGATTTTCGCCGGCGCCATGCAGGACTACCACCGCGCATTGATCATCGGCGGCCAGACCTTCGGCAAGGGCACGGTGCAGACCATCCAGCCGCTCAACCATGGCGAGCTGAAACTGACCCTGGCGAAGTTCTACCGGGTTTCCGGCCAGAGCACCCAGCATCAGGGCGTGCTGCCTGACATCGATTACCCGTCGATCATCGACACCAAGGAAATCGGTGAAAGCGCCCTGCCCGAGGCGATGCCGTGGGACACCATCAAGCCGGCGATCAAGCCCGAGCTTGACCCGTTCAAGCCGTTCCTGGCCCAGCTCAAGGCCGAGCATGACAGCCGCACGGCCCAGGACGCGGAGTTCGTGTTCATCCGTGACAAGCTGGCCCTGGCGCAGAAATTGATGCTGGAGAAAACCGTCTCCCTCAACGAAGCCGACCGTCGCGCACAACACGCCGATATCGAGGCCAAGCAACTGGCCATGGAAAACCTGCGTCGCAAGGCCAAGGGCGAAGAGCCGCTCAAGGAACTGAAGAAAGAAGACGAGGACCTGATCACCGAGCCGGAAAAAACCAAGCCGGAAGACGATGCCTACCTGAGCGAGACCGGGCGGATCCTGCTGGATTACCTGAAACTCAACACGGCGATCGCCAAACACTGAAGATGATGGCCATTTAATGGTGACACTCGTCGAGCTGTCATCAAAATGACATCAGTCTGTCGTGAAATACAGGACGGGGCGCCCCGGCAGGGGTCGCCCGGTCCTTTTTTTATCGCCAGAGATCGCCATGACCACGACAGAACAGCTGAGTGCCTTGAGTTCAATTCTGGCTCAAAGCGGTTTGCACAGCCTGTTCCAACCCATCATCTGCCTCTCTGAACGACGCATCATCGGCTATGAAGCCCTGACGCGCGGCCCCTCGAACAGCCCGCTGCACTCCCCCATCGCCCTGCTCTCCGTCGCCCGCCAGGCCGGGCGTCTCAGCGAACTGGAACTGGCCTGCCGCCGCAGCGCCTGCCAGCGCTTCAACGAGCAAAAGCTGCCGGGCAAGCTGTTCCTCAACGTCTCACCCGAATCCCTCCTGGAATCGGCCCATGAGACCGGGCGCACGTTGCAACTGCTACAGGATTACGGCATCCCGCCCAGCCAGGTGGTGATCGAACTGACCGAACAAACCCCCATCGATGATTTCCAACTGCTGCAGACCGCCCTGCATCACTACCGGGCGATGGGGTTTTCCATTGCCCTGGACGACCTGGGCGCCGGCTATTCGAGCCTGCGGCTGTGGTCCGAATTGCGCCCCGACTATGTGAAGATCGACCGGCATTTCATCGACGGCATTCACCAGGATGCGCTCAAGCGCGAGTTCGTCGGCTCGATCCTGAAGATCGCCCGCACCTCGCGGGCCCAGGTGATTGCCGAAGGGATAGAACTGCCGGAAGAACTGGCGGTGCTGATCGAAATGGGCGTCGACCTGGTCCAGGGTTACCTGCTCGCCCGTCCCCATGAACAGCCTTCGCGCGATGCCCGGGCGTTGATGCCCCGCCAGGACGGCGGCGCGGTGACGCTGACCGATGAAGTCAACGACCTCGGCGCGTTGCTCAACGAACAACCGGCCGTGGCTCACAACACACCGACGGCCATCGTGCTGGACGCGTTCCGGCGCCAGGCCAATCTCAATTCCCTGGCCGTGCTGGACGACCAGGGCCAGCCCTGCGGCATCGTTCATCGCCATTCACTCTCGGACGCCCTGCTCAAGCCCTTCGCCACCGACCTGTTCGCCCGCAAGCCCATCAGTCGGCTGATGAGCGATGATTTTCTCGCGGTGGAGTTGAACCAATCGCTGCAGCAAGTCAGCCGCCTCATCACCAGCCGGGCCCGACAGCGCATCGAAGAAGACTTCATCATCACCCTCAATGGCGGCTACATGGGCCTGGGCCGGGTGATCGACGTGCTTAAGCTGATCACCGAACTGAAGATCCAACAGGCTCGCTACGCCAACCCGCTAACCCTGCTGCCGGGCAACGTACCGATCCAGCAATGCCTGACGCGCCTGCTCCAGCAGCGCCAAGAGTCGGTGATCTGCTACGTGGACATCGACAGCTTCAAACCCTTCAACGACATCTACGGCTACGGCCGCGGCGACGAAGTGCTGCTGTGCCTGGCCCAATGCCTGAACGAACGCATCGACCCCAGTCGCGACTTCGTCGGCCACATCGGCGGCGACGACTTCCTCCTGGTCCTCGGCCCGGAAGACTGGCGCAAACGCCTGGACCAACTCCTGACCGACTTCCAGACCCACTGCCGCCGCTTCTACCGCCCGGAACACCTGGAAGCCGGCTGTTTCACAGCGTTGAATCGACAGGGCGTACGCCAGGAGTTTGCACTGCTGTCGTTGTCCATCGGCGTCGTGCACCTGCGTTCGGACGCCTGCGAGGCGTTGGATGCCAGCCAACTGGCGGAACTGGCTTCGCAGGCGAAGCATCATGCCAAGGAGATTTTGGGGGGGAGTTTGTATTTGGTTGAGGCTGAGGCGTCAGAATGCATCGAAGCCACGGTGTAAGAAGAGTTACTGATCCGCGGTCCCATAACGCTATTTAGCAACCAAACTCAACATTACTCAGCGGATTCAGGCTACACAAAATGGTTAATCTTATCACTCAGCTTCCGAGCAATATGTTGCAGCCAAGCCTTCCCCGTCTTCCATGCGTTCCAATAGCTGTAATAACAACTCAGCTCCCTCAACAGATACTTCCGCAATTCCTCTTCACTCCACCTACGCTGAAGAAAAAAATTGAGCTCTAGCTGAACTGCCCTCAAACTTTCGAGATCAGATTCCGCTAAAAATGCATCAAGAACTTGCTCAGCAGTTTCATGTTCGACTGTCCAATCTTGGTGAAAATAAGCACCGAAAAAATCATGCAGCTCTGGAAATTCAGCATTCATACTTCTGGAAACCCTGTTAACAGAAAATAGCCTATTGGTCTTTGTGAATCCTTTTTCAAGACCAGCAACACTTTCGATGCAGGTAGATATTCACCATGCCCATTGAGCAAACTATTCCCTACTGGCTGGCCAAAAGTATGGGAAATCGTCATTTTTCCTTTCTTACTAGCTAAGAACTTATCTATTTTCTTTTCGTTTGCTGCTAAAGCTCTCGCAGCGGAGGACTCAGCCGTAGCTCGATCAGGGAACGTAGAAGCTGCTGGAATGTCTGGCTCCGCCTCTATCCTTTTAGCTAGTTGCGCATGGGTTCTACCTACATGTTTCTCAATCAGATGCCCACCTCTAGCCTCATGGGCAGCCAAACCGCCTCCCGGCACGATTTCGCTGAATGGACCATCGGCATCCACATCACCGGGACAATGACACTGCAACCCCAACGGATCCACCCACCCCGTCGGGTTCAGGGTGTATCGATACCCATTGAGCCCGCCCGCCAACTTACTCGGGTCGGGTGTCAGGTAGCGGCCGGTCTCGGGATTGTAGTAGCGATGCCGGTTGTAGTGCAGGCCGCTTTCCGGGTCGAAGTATTGACCCTGGAAACGCAGGGGCTGCTCGAGTTGTTGGCCGCCGCCGTGCTCGATTGCGATGAGTTTGCCGTAGCCGGTGTAGCGCGCCGACCAGACCACTTCGCCGGCGTGGTTGGTCAATTCCTGGGGGGTGCCCAGGTGGTCGAGGTGGTAGTAGAACGGGCAGGCGTTCAGGCCCTTGCCGTCGAGCATCGCCAGAGGGCGGAAGGTGCCGGGTTCGTAGAGGTAGCTGCGGTGGTGGCGCGGGCTGCTTTCGGCGACGATCTGGTCGCCTTGCCAGAAAAACTCCGTGGTCAGGCCGTCCACGGTCTTGCTGATGCGTCGGCCGAAGGCGTCGTAGCGGTAGGACGTTTCGCGACCGTCCGCCGTGGTAACGCCGATCAGGCGATGCTGGCAATCGTAGCGATAGTCGGCGACAAGGTTGGGGACGTTGCCACGGCGCTCGCGGATCAGGTTTCCAAAGGCGTCGTAGTCGTAGTGGCGGTCCCCCTCCGTCAGCAGGCGGTTGCCCTTGAGGGTGGTCGGGCCCGGACGGTCGTGCAGCAGCACGTTGCCGGCCGGGTCGTGGGCAAAGCGTTCCGGCGGGTCGGTGTGGGAATACTGGATGCTGATCAGGCGATCCAGCGGGTCGTACTGGTAGTGGCGGCGATTGCGGTGGTTGGCCAGGCTTTCAAGGTTGCCCTTGGCGTCGTAGGCATAATCGCGCCAGAACAGCTGCTGCTGGTGTTGCCACACAGTCTGGGCCTTGAGGCGACCCTGCTCGTCGTAACCGTATTCGCTGAGCAACAGGCCCTGTTGGCGTTGCACTTCCCGGCCGCCCTGGAATCGATGGTCGGTGAGTCGCTTGCCATTGAGGTCGATGGCGGTCAGCGCACCGCCCTTGGCGTGGTGGAAGTCGAGCTGGCTGTGATCCGGCAGGCGCAGGTGGTTGAGGCGCCCGCAGAGGTCGTAGCGATAGCGCAGGGTGCCCCAGCCCTGGTGTTCGGCGACCAACCGGTCCTGGGCGTCGTATTCGAAGGCCAGCGGATGATCGGTGCCGTCATCGACCTGCACCAGCCGGCCCCGGCCGTCGTAGCGATAGTGGATCGCCTGGCCGTCGGCCAAGGTCTTGACCAGCAATCGCCCGGTCGCATCGCGCTGGTAAGCGGTGACCCATTGCGTGCCGTCCTCGCCGTGCTCGGTTTTCTCTAGCAGGTGGCCGTTGAGGTCATAGACGTAGGCAGTACGCTGCCCGTCGAAACCGACTTGTTGTCGGATCAAACCGTTGGGCGTGTAGTCCAGCTGATATTTTTCGCCGGATTCGTTTTCGATTTCCGTCAGCAACAGCCGCGCCGAGTCGTAGCGGTACTTCAGTTCGCTGCCATCGGGATTGCGCCGGCGGCTGACCAGGTGCAGGTCATCGGCGTATTCGTAACGGGTGACACGCCCCAGTTCGTCGCGCTCGGAGGTAACCTTGCCGTAGGCGTTGTAGGTCCAGGCCCGGTTGGCGCCGTTGGGCAGGGTCGTCTTGAGCAGACGGCCCACGGGGTCCCACTGGTAATGCGTGAGGGCGCCGTGTTCGTCCTGGCGGGTCAGTAAGCGCCCCAGCACATCGTAGGAAAAACGCCGGCGACTGCCGTCGGGCATGACCTCTTCCGTCAGTTGGCCGAGCGGGTTCCAGGCGAAGTCATGAAAACTGCCGTCAGGGTGGCTGATCTCCACCAGGCAGCCGCGGGCATCGTATTTGTAGAAAGTGCTGTTTCCTTCGGGGTCGATGGACCTGACCACGTCGCCCTGGGCGTTACGCCGGTAAGTCCAGACAGACCTGTCGCGGCCTGTGCCTTGGGTGCGGGCGTGCAGGAAACCGTTGCGGTACTCGTAGGAGGTGGGCTCATCCACAGGCGGAATCAGCGCCACCAGTTGACCGACTTCGTCGTAGCGGTATTCGGTGACGGCCCCTAGCGGATCCTGCTCGGCCACCAATCGGCCTTGTTCGTCATAGGCCTTGAGATGTTCGCCACCATCGGGCTCGACCTTGCGCACCAACCGCGCGCGGTCATCGTGGACGTACACTTCTTCACTGCCGTCGAGGTGCCGGACCGTGACGCTGCCGTCGTCGCCCCAGGTGTAGCGGCTGTCCATCTGTGCGAACGAAGCCCAGTGCCGTACGCAGCGGGCCGCTTGCCCGACGCCCTGCCACTCCCAGTAGAAACTCGCGCCACCGGCCAGTTGCCGCTGGAGGATGATGTGCTGGTCGTCGTAGTCGTAGCGTTCGCTTTCACCTGCTGCATTGGTCGCCTCGATCAGTCGGAAACGTCCGTCATAGCGGTAGGACGCCAATGTCTGCTCAGTTCGCCAAGGGTCATCCAGGGTGGTGGCCGGCTGAAAAGACTGGTAATCGACGGCCATCAGGTGCCGCTGTTGATAACGCAGGCGCAGCGCGCGGCCGGCGCCGTTGTCCAGGCGGCAGATGTCGCCGTAAATGTTGCGCTGGATCGTCAGGCGGTTGTCGTAGCGGTCGCTGAGGGCGGCCAGGTGACCGTCGCGAAAATGCAGGAAAGGCGCCCGTTCGCCCGGTTGGGCGATGATCAGTTCGTCGGGCTCGCTGCCCAGGTAGATGGCCGCCCGCGCCAGGCTGTTATGGATGGCCGGGCGCCGGGCATTGGGCCGTGGGAACGTGGTGCGGCGGTTTTCCTGATCGATCCAGGTGACCTGCTCATCCTCCAGTTGCAGGCGATGCGCCAGGGCATGGCTCCAGCCGCGCCCCAGGCCGATGTCCAGTTCAACGGCGCTGGTGCGGTACAGGCGGGTGAAGATAAACGGCAAGCGCCCCTCGAGCGTGCCGTCCTCCAGGGTCAACAGCTCTTCGCCAGTGACCATCGACACCGGGCACCCGCTGGTACGGGTCAGGGCCGCGCTGTCGGCGCTGTCACCGTTGGGGTTCTTCGATTGGGCGGGGACATCGTCGTGGACTTCGTTTTTTTTCAGCGTGGTGTTGCGCTGGGCGTCCCAACGCAGTTGCATCCGGCCCTTTTTCACCGCGCTGGCAACGCCTCGGGCCGCGACGGTCTTGTAGCGGTCCACATAGACGATGAAGCCGTTGACCACGGCGAACATCGCGCTGACGAAGCGCTGGGCGGCTGCCAGCACACGTTCCCCCACGCGAACCAGGCGCAGCGACAGGTAAGCGATTGCGGCACCCGCGCCGGCAAAGGTCAGGACGACCCCGATCAGCAGGTCAATCACCAGTTGCACCGCCCCCATCGCCATGGCCTCGGCGGTTGCGCCGGCGACTTCGCTGGGCGGCAACATCTCCAGCCAGAGGCTGGCGGTGCGCACCAGCAGAAACAGCGCCGCTTCGTCGCTGGCCAGCATTTGCAGCTTGGCCATCACCTGCGGCGCGTCCTGCGCCAGGTCTTGCAACTGCGCGGCACTGGCGCCCAGGCGGTCAGGGAACCGGGCAGGATCCTTGAGGATGTCGCTGAGCAGGGTGATGCTGTCCCACACGCTTTCAATCGCTGCCCAACTGCCGGCAAGCAGGCCATTGCCGACCGCCGCCGCCGAGTTGGCCGCAGACTGCTGCGCCCACTGAGGCTTGAACCCCTGCCACTCGCCGCGCAGCCAGTCCGTGAGCTCCTTGCTCAGGCCATCGTAGGAAGAAAACAGGGCCTGGAGCTGCGCCGGTGAAACCTCGTCCTGGACATGCACCCGATAGCGCTTGCCCGCCTCGCCGTTGAAGGTGCCCAGGCCCTGGGCATCCAGGGTGACCGGCGTGACCTCGCCGGTGTCCACCGCTACCACGTGCACCACGATGTCGCCCAACGGAATGTCGTACACCGACTCCAGCTTGCTCTCGATGGTCATCACCCCGCCCTGTGGGCATTGGGTGACCGTGGAGAGAAAATCTTCGTCGCCGGTGCTCACCGCGGTGAGGCTGTCGCCGAAGCGGATCAGTCGCTCCATGCCCATCAGCGAGGGCACGTCGGCGGCATGACTGGCCCGGTCCGCAGCCCGGCTGTACCAGCGTTCGAGCTGTTCGCGGTAGACCGTCAGGGTGTCCTTGAAGCTGTCGAGCGCCCGCTCGACGCGACTCACCTGGTCCATCAGGCCATCGCTCGTTCAAGGATCAGCAGACAAAAACAGTCGAACATGGGCAGACGTCTCGCAGCGCTCAGGGAGCGCGAGACTTTGCCGGGGATAAAAAGGGAAATAAGTCAGGAAATACAGCAGGGACTGTAGGCCGATTCTCTAAATACACGCATCCAGAACAACCCGCAGTGGGGCGCTCGCGCAAACGGCGAGCGCCCGGCAAGCTGTGGATAACCTAACGGTCGCCGGCTTCGAGCGCTTTGAGCTTGTCCTCGGCCAACGGGTGCCCGGCCTTGGCTGCCAAGGTCCACCAGCGGGCGGCTTCGGCCGGATCCGGCGCCTTGCTGGCGCTGCCGGCCAGGCTGATCACGCCAACCTGATAGGCCGCCTTGCCATCCCCCGCCAGGGCCGCCAGCCGCAGCAGGCGCAGGCCTTCCTCACGTGCGCCAAGCCCCTGGCCACGGAACGTCAGGATATGCCCGTAAAAACTTTGCGCCCCTGCGTCACCCAGGTTCGCCATGCGCGCGAACTGGCCTTCGAGCCAAGCCCAGCCACGCGGCTGGCGGACGAACCATGACCAGTGAAACAAGCGTCGCGCCAGCCAATAGCCGGCCCGCGCCTTGAGTCGCCAGAGCACTCAGGCCTCCGCCGATTCGGGGTATTCGTATTCAAACACTCGGACCACTTCCGAGGCGTGCCAGGACGCGGCGGCCACACCATCGGAAGGCCCGGAAAACCGGCCCAGGCGCTCGACGCACTCGAAGAAACCGGTGCGCGGCAACCGGCTGGCGCCCTGGCTGATCACCAGCGAGCTGCGCAGCGGTTGTTCCGCCCGGGCGTCCAGTGCCGCCAGGTGCTCCAGGGCGGCGGTCAAGGTCTGCATTGCCGGGCTGGGCAGCTGCAGGCGCTCCAGCAAGGCGCGGTACGTCAACAAATGGCGCTGGCGGCGCGCCTGGTCCAACTCCCCCAACAACCCATCCCAATGCTGCCGACTGATGCGTACACTCACGACTCGTCCCTCCAACCCGGCACCGTCAACTCCCAGGCCAGACTGCGCCGAATCGCGGCATCGGGCTGACGCTCGCCGCTCTCGATCAAGGCCAGATAAGACGGGCTGATACCTACCGTGCGGGCCAGCGCCTCGATGGCGATGCCCTTCCCTTCGCGCAAACTGCGTAATTGATCCAGGCCAGGGAGAACCTGGTCGGGTGCCGCCGCGTGCCGGACAGAAGCTTCGCGCGACGGTGCTTGATCGAGGCCGGCGGCCTTCAACAACGACTGATACTGATCCCACGGCAAAACCGCGTACTCGGGCTCTCCGTCGCGGGTGATTATTTGAATATCCATGTCTACCCCGTAGGACAACAACACTTAGCGAGTCAGCCTTTTTCCTTGGAAGTGTAATCCTAAATGACGGCTGAGGTCGCGGGGCGATGAATTCTCTGGGGCAAGCGGCGCGGGATCAAGATTTTTCGTGGCGCTGGAGCTGGAGTTGCTCCGGCGTATCGGGCAGCCTTTCGACCCGGGCCAGCTTCTCGGGGGATTGTCGGTAACGCCAGGCCCGGAACGCTTCGAGTTCGGTGTCGAGGGTTTTCATGACCCAGGCCAGCACGGCGATGTCGTCGAACATGCCAAACATCGGCAGGATGTCCGGGATGGCGTCCAGCGGGCTGAGGAAATACATGAGCCCCGCCACCACCGACAACATCGACTTGGCGCTGACGGCCCGGTACTCGCCCCGCCAATAGGCCAGGCACAAGGCCTGCAACAGGCGCAGGTCCTCTTTGAGCTTGCCTAGCCGGCCACCCTCCCGGGCGCCTTTGCTGGCGACGGCGAACAACAGGGTGGGCAAACGACCACGGGCCAGCAGACGCCCGGCCAGCGGTAGAAATCGCGCAAAATTCCACGGCGCCTTCATTTTTTCTCCCACTGAAATGTTATCCACACAAATTGTGGATAACCTTGTGAACAGAGCTGCATTTCGCCGCTGAAGCCCCCGTATCATAAGGCCCCGGCTCAGATCGGGCGTTTTTTACTCACTAAAAAAAACCCAATATTTCATTGACTTGACCGGCTGTCTACGGCTAGCACAGCGCCCGTATTGCCTATGACTGTAGCCTGCGAGGTGCGTTCGGTTTTTTTACATTTCCAATGCCCGGATGCAACAACGCCCCGCATGAGCGAGGCGTTGTCTTGGCGCAGACGCGATTACTTGGCAGCGTCTTCCTTGGCCGGATCCTTGATCGCCAGCAGCTCCAGGTCGAACACCAAGACCGAGTTGGCCGGGATCGCCGGGCTCGGGCTCTGGGCACCGTAGGCCAGGTCACTTGGGATGTACAGCTTGTACTTCTCGCCGACGTGCATCAATTGCAGGCCTTCGACCCAACCCGGGATCACGCCGCTGACCGGCAGATCGATCGGGCTGCCACGCTCGACGGAACTGTCGAACACGGTGCCATTGGTCAGCTTGCCGGTGTAGTGCACTGTCACCACGTCAGTCGGCTTAGGCTGCGGGCCATCGGCTTTCTTGACCACTTCATACTGCAGGCCGGAAGCGGTGGTGGTCACGCCAGCTTTCTTGCCGTTTTCCTCGAGGAATTTCTTGCCGGCCGCTGCCGACTCCTCGCTCATCTTGGCCATGCGCTCTTCGGCACGTTTTTGCAGTGCGGCAAAAGCCTCGACCAGTTCTTCGTCTTTCAGCTTCTGTTCTTTCTTGCCGACGGCATCTTCAATGCCCTGGGCAACCGCTTTGGAGTCCAGGTCATCCATACCTTCCTGAGCCAGGCTCTTGCCCATGTTCAGGCCGATCCCGTAGGAAGCTTTCTGCGCCGGGGTTTTCAGCTCTACGCTGGTCTGCGAATCGCAACCCGCGAGTACCAGGCCAACCAGGGCCACCGCCGCCGCCAACCGATGCTGTTTCATGCTATTTCCTTGTTCATGCGCCTAAAGGGCAATCGAGTAAAGCCGCGAGCTTATCAGGCGGCCACGACCAATGGCTACCGGCATGTGAGCCACAAAGCGAGGATAAGTTCAGGTCGGCAAACGCTTTTTAATCCTCGGCAGATGAAGGCTCTGTCATCTGTTACCTACACAGACAAATGAGCACCTCGCCGCAACGCAAAGGATAATGGCCACTTGCCCGTAAAGCGGCACTGAGGCATAAGGGCATATCAAAAAAACAAGGACGTTATCGTGCGCCTTCTCTCTCGTCTTCTCTGGCTGCTCCTCGCGCTGCTGGTCATTGCCGTGGCCGTGGTGCTGTACTACGTTGCCAACCCTCGCCTGCCGTTCTACACGCCCGTCGAAAAGGTGCACTACCTGGATCAATGGAGCGCCGCCGAGCGTCAGACCTACTACTTCACCCCCCAAGGCACCCAGGTGAAAGGCCTGCGCTACAACTGGTTCACCGCCCTCGAACTGCCGTTTTCGCAACAGCGGTTCGCTTCGCCTGAGTACCTGGCGCGTTTCGGCTTCCTGGTGGACCCGGCGCAGAAAGCCTCGCCCGATAACCCCGGCAACCTGCCAGTGGGTTTCGCCCGGCACCAGAACCCGGGCGTTACCGACGAATACCTGGACATCACCTGCGCGGCCTGCCACACCGGTGAACTGCGCTTCAAGGGCCAGGCGATACGGATCGATGGCGGTTCGGCACAACACGTCCTGCCCTCCAGCGTGCCGACGTTGCGCGGCGGCAGTTTCGGACAGGCACTGGTCGCCAGTCTTGTTTCTACTTATTACAACCCGTGGAAATTCGAACGTTTCGCCCGCCAGGTCCTGGGTAACGACTACGACGCCGGTCATGAAGACCTGCGCAAGGCGTTCAAGGCCTCCCTCGACACCTTCTTGCGGGTGGCCTGGAATGACACCCATCGCGGCCTCTACCCGACCGAAGAAGGTCCCGGCCGTACCGACGCCTTTGGCCGCATTGCCAACGCCAGCTTCGGCGACGCCATTTCGCCGGCCAACTACCGGGTGGCCAACGCCCCGGTGGATTACCCGCAGTTGTGGGAAATGTGGACGTTCGACTGGGTGCAATGGAATGGCTCGGCCCAGCAACCGATGGCCCGCAACGTCGGCGAGGCGCTGGGCGTTGGCGCCACGTTGAGTTTCTTCGACGCCCAGGGCAAACCGCTGCAAGGCGACGCGCGCTACCCTTCCAGCGTACGCGTACGCGACCTGAACAAGATCGAAGAGACCTTGCAACTGCTCAAGCCACCCGCGTGGCCGGAGTCGCTGCTGGGCGCGATCGACAAACCCCTGGCCGCCAAGGGCCGCGCCCTGTTCAACGAAAATTGTGCAGGCTGCCATGTGCCCCAGGTGATCCAGGGGCCCGACCGGCCGGTGCAACAACTGCACATGCTGCCCGTGCAGGTGATCGGCACCGACCCGGGCACCGCCAATAACATCGCCGACCACCGCTTCGACCTGACCAGCCTGCAGTGGGATCCGGCCGAGCTGGCGAAGCTGGAGGTGCAACTGCACCCGACCCCGAAAGAGCCGCTGGACCTGAGCCAGCTCTCGGTCGCCAAGGGCTTGGCTTATGTCACCGCGTTCGTCGAGAACCGCGCCTACCGCGACGCCGGCGTCACCCCCGCCGAGCGTCCGGCCCTGGACGGTTTCGGCCTGCCCATCGGCGTGCGCGAGCTGCGCGCTTACAAGGCCCGGCCACTGGCGGGCGTCTGGGCCACGCCACCGTTCCTGCACAACGGCTCGGTGCCGACGATCTACCAACTGCTGTCGCCCCAGGACGAGCGGGCCACCACCTTTTATAAAGGCAACTTCGAGTACGACCCGCGACACCTCGGTTATCGCACCGAAGCCTTCACCAACGGTTTTCTCTTCGACACCCGCATAACCGGCAATCACAACAGCGGTCATGAGTTCCGCGCCGGTGAAAAGGGCAACGGCGTCATTGGCCGGCTGTTGCAACCGCAGGAACGCTGGGCTTTGCTGGAATACCTGAAAGTGCTGGGCGGACCGCTGGAGTCGCAACTGTAATGATGAACCTCACCCGCAAAAGGATTTCTCCATGTTGACCACGCTCTGGCTGCGCCTCGGCGCCTTCTTGGGCAAGACGCTCCTGTGGCTGCTGGGCCTGGGGCTGCTCGGCTGGGCACTGGCGACGGCCTGGTACGCCTGGCACCACAGCGGCCCGGTGCCTGACCAGGAGCAGGTACCGCCCGGCGAAGCCGCCATGACCCAGGAAATCATCCAGACGGCGATCCGCATCGTCGATCAACACCGCGAAGGCACGCGCTACCTGCGCGACGCCCACGCCAAGGCCCACGGCTGCGTCATGGCCGAGGTGCAGGTGCCGAACGATCTGCCGGCCGTGTTGCGCCAGGGTGTGTTCGCCGAGCCGGGCAAGGTCTGGCAAGCGACGATGCGCCTGTCCAATGGCAACGCTTACCCTCAATTCGACAGCCTGCGGGATGCGCGCGGGATGGCGATCAAGCTGCTGGACGTGCCCGGCAAGCAACTGCTGGATGACCGCCAATCACACGGCGAACAGGATTTCGTGATGTTCAACCATCCGAACTTCTTCGTCAGCGATGTCGCCGAGTACCGTCAGAATGTGGCTGCCCAGGCCGATGGAAAGAAAGCCATGGCCTTCTTTCCGAGCGTGGACCCGCGCAGTTGGCAGATTCGCCATCTGTTCATCGCCCTGGCGACCCTTTCACCACCACCGGCCAGCCCGACTCAGACCACGTACTTTTCGGTATCGCCCTACAAGTTCGGCGCGGCCAATGCGAAGTTTCGCGTGGCGCCAGACCCGGACAGTTGCCCGACCTATACCCTGCCCGCACAGAACCAGGCATTGCCCAACTTCCTGCGCAGCGCCCTCAATCAGCAGTTATCCACAGACCGCGTGCCGGCGTGCTTTGTCTTGCAGGTCCAGCGCCAGGACCCGCGCAAGTACATGCCGATCGAAGACACCAGCATTGAATGGCGCGAAAGTGATGCCCCGTTCGAGACCGTTGCGCGCATCAAGGTGCCCGCCCAGGACTTCGACACCCCCAAGCTGAACCTGGCCTGTGATAACCAGTCGTTCAATCCGTGGTTCGGCCTGGAGGCGCACCGCCCCATCGGTGGTATCAACCGTCTGCGCAAAGCGGTGTATGAAGCCGTCAGCGATTACCGGCACAGTCGCAATGCCGAGCAGTAGACACGCAAAGCATTCTGTCGAGGCGCTCCCGCGCTGGGCGTGGGAACGCCCTCTTGATAAACGCTAGGCAACAAAAAGCCCGCTCAATGAGCGGGCTTTTTGTGGGTGACCTGGCGTTCAGTGCTCCAGGTGACCGAATATGGCGCAGCGGACGGGACTCGAACCCGCGACCCCCGGCGTGACAGGCCGGTATTCTAACCGACTGAACTACCGCTGCGCGTAACATTGAAAGTTGGTGGGTGATGACGGGATCGAACCGCCGACATTCTGCTTGTAAGGCAGACGCTCTCCCGGCTGAGCTAATCACCCTGCACTTTCGATGCGGGGCGCATTCTCTCACAGTTTTTTGTAACGTGCTGATTTAATTGCAAAATTCAGCAAAAAAACTGAAGAACACGCACCGCGTAAACCACAGACAGCAAAAAGCCCGCGTTAGCGGGCTTTTCGGGGTGACCTGGCGTTCAGTGTTCCAGGTAACCAAATATGGCGCAGCGGACGGGACTCGAACCCGCGACCCCCGGCGTGACAGGCCGGTATTCTAACCGACTGAACTACCGCTGCGCGTAACACTTGAAACGAATGGTGGGTGATGACGGGATCGAACCGCCGACATTCTGCTTGTAAGGCAGACGCTCTCCCGGCTGAGCTAATCACCCTTCGCTTTCGGTGTGGCGCGCATTCTACGGAGCACTCTTCAAGCTGGCAAGCACTTTTTAAATTAATTTTTTCAGGCCTTCCAAAGGCTTAGCGAAGGGTTGGCCTATGGCGCCGCGCAGAGAATAATGCCCCCCTTTGTATAAAGGAGAGACTCACCCCATGTGGTTCAAGAACCTGCTTATCTATCGCCTGACCCAAGATCTGCCTGTTGATGCCGAGGCGTTGGAAACTGCACTGGCCAGCAAACTGGCGCGTCCATGTGCAAGCCAGGAGTTGACCACGTACGGTTTCGTCGCGCCGTTTGGCAAAGGCGAAGACGCGCCGCTGGTGCATGTCAGCCAGGACTTCCTGCTGATTGCCGCTCGCAAGGAAGAACGCATTCTGCCGGGCAGCGTCGTACGCGATGCCCTGAAGGAAAAGGTCGAGGAAATCGAGGCCGAGCAAATGCGCAAGGTCTATAAGAAGGAGCGTGACCAACTCAAGGATGAAATCATCCAGGCGTTCCTGCCACGTGCCTTCATTCGCCGCTCGTCCACCTTCGCCGCCATCGCGCCGAAGCAAGGGCTGATCCTGGTGAACTCCGCCAGCCCGAAACGCGCCGAAGACCTGCTGTCGACCCTGCGTGAAGTCATCGGCACCCTGCCCGTGCGCCCGCTGACGGTCAAAATGGCCCCGACCGCCATCATGACCGACTGGGTCAAGACCCAGAAGGCTGCCGACGATTTCTTCGTGCTGGACGAATGCGAACTGCGCGACACCCACGAAGACGGCGGGATCGTGCGTTGCAAGCGCCAGGACCTGACCAGCGACGAGATCCAGTTGCACCTGAACACCGGCAAGGTGGTCACGCAACTGTCCCTGGCCTGGCAGGACAAACTGTCCTTCGTGCTCGACGACAAGATGGTGGTCAAGCGCCTGAAGTTCGAAGACCTGTTGCAGGACCAGGCCGAGCAGGATGGCGGCGACGAAGCCCTCGGCCAATTGGACGCCAGCTTCACGCTGATGATGTTGACTTTCGGCGAGTTCCTGCCGGCGTTGGTCGAGGCGCTGGGCGGGGAAGAGATTCCGCAGGGAATCTAACGGCGGGTGATCTCAACGGTGGGAGTGGGCTTGCTCGCGAACGCGGTGTATCAGTCGACATAATGGTTAACTGATACACCGCGTTCGCGAGCAGGCCCGCTCCCACAATTGTTTGTGGGTTTCATTTGATAACAAGGATCTGGCCATGCGCGCATTGGCAGCATTGAGCCGCTTCGTCGGCAATACCTTCGCTTATTGGGTACTGATTTTCGCGGTGGTGGCGTTCCTGCTACCGGCCTGGTTCATCGGCCTGAAAGGCGCCATCGTGCCGCTGCTGGGGCTGGTGATGTTCGGCATGGGCCTGACCCTCAAACTCGAAGACTTCGCCGAGGTCGCCCGTCATCCCTGGCGCGTGGCCCTGGGCGTGGTGGCGCATTTCGTGATCATGCCCGGCGTGGCGTGGTTGCTCTGCCAGGTGTTCCACCTGCCGCCGGAAATCGCCGTCGGCGTCATCCTGGTGGGGTGCTGCCCGAGCGGCACCTCGTCCAATGTCATGACCTGGCTGGCCCGTGGCGACCTGGCCCTGTCGGTCGCCATCGCCGCCGTCACCACCCTGCTCGCGCCGCTGCTGACGCCGGCACTGATCTGGCTGCTGGCTTCGGCCTGGCTGCCGGTGTCGTTCATGGAGCTGTTCTGGTCGATCCTGCAAGTGGTGTTGCTGCCGATCGTCCTGGGCGTGGTCGCACAACGCCTGCTGGGGGACAAGGTTCGCCACGCGGTGGAAGTGTTGCCCCTGGTGTCGGTGGTGAGCATCGTCATCATCGTCACTGCGGTCGTTGCCGCCAGCCAGGCGAAAATAGCCGAATCGGGCCTGCTGATCATGGCGGTGGTGATGCTGCACAACAGCTTCGGCTTCCTGCTGGGCTATTTCACCGGCCACCTGTTCAAGCTACCGCTGGCCCAGCGTAAATCCCTGGCGCTGGAAGTGGGCATGCAGAACTCCGGGTTGGGAGCAGCCCTGGCCAGCGCGCATTTTTCGCCGTTGGCGGCGGTGCCCAGTGCGTTGTTCAGCGTCTGGCACAACATCTCCGGGGCCTTGCTCTCCACTTATTTCCGGCGCATGAGCGAAAAGCAGGACCGCGAGGCGCTCGCCGCGAAGCAGGCGGTGGATTGAACGCAGGCTTGATCGAGTGCTCGAGAATGGGCACTCTACCCCTTGAGCGCGGGGACGACCCCGCCACTTGAATCGTCCGTCGATCAAGTCTCAATCCGGGGACGACCCCATCTTCGATGGAGGTTTGCGATGTCCTGGATCATTCTGTTTTTTGCCGGCCTAGCCGAAGTTGGCTGGGCAGTCGGCCTGAAGTACACCGACGGTTTCAGCCGCCCGCTCCCCACTGCACTGACGATTGCCGCCATGGTGATCAGCCTCGGCCTGCTCGGCCTGGCCATGAAGGAACTGCCCCTGGGCACGGCCTATGCGATCTGGACCGGGGTCGGCGCCGTGGGCACGGTCATCGCCGGGATCATTCTGTTTGGTGAGTCGATGGCGCTGGTTCGGTTGGCCAGCGTGGCGTTGATCATTGCGGGGCTGATCGGGCTGAAGGTCAGCGCATAATCGTTGTGGGAGCGAGCTTGCTCGCGAACGCGGTGTATCAGTTAACCATTATGTCGACTGATACATCGCTATCGCGAGCAAGCTCGCTCCCACAGGAGCTCTGTGCTACCTGACACTCCCGCGCAACTCGCCTACCAACGCCTGCAACTTGGCCGGCTCCGCCAGCTCCACCGCCACTGCCGGCCCTGCCACCAGGGTCACCCGCGACCACAACCGGCGAAACAGCCCCTTGGCCGGGTCACGACTGAAGAAGCTGCCCCACAGGCCCTGCAATGCCAGCGGAATCACCGGCACCGGGGTTTCCTGGAGAATGCGGGTCAGGCCGCTCTTGAACTCATTGATCTCACCATCGGCGGTCAGTTTGCCTTCCGGGAAGATGCACACCAATTCGCCCTCCGCGAGGTACTGGGCGATGCGCTTGAAGGCCTTTTCGTAGATGTGGATGTCTTCCTGGCGCCCGGCAATCGGAATCGTCCCGGCCGTGCGGAAGATGAAGTTCAGCACCGGCAGGTTGTAGATCTTGTAGTACATCACGAAGCGAATCGGCCGACGCACCGCGCCGCCAATCAGCAAGGCATCGACGAACGACACGTGGTTGCAGACCAGCAACGCCGCGCCTTCATCGGGAATCGCGTCCAGGTTGCGATGCTCCACGCGGTACATCGAATGGCTCAGCAGCCAGATCATGAAGCGCATGCTGAACTCGGGCACGATTTTGAAGATGTAGGCGTTTACGCCGACGTTGAGCAGCGACACCACCAGGAACAGCTGCGGGATCGACAGCTTGGCGACGCTCAGCAACACGATGGACACGATGGCCGACACCACCATGAACAAGGCATTGAGAATGTTGTTGGCGGCGATCACCCGGGCCCGCTCGTTTTCGGCGGTGCGGGACTGGATCAGCGCGTACAACGGCACGATGTAGAAGCCACCGAAGACACCGAGGCCGAGGATGTCGATCAGCACCAGCCAGGCATGACCGAAGCCGAGCACCTCGAGCCAGCCATGCCCCTGGACGCTGTCGGGAATCCCGCCGGAGTGCCACCACAGCAACAGCCCGAACACCGTCAACCCGAACGAACCGAACGGCACCAGGCCGATCTCGACCTTGCGCCCGGAGAGCCGCTCACAGAGCATCGACCCCAGCGCGATCCCCACCGAGAACACCGTCAGGATCAGGGTGACCACGGTTTCATCACCGTGCATCCACTCTTTGGCGTAGGCCGGGATTTGCGTCAGGTAGATCGCCCCGACGAACCAAAACCACGAGTTGCCGACAATCGAACGGGACACCGCCGGGGTTTGCCCCAGGCCCAGTTTCAGGGTGGCCCAGGATTGGCTGAAGATGTTCCAGTTCAGGCGCATCTGCGGCGAGGCCGCCGCCGCGCGCGGGATGCTGCGGCTGGCCAGGTAGCCGAGCACGGCGATGCCGACGATGGCGCTCGACACCACCGGCGCGTAATGCGCCGAGGACATCATGATCCCCGCGCCGATGGTGCCGGCGAGGATCGCCAGGAAGGTGCCCATTTCCACCAGGCCATTGCCGCCGACCAGCTCATCCTCACGCAAGGCTTGCGGCAGGATCGAATATTTCACCGGGCCGAACAGCGCCGAATGGGTGCCCATGGCGAACAGCGCCACCAGCATCAGCGACAGGTGATCGAACAGAAAACCCACCGCGCCGACCGCCATGATGACGATCTCGCCCAGCTTGATCAGGCGGATCAACGCATCCTTGGCGAATTTTTCCCCAAACTGCCCAGCCAGAGCCGAGAACAGGAAGAACGGCAGGATGAACAGCAACGCACACAGGTTGACCCAAATCGAACGGTCGCCCTCGATGGTCAGCCGATAAAGGATCGCGAGAATCAGCGACTGCTTGAACACGTTGTCGTTGAACGCACCCAGGGACTGGGTGATGAAGAACGGCAGGAAACGCCGCGTGCGTAGCAAGGTGAACTGCGAGGGGTGACTCATCTTCCGTGTTCCTGAGTGGCCTGGACGCTTATTGGAATAACGTTTTTCGATCCAGGCCACACATTACCCCACGCCATGCATGGCTTGGAGAGGCGCGGCGATTATTTTGCCAATCCGGCAATGCACGGTGACACAAACAGCTCGCCGTGCCAGGCCCCCATCACCGTGCGCCGGCCGACAATCAGCCACATCAGCGCCAGCAACACCACCAGCACGCTGCCGAACACGTCGAAGAAACCCAACCCCAACAGGTCCGCCAGTTTCAGGGTGGTCAGCGCATACACCCCCAAGGGAAAGGTAAAGCCCCACCAACCGAGATTGAACGGGATGCCCTCACGCAGGTATCGCGCGGTGATCAGCAGGGCCATCAACATCCACCAGAACCCCAGCCCCCACAGGGTGATGCCGGCCACCAGGCCCAGCCCGGCAGCGATTTCACCCACACCCGACAGGCCATTGGCGGTGAAGATCAACGGAGCCTCGCCCCCCAGCAGCAACATGCCCAAGGCACCGGTGCCGATCGGGCCAAGGGCCAGCCAGCTCGACGCCGCCATGTTCTCGTGAGGCAGTTTGTGCAAGGCCATGCGCAGCAGCAGGATCGTCAGGATGCTGAACGCCACCGGCAGGGAAAAGGCCCAGAGCACGTAGCTGGTGATCAACATGATCAGTTGCGCGTGGGCGTCGGCCAAGTGCGGCGCCAACAGCCCGCCGCTGGCGGCGGCGACTTCAGCGGCCACCACCGGCAGCAGCCATACCGCGGTCATCTGGTCGATCCGGTGTTCCTGGCGAGTGAACATCAGGAAGGGAATCAGCACACCGCAGGCCAGGGACATGGCTACGTCAACCCACCACAGCGCTTGCGCCAACGGCACCACGGCGTCACCCCAGCGTGGCAGCCCGAACACCAGCAAGCCGTTGATGAGGGTCGCCAGCCCCATGGGAATGGTACCGAAGAACATCGAGACCGTTGAGTGGCCGAAAATCCTTCGCGCTTCATCGAAGAACAACAGCCAACGGGCCGCATACAGCCCGGCGAACAGGATGAACAGCAGCGTATTGAACACCCACAACCCTTCACCCACCACACGCAAGGCCGGCACGCTCCCCGGCCATTGCGCCAAGGCCAGCGCCAGCACGCCGGTGCCCATGGTGACGGCGAACCAGTTGGGGGTGAATTGGCGAATGGCTTCCAGTGGCCTGGGCAAATGGCTCAGGGGACGCAAGCGGGTCTTGGCGGCACAGCATGGCATGGCAGAACTCCTGTCCTCGGTTGAGGTGAGGCCATGCTATAGCCGACTCGAATATCTATATAACGGGTAATTTCTCTATCTGTTATCGATTTTGCAAATACCTTCAGGCACTGCTTCCAGTCTTTATGGCCACGGTTTGCGATTGGCGCAGCAAACCCCACAGTGCAGCGACCGCCAGCACGATCAACACAGCGCCATAGCCATCGGTGGTCGGGATCAGTCCGAACACGCGCACCAGGTTTCCGGCCAGCAGCGAAGGTAGGCTGAATGCCAGGTAACTGAGGACATAGAACGCCGACATCAAGCCGGCGCGTTCATGGGGCAAGGCCAGTGGCATGAGGCTGCGCAGCGCGCCGAGAAAGCCCCCGCCAAAACCGCTGCCGGTCACTAGCGTGCCGATGAAGAACAGCGCCAGGCTGGCGCTGTGAGCCGCGAGTAATACCAAGGTCAGGCCGATCACCAGCAAACCGGCCGACAGGCGCAGGATTCTCTCGGCCGCCTGGTTACGCAGCGTGAAGATGGACAGCGCGCCGCTGAGTGTCAGGACGGCCACCAGTGCACCACCGATCAGGTTGGAGGTCGATCCCGTCGCGGCCCGCACCAGGGACGGCGCCAAGGACAGGTAGAACCCGCCCACCGCCCAGGCCGACAGGTTCAAGGGCAGCGTCAACCAGAGGGCTCGACGCGCTTGCACCGGCACATGCAAGCTCGGGCGCAGGGAACGCCAGGCGCCCGGTTGTGGGCTGACACTTTCGACCAGGCGCCAGAGATAGATCGCCTGGCCCAGGAACAGCCCCAGCAGCAGCCAGTACGTCAATTGCAGCGGCAGCGGCGCGAACTCCGCGAGCAGGCCGCAGCCCAATGCCCCGCACGCCATGCCCAGCAAGGGCGCGACACTGGTGATCAGCGGCCCCTGGCGACGGTCGAAGTCCAGCAACGCAGCGCCCAGCACGCTGGTGGCCATGCCCGTGGCGAAACCCTGGATCAACCGGGCGCCGATCAGCCAGCCGATGCTGCCGGCATTGATGAACAACAACATGGCCACGATGTTGAGCAGCAGGGCCGCGAAGATCACCGGCTTGCGCCCCAGGTAATCCGACAGCGACCCTACGGTCAGCAGGGCCGCCAGCAGACTGAACGCGTAGACCCCGAAGATCAGCGTCAGCACCGCCGCAGAAAACTGCAATTGTTCTTGATAGAGGTGATACAGCGGCGTCGGCGCGCTGGACGCGGCGAGAAAACCGAGCAAGGTAAGCGCCAGGAACATCAGGCTCGCTCGCGTTGAAGCTGGACGGGACATGGGCACGCTCCATCAAATCCACAAAAGCTAATAATTTGCTTTTGTGGAGTCTGCACTCGCCCCCTGCTTAAAGCAAATTCTTTGTGTTAAGGTCCGCCTCATGGCTATCAAAGAAGGTTTACGCCCCGGCGGCAGAAGCGCCCGGGTACAGGAATCGATTCATTCGGCGGTCCGCGACTTGCTGCAAACGCAGGACCGCGCCACCCTGACCGTGCCGCAAATTGCTGCGCGCGCGGGGGTGACGCCGTCTACCATCTACCGGCGCTGGGGAGACCTGGCGGCGCTGCTGGCCGACGTTGCCATCGCCCGCATGCGGCCCGACAGTGAGCCGGCCAATACCGGCAGCCTGCGCGGCGACCTACGCGCCTGGGCCGAACAGTACCTGGACGAAATGAGCTCCGAACCGGGTCGCAACATGATGCGCGACATCCAGGCCTGCGCCACGCCGGGGCACTGCGTGGGCATCATCGGCGCTCAGTTGCAGGTCATCTTCGACCGCTACCCCGACGAACCCAACCCGGGTGTCGAACGGTGGATCAACCTGGTGGTGGCACCGACAGTGTTCCGCATCCTCTTTGCTACCGCGCCACTTGAGGTTGGGGAGTTGTATCGGTTAGTGGATATGGCTTTGGCTCAGTAAGACCGCCATCGCGAGCAAGCTCGCTCCCACATTTGATCTGCCGCGAACGCAAAATCTATGTTCGCCCAGGACGCAATGTGGGAGCGAGCTTGCTCGCGATGAGGCCCTCCCCTGCATAACCTAAGAGTCCCCCCGCCCGCGACAGCCCGCCACGCCTCGACCTTGGTCGACACTGACGAACCCGAGCGGGCATGCGAGACTGTCCTGCCGGGCCCGAGTCCCGGTGTCTTTGTCCGGGAGTCTCCATGTCGTTGTCCAGCGGGCTGATCGCCGTTGTCGCCCTGGCCTATATGGCCATCATGTTCGCCATCGCCTTCTACGGCGACCGCCGCAGCACGCCGCTGCCGCCGCGGGTGCGCGCCTGGGTCTACAGCCTGTCGCTGGCGGTGTACTGCACCAGTTGGACGTTCTTCGGCGCCGTGGGCCAGGCCGCCGAACAGCTCTGGTCGTTCCTGCCGATCTACCTCGGGCCGATCCTGCTGCTGGTGCTGGCGCCGTGGGTCTTGCAAAAGATGGTGATGATCAGCAAACAGGAGAACATCACCTCCATCGCCGACTTCATCGCCGCCCGCTACGGCAAGTCCCAATCCCTGGCGGTGGTGGTGGCGCTGATCTGCCTGGTGGGCGTGCTGCCGTACATTGCCTTGCAGCTCAAGGGCATCGTCCTGGGTGTGAACCTGTTGATCGGCGCTGGCGCCGACGCCATGGGCACCCGCGCCCAGGACACCGCGCTGATCGTCTCGCTGATCCTGGCGCTGTTCACCATCGTGTTTGGGACCCGCAACCTGGACGCCACCGAACACCACCGCGGCATGGTGCTGGCGATTGCCTTCGAGTCCCTGGTGAAGTTGTTCGCCTTCCTGGCGGTCGGCGCGTTCGTGACGTACGGCCTCTACGACGGCTTCGACGACCTGTTCGACCAGGCGATGCTCGCACCACGGCTGGAGCAATACTGGAAGGAAACCATCAACTGGCCGTCCATGGTGGTACAGACCGGCGTGGCGATGATGGCGATCATCTGCCTGCCGCGACAATTCCACGTGACCGTGGTGGAGAACATCGAGCCCCAGGACCTGCGCCTGGCCAAATGGGTGTTCCCCGCCTACCTGGCCCTCGCCGCGCTGTTCGTGGTGCCCATCGCCCTGGCCGGGCAAATGATGCTGCCGCGATCGGTGCTGCCGGACTCATTCGTCATCAGCCTGCCTTTGGCACAGGCCCATCCGGCGCTGGCGTTGCTGGCGTTCATCGGCGGCGCCTCGGCAGCCACCGGCATGGTGATTGTCGCCAGCGTGGCGCTCTCCACCATGGTCTCCAACGACATGCTGCTGCCCTGGCTGCTGCGCCGCAACAACGCCGAGCGGCCCTTCGAGGTGTTCCGCCAGTGGATGCTGTCGGTGCGCCGCGTGAGCATCGTGGTGATCCTGTTGCTGGCCTATGTCAGCTACCGGTTGCTGGGCTCGACCGCGAGCCTGGCGACCATCGGCCAGATTGCCTTCGCCGCCGTCACGCAACTGGCCCCCGCCATGCTCGGCGCGCTGTACTGGAAACAGGCCAACCGGCGCGGTGTGTTCGCCGGCCTCGCCAGCGGGATTTTCCTGTGGTTCTACACCCTGGTGCTGCCGATCGCCGCCCACAGCCTCGGCTGGTCCCTGGACAGTTTCCCGGGCCTGGCCTGGCTGCACGGCAACCCGTTGAACCTGCCGATCAGCCCGTTGACCCAGGGCGTGGTGCTGTCCCTGGCCGGCAACTTCACCCTGTTTGCCTGGGTCTCGGTGCTGTCGCGCACCCGCGTGTCGGAACACTGGCAAGCCGGACGCTTTATCGGCCAGGAAATCAGCGCCCGCCCCAACGCCCGCTCGATGCTGGCGGTGCGCATCGAAGACCTGTTGCAACTGGCCGCCCGCTTCGTGGGCGAGGAACGGGCCCGGCAGAGCTTCATCCGCTTCGCCTACCGCCAGGGCAAGGGCTTCAACCCGAACCAGAATGCCGACAACGAATGGATCGCCCACACCGAACGCCTGCTGGCCGGTGTCCTCGGTGCCTCGTCGACGCGGGCGGTGGTCAAGGCCGCGATCGAAGGCCGCGAGATGCAACTCGAAGACGTCGTGCGCATCGCCGACGAAGCCTCGGAAGTGCTGCAATTCAACCGCGCACTCTTGCAAGGCGCCATCGAGAACATCACCCAGGGCATCAGCGTGGTCGATCAGTCGCTGCGGTTGGTGGCGTGGAACCGCCGCTACCTGGAACTGTTCAACTACCCGGACGGCTTGATCAGCGTCGGTCGGCCCATTGCCGACATCATCCGCTACAACGCCGAACGCGGCCTTTGCGGCCCCGGCGAGGCGGAGGTGCACGTCGCCCGGCGTTTGCACTGGATGCGCCAGGGTCGCGCCCACACGTCCGAACGGATGTTCCCCAACGGGCGGGTCATCGAGCTGATCGGCAACCCGATGCCTGGCGGCGGCTTCGTCATGAGCTTCACCGACATCACCGCGTTCCGCGAGGCCGAACAAGCGTTGACCGAAGCCAACGAAGGCCTGGAGCAGCGGGTGGCCGAGCGCACCTGGGAACTGTCGCAACTGAACCTGGCGCTGACCGACGCGAAAAGCACCGCTGAAGCGGCCAACCAATCGAAGACCCGCTTCCTCGCCGCCGTCAGCCATGACCTGATGCAGCCGCTCAACGCCGCACGCCTGTTCTCCGCCGCGCTGTCCCACCAGCACGACGGCCTGCCGAGCGAAGCCCGGCAACTGGTGCAACACCTGGACAGTTCGCTGCGCTCGGCCGAAGACCTGATCACCGACCTGCTGGACATTTCCCGCCTGGAGAACGGCAAGATCAATCCCGAGCGCAAGCCGTTCGTCCTCAATGACCTGTTCGACACCCTCGGCGCGGAGTTCACCGTCCTGGCCCAGGAACAGGGCCTGAAGTTCCGGGTGCGCGGCTCGCGACTGCGCATCGACAGCGACATCAAGCTGCTGCGGCGCATCCTGCAAAACTTCCTCACCAACGCCTTCCGCTACGCCAAGGGGCCGGTGTTGCTGGGCGCCCGGCGACGCAACGGCGAGCTGTGCCTGGAAGTCTGGGACCGCGGGCCGGGTATCGCCGAGGATAAACAGCAAGTCATCTTCGAAGAATTCAAACGCCTGGACAGCCACCAGACCCGCGCCGAAAAAGGCCTGGGGCTGGGCTTGGCGATCGCCGACGGGCTATGCCGCGTGCTCGGCCACACCCTGCGCGTGCGCTCCTGGCCCGGCCAAGGCAGCGTATTCAGCGTCAGCGTGCCCCTGGCCGCGGCCCAGGCCAGCGCACCTGGCGCGGTGGTCGAACCCAACGGCCATCTGCCCAGCGGCGCGCGGGTGCTGTGCGTCGATAACGAAGACAGCATCCTGATCGGCATGAACAGCCTGCTGACGCGCTGGGGTTGCCAGGTGTGGACCGCGCGCAACCGTGACGAATGCGAGCATTGGCTGGCCCAGGGAGGCCGGCCGCAACTGGCGCTGGTGGATTTTCACCTGGACGGCGGTGAGACCGGCACCGAGCTGATGGCCTGGTTGCGCACGCGCCTGGGTGAACCGGTGCCTGGGGTGGTGATCAGCGCCGACGGTCGGCCGGAAACGGTGGCCCAGGTGCACGCCGCAGGCCTGGATTACCTGGCCAAGCCGGTGAAACCGGCGGCATTGAGGGCGTTGTTGAGTCGGCATTTGCCGTTGTAGGTACTGGAGTTCTCCAGCCGAGCACTGAGCCTGTGGCGAGGGGATTTATCCCCGTTGGGTTGCGCAGCGACCCCAGTCCTGGGCACTGCGATGCAGCAGATGAACCATACAAGCCGGTTTACGACTGCTGCGCAGCCGAACGGGGATAAATCCCCTCGCCACAGGTTTTGCACCAAACTCAAGGAGTTCATCAACCCTGGGTTTCTTCCGGCAACTCCGGCAACCCATCCCCATCCGTCATCGCCCGCTCCAGCAAATCGGCCGGCAGGTTCTTGCTGGCCCGGGCGCCGAGGAGCTTGAGTTGTTCGCTGCGGCTGATCAGGTTGCCGCGCCCTTGCGTCAGCTTGTTGCGTGCCGCGCTGTAGGCCTTGTCCAACTGCTGCAGACGACTGCCGATCTCGTCCAGGTCCTGGATGAACAACACGAACTTGTCGTACAGCCACCCGGCCCGTTCGGCGATTTCCCGGGCGTTCTGGCTCTGGCGTTCCTGTTTCCACAAGCTGTCGATCACCCGCAGCGTCGCCAGCAAAGTGGTCGGGCTGACGATCACGATGTTGCGGTCGAAGGCCTCCTGGAACAGGTTCGGCTCGGCTTGCAGGGCAGCGGAAAACGCCGCCTCGATCGGCACGAACAACAACACGAAATCCAGGCTGTGCAAACCGTCCAGGCGCTTGTAGTCCTTGCCGGCCAGGCCTTTGACGTGGGCCCGCAACGACCCCACGTGTTGCTTGAGGGCGAGCAGGCCAATGGCGTCATCCTCGGCGGCCACATACTGCTGGTAAGCCGTGAGGCTGACCTTGGAATCGACCACCACTTGCTTGTCGCCAGGCAGATAAATCAGCACATCAGGCTGGAAGCGCTCGCCATCCGGGCCCTTGAGACTGACCTGGGTCTGGTACTCACGACCTTTCTCCAGGCCGGCGTGTTCGAGTACCCGTTCCAAGATCAGCTCGCCCCAGTTGCCTTGGGTTTTCTGGCCCTTGAGCGCGCGCGTGAGGTTGGTGGCCTCGTCGCTCAGGCGCAGGTTCAGCTGTTGCAGCCGCTCCAGCTCCTTGCCCAGCGAGAACCGCTCCCGCGCCTCGGCCTGGTAACTCTCCTCGACGCGTTTTTCGAAGGACTGGATGCGCTCCTTCAAGGGGTCGAGCAATTGGCCCAGGCGTTGCTGGCTGGTTTCGGCGAAGCGCTGTTCACGCTCGTCGAAGATTTTCCCGGCCAGCTCGGCAAATTGTGCCCGCAGTGCGTCCCGCGAACCTTGCAGGTCATCCAGGCGTTGCTGATGGCTTTCCTGTTGCTCACGCAGCTCGGCTTGCAGCGACGCCGCCTGGGCATCGAGGCGGCGCAGTTCCGCTTCCTTGTTGGCACGTTCCAGGTTCCAGGCGTGGGCTGCGTCGCGAGCGTTGTCCCGCTCGATCTGCAACAGCTCGACTTCCCGGGACGCGGCGGCAAGCTCGGCCTGCTTGGCGGAGTTGGCCTGGCTGAGGTCGCTGATCTCGTCGCGGCAGGCATCAAGCTGGGCGTTGAGGCCGTCGTGGGCCATGTGCGCGGTGGCCAGGCGCTCTTCCAGCAAGGCCTGTTCGGCCTGCGCGGCGCTCGCCTGGCGTTGCAGGTGCCAGGCCAGACCCAGCAACGGCACCGCCGCGCCCGCCAGGCCAAACAACAGGCTGGTCAAATCCATCGCCATGACAATTCCCGCGTAAGAGATAAAGCCCGAAGGTTACCCAAGCTGGCGGGGCGTTGCCCAGCGCGGTCTTGGATTTCAGTCGTCGATTTCACCGAGGGCCTGACGGGCGCGAGAATCGCCGGCCCGGGCAGCCTGGCGCAACAGGTCATGCCCGATCCGCCGATCCCGGGCGTTTCCGCATTCACGGCACATCAACTGCCCAAGACGACTTTGCGCGGCGACCACACCTTCACGGGCCGGTTGCTTGAGCAAACGACCGGCCAAGTGCTTGACGCTGGGGTTTTCTCCCAGGCGCGGGCTGTCGAGCAGCCATTCGGCGACCCGCATCGAAATGCGCTTGGTTGGGGTAACACTGGAAGGGGTACCGGTAACAGGATTTGATACGGAGCGAAACTTCATAAAGCACTGCGGGACAGATCGAAAGGCGCGCCACTCTACTCCTTTTTTCCCACGGGTAAAGTCGAAAAAAACCGGCACGCCCGTGCTAGAGCAAGCGCTTGGGACAATCCACAGAAGCTGTGGATAACTCAGTGGACAACCCCCCTCGAACTCGCCGAAAGCCCTGTGGAACGGGGCCTGCGCTCAAACTGACGATTTTTTCACCAGTAAAAAAAAGCGATGTTTTTCATTGACTTAAATTTTCGATGCAGGCACTGGCAAGGGTTTGTTTCGACATGACAGTACGGTGACAAGTGGTGCAGCAAGTGTGCACAAGTAACACCCGAAGCGGTTATAAGCGCCTGCTTTTTTGTGTCATCGCGCAGTGGAAGCTGGGGATAACCCTGGTGTAACCCACGGCGGGCATGGCCTCGAGCCATCAGCGAACACTGCGCCGTTTGTGCTAGAGTTAGTGCCCCTTCGCCCTGTCTCTGCGGGCATTTGAATATTTTTTAACCAATTTCCTTTCCTTCGGTCATTCGATCCGTTACTATCCGCGGCGTTAGTACCAAGCTGAAAGTCAATTCCGGGTCGAACACTTCTCTGCGGTCAGCCATCCCAACACGGACGCCTGACCGAAAAAAAGAGACCGGCCCCCTCGATGGTTTCCAGGTAACGCTTGCGCCAACACAGCCTTTGATCGAATGCGAAGGGTGTTGCCAGGCTCACTGCTCTGACCGAACCAACCTGCAAATTGATCAGGATCTTCACCCCGGGCCCAGAACCTTTGCCCCTGATGTGTTGCCTGCCCTCCTAAGTACCTACCTGCCAGCCCAAGCGCGCACTGTCTATAGCGCTCAAACTGGCTGCTTTGTTCCAGTCGGGTTCTTCGTTCGACCAATGGTGGTCGACGTTACTGGAACGTTTTAACGTTGCACGGTTCTTAACCGTGTCATTTGTAGGAACACCCATAACATGTCGACTCAAATCCAGACCCAGGATGCCATCCGCACCCTAACCAACGCTTTTGCCCCAATGAACTGCCTGATCATGGCCGCTCGCAAAGGCTGCTTCAGCTTCACCGTAGTCAACGAACACGGCATCGCCCGTCACAGCGAACGCCTGTATCCCGATCAGTACTCCAGCGCAGAACCGCTGCAGGCCGTGATCGAGCGTACTCGTCAGGCACTGGTTGCCTGATTCGCCGCCAAGGCTGACACCCCAAAGGCCCCGCCCAGAAAGCGGGGCTTTTTATTGCCTCATCATTCCCACGCTGGGCGCGCAAACGCCTCGGCCAATGCCCAACATTCGGCCGTGCAAGGCCGGGAAAAGCGAAACGGCGTAAGCACCAAGGGATATAAGGGTTATAACCGTTGGCCGAAGATGTTTTAAAAACAGTCCTTTACAGCGCAAATATGACACTAGACTTCAACTCAAGCGGCATGATCCGCTTCCGGCGGAGCCTGAACCGATCCACCGCTGCCAAGCCCACACCCTTCAGGCTCCGCCCTTTTCACGCTTCGAGGGTCTTATGGGTATCGCTGCCAGCGAACTGTGTCGATATGTGATCCGCCCGACGCTCCTTTACCTGGAGCGCCACAGCGCAACGGCGGAATCCTTGTTACTGGGCATTGCCGCCAGCCAATCGGCCCTCGGTTCTGCACTGCACGACCGGCGCGGGCACGGCCTGTATCGCATCACCGAACCCCGCCACCGGGCGCTGTGGGACCATTACCTGGCGCTGGACCCGGAACGCGCCAGCCTGGTCCGTGGCCTGGCCAGCCAGCACGCCTTTCTCAGCGGCCCGCACCTGGAACTGACCGTCAACCTGCGCTACGCCACCGCCATCGCCTGGCTGCTGGTGGAAGAACAGAACACCGCCCTGCCCGACGCCGACGATCTGCTCGGCATGGCCCGCATCTGGCGCCAGACCTTTCACCCGCAGGGGCGCCTGCGAGACTTCACCTTCGCTTGGCAAAGCTGCGTTTCATCCATGAATCCGGTCGCTTGCTGATGGGGAATTTGGAAACTTCCTACAACGGACGTGAATCTGGTCGGATTGTCCTACAAAACCGCTCTAAATCAAGCCATACAGGCTATAGCGCTTGGACGAAAATGTTGGTAATTTTCGCCCCGGTGACCATCAGGAGTTCTAACAATGAAAAAAATCATGCTCAAAACCACCCTTGGCCTTGCCGTTACCTTGGCATCCACTCAACTTTTCGCCAGTGGCTTTGCCTTGAACGAACAAAGCATCAGTGGCATGGGCACTGGTTTCGCCGGTCGTTCTTCTGCTGCCGATGATGCGAGCACCGTGTTCGGCAACCCTGCTGGCATGTCGCGCCTCAAGCGCCAGCAAGTGACCGGCGGCTTCGCGGCTATTGATGCCTCCACCGATATCGACGATGCCAGCGGCACTCACGCCGGCACCAACAAGGGCGACATGGTCCCGCTCACCGGCGTTCCGATGGGCTTCTACGTCAAACCGATCGATGACCAATGGGCCTTCGGCCTCGGTGTGTACGCACCGTTCGGCCTCATCACCGATTATGAAAACGGCTTCCAGGGCGGCAACTTCGGCAGCAAGAGCGAAGTGAAGGTCGTGACCTTCCAGCCTACCGTCAGCTATGCCTTCAACGACAAGGTCTCGATCGGCTTCGGCCCGACCGTCAACCGTATTTCCGGCGCGCTGGAATCGACCCTGACCACCCCACTGTCGCCGAATGACGGTGATGTGAAAATCAAGGGCGACGACATCGGCTACGGCTACAACAT
This sequence comes from Pseudomonas sp. WP18, assembly GCF_036689585.1. Lineage (NCBI taxonomy): Bacteria > Pseudomonadati > Pseudomonadota > Gammaproteobacteria > Pseudomonadales > Pseudomonadaceae > Pseudomonas > Pseudomonas sp. WP18. Next base: position 4,709,884 of record NZ_CP144758.1, read on the forward strand.
CGGCTTGCTGGTCCAGGCGACCGACACCACGCGCGTCGGCCTGACCTACCACTCCAAGGTCAAGTACAAGCTCGAAGGTCACACTGAAGTGAACCCAGGCGCCGGTACCCCTGCCTTCCTGCTCAACAATGGCCGCTACGACGCCTCGCTGGACATCACCACCCCGGAATCGGTGGACTTCTCGGTGACCCAGGAGATCAACGATGCCTGGAAAGTCTATGCCGGCAGCACCTGGACCCGTTGGAGCCGCCTGAAAGAAATCACCGTGAACAACGAAGGCGTAACGGCAGCCGGCGGCGCCCTGGCCCCTGCGTTCCTGGGCAGCATCACCGAAGAACAGAACTGGCACGACACCTGGGCCTACGCCATCGGTACCTCCTACCAGTTGAACAAACAGTGGGTCCTGCGTACCGGCCTGTCCTTCGACCAGTCGCCTACCAACAATGAAGACCGCTCGCCACGCATCCCAACCGGCGACCGGACCATCTTCAGCCTGGGTGCTGGCTGGAGCCCGACTGACGACCTGACCATCGATGTGGCGTATTCCTACCTCAAGGAGGAAAAAGTCAGCATCAATCAAACCAACGCCCTGGGCCAATCCTACAGCGCTGAATACAAAAACAGCGCCAACGGCTTCGGTGTCGGTGCAACCTACCGCTTCTGATGGTTCACGGCGAAGCTGAACCCTCCGCCGACTGAAGCAAAAAAAGCCCCGCACTCTGCAAAGACGCGGGGCTTTTTCGTGGCCGGCGATCAGGGCTTGGAGGCGATGGCGGCTTCCACGGCCTTGATGAACTCGGGGTCATCGGGCTTGATGCGGCTGGAGAAACTGGCGACGACCTTGCCCTGGCGGTCGACGACGTACTTGTAGAAATTCCATTTCGGCGCGCCAGACTGTTCCGCCAGGTGCCTGAACAACGGGATGGCGTCGGCGCCGCGCACCGGTTGCGGCTCGGTCATGGTGAAGGTCACGCCGTAATTGACGTAGCACACCTTGGCCGTTTCAGCGCCGTCCTTGGACTCCTGCTTGAAGTCATTGGAGGGCACGCCCAGCACTTGCAGCCCTTGGTCCTTGTAGCGCTGGTTCAGCGCCTCGAGGCCTTTGAACTGTGGGGCGAAACCGCAGAAGCTGGCGGTGTTGACCACCACCAGCGGCTTGCCGGCGAAGCGCTGGCACAGGTCGATGGTTTCCTTGGCCCGCAGCTTGGGCAAGGAGCCCTCCAGCAACGGTGGGCAATCGGCGGCCCATAGGGGGCCGGCTACGGCCAGTAGGAGCGTCGGAACAGCAAGCCAGCGCATCAGCATGTCGGCATTTCCTTATAGGCATTCAGCCTACGACGTTACTCGCCGAGCCCGACCTCGTCCATCGTTCAACAGGTTCCCATGCCCAATTGCATCAACGCCAGGCCGCCCTGCTGCCAGCCCCACCAGGCGAAGGTCAGCAGCAAGCCGGCGCCGAGCGCCACCAACCACGGGCCGACGCGGCTCATGCGGCACCGGCCTGAACTTGCAGGCGCGCCACCGGACGTTCACGCACAGGCCAGTTCAATGCCGCCGCCAGCAGGCTGAGGAGGATCGACACCTGCCAGATCAAGTCATAGCTGCCGGTGCGGTCGTATACCACCCCACCCAGCCAGCCGCCGAGGAACGAACCCAACTGGTGGAACAGGAACACGATCCCACCCAACATCGAGAGATTTCGCACACCGAACAAGGTGGCGACGGTGCCGTTGGTCAACGGCACCGTGGACAGCCACAGCAAGCCCATCGCCATGCCGAACAGATAGGCCGTGGTGGTGGTCACCGGCAGCCACAGGAACAGGCCGATCACCACGGCCCGCAACAGGTACAACCCGGTCAACAAGCGCGGCTTGGACATGCGCCCGCCCAGCCAACCGGCGGTGTAGGTGCCGAAGATGTTGAACAGGCCCACCAAGGCCAGCACCGTCGTGCCAACGCTGGCGGCCAAATGCTGGTCCACCAGGTAGGCCGGCAAATGCACGCCGATGAACACCACCTGGAAACCACAGACGAAAAACCCCAGGGCCAGCAGCCAGAACCCCGAATGACTGCACGCCTCGCGCAGCGCTTCGGACAAGGTTTGCTCGGGGCCGGTCACCGGCAACGGCGCGTCCTTGAGCATGCTCACCAACGGCACGATCAATGCCACCAGCAGGCCCAGCACCAACAAGGCAGCCGACCACCCCAGCCAACCGATCAGCCCCAACGTGCCCGGCAACATGGCGAACTGGCCGAAGGAACCGGCGGCACTGGCGATGCCCATGCCCAGGCTGCGTTTCTCCGGCGGTACGGCCCGGCCGACCACGCCCAGGATCACCGAGAACGAGGTGCCGGACAGGCCGATGCCGATCAACAATCCCGCGCTCAACGACAACGACCAGGCCGAATCCGACAGCCCCATGAACACCAGGCCGAGGGCATACAGGACGCCCCCGACCAGCACCACTTTCGCCGCGCCGAAACGGTCGGCCAACGCCCCGGTGAAGGGCTGCGCCATGCCCCAGATCAGGTTCTGCAAGGCGATGGCAAAGGCGAACACCCCACGCCCCCAGCCGAACTCGGCGCTCATGGGTGAGAGGAACAGGCCGAAGCCATGCCGCACGCCCAGGGACAACGCCAGGATCAGCGCGCTGCCCACGAGGACCCAACCACAGGTACGCCACATCGATGTCATTATTATTCTCCGCTCGCGGGTATATACCCGCTTGTATTCGAACGAACCGGCGTTACGCCAGTTCGTCCAGCAAGGCCAGCAACGCCGTGCGCTTCTCGGCGCCCAGCTTATCGATCAAGCGTTGTTGCGCCGCCTCCCAGGCCGGCAGCGCCGCCGCCAACCGGGCATGCCCGGCGTCGGTCAGCACGACAATACGGTTACGCAGGTCCTCGCCCTCGGCCAGCGCCACCAACCCCTCGCCCTCCAGCACCCGTAGGTTACGCCCCAAGGTGCTGCGGTCCAGACCCATGGCCTCGGCCAGGGAAGAAATACTCGGTTGATCCAGGCGGGCCAGGTTGCTCAGTAAAGAATACTGGGCAACGTTGATCCCGAAGCCATCGAGGGCGCCGTCGTAATACCTGCTGACGCCACGGGCGGCGCGACGCAGGTTGATGCACAAGCATTGGGAAGCAAGCATGGGTGCGTGTATATACCCGCGTTGGACGGAATGCAAATTTTAACGACAGCAATCATCTGACCGAACACCACGACCTGTCATGTCTGACAGGTTTCAGGGGGCTTGAATCGGGATATAACAAACCCGTGCCTCAGCCCTGGCCAGGGGCCTGGAGAAAGGTCGTGCGAACCCAGCCATCAAACGGCAGGAAGACTTCGCCGGCCCACGTCATTAATGATGATTGGGAGTTGCAGTCATGTACCACACCACTGCGCATTCTGGACATTCTTCGTCGTATCAGACCCCCTTCGCAGCCACCGAAAGCAAGCCATCCCAAGTCGTCCGACTCACCAACCGGGAGAAGGAGTTCCTGCAATGGAGCGAGGTGGGCAAATCCTCCTGGGAGATTGCGGTGATCTTCGCCTGCAGCGAAGCCAACGTGAACTATCATTTCAACAACATTCGCCGCAAATTCGGCGTCAGCTCCCGTCATCTCGCGGGGAAGATTGCGCGTGAGCAGGGGTTGATCTAAGTGCCCTGCTGCCATTTTCCATGCAGGTCCGGACACCTGTGACGATACGCAAGTGTCGCACAGGCCTCTTCCCACCCGAACATCGCCTAGAACCATTAGCCCCCGACTTCAAACACTCTCGAAGCAGGCTCCGAAGCATTCCCGGAAGTGTCCAACGCACAGACGCCAAACGTATAGGAACCGGGAAGCAGGTCGACAACAGTGTAGTGAGTGAGCGGGGTGGTATCGAAATACTCGCGATCGTTGTAGATGACATAGCCGCACACACCGATGTCGTCCGTTGACGCATCCCAAGACAATGTCACCGAGTCGCCGGTCGAAGCCGTTTCTCGCAGATTTGCCGGGACGCTGGGCGGTGTTGTGTCCCTGGGTGTGTAGGTCAATGTAAAGGGTTCGGACAACTGCCCGAAATAGTCGAACGTTTGCAGTGTTATCGAATACTCGATGTCGGGGGTCAGGTCATCCAATCTGCACTCCCTGGAAAACCCTATATTTCTGTACTCTTCATTGATGCTGATCCTGGTTCCCGTCACCATTTCACCCTCGCCCTGCGTCCACTGCAACTGGGCTGAAGTCGACGTCAGCGGGGCGATGCTGACCGCTGTCGGCGCAAAGGGTGGCGGGACCGGTGCCTCGCCGGCGGTCTTGAATACCGTCACCGGCCCTGGCGTCGAAAGATTTCCATCGGCATCCAGCGCGCGCACAAACACCCAGTAATAGGCACCGTTGATCAATCCGAGGATTCGCTGGCTGGCAACAGGACTTGGGAAGATATAAGGAAAACCATTCACGAAAACCCTGTAGCCGGTCACCCCGACATTGTCGCTGGACGGTGGCCATTGCAGGTCCACCGAATGATCCGTGATGTTGATAGCCACGGGCTTTCCAGGCTGGGTAGGCGGCTCGACATCATTGAGGATCGTTTCGAACGTCGTGGTTTGCGACACCTGCTCTTCAAGCTTGGCATACACCTCGAATCTGAAGGCATGCGGCGGAGCACCGGGAGACAGTTCATCGAGATCGAAATTCAACCCGAGCGCCCCCGCTGAAAAATGCCTGCCGTTAATCGAAACCTCGTGGGTCGGCCAGGCACCGAACATGGGATCCCAGGACAGCCTGCACACACCGGCGCGGTGTTTCAGTTTCAGATTCGAGGGCGGCTTGAGCTGGGTTTTAAACGTGACAAAAGCAGGCTCTGATGAACCGGCTGCATTGAAAGCCACGACCTTCACGCGATAGAGCACGCCACTGCGCAGGTGCTGCAGGTTGAAAGTGGGTCGAGCAACCTGCCCGACAATGAAATCATTCAGATAAACCCGGTAACGAGCGGTATCGACGTTGCTACCGGACGGCACCCAATCAAGCTTCGCCGACCCAAACGACACTTCAGTGACCCTGAGATCTTCCGGTTGGCTGGGAGGCGCAGGCCTTATGCGCATAAAGTGCGCACTAGGCTCGGAAACAATATTCCCGGCTGCAATGGCCCGGATGTGAACGATGTAGGAAACATCCGCAATCAATCCCGTCATTACACAGGGCGAGCGCGCCACCGTTTTTACAGGAAAACCTTCTACGGCCACTTCATACCCAATTGCATTGGGGCACAAAGGGCACGTGGCATAAGGCTCATCCCAGCTCAGCGTGACAGCGGTCGGTGCCTGCGTGTGCCTGACAAGACCTGGCGCGCAGATCCTGGTCGGTGCTGCCGTGGCGACGACAGCACGCTGGCAAGGATCGTTGGTGGACGGGCGATCCATGGTTGCTCATCCGGCGACGCTGATTTGCGTCAGGCGCCCCAAGGCGTCGTACTCCAGATGACGACCTTCCTCGTCCTGAATCATATGCCCGTCTGCGTCGTATTCGAGCAGTATTTCGGGTGGATACCCGGGAACACCGGTATTGGTCACCTTGCGCAATTGCGCGGGGTCCCCCGCCGGGTTCTGGGTGTCGTAGGTATAGCGGGCCGTATTGATACCTTCGGGGGACGTCGTAATCACACGGGTCAGGTTGTCGATCGCATCGAAGCCGAATACCTGCGAGAGAATGATTTTGCCGTAAGGATCGACAGGCGGTTCACTGCCTTCACAGGTGTAGAGCACCAAACGCCCCCGCGGATCGTACTCGTAAACTTCCTTGCGCAATAACACCTGTCCCTGGCGCAAGGTTCGCTCGGTCAACGCATCCACTTCGTTGTACACCTGGGTCAGTTGCTGCTCGACGCCATCAAGGTCAAACGTGCGCTGTATTTCTCGCCCCATCCCGTCGTACTCCAGGCGGATGGTCACGCTTTGCCCGCTGCTACTGTCCTCGGTGCGGATCGAACTGAGCTGCGCCAGGCTATCGAAGGTAAAGTCCGAGGATGTCGTGCCCAGACGCGTCCGCTCAAGCAGGTTCGTTGTCCTGTCATAGGTGTATGACTGGGTTTGTGCCAGTACATCGGTGTAATTCAACAGCAGGCCCAGTCGGCTGTATTCATAGTTCATCGCATAAGTATTGCCCTCTTGCACGCGCGTCTCGGCCTTCAAGTCGCCGGTCGAAAAGTACTCGCGGGAGAGTTCCAGCCCACTTTCCTTGCAACTGACGAGTCGAGCGTTTTTTCCATCGCGTATGTATTCGGCCGTGACATCGCCGGGCAAGCGCCGCTGGCTGGGCTCCTCGCCCAACTGAGGTTGATAGACATAATGGATCAATTGATTGCTGGCAGTGGTCAGGGTCGCCGGTTGGGACTGCCCGGGCTCGTAGGTAAAACGCTGCGTGCGGCCACCCGTGGTCGATTCGACCATGCGCCCCAATCCATCGAAAACCTGTTGGCCCAATTCGATACCGTCGACACTTATTTCGGTCGGCAGGTCATCTGTACTGTGCAGTGCGTAACCGCGTCGGACGGTCGCGCCGCCGGGCAGGACGGTGGTCAGCATGCGATCGAAGGCATCGTAGGTGTACTCGGTCGTTGCATCACGGGCATCGGTCTCCTTGACGGTTCGCCCGAGACCGTCGTAACCGTATCGGTGCCGACTGATCAGCGTTCCATCGGTCTCGAAGCGCTCTATGCGATCAGGTTTTTCCAGCAGGTTCAGGTAGGTCACCGTCCTGCCACTGACTTTGGCATCGCTGCCACGACCCTCGCGCCATTGGATCTGGATGGGGCCTGACCATTGCGCAGATCCCATAGGGTTGGTTTCTTCATGGACCGTGACCCCGTCCGGCCCGGTGACACTGCGTTGCATGGCCCACCCGTCGTACTCGTACGTGGAGGTCAGCGCCACCTGTAGCGCCCCCCGCCAATCGTATTGCGTTTCCTCGATCAGGTTCCCCAATGGGTCATACTTGGCCGAGTACGTCTGCCGGTACTCCTGGGCACGCAGCGGGTTGTCGGCGTCATCGCGCTCTTCATGCACCGGGCGGTTGAGCCCGTCGACGAGGGTCCGGGTCCTGACGCCCTTGACGTCGGTCACCACTTGCTCGGCCCGTTGCCCATCCATCGCCGTCAGCAGGTACGAGTAACGGCGCGTGGCTTCGAACGCCGGTTCATCCGGTGCAACGGTTTCAGTTTCGACACGATTCAGCGCATCGTACGTGTAGCGGATCTTCACGCCATTGTCGTCGCGGGTCAGCAGAGGCTGCCCGTGAAGCAACGAGTCTTCGCTGACAACCTTTTTACGAACTTCGAAACCGGGCGCATCATCGTGCCCAATAAAGGTTTCGGTGGTCTCCAGCACCGTCTCACCGGCCATCACGCTGGTGAGGGTCGCGTACTCGTATCGTTGCATACGGGTGGTGCCATTGAGCATGACTCGCTGGTTGAGCAGCCGACCATGCAGGAAAGCGTCCCCTGGCAACTCGTGGTATTCGAACAGGGTCTGTTGCAAGGTCGTTTCCTGGGTGCCTTGCACCTGTACCAGGGTTTCACTGTCGACCGCCAGCCAGGCGTCCATCCCACTGTTGATCAGCGGCGGATGGCCCGTGTAGCGCAGGCGAGTGCGCAAGGTCGGTGCCCCAGGCTCGCCCTGGGACGAAGGGAACACGGTGGTGTCTTTGAGGTTGCGGGTAAAACGGTCCGGCGGACAACCGTCTTCCCCATTTTTCAAGTAGTAGGTGTAGACGGTCTTGATGCCATTGGGCTCGACCTGCTCGGTCTGGTTACCGTTTTCATCATAGGCACTGAGTGCGGTTTCGGCGCGGTACTGACTCGAGTCGTTGTCCAGCGCCCAACTGGTGTCGACCGCCTTGGGCATCTGGAACTGCGGAACCTGGCGCTCGAACGCCACGTTCTCAGCGTAATACTGGGTCGCAACACGCATGACGCAATGGTCCTGCGTGGTTTTTTCTTCGGTCAGCAAATGGAATCGGTTGTAGCGGCGCTCCACCTGGCGTACCGCGTTGCCACCGATCATCAGGCTGGCGGTACTGCCGTATTCGTAGCTGGCGCTCAGTTTGTACAGCGGGTCCATTCCTTCTTCCCAACTGACGGTTTCGCCGGCACCCAGGAAGTTGTGGGCGGTGTAGCTGTAAACCGTTTCGATCCGCGTGTCATCGGCGTGCCCTTGGCCAAAATCGGGGTAACTGCGATGGCGGGTGACCCGTGGCAGGTTGGGGCGCGTAACGCCACCGGGGTAGGGATGCCCGCTGTCGGCGTACTCGATGGTTTCACGGCCGCCGACCGGGGTCTTGACCTCGTGCAGGCAGAGGATGTTGCGAATCGGCCCGTTGCCGTAGCCAAAGCGCCAGGAGCCCTTGTCGGGGGTGGGCAGGATAATTTCGGTGACCCAGCCGCTGGCGTTGAGCTTCACTTCATAGCGCGCCAGCGCCGCGCCGCCGGGGCCGGCGTCGGGGCGCACGAGGATCTCCACCCACTCATCGCCGCCATGACGATTGATGCGCAGCAGTTCGCCCTGGGCGTCGCTGATGCTCTGCAGGCGCTGGCCACCGCGGAACAACACGTAGGCCAGGGTCAGGCTGTGGCCGGTGGGCGCGGTGATACTCACGGGCAAGGCCACCCGGTCGTTCTGGCTGCCACCGACCTGCAGGTGTTCGACCATGCCCGACTTGTGCAGCACGCGATAGCGTTCGTTGCCGAGGTTTTCGAAGTGGAAGGTGTCGAGTTTCTTCTCGCGAATGTCGGGAGTCGTCCCGCTGCCGGTGACCTTGAAGGTTTCGCCGGTGCTCAGGGCGAGGATGCCGTCATGGGGCGTGAATTGGGTCAGGTTGAGGTTCCAGCCGACCCCAAAGCCGGAGTCCAGGGTGTTGATCGGGTTGAAGGCCAGGCTCAATGGAAAGGCCGGGCCGTTCAGCCAATTGCTCTTGACCTCGGGCAAGTCGATGGACACGGTGTACTGGCCGGTGCGAGGGTCAACGCCACCTTGTACATAACTCATGAAACTGAATGCCTGGGAGTGCACGGCACTGGAAGTGGTCATGGTTTATCTTCCTCATTAAAGGCAACTACCGACATGCTTTATTCACACGAAAAAGAAAGGCGATAGCCGGCCTGTCTTGAATGGCAAACCGACTTGCATCAAACACCCACAAGCCATTCGGGCCGATCATCTTCGTGTCAGCACCAACTTGTTACGGCTGTCTTCATTAGTCGGTGATTCGAACGAAACCGCCAGCGAATGTCGATTGCCTTCTTCATCGAGCAGGACAAGATGGAGGCCGGGGTCCAGTTTCTGGCGATACAGTTTTCGCTTATCGCCGCCCGCCCGTCCGTCATACCAATATTCCACGTCATCCGTGCGGTGCAGGCTGATCACCAGTTCGCCTTGGGCCGGCCGTTCCCCGTCGAATGCGGTCTTCAGGTTCTTCTGCAAGCCCCTCATCATCCCCCACAAGTAAGGATCGAAAGACAACCCGTCGGGCGCCGGGCTGTCGCTATTCTCGAAGTTGGCGGGATTGAAGGCGTAACCGGTGTAGCTAAAGTAAGTCTCATCGATCAATTCACTTTCCCACTGTATCGTTGAAATATTGTTTTCAATCTGCAGCGTGCTGAAGAGAATCGGATCGATTCCGCGCCGCAAATAACTGAGGTACCAGTAATCAACGGATTGACGGTAATAGCCGAAGTAATCCCATTCCGGATTTGTCTGACTGGGCGGTTCATCATGCCCGTCGCTATCCTGCCACCTGCGCTCACGTTTAAACTCATAATTCGACAGCGCGGGAGTCGCGGGCCTGATGCCCTGCACCGTCACCTCATGGTTTTCCCCCCTATCGTCCGTGGAGTTATGGGTGCCATAGGGCGAATCGAATCGCGCAAAGAAGGTATGACTGCCTTCTCGTGCAACATGGATATAAAGCTCGCGATAACGCACGCCATTATTCTTGGGTGTAGGAGGCGCCAGCGCCTGCGTTCTGGCGGCGGTGGCCGAAAAGAACCTGAAACGATTCCTGGCCTTGCTGACCGCCCAGGGGATGTCGCTGCCATATTCAATGCCTTCCTGGCCTACCGGAATGAACGGCACGGTGTTGTTGGTCAATTTATCGACCAGCCTGAGCGTCGCCAGCTCGGCATCGCTCACTGGAATGTAGACTTCCTGGCCGCCGATGGTGACTGAACTGGTTGCAATGGTGACGATGACAGGTATCTGTTGAAAGCCGTTGCTGAAACAACGGTCCAGGCCGTTGTTGACCGCAACTGAAAATTCCGCAAGTTCCAGCCAGCGCGGTTCCGGTTGCACCTGTTGGGACAGCTGGATGATGCTGAAGCCGGCCGCCCTGGCCACGCCGTTGACCAGGTAGGAACACCTCACCACACTGACCCGGAATCGGGGTTGGGCCGGGGGGGTGAATACGCCATTGCCGTCCACACTCCCCTCACCGACCACCTCCCATAAAACATCATCCTCAGGGTGCACGTCGGCATACAATTGAATCGGATCGCTGGCGGTGATGGCGGCAACATAGGCCGGTTCGACCGGCAGTGTGTGCACGGCCCTGAGCAACACGATGCTCGCTTCAATCGTTTCGCCGGTCTGTGTATCGGTGACCAGGATTCTCTGGACGGCCAACGGGTCGGTCTGGCTGGCAGGCGGTGTGTAGGTGGCGTGGTTGTTATCAATGACCTCCAGCCTGCCTTGGTCCGGCGAAAGCGAAGGCCAGCGCAAACTCCCAGTGCCCAGGGTCGTCACAGTCAGCGCAACAGGCGTTGGGTTGCTCCCTACGCCACGCACGGACACCCGTGGCGAAATGTTCATGCTTTCAAAAACACTGAGTACCAGGGCTGAACTCTTTTGCGGCCTGCCCTCTTTCATGTATTGCGCGGTCACGACGACCGGTTGCTGCTCCTTGCCCATGCGTGTCTGGCTTGGCGGCGTATAAACCCCACTCGATGTGATATCGCCCACCGACAATGGGCTCAAGGGATTGCTGACACTCCATTGGGCGCTGACGCTGGACCCGTTGCTCTTACGCGCGACAAACGTCTGCGGGCCGCTACCACTTTTCAGGCTGACGAACGCCGGCTCGACGGTCACCGTTTCGGAGGTCGACTCGATATTGCCCAACACCAAGAGATCATGGGGCGTATGGCGGCCATTGGTACTTTCGACGAACACATTGTCGTTTGGAAAAAGCAGGTTCTTCAGCACGTCCAGCTGCACATCGTCGAGCAGTTCGATCCACTCACTGTTGAGCACCAGCGAAGCCGAGTACAGCGGCTTCCCTGCGGCTTTGTCGTCCGGGATCAGGTAAGGGAAATCGCTGCCTTCAACGGGCAGCCCGTCGCCGTTTTCGTCATGGATCTTCAGCCGAACGAACAGCAGGACCGCGCCATCTTCCGGGTTGGCGGACGCCGGGGCTTTTTGTGTGCGAATGTAGAAGCCGGTTGGGCTCAAGGGGTTATACCCACTGAAATCGAACAGCCCCAGTTCAAAAATTCGCTGGTCCTCGGGCAGCACGGCCAGGCGACTTTGGATCAAGGCCGCCAGGTGCTTATCGACCCCGGTCATGCCGCCCAGGTTACAGGTCATTTGCAGGTCGCTGGCCACATCCAGCGTCACCCGCCCGCGCTTATCCACTTCCCCCACGATGGGGTTGAGGCTGAGCTTCATCTGGATGTGGTAGCCCATCGCTTCAGTGATGGTGAAACTGGACAACAAGCGCACCGCACCGCCACCGACCGGATGACTCTTGGCGGTATAGGTGCCGCTGACGATGTTCATGGTCAATGTCACCATGGACTGGTTCAACGATGCCGAGGCGAATGACAACACTGGTTTGCCCAGGAGCAAACCGTCCAGCGTCATCGACTCCGTTCGATCATCGATGTACGCCACACCGCTGATGGGCGGGATGAAACGCCCCTCGTGCAACCAGGTCAGGTATTGCGTTTCCAGCAAACGATTGAGTTGCTCGCGACCAAACGCGACGATCGCCCCCCATCCATTCGTGATGGAGCGCCCCGTCATGCGAGTCAACAAACTTTCCAATGAGTTCGACATCATTATTCTCCAGCAATTAGCAGGAACGGTCGGTGACTGGCTCAGCCATCGGCGCGGAGCATCCGGATCGTCTCGGGCACGGTGAATAACGGCAGCGGTAGGATGATGTAGCCATCATCCGAAGCCATTTCCGGTCTAGGAGGGGGGGCTAGGACTGTGATGACCACAAACCTGTCCGGCCCCGCAGGGTCCAACGTCAGCACGCCGGTCACGGCATCAATTCGCGCAGAACCTCCGCCCAGCAACACTTGCCACTCCTCGTTCCAAGCACCGGGGTTGATTGGGCCGTTCACCCCCATGATCGACAACTGGAGTTGATTCTCCGGCAAAGTAACCGCCTCATTGATCACTACTTGAAGAAGCGCCCGCCGGTGCAGCACCAGCACACTGGTCGTCTCGCTCACCCGGGTCCGTGGGTTGGTGACCACAATCGTATCGACAGTAGGCGATGAATCGCCGATGGCAGGACCAGGCACATAGCTGTGGTCCTTGCCCTCGGCAGGGTTCGGCCGCACCTCGGCCCCCGAAGTCGGATCCTGGATGCTCCAGTCCAACCGCCCGCCATCCACGGCGCCGGCCGAGACGTCGTGGCCCAGGGAATCACCGGCCGTGGCGATCATGATCAGCGGGTTCACCGACAGGCTGCGTTTCGTGACGCTCACCAGCGCCGAGCTGGTGTGGCTGCCGTCGGTGGCGGTGATGACCACCCGGACGGAACTGCGCTGGATTTCAGCGGCGGTGGGCGGGGTGTAGAGGCCACTGGAAGTTATGACGCCCTTGGGCACGTTCTCACCGAGGATGTTTCGCACTGACCAGGTCAGGTCGTTGCGCGGCGGCTCGGTCCGAAATTGCAGCGGAACGGTATGAGGGATGATGGGCTCCAGCTCGGTGATGCTGAAGGCTGATTGATTGGGGCCGACATGGCCGAACAAGGCCCAGTCGGTCGGTGTATGCGCACTTTGAAGACTGATCGAGTTTTCGCCACGAAAAAGCAGGCTGTTCAGCGTGAAGACGTTGAGGATTGGCAAGTTAGAGATAAAACGCTCATAGGCGGGTTCCAAGGTAGCGACCATCTTGTTCTGGTAAATCTCTTCGAGCAGGGCCCAATCATCATCCGTAAAATACTCTCTCAGTTCACCCGAACTCAGCATGGATTGGTACGCACCGACCATCTCGGTCCGTCTTTCAAAGACCAAACTCCCATCCTTAATCAAAAGCTCAAAACTCAGTCCCCCACCGTACACGAAAAAAATGTTCGCAGGCACATTGTATGAAACACCTTTATACTTGCGCAAAACAATGTCAGTCTGAATTTGTGAGCCCACCACAGCCAAACCGCAATATTTTATCTCTCCGGGCCCTCCTAACCATGACGGATGACCGGGCGTCACAAACGAAAAATAGGACTGAAAAGGCTCAAACACGTCATAAAATTTTATTTCAAGATTAGGAATTTCAATATCAAACCTAGAATTACTCACCATCCCCCATGGTTCTTTTATCCCACCCTTCATCCCGCGAATACCATAAAACACATCATTAAGAACAATATCCCTGTACTCAAACTCAGGCAGCTGATTAACCTTTCTCAAACCATCGACCATGATTTTTTCTTTGACCATATCGCAAGCAAGCAACACCGTCACAGTATGGCCTTCTGGCAATAGATACTTCAGATCCGCATTATCGATAGGCACATAGCCATTCTCTTCCCCCTCCATGGCGACAAACACGACTACGGCACCTTCACCCTCGTCTTCGTCGGCCAACAGCCTGACGCCCGAGTCCTTTTTATTATGGGTGCGAATATAAAACTTAGAAGGTTTCAAGAACTGGTCCGGTTCAAACCTCAGCTCGTTCAACACGAAGACTCTCTGCGTTTCCGGCAACCCCTTGAAATGGTTCTTGAAGCGTTCGCCCGCCACCCGTTGTAAATGCTCGGAGGGCATATCAATCAAGCGGTAATTGCTGCCATTGGATATGTCCAGTTCCACCCGCCCCGCAGAGGTGACCGAGCCAGCGCTTGCCGTGAGATCAATGTCGAACTTCAACCCAGGCCCATCCAGTACATCTTTTTCGGACACCCGGGTGAGCGACCATTGTTGGGCACCTTCTTGCTTGGTGAAAGACAGGTGGGTGCCGCCCACTTCTTTCATTGTCAACTTGGCTGCAGACTTTTGCAGGTTGGAACCGGCAAATGACAGCCGTGGTGCGTCCATTTGATAATTGTGCAGAAAGTTCTTCTGGGTCGGTGTGGTACTGTCGCGTACCTCTTCGGTGATGGGCTGCATGAAGTCGCCGGTACTGAACCGGGTGATGTATTCCTGCAACAGGACCTTGTTGGTTTCGCTGCGCCCATACGCCAGAATCGCGCCCCAACCTAATGTCCGGGGTTTTTCCTTGAGCCAGTCCAGCAAGGTATCGACGGAATTGATGTCCATGACTGAATCCTCTCGTTGAGCATCGACCAGCTATTTATGGGTTATCGCGCAGCATCCGGACTGTTTCGGGGACGCTGAACAGTGGCAACGGCAAGATGATGTAGCCATCCTTCGAAGGGCTGTTCGGTCTCGGAGGCGGTTCCAGAACGGTAACCACCACAAACTTGTCTGGGCCGTCAGGGTTGAGCGTCAGCACGCCGGTCACGGCATCGATTCGCGCGGAACCGCTACCCAGCAGCACCTGCCATTCCTCCTCCCAATCACCAGGATTGATCGGGCCATCCATGCCCATGAGCGACAGTTGGAGTTGGTTCTCCGGCAAGGAGACCGCCTCATTGATCACCACCTGAAGCATTGCCGGCCGGTGCATGACCAGTACACTGGTCGTCTCGCTAACCCGGGTCCGTGGGTTGGTGACCACGATCGTATCGACGGTGGGTGATGACTGGCTAATGGCGGGCCCGGGCACATAGCTGTGGTCCTTGCCCTCGGCGGGGTTCGGCCGCACCTCGGCCCCCGAGGCCGGATCCTGGATGCTCCAATCCAACCGCCCGCCATCCACAGCACCGGCCGAGACGTCGTGGCCCAGGGAATCACCGGCCGTGGCGATCATGATCAGTGGGTTCACCGACAAGCTGCGTTTCGTGACGCTCACCAGCGCCGAGCTGGTGTGGGTGCCGTCAGTCGCGGTGACCACCACCCGTACGGAACTGCGCTGGATTTCAGCGGCGGTAGGCGGGGTATACACGCCCGTGTTGGTGATCGTTCCCTTGGGAACAGTCTCACCGAGAATGTTGCGCACCGACCACGTCAAATCGTTTCGACGCGGCTCAGTGGTGAACGTGTGTGCAACCGTATGAGGGATGATGGGCTCCAGCTCAGTGATGCTGAAGGCCGATTGTCTGGGGCCGACGTGGCCGAAAGCTGCCATGTCGCCAGGGCAATGAACACTGTCGAACCGGACGGCGTCTTCGTTGCGGAACAACAAGCTATTAAGCGTGAAGACATTAATTTCTGTCGTCGGGCTTATAAACGTTTCAATCGTCTGCCGTAGAAACGGAGCAATCATCCCCTCGAAACTTGCCTTGATCCGCGGAAAGTCTTGGATTAAAAGCGGCTGATCTTGATAGGTCCCAACACTTACATCGACCTTAAACAGCTCATTGCTTTCATCAACCGCCAACATTATCCTTCCGGTTTGCGGCTCCAGCTTATATTTAAATCGCCAAACACACTCCCATGCAGACCCCAGATTCCCACTGATAGTGGGTGGAAAGGTACTATAGAAAATAATGCATGATTGCTCTTTGGTCCCTCGCCAATCCAATACAATTTCTCCAGCCTCACGACGGACACGAAACGAAGCAAGACCTGGCTGCGGCCCTCCCCCGTGATCGGAGAAATTGGTAATCAAGGACACCACCTGGATAAATTTAATATAGCGATCAGCTGTAGGCGTACCGTCGTAAAAATGTTCAGCGTATTTCCCTTTCCCCCCAAAACCGATCATCTCAGTGAAACCGTTTACGGTTTCAAACTCTGCACGAAAGGCGTCTTCCAACGTGTGCGTCCGCCTGACGCCTTCAGCGATAATTCTTTTAAACAACATTTCGCTTCCCAAAAGCACCGTAGCCGAGTGCCCCTCCGGCAACAAATACCTCAGGTCCGCATTATCGATAGGCACGGTGCCATTCCCATCGCCTTCCATGGCGACGAACAGCAATACCTCGCCCTCGCCTTCATCTTCGTCAGCCAATAAGCTGACCCCCGACTCCTTCTTGCTACGGGTGCGGATATGAAACTTCGAAGGTTTCAGAAACTGATCCGGTTCGAACCTCAAATCGTTCAACACGAATACTCTCTGCGCTTGCGGCAACCCCTTGAAATGGTCTTGGAAGCGTTCCCCCGCTACCCGCTGCAAATGCTCGGACGGCATATCGATCAAGCGATAATCGCTGCCATTCGAAATGTCCAGTTCCACCCGCCCCGCCGAAGTGACCGAGCCGGTGCTCGTCATGAGATCGATGTCGAACTTCAACCCCGGCCCATCCAGTACATCCTTTTCGGACACCCGGGTAAGCGACCATTGCTGTGCGCCCTCCTGCTTGCTGAAAGACAAGTGGGTGCCGCCGACTTCTTTCATCGTCAACTTGGCCGAAGACTTCTGCAGTTTGGAACCGGCAAATGAAAGTCGCGGTGCGTCCATTTGATAGTTATGCAGAAAATCCTTATGGGTCGGCGTCATATTGTCGCGAATCTCTTCAGTGATGGGCTGCATGAAGTCGCCGGAACTGAACCGGGTGATGTATTCCTGCAACAACACCTTGTTGGTTTCACTACGCCCATACGCCAGAATTGCCCCCCAACCTAATGTCCGGGGTTTTTCCTTGAGCCAGTCCAACAAGGTATCGACGGAATTGTTGTCCATGATAAGTCCCTCTCTCACTAAAGCGGATCGGCAACGGCAGTTCGATTTATCTAACCAGCGTCGCCGTGGTATCTCTAAAGACCGTGAACGTTTCACCGCCGTCAAAACTGACACGTGCTTTTAATGAAAACTGTTCATTGAGCTGTAAGATTTCCAAAAAGCTTTTCGGTAACTTTTCCGTAATTTTCTTGTTTCTGAATTCGGCCTCTGACACAGGCAGGGCGTTACGCACCGGCAATACGACCGGGCCGGCATCGCTGATACCCGCGGCTTCCATCGTCAACAGTTGCCCCTCGGCCATGAAGGGCCAGGCGTCGTAGCCCGAGGACTCAATGACCAGATCGGCCCCGCTGAAGGGGACGTTGCTCCGAGACATCTGGTTGCCCGTAATATGCACGGAGCTCGTCGAGGGGTAGCGGTTGGCGTCCAGCGGCGTGACGAGCAGGTTGAAATGGACGGAGTCCTCGCCGTTCACTCGATAGAACACTGGAAAGTAACGACCTTGCGCGACCGTCGACATATTGGCCGCAATGGCGGTGGAGGGAATCTGAAAACACCTGCCCGAGACAGGTGTCGTTGTAACGTATCGCCCCCCATTGGGGTGACCCTGCCAATGCACTTCCACCGTGCCCGAGCCGATTTCCGCCGTGTCGGGCACGGTGACGAAAGTGCCGTTGGTGCTTGCCGGCCATGTGCCCTGGTTTTCCCCATTCGCGGTGGCGCCCTCGACACTCGGAGCCGGCAAATGCAGAGGCTTGCTGATCTCCAGCACCAGGGGTTCGGCCGTTTGGGCCGTGCCGGCTCGCGCGTACTGGTAAAGCACCTTCACCTGGCCATTGCTGTTGGCTGCCAGCCATTGAGGCTCGATGTGAAATTCGATGCGTGTGCTGTCCACGATCGAGGGATCGACCCGTAGCGCTTGAGTGACACTCTTGGCCGATTCGCTTCCCGTCCAGTACAGCACCACCCAGTCGTCTTCCTGGATGTCCGGATAGACCGGTTCGACCAGCAGCGTCAGACCGTCGGGATAGTGCCCGGGGTTGATCGGGCCACCGGTGTAGTCCTTGACGGTAATGGCGGGCAACAAGGCGGAGCCGGGCGCCACGATATCGATTCGCTGCTGTTGCGACTCGCTGTACCGGGCAGGCGCAGACTGCCCAGCGTACTCGACGCGGTAACTGACATCGGCGTAGTCACCCGCGATGCCGATAATTTCGATAAAGGGCACGGTAAACGTCAATGGCTGGCGCACGTGCTCGGCCCTGATTGCCCTGGTGTCCTCGTGCACGGGTTCCGGGCTGTCTGCAAAGTAGCCTTGCCAACGGAAGGTCACGGTATCCCCGACACTCATGGCCTGGTAAGGCGGTATCACCGCGATGGCACCTGACGAACCGATGGTCGCAGCGTCTATCGAACGGTCATGAGATTCCTTTATGTGCGGGACGGGAAGCTTGTTGACGGCTTCAGGGTGCCTTCCCACGTAGCAGAATACGCGAAGCGATTCCGGCCCCTTTGCATTGGGGTCGTTGGGGGCATCCAGCGAACCCACGGCATAGGAATAGAGCACCCATCCCTGGTCCAGGCGTTGAAGCAGCTCATTGGGCAGATTCACCGGCATGCCCCGCTCCGGGGTGTACCCACCCTCGCTACTCACCTGCACTCGAAAATCAATGAGATCGACCGCTTCGCCCTGGGCGCCGCACCCTTGCCAGTTCAGCCAAAGCGTGTCGCCGATGCCCATGCCGGGAAACTTGATATAGCTGAGCAGCGGAGCGCCGCGCATGTGCTCCAGATCGATCCAATCACCCGGTTGTAACGCCGGTATTTCCGGGCGAGGGTTCACATCCGCCATTTGATAGTCCTCGAAAATTCGAGTGCAACAGGACATCGGAGATCACACTCTAGGTTTCCAGGCGAGACACTGTCCACTAACAGAACTGCTAGGTTCCAGATCACCATGAAAGTGTTAACGTGAGGCTAATTACTGTTGTGCCGCCTTCTTTCATGATTGATATGGAACGTGCTATGCCTTCTATCAAAGCGATCGCTGTCGGCTTATTGCTAGGCAGCCAACTGCTTTATTCAGCCGCCGCCTTTTCAACGACGGGCACAATTATATTGAGGGATAACGAAAACGCTATTTGCTCTTTACCCGTGCCGGAACCTGGTAACACTAAAGCCTACAGTTTTGTCAACGCGCCACTGCAATGCGAGAGATGGAACGATAGAGCCCGCTCCATTCAACTGACGAACGTCCCTTCTGCCACGACCATTATCATGAGTGAATCAGGCGATTGCGGGCGATACTCCAGCAATTCATGGCTGGTCATGAAAACCACAAAAAAGCAGACCAACTCGACCATCATTGCCATTGAATACCTGACGACCTTTCAAAAGAACCAGATCATAGAACCAGGCTTGCAGATGATCGACCTGCAAATAAAAAACGAATTCAGGGACAAGGTTTCCTGCATCCATATCACCACCTCGGCCACACCGCCCTCGCCTTGATTGGACTGGGTAACCGGACGCTTTATGCGGCCCTTGGCGGCGGCTCAACCTCCAGGACATTGGAGACCACACTCTAGATTTCCAGGCGCGACACTGTCCACTAACAGAACTGTTAGGTTTCAGATCAACTTCGAGGTGATACCGTTGAGGCTAATGTTGCTTGTGCACTTTCCTTCTCTATCGATATGGACATGTCAATCATGAACCACATCAAAATAATGGCTGCCGGTTTATTATTAGGCAGTCAACTGATCTATTCGACCGCGGCCTTTTCAGAAATCATATTGAGGGACAAGGACAATGCGATTTGTTCCTTACCCGTACCGGGGCCTGGCGAAACCAAGACCTACAGCTTTCTTAGTGGACAGCCGTGCAAGGATTGGAGCGATAGGGCGCGTACAATCGAACTGGCAGAAGTACCGTCGGCCACCACTATTCTTCTGACCGACAACGTCTCATGTGCACTATTGGATAACTCTTCCTGGGTATTATTGAAAACCAAAAAAAAGCAGTCTAACACTACCATTATTGCCATTGAATACCTGACCACCTTTCAAAAAAGCGAGATCATCGAACCCGCCCTGCAAATGGTCGACCTGAATATAAAAACCGAATTCCGCGATAAAGTTTCTTGTGTCCAAGTCAAAACATCGGCCGCACCTCCTTCACCTTAAATCTTAAATCATGTTCAAGCATTGACTCTTAATAGTTGAGAAACGGACCATGACCACATCAAAAGCCGTGAACTCCCAGGCGTTCGGTTTCATGAGTTTTGTACAGGGCGGCGTTGACCCGCGCACCGGCCAGTACACCGTGTCCATCGACTTGCCCGAGGTCAAGAACAATTGGCTAAATGGCCCGGCCTTTCCATTGAGCCTGGCCTTCAACCCAATCAACACCCTGGACTCCGGCTTTGGGGTCGGCTGGAACCTCAACCTGACCCAATTCACGCCCCATGACGGCATCCTCGCCCTGAGCACCGGCGAAACCTTCAAGGTCACCGGCAGCGGGACGACTCCCGACATTCGCGAGAAGAAACTCGACACCTTCCACTTCGAAAACCTCGGCAACGAACGCTATCGCATCCTGCACAAGTCGGGCATGGTCGAACACCTGCAGGTCGGTGGCAGCCAGAACGACCGGGTGGCCTTGCCCGTGAGTATCACCGCGCCCACCGGCCACAGCCTGACCCTGGCCTACGTGTTGTTCCGCGGTGGCCAGCGCCTGCAGAGCATCAGCGACGCCCAGGGCGAACTGCTGCGCATCAATCGTCACGGCGGCAATGAATGGGTGGAGATCCTCGTGCGCCCCGACGCCGGCCCCGGCGGCGCGGCGCTGGCGCGCTATGAAATGAAGCTCAATGCCAGCGGCTGGGTCACCGAAATTATCCTGCCCACCCCCGACAAGGGCTCCTGGCGCTTTGGCTACGGCAACGGGCCGATTCGCAATATCCTCTGCCTGCACGAGGTCAAGACTCCGGTCGGCGGCCGTGAAACCATCGAGTACGCCGACACAGGGCACCCCTACCCCGGAGGCGTCGTGCGGCCCAACCTGCCACGGGTGACCCGTCATCGTAGCTACCCTGACTTTGGCCAGGATAACGCTGATGACACAATGATCGAGATCATGTTCAGCTACACCAGCCATAACTTTCTCGGCGCCGGTGAAACCGTCAGTTGGGAAGAGGGCATGGATCCGCTGTACAAGCTGAGCGCGCGCTATGAATACGGCAGCACCGCCAGCTTAATGGTCGGCGGCCACTCGGCGCGCCGGGTGGAACGCACCTACAACCGCTTCCACTTGCTGACTGAAGAAAAAACCACGCAGGAACATTGCGTCATGCGTGTTGCGACCCAGTATTACGCCGAGGACGTGGCGTTCGAGCGCCAGGTGCCGCAGTTCCAGATGCCCAAGGCTGTCACCACCAGTTGGGAGCTGGACAATGACGCAAGCCAGTACCGCGCCGAAACCGCCCTCAGTGCCTACGATGAAAACGGCAACCAGACCGAGCAGGTCGAGCCCAGCGGCATCAAGACTGTCTACACCTATTACTCGAAAAACGGGGAAGACGGTTGCCCGCCGGACCGTTTTACCCGCAACCTCAAAGACACCACCGTTTTCCCCTCTCCCCAGGGCGAGTCCGGCGCGCCGACGTTGCAGACTCGGTTGCGTTATGACGATCACGCTCCGCTGGCCAACAGCGAAGTGGACAATTGGCTAGCGGTTGACAGCGAAACCCTGGTGCAAATCGACGGTACCAGCGAAACCACCTTGCAACAGACGGTGCTCATTTACCACGAGCTGCCGGATGACGCGTTTCTGCATAGCCGCCTGCTCAGCCAGCAAACCACCCTCAATGGCACCACCAGTACGCAGCGCTATGAGTATGACAAGCTCAGCAGCGTACTGGCCGGCGAGACGGTGTTGGAGACCCGCGAACTGTTCACCGGTTTTGACGGCCTCGAAAAAATGCTGTCCCGGCAGGATTCACTGATCACCGGCGAAACCCTGCTGTCCGGTGACCTCGATGGCGTGCAGCTGCTTCGCGAGTACGATGCGCTGGGCCGGGTGATCAAGGAAACGGTCTCGCCAGGGTCAACCGACGCACAAGCCGAACGCAGCTTCACCTATACGTTGGTCAATGCCGACGGGCAAAAGTCCTCGCAGAGCGTGACCGACGTCAAAGGCGTTACGACCCGCAGCCGCTTCGATGGTCTGGGACGCATGGTTTATCAGGAACGCGCCGAGAAGGCAAAATTGCCGCGCCAGATCTTTGCCGCTGCTTACGACAAGCTCGACAACCTGATTGAAGAGGTCAACTACGACTGGCTGGAAGACAACCCCATGCCCCTACGCCAGGGCTTTGAATACGATGCGTGGGGTTTCGCCCACCGGGTGACCATGGCCGATGGTGTCGTGAGGTGCCGCCTCTGGTCGCCGTTCAGTAGCAAAGGGACGATCGAACACCACTGGCTGGAAACACCGGCGACAGAATCGACGATGATCATCAGCAACCTGAGTTCCAGCGAGTACAACGTATTCGGCAAGCCCGACCGCACCCAGCGATTCGACGCGCAGCCGCTGATCGAACGATGCAACGCAAACCCCGAGCGCCCGGTCACAGAGCATCTGCGTCAATTGCTTGAAACGACGGGGCTGCCGGTCGTAGGCGCGGTCGAATACGCCTACGACGGCAAGAGCAATTGCGTCCAACAAAAAGAGCTGCATGATGGAGAGGAACGTACGACACGCTTTACCTACGATGCCTATGACCGGGTGAAAACCACCACCCTTCCTGACAACACGGCCTTCAGCCGGACGTTCGCCGCGCACAGCGTTGACGAGCAAACCACCAGCCTGCGGGTAAAACCCAGCGCCAAGCCGGAGGTGGTGATGGGGGTGCAGTCATTCGATAGTTTGCAACGCCTCACTGAACGCCATGTCGGCTCGATGGGCAATCCGCGAATCGAAACGTTTCGCTACACCGGCAGCCAGATGCAGCCCCGTCAGCGGATCACACCGGCGAATGAAGTTTTCGATTACGAATACAAGCCCGAACTGACCCAACAGCCTTTAGCGATTACCACCTCCAAGGATGAGTCGGCGACCTATGTCTATGACCTCAAGACCGGCGCGATCATCCGTACACAAAACACCCATGGCCAGCGCGAATATCGCTACAACGACACCGGTGAGTTGGAGTATGAAAACTGGACCGACACCGACGGCACACGGATGGAAACCATTTACCGAACCTCCCTCCATGGGCGTCAGATCCATCGAAGCCACACAAATGGCCTGGATACGCTGTATACCTACGACGCCGCCGGGCGGGCCAAAACGGTCGTTCAAGGTGCGCTGCAAGGCGACTTCGACTACGACACACTCGGCCGCCTGTGCCGCACCACGACGCGCAGTCCGCACTCGACACTGACCGCCGACGTGGAATACGACACCCACGGACGGGAGATCGAGCGAACACTGCGACTCGACAATCAGCCTGCGCGAGTCATTACCCAGACCTGGCAAGACGACAATCAACTCAAAAACCGCCAAGTATTCCTGGACGGCCAAAGCCTGCTCCACGAAGCATTTGTCTATGATTCACGAAACCGGCTCGTCCAGCACACGTGCACGGGCAGCGTCCTGCCCAAGGATGCCTATGGCAACAGCATTATCGGCCAGCTGTTCAGGTTCGATGAGCTGGATAATATCCAGCGCGTGACCACGCAATTCGCTGATGGCCTTAGCGACATGGCGGTGTTCACTTATGCCGATGATCCTTGTCAGTTGGAGCGCATCACCCATACCTACACCAGCGGCGGCTATCCTGCACTCCTGGAATTCAGCTACGACGCCAATGGTCATATGCTCAACGACGACCAGAATCGACAGTTGATCCACGACAACCATGGACGCCTGATAGCGGTCAAGGATGCCCAAGGGCAAACCCTCCTGAGTTATCGCTATGACGGGCACAACCATCTGGTCGGCGTTCGCCGGGGCGATGAACAGGAAACCTTGAGGTTTTACCAGGGCTATACCCTGAGCCACACCCTGCAAAACGGCACCGGCACCCAATACCTGTTCCACGACGAGCGCCCTCTCGGCCAGCAATCCATCGATGATCATGACCAAGCCGTCTTGTTGATGACCGATGCCAGCCCTAACGTCATTAGCGAATGCTCGGAAACAGGGATGCGCGCAGCCGTCTACACCGCCTACGGTATCCGCAGCAGCGATGATGTCTTGCAAAGTCTGCTGGCATTCAACAGCGAGGTGTGCGAAGACAACGACTGGTACCTGCTGGGACGCGGTTACCGGGTCTACAACCCCAACCTGATGCGTTTCCACAGCCCGGATTCGTTCAGCCCGTTCGGCTCGGGCGGGGTCAATCCCTATGCGTATTGCCTGGGGAATCCAATTGCGTTCCGTGATCCGACCGGGCATAGAATCAGAGGGGGTCGTCCGGATAATCCGGATTATATCGACCCGATTGAACAGCCCAAGCAATCCATCTGGGGGAAAATAGCCACTTACGCCTTTGCAGCGATCGCCTTGGTTGGCGCGGTGGCAGCAATTATTGTTACCGGGGGAACAGCATTAGCAGTGGTCGGTTTCGCCATAGTTGCGGTAGGCGCAGCACTAACTGTATGGGGAACTGAAACAGGCAACGAGGCGATGAGTACAATTGGTATAATATTAACCGCTGTGGGTGGGCTTATAAGTGGTGGGGCTTACTTTACCCGGCCAGGCGCTGCCAAAGGTTCTCCCACGCCCTCGCCCTCACCTAGATCAAGCAGTTCAAGTAGCGGCAGTTCTAGATCCTTCCATATTCCCCGCCCCAAGTATGATGCGCCTACTAGTAGAGGCGCTACTTCGGGCCAGCCACATAATAACATCCGTAATACGAAGCCCACTCCCCAAGCTTCTGATAATGAGCCAATCGATTTAAATAACGCCCAACGTGGTCTCTACCTACCGCCGATGGAAGAAGGCCCTAACCGTAGGCCTTCGACCGCTTCTAGCGATTATGTTCCAGGTCCACCAGCACTAGAGGTATCCAATCGAAACTTAACACCCGAAAACTCAATACGCAGAAAGCAAGCACTAAGAGGGGTCGTTACCACTGACGGTTATTTTAGAAGAGCTCTATTTAACTGAATCAAAACTAGCGCAGCCCACCAAGTATGCGATAAAAACAATCACATACTTGGTGGCAACTACCTCACAGTATTGATAGACGAAAGCCATCACGATTTTCCACCCCACCTTATTTCCAATGGCTTACCTTGAATAGAGAGGCGCTCTTAGCGTTCCTCACCCCACCAACGTCAACTGCAACAACGGAAAATTAGGCGCCGCCAACGGCGGCCATGTCTGCCCGCCATCGAAACTCACATAAACCTTTCCGGTTAACGGCCTGTTGCGCTGCAGGGTGTTCAAGAAGACCTTGGACACCCTGACATCCGTGCTGAAACCAATCCCGGCAACCAGCTCCTGCGTCGTCACCGGGCGTTTTCTCACCGCTTCGAACGACGAGTCCTGGCCTGTCGTGCTGACGCCGGTCATCGTGATCAGGACCCAATGATCCGTGGTGATAAGCGGCCATTTCTTCAGTGTCAATCGAGCGCCTTCAGGCGCCACTGAGGTGTAGCTCAGGTTGCCACCGGAAAGGCCGTCGCACTGGACGGCCTCGAGTCGCTGGCTGGGAAGGGTTTGCACTTGCAACTGACGTATTGCGGACAGGTGTTCCTGCTCCCTGGCGTCAATCACCCCATAGGACACCGGTAACGCCCTGCCGATATGGGCGGCCAGGTACGGCATGTCGACCTGATAACGACGTGAACCGGAACTGACAGGCTGCTCCACCCGGGTCGCGCCCAGGGTCCCCGGTTCGCCCCACTGCACCCAGACTTTTTCGCCAGGGTAGATCACCGCCTCTGGCGGGACCTGCACAATGACCACGCCGTTAAGCGGCACCAACGGGTCCAGTGTCTGTTGCTGCCCGGCCCCCACGGCACCTTCGACGGCAGGCCACGGCAACACTCGCGGCACAGGCGTCGCGGAAACATCCAACTCGACCGGCTCGGAACGCAAGCTCAGGTTACCCGCACGGTCCTGCACCTGATACCACACGTAGCGCCAGCCCTCTCCCCTGTCCCGGATCAAGTCGCCCGGGATCGTGACGACCACCGGGTCGGAAAAATTCCGGTCATCCAGCTCGATGACGCCGGCCTGATCCTGGGTGCCCGGGGTGGTGCCCCAGTACCAGGTGATCCGGTCCCAGGGTCGCGGGATTGTGTAGGCTGGCAGATCGACCCGCACCTCGTCGTTGTTCAATTCGAGGTAATGGGCGGTGAGCTTGTTGGGAGGCAGGACTTCAGAGGGGAAAACCAGTTCGCTGTCGGCAGCCAGTATGGGAGGGGTTTTATCGATGGTGACGTTCACCGGGACGCATTCACGAGGTACCGAACCATTCCAGGGCAACACTTGGTAGTACAAGGAATGGACGCCCTCATCCAGCTCGGTGACAGGCACCCTCAACCAGAGGTCCGCCTCCTGGACCGGGCCCTGCAGGAATTTTTCGTCGACCTTAGCCCCTCTCCAAAACAACCGAACGGTATCGGTCATCCCGGGTTCTTGAGCGGCGTCACTCCATAGGTCGAACTCAACCCGTAGCGGCAACAGCCAGGCGTCCTTGCGCAGCAGGTTCTCTTCACCACCGGGAGCCGGGTCGAGCACTCCGATGATATCGGGCGGAGAGAGGTCCACTTTAGGTTCATTGAAACGCTGCTGGTCTCTGGAACTCGACATGGCTGTTGCCTCACTAAAAAGCGAGCCGGCTCATTAGCGTGGTCGGCCTGGCCGGCGGGCGTTGAAATATGAAATTCAGTTCTCACCCATTCACGTCTGGCCCTCATGACCGCACTTACAAACCACGCGGGCGGCCCCTGAGGCCCTCCCCTCGTGAGCGCTCAGATCACCAGTTGTAACGAACACCAAAATTGACACCCCACGGCTGTTCGATCTTGTCACCGTTGCTGTAGTCCAGATCCGCGTGCATCGAGACCTTGTCGGTCAGCGTCATGGACACGCCCGCGCCCAGCTCGCCCCGAGATCCCGACAAGTCGTTGTTGAACTTGTTATCGTTGACCCTGACTTCGTTGTTGTTGGCGAACTCATGGGCATAGGCGACACGCACATACGGCTGCACCACCTTGCCTTCGCCCAGATTGAAATTGCGTCCGGCTGTTGCCCCCAATTTGCCGAGCAGCGAATGAGCGCGGTCACCTTCAGCGGACAGACCGTTATCCAGGTCATAATCCTTGCCCTGGATAATCACGCCCGAGAGTTGGGTATAAGGTTCGACGAAATAATCGTCGGCCAGGGCAATGTGCCGGCCGAACTCCAGGGACCCACCGACGCCATGGTTGTCATAGTTGCCCTTGGTTTTCTTGCCGTCGCTCAGCTGCACCTTGGATTCATTCTGGAAGCGGTTGAACTTGATCACGCCGTCAAAGTAGTAGCCGCTTTCGTCATCCAGCCAGGTGGTGTAGGCGCCCAGGTAATAACTATCGACCGTACCGCTGGTGCCACGGCTCAAATCCAGGTCGGATTTGCTGTAGCCGCCCAACAAGCCGACCAGCCACTGTCCGTCCCCCATCGGCAACGGCGCATCTGCACCGAACGACAGCCCCTGTTGGGTCTGCTGATAGCCCACGCCGGAGCTGGCGCTGACATCGAACTTGTTGCCATAGGCACGCACCCAGCCACCCGCCTTGTTGGCATCCCTGCGTACTTCACCCATGCGACTGCGCAACGTGCTGAGCTCGCCATACCAGACCGTCGGCGCGGTGTTGAACAGCGCCAGCACCGACCGAGTGCCAGGGCTGATGATCCGCGAGGCAATGTCCAGGTACCAGTCATTGTCGCCCTGTTTGATCAGGTCGTAGGAATAGGCGCCCAGATCCACCGGCCCGTTCAGCATGGAGAACTGGGCATCACCGGCGGCAATATGGATAACCGGTATGGCGCCCGCTCCGGTCGGGTCGGCGCCACTGCTGCCCATTAGCACCGTGTGGTTGCCGGTGGCCGTACCGGTGACCTCAAGCGTATCGACCTGGCCGGTGGCGAAGTTGGCATCCATGATGAACGTGCCGTTGCCCGACAGATCACCGACCGACAGTTTATAGAACTCGGTCGGGCTGCCGAACTTGATCGACCCGCCATCCATGGACAGATTGCCCACGGCGCCGTTATCAACCATGTTCCATTGGGCCTGGCTATTGATTGCCAGGTTAGCGACATTCTCCAGCCGGCCGGTCAGGGTTGCCTGGTTTTGCAGAGTGACATTGGCCGTGGCCCCGCCGTCAGCGACGACATCACCGACCAACTGACTGTTGTCGACGGTCATGTTGGCGGTCGAGGAGCCTTTGACTTCCAGGATTCTGCCGTTGCCACCGATCAGGGTCGAACCGTTGCCGACATGAATGTCGGCCGTCGTGGCCGGCAGGCCAAAATCATTGACAACGATCGCTGAACCGGTCTGGCCCTGGACCGTCGTGCCATCGAGCACCAGCCGCCCGGGGGTCGATACGTTCTGGTCCGTGGTCATCACAATGCCATTGAGCCCACCACGAATCGTACTGGCGGTGGCCGATACCCGGCCATTGGCCAGTTGCAGCCCAAAACTGTTCGCGTTGGTGCCCGTCAGCACGGTTTGGTTCAGGTCCAACTGACTCAACCCACCGACCAATGCCCCCACATTACCGCCGGAAATAGTGCTGCCCGTGACGGTGGCTGCGGACCCTTGCAGACTGCCCGTCGCGTTGCCCAACGACAGCCCGGTGCCAGTGCCGGTGATGTTGCTGCCTTGGATGGTTGCGTTGCTGTCGAGCAAGTCGATGCCGATGCTGCTGGTACCCGAGGTCACGACCGAGCCGTTGAGCGTCAGGGACGATCCGCGCTCAGCCCGAATCTGATTCGTCGTCGCACCGTTGGCCGTCAGGCTGGCATTGTTTCTGAGCAGGTAGTTATCGGTGGCGACGCTGCCGTCGATCGCCAACGTGTCGTTGTCGATGATCCGCGCCAGCAAAGGCGTGCTGCCCATCAACAATGGCAGGAGGGCTACCCACTTCAAAGATATCGATAATGGGCTCAATACGAAGGAGTTCTTAGCTTTCATCAGACACCGCAAAAGTAAACTGTCAAAGAGTAGGTTCGCCGTGCCCGACGATCTGTGCTTGAACTTGCAAAGGCGGCGAATAATAGAGAGACAGCTCCTCAGGGTATGTAGGAATAATCCGAATTCAACCAGGAAGAATTACCCTGTCATCAGCAACAGGAGGACAACCGCCCTCCTGCTACCGAACGAGGCAACACGTCACAGCCTGGGAATCACACAGTGCCCCCCGTTTTCGAATACGGCGATCATCACGGTCACCAGATCAGAACTGACGTCCTGACCGCGGATGTTGATCGTGTACTTCACTTTTCCATAGCCGTACTGATCGCCGGTGTCATAGGTCGGTTTCAGATACTTGTCATACTCAATGAACCAATGAATGCCGTCTCTTTCCTGGTCCTCCGTCACGGTGATGTCTTCTTTAAGATCGGTGTTCGGCAACTCTACACTGCCGCTCTTATCGTAGGTTTTCCATTCGGCCTTGACCTCTACATCCTTCTTCACATGGACGGAGGGTGGAATAAGAACCCGGATCCCCCATACGCCGTTTTGCTCAACCAGCGCCTCGCAATTCAACGGATAAGGAACGTCTTGATCCGGGAAGGTAGGCTCTTCGAGATCAATAACTTCGACATTGACATCGACGAAGGTACGACGCGACTCCGGTTTGTTCGTGAAACCCGTCCGAGTCAGGGTGTAGTACATCGGCAATTGGGACATCACGGGCGTCTGTTGTATGACGCTCCAGGGAATGATTCTTTCAACTTCCTGGTTAGGCGTTTCACTGCCATCGACGATATAAGGGGAGGACACCGCCACGCCGTTCCAGTAAAGCGTCAACGTGTCGCCCACCTGCGGATCATCGTATAGCGTTATGAAAGCCGAGGCGGGTTCACCAATATCAGCCTCGATCAACTCGGTATCGCTGTTCGAGTGGCTCTTGAACCTGATCAACTCCAACGCTGGGTTAATGGGCCCCGGATCCCCGGTTCCCGGGCCAGGGATTGCCAAGTCCACGTTGACGTCGATTTTGCCCGGAGACGCAGTCGGGTACGGACCTCGCAGCACCTCATAATCCACTTCCGTCACCTGCACATTAGTGCCGTTAAAGTCATATTCATCCCTTATATGCGTCCAGGGCACGGTGATTTGCAGCGGGAACGGAAGGTGCGAGCCAACCGGCGTCTCAGCAAGCTTGGTGGTTCCCCATCGGATGACAATTCCGTCGTAGGCGTCCCAGTTCGTGTATTCGCCAATCTCCACCTTGGTTGGAAAACCCGCATCGACCCAATCAATGAGGTTGTCGGCAGCCAACGGGACGCTGGGAGCACGTAAATTGGTCGGTAGATTGCCCAAGGCGACCACGACTTCAACCGGGAACGGCATATCGCTGCGGTTACCCGCCTTGTCGAACAGGAAATACACGACATAGTGAAGTTTCGAGCCCAGGCGCGTCACGATATCTTTAGGCACCAGTATCTGCCGAGTCGGAGGGAGCAATCCCAGATACGCCAAGTCCGCAGGATCCATGTCCGAAGTCGGTGGCTTATCCAGCCAGGCTACGGCAACAGTGACAAACTCTTTCTTGTCTTCAGTGAAATCAGGAATCTCGCATCTGACGCCACCATCCTGATCCAGGATGGCCGTCGTGATCGGCTGTTGGGGCAGGATGATGATGCGCTCCGGTACGTCGGGCCTGATGGGCCCCGTCCTATCGATCGTAATCGGCGCCGTGAAAGATAGCGTTTCTGTGGACGAGTTCCACTCCTTCACTCGGTACCTGAGCTGAAACGTCCCTTCATAGCTTTCAAAGATCGTCAGCGGAATTTGCCGGTCCAGAGGAAATTGATCAGAGGGCAGCGCACCGCTGTCGGGAACATCTTCACTGTGAAACTCCAAAAACTCCGACGAACTGGCAGGTTTCCAATCCAAGTACAGCTTATTGAAGAACGGAAGTCCCGGATCCGGACGATTTGGCCATTCAGGAATCTTGATCTGCAAGGGCGCGTCGATTTTGCTGATGGGTATCAAACCGTCGGCGTCGCCGGGGATGGCATCCACCACGATGGGCGCTCTGAACTCCAGCGTCTCGCCTCCTTTGAAGAGTTGTTTGCGATAGTTGGCCCGTACCTGTTCCGCCGTTGGACGTGTGCTTGAACCTGCCATGCTCGCCGCTCCAAAACCGTTTGGGTTTAGCCATGAAGGGATTTCATGGCCTGTCAAAACGCGTTCGGCGGTTCGACTCACGGCCCAAAGGAAACACCAGCCCTGTCGCTCCGCCCGGCTCTAGAAGCCTGAGCAAAATTAAGCGCCGATTTTTCGAAGCACGATACTGTCAGAGTTGACAGGTCACCCAGCCCGGTTCAACCCAACACCACCCCCACTAACACCGCCACCTCCAGCAACTCCAACAACGCCCCCGCCGTATCCCCGGTGCAGCCCCCCAGCCGGTTGACCATCATCCGGCGCACGCCGATGAACGCTGCCGCGGCCACCAGCAGGGCCAGTACACCCAACCATCCCGCCAGCCACACGCAGCCCAGCGCAGCGCCTAGCAACACCTGCCAACCGGCGCGCCGTGGGAGATGATCGGCCAATGCCTGCCCCAACCCACCGGCGCGCACGTAAGGCGTGGTCAGAAACAAAGCGAGCAACGCGCCGCGCCCCAATACCGGGACGATGAGCAGCGCCAGGGACTGGCCTTGCTCGATCAGCGCCAGCAGCGCGGTGAATTTGAGCAGCAGTACCAGCACCAGCGTGATGACGGCGATAGGTCCGCTGCGTGGGTCTTTCATGATGAGCAAGGTGCGTTCACGGTCGCCGAAGCCGCCGAGCCAGGCATCGGCGCTGTCGGCCAGGCCGTCGAGGTGCAGGCCGCCGCTGAGCAGGACCCAGGCGCTCAACAGCAATGCGGCATGAAGCAGTGGCGGCGACCCGCCCAGCAGCGCATCGAGCAACCAGAGCAGGCCGCCGAACAACAACCCTACCAACGGATAGAACAGCAATGAGCGGCCCAGTTGTTCGGGCTCGGGCATGCCCGGCAAGCGCACTGGCAGACTGCTGAGAAATTGCAGGGCGATCCAGAACGGCAGCATCGGCTCAGGCCTCTTCCGTCAAGGTCGGGCCGGACGTCACCCGCAGGGCGAACAACGCGCCGTGGCCGACCTCGACATTGAGCAGTTGTTCGCGCGGCAGGCCCCGGGCCTGGGCCAGCAGCAAGCGCATCACGCCACCGTGGCTGACCAGCAGGACCCGCTGTCCGGCATAGGCGCAGTGCAAGCGTTCGATGGCCGCCAGGACACGACTGGAAAACGCCAGCACCGGCTCACCGTCGGGGGGCGTGAAGCCATAGGGGTCGGCCCAGAATCGGCCCAGGGCGTCGGCATCGGTGTCCATCAACGCCGCCGCGCTGCGCCCTTCCCAGGCGCCAAAATGCAGTTCCTGCAGGTCTTTGTCCACCTGCACCGGCACGCCGAGGCGGGCACCGAGCTGCTCGGCGAAACGGGCGCAACGTTGCAGTGGCGAACTCACCAGCCGATCCCACGGGCCGCCCGTTTCGACCGCCGCGTGCATCTGCGCCCAGCCCTTGGCGGTCAGGGCATCGTCGAGGCTGCCGCGCAAGCCGCCACCCAACTCGGTTTCGCCATGGCGCAGCAGGTCCAGGTGCAAGATCATGCCGGGCGGTCCGCCACGGCCGCTTCGGCAAACGTCGCCATCTGCCCGTGCAGGTCACAGGCCAGGCGCAACAACGGCACCGCCAGCGCCGCGCCACTGCCCTCGCCCAGGCGCAGGCCGAGGTCGAGCAGCGGTTCGGCGCCGAGGGTTTCCAGCACATGGCGATGGCCGGGCTCGGCGCCGCGATGGCTGAACAGCAGCCATGACCGACATTCGGGGTTCAGGCGCACCGCCAGCAACGCGGCGACGCTGCAAATGAAGCCGTCCACCAGCGCCGCGACACCCTGCTGGGCGCAGGCCAGGTAAGCCCCGACCAACGCGGCGATTTCAAACCCGCCGAGGTTGAACAACGTCTGCAACGGGTCGTGGCGCTGGGCCGCGTGCAACGCCAGGGCACGTTCGATCACCTGGGCCTTGCGATTGACACCGGCTGCGTCCAATCCGGTGCCGGGCCCGACCAGATGCGCCACCGGGCAATCGAGCAAGGCGCAGGCCAAGGCGCTGGCGGCCGTGGTGTTGCCGATGCCCATCTCGCCGCCGATGAACAACTGGCTGCCGGCGGCGACAGCCCGCAACACACTGTCGCGTCCGGCCTGCAATGCCTGCTCACCCTGGGCCACGGTCATGGCCGGGCCCAGGGCGAAGTTCGCCGTGCCAGGCCCGACGCGCAGATGGAGCACACCGGGCAGGTCCAGCGCCGGCGTCACCGTGCCCAGGTCCACCACCTCCAGCGTGGCTCCCAACTGCCGCGCCAGGACGCTGATCGCCGCCCCGCCGCTGACGAAGTTGAGCAGCATCTGCCCGGTGACTTCCTGGGGAAACGCCGACACACCTTCGGCCACCACGCCATGGTCACCGGCGAAGATCGCGATCGACACGGCCTCCAGCGTCGGCTTGACCCGCCCTTGCAGCCCCGCCAGCTGCACCGCGACCGTTTCCAGTTGCCCAAGGGAGCCGGCCGGCTTGGTCAATTGTTGCTGACGGGCCGCGGCCTGTTCCAGGGCCAGAGTGTCGAGGGGCTTGCACGGGTCCAGCCACCAGCGGTGATTCATAACGCACTACCTTTGAGAGTCAGGGGCAGGCCGGCGACGGTCAGCACGACGCGCTGACAACGTTCGGCCAGGGCTTGATGCAGCCAACCGGCTTCATCGACATAACGGCGAGTCAGCTCGCCCAGCGGCACGACACCCATGCCGGTTTCGTTGCTGACAAAAATGATTTCACCGGGCAGCGCGGCCACGCCATCGAGCAAGGCTTCGCGCTCGGCATTCAGGGTCTGCGGGTCGTCGAGCATCAGCAGGTTGGTCAGCCACAGGGTCAGGCAGTCCACCAGCAGGCAGCGACCAGGCGCGGCGTGTTCTCGCAGCACTCGGGCCAGGGCCAGCGGTTCCTCCACCAGCGCCCATTCGGCCGGGCGCCGGGCACGGTGCTGGGCGACGCGAGCGTTCATCTCGCCGTCCAGGGGTTGGCTGGTGGCGATGTAGGTCACGGGCAATTGGCTGTCGGCGGCGAGTTTTTCTGCCAGGCGGCTTTTACCGGAGCGGGCGCCGCCCAGGATGAGTTGGAGCATGGTGCATTACCTTCAAAAATTGGCGCCGTGGCGGCTGGCCTCATCGCGAGCAAGCTCGCTCCCACAGGAGATTGTGAACACCGTCCCATTGTGGGAGCGAGCTTGCTCGCGATGAGGGCCTCACAATCACCCTAAATCCCACAGAGTTCACGCAACACCCCAATATCCAGATGCTGCTCCACCAGGTCCGCCAACCGCTCGATGTCCCGCTCGCGCAACCTGTGGTAATCCACCGTCTGCACCTCCGCCAAACCGGCCCAACGCAACAAGGCGCTGCTGGCCGCAGGCGATTCGAACAATCCATGCAGGTAGGTGCCGAAAATCTGCCCGTCGAGGCTCTGGGCGCCATCGCAACGGCCATCATCCAGTTGCACCGCTGGGTGTTCCAAGGCTGGGCCTGTGGTCACGCCCGCGTGGATCTCATAGCCGCGGACCTCGGCGTCTTCCAGAGTCAGCCGTCCTCGCACATTGCGCAGTTGCTTCTCGCATTCCAGCGTCGTTTCAACGTCCAGCAAACCCAGGCCGGCACTGGAGCCCGCCGCACCTTCCAGGCCCAACGGGTCGTGGACCTGCTCGCCGAGCATCTGCAAGCCGCCGCAAATGCCCAACAGCTTGCCGCCGTAACGCAGATGCCGCTGCAACGCGGCTTCCCAGCCGTTGGCGCGCAGGTAGGCCAAGTCGCTGCGCACGCTTTTGGAGCCCGGCAGGATGATCAGGTCGGCCGGCGGGATCGCCTGGCCGGGGCCAATGAATTGCAGGTCGACCTGCGGGTGCAGGCGCAGCGGATCGAAGTCGGTGTGATTGCTGATGCGCGGCAGCACCGGCACCACCACTTTGAGCACCTGTTCGGCCTTGTCGGCCTGGCGCTGGTCGAGGCCGTCCTCGGCTTCCAGGTGCAGGTCCATCACGTAGGGCAACACGCCCACCACCGGTTTACCGGTACGCGCTTCGAGCCAGTCCAGCCCCGGTTGCAACAAGGCGATGTCGCCGCGAAAGCGGTTGATGACGAAGCCCTTGACCCGCGCCTGTTCGCTGGGCGACAGCAACTCCAGGGTGCCCACCAGATGGGCGAACACCCCGCCACGATTGATATCGGCGATCAGCAGCACGGGGCAGTCCACCGCCTCGGCAAAGCCCATGTTGGCGATGTCGCCGGCGCGCAGGTTGATTTCCGCCGGAGAGCCCGCGCCTTCCACCATCACGACGGGGTAGGCCGCGCTCAAGCGCGCGTGGGAGGCCAGCACCGCCTGCATCGCGATGGCCTTGTAATCGTGGTAGGCCACGGCGTTCATGCTGGTGACGGCGCGGCCATGGATGATCACCTGGGCGCCGGTGTCGCTGTTGGGCTTGAGCAGCACCGGGTTCATGTCGGTGTGCGGCTCAAGGCCGGCAGCCTGGGCCTGCACCGCCTGGGCGCGGCCGATCTCGCCGCCGTCGGCCGTCACCGCGCTGTTGAGGGCCATGTTCTGCGGCTTGAACGGCACCACGCTGATGCCTTGGCGCCGAACCCAGCGGCACAGCGCCGTGACCAGGGTACTTTTGCCGGCATCGGAGGTGGTGCCTTGCACCATCAGGGTGGTCATGGAGTGTCCTTGGCGTAGGCCTCTAAAGCCTGTTCGAGGCGCAGGAATTCGCGGTCATCGGCCGGGAGCCCGAAGCGAAGGCTGCTGGTGTTCACGAACACGCGCAGGAGAATGCCGCGCCGGGCCATGAACCCGTGAAGCGGTTGGGCGTGTTCGGTCACCAGCCATTGGAACAATCCGCAACCGCCCTGGGGCTTGAAGCCATGCCGCTCCAGCGTGGAGGCCAGGCGCTGGCTGGTGTGCTCGCAGCGTTGGCGCTGGCGCAGTTGGGCGGCGGTGTCCAGCAGGCACGTCTGGCCCAGCACCCGGGTCGGCCCGCTGACGGCCCACGGCCCGACTTGTTCAGCGAGCAGCCTGAGCAAATGCCGCTCGGCCAGGACAAACCCCAGGCGCACCCCGGCCAGGCCAAAAAACTTGCCGAAGGAACGCAGCACGATCAG
The DNA here is from genome assembly GCF_036689585.1 of Pseudomonas sp. WP18. Taxonomy (NCBI): domain Bacteria; kingdom Pseudomonadati; phylum Pseudomonadota; class Gammaproteobacteria; order Pseudomonadales; family Pseudomonadaceae; genus Pseudomonas; species Pseudomonas sp. WP18. Next base: position 4,746,321 of record NZ_CP144758.1, read on the forward strand.
CCCGACCTGATGGCTGTGCCTGGCCAGGCTGTGTTGCGGGGTGACGTCCATGAAGGCTTCGTCCACCACCAGCCAGCCACCGCGCTGGGCCAGCCGGGCGTGCCAGTCCAGCAGGCGCTCGGGGTCCAGGCTCACGCCGGTGGGGTTGTTCGGGTTGACCACCACCAACACGTCGAGGCTGTCGAGGAAAAAATCCACTTCGGCTTCGAGCACTTCGCGCACGATGTAGCCGCTGCGACGCCAGGCTTCGGCGTGCTCGGCATAGCACGGCGACAACACGCCGACCTTGCCGGCCCGGCGCAAGCGCGGCAGCAGTTGGATCGCCATCTGCGAACCGGCCACCGGCAGAACCTGCGCCGCGCCATAGTAGTCGCAGGCTGCCTGCTCCAGGCCGTCGTCGGTCTCCGGCAAACGAGCCCAGGCGCGCGGCGGTATCGGCGGAATGTCGAATGGCCACGGCGCAAGGCCACTGGACAAGTCGAGCCAGTCAGCCTCGGCGATGCCATAGTGCAGGGCCGCGTTGCGCAGGCGCCCACCGTGCTCAAGCATAGAACTCAGCTCCCAGGCAAAGAATCAGCAACCACAACCATACCCCCCGCTGGACCAATTGCCAGCCGCGATCGATGGAGTCGGCACTCGCCGGCACGCCCTCGCCCAGCGGCGGGCGCTGGTGCAGTTCGCCGTGATACACCGCCGCCCCGCCCAGCTCGACCCCCAGGGCACCGGCACCGGCGGCCATCACCGGCCCGGCATTCGGGCTGTCCCAGGTCGGGCCCTGGCGGCGCCAGCACGTGAGGGCCAGGCGGGTCTTGCCGAGCAGCGCGTAGGTCAGCGCCACCAGGCGCGCCGGAATGTAGTTGAGCAAGTCATCGATTTTTGCCGCCGCCCAACCGAAGCGCTCGAAGCGTTCGTTGCGGTAGCCCCACATGGCGTCGAGGGTATTGCTCAACCGGTACAACACCACGCCAGGCGCGCCGGCCACGGCGAACCAGAACAGCGCGGCGAACACCGCGTCGCTGCCGTTTTCCAGGACCGATTCGGTGGCGGCGCGGGCCACGGCGGTTTCGTCCAGCTCGCGGGTTTCGCGGCTGACCAGGTAGCCGACGCGCTGGCGCGCCTTTTCGAGATCGCCGCTGCGCAACGCCTGGGCCACCGGTTCGACGTGCTCACCGAGGCTGCGCAGGCCAAGGGCGCAGTACAACGCCAGGATCTCCACCAGCCACCCCACCATCGGTGCCCAGGACAGTGCCGTGGCGAGCAATGTCAGCGGCACCACGGCGATGATCCAGGCCGTCACCCCATGGCTGCGCCAGCCCCGCCCTCCAGCATTGAAACGCCGTTCGATACGCTCGGCGAAACCGCCGAACGCCACCAGTGGATGGCCGCGCCGGGGCTCGCCCAGCAGCGCATCCAGGGCCACCGCGGCGGCACTGAGCAACGCCACGCTCATGGGCTCACTCCCCAACGGTTTTCATACAGCAGTTCATTCAGCGGACGCGGCTGCGCCCAGCCTTCGAGGGCGAGCATCGGCGCCGGATAAAACCCCTCGACCGGGCCCAGGCAGAGGATCGCCAGCGGCTTGGCGCCGGCGGGCAAGCCCAGCAGATCGGCCAGGGCCTGGGGCTCAAACAGCGACACCCAGCCCATCCCCAGCCCTTCGGCGCGGGAGGCCAACCACAGGTTCTGGATCGCGCAGGACAGCGAGGCCAGGTCCATTTCCGGCAAGGTCCGGCGACCGAAGATGTGCCGCTCACGGTCGTCCATCAACGCTGCCACCAACACTTCGGCGCAATCGTTGATGCCTTCGACCTTGAGTTTCATGAATGCATCGCTGCGCTCGCCCAGGGCCTCGGCGGTGCGCACACGCTCCTGCTCCACCAGCCGATGGATGTCGCGGCGCAAGGCGCGGTCGCTGATGCGGATGAAGCGCCAGGGTTGCATCAGGCCGACGCTGGGCGCCTGGTGCGCAGCCTCCAGCAAGCGGCGCAACAAGGCCGGCTCGACCGTGCCGCCGCTGAAATGGCGCATGTCGCGGCGCTCGGCGATGGCGCGGTAGACAGCGTCGCGTTCGGCCTGGGAGAAAGCGGTGTCGGTCATGAGCTCTTCGCGAGCAAGCCCGCTCCCACAGGGGTCAGGTGTTCAAATGTGGGAGCGGGCTCGCTCGCGAAGGCGGCCTCAAGATCAGGCGCAAACAACGCGGCAATCGCCCGCGGATTGGACGGAAAATAAAAATGCACATAGGAAGCCGTCATCCGCCCTTGCCGGAAAACCGCTTCCGCGCCACGCCCGCCATTGGGACTGTGCCCCCGGGCAATCGGCGCAAGCTCCGTGCTGGTCAACGAATGATGATAAGTGTGCCCGCGCAAGGTGCCTTCCGGCAGTTCCACCGATTGCAGCGCCAGGGCCGCCAGGCGTTTTTGCATCTGCGCTTCGCCGGCCAGCAAGCCCAGCAGTTCAGCGCGGGTGCCGTCGACGTCGGTCAAGGAATCCAGCAGATACAGCATGCCGCCACACTCCGCGAGCAATGGCTTGCCGGCTGCATGATGAGCCCGGATCGCCGCCAGCATCGCGGCATTTTCAGCCAACGCAACGTGGTGCAGCTCGGGGTAACCGCCGGGCAAGTAAAGGCTGTCAGCCTCAGGCAGCTCGGTGTCATGAATCGGCGAAAAGAAGTGCAGTTTCGCGCCCATGGCCCGCAACAGGTCCAGGCTCGCGCCGTAGGTGAACGCAAACGCTTCGTCGCGGGCCACAGCGATGCGCACGCCGTCGAGCCAGGGCTCGGGGTTGATGACTTCAGGCGCGGCGAACTCGACGGCGGGCGGCAACGCGACCTCGCAACTGCCGGCCAGGGCATCGGCGGCGGCATCGAGGCGCAGGTCGAGGTCATTCAATTCGCTGGCCTGGACCAGACCGAGGTGGCGGCTGGGTAACTCGATGCCGGTTTCCCGCGAGAGCGCCCCGTACCAACGCAGGCCTTCGGTCAAGCTGCCTTCGAGCAACTGCGCGTGGCGCAAGGTGCCGACACGGTTGGCCAGCACTCCGGCGAATGGCAGGTCCGGCTGGTAGCGCGCCAAGCCCAGGGCCAGGGCGCCGAACGTCTGGGCCATGGCCGTGCCGTCGATGACCGCCAGTACCGGCACGCCGAAATGCCGCGCCAGGTCGGCACTGGACGGGGTGCCGTCGAACAAACCCATCACCCCTTCGATCAGGATCAGGTCCGCCTCGGCGGCGGCTTCCCATAGCAGTCGCCGGCTTTCCTGCTCGCCGACCATCCACATATCCAACTGGTAGACCGGCGCGCCGCTGGCACGCTCGAGGATCATCGGGTCGAGGAAGTCCGGGCCGCACTTGAAGACGCGCACCTTGCGCCCTCGATTGCGATGCAGGCGCGCCAGGGCGGCGGTGACGGTGGTCTTGCCTTGGCCCGAAGCGGGGGCCGCGATCAGCACCGCCGGACAATGGCGGTTCAGGGCGACATCACTCACAGTTCGACGCCCTTCTGCGCCTTGATCCCGGCCTGGAACGCATGCTTGATCATGCCCATCTCGGTCACGGTATCGGCCAGCTCGATCATCTCAGGCTTGGCGCCGCGTCCGGTCACTACGACATGCTGCATCGGCGGACGCGCCTGCAAATCACTGAGAACCTGATCGAGGTCGAGGTAACCGTGCTTGAGGGCGATGTTCAACTCGTCGAGCACCACCAGGCCGATGGCCGGATCGCTGAGCAATTGCCGCGAGACGGCCCAGGCCGCTTCGGCGGCGGCGATGTCGCGCTGGCGGTCCTGGGTTTCCCAGGTGAAGCCTTCGCCCATGACGTGAAAGCGCACCTGCTCGGGGAAACGGCGGAAAAACAGTTCCTCGCCGGTGCTGTTGCGCCCCTTGATGAACTGCACCACGCCGCATTGCATGCCGTGGCCCATGGCCCGGGCCAGCATGCCGAACGCCGAGCTGCTCTTGCCCTTGCCGTTGCCGGTCAGCACCAGCAGCAGGCCACATTCATTCGGCGAGTTGGCGATGCGTTCGTCGATCACCGCCTTCTTGCGCAGCATGCGCGCCAGGTGGCGCTCGTCGCGATCGGGCGCGTCGGTGGGGGGGGAACCGGACATGGGGGAAGCCTCCGTTGGGATGGAATAACGGCGGGCAGGCACGAAAAAGGACGGCAACAAAGCCTGGCATCGCCCACCGTGACGCCGTTGGATGAATCAGGCCGGTCTCCGGGCTCATGAGTGGCGTGTGCCGGGCTGCGCGCCTTCCCATGGCTAGGCTATGTAACTATTTCGTACACATCCTAGGACACAGTGGCTTGTGGGCAACCTTGACTCATTTACCGTTGCGGGGGCAGCGCCGGGTTCGTGTGCACTCACCGGCTTCCCTGTTTCACTCTGTCGGCCATGGCCACAAAGCACCTGAAACAAGCGGCGAAGGTTAGAGGGTTGGGGGTGGAGCGTCAATTAAAGCTGGTTCACCGGTCATTGGCCCGGATCAATAAAGTGACGCCAATCTTGTGTCAGGCTGCAGCAAGTGATATCAAATAGACATTACCCCGATATCACAAGAATAAGAGGGCAAAATGTATGCAAGGCATGATCATCAGCAATCCGAAGCTGGAATTCCTGCGCCCGATGCTGGAGCGCTGGTTTGACTGCATCGACCGCTACAACGCCCTGCGCGGCGATAACGACACGCCCTACTGGCACGATGAAAAGGCCAACCTCGGATTGCTGTCGGCCGCGGCTTGGATGGCCGAGATGGTCACGCTGCAAGACACTCCCACCCGCAAGCAGAACGAAGAAGGCGAACGCAACGCCAGCGCCGATCTGTTCATTGCCAGCAGCGAGGAGCGCGCCTTCATCCAGGCCACCCAGCGCTGGCCCAAGGTCAGCCACCTGAACCTGACCCAGCCTCTGGCCGAAATCACCAGCGATGCCAAGCGCATCAGCTATGCCAGCGACTTGAAGCTCGGCTGCCTGTTCGTGGCGCCGCAAAAAGCCCAGCAGAGCGCCACGCCGGAAGAATTGCAGGACATGCTCGACGACCTGCAGAAGGAAAACACCTGCGCCGTGGCCTGGTACTTCCCCTACGCCTATCGCAAGTTGCGCAACGAGAGCGGCCATTACCATCCGGGCATTGCCGTGCTGTTCAAGCAGGCCCACGGCTGATGGGTTGAACCATACGGGCATCTACGCTTCTCTATGAATAACCACATGCATTCATAGGGAAGCCAGCATGCTCAAGCCACCCCATTTACTGATCCTCGCCCTTGCCGTCGGGCTCGCCGCCTGTGGCGAGTCTTCTACCTTGCAGGTGTCCGACGGCACCGGCCCGGCGCCGAAACTGCCCGAGCCGAACAAGACTCTGATTCCCACCGTCAACATTGCCGAAGCCATCGGCTGGCCACAGGGCGCCAAGCCGACCGCGGCACCGGGCCTGCAAGTGGGCGCGTTCGCCGAAGGGCTGGACCATCCGCGCTGGCTCTACGTCCTGCCCAATGGCGATGTGCTGGTGGCCGAGACCAACGCCCCGCCCAAACCGGATGACGCCAAGGGCATCCGTGGCTGGGTGATGAAGAAGGTCATGGGCCGCGCCGGTGCCGGGGTGCCCAGCCCCAACCGCATCACGCTGCTGCGCGACGCCAATCACGATGGCGTCGCCGAGACCCGCACCGTCTTCCTGGAGAACCTCAACTCGCCGTTCGGCATGACCCTGGTGGGCAACGACCTGTACGTGGCCGACACGGACCGGCTGATTCGCTTCCCCTACAAGGAAGGCGACACGCAAATCACCGCTCAGCCGACCAAGGTCGTCGACCTGCCCGGCGGCACCCTCAACCATCACTGGACCAAAAACGTCATCGCCAGTCGCGACGGCAGCAAGCTGTACGTCACCACCGGCTCGAACAGCAACGTGGCGGAGAACGGCATGGAGGCCGAAGAAGGCCGGGCGGCGATCTGGGAAGTCGATCGGGCCAGCGGCAGCCACCGCATCTTCGCTTCGGGCCTGCGCAACCCCAACGGCCTGGCCTGGGAGCCGAGCAGCGGCGCGCTGTGGACGGCGGTGAACGAGCGGGATGAGATCGGCAGCGACCTGGTGCCGGACTACATCACCTCGGTCAAGGACGGCGCCTTCTATGGCTGGCCCTACAGCTACTACGGGCAGAACGTCGATGTGCGCGTCGAACCGCAGAACCCGGCGCTGGTGGCCAAGGCCATCGCCCCGGACTACGCCGTCGGCCCCCACACGGCGTCACTGGGCCTGACCTTCGCCGAAGGCAGCCGCTTGCCCGCGCCCTTCACCGAAGGTGCCTTCATCGGCCAGCACGGTTCCTGGAACCGCAAGCCTCACAGTGGCTATAAAGTGATTTTCGTACCGTTCAGCGGCGGCAAGCCGGTAGGACAACCGGTGGATGTGCTGACCGGGTTCCTCAATGCCGACGAAAAAGCCCAGGGCCGGCCGGTAGGCGTGGTAATCGATAAACAGGGCGGGCTGTTGGTGGCTGACGACGTGGGGAACAAGATCTGGCGGGTGTCGGGTAAGTAACGCCGCTCACCTTTGTGGCGAGGGGATTTATCCCCGTTGGGCTGCGCAGCAGTCCTAAAGCCGGAAACCCCGTTGTGTCGGGTTCTCGCGGTTAGGCAGCTATTTTTAGGGCTGCTTCGCAGCCCAACGGGGATAAATCCCCTCGCCACAAAGGTCAGCGCAACCACTCAGGGATTACGCGCCAGATGCTCCGGCTGCAATACCCGCTTGGCACCCAGGTAGGCTTTCTGCCAATAGGCCTTGGACAGGCTGTCGAGCTTGACCGTCCCGCCTGTGGCCGGCGCATGCACGAAACGCCCCTCCCCCACATAGATCCCCGCATGGCTGACCTGTGAGCCGCCATTGGTGGCGAAGAAAACCAGGTCACCGGACTGCAACGCCTCCTTGCCGACGTCCGGCGCGCGCATGCCGATCATTTCGCGCGTGGAGCGCGGCAACAAGATACCGGCGGCGTCGCGGTAGACGTAGCCGATCAGGCCACTGCAATCAAACCCCGAATCCGGCGTATTGCCGCCCCAGCGATACGGCGTGCCCACCAGGCCCAACGCCCGGAAGAGCACGTCTTCAGCGGCCGGGGAAAAGGTTTGTGAGGGGGCAAAGACCACCGGAGCCCGTACCGGCACGGGTGGCGGAGTACGGCTGGCGCAAGCGCTGAGCAGCGCGGCGAGACACATGAGAGCAAGGCGGGCCGACGTCGACATATGCAGAACAATCCTGATCTGGATGCGGCTTTTCTGCCGTGGGCATGAAAACAAATCCGCCTGCGAGGTACGCAGGCGGATTGCCATCAATCAATGATCATGGATTCTAGCGGCTATGAGGCAAACTTCAAGTAAGACTTTAAGTTTGCCTTACAAACTGTGCGCTTACTTGCGAGCGGTGACCACAGTCGGAGCCATGGCGAGGGCGCGCTTGGCTTCGATGAAGGTCTTGCTCCAGTAGCTGTCGCCCAGGCTGTCGATTCGCACGCCGCCGCTGCGGCGGCTGCTGGAATGGATGAACTGGTTGTCGCCCAGGTAGATACCGGCGTGGCTGACGCGCCCGCGACGGCCGCTGGTGCTGAAGAACAGCAGGTCACCAGGTTCCAGTTGATTGCGCGCTACCAGCGGGGCGTTCACGTTGATCATTTCCCGCGTCGAACGTGGCAGGCTCATGCCGGCCTCTTCGCGGAACAGGTAGCCGATGAAACCGCTGCAATCGAAGCCGGCTTCGGAGGTGCCGCCAAAGCGGTAACGGGTGCCGATCAACGACATGCCGCGTTCCAGGATGCTGTCGGCCAGCACCGGAAGCTGGTAAGGCTTGTTGCCGGCGAACGCTGCCAGCTCTTTGTCGTTGGCCATCTCTTCCTGGAAGGACACGGAGGAAGACTGGGCGGTAACGGTGTTCTGAACCTGTGGTTGTTGTACTTGCTGAGACACTGGAGTGTGGGCAGCGCAACCGAACAACAGGGTAACGAGTGCGAGAGGCACGAGGGGTGCGAAGCGATTTAGCATGGGCACGACCGTGGCTGAAGTAGTAAAGATGGCGAGACTATGCCCTCTATCAACCTCATTTGCAAATTCAATCGATGAAAATGTGACTTCCCGGTTTTGCTTTTACATCTAAGAGCTTAAGCCCATTTTGAATGTCACGTAGCCTGCAACCCAGCAGGACCGCGGGTTTCGTCGCGTCCGGACACGGCCAAGGGCCACTACAGACAACGGTTCTACCAGCCCAAAGTTTCTTTCAAAAAAGGAATAGTCAGCTTGCGCTGAGCCTGGAGGGAAGCCTGGTCGAGACGTTCGAGCAATTCGAACAGCGCGCTCATGCTGCGGGTGCCACGGGTGAGGATGAAATGCCCGACTTCGTCGGTCAGGTGCAGGCCACGACGGGAAGCTCGCAGTTGCAAGGCACGCAGCTTGTCTTCATCGGACAGTGCGCGCATCTGGAAAATCAGTGCCAGGGTGAGCCGGGACTTGAGATCCGCCAGCTTCACCGGCAGCTCCCGTGGCGACGTCGAGGCGGCGATCAGCAAGCGCCGACCGCTGTCGCGCAAGCGGTTGAACAGATGGAACAGGGCTTCTTCCCAGTCGGCCTTGCCGGCAACGGCCTGGAGATCATCCAGACAGACCAGTTCGTACTGCTCAAGGTTGTCGAGGATTTCCACACCGCGGTCCAGCAACTCGGCCAGCGGCAGGTACACCGCCGGCTCGCCCAACTGCTCGAACCGCAGGCAAGCGGCCTGCAACAGGTGCGTGCGCCCTACTCCGTCCTTGCCCCACAGATAAATCAGACTCTCGGTCCAGCCAGCGTCGGCTTCGCAAAGCCGCTCGACATAGCCGAGTGCAGCGGCATTGGCGCCTGGGTAGTAGTTGATAAAGGTGGCGTCATCACGCAGACGCACACCTAGGGGCAGCTGAATCGGTTTCATGCTGACTGAACGGCTGCGGGGAGCCGCGAGTGGCCTCTGTGTAAAGTTGGCAAAGTTTATACCCGTGGCGCGGACCGCACAATGCGCCGGACCACGAGCAAAATCAAAGGTTTGCAGCGACAGCACCAGGGATCGACGGTTTTCCTGACGTTGCTCCTACAGCTCGGGGTCTTCGGTGCCGCTGTAGATGTCCGAATCCTTGTACAGGTCGTGCATGTGTCGCACCAGCACCATGATCACCGCCGCCACCGGTAGCGCCAGCAGGATCCCGGTGAAGCCGAACAACTCGCCGCCCGCCAGGATCGCGAAGATCACTGCCACCGGATGCAGGCCGATCCGGTCGCCCACCAGCAACGGTGTCAGCACCATGCCTTCCAGCGCTTGGCCCACCATGAACACCGCCACAATGCCCACCATGGGGTACAGGTCGCCGCCGAACTGGAACAACCCGGCAATCAATGCCGCGCCGATACCGATCACGAAGCCCATGTACGGCACGATGGCCGCCAACCCGGCGATCATGCCGATCAACAGGCCCAGTTCCAACCCTACCAGCATCAACCCGGCCGCATAGATGAAGCCCAGCGCGACCATCACCAGCAGTTGCCCACGCACGAACGCCCCCAGCACCTCGTGGCATTCGCCGGTCAGGGCCATGATGTGTTCTTCGCGATGACGAGGCAGCAGGCTGCGGATCTTCGCCATCATCAGGTCCCAGTCCCGCAACAGGTAGAAGGCCACCACCGGAATCAGCACCACGTTCGCCAGCCAGCCGATCAGCGCCAGGCTCGAGGCCGTGGCCTGGCTCAGCACCACGCCGACGATGTCGGTGGTCTGGCCCATGTGCTCGCTGATCGCCGCCTTGACCTTGTCGAACTTCCAGAAGCCGTCCGCCAGCCCCAGCTTCGACTGCACCCAAGGCATCGCGGTGTGCTGCAACCAGTCCAGCATCTGCGGGGCCAACTCATACAGGCGCACCAACTGCTTGGCGAGCATCGGGACCAGCACCAACAACAAGGCGCTGACAATCAAGGTGAACAGGGCGAACACCGCCACCACGCCCCAGGTTCGCGACAGGCCGAATTTTTCCAGGCGATCGACCACCGGATCGAACAGATAGGCCAGCAGCAACGCAACCAGGAACGGCGTGAGGATCGGGTGTAGCAGATAGATGAATGCAAACAGCAGGGCGATCCCACCCAACCAGAACCAACGCCGCGTATCGCCCATGAACCACTCCTAGCTATATAAAGAAAGAAAACCTACCAGCGGAAACGCAGATTGGCGGTTGGCGCCGGCGCCGCCACCGGGGCCGCGCCATCGACGGCGGGTGGCGTCTGCGTCTGCGTCTGCGGTGCGGGTGCAGGGGCTTCACCGGCCGGGACCTCTTGCAGTTTCGCCAGGGCCAATTGCGCCTTCAACTGGTCGGCACTGCCGTTGACCCGATAGAGGACCCGGTCAGCGTCGACCCGCTGCAACTGCCCAGCGAACGGTTCGAGCAGGCGCGACAGCGCCGCGTAGCGCTCAAGGTTCATGCCCTGCACTTCCAGCAGTTGCTCGCTGGCCAGGCCCGGCTTGGCGACGAAGCGCGGCGCCAGGCGTTGGCTCACCGCCAGCATGACCGCGTCGGCCAGCGCCGCCGGATCGGCCCCTTGGGCCGTGCCTTGCTCGCGCTGGTCGCCCAGCCACAGGCGCCAGGTGCCGTGCCACTGCCCGCCCTCTTCCTTGGCATGGACTGCCAGCAACGCATCCGCCGCGTAACGCTCCGACGCTGCCTGCAACGGCGCCGGGTCGGTGCCTTCCAGGTTCGGCGCGGTGGCGACGATCTGCTCGCTCAGGTCCGCCAGCGGCAGGTGCAACGCCAGGCCCCGATGTTGCGCGGCACGCCGTAGTGGCGCCGCGCTGGCCTGGCCATCACCCACCAGGCTGGAGCCCTCGACCGAATCGTTCAGCCACCAGCCCAGGATCGACGGCCGGTTCGCGCTCCACAGCGACAACCCCGCCGAGCGCAACGCACGGTCGGTGCTCGCCGGGTCGAAGTCGACCTTCAGGCTTTCCGGAGGGCCTGCGTCGTAGCCGTACTGGAGAATGATTTGCTGCGGGTCCTTGCGGACCGCCGCCAGGCCGGGATTCTGTGCGGCCTTGGCGTCGCCAGTCAGGCGCAGCACCAGCGTGTCCAGGGCGCGCAGCGTCGCCTGGTTGCGCTCCTCCGGCGTCTGGTTGCTGACCGGTTCGAACACTTGATAGAGGCCATTGACGGTTTCGGCATGGCTCGCCAGGCTGATCAGCGACAGGCAACCCACGGACAAGAATTTGAACAAACGCATGGAAGATTCCCGGACATAACGGCTGGAACAGGCCGTGTGGAGAAGATTGAGCATGGCTGTGACCACGGCATCGGGCAAAACATTCACCCACCCGATGGAAGTTTCGCACTGTCATCACCATAGCCGGTTACCGCTACACCTTATACAGCCGCGTCGCGCAGTACCAAAATAAGAAATATCGGTTTTTTTCCGTGGATATGTCCCTGCCCGTCGGCGCGAGGATGGCCGCTGCCCCACAAGCCTGATAAAATCGCGCGCCTTCGCAGACCGGCAACCGTCGGGCATCCGGAATAATTCGTACAACGGTTATTCAATGGCCCCGGCAGTCGGTCGTTACCCAGAAATCCCCCCTAAAGGCCTGGATCATGAGCAAGCAACCCTCCCTGAGCTACAAGGACGCCGGTGTAGACATCGACGCCGGTGAAGCATTGGTCGAACGCATCAAGAGCGTCGCCAAGCGCACTGCGCGCCCGGAAGTCATGGGCGGCCTGGGCGGTTTCGGCGCCCTCTGCGAGATCCCGGCCGGCTACAAGCAACCGGTGCTGGTGTCGGGCACTGACGGCGTCGGCACCAAGCTGCGCCTGGCCTTGAACCTGAACAAGCACGACAGCATCGGCATCGACCTGGTCGCCATGTGCGTGAACGACCTGGTGGTCTGCGGCGCCGAGCCACTGTTCTTCCTCGATTACTATGCCACCGGCAAGCTGAACGTCGACACCGCCGCCCAGGTCGTGACCGGCATCGGTGCCGGCTGCGAACTGTCGGGTTGCTCCCTGGTGGGCGGCGAAACCGCTGAAATGCCTGGCATGTACGAAGGCGAAGACTACGACCTGGCCGGCTTCTGCGTCGGCGTGGTCGAGAAAGCCGAGATCATCGACGGCTCGAAAGTCGCCGCCGGCGATGCCCTGCTCGCCCTGCCGTCTTCCGGCCCGCACTCCAATGGCTACTCGCTGATCCGCAAGATCATCGAAGTCTCGGGTGCCGATATCGAGAACACCCAGCTCGACGGCAAGCCGCTGACCGACCTGCTGATGGCCCCGACCCGCATCTACGCCAAGCCTCTGCTCAAGCTGATCAAGGACACGGGCGCCGTCAAGGCCATGGCCCACATCACCGGTGGCGGCCTGCTGGACAACATCCCGCGCGTGCTGCCAAAAGGCGCCCAGGCCGTGGTCGACGTGGCGAGCTGGACCCGCCCGGCGGTGTTCGACTGGCTGCAGGAAAAAGGCAACGTCGACGAAACCGAGATGCACCGCGTGCTGAACTGCGGCGTGGGCATGGTCATCTGCGTGGCCCAGGAGCACGTCGAAACCGCCCTGAACGTGCTGCGTGAAGCCGGCGAACAGCCTTGGGTGATCGGCCAGATCGCCACCGCCGCCGAAGGCGCTGCCCAGGTCGAGCTGCAAAACCTCAAGGCGCACTGATGCACGAACGGATGCCTGCAACCTGTAACGTCGTGGTGCTGCTGTCCGGCACCGGCAGTAACCTGCAGGCCCTGATCGACAGCACGCGGACCGGCGACAGCCCGGTCCGTATCCGCGCGGTGATTTCCAACCGCGCCGACGCCTACGGCCTGCAACGCGCCCGGGACGCGGGTATCGACACCTGCGTCCTCGATCACAAGGCCTTCGAAGGCCGCGAAGCCTTCGACGCCGCGCTGATCGAACAGATCGACACCTTCAATCCGCAACTGGTGGTGCTGGCCGGCTTCATGCGCATCCTCAGCGCGGGCTTCGTGCGGCACTACCAGGGCCGCTTGTTCAACATCCATCCCTCGCTGCTGCCCAAATACAAAGGGTTACACACTCACCAGCGTGCCCTGGAGGCCGGAGACACGGAACACGGCTGCTCCGTGCACTTCGTCACCGAGGAACTCGATGGCGGACCACTGGTCGTACAGGCAGTAATACCGGTAGAGTTGCACGACACGCCGCAAAGCCTGGCGCAACGGGTTCACGCCCGGGAGCACCAGATCTACCCGATGGCCGTGCGTTGGTTTGCCGAAGGACGGCTTACCCTCGACGATCGTGGGGCCTCACTGGACGGCCAGTTGCTCGCCGCCAGCGGCCATTTGATTCGACACTAGGAGATTTTATGCGTCGCGCCCTGCTCTTCGCTTGCGCTCTGCTTGCCCTGCCCCTGGCACAGGCTTCGGAACTTCAACCGTTCTCCGCCAGCTACACCGCCGACTGGAAACAGCTGCCCATGAGCGGCACCGCCGAACGCAGCCTGACCAAGGAAGCCAACGGCACCTGGAAGCTGAGCTTCAAGGCTTCGATGATGATCGCCAGCCTGACCGAAGAAAGCACCCTGACCCTGGACAAGGACACCCTGCTGCCCCAGTCCTACCACTTCGAACGCGGTGGCCTGGGCAAGGCCAAGAAGGCCGACCTGGACTTCGACTGGAACACCAAGATGGTCACCGGCACCGACCGTGGCGATGCGGTCAAGCTGCCGCTCAACCGGGGCATGGTCGACAAGTCCACCTATCAACTGGCCTTGCAGCACGACGTCGCGGCCGGCAAGAAAAGCATGAGTTATCAGGTGGTCGACGATGGCGAAGTCGACACCTATGACTTCCGCGTGCTGGGTTCGGAAAAAGTCGAGACCAAGGCCGGCCAGATCGACGCCATCAAGGTCGAGCGCGTGCGCGACCCGACGCAAAGCAAGCGCATCACCGTGCTCTGGTTCGCCAAGGACTGGGACTACCTGCTGGTGCGCCTGCAACAGGTCGAGACCGACGGCAAGGAGTACAACATCATGCTCCAGGACGGTACGGTCAACGGGAAGGCTGTGAAAGGCAGCTGATCCACACCGCGATCAAGAGAGCCCCGCCAACGCGGGGCTTTTTGTTGCCTGGATTTCATGACCACCCAATGACCCTGTGGGAGCGGGCTTGCTCGCGAAAGCAGTGTGTCAAACAACATTGAGGTCGACTGACACTCCGCCTTCGCGAGCAAGCCCGCTCCCACAGGGTTGCGCTTTCACTCAAGGTTTACCGCTGCAACATGAAAACTTCTTCATGAAAAACCACCTGCGACCGAATGCCGCGCCCTGCCTGGCCTGCAGGATTGCTGCACTTTTCATGAAAACTTCTTAACGCTTCCAGGCATTTACTTAGCTGGCTATCAAAATCTATAACAAAGTCCTGCACACGCCTTGCTGCAGATGATCGAGATTGGAGCTTGCAAGATGACTGTGAAAGTAAATGAACGCGACGACGCCCACATGTCCCACGAAGCCATTGCGGCGGGTATCCGGATCTGGGATGTGCATCAACAGGATTTGCTGGTGGGGATGTTCCACTCGGAGACCGAGGCCAACCGTTACAAGGCCGAGCTGGAATACCAGGAAATGACGCGCTCGCGGGAGACGGCTGAATCCTGAGGTCAGCACTGAACTTGTGGGAGCGGGCTTGCTCGCGATAGCAGTGGGTCAGTCGACACAATCGTTGCCTGACACACCGTCTTCGCGGGCAAGCCCGCTCCCACAGGCTCCGCGTTTACCTCGCCGTCCGGCTTACCACATCAAATCATCAGGAATCTGATACGCCGCGTACGGATCGTCCGCGTCCACTTCTTCGGTCTGGGTGTTGAGCTGGACGATGCGCTTGGGGTCGCGCTCCTGAATCTTCAGGGCCGCCTCGCGCGGAATCACTTCGTAGCCGCCGGCATGATGGACGATCGCCAGCGAGCCGCTGCTCAGCTTGTTGCGCATCAGGGCGTTGACCGAGAGGCGCTTGACCTTCTTGTCGTCGACGAAGTTGTAGTAATCCTCGGTGTTCAGCTTCGGCAGGCGCGAGACTTCGATCAATTGCTTGATCTGCGCGGCCCGGGCCTTCTGCTCGGCTTTTTCCTGCTGCTGGCGATTAAGCTCCTGGTCGCGCTTGACCTTCTCGGCCATGGCTTCCTGGGCGGCACGCTGCTGGGAGTCATCGAGCTCGATCTGGCCTTTGTGGGCCAGGCGCTGCTGCTTCTGTTTCTCTTTGCCGACCTGCTTGGCCTGCTTTTGGTTGACCAGCCCTGCTTTGAGCAACTGGTCGCGAAGGGAAAGGCTCATGGTGCTTACTCACTTAGGCAACGGCCTCAGCCACAGCTGGGCAAATTCTTTTCCTGACGTTTGGCTTCGCCCCACAAGGCGTCCAACTCTTCGAGGGTGCAATCTTCCATGGGACGGCGGGTGTCGCGCAATGCCTGTTCGATAAATCGGAACCGCCGCTCGAACTTGCCATTGGCACCGCGCAAGGCTGTTTCCGGGTCCACCTTGAGGTGGCGGGCCAGGTTCACCACGCTGAACAGCAGGTCGCCGATCTCGTCGCTGATGGCCGCCGCGTCGTTGTCGGCCATGGCTTCAAGCACTTCGTCCAGCTCCTCCCGGACCTTGTCGAGCACCGGCAACGGGCCGGGCCAGTCGAAACCGACCTGGGCGGCACGCTTCTGCAATTTCGCCGAGCGCGACAGCGCCGGCAAGGCACCGGGCACATCGTCGAGCAACGACAATTGCTCGGGCGCCGAGGCTTTCTCGGCCCGCTCCTCTGCCTTGATCGCTTCCCAACGCTGCTTGACCTGTTCTTCATTCAGGCGCGGCACATCCAGCGGTGCGTACAGGTCGCCAGTGGGAAACACATGGGGATGGCGACGAATCAGCTTGCGGGTGATGCTGTCGACAACGCCGGCGAATTCGAAACGGTTTTCTTCCCGCGCCAACTGGCTGTAATACACCACCTGGAACAGCAGGTCGCCCAACTCTCCCTGCAAATGATCGAAGTCCCCGCGCTCGATGGCATCGGCCACTTCATAGGCTTCTTCCAGGGTGTGGGGGACGATGGTTGCGTAGGTTTGCTTGACGTCCCACGGGCAGCCGTATTGCGGATCCCGCAGGCGGTTCATCAGGTGGAGCAGGTCTTCAAGGCTGTACATAAGTAACCCTGTGGGAGCGGGCTTGCTCGCGAAGGCGGTGGGTCAGTCAACATTAGTGTTTCTGACATACCGCCTTCGCGAGCAAGCCCGCTCCCACAATCAGTGAGGGGCTCAACCCGGCGTCCGATTACGCCGGGTCTCGATGATGTTCGGCAACTGGGAAATCCGCCCCAACAACCGCCCCAGCGCATCCAGCCCCGGAATCTCGATGGTCAGGGACATCAGCGCCGTGTTGTCCTCCTTGTTCGAGCGGGTGTTGACCGCCAGCACGTTGATCCGCTCATTGAGCAACACTTGAGACACGTCACGCAGCAGACCGGAGCGGTCGTAGGCGCGGATGACGATGTCCACCGGGTAGGTGAGCACCGGCACCGGGCCCCAACTGACCTGAATGATCCGCTCCGGCTCGCGGCCGGCCAGTTGCAGCACCGAGGCGCAATCCTGGCGGTGGATGCTGACGCCACGGCCCTGGGTGATGTAGCCGACGATCGCGTCCCCCGGCAACGGCTGGCAGCAGCCGGCCATCTGTGTCATCAGGTTGCCCACGCCCTGGATCTGGATGTCGCCGCGCTTGCCGGGCTTGTAGCCGGTGGCCTTGCGCGGGATCAGCTCCAGTTGCTCGTTGCCGCGTTCCGGCTCCACCAGTTGCTGGGCCAGGTTGACCAGTTGCGCCAGGCGCAGGTCGCCAGCACCGAGGGCGGCGAACATGTCTTCGACGGTTTTCATGTTGGCCTTTTCGGCCAGCTTGTCGAAATCCACCTGGGGCAGGCCCAGGCGACTGAGTTCGCGCTCGATCAGGGTCTTGCCGGCGGCGACGTTCTGGTCGCGGGCCTGCAACTTGAACCAGTGGACGATCTTCGCCCGTGCCCGCGAAGTGGTGATGTAGCCCAGGTTCGGGTTCAGCCAGTCGCGGCTCGGCGTACCGTGCTTGCTGGTGATGATCTCGACCTGCTCGCCGGTCTGCAGGCTGTAGTTGAGCGGCACGATCCGCCCGTTGATCTTGGCGCCACGGCAGTTGTGGCCGATCTCGGTGTGGACCCGGTAGGCAAAGTCCAGCGGCGTCGCGCCCTTGGGCAGGTCGATGGCGTGGCCGTCGGGGGTGAAGATGTAGACCCGGTCCGGCTCGATGTCCACGCGCAGTTGTTCCGCCAGGCCACCGATGTCGCCCAGTTCCTCATGCCACTCAAGGACCTGGCGCAGCCAGGAGATTTTCTCTTCGTAGTGGTTGGACCCGGACTTGACGTCGGTGCCCTTGTATTTCCAGTGCGCGCAAACACCCAGCTCGGCTTCCTCGTGCATGGCGTGGGTGCGGATCTGCACTTCCAGCACCTTGCCCTCGGGGCCGATCACCGCGGTGTGCAGCGAGCGATAGCCGTTTTCCTTGGGGTTGGCGATGTAGTCGTCGAATTCCTTGGGGATGTGCCGCCACAAGGTGTGGACGATCCCCAGCGCGGTGTAGCAATCGCGCATTTCCGGGACCAGCACCCGAACGGCGCGAACGTCGTAGATCTGGCTGAATTCCAGGCCCTTGCGCTGCATTTTGCGCCAGATCGAATAGATGTGCTTGGCCCGGCCGCTGATGTCGGCTTCCACGCCGGTGGCCTGCAGCTCTTCGCGCAACTGGGTCATCACGTCGGTGATGAAGCGCTCGCGGTCCAGGCGCCGCTCATGCAACAGCTTGGCGATCTGCTTGTACTGATCCGGCTCCAGGTAGCGGAAAGACAGGTCTTCCAGCTCCCACTTGATATGACCGATGCCTAGGCGGTGGGCCAGGGGCGCATAGATGTCGAACACCTCCCGGGCGACCCGGTTGCGCTTTTCATCGTCCGCCGCCTTGACGGCGCGGATGGCGCACGTGCGCTCGGCCAGCTTGATCAGCGCGACGCGCACGTCATCGACCATCGCCACAAGCATCTTGCGCAGGTTCTCCACCTGGCCCTGGGTGCCCAGGACCATGGAGTGGCGCGGGCTGAGACTGGCGCTGATAGCGGCCATGCGCAACACGCCGTCGATCAGCTTGGCGACCACCGGGCCGAAGCGCTGGCTGACCACCGAGAGCTGGATCTGGCCTTCGCGCACGCCACGGTACAAGACCGCCGCCACCAGCGAATCCTGGTCGAGCTTGAGGTCGGCAAGGATCTCGGCGATCTCAAGCCCCGTCTGGAAACTCGAGGTGCCCTCGGACCAGAGGTTCTTCGCCGCATTGTGTTGTTGCTCGGCCTCACGAGCGAACTCGCAGGCCTCTTTCAAGGCTTCACGATCGAGCACCATGTCGATACTGACCGTGTGATCGAGCCAAGCCTCGAGATTGATACTGCCGTCGGTGTTGATCGGCTGGTGCGCTCTCACCTGTACCATCTTTGCTTACCTTCCCTACGACGCAGATTCAATGCGTCAACATCGCTGACCTTCATTGCCCGTGTGTCCGCCCAGGACCGTGGCGGGGTGGCACGAACGGGTCAGTCGGACAAGCCATCCTGGCTCGCTTCAAATAACGCCATGGCCTCGACATGCGCCGTCTGAGGAAACATATCGAGAATCCCGGCACGTTTTAACCGGTAGCCCTGCTTGATCAGTTCGACCGTGTCCCGGGCCAAAGTTGCCGGGTTGCACGATACATAAACCAACCGTTTGGCGCCCAGGGACGCCAGCTTGCGTACCACCTCGAAAGCGCCGTCACGGGGTGGGTCCAAGAGTACCGCAGAAAAGCCTTCGCCGATCCACTGCGCAGCCATCAGGGGCTGGGATAAATCGGCCTGAAAAAAGGCAGTGTTATTCAAATTGTTGCTGACAGCGTTGGCCGCCGCACGGTCCACCATGGTCTGCACGCCTTCCACGGCTACCACTTCACGCACCGTCCGGGCCAGCGGCAAAGCGAAATTGCCCAGGCCGCAGAACAGGTCCAGCACCCGCTCATCGGGCTGCGGCGCCAGCCATTGCAAGGCCTGAACGATCATCGCCTCATTGACCTGGGCGTTCACCTGGATGAAATCCCCCGGCCGGTAGGCCAGCTCCAGCGCCCAGGTGTCCAGGCGGTAACCCAGGGCCTGGCCCGGCGCCACCGGTTGCGGCTCGCCCTCGCCGTGCAGCCACAGCTGGGCCTGATGGAAGTCGCAAAAATCCTTGAGGATCGTCAGGTCGGCCTCGGACAGCGGCGCCATGTGCCGCAGCAGCACTGCCAGGGACGAACCGGCGAACAACTCCACATGTCCCAGCGCCTGGGGTTTGCTCAAGCGCCTGAGCATGTCCGGCAAGCGGCTCATGATCGGCTGCAAGGGCTGTACCAGCACCGGGCAATCATCAATGGCGACGATGTCCTGGCTGCCAGCGGCGCGAAACCCCACCTCGAGTCGTTTCGCCTTCTGATCCCAGCGCACGGCCACGCGGGCACGGCGCCGATAAGCGAATTCGGCGCCACTCAGTGGCGCGGCCCATTGCTCCGGTTCCACACCGGCCACCCGCGACAATTGCTCGGCGAGCATGCGCTGTTTCAGGGCAAGCTGTTCGGCGTGGGGCAGATGCTGGACGCTGCAACCGCCACAGCGACCGGCGTGCACGCAAGGCGCCGGGCGCCGCAGTTCACTGGGCAGGAACACCCGCTCGGTACGGGCCTCGACCACTTTGCCGTGGGCCCCCAGCACCCGTGCCTCGACCTCTTCGCCGGCCAGCGCGCCGATGACGAACCAGGTGCGCCCGTCGACAAAGGCGATGCCCCGGCCATCGTTGGCCAGGCGCTCGATGGTCAGGCGCTGCTTCTTACCGGTGGGCACTTGCGGGGCCCGGCTTCCACCGCTGGGCTGGAAGCGCAGGCCTCTTTCTTGCTTGGCCATCAGTTGGGCGCGTCGAAAATGCCGGTCGACAGGTAGCGGTCGCCGCGGTCGCAGATGATCGCGACGATCACCGCGTTTTCAACCTCCTTCGACAAGCGCAGCATGCCTGCCACGGCACCGCCCGAAGAAACGCCGCAGAAAATGCCCTCCTCGCGCGCCAGGCGACGAGTCACGTCTTCGGCTTCGGCCTGGGCCATGTCGATGATGCGGTCCACACGATCGGCCTGGTAGATCTTCGGCAGGTATTCCTCGGGCCAGCGACGGATGCCGGGGATGGCCGCGCCTTCCATCGGCTGCAGGCCGATGATCTGCACGTTCGGGTTCTGTTCCTTCAAATAGCGCGAGGTGCCCATGATGGTGCCGGTGGTGCCCATCGAGCTGACGAAATGAGTGATGCTGCCGCCGGTCTGGCGCCAGATCTCGGGGCCAGTGGTGGTGTAGTGGGCCTCGGGGTTATCGCCGTTGGCGAACTGGTCGAGCACCTTGCCACGGCCCTCGGCCTGCATGCGCTCGGCCAGGTCCCGGGCACCTTCCATGCCTTGCTCCTGGGTGACCAGGATCAGCTCCGCACCGTAGGCGGTCATGGCCGCCTTGCGCTCGGCGCTGGAGTTGTCGGGCATGATCAGGATCATCTTGTAGCCCTTGATCGCGGCCGCCATGGCCAGGGCGATGCCGGTGTTGCCGGAGGTCGCCTCGATCAGCGTGTCACCCGGCCGGATCTGCCCGCGCAATTCACCACGGGTGATCATCGACAATGCCGGCCGGTCCTTGACCGAACCCGCCGGGTTGTTGCCTTCGAGCTTGAGCAAAAGCGTATTGCTGGTGGCGCCGGGCAAGCGCTGCAAACGGACCAGCGGAGTGTTGCCGACGCAATCGGCGATGGTGGGGTACTGCAAAGTCATGGCGTATTCGCAATCCGGGCTGCGGGGGCGCCTATCATACCGGCAAACCCGGCGAGGCCATATCACGCAAAGTGAGGTGGTTATGGCTTATGGGAATAAGCGCATAAGCTGCAAGCTGCAAGCTGCAAGCAAGGAGCGCAGTGCACACATTTTTTTGTGGCGAGGGGATTTATCCCCGTTGGGGCGCGAAGCGGCCCCCGATAACCGATCTGACACACCGAGGACTCAGGCCTGAGGGCTGCTTCGCAGCCCAGCGGGGCGGTGCGACGTTTCGCTAAATCCCCTCGCCACAGGGGCCGTGCAGGGCTCACTGGCGATTAGCAGCAGGTTAAGGCGTAATCCCTTTCTCGCGTTCTCGGCCCACATCCCCCCGCCCTGACGCAGCACCGCATTGCGCGCGATGCTCAGGCCCAACCCGAAACCACCGTCCCCCGGACGGGAGCCGTCGAGGCGGATGAAGGGGTCGAAGATGCGTGAAAGATCCTGCTCGGCCACCCCGCCGCCCTCGTCCTCCAGCCACAGATGCCAGTGGGCGCCGTCGCGTTGGCCGGCCAACCGCACGACGCCGCCGGGCGGTGAGTGGCGGATGGCGTTGCGCAAGACGTTTTCCAGGGCCTGGGCCAGGGTGTTGAGGTTGCCCTGGACCCAGCAATCGGCAGGCACGCTGCAATGCAGTTGGTCAGCGGGCCAGCCGCTTTCGTAGCAGGCATTTTCGCTGAGCATTTCCCACAGCGCCTGGACCTGGATCGCCTCGCCTGGCAACGGCGCGCGCTCGGTGTCGAGCCAGGCCAGTTGCAACGTGTCGTCCACCAGCCGCTGCATGCCGGCGACTTCCCGCGCAACGCGTTCGCGCAGTTGCGGCAGCGCCTGCTCGCTTTCGCTGGCCACCTGCAAGCGGCTGAGCGGCGTGCGCAGTTCATGGGACAGGTCGCGCAACAGCTGTTGTTGCAGGGCAACCGTGGATTGCAGGCGCTCGGACATGTGATCGAAGGCGCGTCCCAGCTCGCCCAGTTCATCGGTCCGGTTGGTCGTGTGGCTGGACAGGCGCACGTTCAATTGGTCGGCCCGCCAGGCGTTGGCCTGTTCGCGCAGTTGGTTGAGCGGCACCACCAGCAGGCGATACAGGCCCACACACAGCAGCAGGGTGAACAAGCCCGGAATCACGCCGTTGGTGATCACACGCCAGAACACCCGGTACTGCCCTGGCAGGAAACGCTCGGGCAGTTCGATCACCAGGCTACCGACGGACGGGTCACCGGGAAACGGCACCCGCAGCCACGGACGGCCCTTCTTGTGAATCGGCCAGTCGAGCCCGCGCAGGAACGTCAGGCGTTGGGTTTCACTGTCGGTCAGCGGGCGGTCGCCGAGCGATTGCAAGTCACCGCCAATGACCCCGACCCAACTCGCTTCCCGCTGCTGCATGCCTTGCAGCCATTGCTCGACGCCCGCCTGCTGGCCGGCAGACCAGGCTTGCTCGGCCTCGGCGGCATAATGGCTCAGTGTGTGGCGGGCTTCGTCAGAGAGGAACTGGTTGCGCACCTCCATGTAGCGGCCCCAGGACCAACTCAGCCAGATCATCAGCAGACAGAACGCCATCAGCAGGCACGCCAGTTTCCAGAACAGCGAGTGCCGGCCCGGCAGGTCAGACCATTTCATCGTCGGCACTCAACACGTAGCCCTTGCCCCACACCGTGCGCACCTGGCGCGCGCTGTAGTCGATCGCCTTGAGCTTGCGCCGGATCTGGCTGACGTGCATGTCCAGGCTGCGGTCGTGGGGGGCGTAGCCGCGTTGCAACACATGCTGATAAAGGAAGGCCTTGCTCAACACTTCATCGCCGCTGCGCTGCAGGACATCGAGCAGGCGGTATTCGCTGCGGGTCAGGCCGGCCCATTGCCCGCCGACGTGTACATCGCCACGCTCTTCGTCGAAGGCCAGGTCCCGGGCCTGGCGACCGCTCGCCGCCAGCGCCGGTCGTCGGTCCAGCGCCACCCGCCGCAGGATGGCTTCGATACGCACGTGCAGCTCTGCCATGCTGAAGGGCTTGGGCAAGTAATCGTCGGCGCCCAGGCGAAAACCACTGATGCGATCGGCCTCGGCCCCCAGCGCCGACATCAACAGCACCGGGGTCGAGTGGCTCTGGCGCAGGCGGGTCAACGCCGCGAGGCCATCCAGGCCCGGCAACAGGATGTCCATCAGCACCACGTCGAAAACCTGCTGACAGGCGATGTCCAGGCCTTCCTGGCCATTCTGGCACCAGGTCACGTCGAACCCGCTGCGGCCCAGGTGCTCATGCACGTAGGCGCCCAGCACGGGATCGTCTTCGATGGACAGGATGCGCGGGTGAACGGCGGAAGTGGGAGTCATGACTATCTGCAAATAATTCTCAGTTGGCGATTATTCAAGATCACCCCCAAAGAGGCAACCATCGCCTACGCCCTTCGCCCGGCGGCCGCGATGCGCGGCGACTTGAATTTTACGAAGATTGCCCGCCTGCAAATCGCTACACTGCGCAGGTACTGCGTGCCGGATGCGCGCAACGCTTAATCGAACCGCTGGATGCAGGAGACAAGTGTGCTCAAGAAACTGGGAATCAAAGGCCGCGTGCTGTTGCTGACCCTGTTGCCGACCAGCCTGATGGCGTTGGTTTTGGGCGGCTATTTCACCTGGATGCAGCAATCTGACCTGCATGCCCAGTTGCTGCAACGTGGCGAAATGATCGCTGAACAACTGGCCCCGCTGGTCGCCCCCGCCATGAGCCGGCAAGACACCGAGCTGCTGGAGCGCATCGCCACCCAGTCGTTGGAACAAACCGACGTACGCGCCGTGACCTTCCTCGCCCCCGACCGCTCGCCGCTGGCCCACGCCGGCCCGACCATGCTCAACCGGGCGCCTGAGGGCAACAGCACGCAATTGCTGCAACGCACCGGTAACGACGCCACGCGCTACCTGCTGCCGGTCTTCGGCAAGCACCGCAACCTGGCGGGCGAACTGATTCCCGAAGAAGCCGACCGCCTGCTGGGCTGGGTCGAGCTGGAGCTGTCCCACAGCGGCATGTTATTGCGCGGTTATCGCAGCCTCTTCGCCAGCCTGTTGCTGATTGCCGCCGGCCTGGGCCTGACCGCGCTGCTGGCCCTGCGCATGGGCCGCACGATCAACCGCCCGTTGAGCCAGATCAAGCAAGCCGTGGCCCAGCTCAAGGACGGTCACCTGGAAACCCGCCTGCCGCCCTTGGGCAGCCAGGAGCTGGACGAACTGGCGTCGGGCATCAACCGCATGGCCGGCACCTTGCAGAACGCCCAGGAAGAACTGCAGCACAGCATCGACCAGGCCACCGAGGACGTGCGCCAGAACCTGGAAACCATCGAGATCCAGAACATCGAGCTGGACCTGGCGCGCAAGGAAGCCCTGGAAGCGAGCCGGATCAAATCCGAATTCCTGGCGAACATGAGCCATGAGATCCGCACCCCGCTCAACGGCATCCTCGGCTTCACACACCTCTTGCAGAAAAGCGAGCTGACCCCACGCCAGCTCGACTACCTGGGCACCATCGAAAAATCCGCCGACAGCCTGCTGGGCATCATCAACGAGATCCTCGACTTCTCGAAGATCGAGGCCGGCAAGCTGGTGCTCGACAACATCCCGTTCAACCTGCGGGACCTGCTGCAAGACACCCTGACCATCCTCGCCCCCGCCGCCCATGCCAAGCAGCTGGAGCTGGTGAGCCTGGTGTACCGCGACACGCCGTTGTCGCTGGTGGGCGATCCGTTGCGCCTCAAGCAGATCCTCACCAACCTGGTGAGCAACGCCATCAAGTTCACCCGCGAGGGCACCATCGTCGCCCGGGCCATGCTCGAAGACGAACACGAAGACAGCGTGCAGTTGCGCATCAGCATCCAGGACACCGGCATCGGCCTGTCCGCCCAGGACGTGCGGGCGCTGTTCCAGGCGTTCAGCCAGGCCGACAATTCGCTGTCGCGCCAGCCGGGCGGCACCGGGCTGGGCCTGGTGATTTCCAAACGTCTGGTGGAACAGATGGGCGGCGAGATCGGCGTGGACAGCACGCCGGGCGAAGGCTCGGAGTTCTGGATCAGCCTGCGCCTGCCCAAGACCCGCGACGACGCCGAGGACCTGCCCGGCCCGCCGTTGCTGGGCCGACGCGTGGCGCTGCTGGAAAACCACGAGCTGGCGCGCCAGGCCTTGCAACACCAGCTCGAGGACTGCGGCCTGCACGTCACGCCCTTCAACACCCTGGAAAGCCTGACCAACGGCGTCACCGTCGCCCACCCGACCGACCAGGCGTTCGACCTGGCCGTGCTGGGCATCACCAGCAACGACATGCCGCCGGAACGCCTCAACCAGCACATCTGGGACCTCGAACACCTGGGCTGCAAGGTGCTGGTGCTGTGCCCCACCACCGAACAGACGCTCTACCACCTCTCGGTGCCCAACCCCCACAGCCAGTTGCAGGCCAAGCCCGCCTGCACCCGCAAGTTGCGCCGCTCGCTGTCCGACCTGGTGAACCCACGGCCAACCCGCAGCGAGCCGAACGAGCCGGTGGCCAGCCGCGCGCCCAAAGTGCTGTGCGTGGATGACAACCCGGCCAACCTGTTGCTGGTGCAGACCCTGCTCGAAGACATGGGGGCCAAGGTGCTGGCGGTGGAAAGCGGCTATGCCGCGGTCAAGGCCGTGCAAAAGGAAACCTACGACCTGGTGCTGATGGATGTGCAGATGCCCGGCATGGACGGGCGCCAGAGCACCGAGGCGATCCGCCAGTGGGAAAGCGAGCGCCACTGCACGCCGTTGCCGATCGTAGCCCTCACCGCCCATGCCATGGCCAACGAAAAGCGCGCCCTGCTGCAAAGCGGCATGGACGATTACCTGACCAAGCCCATCAGCGAGCGGCAACTGGCCCAGGTGGTGCTCAAATGGACCGGCCTGGCCTTGCGCAATCAGTCGCCGGAGCGCCACGGCGACGCCCAGACCGGCGGTGAACTGCTGGTGCTCGACCACGAGGAGGGCCTGCGCCTGGCCGCCGGCAAGGCCGACCTGGCGGCGGACATGCTGGCGATGTTGCTGGCGTCCCTGGAAGCCGACCGCGAAGCGATCCGCCAGGCCAGCGAGGCCAACGATCACAACGCCTTGATCGAACGAGTCCATCGCCTGCACGGGGCGACGCGCTACTGCGGGGTTCCGCAACTGCGCGCCGCCTGCCAGCGCAGCGAAACCCTGCTCAAGCAACAGGACCCCAAAGCCGCCGCCGCCCTGGAAGAACTGGAGCGCGCCATCAATCGGCTGGCGAGCGAGGCCCGTATCAGCGCCTGACCCAGCGCAATAACCGTCGGGGCCATCACGGCTAAGCTGATGCCATCCAAGCCTCAGGAGGCCGCCATGCGTGTGATTCTTTTCAGCAGCCAGACTTACGACCGCGACAGTTTCAGCAAGGCTGTAGCCCCCGCCGGCCTTGAACTGCAGTTCCAGCCGGCGCGCTTGAACCTGGACACCGTCGCCCTGGCCGAACACCACGAAGTGGTCTGCGCCTTCATCAACGACGACCTCAGCGCCCCGGTGCTGGAGCGGCTGGCAAGCGGCGGGACCCGGCTGATCGCCCTGCGCTCGGCCGGCTACAACCATGTCGACCTGATGGCCGCCCAGCGCCTGGGGCTGGCCATCGTCCGGGTGCCTGCCTACTCGCCCCACGCCGTCGCCGAACATGCGGTGGCGCTGATCATGGCCCTCAATCGCTGCCTGCACCGCGCCTACAACCGTACCCGCGACGGTAACTTCAGCCTGCATGGCCTCACCGGCTTCGATCTGGTGGGCAAGACCGTCGGGGTGATCGGCACCGGGCAGATCGGCGCGACGTTCGCGCGAATCATGGCCGGCTTCGGTTGCCGGTTACTGGCTTACGACCCCTACCCCAATGCCCAGCTCGAAGCGCTGGGCGCCCATTACTTGCCGCTGCCGCAACTGTTGGAACAGGCGCAGATCATCAGCCTGCACTGCCCGCTCAACGAACAGAGCCGCCACTTGATCAACGCCCAGTCCCTGGCCGCGATGCAACGCGGCGCCATGCTGATCAACACCGGGCGCGGCGGGCTGGTGGATACGCCGGCGCTGATCGAAGCGCTGAAGAGCGGTCAGTTGGGCTACCTGGGGCTGGATGTCTATGAAGAAGAGGCCCAACTGTTCTTCAAGGACCGCTCCGACCAGCCCCTGCAGGACGATGTCCTGGCCCGGCTGCTGACCTTTCCCAACGTGATCGTCACCGCCCACCAGGCCTTCCTGACCCATGAAGCGCTGGCGGCGATCGCCACCACCACTCTGGACAACATCGCCGCCTGGGCGGCTGGCACGCCACAGAACCTGGTAGATGGCTGACCTGCTCTATCAGCCAACACATAACTCCCACAGGATGGAGTTTCGTCGGCAAGACTCGTGGTTGCCCATCCCCAGCCATGCCCCCGTGCTAGCATGTCGCGCCTATTTGGAGGACCCATGGCCGAACACGATTTCCGCTACACCCTGATGAACCCGCAGCACACCCTGACCGAAGTCCGCGCCTTGGCGCCGGGCCGCTATCAGGTGACCGGTAATGGCGGCTCGATCCAGGCCAACGATGTCTTGCTGGTCACCCTCAAGGGCAGCAAGGACCTGTCCATGCGACTGACCGTGGACACCGTCCGGCACCTGCTCAAGCCCATGGGCCAATGGACTGCCATGACCACCGGCCCAGTGTTCGGCGAACTGGCGATCCACACCTGGCAGGTCAACTGCGACGGCTGCGCCAAGGCACTGAGCTTCGAGTTCGCCGTCGATGCCCAGCTGGGCGTCAAGGCCCAGAAGCCAGCCGCCAACGCGCGTATCGCCGAGTTGGGCTGGACCACGGTCGGTGAAAAACACCTGTGCCCGAAATGCCAGGAAGCAGCCCGATGAAACACACGGCCCTGGCCGCGTTGATCGGCATGAGCCTGATGGGTTGCGCCGCTGAACCTGTGCAACTGCAGCACAATCGCAGCTACATCCTGGAGTGGATCGGCGAACGGCCGTTGATGGACTACAGCCACCTGACCATCACCCTCGGCGACGATGGTCGCGCCTATGGCAACGGCGGCTGCAACCACTGGTTTGCCGCCTACACCCTGGAAGGCCACCGCTTGAACTTCGGCAAGATCGGCAGCACCCGCAAGCTCTGCGCCCCGGCCGTGATGGAGCAGGAAGGCCGCTTCTTGCAGGCGCTGGAAAAGGTCGAGCGCTGGGACATCGCGCCCAACGAGCAGATGCGCTTCTGGCCCGCCCAGGGCAAGCCGCTGCGCTGGTGGCTAGAAGAAGGCTGAGACCGCCCCCCCTGTGGCTAGCAACACTAATGAGCTGATGTAGATGCGATGATTGTGGCGAGGGGATTCATCCCCGCTGGGCTGCGTAGCAGCCCCCTTGCGTTTGGTCTGATATATCGCGGTGGCATTGATATATGGGGGCCGCTTCGCAGCCCAACGGGGATGAATCCCCTCGCCACAAGGTATCCACCTTGCAACAGGTCTTATTTGAGCGCCTGCAACGCCTCCAGCTTCGCCATCACCCCCGCCGCCGTCTGCTCCCCGAGCAACTGCTCGCGCAGCTTGCCCTGGTTGTCGATGATGTAGGTCACCGGCAGCCCTTCACTGCGTGGCAGGTCGAAGATCTCGGCCGGGTCGCGAGCCAATACGGTGAAGCGGATGCCCATCTTGTCGCTGGCGCTCTTGAGCTCCTCGCCCTGCACCTGGTCGAAATTGACCCCGAACACGCCGACGTTGCGGCCCTTGAGCTGGTCGGCCAGGGCATTGAACTCGGGAATTTCGGTGCGGCACGGCGCGCACCACTCCGCCCAGTAGTTGAGCACCAGCCATTGCTTGTCCAGCCGCTGCGAGGCGACGGCCTGGCCGTTCTGGTCTACCCCGTAGTCGTTGCCGCAGCCGGCGAGCAACAAAATGCCCATGAATGTCATTGCCGCCGTCAGTCGCCTTACCATGTGCCGATCCTTGTCTGAATGTGAGCTGCCGCGACCCGTTGCCTCTGTTGGGTGCTTGGGGCCTCGCGGCACAGTAGAATAGCCGCCACCTTACGCAAGATGCGACCCGCTCATGACCGATCTGACGCTTTATCACAACCCGCGCTGCTCGAAATCCCGCGGTGCGCTGGAACTGTTGGAGGCCCGCGGCCTGACGCCCACCGTGGTCCGCTACCTGGAAACCCCACTGGACGCCGCGCAACTGGAACGCCTGCTGGGCAAGCTCGGCATTACCGCCCGGCAACTGCTGCGCACCGGTGAAGAGGCCTACACAGACCTGAACCTGGCCGACGAAAGCCTGAGCCAGGCGCAGTTGATCGCCGCCATCGCCGCCCACCCGAAACTCATGGAACGGCCCATCCTGGAAACCGCCGACAAGGCCGTGATAGGTCGTCCGCCGGAGAAAATCCTGGAGATCCTGCCGTGAGCACACCGTACATCCTGGTGTTGTATTACAGCCGCAGCGGCTCGACCCATGAGATGGCCCGGCAGATTGCCCGTGGCATCGAGCAGGCCGGGCTGGAAGCCAGGCTGCGCACGGTGCCGGCGATTTCCACCGAATGTGAAGCGGTGTCGCCGGACATCCCCGAGCAAGGCCCGCTTTACGCCACTCTCGATGACCTCAAGCACTGCGCCGGCCTGGCCTTGGGCAGCCCGACCCGTTTCGGCAACATGGCCGCGCCGTTGAAGTATTTCCTCGACGGCACCAGCAACCTGTGGCTGACCGGCGCCCTGGTGGGCAAGCCGGCCGGGGTGTTCACGTCCACGGCCAGCCTGCATGGCGGCCAGGAAACCACCCTGCTGTCGATGATGCTGCCGCTGTTGCACCACGGCATGCTGATTACCGGCCTGCCCTACAGCGAGTCGGCGCTGATCGACACCGAAGGCGGCGGCACGCCCTATGGGCCGAGCCATCACGCGGGAAGCGACGGCAAGCGCGGCCTGAACGAACACGAAGTCGCGCTGTGCCGGGCCCTGGGTTCGCGCCTGGCGAAGACGGCACAGTTGCTGGAGAAAGGCCGTGGCTAAGAAGCCCAAGATCCTGCCGCCCATTGCGTGGCTGGAACCGCGGGTGCGCATCGCCCGCCTCCTCAGCCTGCTGTGCTTCTTTGGCCTGGTGGGGTTACTCAGCGCCTATTACCTGCTGATCGCTGACCTGCACGGTGCGCGGCCCTGGGTCATCCTGCTGATCGAGCTGGTGCCGCTGCTGATCCTCGCCCCCGGCATGCTCACCGGCAGCGCCCGCGGCCACTCGTGGATGTGCTTCGTGGTGAACCTGTACTTCATCAAGGGCGCGCTGGCGGCCTATGACCCGAACCGGCAACTGTTCGGCCTGCTGGAAATGGCGGCGAGCCTGGCGGTGTTCTGCTCGGCGTTGTTGTATGTGCGGTGGCGGTTTCAGTTGAACCGGCGGTTGGCGGGGGAAGGCGAGGTCCCTGTCGCCTGAGAGGCCGCCATCGCGAGCAAGCTCGCTCCCACATGAGGTCTGTGGTGTTCACAAATCCCCTGTGGGAGCGAGCTTGCTCGCGATGGGCGCGACGCGGTCTCAATGATTGACGGTGTAGGCCAGCATCATCGAAATCTGCGACATCGGCCGCCCGCCGCTCTCTTCATGCCAGCGGTTGAAAGCATTCTGCACCGTCGCCAGGTCCCGCAGGCTGGTGGGGACTTTGTCGATGATCTCCTGGGCATTGAGCGCGGCCACCACGTCATAGCTCGGCACAAAGGTGTCCTTGCCCATCATCCGCAGGAAGCGCGGCGCCGACAGGCCGCCCAGTTGATGGCCGTGTTTCTTCAGGTAGGTCCACAGGCCGACGATGTCGGTCACCGGCCAGTCGGCGATCAGCGCGCCGAAGCTGCCTTTTTCGTGGGCCACATCCAGGATCAGTTGGGCGTTGCGCGGCACGCTCTTGAGCTTGCCCAGGTGGCGGATGATCCGTGCGTCCTGCATCAGTCGCTCCAGGTGCTCGGCACTCATGAGCACGACTTTTTCCGGGTCGAACTTGAAGAACACCTCTTCGAACGCCGGCCACTTGGCATCCACCAGGCTGTGCTTGAGGCCCGCGCGAAAGACCCGCAGCGCCATGGTCGAGAGGTAGCGGTCGTCACTGATCTTGCGCAATTGCGCCGGGGTCTTGGGAACAGGCAGGTGGGCTTCCAGTTCAGCCGCCGAACCGAAGCGGTTCAGACAATACTCGTGCAGCCACTTGTAATCGCGCATGCCCTCTCCTGGGGTCAGAAATGAAAACGGCGCTCGCGAGCGCCGTGAAATAGAGGCCTTGGTCGCGTCAGAGGTTCACCACGTTGACGAAGCGCGGCGTGGCGTTTTCGTCGATGCGCAGGTTGGTGAAGTCGAACAGGTTGCGATCCGCCAGTTGCGATGGGACAACGTTCTGCAGGCCACGGAAGATGCTCTCGGTACGCCCAGGGGTCTTGCGCTCCCACTCCTGGAGCATTTCCTTGACCACCTGGCGCTGCAGGTTCTCCTGGGAACCGCAAAGGTTGCAGGGGATGATCGGGAATTGCTTGAAGTCCGAATAGGCCTGGATGTCCTTCTCGTTGCAATAGGCCAGCGGCCGGATCACCACGTTGCGCCCGTCATCGGCCCGCAGCTTGGGCGGCATGGCCTTGAGGGTGCCGTTGTAGAACATGTTTAGGAAGAACGTCTCGACGATGTCGTCGCGGTGGTGCCCCAGGGCCATCTTGGTCGCGCCGATCTCGTCGGCAAAGGTGTAGAGCGTCCCGCGCCGCAGGCGTGAACACAACGAGCAGGTGGTCTTGCCTTCGGGAATCAGTTCCTTGACCACCGAATAGGTGTCTTTCTCGACGATGTGGTATTCCACGCCCAGCGACTCGAGGTAGGCCGGCAGCACGTGCTCGGGGAAACCGGGCTGCTTCTGGTCCATGTTCACGGCGACGATGTCGAACTTGATCGGGGCAACCTTCTGCAAGTGCATCAGCACATCGAGCAAGGTGTAGCTGTCCTTGCCGCCGGACAGGCAGACCATGACCTTGTCACCGTCCTCGATCATGTTGAAATCGGCGACCGCCTCACCGGCCAGGCGGCGCAGGCGCTTTTGCAGTTTGTTCTGGTTGACCGTAAGAGTGCCCATGACGCGAAATCCGTGAGGTGTGACGAAAGGCCGGCATTTTACGCAAAAAATCCACTTTCGGCGAAGGCTCATGACGGGCGCTATTGTGGCGAGGGGATTTATCCCCGTTGGGCTGCGCAGCAGCCCCTCATTAACGACTGGGTTACTGGGGGAGCCAATGGATGGGGGGTGCTTCGCACCCCAGCGGGGATAAATCCCCTCGCCACAGGCGGATTCTTCCAGCCGGAGCGGTGCACAGACCCATCGGCGATTAACCCGCCAACCGACAGCGCAATTTGCTCTAAGCCTCCCATCCCGCTGGCGATAACTCCTTTCTATACTGCGGCATAAGGTCGCACACACATACAGACCTTTACTTACTTGGCCATTTGGCCCGTAGGCGCTCCGTTGGGGGGCGATGGCAATAACAAAGGAGTGACTGACTATGATCCATCATGTCGTGGGACTCTTTACCCACCCTGATCAAGAATGGAAGGAGATCCGTGGCGATCAGGAGGAAAGCATCAGCCACATGTACCTGACCCACACGCTGATCCTGGCGGCCATCCCCGCCATATCGGCGTTCATCGGTACCACGCAGGTGGGCTGGGTCATCGGCAACCGCCCTCCGGTGATGCTGACGCAGGAAAGCGCGCTGTGGATGACGGTCATGTCATACCTGGCGATGCTGGGCGGCGTGGCGGTGATGGGCGCCTTCATCCACTGGATGGCCCGCACCTACGACGCCAACCCGAGCCTGGCCCGTTGTGTCGCGTTTGCCACCTACACGGCAACCCCTTTGTTCATCGGTGGCCTGGCGGCGCTCTACCCGCACATGTGGCTGGGGATGATCGTCGGCACGGCGGCCATCTGCTACACGGTCTACCTGCTGTACGTGGGCCTGCCGACCTTCATGAACATTCCCCAGGACGAAGGCTTCCTCTTCTCCAGCTCGGTGCTTGCCGTCGGCCTGGTGGTGCTGGTCGCCATCATGGCGTTCACGGTGATCGTCTGGGGCCTGGGCGTTGGCCCGGTGTATACCAATTAACCGCAAGAAGCCCCTCCGATAACAAGCAATCCTGCCAACACAGGCCGCCGCAAGGCGGCCTTCCTGTGTTGGCAATGGCGAAAACGACCGCTGGGCGCCCCGGCGATTCGCAACGGTCGATGCTTGCGGCATACTCGGGTTTCTGGAGATCCGTACAGCATGCTCGAGCAACTCAATACCCGCGTCGAAGAGTGTTACCAACAAGCCGAAACCTTTTTCAAACGTCCTTTCAAACGCCCGGTGGTCAGCTTCAAATTGCGTGGCCAGAAAGCCGGGGTCGCTCACCTGCATGAGAACCTGCTGCGCTTCAACCCACAGTTGTACCGGGAAAACGCCGATGACTTCCTCAAGCAGACCGTCGCCCACGAAGTCGCACACCTGATCGCCCACCAACTGTTTGGCGAGCGCATCCAGCCCCATGGCGAAGAGTGGCAACTGATCATGCGCGGGGTGTACGAACTGCCGCCCAATCGCTGTCACACCTACGCCATCAAACGCCGCAGCGTGACCCGCTACATCTACAAATGCCCGTGCGACGGCAGCGACTTCCCGTTCTCGGCCCAGCGCCACAGCCTGGTACGCCAGGGACGCAGGTACTTGTGTCGCAGTTGCCGGGGGACGTTGGTGTTCAGTGGGGAGACGCGGGTGGAATAGCCTGATTTTGCGGTGCCTGGACTGACCTCTTCGCGAGCAAGCCCGCTCCCACAGGGGACTTGTGTACACCGTAGGTCCGATGTGGGAGCGGGCTTGCTCGCGAAGGGGCCCTAAAAAGCACTACAAAATCACCTTGTCACCGCGCAATTGGGCAATCTGCTGCGCACTAAACCCCAGCTCCCCCAACACCTGGTCCGTATGCTCCCCAACCTTCGCGCCAATGTGCCGGGGCGCGGGCAGCCCATCCGAAAACTTCAGCGGACACGCCATCTGCGCCTGGCGCGAACCATCGCCCCGAGGCACCTGGGTCACCACCTCGCGCGCCTGCAACTGCGGGTGTTGCAACGCTTCGTCCAACCCCAGCACCGGCTCGACACAGGCATCGATGCCCGCGAACAACTGGCACAACTCGGCGAAATCATGTTTTTCGAACTCGACCTGCAGCGCCTGCTTGAGCGCCCGCTGTTGCGCGGGGTCGGGCGAGAGGCCCTGGGTCGCCAGTTCCGGTCGCCCCAAGGCCTCGCACAGGGCCTGCATGAAGCCCGGCTCCAGGCTGCCCACCGACATCCAGCGGCCCTCCCGCGTGCGGTAATAGTCATAGAAACTGCCGCCATTGAGCATCTGGCTTTCAAACCCTGGCACCTGACCGCAGGCCAGGTACCCGGCACCGGCCAGGGCGTTCAGGCTGAAGACACAGTCGGTCATGCTGACGTCCAGGTGCTGGCCCCGCCCGGTCTGCTGTCGGGCAATCACCGCCGCCAACAGCCCGATCACTCCATGCAGCGAGCCACCGGCGATATCGGCTGCCTGGATCCCCAGCGGCAGCGGCCCGCTGTCGGCGCGACCGGTGTGGCTGGCCAAGCCTGCCACGGCCAGGTAGTTGATGTCGTGGCCGGCACGTTCCTTGTACGGCCCGGTCTGGCCGTAGCCGGTGATCGACACGTAGATCAGCCGCGGATTGATGGCCTTTAGCGCTTCGTATCCCAGGCCCAGTCGCTCCATGACCCCGGGCCGGAACTGCTCCAGCAGGATGTCATGGTCGGCGAGCAAGGCCTCGATCACCGCCAGCGCCTGTGGTTGCTTGAGGTCCAGGGCGAGGCTGCGCTTGTTGCGGTTGAGGTACGCGTGGCTGGCAGACACCCCGTGGTCATGGGGCGGCAGCATCCGCAACAGATCCGCACGGTTCGGCGACTCGATGCGCAGCACCTCGGCGCCCATGTCGGCCAGCAGCAACGAGGCGAACGGGCCGGGCAGCAGGGTCGAAAAGTCCAGAACCTTGAGCGATGCCAGTGGGCCTTGCATGAGCGATCTCCGAGGGGTGATGGCTCAAGCCTAGGCAGGGATGAGAGGCGGGGCAATTACCGCGGGTGTTGTTTGGGGTGACCAATGCGCTCAAGAAGCGAGCCGTGGCGAGGGAGCAAGCTCCCTCGCCACAGGGGATGCAGTGGCCTTTTCGTCAGTCATGAAAAAACCCGCCGAGGCGGGTCTTTTCAGTGCAGGCTGACGCTTACTTCACAGCGCCCGGTGCTTCGGCTGCCGCAATCTGCTCGTCCTCTTCGCGGACGTCGGAGATGCCGCGACCACCGGAAGCCAGTTCGGCGTGCAGTTGGTCTTCGTCCAGTTCCTTGACCCACTTGGCAACCACGACCGTGGCAACGGCGTTGCCCACCAGGTTGGTCAGGGCGCGGGCTTCGGACATGAAGCGGTCGATACCCAGGATCAGCGCCAGGCCAGCCACCGGCAGGTGACCCACGGCCGACAGGGTGGCGGCCAGTACGATGAAGCCGCTACCGGTCACACCGGCGGCCCCTTTGGACGACAGCAGCAACACCAGCAGCAGGGTGATCTGGTGGGTGATGTCCATGTGGGTATCGGTGGCCTGGGCGATGAACACCGCGGCCATGGTCAGGTAGATCGAAGTACCGTCCAGGTTGAACGAGTAGCCGGTCGGGATGACCAGGCCAACGACAGACTTCTTGGCGCCCAGGCGTTCCATCTTGATCAGCATGCGTGGCAGGGCCGATTCCGACGAGGAGGTGCCCAGCACGATCAGCAGCTCTTCACGGATGTAGCGAACCAGCTTGATCACGCTGAAGCCGTGGATGCGGCAGATGGCACCCAGCACGACCAGCACGAACACCACGCAGGTGATGTAGAAGCAGATCATCAGCTGGCCCAGTTGCACCAGCGAACCGACACCGTAGGCACCGATGGTGAAGGCCATGGCACCGAATGCACCCAGGGGCGCCAGTTTCATGATCATGTTGATGATGATGAACATGACGTGGGCGAAGCGGTCGATGAAGTCCAGGACCGGCTTGCCGTAGGCGCCCAGGCGATGCAGGGCGAAACCGAAGATCACCGAGAACATCAGCACTTGCAGGATGTCGCCGTTGGCGAACGCGCCGACGATGGTGTTCGGGATCACGTTGAGGATGAAGGCAACGATGCTCTGGTCTTTACCGGCGGAGATGAAGCCGGCGATCTTGCTGGTGTCCAGGGTCGACACGTCGATGTGCATGCCGTTACCCGGTTGCACGACGTTGACCACGACCAGGCCGATCAGCAGGGCGATGGTGGAGACGATCTCGAAGTACAGCAGCGCATAGCCGCCAGTTTTGCCGACCGACTTCATGTTCTGCATGCCGGCGATACCGCTGACGACGGTACAGAAGATGATCGGGGCGATGACCATTTTGATCAGTTTGATGAACCCGTCACCGAACGGCTTGAGGGCAACACCGGTCTGCGGGTAGAAGTGGCCGAGCAAAATACCGATGGCAATGGCTACGATCACCTGGAAATACAGGGATTTGTACAGGGGCTGACGAGTCGTCATGGCAAACCTTCCTCAAGCGTCCCGTGCGACAACATCCACCTGTCGTCCACGAAACCTCAATTGCGAACCCTCCTGCACTGGAGGGATTTGTTTTGTCGGCTGCACGCGGCAGACCTACCTAACGCATCGCAAAGCGCGTGCCATTTTTGCGAAACCTCCTACATCCGGTATAGCAGACGGGTTGGCGCATTCCACAAGGGTTTAAACAGGGCGTGTAAGGTGGCGGATTTCCGCCTGCTGGCCGCTTCCCGCTCCGGAATTTGGCGGATATCCGCCTTGTCCAGGTCCGTCCCGCTGCTACCATCGCCGGCTTAACGGACGGATTTCTTGCCATGCGCCAACGCACGATCGCCAGCCATTTCGCCCGCGCAGCCCTGGGTGGCGCGCGCCGGCAAGGCTTCGATTACCTTCCCCTGCTGCAACAGTTGGGCATCAGCCCCCAATTGCTGGAGGAATCACGGGCGCGCATCGCGCCGGAACAGTTCGCGCGCCTGCTGCAGTCGCTGTGGCAACAACTGGACGATGAATACCTGGGGTTCGGCCGGGCGCCGAGTAAACCCGGGACGTTTGCAATGATGTGCCACGCGTTGATCCACTGCCGAACCCTGGGCAAGGCGCTCCAGCGCGGCCTGTTGTTCTACGGCCTGTTCCCCGACGCCCCCCGCCTGTCGCTGGAAGCCGAAGGCGAGCGGGTCCGGCTGGTGCTGGACGACTCGACGCTGTGGGACCCGGATCACTTCCTGAGCGAAAGCCTGCTGGTGATCTGGCATCGCCTCGGCAG
Organism: Pseudomonas sp. WP18; assembly: GCF_036689585.1. Lineage (NCBI taxonomy): Bacteria > Pseudomonadati > Pseudomonadota > Gammaproteobacteria > Pseudomonadales > Pseudomonadaceae > Pseudomonas > Pseudomonas sp. WP18. The sequence continues at coordinate 4,783,707 of NZ_CP144758.1, forward strand.
TTGGTTGATTGGCCAGCGGATCGGTCTGGAACAGGCGACGTTCGGCTACGCGAGGCCCGCCCACGCGGCCGAGTACGACTTGCTGTTCCCCTGTCCGTTGGTGTTCGGGGCTCCCAGCAGCAGCCTGTTGTTCCACAGCCGCTACCTGGACATGCCGCTGCTGCAGGACGAACGCACCCTCAAGCATTTTCTCGAACGCTCCCCCGCCGACCTGCTGTCGCGCCCCGACGATGGCCACAGCCTGAGCAGCCAGCTGCGGCGCCTGCTCAGCCGCGACACGGCACGTTGGCCCGACCTGGACACCGTGGCGAGCCACCTGCACATCAGCCCCCAGACGCTGCGCCGGCACCTGCGCGAGGAAGGCACCAGTTTCCAGGCGCTCAAGGACCAATTGCGGCGGGATATCGCCATCTATCACCTGGGGCATGCGCAGCTGTCGTTGCAGGAGATTGCCGAGCAGTTGGGGTTCTCGGAACCGTCGGCGTTTCATCGGGCGTTCAAGAAGTGGACGGGGGTGACACCGGGGGCTTATCGGGAGCAGGAGAACTGAGTGGCAGCATCCGGTTTTGGTAGGCCTCTTCGCGGGCAAGCCCGCTCCCGTGAGCACCGCAAATCCCCTGTGGGAGCGGGCTTGCCCGCGAAGAGGCCAATAGCCACACCGAAAAAAAACCCAGTCATACCACCGGAAAATGAATCCGGAACGCCGCGCCGCCCAGTTCCGAATCCCCCAGGGTCAACGTGGCGCCGTAGCTTTCGATGATGTCCTTGACCACCGCCAGGCCAATCCCCTGCCCCGGGTGCTGGCGGTCGAGCCGTTCGCCACGCTGGAGAATCCGCGCCCGCTGATCCGGCGGTACGCCCGGCCCATCGTCCTCGACGCACAGCTCCATGCCGCCGAGGGTCTGGTGGACGCTGACGCGCACCTGCCCCAGGCAGAGTCGATAGGCGTTTTCCAACAGGTTGCCGAGCATTTCCAGCAAGGCGCCCTGCTCGATCGGCACCTGGCAGTGCTCTGGCAGGTCGAAACCGACATCGACCCGTTTATCGCGATAGACCTTGTCCAGGGTGTCGCACAGGCTTTGCAACACCGGGCGCAAGGGCACCTGGTGGCGCACCAGCCCGCTCTTGCGCAGGCTGGCACGCTGCAACTGGTAGCCGATCTGCTGACTCATGCGTTCGATCTGGGATTGCAGGACCCAGGCCTGGTCCCGGTCCGCGGGGCGCCGGGCCATGTCTTCGCTGACGCCCTGCAGCACCGCCAGCGGGGTTTTCAGGCTGTGGGCCAGGTCATCGAGGGAGTCACGGTAGCGGCTGCGCTGCTCGCGCTCGCTGTACAGCAGGCGGTTGAGGGAGCCGGTCAGGCGCAACAGCTCGCGGGGGTGCTCGGTGCTGAGGCTGTCCCGGGCCCCGCTTTCGATCTCGTCCAACTCCTGGCTCAAGCGCCGCAAGGCCCGCAGGCCCCAGGTCAGGCCGATCCACAACAGCGCCAGCAATACCAGCAGGGCCGCGCCAAAACCCAGGTAGAGATTGTCCCGCAGGCCTTGCAGGGTCACCTCGTAGTCGCGGACCGGTTGCAGGGTGACGATACTGAAGGCCGCGTTCTGCCCGCCGAGCAGTTGGATCTCGACGTCATAGACGAAAAACTCCTGGCCATCGTTCTCGCGGATTCGCGCGAACTGGTTGCCCTGGCCGTCGTAGCGCGGCGTGTAGTTGATGTTTTCTTCCCGCGTGGCCTTCGAGCGCCACACCAATCGCCCGTCGCGGTCATAGATGTAGCCCAGCAACCGGGCATCGGCGAGGTTGAAGCGCTCGTCGGGCAGTTGCGTCGGCATCTTCAAGCGGTTGTTTTCCACCCGGGCGGCGGAAATCAGCGTGGTCACGTCCGACGCCAGGCGCTGCTCGATGGACTCCTGCAACGCCAGGCTGAACGCACCTTGCATCGCCGGCAGCAGCGCCAGCATGAACAACACCGCCAGGGTCATGGCGGCCAGCATCAAGCGCAGGCGTAGCGAACGAATCACTGGCAGCGCTCGTTGAACAGGTAGCCCAGTCCTCGCACGGTGTCGATCGGCTTGAAGCCACCGGGGGCCTCCAGCTTGCGGCGCAGGCGCCCGACCAGCACTTCGATGACATTCGGATCGCGCTCGTCGTCATCGGGATACAGCTGTTCCATCAAGCGGTCCTTGGCGACCACCTGCTGGTGATGACGCATCAGGTACTCGAGGATGCGGTACTCGTAGGCGGTCAGGGCCAGGGGTTCTTCGTCGAGGGACGCCTGCTTGCGGTTGAGGTCCAGCAGCAATGGTCCGGCGACGATGGTCGACTGGGTGAAGCCGCTGGAGCGCCGCAACAGCGCATTCAGGCGGGCTTCCAGCTCTTCGAACTGGAAGGGCTTGACCACATAGTCGTCGGCCCCGGCGGCCAGGCCCTCGACCTTGTCCTGCCAGTTGCCGCGGGCGGTCAGGATCAGGATCGGAAACGTCTTGTCCTGGGAACGCAGCCGGCGGATCAGCTCCAGGCCGCTGATGCCCGGCAGGCCCAGGTCGACGACGGCCAAGTCGTGGTTGAATTCCGCGACCTGGTACAAGGCCTCTTCAGCGTTGGCGACGGCCTGCACCACGTGGCCGCTGTCGGTGAGACGGGTTTGCAGGTGATGACGCAGCAGAGCCTCGTCTTCGACGACCAGTAATTTCATGAAGCCTCTCCCCAGGCAAATCAAACGATCCAGTGCTGTGTACCACAACGAAAGGCGCCGGATCGTTTTGGACCGATCCGGCGGGATACGCTCACCCCACGCCGCTTAGAACGTGTAGTTGGCCGACAGGTAGGTCTGGGCGCTGCTGGTCAGGTCCAGCGAGCCGACCTTGTCGCCGCCGTGGGGGCTCATCTCGGTGCTGGCGTTGCTGCGCAAGTAACGGTAACCCAGTTCTACCGAGGTGTTCTGCGAAATTTGTTGCAGGACGCCGCCCTGCAAGCCCACGGCGTAACCGATGTCGCTGTCGCGGCTGTAGCCGGGGGAATCCTGGGTCAGCTTGGTCAGGCCCGCTGTGCCACCGCCGAACAGCTTGGTGGTGCTGGTGACCGGATAGAACACGTCGTAGCTGCCCAGCAGGTTTTCCTGGCGCAGCTTGATGCCGTTGTGAGTACCCGAGACATTGTCATAGGTGGCGTAGTAGCGACCCTGATCGTTCTGCTTGCCCAGGCGAATGCCATAGGTGGTGTCTTTACCGATGATGCCGTCGGCGTTCGGGTGGTTCAGGTTGTCGTTCAAGGCATCGGACTTCTTGACCTTGTCGCTGGTCTGGCCCAGGGTCAGGCTGGCGAAATTGTCATCGGCGTGGGCCATGGCGCTGGCGCCCAGCACGGTGAAAGCCAGCAGCAGTTTCTTCATCGCAGTCATGATCAAATTCCTTTCAAGCGTGGGTGGTGGGTGAAGTCGCAGTCACGTTAACCAGCGGTCCCTGAACACCCCTTGAACGTTCTCTGAACCTTGGCTGAATGAATCGGCTAGAGTGTCTTGTCCCATACGCCCCCCTCTCAAGGAGATCCACCATGCGCAGGTTGCTTGCCGTTGCACTTCTGGCCCTCAGTGGCATGAGCCACGCCGCTGTCCAGACCCAGGAGATTCCCTACACCAGTGCCGACGGCACGAAGCTGATCGGCTATTACGCTTTCGACGACGCCGTCAAAGGACCGCGCCCGGGCGTGGTGGTGGTGCACGAGTGGTGGGGGCTGAACGATTACGCCAAGCGTCGCGCCCGTGACCTCGCCGGCCTGGGCTACAGTGCCCTGGCCATCGACATGTACGGCGACGGCAAGAACACCGAGCATCCGAAGGACGCCATGGCGTTCATGCAGGCCGCGCTCAAGGATGGCAAGGCCGCCAGTGCGCGCTTCCAGGCCGGGCTCGACCTGCTGAAGAAGCAGCCCCAGACCGACCCGGACAAACTCGCCGCCATTGGTTACTGCTTCGGCGGCAAGGTGGTGCTGGACGCCGCGCGCCAGGGCGTGCCGCTGGCCGGCGTGGTGAGTTTCCACGGTGCCCTGGTGACCAACACCCCGGCCACGCCCGGCAGCGTCAAGGCCAAGGTGCTGGTTGAGCACGGCGCGCTGGACAGCATGGTCACTGAAGAGAACGTGAAGGCGTTCAAGAGCGAGATGGACAAGGCCGGCGCCGACTATAAGTTCGTCAGCCTCGACGGTGCCAAGCACGGCTTCAGCAACCCTGACGCCGACCGCCTGAGCCACGGCGAGCACGGCGGGCCGGACATTGGCTACAACAAGTCGGCCGACGAAAAATCGTGGGCGGACATGCAGGCGTTCTTCAAGAAAATCTTCGATTGATCCTGTAGATCCGTGGCGAGGGAGCTTGCTCCCGCTCGGGTGCGCAGCGCCCGCAAATTTCGGGGGCCGCTGCGCAGCCCAGCGGGAGCAAGCTCCCTCGCCACAAAAGCCTTGTTCACTCAGGACATCATGGCTCCCACTACCCAGCTCCCGGGCAACCCGGCAAAATGCCCGCCATGAACGCACTCCCCACCCTACCCGCCTGCTGCTCGCCCCTGGATGAACACTGGCCGTTACCCGAAACCCTGCCCGGTACGGTGCTGCTGAGCACCCGCTTCGATCCAGCACGGCTGGGCGCGGATGACTTCCTGAACAGCGCCATCGAGCCGCCGGCGAGCATCCAGCGTTCGGTGGCCAAGCGCCAGGCCGAATTCCTCGCCGGGCGCATCTGTGCCCGGGCCGCTTTGCAACGGCTCGATGGCCAGCCTTGCGTGCCGGCCATTGGCGAAGACCGGGCCCCGGTGTGGCCGGCCCATGTCAGCGGCTCGATCACCCACAGCAACGGCCACGCGGCCGCCATCGTCGCCAGGAAAACCCACTGGCGAGGACTCGGCATGGACCTGGAAAACCTGCTGGAACCCGAGCGCGCCGAGCGCCTGTGCGGTGAAATCCTCACCCCACCCGAGCTGCTGCGCATGGCCACCCTAAGCCGCGATGACCGGGCCCTGCTCGTGACCCTGACCTTTTCCGTGAAGGAAAGCCTGTTCAAGGCGCTGTACCCCCTCGTTGGGCAACGCTTTTATTTCGAGCATGCCGAGGTGCTGGATTGGACGCGCGATGGACAAGTGCACCTGCGCCTGCTGACGGACCTGTCGACCGAATGGCGCCATGGCAGTGAGCTGCAGGCGCAGTTTGGGGTGCGGGATGAGCAGCTATTGAGCCTGGTGGCGATCAAGGCCTGAGGTTGTTGGGTTTGGGAAGGCCTCATCGCGAGCAAGCTCGCTCCCACATTGGCGCGCGCTCGACTTGTGGGAGCGAGCTTGCTCGCGATGAGGCCAGTACAGACACCCCACCTATCAAGACCGATCCTGATGCCGCGGCCAGCTCAAGCTGAAACATGCCCCGCCCAGGCTCTTGCTCTTGCCGATCAACGCCCGGCCGTCGTGCCAGTGGATGATCCGCCGCACGATCGACAGGCCCAGACCATGCCCGCCCGAAGCGCGGGCGCGGCTGTCGTCCAGGCGCAGGAAGGGCTTGAAGATGCGCTCCCAGGCCGCCTCCGGCACGCCTGGCCCGTCATCCTCCACGTCTACCCGACAACGCAACTGGCCCACCTGGTAGCTGACGGTCACCCGCGAGCTGGCGTGGCGCATGGCGTTGCCCACCAGGTTCTGCAAGGCCCGGTGCAGGAACCGTGGCTCGGCCTCGACCCAGGCGCCGTCACAATCGGCGGCCGACAGGCATAGCCCGCGCTCGACGGTGATACCAGCGCGCAACGGGCCCAGTTCATCGATCACCTGATTGACCAGCGCGTCCAGGTCCACCCGCTGGAAATTCAACGCCGGCGAACCCTGCTCCAACCGGGCGTAGGTCAGCATCTCGTCCACCAGCCGGTCGAGGTCTTCGATGTCGTGGTCCATGCCCGCCAGGTATTTGTCCCGGGCCTGGGGCGTGGAGGCCGTGCCGAGCATTTCCAGGCCGAAACGCAGGCGGGCCACCGGGGTGCGCAGTTCGTGGGACACCGCTCGCACCAGTTCGCGCTGGATCGCCAACAGTTGTTGCAAGTGCTCGGCCATGCCGTTGAACGCAGCGGCCAGGCGCCCGACCGAGTCGGCGCCGCGAGCCGGCACCCGGGTTTCCAGGCTGCCCTGGGCGATTTGCGTAGCGGCCGACTCCAGGCCACGCAGGCGCCGCTCCAGTTGGCGCACCAGCAGGTAGACGATCAGGCCGATGAGGCTCAACCCCAACGCCGCGATCAGCACCAGCCATTGCGGCGGATAAGGGTTCATCTGGTACAGCGGCCCGATCTCCAGGACCCACGGCGTGCCGACCATGCCGGCGAACACGCGGATCGAATCGCCGCCCTTGCCCAAGGCCATCACCGTATCGCCCTCGGACACGCGGCGGCGCTGGTCTTCGTCCATGTCCGCCTGCTCGGCGGTCATGAGGCGCAAATCGAAACCAAAGCCTTTTTCCTCCTTGAGTTGGGCGAGCCTCCGGGGTTGCTCGGCCACCGGGTAGCGCACCAGTTCGTCGGCCAACAGGTAGATGGTCGCCCGCGCCAGTTGCTCGCTGATCTGCTGGACTTCCCCCACCAGCACCAATTGCTCGCCATCGCTGACCAGGCGGTAGACCTTCGCCGCGTGGGGCCCGGTCTGCTCGACCAACGCCTGGCCCCGCAGCACGCGGGTGCGTTGACTGAGGTCCAGGTGGGTCTGGTTGAACGTCTGCACCGTCAGGGGAATGCCCAGCAGGCGCTCCCAGACCAACAGCGCCCGGTGCCGTTCGGTGTCGTTCATCGGCCGCAGGTTGTCGGCCATCAACGAAAACGTGCCGTGGGCCAGGCGCTCGCGGTATTGCTCGCTGCGGGCCTGGTTGAGCAGGTGCAGGGCCAGCACGCCCAGCACCGCCACCAGCACCAGGGCCGCGCACATGCCGCCATAGATACGCAGGAAGATCGAGTTCACGGCGCCGCGTCTACACAGGCTTCGGGCACGAACAGGTAACCTTTGCTGCGCACGGTCTTGATCAGTCGTGGATGGTCCGGGTCGTCGCCGATCTTGGGACGGATGCGCGAAATGCGTACGTCGATAGACCGGTCCTGGCCGTCATAGCCGATGCCGCGCAGCGCGGTGAAGATTTCTTCCCGGGACAGGATGCGCCCGGCGTTCGACACCAGCAGCCACAGCAGGTCGAACTCGGCGCTGGTCAATTCGATGCCATTGCCCTGCAACCAGGCTTCGCGCAGGGCATTGTCCACCACCAGCGGGCCGAACTCCAGGCGGCGCGGCTTTTGCGTGGCGGACGGTTCCGGCTCACTGCGTCGCAGCAGGGCCTGGATCCGCGCCAGCAGCAGGCGCGGGCGCACAGGCTTGCAGACGTAATCGTCGGCGCCCAGGTCCAGGCCCTGGATCTGGTCGGTGTCGTCAGTGCGGGCCGTGAGCATCAGGATCGGTCCGTCATACTGCTCACGCACCTTGCGGCAGATGCTCAGGCCGTCTTCGCCGGGCAGCATCAGGTCGAGGATCACCAGGTCCGGTTGTTCGGCAATGATCCGCGCCGCCGCCACCGCCCCATCGCCCTCGATGGCGACGCGCAAGCCGTTGCTTTCGAGGTACTCACGGGTCAGCTCGGCCAGACGCTGGTCATCCTCGACGATCAATACCTGCCAGGCTTCTTGTTCCACTGGGGGCCTCGTCTTGCTGTGAGTATAAAAAAGAAGGATCAGCACTTACCTGTGGCGAGGGAGCTTGCTCCCGCTCGATTGCGCAGCAATCGCAAAAAGCCGGGCCGCTTCGCAGCCCAGCGGGAGCAAGCTCCCTCGCCACAACAGTGCTCGCTCCAGAGGTTCGAATACAGCCCCCTCTTTTTGTCATATCAAAGGAGGATAAACATGCCAGCACACCGGCCGATTGTATAAACGCCACCCCCGGAGAAAACAAGCCATTAAATGCGTGCGGTCAGCCGGGTTTTGTGTGGTAACGTCCGCGCCCGCAAAAACCACCGGACTGTTTTCGACTGGTTGAAAACGATGAAAAAAGCCTCGCTCCAGCTAGGTCGCGGCCTACAGCGTAGTTCCATGTTTCGCACACAAATTACGCACAGGCTTATCCACAGGTAGTACGTTGCATCACCCCCCAAAACGCATTATCTTGTAGCCCGCCGCGCAAAAAACCCTACATGTAGGGGTTCAGGCCAAAAACCAAACACTAGTTGGACAGAGATTTCAAGCGCTTTTCTTGCTTCTGTCCAACTGAAGTACCGCGTTTCCCCAAGCCCAGACCGCCCCTGCGGATGGCGACCGTTTCGAGGTCGAAAACGACCGCAACGGTACGGGTGTTGCAGTCCATTGCTGCCACCCGCAAATCCGGTTCCGAGCCCCGGCTCGCAACCCGAGAACTTCGGATGGAAACAGCGCCATACGCCTGTTTCCTACTGTCCCGAAGTTGTTATACCCGGCGCCCCAGCCGGTTGTAGTGCTTCAGGACGGAACGGTGGGCACCGTGATGGTGCCCAAACAAACATAGAGACTGTGGAGACACCCATGCACACCGACACAACTCGCGAGAACCCGCAGGGCACCGCGCCGCTGGCCGCCGATTCGAGCCCGGATCTGTCCGCCACCGCACCGGGCCAACTGCGTGTGATCAAGCGTAACGGCACTGTCGTCGCTTACACCGATGACAAGATCACCGTCGCCATCACCAAGGCCTTCCTCGCAGTTGAAGGTGGCACCGCCGCCGCTTCGTCGCGAATCCACGACACCGTGGCCCGCCTGACCGAACAGGTCACCGCGACCTTCAAGCGTCGCATGCCATCGGGCGGCACCATCCACATCGAGGAAATCCAGGACCAGGTCGAACTGGCCCTGATGCGTGCCGGCGAGCAGAAAGTGGCCCGCGACTACGTGATCTACCGCGACTCCCGCGCCAAGGAACGCGCCACCCGCGCCCCCAGCGAAGCCCCGGTACAAGCCCACCCGTCGATCCGCATCGCCCGCGCCGATGGCAGCCTGGCGCCGCTGGACATGGGCCGCCTGAACACCATCGTCACCGAAGCCTGCGAAGGCCTGGAAGAAGTCGACGGCGACCTGATCCAGCGCGAAACCCTGAAGAACCTCTACGATGGCGTCGCCCTCAAGGACGTCAACACCGCCCTGGTCATGACCGCGCGGACCCTGGTGGAGCGCGAGCCGAACTACTCCTTCGTCACCGCCCGCCTGCTGATGGACACCCTGCGTGCCGAAGGCCTGAGCTTCCTGGACGTCGCCGAGAGCGCCACCCACCACGAGATGGCCGACCTGTACGCCAAGGCGCTGCCGGCCTATGTGGCCAAGGGCATTGAGTTCGAATTGCTGAACCCGGTCCTGGCGTCCTTCGACCTGGAAAAACTCGGCAAGGCGATCAACCACGAGCGTGACCAGCAGTTCACCTACCTGGGCCTGCAAACCCTGTACGACCGTTACTTCATCCACAAGGACGGTATCCGCTTCGAACTGCCGCAGATCTTCTTCATGCGCGTGGCCATGGGCCTGGCCATCGAAGAGAAGCAGAAAGAAGACCGTGCCATCGAGTTCTACAACCTGTTGTCGTCCTTCGACTACATGGCGTCGACCCCGACCCTGTTCAACGCCGGCACCCTGCGTCCACAGCTGTCCAGCTGCTACCTGACCACCGTTCCGGACGACCTGTCGGGCATCTACGGCGCGATCCACGACAACGCCATGTTGTCGAAATTCGCCGGCGGCCTGGGCAACGACTGGACCCCGGTGCGCGCATTGGGCTCGTACATCAAGGGCACCAACGGCAAATCCCAGGGTGTCGTGCCGTTCCTCAAGGTAGTCAACGACACCGCCGTTGCGGTCAACCAGGGCGGCAAGCGCAAAGGCGCGGTCTGTGCGTACCTGGAAACCTGGCACATGGACATCGAAGAGTTCATCGAGCTGCGCAAGAACACCGGTGACGATCGCCGTCGTACCCACGACATGAACACCGCCAACTGGATCCCCGACCTGTTCATGAAGCGCGTCTTCGACGACGGCAAGTGGACCTTGTTCTCGCCGTCCGAAGTACCGGACCTGCACGACCTGACCGGCAAGGCCTTCGAAGAGCGCTACGAGTACTACGAAGCCCTGACCGAGTACAACAAGATCAAGTTGTTCAAGGTCGTCCAGGCCAAGGACCTGTGGCGCAAGATGCTCTCGATGCTGTTCGAGACCGGCCACCCATGGCTGACCTTCAAGGATCCGTGCAACCTGCGCAGCCCGCAGCAACACGTGGGCGTGGTCCACAGCTCGAACCTGTGCACCGAGATCACCCTGAACACCAACAAAGACGAGATCGCCGTCTGCAACCTGGGCTCGATCAACCTGCCGAACCACATCGTCGACGGCAAGCTGGACACCGCCAAGCTGCAACGCACCGTGAACACCGCCGTGCGCATGCTCGACAACGTGATCGACATCAACTACTACTCGGTCCCACAGGCGAAGAACTCCAACTTCAAGCACCGTCCGGTCGGACTGGGCATCATGGGCTTCCAGGATGCGCTGTACCTGCAACACATCCCGTACGGTTCCGATGCCGCGGTCGAGTTCGCCGACAAGTCCATGGAAGCGGTCAGCTACTACGCGATCCAGGCGTCCTGCGACCTGGCCGACGAGCGCGGTGCCTACGAGACGTTCCAGGGTTCGCTGTGGTCCAAGGGCATCCTGCCGCTGGACTCGCAACAGATCCTGATCGCGTCCCGTGGCGAGAAGTACATCGACGTTGACCTGAACGAATCCCTGGACTGGGCACCGGTTCGCGCCCGTGTGCAGAAAGGCATCCGTAACTCCAACATCATGGCCATCGCACCGACCGCCACCATCGCCAACATCACCGGCGTGTCGCAGTCGATCGAACCGACCTACCAGAACCTGTACGTGAAATCGAACCTGTCGGGCGAGTTCACCGTGATCAACCCGTACCTGGTCCGCGACCTCAAGGCCCGTGGCCTGTGGGACTCGGTCATGATCAACGACCTGAAGTACTACGACGGTTCGGTGCAGCAGATCGAGCGCATCCCGCAGGAGCTCAAGGCGCTCTACGCCACCGCGTTCGAAGTGGACACCAAGTGGATCGTCGACGCCGCCAGCCGTCGCCAGAAGTGGATCGACCAGGCTCAGTCGCTGAACCTGTACATCGCCGGCGCCTCGGGCAAGAAGCTGGACGTGACCTACCGCATGGCCTGGTACCGTGGCCTGAAGACCACCTACTACCTCCGTGCCCTGGCCGCTACCAGCACCGAGAAGTCGACCATCAACACCGGCAAGCTGAACGCTGTTTCCAGCGGCGGCAACCACGGTGACGATTCGGTCCTGGCCGCTCCCGCCGGCCCGGCGCCAGTGCCAAAGGCCTGCGCGATCGACGAGCCGGATTGCGAAGCTTGCCAATAAGCTGAGCCGGCGGGCGTTGCAAAGCGCCCGCTGAAAGAAGCCCCCGATAGACCGCTGGTTTATCGGGGGTTTTCTTTTGGGTGGAGGAAAGTAGCGCCTGACCTGGCCCCATCGCGAGCAAGCTCGCTCCCACAAGGGAACGCATTCCAATGTGGGAGCGGGCTTGCTCGCGATGGCGTCGGTACATCCAACAATTGTCATTGACTGAACCACCGCTTTCGCGAGCAAGCCCGCTCCCACAGGGATCTGAATGAACACAGGTCTATTCGCGATACGGCCAGAACAAGCGGAGCAGAAAAAAGCCCCTCTTGCGAGGGGCTCCTTGTGCAGCCTTCAAGCCACCTGAGGCATCAGGTCATCTGAATGATGGTCTGCATGATGGTGCTTTGGGTGGAGATGGTCTTGGCGTTCGCCTGGTAGTTGCTCTGCGCCTTGATCAGCTCGACCAGTTCGTTGGTCAGGTTGACGTTGGACTCTTCCAGGGAGTTGGAGACGATCGAACCCAGGGTGCCTGTGGTTGGAGCGTCGTAGCCCGGGATACCCGAGTCGAAGGTTTCCTTCCAACTGGTGCCACCTACCGGTTGCAGGCCCTGCTCGTTGGTGAAGCTGGCAAGGGCGAGCTGGCCGATCGGCTTGGTCTGGTTGTTGCTGAAGTTGGCCAGCAATACGCCGCTGCCGTCGATGGTCAGGTTGGTGATCTGGCCGGTGGCGTAGCCGTTCTGGGTCGGGATCGAACGCGCAGTGTCGGCGTTGAACTGGGTGGTGTTGGTCATCGAGATCGTGATGCTTGGCGCACTCGCAGCCCCGTTGGCCGCCCACACGCCGTTGGTCACGGTGCCCGGCACCCAGCCCGTCAGCACCAGGTCGTTGTTGATGGTCGCAGGAGGCGTGCTCACCTGGGTCAGCTTGCCGCTCGAATCGAAGGTCATGGTCGAAGGCACCGGTGCGGTCGCCCCCGTCGTGGTCGGCAAGCTGCCGTTGAGGTTACGACCGTCGATCAGCGTATAGACGTTCCAGGTGTTGCCAGCCGTCTTGACCATGTACTGGTCCATGGAGTGCTGGTTGCCCTGGGTGTCATAGACCGGGGTGGTGAACTGCTTGGTGAAGGTCGCCGTGTCGCTCGGGTTGAACGCCGCGGTGATCGCCGGCGCCGTCGAGTTCAGGTTGATGGTCGACGACACCAGGCTGGTCGCTTGCGGCGGCAGGTTGGAGGTGTCGATGCGCAGGTCGGTCAGGATGCCGTTCTGGATCTTGCCGTTGGCGTCCACACCGTAGCCTTGCAGGCGCGAAGTGCCATCGGTGTTGGTGATGAAGCCTTCCTTGTCGGTCTTGAAGGTACCGGCACGGGTGTAGCTCAGCGAACCGTCGTTGCTCAGGACGAAGAAGCCCTGGCCCTGGATGCCCATGTCCAGCACGTTGCCGGTGTTGTTGACGTCACCCTGGCCGAACTGTTGGGAAACGTTGGCCAGGCGCACGCCGTTGCCGACGGTCTTGCTGCCCGAACCCAGCTTGGTGGCCGAGTAGACATCTTCGAATTCCGCGCGAGACGATTTGAAACCGGTGGTCGCCACGTTGGCGATGTTGTTGCCGGTAACGTCCAGCTGCTTGTTGGCTGCATAGAGACCGCTAAGGCCGATGTTGAAAGACATTTTCCACTCCTTTGCCGGGTTAGTCGGCTCTTACATACCAATAGTTTGTACTTTGGACAGGGCGATGCTGCCCAGCCCGGCGAGGTTGAGCATCAACTCACCGCCCGTCTGGCTGATCGTCACGCTGCTGACCGTTGCCGGCAGGTTGGTGATCAGCGACGTGGCCTGGCCGTCGATAGTCGTCGAGGCCGCGAAGGTATAAGTGCCCGATTCGACCGTCGTGCCCGCGTCGTTCTTGCCATCCCAGATGAAGGCGGAATTGCCGGCCTTCTGGCTGCCCAGGTCGATGGTGCGCACGGTCTTGCCGTCCTTGTCGACGATCTTGACCGCGACGGAGGAAACCGATGCCGGGACCACCACCGTGCCGTTGAGGCTCTTGGAGGTATCGACCACGGCCTTGTCGCCCGGGGCAATGACCGAGCGCCCGACCAGCGACGACGCCTGCAAGGCCTGGGACGAGTTGTAGTTGCCGGCGATACCGCTCACCGTCTGGTTGAGGGTGGTGATGCCTTCCAGGCTGCTGAACTGCGCCAGTTGGGCCACGAACTCGCCGTTGTCCTGGGGCTCCAGCGGGTTCTGGTTCTTCAGTTGGGTAACGAGCAGTTGCAGGAACGCATCCTTGCCCAGCTCCTTCTTGCCGGTCGCCGCGCTGGTGGCCGAGGTCAGGCTGTCGCTGGCGCTAGTGGTCTTGACCGACGAGTTCGCCAGGATCTCGTTGAGACTCAGACCACCGGTGGTGTTGGTAACACTCATGTGACTCGCCCCTTATCACTGACCGAGGGTCAGGACCTTCTGCATCATGGTTTTGGCGGTGTTCATCATTTCGGCGTTGGTCTGGAACGAACGACTGGCGGAAATCATGTCGGCCATTTCCTCGACGACGTTGACGTTCGGGTAGTAGACGTACCCCTTGGCGTCGGCAGCCGGATGGTTAGGCTCGTAACGTGCTTCGAGGTTGCTCTGGTCTTCGACCACGCCCAACACCTGCACGCCCTGCCCGGCCGCGTCCTGCTCCTGGAACAGCGAGTCGCTGCCGCCGTTCTGGCCAGCCTGGAACATGGTGGCGAACACCGGGTGACGAGCACGGTAGGTCTGGTCGATGCTCGACGACACGGTTTCGGCGTTGGCGATGTTACTGGCGACGGTGTTCAGGCGAGTGGTCTGGGCACTCATGGCACTGCCGGCGATGTTGAATACGCTCGCGATCGACATGGATTACTCTCCGCGCAGGGCCGATACCAGCCCTTTGAATTTGCTGTTGAGCAGCGTGAAGCTGGCCTGGAAGTTCACGGAGTTCTCCGCGTAGTTGGACTGTTCCAGTTGAGCGTCCACGGTGTTCTGGTCGATGGACGGTTGCATCGGCGTGCGATACATCAGCGACTCGTCGCCATTGCCCAGGCCCTCGGCCTCGATATGACGGCTGTTGGTCATGTTCAGGGCGAAGCTGCCGTTCTTGGTCTTCTCGTTCTGCTCGGCGAGCACTTTGGAGAAGTCCAGATCCCGGGCCTTGTAGTTCGGGGTATCGGCGTTGGCGATGTTGTTGGCCAGGACTTCGGCACGCTGGGCGCGGAAGCCCAGGGCCTTTTCATGGATACCGAGCGCTTTATCGAAGCTGATGCTCATGGCACAAACCTTTGGGTGACCAATGTACGTACGATGGCTATAGCAAGCGTCGTGCCACTTTCCAAAAGCCCATAAACCGGGGCTTTGCGGGCAGCGGCAAGGCGGCAATGCCAGAAAAGCGGCAATGGGTTTCCGCTTGGCTGCCGCTTTTCTGCCGCTCTCAGCGTCAACGGCGATTAATGGTGGGAGCGGGCTTGCCGCGAAAGCGGTGTATCAGTCGGCATCAATGTCTCTATTGGATCGCCTTCGCGGGCAAGCCGCTCCCACAGGAGATTGGGGGGATTTGATGAAAGGTGGCAGGCAAAAAAAAAGGGAGCCTTAAAGGGCTCCCGTTTTTTGACACACCGGCCAATCACTTCGCCTGGTAGATGATCCCCGGGCTGCACTGGACCATCTGGTAATGATCCGGCAAGCCGTTCAACGCCTCGGAAGCCCCGAGGAACAGGTAGCCACCGGGCTT
This sequence comes from Pseudomonas sp. WP18, assembly GCF_036689585.1. Classification (NCBI taxonomy): domain Bacteria; kingdom Pseudomonadati; phylum Pseudomonadota; class Gammaproteobacteria; order Pseudomonadales; family Pseudomonadaceae; genus Pseudomonas; species Pseudomonas sp. WP18. The sequence continues at coordinate 4,798,879 of NZ_CP144758.1, forward strand.
CAGGGTGCCGTGGATACGCATCAGGATGTCCTTCTTCACTTCGGCCGAGAAGTAGATCAGCACGTTGCGGCAGAACACGATGTCGAACTTGCCCAGGCTGGCATAGCTGTCCAGTAGGTTGAACGAGCGGAACTCCACCCGGTTCTTGATCGGTGCCTTGACCACCCAACGCCCCGGCCCCTTCGGATCGAAGTAGCGCTGCAAGCGATCGGGCGACAGGCCGCGACCGATGGCCAGGCTGTCGTACTCGCCGGTCTTGCAGTTGTTGAGCATGGTCCCGGACAGGTCGGTGGCGACGATCTGCACGCCCCCCTTCAACTGGCCGATGTTGGTCCGCTCGAACTCGTCGATGGACATCGACAGCGAATACGGCTCCTGTCCCGACGAGCAGGCCGCCGACCAGATCCGCAGGCGCTGGCCCGGACTGGCCTTGATGGCCGCCGGCAGCACTTTGTTCTTCAACACCTCGAACGGATAGGTGTCGCGAAACCACAAGGTTTCGTTGGTGGTCATGGCGTCCACCACCATCTCGCGCAAGCCACTGCGCGGCTGGGTCTGGATGCGCTGCACCAGCTCGCCCAACGTCTTGAGGCCCTGTTGCTCCATCAATTTGTTGAGACGGCTCGACACCAGGTATTGCTTGTTTTCACCAAGCAATATGCCACAGGCTTTTTCCAGGAAGACCCGGAACTGTTCGAAATCCAAATTACCCGTAGACAAGATACCGCCTCTTTCATTGTATTGATGTGCCGGGCGCACAATGCGCCCGACCTTTTATTCTACTGACTTGATTCGATCGACCACCCGGGACGCCAGGTCATCGGGCCGGAATTTTGCCAGGAAATCGTCGGCACCGACCTTCTTGACCATCGCCTGGTTGAACACCCCGGACAACGACGTGTGCAAGATGATATGCAGTTTCTGCATACGCGGGTCGCTGCGGATCTCCGAAGTGAGGGTGTACCCGTCCATCTCCGGCATCTCGATGTCGGAGATCATCATCAGGAACTCCTCTTCCGGCTTCTTGCCCTCGTCGACCAGCGTGCGCAGGTAATCCAGCGCCTGCCGACCGTCGTTCAATGCAATCACCTCGACGCCGATAGTTTGCAGGCAACGGGTCACCTGCTTGCGCGCCACCGACGAATCATCCACGGTCAGCACCCGCAGCGAAATCGCCTTGTGCTGGGTTTCGGCATCCACCACACCCTGGGAAATCGTTTCCGTGGTCGGCGCCACTTCGGCGAGGATTTTCTCCACGTCGATGATTTCCACCAACTGGCTATCGACCCGGGTCACCGCCGTCAGGTAGTGATCGCGACCGGTGCCCTTGGGCGGCGGATGGATCTCCTCCCAGTTCATGTTGACGATGCGTTCCACCGAGCGCACCAGGAAACCCTGGGTCTTGGTGTTGTACTCGGTGATGATCACGAACGGATTGCTCTGGTCCATCAACCGCCCCGAACCGGTCGCCATCGCCAGGTCGAGGATGGGGATGGTCGCTCCCCGAATGTTTGCCACACCGCACACCACGGGACTGGACTTGGGCATCAGGGTCAGCTTGGGGCATTGCAGCACCTCGCGCACCTTGAATACGTTGATCCCGTACAACTGCTGGCCGTCGAGACGGAACAGCAACAGCTCCAGGCGATTCTGACCGACCAGCTGTGTCCGCTGGTTTACCGAGTCCATTACTCCCGCCATGCCCTGACTCCTACCTAACGCTAATGGGTCCGACGCGCATTCATCACTAAACGGCACGGGGCTTGCTATTCAACCGGCATGAACGCACAAACGACATTTTCTCGACGCCTGACCACTCACTGCCGCCACTGGCTCGGTGCACTGTTGGCTGCCTGCCTGTTCACCTGGGGCAACCCGGCTCTCGCGGAGGCTCCGGTTACCTTGCCTGATCTCCTTATCGGCGTCACTCAAGGCTTTCTTGAATTCACCGTAGAAGACTATCTGGCAACCAGTCAAACCGAAGGTCGCTACGAAATCGAAGTCAACCAGCTCGACCCACGCCTGCGCATGCCGATGTGCGACAAGGAATTGACTGCCTCGCTGGAAAGCCCGGCCCGCCCGCTGGGCCGCGTCACGGTGAAGGTGCGCTGCGACAGCGCCGCGCCCTGGACGGTGTTCGTGCCCGCCCAGGTGCGCCTGTTTCGTGAAATCGTCACGACCACTCGTCCGCTCAAGCGGGCCGGGATCGTCGAGCCGCAGGACGTGGTGCTGCGCGAACGTGACGTCAGCCAGATCAGCCAGGGCTTCCTGACGTCGGTGGATGAGGCCATCGGGCAGAAACTTGTCCGACCAATGGTCGCCGACCAGGTCATCACCCAGGTGCACCTGGAACAGGCCGAAGTGGTCCGCAAGGGCGACCAGGTGGTCATCACCGCCCGCAGCGGCACCCTGGCCGTGCGAATGCCCGGCGAGGCCCTGTCCAACGGCGGCATGCGCGAGCAGATCCGAGTGAAGAACCTCAACTCCCAACGGGTGATCAAGGCTCAGGTCATCGCCCCCGGCCAGGTGGAAGTGGCCATGTAGTACTTTACGCAGGCAGGTAGAAAGCTGGCGCTTGACCTCGCTGTTCCCTAGACTGTGCCTTACGCAAAGGCAAGCGCAGACGTGCGCACGTTCATTGGATAAATGAGCCTAAAGTTTTTTTAGGGATGGCCGAAAACATGGCAAGCGTCCAAATATCCAGAGGTTTTCTACCATGGTCATCGACTTCAATCGTTTAAACAGCTCTTCACCGTTGACAGGCACTACGCGTACCAGCGCCAGCAAGGAAGCCGACAAATCCGCGCCGTTGTCTACGCCGGCCGAACAAGTCAGCAATGGAGAGTCGGTTCACCTCAGCAATGAGGCTCAGCAGTTGCAGAAGGTCACTGACAAGCTGCGCGATCAACCTGTCGTCGACAACGCCCGCGTGGCCGAGTTGAAAGCAGCCATCGCCGATGGCAGCTATAAAGTCGACAGCAACCGCGTAGCCAGCAAACTGCTCAACTTCGAAGCCCAGCGCTAGGCCGCCGCCTGCGCCAGGCTTTTGGACGCTTAAGACCTAAGGCCAGCCATGCACGACACGACTTTATTGCAACTGATCATCGACGACTTTGTCCCAGCGCAACAATTGCTGGAACTGCTGCAGACCGAATCACTGGCGCTGCACGGTCGCGACATGCCCTTGCTGGAAAACATCCTGGCACAGAAGCAGGCATTGATCATTTTGCTCGACCAGCATGGCCGCAAGCGCAGCGAAATCCTCGCCAGCCTCAACCTGCCCGCCAGCCCCGACGGCCTCGAGCAGTTGGCCAGCCAGTCGTCGATCGGCGACCAGCTCCTCGCCCAGAGCGCTGTCCTGACTGACCTGCTCGCCCAATGCCAGGCCGCCAACGCGCGCAATGGCCAGTCGATCCAGGTCCAGCAGGCCGCCACCGCCAATCAGTTGCGCATCCTCAATGGCGGTGAAATCCCGACGCTGTATGACGCTCGCGGTTCGACCGCCAAGATGGTCAAGCACCGCCCGCTCAGCCAGGCATGAAACGAACCATGCCGGCGCTCTATCAACGCGCGATACATGCTGGCAAAATGCTGGCTCTTTGTAGTCGTATTTTGCCTGGAGATTGACCCACCGTGTTCAATGCCTCAAACGCGGATGATGCTCCGCAACCGCCCAAGGTCCTTACCACGCCCCTGGAAATCTCCGGCAACCTGCGGATGCTGCAAGATAGCCATGACCCGCTGATCATCACCTTCCACGAACGCACCCAACGCTTCCAGAGCTACCTGGTGGACGTGAACCGCGAGAACAACTCCCTCGCCCTCGACGAAATGATCCCCCGGGACGGTGAACGGTTCCTGCTGGCGGGCGAGCCATTTCGCGTCGAGGGCTTCCACGACGGCGTGCGCATCGCCTGGGAAAGCAACGGCCCGCTGACCATCAGCGACACCAGCGACGGCCGCTGCTACCGCGGCGCCCTGCCTGACGAAGTGGTCTATCATCAACGTCGCAACGCCTTTCGTGCCGCCCTGAAGCTGGCACAACTGGTGGACGTCGAACTGGGCGGCGAAAAGCTCAAGGCGGCAGTAAACGGCAAGTTGCTGGACATTTCCGCCACCGGCTGCAAGCTGCGCTTTGACGGCGACATCACCGAACGCCTGCAACTGGGCCAGGTCTACGAGCGCTTCATCGCTGCCCTGCCCTTCGGCAACATGACGGCCCCGGTCGAATTGCGCTACCTGCATTTCGAAGAAAGGATCAACACCACCTTCGCTGGCGTGCGCTTCCACAACATCAGCGGCCTGGTGCAGCGCCAGGTCGAGCGGTTCGTCTACCAGCTCCAGCGCGAAGCCCGTCGTTTCGACAAAGATGATCTCTGATCCGCCGCATTAAAAAAACGGGCAGCCCCTTGCGGTGACTGCCCGTTTTTTTATGCGCAATTACGGCCTGGCTTGAGTAAAGCTGGGGGCCTGCGGCTCGTCATCGGCCGCTTCGGCTTCTGCAACCGGTTCAGGCTCGGGCTCAGGCTCGGGCTCAACGTCCGATGCGGCCGGCGCCTGCATCTGCTCCTGCACCACCTGCTCATCCACCCGAGGGTCAAGGCACGCTACCAGCGGCGAGCTCGACATGCTGTCGGGCATGGCCACGTGGTGCAGCGGAGCGTCGTCGACCTGGTGCAGGTTGGTGACCGCTTTCGGCCGAATCCGCCACACCAGTATCAAGGCGAAGAAGGCGGAAAACGCATACAGCATGTGGCTGCCGAACAGCTTCATCAGTACCCCGGCCACCAACGGCCCGATACTGGCACCGACGCCATAGGTCACCAACAGCATCGCCGTCAGCGACACTCGCCGATCCGCCTCGACGTGGTCATTGGAGAACGCCACTGCCAGCGGATACAGGCAGAACTGGACCAGCGAGCAGAAGAACCCGGCGATGAACAGCACTTCCAGCGGCACACTCGACAGGATCGCCAATGGCATCGCACAGATTGCCAGGGCCAATGCAAAGCAGCGGATCAGCAACGCCCGGTCGTAGCGATCGGACAGCCAGCCCAAAGGCCACTGCACCAGCAGGCCGGCGAAGATGCAGCTCCCCATGAACAGGCCGACCTGCTCGGTCGACAGGCCCTGCTGGGAGGCATACAACGGCGCCAGGCCATAGAAGGAACCGACGATCAACCCCGAGCCCAACACCGTGCTGAGCGACTGCGGGACGCGCTTGATGAAGAACCGCGGCTCCATCGGCGCCGGACGCAGCGGCGCCGGGTGAATCCGTCGGGTCAGCGCCACCGGCACCAGGCACAAGGTGAAGCACAGCGCCACCAGCATCAGCAATTCCAGGCCCAGGGCCGGATGGATCACCAGGATCAACTGGCCCAGCACCATCCCCAGGTACGAGGCGATCATGTAACCGCTGAACACCACCCCGCGCTGCTTGGCGTCGGCCTGCTCGTTGAGCCAGCTCTCGATGACCATGTACTGGCACATCATGCCGAGGCCGACAATCATCCGCAGCACGATCCAGGCCGGCAGCCAGTTCACCAGCCCGTGGCCCAGGACTGCCGCCCCGACGATCCCGGCGCAGGCCGAGTAGGCGCGGATATGCCCGACGCGGGCAATCAGCCGATGGCCGATCTTGCCGCCCAGCACCAGGCCGAAATAGTTGGCCGCCATCAGCGCACCGACCCACAGGCTGTCCACGTGGTCGGCGGCCAGGCGCAAGGCCAGGTAGGTACTCAAGAGGCCCGAGCCGATCAACATCATCAGCGAGGCGAAATAAAGCGCTCGAAAAGGTTTCCAGACTTGGCGCATCGGCGTTCCGAGCGGCTCCTTGAGGTGGGGTAAGGGCTACCCTTGAAGATAGCCCGGATACAACGATTCGTTATGCCTGGGCCGCCAGAATGCGGCGTTCCCAGGGTGTGATCTCATCGAAGAAGCTGGCCAGCTCAAGGGTCTTCGAAGCAACGTAGCCTTCGATGAACTCCTCACTGAACAGTTCCTTCGCCAGATGACTACGTTTCAGACGCTCCAACGCGGCATGCAAGGTACATGGCAGCGAGAGATTATCCGGCACGTCGAATTCACCCTGGATCGCCTCGCTGGGCTCCAGGCGATTTTCAATGCCATGCAGCCCGGCGGCCAGGCTCGCGGCGATCGCCAGGTACGGGTTGGCATCCGCCCCGGGCAAGCGATTCTCGACCCGACGGGCGACCGGTGAACTGGCGGGGATCCGCAGCCCGGCCGAACGGTTGTCATGGGACCAGCAGGCATTGTTCGGCGAGGCGCACGGCTGGTAGAGGCGCTGGTAGGAGTTCACGTTCGGCGCAAACAGGGCGGTGAAGTCGGCCAGGCCGGCCTGTTGCCCACCGATGAAATGCCGGAAAGTGGCCGTCGGCTCGCCAGCCTCGTCACTGAAGACGTTGCGACCGCTGCCCAGTTCCACGACGCTCTGGTGGATGTGCATCGAACTGCCCGGCGTATTCGCCAGGGGCTTGGCCATGCAGACCACGATCAGCCCATGCTTGAGGGCCACTTCCTTGAGCAGGTGCTTGAACAGGAAAGTCTGGTCGGCCAGCAGCAGCGGGTCGCCATGGAGCAGGTTGATCTCGAACTGGCTCACGCCCATTTCGTGCATGAACGTATCGCGGGGCAGGCCCAGTGCCGCCATGCAGGCGTACACCTCATTGAAGAAAGGTCGCAGGCCATTGTTGGAACTGACACTGAACGCCGAATGCCCGTCCTCGCGTCGCCCATCCAGGCCCAGCGGCGGCTGGAACGGCTGGGTCGGGTCCGGGTTGGGCGCGAACACGAAAAACTCCAGCTCGGTCGCCACGACCGGCGCCAGGCCACGGGCGGCATAACGCGCGATCACGGCCTTGAGTTGGCCGCGCGTGGAAAGCCTTGAGCTTTCACCGGTCAGTTCATCGGCATCGCAAATCGCCAGGGCGCGGGGCTGTTGGCTCCAGGGCAGGCGGTGGATCTGTTGCGGGTCGGCCACCAGGGCCAGGTCGCCGTCGTCGCTGCCGTAGAATCGCGCCGCCGGGTAACCGCCCATGATGCATTGCAGCAGCACCCCCCGCGCCAGCTGCAACCGTCGGCCCTCGAGGAACCCTTCGGCGGTCATCACCTTGCCTCGCGGCACGCCGTTCAAATCCGGCGTAACGCATTCAATCTCATCAATGCCCGTCAATCGCTGCGCGAGTGAACACTGGCCATCGGTCGTCATGACACAATCCTTGTTATATGCGAGCCGCGAACGGCAACCCGTACAAAATAGGCTTCGGCTGTTCGGAATATCAAGCAGGCTGGACGAATAAAAACCGTCAGAAAATACACAGCCTACACCGTAGGAGCGAACCTGCTCACGAAGGCAGTCTGTCAGCCTTTGCGTAGCGACTGATGCACCGCCTTCGCGAGCAAGCTCGCTCCCACAGAGGGGTTATGCGCAAGGAATACCTCAGGGCAGGTAGATCCGGAACACCGCGCCGCCCAGCACACCGCCATTGGCGATCTCGGTTCGCCCGCTCACGCCGCCGCGCTGGTGCAGCCCGGCGATACGCGCCGCGAAGTACAGGCCCAGCCCGGTGCTGCCGCTGCTGTGGTTGATGCCTTGCACGTACTCAGCCTGGCGTTCGATCATCTCGGCCGGATAGCCCTCGCCGTCATCGTTGATGGTCAGCACCAACTGCCCGGCCTCATCGCTCGCGCTGATCAACAAGGCCTGGCGCCCATGGCGAATGGCGTTGGTGATGCAATTGTCGAGCACCGACGCAATCAACTCGCGGTCGAAAAAGCCCAGCGGGCTGAGGGGGTCGACTTCATAGGTGGCCATGATCCCGCGGCTGCGGAACACGTCCTCATGGCCGGCCAGTTGCGCCTCGATGAAATCGTCCAACTCGTGGTAGGCCGGATGCAGGGGCAACTGGTTGACGCCGAGCTTGTACAGCCCCAGCAGTTGCACCAGCAACCCATTGAGGTGGGCGAATTCGAAGTCCATGACGCCCTGCTCCGGGGTCTGGCGCTCGGCGTCGGGCAAGCGCTCGAGCCACTGCGCATGCGCCTGCATGAGCAGGGTCAGGGAGTTCTTCATGTCATGCACGGTCGACGCGATCACCGTGGAAAAATCGAGTGCCTGTTCGCTGTCATTCATCGCCAAACGCCTTGCTTCGCAGTTTCTGGTAACGCGCAAACCGCGCGTCGGTGTCGGGCATCATGCCCACCAGCTTCAGACAAGCGCGGCACTCCTGCAGCAGTTCCGATTCCACGCTGGTATCGGTGCCGTGCAGCAGGGACTGCGCCATGTTCAGGGCAATACTGATGTTCTTCGGCTGCATCTTCAGGGCGCGGCGGAACAGCTCCCGCGCCTCCGGCAAGGCGCCGGTCTTGTAGACGCGCACGCCTTCGCGGTTCAGCTCGGCCGCCGCATTGCCCTGGTTGAGGATGTTCGGGTCGTCGGTGAGCTTGGCGATGCCTTGCATCACCGTCGGGTCATCGCCGTAGATTTCCGCGCAGTTTTTGAGCATCGACTCGCCGGCGCTGGCCTGACCAAGCATTTGCAGTTGCTTGGCCACCAACAAGGCCGCCTCCGCGCTCATGAACTGCTCCATGCCGTCGAGGCGCTGCAAGGCCTGCTCGGTGAGCTTCTCGGCGGTTTCGGCATCGTTGAGCAGCAGGCTCGTGGCTTTCATCAGGCGCGCCCGGACCTGCAGGCCCGGGTCGTTGAGGTTTTCCTTCGCCACGGCGCTGAGGGTCGTGTTGATCTCCAGCCGCGTGCGCGTATCGAGGCCCTTTTCGCTGCCCTTGCTGATCAACGCATGAGCCAGGCCCAGGTTGGTCTCCGGATCCTTGAAGCGCGACTGCGCGCCCTGCCCGACCGCCTGGCGATAGGCCCTGGACGCGGTGTCGTAGTCTTCGTTGGTCATCGCCAGCTTGCCCAGCAGCGCTTGTCGACGCACCGCCAGGGGCGACAGGCGAACCGCCTCTTCCAGCACCCGCTGCGCCTGTTTCGTGTCGCCTTCGGCCACCAGCACATCGGCCATGCCGTCGTACAAGGCCGGCATCATCGGAAAGGTTTTCAGTGCCTTTTCGTAGACCTCCTTGGCCTGCGCCACCTGGCCGCGCTTGAACAGCAACTTGCCCAGGCCCGCATAGGCCCAGGGCAGCGGACGGTCGGCCAGGATGGTGTTGTACAGGCGCTCCAGGGCTTCGTTCTGGTTCAGGTCGCGCAACGCGTCGGCCCGATAGCGCAGGCACAGCGGCCCGTAGCGCGGATCCTGCTTGCACAGGGCGATGCAGGCATTGAGCACTTCCAACGGTTTTTCGCGATCCAGCGCCTGGAGGATCGGCTTGAGCAAAGTCTTGCGCTGCTCCAGCCGTTCCAGCCGCTGGGCCAGGCCGGAGCGGTTGAACGGCTTGGTCAGGTACGCGTCGGGCTCATGCTCCAAAGCGCTGAGCACCATCGCCTGACTGGTCTCGGCGGTCACCATGAGGAACACGCTTTCATGGCTGATCAGCTTCTCGACCATCAGGTCTTCAAGCACCTGCTGACCGTTCTTGCGCCCGTCGCCGAGGTGATAGTCCTGCAGGATGAAGTCATAGCGCTTCTGCGAGCACATGCGCAACGCCACTTCACCGGTGTCGGCGGTATCCACGTCCTTGACGCCCAGCTCACGCAACATGGAGCGGATCGAACTGCGGAAATCCGAGAAATCATCGACGATCAGAAAACTTTTTTGGTGGTACGCCAGCATCGAGGATGTCCAGGCAAGTAAAAAAGATGCGCCCAAACGGGTGCTCATCAGCTTATCGGCCGCAAGTGGCGTTCCGTTAACCGATCGTATGGGAGAGGTTTAGTGCGAGAAAGGCGCCAATGCCAGTCCGCCAGAAGGAACTGGCAGCCCCCAGTGGAATCCGTGGCGAGGGAGCTTGCTCCCGCTGGGGCGCGAAGCGGCCCTTGCCTTGTCGGGCCGCTGCGCAGCCCAGCGGGAGCAAGCTCCCTCGCCACAGCGTGCCCACTTTGGATTCGCTGAAACGGCAGTGCCATGCCCGGCTTTGCTCGTCAGATCGTCACTTAGCGACGTCCCAACAGCCTTCCCCAAAATCCCACTTTAGTCTCCGCGACCACTGGCGCAGGTGGCACGATCTCTTGCCTTACCGGATGCGTACTCGGACCATCGGGCCGGAGTAGATCCCCTGGATAATGCTCAAGCCCCAGGCACTGTGAATCATCCAGCCCAAAAGCCTTCACCGCCGCCACAGCTTCCACGCACCAGCGACCGAAATATGCGCCACCTTCAAAATTCTCGTCGCCATAGGTGTACCAGTAGGGATGCTTGTAACTGACTGCCTGGGGATCGGAGCCGGATTTCGCCCCTGTTCGGACTTCCTGATACCAGTGACTGACAAAGGCTTCCAACTTGGAAGCCTGCGTCTCCACCGGCGCATCCACCGCCGCCAACAGTCGTCCATAAGGTTTGGGATAAAGGAGAGCGGCCCCCACTTTGCGCTCGGGACTGCGACTCGCGATGACCCGGTCGAGCAACACGTCCTCGCCTTCATTGCCGATAAGGGCCAGCAGCCTTCGCCATTGATCATCGGGAATCTCCAGAGCCAACCCCAGGCCCACCAGCCAGAAGCAGACGATGTAATGGTCATAGTTGACGCGCCAGCTGTGGCGGGTGAACTGTTGCTCAGGGGTCCAGACCGATGCACCTAGGCGTTCGGCCTCTTCCCAGGCATCGAGTAGCCCAGGGAAATAAGGAGGCAAGTCGGCGACAGGGCATCCGGCAGAGTAGCGACTTAGCATCTGGTGCCAGTGGTCTTGGGCAATGGTATAGACGTACTGCGGCGCGTAGTCGGGATCGCGTGCCGGGGCCCGCGCGTTCTCCAGCGCTCGGGCAATGCGTTCGTCACCATACGCAACCCATTCAGACCAGTAGCGGGAATCTCCCAGTGGTGCCCGAACCATTTAAGTTTCCTTCACAACCCAATATCGTGGAAATTTCTGGCATTTAAATTAGGAACCAGTAACCACTCTCGCTGCTAAAGTACGAAGAAACCCTCGTAGGCTGCCTCCACCCGCTCAACAAGCTGATCAGAAATGATGCCCACGCTCTCTAACTCGGCAGCTTCGGCGAATAACAAAGGACTCGACACAACTGGCGTAGTCAAACCTAATTGTTGTCGCACACGAAAAATTGCGTGAATCTCTAAAGGTAGCAGATCGAAAGGCGCATATTTGAATTCAGGGTCCCACGCCCCACCGCTGTCCTCAAAATTGGAGAGATGATACTTACATAGTTTTTCCAGCGCTTGAGCGAGCCCTTGCTCATTACTCCATTCGTTTATCACCTCTTGATAAACACCTAAATTCATCGACTTAATTTCTGGAAGCGTCTCTCCTTGCGAATAGACTGAATAAAGCCAGAGCATGAAAGGTTCGAATCGACGCTGTTCAAGATAGCTAGCATCGACAGCGCCATTGATAGCCAGCATCCCGGCCAAAACATCGGCTACGGAGGCGGCCAGGTCTCGACGATCAGCCACTATCAATCCTGCCAATAGGCATCCAGCGAGGCTCAATTGATTAGTCAAATTGGGGACAGTTTTGACGCCTTGCAGAAAACTCGTCTTGGAGAAAGCCTTCGCTTTGAGCATCAGGGCCCAATAACGGTACATCATCGAACGCGAGACGTGCTCCCAGCCAGCGGGATCTCGATCACTAATAGCAACTTCTCCCTGAACACCGTAGTAGGTCGCCAGCATCCCCAACGAATCAGCCACGTTGTCCAATCCACCTAACGAGTCGCTAGCCAGATCCTCATCAATGTAGGCAAGCTCTTGAGCCGTCATGTCTCCCGACTGGGATAGCCAACGTCGATGCTGTTCAAGCAGAGTATTGATTTTTTCCATTTCAGTGCGGTTCCCATGTAACTCAAAAACGTCTTGCGTGCCCAAGGAAAACTCTTAGTACTTCTCCCTTCAAATCAACGCCGATCAAATTTCCGCTCACACTTTCAGGTGATTGCCTAAGTTCAGGCGCTTGGCGGCAGCATCAATTAACGGGGAGTTGGTGTCCGGTTTGGTAGGGGCAAGTCCACTTGCTCCCTCGCACAAAAGGATGGTGTCAAGCTTCATCCCATCAGCAAATAACTTCACCCTCACCATTCACCCCCTCCAATAGCATGCCTCTGAGACCCGCACGCTCCAGCCGAAGCTTCACATCCTCGCTAACGATCAATGCTCCCAAGTGTTTCTTGATACGAAAAATATGTTTTCCCTGGGCCTTGGCAGGATCAATGACAAGATTCAGAAAAACGCTGTATTCGCCAGCTCGATCAGGTCGTACGGGATCATTGACCTCATATTTTTTGAAAGCGGAGCGTGATTCGTCTACGCAATCCAATTGGGTCTCGACAATCATCACATAGTAACGACCATGAGCTTGCTCGCCTGCAACCGACACAGGCTCGAGCACGACATTCATATACGGTTCATCAACATCGGGAAAGCCCAACAATGCATCCCTGGCTTTTTCACTCAAAACCGGCACAGAGGCATAGCCAGCCAAGGAAAAATCCAGACTCCCACCTTCCTCAAGAACCTCAAGGGTGTAGGTACACGGCTCCATGTACTCAGAAGGGGGGTCGATGAAGAGCCAGTTGTTGCAGTGCTTTATATCTCCCAAATACCAGCGTTCAGGAAACTGCACATCTTCCCGCAACAAGTAATACTTCATTTCAGCTCATCGCATGTCGTTGCTTAACTGAAAAAGGGGCCTGTAAACCTGCTCGAAACCGCTAACGACGCCCCAACAACTTCGACCAAAAACCAACCTTATTCTCAACAACCACCGCAATAGGCGCTTCAGCGTCCTGCCTGAGCGGGTGTGTACTCGGGCCGTCGGGTCGGAGTAAATCCCCGGGATAATGCTCAAGCCCCAGGCACTGTGAATCATCCAGCCCAAAAGCCTTCACCGCCGCCACGGCTTCCACGCACCAGCGACCGAAATATGCGCCACCTTCAAAATTCTCGTCGCCATAGGTGTACCAGTAGGGATGCTTGTAACTGACTGCCTGGGGATCGGAGCCGGATTTCGCCCCTGTTCGGACTTCCTGATACCAATGACTGACGAACGCTTCCAACTTGGAAGCCTGCGTCTCCACCGGCGCATCCACTGCCGCCAGCAGTCGTCCATAGGGTTTGGGATAAAGGAGAACGGCCCCCACTTTGCGCTCGGGACTGCGACTCGCGATGACCCGGTCGAGCAACACGTCCTCGCCTTCGTTGCCGATAAGGGCCAGCAGCCTTCGCCATTGATCATCGGGAATCTCCAGCGCCAACCCCAGGCCCACCAGCCAGAAGCAGACGATGTAATGGTCATAGTTGACGCGCCAGCTGTGGCGGGTGAATTGCTGCTCAGGTGTCCAGACCGATGCACCCAGGCGTTCGGCCTCTTCCCAGGCATCAAGCAAGCCCGGAAAGTAGCGCGACAAATCAGCTATAGGATTGCCAGCGCTGTAGCGACGCAGGATCTGGTGCCAATGTTTCTTTGCAGTGTTGAAGGCGTATTGCGGCGCGTAATCCGGGTTACCCGCAGGTTCCCTCATGATTCTTTGAGATTCCAGGAGATAGCCGTCATTGTCCTCGACGACCTGATTCCAATAACTGACATTGCCAAGAGGAGCACGGATCATCTACTTGTTTCCTAGAAGCTTGGACGCTGCAACTGGGTCAGCGAAAAACTTTCCGCGGGCATCCAGTACACCCACTGTGACATTACCAAAAGGGTCGGTATGTACTAACCATTTTTCCACCCGCCCAGCCTGCAAGGCGTTTTCAATACTTTGCGCCATTCCACCGTTACCACTGACCGACTCCAGAATACGATCATAATTTGTGGCAGTCCCCTGCAACCAGCTATCGCTCATCTGCAAACCATCCTTGGTCGGTTTCAACGCAGACGAACCAAACTTGTACTCCACGATCAGGTAATCCACACCCGGCTTGTTGACCTTGTACAGGTCATCAATACCAGTCTGCCCGATGTCCGGCGCTCGGCCGATTTTCTCGGCACCCGGCACCAGGGATTTGATCCGCTCGCCGCCCATGACATCACCGATGATGCTCTTCTGCGCGTTGGTCAACGCCCGGAAATCCATCAGCGGCGTGCCATTGGGGTTGAACTGCCCGCCACGGGCGACCAGCTTGTCGAACTTGGCCAGGCCAGCCATCGCCTCAAGCCCTTCGGCCCCGACCCTGATCCCGGCCTTCGCCAGCGCCACGCCACCTTTGGCGGCGCCGCCGACACCCGTCGCAATACTACCCACCTGCCAAACCAGTTCGCCAAGGTCCTGGCCCAACTGCACAGCGCGGTCGTCGCCGCCATTTTCCAGGGCATCCTTGACGCGATCGAGTTTGGCGTTGAGCTCATTGACCACGCCATCGCCGAACTGCTTGCGGGCCTCGGGGTCGTTGATCAGGGCCTTGAGGCCGTTGATTCCGTCAATTGGATGAAGAAGGAACTGCGCCAGGCCTTCGACGTCGCTCCATCCCGCCTGCACCAGGCCTTTGCCCACGCCGAAGCGGGTCAGTACGTCTTGCTTCTGGTTGATGTACGCCCATTTGGCGATCACCTGCGCCTTGGCCGCCAGCCCATCGGCTGCGCTGTATTCCTTCTCGGCCTGGACCAGTTGCTGGGTCGCCAGCCAGTTGTTGTCCACCGCCGCGCCAGCCGCGCTGTTGGCGGTGGCCGGGTCGAGCGAGGCGCTGCTCGCGGCCAGCCCGGTGACCAGGCTGACGATCAGGTTTCGCTTGGCTTCGCGCTGGGCTTCGCTTTCGTTGGGGCTGGCTTCGGAAAACAGGCCGGTGAGCAGGCTCGACGCCGCCGCGCCCGCTGCGCCACTGCCGCAGCTCTGACTGCTGGCCGCGGCGCCCGCGCAGGCAACGATGCCATGCAGCGCGGCATGCAGCGGCGAGCCTTCGGTGAGTTTGCCGTCCGCCACCAGGTCGCCGATGTAGCCCGCGCCTTGCTGTTGCACGTAGTTGACCACCAGGCTCTGGACGAATGCGCCGTTGCTGCCGCTGATGTTGCCGCTGGCCGCGCCCACCAGGGCGGTGGTGATCTGGCGGTAGGTGCCGCCCGCGCCCCACTTGTCGGCGATACCGCGGGCTTCGACAGTCAGTCGCTGGGAGTTGTTGAGCAACGCCAACCGCTCGGCATCGGTCAGGTTCGCATTCGGATCGAGGGCCTTGGCCCTGTCTTTCTCGGCCTGGTTGCGCTTGGCATCGACCTCCTTGGCCTTGTTGGCGAGCAAAGTGCTGGCTTCGTTGGCGAACGCGCCGACAATCTCGAAACCGGCCCGGATCTCATCTTCGTCGAAGATCGGCTTGAGCGTGTTGCTGGTATCGCGGTCGCTGGAGACGTCGCGATTGAGGCTGGCGACGGTTTGCTCGCCATTTTTGCCGGTGCGCTTCTGCTGCTCGGCATCGTCGGTGATGACGACCGTGCCGCCACTGATGCCGCTGCGGGTGACGCTGCTGGCGTCGTCGCTGGCACTGATGGCAATCGGCATGGTGGCGCTGAGCTCATTGCCGTTCTGCGGCAGCCCGGTGCCCGGGGTTTGCGTGCCGCCGCTGGTGGCATTGCCCTGTTGGTCCTTGCCGACTTCGCGATAGCCGCCCCCGACGCTGACGGAGCTGGCGTCGTACTCGGCCTTGTTCTTGATGTCGCGGCTGGTGAGACTGGCGGTGACCAGGCGATTCTTGCCGTCCTGCACGGCCTTGTCGCTGCTGGCGATCACCCCGCCGACCAGGTCGGTGTTGCCGCCCACGCGAATGTCGAAGCCCTCGTCGCCGGCCTTGATCCCGGATTGCTCGATCACGCTGGCGTAGTTGGAGTCGATGTCCGTGGCCCCGAAGCTGCCACTCATGCCGTTGACCGAACTCATGCCGTAGCAGAACGGCGGGACACACAAGCTGATGCCAACACCCAGGCTCTTCTCATCGACGACGTAGGTGTTGGTGTCTTGCAGGCTTTCGATGTTCAGGTTGCCGCCAACGTCGGCCAGTACCTGTTTGCCACTGGCCACCGCGCCCTTGAGGTTTGTGTCACCGCCCGAGGACAGCAGCAACTGGTTGCCCGCCTGGACATGGGTATTGGTGTGGGTGAGGCCATCGCCGTCTGCCTGGCCACGGCTGCCGGACGCTCCCAGGTCCAGGGTGAAACCGTTGCGAGCACCGAGGGAAAAGCCGATGCCGATGCTCGCGCTGCTGCCTTTGCTGTCGGTCTCCTGCTTGTCGACATTGCGGGCGGCGAGCAAGTTGATGTCGCCGTCCGCCAGCAGGCTGGCGTTGCGTCCGGCCTTGATATCGCTGCCTTGCACGGTGATGTCGCTGGCCGCCCCCGCGCCAGTGGCACGCAGGCGGATGTCGTTGCCGGCGGTCATGGTCGAGCCGGCCGCGCTGTCGCTGGTGTAGGTAGTGGTGCTTTCGTTTTTCTTGGTGCCCAGCGACAGGCTGATGTTGATCCCGCCGGCCGAGCCTGGGTCCATCGCCACGGCGGTAGCGGCGTTGTTGGTCGCCAGCACGGCGGTCGCGGCGGCCAGGGCCTTCATGCGTCCGTCGTCGGTTTTCTCCGAGGCCCGTTTCATCTGCTGGTTGGTTTGAATCGCGCTGATCACCGGGTTGGTCACGGTGAGGGTGAACCCGGTTTGCTTGAACAGGGTTTCACGCTCGCGTTCACGGGTGTTACGGGCTTCGACGACATCAATGGTCTGCGCCGTGACGTCGATGTTGCCTTGGGGCGCCGACACCTGGCTGCCCACCTGACGGTAACCCTTGCCCGCTTCGATCAGCACATCGCCGGTGGTCGAGCCCACGGTGCTTGCCACGGCCGTGTGCTCCGTGGCGAGGTCCTTGACGCTCTGTTTCTGAGTACCGAGGGTCACGGCGATGCCGCCGCCGCTGAACAGGCCGCTTTTCTTGACGGTCTTGTCGTGGCGTTCGCTGCTGCTGGCGGTGGCCGCTTCGATGTTGACGTTGTTGTCCGCCACCAGGATGGTCTTGGTGGTGGAGACCACGTTGCTGCCACTCAGGTTGATGTCTCGACCGGCCTGCACATACGTCTGCTCGCCACTCAGGGTGGAGCCTTCGGCCTGGGTCTGGCTGACGGTGTCGCGGGTGGTGGTGGTCTTGCTGGAGAACCACCCACTCTTGCCTTTGACCTTGTGCGCTTCGTCGGCGAACTGGTAGTTCTGGGCCGTGGTGAGGTTGACGTCACGCTTGGCCTCGGCAAACACCGCGCCCTGCTCGCTGGTCACGTGGGCGGCGCGGGCGTTGAGGTCCTGGCCCGCGCTCAGGCGGACATCGCCCTGGCCCTGGATCAGCGAGCCGACTTCGGTCTGGCTGGCGTCGTTGCGCCAGTTGCTGCTGTTCCAGGTCAACGCTTGCTGATGCGCCTCGCCCACGGTGCCGAGGTTGAGGTTGTTGCCGGCCTCCAGAGACGTGCTGCCGCCCTGGCCTGCATTGACGACCTGGGCCCCGGTGAGATTCAAGTCCTTGCCGGCGCTGACATTCATCGTGCCCTGGGCACCGCTGACGAACAGCCCGGCCACCCGTGACAACTGCGTCCGGGTGCCTTGGGCGCTGCTGCTGTCGCGACTGCTGGAAATGACGTTGATGTCCTGCCCAGCCTTCACCGACAGGTTGTCCACGGCGCCGATCAGGCCACCGAGGTTGTTGAGGTTGTCCCTGGCGGTGACCGAGGCGTTGTCGGCCTGGATACGCCCACCCAGGTTCTGAATGTTCTGCGCGGTGATCGCCATGACACTGCGCCCGGCCAGGCTGCCGCTATTGACCAGGTCGCCGGCGATGTTCAGGTTCAGGCGCTGCCCGGCGATCAGCGCACCGGAGCCGTTGAGGTCGCCTTCCTGGACCCGCACGTAGACCTGCGGCACCAGCACGTTGCGGGTGTCGCCGTTAGGGAGGGTCACTTGCTTTTGCACCAGCCAGACGATGTCACTGGTCAGCTGGGCCATCTGCTCGGACGTCAGCGCCACGCCGGGCACCAATTGCCATTGGTTGGCAACAGTGACGGCGTTGTCGATCAGGGCACGGTATTGCAGTTCATCATTGGCGTAGCCATCGAGGAAACGTCGGCCGGTGAGTTGCGCCACTTGTTCGCGAATCAGCTTCTGTTCGTAGAAGCCGTCACCCAGGCGTTGTTGGGTCAGGGCCGGGTCGACTTGCAGGCGTTGCAGCATGTAGTCCGAGGACAACCAGGTGCGGTAGCTGGCAAAGCGCGGGTCGGTTTCGATCAGATAGCCGCCGGTGTTCTGCGGGTTGGTGTTGAACAGGCTGTTGTTCGGCAACGCCAGGGACGGCCCGCCGCTGCGGATCTGCTCAGCCACGCCTTTGCTGTTCAGGGTGGTCTGGGCGGCGACCTGGACGATCGGCGCGACCTGGTGGGTGCGGCTGCCCGTGGCGTTGACCGCGCCTGTGGCGGCGACCTGCTCGGTGACGCCCTGGGTGGCGCGCGCGGCGATCTGGGTGCCGGTGCCATTGCCCGCGGTGTTCTCGGCGAACACGGTTGGTTGCAGGGTGATGTCCTGGATCATCGGCGCCGGCGTGTAGTCTGTGACGGCCGTGCCCTGGCGGTCGCGCCCCTTGCGCTGGATGCGATAGAAGTGGGTGGCGGTGCCGCTGTCGGTGGTGGTGCGCTGGCCCGTCAGCTCAGTGTTGGTCAGGCTGCCGATGTCGGCCTGTAGCAGTCCGCCGGCAATGATCCGGCTCTTGTCGTTGAGCACGTCGCCGGCGCTGATCTGCATCGTCCCACCGGAGAGGATCTGCGCCGGTGCCGAGGTGGCGATCTGGGTCTCCGCCACCACCCGGGTGTAGTCGTAGCGGTTCCAGTTGTCCTCGCGGCCTTCGGGGGTGGCCAGGTAGAGCACTTCGTCGCTGCTGACCGAAACCTGGTTGCCCTGGTAGCGGTTCGTCGAACCGGTGAGTTGGAATTCCTGCAAGGCGGTACGACTGACCTCCACCTGCCGGGTGCTGAAATGCTCGTTGGTGTTGCGCACGCTTTGCACGTTCAGCGACAGGTTGCCGAGGGCCTCGATGGTCGCGCTGGCGTTGGTCAGCAACTGGGCGCGGTCCTGGGCCTTGTCAGCCGCGCTCAACGCGCCGCCGATGGCGAGGTCGCCAGCGCTGAAGATCAGGGCCTGCTCGCGGTTGTCCAGGCTACCGGCGCCGATGTCCAGCGACTCGCGGGCGGCGATGGTCGCGCCGATGCCGTTTTCGTCCCGGTTGTTCAGCGTCGAAGCGCTGATCGCCAGACGGTCGCCGTAGAGCCGGCCCGTGCCCAGGTTGTTGAGCGAGAGGGCCTGCACCCGCACTTGCTGGCCGTCGATCAGGCCACGGTTGGTCAGGCTGTCGTTGACGGTCAGGCGAACCTGGCCGGCGCTGATCTCGCCGCTGCCGGCATTGTCCAGCGTCTGCGCGCGGACCGTCAGCAGGTTGCCGGCCAGCAATTGCCCGCTGTTGTTGAAGGCGCCCTCGGTACTCAGGTCGACCTGACCGTTGGCCTGGATCTGGCCGCTCAAGTCCAGGCCGCCTTGCAGCCTGAATGTCAGGTCGCCCAGGCTCAGGGCCCTGCCGGTGCCACCGTAGTAGGCCGCATTGAGCGACAGCAGGCTGCCCGCGAGCAAGGTGCCGCCCTGGTTGTGCACGGCCTGGCGCCGTTGCGCCGGGTCACGGTCGCTGATGCTCAACCCGGCGCCAGAGGAAATCAGCCCGCCTTCGTTGTTCAACGCCTGGCTGATCCCCAGGCTCAGCCCCTGGTCGGCGCGAATCGCACCGGACTGGTTGGAAAGCGTATTGACCGCCAGGCTCATGGCGCGGCCTTCGAGGCCTTGCTGGGTGCCTCGGGTGGCGCCGTTGTCGAGCACGTCGGCGCTCACGTCCAGCGTTCCCGCACTGCGGATCAACCCGCCCTGGTTATTGAGCGTCTCCCCCAGCACCATCTGGACATCGCCGAGGCCTTGCAACTGACCGCCGCGATTGTCCACCCGGACGCTTTCGACCCGTACGGTTTTCTCGCCGATGATCTGGCCGCCGCTGCCATTGCCCAGGTCGGTGGCCTTGAGCAACAGGGAGCCCTTGGCTCCCAGGAAACCCGCACTGTTGTCGAGGCTGGCCGTGCGGATTTCGACGCTGTCCTGGCCGCTGATCCCTTGGGTGGTGCCCGACTGCAGGTTGTTCAGCGCCTGGTTGCCGGTGTCGATGAGCAGCTTGCCCTTGGCCTGGATCAAGCCGGCGGCGTTATGCAATTGGCCGCTGCGCAGGTCGAGGGTCGCGGTGGCGTTCAGCGTGCCCTGGCTGTTGTCCACTCGGTTGCCGTGGCTGTCCAGGTCCAGGGCGCCGCCGCTGATCACGCCACTTTGGTTGTTCAGGCCCAGGGCCGACAGCGTGATGTCACCCAGCGCTTCAAGACGCCCGCCGCTGTTATTCAGCCCATCGCCGGAGACGCTGACCCGCAGCCCGGACTGCACCGAGCCCAGCACGCCATTGGTGTTATTGAATTGCCCGGCGATGATCTCCATGCGCTGGGTGGCGGCCATCGTGCCGCCGATGTTGTTCAACTGATCGAACGTCGCCCGCAACTCGCCTCCGGCACTCACGGTGCCCTGGCTGTTGTCCAGGCGGGCTCCCTTCACCTGGGCGTTGCCGCTGGCGGCCAGGGTGCCTGAACTGTTGTCGATCCGTTGGCCGGCGGTCACCGTCAGCGCCCCGCCGTCGGTGGCGACGACTTTGCCGCCCTGGTTGTTCAGCGTGCCGACATCAAGGTTCACCGCGCCGGGGCTGCTGACGCGCCCGTCCTGGTTGTCGAAGCGCTCACGGGCGGTCACCTGCAAGGGCTGCGCGCCGGTCTGCACAATCTGTCCGCGCTGGTTGGACAGGGTCTGGGTGTCGAACGTGATCTGCTGGCCCTGGGTCAGGCCGTCGTCCACCACCACGTCGGTGGCCTTGATCGTCACCTTGCCGTTGCTGGCCACGCTGCCTTTGCCGCCGGCCAACTGGTTGGCCTGGATATCCAGGGTGCCTTTGCCGGCGTGCTCGACCTTGCCCTTGCCGTTGTCCAGACGACTGGCGCCCAGCTTCAGGTTGTCGGCATTGGAGGCGATGCGCCCGTCACGGTTGTCGAGGGTCGCGCTGGCCTTGATCGAGGTGTCTGCGGTGCCGGTCTGGATCAACTCACCGCCGGTGTTGGCAATGTCCCGGGCGCTCAATTGCAGGTTGCCGGCGTTGACCTTGGCCGCGCCGGTGCGCAGGGTCTTGGCCGCCGTTGCGCTCAGCACCTGGGTGGCATCGACCTGGCTGCCGGCGAGATTGGCGTCGCCCGTGCTGGCGGTCAGGGTGACATTGCGCCCCTGGGTCTGGCTGCCGCTCAGGTCCAGGTCCGCGGCGGCGACGCTGACGTCCCCGGACGCCAGGTTCTGCCCTTGTGCCTTGACCGTGCCGGCCCGCAGCGCGAGGTTGCCCGCGCCGGCCAGCTTGCCGTCCGCGCCGACACCCGCCGCCACGCTGGACGCCTGGGTGCTGCGGATGTTGCGGGCGGTCAGCGTCGTGTGGTTCTGGCTGGCAACGGTGCCGCTGTTGTCGATGTCGCCGGTGCTGTCGAGCGTCAAGTCGCCCTTGGCGTAGAGCGTGCCACTGTTGTCGACCTCGGCGGCCTTGATACGGGTCGCGGTGGCGCTGCTGATCGCGCCCTGGTTCTGCAACTTGCCGTCGGCGCTGACGACCACTTCACCGGCCATGGCGCCAATCTGCCCGGCGTTGCGCACACCCACGCCGGACTCGGTGCCCACCAGCATGATTTTGCCGGCGTACATGCCACCCAGCTTGGCGACGTCGATGGCCACGCTGGGCTTTTCCCCGTCGTCACCGGGCAGTGGCGTGGCCTGGGTGTTATCGGCGTTGACCTGGTTGCGTCCGGTCGTGACCTTCAGGTCGTTGGCCCAGACCCCGGCGTTGACCTGCACGCTACGAGCGATCAGGTCCGTGTAGTCGGTCTCGCGAGCATCCAGGCCCTTGCCTTCGATGTTGATCGTCCCGCCCTGTACGGTGTAGCCGCTGATGCGTCCGTTCTCCAACTGCGCCCGACCGGTGCTGAGGGTCGCCCGGTCGGCATTGATGAAGCCGCAGCCGTTGCAAGTAATGCCGGACGGGTTGGCAATCACCACTTCGGCGCGCTGGCCCGCGACTTCGACATAGCCACGCAGTTGGCTGGGGTTGGCGGAATTGACTTCGTTGAGGATGACCCGCGCGCTGCCATTGCCCAGCATCGGGTTGCCTTCGATCCAGCCGCCCAGTTTGGTCTGGCTGTTGGTCGTGGCGTTGTTGAGGATCACGCCACGGTTGTCGACGTCGAACTGGCTGTAGGTATTGCGCGAAACGCCCCCCGCGCTGGGGGCCTGGATATTCACCTGGGGCGTACCGTTGGCGCTTTCGATCACACCGGGACGCTGGCCGGCCGGCGCGCCGGGATCCGCCACGATGGTCGCGGCCCAGGCAGGCGCCACGCTCAAGGACACCAATCCGATCGCCGCCATCACGGCAAAGCGCAACGGCCCGAGCGTCGCCGCGCAGGCCACCGGTCCCGGCGTCGGGCCGCTACGGGTCCCCGGAGCCTTGACCTGACTGGTGACATTCTCGGCCACCACCATCAGCAGTCCGCGAGCCTTGTTGAAAACGATTCGGTACAGGTGCTTGTTCATGGCAATTCCATTTGCGGTTCTGGCCCGCAATTAACTCGGGGTTAGCGTTACGGTGCGACTGCCAGCGGGTGAGCGGCAAACCAGGCCTTGGCCTGTTCAGGGATGACACCGATCCCTTGGAATGTCTTGACCCGCAGGCCGCGTTCCTCGCCTCGGTGATAGAGCGCACGCCCACACCGGTTGGCGAACAACTGTCGATGCAGCAGGCGGGTGACCACGCCGGTGTGGCCGAACGGCGCCACCCAGTCGTTGAGCCAGAGGCGCTCGCCGCTGTTCCAGTCGGCTTCTGTCAGGGTCAGTGGCGATTGCCTTAGGTAGCGTTGCTCGGTGGCCGCGTCGAGGTTGAGCCAGGACAGGTAGAACACCGGTTTTCCCTGTTCGCTGGCGAGCACGAACTGGCGATGCTTGAGGGCCGGCAACAACAACGTCGGCAAGCTGTGCAACGGCGCATCGCGGTGAGCCTTGGAATGCATCCACAGCCAGGTGGCCGAGCCGAACACGGCAGCCTCGTTCCAGGGCTCATCGATCAAGCCGGGGGCAATGATGTCTAGCGTCTCGAACTGCATGGGATCACCTCAGAATGACCAGATGACGGTGAACGCGCTGGTCACGTTGGCCGTTTCGAAGCCATCGGGCTTCTTCAATGGCGTACCAAACGACCAGTCATAGGACAGGCCCTTGTAGCCGCCCCGCAGACCCACCACGGCCCCCGCCAGGCGCTTGCCGATCAGGAACTCGCTGGAAGGACCACTGACTTCGCCATAGTCGATGCCGGTGTAGAGCTCCTGGCCGGTCTGTCCCAAAAACAGGCCGACTTCGTTGCGCAGGGTCCAGCCACGGTCGGCGGACAGAATGTTTTCCCCGTCGAAGCCCCGCACGCTGTAGCGCCCGCCAATCGAGAAGCGGTCCTGGGGCACCAGCGGCGTCCGGTTCCATTGCGCGCGCCAGCCGCCGATGTAGCGCAGGCGCTGGTCACTGACCTGGAACGGCACCTGCAACTGGGCATCGGCAGTGATGATCTGCGAGCGTGAAGTGCCTGCGTCGAAATCTTCTTCGGGTGCCCTGAGCGCGTCATGGGCCCCGGTGCCGCGGCGGTAGGCGGCGCCCAGGTCGAGAATCGAGGCGCCGATGAACTCGCGATGGTTCAGCCCCAGTTGCCAGCCGGCCATGCGCCGTTTCTGGTTGCCGATCTCGGTGTCATCGATGAAGTTCTCCGAAGAGCGCGTCCACAGGCTGCCCCACGCGGTGGTCTTGCGAACGGCGTCGCGGTACAGCAGGCGTGACAGGCGC
This sequence comes from Pseudomonas sp. WP18, assembly GCF_036689585.1. Taxonomy (NCBI): domain Bacteria; kingdom Pseudomonadati; phylum Pseudomonadota; class Gammaproteobacteria; order Pseudomonadales; family Pseudomonadaceae; genus Pseudomonas; species Pseudomonas sp. WP18. The sequence continues at coordinate 4,822,944 of NZ_CP144758.1, forward strand.
AGTTCGTTGTTACGACTCTCGCCACGGTACTGGTAGGTCTGGTTGGCGCCGGCGACGGACTGTTCGTAGTTGTATTCACTGGTGGTGAAACCCAACTGCCAGTAACCGAACGGCAGCGAATAATGCAGGGTGTTGCCATCGGAACCGCGATGGCCGGACTCGCCACCACCCAAGTCGTGGTTGACGCTGGCGTAGAACAGGTCGTTGAGCGACAGCAGGTTGTCCAGGGACAGCGACACATTGCCCTGGTACTTGCCGGTGGTCTTGCTGCCCGAATTGTCCACCGACAGGCTGACGCGGGCCGGGAACCGCTGGGTCCAGGCAATCACCACGTCGCTCTCACCGGGCTTGGCGTCGGCGGCACGGGCCGGTGCGATCTGGATATCGGCTTCGGCGGTCGGCACGCGCTTGAAGTTTTCCAGCGCCTGCTCGATGTCCCGCAGGTTGAGCAAGTCGCCGGGACTGGCCGGCATCGCATTCCAGGCATTGGCCCGGGAACTGGTGCCCTCCTGGAAGCGAATCTCGCGGATGCGCCCCGGCACCAGGGTCAACACCAGGACGCCACTGTTCAAGTCCTGGGCTTCGGCAAGCACCCGAGTGGTGACATAGCCAGCCTCGATGATCGCATTCTGCATGCGCTTCATCGTCAGGTTGATCCCGGCGCCCCCCAGGCAACGCCCGATGGCCGGGTCATGCTTGGGGTTGGCGGCGCGCAAGGCCCATTGGAATTTTTCCGACGCCTCGCCAATCAGCCGGATGTCATCGATGGCGAAGCAGGGGCTTTCCTTGGCGGGCAGGCGATCGGCACCTTCCGCGACGGGTGCCGCTTGCAGGCGCACATCCGGCCGGGACTCCAACTGATCACGCAGCACCCGCTCACGCTCACGCTGACGCAGCAACTCTTCCTCCGGCCCAGCCGCCTGCGCAAGGCTCCCCGCCCCCACCGTCCAGGCGGCCAGCAACAGCAGCGCAAGCCGCTGGGCGTTGGGTGAAGAAGAACGAGCGCCGTCGACAGGGCGACGAGCAGTGCGTGATTGACGCGTTCGGCAGGGTGCGGCTGCGCGCATGACACATCCTTGTGGCTTGAGTTCAGGAATACGGTGAGCATCGGCACTGATGCCCCTCAAAAAGGCGCGTAATTAGGAAGTTTCCTACAACGTACCGAGACGGTCAGATTGCCATCAGGTGAGAAAGTTTCGCACCAGGCACACACGTTTGTTACACAGTCGAAAAAATGGGCACTGGTTCACAGCACCGGGCCGCAGGAAGGCCGTGCTGGGGCGACGTCACGCCAATCGATCATGTGAATATAAGGAGGGGTATGCGGCAGGAGGCCGGCTGAAGTAATGGTGTCCCAGGGCAGGTTCGAACTGCCAACCTTCCCCTTAGGAGGGGGATGCTCTATCCAATTGAGCTACTGAGACACGAGTCGACCGCGAGAAACGCGGTGCGCGGAACGGCGTGCATGTTAGCGACCTGCCCTGCGTTTGTCATGTCGTCGCTGTTTTTAAGTGTAGGCAAATGGTGCGGCGGGCCCGCTTCGATGATTCCAAGCGTTGAATGGCAGTCGCCATTCATCCGTCCTTGAGCGGTTTAACCTAGTAAATCGGCCAATTGCCACTATCCTATACAAGACAAGGACAGTGCGTGTTTTTTGTACCAGGCGGGTTATCCGCCAGACGGTATGGCACAACGACACGATACGGCGGTCACACATCCTGACCTGTTGATTTTTCCAACCAGTCCGCATTTTTTGACGAAGGGTACTGGCATAACGCCTTTACGCGGATCAGAATTTGTCACAGAATTGGCGCCAATGATCTGGCAATTTTGAGGCATGATGCGGGCCTCTTAACGATTCAGGTTGAACATTTGGCTTTGGAGCTTGTCCTATCGACATCCTGCGGCCAATCCCGAGAACCGCTCCCCTGAACTAACCGGTTAAATATATGCGCCCATTGAAACAGGCAATTTATTCCAGCCGTACGGCTGACAAGTTCGTCGTACGTCTGCCAGACGGAATGCGGGAACGCATTGCCGAGGTGGCTCGCAATCATCACCGCAGCATGAACTCTGAAATCATCGCGCGCCTTGAGCAAAGCCTGATCCAGGAAGGCGCGTTGGGTGAAGAGTTGAGCATGCGCCTGGACAGCCCGGAGCTGTCGTTGCATGAGCGCGAGTTGCTTCAACGCTTCCGACAACTCTCTCACCGCCAGCAAAACGCCCTCGTTTCGCTGATTGCCCATGACGCAGAGATGGCCGCAGACGCGTCCTGATCGAACGCATGAATCAAAAGCCAGCCTTGCGCTGGCTTTTTTTTGCCCGGAATTTGCCCCGGCGCGTACAAGGGATGAATGCAACGGTGGCGAGGGAGCGAACGCCCTCGCCACCGTGAATCAGGCGAATGTCAGAGCAGGAAGATCGTCGCCAACCCCAGGAAGATGAAGAACCCGCCACTGTCGGTCATGGCGGTAATCATCACGCTGGCCCCCATGGCCGGGTCGCGTCCCATCCGCGCCAGGGTCATGGGAATCAAGACCCCCATCAAGGCTGCCAACAACAGGTTAAGCGTCATCGCGGCGGTCATCACCACCCCCAGCGACCAACTGCCATAGAGCAGATAAGCCACCACACCGATCACGCCGCCCCAGATCACGCCATTGATCAAGGCCACCGCCAACTCCTTGCGCATCAAGCGCGACGTGTTGCCGGTGCTGACCTGGTCCAGCGCCATGGCGCGGACGATCATGGTGATGGTCTGGTTGCCGGAGTTGCCGCCAATCCCGGCAACAATGGGCATCAATGCCGCAAGCGCCACCAGCCTCTCGATGGAACCTTCGAACAGGCCGATGACCCGCGAGGCGACAAACGCCGTGATCAGATTGATTGCCAGCCAGGCCCAACGGTTACGCAGGGATTTCCAGACCGAGGCAAAGATGTCTTCTTCTTCGCGCAGACCGGCCATGCTGAGGACTTCGCTTTCGCTTTCCTCACGAATCAGGTCAACCATTTCATCGATGGTCAAACGGCCGATCAGCTTGCCGTTCTTGTCGACCACCGGCGCAGAAATCAAGTCATAACGCTCGAACGCCTGGGCGGCGTCATAGGCGTCTTCGTCCGGGTGAAAACTCACCGGATCGCTGGCCATGACCTCGGCCACCTGTTTTTCCGGATCGTTGACGAGCAGGCGCTTGATGGGCAGCACACCCTTCAACACGCCGTCGTAATCGACCACGAAGAGTTTGTCGGTGTGCCCTGGCAGTTCCTTGAGGCGACGCAGATAACGCAAGACCACTTCAAGGCTGACGTCCTCGCGGATCGTCACCATCTCGAAGTCCATCAGCGCACCGACCTGCTCCTCGTCATAGGACAGCGCCGAGCGCACGCGCTCGCGTTGCTGGCCGTCGAGGGTTTCCATCAGTTCGTGGATAACGTCCCGAGGCAGCTCGGGCGCCAGGTCGGCGAGTTCGTCGGCGTCCATCTCCTTGGCCGCCGCGAGCAACTCGTGATCATCCATGTCGGCGATCAGGGTTTCTCGGACCGAGTCGGACACTTCGAGCAGGATGTCACCGTCGCGGTCGGCCTTGACCAGCTGCCAGACCGTCAGGCGCTCTTCCAGCGGCAAGGCTTCAAGGATGTAGGCGACGTCGGCGGAGTGCAGGTCATCGAGCTTGCGCTGCAGCTCGACGAGGTTCTGCCGGTGGACCAGGTTCTCGACCCGGTCATGGTGCGGACCTTCCTGGCGATGCGTCAGGTCTTCGACGACCCGCTGGCGCTGCAGCAGCTCGACGACTTGAGCGAGGCGGTCCTGAAGGCTTTCTTGTGTTTTCTTTACTTCTACTTGGGTCATAGGCGAACTCCACTCCCAGCAGTGGAGCACGCCGGAAGGATCAATCAGTCAATTCATGATTGGCAAAACGGGATATTGAGTAACTACTGGGTAAGTCCATGGAGATATTCCAAAGCCCCGGCGGGGCTGACGGGCGCAATCATACACCGCTTGACGCTTTAAAACGTTAAAAAATCATGGCAAGAACAAGCGCTTGCGACACAAACCTGAACCCTGGCTGAACCTGTCCCGTTACGACGACTTATCCTGAAAAGAAAACACACGCCCTGCGGTAAATGTAGCGGCTACCCTTGTTTTTTTCAGCGCCAAGGAGGCCGCCCGGATGCCTGTCAGCCACTACCTGCTTCTGCTCGCCAGCCTACCCTGCCTGCCCCTGTGGGCGGCCGGGCAAACGGTGCATCGCTGCGAGAACAGCGCCGGGCAGGTGACGTACACGACCCTGAGCTGCGGGCCGGGAGAAAACCTTTCGCTGCAACGGATCAATCCGTATCAACCTGGCACGGTCTCGCCGACGACCGAATCGATGCTGCCGGAAGCCGAGCACCGGCAACTATCCGGCAACAAACCGCCGCGCAAGGAACCGACCGTGGTCGGCCAGTTCGAAGACCGCTGCGCCAACCTCATCACCGCCCGGCAACGCCGCGAAGCCATCATAGGCCGAAGGATTCTCGCCGGCATGAGCCAGCAGGATGTGGAGAGCGCCTTGGGCAAGCCGCACTCGATCAAGGTCAGGAATTCGAGCACGCGGTACACCTACGCAACGAAGAAAGGCCGCAGCGCCGAGATCGTGTTCGATGAGAAAGGATGCGTGAAAGGCAAATCGTAGACAGCAAAAAGCCCGCGTTAAACGCGGGCTTTTTGGTGTTTGGTGCACTCGACAGGATTCGAACCTGTGACCGCTCGGTTCGTAGCCGAGTACTCTATCCAGCTGAGCTACGAGTGCAAGTTGTGGTTTTATACCAGATCACAACTGGTTGAAGCCAAGTTATTTGCATCGCTGCAAAAAACTCTTAAATGGTGCACTCGACAGGATTCGAACCTGTGACCGCTCGGTTCGTAGCCGAGTACTCTATCCAGCTGAGCTACGAGTGCATTTGTTGCCGCGCATTATAGGTCGTCAAATCCTTTTGTAAAGCGCTTTTTTCAGTAATTTCAAGCACTTACTAAACAAGCCAGGTTTGACGCACTAAACGAATAATGGCGGAGAACGGGGGATTCGAACCCCCGACACCCTTTTGAGGTGTACTCCCTTAGCAGGGGAGCGCCTTCGGCCACTCGGCCAGCTCTCCGCAACACGGGGCGTATATTAACCACCTTCCTCCCCGTTTGCAAACATAAAAATCGATAAAAATTAATGGCTTGGTTCGTCGTCCTTCTCTTTCTTGATACGCAGGTAAATTTCCTCCCGGTGTACAGCGACCTCTTTCGGGGCGTTGACGCCGATACGCACTTGGTTTCCTTTGACGCCGAGCACGGTCACGGTGATTTCGCCATCGCCAATAATCAGGCTTTCTGCACACCGACGAGTCAGAATCAGCATACCTTTCTCCTCACGCAATTCAGTTCAGGGACAACAGTCGGCAAAAAAAGGCATTGGACCTGCAACCGAAACGGTCGAAGCCTCCAAGCCTAGTATTGACCAGCGCGGGCAAAAGAACAGTTTTGGGACGCGCCATTCAAAAAAACAAAGGGCGCGGCCCAGCCGCGCCCTCAAGGACAACGCTTACTCGCCCTGTCGGGCAGCGGCGTCGAGTTCGAAAGCCGTGTGCAGGGCGCGCACGGCCAGTTCCAGGTACTTCTCTTCGATCACCACGGACACCTTGATTTCCGAAGTGGAGATCATCTGGATGTTGATGGTTTCCTTGGCCAGGGCTTCGAACATACGGCTGGCCACGCCCGCGTGCGAGCGCATGCCGACACCGACGATCGAGACCTTGGCGATCTTGGTATCGCCGACCACTTCCCGGGCACCGATCTCGCCTGCGGTTTTCTTCAGGACTGCTTCGGCAGCCGGGTAGTCGTTGCGGTGCACGGTGAAGGTGAAGTCGGTGGTGTTATCGTGCGAGACGTTCTGCACGATCATGTCGACTTCGATGTTCGCGGCACTGATCGGGCCGAGAATCTTGAACGCCACGCCGGGGGTGTCTGGCACGCCACGGATGGTCAGCTTGGCTTCATCGCGGTTGAAGGCGATGCCGGAAATGATCGGCTGTTCCATGGATTCCTCTTCATCGATAGTAATGAGGGTGCCCGGACCCTCTTTGAAGCTGTGCAGGACGCGCAGCGGAACGTTGTACTTGCCGGCGAATTCGACCGCCCGGATCTGCAACACTTTCGAGCCGAGGCTGGCCATTTCCAGCATCTCTTCGAAGGTGATTTTGTCCAGGCGCTGGGCTACAGGCACCACCCGTGGGTCGGTCGTGTAGACGCCATCCACATCGGTGTAGATCTGGCATTCGTCAGCCTTGAGGGCCGCCGCCAGCGCCACGCCGGTCGTGTCCGAACCGCCACGGCCGAGGGTGGTGATGTTGCCGTGCTCGTCCACGCCCTGGAATCCGGCGACCACGACCACGCGGCCCGCCTTCAGGTCGCCGCGAATCTTCTGGTCGTCGATCTGCAGGATACGCGCCTTGTTGTGCGCGCTGTCCGTCAGGATACGAACCTGGTTGCCGGTGTAGGACACCGCCGGCACGCCACGCTTGATCAGCGCCATGGCCAGCAAGGCGATGGTCACCTGCTCGCCGGTGGAAACGATCACGTCCAGCTCGCGGGGAACCGGTTGCTGGTCGCCGCTGATTTGCTTGGCCAGATCGATCAGACGGTTGGTCTCGCCGCTCATTGCCGACAGCACAACCACCAGGTCATCGCCCGCATCACGGAATTTCTTAACCTTGTCGGCGACCTGTTCGATTCGTTCGACAGTGCCGACCGAAGTGCCGCCAAATTTCTGTACGATCAAAGCCATTTCAAAGCCGCCTCTGCCCATGAAGGGCGCCCAATAATCACAACAGCGACCGGGCCCGCCACTAGACCGCGAACCCGGGGCGCTGCCTTAAATACCCTGCTCTACAAATGCAACGGTCTGGGCCAGTGCCGCGTCCAGTGCGCCGACGTCGGTACCGCCGCCTTGCGCCATGTCCGGACGACCACCGCCCTTACCGCCCACTGCCGCAGCGGCCTGCTTCATCAAATCACCGGCCTTGAGTTGGCCAGTCAGGTCCTTGGTCACGCCTGCGACGAGAACGACCTTTTCCTCATGGACACTGCCGAGCAGGATCACTGCGCGGCCGAGTTTGTTTTTCAGTTGATCGACCAGCGCCAGCAGGCCCTTGCCGTCCTGGCCGTCGAGACGCACGGCCAGCACTTTCACGCCCTTGACGTCCACGGCCTGGGCCGACAGATCGTCGCCCGCGGCGCTGGCGGCCTTGGCCTGCAACTGCTCCAGTTGCTTTTCCAGCAAGCGGTTGCGCTCCAGCACAGCCGACAGCTTGTCGATCAGGTTGTCGCGGCTGCCCTTGATCAGGCTTGCCGCTTCCTTGAGTTGTTCTTCGGCCGCGTTGAGGTACGCCAGGGCCGCAGCGCCGGTGACCGCCTCGATACGGCGCACGCCGGAGGCCACGCCGCCTTCGCTGACGATCTTCAGCAGGCCGATGTCGCCGGTCCGGTTGGCGTGGATACCGCCGCACAGCTCCACGGAGAAATCCCCCATGCTCAGCACGCGCACGCTCTCGCCGTACTTCTCGCCGAACAGCGCCATCGCACCCTTCTGTTTGGCGGTTTCGATGTCGGTTTCTTCGGTCTCTACCGGGGAGTTCTTGCGGATCTCGGCGTTGACGATGTCTTCCAGCGCCTTGAGCTGCTCCGGCTTGATGGCTTCGAATTGGCTGAAGTCAAAGCGCAGACGCTGGCTGTCCACCAGCGAGCCTTTCTGCTGGACGTGCTCGCCCAGTACCTGGCGCAGCGCCGCGTGCAGCAAGTGGGTGGCGGAGTGGTTCAGCGAGGTGGCATGGCGCACCTCGGCGTCGACATGGGCTGCCACTGGAGCGGCGACCATCAGGCTGCCGGAAGCCAGCACGCCGTGGTGCAGGAACGCGCCGCCGGTCTTGGTGGTGTCACGCACGTCGAAGCGCGAATTGCCGGCCTGCAGGTAGCCGCTGTCGCCGATCTGGCCGCCGGACTCAGCGTAGAACGGTGTCTTGTCCAGCACGATCACGCCTTCCTGGCCTTCGCTCAGGATGTCGACCGATTGCCCGTCCTTGTAGATGGCCACGATCTTGGCCGAACCGGTGGTACCGGCATAACCGGTGAATTCGGTGGCCACGTCGACCTTGACCAGGCTGTTGTAGTCCATGCCGAAGGCGCTGGCCGAACGCGCACGTACCCGCTGGGCTTCCATCTCGCGCTCGAAACCTTCCTCGTCGAGGGTCAGGTTGCGCTCGCGGGCGATGTCGCCCGTCAGGTCCATCGGGAAACCGTAGGTGTCGTACAGCTTGAACACCACATCGCCCGGCACCACGGTGCCCTTGAGCTCGGCCAGGTCCTGTTCGAGGATCTTCAGGCCTTGTTCCAGGGTCTTGGCGAACTGCTCTTCCTCGGCCTTGAGCACGCGTTCGATGTGCGCCTGCTGGGATTTGAGTTCCGGGAAGGCATCGCCCATCTCGGCAGCCAGGGCCGCCACGATCTGGTAGAAGAAGCTGCCCTTGGCGCCCAGCTTGTTGCCGTGACGGCAGGCACGACGGATGATCCGGCGCAGCACGTAGCCCCGACCTTCGTTGGACGGCAGCACGCCGTCGGCAATCAGGAAGCCGCAGGAGCGGATGTGGTCGGCGACCACTTTCAGCGAAGCCTGGTTGTCGTTGGTGCAACCAATGGCCTTGGCCGAAGCGTCCAGCAGGCTCTGGAACAGGTCGATTTCATAGTTGGAGTGAACGTGCTGCAACACCGCACTGATCCGCTCCAGGCCCATGCCGGTGTCGACCGACGGCGCGGGCAGCGGATGCAACACGCCGTCGGCGGTGCGGTTGAACTGCATGAACACGTTGTTCCAGATCTCGATGTAGCGGTCGCCGTCTTCTTCCGGCGAGCCGGGTGGGCCGCCCCAGATGTCGGCGCCGTGATCGTAGAAGATCTCGGTGCAAGGGCCGCACGGGCCGGTGTCGCCCATGGTCCAGAAGTTGTCGGAGGCGTAAGGCGCGCCTTTGTTGTCGCCGATGCGCACCATGCGCTCGGCCGGGACACCGACCTCTTTGGTCCAGATGTCATAGGCTTCGTCATCGGTGGCGTAGACCGTGACCCACAGCTTGTCCTTGGGCAGGTTCAGCCACTTGTCGGAGGTCAGGAAGGTCCAGGCGAACGTGATGGCGTCGCGCTTGAAGTAGTCACCGAAGCTGAAGTTACCCAGCATTTCGAAGAACGTGTGGTGACGGGCGGTATAGCCGACGTTTTCCAGGTCGTTGTGCTTGCCGCCGGCGCGCACGCATTTCTGGCTGCTTACCGCACGGGTGTAGGCACGTTTTTCCTGGCCCAGGAAGCAGTCCTTGAACTGGTTCATCCCCGCGTTGGTGAACAGCAGGGTCGGGTCATTGCCCGGAATCAAAGAGCTGGAGGCTACTCGGGTATGGCCTTGCTCTTCGAAGAAGCGAAGGAAGGCTTCACGGATTTCTGCGCTTTTCATTAGGTTCTTCCACGGAGGCTGCGGCCAAAGGCCTGTGCAAAACGTCGACAGACGAAGCAACGGCAAAGGGCCGCATTATATCGGCCCTTCGCCTGGGGTACAGCGTGTTATGCGATAGAAACTGTCAATTGGCTCGCTTGGGCGATCAGTTGCCGGAAAATTCGACGAAAGTGGCGATCACCTGGTCGATTTGCGCGCGACTGACATCCAGGTGAGTCACCATCCGCAAACGTGGCGCAGCACTGAGCTTGATGCCCCGCTCGGCGGTAAACGCCTTGAGCGCCTCGGCGCGCTCGCCCATTTGCACGTAGACCATGTTGGTCTGCACCGGCTCGACCTCATAGCCCGCCGCGCGCAAGCCCTCGGCGAGTCGCAGGGCGTTGGCGTGGTCATCGGCCAGGCGCTGGACCTGATGGTCCAGGGCATACAGCCCCGCCGCTGCCAGGATCCCGGCTTGGCGCATGGCGCCGCCGACCATCTTGCGCAACCGGCGCGCCTTGCCGATCAACTCGACACTGCCGCACAGGACCGAGCCAACGGGCGCGCCCAGGCCCTTGGAGAGGCACACCGAGACCGAATCGAAATACTGGGTGATGTCCCGCGCATCGACCCCAAGCTTGACCGCCGCGTTGTACAACCGTGCGCCGTCCAGGTGCAGCGCCAGGCCGTGCTCGCGGGTGAAACGCCGGGCCTGGGCCAGGTAGTCCAGCGGCAGCACTTTGCCCTGCATGGTGTTTTCCAGGGCCAGCAGGCGGGTCCGGGCGAAGTGGAAGTCGTCGGGCTTGATGGCCGCAGCCACCTGGGCCAGGTCCAGGGAGCCATCGGCTTGCACTTCAAGCGGCTGCGGCTGGATCGACCCGAGCACAGCCGCCCCGCCGCCTTCGTATTTATAGGTGTGGGCCTGTTGGCCGACGATGTACTCATCGCCGCGTTCGCAGTGGGCCATCAATCCCAGCAGGTTGCTCATGGTGCCGCTGGGCACGAACAATGCCGCCGCAAAGCCCAAGCGCCCGGCAAGTTCGGCTTCGAGGCGATTGACGGTCGGGTCTTCGCCATACACATCGTCGCCGGTCGGGGCGCTGGCCATGGCATCGAGCATGCCGGCGGAAGGTTGGGTGACCGTGTCACTGCGAAGATCGATAACACTCATGAATCTGGCCTCGGGTTCTGGTGGCGGGAATTCCCTTTCGAAGGGCAATTACTGCGGTCATGGGCAGGAATAATCAAGCCTGACCCCAGGAAAACACCACCTGTACCTGAAGATTAATCAAAACACTCCTGTGGGAGCGAGCTTGCTCGCGATAGCGGTAGTGCATCCAGCATCAACGCAAGCTGAACTACCGCTATCGCGAGCAAGCTCGCTCCCACAGTAGGTTATGTGTTAAAAATCCTCCGCAGCCAAAAACCATGGCGGCAAAACGTTCTCAGGGCGGGGTGTAATTCCCCACCGGCGGTAATTGCACGCAAGGTGCATAGCCCGCGAGCGCTTGGCGCTACACGGCTTCTGCGGTGTGGCGGCAAGGTCAGCAGACCCGGTGTGATTCCGGGGCCGACGGTCATAGTCCGGATGAAGAGAGAACGGGATTGACACCCAAGGGCCGCTTGCGACCTTCTGTTCGCGGCGTACCCTCGAATCCCCTTCGATTCATGACGCCCTGTTTTTCACACAAACAGGAACCAGAACATGCAACCCACTGCAATCGATAGCAAAACCAAACACTCGGGCGAGCGCGTCGCGTTCATCCAGGCCTGCTGGCACAAGGAAATCGTCGACCAGAGCCGCAACGGCTTCGTCGCTGAAATGATCAATCAGGGCTATCAGGAAAGCGATATCGACTTCTTCGAAGTCGGCGGCGCCTTCGAAATCCCGCTGCACGCCAAGCTGCTGGCCAAGTCGGGCCGCTACGCCGGCATCGTCGCCGCCGGCCTGGTGGTGGATGGCGGTATCTATCGCCACGAGTTCGTTGCCCAATCGGTGATCAGCGGCCTGATGCAGGTTCAACTGGAAACCGAAGTGCCGGTGTTCTCGGTGGTGCTGACGCCCCATCACTTCCACGCCGGGGAAGAGCACCAGAAGTTCTTCTTCGAACATTTCGTGCACAAGGGCCAGGAAGCCGCGAAGACCTGCGCCGACACCCTGCACAAGACCCGGGCATTGCGCCGTACCGAGCCGCGTGCGGTAGCGGTCTGACGACCCCTTCCCTGTGGGAGCGGGCTTGCTCGCGAAAACGGTGTGTCAGCCGTCGCATAGGTGGCTGACCTGACGCCTTCGCGGGCAAGCCCGCTCCCACAGGTTTTCTGCTTGCCGCAGATATCGCAGCTACCGCAAAAGTAAGTGTGGGAGCGGGCTTGCCCGCGAAGGCGTTGTGTCAGCCAACTAAAATGTTGCTGTCATACCGCTTTCGCAAGCGAGCCCGCTCCCACAGTTGGAATCCGCCGCCCTTCAGGCCAGGTTCTCGTCAGTCGCCGGCACGATCAGGATCCCGGCCCGCAAGCCGTTCTTGACCTTGGGGTTGGGGAAGATGATGCGGGCGCCCTCTTCCTCGATCACCCAGCGGGTCTGGGCGATGTCTTCGGCCAGCACATAGCCTTTTTCCAGTTCCGAGAAGTTCTCGATGTCCGCCGGCAGGTTCAGGCGAAAGTTGTCGCTGTGCTTGATGATTTCCCGCGCCACATTGAACAGTTGCAAGCCGTCGAGCCCGTCATCCAGCTCTGGTTCGTTGCCTTCGATGATCTGTTGCAGGCGGGTTTCCAGCAGGCTGACGTTGACACCGTCGTTCTGCCCGAATGGCCGCGCCTTGCCCAGCTCCAGGGTGAAGGACTCGGCACCCAGCTGTTCGTAGGTGTAGGCGCTGAAGACGATGGACGGTTTGTTCTGCAACAGCACCGCCTCCATCCCCGCCGCCCGCAGGCGCGCCAGTTCACGGCGTGAGTGCGGGCGACCTTCCTTCCACGGGTACAGGGCAAACTGCTCGATTTTCGAGCCGCGGATGGCGGTGTGCAGGTCATAATGCAAGCGACTGCGTTCCGGGCGATTGAAGAAACTGGCGGCCAGTCGCTCCAGTTCGCAGGCGCGCAACGCCTCGGGGCCGCCGCTCAGTTCGTGACGCCCGTTGAACAGCCGGTTGACGTCCTGCTCGACGAAACGCTCGCCCCGCCGAATGGCCTCGGGGTTGCCGAACAGGAACAGAATGCGTGCCCGGGGCTTGAGGACTCCACGGGCGATGTCATGCAGCAAGCGGTCGAGCAACTCGATCGGCGCGGTCTCGTTGCCATGGATACCGGCCGACAGCAGCAGGTCCAGGCCGTTATCCCGGGCTTCGGGCGGCTTGACCTCCAGCGCGCCCTCGCTCAACCAGCGCATCCGTACGCCTTCGACTGTCAGTTGAGTCTTCTCCGCCGGTTCACGGCCGGCGAGGGTCAGTTCAAGCAGTTTGCCGAGGGCGAGCATAGCGCGGTTTCCTTAATGGTCGTGGCCGCAATCCGGGCCATGGACATGGTCATCGTCGCCGACGTCCGCCGGTTCCATTTCCAGTTGCAGGCTGACCAGGTTGGTCGCCAATGGACGCAACAACAGGTTGGCGTATTCCTCGTCCCCTTCCTCGACGTCCACGCCGATCAGCAACTGGCCGCGGCCGTCCTGCTGGATCCACAGCTCCTTGCCTTGCCACATCACCGCGACGCGGGTGCAGGAGGTTTCCAGTTGGGTGCCATCGGTGTCTTCAAGAATCAGCTGCAGGCCATCGCTCATGTTTTTACGTTCTCGTCTGGGGATAAGGCAACGCGCCCTGCTTTGACTGTAGTCAGGTCGCGCGCGCTTTCAATTGATCTGGAAAGGATAAACCGCGCCAAGTTTAAGGATTTGTGTCAGTTCATCCAGTGCCGCACGGCATTCGAGCAGCAACTGCGGGTCTGCCAGGTCGTTTTCGGTCATGCGGTCGCGGTAGTGCCGTTCGACCCATTGGGTCAGCGACTCGTACAACGGCGCGGTCATGATAACCCCTGGGTTGACGGCCGCCAGCTCGGTTTCATTGAGCGCCACGCGCAACCTCAGGCACGCCGGGCCACCGCCGTTCTGCATGCTTTGCTTGAGGTCGAAGACCTTCACTTCGCGAATCACCCCGCCCGAGGCCAGCAAGCCTTGCAGGTACTGCCAGACGCGCTCGTTGCTACGGCATTCTTCCGGCACGATCAACAGCATCGAGCCATCGGCACGCGACAGCAGTTGGCTGTTGAACAAGTAGGAACGGACCGCATCATCGACCGTCACCGCCGAACGCGGCACGCACACGGCCTGGAACTTCCCGCCGACCTTGGCGAGCTTGTCGCCCAGCTCGGCCAGCAGCTTGTCAGTCTCAAGGAAGGCATCCTCGTGGTAGAACAGCACTTCGCCGTTGCCGACCGCGATCACGTCGTTGTGAAACACGCCCTGGTCGATCACCGACGGGTTCTGTTGTGCATACACCACACCGTCCTCGCTCAGCCCGTGCAGGCGCGCGACGGCGCGGGACGCTTCGAGTGTCTGGCGCGCCGGGTACTTCTGCGGGGCCGGGTAACGCATGTCGAAGGCGCTGCGGCCGAACACGAAGAACTCCACGCCGGCTTCGCCGTAGGCGCGGCAGAAACGCGTGTGGTTGGCGGCGCCTTCATCGCCGAACTGCGCCACCGCCGGCAAGGCGGCGTGATGGGCGAAGTGTTTCTGGTCGGCGAACATCGCGCCCAGCACGCGACTGGTGGTGGGGTGCTCGATGCTGCGGTGGTACTTGCAGTTCAGGTTGGCGGCGGTGAAATGCACGCGCCCGTCAGCAGTGTCGGCACTCGGGCTGACGGTGGCGGCGTTGGCCACCCACATGCTGGAAGCCGAGCAACTGGCGACCAACAGGGGCATCGCTTCCTTCGCCGCCTGCTGGATGACCTGGGCATCGCTGCCAGCAAAGCCCAACCGACGCAGGGCAGCCACGTCTGGACGTTCTTGCGGCGCCAGCACGCCTTGCGTAAAGCCCATGTCCATCAGCGCCTTCATCTTCGAAAGGCCCTGCAACGCCGCTTCCTTGGGGTTGGAGGACTGCTGGCTGTTGCTCTGGGACGCGACGTTGCCGTACGAGAGCCCGCCGTAGTTATGGGTCGGCCCCACTAGACCGTCAAAGTTGACTTCATAGGATTTCATCAGCGAGGCTCCACGAGAATCTGTTTTTATAGGCATCAAGTAACATCGGCGGCGCTTCTATCGCGAGCAAGCTCGCTCCCGCAGGGCCTTGCACTGTCCTTGTGGGAGCGAGCTTGCTCGCGATCGTGGTTCACACCATTCTCACGCCGGGGGTCAGGGCAGCCGGCATGACGAGGCTCGGCGTTTCCAGGGATGCCACCGGGTATGCGCAATAATCGGCCGCGTAGTAAGCACTGGCGCGATGGTTGCCCGAGGCACCCACACCACCGAACGGCGCGCTGCTGGCGGCGCCGGTCAGTTGTTTGTTCCAGTTGACGATACCGGCACGGCTTTGCAGCCAGAACTGCTGGTAACGTGCCTCCGAGTCCGACAGCAACCCGGCGGCCAGGCCATATTGCGTGTTGTTGGCCTCGGCGATCGCCGCGGGGAAATCCGCGTAGCGAATCACTTGCAGCAACGGCCCGAACAGCTCTTCGTCCGGACGCTCGGCCACGGCCGTCACGTCGAGGATGCCTGGGGTCAGCAAGGCCGCCTGGGCCTGGGGCTGGGTCATGGCCAGCAGCGGCACGGCGCCCTTGCCCAGCAGGTGGTTCTGCGCATCCATCAGCGCTTTCGCGGCGCCGAGGGAAATCACCGAGCCCATGAACGGCGCCGGTTGCTGGTCGAAGGCCCCCACCTGCAGGGCCGCGCTGACCGCCACCAGGCGCGCCAGCAACGCATCGCCCCAGGCGCCTTCCGGCACCAGCAGGCGGCGCGCGCAGGTGCAGCGCTGCCCGGCAGAAATGAAGGCCGACTGGATGATGGTGTAGACCGCCGCCTCGACGTCCGCCACCTCGTCCACCACCAGCGGGTTGTTACCGCCCATTTCCAGCGCCAGGATCTTGTCCGGGCGCCCGGAGAATTGTTGATGCAGCAGATTGCCAGTGCGGCTCGAACCGGTGAAAAACAACCCGTCGATGCCCGGGTTCGCCGCCAGGGCGATGCCGGTTTCCCGCGCACCTTGCAGCAGGTTCAGCACGCCCGCCGGCAGGCCGGCCTCGACCCAGCACTGGACCGTCAGCTCGGCGACTTTCGGCGTCAGCTCACTGGGCTTGAACAGCACGCTGTTGCCCGCCAGCAGTGCCGGCACGATGTGCCCGTTCGGCAGGTGACCGGGGAAATTGTACGGGCCGAACACCGCCACCACGCCGTGAGGCTTGTGCCGCAGCACGGCCGTGGCATCGCCCAGGGGGGCGCTCTTTTCCCCGGTGCGCTCACGGTAGCTCTGGATCGAGATCGCCACCTTGTTGACCATGCTGGTGACTTCGGTGGCCGCTTCCCACAACGGCTTGCCCGTTTCTTCACCGATGCAGCGGGCCAGTTCGTCGGCGCGATTTTTCAGGGTCGCGGCAAAGGCTTCCAACACCTGGATGCGCTCATCCAGCGAACGCCGGGCCCACTCCGGGAACGCCTGGCGCGCCGCCTGCACGGCTGACTCCACTTGCGCCGCCGTGGCGCCCTTGCCTGCCCACAACACCTGCTGGGTCACCGGGTTCAACGACTCGAAGACGTCACCCTGGCCTTCCAGCCAACTGCCTGCGATGTACAGCGAATTCATTATTTCGACTCCCGAGCAGCGGACAACGCAACGGCACGTACCTGGTCGCCGGCGTTGAGTTGAAGGCGTTTGGCGGTCAGCGGATCGACCACCAGGGTGCCCGCGGCGAAGCGCGCCGGGGCTGCCGTGATGCGGCAGTCTTCGCGCTTGCGGTTATGGATGAGGAACGGCGTGGCGTCATCGCCCGGGGTGCCGATGGCGAGCACCAGCGCCTGGCTGTCGCGAATCGCGCGGATCTTGCCGGTCTCGCATTCCACGGCCGGGCCGGCGTCGAAAATGTCGACGTAGCCCTGGTAACTGAAGCCTTCGCTCTTGAGCATCGACAGCGCCGGCTCCGTGTCCGGATGCACCTGGCCAATCACGGCCCGGGCGTCTTCGGACAGGAAGCAGGTGTAGAGCGGGAACTTGGGCATCAGTTCGGCGATGAACGCCTTGTTGCCCACCCCGGTCAGGTAGTCGGCCTGGCTGAATTCCATCTTGAAGAAGTGCCGGCCCAGGCTTTCCCAGAACGGCGAGCGGCCGTGGTCGTCGGACATGCCGCGCATTTCGGCGATGATCTTGTTGCCGAACAGATGCGCGAATTCGGCGATGAACAGCATCCGTGCCTTGGCCAGCAGGCGGCCGTTGAGGCCATTGCGGTAGTCGGCGTGCAGGAACAACGAGCAGAGTTCGGAATTACCGGTCAGGTCGTTGGCCAGGAACAGCGTCGGGATCTCCCGGTAGATGTTCAACTCCTGGGAAGCGCTGACCGTCAGGCCGACCCGGAAGTTGTACCAGGGCTCACGCAGCCCCACGGCACCGGCGATGGCGGAGATCCCCACCACCCGACCGTCGTCGTCTTCGAGCACGAACAGATAGTCCGCGTCACCGCGCCCCGCTTCACCGCGAAAGGTCTTCTCGGCCCAGCCGACCCGATGGGCCAGGCGCTCTTCGTTGGCCGGCAAGGTGGTCAGGCCGGTGCCGGTGCTACGGGCCAGGGCGATCAGAGCGGGTAAATCGCTGCTGCGTACGGGACGAACGATCATGCTATCTCCTCAGACGGGCCGCTCACGCCACCCGCGAAACTCATTAAACCGCCACCAGGCGTACGCTGGCACCTTCGCCGACACCCAGGGCCTCGGCCGCTTCCATGTCCAGCGTCACAGGCTTGCCCGGCGCGTAATCCAGCTCCAGCAGCACAGCGCGGTAATCCTGCAACAGGGCATTGGCCACCAGGTATTGCCGGCCGGCGCCCTTGACCGGTTCGCCGATCTTGACCGGCACCACGCGGCTCTGGGCAATCGAGCGGATCCCCGAGACACGGGCATGCAGGGTCGGGCCGCCATCGAAGATGTCGATGTAGTGATCGGTCTCGAAACCCTCGCGCATCAGGATGTCGAAGGTGATCTGCGCGCGCGGGTGGACCTGGCCCATGGCTTCCTGGGCGGCGTCCGGCAACAGCGGCACGTAGATCGGGTAATGGGGCATCAGCTCGGCGAGGAAGGTGCGGCTTTTCAGCCCGCACAGACGCTCGGCGGCGGCGTAGTTGAGGTCGAAGAAATTGCGCCCGATGGCGTCCCAGAATGGCGAATCACCGTTCTCGTCGCTGTAGCCGACGATCTCGGTCACCACCGAATCGGCGAAGCGCTCCGGGTGGCTGGCGACGAACAGCAGGCGTCCACGGGAGTTGAGTTCCGACCACGGCGAGCCGACCAGTTCCGGGACCACGTAGAAGCTGGTCAGCAGGCTGTTGCCGGTCAGGTCGTGGCACTGGGAGAGCACGTGGATCTTGTTGTGGATCTTCAGCTCACGGGAGGCGTGGACGAAGGTTTCATTGCGAAAGCTGTAGAACGGTTCGGAATAGCCCGCCGACGCGACGATCGCCGAACAGCCCGCCAACTTGCCGGTGGCGGTGTCTTCAAGAACAAAGAAATAGCTCTCCTCGCCGTTGAAACTGACTTCGGCGGCAAACGAGGCTTCGCTCGCGGCGATCTTGTCGCTCAAGCGTTCCACGTCATCCGGCAAGGAAGTGACACCGATCGGACTGTCCGCAGCCAGACGCTGTACCTCGCCCAGATCAGCCATTTGCGCGGGGCGCATCACCAGCATGGTGTCACTCCTTAACTTGAAATAAAGGGTTCGACCGAAAGGATCGATACACAAGAAAAAATACCGGGTTTACTGCCCGTCTGTGACCACCGCCCTCTGTGGGAGCGAGCTTGCTCGCGATGGCGGTGGCACATTCAACATTGATGCAAGCAGGACCACCGCTTTCGCGAGCACGCTCGCTCCCACAGTGGACCCGGTTCAGCTGAAATGGATCAAGCCTGGGTCAGCTTCGCCGCAGCCTTCTCGAAACGGTCCAGGCCGGCGTCGATGTCGGCGTCTTCCACCACCAGGCTCGGGGCGAAACGAATCACGTCCGGGCCGGCTTGCAGGATCATCAGGCCTTCCTGTTCGGCGGCGTTGAAGATGTCCTTGGCCTTGCCTTTCCAGGCATCGTTCAGCACGCAGCCGATCAACAGGCCCAGACCGCGCACCTCGGTGAACAGGCCGTACTTCTGGCCGATCTGCTCCAGGCGGGTCTTGAACTTGTCATGCTTGGCCTTGACGCCGCCGAGCACCTGCGGGGTATTGACCACGTCGATCACCGCTTCGGCCACCGCGCACGCCAACGGGTTGCCGCCGTAGGTGGTGCCGTGGGTGCCAACCACCAGGTGCTTGGCCAGCGCCTCGGTGGTGAGCATCGCCGCGATCGGGAAACCACCGCCCAGGCTCTTGGCGCTGGTGAGGATGTCCGGGATCACGCCGTAGTGCATGTAGGCGAACAGCTCGCCGCTGCGGCCCATGCCGGTCTGCACTTCGTCGAACACCAGCAGTGCATTGTGCGCATCGCACAGCTCGCGGGCGCCTTGCAGGTAGGCCAGCTCGGCCGGCAGCACACCGCCCTCGCCCTGGATCGGCTCCAGCACCACGGCGCAGGTCTTGTCCGAAACAGCCGCTTTCAACGCGGCCAAGTCGTTATAAGGAACGTGGGTGATGCCGGTGATTTTAGGCCCGAAACCGTCGGAGTACTTCGACTGCCCGCCGACGTTGACGGTAAACAGCGTGCGGCCATGGAAACTGTTGAGTGCGGCGATGATTTCGTACTTCTCGCTGCCATAGCGATCGAACGCCACGCGACGGGCCAGCTTGAAGGCGGCCTCGTTGGCTTCGGCGCCGGAGTTGCAGAAAAACGCGCGCTCGGCGAAGGTCGCGTCGATCAGCTTGTGGGCCAGGCGCAGGGCCGGCTCATTGGTGAATACGTTGGACACGTGCCACAGCTTGTTGGCCTGCTCGGTCAGTGCACCGACCAGCGCCGGGTGGGCATGCCCCAGCACGTTGACTGCGATACCGCCGGCAAAGTCGATCAGCTCGCGACCAGACTGGTCCCACACGCGCGAACCGGCGCCACGCACAGGTATGAAGGCAGCAGGGGCATAGTTGGGCACCATGACCTGGTCAAAATCGGCGCGTTGTACCGCGGCTTGCTCAACGGACATCGGAGTCTCCTGAAGAGAAACACTCGCCTGGAATGGCGAGCGATGAAGGGATTGTAAGGACAGTTTTCAGCCCGGCCTTGTCGCCAAGCGACAACTTCTTATAGCGCCAACCCACGTTTTCAGCGGGTTTACGGCAATGCGACAAATTGCGTCGCAAAGGCGCAGTTTAAACGTTGCCAGGGGGTTTGAGGCACTCGCTTCCACATTTCCCTTGTCGGGCGCAACTGTAGCTTGGGAGGGGCTTATCTGTGGCGAGGGGATTTATCCCCGCTGGGCTGCGAAGCAGCCCTGAAACAGTCAATCTAATCTGTCTGGCACACCGAGGTGCCGGGTTTTGGGGGCGCTTCGCGCCCCAGCGGGGATAAATCCCCTCGCCACAGAGTAAGCTGCCACCACGAGGACCGCGCCAGTGCTAGCCGCGCTCGGACGGCACCGACGACAATTCGAACGGGCTGCTGCTGCGTCGCTGGTTGCGGTCTTCGCGGGGGGTCGCGCCGAAGAAGTTGCGGTAGGCGCTGGAGAAATGCGGGCCCGAGGAGAACCCGCAGGACAAGCCGATCTGGATGATGGATTTGCTGGTTTGCATCAGCATCTGCCGGGCCTTGTTCAGGCGCAGCTCCAGGTAATACTGGCTGGGTACGCGGTTGAGGTACTGCTTGAAGATCCGCTCCAGTTGCCGTCGGGACACGCACACATGCTGGGCGATTTCGTCGGTGGTCAGCGGCTCTTCGATGTTCGCTTCCATCAGCAACACCGCCTGGGTGAGCTTCGGGTGACTGGAACCGAGGCGGTTCTGCAACGGGATGCGCTGGCGCTCGCCGCCCTCGCGGATGCGCTCGACCACCAGCTCTTCCGACACCGCACCGGCCAGTTCCGCGCCGTGGTCCCGGGCCAGCACCGCCAACAGCAGGTCGAGCACCGACATGCCGCCGCAGGCGGTCAGGCGATCGCGGTCCCAATCGAACAGATGGCTGGTGGCAATGACCTTGGGAAAGCGTTCGGAGAAATCATCCTGCCAGCGCCAGTGCACGGCAGCGCGGTAACCGTCGAGCAGCCCCAATTGGGCCAGGGGATAGACACCGGCGGACAAGCCCCCGATCACGCACCCGGCCCGCACCAACTGCTTGAGGGCGCTGCCCAGGGAAGAGGCGAGCACGGTCGGCGGCTCATCGGCCAGCAGGAACAGCTTCTGGAAGCCTTCGAGCTTGCCGGCCCAGGGTTCGCCGGGCAATTGCCAGGCGCCTTCGACCGCCGGCTCGGCTTGCAGGAACGAGAGCTCGTAGACCACCTCTGGATGCACCCGCTGGGCAACACGCAAGGCCTCCTCGGCCAGCGCCAGCGTCAAGGCTTTCGTGCTGGGCCAAATCAGGAAACCAATTCGATGGGCGGTCATGGCGGGCAATCCAAAGCGAAAACAGTGTTAAAGCCAGAAGCGGCTGCAACCAAGTTAGACCATCTGGCGCGCGGTGCGCAGCATGACCTAAATCGGGTGCGAAACGGGAGCGATTACTTGAGGCTGCCCGAAAGAAATTGCTGCAGGCGCTCCGATTGCGGATTGACCAGCACTTCACGCGGGTTACCGCGCTCTTCGACGATACCCTTGTGCAGGAACACCAACTGGTTCGACACTTCGCGGGCAAAGCCCATTTCGTGGGTCACCACCACCATCGTCCGCCCTTCCTGGGCCAGGGCCTGCATCACCTTGAGCACATCACCCACCAGCTCCGGGTCGAGGGCCGATGTCGGCTCATCGAACAACATCACTTCCGGCTCCATCGCCAGCGCCCGGGCAATCGCCACGCGCTGTTGCTCGCCGCCGGACATGTGGCCCGGGTAGGCGTCCTTGCGATGAGCCACGCCCACTTTGTTCAGGTAGTGCTCGGCCTTCTCGCGGGCCTCGGCCTTGGCAACGCCCAGCACATGCACCGGCGCTTCCATGATGTTTTCCAGGGCGGTCATGTGCGACCACAGGTTGAAATGCTGGAACACCATCGACAGCCGCGAACGCATGCGTTGCAGTTGCTTGGGGTCCGCGGCCTTCATCGCGCCATCCTTGCCCGCCACCAGCTTCAACTCTTCGTTGTTGAGCAGGATCTTGCCGGCATGGGGTTGCTCAAGCAGGTTGATGCAACGCAGGAACGTGCTCTTGCCGGAGCCACTGGAGCCGATGATGCTGATCACATCGCCAGCGGCAGCCTTCAGGGACACGCCCTTGAGCACTTCGTGACTGCCATAGCGTTTATGCAGGTCTTGGACTTCAAGCTTGTACATGCGGTCGGTTCTCACAAAACGTCATTCGTTGAGCAGTCGATCGGATCGATGCGTTATCAGTGCTTGCGCGGGGCCAGGTAAACCAGCCAGCGGCGTTCGGCCAGTTTGAACAGGCGCACCAGGATGAAGGTCAGGCACAGGTAGAAGACACCGGCCGTGATGTAGGCCTCGAACGGCAGGTAATACTGCGCATTGACCGTGCGCGCGGCACCCGTGATGTCGATCAGGGTCACGATGGACGCCAGGCTGGTGGTCTGCAGCATCATGATCACTTCGTTGCTGTATTGCGGCAGCGCCCGGCGCAGGGCCGACGGCAGCAGGATCCGGCGATACAGCGTGAAGCGCGACATGCCCATGGCCTTGGCCGCCTCGATTTCACCGTTGGGCGTGGCCCGCAGGCTGCCGGCGATGATCTCGGCGGTGTAGGCACTGGTGTTGATGGCGAACGCCAGGCACGCGCAGAAGGTCGCACTGGACAGCCAAGGCCAGAGGAAGCTCTCGCGCACGAACTCGAACTGTGCCAGGCCGTAGTAGATCAGGAACAACTGCACCAGCATCGGCGTGCCGCGAATCACGTAGGTGTAGAGCCAGGCGCTCATGTTCACGACCGGCTGCTTGGACACCCGCATCAGCCCCAGGGGCAGCGCCGCCAGCAGGCCGAAGAACAGCGACAGCGCCAGCAGCTTGAGGGTGGTCAGCAAGCCACTGAAATACAGCGGCAAGGCTTCATAGATGACGTTGTAGTCGAAGATCATAGATCAGCCGCCCTTACGCCTACCGAGTAGCGCTTCTCAAGGTGACGCAGTGCCAGCAACGAGACGCTGGTGATCACCAGGTACATCGCCGCCACCGCCAGGAAGAAGGTGAAAGGCTCGCGAGTGGCATCCGCCGCCTGCTTGGCCTTGAACATCATGTCTTGCAGGCCCACCACCGAAATCAGCGCGGTCGCCTTGGTCAACACCAGCCAGTTGTTGGTGAAGCCGGGAATGGCCAGGCGAATCATCTGCGGCACCATCACCCGGAAGAACACCTGCAAGCCGCTCATGCCATATGCCATGCCCGCCTCGGCCTGCCCCTTGGGGATGGCCATGAACGCGCCGCGAAAGGTTTCCGACAGGTACGCACCGAAGATGAACCCCAGGGTGCCGATACCGGCCGCCAGCGGATTGAGGTCGATGTAATCGTCATAACCGAGCATCGGCGCCAAGCGATTGAGCAGGTCCTGGCCGCCGTAGAAAATCAGCAGAATCAGCACCAGGTCGGGAATGCCGCGAATGACCGTGGAATACAGGTCGCCCAGCCACGCCAGCCAGCGCACCGGCGAAAGACGCAACGCGACACCGATCAGCCCCAGGACGATGGCCAGGGCCATGGACGACAAGGCGAGCTGAAGCGTCAACCATGCGCCATCGAGGATGACAGCCCCGTAGCCTTTCAACATGATTCAGGTCCTCGAAAATGGGATGAAAAAATGGCGCAAACCGCAGGGAGCCTGGTGCTTGCGCCATTTCTCACGAGTGGCGGGACGGTGTTACTTGCCGTAGATGTCGAAGGTGAAGTACTTGTCCTGGATCTGCTTGTACTTGCCGTTCTCGCGAATGGCGGCAATCGCACTGTTGATCTTGTCTTTCAGGGCGTCGCCCTTGCGCACCGCGATACCGATACCGTCACCGAAATACTTCTCATCGGTGAAGGCCGGACCAACGAACGCGAAGCCCTTGCCGGCGTCGGTCTTCAGGAAGCCGTCATCCAGCAGCGTTGCGTCGGCCACGGTGCCGTCGAGACGACCGGCAGCGACATCCAGGTAGATTTCGTTCTGCGAGCCGTACGGTTTGATCTCGGCACCCAGCGGGGCCAGGACTTCACGGGCGAAACGCTCGTGGATCGAACCGCGCTGCACGCCGATGTTCTTGCCCTTGAGCTCGGTCAGGCCTTCGCTGACCTGGGTGCCGGCCTTCATGACCAGGCGGGCCGGGGTGTTGTAGTACTTGTTGGTGAAATCAACGGATTTCTTGCGGTCTTCGGTGATCGACATGGACGACAGGATCGCGTCGATCTTGCGGACCTTGAGCGCCGGGATCAGGCCGTCGAACTCTTGCTCGACCCACACGCACTTGACCTTCATCTCTTCGCACAGCGCATTGCCGATGTCGTAGTCGAAACCGACGATGCTGCCGTCCGGGGCTTTCGAGGCGAACGGAGGGTACGCCGCCTCGATACCGATCTTCAGGGGCTTTTCATCAGCGAATGTCGGCAGGGACAGCACGGACAGTGCCAGGGCGCCAAGCAGCACGAGTTTCTTCATCTTGGAACTCCATCGGTAAAGGGCAAAAACGGCAGAGTGAGCAACAGCCCAATATGCGAATGAGTGAAACGAATTCCGGTGCTGCGTCCTAGGAAGCGAACGTTTTATTCAACGCACGCCACGACGAGCGAGTGATCGGCATTCTAACGACAGGCCCGAGGCCGATATTTCTTCAATGCGACAACAAATTACAGAAGCACCGAGAAAGCCTTTCAAGGACATTGACAGCCCCGCAAATTCATGCGAGAGCAAAAGAAGGGAAACCGATCTATGCTGCAAATTGCGGGCCCATTATTCGCAAACCCTTCTAATCCGGCAAGCACAGCGTGTCGGCTAATTTTGTCCACGGGCTGAAAATGCCCTGGAACAGGGCTCGGCGTTTCCCATCGCCTCGGACTGGCGCGTTTGGTTACACATTTCGAAACATCGGTAACGCCTGCAAGCGTCTGACGTTGAAGATCGATATTTATTCATTCCTCCTGTGGCGAGGGAGCTTGCTCCCGCTGGGTTGCGCAGCAGCTCCAAAGCCAGATGCCAGAGTCTTTCGGGCACCGAACCCTTTGGCGAGGGGATTTATCCCCGCAGGGCTGCACAGCAGCCCCAAGACAGGCGGCTCAATCTGTCTGGCAGACCGAGGTGTCAGGGTTTAGGGCCGCTTCGCAGCCCAGCGGGGATAAATCCCCTCGCCACAAAAGCATCCTCGCCACATGGGAATGCGCACATACAAAAAAAGCCCGGAACGGCTCACACCGTTCCGGGCTTTCAGGGATCACAAATCCGCCGTCAGGCGACGTTCATGGTCTTGTGCGTCTCGATCAGATGCGCCACCACGCCTGGGTCGGCCAGGGTGGAAATGTCACCCAGCGCGTCGTATTCCGCCGTGGCGATCTTGCGCAGAATGCGGCGCATGATCTTGCCGGAGCGGGTTTTCGGCAGGCCCGGTGCCCACTGGATGACATCTGGCGAGGCGATCGGACCGATTTCCTTGCGCACCCAGTTCTTCAACTCCAGGCGCAGGGCCTCGCTGCTTTCCTCGCCCGCATTGAGGGTCACGTAGACGTAGATGCCCTGCCCCTTGATGTCGTGCGGCACACCCACCACCGCCGCTTCGGCGACTTTCGGGTGGGCGACCATGGCGCTTTCGATCTCGGCGGTGCCCATGCGGTGGCCGGACACGTTGAGCACGTCGTCCACGCGACCGGTGATCCAGTAGTAGCCGTCCTCGTCTCGACGCGCACCGTCACCGGTGAAGTACATGCCACTGAAGGTCTTGAAGTAGGTGTCGACGAAGCGGTCGTGGTCGCCGTACAGCGTGCGCGCCTGGCCTGGCCACGAATCGAGGATCACCAGGTTGCCTTCGGCGGCGCCTTCGATCAGATTGCCGAGGTTGTCCACCAGCGCCGGCACCACGCCGAAGAATGGACGAGTGGCCGAGCCCGGTTTCAACGCCGTGGCGCCCGGCAACGGACTGATCAACACGCCACCGGTCTCGGTTTGCCACCAGGTGTCGACGATCGGGCAACGTTCCTTGCCGACATTCTTGTAGTACCAGTCCCACGCTTCCGGGTTGATCGGCTCACCCACCGACCCCAACAGGCGCAGGCTGCTGCCATCGGCGCCTTCGACGGCGGCGGTGCCCGACGCCATCATCGCGCGGATCGCGGTCGGCGCGGTGTAGAGGATGCTGACCTTGTGCTTGTCGATGACCTTGGCCACCCGAGTGATGTCCGGGTAGTTCGGTACGCCTTCGAACAGCACCGTGGTCGCGCCATTGGCCAACGGGCCATAGACGATGTAGCTGTGGCCGGTGACCCAACCGACGTCGGCGGTGCACCAGTAGACTTCGCCCGGCTTGTAGTCGAACACGCGCTCGTGGGTCAGGGCCGCGTAGAGCAGGTAGCCGGCCGTGGTGTGTTGCACGCCCTTGGGCTTGCCGGTGGAGCCGGAGGTGTAGAGGATGAACAGCGCTTCTTCGGCGCCCATTTCCTTCGGCGCGCAAACGGTGCCGGCGACTTTCATCAGGTCTTCGTACCAGATATCCCGGTGCTGGTTCCACTTGATGTTGCCCGCGGTGCGCTTGCACACGATGACTTTCTGGATGCTGCTGGTTTCCGGGTTGGTCAGCGCGTCGTCGACGTTGGCCTTGAGCGGGATCTTCTTACCGGCGCGAATGCCTTCGTCGGCGGTGATCACCACTTTGGATTTGCAGTCGATGATCCGGCCGGCCAGGGCCTCGGGGGAGAAGCCACCGAATACCACCGAGTGGATCGCGCCGATCCGGGCACAGGCCAGCATGGCGACCACAGCTTCCGGGATCATGGGCATGTAGATGGTCACCACGTCGCCGCGGTGCACGTCCTGGCCACGCAGGGCGTTGGCGAACTTGCAGACTTCTTCATGCAGTTCGCGATAGGTGATGTTGCGACTCTCGGACGGGTCATCACCCTCCCAGATGATCGCGACCTGGTCGCCACGCTCGGCCAGGTGGCGGTCGAGGCAGTTGTAGGAAACGTTCAAGGTGCCATCGGCAAACCACTTGATGTCGACATGGTGATCGTCAAAGGACGTCTGCTTCACCGTGGTGAAGGGCTTGATCCAGTCCAGGCGCTTGGCCTGCTCGCGCCAGAAGCCATCCGGGTTGACGACTGACTGCTGGTACATCGCCTTGTAGGTCGCCTCGTCAGTCAACGTACTGGCCGCAACCTCGGGGCGAACGGGATACAGAGAAGCCGCACTCATGTTTCTTACCTCGGTGACATAGTTGTTTTTGTATGGTCCCGTTGTAGCCTGGGGCGGGCCTATAGAACCATTCGACGATGGTAGTAACAAGTCCCTACAAAATGTCGGTACTAACGTGCAAGACCACTTTCACAGCCCATTCCTGTGGGAGCGAGCTTGCTCGCGAAGACAACAGCACAGCCAGAACAGATCCAACAGCCAGCCTCCAACATCAGCCGATTATTACCAAATCAACCAAAAGTCTTTATCAAAACCCAGTCTGTTTGCATCCACCCTGCCCCTCTAGAATCAGCCCCGCCAACCGGCAAACACGATTGACGCAACACAGCCCCCACGAAGGCCGTTGATCAAATTTCCAATACTTGCTCCACACGCAACCCCAAAAAGGTTGCGTGACCCCACTCGACCTCAAAAAAGGTGAAATCAGATGAAAGCTTTATGGGTTCTGGTCCTCGGCAGCCTGTGCGCCACCGCGATGGCAGACGAGGCCCCGAGCGATGTCGCCCAGCAAAAACCCGCCGTTGAGGAGTACACCTACTCCACTCACCTGGACATCGCCAAAGTCATTTCCATGAGCGAGATCCCGAATGTCTGCGAAGTAGTCCCGGCGAAGATGGTCTACGACGATTCCAAGGGCCAGCGCCACATCCTGCGCTACAGCGTGATGGGCAACGGTTGCTCCAACGGCTGATCACTACCGGTATTTTCCAGGGCCCGATTTCGATCGGGCCCGGTTGTGTCTGGAGCCGTCGAAAACCCTTTTCAAACACAACATGTAGTGTAAAAAGGCAAAAACAGCTCATTTTTTGAGCAAAAAAGCCTGCCATCCGACCCAGGCAAAAAAAATCTTCGGCAGCCGGATCCGGCCAAAGCCTTGTAAACCCTCGCTCCAACGCGGATGAGCCGTCCGTCAGCTCCTCCGTGGGCGATTTCGCCGCACCACGTAGGCAAAAAAGTCCTTATAATGCCGCCTTAAACGGGCCTGCAATATTCCCTTACAGGGGATCAAGCCAGCCTGAAGCCCACGCCAAGACCCATGACCTCTTCGCGTTCACCGCCGCTTCAGCACGACCCGTACATTTTTCTGTTTATTGCCTGCGTCAGCTGCAACAAACGATTTTTCCAAGATCCACCGCCGCCAGCCGACCTCCCCCGGGTTGCTGGCCCTCACGCAGGAGACGACACGTCATGCTGAGCTGGGACGAATTCGACAAAGAAGACGGCGAAGTCGCTGTAAAAAGCGCCAATGCCGGCCACGCTTCTGAAGCCAACATGGACCGCCTCGACAGCGCCGGCGGTGCCGCCGCGCTCGAAGCCCGCGCCGTGACGGCCAGCGACTCGGCCGCGATCATTCGCGCCAAGGCCGCCCTCGACAAACTCGACATCGCCGAAGGCCTCGCCGAACTCGAAGGCGCCTCCGCCCGTGTCGCCGTCGATGAAAAGCGCATGATCAACTGCCGCGCCGACCTCAACCAGCTCGTGCCCTTCAAATACGACTGGGCCTGGCAGAAGTACCTGGACGGCTGCGCAAACCACTGGATGCCGCAAGAAGTCAACATGACCGCCGACATCGCCCTCTGGAAAAACCCGGAAGGCCTGACCGACGACGAGCGCCGCATCGTAATGCGCAACCTGGGCTTCTTCTCCACCGCCGACTCCCTGGTGGCCAACAACCTGGTCCTGGCCGTGTATCGCCTGATCACCAACCCGGAGTGCCGCCAGTACATCCTGCGCCAGGCGTTCGAAGAGGCGATCCACACCCACGCCTACCAGTACTGCATCGAATCGCTGGCCATGGATGAAGGCGAGATCTTCAACATGTACCACGAGATCCCATCGGTCGCGAAAAAAGCCGCCTGGGGCCTGAAGTACACCCGCTCGATCTCCGATCCGAAGTTCGAAACCGGCACCCCGGAAACCGACAAGGAGTTGCTGCGCAACCTGATCGCCTACTACTGCGTCCTGGAAGGCATCTTCTTCTACTGCGGCTTCACTCAGATCCTCTCCATGGGCCGCCGCAACAAGATGACCGGCGTCGCCGAGCAGTTCCAGTACATCCTGCGCGACGAATCCATGCACCTGAACTTCGGCATCGACGTGATCAACCAGATCAAGATCGAAAACCCGCACCTGTGGGATGCCGAGATGAAGGAAGAAGCGACCCAGATGATCCTGCAGGGTACGCAGCTGGAGATCGAATACGCCCGTGACACCATGCCTCGCGGCGTATTGGGTATGAACGCGGCGATGATGGAGGACTATCTGAAGTTCATCGCCAACCGTCGTCTGTCGCAGATTGGTCTGAAAGAGGAGTATCCAGGCACGACGAACCCGTTCCCTTGGATGAGCGAGATCATGGACTTGAAGAAAGAGAAGAACTTCTTTGAGACGCGCGTGATTGAGTATCAGACGGGTGGGGCTTTGAGCTGGGATTGATAAATCCTAAGTTGAACCTGTCAGTTGACGCTCGACTAAAAACCCCGTGAAAGCGGGGTTTTTTGCATTTAACTGCCATCGGCGGTGTCATCTTGCCAGTGATCGGGAGGCGTTTACCCTGTCGTTGTATCAGAGGGTTGGGCGGCTGATTGCTGAGTGACTACATTTAGTTAAAGAGGGTCTGCTGCGCAGCCCAGCGGGAGCAAGCTCCCTCGCCACGGTGATGGAGCAAGGCTTCAGTCCAACTTCTACTGGAGATAATTGAATGGCTAACGCGTTTAAAAGTGAGGCCTTCGAGTCGATTCACAGTTCGGCAGAAGCACTGCTGAAAATCGGCGCTATCGACGAGGCCGCCATGGGCGAGTTCGACGAGGCCTGCATTGGCGAGGCGCCTGCTGAAATCCCGCCTGCTCAGATTGAGTAAATCTGGCTAGTAGATGAGGAAGGGGCTTTTACTCATCCGGCTGGACCCTTCCACTCAATTGGCTCGCAGAGCAACCACTCCACGGAGCGCAACCCGTCTACTTGCGCCGAGGCTTAGCCCCACGAGTCAGCGTGTAAGTGGCCGGTTTGTGCGGCTCAGGCTGCGGCGCATGAATGGGCTGGAGCGCTGTGGTCAGCCCCAGGCGAAGACCGAATTTCCGCAAGATGGATTCGATGGTGCTGAGGGTCGGATTGCCCTTGTCCTTCTCGATCTGGTACAGGGCTTTGGTCGACATCTTGCACATCAGCGCGAAGGTGTCCTGATCCAGACCGGTTACCTCGAGCCTTAACCGGCGAACAGCGGTTCCGAGGGTTTCATTCCCCAGCGCATGCTGCATCACGATGTCTTCGATGATTTCCTTGCGCCGTTCGGGGGTGTTATCTGTCATCGAAGCCCCCACTCGGCCAGGCGCTTGTCCAGATTGTTCATCGGGATAGACTGAGCGCGCCTCACTTCGTCTGGAAGATCGACCAGCAGATCCGGCAACGCCCGAAACGTCTCAGCCGCTCCGCGCAGACGTTCGAAGAGCACGTCTGTGCTTACCAGG
This sequence comes from Pseudomonas sp. WP18, assembly GCF_036689585.1. Taxonomy (NCBI): domain Bacteria; kingdom Pseudomonadati; phylum Pseudomonadota; class Gammaproteobacteria; order Pseudomonadales; family Pseudomonadaceae; genus Pseudomonas; species Pseudomonas sp. WP18. Next base: position 4,853,535 of record NZ_CP144758.1, read on the forward strand.
TCCTGAAAGTATCCGCAGATCGTTTTCCAGTCGGGACTTCCCATGTGCTCGGACTCCCATTTAGTGGCTCGCGTAACGCCCTCCGGGTCGAGCACCATCGGCGCGAGGTCGTAGATCGGCGCCAGCTCGAATGTGTTCTGATACCTGAAAATGGCCATGTTGCGTCCATGATTGTCCGAGTTCCCAAGGATGCGGTTAAGCAAGTCACGGCGCAGATACTCGAACACCAAATCCTCAAGCTCTGCGTCCTGCCCGTTCATGCGCCACAGATTCACCAGACGGCGGAGCACGTCCTCATGGTTCATCCTCGAGCCCGGTTCGGTGTTCCCGCACACCGAATAAATCGACTCGACTGGAATCCTTTCTACCTCGCCGTCAGCGACCCGCCGATCAAAACGTGGCATCCACAGGCTCGGCTTGTCGGCTTCCTCAAGCACCAGCCCATCTGTGGCTATCGTGTTCAAACCAAGCTGAGAGATCGCTTTGTAATAATGGTATTCCGTTCGCAGGATGTTCTTGTCGCGTTCAGTGCCCTGGTTGCGAGCAAACTTTACCAGCCAATGACGGCGCGCATGCTCGTCGCAAAGCATGGCGTCGGCATATAGGTCGCCATCCTCTCCCTCGACCATAGTCAGCTTCGGCGCTTCGCCCTGAGCGCCAGTGGCACCGCCTAGGGCAGCGCCGGACTCATAAGCGTATTCGAGAAAATCACTTGTCCTCTCTACGACCTCTTTGCGGGCAAAGGCCTCCTTGCGGGTCTGATCGATTTGCTCGAAAGACTCCTTCACGCGCAAGTGCCCTATGGGCGAAGGGGTGCAGCGGCTCAAAAGGAAAAAGCCCATGTCCATCCCAACCGGTCTTTCTCCACCAAATCGCCGCTGCAACGATTTACGGGCGGCGCCGGCCGGTATGATGTCGTACACAAACGGGGGGTACCCTTTGCTATCGACAGGGTTCCAGCTCAACGGAAGGTTGACGCTGACGGCAGGCTCGAAGAGCGTCTCGAATTTATCGATGAATTCGACCAGGTAACTCTGAGCGTAAGATGCGGCGCAACGCGACTCATCGACCTTTTGAGCGTCCGATACAGAGAGCACCATTGCGTCGTGCCAATGGCCTTTGATATAGGCCTGGATCGTGAGCTGTCCTACCATAGCGCGCCATACAATCGGAATTATGATGCCGACTAATGTGACTCATACAGGCTTTCTCAGCAATATAATTCTGACTAACGACATGCATGTGGAGTTAATCGGCATTTTGATACCGACTCACCTAAGCTCGATAGCCAAATCATTCAGTACTCCCCCACCACCCGCTATTAATACCCTCCCCCCACTCAAGGACCCGAGCCCCTCATGAAATTCGACCTCGCCTACTGCCGCAGCCTCGACGACAAGCTGTCGATCTATGACGTGCGCGATTTGAATTTCGACGAGACGGTGGGCTTCGATTCCGCGAAGGAACAGTTCCAGTGCCCCAACGACGCCTGTCGGGCGGCGTTCGATGCGGCGAATGTGTTGGGGACGTTCAATGCCAAGAATGTGAACTACGTGCGCACGCCGCACTTCAAGAACATTCCCAGCACGCGGCATGTCGAGGGTTGTCCTTATGCGAGCCTGAAAACTCCGACTACCGGCCTGGAGGCGGATGCTGCGCAATTGGATGACGGTCGAGAGGAACACTTCCCTTCGGAGCTATTGCTGACCCGGCGTGAGTATCTGCGTAAGCCGTCCAGCCCGGCAGTGGCGGCAGACGTCATGCGCGAGGAGCGAGTGCCTTCAGCCGGCAATAACGTCGAGCACCCGAGCCGTGATTCAGCGCCGGACAAGACCCATGTGTTCGCCCATCCAGTGGAATGTTTTGTGTCGAACTTCGCCGACAAGGATCTGCTCAAGCGCATGCCGTTGAAGATTGGCGAGCACACGGCGCCCTATGCATCGTTCTTCAAGAAGATCGAATACTTGCTGGACAACAAGGGGCTGATCTACTGGGGCAAGATCAAGAAGATCGAGGATTATCACAGCGCCAGTTTTCGCGTGGACTTCGAGCAGAAGGTCTGGACCCAGCTACCGGGCGAGGCGAAGAAAAAGCCTTATTCGGTCAACGTTTACCTGAGCAAGAAGCTGATCGACAGCTACCGCAAGCGTAAGGCGTTTCTGCAAGAGATCAAGCATGCCGCCGAGAGCGAACGGGATTTGTACTGCTTCTTCTACGGCGTGACGCCGGAGCTGAAGCAGGTGCCGAGCAAGAAAAACCCCGAACAGACGTTCGGGGTGTTCAGCGCCAACATAGAGAACCTGGACCACTTCATTATTCGTGAAGCGCCGGGGTTGGCCGATAACTGATCTCGGCTTGGGCTGACAGCAACCCTACACGCGCCGGTGTTTCAGTTCATAGTCCATCTTGGACAAGCTGCCGCTCAAACGCCCGCATCTCCCGTCTCACTTCCATCCGTCGTTCACGGGCTTTCTGAACGCTGGGCTCATCCAGTCCACCATAACGCCGCAACCAGTGAATAATCATTTCCTCATCTGGGAAGTAATAGTCCTTGTGCCCCTTGCTGCCTCTCGGGGTGTTGTTCATATCACCATCAAAGCGGCCTGCGGAGAATTCATCAGAAGGCAACGTTCCCCACTCAGCGGCGCAATCCTCGAAAACCCAGGAGATTTCATTGATGTGCTTTTGCGCACCGCGATGGCCGCGCTTGTAAAAAACGGACTCATGACAACTTTCCTGGAAGCGGGCCATCATTGGCTCGTCATCGACCCAGTGCAAAAGGTCATATTGCCCGGCGTGGCGCATCAAGCCGTTGATCCAACGCTCGGAAAACCGATGAATAAAACCTTCCACGTCAGCTTTTTTGGCGTCAGCGAAGATCATGCAATAACGGGTTTGCACATGGATGACGAACAACACATGTTTACGTTGGACAGTAATGGCATGGACCAACCACTGTTCTGCGAATCCATCCACCTCATCGTCCTCGATAACGGGTGACGGAGGCTTCTCCACTGGAGTGATTTTCTTGCCTTTGTGCACGCGGCTAAAGAAGTTACAAGCCGCTTCGGTGCAATTGAAGATCAACATGGTGTGCTCTGCTTGAAAAGGACTATGCGTCTGTGGCCCATTCTATTTCATAGGGCTGACGAACAGCGTCGGAAATCCGTTCTCGTAACTCGTCGCTCAGAACCATCAGCTCCTGATCGCTCAGCAGGTCATAGGCGACCATCAGCCTCAAAGATAGGGAAACTTCTTTGCGTCGACGTCCGTTGAAGGCCATCGACAGGTCTTTGTCTCGATTGCGTATGAGACCATACAGCGTTGCGTATCGAGCGTGGGCCGATAAAGTTTCGTTCTGAGCGATCGTCTGGGCATCAGCAAGAACCCCTTTGCAGAAGCGGTCCAGCGCCAGTTCGTAGAGCTCGTTGTAACTTTTCCAGTCACTATCGGAAATAGACATACCACCCCTCCTCCGTTAGACGCCAGGGTACACCGAGCGCTTGGCTGAAGCCGACCACTGGTCACCCATCAAAAAAATGAGATTGATCCGGTTTCAAAACAACTGTACAAAAACACAGTATTTTGAATCCACTGCTTTGGAGCATCCCATGGCCTCTCTCGCACTCAAAACCACCCTGGAACGCATCGCTGTCTATCAATTCACCCCTGCCCACAGCGCGCAAGCCCGCGCCATGCTGGGGTGGAGTGTCGAGGAGTTGTCCCGTCGGTCGGGCGTCTCGGTACCCGCCATCCAACGCTTCGAAGCCGGGGGTGAACTGCTCGATGTAACCCGACTGGCGCTGGCGTTTCGCTTTGAAGCCGAAGGCCTGGTGTTCTTCCCTGGCTTTGCACCGGGGCGTGGCATGAACATCAAGGGTGCTACACCGGACCCGATGGGACGGGCCGACTACGCGATGATCGAATAGCCGGGCCGCTGCGGCGGGCGTCAGGCCGCGCCAGTCTGGTTCTGATAGGCCGACGCCTCTACCTCCAGCCACCAGGCCCGGCCACGGTGCGGATGGGTCAGGGTGAAGGCTTCGCCCATCTGTGGCGTGGTAATGAGCACGTTGCGCTCCCAGGCCAGCGCCAGGATGCGGTCGAAGGGTTCAAACCAGGCATGCATCGCCAGGTCGAATGTACCGTTGTGGATCGGCAGCAGCCAACGCCCACGCAGGTCGATATGAGCCTGCAATGTCTGCTCGGGCTGCATGTGCACGTGAGGCCAGTCGACGTTATAGGCGCCGGTTTCCATCAGGGTCAGGTCAAAGGGGCCGTATCGCTCGCCGATGCGCTTGAAACCGTCGAAGTAACCGGTGTCGCCGCTAAAGAAAATCCGCGCGCCGCCATCGATCATCACCCAGGAAGCCCATAACGTGCTGTTGCCGTTGAACAGCCCGCGACCGGAAAAATGCTGTGATGGTGTGGCGATGAACTCGATACCGTCCACTTCGGTACTTTGCCACCAATCCAGCTGACGCACCTTGCTGGCCTCGATACCCCATTTGACCAGGATGTCACCCACGCCAAGGGGTGTGAGGAAGTGCCGGGTCTTGGCGGCAAGCTTGAGGATGGCCTGATGGTCGAGGTGGTCGTAATGGTCATGAGACAGGATCACCGCCTCGATCGGCGGCAGATCCTCCAGGCTGACGGGCGGCTGGTGGAAACGCTTGGGGCCGGCCCATTGCACGGGCGATGCACGGTCGGAGAACACCGGGTCGGTGATCCAGAACTTGTCGCGCAGTTTGAGCAGAACCGTGGAGTGGCCGAGACGGAACACACTCTGGTTCGGTGCTGCCAGCAGCTCGGCGCGGGTCAGCGGCTGGACGGTGATGGCCCCTGCCGGACGGGTGGTACGGGGCTTGTGGAGGAGCATGTTCCAGATGATGCGCAGCATCTGGCCAAACCCTTCTCGCGGTGTATGGGCGTGATTGTGATACTTCCCTTGTTCGTGTCGGGAGGCCGGGTTGGCAGCTGCGTTATCGGTCGTGGAAGAAGGAATACTCATGGTGCGATAACTCCAGGAACGTCGTCGAATTACGCTTCGTCTTTGTAGGACGTTTGATGGCTGCGACGTGCACGCTCAGCCGTTCGCGACAAAACTACACCACTCGGTGTAGTTTCTAGATTGCATGAATCCCGGGAGCAAGTAAACTGCCGAGTGTAATTTGCCCTTCTCAACCGACGAATGCCCATGACCGTACCGCAGCGCCTCACCGAACGAAAACGCGAAGCCATCCTCCAGGCCGCGATTGCCGAATTCCGCATCAACGGTTTCGAGATCACCAGCATGGACAGGATCGCGGCGACGGCCGGCGTGTCGAAGCGCACGGTGTACAACCACTTTCCGAGCAAGGAAGAGCTGTTTGCCGAAATTCTGAGTCGGCTATGGGAGAGCATCACCGCTGAACAGGAGATGGCCTATGACCCGTTGGAGCCTTTGCGTGAGCAGCTACGTCGGTTGCTGCAAGCCAAGCTACAACTCTTATCGGAGGAAAACTTCCTCGATCTGGCGCGTATCGCCATTGCCGCAACCATTCACTCACCCGAACGTGCCCAAGACATGGTGTCGCGCATGGGCCAGCGTGAAGAGGGCCTCACCACCTGGATTCGCCAAGCCCAGGTCGATGGCCGGCTAAAGCCGGTGGAGCCGGAATTCGCTGCCCAGCAAATGCACGGTTTGATCAAGACCTTCGCCTTCTGGCCACAGATTTCCATGGGGCAACCAAGCCTGACCCATGAGGAGCAAGTGCAGGTGATCGAGTCAGCCCTCGACATGTTCCTGGTTCGCTATCAGGCTTGAGTGCCCACCACCGGGAGTCGCGTCACGAGGGTCATTGCGCCGAGGAAGTGTTCACGAATTTCTGATGCATTTCGGTGGTCAGGCTGTCGATGCGCTCGGTCAGTGCCTTGGTCATTTCCGTCAGGCGGGTGTTCTGCTCCAACAACTCGAGCAACTGCGCCGTATTGTGCGCGGCCTGGGCTTGGCGCTCAGTGTTGGCAATGGCCAGGGCTTCGCGATGTTGCGCATCGGCTTCCGCCTGGGCTTTGTCGCGAGCGGCCTGGCGAGTTTGCGCCAGCAGGATCAGCGGGGCGGCGTAGGCCGACTGCAGACTGAACGCCAGATTGAGCAAGATGAACGGATAAGCGTCGAAATGCACGATGCCCGACAGGTTCAAGCCTACCCAGATCAGCACGATCAGGGTTTGTGCGCCGAGGAACATCGGCGTGCCGAAAAAACGCGCGAACGCCTCCGCTCGCAACGCAAAGCGATCATTCCCGAAGGTGGGTGCCAGATGCGCGTGAGGCCGATGAAAACGCAAGTGATCCACGGGGGCCGCGGGGGTGGATGGGTAAGGGGTCGCCATGATGTTCTCCGCCTGGGGCTGGTGCTGAAGGCACTATAACCGCTGGGCGATCATCATCTATCTCGGCACGCTTGGCTCATGAAACATCAGCGCTGCCGCAAATTACGCCCCAACTCGTCGAACAATGTCACCACCGAACGCAAGGCGCGGCAGTCTGGTCGTGTCAGCAGCCAGAGCGACGTGTCATACCCCGCCAACGGTTCGCCGAAGGGGATCAAGCCCTGGCCTTCACCGATCAGAAAATCCGGCAAGGCGGCGACACCCAGGCCGGCCCGCGCCAACTCGGCGACCGAGAGCATGCTGTTGCAGCGATAGGCTGGCATCACGGCGGGCAGATGTTGTCGGCGCCAGGCCACGGTGGGGTGATCGGGGAGGAAGTCGTCCGGCGCAATCCAGGTCAGGGACGCCAAGTCATCCAGATTCGCGCCGGACAGGAAGACCGGACTCCCGCAGACTCGGTAGACGACACCACCAAGGTGCCGCCCCACCAAATGTTCCGGCGGCGAGCGGGTCAGGCGCAAGGCGATGTCAGCATCGCGACGGCTCAGGTTGGCGAAGTCGTTCGACGTACTCAGGTCCAGGTTCAACGCCGGATACGCGGGCATGAACCGCGCCAGCGCCGGCAACAACAGCACCTGCAGGACCGAGTCGGAGCACGTCAGGCGCACCGTGCCGCTGACGACCTCGCCGCCCTGCTCCACGCCGATGCGTGCCGCCTCCAGGGCCTGTTCGGCGCGCTCAGCCTGCTCGGACAGCGTCTGGGCCAAGCTCGTGGGCAGATACCCGGCACGGCTTTTTTCGAACAGGGGTTGGCCCAGGGCCGCCTCGAGTCGGCGCACCGAACGAAACACGGTGGACACGTCTACGTCCAGCAACCGCGCCGCCCGAGCCAGCGAGCCTCCACGCACCAACGCCAGGATCAGGGAGAGGTCGGGATAGTCCAGTCGATAGTGCGTGGATGCATTGAACACTTGGGTAAACGCCAATATTGATTGCGTGAACGCCAATCTATAGTGGCCGCCAGCAATCAACAAGCGGCGAGATTTCCATGGAAAACCAGCGTCCTTTGCACATCGCCCTGGTCGGCGATCATGACCCACAAATCACGGCCCACCGGGCGATCCCCCTGGCCCTTGAACAGGCCAGCCAGCAAACAGGCCACGGGCTTCGTTTTCAGTGGCTGGCCACCGACCTGATCGAGCACAGCACGCTGATGAACGACTTCGACGGCATCTGGTGCGTACCGGGCAGCCCTTACCGAAATGAAGACGGCGCTTTGCACGCCATTCGGTTTGCCCGTGAACAACGTCGTCCGTTCCTCGGCACCTGCGGCGGTTTCCAGCATGCGGTGTTGGAATACGCGCGCCACGTGATGGGCTGGACCGATGCCGCCCACGGCGAGAACTCCCCCGAGGCTGAACGGCTCGTGGTGACGCCGCTGAGCTGCGCCTTGATCGAAACCCTCGACAGCCTTCAGTTCGACGCGGGGTCACTGATTGCCCGGGCCTATGGACGCCAGACAGCGTTCGAAAGCTATCGCTGCCGCTTCGGGCTCAACCCGGCCTTCGAAAAAGACCTGCTCGGCCAGCGCCTGCACGCCGTCGCCCGGGACTCGACCGGTGACTTGCGCGCGGTGGAACTGCGCGATCATCCGTTCTTTGTCGCGACATTGTTTCAGCCCGAACGAGCCGCGCTGGAAGGCCGCACGCCGCCGCTGGCGAAGGCATTTGTCGAGGCATGCGCCAAGACCCGCGCCTGAGTGTCACCGGGTATCGATCAACTGATCCGTGGGGATCAGCCCTCCACGACCAACTGCCGCACCGCTACGATTTCAGGCAGGTCGGTGCGGGCCATGTAGACCCGCAGCGGATCAGTGAGGTTGATCCGGTCGTCGACATGCTGGTCCAGCAGCAGTTGGATCCGCTCGCGCTTGAGGGCCATGGTGCCGTCTGCCACCGGCCCCCAGACAAATTCACAGGTGGGGATGATGCCGTCGTCGGCCACGTCCATGCCGAAGGCGTCTTCGCTGAAACGCACGATGTACTGGCCGGTCTTGCGGTTCAGGCCGACAAAACCCTTGAGCTGGTCGGCGGCCTGGCAGATGAGTGTCGAAGTGGTGCGCATGGTAAACCTCATGGATGCGTCCCCTGGGGACGGCTGATCGATGGTTTACACGCAGGGCGGCGAATGCTGATTCAAGGTCTCCCTCTGCCGGGGAAACTGGTGCGACCAAGGGTACTGCAAAGCGGTGCGCCAATGCGTGGGAAAAATCTGCTTCGCACGCATTTATGTCGGTATGGCGATAGCGCCGACGGCGTTCAGTTGTTAAAAGATAGGTTTTTGCACACCCACGAAAGGAACTCGAGCATGCCTGTCACCTTCACCCGCAGCGCCTTGATGCTGAGCCTGGTGCTCGGCTTCGGCCAGGCCCACGCCGCCGAAGCGTTGAGCCCCAAGGCCCTGGCAGCTCGCCAGGGCATCCCTCATCCAGCGGTCATCGCCCACCGTGGCGCCTCGTTCGACGCGCCGGAATCCACCGCGGCTTCCTACACGCTGGCTCGCGACCTGGGGGCGGACTACCTGGAACTGGACCTGCAACGCAGCAAGGATGGCGTGTTGTTCGTGCTGCATGACGACAGCCTGCTGCGCACCACGGACGTCGCGAGCAAATTTCCCGAGCGAAAGGACAGCACCGCCAACGCCTTCACCATGGCAGAGCTCAAGACCCTGGACGCCGGCAGCTGGTTCAACACGACCTACCCGGACCGCGCGCGCCCCTCGTTCGCCGGCCTGAAGATCCTGACCCTCGATGAAGTGATCGACATTGCCGAAGGCAACCCGCAGCACAAACCGGGGCTGTACATCGAAACCAAGGAGCCGAAGCTGTTCCCCGGCATCGAGCGTGACCTCAAGGACAAGTTGCAGGACCGTGGCTGGCTGAGTCCGTCCGGGTCCAAGCTTGCCAAGAGCGCCACCGGCGTCGGCCAAGGCAAGGGCAAGGTGGTCTTGCAGACCTTCGAGAAGAGCAGCCTCGAACTGTTGCAAAAAGAGATGCCGAAGGTGCCGAAGATCCTCTTGCTGTGGGTCGGCGAAGGCAACATCGAGCCCAAGTCCAAGGTGCCGTTTGCCGAGTCCGGGGAAACAGACAAGGCGGCCTACTACGCCAAACAGGAACCCAAAGACAAGGCCGAGTTCGAGAAATGGGTCCAGTACGCCAAGGCCCAGGGCGCCATCGGCACCGGGCCGTCCGCCGCACTGACCCATGGCGGTAGCCAGAGTTACGCGGACCTGGTCAAACCCTGGATGAACCAGTACACCCATGACCAGGGCCTGCTGGTGCACGTCTACACCGTGGATGAGGCAGTGGACTTCAAGAAAGTGCTGGATGCCGGCGTCGATGGCATCTTTACCAACCGCGCCAGTGAACTGCTCAAGTACTTCAAGCGTCCCGAGACTGGCAGCGTGGCACAACTGCTGAAAAAGAACGGGTATTGAAACCGAAGAGGCCTTTGGGGAACCACAGGCCTCTGGGTGCATTCCAAGTTATTGCAAATTAAGGGTGAATTAAGTTGCCAGCGTTAGCCTGAACCCACTTAAACGAATCACCCCTTTAATGACACAAGGAAAGCACTTATGAAAACGTTGACTGCCCTCTTTACCGCCGCTGCCCTGACCCTCACCGCCGGCCTGGCACAAGCCGACGTCCGGATCGACCAGATTCCCCAGTTGGTCAAGGAAGGCAAAATCAAGTCCCTTGAGTCGATGAACGCAGAAGCCCTGAAGTTGCACCCGGGCGCGACCATCACCGACACCGACCTGGACAATCACTTCAACGGTTATGAATATGAAGTTGAACTGAAGACCGCTGACGGCAAAGAGTTCGACGTCGACTTCGATGCCACCACTGGCGAAGTTCTGAGCAACAAGCAAGACACTTGATTGACCTGCAAAAAGAGCCGCGCAACTTCCCGTTGCGCGGCTCTTTTTTTTGCCTGGATTTAAACCTGTCGGTCCCCTCACAACTGTCACAAAACCATCAAGAAAGCTTGCGATGATGCCACTCAAGTGAACCTGTAGCCGCGACAGGCACTTCCCGCCAGCGAGCCTTCATGAATCACAGCATCGATCAAAGCCACCGCGATCCGGACCTGTTCGGCCTGCTCTACGGGTTTCGTTTCCGTCCCGGCCAGCGTGGACAGGAAATCGACTCGGCCCAAGCCCTGCGAAGCCTGCAACACCCCCAGGACGCCGATGAGTTCCTCTGGCTGCACCTGAATCTGGCCCATGCCGCGTGCGAGCGCTGGATGAAAAGTCACCTGGCCTTGCCACAGGAATTCTTCGAAGCCCTGCATGAAGGCTCGCGCTCGACCCGCATCGAACACGTGGATTCGGCGTTGCTGGCGGTGGTGAACGACGTGGTGTTCAACCTCAGCAACCTGGTGTCTTCGGACGTCTCCACGTTGTGGGTGTGCGTTCACAGCCGTTTGATCGTCAGCGCCCGCCTGCAACCCCTGCACTCGGTCGACAAGCTGCGCTCCTCGGTCAAGGCCGGCGAATGCTTTCGCTCACCACTGGAGTTGCTCGTGCACCTGCTGCGCGACCAGGGTGAAGTACTGACCCAGATCGTGCGCAAGACCAGCCTAGGCGTCGACCAGATCGAAGATCAGTTGCTGTCTTCGCGCCTGTCCACCAATCGCGCCGAGTTGGGCAGCCAGCGCCGGGTGCTGGTGCGCCTGCAGCGCCTGCTGGCGCTGGAGCCCGGTTCGTTGTTGCGCCTGCTCAACCGCCCGCCGCAATGGTTGCAGAAAGAAGACGTCAAGGAACTGCGCAAATCCACCGAGGAATTCGCCCTGATCATCAACGACCTGACCGCGCTGGGCGAGCGGATCAAGCTGTTGCAGGAAGAGATCGCCGCCAACCTCAATGAACAGAGCAACCGTACCCTGTTCACCCTGACGGTGGTCACGGTGCTGGCCTTGCCCATCAACATCATTGCCGGTTTCTTCGGCATGAACGTCGGCGGCGTGCCATTGGCCACCGATCCCGAAGGTTTCTGGATCCTCGTGGCACTGGTGGCGACCTTCACCCTGATCGCCGGTCGCTGGGCGTTTCGCAAGCGACGCGACTATTGAGCCGGTGGCGCGGGCGTTGGCTGCTCGATGCGCCTCTTGATGTTCGCCGGGACGCCTTGTTCACGCGCGATCAACTCACCCAGGATGCCCTGGACGTCGTGCTGGCGTTCCTCGAATGGCTTCATCCGATTGTCGGCGGCCTTTGCAAGCCTGTCGACAAGCTTGCCTTGCCTGTCCAGACAATCCCATCTGTCGGTGCAACAGGATTTAAACGTCTTTTTGTCATTTCTCCTGCTGTATCCTGCCCAGGCTTTTTTAAAAGCGCGGATCTACCAGATCTATCCACAGACTTTGCGAGGAGCGCGATATGCACGAGATCCCTAATCTCCCCTTCCCAAGCCTGCACGACACTGAGCAGACGACCACGCTACAAGCCGGGGGGCCGGCAGACGCCCAGCAACCCGAACCCAAAGAAGCCACTGAACGCCGCCAGGCCGACAGCCAAGACTGATCCACCGCGTAACCAGACCGTGTGGAAAGCGCTAAGATGCGCTTTCCACACTGCCTGAATCCGAGCCCTGCGATGACCGATGACACCTCCCCCTTCAGCGAAGCCCAGGCCAGCGTACTGATCGGCACCGCCGAGAAAATGGTCGAGATCTGGACGCGCTTGTCGCCTGAAAAACAAGCCGCGCTGCTGGCCCGTTTCGGCACCGAGGAAAACGCCCTGGCCGCCCTGGTCACCAGTCACCTGGTCAGCGAACAAGGCACTGACTGAACAAGCCGCCGGGCAAATAGTTTTACTTTTCCGCACCCTGCCCCCACGGTCGCCGTTATCATAAGCAGCCTATCTATTGTTGCTGCTCCGTGGACCCTTTCCCCATGTCAGATTCTCAGCGCCCCCTGGCGGTCACGCTGCAAGTTGTTTCCATCGTCCTATTCACCTTCATTGGTTACCTGAACGTCGGTATCCCGCTCGCCGTGCTGCCCGGGTACGTCCATGGCGAGCTGGGTTTCGGTGCGGTCATTGCCGGGCTGGTGATCAGCGTCCAGTACCTCGCCACCCTGCTCAGCCGCCCTTACGCGGGCCGGATCATCGATAACCTGGGGAGCAAGCGCGCGGTCATGATCGGCCTGGCCGGTTGCGGGCTGAGCGGGGTGTTCATGCTGGTGTCGGCCTGGACGCCGAGCCTGCCGATGCTCAGCCTGGCCAGCCTGTTCATCGGCCGCCTGGTGCTGGGCAGCGCCGAAAGCCTGGTGGGCTCGGGCTCCATCGGCTGGGGGATTGGCCGGGTCGGCGCGGCGAATACCGCCAAGGTCATCTCCTGGAACGGCATTGCCAGCTACGGTGCGCTGGCGATCGGCGCGCCGCTGGGGGTGTGGCTGGTCAATACGCTGGGACTGTGGAGCATGGGCGTCAGCATTATCCTGCTGGCCTCGTTGGGCCTGGCATTGGCCTGGCCGAAACTGGCCGCGCCCATCGTCGCCGGTGAACGCCTGCCCTTCATGCACGTGCTGGGTCGCGTCCTGCCCCACGGCTGCGGCCTGGCCCTGGGCTCCATCGGATTTGGCACCATCGCCACCTTCATCACCCTGTACTACGCCACCCAGCACTGGGAAAACGCCGTGCTCTGCCTGAGCCTGTTCGGCGCCAGCTTCATCGGTGCGCGGCTGTTGTTCGGCAACCTGATCAACCGCCTCGGTGGCTTTCGCGTGGCGATTGCCTGCCTGTCGGTGGAGGTCCTGGGGCTGTTGCTGCTATGGCTGGCGCCCGATGCCCACTGGGCGTTGGCGGGGGCGGCGTTGAGCGGTTTCGGTTTTTCCCTGGTGTTCCCGGCGTTGGGCGTGGAGGCGGTCAACCTGGTGCCGGCGTCCAGTCGCGGCGCGGCGGTGGGTGCCTATTCGTTGTTCATCGACCTGTCACTGGGGATCACCGGTCCCTTGGCCGGTGCCATTGCCGCAGGCTTTGGCTTCGCGTCGATCTTCCTGTTCGCGGCGCTGGCCGCCTTGGGCGGGTTGGCCCTGAGCGTGTACTTGTACCGGCAAGCGCCAAGGCAGCGCGAGGCACGGACGCGCAACTAGAAATCCACCTTGCCGCGTCCGGCCTTGATCGAGCCGCGCTTGGTCTTGGATTCCAGCCGACGTTTCTTCGAGCCCAGCGTCGGTTTGGTGGGACGCCGCTTCTTCTCGACCTTGGTGGCCCCGAGGATCAGTTCGACCAGGCGCTCCAGCGCATCGGCCCGGTTCTGTTCCTGGGTGCGGTATTGCTGGGCCTTGATGATCAACACACCGTCGCTGGTGATGCGGCTGTCGCGCAGGGCCAGCAACCGTTCCTTGTAGAACTCGGGCAAGGACGAAGCCGGGATGTCGAAGCGCAGGTGCACGGCGCTGGACACCTTGTTGACGTTCTGCCCCCCGGCGCCCTGGGCGCGGATGGCCGTCAGCTCGATCTCGGCGTCGGGAATGTGCACGGTGTTGGAAATCGCCAGCATTGGGAAAAGGTCCGGTATTCAGGCCGCCAAGAATACCCCGAATCGCCAGCGCAACACCCATCCTGCTGTGGCATCGGGCTTGCTGGCGACAGCGCTGTGTCAGTCGACGAAGCATTGAATGTAACGACGCTTTCGCGGGCAAGCCCGCTCCCACAAAGGATCGCGTGAGCCAGAAAAACCAGACCCGGCACGCGGCCGGGTCTGGTGTGTTTCGGGGCGCCTACTTGGCCGCTGCCACAGCCAGTTCCTGACGGGCACTGCGCTTGTTCTTGATCACGTAGCACACCCCCATGAACGCCAGCCACACCGGAATCGCGTACACCGAGACCTGGATGCCGGGGATCAGCAACATCACGCCAAGGATGAACACCACGAACGCCAGGCAGATGTAGTTGCCGTAGGGATACCACAGCGCCTTGAACAGCGGCACCTGGCCGGTCTGGTTCATGTGCTGGCGAAACTTGAAGTGTGAGTAGCTGATCATCGCCCAGTTGATCACCAGGGTCGCGACCACCAGCGACATCAGCAGCTCCAGCGCGTGTTGCGGGATCAGGTAGTTCAACAGCACCGCCACCAGCGTGATCGCCGCCGACGCCAGGATCGAGCGCACCGGCACGCCGCGCTTGTCGATCTTGGCCAGGGCCCGTGGAGCATCGCCCTGCTCGGCCATGCCCAGCAGCATGCGGCTGTTGCAGTAGGTGCCGCTGTTGTACACCGACAGCGCAGCGGTCAGGACCACGAAGTTGAGGATGTGCGCCGCCGTGTTGCTGCCCAGCATCGAGAACACCTGCACGAACGGGCTGCCGCTGTAGGCGTCGCCGGAAGCGTTGAGGGTGCTCAGCAGGCTGTCCCAAGGCGTCAGGGACAACAGCACCACCAGGGCGCCGATGTAGAAAATCAGGATCCGGTAGATCACCTGGTTGATGGCCTTGGGGATCACGGTTTTCGGCTTGTCGGCCTCGGCGGCGGTGAAGCCGAGCATTTCCAGGCCACCGAAGGAGAACATGATGATTGCCATGGCCATCACCAGGCCGCTGACGCCGTTGGGGAAGAACCCGCCGTGCGACCACAGGTTGGTCACCGACGCTTGCGGCCCACCATGGCCGCTGACCAGCAGATAGCTGCCCAGGGCAATCATGCCGACAATCGCCACCACCTTGATGATGGCGAACCAGAACTCGGCCTCGCCGAACACCTTGACGTTGGCCAGGTTGATGGCGTTGATCAGGATGAAGAACGCGGCCGCCGAAGCCCAGGTCGGAATGTCCGGCGCCCAGTAGTGGATGTACTTGCCCACCGCGGTCAGCTCGGACATGCCCACCAGGATGTAGAGGATCCAGCAGTTCCAACCCGACAGGAAGCCGGCGAAACCGCCCCAATACTTGTGGGCAAAGTGACTGAAGGAACCGGCCACCGGCTCTTCGACGATCATTTCGCCCAACTGGCGCATGATCATGAAGGCGATGAAGCCGCAGATGGCGTAGCCGAGGATCATCGACGGACCGGCCGACTTCAGCACCCCGGCCGAACCCAGGAACAGACCGGTACCGATGGCGCCGCCGAGGGCGATCAATTGGATATGGCGATTTTTCAGGCCGCGTTTCAGCTCGCCTGAATGCGAGTTTTGTCCACTCATGAAAAGGGTCTCACGCAAGGTTTGATGATGTTCGTAGGACGTTGCCGCTCAAATGGATTTCAAGCAGCGCCCATCAAACCCCAGCGCAGGCACCAGGAATTCAGCGTATTTACAACGGTCATGCGTCACCTGTTTGTTTTTATCTGTGACGAAATCGAACCCGACACGCTTGTGACGTGGCGGAATGAGCAAGGCGGATAACCTTGAAGGTGCGTGGGTACGCGAAGGGTCACAGTAAAACGCGGCGCATTGTACACCGCCGACCTTTTGCCGCCAGACACCCTCACAAGGCATGGCACGCATCTGACCCTGCCCCAGGAGCGGAAACAAGGCGCCCCATTCCCTGGAAAACTCCGTTTGAAGGGCTTGATGGAAGCTTTTTCTTACATTCGTCGGTACAGGTGTTTGGGATCGACGCGGCACTGGCTTTTCGTCAGCTTTTCTTTACAAGGCGTAACGCATTTTTTCCATGTAGGAAATTTCTGTCATCCGTCTGGAAATTGACGGTAGGAAGCTAGCTAATGAATAAACCTCACAGCCAATTGTTTTACCTCAGCAAAAAAACCCGCCGAAAATGGAACAAAAAGTTCATCTGAAAAAATAAAAATTATTTTTTGCATTCCAAAAAACCCTCGACTAGGTTTTCACCGACTTGCCAAGGCATCGTGCCGACAAGTTTTGCGGTGCCCCCTGCGGCCAGTTTCCACTCGCCGATCGGCCCGCTCATTTCCGTAAAAGTCCTCTAGGAGATTCACTATGCAAACACTGGACAAAGACTTGGAAACCGAACTGCAACTGGACGAATGGTTTGAAGCGCCAACCCATGAAGCCGCTGTTGAAATGATGCAAGCCGACGCGGTCGTTCCGTTCGGCACGGCGATGTGGCCTCTGTAGGCACAGCCCGGCGGAGGCGGTCCGGCCGGTCGACTCCGCCACTTTTTGCCGTTGTCAGGGAAGCCAAATAGATTTGTCAGGGAAGAACAAGCATGGACACACAACGAGCCATCTCACATTTCCTTTACTACCTCGATCACCATCCAGCCCTGGCCGGCATCCAGCCCGCCAAGGTCTTGCTCGGCCACACCGCCGACTACGAGGCACTGACCGGCGCCATCGTCGAACAGGCGGGCAGCGGTTCACCTTTGCAGTTCAGTGCCATGCGCCTGGACCTCGAATCCACGGAGCGCCTGTCCAAGGCCATTGCCGACAGCGATCTGTACATTTTCTTCTACGACTCCTCCACCCTGCCCAACCCCCGCCCGGACGGCCCGGACTTTGTTCGCGCGCTGCAAGGCGTGATGGCGGACAACTGGAGGAAATCGCTGCTGTTCAAGGACTACGGCGATTATTTCTACGACACCTTCAGCGTCATCCCCCAGCGGATCGCCGGGCTCAACAGTCACCTGATCCGGCGCATGTCCCAAGCCACGACGTTGAGCTTCCAGGATGAGCACGGCTCGTATTTCGACACGGCCCTGGACAGCGTGAAGAAGTGGACCGACATCAACGGCGTGGGCAACTACGACCTGGCCCCCGGTGAAATCGCCACTCACAGCGACACCATCAACGGCCGGGTCAAATTCGTCGGCACGTTCCTCAGCACCATCCCGTTTGCGCGCAAGTACGGTGTGCTGCAATCGCCGCTGGAGCTGTGGATCGAAGACTCCACCATTCAGAAAATCGCCACCGACGTGCCGGGCCTGGAACACGACTTCAACAAATACCTGGACGCCAATCCGTCCAACCGTCGCATCGAGGAACTGGGAATCGGCACCAATGAAGGGATCAAAAGCCTGTACGCGCGCAACGCCGGCTTCGAGGAACGTCATTGCGGCCTGCACCTGGGGCTAGGCGGCGGGGCCAAGGGCAGCCATCACCTGGACCTGATTTTCGAAAGTGGTGTGCTGGCGCTGGACAATGAAGCGATGTTCGATGGGCGGTTTGTGCTTTAGAAGCCGCTTTAAGGGCAGCTTCGAGCGGCAAGCGAGGGAGGTCTGGCAAAGAGTGGTTGAGGCGGCTGGCCCCTTCGCGGGCAAGCCCGCTCCCACAGTTGATCTCAGTGAATGGAAGATCTTTGAACGCCGCCGCCCCAATGTGGGAGCGGGCTTGCCCGCGAAAGCGGTTTCATCAGCACCCCACCCCTTAAGCCGAACCCAAAAAAAACGCCAACCCAACGGTTGGCGTTTTTTCTTGCCGCTTGCAGCTAGAACCTCAACGCGGCCTCACTCGGGCTTGCGGCGCCCGAAGCCTGGACGCTGTCCCGAACCGGCCGGTGCCCCACGACGCTTGCCCGAAGGCGCGTCACGGTCCACCAGCGCGATGCCAGGGCGCTTCTTCGGCGCCGGCTTGGCTGGACGCTTGGTGTCGGCCGGGCGATCGGCAACTGGGGTGCCACGACCTGCCGGAGCACTGCGGCCTTCGCCGCGCTCGGCCCGACCGTTAGCCGGACGCGGGCTGCGTGGGCCGCGCTCGCCATCCTGGCGAGGCGCCGGTTTGCGCGCCGGACGCTCGCCTTCGATCTGCGGCTCGCGCGAAGGACGCGGGCCAGGCGCCGCACCTTCGACTGGCGGACGCAGGGTGCGCACGCGTTCGGTCTTGGCCATCGGCCGCGAGGACTTGCGCTGCATCCGCTCCAGCTTGTCCTTGCTCTTGGCGGTCATCTGCGGCATTGCCACGGGCGTGAGGCCCACTTCGGCAGCCAGGATGTCGACTTCGTACTGGCTCATTTCACGCCAGCGGCCCATCGGCAGGTCGGAGTTGAGGAACACCGGGCCAAAACGCACGCGCTTCAGGCGACTGACCACCAGCCCCTGGGATTCCCACAAGCGGCGCACTTCACGGTTACGGCCCTCCATCACCACGCAGTGGTACCAATGGTTGAAACCTTCACCGCCGGGCGCCTGCTTGATGTCGGTGAAACGCGCCGGGCCGTCTTCCAGCACGACGCCGGCCTTCAGGCGCTCGATCATCTCGTCATCGACTTCGCCCCGTACACGCACGGCGTATTCGCGGTCCATTTCGTAGGACGGGTGCATCAAGCGGTTGGCCAGCTCGCCGTCGGTGGTGAACATCAGCAAGCCGGTGGTGTTGATGTCGAGGCGACCGATGTTGATCCAGCGACCTTCCTTGGGACGCGGCATCTTGTCGAACACGGTCGGACGGCCTTCCGGGTCGTCACGGGTGCAGATCTCACCGTCGGGCTTGTTGTACATGATCACGCGGCGCACCGTTTCGGCGGCCTCTTCGCGCTTGATCACCTTGCCATCGATGGTGATGGCGTCATGCATGTCGACACGCAGGCCCAAGGTGGCGTCTTTGCCGTTGACCTTGATGCGGCCCTGAGTGATCCAGGTTTCCACGTCACGGCGCGAACCGACGCCGATACGGGCGAGGACTTTCTGCAGTTTCTCGCCGGCTGGACGGATTTCCTGGCTGTCGTTCTGGTCTTGGTCTTTCATTCTGGGCACCTCCCGGTGTGGTCGGCCAGGCGTGGCCTGACGCGTTGAAAACAGGTCCATGGCGAAGGGATCGCCAAAGGGTCGCGAATCATACGCTCGTTGAGACGTTTGCGCATCAGAGACTAGCTGATCGACGAACGCCCGACGCTTTTTCCGCCGACCGGTGACACGCCGCACCCTCCAATGTGGGAGCGGGCTTGCTCGCGAAGGCGTCATTCACATCACCCTCTTCATTGACTGACCCACCGCTATCGCGAGCAAGCTCGCTCCCACAAGGGTTCTGTGGGTATTCGGACCCCATGAACACTGAAGATCAATTGTGGGAGCGAGCTTGCTCGCGATGGCGGAGGTCTAATCACCAAAAAATCGGATCAGTCGTCGAACTCGCGCCGTTCGTTTTCGATCGCTTCAGCCAGGGCGCGGGCTTCGGCTTCTTCGTCGCTCAATTCGAGTTCCGGCGGTTGAAGGGCGGCGACGGCGGCCAGCAGTTTTTCCCGGGCTTCGGCCACGCCGAGGATGTCTTCTTCCGGCTCTGGCTCTGGCTCAGGTTCCGACTCGCTGTCAGGCTCAGGCAACTCATCCGTCTCGCCTTCAGGCCCCGGGCCCTCGCGCAGCAGGTCGTCGAAATCGGTCTTCAGGCCCTCCTCCATGGTGTCCAGTTCCAGCAGCAATGAGTGGAAACTGGTCTCCTCCTTGGGCTCCTCCGGCTCGGCGCTGGCATCGGCCAGGTCCTGCAGGCCCTGGGGCACAGGTGCATCGTCGAACTCCAGCACCGGCTCAGGCTCGATTTCCCGAAGCTCGGCCAAGGGCGGCAAGTCATCCAGGTTCTTCAGGTTGAAATGATCGAGGAAGGCCTTGGTGGTGGCGAACATCGCCGGTTTGCCCGGCACGTCGCGATAGCCGACCACGCGGATCCACTCCCGCTCTAGCAGCGTCTTGACGATGTGGCTGTTGACCGCCACGCCACGCACATCCTCGATCTCGCCGCGGGTGATGGGCTGGCGATAGGCAATCAGCGCCATGGTTTCGAGCATGGCCCGGGAATAGCGCTGCGGCCGCTCTTCCCACAGGCGCCCGACCCAGGGGGCGAACTTCTCGCGGATCTGCAGGCGATAGCCAGACGCCACTTCCTTGAGCTCGAAGGCCCGTCCCTCGCAGGATTTACCCAGCAGCGCCAGGGCTTTCTTGAACACGGCCGGCTCTGGCCGCTCGCCTTCCTCGAAAAGCTCGAACAGGCGCTCCATCGATTGCGGCTTTCCCGAAGCCAACAGGAAAGCTTCAAGCAAGGGGGCCAGCTCGCGGGGTTCAGTCAGATTCATTGATTTGCTCGTTATTCGGCTCGTGCCCGCACGTGGATCGCTGCGAACGGCTCATTCTGCACCAGCTCGACCAAGGATTCCTTGACCAATTCCAACACCGCCATGAACGTCACCACCACGCCCAGCCGCCCTTCCTCGGCGGTGAACAGCTCGACGAACGGCACGAAGCCGCCGCCTTTAAGCCGCTCCAGCACGTCGCTCATGCGCTCGCGGGTGGACAGCGCTTCGCGGCTGACCTGGTGACTTTCAAACATATCGCCTCGGCGCAGGACCTCGGCCATGGACATCAGCAGCTCTTCCAGGCTGACATCCGGCAACAACTTGCGTGCCCGGGCCTCGGGCGCATCCAGCTTGGGCACCAGCACGTCGCGGCCGACACGGCTCAAGCCGTCGATGCCTTCCGCCGCCACCTTGAAGCGCTCGTACTCCTGCAAGCGGCGGATCAATTCGGCGCGCGGGTCGTCCTCTTCTTCCTCGACCTCGGCCGAACGCGGCAACAGCATCCGCGACTTGATCTCGGCGAGCATGGCCGCCATCACCAGGTACTCGGCCGCCAACTCCAGGCGCACCGACTGCATCAGCTCGACATACCCCATGTACTGGCGGGTGATTTCCGCCACCGGGATGTCGAGGATGTTGATGTTCTGCTTGCGAATCAGGTACAGCAGCAGGTCGAGCGGGCCCTCGAAGGCTTCGAGGAACACTTCCAGCGCGTCCGGCGGAATGTACAGGTCCAGGGGCATTTCCAGGACCGCCTGGCCGTAGACCATGGCGAACGGCAGCTCCTGTTGCGCACCGGCCTGGCTGTCCGCGCTGTTCACAGGGGTTTGCACAGCCGACATTCAGGCCTCGGCCATGAACGGGGCCGGATCGCCGCAGCCGACCCGCACCACCTGCGGCTCGCCGTCGGCCAGGTTGATCACGGTGGACGCCTTCATGCCGCCGAAGCCACCGTCGATGATCAGCTCGACCTGGTGCTCAAGCAACTGGCGAATCTCGTAGGGGTCGGTCATCGGCTCGGTGTCACCGGGCATGATCAGCGTCACGCTCATCAGCGGCTCGCCCAGCTCGGCCAACAGCGCCAGGGCAATGGGGTGGCTCGGCACCCGCAGGCCGATGGTGCGTTTCTTCGGGTGCAGCAAAAGCCGCGGCACTTCCCGCGTGGCGTTGAGAATGAAGGTGTACGGCCCCGGCAGGTGGGCCTTGAGCAGGCGGAAGGTGCCAGTGTCGATCTTGGCGAACAGGCCCAGCTGGGACAGGTCGCTGCAGATCAACGCAAAGTTGTGCTTGTCGTCGAGCTGGCGCAGGCGTCGAACCCGTTCGACGGCGTTCTTGTCACCGATCTGGCAACCGATGGCGTAGGCCGAGTCGGTGGGATAGACCACCACGCCACCGCTACGGATGATCTCGACGGCCTGTTTGATCAGGCGCGGTTGCGGGTTTTCCGGATGAATCTGGAAAAATTGACTCACGTGTTCTACCTGTTCAGACGGCGGCGGTAACGGGATCATGTTTGAATCTACACCATAGTGGTGGCAGATCTTCCGGCAACGGGCGATATTCGCCGATCTCGGACCAGCCCCCAGGGCCATGGAAATCACTTCCGGCGCTCACCAGCAAACCGAATTCACGGGCCAGGATCGCCAGGCTGCCGACCTGCTCGGCCGGTTGGTGACCATTGACCACCTCGATGGCATGGCCCCCTGCTTGAATATAGTCGGCAACCAGGCGGCGACGCTTGCTACGGGTGAAATCATAGTGCCACGGATGCGCCAGGCTGACCCAGGCACCCGCCGCTCGCAGGGTCTGGACGGTCTCTTCCAGGGTCGGCCAATGCTGCTTGACGTCCCCCAGCTTGCCGGCCCCCAGCCATTTGCGAAACGCCTCGGCGCGATCCTTGACGAACCCCTCGCGCACCATCCAGTCGGCAAAGTGCGGCCGGGCCGGCGCGTTACCGCTGTCGCCCAGTTCCTGCTGGACCTGCCGGGCGCCCTCCAGCGCACCGGGCATGCCCTTGAGCTCGAGCTTGCGGCTGATCTCCTGCGCCCGCAGCCAGCGGCCGTCGCGCAGTTGCGCAAGGGCCTCGACCAGCGCTGGCGCATTCACATCGAAACCATAGCCCAGCACGTGAATGGTCGCCCCGCCCCAGGTGCAGGACAGCTCGACCCCGTTGACCAGTTGCATGCCCAACGCCGTGGCGGCGTCGCGGGCCTCATCGAGGCCTTCGAGGGTGTCGTGGTCGGTTAGGGCCAGGACTCGCACGCCGTGCTCGAACGCCCGCGCCACCAGAACCGCAGGCGCCAGGGCGCCATCGGAGGCCGTGCTATGGCAGTGCAAATCAACATTCACGAGAGTTTGTTACCTCAAATCAGCTGGCCCTATCGCGGCCAAGGATGTTTGTTATTATGCCGCCACATCCCGCTCCTGGCTGCCACTGTGAAACAATTCATCGATTTCATCCCGCTGCTGCTGTTTTTCGTCGTCTACAAACTTGATCCGCGCAGCGTCGACATCGCTGGTCAATCCTTGACCGTAGGCGGTATCTACAGCGCCACCGCGGTGCTGATCATCAGTTCCCTGGTGGTCTACGGCGCGCTGTTCATCTCCCAGCGCAAGCTGGAAAAGAGCCAGTGGCTGACCCTGATCGCCTGCCTGGTGTTCGGCAGCCTGACCCTGGCCTTCCACAGCGAAACCTTCCTCAAATGGAAAGCCCCGGTGGTCAACTGGCTGTTCGCCCTGGCCTTCATCGGCAGCCACTTCATCGGCGACCGCCTGCTGATCAAGCGCATCATGGGCCACGCCCTGAGCCTGCCGGACGTGATCTGGACCCGGCTGAACATCGCCTGGATCGCCTTCTTCCTGTTCTGCGGGGCCGCCAACCTGTTCGTGGCGTTCACATTCCAGGACTACTGGGTCGACTTCAAGGTCTTCGGCAGCCTGGGCATGACGCTATTGTTCCTGATTGGCCAGGGCATCTACCTGTCCCGTCACTTGCACGATACCGACACCACCACGCCAAACACCGAGGACTGACATGCTCTACGCAATCATTGCCACCGACGTCGCCAACTCCCTGGAAAAACGCCTGGCCACTCGCCCCGCGCACCTTGAGCGCCTGCAACAGCTCACCGCCGAAGGCCGCGTCGTGCTGGCCGGCCCGCATCCGGCCGTAGACAGCAATGACCCGGGCGCCGCCGGTTTCACCGGCAGCCTGACCGTGGCCGAGTTCGACTCCCTCGCCGACGCGCAAGCCTGGGCCGAGGCCGACCCGTTCGTGAAGGCCGGCGTCTACGCCAGCGTCGTGGTCAAGCCGTTCAAGCAAGTCCTGCCGTAAATCCCCCAGGTGCAATGAGCCTGCACGGCTCATTGCGCTCAATTGCTCATTGTTCTCGTTTGCCTGCCGACAACCTGTCTAATCTCGATTGGAATCCAGGAGTTGCAATGCGCAAAGGTCCGTTGTGCCTGTTGTTGGTCACGTTGGCGATCGGGGCCCCCGCCCATGGCGAGGAAAGCACCGAGGGCAGTCATTCGGCGCCCTTGTCCCTGAGCGCCGGTAGCCAGATCGCCGAGCTGCAACAGCGCTTGAAAGACAGCGAGCGCCAGCGTGAAGAACTGAGCAAACAACTGCAAAACGCCGACGGCGAGCGCGAAAGTGCCTTGCTGGGCCGGTTGCGCCAGGAAAACCAGCGCCTGAAACTGCAACTCAAAGAAGCCCAGGCGAGCCCGCTGCCGCGGCTGCTGACCGATCAGCAACAATGGTTCGTGATTGGTGCCGGGGTAGCGCTATTGGCCCTGCTCTGCGGTATCTTTGCCAGCGGTGGACGCAGACGACGTCGGCAATGGCTAAATTGAGTGAGTCATGAGCGAGCTGTTACTGATAGATGATGACCAGGAGCTGTGTGAGCTCCTGGTGAGCTGGCTGGGCCAGGAAGGTTTTCAGGTCCGGGCCTGCCACGATGGCCAGAGTGCCCGCAAGGCGCTGGCCGAGGCCTCCCCCGCGGCGGTCGTGCTGGATGTGATGCTGCCCGATGGCAGCGGCCTGGAACTGCTCAAGCAATTGCGCAACGACCACCCGGAATTGCCGGTGGTGATGCTCTCGGCCCGGGGCGAACCGCTGGACCGCATCCTGGGCCTGGAGCTGGGCGCCGACGATTACCTGGCCAAGCCCTGCGACCCACGTGAACTCACCGCCCGCCTGCGCGCCGTGTTGCGTCGCAGCCACCCGACGGCAGTGTCCAGCCAGATCGAACTGGGCGACCTGACCTTCAGCCCGGTACGCGGCGTGGTCAGCATCGACGAACAGGAACAGACCCTCACCGTTTCCGAAAGCCGCCTGCTCGAAGCCTTGCTCAAGCAACCGGGCGAGCCGCTGGACAAGCAGGAACTGGCGCAGATCGCCCTGGGCCGCAAGCTCACCCTCTACGATCGCAGCCTCGACATGCATGTCAGCAACCTGCGCAAGAAAATCGGCCCCCACCCCGACGGCCGCCCGCGCATCGTGGCGCTGCGCAGCCGAGGCTATTACTACAGCCTCTGAACCGATCCCCTTGTGGCGAGGGGATTTATCCCCGCTGGGGTGCGAAGCGCCCCCAAAGTCTTTCTGACTCCCGGTTATATCCGGCAGACCTCAGGGGGCCGCTGCGCAGCCCAGCGGGGGATAAATCCCCTCGCCACAGGGATTTGTATCGCCTGTTTTGTCAGGCTCGCACCCAACCGTCTTTACCCAAGCTTTACGCCCCCCTGACCGCCGCTGACCTTGCTCTGCGTAATCTGCACACATCCGGAACTGACCGGGAACGAGACAAGGAGAAACACCATGCGCAAGACCCTTATCGCTCTGATGTTCGCAGCTGCCCTGCCCACCGTTGCCATGGCCATGCCTGAAGGCCCCGGCCCGATGGGCCCGATGGACGGCCCGCGTCACGGTGGCCAGATGCACGACAAAGGCCCGTACAGCCAACTGGACCTGAGCCGCGAACAGCGCCAGCAGATCCGCAAGATCATGGACGAACAACGCCACGAACGCCGCGAGCTGGTAGAAAAGTACCTGGCCAAGTTGTCGCCCGCCGATCAGAAGGCCATGCAGGACGAAATGGCGGCCCGGCATGGAAAAGTCGACGCCCAGATCCGCGGGCTGCTCAAGCCTGAACAACAGAAAGAGTTCGACGCGATCCAGAAGAAACAGGCCGAGCGTCGCGCCGAATGGGCCGAATTCAAGGCCTGGAAAGCGCAACAGCCGCAAAAAGCGCAATAATGCGCTGAAGTCATCCAGCCCAACGGCAAACCGCCGTTGGGCTTTCTTTGTTTTCGAGGATTTACCGTGCGTTCATTGTTCTGGCGCATCCTGGCCAGTTTCTGGCTGGCCATCGCCCTGGTTGCCGGGCTGTCTATTCTCATGGGCCACATGCTAAACCAGGACGCATGGATCCTCAGTCGCCACCCGGGGCTCAACACCCTGGCTGAAGAATGGACGCAAACCTATGAAAGCCAGGGCGAGGACGCCGCGCAAGAGATCCTGCAACAGCGCAAGCGCCAGTACCACATCGACGTCCAGGTGCTCAACGAAAGCGGCGACCCGGTGGTGCGCGGCACCTTCCCGCGTCGCGCCGCGGCGTTCGAGGCCCGGCAGAACAACGACGACCGGCGCCTGCCCTGGCGGCGGCTGACCGACGAATTCACCAGCGCCAAGAGCGGCGACACGTACCTGTTCATCTATCGCATTCCCCACCCCGAACTGGATGCCTGGCACCGTGGAAGCCTGCTCTGGCCCCTCAGTGCCCTGGGAATCGCGCTGGTGGTGCTGACCTTGTTCAGCCTGCTGGTGACGCTCTCCATCACTCGCCCATTGAGCCGCCTGCGGGGCGCAGTGCACGACCTCGGCCAGGCCACCTACCAACAGAACAGCCTGGCCAAGCTGGCTGCCCGGCGAGACGAGTTCGGCGTGCTGGCCACCGACTTCAACCGCATGGGGGCCCGCTTGCAAAGCCTGATCGGCAGCCAGCGGCAACTGTTGCGCGACGTATCCCACGAGTTACGTTCGCCCCTGGCGCGACTGCGCATTGCCCTGGCGCTGGCGGAACGGGCAAGCCCCGAGGAACGCGAAAAACTCTGGCCGCGCCTGACCCGCGAATGCGACCGCCTGGAAGCGCTGATCAGTGAGATCCTGGTCCTGGCCCGGGTCGATGCCGACAACGCCAGCGCCGAGGACATCGAGCTGAACAGCCTGTTGGTCAACCTGCAAAAAGATGCGCAGTTGGCGTCGACAGAACAAAGCGTGCAGTTGAACGCTGAGCCGAACCTGAACCTCAAGGGCTGGCCGACCATGATCGAACGGGCCGTGGACAACCTGCTGCGCAACGCCCAGCGCTTCAACCCCGTCGGCCAGCCGATCGAAATGCGCGCGCTGCGCCAGGGGGAGCGGATCATCATCAGCGTGCGTGACCATGGGCCGGGGGTGGAAGCCGAACACCTGGGCCAGTTGGGCGAACCGTTCTACCGCGCGCCCGGGCAGACCGCCGCCGGCCACGGCCTGGGCCTGGCCATCGCCCGCCGCGCCGCCGAGCGTCACGGTGGCGCGCTGGTGCTGGCCAATCATCCTGGGGGCGGCTTCATCGCCAGCCTGGAGCTGCCATTGGTGCCCGGCGCGGTCGTTCAGCCTTAAGCGATTGGCTACGCTGCTCCACACAGGGCCTGCGGCGAACGCGGCGCCCTGTGGGAGCGGGCTCGCTCGCGAAGACACCAGCGCAGCCAGCATCCACGCAACCTGACCCACCGATTTCGCGAGCAAGCCCGCTCCCACATGAAACCGTGTCCGTCGCACTGAACCAAACGATAATCCCTCTTATTCAAACTGCCCCGCCCTGTTAGACTCTGCGCCCTCGTTTCATTCATCTCCCAGGTTGCCCGATGCCGTCGTTGCCTCTTCGTCTATGCGCACTGTTCATGGCCCTGGGCCTGAGTGCCTGCGACGATGCCCCGCGTTTTACCCAGGCCGAGCCCGGTGAAGCGCGGTCCGGTGGCGCAGCGACGGTCCGCAAGACCGACCAGAACGCCTTCTCCCTGCCCTCGGCCAACCTGCCGCCGTCGAGGCGCGTGGATTTCAGCGTCGGCAACAGCTTCTTCCGCAGCCCCTGGGTGATCGCCCCGTCGACCACCACCGCCCGCGATGGCCTCGGGCCGTTGTTCAACACCAACGCCTGCCAGAACTGCCACATCAAGGACGGTCGCGGTCATCCACCCGCGCCGGACGCCACCACGGCGGTGTCCATGCTGGTGCGCCTGTCGATTCCCGACGCGCCGCCCTACGCCAAGGTCATCGAACAGTTGGGGGTGGTGCCCGAACCGGTCTATGGCGGCCAGTTGCAGGACATGTCCGTGCCCGGCGTGGTGCCCGAAGGCAAGGTGCGGGTCGACTACAGCCCCGTCCCGGTACGCTTCAAGGACGGCACCCTGGTCGAACTGCGCAAGCCCACCCTGCAGATCACCCAGCTCGGCTACGGGCCGATGCACCCGGACACGCGTTTCTCCGCCCGCGTCGCACCGCCGATGATCGGCCTTGGGTTGCTGGAGGCCATCCCCGAGCAAGCCATCCTGGCGAACGCCCAGGCCCAAGCGCAGGCGAAGAACGGCATCGCGGGCCGCCCCAACCAGGTCTGGGACGATGCCCAGCAGAAAACCGTTCTGGGGCGATTCGGCTGGAAGGCCGGGCAACCCAACCTCAACCAGCAGAATGTCCACGCCTTCTCGGGCGACATGGGCCTGACCACCCGCCTGCGTCCCTTCGACGACTGCACCGAAACCCAGGTCGATTGCCGGCGAGCGCCCAATGGCAACGGCCCGGACGGTGAGCCGGAGGTCAGCGACAACATCCTTCGGCTGGTGCTGTTCTACAGCCGCAACCTCGCCGTGCCAGCCCGCCGCGAGGTGAATTCGCCCGACGTGCTGGCGGGCAAGAATCTGTTTTTCCAGGCCGGCTGCCAGTCCTGCCACACACCCAAATACACCACGTCCGCCAATGCGGCCGAGCCGGAGCTGGCCAACCAGGTCATCCGCCCCTACACCGACTTGCTGTTGCACGACATGGGTGAGGGCCTGGCTGACAACCGCAGCGAATTCAAGGCCGGTGGCCGCGACTGGCGCACGCCGCCGTTGTGGGGAATCGGCCTGACCGAAACCGTCAACGGCCATACCCAGTTCCTGCATGACGGGCGCGCCCGCAACCTGCTCGAAGCCGTGCTGTGGCATGGCGGCGAAGCACAAGCGGCGCAGCGCCAGGTTCTATCGTTCGATGCCGGGCAACGCGCCGCGTTGCTGGCCTTCCTGAATTCCCTTTAAACGTATTCTCCGACCACGGGAGCCCGACATGTTCCGTCCCAAGCTGTTGTTCACCAGCCTCGCCGCCCTGGCCCTCGGCGCCTGCTCGCCCCAGGACCCGCAAGCGGTCACCTCGGCGGCCATCGCCAAGCAAGTGATCCTGCCGACCTACAGCCGCTGGGTCGACGCCGACCGGCAGTTGGCGAGCAGTGCCCTGGCGTTTTGCCAAGGCAAGGAAACTCTGGAAACCGCCCGCGCCGACTTCCTCAAGGCCCAGAAAGCCTGGGCCGAGTTGCAACCGCTGCTGATCGGCCCGCTGGCCGAAGGCAACCGTGCCTGGCAGGTCCAGTTCTGGCCGGACAAGAAAAACCTGGTGGGCCGTCAGGTCGAGCAACTGATCAATAGCGAACCGCAGATCGACGCCGCTGGCCTGGCCAAGTCCAGTGTCGTGGTCCAGGGCCTGTCGGCCTACGAGTACCT
Source organism: Pseudomonas sp. WP18 (assembly GCF_036689585.1). Classification (NCBI taxonomy): domain Bacteria; kingdom Pseudomonadati; phylum Pseudomonadota; class Gammaproteobacteria; order Pseudomonadales; family Pseudomonadaceae; genus Pseudomonas; species Pseudomonas sp. WP18. Next base: position 4,882,673 of record NZ_CP144758.1, read on the forward strand.
GCTGTTCGACGCCAAGATCGACATGGCCGACGCCACGCAGAAGGCCAAGTACTGCCCGTTGCTGATCGCCATCGGCGAACGCCAGAAACAACTGGCCGAAGAAATCCTGTCGCGCTGGAACACCAACGACGGCATGCTCGCCCAGATGAGCAAGTTCCCGAACCAGCGTTACGCCGACTCCCATGAAGCCATCGCCGATCTGCTGCGGGTCCAGGTCACCGCCCTCGACACCCTGAAGAAAAAACTCGGCACGCCAATGGGCCGCCAGAGCAAAGGGGTGCCGCAACCGTTCCAGGCCGACGCCTGGCGCAGCCAGTCGTCGCTGCAAGGCCTGGAAGCCAGCCTGAGCGCGGCCCGGACCGTCTGGGCAGGCGTGGACAACAAGGGTCTGCGCGGCCTGTTGCCCAGCGAGCAGAAGCCACTGGCCGACAAGATCGATGCCGCCTACGATGCCTCACTGAAACTGTTCGCCAGCAGCCAGCGTTCGCTGACCGAAATGCTCAACGACGACGCCGGGCGCCAGCAACTCAACGATTTGTACGACAGCCTCAACGTCGTCCACCGCCTGCACGAAGGCGAACTGGCCAAGGCGTTGGGCGTTCAACTGGGCTTCAACGCCAACGACGGTGACTGATCATGCTTCGACGTCAGGCCCTGGCCCTGGGCAGCTTGCTGCTCGGCGCCGTTACCCTGGGTGGCTGGACGCTGTTCAAGCAAAAGGACAAGCAACCGCTGCTGCTTTCGGCGCGGGACGATGGTGATGGCCGGCATTACGCCGTGGGCTATCGACTGGACGGCAGTCGGGCGTTCGCCACCCAGGTCGGCCAGCGCTGCCACGACATCATCAACCACCCCACCCGGCCGATCGCCTTGTTCGTCGCCCGTCGCCCAGGCACCGAAAGCTACCTGATCGACCTGCGCGACGGTACGCTGCTGCAAACCGTCACCTCGCTGCCCGACCGGCATTTCTATGGTCACGCAGTGATCCACCGCGGCGGCGAGTGGTTGTACGCCACCGAGAACGATACCCGCGATCCGGGGCGCGGCCTGTTGGGCGTGTACCGATTCGAAGGCGAACGGCTGGTCCACAGCGGCGAAATCTCCACCCACGGCATCGGCCCGCACCAGGTGTCCTGGATGCCCGACGGCGAGACCCTGGTGGTGGCGAACGGTGGCATCCGGACCGAAGCCGAGAGCCGGGTCGAGATGAACCTCGATGCCATGGAACCGAGCCTGGTGCTGATGCAGCGTGACGGCACGCTGCTAAGCAAGGAAACCCTGCCCCAGTCGATGAACAGCGTGAGGCACCTGGGCATCGCCAGCGACGGCACCATCGTTTCCGGCCAGCAGTTCATGGGCGATGCCCACGAGTCTTCGCAACTGGTGGCGATCAAGCGACCGGGCGAGCCGTTCCAGGCCTTCCCGGTGCCCGAGCAGCAATTGCAGGCGATGGGGCACTACACCGCCAGTGTCGCCGTGCACAGCGAGCTGCGCCTGGTAGCCCTGACCGCACCCCGTGGCAACCGCTTCTTCATCTGGGACCTGGACACCGGTGAAGCGCGCCTGGATGCCCCCCTGCCAGACTGCGCGGGCGTGGGCGCCGTGGCCGACGGTTTCGTCGTCACGTCGGGTCAGGGGCGTTGCCGCTACTACGATTGTCGGCAGACACAACTGGTTGCAAAGCCATTGGATCTGCCCGCAGGGCTCTGGGACAACCATTTGCATCTGGTCTGAAGCCAATGTGCAGCTTACGGGCGCCAAGCGCCCGTAAATCCAGGAATAATCCCACACGACACAGCGCCCATGTCCGTCTGGAAACCCCGCCGCACTCGGAGTAATGTGCCCGCCTGATTATCTTTTCTCTCGGTTCTTTCCAAGGAAGTGGAACATGCTGCGACGCCGCATGCTGATCATGTTGGGTGTTGTCCTGCTGGTGGTGCTGTTGCTGGCCGGCTACAAGGCCTTCTCCGTCTACCAGCAGATCCAGATGTTTTCTGCGCCGAAACCACCGGTCAGCGTGGCCGTGGCCACGGCTACCGAGCAGCCCTGGCAGGCCCGCCTGCCCGCCGTCGGCAGCCTAAAGGCCTTGCAAGGCGTCGACCTGAGCCTGGAAAATTCCGGGACCGTGCAGAAGGTGCTGTTCCAGTCCGGGCAGAAGGTCAAGGTCGGCCAACCGCTCCTGCAACTCGACAGCGACGTCGAAAGTGCCTTGCTGCAAACCGCCGAGGCCGATCTAGGCCTGTCGCAACTGGACTTCGGACGCGGCCGACAACTGGTCGGCAGCCAGGCGATTTCCAAGGGCGAGTTCGACCGACTCTCGGCGCAAATGAAAAAGAACCAGGCCACGGTCAATCAACTCAAGGCCTCGCTGGCCAAGAAACAGATCCTCGCGCCCTTCAACGGCACCATCGGCATTCGCCGGGTGGACGTCGGCGACTATCTGGCCAGCGGCACGGTCATCGCCACCCTGCAAGACCTCAGCAGCCTGTATGTGGATTTCTACGTGCCCGAGCAAACGGTGCCCAGGCTTGCCGTTGCCCAGCCGGTCAATGTCACCGTAGCGGCCTATCCCGGGCAAACCTTCGTCGGCGCCATCAGCGCGATCAACCCCAAGGTCGAGGACAGCACCCGCAATGTGCTGGTGCGCGCGACCCTGGCCAACCCCGATGGCAAGCTGCTGCCGGGCATGTTCGCCGACCTGCAGGTGATCCTGCCGGAGGTGGCCAATGCTGTCGTCGTGCCGGAAAGCGCCGTGACCTACACCCTCTATGGCAACTCCATGTACGTGGTCACGCAAAAGAAGGCCGCCGACGGCAGCGTCGAGAAGGATGACAAGGACCAGCCGGTGCTGATCGCCGAGCGGCGCTTCGTCGAGACCGGTGAGCGCCGTGATGGAAAGGTCCTGGTTTCCAAGGGCGTGCAGAGCGGTGAACAGGTCGTGATCGCCGGCCAGATCAAGCTCGACAACGGTACGACCATCGCCATCGGCGACGACAAGACCCTGACCGAACAGAACAGCCCGCCGCGCGCGGACTGATCAAGGAATTCCCATGGCTTTTACCGATCCGTTCATCCGCCGCCCGGTGCTCGCCACCGTGGTCAGCCTGTTGATCGTGCTGCTGGGCTTCCAGGCCTGGAGCAAGTTGCCCTTGCGCCAGTACCCGCAGATGGAAAACGCCCTGATCACGGTGACCACCGCCTACCCCGGGGCCAACGCCGAGACCATCCAGGGCTACATCACCCAGCCGATGCAGCAAAGCCTGGCCAGTGCCGAAGGCATCGACTACATGACCTCGGTCAGTCGCCAGAACTTCTCGGTGATCTCGGTCTACGCCCGCATCGGTTCCAACAGCGACCGGCTCTTCACCGAACTGCTGGCCAAGGCCAACGAGGTCAAGAACCAGTTACCCCAGGACGCTGAGGACCCGGTACTCAGCCGTGAGGCCGCCGACGCCTCCGCGCTGATGTACATCAGCTTCTTCAGCAAGGAACTGAACAACCCGCAGATCACCGACTACCTGTCACGGGTGATCCAGCCCAAGCTGGCGACGTTGCCGGGCATGGCCGAAGCCGAGATCCTCGGCAACCAGGTCTTCGCCATGCGCCTGTGGCTCGATCCCGTCAAGCTCGCCGGTTTCGGCCTGACCGCCACCGACGTGACCAATGCCGTGCGCCAGCAGAACTTCCTCTCCGCCGCCGGCGAGGTAAAAGGCGAGTACGTGGTCACCAGCATCAACGCCAACACCGAACTCAAGTCCGCCGAGGCCTTCGCCGCGATCCCACTCAAGACCGAGGGCGACAGCCGCGTGTTGCTGCGGGATGTGGCGCGGGTGGAAATGGGCGCCGAGAACTACGACACCATCAGCTCCTTCGGCGGTACGCCGTCGGTGTACATCGGGATCAAGGCCACGCCTGGCGCGAACCCGCTGGACGTGATCAAGGAGGTGCGCAAGCTCATGCCGGAGCTGGAGGCCCAGCTACCGACCAACCTCAAGGCCGAGATCGCCTACGACGCCACCCTGTTCATCCAGGCCTCCATCGACGAAGTGGTGAAGACCCTGTTCGAGGCGGTGCTGATCGTCATCGTCGTGGTGTTCCTGTTCCTGGGCGCCCTGCGCTCGGTGCTGATCCCGGTGGTGACCATCCCGCTGTCGATGATCGGCGTGATGTTCTTCATGCAGTTGATGGGCTACTCGATGAACCTGCTGACGCTGCTGGCCATGGTGCTTGCCATCGGCCTGGTGGTGGACGATGCCATTGTGGTGGTGGAAAACATCCACCGGCACATCGAGGAAGGCAAGAGCCCCTTCGACGCCGCATTGGAAGGTGCACGGGAAATCGCCATGCCGGTGGTCTCGATGACCATCACCCTGGCGGCGGTGTATGCGCCGATCGGCCTGCTCGAAGGGCTGACGGGGGCCTTGTTCAAGGAGTTCGCCCTCACCCTGGCCGGGGCGGTGGTGATTTCCGGGATCGTCGCCCTGACGCTGTCGCCCATGATGTGCGCCATGCTGCTGCGCCACGACGAAAACCCCACGGGGTTGGCCCACCGCCTCGACATGGTCTTCGAACGCCTGAAGGGCCGCTACCAGCGCATGCTCCATGGCACCCTCGATGCGCGCCCGGTGGTGCTGGTGTTCGCCGTGATCATCCTGCTCCTGATCCCGGTGCTGATCATGTTCACCAAGTCCGAACTGGCCCCCGACGAGGACCAGGGCATCATCTTCATGATGGCCAACTCCCCGAAGACGACCAACCTCGACTACCTGAACGCCTACACCGATCACTTCATCACGATCTTCAAGGAGTTCCCCGAGTACTACTCCTCGTTCCAGATCAACGGCTATAACGGCGTACAGTCCGGCATCGGCGGCTTCCTGCTCAAGCCCTGGAACGAGCGCAGCCGCACCCAGATGGAAATCCTGCCCGAGGTCCAGGCCAAGCTCGAAAGCATCCCCGGCTTGCAGATCTTCGGCTTCAACCTGCCATCGCTGCCGGGCACCGGCGAAGGCCTGCCGTTCGCCTTCGTCATCAACTCTCCGAAGGATTACGCCACCTTGCTGCAAATCGCCGAACGGGTGAAGAACCGCGCGATGGCGTCCGGCAAGTTCGCCTTCATGGACATCGACCTGGCGTTCGACAAACCTGAAGTCGTGGTCGATATCGACCGCGCCAAGGCGGCCCAGATGGGCGTCTCGATGCAGGACCTGGGCGGCACCCTCGCGACCCTGCTGGGGGAAGCCGAGATCAACCGCTTCACCCTCGAAGGACGCAGCTACAAGGTCATCGCCCAGGTTGAACGGCCGTTTCGCGACAACCCCGACTGGCTGAACAACTACTACGTGAAGAACACCCTGGGCGAACTGCTGCCGCTGTCGACCCTGATCAAGGTCAGCGACCGGGCACGGCCACGGCAGTTGAACCAGTTCCAGCAGCTCAATGCGGTCACGATCTCGGGCTTTCCCGTCGTGAGCATGGGTGAAGCCATCGAAACGGTCCGCCAGATCGCCCGGGAAGAAGCGCCGGCAGGGTTCGCCTTCGATTACGCCGGGGCTTCGCGACAGTTCGTACAGGAAGGCAGCGCCCTGTGGGTCACCTTTGGCCTGGCCCTGGCGATCATCTTCCTGGTGCTGGCCGCCCAGTTCGAAAGCTTCCGCGACCCGCTGGTGATCCTGGTGACGGTGCCTCTGTCGATTTGCGGCGCCTTGATTCCGCTCTTCCTGGGCTGGTCAAGCATGAACATCTACACCCAGGTGGGCCTGGTGACGCTGATCGGCCTGATCAGCAAGCACGGCATCCTGATCGTCGAGTTTGCCAACCAGTTGCGCAAGGAACAGGGCCTGAGCCCAAGGGAAGCCGTGGAACAGGCCGCCTCGATCCGTCTACGGCCGGTGCTGATGACCACCGCGGCAATGGTATTCGGCATGGTACCGCTCATCCTCGCGACAGGCGCAGGGGCGGTGAGCCGCTTCGACATCGGCACGGTCATCGCCACCGGGATGTCGATTGGCACCTTGTTCACCCTGTTCGTGCTGCCCTGCGTCTACACGCTGCTGGCCAAACCGGACAAGAACCGAGAACACGCCAGTCTCTGATCTTTTGCGCTGGGGCCTCTAGCTCTTGGCTCTGGCTCTGGCTCTGGCTCTGGCTCTGGCTCTGGCTTTGGCTTTGGCTTTGGCTTTGGCTTTGGCTTTGGCTCTTGTGGCGAGGGAGCTTGCTCCCGCTGGAGCGCGAAGCGGTCCCCTCCGACCAACGGTCTCCCCACGGCAACGGCTTCGCAGCCGAACGGGAGCAAGCTCCCTCGCCACAGATCCAGCCGTGACGGATGAAAATCAAACGCCCAAAGATAAAGGCCTCGCATATGCGAGGCCTTTATCTAGACATCATCATCCTCAACTCTGCGGCCTCATCCCTTGGGAAAGACTGAACATGAACAGCAGCAGGTCATTGTCCGGCCGGGTCACTTCGCTGACCTTTGCCACCCGTGGCAAAGGGCACTGCGCATCCACCTTGGAAACGTTGAGGATCTGCGAGCGTGGCTGCTCCCACACAGCCACCGCCATCGACGCAACTGCCAGGGCTCCAACTAAAAACACACCTCTAGCAATTTCTAGTTTCATCGCTATAAACCTTTGATAGCGCTGCCAAACGCCGTCTCGTAAAAGTAGACGAGTTTTTTCCAGTCGGCGTCGCTGAACGACGAATGGCGCCGCAACTGCTTCATGTCATGGGAGGCCGCCTGCCGGGCCGTCATGCGCCGGCGGCACTTCTCCAGGTCCAGCAGCGCCACCTCCGGCTTGGCCGCCTCGCCCTCCCCAGTCACGCGCACGAAGACGTGCTTGATGTAGATGCAGCTGTGTTGCCAACGCCCCCTGTGCATGCGGGCCAGGTTCCCGGCCAGTTCCTGGAGGATCTGGTCATGCACCGCTTCGCCATGACGCTCGCGACCGCCACCGGCATACCAGTGTTCGATCTCCTCGAAACCTTCGAGCGCACGGGTCACCAATAACGCCCGCCATTTATGCTCGGGGTCCGGCTGGGCTCCACAGAACACCAGCTCGGGCACCCGGACATTGAGTCGAGGCAACGCCAGGAGCGCGTCCTGCTCGCGTAATACCGTCGGACGCCCGAACGGGTGCAGCCAACTGCGATAGATGTGCCCGGTCTGGCGCTTGGCATACAGCAACTCGCCGTCCTTGCTGGTGATCCGTTGTACGCCGCTCTCGCCGCCACGTCGTACGTTGGGCTCCTCCACCCACTCACCCTGCAAGCTCCAAAAATAATCGAAACTGTCGCGGGGGATACCTGATGCCTCTGCTACCTGCACAACCATGCTTTTACCTCTTGCGTAATACGTAAACTCGCCACATGGCATAGAGCGGTAGGAAATCCAGTCGTTCCTGAATACGGAACCCGGCCTGGCGAAATTCCTCTTCTACTGTAGCAACCGGTAACACAAATCGATTTTGGTAGTCTTTCTGCCCACGGGTGCGTTCCTGGCGCTTGCGTTTCCAGGCCTTGAAATTACCGTCGACCCACAATGAAACAATCACGCTGTCGCGGCTGACCCGCTCGAATTCCTTGAGGATCGCCAGGCGGTGCGCGGATTCACCGATGTGGTGCAGCAGCCGCATGCAAAAAATGCTGTCGACGGCGTTATCAGGCAAGGCAATGTCGAACGCAGATGTGTGCAAGGGTTGTACCCGTTTCACCACATCGGCCGGTTGAGATGTCATGGCCGTCTTGAGCATGGCCTCGGAATTGTCGGCGCCAATGATCACCCGGTTCGGTTTTTCGGCCAGCAAAGGCCAGAAACGCCCGGCACCGCAAGGCAGGTCCAACACCAGCCCCGGATCGCCGACAAGCGCCAACGCTCGGCGAGCCAGCTGTTGATCCCGCTGGTTGGACAGGCGACGACTTATGCCGCTGCGATGCTTATGGAAATATTTGCGAGCATGCTGCTCGTCGTATTTCTCGGAAAAATCCAGCTTGATGGGTTTGGACATTGAGGGGGCCTCCATTACAGATGGGCCCCACCTTATGAATCGGCATGTCATCTCTTTGTGAAAACAAAGTCATGTTGATGCCACCAATAGTTACAAGATTTGTCCACAAGCCCACTTATCCCGTCGGGTTCAACTGCACTTCAAAACGGCAGCCGTTAGGCTCCATCGTGCTGAGGCTCACGGTCCAGCCCTGGTTTTCGCAGATCCGCTGCACCAGCGACAGCCCCAGCCCCAGGCCCTCGCCGCGCTGCTCGTTACCGCGAACGAACGGCTCGAACATCGCCTCGCGCTTCTCTTCGGGGATGCCCACGCCGCTGTCTTCCACCACGAAACCGGTGGCGGTCAGCGAAAGACGGATAAATCCCTGGTCGGTGTAGTGCAGGGCATTGCGCAGCAGGTTTCCCATCACGGCGGTCAGGAAGGTGGCGTTGTAGAGTGTCTCAAGGGTCTGCCCCGGTTCGAAGATCAGCGTCAGGCCCTTGGATTCGATGGGCGCGCGCCACACCCCGAGAAGGTTCTCGGCCACCTGCGCGAGGGTCGCCCGAGGGGACATGCCGTTGTCTTCGCGCCGAGCCCTGGCGAGCATCAGGAAGGTCTGGACCAACTCACGCATTTCCTCACTGGCGCGGTTGATCCGCTCGACCTGGGTGCGACCGCGCTGATCCAGCGCCGGGTTTTCCAGCAACAGTTCGCACGAGGTCGCCAGGACCATCAACGGCGTACGCAACTCGTGGCTCACATCACTGGTGAACAAACGCTCGCGGGTCAGGGCCTGGCGCAGCTGGCCCAGCGTGGCGTCGAACGCCACGGCCAGTTCGCCCACTTCATCGGCCGCGTAATCCGGCGCCAGCGGTGGGGCCAGACCAAGCAACTGGTCGCGGTGCCGCACTTGCCGGGCCAGGCGAACCACAGGCGCCATGACCCGACGGGCCAGGACCCACCCCAGGAACACCGCCAGCGCCAGGCTGAGCACAAAGCCCACCAGCACCACGGCGAACAGCACCCGTTCGCGCTCTTCGAAGTCGCTCTGGTCCTGGAGCAGGACGTAGTGGCGGCCGTCCACGATCTCGACCATGGCGTGATAGGACAGCTGTTCGCGAAACACTTCGTGGAATCCGCGCTCCAGATGGCGCAGGTCCTTGGGCAGCTCGAAATCCCCGGGGCCGCCGCTGAAATAGAACAACTGGTCGGGTTCCGGGCGATGGTTCCAGTCCGAGACGCTGTCCATCAACAACAGGCGCTGCAGGTCGCCACCGAGCCCGGCGGAAATCAGTTTTTCTTCAACCAGGTGGACCGTCGCCACGATCCCCATGGCGAACGCCCCTGCCACCAATGCGCTCATCAACGCAAAGGCGATGATGATCCGCTGGGCAAGGCTTTGCTTAAACTCCATCGCGCCCCTCGGCCAAGCGATAACCGACGCCGTGCACAGTGTGCAGCAAGGGTTTTTCGAACGGTTTGTCGATCACCTGGCGCAGTTGATGGACATGGCTGCGCAGGCTGTCGCTGTCCGGGCAATCATCGCCCCAGAGCGCTTCTTCGAGGATTTCCCGGCGCAACACATGGGGGCTTTTCTGCATCAGCACCGCCAGCAGCTTCAGGCCGACCGGGTTGAGCTTGAGCAGCTTGCCTTCGCGGGTCACTTCCAGGGTGTCGAGGTCGTAGCTCAGGTCACCGACCTGCAACGCCCGCCGTCCACCCCCCTGGGCCCGGCGCATGACCGCCTCGATCCGCGCCGCCAGTTCCGACAGGGCAAAAGGCTTGATCAGGTAATCGTCGGCCCCGGACTTGAAGCCTTGCAGGCGATCGTCCAACTGGTCCCGGGCGGTGAGCATGATCACCGGCGTGTCGCGGCGGGCGTCTTCACGCAGGCGCTTGCACAAGGTGTAGCCGTCGATGCCCGGCAGCATGATGTCGAGCACGATCAGGTCGTAGTGCTCGGTCGCCGCCAGGTGCAACCCCGACAGACCGTCCTGGGCACAATCGACGGTGTAGCCCTTGAGCCCCAGGTAGTCGGCCAGGTTGGCCAGGATGTCGCGGTTGTCTTCGACCAATAGAATTCGCATGGGCACCTCTGCGTATACGGGGAACGGCCGTCTTGGCCCGCGCAGCTTACGGCCAAGTGTGGCTCACCGCTAGGATTGTGTCTGCTCGTGTCTTCACTGGACCGCTCCCGAACACAGCCTTGGGCAAGCCTTGACGACTTTTTCACCCAACCTTCACACCCCTCCCACGCAACACCGGTCAGACTGCGCGAAACGCGCTGTTCATCGAAGACTCCCAGCAAAGGTACTTTCATGGTTTCCACCGCCATCCGCCCTGCTTCCAGGCCGCTTAACCTGCGGATCGCCCTGGGGCTGCCCGCCGCCGTCGCGGTCATCCTGGTGCTATTGGAACTGACCACCCTGGACATGGATCTGGCCCACCTGTTCTATGACGCCACCGGTGGCGGGTTCATTGGCCGACACAGTTACTTTTTGGAAGACATCCTCCACGACCGTGCCAAGGAGGTAGTCATCGCCTTTTCCGTGGTGGCGGTCCTGGGGTTTATCGCCACGTTCTTCAACGCTCGACTCAAGCCGTTCAAACGCGAACTCGGCTGCCTGGTCCTGTCCCTGGCACTGGCCACGTCGTTCGTCACACCGATGAAGGCCGTGACGGCCGTGCAATGCCCCTGGAGCCTCAAGGAGTTCGGCGGCAAGGAAACCTACAGCGAATTGCTGAGCCCGCGACCGGCCACCGACAAGCCTGGCCGATGCTGGCCCGGCGGCCATGCCGCGACCGGCTTCACCCTGTTTGCCCTGTTCTTCGTCCTGCGTGACCGCCGGCCACGCCTGGCTCGACGCGCGCTCGTCCTGGCCCTGGGCCTGGGCACGGTGTTTTCCATCGGCAGGATGATGCAGGGGGCGCACTTCTTTTCCCACAACGTCTGGACCGCAGTGTTCTGCTGGCTGATTTGCCTGGGTTGCTACTACTTCATTCTTTACCGACCCGCCACCACGACGGATCGCGTAGCCCTGCCCGCCCCCGCCCGGGGCTGAGGATCGTTCAGAGGGGGGCGAGCCTGCGATAACGATGCTGGGGCTGCTGGCCCTTCGCGAGCAAGCCCGCTTCCACAGGGGACCAGGGTGGGCGCAAATCCGGTGATCGCCCAAGATCACCTGTGGGAGCGAGCTTGCTCGCGAAAGCGGCGTAACGCTCGCTCCCCAATAAGCGGCAATAAAAAACCCCGCCTGCTTTCGCAGGCGGGGTTTTTCGCTACAGGGTAAGGCTGGCTTACATCATGCCGCCCATGCCACCCATGCCGCCCATGTCTGGCATACCGCCGCCAGCTGCACCTTCTTTCTTCGGTGCGTCAGCCACGGCTGCTTCGGTGGTCAGGATCAGACCGCCGATGGAAGCCGCTGCCTGCAGGGCCGAACGGGTGACCTTGGTTGGGTCCAGGATACCCATTTCGATCATGTCGCCGTACTCGCCCGACGCAGCGTTGTAGCCGAAGCTGCCTTGGCCGTTCTTGACCTTGTCGACCACGACGCTTGGCTCGTCGCCGGAGTTGGCAACGATCTGACGCAGCGGCGCTTCAACAGCGCGACGCAGAACAGCGATGCCCACGTTCTGGTCAGCGTTGTCGCCCTTGAGTTCGGTCAGGGCTTCCAGTGCGCGGATCAGCGCAACGCCACCGCCAGGTACCACGCCTTCTTCAACGGCTGCACGGGTAGCGTGCAGGGCGTCTTCAACGCGGGCTTTCTTCTCTTTCATTTCGACTTCGGAACCGGCGCCAACCTTGATCACCGCAACGCCGCCGGACAGCTTGGCCAGGCGCTCTTGCAGTTTTTCACGGTCGTAGTCCGAGGAAGTTTCGGCAACCTGGGCACGGATCTGGCTGATGCGCGCTTCGATGTCGCCTTGAACGCCAGCACCGTCGACGATGATGGTGTTTTCCTTGGACAGGGTGACGCGCTTGGCGTTACCCAGGTGCTCCAGGGTGGTGCTTTCCAGGCTCAGGCCGATCTCTTCGGAGATCACGGTACCGCCGGTCAGGACGGCGATGTCCTGCAGCATGGCCTTGCGGCGGTCGCCGAAGCCAGGGGCCTTGACCGCAGCAACCTTGACGATGCCACGCATGTTGTTCACGACCAGGGTCGCCAGGGCTTCGCCTTCAACGTCTTCGGCCACGATCAGCAGAGGACGGCCAGCCTTGGCAACGGCTTCCAGCACCGGCAGCATTTCGCGGATGTTGGAGATTTTCTTGTCGACCAGCAGGATCAGCGGGCCGTCCAGCTCGGCCACCATGGTGTCCGGCTTGTTGACGAAGTACGGCGACAGGTAGCCGCGGTCGAACTGCATGCCTTCGACGACCGACAGTTCGTTTTCCAGGCCCGAGCCTTCTTCAACGGTGATCACGCCTTCTTTACCGACTTTTTCCATGGCTTCGGCAATGATGTCGCCGATGGAGTTGTCGGAGTTGGCGGAGATGGTGCCTACCTGAGCGATGGCCTTGAAGTCAGCGCAAGGCTTGGACAGGCCCTTGAGCTCCTTGACGATGGCGATGGTCGCCTTGTCGATGCCGCGCTTGAGGTCCATCGGGTTCATGCCGGCAGCGACGGCTTTCAGGCCTTCGTTGACGATCGACTGGGCCAGGACGGTGGCGGTGGTGGTGCCGTCGCCGGCGTCATCGTTGGCACGGGAGGCAACGTCTTTGACCAGCTGCGCGCCCATGTTCTCGAAACGGTCTTCCAGTTCGATTTCCTTGGCTACGGAAACGCCGTCCTTGGTGATGGTCGGAGCGCCGAAGCTCTTCTCGATGATCACGTTGCGGCCTTTCGGGCCCAGGGTCGCTTTTACTGCGTCAGCCAGGACGTTGACACCGGTGAGCATTTTCTTGCGGGCGGAATCGCCGAATTTAACTTCTTTAGCAGCCATGATCGATATTCCTTAAATACTGTGTAGTAGCGGGAAAATGAGCGGGGAAATCAGCCTTCGATAACAGCGAGGATCTCGTTCTCGCTCATTACCAACAGGTCTTCGCCGTCGACTTTCACGGTGTTGCTGCCGGAGTAAGGGCCGAACACAACCTTGTCACCCACTTTCACGGCCAGCGCACGCACTTCACCGCTGTCCAGCACGCGGCCGGTACCTACAGCGAGAACTTCACCGTGGTTGGCTTTTTCAGCAGCCGAACCTGGCAGGACGATACCGCCAGCGGTTTTCTTCTCTTCTTCGCTGCGACGGATGACGACGCGGTCATGCAGAGGACGAAGCTTCATTGTCGATCTCTCCTAATTTTGGGTTTTCATCGGCCGGTGTAGTCCCGGCGGGTTTAACAAAGCCGGCGAAGCCGGTTGCGGTTCGTCAGTCGAACCGCGGAAGTCTGTCCGGTGTTGCCACCGGAAACCTTGCGGTGACCCATACATAGGGGCGCGCAAGGCGATTACAAGGGCCGGGTGGAAAAATTTTTACGTCCACGCCTGAACGAACACGGCGCCCGAAGGCGCCGTGCTGAAGGGTTTACTTGGAGTCGCGGTGTTCGAATTCACCTTCGATCACCGTCGGCTCGCGGCCCACCGGCTCTCGTGGGGCCGGGCCGCCACGGGGCTGGAGGTCATCGGCGAACGCGCGCTGACGCATCGCCTGCTCCTCGGCGCGCTGGCGCATCTTGTTGGCGAGCATGCGCCGGGTGAACGGCAGCAGCAGGACCAGGCCCAGCACGTCGCTGATGAAGCCTGGCAGGATCAACAGGCCGCCACCCAGGGCCAGCATCAGGCCTTCGAGCATGGTCTGGGCCGGCAGTTCGCCGCGGTTCAGGCTTTCACGGGCACGCAATGCCGTGGCGAGGCCGGCGATGCGCAGCACGAACACGCCGAGCATCGAGCCGAGAATGACCAGCAGCAGCGCCGGGAAAAACCCGACCGCACCGCTGACCTTGACGAATACGAACAGCTCCAACACCGGGAACAGCAGAAAGAGCAACAAAAAAGGGCGCATCAAAAGGTTCCTCAACGCAAGAATGCCTTGCTATCAAACCCTAAATGACGTCGTCCTTTCGTGAATTCAAGCGTTCGCCTCTGCATTTTTCGGCCATTGCTCGGCGTGAGCCAGGTAAACCAAGGCTTCGCGCACTTGTGTCGGCGTGTTGCAAGGACTGGGAAACGCCAGCCAGTACAGCCCCTGGCCAATGCGCAGGTGCATGCCTTCGCTGTCGATGCCGACCATCTGTGCCGGCTCGCAGTCCGGCAGTCCGGCCAAGGCGACGTAGTGGGCGATGGCCTTGGCGTGATCGGCGTTCATGTGTTCGATCATGCTCGCCTCGGCCTGGCCGGCAAAGGGATTGGCCAGGGTGACCTGGTCGATCCAATGAATCGCACCGAAGCCGCCGATGTAGCGATGACGCACCGGGTCGAGCACCCAGAAGTCGAAATCGTGGGCCTTGTGGTAGTTCTGCGATTCGGGAAAATAACGGTAATAGCGCTCGGCAGCGGCCTCGATGGCGGCGCTGTCCTGGAGTTTGCGTGCCTGTGCCACGCATGTCAGGCGCCCCACGGCCTGCACGTCTTGCGCCCCCCGCTCGCCCACCAGCATCGAACACTTGGGGTCTTTCTGCAGATTGTGGGTGTGCTGGGCAATGCGGCTGATCAGGATCAGCGGCTGGCCCTGCGCATCCAGGCAATACGGCACGACGGAGCCGAACGGGAACCCGGGCATGGATTTGGAATGGGTGGATAACACTCCACGGTATTCCTTGAGCAGCAGCTCTCGGGCAAGCTTGGCAGCTTCAACGCTCAATTTATGACTCCTTCGACTAAATTCGTCTTGAATACGATCAGGCAGCTGGACTATGTTTCCAGGTGCCATCGGGCAACTCTATGCCGCGCTCCAGCCGCTACAGAAGAGAGGCCCGCAACCGAACTCCCTCAACCGCTCCGCCATCCCGGGACACGCACATGCAACTCACTGACAAAGTAATCATTATCACTGGCGGTTGCCAGGGCCTGGGGCGCTCCATGGCCGAGTACCTGGCGGACAGGGGCGCGAAGCTTGCCCTGGTCGACCTCAATCAGGAGAAGCTCGACCAGGCCGTGGCCGCGTGCGTGGCCAAGGGCGTCGAGGCCCGGGCGTACCTGTGCAACGTGGCCAATGAAGAACAGGTGAGCGACATGGTCGCCCGAGTGGGCGAGGATTTCGGCGCGATCCACGGCCTGATCAACAATGCCGGGATCCTGCGCGACGGCCTGCTGCTCAAGGTCAAGGACGGCGAAATGAGCAAGATGAGCCTGGCCCAATGGCAAGCCGTGATCGACGTCAACCTCACCGGCGTGTTCCTGTGCACCCGCGAAGTGGCGGCGAAAATGGTCGAGCTGAAGAACAGCGGCGCGATCATCAACATTTCCTCGATTTCCCGCGCCGGCAACGTCGGCCAGACCAACTACTCCGCCGCCAAGGCCGGCGTGGCCGCCGCCACCGTGACCTGGGCCAAGGAACTGGCGCGCTACGGCATTCGTGTCGCCGGCATCGCCCCGGGCTTCATCGAGACTGAAATGACCCTGGGCATGAAACCCGAGGCCCTGGAAAAAATGACCTCGGGCATCCCGCTCAAACGCATGGGCAGGCCCGAGGAAATCGCCCATTCGGCGGCGTACATCTTCGAGAACGACTACTACACCGGCCGGATCCTGGAAATGGATGGCGGGTTGCGGATCTAAGGTCACCGCAACCCAAATGTGGGAGCGAGCTTGCTCGCGATAGCGTCAGTTCAGTCAGCCTTGATGCGACTGATACGCCGCTATCGCGAGCAAGCTCGCTCCCACAGTGGGTAGGGTTTCACTCTATCAGTCGTCGCTGATGGTGATGTTCGGCATCGCCGGCATGGCGGCTTCCTGCAACACGATCCGCGCGCCTACGTGGCGAGCCAGTTCCTGGTAGACCATAGCGATCTGGCTGTCCGGCTCGGCGCTCACGGTGGGCTTGCCGCCGTCGGCCTGCTCACGGATCAGCATCGACAGCGGCAGCGAGGCCAGCAGTTCGACGCCGTACTGGGTCGCCAGTTTTTCCCCGCCGCCTTCGCCGAACAGATGCTCGGCGTGCCCGCAGTTAGAGCAGATGTGCACGGCCATGTTTTCCACCACGCCCAGCACCGGGATGTTGACCTTGCGGAACATCTCCACGCCCTTGCGCGCATCCAGCAGGGCCAGGTCCTGGGGCGTGGTGACGATCACCGCGCCGGCCACCGGGACTTTCTGCGCCAGGGTCAGCTGGATATCGCCGGTGCCTGGCGGCATGTCGATCACCAGGTAATCCAGGTCGCCCCAGGCGGTCTGCGTCACCAGTTGCAGCAAGGCGCCAGACACCATCGGCCCGCGCCAGACCATCGGCGTGTTGTCATCGGTCAGGAACGCCATGGACATGACTTCCACGCCATGGGACTTGAGCGGCACGAACCATTTCTGGTCCTTGACCTGCGGCCGGGTGCCTTCGGCGATACCGAACATGATGCCCTGGCTCGGGCCATAGATATCGGCGTCGAGGATCCCCACCCTGGCCCCTTCACGGGCCAGCGCCAAGGCCAGGTTGGCGGCGGTGGTGGATTTGCCCACGCCGCCCTTGCCGGAGGCCACGGCGATCACGTTCTTGACGTTCGCCAGCCCCGGCACCTGGGCCTGGGCCTTGTGGGCGGCGATCACGCTGGTGATGTCGACTTGGGCGGCCGCCACGCCATCCAGGCCTTCGATCGCCATCTGCAGCATTTGCGCCCAGCCTTTCTTGAACAGGTCGGCGGCGTAGCCGATTTCCAACTGGACGTGGACGCGATCGCCCTGGACATCGATGGCACGCACGCATCCGGCGCTGACCGGGTCTTGGTTCAGGTAGGGGTCGGTGTACTGGCGAAGGACGGCTTCCACCGCTGCGCGATTGACGGCGCTCATGGGCAACTCCGATAGCAAGACTGGAAAAACAGGCGGCTATCCTACGCCGCCCATTCTTTTGTGGCGACCCAAACACTGCTGTGTGAATGTCCCTGTGGCGAGGGAGCTCGCTCCCGCTCGACTGCGCAGCAGTCGCACCAAGGCTGACGTTGTCAGGGTACACAAGCCTTTTAAGGGCGGCTTAGCCACCCAGCGGGAGCAAGCTCCCTCGCCACACAGGCCCTGCGAGCATCCGGAAACAGGCTCATAGGGTGAAAAAAAGCCGCCGGCGCTTTATAGTGGCCGACCTCCGTTTCATCAAGTAGCCGAGCCCCATGTCCGAGCCACGCAAGATCCTCGTCACCAGCGCCCTGCCCTATGCCAATGGTTCGATTCACCTCGGCCATATGCTGGAATACATCCAGACCGATATGTGGGTGCGCTTCCAGAAGCATCGCGGCAACCAATGCATCTATGTCTGCGCCGACGACGCCCACGGCTCGGCCATCATGCTGCGCGCGGAAAAGGAAGGCATCACCCCGGAACAACTGATCGCCAACGTCCAGGCCGAACACAGCGCCGACTTTGCCGAGTTCCTGGTGGACTTCGACAACTTCCACTCCACGCACGCCGAGGAAAACCGCGAGCTGTCGAGCCAGGTCTACCTCAAGCTGCGTGATGCCGGGCACATCGCGACCCGCTCGATCACCCAGTATTTCGACCCGGAAAAGAAAATGTTCCTGGCCGACCGCTTCATCAAGGGCACCTGCCCGAAATGCGGCACCGAGGACCAGTACGGCGACAACTGCGAAAAGTGCGGCGCCACGTATGCACCCACTGACCTGAAAGACCCGAAGTCGGCGATTTCCGGGGCCACGCCGGTGCTCAAGGATTCCCAGCACTTCTTCTTCAAGCTGCCGGATTTCCAGCAGATGCTGCAAGCCTGGACCCGCAGCGGCACCCTGCAGGACGCCGTCGCCAACAAGATCGCCGAATGGCTCGACGCCGGCCTGCAACAGTGGGACATCTCCCGCGATGCGCCGTATTTCGGCTTCGAGATCCCGGATGAGCCCGGCAAGTACTTCTACGTCTGGCTGGATGCGCCAATCGGCTACATGGCCAGCTTCAAGAACCTGTGCAACCGCACGCCGGAGCTGGACTTCGACGCGTTCTGGGGCAAGGACTCCACCGCCGAGCTGTACCACTTCATCGGCAAGGACATCGTCAACTTCCACGCCCTGTTCTGGCCCGCAATGCTCGAAGGCGCGGGTTTTCGCAAGCCGACCGGCATCAACGTCCATGGCTACCTGACCGTCAACGGCCAGAAAATGTCCAAGTCCCGCGGCACCTTCATCAAGGCCCGGACATACCTGGACCACCTGTCCCCGGAATACCTGCGCTACTACTACGCGGCCAAGCTGGGCCGTGGCGTCGATGACCTGGACCTGAACCTCGACGACTTCGTGCAGAAGGTCAATTCCGACCTGGTGGGCAAAGTCGTCAACATCGCCAGCCGCTGCGCCGGTTTCATCCACAAGGGCAATGCCGGCGTGCTGGTGGCAGGCAATGCGGCACCGGAGCTGACCGAAGCGTTCCTGGCCGCCGCGCCGAGCATCGCCGAAGCCTATGAGGCCCGCGATTTCGCCCGGGCCATGCGCGAGATCATGGCCCTGGCCGACCGCGCCAACGCCTGGATCGCCGACAAGGCACCGTGGTCGCTGAACAAACAGGAAGGCAAGCAGGAAGAAGTCCAGGCGATCTGCGCCCTGGGCGTGAACCTGTTCCGCCAACTGGTGATTTTCCTCAAGCCGGTGCTGCCGTTGCTGGCCGCCGACGCCGAGGCGTTCCTCAATGTCGCGCCGCTGACCTGGAACGATCACCAGACCCTGCTGAGCAACCATCAACTGAACGAGTTCAAGCCGTTGATGACCCGCATCGACGCCGCCAAGGTGCAAGCCATGACCGACGCCTCCAAGGAAGACCTGGCCGCCAGCCAGACCGACACCGGCGCCCCGACCGGCAATGGCGAACTGGCCAAGGATCCGCTGTCGCCGGAAATCGAGTTCGACGCCTTTGCCGCCGTGGACCTGCGCGTCGCGCTGATCGTCAAGGCCGAAGCCGTCGAGGGTGCCGACAAACTGCTGCGCCTGACCTTGGACATCGGCGATGAACAGCGCAACGTGTTCTCCGGCATCAAGAGTGCCTATCCGGACCCTGCCAAGCTCGAAGGCCGGCTGACGATGATGATCGCCAACCTCAAGCCGCGCAAAATGCGCTTCGGCGTGTCCGAAGGCATGGTGATGGCGGCGGGCCCTGGTGGCGAGGAAATCTACCTGCTGAGCCCCGACAGCGGCGCCAAGCCAGGCCAGCGGATCAAGTAACGCGACCGCACGCTGCACCGATCCCACAGTCGCTTTGCAGGCGGCTGTGGGATTTTCATATCTGGCCCGCCCTGCCCGCGTGGCGGATAATGCCTCATCGTGTAACAGGCCCTTTCACCCATACGCCCATGACCGACCTCCTTCTTACATTGTTCAGCGCGGCCCTGATCAACAACCTGGTGTTGCATTGGCCGCTGGGCGTCGATCCGCTGCTGACGACCGATGGCAGGCGGCGGGTGCACGCCCTGGGGCTGGCGACGACGTGCCTGATGCTGGTGGTCGGCACCCTGGGCTATCTGCTCGATCACTGGTTGCTGGCGCCGGCCCAACTGACGGCGTTGCGCCTGCTGGTCTGGCTGCCCTTGAGCATATTGCTCATCGCCCCCCTGCTGCGCGGGCTGGCACGCTGGCGGCCGACATGGCCGTTCGACGGCTTGTGGCCACTGCTGCTGGGCAATGCCGGCGTCCTCGGCGTGACGCTGCTCAATGGCGAGGACGACCAGGGCCTGGGCCACGCCGTCGCCCTGAGCCTGGGCGCCGGGCTGGGCTTCTGGCTGGTGCTGGGCCTGTTCGAGGACCTGCGCCAGCGCACCTTCACTCACGCTATTGCCCTGCCCTTCCGCGGGCTGCCGATTCAGTTGATCAGCGCCGGACTGATGGCGGTGGCCTTTCTTGGATTGCGCGGGCTGGTCAAGACATGAGCCTGATTCAACGTATCGACGCGCTGCTGCCGCAAACCCAATGCGGCAAATGCGGGCACCCGGGGTGCAAGCCTTACGCCGAGGGCATTGCCCAGGGCGAGCCGATCAACAAGTGCCCGCCCGGCGGCCAGGAAACCATCGCGGCCCTGGCCGAGCTGATGAAAGTGCCCGTGCTGGAATTGGACACCAGCCGCGGCGCGGCCCCGGCGCAAATCGCCTTTATCCGTGAAGCCGAATGCATCGGCTGCACCAAGTGCATCCAGGCCTGCCCGGTGGACGCGATAGTCGGCGCGGCAAAGCTAATGCACACCGTCCTCATCGACGAATGCACCGGTTGCGACCTGTGTGTAGCGCCTTGCCCGGTCGATTGCATCGAGATGCGCCCCCTGCCGACAGCCAGCGTGCTGCCGATTATCGGCGGCCTGACCTCAAGCCTTGAGGAGCAACAAGCGCGCGCGGCCAAACGCAACCATGCCCGACGGCGCTTCGAGCAACGCAACGCCCGTTTGCGCCGTGAAGAAGAGCAGCGCCAGGCCGAACGCCTGGCCCGCACCCAACGCGCCGCCCAGGCCCCGGCTCAACCCCAGGCGCTCGACCCGGTTCAAGCCGCGCTGGAACGGGTGCGCGCGCAGAAAGCCGCCAACGCCGATGCCGCCTTGAAAAAGGCCAAGGTCGACCTGGCCATGAGCCGGGCGCAATTGAACAAATCCTTGAAGGCCTTCGGTCACCCGCCGACCTTCGAGCAACAATCGCAACTGATCGTGCTGCAACGCCAGTTCGAAGCGGCCGAGCAAGCCCTGATACAACTGGAAAGCGCCGCACCGCAAACCGCGCCAGCGCCAGCCCCGGCACCCGCGCCGAACGCCGAGCTGAAACGGGCCAAGATCCAATTGGCCATGCGCCGCGCCGAGCTCAGCAAGGCCCGCGCGGCGGCGGCCCCGGACAACCAGGTGTTGGCATTGGAGCAAGCGGTGAAGGACGCCGAGCGCCAGGTGGACGCCCATGTCACGCCCTGAGCCCATGGACGAACGACTGCGCCAGGCCATGCAGCGCGTGCTGCTGGCGACGCTGCCGGGGGCGCTGGCGCTGCTGTGGTTCCAGGGCTGGGGCATTTTGCTGAACCTGGCGCTGGCGGGGCTCACCGCAATGGCGATCGAAGCCGCGGTGCTGCGCCTGCGCCGCCGATCACTCGCCCCCGAGCTGTTCGATGGCAGTGCGCTGGTCAGCGCCACCCTGCTGGCCCTGGCCTTGCCAGCGTACGGTCCCTGGTGGCTGACCGTCACGGCGGTGGCCTGCGCCCTGCTCTTTGGCAAACACCTGTGGGGGGGCGTCGGCAGCAACCCATTCAACCCGGCCATGCTCGGCTATGCCCTGGCCCTGGTGGCGTTTCCTGCCCACATGAGTCAATGGCCTGCGCCCCACGCCGTGGGCTTGCTGGAAGGCCTGCAACAAGTGTTCGGCACACCGCCAGCACCCGACGCCTGGGCCGGGGCGACCGCGCTGGACAGCCTGCGGATCAACCGAAGCCTGACCATCGACGAGCTGTTCGCCCACAACCCGGCGTTTGGCCATTTCGGTGGCCGGGGCGCTGAATGGGTCAACCTGGCGTTCCTGGCCGGCGGCCTGTTTCTGCTGCAACAACGGGTGTTCAGTTGGCACGCACCGGTGGGCATGCTG
This sequence comes from Pseudomonas sp. WP18, assembly GCF_036689585.1. NCBI lineage: Bacteria > Pseudomonadati > Pseudomonadota > Gammaproteobacteria > Pseudomonadales > Pseudomonadaceae > Pseudomonas > Pseudomonas sp. WP18. Next base: position 4,904,338 of record NZ_CP144758.1, read on the forward strand.
GCCAGCCTGTTCCTCATCAGCCTGATCGGCTGGAACGGCTCAGGCTCCGATTCCCATGGCTCTCCGCTGTTTCATCTGCTCACCGGCGCAACCATGCTCGGGGCGTTCTTCATCGTGACCGAACCGGTTTCGGGCGCCAAGGCGCCACTCGCTCGACTGCTGTTCGGGGTCGGCGTGGGACTGCTGACTTACACCATACGCACTTGGGGCGGTTACCCCGACGGCGTGGCATTTGCGGTGTTGCTGATGAACCTTGGCGTCCCCGCACTGGAGCGCCTGGCCGCTGCACGGCAACGGCGGCAACCGGCATGAACAATCCCGGCGGCGTGGCCCTCCTGATCGCACTGGTTGCCCTCGGCAGCGGTGCCACTTACCTCACGCACCTGAGCACGGCCGGGCGCATTGAGGCGCAGCGACAAGCACAGCAGACCCGCGCCCTGCTCGACGTATTGCCCGTCGAGCGCTACGACAATCAGCCATTGGCGCAGCCGGTGATGACGACCGCCGTGCCCCTGGCACATAGCTCGTTGCTACAGGCCTACCGGGCCACTCGCGCCGGCCAACCCAGCGCGGTGCTGCTACGCAGCCAGACAACGGGGTATGAAGGCAGCATCGAACTGCTGATCGCAATCGACGTGCAAGGCCGCCTGCTGGGCGTGAAAACCCTGCATCAGTCCGAGACCCCCGGACTGGGCGCGGCGATTGCCGGTTGGCCAAATGCCTGGCTGCAAACCTTCACCGGCCAATCACGCCAGCAGACTGACGACAGCGCCTGGGCCCTGAAAAAGGACGGCGGACGATTCGACCAATTGGCCGGCGCGACCGTGACCTCCCGAGCCGTCCTGGAGGCGGTTCACGATACGCTGCGTTACTTCGACGAGCACCAGGCTCAACTGACCGGAGTGGTCGCGGATGAATAAGCCATGGGCCCTGACGCGCGGGCTGTTGCTCGTCCCATTGGTCGGCGCGAGCGACTCGCTGGCCGGTGCGCTGGGGGTATGGTTGGCCTGGGCATTGATCGTCGTTGCGCAAGACGCGGCGATGGGAAGTGTCCGACATCGCCTGAGCGCGTATCAACGCGTGTTCGCCTGTGCCGTGCTGGCGGCTACCCTGGCCGCTTGCACAGGCTTCGTGCTCCAGGCCTGGGCGCCGGAGCCGTTCCGGGTGTCGAGCCTTTACCTGGGCTGGATCGCCTTGAGCGGCGTGGTGCTGGAACAACAAGACGCCCTCGTTGAGCGGCGTCTGTCCGCTCGCCTCAGGCTTGCTGGCCTGTTCGGCCTCTGGATGCTTGGCCTGGGCGCCCTGCGCGAGCTGATCGCCAGCGCCCTGCCCCTGGCCGCGCTGGCCCCGGGCGGGTTCATCCTGCTCGGCTTGCTGCTGGCGGCCCGCCAGGCCTGGACGGCCGCCAGCCCTCATTCACCTACCAAGGACACGCCGCGCCCATGAACGCCGCCAAACGCCTGGAAATATTTCGTCGCCTTCACGAAGACAACCCGGAACCGAAAACCGAACTGGCCTACTCCTCGCCGTTCGAGCTGTTGATCGCGGTGATTCTGTCGGCCCAGTCCACCGACGTCGGCGTCAACAAGGCCACGGCCAAGCTGTTTCCGGTGGCCAATACGCCGGAGGCGATCTACGCCCTGGGCGTCGAAGGGCTGTCCGAGTACATCAAGACCATCGGGCTGTACAACAGCAAGGCCAAGAACGTCATCGAAACCTGTCGCCTGCTGATCGAGCGCCATGGCAGCGAGGTCCCACAGACCCGCGAAGCCCTGGAAGCGCTTCCGGGCGTCGGCCGCAAGACCGCCAACGTGGTGCTCAATACCGCGTTCCGGCAACTGACCATGGCGGTCGACACGCACATCTTCCGCGTCAGCAACCGCACCGGGTTGGCGCCCGGCAAGAACGTGGTGGAAGTGGAGAACAAGCTGATGAAGTTCGTGCCCAAGGCGTTCCTCCTGGATTCCCACCACTGGCTCATTCTTCACGGGCGCTACGTGTGTCTGGCACGCAAGCCCCGGTGCGGCAGCTGTCGGATCGAAGATTTATGCGAATACAAGCACAAGACCTCCGACGATTGAGGCGCTATTGGTTTTATTGATCTGTCGATTGAAAAAATCTTTTTTACCCGCCCGTGGTTTATCGATATAAGGAGCGCCAATGGCAGTCTTAGCCTGGAGTCGAACCCATGAGTACTGGCAAAGAACAACTGGATGTAGAAGACGAATTCATCGCCGTTGAGTCCGACGACGCAGAACCCGTGGTCGTGGAAGTGGCGAAAACCAACCTGAGCAAACGCCGCACCATTGATAATCTGCTGGAAGAACGCCGCTTGCAGAAGCAGTTGGCCGATTACGACTTTGACCTTTGACCGCTTGCTCCCAAACACCTAAAAGCCTCCCCGATGGAGGCTTTTTTATGGCTATGGGTGACCGCCAGACTCACACCAACCCATTGCGTTGTGCCAGCTCGATCAGATCGACCAGCGAACGCGCGTTGAGCTTCAACAATAAACGCGTCTTGTAGGTACTGACCGTCTTGTTGCTCAGAAACATCCCATCGGCAATTTCCTTATTGGTTTTTCCGCGCGCCAGTTGTTGCAGCACCATCATTTCCCGTCCGGACAAACGATCGACCATGTCCGACTCGCTGGCGTTACCCAGGCTGGAGCGCACGGTATGCAGCGCCTGGTTGGGGAAATAACTGTAGCCGGACAATACGGCCTTGATCGCGCTCAACAACTCGGTCAAGTCCTGTTGCTTGCACACATACCCGGCCGCTCCCGTCTGCATGCAACGCATGGAGAAATGCCCGGGCGACTGGGACGTCAGCACCAAGACTTTCATTGCCGAGGGAATGGCGCTCAGGCGGGCAATAACCTCCAGGCCATCCAACTTCGGAATACCGATATCGAGAATGACGATATCGGGCATAAGTTCCCGCGCAAGTTGCAACGCATCGACGCCGTTATCCGTTTCGGCCACAACTTCATAACCATGACGCTCCATCAGCAGACGTACAGCAAGACGAATGACGGGGTGATCATCCACGATCAGCACTTTATTCATGGGCAAATCCAACTTCGCTGTTCGAATTTTTAGAGCACGCACAATAGCCTAGTCATTTCTACCTTGGCATGCCGCCCCCCCCTGGCCGCTCGCAGCGAAAGACGAAACCTACAAGCTATACAGAAAAATCCTACAAATTCACCCGAAAAAAATGTGTCATGAATTTTTCGACGGCCCGCAAGCGACCTTTCTTAACCTCCCGGTAACCTCTGGACAAATCGTATTACGCCACGCTTCCACCCCGAGGCCGGTGGTTCAAGGCATGTGGCTAATAGGATCGTTAAAGCCTTGGTTAAATAGCCTCGCATCGAAGTGCCAGGCGCGTTCAATATAAAAAAACAGAAATCAAGGCAGCGTCCATTCACGCCTTGCCAGCGCCGCGGTATTGGACTAGTTATTAATAACCCTATCCATCAACTGACTCACCGAGCATATTGTATGAGCAACCCATATGAACAAACCCTTGAAGACCATTACCAACCCCATGACCCTCATCGCTGTATTTGCCACGCTATCGGAAACTTCCGCGGCCATCTCCCTGCCGTTTCTGGACGATGACGATCGCGAATACTATCTTTGGTTTTTGATCAGTTTTCCGTTTTATCTGTTATTGCTGTTTTTTACCACCCTGAACTTCAACTACCGCTCGCTGTATTCACCTTCCGACTTTCCCAAGGGCAAACATTTCCTCAAGACCCTGGATGATTCGCTCGGCCGGCGTAAACGGACGTTGCGCCGGACAAACAAACACCAGGCGTTGCCGACGCAATGTCATCGCCCCGGACGCAAGCGGCGGCGCCCTGGGTGCGTGGTGTGCGGGCAATCGCAACGCCCACGGTCCAAACGCGACAGACAAGCCACCCGCATCATCGTCTACGTCATTTACCGGGGCGCAGGCGAGGCCACGGCCAGGCAGGATGGATAATCCCTGCACAGAAAAGGGAGCCCCCAAAAAAAAACGGCCTGCGCAGGGCAGGCCGTTTTTTACACAGGCAGGGTCAGAACAGCTTGCGACCCTTGTTCGCCGCAATGCGCATGCGCAGGGCGTTGAGCTTGATGAAGCCGGCCGCGTCGGCCTGGTTGTAGGCACCGCCGTCTTCTTCGAAGGTCGCGATGTTGGCATCGAACAGCGAGTCGTCGGACTTGCGCCCGGTCACGATCACGTTGCCCTTGTACAGCTTCAGGCGCACGACACCGTTCACGTTGACCTGGGAAGCATCGATCATCTGTTGCAGCATCAGACGCTCAGGGCTCCACCAGTAGCCGGTGTAGATCAGGCTGGCGTACTTGGGCATCAGCTCATCCTTGAGGTGAGCGACTTCACGGTCCAGGGTGATCGATTCGATGGCGCGGTGGGCGCGCAGCATGATGGTGCCGCCCGGGGTTTCGTAGCAACCACGGGACTTCATGCCGACGTAGCGGTTCTCGACGATGTCCAGACGGCCGATGCCGTGCTCGCCACCGATGCGGTTGAGGGTCGCCAGCACGGTGGCCGGGCTCATTTCCACGCCGTCCAGGGCGACGATATCGCCATTGCGGTAGGTCAGTTCCAGGTATTGCGGGGTATCCGGGGCCTTCTCCGGGGAGACGGTCCAGCGCCACATGTCTTCTTCGTGCTCGGTCCAGGTGTCTTCCAGCACGCCACCTTCATAGGAGATGTGCAGCAGGTTGGCGTCCATCGAGTACGGCGACTTCTTCTTGCCGTGACGCTCGATCGGGATCGCGTGCTTCTCGGCGTAGTCCATCAGTTTTTCGCGGGACAGCAGGTCCCATTCGCGCCACGGGGCGATGACCTTAACGCCTGGCTTGAGGGCGTAGGCACCCAGTTCGAAACGAACCTGGTCGTTGCCTTTACCGGTGGCGCCGTGGGAAATGGCATCGGCGCCGGTTTCGTTGGCGATTTCGATCAGGCGCTTGGCGATCAGCGGACGGGCGATGGAAGTACCCAGCAGGTACTCGCCTTCGTAGACGGTGTTGGCGCGGAACATCGGGAACACGAAGTCGCGGACGAACTCTTCGCGCAGGTCATCGATGTAGATCTCTTTGACGCCCATGGCCTGAGCCTTGGCGCGTGCAGGCTCGACTTCTTCGCCCTGCCCCAGGTCAGCGGTGAAGGTCACCACTTCGCAGTTATAAGTGTCCTGCAGCCACTTGAGGATCACCGAAGTGTCCAGGCCGCCGGAATACGCCAGAACGACCTTGTTTACGTCCGCCATGCCATCACTCCACGGGTTCTACGGAAAGCCGTGAAGTCTAACGTCCAACGCGGATAATTTACAGGGGCGCGACAGCTTATGACGACGAAGCGACAGATTATGTCGAACGCGCGACGACCACGCGGGATCAGGACGTGCGTGCAGTGGCCCCGGCAGGCGCCTTGGCCGGCGCAGCGGCGGGGGCCGGAACCTTGGCAGGCGCGGCGGCCGGTGCGGGTGGCGCAGGGGCCGGTTGCGCAGCCGGCACCGGTGCTGGTGTCGGTGCCTGGGCAGGCTCCACACGCGCCAGTTGCACGACCACGCGACGGTTCTTGGCCCGGTTGGCGGCGGTGGTGTTGGGTGCCAGAGGGTAACGCTCACCGTGGAAACGCACGGTGATCTGCGATTCCTGGAAACCGTTGGCCTTGAAGAATTCCTGCACGGCCAGGGCCCGGCGGCGCGACAGCTCACGGTTGGTCAGGCGGTTGCCGCTGTTGTCGGAATGACCGTCAAGCTCGACATGATTGACGCTCGGGTCGGCCTTGATGAAGTCGAGCATCACCTGCAGTTGCGCCTTGGCACGGGCATCGAGCTCGATGGACTCACCGGGAAATGCGATCTGGGTCTGCTTGATCTGTTCGAAGTTCTTTGGCAACAGTTTGGCCACGCAGCCTTGATAGTCATTGAAGGCCTTGTTGAAGCGCACCGGCAGCAAGCGGACTTCCGAGACGCGCCCGTCCTCGCTGTTGCGGCGCACCACCGGGCTGCGACCTTCCATCAGCCCGCTGATCAGTCGCCCGGCCTGGACCTGAGAACTGTTGAACAGCACGTCGCCGCTGCCGATCCTCACCGAACCCAGGTTGATGTCGCCGCGTCCCGGCTGCCAGGGTGAGGCCGCCGCCAGCAAGGTGGCGGAACCGCCGCCCAGCATTGGGTTATAGGCCTTGAGACGGAACGTGGCCTGCTCGCCCGCCCGGCGCACGAATTCGCCGCTGCCGAAATCGGTGATCGGCTGGCTCAGCCGGCACTCGAACTTGTCGCCTTCGACCGTCCACTCAATGCTCTCCAGACGGGTCTGGAAAGTGAGCGCCATCGCGGGAAGGCTGGCAAACACACTGAGCAAGGCTAGATAACGCTGGCGCACGGGAGGCTCCACTGGCTTTATTACAAAGTTCGACACCTACTGAGAGTCTGACGCAGGTCCCAGGCACCCCACGGATTCGTGGCACACCTGTAGGGGCTATCGGTCGCCGGCGCCAGAACTTGATAGCGGGTGCCTGAATCGGTCTTTTCCGGTAGCATTCCCCAGAGTTTGACCCGCCTGGAAGCCCCCCAATGTCCGACCGCCTGACCCTGCTGCGTCCCGACGACTGGCATATTCATCTTCGCGATGGTGCTGTGTTGACCCATACCGTCGCCGATGTCGCGCGCACCTTCGGGCGCGCAATCATCATGCCTAACCTGGTTCCGCCGGTGCGCAACGCCGCCGAGGCCGATGGCTATCGCCAGCGCATCCTCGCAGCGCGCCCGGCTGGCAGCCGTTTCGAACCGCTGATGGTGCTGTACCTCACCGACCGCACCCAGCCCGAAGAGATCCGTGACGCCAAGGCCAGTGGCTTTGTCCACGCCGCCAAACTGTACCCGGCCGGCGCGACCACCAACTCGGACTCCGGCGTCACCCGCATCGACACGATCTTCCCGGTGCTGGAGGCCATGGCCGAAGTCGGCATGCCGCTGCTGATCCACGGCGAAGTGACCCGCGGCGACATCGACGTCTTCGACCGCGAGAAAATCTTCATCGACGAGCACATGCGCCGCGTCGTGGAACGCTTCCCGACCCTCAAGGTGGTGTTCGAACACATCACCACCGGCGACGCCGTGCAGTTCGTCAACGAAGCCCCGGCCAACGTGGGCGCGACCATTACCGCGCATCACCTGCTGTACAACCGCAACCACATGCTGGTGGGCGGGATCCGGCCGCACTTCTATTGCCTGCCGATCCTCAAGCGCAACACTCATCAGCAAGCCTTGCTCGACGCCGCCACCAGCGGCAGCGCCAAGTTCTTCCTCGGCACGGACTCGGCGCCCCACGCCCGCCACGCCAAGGAAGCCGCCTGCGGTTGCGCCGGCTGCTACACCGCGTACGCCGCCATCGAGATGTATGCCGAGGCATTCGAGCAGCGCAATGCGCTGGACAAGCTCGAAGGCTTCGCCAGCCTGCACGGTCCGCGCTTCTACGGCCTGCCGGTGAACACCGATCGCATTACCCTGGTCCGCGACGAATGGACCGCCCCCGTCAGCCTGCCGTTCGGCGAGCAGACCGTCATCCCGCTGCGCGCCGGTGAAAAACTGCGCTGGCGCCTGCTGGAGGAAAACGCGTGAGTGAAGATCATTTCGACGACGAACTGGACGGCAATGGTGGTTCGGGCGGTGCCCGTCACCCGATGGCAGCCCGGTTCCGCGGCTACCTGCCGGTTGTCGTCGACGTAGAAACCGGCGGCTTCAACTCCGCCACCGATGCCCTGCTGGAAATCGCCGCGACGACCATCGGCATGGATGAAAAAGGCTTCGTGTTCCCGGACCACACCTATTTCTTCCGCGTCGAACCGTTCGAAGGTGCCAACGTCGAAGCGGCGGCCCTGGAGTTCACCGGGATCAAGCTTGACCACCCGTTGCGCATGGCCGTCAGCGAAGAGACGGCCCTGACCGACATCTTCCGCGGCGTACGCAAGGCGTTGAAGGCCAACGGCTGCAAGCGCGCGATCCTGGTCGGGCATAACAGCAGCTTCGACCTGGGCTTCCTCAATGCCGCCGTCGCGCGCCTGGACATGAAGCGCAACCCGTTCCACCCGTTCTCCAGTTTCGACACGGCCACCCTCGCCGGCCTGGCGTACGGCCAGACCGTCCTGGCGAAAGCCTGCCAGGCCGCCGACATCGACTTCGATGGCCGCGAGGCCCACTCGGCCCGCTACGACACCGAGAAGACCGCCGAGCTGTTCTGCGGCATCGTCAATCGGTGGAAAGAGATGGGTGGCTGGCAGGATTTCGACGACTGACATCCGCCTGGCGTGGCTCTCTTGTGGCGAGGGGATTTATCCCCGTTGGACTGCGCAGCAGTCCCAGAAAGATGAGCCAGGCAAACAATTGGCAGGTTTGGGGGCCGCTTCGCGGCCCATCGGGGATAAATCCCCTCGCCACAGGATTGTGTTCTGCTTTAGAACACCCCAAAAAAAAACCGGCCCATCAAGGGCCGGTTTTTTATGCCAGGTTCGCTTACAGCTTGTCGCTGTGCTCGCCCAGGTAAGCGGCAACGCCTTCAGGCGATGCGGTCATGCCCTTGTCGCCTTTCTTCCAGTTGGCTGGGCAGACTTCGCCGTGCTCTTCGTGGAATTGCAGAGCGTCGACCAGACGGATCAGCTCTTCCATGTTACGGCCCAGTGGCAGGTCGTTGATGATCTGCGAACGAACCACGCCTTTGTCGTCGATCAGGAACGCACCACGGAAAGCCACGCCACCTTCGGACTCAACGTCGTAGGCCTTGGCGATCTCGTGCTTCATGTCGGCAACCATGGTGTATTTCACCTGGCCGATACCGCCATTGTTGATCGGGGTGTTGCGCCAGGCGTTGTGGGTGAAGTGCGAGTCGATCGAGACAGCGATCACTTCGACGTTGCGCGCCTTGAAGTCGTCCATGCGGTGATCCAGTGCGATCAGCTCGGACGGGCAGACGAAGGTGAAGTCCAGTGGGTAGAAGAACACCAGGCCGTATTTGCCTTTGATGGCCGAGGACAGGGTGAAGCTGTCGACGATTTCGCCGTTGCCGAGGACGGCCGGAACGGTGAAGTCAGGGGCTTGTTTGCCTACGAGTACGCTCATTGGATATCTCCTGGTGTAGTAACGTGAAAACAAGGTCCGGGCCAGCCTGTCACCCTCAGGCGACAGCCCTGTGACACGAACCCGCTTTGCAAGGACCGACCATCATACACCGGGCATTTGGACTGTCTTCAACGGTTTTTCCGCGACATTGAAAAATCAATGTTTCGCCTCATGATCGTGCAATGATCCTCGCGCAGAACCGTTCGTCAGGCAGGCACCGCTCTGGCCCGAGGGTTTCAGAAACCACTTTGACAATCATTCTCGTTAACATTAAGATCCGTCTCAATTGAGTCACAACCAGCGACGGTTCTCACTTATGTATGTATGCCTCTGCACTGGCGTCACCGACGGACAAATCCGCGAAGCAATCTACGAAGGTTGCTGCAGCTATCGCGAAGTCCGCCAGGCCACCGGCGTAGCCAGCCAATGCGGCAAATGTGCCTGCCTGGCCAAGGAAGTGGTACGTGAAACCCTCGCCAAGGTGCAGACGGCACAAGCCGCCATTCCCTACCCGGTAGAATTTACCGCCGCGTAATAAACAGCACTTCAAGGAACCGGACACCATGTCCGGTTTTTTTATGCCTGTAAATCAATTGGTTAGCGTCAAGACGCGGAACACAAACATTCTTATTCCGATTAATTTTCATTTATTATTCAATAACTTAGGTTTGACACTGGTCAATACGCGGCTCAAACTCTGCCCCATACACAGCTATTACAGGGCAGGCCTCATCATGAAAGGCGACATTACAGTCATCCAGCATCTCAACAAGATCCTTGCCAATGAACTGGTCGCGATCAACCAATACTTCCTGCATGCGCGCATGTACGAAGATTGGGGCCTGAACAAGCTGGGCAAGCACGAGTACCACGAATCCATCGACGAGATGAAGCACGCGGACAAGCTGATCAAGCGCATCCTGTTTCTCGAAGGCCTGCCGAACGTCCAGGACCTGGGCAAGCTGCACATCGGTGAACACACCCAGGAAATGCTGGAGTGCGACCTGCGCATCGAGCGCACCGGCCACGCCGACCTGAAAGCCGCCATCGCCCATTGTGAAAGCGTTGGCGACTTCGGTAGCCGCGAACTTTTGGAAGACATCCTCGAATCCGAGGAAGAGCACATCGACTGGCTGGAAACCCAATTGGGCCTGATCGATAAAGTGGGTCTTGAGAACTACCTGCAATCGCAGATGGGCGAAGAGTAACTTCCCCCCCCTGCCACTAAAAAGCCCCGCCCTCTTGTGAGAGGCGGGGCTTTTTATTGCCTGGACTTCCAGGCATGCCAAATCCAATGTGGGAGCGGGCTTGCTCGCGAAAGCGCTGGGTCAGCTTGCACAGATGTTGGATGTACCGGCCCCTTCGCGGGCGAGCCCGCTCCCACATGGTCCTTGTCCAACCACAATAGGTGCGGCAAACATGGACCATCGTAAATCAGGCTTCGGTCTTCTTCTCCGCAGCGGCTTGGACAGCTGCCTTGATCACATCCTGCAGCGAACCGTCAGCCGCCATCTCGGTCATGATGTCGCTGCCGCCAATCAACTCGCCACCCACCCACAGTTGCGGGAAGGTAGGCCAGTTGGCGTACTTCGGCAGGTTGGCACGAATTTCCGGGTTCTGCAGGATGTCTACGTAGGCGAACTTCTCGCCACATGCCATCACCGCCTGGGCAGCCTTGGCCGAGAAGCCGCATTGCGGAGCATTCGGCGCGCCTTTCATGTAGAGCAGGACGGTGTTGTTGGCAATCTGGTCTTTGATCGTTTCGATGATATCCATGGAGCACCTCGGCTTGAACTTCTGCGACTTAAGTCGTCGACACGGTGACGCATTGTAACGGAAAGCCGAGCACGCTGTCCCAGGGACAAATTCACGCAGCCGCGACCTTCACCGGTACGCCATTGAGTGCCGCGTTGCCGGACAACTCATCCAACTGGCACTCATCCGTCAGGTCGTTGGCACTGGAGCCCGGCTGGCCGCTGGCGATGCTCATCTGCACGCCTGGCCGGGCATGACCCCAACCGTGTGGCAGGCTGACCACGCCTTTCATCATGTCCGCGCTGCCCTGGACTTCCACTTCGATGGTGCCCACCCGGGAGCTGACTTTCACCCGCTGGCCATCGACCAGGCTGCGGCTGGCCAGGTCATCCGGGTGCATCAGCAATTGATGACGTGGCTTGCCTTTCACCAGCCGATGGAAGTTGTGCATCCACGAATTATTGCTGCGCACATGACGACGGCCAATCATCAGCAACTCATCCGGTGCGGGCGCCTGCACGGCGGCAAAACGCTCGATATCGGCCAGGATCACGGCCGGCGCGGCCTGCACGCGCTGGTTTTCGGTCTTCAGCCGTCCCGCCAGGTTGGGCTTGAGCGCACCCAGGTCGATGCCATGGGGGTGATCGAACAGCGTTGCCAGGGACAACTTGTGTGGCGACGCATCGCCATACGCCCCCGCCCGCAAGCCGAAATCGATCATTTGCGCCGGCGGCAGGGTGGGCTTGAGTTCCTTACCAGTCCTGGCGGCGAAGGCCTTGGCCAGGCCGACGAAAATTTCCCAATCGTGCAACGCGCCTTCGGGCTTGGGCAGGATCGCCCGGTTGAAACGGGTCACGTTGCGCACCGCGAACACATTGAACGTGGTGTCGTAATGGTCGTTTTCCAGCGCCGACGTCGAGGGCAGGATCAGGTCGGCGTACCGCGTGGTTTCGTTGATGTACAAGTCGACGCTGACCATGAACTCCAGGCCGTCGAGCGCCTGCTCCAATTGACGCCCGTTCGGCGTGGACAGCACCGGGTTGCCGGCCACGGTGACCAGCGCACGCACCTGGCCCTCTCCTTCGGTGAGCATCTCTTCGGCCAGGGCCGACACCGGCAACTCCCCGGCGTACTCGGGGCGCCCGGACACCCGGCTCTGCCAGCGATTGAAATGCCCGCCCGACGTGGTCGCCACCAGATCCACCGCAGGCTCGGTGCACAAGGCCCCGCCCACGCGGTCAAGGTTGCCGGTGACCAGGTTGATCACCTGGATCAGCCACTGGCACAGCGTACCGAAGGCCTGGGTCGAAACGCCCATCCGCCCGTAGCAGACCGCTGATGGCGCGGCGGCGAAGTCCCGGGCCAACTGCCGGATCTGCGCCGCCGGCACCGCGCAGAGCGGGCTCATCGCTTGCGCCGTGAACCGCTCGACGGCTTCACGCACCCGATGAAGGTCGTCTACCGGCAGATGGCTGTCGCGGGTCAGGCCTTCATCGAACAAGGTATTGAGCAAGCCCAGCAACAACGCAGCGTCGCCACCGGGGCGTACGAAGACATGCTGGTCGGCAATGGCCGCTGTCTCGCTGCGGCGTGGATCGACCACCACCACCTTGCCGCCACGGGCCTGGATGGCCTTGAGGCGTTTTTCCACGTCCGGCACGGTCATGATGCTGCCGTTGGACGCCAGCGGGTTGCCGCCCAGGATCAGCATGAAGTCGGTGTGGTCGATGTCCGGGATCGGGATCAGCAAGCCATGGCCGTACATCAGGTGGCTGGTCAAGTGATGGGGCAACTGGTCTACCGACGTCGCCGAGAAACGGCTGCGGGTCTTCAACAGGCCGAGGAAATAGTTGCTGTGGGTCATCAGCCCGTAATTGTGCACGCTGGGGTTGCCCTGGTAGACCGCCACCGCGTTCTGGCCATGACGTGCCTGGATGTCCGCCAGGCGCTCGGCGACCAGGGCGAAGGCCGCGTCCCAGGCAATGGGCTGCCATTGGTTGCCGACCCGCTGCATGGGCTGGCGCAAGCGGTCCGGATCATTCTGGATATCCTGCAGGGCCACCGCCTTGGGGCAGATATGACCCCGGCTGAAGCTGTCCAGCGCATCCCCCTTGATCGAGGTGATCGCCAGGCCCTGGCCTTCGGTTTCGGTGGTTTCGAGGGTCAAGCCACAAATGGCTTCGCACAGATGGCACGCACGGTGGTGAAGAGTCTTGGTCATGGCCAGCCTCTGTTTTATTCGTAGCGGGCACTGTCGGCCGCGGGAACAAAACTATGGCGCGTGATCCCCGGCGGCGCCAGCGACGTTCGTCCTGTGAATTGGCGGGCATCAGGCCCGCCGATGAAGTGCCGTCAAGACCGGTCGGGCGGCGGTGCCAGCAACTGGATCTCCTCGACGGTTTCCACCAGTTCCTGAGTGATCGGGTCGCCGGTCAACTCGCCAATCAGCCGCCAGTGTTCATCGATGCCGCCGCTGATGGTGGCCATGCGATCGATCATTCGACGGGCCGCCGCCTTGGTTACCTCATCCTCGCTGCGCAGCAACTCGAATGACATGGACGTCACCGAAGCGGTCAGGTGCGTCAGCGTGCGTGCCGTCAGCCCTAGCAATTCCATCAGTTGCTGCTCTTTCGAATCCATTTCGGGGCTCCTGTGTCACGCGGGGTTCATTTATAACCCAGGCCCTTGCATTAGGAAATGTTTCACAGCCACCGGTGGGCGGGTGGGCGCCTGCCCGGGGCGGCGAAACGCTCTTCCGGGTCGCCCAAGCCCCGTCCCGCTTGATTGCCAAGCGACGCGACGGCAGTGTACAAAGAGGCGCTGCTGTCAGGAAAACGGCCCCCAACCCGCCATCGCAACCCCGGCGATGGCCTCGCTGAATCCCCAAAAACCGTAGCCCTATTGGTAAGACGCGACATTTAATGTCAATATCGCGCCTTCCCCTATTTTCGTCGCCCCGTGCGGCTTTTGCCGCAGGTCTCGCCCGTTTTTCCCTAAACAAGGCTTTGAGCATCTGCGGTCAGTAACAAAAAGGTAGTCAATCATGAGCGCAAGGCACTTTCTCTCCCTGATGGATTTCACGCCCGACGAGTTGCTCGGCGTGATCCGTCGAGGCGTGGAGCTCAAGGACCTGCGTAACCGCGGCGTACTGTTCGAGCCCTTGAAAAACCGCGTGCTGGGGATGATCTTCGAGAAATCATCGACCCGCACCCGCATCTCTTTCGAAGCTGGCATGATCCAACTCGGCGGCCAGGCGATCTTCCTGTCGCCGCGTGACACTCAACTGGGCCGTGGCGAACCCATCAGCGATTGCGCCATCGTCATGTCGAGCATGCTGGATGCGGTGATGATCCGCACCTTTGCCCACAGCACCCTGACCGAGTTCGCGGCCCATTCCCGCGTGCCGGTGATCAACGGTCTGTCCGATGACCTGCACCCCTGCCAACTGCTGGCCGACATGCAGACCTTCCTCGAGCACCGTGGCTCGATCCAGGGCAAGACCGTGGCCTGGATCGGCGATGGCAACAACATGTGCAACAGCTATATAGAAGCGGCGCTGCAATTCGACTTCCAACTGCGCATTGCCTGCCCCGAAGGCTACGATCCCGACGCCAGGCTGGTCGCCAAGGCCGGGGACCGGGTGACAATTGTCCGCGATCCGAAACTGGCCGTGGCCGGCGCGCACCTGGTGAGCACCGACGTCTGGACCTCCATGGGCCAGGAAGAAGAAACCGCCAAGCGCCTGGAGCTGTTCGCGCCGCTGCAAGTCAACCGCGCCCTGCTCGACCTGGCGGATGCCGACGTGCTGTTCATGCATTGCCTGCCGGCCCACCGTGGCGAAGAAATCAGCGTCGACCTGCTGGACGACCCGCGCTCGGTGGCCTGGGACCAGGCAGAGAATCGCCTTCATGCACAGAAGGCCCTGCTTGAGTTCCTGGTCGAGCCGGCGTACCGCCACGCATGAGCCAGCCCCTGCTGCTGAATCTGCACAACCTGGCGTGTGGTTACCAGGACCAACGGGTTGTGCAGAACCTCAACCTGCACCTCAATGCCGGTGACATCGGTTGCCTGCTCGGTTCGTCTGGCTGCGGCAAGACCACCACGTTGCGGGCCATTGCCGGTTTCGAGCCGGTGCACGAAGGCGAGATCCAACTGGCCGGGCAAACCCTCTCCCGCGCCGGTTTCACCCTTGCCCCGGAAAAACGCCGCATCGGCATGGTGTTCCAGGACTATGCGTTGTTCCCCCACCTGAGTGTGAGCGAGAACATTGCCTTTGGCATTCGCAAGCATCCGAACAAGGCGCGGGTAGTGGAGGAACTGCTGGAGCTGGTGAACCTGAAGAACCTTGGCGGGCGTTTTCCCCATGAGCTCTCCGGCGGCCAGCAACAGCGCGTCGCCCTGGCCCGCGCGTTGGCGCCGGAACCGCAGTTGCTGTTGCTCGACGAACCGTTCTCCAACCTCGACGGCGAGTTGCGACGCAAACTCAGCCATGAGGTCCGGGCCATCCTCAAGGCCCGCGGCACCAGCGCGATCCTGGTCACCCACGATCAGGAAGAAGCGTTTGCCGTGAGCGACCATGTCGGGGTGTTCAAGGAAGGTCGACTGGAACAGTGGGACACGCCCTACAACCTCTATCACGAACCCCTGACGCCCTTCGTGGCCAGCTTCATCGGACAGGGTTATTTCATCCGTGGCCGCCTCGAAAGCCCCGAGTCGGTGCAGACCGAGCTGGGCATCCTGCGCGGTAACCGGGCCTACACCTGGCCGATTGGCGCCGCGGTGGACGCATTGCTGCGACCGGACGACATCGTCTACGCCCCGGACAGCCCGCTCACCGCCCAGATCGTCGACAAGACATTCCTGGGCGCATCGACCTTGTATCGCCTGCAATTACCGACGGGCGCCCAACTGGAGTCGATCTTCCCGAGCCATGCCGACCACCAGGTCGGCGCCCGTGTCGGTATCCGCGTGGCGGCAGAGCACCTGGTGCTGTTCCAGGCCTCGGGCAGCACGGCAGCGCATCTGCCTGCGGTGGAAAGCGGCGTGCGGCGGTACAGCGCAACCCACTGATCATCGATTGTTTGGATGGCTTTGTGGCGAGGGAGCTTGCTCCCGCTGGGGCGCGTAGTGGCCCCAAAAAACATGCGAGCACTGCGCACTCGAGCGCGAGCTTGCTCCCTTGCCACGCAAGCGCTTTCGCACTGATCAGCCCAGTGAAAGGGTCCCGCTGGCCACCAACCTCGCATCGCCGCCAATCCGCACCCGCTCCCCTTCCAGCCGGCAGAACAGGGCCCCGCCCCGGGCCGAACACTGGTAGGCCGTCAGCCCCCGCTTGCCCAGGCGCTTGGACCAGTAGGGAATCAGACTGCAATGGGTCGAACCGGTCACCGGGTCTTCGTTGATGCCGATCGCCGGGGCGAAATAGCGCGAGACGAAATCATGCTTGCTGCCCGGCGCGGTCACGATCGCACCCGGCCAAGGCAGTTTTGCCAGAGCGGCCATGTCCGGCTTGCAATCGAGCACCGCCTGCTCCGACTCCAGCACCACGAACAGCTCATTGGAGCTCAGCACGTCCACCGCTTCGACGTTCAGCGCGCTCTGGACCGCCAGGGACACTCCCAGCTCGGTAGGCACGATGACCGGGAAATCCAGCCATAAGCGGCCCTGGTCGCGGGTGACACTCAATGGACCGGACCGGCAAGTGAACTCCAGGCGCTCTGCGGTTTCGTGGTAGACCTCGAACAGCACATGGGCACTGGCCAGCGTCGCGTGCCCGCACAGTGGGACTTCCGTGGTGGGCGTGAACCAGCGGATATGCCACTGCTGGCCTTCACGCACCACAAACGCGGTTTCCGCCAGGTTGTGCTCGGCGGCGATCTTTTGCATCAAATCATCGGCGAGCCAGGCGTCGAGCCGATAGACCATCGCCGGGTTGCCGCCAAACGGGCGATCACTGAACGCATCGACCTGATGAAACGCAAGCTGCATGGCCCTTCTCCTTTTTATTGATGCGCCAGCATGAAGGGCGGCAACGGTGGTATCCAGTGACAGATCAGCAGAATTTTCACCCTACACCGCATGCGCCCCTGACAAGCAGGCTAGCCTCCGCTTGGACGCTGTGCTCATCCTGAAATCAGGCGCGGCCGATCTCGGCGAACTTCGCCCCGGTGTGTTCTGCCAGCACCGAAGGCGCCAGCTCCACTTCCAGCCCGCGCCTGCCAGCACTGACGAAGATGCTGTCGAACTGTTCAGCAGACGTATCGATGAACGTGCGCAGGCGCTTCTTCTGCCCCAGCGGGCTGATGCCGCCGAGCAAATACCCGGTCGAACGCTGTGCCGCCGCCGGGTCGGCCATCTCCACTTTCTTCACGCCTGCCGCGTGGGCCAGGCCTTTCAGGTCCAGGCTGCCTGCCACCGGCACAACCGCCACCAGCAGCTCACCTTTTTCACTGGCGGCCAGCAATGTCTTGAACACCTGGGCCGGCTCCAGTCCAAGTTTTTCCGCCGCTTCCAGGCCGTAGGACGCTGCCTTGGGGTCGTGTTCATAACTGTGGATACGATGTTCGGCGCGCACTTTCTTCAACAGATCCAACGCGGGGGTCATGACCGCTCCTGACAGGGAAATCAAAAAGAGTGGATGGATTCTAAGCCATCACTGGCCAAAAGGCTGTGGGCCGCAGTGTCGCTGTCGATGAGGGCTTGGCAAAGAAGCAGACATTCACGCCACGAATAGTTGAAATGTGACCGACGGTTCACTTTCGACCTTTGACACCAGCGTTTCTTGTCTATATTTTTTCGAAACTGAAAGCCATAACGCATGTCTCAAGCAACAACCCGAGGCCAAGGACTGCATCCTGCCTCGGCGGAAATCGCGCTGTAGAGCTTGCTCGAACGCGCCCGGAAAAAAACAAAAACCGAGGTTCGAATGACCATTGCTTCACAACAGCCGTCCCTTTCCAGCCAATGCCTGGCCGAATTCCTGGGGACAGCGCTATTGATCTTCTTCGGGACCGGTTGCGTTGCAGCGCTCAAGGTCGCGGGTGCGAGTTTCGGCTTGTGGGAAATCAGCATCATCTGGGGCGTCGGCGTCAGCATGGCGATCTACCTCAGTGCAGGCATCTCCGGCGCGCACCTGAACCCTGCCGTCAGCGTCGCCCTGTGCCTCTTCACTGACTTCGAAAAGCGCAAGCTGCCCTTCTATATCATCTGCCAGGTCGCCGGCGCCTTCTGCGGCGCGTTGCTGGTGTACACGCTGTACAGCAACCTGTTCTTCGATTTCGAACAGTCGCGACACATGATCCGTGGCACCGAGGCGAGCCTCGAGCTGGCGTCGGTATTCTCCACTTATCCACATCCAGCCCTCTCCACTGGCCAGGCCTTCGTGGTGGAAATGATCATCACCGCCATCCTGATGGGGGTGATCATGTCCCTCACCGATGATAACAATGGCTTGCCCCGCGGCCCGCTGGCGCCGTTGTTGATCGGCCTGTTGATTGCGGTGATCGGCAGTTCGATGGGGCCGTTGACCGGCTTCGCGATGAACCCGGCTCGGGACTTCGGCCCTAAACTGATGACTTTCGTCACAGGCTGGGGTGAAATTTCCCTCACCGGTGGGCGCGACATCCCATACTTCCTGGTTCCGATTTTTGCACCGCTGCTGGGTGCATGCCTGGGTGCTGCGGCCTATCGCGGGCTGATTGCCCGCCATCTGCCCAGCACCACGACAGCTATAAAGGATGCAGAACCGGCCATTGACGGCAAGCCCAGAACATCCTGAAAACAGTCGGCGCACGCTCCTGCCCGTTCGAGCGTGCGCCATGGCCTCAGCCCTTATTTTCGTCCCAAGGCAATCGACATGACCGACCTCCAGAACAAGAACTACATCATTGCCCTCGACCAGGGTACGACCAGCTCGCGCGCGATCATTTTCGACCGTGACGCCAACGTGGTCTGCATCGCCCAGCGCGAATTCGCCCAGCACTACCCCCAGGCCGGCTGGGTCGAACACGACCCGATGGAAATCTTCGCCACCCAGAGCGGCGTGATGGTCGAAGCCCTGGCCCAGGCCGGCCTGCACCATGACCAGGTAGCTGCCATCGGCATCACCAACCAGCGCGAGACGACAGTGGTCTGGGACAAGACCACCGGCCGGCCGATCTACAACGCCGTCGTCTGGCAATGCCGTCGCAGCACTGAAATCTGCCAGCAGCTCAAGCGCGACGGCCACGAGCAATACATCAGCGACACCACCGGCCTGGTGACCGACCCGTACTTCTCCGGCACCAAACTCAAGTGGATCCTGGACAACGTCGAAGGCAGCCGCGAGCGTGCCCGCAACGGCGAGTTGCTGTTCGGCACCGTCGACAGCTGGCTCATCTGGAAATTCACCGGCGGCAAGGTCCACGTCACCGACTACACCAACGCCTCGCGCACCATGCTCTTCAACATCCATACGCTGGAGTGGGATGCGAAGATGCTCGAGATCCTCGACATCCCCCGGGAAATGCTCCCGGAAGTGAAGTCGTCCTCAGAGATCTACGGCCGCACCAAGAGTGGCATCGCCATCGGCGGTATCGCCGGCGACCAGCAGGCCGCCCTCTTCGGCCAGATGTGCGTGGAGCCGGGCCAGGCGAAAAACACCTACGGCACCGGCTGCTTCTTGCTGATGAACACCGGGAACAAGGCGGTCAAGTCCAATCACGGCATGCTTACCACCATCGGTTGCGGCCCACGCGGCGAGGTCGCCTACGCCCTCGAAGGCGCGGTGTTCAATGGCGGCTCCACGGTGCAGTGGTTGCGCGATGAGCTGAAAATCATCAACGACGCCCTGGACACCGAATACTTTGCCAACAAGGTCAAGGACAGCAACGGTGTGTACCTGGTGCCGGCCTTCACCGGCCTGGGCGCGCCGTACTGGGACCCCTATGCCCGGGGCGCGTTGTTTGGCCTGACCCGGGGCGTGCGGGTCGATCACATCATCCGTGCGGCGCTGGAGTCCATCGCCTACCAGACGCGCGACGTGCTCGATGCCATGCAACAGGACTCCGGTGAGCGTCTCAAGGCCCTACGTGTCGACGGCGGCGCGGTGGCGAACAACTTCCTGATGCAGTTCCAGGCCGACATCCTGGGCACACGGGTCGAGCGTCCGAAAATGCGCGAAACCACCGCTTTGGGCGCGGCCTACCTGGCCGGCCTGGCGTGCGGTTTCTGGGGCAGCCTGGAAGAGCTGCGCGGCAAGGCAGTGATCGAGCGCGAATTCGAACCGCAACTGGACGAACCGGCGAAGGAAAAGCTCTACGCCGGCTGGCAGAAAGCGGTCAGCCGCACCCGCGACTGGGAACCCCACGAAGACGCCGAATAAGCCGACCCTGAGCAACACCTGGGTCTGAACTGGTCGGGAGCAGATTCCTGCGGCATCATGGGCATATTTCGGCAGCCCAAAGGACGCCCATGAATCTGCCTCCCCGTCAGCAGCAAATCCTCGAACTGGTCCGCGAACGCGGCTACGTCAGCATCGAGGAAATGGCGCAGTTGTTCGTTGTAACCCCGCAAACCATCCGCCGAGACATCAATCAACTGGCGGAAGCCAACCTGTTGCGCCGCTACCACGGCGGCGCCGCCTACGATTCCAGCGTGGAAAACACTGCCTACGCCATGCGCGCCGACCAGATGCGCGACGAGAAGCAGCGCATCGCCGAAGCCATTGCCGCCCAGATCCCCGATCACGCCTCGCTGTTCATCAACATCGGCACCACCACCGAATCCATCGCCCGGGCCCTGCTCAATCACAACCACTTGAAGGTCATCACCAACAACCTGCACGTGGCATCGATCCTCAGTGCCAAGGACGATTTCGAAGTCCTGGTCGCCGGCGGCAACGTGCGACGAGACGGTGGCGTAGTGGGCCAGGCCAGCGTCGATTTCATCAACCAGTTCAAGGTCGATTTCGCCTTGGTGGGCATCAGCGGCATCGATGAGGATGGCAGCCTGCTGGATTTCGATTACCAGGAAGTGCGGGTGTCCCAGGCGATCATCGCCAACGCCCGGCAAGTGCTGCTGGCGGCCGACTCCAGCAAGTTTGGGCGCAATGCCATGGTTCGCCTGGGCCCGATCAGCCTCATCGACTGCCTGGTGACCGACCAGCAACCGGTGCCAGCCCTGGTGCAACTGCTGAGCCAGCACAAGATTCGACTGGAAGTGGTTTAACCCCTCCCCCAATACCCTGTGGCGAGGGGATTTATCCCCGTTGGGCTGCGCAGCAGCCCACTTCAGTCATTCAGTTTGCCTGAGATACCGAATCGCCAGGTTTAGGCTCGCTTCGCAAGCCAGCGGGGATAAATCCCCTCGCCACAAGTGCACGCCGCGCCTTGAGCGTTATTTTTATGTTCGAAAATTTTCCTTTCAGCTTCCCTTGATCAGTTTTTTCAATCGAAATCGACTGGCCGTTGCTGTCCTTATGGGCTAGTATTTTCGCAAATGAACATTAATGTTCGAATTCAAATATTACGAAAAAAGCCCGAGGCCAGCCGATGCCCACTTCTACCTTGCCTACGCCCCCTCTCGCCGAGGTTTATGATGTCGCCGTGATTGGCGGCGGTATCAACGGCGTGGGGATTGCCGCGGACGCTGCCGGTCGCGGTCTTTCGGTGTTCCTTTGCGAAAAGGACGATCTGGCCAGCCACACGTCGTCGGCCAGCAGTAAATTGATTCATGGCGGCCTGCGCTACCTCGAACATTACGAGTTCCGCCTGGTGCGCGAGGCACTGGCCGAACGCGAGGTGTTGCTGGCCAAGGCGCCGCACATCGTCAAGCAAATGCGCTTCGTGCTGCCCCACCGCCCGCACTTGCGTCCGGCGTGGATGATTCGCGCCGGCCTGTTCCTCTACGATCACCTCGGCAAGCGTGAACAGCTCGCCGGCTCCAAGAGCTTGAAATTCGGTGCCGACAGCGCACTGAAAAGCGAGATCACCAAAGGCTTCGAATACTCCGACTGCTGGGTCGACGACGCTCGATTGGTCGTGCTCAACGCCATGGCCGCCCGGGAAAAAGGCGCCCATATCCACACCCGCACCCGTTGCGTGAACGCCCGTCGCAGCAAAGGCCTGTGGCACCTGCACCTGGAACGTGCCGACGGCAGCCTGTTTTCGATTCGCGCCAAGGCACTGGTGAATGCCGCTGGCCCGTGGGTGGCCAAGTTCATTCGCGATGACCTGAAGATGGAATCGCCCTACGGCATCCGCCTGATCCAGGGCAGCCACCTGATCGTGCCGAAACTCTATGAAGGCGAACATGCGCACATTCTTCAAAACGAAGACCAACGCATCGTGTTCACCATTCCGTACCTGAACCAGTTCACCCTGATCGGCACCACCGATCGCGAATACACCGGCGATCCGGCCAACGTGGCCATCACTGAAGGCGAAACCGATTACCTGCTGAAAGTGGTCAACGCCCACTTCAAGAAACAGCTCAGCCGCGACGACATCCTGCACAGCTATTCCGGCGTGCGTCCGCTGTGCAACGACGAATCCGACAACCCGTCGGCCGTGACCCGGGACTACACCCTGGCGCTCTCCGGCGGTGGCGAAGAAGCCCCCTTGCTCTCGGTGTTCGGTGGCAAGCTGACCACCTACCGCAAGCTGGCCGAGTCGGCCATGGCGCAACTGGCTCCGTACTTCACCCAGATGCGCCCGAGCTGGACCGCCGTCGCCACGCTTCCTGGCGGCGAAAACATGACCACCCCGCAAGCGCTGTGCTCGGCCATCCGCGACAAGTTCGACTGGCTGCCCACCGACATCGCCCGGCGCTGGGCCACCACCTATGGCAGCCGCACCTGGCGCATGCTGGAAGGCGTACAGACGCTCGCCGACCTGGGCGAACACCTCGGCGGCGGCCTCTATACCCGCGAAGTCGACTATCTGTGCAGCGATGAGTGGGCCGTCGACGCCCAGGACATCCTCTGGCGTCGTAGCAAGCTGGGCCTGTTCACCACTGCGGCCGAACAGCAAAAGCTTCAGCAGTACCTGGAAAAGGTCGAGCACAACCGCCGCAAGATCGAAGCGGCCTGAAGGCAAGACTGCAATGACCCAAGCCCCTGAATCATGCGATTCAGGGGCTTTTTGCTATCTGGCGTCCACCAATGCCCCTGTGGGAGCGAGCTTGCTCGCGATGACGCCTGCACATTCAACATCTATATGACTGGCACACCGCATTCGCGAGCAAGCTCGCTCCCACAATGGATTAATGCGACCTCAGGGCATTCGGTTTTCCGAACAAGACCCATCAGTCAGTTCGGCCAGCCGGATAAACAACCGGCAAATAAACCTGAAACAAAACATTAATTACTTTATAAAACATATAGTTAACCTGTATCGACTGGCCTGGCACGAGTCATGCTCTACACTCCTTCGAGACGAATGCCTGCATGCCAACACAACAGGAGCTGCCAGGCGTTTCGAAGCACTCAGGGCCGACGTACCGGCTGAAATAAAAAAAACAATGTCGAGGAAACATCGATGCGCATCGTTCCCCATCTTCTGGGCGCAGCCATTGCTGCCGCTCTGATCAGCACCCCGGTTTTCGCCGCCGAACTGACCGGCACGCTGAAAAAGATCAAAGAGTCCGGCGTCATCACGCTTGGGCATCGCGACGCTTCCATTCCGTTCTCCTACATCGCAGACGCTTCCGGCAAGCCGGTGGGCTACTCCCACGATATCCAGCTGAAAGTCGTCGAAGCACTGAAAAAAGACCTGGACCTGCCGAACCTGCAGGTCAAGTACAACCTGGTGACCTCGCAAACCCGCATCCCGCTGGTGCAGAACGGCACCGTGGACCTGGAGTGCGGCTCCACCACCAACAACGTCGAGCGTCAGCAACAGGTTGATTTCTCCGTCGGCATCTTCGAGATCGGCACCCGCCTGCTCTCCAAGAAAGACTCCAAGTACAAGGATTTCGACGATCTGAAGGGCAAGAACGTCGTGACCACCGCCGGCACCACCTCCGAGCGCCTGCTCAAGGCAATGAACGCCGACAAGCAGATGGGCATGAACGTCATCTCTGCCAAGGACCACGGCGAGTCCTTCCAGATGCTGGAATCGGGCCGTGCCGTCGCGTTCATGATGGATGACGCCCTGCTGGCCGGCGAAGCGGCCAAGGCCAAGAAGGCCGACGACTGGGCCGTCACCGGTACACCACAGTCCTACGAGATCTACGGCTGCATGATGCGCAAGGGCGACGAGCCGTTCAAGAAAGCGGTCGACGACGCCATCAAGGCGACCTATGCCTCGGGCGAGATCAACAAGATCTACGACAAGTGGTTCACCCAGCCCATCCCACCGAAAAACCTGAACCTGAACTTCCCGATGAGCGATGAGCTCAAGGCATTGATCGCCAATCCGACCGACAAAGCGGCTGACGACAAGAAGTCCTGATTTTTCTGACTAACCTTATCTCCTGAAGGGGTCCCGCCCTTTCAGGGGATGGTCACTCCCTGCTGGCATATCTGGAAACACTCGAGGCGGTGGTTGTCGAGCCGATCGCGTGTGCCTGGCCTTTACAGGCCAGGACGGGAACGGAGCTTCCCCAGGCGGGCATTTGCACATCGAACGATCTGAGGGGAGACCCTAATGAATTACAACTGGGACTGGGGCGTGTTCTTCAAGTCCACCGGCGTGGGCAGCGAGACTTATCTCGACTGGTACATCGCCGGCCTGGGCTGGACCATCGCCATCGCCGTCGTCGCCTGGATCATCGCCCTGATGCTGGGCTCTATCCTGGGCGTGATGCGCACCGTGCCGAACCGGCTGGTGTCGGGCATCGCCACCTGCTACGTAGAGCTTTTCCGCAACGTGCCGCTGCTGGTTCAGCTGTTCATCTGGTACTTCCTGGTGCCCGACCTGCTGCCCGAAAACCTGCAGGAGTGGTACAAGCAGGACCTGAACCCGACCACCTCGGCCTACCTGAGCGTCGTCGTGTGCCTGGGGCTGTTTACCGCCGCCCGGGTCTGCGAACAGGTGCGCACCGGTATCCAGGCGCTGCCGCGCGGCCAGGAATCCGCTGCCCGCGCCATGGGCTTCAAGCTGCCGCAGATCTACTGGAACGTGCTGCTGCCCCAGGCGTATCGGATCATCATTCCGCCGCTGACCTCGGAATTTCTCAACGTGTTCAAGAACTCCTCCGTGGCCTCGCTGATCGGCCTGATGGAACTGCTCGCGCAAACCAAGCAGACCGCCGAGTTCTCCGCCAACCTGTTCGAAGCCTTTACCCTGGCGACGCTGATCTACTTCACCTTGAACATGAGCCTGATGCTGCTCATGCGCATGGTCGAGAAGAAAGTCGCGGTGCCCGGCCTGATCTCCGTGGGGGGTAAATGATGGAATTCGATTTCAGCGGTGTCGTCCCGGCCATTCCCGGCCTGTGGAATGGCATGGTGATGACCTTGAAACTGATGGCCCTGGGTGTCGTCGGCGGGATCATCCTGGGGACGATCCTGGCGTTGATGCGCCTGTCCCACAACAAACTGATCTCCAACATCGCCGGCGCGTACGTCAACTACTTCCGCTCGATCCCGCTGCTGCTGGTCATCACCTGGTTCTACCTGGCGGTGCCGTTCGTGCTGCGCTGGATCACCGGCGAAGACACGCCGATCGGGGCCTTCGGCTCCTGCGTCGTGGCCTTCATGATGTTCGAGGCGGCGTACTTCTGCGAAATCGTGCGCGCCGGCGTGCAGTCGATCCCCAAGGGCCAGATGGGTGCGGCCCAGGCCCTGGGCATGAACTATGGCCAGACCATGCGCCTGATCATCCTGCCCCAGGCGTTCCGCAAGATGACCCCGCTGCTGCTGCAGCAGAGCATCATCCTGTTTCAGGACACCTCGCTGGTCTACACGGTCGGCCTGGTGGACTTCCTCAATGCTTCGCGGGCCAATGGCGACATCATCGGCCGCTCCAATGAGTTCCTGATCGTCGCAGGTCTCGTGTACTTCACAATCAGCTTTGCCGCCTCGCTGCTGGTCAAGCGTCTGCAAAAAAGGTTCGCCGTATGATCTCTATCAAGAACATCAACAAGTGGTATGGGGACTTCCAGGTACTGACCAATTGCAGCACCGAGGTCAGCAAGGGTGAGGTCGTGGTGGTGTGCGGCCCTTCGGGTTCGGGCAAGTCCACGCTGATCAAGTGCGTGAACGCCTTGGAGCCATTCCAGAAAGGCGACATCGTGGTCGACGGCACCTCCATCGCCGACCCGAAGACCAACCTGCCGAAACTGCGTTCGCGGGTGGGCATGGTGTTCCAGCACTTCGAGCTGTTCCCGCACCTGACCATCACCGAAAACCTGACCATCGCGCAGATCAAGGTGCTGGGCCGCAGCAAGGAAGAAGCCACCAAGAAAGGCCTGCAACTGCTCGAGCGCGTCGGCCTGTCGGCCCATGCCCACAAGCACCCGGGCCAACTCTCCGGCGGCCAACAGCAGCGCGTGGCGATTGCCCGGGCCCTGGCGATGGACCCGGTGGTGATGCTGTTCGACGAACCCACCTCGGCCCTCGACCCGGAAATGGTCAACGAAGTGCTCGACGTGATGGTGCAACTGGCCCACGAAGGCATGACCATGATGTGCGTGACCCATGAAATGGGCTTCGCCCGCAAAGTGGCGAACCGGGTGATCTTCATGGACCAGGGCCAGATCATCGAAGACTGCAAGAAAGAAGAGTTCTTCGGCGACATCAGCGCCCGCTCCGAACGTGCGCAGCACTTCCTTGAGAAAATCCTGCAGCACTAAGCGTCGCCTTCTTTTAGACGCGCTTGCTCTTGTGGCGAGGGAGCTTGCTCCCGCTGGGTCGCGCAGCGACCCCAAACCGGTAATTGCATTGCATCTGGCACACCGCACGAACCGTTTTGCGACTGCTTCGCAGCCGAGCGGGAGCAAGCTCCCTCGCCACAGAGCCGCGTTCGAAGGACGACCGCAGCACACTGGTTGACCCAAGGCTTCTGTGATGAAATGCGACCCCACCCTCTATCGCGCCGCGCCGCCATCACTTGCCGTGAAACCCCGCCTGATCCGCCACCTGTTCCTGCCGCCGCTGATCATCGCGTTGATGATCGGCCTGGGCTATCTCGGCTTCTGGATCAGCGAACACTACGGCGTGCGTGGCCTTGCCGAGAACGGCGAGCGCCAGCTGGAGCTGCATGCCCGGGCGGTGGAGAGTGAAATCAGCAAGTACACCTACTTGCCGAGCCTGCTGGAGCTTGAATCGAGTGTCTCGACGCTGCTCGACGACCCGACACCCGAGCACCGCAAGACCGTCAACGAATACCTCGAAGGCCTGAACCGGCGCAGCCGCAGCCGGGCCATCTACGTGATGGACACGACCGGCCGCGTCATGGCCACCAGCAACTGGCGCGACGTCGACAGTTACCTGGGTGAAGACCTGTCCTTTCGCGCCTATTTCCAGAACGCCGTGCGCGGCCAGCCGGGTCGCTTCTATGGCATTGGCAGCACCAACGGCGAACCTGGCTACTACCTGGCCCACGGCCTGGAAGAACAGGGCAAGATCATCGGCGTCGCCGTGGTCAAGGTGCGCCTCGAAGCCCTGGAGGAACGCTGGCAGCGGGCACGCCTGGAAGCGTTCGTCAGCGATGAGAACGGCATCATCATCTTGTCCAGCGACCCGGCGCGGCGGCTCAAGTCCGTGCGTCCCTTGAGCGACGAGACCAAGGAACGCCTGGCCCGCAGCCTGCAATACTACTGGTTCCCACTGAACGAACTGGTGCCCCTGGCCCGGGAGCGCCTGGCCGAAGGCATGGAGAAACTGACCTTCCCGGCCAACACCGAACTGGTGTCCGACGAACGCGCCATCAGCTATTTGTCGCAGACCCGGCCGCTGAGCGACACGCCGTGGAACTTCACCCTATTGACGCCGCTGGAAGACCTGCGCCGCCAGGCGATCAACCAGGGCATCCTGGTGGCCGTGGCCTTCGCCCTGGTGGCGTTCCTGCTGATCGCCTGGAACGAACGGCGCAAGGTCATCGCCACCCGCCTCGCGGCCCGGGAAGCCTTGCAGGAAGCCAACAGCCAGCTCGAACGTCGGATTACCGAACGCACCACCGACCTGCGCGCCAGCAACGAACGGCTCAAGAGCCAGATCCGTGAGCGTCGACAGGCCGAAGAGACCCTGCGCCGGGCCCAGGACGAACTGGTCCAGGCCGGTAAGCTGGCGGCCATCGGCCAGATGTCCACCAGCATCGCCCATGAACTCAACCAGCCGCTGGCGGCCTTGCGCACGTTGTCTGGCAATACCGTGCGCTTTCTCGAACGCGGGCAACTGGACATCGCCAGCACCAACCTCAAGACCATCAACGAATTGATCGACCGCATGGGGCGCATCACCGCCAGCCTGCGCGCCTTTGCCCGACGGGGCGACGATCAGGGCCGGGCGAGCCTGGGCAAGGCCGTCGAGGCCGCGCTGCAATTGCTGGGCGGGCGCCTGGAAAACCGCAACATCCAGATCCACAACGGCTACGCCGACGTCCAGTTGCAAATCGACCAGACGCGCCTGGAGCAGATCCTGGTGAACCTGATCGGCAACGCCCTGGATGCCATGCAGACGCAGCCCGAGCCACAACTATGGCTCGACGGTGAAAGCAGCCACGGCAAGTACCGCCTGCGGGTGCGGGACAACGGCCATGGCATCGACCCCGAAGCCCGCAAGCATTTGTTCGAACCCTTCTTCACCACCAAGCCCGGCGAACAGGGCCTGGGCCTGGGACTGACGCTCTCGGCGAGCCTGGCCGCCGCCGCGGGCGGGCACCTGGGCGTCGAATTCCCGGTCGAACGTGGCACCACCTTCGTCCTCAGTTTACCGTTGGTAAGCCTTCCCCCAGCCGAGCAACCATGAACAACGACCTGAGCGTACTGATCGTCGAAGACGACCCCCACGTCCTGCTGGGTTGCCAGCAGGCCCTGAGCCTGGAAGACATCCCGTGCATCGGCGTGGGCAGCGCCGAAGAAGCCTTGGAACAGGTGGGCGATGATTTTGCCGGCATCGTCATCAGCGACATTCGCCTGCCGGGCATCGACGGCCTGGAACTGCTGACCCGTCTCAAGGCTCGGGACAGTCGCTTGCCGGTGGTGTTGATCACCGGCCACGGCGACATTTCCATGGCCGTCGGCGCCATGCAGAAAGGCGCCTATGACTTCATGGAGAAACCCTTCTCCCCCGAACGCCTGGTGGACGTCGCCCGGCGCGCCCTGGAACAGCGCAGCCTGGCCCGCGAAGTGTCATCGCTGCGCCGCCAGTTGGCCGAGCGCGACTCCCTGGAAGGCCGTATCATCGGCCGCTCGCCGGCCATGCAGCACCTGCGCGAACTGATCGCCAATGTCGCCGACACCTCGGCCAACGTGCTGATCGAAGGCGAGACCGGCACCGGCAAGGAACTGGTCGCCCGCTGCCTGCATGACTTCAGCCGGCGCCACGGCAAACAGTTCGTCGCGCTCAACTGCGGGGGCCTGCCGGAGAACCTGTTCGAAAGCGAGATTTTCGGCCATGAAGCCAATGCCTTCACTGGCGCCGGCAAGCGACGGATCGGCAAGATCGAGCATGCCGATGGCGGTACGCTGTTTCTCGATGAAGTGGAAAGCATGCCCCTGCCCCTGCAAATCAAGTTGCTGCGGGTGTTGCAGGAACGCACCCTCGAACGGCTGGGCTCGAACCAGAGCGTGGCGGTGGACTGCCGGGTGATTGCCGCGACCAAGTCCGATCTGGACGAAATGGGCCGTGCCGGCCAGTTTCGCAGCGACCTGTATTACCGCCTCAACGTGGTGACGCTGGAACTGCCGCCCCTGCGCGAGCGGCGCGAAGACATCCTGCAACTGTTCGAACATTTCCTCCAGCAATCGTCCCTGCGTTTCGACCGCACGGTGCCGCAGCTGGATAACCAGACCCTGTCGAACCTGATGAGCCATGATTGGCCGGGCAACGTGCGCGAATTGCGCAACGTCGCCGAGCGCTATGCCCTCGGCCTGCCTGCCTTCAAGAAAACCGGTGCCAGTAGCGGCGGCCAGAGCCTGGCCTTCGCCGAAGCGGTGGAAGCGTTCGAACGCAACCTGTTGGTGGACGCCCTGCAACGCAGCGGCGGCAACCTGACCCAGGCCAGCCAGGAACTGGGGATGGCCAAGACCACCCTGTTCGACAAAGTCAAAAAATATGGCCTGAGCCATTAACAACGGGGCAATGACCTGTGGACCTGATTTTCAAGGCGGCGCTGGGGGCTGCCGTGGTGGTGATCCTGGCGATGCTCGCCAAGACCCGCAATTACTACATCGCCGGGCTGGTGCCGCTGTTTCCCACCTTTGCCTTGATCGCCCACTACATCGTCGGCAAGGGCCGCTCGGTGGACGACCTGAAGACCACCATCGTGTTTGGCATGTGGTCGATCATTCCGTATTTCGTGTACCTGGCGACCCTGTATGTCATGGTCGACCGGATGCGCCTGGAAGCATCCCTGGCGGTGGCGGCGGTGGCGTGGCTGATGGCCGCCACGGTGCTGGTCAGCGTCTGGGTAAGGGTTCACGGCTGAGGGCACAAGCGTGCCTTATCTCCCCTGTGGGAGCGAGCTTGCTCGCGAAAGCCGGGGGATCAGTCGACGCATCTGTTGGACAGGCCCGGCCTCTTCGCGGGCAAGCCCGCTCCCACACATTGATCGTTGGCGAGCACAGGATGTGTGTTCACCATAGATCCCCTGTGGGAGCGAGCTTGCTCGCGAAAGCGGTGTATCAGTCGACGCATCTGTTGGACAGGCCCGGCCTCTTCGCGGGCAAGCCCGCTCCCACACATTGATCGTTGGCGAGCACAGGATGTGTGTTCACCGTAGATCCCTTGTGGGAGCGGCGAATCAATAACCGACGGTGAACCGCGTCCGCGAAAACTGCGGCGTCTGCACTTCGTCGATCATCGCGATGGCGTAGTCGGCGAAACTGATCCAACTGCGGCCTGCCTCGTCGAACAGCAAGTGATCCTTGCCAAGGCGAAAGTGCCCGGTGCGCTCGGTCTCGACGAACTCCGCCGAAGGCGAAAGGAACGTCCAGTCCAGGTCCTGCTCCTGGCGCAGCACGTCCAGGAACAAGGCTCCGGCCGTGGCTTCGGCAAGGTATTCCTCGGGGAAACCATCGCTGTCGATCACCCGGCTGTTGTCCGGCAGCAGCAGCGAGCCGGCCCCACCCACCACCAGCAGGCGCTTGACCCCCGCCGCTTTCAACGGCGCGATGATCTTGTCGGCCGGTACGGTGGCAAAGTGCGCGGCACTGATCACGGCATCGTGACCGGCAACGGCGGCGGTCAGCGCTTCGCTGTCCAACACATCCAGGGATTGGCTGACCACGCCAGGCCTGTCACCGATGCTTGCCGTGTTGCGGGCAATGGCTGTCACGCTGTGGCCACGGCGCAAGGCTTCTTCCAACAGTTGGCTGCCAGCACGACCGGTGGCGCCGATGATTGCGATCTTGCTCATGATGTTCTCCAGTGATTACTCATAGATACCGGGCATGCAACCCCTTGTGGCGAGGCAGACAAGCTGATTGATTGCGGCAAAGGTGTCATCGGCCGTCAGGCAGTCACCACTTCATTTCCCCTTTTGCCACCTTGGCACTGAGCTCGAGCGAGCTGTCTTCGCCCAGGTCCGGGTAGCGTTGTTTCATGGCGGCGATCAGGGCGGCGGCGTCTTTGGCGCGAGCGGTTTCTTCGTCGAAAGCCTTGATGTAGCCGGCGGTGAACTTGACCGACGCCAGGGAGCGGGTGCTCTCGCCCAGGTAATGGCCGGGGATCACGCTGCGCGGCTGCAGCTTCTCGATGCTGTCCAGGGTCGCCAGCCAATCCTGATGGGACTGCGGCGTCTGGGTGTCGGCCATCCAGACATGGATGTTCTCGGCCACCACCACGCCCCCGACCACGGCCTTGATCGATGGTATCCAGACGAAACTGCGCTCCGGTTGCGGGCCATCCAGGCCGATGACCTGCAAGCGCTTGCCCTCCAGGGTCAGGCTGTCGCCCTTGAGCACCTGGGGCACGATGGCGTTGTCGGGTGCATCAGCCTTCAGGATCGGCCCCCAATATTTCAGCTTGCCGTCCATCGTGTGCTTGATGTGTTCGACGGTCGGCTGGGTGGCCAGCACCTTGGCCTCGGGGAAAGCGGCCGTCAGGGTCTGCAAACCAAAATAGTAGTCGGGATCGCCGTGGCTGATGTAAATCGTGGTCAGTCGCTTTCCGCTGGCGCGGATTTTTTCCACGACCTGCTCGGCCTGGGATTTACCGAACTGGGCGTCGACCAGGATGGCGTCGTGCTCGCCACTGACCAACACCGAGGACACCGGAAAGACCGCCGCGGCGCCAGGGTTGTAGACATCGAGTGTCAAGTCGGCTGCCCAGCTATGGGCCGCGAACGCCAGGGATGCGGTCGCCAGCAACAGGCGCTTGAGTGGGGTGAATCCGGTCATGCTGTACTCCGTTGTCCAAAAGCCCGTAGGCATTGAGACGAAGCTTAGTAGTCTGACTCGTCCTAAAAAATGCGATGATTCAACATAGTTTGTTTCTGAAAACGGGCAAATCATGGATCGTCTTCAAGCAATGCAGGTGTTCGTCACCGTGGTGGACCTGGGCAGCCAGTCGGCGGCGGCCGAGCACCTGGACCTGTCGCGACCGGTGGTGTCGCGGTATCTGGCGGAGCTGGAAGACTGGGTCGGCGCCCGACTGATGCACCGCACCACCCGCAAGCTGAGCCTGACAGCCGCCGGCACGGAAATCCTGCCGCGCTGCCGGCAGATGCTGGAGCTGTCCGGCGACCTGCAAGCGGCTGTCAGCAAGCCGGACGACGCACCACGGGGCCTGCTGCGCATCAGCACCAGCACCTCCTTTGGCCAGGCCCAACTGACCAAGGCCATGGCCGAGTACGTCAAGCGCTACCCCGGGGTGAGCGTCGACCTGCAGATGCTCGATCGCACCGTGAACCTGGTGGACGAGCGCATCGACCTGGCGATCCGCATGAGCAACGACCTGGACCCGAACCTGATCGCCCGCCGCCTTACGGTGTGCCGCTCGGTGATCTGCGCCTCGCCCGGTTACTTGCAGGAACACCCGACACCCCAGCGGGTCGAGGACCTGAGCCAGCACAACTGCCTGACCCACGCCTACGTGGGCAAGAGCCTCTGGCATTTCGAGCAGGACGGCGAGCAGGTCTCGGTGCCGGTGCAGGGCAATATCAGCAGCAACGAAGCCACCACCCTGTTGCAGGCGGCCATGGCAGGCGCCGGCGTGGCCATGCTGCCCAGCTATCAGGCCGGCCCCCACATCAGGCGCGGCGAGCTGGTACGCCTGGTGCCCCATGCCGAGCCGCGGCAAATGAACATGTACGCGGTCTACGCCTCACGCAAGCACATGCCCTCGGCACTGCGCAGCCTGCTGGATTTCCTGGTGCAGAAATTTCCCGAGACGCCGGAGTGGGATGTGGGGTTGTAAGCCGTGTCAGCTTCACCGAACACGTTGTGGGAGCGGGCTTGCTCGCGAAGGCGTCGTATCCGCAAAACATAGGTTGACTGATACGCCGCTTTCGCGAGCAAGCCCGCTCCCACAGGGGCCCGGTACGCCTCAAGTGCCGCGGCAGGATTCCACCAACCGCCCGCCCCAAGGCATACTTGCCACCCTCCATACGCCAGAACCCTAAGCCGCCCCATGCGTATCCACGTCAGTTTCATCGACCGCGTCGGCATCACCCAGGAAGTCCTGGCCTTGCTCGGTGGACGCAATCTCAACCTGGATGCCGTGGAGATGGTGCCGCCCAACGTCTACATCGACGCACCGACCCTCAGCCCGCAAGTGCTGGACGAATTGCGTGACGCCTTGTTCAGCGTGCGGGGCGTGCAGGCGGTGACGGTGGTGGACATCCTGCCGGGCCAGCGCCGGCACTTGCAGCTCGATGCCCTGCTGGCGGCCATGACCGACCCGGTGCTGGCCCTGGACAGCGCCGGCAATGTGCTGCTGGCCAACCCCGCGCTGATTGCCCTGTACGGTCGGGAGCCGGCGGGGGAAAGCGTGGCGGGGCTGTTCGGCGACGAGGCGCTGCTCAGCACGTTGCTGGAGAACGGTTTTCGCCTGCCACTGCGGGAAATCACCCTCAATGGCCAGACCCTATTGTTGGACGCCACCCCTATCACCGACGCCGGCGCCCTGCTGACGCTCTATCCGCCGAACCGCATCGGCGAACGCTTGTCGGCGCTGCATCACGACCACGCCGAAGGTTTCGACGCATTGCTCGGCGAATCCCCGGCAATCCGCACCCTCAAGGCCCGGGCCCAACGGGTCGCGGCCCTCGACGCACCGTTGCTGATCCAGGGCGAAACCGGAACCGGCAAGGAACTGGTGGCCCGCGCCTGCCACGCCATCAGCGCCCGTCACAGTGCTCCATTCCTGGCCCTGAACTGCGCCGCGTTGCCGGAGAACCTGGCCGAGAGCGAACTGTTCGGCTATGCCCCCGGAGCCTTCACCGGGGCGCAACGGGGCGGCAAGCCGGGGCTGATGGAACTGGCGAACCAGGGCACGGTGTTTCTCGACGAAATCGGCGAGATGTCACCGTACCTGCAAGCCAAGTTGCTGCGGTTCCTCAACGATGGCAGCTTTCGCCGGGTGGGGGGCGATCGCGAGATCAAGGTCAACGTGCGGATCCTCAGCGCCACTCACCGCAACCTGGAAAAAATGGTCAGTGAAGGCTCGTTCCGCGAGGACCTGTTCTATCGCCTCAACGTGCTCAACGTCGAAGTCCCGCCGCTGCGAGAGCGCGGCCAGGACATCCTGCTGCTGGCCCGTTACTTCATGCAGCAGGCCTGTGCCCAGATCCAACGCCCGGTCTGCCGCCTCGCCCCCGGCACGTACCCGGCGCTGCTGGGCAATCGCTGGCCGGGCAACGTGCGGCAATTGCAGAACGTGATCTTCCGCGCCGCCGCCATCTGCGAAAGCAGCCTGGTGGACATTGGCGACCTGGACATCGCCGGCACCTCTGTCGCGCGCCAGGGCGACGTGGAGGTCGAGAGCCTGGAACAAGCCATGGAAGCCTTCGAGAAACACCTGCTCGAAAGCCTCTACGTCAACTACCCTTCGACCCGCCAGCTCGCCAGCCGCTTGCAAACCTCCCACACCGCGATCGCCCACCGGTTGCGCAAGTACGGGATTTCCAACAAGCCCTAGCTTGACTCGGTCCCTGTGGGAGCAACTGTCTTACCTCTACCACCCGTCACCGCCATTCAGTGCCGTCTCGAAGCATGGCATTCAGTCTGATTAGCAATATTCGCATGCAGGCGATGAGCGCGACTTTCGCGCTCTTGCCTCGCCCTCGAAGTGCTTCGTACCGGGCCTTGAAGTCGGCGTGATAGCGGATGACAACCCAGCACGACATATAAAGCGCACGTCTGACCCGCGCTCTTCCTCCGTAAATCTGACGTTTGCCGCTGTGATTGCCACTGTCGTCGTTGTAGGGGGCGATTCCCGCCAGGGACGCGATCTCTCTGCGATCAAGCTCACCGAGCTCAGGCAGGTAAACCAACAAACTAGCAGTCGCCACAGTGCCGATCCCTTTAACTGATGTGAGTCGGTCGGCTTTCTCCGCATCCAGCTTACGCATGCTTTGATTAATGGCTTTGCCAAACTGCTTGATTTGGATTTGCAGGTAGCGAATATGATCTTTGATCACCTCGATAACCGCCGGAAGCTGAGCCTGCTGTAGCCGGCGCTTGTTGTCATCTCGTTGCTGGACGAAGTGTTCGCGCAGCTGAATCAGCTCCCGCAGTGCTTCACGCTCAGGTGAAATGGGCTTTTCGTGAGACGCATGCAGAGCTTCGGCAAAATCGGCAAGAACAGCCGCATCGATGGGGTCGGTCTTGGCATTCTTGCCCATTGCTACGGCGAAGGCTCTAGCCCGACGAGGGTTGATCCTGAGCACATTGAAACCTGCCTCCTGCAGTGCTGCCATAACCTTTCGTTCATAGCCGCCCGTGGCTTCCAGTAACACCCGGCCAATCGTGTACGGGCTTAGCTGTTCGACCAGTTGTGCAAAACCCTCAGGCGTATTGGGGACCTCGTAGCCTTGGTTCTGTGGTCGAACCCAAACGACGAGATTTGATTTGGATATATCGATACCGACCCAGGAAATCATGGCAAAACCCTCTTACACTCAGAAATGAGAGTGCTCTGGCTTTGCCCACGCTTGTGATTCGAGTGTCGCTCGTCCAACTGTTCGGGCTTATGGGGCAGAGTAGAAAGGTAGATGGCAGCTTTGCTCCCACTCGTGCTTCAAGCACCGCGGACTCACAGCTTGCCATCTACCCCTCTCACCCCAGAGTTTATTCCCTTACTCAGACACAAGCGGGCTTGCCCGCGAAAGCGGTGTGTCAGTCGACGTCAACCTGGCTGGCACACCGTCTTCGCGAACAAGCCCGCTCCCACAGGGTTCTGAGTCGTGGTCGAAATCGCGCCAAAAGCGACCTCTACCTGTACTGAAAGCGCTACAGTGGAACGATATCGCTACATCAAGCGGTAAGCTGCGCTGGATAAGGCTTTGATCCGGCAATGATTTTATCCAGGCATGCAGCTGTAGCGATTTCGCTACAGCGTCACCGCTCAACGCCGCTTCAATTCTCCTCAACTCATTGATCCATAAGCCCTTTTAAACATTGGCCGCATTCTTGCTATGGGTATAGCCATTCGGCCGGGCCAAGTCCCGCGCCTTTCTTCGCGTCCACCAGACGAATCTGGCCCCAGGAGTTTCCATGAGCGAGTTGCGTTTCACTGAAGATCACGAATGGCTGCGCACCGAAGCCGACGGCAGCGTTACAGTCGGCATCACCGCGTTTGCCCAGAACGCCTTGGGCGATGTGGTCTATGTTCAGTTACCGGAACTGCAAACCTACGCCAAGGGGGCTGAAGCCTCGACCGTGGAATCGGTGAAGGCCGCCAGCGGTGTCTACATGCCATTGGACGGTGACGTGCTGGAAGTCAACCCGGCCCTGGAAAGCAATCCGGAACTGGTCAACGAAGATCCGCTGGGCGAAGGCTGGTTTTTCCGCTTCACGCCGGCCAATCCCGCTGAAGTTGGCCAACTGTTGGATCAGGATGCCTACGACCGCCTGATCAAAGCCAACGCCCAAGCCTGAGGAGCGCCACATGACCGTTAATCTGGGCACCGCCAACGAATTCATCGCCCGTCACATCGGCCCACGGGCCAGCGACGAGCAAGCCATGCTAGAGCGCCTGGGCTACGACTCCCTGCAAGCCCTGAGCGCCAGCGTGATCCCTGAAAGCATCAAGGGCACCAGCGTGCTGGACATGGGGGACGGCCAGAGCGAAGCCGACGCACTGGCGTCGATCAAGGCCATCGCCAGCAAGAACCAACTGTTCAAGACCTACATCGGCCAGGGCTACTACAACTGCCACACGCCGGCGCCGATCCTGCGCAACCTGCTGGAAAACCCGGCCTGGTACACCGCCTACACCCCGTACCAGCCAGAAATCTCCCAGGGCCGCCTCGAAGCACTGCTGAACTTCCAGACCCTGATCAGCGACCTCACCGGCCTGCCGATCGCCAACGCTTCCCTGTTGGACGAAGCCACTGCCGCCGCCGAAGCGATGACCTTCTGCAAGCGCCTGAGCAAAAACAAGGGCAGCAACGCCTTCTTCGCCTCCGTACACAGCCACCCGCAAACCCTCGACGTGTTGCGCACCCGTGCCGAGCCCCTGGGCATCGACGTGGTGGTCGGCGACGAACGCGAACTGAGCGACACCAGCCAATTCTTCGGTGCGCTGTTGCAATACCCGGCCAGCAACGGTGACGTGTTCGACTACCGCGCCCTGACCGAGCGTTTCCACGCCAGCAACGCCCTGGTCGCCGTCGCGGCCGACCTGCTGGCCCTGACGCTGCTGACCCCGCCGGGTGAATTCGGCGCCGACGTCGCCATCGGCAGCGCCCAGCGCTTTGGCGTGCCCCTGGGCTTCGGTGGCCCACACGCGGCCTATTTCTCCACCAAGGACGCTTTCAAGCGCGACATGCCGGGCCGTCTGGTCGGCGTTTCCGTGGACCGTTTCGGCAAGCCGGCCCTGCGCCTGGCGATGCAGACCCGCGAACAACACATCCGCCGCGAGAAAGCCACGAGCAACATCTGTACCGCCCAGGTGCTGCTGGCCAACATCGCCAGCATGTACGCCGTGTACCACGGTCCCAAGGGCCTGGTGCAAATTGCCAATCGCATCCACCACCTGACCGCAATCCTCGCCAAAGGCCTGGGCGCGCTAGGGCTGAGCGTCGAGCAAGAGAGCTTCTTCGACACCCTGACCTTGCGCACCGGCGCGCACACCGCTGTCCTGCACGACAAGGCCCGCGCCCAGCGCATCAACCTGCGCGTGGTCGACGCGCAGCGCCTGGGCCTGTCCCTGGACGAAACCACCAGCCAGGCGGATGTCGAAGCACTGTGGAACCTGTTGGCCGACGGCAAGGCCCTGCCGGACTTCGCCGCCCTGGCCGCCTCGGTGCAAAGCCGCATCCCGGACGAGCTGACGCGCCAATCGGCGATCCTCAGCCACCCGGTATTCAACCGCTACCACTCCGAAACCGAGCTGATGCGCTACCTGCGCAAGCTCGCCGACAAGGACCTGGCCCTGGATCGCACCATGATCCCGCTGGGTTCCTGCACCATGAAACTCAACGCCGCCAGCGAGATGATCCCGGTGACCTGGGCCGAATTCGGCGCCCTGCACCCGTTCGCCCCAGCCGAACAGAGCGCCGGCTACCAGCAACTGACCGACGAACTGGAAGCCATGCTGTGCGCCGCCACCGGCTACGACGCCGTGTCGTTGCAACCCAACGCCGGCTCCCAGGGCGAGTACGCCGGCCTGCTGGCGATCCGTGCCTATCACCAGAGCCGTGGCGAAGAGCGCCGCGACATCTGCCTGATCCCGTCCTCGGCTCACGGCACCAACCCGGCCACCGCCAACATGGCAGGCATGCGCGTGGTGGTCACCGCGTGCGATGCCCGTGGCAACGTCGACATCGAAGACCTGCGCGCCAAGGCTATCGAACACCGCGAACACCTGGCCGCGCTGATGATCACGTACCCGTCCACCCACGGCGTGTTCGAGGAAGGCATCCGCGAAATCTGCGGCATCATCCATG
Organism: Pseudomonas sp. WP18; assembly: GCF_036689585.1. Classification (NCBI taxonomy): domain Bacteria; kingdom Pseudomonadati; phylum Pseudomonadota; class Gammaproteobacteria; order Pseudomonadales; family Pseudomonadaceae; genus Pseudomonas; species Pseudomonas sp. WP18. Next base: position 4,943,428 of record NZ_CP144758.1, read on the forward strand.
ACAACGGCGGCCAGGTGTACATCGACGGCGCCAACATGAACGCCATGGTCGGCCTTTGTGCACCGGGCAAGTTCGGTGGCGACGTGTCGCACCTCAACCTGCACAAGACCTTCTGTATTCCTCACGGCGGTGGCGGCCCAGGTGTCGGCCCGATCGGCGTCAAGTCGCACCTGGCGCCGTTCCTGCCGGGCCACGCGAACATGGATCGCAAGGAAGGCGCGGTGTGCGCGGCGCCGTTCGGCAGCGCGAGCATCCTGCCGATCACCTGGATGTACATTCGCATGATGGGTGGCGCCGGCCTCAAGCGCGCTTCGCAGCTGGCGATCCTCAACGCCAACTACATTGCCCGCCGCCTGGAAGAGCACTACCCGGTGCTCTACACCGGCAGCAACGGCCTGGTGGCCCACGAATGCATCCTCGACCTGCGCCCGCTCAAGGACAGCAGCGGCATCAGCGTCGATGACGTGGCCAAGCGCCTGATCGACTTCGGCTTCCACGCCCCGACCATGTCGTTCCCGGTGGCCGGCACGCTGATGATCGAACCGACCGAAAGCGAATCCAAGGAAGAGCTGGACCGCTTCTGCGACGCCATGATCTGCATCCGCGAAGAAATCCGCGCCGTGGAAAATGGCAGCCTGGACAAGGACGACAACCCGCTGAAGAACGCCCCGCACACCGCGGCGGAGCTCGTCGGCGAGTGGACCCACCCCTACAGCCGCGAGCAAGCGGTGTACCCGGTGGCCTCGTTGATCGAAGGCAAATACTGGCCGCCCGTGGGCCGGGTCGACAACGTGTTCGGCGACCGCAACCTGGTGTGCGCTTGCCCGTCGATCGAAAGCTACGCTTAAGAAGCAGCGACAAGTGACAAGCCGCAAGCTGCAAGTAAGAGCCACTCGGCTTTTAACTTGCAGCCTGTAGCTTGAAGCTCGTAGCTGCTCCCCCAGGAGCCCCCTATGTCGTTAAGCGTGTTCGACCTGTTCAAGATCGGTATCGGCCCTTCGAGCTCCCATACGGTCGGCCCCATGCGTGCCGCTGCCCGTTTTGTCGAGGGGCTGCGCCGTGATGATTTGCTTGAAAGCATCACCAGCGTCAAGGTCGAGCTCTATGGTTCCCTCGGCGCCACCGGCAAGGGCCACGGCAGCGACAAGGCCGTGCTGCTGGGCCTGGAAGGTGAGCACCCGGACACCGTGGACACCGAGACCGTCACCGCCCGCCTGCAGGACATCCGCAGCAACGGACGCCTGAATCTGCTCGGCCAACACCCCATCGAATTCAATGAAAAGCTGCACCTGGCGATGATTCGCAAGCCGCTGGCCTTCCACCCCAACGGCATGATCTTCCGCGCGTTCGACGCCGCCGGGTTGCAAGTGCGCAGCCGCGAGTACTATTCGATCGGCGGCGGTTTTGTCGTGGATGAAGGCGCCGCTGGCGCCGACCGGATCGTCGAGGACGCCACGCCCCTGACCTTCCCGTTCAAGAGTGCCAAGGACCTGCTGGGCCATTGCAGCACCTATGGCCTGTCCATCAGCCAGGTCATGTTGACCAACGAAAGTGCCTGGCGCCCCGAAGCCGAAACCCGCGCCGGCCTGCTGAAGATCTGGCAAGTGATGCAGGATTGCGTGGCGGCCGGTTGTCGCAACGAAGGGATCCTGCCCGGCGGGTTGAAGGTCAAGCGGCGGGCAGCGGCGTTGCACCGTCAACTGTGCAAGAACCCGGAAGCGTCCCTGCGCGACCCACTGTCGGTGCTGGACTGGGTCAACCTGTACGCCCTGGCGGTCAACGAAGAAAACGCCTACGGCGGACGCGTGGTCACTGCACCCACCAACGGTGCGGCGGGGATCATCCCGGCCGTGCTGCATTACTACATGCGCTTCATTCCGGGTGCCAACGAAGACGGCGTGGTGCGATTCCTGCTGACCGCCGCCGCCATCGGCATCCTGTACAAGGAAAACGCATCCATCTCCGGGGCCGAAGTCGGTTGCCAGGGTGAAGTCGGCGTCGCCTGCTCCATGGCCGCCGGGGCGCTCTGCGAAGTGCTGGGCGGCACCGTGCAGCAGGTGGAAAACGCCGCCGAAATCGGCATGGAACACAACCTCGGCCTGACCTGCGACCCCATCGGTGGCCTGGTGCAGGTGCCGTGCATCGAGCGCAACGCCATGGGCTCGGTGAAAGCCATCAACGCGGTGCGCATGGCGATGCGCGGCGACGGGCACCACTTCGTCTCCCTCGACAAGGTCATCCGCACCATGCGCCAGACCGGCGCCGACATGAAAAGCAAATACAAGGAGACCGCCCGCGGCGGTCTGGCGGTCAACATCATCGAATGCTGACGCGTGCTTCCCTGCCCTCTACCTCTTCCAGGAGCTGATATGTCCACCGAACCACTGCGCAAGACCCCGCTGCACGCGCTGCACCTCGAACTCGGCGCCCGTATGGTGCCGTTCGCCGGCTACGACATGCCGGTCCAGTACCCGTTGGGCGTGATGAAAGAACACCAGCACACCCGCGACCAGGCCGGGTTGTTCGACGTGTCCCACATGGGCCAGATCCGCCTGAGCGGCGCGGGTGCCGCCAAGGCCCTGGAGACCCTGGTGCCGGTGGACATCATCGACCTGCCGGTGGGCATGCAGCGCTACGCCATGTTCACCAACGAGCAAGGTGGGATCCTCGACGACCTGATGGTGGCCAACCTGGGCAACGACGAACTGTTCCTGGTGGTCAACGCGGCCTGCAAGGACCAGGACCTGGCCCACCTGCGCAATCATATCGGCAACCAATGCACCATCGAGCCTTTGTTCGAAGCGCGCGCCTTGCTCGCCCTGCAAGGCCCCGCCGCCGTCACCGTGCTCGCACGCCTGGCGCCAGACGTGGCGAAGATGACCTTCATGCAATTTCAGCGTGTCACGCTGCTGGGCGTGGAGTGCTTCGTCAGCCGTTCCGGCTACACCGGTGAAGACGGCTTCGAGATCTCCGTACCCGCCGCCGACGTGGAAACCCTGGCCCGCGCCCTGCTGGCCGAGCCGGAAGTCGCCGCCATCGGCCTCGGCGCCCGTGACTCCCTGCGCCTGGAAGCCGGCCTGTGCCTTTACGGCCATGACATGAACACCGAGACCACCCCGATCGAGGCGAGCCTGCTGTGGGCCATTTCCAAGGTTCGACGTGCCGATGGCGCCCGTGCCGGTGGCTTCCCCGGCGCTGAGACCGTGTTTGCCCAACAACAGGGCACAGTGAAGCGTAAACGCGTGGGCCTGCTGCCCCAGGAACGCACACCGGTGCGCGAAGGCGCTGAGATCGTCAACGAGGCGGGCGAGACGATCGGAACCGTATGCAGCGGCGGTTTCGGCCCGACCTTGGGCGGCCCGTTGGCCATGGGTTACCTGGACAGTGCCTATGTCGCGCTGGAGACGCCTGTCTGGGCCATCGTTCGTGGGAAAAAGGTGCCTTTGCTTGTAAGCAAAATGCCATTTGTTGCACAACGCTACTATCGCGGATGATTGACTGTTTCTATAAGTAACGCGATTGCGTTATACGTGCACTAATGTGTAACGCAACCGCCATAAAAAGGTGCATCTAATTGTCGCGGGCATCTTGCTTATAACAGTCAAGAAGTACCCAACTCGCCTTTCGAATAAGCCCACGCCAGCGAAGCGCTTAAATGCCAGCAACGTGAGCAAATACGGGCCCCTCAGGGGGGGTTGTTTTTTTGTTGGTGGTTGGCGTAGAGTTTGGCCACTGTGTTTGCATGGGTCGCTTGGAATCGTGACCTGGGCAGTAGCTTATGAAGTTCGCTACATCCCGCTCGACGTCTCTTACTTTCCTGCAACCCAGCCCCAGTACTCTTTCATGTGAAAGAGGCTGTCATCAATTTTAGCGTCAAGGAAATAAGAAAATGTCGAATCGTCAGAGCGGTACCGTCAAGTGGTTCAACGACGAAAAGGGTTTTGGTTTTATCACCCCTGAAAGCGGTCCGGATCTGTTCGTGCACTTTCGCGCGATCCAGGGCAACGGCTTCAAGACCCTGAAAGAAGGCCAGAAGGTCACTTTCGTTGCGGTGCAAGGCCAGAAAGGCATGCAGGCTGACGAAGTACAAGCAGAAAGCTAATTTTCTGAAATGAAAAAGCCCCTGATTGATATCAGGGGCTTTTTTATGGGCGCAATTCCGTAGAATGCCTTCTTTTTTTCCGAGGCCACCATGCCCAAGCACCTGCTCAATCCCCAGGGCGACTTCCCTCCCGTCGGCCTGGGCCGTCGCCTGGCGGCGATGTTCTATGACTTCCTGCTGTGCACGGCGCTGTTGATCGTCACCAGTGGCGCCTACAAGATGATCCAGATGGGAATCATCGGCGAAGAGAAGATGCGCGCCCTGACCGAAGCCGGCACGCTGGACGGTGACCCGTTGCTATCCACCGTGCTGCTGTTCGTATTGTTCGGTTTCTTCGCCAAGTTCTGGACCCACAACGGCCAGACCCTGGGCATGCAGGTATGGTGCATTCGCGTGCAGAACGCCGATGGCACGGCCATCAGCCTGTGGCAGGCACTGTTGCGCTTCGTGGTGTCGATTGCGTCATGGCTGCCGCTGGGGCTGGGCTTCATCTGGGCGCTGTTCGACAAGCGCAAGCGCAGCTGGCATGACATCTACTCGGACACGCAACTGGTGCGGATTCCGAAGAAGACCCGGTAACAGCGGCGCTTTGTCAGGGGAGCCCCATTGTGGCGAGGGGATTTATCCCCGCTGGGCTGCGAAGCAGCCCCAAACAGTCAACTCGATTGTCCTGGCGTACCGAATCGGCTGGCTTTAGGGGCGCTTCGCGCCCCAACGGGGATAAATCCCCTCGCCACAGATAAATCCCCTCGCCACAGATAACCCCCCTCGCCATAGGAGACAGCTCCGCTCAGGCGTTCCCCGCCAATTTCATCCGTGCGGCCTGGGTAAAGTCCAGCATGCGCTTGAGCGGGCGAATGGCCTGGGGAATCAGGGCCGGGTCGACGAAGATCTCGTTGGCACCTTCCTGCAAGCTCTTGAGCGTGCGCTCCAGAGTGTTCATCGCCATCCACGGGCAATGCGCGCAACTGCGGCACGCCGCGCCGTTACCGGCGGTTGGGGCCTCGATGAAGACCTTGTCCGGGCACAGCTGCTGCATCTTGTAGAAGATGCCGCGGTCGGTGGCGACGATCAGCGTCTTGTTCGGCAGGCTCTGGGCCGCAGCGATCAACTGACTGGTGGAACCCACTGCGTCCGCCAGCTCGATCACCGACGTCGGCGACTCCGGGTGCACCAGGATCGCAGCGTCCGGATACAGCGCCTTCATGTCCTCCAACTGCTTGGACTTGAACTCCTCGTGGACGATGCAGGCACCGTCCCAGAGCAGCATGTCGGCTCCGGTCTTGCGCTGGATGTAGGTCCCCAGGTGCTTGTCCGGGCCCCAGATGATCGTCTCGCCGTTGTCCATCAGACTCTCGACGATCTCCAGCGCGCAGCTGGATGTCACCACCCAGTCAGCTCGGGCCTTGACCGCCGCCGAGGTGTTGGCATACACCACCACCGTGCGCTCCGGGTGCTGGTCGCAGAACGCCGAGAACTCGTCCACCGGGCAACCCAGGTCCAGGGAGCAGGTGGCTTCCAGGGTCGGCATCAACACGCGTTTTTCCGGGTTGAGGATCTTGGCGGTCTCGCCCATGAACTTGACCCCGGCAACGACCACGGTCTTGGCCGGGTGGGCATTGCCAAAGCGGGCCATCTCCAGGGAGTCGGACACGCAGCCGCCGGTTTCCTCGGCCAGGGCCTGGATGATCGGATCACAGTAGAAATGCGCGACCAGTACCGCGTCCTGAGCCTTGAGCTCGGCGGCGATGGCGGCGCGGTACCAGGCTTCCTGTTCGGCGGACAGCGGCTTGGGCTGCTTGGCGTCAAGGTGGGCCTGGACCAGAAGGCGTTCAGAAATTTGCGTCATGTTCGCAAGACCTGCAAGCGCGTTTAGCGCGAAAGTCGAGTATACACCCGGCTCCGGACCACTCGGGTACCGCCGGGAAAGTGGGTATCAATCAGGCACGGGACAGCGTGAAGCCGGCAAGGCTACAGAATATCCCGGCGATGCAAAAGATCATTCTGACCTGTGCCCGACCTCAGCCCCGAACGCGATCCACCGTGGCGAGGGAGCTTACTCCCGCTGGGCTGCGAAGCAGCCCCAAACATGGCCGGCTCAAATCGACCGCCAACTTGCGTTCCCCTCAAGCTGACTGAAATGTAATCACTTGCCCCACTCGCCTGTGTCATCTTTTCGTTCAAACCTGCCAAGGAGATTGCTCCGGGCACGTGGCGAATCGACTGACGGACCTCCATCGTATGCAAACCAAAACTTCCCGGCGCACCTTCGTAAAGGGTCTGACTGCCGGCGGCATCCTCGGCGGCCTGGGCTTGTGGCGCGCGCCTGTCTGGGCGGTCACCGGCCCGGGCCAGCCCAACGTCCTGAGCGGCACCGAGTTCGATCTGTTCATTGGCGAAAGCCCGGTCAACTTCACCGGCACCCCACGTACCGCCCAGACCATCAACGGCGGCATTCCCGGCCCGCTGCTGCGCTGGCGTGAAGGCGACACCGTCACCCTGCGGGTGCGCAATCGCTTGAAGGATACAACCTCCATCCACTGGCACGGCATCCTGCTGCCAGCCAACATGGACGGCGTTCCGGGGTTGAGTTTCAAGGGCATCGAACCCGACGGCATGTATGTGTATCAGTTCAAGGTCCGGCAAAACGGCACCTACTGGTACCACAGCCATTCAGGCTTCCAGGAGCAATCCGGGGTCTACGGCCCGCTGGTGATCGACGCCAGGGAACCGGAACCCTTCCAGTACGAACGGGACTATGTGGTGATGCTCACCGACTGGACCGATGAAGACCCCGGCAACATCCTTCGCAAGCTCAAGAAACAGTCGGACTACTACAACTACAACAAACGCACCGTCGGCGACTTCATTGACGATGTGGGCAAGAACGGCTGGGCCAGCACTGTGGCCGATCGCAAGATGTGGGCCGAGATGAAGATGAACCCCACGGACCTGGCCGACGTCAGCGGTGCCACCTACACCTACCTCATGAACGGCCAGGCGCCGGACATGAACTGGACCGGCCTGTTCAAGCCTGACGAACGTCTTCGCCTGCGCTTTATCAACGGCTCGGCCATGAGCTATTTCGACGTGCGCATTCCCGGCTTGAAGATGACGGTGGTGGCGTCCGACGGCCAATACGTCAAACCGGTGAGTGTCGATGAGTTTCGGATCGCCGTGGCCGAAACCTATGACGTCATCGTCGAACCGACCCAAGAGGCCTACACCCTGTTCGCCCAGTCCATGGACCGCACCGGCTATGCCCGCGGCACCCTCGCGGCCAGGGCCGGGTTGTCGGCACCGGTGCCGCCCCTGGACCCGCGGCCATTGGTGACCATGGACGACATGGGCATGGGTGGCATGGACCACGGCTCGATGCAGGGCATGGCCGGGATGGACCACAGCCAGATGCAGGGCATGGATCATAGCCAGATGCAGGGCATGGGCGACATGTCCGGTATGGATCACGGTGCCATGCAAGGCACGGACGGCATGCTGTCGCACCCCGACACCGAGAAAGACAACCCTCTGGTAGACATGCAGGCCATGAGCGTCAAGCCCAAGCTCGACGACCCGGGCATGGGGCTGCGCGACAACGGCCGCAAAGTGCTGACCTACTCAGACCTGCGCAGCACCTTCCCCGACCCCGACGGCCGCGAACCGGGCCGTACGATCGAGCTGCACCTGACCGGGCACATGGAAAAATTCGCCTGGTCATTCAACGGCGTGAAATTTTCCGACGCCGCGCCGCTGCTGCTCAAGTACGGCGAGCGACTGCGCATCGTGCTGATCAACGACACCATGATGACCCACCCCATCCACCTGCACGGCATGTGGAGCGATCTGGAGGACGAGAACGGCCAGTTCATGGTGCGCAAGCACACCCTCGACGTACCACCGGGCGCCAGGCGCAGCTACCGCGTCACCGCCGATGCCCTCGGGCGTTGGGCGTATCACTGCCACCTGCTGTACCACATGGAGATGGGGATGTTCCGTGAAGTTCGGGTGCAGGAATGAGGAGCCGAGCATGACCACTGTTTTTCAATACCCCCTGGCACTCATGGCCAGCCTGACCCTCGGCGCCACCTCGGCCTGGGCGGCGGGCAACGACATGCAAGGCATGGATCACAGCCAGATGCACGGGATGGACCATAGCCAGATGCAAGGTATGGATTCGATGCAAGGCATGGACTCGATGCAGGGCATGGAACCCATGCAATCAGCGCCGACCACCAGCCGCACGCCGATCCCGGAACTGACAGCCGCCGATCGCGCCGCCGTCTACGAGGATCACGGCGGACACGCGGTGCATGACAGTTCAATCAATTCGTTTTTCCTCATTGACCAACTGGAGTGGCAAGACGCCGATGACGGCAGCGCCCTGAGCTGGGATGCCTCCGGCTGGATCGGTGGCGACATCGACCGTTTGTGGCTGCGCTCCGAAGGTGAACGCCTCAACGGCAAGACCGAAGAGGCGGAACTTCAGGCCCTGTGGGGCCACGCCATCAGTCCTTGGTGGGACGTGGTGGCCGGCGTACGCCAGGACTTCAAGCCGGGCGATGCGCAAACCTGGGCCGCCTTCGGCGTGCAAGGCATGGCGTTGTACAACTTCGAAGCCCAAGCCACCGCGTTCATCGGCGAAGGTGGCCAGAGCGCGGCGCGACTGGAAGGTGACTACGACATCTTGCTGACCAATCGGTTGATCCTGCAGCCCACCGCCGAGGTCAACTTCTATGGCAAGAACGACCCCGCCCGCGGTGTCGGCTCAGGGCTGTCGGACACCGAACTCGGCGTACGGCTGCGTTATGAAATACGCCGCGAGTTCGCGCCCTACATGGGTATTACCTGGAATCGGGTCTATGGGAACACCGCCGACTACGCTCGCGAAGAGGGCGAAGACCACAGCGAAGCCCGTCTGGTGTTGGGCGTGCGCATGTGGTTCTGAGCCATTGACCTGTTTCACAAAAAAACTAAAAAACCGAGCTGTAGGAGTCCTTGCATGTCACTCATCAAAACTGCTGTTGTTGCTGTCGCCTTGTCCACCGGCCTGTTGGTCAGTGGCCTGGCCCAGGCGCACCCGAAACTGCTGTCCTCTACCCCCGCCGAGGGCGCCGAAGGTGCGGCACCGCCAAGGATCGAGCTGCACTTTTCCGAAAACCTGATGACCCAGTTTTCCGGAGCCAAGCTAATGATGACCGAGATGCCCGGCATGGCGGCGCATTCGCCCATGCCCATGCCAGCCAAGGTCTCCGGCAGCGATGACCCGAAAACCATGGTCATTGTCCCAAATGGCCCTCTCACCGCCGGCACCTATCAGGTCCAGTGGCGCGCGGTGTCGTCCGACACTCACCCGATCACCGGTAACGTCACGTTCAAAGTGAAGTGAGTTGATGAGCGACTCGATCAACATCGCCCTGCGTTTTGCCCTGTATTTGGATCTGATGTTGCTGTTCGGCCTGGCCGCGTTCGGGCTCTATAGCCTGCGAGGCCAGGAGCGGGTGTCGGGCACGCAGTTGCCGTTCACACCACTGCTAGTGACCACGGCGATGTTGGGCGTGCTGCTCTCCTTCGCCGCCATGGCGTGCATGGCCTGGGCCATGAGCGGAGTTTCAGACTGGGCCGAACTGTGGCCGCACATTGAAATGATGGTGTTGGAGACCGACTTCGGCTCGAGTTGGACACTGCGGATAGCGGCGCTGCTGCTGGCCGGGGTCGCCGTGACGCTCAATAAACGTTGGCCGACTGCCAGCCTGGGCCTGGTCATGCTCGGTGGGGCCGTGGCCTTGGCGACGCTGGCCTGGGCGGGGCACGGCGCAATGGACGAAGGCACACGCCGCAACTGGCACTTCATCACCGACTTCCTGCACTTGTGGGCGGCGGGAGGCTGGGTCGGGGCCTTGGCCGCGTTTGCCCTGCTGCTTCGCCAGGCCAAACCGCAGCTGGCGGTACTGGCCCGGACGTTGACCGGGTTTGAAACCGCCGGGGCGGTGATCGTGGCGGTCATCAGCGTGACGGGAGTGGTGAATTATCTGTTCATCGCCGGCCCAAGCGTCGAAGGGCTGCTGGACAGCACCTACGGTCAGTTGCTGGCGCTCAAGCTCATCTTGTTCGCCGCCATGCTGGTGTTCGCCGCGTTGAACCGCTTTCACCTGAGCCCACTGCTGGAGCAGGCTCGACAGAGCGGCGAGCACAAAATCGCGGTGAATGCCCTACGGCGCAGCATGGTCCTTGAGTTCGCTGTGGCGGTGATCATTCTGGGATTGGTGGCGTGGCTGGGGACGCTGAGCCCGGAGATGGAATAACCGACTAGCGCCCCACTGAATCCGTGGCGAGAGAACTTGCCCCCTCGCCACAAAAGCGAGCAGCATTTAATTATTAAATAAGCCTCACCAGTTTTCAGTTTGCCCATCGCAAGGTGCCCTGGCCTAAATGGGGCTTTATCCAGCCAAGGCCCTGTTATGGAAAGCATTCGAACCTCAACCACCCACGCCATCTGGCTGATGGTCAGCATCGTTTTGGTAGCGCTGAACCTGAGGCCTTCGATGGCAGCGGTCGGGCCGTTGTTATCGGCCATTCGCGGCGAGGTTCCCTTGAGTTTCAGTACCGCCTCGCTGCTGACCATGTTGCCCGTCATGGCGATGGGCCTGGCGATGTTCCTGGGCATGCGCATCGCCCTGCGCATTGGTGAACACCGCACCATCGTGCTGTCGTTGTTGATTATTGGCATCGCCACGGCCTCGCGCTTGTATCTGGACAGCGCCGCCGGGTTGATCGCCAGTGCGATCGTGGCCGGGCTTGGGATCGCGTTGATCCAGGCAGTGATGCCGGCACTGATCAAGTCACGCTTCGCCGACAACGTCTCTCTGTTCATGGGCTTGTACGTCACCGCCATCATGGGCGGGGCGGCGATTGCCGCGTCGTTTTCACCCTTTGTCCTGACGCAAACGGGCAGTTGGCGCGTCGGCCTGGCGATCTGGGCATTGTTGGCGCTGGTCGCCTTGGGCTGCTGGTACGCCCAGCGATCGAACATCACGCCCTTGTCCGAAACAGCGCCCCGGCATCACGAAGCGTTCTCCAGCAACGCCCGGGCCTGGCTCCTGGCGATTTTCTTTGGCCTGGGCACCGCTTCCTACACCTGCGTGCTGGCCTGGCTGGCACCGTACTACGTGGAAAAGGGCTGGAGCGAACAGCACGCTGGCCTGCTGCTGGGGTTCCTCACGGCAATGGAAGTGTTATCCGGCCTGGTCACCCCGGCGATTGCCAACCGCAGCCGGGATAAACGCCTGGTCCTGAGCGTCCTGCTGGCCCTGATCATCGGCGGCTTCTGTGGCCTGATCCTCAGTCCGGAACGCTTCAGCCTGCTCTGGGCCTGCCTGCTGGGGCTGGGTATCGGCGGCCTGTTCCCCATGAGCCTGATCGTATCCCTCGACCACCTGGACAACCCACGCCGGGCCGGTGGCCTTACTGCGTTCGTGCAGGGTGTCGGCTATCTCATCGCCGGCCTCTCGCCATTGATTGCCGGGATGATCCGCGACCAACTGGGGAGTTTTGAGTGGGCCTGGTGGTCGCTCATGGCGATCATGGCGTTGATGATGGTGATGGGATTGCGCCTGGACCCGAAACATTACGGACAGCACATCCGCTGAGTTTCCAGTAGGAGGACTTGATAGGTTGAAGATTTAGCGGATGCGACTTGGCGTTACTATACCTGCCAGGATTTTTACCTCGTAAGGGAGCTACGCCTTGTCCGTCATTCCTGACAGAACCTTCGCTGAAGTGCTCAAGCACACCGTCAAACGCATTCTTTCCTATTGGACCCAGATCACCGTCACGTTAGGCCTGCTCGCGACAGGGCTAGGGTTCATCACGTTGTACCTGTATACCCGGACGATTGGACGAATCGATCTGTTCATGCCGTCCATCGATGTGAAGTCTGCACTGTTGGTCTGGGTCGTGCTCGTCCTGCTGCTGATGCTGTCGTATCTGTTCATCCTGGGGGCAACAACGTGGATGTTCGGCTGGTCGGTTTCGCTTTTTTCAAACATGAAGGACAACCAACCGAAGATTGTTTTCTATCTGGTGTTCCCCACGGTTGTGGGATTTAGCGCGTTCATCGGCGCCACTTTCTTTCTGTCCACATTGAACACCTGGATGATATTCGTGGCGTTACTCCTGATCGTCTTCGTTGCGTGCTTTCTCATGTACGCGCTCACGCCGTTCAAAAGAATCATCAGGAAAAGCACACTGGTCCAAGCCAGGCTGGAGCGAGCCCGCTTGAAACGCCTGGCAGCCCATCAACAAATAAAGCAGAAAAAGCTGCAGAAAAATAAGCCTGCCCGCCCCAAGAAGGCCTGCCTGCAAAAATGGCTCACCTATTGGCAGGCGTTCAAAGACAAGACGACGCCAACGTGGCTGCAGCTAAAAGAAAAATGGCAGCGGCTACAGTCGTGGGTAAGGGCTCGCAAAGCGTTCTGGCTCGTCACCCTGGTCTCGATCTTCATATTTGTCACCGTGATCTTCGCCGCCTTTCCAATCCTGCTGACGATACGTTCATACATGGAGAAAGAAACCCCTGACACCGTCCCCTACGTGGCGGGCCTGTCCTGGCTGACACTCATCTTCACCCTGTTACCGGTCGTCGTATTTTATTGTTTCAAGGGGGATATCTACCGGCGGACCTTCAATGGCCTGATCGCAATGATCCTGGCCTTCTGCGCCTTCACAATGCTCTCGCCGGGCAGTCTGAGCCAGATCACCTACATCGCAGCACAAGGCTTATCCGTTCGCCAACAAACGGCGGAACGATACGCCTTGCCAGAAGAGATAAAACTGCGAGACCTGAGCGCGACCCTGTGGAAAACACGTCAGGTTGCTGCGCAAAAAATAGAAGTCGAGGCCTTCCAGTTGTATTCCTTTGGGGACGTACTGTTACTGTGCCCAAAGGACATGCTGTCACTTGAACTCAAAGAGCTGAAAAACTACTCGAAGTTCTGTATCAGCACGCTCAATAGCAAGGTTGTGCGCAAACCTCCGTTACCGGTATTCGCCAGGAAATTACAGAAAGATTGGGCTTGCCGGGTGCCCTCATGGCAGATCCAGGCAGGACGCTGGCTCGCTTGGGAAGCGCTGGTTCCAGGCGTTCATCGCTCCGCGTCGGGCGAAAAAAAGGGCTGAAGGCCCTGGCAGTCGTGAGCATGGCGACTGCGCCACGACAGAACGGCTGACTCCCTGCCCTTGGGCGGGGGGACACTTGATTTCAGGCAAAAAAAAATCTGGAAATCCTCACTTTCGTGGGCCTTCCAGACTTTTAAAACTGCTAAAAATGGTGGGTCGTGTGGGATTCGAACCTACGACCAATTGGTTAAAAGCCAACTGCTCTACCAACTGAGCTAACGACCCGCTGTGTGGTGGCGCGTATAATACTGATTTCTAAGGACTATTCAACACCTAATTTGAAATAAATCAAAAATAAGGTGTTGGGTCGCTCACGCCCGCCGCTGCGAAGCCTTCGGCACGCAGGCGGCAGCTGTCGCATTTGCCGCAGGCACGGCCCTGATCGTCGGCCTGATAGCAGGAAACGGTCAGTCCATAGTCCACGCCAAGCTTTACACCCGCCTTGACGATGTCGGCCTTGCTCAGGTTCTGCAAAGGCGCCTGTATGCGGAACCCCAGCCCTTCCACGCCGGCCTTGGTCGCCAGGTTAGCCATGCGCTCGAACGCTTCGACGAACTCCGGACGACAATCCGGGTAGCCGGAATAATCCACGGCATTGACGCCGATGAAGATGTCACGGGCGCCCAGCACCTCGGCCCAACCCAGGGCAAGAGACAGGAACACCGTGTTGCGGGCCGGTACATACGTCACCGGGATCCCTTCGCTCGGCGCTTCGGGCACGTCGATGGAACTGTCGGTCAGGGCCGAACCGCCGATCCCGTTGAGGTTCAGGCCGATCACCTTGTGCTCTACCACCCCCAGGTCCCGGGCAACCCGCTCGGCGGCCTGGAGCTCGGCGCGGTGACGCTGGCCGTAATCGAAGCTCATGGTGTAGCAGCGGTAGCCTTCGGCCCGGGCCATGGCCACGACCGTCGCCGAGTCCAGGCCACCGGACAACAGAATGACCGCACGTTTTTCTGTAATGTTCGTCTGTTCAGTCATCTCAGCGCCCCGGCTCGTCGTTCCAAAGATATTTGTGCAGCTGCAATTGCAGGCGCACCGGCAGGTTATCCGCCACCACCCAATCCGCCAGGTCACGGGCATTCAAGTCATGATGGCTGGGCGACACCAAAACCTCGCCGGCCCGCTCGTCAAGCCGATACTGGATCAACTTGGACACGGCCCAGTCGTAATCTTCCCGCGAGCAAATGACGAACTTGACTTGGTCGTTGGGCGTCAGCAGTTCGATGTTCTCATAACGGTTGCGATGCGCTTCCTTTGAACCTGGGGTTTTCAAGTCCACGACGCGGCTGACACGCGGGTCGACGGCCGAGATGTCCAAGGCGCCACTGGTCTCCAACGAGACCTCGTAGCCGGCATCGCATAGCTGCTTGAGCAAAGGAATGGCATTGGGTTGTGCCAGTGGTTCGCCACCCGTGACACAGACATAGCGCGGGCGGTAGCCGGCAACTTGCTCAAGGATGTCGTCGAGGGTGCGCAAGGTGCCGCCACTGAAGGCGTAGGCGCTGTCACAGTATTGGCAACGCAACGGACAACCGGTGAGGCGCACAAATACCGTGGGCAGCCCGGCCGTTCGTGTTTCACCCTGTAACGAGTAAAAAACTTCGGTGATTCTCAATGTGTCTTGCATAGTCGCCACGGGCGTAACAGCTAAACAGGCTGTCCGCCTCCGTCAGGCACTTCAAGAAACCCCGCCAACGCGTAGATCCCAGGAAGCGTGTTTCAGAAAAAGGGCGTGAATTCTAACGAAAAAACCCGCGACAGGCGCGGGTTTCTTCAATACGGGCTCAAACCGGCTTACATGCGCTGCAGATCGCGCTGAGCCAGTTGGGCGGCGGAGGTGCCCGGGTACTGGGCCACCACTTGCTGCAAGATGCCCTTGACCTTGTCGGTGTGACCGAGGCGGCGCTCTACGTCAGCCAGCTTGTACAGCGAATCCGGCACCTTGGCGTGCTTGGGATACAGCTGGGAGACCTTGGCGAACGCCTGTCCAGCGCCTTGCAGGTCGCCTTTGGCCAGGTTCACTTCGCCCAGCCAGTATTGAGCATTGCCCGCGTACTGGCTGTTGGGGTACTTGCGCAGGAAAGCGGCGAAGGCCTGGCTGGCCTTGTCGAAATCCTTGGCCTTGATCAGGTCGAAGGCGGCATCGTAGTAGAGCTTTTCCTTCGCCGGGTCAGCCGGTTCGCCGCTGGCGGCAGGTGCCGGAGCGGCTGCCCCAGCGCCTGCGGCAGGTGCTGCACCGGGGGCGTTCAAGTCGCCACCGGTACCAGAATTCTCAGGAGTGGCGGCAGGTGCAACGCCGGTTCCTATGCGCCGATCAAGATCCTGGTATCGCTCCAGGTTTTCCTGCTTCATGCGCGAAATATCATTCTGCAGAACTTCGATCACGCCTTGCTGGCGCGACAGTTGATCCTGCATTTGCTGGAGCTGGTTGAACAGCTCGCCCTGTGCCGAGACAGGGGCCGAAACCCCTCCCCCGGCATAGGCGCCGTTCGTACCGTAACCTGCAGGCGGATTACTGCTCCCGCTATTGCTATAGCCGGCATCGTTATCGACCACAGGAACCGCAGCCCACGCCGCAAGCGGCGCGAGACTGAGAGCCAGAACAGTTACAGCACGACGGCACGTTCGCATGACGAATTACTTACGCAGTTCGACGCGACGGTTTTGAGCCCAGGACTGCTCGTCGTTGCCGGTAGCAACTGGACGCTCTTCGCCGTAGGAAACCAGTTCCAGCTGAGCTGGGGAAACACCTTGCAGTACCAGGTAGCGTTGAACGGCTTTCGCACGACGCTCGCCCAGTGCCATGTTGTACTCACGAGTACCACGTTCGTCGGTGTTGCCTTCCAGAACAACGCGAGCGCCGTTTGCTTTCAGGTCCTTGGCGTGAACGTCCAGAGCGCGCATGGCTTCTGGCTTCAGGTCCGAGCTGTCGTATTCGAAGTAGAAGGTGGTGATTGCGCGCAGAGCAGCTTCTTCGCTCAGGGAGCCATCAACTGCACCAGTGTTAGCGCCGTAACCAGCGTTTGGATCAACAGCGCCTTCACCGGCGTTGTCGCCGCCTTTGGACGAGCAACCTACAGCTACAGCCATGGCCAGAGCCAGCGCAGCAAATTTACCAAACTTCAGCATTTCCATCGTGAAACTCCTAATGAACCCCAGTGTGTTAAGTAAAACGTATTGCGCCGCGTCAGTTCAGGTAAGGGGACCAGGACGGTTCTCTGACTTCGCCTTGTGCGGTAGGAAGCGGGAGCCTCACGCGTCCATTAATGGACACGAGCATCAAGACTCCCCGGCCCTGCTGGCGGGTGGCGTAGATTACCATGGTGCCGTTGGGCGCAACAGTAGGTGACTCGTCCAGAGTGCTATCAGTGAGGATTTTTACGCTACCGCGCTGCAAATCCTGGGCCGCCACCTTGAAATTGGTGAAACCGTCCTGGCGGTGGATCATCACCAGGGTCTTTTCATCAGCCGACAGTTTAGGGTTGGCGTTGTAGTTACCCACGAACGTCACGCGTTCGGCACCGCCGCCACCAGCACTGGTCTTGTAGATCTGAGGCTTGCCACCGCGGTCGGAGGTGAAGTAGATGGTCGAGCCATCCTTGCCCCAGAACGGTTCGGTGTTGATGCCCGGGCCATTGGTGACGCGGGAGATCGAGCGCGAGGCCAGGTTCATCACGTAGATGTCAGGGTTGCCGTCCTTGGACAGCACGAACGCCAGGCGCGAACCGTCCGGCGACCACGACGGCGCGCCATTGAGGCCTTCGAAGTTGGTGATCTGCTCACGACGACCGGTGTCGATGTGCTGCACGAAGATCCGAGGACGCTTCTGCTCGAACGAAACATAGGCGATGCGCTTGCCATCGGGGGCAAAACGCGGCGACAGGATCGGCTCGCGCGATTGCAGCAGGGTCACCGCGCGGGCGCCGTCATAGTCGGAGCGCTGCAGGGTGTAACGGGTGTTGTTCTCGGAGAAGCGCTCGGCGGTCACGTAGAGCATGCGCGTGGAGAACGCGCCCTTGATGCCGGTGAGTTTCTCGAAGGACTGGTCGGCGATGTAGTGCGCCATGTCGCGCAATTGATCGACACCGCCCGACACGCTGCCGGTCAGCACTTGCTGCTCGGTGGCGACGTTGAACAGGGCGTACTGCACCTGCAGGCGACCGCCGGCCGGGACAATGCTGCCCACCATGATGTACTGGGCGCCCAGGGCCTTCCAGTCACGGTAGATGACTTCGCTGGCCTGGGTCGGCAGGCTGATCATGTTCTGTTTCGGAATCGGCGCGTAGTAACCCGAGTTGCGCAGGTCATTGCCGATGATCTCCGCCATATCGTCCGGCAGGACGCTACCGCCCTGCCAGCCGAACGGTACGACGGCGATCGGGGTCGCCCGGTCGCTGCCGCTGGTGACCAGAATGTTCTTTTCCTCTGCTACCGCCATCCCTGCCAGGCAGCAGATAACGACAAGCATTGATCGAAGAATGTTTCTCACAAGGCTAGATCCTCAGGTGTGAATGTCATCTTGAACGAACGATAGGGAGCAAAGTCGCTCGGTTTCATTCCTTGCATTTCCGTCAGTCGTCCAATGTTCTTGACCGCCGCGACCGCCGAAGCGTCGAACGGACCGTCACCGCTGGACTTGGCGACGCTGACCGAGGTAACCGTACCGTCGGGCAACATGCCGATTTGCAATACTACCGTCATGCCTTTGCGCGCCGAAGGTGGACGGGCCCAACCTTCTGCCGCCCGGGCACGAATCAGATCATCGAAACTGCCGGCGACTTCATCGCCCTGCTCGTCGGCCAAGGCCTGCTGGCGCTCCGGCTTGTCGGAAAGCAGGTCTGCCAAGGCCTGGGCCTTCTTGTCTTCGGCAGATTTACGCGCTGCGTCCTGGGCCTTTTTCTTGGCGGCGTCGGCGGCGGCTTTCTTCTTCGCTTCTTCGGCGACCTTTTTCTTGGCCTCTTCAGCTTCGGCTTTCTTCTTGGCGTCTTCGGCCGCTTTCTTCTTCGCGTCCTCGACAATCTTTTTCTTCGCTTCTTCAGCGGCCGCTTTCTTGGCCTCTTCTTCGGCGGCTTTCTTGGCTTCTTCCTCGGCCTTCTTCTTGGCTATATCAGCCAATTGTTTCTCTTCTGCCTTCTTGGCCTCGGCCGCCTTCTTCGCGTCGTCGGCTTTCTTGGCTTCATCAGCCTTTTTCGCCTCGTCCGCTTTCTTCGCCTCATCGGCCTTCTTGGCTTCCTCGGCCTTTTGAGCCGCTTCCTCTTTCTTTTGTTCCGCGGCCTTGATCGCTTCCTGCTCGACCTTTTTCTGCTCCATCTGCTCGACTTCGGTCTGGCGCGCGGCGGATTTCTTCGCCTCGCCCGCAAGCTTCTGGTTGGTCTGGGTGGTGGCCTGGCTTTTGGACTTGAGCTGGTACAACGTCGCCTGCACGATCGGCTTGGCCGGTGGCAGCTCCGGTGTCATGGCAAAACTGACGAACAGCATGCCGAACACCAGCACGTGCAGGCCGACGGCCAGGACAGTGGGCCAGAAGTAGCTTTCCGAGGCGGACGGCTCTCGCTGTTGCTGCATCAGGGGGCCTCGGTGATCAAGCCAACATTACCGACCCCGGCTTTCTGCAGACCGCCCATGGCGCCCATCACGGCACCGTAGTCGACGGTCTTGTCGCCGCGAATGAAGACCTGCGTACGCTTGCCGGCGTCATTGCCGACACGAATGATCTTGGTCACCGCATCGGTCATCTGCGGCAGGGTCATGGCCCGGTCCTGCTGCTTCTCGGTGTCGACTTCGCTGCCAAGGTTCCAGTAGTAGGTCTTGTCAGCCTTGATCGAAATGGTCAGGACCTGGGTGTTGTTGTCCTGCGGCAAGGCTTCGCTGGAAACCTTGGGCAGATCAACCTTCACGCCCTGGTTGAGCATCGGCGCGGTCACCATGAAGATGACCAGCAGCACCAGCATCACGTCGATGTAGGGCACCACGTTCATCTCGGCAACCGGCTTGCGCTTGTTTCGGGCTCGAGCGATTAAAGCCATCGGGAAATACCTGCTTATTCTTCGCTGGTGTGCACTTTGCGGTGCAGGATCGCCTGGAACTCATCGGCGAAGGTGTAGTAACGGCCGATCAGCGTTTCGCTGCGGGCAGCGAAGCGGTTATAGGCAATGACGGCCGGGATGGCCGCGAACAGGCCGATGGCGGTGGCAACCAGGGCCTCGGCGATGCCCGGGGCCACGGTGGCCAGGGTCGCTTGCTGGGCCGATGCCAGGCCACGGAAGGAGTTCATGATCCCCCACACGGTGCCGAACAGACCGATGTACGGGCTGACCGAACCGACGGTGGCGAGGAACGGCAGGCTCTGCTCGAGCTTCTCTTCCTCGCGGGAAATGGCCACGCGCATGGCACGGGCCACGCCTTCCATCACCGCTTCAGGGTCGACGCCCGGCTGCTGGCGCAAGCGGGAGAACTCCTTGAAGCCGGCGCGAAAGATGTGCTCGACGCCCGAGTCCGGGTCCGGGTTGCTGCCCGCCTGGCGGTACAGCTTGGACAGGTCGATGCCCGACCAGAAGCGCTCTTCAAAGCTCTCCAGGGCTCGGCGACCGGCGCGCAGCAGGTTGCTGCGCTGAAAAATCATGATCCATGAGGTCACCGATGCGGCTACCAGGGTCAGCATTACCAGTTGCACCACGACGCTGGCATTGCTGACCAGGCTCCACATGGAGGTATGGTCGACGACGTTAGCTTCCACGCTTTATCTCCTGCTCTGAGTGTGTACCCGCGCCGCTCACGCCGGCAAAGGCCGCACGTAGAGCTTCGGGAATGGCCCGGGGTTTCAAACTATGGGTGCGCACACAGGCCACCAGGAACTGCCCTTCACAGAGCAGCACATTATCCGTAGCCCGCCTGACCTGCTGCTTGAAGCGCAGGCTGACACGGTTCAACTCGATGACATCGGCACTTACCACCAGCTCGTCGTCCAGTCGCGCCGGCGCGTGGTAGCGCGCTTCGCTGGAATGCACGACGAATAACAGGTCCTCCCCTGCCAGCGCGGATTGGGCGAAACCCAGTTCCCGCAGCCGTTCGGTTCGAGCCCGTTCCATAAACTTGAGGTAATTGACGTAGTAAACGATGCCGCCGGCATCGGTGTCCTCGTAATAAACGCGACAGCGATGTGCGAACGACTCCAGCCCGTTTTGCGCGCGCATACTCTAGTGCTTACTCCTCAGGTTGCCAATCGGCCAGGCAACTGTTTTTTCATTCTCGAATGCATTGACGCTCCAGACGTCGTCTGGGACAGCACGAGCCGGAAAAAAGTCAGCCTATCGAGCGCGTTCAATCGTCCACGGCATCGAGGAATTCGTCTACTACCGGCATCTCGCCCATTCGTGTCGGGATGTTTAAGCCAAAGTGCAGGTAAGCATGGCGGGTTACCACGCGCCCGCGGGGGGTACGCATGATGTAGCCCTGCTGGATCAGGTACGGCTCCAGCACATCCTCGATGGTGTGACGCTCTTCGCTGATGGCGGCGGCCAGGCTGTCGACGCCCACCGGGCCACCGTCGAACTTCTCGATCATGGTCAGGAGCAAGCGCCGGTCCTGATGGTCGAAGCCACGCTCGTCAATGTCCAGCAGGTTCAACGCCAGGTCGGCAATCGGCTTGGTGATGTGGCCCTTGGCACGGACCTCGGCAAAGTCCCGGACCCGCCTCAGCAGTCGATTGGCGATCCGCGGCGTGCCTCGCGCCCGACGGGCGACTTCGTACGCGCCGTCCGGGTCCAGCGGCAATCCGAGGATGCCCGCCGAGCGGCTGACAATCGTCGCCAGGTCGGCATTGCTGTAGAACTCCAGGCGCTGGACGATGCCGAAACGGTCCCGCAGCGGGTTGGTCAGCATGCCGGCCCGGGTGGTCGCCCCCACCAGGGTGAACGGCGGCAAATCCAGCTTGATGGAACGCGCCGCCGGACCTTCGCCGATCATGATGTCGAGCTGGAAATCTTCCATGGCCGGGTACAGCACTTCTTCGACGATCGGCGACAGACGGTGGATTTCGTCGATGAACAATACGTCATGGGGTTCGAGATTGGTCAGCAACGCCGCCAGGTCGCCCGGCCGCTCGAGGACCGGCCCCGAGGTACTCTTGATCGACACCCCCATTTCCTGGGCAATGATGTTGGCCAGGGTGGTCTTGCCCAGGCCCGGCGGGCCGAAGATCAAGGTGTGGTCCAGCGACTCGCTGCGCCCACGGGCCGCCTGGATGAACAACTCCATCTGCTCGCGCACGGTCGGTTGGCCAATGTAGTCGGCCAGGCTGACGGGGCGAATCGCGCGGTCCTGGATTTCCTCGCGGTCACGGGGCGCACCCGTGGCGGCGATCAGACGGTCAGCTTCAATCACTTAGATCATTCCCTTCAGGGCACGGCGGATCATGTCTTCAGTGCTCAGGCCTTTTTCCTTGATGGCGGAAATCGCCTTGCTGGCTTCCTGCGGCTTGTAACCCAGGGAAATCAGCGCGGTAACCGCATCGTTCTCGGCGCTGACCGCCGGGGCCGGCGCGTCCGGCTGGTTTGGCACCAGGGCGAACATGGCCGGCACCGTTTCCCAGGCCTTGAAGCGGTCCTTGAGTTCCACCAGCAGGCGCTCGGCGGTCTTCTTGCCAACCCCGGGCACCTTGGTCAGTGCCGAGGTGTCCTGGGACTGCACGCAGCGCACCAGTTCATCGACCTCCAGGCTCGACATCAAGGCCAGGGCCAACTTCGGGCCGACGCCATTGAGGCGGATCAGCTCACGGAAGAAATCCCGTTCGCGCTTGCCAATGAAGCCATAGAGTAACTGCGCATCCTCGCGCACGACCAAATGGGTGTGCAGTGTCAGCGGCTCGCCGACCGACGGCAGGCGATACAGCGTGGTCATGGGCACTTCGAGTTCATAACCGAGCCCGTTCACATCCAGAATCAGGTGCGGCGGCTGTTTTTCAGCCAGGGTGCCGCGCAAGCGTCCAATCACGTTTCAGATCCTTGGGCGTTGGCCAGCCGTGGGCTGGCGAATAACGGCCCGGCATAAGGGCCGACGACGCGGCGCACCCTACCCGGGTTCACGAATGAGTGCGCTGATGCTATCAGAGACGCAGGCGCCCGCCACGACTGCGTGCAGTGCCCAAGCCGTGCGGCAGCAGGCTGGAGCGGGTATGCGCATGGCAAATGGCGATGGCCAGGGCGTCGGAGGCGTCGATCTGCGGCTTGCTGACCAGTTTCAACAGGTGCATCACCATCATTTGCACCTGTTCCTTGTTCGCCGCGCCCGTTCCGACGACCGCCTGCTTGACCTGGGTAGCGGTGTATTCGGCGATTTCCAGGCTTTCCTCGGCACCGGCAACAATGGCCGCGCCCCGGGCCTGGCCCAGCTTCAGGGCCGAATCGGCGTTACGGGCCATGAACACTTTTTCGATGCCCATGGTGACCGGCCCGTAGGTCTGGATGACCTCCCGCACGCCGCGATAAACAATCTGCAGGCGCTCGTGCAACTCGCCCGCCCCCGTGCGGATACAACCGGAAGCCACGTACACGCAGCCACGCCCGGTATCACGAACCACGCCGTAGCCGGTGATGCGTGAACCGGGGTCGATGCCAAGGATTAAAGTCATAACGCCTGCGAAAAAAAGTGCGATGGCAAGAAGGTACAACTCATCAAAGGCCTGCAGTGAACCCGTGGCGAGGGAGCTTGCTCCCGCTGGGCTGCGTAGCAGACCTTTTTTGGGAGCGCTTCGCACTCCAGCGGGAGCAAGCTCCCTCGCCACAATGGTTTCAAACAAACCTTAAGTGAGCAGCATTACACCTGTCAGCCCAGTTGCTCTGCCACCGACTCTGGAATGTCAGCATTGGAATAGACATTCTGCACGTCATCCAGGTCTTCGAGCATGTCGATCAGCTTGAGCACTTTCTCGGCGCCGTCCAGGTCCAGCTCGGCGCTGGTGGTCGGCTGCATGACGATTTCCGCGTCGGCCGGCTTGAACCCGGCCGCTTCCAGGGCATTGCGCACGGCATAGAAGCTGGCGAACGAGGTGAACACGTCGAACGATCCGTCTTCATGGCTGACCACGTCGTCGGCGTCGGCTTCCAGGGCGGCTTCGGTCAAGGCGTCTTCATCCAGGCCCGGCGCGAAGCTGATCTGCCCCTTGCGCTCGAACAGGTATGCCACCGAACCGTCGGTGCCCAGGTTGCCACCGCATTTGCTGAAGGCGTGACGCACGGCCGCCGCGGTACGGTTACGGTTGTCGGTCATGCATTCGACCATGACCGCCACGCCGCCTGGGCCATAACCTTCGTAGGTCAGTTCTTCAACGTTGTCGGCCTCGGTCGCACCGGCGCCACGGGCGATGGCCCGGTCGATGATGTCGCGGCTCATGTTGGCACCCAGTGCCTTGTCCAGGGCCAGGCGCAGGCGCGGATTGGAACCCGGATCGCCGCCACCCTGGCGGGCCGCGACCGTCAGCTCACGGATCCACTTGGTGAAGATCTTGCCCCTCTTGGCATCCTGACGTTCTTTGCGGTGCTTGATGTTCGCCCACTTGGAATGACCTGCCATAACTCGCTCCGGTTTTTCTTGAAACGTTGCCCGCCCTGCACCGATGCAGCGGCAGGCAAGCAGAAATATCGACACCAACGAAAAGGCGCATCCGAAGATGCGCCTTCAGGTGTCAGCCTTACTCAGCCTTGGGCTGTTCACGCAGACGGATGTGCAGCTCGCGCAGTGCCTTGGCATCCACCACACCCGGAGCCTGGGTCATGACATCGGCCGCGCTCTGGGTTTTCGGGAAAGCGATCACTTCACGGATCGACTGGGCGCCGGTCATCAGCATCACCAGGCGATCCAGGCCGAAGGCCAGGCCACCGTGAGGCGGTGCGCCGAACTTCAGGGCGTCGAGCAGGAAGCCGAACTTCTCTTCCTGTTCCGCTTCGTCGATGCCCAGCAGGCGGAACACCGCCTGTTGCATTTCCTTGCGGTGGATACGGATCGAACCGCCACCCAGCTCGGTGCCGTTCAGGACCATGTCGTAGGCACGCGACAGCGCGGTAGCCGGGTTGGCCTCCAACTCCTGCGGGGTGCATTTCGGCGCGGTGAACGGGTGATGCAGCGCGGTGAAGCTGCCATCTTCGTTTTCTTCGAACATCGGGAAGTCAACGACCCACAGCGGCGCCCACTCGCTGGTCAGCAGCTCAAGATCGTGACCGACCTTGATGCGCAATGCGCCCAGGGCTTCGCTGACGATCTTGGCCTTGTCGGCGCCGAAGAACACGATGTCGCCATCGACCGCGCCAACGCGATCGAGGATCACGTTCAGGTTGGCCTCAGGGATGTTCTTGACGATCGGCGATTGCAGGCCTTCGACGCCCTTGGCGCGCTCGTTGACCTTGATGTACGCCAGGCCCTTGGCACCGTAGATGCCGACGAACTTGGTGTAGTCGTCGATCTTGCTGCGCGGCATGCTCGCGGCGCCCGGCACGCGCAGGGCGGCAACGCGGCACTTCGGATCGTTGGCCGGCCCGCTGAAGACCTTGAATTCGACGTCCTTGAGCTGGTCGGCCACGTCCACCAGTTCCAGCGGGATACGCAGGTCCGGCTTATCGGAACCGTAGCGGCGCATGGCCTCGTCCCAGGTCATGTGCGGGAAGTCGCCGAATTCCAGACCCAGCACTTCCTTGAACAGGTTGCGGATCATGCCTTCGGTCAGGCCCATGATGTCTTTTTCGTCGAGGAAGCTGGTCTCGATGTCGATCTGAGTGAACTCAGGCTGACGGTCGGCACGCAGGTCTTCGTCGCGGAAGCACTTGGCGATCTGGTAGTAGCGGTCGAAGCCGGCCACCATCAGCAGTTGCTTGAACAACTGCGGCGATTGCGGCAGGGCAAAGAAGCTGCCGGGGTGGGTGCGGCTCGGCACCAGGTAATCGCGGGCGCCTTCCGGCGTGGCGCGGGTCAGGATCGGCGTCTCGACGTCGAGGAAACCGTTCTCGTCCAGGTAGCGACGGATGCTGGTGGTCATGCGCGAACGCAGGCGCAGCTTCTCGGCCATTTCCGGACGGCGCAGGTCGATGAAGCGGTAGCGCAGGCGGGTTTCTTCGCCCACGTCGGAAAATTCGTTGAGCGGGAACGGTGGGGTTTCCGCTTCGTTGAGCACTTCCAGCTCGTGGCCCAGCACTTCGATCATGCCGGACGCCATGTTGGCGTTGCCAGCACCGGCCGGACGCAGGCGCACCTTGCCGGTGACCTTGACCACGTATTCGCTGCGCACGCGGTCGGCGGTGGCGAAGGTTTCAGCGCGGTCCGGATCGAACACCACCTGGGCCAGGCCTTCACGATCACGGATATCGAGGAAAATCACCCCGCCATGGTCACGGCGACGATGAACCCATCCGCAAAGAGTAACTTCCTGACCTTCCAGGCTTTCGTTCAGTTGGCCGCAATAATGGCTGCGCATCATGGTAGTGGTTTCACTTCTCGTAATTCGACATTCGGTTGGAGGCCCTGCCCATGCAAGAACTCGCGCGTATTCAACTCAGTCTGCTTTGTCGCCACCGGCCAGGTTCTTCTTGGCGCCGGTTTTGAAGTCGGTTTCATACCAGCCCGTACCGCCGAGGCGGAAACCAGGCATGGACAGCATCTTTTTCAGTTCTGGCGCCTGGCAGGCAGGGCAGTCGACCAGCGGTGCCTCGCTGATCTTTTGAATGACTTCCATCTGATGACCACAGGAAGCACATTGATAGTCGTACATCGGCATGGGGTTGTCTCGGCGATCAGGTTACTCGCGCAAAGGCGGGCTTTGCGGCAAAGGGCGAGATTATATCCATTAAATGCAGCCTGTGCAGCCGTAAGACCGCACAGGCCGCTCCCGGCCCGTTTCAAGCACTGGCCTGGGCCTCAGTGCCGTCCGACGACCTCCAGCCCGGTTTCCTTCAGACTGTGCACAACGCAGACCACACGCACCAGGCCACTGAAATTGCGCACGCCACCATGGCGTAAGTGCACCTCCCGGTCCACATGGGACAGCAAGGTGCTGATGGAACAGCGGTTGAGCCGGGCCATGTCGGCGAGGATATCCCAATAGACCTGCTCCAGACGCAGACACGTGGCAAAGCCATTCAGGCGGATGGACCGGGCCCAGGGCCGAGCCAATTGCATGTCGAAGCCCCTGACGAACGGATCGACGTGGATGGGCTGACAGCGCCCGCGCGCGCCCTCGCCGGGTTCTTTTCCTTGAATCATACCGTTGACACTCCTTTGCCAGACGAACCTTTCAGGTGGAACACTCCGCCTGTGGCGCTTATTGGAAGCTCAACGGCATCGGCAGATCCAGACGACTTTATGGCCATCGACGTAGGACAAGCCGACAGCCGGCAGGCGACGAATTACGCCGTCCTACCCGCTGCCTACAAATCCCGGCGCCCTGCTCCCGGAGAACAAGGGCTCGGCAGCCCTGCCAGGCTTATTTATCTTCCAACAGCGAGCGCAGCATCCATGCGGTCTTTTCATGAACCTGCATGCGCTGGGTCAGCAGATCGGCGGTGGGCTCGTCGCTGACCTTGTCCAGGAGGGGAAAGATGCCACGGGCGGTACGCGTCACCGCTTCCTGCCCTTCCACCAGTTGCCGGATCATATCCTCGGCACCGGGCACGCCCTCTTCTTCCTTGATGGAAGACAAGCGCGCGTACACCGAGTAGGCACCCGGCGCCGGGAAACCGAGGGCACGGATGCGCTCGGCGATCAGGTCCACCGCCAGCGCCAGTTCGTTGTATTGCTCCTCGAACATCAGGTGCAGGGTGCGAAACATCGGCCCGGTGACGTTCCAGTGGAAATTGTGGGTCTTGAGGTAGAGCACATAAGTGTCCGAAAGCAGGCGTGAAAGCCCGTCGACGATGGACTTGCGGTCTTCTTCACTGATACCGATATCAATGGCCATGTTGATTGATCTCCTGACGGTGATGAATGAGACAGCGGCTCCTCCACTGTAGTGGTTTTTGCCGCCGGCAGCCTGCGACAGATCGCCGGCCCTCCTGAACCGACAAGCCGGGACGCCGGGCGGTTCCGACACACGGGCCCCTTTAACGGCGCTCGCCTGGCCCCTGCAAGCGTCCACCGGGTGGCTGGCCGACGAACAGCGCGGTATGGGTCCGCGACGCGTTTGAGAAGGCCAAGGCTTTACTGTTAAATAGGCAGTGTGTCGCTACGCCTATTTTCCAGGACGTGGCGCATAGGCTGGTTCGAATACGTGTCCAACGCCTCTCCATTTTTCCGAAGCGAACCGTCCTCGACCCGCTCTTCCTTGTGATCTGTCTTAACCGTGAGCCAATTAAAATGTTGAAAATCGTCCACTTGCTAATGGGCGCAGCTGCCTTGCTGCTGTCCTTCATCCCTAGCCTGGGTTCCGAAGCCACACCTTACCTGCAACATCCCGATGCACTGTACCTGGCCTTTTTCGGCCTGCTCAACCTGACCCTCGCGCCCGTCATTCCTTACTGGAATAAAGGCCCCCGTCATCAACTGCAAAACCTCGTCAGCGTCCTGCTGGTACTGGCCGTCGCCCTGCAAACCCTGGCGTTGCTGGCCCCCATGCCGGAAATCGCCGGCCAACCGGCCATTGCGTTCAGCCTTGGCTGTACGTTGCTGGCCGTGGCCGTGCACCTGGGCGTCAGCTTCTACAAGAAGTCGTCGCCCGCTGCTGCCTCGCAGAACTACGACATGTCCAACCGCGATACCGGCACCGTGAAGTGGTTCAACACTTCCAAAGGCTTCGGCTTTATCTCCCGCGATTCCGGCGATGACATTTTCGTGCATTTCCGGGCCATCCGTGGCGAAGGCCATCGCGTCCTGGTGGAAGGCCAGCGCGTAGAGTTTTCCGTGATGAACCGCGACAAGGGCCTACAGGCCGAAGACGTGATCGCCGCGCTGCCGCGCCGCTGATCCTGCCGTAAAAAAACCGCGATGCAGCCTCGCTGCTCGCGGTTTTTTTGGGCCTGGCACTCGGTGCCGGTCAGTAATGAGGAGGCGGTGCCTCTTCTTCGAAGGATTCGAACTGCCCAGCCATCTCTTCCTGGCGCTTGAGCAACGCCGCCATTTGCAACTGCAGCCGCTCGACCACGCGCTGCTGCTCCACCAACACATCATTCAATGCCTGGATGGTATCATCCTGAAACGCCAGGCGACTTTCCAGATCGGTTACACGGTCTTCAAGGTTCATGGTTTCAGCCCTCCAGAAACTTGAAATCATCGGTCAATGCCACGCGCAAGCGTTCGCGAATGGCCTTCACTTGCACGTCATTATAAGGCTGTGCCGGGTGTTTGCCCCAGACCGGTGCCGGCCACGCGGCATCATCGCGTTTGCGCACGATGACATGCATGTGCAATTGACTGACAACGTTACCCAGCGTCGCGACGTTCAGCTTATCGGCGTCGAACGAGTCCTTGAGCGTTTCGGCCAGGGCCGTGGTTTCTTTCCACAGTTGCTGCTGGTCCATGTCATCCAATTGAAATAATTCGCTGATATTTTCCCGCCGCGGTACGAGTATGAACCACGGGTAGTTGGAATCATTGGACAAGAGCAACCGACACAGCGGGAAATCGCCGATCGGCAATGTGTCTTGTTGCAGTCGTAGATCTAAGGCAAACACCGCGCGCACTCCTGATGGTTGATCGGTCCGGTTTCCGGGCACAGGCCGCGCCGGACACAGACCGGGAGCATACCTGCGAATGCCGAAGGGTTCACGGGGCACTCGTTCGACACGCCTGCATCGCCTTTTTGTTCACCGCTCTTTCAAGAACCGGTATGAACGAGGGCGGGCGGCGCACCAACACGGCGCAGGGTCCAGTGTGCAGTCCGACAGCAGCGTCCCAGGGCCTGGCAAATGCACCGGAGCTGTCAGATTTTCGTACAGCTTGAAAATTTTTTGCACCAAAACAGCACAGTGGGTCTACGCTCAGTGCACGAAGCATCCGGGATTTACTCACTCGATGGGGTGAACCGGTAACGTTTTTGGTTGTCGCGCACCGCTTCAAGACGTTCAACACGAGAGCCGCGCAGCCGTCAACCCTATTTAAAACAAGGCCTTTGGAGCCCGGTCTCATGAGGTTTCACCGCGTCAATCGGCAGAATGTGAAAAAAATGTAAAAGAAATTCGGGTTTGTGCATGCTTGTTGCATTCATCCGCACATCGTCCAAGGGCTTCGCCGGAAGCGAAAACCCGCAGACCTATAAATTAAAGTGGCAAGGCTGCCCTCAGGAGCTTCAAGCGCGGTAATGACGGACTCTTTACGCCAATGCCGGAGAGAAAAAACAACCTTAGAAGTTGTGAATCCGATTGCGTTGGTTCAGCCGAAATACGACATGGATCGAGCCATTGGCGACACGGTCGTAAAGAAGCTGAAAGGTTGTATGGGCAAGTATCGCCAATAGGGTCGGCGTGATATAAGTTTGCGCCGACACAAAAAGAAAGAGCCGCCCAGATAATAAAACAGGTGGGACGGCAGTACTCTTCTAAAACCAAAGGAGCAAATCACGATGCGCGTGATGAAGTGGAGCATGATCGCACTGGCCGTTGCTGCAGCAGCCAGTACTCAAATGGCTACGGCCGCACCTTTCGTAAGTGACCAAGCTGAAGCCAAGGGCTTTGTCGAAGACGCCAAGTTCGACTTGCTGCTGCGCAACTATTACTTCAACCGTGACCGCAAAAACGGTTCAAACGACCAGAAAGACTGGACTCAGGGTTTCTGGGGCAACTTCAGCTCCGGTTACACCCAAGGCACGGTAGGGGTCGGTGTTGATGCATTCGGTTATCTGGGCATCAAACTGGACGGCGGCGACGGCACGGCAGGTTCGGGCAACATGAGCCGCAACTCCCAAGGCCACAACGAAGACGACTTTGGTAAGGCCGGTGCAGCCGTCAAGCTGCGTATCTCCAAAACCGAACTGAAATTCGGTCAAATGCAGCCTAGCACCTCCCCAGTGTTCGCTGTCGGCGGTTCCCGCCTGTTGCCTCAAACCGCTACCGGTTTCCAACTGCAAAGCAGCGAAATCAAGAACCTGGATCTGGAAGCAGGTCACTTCTACTCGGCCTCCAGCCAGGACGAGATGAACAGTGACGGTGAGCTGCACGCTACATACGCATCCGGCGACAGCATTGCCGTTACCGGCAAGACCATGGATTACGTTGGTGGCAAATACGGCATCTCCGACGATCTGAGCGTTTCGCTCTACGGCTCCAAATTCGAAGATATTTGGGACCAGTACTACGCCAACGTGAACTACACCATCCCTATGGGTAACGACCAGTCGCTCAATCTGGATGGTAACATCTACCGCACCGTCGATACCGGTAGCGCCAGAGCGGGTGATATCAGCAACACCACGTTCTCGCTGGCAGCTGCGTATTCGTTCCTGAAAGCGCACACCGTTACCGTGGCCTTCCAGAAAGTGGACGGCGACACTCCATTCGACTACGTCGGTGTGGGTGACAACAACCGTGGCGGCGACTCGATCTTCCTCGCCAACTCCATCCAGTACTCTGACTTCAACGCCCCTAACGAGAAGTCTGCTCAGGTTCGTTACGACCTGAAGATGGCTGAGTACGGCGTACCAGGCCTGAGCTTCATGGCCCGTTACGTTAAAGGCTGGGATATCGACGGTACCAAGATGGATGCCTCCAGCCCATACAACCAATACGGCTATGGTGAAGATGGCAAGCATCACGAAACCAACGTCGAAGCCAAGTACGTGGTTCAGAGCGGCCCTGCCAAGGACCTGTCGTTCCGCGTTCGTCAAGCATGGCACCGCGCCAACACCGACCAGGCTGAGGGCGATATCAACGAGTTCCGCCTGATCGTCGACTACCCGATCTCGGTTCTGTAATTGCCGAAAGTTAGTTCGCGGTAATCAAAAAAAGGCCCATCTTCGGATGGGCCTTTTTCATTGCTGGCTATTCATGAATAGTCTGACCAACAGGTCAAACA
Organism: Pseudomonas sp. WP18; assembly: GCF_036689585.1. Classification (NCBI taxonomy): domain Bacteria; kingdom Pseudomonadati; phylum Pseudomonadota; class Gammaproteobacteria; order Pseudomonadales; family Pseudomonadaceae; genus Pseudomonas; species Pseudomonas sp. WP18. The sequence goes on from NZ_CP144758.1 coordinate 4,974,689, forward strand.
GACTCCTGAACCACCCGAATCACACGCTGTGGGAACGGAATATCGATCCCCGCATCCTTCAAACGGTCCCGAGCCTGTTCATTCAACATGAACATCACGCTCCAGTAATCGGCCGTCTTCACCCAGATCCGCAACGACACTGTGATCGAACTGTCACCCAAGGTGGAAATCACTGCTTCAGGCGCCGGATCAGCCAACACGCGCTCATCCTTCGCCAGGTCCAGCAACACCTGCCGGGCCTTCTGCAGATCCGCCTGGTAATCCACACCCACGTCGAATACCACTTTGCGGGTCGGCTGGCGGTTGGTGTTGGTGATGATGCCGTTCGACAGGTTGCCGTTGGGCACGATGACCGTCTTGTTGTCGCCAGTGCGCAGTACGGTGTGGAAGATCTGGATCGCATCGACCGTACCGGCAACGCCCTGGGCCTCGATCCAGTCACCGATGCGGAACGGACGGAACAGCAGGATCAGCACGCCACCGGCGAAATTCGCCAGGCTGCCCTGCAACGCCAGGCCAATCGCCAGGCCAGCCGCACCGATGGCGGCGACGAACGAGGTGGTTTCCACGCCGATCATCGACGCGACGCTGACGATCAGCAGCACTTTCAAAATGATGTTCGCCAGGGTACTGATGAACCCTTGCAGCGCCAGGTCCGCGTTGCGCAGGGCCAGCAGCGCGCCCAGTTTCTGCGTAACCTTGTTGATCAGCCACCAGCCGATGGCCAGGGTGATGATCGCCAGCAGCACCCGGCTGCCGTACTCCATGATCATCGGGATCCAGGCCTGGGAAGCCTTGACCAGGTGGTCCACTTCAGCGTTCAAGTCCATCGTTGTCTCCTTTTCCTGTTACACGCGGCATTGTGGTAAGAGAGGATGCTCGCGCTTGGGTGCGTAGCGCTCACCGATAAGGGGCTGCTACGCAGCCAGCGGGAGCGAGCTCCCTCGCCACAGGGTCTCCATGCAACTGAAATATCAGTCGCGGAAGTTATTGAATTGCAACGGCATGCCGAATTCCTTGCCGCGCAGTGCCGCAATGGCCTCTTGCAAGTCGTCACGCTTCTTGCCGGTCACCCGCACCTGCTCGCCCTGGATGGCGGCCTGTACCTTGAGCTTGGCGTCCTTGATGTGGGCAACGATCTTCTTCGCCAGTTCCTTGTCGATGCCTTCCTTGAGCACCGCTTCTTGCTTCATCAGCTTGCCCGAGGCGAAAGCGTCCTTGACCTCGAGGCACTGTACGTCGATCTTGCGCTTGACCAGCGCGAGCTTGAGGATCTCGATCATCGCCTCGAGCTGGAAATCGGCTTCGGCGGTCAGGTTGACGGTCAGGTCCTTTTCCTTGAACTCGAAACTGCCCTTGCCCTTGAGGTCATAGCGACGGTCGAGTTCCTTGACGGCGTTTTCAACGGCGTTGGTGACTTCGTGTTTGTCCAGTTCGGATACCACGTCGAATGACGGCATGTAGTGTTCTCCAATAAAAAGGCGCGCCGGTAACAAAGGCGCGCGCTTGGCTTGTGGTTAAAATCGGGCTCATTATAACGGGTCTTTCCCCACTGACACTGCGAGCTCCCGGATGCCTGCGCCAAACCGAGTAAAAAACTGATGCCCACCACCTGGCATGTCCTGGGGGCCGGCAGCCTCGGCACGTTGTGGGCCGCGCGCCTGGCCCGGGCCGGCCTGCCAGTGAGGTTGGTACTGCGCAATGCAGACCGCCTGCAAGCCTATCAAGCCGCCGGCGGGCTGACGCTGGTGGAACAGGGCCAGGCGCAGTGTTACCCGGTCCCCGGCGAAACGGCGGACCACCACGAGCCGATCAAGCGCCTGTTGCTGGCCTGCAAGGCCTATGACGCCGAGGCCGCCGTCAGCTCGGTGGCCCACCGCCTGGATGCCGACTCGGAACTGATCCTGCTGCAGAACGGCCTCGGCAGCCAGGACGCAGTGGCCAACCGCGTGCCCCTGGCCCGTTGCATCAGTGCCTCCAGTACCGAAGGGGCGTTTCGCGACGGTGACTGGCGCGTGGTGTTCGCCGGCCATGGCTACACCTGGCTCGGCGATCCGGCGCATCCGGTGGCCCCGTTCTGGCTGGACGACCTGGTGGCCGCAGGCATTCCCCACGAATGGAGCGCCGATATCCTCACCCGCCTCTGGCGCAAACTGGCGCTCAACTGTGCGATCAATCCACTGACGGTGCTGCACCACTGCAAGAACGGCGGCTTGCAAAGCCACCACTGCGAAGTCGCCACCCTGTGCGCGGAACTCACCGATCTGCTCGAACACTGCGGCCAGCCCGCCGCCGCCGAAGACCTGCAACCGGAGGTCGAGCGGGTGATCCAGGCCACCGCTACCAACTACTCCTCGATGTACCAGGATGTCAGTAACCGGCGCCGCACCGAGATCAGCTACCTGCTCGGCCACGCCTGCAAGGTGGCCCAGCGGCACCGGTTGGCGGTACCGCACCTGGAACAACTGCGCCAGCGACTGATTGTCCACTTGGACAACCTCGGATTGCCCAGCGACTGAGCAGCGGCTACGCTGGCCCTCGTGTTCCTTTTTAGCGACCAGTCTGATGCCATTGCGCCAGCGCCTTGAGAACCTCCCGGTCGGCCAGAAGCTGCTGGCCGCCCTGTTGGTGTTATTGACCACTGTCCTGCTGGTGGCCAACCTGACCTTTATCAGTGCCGCCTACTACATCTCCCAGGAGAGCATGGCGCCCCAGGCCTTGCAGACCATTGGCCGGCTGGTGGCAAACCCGAGCCTGATCTCCGATGCCGTGCAGTCGCCGCAGAGCGCCAAGCGCCTGCTGGACGAACTCAACAGCTACGCACCGCTTCGGGCGGCGGCCCTGTACGACGGCCAGGGCGAACGCCTGGCACAACTGCAACAGGGCGAAAAGCTCAAGCTGCCGGACCACTTTCGCAAGATGCAGGCCTGGCAGGCCGGTGAGTTTCGCAGCAACCAGGTCATCACCCTGCCCCGTCCCGGCATGGAGCCCGGCCATCTGCTCCTGGTGGCCAGCAGCGAACTGCCGACCGCGTTCTACACCGGCACCCTGACCGCCAGCCTGGGCATCCTGATCTTCAGCGTGCTGCTGTGGCTGGTCATCGCCCAGCAGATCAAGCGCCTGATCACCCAGCCGATCCACCAACTCGAAGAGCTGTCACGCCAGGTCACCCGCGAGGAAAACTATGCCCTGCGCGCCGCCCGGGGCAACCACGATGAAATCGGCAGCCTGGCCGAGGCGTTCAACACCATGCTGTCGCGGATCGAAGCCCGGGAGCAACAGCTCAAGCGCGCCCGGGACGATTCCCAGGCCGCCTACGACCAGGCCCAGGGCCTGGCGGAAGAAACCCGCCACACCAACCGCAAGCTGGAGCTGGAAGTCCAGGTGCGTAGCAAGATCGAGAAGAAGCTCACGGGCTTCCAGAACTACCTCAACAGCATCATCGACTCCATGCCGTCGGCGCTGATCGCCCTCGACGAACAGCTCTACGTCACCCAATGGAACCAGGAAGCCAGTGCCCTTTCCGGCACGCGCCTGGACGAAGCCCTGAACCAACCGATCTTCCTCGCCTTCGAACCGCTCAAGCCCTACCTGCCCCAACTCAAGCAGACCGTCGAGCAGCACACCGTGGCCAAGATCGAACGCGTCACCTGGACCAAGGACGACGAGGCTCGCCACTACGCCCTGACCTTCTATCCGCTGATGGGCGGCGCCGGCCGCGGGGTGGTGATCCGCATCGACGACATCACCCAGCGCCTGTCGCTGGAGGAAATGATGGTGCAATCGGAGAAGATGCTCTCGGTCGGCGGCCTCGCGGCGGGCATGGCCCACGAAATCAACAACCCCTTGGGGGCGATCCTGCACAACGTGCAGAACATCCGCCGACGCCTGTCGCCGGACCTGCCAAAGAACCTCGAACAGGCCGAGCAACTGGGCATCGAACTGCAGGTGGTCAATCGCTACCTGGAAGGTCGGGAGATCCCGCAGTTGCTGGACGGCATCCAGCAGGCCGGCGCCCGGGCCGCGAAGATCGTCACCCACATGCTCAGTTTCAGCCGCCGCAGCACGCGGCAGATGGCGCCTTGCGACCTGCCCGCGCTGATCGACCAGGCAGTGGAAATCGCCGGCAACGACTTCGACCTGGCGATCGGTTTCGACTTCAAGGGCCAGGCGATCATCCGTCAGTTCGACCCGAACCTGGGCCCGGTCCCCGGCACCGCCAACGAGCTGGAACAGGTGCTGCTCAACCTGTTGAAAAACGCCGCCCAGGCGATCCACCAACGCCAGGACGACAGCGAGCCAGGGCGTATCATCCTGCGCACGCGGCTAAACCCGCCGTGGGCCGAGATCCAGGTCGAGGACAACGGCATCGGCATGAGTGAGAACGTGCGCAAGCGCACCTTCGAGCCGTTCTTCACCACCAAGGAAATCGGCCAGGGCACGGGCCTTGGGCTATCCGTGTCGTACTTCATCATCACCAACAACCACAAGGGCCAGATGGAAGTGCAATCGGCACCGGGCCAGGGCACCTGCTTCACCTTGCGCCTGCCCTTGGCCGGCACGTCCCTCACCCAGCAGGAAAACATACAACTGGAGCGCTGAGCATGGGCTTTCGCCTGTCGAAGATTTACACCCGCACCGGCGACACCGGTGAAACCGGGTTGGGCGATGGTCGCCGCGTGGCGAAGGACCACCCACGGGTCGAGGCCATCGGCGAAGTGGATACCCTGAACAGCCAACTGGGGTTGCTATTGGCTGGACTTGCCGCCGAAACCACGCACTACCCGGCGCTGAAGGAAGTCAGTGACGTGCTGGCACCCTGTCAGCACCGGCTGTTCGACCTGGGCGGCGAACTGGCGATGCCGGCCTATCAGGCGTTGAATGCGGCAGAAGTCGAGCGACTGGAAACGGCGATCGATGTCTGGAACGAGGAATTGGGACCGTTGGAAAACTTCATCCTGCCCGGTGGCTCGACGCTGATTGCCCAGGCCCACATCTGTCGCAGCCTGGCCCGCGGTGCCGAGCGTCGTTGCCAGCAGTTGAACGCCGTGGAACCGCTGGCGGGGCCGGGGCTGGCTTATATCAATCGGTTGTCGGACCTGTTGTTCGTGGCGGCGCGAATCATCGCCCGGCGGCAAGGGATAGCAGAGGTGCTGTGGGAGGCGGCCAAGCCTGGGGGGTGATCAAAAGAGATGTATCGCCGGTCAGGCCGCCTTCGCGGGCAAGCCCGCTCCCACAAGGTGATCGGTTGTGCCCCCTGACTTTATGTCTGACGCAGATCCAATGTGGGAGCGGGCTTGCCCGCGAAGGGGCCAGCAGCCCCACCACAAAAATCATGCCCCAGGCCAGAACGCCCGAATCCCCGCCACACCCTGAGCCCCAGCCTCCCAGGCCTGCCGCCGTTCAGCGGGCCCTACCCCACCCAACAGATAGACCGGCTTGTTGAAGCCCTCGATCAGCCGGGCCGCCTCGTCCCAACCCAACGGCTGGGCCTCGGGGTGGGTCTGGGTCGGCTGGACAGGCGAGAGCGTCACGAAGTCCACGTCCATCTGCTGCGCCAGGGACAACTCCTCGGCGTTATGGCAGGAAGCCGCCAGCCAGCGATCCTTGCCGAACGGACGACCGGCCGCCGCATGCTTGCGCAACTGCGCGGCGGTGATGTGCCAGCCAGCGGACGGGAAATCCCCCAGCCATTCGAACGGGCCCTTGAGCATCAATTGCGCCTTGCCGGCGCACAGCCCCACCGCATCCACCGCCAGGTCGCGGTACTGCGGATCGTAGCCGTTGGGCGCGCGCAGCTGGACCAGCTTGACCCCACCGGCAATCGCCTTCTGCAGGCCGCGCAACAAGGCCGGTGTTTCCAGGCCATCGGGGGTGATCAGGTATTCGCCAGGCAAACGGGCGGCGGCCACGATCGGCTGATTGGCCGCCGGAAATTCATAGCCCGTCAGCTCGCGTGCCGTCACCCAGGCCAATGGCTGTCCTTCGGCACCGTGGGGTTCGCCGGTGAACGCCGAGACTTCCCAGACGTCCAGCAACACCTGTTTGTCCGGGTAATCGTGGCGCACCTTGATCAGCGGCCGGGCGGCGCCGACCACAATGCCCAGCTCTTCATGAAGCTCCCGGGCCAGGGCCGCCTCGACGGACTCATCCGCCTCGACCTTGCCGCCGGGAAACTCCCACAGGCCACCCTGGTGCTGGGTGTCGGCCCGACGGGCGATCAGGATCCTGCCGTCGGCGTCGCGAATGACCGCCGCCGCTACGTGTACTCGTTTCACCGCGCTGCTTCCTCCAGGCCGGCCTGTTGCCAGGCCTTGAAGGCCGGCCATTGGTAAAGGGTTTCAACATAGGCCGCATCGATCGCCGGCAGTTCCACCTGGTAGGTACGCAGACGCACGGCAACCGGCAGGAAAAACGCATCCGCCAGGCCCAAGGTGCCGAACAGGTAAGGCCCGGCGTCGGTCGCCGCAGCCCGGCATTCGGCCCACAGCGCCAGCATCCGTTCGATTTCCGCCTGGACATCGGCCGGCATGGGCGACAACGGCGCATCATGGGCCAGGTCAAACGGCATGTGGGTGCGAAGGGCGAAGAAACCGCTGTGCATTTGCGCACATGCCGACCGCGCCTGGGCCCGGGCCGCTACATCCCTGGGCCAGAGGCCCGCCTCGGGAAACTGCTCGGCCAGGTACTCGGCGATCGCCAGGGAATCGGCAATGACGCCCGATTCGGTCTTGAGCAGCGGAACCTTGGCGGTGGCCGAATACTTGAGCAACTTCTGCCGCGTGTCGGGTTGATAGAGCCTGACCAGTTCTTCAGTGTACTTCGCGCCAGTCAGCGTCAACGCCAACCAGGCACGCAGGGACCAGGAAGAGATTTTCTTGTCGCCGATGATCAGGTGCAGGCTCATGTCTGGAATCCGTTCTTAGGGGTACAGAAATTGGCTGATGTCTATCGGGCCGCCTTCGCGAGCAAGCCCGCTCCCACAACGGCATCCCGTAAACGCCTGTGGGCGTGGGCTCGCTCGCGAAGAGGACGGCTCGATGTTAAGTCCGGTACTCGGCGTTGATCTTCACATACTCGTGGGACAGGTCGGTGGTCCAGATCGTCTCGCTGCACTCACCACGGCCCAACTCGATGCGGATGGTGATCTCTTCCTGCTGCATCACCGCCGCCCCCTGGGCCTCGGTGTAGCTCGCGGCACGAGCGCCCTGGCTGGCGATGCAGACGTCGCCGAGGAACACGTCGATCTTGCTCACATCCAGGTCTGGCACGCCGGCACGGCCGACGGCGGCGAGGATCCGGCCCCAGTTCGGGTCGGACGCGAACAGCGCGGTCTTGATCAGCGGCGAGTGGGCCACGGTGTAGCCAACATCCAGGCACTCCTGGTGATTGCCACCGCCATTGACCTGCACGGTCACGAACTTGGTCGCGCCTTCGCCGTCACGGACAATGGCCTGGGCCACTTCCATGCACACCTCGAACACGGCTTGCTTGAGCGCGGCGAACAGCGGGCCGCTGGCTTCAGTGATCGGCGGCAGGTTGGCCTTGCCGGTGGCGATCAGCATGCAGCAATCGTTGGTGGACGTGTCACCGTCGATGGTGATGCGGTTGAACGACTTGTTGGCGCCGTCGAGCATCAGGTCTTGCAGCACTTGCCGGGAGACATTGGCGTCGGTGGCGATGTAGCCGAGCATGGTCGCCATGTTCGGGCGAATCATGCCGGCGCCCTTGCTGATGCCCGTCACGGTGACGGTCACGCCGTCATGCTCGAACTGGCGGCTCGCGCCCTTGGGCAGGGTGTCGGTGGTCATGATGCCAGTGGCGGCAGCGGCCCAGTTGTTTTCCGACAGGTCATCGAGGGCGGCCTGCAGCGCGCCTTCGATCTTCTCGACCGGCAGCGGCTCGCCTATCACACCGGTGGAATACGGCAGCACCTGGCTGGCGTCCACGCCCGTCAACTCCGCCAGCTTGGCGCAGGTGCGCTCGGCGGCGGCCAGGCCTGGCGCGCCGGTACCGGCGTTGGCATTGCCGGTGTTGGTCAACAGGTAGCGCACCGGCCCCTGCACGCGTTGCTTGGCCAGGATGACCGGAGCGGCGCAGAAGGCGTTGAGGGTGAAGACACCGGCAACCGTCGAGCCCTCGGCGCAACGCATCACCACGACATCCTTGCGCCCGGGGCGCTTGATGCCCGCCGAAGCGATACCGAGTTCAAAACCGGCAACCGGGTGCAACGTTGGCAACGGACCAAGACCAACAGCCATGAATGCGCTCCTTAAATAAAATGTATGTCTGAATCAAATGGCAAAACGCCGCGACGGTCGGAAACCGGTCGCGGCGCAGGTCGTTCAGCGTTGGAAACGGGTGTTACTGGATCTGCCCGTGACAATGCTTGTATTTTTTGCCCGAACCGCAGTAGCACAGTTCGTTACGGCCCAGCTTCTGCTCGTTGCGCACTGGCGCGGTCGCCAGGGCAACATCCACGTCGACGCCCTCTTCGGCGACAACGTCCAGGCCAGGGGCTTCGGCGTGTTCGAACTGCATGCGCGCGGCCAGGGCCTCGGCTTCCTGACGCAGGCGCGCCTCTTCCTCGGCAGGGTCTTCGCGGCGGACTTGAACGTGGGACAGCACACGGATCGAGTCGCGCTTGATCGAATCCAGCAGGTCGGAGAACAGCGTATAGGACTCGCGCTTGTACTCCTGCTTCGGGTTCTTCTGGGCGTAACCGCGCAAATGGATGCCGTGGCGCAGGTGGTCCATGGTCGACAGGTGGTCTTTCCACAAGTCGTCCAGGACCCGCAGCACGATCTGCTTCTCGAAGGAGCGCAGCGCTTCGGCACCGGCCTGGTCTTCCTTCTCGTTGTACGCGGCGATCAGTTCGGCGAGCAGCTTCTCGCGCAGGGTCTCTTCGTACAGGTGATCGTCTTCGTCGAGCCACTGCTGGATCGGCAACGACACGCCGAAGTCACTGCGCAAGGCCGCTTCCAGGCCAGCGATGTCCCACTGCTCCGGCAGCGATTGCGGCGGGATGTGGGCGCTGACGGTCGCGTTGAGCACTTCCTGGCGGAAATCGGCGATGGTGTCACCGATGTTGTCGGCGGCCAACAAGCTGTTACGCATGTGATAGATCACTTTGCGCTGCTCGTTGTTGACGTCGTCGAACTCCAGCAATTGCTTGCGGATATCGAAGTTGCGGCCTTCGACCTTGCGCTGGGCCTTCTCGATGGCGTTGGTCACCATGCGGTGCTCGATCGCCTCGCCCGGCTGCATGCCCAGGGCCTTCATGAAGTTCTTCACCCGATCAGAGGCGAAGATGCGCATCAGGCTGTCTTCCAGGGACAGGTAGAAACGGCTGGAGCCAGCGTCACCCTGGCGACCGGCACGGCCACGCAGTTGGTTGTCGATGCGGCGCGACTCGTGACGCTCGGAGGCGATCACCTGCAAGCCACCGGACTCGAGCACCTGCTGGTGACGCTTCTGCCAGTCGGCCTTGATCTGCGCGATCTGCTCGGGGGTCGGGTTTTCCAGGGAGGCGACTTCCACTTCCCAGTTGCCGCCCAGCAGGATGTCGGTACCCCGACCGGCCATGTTGGTGGCGATGGTCAATGCACCTGGGCGACCGGCCTGGGCAATGATCTCGGCTTCCTTCTCGTGGAACTTGGCGTTGAGGACCTTGTGCTCGATGCCTTCCTTGTTCAGCAAGGCGGACATGTGCTCGGACGTCTCGATGGTGGCGGTACCCACCAGGATAGGACGGCCCTGGGCCATGCCTTCCTTGATGTCGTTGATGATCGCCGCGTACTTCTCTTCGGCGGTCAGGAACACCAGGTCGTTGTAGTCCTTACGGGCCAGCGGCTTGTTGGTCGGGATCACCACCACTTGCAGGCCGTAGATCTGGTGGAACTCGAACGCTTCGGTGTCAGCGGTACCGGTCATGCCGGACAGCTTGTTGTACAGGCGGAAGTAGTTCTGGAAGGTGGTCGAGGCCAGGGTCTGGCTCTCGGCCTGGATGTTCAGGCCTTCCTTGGCTTCGATGGCCTGGTGCAGGCCCTCGGACAGGCGACGGCCCGGCATGGTACGGCCGGTGTGCTCGTCCACCAGCACGACCTGGCCGTCCTGCACGATGTATTCGACATTGCGATGGAACAGCTTGTGGGCGCGCAGGCCGGCATAGACGTGGGTCAGCAGGCCCAGGTTATGCGCCGAGTACAGGCTCTCGCCCTCGGCCAGCAAGCCGACGCGGGTCAGCATGTCTTCGATGAACTGGTGACCGGCTTCGTTGAGTTCGACCTGGCGGGTCTTCTCGTCGATGGTGTAGTGACCGGCCTGGGTGACCTGGCCCTCGACCTCCTCGACGTGCAACTTGAGCTGCGGGATCAGTTTGTTGATCTCGGTGTACAGCTTGGAGCTGTCCTCGGCCTGACCGGAAATGATCAGCGGGGTACGGGCTTCGTCGATGAGGATGGAGTCGACTTCGTCGATCACGGCGAAATTGAGTTCACGCTGGAATTTTTCTTCCATGCTGAACGCCATGTTGTCGCGCAGGTAATCGAAACCGAATTCGTTGTTGGTGCCGTAGGTGATATCGGCGGCGTAGGCGGCACGCTTCTCTTCCGGCGGCTGGAACGGCGTGACGACGCCGACGGTCAGGCCGAGGAATTCATAGAGCGGACGCATCCAGTTGGCGTCGCGGCGGGCCAGGTAGTCGTTGACCGTCACCACGTGCACGCCCTTGCCGGACAATGCGTTGAGGTAGACGCCCAGGGTTGCCACGAGGGTCTTGCCCTCACCGGTGCGCATTTCGGCGATCTTGCCTTCGTGCAAGGTCATGCCGCCGATCAACTGGACGTCGAAGTGACGCATGCCCATGACCCGCTTACCGGCTTCGCGGGCAACCGCAAAGGCTTCGGGCAGGAGCTGGTCGAGGGTTTCTCCCTTGGCGATGCGGTCCTTGAATTCGGCAGTCTTGGCGCGTAACTGATCGTCCGAAAGGGCCACCATTTGCTCTTCGAAGGCATTGACAGTCTGTACCGTCTTGAGCATGCGCTTGACTTCACGCTCGTTCTTGCTTCCAAAGAGTTTCTTTAACAAAGGCGCAAACATATCGGCAGGATCTTCCACACTAAAGGGATGGAGGGCGGCCCCGTGAGTCGCCCGTGCAGCCCTCATGGCCGCATGCGAACGAGCATTCTACCCGGAAACGATGGAGAGGAAAGTGGCGTTATTCCACGATGCTGGCACAGCGCTGTGACGGGGCTTGCTTAAAATAAGGGCTTTTGCGCGAACTTCAACCCACAAAACGCAGAAGTTAAGCGTTGATTGCTCAGGTAAAACGCCCCGGACCACCGGGCCCAGGCGCCTGCGATGCTTTCTGTTACCATGGCGCCTCTGTCACTTGCGGTATTCATTCATGGCCTTTCGCCCCCTTACCGCCAAGGCGCCCGCCATCCTGCTGCGCGAAGCCAAGCCGCTGAAAGCCATCTTCGGCCATGCCAGGCGCCTGGGCCACCTGCAGCGGCTGCTGGACAGCCAACTGCAACCTGCCGCTCGCGAGCATTGTCACGTGGCGTCCTGGCGCGAAGGCAGTTTGTTGCTGATTGTCACCGACGGCCACTGGGCCACGCGCCTGCGCTACCAGCAAAAACGCCTGCTGCGCCAGTTGCAGGCGTTCGAAGAGTTCGCCGGCCTGGTGCGGATCCAGTTCAAGGTCCAGCCGCCTACCGTGCAGGTCGGTGCCAAGGGGCACACGCTGGACCTGTCCCAGGATGCCGCCGCGACCATCCAGTCCACGGCCGAGGGCATCAGCGATCCCAACCTGCGGGCGGCGCTGGAGCGCCTGGCGGCGCACGCGCGCCCCAAGACTTGAGACGTTGCTTCGTCCAGTCGATCGCCTTCGCGAGCAAGCTCGCTCCCACAAGCGTTTTTCAGCGGCCACAAAAATTGTGTTCACCTCGGCTCTTCTGTGGGAGTGGGCTTGCCCGCGAAAGCGGTCTGTCATTTAAGAATAAGTGGCTGACCCAACGCCTTCGCGAGCAAGCCCGCTCCCACAAGAGTTTTCAGCGGCCACAAAAATTGTGTTCACCTCGGCCCTTCTGTGGGAGCGGGCTTGCCCGCGATAGCGGTCTGTCATTTAAGAATAAGTGGCTGACCCAGCGCCTTCGCGAGCAAGCCCGCTCCCACAGGGATTGCGTCGAGCAGAAATCCTGTGTCGGCAAAATCCCCCTGCTGGCGAAGGGCGCGACTCGGTCCTGACTACCGGCGGCGCTTGCTGCCGCCCAGCAATGAGCCCATCAACCCGCGCACCAATTGACGGCCCAACTGGTTGGCCGCCTGACGCATTGCCGACTTGAGCGCCTGCCCCGCTGCCGTGCCGAGGAACTCCCCGGCCCTGTCGGCAAGGCTCGGCTGTTCAGCCGCCGGTTTGTCCGACGCGGCCTCAGCTTCAGGCTCCAGCCCTTTGCGCCCCATCAACACTTCATAGGCCGACTCGCGATCAATGGGCTTGTCGTAGCGCCCTTGCAGTGGCGAGCGGGCGATCAACGCGGCGCGCTCGGCCTCGCTCAACGGCCCGATGCGCGATTGCGGTGGTGCCACCAGCACGCGCTGGACCATTTCCGGCGTACCTTTTTCCTGCAGGGTGCCCACCAGGGCTTCACCGATGCCCAGCTCGGTCAGCACCGCCAAGGCATCGAACTGCGGGTTCGGGCGGAAACCGTCCGCCACCGCCCGCAGGGATTTCTGCTCCTTGGCGGTGAAAGCCCGCAAGCCGTGCTGGATACGCAAGCCCAATTGCGCCAGTACATCGTCTGGTAAATCGCCCGGCGACTGGGTCACGAAATACACCCCGACACCCTTGGAACGGATCAGCCGCACCACTTGTTCCAGGCGCTCCTGCAAGGCCTTGGGCGTGCCGGCGAACAACAGGTGCGCCTCGTCGAAAAACAGCGCCAATAGCGGTTTGTCCGCATCGCCGCGCTCGGGCAACTGTTCGAACAACTCGGCCAGCAGCCACAGCAGGAAGGTCGCGTAGACTTTCGGCGCCTCATGGACCAGCCGACTGGCGTCCAGCAGGTGGATGCGTCCCCGGCCATCGCTGGCCGGTTGCAAGATGTCTTCGAGCTGCAAGGCCGGCTCGCCGAACAACGCTTCCGCACCTTGCTGCTCCAGGCTGGACAAGCGTCTTAGCAAGGCCTGGCTGGAACCGGTGGTCATCAGCGCCGCGTCGTCCCCCAGCAACTCGGGGTTGTCCCTGAGGTGGTTGAGCAACGCCTTGAGGTCCTTGAGGTCAAGCAGCAACAGCCCTTCACGGTCAGCCACCTTGAACGCGGCGTACAGCGCCGACTGCTGGCTGTCGGTGAGCTCCAGCAGGCTGCCGATCAGCAACGGGCCCATTTCACTCAAGGTGGTGCGCAGTGGATGACCGGATTGGCCGTGGATGTCCCACAACGTCACCGGATAGGCCTGGGGCGTGTGGCCGAGCCAAGGCATGCCGGCGATCCGCTCGGCCACTTTGCCCTGGGGGTCGCCGGCAGCGCCGAGGCCGCACAGGTCGCCCTTGATGTCCGCCGCGAACACCGCCACACCCGCATCGCTGAACGCTTCGGCCAGGCGCTGCAAGGTCACGGTCTTGCCGGTGCCGGTGGCGCCCGCCACCAAGCCGTGGCGGTTCGCCAGGCGCATCGCCTGGGAGAGGGGTTGGCCGGTCGGGTCGGCGCCGATAACAAGCTTGAGTGAGTCAGGCATTTCGTCACCTGTGGTTAATCTGTGGCCCTGCTTGGCCGATACCTGGAATGACAGACCCTACTGAAAACAAGGTCGGATAATTCCCAGGGAGATGGAAATATCAGCTTTTTTCAATACGGCGATATTTAGCGAACTTTCCATATAAAAGCACGCCCAGAGCCATAAGACTCAGCGGAACCTCGAACCATGAAGAAAAACCTGCGTTTCAGCCATAAAATCCTCCTTGCCGCCGCCCTGATCGTCGTTGCCGCCTTCGCCTCCTTCACGTCATACAACGATTACCTGCAACGCAATGCCATCCGCGACGACCTCGACGGCTACCTGCATGAAATGGCCGAGGTCACCGCAAGCAACATCCAGACCTGGCTCAGCGGGCGGATCCTGCTCATCGAAAACCTGGCCCAGAACATTGCCGCCAGCCCGGACTCCGCCAGCGTCACCCGGCTGCTGGAGCAGAAAGCACTGACCGCAACCTTTATGGCTTCCTACCTGGGCGACGCCCAGGGCAGCTTCATCATTCGCCCCGACGCGAAGATGCCCGACGGCTTCGACCCTCGCGTACGCCCCTGGTACAAGGGCGCGCAGAGCAGCAGCACCTCGACCCTGACCGAACCGTACATCGACGCCGCCAGTGGCGGGCTGATCATCTCCATTGCCAGTGCTGCCCGGAACGCCACACAGACCGTCGGCGTCGTGGGCGGCGACCTGAGCCTGCAAGCCATTGTCGACAACCTCAAGACCGTGGACTTCGATGGCATGGGCTATGCTTACCTGGTCAGCGCCGATGGCAAGATCCTGGTGCACCCGGACAAGGCCCTGGTCATGAAAACCCTGGCCGAAGCCTACCCAGGCAACACGCCGAAAATCAGCGAACAGATCACCGAAGTCGAGGTGGACGGCCACTCGCGCATTGTCACTTTCGTGCCGATCAAGGGCCTGCCTTCGGTGAACTGGTACGTCGGGGTCTCGGTGGATAAAGACCTGGCCTACGCGATGCTGAGCGATTTCCGTACCTCGGCAGTCGTGGCGACGATCATTGCCGTGATCTTCATCATCGCGCTGTTGAGCATGCTGATCCGCCTGCTGATCCAGCCGCTGCACACCATGACCCGGGCCATGGAAGACATCGCCGACGGTGAAGGCGACCTGACCAAGCGCCTGACGATCCAGAACCAGGACGAATTCGGCATTCTGGGCATCGCCTTCAACCGTTTCGTCGAGCGCATCCACGGTTCGATCCGCGAAGTGTCCTCCGCCACCGAACACGTCAATGAAGTCGCCCTGCGCGTGGTGAGCGCGTCGAACTCGTCAATGGTCAACTCCGACGAACAATCGAGCCGCACCAACAGCGTGGCCGCCGCGATCAACCAACTGGGCGCCGCCGCCCAGGAGATCGCCCGCAATGCCGCCCAGGCGTCCCATCAGGCCAGCGACGCCCGTGGCCTGGCCGAGGACGGCCAGCACGTGGTAGACCGCAGCATTGCCGCGATGAATCGCCTTTCCGAGCTGCTGAGCACGTCGAGCAACAACGTCGAGACGTTGAACAGCAAAACCGTGAACATTGGCCAGATCCTGGAGGTGATCACCAGCATTTCCCAGCAGACCAATCTGCTGGCCCTCAACGCCGCGATCGAGGCCGCACGGGCCGGTGAAGCCGGACGCGGGTTTGCCGTGGTGGCGGACGAGGTGCGCAACCTCGCCCACCGCACCCAGGAATCGGCGCAACAAGTGCAGACCATGATCGAGGAACTGCAGGTCGGCGCCCGGGATTCGGTCATGACCATGAACGACAGCCAGCGCCACAGCCAGGAAAGCGTGGAGATCGCCAACCTGGCCGGCGAGCGCCTGAACAGCGTGACCCAGCGCATCGGTGAAATCGACGGCATGAACCAGTCCGTGGCCACCGCCACGGAAGAGCAGACGGCCGTGGTGGAATCGATCAACGTCGACATCACCGAGATCAACACGCTGAACCAGGAAGGGGTGGAGAACCTGCAATCGACCTTGCGCGCCTGTGCCGACCTGGAGCGGCAGGCGGCGCGGCTCAAGCAGTTGGTGGGCAGTTTCAGGATCTAAAGCGCCTGAACTGGCCTCATCGCGAGCAAGCTCGCTCCCACGGGGATTTGCGCTAACCCTGTGGGAGCTCGCTCGCGATGAGGGCCTGTCAAATCAAGCAGCACTCCACTGACACCCCGCCCCACCGCAACCCAACCGAACATCTATTCTTCATAAAGGTCAACAAAGGAGAACACAGACCGGAGGGATGTTCATCGTGCATATAGCGGACATAACCATGTTCTACGCCCCTGCCAGCGGCGGCGTGCGCACTTACCTGGATGCCAAGCACCGGCGCCTGGGCGATCGGCCCGGTATTCGCCACAGCCTGCTGATTCCCGGCGCACATTTGAGCGAGCACGACGGGGTCTACAAGGTCCCGGCCCCGGCGCTGCCTTTCGGCAAGGGCTACCGCTTCCCCCTGCGCCTGGCGCCCTGGCGCAATGTCCTGCGTGATCTGCAACCGGACCTGATCGAAGTCGGCGACCCCTACCTCACCGCCTGGGCCGCCCTGGATGCCCGCCGCCAGCTCGACGTGCCCGTCATTGGTTTCTATCACTCCGACCTGCCACTGCTGGTGAGCAACCGCATGGGCAACTGGTTCACCCCCAATATCGAAGCGTATGTCAGCAAGCTGTATGGCAACTTCGACCGGGTCCTGGCGCCCAGCCAGGTCATGGCTGACAAGCTGACCGGGCTGGGGGTCAGGAATGTCCACGTGCAACCCCTGGGCGTGGATCTGCAAACCTTCACCCCCGCCGCCCGTGACCCGGAGCTGCGGGCGGAACTGGGGATCGCCGAAGACACCCGCCTGCTGATCTTCGCCGGTCGCGGCTCCAAGGAAAAAAACCTGCCGGTGCTGCTCAAGTGCATGAAGCGCCTGGGCGAGCGCTATCACCTGCTGCTGGTGGGCTCATCGATGCCGGCGCTGGTGCCGGACAACGTCACCGTGGTGGATGAGTTCTGCCCGGCACCGCAAGTCGCGCGGCTCATGGCCAGCGCCGACGCGCTGTTGCATGCCGGCGACCAGGAAACCTTCGGCCTGGTGATCCTCGAGGCGATGGCCAGCGGCATCCCCGTGGTGGCCGTGGCAGCCGGCGCCTTCACCGAAATCGTCCATGAAGACTGCGGCCTGCTGTGCACACCGAACAATCCACAAGCCATGGCCAACGCCGTGCGGCAACTGTTCGCCGAGGGCTGCCAGCGCCGTGGCGTGCTGGCGCGCCGGCACGTGGAGCGTTATTACGCCTGGGATTCAGTGGTCAACAACCTGCTGGGGCATTACTACGCGGTGCTCGGCGAGCAGATGCCACTGCTGGCCAATGGTTGAAGCGAGGACCGTGCCGATGAATACCTCGCCCAGCGTGCTTTTGGTGCTGCACGACGTAGCGCCGCAAACCTGGCCCGACTACCAACCCTTCGTCGAAGCCGTCGACGCCCTGGGCGATGTGCCGATGACCTGGCTGGTGGTGCCGGATTTCCACCACACCAATGCATTGCAGGACCACCCCGACTTCCGACGCCTGCTCGACCGACGCGTGGAGCGCGGCGACGAACTGGTGTTGCACGGCTATTACCATTGCGATGATGGGCCGGCGGCTCGCCACCCCAAGGACTGGTTCATGCGCCGGGTCTACACCCATGAAGGCGAGTTCTACAGCCTGGGCGAAGAAGCCGCCCTCGCCCGCCTGCGCGCCGGCATCGAAACCTTCGAACGCTACCAATGGCCGCTGGAAGGCTTCGTCGCCCCGGCCTGGCTGATGAGCGAAGGCACGCGCCGGGCCTTGCGTCAGTTACCGCTGAGCTACACCAGCGACACCCAGCACCTGTATCGCCTGCCCGACTTTACTCCGCTCGACGCTCCCGGGCTGGTGTGGAGCGCCCGCAGCGCCTGGCGCCGGGGGCTGTCGAAAGTCCTCAGCGACCAGTGTGAACAACGCTGGCGCCAGGCACCGGTGATTCGCCTGGGCCTGCACCCAGTGGACATGCGCCATCGGTTTTCCCGAGACTACTGGCTGCAGACCCTCGAACGCCTGCTCAATGAAGGCCGCGTGCCAATGACCAAGGTCGACTGGCTGGCCACCCAGGGCCTGCGGGTCAGCAGCGCGGCATGAAGCGGCTGCTCTGGCTGGCCGCCGCGCTGCTCATGGCCTTGCTGGTCCCGCTGTTGGTGGGCGGCACGGACATGTGGGCACGGGTACAGCGCTTTCCCTTGTCCTTGCTGCTGATCATGCTCGGCATGATCATACTGTGCTGGGCCCTGAACTCGCTGCGCCTGCGCCTGTTGCTGGGTGAGCACCGGGGGCGCCTGGGCCGGTTCAAGAGCCTGGGGGTGGTGATGTCCACCGAGTTCGCCATGTGCGCGACACCCGGCGGCAGTGGCGGGCCACTGACCTTGATGGCCCTGCTGGCGCGCAATGGCGTACGGCCGGCCCACAGCAGCGCCGTATTCGCCATGGACCAGTTGAGCGACCTGCTGTTCTTTCTCTGCGCCCTGGTGGGCATCCTGTTCTACGCGCTGTTCCAGAACCTCAGCCAGCGCATGGAATGGATGCTGGCCGTGAGCGCTGTTTCATTGTTTGGCGGGCTGTTCGGCTGCGTGCTGGTGGCGCGCTATCACCGCCGGTTGATCCTGCTGGGCGCGCGCCTGCTGCGGCATCTGCGAGTGAAGACCGCCACCCGCCATCGCTGGGGACGCAAGATCCTGCATTTTCTCGCAGCGTTCACCGACACCCTGAAACTGCCACGCCAGACGCTGTTCCAGGTATTCGGCCTGACTTGCCTGCATTGGGCGTTGCGTTACAGCGTGCTGTACCTGGCCTTGAAGGGGCTGGGGGCGGACTTGCAATGGGCCTGGAGTTTCCTGATCCAGATGCTGTCCTTGAGTGCCGGGCAATTCAGCCTGCTGCCGGGCGGTGCGGGGGCGGCAGAACTGACCTCGGCGGCGCTGCTCGCGCCGATGGTGGGCAAATCCACCGCGGCCGCGGCCATCCTGATCTGGCGGGCGGTCACCTATTATTTCTATCTGGTGGCCGGTGGGCCGGTGTTCTTGCTGATGGTCGGGCGACCATTGATCAAGAAGCTGATCAGCCTGCGTCAGGCGTGAGAGCTGGCTGCTCGGGATCGGGATGATCTTCGGGATGGGTCTGTTTCCACAGTTCGGCGGCGTCGGGAAACTCCGTACCGTCTTCCGGGCCCAGCTCCTCGGGATCGTAGCGGCTCAGGCAACCCTCACCGAGGGTGGCCGGCGCCTTCGAAGTGGCTTTGTCCAGTGGATCGGTCATGGTGCACCTTCGGTAAACATCTGGCGGGCATGCTGTGGTGAGGGCGCTTGATCCCCCACCACGATGGCCGTTCGGTCAGAACACCACAGTCTTGTTGCCATGCACCAGCACCCGGTCTTCCAGGTGATAACGCAAGCCCCGCGCCAGGACCATTTTCTCCACGTCACGCCCGAAACGCACCATGTCTTCGATGCTATCGCTGTGGCTGACGCGGACCACGTCCTGCTCGATGATCGGACCGGCGTCCAGCTCCTCGGTGACGTAATGGCAAGTGGCGCCAATCAGCTTCACGCCGCGCATCGAGGCCTGGTGGTACGGCTTGGCACCGACGAAGGACGGCAGGAAGCTGTGGTGGATATTGATGACCTTGTGCGCGTATTCGCTGCACAGGGCCGGCGGCAGGATTTGCATGTAGCGGGCCAGCACCACCACCTCGGCATCGTGCTGCTTGACCAGGCGCGAAACCTCGGCGAATGCCGGCTGCTTGTCCTGCGGGTTGACCGGTACGTGGTAGTACGGGATGCCGTGCCACTCGACCATGCTACGCAGGTCGTCGTGATTGGAAATCACACAGGCGATATCGCAATCGAGCTCATCGCTGTGCCAGCGGTGCAGCAAGTCTGCCAGGCAGTGGGACTCGCGACTGGCCATCAGCACCACGCGTTTTTTCTGCGCGGTGTCGGTGATGCGCCAGTCCATCGAGAACTCTTCGGCAATCGGCGCGAAAGCCTCGCGAAAAGCCTCGATGCCAAAGGGCAGCGAGTCGGCACGAATCTCGTGACGCATGAAAAACCAGCCGCTCTGATTGTCCGAGTGATGGCTTGCTTCAGTGATCCAGCCGTTATGGGACGCCAGAAAGTTACTGACTTTAGCAACGATACCGACGCGGTCCGGGCAAGCAATCACCAGCCGAAAAGTGCGCATTAGGGGAACTCCAGAACTTCGCAAAGGCGGCTATTCTAGCCATTGCGCGGCAAAACTGCAGTATCGATCAAGCAATCGGTGCCCCACGCGCCCCTGAGCCGCGCAAGGCGCAGCTCAGGGCGGCTAGCTATATGTGTGAACGGGCGTGAAGTCGGCAGGACGGTATTTAACTGCAATAGCGATTTTTGTGGCACAGCACTAATTAATTAAATAAAACATCGGTTAAATGTTTACTTGATGAAACTGTCTGATTACTATTGCCGCACTGTGCCCTTGTCACCCCAAGCCCTACATAAGGTAGTCCACATGTCCCTGATCAATGAATACCGTGCCACCGAAGAAGCCATCAAAGAACTGCAAGCCCGTCTGAAAAACCTGTCCCAGGACGACAAGCTGCAGACCGAGCTGGAATTCGAAGGCAAACTGCGCACGTTGATGGGCGAATACTCCAAGTCCCTGCGCGACATCATTGCCCTGCTGGATCCGGATGCCAAGTCGAGCAAGGCTCCACGTGGCGCCGTCAAAACTACCGGCACCAAACGTGCTCGCAAAGTTAAGCAATACAAAAACCCGCACAACGGCGAAGTCATCGAAACCAAAGGTGGCAACCACAAGACGCTGAAAGAGTGGAAAGCCAAGTGGGGCGGTGACGTGGTTGAAGGCTGGGCAACCCTGCTGGGTTAAGCCTCACCGGCTCGCACCGTTCCTTGCGAACAAAAAAACGCCAGCATTGCTGGCGTTTTTTTATGCCTGTCATCTTGCTTACTTCACGGCAAATCAAGGCTTAAACGTTTACGCAATTGCTGGCTGTAGCCTTGCCATTGCATGAGTACTTCTCGCTGTAAGGGTGTCGCCAGGGACAGCCACTCTGCCATTGCCACATCAAAACTTTCCAGGGTATTAGGCGCGCCCCATTGCGGGGAAGACAGGCGTTGTTGACAGAAAACTCTCCAACGCTGCTGCTCTTCAGCATTCAATGTGTCCGGGAAGTTGCGCGCACGATAACGGAACAGTAGTTCCGGTAAACGCTCATCGTCGAACGGCCAGCGCTCTTGTGCCAATTGTGCCGGATCGGCCAGTCGGACTTGTTCACATAAACGCCGGTCACGATCGCCAATGAAGCCTGCGTATAACTGTTGCTCGGGATCGTCGCTGGCGGCGAAATCCTCCCGTGCGTAAATGGCCTGAAGTTTGTCCTGCCAAACTTGTTGCGCGTCCGTCAGTTGTAACGCCCGCTGCTGGTAGCCGGCCATGTCCAGTTGCAAGCGCTGCTGGTCCTCGGCCCGCAGCACCGAGAGCGGCGCGACCACCGGGCATTTGTTGATGTGGATGAGCTTGAGCGGCACCGGCAGCTCGCCTTCGAGCAGCGCTTCGCGGCGGGTGTACAGACGCTGGCGCAGGGTTTCGGCGTCGTGGTCCAGCAACCCCTGGGGATCAAGGTGCAAGTCGCAGACAATCAGCGCGTTGCGGTTTTTCGGATGCCAGGCCAGCGGCAGCACCACACCGATAAAATTTCGCGCGGCCGAGAAGCGCCCGGAAATGTGCACCATCGGCTGTAACAGGCGCACCTGGTCCATCACCTTCTGTTTGCTGCGCAGCTGGAACAGCCAATCGTAGAGCCGGGGTTGCCGCTGGCGAATCAGGCGGGCCAGGGCGATGGTGGCGCGCACGTCCGACAACGCATCATGGGCCTGGCCATGATCGATGCCATTGGCGGCGGTCAGGCGCTCGAGCTTGAGAGTGACGCGGCCATCTTCCTCCGGCCAGACGATGCCGTCCGGGCGCAGGGCATAGGCGGCGCGCACCAGGTCGATCAGGTCCCAGCGGCTGTTGCCGCCCTGCCACTCACGGGCATACGGGTCGAAGAAATTGCGATAGAGGCTGTAGCGGGTCATCTCGTCGTCGAAGCGCAGGGTGTTGTAACCGGCGCCACAGGTACCCGGCGCGGCCAGTTGGGCATGGACGCGGGTCATGAAGTCGGCTTCGCTCAAGCCGTTTTCCGCCAGGCAGTCCGGGGTGATCCCGGTGATCGCACAGGCCGCCGGATGAGGCAGGATGTCGTCGCTGGGCCGGCAATACAGGTTCACCGGCGCGTCGATTTCATTGAGTTCGAAATCGGTACGGATCCCCGCCACCTGCAAGGGCCGGTCGCAACGCGGGTTGATGCCGGTGGTTTCGTAGTCGTACCAGAAGATGGAAGTCACGGGCTGTTCCTGAACTGTAGACGGGCGAAGTCTAGGCGCTCGACCCTACCGCCGGCCAGCACTGTGCCTGTTTTGGAAACACTTCTGAGGGGCGCGAGCCTGCTCGCGAAGGCAGCGCCACCATCCGCCTCGACATCACCCGCCTCACCGCGTTCGCGAGCAGGCTCGCGCCCACCGTTTTCTGCTAGCATCGACGCCGACATCGACCGTTCGACCCGGCCCATCACTCAGGTTGCCCATGCTCGAGACACCAGCACTGCAAAGGACCGCGACGCTGCCACCGCCATTGGACACGCGGTATCAGGTCGAGACGCCCGAAGGCATCGACCTGCCATTGCGCCCGGCGGGGTTGATGCCCCGTTCACTGGCGTTTGCCATCGACCTGGCGATACGCGGCCTGGTGCTGGGCCTGCTGTTCGTCATCCTGGCGTTCTTCGGTGAGCTGGGGATTGGCTTGGGCTCCATCCTGCTGTTCGTCATCAGTTGGTGGTACATGGTGCTGTTCGAAGTGCTGCACCAGGGCCGCTCCCCCGGCAAACAGATCATGGGCCTGCGCGTGGTGCAGGACGACGGCCGGCCCATCGGCTGGTCGGCGTCGCTGATCCGCAACCTGCTGCGCTTTGTCGACATGCTGCCCTTCGGCTATACCTTCGGCGCGATCAGTTGCCTGCAGCATCCGACCTTCAAACGCCTGGGCGACCTGGCGGCCGGCACGCTGGTGGTGTATCGCGAGCAACCGGTCAAGCGCCCGGCGCTGCCCATGGCAACGCCGATCCGCCCGCCTTTTGCCCTGAGTGTCGACGAGCAACGTACCGTGCTCGGTTTCGCCGAACGCCAGGCCGAACTGTCCAAGGCACGGGTCAGCGAGCTGGCCGCTATCCTGGCCGAGCCCTTGAATGTCCAGCCGCCACGGGCCGTGGCCGAACTCAACGGCATTGCCCGTGGCCTGCTGGGGCCTACATGAAGCAAAGTCTTTTCGAAAGCCGTCACCAAGAGGAATGGGACCGCCTGTCCCGGCAGCTCGACCAACTGGAACGCAACCGCCGCGTGCCCCAGGACAGCGACTTCCCGCCCGCCTACCGACGGCTTTGCCACCATCTGGCGCTGGCCCAGGCCCGGGGCTACAGCAGCTTGCTGGTGGATACCCTGCAACAACTGGCGTTGCGCGGCCACCAGCAACTCTACCGGGACCGCAGCCGACCGTCGGCGAGCCTTTCGGATTTTATCCTGGCCGGTTTCCCGCGACTGGTCCGCGCGCAATGGCGCTTCGTGCTGGCGGCGAGCGTAATGTTCCTCGGCAGCCTGATCGGCATCGGGCTGCTGGTGTACCTGTTTCCCGACCTGGTCTACAGCATCCTGGGCGCCGAGGAAGTCAGCCAGGTGCGCGGCATGTACGATCCGGCCGCCGGACACCTGGGACGCTCCGTCGAGCGCGCCTCCAGCGAAGATTGGATCATGTTCGGCTACTACATCATGCATAACATCGGCATCGCCTTTCAGACGTTCGCCAGTGGCTTGATGTTTGGCTTGGGCAGCGCGTTCTTCCTGTTTTTCAACGGACTGACCATCGGCGCAATCGCCGGTCACCTGACCGAGATCGGTTCCGGCGGGACGTTCTGGCCCTTCGTGATCGGCCACGGCGCGTTCGAACTGACCGCCATCGCCCTGGCAGGCGCCGCCGGCCTGCAATTGGGCTGGGCGTTGATCGCCCCGGGCCGCCTCACCCGGGGCGAGGCGCTGCGGCTCGCCGCCGGCAAGAGCGTGCAGATCATTGCCGGGGTCATCCTGTTCCTGCTCATCGCCGCGTTCATCGAGGCCTATTGGTCTTCCAGCGCCGTGACGCCTGCCACCAAGTACACGGTCGGCGCACTGCTGTGGCTGCTGGTGATCAGCTACCTGTCGCTTGCCGGACGAGCCCGCCATGCGCCTGAGTGACGCCACCGTCGTGATCCGCCCCCGCACCACCTGGGAAGCCATGGACCTGGGCGTGCTGATGAGCCAGCAGCATCGACGGCTGCTGATGACCAGTTGGGCCATCAGCACCCTGCCCGTGTATGCGTTGCTGACGCTGTTGTTGTGGAAGTCACCAAACCTGGTGATGTTCCTGTTCTGGTGGCTGAAGCCGGCCTTCGACCGCCTGCCGTTGTACATTCTGTCCAAGGCGCTGTTTGGCGAAACCCCGACATTGCGCCAGGCCTTGCGCCAATGGCCAGCGCTGCTCAAGCCACAGTTGCTGGCAAGCCTGACCTGGCGTCGGCTGAGCCTGAGCCGCAGCTTCCTGATGCCCGTGGTGCAATTGGAGGGCCTGGCCGGCGAGGCCCGGGAGCAGCGCTTGCGGGTGTTGTTGCAACGCAATGGCGGCGCCGCGCAATGGTTGACCGTCATCGGCGTGCATTTGGAGACCGCCCTGTGGTTCGGCCTGATGGTCCTGTTCTATCTGTTCGTGCCGCAACAGGTCGAACTGGAATGGGACTGGCAGAAGCTGATAACCGCGACCGAACAGGACTGGTTGTGGTTCGAGCACCTGGTCAACGTTCTTTATCCCCTGCTGCTGATCGTCTGGGAGCCGATCTATGTCGCCTGCGGCTTCAGCCTCTACCTGAACCGGCGCACGATCCTCGAGGCCTGGGACATCGAACTGGTGTTCCGACGCCTGCGCCAGCGCCTGCTCGGCGTCGCGCCATTGCTGCTGTTGCTGGCCTTGACGCTCGCGCCCATGCCCCCTGCGGCCTGGGCCGACGAAGACAGCAACGCTCCCGAGCGCCCACGCCTGCTCAACCAGCCTCTCACCAGCGAAGCCTCCAGGGACAGCATCAAGACGATCCTGCAAGCACCGCCGTTCAAGAACCCGGAAACGATCACCCGCTATCGCTTTGGCGAAGAGAAAAGCCAATCACCCGAGGCCGAGGCCAATCCGGACTGGCTCAAAGGGTTGTTCAAGTGGATGGCCGGCCAGCGTTTCGACCTCGCCGCCGGGCTGATCCAGATCCTGCTCTGGGCCTGCCTGGCGAGCGCGATCGTCTGGCTGGTCTGGCGCTATCGGGAACGACTCAACCTGTTGATGGTTCGCCGCCCGGCCAAACAGCCCCACCTGGGCCGACCGGCTCCGACGCAGATGTTCGGCCTGGATATCCGCGAAGAAAGCCTGCCGGTGGATGTCGCGGCCAGCGCCGAGCAACTGTGGTCGGCCCATCCCCGGGAAGCGCTGGGCTTGCTCTACCGGGCGCTGCTCAGCCGCTTGCACCATGACTTCAAGGTGCCCTTGAAAGCCGCCGACACCGAAGGCCAGGTGCTGCACCGGGTCGAACAGCTCGAAAATGAACGCCTGCTGGGGTTCAGCAAACGCCTGACCCTGCATTGGCAGAACATCGCCTATGGGCACCGGGCACCGCCGCCCGACCTGCAACAGCAACTGTGTGACGACTGGCGTGGGCTGTTCGGCCCGGGAGCCACCCCATGAGCCGGCGCGCCGCTTGGCTGACCCTGGCCCTGGTGGCCGCGCTGCTCGCGGCGCTGGTGAGTTACCTCAGCGCCAAGGCCGTGCCGTACCAGGAAACCGTCGATCACGGCCCGTCCCCTGAAGCCCAGGCCAACCCCTACCTGGCCGCCGAACAGTTCTTGCGCCAGCAAGGCATCAACGTCGCGCACGCCAACAACCTGGATGGGCTACCGGCCCTGGAACCGCGCCAGAACAGCCTGCTGTTGCTGGGCGAACGCACCAACATGACACCCCGCCAGGTCGAGCAACTGCTGAACTGGACCCGGGCCGGTGGCCGCCTGTTGTTTGTCGCCGAGGCCCTTTGGGATGACAGCACCGGCAGCAGCGGCGATCTGCTGCTGGACCGCGTGCGCCTGCGCCAGTCCTTGAGCAAGGACCTCAAGCAAGCGCCACCCGAACTCATCAAAGACCGCTATCCCGAGCTGACCAAGCTGTACCTGGAGGACGAAGAGGCCCCGGCGTATGTCGGCTTCGACACCGACTTCCACCTCGAAGACCCGCACAACCTGGCCCAGGCCTGGGCGAACAGCGCACAGTCCACCCACATGATGCAACTGAACCATGGCCTGGGTTCGATCACGGTGATCACCGACGCCGAGTTGTGGAAGAACGATCAGATCGAGCAGTACGACAACGCCTGGCTGCTCTGGTATCTGACTGCCGACACCGATGTCACGCTGCTGTTCAACACGGACCACGACAGCCTGCTGACCTTGCTGCTGCGCTATTTCCCACAAGCGCTGGTGGCACTGCTCGCACTGGTTGCGCTGTGGCTCTGGCGCTCGGCGGTACGCCTGGGCCCGATCCAGCCGCCGGCGCCCAAGGCCCGGCGTCAGCTGGAAGAGCACTTGCAGGCCAGCGCTGGCTTCCACATGCGCCACAATGGCCGGCAGTACTTGCTGCAGGCCTTGCAGCAGGATGTGTTGCGCCGCGCCCGGCATCTTCATCCGGGCTTCGAACAACTGGCGGTTGCCGACCAATGGCAGGTGCTCGCCCGCTTGACCCGCCAGCCCACGCGAGCCATCAGCCAAGCCTTGAGCCCGCGGCCGAAACAGCGCCTGTCCAACGCGGAGTTCTGCCGTCAGGTCGCCCATTTGCAAACCCTCAGGAATGCCCTATGACTGAACAGAACGAACCTGTCGACGGCCAGGCCCACGCCGTCCAACAGCGCCAGCGCGCCAGTCAGTTGGCCCAGGCCATCCGCACCGAACTGCACAAGGCGGTGGTCGGCCAGGCGGCGGTGATCGACGATGTGCTCACGGCGTTGATCGCCGGCGGTCATGTCCTGCTCGAAGGTGTTCCGGGCCTTGGCAAGACCTTGCTGGTGCGTGCGCTGGCCCGCTGTTTCGGTGGCGAGTTCGCGCGCATCCAGTTCACCCCCGACCTGATGCCCAGCGATGTCACCGGTCATGCGGTGTACGACTTGCAGACCGAGCAATTCAAGCTGCGCAAGGGGCCGGTGTTCACCAACCTGCTGCTGGCCGACGAAATCAACCGCGCGCCGGCCAAGACCCAGGCCGCGCTGCTCGAAGCCATGCAGGAACGCCAGGTCACCCTCGAAGGCCGCGCCCTGCCCATCGCCCAGCCGTTCATGGTGCTCGCCACCCAGAACCCCATCGAACAGGAAGGTACCTACCCGCTGCCGGAAGCCGAGCTCGACCGCTTCATGCTCAAGGTGCGGATGGACTACCCCGACGCGGAGCGGGAGTTGGACATGGTTCGCCAGGTCAGCCGCTCGACCCGTGCCGACATGCTCGACGTGCAGCCGCTGCGCACGGTGTTGCAGGCCAAGGACGTGCAGGTGCTGCAACGTATCGCCAGCGACCTGCCGATGGACGATCAGGTGCTCGACTACGCCGTGCGCCTGGCCCGCACCACCCGCAGCTGGCCGGGCCTGACCCTTGGCGCCGGACCTCGCGCCTCGATCGCGTTGGTGCGTTGTGCCCGGGCCCGGGCATTGTTGCGTGGGGGCGAATTCGTGGTGCCGGACGACATCAAGGGCTGCGCCCTGGCCGTGTTGCGTCATCGGGTACGGCTGGCACCGGAGCTGGACATCGAAGGGCTCTCGGTGGACCAGGTGCTCGGGCAACTGCTGGACCAAGTGCCGGCGCCGCGGTTGTGAGTCACACCAACATGATCAGGAACACCTTTGTGGCGAGGGGATTTATCCCCGTTGGGCTGCGAAGCGGCCCCCGGATTCCGACTGATACACCGCAAAGGGCCGCTTCGCGGCCAGCGGGGATAAATCCCCTCGCCACAAAAGCTCGCTCTGCATTTCTTTCGCAGGAAACGTTCCGATGAAACCCTCCCACCTGCTGCTGACCTGGCTCGCCGTCCTGCTGGCCGTGAGCATCCTACTGGGTGCATTGCGGGCATTGGGCGTGGCGCTGCCGGCGACGCTGCTGTCGATCGACTGGGGCTTGATGCTGGCCCTGTTGGCCCTGGCGCTGATCGACGCCGTGCGCCTCAAGCGCTTGCCCTCGCCGCGGGTGCAACGGCAGATGCCGGGCAGCCTGGCGCTGGGACGCTGGGGTGAAGTCCGGTTGGACATTACCCATGATTTTGCCCAGCCCTTGCAGATTCAGCTTTTCGACCACGTACCGGACGGCCTGGATTTCGACAACCTGCCGCTGTCGGTCGAGCTTCAACCCGGCCAACGCAGCCAGGTCGGCTACCGCCTGCGCCCGCTCAAGCGCGGCCATTTCAGCTTCGAACACTGCGAGGTCAGCCTGCCGAGCCCACTGGGGCTGTGGTCTGACCGGCGCCTGCTGGACGCCCTCGACGCCACCCGCGTCTACCCCGATTTCGCCCGACTCTACGACGGCCAGTTACTGGCGGTGGACAACTGGCTCAGCCAGCTCGGCATACGCCAACGCCAGCGGCGGGGCCAGGGCCAGGAATTCCATCAACTGCGGGAATTTCGCGAAGGCGACAGCCTACGGCAGATCGACTGGAAAGCCACCGCCCGCCATCGCACGCCGATTGCCCGGGAGTATGAGGACGAGCGCGACCAGCAGATCATCTTCATGCTCGATTGCGGCCGCCGCATGCGCAGCCAGGACGGCGAACTGTCGCATTTCGATCACGCACTCAACGCCTGCCTGCTGCTCAGCTACACCGCGCTGCGCCAGGGCGACGCCGTGGGCCTGAGCACCTTCGCCAGCGACCAGGCCCGCTACCTCGCCCCGGTCAAGGGCAGCGGCCAGCTCAATGTCCTGCTCAACGCCGTATACGACCTCGACAGCAGTCAGCGTCCCGCCGACTACCAGGCAGCCGTCACTCAACTGCTGGCCCGGCAAAAGCGCCGGGCGCTGGTGGTGCTGGTGACCAACCTGCGCGATGAAGACGATGAAGAACTGCTGGCCGCGGTGAAACGGCTGGGCCAACAGCATCGGGTCCTGGTGGCCAGCCTGCGTGAAGAAGCCCTCGACCGATTGCGTCAGGCGCCGGTGCAGACCCTGCCCGAAGCCCTGGCCTATTGCGGCACGGTGGATTATTTGAATGCGCGGGCCCAATTGCACCAGCAGTTGAGCGCCCACGCCATTCCCACGCTGGACGCCCGCCCCAGTGAGCTGGGCGCGCAACTGGTGACCCAGTACCTGGCCTGGAAGAAGGCCGGAACCGCTTAGACCGGATCTGTAAGAAAGGTCTGGGCGACTACTGCGCCGTGCGCAACGGACTACAGACCCGCCAGAATCCGCCGACTTGTGCGCCTTGGCCTTGCCCCGTAACTTGATTCGCGTCGCTGATTTCCAGCGATCGGGTTTAGTCGCCCGGTGGTAAAGGTGATGCGCACAGGCTTCATCCAGTCGGGTCCCCCTATCCCCGCACTTGATGGTGGCTGTTCGCAGGGTGCCCTCGGGCGCGCCGGGCTTTCGCTTTTCCACCGGTCGACTAACCTGCGTTCAGCCGCCCCCCTCGTTTAGTCGCGAGTGTGTGGCAGCCCACCAAGCGAAGGTCCAGCGCTGACTTGCAGAACTGGAGAACGATGAAGGACCTGTGGGAGCGGGCTTGCTCGCGAAGGCGGCGTGCCAGGCAATACATGTGCAGTTGCCCCACCGCCTTCGCGAGCAAGCCCGCTCCCACAAGGGTTCGCCTGTGACCGCTAAACCCATGACGATTCCCTCGTTGGCTCAGGTATGGATCAGGCCGACGCTGGCAACGTGTGGAAACTGAAATACTGGCGCAACGCATTGACCAGTTGGCTGTACTCCGGCGGCGCCCAATGCAGGCTGAAGCCGGCGTCGAAGTGTTGCGGCGTCACGTCTTCGTGGCACCACAGGCAGGTGGCTTTCAACTTGATGTTCAGCGACGGCCCCTCATCGGCCGGCAGCTTGAGGAGCAAGTCAAAGTCGGCCCCCACCATCAACGGCAGATGGCTGATCAACATCAGGCCATCCTGAGAGACATTACCCAGGAATCCGAGGGGCTTGTCATTGACGCCGTTAAACACTTTCAGGAAGTACGGCAGCTGTTGCCGTTCGATACGCCTCTTTTTGTACATGTTTTGTATCGCTTTTTGGACGACCCCGCGCAGGGGCTACCGATACTTCGGAACGAGCCAAAGGACCTGCTCGCTCTCCCCGATCCCGGTGCCAGACGCTCGCCAGCGCCTAAGCCTAGTTATTGCCGGTCACAGGTGCCCCTTGTTTTAGAGGGTTAGCTCTAATGCGACTTGTACAACTATAGCCGAAGGTTTCGACGCGGCCAGTACACGCGCCATGTTTAATGTAGGACAGCACGACAACGCGCAAGTGGCCGGGAATTTCACCGACCATGCGCCAGGGGGCAGGAATCAGGACGCTGGACGGATCGCCGCGGCACTGCGCGTCGGGTAATGCCCCAGGCTCTGCAAGGTTTCAAGACGGGCGCGGGCGCGGAATGCATATTCGCTGTAAGGGTACTGCGCAATGATGAACTGATACGTTTGCGCCGCATCGATGAACAGCTTCTGGCGCTCCAGGCACTGGCCACGCAGCATCGAGACTTCCGGCTGCATGTAGCGGCGGGCACGGCTGGCGCGGTCGACCTGGGACAGCTCGAGCATCACCTGCTCGCAATTGCCACGGTCATAGGCCTTGTAGGCCAGGTTCATGTGATGGTTCATCGACCAACGGGTGCAGCCCGTGATACCCAGGGCCAGGGCAATAAAAAGCACGAATCGCATGGGGAGGTTCTCCTGTCTTGAGTTCTTTATCGACCTGGGCAAGAAAATCTTCAGCCTCAAAACGTCTACCTTAGGTAAATGCAAATCCCGTGGCGAGGGAGCTTGCTCCCTCGCCACAACAGCAATGTTCGGCCTTCGTGCTTAGCAGGCGCAAAAATTTTCAGGAATGTTCATTTCGAAAAAGAAACGAATAAGTAGTGCATATGAACAATGACTACACCCAAAGAGCATAGTAGCCTTCGCTGGCGCTTGAACTTGAGGAGTCTTGCATGTCCGTCCGTCGCACCAAAATCGTCGCTACCCTTGGCCCGGCCAGTCACTCGCCGGAAGTTCTCGAACAGCTGATTCTGGCTGGCCTGGACGTCGCCCGCCTGAACTTTTCCCACGGCACCCCCGACGAGCACAAGGCTCGTGCCAAGCTGGTGCGCGACCTCGCCGCCAAGCACGGCCGCTTCGTGGCCCTGCTGGGTGACCTGCAAGGCCCCAAGATCCGTATCGCCAAATTCGCCAACAAGCGCATCGAGCTGAAGATCGGTGACACCTTCACCTTCTCCACCAGCCATCCGCTGACCGAAGGCAACCAGCAGGTGGTGGGTATCGACTACCCGGACCTGGTCAAGGACTGCGGCGTGGGCGACGAGCTGCTGCTCGACGACGGTCGCGTGGTGATGCGCGTCGATACCGCCACGGCCACCGAACTGGTCTGCACCGTGATCATCGGCGGCCCGCTGTCGGACCATAAAGGCATCAACCGTCGCGGCGGTGGCCTGACGGCGCCGGCCCTGACCGAAAAAGACAAGGCCGACATCAAGCTGGCCGCGGAAATGGAAGTCGACTACCTCGCCGTGTCCTTCCCTCGTGACGCTGCCGACATGGAATATGCCCGTCAACTGCGCGACGAGGCCGGTGGCACCGCCTGGCTGGTGGCGAAGATCGAACGCGCCGAAGCCGTGGCCGACGACGACACCCTCGACGGCCTGATCAAGGCATCCGACGCCGTGATGGTGGCCCGTGGCGACCTCGGCGTGGAAATCGGTGACGCCGAGCTGGTGGGCATCCAGAAGAAAATCATCCTGCACGCACGCCGCCACAACAAAGCGGTGATCGTGGCGACCCAGATGATGGAGTCGATGATCCAGAACCCGATGCCGACCCGCGCCGAAGTCTCCGACGTAGCCAACGCCGTGCTCGACTACACGGACGCCGTGATGCTCTCGGCCGAAAGCGCCGCCGGCCTCTACCCGCTCGAAGCGGTGCAGGCCATGGCCCGTATCTGCCTGGGCGCCGAGAAGCACCCGACCAGCAAGACCTCCAGCCACCGCATCGGCAAGACCTTCGAGCGGTGTGACGAGAGCATCGCCCTGGCGACGATGTACACCGCCAACCACTTCCCGGGCGTGAAGGCGATCATCGCCCTGACCGAAAGTGGCTACACCCCGCTGATCATGTCGCGCATCCGTTCCTCGGTGCCGATCTACGCGTTCTCCCCCCATCGCGAAACCCAGGCCCGTGCCGCCATGTTCCGTGGCGTCTACACCGTGCCCTTCGACCCGGCCGCCCTGCAACCGGGCGAAGTCAGCCAGGCGGCGGTGGATGAACTGGTCAAGCGCGGCGTGGTGCAGACCGGCGATTGGGTGATCCTGACCAAAGGCGACAGCTACCACACCATCGGCGGCACCAACGGGATGAAAATCCTCCATGTTGGCGACCCGATGGTCTGAGTGACCGGCTGAAAAACAAAAGCCCTGCCATGTGAATGGCGGGGCTTTTTGGTTTTCGGCCTTGGAAATATGTCGCTCCCACTGGCGTTTTCGCGAGCAAGCTCGCTCCCACAAAGGTTATGCATACGCAGGCTTTTGTGGGAGCGAGCTTGCTCGCGAAGGCGTCGACCCAGGCGCCGGAGAGCTCAACGCCGCTCGATAAACCCCGACAACGCCGCCATCGCTTCCGGCGAGCGCAGTCGCTGGATGAACAAGGCACCCTCCTCCTCGATCGCCCGGCGCAACGATTCGCGACCCGGTGCCTTCATCAACTGCTTGCTGATGCGCACGGCTTCAGGCGGCAGCGACTCGAACCTCAGCCCCACCTCACGCGCCTTGGCCAAGGCCGCGTCCCCCGTGTCCAACGCCTCGGTGGCCAGGCCCCAGGCGACCGCCTGTTCACCACTGAAGCCCTCGCCCAGCAACAACAATTGCGCCGCCCTGGCCTGGCCCAGCAATCGCGGCAGGATCAGGCTGGAGCCGAACTCCGGACACAGCCCCAGGTTGACGAACGGCATCCGCAGCCGCGCATCCCGGCTGACGTAGACCAGGTCGCAATGCAGCAACAGCGTGGTGCCGATGCCGACCGCCGGCCCAGCGACGGCGGCAATCACCGGCTTGCGGCACTCCAGCAGGGCGAGCATGAACTGGAACACCGGGTTATCGAGATCGTCCGGCGGCTGTTCGAGGAAGTCGACGATGTCGTTACCGGCGGTGAAGCAGTCGCTGGAACCGGTCAGCAGGACCGCGCGAATCTTCGGGTCGGCGTCGGCCGTCGCCAGGGCCTGGGCCAATTGACTGTACATGGCCCGGGTCAGGGCGTTTTTCTTGTCCGCACGGTTCAGCCGCATCGTCAGCAAGCCGCGCTCGCGGTCAAGTAACAGGGTTTCGCTCATGGTCGGTCTCGCGTCTGGAAATCAGCGCTCAACCACGGGGCAGGAAGACGTCGGCCAGCAGTTGATTGCGCGGCAGGCCGGCCAGGTACAGGCGCTTGGCAAAGGCCTCGACCCGGTCGGGATGGCCGCAGAGTAAGGCTTGGGTTTGCCGGGAAACAAGCCGCAGTTGCGTCAACACGGATGGCGCCTCGGTCGCGGTCAGAAGCTCCACGTCCAGGTTTGCATGCTTGGACGCCAGTGCGGCCAAGGGTTTGGCCAAATAGTGCCCGGCTTCATCATGAGCCACGTGAATAAGGCGGATGGCGCCCTGGTGATGCTGGCGCAAGGCTTCGCGAAGCAGGCCGAACAGCGGCGCCAGCCCGGTGCCGGCGGCGAGCAACCAGAGCGGCTTGTCGGTCCAGTCGGGGTCATAGTGCAGGGCGCCGCCACGCAGTTCGCCGAGGCGGATCGGGTCACCGACCTTCAACTGTCGAGCCGCATCGACAAACTGGCCGGGCTCGCGACAATCAAGGTGAAACTCCAGGAAACGGTCTTCCTCCGGCAGGCTCGCCAGGGAATACGGCCGTGCCACCTCGCCGGCCCACAGCACCAGGTGCTGGCCGGCACGGTAGCGCAGTGGTCGCTCGGGGGTGATCCGCAGGCGCAACACATCGGCGCCCAGCCAATCCACCGCCGCTACCTGAGCCGCGCGACCGTCGCGTTGCGGGTCGAAGGTGTGGACCTGCACATCCTCGACCACCTGGCACTGACAGGCCAGCCGCCAGCCCTGATCACGCTGGGTCGGGCTCAGGGCATCGGGCCGGCTGTCACGCACATCGCCGCTCAGGCATTGCACCAGGCACGCATGGCAACTGCCCGCCCGGCAACTGTAGGGCACCGCCACACCGGACGCATTCAATGCGTCCAACAGGTTACTGCCCACCGCCACCGTCCATTGCCGGCCAGCGACTGTCAGTTCAGGCATCGACGCTCTCCCAAGCGGCAGCGCAACGATTGCGGCCGTCTCGCTTGGCACGGTACAGGGCCTGGTCGGCGCGTTGCAACGCGTTGTCCAGGTCATCGCCCATTTCCAGCATCGTCATGCCCGCCGACAAGCTCAGCGACCCGACCTGCAGCCCGACCAACTCGACCTCGGTGAACGCCAGGCGCAATCGCTCGCAGCAGGCCGTCAGACGCGACGGGTCGCAGGCAGGCAGGAGCATGACGAACTCCTCGCCGCCGTAACGGGCCAGCACATCGCCTTCGCGCAGGCAGGCCGTGGCGACACTGGCGAACGCTTGGAGCACCTGGTCGCCGGCGGCGTGGCCGTGCAGATCGTTGATGCGCTTGAAATGGTCGAGGTCGATCAACGCCAGGCCATGGGCAACGCCGGGCCGCAGGGTGTTGAGCTCGCGGGACGCCAGGCGCAGGAAATGCCGGCGGTTGAACAACCCGGTGAGCTCATCGGTGGCCACCAGGTCTTCGAGCTGGCGCATCATGCCGCGCAACGTGTCCTGGTGCGCCTGCAAGGCAAACCGTCGCTGGCGCATGCGCTGGCGCGAGGTCTGGACGTAGCGCGCGTAGAACACCAGCCACACCAGCACCATGAACAGCACGCACACCTGCAACCCGGCCAGCGTGGGGTCGGGGAGCCGGAAGAAATAGCCATCCCAGAGGGTAATGCCGGTAAAGCTGAAGAACACCAGCATCGCGCAGCGCACGAAGACCCGGCGTGTCAGGTGGAACAGGCCGAACAGCAGGATGAGCACGTAGAACACCAGGAACACGCCTCGGGCCTGGTCCAGGTGCGCCATCATCCAGGTCTGCCAGCCGAGGCCGATCAACACTTGTATTTCGGTCAGGCTGGGGTCCGCGAAGCGCAGGTTGCGACCGGTGATGAACAACGCGAACAACCCTGCCTGGCACACCACCACGAGCAAGCTGCCGATGACGACACCGCGCAACGAATCGAGGTAGTGACCACTGAAAAATGCCAGCCACAACAACACCAGTGCCAGCGCGTAAGTCGCAGCCGCCAGAGCGAAGCGTTTCAGCAAAAGACGTTGGATGGCGTTATGGGTCAATCGTTGACTCACCATGGGAAAGAGAAACTGACAGGAGGCGTCCTACGCTACAGGCCAGACGCCACTTTAGTGGCGTGCAGGCCAAATGACCATTCAATTCTGGAGCAGAAAAATGGCGTCAAAGCAATGGCCTGGATTGACGCGTTTGATGCCCCCTGTGGCGAGGGAGCTTGCTCCCTCGCCACAGGTTTTCACCCACGCACCTGTTCAATCCGTCGCTATCGCGAGCAACCTCCCCCACAGGGTGCCTGCCTGCGATATACTGCCGCGCCTTTTTAGCGTCGCGCCAGCATGCCCGGCGTGCCTTAAGAGGTGTCGTCCGTCGACCGATGCACCCAAGCGGATGACACCTTATTGAATGTTCCCGTCTTTTAGAGGAGCGCGACTCATGACCGTGATCAAGCAAGACGACCTGATTCAGAGCGTTGCCGACGCCCTGCAATTCATTTCCTACTACCACCCCGTGGACTTCATCCAGGCGATGCACGAGGCCTACCTGCGCGAAGAATCGCCGGCGGCCCGTGACTCCATGGCGCAGATCCTGATCAACTCGCGCATGTGCGCCACCGGCCACCGGCCGATCTGCCAGGACACCGGCATCGTGACCGTGTTCGTGCGCGTGGGCATGGACGTGCGTTGGGATGGCGCGACCATGAGCCTGGACGACATGATCAACGAGGGCGTACGTCGCGCCTACAACCTGCCGGAAAACGTCCTGCGCGCATCGATCCTCGCCGACCCGGCAGGCGCCCGCAAGAACACCAAGGACAACACGCCAGCGGTCATCCACTACTCCATCGTCCCGGGCAACACCGTGGAAGTGGACGTGGCGGCCAAGGGCGGCGGCTCCGAGAACAAGTCCAAGATGGCCATGCTCAACCCGTCCGACTCCATCGT
Organism: Pseudomonas sp. WP18; assembly: GCF_036689585.1. Lineage (NCBI taxonomy): Bacteria > Pseudomonadati > Pseudomonadota > Gammaproteobacteria > Pseudomonadales > Pseudomonadaceae > Pseudomonas > Pseudomonas sp. WP18. The sequence continues at coordinate 5,011,178 of NZ_CP144758.1, forward strand.
CGACTGGGTACTCAAGACCGTTCCGACCATGGGTGCCGGCTGGTGCCCGCCGGGCATGCTGGGCATCGGCATCGGCGGTACCGCCGAGAAAGCCGCCGTCATGGCCAAGGAAGTGTTGATGGAATCCATCGACATCCACGAGCTGAAGGCGCGCGGCCCGCAGAATCGCATCGAAGAAATGCGCCTGGAGCTGTTCGAGAAGGTCAACCAGCTGGGCATCGGCGCCCAGGGCCTGGGTGGCCTGACCACCGTGCTCGACGTGAAGATCATGGACTACCCGACCCACGCCGCCTCCCTGCCGGTGTGCATGATCCCCAACTGCGCCGCCACCCGTCACGCCCACTTCGTGCTCGACGGCTCGGGCCCGGCGGAGCTGGAAGCGCCACCGCTGGACGCCTACCCGGAAATCGTCTGGGAAGCCGGCCCTTCGGCTCGCCGCGTTAACCTCGATACCCTGACCCCGGAAGAAGTGCAGAGCTGGAAGCCGGGCGAAACCGTGCTGCTCAACGGCAAGATGCTCACCGGTCGCGACGCGGCGCACAAGCGCATGGTCGAGATGCTGAACAAAGGTGAAACCTTGCCGGTGGACCTCAAGGGCCGCTTCATCTACTACGTCGGCCCGGTCGACCCGGTGGGTGACGAAGTCGTGGGCCCGGCAGGCCCGACCACCGCCACGCGGATGGACAAGTTCACCCGCCAGATCCTCGAACAGACCGGCCTGCTGGGCATGATCGGCAAATCCGAGCGCGGTCCGACCGCCATCGAAGCGATCAAGGACAACAAGGCCGTGTACCTGATGGCCGTCGGCGGCGCCGCTTACCTGGTGGCCCAGGCGATCCGCAAATCCAAGGTCCTGGCGTTCGCCGAGCTGGGCATGGAAGCGATCTACGAGTTCGAGGTCAAGGACATGCCGGTGACGGTCGCCGTGGACAGCCAGGGTGAGTCGGTGCACATCACCGGCCCGGCCATCTGGCAAAAGAAAATCAGCGACAGCCTGGCGGTAGAAGTGCAGTAACACGCCCTTCGATGCGCTGAAAAAGGCCGGTGAGCTCAATGCCCACCGGCCTTTTTCGTACCCGGATACCGCCTTGAACCCTGTGGGAGCGGGCTTGCTCGCGAAGGCGGTGCATCAGTGGACATCGTGGTTAACCGCTACACCGCCTTCGCGAGCAAGCCCACTCCCACAAGGGTTTTTGGTTGTCTGCGAAAACGGTGTTCAAGCCATGCTATGGTGCCCGCCCGACTTTCAATCTGTTCACGCCAGCATGTTGCCAACCACCCGCACCTTGCGCCTGTCGCTGTACACCTTGCTGATCCTTGCCGGCGCGGCAGTCGCCGCCACCCTCGCCATGCGCCACGCCGAGCGTGCCGCCCTGGAAGAGGACGCTCACCGAGCGAGCCAGCAATTGGCGCTGTACGCCAACTCCCTGCACACCCTGATCGAACGCTACCGCGCCCTGCCCGCCGTGCTGGCGCTGGACCCCGAGTTGCGCTCGGCCCTCAAGGGGCCGGTCGAGGGCGCGCAGCAGGACGCCTTGAATCGCAAGCTGGAGCAGATCAACGGTGCCGCCCAATCGTCCACCTTGGAGTTGCTCGACCATAACGGCCTGGCCGTCGCGGCCAGCAACTGGCAACTGCCCAGCAGCTATGTCGGACACAACTACGGGTTCCGGCCCTACTTCATCCAGACCCGCACCCAGGGCACCGGGCGCTTTTATGCGGTGGGCGTCACCAGCGGCATACCGGGCTATTTCCTCTCCAGCGCGGTGACCGGCGACCACGGCGAATTCCTCGGCGCCATGGTGGTGAAACTGGAGTTTCCAGAGCTTGAACGCGAATGGCGCCAGGGCAGCGACACCCTGCTGGTCAGTGATGCCCGGGGTATCGTGTTCATCGCCAATCGGCCGGGCTGGCGCTATCGCCACTTGCAGCCGTTGACCGACAGCGACCGCGCCGAACTCAAGACTACCCGCCAGTACGACAAGCAACCGCTGCAACCGTTGGCCATCGAATCGCTACGACGCTTTGACGACAACAGCCATCTGGCCCGTGTCGCCGCCCCCAACGGCACTGCCGACTACCTTTGGGAGTCCCTGCCGTTGAGCGCCGAAGGCTGGACGCTGCACCTGCTGCGCCACCCGCAGATCGCCTTCGAGGACCTGCGCAACGCCGGGCTTGCCGCCGCCGGATCATGGCTGGCGCTGGTGTTCCTGCTGCTGTTTCTCAACCAGCGCTGGCGCCTGGCCAAACTTCGCCAGCGCAGTCGCGAAGAGCTTGAGCGGCTGGTGGAAGTCCGTACCCGAGACCTGCGCACGGCCCAGGACGGCCTGGTGCAATCGGCCAAGCTGGCGGCCCTGGGGCAGATGTCCGCGGCCCTGGCCCACGAGATCAACCAGCCACTGACCGCCCAGCGCATGCAACTGGCCACGTTGCGCCTGCTGCTGGACCATGGCCGGGTCGACGATGCCTATAAGGCCCTCAAGCCGGTGGACGACATGCTGACCCGCATGGCCGCCCTCACCGGCCACCTGAAAACCTTCGCCCGCAAGAGCCCCAGCGGCCTGCGCGAACGGCTCGACCTGGCGGCGGTGGTGGACCAGGCCCTGCAATTGCTGGACACCCGTCTACGGGACGAACAGGTCAGCACCGTGCTGCACCTGACGCGTCCGGCATGGGTGCGTGGCGATGCGATCCGCCTCGAACAGGTATTGATCAACCTTCTGCGCAACGCCCTCGACGCCATGGCCGGGCAGCCCCTCAAGCGCCTGGAAGTACGCCTGGAGGCCGATGAACAACTGTGGCGCCTGTGCGTGAGCGACAGCGGCTGCGGGATCGCCGAGGAGCACCTGGCCCAGGTGTTCGACCCGTTCTTCACCACCAAGGCAGTGGGCGACGGCCTGGGGCTGGGGCTGGCGGTGTCGTTTGCGATCATTCATGAGTCGGGTGGGCGCCTGACAGCGGACAACCATGAACACGGCGCGGTATTCTGCGTGACCTTGCCCATCGACCAGGAGGCGCAGTTGCATGCTTGATTCAGTCATGGTCGTGGATGACGAAGGCAGCATCCGCAGTGCCGTCGAGCAATGGTTGAGCCTGTCGGGGTTCCAGGTGCAGTTGTTCAGTCGCGCCGAAGACTGCCTGGCGCAATTGCCGGAGCACTACCCCGGGGTGATCCTCAGCGATGTGCGCATGCCCGGCCTCAGCGGCCTGGAACTGCTGGCCGAAGTGCGCCGCCGCGACCCGGACCTGCCAGTGATCCTGTTGACCGGCCACGGTGACGTGCCGATGGCCGTGGAAGCCATGCGCGACGGCGCCTACGACTTCCTGGAAAAGCCCTTCAGCCCCGAAGCCCTGCTCGGCAGCCTGCGCCGGGCCCTGGACAAGCGCACCCTGGTCCTGGAGAACCGTCGCCTGCACGAACAGGCCGACGCCAGGGCCCGCCTCGACGGGACGCTGCTGGGCGTGTCCCGCGCCTTGCAGAACCTGCGCCGCCAGGTGCTGGACTTGGCCGCGTTGCCGGTCAACGTCCTGATCCGCGGCGAAACCGGCAGCGGCAAGGAATTGGTCGCCCGTTGCCTGCACGACTTCGGCCCGAGGGCGAGCAAGCCTTTTGTCGCACTGAATTGCGCGGCCATTCCCGAACCGTTGTTCGAGGCGGAGCTGTTCGGCCATGAAAGCGGCGCGTTCACCGGCGCCCAGGGCAAGCGTATCGGCAAGCTCGAATACGCTCACGGCGGCACGTTGTTCCTCGATGAAATCGAGAGCATGCCCCTGGCCCAGCAGGTCAAGCTGCTGCGGGTGCTGCAGGAACAGAAGCTCGAACGGCTGGGCTCGAACCAGAGCATCCACGTCGACCTGCGGATCATCGCCGCGACCAAGCCCGACCTGTTGGATGAGGCCCGGGCCGGGCGCTTTCGCGAAGACCTTGCCTATCGCCTGAACATCGCCGAGCTGCGCTTGCCACCGCTACGGGAACGGCGCGAGGACATCCCGCTGCTGTTCGAACACTTCACCCACAGCGCCGCCGAGCGCCTGGGCCGCACCGCCGCGCCCCTGAGCGGCCCGCAGTTGAATCACCTGCTCAGCCATGCCTGGCCGGGCAACGTGCGTGAACTGGCCAACGTCGCCGAACGCCAGGTACTGGGGCTGGACCAGCCGCACACCCTGGACAGCGAGCCCGGGCAGTCACTGGCCGCCCAGCAGGAGGCCTTCGAAGCCCAATGCCTGCGCGCCGCCCTGACACGGCACAAGGGCGACGTGAAAGCGGTGCTCGAAGAGTTGCAACTGCCGCGCCGCACCTTCAATGAAAAGCTGCAGCGCCATGGTTTGAACCGGGAAATGTTTTTGCAAGACAACTGATGGCAGGTCGACTGGGCCGACGCCTTCGCGAGCAAGCTCGCGCCCACATTGGACTGTGTACACAGCTTCCTGTGGGAGCGAGCTTGCTCGCGAAGCGGGTTAACTGGAACAGGACATCCCCGGTACTGGCGTAATGCTGTTCACTTGAGGTTCATCACTTATCGTGGCGAGGGAGCTTGCTCCCGCTGGAACGCGCAGCGGTCCCAAGCTTTTAGGGCTGCTACGCAGCCCAGCGGGAGCAAGCTCCCTCGCCACGGAGCGGTGACGCCCTTACGGGTACGGGACTAGCGGCGATGCGCCCAACGCTGGCGCAGCCACTCCAGGTCTTCAGGGCGGGTGATCTTGATGTTGTCGGAACGCCCCTCGATCAAGCGAGGGGCCTGCCCCGCCCACTCCATGGCCGAAGCTTCATCGGTAATGAGCGCATCCGCCACCAGGCTGTCGGCAAGGGCCCGGTGCAGCGCGCCGAGGCGAAACATCTGGGGCGTGTAGGCTTGCCAGATCACGCTGCGATCCACGGTTTCCACTACGCGGCCGTGTTTGTCGACGCGCTTTAAGGTGTCCCGGGCCGGAACCGCCAGCAGGCCCCCGACCGGATCGTTCACCAACTCGCCGAGCAAGGTGTCCAGGTCATCGCGGGACAGGTTGGGCCGCGCCGCATCGTGCACCAGCACCCAGTCATGATCGTCGGCGCCCTGCCCGTGCAGATGCAACAAGGCATTGAGCACGGAGTCCGCACGCTGCTCGCCGCCGTCCACGCGCTGGATGCGCGGATCGCTGGCGCAAGCCAGGCTCGGCCAGTAGGGATCATCATGGGCAATGCTCACCACCACGCCCTTGACGGTGGGGTGATCGAGGAAACAGCCAAGGCTGTGTTCAAGAATTGTGCGTCCACCCAGTTGCAGGTACTGCTTGGGTCGGTCCGCGGCCATCCGGGCACCCACGCCCGCGGCAGGAATCACGGCCCAGAAGGCCGGCAAACGAATACTCATTGGGCCAACTGGTAGAGGGTTTCACCCTCCTTGACCATGCCCAATTCATGGCGAGCCCGCTCTTCGACGGTCTCCATGCCTTTTTTCAACTCTGTGACTTCGGCGTCCATTACCCGATTACGCTCCAGCAACGCCTCGTTTTCGGCATGCTGGTCGGCAATCTGCTGAGTCAGGTCGGCCACTTGCGCCAGGCTGCCATTACCCACCCAGAGGCGGTACTGCAAGCCGGCCAGCAACAGGAGCAAGACAAGAAACAACCAATTGGGACTGCGCATCGAATATCAGTATCCAGTGAAAAAAGACCGCCATGCCAAACTTTGCAGCGTCTGATAGCACGAAGCCTGGAAGACCCAGGCTTGTGCTTGATAAGGCATCAGATTAGAGGGAAAAGCGCCGCATGGGCGACTTTTCCGACATAACCCGCTGTCTTTTTACCATCTACCGCTTAACCGCGAAACTCGGCGCGACCGTTGTACTTGGCCTTGCCGTTCAACTGCTCTTCGATACGCAGCAGTTGGTTGTACTTGGAAACGCGGTCGGAACGGCACAGCGAACCGGTCTTGATCTGGCCTGCCGCGGTGCCCACGGCCAGGTCGGCAATGGTCGAATCTTCGGTTTCACCGGAACGGTGGGAGATCACGGCGGTGTAGCCGGCGGCCTTGGCCATCTGGATGGCTTCCAGGGTTTCGGTCAGGGTGCCGATCTGGTTGAACTTGATCAGGATCGAGTTGGCGATCTTCTTGTCGATGCCTTCCTTCAGGATCTTGGTGTTGGTCACGAACAGGTCGTCACCCACCAGCTGGGTCTTCTCGCCGATCTTGTCGGTGAGGATCTTCCAGCCCGCCCAATCGGACTCGTCCAGGCCGTCTTCGATGGAGATGATCGGGTAGCGTTCGGTCAGGCCCTTGAGGTAGTCGGCGAAACCTTCTGCGGTGAACACCTGGCCTTCGCCGGACAGGTTGTACTTGCCGTCTTCGAAGAACTCACTGGCGGCGCAGTCCAGGGCCAGGGTCACGTCGGTGCCCAGCGTGTAGCCGGCGTTGGCCACGGCTTCGGAGATCACTTTCAGCGCGTCTTCGTTGGAGGCCAGGTTCGGAGCGAAACCGCCTTCGTCGCCAACGGCGGTGCTCAGGCCACGGGCCTTCAGCACAGCCTTGAGGTGATGGAAAATCTCGGTGCCCATGCGCAGGCCTTCGGAGAAGGACTTGGCGCCCACCGGCTGCACCATGAACTCCTGGATGTCGACGTTGTTGTCGGCATGTTCGCCGCCGTTGATGATGTTCATCATCGGCACCGGCATCGAATAGACGCCCGGCGTACCGTTGAGGTTGGCGATGTGGGCGTACAGTGGCAGGTCCTGGTCCTGGGCGGCGGCCTTGGCGGCAGCCAGGGACACGGCGAGGATCGCGTTGGCGCCCAGGGTAGCCTTGTTTTCGGTACCGTCGAGCTTGATCATCGCCTGATCGAGGGCTTTCTGGTCGGCAGGGTCCTTGCCCAGCAACAGGTCACGGATCGGACCATTGATGTTGGCGACGGCTTTCAGCACGCCCTTGCCCAGGTAACGGCCCTTGTCGCCATCACGCAGCTCCAGCGCTTCGCGCGAGCCAGTGGAAGCACCGGACGGCGCGCAGGCGCTGCCGATGATGCCGTTGTCGAGAAGCACGTCCGCTTCAACAGTGGGGTTGCCACGGGAGTCGAGAACTTCACGACCTTTGATGTCGACGATTTTTGCCATTGTTGTAAACACTCCAAAGTTGACTAGAACGTTGCAGAAAACTTGCTCACCCTCAGCTGCGATTCAGCCAAAAGAGACCGAATGGGAGCGCTTCGCACTCCAGCGGGAGCAAGCTCCCTCGCCACAAGAGCACGGCTTGTCGGCGATGGGGGCCTCAAGGGCGCCATCGCTGGCAAATCATGCTCCCACAAGAGCAGTGCGGCCCGCAGGCCAGAGCGATAAACGAGCGGTACTTTACCGGAGAAAACCGCCTTACGCGGTTTCTATCGTCGCAAAACCCTTGACCAGCTCGTCCAACGCCTTGAGCTGAGACAGGAAAGGTTCCAGCTTGTTCAAGCGCAGGGCGCAAGGACCGTCGCACTTGGCGTTGTCCGGATCCGGGTGGGCTTCCAGGAACAGGCCGGCCAGGGACTGGCTCATGCCCGCCTTGGCCAGGTCCGTGACCTGGGCACGACGACCACCGGCGGAGTCGGAACGGCCGCCAGGCATCTGCAAGGCGTGCGTCACGTCGAAGAACACCGGGTATTCGAACTGCTTCATGATGCCGAAGCCGAGCATGTCCACCACCAGGTTGTTGTAGCCGAAGCTCGAACCGCGCTCGCAGAGGATCAACTGGTCATTGCCGGCCTCCTCGCACTTGCTCAGGATGTGTTTCATTTCCTGGGGCGCGAGGAACTGGGCCTTCTTGATGTTGATCACCGCACCGGTCTTGGCCATCGCGACCACCAGGTCGGTCTGGCGCGACAGGAAGGCCGGCAGTTGGATGATGTCGCAGACCTCGGCCACGACCGCCGCCTGGGCAGGCTCGTGGACGTCGGTGATGATCGGCACGCCAAAGGCTTGCTTGATGTCCTGGAAGATCCGCATGCCTTCTTCCAGACCTGGGCCACGGTAGGAAGTCACGGACGAACGGTTAGCCTTGTCGAAGCTGGCCTTGAAGACGTAGGGGATCCCCAGTTTCTGGGTGACCTTGACGTACTCCTCGCAGACCTGCATCGCCATGTCACGGCTTTCCAGCACGTTCATGCCGCCGAACAGCACCATGGGCTTGTCGTTGGCAATCTCGATGTCACCGACGCGGATGATCTTCTGGGCCATCGTCTTATGCCTTTTTCTGGTGTTGGGCCAAAGCGGCTTTCACAAAACCGCTGAACAGCGGATGACCGTCCCGTGGCGTCGAGGTGAACTCGGGGTGGAACTGGCAAGCCACGAACCATGGGTGATCCGGCGACTCGACCACCTCGACCAGCGCGCCGTCACCGGAGCGGCCGGAGATCTTCAGGCCAGCCTCGATCAGTTGCGGCAGCAGGTTGTTGTTCACTTCGTAGCGATGGCGGTGACGCTCGACGATCACGTCCTTGGCGTAGCACTCGTGCACCAGGGAACCAGCTTCGAGCAGGCATTCCTGGGCACCGAGGCGCATGGTGCCGCCCAGGTCGGAAGATTCGGTGCGCACTTCAACGGCGCCGGTGGCGTCTTCCCACTCGGTGATCAGGCCCACGACCGGGTGGCCGCTGGCGCGATCGAATTCGGTGGAGTTGGCGTCTTTCCAGCCCAGCACGTTACGGGCGAACTCGATGACCGCCACTTGCATGCCCAGGCAGATCCCCAGGTAAGGCACCTTGTTTTCGCGAGCGTATTGCACGGCGGTGATCTTGCCTTCCACGCCTCGCAGGCCGAAGCCGCCCGGCACGAGAATCGCGTCGGCGCCTTCGAGCAGGCCAGTGCCCTGGTTCTCGATGTCTTCGGAATCGATGTAGCGCAGGTTGACCTTGGTGCGGTTGCTGATACCGGCGTGGCTCATCGCTTCGATCAGCGACTTGTAGGCGTCCAGCAGCTCCATGTACTTGCCGACCATGGCGATGGTGACTTCGTGCTCAGGGTTGAGCTTGGCATCGACCACGGCGTCCCACTCGGACAGGTCGGCACCGGCGCACTGCAGGCCGAAACGCTCGACGACGAAATCGTCCAGGCCCTGGGAGTGCAGGATGCCGGGGATCTTGTAGATGGTGTCGGCGTCTTCCAGGCCGATCACCGCACGCTCTTCAACGTTGGTGAACTGGGCGATCTTGCGACGCGACGACAGGTCGATCGGGTGATCGGAGCGGCAGATCAGCACGTCCGGTTGCAGGCCGATGGAGCGCAGCTCCTTGACCGAGTGCTGGGTTGGCTTGGTCTTGGTTTCGCCAGCGGTGGCGATGTACGGGACCAGGGTCAGGTGCATCAGCATCGCGCGCTTGGCGCCGATTTCGAAACGCAACTGGCGGATGGCCTCGAGGAACGGCTGGGACTCGATGTCGCCCACGGTGCCGCCGATCTCGACCATCGCCACGTCGGCGTCGCCAGCACCCTTGATGATGCGGCGCTTGATTTCGTCGGTGATGTGCGGGATGACCTGGATGGTCGCGCCCAGGTAGTCACCACGACGCTCCTTGCGCAGCACGTGCTCGTAGACACGGCCGGTGGTGAAGTTGTTGTTCTGGGTCATGGTCGTGCGGATGAACCGCTCGTAGTGGCCCAGGTCCAGGTCGGTCTCGGCGCCGTCATGGGTGACGAACACTTCACCGTGCTGGAACGGGCTCATGGTGCCCGGGTCGACGTTGATGTACGGGTCCAGCTTGAGCATGGTGACCTTAAGTCCCCGCGCCTCCAGGATGGCCGCCAATGAAGCCGAGGCAATGCCTTTCCCCAATGAAGAAACAACACCGCCCGTGACGAATATGTAGCGCGTCATGAAAAACCCTAGAAGTCTGCGTTAAAGCGGTCCGAGCCGCCGGGGAAAGCGAAGGAAGGCCGAAGCCCCCGATCACCTGCATTAATCACAGTGCACCTTTCAAAAAAACCGCCGCGTTGGGACAGACCGGAAGTGAAATCACCGGTACGTTGCTCGCTACACATTTTTTGGAATCGCCCAGCAAAGACTGCTTGGTAATCGGCAACTCCTGCAATTCAGGCGAATCCACAGAAGTTGTATCAAGAAGGGAGCGTAGTCTACCGGAAAGCCCCTTTCAGCTCAAACCCCGATCTTGGCTTCCTGGCTGCCAGACCAATTGCCAACTGCCATCTGCCGCGCAGTCGAGCCCGCCCAGATTAGCCACCGCCAGCAATCGCTGGCCCTGGTACAGCAGCGGCAATCGGCCGCGAACGAAGGCCGGCACCGCGCGCTCATTGAGCAAACGCTTGAGGTCGCGATGCCCACGGCCCGGCAATTGCAGCACCTCGCCACCTTGACGATAGCGGATCCACAGGGGCCCCGCCGGCCGCTGGCCGTTGAGCGTGACCCGGCCATTGCCCGGCAAGTACAACGCGGCCGCCGGATCCGGCCATTGAACAGCGCCGGCGACCGGGCGCAGCCAGTGGTCGGATAACCACCAGACTCGCCCGCCACCACGGTGTAACTCACCTCCGGCCAGGCGCCAGATCGGCCGGGCGTCATGCACCGCATCGCGCAACGCGTCCCAGCCGGACCAGTGATCGCTGTCGGGCAACAGGGTCAGCGCCGCCAGCCAATGGCTCAATGCGTTGCGCTGGCGCGCCGCAGACAGGGCCTGCAAGGGCGCCAGTTCAAGCGACGGCACACCCAGCCAGTCGAACGCGTCCGGGCTCGCGGCAGCGGCCAGGTCGAGCCGCGCCAGGTCGCTCAGCAAATCCTGGGCTTCGCTCATGTGTGCGGCGCTGCGAGCCAGGCTCATGGACGCCCGAGGCCAGTGCTCGGCCAGCAGCGGAAACACCCGCCGGCGCAAGTAATTGCGCGAATACCGCAGGTCGTCGTTGGAGGGGTCCTCGATCCAGTTCAAGCCCTGCTGCGTCGCGTAGGCCTCCAACGCCGCCCGGGATACCTCGAGCAGCGGGCGCAACAAATACCCGTGCCCGAGGGGACGCTGCCGGGGCATCGCCGACAAACCGCGCACGCCCGCCCCGCGCAGCAAGCGGAACAACAGGGTTTCGGCCTGATCATCCTGGTGCTGGGCGGTGAGCAGCACTTCGTCGGCCTGGAGCGTTGCAGCAAAGGCCGCGTAGCGCGCCTCCCGGGCAGCGCGTTCGAGGCTGGCACCCAGGCAAACCTCAACGCTCACCACGTGCAACGGCACGCCCAGTGCCTCACACACCCGACGGCAATGTTCCGGCCAGGCATCGGCCGCAGCCTGGAGCCCGTGATGGACGTGCAGCGCCCGGATCGGGGGCAGGGTGTGATGTTTGGACAGCGAAACGAGCAGGTGCAGCAGCACGGTGGAGTCGAGGCCGCCGGAGAAGGCGATGTGCCAGGCGGTAGCGTTGCGCCAGGGGGACAGTTGGGTGAGGAGCCCGGTGGGGAGATCAATCCTGGATTGATTCATGGACATGGGCCTTCACACCAATCAAATGTGGGAGCGGGCTTGCTCGCGAATGCGCAGTGCCAGTTAACATTATGTCGACTGACACTGCGCATTCGCGAGCAAGCCCGCTCCCACAGGGTACTGCCGTCAGATCAGAGACCGTAGCTCATCAGACGATCGTAGCGACGGGTCAGCAATGTGTCGTGGTCGAGTTTCTTCAGCATCGACAATTGCGAACTCAGTTCGGCACGAATCAGCGCGGCGGCAGCGGCCGGGTCGCGGTGGGCGCCGCCCACGGGCTCGTTGATCACCTTGTCCACAATGCCCAGGCCCTTGAGGCGCTCGGCGGTGATGCCCATGGCTTCAGCGGCGTCCGGGGCCTTCTCGGCGGTTTTCCACAGGATCGAGGCGCAGCCTTCCGGCGAGATCACCGCGTAAGTGGAATATTGCAGCATGTTCAGCTGGTCGCAGACACCAATGGCCAGCGCACCACCGGAACCGCCTTCGCCGATGACGGTGGCGATGATCGGGGTCTTCAGGCGTGCCATGACCCGCAGGTTCCAGGCGATCGCTTCGCTCTGGTTGCGCTCTTCGGCGTCGATGCCCGGGTAGGCACCCGGCGTGTCGATGAAGGTCAGGATCGGCATCTTGAAGCGCTCGGCCATTTCCATCAGGCGGCAAGCCTTGCGGTAGCCTTCAGGACGCGGCATGCCGAAGTTGCGACGCACCTTCTCGCGCACTTCACGGCCCTTCTGATGGCCGATGACCATCACCGGCTGGTCTTCCAGGCGAGCCACACCGCCCACGATCGCGGCGTCGTCGGAGAAGTGACGGTCGCCGTGCAGTTCGTCGAACTCGGTGAAGATGTGCTCGATGTAGTCCAGGGTGTAGGGACGACGCGGATGACGCGCCAGGCGCGCGATCTGCCAGCTGGTCAGCTTGCCGAAGATGTCTTCGGTCAGCGTACGGCTCTTGTCCTGCAGACGAGAGATTTCATCGCCGATATTCAGCGAATTGTCATTACCGACCAAGCGCAACTCTTCGATCTTGGCTTGCAGGTCGGCGATCGGCTGTTCGAAATCTAGAAAATTCGGGTTCATAGGCGTCCGTCTTGGGTCGACGTCCAAGAGAGCTTGGGCCGGCCGGTTGTCTATTCGCGCCTACCTTAAGGGAGAGGCGCGTTCAGGTCGAGATTAAAAATCCGGGTCGAGATCAGGGGGCACTCGGGTTTGCGAGGTGGCCCCTGGCCGTCAACGGTATTGGAGGAAGACGTTGTCTTTGCCGAACTGGTCACGCAAGGCTTGAATCAACGCATCCGCCGGGTCGATCCGCCAGCCCTCGCCAAACTGCAACACCGCCTTGGCGTCGGGCCGCATGTACTCCATGGTGATCGGACAGGCGCCGCGATGGCGCTTGAACAATTCGCCCAGCCAGCGCAACTGGTCGCCCTTGAGGTCCTGGGTCTGCAGCTTCAGGCGCAGGCTCTCGGCCAGGTTGGTCCGAGCGTCCTCCATGCTCATCACCCGCTTGACCCGCAGCCGCAGACCACCGGAGAAGTCATCGTTGCTGACCTCGCCTTCGACCACCACCATCGCGTCGGTCTGCAACAGCGATTGGGCCGAATGGAATGCATCGGCGAACAAGGAGGCCTCGATACGCCCGGAGCGGTCGTCGAGGGTGATGAAGCCCATCTTGTCGCCCTTTTTGTTCTTCATCACCCGCAGGGCAATGATCATACCGGCGACGGTCTGGGTGTCCCGGGCCGGCTTGAGGTCGATGATGCGCTGACGGGCAAAACGGCGGATCTCGCCTTCGTACTCGTCGATCGGGTGCCCGGTGAGGTACAGGCCCAGGGTGTCTTTTTCACCCTTGAGGCGTTCCTTGAGGGTCAGTTCCTTGGCCTTGCGATGATTGCCGTAGACGTCGGCGTCCTCCTCGACGAACAGCCCGCCAAACAGGTCGGCGTGGCCACTGTCGTGGGTGCGGGCGGTCTGTTCGGCCGCCTTGATGGCTTCTTCCATGGCCGCCAGCAACACCGCGCGGTTGCGGTCGATGTTGGCCTGGTAGGCCTTGGGTTCATCATGGAAATAGGGGCCGAGCCGGTCCAGCGCGCCGCTGCGGATCAAGCCATCGAGGGTGCGCTTGTTGATGCGCTTGAGGTCGACCCGGGCGCAGAAGTCGAACAGGTCCTTGAACGGCCCGTCCTGGCGCGCCTCGGTGATCGCTTCCACCGGCCCCTCGCCCACACCCTTGATCGCGCCAAGGCCGTAGATGATGCGGCCCTCTTCGTTCACCGTGAACTTGAACTCCGAGGCGTTCACGTCCGGCGCGTCGAGGCGCAGCTTCATGGTCCGCACTTCTTCGATCAAGGTCACGACCTTGTCGGTGTTGTGCATATCCGCCGAGAGCACGGCGGCCATGAACGGCGCCGGGTAATGCGCCTTCAGCCAGGCGGTCTGATACGACACCAGGCCGTATGCGGCGGAGTGGGATTTGTTGAAGCCGTAACCGGCGAATTTTTCCACCAGGTCGAAGATGTTACCGGCCAGGTCCGCATCAATGCCGTTGTTCGCACAGCCTTCGATGAAGCCGCCGCGCTGCTTGGCCATTTCCTCGGGCTTTTTCTTACCCATCGCCCGACGCAGCATGTCCGCGCCGCCAAGGGTGTAGCCGGCCATCACCTGGGCGATCTGCATCACCTGTTCCTGATACAGGATGATGCCGTAGGTCGGTGCCAGCACCGGCTTGAGGCCGTCGTACTGGTAGTCCGGGTGTGGGTAGGCCAGTTCGGCGCGACCGTGCTTACGGTTGATGAAGTCGTCCACCATGCCCGATTGCAGCGGCCCCGGACGGAACAGGGCCACCAGTGCGATCAAGTCTTCCAGGCAGTCGGGCTTGAGCTTCTTGATCAGCTCCTTCATGCCCCGGGATTCAAGCTGGAACACCGCCGTGGTCTCGGCCTTCTGCAACAGGCTGTAGGTCGGCTTGTCGTCCAGCGGGATGAACGCGATGTCCAGTGGCTCTTCGCCGAGCTTGGCCCGGTCGCGGTTGATGGTCTTCAGCGCCCAGTCGATGATCGTCAGGGTCCGCAGGCCGAGGAAGTCGAACTTCACCAGGCCCGCTGCCTCGACGTCATCCTTGTCGAACTGGGTGACCAGGCCGTCGCCCTCTTCATCGCAATAGATCGGCGAGAAGTCGGTCAGCTTGGTCGGGGCGATCACCACGCCACCGGCGTGCTTGCCGACGTTACGCACCACGCCTTCGAGCTTGCGGGCCATCTCCCAGATTTCCGCGGCCTCTTCATCGACCTTGATGAAGTCCCGCAGGATTTCTTCCTGCTCGTAGGCTTTTTCCAGGGTCATGCCGACTTCGAACGGGATCATTTTCGACAAGCGGTCCGCCAGGCCGTAGGACTTGCCTTGCACCCGCGCCACGTCCCGCACCACCGCCTTGGCGGCCATGGAACCGAAGGTGATGATCTGGCTCACCGCATTGCGGCCGTACTTCTCGGCCACGTAGTCGATCACCCGGTCGCGACCATCCATGCAGAAGTCGACGTCGAAGTCGGGCATGGAAACCCGTTCCGGGTTGAGGAACCGTTCGAAGAGCAGGTCATATTCCAGCGGGTCTAGGTCGGTGATCTTCTGCACGTAGGCCACCAGCGACCCGGCACCCGACCCCCGGCCCGGACCGACCGGCACGCCGTTGTTCTTGGCCCACTGGATGAAGTCCATCACGATCAGGAAGTAACCGGGGAAGCCCATCTGGATGATGATATCCAGCTCGAAATTCAGCCGGTCGATGTAGACCTGGCGCTTGGCTTCGTAATCCTCGGTGGTGTCCTTGGGCAACAGGACGCTGAGGCGCTCTTCCAGGCCATCAAACGACACCTTGCGGAAATATTCGTCGATGGTCATGCCATCGGGAATCGGGAAGTTGGGCAGGAAGTGCTTGCCCAGCTTGACCTCGATGTTGCAACGCTTGGCGATCTCGACGGTGTTTTCCAGCGCCTCAGGCAGGTCGCTGAACAACTCGGCCATTTCCTCGGCGCTCTTGAGGTATTGCTGGTCGCTGTAGTTCTTCGAGCGGCGCGGGTCGTCAAGGGCACGGCCTTCGCCGATGCAGACGCGGGTTTCGTGGGCCTCGAAATCCTCCGGCTTGATAAAGCGCACGTCGTTGGTGGCCACCAGCGGCGCGCCGAGCTTGTCGGCCAGGGCCACGGCGGCGTGCAGGTGCTCTTCGTCATTGGGCCGATTGGTGCGCTGCACCTCGATGTAGAAGCGGTCGGGAAACACCGCCATCCAGTCCCGGGCCAATGCCTCGGCCTCCTCGGGGTTGCCGCTGAGCAGAGCCAAGCCGATCTCACCCTCCTTGGCCGCCGACAGCATGATCAGGCCTTCGCTGGCCTCGGCCACCCACTCGCGTTCGATGATGATCGAACCGTTGCGCTGGCCATCGATGAAGCCCCGGGAAATCAGCTCGGTGAGGTTGCGATACCCCACCGCATTCATGACCAGCAGGCTGATGCGGCTCAACGGCGCATCCGGGTCCTTGTTCGACAACCACAGGTCGGCACCGCAGATCGGCTTGATCCCGGCGCCCATGGAGGCCTTGTAGAACTTGACCAGCGAACACATGTTGTTCTGGTCGGTGACCGCCACGGCAGGCATGTTCATGCCCACCAGGGTCTTGACCAGTGGCTTGATCCGCACCAGACCGTCGACCAGGGAATATTCAGTGTGCAGGCGTAGATGAACGAATGAAGCCGGCATAGTGATCCTGCGTTAAGTCATGAAAACAACAAGGCCCGGATTGTACCGGGCCTGGGGTAAAACATCAGCCATGAGTGTCCGACCTTGAACATACGAACACGGCCTTTGTGGCGAGGGGATTTATCCCCGCTGGGGCGCGAAGCGGCCCTTAAACCTGACAACCCGTTGCGTCTGACAGACTTCGGGACTGCTTCGCAGTCCAACGGGGATAAATCCCCTCGCCACAAAAGCAGCGTTTGTCTCAAGAAACAGGGTACTGACTGTTTATGATCAACCCTTCACGCGCCTCATAAGCCAGCCGCACCGGAGCGAACGAGCGCCGGTGGATCGGCGTTGGCCCGAGGCGTGCCAAGGCTTCCAGGTGCACGGGGGTCGGGTAGCCCTTGTGGCCGCCGATGCCGTAGCCCGGATAAATCAGTTCGAAGGCGCTCATTTCCCGATCGCGGCTGACCTTGGCCAGAATCGATGCGGCCGCGATGGCGGGCACCTTCGCGTCGCCCTGGACCACCGCCTCGGCGCGCATCGACAGTTTCGGGCAGCGATTGCCGTCGATCATCGCCAGCTTCGGCGTGATGTGCAGGCCCTGCACCGCGCGCTGCATGGCCAACATGGTAGCGTGGAGGATGTTCAGCTCATCGATCTCTTCGACCTCGGCCCGGGCAATGCACCAGCTCAGGGCTTTCTCGCAAATCTCGTCGTAGAGCTTTTCGCGACGGGCCTCGGTGAGCTTCTTGGAATCGTTGAGGCCCAGGATCGGCCGGTTCGGATCGAGAATGACCGCGGCCGTTACCACGGCGCCGCACAACGGGCCACGGCCCACCTCGTCGACACCGGCGACCAATTCTTCCACTTCGGCGACCAGATTGAAGTCCAGGCCCATCTGCAGTTTCGAGTGGCTCATGATTGTGCGCCGATCAGGGTCAGCACCGCGTCAGCCGCCTGATTGGAGGCGTCGCGGCGCAGGGTCCGGTGGATTTCGTCGAAGCCGCGGGTCTGCTCCTCGCCGCCGTCGATCAACGGCGCAAGTGTATTGGCCAGGGCGTCGGCCGTGGCCTCGTCCTGCAGCAACTCCGGCACCAGCAGGCGCTGGGCCAACAGGTTCGGCAGGGACACGTAGGGGCTCTTGACCATGCGCTTGAGGATCCAGAACGTCAGCGGCGCCAGGCGATAGGCAACCACCATCGGGCGTTTGTACAGCAACGCCTCAAGGGTAGCAGTGCCGGAGGCAATCAACACGGCGTCACAGGCAGCCAGCGCGTCATGGGAGCGACCGTCGAGCAGCGTGACCGGCAGATCGCGCCCCGCCAGCAGCGCTTCAAGCTGCTCCCGGCGCTGCGGGCTGGCGCACGGCAGGACAAAACGCACGTCGGGGCGCATCGCCCGGAGGCGTTCGGCGGCGTCGAAAAACAAGCCACCCAGCCGACTCACTTCACCGCCACGGCTGCCGGGCATCAATGCCACCAGCGGCCCATCGACCAGGCCCAGCGCCTGGCGAGCCGCCTGGCGATCGGCCTGCAGGGGAATGGTGTCGGCCAGGGTATGCCCGACAAACCGCACCGGCACGCCCTTCTCTTCGTAGAAGCGGGCTTCGAACGGCAGCAGCGTCAGCATCAGGTCGCAGCCTTCGCGAATCTTGAGCACCCGCTTCTGCCGCCAGGCCCAAACCGACGGGCTGACGTAATGCACGGTCTTGATCCCGGCCTGACGCAACTTGAGCTCGATGTTGAGGGTGAAATCCGGGGCGTCGATGCCGATGAACACATCCGGCTTTTCGTCGATCAGGGTCTCGATCAGCTTCTTGCGCCGGGCCAGCAATTCGCGCAGGCGACCGAGCACCTCCACCAGCCCCATCACCGACAGGCGTTCCATCGGAAAATAGGAGACCAGCCCTTCGGCCTGCATCAACGGGCCGCCAACACCCATGAACTCCACCGCGGGATGCTGCGCCTTGAGCGCACGCATCAGACCGGCGCCCAGAATGTCGCCGGAAGCCTCTCCGGCCACCAGCGCAATACGCAGATTAGCCATGGTTAACGGGTGATGCCGCGAGTCGAAGACTGGATGGAATCGCGGAACGTCGCGACTTCCGGGTACTGCGCCGAGGCCTCGGCCAGTTCGGCGAGTGCCTGCTCGACGGTCAGGCCCTGGCGATACACGACCTTGTAGGCACGCCGCAACGCGGTGATCGCCTCTTCGCTGAAGCCCCGACGGCGCATACCCTCGAAGTTCATGCTGCGGGCTTCGGCCGGGTTGCCGAACACCGTGACATAGGCGGGAACGTCCTTGCCGATGGCGGTGCCCATGCCGGAGAAGCTGTGGGCGCCGATGTGGCAGTACTGGTGCACCAGGGTAAAACCGGAGAGGATCGCCCAGTCATCCACATGCACATGACCGGCCAACGCGGTGTTGTTGACCAGGATGCAATGGTTGCCGATCACGCTGTCATGGCCGATGTGGGCGTAGGCCATGATCAGGTTGTGGTCGCCCAGGGTCGTTTCGGAGCGATCCTGGATGGTACCGCGGTGAATGGTCACGCCTTCGCGGATCACGTTGTGATCGCCGATGACCAGGCGGGTTTCTTCACCTTTGTACTTGAGATCGGGCGTGTCCTCGCCTACCGAGGAAAACTGGTAGATGCGATTGTGACGGCCGATCCGGGTCGGCCCCTTGAGAATTACATGGGGGCCGATCACCGTACCCTCGCCGATTTCCACACCTGCGCCGATGATCGACCACGGGCCGACCTCGACATCGGCGGCCAGGACGGCCGTCGGATCGATGATTGCGCGAGGGTCAATCAAACTCATAGCTTGCGTTCCGCACAGATGATTTCAGCGGAGCAGACTGGCTTGCCGTCGACCGAAGCCTGGCATTCGAACTTCCAGATCTGGCGCTTGCAACTGATGAACTTGGCTTCGAGGATCAATTGATCGCCCGGAGTGACCGGCTGGCGGAAACGCAGCTTGTCGGAGCCCACGAAGTAGTAGAGCGTGCCGTCGGCAGGCTTTACGTCGAGCATTTTGAAACCAAGGATCCCGGCAGCCTGGGCCATCGCCTCGATGATCAGCACGCCCGGCATGATTGGGTGCGCGGGGAAGTGACCATTGAAGAACGGCTCGTTGATGCTGACATTCTTGTAGGCGCGAATGCGCTTGCCTTCAACATCCAGGTCCACCACCCGGTCCACCAGCAGGAACGGGTAACGGTGAGGCAGGTATTCGCGAATCTCGTTGATGTCCATCATTTCGGGAGGAAGCCTATGTAAAGATTGGGAGCGCACGGGCAACGCGCACTCCGCTAGCAAATCAAGGAGCCCTAACGGCTGTGCACACTTGATATGGAAATGGTATCAGCCATCTGATGAAGCATTACCGTCAGGGGTCACGTCCCCTACACGCTTTTCCACCTGGCGCAGACGTCGCGCGATGTCGTCGAGCTGACGGATACGGGCCGCGCTCTTGCGCCATTCGGCCGCCGGTTGCATCGCCGTACCGGAAGAATAGGCGCCCGGCTCGGTAATCGAGTGGGTCACCATGGTCATCCCGGTCAGGAATACGTTGTCACAGATATCGATATGGCCCACCAGGCCGACGCCGCCGGCGAGCATGCAGTGCTTGCCGATCTTGGTGCTGCCGGAAATGCCCACGCAGGCGGCCATGGCGGTGTGGTCACCGACCTGGACGTTGTGGGCGATCTGGATCTGGTTGTCGAGCTTGACGCCATTGCCGATGACCGTATCGGCCAGGGCACCCCGGTCGATCGCGGTGTTGACGCCGATCTCGACGTCATCGCCGAGGGTGACGCCACCGATCTGGGCGATCTTTTGCCAGACGCCCTTCTCGTTGGCGAAACCGAAGCCTTCACCGCCCAGCACCGCGCCGGACTGAATCACCACCCGCTTGCCGATGCGCACGTCGTGGTACAGGGTCACGCGCGGAGCCAGCCAGCCACCTTCGCCGACCTCGCTGCGCGCACCAATGACGCAATGAGCGCCCAGGGTGACACCGGCACCAATGCGGGCGCCGCTTTCGATCACCACGAAGGGACCGACGCTGGCCGTGGGATCCACCACCGCATCCGCCGCGATCACCGCACTGGGATGAATACCCGCAGCCGCCTTGGGCTTGGGATCGAACAAGTGGGAAATGCGCGCATAGGCCAGGTACGGGTCGGGCACGATCAAGGCGTCGCCGGCAAACCCTTCGGCATCGGCGGCCTTGAGCAACAACGCGGCAGCCCGGCTGTCAGCCAGGTACTTGCGGTATTGGGGATTTGCCAGAAAGCTCAACTGAGCTGGGCCAGCCTCTTGCAAAGTGGCTAGCCCAGTAATTGCCCTCTCCGGGTCGCCACGCAGGGTGGCGCCGAGGAACTCGGCCAACTGGCCGAGCTTGATAGTCGCTGTCATGGATTACTTCAGCTGATTCATGCGCTCGATCACCTGGCGCGTGATGTCGTACTGAGGCTTGACATCGATCACGGCGCCACGCTCGAACACCAGGTCAAAACCACCTTTCTTGATGACTTCTTCCACGGCGCTGTCGAGCTTGGGCTTGAGCTGCTTGAGCATTTCACGGTCGGCAACGGCTTTCGCTTCGTTCAGTTCCTTGGACTGGAACTGGAAGTCACGGGCCTTCTGCTTGAATTCCAGCTCCAGGCGTTCACGCTCGCCCTGGGCCATTTTGTCGCCACCGGCGACCAGACGATCCTGGATACCCTTGGCGCTGCTTTCCAGGCCCTTGAGCTTGGTCAGTTGCGGCCCGAACTTCTTCTCGGCATCCACGGCGTATTTCTTGGCCGCGTCGGATTCCAGCAGGGCCATCTGATAGTTCAGCACGGCAATCTTCATGTCGGCGAACGCCGGGCCTGCGACCAGTACGGTCGCCAGGAGAACCAATTGAGTCAACTTACGCACGATGCACTCCTACAAAATCCATTGTCGTTGTCATGGGACAGACGCTTAGAACGTCTGGCCGAGGGAGAATTGGAACACTTGGGTTTCAGCGTCATCCGGTTTCTTGATCGGCATCGCCAACGCGAAGCTCAAAGGACCCAGCGCGGTCACCCAGGTCACGCCCAGACCGACGGAACTGGCCATGTTGCTCAGGCTGATGTCGTTGCACTTGGCGTTCGAGTTGGTGCCATTGGTGTTGGTCGTATTATCGCAGCTAGAGTCGAAAACGTTGCCCACGTCCCAGAATACCGAAGTACGCAGCGAGCGCTGGTCCTTGACGAACGGCATCGGGAACAGGACCTCGACACCCCCCTGGATCAATACGTTGCCACCGAACGGCAGCGGATCCTGGTCTGGGTCGGCCAATGTACCTGCGTTACCGGTGGCAGCCGCGCCACGGCTCGGCGTACTGCGCGGGCCAAGGGTGCTGTCCTTGAAGCCACGCACCGAGTTGAAACCACCGGCGTAGTAGTTCTCGTAGAACGGCAGGCCGTCGGTCGAACCGTAGCCATCGCCATAGCCCAGCTCGGTGTGCAGGCGCATGGTGTAGGTGTCCGTCAACGGCTGGAACAACTGGCCGCGGTAATCGAGCTTGAAGAACGACAGGTCGCTGCCAGGAATGGTGCTTTCCAGCACCAGGCTCTGGGAATGGCCACGGGTCGCCAGCACGCCCTTGTTCAAGGTCGACTCGGACCAGCCGGCAGACGCCTTGAAGTTCAGGTAGCTGTCGCCTTCCCGTTTAACGAAGTCGAAGATCTCGTCGACGGTGTAGCGACCGGTGTTGATCTTGTCCTGCTGGGCGGTGAGGCCGAAGGTCAGGCGCGACGTTTCACTGATCGGGTAGCCGATGTTGGCACCCACACCGTAGCTGTCCACCGCATAGCTGGAGATGTCCGAGTCGAGCTCGTCATAGTCGGTGGTGCGATAGAAGGCGTTATAGCCCAGGCTCACACCGTCGGCCGTCCAGTAGGGGTCCACGAAACCGAAGTTATAGCGGGTCTGGTATTCACTGCGGGTCAGGCCAATGCTGACCTTGTTACCGGTACCCAGGAAGTTGTTCTGGGTGATCGAGCCACCGAGGATCAGGCCGGCGCTCTGGGCGAAGCCGACGCTGGCGGTGATCGAGCCGGACGCCTGCTCTTCAACGCTGTAGTTCACGTCGACCTGGTCATCGACACCCGGTACGGCCGGTGTCTCGACGTTGACTTCCTTGAAGAAGCCCAGGCGCTCGAGGCGGGTCTTGGACTGGTCGATCAGGTAGGTCGAAGCCCAGCCACCTTCCATCTGGCGCATTTCACGGCGCAGCACTTCGTCCTCGGACTTGGTGTTGCCACGGAAGTTGATGCGGTTGACGTAGGCACGCTTGCCCGGATCCACGGCGAAGGTGATGTCGACGGTATGGTCGTCATCGTGGGGCTGCGGCACGCCGTTGACGTTGGCGAAGGTGTAGCCCTCGTTACCCAGGCGACGGGTGATCAGTTCGGAGGTGGTGGTCATCAGCTTGCGCGAGAACACCTGGCCCTTCTGCACCAGCAGCAGCGACTTGACCTGGTCTTCCGGCACCTTCAGGTCACCGCTGAGCTTGACGTCACGAACGGTGTATTTCTCGCCTTCGTTGACGTTGACGGTGATGTAGACGTGCTTCTTGTCCGGGGTGATGGACACCTGGGTCGAAGCGATGTCCATGTTGATGTAGCCACGGTCCAGGTAGTAGGAACGCAGGCGCTCCAGGTCACCGGAGAGTTTTTCACGGGCGTACTTGTCGTCGTTCTTGAAGAACGACAGCCAGTTGGTGGTCTTGAGTTCGAACAGGTCGATCAGGTCTTCATCCGGGAAAACCGTGTTGCCCACCACGTTGATGTGCTGGATGGCCGCCACGGTACCTTCGTTGATGTTGACCTTCAGGCCAACGCGGTTGCGCGGTTGCGGCACCACTTCGGTGTCGACGGTGGCCGAGTAGCGGCCCTGGGCGACGTACTGGCGTTGCAGTTCGTTACGCACGCCTTCGAGGGTGGCACGCTGGAAGATCTCGCCTTCGGCCAGGCCGGATTGCTTGAGGCCTTTCATGAGGTCTTCGGTGGAGATCGCCTTGTTGCCTTCGATCTCGATACTGGCAACCGACGGGCGCTCGACTACCGTGATGACCAGGACGTTGCCGTCACGGCCCAGTTGGATATCTTGAAAGAAGCCGGTCTTGAACAGCGCACGCGTGGATTCCACCAGGCGCCGATCATCCGCCTGCTCGCCGACGTTCAACGGCAAGGCACCAAAGACGCTACCCGCGGAGACCCGCTGGAGGCCGTTGACGCGAATATCAGAGATAGTGAAGGACTCGGCGTGAACTTCGGCGATCATCAATACGGTGAGAACCGCAGTTAGCAGCAGACGTTTCATGAAGTCCTTTCTTATTCCAACTGGCAATAAACAAACTGCCGCAAAATGCGGCAGATTCGCAATTCGGCGAAGCGTTACAAACGACCCAGATCGTTGACGAGGGCAAGCAGCATGACCCCGACCACCAAGCTGATACCGATCTGTATCCCCCAACCTTGCACCCGATCCGACAAGGGACGACCACGCGCCCACTCGATCAGATAAAACAGCAGATGCCCCCCATCCAGTACCGGAATGGGCAGCAAATTCAGAACCCCCAGGCTAATGCTCAGATAAGCAAGGAAATTCAGGAAATCAGCAACGCCCGACTGGGCAGAAGCGCCCGCCACTTTAGCAATGGTTATCGGTCCACTCAAGTTTTTTACCGAGAGCTCGCCGAACAACATTTTCTTCAGTGAGTCGAGGGTCAGGACACTCATGGTCCAGGTACGACGCGCACCCTCGCCAATGGCCGCCACCGGACCGAAACTGACTTCGCGGATCATTTCCGGCGGCCAGTCGACGGCCTTGACGCCCGCCCCCAGGTAACCGGTCTGCGCCTTGCTTTCGCCACGGGCACCCAAGGTGACCGGGACGTCGATTGGAGCACCGTCGCGCTCCACGCGCAGCACAATTTTGGTATCAGGACGTACACGAACCGAATCGACCACCTGTTGCCAGTCGCTGACCGACTGGCCGTCGAGGGCAAGCAAACGGTCGCCGGTCTTCAGGCCTGCGGCCTGGGCCGGGCCTTTCGGATCGAGTTCGGCAAGCACCGGCGGCAGCGCCGGACGCCATGGGCGGATGCCCAGGGACCGGATCGGGTCCGGCTCGTCGGCGCCCTTGAGCCAGTTGTCCAGCACCAGCTCACGGGGCGAGTCGACGGTGGAGCCCTGCTCGCGCACCCTCAACTGCAGCGAACCGCTTTCACCCAGCCGACGCACCAACTGCAAATTGACCGCCGCCCAGCCCGACGTCGGCTCACCGTCGATCGCAACGATTTCCTGGCCCGCACCAAGCCCGGCCCGGGCGGCAACGCTACCGGCCTCCACAGAACCGATGACCGGTCGCACCTGGTCGCTGCCAAGCATGGCCAACGCCCAGAAAAACACCATGGCCAGCAGGAAGTTGGCGATCGGCCCCGCCGCCACGATGGCGATACGTTGGCGAACACTCTTGCGATTGAAGGATTGGTCGAGCTGATCGGCGGGAACCTCGCCCTCGCGCTCGTCGAGCATCTTCACGTAGCCGCCCAGCGGGATCGCCGCCACGACGAACTCGGTGCCCTGCTTGTCGTGCCAGCGCAGCAAAGGCATGCCAAAGCCTACGGAAAAACGCAGCACCTTGACGCCACAGCGACGCGCGACCCAGAAATGACCGAATTCGTGAAAGGTGACCAACACCCCCAGTGCAACCAGGGTGCCGACAATCATATAGAGAGCGCTCATCTGTTTTCTCCGCAATCCTGCCCAGGGCAACCCTGGCTAACGTATCGCAGCGTCAACGCCCGTGGCGCTGCAGCCATTGCCCCGCCAACTCACGGGCCCTGGCATCCGCCGTAAATACCGCGTCGAGGTCATCGACCGAAACCACCGCCTCGAGATTCAAGACTTCCTCGATCATACTCGCGATCTCGGGGTAACGAACACGTCCATCGAGAAACGCGGCGACCGCCACTTCGTTGGCCGCGTTCAACATGGCCGGGGCACTGCCGCCCGCCTCGGCCGCTTGCCGCGCCAGGCGCAGGCAGGGGAAGCGCTGCTCATCCGGCGCCTGGAAATCCAGACGGGCGATGGCGAACAGGTCCAGCGGTGCAACGCCGGAGTCGATTCGCTCCGGCCAGGCCAGGGCATTGGCGATCGGGGTGCGCATGTCCGGGTTGCCCAACTGGGCCAACACCGAACCGTCTACATAGTCCACCAGCGAATGAATCACGCTCTGCGGATGAATCACCACTTCGACCTGGGCCGGCTTGGCGTCGAACAGCCAGCAGGCCTCGATCAACTCCAGCCCCTTGTTCATCATGCTCGCCGAATCCACGGAAATCTTGCGCCCCATGGACCAGTTCGGGTGGGCACAGGCCTGCTCGGGCGAAACATGCAGCAACTCTTCCAGCGGTGTCTGACGGAACGGCCCACCGGAGGCGGTCAGAAGAATCCGCCGGACTCCCACGGCTTCCAGACCGCGGGAAAAATCCCGCGGCATGCACTGAAAGATCGCATTGTGTTCGCTGTCGATGGGCAGCAGCACCGAGCCGCTTTGGCGCACGGCCTGCATGAACAGTGCGCCAGACATCACCAGCGCTTCTTTATTGGCCAGCAGGATCTTCTTGCCGGCCTCCACCGCCGCCAGCGTCGGACGCAAGCCGGCCGCCCCGACAATCGCCGCCATCACCGCGTCGACATCCGGATCGGACGCCACCTGGCACAGCCCGGCCTCCCCCACCAACACCTGCGTGGGCAAACCCGCTGCGCGCAGGTCATCCTGCAACGCCTGCGCCGCACCGACCTCAGGCACCACCGCAAACTTTGGCGCATGGCGAACGCACAGGGCCAACAGCTCGCTCAGGCGCGTGAAGCCGCTGAGAGCAAAGACCTGGTAGCGCTCCGGGTGCCGGCCGATAACATCAAGCGTACTGAGGCCGATCGAACCGGTCGCCCCCAGCACAGTGATTTGCTGGGGACGACTCACGATGCCGCCATCCACAGCAGCACGGCGAAGATCGGGATCGCGGCGGTCAGGCTGTCGATACGATCCAGCACCCCCCCGTGACCCGGCAACAGGTTGCTGCTGTCCTTGATCCCGGATTGACGCTTGAACATGCTTTCAGTCAGGTCACCAACCACGGACACAAAGACGATAAGGGCGGCACCAAACAGCCCCATCAGCAGTTGCGCCACGGTCCAGTCGCGGACGAAGCCGACCACGGTGGTGATCACCAGGCTCAAGGCCAGGCCACCATAGACCCCTTCCCAACTCTTGCCGGGGCTGACTTTTGGCGCGAGCTTGCGCTTGCCAAAGGCCCGACCGGAAAAATAGGCACCGACGTCGGCGCCCCAGACCAGCACCATCACGGCCATGATCTGCCAGTTGCCCAGTGCGCCCTGCTTGATCCAGATCAGGCCTTGCCAGGCCGGCAGGAGGATCAACAGGCCGATCACCAGCTTGGTCGCCGTGTTGGCCCAGTGATGGGTGGTGCGAGGGTAGGTCAACACCAGGAAGGTGGCTGTCGCCCACCACAACACCGATGCTCCCAACACCCAAGGCGCCAGCCCCGGCACCAGGTACATGATGAACAGCATGGCGGCCACGGCCACGGCGTAGGCTATGCGTGCCGACTGTGCGGGAAAACCGGCCAGCCGTGCCCATTCCCACGCCCCCAAGGTCACGACCAGCCCGATGAACAGGGCAAAGTTCGCCCCCTCGAGCAGGAAAAACCCGCACAAGGCGATAGGCAACAGGATCAGGGCAGTGATGATTCGTTGTTTAAGCATTAAACCCGGGCTCCAGCTTCGATCTGCTCGCTCGTTTTACCGAAGCGACGCTGACGGGAAGCGAAATCGGCCAGTGCGGTGCGCATGGCTTCGTGTTTGAAGTCCGGCCAGAACAGGTCGGAGAAGTACAGCTCGGCATAAGCCAACTGCCAGAGCAGGAAGTTGCTGATGCGGTGTTCGCCACCGGTACGGATACACAGGTCCGGCAAAGGCAGATCACCGGTCGCAAGGCAGGTCTGCAGCAGGTCCGGGGTGATGTCCTCCGGGCGCAGGTGGCCGGCCTGGACTTCCCGCGCCAGCCGCTGGGCAGCCTGGGCGATGTCCCACTGGCCACCGTAGTTGGCGGCGATCTGCAAGACAAACCGATCAGCCCCCGCCGTCGCGGCCTCGGCTTCGCGCATCGCGGCTTGCAGCTCCGGATGGAAGCGCGAGCGATCGCCAATGATGCGCAGGCTGATCTTGTTCTCGTTGAGGCGCTTGGCCTCGCGGCGCAGGGCCTTGAGGAACAGGTCCATCAAGGCGCTGACTTCATCGGCCGGGCGCTGCCAGTTCTCGCTGGAGAACGCGAACAGAGTCAGCACCTCGACCCCGGCCTCGGCACACACCTCGATGACCGCGCGAACCGCGTCGACCCCGGCCTTATGCCCGGCAACGCCAGGCATGAAGCGTTTCTTGGCCCAACGGTTATTGCCGTCCATGATGATCGCCACGTGGCGCGGCACCGCGAACGGCAAGGCCTGCTTGGTCTTTTCCATGAAAACGGGACCCTTATACGGCCATCAGGTCCGCTTCTTTTTGCTTGGTGGCCGCATCGATGTCAGCCTCGGCCTTATCGGTCAGCTTCTGGATATCGGCCGCTGCGCGACGCTCTTCGTCTTCGCTGATTTCCTTGTCCTTGACCAGCTTCTTCAGCTCGCCCAGGGCATCGCGACGGATGTTGCGCACGGCAACCCGAGCATCTTCGGCCGCGCTGCGCGCCTGCTTGGTGAAGCCCTTGCGGGTTTCTTCGGTCAGGGCAGGCATGGAAATCAGCAGCAACTCGCCCAGGTTGGTCGGGTTGAGGTTCAGGCCGGCGCTCTGGATCGCCTTGTCGACCGCCGCGAGCATGTTGCGCTCGAAGGCAACGACTTGCAGGGTCCGCGAATCCTTGACGGTGATGTTGGCAACGCTGCTGATCGGCGTGTCGGCGCCATAGTAAGGCACCATCACGCTGCCCAGGATGCTCGGGTGCGCCTTGCCGGTACGAATCTGGCCAAACGCGTGGCTCAGAGACTCCAGGGATTTTTGCATACGCGCTTGGGCGTCTTTCTTGATTTCGTTGATCATTGTTGGCCTTCCTCGATCAGAGTCCCTTCCGCGCCGCCGTGTACGATATTCAGCAGGGCGCCGGGCTTGTTCATGTTAAAGACGCGCAGCGGCATCTTGTGGTCGCGGCACAGACAGATGGCCGTCAGGTCCATGACCCCCAGCTTGCGATCCAGTACTTCATCGTAGGTCAGATGATCGAACTTCTCGGCATGCGGGTCCTTGAACGGGTCGGCGGTGTAGACACCATCGACCTTGGTTGCCTTGAGCACGACATCGGCATCGATCTCGATCGCTCGCAGGCAGGCAGCCGAATCCGTGGTGAAGAACGGATTACCGGTACCTGCGGCAAAAATCACCACTTCCTTGGAGTTGAGGTGGCGCATGGCTTTGCGGCGGTCGTAATGATCGGTCACGCCGACCATGGAAATGGCCGACATCACGATGGCCGAGATATTGGCACGCTCCAAGGCATCGCGCATAGCCAGGGCGTTCATCACAGTGGCCAGCATGCCCATGTGGTCGCCCGTGACCCGATCCATGCCGGCCGCGCTCAGCGCCGCACCACGGAACAGGTTGCCGCCGCCGATGACCAGGCCGACCTGGACGCCGATTCCAACCAGTTGGCCAACTTCCAGGGCCATGCGATCCAGTACCTTCGGATCGATCCCGAACTCTTCCGAGCCCATCAGGGCCTCGCCGCTAAGCTTGAGTAGAATGCGTTTATAGCGAGCCTGATAACCACTGCCCTGCTGAGCCATTGCGAATCTCTCCTGCGGCGTATTTACGAAAATTTGCAGATTGTTTGCAGCCTGCACTCACTCAGTGCGCTGAACGAAAAATGCCTGCGGGACTTTTCGTTCAAAGCCTGGCTTGACGCTGACACAGCGCCATCGGAACACGGCTTTGTAAGCCAGTTTCGACAGGAAACCAATAAAAATCGGCATCCTCATCCAAAAAGAGGCTGCGCGCGTGAGCGGGCAGCCTCTTCTGGGCGACAGTTGTAAAAACCTGTCTTATTGCTTGCTGGCAGCAGCTACCTGGGCAGCAACTTCTTCAGCGAAGTTGTCGACCGGCTTCTCGATACCTTCGCCAACCTTGAAGTAGGTGAAGGAAACGATTTCAGCACCGGCTTTCTTGGCCAGGTCGCCGACCTTGACTTCAGGGTTCTTGACGAACGCTTGCTCGACCAGGCTGGCTTCAGCCAGGAACTTGGAGATACGACCGGCCACCATCTTCTCGGCGATGTCGGCAGGCTTGCCCTTAAGTTTCTCTTCGTTCAGCTGCAGGAAAACGCCTTTTTCGCGCTCGATCGCTTCGGCCGAAACGTCCGAAGGCAGCAGGAACTCAGGGTTGGTCGCTGCAACGTGCATGGCGATGTCTTTCGCCAGCTCGGTGTCGCCGCCCTTGAGGACAACTGCTACGCCGATCTTGTTGCCGTGCAGGTAAGTGCCGACCACGTCACCTTCAACGCGAACCAGGCGACGGATGTTGACGTTTTCGCCGGTTTTGCCAACCAGGACCAGACGCGCTTGCTCCTGAGCTTCGATCAGCGGGGCTGCGTCGGTCAGTTTGTCAGCGAAGGCTTTCTCGACGCTGGCAGCAACGAATGCCTTGAAGTCATCCTGCAGGGCCAGGAAGTCGGTCTGGGAGTTGACTTCCAGCAGAACGGCGGCTTTACCGTCGTCCTTGATGGCGATGGCGCCTTCAGCGGCCACGTTGCCCGCTTTCTTGGCAGCCTTGATGGCGCCCGAAGCACGCATGTCATCAATGGCTTTCTCGATGTCGCCGCCAGCCTTGGTCAAGGCTTTCTTGCAGTCCATCATGCCTTCGCCGGTACGCTCGCGCAGTTCTTTGACCAACGCTGCAGTAATCTCTGCCATTTCAAAATCCTCTTGGATAGGTTTTCAACCATTCCACCCGATCGAACGGGCGATCAATTCTTCCTGGAAAACCATCGTTTATAGACCGCGGCAAGTTACAAACAGGTAGCTGCGCTGGCGACAAATGGTTTTCGAGGTGGCAAAAAGGGGGCCAAGCCCCCTTTTTGCTTACTGAGTCAACGCCAGGGCGTCAATTACTCAGCGGCTGCTGCCGGAGCTTCTTCAGCGAAGACTTCGGTGCCGCCATTCACGTTGTTGCGACCACGGATAACAGCGTCAGCCATCGAACCCATGTACAGCTGGATGGCGCGGATGGCGTCATCGTTGCCTGGGATGATGTAGTCAACGCCTTCCGGGCTGCTGTTGGTATCGACAACGCCGATGACCGGGATGCCCAGCTTGTTGGCTTCGGTGATCGCGATGCGCTCGTGGTCAACGTCGATCACGAACAGTGCGTCAGGCAGACCGCCCATGTCCTTGATACCGCCCAGGGAGCGGTCCAGCTTCTCAAGATCGCGGGAGCGCATCAGCGCTTCTTTCTTGGTCAGCTTGGCGAAAGTGCCGTCTTCGGACTGGACTTCAAGATCACGCAGACGCTTGATGGAAGCGCGGATGGTCTTGAAGTTGGTCAGCATGCCGCCCAACCAGCGGTGATCGACGTACGGCGAACCGCAACGTGCTGCTTCTTCAGCAACGATCTTGCCAGCGGAACGCTTGGTGCCGACGAACAGAATCTTGTTTTTGCCCTGGGCCAGGCGTTCTACGAAGGTCAGTGCCTCGTTGAACATTGGCAGGGTTTTTTCAAGGTTGATGATGTGGATCTTGTTGCGCGCGCCGAAAATGTACTTGCCCATTTTCGGGTTCCAGTAACGGGTCTGGTGACCGAAGTGCACACCGGCCTTCAGCATATCGCGCATGTTGACTTGGGACATGATAGTTCCTTGATAAGTCGGGTTTGGCCTCCACGTATCCCAATGACCAACCAGCGGCTCATGAGCCAAAGGCACCCAGGTCATCGTGTCGACACGTGTGTGGATTTAAGCTTACGGGGTCATCCCCGGAAAGCGGCGCATTTTATACCACAGCAAGGGCGAAAACGGAACACGGATTCTGCAGGTAGGCAAAACACCTCAAGCCGGGCACAAAACCGTGGCGAGGGAGCTTGCTCCCGCTGGGGCGCGTAGCGGCCCTCGCTTTATTGGGGCTGCTGTGCAGCCCAGCGGGAGCAAGCTCCCTCGCCACGGTTTATTTATGGCGCCTGACCGATCTGGTATTGCTGACAGGCGCGGATTGCCGGGATGGTCTGTTAGAATCGCCTCTTTAAGGGCTGCCCGGATCAATATCCGCCGCTCATTTCGTTTTGAACAGCGCCGTCGGGCGCAAAGAGAGCCTGTATGACCGTGACCATCAAGACGCCTGAGGACATCGCGAAAATGCGTGTCGCCGGCAAACTCGCCGCCGACGTGCTGGAAATGATCGCCGACTACGTCAAGCCGGGTGTGACCACCGAAGAGCTGGACCGCATCTGCCACGACTTCATCGTCAACGAGCAGAAGGCCATCCCGGCGCCGCTCAACTATAAAGGCTTCCCGAAGTCGATCTGTACCTCGATCAACCACGTGGTCTGCCATGGCATCCCCAACGAAAAGCCGTTGAAGGACGGCGACACCCTGAACATCGACGTCACCGTCATCAAGGACGGCTACCACGGCGACACCAGCCGCATGTTCCATGTCGGCAACGTGCCGGAGTGGGCCCAGCGCCTGTCGAAGGTCACCCAGGAATGCATGTACATGGCCATCGAACTGGTGAAGCCGGGCTGCCGCCTCGGGGACATCGGCGAAGTGATCCAGAAGCACGCGCAGAAGAACGGTTTT
Organism: Pseudomonas sp. WP18; assembly: GCF_036689585.1. Taxonomy (NCBI): domain Bacteria; kingdom Pseudomonadati; phylum Pseudomonadota; class Gammaproteobacteria; order Pseudomonadales; family Pseudomonadaceae; genus Pseudomonas; species Pseudomonas sp. WP18. Next base: position 5,043,235 of record NZ_CP144758.1, read on the forward strand.
TCGGTGGTGCGCGAGTTCTGCGGCCACGGCATCGGCAAGGTGTTCCACGAAGAGCCGCAGATCTTGCACTACGGCCGCGCCGGTACCGGCATGGAGCTGCAGGCCGGAATGACCTTCACCATCGAGCCGATGATCAACCAGGGCCGCGCCGACACCAAGGTGCTGGGTGACGGCTGGACCGCCATCACCAAGGACCGCAAGCTGTCGGCCCAGTGGGAGCACACCTTGCTGGTGACCGAGACCGGTTACGAGATCTTCACCCTGCGCAGCGATGACACCATCGCCCGCGTTTCCGCCTGATCCGCAACTCGCCTATCGCTCCATAGATATAGAAAGGAAAGCCATTAATGCCGCAGGTGGATCCCGAACTCTTCGACCGCGGCCAGTTCCAGGCAGAACTGGCCCTGAAGGCAAGCCCCATCTCGGCATTCAAGAAGGCGATCCGCCAGGCCCACGAGGTGCTGGACCAGCGCTTTCGCAATGGCCGGGATATCCGCCGGCTGATCGAGGACCGCGCCTGGTTCGTCGACAACATCCTGCAAAAGGCCTGGGAGCAGTTCGACTGGAGCCAGGACGCCGACATCGCCCTGGTGGCCGTCGGCGGCTACGGGCGCGGCGAGCTGCACCCCTACTCCGACATCGATTTGCTGATCCTGCTGGACAACGCCGACCATGAGGTCTTTCGCGATTCCATCGAGCGTTTCCTGACACTGCTGTGGGACATCGGCCTGGAAGTCGGCCAGAGCGTGCGCTCGGTGCAGGAATGCGCCGACGAAGCCCGCGCCGACCTGACCGTCATCACCAACCTGATGGAAAGCCGCACCATTGCCGGCCCCGAGCACCTGCGCCAACGCATGCTCGACGTCACCAGCACCGCGCACATGTGGCCGAGCAAGGATTTCTTCCTCGCCAAGCACGCCGAGCAGAAAGCCCGTCACCACAAGTACAACGACACCGAGTACAACCTGGAGCCCAACGTCAAGGGCTCGCCCGGTGGGCTGCGGGACATCCAGACGATCCTCTGGGTCGCCCGCCGCCAGTACGGCACGCTGAACCTGCGTGCACTGGCCGGCGAAGGTTTCCTGGTGGAAAGCGAAAACGCCTTGCTGGCCTCCTCCCAGGAATTCCTGTGGAAGGTTCGCTATGCCCTGCACATGCTCGCCGGACGCGCCGAAGACCGCCTGTTGTTCGATCACCAGCGCTCCATCGCCGGGCTGCTGGGTTTCGAAGGGCAGGACGCCAAGCAATCCATCGAAAACTTCATGCAGCAGTACTATCGGGTGGTGATGAGCATCGCCCAGCTCAGCGAACTGATCATCCAGCACTTCGAGGAAGTCATCCTGGCCCCCGAGGACGAGGAAGCGCCGCTGCCGATCAACTCGCGCTTCCAACTGCACGACGGCTACATCGAGGCCCGCCACCCCAATGTGTTCCGCCGCACGCCGTTCGCCATGCTGGAAATCTTCGTGCTCATGGCCCAGCAGCCGGAAATCAAGGGCGTGCGCGCCGACACCATTCGCCTGCTGCGGGAAAACCGGCACCTGATCGATGACGATTTCCGTCATGACATCCGCAACACCAGCCTGTTCATCGAGCTGTTCAAATGCAAGATCGGCGTGCACCGCAACCTGCGGCGGATGAATCGCTACGGGATCCTCGGGCGCTACCTGCCGGAGTTCGGCTTCATCGTCGGGCAGATGCAGCATGACCTGTTCCACATCTATACGGTCGATGCCCACACACTGAACCTGATCAAGCACCTGCGTAAGCTGCAGTACACCCAGGTGTCCGAGAAATTCCCGCTGGCCAGCAAGCTCATGGGCAAGCTGCCCAAGCCCGAGCTGATCTACATGGCCGGGCTGTACCACGACATCGGCAAGGGGCGCCAGGGCGATCACTCCGAGGTCGGCGCGGTGGATGCCGAGGCGTTCTGCCAGCGTCATCAACTGCCGGTGTGGGACAGCCGGTTGATCGTCTGGCTGGTGCAGAACCACCTGGTGATGTCGACCACCGCCCAGCGCAAGGACTTGTCCGACCCGCAGGTGATCCACGACTTCGCCCAGATCGTCGGCGATGAAACCCGCCTGGATTACCTCTACGTGCTGACCGTGGCCGACATCAACGCCACCAACCCAAGCCTGTGGAACTCCTGGCGCGCCAGCCTGTTGCGCCAGCTGTACACCGAGACCAAGCGGGCCTTGCGCCGCGGCCTGGAAAACCCCGTGGACCGCGAAGAGCAGATCCGTCGCACACAAAGCGCCGCCCTGGACATCCTGGTGCGCGGCGGCACCGATCCGGACGACGTCGAACAGCTCTGGGCGCAACTGGGCGATGACTATTTCCTGCGCCACACCGCCGGCGACGTGGCCTGGCACAGCGATGCGATCCTGCAACAACCGGCCGATGGCGGGCCCCTGGTGCTGATCAAGGAAACCACCCAGCGCGAGTTCGAGGGCGGCACGCAGATCTTCATCTACGCGCCGGACCAGCACGACTTCTTCGCCGTGACCGTGGCCGCGATGGACCAGCTCAACCTGAACATCCACGACGCCCGGGTCATCACCTCCAGCAGCCAGTTCACCCTCGACACCTACATCGTGCTCGACACCGACGGCGACTCGATTGGCGACAACCCGGCGCGGATCAAGCAGATCCGCGAAGGCCTGACCGAAGCGCTGCGTAACCCGGCGGACTACCCGACCATCATCCAGCGCCGGGTGCCGCGCCAGCTCAAGCATTTCGCGTTTGCCCCGCAGGTGACGATCCACAACGACGCCCTGCGCCAGGTCACCGTGCTGGAACTCAGCGCCCCGGATCGTCCGGGCCTGCTGGCACGGGTCGGGCATATCTTCCTAGAGTTCGACCTGTCGCTGCAGAACGCCAAGATCGCCACCCTCGGCGAACGCGTGGAAGACGTGTTCTTCATCACCGACGCCCACAACCAGCCATTGTCCGACCCGCAGTTGTGCAGCCGCTTGCAGGAAGAGATGGTCCGGCACTTGAGCGTCAACCAGGAACCGGACATCAACCTGACGCGTATCAGTATCTGACCCACTCTATATCCCCTGTGGGAGCGGGCTTGCTCGCGAAAGCGGTGTGTCAGTCAACTGACCATCACCTGACACACCGCTTTCGCGAGCAAGCCCGCTCCCACAAGGCTAGCGCCCCACATTGAACGAGGCCCCCGATGAACAACGCCCTGAACCAGTTGCAGCCCTACCCGTTCGAGAAGCTTCGCGCCCTGCTCGGCAGCGTCACGCCCAACCCGGACAAGCGGCCGATTGCCCTGTCCATCGGCGAACCCAAGCACCGCTCGCCCAGCTTTGTCGCCGAGGCCCTGGCCAGCAACCTGGACCAGATGGCGGTTTATCCGACCACGCTCGGCATCCCGGCCTTGCGTGAAGCCATCACCGGCTGGTGCGAGCGACGCTTTGGTGTGCCGAACGGCTGGCTTGACCCGGCGCGCCACGTGCTGCCGGTCAACGGCACCCGCGAAGCCCTCTTCGCCTTCACCCAGACCGTGGTCAACCGCGGTGACGATGCGCTGGTCGTGAGCCCGAACCCCTTCTACCAGATCTATGAAGGCGCCGCGTTCCTGGCCGGTGCCAAGCCGCACTACCTGCCGTGCCTGGACGAAAACGGTTTCAACCCGGATTTCGACGCCGTCTCGGCGGACATCTGGAAACGCTGCCAGATCCTGTTCCTGTGCTCCCCCGGCAACCCGACCGGCGCACTGATCCCGGTGGATGTGCTGAAAAAACTCATCGCCCTGGCCGACGAACACGACTTCGTGATCGCCGCCGACGAGTGCTACAGCGAGCTGTATTTCGACGAGCAGACGCCGCCACCGGGCCTGCTCAGCGCCTGCGTTGAGCTGGGACGCAAGGATTTCAAGCGTTGCGTGGTGTTCCACAGCCTCTCCAAGCGCTCCAACCTGCCTGGCCTGCGCTCCGGTTTCGTGGCTGGCGACGCGGACATCCTCAAGGGCTTCTTGCTGTACCGCACCTACCACGGCTGCGCGATGCCGGTGCAGACCCAGCTGGCGAGCGTCGCCGCCTGGAACGATGAAGTGCACGTACGCGCCAACCGGGCACTGTACCGGGAGAAATTCGACGCCGTGCTGCAGATCCTCAGCCCGGTGCTGGACGTGCAACGCCCCGACGGCAGTTTCTACTTGTGGCCCAACGTGGCAGGCGATGACGCGGCGTTCTGCCGGGACCTGTTCGAGCAGGAACACGTGACCGTGGTGCCAGGCTCCTACCTCTCCCGCGACGTGGACGGCGTCAACCCGGGCGCCGGCCGCGTGCGCATGGCCCTGGTCGCCCCATTGGCCGAGTGCGTGGAAGCGGCCGAGCGGATCCGCGCGTTCATCCAGCGCCGGGGGTGATAGGCCGTTTCGGTTGAACACTGAACCTGTGGCGAGGGAGCTTGCTCCCGCTGGGGCGCCAAGCGCCCCTCGCTTTTTGGGACTGCTGCGCAGTCCAGCGGGAGCAAGCTCCTTCGCCACAAGAGCTTTCTGACCGGCATCAAATCTCCACTGCCTGACATTACCTCATCGCGAGCAGGCTCGCCTCCACACTGGGCGCCGGCGCTTACCGCATTCAGGACTCCATTTGAGGCTGGGCGCCTGTACAAAATCCCAGCAACGCCAAGGTTGCGCAATGCACCTATTTCGGTACACTGCCCCCATGACCGAAATCGCACCCATACTGAATGTACGTTTCTTCTGCACAGATGCCGGAAATGAACCCGTGCGGGAATGGCTGACAGATCTGCCCCGCGAACACAGACGGATGATAGGGACTGACATCAAGACTGTTCAGCTTGGTTGGCCGATAGGTATGCCTGTGGTGCGCAAGCTGGATACAGGGCTATGGGAAGTCAGGATTGATCTTGAAGACTCTACCGCCCGCGTTCTTTTCACCGTGGTCGGTTCCGACATGGTTCTACTCCATGGCTTCATCAAGAAAAGTCAAAAAACACCAGCGGTCGACATGGCAACCGCCAAGCAGCGCAAAGCAAGATTATGAGGTACCGCAAATGAACAAACACATTGGATCTGATTTTGACGACTTCCTGGCCGAGCAAGGAATTGCCGAGGAAGTGTCTGCGGCCGCGCTCAAACGCGTTATTTCCTGGCAAATTGCCGAGGCCATGCGACTTCAGAAAGTGACCAAGAAGGCTTTGGCAGAGCGAATGCATACCAGCCGTACCGCGGTTGATCGTGCGCTCGATCAGAATGATGCGGGAATGACGCTGGCAACACTTGCCAGCGCGGCGCGTGCACTGGGTCAGAGGGTGGAAGTACGGTTGGTGCCTGAGCAGGAAGAGGCCCGCGCATAAGCGTTGTTGTGGCAAGGGAGCTTGCTCCCGCTGGGCTGCGCAGCGGGCCCAAACAAGTCAACTCGATCTGTCTGACATGCCGCGCGACCCGGTTTCAGGGCTGCTTCGCAGCCCAGCGGGGATAAATCCCCTCGCCACGAGGTGTCCTACGCATAACGACTATTTACCCAACCCCAAATTCGCCTCCGCCAAATCCAACTCCCCCAGCACTTCACGCAGCACGTCGTCGCCGATCTGGTGATGGCGGCTGAGGCGATACAGTTCCAGGCGCTGGGCTTTCAGGGCCTTGAGGCGCAGGCGGCGCTCCAGCAGGTCCATTTCGAACGCCAGGGCCTGAGCTTCGGCGGAGTCGTTGAACACCTCCAACTGATGGCGATACTCACTCATCAATCGCGCCTTGACCTCGGTCGCCATGGCCGCCGCTGGCGCACTGGCCGGCTCGGCGGGCTCTTCCACTTCCAGCGCACGGATCGCCGCCTCGGCGGTCTTGCGCCAGGCCTCGCGCACTTCGGTGCGACGCTTGTCGTCGGGACTTTGCTCGATGCCCCGCAGCAACAGTGGCAAGGCGATGCAGGCGGCGATCAACGATAGCAGGATCACCCCCGCGGCGATGAAGATCAGCAAATCGCGCTCGGGAAACGCTTCCCCGGCGCCCAGCAGCAACGGCACCGATAACACGCCCGCCAACGTCACGGCCCCTCTCACCCCACCGAAGGTCAGCAGCCAGCAGGAGCGCGCCGTCGGCACCAAGGTCAACTCCCCCTTGCCACGCCAGCGGCGCAACCACCCGGACAGGCGCCAGATGCTTTGCACCCAGACAAACCGCAGCACCAGCAACACCAAAAAGATCGCCATCACCTCCAGGCAGAGGTAGAGCAACGTCGGCCACAGCGTGGTCTCGTGGCGGGTGACGGCCTTGACGATGTCCGGCAACTGCAAGCCCAGCAGCAGGAAGATCAAGCCGTTGAAGGCGAATTCCAACAGCGACCAGACGCTGCGATTGAGCAGCCGCGTATGGGTCTGGCGCGGCAGCAGATCCAGCCAGCTCTGCATCATCCCAGCCGCCACCGCCGAGAGAATGCCCGAGACGCCCAATCGCTCAGCCACCACATAGGCGGCGAATGGCAGCAATAGCATGAACACCACGTGGGTGGCCGGATCATCCCACCCGCGCGCCACCATCCAGGCCCGCAGACGACCGACCAGCCAGCTCAGGGCCACCCCCACCAACAAGCCTCCGACGGCCACCAACACAAACGCCAGGCTCGCGTTAGCCAGGGAAAACACCCCGGTGATGGCCGCCGCCAGGGCGAACTTGAAGGTCACCAGGCCAGAGGCGTCGTTCATCAGCGCTTCGCCCTGGAGCATGTGCATCAGCGGCTTGGGCAAGCGGTCCCGGGCAATCGCCGACACGGCCACGGCGTCAGTGGGCGACAACACCGCGGCCAGGGCGAAGGCCACCGGCAACGGGATGCTGGGCAACAGCCAATGAATGAAATACCCGGCGCCCACCACCGTGAACAGCACCAGGCCCACCGCCAGTGTCAGGATCGGCCCGCGCAGGCGCCACAGCTCACGCTTGGGCATGCGCCAACCGTCGGAGAACAGCAGCGGGGGCAAGAACAGAAACAGGAACAGTTCGGGATCGAGGGCCACGTGCAGGCCCAAGGACGGCCAGGCTAGCACGGCCCCTGCGCCGATCTGCACCAGCGGCAACGGCAGGGGGATCAACCGCCCGATCAAACGCGAGACACCCACCAGTGTCAGCAGGATCAGGACGGTATAAGCGCTTTGCATAGGGGGTTCCATTGACAGCGACACACATCCGGCAACAGCTTGCCGTTGAAGTGCCATATTAGTCGCTTAGCATGGCGCTGACCGTTACACCTATGTCGCACCCTCTCCAAGGCTTTGGGGCAAATCAACCCAGGCCGCCGCGAAACCGTCCGGTCATGGCATAATCCGTCACCTTTTATTCCCAGCACCTGCAAAGGGGGCAGTTCCTTGACCGATTCAAGCAAAACGTTGCACCTTTTCGGCATCAAAGCCTGTGACACGATGAAAAAAGCGCGCACCTGGCTCGATGAACACGCTGTACGCTACGACTTCCACGACTACAAGAGCGCCGGCATCGACCGTGAACACCTGACCCAATGGTGCGACGAGCATGGCTGGCAAGTGGTGTTGAATCGCGCCGGTACGACCTTTCGCAAGCTCGACGACGAACGCAAAGCCGATCTCGACCAGTCGAAAGCCATCGAACTGATGCTCGCCCAACCCTCGATGATCAAGCGCCCGGTGCTCGATCTCGGCGACCGAACCCTGATTGGCTTCAAGCCAGATATTTATGCGGCAGCGCTCAAGTAAACCTGCCCAGTCCATTTTGTTGAGGTAATGTCCATGTCCACTACCCTGTTCAGCCTGGCCTTCGGTGTCGGCACTCAAAACCGTCAAGGCGCCTGGCTGGAAGTGTTCTACGCACAACCGCTGCTCAACCCGTCGGCGGCCATCGTCAGCGCCATCGCACCCATCCTTGGCTACAGCGAAGGCAACCAGGCGATCACCTTCACCACCGCCCAGGCCTCGCAACTGGCCGAAGCGCTCAAGGGCGTCGACGCCGCGCAAGCCGCCCTGCTGACCCGCCTGGCCGAGAGCCACAAGCCGCTGGTTGCCACCCTGCTGGCCGAAGACGCCCAATTGAGCTCGACGCCTGAGGCCTACCTCAAGCTGCACCTGCTGTCCCATCGCCTGGTCAAGCCCCATGGCCTGAACCTGGCCGGGATCTTCCCGTTGCTGCCGAACGTCGCCTGGACCAGCCAGGGCGCGATCGACCTGGCCGAACTGGCCGAGCACCAGCTCGAAGCCCGCCTGCGTGGAGAGCTGCTGGAAGTGTTCTCGGTGGACAAGTTCCCGAAAATGACCGACTACGTGGTCCCGGCCGGCGTTCGTATCGCCGACGCCGCGCGGATTCGCCTGGGCGCCTACGTGGGCGAAGGCACTACCGTGATGCACGAAGGCTTCGTCAACTTCAACGCCGGCACCGAAGGCCCGGGCATGATCGAAGGCCGTGTATCGGCGGGCGTGTTCGTCGGCAAGGGGTCGGACCTGGGCGGCGGCTGCTCGACCATGGGCACCCTGTCGGGTGGCGGCAACATCGTGATCAAGGTCGGCGAAGGCTGCCTGATCGGCGCCAACGCCGGTATCGGTATTCCACTGGGTGACCGCAACACCGTGGAGTCGGGCCTGTACGTGACCGCCGGCACCAAGGTCGCACTGCTGGACGAGAACAACCAACTGGTCAAAGTGGTCAAGGCCCGCGAGCTGGCCGGTCAACCCGACCTGCTGTTCCGCCGCAACTCCGAAACCGGCGCGGTGGAGTGCAAGACCCACAAATCGGCCATCGAGCTGAACGAAGCTCTGCACGCGCACAACTAAGGCGCTTCACACAGTCACCTGTGGGAGCGAACAGCTCCCACAGGGTCCGGCGTAACCCAGCAGGGCCCGAAAGCATGTTGATCCCCTCTCCCTGGCGTGCCGACTTCCCGGCCATCGCCGCCCTGCACCGGCAAGGCCAGACCTACCTGGACAGCGCCGCCACCACGCAAAAACCCCAAGCCTTGCTCGATGCCCTGGTGCACTACTACGCCAACGGCGCGGCCAACGTGCATCGCGCGCAACACCTGCCAGGCGCCCATGCCACCCAGGCCTTCGAAGACAGTCGCCTTAAAGTCGCGCAATGGCTCAACGCAGGCGACAGCGGGCAGATCGTCTTTACCCACGGCGCGACCTGCGCGCTGAATCTTCTGGCCTACGGACTGGAACACCTGTTCAAGCCGGGCGATGAAATCGTCGTTAGCGCCCTCGAACACCACGCCAACCTGCTGCCGTGGCAACAACTGGCTGAACGCCGTGCGTTGACGCTGGTAGTGCTGCCGCTGGACCCCGACGGGGTCATCGACGTGGACGCCGCCACGCAGTTGATCGGGCCGCGTACGCGCCTGCTGGCGGTGAGTCAGTTGTCCAACGTGCTAGGGGCCTGGCAACCATTACCGGCGCTGCTGGCCCTGGCCAAGGCCCACGGCGCGTTGACGGTGATCGATGGCGCCCAGGGCGTGGTTCATGGCCGGCACGACGTACAAGGCCTGGGTTGCGACTTCTATGTGTTCTCCAGCCACAAGCTCTACGGGCCCGACGGGCTGGGCGTGCTGTACGGCCGTCACGAAGCGTTGAGCGAACTGCGGCACTGGCAGTTTGGCGGTGAAATGGTGCAACAGGCCGATTACCACAGCGCCACGTTCCGCCCGGCGCCGCTGGGCTTTGAAGCCGGTACGCCGCCGATCGCCAGCGTGATCGGCCTGGGGGCGACCCTGGATTACCTGACCGGTCTCGAGACGCCCGCGGTCATCGAGCATGAGGCGGCGCTGCACGACTACCTGCTCCATGGCTTGCAGGCACGCAAGGGCATACGCCTGGTGGGCCAGCCCCGGCTGGCGCTGGTCAGCTTCGGCGTCGACGGTGTGCATAACGCCGATTTGGCTCACCTGCTGACCGAGCAAGGCATCGCCGTACGCGCCGGGCATCACTGCGCCATGCCGCTGTTCAAGCACCTGAACCTGTCGGGCGCGATCCGGGTGTCGCTGGCGTTGTACAACGATTCGGCCGACCTCGAACGCTTCTTCGAGGCCCTGGACCAGGCCCTGGAGATGCTCCGATGAACCTGCCGGCCGAGGCTGTCACGGCGCTGCAGACCTTTCAGCAGGCCTCGGGCTGGGAACAGCGCGCCCGGCTGCTGATGCAATGGGGCGAGCGCCTGCCGCCGCTGAGCGAGGCCGAGCGATGCGACGCCAACCTGGTCAACGGCTGCGAAAGCCAGGTGTGGCTGATGGGTCGGTTGCAGGACGGGCATTGGCAATTTGCCGCCAGCAGCGAAGCGCGGTTGATTCGCGGACTGGTGGCGTTGCTGCTGGCGCGGGTCAATGGGTTATCGGCGAACGAGTTGCGCGAGGTCGATCTGCCGGGGTGGTTTGGTGAACTGGGATTGTCGCGCCAGCTATCGCCTTCGCGCAGTAATGGGTTGAATGCGGTGTTGCAGCGGATGATTGCGCTGACTCGCTGATCGTTAAAAGCTTCGCGAGCAAGCCCGCTCCCACAAGGGATCTCATTGAACACAAATCTTGTGATCCCCCTATCCACTGTGGGAGCGGGCTTGCTCGCGAAGAGGCCCTCAGCCCACCCTCAATCCTGAGGCTTGGTCCTGTCAGCCGGCCGCCGCACGCCCGCCACGATCTTGTCCACCGCCTTGGTCGCCGCGACCATGCCAAATGTCGCCGTCACCATCATCACCGCGCCAAACCCGCCGGCGCAGTCGAGCTTCACGCCGTCGCCGACAAAACTCTTCTGCAAGCAAATACTGCCGTCCGGCTTCGGATAACGCAGCTGTTCGGTGGAGAACACGCACGGCACGCTGTAGTGACGGGTCACGGTGCGGGAAAAGCCGTAGTCGCGACGCAGGGTCGAGCGCACTTTGGAGGCCAGCGGATCGTTGAAGGTACGGTTCAGGTCGCACACCTGGATCAGCGTCGGGTCAATCTGCCCGCCCGCGCCGCCGGTGGTGATGATCTGGATCTTGCGGCGCTTGCACCAGGCGATCAGCGCCGCCTTGGCATTGACGCTGTCGATGCAGTCGATCACGCAATCGATGTGGGGCGTGATGTATTCGGCCATGGTGTCGCGGGTGACGAAGTCGGCCACGGCGTGCACCGTGCAATCGGGGTTGATGCCCCGCAGCCGCTCGGCCATGACCTCGACCTTGGGCTTGCCGACGGTGCTGTCCAGGGCGTGTAACTGGCGGTTGGCGTTGCTGACGCAGACATCGTCCAGGTCGAACAGCGAAATTTCGCCCACGCCGCACCGGGCGATCGCTTCCGCCGCCCAGGAACCGACCCCGCCCACCCCGACCACCGCCACATGGGCCGCCCGCAGGCGCTCCAGGCCCTCGATGCCATACAAACGGGCGATGCCGGCAAACCGTGGATCTTCTGTACTCATGACCATTACCCCAAAAACCGGCGCGCATTATAGGGCTTTGCCGTGGCAATTCGAGCCGTTCGCGAATTGAATCCCACCAATTCCCCCTTGTGGGAGCGAGCTTGCTCGCGATGGCGTCAGTCCAGTCAATAGAGTATCGACTGATCCACCGCCATCGCGAGCAAGCTCGCTCCCACAGGTTCTGTGTCACACACTGTCGGCATACTTGGGCCAATGACGGTCGTTTTACTATAAGATAATCGCCATTTTGCGCGAGCCAGCCCGCGCCTGCACAAGCCTTGCGTTCACACTATATTCCCGGAGTTTCCATGACGGCCCACGCCGACCTCTCGCCGACCTTGCAACTCGCCTGCGACCTGATCCGCCGTCCGTCCGTGACACCGGTGGACGCCGATTGCCAGAAACTGATGATGCAGCGCCTGGGCAACGCGGGCTTTGCGCTCGAGCCGATGCGCATCGAGGATGTGGATAACTTCTGGGCCCGCCACGGCCAGCATGACGGCCCGGTGCTGTGCTTCGCCGGGCACACCGACGTGGTGCCGACCGGCCCGGTGCAGGCCTGGCAGCTCGACCCGTTCGATGCGGTGATCGATGAACAGGGCATGCTCTGCGGCCGTGGCGCCGCCGACATGAAAGGCAGCCTCGCAGCGATGGTGGTGGCGGCCGAGCGGTTCGTCGCCGACTACCCGGACCACAAGGGTGCGGTGACCTTCCTGATCACCAGCGACGAAGAAGGCCCGGCGCACCACGGCACCAAAGCTGTGGTCGAGCGCCTCAAGGCTCGGCAGGAGCGCCTGGACTGGTGCATCGTCGGCGAGCCGTCGAGCACCACCCTGGTGGGTGACGTGGTCAAGAACGGCCGTCGTGGCTCCCTTGGCGCCACACTGACCGTGCGCGGCAAGCAAGGTCACGTGGCCTACCCGCACCTGGCGAGGAACCCGATCCACCTCGCCGCGCCAGCCCTGGCGGAGTTGGCCGCCGAACATTGGGACCATGGCAACGATTTCTTCCCGCCCACCAGCTTCCAGATCTCCAACCTCAACGCCGGCACCGGCGCGACCAACGTGATCCCGGGTGACCTGGTGGCGGTGTTCAACTTCCGCTTCTCCACCGAATCCACTGTCGAAGGCCTGCAACAGCGCGTCGCCGATATCCTCGACAAGCACCAGTTGGACTGGCACATCGACTGGGCCCTGTCCGGGCTGCCGTTCCTCACCGAACCGGGTGCGCTGCTGGACGCCGTGTCGTCGAGCATCAAGGACGTCACCGGCCGCGAGACCCAGGCGTCCACCAGCGGCGGCACCTCCGACGGCCGCTTCATCGCGACCATGGGCACGCAAGTGGTGGAACTGGGCCCGGTCAACGCGACCATCCACCAGGTCAACGAACGGGTATTGGCAGCCGATCTCGACGTACTGACCGAGATCTACTACCAGACGCTGATCAAGTTGCTCGCCTGATGCTCGCCTGCCCGATCTGCAGTGAACCGCTGAACGCGGTGGACAACGGCGTGGCCTGCCCGGCCGGCCATCGGTTCGACCGCGCGCGCCAGGGCTACCTGAACCTGTTGCCGGTGCAGCACAAGAACAGCCGCGACCCCGGGGACAACCAGGCCATGGTCGAAGCCCGTCGCGACTTTCTCAACGCCGGGCACTACGCCCCCGTTGCCCGGCGCCTGGCCGAACTGGCGGCTGAGCGCGCGCCGGGGCGCTGGCTGGACATCGGCTGTGGCGAGGGCTACTACACCGCGCAGATCGCCGACGCACTGCCCGACGCCGATGGCTATGCCTTGGACATTTCCCGCGAGGCAGTCAAACGCGCCTGCAAACGCAGCCCGCAACTGACCTGGTTGATCGCCAGCATGGCCCGGGTGCCGCTGGCGGACGGCTGCTGCCAGTTCCTGGCGAGCGTGTTCAGCCCACTGGACTGGCAGGAAGCCAAGCGCCTGCTCAGCCCTGGCGGCGGCTTGATGAAAGTCGGCCCGACCCGCGGTCACCTGATGCAATTGCGTGAGCGCCTGTACGACGAAGTGCGCGAATACACCGACGACAAGCACCTGGCCCTGGTGCCTTCGGGGATGGCGCTGGAGCACAGCGAAACCCTGGAGTTCACGCTCGTGCTCGAAAGCGGCCAGGACCGCGCCAACCTGCTGGCGATGACGCCCCACGGCTGGCGCGCCAGTGCCGAACGCCGGGCCAGCGTGATCGAGCAGGCTGAACCGTTCGAGGTCACGGTGTCGATGCGCTACGATTATTTCGTTCTTCAATAAACCTTATGATCGGCCCCGGACACCCGTACGGGGCCCGTTAAATCCGCGAATGGATTTTTCAAGACCGCAGTGAGGACATCCATGCGCCAACCCGATATCGAGATTTACCTCAAGGACGCCGACGTCGACCACAAGGCCATCGCCCACTGGCTCGGCCAGGCCCTGGGCCCGTGCAGCGAATGGGTCCAGAAAGGCCAGACCTACAAGTGCAAGGCCGGCGACGTCCCGGTGACCTGGCTGCCCAAGGCCGTCGGCAAATGGAACAGCCTGTACCTGGAAAGCGACCGGACCCCGTGGGAAGACGACATCGCTTGCGCCCGCGCCGCCTACGCCGCATTGAATGTCGAAGTGCGCTGCGCACCCGGCTCGTGGGTGGAAGAGGAAGGCGAGGAATCGGCCGATCGCTGGATTCGCATCAGCGCCGATGGGGAAGAAGAAATCACCTGGAAGACGGCCTGATTCGGCCCAAGGCCCACCACAGTCCCAAATGTGGGAGCGGGCTTGCCCGCGAAAGCGGTGTGTCAGTCGACATGCCGCCTGACTGACGCATTCGCGAGTAAGCCCGCTCCCACTGGGGATTGGCGGTGGTTGAGAAGGATGGCTTACAACCCCACCACATCCTCGGCCTGCAAGCCCTTCTGTCCTTCCACGACCGCGTATTCGACCTGCTGGCCTTCGGTCAGTGAACGGTGGCCTTCACCGCGGATCGCGCGGTAGTGCACGAACACATCGGCCCCACCTTCGCGCTGGATGAAGCCGTAGCCTTTGGCGTCGTTGAACCACTTCACACTGCCGGTCTCGCGTGCAGCCATGATGCTCACTCCCATTTCTTATTGTTAAGTCGGCTTGTCCCGCCTGGCGGCAGGCAGACAAAGCCTGCGGACTCTCACCGCCGCCTGGCCGTCCACGTGAACGTCGGGGCAGTAGCCCGCCGAGTATATGACACCGGGAAAAACTCTCAACTGACTTTACTTCGGTGCTTTTTTGCCGATTTTCGGTGAATCCGGCACACTACCTGCCGCTCAACCCCATCCACTCATGCAGAAGCCGTATGACCCGTTCCCCGTTCCGCCGTCTAGTGTTTGGCACCCTGCGCCGACTGCTGTATCTCTGGGTTCGCTCCGAGACCATCAACCAGTCGTCCTTCACCCTCAACCTCGACCGCAGCCGTCCGGTGTTCTACGTTCTGCAAGACCCTTCGCTGACCGACCTGGCGGTGCTCGACACCGAGTGCACCAAGGCCGGCCTGCCCCGCCCGGTGCTGCCGGTGTCGGTGGGCAACCTGCTGGAGCCGGCGGCGTTCTTCTACCTCACGCCCGCCCCGGACTGGCTTGGCCGCCAGGACAAGCGCGGCGCGCCACCGACCCTGACGCGGCTGGTCGACGCCCTGACCCACAACGCCGCCGAAGACGCCCAGATCATTCCGGTCAGCGTGTTCTGGGGCCAATCGCCCGACAGTGAATCCAGCCCATGGAAGCTGCTGTTCGCCGACAGTTGGGCAGTCACCGGGCGCCTGCGGCGCCTGCTGAGCATCATGATCCTGGGGCGCAAGACCCGCGTGCAGTTCTCGCCACCGATCCACC
This sequence comes from Pseudomonas sp. WP18, assembly GCF_036689585.1. Classification (NCBI taxonomy): domain Bacteria; kingdom Pseudomonadati; phylum Pseudomonadota; class Gammaproteobacteria; order Pseudomonadales; family Pseudomonadaceae; genus Pseudomonas; species Pseudomonas sp. WP18. Next base: position 5,058,478 of record NZ_CP144758.1, read on the forward strand.
TGCGCGAACTGATCGAACACGACAAAGGCCACGAACGCACCGTGCGCATGGCCCAACGGGTGCTGCGGGTGCATTTGCGCAACCTGAAGACGGCGGTCATCGGCCCGGACATTTCCCACCGGCGCAACCTGGTCAAGGGCCTGCTGAACCAGCCGCTGGTCAAGCAGGCGATTGCCGACGAGGCCGAGCGGGAAAAGATCTCGGCGGAGAAAGCCAAGGCCCAGGCCCTGCGCTATGGCAACGAAATCGCCTCGGACTACACCTACACCGCGATCCGTTTCCTGGAAGTGGTCCTGAGCTGGTTCTGGAACAAGATCTACGACGGCATCAAGGTCAACAACATCGAAGGCGTACAGGCCATCGCCCCCGGCCACGAAGTCATCTACGTGCCCTGCCACCGCAGCCACATCGACTACCTGCTGCTGTCGTACCTGCTGTTTCGCAACGGCCTGACTCCACCGCACATCGCGGCCGGCATCAACCTCAACATGCCGGTCATCGGCGGCCTGCTGCGCCGGGGCGGGGCATTTTTCATGCGCCGTACCTTCAAGGGCAACCCGCTCTACACCGCCGTGTTCAATGAGTACCTGCACACGCTGTTCACCAAGGGCTTTCCGGTGGAGTACTTCGTCGAGGGTGGACGCTCGCGCACCGGGCGCATGCTGCAGCCCAAGACCGGCATGCTCGCCATCACCCTGCGCAGCTTCCTGCGTTCGTCGCGCACGCCCATCGTCTTCGTGCCGGTCTACATCGGCTACGAGCGGGTCCTGGAAGGTCGCACCTACCTGGGGGAACTGCGCGGGGCCAGCAAGAAGAAAGAATCGATCTTCGACATCTTCAAGGTCATCGGCGCCCTCAAGCAACGCTTCGGGCAGGTGGCGGTGAACTTCGGCGAACCGATCAAACTGGCCGACTTCCTCGACGGCGAACAGCCCGGCTGGCGGGAGCAGGAACTGGGGCCGCAGTTCAAACCGGCCTGGCTCAACCCCACCACCCACCGCCTCGGCGAGCGCGTGGCCCGGCACCTGAACGAAGCGGCGGCCATCAACCCGGTCAACCTCGTGGCCCTGGCGCTGCTGTCCACCAGCCGCCTGGCCCTGGACGACCGCGCCATGGCCCGGGTGCTCGACCTGTACCTGGCGCTGCTGCGCAAAGTCCCGTACTCGCCCCACACCACCCTGCCCGAAGGCGACGGACGGGCGCTGATCGAGCACGTGAAGGGCATGGACCTGCTCTCGGAACAGAGCGACGCCCTGGGCAAGATCCTGTACCTGGATGAACAGAACGCGGTACTGATGACTTACTACCGCAACAACGTGCTGCACATCTTTGCCTTGCCGGCGTTGCTGGCGAGCTTCTTCCAGAGCACCTCGCGCATGAGCCGCGAGCAGATCCTGCGCTACACCCGCGCGCTGTACCCGTACCTGCAATCGGAGCTGTTCATTCGCTGGTCGCTGGAGGAACTGGACGACGTGGTCGACCAGTGGCTCGAAGCGTTCGTCGAGCAAGGCCTGCTGCGTTTCGAAAAAGACCTGTACCTGCGTCCGGCCCCAAGCTCGCGGCACTTCGTGCTGCTGACCCTGCTGTCCAAAAGCATCGCCCAGACCCTGCAACGCTTCTACATGACCGTCTCACTGCTGCTCAACAGCGGCCAGAACACCGTCAGCGCCGAAGAACTGGAAGACCTTTGCACGGTCATGGCTCAGCGCCTGTCGATCCTGCATGGCCTGAACGCTCCGGAGTTCTTCGACAAGAGCCTGTTCCGCCACTTCATCCAGACCCTGCTGGACCTTGAGGTGCTGCGCCGTGACGAGGCTGGCAAGCTGAGTTACCACCCGCTGCTGGGAGAACTGGCCGAGGGCGCGGCCAAGCGGGTACTGCCGGCGGAAATTCGCCTGTCGATCCGCCAGGTGGCGCTGCATCGCAGCGAAGACGCAGCCGAGGTCGCCCTCAGTCCGGACCTTTGACAAGGCTCGGCCCACTCACCGTGAACAGGGACGTTAGCGGTGAGTCGACGGGGCAATCGACAGCGGTCTCCGACACCCTGGAGCGGCTGAGGCGACATCAAACGAAGAAAAAACCTACAGAAAACCGTGGAGCAGACTTCTAGGATGGACTCGCGTCAATAACGACGTACTGAAAAGGAATTCACCATGAACATCATCACATTGACCCTGCAATTGCCCGATGGCTATCAACTCCCGGAAGCCGGCCGCGCCGAAATCAGTGTGCGAAATGCAGCCGGTGAGCAGATCAGCGCCAGCGGTGGCCAGGGTTCCAACGTGGCATCGCAGGTGCCAGCGGCCAGGCAACCTTGGCAATATCGCTTCCTGCTCGATCCCAAGGTAACGCCTGTGGGAGAAGCGCTCTCGGTCAAGGTCCAAATGTACCTGGGCGAGACCGCTCTGTTCCTCGATGCCGAACAGACATTCACCTGGGATGGCAGCAACCAGCACGTTGACATCCCCCTGAACCTGACGCCAGGATCGCTGGCTGAAACGGTCCAGGCACCCGCGTTCGGTTCCTGAACCGTGACGCTACAAGGGCTTGCCTGGACGCCACTTCGCTGAATGTTCGTCGGCGCCCGCCGTGTCGCGGGCGTCGACGCACCAGGTGCTCCCGATGAAAAAACTCGTTTTGCTTGCCTCCATGGCTTTACTGGCCGCGTGCCAAGCCACAACCCCACCCACTCCATCCGCCGCGTCCCTGGATGGCGAAGTCTTCTACTTGCAACGTATCGCCCTGCCCCCCAGCGCCACCTTGAGCGTGAGCCTGCAGGACGTCTCCCTGGCCGATGCCCCGGCGGTGGTGCTCGATGAACACAGCGGGCCGGTCAAAGGCCAGGTCCCGCTGCCGTTCCACCTCAGTTATGATCCAGCCCAGGTCAAGCCCGGTCATCGTTATGCCGTGAGCGCCCGCATCGAAGTAGACGGCCAGTTGCTGTTCATCACCACCCAACAGCACGCCGTACACCTGGATGGCAAAGACCCGCAGCCGTTGAAGATCCGCGTCAACCCTGCGCGCTGATTCCGTTTTCCACTTTTTCAAGGATGCCGTCATGCTCCGTTTCCCTCTCCGTTTCACCGGCCTTTGCGCGGGCCTGCTGATCTGCGCCAATGCCATGGCCCTGTCCTTGGGCGACCTGTCGCAAAAGGATGCCACCGGCGGTCTCAAGGACGCCCTGACCCAAGGCGCGCAGGTGGCGGTCCAGCAACTGGGCAAGCCCGGCGGTTTCAACAACAACCCCGAGGTGAAGATCGAGTTGCCGGGCAAGCTCGGCAAGGTCGCCGGCAAGATGAAGGCCTTCGGCATGGGTGACCAGGTCGATCAGCTGGAAACCAGCATGAACCAGGCCGCCGAAGCCGCCGTGGTCCAGGCCCAGCCGATCCTGGTCAATGCCGTGAAGAACATGAGCGTGAACGACGCCAAGGGCATCCTGAGCGGCGGTAACGACTCGGCCACGCAGTACCTGAACAAGAGCAGCCGCGAGCAGATCCGCGCCAAGTTCCTGCCAATCGTCAAGCAAGCCACCGACAAGGTCGGCCTGGCCCAGAAATACAACGCCTTCGCCGGCCAGGCCGCGACGCTCGGCGTACTGGATGCGAAAAGCGCCAACATCGAGAACTACGTGACCGAGCAGGCGCTGGACGGGTTGTTCGAGATGATCGCCAAGCAGGAAGCCACCATTCGCCAGAACCCGGCCGCCGCCGCGACCAGCCTGGCGAAGAAGGTGTTCGGCGCGCTTTAAGACTTAGCGCAAAACCCTGTGGCGAGGGGATTTATCCCCGTTGGGCTGCACAGCAGCCCCTAAACCAGAAAACTCGGTGTGTCAGAAAGATTGAGTTCACTGCTTTAGGGCCGCTTCGCAGCCCAACGGGGATAAATCCCCTCGCCACAGGGCCAGTGTGCACCTGTTGATCAGGCTTTCTTGACCCTGAACCACGCCGCATACAACGCCGGCAGGAACAACAGCGTCAACGCCGTCGCCACGATCAACCCGCCCATGATCGCCACGGCCATCGGGCCGAAGAACAGGCTGCGCGACAGCGGGATCATCGCCAGCACCGCCGCCAGCGCGGTCAGCACAATCGGGCGGAAGCGGCGCACGGTGGCTTCGATGATTGCCTGCCAGGGTGCGAGCCCGGCCTTGATGTCCTGCTCGATCTGGTCCACCAGGATCACCGAGTTACGCATGATCATCCCCGACAGCGCGATGGTCCCCAGCATCGCCACGAAGCCGAACGGCTGACGGAACACCAGCAGGAACAGCGTGACGCCGATCAACCCCAGGGGCGCCGTCAGGAACACCATCGCCGTGCGCGAGAAACTGCGCAGTTGCAGCATCAGCAACGTCAGCACCACCACGATGAACAGCGGCACGCCGGCATTCACCGATTTCTGGCCACGGGCCGAATCCTCCACCGTCCCGCCCACTTCCAGCAGGTAACCGTCCGGCAGTTCCGCGCGGATCGGCTCCAGGGTCGGGAAAATCTGCTGCACCAGGGTGGCCGGCTGCTCCTTGCCGTAGATGTCTGCCCGCACGGTCACGCTCGGCAGGCGATTGCGGTGCCAGATCACACCTTCTTCGAAGCCGTATTCCAGGGTGGCGATCTGCGACAACGCCACACTCTGACCGCTGTCGGTCGGCACGGCCAGGCTTGGCAGCAGCGACAGTTCGGTGCGCTCGTGCACCGTGCCCCGTAGCAGGATCTCGATCAGCTCGTTGTCTTCGCGGTACTGGCTGACACTCGACCCGGTCAGGGAACTGCGCAGGGCGCTGGACAGGTTCGCCGTGCTGACGCCCAGGGCCCGGGCGCGGTCCTGGTCGATATTGAGGTAGACCACCTTGCTCGGTTCTTCCCAATCCAGATGCACGTTGGCCACGTAGGGATTTTCCCGAACCTTGGCCGCCACTTTCCGCGCCAAGGCCCGGACTTCCTCGATGTGCTCACCCGTCACGCGAAACTGCACCGGGTAGCCCACCGGCGGCCCGTTTTCCAGGCGGGTCACCCGCGAACGCAGGGTCGGGAACTGTTCGTTCAGGGTGCTGATCAGCCAACTGCGCAGCGGTTCGCGGTCTTCGATGGTCTTGGCCAGCACCACGAACTGAGCAAAGCTGGACGCGGGCAGTTGCTGATCCAGCGGCAGGTAGAAACGCGGCGATCCGGTACCGACGTAGGCCACATAGTTGTCGATGCCGGCGTGGTCCTTGAGCAGCGCTTCAAGGCGCTTGACCTGCTCGGCGGTGTTGCTCAGGGAGGCGCCTTCCTCCAGTTTGAGGTCGACCATCAGCTCCAACCGCCCGGAGGCTGGGAAGAACTGCTGAGGCACAAAACGGAACAACACCACCGAGCCGATAAACAGCAGCACGGTCAGCGCGATGACGGTTTTGCGCCGACGCACGCACCAGCCCACCAGCCGCCGCACGCGTTGATAGAACGGCGTGCCGTAAGGGTCGAATTCACCGTCGGCGGTGCCGTGTTTGGCGGCATGAATTTTCGCCAGGTCTGGTAGGAGTCTTTCCCCCAGATACGGCACGAACACCACCGCGGCCACCCAGGACGCCAGCAATGCCAAGGTCACCACCTGGAAGATCGAGCGGGTGTATTCACCCGTGCCCGACTGCGCCGTGGCGATCGGCAGGAAGCCCGCCGCCGTGATCAGCGTACCGGTGAGCATGGGGAAGGCGGTGCTGGTCCAGGCATAACTGGCGGCCTTGATGCGGTCGAAGCCCTGCTCCATCTTGATCGCCATCATCTCCACCGCAATGATCGCGTCGTCCACCAGCAGCCCCAATGCCAGCACCAGCGCGCCAAGGGAGATCTTGTGCAGGCCGATTCCCAGGTAATACATCGCGGCGAAGGTCATCGCCAGCACCAGCGGGATCGCCAGCGCCACGACCATCCCGGTGCGCAGTCCCAGGGAGAAGAAACTCACCAGCAACACGATCGCCAGGGCCTCCACCAGCACCTGGACGAACTCGCCGACGCCCGTCTTCACCGCCGCCGGCTGGTCCGACACCTTACGCAGTTGCATGCCGGCCGGCAGGTTGTTCTGGATCCGGGCGAACTCGGCTTCCAGCGCCTTGCCCAGGACCAGGATGTCGCCACCGTCCTTCATCGCCACGGCCAGGCCGATGGCATCTTCGCCCATGAAGCGCATGCGCGGCGCCGGTGGGTCGTTGAAGCCACGACGCACGTCCGCCAGGTCGCTGATGCGAAAGGTTCGGTCGGCCACCCGGATCGGAAAGTTGCGGATCTCTTCGACCGTCTGGAAATTGCCCGACACCCGCAACTGCAAGCGCTCGCTGCCGGTCTCGAAGAAGCCTGCGGTCGATACCGCGTTCTGCTCCTCAAGGGCCTGCTGCACCGCCGCCAAGGGCAGGCCGAGGGTCGCCAGCTTGACGTTCGACAGCTCGATCCAGATTTTCTCGTCCTGCAAGCCGAGCAGCTCGACCTTGCCCACGTCCTTGACCCGTTGCAACTGGATCTGGATGCGATCGGCGTAGTCCTTGAGCACGGCGTAGTCGAAACCGTCACCGGTCAACGCGTAAATGTTGCCGAAGGTGGTGCCGAATTCGTCGTTGAAGAACGGTCCCTGGATGCCCGGCGGCAAGGTATGGCGAATGTCGCTGACTTTCTTGCGGATCTGGTACCACAGCTCGGGGATCTGCGCCGAATGCAGGGAGTCGCGCGCCATGAAGGTGACCTGGGACTCGCCCGGCCGGGAGAACGAGACGATACGCTCGTAATCGCCGGTCTCCATCAGCTTCTTCTCGATGCGTTCGGTGACCTGGCGCGAAACCTCCTCGGCCGTCGCGCCCGGCCAGAGGGTGCGAATCACCATGGCCTTGAACGTGAACGGCGGGTCTTCGCTCTGGCCCAGCTTGGTGTAGGAAAGCGCACCGACGATGGCCAGCAGGAGCATCAGGAACAGTACGATCTGGCGATTACGCAGCGCCCATTCGGAAAGATTGAAACCCATCGGGGATTACTCCTTGGCCGCCAGGTTGACCACGCGGTTGGAGCGATCCACCGGCCGCACCTGCTGGCCGTCGAGGAGCACATGGACGCCGGCCGCCACCACCCAGTCATCCGGGCTCAGGCCTTCCAGCACCGGGACGGCTTTCTCGCCGAACGCGCCGACCCGCACCGGGACCTTTTTCAGGGTGTTGTTGGCGTTGACCACCCAGACGTAGGTCGCGCCGTTCTCGGCCGTCAGGGCCGACAAAGGCACCGCCAGCGACACCTTGTCGGCCGTCTGGATGAACACCCGGGCACTTTGGCCCAACTCGGCCGGAACGCTGCCGGCGGTGAACGCCACGCGAGCGGCGAAGGTACGGGACCTGGGGTCGGCGGCCGGCGACAATTCGCGAATGCGGCCACTGAAACGCTGGTCAGGCTGGCTCCACAACTCGACCGAAACCGGCTGGCCGACCTTGAAGCGACCAAAACCCTGTTCCGGCAAGCTGATCAGCACTTCACGCTCACCGTCGGTGGCCAGGGTGAAGACCGTCTGTCCGGCCGAAACCACTTGCCCGACTTCCACCGCACGCCTGGCAACGACGCCGTCCTGGGGTGCCCGTAACACCGAATAGCTGGCCTGGTTGTTGGCCACGTCGAACTCAGCCTTGATCTGCTTGAGCCGCGCGGCGCCGGAGCGATAGAGGTTTTCGGCATTGTCGTACTGGGAGCGGCTGACCATCTGCCGCTCCATCAGCGTCTTGTAGCGGTCACGCTCGGCACGCACCAGGTTCAGGTTCGCCTCGGCGGCGGCCACCTGGGCCCGGGTCGCTTCCAGTTGCAGACGTACGTCCTCGGGGTCGAGCTCGGCCAGGGGCTGGTTGGCCTTGACCCGCTGCCCCTCTTCGACCAGCCGTCGGCTCACCTTGCCGCCAATGCGAAAGGCCAGGTCGGGCTCGAAACGCGCTCGCACCTCACCAGGATAGCTTTCCATGGCCTGGGCCGAAGGCTCTGGCTTGACCACCATGGCCGGGCGCACGGCGACGGGCGCCGGCTCGTCATGACCACACGCAGACAATAAAAAAGCCAGGCAGACTGGCATGGCGAGGGGCAAGGCAGAGCGGAACATGGCGGCTGACCTTTCGCGAATGGTGCTTGGAATAATTATACTGGCCAGTATGTTATTAATAGCAAACTCACCAGTCCAGTATTAAAGCGGAAAAATGTCGAACAATCTTGCATCTCCCAGCGGCCCCGGCCGTCCCAAGGACCTGGCCAAGCGCCAGGCCATTCTCGACGCCGCGAAACGCCTGTTCGTGAACATGGGCTACGCCAATACCAGCATGGACACCGTGGCCACCGAGGCCGGGGTTTCCAAGCTGACGGTCTACAGCCACTTCAACGACAAGGAAACGCTGTTCTCCGCCGCGGTGATCGCCAAGTGCGAAGAGCAAGTGCCGCCGCTGTTCTTCGAATGGCCCGAAGGCGTGGCGATCGAGGAAGTATTGCTGAACATAGCCCGCGGCTTTCACCAACTGGTCAGCAGTGAGGAATCGGTGAACCTGCACCGAGTGATCATGGCGCTGGGCAGCCAGGACCCGAAGCTCTCGACGATTTTCTTCGAGGCCGGTCCGCAGCGGATGTTGTCAGGGATGGAACGTCTGTTGAGCAAGGTCAACCAGAGCGGCGCCTTGAGCATCGATAAACCGCGCAACGCGGCGGAACACTTCTTTTGCCTGATCAAGGGCGCGGCGAATTTCCGGCTGCTGTATGGCTGCGGCGCGCCGTTGGAGCCAGAAGCCGCCGAGGCCCATGTGCGGGAGGTGGTGGGGTTGTTTGTGCGGGCTTATCGGCCTTAGATCATCCGGCAGAGCTTCGCTGGCGGGGCGGGCCTCTTCGCGGGCAAGCCCGCTCCCACAATGGATCGTGGGTGTGCTCGAAATCCACATCCGCCGCTGGCCCCTGTGGGAGCGGGCTTGCCCGCGAAGACGTCGCAATATTCAGCATCTGCTCCCACTGACCCATCGCCATCGCGAGCAAGCTCGCTCCCACAATGGATCGTGGGTGTACTCGAAATCCACATCCGCCGCTGGCCACTGTGGGAGCGGGCTTGCCCGCGAAGGGGCCGGTACATTCAGCATCTGCTCCCACTGACCCATCGCCATCGCGAGCAAGCTCGCTCCCACAATGGATCGTGGGTGTACTCGAAATCCACATCCGCCGCTGGCCACTGTGGGAGCGGGCTTGCCCGCGAAGACGTCGGAACATTCAGCATCTGCACCCACTGACCCACCGCCATCGCGAGCAAGCCCGCGATGGGCCCGACGCGGTTTCAGGCCTTGAGCGCTTTCTTGGGGTAGATATCGTACCGACTGGACTTGCCATCGAGCCCATGGCTCGGCTTCGGCCCCTCGATGCACGGCGCCTTGCGCGGGCGCTTGACCACCACCCGGTGGGTTGCCAGGGCCAAGGCCGCGGCCAGCAGCGCCGGCGCGTCCGGATCGTCGCCGACCAAGGGCCGGAACAGACGCATTTCCTTCTTCACCAGGGCGGTTTTTTCCCGATGAGGGAACATCGGGTCCAGGTAGATCACCTGGGGCGGCTCGCCTTCCCAGTTGCGCATCACCTCGATGGAGTTGCCCTTGAGCAGGCGCATCCGCGCGACGATCGGCGCCACGTCGAAATCCTCCGCCCCACGGGCCAGGCCATCCTCAAGCAAGGCGCCGATCAGCGGCTGGCGCTCGATCAGGCTCATTTCACAACCCAGGCTCGCCAGCACGAACGCATCCTTGCCCAACCCGGCCGTGGCATCCAGCACCCTTGGACGCACGCCCTGGGCAATACCGACCGCCTTGGCGATCATCTGGCCGCTGCCGCCGCCGTACAACCGGCGATGGGCCGCACCACCCTCGACGAAGTCGACACGCACCGGGCCCGGCGCGTCCGGGCCCAGTTGCTGCAATTGCAGCCCTTGCTCGCCGACCTGCAAGGCGAACTCGCCGTCGTCCACCTGCCGGGGCAGGTCGAGGCGCTCGGCCCATGCTTGCGCTTGCGACTCGAAGGCCGGGGCCAAGGCCTCGACGTGGATGCGGCAGGCCGCGGGTTGCTCAATCATGAAAACACGCTCAAAAAATTAAGGATCGGCAAAAACCGCCGATAACAACAGTGAACGGCATTTTGCCAGAGCTGAGCGTCGACCGAGAAAAATGTCAGACATTCAATCCACATCGATAGGCGTGATCTCCCCGTACGGGGATTACCGCCTGCGCAACACCCAAGCACTGAGCGGCGTCAGTCACCTGTGGCAGGATTTCTTTGCCCAGGCCCTGGCCGATCAACTGGGTGATGCCGCGCCGGCGCCGGGCAGCTACCAGCCCGTCGCCCTCGATGAGGCCGTTGAACCGACCCTCGGCGCCGAACTGCTGGACCACATCGTCAGCCAGCGCACCTGTGACGTGAAAGACACCCCGATCGCACCGCCGGAGCCGCTGTTCCTGCCGATCGCCGAATTCGAGCTAGACCTGCTGGACAAGCCCTTCCCGCCGTTCCCGGAAGACGAAATCGTCGCCCAGCAAAAGCAGCAGGATTTCGAGAGCCACTGGGTTCGCCCGCTCGTCCTTACCGCCGGCCAACCGCTGCCAGAACCGGGCCCGGCACCGCAACCACGGCCCTTGCACCTGCCGATTGCCGAGTTGGAACTCGACTTGCTGGACAAGCCGTTCCCGCCGTTCCCGGAAGACGAAATCGTGGCCCAGCAGAAAGCACTGGACTTCGACACGCGCTGGGCTCGCCCTATCGTGCTGCAGAACCTGCGCATCGCCGCCTGATCAGCGACAGATCCACCAGGGGCCCACATCCAGATGGAAATGGTTGCGGTGCGCCGCGTTGTAGTCCGGGCTCAGGACCACACTGAACATGTCGCAGGCACCGTCGCGCACCTGTCGCAGGAACTGCGCATCGGCGTTGTTCCGGGGCCAGTCCTTGAGCACGCTGACCGCGCGGCCATCGGCCAGGCGAAACCCGGCAATGTCCAGGGCGCTGGCCGTGGCATGCTGGCTGCGTGCGCCACTTTCACGGCCGTACATGTTCCGGCAGGCGAAACTGCCGAGGTGGTCGACCCGCGTTACCTTCTGTCCATAGACCGCCGCCGACGCCGGCTGCAACGCATGACGCTCGAACAGCGCGAAAGCCACCGCCAACGGGCAACTGGCGAGGAAACTGCTGCTCAACCCAACCTCGCCGCCCTGCACCCGCAACACATTGGTCAGCGGGCAATCGGCATTGCCAGGGCTGTCCGCCTGCCGAGCGACCCGCAGCCCCGACGTGGCGAGGGCCTGGTCGCACAGTTGCGGGTCGTTGCGCAGGGCCATGAGCTTGTAGCGGGTCAGCAGGTTCGGCGCCAGGTTGACGTCCAGCGGCGCCCAGGGATTCCACTGGGGAGGCAGCGACAGCCAACCGCGCCACACCCCCACCCCGGCCACACCGGCGATCAATCCCAGCCACAGGAAACCTTTCAGGACCCGCACGACATTGCCTCGGCCATCAACCCTTGAACAATTCGTTGGCCTGCTTGAACGGCATCGAGCGCCGAGTGAAGGTGAACGTGCCCTGCTGCTGGATTTCCTCGGCGGCGCGGAAGAACTCGCCATACGCGGCCAGGGCCAGGGCCGAACCGACGCTGATGCGCTTGACGCCCATCTCGCTCAACTGCGCGACAGTCAGGTCCAGCGCCCCGGACATCAACACATTCACGGGTTTCGGCGCCACGGCCCGGACCACCGCGAGCACTTGCTCGGCCGTATTGAGTCCAGGGGCGTAGAGCACATCGGCACCGGCGTCGGAGAACGCCCTCAGGCGCTGAATCGTGTCATCCAGGTCAGGATTGCCATGCAGGAAGTTTTCCGCCCTGGCCGTGAGCAGGAAGGGATACGGCAGGCTGGTCACCGCTTCGGCGGCCGCCTTGACCCGTGCCACGGCCTGTTCGAAACAATAGATCGGGCTGTCTTCACGCCCCGTGGCATCTTCGATCGATCCCCCCACCGCCCCGGCCTCCGCGGCCCGAAGCAGGTTTTGAGCGCAGGCTTGGGGATCATCGGCAAACCCATTCTCCAGGTCGACCGCCACCGGCAAGTCGGTGGCGGCGACGATGGCCCGCACGTTGGCCAAGGTGGCTTCCAGCCCCAGGCCTCCGTCCGGCCGCGCCAGGGAAAACGCGTGACCGGCACTGGTGGTCGCCAAGGCTTCAAAGCCGAGGGTGGCGAGCATCTTGGCGGAACCGGCATCCCACGGGTTGGGAATGACGAAAGCCCCTTCGCGTGCGTGCAAGGCCTTGAACGCCTGGGCTCGACGGGTTTGCGCATCCATGTAGTTCGCTCCTGAGCAGAAAGGGGTAGGCCTCAGAGCAAACCCAGTTGCTCGGCGGCGGGCTCTCTGTATAGCTCAGGCAGGGCCGGCAAGCCAGGCAATCGACGCATCAATCGCTGGTGAAAGTGCTGCGCGAGTTTGGCCGCCAGCAGGTTATCGGCGGTGTGCAGGAAGACATACGGCGTGCGCCCCTCTTCGATCCAGCCGGCGACTTTCTCCACCCAAGGCGTCAGGAACGGTTCGTTGGCTTCCAGTACCGGATGACCGATGAAGCGCACTTGTGGGCATTGGGTAAAGGCTGTTGGCCGAGGCGGCACCCGAGGCTTTTTCGATTGCGCGTGGAGCACCGAAGGTTCGGTGGAGGTGCAACTGAACAGGGCCCGCGGATCGAGGCAGATGCGCTCGACACCACGGTCGAGCAGCAGGCGATTGAGCTGTCGCTCGGCGTCACCCTTGGCAAAGAACTCATCGTGGCGCACTTCCACGGCCAGTGGCCGCTCGAAGGCGTCGATGAACGCCGCCAGTTCGCCGAGCCGATGCGGGGTGAAGGCCTTGGACAACTGCAACCAGAACGGCGAAACCCGCTCACCCAAGGGGCTGAGCAACTGCACGAAGGTTTCGGTGGCTGCTAACTGCTCACGCAAATCACCATTGTGGCTGATGTCACCGGGCAACTTGGCGGTAAAACGAAAGTGTTCGGGCATGGCATCGGCCCAACGCTGCACGATGGCGGCAGACGGGCTGGCGTAGAACGTCGTATTGCCTTCCACGGCATTGAACACTTGGCAGTAGAGGCTGAGGAAATCGGCGCTTTTGGCGTCTTGCGGATAGAGGTAATCACGCCAGGCGTTTTCGCTCCAGGAGGGGCAGCCCAGGTAGTAAGGCAAGCCCATCAGATGTAGAGGTCGAGGCCCAGCACTTCCATATCCCAATCGACGAAACCGGCGGTGCTCAGGTAGCTGGCCAGGGCCGTGGCGACGCTGCGCTTCATGGCGCGGTGATACAGCATGTCTTGCTGGCGGGCGGGAAGGTTGCTCAGGCGCTGCGCGGCGGATTTGGCGGCGCGGGCAGCCAGTTGTTCTTCGGACGGGGAGTCCAGTTCGCCATCGATATCATCGAGCGACTCAGGCTCGACAGCCTTGCCTGCACGCGGCTTGCGCTTGATGGGATAGGACTGTGAGGAAACGCCGTCTATACGCATGACAGAATGCTCGGTATCAATGATGGCAATTTAGCGGCACTTTCGTAGCCGCGCAAATGCGCAAGTGATAACTAGAACACATAAAGCCAAAAAGGTTTAAAAACCGCGGAAAAAAGTGACGACTGGCAATAAAGGGTGTGACTTTTGAGTAGGGAAATGACTTTCGAGCTCTACGCCTGTGGCGAGGGAGAGGATCTAGCGCTCTGCCTTCGGTACCGCCACCTTGTCGCGCAAATACACCGGTTGGGCATCATCCGCCGGGACGGCTTCGCCCCGGGCCCAAGCGAAGCGTGCCAGGGTCAGCAGGTCTTCGGCGTGAGGCAACATGGCCGCGTCCTGGCCGCAGAGCTTGACGGCGATCCGCTCGCCGTAGCCCCAACCGGTCCCGGCTCCGAACCACTCGCCAGCGGCTTCGCCTGGTAAAGCCGCGACCTGCGGCGGCAACACGGCTTCTGCACCCACCAGGCGCATCTCGCCGTCGGTTTCGCGGTAGCAGCCCCAGTACACTTCGTCCATGCGGGCGTCGATGGCGGCAGCAACCTGCCGTGCACCGTGCTCGCGCAACGCACGCTGGGCCAGCACCGCCAGATTGGACACCGGCAACACCGGACGCTCCAGCGCGAACGCCAGCCCCTGGACCACGCCGATGGCGATGCGCACGCCGGTGAACGCCCCGGGCCCACGCCCGAAGGCAATGGCGTCCACCGCTTGCAAGGTGGTCCCGGCGTCGCTGAGCAACTGCTGGATCATCGGCAACAGCTTCTGGGCATGCAGGCGCGGAATCACCTCGTAATGGCTCGTGACCTTGCCGTCGTGCAGCAAGGCAACGGAGCAAGCTTCAGTCGCGGTGTCCAGGGCCAGCAAGGTGCTCATCGATGTGTCCGAATCAGGTGGGGGAAAAAGGGCGCCAGTATAAACAACTACGGCCCGCAAGCGGGCCGTAGTTGTCACAGCGAATCAGACTTTTCAGCTGAGCGCTTCGAGCACCTTGCCGGTGATCGCATCGACCGAGCCAACGCCCGGGATGTGGCTGTACTTCGGCTTGCCCTTGGCGGCCGACAGGTTCTGGTAGAACGCCACCAGCGGCTTGGTCTGGGAATGGTAGACCGACAGGCGATGACGCACGGTTTCTTCGGTGTCGTCCTTGCGCTGCACCAGCTCTTCGCCGGTGATGTCGTCCTTGCCGGCCAGTTTCGGCGGGTTGTAGACGGTGTGGTAGACACGACCGGACGGCTCATGGACGCGGCGACCGGCGATGCGCTGGACGATCTCTTCGTCGTCGACAGCGATCTCGACCACGTGATCGAGTTCCACGCCAGCTTCTACCAGCGCTTCAGCCTGGGGAATGGTGCGTGGGAAACCATCGAACAGGAAGCCCTTGGCGCAATCGGCCTGAGCGATGCGATCCTTGACCAGCGCGATGATCAGGTCATCCGACACCAGGCCACCGGCATCCATGATGCTCTTGGCCTTGATGCCCAGCTCGGTGCCCGCCTTGACCGCGGCACGCAGCATGTCGCCCGTGGAGATTTGCGGGATACCGAATTTCTCGGTGATGAACTTTGCCTGAGTACCTTTACCGGCCCCGGGAGCTCCCAGCAGAATGACGCGCATCGATGTGCTCCTCAATTTTTTATGTAAAACGCTCGGATTCGCCTCGTGGGGCCAATCTCGGAAAATCTGGAATCGTGACCGCCCAAACGGCCAAAGGCTGATCAAGATACACAGCAGGCCCGACCCACACAAGCCGCCAAAAGTCGGAGGAACCGGCGCCTGATGCGACCTTTGGCGGAGGTGGCGAGAGTCGCAACCGAACAACAAACTGTCGCCTGGTCGACCTCTTCCCTCTCCCCGCGGCCGACGTCCGGGAACCCCGGACGGGCCGTTTCGGTGCGCTGCTGGAGCTTAGCCGGTATTGCGCAAACCGGCGGCAATCCCTGCCACAGACACCAGCAACGCCTGTTCCACGGGGCTGCCCTGGGCGACCTCGGGTTGCCGCGAGCGGGCCAGCAGTTCGGCTTGCAACAGGTGCAGCGGGTCGAGGTAGGTGTTGCGCAAGCGGATGAATTCCAGCGTGTCTGGGCTATGTGCCAGCAGCTGCGACTGACCGGTCAACCCCAGCACCACCGAACAGGCCTGCGACAATAGGTCGCGTAAATGCGCACCCAATGGCAGCAACTCAGGTTCCACCAGACGTTCGTCGTAGGAGCGCGCGATATCGGCGTCGGCCTTGGCCAGCACCATCTCCAGCATATCGATGCGGGTACGGAAGAATGGCCACTGCTCGCGCATCTGGCCGAGCAATTGCCCTTCACCCCGCTCCAGCGCCTTGCCCAGGGCGG
This sequence comes from Pseudomonas sp. WP18, assembly GCF_036689585.1. Lineage (NCBI taxonomy): Bacteria > Pseudomonadati > Pseudomonadota > Gammaproteobacteria > Pseudomonadales > Pseudomonadaceae > Pseudomonas > Pseudomonas sp. WP18. The sequence continues at coordinate 5,074,347 of NZ_CP144758.1, forward strand.
TTTCCCAACCGAGCCAGGCCGGCAACATCAGGCGGGTCTGGGTCCAGCCAAAGATCCAGGGGATCGCCCGCAGGCTTTCGATCCCGCCGGCCCGACGCTTGGCCGGACGACTGCCCAACGGCAGGCGACCCAGTTCCTGCTCGGGCGTGGACTGGCGGAAATACTCGACGAATTGCGGGTTCTCCCGCACCACCGCGCGGTAGGCGTTGACACCGTCGGCGGCCAGTTCGTCCATCAGGTGCCGCCACTCGGGGGTCGGCGGTGGTGGCGGCAACAGAGTCGCTTCCAGTACGGCGGCGAGGTACAGGTTGAGGTTCTGCTCGGCGATGTCCGGCAGGCCGAATTTGAAACGAATCATTTCGCCCTGCTCGGTGGTGCGGAAACGCCCGGCCACCGAGCCCGGCGGCTGGGACAGGATCGCCGCGTGGGCCGGACCGCCGCCACGCCCGACCGTGCCGCCGCGACCGTGGAACAACAGCAGTTCGACCTGCTGCTCGCGACAGATGTCCACCAGCCGCTCCTGGGCCCGGTACTGTGCCCACGCCGCCGCCGTGGTGCCGGCATCCTTGGCGGAGTCGGAATAGCCGATCATCACTTCCTGGGGGCCTTGCAGCCGAGAGCGATAGCCCGGCAACCGCAGCAGCCGCTCGATCACCGGCCCGGCGTTGTCCAGGTCGGCCAGGGTTTCGAACAGCGGCACCACCCGCATCGGGCGCAGCACGCCGGACTCTTTCAACAACAGTTGCACCGCCAGCACGTCGGAAGCCGCGCCGGCCATGGAGATCACGTAGGAGCCCAGGGACGCCGCAGGTGCCGCCGCCACTTCACGGCACGTGGCCAACACTTCGGCCGTGTCAGCCGATGGTTTGAAATGGACAGGCAACAGCGGGCGCCGGTTGTTCAGCTCTTCCAGCAGGAAACTGATGCGCTGTTCCTCGTTCCAGTCCTCGTAGCGACCCAGGCCCAGGTAGTCGGTGATTTCAGTCATGGCCGAGCAATGGCGGGTCGAGTCCTGGCGCACGTCCAGGCGCACCAGGAACAGGCCGAAGGTGACTGCCCGGCGCAGGCAATCGAGCAACGGCCCGTCGGCGATCACGCCCATGCCGCACTCATGCAGCGACTGGTAGCACAGCTCCAGCGGGTCCAGCAGTTCGCGGTTGCTCTGCAGCACATCGGCGGACGCTGGCGTGGCACCTTTCAAGGCCGCGTGGGCCCAGTTGCGGGTGGCCCGCAGGCGCTCGCGCAACTGCTTGAGCACGGCGCGATAGGGTTCGGCGCTGTCACCCGCCAGGGCACGCAAGGCGTCGCTGGCGTTCTGCATGGACAGCTCGGCGGCCAGGTGATCGACGTCACGCAAGTACAGGTCCGCCGCCATCCACCGCGCCAGCAACAGCACTTCGCGCGTTACCGCCGCCGTGACGTTCGGGTTGCCGTCCCGGTCGCCGCCCATCCACGAAGCAAAACGGATCGGCGCGGCCTCCAGCGGCAGGCGCAGCCCGGTGGCCGCGTGCAGGGCCTGATCGGCCTTGCGCAGGTAATTGGGGATGGCCTGCCACAGCGAATGCTCGATCACCGCGAAGCCCCACTTGGCCTCGTCCACGGGGGTCGGGCGGGTGCGACGGATTTCCTCGGTATGCCAGGCCTCGGCGATCAAGCGTTGCAGGCGCTCATGAATCTGCGCCCGCTCGGCGCTGGTCAGGTCGCGGTGGTCCTGGGCCGCCAGTTGCGCGGCGATGGCGTCGTATTTCTGGATCAGCGTACGCCGGGCCACTTCCGTGGGGTGGGCCGTCAGCACCAGCTCGATCTCCAGCCGTCCCAATTGCCGCGCCAGGGCCTCGGCGCCGTGGCCCTCGGCCCGCAACCGGGCGAGCAGCTCGGGCAACACCCGGGCCTCGAAGGGAGCCGGCTGCGACTCTTCGCGGCGGTGGATGAGCTGGTACTGCTCGGCGATGTTGGCAAGGTTGAGAAACTGGTTGAATGCCCGCGCCACGGGCAGCAGCTCGTCTTCGCTCAACGCGTTGAGGCTGGCACTGAGTTCGGCATCCGCCGAGCCGCGCCGATCGGCCTTGGCGCCCTTGCGGATCTGCTCGATCTTGTCGAGGAACGTGTCGCCGTACTGCTCGCGAATGGTATTGCCCAGCAGCTCGCCGAGCAGGTGGACGTCCTCGCGCAAGCGGGCATCGATATCGGTCATCAGCAGTTCTCCAGCAAAAGGTCCGGACAGCGAACGGGGTAGACGCGTTGCCATAGAGAGTGCCGATGCCGGTCGTTTATGACAAGCGACGAAGGGTCTTTAAACCTTGTAGGACAAAGCTAGTCTGATGAATAGGCCACACAACGGCTTGCCACTCACCACGCCTGCCATAAGCAGACTTATTGAGGCCATCATGAAAATCCGTGAGCTTGCCCAGCATTGGGAAGAAAACGCCAAGGGTCGCCTGACCCAGACCGGCTACACGATTCACCTGGACGTCGAAGCCGCGGCACGACTGGCGGCAATCTGTGACATGTACCCCAAGCGCCAGCCCGAGGAACTGCTGGGCGAACTGATCGGGGCCGCGCTGGAAGAACTCGAAGCGAGCTTCCCGTACGTCAAGGGGCAGCAGGTGGTCGCCACCGATGAAGAAGGTGACCCGCTGTACGAAGACGTCGGCCCGACGCCGAGATTCCTCGCCTTGTCGCGTAGGCATCTGCATGAGCTTTCCTCGCAGAACGACAAGCCGAAACACTGACTCCCTTCCCGCTCGTGGTCTCCCGGACGCCATGACTGGCGCCGGGAATACCGCTGCACGCCTTGAAAGTTCAGCTTTTTTGCCATTGACCAATCAGTCAGCAATTCTTTTGGCGAATGGCCACCTCCGCTGAACTTTTGAAAAAAGCTTCGGGTCACACCGAATAACCATACTGGAACGGCCGTTTTAATAAACGCGCCCTGGCCTCCGCGCCTAAACAGACGTCACGGTTTCGGTCCCAGCATGGATTTGTAGTTTTTTTCAGGAGTTTTCCAATGGAGTTGAAGCCTATGAATACCTGCACTGCGAAACCCTCATCCGCGGGCCTGCGCGGCCTCAAGCTGGCTGCCCTGGCCATCGGTAGCAGCTTCATCCTGGCCGGTTGCGCGGGCAACCCACCTTCGGAGCAGTACGCGGTGACCCAATCGGCGGTCAACAGCGCCGTGACGGCCGGTGGTACCGAATTCGCCGCGGTGGAAATGAAATCGGCCCAGGACAAGCTCAAGCAAGCCGAACTGGCCATGCACGACAAGAAATACGACGAAGCCAAGCGTCTGGCCGAACAGGCCGAGTGGGATGCTCGCGTCGCCGAGCGCAAGGCCCAGGCCGCCAAAGCGGAACAAGCACTCAAGGATTCCCAGAAAGGGGTTCAGGAACTGCGTCAGGAAGGCATGAACAAGATTCAGTAATCGGTTCAGGCCACGACGTACTTCTCATTGATAAAAGGACGACAGACTATGATGCACAAACACTTGATGATGCCCGCCCTGCTCGCTGCCTGCGTAGCCCTGGCCGCTTGCTCCCATGACCCGAACGCGAACCTGGAACAGGCCCGCACCAACTACAACGGCCTGCAGGCTGACCCAGCGGCGACCAAGGTGGCAGCCCTGGAAACCAAGGACGCAGCCGATTTCCTGGCCAAGGCCGACAAGGCTTACCTGGACCGGGAAGACGAAGCCAAGGTCGACCAACTGGCCTACCTGACCAACCAGCGTGTTGAAGTGGCCAAGCAGACCATCGCCCTGCGCAACGCCGAGGCCGCGCTGAAAAACGCCGGTGACGAACGCGCCCGTGCGCTGCTCGATGCCCGCAATGCGCAGATCAAGCAACTGCAGGACAGCCTGAACGCCAAGCAGACCGAACGCGGTACGCTGGTGACTTTCGGTGACGTGCTGTTCGCCACCAACAAGTCCGACCTGCGCTCCAGCGGCCTGGTCAACGTGAACAAACTGGCACAGTTCCTCCAGGAAAACCCGGACCGCAAGGTGATCGTCGAAGGCTACACCGACAGCACCGGTTCGGACTCCTACAACCAATCGCTGTCCGAGCGCCGTGCCAGCTCCGTGCGCACTGCCCTGGTGAAAATGGGCGTCGATCCGGCCCGCATCGTGACCCAGGGTTATGGCAAGGAATTCCCGGTCGCCGACAACAACAGCGTTTCGGGCCGTGCCATGAACCGTCGCGTGGAGGTGACCATCTCCAACGACAACCAACCCGTCGCCCCGCGTTCGAGCATGAGCGCCAACTGATCGGTTGACGGCAATGAAAAAGCCCCGCCTGACCCAGTCAGGCGGGGCTTTTTCATTGCTGAACACTTCCCCACATGAGGGAGCGGGCTTGCTCGCGAAAGCGGTGTGTCAGTGACCTGTGCATCGACTGACACATGGTGTTCGCGAGCAAGCCCGCTCCCACAGGGGATCACTGGAAGTCATGGATTATTTCAAGGCTGCAGCTTCTGCGGCGTCTCCTGGCCCATGCAGCGCACGGCGCGTTTCTTTTCGTTGACCAGCACACCGGTCAGGCCTTTCTGCTCGGTGTCAAACAGCACCAACACACCGTCGATGCATTGGGCCACTTGGGGCGCGGGCTCCAGGGAGGCTTTGTAGTCTTCGCCCGGCACGGTCTTGAGCATGGTGAATTCGTTGAGCAGCAACGCGTCCTCGGGCTTGGCGAAGTGCAGGTAACCGTAGTACCACAACACCGCGACAGTGCCGAGGATGCTGCAGATACCGGTGATGATCAGGGGGATGGCGTTACGTTCTTCGCTCATTGCGGACTCTCTGGGGATTGATCGGGTGATTTCGGATAATTCGGCACTTCGCCCAGGCGACGCAGGCCGTCGAAATGCGTGGGGTCGTCGAGGTAGCGCAACATCACGGTTTGCCAGGTCGGGTCGGCGAATGTCTGTACATGCCCGCCACGGGTCAATTGCAGGACCCTGGGCGGCGGCGCAGCTTGGTACAGGCGGATGCCGTTGGAAAGGGGCACGATCGGGTCGTCCAGGCTGTGATAGATCAGTTTCGGCACGCCGGTCAATTGCGCCATCGAGCTGATCGCGCTGTCACCGTCCGGCACCAGCCAGGACAACGGCACCTGGAACGGCCAGGTCAACCACGAGGTGCTCAGGGCAAACCGCCCGACATCGCGATAGCTGGCCGGCACGCCGTCGAGCACCAGCGCCTTGAGCTGTCGCTGGCGCTGCGGATGCTCCACCAGGTAATGCACCGCCAACGCGCCTCCCAGGCTCTGGCCGAGCAACACCAGTGGCTTGCCTTGGACATCGGCGGACCGGTCGAGCCATTGGAACGCGGCGTCGATGTCCTGGTAGATCGCTGGCAGGCTCGGTTCGCCCTCGGACACGCCATACCCCCGGTAGTCGACCATCAGCACCTGGTAGCCCTGCTCCGGCAGCCACCAGCTCCCGCCCAGGTGCCAGGCCAGGTTGCCGCCGTTGCCGTGCAGGTGCAGCACCGTGCCCTTGACCTCGACACCCGGCTTGACCGGTAGCCACCAGCCTCGCAGCTTGAGGCCGTCGGCGGTGACCAGGGTGACATCGCGATAGTCGAGCTTGGCCCGCTCCGGGGTGAACGGCAGGCCCCGCTCAGGGTAGAACAGCAGCGAGCTGCAACCGCTCAGGGCCAGCAACAGGCAAAAGATGCCGAGGGTTCGCATCCGGTGAAGCCTCGCAAAAAATCAGAGTTGGAACACCATCCTGTGGGGCTGGGTGTTGTGTTCAAAGGATATTGGAATAATCCGCTTCGATCCGATCCAGGCTCAGGTGGTTCAGGAAGTTGGAAAAGCACATCCAGGCCGAGAGTGCATTCATGTCGCGGAACTGCTCGGGCAGGTACTTGGGCGGCACGACCAGGCCCTCGTCCACCAGTTGCCGCAGGGTGCGCATATCCTCCAGGGTGGTCTTGCCGCAGAACAGCAGCGGCACCTGCTCCAGCTTGCCTTTGCGCACGGCCAGCTGAATGTAGTTGTAAACCATGATGAAGCCCTTGAGGTAGGACAAATCTTTGGTGAATGGCAGGCCGGTCGGCACCGAGCCACGGAACACTCGGCTGGCGTTGCCGTAGCTTTCCGCCATCTCAAAGCCCTGCTCGCGGAAGAATTCGAAGACCTGCAGGAAATCGGCGCCCTCCTCCACCATGTGGATGGCGCGGGTGCGGTTGGTGAGCTTGCGCAGCCGGCTCGGATAGGAAGCGAAGGTGATGATCTCCATCAGGATCGCCAGGCCTTCCTGGGTCACCGTGGACGAGGGCGGGCCCTTGGACAGGAAGGTGCAGATCGGCTGGTTCAGCCCGTTGAGGGTGGTGCCGACATGCACCAGCCCTTCGTGGACCTCCAGCGCCCGCACATCCCGCTCATTGAACATCGCATCGGTGCGGATCTTGATGTAGTCCGCGCCCGCCGCCGCGTCGGCGACGATCCCATCGGACTCGAACACGCGGATGGTTTCCTCGGCCTCGCCGAACACCCGGTTGAGCCGGTGTTGCAGCAGGCTGACGGCGTCCTGGGCGCTGAGGATCTTCGGCTCGTCCTTCAGGTCGCCACGGCCGTCGATGTTGTTCAGGTAGTCGGACAGCATCAGGCCCAGGTCGGCCAGCGTCGGGTCGCCGGCGTGGAAGGCGTCGGAGGCCGCGCCGTAGAGCTCCTGGGAAATCAGCCCGAAATCCTCGGTGCCCCGGGCTTCGAGCATGCGCACCACCATGCGGTACTCCTTGCACATGCGGCGCATGATCTGGCCCACCGGGTTGAACTGCCCGAGCTGGCGGGTGATGTCGCGCTCGATGTTCTGGAACTCCAGCTTCACCTTGCTGGAATCGAAGGACAGCGGTCGATTGAGGTAATAGTCGCGGTCCACGGCGGGCATTTCCTTGCCCTTGGCCTTGAGAAACCCTTTGCGGATGTTCTCGTCCCACTTCACCGCATCGAGGACGCGGATCGGCGTTTGCGCCAGCACAATGCGATCGGACAAGGTGCGTATCGTCTGCTGGTAATCGTCCACCCGTAACTCCTGTGAAAAGACATCTGCCTGCTGCGATTATTGGGATCTGGCCTGCCGCTGGTAGCGCACGGCCTCCGAGAACACGTCGGAATTGGCCGGATCGTCGAGGTAACTGAAGACCTTGTCCATGTCGCTGTCCACCAGCACGCCGTCACCGGCCTCGCTCTGGTTCACCTGGCCGCTGAGAATCTTCTGGTCGATGGCCTGGTTGACCTGCTCCAGGTCCAGGTTGTAGACCACCAGCTCGTGCTTGTCGGTGAGTTCGAAGCCGGCGATCACGAAATGACCGCCATAACGGGCCGGCACCTTGGCCGACAGGTACCAGCGGCTGCCATGGCGCGAGACCGTGAGCGGGATGGCTTCGCGTTCCTGGGGCCTGGCCCTGAAGTAGCTGATGGCCTGGTAGCGGTGCTTGCCGACCTTCGTCAGTTCCAGGTTCAGCGGCTCGCCCCAGGCATTGGTGCTGGTCCACTGGCCGAGCAGGCCCTTGGGCGCCGCCTCGGCGTCGGGCAGCGGCGTCTTGAACGACACCAGGCAGCCACTTAGCAGCAGCAACGACACGGCCAGTACAACGGCACGCCAGGTTTTCATTGGAACTCCCTATGGCAACTGTGGCGAGGGGATTTATCCCCGTTGGGCTGCGGAGCAGCCCCCTTGCAGTCAGCTCACTTAGCCAGATGTACCAAGTTGGCTGGTTTTGGGGCCGCTTCGCAGCCCAACGGGGATAAATCCCCTCGCCACAAGGGGCTGCTGTAACCCAAAAAGGGTTACACCGACGCCAATACCAGGTGCATGTAGCGGGTCAGGATACCGAGCATATCTTCACCGGCGACCGGCTCGGCGTCATTGAGCAAGCCCTGATATTCCATCCGTCCGATAATCGCCGTCAACACTTTGGCATCCTGTTGCGGTTCGCGGGAGCCCAATACCTGGAAAAACTGACAGGTGCCGTGCAGCAGGATCTGCTGGTGGGAACGCACCAGTTGCGCCAGGCGCGGGTTGAGCAGTGCTTCCTGGCGAAACGCCTGCTCGGCCATCAGGTACTCGCGACGGCTGTCCAGTTGGTGTTGCACGTAGTCGGCGGTCATCCGGGCAATGTCGTCCGCCAACTGCGAGCGGGACTCGGCGCTGCCGTCACCGTAGGCGACCATTTCACGCAAGAGGCCTTCGTTGCTGGTCCACAGCTTGGCCATGAACGCCGCGCTGCGTTCCACGTACTGGGCGAAGGTATCGGTGAGCAGGTCATCGATGTCCTTGAAATAATACGTCGTGGCCGACAGCGGCACGCCCGCCTCGGCGGCCACGGCGCGGTGGCGAACCGCACGCACGCCATCGCGCACCACAATGCGCATGGCTGCGTCGAGAATCTCCTGGCGCCGCTGCTCACTGCCCTGTCGGCTGGCCTTGCGGCCCTGGTACTGAACACTTTCAGCGACAGCCGTGGCGACGCCCGCGGCACCTTCTGAAGCCATTGCACGATTCACGACAGGTCTTTCCTCGCTCTTTCAAAAGTAACCAATTGATACGTTTGTACCAGACAGGCAATAAAAAGCCGCCCTTCCAGGCGGCTTTTTATTTGAAACCCTTACGCTTGCGGCCGCATGTGCGGGAAGAGGATGACATCCCGGATCGACGGCGAGTTGGTCAGCAACATCACCAGGCGATCGATGCCGATGCCTTCACCGGCGGTCGGCGGCATGCCGTACTCCAGGGCACGCACGAAGTCAGCGTCGTAGTGCATGGCTTCGTCGTCGCCGGCGTCCTTGTCGGCCACCTGGGCCATGAAGCGCTCGGCCTGGTCTTGCGCGTCATTGAGCTCGGAGTAGGCGTTGGCGATTTCGCGGCCACCGATGAACAGCTCGAAGCGGTCGGTCACGCTTGGGTCTTCGTCGTTGCGACGGGCCAGCGGCGACACTTCGAACGGGTACTGGGTGATGAAGTGCGGCTGCTCGAGCTTGTGCTCGACCAGCTCTTCGAAAATCATCACCTGCAGCTTGCCCAGGCCTTCGAAGCCGAGCACCTTGGCACCGGCTTTCTTGGCGATGGCACGGGCCTTGTCGATGTCCCGCAGGTCGTCAGCGCTGATGTCCGGGTTGTACTTGAGGATCGAGTCGAACACCGACAGGCGCACGAACGGCTCGCCGAAGTGGAACACCTTGTCGCCGTACGGCACGTCGGTGGTGCCGAGCACCAGCTGCGCCAGCTCGCGGAACAGTTCCTCGGTCAGGTCCATGTTGTCTTCGTAGTCGGCGTAGGCCTGGTAGAACTCGAGCATGGTGAACTCGGGGTTGTGCCGGGTCGAAACGCCTTCGTTACGGAAGTTGCGGTTGATCTCGAAGACTTTTTCGAAGCCACCGACCACCAGGCGCTTGAGGTACAGCTCGGGGGCGATACGCAGGAACATTTCCATGTCCAGGGCGTTGTGATGGGTCTCGAACGGCTTGGCCGCCGCACCGCCAGGGATGGTCTGCAACATCGGCGTCTCGACTTCGAGGAAGTCGCGCTTCATCAGGAAGCTGCGGATGTGGGCGATGACCTGCGAGCGTACGCGGAACGTCTGGCGCACCTCTTCGTTGACGATCAGGTCGACGTAGCGCTGGCGATAGCGCTGTTCGGTGTCGGTCAGGCCGTGGTGCTTGTCCGGCAGCGGGCGCAGGGACTTGGTCAGCAGGCGCACGTGGGTCATTTCAACGTACAAGTCGCCTTTGCCGGAGCGAGCCAGGGTTCCTTCGGCGGCAATGATGTCGCCCAGGTCCCAGGTCTTGACGGCGGCCAGGGTTTCTTCCGGCAGGGTCTTGCGGTTGACGTAGACCTGGATGCGCCCGGTCATGTCCTGGATCACCATGAACGACCCACGGTTGAGCATGATGCGACCGGCCACCTTGACTGGAATCGCCGCCTCGGCCAGTTCTTCCTTGGTCTTGTCCGCGTATGTCTTCTGCAGCACGTCGCAATACGCGTCGCGGCGGAAGTCATTCGGGAAAGGCTGGCCCTTGGCGCGCTCGGCAGCCAGCTTTTCCTTGCGCAGGGCGATCAGGGCGTTTTCTTCCTGTTGCAGGGCTTGCGGGTCGAGTTCTAGGTCGCTCATGTCTTTAAGGTTTCCATCACAGGTTCGTTGCCTCCAGCGCCGGGCCGGAGTGGGCGGGCAAGCCTCGCGCCTCTCTTGGGAGCGGGCCTGCCCGGCGCATGGGTGTCGCGTTACAGGCCTTGCTTGAGGCTCGCTTCCAGGTATTCGTCGATGTCGCCGTCGAGCACCTTGTCGCAGTCGCTGCGTTCGATGTTGGTGCGCAGGTCCTTGATGCGCGAGGCATCGAGCACGTACGAACGGATCTGGTGACCCCAGCCGATGTCCGACTTGCTGTCTTCCAGGGCCTGGGACGCCGCGTTGCGCTTCTGGATCTCCTGCTCGTACAGGCGGGCCCGGAGCATTTTCATCGCGGTGTCTTTGTTGGCGTGCTGGGAACGTTCGTTCTGGCAGCTGACCACGGTGTTGGTCGGTACGTGGGTAATCCGCACGGCCGAGTCGGTGGTGTTGACGTGCTGGCCACCGGCACCCGAGGAGCGATAGGTGTCGATGCGCAGGTCCGCCGGGTTGATCTCGATCTCGACCTTGTCGTCGATTTCGGGCGACACGAACACCGCCGAGAACGAGGTGTGGCGACGGTTGCCGGAGTCGAACGGGCTCTTGCGCACCAGGCGATGCACGCCGATCTCGGTGCGCAGCCAGCCAAAGGCGTATTCACCCTTGATGTGCACGGTGGCGCCCTTGATCCCGGCGACCTCGCCGGCCGACAGTTCCATGATCGTCGCGTCGAAACCGCGCTTGTCGGCCCAGCGCAGGTACATGCGCAGCAGGATGTTGGCCCAGTCCTGGGCTTCGGTGCCGCCGGAACCGGCCTGGATGTCCAGGTAGGCGTTGTTCATGTCCATCTCGCCGCTGAACATGCGGCGGAATTCCAGCTTGGCCAGGGATTCTTCCAGGCGGGCCAGTTCGGCGACGACATCGCCGACCGCGCCTTCGTCGTTTTCCTCGACGGCCATGTCCAGCAGGTCGCGGCAATCGCTCAGGCCGCTGGCCAGTTCGTCCAGGGTCTCGACGATCTGCGCCAGCGCAGAACGCTCGCGGCCCAGTTCCTGGGCGTATTCAGGTTTGTTCCAGACACTCGGATCTTCAAGCTCGCGATTGACTTCGGTCAGGCGCTCATGCTTTTGATCGTAGTCAAAGATACCCCCGAATAGTTTCGGAGCGCTCGGACAGGTCCTTGATGGTGTTCAGGATCGGGTTGATTTCCATGGCGGGCAGCACTCGTTGGCGAACTTTTGAAAGCCGGCGAGTATAACGTAATCACGCGCCAGCGGCAGCCCGCCTGGCGGCTTTGGAGGAAGGAGATTCAGAGTAAGGGCCAGACTCCGGCCCTTGTGGCGAGGGGATTTATCCCCGCTGGGTTGCGAAGCAGCCCCAAAGCAGCCAAGTCGGCTCACCTGACTTACCCGCTAGTCGCTCTTACAGGGCCGCTACGCAGCCCGACGGGGATAAATCCCCTCGCCACAAAAATCCCCCTGTTGCCTTGGGCGTTATTCGATACCCACCCGGTTGCGCCCATTGTGCTTGGCCATGTACAGGCCCTTGTCCGCCGCCGAGATCAGTTGCCGGCTGTCGCCGCCCTGCTGCGGAGTGACGGTGGAGACGCCGATGCTGACGGTCAGGTTCGCGCCGCCGTCGGGGGTGTTGTGGGGGATGTTCAGGGCGACCACGCTCTGGCGCAGCTTTTCGGCCATCAACCGGGCGCCGCCAGGCGAAGTGCCAGGCAGGACCAAGGCGAATTCTTCGCCACCGTAGCGGGCCGGCAGGTCGGAGGGGCGACTGCAGGCATCGCGGATCGCCGTGGCGACCTTGCGCAGGGCTTCGTCGCCCTCCACGTGGCCGAAGTTATCGTTGTAGGACTTGAAGTAATCCACATCGATCATCAGCAGCGACAGCTGGCTCTGGTCGCGCATCGCCCGGCGCCATTCCAGCTCCAGGTACTCGTCGAAATGCCGCCGGTTCGACAGCCCGGTCAGGCCGTCGGAGTTCATCAGCCGTTGCAGCACCAGGTTGGTGTCGAGCAATTGCTGCTGGCTGATGCGCAGGGCGCGATAGGCCGCGTCGCGTTGCAACAGCATCATGTAGGAGCGCGAGTGGTAGCGGATGCGCGCCACCAGTTCGATGTTGTCGGGCAACTTGACCAGATAGTCGTTGGCCCCCGCGGCGAATGCCGCGCTCTTGACCAGCGGGTCTTCCTTGGTGGACAGGACAATGATCGGGATATCGCGGGTGGCCGGATGGTTGCGGTATTCGCGCACCAGGCTCAGGCCATCGAGGCCGGGCATCACCAGGTCCTGGAGAATCACCGTCGGCTTGATGCGGATTGCATGGGCGATGGCCTGGTGCGGGTCCGAGCAGAAGTGGAAGTCGATGTTTTCTTCATTCGATAGCCCGCGCCGCACCGCCTCGCCGATCATCGCCTGGTCGTCGACGAGCAGGACCATCGCGGCGTTCTCGTCGCTCTTGAATTCGTCGAGCTGTAAATCATGCATGGGGGCTTACCTGAATACGGCCTGAGGCAAGACGGCCGGGGGTCGTCATGGGGCAAAAATCTCCAACAGCCTTGGCGCTATGCGGTCCAGGGCAAGTATATGGGCGGCAGCATCAATGGCGGCGGCGGCCTTTGGCATACCGTAGACCGCGCTGCTGCTCTGGTCCTGGGCGATGGTCACGCAACCCTGCTGGCGCATCAGTTTAAGCCCTTGCGCGCCATCGCGCCCCATGCCGGTGAGCAGTACGCCCACTGCGTCACCGCTCCAGAAGTGCGCGACGCTCTCGAAAAACACGTCGATGGAAGGGCGGTAGATCTCGTGCACCGGCTCGGCGGTGTAGGCCAGGGTGCCGTCCTTCAACAGCCGCAGGTGATGGTTGGTCCCGGCCAGCAGCACCGTGCCGCCCTGGGGTGTCTCGCCTTCCCGGGCCAGGCGAACGGTGTGCCCCGAGGCACTGCTCAGCCACTCGGCCATGCCCGCGGCAAATACCTCGTCCACGTGCTGGACCAGCACGATGGCCGGGGCAAAGTCGCGCGGCAAACCCTTGAGCAGGATCTCCAGGGCCGCCGGGCCGCCGGCCGACGAGCCGATGGCCACCAGGCGCTTGCGCGATACCGCCGCACGCTGCGACGCCGGCGCCGAGCGCTCGCGGTTGCCGCGCTCACCGATCAACCAGCCGATGTTGGCGATCTTGCGCAACAAGGGCGCCGCCGCATCGGCCGGGTTGCCGACGCCCAGAGCCGGCGTGTCGACCACGTCCAGCGCCCCGTGACCCATGGCCTCGAACACGCGGTGGACGTTCTGCTGGCTGTCACCGGTGACGATCACGATCGCGCACGGCGTGTCGGCCATGATCCGCCGGGTCGCCTCCACGCCGTCCATAATCGGCATGAACAGGTCCATCAGGATCAGGTCCGGGGTGTATTCGGCGCAGCGCTGCACCGCCTCGGCGCCATTGGCGGCCACCCAGACCAACTGGTGCGCCGGTTCGAACGCCAGGGCGCGGCGCAGGGCCTCGACCGCCAGGGGCATGTCATTGACGATGGCGACCTTCAAGCGCGTGCTCCTCCGATCAATTCGACCACGGCGTCGAGCAAGGCGTCGTCATGGAAGCTCGCCTTGGCTAGATAATAGTCGGCGCCGGCGTCCAGGCCACGACGGCGATCTTCTTCGCGGTCCTTGTAGGACACCACCATCACCGGCAGCGATTGCAGACGGTTGTCGCGCCGCAGCAGGGAGACCAGCTCGATGCCGTCCATGCGCGGCATGTCGATGTCGGTGATCAGCAGGTCGAAGTCTTCCGAACGCAAGGCGTTCCAGCCGTCCATGCCGTCCACCGCCACCGCCACGTCGTAACCGCGCCCCAGCAGCAGCTTGCGTTGCAGCTCGCGCACGGTCAGCGAATCGTCCACCACCAGGATGCGCTTGCGCGGGGCCTGGGCCTGGTCCTGCCGGGCAATGCGCTCCAGGCGCCCGGTGTCGAGCAGCTTGTCCACCGAACGCAACAGGTCTTCGACGTCGACGATCAACACCACCGAGCCGTCGTCCAGCAGGGCCCCGGCGGAAATGTCCTGGACCTTGCCCAGGCGTTCGTCCAGGGGCAGGACCACCAGGGTCCGCTCGCCAATGAAACGCTCCACCGCCACGCCATAGATCGCCTCACGCTCGCGGATCACCACCACTTTGAGGGTCTGTTGGTTGTTCTGCGTCGCCGGGCGATTGAGCAATTGGGTGGCCGCCACCAAGCCGACGTGCCGACCTTCGTACCAGAAATGCTGGCGTCCTTCGACCTGGACGATGTCTTCCGGCGCCAGGTCGCACATCCGCTCGATGTGGGCCAGGGGAAAGGCATAGGCCTCGTTGCCGACATCCACCACCAGGCTGCGCACCACCGACAGCGTCAACGGCACTTCGAGGTGGAAACGGCTGCCCTCGCCCGCCGTCTGCTCCAGCACCACCGACCCGCGCAACTGCCGGACCATGTGCTGGACGGCGTCCAGGCCGACACCGCGCCCGGACACTTCGGTGACTTTGTCGCGCAGACTGAAACCGGGCAGGAACAGGAACGTCAGCAGCTCCTCTTCGCTCAGGCTGGCGGCCGTCTGCTCAAGGGACAGGCCGCGCTCGACGATGCTGCGACGGACCCGCTCCAGGTCCACGCCGGCACCGTCGTCGGCCAGCTCCAGGACCAGCAACCCGGCCTGGTGAGAGGCCCGCAGGCGAATCAGGCCTTCGGCGGGCTTGCCGGCCAGTTGCCGTTGCTCCGGGGTTTCGATGCCATGGTCCACGGCGTTGCGCAAGAGGTGGGTCAGCGGCGCCTCGAGCTTCTCCAGCACATCGCGGTCGACCTGGGTTTTCTCGCCTTCGATTTCCAGGCGCACTTGCTTGCCCAGGCTGCGCCCCAGGTCGCGCACCATGCGCACCTGGCCGGAGAGCACATCGGCGAACGGGCGCATGCGGCAGGCCAGCGCCGTGTCATACAGCACTTGCGCCCGCTGACCGGCCTGCCAAGCGAATTCGTCCAGCTCGGCGGTTTTCTGCGCCAACAGTTGCTGGGTCTCGGCCAATAAGCGCCGCGCATCGTCGAGGGCTTCCTGGGCTTGCAGGCTCAGGGCGTGCTCCTTGAGGTGCACGTTCAACGCCTCAAGGGCACGCAAGCCATTGCCCTGTTGGCGCTTGAGCCGTTGCAGGGTCGCCAGCCAGGGCTTGAGGCGCTGGGTTTCCACCAGGGACTTGCTCGACAGGTCGAGCAAGCCGTTGAGGCGCTCGGCGGTCACCCGCAGGACCCGCTCGCCACCTTCGATGACCCGCTTGCCCTTGGTGGCTGGCTCCGCGGGCTGCGGGGCTTGCGGCTCGGGCAACTCGACGCGGACCGGCGCCACCGGCACCTCGATCCTGGCCGGCGTCACCAACGCGTCCTGCACGACGCTGGGATCCAGCCAACGCCCCATCAGGCTGACATAGGCCTCGATCTCCGCGGCGCCCACGTCGTTGCCCGGCGTGGCGATGCGCGTCAGCAGGTCGGTGCCTTGCAGCAAGGCATCGATGTGCTCGGCCGTCAGCACCAGGCGCCGTTCCTGGGCGCTGACCAGGCAATCCTCCATCACGTGGGCCACGCTGACCCCGGCGTCCACCCCGACGATCCGCGCCGCGCCCTTGAGCGAGTGCGCGGCGCGCATGCATGACTCCAGGTGATCGGCCTGGGTCGGGTCACGTTCCAAGGCCAGCAGCCCGGCACTCAGCACGTGGGTCTGGGCTTCGGCCTCCAGGCTGAACAACTCCAGCAGCGACGCGTCGCGCATCTGGTCAGGGGTCATGACAGGCTCCGGGTCACGGCGGACAGCAACTGTTCTTCGTCCAGCCAGCGCAGGCTGCGCCCCTTGTAGGGCAACACGCCACGGGTGTACTTGCCGGCGGACGGCGAAGCGTTCGCCAGGATGCGTTCGTCGATGGCATGGATGCCGTCCACCTCGTCCACCGGTACCACCACCGCCCCGCCCTTGGCGGCGACGATGAGCATGCGCGGCTGGCTCCGGGCGCCGGACGCCACGGTGCCGCCGGGTTCCAGGTCCAACAGCTCCGCCAGCGACAGGCAGGCCACCAACGCCCCGCGCACGTTCGCCACGCCCAGCAAGGCCCGCGAACGCTGGTGCGGCAACGAATGGATCGGCTGCAACGGCGCGACCTCCACCAGGCTGCGGGTGGTCAGGCCCAGCCACTCTTCACCCAGGCGAAACATCAGCAACGAGCGGGTGACAAGGTCGCTGTCCACCGGCGCCTGGACCCGCGCCCGGTCATCCTGCTGCAAGGCGTAGCGGTCGAGCAGCCGCGTAGCGGCGGCCGAATACACCGAGCAATTGCGGCAGTGGATGTGCTCGACCAATAGCGGGCAGGACTTGTCGCCATGGATCCCGATACGGTTCCAGCAATCGTCGATTGCCTGGGCCTCGTCATGGATGACGTGGTAAGAAGCCGGACCGCTCATTGTTTACGCTCACTGTCTGCCGCGCGCCCACTGCGCGCGGCGCGTTCCTGCAATCGACGCGCGCCAGCCGCGTCTCCCTGGGAAGCCAGCAGCGCCGCCAGGTGCACCAGGGCCTCGGCGTGCTGCGGTTCAAGATAAAGCGCCTTGCGGTAGAAACCCTGGGCCTGGAGTGCGTCGCCGGCCATGTCGCTGAGCAACCCCAGCCAATAGAACACCTGGGCCACCGGCGCGTGGTTGCGCAGATACTGTTCGCACGCCGCACGGGCCTCGGCACTTTTGCCACCGTTGGCCAGGGCCGCGATCTGCGCCAGCAAGGCGTCAGCCTCGCGGTTTCCTGGCTCGGCAACCGGCGCCACCGTTGCGGCGAACGGCCGGGGCCTCGCCACCGGGGGGACAACCCGCGGTGGCGACTGGCGCACCGGTGGCGGGGTCGGCGCCAAGGCCGGCAACGGTTGTGGCTCGGCGACGCCCTGGCGGCTGAAGGCGAACGATTGGGGCACGCCGATTGAACGCATGCCCAGCCGTCCCAGCAGGCTGCCTTCGGCCGGGCCGATAAACAGCACGCCGTCCTGGTGGGTCAGGCGCTTGAGCACCTCGAACACCCGCTGCTGGATCGGTTGGTCGAAATAGATCAGCAGGTTGCGGCAAAACACAAAGTCATAAGGCACCTCGTTCACCAGCAACGCCGGATCCAGCAGGTTGCCCACTTGCAGGCGCACCTGCTCGCGCACCCGTTCGTCGAGGCGATAGCCGTCATCTTCAGCGACGAAATACCGCTCGCGAAAACCCAGGTCCGCCCCACGGAAGGAGTTCCTGTAGTAGCGCGCCTCCCTGGCCCGCTCCACCGACAGCGGGCTGACGTCCAGGCCATCGACCTTGAACTGATGGGGCTTGAGGCCCGCGTCGAACAAGGCCATGGCGATGGAATAGGGTTCCTCGCCGGTGGAGCACGGCAGACTGAGGATGCGCAACGCACGCAGGTGGTTGATCTCGGCCAGGCGTTTGATGGCCAGCCTGGCCAGGGTCGCGAACGACTCCGGATAGCGAAAGAACCAGGTCTCCGGGACGATCACCGCTTCGATCAGCGCCTGCTGTTCCTGGGTCGAATGCTGCAGGGTTTGCCAGTACTCATCGGCGGTTCGTCCTACCACGGCCAGGATGCGCTGGCGCACCGCCCGCTCGATGATGGCGGTGCCAACAGACGTCACGTCGAGGCCGATGCGCGCCTTGAGGAAGTCGAAAAAGCGTTGGTCACTGCTCATGGCCGCGCCTCGAAATCATGCGGGTTGAGCGGCGGAGTGGGGAACAACATGGCGTGAACCGACGCGTCGAGCAGGTCATTGACCCGCACCCATTGCAGCAACCCCTGGGCGTCTTCGCGCACAGGGCCCAGGTACGGCGCCTGCCGGTTCTCCAGGCCATAGGGTTGGAAGTCCGCCGGATCGCAACGCAAGGTGTCGGTGGCCTGTTCCAGGATCAGCCCCAGCACATGCCCCGCCTGGCCGCTGTCGGGCCGGTAATGGACCAGCACCAAGCGCGTGCTGGTGCGGGCCTCGGCGTCCTGGCCGAATGTCAGGGCGCACAGGTCGATCACCGGCACCACCGTACCGCGCCAGGCAAACACGCCCGCCACCCAGGCCGGCGCTTGCGCAATGGGCTTGAGGGGCAGGCGCGGCAGCACCTCCACCACATCGATGGCCTGCAACGCATAGCGTTCGTTGCCGATGCGAAACACCAGGAACAGCGCCTGGCGGGCCGTCGGCGCGGTGCCATGCCGGGTCTCGAATTCGCCCATCAGACTTTGAAACGCGAGACGCCACTGCGCAGCCCTACGGCCACCTGGCTCAGTTCATCGATCGCGGAACTGGCCTGGCGCAAGGACTCCACGGTCTGGCTACTGGCGTCGCCTAGTTGCACCAGGGCATGGTTGATCTGCTCGGCCCCCGTGGCCTGGGCCTGCATGCCTTCGTTGACCATCAACACCCGCGGCGCCAGGGCCTGGACCTGATGGATGATCTGCGACAGTTGCTCGCCGACCTGCTGCACCTCGGCCATGCCTCGGCGCACTTCTTCGGAGAACTTGTCCATGCCCATCACACCGGCCGATACGGCGGACTGGATCTCGCGCACCATTTGCTCGATGTCGTAGGTCGCCACGGCGGTCTGGTCGGCCAGGCGACGCACCTCGGTGGCCACCACGGCAAAACCGCGCCCGTATTCACCGGCCTTCTCGGCCTCGATGGCGGCGTTGAGGGACAACAGGTTGGTCTGGTCCGCCACCTTGACGATGGTCACCACCACCTGATTGATGTTGCCGGCCTTCTCGTTGAGGATCGCCAGCTTGGCGTTCACCAGGTCGGCGGCGCCCATCACCGAATGCATGGTGTCTTCCATGCGCGCCAGGCCTTGCTGGCCGGAGCCGGCGGCCACCGAGGCCTGGTCGGCAGCGGTGGAAACCTCGGTCATGGTGCGCACCAGGTCGCGGGACGTGGCGGCGATTTCCCGGGACGTCGCGCCGATCTCGGTGGTGGTGGCGGCGGTTTCAGTGGCCGTGGCCTGTTGCTGCCGTGACGTGGCGGCGATCTCGGTCACCGACGTGGTGACCTGCACCGACGAACGCTGGGCCTGGGCCACCAGCGATGTCAGTTCGGCCATCATGTCGTTGAAGCCGGTTTCCACCGCGCCGAATTCGTCCTTGCGCGCCAGGTTCAGGCGTCCGCTCAGGTCGCCGCTGCGCATGACGTCTAGGATCTCCACGATGCGGTTCATCGGCGCCATGATCGCGCGCATCAGCAACAGCCCGCACAGCAGCGCGATGATGAGCGCGACGAGAAATGACAGGCCCATGGCCACCTTGGCCGCCGTCACCGCATCGCCGATGGTCTGGGTGGCGTTTTGCGCGAGCTCGCGATTGCGTTCGATGATGCGGTTCAGGTGCCCGCGGCCGCCGATCCAGGCCGGCGTCAGCTCCTTGTCCAGGATCTGCCGCGCGCCTTCGTAGTCCTTGCGCTGGTACAAGTCCAGGACCTTGGCCATGGCTTGGTTGAACGCCTGGTGGTTGGCCTCGAACTCGTCGAAAGACGCCTGGTCGGCGGGGTTCTGGATCAGTTTTTCATAGTTCTCTATTTCTTCGCGCAGGTGCTGCTCGAAGCCCTGGTAGCGGGCCTTGTCCTCGGCGGTGAGCTCGCGGTTTCCGGAAAGGCCGACGATCTGCTGGGTCAGGACGTAGTTGTCGACCCAGCCACCGCGAATCATGGAGCTGTAGTACACCCCCGGCACCGCATCGGCACGCACCCGTTCTTCACTGTCCTGGATCTTCAGCAACCGCGAGTACGAGACAACCACCATGAGCAGCATGATGGCGATGATCACCGCGAAACTCGCCAGGATGCGTTGGCGCAATGTCCAGTTCTTCACAGTAAAACCTCAGGCACTTTGAAAATGCTGGGGAGTATAGCTGAGGGCCGGGGAACGGCTGTATGGGCGCGCCCTGCAAAAAACTGTGGGAGCGAGCCTGCTCGCTCCCACAGGAGGTGTTTTCTGAAGGGGTATTTGCGTGGGGGATCAGGCGGCCTGGCGCACCTGTTTCTCCAGCTCGGCCTTCAATCCCGGCTCCAGCTTGAGCTGGCGGGCCAGTTCGTCGAGGTAGGACTTCTCCATGAAGTTTTCCTCGTCCACCAGCATCACACTGGCGACGTACATTTCCGCGGCGATTTCCGGGGTGCCGGCGGCGCGGGCGACATCGGTGGGGTCCAGGGGCTTGTTGAGTTCGGCGTGCAGCCAGTGTTGCAGTTCCTGGTCGTTGTCGAGCTTGGTGAACTCGCCTTCGATCAGCTCGCGCTCACGCTCATCCACATGGCCGTCGGCCTTGGCGGCCGCCACCAGGGCCTTGAGGATCGCCTGGCTGTGCTGTTCGACCTGCGCCGGGGGCACGCGGTCCAGGGTCTGCGGTTCGGTTTGCGGGGCGCGGCCCTGCTGGGCCTGCCAGTTGCCATAGGCCTTGTAGGCGATCACGCCCAGCGCGGCCAAGCCGCCATAGGCCAAGGCCTTGCCGCCGAACTGGCGGGCTTTCTTGTTTCCCAGCAGCAGCCCCATGGCCCCGGCGGCCAGGGCCCCCTTGCCGGAGAGCATTGCGCCCAGGTTGCCGGAGCCCCCGAGCAAGCCGCCCAAGCCACCGGACGCCTTGTCTTGTGAGCCGCCGGCCTTGTTCTGCAACATCTCCTGGCCAGACTTGAGGAGTTGATCGAGCAATCCACGGGTGTTCATTTACCACCTCCACGC
The DNA here is from genome assembly GCF_036689585.1 of Pseudomonas sp. WP18. NCBI lineage: Bacteria > Pseudomonadati > Pseudomonadota > Gammaproteobacteria > Pseudomonadales > Pseudomonadaceae > Pseudomonas > Pseudomonas sp. WP18. The sequence continues at coordinate 5,095,213 of NZ_CP144758.1, forward strand.
ATTCGGGTTAACCGGATCATTAAGGCCACCAGCCTAGATCGAAAGTGCCCTTGTACAGCGGCAAGTTTGCTTCCAGATGTTGCCTGACTACGCTAATAGCTAGCCATCCATGGCGTATCGCCCCGTTCCGACACTGCCCCGACCACAATTAAAGCAAGAGGGATTCCCATGTACGCGCACAAGACCGTATTGCTCAGCGCAATGACCACGGCGCTGCTGACCGGTGTCAGCCTCCAGGCCGCCGAGCTGCCCAAGGCGATTGGCGCTGGCGAAGGCCAGCTGGATATCGTGGCCTGGCCGGGCTACATCGAACGCGGCGAAAGCGACAAGGCCTACGATTGGGTGAGCGGTTTCGAGCAGGAAACCGGTTGCAAGGTGAACGTGAAGACCGCGGCGACCTCCGACGAAATGGTCAGCCTGATGACCAAGGGTGGCTACGACCTGGTCACCGCCTCGGGCGATGCCTCGCTGCGCTTGATTGCCGGCAAGCGGGTGCAGCCGATCAACACGGCGCTGATCCCCAACTGGCAGAACCTCGACCCACGCCTCAAGGATGCGCCGTGGTACGTGGTCAACCAGCAGACCTACGGCACACCGTACCAGTGGGGCCCGAACGTACTGATGTACAACACCGAGGTGTTCAAGCAGGCGCCGACCAGCTGGGGCGTGCTGTTCAACGCCCAGGACCTGCCCGACGGCAAACCGAACAAGGGGCGCGTGCAAGCCTACGACGGTCCGATCTACATCGCCGACGCAGCGCTCTACCTCAAGACCGCCAAGCCTGAGCTGGGCATCAAGGACCCTTATCAGCTCGACGAGGCGCAATACAAGGCCGTGCTGCAATTGCTGCGAGCGCAGCAACCGTTGATCCACCGCTACTGGCACGACACCACCGTGCAGATGAGTGACTTCAAGAACGAGGGTGTCGTGGCGTCCGGGGCCTGGCCGTACCAGGTCAACGGCCTGATGAACGAGAAACAGCCGATCGCCTCGACCGTCCCGAAAGAAGGCGCCACCGGTTGGGCCGATACCACGATGCTCCACGCCGATGCCAAGCACCCCAACTGCGCCTACAAATGGATGGACTGGTCGCTGCAACCGAAAGTCCAGGGTGACGTGGCCGCCTGGTTCGGATCCCTGCCGGCGGTGCCGGCGGCGTGCAAAGGCAGCGAACTGCTCGGCGCCGAAGGCTGCAAGACCAACGGCTTCGATCAGTTCGACAAGATCGCCTTCTGGAAAACCCCGCAGGCCGAGGGGGGCAAGTACGTGCCCTACAGCCGCTGGACCCAGGACTACATTGCGATCATGGGTGGGCGGTAAGGCCCGGCACATAAATGGGAGCAGCCCCTGTGGCGAGGGAGCTTGCTCCCGCTGGCGTGCGAAGCGCGCCCAAAACCGAGCGACGCGGTATTAGCTGACACACCGCATCGCCTGGTTTTAGGGCGGCTGCGCCACCCAGCGGGAGCAAGCTCCCTCGCCACGGGGTCGCGTGCCAATCATTGAAGGTTCATACCCGCCCCGCTTTTTGGAGCCCCGCACCATGACGCTTGCAGTCCAATTCACCCAGGTATCCCGTCAGTTCGGCGATGTGAAAGCCGTTGACCGGGTTTCAATCGATATCCAGGACGGCGAGTTCTTTTCCATGCTGGGCCCCTCCGGTTCGGGCAAGACCACCTGCCTGCGCCTGATCGCCGGGTTCGAGCAGCCCAGTGAAGGCTCGATCCGCATCCACGGCGAGGAAGCCACGGGACTGGCGCCCTACCAGCGGGACGTCAACACGGTGTTCCAGGACTACGCCCTCTTCCCGCACATGAACGTGCGCGACAACGTGGCCTACGGCTTGAAGGTCAAGGGCGTGGCCAAGGCCGAGCGCATCAAGCGCGCCGAAGACGCCCTGGAGATGGTCGCCCTGGGCGGCTACGGCGAGCGCAAGCCGGCCCAGCTCTCCGGCGGCCAGCGCCAACGCGTGGCCCTGGCCCGCGCGCTGGTCAATCGCCCGCGGGTGCTGCTGCTGGACGAGCCCCTGGGGGCTCTGGACCTGAAGCTGCGGGAACAGATGCAGGGCGAGCTGAAAAAACTGCAACGCCAGTTGGGCATCACGTTCATCTTCGTCACCCATGACCAGACCGAAGCGCTGTCGATGTCCGACCGCGTGGCGGTGTTCAACAAGGGGCGCATCGAACAGGTCGACACCCCGCGCAATTTGTACATGAAGCCGGCGACCACCTTCGTCGCCGAGTTCGTCGGCACCTCCAACGTGATCCGTGGCGAGCTGGCGCAAACCCTGAGCGGTTATCCACAGCCCTTCTCGATCCGCCCCGAACACCTGCGGTTTGCCGACGGCCCGCTGGCCGCGCATGAGATCGAAGTCCACGGCCTGCTCCACGACATCCAGTACCAGGGCAGCGCCACGCGCTACGAGTTGAAGCTTGCCAACGGCCAGGTCCTGAACCTCAGCCAGGCCAACACCCAATGGGACGACCCGGGGACCCGCCACCAGGCCGGCCAGCACCTGGCCGTGCGCTGGGCCCGCGAGGCGATGATCCCCCTGCACGACAGCGTCCCGGGCGAGGCGTGACATGAACACACCGGCCTTGCGCTCCGCCACCGCATCGGGCTCGCTGCGACGGTTCTCCAACCTGTTGTACCGACGCCCCAACCTCTACCTGTCGATGTTACTGGTGCCGCCGCTGATCTGGTTCGGCGCGGTCTACCTGGGTTCGCTGCTGACCCTGTTGTGGCAGGGGTTCTACACCTTCGACGACTTCACCATGGCCGTCACGCCGGACCTGACCCTGGCGAACTTCGTCGCCCTGTTCCAACCCTCGAATGTCGACATCATCCTGCGCACCGTGAGCATGGCCATCGTCGTGTCCATCGCCAGCGCGATCGTCGCGTTCCCGATTGCCTACTACATGGCGCGCTACACCCGAGGCAAGACCAAGGCGTTTTTCTACATCGCGGTGATGCTGCCGATGTGGGCCAGCTACATCGTCAAGGCCTATGCCTGGACGCTCCTGCTGGCCAAGGGCGGCGTGGCGCAGTGGTTCATCCAGCAACTGGGCCTGGGGCCGTTGCTGCAGTTCGTGCTTGGCGTCCCCGGCGTCGGGGGCAGCACGCTCTCCACCTCGCACCTGGGGCGCTTCCTGGTGTTTGTCTACATCTGGCTGCCCTTCATGATCCTGCCGATCCAGGCCTCCCTCGAACGCCTGCCGCCGTCGCTGCTGCAAGCCTCGGCAGACCTGGGCGCCAAACCGCGCCAGACGTTCATGCAGGTGATTGTGCCGCTGTCGATCCCAGGCATCGCCGCCGGCTCGATCTTCACCTTTTCACTCACCCTGGGGGATTTCATCGTGCCCCAACTGGTGGGGCCGCCGGGCTACTTCGTCGGCAGCATGGTCTACGCCCAGCAAGGGGCCATCGGCAACATGCCCATGGCGGCCGCCTTCACGCTGGTGCCGATCGTGCTGATCGCCGTGTACCTGTCCATCGTCAAGCGCCTGGGGGCTTTCGATGCACTCTGACTCCTTGTCCCGAGCGTCCTGGGGGCTGCGTCTTGCGGCATGGGGCGGGCTGGTATTCCTGCACTTTCCGATCCTGATCATCGTCCTCTACGCGTTCAACACCGAGGACGCGGCGTTCAGCTTTCCGCCCAAGGGCCTGACCCTGAAGTGGTTCAGCGTCGCCTTCGCACGCCCCGACGTGCTGGAAGCGATCAAGTTGTCGCTGCAGGTCGCGGCCATCGCCACGCTGATCGCCATGGTGCTTGGCACGTTGGCCTCGGCGGCGCTTTACCGGCGTGAATTCTTCGGCAAGCAGGCCATTTCATTGATGCTGATCCTGCCGATCGCCCTGCCGGGGATCATCACCGGCATCGCGTTGCTGGCGACGTTCAAGAGCCTGGGGATCGAGCCGGGGATGTTCACCATCGTCGTCGGCCATGCAACCTTTTGCGTAGTGATCGTCTATAACAATGTCATCGCGCGCCTGCGCCGCACGGCCCACAGCCTGATCGAGGCGTCGATGGACCTGGGGGCCGACGGCTGGCAGACGTTCCGCTACATCATCCTGCCCAACCTGGGCTCGGCGTTGCTGGCCGGCGGGATGCTGGCGTTTGCGCTGTCGTTCGACGAAATTATCGTCACCACCTTCACCGCCGGCCACGAACGCACCCTGCCGCTGTGGCTGCTCAATCAACTCAGCCGGCCCCGCGACGTGCCGGTGACCAACGTGGTAGCGATGCTGGTGATGCTGGTGACCATGCTGCCGATACTGGGGGCCTATTACCTGACCCGAGGAGGCGAAAGCGTGGCGGGCAGCGGGGGAAAATGAATCAGCCACTGACGACTATCCAGTGAGGGAGCGAGCGGCTCTCTGCCACAAAAAACAAAACAGCGAGAGGAGGACAGGGAGATGCAAACCAAACTACTGATCAACGGCCACCTGGTGGACGGCGAAGGGCCTGGTCAAGCCGTGTTCAACCCTGCGCTGGGCCGGGTGCTGGTGGAAATCAACGAGGCCAGCGAAGCCCAGGTGGACGCCGCCGTGCGCGCCGCCGACAGTGCGTTCGACAGCTGGTCCCAGGTGGCCCCCAAGGACCGCTCCTTGCTGCTGCTTCGGCTGGCCGACGCCATCGAGGCCCACGGCGAGGAACTGGCAAAGCTGGAGTCGGACAATTGCGGCAAGCCCCTGAGCGCCGCGCTGAACGATGAGATCCCGGCGATCGCCGACGTGTTCCGCTTCTTTGCCGGCGCCAGCCGCTGCATGAACGGTTCGGCCGGCGGCGAGTACCTGCCGGGGCACACCTCGATGATCCGTCGCGACCCGGTGGGCGTCGTCGCCTCCATCGCACCGTGGAACTACCCGCTGATGATGGTCGCCTGGAAAATCGCCCCGGCCCTGGCCGCCGGCAATACCGTGGTGCTCAAGCCATCGGAACAGACCCCGCTGACGGCGTTGCGCCTGGCGCAACTGGCGTCAGAGATCTTCCCGGCCGGCGTGTTCAACGTGGTGTTCGGTCGCGGGCCGACCGTTGGCCAGCCCCTGGTGACCCACCCAAAAGTGCGCATGGTCTCGTTGACCGGCTCCATTGCCACCGGCTCGAACATCATTTCCAGCACCGCCGACAGCGTCAAGCGCACGCACATGGAACTGGGCGGCAAGGCCCCGGTGATCATCTTCGACGACGCCGACATCGACGCCGCGGTGGAAGGCATCCGCACCTTCGGCTTCTACAACGCCGGCCAGGATTGCACCGCCGCCTGCCGTATCTATGCCCAGCAAGGCATCTATGACACTTTTGTCGAAAAACTCGGCGCGGCGGTCAGCAGCATCAAGTACGGCCTGCAAACCGCCGCCGACACCGAGATGGGCCCGCTGATCACCGCCCAGCATCGCGACCGCGTGGCCGGGTTCGTCGAGCGCGCCATCGCCCAGGCGCATATTCGCCTGGTCACCGGCGGCAAGGCCGTGGAGGGCAACGGGTTCTTCTTCGAGCCGACCGTGCTGGCCGATGCCCAGCAGGATGACGAAATCGTCCGCCGGGAAGTCTTCGGGCCGGTGGTTTCCGTCACACCGTTCCTCGATGAAGCGCAAGTGCTGGCCTGGGCCAACGATTCGGACTACGGCCTGGCGTCCTCGGTATGGACCGCCGACGTCGGTCGCGCCCATCGCCTGGCGGCACGCCTGCAATACGGCTGCACCTGGGTCAACACCCACTTCATGCTCGTCAGCGAAATGCCCCATGGCGGTCAGAAACGCTCCGGCTACGGCAAGGACATGTCCATGTATGGGCTGGAGGATTACACGGTGGTGCGCCATGTGATGTTCAAGCACTGAGTCAAGACAACGTTGGCAACACATGCCCACGGTTGCCGGGTCGAGGTCCTGCTAAGGTTTTCGTCGATCGATGCACGTTCGCCGGTTGACGGAAATCCTGGCAGAACCTAGGGTGTCTACAACGTATACACCCTAGGAGATCAGCCATGGCCTCGCCCGTTTTATCCTTTCGCGTGGAAGAAGGTCTGGCCCAACAGCTGGATTTGTTGGCCATCGCCACCGACCGCGATCGTCAATACCACCTCAAGCGTGCACTGGTCCGATATGTGGAGGCCGAATCCTGGCATCTGCAAGCCATCAGCGAAGGCGTGGCAGACGCCGACGCTGGAAACCTGACCGACCTGGACGCCGTGAAGGCTAAGTGGGCAAAGCGTGCCGAGCATCGTACTGACCGACAAAGCACAGAGTGACCTCGACTCGATTCACGAACACTACCAAGCTGCCCTCGGCAAGAACGGTGCAGCTGCTGCCATCATCACGATCCTGGAAACCTTGCAACGCCTGCAGCGTTTTCCGGGTTCGGGCCGCCCCTCGATCGCACCCGATATCCGAGAGCTGGTGCTGACACGCTACCCGTTCGTTATCCCCTACCGTATGGTGCATGCACAAGTGCAGATTCTGCGGATATTGCACCAACGCAACGAGCGTCCACAGGACTGGTCGCCGGAATGACATCGGTGATGCCCGCCCACTCCGGCCGCCGATCCTGCCCTTAGAACCTCGAAACACTCCTCATTGCATCCACCAGGTAGCGCATGGCGATCCGGTCGCTTTCCGACAGTTCCCGATAGCGCTCCACCAGTTTCAGTTCTTCCAGGCTCAAGCGCCGCGACCTGCGCCCATGAGTCAGGTTTGGAAAGATCCCCAGTATTTCAGCGATGCCCTGTATTTTCGTCATGAGCGTATGTCCTTCTGTACGTCGAATGTAACTGATAGCGCGTGTGGATCCCGGCGTGGATCGCCTGTCACGCTAGAGAATAGGGAGGTTTCCAACCGGGAGAAGGGAGTTTTAGAGTAATTAGTCAAAAAATGCCGCAATCCTTATAAAAAAAGAAATAACTGTAAGAAATTTTGACTTAGCCCCGCTTTCCGTTCTCCCGGCACCCGCTCATCCCCTATGATTTTGCGCCTCGGTGAACCGATCCAGCTCTCAGGCATCTGTTCTAACGTTCGTCGCGTTTGGCCAAAGGCATGTCCGAACTCCTTCATCAGTCTTCTGTTGCCAGGATGGGCACGGGATTGTTTCGAGAAAGGTTGTATTTATGCACCGCAGGAACCTGCTCAAGGCCTCCATGGCCTTTGCCGCCTACACCGGGCTGTCAGCCTCAGGGCTCATGGCCGCGCGCGCCTGGGCTGCTGATCAGACCGCCGACGGCGAAGCCCGTCCCTTCGATTTCGATTCACTGAAAGACCAGGCCCGCAAACTGGCCGCCAGCCGCTACGTCGACACCAAGCAAGTCTTGCCGCCGACCCTGGCGCAGATGTCGCCCTTGCAATTCAACGCCATTCAGTACGACGCCAATCACTCCCTGTGGAATGAGCTGGAAGGTCGGCAACTGGACGCGCAGTTCTTCCACGTCGGCATGGGCTTCAAGCAGCCAGTGCGCATGTACAGCCTCGACCCGAAGACCCGCATGGCCCGTGAGGTGCACTTCCGCCCAGAGCTGTTCAACTACGAGAAAACCACGGTCAACACCTCGCAACTGACGGGTGACCTGGGCTTCGCCGGCTTTCGCGTGTTCAAGGCGCCAGAGCTGGCCCGCCACGACATCGTGTCGTTCCTGGGGGCCAGCTACTTCCGCGCCGTCGATGCCAGCGGCCAGTACGGGCTGTCGGCTCGCGGCCTGGCCATCGACACCTACGCCAAGAAACGCGAGGAATTCCCGGACTTCACCAAGTTCTGGTTCGAAACCCCGGACAAGAACAGCACCCGCTTCGTGGTCTACGCCTTGCTCGACTCCCCCAGCGCCACCGGTGCCTATCGGTTCGACATCGATTGCCAACCGACCCGTGTGGTGATGGAAATCGATGCGCACATCAACGCCCGCACCGCCATCGAACAACTGGGTATCGCGCCGATGACCAGCATGTTCAGTTGCGGCACCGTCGAGCGGCGCATGTGCGACACCATCCATCCGCAAATCCATGACTCCGACCGGCTGGCCATGTGGCGCGGCAACGGCGAGTGGGTCTGCCGTCCGTTGAACAACCCCGCCACCCTGCAATTCAACGCCTTTGCCGACAACAATCCGAAAGGTTTCGGCCTGGTACAGACCGACCATGACTTCGCCAGCTACCAGGACACCGTGGACTGGTACAGCAAGCGCCCGAGCCTGTGGGTCGAGCCGACGACGGCCTGGGGCGAGGGCTCGGTCGACCTGCTGGAAATTCCTACGACCGGCGAAACTCTGGATAACATCGTCGCGTTCTGGACACCGAAGAAACCGGTGGCCGCCGGCGACTCGTTGAACTACGGCTACAAACTCTACTGGAGCGCCCTGCCCCCGGTCAGCACGGACCTGGCCCATGTCGATGCAACCCGTTCGGGCATGGGCGGCTTCATCGAAGGCTGGGCGCCGGGCGAACACTACCCGACCGTCTGGGCCCGCCGCTTCGCCGTGGACTTCAGCGGCGGCGGTCTCGACCAGTTGCCACCGGGCACTGGCATCGAACCGGTGGTGACCTGCTCCCATGGCGAGGTGAAGGATTTCAACGTACTGGTGCTGGACGCGATCAAGGGCTACCGCATCACCTTCGACTGGTACCCGACCGACGACCGCGTCGACCCGGTGCAGATGCGCCTGTTCATCCGCACCAAGGACCGGACCTTGAGCGAGACCTGGCTGTACCAGTACTTCCCGCCAGCGCCGGACAAGCGCAAGTATCCCTGAGCCCTGCTGCGTCAGGGATGACGCCTTCGCGAGCAAGCCCGCTCCCATAGATTACGTGTGAACAACACGAATCCACTGTGGGAGCGAGCTTGCTCGCGAAGACGGCAGTACCAACACTCACGATTTCAGATAAGCAAAAAGCCCCGGCCAATGACGACCAGGGCTTTTTTGTTTTACCAAACACTCAATCGCGCAAATCCGATTCATGGATCGGCTGGTCCCGATGCGTCGCCCGCTGGTACTGCGCCGGCCACACGGCCTTGCGCCCGCCCAGGTCATCGTCGGCGTGCAAGGCCCAGTACGGATCACGCAACAATTCGCGGGCCAGGAAGATGATGTCTGCCTGGCAGGTCCGCAGGATGTGTTCGGCCTGGGCCGGTTCGGTGATCATGCCCACCGTACCGGTGGCGATTTCCGATTCCTTGCGCACCCGTTCGGCAAAGCGGGTCTGGTAGCCAGGGCCGGTGGGGATCTCGGCGTTGGCGGCGGTGCCACCCGAGGACACGTCGATCAGGTCCACCCCCAACGCCCTGAGGCGCCGTGCCAGCTCCACGGTTTCATCCGGGTTCCAGCCGTCCTCGACCCAGTCGGTGGCGGAAACGCGCACGAACACCGGCAGCTCTTCAGGCCAGACCGCCCGGACCGCTTCGGTGACTTGCAGCACCAGGCGGATACGGTTTTCGAACGAACCGCCATATTGATCGCGGCGCTGATTGCTCAAGGGCGACAGGAATTGATGCAGCAGGTAACCGTGGGCGGCGTGGACCTCGACCACCTTGAACCCGGCGGTGAGGGCGCGCTTGGCCGAATCGACGAACGCCTGGATCAGGCCGGCGATCTGCCCCTCGTCCAACTGGACCGGCTGGGTGTGTTGCGGGTCGAAGGCGATCGGTGACGGACCGACCGGCACCCAGCCGCCATCCGCCGGCTTCACGCTGCCGTGGTTGCCCAGCCAGGGGCGCCAGGTACTGGCCTTGCGTCCGGCGTGGGCCAACTGGATACCCGGCACGGCCCCCTGGGCGGTGATGAAACGGGTAATGCGTTGCAGCGGTTCGATCTGTTCATCGTTCCACAGCCCCAGGTCCTGGGCGGTGATACGGCCGTCAGCCGTGACGGCGGTGGCTTCGGTGAACACCAGGCCGGCGCCACCAACGGCGCGGCTGCCCAGGTGGACCAAATGCCAGTCGTTGGCCAGGCCATCGACGCTCGAATATTGGCACATCGGTGAGACCGCGATGCGATTGGGCAGGGTCAATTGACGAAGGGTATAGGGTTCCAGCAGCAGACTCATGGGGCACCTCTCGAATCAGTGGGCAGGCTCCAGGGTTCTGTTTGAACAGTCGACGAGTGACAAAAGCGCAACACCCGCCCCCGCGGGCAACGAAAATCGACAAGACGTCACAAGGGCTATCAAGCAGTGCTTAGAGCCTAGTCGACAACGTGGGATAAGGCAGGGTTCAGAATCTAAAACAAGCTACTGTGGCGAGGGGATTTATCCCCGCTGGGCTGCGCAGCAGCCCCAAAACCTGGCATCGAGGTGTACCTGGCATACCTCGTCAGCCAATTTGCGGCTGCTGTGCAGCCCAGCGGGGATAAATCCCCTCGCCACAGGGAGATCATCGCCTTGGGAATCTGTGTGTTTACCGCGGCTCGATATGGGCAATCATCAACTGCACAGTTTCCTGGCCGCGGAACTCGTTGAGGTCGAGCTTATAGGCCAGTTCCACCCAGCGCACGGTAGGGTTGGGCCAGATCTCGCGGTCGATGCCAAAGGCGATGCCATCAAGCTTCACCGAGCCGCACTCGCTCTTGAGGACCACCTTCAAGTGCCGTTCGCCCACCACCCGCTGTTCCACCAACTGAAACACGCCGTGGAACATCGGCTCGGGAAAATGCTGGCCCCAGGGCCCGGCATGACGCAGCGCCCGGGCCAGTTCCAGGTGGAACTCCTCGACCGCCAACGTGCCGTCCGACAACAGCCGCCCGGTCAGGTCTTCGTCGCGCAGTTGCCTGCGCACTTCGGCGTCGAACGCCTCGGCAAACAACGGGAAATTCGCTTCCGGCAACGTCAGCCCCGCCGCCATGGCGTGGCCGCCGTACTTGCTGATCAGGGTCGGATGCTGCGCCGCCACCACGCTCAGCGCATCGCGAATGTGGAACCCCGGCACCGAGCGTCCCGAGCCCTTGAGCAAGCCGTCACCGGCGTCGGCAAAGGCGATGGTCGGTCGGAAATAGCGCTCTTTCATCCGCGAGGCGAGAATCCCGATCACCCCTTGGTGCCACTGCGGGTCGAACAGGCACAAGCCGAACGGCATCGACTCCACCGGCAACTCCTTGAGCTGGGCCAGGGCTTCGCGCTGCATACCTTGCTCGATGGATTTGCGGTCCTGGTTCATGCCATCCAGTTGCGCGGCCATCTCCCGCGCCAGGGCCGGGTCGTCGGTGAGCAGGCATTCAATGCCCAGGCTCATGTCATCCAGGCGCCCCGCCGCATTCAGGCGCGGCCCAAGGATAAACCCGAGGTCCGTGGAGGTGATGCGCGAAGGGTCGCGCTTGGCCACTTCCAGAATCGCCTTGATGCCCGGACGGGCGCGCCCGGCACGAATCCGCTCCAGCCCCTGGTGCACCAGGATGCGGTTGTTGGCGTCCAGGGGCACCACGTCGGCGACGCTGCCCAGGGCCACCAGGTCGAGCAACTCGCCAATGTTCGGTTGCGGCGTGCTGGCGTACCACCCCAGGCTGCGCAGGCGGGCCCGCAGCGCCATCAGCACGTAGAAGATCACCCCGACCCCGGCCAGCGCCTTGCTCGGAAACTCACAGCCAGGCTGGTTCGGGTTGACGATGGCATCGGCCGCCGGCAGTTCGAGGCCCGGCAAGTGGTGGTCGGTGACCAGCACCTTGAGGCCCGCGGCCTTCGCCGCCGCCACGCCTTCCACGCTGGAAATCCCGTTGTCGACGGTGATCAGCAACTGCGGCTCGCGAGCCAGCGCGACTTCGACGATTTCCGGGGTCAGGCCATAGCCGTACTCGAAGCGGTTGGGCACCAGGTAGTCGACATGGGCCGCACCGAGCAGGCGCAGCCCCAGCATGCCGACGGTGCTGGCGGTCGCGCCATCGGCGTCGAAGTCGCCGACGATCAGGATCCGCTGGCGCTGCTCCAGCGCCACCACCAACAGGTCAACCGCCGCGTCGATGCCCTTGAGCTGCTGGAACGGAATCAGGCGCGCCAGGCTCTTGTCCAGCTCGGCCTCGGACTGTACGCCACGGGCGGCGTACAAGCGAGTCAACAAGGGCGGCAGGTCCCCCAGAAACGGCAGGGTGTCGGGTAGCTGGCGGGGTTCTATGCGCATGGGGTGACGGACATTTCTCTATAAAGCTGTGGAATTTTGATGACTTGTGGCGAGGGAGCTTGATGCCGTGGTGGCTCAACCACGCTCGCCCAGCAACCATTGCAACTGGACTTCATGCTGACCGCGGTCATCGGTCACGAACACCGTGCCCTCGCTGATCATCACGTCCCACTTGATCACCCGGGGCATGTCCTGGGCCAGGGTTTCGAGCACTTCTTGGGGCACCGCGGCGATGTTGACGTTCTTCAGGTTCTTGATCGCCGGAATCACCTTGCCTTCCCAGACGCGCAAGCTGCCGTAGGCCAGCAGGCTGGTGCGCTCGGTGCGGCGCGAGCACCAGGTCAGGCGATCGGCATCGGGCTGACCGACTTCGATCCAGTGCAGCACACGGTCATCCAGGCTTTTTTCCCACAACGCTGGCTCATCGACATCCGACAGACCACGTCCAAAAGACAGCAGCTCGTTGTACCAGAGCGCGTAGGCCAGCAGACGCACGGTCATGCGTTCCTCGGTCTCCGAAGGGTGGCGGGCGATGGTCTGCTTCACGTTCTCGTAGACATTACGGTCGAGGTCGGTGAGGTTCAGTTCAAACTTGTAGGTCGTGGACGGCTGGGCCATGAACAGGGCTTCTTGATACGGGGAAAGGCGGCAAGTCTAACCGATGACGCGGGCAATCCACGAATTGCCGACCATCAACCTGCGGCGACTGACCCTGGCCTATGATAAAACGCTCTATTCGTTCTGCCTTGTCCTACAGGATCCGCCATGTCGCTCACTGCCAAACCCCTTGCCGGCGTCAAAGTCATCGAACTGGGCACCCTGATCGCCGGGCCCTTCGCTTCGCGAATCTGCGGTGAATTCGGCGCCGAGGTGATCAAGGTCGAATCGCCGGATGGCGGCGATCCGCTGCGCAAGTGGCGCAAGCTGTATGAAGGCACGTCCCTGTGGTGGTTCGTCCAGGCGCGCAACAAGCAATCCCTGACCCTGAACCTGAAACACCCCGAAGGCCTGCAGATCCTGAAAAAACTGATCGGCGAAGCCGACATCCTGATCGAGAACTTCCGGCCCGGCGTGCTGGAAAAACTCGGCCTGGGCTGGGACGTCCTGCACGCGCTCAACCCCAGGCTGGTGATGGTGCGGCTGTCGGGTTTCGGCCAGACCGGGCCGATGAAAGACCAGCCAGGGTTTGGCGCGGTGGGTGAATCCATGGGAGGCCTGCGCTACATCACCGGCTTCGAAGACCGTCCGCCCGTGCGCACCGGGATTTCCATCGGCGACTCCATCGCCGCACTCTGGGGCGTGATCGGCGCGCTCATGGCCCTGCGCCACCGCGAAGTCAACGGCGGCACCGGCCAGGTGGTGGACGTGGCGTTGTACGAGGCGATCTTCGCCATGATGGAAAGCATGGTGCCGGAGTTCGACGTGTTCGGTTTCATCCGTGAGCGCACCGGCAATATCATGCCCGGCATCACACCGTCGTCGATCCACACCAGCGCCGACGGCAAGCACGTGCAGATCGGCGCCAACGGTGACGCGATCTTCAAGCGCTTCATGCAGCTCATCGGTCGCGACGACCTGGCCAATGACCCGCAACTGGCCAGCAACGATGGCCGTGACGCCCGCCGTGACGAGTTGTATGGCGTCATCGACCGCTGGGTCAATTCACTGCCCCTCGATGTCGTCATCGAACAGTTGAACCAGGCCGGCGTGCCGGCCAGCCGGATATTCAGCGCCGAGGACATGTTCAACGACCCGCAATTCCTCGCCCGGGAAATGTTCCTGCAGGCCAAGTTGCCAGACGGCAAGGGGTTCAAGATGCCCGGTATCGTCCCGAAACTGTCGGACACGCCGGGCACTTGCGACTGGGTCGGGCCGACGTTGGGGGAACACAACGCACAAGTGCTCGGCGAGCTTGGCTACGATGCACAGCAGATCGCCAAGCTGCGCACCGACGGCGCTATTTGACACACCACAGCGGGCCGTCACTGAAGATCAAGTTGTGGGAGCAAGCTTGCTCCCACAAAGGTTGCGCGCTAAAACACAAACGCCAGGCAAAAAGAAACCCCGAGCAGTGGGGAGACAACTCGGGGTTAAACGTAACCATTCATGGTTAGTACAACAAGCGACGAGCACCGGAGCACAATGCTCGCTCTTGTTGGTAAAAGGTCTGACTCACCAAAGCGTAGGAAGGTTCCCACGAACTCGGGTCAATTCGGGGCAACCATGACCTTGTCGCCCGCCAGGTTACGCAGCGCCGCTATCACACAGGGCTCCAGGCGCCCCTCGGCAATCAGTACATCGCGGTGCAGGCCGTCGACCACGTCCGTCAGCTGACGCTTGTCGGTCAATTGGGCTTGGTTGAACACTCGTTCGACCATAATGGCCCCGGAGGCATTCTTCAGCGTCACCAGGCATTCGCCCTTGGCGCCAGAGGGAGTCAGCGAGACCTGATACGGGCTCAAAGCCTCACCCAGCAATAGGCTGATACTTTCCATTCGCTCACCCTTCAATAGTCCGAAAACAACTGCGTGTACCCAGTAAATGACCGTGGGCCGCAACAGAAAGTTCGCCAGCGCAGCGAGGCGGCACACCTGGGCCTCGTTCAACCGAGCATGCGCGTGCAATGTGACAGGCAAACAACAGGCCGGCGCACCGCGAACGCTGCGGGATCAGGCCAACAAGCCACCGGAACGACACCAACGGCGCCCTGCGTCCTTCCAGCCGCCCAGCAGCCCGCGCAACTGCCCATCGGCCCCGTAGAACGGCACCGACCAATGGTAGATATTGCGCAAACCGCCGTTGAACAGCAGTTGCCGGTCGGCAAATCGGGATTGTCCGGTGCGCAACTGCTCCATCATTTCGTCATGCAGCTGTTCGGCGGTGGCCGGGGGGAAAACGCTGGAATCCGTCAATCGCGTGCCCCGCAGCTTTTCGAAACGCGTCGCCAACAGGTCTTCGTAACTTTTGTTGCACATGATCAGGCGCCCTTCCAGGTCGCGGATGAAGATCGGATCGGGAATCGCGTCCATCAAGGCCCGCTGCAACATCAACTGGTCCTTGAGCACGGCCTCGGCCTTGAGGCGCTGATCGACCTGGATCTGCAGCCGACGGTTCCACAGCACGGACAACAGGCCGAACAGCGCGACCGTGATCACGCACCAGTACCCCCACGTCGACACGCGCTGCCACAGCGAAGGCGCAGGGCTGGGGAGCGTGCCCGCCAGCCACTTGGCACGCAGTGCGCGCATGTCCTCGGCCGGAAACCCTTCCAGCGCCTTGTTCAGGATCCCCAGCAAGGGGGTGAGGTCCTGGCGCACCGCCAGGTAGTCCGGTTCCCAGCGCCCCTCAAGGCTGGCGCCGACCTGCAACTGCCCCGCCGGGTAGAGGTGCACGCTGGTTTCGTTCTCGATGGTGGCGAAGGCCTCCCGGCTTTCCACCAACGCCCGCGCCTCCCCATACGTCTTGACCGTGCGCAACTCGATGGTCGGGTAGTCGCGCCGGATCTCCGCCTCCAGGGCATGCCGGGCGGGCAACGCCAGGACCTTGCCCTTGAGCTGCTCCAGCGAATGGAGCACCGTCTCCCCGGCCCGGCCGACCAATACCCAGCCGAAGCCGCCAAATGCATGGCTGAAATGGAGGAAGTCCCGGCGTTCGTCATTCATCGCCAGATTGGCGGTCATGTCCGCCTCGCCATTCTCCAGCATGGTCAATAACTGGCCAGGGGAAAATGACTCCCGGTGCACGAACTCAAGGCCGGTCATCAGCGCAATGCGCTGGAGAATGTCGTGGTTCAAGCCGTCCCACTGCCCCAGCTCATTCTTGAACAGGTACAGCGGAAACTGCATCGAGGCCACCACGACCCGCGGGTTTTCCCTGATCCACTTCAATTCCCGGGCGTCCAGTACCAGCCGTTCGCCAGGGTTGAGCGGTGGCGCCTGGACGGTGGCCAACGGCGTCGCCCCGCCCCACGGCGCCCAGTACATCAACGCCAGGCCTGCCACCCAACTGCGCAAGGGTTCGGATTTGATAAAAAACAACATCTGCACTTTCCTTCGAGATGACTCGCTCGTCCCTCCCAGGGCCGAAAACCCGATCAGTTTGGCATGCAGAAACAAGAAAGCCCGTCAGGAGACGGGCTTCAAAATGTGACAGGTTCAGGCGGTCAGAGTGGCTTTCCGCGGTTGCCATGCTGACTGACAAAGGCCTGCACGGCAGCCAGGTCGTTGGGCAACACGGTGCAACGCTCATCTCTCTCAAACAAATCAGAAAGATGTGCAGGCAGTTCCAGCGCTTTTCCTACACCCGCTTGCTCCACGGCTTCCGGGAACTTGACCGGATGGGCCGTCCCCAGGACCACCATCGGGATGTCCAGGCTGCGACGGCACTCACGGGCGGCCTTGACGCCGATGGCGGTGTGCGGGTCGAGCAACTCGCCGCATTGGCTGAAGACCTCGGCGATGGTTTCGCAGGTTTGCGCGTCATCCACGGCCAGGGAATCGAACAGCTTGCGGGCTTCGGTCCAGCGCTCGGGCTCGACGCTGAAGCCGCCGCCCTGCTTGAAGCTGTCCATCAGGCCGGCGATGGCCGCGCCATTGCGACCGTGCAGGTCGAACAGCAAGCGTTCGAAGTTCGACGAGACCATGATGTCCATCGACGGCGACAACGTGGCGTGCAGGGTTTCCTTGACGTACTGGTTGCCGCTCATGAAGCGGTGCAGGATGTCGTTGCGGTTGGTGGCGACGATCAACTGGTTGATCGGCAGGCCCATGTTGCGCGCCAGGTAGCCGGCGAAGATATCGCCAAAGTTGCCGGTGGGTACCGAGAACGCCACGGAACGGGCCGGGCCGCCCAGTTGCAGGGCTGCGTGGAAGTAATAAACGATCTGGGCCATGATCCGTGCCCAGTTGATCGAATTCACCGCCACCAGCCGGGTGCCCTTGAGGAAACCCTGATCGGCGAAACTGGCCTTGACCATTTCCTGGCAGTCGTCGAAGTTGCCTTCGATGGCGATGTTGTGGATGTTATCGCCGAAGATGGTCGTCATCTGCCGACGCTGCACTTCCGAGACACGGTTGTGCGGGTGCAGGATGAAGATGTCGACGTTCTCGCAATGCTTGCAGCCTTCGATGGCGGCCGAGCCGGTGTCGCCGGAGGTGGCGCCCACGATCACCACGCGCTCGCCACGTTTTTGCAACACGTAGTCCAGCAGGCGGCCGAGCAATTGCAGGGCGAAGTCCTTGAATGCCAGGGTCGGGCCGTGGAACAGCTCCATCACCCACTCGTTACCGTTGAGCTGACGCAGCGGTGCGATAGCGTTGTGGGAAAAGACCCCGTAGGTCTCTTCGAGAATCTTTTTGAAATCGGCGTCCGGGATGCTGCCGGTGACGAACGGGCGCATGACCCGGAACGCCAGCTCGTGGTACGGCAGGCCGGCCCAGGAGGCGATTTCTTCCTGGGTGAAACGGGGCAGGTTTTCCGGCACATAGAGGCCGCCGTCCGTGGCCAGGCCGGCCAGCAGGACATCTTCGAAATTCAGGGCCGGTGCCTGGCCGCGGGTGCTGATATAGCGCATGGGGGCAAACCTTTGGTTTGAGCTTCGAGCTTCGAGCTGCAAGCTACAAGTTGACAGCGGATCGGCTTTTACTTGGAGCTTGCAGCTTGCGGCTTGCAGCTTTGATTAATTCAGATGCTCAACGCGGATCCGGACAACAGGGCCTACCACGCCCTGGAGCGCTTCGAGCGCGGCAATCGCGTCGTTGATGCGCTGCTCGACCACACGGTGGGTCAGCAGGATCATCGGCACCAGGCCGTCGTGTTCCTCGACTTCCTTCTGCATGATCGACTCGATGTTGATCCCCCGCTCGGACAGGATACTCGCCACCTGGGCCAGTACGCCCGGGTGGTCCTTGGCCTGGATCCGTAGGTAGTAGGAGCTTTCGCACGCCTCGATCGGAAGAATCGGGTGGGCCGACAACGAATCCGGCTGGAAGGCCAGGTGCGGTACACGGTTTTCCGGGTCGGAGGTCATGGCGCGGACCACGTCCACCAGGTCGGCGACCACCGAGGAAGCCGTCGGCTCCATGCCGGCACCGGCGCCGTAGAACAGCGTCGAACCGGACGCGTCGCCGTTGACCATCACCGCGTTCATCACGCCGTTGACGTTGGCGATCAGGCGATCGGCCGGGATCAGCGTCGGGTGCACGCGCAGCTCGATGCCGCTGGCGGTGCTGCGTGCCACGCCCAGGTGCTTGATGCGGTAGCCCAGCGCTTCGGCGTAGTTCACGTCAGCGGTGGTCAGCTTGGTGATGCCTTCGGTGTAGGCCTTGTCGAACTGCAACGGGATACCGAACGCGATGGACGCCAGGATCGTCAGCTTGTGCGCGGCGTCGATGCCTTCCACGTCGAAGGTCGGATCGGCCTCGGCGTAACCCAGGGCCTGGGCCTCGGCCAGCACGTCTTCGAAGGTGCGACCCTTCTCGCGCATCTCGGTGAGGATGAAGTTGCCGGTACCGTTGATGATCCCCGCCACCCAGTTGATACGGTTGGCCGACAGGCCTTCACGGATCGCCTTGATCACCGGGATGCCACCGGCCACGGCGGCTTCGAACGCCACGATCACACCCTTCTCGCGGGCCTTGGCGAAAATTTCATTACCGTGAACGGCGATGAGCGCCTTGTTCGCGGTGACCACATGCTTGCCATTCTCGATGGCCTTGAGTACCAACTCGCGGGCAACGGTATAGCCGCCCACCAGCTCTACGACGATGTCGATCTCAGGGTTCGTGGCCACTTCGAAGACATCGTTGGTAATCGCAATACCGGTCGTCTGGAACTGAGGCTTTGGCGTGCGCATGGCAATTTGTGCCACTTCGATTCCACGCCCGGCACGACGAGCAATTTCCTCGGCGTTGCGCTGAAGTACGTTGAAGGTGCCGCCACCGACGGTACCTAACCCACAGATGCCTACTTTGACCGGATTCACTCTTGACTCCCCATGAAACGGCCGACGCAAGGGTCGGCCGTGAATACAGCCGCGCAGCAACGCGGCTTTGTGTTTAACGGCCCGACGAAGGTTTTCGCCGAGCCGTGACCTTCAAAAACGGATCATTCATGATCATTTGGCACCAAGGGCCAGTTTGGCGACTTGTGGCGCCGGCTGGTAGCCCGGAATCACCTGGCCGTCGGCCAAAACGATGGCCGGTGTGCCGTTCACGCCGATGGACTGGCCGAGGGCGAACTGTTTGGAAACCGGGTTCTCGCACTTGGCGGCCTTGATTTCCTTGCCATCGACCATCTTGTCCATGGCCGCCTTCTTGTCCTTGGAGCACCAGACCGCCTGCAACTGCTCGTCACCCGGCGAACCCAGGCCCTGGCGCGGGAACGCCACGTAGCGCACTTCGATGCCGCGCTTGTTCAGCTCCGGCACTTCGGCGTGCAACTTATGGCAATACGGGCAGGTGGTGTCGGTGAACACGGTGATATGGGACTTGGTTTCGCCAACGGCCGGGTAGACCACGGTTTCCGCAACCGGAATGCCGTTGATCAGCTTGGAGATGCCCTGGCGTTCAGTGATCTCGGTGAGATTGACCGGCTTGCCGTCCTTGAGCTCGAACAGGTTGCCCTGGACGATGTACTGCCCGTCGGCGCTGGCATAGAGCACGCGGCTGCCCTTGAGCTTGACTTCATACAGGCCGGACATCGGGCTGGCCGAAATGGCTTCGATCGGCACTTCGAGCTGAAGGTTTTCCAGGCTCTTGCGGATAGCCTTGTCGGCCGCGTCATCGGCGATGGCAAAGGTACTGGCCAGCGCGATGGCGGCGGCGGTGAACATCTGGATCAAGCGCATGAGGACTCCTGAGGCGAACAAATGGGACGGGGAAACGCCGACCTTGGATTCGGGTTCCAGCCGCCCACTGTGCAAACCGGCAAAGCCTACCACATAAGGCCCGCGTGGCCGAATGCCGGTGATGCAAGACGCTTAGAGGATTGATGCAGGCTGACACACCGCCATCGCGAGCAAGCTCGCTCCCACACTTTGGTCGGTGCCGGCCCGCAATTACGCATCCACCACCAATCCCTGTGGGAGCGAGCTTGCTCGCGATGGCGGCAGCACTGACAACATCGCGGCAGATTTCAGCCGCGCGGATGGTGCTTGGCATGCAAGTCTTGCAGCCGTGCCCGAGCGACGTGAGTGTAGATTTGGGTGGTGGACAGGTCGCTGTGGCCCAACAACATCTGCACCACCCGCAGGTCAGCGCCGTGGTTGAGCAGGTGCGTGGCGAAGGCGTGGCGCAAGGTGTGGGGCGAGAGGGATTTGCCGATGCCGGCGACCTTGGCCTGGTGCTTGATACGGTGCCAGAAGGTCTGGCGGGTCATCTGGTCGCCATTGCGGCTCGGAAACAGCACGTCGCTGGGACGCCCGCCCAACAGTTCGTGGCGGGCCTCGCGCAGGTAGCGCTCGACCCAGACAATCGCTTCTTCGCCCATCGGCACCAGGCGTTCCTTGCTGCCCTTGCCCATCACCCGCAACACGCCCTGGCGCAGGTTCACCTGTTCCAGGGTCAGGCTGATCAGCTCGGTGACGCGCAGGCCGCAGGCATACAAGACCTCCAGCATGGCCCGGTCGCGCTGGCCGATGGCTTCACTGAGGTCAGGCGCCGCCAGCAACGCTTCCACGTCGGCTTCCGACAGGGACTTGGGCAGCGGGCGCCCCAGTTGCGGCATCTCCACCCGCAGGGTCGGGTCCACCGCGATCAGCTTTTCCCTCAACAGATAGCGATAAAACCCACGCAAACCGGAGAGAAATCGTGCGGTTGAGCGTGGCTTATAGGCCTGCTCCAGGCGCCACGCCAGGTGATCGAGGATCAGTTCCCGACCGGCGTTGATCAATTCCAGGTTCTGTTCCTGCAGCCAGCCGTTGAATAGGGCCAGGTCGCTGCGGTAGGCCTGGCGGGTGTTGTCGGACAGTCCCTTCTCCAACCACAAGGCGTCGAGGAACTGGTCTATCAAGGGATGATCGATGGCTGGCATAAAGACTCGTGAAAAATGCAGGCTTACGCAGGGTGCTCAAAGACCTAATCGCAGGCAACAAAAAAGCAGCCCGTAGGCTGCTTTTTTTGCATCGGAAGCTGGACTTAAGCCAGTTTTTCCTTGATGCGAGCTGCTTTACCCGACAGGTCGCGCAGGTAGTACAGCTTGGCTTTACGTACGTCACCGCGACGCTTGACAGCCATGCTGTCGATTTGCGGGCTGTAGGTCTGGAAAGTACGCTCTACGCCAACACCGTTGGAGATTTTACGAACGGTGAAAGCACTGTTCACGCCACGGTTACGCTTGGCGATAACGACGCCTTCGAACGCTTGCAGACGGGAACGATCACCTTCCTTCACTTTCACCTGAACGACAATGGTGTCGCCCGGGGCAAAGGTAGGGATCTCTTTGGTCATCTGCTCTGCTTCGAGTGCAAGGATGATTTTGTTAGTCATGCTGTGCTCCTAAGGCAAGTCTCGGACTTACCATCGATACGTTGTTAACTATCGTCCCGCTCGCGGATGTATTCCTCGAGCAGCTTCTTCTCTTCTCCAGAAAGCGAGCGGCTTTCCAGAAGATCGGCGCGTCGTTCATAGGTCCGACCAAGGGACTGCTGTAAACGCCAACGCCGGATGTGCGCGTGGTTGCCACTTAGCAACACGTCGGGAACACGCTGATCCGCATACACCTCCGGTCGGGTGTAGTGCGGGCAATCCAGCAGACCATCCGTAAAGGAATCTTCCTCAGCGGAATCCACATGCCCTAAAGCTCCAGGCAGCAGTCGTGTAACCGCATCGATCAGGACCATCGCCGGCAGCTCGCCGCCAGACAGTACATAGTCGCCAATCGACCACTCTTCATCGACATGAGCTTCAATGAAACGCTCGTCAATGCCTTCATAACGGCCGGCAATCAGGATCAATGCATCCGAATTCGCCAGCTCGCGTACCGCCGACTGAGTCAGCTGGCGGCCTTGGGGCGACAGGTAGATCACCTTCGCACCTTCCCCGGCTGCCGCCCTGGCCTGAACCAGTGCATCTTCCAGGGGCTTGATCTTCATCACCATGCCCGGACCACCGCCAAACGGGCGATCGTCCACAGTGTGATGCCGATCCGTGGTGTAGTCCCGCGGATTCCAACAAGTGAGCTGCAACAGCTCCTGTTTCACCGCGCGGCTGGTTATGCCGTACTCGCTGATGGCGGAAAACATCTCGGGAAACAATGTGATGACTTCAACGCGCAAGTTAGCCACGTTCAGAAATCCGCATCCCATTCCACCTTCATCTCGCCTGCTGCAAGGTCGACGGCCAACACGCATTGCTCGGTATAGGGCAACAGGCGTTCGCGATCATCCAGGCTGCCGACGCAAGGCTTGACCACCAGTACATCGTTCGAACCGGTCTCGAGCAGGTGATCGATCTTTCCGAGCAGTTGCCCGAGTGAATCGATAACCTTCAGACCCACCAGCTGGTACCAGTAGTACTCGCCGTCGGTCAGTTCAGGGAACAGGTTGCGTGGCACGCAGATCTCATAACCGGCCAGAAGACGCGCTTCTTCACGATCATCGAGACCCTTGAGCTTCGCGACCAGGAACTTGTCGTTCCCACGTCCGCTGACCAGCTCCACCTGTTTCACGCTGCCCTCGCGCTTGAGCGTCCAGGCTTTGTAGTCCAACAGGTTCTTGATCGGATCAGTAAAGGAATACACCTTCACTTCGCCGCGAACGCCATGAACAGAATAAATCTTGCCGACAACGATCAGGTCATCAGCCGCTTTTGGCGTCGCGTTCATATTGCTCAGGCCGCAGCCTTAGCCGATTCCTTCAACAACTGAGCAACACGCTCAGAAGGTTGTGCACCAACGCTCAGCCAGTAGGCTACGCGCTCTTGGTTCACGGACAGACGAACTTCCTGACCACGGGCGATAGGGTTGAAGAAACCAACCTGCTCTTTGTGGGAACCGTCGCGCGGGTTGCGGCTGTCGGTTACGGTCAGGTGGTAAAACGGGCGCTTTTTGGAGCCGCCAAGGGCAAGACGGATTGTTAGCATGTGAACATCGTTCCTGTAGTCGGTGCTGCAAATCTAAATGCACAGCGGGCATGGGTGCCCGAAAGGCCGCATATTCTAAGGAATATCCAGACTTTTGCAAATGACTTTTTCCGGCGAGTGCCGGCCTGCCATTCAGATCTGCCGCGGTCAGCGCCCGCCGGCGGCGGGTTGGCTGGAGATCCCACGTCCCCGTGGGCAGCGCCGGCATGACCGCCGGCGCGTGGATCCTTAGAGCTTGGGCATGCCGCCGCCGGGCAACATACCGCCCATGCCGCGCATCATCTTGGCCATCCCGCCCTTGGCGGAGAATTTCTTCATCATCTTCTGCATCTGCTTGTGCTGCTTGATCAAGCGACCGATGTCCTGCACCTGGGTGCCCGAACCCATGGCGATACGGCGCTTGCGCGAACCGCTGATCAGCTCGGGGTCGCGGCGCTCGGCCGGGGTCATGGAGTTGATGATGGCTTCCATCTGTTTGAACTGCTTTTCAGCCGCGCCCTGGGCATTGCCCATCTGCGCCAGGTTCACGCCACCGATGTTCGGCAGTTTGTCCATGAGGCCGCCCAGGCCGCCCATGTTCTTCATTTGTTGCAACTGGTCGCGGAAGTCTTCGAGGTCGAAGCCCTTGCCCTTCTTCAGCTTCTTGGCCAGCTTGTCGGCCTTTTCCTTGTCGAGGGTCTGCTCGGCCTGCTCGATCAGGCTGAGCACGTCGCCCATGCCCAGGATGCGCGAAGCGATACGCTCGGGGTGGAACGGTTCGAGCGCTTCGCTCTTCTCGCCCATGCCGATGAACTTGATCGGTTTGCCGGTGATGGCGCGGACCGACAGCGCGGCACCGCCACGGGCATCGCCGTCGACCTTGGTCAGAATCACGCCGGTCAGCGGCAACGCATCGCCGAACGCCTTGGCGGTGTTGGCCGCGTCCTGGCCGGTCATGGCATCGACCACGAACAGGGTTTCCACCGGGTTGATCGCGGCATGCAAGGCCTTGATCTCGCCCATCATCTCGTCATCGATGTGCAGGCGACCGGCGGTGTCGACGATGACCACGTCGATGAACTTGAGCTTGGCTTCCTTTATAGCCGCCTGGGCAATGTCCACCGGTTTCTGGCTCAGGTCGGACGGGAAGAAGGTCACGCCGATGTCGTTGGCCAGGGTTTCCAGCTGCTTGATCGCCGCCGGGCGGTAGATGTCCGCGGACACCACCATCACCGACTTCTTCTTGCGCTCCTTGAGCAGGCGCGCCAGTTTGCCGGCGGTGGTGGTCTTGCCCGCGCCCTGCAGGCCGGCCATCAACACCACGGCAGGCGGGACGGCGCTCAGGTTCAGGTCTTCGTTGGCGGCGCCCATCAGGCTTTCGAGTTCGGCCTGGACGATCTTCACGAACGCCTGGCCCGGCGTCAGGCTGCGCGACACTTCGGTGCCGACGGCGCGTTCCTTGACCGAGTTGACGAAGTCCTTGACCACCGGCAGGGCGACGTCGGCTTCGAGCAACGCCATGCGCACTTCGCGCAGGGTGTCTTTGATGTTGTCCTCGGTCAGTTTCGCCTTGCCGGTGACATGGCGCAGCGTCTGCGAGAGACGGTCGGTTAGGTTTTCAAACATGCGCGATCCTTTCAGGCCCAGATGAGACCGGGATAATGGCGGCCCAGACCGTGAAAAATGTGCTCGGCGAGCCTGCGGCGTGGGCAGGTCGCGGATTATAGCGAAGAAGCGTGCAACGTACACCTGCCGGTCTTTCGTGTGGCGGGGGTTCTATGCCAAACTCAGCGACTTTCGGGCCTGCTTAACAGGATTTATGCTCCCCTTGCCACCCAGCTTGCTTGCCACACTCGCCGCCGCCTGCCTCTACGCCGCTGCGACCCTCTATCAAGGCACTCGCCTGGCCTCCGGCGCCAAGGCGAACAAACGCCTGCTGGTCACGCTTGGCGTGCTGGCGGTGCTCGGCCACGCGGCCAGCCTTTATACCCACCTGATGACGCCCATTGGCCTGGGCCTGGACTTTTTCAACGCCGCCAGCCTGATCGCCGTGGCCGTGATCGCCCTGACGCTGCTGGCCTGCTCGCGCATCCCGGTGGAAAACCTGCTGGTGCTGCTGTTCCCGCTGGGACTGACGACGGTGCTGCTGGCGCAGTTCGCGCCGTCGGGCACGGTGCAGGTCATCGACGAGGAGCCCGGCATCCTGGCCCACATCCTGCTGTCGATCCTGGCCTACGGCCTGTTCACCATCGCGGTCTTCCAGGCCTTGCTGCTGCTGGTGCAGGACCACCAGCTCAAGAACAAGCACCCGTCCGGGCTGATCCGCAACTTCCCGCCGCTGCAAACCATGGAAAGCCTGCTGTTCGGCTTCCTCTGGGCCGGCTGGACGCTGTTGTCGCTGTCGCTGATCTCCGGTTGGCTGTTCGTCGAGAACCTGTTCGCCCAGCACCTGGTGCACAAGACCCTGCTGGCCTGCCTGGCGTGGGTGGTGTTCAGCGTATTGCTGTGGGGCCGCAACCGCCTGGGCTGGCGCGGCCACAAGGCCATTCGCTGGACCCTCGCCGGTTTCTGCCTGCTGATGCTCGCGTACTTCGGCAGCAAGCTGGTCCGCGAATACATCCTGCATGTGTGACGGACGGCCCTGATGGATACGTTGCCCGTGGCGCCACTGCTCGCCGTGTGGGTCGTGCTGATCCTCTGGTCGGCCCTGTTCACCGCCATCGAAGCCGCCCAGCAACACCTGCTGGCCCAGCGCAAAGCCTCCCGGGCCACTGACAAACCGCTCGCGACGCTGAACTTCGCGCTGATCAGCCTGGTTCTGTGCAACACCTTTTGTCGCACCCTGGCCGTGGTCATCGGCACCTTGCTGGCGATTTTCGCCTGGCTGGAGAACGGCCCCTGGGCCGCCTGGCTCGGCACCAGCGTAGCCCTGCTGGTGTTCGCCGACTACCTGCCGCGCTCACTGGCCAGCCGCCACCCCGATGCGGTGCTGGGGGTCGGCAACGTCTTGCTGGGCGTGCCATTGAAGATCGTTTACCCGTTGGCCTGGTTGCTCAACGCCATCAGCCAGTTGCTCCTGCGCCCGTTTGCCCGCAAGGCCAGCGTGGTGGTGCAGAGCGACGACGAAATGCCCACGCCCCCGCGCAACGAGCACGAACCCGAGCACAGCGGCGGCCGGTTGCACCCGATTTCCGGCATCCATGCCCTGGACAACATCACCGTCAACGACATCCTGGTGCCACGCAGCGAGGTCGATGGTATCAACCTCGACGACCCGATCGGCGAGATCATCGAGCAACTGCGCCTGAACCGACGCACCCGCCTGCCGGTGTTCCACAGCGACATCAACCAGGTCGAGGCGGTCCTCAACACCCGCCAGATCCGTCATCTGCTGGCGGATGCCAGCCTGACCCAGGAAGCCCTGCTGGCCGCCTCCCACGAACCCTACTTCGTACCGGAAAGCACGCCACTGCAATTGCAACTGCTGAACTTCCACAAGCAGCAACGACGCCTGGGCATGGTGGTGGACGAATACGGCGAAGTGCTGGGCATCGTCACCCTGGAAGACATCCTCGAAGAAATCGTCGGCGAATTCGAAAGCGAACACAGCCTCGACAACCCCCATGTGCATCCCCAGCCCGACGGCCGCCTGATGATCGACGGCGCGGCATCGATCCGCGAGCTGAACCGCACCCTCGGCTGGCACCTGCCTTGCGACGGCCCCAAGACCCTCAACGGGCTGGTGACCGAAGCGCTGGAAACCATTCCCGAAAGCCCGGTGTGCCTGAAGATCGGCCGCTACCGGCTGGAAATCATCGAGACCGTGGACAACCGCGTCAGCCAGGTGCTGGCGTGGCATAACAGTTCGGTGCCTGCGGCGCTCTAACCCCCCAATAACCTCTAAGTGAAACACAGTTGTGGCGAGGGGATTTATCCCCGTTGGGTCGCGCAGCGGCCCCAAACTGTTAGTCAGTTGCTTAAGATTCGGCGCAACGTCTTTTGGGGACCGCTTCGCAGTCCAACGGGGATAAATCCCCTCGCCACAAAAGCTCGTTTCGGCGTCAATAGGTATTGTTGATTCGTTAGCCCCCTTCCTATACTCAACCCGCTTATCCAGCCCTCGCCCGAACCCCGTGCCTACCCAGCACCCGGCAGGTTCCGGCCAGATCATCGGCAAAATCCGCATCAGCCCTGGGACTGTTCCTACCCGAAACAGCGACGGGATACCCGCCCACATCCCTGGGTGTTCGACCATAATAATTCGCTCCCACGGAGCACATGACTGTCAGGGATAACTGCATGACCACCACGACCTGCAACGACGCCGTGCTTGCCCAGCCGACGAACTCCGCCACACGCGTGGCCACCGCGAGTTTCATCGGCACCGCCATCGAGTTCTACGACTTCTACGTCTACGCCACCGCCGCCGCCCTGGTGATCGGGCCGGTGTTCTTCCCGCAAACCTCCGGCACGGCGCAGATGCTGTCGTCGTTCCTGACCTTCGGCATCGCCTTTCTCGCCCGCCCGCTGGGCTCGGCGCTGTTTGGCCACTTCGGCGACCGGATCGGGCGCAAGTCCACGCTAGTGGCATCGTTGCTGCTGATGGGCGTGTGCACCACCCTGATCGGTGTGTTGCCCGGCTATGCCAGCATCGGCGCCTGGGCCCCGATCCTCTTGTGCCTGCTGCGTTTTGGCCAAGGCCTGGGTCTGGGCGGTGAATGGGGCGGCGCGGCGCTGCTCGCCACCGAGAATGCGCCAAAAGGCAAGCGCGCCTGGTTCGGCATGTTCCCGCAATTGGGGCCGTCCATCGGCTTCCTGGCGGCCAACGGGCTGTTCCTGAGCCTGGCCATGACCCTGGACGACGAGCAATTTCGCGCCTGGGGCTGGCGCATTCCGTTCCTGCTCAGCGCGGTGCTGGTGATCGTCGGCCTCTACGTGCGCCTGAAGCTGCACGAAACCCCGGTGTTCGCCAACGCCGTGGCCCGCCAGGAACGGGTAAAGGTGCCGCTGGTCGAGCTGTTCAGTCAGTACTGGGCGCCTACCTTGCTGGGCGCCGCGGCAATGGTGGTGTGTTACGCGCTGTTCTACATCTCGACTGTATTTTCCCTGAGCTACGGGGTGTCCACCCTCGGCTACAGCCGCGAGACCTTCCTCGGCCTGCTGTGCTTTGCCGTGCTGTTCATGGCCGCTGCCACGCCCCTCTCGGCCTGGGCCAGCGATCGCTTCGGGCGCAAGCCGGTGCTGATCGGCGGCGGCCTGCTGGCCATTGCCTCGGGCTTTCTCATGGAACCCCTGCTGACCCAAGGCTCGACCGCCGGCGTGGCGCTGTTCCTGTGCATCGAACTGTTCCTGATGGGCGTGACCTTCGCCCCCATGGGCGCCTTGCTGCCAGAGCTGTTCCCAACCCACGTGCGCTACACCGGCGCCTCGGCGGCCTACAACCTGGGCGGGATCGTCGGGGCCTCGGCCGCCCCATTCTTCGCCCAGAAACTGGTAGCCATGGGTGGCCTGAGCTACGTCGGCGGCTATGTATCGGCCGCTGCCGTGCTCAGCGTGATCGCGGTGCTGTGCCTGAAGGAAACCCGCCATAACGACCTGAACCGGGTCGCCTGAACCCCGCACACCCGCGCTGTGGCGAGGGCAGTCCCCCGCCACAGCAACCTGTCACAACGTTGAACAGCTTCCACGAAATAGCTGCTAACAATCACCGGCCATTGAAACCACCCCCCACCTGCCCCATCTAAGACCCATACTCCATTGCGCAGGTGCCCCATGAGCGACCAGCACTCTACTGAAGCCGCGAACGATTACGCAGACGCCGAACACATCGAACATTCCGCCTCTGGCACTGGCCTGGCCCTGCCCGGCCAGAACCTGCCGGACAAGGTCTACATCATCCCCATCCACAATCGTCCGTTCTTCCCGGCCCAGGTGTTGCCGGTCATCGTCAATGAAGAACCGTGGGCCGAAACCCTGGAACTGGTCGCCAAGTCCGAGCACCACTCGCTGGCGCTGTTTTTCATGGACACGCCCCAGGAAGACCCGCGCCATTTCGATACCTCGGCGCTGCCGCTGTACGGCACCCTGGTCAAGGTCCACCACGCCAGTCGCGAAGGCGGCAAATTGCAGTTCGTCGCCCAGGGCCTGACCCGCGTGCGCATCCGCACCTGGCTCAAGCATCATCGCCCGCCCTATCTGGTGGAAGTCGAATACCCGCACCAGCCCAGCGAACCGACCGACGAGGTCAAGGCCTACGGCATGGCGCTGATCAATGCCATCAAGGAATTGCTGCCGCTCAACCCGCTGTACAGCGAAGAACTGAAAAACTACCTCAACCGCTTCAGCCCCAACGACCCGTCGCCGCTGACCGACTTTGCCGCCGCCCTCACCTCCGCCACCGGCAGTGAGTTGCAGGAAGTGCTCGACTGCGTGCCCATGCTCAAGCGCATGGAAAAAGTCCTGCCGATGCTGCGTAAGGAAGTCGAGGTGGCCCGGCTGCAGAAAGAGATTTCTGCCGAGGTCAACAACAAGATCGGCGAACATCAGCGCCAGTTCTTCCTCAAGGAACAGCTCAAGGTCATCCAGCAGGAGCTGGGCCTGACCAAGGACGACCGCAGCGCCGACCTCGAACAGTTCGAGCAGCGCCTGGAAGGCAAGACGCTGTCGATCCAGGCGCAGAAGCGCATCGAAGAGGAAATGAACAAGCTCTCGATCCTGGAGACCGGTTCGCCGGAATACGCCGTCACCCGCAATTACCTGGACTGGGCGACATCGGTGCCATGGGGCGTGTACGGCCAGGACAAACTCGACCTGAAACATGCGCGCAAGGTACTCGACCAGCACCACGCCGGGCTGGACGACATCAAGGACCGCATCCTGGAGTTCCTCGCGGTCGGCGCCTACAAGGGCGAGATCAGTGGCTCCATCGTCCTGCTGGTAGGCCCGCCGGGCGTGGGCAAGACCAGCGTTGGCAAGTCCATTGCCGAATCCCTGGGGCGACCGTTCTACCGCTTCAGCGTCGGCGGCATGCGCGACGAAGCCGAGATCAAGGGGCATCGGCGCACCTACATTGGCGCCCAGCCGGGCAAGCTGGTGCAGGCGCTCAAGGATGTCGAAGTGATGAACCCGGTGATCATGCTCGACGAAATCGACAAGATGGGCCAGAGCTATCAGGGCGACCCGGCGTCCGCCTTGCTGGAAACCCTCGACCCGGAACAGAACGTCGAATTTCTCGATCACTACCTGGACATGCGCCTGGACCTGTCCAAGGTGCTGTTCGTCTGCACCGCCAACACCCTGGACTCGATCCCCGGCCCGCTGCTGGACCGGATGGAAGTCATTCGCCTGTCGGGCTACATCACCGAAGAAAAGGTCGCCATCGCCAAGCGGCATCTGTGGCCCAAGCAACTGGCCAAGGCCGGTGTCGCCAAGGGCAGCCTGAGCATCAGCGACAGCGCCCTCAAGGCCCTGATCGACGGTTACGCCCGTGAAGCCGGGGTGCGCCAGTTGGAGAAACAACTGGGCAAGCTGGTGCGCAAGGCCGTGATCAAGTTGATCGATGAACCGAAGGCGGTGATCAAGCTCGGTCCGAAAGACCTCGAGGCATCCCTGGGCAAACCGGTGTTTCGCAATGAACAGGTGCTGTCCGGTGTCGGCGTGATCACCGGCCTGGCCTGGACCAGCATGGGCGGCGCGACCCTGCCGATCGAAGCGACGCGCATCCACACCCTCAATCGCGGCTTCAAGCTGACCGGGCAACTGGGCGAGGTGATGAAAGAGTCGGCGGAAATTGCCTACAGCTACGTCAGCTCGCACCTCAAGCAATTCGGCGGTGACCCGAAGTTCTTCGACGAAGCCTTCGTGCATTTGCACGTACCGGAAGGCGCCACGCCCAAGGACGGGCCGAGTGCCGGCGTGACCATGGCCAGCGCCCTGCTGTCCCTGGCCCGCAACCAACCGCCGAAGAAAGGCGTGGCGATGACCGGCGAACTGACCCTGACCGGGCACGTGCTGCCGATTGGCGGGGTCCGCGAGAAGGTGATCGCGGCACGCCGGCAGAAAATCAACGAACTGATCCTGCCGGACGCCAACCGGGGCAACTTCGAAGAACTGCCGGACTATCTCAAGGACGGCATGACGGTGCATTTCGCCAAGCGGTTCGCGGATGTGGCGAAGGTGTTGTTCTGAGGATCCTGTAGCGCCTGCACTGCTGTCTTCGCGAGCAAGCCCGCTCCCACAAGGACCAGGTCGTGCACAGGATCTGTGCACGGCGATGATCCAGTGTGGGAGCGGGCTTGCTCGCGAATGGATCATCAGAAACAACACGCCCCCACCTGACACACCCGGTAGCATCTTCGGTTATGCTCGCCATTCGTCGTGAATGCCGGAGCCCTTATGTCCCCCACTCGCCTGCTTGTCCCTTTGAGCCTCGCGCTGTTGAGTGCCTGCGCCACGCAATCGAAACACAACGTGACCGTGGAAAAACTCAGCCAATGCCCGGTGCGGCTCGATAGCGGGCAAAACCTGATCCTGAGTCTGCCCAGCAACCCCACCACCGGGTACCGCTGGACGATCCAGGACTCGGCAGGCGGCGTGCTGAAAAGCCTTGGCCCCGAGGTTTACCGTAACCCGGAAGACGCGGGCATCGTCGGCGCTGCCGGTGTGTCCACCTGGCGCTTCCAGGCGTTCACCGCGGGCACCGGACGCTTGCGCCTGACGTACCAACAACCCTGGGCACCGGAAGTGCCGCCGGTGGAAACCTTTGACTGCGCCATTTCGGTGAACTGACCGTGGGTTGGCTGATCCTGGCGTTGATGGGCGCGGCCACCTACCTCTATGGCCTGGCCATGCACGCCACGCTGCTGTGCCTGCTGGTCAAGCCCATGCCGGTGCTGGCCCTGTTGGGCTGGTTGCACGATGCGCCGCCTGGCGAATACCGGCGCTGGATCAGCCTGGGGTTGATGTTCTCGCTGGTGGGCGACGTATTGCTGGCCTGGCCTGGGGACCTGTTCGTGTTCGGCCTGGGTGCGTTTCTGCTGGCGCACCTGGCCTACCTGAAGGCCTATCTCAGCGACACTCGTCGCCCGGCGCTGCTACCGTTGGCGCTGGCGCTGGGCATCGGCGCGCTGTTGCTGGGCCTGCTCGTGTCCGGCGGACTCGGGCCGTTGTTGGTGCCGGTGATCGTGTATGGCCTGGTCATCAGCGCCATGCTCTGGCGAGCGCTGGCGCGCCTGGGCAGCCAGGTTCCCCGGCGCTCGGCCTGGCTGGCCGCCGCGGGGGCGCTGGCCTTCGTCGTGTCCGATAGCATGATCGGCATCAACCGCTTCGTCGCGCCCTTCCATGCCGCGCCTTACCTGATCATCCTCAGCTATTGGCTGGGCCAGTGGGGCATCACGGCGTCAGCCTTTACCCGACGGCCCGTCTGAGGCCAGGATCGATGCGCGCGCCCAGCGTCCACAAAGGCTCGCGCCCAGCGGTTTTTTGGTTAAAATGCCGGCCTTTTCACCCTCCATTCCCCTGGAACCCCCGTGAGCAAAGAGCCCGATCGCCTATTCGCCCAACCCTTGGCCCAAGTGCCTGACTTCGCCTTCAACGAGGACGTGGTGCGGGTGTTTCCGGACATGATCAAGCGTTCGGTGCCGGGTTACCCGACCATTGTCGAAAACCTCGGTGTGCTCGCCGCGCAGTTCGCCCAACCGGGCAGCGTGCTCTACGACCTGGGTTCGTCCCTGGGCGCGGTGACCCAGGCGCTGCGCCGTCATGTGCGCACCGACGGCTGCCGGGTGATTGCCGTGGACAACTCGGCGGCCATGGTCGAGCGCTGCCGTGAATACCTGAACGGCCAGGACTCGATGTTCCAGGAGTTGCTCCCGGTGGAGGTGATCGAAGGCGACATCCTCGCCCTGGACTTCCAGCCGGCCTCGGTGGTGGCGCTGAACTTCACCCTGCAATTCATCGCCCCGCAAGAGCGTACCGCTTTATTGGGGCGCATCCGTCAGTCGCTGCTGCCCGGTGGCGCGCTGATCCTGTCGGAAAAACTGCGTTTCAACGATGTCCAGGAGCACGCGCTGCTCACCGACCTGCACGTGGCGTTCAAGCGCGCCAACGGCTACAGCGAACTGGAAATCGCCCAGAAACGCAGCGCCATCGAAAACGTCATGAAGCCCGACAGCCTCGAAGAACACCGCGAGCGCCTGCTGGCGGCCGGGTTCTCGAAAGTCGTGCCGTGGTTCCAATGCCTTAACTTCGCCTCGTTGATTGCCCTGCCATGATTGACCTGTCCCCCCTCGCCCGCCATCTGGCCGGCACCCCCTTGGCCGCCTGGGCCGCGACGCTGCAGACGCAACTCGACCGCAAAATGGAAAAGGGCCACGGCGACCTGGAACGCTGGCAAAGCGCCCTCGATGCCTTGCCCGTCCTGCAGCCAAGCAAAATCGACTTGCTCAACGGCCTGACGCTGGACACCGATTGCAGTGACGAAACCCGCGCGCAGATGCGTACGGCACTGATGGGCCTGTCGCCGTGGCGCAAAGGCCCGTTCGACCTGTTTGGCGTGCACGTGGACACCGAATGGCGCTCGGACTGGAAGTGGTCGCGGGTCGCGCCGCACCTTGACCTCAAGGGTAAGCGCATCCTCGACGTGGGCTGCGGCAATGGCTATTACATGTGGCGGATGCTCGGGGCCGGGGCCGACACCGTGATCGGCGTCGATCCCAACTGGCTGTTCTTCTGCCAGTTCCAGGCGGTGCAGCGCTACCTGTCGCAGCCCAATGCCTGGCACCTGCCGTTCCCGTTCGAAGACCTGCCGCCAGACCTCGAAGGGTTCGATACGGTGTTTTCCATGGGTGTGTTCTATCACCGCCGCTCGCCGATCGAACACTTGCTGGCCCTCAAGGACTGCCTGGTCAAGGGCGGTGAACTGGTGCTCGAAACCCTGGTGATCGAAGGCGACGAACATCAGGTGCTGGTGCCCGAGGACCGCTACGCGCAGATGCGTAACGTGTGGTTCCTGCCCTCGGTGCCGGCCCTGGAACGCTGGCTGCGGCGTGCCGGGTTCAGCGACGTGCGCTGCGTGGACGTGAGCCTGACGAGCGTCGAGGAACAGCGCAGCACCGAGTGGATGAAGTACCAGTCATTGAGTGACTTCCTCGATCCTGCGGACCACGGCAAAACCATCGAAGGCCTGCCGGCGCCGATGCGGGCCGTGATTGTGGCGCGTAAATAGATAGATTGTCCCCCTATGTGAGCCAGTCCATGTTCACTTTAGGGCTGCCAATCATTGTGGCGAGGGAGCTTGCTCCCGCTCGGCTGCACAGCAGCCGTAAAATCCGCCAACTGGTTTTTCCTGAGGCACTGTGTTGAATGGTTTGGGGCCGCTGCGCAGCCCAGCGGGAGCAAGCTCCCTCGCCACGGGGCTATGTATTCAACCTTGCGATTTGGCCCTGCGCGCCTTGAAGAACTCGCTCAACACCGTGCTGCATTCCTCTGCCAGCACCCCACCCTCGAACATCACCCGATGGTTCAGGAAGCCCTGGCTGAAAAACTGCCCCTGACTCTGGACGATGCCAGCCTTGGGTTCCAGGGCGCCGTAGACGACCCGGGCGATGCGCGAGTGGACGATGAGGCCGGCGCACATGCTGCACGGCTCCAGCGTGACGTAGAGGGTGCTGCCCGGCAGGCGATAGTTGCTCACGGCCTGGGCCGCGGCACGAATGGCGACCATTTCCGCGTGGGCGCTGGGGTCGTGGCCGCTGATCGGGCAGTTGAAGCCGCGCCCGATGATCTCGCCGTCCTGCACCAGCACCGCACCCACCGGCACTTCGCCCAAGGCCGCGCCTTGGGCGGCGAGGGCCAGGGCTTCGCGCATGAAATCCTGGTCACGGCTGCGGTCGATGATCCGCGCGGGACGAATCTGGCGCATCACGCCACCTCGATGGCGGCCATCAGGCCGGTTTCCATGTGGTCGATCACATGGCAGTGGAACATCCATACCCCCGGGTTATCCGCCACCAGCGCCACCTGGGCCCGCTCGTTCTTGCCCAGCAGGTAGGTGTCAGTGAAGTATGGGACAACCTTGTGCCGGTTGGACGCGATCACCTTGAAGCTCATGCCGTGCAAGTGGATCGGATGCTGGTACTGGGTCATGTTCTTCAGTTCGAAAATATAGCTCTGGCCTTTTTTCAGCGTGGCAATCGGCCGGTCGGCGCAGGTCTTGTCGGTGATGTCCCAGGCCTTGCCGTTGATCTGCCACAGGCTCGGCGGCTTGCCGTTGTCCACATTGACCGACACCGAACCGACCCATTCGAAATTGAAGTTGAGTTTCTCGGCATTGGCCAGGTCCGGCTCGGCGACCGGGTTGGCGGGCAGCGCGGGTGGCCACTGGGTGGGCGCATCGTTGTTGACCACCGAGCGCAAGGTGCCCAGGCGCACCGGGCCGTTGCGCAACGACAGTTCCTCCCCGGCCGGCGGCGTCTTGATCGCCAGGCAGATGCGCATGCCCGGCCCCAGCCAGTATTCCTTGCCCAGCGGGCGCGGCTCGACGGGATTGCCGTCCAGTGCGTAGATCTGCGCTTCGGCGCCCGGAATATTGATCCGGTAGGTCAGGGTGTTGTCCAGGTTGAGCAAGCGCACCCGGGTGATCTGCCCGGCCGGCAGGTCGATGACCGCCTGCGACACGCCGTTGATGGTCGACAGCCGCCCCGCCGTTCCGCCACGGGCCGCTTCGCGGGGCACGCTGAAGGCCACGAACTCGCCCTGCTCGTCCACGTGCCAGCTCTTGAGGCTCAGGGTCTGCTCGTATTTGAATCCGGTGGGCTCGCGCTCCTCGACGATCAACGGCCCCACGAGGCCGCGACCGAGCTCCTCGCTGCTGTTGACGTGAGGGTGATACCAATAGCTGCCGGCGTCCGGCACACGGAATTTGTAATCGAAGTACTCGCCCGGCAGCACCGGCAACTGCGAGACATACGGCACGCCATCCATCTCCAGCGGCAAGCGGATGCCGTGCCAGTGGATGGTGGTGGCGACCGGCAGGTGGTTGATGAACCGCACCCGCAGCCATTCACCCTGGCGTACCCGCAGCTCGGTGCCCGGCGCCGACGGGCCGAAGGCCCAAGCCTGGGTCTTGTGCCCGGCCACCAGTTCCACGTCCAGGGGCGCGGCGATCAATTCATAGTCGTGCCCAGCCTGGGCATCCGCCCGCTTGCCCAACCAATACCGCGATGCGCCTCCCGCGCCAACGCCTACAATAACAAGACCGGCCAGGCCACCGAGGATTTGGCGACGGGTAAACGACATGAAGGCAACCACCTATTGAATCCGCGCGAACCGGTAGGCCCGCAAAAGGCGAATACGATACACCCGCAATTGAGAAAGATTAAGTGAAGGATTGTCGCGCAGGCCCGCCAGAGGCGACGAGGGGGCCTGGGGGTGCCCCTCACCCCAGGTTATCAGCCAACCAAAGCCTCCCAGTCCTCGAAAATCATTCCTGGTAAGCGTCGGCCTTCCTTCGCAACGTTGACCTGCAAGGCTGCCAGGGCAACATCCAACACATTTTTGGTAAGCGAATAACTGCCCTTGCTCTGCAGCCAGCTCAGCACGTCCGCCAAGTGCCAGATAGACGCACTGCCCTCGTGTACGGGCGTCGGGAAGCTGCTCGGGTGGGCCAACATCAACTTGCGCATGTTCTGCCGAGACACGCCGACGATCTCGGCCACATCGGTGAGCCCGACCAGATCAGGAGCAACCTCGATCAGCCGGGCCGCTGGTACCGCACGGCGGACATCGCCCAAAGCGCTGAGCACGGCCTTAATCGCGTCAGGGGCATCGCGCGTGAATTCGAGAGCCAACCGTCCCGGCTGTCCTATGCCTACCAAGGCATCGTCGCAACCGGACGCACCCAGCCGCTCCAACAGTTCATCCGAGGTACGGTCGTCGTCAGCAAGCTGATATTTCAGGGTAAAGGTATATTCCACAGTCTTACTCCTCAGCATCGTCATCAGCCTCGCAACGACTGCGATGGGTCGTGCAATTGTCTACAACGCGTTGTAGCGCTCGCGCATGATTGCCAGGGTTTCTCGGCGAGCTCCATATCGATGTGATGCAGAACTCACCGCAACGGCACGCTTCGTCGTTATACGGACAATAAGCCCGTCCCCAGGCATGACTGCCGCCGACCTCTATGCGCCACCCCCACGCTTCGGCATGCCTCAGCACTTCTTCAACTTCTTTTTTCGGATGCGAGGGACGAATCATCAAGGCTCACCAGTATTCGCATGGCCTGCCTGGTTGTCAAATGACAACCTTATCCTTCCTTGGAGGATAGGCATTCCCGGCGCAACGCTGAGGGCCGAATCGTAGCGAAAGGTGACAGTGCCGGACGGCTTCTGCGTCGAGGGCCAAAACAGCGCAAGGGAAAAACGGCAAGGGCATCAAAACAAAAGCCCTGCAGAGATTATCCACAGGGCTTTTCAGATGCTCCGCGACGCAAGGATCACCCCGCCAACAACCGCGCCTTCTCCCCACGGGGTGTGAAGAACGCCAGCGCCGCCGCGACGACGAACAGCGCGGGCACGTCGCCGAGCAGATGGCCGTAATGGCTCATGCCGTCCATGCCGACGCCAAAGGACTGCACGGCCATGATCGCGCCATGCACGATGCTCGACCACACCGTGAACCAGATCAGGCTCAAGTGCCTCATCGGATCACGCGAAGCCCTGAGCAGGAACACACCTAGCGTGGCATAGAGGCCCACGATCATCAGCGGATAGTCGGAATAGCCGCTGTGCCACGTCCAACCGGACGGCCACAGGATCATCAGCGGCCAGATCGCAAACACGGAGATCAGGCCCACCCCGATCAAAACCATGCGCAAGGCGGCGAGTCTTTGGGTGTCGTTCATGGCGCTCTCCTTATTGCGGCGCAGCGGGCGCCGAAACGGGACGCGGTTGAGTATAGAAGGCCCCTTGGTTTGTAGTGCGTCGCTGAAACAAAAAAGCCGCGTGAATGCAGGTTCACACGGCTTTTTATTTGCCGTTTATCGGCTACGGAACGAAATCAAAGTGCCATCACTCATAGAGACTGAAGAAACCCGAGGATCAGCCGACACGATCCTATAAGAGCAGTGTTTAGCCCTGCTTGGCCCAGGCTGGAAAGGATAACCCGTTCGGTTATTCATCTGGTTGTATTCTCAGAGCGTCGCCTGATGAAAAAAACCCTGCTCGGCATGCGAGCGTTGATGTCCGTTCCCAAGGACAATCCCGGTCTGGTCAAGGCGCAATACATCGCGCTGTCTCGCCAGTTGCCCATGATGTATTTCATCCTGCTGACCAATACCCTGATGCTGGCGGGCACCCACTTTGCGGTCGCGCCGCGCTGGCTGGTGGTGTATTGCCCGTTGATCATGAGTTTGTTCGGCGTGATTCGTGCGGTGGAATGGATACGCACGCGCAAGCAGACGCGCAGCCCGGCGCAGATGCTCACGGAGCTCAAGCGCACCAACATGCTCGCACCCTTTGTCGCCGTGGCGTTCACTGCCTGGTCGCTGGCGCTGTTTCCCTACGGCACGAGCTATACCCAGGCGCATGTCGCCTTTTACATGGCGATCACCGTCATCGGCTGCATTTTTTGCATGATGCACCTGCTGCCAGCAGCCCTGGCCACCACAGCCGTGGTCAACACCGCCTTCGTGGTGTTCTTCGCCTCCACCAATATCATTACCTTCATTGCCACTGCGATTGACGTCCTGCTGGTGTCCATCGCCATGCTGATCATTCTCAAGGCACAGTACGCCGACTTCACCCGGCTGGTGAACATGCAGGCGCATACGGCAAAACTCAGCGAGGAAAACCTTCAACTGGCCAATCAGGACAGCCTGACCGGCCTGGCCAATCGGCGGCAGTTCTTTTCCCGCCTCGATACGCTGCTGTCCCGCGCCAGCGAGCTGGCGATTCGCCTGCCCGTGGGGCTGATCGACCTGGATGGCTTCAAGCCGGTCAACGATCTGTATGGCCACAGCATTGGCGACAAGCTGCTCTATCAGGTGGGTCAGCGCCTGACCGGGCTGCTCAATGAAGATGTACACCTGGCCCGGCTGGGGGGTGACGAGTTCGGCCTGATCATCACTCGGGCCATGAGCGATGACCAATTGCGGGCGTTTGGCGAGAAAATCTGCGCCAGCATGCGCGAGCCGTTTCTGCTGGTGGACATCCCTATTCAGATCAGCGCGTCACTGGGCATCGCCACCTTCCCGGATCAGGCATCCAGCGCCACCCAAGTGTATGAATACGCCGACTATGCCTTGTATCAGAGCAAGCGCCACCGCCCCGGCACGGTCTGCCTGTTCAGCGCGGCTCATCGTCAGCAGCTCAATCGCGAAGGGCTGACCGAACAGGCCCTGCGCAGGGCCGATCTGGAGGGTGAGTTTAACGTGGTATTCCAGCCCATCATGGATATTCGCAGTGAGCAAACCGCCGCGTTCGAGGCACTGGCACGCTGGGAAAGCCCAGAGTTGGGTAACGTGCCGCCCAGTGAGTTCATCCCGATTGCCGAGCGCGTCGGCATGGTCAATCGCCTCACGGTGCCGTTGCTGAGCAAGGCGCTGGACGCGGCCGCAAGCTGGCCCGCGGGGATGCGCCTGTCATTCAACCTGTCCGCCCACGACTGTGGTTCGGAGGACGCCGCCCAGCAGATCGTCGAGCTGATCAAGAGCAGCCGGTTCGACCCGGCCTGTCTCGATTTGGAAATCACCGAAACCGCGGCCATCCAGGATCTACCGCAGACCCAGCGAGCGATCGGCCGTTTTCGCGAACTGGGCTGCGGCATCTCCCTCGACGATTTCGGCACCGGCTATTCCAGCCTGAGCCAGATCCACGCGCTGTCGCTGACCAAACTGAAGGTGGACCGCACCTTCGTCACCAACATCCACCTCGACCCGGCCAGCTTCAAGATCGTCAAGTCGCTGATCGCCATGTGCCAGGACATGCAGCTGGAATGCATCGTCGAAGGCGTGGAAACCGCCGCAGAACTCGACGTACTGAAAAACCTCGGCTGCGCCTGGGCCCAGGGCTACCTATTCTCCAAACCCATGCGCGCCAGCGACATCAGCGCCTGGCTTGAAGGCGAAAAAATGACCAAGGTGCAAGTGGTTTAATCCGCCGCCAGGGCAAGGCGCAATTAGTCGAAAGCCCGCAATTACGCGGGCTTTCGGTGTGTTTCCTACCACTTGATGCCGGGCAGTGCCGGACGCGGGATCATTCCCACTCAATCGTCGCCGGCGGCTTGCTCGACACGTCATAGGTGACGCGGGAGATGCCGTCGATTTCGTTGATGATGCGTCCGGACACGGTTTCCAGCAGCTCGTACGGCAGGTGTGCCCAGCGAGCGGTCATGAAGTCGATGGTTTCCACGGCGCGCAAGGCCACGACCCAGGCGTAGCGACGGCCATCGCCGACCACGCCCACCGATTTCACCGGCTGGAACACCACGAAGGCCTGGCTGACCTTGTGGTACCAGTCGGCCTTGCGCAGTTCTTCGATGAAGATGTGGTCGGCGCGACGCAGCAGGTCGGCGTATTCCTTCTTCACTTCACCGAGGATTCGCACGCCCAGGCCCGGGCCCGGGAATGGGTGGCGGTAGACCATGTCGTACGGCAGGCCCAGTTCCAGACCGAGGCGACGGACCTCGTCCTTGAACAGTTCGCGCAGCGGCTCGACCAGCTTGAGGTTCATTTCTTCCGGCAGGCCACCGACGTTGTGGTGGGACTTGATCACGTGGGCCTTGCCGCTCTTGGCGCCGGCCGACTCGATCACGTCGGGGTAAATAGTGCCCTGGGCCAGGTACTTGATGTTGTCCAGCTTGCAGGATTCGGCGTCGAACACGTCGATGAAGGTGCGACCGATGATCTTGCGCTTCTTCTCCGGGTCGGACTCACCGGCCAGGTTGGTCAGGAACTGTTCTTCGGCATTGGCGCGGATCACCTTGACGCCCATGTTCTCGGCGAACATGGCCATCACTTGCTCGCCTTCGTGCAGGCGCAGCAGGCCGTTGTCGACGAAGACGCAGGTCAGTTGATCACCGATGGCCTTGTGCAGCAGCGCCGCGACCACCGAGGAGTCCACGCCGCCGGACAGGCCCAGCAGCACGTTGTCGGTACCGACCTGGGCACGCACCTGGGCAATGGCGTCTTCGGCGATCTTCGACGGCGTCCACAGGGCTTCGCACTCGCAGATGTCGAGGATGAAGCGCGACAGGATACGACCGCCCTGCTTGGTGTGGGTCACTTCCGGGTGGAACTGCACGCCGTAGTAGCGGCGTTCGTCGCTGAACATGCCGGCAATCGGGCAGCTCGGCGTGCTGGCCAGGATGTGGAAGTCTTCCGGCATCCGGGTGACCTTGTCACCGTGGCTCATCCACACGTCCAGGCCGAACAGGCCGTCGGCGTCGACATGGTCTTCGATACCGTCGAGCAGGCGGCTCTTGCCGACCACATCAACGCGGGCATAACCGAACTCACGCAGCTCGGAACCTTCGACCTTGCCGCCGAGTTGCTCGGCCATGGTCTGCATGCCGTAGCAGATGCCGAAGACCGGCACGCCCAGGTCAAACACCGCCTGCGGGCAGCGCGGGCTATTGGCTTCGTGCACGGACTCGGGACCGCCGGCGAGGATGACGCCTTTGGGAGCGAACTCGCGAATCGCTTCGTCATCCATGTCGAACGGGTGCAATTCGCAGTACACGCCGATTTCACGCACGCGGCGGGCGATCAGCTGGGTGTACTGGGAACCGAAGTCGAGGATCAGGATGCGGTGAGCGTGAATGTCGAGGGCCATGACTCATTCTCATGTAGTGAATCAGAAACAACTCGGGGCTGAATGAACAGCCCCGGTGATTAACGTTTTGCTGGAAGCCTCAACCTACGC
Organism: Pseudomonas sp. WP18; assembly: GCF_036689585.1. Classification (NCBI taxonomy): domain Bacteria; kingdom Pseudomonadati; phylum Pseudomonadota; class Gammaproteobacteria; order Pseudomonadales; family Pseudomonadaceae; genus Pseudomonas; species Pseudomonas sp. WP18. Next base: position 5,137,266 of record NZ_CP144758.1, read on the forward strand.
GGTAGTTCGGCGCTTCCTTGGTGATCTGCACGTCGTGGACATGGGACTCGGCCATGCCGGCGCCGGTGATGCGCACGAACTCCGGCCGGGTACGCATCTCTTCGATGTTGGCGCTGCCGGTGTAGCCCATGGAAGACCGCAGGCCGCCCATCAGTTGATGGATGATGGCGCTCAGGGTGCCCTTGTACGGCACACGACCTTCGATGCCTTCCGGTACCAACTTCTCGGCACCCGCGGAGGAGTCCTGGAAGTAACGGTCCGAAGAGCCCTGGGCCTGGGACATGGCGCCCAGCGAACCCATGCCGCGGTAGGCCTTGTAGCTACGACCCTGGAACAGTTCGATCTCGCCTGGCGCTTCTTCGGTACCGGCGAACATCGAACCCATCATCACACAGTAGGCACCGGCGACGATGGCCTTGGACAGGTCACCGGAGAAACGGATACCGCCGTCGGCGATCAACGGCACGCCCGTGCCTTCGAGGGCGGCGGCGACGTTGGCTATGGCGCTGATCTGCGGCACGCCGACACCGGCAACGATACGGGTGGTGCAGATCGAGCCTGGGCCGATACCGACCTTGACCGCGTCGGCGCCAGCGTCGGCCAGGGCCTTGGCGGCTTCGCCGGTGGCGATGTTGCCACCGATCACCTGCACGTCAGGGAAGTTCTGCTTGACCCAGCGAACGCGGTCGATCACGCCTTTGGAATGGCCGTGGGCGGTGTCGACGACAACGACGTCGACGCCGGCATTGACCAGGGCGGCGACACGGTCACCGGTGTCCTTGCCGGTGCCGACTGCCGCGCCTACGCGCAGACGACCCTGGTCGTCCTTGCTGGCCAGCGGGTAGGCCTTGGCTTTTTCGATGTCGTTGACAGTCATCATGCCCTTGAGGGCGAACTTGTCGTCGACGATCAGCACGCGCTCGATGCGGTGTTTGTGCAGCAACTCGCGAACTTCGTCCTTGCCGGTGCCTTCCTTGACCGTGACCAGGCGCTCTTTAGGCGTCATCACTTGGCGGACGGTGGCATCCAGGCGGTTCTCGAAACGCACGTCGCGGGACGTGACGATGCCGACCAGGTCGCCATCGTGCAGCACCGGAACGCCGGAGATGTTGTGCATGCGGGTCAGTTCGAACAGATCACGAACCGTGGCATCGGCCTCGATGGTGATCGGGTCCTTGACCACGCCAGCCTCGAACCGCTTGACCTTGCGCACTTCGGCGGCCTGCTGTTCGATGGTCATGTTCTTGTGGATGATCCCGATACCGCCTTCCTGGGCCATGGCAATGGCCAGACGGGCTTCGGTCACGGTGTCCATGGCAGCGGAAACCAGGGGGATATTCAGTTCGATGCCACGGGTGAGACGGGTTTTGAGACTGACTTCGTTAGGCAGCACCTCGGAATAACCAGGCACTAGGAGAATGTCGTCGAAGGTCAGGGCTTCTTGGCTGATACGCAGCATCGCGGGGGCTCCCGAGCGGGAAAATGGAAGCGCGCCATTATACTCATGCACCCCGCCTGGCTCAATGTAAAACTCTGTCTATTATTGCCGGGGTGATTGATGGGTGAAAACACACTGCTCCCGGCTGTACTCCGAACCGCGTGGCGAGGGGATTTATCCCCGCTGGACTGCATAGCAGTCCCAAAAACAGTCGGCTCAATATGCCTGATGTACCGCATGGCCTGGGTTTAGGGCCGCTTCGCGCCCCAGCGGGGATGAATCCCCTCGCCACAAAAGCAATCTCCAGTGCCCCTCTCTACAACTCCACCTTCACCCAACTCACCGGCTGATCCAGCCAATCGGCGAATTCGTCGAGGAAGTCCTGCTTGAACCCCGCCTCCAGCCAGTTGTTGAAGATGAACCCCAGGTTGGAGAAACCGCAAGGCTGCAGGAACAGGAAGCCGTTGATGTCATCTTCATGGCCACATTCAGGGCAGGTGAAGTTGTCGGTGCGGGCGGGCATCCAGTCTTCCAGACTTTCGAACAGCGCCTCGCCGATCTCCTGGCGGCATTCGGCACAGCCGGCTTCTTCGAGAAAGCCCTTGGCCGGCGTGTAGATGCAGCGCTTGGTGATGATTTCCAACCCGTTGACCGCTTCCCCGAACGGCAAGGCATCGGGGTGCAACACCACGTTGCTCGCGCCAGGTGCAATGGCATGGGCCATGCGATTGCCGGTGCGCCCGCAGGTGGTCAGTTGTTCCTCGACGATGTTCTTGCGCACCAGCCAGCGCACGATCGCCCTGGCCCGGGGTTCGTGGACTGGCAAGGTGGAGATTTTCGGAACGATGATGCTTTGGGAGTTCATGACGAGGCCTGGGGTTTCTCTGGCGGGAGCAATTAAAAGGCCGGCAGCTTAATCCCTGGTCAAGCCAGGTCAAGCACTCAGGTAACGCCCGATCAAGGCAATGCCGCTGGCGAGCACCAGCCAGGTCACCAGGCGCACGAACGCTTCACGCGACATCCTCATGGTCAGGCGACGCCCCACCCACAGTCCCAGCGCCATGGCCGGCAACAAACACAGCGCCAGTACCAGCAAGGGTAGCTCGGCATACACGCCCGCGACAGCGAACAGGCTCAGGCGCACCACGGTGCTGCAACTGATCAAGGCACTCTGGGTCGCCCGGGCCGGCTCCTTGGGCAAGCGGCTGTTCAGGTAGATGGCATACAGAAAGCCGCCGCTGCCGAACAACGCCCCGAACATCCCGCCCACTATGCCCATCGGCACCGACCACAGCGCCGACAACTGAGTCGGCCGGGCCTTGATCAACAGGCTGTAGATCGCATAGCCGCTGATGAACACGCCCATCAACAACAGCAGCACGTCGGACTTGAGGTTAAGCAGGAACATCACCCCCAGGCTGCAGCCCACCGCCATGCACGGCAGCAACCGCAGCAGCTCGGGCCGCGACACGTCCCGTCGCGAGGGCAACAGGTTGCCGAAGGCCGCGACAAAATCCAGCAACACCAGCAGCGGTACGATTTTCGACAAGGGCATGAACAGCAACAGGATCGGCGCCGCCACCAATGCCGTGCCGAACCCGGCGATGCCGAAGACGATGTAGGCCAGGGCGATGGCCAGGCCGATGATCAACCATTCGACGGGGGCGAATGCCCATTGGCCCAACCACGACAGAGGATCCATTGCACAACTTCCTTGATGGCGAAGGGGCGACTTTAGCCAAGTGCCGGGCGGCATATCCAGTATTTGTAGAGACCGCCCTACCGCTTTCGCGGGCGAGCCCGCTCCCACAGTTGATCTTCAGTACGACATAGATCGCCTGTGGGAGCGAGCTTGCTCGCGATGCAGGCAACCCGGTCTAATTGTCTGCACACCATCGGCGAATCCCCTTATCATGCCGCCCATGATTAAAGATCCCTTTGCCCGCCTGGGCCTGGACCGCGAGGTCCTGACTGTCAGCCAGCTCAACGGCCGTGCGCGGGTGTTGCTCGAAGACGTGTTCAGCAACATCTGGGTCGAGGGCGAAATCTCCAACCTCGCCCGTCCGGCCTCCGGCCATGTGTACTTCACCCTCAAGGACAGTGGCGCCCAGGTGCGCTGCGCGCTGTTCCGGCAGAACGCCGCCCGGGTTCGCCAGGCCTTGAAAGACGGGTTGGCGGTGAAGGTGCGCGGCAAGGTCTCGCTGTTCGAGGGGCGTGGCGATTATCAACTGATTCTCGACACCGTCGAGCCGGCCGGCGATGGCGCCCTGCGCCTGGCCTTCGATGCCCTGAAGGAAAAGCTCAGCGCCGAAGGCCTGTTCAGCGCCGAGCGCAAGGTGCCGCTCCCGGCCCATCCACAACGCATCGGCATCATCAGTTCGCCCACTGGCGCCGTGATCCGCGACATCATCAGCGTCTTCCGCCGCCGTGCGCCGCAGATTTCCCTGACGCTGATCCCCACCGCCGTGCAGGGCCGCGAAGCCACCGCGCAGATCGTCCGCGCCCTGAAGCTGGCGGACGCCCGGGGGTTCGATGCCCTGATCCTGGCCCGGGGTGGCGGTTCACTGGAAGACTTGTGGTGTTTCAACGAAGAAGCCGTAGCCCGGGCCGTGGACGCCTGCGTGACACCGATCGTCAGCGCCGTCGGCCATGAAACCGACGTGTCCATCAGCGATTTCGTCGCCGACGTACGCGCCCCGACGCCCTCCGCCGCCGCCGAACTGCTGGCGCCGGATGCCGGCGACCTGGTGCGCCGGGTCGAAAGCCTGCATCGCCGGCTGGTGATGCGCATGCGCGACCGCCTCATGCGCGACCAACTACGCCTCGAAGGCCTCACCCGGCGCCTGCGCCACCCCGGTGAGCGCCTACGTCAGCAAGCCCAGCGCCTGGACGACCTGGACATGCGCCTGCGCCGCGCCTTTGAACGCAGCCTCAATACTCGCCGTGAACGGCTCATCCGTCTGGAAACCCGCCTGGCCGGACAACATCCAGGCCGGCACCTGGCCTTGCTGCGCCATCGCCTGGACAGCCTTGCCGAACGCCTGCCGCGAGCAATGCGCGAGGGCCTGAAAGCGCGACGCGTGCAGTTGCACAACCAGATGCAGACGCTGCACATCGTCAGCCCCCTGGCGACCCTTGGCCGGGGCTACAGCATCCTGCTCGACGAACGCGGCCATGCGATCCGCAGCGCCGGGCAAACCCACACCGGCCAGCGCCTGAGCGCCAGGCTCGGCGAAGGCGAACTGCTGGTGCGGGTCGAAGACAACCACCTGACACCGGTCACCCTTTCTCTACTGGATTGACTCATGCCGCGACTTTCCCTCTCCGCCCTGGCACCGCTGCTGTTGCTGTGCCTGGCCGCCCAGGCCCACGCCGACAGCTACATCACCCGCCTGTTGAACAAACCGGTGCCCGGCGGCGTGGCCGTGGTGGACCTGGGCAGCGCAGCCCTGGCGCCGAAAGCCAGCTATCAGGGCAAGCCGGTGCTGGTGGTCAAGGAACAGAACAACTGGCTGGCGATTGTCGGCATCCCGTTGACCGTCCAACCCGGCACCCAGCAGATCAGCAGCGGCGGGACCACCCAACCGTTCGTGGTCGGCTACAAGAAATACCCCGAACAGCACATCACCCTGGCGAACAAACGCCAGGTCAACCCGAACCCGGCGGACCTCAAGCGCATCGACGCCGAACTGGCCGTGCAATTGAAGGCCTACCGCAGCTTCAGCCCGAACATCCCCAGCAACCTGCTGCTGGACAAACCCGTCAACGGCCCGCTGTCGAGCAAGTTCGGTGTGCGCCGCTTCTTCAACGGCGAAGAACGCAACCCCCACGCGGGCCTCGACTTCGCCGTGCCCGCCGGTACGCCCATCAAGACCCCGGCCGCCGGCAAGGTGATCCTCACCGGCAACTACTTCTTTAACGGCAACACGGTGTTCGTCGACCACGGCCAAGGCTTCATCAGCATGTTCTGCCACATGTCGAAGATCGACGTGAAGGTCGGCCAGCAACTGGCACGGGGCACGGTGGTGGGCAAGGTCGGCTCCACGGGCCGGGCGACCGGGCCGCACATGCACTGGAACATCAGCCTGAACGATGCACGGGTGGATCCGGCCATTTTTATCGGGGCGTTTCAGCCCTGAAATGTGCTGAGGCTCCTGGTCTCTTCGCGAGCAAGCCCGCTCCCACATAGGGATCTCCTGCGAACACAACATTTGCAACCCACAGAGATCCCCTGTGGGAGCGAGCTTGCTCGCGGTGACGCCCCCCATCACCACCCTCCCGCAAATTGCCAAGCTCAAAACATCGACGCAATTCCTGATATCCATACCTGACACATGCGCGATTAAATCTCGCAAACCCGCCAAAAATCAGAACTTCTCTCAATTTTTTCCGACTGCTTGCGATCCTCCCCTCACACGGTTAGGGTTGAGGGCATGAAAACCTCTCACACCCTCATCCAGCTTCGCCAGCACCGCAGCCTGTGCCTCGTCAGCGCACGACTGCCGGGCTGAATCGCGGCACCTCGTCCAGGCTATGAAGCCACCCCCGTTCGAACCACCGGCAGGCCGCCTTTTTCCGGCCACGACAACAAAAGGATTCCCCCGATGAGCATGCTCAAAGACCCGTCTTCCAAGTACCGCGCCTTCCCGACCATCAACCTGCCGGATCGCACCTGGCCGTCGAAGACCATCACCGCCGCGCCGATCTGGTGCAGCTCCGACCTGCGTGACGGCAACCAGTCGCTGATCGAGCCGATGGACGCCGCGAAGAAGCTGCGCTTCTGGAAAACCCTGGTCGCCGTCGGCGTGAAGGAAATCGAAGCGTCGTTCCCGGCCGCTTCGCAGACCGACTTCGACTTCGTGCGCACCCTCATCGAAGAAGGCCACATCCCGGACGACACCACCATCCAGGTGCTGACCCAGGCTCGCGAAGACCTTATTGCGCGGACCTTCGAATCCCTGCGCGGGGCGAAGAAAGCCATCGTCCACCTGTATAACGCCACCTGCCCGTCGTTCCGCCGCATCGTGTTCAACCAGGACAAGGAAGGCGTGAAGGAAATCGCGGTGAACGCCGCCAAGCTGTTCGTCAAATACGCCGCGCAGCAACCCGAAACCCAGTGGCAGTTCGAGTACTCGCCGGAAACCTTCAGCGCCACCGAGCTGGAGTTCGCCAAGGAAGTCTGCGACGCGGTGATCGAGGTCTGGAACCCGACGCCCGAGCGCAAGGTGATCCTCAACCTGCCGGCCACCGTGGAAGTCGCCACCCCGAACATCTACGCCGACCAGATCGAATGGTTCGGCCGCCACATCAACCGCCGTGACAGCGTGATCATCAGCCTGCACACCCACAACGACCGTGGCACCGGCGTAGCCGCCACCGAGCTGGGCCTGATGGCCGGCGCCGACCGTGTCGAAGGCTGCCTGTTCGGCAACGGCGAGCGTACCGGCAACGTCGACCTGGTGACCGTGGCACTGAACCTCTACACCCAAGGCATCGACCCTGAGCTGGACTTCTCCGACATCGACGGCGTGCGCAAGGTGGTCGAGGAATGCAACCAGATTCCGGTGCACCCGCGTCACCCGTACGTGGGCGACCTGGTCCACACCGCGTTCTCCGGTTCGCACCAGGACGCCATCCGCAAGGGCTTCGCCCAGCAGAAACCGGACACCCTGTGGGAAGTGCCGTACCTGCCGATCGACCCGGCCGACATCGGTCGCAGCTACGAGGCGGTGATTCGGGTGAACAGTCAATCCGGCAAGGGCGGCATCGCCTACCTGCTGGAACAGGAATACGGCATCAGCCTGCCACGGCGCATGCAGATCGAGTTCAGCCAGGTGGTCCAGCGCGAAACCGATCGCCTCGGCCTGGAGATGACCGCCCAGCAGATCCACGCCCTGCTCCACAGCGAGTACCTGCAAGCCAACACCCCGTATGCGCTGGTCAGCCATCGCCTGCAGGAAGAAAACGGCAACAGCGCGGTGGAAGTCGAAGTGGCCAGCAAGGGCCAGGGCGAGACCAACCTGCATTGGCGCGGCAAGGGCAACGGCGCCCTGGAAGCCCTGGTGGCCGGCCTGCCGGTGCCGGTGGAAATCATGGACTACAACGAACACGCCATCGGCGCCGGGACCAACGCCAAGGCTGCGGCCTACATCGAGCTGCGGGTCAACGGTGAACGCGCGGTGCACGGTGTGGGCATCGATGAAAACATCACCACCGCCAGCTTCAAGGCACTTTTCAGCGCGCTGAACCGCTCGCTGAGCCAGACAGAAGCCAAAGCGGCCTGATCCGCCGCTGAATACAAAAAAGCCCCGGGGTGTGAACCCCGGGGCTTTTTTGTGGGCTGGCATTAACGGACGTTCTGCGTTCGGCTCTTGTAGGAGCGCGCTTGCTCGCGAAGACGGCGGCTCAGCCCCCCAATGTCAAGCATGGGTGTCGACAGGGCCGGCCATCGCCTGCAGCAACGATGCCCGCAAGGTTTGCAAGGCAGCCTGGGTGCCCATGATCTGGGTCTGGATGGCCATCGCCTGCTGGGTCTTCTGTTCGGCGCTGGCCTGGCTCTTCTGCACTCGCGCCAGCTCAGCTTGCTGCTGGGCCAGGAGCTTCTCGGCCTGCTCGATTTGCTTCTTCAACTGCTCGACGACATCGATACCGCCGCTGGAAGGCGCACCGGCAACGTTGGCGCCGCTGGTATCGACTTTCAGTGTTTTCCCCTTCTCATCGCCAGCTTCGGTCGCTGTCGTGGTAGTCGCCGTTTCTTCGCCAGCGCCCTTGATCCGAACGGTGGGGGCCGAAAGCGGATAAGGGTTTACGGTAGTTGCGCTGATAGTGGTCATGGGTACGCCTCCTTGGATGACCTTCTATCGGCCTGCGCCCCCCTTTCTAAAGGGCTGAATCGTTACATTTAGATGAATTCGAAGTCATCTGCATCCAGGTTCGCGGGAAACCGCGTGCGGTACGCCGCCAGGTCGGCTGCGTTCAAGCGCACCGTGAACACACCGTCGGCGTCGCCGGCGCTGAGCAAGGTCTCGCCCTGGAAATCCAGCACCTGGCTATCGCCGGTGTAGGCGAAGCCCTTGCCATCGGTACCGATGCGGTTCACCGCGGCGACATAACACAGGTTCTCGATCGCCCGGGCCGGCAGGAGCCGGTTCCAATGCTGGCGACGCGCACCTGGCCAGTTGGCGGTGTACAGCAGCAGGTCGGTGTCCTCGGCGTCGCGGCTCCAGACCGGAAAGCGCAGGTCGTAGCAGATCAGCGGACGAACCCGCCAGCCCTTGAGCTCGAACAGCACCTGGCGCTCCCCCGGCGTGTAGTGGTTGTGCTCCCCCGCCATGCGAAACAGATGACGCTTGTCGTAATGCAGCACTTCACCGTCCGGCCGCACCCAGAGCAGGCGGTTGCGGTGGCTACCGTCGGCGGCCTGGACAATCAGGCTGCCGGTGATCACCGCATCGAGCCGCGCCGCCTGGGTGCGAAGCCACACGCTGGTAGGGCCGTGCTCCGGCTCCGCCAGGGTGTGCGACGCCATGGAAAACCCGGTGGTGAACATTTCCGGGAGGATGATCAGGTCCGCCCCGCGTGCCTGCTCCAACAGGCCTTCGAAATGCTCCAGGTTGGCCTGGCGATCGTGCCAGGCCAGCGTGGTCTGGATCAGGGCAATGTCGAGGTTCGGCAACGCGCTCAAATCACGCATAGTTTTTCCGCCGCTTCACGCAGCGTCTCCTCGCGCTTGGCAAAGCACAGGCGCACCAGGCGCTGGCCTTGGGGTGGGTCCTGATAGAACACCGACACCGGAATCGTCGCCACGCCGTGTTCACGGGTCAGCCAGACCGCCATGTCGACGTCGTTCAGGTCCGGGCGGATCTGGCTGTAATCCACCAGCTGAAAGTAAGTCCCGGCCACGCGCTTGAAGCTGAACCGCGACGGAGCCAGCAGATCGCAGAACAGGTCACGCTTGGCCTGGTAGAAGGCCGGCAGCTCATCGACGTGCTCGGGGTGCTCGGCCATGTAGTCGGCCAGGGCGTACTGCAACGGCGTCACACCGCAGAAACTGACGTACTGATGGACCTTGCGCAGCTCCGCGCTCAGAGCCGGCGGTGCCACGACGTAGCCGGTTTTCCAGCCCGTGACGTGATAGGTCTTGCCGAACGAACTGACCACGAAGGCCCGCTGGTACAGTTCTTCGTGGGCCAGCACGCTGGCATGGGACACACCGTCGAACACCAGGTGTTCATAGACTTCGTCGCTGACGAGGTAGATATCGCGGTCGCGAATCAACGTCGCCAACCGATCCAGCTCGGCGCGGCTGATCAGCGCGCCGCTGGGGTTGTGCGGGGTGTTGAGGATGATCATGCGGGTACGCGGGCTCAAGGCTTCGCCAAGCTTCTGGAAGTCGATGGCGAAATCTTCCAGGCCCAGTTGCACGTGCACGCAACGCCCACCGGCCAACGTTACGGCGGGCTCGTAGCTGTCATAGCAAGGGTCGAACACGATCACTTCGTCACCACGGTGGACCACGGCGGCAATGGCACAGAAAATCCCCTGGGTCGCACCAGGCGTCACGGTGATCTCCTGGTCGGCATCGACGCTGGCGCCGTAGCTGCGGGTGATTTTCGCGGCGATCTGCTGGCGCAAGGCCGGCAGGCCGGTCATGGGCGAATACTGGTTATGGCCTTGGGCAACATGCCGACCGACCGCATCGCGCAAGGCCTGCGGGCCATCGAAATCGGGAAACCCCTGGGACAGGTTCAGCGCGCCGGTCTGCGCGGCAAGCTGGGACATCTGGGTGAAAATGGTGATGCCGACGTTTGGCAACTTGCTGGTGATCATCAACGGTCCCTTGCTCTGCCCCCGGCTCTGGCGCGGCGCGGGAGAGACCGAGAATAGCCCAATCGTCGGGCATGAAAAAGGGTGCCCAGGGGCACCCGATATCACTCAATGACATCACAGCCATCCCGACACAGAACCCTGTGGCGAGGGGATTTATCCCCGCTGGGTTGCGCAGCAACCCCAAAGCAGTGAATTCAATCTACCTGACACACCGAGTTGTGGGTTTTAGGGCTGCTACGCAGCCCAGCGGGGATAAATCCCCTCGCCACAGGTTCTGTGTGCTGTCTCTGTGGGCAAAGCCCTCTGAGCAGTCAATCAACGCTTGTCGCGACGCTTCTTGTCGGCCTTCTTGTGGTGCGACATCAAGCGGCGCTTCTTGTTGACCTGGCGGTCGGTGAGCGTGTTCTTGTTGCCTTCGTACGGGTTCTCGCCGCCCTTGAACTCGATGCGGATCGGCGTGCCGACCAGCTTCAGGACGCGGCGATAGGTGTTTTCCAGGTAACGGACGTAGGACTTGGGCACCTTCTCGATCTGGTTACCGTGAATCACGATGATCGGCGGGTTGGCGCCACCCAGGTGGGCGTAACGCAGCTTGATCCGACGGTTGTTGACCATCGGTGGCGCGTGCTCGCCGACGGCGTCTTCGAGGATCTGGGTCAGGCGGTTGGTCGGCCAGCGGGTGACCGCCGACTTGAACGAGTTCTGCACCGAGGCGTAGAGGTTGCCCACGCCCGTGCCGTGCAGGGCCGAGATGAAGTGGATGTCGGCGAAGTCGACGAAGAACAGCCGGCGCTGCAATTCGACCTTCACGAAATCCCGCTCGCTGGGCGTCATGCCGTCCCATTTGTTGATCGCGATGACCAATGCGCGACCGGCCTCCAGGGCAAAGCCCAGCAGGTTCAGGTCGTGATCGACCACGCCTTCGCGCGCGTCCATCACGAAGATCACCACGTTGGCGTCCTTGATCGCTTGCAACGTCTTGACCACGGAGAATTTTTCGACTTCTTCGTGGATCTTGCCGCGCTTGCGCACACCAGCGGTGTCGATCAGCGTGTACTTCTCTTCGTTGCGCTCGAAGGGAATGTAGATGCTGTCGCGGGTGGTGCCGGGCTGGTCATACACGATCACCCGGTCTTCACCGAGCATGCGGTTGACCAGGGTCGACTTGCCCACGTTCGGACGGCCAATGATGGCGATCTTGATACCGTCTTTTTCGCTCGGGCCCGGAATACGCTTGGCTTCTTCGCCTTCGGCGACGATTTCCTCTTCGCCCTCTTCCGGCTCGTCTTCATCGTCCTTCGGGAAGTCCGCCAGGGCGATTTCCAGCAGTTGGCTGATACCACGGCCGTGGGCACCGGCGATCGGGATCGCCTGGCCCATGCCCAACGGTGCGAATTCGGCGCGGGCCATGTCCGGGTCGATGTTGTCGACCTTGTTGGCCACCACGTGGGAGCGCTTGTTACGTTTGCGCAAATGCTCGGCGATCATCTGGTCGGCGGCGGTAAAACCGGCCTTGGCGTCTACCAGGAACAGCACCACATCGGCTTCTTCGATGGCGAGCAACGACTGCTCGGCCATTTTTTCGTCCATGCCGTGTTCATCACCGGAGATGCCGCCGGTGTCGACCAGGATATAGGTACGCCCTTGCCACTTGGCCTCACCGTATTGGCGATCACGGGTCAGACCGGACAAGTCGCCGACAATGGCGTCGCGAGTCCTGGTCAGGCGGTTGAACAAGGTGGACTTGCCGACGTTCGGTCGGCCCACCAGGGCGATTACGGGAACCATGCGGCTCTCCACTTCGTTATTTCAGAAAATACAAAAGCCGCTGCGAGGCAGCGGCTGGTGCTCGGAGGCCGTCCTGTGGGAGCGGGCTTGCTCGCGAAAGCGGTGTGTCAGTCGAGAATTTGTCTTCTGATACGCCGTATTCGCGAGCAAGCCCGCTCCCACAAAGGACAGGCCGCTTGAGGTCTAGCCCCAAGCATAGTCTTACTTGATGGTCAGGGCTTCCAGCTTGCCGCTGTTGCCATACACATAAATCATGTTGCCCACCACCAGCGGACGGGCACGCAGGCCGTCGCTGTCGATGCGCTCACGGCCGACGAAACGGCCGTCTACCTGGCTGAGCAGGTGCAGGTAACCTTCCAGGTCACCCACTGCAACGTAGCTGGAGAACACTTCCGGGGCCGACAACTGGCGGCGGGCCAGGGAATCATTGCTCCACAACGCGGTGGTGGAACGCTCGTCGACGCCTTCGACCGTGCCCGAGGACAGGCTCACGTAGACGCTGCCAAACCCTTGGGCGACACCGGCGTAGCTGGACGCATCGCGTTGCCACAGCGGACGACCGCTTTCCAGGTCCAGTGCGGCCACGCGGCCCTGGTAGCTGGCGACGTACAGTGTACCGCCGGACAACAGCAGGCCGCCGTCGATGTCGACCACGCGCTCCAGTTCCGAACGACCTTGCGGCACAGCAACGCGCTGCTCCCACACCGGCACGCCGTTGGAGATGTCCAGGGCGACCACCTTACCCGTCGACAACCCAGCCACCGCGAGGCGGTTGGTGACGACAGGCGCACTGGTGCCGCGCAGGGTCAGTACTGCCGGTGTGCTGTCATAGACCCAGCGCTGGTTGCCGGTGGCGGCATCCAGGCCGATCAGACGATCATCCTGGGTCTGGACCACGACCACGTCACCGTTGGTGGCCGGCGGGGCGAGCACTTCACTGGACACGCGGGCGCGCCATTTCTCTTCACCGCTGCTCGCATCGAGGGCGACGATCTCCCCCTTGAGCGTGCCGATCATGACCAGACCGTAACCCACGCCCACGGCGCCGGACACGGGCAGTTCGAGATCCTTTTCCCACTTGGTGTCGCCGTTCATGCGATCCAGTGCATACACTTCACCGGTGACGTCACCGGCGTAGATCGTGTCGCCATCGATGGCCGGCACCAGCATGTTGTAGGTTTCGCCCTGGCCTTCGCCGATGGAACGGCTCCATTGCTTCTGCAGCACGACTTCTTCTTTGAAATCGGTCAGCTCGGCCGGGGGCAGTTCTTTCTTGCTGTTGCTGCTGCAACCCGCGGCCAGAATGGCCAGGGTCAGCAATGCTGCATGTTTCCAACGGATCACGTCACGCATCCCCTTTGGCCAGGTCGTCCAGCTTGATTTGCAGGCCACCGACTGCGGCTTCATCCGACAGCGCAGCCTTGGCTTTTTGGTAGGCCGCGTGAGCCTCATCGGTGCGCCCCAGCTGTACCAGCAGGTCGCCCTTGAGTTCTTCGCGGGTCGCCAGGAAGGCCTTGTCGGCATCGCCGTCAAGCAACTTCAGGGCGTCTTCGGTCTTGTTCTGTGCCGCCAGCACCTGCGCCAGGCGCTGTCGCGCCACTTCGCCCAGGGTCGGGTTGGCCGGCTTGTCGACAATGCCCTTGAGCTCGGTGGCGGCGTCGTCCAGCTTGCCGTTGTCCACCGCTACCTTGGCCACGAACAGGCGACCGTACTGCGCGTACGCGGTGCCGCCGAACTCGCTGTTGAGCTTGCCGGCCAGATCCGCGACACGTGCCGCGTCAGGCTTGCCGTCTGGCGTCAGGGTGGTTTCCAGCAATTGCTGATAGAGCACCGAGGCGCCTTGCGACTGGTTGTTCTGGTATTTCTGGTAGGCCTGCCAGCCGAACACGATGACCAGCGCCAACAGGCCGCCAGTGACCAGCGGCTTGCCATTGCGCGTCCACCAGTCCTTCAAATCCGCCAGCTGTTCATCTTCGGTACTCGACACCCCAATACTCCTTAATCGCTAAATCGGCTGTTTGACAGCTTCAACCCTGCACGACGCAGGTGGCCAGGTGTGCAGCAAGCGCATCCCAGGCAATGCTTTGTTGTTCGCCCTGGCCACGCAGGGGTTTGAAACCTACCACTTGTTGGGCCAGTTCGTCGTCACCAAGGATCAGTGCATACAGCGCACCGCTCTTGTCGGCCTTCTTGAACTGGCTCTTGAAGCTGCCGGCACCGGCGTTGATCTGCAGGCGCAGGTTGGGCAACTGGTCGCGGACCCGCTCACTCAGCGACAATGCCGCCAGCTCGGCCGCTTCGCCGAACGCGCAGAGGTAGACGTCAACCTGACGGGACAGCGCCTGCGGCACCTTGTCCAAGGCCTCGAGCATCAGCACCAGGCGCTCGATGCCCATGGCAAAGCCCACGCCCGGGGTCGGCTTGCCGCCCATCTGTTCCACCAGCCCGTCGTAGCGGCCGCCGGCACACACGGTGCCCTGGGCGCCGAGCTTGTCGGTGACCCATTCGAATACGGTCTTGCTGTAGTAATCCAGGCCACGGACCAGTTTCGGGTTGATCACGTAGGGAATGCCAGCGGCGTCGAGACGAGCCTTGAGCCCTTCGAAGTGCACGCGGGACTCTTCGTCCAGGTAGTCGGCCAGCTTCGGCGCATCCACCAGCACGGCCTGGGTGTCCGGATTCTTGGTATCCAGCACCCGCAGCGGGTTGGTCTTGAGCCGACGCTGGCTGTCTTCGTCCAGGTGCTCGAGGCGGGCCGAGAGGAACTCCACCAACGCGTCACGGTAGCGAGCACGGGCTTCGGCGGTGCCGAGGCTGTTGAGCTCCAGCTTGACCGCGTCGCGGATGCCCAGCTCACCCCACAGGCGCCAAGTCAGCACGATCAGTTCGGCGTCGATGTCCGGGCCATCGAGGTTGAACACTTCGCAGCCGATCTGGTGGAACTGGCGATAACGGCCTTTCTGAGGACGCTCGTGACGGAACATCGGGCCGATGTACCAGAGCTTCTGCACCTGGCCGCCACCGGTGATGCCGTGCTCGAGCACTGCACGTACGCACGCCGCCGTGCCTTCAGGGCGCAGGGTCAGCGAATCGCCGTTGCGGTCGTCGAAGGTGTACATCTCTTTTTCAACGATGTCGGTCACTTCACCAATCGAGCGCTTGAACAGCTCGGTGAACTCGACGATCGGCATGCGGATCTGCCGGTAACCGTAGTTATCCAGCAAACGCGCCACGGTGCCCTCGAAATAACGCCACAGGGGCGTCTGCTCGGGCAGGATGTCGTTCATGCCACGAATGGCTTGCAGGGACTTGCTCACAGGTTTTCCTTAAATTCGTTCGATCAGCCGCGCGCGATCACCGCTGCGTCGGCCTCGACCTTCTCGGCCGCCTTCTCGCGGATCAGCCGTTCCAGCTCATCCACCAGATTGTCATTCGTCAATTTCTGCGACGGCTTGCCGTCGATGTAAATCAGGTTCGGCGTACCGCCGGTGAGGCCGATATGGGCCTCCTTGGCTTCGCCCGGCCCGTTGACCACGCAGCCAATCACCGCGACATCCAGCGGCACCAGCAGATCTTCGAGTCGCCCTTCCAGCTCGTTCATGGTCTTGACCACATCGAAGTTCTGCCGCGAGCAGCTCGGGCAGGCGATGAAGTTGATGCCACGGGACCGCAGGTGCAGGGACTTGAGGATGTCGTAGCCGACCTTCACTTCCTCGACCGGGTCCGCCGCCAACGAGATGCGGATGGTATCGCCAATCCCTTCGGCGAGCAGCATACCGAGGCCGACGGCGGATTTCACCGTGCCCGAACGCAACCCGCCCGCTTCGGTGATGCCCAGGTGCAGCGGCTGGACGATTTCCTTGGCCAGCAGCCGGTAGGCTTCAACGGCCATGAACACATCGGAGGCCTTCACGCTGACCTTGAAGTCCTGGAAGTTCAGGCGTTCGAGGTGCTCGACGTGACGCAGCGCCGACTCGACCAGCGCCGCCGGGGTCGGCTCGCCGTATTTCTTTTGCAGGTCTTTTTCCAGGGAACCGGCGTTCACCCCGATGCGAATCGGGATGCCACGGTCGCGGGCGGCATCCACCACGGCACGCACGCGGTCTTCGCGACCGATGTTGCCGGGGTTGATGCGCAGGCAATCCACACCCAACTCGGCCACGCGCAGGGCGATGCGGTAGTCGAAGTGGATGTCGGCCACCAAGGGGACCTTGACCAGTTGCTTGATCTTGCCGAATGCCTCGGCGGCGTCCATGTCCGGCACCGAAACCCGCACGATGTCGACACCGGCGGCTTCCAGGCGGTTGATCTGCGCGACCGTGGCGGCCACGTCATTGGTGTCGCTGTTGGTCATGCTCTGCACAGCGATAGGAGCATCGCCGCCCACGGGCACGTTGCCGACCCAGATTTTTCGGGATTCGCGACGCTTGATAGGAGATTCGCCGTGCATGACTTATTGACCCAACTTCAGGCGAGCGGTCTCGCCACTGGTGAACGGGGCCACATCGACCGGCTGGCCGTTGTAGCTGACCTGTGCGCCACGGGCATACCCCAGGCGTACGGCGAAAGGCGGCTTGCCATTGATGGACGTGCTGTCGCCCTTGCGCTTGAGGCCACTGAACAGGACCTTGCCGTTGCCGTCGGTGACCTGGGTCCAGCAGTCGGCGGTGAACTGAATCTGGACCTGGCCTTCACCGGCTGCCGGGGCAACCGAGGTCGCCGGAGCGGCTGGGGCGGCTGGAGCGGCCGGCACTGCCGGAGCGACTGGAGCGGCGTGGGTGGCAGGCGCAGCCACTGTTGGCGCTGGCGTGCCTGGCGCGGCAGGGGCGGTGGCAATCGGTGCGCCGCCCGTGCTCGGGGCAGCAGGCGTGGTCGGTGCCGGGACAGCTGGCTCAGCGCCGGCCTGGGCGTCGGCATCGTCCGGGCTTTGTGGCAGCGCCAGATTGGTCTCGCCTTCGGCCTGGCCTTCCACGACGGCCTGGTCTTCCGGCTCGTCCAGCGGATGGATCTGGGTCGTGCCGTCGGCGCCTTCGACCTCGACGTGCTCGGAGTTCATCGCCACCGGCTCTTTGTTGCGCTGGGACGTCTGGTCCTGCCACCAGACGAAACCGCCACCGATCACCGCGATCAGCAACAACAGGCTGACAATGCGCAGGATCGTGTGGGAAACACGAACTGGCTCCTCGATGCGTCCCAGGCTGTGCACATTGCTGCCCTGGGCGTCGGAACCGGTGTATTGATCGAACTGCTGGACCAGAACGGTCTGGTCCATGCCGAGCAACTTGGCATAGGCGCGGATATAGCCGCGGGCGAAAGTGTGCCCGGGCAGCTTGTCGAACGCGCCCGCTTCCAGGTTGCTCAGGGAAGTCACGGTGAGATTGAGCTTGTGGGCCACTTCGGCCAGCGACCAACCATTGCTTTCGCGGGCTTGACGCAGGGTCTCACCGGGATTTACGCGAGTCGCTGCTACAACTTCGGGATGCGCCGCTTTCATCATTGCTCCGACAGGTATTGCTGATATTCCGGCGTACCGGGATAGAGTCTTTTGAGTTGCAGGCCATAACTTGCAGCCTTGTCGCGATCTTCAAACACATGTGCCAGCCGAACGCCGAGCAATAGACTACGTGCATTTTGCTCGCTGAGCAGGCTAAAACGCTCGTAGTAGTCACGCGCGGGCACATAATGCCTGTCTTCGTAGGACAACTCAGCCATTTCCAGCAGGGCCCGCGGTTGTTGGCGGTTGAGGCGCAGGGCCTTTTCCAGCTGCTGGCGGGCCAGGTCTCGCTGGCCCAGTTGCGCGGCCGTCATGCCAAGGTTCTCGAATACCCGCGAGCGCTCTGGGTAAAGGGTGTCGGCGGCGGCCTGCTCGAAGCGCTCGTAGGCTTCCTTGTAACGCTTCTGCTCGTAAAGAAAACCGCCGTAGTTGTTCAGGATCCGTGCGTCCTGGGGCCGTGCCGAAAGCGCCTTGCGAAAATGCTGGTCGGCCAGCTCCGACTCCAGTTCGGCCTGGAACACCAGGGCCAGGGCCGCGTTGGCGTCGGCGTCATTGTCGTCCAGGTCCAGGGCTTTCTTGAGCGGGACCTTGGCCCGTTCGGTCATGCCCTGCTGCAAGTAGCCAATGCCCAGCTGTACATAGGCCGCACGCGCCTCATCGCGCCCCTTGCTGGTTTTCATCGGGTTGTAGTCACCCGACAGAACACAACCGGAACACAGCCCGGCCAACAGCAAGATGAGCGCGAAGCGCAGGGACATAGAGTTCCTCTCTTAGTGACTGTTCGCAGCGTTCTGCGCCACATCGTCGGAGGCGTTCAACTCGCGCACGGCAATGTAGCGTTCGCTGCGACGGGTGCGATCCAGCACCTGCCCTACCAATTGGCCACACGCGGCATCGATGTCTTCGCCGCGGGTGGTGCGCACGGTGACGTTGAAGCCAGCGTGGTGAAGCTGATCCTGGAAGCGACGAATCGCATTGTTGCTCGGACGCTCGTAACCGGAATGCGGGAACGGGTTGAACGGGATCAGGTTGATCTTGCACGGGATGTTCTTGAGCAGTTCGATCATCTCGACCGCATGCTCGACTTTGTCGTTCACATCCTTGAGCAAGGTGTACTCGATGGTCAGCACGCGCTTCTCGCCCAGGGCCGACATGTAGCGCTGGCATGACTCGAGCAGCATCTTAAGCGGATACTTCTTGTTGATTGGCACCAATTGGTTACGCAATGCGTCATTGGGTGCGTGCAGCGACAACGCCAGGGAGACGTCGATGTGCTTGGCCAGCTCATCGATCATCGGCACCACGCCGGAGGTGGACAGGGTCACCCGACGCTTGGAAATGCCATAGCCCAGGTCATCCATCATCAAGTGCATGGCCGAGACGACGTTGTCGAAGTTCAGCAGCGGCTCACCCATGCCCATCATCACCACGTTGGTGATGGCACGGTCGACGGTCGCCGGGACGCTGCCAAAGGATTTGTTGGCAATCCACACCTGGCCGATCACTTCGGCGGCGGTGAGGTTGCTGTTGAAGCCTTGCTTGCCGGTGGAGCAGAAACTGCAATCCAGGGCACAGCCTGCCTGGGACGAAACGCACAAGGTGCCGCGTTTGCCCTGGGGAATGTAGACGGTCTCGACGCAGCTGCCGGACGCCACGCGCACCACCCACTTGCGGGTGCCGTCGCTGGAGATGTCCTCGCTGACCACTTCGGGGCCGCGAATCTCGGCAACCGCCTTGAGCTTCTCGCGCAAGGCCTTGCCGACATTCGTCATGGCGTCGAAGTCGTCGACGCCGAAGTGGTGAATCCATTTCATCACCTGGCCGGCACGGAAACGCTTCTCCCCGATCGAGTCGAAAAATTTCTCCATTTCCGGCTGGGTCAGGCCCAACAGGTTGGTTTTGCCGTTCGATGTAGTCATGGATTCACCTTCACTCAAAAGCCTGGGCTTAGCGAGTGGTTACTTCAGTAGCGGAGAAAAAGTAAGCGATTTCGCGAGCAGCAGCGGCTTCGGAGTCCGAACCGTGAACGGCGTTGGCGTCGATGGACTCGGCGAAGTCAGCACGGATGGTGCCGGCAGCCGCTTCTTTAGGGTTGGTGGCGCCCATCAGCTCACGGTTGCGAGCGATAGCGTTTTCGCCTTCCAGAACCTGGACGACAACCGGACCGGAAGTCATGAAGGCAACCAGTTCACCGAAGAAACCGCGCTCGCTGTGCTCGGCGTAGAAGCCTTCGGCCTCGGCCTTGGACAGTTGCTTCATTTTCGAAGCTACAACGCGCAGGCCAGCGTCTTCGAAGCGGGTAACGATCTTGCCGATGACGTTTTTAGCAACGGCGTCAGGCTTGATGATGGAGAAAGTACGTTGAACAGCCATGGTGTAACTCCAGAAACGATAATTTGTGAAAAATTAAACCCGCGAATTATACGCGGGTTCAGGGGTATTGCCTAACCTGCCGGGTCGATCAGTCGATTTCTTCGATCCAGAGCGTCTGAACCGCCTCCAGGACCTTCTCGCCGCAACGGCCGGAAGCATTGTCGAAGTCGGGCAGCTCCATGATCCATCGCTGCAGATCGACGAAGTTGACCGTCAACGGGTCTACGTCTGGCTTCGCTTCGGCCAATTCCTCAGCGATGCGCCGTACATCATTCCAACCATAGCTCATGACAGTGTCACCATCAGTGCGGCGCTTCGGCCGCATGGTTAAGCGAATATTTCGGGATCTCCACCACCAGGTCCTCGGTGCCGACCTTGGCCTGGCAGGTCAGGCGCGACGTCGGCTCCAGGCCCCAGGCGCGATCCAGGTAGTCTTCTTCGAGCTCATCGGCTTCGTTCAGCGAGTCAAACCCTTCGCGAATGATGCAATGGCACGTGGTGCAGGCACAAACGCCGCCGCAGGCGCTTTCGATCTCGATGTGGTTGTCGTGGGCCACTTCCAGCAGGGATTTGCCGGTTTCGGCCTCGACCACCATACCGTCCGGGCAGTGCTCGGCGTGTGGCAGAAAAATGATCTGCGGCATCAGTTATTCCTCGATTTCATTCAGGTTGCGCCCCGCCAGGGCGGCCTTGACTGTCGAGTCCAGGCGGCGGGCAGCAAAGGCATCGGTGACGCTCGACAGACGCTTGGTCTGCTGCTCGATGGCATGGCCATCGGTGCCCTTGATCAATTCGGACAGTTCCTGCATCTGCAATTCGATGACCATGCGCTCTTCGGCGTCCAGCAAGCGATCGCCATCGGCCTCGAGGGCACCCTGCACCGCTTCGATCAGGCGCTGGGCATCGACTTGTTGCTCGCGCAGCACGCGGGCCACCTTGTCGTCGCCGGCGTACTGGAACGAGTCCTTGAGCATCCGGGCGATTTCGCCGTCGGTCAGGCCATAGGACGGCTTGACCTGGATGCTTGCCTCGACACCCGAACCCAATTCGCGGGCGGTGACGTTGAGCAAGCCGTCGGCATCGACCTGGAAGGTCACGCGGATCTTCGCGGCACCGGCCACCATCGGCGGGATGCCACGCAGTTCGAAGCGCGCCAGGGAACGGCAGTCGCTGATCAGCTCACGCTCGCCTTGCAGCACGTGAACCATCATGGCCGACTGGCCGTCCTTGTAAGTGGTGAAGTCTTGGGCGCGGGCGACGGGAATGGTGGTGTTGCGCGGAATCACCTTCTCCATCAGGCCACCCATGGTCTCGAGGCCCAGGGACAGCGGAATCACATCGAGCAGCAGCAGTTCGCCGCCGTCACGCTTGTTGCCGGCCAGGGTATCGGCCTGGATCGCGGCGCCGATGGCCACCACCTGGTCCGGGTCGATTTCCGTCAGCGGCTGACGGCCAAAGGCTTCGGCCACGGCCTGGCGAACGCGAGGCACACGGGTCGAGCCACCGACCATGACCACGGCCTTGACGTCTTCGAGCTCGACGCCCGAGTCACGCACGGCGCGACGGCAAGCCTTGAGGCTGCGGGCGACCATGGGTTCGATCAATGCATCGAAGGCTTCACGGCTCAGCACAGCGCTCCAGCCTTCGTAGTGCACTTCAACGCTGGCGGCGTCGGTCAGGGCTTCCTTGGCGGCGCAGGCGGTTTGCAGCAGGTGGCGCTGCGCACCCGGATCGAGGTCGGCGGACAAGCCCGCCTGCTCGATGATCCAGCCGGCAATGGCGTGGTCGAAGTCGTCACCGCCCAGGGCGCTGTCGCCGCCGGTGGCCAGGACCTCGAAAACACCGCCGGTCAGGCGCAGGATGGAAATATCGAATGTACCGCCGCCCAGGTCGTAGATCGCGACGAGGCCTTCGGCGTGCTGGTCCAACCCATAGGCCACCGCCGCGGCAGTCGGCTCGTTGAGCAGGCGCAGCACGTTGAGGCCGGCCAGCTTGGCCGCATCCTTGGTGGCTTGACGCTGAGCGTCGTCGAAGTAGGCCGGGACGGTGATCACCGCACCCACCAGCTCGCCGCCCAATGCGGCTTCGGCACGCACGCGCAGGACCTTGAGGATGTCGGCCGACACCTGCACCGGGCTTTTCGGCCCCTGCACGGTGTCGATGAACGGCATGTGGGATTCGCCGCCAACAAAACGATACGGCAGTTGGTCGCCCAGTTGCTTGACGTCGGCCAGGCCGCGCCCCATCAAGCGCTTGACCGACACGACGGTGTTCAGCGGGTCAGTGGAGGCGGCCAGCTTGGCCGATTCACCCACCTCGACGCGGTCGGCGTGGTAGCGAACGGCGGATGGCAGGATCACCTGCCCCTGCTCGTCCGCCAGCGGTTCGGAGAGACCGCTGCGCAAGGCAGCGACCAGGGAATTGGTAGTACCCAAGTCGATTCCCACTGCCAGGCGACGCTGGTGGGGTTGTGGACTTTGGCCGGGTTCGGCGATCTGCAGTAGGGCCATCGTAATCAGGACTTATCTGTAATCAGGCGTGCGACCGGAGCGGCACTGGGTTAATCGTCGAGGCGCTCTTCGAGCTGGCGCACTTCGTAGGTGAGCTTGTCGAGGAACTGCATGCGCCGCATCAGGCGTTCGGCCTGTTCGCGTTGCGCGGCATCGTTCCAGCAGGCTGCGAAGCTTTCGTTCAGTGTGTGCTGGGCGTCTTTGAGACGGCGCTTGAAGGCCGCGACACCGGCCAGGTCGGCGCTCTCCTGGAGGTCTTCGAGCTCTTCGCGCCACTGCATCTGCTGCAGAAGAAACTCAGGGTCGTGCACCGTGACTTCCAGGGGCAACTCATGACCGCTGATGGCGAGCAGGTAGCGCGCGCGCTTGGCCGGATGCTTGAGCGTCTGGTAGGCCTCATTGAGGTTGGCAGACTGCTCCAGCGCCCGGCGCTGCTCGGCTTCGGAGGCATCGGCAAACCGGTCCGGGTGTACACCCCGGGCCAGCTCCAGGTAACGCGCGGACAACTGATCGAGATCCAGCTGGAACGCAGGCTGCATCTGGAACAAGGCAAAATGACAAGGAGTTCCCACGAGCCGCCTCAGATGTTGAAGCTTTCGCCGCAGCCACACTCACCGCGTACGTTGGGGTTGTTGAACTTGAAGCCTTCGTTCAACCCTTCCTTGACGAAATCCAGCTCGGTGCCGTCCAGGTACGTCAGGCTCTTCGGGTCGATGATCACTTTCTGACCATGACTTTCGAACACCTGGTCGTCTTCGCCCACTTCATCGACGAATTCGAGCACGTAGGCAAGGCCAGAGCAGCCCGTGGTGCGAACACCCAGGCGGATACCCTCGCCCTTGCCGCGCCCCGCGAGGGAACGCTGCACATGTTTAGCTGCCGCTTCTGTCATCTGGATAGCCATGGAAACTCCTTAGCGGTGCGCGGATCAGATCAAGCCTTTCTTCTGCTTGTAATCGCGAACGGCGGCCTTGATGGCGTCTTCAGCGAGTACCGAGCAGTGGATCTTCACTGGCGGCAGGGCCAGTTCTTCGGCCAGCTGGGTGTTCTTGATGGTTTCGGCTTCATCAAGGGTCTTGCCCTTCATCCACTCGGTGGCCAGGGAGCTGGACGCGATGGCCGAACCGCAGCCATAGGTCTTGAACTTGGCATCTTCGATGATGCCTTGCTCGTTGACCTTGATCTGCAGGCGCATCACGTCGCCGCATGCCGGGGCGCCGACCATGCCAGTGCCGACATCAGGATCCTGCGCGTCCATCTTGCCGACGTTGCGCGGGTTCTCGTAGTGGTCGATGACCTTTTCGCTATATGCCATTTGCTTCAATCCTCATCAGTGAGCCGCTCTGGTGGCGACTTCTTCAGTGCGCAGCCCACTCGATTTTCGAGATGTCGACGCCGTCTTTGTACATGTCCCACAGCGGCGACAAGGCGCGCAGCTTGGTGACGGCCTCGCAGACTTTCTGCGCGGCGTAATCGATTTCCTCTTCGGTGGTGAAGCGGCCGAAGGTGAAGCGAATCGAGCTATGGGCCAGTTCGTCGTTGCGGCCCAGGGCGCGCAGTACGTACGAAGGCTCGAGCGAAGCCGAGGTGCAAGCCGAACCGGACGACACAGCCAGGTCCTTGAGTGCCATGATCAGCGACTCGCCTTCAACGTAGTTGAAGCTCAGGTTCAGGTTGTGCGGGACGCGGGCGGTCATGCTGCCGTTGACGTAGAGTTCTTCGAGGTGCTCGACCTGCTTGAAGAAACGGTCGCTCAGGGCCTTGATGCGCACGTTCTCGGCGGCCATGTCTTCCTTGGCGACGCGGAAGGCTTCGCCCATGCCGACGATCTGGTGGGTCGCCAGGGTGCCGGAACGCATGCCACGCTCGTGACCGCCACCGTGCATGGTCGCTTCGATGCGCACACGCGGCTTGCGGCTGACGTACAGCGCGCCGATGCCTTTGGGACCATAGGTCTTGTGGGCCGAGAAGGACATCAGGTCGACCTTGAGCTTCGACAGGTCGATCTCGACCTTGCCGGTGGACTGCGCCGCGTCGACGTGGAACAGCACACCCTTGGAACGGGTCAGCTCGCCAATGGCGGCGATGTCGTTGATGGTACCGATTTCGTTGTTCACGTGCATGATCGAAACCAGGATGGTGTCGTCGCGCAGCGCGGCTTCAACCATGGCCGGGGTGATCAGGCCGTCTTCACCCGGCTCGATGTAGGTGACTTCGAAGCCTTCACGCTCCAATTGGCGCATGGTGTCCAGGACAGCCTTGTGCTCGACCTTGGAGGTGATCAGGTGCTTGCCCTTGGTGTGATAGAAATGCGCGACACCCTTGATTGCCAGGTTGTCGGACTCGGTGGCACCGGAGGTCCAGACGATTTCACGTGGGTCGGCATTGACCAGATCGGCGACCTGGCGACGAGCGTTTTCAACCGACTCTTCGGCTTTCCAGCCGAACACGTGGGAACGGGACGCCGGGTTACCGAAGTTTCCGTCGACCAGCAGGCATTCACTCATTTTTTGCGCGACACGTGGATCAACCGGGGTGGTCGCAGAGTAATCAAGGTAAATCGGCAATTTCATGGACTCTCTCCTAAATCAGGCTGGCTGGCGTTCCGCGTGCTCTGCGGCGGTCATTCGACGGCGGACGCTTCAATCTTGTCCAGGTGCGGCGCCCTGCCATTGCAACGGCGCTGGTCCTGACGCTGGGCTACTTCTTGCACCTCACGGCGGGTGACAAGGTCGGCCAAGCTGATACCGCTCAGAAACTCGTGGATCTGCAGGCTCAAGTCGCACCACAGGTGATGGGTCAGGCAAGTATCGCCGCCATGGCAGTCGCCCAGCCCTTGGCATTTGGTCGCATCGACCGATTCGTTCACGGCATCGATCACCTGGGCGACCTGGATGCCTTGCATTTCACGGGACAGCTGGTAGCCGCCGCCGGGGCCGCGCACGCTGGAGACCAGGTTGCTGCGGCGCAGCTTGGCGAACAGCTGCTCAAGATAAGACAGGGAAATGCCTTGGCGCTCGGAGATATCGGCCAGGGACACCGGCCCGTGCTGCGCGTGCAATGCCAGATCCAGCATTGCGGTCACGGCGTATCGGCCTTTTGTAGTCAGTCGCATGGACAATTACCACGGAGTTCGGAATGGGGGCGAGTATGCAATTCCCGAGTATTTAAGTCAAGTATAAGACCTAGTGGGTTACTCGGATTTACCCGCGAAAGAGCGCGCGCATGATAGCAAAGGCTTGGCGGGCAGGACCAGTGATACCGCGTTATCGTTCTTCGCGAGCAAGCTCGCTCCCACAGGGGGTCTGCGTCGTACATGAGTGATGTGCTCGACAGAGATCCCTGTGGGAGCGAGCTTGCTCGCGATGAGGCCAGCAGGGTCTCAGCTGGCCTGGCTTTCATCCTTGTCCTGCACACACGCAAAGTCTTCCTCGCGCAGTTCAGGCAGGTCCTTGGCACAGTAATTACTGCCCAGTTCCTTCAGGGCGCCGCACATCCCCTCCAGGCGACCATCGACGGCCTGCAGGTGATCGAGCAACTGGTTGATCGCGCGCGCCACCGGGTCGGGCATGTCTTCGCCGACACCGTAGGCATCGAAGCCGATCTTCTCGGCCATGGCTTTGCGCCGGGCATTCTGCTCGTCATCGGACTTGACGATGATCCGCCCCGGAATACCGACCACGGTCGCCCCGGGCGGCACAGCCTTGGTCACCACGGCGTTGGAGCCGACTTTGGCCCCCGCGCCCACTGTGAACGGCCCGAGTACCTTGGCGCCCGCCCCCACCACCACGCCGTCTTCCAGCGTCGGGTGGCGCTTGCCTTTGTTCCAACTGGTGCCGCCGAGGGTCACGCCCTGGTACAGGGTCACGTCATCACCGATCTCGGCGGTTTCGCCGATGACGATGCCCATGCCGTGGTCGATGAAAAACCGCCGACCGACCTTGGCGCCAGGATGGATCTCGATCCCGGTCAACCAGCGTCCGAAGTTCGAGACCAGCCGCGCCAGCCATTTCCAGCCCATGTTCCACAACGCGCCAGACAACCGATGCAGCCAGATGGCGTGCATTCCCGGGTAGCAGGTCAGCACTTCAAAGGCATTGCGCGCCGCCGGATCACGATGAAAAACGCTTTGGATATCTTCACGCAAACGTTCGAACATTTTATTTCTTCCGCTTAATCAGCTCACCACGGGCCGCTTTCTGGGTTTCCGTGAGGATGCCGCGCAATATATTCATCTCCGCCCGGCTGACCGAGCTTCGTCCGTACAACCGACGCAGGCGCGCCATCAAGTGCCTTGGCTTGTCCGGGTCGAGGAACTCGATGTCCACCAGGGTCTGCTCCAGGTGTTCAAAGTATCGTTCCAGCTCATCCATCGTCGCCAGTGTCTCACTGCGCGGCGAGCCGACCTCGGTTTTTTCGACCTTGCTTGGCTGCCCTTCGGCGGCCAGCCAGGCCATGCGCACTTCATAACTCAACACCTGCACCGCCGCCGCGAGGTTCAGGGAACTGAACGTCGGGTCGGAAGGGATATGCACGTGAAAGTGACATCGCTGCAGCTCTTCATTGGTCAGGCCGGAGTCTTCACGGCCGAACACCAGGGCGATCTCGCTGCCCTGCTCCGCTTCCTCGATGACCTTGGTCCCGCACTCGCGGGGGTCGAGCAACGGCCAGGGGATGCGCCGGTCGCGGGCACTGGTGCCGAGCACCAGGTTGCACCCGACCAAGGCGTCTTCCAGGGTGGCGACCACTTGCGCACCGGCAAGGATGTCATCGGCGCCGGACGCCCGGGCGTCGGCTTCGTGATGGGGGAACAGCCGCGGCTCGACCAGCACCAGGCGTGACAGGCCCATGTTCTTCATGGCCCGCGCAGCCCCGCCGATGTTACCCGGATGGCTGGTATTGACCAGGACGACACGAATGTTCTGCAACAAGGGAGGCGCTCTCGAACACGATAAAGGGAGCAAATCTTACATAAGCACCTACCGTTAAGCTATGAAAGCGAACACCAACCTTCTCCTCGGAAAACTTTCTGATAGAATGCGCGGCTTTCTTTAACAACCTTAGGTGACACATCCATGCAGCCCATGCTGAATATCGCGCTGCGCGCCGCCCGCAGCGCCAGTGAACTGATCTTCCGCTCCATCGAGCGCCTGGATACCATCAAGGTCGACGAAAAAGACGCCAAGGACTACGTGTCCGAGGTGGATCGCGCCGCCGAACAGAAGATCGTCGACGCCCTGCGCAAGGCTTACCCGAACCACTCGATCCTGGGTGAAGAGACCGGCATGCACGCCGGCACCGGCATCGAAGGCGAAGAGTACCTGTGGATCATCGACCCACTGGACGGCACCACCAACTTCCTGCGCGGCATTCCTCACTTTGCTGTCAGCATCGCCTGCAAATACCGTGGCCGCCTGGAACACGCTGTCGTGCTGGACCCGGTTCGCCAGGAAGAATTCACCGCCAGCCGTGGCCGTGGCGCCCAGTTGAACGGTCGTCGCCTGCGCGTCAGTGGTCGCACCAGCCTGGACGGCGCCCTGCTGGGCACTGGCTTCCCGTTCCGCGATGACCAAATGGACAACCTGGACAACTACCTGGGCATGTTCCGCGCCCTGGTCGGCCAGACCGCCGGCATCCGCCGCGCTGGCGCCGCCAGCCTGGATCTGGCCTATGTAGCCGCCGGCCGTTTCGATGCATTCTGGGAGTCGGGCCTGTCCGAGTGGGACATGGCCGCAGGCGCCCTGCTGATCCAGGAAGCTGGTGGCTTGGTGAGCGACTTCACCGGCGGCCACGACTTCCTCGAAAAAGGCCACATCGTGGCGGGCAACACCAAATGCTTCAAGGCGGTGCTGACGGCTATCCAGCCACACCTGCCGGCTTCGCTGAAACGCTAAGCGACGCAGCCACAGAAAAGCACCCTTCGGGGTGCTTTTTTTGTGCCTCGGTTTTATGGATGAGGCAAATCCTGTGGGAGCGGGCTTGCCCGCGAAGACAATGTCTCATTGGACATGGATGCAAGCTGTTCCACCGCCTTCGCGGGCAAGCCAGCTCCCACACGGGATTGGGGTGGGTCAGGAATACGGGCATAAAAAAAGCACCCCGAAGGGTGCTTTTTCAATTCTTCCGAATTACTGGGCCGGTTCGTTCTGGCCTAGGATCAGTTGGCCTTCCTTGCTCACCGGGATCTGGTTGCCCGGGTCGCGATCCATACGGACTTTGCCTTCCTTGCCGTCGAGCATGTAGCGCACGTCGTAGCCGACGACCTTGTCACTGATGTCGTTGACGGTATTGCAGCGGGTTTGCGTCGTGGTGTACGTGTCACGCTCCTGCATGCCTTCCTGAATCTTGTTACCGGCATAGCCGCCGCCGGCCGCGCCGGCCACGGTGGCGATTTTCTTGCCGGTGCCGCCGCCCACCTGGTTGCCCAGCAGGCCACCGGCCAGGGCGCCGATCACGGTGCCGGCGATCTGGTGCTGGTCCTGGACCGGCTTCTGCCGGGTTACGGTGACGTCCTTGCACACTTCACGCGGGGTCTTGATCTGGGTCTTGACCGGTTCCACGGCCAATACTTGCGCATACTCAGGGCCACTTTTTACCAAGCTGTAGGTCGCGACCGCACCACCGGCAGTCACACCGACAGCACCCAATACCGCACCAACCAGCATCGATTTGTTCACTTGAACCTCCTGACCATCACAAGCGGAATAATCCGCGCTTCTCCCAGCCTTGGAGCATAAAAAAAGGCGCGAGTTCAACTCGCGCCTTTTCGGTCGTGACGGACGGGGACAAGCCTTATGGGCGGTCGTCCACTTCCGTTTCGGTGGCCGCTGGAGGAATGAGGTCCTCGGTGCTCAGGTTCAGCCAGATCAGCACCACGTTGGCGATGTAGATCGACGAGTAGGTACCCGCCAGTACACCGACGAACAGCGCGATGGAGAAACCAAACAGGTTATCGCCACCAAAGAACAGCAGCGCGGCGATCGCCAGCAGCGTGGAGATCGACGTCGCCATGGTCCGCAGCAGGGTCTGGGTGGTCGAGATGTTGATGTTCTCGATCAAGGAGGCCTTGCGCAGCACGCGGAAGTTCTCACGCACCCGGTCGAACACCACGATGGTGTCGTTGAGCGAGTAACCGATGATCGCCAGCACCGCCGCCAGCACCGTCAGGTCGAAGGTGATCTGGAAGAACGACAGGATGCCCACGGTCACGATCACGTCGTGGATCAGCGAGACGATGGCGCCCACCGCGAACTTCCACTGAAAGCGGAAGGCCAGGTAGATCAGGATGCCACCCAGCGCCATCAGCATGCCGAGGCCGCCCTGGTCGCGCAGCTCTTCACCCACCTGCGGGCCGACGAACTCGACGCGCTTGACCTGCGCCGGGTTGTCGCCACCGGCCTTCTGCAAGGCTTCGGCAACCTGGTGACCCAGTTGCGGGTCTTCGCCCGGCATGCGCACCAGCAGGTCGGTGGTCGCACCGAAGCTCTGCACGATGGCTTCGCCGTAGCCCGAGGTCGCCAGTTGCTCACGCACCTTGGTGACGTCGGCCGGACGCTCGTAGGTCAGCTCGATGAGCGTACCGCCAGTGAAGTCCAGGCCGTAGTTCAGGCCCTTGGTGGCCCAGCTGAACAACGCCAGTACGGTAAGAAACAATGTGACGCCGAACGCAACGTTGCGAACGCCCATGAAGTTGATTGTACGTAACATGGCAGCCCCTTAAATCCACAACTTCTTGAAGTCACGACCGCCAAAGATCAGGTTGACCATTGCGCGGGTCACCATGATGGCCGTGAACATCGAGGTAAAGATCCCGAGGGACATGGTCACTGCGAAGCCCTTGACCGGGCCAGTGCCCATGGCGAAGAGAATCCCGCCGACCAGCAACGTGGTCAGGTTGGCGTCGAGAATCGCGGTGAATGCCCGGCGGAAGCCTTCGTTGATTGCCCGCTGGATCGACATGCCCGCGGCGATCTCTTCACGTATCCGCGAGAAGATCAGCACGTTGGCGTCCACCGCCATGCCCATGGTCAATACGATACCGGCGATGCCCGGCAGGGTCAGCGTAGCCCCCAGCAGCGACATCAGGGCCAACAGCATCACCATGTTCACCGCCAGCGCGACCGTGGCAATGATGCCGAAGAAGCGGTAGATGGCGATGATGAACAGCGACACGAACAGCATGCCCCACAGCGAGGCGTCGATACCCTTGGTGATGTTGTCGGCACCCAGGCTCGGGCCGATGGTGCGCTCTTCAGCGAAGTACATCGGCGCGGCCAGGCCACCGGCACGCAGCAGCAGGGCCAGTTCCGAGGCCTCACCCTGGCCGTTCAGGCCGGTGATGCGGAATTGGCTGCCCAGCGGCGACTGGATGGTCGCCAGGCTGATGATCTTCTTCTCTTCCTTGAAGGCCTGCACGGCGACGTCTTTCTCGACGCCGTTTACCACTTGCTTGGTGTAGGTGGTGATCGGCTTCTGCTCGATGAAGATCACCGCCATGCTACGGCCGACGTTGCTGCGCGTGGCGCGGCTCATCAGTTCGCCACCGTGGCCGTCGAGGTGGATGTTCACCTGCGGACGACCGTGCTCGTCGAAGCTCGCCTTGGCGTCGGTCACCTGGTCACCGGTGATGATCAGGCCACGCTCAATCTGCGCCGGTGGACGGTTGCCCTCGCGGAACTCGAAGCTCTCGGAAGTGGCCTTGGACGCGCCCGGCTCGGCACCGAGGCGGAATTCCAGGTTGGCGGTCTTGCCGAGGATACGCTTGGCTTCGGCGGTGTCCTGCACACCCGGCAGCTCGACCACGATGCGGTTGGCGCCCTGGCGCTGCACGATCGGCTCGGCCACACCCAGCTCGTTGACCCGGTTACGCACGGTGGTCAAGTTCTGCTTGATGGAGTATTCGCGGATTTCCGCCAGCTTGGCCGGGGTCATCGCCAGACGCAGCACCGCCTGACCATTGAGGTCGGCCGGTACGATGTCGAAATCGTTGAAGGTCTTGCGGATCAGTGCACGGGCCTGCTCGCGGGTATCTTCATCACTGAAGCCCAGCTGAATGGCACCGTTGAACGCTGGCAGGCTGCGATAGCGCACGCGCTCCTTACGCAACAGGCTCTTGACGTCGCCTTCGTAGACTTTCATCCGCGCGTCGAGGGCTTTTTCCATGTCCACTTCCAGCAGGAAGTGCACACCGCCGGACAAGTCCAGACCCAGCTTCATGGGGTGCGCGCCGAGTTTGCGCAGCCATTGCGGGGTGGTCTGGGCCAGGTTCAGGGCTACGACGTAATCATCGCCGAGCGCCTTGCGCACCACGTCCTTGGCCGGCAATTGATCTTCGGCCTTGACCAGGCGCAACAGGCCGCCCTTGCCACCGTTGGCAACCGACGAAGCCTTGACCTCGATACCGGAAGCCTTGAGCGCTTCGCTCGCACGATCCAGATCCGCCTGGGTGACCTGCAGGGCCGTGCTTGCGCCACTGACCTGAATGGCCGGGTCATCCGGGTAGAGATTGGGAGCGGAATAAATCAGACCGATCGCCAGCACCGCCAGGATCAGTACATATTTCCACAGAGGGTATTTGTTCAGCATCACGCCGCCCGCTTATGACGCGGGGCGCCTTGCGCGCCCCGTCGATTGAAGAGAAGTTTGAAACCTTAGATCGCTTTCAGCGTGCCTTTTGGCAGCGTGGCCGCGATAGCGCCCTTCTGGAACTTCATTTCAACAGTGTCGGACACTTCCAGTACCACGAAATCATCCGCCACTTTGGTGATCTTGCCAGCGATACCGCCGGTGGTGACCACTTCGTCGCCCTTCTGCAAGCTGCCGAGCAGGTTCTTCTGCTCTTTGGCGCGCTTGGCCTGTGGACGCCAGATCATCAGGTAGAAGATAACCAGGAAGCCGACCAGGAAAATCCACTCGAAACCGCCACCCATAGGCGCGGCTGCGGGAGCAGCGGCATCAGCCATGGCGTTAGAGATAAAAAAGCTCATTTAGCACTCCAGTTGCAAGTATTGAATCTTAGGATCGGAAAACTCAGTCCAAGGGCGGAACAGGCAACCCGCGCTTGGCATAGAAGGCCTCGACAAAGGCGGCCAATGTACCCTGTTGAATAGCCTCGCGCAAACCAGCCATAAGCACCTGGTAATGGCGCAAATTGTGGATCGTATTCAGCATGCTACCGAGCATTTCGCCGCACTTGTCCAAATGATGCAGATAAGCGCGGGAGAAGTTCTGGCACGTGTAGCAGTCGCAGGTCGGATCCAGCGGCGAATCATCATGGCGATGAAACGCGTTACGGATCTTCAGCACACCCGTGTCGACGAACAGATGCCCATTGCGGGCATTACGGGTTGGCATCACGCAATCGAACATGTCCACCCCGCGGCGCACACCCTCAACCAGATCTTCCGGTTTGCCAACGCCCATAAGGTAACGAGGTTTGTCAGCGGGCATCTGGCCCGGCAGGTAATCGAGCACCTTGATCATTTCGTGCTTGGGTTCGCCCACCGACAGCCCGCCGATGGCCAGGCCGTCGAAGCCGATCTTGTCGAGGCCTTCGAGCGAACGCATGCGCAGGTCCTGGTGCATGCCGCCCTGGACGATGCCGAACAGCGCCGCCGTGTTGTCGCCATGGGCGTTCTTGGAGCGCTGGGCCCAGCGCAACGACAGCTCCATGGACACCCGCGCAACGTCTTCATCGGCCGGGTACGGCGTGCATTCGTCGAAGATCATCACGATGTCCGAGCCCAGGTCGCGCTGCACCTGCATGGATTCTTCCGGGCCCATGAACACCTTGGAACCGTCCACCGGCGAGGCGAAGGTCACGCCCTCCTCCTTGATCTTGCGCATGGCGCCCAGGCTGAACACCTGGAAGCCGCCGGAGTCGGTCAGGATCGGGCCTTTCCACTGCATGAAATCGTGCAGATCGCCGTGGGCCTTGATCACTTCCATGCCCGGGCGCAGCCACAGGTGGAAGGTGTTACCGAGGATGATTTCAGCGCCAATCGCCTCGATGTCGCGCGGCAGCATGCCCTTGACCGTGCCATAGGTGCCCACGGGCATGAACGCCGGGGTTTCCACCGTGCCACGAGGGAAGGTCAGACGACCGCGACGTGCCTTGCCATCGGTGGCCAGCAACTCGAAGGACATGCGACAGGTGCGACTCATACGGTTTCCTCGGGCCCGCGGGGCGCGGGGTTACGGGTGATGAACATCGCATCACCGTAGCTGAAAAAGCGGTAACCCTGCTCGACGGCGGCCTTGTAGGCGGCCATGGCTTCGGGATAACCGGCGAACGCCGAAACCAGCATCAACAGCGTGGATTCGGGCAAATGAAAATTGGTGACCAAGGCATCGACCACATGGAACGGCCGGCCCGGGTAGATGAAGATGTCGGTGTCGCCACTGAACGGCTTGAGCACGCCATCGCGGGCGGCGCTTTCCAGGGAACGCACACTGGTGGTGCCCACCGCTACCACCCGGCCACCGCGGGCGCGACAGGCCGCCACGGCGTCGACCACATCCTGGCTCACTTCGAGCCATTCGCTGTGCATGTGGTGGTCTTCGATGCGCTCCACCCGCACCGGCTGGAATGTGCCGGCGCCGACGTGCAGTGTCACGAACGTGGTCTCGACGCCCTTGGCGGCAATCGCCTCCAGCAACGGCTGGTCGAAATGCAGCCCCGCCGTCGGCGCCGCCACCGCCCCCAGGCGCTCGGCGTACACGGTCTGGTAGCGCTCGCGGTCCGAACCTTCGTCGGGGCGATCTATATAAGGAGGCAACGGCATGTGCCCGACGCGGTCGAGCAGCGGCAGCACTTCTTCGGCGAACGCCAGCTCGAACAACGCGTCATGCCGCGCCACCATCACCGCCTCGCCGCCACCGTCGATCAGGATCGACGAACCCGGTTTGGGCGACTTGCTGGAGCGCACATGGGCCAGCACCCGGTGACTGTCGAGCACCCGCTCCACCAGAATCTCCAGCTTGCCGCCGGAGGCTTTCTGGCCAAACAACCGTGCCGGAATCACCCGGGTATTGTTGAACACCATCAAGTCGCCTGGGCGTAAATGCTCAAGCAAATCAGTGAATTGACGGTGAGCCATGGCTCCGCTGACCCCATCCAGGGTCAACAGTCGACTGGCGCGACGCTCGGCCAGAGGGTGGCGAGCGATCAGCGAATCCGGGAGTTCGAAGGTAAAGTCAGCAACACGCATGATGGGGTTCGTCTAGCAGGGCCGGAAAGTCTAGCGGAAATATCGAAAATTGACCATGAAACGTGATTGACCAACGGTAGGCACCTCTCTATACTTCGCCGCCATTGAGCCCTGATGGCGGAATTGGTAGACGCGGCGGATTCAAAATCCGTTTTCGAAAGGAGTGGGAGTTCGAGTCTCCCTCGGGGCACCATCTTAAAGAAAGACCTTGAAATTCAAGGTCTTTTTTTTCGTCTGCAGGAAAGTGCTTAGGTCATGGCTAATCACTCCTTTGTGGCGAGGGGATTCATCCCCGCTGGGCCGCAAAGCGGCCCCAAATCCCAAACCTCTGGCAAGGAAGAATCTGTGGCTACTAGGAACCTGTGGCCAGTAGGAACCCGTGGCGAGGGAGATTGCTCCCGCTTGAGCGCAAAGCGCTCACAAAAATGTCACACCCCCCATTGATGCTCCGCCGTGCGACACCCAGTTAACCCACCGCTGACAAAGGACTCCACCCCATGGAATTGCTGCTGGAAACGGTCGCTCTTTACTCGCTGAAGCTGGCTTATGAGACGGAGGGGCATAGTCCGATTTTGCGGGATGATCCGTTGATGGGCGGGTGTGATCGGGAGGTTTTTGGGTTGTTGGTGCGGCGGGATGATGTGGCTGGGATCCAGGAGAAGATCCAGCAGAGCCTGGCGTTGGCACTGGAGGCCGTTGGAGGTGCCGATACGGTGCTCGGCACCGAACTGCAGCGGCTGACTGCAGAACTCCACGCAGCACAAACAGCCGAACAGCTTAGGGCACCGCTCAGTGCGCTTAAGGGCTATCTGAAAGATATTCTATAAACCCCCCACGTTCAGCGTGAGGATGCATCCAGCGACGCTTCGTCCCCTCCTGCATCCCCTGCGCATCGGCACTTTTCAGGCTTCCATCCCAGTAGCCAAAAGTGCCCTCTGCTCCTGTAAGTGCTTGCGGAACCGGATGGCATAGTCCTCTGCAACGGCCGCCTGAATGCTGGGACGGCCGGCCAGCGCGCGACGCCAGTCAGCCATCCGATGCAATCCATCGAACAACTGATGTTCGGGCTCGAAACCCAATATGTCGAAGTAACGAAAGACGGGAGCCATGGCGATATCGACCAGGCTGAACCTCTCGCCGGCGAAATAAGGTCCGCCGGATATTTCACCGTTGAATCGTTCCAGCTTGGCTCTCAACGCGGCAGATTTGCCAAGGGCTGTCTGCTGGTCGGTGGCGTTCAAAAATCCCCATGCGTCCGCCAATGCAGCAGAGGCGAACTCGACCCATGCACGGTGTTGTGCGCGGACCCACGCACTCGATGGATGCAACGCGGGTTCCGGGTAGATCTCCTCCAGGTATTCACAGATGGCGACGCTCTCGAATAGAACGGATTCGCCTTCATTACTGACAGGAACCTTGAGCAGTGGAACCTTACCGGCTGGGGATATCGCCAAGAACCAGTCCGGCCTGTCGCGAAGGTCTATATCAATCCGTTCAAAGGCAAGGCCTTTTTCCAGTAACACGATGGCCACTCGCTGAACGAATGGGCACAAAGGATGGCTGACAAGTGTGAATGGTGACATTGGAATAGGCCCATCGAAAAAATAGAAGCCCGCCGCCCGAAAGAGGACGGGCCGTATGAAAGCCACGCCGATGAGAAAGCCTGAGTTGCATTCAGCTTTCAATAAAAGGCAGGAGGCGTTGGCAACTAGAGCGAACGACCACCGTCGACGATGAGTTCCGAGCCAACCGTCCACCGCGACTCGTCCGACGCCAGGTACAACACGGCCTTGGCCACTTCCTCGGGCGTACCGAACCGGCCAAATGGAATGGTCGCGGCGATATCCTGGTTGACCTGTTCACGGTAGGCATCGGGGATACCGAGTTTGTCGTAAAGCGGCGTATCGATCGGGCCGGGGCTGACCGCATTGACACGAATACCACGCGGGAGAAGTTCGCTAGAAAGCGTCTTCGACATGTTCAGGAATGCAGCCTTGGTCGCGCCATAAACCGATGAACGCGCGTCACCGAGGTGCGCACTCACCGAGGTATTGAGTACCACCGACGCAGGGTTCGCGAAGACCGGTAGCAATGCCTGGATCAGGAAGTAAGGCCCCTTGACGTTAATGTCGAAAGAGCGATCGAACATTTCTTCCGTCCACTCTTCAATCGGCAGCCAAACGGATACGCCTGCATTGAGAAAGGCAACATCGAGTTGGCCATAGTGAGCCTGAACGGCCTGCGCCAGTTCCTTCTGCGCATCGATGCTGGCTGAGTCAGCACGCAGTACCAATACTTCGCTTCCCAGTTCCGCCTGGGCCTTTGCGATGGACTCCGGATTGACGCCGGTAACAATCACGCGGGCACCTTCGGCGAGGAACTGCTTGGCCGTTTCCAGGCCAATGCCGCTGGTGCCGCCGGTGATGAGAGTACGCTTGCCTTGCAATCGGGACATATCAGTTTCCTTTACGGTTTTTCACGGTCAGCCGATGGACTGACCTGCCTGAGGGAAACTATGTATTCATACCTGCGCATTGATAAGATGACCCATTCGAATACATTTCATGCCTAAATTGCATGAATGAGAGGCCTGAATGGATCGACTGCTGCTGATGACCTGCTTTGTTCGCGCTGTCGAGACAGGAAGCTTCTCGGCTGCGGGGCGTGACCTGGGGCTGGGGCAACCCAACGTCAGCCGCTATGTGGCGGCGCTGGAAGATCATCTGCAAACCAGGCTGCTTCACCGATCCACACGCAAGCTTGCCCTCACCCCCGAGGGAGAACGCTACTACGCAGATGTCCGGCGCATTCTCGACGCTGTGGAAGAATCGGAATCGTCCCTCAGGGAAAACATCACCCCGTCCGGCTTGTTGCGAGTCGCCTGCCCGACCGCGCTAGCCCACGCATTCGTGGTGCCCCATGTAGCCCGCTTCCTGGCTCGCTATCCCGAGTTGACGCTCGACCTGCAGATCAGTGATCGGTACGTGAATCTGGTCGACGAAGGGGCTGAACTGGCGATTCGCATCGGACATCTGGAAGACAGCGCAATGCGCGCCCGACCACTGGGCTGGTTCGAGCGCGTGTGCGTCGCCAGCAACGAGTACCTGGCCAAACACGGAAGCCCCACGACCCCCAATGACCTGAGAACGCACGAGTGCCTGATCTATACCTTGCTGTCGACAGGCACCACATGGCGCTTCCGGGATATCGATGTCCCCGTCTCCGGCAGGCTCAGGGTCAGTTCACCTGAGGCCATACGCGAGTGCGTAAACGCGGGCCTGGGGATCGCACAGGGGCCTGAATGGCTTTACGAGCAAGGGCTGAAAAATGGCAATCTGCGGGTGTTGCTGAAGGAGCACGCAGCGCCGGCTGTTCCTGTTCAGATCATCTACGTTGCCGACCGGCTTCTTCCCAAGAGGGCTGTTGTTTTTATGGACTTTATTGCTGAGGTGTTTGCGAAGAGTTCTGCGTTTAGGGAACGGCCTGGGGGGGGGTAGTTGCACTGGGCGGGCTTGGTAACAAAGGAGACGGACCAGCTCAACCATAGCCATAGAAAATAAATCCGTCCCCTTTTTTTTAGCCCCCCTACACGGGTTATCAGACTCGCAGCTTTCCTCTAGCCTCTAGCTGAGAAATCTGCTAGGACGTCCGTCTTTGTTGCTGGGTACAGTGACCTAACCGCTAGGAACTAGACCCGTCAAAACCATTGCTCGAAGCTCAATGACGTCTCAAACCGGTCCGGACGCATGTTTTAACCGAATTCATCGACTGGATGCTCAGATCTTGCTCGTGTGCCACTCGAGCACTGCTGTATATTTGTGCGAAGGATCGTGATTCCATCAAGACTGCTGAGTGACGTTCAAATGCTTTCTCATCTTGAAGGCTACGCAAAATGGAATTTTGCGAATAAAAACCTTGTAGACATCACAGCTTTAAATATTCATCTACCCAAAACCATACACAGAAACACACCAGATTCATGATGAGGAACAAATGGAAGGCTTTGCGGAATACAATACAAAACTCGAGCAAGTCTTCCACCTATGGAGAAAAGACTCTAATTCGAAGTACTCCAATCACAGCAATGTCACAGCAGCAAAAGTAAGAGAACTAATAGACATAGCGACTCTACGCGAGTCCGGCGTATTCTTTACCAGCGAAAACTTGGCGGAGAAAGCGATTAATGCTTTCAATACACCTATAGACGATAGCGCTTTAGTCGTAGATCCAACATGTGGATCGGGAAGTCTTCTTGTTGCCGCCTCAAGAAAGCTCGCTATAATGCCATTAGCTAGTGAGACTTTAAAAAAGTGGGGAAAACAGCTCTGTGGAATTGACCTATTCCCGGAGTTTGTTTACTGCACCAAGCTAAGACTAATACTAGAAACCCTAGTGAGAGGTGCGGAGGCAGATAAGAGCCTTCCAGAACTTCTAAATCTACTAACCAACATTCATGTTGGCAACTGCCTAGATCAATTACCCTTAATAACTAAGGCCACCCACCTAGCACTTAACCCGCCCTACAACAACTCAAAGACGCCAGCAAGCTATAGCTGGGCCAATGGAAAAATTAATAACGCAGCGATCTATTATTATGAGTTGTCACTCATCTTAAAAGACGGCTGCTCAGTTTCGGCTATTCTTCCCGATGTTCTTAGAAGCGGAAGTAGGTTCGAAGCATGGCGTAGAACCGTCGAGCCCGCACTGGCCATGTCTAACGTCGCAGTCGAAGGTAGATTCGACAAACAAACTGATATTGACATATTCATCCTCAACGGCTTAGTTGACCGACAAAGCTTCAACACCGTAGAGTGGCAGACGGTGGAAACTTTAGGTACGGAGGGCGCCCACAAAATTCGAGATTTTTTTGAAGTTGCGGTCGGAGCGGTAGTTCCCTACCGGGATCCTCATGAAGGGAAGCTGTACTCATACATTCATCCAAAAACACTTCCTCGCTGGGGAGAAATAAGCAAGATCCCGGAAAGCCGTAGGTTTTTAGGAAGGGTTTTCCAGCCACCCTTCGTTGCTATCCGAAGAACATCGGGGCCTAGAGATAGGCATAGAGCCGTACCGACACTGGTGCTAGGAAAGAGATTAGTCGCAGTCGAGAATCACCTTATCGTACTAACTCCACGGAACGGAAGTTTAGAAAAATGCCGCGAACTTTCAGATTTACTCAAAGAGAACCACGTCAATGAGTTTCTGAACAATAGAATTCGATGCCGCCACCTCACCGTATCGGCAATATCCGAAATACCATGGAGGTTTGAATGAAAGAATTGCTAGATGAGCTGCCTTTTGAGATTGCTGCTCGCTTACCCATTCAGCTCGGACGGCAAAGCATATCAAGCTCTATGGTTGCTATTTCCGAGCTTATTAAAAACTCTTACGACGCCGACTCGAAAAATGTGCAACTCAAATTCACCCTCTCAGAAGAAGGCCTTCCAACCCTCATAATTGAAGACGATGGGGAAGGCATGTCTCATGATGATGTTAAAGAAAATTGGTTAATTATAGGCACAAGCCATAAGACGCATCAGGACATCTCGGAAAAAGAAAGAATATACACCGGCGCAAAAGGTCTTGGTCGGCTTGGCGCGGATAGACTTTGCAGGACTTTAATCCTGCAGACAAAGCGCGAAAGCGAACAAATTGCACTGGAGCTTCAAATACAATGGGAGGCATACGAAAATGCAGAAAAGCCCCT
Source organism: Pseudomonas sp. WP18 (assembly GCF_036689585.1). Taxonomy (NCBI): domain Bacteria; kingdom Pseudomonadati; phylum Pseudomonadota; class Gammaproteobacteria; order Pseudomonadales; family Pseudomonadaceae; genus Pseudomonas; species Pseudomonas sp. WP18. The sequence continues at coordinate 5,177,614 of NZ_CP144758.1, forward strand.
ATCCCAAATCAAGCACAAACTATATAAACACTCCACCCAAATTCAAGATGAATACGGAAAGTTCCCGACCAACAAGAAGAACTCTGGTACGCGGATTATTCTGAAGGGATTAAAAGACGATTGGAATCTTAGTCTTTTAACCGACCTAAAAAAAGAGCTTTCACTTCTAATATCGCCTTTTGATGAAGCTAATGACTTTTCAATTTCGATTAAATCGGACTACCCGGAAGTAAACGGAAACGTCTCTAGTTCATCCGCTGTTGAATACGCACGTTGGGTTGTCGATGCGGAGCTTGATGGCGAAATCATTAATGCTAAATTTAAATACTCCGACGGTCGTGAATTTACAATCGATGCAGAAGAATGGAAAAACTGGATTAAAGATCGCCCTCCGCTGCCTAGCTCTGGTCCGTTAAAGCTCAAAATGTACTTTATTCCGTGGGATGCCCCTGGCTTAAAGAACGTAGACTTCAGCAAGCGTAACTGGCGGGAGTTCATGAATGCAAACCAGGGTATACGTATTTATCGAGATCGATTCAGGGTGCGTCCTTATGGTGAACCCACAGGCAAGGGAGATTGGCTAGACCTTGGCATTCGCCGCGCACGTAGCCCTGGAGGGGTAAAACAAGGTGGCTGGAAAGTCGGGCCACATCAAGTTATTGGCGCAGTATTTATAGGTAGACAAACCAACCCTCTCTTAGAAGATCAAACAAATCGTGAGGGCATCGTTGAGTCAGAAGCATATTACGACATGCGCGCTTTCTGTGTAAAAATCATCGATCGCTTTGAACTTTACGCTCACCAAATTGCGCGAGAGGAAGATGACGACTCTGATACAGAAGAAAAGAAGCTCCTAGCCAAAAGAGCTATATCCGACACTACAAAAGTAGTCGAAGAACTGAAGGAGTCAATTTCGAAAAACATTCAACATCACGCGGACTCTGGCGAGCATAAAAATATCAGCGTTGATAAACCTGAAATTTTGATGAATAGAATCGCCGAGGTTGAATCTAGGTTGGCAGAGGCGGCAGCCCGAGCAAGCGAGTTGGAAACCCACCTAGAGAAAAAGGCCGAAGAACTAGAGCATGAGAAAGACACGTTAGCTAACCTAGCATCATTAGGTATACTAACTGTCTGCTTCGGTCATGAAGCAAAAGAATTCACAAATCTATCACTAGTTAATGCAAAAAATTTAAGAGATAGTTTCGAAAACGGCATATTTATGCTCACACCTCCTTATGACGAGGAGTTCGCAAACTGCTTAAAAACAATAATTTCAAGCACAGGCTTTGTAAGAAACTTTGCTTCATTTGCCTTGGGAAATATCAAACCAGACAAAAGAAGGCGTAAAGCAGTTCATATTGGCGACGTAGCCTCAGGCGTATTTAAAGCTTTAAGTGCATCCTTGGAAAGACAGAATATCGAAACAAGCGTCACATGCGAAACCAAAAGAAAAATCGTTGCTTTTGAAATAGATCTGGAAAGTATTTTTGTAAACCTAATATCCAACTCTATATGGGCGCTCAAAAAAACCGCAGTAGGCGAACGGTTTATATCAGTTCATATTCATGAAACGAATGATTACATGACTATTAGCTTTGCCGATAGTGGCTTTGGGTTAGAGTCAGGAACAGAAAATCAAATCTTCCAACCTATGTATAGTACCCGACTCGACAGGAAAGGATCGGTAGAGGGCACAGGCATGGGGCTTTCCATTGTTAAAAGCTTCGTGGATAATCATACAGGTGGAAATATTTCCTCGATAGCGAAGGGTAGACTTGGCGGAGCGGAGTTTACAATCAATATACCATTAAATACAAATATCAAGGCTTAACCTCATGGAAAAGAATGTTGTGCTTTATATTGATGAGGAACAAAGTGCTCTAGACTCTTACGGCCGAGAGTTAAGAAAAAACCTGCCGCCAGAGCTAGAGATCATTTGCTCTCTACCTCAACCCACGCTCCCTGAGATGCTGAAATTTATCTGCAGCATGCGCCCCAGAATCGCGTCCATTGTAGTTGACGAGCACCTTGAGGTGGCAGGAACTGCTGACTACATAGGAAGCCAATTAGCAGATGCATATAGACAGCTTGACAGCAAAATCCCTATTTACATCCTCAGCAACCATCCAGACGAGATTGATGACAATTTAGAAAGTGTTGAGTACATATTAAGCAAAGACGACTTCGCGGATGGAGGGGTCGCCTTGGACAGCGCTATTAAAAGGATGGTTCGCCACATCAACGCTTACGAACAAATCGTAGATGAGCGAGAACAGCGCTTTGTTAATTTATTGAAAAAATATGTATTATCTGAGATCTCCACAGAAGAAGCATTGGAGCTAAGTGAGCTAAAATTTTGGAGAGAAGCTCCCGCAGCCATTGAAGAGTCAACCATGACCATGGAGCTTAAAAGAAAACTAGATGAACAGGAGGACACATTAAACGATATAGAAAAATTACTTTCTGGTGAAAAATAAGATGTTCTATCCTACCCTCACTCGTCGCACCAACTACTCGAAAAAACCTGACAATACATATTACGCAGACTACCACCATTACTTCACAGAAATAAAAGAAGACTGCCAAGAGCGCTGCGTCTATTGTGACGCGCTTCTTTCAGAGCACGGAAATGAAGGCTTTCACATCGACCACTTCAGACCGTTTGTACATTTTTCAAGCTTGAAGAGCGATCCTAACAACTTAGTTTTAGCCTGTTCCAAATGCAACATATGGAAATCTAAAAACTGGCCCACCAATATGTACTTTCATGTACATGCGTCCCACGACGGCACTGTTGGCTTCATTGATCCTTTCTTAGAACCGTTATCAGGCTATTTTGAAGTTGAACAATCGGGAAGACTCTTAACGAAAGGAACCGTAGCAACATACATGCTTGAACTTCTTCATCTCAATAGAGAATCAAGAATACAACTGAGAAGAAAGCGAACCATTCTACACAAGGCGATGCAGCTCAACGAGATAGTGGACCAAAAGCTAAAAATAATCGTTGAATACATGCAGAGCGAGGACTTCGACAGGAACATCGCACGCGAAATGGTCAACTCGCTACGTGAGGCGAAAAATTTGTTAACCGATGCCCTAAATATGCTTCATAAAAAAACTTCGTAATATCGACCTAAATATCGATAATTTATTCATGGGGCTACTTGCTGCGTTACTCGTCTTGCAGGAAGGTATATTTTTTAACCTTACTGTCAACTGCTACCGGTGATTATGAATGGAATCGACATCCCAGAAACGAGCATTTCGTACACCTGAAAGTATTCAAGCAGAGACGTCCACTCGTGAAATGCTCAAACCTTTCCTGGAAAGCAGAGGATTCACAGACATCAGCGATGTTCGTATAGGGCACTCACAGCTACTTTCCGCCAGAAGCCCTGAGGGCCGATCGTTTAGGGCACGAGTGCGACTGTGCTGGCGGTGGGAGGATCGTAAAGAAAAATATTCTGCAGCGCAGCTACGTGCTCGCTTGAGCCATGGAGATTGGGATAAAACCATTGCTCAAATCGTAGATCGCGAAGGTCCGCGAGGGATTACACATGCTCTCTTGGTGCAGCGCTTTGGCAGCGATATTATTTTTGCTGCATTGATTCCAGTTTCCGCCATTGCTGGAATTATTAATGAACAAAAAAAAATAAGCTCTGAGCTGATAGCAACGGGCAGATTAGGACGCCTTAAGAAGAATCATGCCGTCAATGGGGGCAGCCCTACAATGTGGCTGATGGATGACAGGTTTGAGGAAGCGCACAAAGTGGCAGATGCCCTGTGGAAGTGGGATGGAGTACAAGATCTCTCCAAGCGGCCACTTTTAAAAAATCTCATTGAACGCGTTGACGATACGGTCAACGATCTGCCGGGAATCGATTTATCGCTCCTCGGCCGCGATGAAGCGTCTCGTTTTCAAGCAACGGTGTCTAGGGTAGCTAGAGATCCGAATGTGCGGAAAGCTGTGATCAGGCGGTGCCAAGGTCGATGCGAACGTCCTGGATGCGGAGCGAGCCGTCCTTACACTGGTTTTCTTGATGTACACCATATTTTTGGAGTTGAGGTTAGTGATCGCGTTTCTAACTGTGTCGCGCTCTGTCCAAATTGTCATCGAGATGCACACTTCCCGATTGACCGGGAGACTTTGAATCAGTCTTTCTCGTTGATAGCTCAGAATCGAGTTCGAGACATATGATGCGGCATTGGATGCCCAGCGGGGTTAGAGCTGTATCCCACTTGTATCCCTTAGCCAGAAATAGCTCTGAAGACCTCGAATTATATAGCCTAGCCGAGTCTCCCTCGGCTCATAAAAAGGCCTTGCTGGGCAAGACCTTTTTTAATCCGGGCGGCACGTAGCACTGCTGCCCTACCGCACCTCAACAATATCCAAAGCCCGATTCGCCAACAGCTCACTCACCTCGATCACCTGCAAAATCCCCAAAGCAACCCGCCGTCTCGAACCATCCAGATCAAACGCCAAATCACTGATCATGGCATTCGCCGAAGCCAGATTCTCACTCAGATTCGCAAGCAAACACTCAGAATCAACCCCCGGATCAATCCGAAAAATAGAGTCGGTCTTGTCAGACGTTTCGCCCTTAGGCTTGGGTTTCAGGTAGTAATCCAACGCGCGGGTGGCCGCGTCGTCGAGTTTTTTGTTGCGGGCAGACTGTGCCCGGGATGTGGGTTCGTTTGAATCTGTAACTGGAGGATTCGGTGTAACTTTGACCATGGTCTTAACTCTCTGGTTGAGGCCACGACCCGTTCGCTGCTAAACGAATTGGGAGGCAGCTGTACGCAGGTTAGCAGACCGACGAGTTAAGAAATCGGCGCGCCCGAGGGCGCCCTGCGCACAGCCACCATCAAGTGCAGGGATGGGGATTCCTGTCTGATGACGCGTTGTGCGACTTAACTCGGCGAGCTGCTAAACCCGATCACTGACAATCAGTGACAGGCCCCAAACTACCGACGCAATCCCAGTCGCACAAGCCGGCGGATTCTGGCGTAGTTGTAGGCAAAGGCGCAAGGCGCTGTGGCTTGGCGAGCTTTCGTCGCTGGTGTCTGTCGGTCTTTACTGACAGGACGCCACTCGACTGGTCCTAGCAGGTGCCCGATGCCGTTCGGCGCTTATAGGAGGGGGCTGCTGCGCAGCCCAGCGGGAGCAAGCTCCCTCGCCACGTTGTTTACCCATGGCATTGCAATCGGAGCCGCTAGGCGCCCTCGCCCTTCTCCGACGACTCATCGCTGTGCACCACCACCAGCAACTGTGCCTGGACGTCGCCCACCGAACGCAACCGATGGGGCTTCTGTGCATTGAAATGCAGGGCATCCCCACGGTTCAGCAGCACGCGCTCGTTCATGAAATCCACTTCCACCTGGCCTTCGTGCACGAACAGGAATTCTTCCCCTGTGTGCTCCTTGAAGGCGTGATGCGCGGTGAACTCGGCCGCCGGGTAGAGGATGAAGGGCAGCAGGCTGCGCTCGGACACCTGGTGGGCCAAGACCGCGTATTCGGAGCTGCCGCTGCTCGCCGCGAGGGATTGGCGGTCTTCGCTGCGCACCAGGCTGTAGCTGTCGAGGGAGACGTTTTCTTCGGAGAACAGCTCCTCGACTTTCACGCTCAGCGCCTTGGCGAGCTTGAGCGCGGTGGCGATGGAGGGCGTGCTCAAGCCTCGCTCCACCTTGGACAGGTAGCTCTTGGTCATCCCGGTTTTTTCGGCCAGGACGTCCAGTGTCATGCCGAGTTTTTTCCTGAGCAATTTCAAGCGAATGGACATAGGTAACCAACATTTCCAGAGAAACGGACAATCTGCGATTGCAAATGACACTTTGTGTCATATAGTCTATTTAGTGTCATTAGCACCTTCCCTTCACAGCTTCCATGACGCGGATCAAGAACGCTCAAAGAACGAATCAGGAGAACGGATATGAGCAAGACACTGGCAACGCCCAAGGACCAGTTGGTCCAGCATGCTGTTAACCAGATGCAGAAATCACTGCCGGATAATACGTGGACTGTACGACAAAAGCTGGCCCTGACCTGCCGCATCCTGTTCGAGAACGGCCACGACTCAGGGCTGGCCGGGCAGATTACCGCGCGCGGGCCGCAGCCGGGCACCTACTACACCCAACAACTGGGCTTGGGCTTCGACGAAATCACCGCCGGCAACCTGCTGCTGATCAATGAAGACCTGGAGGTGCTGGAAGGCCACGGCATGCCCAACCCGGCCAACCGCTTCCATACCTGGGTCTACCGTGCTCGGCCGGACGTGAACTGCATCATCCACACCCACCCGACCCACATCGCCGCGCTGTCGATGCTGGAAGTGCCGCTGCAGATTTCCCACATGGACCTCTGCCCGCTGTACGAAGACTGTGCGTTCCTGGAAGGCTGGCCGGGCGTGCCGGTGGGCAATGAGGAAGGCGAATTGATCGCCGGTGCCCTGGGTGACAAGCGCGCCATCCTGCTTTCCCACCACGGCCAGTTGTCCACCGGTGCCACCGTAGAGGAAGCCTGCAACATCGCCCAGTTGATCGAGCGCGCCGCGAAGTTGCAATTGCTGGCCATGGCCGCCGGCGAAGTGAAACCGATCCTGCCGCACCTGGGCCGCGAAGCCCACGACTGGATCGCCCGACCGAAGCGCCACGCGGCCGCCTTCGACTACTACGTCCGGCAGAACCTGCGCCAACACGCCGATTGCCTGAACTGACCCTATTAGGAGCCTCGCCATGTCTACCCCCAATATCCACGGCATCATCGGTTACACCATCACGCCCTTCTCCGCCGACGGCCAGGGCTTGGACCTGGACGCGCTGGGCCAGTCCATCGATCGCCTGATCGACAGCGGCGTCCACGCCATCGCGCCCTTGGGCAGCACGGGCGAAGGCGCCTACCTGAGCGACGCCGAGTGGGACCAGGTCGCCGAGTTCAGCATCGCCCGCGTCGCCGGCCGGGTGCCGACGGTGGTCAGCGTGTCGGACCTGACCACCGCCAAGGCGGTGCGCCGCGCGCGTTTTGCCCAGGCGAAGGGCGCCGATGTGGTGATGGTGTTGCCGGCTTCGTACTGGAAACTGAGTGAGGCGGAAATCCTCGCCCATTACAAAACCATCGGCGCCAGCATCGACCTGCCCATCATGCTTTATAACAACCCGGCCACCAGCGGCATCGACATGTCGGTGGAACTGATTCTGCGGATTTTCAACGCGGTGGAGAACGTCACCCTGGTCAAGGAGAGCACTGGCGACATCCAGCGCATGCACAAGCTGCAAGTGCTGGGCGAAGGCCAGGTGCCGTTCTATAACGGTTGCAATCCGCTGGCGCTGGAAGCCTTTGCCGCCGGCGCCAAGGGCTGGTGCACGGCCGCGCCGAACCTGATCCCGCAGCTCAACCTCGACCTGTACGCTGCCGTGCTGGCCAATGACCTGAACAACGCGCGGGCGTTGTTCTATCGTCAGTTGCCGCTGCTGGATTTCATCCTCAAGGGCGGTTTGCCGGCGACGATCAAGGCCGGTTTGCGCACCTTGGGCCTGGAGGTGGGCGATCCGCGCTTGCCGGTGTTCCCGCTCGATGAAGTGCGCGACGGCCAACTGCGGGCCATGCTGGAACAACTGCGCTGATCGACCCACTGGCCTTGCGATCGACAGGGGGTGTTCAAGCACACCCCCTGTTCGGTCGCTGTCGAGGTAATGAGATGAACACCTATCAACCACTGAACTGCGACCTGCATGATTACCTGGAGATCGCCTGCCTCTACGGCTACACGCTGGACATCGAACTGACTGACGGCCAACGCCTGAACGCCCGGGCGATCACCACGCGGACTGCCCCCACGCGGGAGGAGTTTCTCGATGTGGAAACTGCGGACGGTCGCCTGGAGATTCGTCTTGATCAGTTGCTGGCGATTACGCCGCTGGATCACAGTGCCCGGTTTGGGCGGGTTGTGCTGGCGCTGCGAAATCTGCCGGGGTAGGTGTGATGGCGTTTAGGCTGGGAGTTTTTGGGGCCGCTGCGCAGCCCAACGGGGATAAATCCCCTCGCCACGGGCTGTGTTTTCCTCACCTGATCTCAAACGCCCTCAGCTAAATCATCTGCTGCCACCCACACGTGCGATCCATTCAGATCGAACACCAGATCACGGATCATCCGGCTTTTCCTGCATTAGCGAAAACGGACCAACCATTTCCAGAAACCTCCTACAACCTTCCCCTGGGCTCCCGCGTTAACGTCTGTCTTGCCTTTATCGGACGAGACGCTCAGCGCAGTGACACGCAAACAAGACATCCCCAAGGTCCGAAACCCGCCCGCCGGTGACGGGCATCACATCACTTACAGAGACATGACTGCCAGCGAACTGGCCGCGCGCGAAACCCGACAGCGGGATTATGAAGCCATGCTTGCCCGACAAGCAGCCTATGAACAGGCGCGCTGGGCTCCGGTGGATAACAAACCGCTACCCGAGGTGACTGGGTGCGTGTTTGCCAAGAGCTGCAAGCTGCCCAACGGCATCATTGATTACAGCAACCCCAACGGCTACGTACCGGCGGATCTGGTCAAGCAGTACGGCGACCTGATGTGGCTCGGCGGCCGCAGTGCCGACCCTTCCGGCGCGGTGCCCCTCAAGCGGATCGGCGCGAACACGGTGCCCGTGACGTTGGGCCGGTTCGCGTTGGGCGGTTCGGCAGCGTCTACGGCTGCTGCCGGCAGTACCGTCGGCGCAGCTCTGCTGACGGGCATCATCGCCCTGCTCTGGCCTTCCAACCTGGGTGACAGCGCACTCTACAGCGAGGACCAGCTACGCAACCTCAAGCAGGCGCGCAGCCGCATGCGCCTGAACATCGAGCAGCAGGCCGATGGCAGTCTCAAGGGGTATGGCTTCTACACAGGTCAGAATGGCGGCTGGGAGATGGTCGACGTTGTCCAGTTCACTCCGCGGGCCGAGCAGTTCGTCGCCGACCTGGGTGATGGCGTCGAACTGATCTGGACGCCGGCCACCGACCCTTCCGACACCCTTGGCATCCCTGCTCTGGAGGCCGCGCCCCAGGCACCTCCCGTATGGATCTACCCGCCGACACCGATGGCCGACAGCATCATTGTCGACCCGATTTATCCGCCGGAATACAGGGACTTCATTCTGGTGTTTCCGGCGGATTCGGGGGTTCGGCCGGTTTATGTGGTTTTAAGTGTTCCGGGGGATCATAAGTACCACAAACCTCCCTCGCTGCTTCCAGCCTTTCCAGATGCTAAAACTGCTCCATCTAAAACGTTCGTACGTGGTGGCGGTATTAAACGTCGAAGATGGAAGGATCCCGCCGGAAGAATCTATGAGTGGGACTCACAACACGGTGCTGTCGAGCTATATACAAAACAAGGGAAACATCTTGGGGAATACGACCCAATAACTGGCGAACAAACAAAACCCGCCGACCCGACAAGGAGAGTAGAAAAGTGAAACCCATCGTTGAAGTTTTTGACATGGAAACGGAAGAGCTAATACAGACAGTGGAAGTTCCAAGCGTCTATATGGACCAGTTGGCTGTGCTTATGGGCTGGACAACACCGGAAGATTTTTGCTTTGTCTACGAGCTGTTACCGCAGCAGATAAAAACGATAGAAGAGTGGACTCACACAACATTTCATGGCGAAAACCGCATCATTCAAATCGTCTGCCTTGAATAACCCTTGGTAATCCTCTCCCGATGAACTGCGTCGGGCGGTTTTGGGGCTGCTACGCAGCCCAGCGGGAGCAAGCTCCCTCGCCACGGGGATTGGGTTTTCCTTTCGGTCTCGGGCAACCGATCGGCAATCCCCCACTCAGCCTGCAAAAAAACTTCAATATTTCCCCTCCCGCAAAGCTTTCATCCGCTCCAGCAAAGTCCTCGCGTCTTGCGCCCTTCGATAATCCCCGCTTCGCTTGCACACCCCTTGCCCGCCACCATGAACCTACACACCTTCATCCGTCACTCCAGGCTCGCCACCGCGGTACTGATCCGCCTGCATCGAACGTTTTCGTTCATGGCCGGTTACCTGACGCGGCTGGGCTTCGATTCCGAACGGTGGCCGGTGGCCCGTGACGAGGGCGCCGTGGACAGGTCGGCCGGGGCCATTTGCCCGGAGCTGGCTGCGACCGTGTTCAGCCACGCGCGCGAAGGAGCCATTCTGGTGGACCCATTCGGCCGAGTCATTGCCGTGAACGAGGCGTTCACCCGCCTCACCGGTTACGGGCAAGACGAGGTGCAGGGTCGGGCGCTGAATGCCCACCCCATGGTGCGGCGGCTGCTGACGTTTTACGCACCGATGAAGAACGCGTTGGATTTCCACGGGCACTGGTCCGGCGAAATCCAGAGCAGCCACAAGGACGGTCGCGAGATGACGTCGCGCATCAGCATCAGTGCCGTGCATGATCGGTACGGCAATGTTCAGCATTACGTGGCGCTGTTCAGTGACATGACGCAAATCAAGCAGCGCCTCCAGTTGCTGGAGCGCGACGCCCGGTATGACGCGCTCACGCAACTGCCCAATCGGTTGCTGTTGGCCGAGCGGATGCGCCAGGCGTTGGGCAAGGCGCGGGCGCACCAGCAAAAGGTGGCCATCGCCTTTATCGACCTCGACGGCTTCAAGGCCCTGAACGACAGTTACGGCCATGACTGGGGCGACCGGGTGTTGCAGATTGTCGCGGCGCGGATCAACGCGACCCTGCGCGAGAGCGACACGCTGGCGCGGCTCGGTGGCGATGAGTTTGTCGCCGGGCTGGTCGGGCTACAGGCGGTGGAAGACAGCGAGCCGTTGCTCAAGCGCATGCTGCAAGCGGCCAACGCGCCCATCCTGATCGGCGCGCAGACGGTGGAAATCGCCGCCAGCATCGGCGTGGCATTTTTCCCCGAGCACGGTCAGGAAATCGATGCGCTGATCAGCAAGGCGGACCAGGCGATGTACCTGTCGAAGAAGGCCGGCGGCAACCGCCTGGCGTTTTGTCCGACGCGGTTCATTTCGGTCAATAGCGAAGCCTGACGGTGGTGCCGAGGGTTCTTTCGCTGCCGGTCATGACGCCGTAGTCGCCGGCGCCGAGCAGTGAATAGACCGCGGTGATGTACTGACGGTCGAAGACGTTGCGCACCCAGCCTTCCACTTCCCACCCACGGTCCTGGCTGCGCAGGCCCAGGCGCAGGTTGGTGAGGCCGTAGCTGGGTTGATAGCTGCCCTCGCCGCCTTCGAGGGTGCCGTAGTAACCGGTGCGCAAGCTGTAGTCGATGCCGCTGTAGACCTCCAGCCCGTTCGACAGCGGATGGCTGTGGTCCAGGCCGCTGCTGAGGGTCCATTCCGGCGCGTTGTAGAGACGCTCGCCGCTGAGGTCGCAGGTCCACTGGCCCGAGGCCGGCGGGCACGGTGCGTTGGGGAAGCTGCGGTAGCGCGCGTCGCTCCAGGCCAGGCCCAGGCGCCCGGTGAGTCGGGGCGTCAGTTGCCAGGCCGAGTCCAGCTCGACCCCGCGCAGGCGCACCTTGCCGACGTTGATCAGGTTGTCCCGCAGCGGCGGCGCGAACAGGGAGGTGGGCGGGCTGTAGGTGAGCGCCTGGTAGTTGTCGACGTCGGTCTGGTAGACCGCGAGATCGAGCAACGCGCGCTCCTCCCAGAACCGTGTCTTCAAGCCCAGTTCCATGGACGTGGCGCGCTCCGGCTCGAAGGTCGGCGCGGTGAACGGGCCGACCACGTCGAAGTTGATGCCGCCGGCCTTGTAGCCCCGCGACCAACTGACGTAGCCCATCACCGCCTCGCTGAAGCGGTAGCTGGCGCTGAGCAGGCTGGAGACGTTGTGCTCTTTGATCGAATCCTGGCGGTAGTAACCCCCGCCCAGGGCGATGTCGCGCAGCAACTGCCCTCCGGCCTGGAACACCGGCGGCAACCCCGTCAGCGGAGCCAGGTTGCTGACGTCGCGCGAGACCCAACCGTCCTTGCGCTCGTGGCTGTAGCGCAGGCCGCCGGTGAGCTCCAGCGGGTCGATCGGGCGCCAGGATAGTTGGCCGAACACGGCGCGGCTGTCGCCCTTCTGTTCTCCGTCGTAGCGTTGCCGGGCGCCGTCCAGCAGCAGCGCCGGCACCTGCTTCGGATCGGTGAAGGTGATGCCGTAGAGTTTCTGCAAGGAATCCAGTTGGTCGCCGACGAACCAGGGCGCGGCGTCCTGGCCGAATTGAACATCGATGTCCCGATCCAGGTGCTGGCGCAGATAGTAGAGCCCAGCGACATAGTCGATGGACGAGCCGGCCGTGCCGGACAAGCGCCACTCCTGGCTGAACTGGCGCTGGCCCAGCTCGGTCTCGGATTGGGCCACCGACAGCGCGGTGCTGTCGCCGTCACGCGTTGCGCGGTAATCCCAGTCTCGGTAGGCAGTGATGCTGGTCAGGCGCATGGCCTCGTCCAGGTCCCAGTTCAATTCCAGTGAAACGCCGTTTTGCAGGGTCCGCGGGCGGCCCGGCGCGTCGATGCGTGCCTCGCGCTTGTAAGGGTCGGGCTCCGACAATGGATAGCCGAGGAACTGGGCGCGCTTGCGGGTCTGCTGGCTGTAGTGATTGACCAGCAGGACGTTGCCGGCTTCGTTTTGCTCGGCATAGTCGGCGATGAGGCGCGCGCTGAAGTCGGTGGTCGGCGTCCACAGCAATTGCCCGCGCAGGCCCTGGCTGTCGGCATCGCCAAGGCGCGCGCCGTCTTGCAGGTTTTTCACGGTGCCCTCGGTGGTGCTGTGGAAGATATTCAATCGCCCCGCCAGTACGTCGTCCTGCAACGGCCCGGAAATCGTCCCGCGAGACTCCCGCAAGCCGCGCTCGCCGTAGCTGGCTTCAAGGTTGGCTTCGGGCTGGAAGGTCGGCTGGCGGGTGACGATGTTCAGCGCGCCCGCGGTGGTGCTCTTGCCGAACAAGGTGCCCTGGGGCCCGCGCAGCACTTCGATGCGCTCGATGTCCATCAACTCGGTGAAGGCCATGCCCTGACGCGCCAGGTAGACGCCATCGACGTAGGTGCCGACGCTGCCTTCCAGGCCATCGTTGTAGGCCGTCGCGCCGAACCCGCGCAGACCGAAACCAGCAAAACGGGCATCGTGACCGGAGACCACCAGGCCGGGCACCCGTTGTTGGATGTCTTGCAGGCGGTGCAGGCCGGCTTCGTCCAGTTGCTCGCCGTAGAGGACGTTGATCGGGATGGGCACGTGTTGCGGGTCTTCCTCGCGGCGGCGAGCCGTCACGGTGGTTTCGTCGAGTTCCAGTGTGTGGGTCGACACTGCGGGCGCAGCCGTGGCCCACGCCCAAGGCAACACCGAGAAACCCGCGAGCAAGAGCAGTCGATAATCCGAACCCGCCACGTTATCGCTCCCGAGCCGTCGCGCGATACACGGTGTCTGGGCAGGCCAGCGCCTTGACGCACGCCAGCAACTCGCGACTGTCAGCGGGCTTGAGCAGTACCGCGTCGAAGGCCAGGTCCTGTGGGTAATCCTGCGGCCTGCGTGGCGGCACCGCCGAATAGAGCATCACCGGAAGATCGGCCCAGCGCTCGCGCACCCGTTGCAACAGTTGCCAGCCGTCCATGCCGGGCATCATCTGGTCGCTGATCAGCAGATCCACCGGCTGCTCGGCCAGGCAGGCCAGGGCCTCTTCACCCTGGGTCGCGATGCTCACGTCAAACCCGTAGCCGGCCAACAGGTCATACAGCCATTCGCTGTTCTGCTCGACATCGTCCACCAGCAACACATGCAGGCCCTGGCCATCCAGCGGTGCGACATGGTTGTCGACGATGCCGTTTTCCAGGTCCTGTTCCTGGGCGTATTTCAACGGCAGCCGAAAACTGAAGTGGCTACCGCCCTGCCCGGTGGCGTGCAGTTCCAGCCGGCTGCCCATGCGCTCCAACAGTTGCGTGACGATGGACAAGCCCAACCCGCTGCCTTCGTAGCGTTGCGCATTGCGGCCCCGGCGGAACGGTTGCAGCAGTTGTTCGAATTCGTGTGGATCAACGCCGACGCCGGTGTCGATCACGCTCAAGCGCAGTTCCACGCCGTCGGCGCTCGCCCCCGCAGCCGCGCTCACCTCGAAACGGATCCGGCCGTTGTGGGTGAATTTCGCGGCGTTGGCCAACAGGTTCATGAGGACCTGCCGCAGCCGTTTGAAATCGGCCTCGACCAGCGGCGGCAGGTCATCGGCCAACACGGCTTCGAACGTATTGCCCTGGCGCGCGGCGAGAAAGCCCGCCTCGTCTGCGATCTCGTTGAGGAAGCCATACAGATAACCCGGCGCCAGGACCAGTTGCATCTGCTCCACTTCCCCCCGGGAGAACTCGAGCATCTCGTCGATCAGTTCCAGTTGCTGGCGGGCATTGCGCTCGATGTTGGTCGGGTAGTCGCGTTGGGCCCCGCCCTGCAGCAGGCGCGCGTAGTCGATGATGCGCACCAGCGGCGAGCGCAAATCGTGGCTGATGCGGGCCATCAAGGCACTGCGGGCCGCCAGCGATTCGCGCAACTGCACCGTGCGCAACGCCACGGTGCTTTCCAGGCGTTCGTGCTCGGCCTGGCGCTGTTGTTCGAGGGTGGCCAGGGCGTGCTTTTCCCGGTGCCGGCCGCGGCTGACCTCCATGATCAAGGTGCACACCAGCAACGCCACGCCCGGCAGGGTCGACGACAGGCTGTATTTGCTTTGCGGCGACTGCCAGGGCAAGTACTCCTGGGGAAAGAACAGGCGCATCAACAGTTGGGCAAACAAGAGCCCCGGCACCAGCCAGGCCATCCAGCTGTAGCTCAGCCGTGCACGCCAGGCCATGAACAACGTGGCGAGCAGCACGCCGTAGAAACTCAACAGGGACACCTGCACGAGTTCCGCGCCCTGGACCGGATCGACCATCAACCACCAGAGTCGACCGAGCACACAGCCCAACAGCGGCAGCCAATAGCTCCAGGCAATGACGTTGGGCAGCCGGGCAACCTGCAACAGCACGCGCATGTAGGCGAGGAACAGGACGAACGAGATTGCGCTGACGCCGGTGAGCAGCTCCCGTGTCCAGCCGAGCGCCGCCGGCCAGTAGATCAGGTAGCCATTGAGGATGCAGGTGAGCAGGATGTAGCTCAGGACCGCGCCCGCATTCACGGTGAGCAGTCGCGAGCGCAGGATCCAACCAACGATGAAACCGAACGGGACGACCAGCAGGACAATGCCGAGGGTGAGTCCGTCACTGAGGTACGTCTGTTGCTGGCTGCGCAACAACGCCGGCTCGGACCACAGCTCCGGCTCCAGCAACATCTGGAAGTGACTGGTCACGCGGACGAACACCGTGACGCTCTGCCCTGCCGCCAGCGACACCGCAAACGCCGGTTGGCGCGCCGCTGGCTGAGGCCATTCGGCCAAGGGATAAGCGCTGCCACCGTGGGCATCACGCCCCGGCAGGTAGACGCGAATGTCCTCCAGGCGCGGCGCCCCGATCACCAGCAGGCGCGAACACGCCACAGCGCTTGAGTTGGTGAACTGCCATTTCAGCCAGTAGGCGGAGCGGCTGTAGCCTTGGGTTGGCCAGCGCGGAGTGACGGGGCTGAAACGGGCGTCGGGCAGTTGAGCGACGTCGTCCAGGCTTAACTGTGCCGGGGCGTCTTCGAACAGTTGCACGGTGGGCATCAGGTCCAGGTGGTCAGCCTGGCAGATATCCACAGGTGCGGCGTGGAGCAAGCCTGTGGATAACAACCCGATCGCCAGCCATAGGCACCGTAGCAGCCACATCAGGCGCGCCCGGCCGACTCGGCATCGGCACGGCCCTGGGTTTGCTCGCGAAACTGGCTGGGGGTCATGCCGATTCGCTGGCGAAAGGCCGTGGTGAAGTTGCAGGCATTGCGAAAGCCCACCAGTTCGGCAACGTCCTGCACGCTCATGGCGCTTTCAGCGAGCAGGTCTTGGCCACGCCGCAATCGCGCGTCGCGAATGTAGGCGAATACGGTCAGCCCCAGGTGCTCGCGAAAAATCCGCGAGAGGCGTTTCTCGTGGGTGCCCACCTTGTGGGCCAACTGGACCAGGGAAGGCATGTCATCGAGGTGCTCTTCAATCCAGCGCATCGCGGCACGCAGGACGATTTCATCGCCTTCCGGCTCCGGGTCGGCCGGGTTGGCTTCGCGGGGCGTTGGCACGCGCCAGGTCAGTTGCAGGTGGATCCTGATGCGCGCGAGCACTTCCTCGGGGGCGCAGGATTTGGGGATGTAATCGACCCCGCCCACGGTCAGTCCTTCCAGCCGCTCGAACGAGCTGTTGGCCGACGACAGGAACAGAATGGGCGTCTGCCGGGTCGCTGGGGCCTCGCGCAGAAGCCGGCACAGGCTGAAGCCGTCCATCTGCGGCATGTGCACATCCAGGACAATCAGATCGGGACGCAGCGCCAGCGCCCGTTGATAGCCCTGGTGCGCATCGCTGGCCAGGGAAATGCGCCAGGGCTGCGCCTTGAGCAGGACGAGCGTTGCGCGGATGTCTTCCGGAACATCGTCGATCAGCAGGATATGCGGCTGCGGCTCGGATGACGCCGTCGCGTCGCCCGCCACGGCCACTCGCCTTTCGTATCGTCCGTCGTCCATTCGCTACGTTCTCTTTATCGTGCCTTTGCCAGCATCATTGCCGAAATTGCACAGCCAATCGATGGCTCGGTTAAAACTCGTCATAGATAGCGGCCGCGCCAGCGAAGACTTGAAGGCGGCAGGTTCCACCCGCTCGTGCGGCTCAGGGCCTATGCTGAAGGGACCTACTCTGACTGGCAGGCTGTAGATGATCCAGTGCAAACGCGCCTATGAAGCCGCAAGCGCCACGGATGGCGTGCGCATCCTGGTTGATCGGCTGTGGCCGCGCAATTGTCCCAAGCAGGCGTTGGTGATCGATGAATGGCGCCCGGAGGTGGCGCCTTCCCATGGGCTGCGCAAGGCATTCAAGGCCGGGACGGCTTCGTTCGAGGCATTCAAGGTGGCTTATCGCAAGGAGTTGGCCGCCCAGCCGCAAGGTTGGTGGCGGTTGGTGGATGTGGCGCGGGACGGCCCCCTGACGCTGGTTTACGCGGCCAGGTCCGTCACCGAGAACAATGCCGTGGTGCTGGCCGAGTGGTTGGAGGATGAGGTGGAGAAGCGTGCGCAGGGGAGTTCGCCGGTGTGTTACTTGGCGGAGTTTCCCGAGATGTGAGGGGGTTGTCGCGTCGCCCGGCGAGAGCAAGCGCCCTCGCCGCGGCATCTTGGGGAGTCAGGGTCGATAGCCCGGTGGCAGCTCGTGCTGGGTCGGGGCCTTTTCTTCGTGGTAGTGGGGTTTGCCGGTTGTGGAGTTCATGAGCGTCGAGTTCGCCAGGATGGTTTCCGTCAGCAGGCTGTCTTCGCCGTCCTTGAACCAGCAGG
This sequence comes from Pseudomonas sp. WP18, assembly GCF_036689585.1. NCBI lineage: Bacteria > Pseudomonadati > Pseudomonadota > Gammaproteobacteria > Pseudomonadales > Pseudomonadaceae > Pseudomonas > Pseudomonas sp. WP18. Next base: position 5,194,998 of record NZ_CP144758.1, read on the forward strand.
CCAGCGCCGAATTGCGGTTGCCGTGCATGTCGACCACCACCGGCCAGTTCTCCAGGCCGCGAGCGTCGCTGGGGGGAATGTCGCCATAGTGCTTGGGTGGCAGAACCAGGGCGTCGCCAGGGCGGACCCAGAGGTCGGCCAGGTAGATTTCCCGCGCGGCGGGCCGCCAGCGGGCGACACTGATGACCAGCGGCAGCCGACCGTAGCGCGAGAAAAACGCGTGGGGGAAGTTGTGGTATTCGAGATCCGTGGGGTTGTGGGTCAGCAACTCACGCATGCGCGCCGGCCCGAGGTAAGGCGATTGATGGCCGGCCCATTTGCCGTAGGTGTATTGGCCAAGGATCAACTGGTCATAGTCAAACCGCAGGCATTCGCCGTTTCCGAGCAAGGTCATGCCGAACGCCTGTGCCGTTTCCTTCGTGGCCCAGAGCGGCTCATAGCGCACTTGCTTGACGTGAAAGTCGAACGCCTTGATGACGTAGGACCCGGTGCTCGTCGGCACCTCGCGGTCCTTCCAACTGATGCCGGAATAGCGGGACCCCAGCAGCAGGTCGGGGTTTTCGGGGCTGAGGGTGATCAAGGCTCCGCGCACCTGGTCGCTCGGCTGCGCCAGGCCGTGGTCGTTGAACAGGTAGGGGAATGTCCGGGCGTCGAGGGGCGTTTCCACACCGTCGCCGAGAAAGGGCACGCTGTTAAAGAGTTGCATTGTCATGGACCACTCATACAAGAAGACAACAGAAAACGCCCAGCCGCCCCGTCAGCGACGGACCGGCTGAACCTGCACGCTATCAACGATACGGACGATGCTGCTCGCGCAGCCAGTCCATGCCGTGGGGTTCGCGCCAAGGGCGCACGGCGGCACGTTTTTCCACCTGGGTGAGGCACAAGGCGTCCATCCAGTAGTAGACCATCAACAGGTGGAACACTTCATCGCCGCGCCGATCCCAGATCACGTCATCCTGCTGGCGACCCGGTTCAATGGCCTTGAGCCGACAGTCGCCCTGGTCGTGCTGACCTTGCAGGCAAGCGCCCGTCTCGTAGTTGATCAGCAGCACAGGATGGTTGATTTCCGGGTAGGGCTTTTCCAGCTCGGGCATGTACCAGAACTGCCCGGGGTTGCGCCTGTCCGGCGTTTGCATGGCGATGCGGGTCTTGTCCTGCAGGTCGGTCGCCAGCGCCGGTTTGTCGCCGGTGTTGTTGCGCAGGATGTACAAGACCGTGCACGGGTCTTCCTCGGTCTTTTCCGTTTGTACCAGCTTAGCCTTGCCGAACGAGTCGTAAGACAGGCGCGCCATGACCTTCACGGTCGGGTTGAGGTCCTTGCCCGGCTGGCCAAAACCGGCAATCAGGCCATCGACCCCCGGCACTTCCAGCTCATTGCCCGCCAGCACATAGGTCAGGCCGGCCAGGGGGTTGGGCTGCATGTGGCGGGTCAGGGCGTCCCAGCGCTGGAGTGTCGCCCTGCTGGCGCCGTTGAGCAGCAGCGCCTCACGCATGGCGCTGCTGGGGTAGTAGCGCGCATCGCGGGGCCAGCGTTCGGTGACCATCAGCAATCGCTGCCCCTTTTTCTCTTTGAGCAGCAGGGCCAGGGCATCCCAGAACTGTTCGAACTCGGCCTGGGTAGCCGTCGCGGCCGGCGGGAAGTGCAGGTTTTCCTGGGCCTGCTTGCTGTAGTTATCGATGAACACCACACGCAAGGCCGGGCCTGTCGCCGTGCCGCGCGCTGCGGTTTGACCACCGGAATGGCCGAGCGTGATCACCGATTCCTGCCAGGAGCCTTCGATTTCCGCCTTGTAGCTGGTGTACCACAGGTAAGCCTGTTCCAGGGCGTTGCGCACTTCGCCTTTCTTGACGAAGAGGTACACCGGCGAAAGCTTCAACTCCACGATCTGGGGATCATCGGGCAACGACTCACGCCATTTGCCGAAGTCCGCGTTGCAGTTGCTCGGCTTTTCCGGGGTGAAATCGATCACGTGCGTGCCGCCCTGGGTGGTCAGGTTGGCCACGCGATGGGCGATGTTTTTCTTCACCGACTCGGAGATCTCGGTGGAAGCGCTGCCTTTGACAAAGGTGCCGTACTCCGCCTCGACCATGGCGCTGAGGGTGTTGTCTTTGCTGAGGAAGGACTTGAGAGACGTCATCGCATAGTTCAGCGCGCCGCCGACGGTGACCTCGCTGACGATGTCGGCGCCGAAATCGACGAAGAAATCGAAAAACGGCTTTGCATCGCGCGGATCGAAGACCTTGGGCAGCTCACCGACGCGCGTCTTGAAGCTCGCGGTCGCGCTGTCGGGGTTGAGCTCCAGGTTCAGTTTCCACAGGCGCACCGTGTGGCTGTAGAGCACGGCGTCACGCTCTTCGAGCTGTTTGATATTGCTGCCGAAGGTGACTTGGAAGCCGGCGGAAAACGCGCCGTATTTACCGGAGCCCTGGACCTTGGACTGGGTATGGCTTTCGTATTCGTCGCGGGAAGTGAAGGTTTCGACGAAGTGGTCATCCTTGGCGACCGCCGTGCTCATGGCGACATTCTGGCCAACGTTGTAAGTGGTTTGCCGGTACGGCACGGCGCGTTTGCCCGACTCGGTATCGCCCACTTTCTGGCATTCCTTGCTTTCGCCGGCCCAGTCGAGCCGGTTCAGGCCGCGCCCCAGTAATTGCGAACCGCCGATGTCCCGTGGTTCGTTGCTTGAGCCGCCTATCAATCCATCGTTCATTGCCGTTCTCCCATCGCTCAGGTTGTATCAATTGGTGCCAATTGATGGGGCTCAGTATCGGAACGGGCGGGATCGGCGGACAGTTCAGAACGGTGTCAGTCCGGTATCAGTTCGGTATCAGGCCAATTGCCATCTTTCCGTTAACGCGGGCGATGCAGTGGAGTAGACTCGAACGGTTTTCCAGGCTCGACCTCGCAAGTGCCGGTGATCGACATCGGATTGTGCATTCATTGGCGCGCCGCCCGAAGCGAAGGGGCCGGCCAGGGCTATCGACATGGACTCCAGACAAAGCTCGTTTCCAGCCCTGCCCAAGCCCGACGCCTCCGTATCGGACGGCCGCGTATTGCTGGACGCCGCCTCGTTGAAAGGCCTGCGCAAACAGCACGGCCTGAGCCAGGAAACCCTGGCCGAAGCCTGCCTGAACCGACACCTGTGCGTGTCCATTGCCTCGATCAAGCGCGCCGAAACCGGTAAGCCGGTGCTCTACCGCACGGCCCGTCACCTGGCCACGGCGTTCGATGTCGATGTCAGCGCGCTGCTCGGGCCATCCGCCTCGGCGGCGCTGGTCGATATCGAACAGGCCGTGCTCGCACTGCACGACCAGGCCTTTGCGCAACACACGTTGAGCCAGGCCGACGAGACCGTCATCCGATATGTGCTGGAGCTGTCCTTCGGTCTCGATACCCAGGGGCTGAGCGACGAGGTCGAGCGGTTGGTGCGCCAGTTCGGCGGTGTCCCGCTCGGGATGACCCAAGGCGTGGTGATCGCCCAGTTCGGTTCCCCCCAGGCGTACCGTAGTGACAGCGAGCGCGGCTTGCTCTGCGCGCTGGCGCTGAGCCGGGGGGCGTTCGTCAAGCCGGGGCACGCCTTGTTGCTGCGGCTGGTGCGCTTGAGTGCCGAAAGCCCGGAGCTGCACACCGAGGCGCTTTCGCTGGCCCACCAGCCGCTGCAGGATCGCTACGGGCATGCGCCGGTGTACGTCGCCCAGAACCTGCTCGAACAGCTGGCCTCACGGTTTGAGTTCTACGCCGCCGACGAGGTGTTTCCCGCCTATCGAAAATGCCGGCGCCCGCGCAGCCTCGACGAAAACGCGCCCCGCCCGCTGGTGGGCCGGGCGATTGAACTGTTGCAGTTCAAGGGCGTGATCGAGGCCACCCAGGAATGCCAGGACGGCCATGTGGTGTACGTGCGTGGAATGGCCGGCATCGGCAAGACCCGCCTGGTCAGTGAGTTTGTCGACATCGCCCGACAGAGCGGCTTCGCCTGCCATCGCGGCGATGTGCTGGATTTCGGCATGAACAACAGCCTCTGGCCGCTGGGACAGTTGCTCCACAGCCTGCTCGGCCTGGGGCCGGTTGGCGCGGGTCAGTTGGAGGAGGCATTGTCGCGCCTGAAAGTCGCGGCCGAGCATCGGATGTTTCTTCACGTGTTGACGGGCATTGGCGCGGCCGAACCGCCCGCTCTCTACGCGGCGATGAGCAACCAGGCCCGCACCCAGGGGTTGTTCCAGGCCATGTGTGAGGTGGTGCTGCGCCTCGCGGTGCACCAGCCCCTGCTGATCTGCCTTGAAGACCTGCACTGGGGCGACAGCGCGCTGTTTGGCATGCTGGCCAAGCTGCTCAACGCCACGGACGAGGCGCCGATCGTCTGGCTGCTGACGTCACGCCCCGAAGGCGACCCGCTGGAAAACCAGATCCGCGCCGGCGCCAGCCACCCCATGAGCCTGCTGGACATCGCGCCGATCCGCGCCCGCGAAGCCACCGCCCTGGCGGATCAGTTCACCGACGTCGACCCGCGCTATCGGGCCGACTGTGTCACCCGCGCCCAGGGCAACCCGCTGTACCTGACACAACTGTTGTCGAGTGAGGGAGGCGTGTTCCCCGACAGCCTGCGGCACCTGGTCCAGACCCGCTTCGACAAACTCGCCCCCGACCAGCGCCGCGCCTTGCACTACGCCGCCGTCCTGGGCAACCGTTTCGAACTGACGCTCTGGCGCGAAGCCCTGGGCCAGCCCACTTACCTGCCGACGGCGGACATGCGCCAGGGACTGTTGCGCGAGGTCGAGCCGGGAAGCTTCGTGTTCGTCCATGACCTGGTCATGCATTGCCTCTACGACGCCATGCCCACCGCCCTGCGCGAACAACTGCACCGCGACGTGGCACGGCTCTACCGCGAGCGCGACCGGACACTCCACGCCCAGCACCTGCTACGAGGCAACGACCCGGCGGCGTTCGACGCATTGCTGGCGGCCATGGACGAAAAGCGCCTCGCCTGCCAGTACGACAGCGTCCTGGCGCTGGCCCGCCAATGCGCGGCCTTCGACGCGCGCACGCGCCACCACTTCCCGTTCGCCCTGTTGTGCGGCCAGGCTTGTGCCGGCCTCGGCCAGACCGCCGAGGCGCGGGAGCATTTCCAGCAGGCGCTGGCCTTGGCGGTACAGCCCCAAGACCGAATCGACGCCGCCCTCGGCCTCGCGGCCGCCCTCAACACCCTGGATTGCCTGGACGAAGAAGAACGCCTGATCGAAGCCACCCTGCCGATCGCCCGCACGCTGCACGCCCACATCGCCCTCGCACAGTTGCATCAATTGCGCGGCAACATCTACTTCCCCCGTGGCGACTACGCCGAATGCCGCCGGCTGCACGAAGAAGCCTTGTCCTATGCGCGCATCGGTCGCCACCTGGAAAGCGAAGCCAAGGCCCTGAGTGGCATCGGCGATTCCTACTACGCACAAGGCCGGATGCAAACCGCCTACGAAGTCTTCGACCAATGCGTACGCCTGTGCGAACGTCATGGGCTGGTCCACGTGGAAGCGAGCAACCGCAGCGCCCGGGGCTCGGCGCAGCTTTACCTGGGCCAACCCGAACCCGCCTTGCGCGACGCCGCCGACGCCATCGAATGCAGCCGCAAGATCGGCAACCACCGCGCCGAAGTGTTCTCCCGCCTGACCGCCTCCTGGGGCCTGGTCGCAAGCGGCCAGGCCCATGCTGCCGAGCAACAACTGAACGGCGCACTGGAACTGGCCCGCAACCTCGGCGCCAGCCGTTTCGAAGCGATATTGCTCGAAGGCCTGGCGCGCGTGGCGCTGCACCACGGCGATCGCGAGCGGGCACAGGCCCTGATCATCGACGCGGCCAGCCTGGTCGAACGTTTCGAGCTGCAACGCTACATCGGCCCGTGGGTCTACGGCAGCCTGGCGATGATCGTCGACGACTCGCCCCTGAGCGAGCAGGCACTGCTCAAGGGCGAAGCCCAGCTCACCCAGGCCTGCCTGGCCCACAACGCCCTGCGCTTTCGCGTGGCGGCGGCGGAAACCTGCCTGCTGGCCGGCGATGTTGAACGGGCGACCTGGCAGGCAGAACAGATGGCCGCGCTGCCGCAGGCCTCGTCGTGTGCCTGGGTCAGTCACCATGTGCAGGTGATTGATGGCGCGGGGCGAGCGTTACGCGGCGAGACCATGCCCAAGGGCCTGTGGGAGGACGGACAGCGGCTGGGGTTTGGCAACACGATGCCTCGCTTGAGGGCGTTGCTGGGCTGATGGCCGAGCGGTTTCATCCCCAGCAAAAGCGCCCTGGACGCCCTGCCATGGCGAGCGCTTTTTGCTTCGCTGTCCGGCTAGGCTCTGTTTGAAAAGTCTTGAGACGAAGGTCAGGCAAGGCGAAAACCGGCGAGGAACGGCCGGGGTCGCGCTCGACTTTACTGGAGTAAATGAGCATTCCGATCGGACTCGCGCACGAGCCGGTTTTCAACGCAGCATGAACGAGTATCAAGGCTTTTCAGACAGAGCCTAAGATAGGGCTGCTGAAAACCATAGGGACGGCAGGCACGATGCAACTCGGTTTCGATCCGCTGATTCATCTCGACTGGAAAACGCCGGGCGCTGAATGCCTGGGGTTGTTCCAGCATTACTATCCCGACATCGCGGTGTTTACCGGAGCGCCATTCGAAGCGTTGCTGGACGAACTGTCCAACGAAATGCCCGAGGTCTGTTTCCAGGCCCTGGCAACGGCGCTGGCGCGCCACGGCTACGACCTGTGGAACCTCGACGCCGGTGCTGATGACTACCGGCCCGTCATCGTCCCGACCGAGCAGCGCGAAGCGTTTGCCCGGCATTGGCAGGACCGGGCGCCCTTCACCCCGACACGGATCGAGCAGGCTCGCGCCGCCACCCCGCGCAAATCCACGCCAACCAAACGCAAGCCGTTGAACTGGCTGCCTGAAGTCCATGACTATCCCGGGCCCACCTATGTGCACGAATACAACTACCACAATGGCTGGGCCGGCATTACCGAACAGGACGACGAGCAGTGGCTGTGTTTCCTGATCGACTACAACCCATGGCCGCCCGCCGAACAGGACATGCTCGAACACCGGACCGACCCGGTCGATGGCGCTGACCTGCAGTTGATCGACGCCAACGCCCAACGCAGCCTGTGGCGCCGTCAGGTCGAACGGGGTGCCTACAGCGCCGACGACCGCTACATCTACGAGCGTCGCGAAGGCGAAGACGTACAGCCCTTCGGCCCTGCGCAGACACAATGGCCCGCGTTCGAAGAACCCTGCGTGGTGGTCGATGGCCAAGTGTTCGAACGCCAGCGACTGTACGAGCCCGAACACCTGACGCGCATCTGGCGGATCACCGCCGACAGCAGCCAGGTCATCTTCGAGCATTCGGATGAGTTGAGTATCCTGCCCATCGGCCCGCGCCGCTTGCTGTTCATGCAGGACCGCGGTACGCAGTGCTGGATCTGGCACCAGGATGCGCCCCACGAGGCCGTCGCCGCTAAACCGATGCCGGCCGACGGCGGCAAACTGCGCGCCGCGACCGCCTACCTCGGGGGCGACGAGATCCTGCTGTTCAGCGAAAGCACGCGGCAGAATGTCGAACACTCGGGTTACCAGGAAACCGTGCTGCTGGCGTGGCGCTTCAACTTCATGACCGGCGCCAGGACCCAGGCGTTGCTCGACGGTTTTGGCAGCGAACTGCGCCAGGACACGCGCCTGCTCGTCACCCAGCCCAAGCAGGTCATCACCCTGCGCACCTTCCACGGCACGTTGCACGTTGGCCGCGGACACGGCGACTGGTGGGTGTGGAACTACCAGACCCACACCTTCGGCTCACACACCCTGGCGTGGTTCTGGAACCAGGCCACCCATGAGGTGCTGAAACTGTCGACCCGAGACATCCGGCGCATCAAGCCGCACATCCGCTACCTGCCGGCGCAGGATCGGTACCTGGCGTTTGAAACAGCGTTCGTGGCGCGGTTGCCGGTGTTTGCGCAGATGGTCGAGGCCAAGGGCGTTGATGTCCTGGCTTTTGAATGAAAACCAAGGCCCGTGTTTGAGAGAGCGAGCGCCATTCAAATACGAAAAACACCAGAAATTTTGCACGCTATCAACACCTCTGATACCGTGCTGAAATCGTGATATTGACACTCACCCAATGACTGCCACCCGCCGCCACCCTGAGTTCATTGAAAGGCCTGATCTTTTCGAACTCAAAGTCTATGTTGAAAGCGTGCTCGGTCTGAAGCTGCGCTTTAAGCCCTGGAAAGAGGTCAAAGTCCTTCCGTATGCCCTGCGGGACCGGTACGAGTTTTTCCTTACGGAACTATTCAACGTCGAGTGTCTTATCCTAAAGGAGCGTCCACAGCGTGAGGCCAGCGTCGCGGACGTCGCCAAGCATATACAAGCCATTCGCAACCTACCGGCGTACAACAAGTTACCCGGCACCGGTCATCTGATGATTTTTGTCACCGACACACTTCCGAGCTATGACAGAAAGCGGCTGATAGAGAAGCGTGTCCAATTTATCGTGCCAGGCAATCAACTTTTTCTGCCAGCATTTGGCATGGATTTGCGCGAATACTACAGGCAGCGCCTGGAAAAAACCCAGGCCCTGAGCCCAGCCACTCAAGCCATGCTGATTCAGTGTCTGGTCAAGGGCTGGCAGGACAAGTGGCTGACAACCCGTTCCGCGTTCGAGAAATCCGTTAGCTACGCGAAAATGACCGTCACCCGAGCCATCAAGGAACTGACCGATCTGGATATCGTGCAACCTGGAAAGGAAATGGGCGAGAACGCGATTTTCTTTCACCTGTCACCCAGAGAAACCTGGGAGAGGGCGAAAGAGCACATGCGCACCCCGGTCAAAAAGACACTTTGGCTCAATGCCATACCCGAGGCCTCTGACATTCCGATGCTGCTGGCAGGAGAGTCGGCATTGGCTGAGATGAGCCTTCTCGCCAGTCCAAAAGTACCTGTCTTTGCCATGACGGCAGCTCAGTTCGATCACATTCGAGCGCATGCTCAGTTGGAAATGAATGCAGCCCATGGGAAGAACTTCGGCCTTTGGAGCTCAACCTCAACAACGACGAATTCGAAACTGGAAAGCACCGCCCCTTACCGTGAAGTACCGCAAAACCATGCCATATGTTGCATTCAGGTATGGAGCTACGAGCCGGTGCATAGCAACTCAGCCCCGGGCGCTGTCGATTCTTTTTCCCTCTACCTCAGCCTCAAGGATGACCATGATGAGCGCGTGCAAATGTGTCTGGATGAAATGATGGAGAACCTCACATGGTAGTCGGCGTAGAGCGGTTCAAGGAGTATTTCAAGGACTATCAGGACAGTTACATCCTGATTGGCGGCGTGGCGGCTTCGATGGTCATGGACGAGTTGGGAGAGACATTCCGACCGACCAAGGATCTGGATATCGTGCTGGTGGTCGAGGCGCTTGATCGTGCGTTTGTCAGCCAGTTTTACCGCTCAGCCTCCCCCTGTGGATAAACATCGCTGACATTCAATGACAATTGAGCAGCCACCTCATACCCATCGGCCTTGCTGAAATTCAGCTGGAACTCCTGGTAAGCCGGGCCAGCCAGCCAGCGGTCGACCTGCAGGCCTTGGTGCTTGGAGCTTTCACCCGGGGTGAGTTGCCCGAACAGCGGATACCCGGCATCGGCAAAGAGCCGGTCGGCCTCGAACCAGTCCATCTCCTTGTCGAGGCCCACATGGGGCCCGACGGCCGCCCAGGCATCTGGCGTGACCTTCTGGCCGACGTCCAGGAAGATCACCTTGCTCTCTTTCGCGCCGATCAGGAACGGCAGGTTCATCGGCGCCCCTGTGGAATCGAGCAGCTTGGATTTCATGCCGAGGTATTCTCCCCCACCGTTTTCCCTGCGCTCCCAGATCCGCCAATCGATCACGCTTTCGGGGTTGAAGCTGTTGTTGGTGAGGATGATCTTGTAGCGCTGTTTGAAGAGCACGACCGAGGCATCTTTATAGGGTTTGTAGAAGGACACCTTGGTGTGCTCGGCACCGACCCGGATGATGATCGGGGTTTTGCGGCTGGCGACGCTGTCCCGGTATTGCTGGTAGGTGAAGAAAGCTGAAGCGATGGAGACGATCAAGGCCAGTGTGGCAATGGCATCTGTACGGGTGAGGGTTCTGAACCAGTTCATCATGGGGTACGCATCCAGGCGTTCGGGGTGGTTGGGCTGATGGCTTCGCGAGCAGGCTCGCCATCGTCTGCACAATGGCCCATTCCCACAAGTCTTTACGGCTTGGTTTCTGCCTGTTCTCCACTAAGGTGATAGGAGCCCTGCCATTCAACGATCCTGAGGCCGCCATGAGGAACTTCACGATTCAGCACATCGATCACATCGTCCTGCGGGTCAAGGACATGGAGCGTAGCCTGGCGTTCTATACGTCGGTGCTCGGCTGCGAACTCAGGAAGCGTCGAGATGACCTTGGCATGCTCCATCTCGGTACAGGCGTCTCGATGATCGATCTGGTGGATGTCGAAGGGCCGCTGGGGCGCCCGGGCGGTCCGGCCGCCGATAAGCAGCGTCGTAATGTCGACCACTTCTGCCTGCGCATCGAGCCCTTCGATGAAGCCGCGATCCTCGCGCATCTGGCGTCCAACGGCGTCGAGGCCGAGAAAGCGCAGGTGCGATACGGCGCGCAAGGCCAGGGCCCGTCGATCTACTGCCTCGACCCGGATGGCAACCAGATCGAATTGAAAGGCCCTGCTCAAGAGCCGTAAAAGGCGCCACTCAAGGTCCCCCTGCGTCGCCCGGCAGCCGACGGTTTTTCTCCTAGACTTGCAGTGTCTCGTTCTTGAACCACCGCGCCGCCCATCACAACGCAAAGGGAACTTCGCAATGCTCAAACGCCTGTGCAAAACACTCGCCTGCATGCTGGCCGTCAGTGCGCTGGGCACGGCCATGGCGGCCGAACCGATTGTCATCAAGTTCTCCCACGTGGTGGGCGAACAAACGCCCAAGGGCCAGGGCGCACTGCTGTTCAAGCAGTTGGTGGAGGAGCGATTGCCAGGCAAGGTCCGGGTCGAGGTGTACCCCAATTCCACGCTGTATGGCGATGACAAGGAGATGGAAGCCTTGCTGTTGGGGGATGTGCAGATCATTGCCCGGTCACTGGCGAAGTTCGAGCAGTACACCCGGACCGTGCAGTTGTTCGACTTGCCGTTCCTGTTTGACGACATTGCCGCCGTGGACCGCTTTCAACTGAGCCCCGAGGGCCAGAAGTTGCTCAAGTCCATGGAAAGCAAGAATGTCACCGGCTTGGCCTATTGGCACAACGGCATGAAGCAGTTGTCGGCCAACAAGCCCTTGCGCAGCCCCGACGATGCCCGTGGCTTGATATTCCGGGTGCAGGTTTCAGCGGTGCTGGAAGAACAGTTCAAGGTATTGGGCGCCAAGGCCCAGAAGATGATTTTTTCGGTGGTTTACCAAGCCTTGCGCACGGGCCTGGTCAACGGCACGGAGAATCCTTATTCGAACTTCTACGACCAGAAACTCCATGAAGTGCAGAAGTACGTCACCGAGACCAACCACGGCGTACTCGACTACATGTTGATCACCACCTCCGACTTCTGGAACAACCTGCCGCCGGACATTCGCAGCGAACTGGACAAGATCGTGGTGGAGGTGACAGCCCATGTGAACCAGGAAGCGGACCGGCTGAATCAGCAGGACAAGCAATATGTGCTCGACGCCAAGACCACCGAGATCATTACCCTCACCCCCGAAGAGCGCAACGCCTGGCGCGAACGGTTGAAGCCGGTGTGGGCGACGTTCGAGAAGGCGATCGGGCCAGACCTGATCAAGGCCGCCGAAGCGTCCAATAAGCCGCAGTAACACCATGGCGAAGGCCCTTCGTCCCCAGCGGCAACGAGCGCCTTCGCCACGGAACAATGCTTGTCCTGTCCAGCCGCAAGGCACAGTGCGCTATGATCCCGGCCTTGCCCTGAACAGAGCCTGCGCCACCCATGTTGCCGTCTTCTGCTGACATTGCCTCTTCCCTGCCCCCTGTGCTGGTCGGTCCGCTGTTGCGGCGCCTGGAACCGACGCGGCTGGTGATGTGGCTGGTGGGCACGCGACCGCTGGCATTGACGCTGCACATCAACGCAGTGGGCGATCTTGAGCTCGACGGGCCGCTTTGCACCGTGGTGCCGGTGGGGCAGCACGCGTTCGTCCATCTGATTGACGTGCCACTCGACAGCCCCCTACCCCAGGACGTGCCGATCGATTACGACCTGCGGGTGGATGGCGCCCCGATTGCCGAATGGGCGCCGCACCTGTTGTATGGCGAGGCGCAGTGCCCGAACTTCATGCTGCATTCGCGCATCGAGCAACTGGTCCACGGCTCGTGCCGCAAGCCCCATTACCCGGCCAATGACGGCCTACTGTGTGTCGACCGGCTGTTGGCACAGGACTCGGCACAACGGCCGGCGTTGCTGATGATGAGCGGCGACCAGGTTTACGCCGATGACGTCGCGGGCCCCATGTTGCGGGCGATCCATGCCTTGATCGAGCGCCTGGGCCTGTTCGAGGAATGCCTGGACGGTGCCGTGGTGCAAGACAGCGCCAGGCTCTACCGGCACCCGGCCAGTTATTACCATCGCGCCGATTTACTGCCGGCACTGGAGAGCAACGAAACCCTGCGCGAGCGCTTCTTTGGCGGGGCGCGCAAACCGATTTTCACCAGCAGCAGCGCCGACAATCACCTGGTGACGTTTGCCGAGGTCATGGCGATGTACCTGCTGGTGTGGTCGCCGGTGCCCTGGACGCTGATCACCGTGGTGCCGCCCGAGCTGACCCCGGAGCGGCGCCAGCGCTATGACCTGGAACAGCAACGCATCGACGCCTTCAAGGCCGGACTGGGTGGCGTGGCGCGGGTGTTTGCGCACCTGTCGTGCTTGATGATCTTCGACGATCACGACATCACCGACGACTGGAATCTGTCCGCGCAATGGGAGGAAACGGCCTATGGCCATCCGTTCTCCAAGCGCATCATCGGCAACGCTCTGATCGCCTACATGCTCTGCCAGGGTTGGGGCAATAACCCGGACGCCTTTGCCGACGTGCTCCAGCAAACCCTGGCCGTGACCGCCACCGCTCGCGACCGCTACCTCGACAGCGCGCCGCAGGACAAACTGATCGACACGCTGCTGGGCTTCCAGCAGTGGCACTACGTGATGCCGAGCACGCCGGCCCTGGTGGTGCTCGACACCCGCACCCGCCGCTGGCGCAGCGAGAACAACCTCAAGCAACCGTCCGGCCTGCTGGATTGGGAAGCCCTGAGCGAGTTGCAACAGGAACTGCTGGACCATCCTTCGGCGATCATCGTCTCGCCGGCGCCGATCTTCGGGGTGAAGCTGATCGAAACCGTGCAACGGGTGTTCAGTTGGTGCGGTTATCCGCTGTTGGTGGATGCGGAAAACTGGATGGCCCATCGCGGTGCGGCCCAAGTGATCCTGAACATTTTCCGACACTCGCGCACACCCGGTAATTACGTGGTGCTGTCAGGCGATGTGCATTATTCCTTCGTCTACGAGGTGCTTATCCCACACCGCAAGGGCGGCCCGCGCATCTGGCAGATCACCAGCAGCGGCATCAAGAATGAGTTCCCGCCGGCGCTGCTGGAATGGTTCGACCGCCTGAACCGCTGGCTCTACGCTCCGCGCTCGCCCCTGAACTGGTTCACCAAGCGCCGCAGCATGCGCATCGTTCCCCATACCCCGGAACATGCCGAGGCCGGCGAGCGCCTGTGGAACTCAGCGGGGATTGGCCAGGTGTTCTTCAATGAACAGGGACAACCGGCACAGATCTACCAACACAACGCCAACGGCAAACCGCCAACCCGCATGCAGGCGCCGAAATCGCCGCCGACTTGAAGCCACTCCCCCTGCGGGAACTTGCCCGCGAAGGGGCCGGTACATCCAACATCGTTGCAAGCTGACCCTCCGCTTTCGCGGGCAAGCCCGCTCCCACAATGGTTTGTGGCGAACACTAATCCTGCGGCCAACCCGAATAACTGTGGGAGCGGGCTTGCTCGCGAAGGGGCCGGTACATCCAACATCGCCGCAAGCTGACCCTCCGCTTTCGCGGGCAAGCCCGCTCCCACAATGGGTTGGCGAACACTAATCCTGCGGCCAACCCGAATAACTGTGGGAGCGGGCTTGCCCGCGAAGGGGCCGGTACGTCCAACATCGTTGCAAGCTGACCCTCCGCTTTCGCGGGCAAGCCCGCTCCCACAATGGGTTGTGGCGAACACTAATCCTGCGGCCAACCCGAATAACTGTGGGAGCGGGCTTGCCCGCGAAGGGGCCGGTACGTCCAACATCGTTGCAAGCTGACCCTCCGCTTTCGCGGGCAAGCCCGCTCCCACAATGGGTTGGTGGCGAAACGCTGATCCTGCGCCCACCCCGCTCCCGCAGTCTTCAGAATGCCAACTGGAGGGTTTGCTGGCCTTCGAGGCTGAGCAGGAACTGTTTGGCGGCCAGGCCGCCGGCGAAACCGGTCAGGCTGCCGGAACTGCCGATGACGCGGTGGCAGGGGGCGATGATCGAGATCGGGTTGCGCCCGTTGGCCGCGCCCACCGCCCGCACCGCAGTCGGTTGGCCGATCTGGATGGCGATGTCGCGGTAGCTGCGGGTCTGGCCGAAGGGGATGGTCAGCAATGCCTGCCAGACCCGGATCTGGAAGTCGGTGCCAGCAAAATCCAGTTCCAGCTCGAAACGGCTGCGCTGGCCGGCGAAATACTCCGCCAGTTGGCGCTCGGTTTCCTTGAGGGTCGGGTGCTGGCTGTCCTCTTCCAGCGGCCCCAGGCGTACCCGGTTGAGCCGCTCGCTCTCCCACAGGATGGCCGCCAGCTTGCGCTCACGGGCGACGAGGGTCAGTTGGCCGACGGGGGATGGGATGGTTTTGTAGAGGGGTGGCATTGGCGTCATTCCTAACGACTCTGGCTGGCTTTCTGTGGCGAGGGGATTTATCCCCGTTGGGGTGCGGAGCAGCCCTGAAGCCTGCTAACTCGCTGTGTCAAACAGATTACGCTCATTGGGAGGGGGCGCTTCGCACCCCAACGGGGATAAATCCCCTCGCCACAAAAGCCCCTCACCACCGGTGGACCTCATTCACCCCAACAACCCCAACGCCTTCGCCCGCGCCACCGCCTGGGTGCGGCGCTCGACGCCGAGTTTACTGTTGATGTGGCTGGCGTGGGTCTTCACCGTGTGCAGCGAAATAAACAATTGCTCGCTGATTTCCTGGTTCGAGCAGCCCTGGGCGATCAATTGCAGCACCGCGCGCTCGCGGCTGCTGAGGGTCTCGACCGGTGTCGAAGGCTCGGCCGGCAGGGCCACCGCCGACGGCAGGCGTTCGAGCAATTGTTCGCGCACAGGGCCGGGGGCGGCGTGCAGCAGTTGTTCACGCAGCCATTCACGGTGCTCGCCCAGCAACCATTCGAAGGGCTGCAAGACACCGCCGGCAGCCGCTTCGAACGCCTGGGCCAGGGCCCGCCGCGCTTCGGGTTCGCGGCCAAGCCCAAGCAACAGGGCGACTTTCTGGTTGAGCGCCATCACACTGAGCATTTGCCGGCCGGTCTGCTGACCCTGTTCGAGCAAGGCATTGAGCCGTCCCTCGGCGAGCATCGGCTGGCCACGGATGGATTCGAGCAGCGCCTGTTGCAACTCGACATGCAGCGGCAGTTGCGGATGGAACTCCGGTGGCGCGGCCGCCCGTTCGCCGGTGTAAGTCTGCCCCAGCCGCGACAGCCAGGCCTCGGCCAGGTCGGTACGGCCCTGGGCGAGCCAGAGTTCGCATTTGACCAGGGTGATCATCGCCAGGTAGTAAATCGGGGGCACGTCCCAGATGTGCATCAGGCGCTCGGCTTCGGCCAGTTCGGCGAAGGCCCGGGCGAACTCGCCGTTGTTGCCTTCGATCCGCGCGATCACACAATGACCGAGCAGCACGCTGATGTCGCGACAGGCCCGGGCTTCGGTCAGGCCGGCCTGCAACCGCGTCAACCCAGCCTGGGGTTGCATGCGCAAGGTCAGCAGGAAACCTTCGTACAGGGTCAGCCGCGCCCGCACCGCGTAAAGCCGTTGCGGCGACAGCGCGTGCAAGCGTTGCAACCCTTGATGCACTTCATCCAGCGCCCGCTGGATCTCGCCGCGGGCTTGCAGGACCCTGGCGCGATCGTAATGGGCCAGGGCCTCGAACAGCGGATTGCCGACCCGCTGCGCCAGCTCCAGGGAATCACGATTCAGGCCACGGGCGCGCCACAGGTCGCCGTCGGCAATCGCCAGGTTCGACATGGTGGACAGGCACATCAGGCGTTGGCCATAGCGCTTTTGCGGCAGGCTTTCCAGCGCTTCGCTGCAATAGCGCACAGTGGCTTCGCGATCGCCGCGGCCGCGGGCAACGATCCCGCTCAGGGCCAACCATTGGGCGAGCATGGATTTTTGCGCGGTGGCCGAAGGCGCCGGCAGGAAGCGGCTCAGGTGCGCCGCCAACTCTTCGGCGGCGTCCAGTTGGCAGGCCAGCCCCAGCGCCCAGCTGTAGAGCACGATCAGTCGCGGGGTGCTGATGAGCAGGCTGTCGGGCAGGTCCATTTTCCAGCGCAACAACATGCCGACGTTCTGCTCGGCCAGCAGTTGCTCCTCCGAGAGGTTCTGCACCAGGTTCGCCGCCACGTCCAGGTGCCCGGCCCGCAGGGCCTGCTCCACCGCTTCGTCGATCAGGCCCTGGGCATTGAACCAGCGACAGGCGCGCAGGTGCAGGGTCGCGGCCGGGACCATGGCCGGCGCACTGGGACGGCTACGCAACAGGTCGGAAAACAGGTGGTGATAGCGGTACCAATGACCATGCTCGTCCAGCGGCACCAGGAACACTTGGTGGGACGCCAGATAGCGCAGGATCTCGGCGCTGTCATGGGCTTCGCGCACCGCGTCGCACAACGCACTGCAAAAGCGCTCCTGGGGGGCGGTGTCGTAGAGAAATGCCTGCACCTCGGCCGGCAGGCAGTCGATGACTTCTTCGAGGAGGTAATCGCGGATCAGCCCTTCCCCGCCGTGCAGGGACTGCGGCAGCAGGCCTTCGGTGCCGGCCTCGGCGGCGGCCAGCAGCCAGAAACGCAACCCGGCCACCCAACCTTCGCTGCGCTGGATGAGATTGTCCAACGCCTCGCCGCGCAACGAACTGCTGTGATGCTGGAGCAGGGTCTGGGCTTCTTCATGGGTCAGGCGCAGGTCCTGTTCGCTCAGTTCGAGCAGTTGCCGCGACAGGCGCAGGCGCGCCAGGTGCCAGTCCGGCCGCTGGCGGCTGGTGACGAGCACCAACAGGCCTTCGGGCAGATGGTTGAGGAAAAATTGCAGGCAACGATCCAGCACCGGCCCTTGGGCCAGGTGATAGTCATCGAGTACCAGCAGCAATGGGTCGCGCGCTGAAAGATGGCTGGACAGCTCGTCCAGCAGGCCATCGAGCCACTCTTCAAAGGCAAAGGGTTGATGCCGCTGGCGCATCTTCAACAGCCCCAGCGCCCGACGGCCCAACTGCGGGAAGAATGCCTGGAGCCCTTCGAGCAGCCGCTCCAGGAAACGCCCCGGGTCGTTATCCCGGGCGCTCAACCCCAGCCAGAGGCTTTGCCAATGGGCCGGCAGGCTCTGGCAGAACTCCACCGCCAGGGAGCTTTTGCCGAACCCCGCCGGGGCGCTCACCAACAACAGCCGGCCGCCAAGCCCCGCACTCAAACGCTCGCACAACCGCGGCCGCACGACGTGGCCATCGGGCAAGGGCGGGCGGTAGAAACGCCCGTCCTGGACCGCGATGGCTGCGCGGGCAGAATCCGGAAGTGAAGACAAATCAGTCATGGCCGACTCTTGTTGAAAGGCGGATGGCGGCGTTGCAGATGTCCGCAGACTAGCGGTAAACGAGGAGGTATTGAAGGGAGTGCTACAAATGGCTACAAAAAGACTACAAGTCAATTCACCCTGAAAAACGCGCCAGACATCCCTTCCGTGGCGAGGGAGCTTGCTCCCGCTGGACCGCGAAGCAAAGTGCTCAGGTGCCAGGTAAACAAGGCGGGTTGCCTTGGGGTTGCTGCGCAACCCAGCGGGAGCAGCTCCCTCGCCACAGGACTTTGTGTTCGGAAAAAAAAACGCCCCGAACCAGGTCGGGGCGTTTCTTCGAGGATGCGGCCTCGGGTAAAGCGGTTTTTAGCGAATGCCGTCCTGACGCAGTGCGTTCGGGGTGAAGTCGGCCGTGCTGGCGGTGAAGCCGAAGTCGTAGGCCTGTTTCTCTTCGTTCTTCATGCCCAGCGCCAGGTAGCGGCCGGACTGCAGGTCGTAGAGGGTTTCCAGGGCATACCACGGCACTTGCTTGTCGTAGTAGTTCTCGGCATGGGCCTCGGCCACGCGCCACAGTTGGCCACGACCGTCGTAATGGTCGATGACCGCGGCTTGCCAGGTGTCTTCGTCGATGAAGAAGTCACGCTTGGCGTAGATGTGGCGCTGGCCTTCCTTCAGGGTCGCGGTCACGTGCCAAACACGGCGCAGCTCGTAGCGGGTCAGGTCCTGGTTGATGTGGCCAGCCTTGAGGATGTCGGCGTACTTGAGTTGCGGCGAATCGATCTTGTAGCTGTTGGCGGCGATATACAGCTCTTTCTTGCCTTCCAGCTTCCAGTCGTAGCGATCCGGCGCGCCGTTGTACATGTCCAGGTTGTCGGAGGTACGCAGGCCGTCGGCGGCAGTACCCGGACCGTCATAGGACACCTGCGGCGCACGGCGCACACGGCGTTGGCCGGCGTTGTAGACCCACGCCGAACGCGGCTCCTTCACCTGGTCGAGGGTTTCGTGCACCAGCAGTACGCCACCGGCCAGGCGCGCCGGCGCGGTCACTTGCTGCTTGAAGTAGAACAGGATGTTGCCAGGATTGGCCGGATCGAAATCCTTCATCTTGTCGCGGAACACGAACTGGTCGCGGAAGTACACCAGGCTGTAGGAGCCGTTGGGTTGCGGCGTGGCCTGGGTCACCAGGCGCGTCACGCTGCCGCCGCGATAGCGGGTGATGTGGTTCCAGATCACTTCCACACCGCTCTGGGGGATCGGGAACGGGATGGCCGTCTCGAAGTTTTCCAGGCCGTTGCCGCCGGACACCAGCTTGGTGTTCACAGCGTTTTTCTTGATCGAGGCATACACCTCGTCCGGCACCGTGGCACCACGATGGGTCGGGTAGACCGGCATCTTGAAGCTTTCCGGGTAGCGCTTGAACATCGCGTACTGGCCCGGCGCGAGCTTGTCCTTGTACTGCTCGACGTTCTGCGCGGTGATGGTGAACAGGGGTTTCTCACTGGCGTACGGGTCGGCGAGGAAACCCTTGCTGTCGACGGCGCCGGCATTCTTGGCCATGGGTTTCCAGGCCGAGATCGAACCATCGGCATTGCCGGCCATCTCGGCGCCCATCGGCGTCAGGCTCTTGCCCAGTTTGTCGGCTTCGGCGGCAGGCACTGCCGCCATGACGCTGGCGGCCAGCAGGGACAGTCCCAAAACGCCGACCTGCAACAGACTCTTTGTTTTTTTCATAGTGTGTCGTCCTGAAATACGGTGCTTAGAAGGTCACGCCGACGCTGAGCGCCAGGAAGTCGCGATCGTCCACGGTGCTGAAATCGCCACCAAAGAAGTTGGTGTAGGCCAGGCTCGCGTTGTAGGTGTTCTGGTATTCGGCATCCAGCCCGAGGCTGACGGCCTTGCGGCCTTCCTCGAAGTTGCCGCCAGGGCCTGGCGAGTAGCCTTTGACGTCGTGGGACCAGGCCACGTTGGGCTTGAGGTTCACCCCGGCGAAGACGTCCGGGTATTCCCAGATGGCGCGCGCGCGGTAGCCCCAGGACGTGGAGGTGGTGAAGCCGTCGTTGTTGCAGTTGCTGTTCACGTTACCAATGGTCTGGCCGCCACCTGTTGCCGTCGAGGTGTTGAGCGAGTTACAGAAGTCATTGGGCAGTTTGCCCGGACCGAACACCGGGTCACGGCCGTAGCGCGCGTCGGATTTGCTTTCCAGGCCCCCCACGTGGGTGACACCGATTTCGCCCACCAGGGTCAGGCGGCTGGCACCCATGACCTGATCGAGGAAGTGGGTGAAGGTGGTCTGGAATTGCGTGATCTCTTTACGGCTATAGCCATGCAGGTCCTGGCCCGGCGTGCCCTGGAGCACCGATGCATTGCCAAACCCGGGAAGTGGTGTCACGCCGGCGAAGAGAATGTCGGTGGTGCTCAGTTGCACCGGTGCATTCGGGCGGTAGCTCAGTTCACCGCTCCAGGCCGTGCCGGTGGGCAGCGTCGTGGAGAAGCTCAAGCCGTACAAGCGGATGTCTTCCGGGTACTCGACGAAATAGTTGGAATTACCCGCCACGATCAGCGGGCGCAGTGCCGCGATGGGCCCCGCGGTATAGAACTGTGGCGCAGCACCCTGGGCACTGAAAATCGGCGCACGGCTGTGGTAATTCATGAAGTAGGCACCGAACTCGGTGTCCAGCGGTTCGAACATGTACTTCAACGATGCGCCCCATTGGCCGCTGTCGCGTGCGTCGCGGTCCGGGCCACGGCGCACCAGCACGCCTTCTTCGTTGATATCGACGCCCTGGCCTTCCAATATCGGTAGAACAAGACCCGGGAGCGGAACGCTCGAACGCTTGTTCAACACCCGCAGGTTGTTGTCGCACCCATCGGCAATCACATCCGGCTGGGAGAAGAACGTGCCGCAGTTATCGACAACGGTCTGGTCCCATTCCAACTGGTAGAACGCCTCGGCCGACAGATTATCGGTCAGGCTCTGGGACACGTAGAACATGTTGACCGGGATCAGGCCTTCCTTGATCTCGGCACCAGGACGACGGAACGCAGACACGTCGACCGGGTTGATGGAGTTGATGCCGCCCTGGATGAAGGTGCTTTCGCCCCAACTGACGACCTGCTTGCCCAGGCGGACCGAGCCCGGCTGATCGGCGATCGCATAGTTGTGGTAGACGAACGCGTCGAGGATCTGTCCGCCGGAGGACTTGGCGCCTTCCTTGCGGTTGTTGTCGCTGATGTCCTTGTACAGGCGGCTTTCGTCCTTGAGTTCGAAGTCGTACCAGTACTTGCCACGTACGAACACGCCGGTATCGCCGTATTTCAGCTCCAGGTCATGGATGCCCTTGAAGATCTTCGAGAAGGTTTCCCCACGCTTGAAGTTCAGGTGGCCGTCATCGGAGGTCTGGGACAGGCCCTTGCCGCCGTTGTTGACGCCGATCAGGTCCTTGTTGGGCTTGGCCGTGGACCAGCTCGCGCCGACCGACAGGGACGAGTCGAACTGGCCTTCGATTTCACCGATGTTGAAGCTGACGCCGAAGGCTGGCCCGGCGAGCGAAGAGGCGAGACTGACCGCCAGAGGCAATTTTGCCCGGCGCCAGAACGTGGTTGCTGAGGTCATCGACGCTACTCCATTGCATTATTGTTATGGCAGTGGTTATCCAGGAACACCCCAACGGCTGGGAGCGGCAGCGTCCCGACATCCGTCGAAGTCGCATCACCCTTTCGTGCGTGCGCCCCGTTCCTGAAAAATCCGTCAACGGACTATAGCCAGCAGGTAGTACGGCTTGATCCCTCTAAAGTGTGATTTGCAGCCCCGACCACTCTGGAACAGTCCTTTCGCCAGGCCGACAGGTGTCGGCACGGCAAGGATGGCTGAAATTTGCGGTTTGACAAGGCAAGCGCTTGCTTGGTGGGGCTGCCGTGCCCTTCCGGGCACGGTAAAAAGGCTCAAAGCGTCGAGAGGAAAGTGCTGTTGTTGCTCTGCCATTCGGTGATATCGACGCGGATGCGCTTCTTGTCGAGCTTGCCGACGCTGGTCTTGGGAATTTCAGTAACAAGAGCGATCTGGCTCGGGATCGCCCACTTGCTCAAGTGCCCCAGTTCGACGAACGGCTTGAGGTGTTCCTTGAGCTCGCGCGCCCCGATCTGATGCCCTTCGCGAATCACCAGCAAGGCAAACGGACGCTCGCCCCACTGTGGATCGGGGACGCCGACGACTGCTACTTCGCGTACCGCCACGTGACGGCTGATGAGGTCTTCCAGGTCCAGGGACGAGATCCATTCGCCACCGGTCTTGATCACGTCCTTGATCCGATCGCGGATGTCGATCACGCCCATGCTGTCGAGCGTGGCGACGTCACCGGTGTGCAGCCAGCCGCCCGCCCAGAGCTCGGCGCCCTTCTGCGGCTCGTTGAAGTAGCCTTCGGTGAGCCACGGCGCACGCAGCACCAGTTCGCCCTGGGTCTCGCCGTCGGCAGGCAGGAAGCGGCCCTCGGCATCGATAATCGCCGCCTCCACCAGCGGCCCCGGCACGCCGGCCTTGATCCGGTAGGTGGTGCGCTCGTCCTCGCTGCCCGCGAGCAATTCTGCGTTGAGGTGCGCGCAGGAAACCAGCGGGCCGGTTTCCGACATGCCATAGGCGGCGGTGAGCTGGATCCCCCTGGCCTTGGCCGTTTCGTAGAGGCTGCGGTTCAGGGCGCTGCCACCGATGACGATTTTCCAACCGCCGAAATCGGTGCCCTGGGCGCCCTTGGCGTTGAGGAGCATCTGCAGGATGGTCGGCACGCAATGGGAAAAGGTGACCTTTTCCTTGCGCCACAGCTGCACGAGGAGTTCAGGGTCGTAGCGGCCCGGATAGACCTGCTTGAGGCCGAGCATGGTCGCCACGTACGGCAGCCCCCAGGCATGTACATGGAACATCGGCGTGATCGGCATGTAGACGTCATTGGTGCCCAGCAACCGCACGCTGTCGATGGACCCCATGATGGTCGCCACGCCCATGGTGTGCAGCACCAGTTGCCGGTGGGTGAAGTACACCCCCTTGGGG
This sequence comes from Pseudomonas sp. WP18, assembly GCF_036689585.1. Lineage (NCBI taxonomy): Bacteria > Pseudomonadati > Pseudomonadota > Gammaproteobacteria > Pseudomonadales > Pseudomonadaceae > Pseudomonas > Pseudomonas sp. WP18. The sequence continues at coordinate 5,217,907 of NZ_CP144758.1, forward strand.
TTGCCGGTGGTGCCGGTGGTGTAGAACGTGGTGGCGACGGAGTTTTCGTCGAAGTCCTGGAAGTCATGGGTGGGGCTGGCGGCGGCCAGCAACTGCTCGTACTCGCCCACCAGGTTCGGCAGCTCGGCGGTTTTTTCCGGCAGGTCGGTGAGCAGCAGGGTCTTCTCGACCGTGGTCAGGTGCCCGGCAATGGCCTGGTACAGGCCGACGAACTCGCTGTTGACCAGCACGAAGCGGTCCTCGGCGTGGTTCATGGTGTAGAGGATCTGCTCCGGCGACAGGCGCACGTTGATGGTGTGGATCACGGCCCCGATCATCGGGATGGCGAACATGCACTCCAGGTAGCGATGGCTGTCCCAGTCCATCACCGCCACGGTATCGCCCGCCTTGACCCCGGCCTCGGTCAGGACATTGGCCAGGCGCGCGACCCGTTCGATCAGCGTCGGGTAGCTGTAGCGCAACTGGTCACGGTAGATGATCTCGCGGGTTTTCTCATAACGGGCACCGGACATCAGCAGTCGTTTGATCAGCAACGGATATTGATAAGCGCCTTCGGCTGGGGGAATAACGCGAGTCTGCAACATGGGAGTCCCTTTTCTGACTGCACGGTCTTGGCTGGAGGTAAGCACTCTAGAGGGCTTATACACCGACCAAATCAGCCAAAGGAATGATTTGATCGGGCCATGAATGCTAGCCTTGAGCCAGCTAGCACTCGGTTCCCGGGCCATTTGTACTAAACCTTGTCAGAACGGTCTTCAAAGGCGAGCATATGTCATCCGCTTTGTTACAAAACCCATGGACGAATAAAGATTGCCGCCTGGCCATTACGGAGAACAATGAGCACTGAACTAGCGCCTCCCCAGGCCACCGCGTCGCAAACGCTGCCGCTGGTTTCAATCGTGGCGCCTTGCTATAACGCCGAGAAGTACCTGGAAGAGGCCATTCACAGCATCTTCGCGCAGGATTACCCGAACTACGAAGTCATCGTGGTCGACGACGGCTCGACCGACAACAGCCTTGCCATGCTCCGGCAGTTGCAGCAGACCTATGACTTCCAGCTCTATTCCCAGGCGAACCAAGGCGTCAGCGCCGCACTCAACCATGGCCTGAAATACGCCAGGGGCGCGTATGTGTCGACGCCGGACCTCGATGACGTGATGTTGCCGCACTCGTTGCGCGTGCGCGCCGACTACCTCGACCATCATCCCGAGACGGGGTGTGTCGGCGCGCTGATCATCTACATGAACAGCAACGGCCAGGCCATCAAGGAACAACGCCGCACCACCACCCGGGTCTACACCTTCGACGACATCCTGCGCGAGGCCGTGGTGATTGGCGCGCCAACGGCGCTGTACCGCATGAGCGCCCTGCGCAGCGCCGACTTCTATGACCCGTTGCTGCGGGTCCAGGACTTCCAGATCACCCTGCGCATCGCGCACCAGGGCTATGAAGTCCACGAGTTGCCCGTCACGGTCACGCGTTATCGACGCCACCCCGACAACCTGTCGCGAAAGTACAAGTTGATGCTCGAAGCGGACCTGGCGGCCATCGCCCCCTATCGTGATCATCCCGAGTACGAATCAGCCCGCATCGTGCTGATTCACAAGGCACTGAAGTACGCCGTGGTGGAAGACAAGAAAGACGCCTGGAAACTGCTGCGCAGCATTCCATGGCGTCACTGGAACAAGACCAGCCTGCGGCGTTTCCGGCGGCTGCTGCTGTCACGCTCGACCGTGAGGTCCGGTTCGTGAAGTTTTTGCAGAAGCTCAAGGAACGCAGGACCCGCAAGTACCTCAAGCGCCTGGAAAAGCTCGAAAGGGCCCCGGAGAAAATCCGCCTGCGCTACCCCCGGTATCAAGTCGGCGTCGGCACTTATGGCATCCCCGAGGTGACCGAGTTCGGCGACGACACGGTGCTCAAGATCGGCGCCTACACCTCCATCGCCAACGGTGTGAAGATCCTTCTGGGGGGTGGGCATCGCATGGACTGGGTCAGTACGTTTCCTTTCCCACTGATGATCGACGAGGCCAGGCACATTCCCGGCAGCAACCCGACCAAGGGCGACGTGGTGATTGGCAGCGACTGCTGGATCTGCGCCGAAACGATGATTCTCTCCGGCGTGACCATCGGCCACGGCGCTGTCGTGGCCGCCGGTGCCGTAGTGACGCGTGATGTCGAGCCCTACGCCGTTGTCGGCGGCAACCCTTGCCGGTTCATCCGCTGGCGCTTCGAGGAACCGGTGCGCCAGGCCCTGCTGGCGTCAGCCTGGTGGGAGTGGCCACTGGAGGAGGTCAAGGCCATCTCGCCCTTGCTGTGCAGCGACGACCTCGAAGCATTCCTGGACTACGCCCGCCGACGCCAGGCCTGATGGGCAGATCACCCCGGGCATGAACCCGGGGCATTCAGCGGCTCAATGCATTTCGGTGAAGGCCAGTTTCACGCCAATGGCAACGAGCACCGCGCCCATGGTGCGGTCGAACCAGTGGCCCATGCGCGCGAAACCGGCACGCACCCGTTGCTGGCTGAACAACATGGCCACCAGACAGAACCACACCGCGGTCGCGACCGCCAGGTACACGCCATAGCCGGCCTGGACCGCCAGCGGCGTGTGCGGGTTGATCACCACGGTGAACAGCGACAGGAAGAACAGCGTGGCCTTGGGGTTCAGGCCATTGGTGATGAAGCCTGCGGTAAACGCCCCGCGAGCGCTGCGCTCGCCGACTTCCTTGTGCAGGTTTTCTGCGGTGGGCTTGGCCGGTTTCGCCCGCAGCGCCTTGAAGCCGATGTACAGCAGGTACGCGGCGGCGGCCCATTTGAGCGCGTTGAACAGCACGATCGATTGCGACACGATCAGGCCGATGCCCAGCAACGAGTAGCCCACGTGCAGGAAGATCGCCGTGCCCACGCCCAGGGCCGTCCAGGTCCCGGCACGCCGGCCATGGGTCACGCTTTCGCGCACCACCACGGCAAAGTCCGGCCCGGGACTGGCGACGGCCAGCAGGTGGATCAGAGCGACGGTGAGAAACTCGGTGAGGTACATGGGGGCTCCTTGGCTAACTCAATCTCGAAATGAACATCTACTTTATGGCGAGTGTGATCCGTGGCGAGGGGATTTATCCCCGTTGGACTGCGCAGCAGTCCCAAAAAAGCTTCAGATATGACTTTTGTCTGACACACCTAGCGTTCAGGTTTCAGGGCTGCTTCGCAGCCCAACGGGGATAAATCCCCTCGCCACAAAGGGACTTCATGAGCCCTACACCGAGCGAGGTCGCGGCCACACCACATCTGATAGGCTCGCCACATTACGCCTTCGGTTCCAGACATAAAAGGTACAGCTGATGACAAACACCGCCCGCGCCGTTTTCCTCGATCACCCGTCCCTGGACCTCGGCGACCTGGACCTGGAGCCGCTGCGCAACTGCTTCGACACGTTGCAGTTGTTCGCCCGCACCTCGCCGGAGCAGGTGGCCGAACGGCTCAAGGGCGCCACCGTGGCGATCACCAACAAAGTGGTGATCGACGCGGCCGCGATGGCCGCCAACCCCGGATTGAAGCTGATCCTGATCAGCGCCACCGGCACCAACAATGTCGACCTGATGGCTGCCCGCAACCATGGCATCACCGTGTGCAATTGCCAGGGCTACGGCACGCCGTCGGTGGCCCAACACACGATCATGCTGTTGCTGAACCTGGCGACACGATTGGCCGACTACCAGAAAGCGGTTGGTGCAGGACGCTGGCAGCAGGCTTCGCAGTTCTGCCTGCTGGACTACCCGATCGTCGAGCTGCAAGGCAAGACCCTGGGTCTGCTGGGCCACGGTGAACTGGGCAGCGCCGTCGGGCGGCTGGCCGAAGCTTTCGGCATGCGGGTACTGCTGGGGCAGATTCCCGGACGCCCGGCCCGTCCAGACCGCCTGGCGCTTGACCAGTTGCTGCCGCAGGTCGATGCCCTGACCCTGCACTGCCCGCTCAACGAACACACGCGAAACCTTATCGGAGCCCGCGAACTGGCCCAACTCAAACCCGGCGCCTTCGTGATCAACACTGCCCGCGGTGGCCTGATCGACGAACAGGCCCTGGCCGAGGCGCTGCGCAGCGGCCACCTGGGCGGTGCCGCTACCGACGTGCTGAGCGTGGAGCCGCCTAGCCAGGGCAACCCCCTGCTGGCGAGCGACATCCCGCGCTTGATTGTCACCCCGCACAATGCCTGGGGCAGCCGCGAGGCGCGGCAGCGGATCGTTGGGCAAATGTGCGAAAACGCCCAGGGCTTTTTCAGCGGTACAGCGCGACGGGTCGTCAGTTGATAAACTGCCGCACTTTTTTTCAAGGAGCAGACCATGGACCCGCGCAGTGAAGTACTGCTTCGTCAGGCCGAGTTATTCCAGGGCTCGGTGCTGCTGGCCGGCTTGCCCGCCGACGACCTGCTCGGCCGCCTGCCCGACGCCCACGGCTGGTGCTGGCACGCTGGCGATCAGGCAGCGCTGGACGCGCGTTTCCCACAGCGCAGCCACTTTGGCGTCACCGTGCCCGAACGCGGGTTCGACACTGCCGTGGTGTTCCTGCCCAAGGCCAAGGACCTCACCGACTACATCCTCAACGCCGTGGCGGCGCGCCTGGCCGGCCGCGAGGTGTACCTGGTCGGGGAAAAACGCAGCGGCATCGAAGGCGCGTCCAAGCAGCTCAACCCCTTTGGCAAGCCGCGCAAGCTCGACAGCGCGCGGCATTGCCAGTTGTGGCAGGTCACCGTGGCCAACGCCCCCGAGGCCAAGCCTCTGGAAAGCCTGGCCCAGACCTACGAATTGCCCCTGGCCGAAGGCCCGCTGACCGTCGTCAGCCTGCCCGGCGTGTTCAGCCACGGTCGCCTGGATCGCGGCAGTGCACTACTGCTCGAACACCTGGACAAACTGCCCGGCGGCCATTTGCTGGACTTCGGCTGCGGCGCCGGCGTGCTGGGAGCCGTGGTCAAACGACGTTATCCGCACAACACCGTCACAATGCTGGACGTGGACGCCTTCGCCGCCGCCAGCAGTCGCCTGACCCTGGCGGCCAACGGCCTGGACGCCGAGGTGCTGACCGGTGACGGGATCGACGCTGCACCGATGGGCTTGAACGCGATCCTGAGCAACCCGCCATTCCATGTCGGCGTGCACACCGATTACTTCGCCACGGAAAACCTGCTGCGAAAAGCCGCGAAACACCTGAAAAACGGCGGCGAACTGCGACTGGTCGCCAACAGTTTCCTCAAGTACCAGCCACTGATCGAAGAGCACTTGGGTGCCTGCTCGATCAAGGCTGAGGGCCAAGGGTTTCGCATCTACCAGGCCAGGCGCGGCTGAGGCTTTTTGGAAAACAACGCTTGCCCTATCGGATTTGCCTAGGCAGAATCCGCTCCGTCCTAGGGGAGTAGTCTCCCGCGAGCGCCCTGCTCGCCCGGCATACGTCAACACACTTGGTCAGCAGACCATGGCGTATGCGGCCCAAGCGTCCACGCAGATGGTCGCTGGGTTTGACAAGACCTATGACACGCACACCTTACCCGGGGCGGGAAGGCTGTACGTGTCATAGCCGTGTCGACCCGCCCCTTTAGGAACTACCTGATGCTGGACTCATTTCTCGTACCTACCGCCATCGTTGCGTTGGCCGAAATCGGCGACAAGACGCAATTGCTCGCGCTCATCCTCGCGGCACGCTTTCGCAAACCCTGGCCGATCATCGCCGGCATCATCGCGGCAACGCTCGCCAACCATGCGGCCGCCGGGGCCGTGGGGGCCTGGGTGGGCAGTATCTTCTCGGATGCGGTCTTGCACTGGATCCTGGCGGCCAGTTTCGCGGCCACGGCGCTGTGGACCCTGGTCCCGGACAAGCTGGACGACGAGGAAACCACCACCGCCCGCACGTTCGGCCCATTCCTGACCACGCTGATCGCGTTCTTCCTGGCGGAAATTGGTGACAAGACGCAGATCGCCACGGTAATGCTCGCTGCGCAGTACCCGGAGCTGTGGCTGGTGATCATCGGGACCACCCTGGGCATGCTGATTGCCAACGTGCCGGTGGTACTGGCCGGCAACTTCGCGGCCGAGAAACTGCCCCTGAACCTGATCCGCCGCCTGGCCGCCTCGGCCTTCTTCGTCCTGGCGGTTGTCGCGGTGTACAAGGCGATGCAGAGCAGCGGGTGGGTTTAAAGAGGCGTTGTGGCGAGGGAGCTTGCTCCCGATCGGCTGCGCAGCAGTCGCCAGTTGGGCCTGCTGCGCAGTCCAGCGGGAGCAAACTCCCTCGCCACAAAAGCACATCAGCGCATCGCGCGGGTTACTTCTTGGCCTGTTGGTAAAGCGGCATCACCTTCGGAATGGCCGCCTGCAACGAAGCGATCCGGCTGCTAGATGCCGGGTGCGTGCTCATGAACTCCGGCGGCGCGCCTTCCGAGGCCTTGCTCATCTTGTTCCACAAGGTGATCGCGGCGTTCGGGTTGTAACCGGCGCGGGCGGCGAGTTCAAGGCCGATCAGGTCGGCTTCGTTCTCGTTGGCGCGACTGTTGGGCAAGGTCATGCCATAGTTGGCCACGGTGTCGGCCAGCGCCAGGCTGTCCTGGCCCAGGCCGAACAAGGCACCGGCGCCCTGCTTGGCCATCTCGATGCCGTAGGCCTTGGACATCGCCTCACGACCGTGCTCGCGCAGGGCGTGGGCGATTTCATGGCCCATGACCGCAGCGATTTCATCGTCGGTCAGTTGCAGCGAATCGATCAGCCCGGTGTAGAAGATGATCTTGCCGCCAGGCCCGCAGTTGGCGTTGAGCTCGTCGCTCTTGATCAGGTTCACTTCCCACTTCCATTGCGCCGAGTCCGGACGGAACACCGGCGCCTGGGCGATCAGTCGGCTGGCAATGGCCTGCACGCGCTTGGCTTCATTGCTGGTCTTGTCCAACGCACCCTGGGTGCTCGCCTCGCCCACTGTCTTCTGGTAGGACTGGGCATACATCTGGTTGACCTCGTCGGTCGACAACATGCTGAACATGTACTGCTTGCGCTCCACGCCCACGGCTCCGCCGCTGGTGGTATTCACCGATTGGCAACCGGCGAGCAGAAGGCCCGCGCCCAGTACACTCACCATCAATGTCTTGTGCATATAAGAAGCTCCCTGGAAACGTGGGCGTATCCTAGGCGGTGATTTGTATCGGCGCCAGATACATCACGACGGATTACAATTTTTCGCACAGCACCCCACCCTGTCCATTTGCGACACTCACCCCTCCAAAACAGTCATCCGACGAACAGCGCCTTATGCCGGGGCGGCCAAACGCCGATACAGGTTCCAGACGTCATCCTGCGTCCGGAGCCTTTATGAAATTCAAATCGATCCAGTTTTCCGTGGCGGCCCTGGCGGGTGCCATCGTTCTCAGCGTGGTCGGCGCCCTGGTGCTGTACGCGTTGTTTGCGGGTGCCCGCACCCAGGAGATGGTGCAACAGCGGACCAAGGCGCAATTCGAACAGCTCATCGAACAGCGCCTCAGCGCCCTGGCCCGAACCCAGGCCAGTCTGATCCAACGGGAACTGGAGGCGCCGCTGCAACTGGCCAAGGGCCTTGCCACCACCAACGCACTGATGGGCATGAAGGGCGCGGACGGTAACCCGTCCTTGAAGATGCCCCGCGAGCAGATGATCAGCCTGCTGCGCGAAACCGTGGTGCGCAATCCCAAGGTCTTGGGCGCCTACATCGCCTGGGAACCGAACGCCATCGATCACGACGACGCCAACTACGCGAACAGCCAGGTGGTGGGCATGGAAACCAACGGGCGCTTCCTGCCCTGGTGGTTTCGCAACCAGGACGGCACCCTCGGCCTGGAAAAACTCGCCGACGTGACCGACCAGAAACTGCTCTCCACCGGCATCCGCGCCAGTGAGTACTACCTGTGCTCCCAGGACAGCCGCAAGGCCTGCGTGATCGACCCGGCGCCCTACCGGGTTGGCGACACCATGACCATGCTCGCCTCGTTCATCGAACCGATTCTCATCGACGGCAAGTTCCAGGGCATTGTCGGGGCCGACCTGTCGGTGAACTTCATCCAGGACATGCTCGTGGCCGCCGACGGCAAGCTGTACGACGGCGCCGGGGAAATGGCCCTGCTCTCGAGCAACAACCGCTTCGTGGCCTTCACCAAGGACCCGAGCAAGCTCGGAGAGAAAGCCAGCGACCTGCTCGACGCCAGCGAACTGGACAACCTGGGCAAGCTCGGCAACGGCGAAGTGCGCTACGACGTCGATGAAGAACACGGGCATATCGAGGTGTACATGCCATTCGGCATTGGCGAAACCAACGCGCGTTGGACGCTGATGCTGCAACTGCCGCTGAACGCGGTGATGGCCGACCTGCAAGCGTTGCAGAACGACCTCGACCACCAGCGCCAGGCGGATATTTTCGGCATGGCGATGGTGGGCCTGGTGATCGCCGGGATCGGCTTGCTGGTGATCTGGCTGGTGGGCCATGGCATTGCCCGACCGCTCAAGCAAATGGTGGCGATGCTCGATGACATCGCTCAGGGCGAAGGCGACCTGACCCGTCGCCTGGTGAGCGACCGCGCCGATGAGCTGGGCTCGATCGCCAAGGGCTTCAACACCTTCCTGAGCAAGTTGCAGGGGATGATCACCCAGGTGGTGACCTCGGTGCAGAGCGTCAGCGATTCGTCGGAACACACCGCCGACATCGCCATCCGCACCAACCAGGGCGTGCACAAGCAAATGTCGGAGATCGACCAGGTGGCCACCGCCGTACAGGAAATGACCGCCACCGCCCAGGACGTGGCCCGCAATGCGACCCAGGCCGCGCAGGCCGCCAGCCACGCCGACCAGGCCGCCAGCCAGGGCATGCAGATTGTCCAGGACACCTCCACGGCCATTGGGGCCCTGGCAACGGAAATCGGCAAGGCCGTAAGCGTGGTGCAGGCCCTGGCCAAGGACAGCGAGAACATCAACGCGATCCTCACCGCCATTCGCGGGATCGCCGAGCAGACCAACCTGCTCGCCCTCAACGCGGCCATCGAGGCGGCCCGTGCCGGTGAACAGGGACGCGGCTTCGCCGTGGTGGCCGATGAGGTGCGTAACCTGGCACAGAAGACGCAACAGGCCACCGAAGAAATCCAGGCGATGATCCAACAGTTGCAACAAGGCACCCGGGATGTGGTGCGGGTGATGGAAGACAGCCAGCACCGTACCGATGAAAGCGTGCAGCACGCGGCGAAGGCGGCCCAGGCCCTGGAGACGATCACCCAGGCGGTGTCGGTGATCAACGACATGAACACCCAGATCGCCAGCGCCGCGGAGGAACAGAGCGCCGTGGCCGATGACATCAACCGCAATGTGATCAACATCGGCCAGGTGGCGAATGAAGTCGCAAGCGGCGCGGACGAGTCCAGCGCCGCCAGCGCCGGGCTGACCAAACTGGCGGAGCAGCAGCGACGCTTGATCAATCAGTTCAGGGTTTAACAGAAAGCCCCTGTGGGAGCGGGCTTGCCCGCGAATGCGTTGGCTCAGCTTGCAAAGATGTTGGATGTACCGGCCCCTTCGCGGGCAAGCCCGCTCCCACAGTCATTCGGTTGGCCGCAGGATTAGTGTTCGCCACAAACCATTGTGGGAGCGGGCTTGCCCGCGAAGGCGAGGTGTCAGGCGATACTTCTTTGCCTGTTAGACCGCTTTCGCGGGCAAGCCCGCTCCCACAGTCATTCGGGTTGGCCGCAGGATTAACGTTCGCCACAACCCCTTGTGAAGAGGCCAGCCAATACACCAATGCCCTCAAGCCGGCGTCAGGCACTCCGGCCCATTGAGCTTCGGGTCATTGACCATGTTGGCCAGCACCCGCTCGCGCAAGGCGGCCGGTTCGCTGGCCAGCAGCCCTTGCAAGGCATGCAATGGCGTCTCGGGGTCTAGCCACTGGCGCTGGCCTTCTTCGTCCAGAATCAGTGGCCGGCGCTGCCCCGCCGCCGGCTGGGTGATGACCGCCGTGCTCAGCCACACTTGCTCCTGCACCGGATACGCCTCCCAGATCGCGGCGAAGAACAACGACGACCCTTCGCCCGGGGTCAACCAGTACGGGCGCTTGCGCGTGCCGCCGCGCCATTCATAAAAGCCGTTGGCCGGCAGCAGGCAACGCCGCAGGCGCAAGGCCTCGCGGAACATCGGTTGCTCGGCCACGGTTTCGGCCCGGGCATGGGCCGGGGTGCGGGACAGGTCGGTCAGCCACGGCGGCGTCAGCCCCCAGCGTGCCCGGGCCAGTTCCCGCTGGCCGTCGGCGCCGACACGCAGCATCAGCACCGAATCGTTGGGCGATATATTCCATTGGGCCTTCTGGTCGGCCGGAAAGCCGGGCAAGGCCGCGAAAGCGGGGTTCCAGCGAAACAGGGCATAACGTCCACACATGGGGCAACACAACTCTTGATCAAACGGCCGCCAGCCTAACAGACCAGCGTGCCGGGGTAGCTCTGCGGCTCATCGCCGGGCACGGGCATCGCCGCATTGTACGCAACGATCAACTCACGGGCGTATTGCGCCTGCTCGTCCTCCACCGCCAGCCCCAGCAAGCCTTGCATCGGCAACTCACCGACGCCGCCCACCAGGTCGCGGCCCACCAGATGCGCGGTGATGCCCTCGCTGGCGAGCATGCCTTGCAGCAGCTCGCCCTCCATCAGGTTTTCCAGCTCGTAGATGCGTTGCATGGGCGCGCCCCTCAGTCGTTTTCGGCGTGGACCTCAAGATGCCATTCCTCGCCATGCACCTGCAGGACAAAGGTGACCGGCCGACAACAGACCTGACAGTCCTCGATGTAGTTCTGGTCCCCACCCGACAGGTCCACGGACGTCTCGATCTCTTCACCACAATAGGGGCAATCATAAAGAGCAGTTTCCAGCATCGCGGGTCTCCCAGGTGACTTGTGCGTATAATCGCCGGTCTGTTTGCAGGGCTATTTTCGCCTGGCTTGTCTGCCAGGCCGTGCCCCATCGTTTTTTGAGCGAACCTTTACTTACCCTAGCCGTTTCCAACAAGAGAGCATGATGGGCGAATTCGATGCCATCCGACCTTACGACGACAGTGAAGTCCCAGCGGTGCTGGCACGGCTGCTCGGCGACAAGGCGTTTCTAGATATCCTCACCCACTTCCGCTTCCCGCGCCTGGCCGGCGCATTAGGCTGGATGCTCAAACCCCTTATAGCGCAAAGATTGCGTCGTGAGTTCGCCGGTGTGAGCTCCGTCGCCACTTTGCAGGACAAGGTAGAGTTCTACGTCGACCACACCATCGAGCGCGCCACCGACGGCGTGACCTATACCGGCGTGGAGCAATTCAAGTCCGGCAGCGCCTACCTGTTCATCGCCAACCACCGCGACATCGTGATGGACCCGGCCTTCGTCAACTACGCCGTGTACCACGCCGGCCTGCCGACACCGCGCATCGCCATTGGCGACAACCTGCTGCAAAAACCGTTCGTCAGCGACCTGATGCGCCTGAACAAGAGCTTCATCGTGCACCGCTCCCTCACCGGACGCCGGGAAAAACTGGCGGCCTACCAGTTGCTGTCGGCCTACATCAACCACTCGATCCGCAACGACTGCGCCTCGATCTGGATCGCCCAGGCCGAAGGCCGGGCCAAGGACGGCGACGACCGCACCGAGTCGGCGATCCTCAAGATGTTCCACATGAGCCGCAAGGACGAGCCGTTCGGCGAAGTAATCCAGTCGCTGAACCTCACGCCGGTGTCCATCAGCTACGAATACGACCCGTGCGACCAGGCCAAGGCCCGCGAGCTGTACATCCGCGCCACCACCGGCACCTACACCAAGGCGCCCGGCGAGGACGACGTGAGCATTGCCAAGGGCATCACCGGCTACAAGGGCCGGGTGCATGTGAACTTTGCCACGCCCATCACCGAATATTTCGAGGACACCAAGCAATTGGCCGTGGAAATGGACCGGCAGATTCTCGGCGGCTATCGGTTGTTCCCGGTGCACTACCTGGCCTACGCCCAATGGGCTGACGCCGACCCGCAATTGCAGGTGCCGACGGCGGCCGAGGTGTTTGGTGCCGAGGAACTGGCCAAGGCCGAGCAAGAGTGGCAACGCCGACTGGACGCTTGCCCGGCGGATTACCGACCGTTCCTGGTGCTGCAATACGCGACGCCGGTGCGCAATCAGTATCGGGTCAAGGCGGGGTTGGCGTTGTAAGGCGGAGCGTGTCTCGACCTCAGGAGAAGCGCCATACCTGTGGCGAGGGGATTTATCCCCGCTGGGCTGCGCAGCAGCCCCCAGGATTGTTTGCTTATCCAAGCCTGGCGAGTGCTCCGCACTCGAACGGGGATAAATCCCCTCGCCACAGACAACGCCTACATCAATAACCTGATCAGTGAATCTGCGTGCTGATCCACGACACCAGCAACGCCAGCGCCAGGCAACCGAAACCGAACCGGTAGAAGAACCGGTTCATGCGCTGGGTCGCCAGGTCCAGCAGCGCCTCGAAGCGCTCCTCACCGTTTCCGCTGCGTGCTTGCAGGCAGGCTCGGGCCCGCTGCTCACGGCGGCGCGTCGCATGCAGCACCCAACCGCCCGGGCAGGCGAACAGCAACGCGAGCAGGTTGATCAGTTTGGCGGGGTGGGCAGCGAACAGCGAAAACAGATGCAGCGACATCACGAACCTCAAGCGGAAATACGGACAGGACACGTCCGGGACCTACGAACAGGGCGCGGATTCTACCGAAAGCCTGCCGCCCTGGGCGGTTTTTTCCGACCTGTGGGGGCAAGGTCCGGGCGACCGATTAATTTGCCCCGTCACGGTTTCGTCATCTGGATAAGCCACCCTGTCGCCCTTCAAACCAGCCCGGACCCCATCATGCTTCACGCCGAAAACCAGGACCGCCTCTACCTCATCAGCCCCAGCGACGAACAGCAGAACCTCGTCGACAGCCTGTCCTTCAATGTGCAGGACCGACACTGGCTGGTGTATTGCGCCCTCGGCGGCCACCAGCACGCCGACCTGCCCGAGACCGACCTGCTGACCGGGATCAGTGTGCTGGAGTTGTATTCACAGGCGGCATGAAATCGCTCCTGCAAAAACACCTGTGGGAGCGAGCTTGCTCGCGATAGCGTCCGCACACCAACACATCTGTTGACTGACAGGCCGCTATCGCGAGCAAGCTCGCTCCCACATTGGGGATGGTTGACTTTTACTCAGCCAGCACCTGGCCAATGGTCGGGTCCTTGAACAGACGCGTCAGGGCATCGCTCAACACATCGCTGACCAGCTTGGTGTTGGTGTCCTGGTTGGGCGCCATGCCGAAGCGCTGGTCCAGCGACGCACCGTAGCGACCGCTGTAGCGGCGGTTGGCATTCTGCACGTCGGAGCGGAAGGTCGCGCCGATGGTGGCTTCGGTCACGTACATGCCTTCCTTGGGCGACTGGTACTTGAGTTCGGCCAGGGTCACGGTCAGTTGCGGCGCGTTCAAAGCGTTCGCGGTCGGGGTGAAGCCGAGCAGGCGGACAGCGGCTTCAGCCTGGGCCTGCAGCTTGGGCAGGATCTGCGCGCCCTGCACCGTGATCACGCTGGTTTCCGGGTACAGCCCGCCACGGGTGCCGAGGGTCGGCGACGGACGACCGTCCACTACCCGTACCACCACCGGCTGGCCACGTCCTACGGGCGCCAGTTGGGCGTTGAGCTTGGGCTCGGGGTTGAGTTGTTGCGGGCTGTGGGCGCAGCCGACGAGGGTCAGACTGGCCACGGCGATCAAACCGAACAACAGGCGTTGCAACATGCGCTTCTCTCCAGAATCGGGCACGAACAGGCCGGCAGTATAGCGGTGCGCTCGGCCTCGGAACTAGCACCGCACGATGAATACTCAAATGTCTGACACGGGCCGGTAACCGCGGTTCCTGTCACCCCATTGTCACGGTCCTTACACCGCCATGTCATGGCCCGCTGTCAGGCTAGCCCCAAGCTCCCTGACCCGGTATCCGATCATGCGCTTGCTCATTTCCCTGTTCACACCGCGCCCTCATCACCGCAGCTTCGCCCTGCTGGACCGCAACGGTCTTTGCCAGGCGTTCAAGCAATGCAGCCTGCAACCCATGGGCGAAGGCTGGGTGGAAATCGAAGAGATCCGCCTCAACTGGCTGCACCAGCCACTGCCCGCCAGCGCCCGCGTGCAACCGGTGCGCGCTCGCGCACGCAACCGACAACTGTTGACCATCTGACCGGACGGCTAATAAAAGTCATTAATCACGACCATTTCCCTGCGTTTCTTCGATACAATCTCCCCCCGATTATAAGGACGTCTCCTGATCGGGCCCCGCAACGCCGCTGATGCGCAGGTATTGGCACCCCGCACCGCCCACAGAGAGCCGCCCACACAGATCGAGTGAAGCTGGCGCGCTTGCTGTTTCTCAAGCTATTGACCACTTTTCGCGCATCTGCAGAGCTGTCATTACGCTCGGTCACTGAGCTGTCTGCCCGTTTTGCCTGTCATGTAATACATGGGGGCAACCAAACCGGGCGCGGTGCCAGGCTGGGACAGCCCTTTTTTGAGGTTCACGTCTTCAAAAGAGCGTGAAAAAACGGGTTTTCACAACTTCACAAGAGTGTGGCGAGCAAATGAAGAGTTTTGCGTCTGAACAAGCACCATTAGCGTCTGAAACAGCCCAACGATACAGGACCGGATATCGCTCAAGAACCGCTGCCTGAAGCCTGTCCGCTACGGATTTGGTTGCGCTAACGGATGTCTCGGCCATAAGTCGAATTGCCTGCCCGGCGCTTAAATGAGTTCATGTGACTCTGTAAGGCCAGGCTGCATGCATCCGCAGTAGTTGCGAAAAATTGCGAAGATTCGGACATGGCGATCCTGGCCATGGGTACCTGGGGCACCACCACCTGCCCCGCCAATCCTGGCCGCTATGCCGACAATTTGGTGCTGCAGATTTTGGAGACGCGTTAAATGGCGCATAACGAAGCAGTCGATGTAGTTCTGGTAGGGGCCGGCATCATGAGTGCCACCCTGGCCGTACTGCTCAAGGAGCTCGACCCCGCGATCTCGCTGGAAGTCGTCGAGCTGATGGATTCCGGTGCCGCGGAGAGTTCCAACCCCTGGAACAACGCCGGTACCGGCCACGCCGGGCTGTGTGAGCTCAACTACACGCCCCAGGCGGCCGATGGCAGTGTCGACATCAAGAAAGCCGTGCACATCAACACCCAGTTCGAGGTGTCGAAGCAGTTCTGGACGTACCTGACCAAAAAGGGCACGTTCGGTTCTTCCAAGTCGTTCATCGCCCCGGTGCCGCACCTGAGCTTCGTCCAGGGTGAAAAAGGCGTGTCGTTTCTCAAGAAGCGCTTCGAGCTGCTGAGCAAGCATCATGCCTTCGCCGACATGGAATACACCGAGGACAAGGCCGTGATGGCCGAGTGGATGCCGCTGATGATGCCGGGCCGGCCAGCCGATGAGGTCATCGCCGCCACCCGCGTCATGAACGGCACCGACGTCAACTTCGGCGCCCTGACCAACCAGTTGCTCAAGCACCTGACCAGCGCACCGGACACCCAGGTCAAGTATTGCAAGCGCGTCACCGGCCTCAAGCGCAAGGGCAGTGGCTGGACCGTGAGCATCAAGGACGTCAATTCCGGCAGCACCCGCGAAGTCGACGCCAAGTTCGTCTTCCTGGGCGCCGGCGGCGCGGCCTTGCCGCTGCTGCAAGCCTCGGGCATCGAGGAAAGCAAGGGCTTCGGCGGCTTCCCGGTCAGCGGCCAGTGGCTGCGCTGCGACAACCCGGACGTGGTCAAGCACCACCAGGCCAAGGTCTACAGCCAGGCCGCGGTCGGCTCGCCACCCATGTCGGTGCCGCACCTGGACACCCGCGTGGTCGATGGCAAGAAATCCCTGCTGTTCGGGCCCTACGCCGGCTTCACCACCAAGTTCCTCAAGCACGGTTCGATCATGGACCTGCCGCTGTCGGTACGGGCCGGCAACATCGGTCCGATGCTGGCCGTGGCCCGCGACAACATGGACCTGACCAAGTACTTGATCAGCGAAGTGATGCAATCCATGGAACAACGCCTGGAATCGCTGCGGCGCTTCTACCCCGAGGCGAAAGCCGAGGACTGGCGCCTGGAAGTGGCCGGCCAGCGGGTGCAGATCATCAAGAAAGACCCGAAGAAAGGCGGCATCCTGCAGTTCGGCACCGAGCTGGTGGCGGCCAAGGACGGCACCCTCGCCGCCCTGCTCGGCGCATCGCCAGGTGCTTCGGTGACCGTTTCGATCATGCTGGAACTGATCGAGCGCTGCTTCCCGGACAAGGCCAAGGGCGAGTGGGCCACCAAGCTCGCGGAAATCTTCCCGGCCCGGGAAAAAGTGCTGGAAACCGACGCGGCGCTGTATCGCAAGATCAACGCGCAGAACAATGTCGCGCTGGAACTGGTCGAGCAAAGCAGCGAGACCCAAAGCTACGCTTGAGGCTCGCCCCATAAAAAACGCCCCGTTCTCCATGAGAGCGGGGCGTTTTTTATGGGTGACGTTTTGTGGCGAGGGCGCTTGCTCCCGCTGGCCTGCGAAGCAGGCCCATGATCAATCAGCCACGCGCCTTCTCGATCAATTCGATGTATTCCTCGGCGTTGCGCTGGTCCTGGACCAATGCCACGAAGTCGTTGCCGTGCTCATCCTTGCCATGGAGGTCGTAGCCGGCTTCGACGAAGAAGGTCAGGAACCGCTCGAAATCATCGACCCGCAGGCCACGGTAGCCCTTGATCAGTTTGTGCAGCGACGGCGAAGTGGCATCGACCGGTTCGAAATTGAGGAACAGCTTGATCTGTTCGTCGCCAATCTCGTCACCAATCACCTGTTTCTTGTCTTTACGCATTGCCGGCTCCAACTCGCACGATTCACGGGGCGGGCAGTTTACCCCCGGCAGGCCCCGAGGCTCAACGCGAGCGTTCGGCCCCGGTGTGCAGATCAGCCCAGATGTGGCCATTGGCGTAGGTGAGGAACTGCACATACACGGTGTTGTTGCGCAGCAGATCGATGACCACCCGGTATTGGGCCTGTGGATAAGTCAGGGTGAGGGTCTTGCTGGCCTCGTCGAAAACCGGCTTCTTCAGGCTTTTGCTTTCGCCGTCGAAGTTGAGGATCACCTGGTTGAGGCTGGCGCCCTTGTTCAGTGGCTTGCCCTTGAGGCGCACCAGCAAGGGTGAAGTGACCGGGATCGGCTGTTGATTGGATTGACGCTGATTGCCCAGCACCACCGAATAGTCGGTGACCTGCAGCAATTGCTGCTGTTCGGGCTGTTCCTGGCGCGCCACGAGGTCGTCGGGGGGCAGGAACTGGCTGTGCATCGGTGCGGCCATCGCCGTCAAAGGCAGGCTGGATATCAGCAGTACAGCGGCGCAACGGCGAATCGAGACAGGCATGGCAAGCTCCGGGGTCTTGGCCGGGCACTCTAGCATGAGCCTGGACGGTAAAAATAACGATCCAGATCAATACATCCGCGCAACGAGCACGGCATACTCAAAGAGCCATCAGCCCCGGTCTAGCGGTGCATGCCTTTGTGGCGAGGGCCAGTGCCAGCCCCCTTGCGAGGAGTATTCATGTCTTTCTCCGCCCCACCATTGTTTGCCGCCTGGCGCCAGAGCTGGCAGGCCGGTTATACCCTTGCGCGCCTGCGCGGCGACCTGGTGGCCGGGCTGACCGTCGGGATCATCGCCATTCCCCTGGCCATGGCCCTGGCGATCGCCGTTGGCGTGCCTCCGCAGCATGGCCTGTACACCGTGCTGGTGGCGGCGCCGCTGATCGCCCTCACCGGTGGCTCGCGCTTCAACGTGAGCGGACCGACGGCGGCGTTCGTGGTGATCCTGTTGCCCATCACCCAGCAATACGGCCTGGGCGGCCTGCTGTTGTGCACGATGCTGGCCGGCCTGATCCTGATCGCCCTGGGCCTGATGCGGGCCGGACGGCTGATCCAGTACATTCCCTACCCGGTCATCCTGGGCTTTACCGCCGGGATCGGCGTGGTCATCGCCACGTTGCAACTCAAGGACCTGCTGGGCCTGAGCAACGTCGGCCAGGCCAGGCACTACATGGAACAGCTCGGCGAACTGCTCATCGCCCTGCCCGGCGCCCGCCTGGGCGATAGCCTGATCGGCGTCACCTGTCTGGCGCTATTGATCATCTGGCCGCGCTGGGTGCCGAAAGTCCCCGGGCATCTGGTCGCTTTGCTGGTGGGCGCACTGCTGGGGCTGGCGATGGAGCGCTGGGGCTTGCCGGTCGCGACACTGGGCGAACGCTTCGGTTACGTGGTGGAGGGCGTCACCTACCCGGGCATCCCACCGTTTCTGCCAAGCTTCGACTGGCCCTGGCATCTGCCGGACGGCCAGGGCCACCCCCTGAACCTTTCCTATGACCTGATCCGCCAGTTGCTGGGCCCCGCCTTCGCCATCGCCATGCTCGGCGCCATCGAGTCACTGCTGTGCGCCGTGGTGGCGGACGGCATGACCGGCAGCAAGCACGACCCCAATGCCGAGCTGATAGGCCAAGGCCTGGGCAATCTGGTGGCGCCGCTGTTCGGTGGCATCACCGCCACCGCCGCGATTGCCCGCAGCGCCACCAATGTGCGCAGCGGCGCGTCGTCACCGTTGGCGGCGATCATCCACAGCCTGGTGGTGCTGCTGGCGATGGTGCTGCTGGCACCGCTGTTCAGCTACTTGCCCATGGCCGCGCTGGCGGCATTGCTGGTCATGGTTGCCTGGAACATGAGCGAAGCCGGGCATGTGCTGCACACCCTGCGCATCGCCCCGCGCAGCGACGTGCTGGTGCTGCTGACCTGCCTGGGCCTGACGGTGCTGTTCGACATGGTGCTGGCCGTCGCGGTCGGTCTGTTGCTGGCCGCCGGGTTGTTCATCAAGCGCATGAGTGAACTGACCGACAGCGCCGAACTGCCCCGCCACTTCCACCAGGCGTTGCAAGACATGCCGGAGCATGTGCGCTGCTATGGCATCCGCGGGCCGCTGTTCTTCGGCGCCGCCGAAAAAGCCCTGGATGTGCTACGCCGTTTCGACCCGGGGGTTCGGGTGGTGATCGTGGAGATGAGTGCCGTGCCGATGCTGGACATGACCGCGCTGGCCGCGTTTGAAAACATCCTGAAGGATTACCGCAAGCAAGGCATCGGCCTGATCCTGGTGGCGACCGCGCCGCGGGTACGCCTGAAACTGCGCCGCGCCGGCATCCATCGCGAGCAGCGCCAACTGGCTTATGTGAAAACGCTGGAGCAAGCGCGGATCAAGAGTGAGCGCTGGCTGCAAGCCCACTGCGCCTGACCTGTGGCGAGGGGGGCCGCTTCGCAGCCCAGCGGGGATAAATCCCCTCGCCACGAAAGCAAGCTCACACAAAACTCCTGTGGCGAGGGGATTTATCCCCGTTGGACTGCGTAGCAGGCCCAAAAAAGATCAATGCGGTGTGCCTGACACACCCAGGCGCCTGCTCCAGGGGGGGCCGCTTCGCAGCCCAGCGGGGATAAATCCCCTCGCCACAAAAGCACTCGCCACAGCCCCCTCTTTTGTCTTGTTGGATAGTGGGCAACCACACAACCGTGGCGAGGGAGCTTGCTCCCGCTGGACTGCGCAGCAGGCCCAAAACGATCAATGCGGTGTGCCTGACACACCCAGGCTTCAGTTCCAGGGGGCCGCTTCGCAGCCCAGCGGGAGCAAGCTCCCTCGCCACAGAACCTCCGCAGCCGGTGCCGATGCGGTGCTCAGTCGAACTGCGCCCGCATCCATGCCTGGTACTCAGCCACGCCAGGCTCGCCCTCGCGGGGTGCCCAGTGGGCCAGTTCGCCGTCGCCCACCGGGCGGTAGGGACCGGCCTTGCATTCGAACATCAGGCTGTCGGCTTCCAGCACCACCAGGCCGTGATACACGCCAACCGGCAGGTCGACGCCCAGGCAATCGCCGCCGGCCTGCAGGACGCGCTTGTCCACCACCGCACCGTCTTCATCGAAGATCAACACCCCCAGCCGCCCTTTGAGCACCAGCAGGGTTTCCGCCTTGTCGGCACTCAAGTGGCGGTGCGGAGGGATGTACGTCGAAGGCTGCAAGCCTACCGCCATGCGATGGCAAGGTTCGTCCATCTGATGAAAGTTGTGGTGCTGTCGCCCACGCGCGCTGGCGGCGGCTTTCCCGGCCACTTCATCAAACAACGCTTGATCCAGGAAGCTCGGCCGAGTCATCGATTACATCCCCTTGACCGCGAAAATACCGTTCGCGTTGCGCCAGTAGCCTTTGTAGTCCATGCCATAGCCGAAGATGTAGCGGTCGATGCACGGCAGGCCGACGAAATCGGCCTTCAGGTCCGGACGGGCCTTGCGGTCGTGGTCCTTGTCGATCAGCACAGCGGTGTGCACCGCACGGGCGCCGGCATGCTTGCAGAAGTCGATGATGGCGCCGAGGGTGTGACCTTCGTCGAGAATGTCGTCGATGATCAGCACGTCGCGGTCGATGAACGAGACTTCCGGCTTGGCCTTCCAGAACAGGTCGCCGCCGCTGGTCTCGTTGCGATAACGGGTGGCGTGCAGGTAGGACGCCTCCAGCGGGAAGTTCAGGTAGGTCAGCAGCTTGCCGGAGAAAATCAGCCCGCCGTTCATGACGCAGAACACCACCGGGTTGGACTCGGCCAGTTGCTCATTGATCTGCGCGCCGACACGGGCGATCGCCGCTTCGACTTCGGCTTCGGTGTACAGGCAGTCAGCCTCTCGCATGATTTGACGGATATGCTCGAGATCAGCGGACATGGCGCTCTCCAAGGGGGTTGAGGGGGCGGGAGGTTCAGAAAAGCGGGCAAAGGTACGCATCCCGCCCGGCCAGATCAAGCGTTTGTGGACTAACGTTCTGTATTGTCTATAGGACAACACCCTCGGATAGATTAATCTAGGCCGGTTTTTTTGCCCGCCGCCGGAGCCTTCCCCATGCCCATTCTCGAGATCCGCCATCCGCTGATCAGACACAAACTCGGCCTGATGCGCCGCGCCGACATTAGCACGAAGAACTTCCGGGAGCTTGCCCAGGAAGTCGGTGCCCTGCTCACCTACGAAGCCACCAAGGACCTGCCCCTGGAGTCCTATGAAATCGACGGTTGGGCCGGCAAGGTCCAGGTCGAGAAAATCGCCGGCAAGAAAATCACCGTGGTGCCGATCCTGCGCGCCGGCATCGGCATGCTCGAGGGCGTGCTGAGCCTGATCCCGGGCGCCAAGGTCAGCGCCGTGGGCGTGGCGCGCAATGAAGAAACGTTGCAGGCCCACACCTACCTGGAAAAACTGGTACCGGAAATCGACGAACGCCTGGCCATGATCATCGACCCGATGCTCGCCACCGGCAGTTCCATGGTCGCCACCATCGACCTGCTGAAAAAAGCCGGTTGCCGGGACATTCGCGCGATGGTGCTGGTGGCCGCGCCCGAAGGCATCCAGGCCGTGCAGGATGCGCACCCCGACGTGACCATCTACACCGCGTCCATCGACCACAAGCTCAATGAACATGGCTACATCATCCCGGGCCTGGGCGATGCCGGCGACAAGATCTTCGGCACCAAGCAGAAGGACGCCTGAGCATGCAGGATGAGTTCAACGATCCGCTCTGGCGCCAGGTACTGTCCGGCGCGCAGATGCTGTTCGTCGCCTTCGGCGCGCTGGTGCTGATGCCATTGATCACCGGGCTGGATCCGAACGTGGCGCTGTTCACCGCGGGCCTGGGCACGATCCTGTTCCAGGTCGTCACCGGGCGCCAGGTGCCGGTGTTCCTGGCGTCGAGCTTTGCCTTCATCACCCCGATCATCCTTGCCAAGGGCCAGTTCGGCCTGGCGGCGACCATGGGCGGTGTGATGGCGGCCGGCTTCGTCTACACCTTCCTGGGCCTGGCGGTGAAGATCAAGGGCACCGGCTTCATCGACCGCCTGCTACCGCCGGTGGTCATCGGTCCGGTGATCATTTCCATTGGCCTGGCGATGGCGCCGATTGCCGCGAACATGGCGATGGGCAAGGCCGGCGACGGCACCGAACTGATCCACTACCAGACGGCGATGATGATTTCGATGCCCGCCCTGCTCACCACTCTGGTCGTCGCGGTGTTCGGCAAAGGCATCTTCCGCCTGGTGCCGATCATTTCCGGCGTGCTGGTGGGCTTTGCCATGGCCTTTTTCTTTGGTGTCGTGGACACCGCGAAAATCGCCGCCGCGCCTTGGTTCGCCCTGCCGAACTTCACCGCACCGGCGTTCAACTGGCAGGCGATCCTGTTCATCGTCCCGGTGGCCCTGGCGCCGGCCATCGAGCACATCGGCGGCGTGATCGCCGTGGGCAGCGTGACCGGTCGCGACTACCTGAAAAAGCCAGGCCTGCATCGCACCCTGTTCGGTGACGGCATCGCCACCACCGCAGCCGGCCTCTTCGGCGGCCCGCCCAACACCACCTACGCCGAAGTCACCGGCGCGGTGATGCTGACCAAGAACTACAACCCGAAGATCATGACCTGGGCGGCCATCTTCGCCATCAGCCTGGCGTTCATCGGCAAGTTCGGCGCACTGCTGCAAAGCATCCCGGTGCCGGTGATGGGCGGGATCCTCTGCCTGTTGTTCGGTTCGATTGCGGCGGTGGGCATGAACACGCTGATCCGCCACAAGATCGACTTGGGCGAAGCGCGTAACCTGGTGATCGTGTCGGTGACCCTGGTGTTCGGCATTGGCGGCGTGCTGGTGGGCACCGGCACCGGCCCGGACGACTTCGGCCTCAAGGGTATTGCGCTGTGCGCGGTGGTGGCGATTGCGCTGAACCTGCTGCTGCCGGGCAATGACGGCTGGAAGCACAAGAAACCGGATGAGCCGCTGATCTGATAGATGTGCTGTCGGGTCGGGCCTCTTCGCGAGCAAGCCCGCTCCCACAGGATGCTGGATGGTCACAGAATGTGTGACACCCGAGGTCCACTGTGGGAGCGGGCTTGCTCGCGAAAGCGCCCTTGAATTTTATAGCGCCATCGGCGCCCGTTCACACAGAGTGCTCAATGCCTTCGCCCACTGCGGATCGTCATTGAGGCAGGGCACCAGCACCAACTCCTCCCCACCCGCCTCGCGGAATTGCTCGCGCCCACGATCACCGATCTCTTCCAAAGTCTCGATGCAATCGGCCACGAACGCCGGGCACATCACCAGCACTTTCTTCACGCCACTTTTGGCCAGTTCTTCCAGGCGCGCTTCGGTGTAGGGTTCGATCCACTTGGCGCGGCCAAGGCGGGACTGGAACGACACGGACCACCGCCCTTGCTTGAGCCCCATCTGCTGGGCAAACAGCTCGGCAGTGCGGATGCACTGGGCGCGGTAGCAGGTCGCAATGACCTCCGGTGGAGCGTTCTTGCAGCAGTCGGCGTCCTTGAAGCAATGAAACCCCGTCGGGTCGAGCTTGGTCAGGTGCCGCTCCGGCAAGCCGTGGAAACTCAACAGCAGATGATCGTGATCCTGCATCAGGTAAGGCTTGGCGCTGGCGACCAGGGCGTCGAGGTATTCCGGCTGGTCGTAGAACGGCTGCAAGACCGAGAACTGCACGTTGAGCTTGTTTTCCCGCACCACTCGCCTGGCTTCCTCGACCACCGTGGTGACAGTGCTGTCGGCGAACTGCGGATACAACGGCGCCAACGTGATCTTCTGGTGCCCCTGGCTCGCCAGGCGCACCAGCGTCGACTCGATGGACGGCTCGCCGTACCGCATCGCCAGTTCCACCGGGCCTTGGGTCCACTGGGCGGTCATGGCTCGTTGCAGGCGGCGGCTGAGCACCACCAGCGGCGAGCCCTCGTCCCACCAGATCGAAGCGTAGGCGTGCGCCGACTGCTCGGGGCGCTTGACCAGGATCAGCGACACCAGCAAGCGGCGCACCGGCCACGGCAGGTCGATGACATATGGGTCCATCAGGAATTGATTGAGGTAACGGCGCACATCGGCCACCGAGGTGGAAGCAGGCGAACCCAGATTAACCAGCAGCAACGCGTGATCGGTCATGCAACGTCCTATTTCAAAGGCGGCTGGACAAGTCATCCAGGGCCGCGGGTAAATCGGTGAAGCGGAATGTGAAACCTGCCGCCTGCAATCGGGCCGGCGTGGCGCGCTGCCCGCCCAGCAACAGCAATGACAACTCCCCCAGCATGACTTTCAACGCAAGCTCCGGCATCGGCACCACGGCTGGCCGGTGCAACGCGCGACCCAGGGCCTTGGCGAAATCGCGATTGCGCACCGGGTTCGGCGCGCAGGCATTATAAGGACCGCTGGCGTCGTCCTGGTGCAGAAGAAAATCAATCAGGGCGATTTGATCGTCGATATGAATCCATGGCATCCACTGCCTACCATTGCCGATTCGCCCGCCCAGCGCCAGTTTGAACGGCAGCGACAGCCGCGACAAAAGGCCGCCCTCGGCGGACAGCACCAGACCGGTCCGCACCAGCACCACGCGCAGGCCCAGGGCCTCGGCACGTTGCGCGGTTTCTTCCCAGGCGATGCACAACTGGCTGGCGAAATCCTCGCTTACCGGCCCGCAAGCCTCGGTCAACTCGCGTTCACCACCATCGCCATACCAGCCCACGGCGGAACCGGACACCAGCACCCGCGGTTTCTGCTCGCAACGTTCCAGCCACGCCAGCAATACTTCGGTCAGGGTGATGCGACTGCTCCACAGCAACATCTTGCGCTTGTGGGTCCAGGGACGGTCGCCAATCGGCGCACCGGCCAGGTTCACCACGGCGTCCACGGGCTCGACGATGTCATCGAGCCGGGCGATGCCCTTGACCTGCGCCCCGCAGATTTTCGCCACCTCTTCGGGGCGACGACTCCAGACCGTCAAGCGATGCCCCTGTCCCAACCACAGGCGGCAGAGCTGACGCCCGATCAAACCAGTACCGCCGGTCAGCAATATGTGCATGAGATGTTCCTCGCATCGCGTTTTACCCAGCCCACTAGTCTATTTTTATAAGCAGGGATTTTTCGTATCGGACAGGGTCTGTGTTTAACAATAGGACAACCTATCCGAACGCGAACGGTAAAACTTATACCAAAAACCCGAATTGTACAGGTTTAAACGACGGCGTAGTCTGTACAGAAAAGGTAAACGAGGCCCTCATGACTGTACCTATCGCAATCATCGGCACCGGCATCGCCGGACTCTCAGCCGCCCAGGCCCTGACGGAGGCCGGGCACATCGTTCAACTCTTCGATAAAAGCCATGGCAGCGGCGGACGCATGTCCAGCAAGCGCAGCGACGCCGGCGCGCTGGACATGGGCGCCCAGTACTTCACCGCCCGCGACCGGCGCTTCGTCACGGAAGTGCAGCGCTGGCAAGCCAATGGCTGGGCCGCGGAATGGAACCCGCAACTCTACAATTTCCAAGGCGGGCAACTGAGCCCCTCGCCGGACGAGCAGACCCGCTGGGTCGGCACGCCCCGTATGAGCGCCATAACCCGGGCCCTGCTCGGCACGCTGCAAGTGCAGTTTTCCTGCCGGATCACCGAGGTGTATCGCGGCCAGGAACACTGGCATCTGCAGGACGCCGAAGGCTTCACCCACGGCCCCTTCGGCCAGGTGGTGATTGCCACCCCGGCGCCCCAGGCCACCGCCCTGCTGGCGGCCGTACCGAAGCTGGCCGGCGTGGCGGCCGGCGTGAAAATGGACCCGACCTGGGCGGTGGCCCTGGCCTTCGAAACGCCGCTGGACACCCCCATGGAAGGTTGCTTCGTACAAGACAGCCCCCTCGACTGGCTGGCCCGCAACCGCAGCAAGCCGGGGCGCGACAGCACGCTCGACACCTGGGTGCTGCACGCCACCAGCGACTGGAGCCGGCAGCACATCGACCTGTCCAAGGAGGCGGTGATCGAGCACCTGCACGGCGCCTTCGCCGAACTGTTGCACAGCGCCATGCCCGCGCCGCACTTCAGCGTGGCCCACCGCTGGCTCTACGCCCGCCCCGCCGGCAGCCATGAATGGGGCGCCCTGGCCGATGCCGACCTGGGCCTGTACGTGTGCGGCGACTGGTGCCTGTCCGGCCGGGTCGAAGGGGCCTGGCTCAGCGGCCAGGAAGCCGCTCGTCGCTTGCACGCCAGCCTGCAGTAAACCGCCTCACCCGCCCTGCCCGCTGCTGTCGAAACAGACAGCAGCCCCTCTTTGAAAAAACATCGCCCATGCCCGCCTGCTCGCGAAAGCGGTTCTCAAGCCGACAATGCTGTTGGCAGGTCCACCGCTATCGCGAGCTCGCTCGTACACGCACGAAGACGCCTGGCTGCCCTCAGGTCGGCAAAACCGTTTGACTTGTACAACTTCACCTCTATGATGAAACATATTGTACAAATTTCACTACCTGTACAAGATTATGTCATCCGAGGTGCCCATGCCCAACGAAGCCGTCGCCAAACCAAAAATCGCCATCAGCGCCTGCCTCATGGGCGCCGAAGTGCGCTACAACGGCGGGCACAAGCAATCGCCGTTGTGCAGTCGCACCCTGGTCGATTACTTCGATTTCGTGCCGGTGTGCCCCGAAGTCGCCATCGGCCTGGGCATCCCCCGTGAGCCTATCCGCCTGGTAGGCAACCCCACAGCGCCAAATGCGGTGGGCACGGTCAATCGCGAGCTCGACGTCACGCAACCGCTGGCCGATTACGGGCGGCAGATGGCCGGGGAGCTGGATGACATCTGCGGCTACATCTTCATGCAGAAATCCCCATCCTGCGGCTTGGAACGGGTCAAGGTCTACGCCCCCGACGGGGCGCCTCAGGACGGTGGCGGGCGCGGTGTCTACGCCCAGGCCTTCTGCGAACGCCATCCCGACTTGCCGGTGGAAGAAGACGGTCGCCTCAACGACCCCGTGCTGCGGGAGAACTTCCTCACACGGGTGTTCGCCTATGCCGCCTGGCAGCCCTTGCGTCGCCAGGGCCTGACCCGCCGCGACCTGATCGACTTCCATTCGCGCCACAAATACCTGCTGATGGCCCACAACCCGGCGCAATACAAAGCCCTGGGCAATTGGCTGGGCAACATGGGCAAGGAAGACCCCGATGAACTGGGCCGACGTTACTTCAGCGCGCTGATGAGCGCCCTGAAAAAATGCGCCACCCGCCGCACTCACACCAACGTGCTGCAACACCTGAGCGGTTACCTCAAGCGGGCCATCGGCACGGAGGACAAACAGGAGGTGCAGCACCTCATCGGGCAGTATCGCCTCGGCATCGTGCCCCTGGTGGTGCCGCTGACCCTGCTCAAGCATCACTTGCGCCTGCATCCCGACCCGTACCTGGCGCAGCAGGTCTACCTGCAACCGCACCCGGAAAACCTCAGCCTGCGAAACGCCATCTGATGAAGCGCCCAACCGATTCCAGTGCCAGCGAAGACCTCGGGACGGATTTCGCCGAAGCCTTGGCGCAAGGCTGGCTGCCGATCCGTGAAGTCGCCCGGCAAACCGGCGTCAACGCCGTCACGTTGCGTGCCTGGGAGCGTCGCTACGGCTTGATCGTGCCGCACCGCACCCCCAAGGGCCACCGACTGTTCAACGCCGAGCATGTCCAGCAGATCCAGAGCATCCTCACCTGGATCAACCGCGGCGTGGCCGTCAGCAAGATCAAGCCCTTGCTCGACACCCCGCAGCCGGCCGCCGAACCGTTGGAAAACGACTGGCAACGCCAGCGTCACGCCCTGGTGCAGGCGGTGACGCAACTGGCCGAGCGGCAGATCGACGACCTGGTCAACCAGGCCATGGCCCTCTACCCGCCCCGGACCGTGTGCGAGCAATTGCTGTTGCCGTTGTTGGCCGACCTGCAGTTGCGCTGGCAGGGCCAGTTCGGGGCGCAGTTGGAACGGGTCTTCCTGCACTCGTGGCTGCGCAGCAAATTCGGCAGCCGTATCTATCACAACAACCGCCAGTTGCGCGGCGCGCCGTTGCTGCTGGTCAACCATTCGGACCAGGTCCTGGAGCCGCACCTGTGGCTCACCGCCTGGCTTGTCAGCAGCGCCGATTGCCCGGTGGAAGTGTTCGACGGTCCGATCCCGCCAGGCGAACTGGCCCTGGCGGTCGAGCGCCTCGGGGCTCGCGGCGTGCTGCTGTACGCCAGCAACGCCATCAACCTGTCGCAACTGCCCCGGCTGCTGGTCGGTGTCGCCTGCCCGATCATCATTGCCGGCCCGGCCGCTTCGATTCACCACGCGCGGTTATCCACCGGTGTGTCGGCGATCGACGTGGCCTGGGCCGAAGACCCGCTATCGGCCTACCACGAACTGAGCCGCCGAGAACTTCTTTGAATGGAAAACAACATGCAATTGATCTGGCTACGCAGTGACCTGCGTCTGCACGACAACACCGCCCTGGCGGCCGCCGCAGCCAAGGGCCCCGTTGTAGCGGTGTACCTGCTGAGCCCAGAGCAATGGCGCGCCCATGACGATGCCCCGTGCAAGATCGATTTCTGGCTGCGCAACCTCGCGTCGCTGAGCGCAAGCCTGGGCAACCTGAACATTCCCCTGCTGATCCGCACCGCTGCGCACTGGGACCAGGCGCCGCAGGTGCTGCTCACGCTGTGCCGGGAATTGAAGATCAGCGCCGTTCACATCAACGAGGAATACGGCCTGAACGAAACCCGGCGCGACGCCGAGGTCGCCCAGGCCCTGGCCGGGGAAGGCATCGACTTCCACAGCCACATCGACCAGGTGCTGTTCAAGCCCGGCAGCGTACTGACCAAGACCGGCAATTACTTCCAGGTGTTCAGCCAGTTCCGCAAGGTGTGCTACAGCCGTCTGCACTTTTCGCTGCCGGGCCTGGTGCCTGCACCGGTCCGCCAGGCCCCCACCAGCATTGCCAGTGACCCGGTGCCGACGCACGTCGAAGGCTTCGAGCGTCCCGGCCAGGCGCTGAGGGCACTCTGGCCCGCCGGTGAGCAGGAAGCCCGGCGGCGCCTCGATACGTTCGTCGACCAGCAGATCGACTATTACCAAAGCGAGCGGGACTTTCCCGCCAAATCCGGCACCAGCCAACTGTCGGCCTACCTGGTGGCCGGCGTGGTTTCGCCGCGCCAGTGCCTGAACGCTGCGTTGCAAGCCAACCGGGGCGAGTTCGAGAGCGGCAGCGCCGGCGCGGTCACCTGGATCAATGAACTGCTCTGGCGCGAGTTCTATAAACATATCCTGGTGGGCTACCCACGCGTCTCCCGCCATCGCGCGTTTCGTCTGGAAACCGAAGCCTTGGCCTGGCGCGACGCCCCGCAGGAACTGGCCGCCTGGAAGCAGGCCCGCACCGGCCTGCCGATCATTGACGCGGCCATGCGCCAATTGCTGGAAACCGGCTGGATGCACAACCGCTTGCGCATGGTCGTCGCCATGTTCCTGACCAAGAACCTGCTGATCGACTGGCGTGAAGGCGAGCGCTTCTTCATGCAGCACCTGATCGACGGCGACTTGGCGGCCAACAACGGCGGCTGGCAGTGGAGCGCGTCCACCGGCACGGATGCGTCCCCCTGGTTCCGCATCTTCAACCCGTTGAGCCAGTCGGAGAAGTTCGACTCTGAAGGGCGGTTCATCAAGCACTGGCTGCCGCAACTGAACGATCTGGACAACCAGCAGGTCCATAACCCAAACCGCCGGAACGGGGGCGATCTGTTCAGCGCGGTGGACTATCCCGCGCCAATCGTCGATCTTGGCCAGTCCCGCGCGCGGGCCCTGGCAGCGTTCAAGAACCTGCCGAAAAGGCAGGACACTGCCGTTTAGCCGCTGTGCGATTAGCGAACATAAATAATTGGCGTAAACAGTGTTTATTTAGGGCCCAGGCTTATAGTCTTACTAATCACATGGACTTCACGCGAGACCCCTATCAACCAGCACGCGGCCTTTCGAAAAAAGGAGTATGGAATGGATCGAAGTTCGCTCCCTCGGTATTGGTTGACCGGTGCCGGCAACGGCATTGGCGCTGCATTGGCCGAAGCGATACTCGAAACCGGCGCCCGCGTGGCAGTCAGTGCCTGCTCGGCACAAGCGTGCGAAGCCCTTTCGGCCCGTTATCCAGGACAAGTCCTCGCCGTGCCCGGCAACCTCAGTGACAGCCAGACCGTGCGCGAGATCGGCGAGACGATCGCCCGGCAATGGGGCGCCCTGGACCGGGTGATCCTAAACGCCGGCACCGCCGAATACGTCCACGGGCAGCCCTTGGAACAGACGATGATCGAGCACATCGTGCGCAGCAACCTGCTGGCCGCCAGCTTCTGCATCGAGACGGCCCGGCCATTGCTGGGCGCTGGCAGCTATCCGCACCTGGTGGGCCTTACCAGCCCCGTGACCTACCTGACGTCCTTGCAAGCCGCCGGTGGCAGTTCGTTGCGCGAACTGTTCGAGACGGCTCGCCAGACATTGGTCGCCGAGGGGACCGACGTGACGCTGGTCACTCCAGGGGTCGACAGTGCGTCACTGAGCGTCGACGACTGTTTCCCCAAGCCGGCCCATTGGTCGGCAGGCGATGCCGCGACCTACCTGCTCGGTCAATTGGCAGAACGCCCGGCCGAAGTGACACTCTCGGTCTCGTTCGTGTCGTCACTCTGGCCGCTATCGACTGCCGCCAACGGCCGTCAGGCCCAGGCCGCCCCCGGGGACTCGACAAACCGGTCGCCGATCAAGGGTCAACCCTGAGCACCCCGGTTGCCTTACACTGCGCGCATGAAAACCATCCCCCTCCATGACATCGCCACACCCGCCGTCACGTGTTCGACGTGTGCGGCATGCTGCTGCCAGTTGGAAGTGATGCTGATCACTGACACCGGGGTGCCGGAGCGTTTCATCGACACCGATGATTGGGGCGGGGAAGTCATGCGGCGGCTCGACGACGGCTGGTGCGCAGCCCTGGACCGCGACAGCATGATGTGCACGATCTACGAGAAACGCCCACTGATCTGCCGCGAGTTCGAGATGGGCGCACCGGAGTGCATTGAAGAGCGCAAGGCAATTGCGACGGCGTATCGCTAGGACAGACTTATCTGCAATAAACCTGTGGCAGCGCGCCTGCCCCCGAAGAGGATTCGCCAGGCACCCTGACGGTACCTGATTCAACCTCTTCGCGAGCAAGCTCGCGTCCACAGTGAGGGTCTTGCGGTATGACGTTACAGCGGCATTGTGTAGTGAAGCGCGAAGCTTTCCACACCGTCGTTGGTCGACTTGATGCCAGCGTTGGAGTAATGCGTGGCGCGAATGCCCACTTCATGCCCGCCATTGAAGCGCAGGCCGAGGCCGATACGGTCTTCAAACTGGAATGCCGTGCCGAGCTTGTTGCTCTCCACTTCAGTGTTGGCAAACAACGCAACGCCGACACCCGCCTCGATGTAAGGCTTCACATTCTCACCGGCGAACTCATAAACGAATACCGGCGAGAACGACAGGCTGTGGTTGCTGGAAGTCTCGTCACCTTCCCAATAGGTGTAGGCACCGCTCCAGTAGCCGGTCAGACGGCCGACATCGCTCTGCAACCAGCTTTTATCCCAATCGAACTGCATCCCCAAACGATACGTCATGGTCGAATCGCTGGTCTGGCCAATGCCAAACTCCACGCCAGCCGCCTGTGCGGTGTAGGTGTGCCCCAGTAGTGCAGCCGCAAGCGCGGCAAAGCAGAATAAGCGCTTCATTAGAAACATCCTTTTCCGAACAGACTTAGTAGTTAGTTTTTTGTTACAAACAGACAAAGCTATAGAAATCCGCGCTGAAGCAGAAGTTCAGCACTTTTTACAGAATTTTCACATTTTCTTACAGGCCGAAGCTTCGCACAACGCCAGACGATTGCCATAGCATTGGTAGGATTTTTCCTAAATGTGTCGGGTCTGCGCTACTCCAGAATTGAGTTTCGCTGGGCGGCCCTTCGGCCAGCAGCGCCCGATCCGCCAGCAGGCGCTGGAGCTGACGGGCCACGGCGGCACCGGTGTCGATCAGGCTGATGTGCGGCGCAATCATTTCCTGGAGCAGCGGCTTGAGGAATGGATAGTGGGTGCAGCCCAGGATCAATGTGTCGCATCCGGCGGCGAGCAACGGCTCGACGTAGTGTTGCAACAGTTGACGCAGGGCCGGGCTGTGCAAGTCCCCCGCCTCGATCATTTCCACCAGCCCCGGGCACGGCTGGGTGATGACCCGCACATCGGCGGCAAAGCGGTCGAGCAGCGCCGCGAACTTGGCGCTCTGCAAGGTGCCCGTGGTAGCCAGCACACCGACGATGCCGCTGCGGGTGGCGGCCGCCGCCGGCTTGACCGCCGGCTCCATGCCAACGATGGGCCACTGCGGGAAGTCGCGACGCAGGTCGGCCACCGCCGCCACCGTTGCAGTGTTGCAGGCCACCACCAGTGCCTTCGCGCCTTGGCCCAGGAGAAAGTCCGCAATGACCGCGCAGCGCTGGCGGATGTATTCCGGGCTCTTCTCGCCGTAGGGAATATGCCCACAGTCGCCAACGTAGAGCAGGGATTCATTGGGCAACAGCCGCCGGATCTCCCCCAGCACCGAGAGCCCGCCAACACCGGAGTCCATCACGCCGACCGGCGCTTCACTCATGACGGCCACCGCAGACGCTGCAACCGGGATCGCGCTTGACCCGCAGTTCGCGAAACCGCGAGCCCAGGGCATCGATCAGCAGCAAGCGACCCACCAGCGGCTCGCCAAAGCCCACCAGCAGCTTCAAGGCTTCAAGGGCCTGCAGGCTGCCGACCAGCCCGACCAGGGGCCCCAGCACCCCGGCTTCGCTGCACGTCAGCTCGGCCTCGCTGCCGTGGCCGTAGAGGCAGTGGTAGCAAGGGCTTTCGGCGCGCCGTGGGTCGAAGACCGACAACTGCCCTTCCAGGCGAATCGCCGCGCCGCTCACCAGGGGCTTGCCTGCCGCGACACAGGCGGCGTTCACCGCTTCGCGGGTGGAAAAATTGTCGGAGCAGTCGAGCACCAGATCCACGGTCGCGACCGCGGCGGCCAGGCTGTCGGCATCCATCGCTGCCCGGTGCGGCACCAATCGAACCTCGGGATTGATCGCCGCCAGGCGCCGCATCGCCGAGTCGACCTTGCCCAGACCGACGCTGTCGGTGTCGTGGATGACCTGGCGTTGCAGGTTGGTCAGGTCAACCGTGTCGAAATCCGCCAAGTGCAGTTCGCCAACGCCGGCGGCCGCCAGGTACAGCGCCACCGGTGCGCCGAGACCACCAAGGCCGACGATCAATACACGGCTCTGCTTGAGGCGCAACTGACCGTCGATGTCGACGTGTTGCAGCAGAATCTGCCGGCTGTAGCGCAATAATTCCTGATCGTTCAGCACGGCAGGCACCCCAGGCTGATGCGTTCATGGCCGCCCAGGTCCTTGCGGCTGTGGACCTCGCGCAAGCCTTGGGCCTGCAACAGGTCTCGCACCGCCGCGGCCTGGTCGTACCCATGCTCGAGCATCAGCCAGCCGCCGGGTTCGAGATGGGCCGGTGCCTGGGCAATGATGTCGCGCAGGTCATCCAGCCCGTCCTGGCCGGCCACCAGCGCACTGGCCGGCTCGAAACGCACGTCGCCTTCGGCCAGGTGCGGATCGGTGGCGGCAATGTAGGGGGGGTTGCTGATGATCAGCCCGAACCGCTCGCCTTCCAGCGCACTGAACCAGTGGCTGCTCAGCACCGTGACGTTGCGCAGGTCCAGGCGCTGGCGATTGCGCTCGGCCAGGGCCACGGCCTCCAGCACCCGGTCTACCGCTGTCACCTGCCAGGCCGGGCGCTCGCTGGCCAATGCCAGGGCGATGGCGCCGCTGCCGGTGCCGAGGTCGAGGACCCGCGCCGGTGCGGCCGGCAACAAGGTCAGCGCGGTTTCCACCAGCAGTTCGGTGTCGGGACGCGGGATCAATGTATGGGGGGCGACTTCCAGGTCGAGCTTCCAGAAGCCCTGTTGCCCCAGGATGTAGGCCACCGGCTCGCCGGAACGGCGGCGGCGCAGGTATTCGGAGAACAGCAGCGCGGCTTCGCTCGGCACGATCCGCTCGGGCCAGGTGTGCAGGAAGCTGCGGGACTTACCCAGCGCAGCCGCCAGCAACAACTCGGTATCCAGACGCGGCGTGGGTGAATCCGGCAACTCGGCGGCGCGTAACAAACTGGCGATGATGGTCATGTGTTCACCTGTGCTTAATCGCCAATCGCCGCCAACTGGTCGGCCTGGTACTCGGCCAGCAACGGCTCGATGACCGCATCGACCCCGCCGGCAAGAATGTCGTCGAGGGAATACAGGGTCAGGTTGACGCGATGGTCGGTGACCCGGCCCTGGGCGAAGTTGTAGGTGCGGATCCGCTCGGAACGATCCCCGGAGCCCACCAGCAATTTTCGCTCGCTGGCGATGGCGTTGGCGGCGGCGCTGGTCTGCTGGTCATTGAGTTTGGCCGACAACCAGGCCATGGCCCGCGCCCGGTTCTTGTGCTGGGAGCGCTCTTCCTGGCACTCGACCACGATGCCCGAGGGCAAGTGCGTGATGCGGATCGCCGAGTCGGTCTTGTTGACGTGCTGGCCGCCCGCCCCGGAAGAACGGTAGGTGTCGATCCGCAGGTCCGCCGGGTTGATCTCGATGGCTTCCTGCTCGTCCGGCTCGGGCAACACCGCCACGGTACAGGCCGAGGTGTGGATCCGGCCCTGGGATTCGGTGGCCGGCACGCGTTGCACGCGGTGGGCGCCGGATTCGAACTTGAGCTTGCCATAGACGTTGTCGCCCTCGACCCTGGCGATGACTTCCTTATAGCCGCCGTGTTCGCCTTCGTTTTCCGAGAGGATCTCCACGCGCCAGCCGCGCCGTTCGGCGTAACGCGAATACATGCGGAACAGGTCGCCGGAAAAGATCGCCGCCTCGTCGCCACCGGTGCCGGCGCGAATCTCCAGGAACACGTTGCGCCCGTCGTTCGGGTCCTTGGGCAACAGCATGCGTTGCAGGCGGCTTTCCAGCTCGATCAACTGTTCCTTGGCCTCGCGGACTTCCTCCACCGCCATTTCCCGCAGGTCCGGGTCGCTGTCCTTGAGCAGCGCCTGGGCGCTTTCAAGGTCGCCCTGCACCTTGAGCAACTGCTTGTAAGCCACGACAATCGGCTCGACCTCCGCGTACTCCTTGGAATAGGCGCGAAATTTGTTCTGGTCGGAAATGACTTCGCCGTCGCCCAACAAGGCGGTCAGTTCTTCGAAGCGGTCCTGGAGAATGTCCAGCTTGTTGAGCAGTGACGCTTTCATTGCGTTTTTTTATCCGAAAAGCTATCCGGTGAACCCTCACCGAGGGCAAACAGTTCCTGGGCCATGGCCAGCGCATCGAGACGGCCCTCGGCGGTCAGCTTCTTGAGCTGGACACTGGGGGCGTGGAGCAGTTTGTTGGTCAGGCCGCGCGCCAGTTGCACCAACACCTCTTCGGCACTGCCGCCGTTGGCCAGCAGGCGCTGGGCCTTTTGCAGTTCTTCGTCGCGCAGGCGTTCGCTCTGCTGACGGTACGCCTTGAGCACATCCACCGCCGCCAGCTCGCGCAGGCGCACCATGAAGTCCTCGGCGCCGACGGTGATCATCTCTTCCGCCGCCTGGGCCGCGCCCTGCCGACTCTTGAGGTTCTCGGCCACCACCTCGTGCAGGTCGTCGACGCTGTAGAGGTAAACGTCGTCCAGCTCGCCGACTTCCGGTTCGATGTCCCGTGGAACGGCGATGTCGACCATGAAGATCGGTTTGTGCTTGCGCAGCTTCAGGGCGCTTTCCACCGCGCCCTTGCCCAGGATCGGCAATTGGCTGGCGGTGGAGCTGATGACAATGTCGCTGTGCACAAGCTCGGCGGGAATGTCCGACAGCAGCACCGCGTGGGCGCCGAACTGTTCGGCCAGGATACTGGCGCGCTCCAGGGTCCGGTTGGCGACGACGATGCGCTTGACCCCCAGGTCGTGAAGATGGCGGGCGACCAGGGTGATGGTCTCGCCGGCGCCGATCAGCAGCGCCTGGCTGCGTTGCAGGTCGCTGAAAATCTGTTTCGCCAGGCTGACGGCGGCAAACGCCACGGACACCGGGTTCTCGCCGATGGCAGTGTCGGTGCGCACCTGCTTGGCGGCGTTGAACGTGGCCTGGAACAGCCGCCCCAGCAGCGGGCCAACGGTTCCGGCCTCGCGGGCCACGGCGTAGGCCGACTTCATCTGGCCGAGGATCTGCGGCTCGCCCAGTACCAGCGAATCGAGGCCCGAGGCCACGCGCATCATGTGACGAACGGCCGCATCGTCTTCGTGCACATAGGCACTGGCACGCAGCTCTTCGAGGCTCAGGTCGTGAAAACCGGCCAGCCAGCGCAGTACCGAATCGGCCGAAACATGATCCTGTTCTATATAAAGCTCGCTGCGGTTGCAGGTGGAGAGGATCGCGGCTTCGCGGCTGTCGGTCAGTCGGCAGAGCTGCTGCAGGGCCTCAACCAGCTGCTCAGGCGTAAAGGCCACGCGCTCGCGGACGTCTACTGAAGCAGTCTTGTGGTTAATACCAAGTGCAAGGAAGGCCATTCAAGGTCGCTGATGGTGACGTGAAGCCGGCAATTGTCCTACTTCGCCAGATTCAGAACAACCACTCGATCTCTATCGCCCGACACCCGCGCGTAAATCGACGGGGCGGTTATGTTTGACCGAAGGCTTGTGTCATGATGATCCGACCGCAGGTTAGTCGTCCTCTTCCTATATGAATAGATCTTCCGCGTTGTTCCTCGCTCTTGCCTTGCTCAGCGGCTGCCAGTCCATGGCCCCCGTGTCGACAGACGGTTCCCCACCGGTCGAAGACAGCACGCAAGCCCCTGAAAAGCCCAAGGTCTACGGCTCGTTCAGCGAAGAAACCATCTTCAGCCTGTTGAGCGCCGAACTGGCAGGCCAGCGCAATCGCTTCGACATTGCGCTGGACAACTATGTGACCCAGGCCATCAATACCCAGGACCCGGGCATCTCCGAGCGGGCGTTTCGCATCGCCGAGTACCTGGGCGCCGACCAGCCCGCGCTGGATACCGCACTGATCTGGGCCAAGAATGCCCCGGACGACCTGGAAGCGCAGCGCGCCGCCGCCGTGCAACTGGCGCGGGCCGGGCGCTACGACGACTCCATGATGTACATGGAGAAAGTCCTGCTGGGCGAGGGCGACACCCATTTCGACTTCCTGGCGCTGTCGGCAGCCGACACCGACCAGGAAACCCGCAACGGCCTGATGAAAAGCTTCGATCGGCTGTTGCAGCGTCATCCGAACAACGGCCAGCTGATTTTTGGCAAGGCCCTGCTGATGCAACAGGATGGCGACACCCAGGGTGCCCTCAGCCTGCTGGAAGACAACCCGCCGGAAGCCGGCGAAGTGGCGCCTATCCTGCTGCGCGCCCGCCTGCTGCAAGGCTTGAATCGCGGTGACGAAGCCCTGCCGCTGCTGGAAAAAAGCATCAAGAAGTACCCGGACGACAAACGCCTGCGCCTCACCTACGCCCGCATGCTGGTGGAGAACAACCGCATGGACGACGCCAAGGTGGAGTTCTCCAGCCTGGTCCAGCAGTACCCGGAAGACGACGACTTGCGTTATTCCCTGGCGCTGGTGTGCCTGGAAGCCAAGGCCTGGGACGAGGCCAGGGGCTATCTGGAAGACCTGATCGCCAGGGAAAGCCACGTCGATTCGGCCCACCTGAACCTGGGACGCATCGCCGAGGAACGCAACGACCCCGAAAGCGCATTGATCGAATACGCCCAGGTCGGCCCGGGCAACGACTACCTGCCGGCCCAGCTGCGCCAGGCCGATATCCTGATGGGCAACGGCAAGACCAGCGAGGCCCAGAGCCGCCTGGCCGTGCAGCGCGACGCCCAACCGGACTACGGCATCCAGCTGTACCTGATCGAAGCCGAGACCCTGTCGGCCAACAATCAGGGCGACAAGGCCTGGAATGTGCTGCAACAAGCCTTGAAGCAGTACCCGGATGACCTGAACCTGCTGTACACCCGTGCCATGCAGGCGGAAAAACGCAATGACCTGGGCCAGATGGAGAAAGACCTGCGCCTGATCATCCAGCGCGACCCGGACAACGCCATGGCCCTGAACGCCCTCGGCTACACCCTGTCGGATCGCACCACCCGCTACGACGAAGCCAAGTTGCTGATCGAACAGGCCCACCAGATCAACCCGGAAGACCCGGCCGTGCTCGACAGCCTGGGTTGGGTGAACTTCCGCCTGGGCAATCTCGACGAAGCCGAACGCCTGTTGCGCCAGGCCCTGGAGCGTTTTCCCGACCAGGAAGTCGCCGCGCACCTGGGCGAAGTCCTGTGGGCCAACGGCAAACAACGCGAAGCCCGGCAGATCTGGAGCCGCTTCCTCAAGGAGCAGCCCGACAGCCCGATCTTGCGCGGTACCATCAAACGCCTGACCGGATCAGAGACCCTCTAAGACCATGTTTTTGCGCCACTTCATCGTTTTCAGCTTCATCGCCCTGCTCGCCGGTTGCGCGGGCTTCGGTGCCCGTGAATCAGTCCAGGGCCATGGCAACCCGGCCCAGTGGCGCGAGCACAAGACCCAACTGAGCGGCCTCGACGGCTGGCAGATCGACGGCAAGATCGGCATCCGCGCACCGAAGGATTCGGGTAGCGGCACGCTGTTCTGGCTGCAGCGCCAGGACTACTACGACATTCGCCTGTCGGGCCCGCTGGGTCGCGGCGCGGCCCGCCTGACCGGCCGGCCGGGCCAGGTGGCGCTGGAAGTGGCCAACCAGGGGCGCTACGAGGCGCCGACGCCCGAAGCCTTGCTGGAAGAGCAACTGGGCTGGAAATTGCCGGTTTCCCACCTGACCTGGTGGGTACGCGGCTTGCCGGCGCCGGACAGCAAGAGTCGCCTGACCCTTGACGCCGACAGCCGCCTGTCCAACCTGGAGCAGGACGACTGGCAGATCGAATACCTCAGCTACGCCCAGCAGAACGGCTACTGGCTGCCCGAGCGCATCAAACTGCACGGCAGCAACCTCGACGTGACGCTGGTGATCAAGCAGTGGCAACCGCGCAAGCTGGGGCAATGACATGACCGCTGTGCGCCTGACCCTGCCCTCGCCGGCCAAGCTCAACCTGATGCTGCACATCCTCGGGCGTCGCCCGGACGGCTATCACGAACTGCAAACGATCTTCCAGTTTCTCGACTACGGCGACGAGATCACTTTTGCCGTGCGCGACGACGGCGTGATTCGCCTGCACACCGAGTTCGAGGGCGTGCCCCATGACAGCAACCTGATCGTCAGGGCCGCGAAAAAACTCCAGGAACAATCCGGCTGCGCGCTGGGCATCGACATCTGGATCGAAAAAATCCTGCCCATGGGCGGCGGAATCGGCGGCGGCAGTTCAAACGCGGCGACGACTTTGCTCGGGCTCAACCACCTCTGGCAACTGGGTTGGGACGCCGATCGACTGGCGACGCTGGGCCTGGAACTGGGGGCCGACGTCCCGGTTTTCGTGCGTGGGCACGCCGCTTTTGCCGAGGGCGTCGGGGAAAAACTCACGCCAGTGGAGCCCGAAGAACCCTGGTACCTGGTACTGGTGCCGCAAGTCTCTGTAAGTACAGCAGAAATTTTTTCAGATCCACTGTTGACACGTAACTCTCCTCCCATTAAAGTGCGCCCCGTTCCCAAGGGAAACAGTCGAAATGACTGCTTACCGGTGGTAGCGAGGCGTTATCCAGATGTTCGTAACGCCTTGAATTTGTTAGGTAAATTTACCGAAGCAAAACTCACCGGAACTGGAAGTTGTGTGTTTGGGGGCTTCCCAAGCAAAGCTGAAGCTGATAAAGTCTCGGCCCTTCTTACAGAGACCCTTACAGGGTTTGTAGCAAAAGGAAGCAACGTTTCGATGTTGCACCGCAAGCTGCAAAGTCTGCTCTAAAAGGAATCGAGTGCTGGGCACTCGCAGCAACAGATACAGGGGCGTCGCCAAGCGGTAAGGCAGCAGGTTTTGATCCTGCCATGCGTTGGTTCGAATCCAGCCGCCCCTGCCATTTTCCTATACTCATCCAGGTATACCCTCAGCCTTCAGGTACTGCGCGTGTCCAAGATGATGGTCTTTACGGGGAACGCTAACCCCGATCTGGCTCGGCGTGTCGTACGTCAGCTGCATATCCCTCTCGGTGACATTTCTGTCGGTAAGTTCTCCGACGGCGAAATCACTGCCGAGATCAATGAAAACGTTCGCGGTAAAGACGTCTTCATTATTCAGCCGACCTGCGCTCCGACCAACGATAACCTGATGGAACTCGTCGTGATGGCTGATGCCTTCCGCCGTTCCTCGGCTACTCGTATCACTGCTGTTATTCCTTACTTTGGTTATGCCCGCCAGGATCGCCGTCCGCGTTCCGCACGTGTGGCCATCAGCGCGAAAGTCGTGGCTGATATGCTCACCGTCGTTGGCATCGACCGTGTTCTCACGGTTGACCTGCACGCTGACCAGATCCAGGGCTTCTTCGATATTCCCGTGGACAACATCTACGGCTCCCCCGTTCTGGTGGATGACATTGAAGACCAGCGCTTCGAAAACCTGATGATCGTCTCCCCGGACATTGGCGGTGTCGTGCGTGCACGTGCCGTTGCCAAATCCCTGGGCGTGGACCTGGGTATCATCGACAAACGTCGTGAGAAGGCCAATCACTCCGAAGTGATGCACATCATCGGCGACGTCGAAGGACGTACCTGTATCCTGGTCGACGACATGGTCGATACCGCCGGCACCTTGTGCCACGCGGCCAAGGCCCTGAAAGAGCACGGCGCAGCCAAGGTCTTTGCCTACTGCACACACCCTGTGCTGTCGGGTCGGGCGATCGAGAACATTGAAAATTCCGTGCTGGACGAACTGGTGGTGACCAACACCATCCCGTTGTCCGCAGCAGCACAAGCCTGTGCACGTATCCGTCAACTGGATATCGCACCGGTTGTTGCCGAAGCGGTTCGCCGCATCAGCAATGAAGAATCGATCAGCGCGATGTTCCGCTAAGGGCCCTGCCCTCGCGATGACATCTCGTTGACGAAAAGCGCCCCGCCCCGGCATTCACTGTCGGGGCGGGGCTTTTTTGCCCATATCGCCTTTAGCGCTGGTCGCAAACGCTGGGGCGAGTATGGTTATCCTGGAGATACAACATGAACGATTTTACTCTGAATGCTGAAGTGCGTTCCGACCTGGGGAAAGGTGCGAGCCGCCGCCTGCGTCGTCTCGCAAGCCTGGTTCCAGCTGTAGTCTACGGTGGCGACAAAGCCCCTGAGTCCATCAGCATGCTGGCCAAAGACGTTGCCAAACTGCTCGAAAACGAAGCGGCCTACAGCCACATCATCGAGCTGAACGTAGGTGGTTCCAAGCAGAACGTCGTGATCAAGGCCCTGCAACGCCACCCAGCCAAAGGCCACGTGCTGCACGCCGACTTCGTCCGCGTTGTTGCCGGTCAGAAGCTGACTGCTGTTGTTCCAGTGCACTTCATCAACGAAGCTGCTCCGGTCAAGAAAGGCGGCGAAATCTCGCACGTGACTTCGGAAATCGAAGTGTCCTGCCTGCCGAAAGACCTGCCTGAATTCATCGAAGTCGACCTGGCTGACGCCGAAATCGGCACGATCATTCACCTGTCCGACCTCAAGGCCCCTAAAGGCGTTGAGT
This sequence comes from Pseudomonas sp. WP18, assembly GCF_036689585.1. Classification (NCBI taxonomy): domain Bacteria; kingdom Pseudomonadati; phylum Pseudomonadota; class Gammaproteobacteria; order Pseudomonadales; family Pseudomonadaceae; genus Pseudomonas; species Pseudomonas sp. WP18. Next base: position 5,259,554 of record NZ_CP144758.1, read on the forward strand.
TTGTTGCCCTGGCACACGGCGATGACAAGGCTGTTGCCAACGTCCACGCTCCACGTGTTGCTCCAGAAGCTACCGAAGAAGGCGCTGCAGAGTAATTTCACTCTGTCGCCGGAGTGACCGGAACCATCGCGGACTGGAACGTAGCGAGACAGCGGGCGAGAACGCGAAGTTTACTTAACGGTAGATCCGCACTGTTCATCCACTGTCGCTTCGAACTGACCGCGACGTTATCCACACTCCAGGAAGGGCCCCTATCGTGACTGCCATAAAACTGATCGTTGGCTTGGGAAATCCAGGCGCTGAATACGAACAGACCCGGCATAACGCAGGGGCCCTTTTTGTTGAGCGCATCGCGCACGCACAAGGCGTCAGCCTGGCAGCCGATCGCAAATATTTCGGCCTGACCGGGCGCTTCTCGCACCAGGGTCAGGATGTTCGCCTGTTGATTCCCACCACCTACATGAACCGTAGCGGCCAGGCCGTGGCGGCATTGGCTGGTTTCTTTCGCATCAAGCCGGAAGAAATCCTGGTGGCCCACGACGAACTCGACCTGCCTCCGGGCGTTGCCAAGCTCAAGCAGGGCGGCGGCCACGGCGGTCACAACGGGTTGCGCGACATCATCGCGCAACTGGGCAATCAGAATACCTTTTACCGCCTGCGGCTCGGCATTGGCCACCCGGGCGTTGCCAGCATGGTTTCAAACTTTGTCCTGGGTCGTGCGCCTCGCGCCGAACAGGAAAAACTCGATGCCAGCATCGACTTTGCCCTCGGCGTGCTGCCGGATATCCTCGCCGGTGAATGGAACCGCGCGATGAAAAACCTGCACAGCCAGAAGGCCTGACACTCACTCCTCGGGGAAACACCATGGGATTCAATTGCGGCATCGTCGGCCTGCCTAACGTCGGTAAGTCCACCCTGTTCAACGCCCTGACCAAATCCGGTATCGCGGCCGAGAACTTCCCCTTCTGCACCATCGAGCCGAACAGCGGCATCGTGCCGATGCCCGATGCGCGCCTGGACGCCCTGGCGGCAATCGTCAATCCCAAGCGCATCCTGCCGACCACCATGGAATTCGTCGACATCGCGGGCCTGGTGGCCGGTGCTTCGAAAGGCGAAGGCCTTGGCAACAAGTTCCTGGCCAACATCCGTGAAACCGATGCCATCGCCCACGTGGTGCGCTGCTTCGAAGACGAGAACGTGATTCACGTCTCCAACAGCGTCGACCCGAAACGCGACATTGAGATCATCGACCTGGAACTGATCTTCGCCGACCTCGACAGCTGCGAGAAGCAACTGCAGAAAGTCGCCCGCAACGCCAAGGGTGGCGACAAGGACGCCGTGGTCCAGAAAGGCCTGCTGGAGCAACTGATCGCCCACTTCACCGAAGGCAAGCCTGCGCGCAGCCTGATGAAGAACATGGGCGCCGACGAGAAGCAGGTGATCAAGGGCTTCCACCTGCTGACCACCAAGCCGGTGATGTACATCGCCAACGTCGCTGAAGACGGCTTCGAAAACAACCCGCACCTGGACGTGGTCAAGGCCATCGCCGAAGAAGAAGGCGCCGTGGTCGTTCCGGTCTGCAACAAGATCGAAGCGGAAATCGCCGAGTTGGACGACGGCGAAGAGAAGGACATGTTCCTTGAAGCCCTCGGCCTGGAAGAGCCGGGCCTGAACCGCGTGATCCGTGCCGGTTACGAGATGCTTCACCTGCAGACCTACTTCACCGCCGGTGTCGAAGAAGTCCGCGCCTGGACCGTCCGCGTCGGTGCCACCGCTCCGCAAGCCGCTGGCGTGATCCACACCGACTTCGAAAAAGGCTTTATCCGCGCCGAAGTCATCGCCTACAACGACTTCATCCAGTTCAAGGGTGAAGCCGGTGCCAAGGAAGCCGGCAAATGGCGCCTGGAAGGCAAGGAATACGTGGTCAAGGACGGCGACGTGATGCACTTCCGCTTCAACGTCTAATGCCTGCCTGCTTGCGTAATCGGAAGTAGGAAAAAAGCTCTGCTGCTGTTTGAAAAGCCCCTTCATTGGGGCTTTTCGCTGTCTGGCGACAGGGATGAAGCCATCGCGTGGCAGCCAACCCACCGCCACGCGACCGTCTCGAGCAGGCATCAGGTCAACAGATGCCCTGGATCGACCTCTGGCGCGACGCCAACCATCCCTACCCCGGCATCAGGCGCGAAGATCATGTGGTCCTCGTCAAGGCTTTCCCGCCAGTCTCCAGCAAGGCCGATCTGGAACCAGTGGCCCTGTGCATCCGCCTCTACATCCTTCAGGTAGGTGCGATCCGATGCTTGGTTGTAAACCACCTTCAGCGTCGTGCCCGTCCCCTCTCCGAAGCCGGTATAGCCCAGCGCCGATACATCGATCCTGTCGTCGACCGTGAAGCCTTCGATAAGGTCGGTGAAGCTCTGGCTGTCCGTGCGATAGCTGTCCTCGGTGGAGGTATAGCGGAAAATGTCGGCGTTCTGCTGATGATCGGTCCAGAGAGAGAGGTCGGTTCTGTCGCCGCCGTTGAGGCGGTCAGCGCCCCTGCCGCCGATGATGACATCTGCGCCCGCACCGCCGTTGATGCGATCATTACCGTCCAGGCCATAGATGATTTCCGACAAGGCAGAACCGGTGATCGTGTCCTGGGTAGCCGAACCTTCTACAGTGGGCGCGGTGAACACCAGGTGGGTGCCGTTCAACTGCCCCACCCAATTGCCGTCCAGGGCCAACTCAAACCGCTGCCCAGCGGCGTCGGCATCGAAGCTCTTGAGGTAGGTGCGCGTGCCGTCGGCGCTGGCCACCACGGCCAAGGTTGCGTCGTGACCATTGCCGATGCCGATGAAGCCCAGGCCTATAAGGTCGATGCGATCCTGGAAGGCATCGAAGTCCAGGATCCGGTCGCTGCTGTTTTGCGTATCGGTACGGAAGCTGTCGCTCAGTTCGGTAAAACGGAAGATGTCAGCGCCAGCGCCCCCTTGCAGAAGATCGCGCCCGCCATTGCCCTGGAGCACATCGTCGCCCGCCAGGCCGTGGATGATCTCGGCGGCATCGGAGCCTTGCAGGATTTCCTCGCCGGCGTCCCCCTCCACATGAAGATTGCCATCCTGGCTGCCGAAGCCGGTATCTACGCTGCCATCCGCGTTCAAGCGAATGACGCTGAAGTCCCCGCTGTTCGTGCCGGCAGCCACGATCTTGCCATCGGCTTGTACCGCCAAGGCCACCGGGGTGTCCGCCTCGAAGGTCACCTTGCCATGGGCACCAAAGCCGGTATCAAAGGAACCGTCAGCGTTAAGCCGCGCCACGGTAGCCCAGGGGTCGCCTGCGACATGGCCCATGACAATGATCTTGCCGTCCGCCTGCAGGGTAACCACCGAGTCTTCGCCGAAGCCCATGGCGGGGCTCAGGTAAAGGACGCCGTTGTCACCGAAATGGCTGTCCCGCTGACCATCAGGGGTGAAGCGCTGCAGGGCGTACGTCGGTTCTCCCATGCCGGCCGCATTGTAGGCCGCTGCGACCACGACACCGCCGTCGGCCTGCACCGCCGTCGAAATCCCTCCGTTGTAGTACGGGTCGGCGGGGATGTTCACTGTCAGCACGCCTTTGTCGCCAAAGCCATCGACGAACGTGCCATCGTCGCCGATCCTCGTCACGGTGGCCTGGTCAAACCCGCGGGCACTGACCTGGAAGGTGCCATCGGTATTGGCCGTCAGGTCGATATCCTTGAAGTCATGGCTGATGCCGACCGTCATGACACCGCCCTGGCCAAAGGTTGCATCGCGCGTCCCATCGCTGTTGTAGCGCTCCACCTGTATACCGGTATTCAGCGCCACGGCGACAAGCACCTTGCCATCGGACTGCACCGCCGTCAGCTCGTAGCGTGACGCCGGGGCTATCGCGGCAGGGACAATGTCGATGCCTGCGTCATGGAAGCCGGTGTCCAGGCTGCCATCGGCGTTCAGGCGAACAACGCAGTGGTTCTGTTCGTAACCGTAGCTTTCCTCGCCGGGCGCCCCGGGGTATCCCCAGGCTAGGTATTCGGTATAGCCGCCAATCAGTATCTTGCCGTCCGGTTGAATAATGATGCTCTGGTTATCGTCGAACAGGCCGTTGAGATCGACCTGGACAGTGCCAGGACCCGTTCTCACGGTATGGGTACTTTCCGTCGTACTGTCGGCGGTTGCCATGGCTTAATCCTTTAAGGGGGAGCTGAACCCGTGACTTTAGTAAAGGGTTCAGGATTTGCACGCTGCCCCGACGCGCCCACGCGCCCCACTCGACGAGCGGCGTGTGCTGGCCGGTTGGCTTCGCTGGTGAGCTCAGGAGCCGGGCCTGGCATGCGGTACCCTGTAGTCGCCCACAAAAAAGCCGCGTTGATTCGCGGCTTTTTTGTGGGCGGGTATCAACCGGCCCTGGGTAATGCCCGTTGAATCGCGGGGCTAGAACAAATAGCCCATGTAGACGGCCGCGCCGCCACCGGCCTGTACGCCGGCGTTCATACCCGCCATGACCAACGCGCCCTTGGCCGACTGCAACAGCTGGCGGTTGACTGTGCTATGGGCGATCAGCGAGGTGGCCGGAGTGGAGCTCATCGCCACTGACAAGGCCAGCAGCTTGGGATCGAGCCCGAACAACAGGGCGGTGGCCGAACCACCGACCACCAGGCCTGCGCCCACCTCGGTGTACAGGCAAGGTCCGGTGATGTCGTCGTCGGTCAGGTCACGGCTGGCCAAGGCATCGCTGACAAACACCTTGCCAGTGCTGGGAAAGGCCTCTGCCGCGCCGGCCGCGCCCACGCTCTTGCCCTTGATCTGCAAATTGACCTTGCCGAAGCGTGGCAGCCGCGCACCAAACCCGACGCCCAGGCCAACACCGCCGTAGCAGTAGCTGACGTCCTTGCCCTCTGGCGAACGCAGGATGATCGAACCGCCACTGCCCGCCACGATCGCCACGGTGACGCCGCCACCGCTGGCAGTCTGGTATTGCCAGCGACTTTCATTGACCGGGATTGGGATGTTGTAGCTCATACGTTCAAAATCCTTTATGTGAATGAACCGCACCGCGGCCGCGCTGACGCAAGACGCTGGCCAGGCCGACGAGGGAGAACACCAGGCCGATCGCGCCCAGGACCGCCGAAGTACCCCACAGCGCCCCCAGGTCATCGACGATGGCGCTGCCGGCCGGCTGCTCGGGCAGGTAATGCACGCGCACAGCCTGATCCTGCTGGTAGCCAAAGATAAAGCCGCCCTGGGGATAGGATATTTTTTCACCACTGGCGCTGGTGAAGGCGATCTCAGGGTGCGAGCCGCCGGCATTCAGGCGGCTGACGACACCGTCGGCGATCTGTGCGCGCGCGAGAAACTCGCGGCGCTCAAGGGTGAGATTGACCGTGATGACCAACAGGCCGATACCGATCAGGGCAAACAGCAGGCCCAGTAATATCTTCCCGAGGGGTGACGAAGAGTCGTTAGCCATGATTGTCTCGCAATCGTCCTTGAAAGAGGGCCGTCAGGATAACAAGAAGTGTCACGCTGTCGCACCCTCGGCAAGCATTTCGCCAAGCACCTGGCTGACCGTCAACCCTTGCGCCTACGCGTCCCTGCGCATCAGGACCCGCGTAACGCGACGCTCCTGAACCTCCACGACGGTCACGTTCCACCCCTCCCAATGCAATTGGTCGCCGATGACCGGCAAGCGATCCAGCAGGCTCATGACCCACCCGGCGAGTGTCTGGTAATCATCGGTCGCCTGCGCCTGGAAACCGACGTGCTCGCGGATCTGGCTAAGGTTCAGGGCGCCGCTGACCAGGTAGCCATCTTCCTGCGCGACGATGTTCGGCCCTTCGATTTCACTGGCGTCCGGCAGCTCGCCGGCGATGGATTCGAGGATGTCGGTCATGGTGAGCAGGCCGATGAAGTCGCCGAATTCGTTCACCACGAACGCAATGTGGGTGGACGCTTTGCGCATCTGCTCCAACGCGTTGAGGATCGTGAAGCTGTCCAGCAGGTTGATGGCCTGGCGCGCCATGGCTTCCAGGTTGGGCGCATTGCCGGCGAGCATTTCCTTGAGCAATTCCTTCTTGTGGATGAAGCCCAAGGGCTCATCCACGCGACCTTCCCGAATCAACGGCAGTCGGGAATACGACGAATGCATCAGCTTCGTGCGGATCGCTTGCGGCGTGTCGTCCAGGTCAATGTGGTCAACCTCCGCACGCGCTGTCATCACCGTGCGGATTGGGCGCTCCGCCAACTGCAGCACCCCACTGATCATGACGCGCTCGCGCCGATCGAACACCTGCTCGACCTCGTCACCGGCGAGCATGTCGGCGATTTCCTCGCCCACTTCTTCGGCACTCAACTTCTGCCCACCGAGCAGTCGCATCACCGCATGGGCGGTACGCTCCCGCATCGGCCGGCGACCTTGCAGGCTCTTCTTGCGACGCGCCCGCGCCAGCTGGTTGAACAACTCGATCAGGATCGAGAAGCCAATCGCGGCGTAGAGGTAGCCTTTCGGGATATGAAAGCCCAGGCCCTCTGCGGTGAGGCTGAAACCGATCATCATCAGGAAGCCCAGGCAGAGCATGATGACCGTGGGGTGCGAGTTGACGAAACGGGTCAGCGGCTTGCTGGCAACGATCATCAGGCCGATGGAGAAAATCACCGCGATCATCATGACCGACAAGTGCTCCACCATGCCCACGGCGGTGATGACCGCGTCCAGCGAGAAGACCGCATCGAGCACCACGATCTGCGCCACGATCGGCCAGAACAGCGCATAGGCCGCGTTGCCGGAGCGTTGCGCCACATGGCCTTCAAGACGCTCATGCAACTCCATGGTGGCCTTGAACAACAGGAACACGCCACCGAACAGCATGATCAGGTCCCGGCCCGAGAACGTCTTGCCGAACACCTCGAACAACGGTTCGGTCAGGGTCACCATCCAGGAAATGCTGGCCAACAGACCCAGGCGCATCAACAACGCCAGCGACAGGCCGATCACCCGGGCACGATCACGCTGCTCGGGCGGCAACTTGTCCGCGAGGATGACAATAAATACGAGGTTATCGATGCCGAGCACCAGCTCCAGCACGATCAGGGTCAACAGGCCAAGCCAGGCCGTGGGGTCGACGATCCATTCCATGGGGATTATTCACTCCCTCGAAAAGACGTCGCAAAAAGGCGGGGGTTGAAATGGAGCAAGCTGCCGGGAGGTTCCACGTGGGCGTTCATATCGACCTGAAAGTAATTGGGGATAAAAATCCTACATAACTTCAGGACACGTCATACGAGAGGAATCATTACAGGATCTGACAAAGCCCTGCATCGCGCACCGACGCGGGCTTTGTCATGCCTGGACGAAGGCCCTGGGCCTGGGCCAGAAGGCCGTTGGCGCCCTCAGGCGCGCTTGACCTTGAAGCGACTCAATACCCGCTGCATCACGCCGGCCCGCTCGGACAGGTCCTTGGCCGCCGTTGCGCATTCCTGTGAGTTGGACTGGTTTTTCTGCGTCACTTCATCGATCTGTTCCAACCCGACGCTGGCCTGCTGCAAGCCCGAGGCCTGCTCGCTGGACGCCTGGTAGATCAGCGAGACGAGGTTGGAGACCGAACTGGTGCCATGAACGATGTTCTTGAGGGATTCGGCGGTCCGGCCGGCAATGACCATGCCGCGTTGGGTCTTGCCGGAGGAGTCGGCAATCAGCGCCGCCGTCTGCTGTGCAGCTTCGGCACTGCGGGCAGCCAGGCTGCGCACCTCGTCCGCCACGACGGCAAAACCACGCCCGAGCTCTCCAGCCCGGGCGGCCTCGATGGCAGCGTTCAACGCCAGCAGGTTGGTTTGCGCGGCAATGTTATCGATGGTGGTGATGATCGCCGTGATGTCCTTGCCCGAACTGTCGATGTCGGCCATCGCGGCAATCAACTCGCTCATCAGCTTGTCGCTTTCTCCGGCATCGGCGCGCGACGCCTGGGACTGCTCGTCGGCTTTCTTGGCGTTGGCGGCGTTGTCCCGGGTCTGGGCAGCCATTTGCGTCATCACGGCGCTGATCTCGGTGATCGACGAAGCGGAATTGGAAGCCCCCTCGGACAAGGATTGACTCAGGTCGGTGACCTGCGCCGAGCTGCCGCTGATTTGCGTGGCGCTGGCCTGGACTTCGCAGATCAACTGGTTGAGGTTGCCGACCATCTTCTCCAGCGATTTGCCAAGGGTATCGTGGGGCGAGGACAGCCGGACCTCCAGATCCAGGTCGCCTTCGGAGATGCGCTCGGCCACCCTGACCTGCCGTTGCAGGCTCTCGGACATGTCATTGAGGGCAATCGACAGTTGCCCGACTTCGTCTTCGGATTTCTGCACCAGGCGCCGGGAGAAATCCCCCAGGCTGATGTTGGCGGCCAGGGCCGCGGCCTCGCGAATCGGCCCGACGATCTTGGCCGCGGCCAGCCACAGGGCCGCCAGGGCCAACAGGGAAATACCCAACCCCACCGACACTTGCCAGATGCTGTTGCTGATACTGCGCGACTGCAACTCCTGCTCCAGGGCGATGGCCTGGCTCATGACCACCGCCTTGGGCAGCCGGATGAGCACCGCCCACGGCTTGCCTGTGCGCCCCAGCTCAATGGGCATCAACACTTCGATGTTCTGCGTTTGCGTATTGAGCTGGCCGTCACCACGACCACTCTGGATATCGCGTAACACTTTTTCCCAAGAGTCGGGCAACAGCGTTTTGATGGGCTGCCCGATCAGTTCGGTACGCTGGCTGTCGGCGACCACTAGCCCCTGGTTGCTCATGATCGATACGGAGCCCTTGCCGCCGTAGAGATCGGCAGACATCTGCTCGCTGAGTTTCTGGATGAAAGCGATGTCGAAGTCCGCCCCCACTACGCCACGGAACTTGCCGTCGGACACGATCGGCACCGATAAGGTGGTCAGCCAGACGTTCTTGCCCTGGACCACGTAAGGGATAGGGTCCAACACGCTTTCCTTCAGGGTGTCGCGCGGGCCGCTGTACCACCCTCCCTTCGGTACGCCGTTGGGATGGCGGTCTGCCGAGTCGTATTCCACCAGGGGTTGCACCGCGACATGGCCGTCGGCGCTGCGTGTCCAGTAAGGCGTGAAACGTCCCGTCAATGGGTTGTTGCCATCACGTTCATTACGAAACGCGAGATCCTGTCCATCCAGCGCATCCGGCTCCCAGCAGGAATAGGTGCCATTGAACTCGGGGTTGTCCTTGAGAACACTGAGCAAGATGCTGTTGACCTGATCGCGCCCCAGCACCAACGGGCTCTGAGATGCCTTGCTGGCAGCAAAGGTGTTGGCCATGGTGCGGGCCGCATCCAAGGCATTTTGCAACTTGGCCTGGATGGCGTTGGCCCGGGATCCGGCCAGGTTCTGAATTTCCCGGATCGTTGATTTTTCAATCAACGTAGTCACTTCGTTAGAAACATACTGCTCATTGGAACGAGCGGAAAAGAGCCCGTAGACAACCAGACTGATCGACGAGATGAACAGGCATACGCCCGCCGTGACACAAATACGTGCCTGCAATGACTTGAACTTCATATCAACCCCTGCTGATTCTATAAAGGGCCAGCGTCAACGACGGCGGCATTCCAACTTGTGCACGACGTAGCAAATAACAATCGATCGCTGCTGCTTGTGCGACGCCCAGGCGAATGCCTTGCAGAGCGCGGCAATACAGCTATCCAGGAACATTTCAACGTGGCAGGTCGGGGCACGAATCCAGCTTTGCGCTTGCGCGCTGGACGCGCTATTCGAATCAAACCGAGGGCCTTATCTCGAGGAACAAGGGCGATCAGGGGCAAGAATGTGAACGCCTGCTTTTGCTGTAAGCACAAGTCACCTTTGAATAAGGCCGCAGAATCCATTCATACCCATAACCACGGCGGCAAATTAACACGGGCCTTATTTCTACAACATCAACTTAGGACTTATATAAATCAGTACTTTGGTCGCAATTGCACAGGGAAGTGGACCTGCTCGCGAAGGCGACGGTACCGGTTGGCGACGCTGGTTCAGCGGGTCATGTCGTGGGAAGCGGGCTCGCTCATCCAGGGTGCCATTTTTCAGTGCGATGAGGTGGCCCATCGAGGTGCAACAGCTCTGGAAAGAAATGCCCTGCAAACAGGGTGATAGCCCAACGCCATGGTCTGAATCTTGCCTTGTAAATGCTCTACAACGCGGCCCCTTACAAAGGGGACCGAGAATGGGAAGTTTCGCTACAGAGCTGGCCTACAGAGCCGATTTGGACAAACTTTCGAGGCCTTTTAAAAGGGCACCTGTTTCAGCACGCGTGTAAAAACGCACAAAAACAGTGCGCAGGTGTTCAGGGGAGTATGGGCATGCAGGCTTTTCTATCACCGGGCATCAGATTGTTGGGGCGTTTCGGCTTCGCCCGTAAATTCCAACTGCTTTTCCTGCTTTTCATCCTGCCACTCATGGGCAGTCTGTGGCTCATCGGCCAGGACTATCGGGACAAGCTCAGCCTGATTTCCGGGGAGCGCGCCGGGGTACGCCAATTGCTGGCCCTGGACAACCTGGACAATCTGCTCACCGCCCAGCGCAACCGTGCGGCGCGTTGGCGCGCCACGGAAACCAATCGTCAACCGACCCCGGCGACGCTGGCGGCCATGGCGGCGTTCGATGCCATGCAACCGGCCCTCGTCCAGGCCGCCAATGACCTAGGCGCCACCTTGCAAGCCGAAGGTGCCGAGGCCGACACCCTCGCCCGCTTCCAGGCCCTGCACAACAGCCTCAACGGCCTGGATTCGAAAAGCCTCGGTGCCGTGGGCTGGTGGCCGGACGGCTATGATCGTTTCACCGCCGCCCTCAGTTCCTTGCAAGCGTTGCGTGAGCAGATGGTGATGGACAACCGCCTGAACCTCGCCTCCTGGCTGGAAACCTATCTGTTGACCCAGATCTCCACCCAGCAGACCCCGGACCTGATCGAACGGGTCGGTCGCCTGACCAGCGTCGGCCAGGCTTCGGTGGTATCGGGTCAGTTCTCCTTGCAGAGCCGCCTGCAACTGCGAGACCTGCGCAGCCGCATCGGCGACGCCCGGGACCAACTGGTCAAGACCGGCGCGTTGCTGGAAACGCGCCTGCCCAGTGATTTGCAGACCTGGGCCGGCCAGTACCAGGGCAGCCTCAAGAACCTGGATGCCGGCTTGAAAGTGCTGGATGACGGGGTATTCGGTGGTTCCATCACGCTCAAGCCGGACGCCTTCGAGAAACACATGGACACGCTGCTGGCCGACCTGGCGACCCTGCGCCAGCAATCGCTGGTGGCCCTGGATACGCGGCTGGACCACTACCACGGCTCGGCCGTCCGCCAGTTCGCTCTGGTCGCAACGGTGCTGGGCTGTCTGCTGTTGGCGGCGCTCTACCTGTTCGTTTGCCTGCAAGCGTCGATCCGGCGCAGCGCCAGCGGCATCACCCTGCTGGCCGAAGCCCTGCGTGACGGCAATCTCAGCCTGCAAGTGCCGGTGCAAGGACGCGACGAACTGGCGGCCATCAGCACCGCGCTCAACGTCGCCGTGGTGCAGTTGCGCAACAGCCTGCTGGGGGTGGACCACGAGACGCTGCAGTTGAGCAATGCCGTGCGCACCCTCAACACCCACTCCAGTGGCGCCTTGGGCGAAGTCGAAGCCCAGCAGATGCAAATCAGCCAGATTGCAGCCGCGGCCACACAACTGGCGGCGACGTCCCAAGGCGTCGCGAAAAGTTGTGAGCAGGCCTCCGACAGCGCCCAGCAAACCCGACGCATTGCCACCGACAGCAGCCGCGACAGCCAGCGCACCACCACGAGCATCCAGCAACTCAACCAGCGCCTGAACGACACCGCCGCCGCGCTGGGCCGGGTCAGCGAGCAGGGACAACAGATCCAGCTGGTGGTCGACACCATCCGCGGCGTGGCCGAACAAACCAACCTGCTGGCCCTCAACGCCGCCATCGAGGCCGCTCGCGCCGGGGAACAGGGCCGTGGTTTCGCCGTGGTGGCCGACGAGGTCCGCAGCCTGTCGCAACGGACCCAGTCGTCCACGCAACAGATTGCCGCCACCGTCGACAGCCTGCGCGCCACGGTCGACGAAGCGGTCAGCCTGATGGAAGCGGCCTGTGGCCAGGCCCAGACCGATGCGCAAGCCGTCACCGGCCTGGGCGAACGCCTGGGGGAAATTGCCAGCGCCGTGCAGAGCGTCACCGATACCCTGGCGCAAATCGCCACCGCCGTGGATGAACAGGCCAGCACTGCCGACGAGGTCAGCGGCAATATCCAGCAAGTCGACCAGGCTGCGATGCGCCTCCTGGAAGGCGCCCGCGCGGTGAACCTGGCAGCAGACACCCTGAGCCAGGGAAGCCAGGCCTTGAGTGCCAACACGGGGAGATTTCAACTCGGTTGACGGGCATTTGCAGCGAGGACGGATAAGCAGTTGAAAGCGCAGAGAAATATTTCAGATTTACGCTTGACACTTCTTCGTTACCGGCGAATAATGCGCGCCACTTGGCTACATAGCTCAGTTGGTTAGAGCATAGCATTCATAATGCTGGGGTCCGGGGTTCAAGTCCCTGTGTAGCCACCAAGTACTAAAAACGGCTTATCGAAAGATAAGCCGTTTTTTTATGCCTCAAGAAAAGCATTGGCCTCAGCCCTTTTGCAGCAGCCACGAGCCCACTCGTCACACGCCCGCTCCGACAGCCGCTGATTTGCGCCACACGCCTCGCATCGCTACAGTCGATCTCCCTACCCCTGGCCCACGGATGGAGCGACACGTGCCCACACATCAGCCATCGAACCTTCAACGCCTGTCAGCCGTTTCGCTGCTGGCTGTAGCCCTGGCCCTCGTCGCCTGCAAGGCCCCGTCCTCCTCGACGACACCGGCATTGCCCACCGCGCCGGAGATCGCTTCCGGCTACCGCACCGATCTGCAAACCCAACATGCCACCCGGCACATGGCGGCCGCGGCCAACCCGCTGGCGGCCGAGGCCGGGCGAGAAATGCTGCGGCGCGGCGGTTCGGTCATCGATGCGGCGATTGCGATGCAAGCAGTGCTGACGCTGGTGGAGCCGCAATCCTCGGGCATCGGCGGCGGTGCGTTTATCGTGCTGTGGGATGGCAAGGCCGTGCGCACTTACGATGGTCGCGAGACGGCACCGGCCGGCGCTACGGAAAAGCTTTTCCTGCAAGCCGACGGCAAGCCCATGGGGTTTACCGCCGCCCAGATCGGCGGTCGCTCTGTGGGGACGCCGGGAGTACTACGGGCCTTGGAACTGGCCCATCGCAAACACGGCCGGCTGAAATGGGCGACGCTGTTCGAGCCGGCCATCGCCCTGGCGGAACAGGGTTTCGCGATCTCGCCGAGATTGCATTCAATGATCGCTGCCGATCCGTCCTTGCCGGGCTCGCCGGACATGGCGAAGTATTTCCTGAATGCCGATGGCAGCCCGAAAGCGGTTGGCACCCTGTTGAAAAATCCGGCACTGGCCGGTGTGCTAAAGCGCATCGCCGACGAAGGTGCCGACGCGTTGTACCAAGGCCCCGTGGCCGAAGAGATCGTCGCCAAGGTCCGTGCCCATGCCAACCCCGGCAGCCTGTCGCTGGACGACCTCAAAGGCTACACCGCCCAGGAGCGGGCGCCCCTGTGCACCGACTACAAACGCTGGCAGGTCTGCGGCATGGCGCCACCGTCCTCCGGCGGGATCGCCGTGGCGCAAATCCTCGGCACCTTGCAGGCCCTGGAGCAGCGCGACAGTCGCCTGGCCCTTGCGCCCCTCAAACCCCACAAGACCGATAAGCCGGCCGGCATCGAGCCCGCGCCCGAAGCGGTGCACCTGATCGCCGAGGCCGAACGCCTGGCTTATGCCGATCGCGCGCAATATGTCGCCGACTCGGACTTTGTCCCCGTACCGGTCAAAGGCCTGGTGGATCCCGGCTACCTGGCCAGCCGTGCCAGCCTTATCGGCCCTCGCAGCATGGGTGTCGCCAAGCCGGGCACACCGCCGGGCATCCAGGTGGCCTATGCACCGGACCGCTCGCCGCTGCGTATCTCCACATCCCAAGTGGTGGCGGTGGACGATCAGGGGGGCGCCGTGTCCATGACCACCACGGTGGAGTCGGCGTTCGGCTCACACTTGATGGTCCAGGGGTTCATGCTCAACAACCAGATGACCGACTTCTCGTTCATTCCCGAAGAGAACGGGCAAAAAGTTGCCAACCGCGTCGAGCCTGGCAAGCGTCCGCGTTCCTCCATGGCTCCGACGCTGATCTTCGATCGCCAGAGCGGTGAGTGGATGGCCACCGTCGGCTCACCGGGCGGCTCGCAAATCATCGAATACGTTGCCAAGTCGGTGATCGGCTTGCTGGACTGGAACCTTGACCCGCAAAGCGCCATCAACCTACCCAACTTCGGCAGCCGCAACGGCCCTACCGAACTGGAGCAGGGTCAGTTCAGCCCGACGCTGATCCAGGCACTGAAAGACAAAGGCCACGCGGTCAGCGAAATCGACATGACCAGCGGCACCCAGGCAATCGTCCGGGTGCGTGATGCCCAAGGGAAAGCCGCGTTGGCCGGCGGCGCGGATCCACGCCGCGAGGGTCAGGCGCTGGGAGACTGATCGCCCTCGCCCGGCGGTTGGTAGACCAGCAGGTCGCCAGGCTGGCAGTCCAGGTAGCTGCAAATGGCTTCGAGGGTCGCCAGGCGTATGCCCTTGACCTTTCCTTGTTTGAGCAAGGAAAGGTTGGCTTCCGTTATGCCGATACCGGCGGCCAGGTCCTTGGATTTGACCTTGCGCAGCGCCAGCATCACATCAAGTTGAATCACGATAGGCATGGGGATCTCAAACGAAGGTTCGGTTTTCTGAATCGACTTCACTGGCCTGGGACAGTATCCGGGCAATGATCGCAATACAGGCCGCGAGAAACAAAGCGACAAACGACGGCGCGGTCACGCTGAGGGTCAGCAGGCGCTGGCCGACCGGCGCGTGGATCGTCACCAGCAGGCTGAGGAACGGCTCGCAGAGGAAATCCAGCAGTACCCACAACGCGACCGCACGCCCGGCCCTGCCCAGATACACCGCGGCTTCGCTGGAAAAATACAGGCCCTGGGCGTAGCGCTTGAACAGTTGGCGCAGGTTGGCCAGCCCGAGTGCCAGGGCCAGTAACGGGATACTCGACAAGAGGATGGCGCCCAGGCGTTGCCAACCGGCCAAGTGCATCGCGTCTTCGGACATGCTCGACAGCTGACGCTCAGTGAGGGCGAAACCCAGGCCATAACGTGCGGCCACATCGGGAAACAGCCAGGCGCCAGTGTTGACGACCATCATCACGACAATGAAGACAAGCGTGATGGCGGCCATGCGCTGGCTGTAAGAGGCAAGACGATTCGATGACATGTGAGGGCTCCATCAATAAAGGGAGCCCAAAATATAGCCACTAATTATCGCAAAACAATAATTAATATGTAAAAAACAATAACTTCATGACATCAGGTGGACAGCTGGTTGGCGAACTGGCTCACCGCATCGACCACCTTCTTCGCCCCGTCCTGGATCTCGACGATCACCGACCCCGCTTCGGCGGCCAGGGCCAGGCCTTGCTCGGCCTGGTGCTGGCCGTCGGTCATCAGCGCCACGGCGTTGCGCGCCATGTCCTGGTTCTGGCGAACCACGCCGACAATCTCATCCGTCGCCTGGCTGGTACGCGATGCCAACTGCCGGACCTCATCGGCCACGACCGCAAAGCCACGGCCCTGCTCGCCGGCCCGGGCCGCCTCGATCGCGGCGTTGAGCGCCAGCAGGTTGGTCTGTTCGGCGATGCCGCTGATGGTCTTGACGATGGTCCCGATCACCAGGGACTGCTCATTGAGTGCTTCGATGCCTTCGCCGGCGGTTTGCATGTGCCGGGCCAGGTCGCGCATCACGTCCACCGCCTGGGTCACCACCGTGGTACCGCGCTGGGCGCTGTTATCGGTTTGCAACGAGGTGCTGTAGGCGATGTTGGCGGCCTCGGCGACGGCTTTTTCCTGGTTGACCTGATCGGTGATGTTGGTGGCGAACTTGACCACCTTGTACAACCGCTCGTTGGCGTCGAGCACCGGGTTGTAGGACGCCTCCAACCAGACTTCGCGACCGTTGCTGTCAATACGCTTGAAGCGACCGGCGACGAACTCACCACTGTTCAGGCGCTTCCAGAAATGCTGGTAAGACGGGCTGTTGTATTCCTCCGGCTCACAGAACATGCGGTGATGCTTGCCCTTGATCTGCGCCAGGTTGTATCCCATGGCATTGAGGAAACGGTCGTTGGCCGACAGCACGTGGCCCTCCAGGTCGAACTCGATCACTGCCGTGGAACGCACCAGCGCACCGATCAGGTTTTCATGCTCGCGCGAACCCTCGATCGTGCGGGTCAGGTCGTTGGAGTACATCGAGAAAAAACGGATCCGCCCCTCGGCATTGAGTACCGGTTGCAGGATCGAACGCAGCCAGGCTTCCTGACCGTTGCCACGCAAAATACGTACGGCACCAGAAAAATGCTCGCCACGGGTCAGCGCCGTCTTGAAGCGAAGCTGGAACTCGTTGGATCTCAGGTAGGCCGGGACCAGGTCCTCGACCGGTCGGCCGATCAGGTCCTGGCTCCGGTACTGCATTTGATCGAGAAAGTTCTGATTGACCGTCTGGATGCGTCCGTCGACATCCAGGGTCATGGCCAGCATTTCTCGATCCAGGCTTTCCTTTACCTGCATGAGACTGGACAGTTCTTGGCGAAGAGCCAACAGCTCCTGCTTCAGGCGATTGTTGAACATAGAGCATGCTCCAGGCAGGAGAGTTGACAGTTCCTTTCCCTTGCCATCGGCCCGGCAAATTTTTTCTGAAGAGTACCGTTGGTCGGCGGTGAATATTCCTGCCGGCTCGCGAACCACGGCCCCGCTTTCATGGTCAGTGGATTGTTCTACCGTTGTCGGAGCCTCACCGCTCCAGAGCCCCCTCAAGACCAATCATAAAAATCGAGGTAACGACCGTGACCACCGACATCGAAGACAGCCGTAGCGCCCGCTTCGCCTTGCGCTGTTCCAGTTTCGCCGAGCGCTGGTTCCCCGACTCCTGGGTCTTCGCCGCGCTGGCGGTATTGGTGGTCGCCGTGGCAACGCAATTCATCGGTGCCACGCCCACGGCGACGGCCATGGCCTTCGGCGATGGGTTCTGGAGCCTGATCCCGTTCACCATGCAGATGGCCTTCGTGGTCATCGGCGGCTATGTGGTCGCCAGCTCGCCGCCGGCCGTGAGGTTGATCGATCGCCTGGCGCGGATCCCGGGCAATGGACGCTCCGCCGTCGCCTGGGTGGCCTTGATCTCGATGGTCGCCTCGCTGCTCAACTGGGGGCTGTCGCTGGTATTCGGCGGCCTGCTGGTACGTGCCCTCGCCCGTCGTACCGAGTTGAAGATGGATTATCGCGCCGCCGGTGCCGCCGCCTATCTGGGACTGGGGGCGGTGTGGGCCCTGGGACTGTCGTCGTCGGCCGCGCAGTTGCAGGCCAACCCGGCGAGCCTGCCGCCGTCGATTCTGTCGATCACCGGGGTGATTCCATTCACCCAGACCATTTTTCTCTGGCAGTCCGGGGTGATGCTGCTGGCGCTGATCGTGATCTCGTTGATCGTCGCCTACGCCACCGCCCCAGGGCCGAACAGCGCCCGCGACGCCGCCGCGTGCGGCATCGATCCGAGCTTCAGCATGCCGGCGTTGCAACCTCGCACCCGGCCCGGCGAATGGCTGGAGCACAGCCCGCTGCTGACCATCGCCCTGGTGCTGCTGGCCGCTGGCTGGCTGTTCCATGAGTTTTCGACGAAGCCGGCGATCAGCGCCATCTCCGGGCTCAATACCTACAACTTCCTGTTCCTGATGCTGGGCGCGCTGTTGCACTGGCGGCCCCGCAGTTTTCTGGACGCCGTGGCCCGCGCGGTACCGACCACCACCGGCGTGCTGATCCAGTTTCCGCTGTACGGCTCGATTGCGGCGTTGCTGACCACGGTCAAGGGTACTGATGCCCAGACGCTGGCCCACCACATCTCGACCTTTTTCGTACAAGTCGCGTCCCATGACACCTACGCTTTGCTGATGGGCGTCTACTCGGCGGTGCTGGGATTCTTCATTCCCTCGGGCGGTGGCAAGTGGATCATCGAGGCGCCCTACGTCATGCAGGTGGCGAATGACCTGAACTACCACCTGGGCTGGGCGGTGCAGATCTACAACGCGGCCGAAGCCTTGCCGAACCTCATCAACCCCTTCTACATGCTGCCACTGCTGGGCGTGCTGGGGCTCAAGGCCAGGGACCTGATCGGGTTCTCGTTCGTGCAATTGCTGGTGCACACGCCCCTGGTGCTGGCGCTGTTGTGGGCGCTGGGAACGACGTTGTCTTATTTGCCGCCAGTGATGCCATAAAGCCATAAAAAAACGCTGATATTTCCCTTGGCCCACTGTTTCTTCAGCTCGGTCTGTTTCAGTATGGAGACACCCTATCGAGGGGTCTCCACGCTGAAAAGGATCTGAGCATGTCAAAACTCGCCGTATGTTCTCTTGCCGCCCTGGCCTTCAGTGCCGCCGCCCACGCGGCCGATATCGATGTACAGCTGGGCAGCACCGAACGCGTTACCCGCCTCTTCGCCTACCCCAACAACTGCAACGTCATCTGCTTCCGCAACTGGACCCTGGAGCAGACCGTCGAGCACTACCTGACCCAGAGCGTGCAGCGCGACGGCTATGGCACGGCCAAGGTCAGCGTCAAACGCGACAAGGACAAGGTTTACGCCCACATCAGCGGCGTGCCCAAGGGCTATGGCCAGCCGTTGACGGCGCTGCTCAATGCCGGAGACCTGGCCTACACCGGCGCGACGAAACTCAACAGCGAGAAGAAATGGGCCTACAACTGGTACCTGTTCCTACCTCTGGGCATGGCCCTGGAAAACCGCAAGAGCATCGAGCTGCTGCACTTCCCGCCGGATTACTCCCTGACCCAGGCCCAGGATTACCTCGAGTCGGCCACCACTGACCGCTGGGCCTCGCTGCTGACCGACAACGGCATCCCCGCCGCGCAGACGCCGGGCTACCAGACCATCATCGACATCGCCCCCATCGCGGCCCCGTCCAACGCCGGTCAGACCCTGGAAGGGCTCTACGGTTACTTCAACGCCTACCAGACCACCATGGTCAAGCAGTTGACACAGACCGCCGGCGGCGCCTCGCTGCCCATGGTGGCCTTCGGCGCTCCCGTGCGGAACTGGATCAAGACCCAGTACGGCCAAACCGTGAACGTGCTCGGCCTGGCAACCATCACGCCGGCTGGCGGCACCCCGGTCCCGGTGCTGGGCTCCAATCATCCGAGCTATATCTGGTATGCCGCCAACAAGGACAACTACGACGGGGATGAAGCCAAGGCCGATGCGGCGGGCCTGAAGGTCATGGGCCAGGACCTGAGCGCGGCCTGCTGGCAAGCCGGCATGGGCAGCAAGCCGGGCACCGACCCGACCACGCAGTTGAACCAGTGCACGCAGACCTGGCAAGTCACGCAAAAGGAGAAGACCTGCAAGCTGTTCTACACCACGATTCGCAAGCTGACTCCGGAAGAAGCGGCTAAAACCTGCGATACGCCGGCGATCAAGACGCAACTTCCGCAACTCAAGGCACCGATGCCGTTGCCTGCCGAACCGGTATAAGCCAAAGCCCTTTGCCTCTGTCAGCGCGCGCTGACAGCGGCAAGCGCTCGGCGCGCCTGTCAGAGTTGACAGTAGCCATCAGGCAGGACTTGGGGGAAGCTGTGGAGTACGACGAGTGTTGGCAGGATCGCCGGCGCTGAAAGCTTACCTTGCAGACAAGGACAGTCATGACCACTTCCAGTCCATATCAAGCCCGTTCGCGGATCGGGGATTGCATCTATCCCCAAAAGGCACTCAGTACGCGACTGCAGTATCCCTCGGCCCGGGATTTTCAAGTCCTGCGGACAGCGGACGGACGCGGTTTCGCCGTCATCACTCAGCGAAACTTCGCCCCCATGGAACGCATCTGCCGGGTTTCGGGGCTACTGGTGGGCCGACGAGGCCCGCATACACTGCAGATATTGCCGGACGTGCACATGTACGACCCGCACTTCGCCGGCCTGTTGGAGCATTCCTGCAATCCGAACGTCTTTCTCGACATGAGCGAATTGTGGCTGTGGGCCCTGACCCGCATCGTCAGGGGCGACAGCCTGACCACCGACCGCGCCAGCACCGAACAGAAGCTGTATCGCCAGTTTGCCTGTCGGTGCGGTTCGTCCAACTGTCACGGTTGGATCACAGGTTATGACGAACCGCCCAACGAGCAGGGGATGGAGTTCCTACAGCACTGGCGCCATCGGTGTCATCGCGATTGACCCGCCGAGGTCACGGCGCGCCGACGGGACGCAACCGATACTGCGGCGGCAACTGCTCGAAACCACTGATGGTGGTGTCCAGGCTTTTCCAGCGCCCATCCTTGATGCCGTAGATGCAACCGTGGATCGACAGCTTCTGCCCGCGATGCCAGGCGTTCTGGACAATGCTGGTATGGCCGACGTTGGCCACCTGCTGGATCACGTTGAGCTCGCACAGGCGATCCACGCGCTCCTCTTCGGTTGGCAATTGGGCCAGCGTCTCACGGTGCTCGTAGTACAGGTCGCGGATCGAGCGCAGCCAACCGTCGATCAGGCCCAACTGGCGGTCCTGCATCGAGGCCCGCACGCCACCACAGCCGTAGTGGCCGGTCACCAGGATGTGCTTGACCTTCAGCACGTCCACCGCGTACTGGATCACCGACAGGCAATTGAGGTCGGTGTGCAACACCACGTTGGCCACGTTGCGGTGAACGAACAGGTCGCCCGGCAACATGCCGACGATTTCGTTGGCGGGCACCCGCGCGTCGGAACAGCCGATCCACAGGTACTCCGGGGTCTGCTGACGAGCCAGCTTGGCGAAGAAGTCAGGATCCTCCTGCTTGATCGCATCGGCCCAGCGCGCGTTGTTATCAATCAGATCTTGTAATTCGTTCATGCTTCTTGCCCTCGAGAATAGTGCGCAACTTTGACAGCCGACGGGCTGTAGAGGTCACTTCGGTGACGCCGTTGGAATTCTCGGCACCGCGGCGGGTCCACCCAGTAACACAGTATGAGGAATTGCCATGAATGATTCACGACGTCCCTTCGACGCAGCGCAGCCGGAACCGATCGACGACAACGAAGACCGCATGGGCTCGATGCACGAGCTGGCATTCGACGACGAACAGCCCAGCGCGAAGATCGGCGACGAGCTGCCGGAAAACGAGCGCGAACACCTGATGCCCCGTGAGCGGGTGCGCGAAGCGGGCCTGACCGGCGCCTCGACGGATGATCACCAGCCGACCGACGACGACCTGAGCCCCGAGACCCTGATTCGCGAAGACGGCGCCCGGGATGCCCTCGAAGCGGGCGACGATGGCCAGGCGGATTGGGACCTGAGCGTGGTGGATGAGGATGACATCGGTGGCGGCGATGGCCTGGACGAGGCCGAAATGGCCGACATCGATCCGCTGGATGGTAAGCGCTAGACCTCTCATGTGGGAGCGGGCTTGCTCGCGAATGCGGTGTGTCAGTTAACGAGTCTTTCGGCTGACACACCGCATTCGCGAGCAAGCCCGCTCCCACAAGGGCATGCGTCATGCCCGTTGGACCATCAATCCACCAACGTGCACGCCATGACCACTGCGTCTTCACGCCCGCCCACCGCCGGGTAGTAATCGCGGCGCCGGCCGATTTCGTTGAAACCGTAGCGCTCATACAGCCGAAACGCCGTGCGGTTGCTGTCGCGCACTTCCAGGAAGCACTCCCGGGCCTCGGCCTTGTAGGCGATGGACATGAGGTGTTCCAGCAGGCGCAAGCCCAGGCCGCGGCCCTGGTTTTCCGGCTTGACGGTGATGTTGAGCAGGTGCGCCTCATCCAGGATGATCTGGACCACGCCATGACCCACCTGCTGCTGGCCTTCGAACATCAGCCAGATCTGGTACTTGCCCAGCCCGTCGAGAAAGATGCCCCGGGTCCAGGGGTGGCTGTAGGCGGCGTATTCGACTTTCAGCACAGCGTCGAGGTCCGCCTCGGTCATCGGGCGGAACGATACAGCGTCACTCATTCGATTCTTTCCAACGCGCCATCAGCCGGCGCATGGCTTGCCAGACGTCAGCCTTGCGCTGTGGCGTTTCCATTAACAGTTCCAGCCCGGGCAACGCCCAGGCCGAGCCCAGGCCTTCGACCTGCAGTTCGCGATTGAATGCCTGCGCGTCTGCCTCGCCGGCGAACTTCACCGCCGGCAGGCCGATCAGCCACAGGCACACGCAGGGCTCGTCCTCGAGCCGGGCCGAGACAAATCCCTGGACGAAATCCCGCGCCGCCTCCGGCCCCTGGTCCAGTGCCCCACGGGACAACAGCGGCCAGCGCACCGGCTCGCCGATGATCTGCGGGCTGTCCGGCAGGCCGGCGGCGCGCAGCATGTCCTTGAGCAGCAGGTAGGCCGGGTCTCGGCTCTGGAACGGCTCGCCGGTGGGCAACTCCACCAGCAGCAGGCAACGTCCCGCGCGCAGCAGTTGCAAGGCGAACCGCGGTGGCGCGACCGGAGGGGCCTTGACCGGGGCCGCGGCCTCTTCGGCCTCTTCCATCGGCTTGGCGTTGGTACGAGTCGAGGCCAGGCTCGGACGCGGCACTTCGATTTTCGGCCGTTCGGGTTTAGGCCGCTCGGGCATCGGCACCGACGGTTCGGCGGGCGCCCGGGCCACCGGCATCGCCGGCACCGGCGCAACGTCCAGCGGCT
The DNA here is from genome assembly GCF_036689585.1 of Pseudomonas sp. WP18. Taxonomy (NCBI): domain Bacteria; kingdom Pseudomonadati; phylum Pseudomonadota; class Gammaproteobacteria; order Pseudomonadales; family Pseudomonadaceae; genus Pseudomonas; species Pseudomonas sp. WP18. Next base: position 5,282,398 of record NZ_CP144758.1, read on the forward strand.
CGGGCGTGTCCAGCAGCTCGGGCCGCGACGGGGCGGCGAAGGGCAATTCGGTACGCGGCAGCCAACTGACCACCTGCATGGCGGTCAGATAGGCGCGGCGACGAGACTCGATAAGCAAGGGTCGGCCACTTGTGGATAACGGAAAGTGGGAGGGATTCTACCGCCCTTCGACGCGGATCGCTTCCCTGTTGAGCCAATAGTTGGGCGATCCGCACGACAGTCCGTCTCAGGGGTGAATCGCAACCGGCCCGATGCAGTACAATCGCCGCTTTTAATTGCCAACCCGACGGCCATTGCGATGATCGAACCCAAGCGCGTCTTGCGCGCCCTCGCTGAACACTGGGCATTGCTGGAACCTTTGTGCGAGCACTTCGACCAGGGCACCCTGAGCCTCAACGAACTGCGTTCACAACTGGCCGCCCAACAACTGGACAGCACGCCTCAGGACATCACCAACCTGCTGGACGTGTGGATCCGCCTGGACATCCTGGTGCCGGTGGCAAAAAGCCCGAACCGCTTCGAACTGAACGCCCAGATCCACGATTTCCTCGCCTACCTGCGTCGTGAACACCGCCTGGGCCTGTGCCTGGAGATCGAAGCCTACCTGCGCCACCTCGAACGCCTGGCCGGCTATATCCAGGACGCCTTCGACGTGCGCGACGGCAATGACCTCGCCCGCCAACTGCGGCTGCTGGACATGCGCGTGCGCGACGTCCTGAAGAAACTCGCCAATGACGAACAGGCCCTGGTGGCCGTGGCCGAACGCGCCAAGACCAGCGACCGGCAGATCCCGCTGCGCCAGCGTTATGCCGAAGTCCTGGCGACCTGGGACGAGTACGTCGAGCCGATGATCCAACTGGTGAACGCCGACGGTGCCTTCGAGCAGGGCGTGCGCAAGGTCGAGAACGTTCTGTTGCGCATGCTCACCGAACAACAGCGCCTCGGCCACCTGGTGGACGACGACATGCTGCTGCGCACCCACGCCCGTATCCTCGAGATGCAGACCAGCGCCCAGTTGACCCTGCGTCATGCCCGTGAACTGTTGCTGCCGCTGCGCGAAGAAGCCCGCCGTCACAACGCCGTGACCCGTGGCGCCGCGCTGGCCCTGGCCGCCATTCGCCGCAAAGGCCTCGATGCCGTGCCCCAGGCGGCCATGCCGCTGTTCACCCGGCCGCAAAGTACCTTCCTCGGCAGTGCCAGCCAGGTGGAAGCCTATGTCTACGCCCTGGCCCGCTTCGAGCCGAAACCGGCGCGCTTCCCCAAGTCCCACAAGACCCACAAGGGTGGCGACGCCCCACGCGCGCCGCGCACCGCACGCGAGATGGTCGAGCGCTGCGAAGAGGCGCTGCCGATGCCGGACCTGATGACCTGGCTGCTGGAGCAGGAACCGGACAGCGCCACCGACGAATTGCTGTACTGGTTCTCGCGCCTGTCGCGGGAAAAACGTTTCAAGCGCGAGCGTCTGGAACGCCGCGAATACTACACTCACGAGCATCAGGTCAGCCTGCGCTCCTTCGCCCTGCTCTCGGCCCGCGACAACGCTGCCGAAGATTCTGCGAGCATCCCCCATGCATCTTGATCTATCCGAACTGTCCCAGCTGGCGCCGATCTTCCGCGAGCTGTTCAAGGGCTACCACGTCAGCCGGCGCGACCCGGAGTTGTACGCCCAACTGTCCAACTTCCAGGACCAGTACCGCACCTTGTTCAAGGCCTTGGGCTTCGAACTGGTGTGCGACACCCGCGGCTTTTATTACTTCGTGCCGGACCTGGCTGCCGCGGCGGTGAACAAGACCGCCCAGCGCCTGGCCCTGTTCACGTTCATCCTGGTCGAACACCTGGCCGACCAGGGCCGCGACCCGATCGCCGTGCTCGATGGCGGCAGCCTGGGCCGCGATGAGCTGCCTTCGTTGCTGGAAAAGTACCGCGACCTGTTCATCCAGGCCGAAGTCCAGACCCAGGAAGAACTGGAAGAAAAAATCATGCGCCGCATGACCCAGCTGGGTTTTGCCAGCGAAGACAACGGCGTGTACCGCTTCTTGCCGCCGATGCACCGCTTCCTCGACGTCTGCCTGTCGGTCCAGCAGGACCGTGACCTGGCCGCCAGCGTGCACAGCGTGCTGCCGTTGCCGGCGCCGGTGCTGATCGACGAAGACAGCGACGAGAAACTGCTGCAGACCGACGACCCGCTCGACCTGGCCCCTTTTGAAGACGAGAGCGAAGAAGATGCACTGGCCCGCGCCATTGCCGAAGAACAGGAGACCGACGCATGAGCCAGGAACGCTACGGCATCCGCCGCTTCGCCCTTTTGAACACCGCCGGCTACAGCCTCGGCCTGTTTCCGCTGGAAGAACCGCTGTCGGTGTATGGCGCGAACAACCTCGGTAAATCCGCCTCGATCAACGCCTTGCAGTTCCCGATCCTGGCGCGCATGTCGGACATGAGCTTCGGCAAGTACAGCCTGGAACAATCCCGGCGTTTCTACTTTGCCTCGGACACCAGCTACATCCTCGTGGAAGTCGCCCTGCCCCATGGCCCGCACGTCATCGGCGTGGTCGGTCGCGGCCCTGGCGGCGGTTTCGGCCACCAGTTCTTTGCCTACGCCGGCAAGCTGGACCTGGCTCACTACCAGAAAGATGACACCTGCCTGCGCCAGAAGGAGCTGTTCACCAACCTTGAGCGCGAAGGCCTGAAAGCCTATGAACTCAAGCCGGATGAGCTGCGGCGCCTGCTGGTGGGTGGCCACACCTCGATTCCCCTGGACCTGACGCTGATCCCGCTGCGCTCCACCAGCGAGCAGAGCCTCAAGACCTTCCGCGCACTGTTCATCAACCTGCTGCACATGCGCGAAATCACCGCGGCCAAGCTCAAGCAGCTGTTCCTCGACGCGTTCGAACACAGCCTGCGCTCCGGCAGCGTGGACTACATTGCCGCGTGCGAAGAAGCGTTCCGTGACGTACGACGCATGGAGCAGGACTACAACTCCCTGGTGGCCGCCGGCCCATTGGTGGAAGCCCTGGCCAATGGCGTGAAGCAACGCGACATCCTGCGCGGCAAACTGCATCGCCTGTCGCCGCTGCTCGACTCGCTGCTCGGCACCTGGTCGGACTACGCCAGTGCGCGCAAGGAAGAGTTGACCCTCCAGGCCGAACACTACCGTAACGAGCAGGACGCGCTGCAAAACGACCAGCGCGGCGGCACCCAGGAACTGATGCGCCTGGAGCGGGAAATAACCGGCATCCAGCGCTGGCTCGGCGAACTCTCGGTGCTCAAGCATCGGTTTGCCCTGGTCGATGACGTCAAGCTCCTGGAGCAGCAGTTGCTCGCCGCCAAGGACGCCCACGACGAACTGGCCGGCGCCCTGGCCCAGTCCCGGCAGTTCAGCGCCGAGGACCTGGACGAGCGTCTGCGGGACCTGGAAAAGCGCCTGAAGTCAGTCAAGCAGCAACTCGATCACGCCGACAACAACAGCTATGCGCGCCTGCGCGAGGAGTTCTCCCAGCAGGACGTCGAACGCCTGATGCGCCTGTTCAACAGCGCCCTGTTCAGCCTGCCACTGGGCGAACACGGCATCGCGCTGGACGAGGACGGCCAATGGGTCAAATCCCTGGAACTGATCCTCGACGGCTTCAAGGGTGAGCGCTTCGAAGTACCGGGCCTGGCCATCGACCTGTCTCACATCGAACCTCCCGCCTTGCAGGCACTGGCCGACCGTGCCGCGTTGCGCGACCAGAAGGAACGCCTGGAAAAAGAACTCAAGCAGCTCAAGACACAGCAGGCCGTCGCGGCCGACCGTGCGGCAAGCAAGACCCAGACCGAAGCGCTGTACCAGCAGGTCCTGGACGCGCAGAAAGCCCTGGAAGACTTCCGTCGCACCCAGACACTGAGCGCCGAGGAAGGCGAGAAACTGGAACAACTGGCGCAGATGGAAGCCGCCCAGGACGAGCTCAAGCGTTCCAGCGATGCCTTCACCGAACGTGTCCAGCAACTCTCCGCCAAGCTGCAATTGGTGGGCCGCCAGATCGCCGACATGGAAGCCAAGCAGCGCACTCTCGACGACGCCCTGCGTCGCCGCCAGTTGCTGCCGGCGGACCTGCCGTTCGGCACGCCGTTCATGGACCCGGTCGACGACTCCATGGACAACCTGTTGCCGCTGCTCAATGACTACCAGGACAGCTGGCAAGGCCTGCTGCGGGTCGATGGCCAGATCGAAGCGCTGTACGCCCAGGTACGCCTCAAGGGTGTCGCCAAGTTCGACAGCGAAGACGACATGGAGCGGCGCCTGCAACTGCTGATCAACGCCTATGCCCACCGTACCGACGAAGCCCTGACCCTGGGCAAGGCACGGCGCGCGGCGGTGACCGACATCGCCCGGACCCTGCGCAACATTCGCAGCGACTACGACAGCCTCGAACACCAACTGGCCCTGTTCAACCGCGAGATCAACAAGCGCCAGGTGTCCAACCTGCAGAGCTTCCGTATCGTCCTGGCGCCGAACAAGGAAGCCCTCAAGCACATCGACCAGATCATCCACAGCGCCGGCCAGTACGAGGAAGGCGAAACCCTGTCGGTGTTCGACCTCAGCCAGAGCGCGGAACAGGACAACAAGAACGAAGAGGCCAAGGAATACCTGGCGCGCCTGGTGGCGGCGAACCACAACCAACTCGGCCTCAAGGACCTGTTCGAACTGGCCTTCGAGATCACCAAGGTCAATGGCCAGCCCGTCATCCACACCGACATCGACGGTGCGGCGTCCAACGGCACCACCATGACCATCAAGGCGCTGACCAACATGTACCTGTTGCTGCACCTGATGGACCGTGAACAGGCCGGTCGCGTGCGCTTGCCGTACTACCTGGACGAAGCGGCGGACATCGACGAGAAGAACCAGGCCGCATTGCTGGAAACCAGCCTGCAACTGGGCTTCGTGCCGATCCTGGCGAGCGTGAAGCCGCAGGTCTGCGCCAGTGTCGCCATCGATCTGGAAGGTGGCAGCGGCCCGAGCGGGATCTACATCGACGAGGCGGACTGGAAGTACATCCGTCGCCGCGATGCGGTCAAAGCCACGGTGAACGCACAGGCCGACGAGCCGGAGCTGGACCCGGTGTGAGGTGAATCGCCGGGCATGAAAAAGGCCGCGATCCATGGATCGCGGCCTTTTTTATTGCTCGGTGTTTTTGTTCAGGCCCCTTGGCGAGCGGGTGATCCCTTGAGGGAGCGAGCCTGCTCGCGAATCCCTACTTATCGATCTTGATCTTGGGTGCCCAGGTCAGCCATTCATCTTCGAATTTATCGAACAGCGCGAAGGTCTGCTCCGGTCGTGCCGGGCTGCCCATCCGCTCGCCATCCGGCGTGGCGAAGGCGATGCCGCCTTGGAGCAGTGTCTCCAGCGATTCGGTGCGCACCGTTGCGCCTTTGAACAAACCGAAGTCCAGGCCAAAGCCACTGCTGTTCCAGAATCGCGTGCCGCTGCGCACCAATGGCGCGTACTTGGGTTCGATCAGGATATGGATCAATACCCGATCCGCGGTCTGGCCCAATTCATATCCCGTGACCTTGCCCACCGTGATTTCGCGGTAGGTCACCGGCACGCCGATCTTCAACGAGCCACGGCGAGCCGCACTCAATACCAGGCTCAGGCCGGCTTCTGGCACGGCCGTTTCCGGTGGATTGGCAAGGGCCACGAAGTTCTTCTGTGGCCCCAGGTTCTTCGCCGAAGGTTGCACCTCGATGTACTGGCCGCTTACCAAGGTCTCCAGGTTGGAGGTCTTCATCAAGCCCAACTCGGGCTTGACCACCCAGAACTGCGAACCGACCCGGGCGATGCGCTCCGGCACTTCGGTGATCCGCGCGCTGAGCAGCACCGATTGCATATCGGCGCTCAGATCCACCGTTTCGATCTTGCCCACATCCAACCCTTTGAAACGGATCGGCGTGCCGCTGCGCAAACCATCGGCGCGATCGACCTTGATCGTCACCAGGGTGCCTCGCTGTTGTGCCGCTTCACGGTCTTCGAACAGGCGGAAGCGTGGGATCCGCCGTTTCAGCGGCACATTCGGCTCCGGAGTCTCAAAGGAAATCCCGCCGGCCATCAGGCTTTGCAGGGACTCGCTCTTGACCTGGATACCGCCCGTCAAGCCGCCCGTGAGGGTGATGCCACTGGCGTTCCAGAAACGTGTCGAGCCGTTGACCAGTCCTTCGTATTCCTTCTCGATGTGCACACCGATGATCAACTGCTTTTTCTTGCGTGAGAACTGGTAGCTCTGCACCGAACCGACCTTGACCTGTTTGTAGAGGATCGGGCTGCCGACCTCCAGCGATCCCAGGTTCTCGGTGAGCAGGACCAGGTGCAGCCCGGGTGAACGCAGGTCCAGCGGCGGCGCCTTGGCCCGCGCCTCGAACTCACGCTGCGGGGCGCCCCCCTTGTCCCCGGGGCGCACGGCAATGTAGTTACCCTTGACCAACGCTTCCAGGCCGGTGATCCCCGCCAGGGAGATCGATGGCTTGACCACCCAGAACTGGGTGCCGGTGACCAGGTAATCTTCAGCCAGCGGATCCATGGTCAACTCGGCCGTGGCGCTGGACAGGTCCGGATCGACCTTGAGGTTCTTCAGGCTGCCGACCTGGATGCCTTTGTACATTACCGGCGTACGGCCGGCCTGCAAGCCTTCGAAGTCGCTGAGCTTGACCTTCACGCGGATGCCCGCGGCAGCGGCGTCAAAGTCTTCGTAGAGCCTGAACGGCAGGCTCGGGTCTGTCGGCGGACTGTCCTTGCGGCCTTCGGGCGTGGCGAATGCAATACCACCGGCCACGATGCTCGCCAGGGACTCACTACGCACCTTTACGCCCGACAGGTTGGCGTCGATGCTGATGCCGCTGGCGTTCCAGAAACGCGTGTGCTTGCGCACCAGGCTGGCATAGGTCGGCTCGATGAACACCTTGATCTCGACGGTGCTCTGATCCTCGGACAGCAGGTAGCTTTTCACCTGGCCGACCTGGATCTGTTTGTAGAACACCGGACTGCCGCGGTTCAGCGAACCCAGTCGGTCGGCCTTGATGGTCAAGTGCAACCCCGGCTTGGAATCCGACAGCGGCGGTTCCTCCGCCAAGGCCTTGAACTTGCGGGTCGACTCCCCTTCACCCGGGCTGATCGCCACGTAGTTGCCCGACACCAGGGTTTCCAGGCCGGTGATACCGGCCAGGCTGACGCTCGGCTTGACCAGCCAGAAACGCGTTCCGGTCTTCAGGTATTGCTCGACGTCCTTGTTCATCTCAACGGTGGCGATCACGCCTTTGGAGCTGCCTTCATCGTCCAGCGTCAGGGTCTTCACCTTGCCCACCGACATGCCCTTGTAGACGATTTCGGTCTTGTTGGCCTGGATGCCTTCGCCGCTTTCGAAGCGTACGTTGATCTCGATCCCGGTGTCGTTGTAGGCCCGCCAGCCGAGCCAGCCGCCGATGATCAGGGCAATCAACGGCAGGATCCAGATGGCCGACCAGTTCGAAGCCGGTCGGGTTTTTGCGGTAGGCAAATCAGTCATGGTCGTTATCCGACTCCGTGTTATCCCAGATCAGTCGGGGATCGAAGGTTACTGCGGCAATCATTGTCAAAATCACTACGCTGGCAAAAGCGATGGCCCCCAGCCCGGCTTCGACACTGGCAAGGCGACCGAAATTCACCACCGCCACCAGGATGGCGATCACAAAGATATCCAGCATCGACCAGCGGCCGATGAACTCGATGAAACGGTACATGAGGATGCGCTGGCGCGCCGACATCGGCTGGTGCCGTTGTACGGAAAACAGCAACAGGGCAATCCCCACCAACTTGAACGTGGGCACAACGATACTGGCGATGAACACCACTGCGGCGATGGGGATCATGCCGTGCTGCACCAGCTCGATAACGCCGGCCATGATCGTGCTCGGGGCACCCTGGCCCAGCGAGTTGATGGTCATGATCGGCAGCAGGTTGGCCGGAATATAAAGAATCGCGGCAGTGATCAACAACGCCCAGGTCCGCATCATGCTGTCCGGACGACGGGGATGAACCCGTGCGCCGCAACGGGTGCAGGTTTGCTTGTCGGTCTCGGGGTCCTGTCGATTCAACTCATGGCATTCCGTACAGATCAGAATGCCTGCATCAATCGCCCGCATGGTCATCCTCTCCTGATAACGCTTGCCAGATCTGATGCGGTGACATCGCCACTTCCAACCAGACCTGGACCAGCAACAAACTGATAAAGCACACCAGGCCGAGCCCTACGGTGATGGCCGCCATGTCCGCCAGCTTGACGATGGCCACCAGCACGCCCATGAGATAGACCTCGAGCATCCCCCAGTCGCGCAGATGGTGATAAATGCGATACAGCAACAGCCCATAGCTACGCCCGATATTCAGGCGAATGGTCAACAACACAAGCAATTGACAAAGCAGTTTGAGGAGCGGAATGCCCATGCTGCACAGGAACACCACCACCGATATGCCCTGCATGCCCGTATCGAACAGGCCGACTACACCGCTCCAGACGGTGTCCTGGGAGGACTGCCCGAGCAGGTTGAGCTGCATGATGGGTAGGAAGTTGGCCGGCACGTACAACAGCAGCGCGGCGATAACCAGGGCAAGACTGCGTTCGACGACATTGTGCCGGTGTGCGTAAAGCTCATATCCGCAACGGGGACACTCGGCTTTTTCGCCATGGGCCAGCCGAGGCTTGCGCATCAACAGGTCGCATTCATGGCATGCCACCAGATCGTTCAGGGGTAGATCTGACAATCTCTTGGTGTCTGACGGATCGGGCATAAAGCGCTCTGGCTCAGCTAAGGAAGGGCTATTCTAGTGCCCTCGCTGGTAAATAACCGTGCAAATTTATCACGAGCTTCCACTGGTGTTTTATGGCGGACAAAACAAAACCCCAACTGCTTTCGCAATTGGGGTTTCGGAATTTAATCTTGACGATGACCTACTCTCACATGGGGAAACCCCACACTACCATCGGCGATGCATCGTTTCACTTCTGAGTTCGGGATGGGATCAGGTGGTTCCAATGCTCTATGGTCGTCAAGAAATTCTTGAGCCAGCGCGCTTTTCAGCGTTCCAGCAAATCGGGTATGTGATCAGGTGTGAGCCGCAAACTTTCGGTTCGTTTCGTCTTCACCACACCGCAATCTGGCTTTCTAAGCGCAAATTGCTTGGGTGTTATATGGTCAAGCCTCACGGGCAATTAGTACAGGTTAGCTCAACGCCTCACAGCGCTTACACACCCTGCCTATCAACGTCGTAGTCTTCGACGGCCCTTCAGGGAGCTCAAGGCTCCAGTGAGATCTCATCTTGAGGCAAGTTTCCCGCTTAGATGCTTTCAGCGGTTATCTTTTCCGAACATAGCTACCCGGCAATGCCACTGGCGTGACAACCGGAACACCAGAGGTTCGTCCACTCCGGTCCTCTCGTACTAGGAGCAGCCCCTCTCAAATCTCAAACGTCCACGGCAGATAGGGACCGAACTGTCTCACGACGTTCTAAACCCAGCTCGCGTACCACTTTAAATGGCGAACAGCCATACCCTTGGGACCGGCTTCAGCCCCAGGATGTGATGAGCCGACATCGAGGTGCCAAACACCGCCGTCGATATGAACTCTTGGGCGGTATCAGCCTGTTATCCCCGGAGTACCTTTTATCCGTTGAGCGATGGCCCTTCCATACAGAACCACCGGATCACTAAGACCTACTTTCGTACCTGCTCGACGTGTCTGTCTCGCAGTCAAGCGCGCTTTTGCCTTTATACTCTACGACCGATTTCCGACCGGTCTGAGCGCACCTTCGTACTCCTCCGTTACTCTTTAGGAGGAGACCGCCCCAGTCAAACTACCCACCATACACTGTCCTCGATCCGGATAACGGACCTGAGTTAGAACCTCAAAGTTGCCAGGGTGGTATTTCAAGGATGGCTCCACGCAGACTGGCGTCCACGCTTCAAAGCCTCCCACCTATCCTACACAAGCAAATTCAAAGTCCAGTGCAAAGCTATAGTAAAGGTTCACGGGGTCTTTCCGTCTAGCCGCGGATACACTGCATCTTCACAGCGATTTCAATTTCACTGAGTCTCGGGTGGAGACAGCGCCGCCATCGTTACGCCATTCGTGCAGGTCGGAACTTACCCGACAAGGAATTTCGCTACCTTAGGACCGTTATAGTTACGGCCGCCGTTTACCGGGGCTTCGATCAAGAGCTTCGCGTTAGCTAACCCCATCAATTAACCTTCCGGCACCGGGCAGGCGTCACACCCTATACGTCCACTTTCGTGTTTGCAGAGTGCTGTGTTTTTAATAAACAGTCGCAGCGGCCTGGTATCTTCGACCGGCGTGGGCTTACGCAGCAAGTGCTTCACCCTCACCGGCGCACCTTCTCCCGAAGTTACGGTGCCATTTTGCCTAGTTCCTTCACCCGAGTTCTCTCAAGCGCCTTGGTATTCTCTACCCAACCACCTGTGTCGGTTTGGGGTACGGTTCCTGGTTACCTGAAGCTTAGAAGCTTTTCTTGGAAGCATGGCATCAACCACTTCGTCACCCAAAGGGTAACTCGTCATCAGCTCTCGGCCTTGAAACCCCGGATTTACCTAAGATTTCAGCCTACCACCTTAAACTTGGACAACCAACGCCAAGCTGGCCTAGCCTTCTCCGTCCCTCCATCGCAATAACCAGAAGTACAGGAATATTAACCTGTTTTCCATCGACTACGCTTTTCAGCCTCGCCTTAGGGACCGACTAACCCTGCGTCGATTAACGTTGCGCAGGAAACCTTGGTCTTTCGGCGTGGGTGTTTTTCACACCCATTGTCGTTACTCATGTCAGCATTCGCACTTCTGATACCTCCAGCAAGCTTCTCAACTCACCTTCACAGGCTTACAGAACGCTCCTCTACCGCATCACTTACGTGATACCCGTAGCTTCGGTGTATGGTTTGAGCCCCGTTACATCTTCCGCGCAGGCCGACTCGACTAGTGAGCTATTACGCTTTCTTTAAAGGGTGGCTGCTTCTAAGCCAACCTCCTAGCTGTCTAAGCCTTCCCACATCGTTTCCCACTTAACCATAACTTTGGGACCTTAGCTGACGGTCTGGGTTGTTTCCCTTTTCACGACGGACGTTAGCACCCGCCGTGTGTCTCCCATGCTCGGCACTTGTAGGTATTCGGAGTTTGCATCGGTTTGGTAAGTCGGGATGACCCCCTAGCCGAAACAGTGCTCTACCCCCTACAGTGATACATGAGGCGCTACCTAAATAGCTTTCGAGGAGAACCAGCTATCTCCGAGCTTGATTAGCCTTTCACTCCGATCCACAGGTCATCCGCTAACTTTTCAACGGTAGTCGGTTCGGTCCTCCAGTCAGTGTTACCTAACCTTCAACCTGCCCATGGATAGATCGCCCGGTTTCGGGTCTATTCCCAGCGACTAGACGCCCTATTAAGACTCGCTTTCGCTACGCCTCCCCTATTCGGTTAAGCTCGCCACTGAAAATAAGTCGCTGACCCATTATACAAAAGGTACGCAGTCACAGAACAAAGTCTGCTCCCACTGCTTGTACGCATACGGTTTCAGGATCTATTTCACTCCCCTCTCCGGGGTTCTTTTCGCCTTTCCCTCACGGTACTAGTTCACTATCGGTCAGTCAGTAGTATTTAGCCTTGGAGGATGGTCCCCCCATATTCAGACAAAGTTTCTCGTGCTCCGTCCTACTCGATTTCACTTCTAAGATCCTTTCGCGTACAGGGCTATCACCCACTATGGCCGCACTTTCCAGAGCGTTCCGCTAAAATCAAAGAAGCTTAAGGGCTAGTCCCCGTTCGCTCGCCACTACTAAGGGAATCTCGGTTGATTTCTTTTCCTCAGGGTACTTAGATGTTTCAGTTCCCCTGGTTCGCCTCTTGCACCTATGTATTCAGTGCAAGATAACCATCTTATGATGGCTGGGTTCCCCCATTCAGACATCTCCGGATCACAGTCTGTTTGCCGACTCCCCGAAGCTTTTCGCAGGCTACCACGTCTTTCATCGCCTCTGACTGCCAAGGCATCCACCGTATGCGCTTCTTCACTTGACCATATAACCCCAAGCAATCTGGTTATACTGTGAAGACGACATTCGCCGAAAATTTGCATGTTCAATTAAGAACGCTCACAAATTTTACCTTAGCCTGATCCGTTACCAGTGAAAGTAACGTTCAGTCTATCTTTCTATCACATACCCAAATTTTTAAAGAACGATCCAGTCAAAAGACCAGAAATCAACATTCACCATCACGTCGATGGAATGCTCATTTCTAAGCTTTCAGTCTCAGAAGCAGTAGTGGTGGAGCCAAGCGGGATCGAACCGCTGACCTCCTGCGTGCAAGGCAGGCGCTCTCCCAGCTGAGCTATGGCCCCGTATTTCTACAGGCGTTTCCCACACAAAATTGGTGGGTCTGGGCAGATTCGAACTGCCGACCTCACCCTTATCAGGGGTGCGCTCTAACCAACTGAGCTACAGACCCAATTTCGAGCTTGTAACTGTTAGCGTGCGCTATCAGCTTGGAGCTTAAAGCTGCTTCTAATCGTCTTCTTCAATGAATCAAG
>NZ_CP144758.1:5297500-6336986 GCF_036689585.1 Pseudomonas sp. WP18
ACGACATAAGTGAAACACCACAACCCCAACTGACGCCTGACCGCCATCCACCCCGCCCAGCCGGTCAGCTTCTGCAGCGGAGTCATGCTCAAGGTGATCAACAAGAGGATCAGCGTGCCCAGCCCAAGCCTGTCCACCAGCACCTTGCCGGGATCAGGTCCCAGCGCATTCATCAACGCCTGGTAAAGCCAGGCCAACGGCCAGACCGCCGCCGCAAGGAAGACACCCACCCGCCACACTGGAAAACGCATCAGTAGTCCTTCCTCAAGTCCATCCCTGCATACAGGGAGGCCACCTCGTCCTGGTAACCATTGAACATCAAGGTATCGCGAACATTGGGACTGAACAGCCCGCTCGGCAACCGACGCTCATGGGCCTGGGTCCAGCGCGGATGGTCGACCGTCGGGTTGACGTTGGCATAGAAGCCGTACTCATCGGCCGCAATGCTCTGCCAGGTGGTCTTCGGCTGCTCGCTCACCAGGCTGATGCGCACGATCGACTTCACACTCTTGAAGCCGTACTTCCACGGCACCACCAACCGCAGAGGCGCACCATTCTGATTGGGCAGTTCGCGGCCATACATCCCGACTGCCAGGATGGCCAGAGGATTCATCGCCTCGTCCAGTCGCAGCCCTTCCACATAAGGCCAGTCGATCAGGGCAAAACCGGAACGCTGCCCCGGCATCACCTTAGGGTCCTGCAAGGTTTCGAAACGGATGTATTTAGCCTTGGAAGTAGGCTCGACCTGCTTGAGCAACGCAGAGATGGGAAAGCCAATCCACGGGATGACCATTGACCACGCCTCGACACAGCGCAATCGATAGATCCGCTCCTCCAGTTGATAGGGCTTCATGAAGTCTTCCAACGCATAGCGCCCCGGCTTGCCGACCTCGCCATCCACTACCACGCTCCAGGGTTCGGTTTTCAAGGAACCGGCATTGGCGGCCGGGTCACCCTTGTCGGTGCCGAACTCGTAGAAGTTGTTGTAGTGGGTTGCATCCTTGAACGGGGTGATGGTTTCGTTCTTGACGGTCACCGCCCCCCATTGGATAGACGGCAGTTTCTCGGTAAACCACGATGGCGCCTTGCCGGGCTCGACCTCGGCATAACGTGCGGCGTCGGCAGCACTCGCCCAGCGTGGCAGGCTGCTTACGGCCAGCCCGGCCATGGATGCACCGAGTACCTGGCGACGGGAAAGATAGAAGGATTCGGGCGTGACGTCCGATTCACGGCAGTCGGACGACTTGGGGATCTTGATCAGCATGACAACTCCGCAGTATTGGAGGGCAGTTGCACCAATAGACTGCGGAGTATGGGGGAAATTACATTAAGGCAACGTTTAGCGTCGGCGAAGACGCAACAAATACTGAACCGGACCGGAGGCCGCGTAGGCGAGGAAGATCAGCAGCAGGATGCGTGGCGGATCACTGAAGACCACCGCGAACACCAGCACGACCGCCAAAATCGCAACGAATGGCACGCGCCCCTTCAGGTCCAGCTCCTTGAAGCTGTTGTACTTGATGTTGCTGACCATCAGCATCCCGGCCGCCGCCACCAGCAGCGCGACGAGGAACGACATCTTCGAACCCTGTATGCCGTAATCGCTGAACGCCCAGACGACGCCCGCTACCACGCCCGCAGCGGCCGGGCTGGCGAGCCCGATGAAGTAGCGCTTGTCCGCCTTGCCTACCTGGGTATTGAAACGCGCCAGGCGCAACGCCGCACCCGCCACATAGATGAAGGCGACCATCCAGCCGACCTTGCCCATGTCTCCCAACGCCCAACCAAACGCCAGCAAGGCCGGCGCCACGCCGAAGGCGACCATGTCGGACAGGGAGTCATATTCGGCGCCGAATGCGCTTTGGGTGTTGGTCATGCGGGCCACGCGCCCGTCCAGGCCATCGAGCACCATGGCGACAAAGATAGCAATGGCGGCGAAAGCGAAATAGCGGCTCGCCCCCACGCTGTCGCCGGCACTCAATGCCGCCTGGGCACTCATGGAGTTGATGATGGAATAGAAGCCGGCGAAGAGGTTCGCAGTGGTAAACAGATTCGGCAACAGATAGATGCCACGATGCCGGACCTTACGGCCTTCAGCGTCATGGCCTTCTTCGATGTGCTCATCGATGGGCAGCAGGCTTTCGGCGTCAGGAGCCTGGTTTGGCTCGTCGGGGCGTTCGCTCATGGACAGTACCTTGCAACGGTGTGAAAAAATTCGACAGGCGTCTGGGACGACGGTTCGGCCGCAAACGATGCAGCTTTATACCAGAAGCCATCGCCCAAACGAAAAAACGCGGCCGAGGCCGCGTTTTTTCGATCAAGCTCGCGACTTAGTTCTTGGCTTTGTCGACGATCTTGTTGGCGCTGATCCACGGCATCATCGAGCGCAGTTGCTCACCGATGATTTCGATACCGTGCGCAGCGTTGTTACGACGCTTGGCGGTCATCGAAGGATAGCCGGTAGCCCCTTCGCTGATGAACATCTTGGCGTATTCGCCGTCCTGAATACGTTTCAGGGCGTTGCGCATGGCCTGACGGGATTCGGCGTTGATCACTTCCGGACCGGTCACGTACTCGCCGTATTCGGCGTTGTTGGAGATCGAGTAGTTCATGTTGGCGATACCGCCTTCGTACATGAGGTCAACGATCAGCTTCAGTTCGTGCAGGCACTCGAAGTAAGCCATTTCTGGCGCGTAGCCCGCTTCGACCAGGGTTTCGAAACCGGCTTTCACCAGTTCGACGGTACCGCCGCACAGAACGGCTTGTTCGCCGAACAGGTCGGTTTCGGTCTCGTCCTTGAAGGTGGTTTCGATGATGCCGGTACGACCGCCACCCACACCTGCCGCGTAGGACAGAGCGACATTCTTGGCGTTGCCCGAAGCGTCCTGGTAGATCGCGATCAGGTCAGGGATACCGCCGCCCTTCACGAACTCGGAACGCACGGTGTGGCCCGGTGCCTTCGGCGCGATCATGATCACGTCGAGGTCGGCACGCGGCACGACCTGGTTGTAGTGGATCGAGAAGCCGTGGGAGAAGGCCAGGGTTGCGCCTTTCTTGATGTTCGGCTCGATCTCGTCGCGGTACAGCGCGCCCTGGAATTCGTCCGGGGTCAGGATCATTACCAGGTCGGCAGCGGCAACGGCGGAAGCCACGTCAGCCACTTTCAGGCCATGGGCTTCTGCCTTGGCAACGGTGGACGAGCCTTTACGCAGGCCGACGGTCACGTCAACGCCGGAGTCTTTCAGGTTGCAAGCTTGCGCGTGGCCCTGGGAACCGTAGCCGATGATGGCGACTTTCTTGCCCTGGATGATCGACAGGTCGCAGTCTTTATCGTAGAAAACTTTCATGAATTTCCTCTCTATCCGGCCGTTCAGGCCATTCGCTAATTTGGTTTAGATGCTCAGTACTTTGTCGCCACGGGCAATCCCGGTGACACCACTGCGTACGGTTTCCAGAATCGAGGCAGTGCCGATCGACTGGATGAAGCTGTCGAGCTTGTCGCTGGTACCGGTCAATTGAACGGTATAGACGCTGGCGCTGACATCGACGATCTGCCCACGATAAATATCGGTAGTGCGTTTGATCTCGGCGCGCTGGGCGCCGGTGGCCTTGACCTTGACCAGCATCAGTTCGCGCTCGATGTGAGCACTTTCCGACAGGTCCACCAGCTTGACCACCTCGATCAGCTTGTTCAGGTTCTTGGTGATCTGCTCGATGATCTCATCGTGCCCGACAGTGGTCAGCGTCAGACGCGACAGGGTCGGGTCCTCGGTTGGCGCCACGGTCAGGCTTTCGATGTTGTAGTTGCGCTGTGAGAACAGGCCCACAACACGAGACAGCGCACCCGGTTCGTTTTCCAGAAGCAGGGAAATAATATGTCGCATGATTAGGTACGCTCCGTCTTGCTCAGCCACATATCGCGCATGGAGCCGTCTTTGATCTGCATCGGGTAGACGTGCTCGCTGGTGTCGACCGCAATATCGATCACCACCAGGCGATCCTTCATGGCGAACGCTTCCTCCATTTTCGTCTTCAAGTCTTTCGACTCGGTAATGCGTACGCCGACGTGACCATAGGCCTCTGCCAGCTTGACGAAGTCAGGCAGCGATTCCATGTAGGAATGCGAGTGACGGCTGCCGTAGCTCATGTCCTGCCACTGGCGAACCATACCCAGTACACCGTTGTTCAGGATCACGATCTTCACCGGCAAGCCGTATTGCAGGCAGGTGGACAGTTCCTGGATGTTCATCTGGATGCTGCCCTCGCCGGTGACGCAGGCGACGTCGGCATCCGGGAAGCTCAACTGGATGCCCATGGCCGCCGGGAAACCGAAGCCCATGGTGCCCAGGCCGCCGGAGTTGATCCAGCGGTTGGGCTTGTTGAACTTGTAGTACTGCGCAGCGAACATCTGGTGCTGGCCCACGTCGGAGGTCACGAAGGCATCGCCCTTGGTGACTTCGCAGAGGGTTTCGATCACGGTCTGCGGCTTGATCACGCTACCGTCGCCCTTGTCGTAAGGGAACAGTCCGCGATCGCCGCGCCATTCATCGACCTGCTTCCACCAACTGGCCAGCGCTTCCTTGTTCGGGGTCTCGCCGATTTCCTTGAGGATGGCGACCATTTCGGTCAGCACGCTCTCTACGGGACCGACGATAGGCACGTCTGCCTTGATGGTCTTGGAGATGGAAGCCGGGTCGATGTCGATATGGATGATCTTGGCGTTCGGGCAGAACTTCGACGCACCGTTGATGACACGGTCATCGAAGCGCGCACCCACAGCCAGGATCACGTCGGCATGGTGCATCGCCAGGTTGGCGGTGTAGCTGCCGTGCATGCCGAGCATGCCGATGAACTGGCGATCGGTGCCCGGAAACGCGCCCAGGCCCATCAGCGTATTGGTCACCGGCAGGTTGAGCATTTTCGCCAGTTCGGTCAGCGGCGCGGAGCCACCACCGAGGATCACGCCGCCACCCGAATACAAAACGGGACGCTTGGCCGCCAGGAGCATTTCGGCTGCCTTGCGGATCTGCCCGGAGTGACCGCGTACGGCCGGGCTGTAGGAGCGCAGCTTGGCTTTCTTCGGGAAGATGTATTCGAACTTCTCGGCCGGGTTGGTCATGTCTTTCGGCACGTCGACCACGACCGGGCCTGGACGACCGGATTCAGCCAGGTAGAAGGCCTTCTTCATGACCTCAGGGATTTCCGACGCGTGCTTGATCATGAAGCTGTGCTTCACGATCGGCCGGGAGATGCCGATCATGTCGGTTTCCTGGAACGCATCGGTGCCGACCATGGTGCTGGGCACCTGACCGGAGATGATCACCATCGGGATGGAGTCCATGTAGGCGGTGGCGATACCGGTGATGGCGTTCGTGGCGCCTGGACCGGAAGTCACCAACACCACGCCGGCCTTGCCGGTGGCACGGGCATAGCCGTCAGCCATGTGGGTCGCCGCTTGCTCGTGACGAACCAGGATGTGGGTCACTTCCGGCTCTTTGAACAGGGCATCATAGACATGAAGAAGAGCACCACCCGGGTACCCATAGATATATTTGACGCCTTCGTCGCGCAAAAAGCGGACGAGCATCTCACCGCCAGATAAAAGCTCCACGTTGTTCACCTCTAAAACGCCAGAATACCGGCCCACGAAAGGGGACGGGTCTTAATAGGTTTACTTCTCGGCAGAGCATGAGCGACGGTGGTCGCCGACTACGTCAGCACTGACTGAGCAAGTATTGGGATCGTCCCAAGTGTTGCGGGCCTTTCCCACCCAGCGCGAGGTAACGCGTTGCGGGTGTAACAGGTCGGCGCGGATGTGCGCCTCATGATCTGCCGAGTGGGCCTGCTTCTGGCAGTCCCTCTACAGCGGACTTTGGATTCTTCTGTTTCGCCCTCTGCAAGTCAAGACGTCAATGTGCTTTATTCGAAGTAAGCGCATGAGAACGCAAGAAAAAACCTATAAACGGCAACTGTGTTAGCTTCAATTGCGCAACCCATGACAAGGAAACAGCATGCGAATGTTCTTCTTGACGGCCAGCCTGCTGGTTGGCCTGAGCCCAATCTGCGTGGCCGGCCAGGTCTATAAATGGGTGGACGCCCAGGGCGTTACCCATTTCAGTGCCCAGCCGCCCGAAGGCGAGCAAGCCGCAACCATGATCAAATCCACCCCACCTGCGCCCGCCAAGGCTGCGTCGCCGCCGTCAGGTGGGGTCGTTGGCGACCAGAAGGCGATCGATCAACAGGTCAAGAAACAGGTCGCCGAGCAGGAAGCCCAGCTCAAGGCGTTCTGCGAGCAGGCCCGGACCAACCTGGCGCAACTGCAGAACAACCCGAGGGTACGGGAGGACGTGGAAGGTGAAATGCGCCGCCTCAGCGACGAACAGCGGCGCCAGCGGATCGATGAGACCCGCAAGCAGATAGAGGAAAACTGCCAGTGAAGAAGGTCAGCTGGCGCGGCTGATCAACTGGTCGAACTGCGACAGCAGCCGCTGCAACTCGGTGCCCTGCCCCGGGCGCTGGGCATAGACCATCTCCGCCATCGCCAGAATGCCGGAGGCGTTGGGCAGCGGCAGGTCGTTTTCCAGGATGGCTTTCATGCGTGGCAGAAAGATCCATTGCAGCCACTGCTCGAAGTCCAGGGTGTCGACCGCGAATGGCTCGACACTGGCCAGTGCTTCGGCCGAGGGCGACTGCTCGCTCCACCAGCCCTGGACCCGCAGCTCCCGCTCGATCAGCAGAAGCTGATCGGCGATTTGGGGAAAACGCGTATCCATCAGAGCGAGACCTTGGCCTTCTGACGGGCCAGGGCCGCGCCAGCTGGATCGCCTTGTTTCTCACGGGCCTGAGCGATCAACTCCCACAGACTGGCCTGAAGTGCCGGACGACCGCTGGTGAAGGTCAGGCCACGACGGGCAAGCTGCTCGGCTTGCGGCGCGTCGCCTTGGGCCATGCGCACCTGGGCCAGGCGATACAGGACCTGTGGCTCACGCGGCGCAACACGCTGGGCACGCTCAAGGCTCGACGACGCACCGTTGAGGTCACCACCGGCCTGTTGCTGTTGCGCCGTGGTCAACAGCGCCAGCACCGGACCGTCCAGCTGTTCATCGGCGGACAAGCCACCCGAGCTGGCCGACGGGATACTGTTCGGCGTCGAAGGCATGCTGTAGCTGCCCTGGTTGATCGGCGACGTCTCGATAGGCCCCGGCGTGATCGGTCCTGGCGTGATCGGCGTGCTGCTGATCGGAGCCGAGGTCGTGGCACCGCCACCTGGAATCATCACGACGACACCGGAGTCGCCTTGGGGAATCGCCTGGGCCTGGCCCTGGGTCGGACGTTTCACCGTCGTCTGCCGGAAACCGCCATTGGCCGACACGCGCTCGCTGTTGGACACCGCCGTGCCGGAATCAACGACCGGAATCGAGCCGCGCTGTACGGTAGAGCAACCACTGAGCAAAGCCACGGCCGTTACCGCTGGAATCAACCACTTGTTCACTTGAAACCCTCTTTGCTTAATTCATCCAGTCCTTGACCCAATCCATCACCGATTCGGCAGGATTCTGGCTACCACAAGCAGCACCGGGTGGAGGCTCGCTGCCGCGAATATACGGCATCTGTACCGCACCCGGGCAATTGGCGTCGGAGCCTTGGCCCGTACGCGAATCCACCCAGGCCTGGACGATATTGTCCGGTTGCGGCATGTCCAGCGGCAACGGGTCGGCCTTGCGCATGAAACTGGTCCAGACCTGGAGCGCGCCGGTGGCACCGGTAAACGGGGTCTTGCCATTGTCGTCGCGGCCGAGCCAGACCACCGCCAGCAGATCCTGGCTGAAACCGGCGAACCAACTGTCACGCGAATCGTTACTGGTACCGGTCTTGCCGGCCAGGGTCAGGGTCCGGGGCAACACGTTATAGACCGAGCTGCCGGTGCCTTCGCGCATGACCCGCTGCATCGCGCTCTGGATCAGGTAGATGGACGCCGGATCGAACCGTTGCTGGATCTGGAACGGATAGCGCTTGAGCGGTTCGCCATCGGCAGTCAGCACACTGCGAATCCCGCGCATCGGCGTGTTGAAGCCGCCGTTGGCCAGCGTCTGGTACATCGCTGCCACTTCAATCGGCGTAAGGCCGCCCGCCCCCAGCAGCATCGATGGGAAGGCCGGCAATTCGCGGCTCACTCCCAGGCGCGCGACGGTCTTGAGCACGTTCGGCACGCCGACTTCAAGGCCCAGGCGAGCGGTTGACAGGTTGTAGGAATGCGCCAGCCCCTGATAGAGGAAGACCGTGCCGTGGGAACGCCGGTCGTAGTTCTGCGGCTTCCAGACCTGGCCATCGGCGCCCTTGACCGAAAACGCCTCGTCCGACAGCCAACTGGTCAGCGTGTACTGGCTGGGTTTTTCCAGGGCGGTGAGGTACACCGCCGGCTTGATCAGCGAGCCAATCGGGCGGACCGCATCCAGTGCCCGGTTAAAACCGGCGAAACTGGCCTGGCGACTGCCGATCATGGCCTGGACTTCACCGGTTTCCGGGTTGGTCACGACCATGGCGGCTTCGACTTCATCGGCGCCCTTGCGCGCGCCGAGGCGCTTGAAGGTGTCATCCACCGATGCCTCGGCCTTCATCTGCAGGATCGGGTCGAAGCTGGTGAAAATTCGCAGCCCTTCTTCGGTCAAGTCCTCGTCTCGGTAGTCTTCACGCAACTGGCGTTTGACCAGGTCCATGAAGCCGGGGAACGAGCTGTCCGCCAGGCTGCCACGCTTGGTCACGCCCAGCGGCATCTTCTTCGCGGCCTCCACTTGCTCGGCCGTCGCCACGCCTTGCTGCTGCAACAGGTCGAGCACCAGGTTGCGCCGCTCGAGGGCGCGTTCCGGGTAACGCCGCGGGTTGTAGGAAGACGGCCCCTTGACCATGCCCACCAGCAACGCCACCTGGTGCAGCTTGAGCTCGGACAACGGCTGGCTGAAGAAGAACTGGCTGGCGAGACCAAAACCGTGCACGGCGCGCTGACCGTCCTGGCCGATGAAGACCTCGTTGAGGTAGGCCTCGAGAATCTCCTGCTTGTCGTAATGCAGCTCCAACAGCAGCGCCATCATGGCTTCGGTGAGCTTGCGGGTGAGGCTGCGTTCGTTGGTCAGGTAGAAGTTCTTGACCAACTGCTGGGTCAAGGTACTGCCACCCTGACGCATATGGCCCGAGGACGTGTTGACCCAGACGGCGCGGGCAATCGACTTGGGCGAGACGCCAAAGTGATGGTAGAAATCACGGTCTTCGACGGCGATCAGCGTATCGAGCAGGAACGGTGGCACCTGGTCGATCTTGATCAGGATCCGGTCTTCCAGGTTCTTGGGGTACAGGCCGCCGATCAGCAGCGGTTCGAGACGCACCACCGACAGGCTGGCGTTATTGGCGCCGGTCAGCGCCGCGACGTAGTCACCGGAAAAACGCACCCGCACCGGCTGCGGTTGCTCCATGCCTTCATAGAACTGGAAGCCACGGGTGTTGAGGTCGACGGTATTGCCATTGACCGAGGCCGCGCCCGGGCCATTGGCGACGCTTTCGCGGCGATAGCCCAGGGCATCGAGTTCAGTCAGGAAGTCGTCGCGGCTCAGCTTCTGTCCGACGAACAGCTCCAGCGGCCTGGCGTAGACCTTGGCCGGGATGGTCCAGCGCTTGCCGGAGAACTTCTCCTGGACCACGGCATCGAGGTAGACCGCGAAACCGGCGAGCACGACGAGGCCGACCAGGCTTAGTTTAAGGGCCCAGCCCAGCCAGGGCCGAAGGCGGCTGGCGGGTGGTTTCTTGGGGGTTCGGGGGGATCGAGTACGAGTCATGGCGGCGGATTATACGCACTTTGCTACGGTTCAACATGAGCCCGATGGCCCCGCTTGGCACCCAGGCCAGCCTGTTTGCGTTCACGACACTTGCCGCCATAATGACGGCCGTGAATTTTCCCAGACTCTGAAGGATCGCCCGTGAGCCAGTCCCTGATCGCTGCCCTGCAAAACCCGGCCCTCTACCCGCATCCCGTCGAAGGGTTTCAGGTCATCGAGACGCATATTTCCTGGGTATTGCTCACCGGGCCCTACGCCTACAAATTCAAGAAACCGGTCAACTTCGGTTTCCTCGACTTCACCAGCCTCGAGGCGCGCAAGCATTTTTGCGGCGAAGAACTGCGGCTGAACCAACGCCTGACCCAAGACCTGTACCTGGAAGTGCTGCCTGTGACCGGCAGCGCCGAAGCCCCTCAACTGGGTGGCGACGGGCCGGTCATCGAGTACGCGCTGAAAATGCGCCAGTTCCCGCAGAGCCAACTGCTCAGCACGCTGCAAGCCAATGGCGAGCTGACCACCGCGCACATCGACGAAATGGCCGCGCAGATCGCCCAGTTCCATCTCTCTACACCCAAAGTCCCGGCCGATAACGCCGCCGGCACCCCGGAGAGCGTGATGGCCCCGGTGAGCCAGAACTTCGAACAGATTCGCCCGTTCCTCAGCGACAAGGCCGATCTGCTGCAACTCGAAGCCCTGCAAGCGTGGGCCGACAGCAGTTTCGAGCGCCTCAAGCCACTGTTCATCCAGCGCAAGGCCGAAGGCTTCATCCGCGAATGCCATGGCGACATCCACCTGGGCAACGCCACGGTGATCGACGCCAAGGTGGTGATTTTCGACTGCATCGAATTCAACGAGCCGTTCCGCTTCACCGACGTCTACGGCGACACCGCGTTCCTGGCGATGGACCTGGAGGACCGTGGCCTCAAGTCGCTGGCGCGACGCTTCATCAGCCAGTACCTGGAACTGACCGGCGACTACCACGGGCTGGAACTGCTGAACTTCTATAAAGCCTACCGCGCCCTGGTGCGCGCCAAGATCGCACTGTTCAGCATGCCGGCCGAAGCCGATCCAGTGCAGCGCGCCACCACCCTGCGCCAGTACCGCAACTACGCCAACCTGGCCGAAAGCTACAGCACCATTCCTTCACGCTTCCTGGCCATTACCCACGGTGTTTCGGCAGTCGGCAAAAGCCACGTCGCCATGCGCCTGGTCGAAGCCCTGGGCGCCATTCGCCTGCGCTCGGACGTAGAGCGCAAGCGCCTGTTCGGCGAGCAGCAAGTGCCCAACGATCCACAGGCCGGCATCTATAGCAGCGACGCCAGCAGCGCCACTTACGGCCGCCTGCATGAAATCGCCGACGTCATCCTGCGCGCCGGCTTCCCCGTGGTGATCGACGCGACCTACCTCAAGCGTGACCAGCGCGATGCCGCCGCGAAAATCGCCGAAGCCACGGGCGCTCCGTTCCTGATCCTTGACTGCAATGCACCGCAGGCAGTGATCGAAAGCTGGCTGGCGCAGCGCCAGGCCGACCAGAACGACCCTTCCGATGCGAACCTGGCCGTCATCGCTGCCCAGCAAGCCAACCGGGAAGCCCTTACTCCAGCGGAAATCCTTTGCAGCAAACGGGTCCAGACCAACGAAAGCGGGACACTCGACGTCGTGGTCGCGCAGATCCGCCAACGCCTGCCAGGCCTGTAGAAAACTATTTCGGCCGTGAAGCGACGCTCGGCTTCACGGCCGCCAAATAGTGGCACTATACTGGCGTCATAAAACCAACAGGTGATGTGACATGAGCCTTCCCAAGCTTCTCAATACCCCGCTGTACGCCTTGCTGCGCAAAGACGATATCGCCGGCTTCAACAGCGAGCGTCCGCAGGGTCCGGTCGACATGCGTGGCGGCGATTTTCGTGGCCTTGACCTGCGCGAACTGAACGCAGACGACGTGGATTTCACCGACGCTTACTTCCGATCTGCCGATCTGCGCGGGATCGACTTCCGCAAGGCATCGCTGGAGGGCGCGAGCCTGGCCCACGCGCAAATATCCGGTGCCTACTTCCCGCCCGAGTTGTCCGCGGACGAGATCCTGATGTCGATGAACTTCGGCACCCGATTGCGCTACCGCACCCGTTGACGACAGGGCTGCTCCCGATGGGGTGTCAGTGTTGCTGGCGCCTTCGCGAGCAGGCTCGTTCCCTGGTCCCCCCTTCCAGCGCCCCCGCCTGCGCTGAAACAGGCTTGTTGCCGCCTCGATCGTGCGTAATGCCTTAGAAGCTTTCGCAACTAATCCCACCAAAGAATCACGCTTTTCCTACTGACCGCTACACTGCTCAGAAGCTTGCCCACCGCACCGATCGGCCGTCGCAAGGAGGCTCGATGAATGATGAACTGCAACACCTGAAGAATCTGGGCAAGACATCAGCCCAGTGGCTGCACGCCGTGGGCATCCACAGTGCCTCGGATCTGCGCCGGCTCGGTGCGGTGGATGCTTATCGCGCCGTGCGCACCCGCGGTTTCCGGGCTTCCAAGGTATTGCTGTATGCGATCGAGGGCGCGTTGCTGGACGTGCACTGGAATGACGTTCCCGCCGAACGCAAGGAAGCCCTCAATAAACAGCTGGACGCCATGACGACACGGCACAAGTCCTGACGGCCTCTTCGCACCTCGTTGCAGGGTAATTTCAGCGAATCACGAAACAATGTTTGACATGGTAATGAGAATCGCTATGATTACCACATCCGGTCGCGAGACTGGTCGATATTTGAACAGCCCTTGGTTCGGACTCTCAGATATCTCCTCATCAGGCTAATCACGGTTATTTGACCCGGCTTTTGCCGGGTCTTTTTTTGCCCGCAAAAATCACCTTTCGGACTGTTCACGCATCTGCGCACAGTAATCCTGTGACGCAGTGGCCGGGGTGTACCACACGTAATCGGCCATGGCCGGGGTCACGTCGCTGCCCTCCTCGGCCAGCATCAGAACGATCGGCGCTTCATCGGCGCCCAGGTCCAGCATGTGCAACGGTACGCCGAGGTCCTTTCGCCCGTGCCAGGCACCCGCCAACAACAATGCGGGCGTCGGCGCTTGCAGCAGGCGTTCGGCCATGCGCCGGTCACGCTGTTGCTGCACCGCCAGCATCGCCGGCATTTGCGATTCCGGCAGCAGGCCGCAATGGGACTCGCGGATCTGCCCCAATAACACGTCTTTCACGGCAACCGCATTGCTGCGATCGCCCTGCAAGGCCGGCGGCTGCCGATAGAATCGCTGGATTTCGGTGGCATCCAGATTGGCGGCCAGCAACGGGTAGCGCTGTGCCAGGGCAAACTCGACGACGGGCCCATACAGGCTCCAATCCCAACCCGGCGACCAAGCCAGGACGGCGGGCAGGTCGTTGGGCATTGTGGATCGTTGGCGGAGCGCATCCACCCGTGGCTGCTGCGACGGGGTCAGCATTTCCAGCAACAGACTGCCTTGGGCCCGCTCTGCGCCCAAAGCCTGGAGCAACCAGCGCTGCAGCGTGTGATGGTCGCGGTTGTCGTGCTGCTCGCCCACCACCACCCGCGGCGCCACTGCCAGGCGCTCGACCAACCTCTGGGGCGTCACGGCCTGGCCGCTGTGCAAATCCACGATTCGCCCGCTGACCGGGGGCGGTGCGACACTCTGGCAGGCCGCCAGGATGCTCAGTGCAAGCAGCAGAATCAGGCGCATGTCCATATCCTCGACAGGCCCTCAACGGGCAATGATCAACGGGTGCCCGCGCTCCGGATGGGGTTGCACGAGAACTTCCAGGCCGAACACGGCCTTGAGCGAATCCGGGCGCAGTACCTCTTGGGGGATGCCCATGGCAACCGACTGCCCCGACGCAAGCAGCAACAGGCGATCACAGTAGCGCGCCGCCAGGTTCAGGTCATGCAGGATCACCAGTACGGCGGCGCCGCGATCGGCAAACCCGCGCACCGCTTGCAGGAGGGTGTGCTGATGCAATGGATCGAGCATGGACGTTGGCTCGTCCAGCAGCAGGACCTGCCCCACCTCACCCGGCCACAACTGCGCCAGTACCCGCGCCAGGTGCACACGCTGGCGCTCGCCGCCGGACAACGCCAGGTAACTGCGCCCGTGCAGGTGCGAGGCGTCGGCCGCTTGCAGCGCCGCAGCGACGACCTGCCCGTCCCGCACGCGCCCCGTTTGATGCGGCAGGCGACCCAGACCGACCACCTCTTCGACCCGGAAGGCAAAATCCAGGGTCGAGGACTGTGGCAAGACCGCCAGGCGTCGCGCGCGCTCGGGGCCCTCCCATTGGGCCAGCGGTCGATCATCCAGCCAGACCTGTCCCTGGGTCGGGCGCAAGTCGCCACACAGGCCGGCCAGCAAGCTACTTTTACCGGCACCGTTGGGCCCGAGCACACCGAGCACTTCGCCGGGGTTTAGCCGCAGGTCGATGTCGGTCAACACGGTGTGCTTGCCACGCTGGACCTGCAGGTTCTGCGCTCGCAACATCAGGCGCGCCCTCGCAGCAATAAATAAAGGAAGAACGGCGCGCCGATAAAGGCAGTGACGATCCCTATCGGCAGCTCTGCCGGAGCCAGGACCAGGCGTGCCACCAGGTCGGCGAACAGCAGCAGGCTCGCCCCCGCCAGCACGGAGGCGGGCAGCAACACCCGATGGTCGGGCCCCGCCAGCAATCGGACCAGGTGCGGCACCACCAATCCAACGAACCCGATCAGGCCGGCCGCCGCCACCGCCGCGCCCACACCCAGGGCCGTGCAGAACACCAGTTCGCGCTTGAGCCGTTCGACGTCAACACCCAGGTGAGCGGCCTCGGACTCTCCCAGCAACAATGCATTGAGCGCCTGCGCCCGACGCGGCAACCAAAGCGCCACGCCCGTGCTGACCAGGAGCAATGGCCACAGCCTGGCGTAGCTGGCGCCGTTGAGACTGCCCAGGTTCCAGAACGCCAGGGTGCGCAGGGTCGCATCGTCCGCCAGGTAGGTGAACAGGCCCACGGCCGATCCCGACAGCGCGGTCAGGGCAATGCCTGCCAACAGCATGGTCGCCACATGCGCCTGGCCGTTGCGCCGCCCCAGGCGATACACCAGCGCCGTGACCCCGAGCCCACCCAGGAACGCACACAGTGACAGTACATAGGGGCTGAACGCTTGCGGGACTCCGCCCAGCGCCGAACCGCCGACAATGGCGAACGCGGCGCCCAGTGCAGCGCCACTGGAGACCCCCACCAGCCCCGGATCGGCCAGTGGATTGCGGAACAACCCCTGCATCGCCACGCCAGACAATGCCAACACCCCGCCCACCGTCAGGCCCAGCAAGGTGCGTGGCAAACGAATCTGGCCGAGGATCAGCTCAGCCTGCTCCAGGCCATCGGCCGACACCGGCAGCCCCGATAACCGCAACGCCGCCCGCACCGTGTCGAGCAGTGGCAGGCTCACCGACCCCAAGGCCAGGGACAGCCAGGTCGCCAGCAGGCACAACAGGCCCAAGCCGACGAACAGGCTTCGCGGCTTGAGCACTGCGGCGCCCGGGCTGGCGAAGAGCGCAGCCACGCGGTTACTCAGACGCATCAGGCGGCTTCCTCAAAGAAGTTGTAAAGGGGACCGAGCATGAACTGGTCAGGGCAAGTATCCTCAGCCATCCGCGAGAAGGCGCCATTTGATGATTGCTTTCATTTGACCGTCAAGCTTGAACCCTTCGCAGGCTCGCGCCCGCCTCGGGGCTCTCCCACCGATGTGTAGAGACACCCATGAAGTTTCTATGTTACAGCGCCGAACTGCCCGACAACGGCAGCCGCGGCTTCGACCTCGATGGACGCAAGGTGATGGCCGTGCGCCGCGCAGGCCAGGCCTACGTTTACGTCAATCGCTGCCCGCACCGCGGCGTGCCGCTGGAATGGCAACCGGACCAGTTCCTCGACCCCAGCGCCAGCCTGATCCACTGCGCCACCCACGGCGCCTTGTTCCTGATCGAGAACGGCGAATGCGTGGCCGGTCCGTGTGCCGGCCAATTCCTGACGGCGCTAGACAGCCGGGAGGACGAGCAAGGTCTCTGGGTCGAGCTCTAACGGGGCCGACAGCACCGGCAACGGTCGGTCCACCCACATCTGCTCAGGCGTCAGCGTGACGCCGTAGGCCAGCACCTGCACCCCCGCCGCAATCGCTTCACGCAGCGCGGCGGCGTACGCCGGATCGATTTCGTGCGCCGGACGCACCGCTTCGATCCCGCTCAGGTTCACGCAATACAATTGCACCGCCCGTATACCTTGCCGGGCCAGGCTGGCCAGCTCGCGCAGATGCTTGGCCCCACGCTGGGTCACCGCATCGGGAAACGCCGCCACCGGGGTGTCGTCGAACCCCAACGTCACACTTTTGACTTCGACCCAGGCCGAGCCCTGTTCGTAGTCCAGCCGAAAATCGATACGGCTGTTTTCCTGACCATAGGCCACTTCGCGCTTGAGCCCGATG
This sequence comes from Pseudomonas sp. WP18, assembly GCF_036689585.1. NCBI lineage: Bacteria > Pseudomonadati > Pseudomonadota > Gammaproteobacteria > Pseudomonadales > Pseudomonadaceae > Pseudomonas > Pseudomonas sp. WP18. Next base: position 5,313,798 of record NZ_CP144758.1, read on the forward strand.
AACCCGTTCAGTTCACTGATGACCCCGGCGCGCAGGGCTTCCTCGACCAGGGTGTTGGCCCGCGCCGTATTAATGCAGGCGAGCCGTCCCTGAGGGGTCTCGCCTAGTTCCCAGGTGCCCGGCAACTTGCGCTTGGGGTCGTTGGAGCGGCTGAACCAAACGCGTGCACCAGGCGCCATGCAATTGAGCATCGAGCCGGTGTTCGGACAATGAATAGTGAGCAGTTCGCCCTGAACGGTCTCGATATCAGCGAGAAAACGCTTGTAACGTCGAATCAGGCGACCTTCTTCTAACGCAGGAGAGAAACGCATCAGCCTTGCCAGCTCCGCAGTCCACGTTCGATTCGCGCCACCGCTTCCTGGAGTCGTCCCAGGCTCTGGGTGTAGGCGAAGCGCACGTGATGGCCGGCTTGATAGCGGCCAAAATCCAGACCCGGGGTGAAGGCCACGTGTTCGGTTTCCAGGAAGTGTTGGCAGAACGCGAACGCGTCGCCGCCGAAGGCGCTGATATCGGCGTAGAGGTAGAACGCCCCTTCCGGCTCCACGGCAATGCCGAAGCCCAACGCCCGCAAGGCCGGCAGGAGGAAATCGCGGCGTAACGCAAACTCGGCCCGACGTTGCTCGAAGATCTCGATGGTGGCCGGTTCAAAGCAAGCCAGGGCCGCGTGCTGGGCCATGCTCGGGGCGCTGATGTAAAGGTTCTGCGCGAGCTTTTCCAGCTCGCTGACGGCCGCCGAGGGCGCCACCAGCCAGCCGAGCCGCCAACCGGTCATGCCGAAATACTTGGAAAAACTATTCAGGACAAAGGCGTCGTCATCCACTTCCAGCACGCTGGCGGCATCGGTGCCGTAGGTCAGGCCGTGATAGATCTCGTCCACCACCAGGTGGCCGTTGTGCGCCTTGATGGCCTTGGACAAGCCCGCCAGTTCATCCCGGGAAAGGATCGTCCCGGTCGGGTTGGCCGGCGATGCCACCAACGCGCCGACGCTGTCCTGGTCCCAGTAGCGATCCACCAGGTCCGGGGTCAATTGATAACGCACCTCCGGGCCCACCGGCACCAGCTGCGCCGCGCCCTCCACCAGCCGCAGGAAGTGACGGTTGCACGGATAGCCGGGGTCGGCCAGCAGCCAATGCTTGCCCGGGTCCACCAGCAGGGCACTGGCGAGCAACAACGCGCCCGAGCCGCCCGGCGTCACCAGGATGCGCCGCGGGTCGATCTGCACGCCATAGCGCTGGCCATAGAAACCGGCGATGGCCTCGCGCAACTCGGGGATCCCACGGGCCGCGGTGTAGCGGGTCTTGCCCGCGGCCAACGCCGCCTGGCCGGCCTGGATGATCGGCTCGGCGGTGGTGAAGTCCGGCTCGCCGATCTCCAGGTGAATGACGTCGTGCCCCGCCGCCTGCAGCTCGTTGGCGCGGGCCAGCAGCGCCATCACATGGAAAGGTTCGATGGCGCGGCTGCGCGCACTGTAGGGCTGAGGCATTAGCCTTCCTTCAAGGTAAAAAAGAACCGATTCTACCCAACTCTCCCCTCAAGTCAGAAGCAACTGCGGAACGCACGCGAACCCGCAGCGGTCTGAGGCCGTGGATTGCAGGAAATGACTCCGGCGATTGGCCCAGGCTTGACTAGGCTGTACATAGCCTAGAATCAAGCATTGAGCAGGATTACATCCACACCGAACCGAACCCGACCCTGGGCTACGAAGCCCGCCCGCCGCAGGCTCGACAACCGGGAGTAGCGCGGCCCGATTCGATCTGGTAAGTTCGCCCGCTTGCAGCCGCAGGGCCGGCAGGTGTCGGTGATGGAGCAATCCTGCGTAGTGGATTACAAGAGTAGAGGCGGTCCATTCATGCCCACCCAAGCAAAGCAGAATCAAAACCAGTCGCTCAGCGGGTTTGAGCCGTACGTCCCGCAAGCGGGCGAAGAGTACATGGGCGCCCCCATGCGCGCGCACTTCACCAAGATCCTGAACAAGTGGAAACAGGACTTGATGCAAGAAGTCGATCGCACCGTGGATCACATGAAAGACGAAGCGGCCAACTTCCCCGACCCGGCCGACCGTGCCAGCCAGGAAGAAGAATTCAGCCTCGAACTGCGCGCCCGTGACCGTGAGCGCAAGCTCATCAAGAAAATCGACAAGACCCTGCAACTGATCGAAGACGAAGAATACGGTTGGTGCGAGTCCTGCGGCATCGAGATCGGCATTCGCCGCCTGGAAGCCCGACCGACCGCCGACCTGTGCATCGATTGCAAGACCCTGGCTGAAATCAAGGAAAAACAGGTCGGCAAGTAATTGCCCGGGCTGTTACAGAAAAACGGAGCGTTCATACGCTCCGTTTTTTGTTTCTGAAACCGACACGCCCTCTCGGACCTGGCGAAGTCCTGTGGGAGCGGGCTTGCTCGCGAAGAGGGCTGTATAGTTAGTACTGATATCGCTTGACACACCGCCTTCGCGAGCAAGCCCGCTCCCACAGACGGTCCGTGATTAAAAGACATATGCCTCTGCCAACCGGATCCAGCAACATTCTTCCCATGACTGCCACCTCTCCCTACATCGGCCGCTTCGCCCCCACCCCCAGCGGCCACCTGCACTTCGGTTCGCTGGTCGCCGCGCTGGCCTCGTACCTGGACGCCCGGGCCGTGGGCGGGCGCTGGTTACTGCGCATGGAAGACCTCGACCCGCCCCGTGAAGAGCCCGGTGCCCAGACGGCGATCCTGCGGGCACTGGAGCGCTACGGGTTTGAATGGGACGGCGAGATGGTGCGCCAGAGCGAGCGCCACGAGGCCTACCAGCACGTGATCAACCGGCTGTTCAGCCAAGGGCTGGCGTACGCCTGCACCTGCTCGCGCAAACAACTGGAAGCGTACCAGGGCATTTATCCAGGGCTTTGCCGCAATGCCGGGCACGACACCGAGGACGCTGCCATCCGCGTGCGTGTCCCGGAGCTCGAATACCACTTCACCGACCGGGTCCAGGGCCCGTTCCGCCAACACCTGGGCCGCGAGGCGGGCGACTTCGTGATCCGCCGCCGCGACGGGCTCTACGCCTATCAACTGGCCGTGGTGCTGGACGACGCCTGGCAAGGCGTGACCGATATCGTGCGCGGCGCCGACCTGCTGGACTCGACACCGCGCCAGTTGTACCTGCAAGAACTGCTCGGGCTGCCCCAACCGCGTTACCTGCACGTGCCATTGATCACCCAGCCTGACGGGCACAAACTGGGCAAGTCCTATCGCTCACCGCCGCTTTCGGCCGACCAGGCCACGCCGCTGCTGTTGCGGGCACTGCGCGCACTGGGCCAGCAACCGGGGCCCGAACTGGCCGACGCCAGCCCGCGGGAGTTGCTGGCCTGGGGCATGCGCCACTGGGATGCCGCGAGGATCCCGCGCACGCTGAACCTGCCGGAAGCGCAAATCCGTTGACGGCCCTTGCAGCCTGGCGCCCATCCGTTACCATCGCCGCACGTTTTCGGGCACGCGCATCAACATAGAGAGGCCGGGATGTACATCTATCGCTTGGTCCTGCTTCTGGTAGTGGGGATTTACCTGTTCTCCCCGGCCATCATGGATTGGTGGATCGACGCCACGGGTGCCTGGTATCGGCCCTATCTGCTCTGGCTGATCCTGATTGTCGTGACCTTCATCCTGCAGAGCCAAAAAGATGCCGATGAGCTTTAGCCTGACCCAGATGATCCTGATCAGCGCCGCCTACCTGGCCGTGCTGTTCAGCGTGGCCTGGGTCAGCGAACGGGGCATGATCCCCCGGGCGATCATCCGCCACCCGCTGACCTACACCTTGTCGCTGGGCGTCTATGCCAGCGCCTGGGCGTTCTACGGCACGGTCGGGCTGGCGTACCAGTACGGCTATGGCTTCCTGTCCAGCTACCTCGGCGTGTCGGGGGCGTTCCTGCTGGCGCCGGTGCTGCTTTACCCGATCCTGAAAATCACCCGCACCTACCAACTGTCATCATTGGCCGACCTGTTCGCCTTCCGCTTTCGCAGCACCTGGGCGGGCGCGCTGACCACGATCTTCATGCTGGTCGGGGTATTGCCATTGCTGGCCCTGCAAGTCCAGGCCGTCGCCGACTCCATCAGCATCCTCACCGGCGAACCGGTACAGCACCGCGTGGCCCTGAGCTTCTGCGGGCTGATTATCCTGTTCACGATCTTCTTCGGCTCCCGCCACATCGCCACTCGTGAGAAACACGAAGGTCTGGTGTTCGCGATCGCGTTCGAATCGGTGATCAAGCTGATCGCCATCGGCGGCGTCGGCCTCTACGCGTTGTACGGCGTATTCGACGGCCCGCAGCAACTGGAAATCTGGCTGCTGCAGAACCAGACCGCCCTCGCCGCCCTGCACACGCCCTTGCAGGAAGGCCCGTGGCGTACGCTGCTGCTGGTGTTCTTCGCGTCGGCGATCGTCATGCCGCACATGTACCACATGACCTTTACCGAAAACCTCAACCCACGCTCGCTGGTGAGCGCGAGCTGGGGCCTGCCGCTGTTCCTGTTGCTGATGAGCCTCGCGGTGCCTTTGATCCTGTGGGCCGGGCTGAAACTGGGGGCCAGCACCAACCCCGAATACTTCACCCTCGGCATCGGCATCGCCGCCAACAGCAAGGCCCTGGCCCTGCTGGCCTACGTCGGTGGCCTGTCGGCGGCCAGCGGCCTGATCATCGTCACCACGCTGGCACTGTCGGGGATGGCCCTCAATCACCTGGTGCTGCCGCTTTACCAGCCACCGGCCGAAGGTAACATCTACCGCTGGCTGAAATGGACGCGCCGGGCGCTGATCGTGGCGATCATCATGGCCGGCTACGGGTTCTACCTGATGCTGGGTGACGGCCAGGACCTGGCCAACCTGGGCATCGTCGCGTTCGTGGCCACCTTGCAGTTCCTGCCCGGGGTGCTGTCGGTGCTGTACTGGCCGACCGCCAACCGTCGCGGTTTCATTGCCGGGCTGCTGGCGGGCATCCTGGTGTGGCTGGTGGCCATGCTGTTGCCGCTGATGGGCAACCTGCAAGGCTTCTACATCCCGCTACTGAACATGATCTACGTGCTCGACGACACCAGTTGGCACATGGCGGCCATCGCCTCCCTGGCGGCGAACGTGCTGATGTTCACGCTGATTTCGCTGTTCACCAACGCCAGCAGCGAAGAAGCCAGCGCCGCCGAGGCCTGCGCCGTGGACAACGTCCGTCGCCCGCAACGGCGCGAGCTGCACGCCGCCTCGCCCCAGGAGTTCGCCACGCAACTGGCCAAGCCTCTGGGCGCCAAGGCCGCGCAAAAAGAAGTCGAACAGGCGCTGCGCGACCTCTACCTGCCCTTTGACGAACGGCGCCCGTATGCCTTGCGTCGCCTGCGCGACCGGATCGAAGCCAACCTCTCCGGCCTGATGGGCCCGAGCGTGGCCCAGGACATGGTCGAGACGTTCCTGCCCTACAAGGCCGGTGGCGAAAACTATGTCACCGAAGACATCCACTTCATCGAAAGCCGCCTTGAGGACTACCACTCGCGCCTCACCGGCCTGGCCGCCGAACTGGACGCCTTGCGCCGCTATCATCGCCAGACCCTGCAAGAGTTGCCGATGGGCGTGTGCTCCCTGGCCAAGGACCAAGAGATCCTGATGTGGAACAAGGCCATGGAAGAACTGACCGGGATCGCCGCCCAACGGGTGGTCGGCTCACGCCTGAGCACCCTCGGCGAGCCGTGGAAAGGTCTGCTGCAAGGCTTCATCGACCTGCCGGACGAACACTTGCACAAGCAACACCTGGCCTTGGACGGACAGACCCGCTGGCTGAACCTGCACAAGGCCGCGATCGACGAACCCCTGGCGCCCGGCAACAGCGGCCTGGTGCTGCTGGTGGAAGACCTGACCGACACCCAGATGCTCGAAGACAAGCTGGTCCACTCCGAACGCCTGGCCAGCATCGGCCGGCTGGCAGCCGGGGTGGCCCATGAGATCGGCAACCCGATCACCGGCATCGCCTGCCTGGCGCAGAACCTGCGCGAAGAGCGCGAGGACGACAGCGAGCTGACGGAAATCAGCGGGCAGATCCTTGAACAGACCAAGCGGGTGTCGCGCATCGTCCAGTCGCTGATGAGCTTTGCCCATGCCGGCGGCCACCAGCACAACGACGAGGCCGTCTGTCTGGCCGAAGTGGCCCAGGATGCCATTGGTCTGTTGGCCCTTAACCGGCGCAATTTCGAAGTGCAATTCTTCAACCTGTGCGATCCGGACCACTGGGTCGACGGCGATCCCCAGCGACTCGCCCAGGTACTGATCAACCTGCTGTCCAACGCCCGCGACGCCACGCCGGCGGGAAGCGCGGTGCGGGTCAGGAGCGAAGCCAGCGAACACACGATCGACCTGATCGTCGAAGACGAGGGCAGCGGTATCCCACAGAACATCATGGACCGATTGTTCGAACCCTTCTTCACCACCAAGGATCCTGGCGAAGGCACCGGTCTGGGCCTCGCACTGGTCTATTCCATCGTTGAAGAGCATTATGGACAAATCACCATCGACAGCCCGGCCGATGTACAGAGCCAACGCGGCACCCGTATCAGGGTGACCTTGCCGCGTCATGTCGAAGCGACGTCCGCTGTGAACTGAGACCGTCGAGAGAATCGAATCAATGCCGCACATTTTGATCGTCGAAGACGAAACAATTATCCGCTCCGCCTTGCGCCGCCTGCTGGAACGCAACCAGTACCAGGTCAGCGAAGCCGGTTCCGTGCAGGAAGCACAAGAACGTTTCAGCATTCCCACGTTTGACCTGATCGTCAGCGACCTGCGCCTGCCCGGCGCTCCCGGCACCGAGCTGATCAAGCTCGGCCAGGGCACGCCGGTTCTGATCATGACCAGCTACGCCAGCCTGCGCTCGGCGGTGGACTCCATGAAAATGGGCGCGGTGGACTACATCGCCAAGCCGTTCGACCATGACGAGATGCTCCAGGCCGTGGCCCGCATCCTGCGCGACCGACAGGCAGCGAGCAGCCATTCGTCGGAACCTGCCGGCAAGGCCAGCACCGCTGTGAAAGGTGGCGCCAGCAACAGCAATGGCGAAATCGGCATCATCGGCTCCTGCCCACCGATGCAGGACCTGTACGGCAAAATCCGCAAAGTCGCGCCGACCGATTCCAATGTGCTGATCCAGGGCGAGTCCGGCACCGGCAAGGAACTGGTTGCCCGCGCCCTGCACAACCTGTCTCGCCGGGCCAAGGCACCGATGATCTCGGTGAACTGCGCGGCGATCCCGGAAAGCCTGATCGAATCCGAACTCTTCGGCCACGAGAAAGGCGCGTTCACCGGTGCCAGCGCCGGCCGCGCCGGGCTGGTGGAGGCGGCGGACGGCGGCACATTGTTCCTCGATGAAATCGGCGAGCTGCCACTGGAAGCCCAGGCGCGCTTGCTGCGGGTGCTCCAGGAAGGCGAGATTCGGCGGGTGGGCTCGGTGCAATCACAGAAAGTCGACGTACGCCTGATCGCGGCGACCCACCGAGACCTCAAGAGCCTGGCGAAGATCGGCCAGTTCCGTGAAGACCTGTATTACCGCCTGCACGTGATCGCCCTGAAACTGCCGCCCCTTCGCGAACGTGGCGCCGACGTCAACGAAATCGCCCAGGCCTTCCTCGCCCGCCAGAGCGCGCGCATCAATCGCACCGACCTCAAGTTCGCCCCGGACGCCGAACAGGCCATTCGTCATTACGCCTGGCCGGGTAACGTCCGAGAGCTGGAAAACGCCGTCGAGCGCGCGGTGATCCTGAGTGAGAGCCCGGAAATTTCCGCCGACTTGCTGGGCATCGACATTGAGCTGGGCGACCTGGACGACGAAGAGTTCATCGGCCTGGCCCCGCAGCACGGCGGTGCCGCCAACAACACCAGCCACGAGCCTACCGAGGACCTGTCCCTGGAAGACTACTTCCAGCATTTCGTCCTGGAACACCAGGACCACATGACCGAGACCGAACTGGCGCGCAAGCTGGGCGTCAGCCGCAAATGCCTGTGGGAACGCCGCCAGCGCCTGGGCATCCCCCGGCGCAAGACCGGCGTGGCCAGCGAAAGCTGAAACTCGCCCCCACAAGAGATCACTGTCTACCAGTGCATGTGAAAAAACTGTTACCTCAGTTTTTCCACGTAACAAAAGCCGGGGTTTACGGTAACGAAACCCCGGCTTTTTTTCGTCCCGAAAAAATGGGTATAACCATAGAACCCCCGGTTTCACTGGGCCACGCAAAAGTTGGCACGCACCCTGCTATAGCTTTGGTACAAGAACAATAACAAGCAATGCAAAAGACAATAAAAATAAGACGAATCGACTCACGCACAATAAAAACAAGACGGCGAGAGGCGCAGCTAACTGATTCTTTTGGAGAGGCGTTGTATTTGGGGCTTGCCCCACAACCAGGCCGAGAACAATAAAAACTGTCTCAAGACAGGTGCCTGAACTGGTTGGATCGGTTGATCACTGCAACACAGCGACCAAAGCAATCCGTTTGCTCTTGACTCCCGATTGGGAGCGTCACGATGGGAAACCTCGTGACACGGGCACTCAACAAAAACAAGAAGCCCGAAATCAATAATAAAAATAGAGCACGAAACTAATTCTGGGGGAGCTTAGGCTCCCCTTGTGGTTTCCGACGTTCCGCCCTCCCCCAAGCCTACAGGGCTTACCGCTCAAAGCTTGCAGCCAAATCTGCTGCGTCCTACACCATCCCTCGACTAAATGCTAGAATCCCCGCCCATCATGCGGTCAATTCTTCATTTTGGCCGAACATTCCTTCAAACAGTGCATCCCATGCTGAAGAAGCTGTTCCAGTCATTCCGTTCTCCCTTGCGTCGTACGCAACACATTCGCAGCACGCCTGAAGTGCTCAACATCGGCCAGCATTCGCTGCAAAAGGCCCAGTTCAGCCGTTATGCGGTGAACATCGTCGAACGCTTGCAGAACGCCGGCTACCAGGCTTACCTGGTCGGTGGCTGTGTGCGCGACATGCTGCTCAACATCACGCCCAAGGATTTCGACGTCGCCACCAGCGCCACGCCGGAGCAGGTCCGGGCCGAATTCCGCAACGCACGGATCATTGGCCGGCGCTTCAAGCTGGTCCATATCCATTTCGGGCGCGAAATCATTGAAGTGGCGACGTTCCGCGCCAACCACCCGCAAAACGACGAAGAAGAAGACAGCAACCAGTCTTCTCGCAACGAGAGCGGGCGCATCCTGCGCGACAACGTCTACGGCACCCTGGAAGAAGACGCGCAACGCCGCGACTTCACCATCAACGCCCTCTACTACGACCCGGTCAGCGAGCGCATCCTCGACTACGCCAATGGCGTGCACGACATCCGCAACCATCTGATCCGGTTGATCGGCGACCCCAGGCAGCGTTACCAGGAAGACCCGGTACGCATGCTGCGGGCCGTGCGTTTCGCCGCCAAGCTGAACTTCGGCATCGAAAAACACAGCGCCGCGCCGATTCGCGACCTGGCGCCGATGCTGCGGGAGATCCCTTCGGCGCGGTTGTTCGAGGAAGTGCTCAAGCTGTTCCTGTCGGGCAACGCCGCGGACACCTTCGAGATGCTGGTGGACCTGCAACTGTTCGATCCGCTGTTCCCGGCCAGTGCCGAGGCGCTGGAGCACAACCCGACCTACACCCACACCTTGATCAGCGAAGCCCTGATCAACACCGACCTGCGCATCAAGCAGAACAAACCGGTGACCCCGGCGTTCCTGTTCGCCGCCCTGCTCTGGCCAGCCTTGCCAGCACGGGTATTGCGCCTGCAAGACCGTGGCATGCCGCCGATTCCGGCGATGCAGGAAGCCGCCCACGAACTGATTGCCGAACAGTGCCAACGCATCGCGATTCCAAAACGCTTCACGATGCCGATCCGCGAGATCTGGGACATGCAGGAGCGCCTGCCACGACGCAGCGGCAAACGCGCCGACCTGCTGCTGGACAACCCGCGGTTCCGTGCCGGCTACGACTTCCTGTTGCTGCGCGAAAGCGCTGGCGAGCAGACCGACGGCCTCGGCGAATGGTGGACCGACTACCAGGATGCCAACGACAGCGAACGTCGCGAGATGATCCGCGACCTCAGCGGCAAGGATGAAGCCGGCAGCGGCCCGCGCAAGCGGCGTCGCAGCGGGGGTGGTACCAAGCGCAAGCGCGCCGGTGCTTCGAGCGAGTCGGGCGAGTAATCGATGGAACGCGTCTACATCGGCATGGGCAGCAACCTGGCCGAACCTGCCGAGCAACTGCGCAGTGCCCTCCAGGCCCTGGCGCAACTGCCCGATACCGAACTGGCAGGCGTCTCGTCGTTCTATCAAAGCGACTCGCTGTTGCCTGGGCAGCCGCGCTACACCAATGCGGTGGCGGCGCTGGACAGTCGCCTGGCACCGCTGGACCTGCTCGACGCCCTGCAGACCATCGAAACCGGCCAAGGTCGCGAGCGCCTGGAACGCTGGGGCCCGCGCACCCTGGACCTGGACATCCTGCTGTTCGGCGACCGCCTGATCGACGAGCCCCGCCTCAAAGTCCCGCATTACCACATGCAGGCCCGGGCGTTTGTCCTGTATCCACTGGCGGAACTGGCGCCCGCCGAGCTGCGCCTGGCCGATGGACGCTTGCTCCAGGACCTGCTTGCCGCTTGCCCGTTCGAAGGCCTGGAACGCCTAAAGCCTGTGTAACCCCCTTGTGGGAGCGGGCTTGCTCGCGCCCACAACTCAGGATCATTGCTGCCGGCTACGCCTCAGGCGTGGGGACCGGACAGTCACATCAGAAACGCCCCTCCTCGCTGAAACGCATCAGTAACCTCGGTAACACCCGCCGGTAACACATCCAATTGACTTCCCGGGTCCTCCTCACGACTATAGGCGTCCCATAGCCGCCAACGCGGCGTTTAAGGGCGCAATCCAGGCCTTACAAGCACCACGCATAAGAGGGTGCGCCTGTGTAAATGACGAATCATGCGCGTTACTCGCAGTAGTTCACGAGCGCCTGAAGAGGACTTTTTCATGCCAGCTATTACCCTGACCACGCTGCAAGGTCTCAAGCAAAAAGGCGAGAAAATCGCCATGCTGACCTGCTATGACGCCACCTTCGCCCACGCCTGCAACGAAGCCGGTGTCGAAGTGTTGCTGGTGGGCGATTCCCTCGGCATGGTGCTGCAAGGTCACGACAGCACGCTGCCGGTGACCACCGCCGACATGGCTTATCACGTGGCCGCCGTCAAACGCGGTAACACCGATGCACTGATCCTCGCCGACCTGCCATTCATGGCCTACGCCACCCTCGAACAAACCATGACCAACAGCGCCCAGCTGATGCAGGCCGGCGCGCACATGGTCAAGGTCGAAGGGGCCTTGTGGCTGGCCGACTCGATCCGGCTGCTGGCCGAACGTGGCATTCCGGTCTGCGCGCACTTGGGCCTGACGCCGCAGGCGGTGAACATCCTGGGCGGCTACAAGGTCCAGGGGCGCAATGAAAACCAGGCACGCCAGATGCGCGCCGATGCCATTGCCCTGGAACAGGCCGGCGCGGCGATGCTGCTGCTCGAATGTGTGCCCAGCGAACTGGCGGAGGAAATCACCCAGGCGGTGAAGATCCCGGTGATCGGGATCGGCGCCGGTAACGCCACCGACGGCCAGGTGCTGGTGCTGCACGACATGCTCGGCTTGTCGCTCACCGGGCGCTCACCCAAGTTCGTAAAGAACTTCATGGCCGGGCAAACCAGCATCCAGGCCGCCCTGGGCGCCTACGTAGCCGAAGTGAAGGCCGCGACTTTCCCGGGCGTCGAACACGGATTCTCCGCATGAACACCGTCAAAACCGTACGCGAACTGCGCGCCGCCGTGGCTCGCGCCCGCAGCGAAGGTAAACGCATCGCCTTCGTGCCGACCATGGGCAACCTGCACAGCGGCCACGTGGCGCTGGTGACCAAGGCGGGGCAACGGGCCGACTTCGTCGTGACGAGCATTTTCGTCAACCCGCTGCAATTCGGCGCCGGCGAAGACCTGGACAAGTACCCTCGTACCCTGGCGGCCGACCAGGAGAAACTGCTCCAGGCCGGCTGCCACCTGCTGTTCGCCCCCAGCGTCGAGGAGATGTACCCCGACGGTATGACCGGGCAGACCCGGGTCAGCGTCCCGCAGTTATCCGAAGGCCTGTGTGGCGCCAGCCGCCCCGGGCACTTCGAGGGCGTGGCAACGGTGGTCAGCAAGCTGTTCAACATGGTCCAGCCTGACATCGCGGTGTTTGGCCAGAAAGACTTCCAGCAACTGGCGGTGATCCGCGCGCTGGTCCATGACTTGAACATGCCGATCCAGATCATCGGCGAACCAACCGTGCGTGCCGACGACGGCCTGGCGCTATCGTCGCGCAATGGCTTCCTCAGCGCCGAGCAACGCGCCGTCGCCCCTGTGGTTTATCGTGGCCTGAGCCAGATAGCCGAGGCCATCCGGCAGGGACAGCGCGATTACCCGGCGTTGGTCGCTGGGCAGATCCAGCAACTCCAAGCGGCAGGCCTGCGCCCCGACTACCTGGAAGTCCGCCACGCCCGAACCCTGCGCCCGGCCACCCAGGAAGATCGCGACCTGGTGATTCTGGTGGCCGCCTTCCTCGGGACCACCCGGTTGATCGACAACCTGCACCTGGACCTCGACGCGCCTCTCTGACCCAACCCTGCTGTGGGAAGAGCCTACCCGCGAAAGCGGTGGATCCGTCGGTTTCAATGCTGACTGAGCCACCGCCTTCGCGCGCCAGGCTCGCTCTCACACAAGATCGTGGCACCGCACCCGCTCGTCGCCACCTCCCCAGCCCCGATGTATAAAAAAGTACCGCCCTGAGGTCTGACAAAGCCGAGACAGATCGCAACGCGAGGTTTACTGTAGTCGCCCTGCGTCCGGCGATCGTCCCGATGCAGTGTCCGGACGCCCGTCCCATGCCGCGCCGGCATTTTTAGTGTACAAAAGGTCGTTCAAGTAAAAAGGAAACCCGCAGCGATGGCGTACTACCGAACCCCTCATGACGTGACCGCTCTGCCCGCCTGGCAAGCGCTGAATGACCACCGCAAAGCCATGCAGGATTTCAGCATGCGCGAAGCGTTCAATGCCGACCCGCAGCGTTTCAACCAATTCACCCTGTCGAGCTGTGGCCTGTTTCTCGACTACTCGAAAAACCTGATCAACGCCCAGACCCGCGACCTGCTGGTCAGCCTGGCCAACGAAGTCGACCTCCAGGGCGCGATCAAGGAGTTGTTCGAAGGCGAAATCGTCAACTCGTCCGAAGGCCGTCCGGCCCTGCACACCGCGTTGCGCCGCCCAGTGGGCGACAAGCTGTCGGTCAACGGCGTCAACGTGATGCCGGAAGTCCACAAGGTGCTGAACCAGATCACCGACCTGGTAGGCCGGATCCACGACGGCCTGTGGCGTGGCTACACCGAGAAGCCGATCACCGACGTGGTGAACATCGGCATCGGTGGCTCGTTCCTCGGCCCGCAACTGGTGTCCGAAGCCCTGTTGTCCTACACGCACAAAGGCGTACGTTGCCACTACCTGGCAAACATCGACGGCAGCGAATTCCACGAACTGACCATGAAGCTGCGCGCCGAGACCACGCTGTTCATCGTCTCGTCGAAATCCTTCAACACCCTCGAAACCTTGAAGAACGCCCAGGCCGCTCGTTCCTGGTACCTCGCCCAGGGCGGTTCCGAGGCCGAGCTGTATCGCCACTTCATCGCGGTGTCGAGCAACAACGCCGCTGCCGTGGCCTTTGGTATCCGCGAAGAAAACATCTTCCCGATGTGGGACTGGGTCGGCGGGCGCTACTCGCTGTGGTCGGCCATAGGCCTGCCGATCGCCCTGGCCATCGGCATGTCCAACTTCAAGGAATTGCTCTCCGGGGCCTACTCCATGGACCAGCATTTCCAGAGCGCACCGTTCGAACAGAACATGCCGGTGCTGCTGGCCCTGCTGGGCGTGTGGTACGGCAACTTCTGGGGCGCGCAGAGCCACGCGATCCTGCCGTACGACCACTACCTGCGTAACATCACCAAGCACTTGCAACAGCTGGACATGGAGTCCAACGGCAAGAGCGTGCGCCAGGACGGCACCCCCGTGTCCACCGACACCGGGCCGGTGATCTGGGGGGGCGTCGGCTGTAACGGCCAGCATGCCTATCACCAGTTGTTGCACCAGGGCACGCAACTGATTCCGGCCGACTTCATCGTGCCGATCGTCAGCTTCAACCCGGTCGCCGACCATCACCAGTGGCTGTACGCCAACTGCCTGTCCCAGAGCCAGGCACTGATGCTGGGCAAGACCCGCGCCGAAGCCGAAGCCGAGCTGCGGGACAAGGGCGCGAGCGAAGAAGAGGTGCAGAAACTGGCTTCCCACAAGGTGATCCCGGGCAACCGTCCGAGCAACACCCTGGTGGTCGAACGCATCAGCCCGCGGCGCCTGGGTGCGCTGGTGGCGTTGTATGAACACAAGGTGTTCGTGCAAAGCGTGGTCTGGGGCATCAACGCCTTCGATCAATGGGGCGTGGAGCTAGGCAAGGAATTGGGCAAAGGCGTGTACAACCGTCTGGTGGGCAGCGAAGAAAGCCCGGCGGAAGACGCTTCGACCCAAGGCCTGATCAACTACTTCCGCGGACGCCATCGCGGCTGACCCCCGAGGTTCGCATGCCCCTGTGGGAGCGAGCTTGCTCGCGAAGGTGATGTGTCAGTGGCCATTCATGTGCCTGACACCCCGCCTTCGCGAGCAAGCCCGTTCCCACAATGACTTCATGTACAGCTTGAACTCGATATTCGCTGGGCGCATCTTTAGGCTTGTCGCAAAAACAAGAATAAGGATCCGTCATGTTCGAGATCAGCCAGTACCCCCAAGCCGACACCGTCCGCCGGGCTGCGCAGTTGAGTCAGGACGAGTACCAGCGGCTCTACAAGGAATCCATCGAACACCCCAGCGCCTTCTGGGCCGGGCAGGCCACGCGCTTTCTCGACTGGATGGCACCCTGGCAAACCGTCCAGCGCTATGACCTCAAGAACGGCGACGCAACCTGGTTCGCCGGCGGCAAGTTGAACGTCAGCGCCAACTGCATCGACCGTCACCTGGACACCCGTGGCGACCAGGTCGCGATCATCTGGGAAGGCGACAACCCCGCCGAATCGGCACAAATCACCTACAAAAAACTTCATCACCATGTCTGCCGCCTGGCCAACGTGCTGAAAAGTCGTGGAGTGAAAAAAGGCGATCGGGTCTGCATCTACATGCCGATGATTCCGGAAGCGGCCTACGCCATGCTCGCCTGCACCCGCATCGGCGCGGTGCACTCGGTGGTGTTCGGCGGCTTCTCGCCGGACTCGCTGCGCGACCGGATTCTCGACGCCGATTGCCGCACCGTGATCACCGCGGACGAAGGCGTGCGCGGCGGGCGTTTCATACCGCTCAAGCGCAACGTCGACAAGGCCCTGGAAAGCTGCCCGAATGTCAGCACCGTGGTGGTGGTCGAGCGCACCCAGGGCGAGGTGAACTGGGTCGAAGGCCGCGACCTGTGGTACCACCAGGCCATGCACGAGGCGAGCGACGACTGCCCGGCCGAGCCGATGGACGCCGAGGACCCGCTGTTCATCCTCTACACCTCCGGCAGCACCGGCAAACCCAAGGGCGTCCTGCACACCACCGGCGGCTACCTGCTGCAAGCGGCGATGACGTTCAAGTACGTGCTGGACTACCGCGACAACGAAGTCTTCTGGTGCACCGCCGATGTCGGCTGGGTCACCGGCCACAGCTACATCGTCTACGGACCGCTGGCCAACGGCGCCACCACGCTGATCTTCGAGGGCGTACCGAGCCATCCCAGCAGCTCACGCTTCTGGCAGGTGATCGACAAGCACCATGTCAACATTTTCTACACCGCGCCGACGGCCCTGCGAGCGCTGATGCGCGAAGGCCCCGGTCCCCTGCAGGACACTTCTCGCCAGAGCCTGCGATTGCTCGGCAGTGTTGGTGAGCCGATCAACCCCGAAGCGTGGGAGTGGTATTTCAATGCGGTCGGCGAACAGCGCTGCCCGATTGTCGATACCTGGTGGCAGACCGAGACCGGCGGCATCATGCTCAGCCCGCTGGTCAGCGCCCCACGGCTCAAGCCGGGCTGTGCCACCCGGCCGATGTTCGGCGTACAGCCGGTGCTGCTGGACGAAGTGGGCAAGGAGATCAGCGGCGCCGGCAGCGGCGTGCTGGCCATCAAATCCAGTTGGCCCGGGCAGATCCGCAGCGTCTACGGTGACCATCAGCGCATGGTCGACACCTACTTCAAGCCTTACCCCGGCTATTACTTCACCGGGGATGGGGCCCGTCGCGATGAAGATGGCGATTACTGGATCACCGGGCGCATCGACGACGTGATCAACGTCTCCGGCCACCGCATCGGCACCGCCGAAGTGGAAAGCGCCCTGGTGCTGCACGACAGCATTGCCGAAGCGGCGGTGGTCGGCTATCCCCATGACCTCAAGGGCCAGGGCATCTATGCCTTCGTCACCCCGATGAACGGCGTCGAGGCCAACGAAGCGTTGCAGCAGGAGCTGCTGGCCCATGTCAGCAAGGAGATCGGCAGCTTCGCCAAGCCGGAACTGATCCAGTGGGCACCGGCGCTGCCCAAGACTCGCTCGGGCAAGATCATGCGACGCATCCTGCGCAAGATCGCCTGCAACGAGCTGGACAGCCTGGGCGACACCTCGACCCTGGCCGACCCGAGCGTGGTGGAAGGGCTGATCGACAAGCGCCTGAATCGCTGATATCACCGCAATCCCTGTGGCGAGGGAGCTTGCTCCCGCTGGGTTGCGTAGCAGCCCCAAAAAAAACAGGGCCGCTTCGCGCCCCAGCGGGAGCAAGCTCCCTCGCCACGGTCAGTGCTCGGCTGTGAACCGCATACACTGTCCATAGCTGCTAAACTCCCGCGCCTCATTTCTCTAAGGCGCGCATGGCATGTCTTCCTTGAATCAGGCGCTGCGCGCCGCCCTCGACCAGCGTCAGGACCTGCTCGGCCAGTTGCACCAGCAAGGCACCGACTGTTATCGCCTCTTCCACGGCAGCCAGGAAGGCGCACCCGGCCTGACCGTCGACCGCTACGGCCCGCAACTGTTGGTGCAGAGCTTCCACCAGTCGCTGGAGCGCGATGCCCTGCTGCAAGTGCACGGCATCGTCAACGAACACCTGGGCCTGGACACCCTGCTGGTCTACAACGACCGCTCGGGGGGCAACTCGCGCATTGATCGCCAGGACACGGTCTACCAGGCTGACGAAGCCGCCCTGCAAGACCTGGTCGGCCATGAGTGGGGCCTGAACTACCGCGTGCGCGGGCGCCATGCCGGGCAGGACCCGCTGCTGTTCCTCGACCTGCGCAACGCTCGGGGCTGGGTCAAGGCCCACAGCCGCGGCAAGAGCGTGCTGAACTTGTTCGCCTACACCTGTGGCGTCGGCCTGAGCGCGGCCGCCGGTGGGGCGAGGGAGGTCTGCAACCTCGACTTCGCCGAAGGCAACCTGGCGGTCGGCCGTGAGAATGGCTTGCTCAACCCGACCTTGCCGGCCATGACGTTCGTGCAGTCGGACTACTTCCCGGCGATCCGTCAGTTGGCCGGCCTGCCCATCAGCCAGCGGCGCGGCCAGAAGCTGCCCAGTTATGTGCGCCTGGAACCGCGCCAGTACGATCTGGTGCTGCTCGACCCGCCGGCCTGGGCCAAGAGCGCGTTCGGTACCGTCGACCTGCTGCGCGACTACCAGAGCCTGCTCAAACCGGCGCTGCTGACCACCGCCGACGACGGCGTGCTGATCTGCTGCAACAACCTGGCGAAGGTGCCCATGGACGACTGGCGCGAGCAGGTGCTGCGCTGCGCGCAAAAAGCTGGCCGCCCGGTTCGGGAGTGGAGCGTACTGACGCCCGGCAGCGATTTCCCTTCGATGGACCATCAGCCGCCGCTCAAGACGTTGATCCTGCAGCTTTGAATCCGGCGCAATCCTACTGCAGAAGCGGACAAGTCTCATAAATCACAGTGGTTTCGGAACCGCAAACGCATGCCATACTCCAAGGCACTCCGAATTCACATCAGATGAAGCCGCACATGCCCAAAGGATTGCTCCGCGCTCTCGGCGCCCTGTTGACCGCACTGGCCCTCTACAGCCTGTCGGGTTTCCTGATCCTGCCCGGTGTCGCCTTGCGGATCGCCAATCAGCAGTTGGCCGAGCACGCCACGGTGCCCGCCAGGATCCAGCGGGTCGAGCTCAATCCGTTCAGCCTCGAAGTGACCCTCTGGGGCCTGAGCATTGGCGAACCGGGCAAGGAGCAGATTGGCTTCGAACGGTTGTACGCCAACCTGCAGGTCGACAGCCTGTGGTCAGGCGCCCTGCACCTGGCCGACATCGAGCTGGACAAACCCAAGACCGAGGTGGTGTTCGCCAAGGATGGCCAGTTGAACCTGCTGGGCCTGTTCAAGCTACCGGCCAGCGAGCCGACCCCGGCCGACCCCGAGGCCAAGCCATTTCCACTGCGTGTGGACCGGATCAAGCTGGCCAGCGGCTACGTGCACTTCCAGGACTTGCGCCCCAGCGAGCCGATCGAGTTTCTCTACGACGCCCTCGATTTCGAGCTGAAGAACCTCAGCACCCTGCCCGACGACAGCGCCGACATGACCTTGGTGGCCGTCGGCCCTGGCGGCGGACGTGTCGACTGGACCGGTAACTTCAGCCTTACGCCCATCGCGTCCGAAGGTAAACTCAAGATCACCGACGGCCAGATGAAAGCCTTCTGGCCCTACGTCCGCGACGCCGTACCGCTGGTGCTGGAGAACGGCGTGCTGAACGTCAGCACCGACTACACACTCAACCTGGCCAAGGGCACCGAGCTGCGCCTGGACAATGTCGCCGCCAGCGTCGCGCCCTTCGCCATCAAGGCGCCCGATGGCCGGCCATTGGCCAGACTCGAACGCCTGGACGTCAGCGAAACCACGGTCGACCTGGCCAAGCAGCAAGTGGTGGTGGGCAAGATCCGCAGCCAGAAACTCGAGACCTGGGCCGCTCGCGAGGCGGACGGGCAGCTCGACTGGCAGAAGCTCTTCGCCAGCCAGCCGGCCAAGCCACAGGCCAAGGCCGAACCCGCTTCAGCCCCGGCCGCCGCCGACTCACCGAAACCTGAACCCGCCGCCCCCAGCAAACCCTGGCAGGTGTTGTTGAAAGACGTGCAACTGCGCAATTACCAGGTGCACCTGGCCGACCGCCAGGCGCAACCTGCCGTGGCACTGGAAGTCGGCCCGCTGAACCTGGACCTGCAGAACTACGACACGCTCAACGGTTCGCCCTTTACCCTCAAGCTGGACACCGGGCTGGGCAAACAGGGCAAGATCCTCGCCGACGGCGAGGTGAACCTGAACCCGATCAGCGCCCGGCTCAAGGTCAAGACCCAGGACATCGACCTGCGAGTCGCCCAGTCGTACATCAACCCGTTCATTCGACTGGAACTGCGCTCCGGGATGCTCGGCAGCGACCTGGCGGTAGACCTCAAGAGCACCGAGCCGCTGGCCTTTGCAGTGACCGGCCGTGCCCAGGTCGATCAATTGCACACCCTCGACACCCTCAAGACCCGGGACTTCCTCAAGTGGCAGAGCCTGGTCCTCGAAGGCCTCGACTACCAGCACGGTGACCGCCTCTCCATCGACAAGGTCAACCTGTTCCAGCCTTATGCCCGCTTCATGATCAACGACGACCGCACCACCAACGTCGATGACCTGTTGATCCCGCAACCGGCCGAGGGCGCGCCGAAAACCGCGGCGGCCAAACCGGCCTCGGCGGAAAAACCCCTGGGCATTCACATCGGTGGCATCGCCATCAACGACGGCTCGGCCAACTTCGCCGACTTCAGCCTGACGCCGAATTTCGCCACGGCCATCCAACAGCTCAACGGCCAGATCGGCACCATCGACAGCCGCGAGGCCAAGCCGGCCAGCGTCGACGTCAAGGGTAAGGTCGACCGCTATGCGCCGGTCACCATCAAGGGGGCAGTCAACCCCTTCGACCCGATGGCCAGCCTCGACATCGCCACCAGTTTCAAACGGGTCGAGCTGACCACCCTGACCCCCTATTCCGGCAAGTTCGCCGGCTACCGTATCCGCAAGGGCCGACTCAACCTGGACCTGCATTACCGGATCACCAAGGGTCAGCTCCAGGCTGAAAACAAAGTGGTGGTCGAGCAATTGCAACTGGGGGAAAAAGTCGACAGCCCGGACGCCGTGAGCCTGCCATTGAAGCTGGCCATCGCACTACTGAAGGACTCCGAAGGCAAGATCTCCATCGAACTGCCGGTGACCGGCAACCTCAACGACCCGCAATTCAGCGTCATGCCGATTGTCTGGCAGACCTTGCGCAACCTGGTGGTCCGCGCGGCGCAGGCGCCGTTCAAGCTCATCGGCGGGCTGGTGTCCGGTGGCGGTTCGGAGGACCTCGGCAGCGTGGCATTCGCCCCAGGTTCAAGCGACTTGAGCAAAGAAAGCGAGGGCGTGCTGCTCAAACTTTCCGAAGCCTTGGGCAAGCGCCCGGAACTGCGCCTGGAGATCGAAGGCACGGCGGCCGAAAGCAGCGACGGCCCGCTGCTCGCCGCCCAGCGCCTGGAACGTGAATACCAGTACAACTACTACAAGATGCTGCAGCGGCGCGGCGACAAGGTGCCGGCCCAGGCCTCGCTGTTGCAGGTGCCCGAAGATGAAAAGGCACCGTTGCTCGAAGGCATCTATCGCACCCGCCTCAAGACCCAGCCGCCGGCCGAATGGGCGCAGCTGGACAAAAAAGCGCGCACCGACAAGCTGCGCGAAAGCGTGATCAAGTTCTGGAGCGGCAGTGATGTGTTGCTGCGCCAACTGGGGCAAGAGCGGGCCGGTAGCATCAAGGACTTTTTGGTGGACAAAGGGCGCCTGGCCGACGACCGCGTCTATTTCATCGACGCCAGCCTCGGCCAGGCCGAGAGCGACGGACGCGTCATTACCCCCATGCACCTGGATGCCGAATAAGATGAAGTGTTTGTACCTGCTCGGCCTGGGCGCATGGCTGGCCGCCGGCACGGCATCGGCGGCCGATACGCTGCGTTGCGGCAGCCAGTTGATCAGCGTCGGCGACCGCTCCAGCGAAGTGCTGCAAAAGTGTGGCGAGCCTGCGGCGCGGGACGACCTGGGCTACAAGCGCAGCGTCAATCGCCGGGAAGAATACCCGGTTGAGGAATGGACCTACGGCCCCAACAGCGGCATGTACCAGTACCTGCGTTTTGAGGGAAACCGGTTGGTGCAGATCACCAGCAAGCGCGGGCGCTGAAAGGGCGCCCTCTTCGCGAGCAAGCTCGCTCCCACAGGGATCGTGCAGGCCACCCCATGTGGGAGCGGGCCTGCTCGCGAATACCCACCACCCCCGCTCACGCCAGTTTTCCACCCCTGAATAGAACAGGCCCCCGGCACGTATGCCGGGGGCCTGTAATGGCCACGTCCGTGTGGCCTTCGCATGAACTTCAAAAGCAACGGCAGGCGTATGACTCAGCCCGCTTGCCGCGCCTTCTCCCGGTCCAGGCGAGAACTCGTCAGCCTTACTCGGCTTTCAGGCCATCAGCTGAGACGGCTTTGACGCCTTTGATTTTCTTGGCAATGGCCACGGCCATGTCTTTTTGCGAATCAGTCACGGCCACGGTGGAGGACAGCGACACAACACCTTTGTTGGTTTCAACTTTGATGTCGGAGCCTGGAATACCTTTTTCGGTCAGCAGGTCAGCCTTGACCTTGGTGGTGATCCAGGTGTCGGAAGTGGTTTCCTTCGCCTTGGTCACTTCGCCAGCAGCCAGCATCATTGGAGCCTGAGTTGCTTGAGTGGTCTCGGCGAATGCGCTAGCCATGGTCAGGGTCAGAGCGGTTGCAGCAGCGGCAGTGATAGCGAACTTCTTCATACGAGTAACTCCTGTTTTTCTCAGAAACTGCCGGATTTGCATCCAGCAGGGTTACCAGGAGTAGTGCGAAGGCTGTGCCAGTTTTGATAAATCAATTAATTCCTTATAAATCAAATAGTTAAGCGAAGCGGCAAAATTCATAATCATGCAAATTGCATGAGCCTCCCATTTTCAACATGCAACTTGCCGATTCTGCCTCGCCGCTAAGCTGATGAATCAAAGAAGGTTTTAAACGGCGAGGGAGTGCCCCATCGCCGCGCAGTATCAGGTACCAGGGCAAGCGGTCGGCAGGTATTCCTTGGGTGCGGTGGATGCGCATGTCCAGGCGCCATTGACATCACGGCTAAGCGTGATCGTTTTACCTGCTATGGCGGCAGGGGCGTTCTGGAGGGTACAAATGATAGAGCCTGCCGTCGTGGCTGTACCTGTTAGCGAGATGGCGCAATTATTGGTTGTGGACGGGGCGTTCATGAGGGCCAACGTTGGCGTAACCCCCTGATTCATCTGATCCTCGTACGCTACCTTCAGCGCGGATATTTCCCCCAGTCCGGCGGTAGCCTTCGCCCGCGCCTGGTACCTGGAATACTGCGGCAACGCAAACGTCGCCAGGATGCCGATGATCGCCACGACGATCAGCAGTTCGATCAGGGTAAAACCTTTTTGCTTGCTCATAGACTTCTCCATCGCATGAGGCGGAATCTCATGTCCTGAGGCGGCTATTGCACGGCACATGCCAACCCTCAAGACGCCACTGACAAAGGACTTCGCCGGCCAGAAGCCTTGCGTCCTACCCCAACAACCGCACTATCTGACACTTTTTGTCACCCCGCCTCGCTGGTTTGGCGTCGATGCTTGACTAGGCTATAAGTCATGAACTGTCCGCGTCTGGTATCCCCATGCCCATGAATGACATCGCACTCAGCGGCTTGACCAAGCAACTGGTGTTGGCTGAACTGATCACCGAGCAGAATGCCCAGCAGGCGTACCAGCAGGCCCAGCGCAATCGCATGCCCCTGGTCAGCTACCTGGTACAGAACAAACTGGTCCAGAGTCGTCAGGTTGCGGAAATTGCCTCGGAGCATTTCGGCGTCGCCCTGCTGGATCTCAACAGCCTCGACAAGGAGAACCAGCCCGCCGGCCTGGTCAGCGAAAAACTGGTCCGCCAACACCACGCCCTGCCGCTCTGGCGACGTGGCAACAAGTTGTTCGTGGGCATCTCCGATCCAACCAACCACCAGGCCATCAATGACATTCAGTTCAGCACCGGCCTGACCACCGAAGCCATCCTGGTGGAGGACGACAAACTCAGCGACGCCATCGAAAAGTTCTTCGAGTCCAGCAGCACCGGCCTGGAGGGCATGGGTGATGTCGACCTCGACGGCCTGGACATCGAGTCGGACGACGATCGCAAGCAGGACACCCTTGCTGGCCAGGACGCCGACGACGCGCCGGTGGTGCGGTTCGTCAACAAGATGTTGCTGGACGCGATCAAGGGCGGTTCCTCCGACCTGCACTTCGAGCCGTATGAAAAATCCTATCGGGTGCGGGTGCGCACCGACGGCATGCTACGTGAAGTGGCCAAGCCGCCCACCCAACTGGCCGGCCGTATCGCCGCACGGCTGAAGGTCATGGCCAGCCTGGACATTTCCGAGCGCCGCAAGCCCCAGGACGGACGCCTGAAAATGCGCCTGTCGAAAAACAAGTCGATCGATTTCCGGGTCAACACCCTGCCCACGCTCTGGGGCGAAAAAGTGGTCATCCGGATCCTCGACCCTTCCAGCGCGCAAATGGGCATCGACGCCCTGGGCTACGAGCCTGACCAGAAAGCGCTGTACATGGCGGCGCTCAAGCAACCCCAGGGGCTGATCCTGGTCACCGGGCCCACCGGCTCGGGCAAGACTGTATCGCTCTACACCGGGCTGAACATCCTCAACACCGTGGACATCAACATTTCCACCGCCGAGGATCCGGTGGAGATCAACATGGAAGGCATCAACCAGGTCAACGTGAACCCGCGCCAGGGGCTGGATTTCGCCCAGGCCCTGCGCTCGTTCCTGCGCCAGGACCCGGACGTGATCATGGTCGGCGAGATCCGCGACCTGGAAACCGCCGAGATCGCCATCAAGGCCGCCCAGACCGGTCACCTGGTGCTCTCCACGCTGCACACCAACAGCGCGGCGGAAACCCTGATCCGCTTGCAGAACATGGGCATCCCCGGCTTCAACATCGCCACCGCCGTGCACTTGATCATCGCCCAGCGGCTGGCGCGCAAGTTGTGCAACCACTGCAAGAAAGCCCTCGAGATTCCCGACGAAACCCTGCTCAAGGAAGGCTTCCCCCGGGAACGCATCGGCTCATTCACGATCTATGAGCCGGTCGGTTGCCAGCAGTGCAACAGTGGCTACAAAGGGCGCGTGGGGGTCTACGAAGTGGTCAGGAATACACCTCAGTTGCAACGCCTGATCATGGCCGAAGGCAACTCGTTGGAAATCGACCTGCAAATGCGCAAGGACGGCTTCAATGACCTGCGCACCTCGGGGCTGCTCAAAGTGATGCAGGGCGTCACCAGCCTCGAAGAAATCAACCGCGTCACCAAGGATTGAACATGGCGGTCAAGGCAGTCAAAACCGATGTTTACACCTGGGAAGGCAAGGACCGCAAAGGCACGAGGATGACCGGCGAGCTGACGGGGCAGAGCACCGCCCTGGTCAAGGCCCAGTTGCGCAAGCAAGGCATCAACCCGCAGAAGGTGCGCAAGAAGACCTCTTCGATCTTCAGCAAGGGCAAGCGCATCAAG
Source organism: Pseudomonas sp. WP18 (assembly GCF_036689585.1). Taxonomy (NCBI): domain Bacteria; kingdom Pseudomonadati; phylum Pseudomonadota; class Gammaproteobacteria; order Pseudomonadales; family Pseudomonadaceae; genus Pseudomonas; species Pseudomonas sp. WP18. Next base: position 5,338,566 of record NZ_CP144758.1, read on the forward strand.
CCGTTGGACATCGCCCTCTTCACCCGCCAGATGGCCACGATGCTCAAGGCCGGCGTGCCGCTGTTGCAGGCGTTCGACATCATTGGCGAGGGCTTCGACAACCCCAACATGCGCAAGCTGGTGGACGAGGTGAAGCAGGAAGTCGCTGCCGGTAACAGCTTCGCCGCGGCACTGCGCAAATGCCCGCAGTATTTCGACGAGCTGTACTGCAACCTGGTGGATGCCGGCGAACAGGCCGGCGCCCTGGACACGCTGCTGGACCGGATCGCGACCTACAAGGAAAAGACCGAGGCGCTCAAGGCCAAGATCAAGAAGGCCATGACCTACCCGGCGGCCGTGGTGCTCGTCGCGGCCGTGGTCACCGGCATCCTGCTGGTCAAGGTGGTGCCCCAGTTCGAGTCGGTGTTCTCCGGCTTCGGCGCGCAATTGCCGGCCTTCACGCTGATGGTCATCGGCCTGTCGGAGTTCATGCAGCGCTATTGGTGGCTGATACTGGCCCTGTTGGTCGGCCTGTTCTTTGGTGTGAAGTACGCCCTCAAGCGCTCCGCGGCGCTGCGTGACTGGCGCGATAAATGGATGCTGAAGCTGCCGCTGATCGGCACGCTGATGTACAAGACCGCCGTGGCCCGCTACGCCCGCACGCTGTCCACCACCTTCGCCGCGGGCGTCCCGTTGGTGGAGGCCCTGGATTCGGTTTCCGGCGCCACCGGCAACGTGGTGTTCAAGCAAGCGGTGCAACGCATCAAGCAGGACGTCTCGACCGGCATGCAATTGAATTTCTCCATGCGCGCTTCCGGCATCTTCCCAAACCTGGCGGTCCAGATGACGGCCATCGGCGAAGAGTCCGGCGCGCTGGATGACATGCTCGACAAGGTGGCAAGCTTTTACGAAGCCGAAGTGGACAATCTGGTGGACAACCTCACCAGCCTGATGGAACCCTTCATCATGGTGATCCTGGGGTTGGTCGTCGGTGGCTTGGTGGTTGCCATGTACCTGCCCATCTTTCAACTCGGCTCTGCGATCTGACATGCCCCTGAGCGAATTCTTCGTGCTTTATCCCCTGGCCTTCGTGCTCACTGCGTTGCTGCTAGGGCTGATCGTCGGCAGCTTCCTCAACGTACTGGTGTGGCGTCTGCCGAAGATGCTCAGCCGCGAATGGCGCGTGCAGGCCCACGACCTGCTGGGCCTGCCGGCCGAAGCCCCCGGCCCGGTCTACAACCTGATGCTGCCCCACTCCCAGTGCCCCCACTGTGGCCATCGCATCCGGGCCTGGGAAAACATCCCGCTGCTCAGCTACCTGATGCTGCGCGGCCGCTGTTCGAGTTGCTCCGCTCCCATTGGCCGGCGTTACCCGTTGACGGAACTGGCCTGCGGTGTGCTGTCGGCGTTCGTCGCCTGGCATTTGGGCTTCGGCTGGCAAGCCGCAGGGGTGATGGTGTTGACCTGGGGTCTCCTGGCCATGAGCCTGATCGACGCCGAACACCAACTGCTCCCCGATACCCTGGTCCTGCCGCTGTTATGGCTGGGCCTGATCGTCAACAGCTTCGGCCTGTTCGCCTCTTTGAACCAGGCCATGTGGGGAGCGGTGGCGGGCTACCTGGCCTTGTGGTCGGTGTATTGGGTGTTCAAGTTGCTCACGGGCAAGGAAGGCATGGGCTACGGTGACTTCAAGCTGTTGGCGATGCTAGGCGCCTGGGGTGGCTGGCAGATCCTGCCACTGACCTTGTTGCTGTCGTCGCTGGTGGGGGCTGTGATCGGGGTCATCGTGCTGCGCCTGCGCAACGCCCCGGGGTCGACGCAGATCCCCTTTGGCCCTTTTCTGGCCATTGCCGGCTGGATTGCATTGCTCTGGGGTGGTCAAATAACCGACTTCTATTGGCAGGCTGTCGGTTTCTAATGTCGATTCACTATGAATAACCTCAAGGAAAAACCCTGGATTCTCGGCCTGACCGGTGGCATTGGCAGCGGCAAGAGCGCGGCGGCCCAGCACTTCATCGACCTGGGCGTGCATGTCATCGACGCCGATCACGCGGCGCGCTGGGTGGTCGAACCCGGCCGCCCGGCGCTGGCCCGAATCGCCGAACACTTCGGCCCAGGCGTGTTGCAGGCCGACGGCACCCTGGATCGAGCGGCGCTGCGCAAGTTGATCTTCGAAAATGCCGATGAACGCCGCTGGCTCGAAGCGCTGTTGCATCCGTTGATCGCCGATGAAATCGCCCACCATCTGGCACAGGCACAATCGCCCTACGCGATTCTGGTATCGCCGTTGTTGATCGAATCGGGACAATACGCCATGACCCGGCGCATCCTGGTGATCGACGCGCCGGAACAGTTGCAGGTCGAACGCACGCTGCAGCGTGACCAGACCAGCGAACAGCAGGTCCAGGCGATCCTCAAGGCCCAATCCAGCCGCCAGGACCGCCTGAGCCATGCCGACGACGTGGTGGTCAACGACCGCGACCTCGCCTGGTTGCACAGCGAGGTCGAGCGGCTGCACCACTTTTACCTTACTTTGCGTGGAGGCCAGTCATGAGCCAAACCCCAACCGTTGATTGCCCAACCTGCGGCGCACCCGTCGAATGGAGCCCGCAGAGCACGTTCCGGCCGTTCTGCTCCGATCGCTGCAAACTGATCGACCTGGGCGCATGGGCGTCCGAGGAACACAAGATCCCGGTCAGCCCGGAGGCCGAGGATGAGCTGTTCAGCGAGGACTTCAACCCCCGCTCCCATCATTAAGGCCGCATGAAACCGTAGTCCTGTTGATCGTCGAGGTTTTCCGCGAGGAAGCTCAACTCATCGGCCAGGTCCTCGGCGCTGCGCACTGTCTTGCTCTGTTGCACGATTGCACTGAGCAAGGCACGCAGGCTCAAGCCCGGGTCGAAACCAATCTCCATCGCGGCATCGTGGCTACGCCTGATCTCTTGTCTCGCCCACTCATAAACACTCATTGCTGTGCTCCTGGAAGTTTTCCAGAGCATGAGCGGCGCCTGCCTGCACGGCCTTGATATGCATCAAGATTTGTCTTCATCCTTCCAGGGTGCCGACAGGTAGCGCGTGCGGTTGAAGGTCTCCAGCCATTCGGGGCTGAACACCACCAGCGCACTGACCACCATGCCGTTGATGAACGCCTCGGGAAAGATGATCAGCCAGAGGTAACCGATGAAGTCTTCCAGCCAGTAAGGCATGGCGAATACGCCGTCGTACCACAGCAGCGCGAGCCCCAGCAGCAGGCACAGCAACGCCGACAGCGCGGCGGCGAGAAAGCCCGAGCAGAAGATGTAGACGAACAGGTTGCGCGGCTGGGCGCGCTCCACCAGGATCGCGCAACACTCGGTGACCAGCACCGGCAAGAGGATCAGCAGCGCACCGTTGACGCCCATCGCCGCCATGTCCTGACGCCCCAGCAGCACCAGTGCAGACTGGGCAAAGAGGCCGCCGAGGATTGCCAGCGGCCAGTCCAGCAACAGCGTCACGGCGGTCATGCCGATGAAGTGATACGACACGCCCGTGTCGAAATCCCGGCGCACCAGCCACAGCATGAACAGCGCCAGCACCGTGCCGAACAACAGGTGCTGGCGCCGACTGTCGGTGAACAGTTCCACCCACGGCGCACGCCAAACGGCGCAAGCCAGCACCGGGACATACATCAGCCACCCCACCGCCAGGGTCTGCGGTGAGAGCAGTTCGGCACCGATCATCGCGTTACACCTTTCATGTCCTGTGGCCGGGGCACTGGCGGCACCGGGCTGCGCAGCCGTCCCCTCGCCAGCGTCATTTCCAGTCGGCAGTCTACACCTCCCCAAGGACCGCCATTAATCAACGCAACGCTTTCAGCTTGTCGCAATTGAACGCTAAGCTTGGGCCCATGGATGATTCCGATTATTTACGCCTGCTGACCATTGCGGCCGAGCAGGCCAACGCCTTTCTTTCCAATGCCCGCAAATGGGAGCGTGAGCGTTGGGTTTGCCAACGCCTGCTGCAAGGCCTGAACGTGCCCTATCGCGCCGACGAATTCGCCCCCGCTGGCGAGCCGCCGGACGTGCTGTTTCGCGATGCCAATTTCGAAGTGTTCTTCGTGCTCGACGAGGGCCGGCGCCTCAATGACGAGTGGCGCGACGAGCTGCAACGGCGCCGCAGCGCCTTTTCCCTGAGCCAATTGGTGCGCCGCGAAGCCAAGCCCCGGCGTATCCCCGCCAACGAGTTCCTGCTCAGACTGGCGCCCACCTTGCGCAAGAAAGCCCACAACTACACCGAGCGCGGCATGGACCTGGGCGAGCTGGACATCATTGCCTTCGCCAGCCTCAAGCGCGAAGTGCTGGACCTCAACAGTCATTTTCCGCCGCCCACCGAGTACCTGCGCCAGGGGTGGCGCTCGCTGTCGCTGGTGGGGCCCACGTTTGCCCGGGTGCTGTTCGCCCATCCCGATGCGCCGGATTTCCTGCGGGGCAACCTGGGTCGCAGCATCGTCTTCGACGTCGGGATCAGCCTGTGAGCCCGCGCCAGGCAGACCGTCGTACACACTCATCTGACGAGCGGCTACGCTGCATTGAATGCCGGATCGCCGGACGCTGTAACGCCAGCCCATTTCGCAACGTCTACCTGACGAGGCCTTTATGACCAGCCGCCTGAACCCAGATGACCAGAAGCATGTCGAAGAGTACCTGCAACTGTCCCAGCACCGAGTCGAGCGCCGGCCTTTCCGGCCGTGGATGCTCCTGGTGGTGGTATTGGCCGTGACCATCGGCCTGGGCCTGTTGAGCCGCTTGATCAGTTACCTGACGCTATGAGCAGGTGTCGTGCCTCATTTCAAGGAACAGTGTTTGTGAGGCACGACACCACACTCGCGAGGGTAACGGCACCGATTTCCTTTAGCCTTGCGAGATATCCCCATGACTCATCGTATTGTCATTGTTGGCGGCGGCGCCGGCGGTCTGGAGTTGGCTACCCGTCTGGGTAAGACTCTGGGCAAGCGCGGCACCGCCAGTGTGATGCTGGTCGACGCCAACCTGACCCACATCTGGAAACCCCTGCTGCACGAAGTGGCCGCCGGCTCCCTGAACTCCTCCGAAGACGAACTCAACTACGTCGCCCAAGCCAAATGGAACCACTTCGAGTTCCAATTGGGGCGCATGAGCGGACTGGATCGTGAGCAGAAGAAGATCCAACTGGCAGCCACCTACGACGAGGCGGGCGTGGAGTTGTTGCCGGCCCGGGAGCTGGGCTACGACACCCTGGTGATCGCCGTCGGCAGCACCACCAACGATTTCGGCACCGAAGGCGCAGCGCAGCACTGTCTGTTCCTCGACACCCGCAAGCAGGCCGAGCGCTTCCACCAACAACTGCTCAATCACTACCTGCGCGCCCACGCCGCCGACCAGGCCGATGCAGCGCAGCGTATCAGCGTCGCCATCGTCGGCGCCGGTGCCACCGGTGTCGAACTGGCGGCCGAGCTGCACAACGCCGCCCATGAGCTGGCGGCCTACGGCCTGGACCGGATCAAGCCGGAAAACATGCACATCACCCTGATCGAAGCCGGGCCACGGGTCTTGCCAGCCCTGCCCGAACGTATCGGCGGCCCGGTGCACAAGACCCTGGAGAAACTCGGGGTGAATGTGATGACCAATGCCGCCGTCAGCCAGGTGACCGCCGACAGTCTGATCACCGGCGACGGCAAGGTGATCGATGCGAGCCTGAAGGTGTGGGCCGCCGGGATCCGCGCACCGGCTTTTCTCAAGGACATCGATGGCCTGGAGACCAACCGGATCAACCAGCTGCAAGTGCTGCCGACCCTGCAGACCACCCGCGACGAGAACATCTTTGCCTTCGGCGACTGCGCCGCCTGCCCTCAACCGGGCAGCGACCGCAACGTGCCGCCCCGCGCCCAGGCGGCGCACCAGCAGGCATCGCTGTTGGCAAAATCGCTGAAGTTGAAAATCGAAGGCAAGCCGCTGCCCCATTACAAATACACCGACTACGGCTCGCTGATCTCGCTGTCGCGGTTCTCGGCGGTGGGTAACCTGATGGGCAACCTCACCGGCAGCGTGATGCTCGAGGGTTGGCTGGCGCGGATGTTCTACGTGTCGCTGTACCGCATGCACCAGATGGCGCTGTATGGCACGTTCCGCACGGCGATGCTGATGCTGGGCAGCAAGATCGGCCGCGGAACCGAGCCACGGCTCAAGTTGCACTGAAGAGAGTCGTTGCCTGAAACACCGCCTTCGCGAGCAAGCCCGCTCCCACAGGAGATCGAGTACCTGATGTGTACGCGGTCAACTGTGGGAGCGGGCTTGCTCGCGAAGACGGCAGTGCAATCGATGCAGATCTACAGCCCTGCACTCAAACCTGAAACCGCTGCACCATCGTGCGCAACGAATTGGCCAACTGCGACAGTTCATGGCTGGACGCACTGGTCTGGTCCGCCCCCGTGGCCGAACGTACGGACAGGTCCCGGATATTCACCAGGTTGCGATCAACCTCACGGGCCACTTGCGCCTGCTCCTCGGCGGCGCTGGCGATGACCAGGTTGCGTTCGTGGATTTCGCTGACCGACGTCGTGATGGTCTGTAGCGCTTCTCCCGCGCGCTCCGCCATCGCCAGGGTGCTGGCGGCGCGACTGGAGCTGGCCTGCATGGAACCCAGCGCCTGGCTGGCACCGCTGCGCATGCCCTGGACCATCTGCTCGATTTCCTGGGTCGATTGCTGCGTGCGATATGCCAGCGCCCGGACTTCGTCGGCCACCACCGCAAAACCGCGACCGCTTTCCCCGGCCCGGGCCGCCTCGATGGCCGCGTTGAGGGCCAGCAGGTTGGTCTGCTCGGCAATGGCCCGGATCACATCCAGCACCTTGCCGATATCCTGCGACTGGTTGGCCAAGGACTGCACCAGGTCACCCGTGACCTGCACATCGCTGGCGAGGGCGCCAATGGCGTCCACCGTGTCACTGACCCGCTGCTGTCCGAGGGAAGCCGACTCACTGGACTGACGCGTGGCATCGGAGGTGGACACGGCGTTGCGGGCAACCTCCTCCACGGCGGTGGTCATTTCGGTGACCGCGGTGGCCGCCTGTTCGATTTCGTTGTTCTGCTGTTGCAGGCTCTGGGTGCTGTCGAGGGTCACCGCGTTCAGCTCATCGGCGGCGGTGGCCAATTGCGTCGCCGAACCGCTGATGCTCTGCAGCGTTTCACGCAGGTTCAACTGCATGGTCGCCAACGCCTTGAGCAAGCGGCTCACTTCGTCGTTGCCGTGGGTCTCGATGGGCCGGGTCAGGTCACCTTGGGCGACATGCTCCGCCGCGCTCAGCGCCTCGCCCAGGGGTTTGACGATACTGCGGGTGAGCAACATCGCCAGGATCACCGTAGCCAGGGCCGCGAGCACGATGAACAGGCTGACGATCATCCGGGAGTTGGCGTAGTGCTCCTGGGATTTCTGGCTCTCGAGGGACACCTGCTGGGAGAACAACTGCGCCAGGTCGTTGAGCTGTTTGCCGGAACCGTCCACCACGGTCTTCATGTCCACCAGCAACAGCTTGATCAGGTCCTCGCGCCGCCCCTGTTCCGCCAGGGTAAAGGACTGGGCGATACCGGCGCGGTAAGCGGCGAAGGTCTGCTTGAACTGGTCATAGAGCGCCTTGCCTTCAGGGGTGACGACGAGCTTGTCATACGTGGCGATTTTTTCGCTCAGTTCCTTGTCACGGGTGTCCATTTGCCCGCGATACACCGAAATGTTCTTCGGGTCCTCGTCCAACGCCATGCGCAGGGAAATCGTGCGGATGCGCAGCATCAGCTCGCGAATCTCGTCACCACCGCGAATGCTGGGCAACCACTGGGTTTCCACCGCGACTTCGCTGTCACGGATGCTCGACATCTGGCCCAGCGCAAACACCCCGAGCAACGCCACCAGCACGGCGATCAAGGCAAACCCCAAGGCGGCGCGGGGGGCAATATTCAGCTGACGAAGAAACATAACGGGGTGCCTTTTTTTGTTATTGGCCTGAAATGGGGCGATCAGTCCAAGCCCCGGTTGGTGGGCAACGGGCCAGACGCTTTCGCGAGCAGGCTCGCTCCCACAGGCGTTATCGGCAAGTTGTATGACAACTTGACACCCACCCCGGGCCTTTTTCGCAGGCAAAAAAAATCCCCGTACCTTTCGATACGGGGATTTTCAATATGGTCGGGGTAAGGGGATTCGAACTCCTGACATCCTGCTCCCAAAGCAGGCGCGCTACCGGACTGCGCTATACCCCGGTAAAAAAAAGGCGACCTCTGCAAGTCGCCTTCCTCGATCAGCGCTTTTGGCCTCTGATCTTAAGATTCGATTCCAGCGAACTGGTCTCAAAAATGGTGGGTCGTGTGGGATTCGAACCTACGACCAATTGGTTAAAAGCCAACTGCTCTACCAACTGAGCTAACGACCCAAATATGGTCGGGGTAAGGGGATTCGAACTCCTGACATCCTGCTCCCAAAGCAGGCGCGCTACCGGACTGCGCTATACCCCGATTGAAATGGCTCCGTGACCAGGACTCGAACCTGGGACCCAATGATTAACAGTCATTTGCTCTACCGACTGAGCTATCACGGAACTGATATTTCAAGTTACAACGTTGAAGCTAGCTTCAACCTCTTCTACCCTGTTCGCATCGCTGCGTTCGTGTGTCTGAGGCGCGCTATTCTACAATCTTCAAAACCTCTGTCAACCCCTTAAATTGCTTTCAAGACAATGATTTGCAACTTATTTCGGATTCTTTCTCAGGGAGAAGTAACCCTTGGGGTGACGTACTGCGGGGCGCACTTTACAAGCCTTTTCCTTTGAGTTCAACGACCTGATGAAAAAAATGGTGCTTGGAAGCGAGCCATCCCATCAATCAGGAAAAACAACCCCAGCCGTGGCGAGGGAGCTTGCTCCCACTGGGTCGCGTAGCGGCCCCTCAAAAAACGAGGAATGCCTCGCACTCCAGCGGGAGCAAGCTCCCTCGCCACAAAGCCCAGATAATCGCCTCAATTGAAGACGATTTCGTCGTTCTGCACTGTACCGGTCACAGTTTCACCTGGCATGAAGCGGCCGGACAGGATCAACTGCGCCAACGGGTTTTCGATCCAGCGCTGGATCGCACGCTTGAGTGGCCGTGCGCCATAGACCGGGTCGTAACCCACCGCAATCAACTTGTCCAAGGCCTCGTCGCTCAATTGCAACTTCAACTCCCGCTCGGTGAGGCGGCTGCGCAGGCGACCCAGCTGGATCTCGGTGATGCCGGCGATCTGGTCACGGGCCAACGGCTCGAAAATCACCACCTCGTCGACCCGGTTGATGAACTCCGGCCGGAAGTGGGTGGAAATCGCATCCATCACTGCCGCACGTTGTGCCTCGCGGTCACCTACCAATTCCTGGATCTGCGCCGAGCCCAGGTTGGAGGTCATCACGATCACGGTGTTACGGAAGTCCACCGTGCGCCCGTGGCTGTCGGTCAGGCGCCCGTCCTCCAGCACTTGCAAAAGGATGTTGAACACATCCGGATGCGCCTTCTCGACCTCGTCCAGCAGGATCACCGAGTAAGGCTTGCGCCGTACCGCTTCGGTCAGGTAACCGCCTTCCTCATAGCCGACGTATCCCGGTGGGGCACCGATCAGCCGCGCCACGGAATGTTTCTCCATGAACTCGGACATATCGATGCGCACCATCGCCTCTTCGGTGTCGAAGAGAAACTCGGCCAGCGCCTTGCACAGCTCGGTTTTACCGACACCGGTCGGGCCGAGGAACATGAACGAGCCACTCGGCCGGTTCGGGTCCGACAACCCGGCACGGGACCGACGCACGGCGTTGGCCACCGCCACCACCGCCTCTTCCTGGCCGATCACACGCTGGTGCAACAGGCTTTCCATCTTCAGCAGCTTGTCGCGCTCGCCTTCGAGCATTTTCGACACCGGGATACCGGTCCACTTGGAGACCACTTCGGCGATTTCTTCCTCAGTGACCTTGCTGCGCAGCAACTGGTTTTCGCTCTTGCCGTGCTGGTCGACCATCTGCAGGCTGCGCTCCAGGTCCGGGATCACCCCGTACTGCAGCTCGGCCATGCGGTTAAGGTCGCCCTTGCGGCGGGCCGCCTCCAGTTCCTGGCGGGATTGCTCGATCTTCTGCTGGATCTGCGCCGAACCCTGGACTTCGGCTTTCTCCGAGTTCCAGATTTCCTCGAGATCGGAATACTCGCGCTCATGGCGAACGATTTCGTCCTGCAACCTTTCCAGCCGCTTCTTCGCCGCTTCGTCGCTTTCTTTCTTCAGGGCCTGGGATTCGACCTTGAGTTGAATCAGGCGCCGCTCCAGGCGATCCAGCACTTCGGGCTTGGAATCGATTTCCATGCGGATGCGGCTGGCCGCCTCGTCGATCAGGTCGATGGCCTTGTCCGGCAATTGACGGTCGGTGATGTAGCGGTGGCTGAGCTTAGCCGCCGCGATGATCGCGCCATCGGTGATCGCCACCTTGTGGTGAACCTCGTACCGCTCCTTGAGGCCACGCAGGATGGCGATGGTGTCTTCTTCGCTCGGCTCCTCCACCAGCACTTTCTGGAAACGCCGTTCGAGGGCCGCGTCCTTCTCTATGTATTGGCGGTATTCATTGAGCGTGGTCGCGCCGACGCAGTGCAGCTCGCCACGGGCCAGTGCCGGCTTGAGCATGTTGCCCGCATCCATCGAGCCCTCGCCCTTGCCGGCGCCGACCATGGTGTGCAACTCGTCGATGAACAGGATGATCTGGCCTTCCTGTTTGGACAGTTCATTGAGCAGCGCCTTGAGCCGCTCTTCGAACTCGCCACGGTATTTGGCGCCGGCGATCAGCGCCCCCATGTCCAGGGACAGCAGACGCTTGCCCTTGAGGCCATCGGGCACTTCGCCATTGATGATGCGCTGGGCCAGGCCCTCGGCGATGGCGGTCTTGCCCACGCCGGGCTCACCGATCAGCACCGGGTTGTTCTTGGTACGGCGTTGCAGCACCTGCACCGTGCGACGGATTTCATCGTCGCGCCCGATCACCGGGTCGAGCTTGCCTTCCTCGGCACGCTTGGTCAGGTCGACAGTGTATTTGTCCAGCGCCTGGCGGGACTCCTCGTGGTTGGCGTCATTGACTGCTTCGCCGCCACGCAGGTTGTTGATGGCGTTTTCCAGGGCTTTCTTGCTCACGCCCTGGCCGAGCAGCAATTTGCCCAGTTTGCTGTTCTCGTCCATGGCGGCGAGCAGCACCAGTTCGCTGGAAATGAACTGGTCGCCCTTCTGCTGGGCCAGGCGATCGGCCTGGTTGAGCAGCCGGGCCAAATCCTGGGACATGTTCACGTCACCGGTCGGATTCTGGATCTTGGGCAGTTGGTCGAGCTCCTTGGCCAACTCCTTGCGCAGGCTGTTGACGTCAAAGCCCACCTGCATCAGCAGGGGCTTGATGGAGCCGCCTTGCTGTTCGAGCATGGCTTGCATCAAGTGCGCCGGTTCGATACCGGGATGGTCCAGGCCGACGGCCAGGGACTGGGCATCGGACAGGGCCAATTGTAATTTGCTGGTTAAACGATCAATTCGCATGGGTCACCTTCCTTTTGAGCAGGCCGGACCGAAAAACATCCTGAATGAAGAAACCTGCCAGATACCGCTATAGATGTGGACGATTCTGGAAGATTCAAGCGGGCTTCATTGACACAGATCAGTCAGATGGCAGCCCCTTCCAAGCCTTTGTGGGCGCGAGCCTGCTCGCGAAGAAGGCGGCTTGTCAGCCAATTAAAGGTTAGCTGACCCGTCGCCGTCGCGGGCAGGCTCGTCCCCACAAAGGGATCTGCTACAAGGAGGCAGCCGAAGGGGCTTTTTATTGGTCGAGCCAGACCAGGGAGGCGAAGCGGCCGGTACGCGGGTTGCGACGGTAGGAGAAAAAGCGAGGATCGGTCACGGTACACAGGCCGCCACCATAGACCGCCGTAACGCCGCGCGCCGCCAGCCGCAGGCGCGCCAACGCATAAATGTCGGCGAGGAACTTGCCGGCATTGTGGCTGGGGACGAAGGCTTGCGCCGTACTGGGCAGTTGCGCGGTGAACGCGTCACGCACTTCCGGCCCGACCTCGAAGGCTTGCGGGCCAATGGCCGGGCCGAGCCAGGCAAGGACCTGGTCGGCGGGCAGTTGAAGGCTGTCCAAGGTCGCTTCCAGCACGCCGTTCGCCAACCCACGCCAACCGGCATGGGCGGCCGCGACGCGGGTGCCGGCATGGTCGCAGAACAGCACGGGCAGGCAGTCTGCGGTCATCGCCGCACACGCGATACCGGGTGTCGCCGTCCAGCTGGCATCGGCGGTGGCCACTTGGCTGGGGTCAGCCTCGACCACGTCAATCCCATGGACCTGCCGTAGCCAGGCTGGACGGATGGCGAATCGATCGGTGAGACGGCGACGGTTTTCGGCCACGGCCGCAGGGTCGTCCTCCACATGATCGCCGAGGTTGAGGCTGTCGAACGGCGCCAGGCTGACGCCGCCCGCACGGGTGGTGACACAGGCCTTGACCCGGTCCGGCGCGGGCCAGTCGGGGATCAGCCAGTCACTCATCCGATGAACGCCTCGCGGTCCTGCTTGAGCAAGGTCAGCAGCCAGACGAAGTCATCCGGCAGCGGCGACTCCCAGCTCATGCGCTTGCCGGTGGTCGGATGGTCCAGCTCCAGGAAACGCGCATGCAGCGCCTGGCGCGGGAAGTTCTTCAGCGACTCGACCATCGTCACGCTGGCCGCCGGCGGAATGCGGAAACGTCCGCCATAGGCCGGGTCGCCCACCAACGGGAAGTTGATGTGGGCCATGTGCACGCGAATCTGGTGGGTACGGCCGGTTTCGAGCTTGACCCGCACGTGGGTATGGGAACGGAAACGCTCCAGCACGCGGTAATGGCTGACCGCCGGCTTGCCACCCTCCATCACCGCCATGCGCTGGCGCTGCTGGCCATGACGGCCGATCGGTGCGTTGATCTTGCCACCGGCGGTGACCACGCCGATAACGATGCACTCATAGATACGGCTGACACTGCGGCTTTGCAACTGTGCGACCAGCTGTGTCTGGGCCTGGATGGTCTTGGCCACGACCATCAGGCCGGTGGTGTCCTTGTCCAGGCGATGGACGATGCCGGCACGGGGCACGTTGATGATGTCCGGCACGTGGTGCAGCAAGGCGTTGAGCAGAGTGCCATCGGCATGCCCGGCCGCCGGGTGCACCACCAGGCCCGCAGGCTTGTTGATGACCAGGATCTCGTCGTCTTCATAGACGATGTCCAGGGCAATGTCCTGGGCGACCCATTCTCCCTGGGCCTCCTGCTCGGCAGTCAGTTCGAGGACGGCGCCACCATGGACGATGTCGCGCGGGCGAACGACCGCCCCATCCACGGTCAGGCGGCCGTCCTTGATCCAGGCGGAAAGGCGCGAGCGAGAGTGCTCGGCAAAGAGTTGGGCGGCGACTTGATCGAGGCGTTGGCCGCCCAATTCGGACGGCACCTCTGCGCGAAGTTCTATTTTATCGGACATGCTCGGACTGGGCGTCGGCACAGCCTTTGGTTTCGGCTGCGCGCTTGTGGTTAAATACGGCGTCTTTTGCCCCGAGGCTTTTCAACGGGGCGCTCATCATAACAGGACGGCCCCGCCCAAGACAGCGGCCGTCATAGGGACGCAAGCCGCCATGCAAGTGAAACACCTGCTGCTGATCGCCATCCTCGCATTGACTGCTGCTTGCTCGTCGAAGGAAGTCGTAGACGAAAACCTGAGCGAAGTCGAACTGTACCAACAGGCGCAGAACGACCTGGACAACAACAGCTACACCAGCGCCACAGCCAAGCTCAAGGCCCTGGAGTCGAGGTATCCGTTCGGTCGCTACGCCGACCAGGCCCAGCTGGAACTGATCTACGCCAACTACAAGAACGCCGAGCCGGAAGCGGCGAAGTCCGCCGCCGAGCGCTTCATTCGCCTACATCCGCAGCATCCGAACGTCGATTACGCCTATTACCTCAAGGGCCTGACCTCCTTCGACCAGGACGTCGGCCTGCTGGCGCGCTTCCTGCCGCTGGACATGACCAAGCGTGACCCGGGCGCGGCTCGCGACTCCTACAATGAGTTCGCCCAGCTGACCAGCCGCTTCCCCAACAGCCGTTATTCGCCGGACGCCAAGCAGCGCATGATCTACCTGCGCAACCTGCTGGCCTCCTACGAAATCCACGTGGCCGATTACTACCTGACCCGTCAGGCCTACGTCGCCGCCGCCAACCGTGGCCGCTACGTGGTGGAAAACTTCCAGGAAACCCCTTCGGTGGGCGACGGCCTGGCGGTGATGACCGAAGCGTACCAGCGCCTGCACCTGGACGACCTGGCTGCCACCAGCCTGGAAACCCTGAAGCTGAACTACCCGGACCACCCTTCCCTGGTGGATGGCCAGTTCACCCCGCGGGTCGGCGAAGTCGACAACCGTTCGTGGCTGAGCAAGGCCACCCTGGGCCTGATCGAGTCCCGTCCACCGCTGCCGCCGGGAGAAACCCGCGCCAACCAGGACGTACAGCGCCAGTTCCAGGACGCCAAGGAAGCCATTCCGAACGAGCTCAAGCCTAAGGACGAGAATGGCGACGTGATCGAGGAAGAAACCCCCGAAAACGAATCCAGCGACCGCTCCTGGTTCAGCTACATGACCTTCGGCCTGTTCGACTAAGGCCACGCTGCCAGGCAAACAGGGAGACCCGACGGTCTCCCTTTTTTGTGCCTGGAATCCACAGACCTGTGCGCCGCTCCCGTGCCCGGCTAAACTGCCTGATCTCTAGCCAAAAAGCCGCCCATCATGCTTCGTCTACTATTCTGGATCGCCCTGATTGCCGCCGCGGTATGGTTCTGGCGCAAGCTCAAGGCCGCCTCTGCCACGCCGAACGCTCCCCGGGAGCCGGATGCGCCGCCGATGGTCCGTTGCGCCCAGTGCGGCGTGCACCTGCCTCGCGACCGGGCACTGGTGCTCGAACAACAGTGGTATTGCAGCCAGGCTCACCTCGAGCAAGGCCCGGGCAGCCGTGAACGCTGAGGCCGCCAGCCCGCGCGTCAAGCAGGCGCAGCGCCTGCTGCGTCTGTATCACCTGTACCGCCTGAGTATCGGCATCACCCTAGTGCTGCTGATCTCCAGCAACATGGACAACCGTTTGCTGGAGTCCGCCAACGACGACTTGCTGCGCAGCGGCAGCTGGTTGTACCTGGTCTTGAACATCCTGCTGGTGGTGTTCCTGGAAAACACCCGCCGCCCGGCCCGCTTGTTCGGCCTGGCCCTGGCCGACGTGCTGTTGCTCTCCTGGCTGTTTTTCGTCGCCGGGGGCGCCCCCAGCGCCATTGGTAACCTGCTCATCGTCTCCGTGGCCATCGGCAACACGCTGTTGCGAGGCCGTATCGGCCTGTTGATCGCCGCCGTCGCCACCCTCGGCATCGTCGGCTCGAGTTTCTTCCTCGGGCTGAGCGACGCAAGCCGGCCCAGCAACTACCTGCAGGCCGGCACCCTGGGCGCGCTGTGCTTTGCCGCCGCGCTATTGGTCCAAGGCCTGACCCGACGCCTGGAGGCCAGCGAAACCCTGGCCGAGCAACGGGCCAGTGAAGTGGTCGGCCTGGAGGCGCTCAACGCCCTGATCCTGCAACGCATGCGCACCGGCATCCTGGTGCTCGACCGCCAACGCCGGGTGCAACTGGCCAACGAAAGCGCGCTGAACCTGCTGGGCATGCACGACCTGGTCGGCCAGCCGATCGACGACTGCTCCAACGCCCTGGTCGAACGCCTGCAACGCTGGCTGAACAACCCCAGCCTGCGGCCACAGAGCCTGACCGTCCCTGGCACCGGCCTGACGCTGCAGCCGAGCTTCATCGCCCTGGGGCATCACGAACAGCATCAGATCCTGGTGTTTCTCGAAGACCTGGCCCAGGTGTCCCAACAGGCCCAACAACTTAAACTCGCCTCCCTCGGGCGCCTCACCGCCGGCATCGCCCATGAAATCCGCAACCCCTTGGGCGCGATCAGCCATGCCGCGCAATTGCTGCGCGAGTCCGAGGAACTGAACAGCGCCGATCGGCGTCTGACGCAGATTATTCAAGACCACTCGCAACGAATGAACCGCGTCATCGAAAACGTCCTGCAGCTGTCACGCCGCCAGCCACCCACGCCCCAACGCCTCGACCTGCGGACCTGGCTGCAGCAATTCGTCCAGCAAGCCCACGAAAGCGCGACCGAGCACCAGCATTTGCACCTGAGCATCGATCCAGGCGACTACATTACCCTCATGGACCCCGACCAGTTGACCCAGGTGCTCGACAACCTGCTGCGCAACGCCTGGCGCCACAGCGCGATGATCAACGAGCAGGCCGAAGCCTGGTTGAAGCTGTCCGTCGACCCACAGAGCCAGCTATCCACGCTGGACATCATCGACAACGGGCCCGGCGTGACACCCGACCAGCAGGCGCATCTGTTCGAACCCTTTTTCACCACCAGCAGCCAGGGCACCGGCCTTGGCCTCTATCTGTCCCGTGAGCTGTGCGAAAGCAACCAGGCCCGCCTAGACTTCAAACCACGCCAAGGCGGCGGTTGCTTTCGCATCACCTTTGCTCACGGACGGAAACAGATTTGAATACACGCTCACGGCAACGAATCCTGATCGTCGACGACGAACCGGACATCCGCGAACTCCTGGACATCACCCTGGGCCGGATGAAACTCGACACCCGCAGCGCCAAGAACCTTGCCGAGGCCCAAGCCCTGTTGGCGGACGAGGCCTTCGACCTGTGCCTGACCGACATGCGCCTGCCCGATGGCACCGGCCTGGAACTGGTGCAACACATCCAGCAACGCTACATCCAACTGCCCGTGGCGATGATCACCGCCTACGGCAGCCTGGAAACCGCCATCGACGCCCTCAAGGCCGGGGCCTTCGACTTCCTGACCAAGCCGGTCGACCTGACCCGGTTGCGTGAACTGGTCGCCAGCGCCCTGCGCCTGCCACCGGTTGCCGCCCCCGGCACAACCATCGAGCGCTGCCTGCTGGGCGAATCACCGCCCATGCGCAACGTGCGCAAACAGATCGAAAAACTCGCCCGCAGCCAGGCGCCGGTGTACATCAGCGGCGAGTCGGGCTGTGGCAAGGAGTTGGTGGCCCGGCTGATCCACGAACAAGGTCCCCGTTCCAATCTCGGCTTTGTGCCGGTCAACTGTGGAGCAATTCCCACGGAGCTGATGGAAAGCGAGTTTTTCGGCCACCGCAAAGGCAGTTTCAGCGGCGCCATCGAAGACAAACCCGGGCTGTTCCAGGCCGCCCATGGCGGCACGCTGTTCCTCGACGAGGTGGCTGACCTGCCGCTGGCCATGCAAGTCAAACTGCTGCGGGCCATCCAGGAAAAAGCCGTGCGCGCCGTCGGCGGCCAACAGGAAGAAGTGGTGGACGTACGCATCCTTTGCGCCACCCACAAGGACCTGGACGCCGAAGTCGCCGCCGGGCGTTTTCGCCAGGACCTGTACTATCGGCTGAACGTCATCGAACTGCGCGTCCCGCCCCTGCGCGAACGCCGCGAAGACATCGAGCCCCTGGCCAACCACATGCTCCAACGCCTGTCGGCCAACACCGCCAGCCCTGCCGTCAAACTCCACCCCCAGGCCCTGGAGGCCCTTCGCAACTACCGTTTCCCAGGAAACGTGCGGGAGCTGGAGAACATGCTCGAACGGGCCTACACCCTTTGCGAGCACCAACAGATCGAAGCCGACGACCTGCGCCTGGCCGACAGCAATAACGCCACCGACGCCACCAGCGCTGACCTGGTGCAGGTCGACAACCTGGAAGACTACCTGGAAGACGTCGAACGCAAACTCATCCTCCAGGCCCTGGAAGAAACCCGCTGGAACCGCACGGCGGCGGCCCAGCGGTTGAAACTGTCGTTTCGTTCGATGCGGTATCGGTTGAAGAAGCTGGGGCTGGATTGAGGGAAGCCGCCTCCAATGGCTGGGCTCTCCCCTCCTGTGGCGAGGGGATTTATCCCCAGCGGGGCTGCGTAGCAGCCCCAAGACAGTCAATACAAATCTACCTGATACACGCCGCGACGCGATTGGAGGTGGCAGCTGTACGCGGGTTCGCGCACCGAGACCTTGGTACCCGGCATACCCGAAGGTATCCCACGCACAGCCAGCCATGACAGTGAATAAATATTGGATGTGCCGACGCCTTCGCGAGCAAGCCCGCTCCCACAGGGAGACCGAGGCCAGCCGCAAGAACAGGCCGGCTGTAAGGCCGCCTCACTTTTGCTTTTGCTTTTGATCTTCGGGCCCCGTTAACCACGACGGCCGAACGCAGGCATTGCGTAGTGGGCACCCCGGCATGGATGCCGGGGTAGCCGCGCTGGGCCATGGATGGCCCTTCGCGGTGGGCCCACGGAGCAATGCCGGAGTGAGGGTATGCCGAGCCCAGGCGAGGCACCGAGTGGTGGGGCCAAGCCTTTTTTGCTTACTTTTTTTGGCGTCTGAAAAAAAGTAAGCCGCCGTCAGGGCGGAACCCTAAGCCGCCGTTACCGCAGCAACGGATATGTGCTCGACCCAAGACCGCCATCGCGAGCAGTCTCGCTCCCACAATTAACCCTACATCCGCCCCGCCGGCGCGTACGGCGCAGGGTCGATCACCGGCTCGCGCCCCAGCATCACATCCGCAAACAACCGACACGACGCCGGCGCCAACACCAACCCATTGCGATAATGCCCACAGTTCAACCACAACCCCGCAAACCCCGGCACTTCACCGATATAGGGAATCCCCTCCGGCGACGCCGGTCGCAACCCTGCCCAATGTCCGACCACCTCGGCATCGGCCAGCGCCGGAATCAGCTGCTGCGCCGAAGCCTTCAGGCTCTCCAGCGCCACATCGGTCGGGGTCTTGTCGAAGCCTTCGCGCTCCAGTGTGCTGCCCACCAGGATGTGCCCGTCGCGACGGGGTATCGCGTAACGGCCCTTGGCCAGGACCATGCTCGACAGGAAATCCGCAGCGCACTTGTACAGGATCATCTGGCCCTTGACCGGCTCGACTGGCAACTTCAGCCCCAGCGTGCCGAGCAACTCGCCACTCCAGGCACCCGCGGCCAGCACCACCTGGTCGCCCTGGATAGGCCCCGCGGAACTGTTCACCCCCACGACACGCTCACCCTCGCGAATGAAGCCGCTGACTTCACAATGCTCATGCAGCGTGACACCGGGCATCGCCAGCAAGGCGGCCTTGAGGGACTTCACCAACCGGGGATTGCGCACGTTGGCGACGTCGGCCATGTAGATCGCCCGGGAAAACCCTGCACCCAGCACCGGCACCGCATCCTGCACGGCACCGATATCCACCGCCCGCAATGGGCGCCCTTCCCGATCCGCCCAGGCCAGCGCTTCGTCCTGGTCATCCAGGTCCAGCCAATACAAGCCGGTGACATGCACTTGCGGATCGACGCCGGTGGACGCGAACAGACGCTGCCCCAGTTGTGGATAAAAATCCTGCGACCAATGGGCCAGGGCGGTGACCGCCGGGCTATAGCGCCAGGGGTATAGCGGCGAAACGATACCGCCACCGGCCCAGGAGGCTTCCTGGCCAACACCACTGCGGTCAAGCAGCACCACGCGCTGCCCTTCGCACGCCAGATTGAACGCCGTCAGCAGGCCGATGACGCCCCCGCCGACAATCACCACTTGCTGTTGCATGGTCATGTTCTGATTCGACTCATAAGACAGAGGGCGCAAGACCGCGCCCGAAACAAGGAAAACCTAACGCCCCCAGCAATCCTTGGTGGTCACCCCGCTGGCGGCGTTGAGCATACTCCGTACGCCCGTGTTGTTGAGGGTGAAATCGCCGCACTTGTCCGTCGCCATGGAGGAGCCGCTTTTGCGCACGGCCGTCAGGGTGAAGCTCTGGTCCGCCAGCGTCTGGGTAATGGTGTAGAAATCGTTACCGCTGCTCAGGCCGGTCGCGTTGGTGTAGACGTTGTTCTTCGAGTAGTAGCGCTCGAGAATCTGTGCCTGCTCCGACAACAACCCGGCGATTTCGGTACGCCGCCCCTTCTTCATGTACTCGGTCAGGCTCGGATAGCCGATGGTGACCACGATACCGATGATCGCGATCACGATCATGATTTCGATCAAGGTGAAACCCCGGTTGGAACTGCGCATGCCCTTGCCTCTCACTGTATTTGCCGCCACATGATGCGACGGCTGCCGCCGACGGTCTTTTCCAGCAGGTTGGTGATACCACCGCTGGAGTCATTCACAACCATGTTGGTGGCCCCGCTGGCGCTGACGACGGCGCTCAAGGTCGGGATGCCACCGGTGAAAACGACGCCGGCGGAAATCGTATCGAGGTTGCTGAGGGCGCCGTCATTGTTGGTATCGAGCACCGCATAGTTGAGCATCTTACCGTTGAACGCACTCAACTCGATCAGTTTGCCGGTCCCGAAGCTCGCGCAGGGGTCGGTGGTGTCCACGGCGGCCGTGGTGAAGACCACGCGCCCGAGCACCAGGTTGGCCGAGTTGATCACCCGCTCCCCGGTCAAGACGTTGTTGTACACCAGGGGCAAGTACCAACCCTTTTTCGAGGGGTAGGCCACATCGTTCTGGCTGGTGGTCACGAACTGCCCCGTACTGCCGGAAAACACCCCGGTGATGGCCTGGGCCTGCAGGTTCGAGACGGTGATCTGCCCCCCTCCGCCGACAGCATCCCAGATCGAGTAGAAGCCCTGTAGATCCTTGTTGAGCTTGTCTGCCGTCTCATTGAACTTGCCGGTGCCGAAGAACACCTGGGTCCCGCCTTGGGGGTTGTCCGCCAGCAACGGCTGCACGGTGATGGGCTGGGTAGCGCCCCCCGGTGCGGTGAACAAGGGTTGGCCGGCAAACGCCAGGCCCCAGGCCGTCGGGGAGGTGGCGCTGAGGTCGAATTTCCACATCCGCCCCTTCAGGTCACCACCGTAGGCAGCCTGCACGACGTTCTGGGAGTTGACCCGAAGCTTGACCGACGACAAGCCGTTGTCGGTCTCGCTGCTGTTGATGACGATCTTCCTGATCAGCGAGCCGTCGCGGATATCCACCACATACAGCGCCGCCACGCCGCTGTTGCTGCCATAACCGTTGGAAATGAACGCGGCCCAGCGCCCGTCCGCCAGGCGCGCCACTTCGGGACGGGCATAGGCGTAGCCCAGGTCATTGAAGACGTTGGCCGTGCTGGCCACGGCCGGCGCACTGATTTCCCACAAGGCCCGATACACGTTACCCGCCGCCGCGTCGAACAATTGAACCGCATAGAACGTCCTGCCACCCGCCCCGGTACCGCCCAGGGCGACGGTCTTCCAGGCGGTTCCCGACTGCGTATCGAACACGCCAATCTGCCCGTCCACCAGGAAGTCGTGGCTGACACCGTTGATGTAGTTGGGGTCCGCGATGCCCTGCAACGACGGCAGCACACTCGACGGCATGTACGCATAGCGCCGCGTGCCGTTGGCACTGTTGATGACGCTGAAGAAACCGTCGTTGGCGTTCACCACCAGGCTGCTGCTCATGTTGGTCGCCTTGGTCGCCAGGTAAGTGCTGTAGCTGGTGTCGTTCAGCAGGTCCGCGGCGGTCTGGTCATTGGGCGAGGCCAGCACCAGCGGCGAGTTGATGATGTCCCCCAGCAACACGCTGCGCACCTTGAGCCCGGTCTTGTTGACGCCCTTGCTCCACTCCACCAGATCATTGCCGGTGATGCCCGTGGGCAGGTTCTGGTTGAGGCTGGTTTGCTGGGCCGGTGAAAAGTTGGCGTAGGAAAGGGTCACGGGCGCATTGGTCGCGGTGTTCCAGGATTGATAGGTCGGGGCCGTGGCACCGGGCACGATGGCGGTGTCGGTGGTCCACTGCACCGCCGCCGAATCGACCGTGCCCGCCGACGTGAAGCCGAATGCGCGGATGGTGCCGCGCCAATCCTTGGGGTCGTAGGTGGTCTGGTAGAAGCTGGAGGTGCTGGACAACGAGGCGCCGTTGGTGGCGCCACCGCCGCCCGAACCGGCCTTGGAGGTAATGTCGCTCAAGGCCGAGGACAGCGCCGAGCTCAGGCCTTCGCTATCGGTCGCCTGGTAGTACTTGCCAGCGCCATAGCGGGCGGCATCCGACAGCATCGGGTTGGCCGCGGTGAAACCGACCGTGTAGGTGTTGAGGTATTGCCGGGGGAAGTCGGCGGCATTCCAGCTCTTGCCGGTGGCGTCGGTGCCGGTGGAGCGCATGTCGATGTCGAAGGCGAACTTGGCAATGTCATCCAGGTACAGGGTGTCGCCTTCGCCATCGCCGTTGGGGTTGTCGCCGTCGTTGGTGCTGATCCCGTCCCAGTTCGGCAGCCGGGGACCACCCGTAGCCGTAGCCTGCGGGTCATTGGTGGGGAACGTCCGGTCATAGGTGGGCAAGCCGTCGGTGATCACCACGCCGAAGTTCTTCTGGCACCGATACTGGATCGGGCTGGTGTAGGTGGTCGGCGTGCTGTTGTGGTACGGCGCCATGCCCCTGAAATAGCGGGTGATCTCGTAGTAGCTCTCGGCCAACGGTGTATTTGCCACCGCGCCCAGGGCGTTGATGGCGCTGGTCAGCGCGGTGTAGTTGGTATTGGCCTGGGCCTGGGTGACACTGCCGCTGACCGGCGATAGGTCGCTGACCGCCCGGGCGATATAGCCGCCGGGACCGGAGTTGGTGCTGTTGGGCGGGTTGAAGGTGGCCAGGCCGATGCGCAGGGCGCGGTTGCTGGCCACCAGGTCGGTGGAGACGTTCCGGGCCACGTTGATGCGGTAGTCAATGGGGATGGTGCCGGTGGTGAAATCACGGTTCGAGCCGTTGGCGAGGGTCAGCAGGTAGGACAGGTATTTGGTGGTGTAGCGGGTATCGCCCCCACCCACCGGGTCCGGCAACCGCAGGCAGACCCGGCTGAGGATGTTGCGGTAGAAACCGACCCAGCCGCTCGAGCAACCACCGCGCAACAAGCTCGACAGCAAGACATTCCCGTCATCGGGGTCCAGTTGCTGGCCGCCGAAGCAACTGCTGCTCGAGTTGCAGTTGTAGATAAGCGGCCGTGAAACCTCCGGATCGAACCCCGACGCCCAGATGATGCTGTTCATGCTCCCCGAATCGTCGATCAGCAGCATCACGTTCGGCGTCACCGCCCCCGCACTCAACAGTGGCGAATCCGACGGCGTGAAAGCGTAGGCCGGGGCCGCCAGGTAAAGGCCGAGCAGCGCGCCCCACAAGGCCTGCCGCCAGCCGCGACGCCCCTCAGTATTTCGCATAGATGCTCTCCACCACGCTGCGCTGGTTGTTCCCCACCACCGCCACTGCCGTGATCCGATACAGCGTCGCCGAAGTATTGCTGGGTACGTTGACCGCCGTGAGCGTGGTGCCGATGTTCTGTACGCCATAGAAGCCTGCGCCGGCGGCGACCCAGGTCACCCCCGAGGTGGAATTGCGCCCGGCGGCCGTCACAGTTGCCGACTCGGCCGGTGGCGCACATTGGGTCGCGGTGGTACACACTGCCAGCGAATAAGTGTCGACCTGCACCGCGCTCTCGCCCATCCGCAGCGCCGCCTCGGCGATCTGGAACGACTGGTTGCGCAGCATGACGCTGCTGGTCATTTTTTCCTGGAGCGTGGCGCTCTGCATGGACGACAGCCCGATCAGGGTCAACAGCAGCAGAAACACCAGGCTGACCAGCAAAGCCATGCCACGTTGTCGATGTTTGATTGGAATCGATTTCATGGGCTTGCCCTTTACAACAGCCGGTTGCGCAAGGCGGCAACCACGTTGAAGGTTTGCTCGCGCACCGCGTTTCGCGGATCGAAAAGCGTCAGGCTCAGGCGCACGCTGCGGATCAGTGCCGGGTCGGCCGGGTTGCTGCTGTAGCTGGACGCCGCGATGTCCGAGGCACTGCCGGCCACGCCGAAGGTCACGCTGAACGTGCGCACGTTATCCACCAGCACCGCCATGGGCGGGTTGGCAGGACCGCCGGCTGTCTGGACGCCCATCAGCAGCTGGTTGTTGCTGTAGCTGTAGATCAATCGCCTGATCGGAAACGCGATTTGCCCGGCCGCAGGCGCCCGCACGCCCGTGTAGGCGGTGGCCGAGGTGCGACAGTCGGAAACCACGGTCCAGGTGGGCGCCCCGCCGCCACTGCCCACGTCCGCCGTCACCAGGGTCAACTTCAGGTTGGCGTTGTCCCAGCGGATCGGCGTGATCTGGCTGGCGTTGAAATCCCCGGCGGCGGACGCGTCGGTGATGCTCCCCAGGCAACCGAACATCCCCACCATGCGCAGCTCCTGGACCATTTTGCTCAAGGCGAACCGCGCATCCTCCTGAATCACCGCCGCCGCCCCCTGGCTGACGTAGGTGTTCTTCGCGGCGATGAAAATCTGCACGACCCCCAGCACGACGATCAGGCTGAGCACCAGCGCGATCATCAGCTCGATCAGGCCGAAACCCCGGCTGCGCCCGTTCATGGCGTCGGCGTCGCGATCGGGTCGACGGCGACACGGCTGGTCAGCACGAAGCTGCGCCGCGCGTCGGCCGCGTTGGTGGTGTTGGCGGCCCTCGCATCGTCCCAGGAAATGGTGATGGTGTAGACGCGCTGGTTCAGGGCGACGGTGCCGGTGGCCGTGGCGCCGCCGAAGGCGATGATGTTGGTCTTGAAGTCGTAGAGGTCCTGGTCCCGCGCCACATTGAGGTTTGGCGCGCTGGGCGGCGTGACGGTGTAGTCCGCGCCGGAGTTGGCGCGTATGCGGTCCAGCAGGTCATAGGCGATGAAACTGGCCTGGCTGGTCATGCGCGAGCTGTCGGTGTACTTGAGGGCGTTGAGCTGGATCATCGCGGCGCCCAACAAGCCCACGCCGAGAATCAACACCGCCACCAGCACCTCGATCAGGGTCATGCCCTCCTGCGCGCGTCTACTGCAATCCTTCATCCGCAACTTCCACCCAATACGATTCTTCCGTTGAGGCAAACATTCAGCGTCCTGCTCTGTGTTCCCCGCACATAATTGAAACCCACCGGCGTGGCCGGTGCCGATAATCCGCCCAGGTTGTTGAAATCAATCGCGGTCACGTCTGAGGTTAGCGTCAGAGTCGCGCCACCGCCCATCGCTGGAACAACCCGCAATACATTGGCCGGCGTGCCCGTACTGTCATACACCGTCAGTTCGCCGCTCCAGGCGCTGCCCAGCACCGTGGGGCGAATCCTGATGGTGGTACCCCGGTCGATGGCCTCCATCCGGGCGAAGTTCAACGCCCGACGCAGGTCGCCGATCTCGGTATCGGCCCGGGTGCCCTGCATTGAACTGGTGAAGGCCGGCACCGCCAGGGTGATGAGGATCAGCATGACGCCAAGGGTTACCAGCACCTCGATCAGCGTGAAACCTTTTGTACGAAGATCCATCGATGCCCTCTGCCGCCGTCGGCTATACCTGCTTTTACAAAGCTAGAACAAACAGCCGCAGCATGCGTAACGCTGATCAACTGTGGCGAGGGGATTTATCCCCGTTGGGCTGCGAAGCAGCCCCAATGAAGCTGATCACCGTTGCGACCTGATGCACGGCTGCGTTTGGTTTGGGGCTGCTACGCAGCCCAACGGGGATAAATCCCCTCGCCACAACTCACCAGCCTCAGAACCGTTTTCACGCACTCCAGGGAGGAGGCAACATGCACCAACAGGGGTTCAGCCTGATCGAGCTGCTCATGGGACTGGCAATTGCCGCGATTGTTCTGCCGTGGGCCAGTTCCGGCTACAAAGCGCTCATCGAATCCATCGAACGCAAGGACGCCGCCCGGTTACTGGCCAGTGGCTTGCGCACTGCGCGAAGCGAAGCCATCACCCGTAACCGGACGGTGGCGATCAGAGGGATAGACAATGACTGGAGCAAAGGGTGGCAAATCATTCTGGACGGCGATGACCAGGCGCTGCTGACACAGCGCAGCAACGGGGCTCGCATCATGGGTAACTGGGCGATGAAAGGGTCGGTCAGGTTCGCCTTCCATGGCCAGGCGGTATGGCCCAGCGGGGCCTTTCATTCGGGAACGCTATACGTCTGTGGCAAACACGACTCGATCAGCCACCATCAAGTGGTGCTCGCGCCCTCAGGGCGCGTGAGCCTGCGCAGCGAGGTCGCCGAGCAGGCCGTGTGCGAAAAGCGCTTAAAGCAGCGAGCGGACGCGTAGTTCCTTGGGCATGGAGAACGTGATGTTTTCCTCGCGGCCGGCCAGTTCATCGGCACCTGTAGCGCCCCAGGCCTGCAACTGCTGGATCACCCCACGCACCAGCACCTCGGGAGCCGACGCACCGGCGGTGATACCGATGCGCTCGACACCGTCGAACCAACTGCGCTGCAGGTCCTCGGCACCGTCGATCAGGTAGGCCGGCGTGGACATGCGCTCGGCCAGCTCGCGCAAGCGGTTGGAGTTGGAGCTGTTCGGACTGCCGACGACCAACACCACGTCGCACTCGTTGGCCAATTGCTTGACCGCGTCCTGGCGATTCTGGGTGGCGTAGCAGATGTCATCCTTGCGCGGCCCGCCGATGGCCGGGAAACGCGAGCGCAGGGCGTCGATCACGCGGCTGGTATCGTCCATGGACAGCGTGGTCTGGGTGACGAAGGCCAGGCTCTCGGGGTTGCGGACCTGCAGGGCAGCCACGTCGTCCTCGTCCTCGACCAGGTAGATCGCGCCGCCATTGCTGGCATCGTACTGACCCATGGTGCCTTCGACTTCCGGGTGGCCCTCGTGGCCGATCAGGATGCATTCGCGACCGTCACGGCTGTAGCGCGCCACTTCGATGTGCACCTTGGTCACCAACGGGCACGTCGCGTCGAACACCTTCAGGCCACGGCCGGCGGCTTCGGTGCGTACGGCCTGGGAAACCCCGTGGGCACTGAAGATCACGATGACGTCGTCCGGCACCTGGTCCAGTTCCTCGACGAAGATGGCCCCGCGGCTGCGCAGGTCTTCGACGACGAATTTGTTGTGGACCACTTCGTGGCGCACATAGATCGGCGGACCGAAAACTTCCAGGGCGCGGTTGACGATTTCGATCGCCCGGTCCACACCGGCGCAGAAGCCACGGGGGTTGGCGAGTTTGATTTGCATGCTGTGCCTCGTGTCTTGCGCGCAAGAAATTGAATGCTTGCCTGTTAATCGAGCAAAAGGCCCGAGAACAAGGAGATCCCCTGTGGGAGCGAGCTTGCTCGCGATGGCGGCGAGTCTGTCACCCCTGTATTGAAAGTGACTCCGTCATCGCGAGCAAGCTCGCTCCCACAGTGAATCGGGTGGCAGCAGGAACTGCCCTGTTAAATCCTAAACCGCCTTGACCTCAAGAATTTCCACTTCGAAATTCAAGGTCTTGCCCGCCAGGGGATGGTTGAAATCCACGGTCACCTGGGCGTCGTCGAAAGCCTTCACCACGCCCGGCAGTTCGGTGTTGGCCGCGTCATTGAAGATCACCAGCAGCCCCTCGGACAGCTCCATGTCCTGAAACTGGGAGCGTGGCATGGTCTGCACGTTCTGTGGGTTGGGCTGACCAAAGGCGTTTTCCGGGGCAACGACCACGGTGCGCTTGTCGCCGGCCTTGAAACCGAAGATCGCCGCCTCGAAGCCTGGCAACAGGTTGCCATCACCGACCTTGAACACCGCCGGGGCCTTGTCGAAAGTGCTGTCGACGGTGTCGCCGTTTTCCAGGTGCAGGGCAAAGTGCAGCTTCACTTCGGTGTTTTGAGCGATACGCTGCTCAGTCATGGACGGCTTCTCCGGTTTTCTTGCTCTTGAACATGTCCAGGGCGAGCATGATCGCGCCCACGGTGATGGCGCTGTCGGCAAAGTTGAACGCCGGGAAATACCAGCGGTTCTGCCAATGCACCAGGATGAAATCGATCACGTGGCCCAGGGCGATGCGGTCATAGAGATTGCCCAGGGCGCCGCCGAGAACCAGTGCCAGCGCCACCGCCAGCCAGGTTTCATCGCGGCCCAGGCGCTTGAGCCAGACCACCAGCACCGCGCTGACCACGATGGCAATCAAAGCGAACAGCCAGCGCTGCCAGCCCGAACTGTCGGCCAGGAAGCTGAACGCCGCCCCCGTGTTGTAGGCCAGCGTCCAGCTGAAGTAGCCGGGAATGACCACGATCTGCTGGTACATGGTCAACGAGCTTTCAAAGTAGAACTTGCTGGCCTGGTCGATGACCAGCACCAGCACGCTCAACCAGAGCCAGCCCAGCCGTCCGAAACGGCCCGCTGCGTTAGGCATAGTGGCGAACCTCACCGGTGCCGCTGATGTTGTCGACACAACGACCGCAGATTTCCGGATGCTCCGGGTTCACGCCGACGTCTTCGCGGCAGTGCCAGCAACGGGCGCACTTGACGAAGCTCGACTTGACCACCTTGAGCTTCAGGCCCGCCACTTCGGTGACCACGGCATCGGCCGGGGCCTGTACCAATGGGGCGACGCTGGCGGTGGAGGTGATCAGCACGAAGCGCAGTTCGTTGCCCAACTTGGCCAGGTCGGTCCCCAGGGACTCCTCGGCATAGAGGGTCACTTCGGCTTGCAGGTTGCCACCGACGGCCTTGGCCGCACGCTGGATTTCCATTTCCTTGTTGACCGCCGCCTTGACCGCCATGACGCGATCCCAATAGGCACGGTCCAGCTCGAAGCCTTGCGGCAGCTCGGTCAGGCCTTCGTACCAGGTGTTGAGCATCACCGATTCGTTACGCTCGCCCGGCAGGTATTGCCACAGCTCGTCGGCGGTAAACGCCAGGATCGGCGCGATCCAGCGCACCAGCGCCTCGCTGATGTGGAACAGCGCGGTCTGGCACGAGCGACGCGCCTTGCTGTTGGCGCCGGTGGTGTACTGGCGGTCCTTGATGATGTCGAGGTAGAAACCGCCCAGCTCCTGCACGCAGAAGTTGTGGATCTTCGAGTAGACGTTCCAGAAGCGGTATTCGCCGTAGTGCTCCTGCAATTCGCGCTGCAGCAGCAGGGTACGGTCCACGGCCCAACGGTCCAGGGCCAGCATGTCTTCGGCCGGCAGCAGGTCGGTGGCCGGGTTGAAGCCGGTCAGGTTCGACAGCAGGAAGCGCGCAGTATTACGGATGCGCCGGTAGGCGTCCGCACTGCGCTGCAGGATCTGGTCGGACACCGCCATCTCGCCGGAATAGTCGGTGGAGGCCACCCACAGGCGCATGATGTCGGCGCCCAGGGTGTCGTTGACCTTCTGCGGCGCGATCACGTTGCCCAGGGACTTGGACATCTTGCGGCCGGCTTCGTCGACGGTGAAACCGTGGGTCAGCAACTCGCGATACGGCGCGTGGTTGTCGATGGCGCAACCGGTCAGCAAGGACGAGTGGAACCAGCCGCGATGCTGGTCCGAGCCTTCCAGGTAGAGGTCGGCACGCGGGCCGCTCTCATGGCCCATCGGGTGCGAACCGCGCAGCACGTGCCAGTGGGTGGTGCCGGAGTCGAACCAGACGTCCAGGGTGTCGCTGATCTTGTCGTACAGCGGCGCTTCGTCGCCCAGCAGCTCGGCGGCGTCCATCTTGAACCAGGCTTCGATGCCTTCGACTTCGACGCGCTTGGCCACCTCTTCCATCAGTTCGACGGTGCGCGGGTGCAGCTCACCGCTTTCCTTGTTCAGGAAGAACGGGATCGGCACGCCCCAGTTGCGCTGGCGGGAGATGCACCAGTCCGGACGGTTGGCGATCATCGAGTGCAGGCGCGCCTGGCCCCAGGCCGGGACGAACTTAGTGTCTTCGATGGCCTTGAGCGAGCGCTGGCGCAGTGTGTCGCCGCTGGCCGGGTGTTTGTCCATGCCGATGAACCACTGCGCGGTGGCGCGGTAGATCAGCGGGGTCTTGTGGCGCCAGCAGTGCATGTAGCTGTGCTCGATGACGGTGGTGTGCAGCAGCGCACCGACTTCGGTCAGCTTGTCGACGATGGCTGGGTTGGCTTTCCAGATGAACTGGCCGCCAAAGAACGCCAGCGACGGCGCGTACACGCCATTGCTCTGGACCGGATTGAGGATGTCGTCGTTGACCATGCCGTACTTCTTGCAGGTCACGAAGTCATCCACGCCATAGGCCGGCGCGGAGTGAACCACACCGGTGCCGGCGCCCAGTTCCACGTAGTCGGCCAGGTACACCGGCGACAGGCGATCATAGAACGGGTGACGGAAGTTGATCAGTTCCAGCGCCGAACCCGGGGCGGTGGCCAGCACCGAGCCTTCGAGGCCGTAGCGGCCCAGGCAGGACTCGACCAGTTCCTCGGCCAGCACCAGCAGCTTGTCGCCGACGTCCACCAGCGCGTAGTTGAATTCCGGATGGACGTTCAGCGCCTGGTTGGCCGGGATGGTCCACGGGGTGGTGGTCCAGATCACGATCGCGGCCGGCTTGGCCAACTGGCCCAGGCCGAACGCGGCGGCCAGCTTGTCTTCATCGGCGATCGGGAACGCCACGTCGATGGTCGACGACTTCTTGTTCTCGTACTCGACTTCCGCCTCGGCCAGGGCCGAACCGCAATCGAAGCACCAGTTCACCGGCTTGAGGCCCTTGAACACGAAACCGCCCTCGACGATTTTCGCCAAGGCACGGATTTCACCGGCTTCGTTTTTGAAGTCCATGGTCTTGTACGGATTGGCGAAGTCGCCCAGCACGCCGAGGCGGATGAATTCCGACTTCTGCCCTTCGATCTGCTCGGTAGCGTAGGCACGGCACAGCTCGCGGGTCTTGTCGGCGCCCAGGTTCTTGCCGTGGGTCACTTCCACCTTGTGTTCGATCGGCAGGCCGTGGCAATCCCAGCCCGGGACATACGGTGCGTCAAAACCCGACAGGGTCTTGGAGCGCACGATCATGTCCTTGAGAATCTTGTTCAGTGCGTGACCGATATGGATCGTGCCGTTGGCATACGGAGGGCCGTCGTGCAGGACGAACTTCGGACGATCCTTGCCAATTTCGCGCAACTTTCCGTACAGGCCAATGCTGTCCCAACGCTGCAGAATCTGTGGTTCGCGCTGAGGCAGGCCGGCCTTCATAGGGAAGGCGGTGTCCGGAAGGTTTAGCGTGGCTTTATAGTCGGTCATTTAAGGCTCTTCATTAGCGATTGGCGCTGGTTGCGACAAGGGCACGGGCGGCGGCGATATCTGCATGGATCGCCGTCTTGAGCGCCTCCAGGGAGGCAAAACGCTGCTCTTCACGCAGCTTCTGGTGGAAAACCACCGTCAAACGCCGGTCATACAGATCGCCGGCAAAATCCAGAACATGTACTTCGAGGTGGGCTTTGCCATCCCCCTGGACCGTGGGCCGTACGCCGATATTGGCGACACCGGGCCAGGCCTTGCCGTCGATCTCGACGCTGACCAGGAACACCCCGGTCAGCGGCACGCGACGGCGCTTGAGTTGCACGTTGGCCGTCGGCGTGCCCAATTGACGCGCCAGTTTCTGCCCATGCAGGATCCGCCCGGCAATCCGGTACGGACGGCCGAGCAAGCGCTCGGCCAGTTCGAAGTCGGCAGCGGCCAGGGCATTGCGGACCTGGGTACTGCTCACGCGCAAGCCGTCCAGTTCGACGGTCTGCGCGGCTTCGACGGTAAAACCATGGACGCTGCCGGACTGTTGCAGGTATTCGAAATCCCCGGAACGGTCGCAGCCGAAGCGGAAATCATCACCCACTTCCAGGTGTTTCACGTCGAGACCGTCCACCAGGATGGTCTCGACGAACTCGGCGGCACTGAGCTTGCTCAGGCGTTGGTTGAAGGCCAGGCACAAGACCCGGTCGACGCCTTCGCTGGCAAGCAGTTGCAACTTGTCCCGCAGCCGGGCCAGACGGGCCGGCGCGGTGTCCGGGGCAAAAAACTCCCGCGGCTGCGGCTCGAAGATGACCACGCAGCTGGGCACGCCCAATTCCAGCGCACGCTCACGCAGCCGCGCCAGGATAGCCTGGTGGCCACGGTGGACACCGTCAAAGTTGCCAATAGTGGCGACACAGCCCCGATGCTGGGGGCGCAGGTTGTGGAGGCCTCGAACCAGCTGCATAACGCGCTTCTTGCTCATAAAGTGGCCGATTATAACCACACCCGGCGGCCGACGACAGGCAACACCGTAACCCAAAGTGCTCGAACCGACAAAACCACTGCCCGGTCCGGGTTGATCGAGGCCCCGCCCTCAGCCCAAGGCCTTGCGATTGAAGTCCCGCAGGCGGAATCCCATCAGCAGCAACATGCCGAAATACGCCACCACGCCCGCGACAACCAGCACGCCCAGGCGCAGGAAACGTTCGAGCATCTGCCCTTCGCTCCAGGCCGGCATGAAGTGCAGCGCCCCCAGCAGGACCGCCGACATCACCGCCACGGCGACCAGCAACTTGAGGCCAAACCGGCCCCAGCCCGGCTGGGGCTGATACATCTTCTGCTTGCGCAACTGATAGAACAGCAGCCCGGCATTGAGACAGGCACCGGCACTGATCGCCAAGGCCAGCCCGGCGTGGGCCAGTGGACCGATGAGCAGGAGGTTGAACAACTGCGTCATCACCAGGGTGAACACGGCGATCTTTACCGGCGTGCGAATGTTCTGCTGAGCGTAGAACCCCGGCGCCAGCACCTTGATCACGATGATCCCGAGCAGGCCCACCGAATAGGCGATCAGCGCCCGCTGGGTCATGACGGCGTCGAAGGCATTGAACTGGCCGTACTGGAACAACGAAACCGTCAACGGCTCGGCGAGGATACCCAGCGCCAGGGCACAAGGCAGCACCAGCACGAAGCACAGCCGCAGGCCCCAATCGAGGATGCGCGAATACTCCTGGCGGTCCTGGTTGGCGTAGGTCTTGGCGAGGGTCGGCAGCAGGATGGTGCCCAAGGCCACGCCCAACACACCGGACGGCAGCTCCATCAGACGGTCGGCGTAGTACATCCAGGACACGGAACCAGCCACTAGGAACGAGGCGAAAATCGTGTTGATGATCAGGGAAATCTGACTCACCGACACGCCGAGGATTGCCGGCAGCATCTGTTTCATCACCCGCCACACGCCGCTGTCACGCAGGTTCAGCCGGGGCAGCACCAACATGCCGATCTTTTTCAGGTGAGGCAGTTGGTACAGCAACTGCGCCAGGCCGCCCACCAGCACCGCCCAACCGAGGGCCATCACCGGCGGGTCGAAATACGGTGTCAGGAACAGCGCGAACACGATCATGCTGACGTTGAGCAAGGTCGGCACGAAGGCCGGGACGGAAAAACGGTTCCAGGTATTGAGGATCGCGCCGGCCAGGGACGACAGGGAAATCAGCAATATATAAGGGAAGGTCACCCGCAACAGGTCGGAGGTGAGCTGGAATTTCTCCGGGGTGTCGGTAAACCCCGGCGCCGTGGCCCAGATGACCCAGGGGGCGGCGAGCATGCCGGCGGCGGTGACCAGCGCCAGCACCAAGGTCAGCAGGCCAGTGACATAGGCAATGAATGTGCGGGTCGCTTCGTCGCCTTTCTGGCTCTTGTATTCCGCCAGGATCGGCACGAACGCCTGGGAGAACGCGCCCTCGGCGAAGATCCGCCGCAGCAGGTTGGGCAGCTTGAAGGCGATGAAAAAGGCGTCGGTGGCCATTCCGGCCCCGAAAATGCGCGCGATCAGCGTATCGCGAACAAACCCCAGGACACGGGAAAGCATCGTGATAGAGCTGACGGCAGCCAACGATTTGAGCAGATTCATGAAAAGAGTTTTTGCCTGTCGATAAACAGCAGGCGAACAACGCGCCCACTTGTGCGATACTCCGCGCCGCTAAACAGCACAGCGCCAAAGCCCGCGAGTTTACAGGTCGCACGCCGGAAAGAAATCACCCGGTGCGTAGCACCTGCCATTCAGCGGAACGTGTCACCCGCCCTTGACAAGACCTCAACTCATCGGCATGATTCGCGGCCTATTTTGTTTGCTATTTCCTAAAAAGTCTTTCGAGGAGCTCGACGGTGGCCAACTCACCTTCCGCCAAAAAACGTGCAAAACAGGCTGAGAAGCGTCGCAGCCACAACGCCAGCCTGCGTTCCATGGTCCGTACCTACATCAAGAATGTAGTTAAGGCCATCGACGCAAAAGACGCTGAAAAAGCTCAAGCTGCTTACGTTCTGGCTGTGCCAGTTATCGACCGCATGGCCGATAAAGGCATCATCCACAAGAACAAGGCTGCTCGCCATAAGAGCCGCCTGAATGGCCACGTAAAGGCCCTGAACGTTGCCGCTGCTGCCTAAGCGACGCGCTCATTAAAAAACCGACCTCAGGGTCGGTTTTTTATTGCCTGCAACTCTTCATTCAGAACATTGTGGGAGCGAGCTTGCTCGCGATGGCGGAGCATCAGACAAATCGTTGTTACTGACGCACCGCCATCGCGAGCAAGCTCGCTCCCACAGGGCTATGTGTCGATTATTGAGTACGAGCCCACGGCAGGATCGGGATCGCCGTCACCGCGTTCTGCGGGCTGCCCTCTATCACGCGATCGCTGTAGACCAGATACACCAGCGTGTTGCGCTTCTTGTCGAGGAAACGCACCACCTGCATGGTCTTGAACACCAGCGAAGTGCGCTCCCTGAACACCTCATCGCCGTCCTTGAGCTCGCCCTTGAAGCTGATCGGCCCCACCTGGCGACAAGCAATGGAGGCCTCGGCACGGTCTTCGGCCAGGCCCAGGCCACCTTTCACGCCACCAGTCTTGGCCCGCGACAGGTAGCAGGTCACGCCTTCGACCTTGGGGTCGTCGAACGCCTCGACCACGATCCGGTCGTTCGGCCCGACAAACTTGAACACGGTGGATACCTGGCCGATCTCCTCGGCCGAAGCCAACAGCGGCACCGCCAGCAGCAAGCCGATCAATCCTTTTGCCAAACCCATGATTTTTCCTTAGACGAGGATCAGGTTGTCACGGTGAACCAGCTCAGGCTCCGCCATGTACCCCAACAGACCAACGATTGCATCGGACGACTGGCCGATGATTTTCTGGGCTTCCAGCGCACTGTAGTTGGCCAGGCCACGGGCGATCTCGCGACCGTCCGGCGCCACGCACACGACCATTTCGCCACGCCGGAAACTGCCTTGGACCAGCTTCACACCCACTGGCAGCAAGCTTTTGTTGCCCTGGGACAGCGCCGCGACGGCGCCCGCGTCCAGCACCAGGGTGCCACGGGTCTGCAGGTGCCCGGCCAGCCACTGCTTGCGCGCCGCCAGCATGCCGCGCTCAGG
The DNA here is from genome assembly GCF_036689585.1 of Pseudomonas sp. WP18. Classification (NCBI taxonomy): domain Bacteria; kingdom Pseudomonadati; phylum Pseudomonadota; class Gammaproteobacteria; order Pseudomonadales; family Pseudomonadaceae; genus Pseudomonas; species Pseudomonas sp. WP18. The sequence continues at coordinate 5,373,819 of NZ_CP144758.1, forward strand.
GGAAAGCAAGGTGCCGATACGCTCGCCGGCTTTCAGGCGATCCAGCACCCGCTCCAGCCGCCCACCAACGATGATGGTATGAGCCCCCGAACGCGCCGCCAGCCGCGCGGCACGCAGCTTGGTCTGCATGCCACCACGCCCCAGCGCGCCCCCCGTACCACCCGCCACCGCATCCAGCGCCGGATCATCGGCCCGGGCTTCGTAGATCAGCTTGGCATCGGGATTGTTGCGCGGGTCGGCATCGAACATGCCGTCACGGTCGGTGAGGATCACCAGCAGGTCCGCCTCCACCAGGTTCGCCACCAACGCGGCCAAGGTGTCGTTGTCGCCGAAACGGATCTCGTCGGTGACCACTGTGTCGTTCTCGTTGATCACCGGGATGACCTTCAACTCCACCAGCGCGCGCAAGGTGCTGCGGGCATTGAGGTAGCGCTTGCGGTCCGACAGGTCGTCATGGGTCAGCAGGATCTGCGCCGTGTGGCGACCGTGCTCGGCAAAGCTCGACTCCCAAGCCTGCACCAGGCCCATCTGGCCGATGGCGGCAGCGGCTTGCAATTCGTGCATCGCACTGGGTCGCGACGTCCAGCCCAAACGGCTCATGCCGGCCGCCACGGCACCGGAAGAAACCAACACCAGTTCGACGCCAGCCTCATGCAGGGCCACCATCTGCTCGACCCACACCGCCATGGCCTGGCGATCCAGCCCCTTGCCATCCGCCGTCAGCAGTGCGCTGCCGATCTTCACGACCCAGCGCTGCGCACCCGTCACCTTGCTCCGCATCATCTTCAACCTTTGCCAGCGGACGGCGCGACCCAGCGCCGCCCATGGGATTATTCGTATTTGCGTTCTACAGATACCAAAACGCCGCTCGAATGAGCGGCGCCTAGGAAACCGGCTTGCCGGCGATGATAACACCGCACTGAAACACTTGAACCTGTGGGAGCGAGCAAGTTCGCTCCCACAGGACTCCTGCAGGCCCTGGTTTCAGTTGAGTGATATCAGCACAAGATCAGTCGCGAACGTAGATGATTTCCGGACCGTCTTCGTCATCCACATCTTCCTCATCCCAATCGTCGTCACCGATGTCATGGACCGACTTGACACCACTGCGACGCAGGGCACGCTGGTCATCCAGGGCCTGCAACTGGGCACGAGCTTCGTCTTCGATACGCTGGTCGAGCTCGGCCAGCTCTTCCTTGTAGGCTGGGTCGTTGGCCAGGCGATCGGCGCGATCTTCTAGGTAACGCATGATGTCGTGACACAGGCGCTCTGTGCCTTCTTTGGCAATGGCCGAGATCACGTAGACCGGACCTTCCCACTCCAGGCGCTCGACGATTTCCTTGACCCGCTCTTCATGCTCTTCCTCGAGGATCTGGTCGCACTTGTTCAGCACCAGCCAACGATCACGCTCAGCCAGGGCCGGACTGAACTTGGTCAGCTCACTGACAATGACTTCGGCCGCATCGGCGGCACTGGTTTCATCCAGCGGCGCCATGTCCACGAGGTGCAGCAGCAGACGGGTACGAGACAAGTGCTTAAGGAAGCGAATGCCCAGGCCAGCGCCATCGGAAGCCCCTTCGATCAGGCCCGGAATGTCCGCGACCACGAAGCTTTTCCAGCGATCGACGCTGACCACGCCCAGGTTCGGCACCAGAGTGGTGAACGGGTAGTCGGCGACTTTCGGCTTGGCTGCCGACACGGAGCGAATGAAGGTACTTTTGCCAGCGTTCGGCAGGCCCAGCAGGCCCACATCGGCCAACACCTTCATTTCCAGCTTCAGGTCACGCTGCTCGCCCGGCTTGCCTGGCGTGGTCTGGCGCGGCGCGCGGTTGGTACTGGATTTGAAACGCGTATTCCCAAGGCCGTGCCAGCCGCCATGAGCCACCAGCAGTCGCTGGCCCGGCTTGGTCAGGTCGCCGATCACTTCCTGAGTCGCGGAGTCGATCACCGTGGTGCCGACCGGAACGCGCAGGATCAGGTCTTCGCCCTTTTTGCCGGTGCAGTCGGTGCTGCCGCCGTTGGAGCCACGCTCGGCATCGAAGTGCCGGGTGTAGCGGTAGTCCACCAGGGTGTTGAGGTTTTCGTCGGCGAGCATGAAGATCGAGCCGCCGTCGCCGCCGTCACCACCGTTCGGGCCGCCGTTTTCAATGAATTTTTCCCGACGGAAACTCATGCAGCCATTGCCGCCGTCGCCGGCCTTTACTCGAATCGATACTTCATCAACAAACTTCATGACACACGCCTCTCGCCATACGGACGAGCCGAAAAAAACAAGACATAAGACTCTTGCAAAAATGCACGCTGCGACCCGATCAAGCGCCCGGTTGCGGCGCCACCAGCCCACACAAACAGCTTTGCAAGAGACTCACCCCACAAACGAAAAAGCCCCGTCGCAAGACAGGGCTTCTCCAGCGGTCTCGCAATTAAGCTGCGATAACGCTTACGTAACGACGACCGAAGGCGCCTTTTACTTCAAACTTGATCACGCCTTCGACTTTAGCGAAGAGGGTGTGATCTTTACCCATGCCCACGCCGTAGCCAGCGTGGAATTGGGTGCCGCGCTGACGCACGATGATGTTGCCTGCTTTGATAGCCTGGCCGCCATACATCTTCACGCCAAGGCGTTTGGCTTCTGAGTCGCGACCGTTACGGGTACTACCACCAGCTTTTTTGTGTGCCATGAGTTCAATTCTCCTAGTGAGGAATTAGGCTGAAATTAAGCCTGAATACCGGTGATTTTGATCTCGGTGTACCACTGGCGGTGGCCCATACGCTTCATGTGGTGCTTACGACGACGGAACTTGATGATGCGGACTTTATCGTGACGACCTTGGGAGATCACTTCAGCCACAACGGTCGCGCCAGCAACAACTGGAGCACCGATATTCACGTCATCGCCATTGGCGACCAACAGAACGCGATCAAAAGTCACGGATTCGCCGGTAGCGATTTCCAGTTTTTCGATCTTCAGGTATTCACCTGGGGCGACCTTGTATTGCTTGCCACCAGTAACGATTACTGCATACGACATGGTATTTCTCCGATAATCCTGCTCACCCAGCGCTTTATAAGAAGAGGTATTGGCTGGCATGGCTGCATGGGCTGGAAGGCCCGGATGCAATTGCGTAAGGCAGGTGCTGCCCAGGAAGTTCAGGGTGCGCGATTGTACGCAAGCTGTTCCAGGCTTGCAAGTAGCCGTCCATCGCGCCTTGACACCTGCGGATGTGGGTCCTAGCATGCCGCGCAACCCTTCTGGAGCACCTGTCGCTGATGCAACCCCAAGCTTTCTACCGCGCGGTGGCGGACGATTTTAGCGCCGTCGACGGCATCATCAAGAAGCAGCTGACTTCCCGAGTGCCTCTGGTATCGAAAATCGGCGATTACATCACTTCAGCCGGTGGCAAGCGCCTGCGTCCTTTATTGGTGCTTTTGTGTGGCAAGGCCCTGGGCCGCGAAGGCGACGATATGCGCCTGCTGGCCGCCACCATCGAATTCCTGCACACCGCCACCCTGCTGCATGACGACGTGGTCGACATGTCCGGCATGCGCCGCGGCCGCTCGACTGCCAACGCCATGTGGGGCAACGCCCCCAGCGTGCTGGTAGGCGACTTCCTGTACTCGCGCTCGTTCGAAATGATGGTCGAACTGGGCTCGATGCCGGTGATGAAGATCCTGTCCCAGGCCACGCGCATCATCGCCGAAGGCGAAGTGCTGCAACTGTCCAAGGTACGCGACGCCAGCACCACGGAAGAAACCTACATGGAGGTCATCCGCGGCAAGACCGCGATGCTCTTCGAGGCCTCGACCCACAGTGCCGCCGCCCTGGCCGGCGCCAGCGCCGAACAGAGCGAAGCGCTGCGCACCTTTGGCGACCACCTGGGCGTGGCATTCCAGTTGGTGGACGACCTGCTGGACTACAAGGGCGACGCCGAAACCCTGGGCAAGAACGTCGGTGACGATCTCGCCGAGGGCAAGCCGACCCTGCCACTGATCTACACCATGCGCGAAGGCACACCCGAACAGGCGGCGCTGGTGCGCCAGGCGATCCAGAAAGGCGGGATCGAAGACCTGGAAAGCATTCGGGCAGCGGTTGAAGCCTCCGGCTCGCTGGACTACACCGCGAAACTGGCCCGTGACTACGTCGCCCGCGCGATCAAGTGCCTCGATGCCCTGCCCTCCAGCGAATACCGCGATGCGCTGGTGGAACTGAGCGAGTTTGCGGTGGCGCGTACTCACTGATCACATAGATCGCAAAGAGCTTTTGTGGTGAGGAAGCCTGCTCCCTCACCACAAAAGCCCCGCATCGCCCTTCCAGCGGCAAAACCCTATACAATGTGCGCCCTTTTGTCCTCCTGATACCAAGGAACCCTAGTGAGCACGTTGCCTCCCTGCCCGAAATGCAATTCCGAATACACCTACGAAGACGGTACTCAACTGGTCTGCCCTGAGTGTGCCCACGAATGGTCCGCCAGCGGCGAGGTCGAGACGGCCTCCGACACCACGGTGAAGAAGGATTCGGTCGGTAACGTCCTGCAGGACGGCGACACCATCACCGTGATCAAAGACCTCAAGGTCAAGGGCACCTCGCTGGTGGTCAAGGTCGGCACCAAGGTCAAGAACATCCGCCTGTGTGAAGGCGACCATGACATCGACTGCAAGATCGACGGCATCGGCCCAATGAAACTCAAATCCGAGTTCGTCAGAAAAGTCTGAATCTGCCGTACGCCATCCCGCGCCTGCCGTGGGATGGTGCCCCCACCTCCCCGATCCCACCCCGCCTTGCACGTACCAGCCCATTGCCAGCTGTCCTGAACATCGACCGCCCGTCGTCAGAAAACAAATCGGAACACCAATAGAGACTTGCTATTTAGCGAATAAGAATTATTCTCATCGAAACCCATCAAGGAGATGAGAACCATGACTTATTTGATCGACGCCTGGCTGGATCGCCCGCACCCCTACCTCAGGATCCTGCATCGGGAAACCGGGGAAGTCTGCGCAGTGCTTGAGGAAGAAGCCTTGAGCGAGCTGCAGGACCAGGGTGATCTGGACCTCAACAGCCTCAATTCCAGCGAGCCGCTGGTGCTCAAGGAGCTGGTGCGCAACCTGTTCCTATTCTGCTACGCCAGGGCATTGCGCCCGACTGGCGATTTCAATGGCAGGTTTCACGGATGAGCATGAAGACAATGTGGGAGCGGGCTTGCTTGCGAAGGCGGTACATCAGTTAGCTGATAGGTCGACTGAAAGTCCGCTTTCGCGAGCAAGCTCGCTCCCTCATTTTGCCCACTGTTAAACCGGGCAGGGTCTTACAGGACGTCCAGCAACTCGACGTCGAACACCAGTACGCTGTGCGGCGGAATGCTGCCAACGCCTTGAGCGCCGTAAGCCAGTTCGCTCGGCACGTACAGGCGCCATTTGCTGCCGGCGTTCATCAGTTGCAACGCTTCGGTCCAGCCTGGGATCACGCCGCCGACCGGGAATTCGGCAGGCTGGCCACGATCGTAGGAGCTGTCGAACACCGTGCCATCGATCAGGGTGCCGTGGTAGTGGGTACGCACCTGGTCTTCACGGGTCGGCTTGGCGCCTTCGCCCTGGGTCAACACTTCAAACTGCAGGCCCGATGCCAGGGTGGTGATGCCTTCGCGCTTGGCGTTTTCGGCCAGGAATGCACGTCCTTCGCCCGCCGCGGCTTCAGCCTTGGCAGCCGCTTCGGCTTGCATGATTTCGCGGATGACCTTGAAGCTGGCGGACATCTCTTCCTGGCCCACGCGGCTTGGCTTGCCGGCGAAGGCGTCGGTCAGGCCAGCCAGGATCGCGTCCAGGCTGACGCCCGGTGGCGGGTTGTCGCGCAGTTGGTCGCCCAACTGACGGCCAATGCCGTAGCTGACGCGGGTTTCGTCGGTGGACAGGTTAACTTCGGACATGGTGCTGCTCCGCTGTGCGGACGGCCCGGGAATGGCCATGGATGACACGGCGCTTCCCGGAGCGCCCGGAACCAAAAGGGCGAGCAGACTAGCACAGATGCCGGGGCGGATGACCAACACCCGCGCCAAAGCACGCCGCCAGAAACGACAACGCCCACCGGCTTCTCAACAGGTGGGCGTTGCACCAGCACGCGGGACGCGCCTCAGTGCTTGGTCAGTTTATCCAGGTAACCCATGGCAAACGCCGAGACCACGAAGGTCATGTGGATGATCACGTACCACATCAGGTGCTCGGGATCGACGTTCTTGGCGTCCATGAAGATGCGCAGCAGGTGGATGGAGGAAATCGCCACGATCGAGGCAGCCACTTTCATCTTCAGCGAGGAAGAGTCCATGGTGCCGAGCCAGTTGAGCTTTTCCTTGTCGGAGTCGATGTCCAGTTGCGAGACGAAGTTTTCGTAGCCGGAAATCATCACCATCACCAGCAGCCCGCCCACCAGCGCCATGTCGATCAGCGACAGCAACACCAGGATCAGGTCGGACTCGGCCATGGAAAACACGTTGGGGATAACGTGGAAGACTTCCTGGAAAAATTTCAGTGCCAGTGCCAGCAAGCCCAGGGACAGCCCGAAGTAGATCGGCGCCAGCAACCAACGGGAGGCGTACATTGCATTTTCGATAAAGCGTTCCATTGAGTCTCACACCAGGGCTGAAAAATCGCGGCGAGTATATCAGCCACGAGCGGCCCTACAAACGCCAGGCCACATCCCTGGACCCGGCGCAACAGCCAAGAGCTGCGTGATGGAAACGCTCAATGCAGCGGGCGATACTCGAAGCCGCCCACGTTGCGACACCGCCCGCCATTGATCTCACGCAGTTGGGCCTGCATGTGCAGGCACCAGATCTGTGGGTCGTTGGCCAGCTCATAGCCGTGCAACGTCAGGCTCTGGACGATGGTATCGAGGATGGTTTCGGCGGCGTTCGGGCCGGCAAATGGGCCCTGGGCCTTGATGGCGGAAGGTTGTTCACCGGCCATTCCGGCGGCAAAGAGCAAGGTCCACATACCGGTATCTCCCGCCAGTGGGCGGATGGCGCATTCGATACGGGTCACAAGGCCCAGGCATTGACGAGTGAGACAAAGGTTGCGCGACATGGCGGCGCCCCTCGGTAGATCCGGTATTCAGTCCCAGGAGGGGGCTGTTTCGATCCAATGATGGCTCTCGTTATCCTTGAGCTGAGGATAGAAGAAAAGTTCCGGGCGCAAAGGGTTTCGAGACCAGAATACGCCGAGCGGTCACAGTGTGAATATTGACGCCAAAGTGGTGGCATTACTAACAGGAAATCACTGCAAAACCTATTGTGGGAGCGGGCTTGCTCGCGAAAGCAATGTGTCAGCTGACGACTATGCCAGCTGGCAAACCGCTTTCGCGAGCAAGCCCGCTCCCACAGGGTTTACAAGAACATCAAACCGGCTTGGCCTCCGCCAGGGCCTGCTGGGCCAGTTCCTTTTCCGCTTCCTTGATGTCGTCTTCGCTGATCATTTCGGCGATGACCCGCAGGCGCTCCACCACCCGGGCGTTGACGCTGCCCTCCGGAAACTCGCCGTTCTCATCGGGCTCACCGGCCGGCTCACCCACCAGCAGGCTCAACGCCTCGTCGGCCTGGCGGACCGCATAGACGTGGAATTGCCCGGCGCGCACGGCGGCCAGCACCCGCTCATCGAGCATCAGCGTCGCGACGTTGGCCTGGGGGATGATCGCCCCCTGCTCGCCCGTCAGCCCGCGGGCTTCGCAGAGGCGGAAGAAGCCTTCGATCTTCTCGTTGACCCCGCCCACCGCCTGCACTTCGCCAAACTGGTTGATCGAGCCGGTGATGGCGAAGCATTGCTTCAACGGCGTCTTCGACAGGGCCGAAATCAGCGTGCACGCCTCACCCAGCGAGGCGCTGTCGCCGTCCACGTAACCGTAGGATTGCTCCAGGGCGATACTGGCCGAGATCGCCAGCGGGAATTCCTGGGCATAACGGCTGCCCAGGTAACCGGTGAGGATCATCACGCCCTTGGAGTGGATCGGTTGGCCGAGGTTGACCTCGCGCTCGATGTCGACGATGCCGCTGCCGCCCGGGTACACCGTGGCGGAGATCCGTGCCGGCACGCCAAACGCCGAATCACCGACCTCCAGCACCGTCAGACCGTTGCACTTGCCCACGGCGGCGCCGTCGGTGTCGATCAGGATGATCCCCGCCAGCATGTCGTCGAGGATCCGCGCCGAGACGCGTCCGGTGCGGGTGGCCTTGGCTTTCAGTGCGCGTTCGATATGGCCGGCATCGGTCATTTCGTCACCGGCCAGCTGGCGAATGAAATCCGCTTCGCTGACCAGTTGGAACAGGTCGCCGATACGCGCCGACAGACGCCCCTGGTGCTCGGCCAGGCGAGCACTGTAGGTCGCCAGGCGAGCCACCGCATCAGCGGTCAACGGCGCCATGCCCTCCTCCGAGGTGCGGGTCTTGAGCAACTGGGCGAACTGCTCCAGGCTTTCATCGCCCATCGGGATGTCTTCGTCGAAGTCCACCAGCACGCGAAACATTTCCTGGAAGTCCGAGTCCAGGTCCTGCAAGGCGTAGTAGAGCTGGCGGGCGCCAATGATCACGACCTTGACCTGCAACGGGATGTGCTGCGGCGTCAGGGTCACCGTGGCCAGTCGCCCCAGCTCACCCAACGGCGATTCCATTTTCAGCTTGCGCGACTGCAGGGCGCGCTTGAGCGCATCCCACACGAATGGTTCGCCAAGCATTTTTTCCGCTTCGAGGATCAGGAACCCACCGTTGGCCCGGTGCAGGGCCCCTGGACGCAACTGCCGGTACGTGGTGTAGAGCGCGCCCTGGTCGGTGCTGTATTCAATGCGGCCGAAGAGGTTGTCGTAGGTCGGGTGCGGCTCGAACACCACCGGCGCACCGCCGCTGGACGGATGCCCCACCACCAGGCTCGGGGCGTATTGTTCCTCCAGCAGCTTGCGGGCAACGGCGTCGGTCTTGCTGTCATCCACCAGTTGCTCGACCACCGTGCGCAGCAGGTTGACCTGCATGGCTTGCAGATAACCGCAGACGGCGGCGTTCTCGGCGTACTTTTCCGACAACGGCGCCAACAGCGGTTGCAGGGCCAGGGTGATGGTTTCTTCGTTGAGCTGACGCAACTGGTTGTTGGACTCGCGCTTCCACTGCGGCAGGCTGGCGAGTTCTTCGTTCAGGCGCTCTTCCAGGCTGGAGATATCCTCGTGGAAACGCTCGCGCTCGGCTTCCGGCAACTGGGCGAATTCCGCCTCGTCCAGGGCCTTGCCCTCGCTCATCGGCGTGAAGGCGATGTTGCTGCTGTCGCGGTACAGCGCGACGTCCTTTTCCAGCGCCAGGCGCTCGATCACATCGAGGGCGCGGTCGTATCGCTGGTTGAAGGCGCGATCGATGGCGCTCTTCTTCTGTTGGTAGGACGGGTGCTCGAACACCGCGGGAAAGGTCGCCAGCAGGTTGTCGATCAGGCCGTTGATGTCGGCGATGAAGGCGCCGGCAGTGCCCGATGGCAGCTCCAGTGCACGGGGTTCGCGAGGCTCATCGAAATTGTTGACGTAGACCCAGTCCGCCGGGGTCTGCATGCGCTTGCCCTCGGCCTTGAGGTAGCGCTTGACGAACGAGAACCGACCGGTACCGGGCTCGCCCATGACGAATACGTTGTAACCGGGGCGCGGCATGGCCACGCCGAACTGCAAGGCTTCGACCGCACGTTCCTGGCCGAGCACACCGCGAAAGGGCTCCAGATCATTGGTGGTAGAGAAGCTGAACTGTTCAGCGGAAAACGGACGGGTCAGCGCTTCAGGCGCTAGACGCAAGCTGGCAGCAACAGGATCAGGCATCGGGCTTCCTTACATCAGGCGGGGCAGATAGCGGCATTCTGGCGCTGCCCATGCCTGACTGGCAAGGAGCGCCTCAGGCCAAAGCATAGTCGAGCGAGCGCGCCGGCCCGGGCTCGGTCCATTCACGACCCCACGGATTGTTTTTGCAAAATGTCACGGAACCCCAGGATCGTGCCTAAACTCCAAATTGCGCGGCTGGAACAATAACCGGCCCACTGGCACGCGTGGTTGAAGCCACAAAGGCGCCAGACCCTGTCCATTGGTATGCACATAAAGAGAACATAGCTATGAAACGGATTCTTCTCGGTACTCTCTTCACCGCTGTATCCATCAACGCCATGGCTCAGGCGCCAGGCGGCCCGGATTGCGGTTGGGGCAACATGCTGTTCGAAGGTCAGCGTGGCACTCCGGCTCACTTCCTGGCATCCACCACCAACGGCACCTCCGGTAACGCCACCTTCGGCATGACCTCCGGCACCAACGGCTGCTCGACCAACGCGGCACTGACCTACGGTGGCAAGTCCTGGCTGGCCATGAATGGCATGATGAACGAGCTGTCCGAAGACATGGCCAAGGGTCAGGGCGAAGCGCTGACCACCTACGCCGTGGTACTGGGCGTGGCGCCGGAAGATCGCGCACACTTCTCGGCCGTTACCCACGAGCACTTCCAGCAGATCTTCAGCAAGGCTGACGTGACCGCCGAAGACGTGCATACCAATACCCTGGCCGTCCTGAAGAACGATCCTCGCCTGGCCAAATACGCCACTCAAGCTTAAGCTCGACCGCACTCGCTCCTCTCGGGGAGCGGGTTTTCTTTCTGGGGCCCCTTGCGCTCTTTTTTTTCGACTTTCCAAGTAGCCGACTATGCTCAAACGCTTTGCCTGGCTGGCGCTCTGTGTGTGCGCCCCGCTGTCCGCAGCGCCTCATGTCGACCCTCAACGTTTGCAGCAACTGGCCAATGACCGCTTCTGGATTTCCCTGGGCCACTATGAAACCGCCAAGCTGGGCGGCTGGCGCAGCTACATCAGCGACAAGAAATTCTTCCTCGCGCCCGACGGCAATCAGCACCCCGACCGTGAACTGACCGCCACGCTGCAAGCCTTGTATGGCCCGGCCAGTGCCGGCCAGCAGCACGCCCAATGCGTGTACCCGGCGCGCACGCGCTGGCTCAAGGCGCAGCTCAAGCTGACGGACCTGCCCGCCGTCGACTGCAGCGAATTCAACCAATGGTTCAAGGACGTCTCGCCCCACAGCGCGGTGATGATTTTCCCGGCCGCGTACCTCAACAGCCCGTCCTCGATGTTCGGCCATACCCTGCTGCGCATCGACCAGGCCGACGTGCAAAGCGACAAGACCGCCTTGCTCAGCTACGCGATCAATTTCGGCGCCTACATCGAAGGTTCGGACAACAGCATCCTCTACGCCTGGAAGGGCTTGATGGGGGGCTATCCCGGCCTGTTCGCCCTGGTGCCCTACCAGGAAAAACTTTCCGAGTACCGAAGCCTGGAGAACCGCGACCTGTGGGAGTATCGCCTCAACCTGAGCCAGGTCGAAACCGAGCGCATGGTCGAACACGTCTGGGAACTCAAGCAGATCCAGTTCGACTACTTTTTCTTCGACGAAAACTGCTCCTATCGCCTGCTTGAACTGTTGCAGGTGGCGCGCCCCAGCCTGCGCCTGACCGAACAGTTCCCGCTGACCGCCATCCCCACCGATACCGTCAAGGCGGTGAAGGACGCCGGCCTGGTGGAAAGCATCCAGTACCGACCGTCCCGGGAGCGGGAACTGCTCAGCCGTGCCGAACCGCTCAGCGATGACGAACAACAATGGGTGCTGAAGGTCAGCGCCGACCAGCAACAACTGCAAGCCGACGCCTTCAAGGCGCTGCCACGGGACCGCCAGGCGCTGATCGTCGATGCGGCCTACCGCCTGGAGCGCTACCGCGCCAACGGCCAGGAGCGCGACCCACAGCGCTCCCAGCGCAGCTTCGAATTGTTGCGGGCGATCAACCAGAATCCCGCGCCGGAACTCGACATCCCGCAGCCGGGCCTGCCCGAGGACGGCCATGAATCCCGCACCTGGCAGGCCGGCCTCGGCACCCGGGGCGACCGGGCGTTCGGCGAGTATGGCTTGCGCATGGCCTATCACGACCTCAACGACAACGCCGAGAGCTTCCCGCTGGGGGCCCAGATTGAAATCCTGCAACTCAAACTGCGCCAGTACGAAGGCAATGACTGGCAGGTGCAACAACTCGACCTGGCGACGATTCGCTCTCTGACGCCGCGCAACGAGTTGTTGCAGCCATGGTCCTGGCAGGTTACCGGCGGCCTGGAGCGAGTGCCGGGCAAGCACGACGATGAAACCCTGGTCAGCCACGTCAACGGCGGTGCCGGCGGGACCTGGGCATTGGGCGAAGATGTGCTGGGGTTCGCCCTGGGCACGGTGCGGGTCGAGCACAACAACGACTTCGCCGAGTTCATCGCCCCGGCCGGCGGCTTCAACAGCGGCGTGCTGTGGAAAAACCCGCTGGGCAACCTGAGCCTGGAAGCCAAGGGCGACTACTTCGTCAACGGCGAAGTGCGCCGCAGCCTGAGCCTGAACCAGCAATGGGAATTGTCCCGCAACCTCGGCCTGCGCCTGAGTGCCCAACGTGAATTCAGCCACCTCGCCTCGCCGGAGAACGAAGTGATGCTCGAGGTGAAGTGGTACCACTACTGACGCCGACGGCCGTCAATCGAGCGCCCCCGCCAGGGCGTTCGTCACCTGCCCAACGGATTGCTCACAACGCTTTCACATCGGCCTGACGAATCCGCTTCTAGACTTCAGGTACAGGTGAATCCGGCAGGAAGGCAGAAAATGAGGCGGGCGGTGGTGGTATTGGCGGTACTGATGTTGCTTGGCGGTTGCGAGACCACTCACGAGGACCTCATTGCCCGAGGTTTCCCACCGGCCTTCGCCGACGGCTACGACGACGGTTGCAGCAGCGGCCGGCAAGCCGCCGGCGTGATTACCGGTCAGTTCCGCAAAGATGTGCCGCGCTATCTGAAGGATCCCCGCTACGCCGAAGGCTGGAGCGACGGGTTCCGGCAGTGCCAGGCCATGCGCGAAAGCGAAGAGCGCGATGCCTATCGCGAACGCCATTGGGACGAGCGCGAACGCGCCTGGCAACAGGAAAAGGATCGGGACGCCGGCCGGGCTTATCGCTCGCAGTGAGTCGCGCACAGACATTCGTCGAAACCAAAAGCCTGCGACCATGGCCCAAACTCCAACAGAGGAGAACACCATGAGTCGCGCTTTCGTCAACGAAGACAACGCCGCCGCCCAGGCCGACCAGCCAGTCGAACGCCAGGTCAGCGCACAACCGAACTACGTCACGCCCAGCGGGCTCGCCGAGTTGCAGGCGCGGGTCGCACAGTTGCAGGCGTTGCACAGCCAGCAGACAGCCCGCGGCGATCAGGCCGATAAGCAGCGGATCGCGGACATCGAACGTGACCTGCGCTATTTCAACCTGCGCCTGCAAAGCGCCCAGGTCGTGGCGCCGACGTCATCCGATCAGGTCCGGATTGGACACTGGGTGACCTTCGCCGACGAACTGGACCAGCAGCAACGGGTGCAACTGGTGGGCGAGGACCAGGCCGACGCGGCCAGCGGGCTGATCAACTGGGGATCACCCCTGGGCCGGGCGTTGCTGGGAGCGAAGTTGGGGGATGAGGTGGTCTGGCAGCGACCGGTGGGCGATCTTTGCATTGAAGTGATTGCAATCGAACTGCCCTGAAGGCCGCGCGACGGCATCTTGCTATTGGGTTAACTCACAACTAACAGCCATTCGCTTAGTTGCCTGTAGCGACAGGTAACTGCAACATGAGGTTATAACCGCAAGTTTGCGCTTATCGAAGTCCATGCTACTGTTTTTCCCGCGTCGAAACCGGCGCAAACAAAAACAAGGAGATGCATGATGGGCGAACACATTTTGGCAATGTCCGGTGACTTCGACGGCGACTTCAATGCCTACCAACAGGTAAACCACCTCGGCATCGAATCGGCGGCGCGGACCATTGTCGAGTGCGGCACTGTGCATTGCACCGCTATCTTGTGCTGAATCCTGCTCTTTGAAGTCAATCCGCACCGCGGGCACTTCGACACTCCCTAACCCTATCCCTTAATAACTTCATGACATCCCACCGTTCGGATGCGCTGTCTGGCACCCGATCGCCCGTGGGTCACTGTATTGAATTGATCAACCTGATGAGGAACACATCATGAGCGAACAGATCCTGAACATGTCCGGCGATTTCTACCTCGAGTTCGACGCCTATCAAGCGCCGGCCAGCAACATCGCCGCAATCCTGGCGACGACGATGGAATGCAACACGTTCGGCACCTGCACCAACCTCGAGTGCTCGACACTCGGGTGCTGATCCAGCCCACTGACCGTCGCAACAGGCAACATCGATAAACATGGAGCAGGCACCGCCTGCTCCATCCATGCCAGGAGCTAGGCATGCTTGTTAACGCTTTGAAGTGGGATCAGCGAGGGCAGTACACAGGCGCTTCCACACTCGACATCGCCCTGTTCGAAAACAACCTGACTCGCCTGCACGCCGATGACCAGGCTTTGCTGGATCACTTTGGTCTGGGCCGGGAACAACTGCTGAAACACGTCAGCGCCCCCAACCACCAACACCGCCTGCCCCCCAGCAGCGAATCATGCCTGCAAAGTTTGGAACAGAAGCTGGCCCACCTCGACAGACTTCCTGTCGAAACAAAAACAAGCGCAACTAAAAAAGATAACTTTCATGGCTTCGGCCAGCGGTTTCTTCTTTATTTCATCGACACGTTCAAGGCCGACAAGTGTTACTCCCAAGTTTCACCGCACATTGACGAGTCGGCCTTGCTCGCAAGCCTCGAACAGTATGTTCTGGCCCGGGTGAGTCGCACCTCAGAACAAAGTCTTGTGCATCATTTGAATACGCGAATTGCGCAAGGCGAAAACATTGACCTGGGCACCTTCAATGAACAACTGCGCACGTTACCACTGCGGCCACTCTTCGAGTGCTACCCGGTACTGGCAACGCTGCTGTTCGATCAATTGGAAGATACCCTCAACTATCTTTATGCGGTCATTCTCCATTTCGCAGCCGACCTCGCATTATTGGAGGCCGCGTTTTCAATCGCAGCTCGGCAAATCAGCGCAATTGAACTGGGCCTCGGTGACCCCCACGGGCGCGGCGAAACGGTCTGTCTGGTCAGCGTCGGCAGCGTTTCACTGGTCTACAAACCTCGGGCAAGCCGGGAAGCGCTTTTCTACAACCGCTTGCTTGAACACCTGCACGAGTGGACCGGCGCGGACTGCTTCTCTGTGCGCGGGCCAAGGATTTTCAGCCGCCCGCGGCATAGCTGGATAGAAAAAATCGACAACCTGCCCTGCGAACAGGCAACGGATGTCGAGTTGTTCTACAAGAGAATGGGCGCCCAGATCGCCGTCATTCATGCCTTGAACGGCATCGACTTTCATTACGAGAACATCATTGCCTGCGGCAGCAGCCCGGTCATGATCGACCTCGAATGCCTGTTCACGGCGTCCACCAGCGACTTGCTGACGGAGTTGCCCGCGGGCTGCGCACTGTCCAGCAGTTTCAAGGCGATCCAGCAATCCATCTGTTCCAGCGGCTTCGTGCCCTTTTCGCAAAAGTCCAATAACGACCAGAGCGGGCTGACTCGCCAGGCCCTGTTCATTTCCACCCGTCGCGCCCTGGTTTTCGAGGGCGGGTTCTACCACCTGCGCAAAATCGAATTCGAGCATCAGTTGGCGCAAAAACACCTGCCCCTGCTGCAAGGCGAGCGAATAGGGCCGCAGGCCTATAAGACCGCGCTGTTCAAAGGCTTCGAATACGCTTACGGCGCACTGATGGTTCATCGGCACGCGATCATGGAGATGCTCGAACAATCCGCCGGCGAACTGACCACCCGCGTATTGCTCAAGAATTCGCAGCGCTACGCTGACTTTATCGGGCTGATCCGCCACCCACGCTTCATGCAGAACATGCTCGACCGAGAACTGCTGCTTGCAACCCTGTGGAAAGATCTAAAAGAGCCCTATCGGGAAAGAGGTATTGCCCGCTATGAAATAGCCGACCTGCAAAGGTCCAGTATTCCGTGTTTCACCATGGCGCTGAACGCCCGCTGCTTTACCAGCGCACAAGGTGAAACCGTCGAGATGGCAACCCTGGAGCCTCCATTAAAAAGTTGCCTGCAAAAAATCAGTCACCTGTCCCGTGAGGACTGGGCCCTGCAACGCACACTCCTGGACATCTGCCTGTTCCCAGAGCCACCCTCACCGGAAACGCGAACACCCCTACTCCCTGGAAAAGAACCGCCAGCAGAGCGACTCGACGCGGTCCTGGCCATCAGCGCCCGCCTCGATGAACTTGCCGTGAGGGGCACGGCAACCGACGTCCGCTGGCTGTCTTTTCATACTCACCCCACGAGCCTGCGCAAATACCCGGCGCCGATGGACCATGGGTTGTATTCGGGTATCGCCGGGATCGGCCTGTTTTACCTGGCCGCGTTCAAAGTCGGTGGCCAGTCGCACTGGCTGTCGCGCCTGGATCGGATCCTGGACGCCCTGGACCAGCACTTCGGCTTTTTCCGAACCGACCTGACTGTCAGCGCTTATCACGGTCTGGGGGCCTACCTTTACTTGCTTATCAATCGCCGCCGGATCACCGCGGATGCCCGCCATGATGAAAAGATTACCGGCTTGCTTACCCAACTGATCGAAATCCCCCCTGAGCGCTACGATTTCGACTTCCTCGCAGGCTGTTGTGGCGCGGTGACACTCCTGGCCAATCTCCATGAGTCGTCGGCACAGAACGAGGTGCTGCCGGCCCTCCGGCGGATGGTCGACTACATACGGGAGCAGGTCCTGATCGAAGAGGGTCGGCTTCTACGGCGCGATGATCGCTCCGTCATCCTGACGGGCTTGTCCCACGGTCTCTCGGGCGTCATCCATGCCCTGTGCAAGGCCTATGACGTGACCGGGGATGCGACGCTGGTGCCTTTGGCCATCCAGGTGCTCGAAGGTGAGAACCGCTTGAGCCGGGACGGTTTCTGGCTGGACCTGAGGAACCTCGGACCAGTGGACCATACGTCCAAGTGGTGCCATGGCGACGGCGGTGTGCTCATTGCCAGGCGACAGCTGCTGCAATCGATGGGGGATGTGCTGGACGCGGCGACCCGACAGACCGTGCTCGACGACATACAGCGATGCGAGCGCAATCTCTGGGAGCACGGGTTGGGTGAGGGTTACAACCTGTGTCACGGCGATTTCGGCAATCTGTTGTGCTTGCATGACCTGTATCGGCATTCAGGCAACGCCGATGGCATGAACAGGGTCAGGACAGCCCTAGACGAGGCCGCCCGGCATTTTTTTGCAGGACCTTGGCTGGACAACGACAGGGTGCCCGACGTCAGCCTGCTGACGGGCATCACCGGTGTGGGCTATGCCTTGCTGTACGAGATGGACCCGACGATCCCCAACATTCTCACGCTCGATTTTGCGCCACAGGCCTAGCGCCTGACCTGCATGGCGAGGGAGCACGCTCCCTCGCCATGGGTTCAGCGACCTTGCGGTCGCACGCCCCTCAAGCCAGCTTCTTGTGCCGCACACGGTGCGGCTGGGCAGCGGCCTCGCCGAGGCGTTTCTTGCGATCGGCTTCGTACTCGGTGTAGTTGCCTTCGAAGAACACCGCCTGGGAGTCGTCTTCGTACGCCAGGATGTGAGTTGCCACGCGGTCAAGGAACCACCGATCGTGGGAGATCACAATGGCGGCGCCCGGGAAGTCCAGCAGGGCTTCTTCCAGGGAACGCAGGGTTTCGACGTCGAGGTCGTTGGACGGTTCGTCGAGCAGCAGGACGTTGCCACCCTCCTTCAGCGTCAGCGCCAGGTGCAAACGGCCGCGCTCACCGCCGGACAGGTCCTTGACGAACTTCTGCTGGTCGCCGCCCTTGAAGTTGAAACGCCCTACGTAGGTGCGCGACGGGATTTCGTAGTTGCCGATGCGGATCTGGTCGGAGCCGTCGGAAATCTGCTGGAACACTGTCTTGCTGCCGTCCAGGTCTTCGCGGCTCTGGTCGACGCAGGCCAGTTGCACGGTTTCGCCGATCTCGATGCTGCCCGAGTCCGGTGTTTCCTTGCCCATCAGCATGCGGAACAGCGTGGATTTACCCGCGCCGTTACCACCGATGACACCGACGATGGCGCCCTTGGGCATGGAGAACGACAGGTTGTCGATCAGCACACGGTCGCCGTAGCCTTTGGTGACGTTCTTGAACTCGATGACCTTGTCGCCCAGGCGTGGACCGGCCGGGATGTAGATCTCGTTGGTTTCGCTGCGCTTCTGGAATTCCTGCGACTGCATTTCCTCGAAGCGTTGCAGGCGAGCCTTGGATTTGGACTGGCGGGCCTTGGCGCCTTTGCGCACCCACTCCAGTTCTTCCTTCATGGCCTTTTCATGGGCCGACTGCTGCTTGGATTCCTGGGCAAGACGCTCAGACTTGGCTTCCAGCCAGCCCGAATAGTTGCCTTCGTACGGGATGCCGGCGCCACGGTCGAGTTCCAGGATCCAGCCGGCGACGTTGTCGAGGAAGTAACGGTCGTGCGTGATCGCTACCACGGTGCCCGGGAAATCGTGCAGGAAGTGTTCGAGCCAGGCGACGGAATCGGCGTCCAGGTGGTTGGTCGGTTCGTCGAGCAGCAGCATGTCCGGGGCGGACAGCAGCAGGCGGCACAGGGCCACGCGGCGTTTTTCACCACCAGACAGGTGCTCGACCTTCGCGTCCCAGGCTGGCAGGCGCAGCGCATCGGCGGCCACTTCCAGCTGACGCTCCAGGTTGTGGCCGTCGCTGGCTTGCAGGATGGCTTCGAGCTTAGCCTGTTCGGCGGCCAGCTTGTCGAAATCGGCATCGGGATCCGCGTAGGCGGCATAGACCTCGTCCAGGCGTGCCTGGGCATCCTTGATCACGCTGACCGCTTCCTCGACCACTTCGCGAACGGTCTTGGTCGGATCGAGCTGCGGTTCCTGCGGCAGGTAGCCGATGTTCAGGTCCGGCATCGGACGGGCTTCGCCGTCGAATTCATTGTCGACACCGGCCATGATTTTCAGCAGCGTGGACTTGCCCGAGCCGTTGAGGCCCAGCACACCGATCTTGGCGCCGGGGAAGAACGACAGCGAAATGTTTTTCAGGATTTCCCGCTTCGGCGGAACAACTTTGCTCAGCCGATGCATGGTGAAGACGTATTGAGCCATGGTGAACCTAGCGTCAGTGACAGGTGAAAAGAACGAGCCAGGCCATGCACGGCGCCGGCGCTTGAAGGGGATCAAGGCCAGGGGGCCGATGGCGCCTGGGAATGTGGAGCTGGAACGCTCTTGTTTGACCGGCAAAGCTACCTCAACCGTCGGTCAAGGTCCAGCCGCCAGGGACTGGCACTTTGCCACAAGGCAAGGCATGCTAGCCGCCCTTCGGGCGTCCGGCTTATAGTGCACGTCGCGCCAGTCCAGCAAACCGCAGGATTACAGCTTGTCCAAAGTCACGCCGCCCTCGTCCCCACGCGCGCCCGCTACGGTGCCCGGCTCGCCCCTGCGCGGGACATTGAAGGGCGCGCTGGCCACACTGGTGCTGCTGTTGCTCGGCCTGCTCTTCTGGCAGTTGCTCGACCAACTGCGTGAAACCCAGCAGCAACAGCGCCAGTACACCATCGACTACACCGCCGACCTGGCCTCGCAAATCAGCCTGAACATGGCGCTGAACGCGCAAATCGCCCTCAACCTGCTACCGATCGTCGAACAACCGCAAACGGCCGACGAACAGCAGGCGCTGTTGCGCAAGCTGCAGCAATCGTTGCCCGAACTGCGCAGCCTGGCGTTGCTGAGCCCCTCGGGCAAGATCCTCAGCGACAGCGACGCCGCCAGCGAAGACGCCGACTATCTGGCCGACCTGGTGCGACGCAGCCGGGCCCAGGCCCACTATTTCAGCAACTCCACGGACGGCTCCGTGGTGCACCTGCTGTTGCACCAGGCCAGCGGCAGCACCCGCGGCTACTGGGCCTTGCGCCTGACCCCGAACTTCTTCGCCACGCTAACCAAGCAGGCCGATGTGGGCCTGCGCCCGTTGTGGCTGGTGGAAAACCGTCTCGACCAGCAGATCATCAGCCGCGACGAGGGCCTGCCTTCGGAAAGCGCCGCCCGGCTCTCCCCGGATGATCTGGAAAACACCGTGCTGACCGTGCCCCTGAGCAGCAGCGATTGGCAGTTGCGTGGGTTGTTCGACCGGCGCCAGGTGATCGAGCAACTGTTGCCGGCCTTCATCGGCAAATGCCTGCTGGGCCTGGCGATCTCGCTGCTGCCGGTGATCGCGCTGTTGAACATGCGCCGACGCCAACGGCAACTGCATGAAGGTCGCCGTCGTTACCAGGATATTTTCGAAGGCACCGGCGTGGCCCTGTGCGTGCTCGATTTGTCGGGGCTCAAGGCCTTCTTCCAGAAGGTCGGCCTGCACACCGGCGATCAATTGCGCACCTGGCTGGAAACACCCCATCAGCGCGAGCAACTGCAACGGGAAGTGCTGGTGACCGAGGTCAACCAGATGGCGTTGAAGCTGCTTAACGTCGACTCGTGCGAACAGGCCTGGCAACTGCTGGTGGGCAACGGCCCGCAAGACCACAACCCCGTGGGCTCGAAACTGCTCCAGGCCCTGCTCGACCAGCACAAGCAACTGGAACTGGAAATCCGCCTGCAGGACGCCCATGGCCGCGACCAGCACCTGTGGCTGGTGCTGCGCCTGCCGGAAAAACAGGACGACTATAACGCTGTCATCCTGAGCATCAGCGACATCACCAGCCGCAAGCTGGTGGAACTCTCGCTGCTCGAACGCGAAGGCTTCTGGTCCGACGTGGTGCGCACCGTGCCGGATCACCTCTACGTGCAGGACGTCATCAGCCAGCGGATGATCTTCAGCAACCATCACCTCGGCCAGACCCTGGGCTACGACCGCACCGAACTGCACCAGATGGGCGAGTACTTCTGGGAAATCCTGCTGCACAGCGAAGATGCCGACCATTACCACGGCCTGCGCCAGGAACAGCGTCGGGGCGGGTACACGCAACTGCTGCAATGCCAACTGCGCTTTCGTCACCGCAACGGCAAGTGGCGGCGCTTCGATATCCGCGAACAGGCCCTGGCCCGGGACCGGCATGACCAGGTAACGCGGATCATCGGCGTGGCCAAGGACATCACCGAGCAGATCGAAGCCAGCGAATCGCTGCGCGACAGCGAACAACGCTACCGGATGCTCGCCGAAAGCATCAGCGACGTGATCTTCTCCACCGACAGCAAGCTTTCGCTCAACTATGTCAGCCCGTCGGTTCAGGCGGTGCTGGGCTACAACGTCGACTGGATTTTCCAGAACGGCTGGCAATCGACCATCGCCAACCCGCAGCAACTGACCGGCATCTACAGCCTGATGGAGCGGGTCAGCAAGGCCCTCGACAAGCCCGAGCAACTGGCCGAGCTGCGCAACCAGATGCAGACCCAGCTGTTCCTGTTCGACTGCCTGCGGGCCGATGGGCGCAAGATCCCCATCGAGTTGCGCCTGGTGCTGGTGTGGGACGATCACGGCGCGTTCGAAGGCGTGCTGGGCGTGGGCCGTGACATCAGCCAGCAGCGCCGCGCCGAAAAAGACCTGCGCATGGCCGCCACGGTATTCGAGCATTCGACCTCGGCCATCCTGATCACCGACCCGGCGGGCTACATCGTCCAGGCCAACGAAGCGTTCAGCCGCGTCAGTGGCTACGCGGTGTCACAGGTGCTGGACCAGTTGCCCAACATGCTGACCGTGGACGAACAGCAGGAAGCGCACCTGCGCTATGTGCTCAAGCAGCTGCAACAGCACAGCACCTGGGAAGGCGAAGTGTGGCTCAAGCGGCGCAATGGCGAGCACTACCCGGCCTGGGTCGGCATCACCGCGGTGCTGGATGACGAAGGCGACCTGGCCAGCTACGTGTGCTTCTTCAGCGACATCAGCGAACGCAAGGCCAGCGAACAGCGCATCCATCGCCTGGCCTACTACGACGCCCTGACCCACCTGCCGAACCGCACGTTGTTCCAGGACCGCCTGCACACCGCGCTGCAAGCGGCCGAGCGGCAGAAGAGCTGGGTCGTGCTGATGTTCCTCGACCTCGACCGTTTCAAACCGATCAACGACTCCCTTGGCCATGCCGCCGGCGACCGGATGCTCAAGGAAATGGCCACGCGGCTGCTCGGCTGCGTCGCCGACGACGACACCGTGGCGCGCATGGGCGGCGACGAGTTCACCCTGCTGCTGCAACCGCGCGCCAGTCGCGAGATGGCGCTGAACCGGGCCATTACCGTGGCCGAACAGATCCTCGCCAGCCTGGTCAGGCCCTTCGTGCTCGAAGGCCGGGAGTTCTTCGTCACCGCCAGTATCGGTATTGCCCTGAGCCCCCAGGACGGCAACGAACTGAGCCAGTTGATGAAAAACGCCGACACGGCCATGTACCACGCCAAGGAACGCGGCAAGAACAACTTCCAGTTCTACCAGGCCGACATGAACGCCAGCGCCCTGGAACGCCTGGAGCTGGAAAGCGACCTGCGCCACGCCCTGGAGCAGAACGAGTTCGTGCTGTATTACCAGCCGCAGTTCAGCGGCGACGGCAAGCGCCTGACCGGCGCCGAGGCCCTGCTGCGCTGGCGCCATCCACGCCGCGGGCTGGTGCCGCCGGGGGATTTCATCCCGGTCCTGGAAGAACTCGGGCTGGTGGTGGACGTGGGCGACTGGGTCATCGCCGAGGCCTGTCGGCAGCTCAGGACCTGGCACCAGGCCAAGGTCCGGGTGCCGAAGGTTTCGGTCAATATCTCGGCCCGGCAATTCTCCGATGGCCAACTGGGGACGCGCATCGCCAATATCCTGCGCAGCACCGGCCTGCCGCCGGCGTGCCTGGAGCTGGAGTTGACCGAGAGCATCCTGATGCGCGAAGTCAGCGAAGCGATGCAGATCCTGGCCGGGTTGAAAAACCTCGGCCTGAGTATCGCCGTGGATGACTTCGGCACGGGCTACTCGTCGCTCAACTACCTCAAGCAGTTCCCCATTGACGTGTTGAAGATCGACCGCACCTTCGTCGATGGCCTGCCCTCCGGCGAACAGGACGCGCAGATCGCCCGTGCGATCATCGCCATGGCCCACAGCCTCAACCTCGCGGTGATCGCCGAGGGGGTCGAGACCCACGAACAACTGGACTTCCTGCGCGAACACGGCTGCGACGAAGTGCAGGGCTACCTGTTCGGCCGCCCAATGCCGGCCAATCGCTTCGAAGCGCAGTTCAGCAATGATGCGCTGTTCATGCTCGACTGAAATCTCTACTGCCTGTGCGGGCCTCTTCGCGAGCAAGCCCGCTCCCACAGGGGAACGCGGTTCATGTGGGAGCGGGCTTGCCCGCGAAGACGTCTGTCCAAACAACAACGAGAACGTGCGTGAATCCCATTCGTCCACGACATGACGTCCTTTCATACCCCTTCCAAAACCGGTTGGGTTAGAATGCCCCCCTTTTCTGCCCCGATCCTTGAGGACCGCCATGTTCAGCCGTGATTTGACTATTGCCAAGTACGACGCCGATCTCTTTGCCGCCATGGAGCAAGAAGCCCAGCGCCAGGAAGAGCACATTGAGCTGATCGCTTCGGAAAACTACACCAGCCCCGCGGTGATGGAAGCTCAAGGCTCGGTACTGACCAACAAGTACGCCGAAGGCTACCCGGGCAAGCGTTACTACGGTGGCTGCGAGTACGTCGACGTGGTCGAGCAACTGGCCATCGACCGCGCCAAGCAACTGTTCGGCGCCGACTACGCCAACGTCCAGCCGCACGCCGGCTCCCAGGCCAACGCCGCCGTGTACCTGGCGCTGCTGTCGGCCGGTGACACCATCCTGGGCATGAGCCTGGCCCACGGCGGCCACCTGACCCACGGCGCCAGCGTGTCGTCCTCCGGCAAGCTGTACAACGCCATCCAGTACGGCATCGACGGCAACGGCCTGATCGACTACGACGAAGTCGAGCGCCTGGCACTCGAGCACAAGCCGAAAATGATCGTGGCCGGTTTCTCCGCCTACTCGCAAGTGCTCGACTTCCCGCGTTTCCGTGAAATCGCCGACAAGGTCGGTGCCTACCTGTTCGTCGACATGGCTCACGTCGCCGGCCTGGTTGCCGCCGGTGTGTACCCGAACCCGGTGCCGTTCGCCGACGTCGTGACCACCACCACCCACAAGACCCTGCGCGGTCCACGTGGCGGCCTGATCCTGGCACGCGCCAACGCCGACATCGAGAAGAAGCTCAACTCCGCCGTGTTCCCAGGCGCCCAGGGCGGCCCGTTGGAGCACGTGATCGCGGCCAAGGCGATCTGCTTCAAGGAAGCGCTGCAACCTGAGTTCAAGGCCTACCAGCAACAAGTGGTGAAGAACGCCCAAGCCATGGCCAACGTATTCATCGAGCGCGGCTTTGACGTCGTGTCCGGCGGCACCCAGAACCACCTGTTCCTGCTGTCGCTGATCAAGCAGGACATCTCGGGCAAAGACGCCGACGCAGCGCTGGGCAAGGCGTTCATCACTGTGAACAAGAACTCGGTGCCAAACGACCCTCGCTCCCCGTTCGTCACTTCCGGCCTGCGCTTCGGCACGCCAGCCGTGACCACCCGTGGCTTCAAGGAAGCCGAGTGCAAGGAACTGGCCGGCTGGATCTGCGACATCCTGGCGGACCTGAACAACGAAGCGGTGATCGACGCCGTGCGTGAAAAGGTCAAGGCCATCTGCAAGAAGCTGCCGGTGTACGGCGCTTGATGCAGCACTAGGCTGTCATTGAAAAAGCCCGCCTCGAAATAGGCGGGCTTTTTTATTGGCTGCTCTTCCCTGTAAAGCCAGTAATAACTTTATATACCTCACGCCTTGAAACATAGCCTCCCACACAACTTACCAAGAAACTCCTAACATCGAATCTCATTATTCACGGCCACGCAGGCCATCAATAAAGGATGCGATCCCTACATGGACAGTAAACGCTCTTTTTCCGCAACACTTCGCTCGCCAGACATGCATATCCACTTGCTTGAAACGCTGCACGGAAAACCGGCCATGGCGACCATTACTTCATTCAGCGGTGGATTTTTCAGCGGCAAACCCCAAACCGTCGATCATTCAAGCCTGCTGGGCATGCACGCCAAAGCCAGCGGCGGCGCCGTCGCGCCGCTGATGCTGCACTTTCGCCACAGCGCCGATGGCTACATCCTGTGGATAAAAACGCCCGGCGAACACCACGACAAGTTCATCGGCAAAAGTTGGTTCGACGCCCTTGGCGTAAAAGACTCGGGCCAAGCAAGTACCTTTAGACTTGTTAATCCAAAGAACCGCGTAATCACCTTGGACGATATAACGGCCCAACACTCGCCCCTCTCGCTCATGACGAAGCACAACAAATATGTGGGCGGATTAAGAATGCACGGTTCGCCTTATCTTTATCTGGCAGAAACCGATGTACGCTCGAAGCTGACGTTCATACTCAGCCTGACTTGAATAGACTGTGTGGGCGCAAGCCTGCTCGCGATAAGGGCCCGTTCAATCGGCCTTGATTGACCTGCTCCTTTCGCAAGCCGGCTCGCTCCCACACGTTTCTGGTTTTGCCCCAGGCCTGGGCCGCCGGTCATTTTTTCATGGGAGGGAAAAGGCTCAAGCACGAGGGTTTCCTTGCAACTGGTAAGACCGGTAAAGCCAAAACCTAAAAAATCGCCTTGCGGCCGTGGCAAAACCGCGCCTAGACTGCGCCTGCACTGGACAAACCGGTAAGACCACAATAATGAAGTCCTGACGCCAACGGCCCTAAAGCCCAGCGGACACGGACACCGAACCAGGAATCCCTCCCATGCTCAAATGGTGCTCGCGGTCGATCTTCCTTCAAGTTGTCCTCGGACTGGTGCTTGGCATCGTCTGCGGGCTTACCCTTCCCGAATACTCTGCACAGCTCAAGCCCCTCGGTGACGGGTTTATCAAGCTGATCAAGATGCTCATCGGTCTGATCGTGTTCTGCGTGGTGGTCAGCGGCATCTCCGGTGCCGGCGACCTCAAGAAGGTCGGACGCATCGGCCTCAAGTCGGTCATCTATTTCGAAGTTCTCACCACCATCGCCCTGGTGATCGGGCTGGTGTTCGCTTTCACCACCGGCATCGGCAGCGGCGCCAATATCCACCTGGAGCAGCTCTCCAGCGCTGACATGGGTGACATCGCCCAGCGCGGCCAGCACATGGTCACCACCACCCAATTTCTGATGAACCTGATCCCGACGTCGGTGATCGGCGCCTTCGCGGAAAACAACATCCTGCAAGTGCTGCTGTTCGCGGTGCTGTTCGGCAGTGCGTTGAACCTGGTGGGGGACGCCGCCTCGGGTATTTCGCGCCTGATCAACGAACTCAGCCACGTGATTTTTCGCATCATGGGCATGATCGTACGCCTGGCGCCAATCGGTGTCTTTGGCGCCATCGCCTTCACCACCAGCAAATACGGCCTGGATTCGCTGCAGCACCTGGGCAGCCTCGTCGGCTTGTTCTACCTGACCTGCATCGCCTTCGTCGCGGTCATCCTCGGGCTGGTGATGCGCGCGTCGGGGCTGCCCATGCTGCCGTTCCTCAAATACCTGCGTGAAGAACTGCTGATCGTGCTCGGCACCGCTTCGTCAGACGCCGTGCTGCCGCAAATCATGCGCAAGCTCGAACACCTCGGCATCGGCAGCTCGACCGTGGGCCTGGTCATCCCAACCGGCTACTCGTTCAACCTGGACGGCTTTTCGATCTACCTGACCCTGGCCATCGTCTTCATCGCCAATGCGACCGGCACGCCGCTGGCCATGAGCGACCTGCTGACCATCCTGCTGGTGTCGTTGATCACCTCCAAGGGCGCCCACGGGATTCCAGGTTCGGCGCTGGTTATCCTGGCGGCCACGTTGACGGCGATCCCGGCCATCCCGGTGGTTGGCCTGGTCCTGGTGCTGGCGGTGGACTGGTTCATGGGCATCGGGCGCGCCCTGACCAACCTGATCGGCAACTGCGTGGCCACCGTGGCCATCGCCCGCTGGGAAAAAGACATCGACGTACCGCGGGCCCGCAAGGTGTTGTCCGGCCAGCAAGGCTATACCTTCCAGGCCCGAAAACCGGTGGGCAGTGCTCATCACCAGCAATTCTGAAAGACTGCGGCGCCGGCCCGCGAACCGGCACCGCCTGATGATTTCCAAGGAGCCCCATGTGATCAGTTCATCAACCGTCGTCAACTCGGTCGTGGAGAAACTCCGCGCCGCCCTCGCCCGAGGCCAATGGCGCTCCGGCGACATGCTCCCGGGCCAGCGCGAACTGGCCGAGCAACTGGGCATCAGCCGGCCCAGCCTGCGCGAAGCGGTGATTGTGCTGGAAACCCTGGGCTTGGTTCGCTCGATGCCCGGCAAGGGCGTCGTGGTGCTGGAGGCCAATTTCAGCGATGCCGGCGGTGACAGCAGCGCCATGGCCGGCGCCAGTCTCGAAGACCTGCTGCAACTGCGCTACACCCTTGAACCCTTCATCGTTGGCCTGGTGGCCCAGTCCATCAGCAGCAAGGAAGTCGGCCAGTTGCGCCTGACCCTGATGGACATGCGCGAAGCCCTGGAAGCCAATGACAGCGACGCCTGCGCCAACGCCTACATCGCCTTCCACGAGGAACTGTTCGCCCTGACCTCCAACCCGATTTTCCAGAACGTGGTGCAGCAGACCAGCAACGCCCTCAAGCAGAGCGCCGATGTGTTGCGCAACTCGCCCGAACACCTGGCCGAGCGCCTGGAAGAGAACGAAGCGGTGGTGCGCGCCATTCGCGCCAAGAACAGTGCCCAGGCCAGCGCCGAGATGCGGCGGCACATCCTGCGGGAAGGCCAACGCATGGGCATCGAACTGAATATCCCGGACGACAACCTCGGCACTTGAGCCACGGCCTGCGGAGATCGCCATGAACAACCTCGCTTCCCATCAGCACCAGCGCAGCGTACTTGCCTCCCTGCCCTTGCCCGGCCGGGTCGGCAAGCCGTCGGTGGACGATATCTACCCGCGGATCTTCGACGCCATTCTCGACCAGCGCATTGCCCCGGCCAGCCGTTTCACCGAGGAAAGCCTGGGGGATGTGTTCGGCGTCAGCCGCAGCATCATTCGTCGCGTCCTGGCGCGCCTGTCCCATCAGCAGGTGGTGATCCTGCGCCCCAACCACCGGCCCCAGGTCGCGGCACCGGACCTCGAACAGACCCGGCAAATCCTCCATGCCCGCCGCCTGGCCGAACATACCCTGGTGCGCCTGGCCTGCAAGGCGCCACACCCCAGGGACCTGCAAGGCCTGCGCGAACTGGTGGACCGCGAACGCCAGTGCCTGGACCGCGGCGAACGCGGCCCGGCGATACGCCTGTCCGGCGAGTTTCACCTGCAACTGGCGGCCATGGCTGGCAACGCACCCTTGGCGCAGTTCCTCGGCAGCCTGGTGCCATTGACCTCGTTGGCCCTGGCCCGGCATGAGGTCAAGTCACGCCGGCACTGCGCCTGGCAAGAACACCTGGCCATCGTGGACGCCGTGGAAAACGGCGACGTCGATGAAGCCATGCGGCTGATGGACGAGCACCTGGACCATCTCGAACAGAAGTTGCTGATGGCCGCCGGCGCCGGATCGTCAACTTAGCGCGGCGTCGAAGCCTGCGCGGATCTTCTCTTCGGGCAGCTCATCGGCGATGAACACGATCACGCTCTCGCGAGGCTCATCGGGGGCCCATTCGGTGTCCCAATCGAAACCGTAGAGCTTGAGCACGCCCTGGAACACCAGCCGACGAGGTTCACCGGCGATGTTCAGCACGCCCTTGTAGCGCAGCAGTTGCTTGCCGTGCTCCTCCAGCAACTGGTTCATGAACGCGCTGAGCTTGTCGATATCCAGCGGCTTGTCGGTACGCAGCACCAGGCTGCTGATGCGATCGCCCGGGGTCGCCTTGCCGACCGGGCGCAGGCTGAACCCGGCGCCCAGGTCCGCATTGAGGTTGAAGCCGCGGATGTCGAGCAGCTCGGCCAGGTCGATCTTGCCGTGCTCCACCACCCGGATGGGCGCTCGCCGATTGATCCGCGCCAGACGCTCGCCGAGGGCCTCGACCTGGGCCACGTCCACCAGGTCGGTCTTGCTCAGGAGCAAGCGATCGGCGAACCCGACCTGGGCCTGGGCGATGGCCTGGGTCAGGTGCAGGTCGGCGTGGGCGGCGTCTACCAGGGTCAGGATGCCGTCGAGGATGTAGCGCTCGCGCAAGTCTTCGTCGATGAAAAACGCCTGGGCCACTGGCGCCGGATCGGCCAGGCCGGTGCACTCGATCACCAGGCGATCGAAGGCGATCGCGCCGCTGTCCAGCCGTTCGAGCAGCAGGTACAGGGCCTTGGTCAGGTCGGTGTGAATGGTGCAGCACACACAGCCGTTGGCCAGGGTCATGACCTGCACCGGCTCGTCGCCCAGCAGTTGGGTGTCGATGCCAGCATCGCTGAATTCGTTCTCGATCACGGCAATTTTCAGGCCGTGCTCGGCCTTGAGCAGATGACGCAGCAGCGTAGTCTTGCCAGCGCCGAGGAAGCCACTGAGGATGGTGACCGGGATGGGAGAGGACAAACAGAATCTCCTTGATGCGGATTTTTGTGGGAGCGAGCCTGCTTACGACAGCAGAGGGTCAGTCACTGTCGATGTCGGCTGATAGTACGCCATCGCGGGCAAGCCCGCTCCCACACAAGGATCTGTGGCGCACCCACCTCTTGAGCCCACCAAAAAACACTGTGGGAGCGGGCTTGCCCGCGAAAGCGGTCGGCC
Organism: Pseudomonas sp. WP18; assembly: GCF_036689585.1. NCBI lineage: Bacteria > Pseudomonadati > Pseudomonadota > Gammaproteobacteria > Pseudomonadales > Pseudomonadaceae > Pseudomonas > Pseudomonas sp. WP18. The sequence goes on from NZ_CP144758.1 coordinate 5,403,590, forward strand.
AGTCAACCTCTTCATCGACTGACCCACTGCATTCGCGAGCAAGCCCGCTCCCACACAGGGAATCTGTGGCGAACCCACCTCTTGAGCCCACCAAAAAACACTGTGGGAGCGGGCTTGCCCGCGAAAGCGGTGGGTCAGCCAACCTCTTCATCGACTGACCCACTGCATTCGCGAGCAAGCCCGCTCCCACACAGGGAATCTGTGACGGACACACATCTTGTGCCCCACCAAATAACTCTGTGGGAGCGGGCTTGCCCGCGAAAGCGGTGGGTCAGCCAACCTCTTTATCGACTGACCCACTGCATTCGCGAGCAAGCCCGCTCCCACAGGGCGGGTACCTCAGGGCTGCCGGGTCAGCAGCACTTGGGCCCGGCCTTGCCGCCGTAACGGGCTTCCTGGCGTTCGCGGAAGAACGTCTCGTAGTCCATCAGCGGCTTGTCCGGGTGCTGGGTCTGCATGTGCTCGACGTAGTTGTCGTAGTCGGGCATGCCGACCATCAGGCGGGCGGCCTGACCGAGGTATTTACCCAGGCGACTCAAGTCATTGAACATCGTTGCAATCCTCGTTTCAGGCGTCCGGCAGCGCTTGGAAAGGCGCTTCCTTGTCCGTGCGCTCCTTCGTACCCCAGGCGGCGATGCCGACCTTGAGCGCGTAGAACAGGATGCTGAAGACCACGAACAGGAACAGTGCCGTCAACGTCGCGTTGGTGTAGGCATTGAACACCACGTGCTGCATCTGCTCGATGCTCTTGGCCGGGGCCAGGACTTGCCCGGCGGCCAGCGCCTCGTTGTATTTGCGCGCCAGGGCCAGGAAGCCGATCGCCGGGTTGGCGTCGAACAGCTTGATCAGGCCCGCGGTGGTGGTGCAGATCAGCAGCCAGGTCGCCGGCAGCAGCGTGACCCAGACGTAGCGCTGGCGCTTCATCTTGATCAGCACCACGGTGGCGAGCATCAGCGCGATACCGGCCAGCATCTGGTTGGAGATGCCGAACAGCGGCCACAAGGTGTTGATGCCGCCCAGCGGATCGATCACGCCCTGGTACAGCAGGTAACCCCACAGCGCCACGCAACCGGCGGTGGCGATCAGGTTGGCGGTCCAGGATTCGGTGCGCTTGAGGGCCGGCACGAACGAGCCCAGCAGGTCCTGCAGCATGAAGCGCCCGGCACGGGTGCCGGCGTCCACCGCGGTGAGGATGAACAGCGCTTCGAACAGAATCGCGAAGTGGTACCAGAACGCCATGGTGTTCTCACCCGGCAGCACCGAGTGCAGGATCTGCGCGATGCCCACCGCCAGGGTCGGCGCGCCGCCGGCACGGGCCAGGATGGTGGTCTCGCCGATGTCCTTGGCCACGGCCTGCAGGGCGTCCGGAGTGATGGCGAAGCCCCAACTGCTGACGGTCTGCGCCACGGCCACCACGTCGCCGCCGACGATGGCCGCCGGGCTGTTCATGGCAAAGTACACGCCCGGCTCGATCACCGACGCGGCAACCATCGCCATGATCGCCACGAAGGACTCCATGAGCATGCCGCCGTAGCCGATGTAGCGGGCGTTGGTTTCGTTATCCAGCAGCTTGGGCGTGGTGCCCGAGGAAATCAGCGCGTGGAAACCCGAGACCGCGCCACAGGCGATGGTGATGAACAGGAACGGGAACAGACCGCCCTTCCACACCGGGCCCAGGCCATTGGTGAACTGGGTCAGCGCCGGCATTTTCAGCTCGGGCATGGTGACCAGGATGCCGATCGCCAGGGCGACGATGGTGCCGATCTTGAGGAAGGTCGACAGGTAGTCCCGCGGTGCCAGGATCAGCCACACCGGCAGCACGGCGGCGACAAAGCCGTAGCCGATCAGCATCCAGGTGATCTGGATCCCGGTGAAGGTGAAGGCCTTGGCCCAGACCGGGTCGGCGGCGATCTGCCCACCGAGCCAGATCGACCCCAGCAGCAACAGCACGCCGATCAGCGAGATTTCCCCGATGCGGCCCGGGCGGATGTAGCGCATGTAAAGGCCCATGAACATCGCGATCGGGATGGTCGCCATCACCGTGAAGATCCCCCACGGGCTCTCGGCCAGGGCCTTGACCACGATCAGCGCCAGCACCGCGAGGATGATGATCATGATCAGGAAGCAGCCGAACAGCGCGATGGTGCCGGGAATGCGGCCCATTTCCTCGCGGACCATGTCCCCCAGGGAGCGCCCGTTGCGGCGGGTGGACAGGAACAGGACCATGAAGTCCTGCACGGCCCCGGCCAGCACCACGCCGGCGATCAGCCAGAGCGTGCCGGGCAGGTAGCCCATCTGCGCGGCCAGCACCGGCCCGACCAGCGGCCCCGCGCCGGCAATGGCGGCGAAGTGGTGACCGAAGAGGATGTGCTTGTTGGTCGGGACGAAGTCCAGGCCATCGTTGTTGAGCACGGCAGGCGTGGCCCGGCGCGCATCGAGTTGCATCACGTTGTTGGCGATGAAGAGGCTGTAGTAGCGGTAGGCGACCAGGTAGATGGCCACGGCTGCGACGACGATCCAGAGGGCGTTGATGGCTTCGCCGCGGCGTAACGCGACGACGCCCAGCGCGCACGCGCCGACGACGGCCAGCAGGAGCCAGGGGATATGGCGCAGCAGGCTATTATTGTTTGTCATTTTTATATTCCAGCCAGGGGTGGACAAGAAGACAGCTACCGGAGTTTAGCGCTAACCCGAATAAAGGCCATACCCGACATTCGTCTGCCGCCGGCCGAACGGTGATGAAGACGCGCAGGTTGGGTCTATAGTCAGTGAATCTTCAAAGAGGATGGGTCATGAGCGAACGCCGCCGCTTCGTACGAATCGAGTTTCACGCCAGGACGGAACTGAGCCAGGGCCCCTTTATCTGGCCAGTGGAGTTGCTGGACCTGTCCCTCAAGGGCCTGCTGATCAAAAAACCCGAGCCCTGGCTCGGCAACCCGGAAGAACCCTTCGTGGCCGATGTCCACCTGAGCAATGAGGTGGAGGTGCGCATGGAAGTTCGATTGGCCCACGACGACCATGGCCACCTGGGTTTTGTCTGCGAACACATCGACCTGGATTCGATCGCCCACCTGCGGCGCCTGGTGGAGCTGAACCTGGCCGACCATGACGAACTGGAACGGGAGTTGGCGGCATTGATCCAGGTCTGAGCCCCACGCCACAGATTCATTTGCTCAAATGGGCACTGCAAAAGCCTGGGCTTATTCGAACAACGAATCCAACGCCTGCTCCAGGCGTGTCACGGCAATGATCTGCAACCCTGCCGGGGCTTCCTTCGGGGCGTTGCCCTTGGGCACGATGGCGCGCTTGAAGCCGTGCTTGGCCGCCTCCTTGAGTCGCTCCTGCCCGCTGGGCACCGGCCGGACTTCACCCGACAACCCCACTTCACCGAATACCAGCAGGTCGTGGGGCAGCGGTCGATTGCGCAGGCTCGACATGACCGCCGCCATCAAGGCCAGGTCGGAGGCGGTTTCCAGCACCTTTACCCCGCCCACCACGTTGAGGAAAACATCCTGGTCATGGGTCGGGATCCCCCCGTGCCGGTGCAGCACGGCCAGCAGCATGGCCAGTCGGTTCTGATCCAGGCCCAGAGTCACGCGGCGCGGATTGGCCAGGTGGCTGTCGTCCACCAGCGCCTGCACTTCGACCAACATCGGGCGCGTCCCCTCCCAGGTCGCCATGACCACGCTGCCCGGCACTTCTTCCTGGGCACGGGTCAGGAAGATGGCCGACGGGTTGGAGACCTCCTTCAGGCCCCGGTCGGTCATGCCGAACACTCCCAGCTCATTGACCGCGCCAAAACGGTTCTTCACCGCCCGCAGCAAACGCAGGCGGCCATCGGACTCGCCTTCGAAATACAGCACGGTATCGACCATGTGCTCCAGCACTCGCGGTCCCGCCAGCGCGCCTTCCTTGGTGACGTGGCCCACCAGGAAAATCGCCGTGCCGCTCTGTTTCGCGTAGCGCACCAACAGCGCCGCGCTTTCGCGCACCTGGGACACGCCGCCCGGCGCCGATTGCAGTTGTTCGGTGAAGATCGTCTGGATCGAGTCGATCACCATCACCTTGGGTTTTTCCAGGCGCGCCGTGGCGATGATGGTTTCGATGCAGGTCTCGGTCATGACCCGCAACTGATCCTGGGGCAAGCCCAGGCGCCGGGCACGCATGGCGACCTGCTGTTGGGATTCTTCGCCGGTGACGTACAGCGCCGGCATGCGCGTGGCGATGTTGCACAGGGTCTGCAGCAGGATGGTGGACTTGCCGATGCCCGGGTCGCCCCCGATCAGCACCACCGAGCCGTCCACCAGGCCGCCTCCCAGCACCCGATCCAATTCCCCGGAGGCCGTGGAGAAACGCGGGATTTCTTCGACACTGACTTCGGCCAGGGTCTTGATCTGGGCCTGCTGGCCGGCCCACCCCGTACGCCCGGCAGGCGCCGCCGCACCGCCGCTCTCCACCATGGTTTCAGTCAGGGTGTTCCAGGCTCCGCACTCACCGCACTGGCCGGCCCATTTGGGAAAGGTCGAACCGCACTCGGTGCAGCCGTACATGCGCTTTGCCTTGGCCATCTGAACTCCGGGGTAAAAATCGCGATGATAGCTCAGGCGAGCATCAGCGCGGGGCCGGCATTCTGATTTCACCGCGGGCCAGGTCCGTCGCGCTATTGCCCAGCGGGTCCCGGGCTTGCAGGTCGGCGCCCTTGGCCTTCAAGGCCTCCAGCAGTTCATCACGCTTGAACAGGCCGGCGTACATCGCTGCGGTCTGCCCCGCGCCATTGCGTTGGTCGGGGCTGCAATCGGTGGACAGCAGGCGCCGGGCGATCTGCACTTCGCCCTTGAAGATGGCGCCCATCAGCGCGGTGTTGCCGCGCTTGTCCTGGGCGCAGGCATCGGCCCCGGCGGCCAGCAGCCGCTCCACCGCCGGCCCTTGGCCGTGGTAGGCCGCGAGGATCAGCGCGGTGTAGCCCTTTTCGTCCTGGGTATCGAGCGCGTAGCCGGCGTCGATGAAGGCATCGAGCATGGGCACGTCGCCCCGGCGGGCGGCGTCGAAGTAATAGGTTTGCAACTCGGCCTGCACGGCCGCCGGGTCGGTGGGCAGGGGCTCATCGGCCAGTGCGGCGAGTGAGCAGGTGGCGAGCAGTGAACACAGGAAATAGCGCATCGTCATGTCTCCTTCTGACACAAGAGCGTGGGAACAAAGCCCGCTCGCGAGCCAGTGGCTGCATCACGGGCTTGCTCCCACTCGTCATGTGCCTGATCAGTCAGCCAGCTTTTCCGCCAGCGCCTTGACCCGGGCCAGGTCGCCTTTGGCGACACGGGCCACGCCGGTGCCGTACTCAGGGTCTGCCTTGTAGAGGAACGACAGGATGATGTGCTTGCTCTCGTCGTCGGTGGTGGCCAGGGACCCACCGAAATTCTCGATCAGGTCGTTGCGTTCCTTCTGGTTGAACGAGCGGTACAGGTCACCGGCCTGCTTGAAGTTCTGCTCGCGCTGGATCTTCGCCTGCTGGGTGCTGCCCGTCAGCACCGTCTGGCTGTAGCGCGCCGCAGGTTGTTCGTCCCGAGGCGTCAGGCGGCTCGGCTGGTAGTTCACGCCGGTGCTGGTGCTACCAGGGTTCATGGCACCGTCCTGGTTGCCGTTGTTCACCGCCACCTTGGGTGCGTTGATCGGCAATTGCAGGGCGTTGGCGCCTATGCGGTACATCTGTGTATCGGCGTAGGAGAACACCCGCCCCTGGAGCAGGCGGTCTTCCGAAGGCTCGATGCCCGGGACGAGGTTGGCCGGCGCCATCGCCACTTGTTCGGTTTCCTGGAAGACGTTCGCCGGGTTGCGGTTCAAGACCATCTGCCCGACCTTGCGCTCAGGCACACCGGGCCAGATCTTGGTGGCGTCCAGTGGGTCGAAGTCAAACTTGGCCAGGTCTTCCGGCTTCAGCACTTGGACATACAAGTCCCACTTTGGAAAATCGCCTTTATTGATGTGAGTGACCAAGTCATTGGTCATATGGCTGTAATCCTGACCTTGAACTTTCACGACTTCTTTCGGATCGAGATTTTTCAACCCCTGCAAACTTTTCCAATGAAACTTGACGTAATGAACTTCGCCTTTGGCATTGATCAGTTTGTAGGCGTGCACGCCATTACCGTCCATTTCACGATAACTGGCCGGTGTCCCGGAGTTGGAATACAACTCGGTCAGGGTGCGGGTGGATTCTGGAACATGAGAGAAGAAATCGAAGCGACGTGAATCATCGTCCAGGTTGGTCCGTGGGTCGGGCTTGAACGCGTGGACCATGTCGGGAAACTTGATGGCATCGCGAATGAAAAAGGTCGGGAAGTTGTTGCCCACCAGGTCCCAGTTACCGTCCGCCGTGTAGAACTTGGTGGCGAAACCACGGGGGTCGCGCAGGGTTTCCGGAGAATGATTGCCATGGACCACCGCCGAGAAACGCACGAACACCGGCGTGACCTGGCCGCCGGCAAAGACCTTGGCCTTGGTCAGGTCGCTGAGGTCATCGGAGACCGTGAAGGTGCCATGGGCCCCGGTGCCCCGGGCATGCACCACGCGTTCCGGGATACGTTCGCGGTCGAAGCGCTGGAGCTTCTGGATCAACTGCACGTCTTGCAACAGGGTCGGCCCGTTGGGGCCAGCGGTTTGCGAGTTCTGGTTGTCACCGACCGCCGCGCCATTATCACGGGTCAGGGTGGCGGCATTGACGGACAAGGACAGCAGGCTGGCGGTCAGCACAAAAAACGCGCGACGGTGGGAAAAAGCCCCGCGGCCAAGTGAGGTATTCATAGGCGTGTTCCTCTGATGTTGTAGAGCGCATCCAGGTGCGCCTGTCAGAGGCTAGTGCCCGAAAAACCAAAACCTAAATAGAAATCCCGTACCGCTTCGATAGAAAAAACGTTGTGGGGAATCGGTTTCAAACCACGTATCACGCGCGATTGGTGGCACTTTGTAAACTTTTGACCTGGGGCCGGGTCGATAACTAAGCTTCTAAGCAGGCGTTTGCGCAAGACACGCCAGGCTGATTTACACTGCCACTCACCCCTCACCTGCCACAAGGAATAACACATGGGCGTGCTAAGCGAGTTCAAGGCCTTCGCGGTCAAAGGCAATGTCGTCGACATGGCCGTCGGGATCATCATCGGTGCCGCCTTCGGCAAAATCGTGTCGTCATTCGTTGGCGATGTGATCATGCCGCCCATCGGCATGCTGATCGGCGGGGTGGATTTCAGCGACCTGGCCATTACCCTCAAGGCCGCCCAAGGTGACGCGCCGGCGGTGGTATTGGCCTACGGCAAATTCATCCAGAGTGTCATCGACTTCATCATTGTCGCGTTCGCCATCTTCATGGGCGTCAAGGCCATCAACCGCCTCAAGCGCGAAGAAGCCGTGGCCCCGAGCGCGCCTCCTGTCCCGAGCAAGGAAGAGCTGCTGCTGAGCGAGATTCGCGACCTGCTCAAGGCGCAGAACGAGAGGCCTTGAGCGGTCTTTTTCCCATGGGAGCGGGCTTGCGCGTGAAAGCGTGGGGCAGTTTGCGGTGATGTCGACTGTGCCGACGTCGTCGCGCAAGCCCGCTCCCACGGGTTTCATGTCGGGCCTCTACCAGTAATTCTCCACCGCCACCTGGCCGGGTCGGCGGGTAAGGCTCAACTGCAGGCCCCTGGCCTTGAGCAACTGGCGCGTGTCGTCGATCATCTGTGGGTTGCCGCAGAGCATCACGCGCGAATGCTCCGGCGTCAGTGCCACCTCCGCCGCCCGCTCCAGCTCGCCATTCTCGATCAACGTGGTAATACGCCCATTGAGCGCGCCCGGATGCTGCTCGCGGGTGACGGTGGCGATGAAACGAAACTTGTGCGCGTACTCGGCCAGGTATTCACGCCGGGGCAACGCTTCGATCAGGTCCTGATACGCCAGCTCCCGCGCTTCACGCACGCTGTACACCAAGATGATGCGTTCGAATTTCTCCCAGGCCTCGAAATCCTGGAGGATCGAAATGAACGGGGCCACGCCCGTCCCCGTGGACAGCAGCCACAAGTCGCGGCCATCGGCGAAGCGGTCCAGGGTCAGGTAGCCAAACGCCTGGCGATCCACCAGCAACGTGTCGCCCGGCTGCAACCGGCTGAGCTCGCTGGTGAACTCGCCATTGGGCACCACGATGGAAAAGAATTCGAGGAACTCATCGAACGGCGAAGACACCATGGAGTAGGCCCGCCAGACGGTACTGCCGTCCGCCTTGGTCACGCCCAACCGGGCGAACTGACCGGCGCGGAAGCGAAAGCCGCGATCTCGCGTCGTACGCAAGGTAAACAAATGAGGGGTCAATGTCTGGACATCGAGCAGGGTCTGGCGGGTGAACTTCTCTGCACTGTCGCTCATGCGTCACTCCAATGGAACCAGTGCACAGTGTCCCGCAAATGGACAATCGCCACCACCGTCGCGACGCAATGGCAATTTAATAGCTATGTAGCCGCACCAGCCGCGAACACTTCGTAAACTTGTACAAAGTTACAAACGCTGTAAAAACAACCGACTAGGAAGTTTACTTTTTAAACACCTCACACTGTCAGTAAACTAAAAAAATTCCACTGCAAATCAGGAATAGTCCTACACTGAAATTTCGCATCATGGATTGGATCCGCATGGACGAATCAACCCAGGAGAACGCGATGGATAATTGGAAGGACTCGCAGCTGAGAAAACTGTCCTGTGAAAAAGACCTGCAGGCGGCCTATCGCCTGGTCCTGAATTTCTTTAACAATCAGGGGTTTGAATATTGTGCATTCGCCAGCTATCACGGCAGCCCCGATAAGCACACCAACAAGGTCAACCTTAATAACTATCCTTATGGTTGGGACCGATTCTATGAGCAAAACGGCTATGCCTCGCAAGATCCGTTAGTAGCACATTGCAATCAGTCAATGATCCCCATTCTCTGGAGTGAAACAGTCTTTGCCAAAGCGCCGAAGTTATGGCGCGAACTTAATCGACAGGGACTCAAGTACGGCTGGACCCAGGCCGTCCATGATGAACAGGGCACCCATTGCAGCCTGTTCAGCCTGGCCAGGTCTCATTACCCCATCGATATCGACGAGCATTACGGCAACCTCGGTTATGCGATTTTCGCCAGCCAACGGCTGCACGCCCTGGCCAGCAAGAAGTTATCCGACACTGTCACCAGCAAGCCGAGCGTTCACCTGTCACCCAGGGAGATCGAAGTGTTGAAGTGGTCCGCCGAAGGCAAGACAGCATCGGAAGTGGGCAGGATCCTTTGCCTTTCCGAACGCACCGTGAATTTCCACGTGTGCAGTTGCATGCGCAAACTGAATGTCAGCAACAAGATTTCCGCCGTCGCCAAGGCCGCCCACATTCACGTGATCTGACATGCCGTGTGACCTGACCGGCCAGGAAAAACCCGCGGGCAATACGAGGCAAAAAAACGTACCATTTACGGTTCCACTTGAATGATGCCGCTCCATCTGCGCGACGTAGTTCATTCAGGCGGTCCCGCCCAGACTCCTACCCCAGGCAGCGGGACATCCACCGATCTCCAGAGTCCCAGCCATGCCCCTGCTCGACAGCCCCTTCGCCCAGCTCGACCTGATCCGCCAGCCCGAACAGCAGAACGAACCGCTGCAAGCTTTTGACGCGGCCGACGAATACCTGCTCGCCCACCTGGCCGAACAACAGCCCACGGCGCAGACCCGGGTCCTGGTGCTCAATGACGGCTTCGGCGCACTGGCCGCCAGCCTGGCCGGCAAGGTGGCCGTGACCAGCAGCGGCGACTCATTCCTGGCCCTGCAGGCGCTGGAGAAAAACCTGGTGCGTAATGGCCGGCCCTTCGATGCGGTGCCGACAGTGCCCGCCAGCGAAGCGTTGACCGGCCCCTTCGACCGTGTGCTGATCAAGGTGCCGAAAACCCTGGCGCTGCTGGAAGAACAATTGATCCGTCTGCAAGGGCAACTGGCGCCCGGCGCCCAGGTGATTGCCGGGGCCATGATCAAGCACCTGCCCCGCGCCGCCGGCGACTTGCTGGAGCGCTACATCGGCCCGGTGCAAGCGTCCCTGGCGGTGAAAAAGGCCCGCCTGTTGATCGCCACGCCAGAAGCCAAGGCGCCGGTCGTGTCCCCCTACCCCACCCGCTACTGGCTCGACGAACCCCACATCGAGCTGCGCAACCACGCCAATGTGTTCTGCCGCGAAGGCCTGGACATCGGCACCCGCGCCTTCCTGCCGCACCTGCCGAAAAATCTCGGCACGGCCGAGGTCGCGGACCTGGGCTGCGGCAACGGCGTGCTGGCCATCTCCAGCGCCCTGCAAAACCCTGAGGCCCGCTACACGCTGGTGGATGAGTCGTACATGGCCGTGCAGTCGGCGGCCGAAAACTGGGCCGCCGCCCTGGGCGAGCGCGAGGTGACGCTGCGCGCCGGCGACGGGCTTGCCGGGCAACCGGCGCAGTCGCTGGACGTGGTGCTGTGCAATCCGCCGTTCCACCAGCAGCAGGTCGTGGGGGATTTCCTCGCCTGGCGCATGTTCCAGCAGGCGCGCGAAGCCTTGGTCGTCGGCGGTGCCCTGTACATCGTCGGCAACCGACATTTGGGTTATCACAGCAAGCTGGCCCGGCTGTTCCGCGGCGTCGAGCAAGTGGCCGCGACGCCGAAGTTCGTCATCCTCAAGGCCCGCAAGTAACCACCACGGGAACTCAGTGGGTGGTCAGGCCGGCGGCGTTCATGAACATCCGCATCAGGCTGGCCACGATGAACAGCGCCAGCACGCTGCCGGCCCAGATCATCGCCAGCCAACCCAGCCGCTGCCACAAGGGCTTTCGCTCGGCCGCCTCGATGTCCTTCAAGTCAGGTTTGGCCATGTGCATGCCTCGCAGGTCGGTCAATGGTAGCCGTCGTCATGGGTCACCTTGCCGCGGAACACGTAGTAGCTCCAGAAGGTGTACACCAGGATCAACGGAATGATGAACAACGTGCCGACCAGCATGAAGCCCTGGCTCTGGGGCGGTGACGCGGCGTCCCAGATCGAGATGGACGGTGGCACGATGTTCGGCCACAAGCTGATGCCCAACCCGCTGTAGCCGAGGAAAATCAGCACCAGCGTCAGGATGAACGGCGTGTAGTGGGCGTTGCGGGCCACCGCGCGGAACAGCCCGTACATGGTCACCAGCACCAGGATCGGCACCGGCAGGAACCAGAACAGGTTCGGCAGGGTGAACCAGCGCGCGGCAATGTCGGCATGGGCCAGCGGTGTCCAGAGGCTGACAATGCCAATCACCGCCAGCACCACGAACGCCAGCGGCCTGGCCAGATCATGCATCTGCTCCTGCAACTTGCCTTCGGTCTTCATGATCAGCCAGGTACAACCGAGCAAGGCGTAGGCGGCGATCAAGGCCAGGCCGCAGAACACCGTGAACGGCGTGAACCAGTCCAGGGACCCGCCGGCGAACTGGCGATTGACCACTTCGAAGCCGTCGATGAACGCCCCCAGCGCCACGCCCTGGAAGAAGGTCGCCGTCAGCGAACCGCCGATGAAGGCCTTGTCCCACAGGTGCCGCTTATGTGCCTTGGCCTTGAAGCGGAACTCGAAGGCCACGCCCCGGAAGATCAGGCCGATGAGCATCAGGATCAATGGCAGGTACAGGGCCGACAACACCACCGAATAAGCCAGCGGAAACGCCCCGAACAGCCCTGCGCCGCCCAGCACCAGCCAGGTCTCGTTGCCGTCCCAGACCGGCGCAACGGTGTTCATCATGACGTCACGGTCGCGCTCGCCCTTGATGAAGGGGAAGAGAATGCCGATCCCCAGGTCGAAACCGTCCATGATCACGTACATCATGATGCCGAAGATGATGACCACGGCCCAGATCAGCGGAAGATCAATACCCATGGTTCAATTCTCCTTGTTCGCGCGGTCGTTGTGGTCCATGTCGTCGTCGCCTTCGTCGGCGGCCGACAAGGGTCGGGCCGGGGTGCGTTTCTGGCCTGGGCCACCGTCGCTCGGCTCGGCTTCGTGGGCCTCCGGCCCCTTGCGCACCAGGCGCATCATGTAGCTCAGCCCAGCGCCGAACAGCGCGAAATACACCACGACAAACAGCACCAGGGTGATGCTCATCTGCGCGACGCTGTGGCCGGATGAAGCATCGGCCGTGCGCATCAGGCCGTAGACGACCCACGGCTGGCGGCCGATTTCGGTGGTGAACCAGCCCGCCAGGATCGCGATCAACCCGGACGGCCCCATCCACAGCACCATGTGCAGGAAAGGCCGGGATTGGTAGATCCGGTCATTGCGGCGCAGCCACAAGCTGCACAGGCCGGTGAAGATCATCAGCAGGCCCAGGCCCACCATGACCCGGAACGACCAGAACACGATGGTCGAATTCGGACGATCCTCGGGTGGAAACTCCTTGAGGGCCGGCACCTGTTTGTCCAGGCTGTGGGTCAGGATCAAGCTGCCCAGGTAGGGAATTTCCACGGCAAAACGGGTTTTCTCCGCCTGCATGTCGGGCAGGCCGAACAGGATCAGCGGAGTCGGCTCGTTGCCGACGTTTTCCCAGTGGCCTTCAATGGCCGCGATCTTCGCCGGTTGGTGCTTGAGGGTGTTGAGGCCGTGGAAGTCGCCGATCACTGCCTGTATCGGCGCCACCAGCAAGGCCATCCACATCGCCATCGACAGCATCCGGCGGATCGCCGGGGTGTCACGGCCGCGCAGCAGGTGCCAGGCCGCCGAAGAGCCAACGAAGAACGCGGTAGCGACGAACGCCGCGGTCGACATGTGCAACAGGCGATAAGGGAATGAAGGGTTGAACACCACCGCCAGCCAGTCCACCGGGATCACTCGCCCGTCGACGATCTCGTAGCCCTGCGGGGTCTGCATCCAGCTGTTGGAGGACAGAATCCAGAACGTCGAGATCAGCGTGCCGATCGCCACCATGACCGTGGAAAAGAAGTGCAGGCCACGGCCGACGCGGTTCCAGCCGAACAGCATCACACCGAGGAAGCCGGCTTCGAGGAAGAACGCCGTGAGCACCTCGTAGGTCAGCAGCGGCCCGGTCACCGCCCCGGCGAAGTCGGAGAACCGGCTCCAGTTGGTGCCGAACTGATAGGCCATGACCAACCCGGACACCACGCCCATGCCGAAGTTGACGGCAAAGATCTTCGACCAGAAGTGGTACAGGTCACGGTAGGTGTCGTCTCGGGTCTTGAGCCACAGGCCTTCGAGCACCGCGAGGTAACTCGCCAGTCCGATGGTGATCGCCGGAAACAGGATATGGAACGAGATGGTGAACGCGAACTGGATTCGGGCGAGATCAAGCGCCTCCAAACCGAACATAAGTCTTCCTCTGTCAGGTAAAACCGGCTGCGGGCGGGGCTTGCATCACCGCCTCCAGGGATATGGAGTGCGATGCTTTTCAAATCGTTCTTTTTAAACCGTCACAACGCAGGATTCTGGCCGGATGGCCGCCAGCCCAGCACCCGGCAGGGTATTGATCTGGATCAAGCAATGATCAAAGAGTAGTCGCATTATGGCCGATGGACGGCGTGGTCTTTTGTCGCGTGACAGGTTGACTCAGCGACAATTGATAGCATCCGACCGGGGCACCATCAGTCAACCGTGGCGAGGCCACCTCGGAAGGCGCTTTGGGCAAAATCGATGTTTGGCTAACTATTTTTCCTACCACCGCAACTTCCGGTTACAGCTCGGTGATAATCTCATTGCCTTCATCACCGGACCTCTTCCAGATGCCCAGCCAAGCGCCGCTGCTGCTCCGTCACCATCGTCCCTTCATTGCCTTCTGGCTGGCCCGGATCTTCACCGCCAGCGGCTTCCAGATGCTGACCGTGGCCATCGGCTGGAACCTCTATCAACTGACCGGCAATGTCCTGGACCTGGGGCTTGTGGGCCTGGTGGAATTCGCGCCGCGCGTGCTGTTCATGCTCCACACCGGGCACGTGGCCGACCGTTATGACCGGCGCAAGGTCGCGGCCCTCTGCCAGTCGTTGCAGGCGATGATCGCCCTGGCACTGGTGATCGGCAGCGCCACCGACAACGTCACGCGGGAGATGATTTTCATCCTCGCCTTCCTGCTCGGCGCCGCCCGCTCGTTCGAAATGCCGACCACCCAGGCACTGCTGCCGAGCATCGTGCCGGCCGCGCTGTTTCCACGGGCCGTGGCCGCCGCCCAATCGGCCCAGCAGTCAGCCACCATCGTCGCCCCGGCCCTCGGCGGCCTGCTTTATGCCTTCGGCAGCGTCTGGGTCTATGGGCCGACCGTGCTGCTCTACGTCATCGCCTGCTGCCTGATGCTCAATCTCCCGGCCCGGCAAACCCCGTTGAACAAAGGCAAGGCGACGATGGACTCGTTGCTGGCCGGGATTCGCTTCATCCGCAGCCGCCCGGATATCCTCGGGGCGATCTCCCTGGACCTGTTCGCGGTGTTGCTCGGCGGTGCGACGGCGCTGCTGCCGGTATTCGCCAAGGACATCCTGCTCACCGGTCCCTGGGGCCTTGGGCTGTTGCGTTCGGCGCCCGCGGTCGGGGCCTTGCTGATGTCGTTGTGGTTGGCGCGGTTCGCCGTGGAGCGCAAGGTCGGCCGGGTGATGTTCACCGCCGTGGGCGTGTTCGGCGTCGCCACCATTGCCTTCGGCCTTTCGACGTCGTTCTGGTTTTCCCTGGCGGTGCTGGTGGTGCTCGGCGCGGCGGACATGATCAGCATGGTGATCCGCGCCTCCTTCGTACAACTGGAAACCCCGGACGAAATGCGCGGCCGCGTCAGCGCGGTGAACGGGTTGTTCATCGGCGCCTCGAACCAGTTGGGCGAGTTCGAGTCCGGCCTCACTGCCCACTGGTTCGGCACGGTGCCGGCGGTGGTCATGGGCGGTGTCGGCACGCTGCTGGTGACCGGGGTCTGGATCAAGCTGTTCCCGACCCTGGCCCAGCGCGACCGGATGCACGAGCCGGTCGCCGAGGCGACACCCTAGGCTCTGTCTGAAAAGCCTTGATACTCGTTCATGCTGCGTTGAAAACCGGCTCGGAATGCTCATTTACTCCAGTAAACTCCGCTTCCTCGCCGGTTTTCGCCTTGCCTGACCTTCGTCTCAAGACTTTTCAAACAGACCCTAGAGCAACGTGTCGAGGGTGATGGGGAAATCCCGCACCCGCTTGCCGGTGGCGTGGTAGATGGCATTCGCCACGGCCGCCGCCACGCCGACGATGCCGATTTCTCCCACGCCCTTGGAGCCGAGCGCGTTGACGATCTTGTCCTGCTCGTCGACAAAGATCACTTCGATGTCGCCGATGTCCGCGTTTACCGGCAGGTGGTACTCGGCCAGGCTGTGGTTCATGTGCCGGCCCAGAGCGTGGTCGGTGAGGGTTTCCTCGTGCAGGGCCATGCCGATGCCCCAGACCACGCCACCGAGGATCTGGCTGCGCGCGGTTTTCGGGTTGACCACCCGCCCGGCGGCGATGGCGCTGACCACCCGGCTGACCTTTACCGTGCCCAGGTCTTCATCCACCCGGACTTCGACAAACACCGCCGAGTGCGTCGCGGTGGCGTAGGCCTTGCGCTTTTCGTCGGGCTCGGCGGTGACTTGGGCCTGCACGGGTATCTCGGCGCTTTGTCTTGCCAGCGCCGCCAGGGCGACCCGGGCTTCGCCAAAATGCAAATGGCCATCAGCGAAGGTGACTTGCTCAAGGGTCGCACCGCTGAAATCCGGACAGGTCTGCCAGGCCACGGCCAGCAGTTTTTCCTTCAGCGCTTCGCAGGCCTGCTGCACGGCCGTGCCGACCGATGACACGGTGAACGAGCCGCCTTGCAGCGGCGCGGTCGGCAGTGATGAGTCGCCGAGGACAAAGGTGATGTCTGCCACGGGCACGCCTGACGCCTCGGCGGCGATCTGGGTCATGACCGTGTAGGTGCCGGTGCCGATGTCCGTGGTGGCGCTGCTGACCGTGAGTTTGCCGTCCGCGTCCAGGGACGCCCGGGCGCTGGCCTTCTGCTGCATGGCTTCCCATACGCCGCCGGCCATCCCCCAGCCCACCAGTTGCCGGCCTTCACGCATGCTGCGCGGCTCGGGGTTGCGCTTGTCCCACCCGAAGCGACGAGCCCCCTGGGCGTAGCACTCGCGCAGCTCCTTGCTGGAGTACGGCTTGTCTTCGTTTTCGTTGCGCTCGGCGTAGTTGTTCAAGCGCAACTGGACGGGATCGATCGCCAGGGCGCAGGCCAGTTCATCCATGGCGCACTCAAGGCCGATCAACCCGAGCGCGGCACCGGGGGCGCGCATGTCCAGCGGCGTGTAGACGTCCAGCGGCACCAGTTTGTAGCTCAGCTCGACGTTGTCGCAGTGATAGAGCATGCCGCTCCACTCCACCACGTGTTCGGTGAAGTCCTCGAAACGCGAGGTCTGGCCGACAGCACTGTGCGCCACCGCCAGCAACCGCCCATTGGCCGCGGCTCCCAGTTGCAGACGCTGGAACGTGCGTGGCCGGTAGCCGAAGGTGAACATCTGCTGGCGGGTCAGGCTGACCCGCACCGAACGCTTGAGGGCCAGCGCCGCCATCACCCCCAACGCCAATTGATACTGCGGCCGCAGCCCTGAGCCGAAGGCGCCGCCGACGAACGCGGCAAACACGCGGACCTGGTCTTTCTCCAGGCCGAATACCTTCTGCACATAGGCCTGGCAGTTCTGCGTGCCTTGGGTCTTGTCATGGATGTGCAGGCTGCCGTCAGGCTGATACAGCACGGTGCAGGCATGAGGCTCCATCGGGTTGTGGTGTTCGATCGGTGTGCTGTAGGACACATCCACACTCAGCGCCGCACTGGCGTACTCGCCCTGGAAATTTCCACGGGGCTTGGGCAGTTCGGCCGGTGCCGGATAGGCCTCGCCTTGCAGGAGGGCCAGGTCGGTCTGATGGTCCTGGACCTCGTATTCGATCTCGACCAGCGAGCCGGCATAACGGGCCAGTTCGAGGTTCTGCGCAACCACCAGGGCCAGCGGCTGGCCGCTGTAGAGCACCTCGTCGTTGTACAGCGGTCGGAACGGCGAGCCATCCGCCGCGTCGGCGTCCTGGTAGGGCTCATCGTAGCTGGCGACCTTGGGCCGGTTGGTGTGGTCGATGACGGCGACGACGCCAGGCAGCGCCAAGGCTTTGGAGGCGTCGATGCGCAGCACCCGGCCGCGGGCGATGGTGCCCGACACGACACTGCCGTACAGCAAGCCGTCTTCGGGGTATTCGCCGGCATAGCGGGCCTGGCCCGTCACCTTGAGCAGGCCATCGACCCGGTCCAGTGGCTGCCCTATGGATTTGCTCGGAGCATTCATTTGGCTTGCCCTCCCAGTGCGGCATCGCTCAAGGCGCGCACGATCGCCCGGCGCGCCAACCTGACCTTGAAGCCGTTGTGTTCCAGCGGTTCAGCGTTTTGCAGCAACGCGTCGGCAGCGGCGGTGAAGGTTTCGCGGCTGACGGTCTGGCCGCTCAGCCAGCTTTCCACCGCCCGGTCGCGCCAGGGCTTGTGCGCTACGCCTCCCAGGGCCAGGCGCGCCTGGCGGATCACCGGTCCGTCGAGTTCCAGCGCCGCCGCCACCGACACCAGCGCAAAGGCGTAGGAGGCTCGGTCACGGACCTTCAGGTAGTGACTGTGCTCGGCAAAACCAGCGGCCGGCAGTTCGATGGCGGTGATCAGTTCATCGTCGGCCAGTTGGTTATCCCGCTCCGGGGCATCGCCGGGCAGGCGGTGGAAGTCGGCGAACTCGATGGTCCGCGCCCCGCCCCGGCCCAGCACATGGACCACCGCTTCCAGGGCCGCCAAGGCCACGCACATGTCGGACGGATGCGTCGCGACGCACTGGTCGCTGGCACCGAAAATCGCGTGGATCCGGTTCAGCCCGCTGCGCGCCGGGCAGCCGCTGCCAGGCTGGCGTTTGTTGCACGGCACGTTGGCGTCGTAGAAGTAGTAGCAGCGGGTGCGTTGCAACAGGTTGCCACCGGTACTGGCCATGTTGCGCAGTTGCGGCGAGGCGCCCGCCAGGATCGCCTGGGACAGCAGCGGGTAGCGGCGCTCGATCCACGGATGCCAGGCCAGGTCGGCATTGCTCACCAAGGCGCCGATCATCACCCCACCCGATGGGGTTTCGCTGAGGTCCGCCAGGGGCAGCCCGGTGATGTCGATCAGGTGCGCCGGGCGGGTGAGGTTCTCCTTCATCAGGTCCAGCAGGTTGGTGCCACCGGCGATGAAGCGCGACACCGGGCTCGACAGGTCGATGGCAGCCTGCACGGTCTCAGGCTTGCTGTATTGAAAGGGGTTCATTGCTCGCCCTCCGGTGCCTGGGGTTGTGGGCAAAGCGGCAAGGCTTCTTCGATGGCGTCGCGGATGTTGTTATAGGCACCGCAGCGGCAGAGGTTACCGCTCATCAGTTCACTGATCTGCGCGCCGGTCCGCGCCCGGCCCTCGTTGGCCAGGCCGACGGCCGAACAGATCTGTCCCGGCGTGCAGTAGCCGCACTGGAAGGCGTCATGGGTGATGAAAGCCTGCTGCATGGGGTGCAACGCGTCATCGCCGGCCAGGCCCTCGATGGTGGTCAATTCGACGCCGTCGCACATCACCGCCAGGGTCAGGCAGGCATTGATGCGTTTGCCATCGCGCAACACCGTGCACGCGCCGCACTGGCCGTGGTCACAGCCTTTCTTGCTGCCCACCAGGTCCAGTTGCTCACGCAGCAGGTCCAGCAACGTGGTCCAGGGCAATACCTGCAGCTCGCGCACCTGGCCATTGAGTGTCAGGCGGATCGGATGACGGACGAAGGACGCCTGCGTCGCTTCGGACAGGGTCGCGCTCATAAACACCTCACGGTTGGTCGTACACTCGCGGCGTTTTGGGAAACCGCCGTCATAAGGGGTACGACTTCGGGGGGCGGTGAGCGTTCAAAGGCGTTCGTGAAGGCGAACAGGCGCGGCAAAGCGCACCTTTATGTCGCTCAAGTGCGGTCTCTATATACCGCACCCTGTGCAATACATCGCCTTACACTCGGCGTCATGATTAAAGCCTTCCAGCTTTCCCACAACACGCCTGACGCCAGTCAGGCCAGCAGTTCCGCCGCCACCACATTGCGCACGCCCTTGCCGCTGAGTTGTTCCACCAACGCCAGGGCAAACGCCAGGGCGGCGGCCGAGCCCTGGGCGGTGATGCAGTTGCCATCCACGACCACGGGTTGGTCGACGAAGGTACACCCGGACAATTGCTGGCTGACGGCGGGCAGGCAGGTCATGCGCCGTTGGCGCAGCACGCCGCAAGGTTGTAATGCCAAGGCGGGCGCTTCGGCGATGGCGGCGAAGAAGCGGCCGGCGGCGGCCTGGCCCTTGAGCAGTTGTTGCAGGGGTTGATGGGCGGCCAGATGCTGGGCGCCGATGAGGCCGCCGGGCAGGACGATCAGGTCGAAGTCCTGCACCAGCACGTCCACCAGCATGCCGTCGGCGGTCAGGCGAGTGCCACGGGCGCAGGTCAGCATCCGCCGGCCTTCGATGCTCGCCAGCACCACTTCGAGCTGCGCCCGGCGCAGGACGTCGATCAGGGTGACGGTCTGCAAGTCGTCGACACCTTCGGCAACGGCGATCAGCGCTCGGGGAATCGCGGTTCCAGCAATCATGGGTGTTCTCCGCAGGGGTGTTCCTGAAGACTAGGCTGTGTACGAAATAGTTTGAAACGCAGGTTAGGCAAGGCAAAAACCGGCGAGGAACGACCGGGGTCGCGCTCGACTTGACTGGTTGTCAATGAGCATTCCGAGCCGGTTTTTAACGCCGCATAACCAAGTTTCAAGCTATTTCGTACATAGCCTAGTCAGGTTTGCCGGACTGCGTCCTGCCAACTGCCCGTCACTTGATATACAACTGGGTCGACATCCGATTGCCCGGCGCATTGATCGAGACGTTGCTGTAGCTGAAGGTGCCCTCCTGCTTGCCCTTCAGGTCGAAGATGTACAGATAGCCGACGACCTTGGTGCGGCTCGAACAATCGTTGAGATTGCCATTGCTGAACGCGCACACCGGCGAGCGGGTGCCGTCGACTTCGAAGCCGTCCAGCGTGACATGGGGCTGGCGGCCATAGCCGACTTCCAGCACATAGACCTTGATGTTCGCACCACTGTGGTCACAACGGGTCTGTGCCTGCCCGGGGGTGATGTCCTCGAAGCCACAGGCCGGCGACTCGACCTTGAGCACCTTGACCTCGCTCAACGGCGGTGCCGAAGCGGCATTGACGGGCAGGCCGGGCAACCACAGGCCCAACGCGCAAACCAAGGCCAGCAGATTTCTGTTCATGTGAGACCTATCGAGCTTCTGAACCGCGCGCAGTATGGCGCTCTTTTTGCTTCGGTAAAACATCGACGACGATCGCAGCCACATGGCCACGCTGCTGGTATGATGCGCGGCTTTTTCCGACCCGCAGAAAATTCAGGCGCCCCTGGCGGTCTGTGCTTTGCTGTTGAGGTCGATACATTCACGGCGCCCTGCGCGCCACGGGGAGCAGACATGCTGGAAAGGCTGTTTCAACTCAAGGCACACAACACCAACGTGCGGACCGAGATCCTGGCGGGCGTCACGACCTTCCTGGCCATGGCCTACATCCTGTTCGTCAACCCGAGCATCCTCGGCGAAACCGGCATGGACAAGGGCGCCGTATTCGTCGCCACGTGCCTGGCGGCAGCCATCGGCTCCACGGTCATGGGGCTGATCGCCAACTACCCGATCGCCCTGGCCCCGGGCATGGGCTTGAACGCCTTCTTCACCTACACCGTGGTCCTGCACATGGGCCATACCTGGCAAGTGGCGCTGGGCGCGGTGTTCGTCTCTGCGGTGCTGTTCTTCCTGCTGTCGATCTTTCGCATCCGCGAGTGGATCATCAACAGCATCCCGCTGCCATTGCGCTCGGCCATCGCCGCCGGCATCGGCCTGTTCCTGGCGCTGATCGCCCTGAACAACGCCGGCATCGTGGTGAAAAACCCGGCGACCATGGTCGGCCTCGGCGACCTGAAGCAACCGGCGCCAATCCTCGCCACGCTCGGTTTTGTCCTGATCGTCGCGCTCGAAGCACTGAAAGTGCGCGGGGCCGTGCTGATCGGCATCCTCGCGGTGACCATCGTCTCGATCCTGATGGGCTTCACCCCGTTCGGCGGCGTGATATCGATGCCGCCCTCCCTGGCCCCGACCTTCCTGCAACTGGACATCAAGGGCGCCCTGGACATCGGCCTGGTCAGCGTGATCTTCGCTTTCCTGTTCGTCGACCTGTTCGACAACTCCGGCACCCTGATCGGCGTCGCCAAGCGCGCCGGGCTGATGGGCAAGGACGGCCACATGCCGAAGATGGGCCGTGCGCTGATCGCCGACAGCACCGCCGCCATGGCCGGTTCGCTGCTGGGCACCTCCACCACCACCAGCTACATCGAGTCGGCGGCGGGCGTCAGTGCCGGCGGCCGCACCGGCCTGACCGCCATCGTGGTGGCGGTCCTGTTCCTGCTGGCGTTGTTCTTCTCGCCACTGGCAGGCAGCGTCCCGGCGTTCGCCACCGCGCCGGCCTTGCTGTTCGTCGCCGTACTGATGACTTCGGGCCTGGCGGAAATCGACTGGGACGACATCACCGTCGCCGCCCCGGTGGTGGTGACCGCGCTGGCCATGCCGTTCACCTACTCCATCGCCAACGGCATCGCCTTCGGTTTCATCGCCTGGACCGCCATCAAGCTGGTGTCGGGCCGTGGCCGTGAGCTGAACCCGGCGCTGGTCATCCTGTCCATCCTGTTCGTGATCAAGTTGGGTTGGTTCAACGCATGACTTTCGATTCCCAGGCGTACGCCACGCAGCTCCAGGACAAGGTCACCCGCTTGCGTGAGCTGCTGGCCCCCTTCGATGCGCCGCAACCCGAGGTGTTCGACTCGCCACTGCAGAACTTCCGCCTGCGGGCCGAATTCCGCCTGTGGCGCGAGGCCGGCGAGCGGCACTACGCGATGTTCTCCCAGGAAGACAAACGCACGCCGATCCTCATCGAGACGTTCCCTATCGCCAGCCTGCGCATCAACCAGTTGATGCCGCAACTCAAAGCCGCCTGGCAGGCCAGCGCGCCCCTGAGCCACAAGCTGTTCCAGGTGGAGTTCCTGACCACCCTGGCCGGCGACGCGATGATCACCCTGTGTTATCACCGTCCGCTGGACGAGCATTGGCATGCCGCCGCCACGCAACTGGCCAACGACTTGGGCGTCAGCATCATTGGCCGCTCCAAGGGCAAGCGAGAAGTGATCGGCCACGACTACGTGGTGGAGCGCCTTGAAGTGGGCGGCCGCACCTTCAGCTATCGCCAGCCCGAAGGCGCCTTCACCCAGCCCAACGGCACGGTGAACCAGAAGATGCTCAATTGGGCCTACGACGCCTTGGGCGATCGCAACGACGACTTGTTGGAACTGTACTGCGGCAACGGCAACTTTACCCTGCCCCTGGCAACCCGCGTACGCAACGTGCTGGCCACCGAAATCAGCAAGACTTCGGTGAACGCGGCGCTGAGCAACCTGGACGAAAACGCCGTGGCTAACGTGAAGCTGGTGCGCTTGTCGGCGGAAGAATTGACCGAAGCGTTGAACGAAGTCCGGCCGTTCCGCCGCTTGCAGGGCATCGACCTGAAAAGCTACGCGTTCGGCAGCGTCTTCGTCGATCCGCCGCGCGCAGGCATGGACCCGGACACCTGCGAACTGACCCGGCGCTTCGACAACATCCTGTACATCTCCTGCAACCCGGAAACCCTCGCCGCCAACATCGCGCAACTGAACGACACCCACCGCATCACGCGCTGCGCGTTGTTCGACCAATTCCCCTGGACCCATCACATGGAATCCGGGGTGTTGCTGACCCGGCGTTGAGGCGATTCCTGTGGCGAGGGGATTTATCCCCGTTCGACTGCGCAGCAGTCGCAAATCAACCAACACGGTTGCGCTGTGACGGCAGTGCACGACTTCAGGGCTGCTTCGCAGCCCAACGAGGATAAATCCCCTCGCCACAAACGAGTTCCTCCTACAACCCCGCTTGCCGCTTAAAGGTGCTGTTCGATCATCGAACACTTATTGAGCGCCGACAGCGGCTTCGTTTGACCAAACTAACCATCTAGTACAATTTACCTCCAACGGCTGGAACCCGGCCAACACCAACAATAAAAAGTGTGGAGAAAATTGATGCCTCCGATCGTCCTGGTGCTGAACGGCCCGAACCTGAACCTGCTCGGCACTCGCGAGCCGGCCACCTATGGCCATGAAACCCTGGCGGACATTTCCGCGCTGTGCGCACGCGCCGCTGAAGAGTTCGGCCTGGCAGTGGAGTTTCGCCAGACCAACCAGGAAGGCGAACTGCTCGACTGGATTCACGGCGCCCGTGGCCGCTGTGCCGGTATCGTCATCAACCCGGCCGCCTGGACCCACACCTCGGTGGCCATCCGCGACGCCCTGGTGGCCAGTGAAATCCCGGTGATCGAAGTCCATTTGTCCAACGTCCATGCGCGGGAAACCTTCCGCCATCACTCCTTCGTCTCCTCCATCGCCATCGGTGTGATGTGCGGGTTTGGCAGCCACGGCTATCGCCTGGCCCTGGAGCATTTCAGTCAGCGGTTGAAGGGTTGATCCACATGTCGAACATCACTGTGCTCGCCGGGCTGATCGGCGCCGGCATCCAGGCCTCGCGCACCCCTGCCCTGCACGAGCACGAAGGCGACGCCCAAGGCATGCGCTACCTCTACCGGTTGATCGACCTCGATGCGCTGACACTCGACAGCAGCGCCCTGCCCGACCTGCTGGCCGCCGCCGAACGCATGAGCTTTACCGGCCTGAACATCACCTTTCCGTGCAAGCAGGCGATCATCCCGCTGCTGGACGAACTGTCGC
Organism: Pseudomonas sp. WP18; assembly: GCF_036689585.1. Taxonomy (NCBI): domain Bacteria; kingdom Pseudomonadati; phylum Pseudomonadota; class Gammaproteobacteria; order Pseudomonadales; family Pseudomonadaceae; genus Pseudomonas; species Pseudomonas sp. WP18. The sequence continues at coordinate 5,427,508 of NZ_CP144758.1, forward strand.
CCGAAGCCCGCGGCATCGGCGCGGTGAATACCGTGGTGCTCAAGGACGGCAAACGCGTCGGCCACAACACCGATTGCCTGGGGTTCGCCGAAGGGTTTCGCCGTGGCCTGGGGGATGTTTCCCGCGGGCACGTGGTCCAGATGGGCGCCGGCGGCGCCGGTGCGGCCGTTGCCCACGCGCTATTGGCTGAAGGCGTACAGACGCTGAGTATTTTCGATGTGGAAGTCAGCCGCGCCGAGGCCTTGGCCCACAACCTGAACCAACACTTCGGCGCCGGCCGCGCCCGGGCCGGGCATGACTTGCCCGCCGCCATGGCCGAGGCCGACGGCCTGGTCAACACCACCCCGATGGGCATGACGAAGTTGCCGGGCATGCCGGTGCCGGTCGAGCTGTTGCGGGGCGCGTTGTGGGTGGCGGAAATCGTCTACTTCCCCCTGGAAACCGAACTGCTGCGCAACGCCCGCGCCTTGGGCTGCCGCACACTCGATGGCGGCACCATGGCCGTGTTCCAGGCGGTGAAGGCCTTTGAATTGTTCAGCGGCGTGGTGCCGGATGCGCAGCGGATGCTGGAACATTTCCAGCGCATGAATCACTGAGGACCCGTGGGAGCCGGGCTAGCTCGCGAATGCGATCCGACAGTCAACCTCCATGGCGACTGTGCGGGCCCTTTCGCAAGCAAGCCCGCTCCCACAGGGGTTGCGTTCAGGCCTGCAAATAGCGCAGCACCGACTCGCAGATCATCTGGCGATGACGCTGCTTGATCGCTTCGTCCGACAGGTCGATCTGAAAAATCTCGCCGAAGGTGTGGCGGTTCGACACCCGGTGAAAACAGAACGAACTGATCAGCAAGTGCACATCCAGCGGTGCCAGGCCCGCCCGGAACACGCCTTCTTCAGCGCCCCGCCGCAGGATCAGGTCGAGGGAGTCGAGGATGGTGCTGTTCATCGCTTTGATCACCCGCGACTGCTTGACGTACTCGGCGTTATGGATGTTCTCGATGGCGACGATCCGCACGAAATCCACATTGCGATCATGGTGGTCGAACGTGAACTCCACCAGGCGCCGTATCGCGTGGACAGGCGCCAGCTCGGCCAGGTGCAGCCGGCCCTCGGTGCTGCGGATATCGCCGTAGAGCTTCTCCAGCACCTCGATGTACAGCTGCTCCTTGCTGCCGAAGTAGTAATAGATCATGCGCTTGGAGGTATGGATGCGTTCGGCGATGGCATCGACCCGGGCGCCGGCCAGGCCCTGCTGGACGAATTCGACGATGGCTTCCTGAAGAATGTTTTCCCGGGTTTTCTCCGGGTTGTTCTTGCGACTCTTGCGTGGCGCGACGAGGGGCTCGTCGAGGTCTGCGGGAAGCTCTGGATTCATAGTCATTGTGGGCTCACGGCCATCACTGCAAGGCTTGCGATTATGGGCCGCACCGTGCAGTGAAGGAAGTCACGGGGCCGCCCTTTGCCGCCACTTTTACGATTTCCCTACAACTTGGCATGCCGCAAGCCACCGCTGCGGGATTTCGCCATGGCCGCCAGCCGCACCGCCACGTTGGCCGCGCCGTAGCCGGCGTAACCGTTCTTGCGCTGGATGATCTCGAAGAAAAACCGCCCCTCGAACGGTTCGGTGTAGACATGAAACAACTCGCCCCCCTGGGCGTCGCGGTCATACAGCACGTTGAAATAGGCCAGCTCGCTGAGGAACTCATCGTCGAAATCGAAACGCGCGGCCAGGTCGTCATAGTAATTGAGCGGAATGTCCAGCAGCGGCACCCCGGCCTCCTTGGCGCGGCTGACCTGGGCGAAGATGTCATCGCAATCGAAGGCGATGTGGTGCACGCCAGAGCCACGATAACTCGACAGCGCGTGTGAGATTGCCGTGTTGCGGTTTTCGGAAATGTTCAGGGGCAACCGGATCGAACTGCAGCGGCTGCGCAGCGCGCGGCTTTTCACCAGGCCATAGGGGTCGGGCAGCACCACTTCGTCGTCGGCCTCGAAATCCAGCAGGCTCTTGTAGAACAACACCCAGCTGTCGAGGCTGTCGGCCGGCAACGCCATGGCCATGTGGTCGATGCGCTTGAGCCCGGCCCCGATGACCGCGCCCGGTTGCAAATTGAAATCGGTGCCATAGACGTCGGCGTCCTGGTCGACCAGGTAGATCAAGCTGCCGTCCGGTGCGCGCACCGCCGCCAGCTCCAGCTCATTGGGCCCGACCAAGCCGCGGTAGGGCTGGCCCTTGTAGGCCACCGCCCGCGCCAGGGCGCTGGCACTGTCCTTGACCCGCAACGCGGTGGCGCACAACGACGGCCCGTGAGCTTCGAAAAAGCTGTGAGCGAAGGAGTACGGTTCACTGTTGAGGATCAGGTTGATATCGCCTTGGCGCAGCAGGCTGACGTTCTTGGAACGATGCTGGCCGGCCTTGACGAAGCCCAGCCGCTCCAGCCAGTGGGAGAGCTTGGCGCCGAGGTTGTCGTCCACGGCAAACTCGAGGAACTCGATACCGTTGTATTCGCTGGCCGACGGCGTCGCGAACAGGCAATCGGCGTTACTGACCGGCATGGCCTCTTCGGCCAGGCGTTGGCGGGTCTTCTCTTCCAGGTACAGCAGCGAGCGCAAGCCATCGGCGGCATTGGCCCTTGGTGGCGCGGCGCGGAAGCCGTCGTTGAAGATCTCCAGCGACAGCGGCCCGCGGTAGCCACTCTTGATGATCGGCGCCAGGAAACCCGGCAAGTCGAACTCGCCCTGGCCGGGGAAGCAGCGAAAATGGCGGCTCCACTCCAAAACATCCATTGCCAGGATCGGCGCGTCGGCCATCTGCACGAAAAAAATCTTCTCGCCGGGGATCTCGGCAATCGCCCTCGGATCGCCCTTGAGGGACAAGGTGTGGAAGCTGTCGAGCAGCACGCCAAGGCTTGGATGATCGGCCTGGCGCACGATGTTCCAGACCTGTTGATAAGTATTGACGTGCCGGCCCCAGGCCAACGCTTCATAGCCGATGCGCAGGCCGCGCGCGCCAGCCCGTTCGGCCAGCAGCCGCAGGTCATCGACCAACAATTGCTCATCGCCCAGGCTATCGGCCGAGGCATTGCTGCACACCAGCACCAGGTCGGTGCCCAGCTCCTGCATCAGGTCGAATTTGCGCTCGGCCCGATCCAGGTTACGCGCCAGGCGATCACGACGGCAGCCTTCGAAGTCACGAAACGGCTGGAACAAGGTGATGGCGATGCCCAGGTCGGCGCACATCTGCCTGATTTCCCGCGGGCTGCCATCGTAATAGAGAAGATCGTTCTCGAAGATTTCCACACCATCGAAACCGGCGGCGGCAATGGCTTCGAGTTTTTCCGGCAGGGTACCGCTCAAGGAAACGGTGGCAATGGAACGCTGCATGACTTCGGCTCCCGGGAGGCATCGGCTACAGAGTTGCGGCGCTGTTGGCAGCGCTTTTGAAGGAATGGACCGATTATTGAGGCGCTGATGGCTTTCAGCAATTTAATATGTACCACCCAGTTAGTTTTTTGGGCGATTATCGAACAAAATGCCTTGGGGCGAATTGACGATTTTTCGTCCACTGCGCACCATCAGCCCCACATTGACGCAGCCGGATTGGCCGGCGTCGTGGAATACCCCGATCACCCCATAAGAATTTCAAAAACGGGTACACGCTATGAATCCTTCCCAAAGTTCTCCCCTGAGCCCAGGCATGGGCGTCACGACCGGTGGCATCGGCGACAAAATCCGCGGCGCCCTGGCCGTGGGCAAGACCCGTTGGGGCATGCTCGCGCTGGTGTTTTTCGCCACCACCCTGAACTACATCGACCGCGCCGCTCTCGGCGTGATGCAGCCCATCCTGGCCAAGGAAATGAGCTGGACGGCGATGGACTACGCCAACATCAACTTCTGGTTCCAGGTCGGTTATGCCGTGGGCTTTGTCCTGCAGGGCCGGCTGATCGACCGGATCGGCGTCAAGCGCGTGTTCTTCTGCGCCGTGCTGCTCTGGAGCCTGGCGACCGGTGCCCATGGCCTGGCCACTTCGGCGGTCGGCTTCATGGTCTGCCGCTTCATCCTGGGCCTGACCGAAGCGGCCAACTACCCGGCCTGCGTGAAAACCACGCGGCTGTGGTTTCCGGCCGGCGAACGGGCGGTGGCCACCGGTATCTTCAACGCCGGGACCAACGTCGGCGCAATGTTCACGCCGATGCTGCTGCCATTGATCCTGCACGTGTGGGGCTGGCAGGCGGCGTTCCTGTGCATGGCCGCGCTGGGCGGGGTCTGGTTGCTGTTCTGGGGCCTGAAATACTTCAACCCGGAAGACCATCCCAACGTCAAGGCGTCGGAACTGGCCTACATCCAGGCCCAGGACGAACCGGAGCAGGCCCGCGTGCCCTTCTCCCGTATCCTGCGCATGCGCGGCACCTGGGCGTTCGCCCTCGCCTACTCGATCACCGCGCCGGTGTTCTGGTTCTACCTCTACTGGCTGCCGCCGTTCCTGAACCAGCAATACAACCTGGGCATCAACGTCACCCAGATGGGCATCCCGCTGATCATCATCTACCTGACCGCCGACTTCGGCAGCGTGGGCGGCGGTATCCTGTCTTCGTTCCTGATTGGCCGCGGCCTCAACCCGATCAAGGCGCGCCTGCTTTCCATGTTGCTGTTCGCCTGCTGCATCATCGGTGTGATCATGGCCGCCGGCGCAAGCAACCTATGGATGGCGGTGTTCGCCATTTCCCTGGCCATCGGCGCGCACCAGGCCTGGACCGCCAACATCTGGAGCCTGGTCATGGACTACACGCCCAAATACATGATGAGCACGGTGTTCGGCTTCGGCGGCATGTGCGCGGCCATCGGCGGGATGTTCATGACCCAGTTGGTGGGCCACATCCTGACCGTCACAAACAACAACTACACCGTGTTGTTCACCTTGATCCCGGCGATGTACTTCATCGCCCTGACCTGGCTGTACTTCATGGCGCCGCGCAAGATTCCAAATCTGGAGAGCTGATACGACCGCAGCCCCTGTGGCGAGAGACCTTCTTCCCTCACCACAGGGGTTGCGGCAGCCAGTCACTTGCGTCGCTGCTGCCACGCCGCCGCCAGGCCACTCAGGCAGATCAGCACGATACCGAACACCGTGGTCAACGTCGGCGTATGGTTGAACAACAACCACCCCAGCAGGCCGGCGAACACGATCTGACAGTACCCGAACGGCGCGAGCAGCGCCGGGGCGGCAAAGCGGAACGCCTGGGTCAGCATCAGGTGTGCCGTCATCCCGCAGGCCCCCAGCGCCAGCATCATCAAGCCATGCACCAGGCTCGGCACTTGCCAGAAGAATGGCACCAACGCACTCATCACCAACGTATTGCACAGGCCGGCGAAGAAGTTGCTGGTGGTCGGGCTGTCGATCTCGCTGAGCTTGCGGGTCAGCAGTTGGTAGAAACAGAAGAACAGCGCCGAACAAAACGGCAGCAACACCGCCGGCGTAAACAGATCCCCGCCGGGATGGACGATGATCAACACCCCGATGAAACCGAAGATCACCGCGATCCACTGGCCACGCGTCACCCGCTCACCCAGCAACGGCACCGACAACGCCGTGACTAGCACGGGGGCCAGGAAGTTGACCGCCGTCGCCTCCGCCAACGGGATGTACAACAACGCCGTGGTGAAGAACAAGCTGGTGCCCAGCAGGCACAACGCCCGGGCCACTTGCCACAAGGGACGCTTGGTGCGTAGCACCGGCAATCCCGAACGGGGCAGGAAGATGCCCGCCATCAACAGGGTGTGCACCACGTAGCGCGCCCACACCACCATGATGATCGGGTAGAACCCCGAAAGGTATTTCGACAAGGCGTCATGGCTGGAGAACAGGAATGTTGCGCAAAGAATCAGCAGGATGCCCTTGAAGGCCTGATTGACGCCGGAAAGCGGAGTGCTGACGGTCATGTAGGAATCCCGCGATGCATGAAGTAAGAGGCCAGGGCTGGCGTGTGACGGATAAGACCGCGCCCACGCCCATTCAATCGCTGCGACGACCGGTTCAGTTGAACAACTCCGAAGCCTGGCTGGCCTGGGACAGCTCTTCGGCAAACGCCAGCAAGGTCGGTGCCAGCTCATGCAGGCGCGGCCGTGTCATCCGCGCGCTGGGACCGGCCACGCTGAGCACACCGACGACCCGCCCATCCACCGGATGACGCACCACGGCGGCAATGGCCGACGTACCGATCGCCGAACTTTCCTCGACACAGGCGTAGCCTTGCTCGCGCGCCTGGCGCAGGTATTCCAGCAGTTCGACCGAGTTGCGCGGCGCGTTGGGCCCCGCCTCTGTCGGCAGTTGGGCAGCCTGGCGTTCCACCCGCGACAGCGCCTCGGCGTCGCTCATGCACGCCAGCCAGGCATGGCCCGAAGCGGTATAGAACAGCGGCGCCTCGCGGCCCATGTCCGGGTCGTAGCGCAGCCCGGACCGCGCGCCCTGGGATTTGGCGATCCAGGTCTGGCAATCGCCTTCGATGACGCCCAGGCGCACCAGCTCGCCGGTTTCCCGGGCCAGGCGATCCAGCACGGGCTGCACGATGTCAGCGCCGCTTCGCGACAGGTAGCGAAAACCCATGGCCACCAACCGGGTGGACAGGTGATACCGCAGGTTATCAGGGTTCTGGCGCACATAGCCCAGGCGCATCAGCTCGGCGAGCAAGCGATGGGTGGCGCTCTTGGGGATCTGCAACTGCTCGGCCAGCCCTAGCAGCGGCCAGCCTCGGGGATCGCTGGCGAGATTTTCCAACACATTGAAGACACGTTCGATTTGACTGCCGGCCATGGACGATCCAGATGAGTACGCTGATTCCAGAATAAGCGAAGTTTAATGCAAATTCTGGAACGACATGGGATTTTAATCCATATCGGTGTCAGCGAGCCGGCGCGAGAAGCGGCACTTCGCGCCACGCAGAAGGTCAACGGATACAGCGCACTCGCGCGCCGATCCGTTCCCACAGTCAAAAATCTGTTAGTGAACTGGCGGCAATCCCACTCAGCGGCAACACTGTTCACACCGGTCAATCAGAGGACTGCCCACATGCTATGGAAAAAAGGTCGCCGCAGTGACAACGTGGTGGACGCCCGAGGCGATGGCGGCGGGGGTGGCGGATTGCGCTTCGGCGGCGGCAAGGGCTTGAGCCTGACGGCCATTCTCCTGATCGTCGGCATCGGCTGGATCACCGGCCAGGACCCGATGCAGATCCTTGGGCAGTTGGCCGGGCAGATGGACACGTCCGCCCCCGCCTCGTCGCAGACCCGCCAGGCGCCGCCGGCCAACGACGAGCAGGCCGAGTTCGTGCGCTCGATCCTCGGCGATACCGAAGACACCTGGGGCCAGGTGTTCCAGCAGGCTGGGCGCCAGTACCAGCAACCGAAGCTGGTGCTGTTCAGCGGTCGGGTCAACTCGGCCTGCGGCCTCGCGTCATCGGCCACCGGGCCGTTCTATTGCCCGGCAGACCGGCAGGTCTACCTCGACATGAGTTTCTTCAAGGAAATGGCCCAACGTTTCTCCGCGGCCGGGGACTTCGCACAGGCCTACGTCATTGCCCACGAGGTCGGGCACCACGTGCAGACGCTGCTGGGCGTGTCGGCGAAAATCCAGGAGGCCCGCCAGCAAGGCCGGCAGATGGAAGGTGACGGCGGCCTGTTGGTGCGCCAGGAGTTGCAGGCCGACTGCCTGGCCGGCGTCTGGGCCAACCATGCCCAGAAACGCCTGAACTGGCTGGAACCGGGCGACATCGAAGAAGCCCTGAACGCCGCCAATGCCATCGGCGATGACCGCTTGCAACAGCAGGGCCAGGGCCGCGTGGTACCCGACTCCTTCACCCACGGCACCTCGGCGCAGCGGGTACGCTGGTTCAAGACCGGGTTCGCCCAGGGCCAGGTCAGCCAGTGCGACACTTTTGCGGCGAAAAGCTTGTAGATGATGAAGTGGGCCGCATGGTTCGCGCTGGTGCTGGGCAGCACCTTGGCCCAGGCCAATGAGCACGGCGTCAACGTGGTCGCGCAAGGGCGCCTGCAACTCAAGGGTGGCGCCATGGCCGTGGACGTCAGCCCGGCCCCGGCGTCCATCCAGCGCGTGCTGATCATCCTCCACGGTCGGCTGCGCAATGCCGACACCTACCTGCACAGCGCCGAGAAAGCGGCCGGGCAGGCCGGGCAACTGGGCACCACCCTGATCATCGCCCCGCAGTTTCTCAACGAGCAGGACGTTGCTCGCCACCTGTTGCCCAATGACCTGCTCCGCTGGCAGGGCAACGACTGGATGGCCGGAGGCCTGTCCACGGGGCCGCATCCGGTCAGCTCGTTCCAGGTTCTGGACGACATCGTCGCGCGGGTCAGTGACCGGCAGCAGTTCCCCGAAGTGCAACAGATCGTCATCGCCGGCCATTCCGGTGGTGCCCAGGTCGTGCAGCGCTACGCCCTGCTCGCCCACGGCCCCTTCAGGATCAACCCGCGCTTCGTCGTCGCCAACCCGTCGTCCTACGCCTATTTCGATGAACAACGGCCGATGGCCTTCGATGCCGCCAGTTGTCCGGGTTTCAATCACTGGAAGTACGGGCTGAAAAACTTGCCGGCCTACGCCGCCGGGCAAACACCGGCCCAACTGGAAGACAACTACATCAAGCGCGACATCGTCTACCTGCTCGGCCAACAGGATGTCGACCCGGAGCATCCAGCCCTGGACAAAAGCTGCGAAGCGCAAACCCAGGGACCGTATCGGTTATTGCGCGGTCATTTCTTTTTCGACTACCTGACCAGAAGGCACCCAGGGGAGATGCCCCAACGGCTGATCGAAGTGCCCGGGATCGGGCACGATGGCAGTGGGATGTTCAATTCGCCCGAGGGGCTGAAGGCCTTGTTCGGGCAGTAAGCCTCGTCCTGCCTGACTTGGCCTCATCGCGAACACTCGATTCAACACTTCAAGCCAACAGCATCCGCCGCAGCTCGTCACAATCGCGCGCATGCCAGTCGGTCAGTTCCGGCCACGGGTTGTCCGGTAGGTTCACCAGCACCGTCCGCGCCCCTGCCGCACGACCACAGTCCAGGTCGAAGCGGTAATCACCGACCATCACCATTGCCTCGGGGGCCACGTCCCAGGCCTGCGCCAGCTTCAACAGGCCACCGGGATGCGGCTTGGGCGGCGCCTCGTCGCGGCCCAGTACATCGGCCACGTCGAAACAGTCGGCCAAGCCGATGGCCTCCAAAGTGACGTGGGCCAGCTCGCGGGCGTTGCGGGTCAGGATTCCCAGGCGGTCACCGCGTCCTGCCAACTCGCGCACCAGCTCGACCGCCCCCGGCGCCGGCCTGGAGCCCAGCGCCAGGTCGCGCTCGTGCTCCAGCAGCCAGGCGTGCTTGGCCGCGGCCTCATCGGCCGGCAGGGCCGCCAGGTGGGTGAGGATGTCGTCTTCGGGCGGGATCGCCAGGGCCACCCGGATCGCCGCGAAATCATGCACGGCGATGGTCAGCGTGCCGTCCATGTCGAAGACCCAGTGACGGACATCGGCCAGGCTCATGCCCAGTCCTTGCGATGGCGAATCAGCCCTTCCTGGGTGACCGACGCCACCAGTTGCCCGGCGCGGTTGAACACGCTGCCCCGGGAAAACCCGCGGGAGTTGCCGGCCCACGGGCTGTCCATGGCGTAGAGCAACCAATCGTCGGCCCGCAGGTCGGCGTGGAACCACAAGGCATGGTCGAGGCTGGCGACCTGCATGTCCTTCTGCCAGACCGACTTGCCATGGGGCAGCATCGAGGTGGTCAAGAGGCCGAAGTCCGAGGCATAGGCCAGCAGGTACTTATGCAAGGCTGGCGAATCCGCCAGGGCGCCATCGGCGCGAAACCACACGTACTTGATCGGGTCGGCCGGCTGCGGGTTGTAAGGATCCTTTTCCGTGACCGGGCGCACTTCGATCGGCTTGGGGCACAACAGCTTTTCGCGCATGTGCTCAGGCAACAGGTGCGCGCGCTGCTGGGTCAGTTCCAACTCGGACGGCAGGTTTTCCGGCCCGACCACCTGCGGCATGCTGCTCTGGTGCTCGAAGCCCAGCTCGTCGTACTGGAACGAGGCGCTGCAGGTGAAGATCGGATGGCCCTTCTGGATCGCCGTGACCCGACGGGTGCTGAAGCTGCCGCCGTCACGCACCCGGTCCACCTGGTAGACCACCGGCAAAGCCGCATCACCGGGGCGCAGGAAATAGCCGTGCATCGAATGGACGTGACGGGCCTCTTCCACGGTCTGGCTGGCCGCCGACAATGATTGGCCCAGCACCTGGCCGCCGAACAACTGGCGAAACCCCAGGTCCTGGCTGCGACCGCGAAACAGGTTTTCTTCGATCGGTTCCAGGGTCAGCAGGTCGACCAGATCTTCCAACACGTGGCTCATTCAGACTTTCCTCACACAGCGCAATACCGCGCAGTCTGTGCTGCGGCGGTGGATCGATTGTTGGCCCGGGCCATTGGGCGGGCATTGTAAACGTCCGTGTTGGCTAACCGTGAAGGGTCTGCAACCACTGCTCACGATTGATGCGATAGAGCACATGGTGACGCAACGGATGGCCGACTGCGAGTGTTGGGTGTTCGAAGTCGTCCGCCGGGTCATGCTGCATGCCGATGGCCTGCATGACCTTCTGCGACGGCAGGTTGTCGACGGCGGTGAACGCCACCACTTCCTCCAGCCCCAAGGCATCGAAGGCACACCGCAGCGCGGTCCACGCGGCTTCGCTGGCATACCCCAGGCCCCAGTGCTCGCGGGCCAGGCGCCAGCCGATCTCGATCGCCGGGGTGAACGGTGCGTCGAAGCCGACCACGCCAAGGCCGGTGAAGCCGACGAAGGCGCCGGTGTCCTTGCGCTCCAACGCCCACAAACCGAAACCGTGCTCGGCAAAATGCCCGCGCACGCGCCCGATCAGCGCGGCGCTTTCCAGGCGGCTCAGCGGCGCAGGGAAATAACGCATCACCTGCGGGTCCGCGCACATGGCGGCAAATTCCGGCAAGTCGTCGTCACGCCACTGGCGCAAGACCAGCCGCGCGCTTTCCAATTCGAGTATCGGCTCCATCTTCACTCCCTCTCCATGCCCTGAGTCTACATCGCTGGTAGGATCCGTCACTTAAATCACCTTTGAAAAACACCATGCCGTTGCCGCTGATCTACCACGAAGACTACAGCCCCGAATTCCCGGCGGAACACCGTTTCCCCATGGACAAGTTTCGCCTGTTGCGCGATCACCTCGTCGACAGCGGGCTGACCCGCGACGCCGACCTGCTGCGCCCTTCACTGTGTCCGCCGGACATCCTCGCCCTGGCCCATGACCGTGCCTATATCGAACGCTACATGGGGGGCGAGTTGTCCCGCGAGGACCAACGGCGCCTTGGCCTGCCCTGGAGTGACGCCCTGGCCCGCCGAACGGTTCGCGCCGTGGGCGGCTCGCTGCTGGCCGCCGAACAGGCCCTTGAGCACGGCCTGGCCTGTCACCTGGCCGGCGGCACCCACCATGCCCACTACGACCACCCGGCCGGCTTCTGCATTTTCAACGACCTGGCCGTGATCAGCCGCTATTTCCTGGCCAGCGGCCGGGTCTCGCGGGTGCTGATCTTCGACTGCGACGTGCACCAGGGCGACGGCACCGCGCGAATACTTCATGACACTCCCGACGCAGTGACAGTTTCCCTGCACTGCGAAAAGAATTTTCCGGCACGCAAGGCACAAAGCGACTGGGACATTCCACTGCCCATGGGCATGGGCGACGCCGCCTACCTGGAGGTGGTGGACGACGCCCTCAACTACCTGTTGCCCCTGTACCAGCCGGACCTGGTGCTGTACGACGCCGGCGTCGATGTGCACAAGGACGACGCCCTCGGTTACCTGAAGCTGACAGACGAAGGCCTCGCCGCCCGCGACGAACGGGTCATGCGCCATTGCCTGGGGCGCGACATTCCGGTGGTCGGCGTGATCGGCGGCGGCTACAGCAAGGATCGCCAGGCCCTGGCCCGCCGCCACGGGATCCTGCACCACAGCGCACAAAAGGTCTGGACGTCATCAGGTTGTCATTGAAACCAGGGCGCGTTACCCACAATGCCTGTGGAGCGGCCTGTGGATAACCTGAGCGAAACGACTTGCAGGCCATGCCGGACATGGCCTGCAGAGCCCTGACTGTTTTTTGAGCACCTGCACCGGCATCTCCCGCTCCCACAGGATTTGCGTGCTGATAGAATGCCGCGCCTACTCACTTCTTTGTCAGCGCCCATCATGACCTCGACCGGCCCATCCCCCCCTCCAAACGTCACCATCATCGGCGGCGGCCCCGCCGGCCTGATGGCCGCCGAGGTATTGAGCCAGGCCGGGATCCAGGTCGATGTGTACGACGCCATGCCCTCCGTGGGTCGCAAATTCCTGCTGGCCGGTGTCGGCGGCATGAACATCACCCACTCCGAAGCCTTTCCGGCGTTCCTGGCCCGCTACGGCGAGCGCGCGGCGAACCTCGCACCGTTGCTGCGCAGCTTCGGTGCCGATGAGTTGTGCCGCTGGATCCATGAGCTGGGCATCGACACCTTTGTTGGCAGTTCCGGCCGGGTCTTTCCCACCGACATGAAAGCCGCCCCGCTGCTGCGGGCCTGGCTCAAGCGCCTGCGCGACGGCGGCGTGGCGATCCACACGCGCCATCGCTGGCTCGGCTGGAACGCCGACGGCAGCCTGAAGATCGCCTCGCCGGCAGGCGAACACGCCGTGCGCCCCGCCGCGACGCTGCTGGCGCTGGGTGGCGGCAGTTGGTCGCGCCTGGGCTCCGACGGCGCGTGGATGCTGCCCCTGGAACAACGGGGCGTCACCCTGGCGCCGCTGCAACCGAGCAACTGCGGCTTCGACGTCCAGGCCTGGAGCGAACTGCTGGTCAGCAAGTTCGCCGGTGCGCCGCTGAAGAACGTCGCCCTGGGCCTGGACGACGAGGTGCCGCGCCTCGGCGAATGTGTGATCACCGCCACCGGCATCGAGGGCAGCCTGGTCTATGCCTTGTCGGCGTCGATTCGCGAGGCCATCAACCAACACGGCAGCGCCACACTCCATCTGGACCTGCTGCCCGGCCGGCCTGTGGACAAAGTCCTCCAGGCCCTCGGCAAGCCACGCGGCTCACGCTCGATGGCCAAGCATCTGCACAGCCAGTTGGGCCTGGATGGGGTCAAGGCCGCACTGCTGCGCGAACTCACCCCCGCCGACGCCTTCGCCGACCCAGCACGGCTCGCCCAGGCAATCAAGGCCCTGCCCATCACCCTGGTCAAGCCTCGTCCGCTGGATGAAGCCATCAGCAGTGCCGGCGGCGTGGTGTTCAGCGGTCTGGACGAGAACCTGATGCTGAGGTCCGTTCCAGGGGTCTTCGTTGCAGGGGAAATGCTCGATTGGGAAGCGCCGACCGGCGGCTACCTGCTCACGGCATGCTTTGCGACAGGCTACCGTGCGGGGCTGGGCGTGCTGGATTGGCTCAGGAAGGGCACGGCATCCTGAGCCACTCGTTCACGCCGGGCAGGCCAGGCCTGGCAGCCTAGCCGACTGAAACAGCCTCGAGCAGCGCGGTCATTGCCGTTCGGCTTTGCACCGCATCGAAGTTGCTCTTTACATACTGCGCCCCACTCTGCCCCATCTTGTTGCGCAGAGGCTCATTGCGCATCAGGTCGGCAATGATGACTGAAAGTTGATGGCCATTGTTCGGCTCAAACACCATCCCGGCTTTCGCATCCTTGACGATCTCGGCAGCCTCTCCTTCGACACCGCACAACACGGGGCGACCGCAGGCCATGTAATCGAGCAGCTTCGTAGGGATGGCGCCCCTGAACAACGGAATGTCCTTCAAGGTGACGAGGCATACATCGGCGGCGTTGATGAAACCCCGCCCTTCGTGCTTGGACACCGGAGGCAGGATCAATACGTTATCGATGTTCAGCTCGGCAATCCGCTGCTCAAGGTAGGGCCGCTTCATGCCGTCACCGATCAACAGGAACAGCGTGTTTTCATCCTGGCACTGCACGGCGGCATCAATGACCACATCCAGGTTATTGGCTTCGCCCATGGCGCCGAAGTACAGGACGATATTGCGCCCCTCCCAACCGAAGTTGCGACGCACCACGCTTCCAGCTTCGGCGTCCGGATAGAGCATCTGGGTGTCGACACCACAGGTAATGACTTCCAGCTTGCTCGCAGGCCAGCCGCGCGCATGGATGTCATTGCGAATCCCCTGGGTCAGGGTGACGATGCGTTGCGCCTTGTCATAGAGCAACCGCTCCATCCAGGACATGATGGAAATGAGCAACCGATTGCGCAGGATCCCCATCTGCACGGCAGACTCCGGCCACAGGTCCCGGACCTCGAATACCAGCGGTATACCTCGCAGCTTGCACACCACCCACACGGGAAGCATGGGGAAGATAGGGGGTGAGGAGGCCAGCACGACATCCGGTCTTTCGGCCCGCAGAAGACCAAAGGGCGCTGTCACGGAGAATGAAAGGAAACTGATCAACCGCCCCAGATAACTGCGATGCAATTCACTGTAGGTGTAGGTACGAATGATCTTAACCAGGCCTTCTTTTTCCTTGAGGATCAGCCGCCGGTACCAAGGAAGTACCGGCGTGTCGCGCTGCATGTAACCGGTTTGCCCGGACACCACCGTCACGCTATGGCCCTCAGCCGCCAGATGCTGGGTCAGTTCGTACACCAGCGAATGCCCCGGAGACGAGTGCCCCTGATAGTACTGATAAACCACTGCGACTTTCATTTGAACGCCTTGTACAGTTGCTTGAGCCGCTCGCCTTCCTGCTGCCAGCTCAGCGCCTGGCGAACCACGGTGAGTTGCTCACGCCAGTGCTGCAGCCTTTGTCCATCGGCAAAAAAAGTCTCGATCATGCCGGCGATCGCCCGGGGCGTCGAAAGATCGCCCACGCAGCCGATCCGGTTTCCCTCCACCAGGCGGCGAAGTTCGGGCAGGTCGCTGGCCAGGATCGGCAGCCCCGCCGCCATGAATTCGAACAGTTTGTTCGGCGTGCAGTAATAGTTGTTCAAGCAGATCGGCTGGTAGGGGATGACACCCGCATCGGCCGAGGCCGTTATTGCAAGCAGATCCGCTTGGGCCACCGCCGGATGCAGGTGCACCCGTGCCGCCAGTCCTTTGCGCTCGACCAGGCGCTGCAGGCCCGTGGCAAGCTGACCGTCTCCCAGCAGGACCAGATGGATTGCGTCGCGGGGCAACAATGCCATGGCCTCGACCAGTTCAGGCAGATTGCGCCCGGCGGAAAAACCGCCCTGGAACAACAACACGCGATGCTCGCGGGGAATGCCAAAGCGCTCGTGCAAGTACCAGGAACGCTCGGTTTGCGGCTGGATACGCTCGGCATTGTGGATAACGGCCACTTCAGCCACCCCATAACGCGCCTCCAGCTCGCGGGCGATGGAGGGGTTGACGGTAATCACGCGATCACAGGCCTGTATATGCCGACGCTCGACCTGGGCCCAACTGGCGCGCTGTCCCCGAGAGAACTCCTGCTCGCTGTAGAGCTCATGGCTGTCGTAGACCAGGCGCGCCTCGAACGCTTCGGACAACGTGCGCCCCACCGCCAGCATCGGCAGATCGTGAGCCACCACCACCTGAGCCTTGTGTTGAAGCCCATCGGCCAGGAACAGGTTCAGGTAGAAACGCTCATGATCGACCAGGAAGCGCCAGGCAAGGGATTTCATGGCACGCATCAGGCGACCGTTCATCGGTAGATGCCGGCGCATCAGGCCATAGGCCTCGAGCACCCGATTTTCCTTGCGTGCAGTCGACTCGGTCTGGGCACCGATGCGCCGCACGCGGCGGTCATCCGTCCCCATGAGTTCATCCGCCGGCATGGCCAGGATCGTGACGTCCCAACCGTCCTCTTCCAGGCTGTCTGCCTGGAGAAGGATTCTTCGGTCAATCTGTCTGTCGTTACAGAGCATCAAGACCCGCGGGGCATTCGGCATGATTTCAGATACCACCCGGTTGCAGGTCTCCATCGATAAAGTTGCGATGCCAGAGCTCCATGCACAGCAACCCCCAGACGACCCGTCCGAACTCGCTTTCGCTGTTCAATGCCTTCTCGACGGATTGCGCGTTGTACAACCCGCGCGAGCGGGCTCGCTCGGACAGCAGCGTGTCGCGAACGAAATCGCGGGCAACGCCCTTGGTCCATTGCGTCAATGGCGTCGGGAAGCCCATCTTGTCCTTGCGCTCGAAAATGCTCTGCGGCACCGTGTTGCGTACGGACTCCTTGAACAGATGCTTCATGCGCCCGCCAGCAAACTTGATGTTCGGCGGAATGGTCGCCATGAACTCCACGATGCGGTGATCCAGCAGCGGCACACGCGACTCGATGGACGCCGCCATGCTGGTGCGATCTTCCACATGGAGCAACGCCGGCAAGGAGCCCTTGAGGTCGAAGTAGGTCATCTGGTTGACCAGGGAATGCAGGCCTTCGCGATTGAAGATTTTCTGATAGGACTCGAACGGCGAGTAGCCCTTGTCGAAGGCATCCGGGTTGAACAGGTGCGACATGCCTTCACTGCGATCGATCAAGCGGAAATAGCGCTGGTCGGTCGAGGCGAACAGCCCTTCGCGCCATAGCCCCTGCAACATTGGCTGGTACGTCTTGAGCAACGACAGGTTGGGGATGATCGATTCCAGCGAAACGGCATAGCGATGCTGGTTCGCCGTTTCATTGATCGCACCGGACAAGCACTTCTCCAGGTAGGCCGCCATGTAGCGGGCATACCCTACGAACAGCTCGTCACCGCCCTGCCCGCCCAGTACGACCTTGACCTGCTCGCCAGCCAGGCGCGAAACGTAATACTGTGGAATCAGGCCTGGGCCGGCAAGCGGCTCATCCATGAAGTGCATCAGCTTGGGGAGCAGGTCGGCCAGCTCGCTGCCCGGGATGTACACCTCGTTGTAGTCGGTACCGGCGAACGCCGATACAGCCTTGGCGTGCCCCGTCTCATCGAACTGCGGGCCTTCATGGAAAGCCCCGGTGAATGTCTTGAGCTGCTCGCCACCCAACATCCTCGACGCCAGGCACACGACTGCGCTGGAATCCAGGCCGCCGGACAAGTGCGCGCCCAACGGCACATCGGAGCGCAAGTGCATGCGCACCGAGTCTTCGATCAGGGCCGCGAGGTTATCGACGAAGTAACGCTCGTCATGGCGCTCGTCGATGTTGTATTGCAGATCCCAGTACTGGGAAGTCTTGATCTTGAGCTGGCTGCCCTCATACCAGGCGCTGAGGTGATAACCCGGCTCAAGCTTCTGGACACCTTTGAACAGCGTCTTCTCGTTCAGGCAAAACTGGAACGTCAGGTAATCCTGCAAACCGTCCGAATTGGACTCCGCCTTCAGGGAGCCATCGGCAAAGAGTGCCTTGATCTCGGAGGCGAACCCGAGTTTCTGGCCATCGAAATGGTAGTAGAACGGCTTGATGCCAATCCGATCCCGAGCGCAGAAAAGACGTTGTTCGAGGCGGTCCCAGATGGCAAAGGCAAACATGCCGATCAGGCGATCGACACAACGCTCGCCCCACTCGCGGAAGGCGTACAGCAACACTTCCGTGTCCGAGTAGTTGTGCAACGGGTGACCTCGACCGATGAGCTCGCGGCGCAACTCCAGGTAGTTGTAGATGGCGCCGTTGAAAACGATCGTGTAACGACCGTCCTCGGTGGTCATCGGCTGCTTGCCGTGTTCCGGGTCGATAATTGCCAGGCGCCGATGTCCCAGCGCCACAGGCCGAGCAGGATCAAGCCAGGTGCCCTCGCCATCGGGGCCACGGTGACGAATGGCGTCCATCATCTTCATGACGGAGCCACGCATCGACTCTGGCGTTCCTGAAACCGCTACGATCCCTGCAATCCCACACATAAAAAACCATCCTGCCCTAAACAAACAATAACTGACGCGTCGTTCAAATTTTCTAAGAAGTCAGCCCGTAACCCGTTGATAGATATTCAGCAACTTTTCACCTTCCACGTCCCAATTGATCGCTTCCCGGGCTTTCTTCGCCCCGTCTTTCAGCGCCGCCATTTTCGCTGAGTCGCCGAACAATTGGTTGACCGCACTTGCAATGGCCTCGGCAGAATTCAAGTCCGCCAGCAAACCGTTGCCATAAGTAGCGACGATATCGTGAAGGAATGGCAAGTCGTTACTGATGAAAGGCAACTCGGCGACCGCAAACTCGAACAACTTGTTGGGGCTGCAGAAGTAATTATTCTCGTCGACGCCATGGTAGGGAATGATGCCCAGGTCGGCGTCGCAGGTCAGTTCGTGCAGATCATCCGACGGCACCCCGCCATAAAAGAACACCCGATCTCCGAGGTTTCGCTCCATGACCAGTTTTTTCAAGGTGTCCTCGAATGCACCGTATCCCACAAGCACGAGATAAGTGTTGGCGGCAAAGTTGGCCGCCGCCTCGACGATGCGCTCAATGCCCCGATTGTCGGAGATCCAGCCCTGGTACAGCAGAATGTTGTCATCGGGCGCAAGACCGAAGCGCTCGCGCAGCAAGGACGTCGACGCCACCGGCACCTTGGGCGCCGCGTTCATGATGACGTGCGGGGCCGTGACGGCGTAGCGCTCGGCCATCAGCTTGGCAATGTACGGGTTGACGGTAATCGCTGCATCGACCTGTTTGATCAGCCGCGATTCCTTTTTCTTGTACTTTCTCTGGGTGGCCTCGGGCAGTTGCACCTGGGCGTAGTACAGTTCGTGGGCATCGTAGATCAGCGGAACCTTGCGCATCTTCGCCAATTCGACGGCCGGCGCCAGCATGGGAAAGTCATGCACGTGCAGCACATCGACCTGGTATTCCGTCATTCGATCGAGAATGAACTGCTCGAAGCTGTTCAAGCTCGCCACACGGTTGGCCCAGGCCCGGAACAAGCGCCAGGCCCGGTTATAAGTGCTCGAGCCTGGTTGCAGGTTATAGCGACGTGCCAGGGCTGAAAACCGCGAATCGCCCCAATCGAACATGAACCGCTCGATCTTTATGCCATTGTGCGAGTAAGACTCGCGCTGCGGACATTCGAAACCCGCCAACAACGTCACTTGGTGGCCCTGCTCAACTAATGTCTGGGCTTCCTGCAGAATCCGCCGATCGATCATCAAATGATCGGCTGTTGTCATCAAAATATTCATGCGCCGTTGCAATCCCGATTCATTGACACTGGGTCAAGTTCAACTTGCTGGTCAAGTTGCCGGCATCGTAACTGGCAACGCCAATTTGCCCGCCCTGCTCGACGCCATGCGCTTCAATACCGTTGTAATAGATGGTTGGCGAGTCGGCCTCTTCAAAGAAGTACATGCCGTACTTCAAGCCATCCCACGCTTTCCCGGTATTGTCCTTGAACGTGAACACCGGCTCCTGGCTTGCCGCAACGAGCTTGTCCGATGCATTGAAGCAATAGGCATCCCAACTGTTCGGGGTTTCCACGAAGAGCACAGGCTTGTCATTGACGTGGACAACACCCAATGTGTAGATCCCACTGTCCGGGTTCAACACCACAGTGCTCGGTCCCACGCCGCCATCGGCCTTCAGTTCGGCCGCCTTGATCGTATTGTTCCCGTTGACCGTGGAGGTGTAGACGATCGTGTCGCGCCCATTGTGCTTGAACACAACCGGGTCAAGGGCACTGTCGCCCAACAGTTTCTTGGGGGTCTCCCAACGAAGGCCATTGGCGCTGGTGGAACGATAGATCGCCGAGTAGGAGGCCGAACCATCTTCGGTCACGGAAAAGAACAGCTCATAGCGGGTTGCACCGTTTACCAGGTTCTTCCTGACAAACGGAAAAGCGTAGGCGCCTTTGAATGGAAGCAGCTTTTCGTCGAAGATGTTGCCCTGCTTGACGTAGTCGGTGTCGTTCTGCGCGGTGGCCAGCTTGATCCTCCAGCGATGATCGTCGCCATACCCGGAGTACAGCATTGCGTTCGCATCGCCGACCTTGAAGACCGAAGGGTATTCGACATGCAGGGAGTCTTCCGACCCCGGCTGGACACGCACGACCGGCTCGCTGCTCCAGTTAAAGACACCACCGAACAGCAAGTTGTTTTTCCATGCATACCCCAAACCGGCTACTGCCACGACGGCAGCCGAAGCAAGTATCACGGCACGGCTCTTAGAGTTACTCACTTGCACACCCTTAAAATAAACGACGAATAAAGGAAATCCTGTACAGCAACCAGGCTGTGGCAAAAGCACAGAGGGTCGTCAGCACGAAGGTCAATGGCACTTCTATCAATGGCCTCATCAACGAGGGAGAGACCTTGGCGTATTGCGAGCGCAACAATTCCATGAAAATCGGATGGAGGATGTAGACCAGCAGCGTCAGCGGAGCCAGCCGCTTGAGCCCGGGAATCCTGACTTTTTGCGCGACTTGCAGGCTCAACCCCCAGACACCGATGGACATGGCGAAAACCGTCGGGCTGAAATAGCTGAAGAAGTACAGCTTCCACGTGTAGGCACTGCCAAAACCGTAGGCCAGCGCGAAGGTCCCGACCACCGTGACCAGGTAACCCAACCAGGCGATCATCGCGTAAGGCAGGTTGGGTCGAAACTTGTACAGGTAATACCCCAGCAGGAAGTAACTGATATACGACCAGGAGAAACTACCGCCATTGGGCGTGTACGTGCGGGAAAACGTGCTCCAGGCAAAGGTCACCATGGTCAGGGTGCACGTGGCGATGACCGCGTTGCGCAGGTCTTTCTCTTGCATGTTGACCACGGCCTGGGACAGCGGTGGCGCGATCAGGTAAAGCCCGATGATCAGGTAGAAGAAGTGCAAGTGGTAATACGGCTGCCCCAGGACAATGGCTCTCAAGAACGCGGTCCAGACAAAGGCCTGCTGGAAATACTTCATCCACAGGGCATAGATCACCGAAGAGATGAACAGCACAGCCAGCATGCGCGGCACGCGGGAGGTCAGGATATGGCGATAGGTTGTCTTGGCATTGCCGAGGATCAGCACAGCGCTCAGCATCACGAACACCGGCACGCACCAGTGAGTTAACGAGCTGACGGCGTCACCGAGAAACCAGGCCCACATGCTCAATTCGCCCTGCATGTAGATCGGCCGCGCGGAAACGTGCAGCAGCACTACGGCCAGGCAAGCGACCACCCGCACAAAATCCAGGTTCGAATCATGCGCCCGCACGGGCGAACCTGTTATGACTTGATTCATTGAACGAAAGCATCCCTGTTGAATTATTTGTAAGTCAGCACGCTGATAGGCACCTAGCGCTTGCGGTTTTCCATCGAGGCCGAGTACACGTTCGCGATTTCCTGGGCAATGCTGGCGCTGGAGAACTTCAGCTCCGTCACTTTCCGGATGACCCGACTGTTGAAGGTTTCCCGTTGGCGAGCCATCGTCAGCATCCCCTGGGTCAACTCATCAACGCTCATCCCCACGACATGCCCCAGCTGTGAATGCGAAACGATCTCGGCAGGGCCGCCGCAGCGAGTGGTGAGCACCGGCCTGCCGCAACTCATGGCTTCGATCGCCACCACGCCAAACGTCTCGCTTTCACTGGAGATCACCAGGAAATCGCATTCACGGTAGTAATCGACCAATTGCGTGCGGCTGGCGCGTCCGGAGAACTCCACGGCGTGCCCGATGCCAAAGCTGTCCACCAGGGCTTGGGCGTCCTCGAGTCCTTCCCCGCTGCCCGCCAGGCGCAGGCGCAGGCGCGGTTCCGACTGGAGCGCTACGGCGAAGGCTTCCAGCAGTACCGGGACTCGCTTGACGGGCACGAAGTGACCGACCCACAACAAATGGATCAATTCGTCGCGCGTGACCGCTTGTTCGCCAAACAGCTCGGTATCGACCAGGTTGGCGATCACTTGCGTATGGACACCCGCCTTGAGCTTGACCTCCCGACGCATGTCCGAGAGCAACGCCGAACTGACCGCGATCACCTTGTCAGCCGCGTTCAGGGCCTTTTGCGTCATGCGGCGCAAGTAGCGCGTACGGGTCAAGGTCGTGAAAGGTCCGGTGTGTTCGGTAATGACCAACGGTACGTTCAGCTTGCTGGCCAGGCGGCGACCAGCGGTGCCGTCGGTGTAGGCGGTGTGGGCATGGATCAGTTCGAAATCGAAGTCTGCCCGCAACCACTCGGCCTGGCGTAGCAACCCATGGGAGTAAGTCGTGGCATGGGCCTGGAAAGGCAGCAGTGAACTGACGATATAGGGGAAGCGGATCAGCGGCACGCCTTCATGCTCCTCCCAGCCACTGATTTTCTGGGCCCGGTAGATATTCAGCGCACGCCTGATCGCCTTGGGGTTGACGGTGTTGATCCAGAACGGCTCGCCGCTGACCACGCGGGCGTCGATGCCCTGGGCCCTGAGGGCCTTGACCTGCTCATGGACAAAAATCCCGCCAACCATGTTGTATTCGCGAGGATACATATGCGACAGCACCAGGACCTTGCGTGGCTGGTTCACCTCCCTGTGCAGGCCTTCCCCCAGGCGGATATGCAACGCATCGACCAACATCTGGTATTCGGTTTTCTCCTCCACCAGGCCGTTGATGGTCATGCCCAGGCTCTTGACCTTGGCCTCCAGCATTTCACGCTGGCTTTCCAGGCGCTCGGACAAGTCATTCAAGTGCTGCGTAACACGGTGTTTTTCTGCCAATTCGTGAGAACGCGCCGAAACTTCCATGTTCAGACTTTCCAACTCCAGGCTCAACGTGGTTTTTTCCAGCGCCAGAACTTCGATCCGCTCAACGGCGTTCTGGTATTCAAGCGCGATGATCTGTGCCTGATTGACTTGCGACTCAAGCGCTTCGATCGTCATGGTCAGGTCGTGCTGCCTGAGTTCGAGTTCGCTGTTTTTCTCGATCCAGTGTTCTTTTTGCAGCAGCGCCGAGTCATACAGGCCCTGCAGGCTCTTCAACTGCTGATCACGCGACTGGAGCTCACGCTCGAGGGCATCTCGCCGAGCTTCGAGTTCATTGGCAAGGTGGCTCAGTTGTTCAACCTTGAGCGTGAGTTGCTGAATCTCGAACCGATAGGCTTCACCGTGGTGCCGAGTCCCGTCGAGCTCGGCCTGCAGGTTCGCTATCTGCGAGCAAAGCCGTTCGTTCTCGCTCGCCAGCGCCTCGACACGAACTTCGCCGTTGCTGATCAGTACTTCCTGGGCCGAGGCCCTTTCGCTGAGTTGGGTGTAACGGTCTTCCAACTCGGCGCGCTTGTCCTCGAGTTCATTGGCCAGTGTGTTGACCCTGGCCATCGCCTGGGTCTGCTCGAGCAGCGCTCGTTCTTTTTCCTGAAGCTTGTCCTCAAGGGCCGAGCGCGTAATCTCCAACTGCTCGGTCAGGGCCGAGAACTTGCTTGCCTCTTCACGCATTTGAGCGACGCTGGGATCATCGCCCAGGCAACAGGCAATGATCTTGCGCTGATCGGCCTCCTCGAACGTCATCTGCAATTGCAAGTCGGCGCTGGGGTGAAGCATGCGCAGGATGCAGCCATGGGGACCGAACGGAACCGGGGCCAGCTGATAGGTCCCGGTCTCATTGTCCCGAGGGCAGCTGACGTAGCGCCCGCGAACGTGATCGTAAACCTCAACGGATTCCAGTTCGCCCACTTCCACCTGCACCGATTCGGGACGCCGGGGAACCGTGACTATGCCGTAATCGGCGTCGCTCTGGATACGGTAGACGCTGCGCGGATAATTGAACGGATTGTCCCGCAGGGCCAGACTGGACAATGCGAAACCCGATTCATCGAAGGATGCGTCACTATCGGGCGTGGCCCAGTGGCTTGTCGCCGCCGCGCCGCGCTCGAACAACACCAGAATTTCACTGGTGTCGGGCATCCTGCGCAGCCCTTGCGCCGACTGCATCGCCTGCAACGCCTCGAAACGGCGCTGCACCATCAGGGCGGAGCTCGACCGCTCCACGGGCCCGCGGCGGGTGGAGCAATGAGGGCAGATACCGTCCTCGAACGGGTAATCCAGGCCCGACAAGGCACGCGACGCCTCGACTATCTTGGGGTCTTCAAACGTCCACGACTCACCGGAAAACCGTACGTCCACCGCCGAGAATACCGGGGCGAACAGCGATATCGCGTCCTCCAGCGTATAGCTGCGCTGATGCAGATGGGCGTGATAACGCGTGCCACACGCCGGGCAGGTGATTTCGGCCGCCTCGAGCAGCTCGCGGTAAGGAACCGCCACCAGGATATAGCGTGCCGATACCCGGGCAATCTCGGCCAGGGCCTGAGCATAGATGGAGTCGGGCAAATGCTCGATCACATCGCTGGAAAGCGTCAGGTCAAAACTGCGGTCGCCAAACGGGATCGCACACAAGTCGGCCACCAGGGCGGGCGCTTGCACGCGCTTGACCGCAGCCTCACTGATATCGCAGCCCACTACGTCCCAGCGTGGCACCAGTCGATTGGTCACGGTACCGTTGCCACAACCGGCGTCGAGAATGGTGTTTACCGAATCGGGGATCAGTTCGATCAGATCCTCGGCAACGGCGACCTGCTCGGAAACCGCGTTGCGGCTCCACAGGTCGGCCTGGGCAAAATAACTGATCTCGGAACGCTTACTCATTCAACGGATTCCAGATTGACCCATTCCACCGGGTGCACGACCAAACCGCGCTCCATGCGCACATCCAAAGGCGCCGTCACACGAATGCGGTATTGACGATCATGGACGTCCAGCGGGTGTTCGCCGCTCGCCTGGCTCTCGGTCATGCCATCGAAAATACCCACGGAGATCACGTAGTCCCCCACGCCGACCATCAGCGGGTCGAACTGCGCCTTGACCAGCCCCGTGCGTCGGTCCCGCGTGGACGAAATGAACGGCGACACAACCTGCGCCACGCAGCGCCCGTCCATGCCATAGATGCAAATGATGAACGACATACAGGGGATATCGACCTTGGCACCCCATTTCACGTGGACGTAAAGTGGCTCGCCGAAAGAGAACACGCGCCGTGACTCTTGATGCCGATCCAGAAAGTCGACGCCGTCGATCCAGGCACTGCCTTCGCCGTATTCAAAATCGGACCGCTCGGCCACGGCCGGAGCATTGTCGGTCGCCGAAGGCACGAAGGAGCTGAGAGCAAAACGCTGGCTGATCATCTGCCCATTCTCGGCAGCCGGCTCCAACGTGCCGATGGTGATGTATTCCAAGCCATCGAATATCTGGCAGTAGACCGTTTCGCCCGCCCCCGTGCCGGTGTGCCGGATGGTCACGGCAAACTCACCCAGCTCGCCCAGCCCCAACGGGACCTTGATGCTGACGGGGGCATGCTTGTATTGCCCGCCACAGTCCTTGAACTCCCGGTAGCTGATCCCTTCGGAGGTCTTGCTTGGCGCCCCCCAGTTCATGTAGCCATGGGCGGTCAACAGGTGCAGCCGTTGGTTACGGTCATCGTCCAGGGCTTCTCCAACCAGCACGTTGTCGATGACTTCACCCTTGTGCTCGAGCGTCATCTCGAACACCGCCAGGGGAGTTGTCGGCGCATCGTCGGCAGCGGAGATGAAACGCAGCACCGACACGCGGTCGACTTCGGTGTCGGTCAGCAATTCACTGACATCCCCACGACTGAGCTTCAGGTTGATCGCCCTCAGGCGCAGCTCTTCCTGCTTGCGGATGGACGCCGCATAGGAGCGGCCGATCTCGATCGGGTCGCCATCGGCGACAATCCTGCCGCGTTCGACCCAAATGGCGCGATCACAGATCATCTGCACGGCGGACATATCGTGGGAAACGAACAAGACGGTAGAACCTTCCGCCGTCAAGGTACGCATCCGCTTGGCGGACTTGCCGGCAAAATACGAGTCACCGGCGCCAAGAATCTCATCGATGATGAGGATTTCCGGGCGTATGGCCGTGGCTGCCGCAAAGGCCAGTCGCGAGTACATGCCGGATGAATAAGTCTTTACCGGCTTATCGATGAATTCCTCGAGCTCAGCGAACTCCAGCACATCGTCAAGCAGTTTCCTGGCACGAGCCCCCGTCACACCCTGGTAGGCGAAAGACGACATGACGTTGGTGCGACCGGTGAACTCGGGGTGGAACCCCGTCCCCAGCTCCATCAACGCCTGGACTTTGCCACGTACCTTGACCGTGCCTTCGGTCGGCTGGATGAGCCCGGCGATCAGCTTGAGCATCGTACTCTTGCCGGCACCGTTGCGCCCCACCAGCCCCACGCGTTCCCCGGGCTTGATCGTCAACGACAGGTTGCGCACCGCCCAGAACTCGTCGTAGGTCGACCGGGCCACGGGAAAACCCAGCGCCTCAACCATACGATGGCGTGGCGAACGGAAAATCCGGTACATCTTGGCGATGGAGGCTAGTTCAATGATCGGCTCAGACATAATCGGCAAATAACGGCTTCAATCGCGAAAAGACAAATCCACCCAAGAAGAAAGTGGAGAACGAAATGACGGTGAAAATGGCCAGCAGCCCAGGCTTGATGACCCCGATGAACGCCGCATCCCGATACAGCATGATCAGGTAGTACAACGGGTTGGGGTACATGAAGGGAATGAGCTCCTTGGGGATCATTTCCTGCGTATAGGCGATAGGCGATACCAGCATCAGGAACAGGATAAGCACCGCGACCATCTGACTCAGGTCGGGAACGAACACATTGATCGCCGAGAGTATCCAGATCAGGCCCACCGTGAAGATGATCTGCAGCACCAATATCAAGGGGATCGCCAACTGCGTGGAATGGACGATGCCACGACTCCACAACACCATCAGCAACATCACCAGCCCCACCAGCATCGTCACGCTGCTGGCCAGGACGGTCTTGACGGGAATCAGGTCGATCGGGAACAGCGTGTTCTTGATCAGCCCCTTGTTGCCAAGTACCGATCCCACCCCGCTGCCCAGTGCCTCGGAAAAACCGAGAAAGGGCACCAGGCCACAAAATATCAGCAGCACGTAGTCGAAGGTGCCGAACTCCGCGACCCGTACACGATAGATCATCGTGTAGACCACGGCATACAGGCCGAGGAACAGCAACGGGTAGAGGAAGATCCACGCGACACCAAAGATCGTGCCGATGAAGCGGCTGCGTATATCGGTCAAGGTCGTCGCCCACAACACGTGGATGTGACGCCAGATGATTGAAATCGGATTCATGGCCGGGTGCTTTCCAGGATAGCGACGATGCGTGCGGCGGCGGTACCGTCGCCGTAGACATCTGCCTGGCCTTCAGGGATAGACCGGTTGGCCATTGCCGTTTTAATCGCATTGCGATTGGCACCGACCAACTGGTTGAAGCCCAGCTCGACAGTTTCGACCCATTCCGTTTCATCGCGCAGGGTGATGCACGGCACCCGGTAGAAATAGGCCTCTTTCTGCACGCCGCCCGAGTCGGTCAGGATCACGTTGGCCGCCTGCTCAAGGGCAACCATGTCCAGGAACGGCAACGGGTCTACCACCTTGATGGTGCTCAGGTGATGTTCCAATGCATGGGTCTTGAGCAGGTTGCGCGTACGTGGGTGCAGCGGCAGAACGACCGGCATCTGCGCGGCAATGTCGGCCAGAGCGGCCATGATTTCACCCAGGCGCTGAGGATCGTCGGTGTTTTCAGCACGATGGCATGTCGCCAGCGCAAAAGCCCCCTCCTTCAAGCCCAGCTGCGCCATGACCTGGCTTTGCGCCTTGGCGCGCTCGCGGTAGAACAGCGCCACGTCGTACATGACGTCGCCGACGTTGTGCACCCCTTCGCGGAGCCCTTCCTTGGCCAGGTTATCGACGGCCAGGGCCGTGGGGCACAGCAGCAGCGTCGACACCCGGTCGGACAGGATACGGTTGACCTCTTCCGGCATGCGCATATTGAACGAGCGCAACCCTGCCTCGACATGGGCGACGGGAATGTGCAGCTTCGCTGCCGCCAGCGCGCCCGCCAATGTCGAGTTGGTATCACCGTAGATCAACACCCAATCCGGTTTTTCCTCAAGGAGGATCTGCTCGATCCCTTCAAGCATCCGCCCCGTCATCACGCCATGGGTCCCACCGGACACTTCAAGGTTGTACTTGGGTGCCGGGATCTCCAGTTCGTCGAAGAAAACCTGGGACATGTTCGGGTCGTAATGCTGCCCGGTGTGCACCATGACTTCCACCAGGCGTTCCGGATGCTTGAGGATTTCCCGGGAAACCGCCGCGGCCTTGATGAATTGTGGACGAGCGCCAACGATGGTTACGATCTTGCAGGTCATACGCGAAGGCTCTCTTTCAAGGTGTCGACAATAAGGCGCTGGGAAGGCTCATCGAGGTAGGGGTGCATGGGCAGGCTCATGACGCGGGCGGCGATCGCATCGCCGACCGGCAGGTGTGCCTGCTCGTCCCGGACCGCGGGTTGGCGATTCAGGGGGATGGGATAATGCACGGCCGTAGGGATGCCGGCACTCGCCAGGTGTTTCTGGACAGCATCGCGCGAAGCCACTTGCACCGTGTACTGGGCCCAAGCACTCTGGCTGGTCGCCGCCACGAACGGAGCGGCGATGTCGGCCTGCTCCAGCAATCGGGCATAACGTTGCGCGACGTCCTCGCGCTGACGCAGCTCGGTCTCGAACACGTCCAGCTTGGGCAGCATGATCGCCGCCTGCAGCGTGTCCAACCGGCTGTTCACGCCGACGCGAACATGGTGGTAACGACGGTCCTGGCCATGCCGGGCAATCTGCCGCAGCACCTTGGCCAGGTTCTCATCGTTGGTGAACATCGCACCGCCATCGCCGTAGCAGCCCAAGGGCTTGCTCGGGAAAAAACTGGTGCAGCCAATGGTGCTCAGGTTGCAGGAGCGCTTGCCTTTATAAAGCCCGCCGAAGCTTTGCGCGCCATCCTCGATCACCGGGATGCCATGCCGGGCTGCGATGGCATTGATCGCGTCGAAGTCGGCGCACTGGCCGTACAGCGAGACCGGGATAATCGCTTTCGTTTTCGGCGTAATGGCCGCTTCCAGCAGCGCGGGATCCAGGTTGTAGGTCTTGGCGTCGACATCGACGTAGACCGGCTTCGCTCCGAGCAAGGCAACGGTCTCGGCCGTGGCGATATAGGAAAATCCCGGAGTGATGACCTCATCGCCCGGGCCAATGCCGAGCGCCATCTGCGCGATCTGCAGGGCATCGGTCCCATTGGCGACGCTGATGCAGTATTTGGCGCCGGTAAAGGCTGCCAGGCGCTCTTCAAGCTCATTCACTTCAGGGCCAAGGATGTATTGCCCATGGGCCATGACACGCTGGACAGCCGCGTCGATTTGCACCTTGATCAGCGCCTGCTGAGCCTTGAGGTCAATGAACTCGATCACTGCTTGTTCTCCTTTTTAAGCACATTCCCACTGAGCACATACGTGGCCCCGGAATGGGCGCACGGCGCAGAGCCTTCTCCGCTCAACGGCAAGTCCAGCTGCTCGCCGAACTCGCTCATCCAACCGATCTGCCGGGCAGGGACACCGACCATCAGGGCATAGGCGGGTACATCACGATTGATCACCGCACCGGCTCCCACGAAAGCGTAATCGCCGATGGTCACACCGCAGACAATCGTGCAGTTGGCTCCCAGCGTCGCGCCCTTCTTGATCAGGGTGTCGCGGTATTCGTTTTTTCGCTCAATGAGCGAACGGGGGTTGTAGACGTTGGTGAACACCATGCTCGGTCCACAAAAAACGCCCTCTTCAAGGGTGACGTTATCGTAGACGGAAACATTGTTCTGGATCTTGCAGTGGTCGCCGATCACCACCTTGTTTCCGACAAACACATTCTGGCCAAGCGAAACGCCGCGACCGATGCGCGCGCCACCGCAGACGTGGACAAAGTGCCAGATACGGGATTGCTCGCCGATCTGGGCGCCATCATCGATGATCGCACTGGGATGCTGGTAGTAGTTCACGTTTGAGTCCTGATGTACGTCATGGTACGCATATACAAAAACAGCGGGTTACCGCAATGCTGGCAACCTGCTGTTTCATGTTGCCACCATGTTCCCTGGGCTTACTTCAGCCCTGCTACGAACGGGTGACCTTCGCCTTCTTGGGCGCGAGTCGGGGTCAAGGTGCGAATGGTCTCCACCGTTTCAACACAGTGCCGCGCATCTTCGATGCCGTAGCCTTTGCCATCCAGGACCGCCTGGTAGCTGACCGTGTGCAGGTCGGTGAAGCCTTCGGAGAACTCGATTTCCTCGCCATCACACGTAATGGAGCGGTACGTCGGTTTCTTGCCCTTCACAGACGCCGGCAGGTCATCGGCGTCGATGGAAAGGAACCAACGCACACGGGCATTTTCGTATTCCAGATAGCCAGCCGCCTTGAAATCGTTGGCGTAGTGAACGACGTTACGCTGCAATTTGCCGAAGATGAAATGCAGCATGTCGTAGAAGTGCACACCAATGTTGGTGGCAACGCCGAACGACTTGCGAGGGTCGCCTTTCCAGCTTTCCATGTACCACCGGCCCCGGCTGGTGATGTAGGTCAGGTCGACCTCATGCTTGTGGGCGCGCTTTTCGACCTGGACCCGATTTTTCAGGTCGATGATGGCCTGGTGATGACGCAGTTGCAGGATGTTCCACAGGCGCTTGCCCGTCTCCCGCTCGGTCAGGCTCAGGTCGTCGAGCATGGCGGTGGTCGGCACCAGCGGCTTTTCGCAGATCACGTCGCAGCCCAGGCGCAGCCCCGCGGTGATATGCGGATGATGCAGGTAGTTGGGGGAGCAGATCGAAACGAAATCCAGCGCCGTGGCAGGATCGCGCTTGAGCCGCCAGGCGTAGTCATAAAAGCGCTCGAATTCTGTGAAGAACTCGCTTTGTGGCGACAGGCTATCGATGATCCCGACCGAATCATTGATGTCGTAGGCGCAGACCAACTCGTGACCGGTGTCTTTGATAGCGCGCATATGGCGCGGGGCGATATAGCCGGCAGCACCGATAAGAGCAAAACGTTTCATGGAAAGACCTCAAAAAAGGGGTATTGCCTCGAAGCGGGACCGGCAGGCGGGGCAAGCGCAAGCCCGCTTTCTGCTGGTCCGACCCTGTAGACCGGCTGTCAGGCCTTGATGATATGTGCCGCGGGCGTACGGTACTTGCCACGGCTGTCAACGATCAGGCGAGCGGCGTCCTTGATCAGCTCGTAGTCGAACTTCTCATGGTCTGTGGCGAGAATCACTGCGTCGAACGACGCCAGGTTATCCGCCGTGAGCGGCTCACTCGACAGCGTGAAATGGTGCTCACGCATCTTGGGGAATACCGGGACGTGCGGGTCGCTGTAGGCAACGACGGCGCCCTTGGCTTCGAGCAGCTCCATGATTTCGACCGATGGCGACTCGCGCATATCATCGACGTTCTTCTTGTAGGCAATCCCCAGGACCAGCACTCGGCTGCCTTTGAGGGCCTTGCCTTCGTTGTTCAATCCGTCCATCAACTTGCCGACCACATACTCCGGCATGGCCTGGTTGACTTCGCCGGAAAGCTCGATGAAGCGCGTATGCAGGCCATACTCGCGAGCCTTCCACGTCAGGTAGAACGGGTCGATCGGGATGCAATGGCCGCCCAACCCGGGCCCAGGATAATACGCGGTAAAACCGAAGGGCTTGGTGGCCGCGGCGTCAACCACTTCGAAGATGTCGATGCCCATGCGATCGGCCACGACCTTCATCTCGTTCACCAGACCGATGTTCACCGCGCGATGGATATTCTCCAGCAGCTTGGTCATCTCGGCGGCTTTGGTGGAACTGACCGTCACGACCTGGTCGATGGCCTGCTCGTAAAGGGCGATACCGACCTGGAGGCAGTTAGGTGTGTGGCCACCGATGACCTTGGGAATGGTACGGGTTTCAAAATCGGGATTGCCCGGGTCTTCTCGTTCGGGGGAGTAGACCAGGAAGATGTCTTCGCCAGTGACCAGGTTGCCTTCCTCGACGCGAGGCAGGAGCTCTTCCTCGGTGGTGCCCGGGTAAGTGGTGCTTTCCAGCGAAACCACCTGACCGGCGCGCAGATAAGGCTTGATGGCGTCGGTGGTGTTGATCACGAAGCTCATGTCCGGCTCGCGATATTTGTTCAGCGGCGTCGGCACGCACAGAATGAGCGCATCACATTCGCTGACCTTGCTGAAATCGCTCGTCGCCATGAAGCCCGTCGCCCGTGCTTGGGCGATATGGCTGCTGGCAATGTGCTCAATGTAGCTCTGGCCCGCATTGAGTTTGGCCACTTTATCGGTATCGATATCGATTCCCAGGACGCGGAAACCGATAGCGTTGTAGCGAAGCATCAACGGCAATCCGACGTAACCCAGGCCTACGATCCCGATTACCGCATCCTTACTCTTGAATTTAGCAATACTTGCTTCGACCACACCCATCTACCCAACCACTCCCAACAAAATGAAGAACTCCATATGTACGACATGTTACCAAGGCGTGGCCGCCTGCTCATAGGACAAATCCCGATCTTTGCAAAAGTCAGGAAAATTCCTACGATCTGGTCGCACACGATCAGCGCCGCGGTTCGCCCCTCAATGCGCGGGTGAACGGCGGCGGATCAAAGGTTTTCGGGGCGACGAACGGCAATAAAGGGTGGCCGTTTTTGCACTGAGGGGCGCAAATCGCCCGCACAGCTATTTTTTCTTGCGCGGCCCGGTGTTGAACACCGGCACTTTACGCACAGGTTTGACCGAAGGCTCCACCGGCGCCGCATCACCGCTGTCCACCCATTTGCCCAGGTTACGCTTGCCGCCACCGCCGGCGGTTTTCGGTTTCTTCGGCTTTTTCGGTTTCTTGATGACCTGGCCGCTGGCGTCGGTTTCCGGGACCCGGTGTTCCGGCTCGAAATCATGCTCCGTTTGCCGGGGCAGCGTCTGACGAGTCAGGGTTTCGATGGCTGACAGCAGATTCACTTCGTCGGCGCAGACCAGGGAAATCGCTTGCCCGGTCGAGCCCGCCCGACCGGTACGGCCAATGCGATGGATGTAGTCCTCGGCCACGATCGGCAGGTCGAAATTCACCACCAACGGCAAATCCTCGATATCCAGGCCCCGGGCGGCGACGTCGGTGGCGACCAGGATCTGCACCTCACCCACTTTGAAACGGTCCAGTGCACGCTGGCGCGTGGCCTGGGGTTTGTCGCCGTGGATACCATCGGCGTTGACGCCCAGGCCCTGGAGTTTTTCCACCAATGCATCGACCCCGTTACGGGTCTTGGCGAACACCAGCACCTGCTTCCACTTGTCCTTGCGCATCAGGTGCACGAACAGTTCCGGCTTGCGCTTCTTGTCCACCGTCACCACCCATTGCTTGACGGTGTTGGCAGCCACGTTGCGCGGGCTCACTTCGATGCTCAGTGGGTCGTTGAGCATCTGCTCGGCCAGCAAACGGATCGCGTCGGAAAAGGTCGCCGAGAACAGCAACGTCTGGCGCTTCTTCGGCAGCGCCCGGTAGATATTCGCCAATTCCTCGGAGAAGCCCAGGTCGAGCATGCGGTCGGCTTCGTCCAGCACCAGGGTTTGCAGCTGGTTGAACTTCAGCGCGTTCTGGCGGAACAGGTCGAGCAGGCGCCCCGGCGTGGCGACCAGCAGGTCGACGCCTTTGCGCAGCTTCATCATCTGCGGGTTGATGCTGACGCCGCCGTACACCGCATAGGTGCTCAACGGCAGGTTCTGCGCGTACTCACGCACACTTTCATGGACCTGCTCGGCCAGTTCGCGGGTCGGCACCAGGATCAGCGCCCGCACCGAGTTGGCCGCCACTTTCGGTCCTTCGGTGGTCAGCAACTGCAACAGCGGCACGGCGAAACCGGCGGTCTTGCCGGTGCCGGTCTGGGCCGCGGCCATCAGGTCACGACCGGCCAGCACCGCCGGCATGGCCTGGGCCTGCACCGGGGTCGGGGTCTGGTAGCCGAGCGTGTCGAGGGCGCGCAGCAAGGGTTCGATCAGGCCAAGGGAGGCGAAAGTCATGGAAATACCGTAGGAAAAGTCAGCGCATGGTGTGCAATGCGCGGCAGTTTACCTCAATTCAGGATTCGACCGGCGCAGGCTTGGGCTTGCGCCACTGGGGCAGCCCGATCAGCACCACGGCGCTGATGATCACCAGCATCGCCAAGGCCTCTTCAATGCCGATGGTCTCGCCGGCAAACACGATGCCCAGCAACACCGCCACCGCCGGGTTGACGTAGGCGTAGCTGGTGGCCGCCGCCGGACGGACATGCTTGAGCAGGTACATGTAGGCGTTGAAGGCGATGATCGAACCGAAGAAGGTCAGGTAGGCCAGCGCGAACCAGCCTTCGAACGGCGGTACGCGCTCCAGGTGCTCACCACTGACGAAGCTGCCGATCAGCAGCACCACGCCGCCCACCAGCATTTCAACGGCGCTGGCCATTGCTCCCGCCGGCAGCGGCACGTGTTTGCTCAGCACCGAGCCAAAGGCCCAGGACGCGGCCGCGAACAACAGCAAGGTCGCCCCCAACGGACTCGATTGCAGGTTGGAACCCAGGTTGAGCATGGCGATGCCAATCAAGCCGAGCACGATGCCGGCCCATTCCAGACGAGTATTACGCGCGCCCCAGAAATATCCGCAGAGCAAGGTGAACAACGGCACCGTGGCCACGGCCAGGGCCGCCACCCCGGACGCCACGCCCGAGTGCTCGGCCACGCTGACCGCGCCGTTGCCAAAGCTGAGCAGCAACACGCCGATGAGGGCCCCGGCCTTCCACTGCGCCCAGGTCGGCGCCGGTGCCCCGCGCCAGCGCAAAAAGCCGTACATCAACGACCCGGCCAACACAAAGCGAATACCTGCCAGGAGTAGCGGCGGCCAATGCTCGACGCCGAGGCGGATCACCAGGTAGGTCGACCCCCAGATGACATACAAGGCGAAAAAGGCAGCGATCAGTGGCAGAGGAAAACGGCGTAGGCCCGGCATGGTCAGCTCGAAGTCAGGACAAGGAGAGCCGCTATTCTAGAAAGGCGACGAGCGGAAAATAAGCTACAAAACCTGTTTATCGCAGCCATACACTTTTCAAAACAAGGAGATCGACGCTATAAACCGTGCTTTCGAAAGTCATCTCAGTTGGACGCCCTGCCCGTGGATAAATACGACCGCATGTTGCTCGCCGCCCTGTTGGAAAACGGCCGGGCTTCCTACGCCGACCTGGCCCGCAAAGTGAACCTGTCGGCGCCGGCCGTGGCCGAGCGCGTCAGCAAGCTGGAGGCCAGCGGGGTGATCACCGGCTATCAGGCCAAGGTCGACATGGCGAAGATCGGCCTGCCGGTGCAGTGCGTGATCGAACTGCGGATGAACCAGCACGGCAACCAGAAGGCATACGACGACTTGTGCAAGATCCCCCAACTGACCGAATGCCACCGGGTAACCGGCGACCCCTGCGTGATCATGCAGGCAGCAGTGGGCTCGATGCCGGAGCTGGAAGCACTGATCAACCGCATCGCCAAGTTCGGCTTCAGCAAGACCTCGATCGTGCTGTCCAGCGCCATTGAAAAGCGTGTGCCACTGGGGCAGTTGGAAGGCAACGGGAAATAAGGATCAAGCCCGCTCCCACAAGGGTTCTGTGGTGTGTTCAGAATCCGCGATGGCGCTTGAGATGCTCATTGATCTTGGCCGCCGGCACTTTCTGCAAGCGGCACAACAGATCATGGGACAACGTCTGCAACCCATGCTTTTGCCGCAGTTCCGAGGCCAGGTGCGCGGTGAGGTTGGCGGCCATTTCGGCGTCGGCCATGGCCCGGTGCGCCTGGCCGGTGTGGGGCAGGCCGGCGAAGGTGTTGAGTGTGCCGAGCTTGTGGTTCGGCGCAGCCGGCATCAGGCGCCGGGCCAGCAGCAACGAGCAGGCGAAGTTCTGCAGGCGGGTGCGCTTGATTCGTCCCAGTTCGAAGTCCCAGAACTTCTGGTCGAAGGCGGCGTTATGAGCCAGCAGCGGCGTGATGCCGACAAACTCATTGACCTCGTTCATCACCTTCTCGGCCGGCGGGGCGCTGCGCAGCATGGCGTTGCTGATGCCGGTCAGTTGCTCGATGAAGGCCGGAACGCGCACACCGGCATTCATCAGGCTCTGGTAACGGTCGACAATCCGGCCCTGCTCGAGGATCACCACGGCAATCTCGGTGGCCCGGCAACTGCTGCTGGGGGTGATGCCGGTGGTTTCAAAGTCGATGACTGCGATGCGTTCCAAACCTGCTGAACTCCGTAAAAATCAATTCTTGAGCAACAACGCGCCTTCGATGGGCACGTAGCGGCTGGCGGCGCGGATCAACGAGTTGGCGGTCAGTCCCGGCACGCCATAGGCCACCGCCTGCACGCCATGCTTGCTGATGATGCGTTCGAGCAGCATGTCGAAATCGCCATCGCCGGAGGCCAGCACCACTTCATCGACATGGTCGGCGGCGTCCATGATGTCCAGCGTGATGCCCACGTCCCAATCGCCCTTGGCCGAGCCGTCGCTGCGCTGGATGTAGGGCTTGAGCTTCACGGTGAAGCCCAGATTGCGCAGGATCTGCTGGAACTGCTGCTGCTTGCTGTCGCCACGGTCGATCGCATAGGCATAGGCCTCGACGATCTGCCCCTGCTTGCTGACATCGGCCCACAGCGCGGCGTAGTTGAAGTGACAACCGTAGGCCTGGCGCACCGTGTAGTAGAGGTTCTGGACATCGGCGAACACTGCAATTTTCTTCACCGCGTTTCCTCTTGGCTGCACAAGCGCAGGCCATCTGGCCCGAAAGGTCGCCAGTATGCCAGCCAAGGGGAATGTTCCGCGAATAATCGGCCCGAGGCGCCAGGGCGCCCCGGACGAATGGCAGGTCAGACGAAGGAGTCGTCGTCGCCGAAGAAGGATCCGTCGTCGCTGTAGTCGGCGTCGCTGAAACCATCCGAATCGTTGCCATAGGCCTGGTTATCGGCCACACGTTGGTCCTCGCCCCAGCCGTTGTCACCGGTGTCATTGACCGGTTGAGCGGGCTCTTCCTTGATGACCTCGACGATTTCCTGCGGCTGCTGGCCGCTGTGGAACAAGCTGCTGATGCCTTGGGCCAGCATGACGCCACCGGCTACGCCCGCAGCGGTTTTCAGCGCACCGCCGAGGAAACTGCTGGCTGCCGGGGCCTGCTGTTGCGGGGCGCCGTAGCCCGAAGGCGGCGCGCTGAAGCCCTGTTGGGGCGGGGCCGAATTGAACGAAGGCCGCCCCGGTTCACGCCAGCCGCCGGAGACCGGAGCGCTTGGAGCAGGTGCAGGGCGTGAGTCCCGGTTGCTGCCACCGAAAATACTCGACAGAAAGCCCCCGCCGCCGGCCGGCGCCGACGCCTGGCTCCGGGCCTGCTGCAGCTCGGCCTGCAATTGCTCGACTTGCTGGGCGAGCTGCCGGTTCTGCTCATCCAGACGCTTGATCGCGGCCTCCTGCACCAGAATCGCCTGGGCCATGAAATAGCCCGCGGCGGGCTGGCTCGCCAGGTGTTCCTTGATCCGCGCCTCGGCCTGGGCGTCGCGCGGGGCTGAATCCTTTTCGGCCTGTTGCAGCCGTGAAAACAGTCCATCGATCAGGGTTTGTTCTTCGCTGTTCATGGCGACCTCATCAGATTGCCGGGTAGAAAACCATTCCGATCACACGACCGGTGCCCATCAGTAATGGGGCTGGCCTGGACGGTTTCAACGGTCTTTACCAGATGTTTACGTTTGCTTGTGCGGGCACCTGATCGGTTAAAGTGTCGGACCGCTTTTAGACCTGCGATGCGACCATGAATCCGTTTGACGTGCTGCGCGACTCTTTGTATTTCTCCAAGCGCCATCTGGGCCGGATCGCCCAGCTGTGCCTGCCCTTGGTCATACTTGAGGCCCTGCTGCAGCAAGGCGTGGACAGCGCCGTCGGCCCGGAAGGCTTTCCCGGCTACAGCGTGATCGTCGGGCTGCTGGTGTACCCGCTCTACACCGCCGCGCTGATTCTGTTTCTCGACGCCCGCAGCCGCGGCGAGACGCCACGCCCGCGCGACCTGCTCGCCACGGCACTGACCCTGTGGCCACGCTTTGCCTTGTTGACCGCCCTCAACACGCTGCTGATCCTGGTGGGCATTACCTTGTACTTCCTGCCGGGCCTGTGGCTGATGGTGACCCTGGCCTTCAGCGAATACCTGCTGGTACTCAGGGGCCTCACGCCGCTGGCCGCCATGAAGGAAAGCCTGGCCATGAGCCGCGGCAATTTCTGGCGGATCCTGACCTGCATTCTCTGTGTGATGGCGCCGCTGTGGTTGCTCAAGGGCGCCAGTGTCTCGGCGTATCCGGGCCCCCTGAACCCGGTTATCAGCCTGTTGATCGACAGCGTCCACAGCTTCCTGCAACTGTTCACCAGCGTGGTGTTGTTCCGCATCTTCATGCTGCTCGAAGCAAGGCCCGAGAACCGCTGAGCCACGCGGCGCAAGTCCCGGGCTTGGGCTTGGGAACCGCTCTCGGTTATGCTCGGGCTCACTTTTGCGTTCGCCCATAAGCTGAGCCATGACCCGTCTACTGCGCTATACCCTGCTGGGCCTGCTGTCGATCCTGTGCCTGGCCGCCCTGGCGATCTACGGTTCGACCTGGCGCCCACACCCCCGGGAAACCCTGCCGGTCAGTTGCGCCGCCAACGCAGCGCCACTGATGCCCGGCCAGGCCTTGAAGGTGATGACCTGGAACGTGCAGTTCCTGGCCGGCAAGCGCTACGTGTTCTGGCACGACCTGGCCCAGGGCGACGACGAAAGCCCGACCCTGGAAGACATGGCCTTCAGCCTCGATGAAGTGGCACGGGTCATTCGCGACGAGCAACCGGACATCGTCCTGCTCCAGGAACTGGACCATGGCGCCAAGGCCAGCGACTACCAGGATCAGCTCAAGCTGTTGCAGGAACGCCTGGCCGATCTCTACCCCTGCGCCACCAGCGCCTTCGACTGGAAGGCCGAGTTCATCCCCGACCCGCATATCTTCGGCAGTGTCGGTCGACAACTGGCGACGCTGAGCCGCTATCGCATCGACCACGCCGAACGGGTGCAACTGCCGGTGGCCGATGCCAACTTCATCAGTCGCCAGTTCCAACCCAAGAACGCCCTGCTGGTGAGCTACCTGGCGCTCAAGGACGGTGGTCGCCTGGCAGTACTCAACACCCACCTGGAACGGGCCACCGAACCGGACGAGACCTTGCCCCGGCAAGTGGCCGCCGTGGCCAGGGCCTTGGACAAACTCGAATCGTCCGGCACGCCGTGGCTGATCGGCGGCGATTTCAACCTGCTGCCCCTCGGCCAGTACCGACGCCTGCCGGTAGAACAGCGCACGCCCTACTCCGCCGACAGCGCCCTGCACCTGCTGTGGGACAAGTACCCGATGATCCCCACCAACAACGAAGCCAGCGGCATCGACCGCGAGCACTGGTTGACCCACTACCCGAACGACCCGGGCCTCAACGGCCCCGACCGCACCGTCGACTACCTGTTCTACAGCCCGCGGATCAAGCGGGTCGAAGCCCAGGTACGCCAGGACGACACGTTGCGGATATCGGACCATCTGCCGGTGATTGCACGGTTTCTGTTGCCGACCGCCCCCTAGCCACTCCGCCAGCCCTGACAGCCGCCCATGGAATGCACGCCCCACTGATCGGACTCACCTGGAGAACTCACCATGACCGTCATCGCGCTGATCAACCCTGAGCACGACCCCCACTTGATCGCCGATTGCCTGATCAGCGCCGACGGGCCGGACAAGCGCCAATCAATGTCTGTCTGGGTGCCTTCGCT
Organism: Pseudomonas sp. WP18; assembly: GCF_036689585.1. Lineage (NCBI taxonomy): Bacteria > Pseudomonadati > Pseudomonadota > Gammaproteobacteria > Pseudomonadales > Pseudomonadaceae > Pseudomonas > Pseudomonas sp. WP18. The sequence goes on from NZ_CP144758.1 coordinate 5,467,276, forward strand.
GGGGCTGATACCGACTGACTGGCATGACCAGGACGGGCCGTTCCATATCGCCCGCATGGGGCGTAAAACCTACCTCCTGCCGAACCACAGCGGCATGCTCGCCTTTGCCGGGGATTGCCGGTCGGCCTATGAATTCTGGGTGGCGTTATCACAATCCATCGAGATCAAGCTCGGCTATCAACCCGACGCGCTGATTGAGGCGGCCATGATCGATCAGGTCCTGATGAGCATGGGCGCGACCGCGAGCGCCTTCCACATGCTGGGCGTGCTGCTGGATGGACAAGGCGGCCGGCGCGCCTATGTCCACCGCCCCGAAGCCACGGTGACCACCGAGCACTTTGGCACCTGCTACCTGGCCGGCTCTGGGACGCACCACCTCAAAAGCAAGATTCAAACCGAAGACCAACGCTTCACGTCCATCCAGCATTGGGACTGGGCACACATTTCGCCGACTGAAGAACTGGCGGAGTCCGTGTGTTCCGACATGCTCTACTACGAATCCGACATCAACAACGGGCGCAGGCCCAACACCCCTATCCATGACAGGTTCGGTGGCTTCTACGAATGGTATGGCATCGCAGCGGCCGGGATAAAAACCATGCCGCCCAGAATCGACCTGAACATCCTCGTCAAGGACGATTGCCTGTACCTGACCCGGCTGCATTTTTGCGAAACCGTTCACCCGCCCGCCGGCGATCCTCTCTTCAAAGGCTCGCAGATCATCCTGAAGGTCCTGACGTTCTGCCTGCGCACCCAGGCCTTCGACCCGCAGAGGCTGTTCGACAACCTGACATTCACTTTCGAGCGGGCGGACGGGGTACTCATCGAGCGCTTCTTCAACCATTACGACAGGCAGGCCGGTTCACCGCTGTCGGACCCCAGGATTTCAGGAGCCGTCCCGGCGGACGTCCTGCAAAAGGATTTTGGCGATGGCTTGTCCGTCAAGAGAGTGCGCCTGACGGTCTCGATCAACGGCTATGCGGTGGCAAAAGGGGTGACCGAAAGCGACGAATCGCTCGCCCCGGCCAGGCTCCAATACACCAACGGCCAACTCTCGGTGACCTTCTCCGAGAAAATAGGCCTCTTGATTGCAGACATCGTGGAAAGGCACCTGAGCCAGCCGCCTGCCGCGAAGCCTGCTTGAATCCAACGCCGACGCATCGTCAGGCCTTGCGCGGCTTGGCCCGCGCCGTCGCCTCCGCCACCAGCGGATCGTCAGGCCAGTAATGCTTGGGGTAACGGCCCTTGAGGTCTTTCTTCACCTCGGCGTAGGTGCTGCGCCAGAAGTTCGCCAGATCCTGGGTGACCTGCACCGGCCGGCGCGCCGGTGACAGCAGGTGCAGCTTGACGACCTGGCGGCCACCGGCGATGCGCGGGGTGTCCGCCAGGCCGAACAGCTCCTGCAGGCGCACCGCCAGGATCGGCGGGTGCTCGCTGTAGTCCAGGCGGATCGACGACCCCGAAGGCACGCTCAGATGGTGCGGTGCCAGTTCATCCAAGCGTTGCGGCAGCGGCCAGGGCAACCGGTTGTGGACGATACTCGAGAGGTCCAGGTTGGCAAAATGACTGAGGCGCGACACCCGTCCCAGGTACGGCATCAGCCAGTCTTCGAGGCTGTCCAGCAATGCCCCGTCGCTGACGTCCGGCCATTCGCTCTCGCCCTTGGCCTCCAGGTCGAGCCGGCGCAACAGCGCCACCCGCGCCTGCCACTGGCGCAGTTCCGGGGTCCAGGGCAACAGTTCCAGGCCCTTGCGCCGCACCAGGTTCACCAACGCCTGACTGCGCGCCGCCTCGTCCAGGCCGGTCAGCGGCTCGCGACTGAGCACCAGTTCGCCGACCTTGCGCTGGCGCTCGGCACGCAGCACGCCTTCGCGCTCGTCCCAGTCCAGTTGATCCACGGTGCGCACCTGCTCGGCCAGCACCGAGTCAAACAGCGCCGGGTCAATATCCGTCGCCAGGTAGATCCGTTCTTCGCGCTGGCCCTGGCGACTGCCCAGGTCGGCGACCACCAGCCACGCGTGTTTCATCAGGCTGTCGGCCTCGGCGAACTGTGCCGCGCGGCCGTTGGCCAAACGATATTCCGCGCCGCCGGGCCGCCGCTGTTGCGCGACGCGGTCCGGATAGGCCAGCGCCAGCAAGGCGCCGAGCCAGCGTGGGTGATCAGGATCGGCGACGGCTTGTTCGGCCTTGCCCCGTAAATAACCGCGATATTGCCGGGCCAGTTGCCGCGCCCGCTGCACGCCGCCCTGGGCACTGCGAGTCGCCCGTTCTTCGCCGGAGAGCAACACCAGGCGACTGTGCAAGTCCGCGCCCGCGCCGCGGAGAATGTCGCGCTCCCCCAACAGTGCGGCGACGTTGCAGGCCATGTCCGCCAGCCCCAGCGCCTGGCCGCGCAGCAGCAAATGGGCGATACGCGGGTGGGCAGGCAGTTCGGCCATGGCTTGGCCGTGGCGGGTCAATTGTTCGCCCTCCAGCGCGCCCAGTCGTTGCAGCAGGTCCTGGGCCTGGGCATAAGCCGCGGCCGGCGGGCTGTCGAGCCACACCAGTTGCTGCGGCGCCATGCCCCAGCGGCCCAGTTGCAGGGCCAACCCGGCCAGGTCCGCCGAGAGAATCTCCGCGCTGGCGTAGGCGGCCAATTGTTCGTGCTGGTCTTCGGACCACAACCGATAGCACGCCCCCGGCTCCAGGCGCCCCGCCCGGCCGGCCCGCTGGGTGGCGCTGGCGCGGGAGATGCGCTGGGTGTCGAGCCGGGTCATGCCGCTGCCCGGATCGAAACGCGGGACGCGAGCCAGGCCGGCATCGACCACCACCCGCACGCCATTGATGGTCAGGCTGGTCTCGGCAATGTTGGTCGCCAGCACCACTTTGCGCTGGCCCGGCGGCGCGGGGTCGATGGCGGCGCGTTGGGCCGCAAGATCCAGTTCACCGTGCAAGGGACACAGCAAGACATTGCCGCCCTCGCCCAGGGCGTCGGCCAACTGCTGGTGAACCCGGCGGATCTCCGCTTGCCCGGGCAGGAACACCAGCACGCTGCCGGTTTCATCGTGCAGCGCTTCCAGCACGGTCTGCACCAGGCGTGGCTCGATGTACTCGCCCGGCTGGAACGGACGCCCCCAACGCACCGTGACCGGGAACATGCGCCCTTCGCTGCGCAGGATCGGCGCATCGCCCAGCAGCCCGGCCAGGCGCTCGCCTTCGAGGGTGGCGGACATCAGCAAGATCTTCAGCGGCTGGTCGTCGCGAAACAGCTCCCGGCCATTGAGGCTCAAGGCCAGGGCCAGGTCGGCGTCGAGGCTGCGTTCGTGGAACTCATCGAAAATCAGCAGCCCCACGCCTTCCAACGCCGGGTCGTCCTGCAAGCGCCGGGTGAGGATGCCTTCGGTGACCACTTCGATGCGGGTCCTGGGCCCCACCTTGCTGTCCAGGCGGATCCGGTAGCCGACCGTTTCACCGACCTTTTCCCCCAGCTCGCTGGCCAGGCGCTCGGCCGCTGCCCGGGCGGCCAGGCGCCGCGGTTCGAGCATAAGGATGGTCTGCCCGGCCAGCCAGGGCTCGTCCAGCAAGGCCAAGGGAACACGGGTGGTTTTACCGGCACCGGGCGGCGCTTCGAGCACGGCTTCATGGCGGGACGCCAAGGCTTGGCGCAGGGCAGGTAAAACTTCATCGATCGGCAAAGAAATCATGCTGGCTCCAAAACAGAGGGCCGAGTATAACGGCGAACTGTTTAGCGTGGTCTGGACTCCAACCAGCAACGCCTTTATCTGCTCAGGAGATTGTGATGCGTATTCCCTTTCGCGTGATCGGCGGCGTCCTGGTCGCCACCCTGCTGACCCAGCTCAGCGCCTGCGGCTCGATCTTCTACCCCGACCGCCGTGGCCAGATCGACGGCAAGATCGACCCGGCGATTGCCGCGCTCGATGCCGTCGGCCTGCTGTTCTACATCATTCCCGGCCTGATCGCGTTCGCGGTGGATTTCGCCACCGGCGCCATTTACTTCGAGCCGGGCAAAAGCGTCCAGATCGAGCCAGAAAAACTCAAGCCGGCCATCAACCCCGATGGCACAGTCAATAACCACGTGTTGCAGGCGATCTTGGAACGCGAACTGGGCCGCAGTTTCCCACTGGACGACCCGCGACTGATCCAGCACAAGGGCAGCGCACAGCAACTGGCCGCGCTCGGTCTCAAGCCCGCCGCATGAAGGGCGCCATTGAAGGAGCGATCGCGCCATGACCACGGCGACTGAACACGCGCGCCTGCTGCGCCTGGCCACCCGTGCCTCGGTGGCCGTGGCGCTGATCCTGGTGATCGCCAAGGCGCTGGCCTGGTGGCTGAGCGGTTCGGTGAGCATGCTCGCCGGCCTGACCGATTCGGCACTGGACGGCGTCACCTCGCTGCTCAATCTGCTGGCGGTGCATTACGCCCTGCGCCCCGCCGACGATGACCATCGCTACGGACACGGCAAGGCCGAATCCCTGGCCGGCATGGCCCAGGCGCTGTTCATCGGCGGCAGTGCCGTATTGATCGCATTGCAGGCCATCGAGCGCCTGAAGCAGCCTGTCCCGGTGGAGGCGCCCTGGCTCAGCGTTGGCGTAATCGTGTTTTCCCTGGCGCTGACCGTGGCACTGCTGGCGCTGCAACATCGGGTCATTCGCGCCACCGGCTCCAACGCCGTGCGTGCCGACTCGCTACACTATCGCTCCGACCTGTTGCTCAACGGCAGCATCCTGATCGCCCTGGTGCTCGCCGGGTTCGGCTGGTACCAACTCGACGCCTGGTTCGGCCTGGGCATTGCCGCCTACATTTTGTGGAGCGCCATCCAGATCGGCCGGGAAAGCTTTGCGGTGCTGATGGATGAAGAACTGCCGCCGGATGTCAGCCAGCACATGCTGGAGCTGGCCTGCGCCGTACCCGGCGTGCTGGGCGCCCATGACCTGCGCACGCGGATCTCGGGCAACCACTGGTTCGTGCAGTTGCACCTGGAACTGCCGGGCGAGTTGACCCTGTCCATCGCCCACGAAATCAGCGACCAGGCCGCCGACGCCATCCATCGCGCTTACCCCAAGGCCGAAGTGCTGGTGCACGCCGACCCGTCGGAAGTGGTCAAGGGCGCGAGGGCCTGATGCGCCGCCTGTGGCGAGGGAGCACACTCCCTCGCCACAAAGGGCGCTGACGCTTCAGTAACTCACCTGGTAACCACGGCTGCTCAGGCAACTGCCTTGGGCCTGCCGGTAGGTCTGCACTACCTCCGGCGCTGGTGGATAGGTGTAGTTGCGCGGGTCGAAACCACTCTGCTGCACCGCCCAGCGATAACAGTCGTAGCCGTCCTGGTTGACCTGCTCGGGTGACTGGCCGTTGGCCGGATACGCCACCACGTCGTAGCTGTTGCCCTGGGGTTGAGGCTGCGGGTTGGCCACCGGCGGCTCGACCACGACGTAATCCCGGGTGTTGGCCTCATAGACGTAATAGGCGCCAGCGGCGAGAAAGAACAGCGAACTGCCGATCCACACTTCCCTGGCGTAGTCAGGCAGGTAACGGGTACGGATGCCCCGTGGCGGCTCGACCACGATGTAGCGTGGCCCCTGGGGACGGTACCAATAGCCGCCCGAATAGAAGTAATCCTGGCCGCGATAGGGCACGCGGTAGTTGCGATCCGGGAAACGGTCGATCACGTACCCCGGGCGATATTGCGGGCCTGGGCCCCAGCCATTGCCGTGCCCGTCCGGGCGACCGGGCCAATGCTGTTCAGGGCGGTTGTCATGGCTTGGACGTGGCCCGCCGTTGGGATAGCCATCGCCGCGACGCGGGATATCGCGGTAATACCCCGGTTGCGGTTCACGGGTCTGGTTCACGCTGTCGGGTCGCCCCTGGATCGGTAAGTTATTGCCCGGCGGCGACGGCGGCCGGCCGTAGCCATTGGGGTCACGGGGCCCTCGATCATAGGAGGGGCCGCCCTGGCGCTGGGCACCCGGCTCGAACTGCCGGCTGTTGTCGCCTCGGATGATCTCGTTGTTCCGGGGCCGGGGTTGCTCAATGTGGCCCTGGTCGTTGCCGCCGCGCGGATCGTAGCCGCGGCCGCCGTCCGGGCCTCCGCGGTTTTGCTGATCATCGGCCATTCCCTGCGCACTGACACTTGCCCACAACAGACCAACACCTGCCAAACGCCAGATGCGCGACTTCATGTTATTCCTCACGACGGTTCAGGGCCTGATGATAAGACTGGGAAACCCCAGGCCGGTTCTGCGACAGGTTATCAGCCACAGGCTTTATTTAGCAGGCATTTGCCGCTCTGCCCCCGGGGTTTAAGATACCCGCCGATTTCGTCGACGACAGGAACGGTTCTATTCGCCGAAAGCGCCAGCCGGCGTCCGCCGCAGCGAACTATCAAGGGAGTGAAGGTATGTCAGTTTCATCCGCACGAGAACGAGCCCCCGTCATACAGGCCTTCGTGTTGGAGATTAGGTTTGTTGCTTTGGCGCTGTTACTCACGGCCTTGTGGGGCTGCGGGCGCACACCGCTGGTGCATGAAGATGATCGGCGGCTAAGCCGGATGCTGTGTGAAGTCGGGGAGCAAAGGGTCACCTTGAGCCCACGCTTCTCCTATGACTTGCCAGGGCCATTGCGGCACACGCCGTGCGGCACGGTCAAAAGCGGCTTCAACTATGACAAGGTCCGCGACATTCAGTCGGCGAGTGCCAGCGGCAGCTATCGCTCCAACGACCTCGTCGTGCTGGCCTCATCGCGCTGGATCACCGTCGAAGGCCTGCTCGATGGCAAGGACGAAGGAGCGCTCTATGCTCCTGAACAGTTCCTGCAAAACAAACTCGCCCTGATGGACCTCACCCCAAGCAAGGCACGCCCCGAAGAGATCGAGTGGGTCACCCGGCAAGGCATGCGATGCCTGCGCTTCTACGACATATGGCACAGCCCGACGGATACCTGGGAAGAGGACGTCACCTACTGGTGCTGGGAAAACCAGAGCGGCCTGAAACAGCCGTTCTCGGTCAGCGCCGGCCAACGCTTGGCCGAAGGCACCAAGGGCTATGACCTGGATCAGGCCTTTATCCTGCCATTCTTCCAGAGCCTGAAAATCAATCGTCTGTCCGATGCCGCCCTGGCCGAGGCTGAGGAAAAAATCAAAGCCGCCTGCGCCCACGTCAAATCCCGCTATGACCAGCACCTCAATTGGGGTGCCGATTACCCGGACAAACGCCTGACCCGCCAGCGCCTGCGCTCCTGCGGCTATGACGCCCCCTAGCCAAAACAGAATCTGCGCTCAATAAAAAAGGGAGGCCCGTCGGCCTCCCCTTGAGAATCTAGTCCGTGCTCGACGCTTTTGACGTCGGCTCACCTCACGCCGTCTTCTGGACAGTGTGCAGCTCGGGGGTCTGCCAGTCACCGGTGGGTGCTGCGACCGCAGCCGGCCGGATTGGGCGGGCTGCACTGGACTGTTTGTCCGAGCAGTGATCTTGGTGATAAGGATAGGCCTGGGGCGCCGACAGATGATTGCGAATATTGCTCAAATAAACATGGCTTGCGCAATTTTTAGCCCTGGATAGATAATATTCCGCAATTATCCAGATAAAGGCCCGACCGATGAGCAAACTCGACCGATACGACCTGAGTATTCTGGCGGAATTGCAGCGCGATGCACGCATCTCCAATCAGGAACTGGCCGAGCGCATCGGCCTGTCGCCCTCGCCCTGCTCGCGGCGGGTCAAGCAATTGGAAGACGACGGCTACATCACCCGCCAGGTCGCCCTGCTCGACCGCAAGATGCTCGGCCTGAGCCTGACGGCCTATGTGCTGATCGGCATGGATCGTCACACCCCCGAACGTTTCGAAAACTTCGAAGCGGCGATCCGCAACCTGCCCCAGGTGCTGGAATGCAGCCTGGTGACCGGCATGGACGCAGACTACCAGCTCAAGGTGGTGGTGCCGGACATGGACCACTACCAGAAACTGCTGCTGGGGCACCTGACCCGGATCGATGGCGTCACCAGCGTGCGGTCAAGCTTCGTGCTGAACCAGGTACTCAACAGCACCGAGCTGCCGTTGACTCACCTGCGCAGCTGACCGCTGTTGTGGCGGGGGAGCTTGCTCCCTCGCCACAACGCGTCAGCCGATGGATAGCTGCGACACACCGCCGCAGGCCAATCCCGCGCCCGCGCCTCATGCCTTATACTCGCCGCGACTTTTCAACCCCGCTTACGCCGGAGTGTCCTGATGGATCCTGCTGTTTTCGAAGAGTGGATGATGACCGGCCTGGTCAGCATCCTGATCATTTTCATGGGTTTCATCGTCTGGGACCTGGCGAAAAAATCCAAGGCCGGGCGTTTCGGCTCGTTCATCCTGTTTTTCGTGCTGGGTCTGGGCGTCGCGGCGTTCGTCATCAAGAGCGTGGTGATCGGCCTGATCGAAACCGGGGCGTTATAAGCGCGCCGGCACTTCCTTCCACTGGCCCTGATCGAGCCCTTCGAGGGTCCAGTCACCGATCCTGACCCGCACCAGCCGCAGGGTCGGCAAGCCGACCGCCGCCGTCATGCGGCGCACCTGGCGATTGCGCCCTTCACGGATCACCAGCTCCAGCCAGCTCGTGGGCACGCTGAGGCGAAAACGCACCGGCGGGTTGCGCGGCCACAACGCCGGCTCATCCAACTGACGAGCCTCGGCCGGCAAGGTCATGCCGTCGTTCAGCTCCACCCCCTCGCGCAAACGCTGCAATTGCTCGGCGCTCGGCTCACCCTCTACTTGCACCCAATAGGTCTTGGCCAGCTTATGCCGGGGGTCGGCGATGCGCGCCTGCAGTTGCCCATCGTTGGTCAACAACAGCAACCCTTCGCTGTCGCGATCCAGCCGCCCGGCCGGGTAGATACCAGGCACGTCGATAAAGTCCTTGAGCGTCGCCCGCCCTTCACCGTCGCTGAATTGCGTCAGCACGTCGAAGGGTTTGTTGAACAGGATCAGCTTCGGCTCGGCCGGCGGTGCCTTGGCGACACGACGCGGGGCATTGGCTTGAGGCTTCGCGCCAGGGCGACGGGAAGCGGGACGGGGCGGACGGGGCATGGCGAATACAACATCTAACAGTCAGGGCCACCCATGCTAGTGGCCCGACCGTCAAATGACCACCGTCGAATCAGCGGAACGGCGGCTCGTCGAAGCTGCGCAGCTTGCGCGAATGCAGCGAATTGAGTTCGGTGCGCAGCAGGTCCAGCGCCGCGATGCCGATCTTCAAGTGCTGGTTGACCGCTCGCTCGTAGAACGCGTTGGCCGACCCCGGCAGCTTGATCTCACTGTGCAGCGGCTTGTCCGAAACGCACAACAATGTGCCGTACGGCACCCGCAGACGATAGCCCTGGGCGGCGATGGTGCCGCTTTCCATGTCCACCGCCACGGCACGAGACAGGTTGATCAAGGGCCGTTCCTGGGCCCAGCGCAGTTCCCAGTTGCGGTCGTCGTAGGTCAGCACGGTGCCTGTGCGCAGGCGCTTCTTCAGCTCGTCGCCCTTTTCCCCGGTGATGTTCGCCGCGGCCTGCTGGAGCGCCAGTTGCACCTCCGCCAGGGCCGGGATCGGGATATTCGGCGGCACCACTCGGTCGAGGATGCCATCACGGCGCATGTAGGCGTGGGCCAGCACGTAGTCACCGATGGTCTGGGACTGCCGCAACCCGCCACAGTGGCCGATCATCAGCCAGCAATGCGGGCGCAGCACCGCCAGGTGGTCGGTGATGTTCTTGGCATTGGACGGGCCGACGCCGATGTTCACCAGCGTGACGCCGTGGCCATCGCTGGCCTGCAGGTGATAGGCGGGCATCTGGTAACGGTGCCAGACCACCCCGGCGGCGATGGCCGAGGCTTCGCTGTGGTCCATGTGCTTGTCGATGATCACGTTGCCCGGCAACACCATGCGCACGAAACGCGGGTCGCTGCGCAGTTGCTCAAGGCCATGGACGATGAACTGGTCGACATAGCGGTGATAGTTGGTCAGCAGGATCCAGGGCTGTACATGGCGCCAGTCGCTGCCGGTGTAATGCACCAGCCGACGCAGGGAAAAGTCCACCCGGGCGGCATCGAACAGCGCCAGGGGCAGCGGGTCGGTGTTTTCCCAGTCGTAGAGGCCGTCGGCGATGCCATCGGTGGCGGCCGACAGATCGGTGCTGGGGAACACCCGCGCCAGCACCGCGGCAGTCACGCCGGAGCCCGCCAGCTCGTCGCCCTGCTCCACCACGTAGGGATAAGGAATGTTCTGCTCGCTGACGCCCACTTCGACAGTGACGGTGAAGTCGTGCATCAGCGGGACCAGTTGCTCCAGCAGGTATTTACGGAACGCGGCCGGATGGGTGACGGTCACGCAGTAGGTGCCCGGCAGCTGGACCTTGGCGTAGGCGCGAGTGGTTTGCGGAACTTCACCGTGGCAGTGGTAGGTCAGGCGCAGGGCGGGGTAGCGAAACAGCGCACGTTGCTCGGCATCCGGCTCGATACGGTCCTTGAGATAACGCATGAGCGCCTGGTTCAGCGCGGTGGTCGCACGCTCGTGCAGGGCCGCCAGACGATCCACGGCTTGTTCGGCGGTTTGAACGACAATAAACGCTTCGGTCACGATCAGCTTCCTGTGTTCTGACTTGCAGGCCCTCATCTTGCCTGCATCGCCGCCCGACGGGAACAGTGGCGTAATGACCGAGCATCACTGCGCCCTCTGTGGGAGCGGGCTTGCTCGCGAAAGCGTCGGCACATTCAGTATCGATGTTGTCTGACACACCGTCTTCGCGAGCAAGCCCGCTCCCACAGGGTTAAGCGTTGTGTCTAAAAGCCATGCGGGGTGGAGCGCGTCACGATCGCTTCGACATTCAAGCCCCGAGGCAAGGTGCCGTAGGCACGGCCCGCGGCACCCAGGCGGCTGGCGATGAAGGCATCGCTGACGTCGCTGTTGCCCGCTTCGAGCAACAGCCTGGCTTGCAGGCCGACGGCGATGTCTTCGGTCAATTGCCGGGCGCGGTACTGAATGTCGTCGGTGTCCTTAAACGCCGCCTGCAACCGACCGATATGGTCCGCCAGGCGCCGGTCGCCGTGTCCGTCACCCAGTTCGTTGAACAGCACCTCCAACACGCCCGGCTCCTTCGACAACGCTCGCAGCACGTCGAGGCACTGCACGTTGCCGGAACCTTCCCACGTCGAGTTGACCGGCGCCTCCCGGTAGAGGCGCGGCAGGATGCTGTCCTCGACGTAACCGGCGCCGCCCATGCACTCGGCGGCCTCGTTGATCATCGCCGGAGCGCGCTTGCAGATCCAGTACTTGCCCACCGCCGTCACCAGCCGGGCGAACCGGGCCTCGTGGTCGTCGCTCAAGTGGTCCAGCGCCCGGCCCATGCGCAGGCTCAAGGCCAGCGCGGCCTCGCTTTCCAGCGCCAGGTCGGCCAGTACGTTCTGCATCAGTGGCTGCTCGCTCAACAGCTTGCCACCGACCTTGCGATGCGCGCAGTGATGGCTGGCCTGGGTCAGCGCCTGGCGCATCAGGGCGCTGGAGCCAACCATGCAATCGAAACGAGTCATGGCGACCATCTCGATGATCGTCGGCACACCGCGCCCTTCCTCGCCGATCATCCAGGCCAACGCCCCGCGGAACTCCACTTCGCTGGAAGCATTGGAACAGTTGCCCAGTTTGTTCTTCAGGCGCTGGATGTAGAACTGGTTACGGGTGTCATCCGGGCGATGGCGTGGCAGCAAAAAGCAGGTCAGGCCCTTGTCGGTCTGGGCCAGGGTCAGGAAGGCGTCGCACATCGGCGCCGAACAGAACCACTTGTGACCCACCAGCTCATAGGCCTGGCCGGGGCCGCTGGGGCCCACCGGGAAAGCCTTGGTGGTGTTGGCCCGAACGTCGGTGCCGCCCTGTTTCTCGGTCATTGCCATGCCGAGGGTGACCCCAGCCTTGTGGGCCATGCCGACGTTGCGCGGGTCGTACTCGGTGGCGAGCACCTTCGGCAGCCAGCGCTCGGCCAGGTCAGGCTGCAAGCGCAGCGCCGGGACACTGGCGAACGTCATGGTCAGGGGGCAGCCGGTACCGGCCTCGGCCTGGCTGTGCAAATAGGTCATCGCCGCACGGGCCACGTGGGCGCCAGGCTGCGGATGGGCCCAAGGCAAACTGGGCAGGCCATGCTCGACGGCTGTGCGCATTAACTGGTGATAGGCCGGATGAAACTCCACCAGGTCGATCCGGTGGCCGTAGCGGTCATGGCTGGCAAAGACCGGTTTATTCTGGTTGGCCAGGAACCCTGCCTCCATCAGCGGCCCGCCGGCCAGCGCCCCGTACGCATCGATCCGCGCCTGCGCCCAGCCCGCCCCAAAACGCAGGGCCCACTGCTGCAGCGGCAGGTCGATGCGATACAGGTTGGCGCCATCCAGGGACGGTGGCTGGTTGGTGACGTCGTGGGTTTCGGCGAACTGGTGCAGGTTCATGACGGGGCTCCTTGGTCAGCCAGCAGAGGTTCAGTTAAGCACCGCCTCCCGGCCGAACAAAGTGTCATATGCGCCTAAATGTCGGCGCGTTCACCCTGCTTCGGACACAGCACCCGCCGCTGGAGCATGGCCTGCAGCGCCTCGAATTTCACCGGTTTGCCCAGGTAATCCACCAGGGCGCCCGACGGGCAGCGCTCATGCCCCAGGTTCGGGCTGACCACCAGTACCGGCAACTCCTCGCAACCGGGCAGCGTGCGAATCTGGCAGCAGACCGACACGCCGTCGAAAGGTGGCGACTGGCAATCAAGCAACACGGCATCAAAACTCTCGCCCTGCAACAGTTCCAGCGCCGCGCGGCCGCTGTCGGCCGTTCGCACTCGGTAACCCAGCTTGAGCAGCATGCCGCGCATCACCAACTGATCGATGCTGTTGTCGTCTGCCAGCAGCACCGTGCAGTCCTGGGGCAAGCGCGCGCCCTGGCGTTCGCCGAACGCGAGCGATGACGGATCAGGCGCGGGCAAGGCGACATCAAATTCGACGTCCAACTGGAAACGACTGCCGCGACCCGGCTCCGAGGTGTGGGTCAGGCGCCCGCCGAGCAACTCCACCAGTTGCCGGCAGATGGCCAGGCCCACGCCGAGGCCGCCGTATTCGCGGGTCATCGAGCCGTCCAGTTGGAAGAATCGCTGGTACAGGGTCGCTTCACCCAGGTCGGTAAAGCCGATACCGGTGTCGATCACCGCGAACGACAACACCAGCCCATCGAGCTGCGTCGACCGGCCGCTGACGCGCAACGCCAGGCCACCGACCCGGGTGAACTTGATGGCGTTGTCCAGAAGGCACTCCAGGCACTGGGCCAGCTTGCAACGGTCGCCCAGCAGCCGATCCGGCAGGCTCGGGGCCACGTCCACCTTGAAATCCAGCCCCTTGGCCGCCGCATTGGCCCCGAACTGCACCTCCAATGCCGCGATCACCTCACGCAAGCTGAACGGAACCGGACAGGCCTTGAGCTTGCCAGCCTGCAGCTCGGTGAGCGTGAGGATGCCGTTGACCATGCGCATCATGTCCCGCGCCGAACCGGCGGCGGTCTGCTGATACTGGGTCATCTCCTCGTCCATCTCGACGGTTTCCATCAACTCCAACGAACCGATCACCCCATTCATTGGCGTGCGCAGTTCATGGGTCAGGGTCGCGAGGAATTCATCCTTGAGCTTGTTGCCCTGGGCCAGTTGCTGGTTGAGCACTTCCAGTTTTTGCCCGGCGTCGAGCAGGATCTGAGCCTGCTGCTCGCGCATGGCATTGATACGGTCGGCCAGGGCCAGGGACAGCAGCGCCACTTCGATGGCCGAACCGATCTGGCTGGCGTACATGGTCAGGAACACGTTTGGCAGGTAGCCGAGCACCATCAGCGTATTGACGACGCCGCCCAGCAGAAACGCCGACCAGGCAATGATGAAATACCGCGCCACCCGCAAGCCACGCCACCAGGCAAACAGCCCGGCGGCGAAGATCACCACGGTGAAGACCAGCGCCAGTGCCGTTGCCAGGCGCAACGCCAGGGCATAGCTGGTCATCAACGACAGGCCGACCACCACGGCGCTGTAGGCGATCAGGGCCAACAGCAGCCGATCGAGCCAGCGGCTATGTTGGGCGGTTTGCAGGAAGCTGCGGGCGAACTGGCTGCCAAACAGGCCTGCGCAGCCGATGAAGAAGGGCGTCGCAGCGTTGGCCCACCAGGGGTCGTCCGGCCAGAAATACTCCACGGCCGCGCCGTTGACCGACAACTGGTAGAGACCGAACGAAGCGATGTAAACGATGTAATAGAGGTAGCTGGTGTCCCGCACGCTCAAGTAGATGAACAGGTTGTAGACCAGCATCCCCAACAGCACGCCATAAATGATCCCCAGCACGTACAGGCGCACCGGCTGCTGCTCCAGGTAGGCAGTGCTCGACCACAACGTCAGCGGTGCCTGGATCGACCCCTGGCTTTGCAGGCGCAGGTAGACGGTGCGCTGCTGTTCGGGCTTGAAATCGATGCTGAACAGGTAGTTGTTCTGGCGGATTTCACGACTCGCGAAAGGCAGCGCGTCGCCGGTGCGGCGCACCAACTGATACACCCCGGCAGCATCGGGCAGGTACAGGTCGAGATGGTCCAGCGGCGGATACGCCAACTCCAGCAGCCAGGTGCGCTGGGCGTCCGGGTTCGCGGGGCGGTACTGCAGGTCGACTTTCAACCAGAACGCCGAACGCGAATAACCGGCGTTCAGCGTAGCTTTGTCATGGGGCTTGAAGCCGCCGGCCGCGGCCTGGGCCAGGACGTCATCGAGGCTGGCATTGCCGCTCGCGTCCTCGAACACTTGCAGGGCTTGGCCCAGGGGCAGGTTTTGGGTGAACTCATCGAATTCGAGGGCACTTGCCAAGGGGGACAAGCACAGTAACAACATCAACAAATAGCGCATTTAAGCCCCAGCATGGCCTGTCCGGTTGAGTCAGGAAGTCCCCCATTCCCTGAGTAGACGTAAAACCGGCATTACCTGTTATGAGTTGGATCCATCACTAGCATAGCCGCTGATGGCCAATTTGCACCATTGAAATTTTTCCCACAGAAGGCTCTAGAACGGGCGTTCCAGGGGAAAGCATTGAGATAGAGCTGTTGCTTCGGTCAGATTACCGGATAAGCCTCGGGGCCTCGTCACAGGTGCGCGCCGATCGAAGGGTTTGGTGGTAAGCTCGCGCACCATGAATATCTACAGCTCTCGCCCCGTTGTCCTCTGTCTCTCCGGCCACGACCCCAGTGGTGGCGCCGGCTTGCAGGCAGATATCGAAGCCCTGCTCGCCCAGGGCTGTCATGCCGCTCCGGCGGTGACCGCGTTGACCGTGCAAGACACGGTCAACGTCAGTGATTTCCGCGTGCTCGATCGGGCCTGGGTGTTGGCGCAAGCCAATGCCGTGCTCAACGATTCGACGGTGGCGGCGGTCAAGTTGGGCATGCTTGGTTCACTGGAAATGGTCGACACCGTGGTCGAACTGCTCCAGGCGCACCCGCACCTGCCCATGGTTTGCGACCCGGTGCTGCGCGCCGGCGGTGGCGGGCGGCTGGGCAAGGACGAGGTCGGCTACGCCATGCGCGAACGCCTCTTGCCCTTGGCGATCATCGCCACGCCCAACCTGCCGGAAGCACGCATCCTCGCCGAACTGCCCGAGGGCAGCGCCGATGAATGCGCCGAAAAACTGCTGCCTTTCGTCAAGCACCTGTTGATCACCGGTGGCCACGGCGATGAACATGAAGTCCATAATCGCCTGTACAGCCGCGATGGCCACCGCGAAACCTTTACCTGCCAGCGCCTGCCCGGCAGCTATCACGGTTCCGGCTGCACCCTCGCCAGCGCCCTGGCCGGCCGCCTGGCCCAGGGCGAACAGCTCGCCAGCGCCGTCAAGACCGCACTGGATTACACCTGGCGCACCCTGCGCGATGCCGAACGGCTGGGCCAAGGCCAGTTCGTGCCGCGTCGCCTGCCGCTGGATTTCTGCTCCTAGCTCCGGAGGCCTGTGGAATGAAATTACGTGGCCTTTACGCCATCACCGACGGCCAACTGCTGGCCGGCAAATTCCTCGCGTATGTCGAGGCCGCGCTGGAAGGTGGCGTCGCCCTGCTGCAATACCGCGACAAGAGCAGCGACGAGGCCCGTCGCCTGCGCGAAGCCGAAGCCCTGCGCAACCTGTGCGAGCGCTACAACACCCAGTTGATCATCAACGACGACGCCGAACTGGCCGCGCGCCTGGGCGTCGGCGTGCACCTGGGGCAGACCGACGGCCCGCTGGCCCCGGTGCGGGCGCTGCTGGGAAGCAAGGCGATCATCGGCTCCACCTGCCACGCCAGCCTGGAGCTGGCCGAGCAGGCCGCCGCCGAAGGCGCCAGCTATGTGGCATTCGGGCGCTTCTTCAGCTCCACCACCAAGCCCGGCGCCCCCGGCGCACCGCTTGAGTTACTCGCACAAGCCCATGCCAGGCTGCACGTTCCGGTCTGCGCCATCGGCGGCATCACCCTGGACAACGCCGCCCCGCTGGTGGCCCACGGTGTCGACCTGCTGGCCGTGGTCCATGGCCTGTTCGGCGCCGACAGCAGCGCAGAAGTGACGCGCCGCGCCCGCGCCTTCAACGCCCTGCTGCAGCCCCAATAATCTTTTTTTTCGATTTCGAGAGCCCAACCATGTCCCGTTCCGAAACCCTGTTTGCCAATGCCCAGAAACACATTCCCGGTGGCGTGAACTCTCCCGTCCGGGCGTTCAAGAGCGTCGGCGGCACCCCGCTGTTCTTCAAGCACGCCGAAGGCGCGTATGTGACCGACGAAGACGACAAGCGCTATGTCGACTACGTCGGTTCGTGGGGTCCGATGATCCTCGGCCACAGCCATCCGGAGGTGCTCGACGCCGTGCGCCAGCAACTGGTCCACGGCCTGTCCTATGGCGCCCCCACCGCGATGGAAACCGAAATGGCCGACTTGGTCTGCTCGATCGTGCCGTCGATGGAGATGGTGCGCATGGTCAGTTCCGGCACCGAGGCGACCATGAGCGCGATCCGCCTGGCACGCGGGTTCACCGGTCGCGACAGCATCATCAAATTCGAAGGGTGCTACCACGGCCACTCCGACAGCTTGCTGGTCAAGGCCGGTTCCGGAGCCCTGACCCAAGGCGTCCCGAGCTCGGCCGGCGTGCCAGCGGCGTTTGCCAAGCACACCCTGACCCTGCCGTTCAACGACCTCGAAGAAGTCGAGAAGATGCTCGCCGACGTCGGCCAGGAAGTGGCCTGCATCATCGTCGAGCCGGTGGCCGGCAACATGAACTGCGTACCACCGGCACCGGGCTTCCTCGAAGGCCTGCGTCGCCTCTGCGACCAGCATGGCGTGGTGCTGATCTTCGACGAAGTGATGACCGGTTTTCGCGTGGCCCTCGGCGGCGCCCAGGCCCACTATGGCGTGACGCCGGACCTGAGCACCTTCGGCAAGATCATCGGCGGCGGCATGCCGGTGGGCTGCTTCGGCGGCAAGCGCGCCATCATGGAATGCATCGCCCCACTGGGCCCGGTCTACCAGGCCGGTACGCTGTCGGGCAACCCACTGGCCATGGCCGCTGGCCTGACCACCTTGCGCCTGATCAGTCGCCCGGGCTTCCATGCCGAGCTGACCGACTACACCACGCGCCTGCTCGACGGCTTGCAGGTTCGCGCCGACGCGGCCGGCATCCCGTTCGTCACCACCCAGGCCGGCGGCATGTTCGGCCTGTACTTCAGCGGTGCCGATGACATCGTCACCTTCGAAGACGTCATGGCCAGCGACGCCGATCGCTTCAAGCGTTTCTTCCACCTGATGCTCGAAGGCGGCGTATACCTGGCGCCGAGCGCGTTCGAAGCCGGCTTCACCTCCATCGCCCATGGCGAGGCGGAGCTGAAAATCACCCTCGACGCAGCCGAGCGAGCGTTCGCAGCCTTGAAATAAGCCTGTGGATAACTGACGCTGGCTGATGCCGGCGTCAGTGATTGCCGACAACCTCCTATCCTTTTCCTACGGATTTCGCCGCGAAGCAGCCGTTGGCATTCCCTCGCAGCAGAAAAACGAGTAAAGACTTTGTAAGGATGGCCCCGCTTATTTCATAATGCGCGCTTATTGGATCCCCCGGAGGGTCCGCGCGCCCCTCAGAGGTAAGTCGATTCCCATGAACCGCACCGGCCGCACCCTTGCCTTGGGCTGCCTGTTGCTCCTTCAGCCCCTGCTGGCGAATGCACAGGCAGGCGGCAACTCGTTGTTGATCCCGGCGCTGGGCCGTTGCACGCTCAACACCCAGCCACAAGATCTCGCACCGGCCCTCGACGCCTGTCAAAAAGCGGCGGATGCAGGCGATGCGCAGGCACAGTACGAGTTGGGCGAGTTCTACTACGAAGGCAAGGCTGCGCCGCGCGACCTCAAGCAAGCCCTCGACTATTTCGAAAAAGCCTCGCTACAAGGCCATGCCCAGGCGCAATTCAAGCTGGGCGGCATGTTCTTTCATGGTGAAGGCGTACCCGCCAACAATGTCCAGGCCTACATCGTCCTGAAGATGGCGGCGGTCAACGGCGCCGAAGACGCCCTGGACACCGCCGACGAAGTCGCCGAGCAAATGCCCCGCGACGAGTTGGAAGTGGCCACCCAGGTGCTCGGGCAGATCTTTCGCAAGTACCTGATGGAACTGCAGAACGCCGATGGGCGTACGCCTTTTTCGCCGCTGCCCTGAAACCACCATGGCCCCTTGTGGCGAGGGGATTTATCCCCGCTGGGCTGCGCAGCAGCCCCAAAAGCAGTCAACTCAGTCAACCTCTAATACCGAGCTGTCAGGTTTTAGGGCCGCTTCGCGCCCCAGCGGGGATAAATCCCCTCGCCACAGGGACTGTGTGCAACTGTCTAGCCGTTACTTCTCAGGCATCGGCATCGGAAACGGCATCACATTGCCCACCCCAGCGCGGGCTTCGCTGATTTTCGGCGTGCCCAGGCGTTCGACTTCGTCGATGCGCACGATCGAGTGCATGGGCACGAAACTGCGTACCACGCCCTCGAACTGAGCCTTGAGCTTTTCCTCGCTCGGGTCGACGACCACTTGCGTGCGCTCCCCAAAGACGAACTCTTCCACTTCCAGGAAGCCCCACAGATCGCTCTGGTAGATCTGCTTGGCGTACATTTCGAACACCTGGCCCTGGTTGAGGAAAATCACCTTGTAGATTGGAGCTTCACGTTTGGTCATGGCTGGCGAAACACATCGGCGGGTAAAAATGAGGGCGCAAACTATAGCATAGCCACTGCTCCGGCAGCGGTAGGAACCCGCTGACTTGTTCCCTATAATGCGCGGTTCTTTGAATCACGTGATGACCCGTCCATGGCCAAGAAGCTTTACATCGAAACCCACGGTTGCCAGATGAACGAGTACGACAGCTCGCGCATGGTCGATCTGCTGGGCGACCACCAGGCCCTGGAAGTCACTGCCCGCGCCGAAGACGCGGACGTGATCCTGCTCAACACCTGCTCGATCCGCGAACGTGCCCAGGACCGGGTGTACTCCCAGCTCGGCCGCTGGCGCGAGCTGAAGCTGGCCAACCCGGACATGGTCATCGCCGTGGGCGGCTGCGTGGCCAGCCAGGAAGGCGCCGCCATCCGCGACCGCGCGCCGTACGTGGACGTGGTCTTCGGCCCGCAGACCTTGCACCGCCTGCCCGAGATGATCGACGCCGCGCGTGTGACCAGGCTGCCCCAGGTGGACGTTTCGTTCCCGGAGATCGAAAAGTTCGACCACCTGCCCGAACCACGCATCGACGGCCCGAGCGCCTATGTCTCGGTGATGGAAGGTTGCAGCAAATACTGCACCTTCTGCGTCGTGCCCTACACCCGCGGCGAAGAGGTCAGCCGGCCGTTCGACGACGTGATCGCCGAGATCATCCACCTGGCGGAAAACGGCGTGCGCGAAGTGACGCTGCTGGGCCAGAACGTCAACGGCTATCGCGGCCTGACCCACGATGGCCGCCTGGCGGATCTCGCCGAGCTGATCCGCGTCGTGGCGGCGGTGGACGGCATCGACCGCATCCGCTACACCACCTCGCACCCGCTGGAGTTCTCGGACAGCCTGATCCAGGCCCACGCCGAGGTCCCGGAGCTGGTCAAACACCTGCACCTGCCGGTGCAATCGGGTTCCGACCGGATCCTCGCCGCCATGAAACGCAACCACACGGCCCTGGAGTACAAATCCAAGCTGCGCAAGTTGCGGGCCGCCGTGCCGGGCATCTGCATCAGCTCGGACTTCATCGTCGGCTTCCCTGGCGAAACCGAGAAGGACTTCCAGCAGACCATGAAGCTGATCGAAGACGTCGGCTTCGACTTCTCCTATTCCTTCGTCTACAGCCAGCGCCCCGGCACGCCGGCGGCCGACCTGGCGGACGACACCCCCGAAGAGTTGAAAAAAGAACGGCTCAACGCCCTGCAACACCGCCTGAACCAGCAAGGTTTCGAGATCAGCCGACAAATGGTCGGCTCCATCCAGCGGATCCTGGTGACCGATTACTCGAAGAAAGACCCCGGCGAATTGCAGGGACGCACGGAAAACAACCGCATCGTCAACTTCCGTTGCGACACCCCAGCCCTGATCGGCCAGTTCGCCGACGTGCACATCGACGCCGCGCAACCGCACTCCCTGCGCGGCTCGCTGGTCCAATAACTACATCATTGCCTTGTGGGAGCGGGCTTGCTCGCGAAAGCGGTTTCGCGCTCAACACTGAGTGGCCTGAACCACCGCCTTCGCGAGCAAGCCCGCTCCCACAGATTGCTCCCCACAGGTTCACGTCGGTCGCAGGAATGGAATTGCCCTGTTTAAGAGCTTTCGCACCCAGCCTACTGGCGCTATCCTTGGTTTCATCTCAATTGCCCCTGGGCGGCTAAAAACGACCTTGAACGCACCCATCGAACCTCATCGTTTCATTCTCGAGCCCTTTGAGGCTCGCCGCTTCGCCAATCTGTGCGGGCAATTCGACGAGCACCTGCGCTTGATCGAACAGCGCCTGGCCATCGAGATCCGCAACCGCGGAAACCAATTCGAGCTGATCGGCGAACCCAAGCACACCACCTCCGCGGAAAACCTGCTGCGCCGCCTCTACCGGGAAACCAAGGGGAGCGAGTTGTCGCCAGACACCGTGCACCTGTTCCTCCAGGAGTCGGCGGTCGAAGAGCTGGACAACCCCGCGCCTTCGGAACCGGCCGTCGCCCTGCGCACGAAGAAGGGCATGATCCGCCCGCGCGGCCTGAACCAGCAGCGCTACGTGAAGGAAATCCTGGGTAACGACATCAATTTCGGCATCGGCCCGGCCGGTACCGGCAAGACCTACCTGGCCGTGGCCTGCGCCGTCGACGCGCTGGAGCGCGAACAGGTACGGCGCATCCTGCTGGTGCGCCCGGCGGTCGAAGCCGGGGAAAAACTCGGCTTCCTGCCCGGCGACCTGACCCAGAAGATCGATCCCTACCTGCGCCCGCTCTACGACGCGCTGTATGAAATGCTGGGCTTCGAATACGTCGCCAAGCTGATCGAGCGCCAGGTCATCGAGGTCGCCCCGCTGGCCTACATGCGTGGTCGCACCCTGAACAACAGCTTCATCATCCTCGACGAAAGCCAGAACACCACGGTCGAGCAGATGAAAATGTTCCTGACCCGGATCGGCTTCGGCTCCACCGCGGTCATCACCGGCGACATCACCCAGGTCGACCTGCCTCGCGGCACCAAGTCCGGGCTGAACCATGTCATCCAGGTGCTCAAGGACGTGCCAGGTATCAGCTTCACGCACTTTTTGCCCAAGGACGTGGTCCGTCATCCGCTGGTGCAGCGTATCGTCGAAGCCTACGAGCGCTTCGAGAGCCGCACCGACGAAGACACGGTCGAAGGCAAGGGCAGCCGCCACAATGCTTGAACTCGACCTGCAACTGGCCAGCGAATGCCCGGCCCCCAGCGAAACCCAGTTCCGCCAATGGTGTGAACTGGCCTTGCGCCAGCGCAGCGCCGATTCGGAGCTGACGATCCGCCTGGTGGATGAGCCCGAAGGCCGCGAACTGAACCACACCTGGCGGCAGAAAGACTACGCCACCAACGTGTTGTCATTTCCCGCCGACGTGCCCGACGAACTGCTCGACATCCCGCTGCTGGGCGACCTGGTGATCTGCGTCCCGGTGGTGGAGCGCGAAGCGCGCGAACAAGGCAAGACTGGCGAGGCCCACTGGGCCCATCTGGTGATTCACGGCTGCTTGCATCTGCTCGGTTACGACCATATAGAAGATGACGAAGCCGAGGAAATGGAAGCACTGGAACGAACGTTGCTTGCAGAGCTGGGTCATCCCGACCCTTATGCCGGCGACGAACACTGATACATCAACCTGTAACGACAAAGGATTCAGAGTAATCGCTATGAGCGAAGATCGATCGAGCAACGGGCAGAAGTCTTGGCTGGGCAAGCTCACCCAGGCTTTTGCCCATGAGCCGAAAAACCGCCAGGAGCTGCTGGAGCTGCTGCGCGATGCACACCAGAACAAACTGCTGGACAGCGAAGCGCTGGCCATCGTCGAAGGCGCCATCCAGGTCGCTGACCTGCAAGTACGCGACATCATGGTCCCGCGCTCGCAGATGGTCAGCATCAAGGCGACCCAGACACCCCGCGAGTTCCTGCCCGCCGTGGTCGACTCCGCTCACTCGCGCTACCCGGTCGTCGGCGAAAGCCATGACGACGTCATGGGTGTGCTGCTGGCCAAGGACCTGCTGCCGCTGATCCTTCAGGAAAACGGCGACAGCTTCAACATCAAGGACCTGCTGCGCCCGGCCACCTTCGTGCCCGAGTCCAAGCGCCTGAACGTGCTGCTGCGTGAATTCCGCGCCAACCACAACCACATGGCCATCGTCATCGACGAATACGGCGGCGTGGCCGGGCTGGTCACCATCGAGGACGTGCTCGAGCAGATCGTCGGCGACATCGAGGACGAGCACGATGTCGAGGAAGACAGTTACATCAAGCCCCTGCCCAGCGGCGACTTCCTGATCAAGGCCCTGACGCCGATCGAGAACTTCAACGAATTCTTCGACAGCCAATTCTCCGACGATGAGTTCGACACGGTCGGCGGCCTGGTGATGAGCGCTTTCGGGCACCTGCCCAAGCGCAACGAAACCACGGAAATCGGCTCCTGGCGCTTCCGCATCCTGAACGCCGACAGCCGTCGGATTCACCTGCTGCGCCTGTCACCCATTGCCCGATAAACCCTGCGAGACCCGCTAAGGACACACATGCGCTGGATAAACCGCCCCGGCTGGCCCGGTAACCTGCTGGCCGTGGCGGCCGGCGCGATCACCACCCTGGCCCTGGCACCGTTCGACATCTGGCCGCTGGCACTGCTGGCGGTCGGGCTGTTCTATGCCGGCTTGCGCGAGCTATCGCCACGCCAGGCCCTCGGCCGAGGCTGGTGCTTCGGTTTTGGTCTGTTCGGCGCCGGCACCAGCTGGATCTACGTCAGCATCCACAACTTCGGTGGTGCCTCGGTGCTGCTGGCCGGGTTGCTGATGCTGCTGTTCATCGCCGCCATTGCCTGGTTCTTTGCCCTGCCTGCCTGGCTGTGGGCGCGCTGGCTGCGGCGCAACGAAGCGCCGCTGGCCGATGCCCTGGCGTTCGCCGCGCTGTGGTTGGGCCAGGAAGCCTTCCGTGGCTGGTTCCTCACCGGGTTCCCGTGGCTCTATTCCGGCTACAGCCAGCTCGATGGTCCCCTGGCCGGCCTCGCGCCAGTGGGTGGGATGTGGCTGATCTCCTTCACCCTGGCACTGACGGCGGCGCTGCTGTACAACGCGCGCCGGTTGATCGGCACCGGGCGCAAGGGCTTCATCGCCGCCGGCGTGGTGTTGCTGGTCGGTCCGTGGGTGGCCGGCATGGCGCTCAAGGGGCATGCATGGACCAGCCCTTCGGGCGACCCGCTGAGCGTCGCGGCGATCCAGGGCAACATCGAACAAAGCCTGAAATGGGACCCGGAACAGCTCAACGCCCAATTGGCGCTGTACCGCGACATGAGCTTTACCTCCAAGCGCGTTGACCTGCTGGTCTGGCCGGAGACGGCGGTCCCGGTGCTCAAGGAGTCGGCCCAGGGCTACCTGGACATGATGGGCAGCTTCGCCGCCGAGCGGCATTCGGCGCTGATCACCGGCGTGCCGATTCGCCAACTGGTGCGCCACGAAAAGCGCTACTTCAACGGCATCACCGTGACCGGCGAAGGCGACGGCACCTACCTCAAGCAAAAACTCGTGCCGTTCGGCGAATACGTGCCCCTGCAGGATCTCCTGCGCGGACTGATCGCGTTCTTCGACCTGCCCATGTCGGACTTCGCCCGGGGCCCGGCCGACCAGCCGTTGCTGCAGGCCAAGGGTTACCAGATCGCGCCGTTCATCTGCTATGAAGTGGTCTACCCGGAGTTCGCCGCCGGCCTCTCGGCGCGCAGCGACCTGCTGCTGACCATCAGCAACGACACCTGGTTCGGCACCTCGATCGGCCCGTTGCAGCACCTGCAAATGGCCCAGATGCGCGCCCTCGAAGCCGGACGCTGGATGATCCGCGCCACCAACAACGGCGTCACCGGCCTGATCAACCCCTTCGGCCAGATCACCGCGCAGATCCCGCAGTTCGAGCGCGGCATCCTGTATGGCGAAGTGGTGCCAATGCACGACCTGACCCCCTACCTGCAATGGCGCTCGTGGCCGTTGATCAGCCTGTGCGTGCTACTGCTGGGCTGGGCCCTGATGACGGGCCGGATGGCCAGGACGGTATAACCCGTTCCCCATCTGAATGAAAAACCCCGTGGCGAGGGAGCTTGCTCCCGCTGGACTGCGGCAGCAGGCCCCTGTTTTTAGGGGCCGCTTCGCGCCCCAGCGGGAGCAAGCCCCCTCGCCACAATAAGCGTTCACCTTGACGATTCAGCGATAGAACAACCAGTACCCCACCAACCCCACCGCCTCATTCATCAACTGCCCGGACTGCCAGATCGACTTGAACTCCGGCATCCAGCCGCCCAACGGCCGGGCGTTGTCCGCCCCCAGGAACCCCACCGGCGCGGGCACCACTTCAAAACCCGAGCGTTCGAAACTCATGACCGCCCGCGGCATGTGCCAGGACTGGGTCACCACCACGACGCGACGGACACCCTCGGGCAGGAGGATCTCGGCGCTCATCCGGGCATTTTCCCAGGTGGTGCGGCTGCGCCCTTCCTGCCAGCGTACGGTGACCCCGAAATCATCCAGCAGCGAATCGGCCATCAGCTTCGCCTCGCTGGGTGGAGTACCGTAGTGCAGGCCGCCGGTCGTCAGCACCGGCAGCCCCGATGCCTTGGCCAGTCGGGCGGCATAACGCTGACGCTCAAGCCCCACACCGGTGGGCTGGTCGGCGCCCCAGGCCAGGTCGCCGCGCTCACGGCCGGAGCCGAGCACGACGATGGCGTCGGCGCGCTGGGCCAGGCTCGCCCATTCACTGCGCGCCAGCGGCGGCTCCTGCTCCAGGGCCTTGGCGCTCCACTGCACCACCACGGGCAGGCTCATCAGCCAAAAGCCGCCCAGGCCCACGATAAAGCACAGGCGAGCCAGGCGCGGCCGGGAGTTGCGCCACCACCAGGCAAGCGCCAGCAGCAGCAAGAGAATGCCCGGCGGCAAGAGAAGTTGTTTGATGAAATAGCGAAACGGCATCGGGCATCTCCATAGATGCCCGAAGCCTAAGTGGGTTGACGCAAAGCGACAACAGATTCGAAAGGACCTTGAATCAAAAGAGCGACCTGGGTGGGTCCGGTTCTAGTTCAACTACATTGACCGGAGCCTGACGGCTTCCTTGTCCGGCGTCCGGTCCTTGAGCCATACCACCTTGGCCGAACGGGGCGCCTCGTGACGCTGGGGTACCTGGGCTGCGCTCGGGCGGGTCGGGTGTCCGACCTGTTCGAGGTAAGCCTTGACCAGTTCGAACTCTGCGGGGCTGAGGCCGCGCAGTTCCAGCTCTGTCGGACGCTCGTCGCGCAAACGACCGGCGGTTCTTGCAGCGTCCAGGGCCACCCCGAGACGATCGATCAGTTTTTCGTACAACTCAGGTGTCGTTACTTTTCGCTGTGATTCAACCATCCCTCACCTCATTGAAGATAAGACTCACTCCCCATTGAGAAGCTTAGCTTCGCTTGGCAAACCGGCAGGACGCCGCGACCAACGGCCCTGAACGCCCGACACGGGCGGTGGTCGGCAATGGCCGGCATGCAATCAGGGTTTCCCTCGGCAGAGCGCGGTCATGTATGCTACGGCGCTTCCTGTAACTCCACTTCCAGCTTGGCTGGGCATCGAGAACGCCGCATACGGCGTCGTCTGCGTCCAGCATGGCAACGAAGAGGATTGGGCCACCCCATTCAGTACAAAAGTAGCCATGCACGAACACTACCAGCCCCGTGAAATCGAAGCCGCCGCCCAGTCGTTCTGGGACGAGCAAAAGTCCTTTGAAGTCAGTGAACAGCCAGGCAAGGAGACCTACTACTGCCTGTCGATGTTCCCTTACCCCAGCGGCAAGCTGCACATGGGGCACGTGCGCAACTACACCATTGGCGACGTGATCTCCCGCTACCAGCGCATGCAAGGCAAGAACGTCCTGCAACCCATGGGTTGGGACGCCTTCGGCATGCCGGCGGAAAACGCCGCGATGAAGAACAACGTGGCCCCCGCCAAGTGGACCTACGAAAACATCGCCTACATGAAGTCCCAGCTGCGCAGCCTGGGCCTGGCGGTGGACTGGTCCCGCGAGGTCACCACCTGCAAGCCCGACTACTACCGTTGGGAGCAGTGGCTGTTCACCCGCCTGTTCGAAAAAGGCGTGATCTATCGCAAGAATGGCACCGTGAACTGGGACCCGGTGGACCAGACCGTACTGGCCAACGAGCAAGTGATCGACGGTCGCGGCTGGCGCTCCGGCGCGCTGATCGAAAAGCGCGAGATCCCGATGTACTACTTCAAGATCACCGCCTACGCGGATGAACTGCTGGAGAGTCTCGACGAGCTGACCGGCTGGCCCGAACAGGTCAAGACCATGCAGCGCAACTGGATCGGCAAGTCCCGGGGCATGGAAGTGCAGTTCCCCTACGACGTCGCCTCGATTGGCGAAGCCGGCACCCTGAAGGTCTTCACCACCCGTCCGGACACCCTGATGGGCGCCACCTATGTGGCCGTGGCCGCCGAGCACCCGCTGGCGACCCTGGCGGCCCAGAACGATCCCGCGCTGCAGGCGTTCATTGCCGAATGCAAGGGCGGCAGCGTCGCCGAAGCCGACGTCGCCACCCAGGAGAAGAAAGGCCTGCCGACCTCGCTGTTCGTCGAGCACCCGCTGACCGGCGAGAAACTCCCGGTGTGGGTCGCCAACTACGTGCTGATGCATTACGGCGATGGCGCCGTCATGGCGGTGCCGGCCCACGACGAACGCGATTTCGAGTTCGCCCACAAGTACAACCTGCCGGTCAAGCCCGTGGTCCGCACCAGCGCCGGCGACCAGACCCCGGCCCCGTGGCAGGACGCCTACGGCGAACACGGCGAGCTGATCAACTCCGGTGAATTCAACGGCCTGGATTTCGCGGGTGCGTTCGACGCCATCGAAGTGGCCCTGATCAAGAAGAACCTCGGTGCCTCCCGCACCCAGTTCCGCCTGCGCGACTGGGGCATCAGCCGCCAGCGCTACTGGGGCTGCCCGATCCCGATCGTGCATTGCGGCACCTGCGGCGACGTACCGGTGCCGGAAGACCAACTGCCCGTGGTCCTGCCGGAAGACGTCGTGCCCGACGGCGCCGGCTCACCACTGGCCCGCATGCCCGAGTTCTACGAATGCAGCTGCCCGAAATGCGGCGCACCGGCCAAGCGCGAAACCGACACCATGGACACCTTCGTCGAGTCCTCGTGGTACTACGCCCGCTACGCCTCGCCGCACCATGAAGGCGGCCTGGTGGAAAAATCCGCCGCCGACCACTGGCTGCCAGTGGACCAGTACATCGGCGGTATCGAACACGCCATTCTCCACCTGCTGTATGCGCGCTTCTTCCACAAGCTGATGCGCGACGAAGGCCTGGTGAGCTCCAACGAGCCCTTCAAGAACCTGCTGACCCAGGGCATGGTGGTCGCCGAGACGTATTATCGTCGCGAAGCCAACGGCGCCTACACCTGGTTCAACCCCGCCGATGTCGAGCTCGAACGCGACAGCAAGGCCAAGGTCATCAGCGCCAAGCTGATCGCAGACGGCCTGCCGGTGGAAATCGGCGGCACCGAGAAGATGGCCAAGTCGAAGAACAACGGCGTCGACCCACAGTCGATGATCGACCAGTTCGGCGCGGACACCTGCCGCCTGTTCATGATGTTCGCCTCGCCGCCCGACATGAGCGCCGAATGGTCCGACTCCGGCGTCGAGGGCTCGCACCGTTTCCTCAAGCGCGTCTGGCGCCTGGCCCAGGCCCACGTGGCCCAGGGCCTGCCGGGCAAGCTGGACGTCAACGGCCTGAACGACGAACAGAAAGCCGTTCGCCGCTCGATCCACCTGGCCATCAAGCAGGCCAGCCATGACGTCGGCCAGAACCACAAATTCAACACCGCCATCGCCCAGGTGATGACGTTGATGAATGTCCTGGAAAAAGCCGCGCAAGCCACCGGACAGGATCGCGCCTTGCTCCACGAAGGCCTGGAAGCGGTGACGCTGCTGCTGGCGCCGATCACCCCGCACATCAGCCACGAGCTGTGGAATCGACTGGGTCACGCCGACCCGGTGATCGACGCCCGCTGGCCGGTGGTGGACGAAACCGCGCTGGTGCAGGACAGCCTGACCCTGGTCATCCAGGTCAACGGCAAGCTGCGCGGCCAGATCGACATGCCGGCCAGCGCAACGCGCGAAGAAGTCGAAGCCGCCGCACGGGCCAACGAGAACGTGCTGCGCTTCGTCGATGGCCTGACGATTCGCAAAGTGATCGTCGTGCCCGGCAAACTGGTCAACATCGTCGCAAGCTAATTGGATCGGGCGCCTGGCCGCGGGCCGGGCGCCGAATATGACCTGGGGGGCCGCGTTGTCGGCCCATAGGGTTTCAAGGGGAGCAACAAGATGATCAAACGTAATCTGCTGGTCGTGGGCCTGGCGGTCCTGTTGAGCGCCTGCGGCTTCCAGCTGCGTGGCACCGGCACCACCGAGCTGGCTATCAAGGAGCTGGACCTCAGTGCGCGGGACGCCTACGGCGAAACCGTGAAAATGCTGCGCGACACGCTCCAGAACAGTGGCGTGAAGGTCTACAACGGCGCGCCCTACAAGCTGGTGCTGACCAATGAACAGCAAAGTCAGCGCAGCCTGAGCTACGCCGGCGCCGGGCGTTCGGCCGAATACGAGCTGACCAACGTGCTGAGCTATGAAATCCGTGGCCAGAACAACCTGTCGCTGCTGGACGACAAGCTCCAGGTGCAGAAGGTCTACCTGCACGACGGCAACAACATCACCGGCTCCGACCAGGAATCGACCCAGGTGCGTGGCGAAATGCGTCGCGAGCTGGTACAGCGCATGATGCTGCGCCTGCAACGCCTGAGCCCGGCCCAGTTGGAGCAATTGCAACAGACCGCCGACGCCCGCGCCAAGGCCGAAGCCGACGCGCTGGAAGCGGCACGCAAGGCGGAGGCGGAAACACCGCAGCAGTCGCCTCTGGAAGTCCCGGCTGAATAAGCCGTGCGGGGTGCTCCGGCGCCCCGCCCATCTGCGCTCATGAGCTGCATTCCATGAAACTGGCCCCCGCCCAACTCGGCAAGCACCTGCAAGGCGCCCTCGCGCCGGTCTACATCATCAGTGGCGATGACCCATTGCTGTGCCAGGAAGCTGCCGACGCCATCCGCAGTGCCGCTCGCCAGCAAGGGTTCGACGAACGCCAGGTGTTCGCCGCCGACGCCAATTTCGATTGGGGCAGCCTGCTGCTGGCCGGGGCGAGCATGTCCCTGTTCGCAGAAAAGCGCCTGCTGGAGCTGCGCCTGCCGTCCGGTAAACCTGGCGACAAAGGCGCCGCCGCGCTGATCGAGTATTGCTCGCGGCCTGCCGAGGACACGGTCCTGCTCATCAACCTGCCGAAACTCGATGGCAGTGCGCAGAAGACCAAATGGGGCAAGGCCCTGGTGGAGGGTCAGCAAACCCAGTTCGTGCAGATCTGGCCGGTGGATGTCAGCCAACTGCCGAGCTGGATCCGCCAACGCCTGTCCCAGGCCGGCCTCTCGGCCAGCCAGGACGCGGTGGAGCTGATTGCCGCCCGCGTCGAAGGCAACCTGCTGGCCGCGGCCCAGGAAATCGAAAAGCTCAAGCTGATGGCCGAAGGCGGACAAATCACCGTGGAAACGGTGCAGGCCGCCGTGGCCGACAGCGCTCGCTTCGATGTCTTCGGGCTGACCGATGCGATCCTCAACGGCGAGGCTGCCCACGCCCTGCGCATGCTTGAAGGCTTGCGAGGCGAAGGCGTCGAGCCACCGGTGATCCTCTGGGCGCTGTCCCGGGAATTGCGCCTGCTGGCCAACCTGTCGTTGCAGTACAGCCAGGGTGTACCGCTGGACAAGGCCTTCAGCCAGGCCCGCCCGCCCGTATGGGACAAACGCAAGCCGCTGATGAGCAAGGCCCTGCAACGTTACTCGGCGCCGCGCTGGGCACAACTGCTGCTCGAAGCGCAGCGCATCGACGCGCAGATCAAGGGCCAGGCCGCTGGCTCGCCGTGGATGAGCCTGAGTCGGTTGTCGCTGTTGATGGCCGGGCAGCGACTGACGC
This sequence comes from Pseudomonas sp. WP18, assembly GCF_036689585.1. Classification (NCBI taxonomy): domain Bacteria; kingdom Pseudomonadati; phylum Pseudomonadota; class Gammaproteobacteria; order Pseudomonadales; family Pseudomonadaceae; genus Pseudomonas; species Pseudomonas sp. WP18. Next base: position 5,498,080 of record NZ_CP144758.1, read on the forward strand.
TTCCAGCTGAATAAACACCGCCTTGCCAGATGCTTTTGTGGCGAGGTAGCTTGCTCCCGCTGGATCGCGAAGCGATCCCAAAAAAGCGATGAGCGCTACGCACTCAAGCGGGAGCAAGCTCCCTCGCCACACAAGCGCGCTGGTCGCAAACGCTGCACACATTCCGCCGGCCTGCCGGGACTGGACAGCCCTCCAACTCTGGCCCATGATTCGCCCCGCACAACCCTCCCCCATGAGAGATCCCACCATGAGCAAAAAGCCATCCAGGCATGGCCCCAACAAGGCCAAGTCCATCGTCGCCCAGCCGCTGTTTCGCAGCCGCCAGGAACGACCCGCCAAGGGCAAGGGCAGCTACCGCCGCGAAGCCTTCCAGTCTGACAACTGGGAGGCTTCTTGCTTTCTGGCCGCTTGAACACCTGGACAAGCCCTACAGCCCTTTCGCATGTTAAGGTCAGCACCTGATTTGTATTTCTGGACCCGTGCATGCCCTTTTGTCTTTCCCGTCGCTTGCCCCTGCGCCAGCTGATTGCCGCCACCAGCATCGCCCTGCTGGTCGCCTGCGCTGAAAAACCCACCGCCGCCGACGCCCAACCGCTCCAGACCATCCCCGCCGTGACCGCCCCGGCCGTGGTGCCGCCTGTCGTGCCCACTGGTGAAAACCTGGACATCGTCCCCACCCAGACCTTCGCTGAATGGCAGGCCGGGTTTCGCAAGGACGCCTTGGCCGCCGGGATCCGTCCCGACCTGTTCGATCGCGCGTTCATTGGCGTCAGCCCCGACATGAGCGTGATCAAGGCCGATCGCAGCCAGCCGGAATTCACCCGCCCCGTGTGGGAATACCTCGATGGCGCCCTGTCGCCGCTGCGGGTCAACAAAGGCAAGGCACTGATCCAGCAGAACGCCCAAGTGCTGCAAAGTATCGAGCAACGCTACGGCGTCGATCGCGAGGCGCTGGTGGCGGTGTGGGGCATGGAAAGCAACTTCGGCCAGTTCCAGGGCACCAAGTCCGTGATCAACTCCCTGGCGACCCTGGCCTACGAAGGCCGACGCCCGGGCTTTGCCCATGCGCAACTGATCGCCGCCCTGCAAATCCTGCAACAGGGCGATATCGCACCGGAAAAAATGCTCGGCTCCTGGGCCGGCGCCATGGGCCAGACCCAGTTCATTCCCACCACGTACAACACCCACGCGGTGGATTTCGACGGCGACGGACGCCGGGACATCTGGGGCAGTTCCACCGACGCCCTGGCCTCCACCGCCCACTACCTGCAAAGCTCCGGTTGGCAACGCGGCCAGCCGTGGGGGTACGAGGTAGAGTTGGAAAAGGGGTTCGACTACGCCCTGGCCGACGGCACGACCCGCAAACCCTTCTCCGAATGGGTACGCCTGGGGGTTTCCACCTACGACGGCATGCCGATTCCCCCGGGTGAACGGCAATTGCCGGCGGCCCTGCTGCTGCCCGCCGGCCATCGCGGCCCGGCGTTCCTGGTGTTCGACAACTTCCGCGCCATCCTCAAGTACAACAACTCCTCGTCGTACGCGCTGGCGGTGGGCTTGTTGTCAGGGCGTTTCACCGGTGCGGGGCTGGTGTACGGCCAGTGGCCCAAGGATGACCTGCCGCTGAGTCGCAGCGAACGCATCGAACTGCAGACCTTGCTGAGCACGCATCAATACGACGCCGGCACCCCCGACGGCATCATCGGCGCCAACACCCGCAAGGCAATCCGCAGCGCCCAGCAGTCACTCGGCTGGCCGGCGGATGGGTATCCGACGCATCAATTGCTGGACGCGTTGCGTAACCGCTGAAGACTGTCTTGATGGCCACTGCCGCTTTCGCGAGCAAGCCCGCTCCCACAGGGACCGCGTTCTTTCATGGACACACGATCAACCTGTGGGAGCGGGCTTGCTCGCGAAGACTGAGTCGCAGACGACGCAGGATTAGCGTGTAACCACCACATCCTGCTCCAGCACCAACCGCTTCTCCCCCGCATCCAGCCTCACCAATGCGCCCATCGGCAAGGTCAGGTTCGGATCGCAATGCCCACTGCGCCAACCGGACAGCACCGGAATGCGCAACGGCTCGAAGGTCTGCTTGAGCAGGCGATTCAACGCTTCGACCTCCACCCCGGCCACATCCCCCACCAGCACGCCGCGCAACTTGGCCAACGTGCCAGCCAGGCGCAACTGGGTCAGCAACCGATCAATGCGATACAGCGGCTCGTTGACGTCCTCAATGAGCAGGATCACACCGTCTGCGTCGATCTGGTAAGGCGTGCCCATGGTCGCGGCAATGATCGAAAGGTTGCCCCCCAGCAAACGCCCATGGGCGATGCCGGGCTGGACGGTGGTCAATGGATAGGCCTCGGGATGACTCAGCACACTGCCCGCCTTCAACTGCCCATGCAACAGGCTGAAAAACGAGGTGACGGTCGGGGGTTGTTTGTCGCCCAACAGATCGGCATTGAGCAACGGTCCGTGAAAGGTCACGAATCCGGCATAACGGTTGATGGCCAGGTGCAGCGCGGTGATGTCGCTGTAGCCAACGAAAGGCTTGGGGTTGCGCCGCAACAGGTCGTAATCGATGCGATCGAGCAAGCGTGGGGTGCCGTAGCCGCCGCGCAGGCAGATGATGGCGCTGACTTCAGGGTCGGCGAAGGCCGCATGCAGATCGTTGAGCCGTACCTCGTCACTGCCGGCCAGGTAGTTTTGCTTTTCGTAGACGCCTGGGAATATTCGCAGTTCGTGCCCTCTTGCGCGCATCCATTGGATGGCTTTTTCCGTGTCCAGGGGGGCGGGGCCGGCGGGGGCGATCAGGGCGATCAGGCCTTTGGGGGGGAGGGCTGGGACGGGGTGATGAGGGGTTAGGGTGTCCATGGGCTTCCGGTTTGTCGGCTTGCTTAGTGTGTATATCCGTTTTTTTTTGTCACGACCACTTATGGTTCCGCCCTTACGGCGGGTCACTTTTTTCAAACGCCAAAAAAGTAACCAAAAACGCTGTGCCCCACCACTCGGCACCTCGCCTAGGCGAGGTGTTCCCTCACTCCGGCATTGCTCCGTGAGCCCGCCGCGAAGGGCCATCCATGGCCCAGCGCGGCTAACCCGGCATCCATGCCGGGTTGCCCACTGCGCAATGCCTGCGTTCGGCCAGCGTGGTCGATGGGGCGTTCAGATCAAAGTCAAAAGCAAAGCAAAGCAAAGCAAAGCAAAGCGAGGGCACGCTCAGCATGTGTGTAGCTGATCCACCGCCATCGCGAGCAAGCTTTGCTCCACGGCCCAGACCCACAGCGTTGTAAGGATGCAGAACCGCCCAAAACAGACCAGCCACCAGACTGCTTCGCTTTTGATTTTGCTCTTGATCTTGATCTTGCGCCCCATTAACCACGATGGCTGAACGAAGGTATTGCGCAGTGGGCACCTCGGCATGGATGCCGAGGTAGCCGCGCTGGGCCATGGATGGCCCTTCGCGGCGGGCCCGCGGAGCAATGCCTTCGTTCAGGCATGCCGAGCCTAGGCGAGGCACCGAGTGGTGGGGCGAAGACCTTTTGGTTACTTTTGGGGCGTTTGCCAAAAGTAACCCGCCGTAAGGGCGGAACCCTAAGTAGCCGTTACACAAAAAACGGATATACACACAGCCCCACCAAAACCGGCTAAATCAGCTCCCCAACAGCTCCGCCTTGACCAACTTCGCCTGCTCATCCGCATGATACGAAGACCGCACCAACGGCCCCGAAGCCACATTCTTGAACCCCATCTTGTACCCCTCCTCGGCAAACCAGGCAAAGGTATCCGGATGCACAAAACGCTGCACCGGCAGGTGACTACGCGAAGGCTGCAGGTACTGCCCCAGGGTCAGCATGTCGATGTCATGCTCACGCATGCGCTTCATGACCTCGATGACCTCATCGTCGGTCTCACCCAGGCCCAGCATCAGCCCGGACTTGGTCGGAATGTGCGGCATCATCTGCTTGAAGCGTTGCAGCAAGGTCAGCGACCACTGGTAGTCCGAGCCCGGACGCGCAGCCTTGTACAGGCGCGGTACGGTTTCCAGGTTGTGGTTGAACACATCCGGCGGCTCGGCGGCGGTGATCTCCAGGGCGATGTCCATGCGGCCACGGTAGTCGGGCACCAGGGTTTCGAGCTGCACGTTCGGCGACAGTTTGCGGATCTCGCGGATGCAGTCGGCGAAGTGCTGGGCGCCGCCGTCACGCAGGTCGTCGCGGTCCACCGAAGTGATGACCACGTACTTGAGTTTCAGATCGGCAATGGCCACGGCCAGGTTTTCCGGCTCGCTCGCGTCCAGTGGCTTCGGCCGGCCATGGCCGACGTCGCAGAAGGGGCAGCGACGGGTGCAGATGTCACCCATGATCATGAACGTGGCGGTGCCACCGGAGAAGCACTCGCCCAGGTTCGGGCAGGACGCCTCTTCACAGACACTGTGCAGCTTGTGCTTGCGCAGCAGCGCCTTGATACGGTCGACCTCCGGGGAAACCGGGATGCGCACGCGAATCCAGTCGGGTTTCTTCGGCAGTTCGGTGGTGGGGATAATCTTGACCGGGATGCGTGCAACCTTCTCGGCGCCGCGCAGCTTGACGCCGGCCTCGACCTTGGCACGCGGGGCCGGACGCTCGGTAACATCCTGCGTCGGGATTATGGTTTGCACTGCATCAGTAGTCATATCAGTCGATTCCGCCCGTGAGGGTCGTCTGCTCAGCGTAGTCGAGGTGTTTGACGAGCTGCGCGCGCAGCCGGGCACTTACCTCGGCAAATTCAATCGATCCTGCGTGATCGCGCAACTGGGTCATCGCCAGCCCCGCATAGCCACAGGGATTAATCCGTCGAAACGGTTCAAGGTCCATGTCCACGTTCAAGGCCAGGCCATGAAACGAGCAACCGTGGCGGATCCGCAGCCCCAGGGAGGCGATCTTGGCCCCGTCGACGTAGACCCCCGGCGCATCCGGCTTGGCCGCGGCCATCACGCCGTAGCTGGCCAGCAGCTCGATGAGGCAGGTCTCCATGCGGGTGACCAGCTCGCGCACGCCGAACCCCAGCTTGCGCACATCCAGCAACAGGTAGGCGACCAGTTGGCCGGGACCATGGTAGGTCACCTGGCCGCCGCGGTCGACCTTCACCACCGGGATATCGCCCGGCAGCAACAGGTGCTCGGCCTTGCCGGCCTGGCCCTGGGTGAACACCGGCGGATGCTCCACCAGCCAGACTTCATCGTCGGCGGTGTTGCCCCGTTCGTTGGTAAAGCGTTGCATCGCGTGCCAGACCGGCTCATAGGCCATTTGGCCCAGTTCGCGAAAACCCAGCGTGCCCGGCATCACAACACCATGTGTACGAAACCGGTCGCCCGCAGTTCGCTGTTGATGTCGTAGAGCTGTTCCTGGCCGGTGGCCAGGATGTGCAACTGGATCGTCGTGTACTTGCCGTTGGTGCTCTGGCGCTCGGCCAGGGTCTTGAGGTCAACGGTCGCATGTTTCTCAAGGATCGCGATGATCTTGTCCTTGAAGCCCACGCCGGTGTCGCCGATCACCTTGATCGGGTAATCCGCGCAGGGGAATTCGATTTTTGGAGCCTTTACTTCTGGGTCTGTCATGGCGTAACGGCCTCGTAAGCCCGGGTAACGAACATGGCCCCGCACCGGATCGGAACGGGGCCATGCAGGTCAACAGCTGGAATCAGTTGAACAAGCCGTAGAAGAATAGACGGATGCTATCCCACATGCGGCGGAAGATACCACCTTCCTCGACCGCGTCCAGCGCGATCAGGTCGGCGCTGTGCACCACCTTGTCGTCCAGTTTGACTTCGACTTTACCGATCACGTCGCCCTTGGCGATAGGTGCGGTCAGTTGCGGGTTCATGGTCATGCTGGCAGCGAGCTTCTTGAGCTGGCCTTTAGGCAGAGTCATGGTCAGGTCCTGGGCCAGACCGGCCTTCACCTGGCTGCTGGTGCCTTTCCAGACCTGGGCCTGGGCCAGCTCGGTGCCCTTCTGGTAGAAGGTCTGGGTTTCGAAGAAGCGGAAACCGTAGGTCAGAAGCTTCTGGGTTTCGGCGGCACGGGCCACTTCGCTGCTGGTGCCGAAGACCACCGCGATCAGGCGCATGCCGTCACGCACGGCCGAGGACACCATGCAGTAGCCGGCCTCGTCGGTGTGACCGGTCTTCAGGCCATCGACGGTCTTGTCGCGCCACAGCAGCAGGTTGCGGTTAGGCTGCTTGATACCGTTCCAGAAGAACTCCTTCTGGGAGTAGATGGCGTAGTGCGCCGGGTCTTCGTGGATGATCGCCCGTGCCAGGATGGCCATGTCGTGAGCCGACGAGTAGTGCTCGGGGTTCGGCAGGCCGGTCGGGTTCATGAAGTGGCTGTTGGTCATGCCCAGGTCGGCCACGGTCTTGTTCATCATGTCGGCGAACGCGTCTTCGCTGCCGGCGATGTGCTCGGCCAGGGCGACGCTGGCGTCGTTGCCGGACTGAATGATGATGCCGTGCAGCAGGTCGCTGACGGTCACTTGCGAGCCCACCTTGATGAACATCCGCGAACCGCCGGTACGCCAGGCGTTCTCGCTGACGGTCACCGGATCGTTTTCACCGATCTGGCCGCGACGGATTTCCAGGGTGGCGATGTAGGCGGTCATCAGCTTGGTCAGGCTGGCCGGTGGCAGGCGCTGGTCACCATTGTTCTCCACCAGCACGTTGCCGCTGCTGGCATCCATGAGCACATAGGACTTGGCGGCCAATTGTGGCGGCGATGGCATCATCTCGACCGCGAACGCGGCAGGTGAAAGCAGCAGCGGGACTAGCAGGCAAAGGCGTTTGGCAAAGGTGGTGATGTTCATCCGTCTCTCGAAATCGCTAATGGAAACTGCCCGGAGGCAATACTTAACAGGCAACCTTCCTGGCTATGCCGATCAATCAAAAACAAGGCCTGCTCCGTATCCCGTGGCGAGGGAGCTTGCTCCCGCTGGAGTGCGAAGCGCTCCCAAAAAGGAAGGGCCGCTCCGCAGCCCAGCGGGAGCAAGCTCCCTCGCCACAGGGGTTGTGCCGGACTTAACTGATTGGCAGTGACCTCTTGGCTGCCGCGTATTTAAGTTGCTCACTCACAGCCCTTGCCGGGCTTTTGTTATTCATGGAGCCAACAACCCGACCCGCTCGAACCGCAAGCGGGCCGTCAATCAATCACTCGGCGGTGACCAGGCTCGGCGAACCGAGATTGGCCAGGCGCACACTGTTCTGCACCTGCTGGACCTCACCCGGAGAACCGATCGGCCCCAGGCGCACCCGATGCAGGGTCTGCTGGTTGCGCACGATCGAGCTGATGAACACCGGGGCGCTCACCATCGAGCTGAGCTTGGACCGGAGCAGTTCGGCAGCGTCCGGGTTGGCGAACGCGCCCACCTGCAGATACTGGCCAGACGCTGTTGCAGAAGCGTTTTTTTTTGCTTCCAACTGCACCGGCACTACGGCCGCCGCGTGCTGCTGCGGCGGTGGCGTCCACTGTTCGACCGTACCGGTGGAAGCGGTTACGGTCGGCGCGGCATTTTGCGCCACTTTTGGCTCGTTGAGCATCAAAGGCGCCGGACGGCCACGTTGGGCCCACCATTCCTGCGGGTCGATGCCCTCGACCTTGACCCGTGCGGTGCCGATTTCAGCGTAACCGAGCTTTTTCGCCGCCGCATACGACAGGTCGATGATGCGGTCGGAATAGAACGGCCCGCGGTCATTGACCCGCAGGATCACGCTCTTGTTGTTGTCCAGGTTGGTCACCCGCACGTAGCTGGGCAGCGGCAGCGTCTTGTGGGCCGCGCTCATACCGTACAGGTCATACACCTCGCCATTGGCAGTGTTCTGGCCGTGGAACTTGGTGCCATACCAGGATGCCGTGCCCGAGGCGACGTAGCGCTTGGAGTCGGCCATCGGGAAATAGGTCTTGCCCAGCACGGTGTAGGGGTTGGCCTTGTAGGGGCCGGTGTGCAGGGTCGGGGTGGCGTCGGGGATGCGCGAGACATCGACGTCCCACCATGGCGCACCGTCCTTGTGGGCACGGTTGATGTCCAGCCCCGGCGCCGAGCGCACGGCGGTGGAGTTTTTCTGCGCCGGCGCGCGGCTGGTCGAACAGCTGACGACCAGCAGCGACAGCGCAGCCAACGCCACGAGCTTGAGGGGCTTGGCTTTCAGGGGTTGATAGGTAGGCAATGCCCGCATTATTTGACGCCCCGTGCTTTGACCAGCTCTTCAGACAGCTGATATACGGCCATGGCGTACATCACGCTGCGGTTATAACGCGTAATCGCGTAGAAATTCTTCAGGCCCATCCAGTATTCGGGGCCCTGCTCGCCTTCCAGGCGCATCGCGGTGACCGGCATGTCGTCACGCAGCGCATCATGACTCGACCAGCCCAACGCCCGCAACTCCCCGACGGTTTTCGTCGGCTCGATGCCTTCGGTCAGGCCTTCGTCCACCTGGTCGCCACGCACGTCGGCGCGACTGACCACCGGCTGGCCGGCTTCCCAGCCGTGACGCTTGAAATAGCTGGCAACACTGCCGATGGCATCGGTGGGGTTGGTCCAGATATTGATGTGGCCGTCGCCGTCGAAGTCCACCGCGTAGGCGCGGAAGCTGCTGGGCATGAATTGCGGCAGGCCCATCGCCCCGGCGTAGGAACCCTTGAGGGTCAACGGGTCGACCTGTTCCTCGCGGGCCAGCAGCAGGAACTCACGCAGCTCCTTGCGGAAGAACTCGGCGCGTGGTGGGTAATCGAAGCCCAGGGTCGACAGCGCGTCGATCACCCGGAAATTGCCGGTATTGCGGCCAAAAAAGGTCTCGACACCAATGATGGAGACGATGATCTGGGCCGGCACGCCGTACTCCTGCTCGGCACGGGCCAGCGCGGCTTCGTGCTGGCGCCAGAAGTCCACGCCCCGGGCGATACGGGCCTCGGTGATGAACATCGGCCGGTATTCGCTCCATTGCTTGACCCGTTCGGCAGGCCGGGAAATGGCATCCAGGATCGACTGCTTGCGCTCGGCTTCGCGGAACACGCCCATCAGCTGTTCCCCGGCGAAACCGTAGTCGCGGGTCATCTCGCCGACGAACTCGGCCACTTGGGGCGAGCCTTCGTACTCGCCCGCCAGGACCGGCGGCGTGCCACCGAGAAAGCCCACCAGGCCGATCCACGGCGCATATCGCGTCGACCAGCCACGCATTGCTTGCATTGAACTCTTCACCTTATTCAAACCTGTGCGATCCACTTGCGATGGGTATGGATCGACATCAAAACCCCAAACGCTGACAGTAGTGTCACCAGCGAAGTTCCTCCGTAGCTAATGAAGGGCAACGGCACCCCTACCACCGGCAACAGGCCACTGACCATACCGATGTTGACGAAAACATACACAAAAAACGTCATGGTCAGGCTGCCCGCCAGCAACTTGCCGAACAGCGTCTGGGCCTGGGCGGTGATCACCAGCCCTCGGCCGATCAGCAGCAGGTAGATCAGCAGCAGCACGCAAATGCCCACCAGGCCGAACTCCTCGCCCATCACCGCGATGATGAAGTCGGTGTGGCTCTCCGGCAAAAAGTCCAGGTGCGACTGGGTCCCCATGAGCCAGCCTTTGCCGAATACCCCGCCGGAACCGATGGCGGCCTTGGACTGGATGATGTTCCAGCCGGTGCCCAGCGGGTCGCTCTCGGGGTCGAGGAACGTCAGGACGCGTTGCTTCTGGTAGTCGTGCATGACGAAGTACCACATCGCCACCGACACCGGCACCGCCGCGGCGACCACGCTGAGGATCCAGCGCCAGCGCAAGCCGCCCATGAACAGCACGAAGGCGCCGCCGGCCAGGATCAGCAGCGAGGTGCCGAGGTCTGGCTGGCGCACGATCAGGATGAACGGGATCCCGATCAGCAACAGGCTGATGCACACGTGCTTGAGCTGGGGCGGCAAGGTGCGCTTGGACAGGTACCAGGCGATGGTCGCCGGCATGATGATCTTCAGGAATTCCGAGGGCTGGAAGCGAATCACCCCGGGGATGTTGATCCAGCGGGTCGCGCCCATGGCGTTGTGGCCCATCACGTCCACCACCACCAGCAGGCTGACGCCGATCACGTAGGCCAACGGCACCCAGCGCGCCATGAAACGCGGCTCCAACTGGGCAATGACGATCATCGACACCAGGCCGATGCCGAACGAGGTGGCCTGCTTGGCCAGCAAGTCCCAGCTTTTGCCGCTGGCCGAATACAGCACGAACAGGCTGCCGGCGGCCAGGGTCAGCAGCAGGATCAGCAGGGGGCCATCGATGTGCATGCGCTGCAACAGGGTGGCACGACGGCGCATCACATCTTCGCTGGAGAGGATGCGGTCGAAATTATTCTTCACGGGCCGTAGCCTCCGCAGTGATGGGGCTTGCGTACTCGGGCTTGAGCTGGCCGTGCTCGTCCAGCAACCAGGCGTCCATCACCTGGCGCACCACGGGCGCGGCGACACCGGAGCCCGACTCACCGTTCTCGACCATCACCGCCACGACGATTTTCGGGTTGTCGGCCGGGGCAAAGCCGACGAACAGGGCGTGGTCGCGGTGGCGCTCCTGGACCTTGGAGCGGTCGTACTTCTCACCCTGCTTGATCGCGACCACCTGGGCCGTACCACTCTTGCCGGCGATGCGGTACGGCGAACCGATGGCCGCCTTGCGCGCCGTGCCGCGAGCCCCGTGCATCACCTGCTGCATGCCGTTGTTGACCTTCTGCCAGTCCGACGGATTGTGCAGGATGATGTCCGGCATCGGGTTCGGGTCCACCGGCTTCTGGCCTTCGATGGTCTTGGCCAGGTGCGGGCGATACCACTTGCCCTTGCTCGCCACCAGCGCGGTGGCCTGGGCCAGTTGCAAAGGCGTGGCCTGCATGTAGCCCTGGCCGATCCCCAGGATCAGGGTTTCGCCGGGGAACCAGGCCTGGCGCCGGGTGGCGCGCTTCCATTCCCGGGACGGCATCAGGCCGGGGGACTCTTCGAACATGTCCAGGGAGACTTTCTGGCCGATGCCGAACTTGTTCATGTAGGACGACAGCCGATCGATCCCCAGCTTGTGGGCCAGGTCATAGAAATAGGTGTCGTTGGACCGCATGATCGCCGTTTCCAGGTCCACGTAACCGTCGCCGGTACGGTTCCAGTTGCGGTACTTGTGGTCGTAGTTGGGCAGCATGTAGTAGCCCGGGTCGTAGACGCGGCTCGACGCCGTCACCACGCCGGAATCCAGCCCGGCAATCGCCACGGCCGGCTTGATGGTCGAGCCCGGCGGATAGAGGCCGCGCAGCACCCGGTTGAACAGCGGCCGGTCGATGGAGTCGCGCAGCTCGGCGTAGGCCTTGAAGCTGATGCCGGTCACGAACAGATTCGGGTCGAAACTCGGCTGGCTGACCATCGCCAGGACCTCGCCGGTATTCGGATCCAGCGCCACCACGGCGCCCCGGCGCCCGCCCAGCGCCGCTTCGGCGGCCTCCTGCAGCTTGATGTCCAGGCTCAGGACGATGTCCTTGCCGGGGATCGGGTCGGTGCGCTTGAGCACCCGCAGTACCCGGCCACGGGCATTGGTCTCGACTTCTTCGTAACCCACCTGGCCGTGCAGCTCGGGCTCGTAGAAGCGTTCGATACCGGTCTTGCCGATGTGGTGGGTGCCGCTGTAGTTGACCGGGTCGAGGGTCTTGAGCTCTTTCTCGTTGATTCGCCCCATGTAGCCGACCGAGTGGGCAAAGTGCGGCCCCTGGGGATAATGCCGCACCAACTGCGCCACCACCTCGACGCCGGGCAGGCGGAACTGATTCACGGCGATCAGGGCGATCTGCTCCTCGGTCAGCTCGAACAGGATCGGCACCGGCTCGAACGGCCGGCGCCCCTGGCGCATGCGCTTCTCGAAGATCGCCCGGTCCTCGGGGGTCAGTTGCAGCACTTCGACGATCACGTCGAGCACCTGCTGCCAGTCGCCGGAGCGCTCGCGGGTCATGCTCAGGCTGAAGCTGGGACGGTTGTCCGCCACCACCACGCCATTGCGGTCGAAGATCAGCCCACGGGTCGGCGGAATCGGCTGCACGTGCACCCGGTTGTTTTCCGACAGGGTCGAGTGGTACTCGTACTGGATCACCTGGAGGAAGTACAACCGCGCGATCAGCACCCCGATCAGCGTCACCACCGTGATGGCGCCGAACACGACGCGGCCCCGTACCAGGCGGGCGTCTTTTTCGTGGTCCTTGATGCGGATCGGCTGAGGCATGGGGCAGGATTACTTGTGGTAAGGGTGTCCGGACAGGACTGTCCAGGCACGGTACAACTGTTCGCCGATCAGGATCCGCACCAGCGGATGCGGCAACGTCAACGGCGACAACGACCAGCGTTGGTCGGCCCGGGCGCAGACTTCCGGCGCCAGCCCTTCGGGGCCGCCGACCATGAAATTGACCGTGCGCGAATCCAGCCGCCAGCGATCGAGCTCCACCGCCAGTTGCTCGGTGCTCCAGGGCTTGCCATGGACTTCGAGGGTGACGATCCGCTCGTTCGGCCCGACCTTGGCCAGCATGGCTTCGCCTTCCTGGCGGATGAAGCGCGCCACGTCGGCGTTCTTGCCACGGGTATTGAGCGGAATTTCCACCAGTTCCAGCGCCAGTTCGGACGGAAGACGCTTGGCATACTCATGCCAGCCTTCTTCCACCCACTTGGGCATGCGGGAACCGACGGCGATCAGGCGCAGTCGCACAGCGAACCCTTACTGCTGGTCTTTGTTGAGCTTGGTGAAGTGCTCATGGGTGTTTTCCGGGCTGTGGTGACGGGCATCCGCCGCACGGCTCTGCTCGGCACCGGCCCACAGGCGCTCCAGGTCATAGAACTGGCGGGCCGAGGCGGTCATCATGTGCACGATGACGTCATCCATGTCCAGCAGGACCCAGTCGCTGTCGCCCTTGCCTTCTTCGCCCAACGGCTTGACGCCCTGGGCCTTGACCGCTTCGCGGACCTTGTCCAGCATCGCGCCGATCTGGCGGTTGGAGGTACCGGTGGCGATGATCATGAAGTCGGTGATGCTCTGCTTGTCACGAACGTCGATCACCTGGATGTCCTGGGCCTTGACGTCTTCCAGGGCGGCAACGGACACCTTGACCAGCTCTTCGCCGGCCAATGCGGCGCCCACGTGGGCCTCTACCGGCAGCGGGGCGCTCTTGAACGTGCCCTTGCGCTTAACTTTGCTTACGTCTTTGTCAGTCATATAAAACTCGTTTTGCTCATGTGTTCGGGCGCTTCGCTACACGCATTCACGTGCCTTGAAGCGCGCCTCTTTCAGTTCGACGCACGGTACAGCCCGTGCGCATCGATGTAGGCCAGGACCGCGTCGGGCACCAGGAAACGTACCGACTTACCGCTGGCCAGCAGTTGACGGATCTGGGTGGCGGATACCGCGAGCGGCGTCTGCCAGACGAATGCAATCTGTCCGCTCGGCCCTTTCAGGGCCAGCGGGTCGCTCACCGAGCGTGCCGCCAGCAGGTTGCGCAAGGCATCCGGCGGCTCGCTGTCGGCATCCGGGCGTTGCAGCACCAGGATGTGGCAATGCTGGAGCAACTCTTCCCAGCGGTGCCAAGTGGGCAGGCCGCAAAATGCGTCCCAGCCCAGAAGCAGAAAAACCTGGGCATCGGCGGCCAGTTCGGCGCGCATCAGCTCCAGGGTGTCAATGGAGTAGGACGGCTTGTCCCGCAGCAATTCACGGGCGTCCACGACCAACGGCGCCACACCGGCCACCGCGCACTCGACCATCGCCAGACGGTCTTGCGCCGAAACCCTCGGCATCTCCCGATGAGGCGGCCTGGCGCTGGGCGTCAGACGTAGCTCATCGAGGCCCAGGGCATCGGCCACTTCCAGCGCACCGCGCAAATGGCCGATGTGCACCGGGTCGAACGTGCCGCCCAGGATGCCGATGCGCTTTGGCGCGGTGGTCGCCGTCACAGCGGTCTTAGTCATAGGGGCCAGTGCGTCAAGGTCGCCCAAGTCAGGCCGGCTCCTGCCCGCGCAACTGGCCGTCGCCCACCACGATGTACTTCTCGCAGGTCAGGCCTTCGAGGCCCACCGGGCCGCGGGCATGCAGCTTATCAGTAGAAATGCCGATCTCGGCACCCAATCCGTATTCGAAACCGTCGGCGAAGCAGGTCGGGGTGTTGATCATCACCGAGGCCGAGTCCACCTCGGCGACGAAGCGCCGGGCTTCGCCCTGGTGCTCGCTGACGATGGCGTCGGTGTGATGGGAGCCGTGGCGATTGATGTGCTCGATGGCCTGGTCCAGCCCGTCGACCACGCGGATCGACAGGATCGGCGCCAGGTATTCGGTGTCCCAGTCCTGCTCGGTGGCGGCCACCGCCTCGATGATCGCCCGGGTGCGCTCGCACCCACGCAGCTCGACGCCTTTTTCGCGGAACTGGGCCGCCATCGCCGGCAGGAAGGCCTGGGCCACGGCCTGGTCCACCAGCAGGGTTTCCATCGCGCCACAGATGCCATAACGGTAGGTCTTGGCATTGAAGGCAATGCGCTGGGCCTTCGGCAACTCGGCGTGGGCACTGACGTAGACGTGGCAGATGCCGTCCAGGTGCTTGATCACCGGCACGCGGGCGTCACGGCTGATCCGCTCGATCAGGCCCTTGCCACCGCGCGGGACGATGACGTCGACGAACTCCGGCATGCTGATCAGCGCGCCGACGGCGGCGCGGTCGGTGGTTTCCACCACTTGCACGACGGCCGCCGGCAGATCGGCCTCGGCCAGACCGCGCTGGATGCAGGCGGCGATGGCACGGTTGGAATGAATCGCCTCGGAACCGCCGCGCAGGATGGTCGCGTTACCCGACTTCAGGCACAGGCTCGCGGCATCGATGGTCACGTTCGGCCGCGACTCGTAGATGATCCCGACCACACCCAGCGGCACGCGCATCTTGCCCACCTGGATGCCCGACGGCCGGTAGCTCATGTCGCGGATCGCGCCGACCGGGTCCGGCAATGCCGCGACCTGACGCAAGCCGACGATCATGCCGTCGATGCGGGCCGGGGTCAGCGCCAGACGTTCGAGCATCGCCGGCTCCAGGCCATTGGCCCGGCCGGCGGCCAGGTCCAGTTCGTTGGCGGCGGACAACTCGGCGCGAGCGGCGTCCAGCGCATTGGCGGCGGCTTGCAGGGCGCGGTTCTTCTGCGCGGTGCTGGCACGGCCGATGATGCGCGACGCGTCGCGAGCGGCGCGACCCAGGCGGGTCATGTAGTCAAGAACGGACTCAGTCATGGTCTGTGTGGTCTTGGCGGTGAGGAAAGCGGCAGATTATAGCTGTCGTAACCCTCGACTAACAGCATGGACTCACAGCGGTGACCGGCGGAGGATCAAAAAGACGCCGACAGCCGCGGTTCACGTGCGTGTTCAGTGGTGATTAAGCTTCGCATTGCTATCATCGCCCTTCCTTTGGCCTCACTGCGTCTATCGCCATGACCGATCCAACCCCTTCGCCCCAGCCCAAGGCCCTGCCCCACGGCTTTTTCGATCGCGACGCCCAAGTGCTTGCCCGGGACCTGCTGGGCAAGGTCATCCGCCACAAGGTCGGGGACCTGTGGCTCAGCGCGCGGATCATCGAGACCGAAGCGTATTACTTCGCCGAAAAAGGCAGCCACGCCTCGCTCGGCTACACGGAAAAACGTAAGGCTTTGTTTCTGGATGGCGGCCACATCTATATGTATTACGCCCGGGGCGGTGATTCGCTGAACTTCAGCGCCCAGGGCCCAGGCAATGCCGTGCTGATCAAGTCGGCCTATCCGTGGGTCGATGCCGTCTCCGGCCCGGCGAGCCTGGCGCAGATGCTGCTGAACAACCCCGACGCCCAGGGCCAGCCGCGCACGCCGCAGAAGCTCTGCGCCGGCCAGACCCTGCTGTGCAAGGCTCTCGGGCTGAAAGTGCCGGAATGGGACGCCAAACGCTTCGACCCCGAGCGCCTGCTGGTGGAAGATGTCGATGTGCCGACGGTCAATGTCATCCAGACCACCCGCCTGGGGATCCCGCAAGGGCGCGACGAGCACCTGCCCTACCGCTTCGTCGATGCGGCCTATGCCCCCTGGTGCACCCGGAACCCGCTGCGACGCGGACAGGTCGAAGGTCGCGATTATTTTTTGCTTTCATAAACACACCGCACAACCCTGTGGGAGCGAGCTTGCTCGCGATAGCGTCGAGTCAACTGAATGGATGTTGACTGACACACCGTAATCGCGAGCAAGCTCGCTCCCACAGTTGATCTTCAGTGACCGCAGGTTTTGTGTTCACAACAGAATCCCACAGGGGGTTCGGTGCATGCCGATCAATCTTCGATGGAGTTGTTCTTATGAGCCAATGGCTCGATAGCATCACCGGCTGGCTGAGTGTCAATCCGCAATGGCTGGCGGTGGCGGTGTTCATCGTCGCCTGCGTGGAATGCCTGGCGATTGCCGGGTTGATCGTGCCGGGCACGGTGTTGTTGTTCGCGATCGCGGTGCTGGCCGGCAGCGGTGCGCTGTCGCTGGGCGAGACGCTGCTGCTGGGGTTGCTCGGCGGCTTGCTGGGGGACCTGGTGTCGTATTTCCTCGGCCGCCACTTCCACCAGAACATCCGGCGTCTGCCAGGGCTGCGGCACCACCCGGAATGGATGAACGCGGCCGAGAGCTACTTCCAGCGCTACGGCATCGCCAGCCTGCTGGTGGGGCGCTTCATCGGCCCACTCAGGCCGATGCTGCCGATGGTGGCCGGGATGTGTGACATGCCGTTCCCGCGCTTCGCCGCCGTCAGCCTGCTGGCCGCCTCCGGCTGGACCGTGGCGTACCTGCTGCCCGGCTGGGCCACCGGCGCGGCGTTCCGCCTGCCACTGCCCGAAGGTTTCTGGCCACAGGCCGGGGTGGTGGTCGGCAGCATCGCGGTGATGATCGGCCTGAGCGTCAACAGCAGCATGCGCCGTCACCGGCATGCCACCGCGCTGATTGCCGGCCTGGGCCTGGTGATCCTGATCGGCCTGTTCATCGGCTTTCGCTACCTCACAGCCTTCGACCAGGGGTTGATGACGCTGGTCCAGGAGCACCGCAGCCCGACGCTGGACGAAATCGCCGTGACCTTCACGCTGATCGGCGAATTCCACTTCATGCTGATCTTCAGCTCCCTGCTGACCGGCCTGCTGTTATTGGCGCGCCAATGGCGGCA
The DNA here is from genome assembly GCF_036689585.1 of Pseudomonas sp. WP18. Taxonomy (NCBI): domain Bacteria; kingdom Pseudomonadati; phylum Pseudomonadota; class Gammaproteobacteria; order Pseudomonadales; family Pseudomonadaceae; genus Pseudomonas; species Pseudomonas sp. WP18. Next base: position 5,515,296 of record NZ_CP144758.1, read on the forward strand.
GGCAATCTTCGCCGGCGGCACGATGCTGCTCACCTCCCTGGCCAATACCGGCAGCAAGCACTTCTTCGCCCGTGTGCGCCCAGAAATTCTCACCGACCCACTGACCAGCTACAGCATGCCCAGCGGCCATGCCTCTGGTGCGTTCGCGCTGTTCCTAGCGCTGGCCGTCCTGGCCGGTCGCGGCCAACCGCCCCGCCTGCGCCTGACCTGGCTGCTGCTGGGCTGCCTGCCGGCGCTGGCGATTGCCTTGTCGCGGGTTTATCTCGGTGCTCATTGGCCGAGCGACATCATCGCCGGCGCCATGCTCGCCGCCTGTGTCTGCGCCGCCGTCCTGTGGCTGAGCCAGCGCCAGGCACCGCTACCGGCCATGCCGCCGAAAATCTGGTGGCTGATCCTGCCGGCGATGGTGGCCGCGTTCAGCTTCTTCAGCTTCCGGCACCTGCCCCATGGCCTGCTACGGTATGCCTACTGAGCGGCGGACCAATGAGCACTGGAGATCCGTGTGGGGTCAGGCGAAGAGTTCGCCCTGCAACTCATCGAGCAAGGCCTGGATCGCATCCAGGCGCTGCTGTGGGTCATCGAGTTGCAGCAGGTCGATCTTGTCCAGTTCGTTGAACGGCAACAGATAGGCCAGCTGGTTGGCCAGCGATTGCTGGCCGGTCGCTTCGGTGCCCATGTTCAAGGCTTCGACCATCGGGTGCTCGGCCAGGGCCTTGAGCAACGCCACCAGGTCAGCGTCCTCGTCCTGCAGCGGTTGCTCCGGCTCGTCCTCCAGCCACTCGACATCGGCGACCGTCAACTGATCCGCCTGGACGCTGCTGCCATGCACAATAAAACGCCGCCCGCCCTTCACGCGGATGCCCAACAGGCCGTTGTCCTGCTGGGAAAAGTCGGTGATCAGCGCCTCGCAGCCCACCCGCGCATAACCTTCCGGGGCAAAGCCCACTTCCTCGCCATCGAGGATGCACACCACTCCGAACCCTTCGCCTTTTTTCATGCAGCGGCCGATCATGTCGAGGTAGCGCGCCTCGAAAATCTGCAAATCGAGGATGCAACCGGGGAACAACACAGTGTTCAACGGGAAAAGCGGCAAGCTCATAACCAGTTCCTTAGACTGTCATCGACACCACCAACGGCAGCAACACCGCCGTGGCTACGCCCATCAGACTCATCGCCAGCGCCGCAAAAGCGCCGGACTCTTCGCTTTCCTGCAAGGCCACGGACGTGCCCACCGCATGGGCCGCCAATCCCAGGGCCATACCGCGGGCCTCGGGGCTGTGCACCTTCAACCCGTTGAGGATGCTCGGGCCCAGAATCGCCCCAAGCACGCCCGTGATCAAGACGAACACCGCCGCCATGGCCGCCACGCCGCCAATCTGCTCGGCCACCAGCATGGCGATCGGCGAGGTCACGGACTTGGGCGCCATGGTCATCAGAATCATGTGCTCGGCGCCGAACACCCAGCCCAGCAGCACCGCAGAGCCGGTGGCGACCACCCCGGCTATCACCAGCGTAGTAAAAATCGGCCAGAACAATTGGCGGATCCGCCGCAGGTTCAAATACAACGGCACCGCCAGGGCGACCGTGGCCGGCCCCAGCAGGATGCTGAGGATTTCAGTGCTCTTGCGGTATTCGGCGTAACCAATGCCGCAACCGACCAGCACGCCGATCAGCAGCACCATCGACATCAGCACCGGCTGCAGGAACACCCAACGGGTCTTTTCGAACGCCGCCAATACCAGTTGATAGGCGCCCAGGGTGATGCCGATGCCGAACAGCGGATGATGGATCACCGAGGTCCAGGCGCCTTGCCAGTCGAGGATCATTCGCTCTCCTCCGCCGCGGCGACGTGACGCCGTGCCAGGCGCTGCATCAGCACCCCGGTCAGGGCCACGGACAGGATCAACGACAAGGTCAATGCACCGACGATGGCCCAGAAATCGGCCGCGATGGCCCGCGCATAGACCATCACCCCCACCGCCGGCGGGACCAGCAACAACGGCAAGTAGCGCAACAGGCTGCCGGCGGCCAGGCTCAGCGGCTCACTGACTTCGCCGCGCATGATCAGGTAGCCCAGCAACAGCAGCAGGCCCACGATGGGCCCGGGCAACACCGGCAGGAACAAATGATTGATCGCAGTGCCCAGCAATTGGAACAGCACCAGCCAGGTCAGGCCCCGTAGCAACATCCGCTCTCTCCCCTGCAACAGATCCAATGAACGCGCCAACTCGGTTCACGACGTGACGGTGTGGCGAGGGAGCTTGCTCCCGCTGGGCTGCGCAGCGGCCCCATTTTATGAGCGCTGCGCACTCAAGCGGGAGCAAGCCCCCTCGCCACGGAATCGAACGCGCACGTCAAGTGAACGGAATCGCAAAGAATGCGCCCGCATTATAAGCATGCCCGCGCTATGGGTCGGCATTCGTAAAAAGCATGGTCGGTGACCTTACGTGCGTGCCATGTTGATCTACAGTGGTTCTCCGGGGGCGCAAGTCCCCGCTCCAGAAAAAGACAATACCGATGAACCCAAGGAGAGTCTCAATGCCCTACGTCCCCGTTGCAGCGCTCAAAGATTATGTCGGCAAGGAACTTGGACGTTCCGATTGGCTTACCATCGACCAGGACCGCATCAACCTGTTCGCCGAAGCCACTGGCGACTTTCAGTTCATCCACGTCGATCCGGTCAAGGCCGCGCAAACCCCGTTTGGCAGCACCATCGCCCACGGTTTCCTGTCGTTGTCGCTGATGCCCAAGCTGATGGAAGACATCCTGATCCTGCCCGAGGGCGTGAAGATGGTCGTCAACTATGGGCTCGACAGCGTGCGTTTCATCCAGCCGGTGAAAGTCGATTCCAAGGTCCGGCTCAAGGTCGAACTGGTGGACGTCACCGAGAAGAAGCCCGGTCAATGGCTGCTCAAGGCCACCGCCACGCTGGAAATCGAAGGTTCGGAAAAACCCGCCTACATCGCCGAGCCACTGTCGCTCTGCTTCGTGTAGACCTTCGCGGTTGCGAAACCGCCCAGGGCTGTTTCGCATCGCTTCTCTGTATCCAGAGGGTGCAGCTGCGGCATACTCGTGGCCTGATGACCTGGATCCCGTTATGCGCTTACTCGTTCCGCTGACCCTGACCCTGTTGCTCACCGCCTGCGGCGACGGCGAATCGCTGCTGCCTCCCGACGCGCGCCTGCCCGACGGCGGACGCTATCGCGGCGACCTGGTGGACGGCCTGCTGCAAGGCCAGGGGCGTATCGACTACCCCAACGGCAGCTGGTACGCCGGGCAGTTCGACAAGGGCCAGTGGCACGGCACCGGGGAATGGCACGGCAGCAACGGCGAGGTCTACCGCGGCCAGTTCCAGCACGGCCTGTTCCACGGCCAGGGCAGCCTGACCACGCCCACCAGCAGCTACACCGGTGGCTTCAAGCAGGGCCGGCGCGACGGCGAAGGCACGCTCAAGGAAAACGGCATGACCTACCGCGGCGAGTTCAAGGCCGACCGGTACTCAGGCCTCGGGCGCCTGGAGCTCGACGACGGCAGCCAGTACCAGGGCCCCTTCGTCAATGGCAAGCCCAACGGCGAAGGCCAGCGCTTCGATGCCAGCGGCAACCAGTTCACCGGGCACTTCGTCGACGGCCAACTGCAAGGCAAGGGGACCTTCAACAGCGCCGACGGCGACGTCTATGTCGGCGGTTTCAGGAACAACCAACTCAACGGTCGCGGCCGTTACGAAAACGCTGACGGCGACGTCTGGATCGGCCAGTTCAAGGACGGCGCGCTGACCGGCAAGGGTGAATTGATCGGGGCCGATGGCAGCCATTACCTCGGGCAATTCAACGAGTGGCGATTCACCGGCCAGGGGCGCCTGAACCTGCCCGACGGCAGCTTCTACGTCGGCCAGTTCGAGAACGACAGCTACCACGGGCGCGGCACCCTGGCATTGACTGACGGCACCGTGCAAAGCGGCACCTGGGCCAAGGGCCAACGGGTACGCGACGCCGATGGCCGGCTGCTGCCGGACGTGCTGGAACTTGGCCTGCTGGCCCAGGGCCGCCTGCTGGACGACGCCCTCGCCAATATCCCCGCCTCCACCCCGGCGGTGGAGCTGTACAGCCTGACCCTGGGTGGCGATGGCAAGCAGAGCGTGTTCCTGCGCGAATCCGACTACGTCGCCAACATGCTCGCCAGCCGTTTCGGCGCCTTCGGGCAGATCCGCCTGGTGAACCACCGCGATCACCTCGGTGACCGGCCCATGGCCAGCCGCGAAAGCCTGCGCCGCGCCGCCGCCACCCTGGCCGAACGCAGCGGCCCGGAAGACCTGATTTTCATCTACCTGACCAGCCACGGCACCAGCGAGCATGAACTGGTGCTCGACCAGCCCCGCATGGAGCTGGCCGACCTGCCCGCCGACGAACTGGCCGCGGTCCTGGCGCCGCTAAAGAACCGCGACAAGATCGTGGTGATCTCAGCCTGCTACTCCGGCGGTTTCATCCCGGCGCTCAAGGATGAACGTACCCTGGTCATGACCGCCTCGCGGGCCGACCGGGTGTCCTTCGGCTGCTCCGAGGAAGCCAACTTCACCTATTTCGGCGATGCACTGTTTGCCCAGGCGCTGAACCAGACCGACGACCTGGAGCAGGCCTTCAAGAAGGCCAAGGCCACCGTCGCCGAGCGCGAGCAGGCGGACAATTTCGAAGCTTCCGAGCCGCAGATCTGGGCACCCAGGACTGTCCTTTCCCACTGGCAACTGCTGCGCAAGCAACAGGCGCGAAAAGCATTGCAAAGTGCTGCATTGAACGACGAGGCCACAAAGAGCAACTAAGCTGAACCGTATCAAGGGGGAAACACTATGTACTTGACACCTCAGCATGTTTTGCTCGCTGGTGCCACCGGGTTGACCGGAGAACACCTGCTGGACCGGCTGCTCAACGAGCCGACCATCAGCCGGGTCCTGGCACCTTCCCGCCGACCACTGGCCGGGCATCCGCACCTGGAAAACCCGGTTGGGGAACCGGCCGAGGTGCTGCCCCGCCTCAGCGGCCGGGTCGACATCGCCTTTTGCTGCCTTGGCACCACCATCAAGAAAGCCGGTTCGGAACAGGCCTTTCGCGCGGTGGACCTGGAGCTGGTCGTGGCCTTCGCCAAGCGCGCCCGGGAGCTGGGCGCCCGGCACCTGGTGGCGATCAGCGCGCTGGGGGCCGACCCCAAGTCATCGATTTTCTACAACCGGGTCAAGGGCGAAATGGAAGAGGCCCTCAGGGCCCAGGACTGGCCGCAGCTCACACTCTGCCGGCCTTCCCTGCTGCTGGGCGACCGCGTCGAACCTCGCCTGGCCGAGCAACTGGCCGGGCCGTTGTCGAAGCTGATCCCAGGCAAATACCACGGCATCGAAGCCTGCCAACTGGCCCGCGCCATGTGGCGCCTGGCGCTGGAGGAACAGGACGGGGTGCGGGTGGTAGAGTCGGATGAGTTGCGTAAGTTGGGTAAGTAATTCGGTATCGCCTGGCCAGACACCATCGCGAGCCTGCTCGCGATGGGCTTCCTCTCTCAGTCCCCCCGTAGCGAGGGAGCTTGCTCCCGCTGGGCTGCGCAGCAGCCCCAAGTCTTTCAATCACATCCCGCCAGTCGCCCGGAACCCCACCCCCATCGCCGTGAACAGCGACAACGGCAACAACACGGTATCGAGCAACGCACTGGCCGGCAGATCGACGCCGGGATAGCTCGGGGCCTCGGCGCCGAAACGGTCCTTGGCGCAGCAGCCGCCATTGAGGGCGTAGAGGTCCAGCCGTGTGCCCGCATACACCACCGGCGCACCGGGCTTGGCCGCGTCCAGCGTGCGAGCGGTGGCGCAACCGGTCAGTTGCAGCGCCAGCAGTACCATCAGGATCTTATTCATCGCTGCTCAAATGATGCTCGCCCCAGCGCGGCAGCATGTCCTGAGGGATGTTCAGCAGGTTGAGGATCCGCGCCACCACGAAATCGATCAGGTCGTCGATGGTCTGGGGCTGGTGATAGAAGCCTGGCGAGGCCGGCAGGATGGTCACGCCCATGTTCGACAACTTGAGCATGTGCTCCAGGTGAATGCTCGAATACGGCGCTTCCCGCGGCACCAGGATCAGTTGGCGGCGCTCCTTGAGGGTCACGTCCGCGGCCCGTTCGATCAGGTTGTTGCACGCCCCGGTGGCAATCGCCGACAACGTCCCGGTTGAGCACGGCACCACCACCATGGCGGCCGGCGCGCCGGAACCGGACGCCACCGGCGACATCCAGTCTTCCTTGCCGTACACGCGAATCTGTCCATCCGCCGCGCCGGTGTATTCGGTGAGGAAGGCCTGCATCATCTGGGGCTTGGGCGGCAAGGTCACGTCGGTCTCGGTGGCCATCACCAGTTGCGCCGCCTTCGAGATGAGAAAGTGCACCTCGCGGTCTTCCCGCACCAGGCAATCGAGCAGGCGCAAGCCGTACTGGGCACCGGAAGCGCCGGTCATCGCCAGGGTGATGCGCTCTGGACCGTTGTTCATCGCAGCGCCTCGGCCAGCTTGCCGTGCAGACCGCCGAAGCCACCATTGCTCATGATCACCACGTGGGTACCGGGTTGGGCCTGGCTTTTCACACGTTCGATGATGCCTTCCAACGAATCGCTGACAATCGAAGGCACGCTGCACAGTGCGGCGGTGGCACCCAGGTCCCAGCCGAGGTTGGCCGGCGCATACCAGATCACCTGATCGGCATCGACCACGCTTTCCGGCAGGCCATCGCGGTGCGCGCCCAGTTTCATGGAATTGGAGCGCGGTTCGATGATCGCAATCAATGGCGCGTCGCCAATACGCTTGCGCAAGCCGTCGAGGGTGGTGGCGATGGCGGTAGGGTGGTGGGCGAAGTCGTCATAGATCGTAATGCCACGCACCTCGGCGACCTTCTCCATGCGCCGCTTGACGCTCTTGAATGCGCTCAGCGCGGCCACGCCCATGGCCGGCACCACGCCGACATGCCGGGCCGCGGCCAGGGTCGCCAGGGCGTTGGCAACGTTGTGCTGGCCAGTCAGGTCCCACTCCACCACGCCTTGGGACTGGCCTTCGAACATCACCTCGAACTGCGAACCGTCGTCCTTGAGCAACTTCACTTGCCACTGCCCACCCGCACCGGTGGTTTGCACCGGGGTCCAGCAGCCCATTTCGATCACCCGCTGCAAGGCCGGCTCGGTGGTCGGGTGAATGACCAGGCCTTCGCTTGGAATGGTCCGTACCAGGTGATGGAACTGCCGTTCGATGGCTGGAAGATCGGGGAAGATGTCCGCATGATCGAACTCAAGGTTATTGAGGATCGCAGTGCGTGGACGGTAGTGGACGAACTTCGAGCGTTTATCGAAGAACGCGCTGTCGTACTCGTCGGCCTCGATCACGAAGAACGGCGTACCGCCCAGGCGCGCCGACACCGAGAAATTCTGCGGCACGCCGCCGATCAGGAAGCCCGGGCTCATGCCCGCGTGCTCCAGCACCCAGGCGAGCATGCTGCTGGTGGTGGTCTTGCCATGGGTGCCGGCCACGGCCAGTACCCAGCGGCCCTGCAACACGTGATCGGCCAGCCACTGCGGCCCGGACACGTACGGCAGGCCTTTATTGAGCACGTACTCCACCGCGGGATTGCCCCGGGACATGGCGTTGCCGATCACCACCAGATCCGGCGCCGGCTCCAGTTGTGCCGGGTCGTAGCCTTGGGTCAATTCAATGCCCTGGGCTTGCAGTTGGGTGCTCATCGGCGGGTAGACGTTGGCGTCGGAACCGGTCACGTGATGGCCCAGCTCCTTGGCCAGGACCGCCATCGAACCCATGAAAGTGCCGCAAATACCGAGAATATGGATGTGCATAGTCGACCTCGTAAAACATGGCCGCAGGTTAGCCTAGGGAGGGGGAAATCGCACCTTGTGTTTGGAATTGCCTGATGCTCAGGCCGATGAACACCACTGAACCCTGTGGGAGCGGGCTTGCTCGCGAATGCGGTGGGTCATTCAATAGATGCATCGGCTGACACGCTGCTTTCGCGAGCAAGCCCGCTCCCACAAAAGGATTTTCAGTGGCCGTGGGATCGGGGGTCAGCGGGCGATGGCGTGTTTGCGCAGCTTTCTATACAGCGTATTACGGCTGATGCCTAACTGCTCCGCCGTGTTGGTCATGTGCCAGCGCGTCTGCTCCAGCGCATTGAGCAACGCCAACCGTTCGGCATCTTCCAGCGGGTGTTCGGTGGCAGGTGCCGGTTCGACTGGCGGCCGCGCCTGACGGATCATCGCCGGCAAGTCCTCCACGCCAATCCGCCCGTCCTCGCACAGCGCGACGAGGGTGCGCAGCACGTTGCGCAACTGGCGCACATTGCCCGGCCAGTCGAACGCCAGCAGCGCCTGGCGCGCCGGCTCGTCGAGGGTGACCGTCTCGGCGCCGCGCTCTTCGGCCAGCAGAAAATCCAGCAACTGCGCTTTGTCACCGCGCTCACGCAGCGCCGGCAGGGGGATTTCCAAGCCGTTGAGCCGGTAATACAGGTCTTCGCGGAAACTGCCATCCTGCACCCGTTCGAACAACTGCCGGTGAGTGGCGCTGATGATGCGCACGTTCACCGCCTCCGGCTCACCACCGATCGGCACCACCTGCCGATCCTCCAGCACCCGCAGCAACCGGGTCTGCAAGGCCAGGGGCATGTCGCCGATCTCGTCCAGGAACAAAGTGCCGCCGTCCGCCTGTTGCAGCTTGCCGCGCATGCCTTCCTTGCGGGCGCCGGTAAAGCTGCCGCCGCGATAGCCGAACAGCTCGCTCTCGATCAGGCTTTCCGGGATGGCCGCGCAGTTGAGGGCGACGAAGTGTTTCCCGGCACGCTGGCTGGCGTGGTGCACGGCCTTGGCGAAGGCTTCCTTGCCGGACCCGGTTTCACCGTTGATCAGCAAGGGAACGTCCCGCTCGAAGACCCGCAGCGCCTTGCGAAAATGCGCCTGCAACGACGCATCCCCCAGGCAGATCCCTGGCAGGCGCGCCGGCTCGCTGGGCTTGAGCGCCGGGGCCAGCGGAACCGGCACGCTACGCGGCTGGCCTCGCAACACGGCAAACAGGTGCCGACCGTCACGGGTGCGCAACGGCCAGCTGGCACTGGCGTGGGCGCTGGCCCGTCCAAGCAACTCATCCAGCGAACAATCGAAAAAGGCTTCCACCGGCTGGCCCAGCAAGCCGCCACGAATGTGCCCGAGCAAATTCAGCGCACTCTGGTTCACGGCGCAAATCCGCCCTTCACCGTCGAAGGCCAGCAACCCTTCGCTGAACAGCCCCACGGACTCGGCCTGCAAATGAAAGCGCAGCAGCCATTGGTTGTCGAAGCAGCGCAGGAAATAGCAACTCTCGATCATCTTGGCCGAGAGGTTGACCAGCGCCATAGTGTGGAACTGGCTCTGGCGCGACACGTCCGGCCGGGCCGAGGACACGTCGAGCACAGCCAGCAGTTCGCCATGCGGGTCGAAGACCGGGCTGGCCGAGCAGGTCAGGCCGGTGTGGCGACCGCGAAAATGTTCTTCCTGGTGGATGGTCAGGGCCTGGCGCTCCACCAGGCAGGTGCCGATGCCGTTGGTGCCCTCGCAAGCCTCGCTCCAGTCGGCACCGAGCCAGAGGCCGGCCCGTTCGAAGATCTTGCGCTCGCTGGGGGCGGTGACGCAGTTGAGGATCACCCCGCGGGCGTCGGTCAGCAACACCGCATGGCCGGCGCCGGAGAGCTGCTGATGCAGGCTGGTCATTTCGTTGCCGGCGATGTGCAGCACCTGTTGCAGGCGCTCGCGGCTTTCCAGCACCCGGCCATGCTCAAGCACCGTCGGCGCAAGGTTCTGGGCCGGGTCGAGGTGATAATCCTCAAGGCAGCGCAGCCAGGAACGGGCAATCGACGGATCGCTGCCAGGCCCCTGCAAATGGGCCTTGCCCTGGGTGACCGTCAGGACCTGCTGGGCATGGCGACTCAGATGGTTGCTGTGCATCTCTTATTATTCTCCTGCTGGAGCAACTGTCGAACACCGAACCTGTGCTTAACACTTAACCTGTGGCGAGGGGATTTATCCCCGCTGGGCTGCGCAGCAGCCCTGAAACCTGGACGCACCGTGCGTCAGACTCACCGAATTGGCTGCTTTGGGGGCGCTTCGCACCCCAGCGGGGATAAATCCCCTCGCCACAATGGTGTCTAGCAGGCCAATCGAGTGAAAAAACCAGCATCCTCCAGCTGAACCGGCAATGCAATGCCGGCGCGACCGTTCAGTCATTCGCTGTCTCAGAGATGGCACAAATTGTCACCCCGCCTGTACCGCTATCGCCACACAACCCATCCGTTTATCCGAGCAACTCCTCCTAAAGTCTTGATTTCCGGGCCCTGCAAGGCAATGGCCCGCCCTTTGCTCTACGCTTGATTACCGGCGCTCAATTTTGCGCGGCCTCCCGTATAAGCACAAAAGCCAAGGAGAACTCATCATGCGTTACGCTCACCCCGGTACTGAAGGCGCTATCGTTTCGTTCAAGAGCAAATACGGTAACTACATCGGCGGCGAGTTCGTCGCGCCTGTCAAAGGTCAGTACTTCACCAATACTTCCCCGGTCAATGGCCAGCCCATTGCCGAATTCCCGCGCTCCACGGCCGAAGACATCGAAAAAGCCCTGGACGCCGCCCACGCCGCCGCGGATGCCTGGGGCGCCACCTCGGTCCAGGCCCGTTCGCTGATCCTGCTGAAAATCGCCGACCGCATCGAACAGAACCTCGAAACCCTGGCGATCACCGAATCCTGGGACAACGGCAAGGCCGTACGCGAAACCCTCAACGCCGACATCCCCCTGGCCGCCGACCACTTCCGTTACTTCGCCGGTTGCCTGCGGGCCCAGGAAGGCGCCGCCGCCGAGATCGACGGCAACACCGTGGCCTACCACATCCATGAGCCGCTGGGCGTGGTCGGGCAGATCATCCCGTGGAACTTCCCACTGCTGATGGCCGCCTGGAAACTCGCCCCGGCCCTGGCGGCCGGCAACTGCGTGGTGCTCAAGCCCGCCGAGCAGACCCCGCTGGGCATCTGCGTGCTGATGGAACTGATCGGCGACCTGCTGCCGCCGGGCGTGCTCAACGTGGTGCAAGGCTTCGGCAAGGAGGCCGGCGAGGCCCTGGCCACCAGCAAGCGCATCGCCAAGATCGCCTTCACCGGTTCCACCCCGGTGGGCTCGCACATCATGAAATGCGCCGCCGAAAACATCATCCCGTCTACCGTGGAACTGGGCGGCAAATCGCCGAATATCTTCTTCGAAGACATCATGCAGGCCGAGCCGAGCTTCATCGAAAAAGCCGCCGAAGGCCTGGTGCTGGCGTTCTTCAACCAGGGTGAAGTCTGCACCTGCCCGTCCCGCGCCCTGGTCCAGGAGTCGATCTACGACGAATTCATGCAAGTGGTGATGAAGAAGATCGAACAGATCAAGCGTGGCGACCCGCTGGACACCGACACCATGGTCGGCGCCCAGGCGTCCGAGCAGCAGTTCGACAAAATCCTCTCGTACCTGGAAATCGCCAAGGGCGAAGGCGCCCAGTTGCTGACCGGCGGCCAGGTGGAAAAACTCGAAGGCAACCTCGCCAGCGGCTACTACATCCAGCCGACCCTGCTCAAGGGCACCAACAAGATGCGCGTGTTCCAGGAAGAAATCTTCGGCCCGGTGGTAAGCATCACCACCTTCAAGGACGAAGCCGAAGCCCTGGCGATCGCCAACGACACCGAGTTCGGCCTCGGCGCCGGCCTGTGGACCCGCGACATCAACCGCGCCTACCGCATGGGCCGGGCCATCAAGGCCGGTCGCGTCTGGACCAACTGCTACCACCTGTACCCGGCGCATGCCGCGTTCGGTGGCTACAAGAAGTCGGGCGTCGGGCGTGAAACCCACAAGATGATGCTCGACCACTACCAGCAGACCAAGAACCTGCTGGTGAGCTACGACATCAATCCGCTGGGGTTCTTCTAAGCCCTTGGGGCAAGGCAGGTTCTCCTGCTTTGCCCCTTCGACAGCTATCGTGAGCAAGCTCGCTCCCACAGGGATCTGTGGATAACTCTTTTTCCAGGGTTGGCAACAGTTCCACTGTGGGAGCGAGCTTGCTCGCGATGGCGCCCTCACTGACAACATCAATTTACCGCCCCAACGCTCTGGCACGAGCCTTGCGTGCCCGCTCCACAGCAATCCCGAAAGTCCAACAGATCAAACAATAAAAAAGACAGAGAGGACTTATGACTTCTACCACCCAACTCAAACCCACACTCGGCACCCTGCATTTATGGGGCATTGCCGTCGGCCTGGTGATTTCCGGCGAGTACTTCGGCTGGAGCTATGGCTGGGGCACCGCCGGGACCCTGGGGTTCCTCGTCACCGCGCTGATGGTCGCGCTGATGTACACCTGCTTCATCTTCAGCTTCACCGAACTGACCACCGCCATCCCCCATGCGGGCGGGCCGTTCGCCTACAGCCGGCGGGCGTTTGGCGAAAAAGGCGGACTGATCGCCGGGATCGCCACGTTGATCGAATTCGTCTTTGCGCCACCGGCCATTGCCATGGCCATTGGCGCCTACCTCAATGTGCAGTTTCCGGAACTGGACCCCAAGGTCGCGGCGGTCGGCGCGTACGCGGTGTTCATGACCCTGAACATCCTCGGCGTCAGCATCGCCGCGGCGTTCGAGCTGGTGGTCACCGTGCTGGCGGTGGCCGAATTGCTGGTGTTCATGGGCGTGGTTGCGCCTGGCTTCAGCTTCAGCAATTTCGTGCTCAACGGCTGGTCCGGTGCAAATGAGTTCAGCCTTGCCTCAATACCGGGCATTTTTGCGGCGATTCCGTTCGCGATCTGGTTCTTCCTCGCCATCGAAGGCGCGGCCATGGCCGCCGAAGAAGCCAAGGACCCGAAACGCACGATTCCTCGCGCCTATGTCAGCGGCATCCTGACCCTGGTCTTCCTGGCGATCGGCGTGATGATCATGGCCGGCGGCGTGGGCGACTGGCGGCAACTGTCGAACATCAACGACCCGCTGCCCCAGGCAATGAAAGCCGTGGTCGGCAACAATTCGACCTGGATGCACATGCTGGTGTGGATCGGCCTGTTCGGCCTGGTGGCGAGTTTCCACGGGATCATCCTGGGTTACTCGCGGCAGTTCTTCGCCCTGGCCCGGGCCGGCTACCTGCCGCGGGGCCTGGCGAAACTGTCGCGCTTCCAGACCCCGCACCGGGCAATCCTGGCCGGCGGCGTGATCGGCATCGCGGCGATCTACAGCGACGGCCTGGTGAACCTGCAGGGCATGAGCCTGACGGCCGCGATGATCACCATGTCGGTGTTCGGCGCCATCGTGATGTACATCATCAGCATGCTCAGCCTGTTCCGGCTGCGTAAGGTCGAACCAGACCTGGAACGCACCTTCCGCGCACCGGGCTACCCGATCGTGCCGGGCATTGCACTGTTCCTGGCCGTGGTCTGCCTGGTGGCGATGGCCTGGTTCAACACCGTGATCGGCCTGGTGTTCCTGGCTTTCATGGTGGTCGGCTACCTGTACTTCCAACTGACCGCCAAACAACGCTCCAGCGCCCCGGCGGACGCTATGCTCACAGGTATATGAGGTTGCATCGGCGCCGGGCCGAGGGCCAGGTGCCTGCTATCTGAAAGTGGACACTGCCCCTGTGGGAGCGAGCTTGCTCGCGATAGCTGTGTATCAGTCGACAAGTATTTTGCTGACACCCTGCTATCGCGAGCAAGCTCGCTCCCACAGGGTTACGGGTTGTATTTGAGTCATTTAGAAAACCAGGAGGACACCGCCCATGGCCGGATTCGCCCATTCCGTCGGCGCCCAGACCTATCGCTTCGACAGCCTCAAGGACCTGATGGCCAAGGCCAGCCCGGCGCGTTCCGGGGATTTGCTCGCTGGCGTCGCGGCGCTCAACGATGGCGAGCGGGTGGCCGCGCAAATGGCCCTGGCTGACCTGCCCCTCAGCCATTTCCTGCAAGAAATGCTGATTCCTTACGAGAGCGACGAAGTCACCCGGCTGATCGTCGACACCCACGACAAACACGCCTTCGCCACCGTCAGCCACCTCACGGTCGGCGGTTTTCGCGACTGGCTGCTCAGCGACGCCGCCGACGAGCACAGCCTGCGCGCCTTGGCCCCCGGCCTGACGCCGGAAATGGTCGCCGCCGTGTCGAAAATCATGCGCGTGCAAGACCTGGTGCTGGTGGCGCAGAAAATCCGCGTGGTGACGAAATTCCGCGGCACCCTCGGCCTGCGCGGGCGCCTGTCCACACGCCTGCAACCCAACCACCCCACCGACGAACCGGCCGGCATCGCCGCAAGCATCCTCGACGGCCTGCTCTACGGCAACGGCGACGCCATGATCGGCATCAACCCGGCCACCGACAGCACGGCCTCGATCTGCGCCATGCTGGAAATGCTCGACGCCATCATCCAGCGCTACGACATCCCAACCCAAGGCTGTGTGCTGACCCACGTCACCACCTCCATCGAGGCGGCCAACCGGGGCGTGCCCCTGGACCTGGTGTTCCAGTCCATCGCCGGCACCGAAGCGGCCAACGCCAGTTTCGGCATCAACCTGAACGTGCTGAAAGAAGGCTACGACGCTGGCCTCAGCCTGAACCGCGGCACCCTCGGCAACAACCTGATGTATTTCGAAACCGGTCAGGGCAGCGCGCTGTCGGCCAACGCCCACCACGGCGTGGATCAACAGACCTGCGAAACCCGGGCCTACGCCGTGGCACGGCATTTCAACCCGTTCCTGGTCAACACCGTTGTAGGCTTCATCGGCCCCGAGTACCTGTACAACGGCAAGCAGATCATCCGCGCCGGCCTCGAAGACCACTTCTGCGGCAAGTTGCTGGGCGTGCCGATGGGCTGCGACATCTGCTACACCAACCACGCCGAAGCCGACCAGGATGACATGGACACCCTGCTGACCCTGCTGGGCGTGGCCGGGATCAACTTCATCATGGGCATCCCCGGCTCCGACGACATCATGCTCAACTACCAGACCACCTCGTTCCACGACGCCCTCTACGCCCGCCAGACCCTGGGCCTGAAGCCGGCGCCGGAGTTCGAGCAATGGTTGGCGAACATGGGCATCTTCACCCAGGCCGACGGCCGGGTGCGGTTTGGCGACAACCTGCCACCGGCGTTTCGTCACGCCCTGGCTCACCTGGGATGAGTGACCTGCCGATGGACAAAAAACCAGTCGATTCGCAAAACCCCTGGCTGGAACTGCGCCGCCTGACCCCGGCGCGCATCGCCCTGGGCCGCACCGGTACCAGCCTGCCGACCCAGGCACAATTGGACTTCCAGTACGCCCATGCCCAGGCACGGGACGCGGTGCACCTGGCCTTCGATCACCAGGGCCTTCGCGCACAACTGGCCGAGCGCGGCCGCGAGAGCCTGTCGCTCCACAGCGCCGCCAGCGACCGCAACAGCTACCTGCAACGGCCGGACCTGGGCCGCCGCCTGGACGAGGCCTCGGCGCAGGCACTGGACGACTACGCGGCCGCCCATCCCGGTGGCGTGGACCTGGCCATTGTCGTGGCCGACGGCCTGTCGGCGCTGGCGGTGCATCGCCATACCCTGCCCTTCCTGGCGCGGCTGGAGGAGCAGCTCGCCGACGACGGCTGGTCGGTGTCGCCGATCGTCCTGGTGGAACAGGGCCGGGTCGCAGTGGCCGATGAAGTGGCCGAACGGCTCGGCGCCAAAATGTCGGTGATTCTCATCGGCGAACGCCCCGGCCTCAGCTCGCCGGACAGCCTGGGGCTGTATTTCACCTACGCCCCCAAGGTGGGGCTGACCGACGCGTACCGCAACTGCATCTCCAACGTCAGGCTCGAAGGCCTGAGCTACGGCATGGCGGCCCATCGTTTGATCTACCTGATGCGCGAGGCCTGTCGCAGACAGCTTTCGGGGGTCAATCTGAAGGACGAAGCCCAGCTCCAAACGCTTGAATCGGAAAATGGTGCCGATATGAAAGGTAATTTCCTACTGATGCCGCCCCGAAGCTGATCCGTACTGCCAATTGCGTTTTTGATCCAATTTCAGGCAGCATCAAAAGCACGGCAGAACGCCGTTGTTGTCAGACTCCATGTCGACCTTTGTAAACGAGACCTGCCATGCGGATTATTCAAGCGACCCTGGAACACCTGGACCTGCTGACCCCATTGTTCGTCAAATACCGGGAATTCTATGGCTCGCTGCCATACCCGGACTCGTCCCGGGCCTTTCTCGAAAAGCGCCTGCGTCGCAAGGAGTCGGTGATCTACCTGGCCCTGCCCGATGACGACGACAGCAAGCTGCTGGGCTTCTGCCAGCTCTACCCGAGCTACTCGTCGCTGTCCCTCAAGCGCGTGTGGATCCTCAACGACATCTACGTCGCCGAAGATGCCCGCCGCCAACTGGTGGCCGACCACCTGATCCGCACGGCGAAAAAAATGGCCAAGGAAACCCATGCCGTGCGCATGCGCGTCTCCACCAGCAGCAACAACGAAGTGGCGCAGAAGACCTACGAATCCATCGGTTTCAAGGAAGACACCGAGTTCAAGAACTACGTGTTGCCGATCAGCGACGACATCTGACCCCTGTAGCTGAGTCCCCCTGCCACAACACCAAACCTTCTGTGGCGAGGGGATTTATCCCCGCTGGACTGCGAAGCAGTCCCAAAACCTGTGCATGCTGTGTATCAGACTGACCGAGTCGCCTGCTTCAGGGCCGCTCCGCGCCCCAGCGGGAGCAAGCTCCCTCGCCACAAGAGCCTTCACTCAATTGCACACCACCGAAATCCCTAGCTACAAACTCACCACGCTCCCCGCCCTCCAGCCCGTATAATCCCGGTCTTCCCGGCTTGTAAGCAAAAGCTACATACTCTGTAGCCATACTCAAAGCCAGACCCAAACGCCTGCCCCTCAGGCCGTCACCACAGGTGTATTGCATGGATTTCAATCCCCTCGACCTCATTCTGCATCTCGACGTGTACCTCGACATGCTGGTGACCAACTACGGCACTTGGGTCTACGCCATCCTGTTCCTGGTGATCTTCTGTGAAACCGGCCTGGTGGTGATGCCCTTCCTGCCGGGGGATTCGCTGCTGTTCATCGCCGGCGCGGTGGCCGCCGGGGGGGCCATGGACCCGCTCCTGCTGGGTGGCCTGCTGATGCTGGCGGCGATCCTCGGCGACAGCACCAACTACCTCATCGGACGCACCGCGGGCGAAAAACTGTTCAGCAACCCGAACTCGAAAATCTTCCGCCGCGACTACCTTCAGCAAACCCATGACTTCTACGACAAGCACGGCGGCAAAACCGTGACCCTGGCGCGCTTCCTGCCGATCATCCGCACCTTCGCCCCCTTCGTCGCCGGCGTGGGGAAAATGCCGTATGCACGTTTCTTCGGCTTCAGCGTCCTGGGCACCGTCCTGTGGGTCGGCGGCCTGGTCACCCTCGGTTTCTTCTTCGGCAACGTGCCCTTCATCAAGCAGAACCTGTCGTTGCTGGTGGTGGGCATCATCCTGGTGTCGCTGTTGCCGATGGTCATCAGCCTGGTCCGCAGCAAAATGGGCCAGCGCGCTTCGAAAGCCTGATCGCCCATGTGGTCCCTCAGCAACTGGCGCCGCCAACGCACCCTGGCCAAGCATCCCGTGGCCGAAGACACCTGGCAACGCGTGCGCCATCAGTTGAGTTTCCTCGACGGTATCAGCGCCGCCGAGGACCAGTGGCTGCGTGAAGCCTGCGTGTTGTTCCTGCATGACAAACACCTGACCGCCCTGCCCGGCGTCGAACTGCACCAGGAACAGCGCCTGCTGCTCGCCGCCCAGGCCCAGTTGCCGTTGATGCACCTGGGCGAGCTGAACTGGTACCAGGGTTTCCACGAAATCGTGCTCTACCCCGACGATTTCCTCAGCCCCCAGCGCTACCGCGACGCCAGCGGCATCGAACATGAATGGGACGGCGAACACAGCGGCGAAGCCTGGCCACAAGGGCCGATCATCCTCGCATGGGACGGCGTGCTCGCCAGCGGCGGCTGGGAGGGCTACAACCTGGTGATCCACGAGCTGGCGCACAAACTCGACATGCTCAACGGCGACGCCAACGGCCTGCCGCCCCTGCACGCCGACATGCGGGTCAGCGACTGGGCCGAGGCCATGCAACAGGCCTACGATGACCTCAATCGCCAGCTGGACCAGGACCCGGACGTCGAAACCGCCATTGACCCGTACGCGGCGGAAAACCCCGCGGAGTTCTTCGCCGTCACCAGCGAATACTTCTTCAGCGCCCCAGACCTGCTGCACCAGGCCTATCCACGTGTCTACGAACAGCTCAAGGCGTTCTACCGCCAGGACCCGTTGGCCCGGTTGCGGCAACTTCAGGCCGAAGATCCGGTCTATCAGGCGTCATACTAAGGTCTCTACGACCCTGGTAACGTGGCAACAGCGGCTGAATATGCCTATAATCGCCGCCACTTTTTGGTCAATCCGACCAGTCATTTGGTCAACTAACGGGGGCACCGCCCAATGAGCTACAGCAAGATTCCGGCTGGCAAAGACCTGCCGAACGACATCTACGTCGCGATCGAAATCCCGGCCAACCATGCCCCGATCAAATACGAAATCGACAAAGACAGCGATTGCCTGTTCGTTGACCGTTTCATGGCCACCCCGATGTTCTACCCGGCCAACTACGGTTACATCCCCAACACCCTGGCCGACGACGGCGACCCCCTCGACGTGCTGGTCGTGACCCCCTACCCGGTTGCTCCAGGCTCGGTCATCCGCGCCCGTCCAGTCGGCATCCTGAACATGACCGACGACGGCGGCGGCGATGCCAAAGTCATCGCAGTGCCACACGACAAACTGTCGCAACTGTATGTCGACGTGAAGGAATACACCGACCTGCCACCGCTGCTGATCCAGCAGATCGAACACTTCTTCGCGAACTACAAAGACCTCGAAAAAGGCAAGTGGGTCAAGATCGAAGGCTGGGCCGGCGCAGACGCCGCCCGCGAAGCCATCACCAAGTCGGTTGCCGCCTACAAGGGCTGATACTGAATGTGTGGAAGAACCCCGGTTTGCACCGGGGTTTTTTTATGATTGAATTTAAATAAATACAACTATGTATTAACAACGTTTAACTGCGTTTAGCCCATCTATTTCAAATCCTGCAAACGGAAAGATTGTCTTATAAATCTGCACGACATGTTTATTGCTCAAAACACGGTCGCCTCTAAACTTTCCGTTTATGAAAATTATCTCCAGTGGCGACCGCTTCAGAGCCCTTCTCAAAGAAGCCAACATCCGTTCCGCCGACTTCGCGAAGTTGTACGGTGTGAAATCCCAGCACGTGAACAACTGGTTCAATCGTGGCATTCCGCCCGGTCGCATCCACGCCATCGCGGGCCTGCTGACCGTCAGCCCGCAATGGCTCGCCACCGGAGAAGGCCCGCAAACCCCGCTGGGCCTCGGCCCCGGCACCACCTATGAAGCCGCTGAAGTCCAAGGCGTCTACAGCGTGCTGGAAACCCAGGACATCGACCTGCCCTTCTACACCGAAGCCCCGGTCAGCCCGGGCAGCAGCAAGACCCACATCATCGAAGTCCCCGACCAAACCATCCGCCTGCCCCGCAGCCACCTCGAATCCCTGGAAATAAATCCCGGCGACGCCATCTGCACGACCATGGTCGGCGACAGCATGGCCGAACGCATCGAAGACGGCTCCACCCTCGCCATCGACCGCGGCCTCACCCAGGTCGTCGACGGCCAGATCTACGCCCTCGAGCACGACGGCATGCTGCGTATCAAATACCTGCACCGAGTCCCCGGCAACCGCCTGCGCCTACGCAGCCACAACAGCGCTGCCTACCCCGACGAAGTCTTCAGCGCCGAACAGATCGAAGCGCAAAACATCAGGGTATTGGGCTGGGTATTCTGGTGGTCGACCCTCAATAAGCAGCGACCGCAGGTGTACGAATGAGCCCGTGGACATAAGGCTGTGACAGGCGCTTTTGTGGCGAGGGAGCTTGCTCCCGCTGGGCTGCAAAGCAGCCTCTGCTTTCCTCTGAATCACCCTAACCCAATGATTCCACACCACTTACCCCTAGGCTTCCAACCAAAACCCGCGTATCCTCCGCCCCACCTTTGCGAGCCCACGCCTCGCACCGACAAGGCAGATCACTTTCTGACCAAGTCCCACAGCCGGCCGCAAGAGCCGGATGTACGTTTTGAAGGCTGGTAAGGTTTGTCAAAAACGAATTGAATCAGTCAACGAGAAGCCGGCCATAAGCCGGCTTTTTAATGTCTGGTGGAAAGTTATACATTCGCGTCAGCGGCGCAGACACTTTCCCCTAGCAGCGAGCAACAAAGCCCCTAAAGTAAGCAGTTTCATTTTTTATTGAGGGAAATCTCCGAGAGGATCCAACCCGCTTGCGCCTGACAAACGCGCAGCTTAGTCTTCGATCGTCGCTGCCAAGTCAATGACCAGACCTAACAGCCCGCCACTGATTAGACGCCAAGCGTCCTCATTCGCATGACGCTTATGATCCCTGTCTGTTGCCCTAAACCATGAGGGAAAAGCATGAGCGAACCCCCTGCTAGCCTAAGCATGCCTCCAGAGGGTTATGGTGACTGGCTGACTGACCTCAAGAGCCGTATTCATCATGCGCAACAGCGCGCCTCATTGGCAGTGAATCGCGAACTGGTCTTGCTCTATTGGCAGATCGGTCACGATATTTTGATCCGGCAAACACAGCAGGGCTGGGGAGCCAAGGTGATCGACCGCTTGTCTCAAGACTTGCATGCGGCCTTTCCCGATATGAAAGGCTTTTCCCCACGTAACCTCAAATACATGCGCGCCTTTGCCGAGGCCTGGCCGGACGCAGAATTTGTGCAAGGGGTGCTTGCACAATTGCCTTGGTACCACCAGTTGGCGCTGCTGGACAAACTGCCAAACCCTGAAACCCGCTGCTGGTATGCCGCCAAAGCAATCGAGCACAACTGGTCACGTAACATTTTAGTGATGCAGATCGAGACCCGCCTGCTAGAGCGCAGCGGCAAGGCAGTCAGCAACTTCGAGAGCCATCTGCCCAAACCACAGTCCGACCTGGCTCGCGAATCACTGAAAGATCCTTACCGCTTCGACTTCCTCGGCCTGACCTATGAAGCACAGGAGCGTGAGATCGAAAACGCCCTGATCAAACATGTCACCGATTTCCTGCTGGAACTAGGCGCAGGCTTTGCCTTCGTCGGTCAACAGGTGTTGCTGGATGTAGGCGGCGACGAGTTTTTCATCGACCTGCTGTTCTATCACCTCAAGCTACGCTGCTATGTCGTGATCGAACTCAAGGCAGGCAAGTTCAAACCCGAACATCTGGGCCAGCTAAGCTTTTACCTCACCGCAGTAGATGCCCAGCTCAAACACCCTCAGGACGGCCCGACCATTGGCCTTCTGCTGTGCAAAAGCAAGAATAAGGTAGTGGCTGAATACGCTCTGCGTGATAACGCCCGCCCCATCGGGGTGGCTGAATACCAATTAGTGGAGTCCCTGCCCGCGGAACTGCAAACCAGCCTACCGAGCATTGAACAGATCGAGCGGGAGCTGGCAAGTGATGACAAGTCCATGGAGGACGATTCGTAATGAAATTGCTACCTCACTCCCTCCAGGCCTCAGCCGTCAACGGCAGATCATTCAGCTCAGCGCGGGCTTCACGCCAGGTCGGGTAGTGTTCCTCAATCATTCCCCTCGCCGAGTTTGCTCGGGTCGTTGAAATCAGAGAAATCACTGCGGGCAAGCCGGGCGTTGGCGTCGATCAGCGGCTGGATGATCTGCGTATTGATTTTGTCGCCGATATCAGGCTTGCCCTTCAGGGCGACCATGTCCGTGAAGCTGGCACCAAATGGAATGGTCACCGGCGGAGCGAAGTCATCCGAGTTACCGTATTTATCTGAAATGTATTTGATGAACAGCATGAACAGGACGTAGTCCTTGTACTGGCTGGCATCCATCCCGCCGCGCAACTCGTCACATGCGGCCCAGAGAGATGAGTAAAGGTCAGATTTTTTGATAGCCATTGGCAATCCTAGCTGGGAGGAAAAAAGCGCATAGCCGTCGCCTCGCCTGTTGCTGCGCTTGGGAAATGCCCATTGCGCCGGCGCCATACGAAAACTCAGAATTGTTTTTTGCGAGGCGGACGTTTTACCTTGGGTTAACTAGCGAACCTCATCCATTTCAGTCCCGCCGGGCCAGTAGATTGTCCATAGTTTTGAAGCATTCCGTCTTAAGGGCAGCTCTGACGCACCGGAAACGGCAAGCAGCAGATCATGGAAGTCTCACCCGAAGCCGCATGACATTCAGTGAAGTGGATTCTGGCTGCCTCCCTCTAACCGTTTTGAAGTGATCGTGCTGGATGTGCTGCACCGTCTGGGCTATGGCGCGAGCCGCAATGATCTTCAACGAGTGGGTGGCTCCGGCGATGCGGGGATCGACGGAATCATTTCGCTCGACAAGCTAGGGCTTGAGAAAGTTTACGTTCAGGCGAAACGCTGGCAGAACACCGTTGGCCGTCCTGAGCTACAGGCCTTCTATGGAGCGCTCGCAGGACAGAAAGCAAAGCGAGGCGTGTTTATTACTACTTCAGGGTTTACCGCTCATGCGATCGATTTCGCCAAGTCGGTAGAAGGCATTGTGTTAGTAGATGGAAATCGTCTGGTGAACCTGATGATGGATCATGAAGTGGGTGTTACTTCACGCTTGCTGAAGCTTCCAGCATTGGATCGTGATTATTTTGATGATGAGTGATGAAGGCTGTTCCAAGTCCTCGGCCATAAAAGGTAGAAAATTCGGAAATACCGATTTCTCATCACCGCCTCCGGCACCAGCACGCCTTGCTCGAAAACGTTCTTGATGTGCTCTTTGATAGTCGACTTGGCCTTTCCTGGAGTAACGCTGCGGATTTGTGCAAGGGGTACTTGCATAATTACCCTGTTAGCGTTTGACAACCCTTCGCCTACAAAAAAGGTCTTGCCGAGCAAGACCTTTTTTCATACCTGGGGTGAGCGCGGCCCTTGTTACCTCACCTCAACAATATCCAAAGCCCGATTCGCCAGCAGCTCACTCACCTCAATCACCTGCAAAATCCCCAACGCAAAATGCCGTCGTGATCCCTCAAGACCAAACGCCAAATCACTGATCATGGCATTGGCCGAAGCCAGGTTTTCACTGAGATTAGCCAGCAGACATTCCGAATCAACATCCGGTGCGATACAGAAGATGGTGCCGGGCTTGTCAGGCGTTTCGTCCTTCGGCGTAGGCTTCAGGTGGTAATCCAATGCCCGGTTGGCAGCGTCATCAAGCTTATTGTTACGAGCAGACTGAGCGCGAGATACATGCTCATCTGCGGTCGGAGGGTTGGGTGTAATTTTTGCCATCGACTTAGGTTCCTATAAGTGATGCTGCTACCACCTCGCGACTAAACGAGAGGGCGGCAGCTGTGCGCAGGTTAGTCGACCGGTGAACCTAAGAATCCCGGCGCGCCCGGGGGCGCCCTACGCACAGCCACCATCAATACAGGAACAGCACAGCCTGTCCGACGGGACTTGGTACGCCTTAGGTTGAAACGGGCGACTAAACCCGATCACTGATGCTCAGTGATAGGACTCAAACTACCGACGCCCTCCAAGGTGCACAAGCCGGCGGATTCTGGCGTAGTTGTAGGCAATAGCGCAAGGCGATGTCGGTCGGGGCTAGCCTCGTGGAATCACGATAAACAGCTGGTCAGGATGTGGCTGATGAGCCGTTATCGCGAGCTGGCTCACTCCCACAGTGGGGGCGCGGATGCCTGCTATGGCGGTGAATCTGTTGGTTTGATGTGCCTGATCCGGCTCGGTCTACGCAATAGGGCAAACAAAACTCCTGGCACCCCCGGCTGCAACGCCCATCAAGTTTACGGGTCGTTGATCGATGGCTTGGAGTCGAACCAACTCCATGCCTTCACGTCGGTACACTGAGCTGCCATTTGAATCAGCGTGAACGACATACCCTCCGTGTTTTACACCCACGCGTTTTTTTTCGAGCTCGATGCTGGCCGAGACCAGGACATGAAAATCCAGTACGTTGTTCTTATGCAGGATCGTTGCGCCCACAAAGTGTTCTGCACATATTTCCAAAGCGATTTGCAGCCCATGAACAGCAGGGGTTTCTCGATAACCGCCTGGCATGAATATCTTGTCGAACCATAACTCCGCCCCATACAACTCTTCCAGTCCTTCATTTCCTATGTTGGGGTAGCGTTTATGCTGATAAAAAACGTTTCCTTGCCAGATGATGAAACCGGTATTCCTGACGATTCCATGTGCGGTTCTCGCGCCTTTTGATCCCATATCGGTGATGACCGCTTTCGTAGACCTTGCGTAATCGCCATAAACCCCCTTGTTCAGGCGATCCCTCTGCGGTATTTCGTCCACCACCGCGTCCATTTCCGCACCATATTTAACCTTGTTGATATCCCTGGCTTGCCCCAAGGATTTCAACTCCCCCGTCTCCCTTTTCAACATCCTGGAATCGGGTCGTACCATTGATTTGGACCACAGTGTCGTACCCGGGACCAGTATCAGCGTCGGGTTTCTATTTGAGACATCAACCCATGCAGCCCGGATGATTTCCTTTTCTTCTTCCGAAAGAAACGAAACAGGTTTTTCCTTGGAAAAGAAGTATTCGGGGGCGACAGCCAGACAGTAATCCAATTGATGCTGAACGACATTAGCGGCGAATATTGTTGTCGCCATGTGCTCCAGGGCTCCAATCCTGTTGTGTATGTGGACAAGGCTATCCCTGACCGGGATTCGTAATCTGCGCGTATCGAAGTCCCAGATCACCACTAGCACGTTTGGCATCCTTTCCTCCCCCTGGCTGCTGAGCGGTGCCGCAAGCCGGATGGCCGCATGGTGCGTTAAGGCACTTGGCGCATGTCCAGGAAAATTCAGCTTAGGTGAGCCAACGCATTCAAACAAACCACCTCGACTGGATGACTTCTCATGCACCACTAAAATCTGGCGACTCATTGCGTCCTAGATGCCTACCCGCACGCATTCCCAACAAATACCCACCAGCAACCCCTCAACCTATCGTAATCTCGCACCTGAATCCTTCACGCCCGCCACCGGCCCGAGATCCCGCCCCGATGCCTTCCATTTACCAGCTCAAGCCCGCCTTCCAGAACCTGCTGCGCCCTACCGTCCAACGGCTCTACGACAAGGGCGTCACGGCGAACCAGGTCACGCTGCTGGCCGGTGTGGTTTCCGTGCTGGTGGGGGTGGTGGTCGCCTGGTTTGCCAGCCATCCGTGGGTGTTTGCGCTGGTCCCCGCGTGGATGTTCCTGCGCATGGCCCTGAACGCCGTGGACGGCATGCTGGCGCGGGAGTTTGGCCAGCAATCGCATCTGGGCGCCTACCTCAATGAGCTATGCGATATCATCGCCGACGCTGCCCTGATCCTGCCTTTCGCCCTGCTTCCCGATGCCAGCCTGCTGTTGGTGTTGGGGGTCACGCTGCTGGCGTTGTTCAGTGAATACGCCGGTGTGCTGGGGGCGATGGTCGGGGCTTCGCGGCGCTATGACGGGCCCATGGGCAAAAGTGACCGGGCCTTTGCGCTTGGCGTGCTGGCGACCGGCATAGCGTTAGGCTGGCTCGGCGCCGCGTGGGTCAACGGTGTGATGGCGGTGGTTGCCGCCCTGCTGGTTTATACCTTGGTCAACCGGGTCCGTCGTGGCCTGGGCCAAGTGAAGGAAAACGCTCCCTCAGCATAAAGGAACTTGCAATGCGCGAAGCTCAAGACCGGACATTCACCACCCATGACGGCGTGGAGTTGTTCTACCGGCACTGGCCGGCCGTGGCCGCGGACCCGGGTGAACCCCGCAAGGCCGTGCTGTTGTTTCACCGGGGTCATGAGCACTCCGGGCGCATCGCGCACCTGGTGGATGAACTGGATCTGCCCGGCTTCGAGTTTTTCGCCTGGGACGCACGGGGCCACGGCCAGTCGCCCGGCGCACGGGGCGACAGCCCGAGTTTCGCCACCAGCGCGCGGGATGTGCAGACCTTCTGCGACCACATCGGCGCAACGCACCAGATCGACGAACAGAACATCGCCGTGGTGGCGCAAAGCGTCGGCGCGGTGATCGCCTCCACCTGGGTCCACGACTACGCGCCGCGCATTCGCTCGCTGGTGCTGGCCTCGCCGGCATTCAAAGTGAAGCTCTACGTGCCGTTCGCCCGTCCGGGGCTGGCGCTGATGCGCAAGTTTCGCGGCAATTTCTTCGTCAACAGTTACGTCAAGGCCAAGTTCCTCAGCCATGATCCAGAGCGGGTGGCGTCCTACGACAACGACCCACTGATCACCAAGGCGATTTCGGTGAACGTGCTGCTGGGCCTGTACGAAGCCGCCGATCGCGTGGTGGCCGACGCCCAGGCGATCCAGGTGCCGACGCAGTTGCTGATCTCCGGCTCCGACTTCGTCGTGCATCGCAAACCCCAGGAGCAGTTCTTCGAACGGCTGGGCAGCGTGCACAAGGAAAAACACATCCTGCCGGGGTTCTTCCACGACACCCTGGGCGAGAAGCACCGCGCGCCGGCCGTCGCCAGCGCCCGCCGCTTCATCCTGCAGAATTTTGCCCGCCCGCTGGACCGCCCCTCCTTGCTGGATGCGGACCGCATCGGCGCGACCTGCGCCGAGTCCGAAGCCCTGGCAACCCCCCTGCCCCACAATTCGCCGCGCGACCTGTACTGGCGCATGACCCGCGCCAGCATGCGCTTTGGCAGCAAACTGTCGGCCGGGGTGAAGCTGGGGTTCGACACCGGGTTCGATTCCGGCAGCACGCTGGACTACGTATACCGCAACCGCCCCACCGGCACCTCGCCGATCGGCAGGATGATCGACCAGAACTACCTGAACTCCATCGGCTGGCGCGGCATTCGCCAGCGCAAGCTGAACGTCGAGGAGTTGCTGCGCCTGGCGATGGGCAAGTTGCGCGATGAGAATCGCGAGGTACGCATCGTCGACATCGCGGCCGGTCATGGCCGCTACATTCTCGAGGCACTGCAAGGCGTCAGCCCGCTGCCGGAGTCGATCCTGCTGCGTGACTACAGCGACATCAACGTGCGCGACGGCAGCGCGCTGATCGTCGAAAAAGGCCTGGGCGAGATCGCGCGCTTCGTCAAGGGCGATGCCTTCGACCGCCAGGACCTCGCGGCCCTGGACCCCAAGCCGACCCTCGCAGTGGTGTCCGGCCTGTACGAGTTGTTTGCCGACAACCAGATGGTCGGCGGTTCTCTCGCCGGCCTGGCCGAAGCCGTGGAGCCCGGTGGTTTCCTGGTCTACACCGGCCAGCCGTGGCACCCGCAACTGGAGCTGATCGCCCGCGCCCTCACCAGCCACCGCGCTGGCCAGGCCTGGGTGATGCGTCGACGCAGCCAGGCCGAGATGGACCAACTGGTGGAAGCGGCGGGTTTCCGCAAGATCACCCTGCGGGTCGATGAGTGGGGCATCTTCAGCGTTTCGCTGGCGCAGCGCGTGCAGTGATGAGCGCTGTCATCGCCCCGCCTCGCGAGCCCGGCCTGCTGAAACCGGCGGTGTGCTGGCTACTGCTGCTCGCCCCGCTGTTCTTCAGCACCTACGGCTTCGCCACCTGGGTCACCTCCCAGCGTGACGACGTCGGCAGCCTGGTGTTCGGCTGGGAAAGCCACATGCCATTTTGGGCCTGGACCATCGTGCCTTACTGGTCGATCGACCTGCTTTACGGCCTGTCGCTGTTGCTGCCCACCAGCCGCGCGGAACTCAAGCGCCACGCGTTGCGCCTGCTCACGGCGCAGGCAATCGCCGTCAGTTGCTTCCTGATCTGGCCGTTGCGCTTCACCTTCCCTCGGCCGGAAATGGACGGCGTATTCGGCTGGCTGTTCGACGTGCTGGCCGGCTTCGACAAGCCGTTCAACCAGGCGCCGTCGCTGCACATTGCCTTGCTGGTGATTCTCTGGGTCTGCTACCAGCGGCACTTGCAGGGTGCCTGGCGCTGGCTGATGCACGGCTGGTTCGCGCTGATCGGGGTGTCGGTGCTGACCACTTACCAGCATCACTTCGTCGATGTGCCGACGGGCGCGCTGGCCGGTTGGCTGTGTGTCTGGCTGTGGCCACTGGACCGGCCGAGCCCGCTGCAAAGCGCTCGCCTGACCACCGACCGCAGCCGCTTGCAACTGGCCTTGCGTTACGGCGTGGGCGCGGCGGCGTTGTGCGTCCCGGCGTTCGCCTGGGGCGGCGCGTGGCTGTGGTTGATCTGGCCGGCGGTGGCGGTGCTGCTGGTGGCGCTGAATTATCTGTTGTTGGGCGCCGATGGTTTTCAGAAGCGCGCCGATGGCCGGTTGAGCCCGGCGGTGCGCTGGTTGCTGGCGCCCTACCTGGCGGCGGCCTGGGTCAATTCCCGTTGGTGGACACGCCAGCATCCGCAACCGGACCACGTGACCGATAACGTCTGGCTGGGGCGCGTCCCGACGCCACTGGAACTGCAGGACAGCGCGTTTGCCGGGGTGCTCGATCTCAGCGCCGAATTGTCCATGGACAGCCACGCCATCGCCTATCGCTCGCTGCCGGTGCTCGACCTCACGGCGCCCACCACCGAACAATGCCTGGGAGCCGCGCAGGCCATCGACAGCCTGCGTCAACACGGGCCGGTGCTGGTCTGCTGCGCCTTGGGCTATTCGCGCAGCGCCACGGCCGTGATCGCCTGGTTGCTGCACAGCGGCCGGGCGGCGAACGTGGACGCCGCGATCGTGCAGATCCAGCGCGTTCGCCCACGCATCGTCCTGCATCGGGCTCATCGCCAGGCACTGGAACCGCTACGCCAAGGCGCGCCCCATGAGTGACCTGCAGCTGCACACCGTGGCGAGCCTGCTGCGCCGGGGCCATTGCCTGGATCAGTTCTCCACCGGCCTGACCCTGTTGGCCGCGCTGCTGGGGCTGGGGCAATGGCTGCTGGGCAACGTCAATCCGTGGCTGCTGCTGTTCAGCGGCGTGCTGTTCAGCCTCGGCGTGCTGCAAAAATACTGGGCGCTGCGGGTGGCGTTCGATGCCGATCTGTTCCAGCGCATGGCCGACGATCAGCAACCGTTGGCCGAACGCACCCAGGCGCTGGACCAGGCCCTCAATACGCTCGGCCTGCAACCGGCCGAACGCGCCGGCCGCCCCTGGACCGAACGCAGCCTCGGCGCTCTGCGGCTGCTGCGCAGGCAGTCGCTGCTGCTGGCGGCACAAGTTGTCTGGACGCTGGGCTTCATCCTGGCCAGCCCTTGGTTAGCTTTTTCAGGATAAGGAATCCTCATGTTCGAACCCGTGGTTGCCAATCTCATCACCTCCGCCGCCCGCATGGTCACCGGCGCCCGCAGCCTGTGGCTCGGCAGTTCGCCGCGACCGGTACAGCGGATCTACTTCGCCAACCACAGCAGCCACGGCGACTTCGTGCTGCTCTGGGCCTCGCTGCCGCCGGCGCTGCGCAAGCTGACCCGGCCCGTGGCGGGCTCCGACTACTGGCAGAAGAGCCCCTTGCGTCGCTACATCATCAACCGGGTGTTCAACGGTGTGCTGGTGGACCGCGAACGCAAGGACCCTTCCTACAACCCCTTGCAACCGATGCTCGAAGCCTTGGAAAACGGCGACTCGCTGATCATCTTCCCCGAGGGCACGCGCAACCCGGAAGAAGGCTTGCTGCCCTTCAAGAGCGGGATCTACCACCTGATGAAAAGCCACCCCGAGGTCGAGGTGATCCCGGTGTGGATCGCCAACCTCAACCGCGTCATGCCCAAGGGCCGAATGCTGCCGCTGCCGCTGTTGTGCACCACCAGTTTCGGTGCGCCACTGAGCATCGAAGAGGGTGAAAGCAAAGAGCAATTTCTTGAACGCAGCCGTGCCGCCCTGCTGGCACTGGCCCCGGAGCACGTCTGACATGGATCGATATACCGTGATGTTGTTCAGCGGGATTGGCGCCATCCTGGTGCTGGCTTCGCTGATCGGTTTCATTCTCAAGCTCAAGACCCGCGGCACGCCGAACTCGGTCATCGACAACCTCAACGCGCGGATCAACGCCTGGTGGATCATGGTGCTGGTGATCGGCGTCGCGTTCTGGCTCGGCAATGCGGCGGTGATCCTGTTGTTCTATGCCGTGTCGTTCTACGCCCTGCGCGAATTCCTCACCCTGACGCCGACCCGGCGCAGTGACTACCCGGCGCTGGTGGCCGCGTTCTACCTGGCGCTGCCGCTGCAATACCTGTTGATCTACTACGACTGGTACGGGCTGTTTTCGATTTTCATCCCGGTCTACGTGTTCCTGCTGCTGCCGATCCTGGCGTCCCTGGGTGGCGACAGCACGCACTTTCTGGAGCGCGCTTCCAAGGTGCAGTGGGGGTTGATGATCGCGGTGTTCTGCATCTCGTTCGTGCCGGCGCTGCTGACCCTGGACATCGCCGGTTTCGAAGGCCGCAACCTGTTACTGATCGCGTACCTGGTGATCGTGGTGCAACTGTCGGATGTGCTGCAGTACGTGTGTGGCAAGCTGTTCGGCAAGCACAAGATCGCCCCCAACCTGTCCCCGTCGAAAACCGTCGAGGGCTTTGCCGGCGGGATCTTCCTGGCTTCGCTGATCGGTGGCGCGCTGTGGTGGATCACCCCGTTCAATCCCTGGCAGTCGTTCCTGATCGCGTTGCTGATCAACCTGCTGGGCTTTGCCGGCGGCATCGTCATGTCGGCGATCAAGCGCGACCGCGGCGTCAAGGACTGGGGCCACATGATCGAAGGCCACGGCGGCATGCTCGACCGGTTGGACTCGGTGTGTTTTGCCGCGCCAATCTTCTTTCACCTGGTGCGGTACTGGTGGACTTGAGCAATCTGTGAGAGCGGGCTTGCTCGCGAAGGCGGCGGTACAGTCAACATTGATGTTGCTTGTCACATCGTCTTCGCGAGCGAGCCCGCTCCCACAAAAGCTCCGTTGCACTTCACGCTGCGGCAATCAATCCAGAATCAGGTGCGGCAAGAACCGGCTGGAATCCTTGGTGATCAGGCTGTTGTCTTCGCGCACGCCAATGCCGGCCGCCTGGTCGCCGATGACCCAGGAGCCGATCAGCGTGTAGCTGTCGCCGAAGCGCGGCAGGGGCGCGAGCTGCTGGAGGATGAACGGTGCGTCGGTGTAGGGGCCGTCTTCCTTGACCACCAGGCCATCGGCCGTCTGCAGTTCAATGTTGGCGCCTTCCCGGGAAAAGAACGGCTTGCGCACCCAGCCCTTGGGCACAGGGGTGCCGGGGTTGGGGTCCAGGTGGGACTCGAGCAGGTTCGGGTGGCCTTTGTTGAACTCCCACAGCAGCGGCAGGATGCCCTTGTTGGAAATGATCGATTTCCAGGCCGGTTCGAAAAACTGCGTGTCACTCTGGGCGATCGCCGCGCCAAAAGGCTCGTGGAAGATGAATTCCCAGGCGTGCAGCTTGAACAGATGGGGAATCCGACGCTCCTGCAAGTCGACGAAACGGCCTTCACTGTTCAGGCCGATGTCTTCGATGTCGATGTGCCGCGACTCGATGCCGACGGCCTCCGCAATGAGGCGCAAGTAATCGGTGGTGCCCTTGTCCTCGACCGAATCCTTCATCGAGGCAAAGTAGAACGGCTGGGTGAGCTGCAATTGGGCAAACGCCTGGTGCAGCTTGGTGTCGATGCTGTTGAACTGGTCGACATGCTGGGGCAGCAGGCCGCGCTCGATGCATTGCTCCAGCCAGCCCCACTGGAACGCCGCCGCCTCGTAGAGGCTGGTCGGCGTGTCGTAGTTGAGCTCCAGCAGCTTGGCGGGGCCATTGCCGTTGTAGGAGAAATCCATGCGCCCATACAGGTGCGGATGGCCTTCGAGCCATGACGTGCGGACCATGTCGAAAAACGCCGGGGGAATGCTCAGGCGCTCCAGCATTTGCTCGCTCTGCACCACGCGGGCGACAAGGTCCATGCACATGTCATGGAGCTCGGTGGTGGGGTCTTCGAGGTCGTCCTCGATCTGTTTGAGCGTGAACTGGTAGTACGCGCTTTCGTCCCAGTAGGGTTCGCCGTCGATGGTGTGGAACAGAAAGCCGAGACGCTCGGCCGTCTGCTTCCAGTCATGCCGCTCGACGCAATGGATCTTCTTCATGACCTTCGCTCCTCAGCCGCCGGAGCTCGAACCGCCCCACCCGCTGCGGGCGCTGGCCTTGCTGCCGAAGCCGCCACGGGAGGTGGAGGACGCCACGGAAATCGGCTTGCTGGTGCGAATCGAATCGGTGTAGCCGCCGTAGCGCGCCTGGTTGGACTTGGTGAAGGTCGAGCCCCTGGAAACCCGCTGGGACAGCGTCGAGGACCCGTAGTCACCGCGATCATCGCGGTAGCGGTAGACCGGCTCGGAGTAATAGCTGTTGCGGTTGCTGCTCAGCATGTTGCCGATCAACAGCCCGGTCAGCAGGTTACTGAAGCCCGAGCCGCCCGTGTTCGCTTCCGAGGCTGGCAGTTGGGCCCTGGCCGCGTCCACCTGGGATTGGGTGACCTCGCCATCGGCGCTCAACTCGAAACCGCCCAGCTTGGGGATGAACTTGCCGTTCGAGTCCAGCTGGCACCAGTCGGCGACGAAGTCGGCATCGCAATCGGCGCGGTTGTCGTACACCGGCGCAATGCGGCGATGCTCGGCCATGGCGTTCATGAAGGCGTCGGAACAGACATCCACCGGCAGCTTTTCATCGACACACTGTTGCACGGACTGGAAGTTGTATTTTTTCTGCAACTGGTAGGTTTTTTCCGTCGGCCCGCAACCGGATATCGCCATGGCGACCGATGCGGCCAGCGAAAGCTGAACGTACTTGCTTCGTTTCATCGCAGGCTCCTGGCGCAATCAGTTCGTGGAAGGCGTCATGCACGCGGCGTTCAACAGGCCGACGCTGATGGCCACCGCGGCGATGTAAATACCAGCGGCGATTTCGCCCTGCTTGATGCGCGCTGAAGCGCCCTTGAGCACCAGGCTGGTCACCAGGAAGGCCAGCAACTGGACGAACGCGGCTATCACTGCCCAGACGATGAAATCGAGCAGGCTGACCGAGTAGGCAATCACATTACTGGCCGGGATGGCGAAGCCGATGAGCGCGCCACCCAGGGCGATGGCGGCGGCCACGTTACCCGAGCGGATCAGTTCGAACTCCTTGTGCGGCGTGACGTGGATGTAGATGAACTGGAACAGCGCGAACAACACGGCGGCGCCGAGGATGTACAGAACGAAGCCGAACACGGCGGCTTTGTTCAGGGAAATGGAGAGTGCTTCAAACATGGACGTCTTCCTTATTCAAATGGTGTGCAGGTCTGTGGTGTACAGCGAAATGCCCAGCGAAGTACTCAGGCTGATCGTCCCTTCGGCGTCTTCCTCGACGGAGAACAACAGGAACTCGCGACGATCCGTCAGGCCGGTGTCGCGGGCGTACAGCATCGAACGGTGCTCGACGGTGTAGGACTCATCCGGGTTGCTCACGCGTTCGCTCAACGCCACCAGCTCGGTCTGGCCGTCCTCGGTGCCCCATTCGCGGGTGTATTCGACGCCGTCATGGGTGTAGGTCGGCAGGCCGATCAAGCTCTGGGGGCCGGCCAACCGACGCAGCTCGGCTTCGCTGTTAACCGTGACGTAGCTTACGTAGTTGAACAGGATCACCGATTCGACCTGCCCATCCACCGCGCCACTGGTGTGCACTTGCAGCCAGTAGTCTTCGTCGTTCATGTAGAAACGCGCCAGCCAGTTCGACTGACCCAGGTCGACGACGCCCATGCTCCAGATTTCCTGGGCGCCTGGGATGATCACGGCGCTGTTGCCGTCGAGCAGCAACTTCAGCGTGCTGTCGAACATCACGCCCTTGCCGCAGGCCAACCCCAGCGGCCCGTTGGCAGGCAGGGCCGCGCTTGTGGTGTTGCTGTTCGCGTTCGGGGCTTCGAGCCCCATCAACTGTTTAAACCATCCCATTGGAGATGTCCTTGAGACGTGTGGAAGCAATGTAGAAGAGTTCGCCACCCTCGACGCGCGTGGCGCCGGGCGGGTTGATCGACGGGTGCTGGGCACCGATGGCGCGGTAACCGATCAGCGTAGCGTTATGTTGCTCTTTCATCCGCGTGTACAGCTCGCCGAACGTGGTTTCGAAACGTTCGGGCAGTTTCATCAGGTACTGGGTGGCGCCCTGGCCCACGCACAGCAACTCGTTGATGATCACGGACGAGCCCGGGTCCTGGGAGGCGCGCACCAGCATTTCAATCGCCATGCTCGACGTGCATTCCAGGCTGGGCGCGTAGGCGCTGGCGAGGGCGGCGATTTCGCTGTCGTTGAAGTGGGCGACCACATGCCCGGCCGGGCCGAGCTGGTTGACCGCCAGCACCGTGGCGAGGGTCAGGTCGTCGGAGTGGGTGCGGACCAGGACGCGCTCGGCACCGGGCACGCCGGCGCGCCGCAACAGTGCGACGGAGGACAGGCTATCGCCCTTGATGAAGGACGCCTGGCCGGGCATGGGGTTTTCTTCGAGGTCGCAGTCGCAAATGACGATCAGGTTGTCGTTGGACGTTTCGTCCTGCAGCAGCAACTCAATGACCCGCTCGCTGGAGGCCCCTTCCCAGCCGATGAGAACGGTGTGTCCGACGGTGCCGGTGAAATCGCCCTTGCCCTTCATGCCTTTTCTCCATACATCGATGACGCTGCTGGTGGTCTTGCCGATGGCCGCCGTCAGCAGCGCGATGCCGCCGAGCATGACCCAGGTCGCAACGAAAATCCGCCCCGCCGCGGTCTGTGGCGACAGGTCGCCGTAGCCGACGGTGAGCGTGGTGGTGAGATAGAAATAGATAAACGTGGCGGCGGCGATCAGGTGCTGCTCGCCCAGCAACACCAGGCCGATCCAGGCCGTGGCCAGGTGCACGCCCACGGCCATGACCAGGCCGGCCCAGCCGAAGCGCTGGAAGAACGACGATGCGTAGGCACGCAATAAAAGGAAAATAGACATCGTGTCCCTGACTCCGTGGGGCTGATTCCTGGCGACGTCATCGCGCTGGCGGGTGAATGCCTGAGCGTAGTGACCGGACAGCATTAAACCTGTTGCGAAGCGTGGATAAAAGTACTGCGTCACAATTACATCCAGGAGCGCCGGACACGATTGTGGCGAGGGAGCTGGCTCCCGCTGGGGCGCGAAGCAGCCCCAAAGAATGGGACTGCCGCGCAGTCCAGCGGGAGCAAGCTCCCTCGCCACAGGTTTTGTGCTCGGCCTGCCTTGGTTGTTCAGCCCGAACAGATTACTCCGCCGATTTTTTCTTCAGGCGTTCCAGGATCGCATTGGCGCTGCCTTCGTTCGGGGTGATGCCGGCCTCGCGCAGCTTGCGCTCCAGGTCGGTGCCGGTGGAGGCATCGGCCAGTTCGTCCTGGGCTTGCAGCTCAGCCGCACGCTGCTGCTGCTTGGCTTGCAGGCGATTCAACGTGCCGACGGCGGTTTCCAGCTTGCCGTTGGCACCGCCGCTGGCGATGGAGGCACTGACCTGGGCCTTCTGCACGCTTTCCCGGGCCTTGGCCATGTCCACTTGCTGGCGCAGGCTCTTGATCCGGCTTTCGGCCTTGGTGATGTCCTTGCGCATGTTCTCGGCATAGCCACCGAATTCGGCCGCCTGCTTCTGCTCGACGTCCAGTTCGTTGGTCAGGGTCGAAATGGCCTCGGCCACTTCCAGCGCCAAGTCTTCACGGTTGGCCTGGATCGCGGCCAGGGCCTTGGACTCCAGGTCCTTGATCTTGGCGTTGTATTCGCCGACACGGTCGGTCGCCAGCTTGTGCTTGGCCATGATGGTGACCAGCTCGCGCCGGGCGTTGGCCAGCGCGGTGTCGGCGTCGCGGATTTCCTGATCGAGGATGCGCAGGGCCTGTTGATCGACGATCGCTTCGCCGACTTCGCTGGCACCGCCACGCAGCGCGGTGAACAATTTGCTCCAGATGGACTGAGTCATTGGATAGGTTCCTGTCGGCGAATTAGATGAAGAAGCGTTCGAAGGCTTCGCTGGCACGCTGGACGTTGTCGACCAGGGTCTTGACCTCGGTGACGACGTTGGTCAGGTTGGACCCTGCGCTCAGCGCACCAAACATGTTGTAGACGACTTGCCCGTTGGGCATGGTCTCGATGCCGATCGAGGACAGCGGGAACATTTCCCGACTGCGCAGGACGGCGTCGTTGAAGGCCGTTACGTCGTTGATCGACTCGATGTCCACCAGGACGGTATCGACGATGATCTGGTCGCCCACCACCGCGATGTAGATGGGCAGGCCCCCGAAGTCGTTCATCTCCAGCTTGATGCTGGACTCGGAGCCTTGGACGAGGGAGAGGGTGATTTCATTGGCAACCACTTCATCCAGTGCCTGCAAGACGCTGTAGAGGCGATCGATGTTCCAGTTGTTACCTGCGCTCATGTAATCCTCCGTCATGATTGAGCCCGCCAGAATCGGCTGACGTAGCTGTTTCTCCATCTGCTTGAGCAGGCTCCGGTTTTCCGGAAGCACCCAAGTTTCATGTTTCACATACCCGGCGGCACTCAGGCCCGCGCGCATCTGCTTCATGTAGAAGCTCGACGGTTTTTTCGCGGCAGGCTTGGAGCGCTCTGCGTCGCTCGCCGAATCTGCTGGAGAGCTGTTTGGCATGGTGCTGACCCCACTGTGAAAAACTCACGCGTGAGAAACACTACAGGTAACGTTCACAACCCTCAATAGCTCACGCGTGAGATTTTTCACACCTGCGCACAGCCATTGAAACACCCTGTGGGAGCGAGCTTGCTCGCGAAGGCGTCAGGCCAACCAACGCCTTGGCAGCTGTTGCACCGCTTTCGCGAGCAAGCCCGCTCCCACAAGGAGGCCCTACGGATAACTGAAACTCTTGACCAACGTCAGCTCGCCCACCGCCCTCATCGGCACCACGAAGGTCTCGATTTTTTCGCTCGGCGTGCCTTCCTCGGTGATCACCGTCACCTGCGCGGTGGTCAGGGCTTGCACCGCTTCGGTGCCGCCGCTTTCCCCGCCCTCTTCACCTTCGTTCTCGTCGGCGATATCACGGTAACCGCCGCCGTAGTAGTTCACGTACACCAGGTACTGGCCCTTGATCGGTGCAGGCATCGAGAAGATTTCCGGGCCATAGCCGGTGGTGACGTCGACGTCGAGGGCCGCGCCATTGGGGGCCACGCGGTCGCCGTACCAGATGTGCGCTCCGTCGGGCGTGACGAGGTGCAGGTCCAGGTCGGTGCCGTCGCTGTCCCAGGTCAACAGCACCCGCAGCTTGGCCGGGCTGGCGCCGCCGCTGGTGTGGAGAAACTGCGTGCGATGGCGATGTTGGCCATCGGGGCTGCGCACTTCGACGCTGTTGCTGCCATTGGGGAAGGAGAACGGCCGGTCGAAGCGGCCTTCAGGGTCGAGCTTGAGCGGCATGCTCACGCCGTTGACGATGAGCTTGCCCGGCTCGCGCTCGCCCTTGGGCGCCGCGGCGATCTGGCCGGTGATGCGCGCGGTGGCGGCCTGCCCCTGGGGCGTATTGACCGACGAGGCCGGGTAGTTGACGACCTGGCTGTAGTTTTCGCCGTCACCGCCCGGCGCGCCGCTGCGCCAGCCGCCGATCGGGGTATCGAGCTTGACGGGGTCGGCGGCGTAGGTCGATGGCAACGCGGTCAGGGCGCAGAGCAACAGCAAGACCTGTGGATAACGGAGTGTCATGGTCTATTCCAGCAAGAGGTGACGGGCGAGCCCTTCGATATAGTCTTCGTCCTGGCCGTTGGGATGTGCTTCAAAGGCCAGGTGCAGGTATTCATGTGTCAGGTCGAGGCGGTCTTGCAGCGACAGCACGCCGCGCACGTAGATGCGCTGGCGCTCGCGGTCGACATAAGGCCGGCCGAAGGCAACGCGGCAGACGGCGAAGGTGCTGATCTCGTTGTAGCCGACTTCGCTTTCCAGGCGCGAACGCCAGCCCCGCCGCTGTTTCAGCAGCCAGTCCTGGGCCGCGGGCAGCGCCTCGCAGGACGCCACCGGATTGTCCCAGCGGCTGAGGCTGGCGCGGGGGTAGGCGTGCAACAGGATGGCGTCGTAGCGCTGGCCGGCGTTGGCTTGCTCCACCGCTTGCAGCCAGGACAATTTGTCCGGGCCGGCCTGGTCGGAGTGATAGGTCACGTCGGTGCCGGCCAGCACCAGGTCGCTGGTCCAGGCTGCGATGGCCCGGGTTTCAGGGGCGGCCGGGCGAGGCGCGACACGCTGGCGGTGGCTGCTGTCGTCAATGCTCAGGCAGTCGCCATGGCGCTGGGCGTTCTGCAGCAGGTAGGTGCGGATCGCCACGGCCAGCGCCTTGGCGGCCTCGGCGGGTTCAGCCTTGGCTTCGCGTTGCAGAACCCGGGCGACGTACTCCTCCCGATCCAGTCGCGCGACCAGCTTGCCGGGCGTCAGGAACAGTTCGCCATCGCTGTGGATATCCAGTTGGTTGCCGTTGGCGAACTCGACCCGGTAATCACCTCGCAGTTGCCCCGGTGTGGCCGGACGGTCGCCGGACAGCACCCGCTGCAATGGATAGCGGGCAAACAGGCCCACCTCCACGCAGCGCCCGGTTTCCGCCGGCCAGCGGGACGGCAGCGCCGCCGCCAACCCCTCGCCATAGACCTTCAGGACCTGCTGGCTGGTGCCACGCCCACCGGCCCAGACGGGCGTGCCGTCCACCAGCCAACCGGCGAAACCGCCCTGGCGCGATGCAGGGCCCTGGTCGCCCAGCCAGCTCCAGGTCTTGACCCGCAGGCGACTGCCCAACTCGCCCACCAGCCGGCCGTCCGCCGCGTTGAGCACCACGTCCAGCAGCACCCGGCGCGCCTGATCCTGGGCCGGTAAGGAAGCCAG
Organism: Pseudomonas sp. WP18; assembly: GCF_036689585.1. Lineage (NCBI taxonomy): Bacteria > Pseudomonadati > Pseudomonadota > Gammaproteobacteria > Pseudomonadales > Pseudomonadaceae > Pseudomonas > Pseudomonas sp. WP18. The sequence continues at coordinate 5,554,282 of NZ_CP144758.1, forward strand.
GGCCTTGAGCAGCTCGGCGACCGGCACTTGGGTCTGGGGTTGCAGGGTCGGCAGGTCCAGCAGCCAGGCCGGCGCCTGGCGGGCTTGCCAGTAGTCACGCCAGTTGGCCGCCGAGAGCCCGAGCCGCTGTGGCTCGAAGTACAAGCCGCAAGACTTCACCAGGGCCTGGTCGCGACCGATGCTCTGCCCGGCATTGCAGCAATAGACTTCTTCCTTCGATTCACCGCGACAGGCATAGGCCGGCTCGCGAGCATTGGTGTCCACCAGCCAGGCGTAGACGAATAGTTTCCACAGGCTGCCCAACGGTGCCTGCAAGGTGTCGGGCAGCGGCTGGCGATCCAGCACCTGCGCCGGGCTCACCCGCAGCAGTTGGCCGTCGAAGGCCAGGCGCAGCGGCTCGTCCTGCGCCGTTGCCAGCGCAGGAATCAAGCACAACAGACACCAGGCCAGCCGCCTGCGCATGTCAGTTGACCGTGACCTGACCGAGCGCCGGTTTCTGTTCCCGCGCCTGATTCTGCGGCGCGTAGACCTGGGTGAAGCGCACCGGCGGCAGGTTGAACTGGCCTTTCTGGGAGAAGCGCACCAGATGACGCAAGCGCAACTCGCCACTGAGGGCATCCACCGGCACCGCGTAGGCCATCTGGCCCGGCTCGAAGCGCGCCTTTTCCAGGGCCGTCGGTTCGCTGTCGGCCTTGCCCACCAATTGGATGCCCCAAGTGGTGCGCTCCACATCGGCGCCCGGCGGCAGCGGCACTTCGAGCATGCCGTAGCGCAGCGGTGTCGGCGCCTTGCTGTTGATGATCACTTCGTCCAGGTACAGGCTGTCGCTGGACAACGGTTTGTTGCCCACCGGTTCGAGCTTGAAGGTGAACGCTTCGTCGCCCGGCACCAGGCGTGACAGGCGACGGGTGATCGAGACGGCCATCGATGCCACGGGCGGTTGCTGGCTCTGGAAGCTCAGGGCTGCTTGCAGCGGACGTTCCTGGGCACCGTTGAGGGCCAGCGAGGTCGGAACCTGCGCGCCCTGCCATTGCCAGTAGGTTTCACCGGTGGCGCCTTGTCGGGCTTTCCAACCGTCACCCGGCGTCAGCGTGACCGCCGGCGCGGCCTGCTCGATGCTGCGTTGCAGCCAGCTCAAAACCAGGGCCCGTTCCAGGGTCGACTGTTGTGGCAGTACTCGCTCCAGCAAGGCCTTGGCGCGAGCAGGGTCAAAGGCTTGCAGCGACAGCACCAGTGCCTCAGCAAACGGTGCGGAACTGACCGCCAGTTGCTGCTGCGCAGCGTCCACCTGGCGATTGAACGCCTCTGGCGACGGCATTTTCAGCTGCCTGGCCAGGGACGCGGCCAAGACGCGGGCGCTCGCCAGGCCCAGGGCCGAATCCGGCGCGTTCATGACCAGGCTGTCTTCACCGCCGTCCATCACGCTGTCGGCACCCGCGCCACGGGCCTTGGCCAAGTCGTCCATCAGGCCGCTGAGCAAGGTGTTCACCGGCAGTTGCATCTGCTTGGCGAACGACAGGATCAGCGCCCGCTGCAACAGCGGCGTATCACCGGCCTGCTTGGCGTAGACCTCCAGCACGCGCTGCCAGTGTTCCGGCGGCAGGCTGATGTCCAGGGCCTTGCTGGCGTACCAGTCGGCGTAATAGGCATAAGCGGTCAGGAATGCATCCGGCTCACCGTCCTGGCCCCACCAGGTGAAGCTCGCCGACGGCCCGGCCATCTGCACCAGGCGCAGGCGACTGTTTTGCATGATCAGGCGCAAGCGGTCACGGGTCTGGGGGCTCGACGCCAGGCTCGGGTACGCGATGCTCAACGGCAGCAATTGGCTGGCCGTCTGTTCGACGCCGCCATAGGGGTAGCCCAGCAGATCGTCCAGGGCCGACCGGAACAGCGCTTGCGGACTGTCGTCCAGGCGCAGGCGGATATCGCTGGCGTCGGCCGGCAGGTTCAGCGGGGTATCGCCGCCCGCCACATCGACGCGCTGGCCCTGGGTCACTTGCCAACCGCTGCCACTGGCGTTCAGGTTCACGGCCAGGGCGTCCTGCGTCTCGCCGTTCAATTGCAATTGGACACTCAGGTCGCCGTTGCTCAGTTCCATGGCCGGCAGCGCCACGTAGTTGATGCCTTTCTTCAGTTCCGCCACCAGCCGTTGTTCAGCGCCGGCGTAACGGATCAACAACTCGGCCTTCAACGGTTTCTCCGACTGACTGAAGGCGAACAGGCCCAATTGCGGCTTGTCGCCCGCGCGGAAGCGGGTCGGGCCGCTCCACTTCAGGTACAGAGGTTTTTCCGAAGCGATGAATTGTTTCTTCTGGCCCACCTGGCCATCGTCGGCGATGGCCCGGGCAGTGATGCGCCAGCGGGTCAGGGAGTCCGGCATCTTGAAGGTGAAACGGGCCTTGCCGCTGGCATCGGTGACCAGCTCCGGCTGCCAGGCAGCGGTGTCGACGTCTTCACGACGCGGGCGCTCCAGCACCTTGACGCCACGCTCGCTGCGGTTGGCCTTGCCCGGTGCGCCTGGGCTGCCCGGCAATGCCACGTCGTAGCTGATGAACGACAGGCTGGCGCTGGTGCGTACGTTGTTGCGCCGCGGGTGGTAGAAGAACTGGTCGATGGTCGGCGCCACTTCCGGCTGCAGGGCGTAGACCATTTCGTCCACCACGCTGACCGTCAGGTGCGCCGGGATCGCCTTGCCGGCGAACTGGGTGCTCAGGTCAACGGTGACCGTATCGCCCGGCCGGTAGCTAGTCTTGTCGGTGACGACGGCGACGTCGATCTGCGGCGTGACCACCTTCAGACCGGCGTTCTGGAAGCTGTACTGGCCACCCTTGGTGTAGAGCACCGAGAACGTCATGTTCGGCGCAAAGGCGTCCTTGACCGGGATGCGCGCGCGATACTGGGTCTCGCTGAGCTTTTCCATCTTCAGCCAGTCGCCGCCCTTGGACAGCAGCGCCGTGGCCTCGACCTTGTCACGTTCCAGGGACAGCAGCGCATCGCTGACCGGCTCAGGGAACGTGATCAATGCCAGGGCTTCGTCGCCGGTCTTGTACTCGGCTTTATCGAGGACGATCTCGACAGTGCCCGGCACGGCCTTGATGCCGTCGCCCGTCACCGCATGGGCGGTGGCGCCGATGACCCGGCCGTGTTCGTCCTTGAGGGTCAGGTTGTAGGTACCGGGCCGGTCGAAGGTCAGGCTGAAGCCTTTGTCCTTGGCCGTCAGCTTGCCGTCGCCGGTGCTCTGGTCTTCCAGGCGCACCCAGGCGTAGCTGCCCGGTGTCACGGCTTTGCTTTGCTCGCTGCCACCTACGTTGGCGTAGCTGAACGCGACCTTCTCGCCGACCGCACTGAAACGCTGGCGGGCGCCCAGGCTGAAGTTCGCCGCGCCGCGGTCGATCAGGATTTCCTTGGTGGTCTTGACCCGATACGCCGCGCCATCGCTGGCGAATACGGTGAGGGTGTAGCGGCTCGGCTTGTCGGCGGCCGGCAGGTCGAGGGTCGCGTTGCCCTTGTCATCGGTGGTGACTTCGCTGCTGGTCAGTTCTACCGGGAATTGCCCCAGGTATTGCAGCTCGTTGTCCACCATCGACAGTTGCTGGGCGCGCAGGCTCAGGCTGACCTTGGCATTGACCACCGGCTTGCCGTCCGGGTACAGCAACACGAGGTTGCCCTTGACCGGTTCGCCCGTGCGGTAGTCCTGCTTGGCCAGGTTCAGGGCGATCTCGAAGTGCGGCTTGATGTATTCGGCCACACGGAAGGCGCTGCTGTAGAGCTGGTCCTTGTAGCTGAAGCGCAGCTCATAACCACCGGCGACGGCGTTTTCCGGCAGTTGGAAGCGGCCTTGGGTCCCGGCCTTGGAATCGAGCTTCAGGGCCAGGGTCTGCAAGGCGGTGCCGGTGGCATCCAGCACGCTGACGTTGACGTCGGCGGCCGTCGGCTGCACCGAATCACGGGCGTTCTTGAACTCACGACCGACGATCTTCAGCGACACCCAATCCCCCGGGCGGTACAGCGGCCGGTCCGTGAAGGCGTAGAGCTTGGTGTCGTAGATTTCGCTGTCGTAGTAGAAGTTTTCCGAAACGAAGACCCCGCCCTCCTCGTCCTCGCCAATGACGAACGAACGCTCCGGGCTCACGTGCTTGAGGCGCAGCAAGCCATCCTCGTCGGTGGCACCGCTGCTCATCACGCCCAGGCCGTCGGTCCACAGCACGTTGACCTTGGGCACCGAGCGCCCTTCATGCTTGCGCGCGGCCCAGACCAGCAGTTCGTCGCCGGCGATCTTGCTCACCGCCACGGTGTTGGAAACGAAGACCATGGTGGTGGCCCGGTACTTGCCGATCAGCGCTTCCACCAGGTACAGGCCTGGTTTCAATTGGCCCAGCGGCACGTAGACGTTGCCCGGGGCGACGCTGACGAACTCACTGGACGAGCCTGCCAGGTTGACCCCGGCAGGCGGCTGGATCGGCTTGGCTTGCCACAGCGGGTAACGGAACTGGCTGACCACCGGCAGTCCCGGGATCAAGGCAAACTGGGCCGGTGCGTCGTACGGCGTCGGCGCGACCAGGGCGTCGCCGATCTTCAGCTCCGGCACTTCTTCGGTCACTTGCTGGCGAGACTCGTAGGAGAACGCCCGCTGCATCACCCGGCGAGACTTGCGATACCAGTTGTCCCACAGGTACGCGAGGGTGTTCGACAAGCCTTCGCCCTTGAACTGACCATCACTGACCACGCGGTGCAGGTTTTTCTGGCGCTTGAGGAAATCCAGCGGCTTGTCGATACGATAGACGCGGATGTCGGCACCGCCATAGGGCTCCATGCGGAACCGGCGGTAGTCGCGGCCCGGCGCTTCGAGGCGAACCATGGCCTGTTCGTCGCTGGCGAAACTGCTGTCGGCCAGCAGGAAGAAGCTCTCGCCGGACACGGGCGTGTAGCCGCTGGGCTCCACCGTGTCTTCGGCGTTGACGACAGGTGCCAACAACAAGGCAAACAACAGGGGTAGTTTCGAACACAAGCGCAGCATGCGGGCACCGGTCATTGGGAGAGAAAGTTGAGTCGATAGACGCCGATGAAGTTGGGGTTGGCTGCGTCGGGTATCCATCGGGTGTCCTTCCAGTTCATGAGTTGTTGCAGGCTTGCGGAGCGCATGCCGTTGTCGGTAGGGGTGGTGGTGCCGGTGTGATAGGCGATGTAGCGGCCCATCCAGATCATCAGGTGCTGGTCGTCGCCCTGGTCGAAGAACATCAGGTCGCCGGGGCGGGCCTGGGCGACATCGCGCCCCACCAGGCGACTGTTGAACTGGATCAGCTTGATGGCGTTGACGTAAGGGCCGACCTTGCCGCCGCCCTGCTGCCATTGCTGGGCGAGGCGGCGCTGCGCATCGCTCAACGGCAGCTCAGGTGGCAGGTAGCGGTTGGACAGGCCATTGCTGCGCAGCCATTTGTCGTCGTGGACCTTCAGCGCCTCGTTGGCGGCAAAACGCACCAGCCCGGCACAATCCTGCTGGTACCAGCGCGGGCTCGGGCCCCGGGTCAGTTGCTCCTGGGCGATGCGCACGAACCAGGCCCGAAAGACCTTGGACTGCTCCACATCCAGCGCCGGCGTCTCGAGCGCGAACGCCTGCCCCGCCAGCAACAGCGCCAGCAGCAACACCCACGACCGGGGATTGCGCATCCGTGCGGTCACAGCGCTTTCCATTCCAGCGGCAGCCATTGCCAGTGACCGTCCGGCTCACTGCCGGCCGGCAACGTCAGGGCGTACTTGCCGTAGCCACCGAGGGTGCGCAGCTTCGGAATCAGATAGGTTTGCGCGGCGTTGTAGAACACCGGCTCCATGTCCTGGGGCAGGCTGTCGAGGGTTTCGTGCTGCATCAACTGCGCGATGGAGTCCGGGCCGAAATAGATCGGCATCAGCAGGTCCTTGGGCACCACGTCAGCCATCGGCGGGAAGCGCTTGTCGAGGGTGCCGAGGGCCTTGTCCACTAGTTTGTCGTCCAGGGAAAACAACAGCGTCGACCCGTGGCGCGCCAGGCTGACCCGCATGAACGCCTTGCCGGTGATGGCGTCCGGTTGCAGCGAATCCTTGGCCAGGTAAGGACCGAAGTTGGAACTCACCTGCCGTTGCCACTGGTGCATCGCGCCTTCCTGCTTCTCGACCACCGGGAAGGCGTGCTCAGCGACATTGTTTTCGTAGGCGCCCACCATCGAACCGAACAACTGGCCCAGGTCGGCGTCGAGCTTGCCGTCGTCTTCGTTCAGGCTCGCCACCAGCAACGGCGTGTAAAGACGCGAATCGGCGTACCAGCACAGGCCGGCCGCGCCGGTCACGTGGTCGATCATGGCCTGGGCGGCCTTTTCATCGGCGCCAAGTTTTACCAGCAGCGGCTTCTGGGGCGCAGCCGCCAGGGGCAAGGTCACGCAGGCGCTGGCGCCCATGGGCATGGCTTGCCAGATCGGCTTGAAGTCGAAGTCTGGCTGGTTTTCCAGTTCGTCCATGGCCAGGAAGCTGTGCCAGCCCTTGTCGTCCATGTCGAAGCGCAGCCCGGCGAAATTCGGGATGAACCGCTGGTAACCCATGGCGAGTACGCTGGCGTTGACCGAAATGCGTTGCTTGACCTCCGGTGCCTTGGCCGGCAGACCGAAGGCTTCGGGGAAGAGTTTGTCGCCGTTGAGCAGGGCCGCCAGGGCGGTGGTCGACACACTGCCGCGCTCCTCCGATGGGCCGTTGGCCGGGTCGTAGAGCTTGGTCGGGTTGGACAGCACCACCAGCTTGTCGCCATGGGAGGCGAAGACCAGGGACTTGCTGGCGTTGTAGGTCAGTTGATAGAGCGCGACATCGTCGCCGCCGACCCGCAGGTCGCTGAGTTTGCTCAGTTGCGTATCGTCCAGGGCAACCTTGGCCAGCGGCTCCAGCACCTTGGCCAAGCCACCGCGGTCCATCACCAGCAGGAAATCCTTGAGGCGACCATCGGCCCCACGCCACAGCGCGACATCGGCCGGCTGGTCGAACAGTTCCTCGATCAGGCTGTCCTGCAACTTCAGGTCATGCTCGTAGATGATCCGGCGCAGGCTGCCGATCAGGCCGAGGCGGTCGGCGTGGGCTTCGTAGTAGAAGACGAAGTCTTCGGTGAGCGTGGCCTTGAGGAACGGCACCGCCAGCAGGTCCTTGGGCAACTGGCTCAGGGAATGGGCCTCGAGCAAGCCGTCGGGGCGGCTCAGGCCGAGTTTCTCCAGGGCCAGCGCCGTGGGCGGCGCCTTGGGCTTGTGCATGAACCAGCCCAACCCGGCGGCTACACCGGCCACCAGGCACAGCCCGATCAGCAACGCCGGCCAGCGACGCGCAGGTTTAGCGACAGCTGTCGCAGTGGTCGGGGAAGCAGTGTTGTCGCTCATATTCACAAGGGCCTGTTCATCCGTGGAGCGGAATTAGTAGTTGAAAGTCTTGACCAGCAGCAGATCGCCAATGGCGCGCAGGGGCACGACAAAGGTCTCGCGTTTTTCGTCGACGGTGTTTTCGTTGAGCACCAGGTTGATCTGCGAGGTGATCACCTCGTTCTGGTTGCTGCCTTCATCGAAGTTGTAGCCACCGCTGCCGTAGTTGCCCCAATAGTTCACGTAGACCAGGTAGGTGCCGTGCATCGGCGCGGTCATGGTGAACATTTCCGGGCCGGGGCCATCGACGCCATCCGGGTCCAGGCCGCCGCCGTTGCTCAGCGCAGGCTGGCCGAAGAATGCATGTTGGCCGTCCGGTGTGACGATATGCAGATCCAGCTCGGCCTTGGGATCGTCCCAACCCAGCACCACCCGGATCTGTGCCGGGGTGCGCAGGTTGTTGGCTTCATAGAACTGCACCCGCTTGAGCGACCGGCCCTCGGAACTGCGCACTTCGACGCTGTTGGAACCGGCGCCAAACGCATACGGCCGGGCGAAACGCCCTTCGTCGTCGGTATAGAGGTTCAGTGGATTGCCGTTGACCGCCAGGCTGTGGGGTTGGCGCATCGTGCCCATGGCCTTGATCTGGCCTTCGATCATCGTGCGATTGCGCTGCACGCCCCGGTCGATGGGGGGCGTGGGGTAGGCAACCTGGGGATTTTCCGTGCGATCGAGCAGGCCACTGTAGCGCCAGCCGCCCACCGGCTCGGACATCTGCGCCGAAGGCTGCGCCCACGCCAAGGGTGCGACCACTAACGCGATCAACAGTGTAGGAAAACGCATGTATGCCTCCTGCCATGCACAACGCAACCTGGCGCCCTTCCCCGGCGCATTTTTTATCATTTATCAGGTTTCGTCCGAAAGCCCGCCATACGGGGGCTGTAGATGGCGCGAAGGTTAGCGACTCGGCCAATGATTCACAATCGGGGAACGCGCGATTCTGTGTGGGAAATCACGGACTGAGCAATGCGTGAGCCGATTAGCCGTCCTATTCGGCTCACAAAATGAGCCGAATAGCGTTACTATTCGGCTCATCACTGCCTGGACAGACTCATGACACCTCACTGGATTTGGCAACAGCCCGATTGGCCCGACTTTCGCTGGCAGCCCGAAGCATTGGCGCCCTTGCTACGTGAATGCGTGCAAGCCCAAGGCCAACTGCTGGGCATGACCGGTGCCGTCACGACCTCGCTCAACGCGCAGAACGAGCTGGATGCGCTGCTGCAAAACATCGTGACCTCGTCGGCCATCGAAGGCGAACAACTGAACGTAGGGTCGGTACGCTCGTCCCTGGCCCGGCGCCTGGGGCTCGAATGGGCTGACGACAATCCGGTCAGCCCGCGCAGCGAAGGTCTGGCACAACTGCTGCTGGACGCAACCCGACATTTCAATCACCCCCTGACGGTCGAGCGATTACTGGAGTGGCATGAGTGCTTGTTTCCTGAGCAGGCCGCTTTTACTCACCGGCAGATCCGCGTCGGCGCGTTGCGCGGCGAGGAACCGATGCAAGTGGTTTCGGGCAGGCTGGACCGCCCCACCGTTCATTTCGAAGCGCCGCCTCAACAAGGCCTGGAACAGCAACTGCAAACGTTCATCAACTGGTTCGAGGCCAGTCGTCACCAGGCTGGGCTCGACCCTCTGCTGCGTGCCGGAATCGCCCACTTCTGGTTTGTCACCCTGCACCCGTTCGATGATGGCAATGGTCGCCTTACCCGTGCCCTTACTGACCTTGCACTGGCCCAAGGCGAACCCCAGGCGATTCGTTTCCACGCCATGTCCGTGAGCATCCTGGACAACCGCGCGGGCTATTACCGTGTCCTTGAACACTGCCAGAAAGCCACGTTGGACATTACCGATTGGCTCATCTGGTTCCTGCAGACCCTGTTGCGCAGCCTGCAAAAAGCCATGTCGCAGATCGAGCGAGTGCTGGGCAAGGCACGGTTCTGGCAAGCTCATCGCTCGTCAGCAATCACCCCAGAACAGACCAAGGTACTGAACCGATTACTCGATGGGGGTGAAAGGGGTTTCGAGCAGGGAATCAGCGCCGCTCAGTACCAGGCCGTGGCCAAGGTATCGAAGGCGACGGCAACCCGACACCTGGCGGAGTTGCTGGAGAAAGGTTGCCTGCAGCGCCTGCCAGGAGGTGGGCGCAGCACTCGATACAACATCAATTACCCAGAGCCGTGAGATCGCCTTCGCGGCAAGGGAATCCATCCCCGCCGGAGCGCGAAGCACGCACCCCCTGATTTGCCCCACCCCCCCATGTCTGCTAGTGTCGCGCCGGTTTAACAGTCAACCGGAAGCGCCGCCATGGCCCGTAAAAAAGCAGCACTGGATTTCGAACAATCTCTGGCCGACCTGCAAACGCTGGTCGAGCGGCTGGAGAACGGCGAATTGTCGCTGGAAGACTCGCTGACCGCCTTCGAGCAGGGTATCGGCTTGACTCGCGACTGCCAGGCGGCGCTGGCCCAGGCCGAACAGAAAGTGCAATTGCTGCTCGAACGCGACGGCGAGTTGACCGAAGAGCCTTTCGACGCGGAACAGCCTGAATGATCGCCGCCTATCAGGCCAGCAGCCAGGCCCGGGTCAATGCTGCATTGGACACCTTGTTCAGCGCTCCGAGCCCGGAGCTGGCGCGGTTGTACGAAGCCATGCGCTACAGCGTGATGAACGGCGGCAAGCGTGTCCGCCCGCTGCTGGCCTATGCCGCCTGCGAAGCGCTGGGCGGCGAGGCTCGGCAGGCCAACGGCGCGGCGTGCGCGGTGGAGCTGATCCACGCCTACTCGCTGGTCCACGATGATCTGCCGGCCATGGACGACGACGACCTGCGTCGCGGCCAGCCCACCACGCACAAGCAATTCGACGAAGCCTGCGCGATTCTCGCCGGCGACGGGTTGCAGAGCCTGGCCTTCAGCGCCCTGCTCGACCCCGCCCTGAGCGATTGCCCGGCGCAGATCCGCCTGGACATGGTCAGTGCCCTGGCGCTGGCGGCGGGCCCTGCCGGCATGGTCGGCGGCCAGGCCATCGACCTCGGTTCGGTGGGCCTGAAACTGGACCAGGACGCGCTGGAATACATGCATCGGCACAAGACCGGTGCGCTGATCGAGGCCAGCGTCAAGCTGGGCGCCCTCGCCAGCGGTCGGGCCACGCCGGAGCAGTTGCACGCCTTGCAAGCCTACGCCCGAGCCATCGGCCTGGCGTTCCAGGTGCAGGACGACATCCTCGACGTCGAAAGCGATACCCAGACCCTCGGCAAACGCCAGGGTGCCGACATCGCCCGCGACAAGCCGACTTACCCGGCCCTGCTCGGCCTCGATGCCGCCAAGGCCTACGCCCTGGAGCTGCGCGACCAGGCCCTGGCCGCGCTGCGACCCTTTGACGCGGCGGCCGAGCCGTTGCGTGAGCTGGCCCGCTATATCGTCGAACGACGCAGCTGATACGGGGTCAACCCTTCAGACTGCGTATCGGCCAAGTTCCGGCCAACGCGTGGGCAGCTTGCGATGCATAAGGTAAACTGCCGCCTCTTTCTATACCTATAACGATTCGCCTGATGCCCACGACGTTTCAAGAGATTCCCCGCAAGCGCCCGACCACGCCCCTGCTGGACCGTGCCAACACGCCGGACGGCCTGCGCCGGTTGGGTGAAGCCGAGCTGGAAACCCTGGCCGATGAGTTGCGCCTGGAACTGCTCTACACGGTCGGCCAGACCGGTGGGCACTTCGGGGCCGGCCTGGGCGTCATCGAGCTGACGATCGCCTTGCACTACGTGTTCGACACCCCGGACGACCGGCTGGTGTGGGACGTGGGGCACCAGGCCTACCCGCACAAGATCCTTACCGGCCGTCGCGAGCGCATGGGCACGTTGCGCCAGAAGGACGGCGTGGCGGCATTCCCGCGCCGCTCCGAGAGCGAATACGACACCTTTGGCGTCGGCCACTCCAGCACGTCCATCAGCGCCGCCCTGGGCATGGCGATTGCCGCCCGCCTGCAGAACAGCGACCGCAAGGCCATTGCCGTGATCGGCGACGGCGCACTGACCGCCGGCATGGCGTTCGAGGCGCTGAACCACGCGCCGGAAGTCAACGCCAACATGCTGGTGATCCTCAACGACAACGACATGTCGATCTCGCGCAACGTCGGTGGTTTGTCCAACTACCTGGCGAAGATTCTCTCCAGCCGTACCTATGCCAGCATGCGCGAAGGCAGCAAGAAGGTCCTGTCGCGCCTGCCCGGTGCCTGGGAAATCGCCCGGCGCACCGAGGAATACGCCAAGGGCATGCTGGTTCCCGGCACGCTGTTCGAAGAACTGGGCTGGAACTACATCGGCCCCATCGACGGCCACGACCTGCCCACATTGATCGCCACCCTACGCAACATGCGCGACCTCAAGGGCCCGCAGTTCCTGCACGTGGTCACCAAGAAGGGCAAAGGCTTCGCCCCGGCGGAAGTCGACCCGATCGGCTATCACGCCATCACCAAGCTCGAACCCCTGGACGCACCGGCCGCCGCCCCGAAAAAAGCCGGCGGACCGAAGTATTCCGGCGTGTTCGGCCAGTGGTTGTGCGACATGGCCGCCGCCGATCCGCGCCTGGTGGGCATCACTCCGGCCATGAAGGAAGGCTCGGACCTGGTGGCGTTCAGCGAACGCTACCCGCAGCGCTACTTCGACGTAGCGATTGCCGAGCAGCACGCCGTGACCCTCGCCGCCGGCATGGCCTGCGAAGGCGCGAAACCGGTGGTGGCGATCTATTCGACCTTCCTGCAACGCGGCTATGACCAATTGGTGCATGACGTGGCGGTGCAGAAACTCGACGTGTTGTTCGCCATCGACCGTGCCGGCCTGGTGGGCGAAGACGGTCCGACCCACGCCGGCAGTTTCGACCTGTCATTCCTGCGCTGCATCCCCGGCATGCTGGTGATGACCCCGAGTGATGAAAACGAGCTGCGCAAAATGCTCACCACCGGCCACCTGTTCAATGGCCCGGCGGCGGTGCGCTACCCCCGTGGCACTGGCCCGAATGCGCCCATCGAAGCCAACCTCGACCCCATCGAGATCGGCAAGGGCGTGACCCGTCGCCAGGGCCGGCAAACCGCGCTGCTGGTGTTCGGCGTGCAACTGGCCGAAGCCCTCAAGGTCGCGCAGACCCTGGACGCCACGGTGGTGGACATGCGCTTCGTCAAACCCCTGGACGAAGCACTGGTCCGCGAGATCGCTGCGGGCCATGAACTGCTGGTGACCGTCGAGGAAAACGCCATCATGGGCGGCGCCGGGGCAGCGGTCAGCGAGTTCCTGGCCCGGGAAAACCTGCTCAAGCCGGTGTTGCACCTGGGCCTGCCGGACATCTACGTCGAACACGCCAAGCCTGCCCAGATGCTGGCCGAGTGTGGCCTGGACGAGGCCGGCATCGAAGCCTCGGTGCGCCAGCGATTGCAGTTGCTGGGGTTGTAACTCAGACCACCACCGAACCCTGTGGGAGCGGGCTTGCTCGCGAAGGCGGTGTATCAGTCAATATCGAATTCGACTGACACACCGCCTTCGCGAGCAAGCTCGCTCCCACATTGGTTTTGTGTAGACCAAATAATCACGGAACACCCATGAAACTGCGCCTGGCCCTCACCCTGTCCCTACTGCCAACCCCCGACCTGCTGGCCGACACGTTCGAGCGCGAGCAGGCGCTGAAGCTGCCCGACATCGTGATCAGCGCCAACCGCCAGGTCGAGGCGCGCAATGACAGCAGTGCCGCCAACACAGTCTTCACCCGCGACGACATCGAGCGCTTGCAGCCGGCCAGCGTCAGCGACCTGCTCAGTCGCGTGCCGGGGGTACAGGTCGCGCCGCTGGGTGGTCGCGGCAGCCTGCCGGGGATCTACATCCGCGGCACCAAGTCGGCCCAGAGCCTGGTATTGGTGGACGGCCAGCGCATCGGCAACGCCACCTCCGGCGACAGCAACCTGCAACGGCTGAACATCAACCAGATCGAGCGGGTGGAAGTACTGCGAGGCTCGCGCTCGGTCCTCTATGGCGCCGATGCAGTGGGCGGAGTCATCCAGATCTTTACCCGTCGAGGCCATGAACAGGGCCTGCAACCGCGCCTGCACCTGGGCGTCGGCAGTCACCAGACCTGGGAGCGTAGCCTGGGGCTGTCCGGCGGCGATGAACAGACGCGCTTCAACCTCGGCGCCAGCCTGGACGAATCCGCCGGCACCAATCGGACCCACACCTCCTACGCCAGCGACCGCGACGACGACGCCAACCGCAACCAGTCGCTGAGCCTGAGCCTGAGCCATGCGCTGGCAGACAACCTGGAAGTCGGGCTGAATCTGCTGGATAACCGCGGCAAGAGCGAATACGACAACCCGTTCGGCCGCTTTGACCCGGCGACGTTCGAATCACTGCCCCAGCAGCCGTACAGCGAGTTTGCCGTGAGCAGCTTCAGCAGCTACGTGGATGGACGCATCAACGACACCTGGAAATCCCGCCTCGAAGTGGGCCACAGCGAAAATCGAGAGAAGACCTTCGACAAGCTCAGCGATGTCCGCGAAGTGTTCAACACCTACCGCGACTCCGTGACCTGGCAGAACGACGTGACGCTGGATGAGCACAACAGCCTGATCGTGGGCGGCGATTGGTACGAGGATCGGGTCAACAGCAGTACATCGTTCGACGAGGACAGTCGCTGGAACCGCGCCGCGTTTATCCAGCACCGCTATCAGGCCGAGGCGTTTTCCACCGAATTGGGCCTGCGACGCGACCAGAACCAGCAATTCGGCGGCCAGAACAGTTGGAGCGGCACCCTCACCCTGCCGGTTTCGCCGGGCAACGACCTGTTGCTGACCTACAGCGAAAGTTTTCGCGCGCCGACCTTCAACGACCTGTACTACCCGGACTACAGCAACCCGAACCTCACCCCCGAGACCGCCAAGAGCTACGAACTGCAATGGCGCAGCCAATTGGGCGAGGACACCCGCCTGGAGACCTCGCTGTATCGCACTGACCTCAAGGACGCGATCATTTTCGGCAGCCAGTCACGCCCGCAGAACGTCGCCTCGGCGCGGATCAACGGCGTCGAAATGGCTTTGATGCAGGATCTGTTCGGCTGGCAGGGCAACCTGGCCGTGGCCGTGATCGATCCACGGGACAGGGACAGCGGCCACACCCTGGCCCGCCGCGCCCGCCGGACCCTGAGCCTGGATCTGGACCGTTCATTCGACCGACTGAGCCTCGGCGCGACCTGGCAAGCGGTGAGCAGCAGCTATGACGATGAGAACAACCGCCATGCGCTGGGTGGTTATGCCCTCCTGGGCTTGCGCAGCGGTTGGGCGCTGAGCCGGGAAGTGAAACTGGAGATGAAGGTGGATAACCTGCTGGACAAGGGTTACAGCCGGGCGCTGTATAGCCATGATGGGGCCCAGTATGGGTATCGGGAGGAAGGTCGGACGTGGTTGTTTGGGGTGACCTGGACACCGTCACTCTGATCCAGAGCTTGTGGTGCCTGGACTGGCCTCTTCGCGGGCAAGCCCGCTCCCACAGTTGATCGATGTTGTCGCTCAAGACGCGGTCAGCTGTGGAGCGAGCTGGCTCGCGATTGCAAGCGCCGCGGTCTATTTGTCCGGCGCAATCAATTCACACAGCCGGGCCGTCGCCTCGATCATCTGCCCACTGGGCCGCTCCAGCCCCTTGTCGGTCACCCGCAGCAATCGCCCTTGCGCCACCGGCCAGGCTTTCCAGGCATCGAGCTGGGCCTGTTCCGTGGCCAGGATCGCCTGCGGCTTGCGCTGCAACACCGACTCCACGCTCACTTGCGGCGCCGGCAGGCTCAGGTCGGCGAACACATTGCGCGCGCCGCACACCGCCAGGGCATCGCTGATGATCTGGCCACCGCCCACGGTATAGAGCGGCCGGTCCCACACCTGATAGAACACCGGCAGCGGTGGCTCGCGCCGGTAGCGTTGGCGCAGGCCCTCCAGGCGCTCGCGCAACTGCGCCGCGCGTTGCATGCCCCGTTCCGGCCGGCCAAGCTGCGCGGCGATGGCTTCGATTTGCGTGATCAACTGGTCGAGGTCGTGGGGGTCGACCACATGGATGGCGATGCCCAGGCCCTTGAGCTGCTCGCGCTGGGCCGGTCCGACGCTGCCCGGCCAGAGCAGGAGCAGGGCGGGCTTGAGGCTGAGCAAGCGCTCCATGTCCAGTTGCCCGTAACGCCCTACCGAAGGCAGGTTTTCCAGCACGGCGGGACGCTCACCGCCGTCCAGCACGCCCACCAGCAGGTCGGCGCAATCGAGCTCGACAACGATTTCCGATAACGAAGGCGCCAGGCTGACCACCCGTGGGGCCGCAACCGCCGAGGCACTGACGGCCAGCAGCACAACCGCCAGCCAGCGGTGCATCAGCCGAGTTGACGCGGGATGCGGTACAGGTAGAACAACACGGCCGTGGACAACGCCAGCAGCATCAACGGCACCGCTTCGAGGCCGACGAACACCGCCAGCGCACCGACCCAGGCCGGCAGCGCGGCGACCAGGAGCGCCGCACGCCGACGGGCGGCCAGGGTAATCCAGGCTTGGGGCTCATCCGCCGTGTCGAGGGCTTTCTGGGTGGCGATCAAGGCGTTCTTGTAGGGCCCGAAGAAACGCAGGCTGACAAACATCGACGCCACGCCCGCGATGAACAACGGCATCGCCAGCACCGGCAGGATCGCCTCGCCCTGGCCGAACACCGCGTTGATCACGAACAGCGGCAGCAAGGCCAGCGCCAGGTACTGCCACCACGTGACGGACAGCCGCCGCCGGACCTGACCACGCGTCACGCCCGGTCGACCTCGCCCTGGTGCTCGTTGCCCATCATGTGGTCGAGCTTGCTGGCCTTGGTCGCCAGGTAGAGCTTGTTGTGGGGATTATGACCGGTGTGCAGCGGCACGCGCTCGGCCACTACGATGCCCATGTCGGTCAACGCCTTGACCTTGCGCGGGTTGTTGGTCATCAACCGCAAGGACGTGACCCCCAGGTGCTCGAGCATCGGCTGGCAGATGCTGTAGTCGCGCATGTCGGCGGCAAAGCCGAGGCGCTCGTTGGCCTCGACGGTGTCCGCGCCGCCATCTTGCAACTCATAGGCGCGAATCTTGTTCAGCAGGCCAATGCCCCGCCCTTCCTGGCGCAGGTACAGCAATACGCCCCGACCTTCGCGGGCAATTGCCTGCAAGGCCGCCTCGAGTTGCGAACCGCAATCGCAGCGCTGGCTGAACAAGGCATCGCCCGTCAGGCATTCGGAATGCAGACGGCCAAGCACCGGTGCGCCGTCGGCGAAATCACCCAGGCTCAGCACGACGTGCTCGCGGCCGGTGGCTTCATCGAGAAAACCATGCATGGTGAATTGCGCAAAGGGCGTTGGCAGCTTGGAGGCGGCAACAAAAACGACAGGCACCGGTGTGCTCCTGATCTAGTACTGGAGTTTCGCAGAGGCGGGCATTGTAACAGCACGTCAAGACAGACGCTTAGGCTGAATTGTCGGCCATAACCATCGAAAAGTTTGATTACGGCTTCGGTGGATTGCCATTCTCGTCGAACGGATAGGGTTGTTTCCAACGCTCGAAGATCGGTTTCAACTTGCCGCTCTTGACCAATACCTCCATGCGCCGGTCGAACAGCGCGCGCAAGGCCCGGCCGTTCTCGTTGTTGGCAAACCCCAGGTAGAGCGGCAGGTTGATCAACGGCGAGAGCTTGTACTGCTGGGGATTGTCGGCCTTGGCGAGCACCTGCTGGATCTCCATCAGCGCATCGATATAGAAATCGGCACGATCATGGGCAAGCATCGGCAAGATCCCCACCGCCCGGTGAATTTCGTTGTAACGCCGGATGTTGGGCAGGTAGCTGTTGTATTCGTAGCCACGCATCCACACCAGCCGGTAGTTACCGACGGTGGTCAGCGTCGGGGACGGCTTGGAAGCCAGCCCCAGGGCATAGATGTGATCGACGTCGTAGTGCCAGTGAGGGTAGAGCAGGCCTTCGGTTTCATCGCGGTAGGCGCCCACCTGTGCGTCGACTTCGCCGCGCTGCACCAAACCGATGGAGCGGGTGTACGGCACGCTGCGGATCTCCAGCTTGACGCCTTCAGGCTCGAACACCTCGCGCAGGATGTCCCAGGCCATGCCCTGGCCATCGGCCTGGGTGTAATTGGACCACTCCTCGCTGGCCGCGCGGATCTTGCCCGGCAGCGGCGCCGGGTCGGCCGCCCGCACGCCGAGGCAGGCCCCCAGACACAGCAACAGCAGTAGTGCGCGGCTGACGCCCATTCCTGGCTCCCTCAGGTGAAACACCACACCAATCCTTGCATTGCCAGCCAGGCAAAGACCCCGGCCAGGACATCGTCGAGCATGATACCGACGCCTCCGTGAACATGCCGGTCGATCCAGCGGATCGGCCATGGCTTGAGGATATCGAAGAAGCGAAACACCAGGAAACCCATTACCAGCCAGTACCAGCCTTCCGGCACCAGCCAGAGGGTGATCCACATGCCGACCATTTCGTCCCAGACGATGCCTTCATGATCGTGCACCCGCAGGTCATCCGCCACTTTGCCACAGAGCCAGAAGCCAAACAGCATGGTGAGGCCCAGCATCAGCCAGTAGCCCCAGTCCGGCAACATCTGCCACAACGGTATGAAGGGTAGCGCAACCAGCGAGCCCCAGGTGCCCGGCGCTTTAGGCAAGGTTCCCGAACCGAAGCCGAAGGCCATGAAATGCCAGGGATTGCGCCAGACCGAGGGCGGAACGAACTCCGCCGGGACCTGGTTGGGATGATCTGTCACGGTGTCTCCCGAAAATGTTGGTAGCCCCGGATGTGCGGGGTGATGTCCTGTCCATGGCGGTCGACCAGCGTCACGCCCTCGCCTGCCGCTACGCGACCGATCACATGGATCGGCCAGCCTTCGGCTTGCAGCGCCGGCAACCCGGCTGGCGGCAAGGTAAACAGCAACACGTAATCGTCGCCGCCACTCAGGGCCGCATCCGTCGCGCCCGGCACGCCAAGGAACGCCACTAAAGCCTTGGACAACGGCAGGCGGTCCCGTTCAACCTCAATGGCCACGGCGGATGCCTGGGCAATATGCCCGCAATCGGCCAGCAGGCCATCGGAAATATCCATTGCCGCGCGGGCCTTGCCCCGCAGCGCCAGGCCCAAGTCGATCTGCGGCCGGGGCGACCAGTAGTGTGCCAGCAGGGGGGCGGCGACAGCGGTTTCGGCGATGCGCTGGCCAAGCACCAGCGGCAAGGCGCCAGCGGCGTTGCCCAACTCGCCGCCGACGCAGAGCAGATCGCCAGGTTGCGCGCCGCCACGGGTCAGGGCTTGGCCGGCAGGCACTCGGCCAAACACCGTCAGGGTCAGGCTCAACGGCCCTCGTGTGGTGTCACCGCCCACCAGCGTTACGCCACAGGCCTGGGCCATCTGGTTCAAGCCGCGGGCATAGGCCAGCAGCCAATCGGCGGTCACCGTCGGCAGGGTCAGGGCAAGGGTAAAGGCAACCGGAGTGGCGCCCATGGCGGCCAGGTCGCTGACCGCAACGGCCAGCGAGCGCTGGCCGAGCAGGAACGGATCGCAGGGATCAGGGAAGTGCACACCGGCCACGAGGGTGTCGGTGGACACCGCCAGTTGCTCCCCAACAGGCACAGCCAGCAAGGCGCAGTCGTCGCCGATCCCCAGCGCAACGCCCTCGCCGCCCTGCGCACAAGGCGCGGCGGCGAAGTAATTACGGATCAGCTCAAATTCGCCCATAGCCGCCGCAAGCGCCGTTCAGCGCTTGAACGCCTTCACTTCAGCTTCACGCAGGCGAGGGGCCAGCTTGTCGAGGACACCGTTGACGAACTTGTGGCCGTCGGTGGAACCGAAGACCTTCGCCAGCTCGATACCCTCGTTGATCACCACGCGGTACGGAACGTCGACGCGCTTGAGCAGTTCCCAGGTGGACAGGCGCAAGACCGCCAGTTCAACCGGGTCCAGCTCTTCGATGGTCAGGTCCAGGCACGGCGCAAGCGCGGTGTCGATTTCGGTCTTGAACTGCGGAACCCCGTGAAGGATTTCGCGGAAGTAGGCGCCGTCGACATCACTGAAATCGTTATCGACCCGGAATTGCGCTTCGATCTCGTTCAGCGATTGCTTGGCCATGTGCCATTGATACAGCGCCTGAGTCGCGAGCTGACGGGCTTCGCGACGCTTGGCGCTTTTCGACGGCTTGCCGGCATCGGCGGGCTTGGGATCGCGCGGGTTGAAACGATCGCTTTCGTCGCTAATCACTTGGCCTCCAACTGCGCCAGCAGGCTGACCATTTCCAGGGCGGACAGGGCCGCTTCGGCACCTTTGTTACCGGCTTTGGTGCCGGAACGCTCGATGGCTTGCTCGATGGAATCAACGGTCAGCACACCGAAGGCGACGGGCACGCCGAACTCCATGGACACCTGGGCCAGGCCCTTGGTGCATTCGCCGGCCACGTATTCGAAGTGCGGGGTACCGCCACGAATGACCGCGCCCAGGGCGATGATCGCCGCGTATTCGCCCTTTTGCGCGACTTTTTGCGCAACCAGCGGAATTTCGAAGGCGCCAGGCGCACGGATGATGGTGATGTCGCTTTCGCTCACGCCATGGCGAACCAGGGCATCGACCGCACCGCCAACCAGGCTCTCGACCACGAAACTGTTGAAACGGCCGACTACCAGAGCATAGCGGCCTTTAGGGGCGATGAAGGTACCTTCGATGGTCTTCAGGGTCATTCGTCAGATCTCTTAAAGAGCCAGAGCGCGTTCTTTACGCGCTCTTTCAGTGATATTAGCCACGAATACAAAGCCTCAACGCAGCGAAGTGTAAACCTTTGTGGGAGCGGGCTTGCCCGCGAAAGCGATGGAACCTTCAACATTGATGTCGACTGACACATCGCCTTCGCGGGCAAGCCCGCTCCCACAAGGGCCCCCTTCACTGAACAAGGGCCATTATTCGGAGGGCACGTATTCTACAACTTCCAGATCGAAACCGGATATCGCATTAAATTTCATCGGTGCGCTCATCAGGCGCATTTTACGCACGCCCAGGTCGCGAAGGATCTGCGAACCGGCGCCGACGATGCTGTAGGTGGTCGGCTTTTTCACCGCCGCCTGGTCGCCGGTCTCGCGGATGTGCGCCAGCAGCACATCGCCATCGAGCGGATGCCCGAGCAGCAGGACCACGCCACTGCCGGCCTCGGCCACCGCCGCCATGGCGGCCCGCAGGCTCCAGCGGCCGGGCTGCTTGACCATCAGCAGGTCGCGCAGCGGGTCCATGTTATGCACCCGCACCAGGGTCGGTTCGTCGGCGCACACGGTGCCCAGGGTCAGCGCCATGTGCACGTCGCCTTCCACCGAATCACGGTAGGTCACCAGGTTGAACTGGCCCAACTCGCTGTCCAGGGGCTGCTCGGCAATCCGCTGAACGGTACGTTCGTGGATCATCCGGTAGTGGATCAGGTCGGCGATGGTGCCGATCTTGATGCCGTGTTCGGCGGCGAACGCTTCCAGCTCCGCGCGACGGGACATGGTGCCGTCATCGTTCATCACTTCGCAGATCACACCGCTGGGCTCGAAACCGGCCATGCGCGCCAGGTCGCAAGCCGCCTCGGTGTGACCGGCGCGGGCCAGGGTGCCACCGGCCTGGGCCATCAGCGGGAAGATGTGGCCAGGGCTGACGATGTCTTCGGCCTTGGCGTCTCTCGCGGCGGCCGCCTGCACGGTGCGCGCCCGGTCCGCAGCGGAGATACCGGTGGTCACGCCCTCGGCGGCCTCGATGGACACGGTGAACTTGGTGCCGAAGCCGGAACCGTTGCGCGGCGCCATCAGCGGCAGCTTCAGCAGTTCGCAGCGCTCGCGGGTCATCGGCATGCAGATCAGGCCGCGGGCGTGCTTGGCCATGAAGTTGATGTGCTCGGCCTTGCAGCACTCGGCGGCCATGATCAGGTCGCCTT
This sequence comes from Pseudomonas sp. WP18, assembly GCF_036689585.1. Taxonomy (NCBI): domain Bacteria; kingdom Pseudomonadati; phylum Pseudomonadota; class Gammaproteobacteria; order Pseudomonadales; family Pseudomonadaceae; genus Pseudomonas; species Pseudomonas sp. WP18. The sequence goes on from NZ_CP144758.1 coordinate 5,575,684, forward strand.
CGTTCTCGCGGTCTTCGTCATCCATGAGGATGACCATCTTGCCTTGGCGGATGTCTTCGACCAGTTCTTCGATGCTATTGAGCGCCACGCGGCACCCCCTTGGGTCAGGATTTGAGGTAGCCGTTGGCGGCCAGGAAACTTTCGGTGATATTGCCGCCGGATGCAGGCTCCGCGGCCTTGTCACCGAGCAGCAGGCGCTCCAGGTAACGGGCCAGCAGGTCGACCTCCAGGTTGACCCGGCGACCCGGCCGATACGAGGCCATGATGGTTTCGCTCAAGGTGTGCGGAATGATCGTCAGCAGGAACTCGGCACCGTCCACGGCATTGACCGTCAGGCTGGTGCCATCGACGGTGATCGAGCCTTTATGGGCGATGTACTTGGCCAGTTCCTTCGGCGCGCGGATACGAAACTCCACGGCCCGTGCATTATCGGTACGCGAAACCACCTCGCCGACGCCGTCCACGTGGCCGCTGACCAAGTGGCCGCCCAGGCGGGTGGTGGGAGTCAGGGCTTTTTCCAGGTTGACCGGGCTGCCGCTCTTGAGGTCGTTCATCGCGGTGCAGTCGAGGGTTTCGCGGCTGACGTCTGCCAAAAAGCCATTGCCCGGCAGCTCGACGGCCGTCAGGCACACGCCATTGACCGCAATGCTGTCGCCCAGCTTGACGTCGCTCAGGTCGAGCTTGCCGGTTTCGACGTGGACCCGCACATCCCCGCCCTTGGGAGTGAGTGCACGGATGCTGCCGATGGATTCGATGATGCCGGTAAACATGGAGTCCTCCTCGAGAACAGGCCGCCGCTTGCGCGAAAGCCGGGAATTATACGCTGGCCGGGGACACGGGAACGGCGATGACTCGCCAGTCATCGCCCACGGCGCGGATTTCGGTGATTTTCAGTTCCGGGGCGTCTTTCATCCGCGCCAGCGGCCAGTCCAGCAACGGACGCGCCGAGGAGCCGAGGAACTTGCCGGCGATGAACAACTGGAATTCGTCCACCAACCCTTGCCGGGCGAACGCCCCTGCCAGGCGCGGACCGGCTTCCACCAGCACCTCGTTGACGCCGCGGGCGGCCAGCGCCACCAGTAATTGATGCAGATCGACCTGCCCGTCATCCCCCGGCACCCGCAGGCATTCGGGGCCATTGGCGTATTGTTCCTCCACCGCCATGCAGGTCGCGACCAGCGCCGGGCCGGCCTTGAAGAACGCCGCGTCCAGCGGGACCCGCAGGCGACCGTCCACCAGTACCCGCAGCGGCGGACGGCTCATGGCCAGGGCGGTCTGCTGCGCGTCGAGCCCGAGTTCATCGGCGCGCACGGTCAGCCGGGCATTGTCCGCCAGCACCGTATCGGCGCCGGTCAGCACCACGCTGGCCTGGGCCCGCAGGCGTTGCACCGCCGAACGTGCGGCCGGGCCGGTGATCCACTGGCTCTCGCCGCTTTCCATGGCCGTGCGGCCATCGAGGCTCATCGCCAACTTGACCCGCACGAACGGCAAACCGTGCTCCATGCGCTTGAGGAAGCCCGGGTTGAGGGCCCGCGCCTCGCCTTCGAGCACACCGCTCTCGCAGGCGATGCCGGCCTGGGCCAGCCGTTGCAGGCCGCGACCGGCGACTTCCGGGTTCGGATCCTGCATCGCCGCGACCACCCGGGCCACGCCGGCGTTCACCAACGCATCGGCGCACGGGGGCGTGCGCCCGTGGTGGCTGCACGGTTCGAGGGTCACATAGGCGGTGGCGCCCCGGGCCAGCTCACCGGCGGCGCGCAAAGCATGGACTTCGGCATGGGGTTCGCCGGCGCGCACGTGCCAGCCCTCGCCGACCACCTGCCCGTCACGCACGATCACGCAACCGACCCGGGGATTGGGGTGGGTGGTGTAGCGACCGCGCCGCGCCAGCTCCAGCGCACGGGCCATGTAGTGGGCGTCAAGGACTGCCTGCTGCGACGCGCCGGTCATTCTTTCACCGGTTCACGGGCCAGGCGGTCGATTTCCTCGCGGAACTCGTTCAGGTCCTGGAAGCGTCGGTACACCGAGGCGAAACGGATGTAGGCGACTTCGTCGAGCTTCTGCAACTCGGCCATCACCAGCTCACCGACCACCAGGGACTTGACCTCGCGCTCGCCGGTAGCCCGCAGCTTGTGCTTGATGTGCACCAGCGCCGCTTCCAGGCGCTCGACGCTCACCGGACGCTTTTCCAGGGCGCGCTGCATACCGGCGCGCAGTTTTTCTTCGTCGAACGGCTGGCGGCTGCCGTCGGTTTTGATCAGGCGCGGCAACACCAGTTCAGCGGTCTCGAACGTGGTGAAGCGTTCGCCGCAGGCCAGGCATTCACGCCGGCGGCGGACCTGTTCGCCCTCGGCGACCAGTCGCGAGTCGATGACCTTGGTGTCGTTGGCACCGCAGAAGGGACAGTGCATGGTGGCAGGCAACAAAAAAAGGGAGGGCCATGGTAGCGCATCCCACTGGCAAGACAAGCCATAGGGTTTACGGTATACAGACGGGCTTACCGTCTGATTCATGGAAATTACCTTGCTGGAGCCACACATGCCGCTACGATCGCTCGTTTTGCTCAGTCTTTTCAGCCTGCTGATGGCGTGCAGCAGCGATGCGCCCAAGCCCGCTGCACCCGCACCGGCACCCGCACCGAAACAGGCCCAGGAAAAAGCCCGCCAGGCCGCCGAGCTGGGCCCGCTGCCCGCCTACCAGCGCGAATTGAGCGGCACCTTGCAAGGCGTGCCGGCCGGGGCCGAAGTCGAACTGGCGCTGCTGGTGATCGATGACAAGGACCGTCCGCAACAGCTGCTTGCCAGTTCCAGCCTGATCGGCACCAACCAGGCCCTGCCCTTCCACCTGCGGTTCAACCCGGAAGCGTTTCCGGTCGGCGCCCGCGTGGAACTGCGTGGACGGGCCAGCCAGTCGGGCCAGTTGATCCTGCACCTGCCGGAACAGCGCATCACCCAACCGACCACCCAGGCCCTGGGCGCCCTGCAATTCGTCAAGGCGCCATGAACGCCCCGCACGACCTGCAAGAGGCCTTGGGCCAATTGCTGGGAGACGCGCGCCTGGTGGCCTGCCCGCTGCCCGACACCGACCTGAAGCTGTGGCTGATCGACGGCGACAACATGGACCGCGCCTTCAGCCCGGAAGAAACCCGGCGCATCCTTCACGAACCGCCCTACTGGAGTTTCTGCTGGGCCAGCGGCCTGGCCATGGCCCGCTACCTGGTCGAACAACCGCAGTGGGTCGAGGGCAAGCGCGTGCTGGACTTCGGCGCCGGCTCCGGCGTGGCCGGTATCGCCGCGCTCAAGGCTGGGGCGCTGGAAGTGGTGGCCTGCGACCTCGATCCGCTGGCGATCGCGGCGTGCCGAGCCAATGCCGCGCTCAACGGCGTGGAGCTGGGTTATTCGGCGGATTTTTTCGCCGAGGCCGACCGCTTCGACCTGATCCTGGTGGCCGACGTGCTCTATGATCGGACCAACCTGCCGTTGCTTGACCAGTTTCTCAGTCGCGGACGCGAAGCCTTGGTGGCCGATTCAAGGGTGCGGGATTTCCAGCATCCGCTGTACCGGTGTATCGAAAGGCTGCAAGCGATGACCTTGCCGGACCTGGCTGAGCCTGAGGAATTTCGGCATGTGAGCCTGTATCACGCGCGGCGCGAGAGCTAAAAGCTTCGCGAGCAAGCCCGCTCCCACAAGGGATCTCAAGTGTTCGCGCGCGCCCTGTGGGAGCGGGCTCGCTCGCGAAGGCGGCCTACCCGATACCACGGGACGAAAGACCTCCCCGCTTTCAGCCACCCCCACCAAGCCGTATAGTTGCCCCATTCAAGCGTTCTACGAGATTCCCATGAGCCAGGACACGCCTTACATCTTCGACGCCACCACTGCCGACTTCGACCAGTCGGTGATCGCGAACTCCTTCCACAAACCGGTGCTGGTGGATTTCTGGGCCGAGTGGTGCGCGCCGTGCAAGGCCCTGATGCCGATGCTGCAAAGCATCGCCGAGAGTTATCAGGGTGAACTGCTGCTGGCCAAGGTCAACTGCGACATCGAACAGGACATCGTCGCCCGCTTCGGGATTCGCAGCCTGCCAACCGTGGTGCTGTTCAAGGACGGCCAGCCCGTCGATGGCTTCGCCGGGGCCCAGCCGGAATCCGCGGTGCGGGCAATGCTCGAGCCGCACGTGCAGATGCCGCCGCCAGCCGCCGCCGACCCGTTCGAGCAGGCACAGGCGCTGTTCGACGACGGTCGTTTCGCCGACGCCGAAGCCCTGCTCACGGTGCTGCTGGGCGAAGACAACACCAACGCCAAGGCGCTGATCCTGTATGCCCGTTGCCTGACTGAACGGGGTGAACTGAGTGAAGCCCAGACGGTGCTCGACGCGGTGAAAAGCGACGAACACAAGGCCGCCCTGGCCGGTGCCAAGGCGCAGATCCAGTTCCTTGGCCTGGCGAAAAACCTGCCGGACGCCGCCGACCTCAAGGCCCGCCTGGCCAAAGACCCGCAGGACGACGAAGCGGTGTACCAGCTGGCGATCCAGCAACTGGCGCGCCAGCAGTACGAACCGGCCCTCGAAGCCCTGCTCAAGTTGTTCATGCGCAACCGCAGCTACAGCGAAGGCCTGCCGCACAAGACACTGCTGCAAGTGTTCGAGCTGCTGGGCAACGACCATCCACTGGTGACGACCTACCGCCGCAAGCTGTTCGCCGCGCTGTACTAAAAAAGCAGTGGCGAGCGATGAGCCTCAAGCGGCAAGACAGTTCTAGCTTGCAGCTTGCCCTCCGGCCCAGCTATAGAGCGGCGTGTCGCCGCCGCTCAATACCTTGACCTCGGCACTGTGTCGCAACCGCACCAGCAAGCGTTTGCCCGCCGAGGCGCTGCCCGTCAATCCTTCGAGTTGCTCCAGCAGGTCAGGGCCGCTCAGTTGGCCAGCCTTGCGCAACAATTCCCTGGCAAGCTGCCACGGCGCGTCGTCCTGGTTGGCCGGCCTGGCCGCAGGTGCCACCGCCTCGGCGGGCTTGATCGCCTGTAACTGCGCGCCCAACTGCGCCCAGTCGCCCTCGTCCATGTCGATTGACAGGTCCACCGGCCAATCGCCGACCGTTCCGCGTATCCGCAACATCACCGTGCTCCTGAATATTTCATGTACGCATGCTCCCATGGGCCTTGCGCGACGCCAAGCAGCCGGTCAAACTCTGTTCACGTTATAAGATTACATAACAGATCATCGACCTCTCGGAGACCCGTCATGCGCCGTTTGCTTCTCGCCCTGCCGTTCGCCCTGCTGCCCCTGGCCGTCGCTCACGCGGCGGTCGAGCACGACCATGACCACGACCATGAACACGGCAGCCTGGGTGCCCACGAACACGGCGTCGGCCGGCTCAACGCCTCGCTCGACGGCCAGACCCTGGAACTGGAGCTGGACAGCCCGGCGATGAACCTGGTGGGTTTCGAGCACCCCGCCACCAGCGACGCCGACAAAGCCAAGGTTGCCGCTGTGCGGGCGAAGCTGGAGAAACCGGCAACGCTGGTCAACCTGGCCGATGCCAAATGCACCCTGGAGCAGCAGGAACTGGAAAGCCCGCTGTTCGGCGATGAGCCGGACCACGAGGACCATGACGAAGAGGCCGATGGCGACGAACATCACCACGAACACAGCGAAATCCACGCCCGCTACCAGTTCCGTTGTGTCGCACCCAGCGCCTTGACGCACCTGGACCTGGCGTCGCTGTTCAAGGTCTTCCCGGCCACCCGGAAGATCCTGGTGCAGATGATCGGCCCGAACGGCCAGCAAGGCGCGGAACTGACGCCCGAAGCACCGGCCCTTAAATTTTAAGTATTGCGCATCACCCCTGTGGGAGCGGGCTTGCTCGCGAAGAGGCCGGCACATCCAATACAGATGCAGCCTGACACACCGCTTTCGCGAGCAAGCCCGCTCCCACAGGGGCTACTCCACAACCCTGACGTTGGCCACCATGACCCAAGCACTCATCGAACTGTCCGACCTGGGCTTCAGTTGGCCCGGGCATCCGCTGCTGCTGGACATCCCGGCGTTTCGCCTGGAAAGCGGCGAGACGGTGTTTCTCAAAGGCCCGAGCGGCAGCGGCAAGACCACCCTGCTGGGATTGCTCGGCGGCGTGCAGACACCGGACCGGGGCAGCATCCGCCTGCTTGGCCAGGACCTCAGCAAACTGGGCGCGGGCAGCCGGGACCGGTTTCGCGTGGATCACACCGGCTACATCTTCCAGCAATTCAACCTGCTGCCGTTTCTCTCGGTACGCGAGAACGTCGAGCTGCCCTGCCATTTTTCCAGGCTGCGGGCGCAACGGGCCAGGCACCGTCACGGCAGTGTCGACCAGGCCGCGGGCACGCTGCTGGCCCACCTGGGGCTGACCGACCCCAGTTTGTTGGAACGCCGGGCCGATTCGCTGTCCATCGGCCAGCAGCAACGGGTCGCCGCTGCCCGGGCGTTGATCGGCCAGCCGGAGCTGGTGATCGCCGACGAGCCAACCTCGGCCCTGGATTATGACGCCCGGGAAAACTTCCTGCGGCTGCTGTTCGCCGAATGCCGCGAGGCCGGCGCCAGCCTCTTGTTCGTCAGCCACGACCAGAGCCTGGCGCCGCTGTTCGACCGCAACCTCTCGCTGGCCGATCTCAATCGCGCCGCCACGCCTGTCGAGGTCTGAGATGTATTTGTTCCGTCTTGCCATGGCCAGCCTGGCGAACCGTCGTTTCACCGCGATCCTCACCGTGTTCGCCATCGCCCTGTCCGTCTGCCTGCTGCTGGCGGTGGAGCGGGTGCGCACCGAGGCGCGGGCCAGTTTTGCCAGCACCATCAGCGGCACCGACCTGATCGTCGGCGCCCGTTCCGGCTCGGTGAACCTGCTGCTGTATTCGGTGTTTCGCATCGGCAACGCCACCAACAACATCCGCTGGGACAGCTTCGAACACTTCGCCAGCAACCCGAAAGTGAAGTGGGCGATTCCCATGTCCCTCGGCGACTCCCATCGCGGTTACCGGGTGATGGGCACCACCGAGGCCTATTTCGAGCATTACCAGTATGGCCGCCAGCAACACCTGGAACTGGCCGATGGCCGGGCCTTCGCCACCGACCCTTTCGAAGTGGTGCTCGGCGCCGAAGTGGCCGAGGCGCTGCACTACAAGCTCGGTGACAAACTGGTGCTGGCCCATGGAGTCGCGGCGATCAGCCTGGTCAAGCACGACGACAAGCCCTTCACCGTGGTGGGCATTCTCAAGCGCACCGGCACCCCGGTGGACCGCACACTGCACATCAGCCTCGGCGGCATGGAAGCGATCCACATCGATTGGAAAAACGGCGTGCCGGCCCAGGGCAACGGTCGCATCAGCGCCGACCAGGCGCGCAACATGGACCTCACGCCGCAAGCCATCACCGCGTTCATGCTCGGCCTCAACAGCAAGATTTCCACCTTTGCCTTGCAGCGCGAGATCAATGAGTTCCGTGGCGAACCGCTCTTGGCGATCCTGCCCGGCGTGGCCCTGCAGGAATTGTGGAGCCTGATGGGCACGGCGGAAAAAGCCTTGTTCGTGATCTCGCTGTTCGTGGTCCTGACCGGTTTGATCGGCATGCTCACGGCGATTCTCACCAGCCTCAACGAGCGGCGTCGGGAAATGGCCATCCTGCGGTCGGTGGGCGCGCGACCGTGGCACATCGCGAGCCTGCTGGTGCTCGAAGCCTTCGCCCTGGCGCTGGCCGGGGTGGTCGCCGGACTGGCCCTGCTGTACATCGGCATCGGTGCCGCCCAGGGTTATGTACAGTCGGCCTATGGCCTGTATCTGCCGCTGGGTTGGCCGAGCGAATATGAATGGACGCTCATGGCTGGCATCCTGGTCGCCGCCCTGCTGATGGGCAGCGTGCCGGCCTGGCGCGCCTATCGCCAATCGCTGGCCGATGGCTTGTCGATCCGTTTATGAGGACCGTGAAGATGCCCCGCGCCCTGTTTGCGCTGTTGATGATGGTCGCCCTGCCCCTCTGGGCGGCCGAGCCGAGGGACCTGGCCTGGACCGAAATGATCCCGGCGGGCGCACCGCCGGAAGTGCCGAACATGACCCCGCTGCACGACCTGTCGCAGATGGGCAATGCCCTGGCCGCCGAGTCCGCCCCCGCGGCCAGGCAGGACCTGCCCAACGCACCGGTGGTCAAGGAACTAGACGGCCAGCGGATTCGCTTGCCGGGCTACATCGTGCCGCTGGAAGTCAGCGAGGAAGGTCGCACCACGGACTTCCTGCTGGTGCCGTACTTCGGCGCCTGCATCCATGTACCGCCACCGCCCTCCAACCAGATCGTGCATGTGAAGAGCGAAGTCGGGGTCAAACTCGACGAGTTGTACCAGCCCTACTGGGTTGAAGGGCCGATGCAGGTCAAGCCATCCACCAGCGAACTGGCCGATGCCGGGTATCAGATGGAGGCCGAAAAGATCTATGTGTATGAACTGCCGGAGTGAATCGGGTGGTGATGGGCAGTCCGTCAGATAGCTATCGCGAGCAAGCTCGCTCCCACAGGAGAGCTCAGTGCCTATGCGACCTGTGTGGGAGCGAGCTTGCTCGCGATGGGGCCGTCAAGGCTTGCTCATCATCATTTCATTGAGCTGAGTCAATTAATCGACCAAGACTCATTGAGCTGTGTCAAAAGACCGGGCCAGGCGGCTCCGTACCATGGGACATCCCTTTTGAAATGTCCTCTGGAGCCCCCATGCACAAGTCCTTGCTCAGCGCTTCCCTCTTTGCCCTCGCGCTCGCAGCCCCACTCGCCCAGGCCCACACCGCCGGCGATATCATCGTTCGCGCCGGTGCCATTACCGTCAATCCAGAGGCCGACAGCGGCAGCGTCAAGGTCGACCGCGGCCCGCTGGCCGGTGCCGACCTGGGCGGCAAGGCGACCATGAGCAGCGACACGCAACTGGGCCTGAACTTCGCCTACATGATCACCGACAACCTGGGTATCGAATTGCTGGCGGCCTCGCCGTTCGAGCACGACGTGAAGATCAAGGGCACCGCCCTGGGCGCAGCCAACAACAAGCTCGGCACGCTCAAGCACCTGCCGCCGACCTTGAGCCTGGTCTACTACCCACTTGACGCCAAGTCGGCTTTCCAACCTTATGTCGGCGCCGGCATCAACTACACCTGGATCTATGACGAACACGTCGGCAGCGAAGCCAGCGCCAACGGCTTCAGCAACTTTCGCGCGAGCAACAGCTGGGGCATGGCGTGGCAAGTGGGCGCCGACTACATGCTGACCGACAACATCATGATCAACGGCCAGGTGCGCTACATCGACATCGACACCACGGCGTATGTCGACAACAACGCCGTGGCCGGCGGGACCCGGGCCAAGGTGAATGTCGACGTGGATCCATGGATCTACATGGTGGGGTTGGGCTACAAGTTCTAAGCCAAACTCGATAGCGACACAAACAATGTGGGAGCGGGCTTGCTCGCGAAGGCGGAGGGTCAGTCACTTGAATGTGACTGACGGAACGCCTTCGCGAGCAAGCCCGCTCCCACAGTTGTTTCTATTGGCCGCAGATCAGCGGCCCAACAGCCGCGCCAGGCCTACGCTCATCGGCGTCTGCGGTGGGAAGCTGAAGCGCTGCAACAACCGCTGGTTGTCGGCCCGCGAGTGGCGAATGTCACCGGAACGCACCGGGCCGTAGCTGACCGGCGGCAAGTTGCCGATCACCGCCGCCAGCGCCTCAAGCAACTGCTTGAGGGTCGTCGCCTGGTTCCAGCCGACGTTCACCGCGCCCACTTCCACGTCCGGTTTCTCGATGGCTTGCACCAGCAAGTCCACCAGGTCTTCGACGTAGACAAAATCCCGGGTCTGCTCGCCGTCGCCGAACACGGTGATCGGCAGGCCTTTCTGCGCCCGTTCGCTGAAGATGCTGATGACCCCGGAATACGGCGAGGACGGATCCTGGCGCGGGCCATAGATGTTGAAGAAGCGGAACACCACCGGCTCCAGCGCGTGCTGGCGGCGATAGAAATCGAAGTAGAACTCGCTGGCCAGTTTGTCCGAGGCATACGGCGTCAGCGGCGCCTTGGGCGTGTCCTCGTCGATGGACTGGCCTTCGCCGTTGTTGCCATAGACCGCCGCGCTGGAGGCGAACAGCACCCGCTTCACGCCGGCCTGGCGCATGGCCTCACAGACATTGAGCGTGCCGATGAAATTGCTCTGGTGCGTACGCACCGGGTCGTCCACCGAGGCTTGCACCGAGGCCACCGCGGCCAGGTGCGCCACGGCGCTGCAACCGACCATGGCCCGCGCGACCAGGGCGGCATCGGCGACGTCGCCTTCGATCAGCTCGACGGCCGGGTTATCCAGCGGCAGGTTGCTGCGCTTGCCAGTGGACAGGTCATCGAGGATGCGCACCGAATGTCCCTTGGCGAGCAAGGCGTCGGTCAGGTGCGAACCAATGAAACCCGCACCGCCGGTGATTAAAACAGGGCCGTCAGCCATGGCGATAGAACCTATCCAGTAAGCCTGGGAGCGCCGCGCGCCAGGCGCGGGGCTTGATCCCGAAGGTGTGCAGAATTTTCTTGCAGGCCAGCACCGCGTGTTGCGGTTCTTGCGCGGCGTCCGGGCGTGCAGCGTGGGCCTGGGCCGTGGGCGACTCGATCGCCAGCGGATGCAGGGCCCGGGCTTCGGTCAGGATCGCCTGGCCCAGCGCCAGCGGCGTGGTCGCCTCATGCCCGGCGTAATGATAGGTGCCCCACAGCGGCGCTGCGCAATCGAGTTGCTTGAGCACCGAAATGATCACCCGCGCCGCATCGTCCACCGGCGTCGGATTGCCCCGACGGTCGTCGGCCAGCAACAGTTCTTCCGGCTGTTCGGCCCGGGCCAGAAAGCGTCCGAGGATGCCGTCGGCGCTGTCGTCCAGCAACCAGCCGAATCGCAGCAGCACGTGTTGCGGGCAGGTGGCGCGCACGCTTTGTTCGATCCGCCACAACGCCTGACCGCGCAGGCCCAGGGGCACCGGCTCGTCCTTTTCGCTGTAGGCCGTTGCGCGGGAACCGTCGAACACCCGATAGCTCGACGGTTGCAGCAAGATGATGTTGTGGTGCTGGCACAGTTCGGCCAGGCGCTCGACGGCGCGCTCCTGGCTGGTCAGGCGCTGCTCGCTGACAGCCTCGGCCTGGAACCAGTCGAAGTAGTACGCCAGGTTGATCAAGGCGTCCGGCCGGGTGTCGTCGAGCAACTGCGTCAGGCTCGCGGCATCCCAACCGTCTTCAGGTGGGCGGGGGGCAAGAAAACCGATGTCTTCTTCTGCACCGAGGCGAATCAGCGCCTGCCCAAGGGCATTTCCGCCGCCCAGTAACATAAGGCGCATTCGCATAAAGTCAGCAGGCCCAGTCTGTTGGCACAAGAATTTGGTCGACAACGCCCGCAGGCGTTGCCGGAATCGTTGCATTTTGCGGGTTTAGTGCGCAACCGTCATCCGTAATGTGCAGATCCTGGAGGTGGGCTGTCCTTCAGGCCCTCTTCGTCGGATCGCCGCCTGGGCAAGCCCGCTCCTACAGTCGACCGCATTTGGTCTGACGAAACCCGATTAATTGTGGGAGCGGGCTTGCCCGCGAAAGGGCCCTCTCTGTCGACAGAGATCTCAGCCGGTACTTGCATCTTCCCCACCCCACCCGCATAACTGCTCCTATGAATCTGCCCCTTGCAGCCGACCACGCCATGGCGGGCTTTCACCCCGCCGTCCGCGCCTGGTTCAGCCAGACATTCCCGGCGGTCACGGCCGCCCAGGCCCAGGCGTGGCCGTTGATCAGCCAGCGTCGCTCGACCCTGGTGGCCGCGCCCACCGGTTCGGGCAAGACCCTGACGGCGTTTCTCGCGGTGCTCGACGACCTGGTGCACCGCGGCCTCGAACAGGGTGGCTTGCCGGACCAGACCCTGGTGGTCTACGTCTCGCCGCTCAAGGCCTTGAGCAACGACATCCAGATCAACCTGCAAAATCCCCTGGCCGGCATCACCGAACAACTGCGCCAGATGGGCTTGCCGCCCCTGCCCATCACCACCGCCGTGCGCACCGGCGACACGCCGCAGAAAGATCGCACGGCGATGCGCAAGACTGCGCCGCATATCCTGGTGACCACCCCGGAATCGCTCTACGTCCTGCTCGGCTCCGACTCCGGCCGGCAGATGCTCGGCAGCACGCGCACGGTCATCGTCGATGAAATCCACGCCATCGCCGCCAGCAAACGCGGCAGCCACCTGGCCTTGAGCCTGGAACGCCTGCAAGCCCTGTGCGCCGAACCGCTGGTGCGCATCGGCCTGTCCGCCACGCAAAAACCCATCGAAGCGGTGTCGCGCTTTCTGGTGGGTGAAGGCCGTTCGTGTGAAATCGTCGACATCGGCCACGCCCGCCCTCGGGACCTGGACATCGAAGTACCGCCCGTGCCGCTGTCGGCGGTGATGGCCAACGACGTCTGGGAACTGGTCTATAACCGCCTCGCCGAACTGGCGCGGGCGCACCGCACCACCCTGGTGTTCGTCAATACCCGCCGCCTGGCCGAGCGCCTGAGCCGGCACTTGAGCGAGCGCCTGGGCAAGGACGCCGTGGCCGCCCATCACGGCAGCCTGGCGAAAGAGTTTCGCCTCGACGCCGAGCAACGCCTCAAGCGCGGCGAACTGCAGGTGTTGATCGCCACCGCGTCCCTGGAACTGGGCATCGACATTGGCGACGTCGACCTGGTGTGCCAGATCGCCTCGCCCCGTTCGATCTCGGCGTTCCTGCAACGGGTCGGCCGCTCCGGGCACCACGTCGGCGGCACACCCAAGGGCCGCCTGTTTGCCACCACCCGCGACGACCTCATCGAATGCGTCGCCCTGCTCGACTGCGTGCGCCGGGGTGAACTGGACATCCTGCACATTCCCGAGGCGCCGCTGGACGTGCTGGCCCAGCAGATCGTCGCCGAGGTCAGTTGCCAGGAATGGCCGGAACAGGCACTCCTGGACACATTCCGCCGCGCCTCGCCCTACGCCCAGCTGGACGACGAACACTACCAGGCGCTGCTGCACATGCTCGCCGAAGGCCTCAATGGCCGCCAAGGCGTGCGCAGCGCCTACCTGCACCGCGACGCCGTGACCCGGACCCTGCGCGGGCGCCGGGGCAGCAAGCTGACCGCCGTGACCAGCGGCGGCACCATCCCGGACAACGCCGACTACAGCGTGCTGCTCGAACCCCAGGGGCTGAACATTGGCAGCGTCAACGAAGACTTCGCGGTGGAGAGCATCGCCGGCGACGTGTTCCAGTTGGGCAATACCTCGTACCGCATCATTCGTGTCGAGGCCGGCCGCGTGCGCGTCGAGGACGCCCAGGGCCAGCCGCCGACCATCCCGTTCTGGCTCGGCGAAGCGCCGGGGCGCAGCGCTGAACTGTCCCTGGCCGTGGCTCGCCTGCAAGCACAGCTGGATCAACGGCTCAGCGCCACGCCGGGCAACCTGCAACCGGCCCTCGACTGGCTCACCGACACCTTGGGCCTGAACCTGGCCAGCGCCGAACAACTGCTGGACTACCTGGCTCCGGCGCGCCTGGCCTTCGGCGCGCTGCCGTCCCAGGACACTCTGTTGATGGAGCGTTTCTTCGACGAGTCCGGCGGCACGCAGTTGATCATCCACACGCCGTTCGGCAGCCGCATCAACCGCGCCTGGGGGCTGGCCCTGCGCAAGCGCTTCTGCCGCACCTTCAATTTCGAGCTGCAGGCCGCCGCCAGCGAAGACGCCATCGTGCTGTCGCTGTCCACCAGCCACAGCTTCGAGCTGGACGAGGTCTGGCGCTACCTCAACAGCCACAGCGCCGAGCAGATCCTTGTCCAGGCGGTCCTCGACGCGCCGTTGTTCGGCGTGCGCTGGCGCTGGAACGCCGGCGTGGCCCTGGCCTTGCCGCGCTACACCGGCGGGCGCAAAGTCGCGCCGCAGATCCAGCGAATGAAAAGCGAAGACCTGATCGCCAGCGTCTTCCCCGACCAGATCGCGTGCCTGGAAAACCTGGCCGGTGAGCGGGAAATCCCCCATCACCCGCTGGTGGAACAGACCCTCGACGACTGCCTGCACGAAGCCATGGACAGCGAAGGCTGGCTGGCGCTGCTGCGGCGCATGGAGGCCGGTGAAGTGCGGCTGATCAGTCGTGACCTGCCCGCGCCTTCGCCCCTGGCGGCAGAAATCCTCAGCGCCCGGCCCTACACCTTTCTCGACGACGCGCCGCTGGAAGAACGGCGCACCCAGGCGGTGATCAACCGGCGCTGGAGCGATCCGCACGCCACCGATGACCTCGGTGCCCTGGACGCCGAAGCCATCGAGTCGGTGCGCGAAGAAGCCTGGCCGACCCCGGCCAATCTCGATGAAATGCACGAAGCGCTGATGAGCCTGGCCGGCATTACCGACAGCGAAGCCAGCGCCCACCCGGCCTGGCATGGCTGGTTGCAGACGCTGGCTGAACAGGGACGCGCCAGCCACGTGCAGATCAGCGCCGAACGCGGCCTTTGGGTGGCCCTGGAGCGGCTGACGTGCGCGCAGGCGGTTTATCCACAGGCCCGCTGGCAACCACCGCTGGCGCCCCTGACCGGTTTCGATGAGCCTTGGGAACACGACGATGCCGTGGTGGAGATGCTCCGCGCCCGGCTCAGCGCCTTCGGCCCGCTGCCGCTGACGGCCATCGCCTACCCGCTGGGGCTGTCGACGCCACAGGTCACCCTGGCCCTGGCGCACCTGGAACAGCAAGGCTATGTGCTGCGTGGGCGGTTCACGCCGGGGACCGGTCAGGAAGAATGGTGCGAACGGCATTTGCTGGCGCGTATCCACCGCTACACCGTCAAACGCCTGCGCCGGGAAATCGAACCGGTGAGCTTGCAGGACTTCATGCGTTTTCTGTTCGACTGGCAGCACCTGTCGCCCTCGACCCAAGGCCGTGGCAGCGCCGTACTGCCGTCCATCGTCAGCCAGTTCGAAGGTTATCCGGCGGCCGCTGTGGCCTGGGACAGCGACCTGCTGCCCGCGCGCATCAAGGACTACTCAGCCAACTGGCTCGATGAGCTGTGCCGCAGCGGCAAGGTGGTCTGGACACGCTTGAGCGCGCGGCAGAAGCTCGCCGCCAGCGCCCTGCGCAGCACGCCGGTGGTGCTGTTGCCACGCAGCCAGGTGGCGTTGTGGAGCAGCCTGGCCGAGCAGACGCCCGTCAGCGAGCTGTCGCCCAAGACGCAAAAGGTCCATCAGGCCCTCAGCGACCACGGTGCTTTGTTTTTCGACGAGTTGCTGCACGAAGCCCACCTGTTGCGCACCGAGCTGGAAATGGCCTTGCAGGAACTGGTGGGCGCCGGATTGGTGAATGCCGACAGCTTCGCCGGCTTGCGCGCGTTGATCACCCCCGCCAGCAAGCGTCAGACCCGCAGCAGCCGGCGCGGGCGCGGGGCGTTTGTCGGCGGCATGGACGACGCCGGGCGCTGGGCCCTGCTGCGCCGCAACCCGCCGGCGCCCGCAGAAGGCAAACGGCACGCGCCCACGCCGCCCGAAACCCTGGAACACATTGCCATGACCCTGCTGCGCCGCTACGGCGTGGTGTTCTGGCGGTTGCTGGAGCGCGAGGCCGACTGGCTGCCGAGCTGGCGTGAGTTGCTGCGCACCTTCCATCGCCTGGAGGCGCGGGGGGAAATCCGCGGAGGACGTTTTGTCAGTGGCCTGGCCGGCGAACAATTCGCCCTGCCCGAGGCGATCCCCCTGCTACGCGAAGTGCGCCGCCGCCCGGCCGACAGCAGCGTGGTTGCCGTGTGTGGCGTGGACCCGCTGAACCTCGCCGGCACCCTACTGCCGGGGGCGAAGGTGCCGGCGCTGGCGAGCAATCGGCTGGTGTATCGCGATGGCGTGCCGGTCGCGGCGCAGGTGGCCGGGAAGGTGCTGTTCTGGGTTGAACTGGAGGCGCAGGCGATGGCTGATATCCGGAGCAAACTCATTCACAAAGGTTGAGGATCGAACGCGCAGCGTGGGAACGATCAGAAAGGTTGAGGGTGTCTGGGCGGGCCTCTTCGCGGGCAAGCCCGCTCCCACAGTTGAAATGTATTCCCCTGTCAGAATGCATTTCCCTGTGAAGATGCATTTCCCTGTGGGAGCGGGCTTGCCCGCGAAGGGGCCATCAGCATCACCCCACGCCGATGCCACTATCGAGGTCGCTCGGGCAACGCTTCCTCTTCCCCGGGCTCTTGCACCAAGCGCTTCGGCAACATCACCTGCTGTGGATAAGTCTGCGCGAAGTGCACCGCCGGATGGTTATCCACAAGCTTCTTCAAGCGTTGGTTGAACGCCCGGCTCACCGCGTACTGCCCACCGGACACCGTACGGAACTGGGCGGTGAGGACCACGCCGTTGAGGTCCATCCGGTCGACGCCGAACACATCCAGCGGCCCTTGCAGGTTGAACTTGAGGAACGGGTCCTCGGAAATCGAACGCCCGGCTTCGCGAATCAGCTCGATGGCCTCCTCGACATCGGTGTCGTAGGTGAACTGCACGGAGAAAAACGCAAAGGCGAATTGCCGCGATTGATTGGTCACGGCCTTGATCTGGCCGAACGGCACCGAATGCACGAAGCCCTTGCCGTCGCGCAGGCGCAGGGTGCGAATGGTCAGGCCCTCGACGGTGCCAGCGTGACCGGAGTCGAGCACCACCCAGTCGCCGATGGACAGCGTGTCCTCGATGATGATGAACAGGCCGGTGATGACGTCCTGCACCAGTTGCTGTGAACCGAAGCCGATCGCCAGCCCCACGACCCCGGCACCGGCCAGCAACGGCGCGACGTTGATCCCCAGGTTGGCCATGGTGGTGATCGCGCAGATCACCACCAGGATGATTTTCGCCGCGTTGCGCAACAGCGGCAGGATGGTCTTGATCCGCGTGCTGGGCTGGCGGGCGCCACGCTTGTTCAGCGGCGGCTTCAAGGCTTCCTGGATCGCCGTATCGAGCACCACCCACATCAGCCAGGTCACCAGGAAGATCAGGCCGATGCGGCTCAGGGAATCGCTGATCGCCCGCCCCACGGCGTTGCGCGAGGCGAACTCGAACAGCGAGATCCCCCAGATCCGCCCGAGGACTTCAATGAAGACCACGGCCAGGACAATTCGCAGCAACGCGTGCAACAGGCTCAGCAGCCGCCCCTTGTAGGCGCTGCTGCGCTGGATGGCCTCGGCCTTGGGCGACTTGAAGACGTGCTGGAACACCGTGCTGAGAAACACCGTCGCAATCAGCAGGATGGTTGTGAACAAGGCACAACGCAGGGCTTTCTGGTTGTCCTCGCCGACGCCGATCAGGCTCACCGCCGACACCAGTACCATCAGCAGGATCGGCCAGTACCAGAGCCCGGAAAAAATCCGCAGCGACTCCTGCAAGGCCGGTTGCTTCAAGCGCTGGGCCAGGGATCGGTTGCGAATCAGGTGGGCCACCGGGCGCCGCAGGCGAATCACCAGCCAGCCAAAGATCATCGACGCCAGCAGGCCGGTGAACACCGCGACGCTGCTGGTGATGTTGCCGCCCAGTTGCCGGGCGATCTGCGGGCTGGTCAAGGCATCGCTGAGGGCGGCGAGAAAGCCGATCATGAACAGCGGCCGGGGGCTCAGGTGCCGGATGATCGCCACCGCCCGGCGCTTGTGCCCGGCGTTGAACATCACGATGACGCACAGCAACACCGAGGTGGAGAAAATGCCGCTGCTGGTGGCGTAGGCAAAGCACAGGGCCAGGGCCCGGCCGACCGAGACCTGCAGGAAGTGACTGACATACAGGGTCAACGGCAGGCAAAGCAGTGCCGGGACGGTGTAGGGCAACACGTAGCCGAGCACATCCCGAACCCGCTGGCGCGTGCGCAGCCAGCGACCCCCGCCAAGGCGCCGCACCAGTAGCCGCGCGCCCGACCAGAGCACGGCAAACGCGCCGATCCAGACACCCGACAGCAACAGGAAATCCCCCGTCACTCGCCAGGACGAACGGGCCGTCTGGTCCACCAGCCGGTCCACCTCATCCGCCGCCCGATCCGCCCGCAGGCGCCAGGCATCCACCAGACTCTGGTTGAGGTCGAGCTTGTCCTGGACGTCGTCGATGCTCGAACTGATGGCGCCGAGCAGGCCGCCCTGGACCAAAGGTTCGGGCTCTGCAGGGGCTTCACTGGGCGCGGCAGTGCCGGGAATGGCGGCTGCGCCGTAGGCGATGCTGCCGGTCAGCGCCAGCAATACCAACAGCAATACACGGCTCAATCGAGACAACACGCGAGGCTCCTTGATGGGAATCGGTAAGGAACTGATCCCTATCGGGCGAGCAAGTTCGCTCCACGGGTCAATACACAACCCTGTGGCCACAGAAAGCCTTGCCGCGTCCACCGGGCACCTGCCCGAAACTTTCTGCCTCGCCTGACAGTCATCAACAAGACACCAGCGGTACGAGGTCAATGGCACGGGAGGGACACATGACGGCGATCCACATTGGTATTTCCGGTTGGCGCTACACGCCTTGGCGGGGGGACTTCTACCCGAAGGGGCTGACTCAAAAACGCGAATTGCAATTCGCCTCGCGAGCGGTCAACAGCATCGAAATCAATGGATCGTTCTACGCCCTGCAACGCCCCGAACGCTATGCCCAGTGGTATGCCGAGACGCCGTCCGGCTTCGTGTTCAGCGTCAAGGCGCCCCGCTTCATCACCCACATCAAGCGCTTGCGCGAGGTGCACAAACCGCTGGCCAACTTCCTCGCCTCCGGCGTGCTGGAGCTCAAGGAGAAACTCGGCCCGATCCTCTGGCAGTTTCCACCGAGCTTCAAATTCGACCCCGAACTGTTCGAGGACTTTCTCAAGCAGCTGCCCCACGACACCGAAGGCGCCGCGACCCTCGCCCGCGAGCACGAACCGCGCCTGGACGGCCACGCCAGCACGACGGCGGATAAAAAACGCCGGTTGCGCCACGCCGTCGAGATCCGCCACGACAGCTTCATCGACCCGCACTTCATCACCCTGCTCAGGCGTTACGACATCGCCCTGGTGATCGCCGACACCGCCGGCAAATGGCCCTATCGGGAGGACGTCACCAGCGACTTCGTCTACCTGCGCCTGCACGGCGCCGAAGAGCTGTACGCCAGCGGCTATACCGACGCGGCGTTGAAGCGCTGGGGCGACCGGATCCAAGCCTGGAGCCACGGCACGCAGCCGGACGACGCGCACCTGATCGACCCGCAGAAGCAACCTCGAGCCCGCAAGAGCCGTGAGGTGTTCTGCTACTTCGACAACGACATCAAGGTCCGCGCGCCCTATGACGCGCGCCACTTGCTGGAGCGCTTCGACCTGGACAAGGACCTCGCCACCGCACCCGGCGTGCGCCCGGCCGAGGGAGTCCTGGCATGAACATTACCCAGTCCACCGAAGCGACCCGCGAGCCCGACCAGGACACCCGCCGAGACCTGGTCCCGACCCAGCGTTTCACCGTGCTGACGGTCAACACCCACAAAGGTTTCACGGCCCTGAACCGCCGCTTCATCCTGCCGGAACTGCGCGAAGCGGTGCGCAGCGTCTCCGCCGACGTGGTGTTCCTGCAGGAAGTCCACGGCACCCACGAACACCATCCCCAGCGTTTCGCCAACTGGCCGAGCATGCCCCAGTACGAATTCCTGGCCGACAGCCTCTGGCCGCAGTTCGCCTATGGGCGCAATGCGGTGTACCCGGCGGGCGACCACGGCAACGCGCTGCTGTCGAAATTCCAGATCGTGCACCATGAAAACCTCGACGTGTCCATCAGCGGCCATGAAAACCGCGGCATGCTCCACAGCGTGTTGCGCCTGCCCAGCGGCGATGGGCCGCAGATCCATGCCATCTGCGTTCACCTGGGGCTGCGCGAAAGCCATCGGGTCGCGCAGTTGAAGCTGCTTTGCCAGCGCTTGAGCGAACTGCCGCCCGAGGCCCCGGTGATCGTCGCCGGCGACTTCAACGACTGGCGCGGCAAGGCCAGTGACTTGCTCGAACCCGCCGGCCTGCGTGAAGTGTTCACCGAACAATGGGGCAAGCCGGCCCGCAGCTTCCCGGCGCGCCTGCCGCTGTTGCGCCTGGACCGCATCTACGTGCGCAACCTCAAGGCCCGTCACGCCCAGGTGCTGAATGTCAGGCCCTGGTCGCACCTTTCAGACCACGCACCGTTGTCGGTGGAGATCGAACTATGAGCGCGACGATGAACAAGGCGACGGTGGAGCAGGTCGAGGCTCCGCCCACCGAGCGCAACCCGGCACTGGTGGACGTCGAATACGGCTGGCACGGCAACAACCGCGTCACCTTGCTGGAGAACGGCGAGGCGTATTTCCCCCGGGTGTTCGAGGCCATCCGCCGGGCCGAGAAGGAAGTGCTCATCGAGACCTTCATCCTGTTCGAGGACAAGGTCGGCAACGAGTTGCGCGACCTGCTGGTGGATGCGGCCCAGCGCGGTGTGCGTGTCACCCTGAGCCTGGACGGCTTCGGCTGCGGCGAGCTGACGCCCAACTTCCTCGCCTCGTTGAGCGATGCCGGCGTGCGCCTGCAGATGTTCGACCCCGCGCCTCTTCACTTGGGCATCCGCACCAACTGGTTCCGCCGCCTGCACCGCAAGGTGGTGGTGATCGACGGGGTGATCGCGTTCATCGGCGGGATCAACTTTTCCGCCGACCACCTGGGCGATTTCGGCCCCGAGGCCAAGCAAGACTATTCGGTGGAAATCAAAGGCCCGGCGGTGGTCGACATCCATCACTTCGCCTTGATGCAGAGCGGTCGTCCGGCCCGGGCCAAATACTGGTGGCAACGGCGCCGCAGCCGGCGCAACGAGTTGGCCTTCAGCGATCATGACGGCCAGGTGCGACTGGTCTATCGCGATAACCATGAGCACCAGACCGACATCGAAGAGGTCTACCTGCAAGTGCTGCGCAGCGCCAAGCGGCGCGTGGTGATCGCCAACGCCTACTTCTTCCCCGGCTACCGGTTGCTGCGCGAGATCCGCAACGCGGCACGGCGCGGGGTGGAGGTGCGGCTGATCCTGCAGGGCCAGCCGGATATGATGATCGCCAAGCTCGCGGCGCGGATGCTCTACAGCTACCTGCTCAAGGCCGGCGTGGTGATCTGCGAATATTGCGAGCGACCGCTGCACGGCAAGGTCGCGCTGGTGGACGAGGACTGGAGCACCGTGGGCTCGAGCAACCTCGACCCCTTGAGCCTGTCGCTGAACCTGGAAGCCAATGTGTTGATCCGCGACCGGGCGTTCAACCGCGAGCTGTTCGAGCGCCTCGACTACCTGATCCGCAACCACTGCACGGTCATGCCCAAGGACCACGCCCCACGTGGCCTGCTGTGGCGCATGACCATCGGTTTCATGGTGTTCCACTTCCTACGCCACTTCCCGTCCTGGGCCGGCTGGCTGCCGGCCCATAAACCGCGTCTGAAACCTTTCTCGCCGCCGACGGCGGTTCGGAGCGAACCCCATGAACCACTCTGAGGCGCACACCGCGCCAGCTGATGCCCAGGTCCGGGACGAGCACAAGCCCGCGTCGCGCTGGAGCCGCTGGAAACGGCCGCTGACCCTGGCGTTCTTCCTGCTGTTGATCGTGCTGTTCACAGCCCTGGCCCGGCGCATCGACTGGTCCGAAGTGTTCGACACCCTGGCCGATTTCAAGGTACGGACGCTGGTCATCGCTGCCGCGTTGACGATCACCAGTTTCATCACCTACGCCTGCTTCGACCTGATCGGACGCACCTACATCCGCCAGAAGCTCGGCTGGCGGCAGATTCTGCCGGTGGGGGTGATCAGCTACGCCTTCAACCTCAACCTCAGCGCCTGGGTCGGCGGCATCGCCATGCGCTATCGGTTGTACTCACGGCTGGGCGTCAGCACAGGGAACATCGCCAAAATCCTCGGGCTGAGCCTGGCGACGAACTGGTTCGGCTACATGACCCTGGCCGGCGTGGTGTTCAGCAGTGGCCTGGTAACCATGCCGCCCGGCTGGAAGCTGAGCAGCACGGCCTTGCAGGGCGTCGGCGTGCTGTTGCTGCTGGTGAGCGCCGGTTACCTGCTGGCCTGCCAGTTCTCCAAGCGCCGGGCCTGGACGATTCGCGGCATGGAAATCAACCTGCCGTCGCTGCGCATGGCCGTGCTGCAACTGGCGCTGGGCGCGTTGAACTGGTCGTTGATGGCGGCGGTGATCTTCACCCTGTTGCCGAGCAAGCTGGAGTACCCGGTGGTGCTCGGCGTGCTGTTGATCAGCAGCATCGCCGGTGTCATCACCCACATTCCGGCGGGGCTCGGGGTGCTGGAGGCGGTGTTCATCGCACTGCTGCAACATGAAGTGTCGCGGGGCAGCCTGCTGGCGGGCCTGATCGCCTACCGGGCGATCTACTTCATCCTGCCGTTGTTGATCACCGTGGTGATGTACCTGCTGATCGAGGCAAAGGCCAAGGCATTGCGGGTCAAGCCTGGGGTGAAGTGAAGCCTTGATTGGGAGGTTGTCTGGCCTGGCCCCTTCGCGAGCAAGCCCGCTCCCACATGAGGTTCGTGGTGAGTGCTGATTTGTGGGCCAGTGAAGACTCCGTGTGGGAGCGGGCTTGCTCGCGAAGGGGCCCGCACAGACACCACACCACTACCGCGCCTGGATAATGCTCAACCGCTCTCCCACCACCATTTCCTTGATCCAGTCCACCAGGATCGAGGTGTAGGCCTGTTGTGACACGGGGTCGCTCAAGGCATGGTCGGCGCCGTCGATGATGCGGTGCGTCAGTGAATGGGTCTGCTGGCACGCCGCACGGTAACTCATGATGGTGGCGTGGGGGACGTGGTCATCGGTCTCCGACTCCACCAGCAACACATCACCGCTGAACTGCGAGCACGCATGCAAGGCGCGGTTGGTGCTGGCGTGCACCAGGGTGCTGCGATAATCCAGCAGGTCGCCTTTGTCCAGGTCGCGCTTGGGCGTGTGCCATTGCTCGTCGCGGTACAGCGCCGGCACCCGCAGGGCCAGCCAGCGCACCGGTCGCAGCGAGGTCAGGATCGAAGCCAGGTAACCGCCGTAGCTGGTGCCCACCACGGCAATCGCCGAGGTATCGAGGGCCGGGTGCGCCAGCAGTCGGTCATAGGCCGCGAGCAAGTCCCGCAGGTTATCTTCCCGGGTGACCCGCGACAGCGGGATTCCCGCCCCGCCGGTATGGCCACGCAAATCGAAGGTCAGGCACACGCAGCCAAGGCCAGCGATGCCCTTGGCCCGCTCCAGGTCGCGCTCCTGGCTCCCGCCCCAGCCGTGCACGAACAGCACGCCGGGGACTTTCGATTTGGGGCTCAGGAACGTCCCGTTCATCCGCTCATCGTCGATTTCGATCTGAATGGTTTCGCTTCTAGCCGTCATAGGATTGAACCGTCACGTATTTGAGAAGGAAGTCGCCATTGTGTGCCGCGCCGCGGTACACCTCCCGAGCGCCCTGTGGCAGCGGCTGGTCGATGTAGGTTTCGACCGAAGACACGTTCACGACGGTGGTCGTGGGGTCGTTGACGAACACCTCCAGCGCCGCCAACTCGGCGCTGCTGGCCCCGCCCATGCGCCAGGACTGCTCCAGCACACCGCCGCGCGGCTGGCCGGCGGCATCGAGGCCCTGGGCGATGTCGTAGTTTCTGCGCGAAGCGAAGAAGTTCGGATAGGCCTGGTTGGCCGCATCGTCAAACACCTGCGCCAGGCGCACCGCCTCGCGCACATCGTCGGGCAACTCCAGCTTGAGCAACTCGATGTAGCCGCCCTGCACCACCAGCAGGTCCGAACCGCCATACACCTCCAACCCCTGACTGTCCTCGGTCAGGTGTTGCACACCGCAATAACTCATGACCTTGCCGTTGATGAAGCTCTGGCCGACGCTCTGGGTCTTGACCTGGCTAAGGTTCTGCTCCAGTACCACGCCGTCGCGAAACAACGCCTGGGCCTCGGGGCTGGCGACCACCTCATCGAACTGCGCCAGGCTCTTGATGACCCGTTGATCACGTCCGGCACAGGCATGGATCGGCTTGAGGCGGATCGGCCCGGTGTACAGCAGTTGCTCGGCCGCCGGACGCGCATCCCGCAGGGAAAACACGCTCACGCCATCCAACACGGCGCCTCGGGTCAGCTTGGCGAACAACGGCGACCAGCCTTGGGGCGCCACCGCCTCCTTGTTCAACAGACCGTGGGCGATCGCCTTGGTGCAAATGAAATCATGCTCGACGAAGCCGCCCCACAGGTCATCCGGGCCATTGACCCCCAGGCGCTGCGCGGCGTCGCGGCCGATCAGGGTCTGCGTGGGCAGCAGGTACAAACCTCGCTGGCCGGGCTGCTGCTCGTCGTAGCTGCCACCGTATTCGACGCCGAGGATCTGCGCCAGCCAGCGGGCCAGCGCGCGATTGGTTTGCACCTCGTGAAGCGGTGCATGAGGATTGACCGACAGGGCCACTACCGTTTTGTTGCGATTGACCGACGTCATGCGTTGCCCTTTTACCTGCGCTCGATGGCTGTGGGTAACAGGGGTGCAGAGATCAGGCCAACCGCTTGGCGCGGGACTGGCGGCAAGAAAAACAGGGGGGTTACGGCAACGCTGGTGGCACCTGGCCTGTTTCATTCTGCACGACATGGCACCACGATCCGGCGAATTGCACGATACTCTGAATCGGCGCAGCCTCCTTGTGGCGAGGGGATTTATCCCCGCTGGGCTGCGCAGCAGTCCCAAAGAAGTTGGTGCAGACTTGCCAGGCATATCGCAATGTCAGATTGGGGCTGCTTTGCAGCCCAACGGGGATAAATCCCCTCGCCACAATGAATTTGCTACAGCTTTGAAACGCCGGCCGGCCCCACTCCGAACCGCGCCCGATAATCACTCGGCGCCAACCCGGTGATTTTCTTGAACGTCGCCCGGAAAGCCCCCGGGTCCTGGTAGCCGACGGTCCAGGCAATGTGCTCAATGGTGCCATTGGTGAACTCGAGCATCTCCCGGGCTTTGCCAACCCTCAGGTGCTGACAGTATTGCGTAGGCTTGAGCCCGGTAGCGCTGCGAAACCGGCGCAGGAACGTGCGTTCTTCCAGCCCGGCCTGTTCCGCCATCGCCGCCAGGGAGACATCCACCGCGCCGCTGCCTTGTAACCAGTGCTGGACCTTGAGGATCGCTCCATCGCCATGCCCGAGGATGGGCGCAAAGTTACTGCCGCACTCGCTGGCGCTGTCGCTGTGTTCGATCACCAGAAATTGCGCCGTACGTGTGGCGATACTCGGGCCCAGCAAGCGGTTCACCAGGCGCAAGCCCAACTCCGACCAGGCCATCAGCCCGGCAGTGGTGATCAGGTCGCCGTCGTCGACAATCGGTTTATCGGCCTCGAGCCTGATCTTCGGGTAACGCTCGGCGAAGGACTTGGCCGATGTCCAATGGGTGGTGGCGCTGCGTCCATCGAGCAAGCCGCTTTCGGCGAGCAGGATCGAGCCGACACACACACCGCCCAACACCGTGCCACCGGCGTGCTGCGTTCGTAGCCAATCCATCAGCGCCGGGGACACGAGCCCTTCGCTGAAACCGGCAATGGAGGGCGGAATCAGCAATGCGGCCAGCCTATGCGCCGTGCCGCTTTCGCTGGCGAATACCCGCAGCGGTGCCTGGCCGCTCTCCGCCCGCCAATGGCTCACCAGCAACCGTGGCAACTGCGCGCCGCCCTGCTCGGCCGCAATCCGCTGCGCGACGCCGAACAGATCGGTCAAACCGTGCACCGCCGCCAGTTGGGCGCCGGGGTAAATCAGCACCCCAAGCTCGGCGACCACCCTTTCCTGCGTCATTGTCAGTTTTCCCTCGCTTATTGTCGTTGCGGCCAATCCTCGAATCGACGGCAAACGCCAATACTGGCTTCACCCCTCATTGATCCAAGGAAATCCTCATGTCCAAGCAAGCGCTCATCGTAGTCGATATCCAGAACGACTACTTCCCCCAGGGAAAATGGCCATTGGTCGGTGCCGACAGCGCCGCCGACAAAGCCGCACGGCTGATCGAAGCCTTTCGCCGGAGCGGGGACCGCGTGGTGCACATCCGCCACGAATTCACCTCCGAGGAGGCGCCGTTCTTCACCCCGGGCTCCGAAGGTGCTCAACTGCACCCCAAGGTACGCAATCGCGACGATGAACCGGTGGTGCTCAAGCATTTCGTCAACGCGTTTCGCGACACCGAACTGAAGGCCATCCTCGAACGCGACGGCATCGAACAACTGGTCATCGTCGGCAGCATGAGCCATATGTGCATCGATGGTGCCGCCCGGGCTGCGGCAGACCTGGGCTACGGCGTTACGGTGATCCACGACGCCTGCGCGACCCTGGACCTGGAATTCAACGGCGTCGTCGTGCCCGCCGCCCAGGTGCACGCAGCGTTCATGGCAGCGCTGGGCTTTGCCTATGCGAACGTGGTGAGCACGGAGCAATTCCTGACGGGTAGCCACTCCTGAAAACCTGCGGTCATAAAAAACCGCGCTTCGGGAAACCGAAGCGCGGTCTTGTTTTTAGCGGACAGCCGCTTAGAACGGAATATCGTCGTCGAAGCTGTCGAAATCCGGGGCCGGTTGCGGCGCGGCCTGTTGCGGGGCTGGACGCTCGCGTTGTGGCTGTGGCGCCGCCTGTGGGCGAGGTGCCTGCTGACGGGGGGCCGACTGCTGGTAGTTGTTGCCACCTTGCTGGTCACCCTGTGGACGGCCGCCCAGCAGTTGCATGGTGCCTTGCATGTCCACCACGATTTCGGTGGTGTAGCGCTTGATGCCGTCTTTTTCCCACTCGCGGGTCTGCAGCTTGCCTTCGATATACACCTGCGAACCCTTGCGCAGGTATTCGCCGGCGATCTCCGCCACTTTGCCGAACATCGACACGCGGTGCCATTCGGTCTTCTCGACCTTCTGGCCGGTCTGCTTGTCGGTCCACTGTTCGCTGGTCGCCAGACTCAGGTTGGTCACGGCGTTGCCGTTCGGCAGGTAGCGAACTTCGGGATCCTGGCCGCAAGTACCGACCAATATGACTTTGTTAACCCCACGGGCCATAACGTTCTCCTAGGCTTCGCACGTGGTCGGGGCCGGGTTGTTCACCAGGCGCTCGAGCGTCGCACGATCCAATAATTCGGTGTCCAGTTTGATGTAAACGGCCGCTTCGTCGGCGACCACCACTGCATCGGTTACTCCAACGACGGCCTTGAGGCGCTCGGTCAGGCCTGCTTCGCGGATGGCTTCGGGCGACAACGGCAAGCGCAGGCTCGTCACATACGGAGGTTCGCGCATGGTAACAGCAAAGACCAGCCAAAGTGCAGCCAGTGCGGCACATCCCAGGAAGACAACCGACAAACCGCCGTGCTGGAACAGCCAACCGCCGAGAATCCCGCCCAACGCCGAACCGAGGAACTGGCTGGTGGAATAGACCCCCATGGCCGTGCCTTTGCCACCGGCCGGTGAAACCTTGCTGATCAGCGACGGCAGCGACGCTTCCAACAGATTGAACGCGGTGAAGAACACCACCGTACCGATCACCAGCGCCCGCAGGCTGTCGCCGAACTGCCAGAAGAATAGCTCAGTGAGCATCAGCGTCAGGACGGCACCGAGTAAAACTCGTTTCATTTTGCGTCGCTTCTCGCCGTAGATGATGAACGGGATCATCGCGAAAAACGAAATCAGCAGCGCCGTGAGATAGACCCACCAATGCTGTTCCTTGGGCAAGCCGGCCTTCTCGACCAGCGCCAGCGGCAAGGCCACGAAGCTGGACATTAGCATGGCGTGGAGCACGAAAATACCCAGGTCCAGGCGCAACAGGTCCGGGTGCTTGAGCGTCGGGATCAGCGCCTGGCGCGCCACCCCGGATTCACGGTGCTGCAACGGCCCGGTGGCTCGCGGCACCATGAAGGCGACGATCAGGATGCCCAACAACGCCATGCCGCCGGTGGCCAGGAACAGGCCCGACAGGCCAAACGCCCGGGTCAGCAACGGCCCCACGACCATCGCGACGGCGAACGACAGGCCGATCGTCATGCCGATCATGGCCATGGCCTTGGTCCGATGCTGTTCGCGGGTCAGGTCCGATAGCAATGCCATGACGGCCGCCGAAATCGCCCCGGCGCCTTGCAGGATCCGTCCGGCGATCACGCCCCAGATCGAATCGGCGCCGGCCGCCAGCACACTGCCGAGGGCGAAGACGATCAACCCCAGGTAAATCACCGGACGCCGGCCAATGCGGTCGGAAATGATCCCGAACGGGATCTGGAAAATCGCCTGGGTCAGGCCATAGGCGCCAATCGCCAGCCCGATGAGGGCTGGGGTCGCGCCCGCCAGGTCCATGCCATAGGTCGCCAGCACCGGCAACACCATGAACATGCCCAGCATGCGAAAGGCGAACACCAGGGCAAGGCCGCTTGCTGCGCGGGTCTCGCCGCCACTCATGCGTTCGCTGTGGGGATCGTGCATGGAAAAACCTCATGTGAACCGGCGGCGATTCTACCAGTCCCATCGATTGAGGGGGTATATGGCGACGGTTTGCCGCGCAGTCTTCATGTATGGCGTAAAACTCACTTCCGATAGTGTGCATCCATCCAGTATTTGCCCGTATACTCCTACGTTTTCGACGCCCGCCGAGCGAGGCCACTTTGGACAAGATCCTGATTCGTGGGGCCCGTACCCACAACCTGAAGAACATCGACCTGACCCTGCCACGGGACAAGCTGATCGTCATCACCGGCCTGTCCGGATCCGGCAAATCATCCCTGGCCTTCGACACCCTGTACGCCGAAGGCCAGCGACGCTATGTCGAATCCCTGTCGGCCTACGCCCGGCAGTTCCTGTCGATGATGGAAAAACCCGACGTCGACACCATCGAAGGGCTGTCGCCGGCGATTTCCATCGAGCAGAAATCCACCTCCCATAACCCGCGGTCCACGGTCGGTACCATCACCGAGATCTACGACTACCTGCGCCTGCTGTATGCGCGGGTCGGTATTCCCCGGTGCCCGGACCACGACATTCCCCTGGAAGCCCAAACCGTCAGCCAAATGGTCGACCTGGTGCTGGCCCAGCCCGAAGGCAGCAAGCTGATGCTGCTGGCCCCGGTGGTGCGCGAGCGCAAGGGCGAACACCTGCTGGTGTTCGAAGAACTGCGCGCCCAGGGTTTCGTGCGGGCCCGGGTCAACGGCAAGCTGTGCGAACTGGACGAGCTGCCCAAGCTGGACAAACAGAAGAAGCATTCGATCGACGTGGTGGTCGACCGCTTCAAGGTCCGGGCCGACCTGCAACAGCGCCTGGCCGAGTCCTTCGAGACCGCGTTGAAGCTGGCCGACGGGATCGCCCTGGTGGCGCCGATGGACGACGAGCCCGGTGAAGAGATCATCTTCTCCGCGCGCTTTGCCTGCCCGATCTGCGGCCACGCCATCAGCGAGCTGGAACCCAAGCTGTTCTCCTTCAACAACCCGGCCGGCGCCTGCCCGACCTGCGATGGCCTGGGGGTCAAGCAGTTCTTCGACACCAAGCGTCTGGTCAACGGCGAACTGACCCTGGCCGAAGGGGCGATCCGTGGCTGGGACAGGCGCAACGTCTATTACTTCCAGATGCTCGGCTCGCTGGCGGCCCACTACAAGTTCAGTCTGGACAAGCCGTTCAACGAACTGCCTGCCGACCAGCAGAAGTACATCCTGCACGGCAGCGGCTCGCAAAGCGTGGACTTCAAGTACCTCAACGACCGTGGCGATATCGTCAAGCGCTCCCACCCGTTCGAAGGCATCGTGCCTAACCTGGAGCGGCGCTACCGCGAAACCGAGTCGGCCAGCGTGCGCGAGGAACTGGCTAAGTTCCTCAGCACCCAGCCTTGCCCCGACTGCCGTGGTACCCGCTTGCGGCGCGAGGCGCGGCACGTGTGGGTCGGTGAGAAAACCTTGCCGGCGGTCACCAACCTGCCGATCGGCGATGCCACCGATTACTTCGCCGGCTTGAAGCTCACCGGCCGCCGTGGCGAAATCGCCGACAAGATCCTCAAGGAAATCAGCGAGCGCCTGCAGTTCCTGGTGAACGTGGGGCTGGACTACCTGACCCTCGATCGCAGTGCGGACACCCTGTCCGGCGGCGAAGCCCAGCGTATCCGCCTGGCGAGCCAGATCGGGGCCGGTCTGGTGGGGGTCATGTACATCCTCGACGAGCCGTCCATCGGCCTGCACCAGCGGGACAACGACCGACTGCTCGGCACCCTCAAACACCTGCGGGACATCGGTAACACGGTGATCGTGGTCGAACACGATGAAGACGCCATTCGCCTGGCCGACTACGTCGTGGACATTGGTCCCGGCGCGGGCGTGCACGGCGGGCATATCGTTGCTCAGGGCACGGCTGCCGAGGTCATGGCGCATCCCGACTCCCTGACCGGCAAGTACCTTTCGGGCCGGGTGAAGATCAAGGTCCCGGCCAAGCGCACGCCACGTAACAAGAAGCTGTCGCTGACCCTCAAGGGCGCGCGCGGCAACAACTTGCGCAACGTCGACCTGGAAATCCCGATTGGCCTGCTGACCTGCGTGACCGGGGTGTCCGGCTCCGGCAAATCGACGCTGATCAACAACACCCTGTTCCCCCTCAGCGCCACGGCGCTGAACGGTGCCACCACCCTCGAAGCCGCTGCCCACGACAGCATCAAGGGGCTGGAGCACCTGGACAAGGTCGTCGACATCGACCAGAGCCCCATCGGTCGTACGCCACGCTCCAACCCGGCGACCTACACAGGCTTGTTCACGCCCATTCGCGAGCTGTTCGCCGGTGTACCGGAGTCCCGTTCGCGGGGTTATGGCCCGGGGCGATTCTCGTTCAACGTCAAGGGTGGACGCTGCGAAGCCTGCCAGGGCGATGGCCTGATCAAGGTGGAAATGCACTTCCTGCCGGACATCTACGTGCCTTGCGACGTGTGCAAGAGCAAGCGCTACAACCGCGAAACCCTGGAGATCAAGTACAAGGGCAAGAACATCCACGAAACCCTCGAAATGACCATCGAGGAAGCCCGGGCGTTCTTCGACGCGGTGCCGGCACTGGCGCGCAAGCTCCAGACGCTGATGGACGTCGGTCTGTCATACATCAAGCTCGGGCAGTCGGCGACGACCTTGTCCGGCGGTGAAGCCCAACGGGTCAAGCTGTCTCGCGAGCTGTCCAAGCGCGACACCGGCAAGACCCTGTACATCCTCGACGAGCCGACCACGGGGCTGCACTTCGCCGATATCCAGCAACTGCTCGACGTGCTGCATCGACTCCGCGACCACGGCAACACCGTGGTGGTGATCGAGCACAACCTGGACGTGATCAAGACGGCGGACTGGCTGGTGGACCTCGGGCCGGAGGGCGGCTCCAAGGGCGGCCAGATCATCGCGGTGGGTACGCCTGAGCAAGTGGCCGAGATGAAGCAGTCCCACACCGGCTACTACCTCAAGCCTCTGCTGGAACGTGATCGGGAGTGATCAAGGCCCGGGCATGAAAAAGCCCCTGTCATCTCACCGATGACAGGGGCTTTTTCATGCTCCGCATGGGAATGTATCCAGTGACGCTCTGCCTCCGGTACCCGGCAATCAGAACTGCGACTGCAGGTAATTCTCCAAACCGATCAACTTGATCAAACCCAACTGCTTCTCAAGCCAGTAGGTATGGTCTTCCTCTGTGTCATTGAGCTGGACACGCAGGATCTCGCGGGTCACGTAGTCGTTGTGCTGCTCGCACAGCTCAATGCCCTTGCACAGCGCCGCACGAACCTTGTATTCGAGCCGCAGGTCGGCTGCGAGCATGTCGGGCACCGTGGTGCCGACGTCCAGATCGTCCGGACGCATGCGCGGCGTGCCTTCGAGCATCAGGATCCGACGCATCAACGCATCGGCGTGCTGGGCTTCTTCTTCCATTTCATGGTTGATACGTTCGTAGAGCTCGGTAAAACCCCAATCCTCGTACATCCGCGAATGGATGAAATATTGATCACGGGCTGCCAGTTCACCTGTCAGCAGCGTGTTGAGGTAATCGATTACGTCCGGGTGACCTTGCATCGCCCTACATCTCCACAAGCTTTTAAAGGCTGTAGTTTGAACCAAGCTGACTCCAAGGTCACGGTTCTATCGCAATAAAAGTGAAGAAAATCCGAGAAAACCGGGCTAAATAACGCAAAAACCGCCCTAATGCGGGCGGTTCTGCTTCTCGTTTAGACTTCGTTAAGCTGTACACCCAACGCTTTTGCGATACCTTCTCCATAAGCGGCATCCGCCTTGAAGAAATGCTGCAGCTGGCGATCGACCACATCTGCCGACACACCCGCCATGGCACCGGCGATATTGCTGATCAGCAGGGCTTTCTGCTCATCGTTCATCAGGCGGAACAACGCCCCGGCGTGGCTGTAGTAATCGGTATCTTCGCGATGATCGTAACGATCGGCCGCGCCACTGAGGGCCAGCGCCGGTTCCGCATAACGCGGAGCCTGCTTCGGCGCTTCCACGTAGCTGTTGGGCTCGTAGTTCGGTGCCGCGCCACCATTGCTGCCAAACGCCATGGCGCCATCGCGCTGGTAAGTATTGACCGGGCTGCGCGGCGCATTCACCGGCAGTTGCTGGTGATTGGTCCCTACGCGGTAGCGGTGCGCATCAGCATAGGCAAACACACGACCTTGCAGCATGCGATCCGGCGAAAGGCCTACGCCTGGGACCATATTGCTTGGCCCGAACGCCGCTTGCTCGACTTCAGCAAAGTAGTTCAGCGGGTTGCGATTGAGCTCAAGCTCCCCCACTTCGAGCAATGGGAACTCTTTTTGCGACCAGGTCTTGGTCACGTCGAACGGATTCTCGTAATGGGCCGCAGCCTGGGCCTCGGTCATGATCTGGATGCAGACACTCCATTTCGGGAAGTCGCCGCGCTCAATAGCCTCGAACAGGTCACGCTGAGCGTAATCCGGGTCGGTGCCCGCCAGGCGTGCCGCTTCGGCCGGCGCGAGGTTCTTGATCCCCTGTTTAGTCTTGTAGTGCCACTTGACCCAGTGGCGCTCGCCTTGGGCATTGATCAGGCTGTAGGTATGACTACCGAAGCCGTGCATGTGCCGATAGCCATCCGGAATGCCACGGTCCGAAAACAGAATGGTGACCTGGTGCAGCGCCTCAGGCGAGTGCGACCAGAAATCCCACATCGCCTGCGCGCTTTTCAGGTTGCTTTGCGGCAGACGTTTCTGGGTGTGGATGAAATCCGGAAATTTCAGCGGATCACGAATGAAGAACACCGGCGTATTGTTACCCACGATGTCCCAGTTACCTTCTTCGGTATAGAACTTCAGGGCGAAGCCGCGTGGGTCGCGCTCGGTGTCAGCCGAACCCCGCTCACCGCCTACGGTAGAAAAGCGCAGGAAGGTGGGGGTTTGCTTGCCTACCGACTCAAACAGCTTGGCGCTGGTGTACTGGGTAATGTCGCGGGTCACGGTGAAGGTGCCGTAGGCGCCCGACCCTTTGGCGTGCACGCGGCGCTCAGGAATGTTTTCGCGGTTGAAGTGAGCGAGCTTCTCGATCAGGTGAAAGTCGTCGAGCAGCAGCGGGCCCCGGGGGCCGGCGGAACGGGAGTTCTGGTTATCGGCGACAGGAGCGCCGCTGGCGGTCGTAAGCGTTTTGATCTGGCTCATGCTCAATCTTCCTAGGTCGGTCTTCGAACTGCCGGCTAATCGGCTGGAGAGGAGTATTGATCATGTTAGTGACAGTATCCAAATTCATTAAATCATGGGCATCGATAGTTATTATCTAACGCCACTACGTTGCCCATAGCGAAGCCAGTCGAAGCGGTGCTTCACCTTTCATCAGGCAACAAAAAACCGGGCACAAGGCCCGGTTTTTTGTATGTTGCCGTCTTACTCAGCGGATACAGCTTCACCGCTGGTAGCACGATCAACCAACTCGACGTACGCCATAGGCGCGTTGTCGCCAGCGCGGAAACCGCACTTGAGGATGCGCAGGTAGCCACCCTCACGGGTAGCGTAACGCTTGCCCAGGTCGTTGAAGAGCTTACCAACGATAGCTTTCGAACGAGTACGGTCGAAAGCCAGGCGGCGGTTAGCCAGGCTATCTGTCTTGGCCAGAGTGATCAGCGGCTCAGCAACGCGGCGCAGTTCTTTGGCTTTCGGCAGTGTAGTTTTGATCAGCTCGTGCTCGAACAGCGACACCGCCATGTTTTGGAACATGGCCTTGCGGTGCGAGCTGGTGCGGCTCAGGTGACGACCACTTTTACGATGACGCATGGTTCATTCCTTACCAAACACAACGTTCGGTGATTACGACGATCAGGCAGTCGCCTTGTCGTCCTTCTTAAGACTTGCAGGCGGCCAGTTGTCGAGGCGCATGCCGAGGGACAGACCGCGGGAGGCCAGAACGTCCTTGATTTCAGTCAAGGATTTCTTGCCCAGGTTCGGAGTCTTCAACAGCTCTACTTCGGTACGCTGAATCAGGTCGCCGATGTAGTAGATGTTTTCCGCCTTAAGGCAGTTAGCCGAACGTACAGTCAGTTCCAGATCGTCAACCGGGCGAAGCAGGATCGGATCGATCTCGTCTTCCTGCTCGACAACCACTGGCTCACTGTCACCTTTGAGGTCGACGAACGCAGCCAACTGCTGTTGCAGGATGGTTGCAGCGCGGCGAATGGCCTCTTCAGG
The DNA here is from genome assembly GCF_036689585.1 of Pseudomonas sp. WP18. Taxonomy (NCBI): domain Bacteria; kingdom Pseudomonadati; phylum Pseudomonadota; class Gammaproteobacteria; order Pseudomonadales; family Pseudomonadaceae; genus Pseudomonas; species Pseudomonas sp. WP18. The sequence continues at coordinate 5,610,373 of NZ_CP144758.1, forward strand.
ATCCAGGGTACCGTTGGTTTCCAGATCAATAACCAGCTTGTCCAGGTTGGTACGCTGCTCGACACGGGCGTTTTCCACCACGTAGGCGATACGGCGAACCGGGCTGAACGAAGAGTCAAGCTGCAAGCGACCAATGCTGCGGCTTTCGTCTTCATCGCTCTGACGCGAGTCGGCCGGTTCATAACCACGACCACGAGCTACAGTGAGCTTCATGTTCAGGGCGCCGTTAGACGCCAGGTTAGCGATTACGTGATCGGGGTTAACGATCTCGACATCATGATCCAGCTGAATATCGGCAGCGGTAACCACCCCCGAACCCTTCTTCGACAAGGTCAGCGTAACTTCGTCACGACCGTGCAGCTTGATAGCCAGACCTTTAAGGTTCAACAGGATTTCAATTACGTCTTCCTGTACACCTTCGATGGCGCTGTACTCGTGGAGCACACCGTCAATCTCGGCCTCGACTACTGCACAGCCGGGCATTGAGGACAACAGGATGCGGCGCAGCGCGTTGCCCAGGGTGTGGCCGAAACCACGCTCGAGAGGCTCGAGCGTGATCTTGGCGCGGGTTGGACTGACAACCTGCACATCAATATGGCGGGGTGTCAGGAACTCATTTACCGAAATCTGCATGGATGCACCTATTTTCTAGCCCTTACTTGGAGTAGAGCTCGACAATCAGGCTTTCGTTGATGTCGGCGGACAGATCACTGCGAGCAGGAACGTTCTTGAAAACGCCCGACTTCTTCTCAGTGTCTACTTCTACCCATTCTACGCGGCCACGTTGGGCACACAGATCGAGAGCTTGGACAATGCGAAGTTGGTTCTTTGCTTTCTCGCGAACAGCAACCACGTCACCAGCACGAACCTGGTAGGACGGAACGTTTACGGTGTTGCCGTTAACGCTGATCGACTTGTGCGATACCAGCTGACGGGATTCGGCACGAGTAGAACCGAAGCCCATACGGTATACGACGTTGTCCAGACGGCATTCGAGCAGTTGCAACAGGTTTTCGCCGGTTGCGCCTTTCTTGCCAGCAGCTTCTTTGTAGTAGCCGCTGAATTGACGCTCGAGAACGCCGTAGATACGACGGACCTTCTGCTTTTCACGCAGTTGGGTGCCGTAGTCGGACTGGCGACCGCGGCGTTGGCCGTGGATACCAGGTGCTGCTTCAATGTTGCACTTCGATTCGATCGCGCGCACGCCGCTCTTCAGAAAAAGATCGGTGCCTTCGCGACGAGCGAGTTTGCATTTTGGACCAATGTAACGAGCCATTCTTTACAATCTCCTGGATTACACGCGGCGCTTCTTCGGCGGACGGCACCCGTTGTGCGGGATTGGCGTCACGTCGGTGATGCTGGCGATCTTGTAGCCACAGCCGTTCAAAGCGCGGACTGCGGATTCACGACCTGGACCTGGACCCTTGACGTTGACGTCGAGGTTTTTCAGGCCGTATTCCAGCGCAGCTTGACCAGCACGCTCAGCAGCTACTTGAGCAGCGAACGGGGTGGACTTGCGGGAACCGCGGAAACCCGAACCACCGGAGGTAGCCCAGGAAAGAGCGTTACCTTGACGGTCGGTAATGGTCACGATGGTGTTGTTAAAAGAAGCATGGATGTGGGCGATGCCATCAACCACTGTCTTTTTAACTTTTTTACGAGGACGAGCAGCAGGTTTTGCCATGATTAAATTCCTGTCGATTCGCTGGGGCGATTACTTGCGGATCGGCTTACGCGGACCTTTACGGGTACGCGCGTTGGTCTTGGTACGCTGACCGCGTACTGGCAGACCACGACGATGACGCAGACCGCGATAGCAACCGAGGTCCATCAAGCGCTTGATTTTCATGTTGATTTCGCGACGCAGGTCACCTTCAGTGGTGAACTTCGCCACTTCGCCACGCAGCTGTTCAATTTGCTCGTCGCTCAGATCCTTGATCTTTGCAGCTGGGTTGACCCCAGCGTCTGCACAAATTTTCTGTGCAGTAGTGCGACCAACACCATAGATGTAGGTCAGCGAGATAACAGTATGCTTGTTATCTGGAATGTTGACGCCTGCAATACGGGCCATTCAGTGGGACTCCAATTGACAGCTACCTACGCCCCGGAAGCCAAGAAATAGGGCGCGAGATAATATCGCTGTAATAACAAATAATCAACCCGGCAGCGCACTAGCTGCCGGGCTTAAAGCACAATCACACTCAGCCTTGGCGCTGTTTGTGACGCGGTTCCGCGCTGCAAATTACCCGAACAACACCTTCGCGGCGAATAATCTTGCAGTTACGGCACAGCTTTTTCACCGATGCACGAACTTTCATCACCAACTCCTCGAACCTTATGGACGCTACTCAGCGCAACATGCCGCTGCCGTAGCCCTTCAGGTTGGCTTTCTTCATCAGGGATTCGTACTGGTGCGAAACGAGGTGCGATTGTACTTGGGACATGAAGTCCATCACAACCACGACCACGATCAGCAACGAGGTCCCGCCAAGGTAGAACGGTACGTTTGCCGCCACCACCAGGAACTGGGGCAGGAGGCAGACGGCCGTCATGTAAAGAGCACCGAACATGGTCAAGCGAGTCAGAACGCCATCAATGTAGCGCGCAGACTGCTCACCTGGACGGATGCCCGGAATAAAGGCACCGGACTTCTTCAGGTTTTCCGCTACGTCTTTCGGATTGAACATCAACGCCGTATAGAAGAAGCAGAAGAAAATAATCCCTGCACTAAACAGCAGAATATTCAACGGCTGACCAGGAGCGATCGACTGCGAGATGTCCTGCAACCAGCCCATACCTTCAGACTGACCGAACCAGGCACCCAACGAAGCAGGGAACAGCAGGATGCTGCTCGCGAAAATAGCCGGAATTACGCCGGCCATGTTCACCTTCAACGGCAAGTGGCTGGTCTGCGCAGCAAACACCTTGCGGCCTTGCTGACGCTTGGCGTAGTGAACAGCAATGCGACGCTGACCACGCTCAATGAACACCACGAAACCGATAATCGCTACTGCCAGCAGACCGATGGCAACCAGGGCAAAAATGTTGATATCACCCTGACGCGCAGACTCGAAAGACTGCCCGATCGCTCTCGGAAGACCGGCGACGATACCTGCGAAGATCAACATCGAGATACCGTTGCCAACACCACGCTCAGTAATCTGCTCACCCAGCCACATCATGAACATCGCGCCTGCCACGAAAGTGGTTACCGCAACGAAATGAAAGCTGAAGTCAGCAGTGAACGAAACGCCCTGCCCCGCCAGGCCGATGGACATGCCAATGGCTTGAACGAGAGCGAGGACGACAGTGCCGTAGCGGGTGTACTGGCTGATCTTGCGACGGCCAGCTTCACCTTCCTTCTTCAACTGCTCCAGCTGCGGGCTGACGGCGCTCATCAACTGCATGATGATCGATGCCGAAATGTACGGCATGATCCCCAGTGCAAAGATGCTCATCCGCTCCAGCGCGCCGCCGGAAAACATGTTGAACAAGCTAAGAATGGTCCCCTCATTCTGTCGAAACAGGTCCGCGAGTCGGTCCGGGTTGATACCTGGAACCGGGATGTGTGCGCCTATTCGGTAGACGATAATCGCCAGGAACAGAAAACGCAGACGAGCCCAGAGTTCAGACATACCGCCTTTGCCGAGCGCAGAGAGAGCACCTTGCTTAGCCATTTATTCCTCGAACTTGCCGCCAGCTGCTTCGATAGCCGCACGCGCACCTTTGGTGGCGCCGATTCCCTTTCCGATGGTGACAGCACGAGCAACCTCGCCCGACAGCATGATTTTCACACGCTGAACGTTCTGGTTGATCACGTTGGCATCCTTCAGGGACTGCACGGTGACGACGTCGCCGTCCACTTTGGCCAGCTCGGACAGACGCACTTCAGCGCGGTCCATGGCTTTCAGGGAAACGAAACCGAACTTCGGCAGGCGACGATGCAGCGGCTGTTGACCGCCTTCAAAGCCTGGAGCAATGGTGCCACCGGAGCGGGAGGTCTGACCTTTGTGGCCACGGCCACCGGTCTTGCCCAAACCACTACCGATACCACGGCCCGGACGATGCTTTTCGCGACGGGAACCCGGCGCTGGACTCAGATCATTGAGTTTCATCGATTAACCCTCGACACGCAGCATGTAGTAGGCCTTGTTGATCATCCCGCGATTCTCGGGAGTATCCAGGACTTCTACAGTGTGACCGATGCGACGCAGACCCAGACCCTTAACGCACAGTTTGTGGTTAGGGATGCGGCCGGTCATGCTTTTGATCAGCGTAACTTTTACGGTAGCCATGATCAGAAGATCTCCTTGACGCTTTTGCCACGCTTGGCGGCAATGGATTCAGGAGACTGCATAGCCTTCAGACCCTTGAAAGTGGCGTGAACCACGTTTACTGGGTTTGTCGAGCCGTAGCACTTGGCCAGAACGTTCTGAACGCCAGCAACTTCGAGGACAGCACGCATAGCGCCGCCAGCGATGATACCGGTACCTTCAGAAGCAGGCTGCATGTACACCTTCGAAGCGCCATGGGCAGACTTCATTGCGTACTGCAGGGTGGTGCCGTTCAGATCAACCTGGATCATGTTGCGGCGAGCAGCTTCCATCGCCTTCTGGATCGCAGCAGGCACTTCACGCGACTTGCCACGGCCGAAGCCAACACGGCCTTTACCATCACCTACCACGGTCAACGCGGTGAAGGTGAAGATACGGCCGCCTTTAACGGTTTTGGCTACGCGGTTAACTTGAACCAGCTTCTCGATGTAGCCTTCGTCGCGCTTTTGGTCGTTATTTGACATAACTTAGAACTCCAGCCCAGCTTCACGAGCAGCATCAGCCAGCGCCTTGACGCGGCCGTGGTACTTGAAGCCAGAGCGGTCGAAAGCCACCTGCGAGACGCCAGCGGCTTTAGCACGCGTAGCGACCAGCTGGCCAACCTTAGTGGCCGCGTCGATGTTGCCAGTGGCGCCATCACGCAGTTCTTTATCCAAAGTCGAGGCACTTGCCAGGACCTTGTTGCCGTCGGCCGAAATGACCTGGGCGTAGATGTGCTGCGAAGAGCGGAACACGCAGAGACGCACGACTTCGAGTTCGTGCATTTTCAGGCGTGCTTTGCGAGCGCGACGCAGTCGAGTAACTTTTTTGTCGGTCATTTGCTATGCCCTACTTCTTCTTGGCTTCTTTACGACGGACGACTTCGTCCGCGTAGCGCACACCTTTGCCTTTGTACGGCTCTGGTGGACGGAAGTCGCGGATCTCGGCGGCCACTTGACCTACCAGCTGCTTGTCGATGCCCTTGATCAGGATATCGGTCTGGCTAGGAGTCTCAGCGGTGATGCCTTCCGGCAGTTCGTAATCCACTGGGTGCGAGAAGCCAAGAGCCAGGTTCAGAACCGAGCCTTTTGCTTGCGCTTTGTAACCAACACCGACCAGCTGGAGCTTGCGCTCGAAGCCTTGGCTTACGCCTTGGACCATGTTGTTTACCAACGCACGAGTGGTACCAGCCATTGCGCGAGTCTGTTGATCGCCATTGCGAGCAGCGAAACGCAGCTCACCGGCTTCTTCAACGATCTCAACGGACGAATGGATGTTCAGTTCAAGAGTGCCCTTGGCACCCTTCACCGAAAGCTGTTGGCCTGCGAATTTGACTTCGACACCGGCTGGCAGCTTAACGGGGTTCTTAGCGACGCGAGACATGCTTATCCCCCCTTAGAACACAGTGCAAAGAACTTCGCCGCCGACACCGGCAGCGCGCGCAGCACGATCAGTCATCACACCCTTGTTGGTGGAGACGATAGACACGCCCAGGCCGCCGCGAACTTTCGGCAGATCCTCAACGGACTTGTACTGACGCAGGCCTGGACGGCTAACGCGCTTCACTTCCTCGATGACCGGACGGCCTTCGAAGTATTTCAGCTCGATGGACAGCAGAGGCTTGATTTCGCTGCTGATCTGATAACCCGCGATGTAACCTTCGTCCTTCAGGACTTTTGCTACAGCCACCTTCAACGTGGAAGACGGCATGCTGACGACGGACTTTTCAGCCATCTGGGCATTACGGATTCGAGTTAGCATGTCCGCTAACGGGTCCTGCATACTCATGGGCTAGACGCTCCTAATGCAAAAAAATTAGCCTTGCGGCTACTACTTGTCGCCGAGAAACTCCGGGCATGAAAAACACGGGCTCAGGCGAGCCGGGTATTCTAGACACACCCCAGAAATGAATCAAGCCCCAAAAGGGGCTTGATCCAGATTCAAGGCCACCGGTGGTCAGGATCCTGAGACGCCGAACACCGAGACTTTGACAGTGCTTACCAGCTGGCTTTAACCAGACCTGGAACGTCACCACGCATTGCAGCTTGACGCAGCATGTTACGGCCAAGGCCGAACTTGCGGTACACGCCGTGCGGACGACCAGTCAGGCGGCAGCGGTTACGCATGCGCGAGGCGCTGGCGTCACGTGGCTGCTTCTGCAGGGCTACGGTAGCTTCCCAACGTGCTTCTGGACTTGCGTTCAGATCAACGATGATCGCTTTCAGCGCTGCACGCTTGGTGGCGTACTTGGCAACGGTGAGCTGACGCTTCAGCTCACGGTTCTTCATGCTCTTCTTGGCCATTTTCCTACTCCAATCAGTTGCGGAACGGGAATTTGAAAGCGCGCAGCAGTGCGCGACCTTCGTCATCCGTCCGAGCAGTGGTGGTCAGGGTAATGTCCAGACCGCGGAGAGCGTCGATCTTGTCGTAATCGATTTCCGGGAAAATGATCTGCTCTTTTACGCCCATGCTGTAGTTGCCACGACCATCGAAGGACTTGGCATTCAGGCCGCGGAAGTCGCGAACCCGAGGCAGGGAGATCGACAGCAGACGATCCAGGAACTCGTACATACGCTCACGGCGCAGGGTCACTTTGACGCCGATCGGCCAACCTTCACGGACTTTGAAGCCAGCGATGGATTTCCGAGCGTAAGTCACAACGACTTTCTGACCGGTGATCTTTTCCAGGTCGGCAACAGCGTGCTCGATGACTTTTTTGTCGCCGATCGCTTCGCCCAGACCCATGTTCAGGGTGATTTTGGTAACGCGCGGAACTTCCATCACGTTCGAAAGCTTAAGTTCTTCCTTAAGTTTCGGTGCGATTTCCTTCCGGTAAATCTCTTTTAGTCGTGCCATGGTCTTCTACCTAGCAGTGTTCAAGCATCAACCGCTTTTTGGGTCGACTTGAAGACACGAATTTTCTTACCGTCTTCTACTTTGAAACCAACGCGGTCAGCCTTGTTGGTTTCGCCGTTGAAGATGGCGACGTTGGAAGCGTGCAGTGGCGCTTCTTTCTCGACGATACCGCCCTGTACGCCCGACATCGGGTTAGGCTTGGTATGACGCTTGACCAGGTTCAGACCACCTACAACCAGACGGTTGTCAGCAAGAACCTTCAGCACCTTACCGCGCTTACCTTTGTCTTTGCCGGCGATCACGATGATCTCGTCGTCACGACGAATCTTTTGCATGTCGGATCTCCTTACAGCACTTCTGGGGCGAGCGAGACGATCTTCATGAACTTCTCGGTACGAAGTTCACGGGTCACTGGCCCAAAGATACGGGTGCCGATCGGCTCTTGCTTGGTGTTCAACAGAACAGCAGCGTTGCCATCAAAGCGGATGATGGAGCCGTCAGCACGACGAACGCCATGGCGAGTGCGGACTACGACAGCAGTCATCACTTGGCCTTTCTTCACCTTACCGCGAGGAATTGCTTCCTTGACGGTAACTTTGATGATGTCACCGATACCAGCGTAACGACGATGGGAGCCACCCAGCACCTTGATGCACATAACGCGGCGAGCGCCGCTGTTATCGGCCACATCGAGCATGGATTGAGTCTGAATCATATAATTTCTCCGACCCCTAGCCCTTAGACTTCCACAGCGCGTTCGAGAACATCAACCAGCGCCCAAGACTTGGTCTTGGCCATCGGACGAGTTTCACGAATAGTGACCTTGTCGCCGATGTGGCACTGATTGGTTTCGTCGTGCGCGTGCAGCTTAGTCGAACGCTTAACGTATTTACCGTAGATCGGGTGCTTCACGCGACGCTCGATCAGAACGGTGATGGTTTTGTCCATCTTGTCGCTGACAACACGGCCAGTCAGCGTACGGACAGTTTTTTCGGCTTCAGCCATGATCACTTACCTGCCTGCTGGTTGAGCACAGTTTTCACGCGAGCGATGTCACGCTTAACTTGCGAGAGCAGATGAGACTGCCCCAACTGGCCAGTTGCTTTCTGCATACGCAGATTGAACTGGTCGCGCAGCAGGCCGAGCAGTTGCTCGTTCAGCTGCTGTGCGGATTTTTCACGAAGTTCATTCGCTTTCATCACATCACCGTCCGTTTAACAAAGGAGGTGGCGAGCGGCAGCTTTGCAGCAGCCAGGGCGAAAGCCTCACGCGCCAGCTCTTCAGAAACACCCTCGATTTCATACAGGACTTTGCCTGGCTGAATCTGGGCAACCCAGTATTCCACGTTACCCTTACCTTTACCCATCCGAACTTCGAGTGGCTTCTTGGTGACAGGCTTGTCCGGGAACACACGGATCCAGATCTTGCCGCCACGTTTTACGTGACGGGTCAGAGCACGACGCGCTGACTCGATCTGACGAGCGGTGAGACGACCACGAGCAACAGACTTCAGCGCGAACTCGCCGAAGCTGACTTTGCTACCGCGCAATGCCAGACCACGGTTGTGACCGGTCATTTGCTTGCGGAACTTCGTACGCTTTGGTTGCAACATTTGGCGTACCCCTTACTTAGCAGCTTTTTTACGAGGCGCTGGTGCTTGTGGCTTCAGTTCTTCTTGGCGACCACCGATTACTTCGCCTTTGAAGATCCAAACCTTTACACCGATCACACCGTAGGTGGTGTGAGCTTCGTAGTTGGCATAGTCGATGTCGGCACGCAGGGTGTGCAGTGGCACACGACCTTCGCGATACCATTCAGTACGTGCGATTTCAGCACCGCCGAGACGACCGCTCACTTGGATTTTGATGCCTTTGGCACCAATGCGCATGGCGTTCTGTACAGCGCGCTTCATAGCGCGACGGAACATGACGCGACGCTCCAGCTGCTGAGCTACGCTCTGCGCAACCAGCATACCGTCGAGCTCCGGCTTGCGGATCTCTTCGATATTGATGTGCACAGGCACACCCATTTGCTTGGTCAGGTCCTGACGCAGTTTCTCAACATCTTCACCTTTCTTCCCGATAACGATACCTGGGCGAGCGGTGTGGATGGTGATACGTGCAGTCTGAGCCGGACGATGGATATCGATACGGCTTACGGACGCGCTTTTTAGTTTGTCTTGGAGATACTCACGCACCTTCAGATCAGCGAACAAGTAGTCCGCATAAGTCCGACCGTCTGCGTACCAGACGGAGGTGTGCTCCTTGACGATTCCCAGGCGAATGCCAATGGGATGTACTTTCTGACCCATCTCTTCGACTCCGTTACTTGTCAGCAACCTTGACAGTGATATGGCAAGACCGCTTGACGATGCGATCAGCACGGCCTTTGGCACGTGGCATGATGCGCTTCAGCGAACGCCCTTCGTTGACGAAAACGGTGCTGACCTTCAGGTCATCAACGTCTGCGCCTTCGTTATGCTCGGCGTTGGCTACGGCCGACTCCAGCACTTTTTTCATGATCTCGGCGGCTTTCTTACTGCTGAAAGCCAACAGGTTGAGCGCTTCGCCCACCTTCTTCCCGCGGATCTGGTCGGCGACCAAGCGGGCTTTCTGGGCGGAGATTCGAGCGCCCGACAACTTAGCGGCTACTTCCATTTCCTTACCCCTTAACGCTTGGCTTTCTTGTCAGCCACGTGCCCACGGTATGTGCGGGTACCGGCGAACTCGCCCAGTTTGTGGCCGACCATGTCTTCGTTCACGAGAACTGGGACGTGCTGGCGACCGTTGTGTACAGCGATGGTCAGACCGACCATTTGTGGCAGGATCATCGAGCGACGCGACCAGGTCTTAACTGGTTTGCGATCGTTCTTTTCCGCCGCCACTTCGATCTTCTTCAGTAGGTGAAGATCAATAAAAGGACCTTTTTTCAGAGAACGTGGCACTGTCGTATCCCTCTATTTACTTGCGACGACGGACGATCATTTTGTCGGTACGCTTATTACCACGAGTCTTCGCGCCCTTAGTCGGGAAGCCCCACGGCGATACCGGATGACGACCACCAGAGGTACGACCTTCACCACCACCATGTGGGTGGTCAACCGGGTTCATGGCAACACCACGAACGGTTGGGCGAACGCCACGCCAGCGCTTGGCACCAGCTTTACCCAGCGAACGCAGGCTGTGCTCGGAGTTCGAGACTTCGCCCAGGGTCGCACGGCATTCAGCCAGGACTTTACGCATCTCACCAGAACGCAGACGCAGGGTCACGTAGACACCTTCACGAGCGATCAGCTGAGCCGAAGCACCAGCGGAACGAGCGATTTGCGCGCCTTTACCTGGCTTCAATTCGATGCCGTGTACGGTGCTACCAACTGGAATGTTGCGCAGTTGCAGAGCGTTGCCCGGCTTGATCGGCGCCAGGGCACCTGCGATCAGCTGGTCGCCAGCGCTCACGCCTTTAGGGGCGATGATGTAGCGACGCTCGCCATCTGCGTACAGCAGCAGAGCGATGTGAGCAGTACGGTTTGGATCGTATTCGATGCGCTCGACGGTGGCAGCGATGCCATCCTTGTCGTTGCGACGGAAGTCGACCAGACGATAATGCTGCTTATGACCGCCACCCACGTGACGTGTAGTGATGCGGCCATTGTTGTTACGACCACCAGACTTCGATTTTTTCTCGAGCAGCGGTGCGTGAGGAGCGCCTTTATGCAGCTCCTGGTTGACCACCTTGACCACAAAACGGCGGCCAGGGGAAGTCGGTTTGCATTTAACGATTGCCATGATGCACCCCTTCCTTACTCAGCACTGCTGCTGAAATCGAGATCTTGGCCTGGCTGAAGGGAGATAACTGCCTTCTTCCAGTCATTACGCTTGCCCAGACCGCGAGCAGTGCGCTTGCTCTTACCCAGAACATTCAGGGTAGTCACGCGCTCTACTTTCACGCTGAACAGGCTTTCGACGGCCTTCTTGATTTCCAGCTTGGTTGCGTCGGTAGCAACCTTGAAAACGAACTGGCCTTTCTTGTCTGCCAGAACCGTAGCCTTCTCGGAAACGTGCGGGCCAAGCAGAACTTTAAATACGCGTTCCTGGTTCATCCCAGCAGCTCCTCGAATTTCTTCACGGCCGACACGGTGATCAACACCTTGTCGTATGCGATCAGACTGACCGGATCGGAACCTTGGACGTCACGAACATCGACGTGCGGCAGGTTGCGAGCAGCCAGGTACAGGTTCTGATCAACAGAGTCAGACACGATCAGGACGTCAGTCAGGCCCATGCCGTTCAGCTTGTTCAGCAGATCTTTGGTTTTCGGTGCTTCAACAGCGAAGTCCTGAACCACGACCAGACGATCAGTACGCACCAGCTCAGCAAGGATGGAACGCATTGCTGCGCGATACATCTTCTTGTTCAGCTTCTGGGAGTGATCCTGAGGACGAGCTGCGAAAGTGGTACCGCCGCCACGCCAGATTGGGCTACGGATAGTACCGGCACGAGCACGGCCAGTGCCTTTCTGACGCCATGGGCGCTTGCCGCCACCGGAAACGTCGGAACGGGTCTTTTGCTGCTTGCTACCTTGACGGCCGCCAGCCATGTAGGCCACGACTGCTTGGTGAACCAGCGTCTCGTTGAATTCGCCGCCAAATGTCAGTTCGGAAACTTCGATCGCTTGAGCGTCATTTACATTTAATTGCATGTCAGCTTCCCCTTAACCGCGAGCCTTGGCTGCTGGACGTACAACCAAGTTGCCGCCAGTAGCGCCAGGAACAGCGCCCTTGACCAACAACAGATTGCGTTCAGCGTCCACGCGCACTACTTCGAGGGACTGCACGGTCACGCGCTCGGCGCCCATATGACCGGACATTTTCTTGCCCTTGAATACACGACCAGGAGTCTGGCACTGGCCGATAGAGCCTGGAACGCGGTGGGATACGGAGTTACCGTGGGTGTTATCTTGCCCGCGGAAGTTCCAACGCTTGATCGTACCCTGGAAGCCTTTACCTTTGGACTGACCGGTTACATCAACCAGTTGACCAGCAGCGAAGATTTCAGCGTTGATCAGATCGCCGGCCTGGTACTCGCCTTCTTCAAGGCGGAATTCCATTACGGTACGACCAGCGGCAACGTTCGCCTTGGCGAAGTGGCCAGCTTGAGCAGCTGTTACACGCGAAGCACGACGCTCGCCGACAGTGACTTGCACTGCACGATAGCCATCGGTCTCTTCAGTTTTGAACTGGGTGACGCGATTCGGCTCGATCTCAATGACCGTGACCGGAATGGAGACACCTTCTTCGGTGAAAATACGGGTCATACCGCATTTACGACCGACTACACCAATAGTCATGTTGTAAACCTCATGAGTGTACGGGGCTTTCACCCGCTATGGCCGCCCATTTCAGAGCGTTACACGACCAAGACCGAGTCTTAGCCGAGGCTGATCTGCACTTCCACACCGGCCGCAAGATCAAGCTTCATAAGTGCATCAACGGTTTTATCCGTTGGCTGGACGATATCCAGTACGCGCTTATGAGTACGGATCTCGTACTGGTCACGCGCGTCTTTGTTGACGTGCGGGGAGACCAGAACGGTGAACCGCTCTTTACGGGTAGGCAGTGGAATTGGACCACGCACTTGAGCACCAGTACGTTTCGCGGTTTCCACGATTTCCTGGGTGGATTGGTCGATCAGGCGATGGTCAAAAGCCTTCAACCTGATACGGATTTGCTGATTTTGCATTGGATTTCAGACTCCGGCTGCTATTCCCACCGGGCGCAATACGCCCGTTAAAAGGAGGCGCAATTCTATAGACGCCCCTGATAGGTGTCAACCCAATAAAAAAGCCCCCGCTAAGCGGGGGCTTTTTCACTCATCGAGTCGACTCTATAAAAGAGACTTATTCGATGACTTTGGCTACGACGCCAGCGCCGACGGTACGACCGCCTTCACGGATAGCGAAACGCAGACCGTCTTCCATCGCGATGGTCTTGATCAGAGTGACAGTCATCTGGATGTTGTCACCTGGCATTACCATTTCAACGCCTTCTGGCAGCTCGCAGTTACCAGTCACGTCAGTGGTACGGAAGTAGAACTGTGGACGGTAGCCTTTGAAGAACGGAGTATGACGACCGCCTTCTTCCTTGCTCAGAACGTAAACTTCTGCGGTGAACTTGGTGTGCGGCTTGACGGTGCCTGGCTTGACCAGAACCTGGCCACGCTCAACGTCGTCACGCTTGGTGCCGCGCAGCAGCACGCCGCAGTTCTCGCCAGCACGACCTTCGTCGAGCAGCTTGCGGAACATTTCAACGCCGGTGCAGGTAGTTTTCTGAGTGTCGCGCAGACCGACGATCTCAACTTCTTCCTGGATGCGGACGATGCCACGCTCAACACGGCCAGTCACAACAGTACCGCGACCGGAGATCGAGAAGACGTCTTCGATTGGCATCAGGAACGGCTTGTCGATAGCACGCTCTGGCTCTGGGATGTAGCTGTCCAGAGTTTCAACCAGCTTCTTCACAGCGCTGGTGCCCATTTCGTTGTCGTCTTGGCCGTTCAGGGCCATCAGAGCCGAACCGATGATGATTGGAGTGTCATCACCTGGGAAGTCGTAAGTGCTCAGCAGGTCGCGCACTTCCATCTCAACCAGTTCCAGCAGCTCAGCGTCGTCAACCATGTCAGCCTTGTTCAGGAAGACAACGATGTACGGAACGCCTACCTGACGGGACAGCAGGATGTGCTCACGGGTTTGTGGCATCGGACCATCGGCAGCCGAGCAAACCAGGATCGCGCCGTCCATCTGGGCAGCACCGGTGATCATGTTTTTTACGTAGTCGGCGTGACCTGGGCAGTCAACGTGTGCGTAGTGACGCACGGACGAATCGTATTCAACGTGAGCGGTGTTGATGGTGATACCGCGAGCTTTCTCTTCCGGGGCGCTGTCGATCTTGTCGAAGTCAACCTTGGCCGAACCGAAAACTTCGGAGCAGACACGGGTCAGAGCAGCGGTCAGAGTGGTTTTACCGTGGTCAACGTGGCCGATGGTGCCAACGTTGACGTGCGGTTTGTTCCGTTCAAATTTTTCTTTAGCCACGACAATTAACTCCTAGCTTAAAGGGCTGAATCAGCCTTGCTTTTTGGTAACAGTTTCGACGATATGCGACGGAGCTGTATTGTATTTTTTGAATTCCATGGAGTAGCTTGCGCGACCCTGAGACATGGAACGAACGTCGGTTGCGTAACCGAACATTTCACCCAACGGAACCTCGGCGCGAATGACCTTGCCGGAAACCGTATCTTCCATACCCAGAATCATGCCGCGACGACGGTTAAGGTCGCCCATGACATCACCCATGTAGTCTTCAGGCGTAACGACTTCAACGGCCATGATCGGCTCGAGCAACTCACCACCGCCCTTCTGGGCCAGTTGCTTGGTCGCCATGGAAGCAGCCACCTTGAACGCCATCTCGTTGGAGTCGACGTCGTGGTAAGAACCGTCGAACACGGTCGCCTTCAGGCCGATCAGCGGATAGCCGGCAACAACGCCGTTCTTCATCTGCTCTTCGATACCCTTCTGGATCGCCGGGATGTATTCCTTAGGAACCACACCGCCCACGACTTCGTTCAGGAATTGCAGACCTTCCTGACCTTCGTCAGCAGGAGCAAAACGGATCCAGCAGTGGCCGAACTGACCACGACCGCCGGACTGACGAACGAACTTGCCTTCGATCTCACAGCTCTTCGTGATGCGCTCACGATAGGAGACCTGAGGCTTACCGATGTTGGCTTCGACGTTGAACTCACGGCGCATCCGGTCAACCAGGATGTCCAGGTGCAGCTCGCCCATGCCGGAGATGATCGTCTGACCAGTCTCTTCATCAGTCTTGACGCGGAAAGACGGGTCTTCCTGAGCAAGCTTGCCCAGAGCGATACCCATTTTTTCCTGGTCATCCTTGGTTTTTGGCTCAACGGCAACCGAAATAACCGGCTCCGGGAAGTCCATGCGAACCAGGATGATTGGCTTGTCAGCGTTGCACAAAGTCTCACCAGTGGTGACGTCCTTCATGCCGATCAAGGCCGCGATGTCGCCAGCGCGCACTTCCTTGATTTCTTCACGGGCGTTTGCGTGCATTTGCACCATACGACCCACGCGCTCTTTCTTGCCTTTTACCGAGTTGATCACGCCGTCGCCGGAGGCCAACACGCCCGAGTAAACTCGAACGAAGGTCAAGGTACCCACGAATGGGTCGGTAGCGATCTTGAACGCCAGGGCCGCGAACGGCTCGTCGTCGCTTGCGTGACGCTCCATTTCCTCTTCCTCGTTATCAGGGTTGGAGCCCTTGATAGCAGGAATGTCGGTTGGAGCAGGCAGGAAGTCGATAACAGCGTCGAGAACCAGGGGAACGCCCTTGTTCTTGAAGGAAGAACCGCAAACAGCCAGGACGATCTCACCAGCGATAGTACGCTGACGCAGAGCGGCCTTGATTTCCTCGATGGTGAGCTCTTCGCCCTCGAGGTACTTGTTCATCAGCTCTTCATTGGCTTCGGCCGCAGCCTCGACCATGTTGCTGCGCCACTGCTCGGCTTCTGCCAACAGCTCGGCCGGGATGTCCTTGCGAACAGGGACCATGCCCTTGTCGGAGTCATTCCAGTAAACCGCTTGCATATTGATCAGGTCGATCTGGCCCTGGAAGTTGTCTTCCGAACCGATAGCGAGCTGGATAGGCACCGGAGTGTGACCCAGACGCTGCTTGATCTGACCGATCACGCGCAGGAAGTTGGCACCAGCACGGTCCATCTTGTTTACGTAAACAAGACGTGGAACGCCGTATTTGTTGGCCTGACGCCATACGGTTTCCGACTGAGGCTCAACACCCGAAGTACCGCAGAACACAACGACCGCGCCGTCGAGTACACGCAGGGAACGCTCAACTTCAATGGTGAAGTCTACGTGGCCCGGGGTATCGATGACGTTGAAGCGATGCTCGTGTGGGTACTGCTTCTCGGAACCTTTCCAGAAGGCGGTGATGGCAGCAGAAGTAATGGTAATACCACGCTCCTGCTCCTGCACCATCCAGTCTGTGGTCGCGGCGCCGTCATGCACCTCGCCCATTTTGTGACTTTTGCCGGTGTAAAAAAGGACGCGCTCGGTGGTGGTGGTTTTACCAGCATCCACGTGAGCGACGATACCGATGTTACGGTAGCGGTTAATCGGTGTAGTACGAGCCATAAAGCCCTCGCAAATTGAGTGACGCTAAAATTAGAAGCGGTAGTGCGAGAAAGCCTTGTTGGCTTCAGCCATACGGTGCACGTCTTCACGCTTCTTAACTGCAGCACCTTTACCTTCAGCAGCGTCCAACAGTTCACCAGCCAAACGCAGAGCCATGGACTTCTCGCCGCGCTTGCGGGCGAAGTCTACGAGCCAGCGCATGGCCAGAGCGTTACGACGGGACGGACGAACTTCAACCGGAACCTGGTAGGTAGCACCGCCTACGCGGCGCGACTTCACTTCGACCAGCGGAGCGATGGCGTCGAGTGCTTTTTCGAAGAGTTCCAGGGGATCGGAGTTCTTACGCTCTTTAACTTTTTCCAGCGCGCCATAAACGATACGCTCGGCAACGGCTTTCTTGCCGCTTTCCATTACGTGGTTCATGAACTTGGCGAGGATCTGGCTTCCGTATTTCGGATCGTCCAGAATCTCACGCTTGGCTGCTACGCGACGTCTTGGCATTGATAAGCCCTCAAACGGTCTTCAGGTTAGCCCGGGACAGCTGACGCGTGCCCGACCTTACTCTTATCGACTCAATAAAATTAAAAACTGCAAAAAACGGCCGATTATTTCGGACGCTTGGTACCGTATTTCGAACGACCCTGGTTACGACCTTTAACGCCGGAAGTATCCAAAGAACCGCGAACGGTGTGGTAACGAACACCTGGCAAGTCTTTTACACGACCGCCGCGGATCAGTACCACGCTGTGCTCTTGCAGGTTGTGGCCTTCACCACCGATGTACGAGGAAACCTCGAAACCGTTGGTCAGGCGCACACGGCATACTTTACGCAGTGCCGAGTTAGGTTTTTTCGGCGTAGTGGTATACACGCGGGTGCATACGCCACGACGTTGCGGGCAGTTCTGCAGCGCAGGTACGTCGGATTTCTCGACGATACGCTTACGCGGCTGACGTACCAGCTGGTTGATAGTTGCCATCTACTAGCTCCACTGTTGTCTTGCGACGCTATTGTCTTGCAAGAAAAGCAAAATGGCAGGAACGAATTCCCGCCAAATTTAGGGGATCAAGAGTCTAAAGAGGATCTTGTCCCCAGTCAAGGCAAGGCCCCGACCTCCCCGCCCGCCGGATCTCGACAATTTGTCTTGATCCGCCGAACGGGGCGACCAGGGCCCGGCACTCAATTACCGCAGAACTCAGTTACCGCTCGAGTTCAGCGCTTCGGTCAGTGCAGCTTCCACTTCACTGGCGCTTACGCGCAACGGCTTGTCTGCATCACGGCGACGCTTACGCTCGCTGTGATAGGCCAAACCGGTACCGGCCGGGATCAGACGACCCACGACCACGTTTTCTTTCAGGCCGCGCAGGTAATCGCGCTTGCCGGTTACCGCCGCTTCGGTCAGTACGCGAGTGGTTTCCTGGAAGGAAGCCGCCGAGATGAACGATTCGGTGGACAACGACGCCTTGGTGATACCCAACAGAACGCGGGTGAACTTGGCGACAAACTTGTCTTCCGTGCTCAGACGCTCGTTCTCTACCAGTACGTGAGTCAGTTCCATCTGGTCACCCTTGATGAAGCTGGAATCGCCGGACTCGGAGATCTCAACTTTACGCAGCATCTGACGCAAGATGGTCTCGATGTGCTTGTCGTTGATCTTCACGCCTTGCAGGCGATAAACGTCCTGGATCTCGTTCACGATGTACTTGGCCAGCGCACTCACACCCAGCAGACGCAGGATGTCGTGTGGATCGCTCGGACCGTCGGAGATTACTTCGCCGCGGTTGACCTGTTCGCCTTCGAAGACGTTCAGGTGACGCCACTTCGGAATCAGCTCTTCGTACGGATCGCTACCGTCGTTCGGGGTAATGACCAGACGGCGCTTGCCCTTGGTTTCCTTACCGAACGCGATGGTGCCGCTGACTTCAGCCAGGATCGAGGCTTCCTTCGGACGACGGGCTTCGAACAAGTCGGCAACACGCGGCAGACCACCGGTGATGTCGCGGGTCTTCGAAGTTTCCTGCGGGATACGGGCGATAACATCACCGATCGCGATCCGCGCACCGTCCGCAACACCGACCAGGGCGTTGGCTGGCAGGAAGTACTGAGCGATAACGTCAGTGCCTGGCAGCAACAGATCCTTGCCGTTGTCGTCGACCATCTTCACGGCAGGACGGATGTCCTTGCCAGCAGCTGGACGATCTTTCGGATCGAGCACTTCGATGTTGGTCATACCGGTCAATTCGTCGGTCTGACGTTTGATCGTGATGCCTTCTTCCATGCCCACGTAGGTCACGGTACCTTTCATTTCGGTAACGATCGGGTGAGTGTGCGGATCCCACTTGGCCACAATGGCGCCAGCGTCGACCTTGTCACCTTCCTTGACCGAAATCACCGCACCATACGGCAGCTTGTAGCGCTCGCGCTCACGACCGAAGTCGTCGGCAATCGCCAGTTCACCGGAACGGGACACGGCAACCAGGTGACCGTCCACACGCTCAACGTGCTTGAGGTTGTGCAGGCGGACAGTACCGCCATTCTTCACCTGTACGCTGTCGGCCGCGGAGGTCCGGCTGGCCGCACCACCGATGTGGAACGTACGCATAGTCAGCTGGGTACCCGGCTCACCGATGGACTGGGCCGCGATAACGCCGACCGATTCACCGATGTTCACCTGGTGACCACGAGCCAGGTCGCGGCCGTAGCACTTGGCGCAAATGCCGTAGCGGGTTTCGCAGCTGATCGGCGAACGCACGATCACTTCATCGATGCTGTTCAGCTCGATGAACTCTACCCACTTCTCGTCTACCAGGGTGCCGGCAGGAACGATGACGTCCTCGGTACCTGGCTTGAATACGTCACGGGCGATGACACGACCCAATACGCGCTCACCCAACGGCTCGACCACGTCGCCGCCTTCGATGTGCGGAGTCATGACCAGGCCATGTTCGGTGCCGCAATCGATCTCGGTCACCACCAGGTCTTGCGCTACGTCTACCAGACGACGTGTCAGGTAACCGGAGTTCGCCGTTTTCAACGCGGTATCCGCAAGCCCCTTACGAGCACCGTGCGTGGAGATGAAGTACTGGAGTACGCTCAGGCCTTCACGGAAGTTCGCGGTGATCGGGGTCTCGATGATGGAGCCGTCCGGCTTGGCCATCAGGCCACGCATACCGGCGAGCTGACGGATCTGCGCAGCAGAACCCCGTGCGCCCGAGTCGGCCATCATGTACATCGAGTTGAAGGATTCCTGCTCGACTTCGTCGCCATGACGGTCGATGACTTTCTCTTTCGAGAGGTTGGCCATCATCGCCTTGGAAACTTCATCGTTCGCCTTGGACCAGAGGTCGATCACCTTGTTGTACTTCTCGCCCTGGGTTACCAGGCCGGAAGCATACTGGCTTTCGATCTCTTTCACTTCCTCGGTAGCGGTACCGATGATGCGGGCTTTTTCATCCGGGATAACGAAGTCGTTAACACCGATGGAAACGCCGGAAATGGTCGAATAGGCAAAACCGGTGTACATCAACTGGTCAGCGAAGATCACGGTTTCCTTCAAGCCAACCACGCGGTAGCACTGGTTGATCAGCTTGGAGATCGCCTTTTTCTTCATCGGCAGGTTGACGACATCGAACGACAGGCCTTTTGGCACAACCTGGAACAACAGCGCACGGCCGACGGTGGTGTCGACGATACGGGTGTTGGTCACGCTGTTGCCATCGCGATCGTTCACGGTTTCGTTGATCCGCACCTTGACCTTGGCATGCAGTGCGGCTTCGCCGGCACGGAACACACGGTCAACTTCCTGCAGATCCGCGAACACACGACCTTCGCCCTTGGCGTTGATCGCTTCACGCGTCATGTAGTACAGACCCAATACAACGTCCTGCGACGGCACGATGATTGGCTCACCGTTGGCTGGCGACAGGATGTTGTTGGTCGACATCATCAACGCACGCGCTTCAAGCTGGGCTTCCAGCGTCAGCGGTACGTGCACGGCCATCTGGTCACCGTCGAAGTCGGCGTTGTACGCAGCGCAGACCAGCGGGTGCAGCTGGATAGCCTTACCTTCGATCAGTACTGGTTCAAACGCCTGGATGCCCAGACGGTGAAGGGTCGGTGCACGGTTGAGCAGCACGGGGTGTTCGCGAATCACTTCGGCGAGAACGTCCCAGACCTCTGGCAGCTCGCGCTCGACCATCTTCTTGGCGGCCTTGATGGTGGTCGCCAGACCACGCATTTCCAGCTTGCCGAAAATGAACGGTTTGAACAGCTCGAGAGCCATTTTCTTCGGCAGACCGCACTGGTGCAGACGCAGGGTCGGGCCTACGGTAATTACCGAACGGCCGGAGTAGTCAACACGCTTACCGAGCAGGTTCTGACGGAAACGACCTTGCTTACCCTTGATCATGTCGGCCAGGGATTTCAGAGGACGCTTGTTCGAACCGGTGATAGCGCGACCGCGACGACCGTTATCCAGCAAGGCATCCACAGCTTCCTGCAGCATGCGCTTTTCGTTGCGCACGATGATGTCAGGAGCGGACAGATCCAGCAGGCGCTTCAAACGGTTGTTACGGTTGATCACTCGACGATACAGATCGTTGAGGTCGGAAGTCGCGAAACGACCGCCATCGAGCGGAACCAGCGGACGCAGGTCTGGCGGCAGAACCGGCAGAACGGTCAGCACCATCCACTCAGGCAGGTTGCCGGAACCCTGGAAGGCTTCCATCAACTTCAGGCGCTTGGACAGCTTCTTGATCTTGGTTTCGGAGTTGGTTTGCGGAATTTCTTCACGCAGACGGCCAATCTCGTGCTCCAGATCGATCGCGTGCAGCAGTTCACGGACAGCTTCGGCACCCATGCGGGCATCGAAATCGTCACCGAACTCTTCCAGCGCTTCGAAATATTGCTCGTCGTTGAGCAACTGGCCCTTTTCAAGGGTGGTCATGCCCGGGTCGATCACGACATAGCTCTCGAAGTAGAGAACACGTTCGATATCACGCAGGGTCATGTCCATCAGCAAGCCGATACGGGACGGCAGCGATTTCAGGAACCAGATGTGGGCAACCGGCGAAGCCAGTTCGATGTGCGCCATGCGCTCACGACGAACCTTGGCCAGCGCAACTTCAACGCCGCACTTCTCGCAGATCACGCCACGGTGTTTCAAGCGCTTGTACTTACCGCACAGGCACTCGTAATCCTTGACCGGGCCAAAGATCTTGGCGCAGAACAGGCCGTCACGCTCAGGCTTGAACGTACGGTAGTTGATGGTTTCCGGTTTTTTAACTTCACCGAACGACCACGAACGGATCATCTCAGGCGAGGCCAATCCAATACGGATGGCGTCGAACTCTTCGACTTGACCCTGGTTTTTCAGCAAATTCAGTAGGTCTTTCAAGGCCTTTCCTCCTGGCGGAGCAGAGAGCGGGCCAAACAGCCCCGCTCTCGATTCGCGTCACGTGTTATTCGGTTTCCAGATCGATATCGATGCCGAGGGAACGAATTTCCTTGATCAACACGTTGAAGGACTCGGGCATGCCCGGCTCCATACGGTGATCGCCGTCCACGATGTTTTTGTACATCTTGGTCCGGCCGTTCACATCGTCCGACTTCACTGTGAGCATTTCTTGCAGAGTGTAGGCAGCACCGTACGCTTCCAGCGCCCAGACCTCCATCTCCCCGAAACGCTGACCACCGAACTGCGCCTTACCACCCAGCGGCTGCTGGGTAACCAGGCTGTAAGAACCGGTAGAACGAGCGTGCATCTTGTCGTCTACCAAGTGGTTCAGCTTCAGCATGTACATGTAGCCAACGGTAACCGGACGCTCGAACTTGTTGCCGGTACGGCCGTCGAACAGCTGCATCTGGCCGCTTTCCGGCAGGTCTGCCAGTTTCAGCATGGCCTTGATTTCGCTTTCCTTGGCACCGTCGAACACCGGAGTCGCCATTGGAACGCCGCCGCGCAGGTTCTTCGCCAGGTCCAGGATTTCCTGGTCGGAGAAGGTGTCCAGCTCTTCGTTGCGACCGCCGATCTCGTTGTAGATCTCGTGCAGGAACTTACGCAGGTCCGCGACCTTGCGCTGCTCTTCGACCATACGGTTGATCTTCTCACCCAGGCCCTTGGCCGCGAGGCCCAGGTGGGTTTCAAGGATCTGACCAACGTTCATACGCGAAGGTACGCCCAACGGGTTGAGGACCACATCGACCGGGGTGCCATTGGCATCGTGCGGCATGTCTTCAACCGGCATGATCACGGAGACCACACCTTTGTTACCGTGACGACCGGCCATCTTGTCGCCCGGCTGGATGCGACGACGGATTGCCAGGTAGACCTTGACGATTTTCAGCACGCCTGGAGCCAGGTCATCGCCCTGCTGCAGTTTGCGCTTCTTGTCTTCGAACTTGTCGTCCAGCAGACGGCGGCGATCAACGATGTAGGCCTGCGCCTTCTCGAGCTGCTCGTTCAGAGCGTCTTCAGCCATGCGCAGTTTGAACCACTGGCCGTGCTCAAGACCGTCGAGGACTTCGTCGGTGATTTCCTGACCTTTCTTCAAGCCGGCGCCGCCTTCGGCCTTGTGGCCAACCAGCGCAGCACGCAGACGTTCGAAAGTCGCCCCTTCAACGATACGGAACTCTTCGTTCAGGTCCTTGCGGATCTCGTCGAGCTGAGTCTTCTCGATGGACAATGCACGAGCATCACGCTCGACGCCGTCGCGAGTGAAGACCTGTACGTCGATGACGGTACCCTTGGTGCCAGTCGGCACACGCAGGGAGGTGTCCTTCACGTCGCTGGCTTTTTCACCGAAGATGGCACGCAGCAGTTTTTCTTCCGGCGTCAGCTGGGTCTCGCCTTTCGGAGTGACCTTGCCCACCAGGATGTCGCCTGCGCCGACTTCGGCACCTACATAAACGATACCGGCTTCGTCCAGCTTGTTCAGTGCAGCCTCACCCACGTTCGGGATGTCCGCAGTGATTTCTTCTGGGCCAAGCTTGGTGTCACGAGCCACACAGGTCAGTTCCTGAATGTGGATCGTGGTGAAGCGGTCTTCCTGAACCACACGCTCGGACAGGCAGATGGAGTCTTCGAAGTTGAAGCCGTTCCACGCCATGAACGCGATGCGCATGTTCTGGCCCAGCGCCAGTTCACCCATGTCGGTGGACGGACCGTCAGCCATGATGTCGCTGCGCTGAACCCGATCACCCTTGCTGACCAGCGGACGCTGGTTGATGCAGGTGTTCTGGTTGGAGCGGGTGTATTTGGTCAGGTTGTAGATGTCGACACCGGCTTCGCCCGTTTCAACTTCGTCATCGGCAACACGAACCACGATACGGCTGGCATCGACGGAATCGATCACACCGCCACGACGAGCCACGACGCAAACGCCGGAGTCGCGAGCAACGTTACGTTCCATGCCGGTACCCACCAGCGGCTTGTCGGCACGCAGGGTCGGTACAGCCTGACGCTGCATGTTCGAACCCATCAACGCACGGTTGGCGTCGTCGTGCTCGAGGAACGGGATCAGCGACGCAGCCACCGAAACAACCTGCTTGGGCGACACGTCCATCAAGGTGACGTCTTCCGGCGCCTTGACGGTGAACTCGTTCAGGTGACGAACAGCAACCAGCTCGTCGACCAGGACTTTCTTGTCGTTCATCGTGGCCGAAGCCTGGGCGATCACGTGATCGGCCTCTTCGATGGCGGACAGGAACACGATCTCGTCGGTCACCAGGGCGTCTTTCACCACACGGTACGGGCTCTCGAGGAAGCCGTACTGGTTGGTGCGCGCATAGGCTGCCAGGGAGTTGATCAGACCGATGTTCGGACCTTCCGGCGTCTCGATCGGGCATACACGACCGTAGTGGGTCGGGTGTACGTCACGAACTTCGAAGCCTGCGCGCTCACGGGTCAGACCACCTGGGCCGAGTGCGGAGACGCGACGCTTGTGGGTGATCTCGGACAGCGGGTTGTTCTGGTCCATGAACTGGGACAGCTGGCTCGAACCGAAGAACTCCTTCACCGCCGCAGCCACTGGCTTGGCGTTGATCAGGTCTTGCGGCATCAGGCCTTCGCTTTCAGCCATCGACAGGCGTTCCTTGACCGCACGCTCTACACGCACCAGGCCAACGCGGAACTGGTTCTCGGCCATTTCGCCTACGCAGCGAACACGGCGGTTACCCAGGTGGTCGATGTCATCGACGATGCCTTTGCCGTTACGGATGTCGACCAGGGTCTTGAGGACCGCAACGATGTCATCCTTGTTCAGCACGCCCGAACCTTCGATCTCGGTACGACCGATACGACGGTTGAACTTCATCCGGCCGACCGCAGACAGATCATAGCGCTCAGGGCTGAAGAACAGGTTGTTGAACAGGGTCTCGGCTGCATCCTTGGTTGGCGGCTCGCCAGGACGCATCATGCGATAGATCTCGACCAGGGCTTCCAGCTGGTTGCCGGTGGAGTCGATCTTCAGCGTGTCAGAGATGAACGGACCGCAGTCGATATCGTTGGTGTACAGGGTTTCGATACGAACGACCTGAGCCTTGACGATTTTCGCCAGGATTTCGACGGACAGCTCGGTGTTGCACTCTGCAATGATTTCGCCAGTAGCCGGATGCACGATGGCCTTCGCCGTGGTGCGACCCAGGACGTAGTCCATCGGCACCTGCAGCTCTTTGATCCCGGCTTTTTCCAGCTGGTTGATGTGGCGAGCGGTAATACGACGACCCTGCTCGACAATAACCTTGCCTTTGTCGTCCTGGATGTCCAGGACCGCGATTTCACCGCGCAGGCGCTGAGGCACCAGTTCCAGGCTGAGGTTTTCACCCTGCACGTGGAAGACGTTGGTGGTGTAGAACGCGTCCAGCACTTCCTCGGTGGTATAGCCGAGCGCGCGCAGCAGTACCGAAGCCGGCAGCTTGCGACGACGGTCGATACGCACGAAGACGCAGTCTTTCGGGTCGAACTCGAAGTCCAACCACGAACCGCGGTAAGGAATGATGCGCGCGGAGTAAAGCAGTTTGCCGGAGCTGTGCGTCTTGCCACGGTCGTGGTCGAAGAACACGCCCGGAGAACGGTGCAGCTGGGAAACGATTACACGCTCGGTACCGTTGATTACGAAGGTACCGTTCTCAGTCATCAGGGGGATTTCACCCATGTAGACTTCTTGCTCTTTGATGTCCTTGATCGCTTTGTTCGACGATTCTTTGTCGAAAATGATCAGGCGCACTTTTACCCGCAAAGGTACGGCGTAAGTTACACCGCGCAATACGCATTCTTTGACATCAAATGCCGGTTCGCCCAGGCGATAACCGACGTACTCCAGCGCAGCATTGCCGGAGTAGCTGATGATCGGGAAAACGGATTTGAAGGCCGCATGCAGGCCCACGTCGCGGAACTGATCTTTAGTCGCTCCCGCTTGCAAGAATTCACGATACGAATCCAGCTGGATGGCCAGGAGGTACGGCACATCCATGACGTCCGGCAACTTGCTAAAGTCCTTGCGGATACGTTTTTTCTCAGTATATGAGTAAGCCATCAGCGTTCCCCAGCTTGGTCACCTGCTTGTTTGGCCTCTCCCGACGGGAGCAGCCAGAAAATCGTGCAAACCCCATGGTTTGCGCCACCACATCGGGTGGTTACAGCTCGTTACCAGCACCAACCCAGTCGGCTGCCAATAACGGAAAAAGGCCGGTGGCAAGAGCCACCAGCCATCAGCCTGTCGCTTAACGCTCGGGCTGGAGACGCAAGGTCGAAATTACTTGATTTCGACAGCAGCGCCTGCTTCTTCCAGCTTCTTCTTGGCGTCTTCAGCAACTTCTTTGGTAACGCCTTCGGAGATGACCTGAGGAGCGGTGTCAACCTTCTCCTTGGCTTCTTTCAGGCCCAGACCGGTCAGCTCACGAACAGCCTTGATCACGTTAACTTTCTTCTCGCCAGCGGCGGTCAGGATAACGTTGAACTCGGTTTGCTCTTCAGCAGCAGCAACAGCAACAGCTGGGCCGGCAGAAGCAGCAGCAGCGGTAACGCCGAATTTTTCTTCGAAAGCTTTGATCAGCTCAACAACTTCCATTACGGACATGTTGCCAACGGCTTCGAGGATATCGTTTTGAGAGATAGACATGAATCTAAATTCCTGGATTGGGGGACGGCCTACGCGACCATCGAAATAAACAAAAAACGCGGAAAGGAGTGTCGAGCCTTAGGCTGCGGCAGCTTCTTTCTGGTCGCGCAATGCCGCCAGAGTACGAGCCAATTTGCTGGTTGCGCCTTGAATCACGCTCATCAGCTGAGAAATTGCTTCGTCACGGGTCGGCAGAGTTGCCAGTACGTCGATCTGGTTAGCTGCGAGGAACTTGCCCTCGAACGCAGCTGCCTTAATCTCGAACTTGTCCTGACCTTTGGCGAATTCCTTGAACAAACGGGCAGCAGCGCCAGGATGTTGGGTGGAGAACGCGATCAAGGTCGGGCCGGTGAACACGTCGTTGAGAACACTGTATTCAGTGTCAGCAACAGCGCGCTTGAGCAGGGTGTTACGTACAACACGTACGTAAACGCCAGCTTCACGAGCCTCTTTACGGAGTCCGGTCATTGCGCCTACTGTTACGCCACGGGCATCAGCCACGACAGCGGACAGAGCAGCTTTGGCAGCCTCGTTGACTTCAGCGACGATGGCCTTCTTGTCTTCGAGTTTAATTGCCACGGGTTTAACTCCTGCTTGTTACCGTTTCATTCGGTCGGAACCGAATGTCGTTTTGGTGTCTGATTCGGTAAGGAACCGGGAGCACCATCTGCGTAGGCTTGTGGTTTAAGACTTGCGTCGCCTACGGTCTTGGACAGCCCCCGCCAGGCAGGGACCCCAATTTTTCGATTGACGCAATTGCTTGCGCCAACCTTAAGTCTTACGCGTCGAGCGAGCTCTGATCGATGACCAGACCTGGGCCCATGGTGGTGCTCAGGGTAACGCGCTTGACGTAGATACCTTTCGAGGAAGCTGGCTTGATACGCTTCAGATCAGCGATCAGGGCTTCAACGTTTTCCTTCAGCTTGACGGCGTCGAAGCCGATCTTGCCAACGGAAGTGTGGATGATGCCGTTTTTGTCGGTGCGATAACGAACCTGACCAGCCTTGGCGTTCTTGACCGCGGTAGCTACGTCTGGTGTTACGGTGCCGACTTTAGGGTTAGGCATCAGACCACGTGGACCGAGGATCTGACCCAACTGACCCACAACGCGCATGGCATCCGGGGATGCGATCACTACGTCGTAGTTCAGGTCGCCGCCCTTCATTTCAGCAGCCAGATCGTCCATGCCTACGCGGTCAGCGCCAGCAGCCAGAGCAGCTTCAGCCGCTGGACCCTGGGTGAACACGGCAACACGAACGGTCTTGCCAGTGCCGTGTGGCAGCACGGTAGCGCTACGAACGACCTGGTCGGATTTACGTGGGTCAACGCCCAGGTTTACA
Source organism: Pseudomonas sp. WP18 (assembly GCF_036689585.1). NCBI lineage: Bacteria > Pseudomonadati > Pseudomonadota > Gammaproteobacteria > Pseudomonadales > Pseudomonadaceae > Pseudomonas > Pseudomonas sp. WP18. The sequence continues at coordinate 5,638,223 of NZ_CP144758.1, forward strand.
GCAACGTCGAACGACTCGCTGAACTTGACAGTCGACAGCTCAGCCAGCAGAGCGGCGGCGTCTACAAAGTTGTAGGCCTTGCCTGCTTCGATTTTGCCGGCGATAGCCTTTTGACGCTTGGTCAGCTTAGCCATTACACACCCTCCACGTTAAGGCCCATGCTACGAGCAGAACCGGCGATAGTACGCACGGCTGCATCCATATCAGCTGCAGTCAGATCCGCGTTTTTGGTTTTCGCGATTTCTTCCAGCTGAGCACGGGTAACGGTGCCAACCTTAACGGTGTTTGGACGAGCGGAACCGCTGGTCAAACCTGCAGCCTTCTTCAGCAGAACCGAAGCAGGGGTGCTTTTTGTTTCGAAAGTGAAGCTACGGTCGCTGTAGACAGTGATGATCACTGGAGTCGGCAGACCTGGCTCAAGACCCTGAGTACGGGCGTTGAAAGCCTTGCAGAATTCCATGATGTTCACGCCGTGCTGACCCAGAGCAGGACCAACAGGTGGGCTTGGGTTAGCCTGAGCGGCCTTCACTTGCAGCTTGATGTAAGCGGTAATCTTCTTGGCCATGAGGCACTCCAATTACGGGTTCGAACGCCTCGAAAGGCTCCCCGGTTACTTGCGCGTTTATCCCAGTGACGACAAAACCCCACAGCCTAGGGCTGCGGGGTTGGGATGCCTGCTCAATCAGACCTTTTCGACCTGACTGAACTCGAGCTCTACCGGAGTAGAGCGTCCGAAAATGAGCACTGCCACTTGGATCCGGCTCTTTTCGTAGTTAACTTCTTCAACCGTACCGTTAAAGTCGGCGAATGGACCGTCGGTGACGCGAACCACTTCACCCGGCTCAAACAGCGTTTTCGGCTTAGGCTTGTCGCTACCATCAGCAACACGACGCAGAATGGCTTCTGCCTCTTTGTCAGTAATTGGCGCAGGCTTATCAGCGGTACCGCCAATGAAACCCATCACCCGAGGGGTATCCTTGACCAAGTGCCAAGTCCCTTCGTTCATATCCATCTGTACCAGCACGTAGCCTGGAAAGAACTTGCGTTCACTTTTGCGCTTCTGGCCATTACGCATCTCAACCACTTCTTCAGTGGGGACCAGAATCTCGCCAAAGCCGTCTTCCATGCCAGCCAGCTTTACGCGCTCAATCAGCGAGCGCATGACATGCTTCTCGTAACCCGAGTAAGCATGCACAACGTACCAACGCTTAGCCACGGGACACCCTTAGCCAACAATCAAGGAAACAAGCCAACCGAGCAGGGAATCAAGACCCCACAACAGCAACGCCATGACCAGGACAACAGCCACGACAATCAGCGTGGTCTGCGTGGTCTCTTGGCGAGTCGGCCATACGACTTTACGAATCTCGGTGCGAGCTTCCTTAGCGAGTACAAAGAAAGACTTGCCCTTGGCTGTCTGCAGACCAACGAAGGCAGCAACGGCAGCAATGGCGAGCAATGCAAGTACGCGGTACAGGATCGGCGAAGCAGAGTAATACTGATTGCCAACAACGCCAACAACCACCAAAGCGACTACCACTAGCCACTTAAGCAGATCGAAGCGAGAGCCTTGAGCTTCAGCTTTAGGAGTCATCTATCAGATCCTGTGAAAAGAAAGCCAGACACACCGAGTGAATCTGGCAGGTCAGGAGGGAATCGAACCCCCAACCTACGGTTTTGGAGACCGTCGCTCTGCCAATTGAGCTACTGACCTAAAACAAAATCAGGCCGACCATTATGCCGGCCCGAAAAAGACATTACAACTGTTTACTCGATGACTTTGGCTACGACGCCAGCGCCGACGGTACGACCGCCTTCACGGATAGCGAAACGCAGACCGTCTTCCATCGCGATAGTCTTGATCAGAGTGACAGTCATCTGGATGTTGTCACCTGGCATTACCATTTCAACGCCTTCTGGCAGCTCGCAGTTACCAGTCACGTCAGTTGTACGGAAGTAGAACTGTGGACGGTAGCCTTTGAAGAACGGAGTATGACGACCGCCTTCTTCCTTGCTCAGAACGTAAACTTCTGCGGTGAACTTGGTGTGCGGCTTGACGGTGCCTGGCTTGACCAGAACCTGGCCACGCTCAACGTCGTCACGCTTGGTGCCGCGCAGCAGCACACCGCAGTTCTCGCCAGCACGACCTTCGTCGAGCAGCTTGCGGAACATTTCAACGCCGGTGCAGGTAGTTTTCTGAGTGTCGCGCAGACCGACGATCTCAACTTCTTCCTGGATGCGGACGATGCCACGCTCAACACGACCAGTCACAACAGTACCGCGACCGGAGATCGAGAAGACGTCTTCGATTGGCATCAGGAACGGCTTGTCGATAGCACGCTCTGGCTCTGGGATGTAGCTGTCCAGAGTTTCAACCAGCTTCTTCACAGCGCTGGTGCCCATTTCGTTGTCGTCTTGGCCGTTCAGGGCCATCAGAGCCGAACCAATGATGATTGGAGTGTCATCACCTGGGAAGTCGTAAGTGCTCAGCAGGTCGCGCACTTCCATCTCAACCAGTTCCAGCAGCTCAGCGTCGTCAACCATGTCAGCCTTGTTCAGGAAGACAACGATGTACGGAACGCCTACCTGACGGGACAGCAGGATGTGCTCACGGGTTTGTGGCATCGGACCATCGGCAGCCGAGCAAACCAGGATCGCGCCGTCCATCTGGGCAGCACCGGTGATCATGTTTTTTACGTAGTCGGCGTGACCTGGGCAGTCAACGTGTGCGTAGTGACGCACGGACGAATCGTATTCAACGTGAGCGGTGTTGATGGTGATACCGCGAGCTTTCTCTTCCGGGGCGCTGTCGATCTTGTCGAAGTCAACCTTGGCCGAACCGAAAACTTCGGAGCAGACACGGGTCAGAGCAGCGGTCAGAGTGGTTTTACCGTGGTCGACGTGACCAATGGTACCCACGTTGACGTGCGGCTTATTACGTTCGAACTTTTCCTTAGCCATCGAAATCACCCTTAGGAGAAGAAATTTAGCGAGTCACACAAGCCATTAAAACAAAGGCAGATATTTTCATATCTGCCTTGTTATATGGAGCTCTTGAGCGGATTTGAACCGCTGACCTCACCCTTACCAAGGGTGTGCTCTACCAACTGAGCTACAAGAGCGAAACACTTTGCACGACCTGCAAGTTTGGAGCGGGTAGCGGGAATCGAACCCGCATCATCAGCTTGGAAGGCTGAGGTTCTACCACTAAACTATACCCGCGGAGCCTGCAGCTCACGCTAGAAACTGGTGGAGGGGGAAGGATTCGAACCTTCGAAGTCGTAGACGTCAGATTTACAGTCTGATCCCTTTGGCCGCTCGGGAACCCCTCCTAAGCGAGCCGGCATTCTATATCATGCCAGCCTTCTGTCAAGCATTTTCTCATTAAAAACCTGAGGTTAGCTGCGTTGACTACGCTTCGACGTGCCAACCGGTAAAGGTCTTCACTGCGAAGCGGGCGCCATTCTATGCAAACTACCCAGCAGGTGCAACCCCCTCACAAGGCATTATTTTATGTTTTAACTCATTGAATTCTTTAGAAAGGTTTTGAACCAGGGTTTCATTCACCTTCGCACCGCTGTCTGGCGAAACCTGAACCCAGAAACCAGCATTCTCAGATGAGTTTTGCACGCCCAATGTCACGGGGCGAGCTACGACACCCGATGCCGCCAGGCGCTGCTCCAATTGCCTGGCCATTTCCGGACGCGCCAAACCACCCAGGTAGACGCACGAAGTTTTTTGCGCCTCAGCGCTTGTAGAGTCGCGCCGGGCAAGCGCATCTGCTGTTTCGCTCAAGAGATGAATATCTTGCTGGGAGCCACGATACAAACTCAGCGGAGTGACATCCTTGGCTCGGAGGGGCGCCTCTTGCTGGTGCCAAACGTAATAAAAGACATTCAAAACCAGCAATAACAGAAACAGCCAGCGCATAGAAACCTCAAGATAAAGGACAGGCCATCGCCAGCCCGACAAAAACCAAGTCAGGCACCACTCTGGCACCAGGGACAACGCCGGAAACAAGACTGGCATCGCCTCCGGTGAGGAACACCACGAAGTCCTGCCCCCAATATTGCCGCGCGAGCTCAAGCTGAGTCAGGACGAAGCCCCTGAGCATCAGCAAACAACCACGCTCCACAGCCTCGACGGTCGTGCGACCAGGAGCGAGGCTCTCGTGGGCCCGCTCAGCGGCAGTATCGTCGTAGCGAATTCGCCGAGTATGGGTGCGCAATTGGTTACGCATCAACGGCATACCAGGACAGATAAACCCTCCGAGGTGCTCACCATCTGCCGCCACGAAATCGGCGGTGATCGCCGTACCGAAATCAAGCACCAGGCATGCACCTGCAGCAAGATGGTATCCGCCGAGAAGGGCTAGCCATCGATCCAGCCCCAACCGTTCAAAGTCTTCATAGCCGTTTCGCACGCCCGCCATCTCGCGAGTGGGTACGGCACGAACCACGGACACGCCAAATGCATCAACTAACATGGCAACCAGCGAGTCAGTTTCTTCCGGCGTCCGAACACTCACCAGCCGGCACTTCTTCAACTGGAATTTTTCGGCATCCTTCAGGCTCACCAACAGATCGCCATCAGAGCTGACAACACCTCCTTCAATAGGCGTTACCGCATCAGAGCGAAGTACACGCCACTTGATAAAGCTATTGCCGCAATCGAGCTCAAGAATCATCACGCAACCTCAAGCTGAGCTCACCGCCGCTAAATGTTTTTTCCACACCATCCACCTTCAAACGCAGCGCACCTTGGTGATCGATCCCCATGACAACGCCGTCGATTCGATTGACTCCAGCGATTAGCGACACAGCCCGCCCCTGCCACAAGTGAAACCTCTCCCACTCCGACTGGATCGCAGCAAACCCCGCCTCGTGATGAAGCGCCAGATATTGCTGAAGCTTCGCACCCAAGCGAGCCACAAGCTCATTGCGATCAAAATCTCGACCCGACTCAAGACTCATGGATGTCCACTGCTGATCGACCTCGTCAGTCGAGCGCATATTCACGTTAATGCCTACACCCAGAACCACATGACAAACATCCGCCGGATCTCCCACCAACTCAAGCAGGATGCCAGCGATCTTCTTGTCACCCACCAGGACGTCGTTGGGCCATTTCAATGCCGCTTCCGCAATTCCCATGTCGCGCAGCGCATGCATGACAGCAAGCCCTACAACGAGGCTCAGCCCTTCTATCTGGCGCATGCCACCGTCAATGCGCAACACCAGGCTGTGATAGAGATTGTCTGCAAACGGACTGACCCACTTGCGACCGCGACGACCGCGCCCGGCTATCTGCCTCTCAGCCAGAACCAGGAACGGCGCCTGGACACCACGCTCGATGGAACGCAACGCCTCGGCGTTGGTGGAGTCGATGGAATCGAATACATGAACAGGCCACTCACAGAGGCCATTTGCACAGATTTGCGCCACATCCAGAAGCAACAGCGGCTTGGCCAACTGGTACCCCTTACCTCGGACCTTATGAACCGATAGACCCAAGTCTGCCTCCAAGTGCTGTAGTTGCTTCCAGACAGCACTACGACTGATACCCAGCGCAGCACCCAGCGCCTGACCCGAATGAAAGCGACCGTCCTTGAGAAGTTTTAGCAACGTGAGCATGCGGACTGCGCCCTGACAATGAGGCCCGCATGATAGCCATGCGCAAGACGGTTGCATAGAAACACAAAATGACTTTCCTGCGGGCAAAACAAAACCCCAACTGCTTTCGCAATTGGGGTTTCGGAATTTAATCTTGACGATGACCTACTCTCACATGGGGAAACCCCACACTACCATCGGCGATGCATCGTTTCACTGCTGAGTTCGGGATGGGATCAGGTGGTTCCAATGCTCTATGGTCGTCAAGAAATTCTTGAGCCAGCGCGCTTTTCAGCGCTCCAGCGAATCGGGTATGTGATCGGGTGTGAGCCGCAAACTTTCGGTTCGTTTCGTCTTCACCACACCGCAATCTGGCTTTCTAAGCGCAAATTGCTTGGGTGTTATATGGTCAAGCCTCACGGGCAATTAGTACAGGTTAGCTCAACGCCTCACAGCGCTTACACACCCTGCCTATCAACGTCGTAGTCTTCGACGGCCCTTCAGGGAGCTCAAGGCTCCAGTGAGATCTCATCTTGAGGCAAGTTTCCCGCTTAGATGCTTTCAGCGGTTATCTTTTCCGAACATAGCTACCCGGCAATGCCACTGGCGTGACAACCGGAACACCAGAGGTTCGTCCACTCCGGTCCTCTCGTACTAGGAGCAGCCCCTCTCAAATCTCAAACGTCCACGGCAGATAGGGACCGAACTGTCTCACGACGTTCTAAACCCAGCTCGCGTACCACTTTAAATGGCGAACAGCCATACCCTTGGGACCGGCTTCAGCCCCAGGATGTGATGAGCCGACATCGAGGTGCCAAACACCGCCGTCGATATGAACTCTTGGGCGGTATCAGCCTGTTATCCCCGGAGTACCTTTTATCCGTTGAGCGATGGCCCTTCCATACAGAACCACCGGATCACTAAGACCTACTTTCGTACCTGCTCGACGTGTCTGTCTCGCAGTCAAGCGCGCTTTTGCCTTTATACTCTACGACCGATTTCCGACCGGTCTGAGCGCACCTTCGTACTCCTCCGTTACTCTTTAGGAGGAGACCGCCCCAGTCAAACTACCCACCATACACTGTCCTCGATCCGGATAACGGACCTGAGTTAGAACCTCAAAGTTGCCAGGGTGGTATTTCAAGGATGGCTCCACGCAGACTGGCGTCCACGCTTCAAAGCCTCCCACCTATCCTACACAAGCAAATTCAAAGTCCAGTGCAAAGCTATAGTAAAGGTTCACGGGGTCTTTCCGTCTAGCCGCGGATACACTGCATCTTCACAGCGATTTCAATTTCACTGAGTCTCGGGTGGAGACAGCGCCGCCATCGTTACGCCATTCGTGCAGGTCGGAACTTACCCGACAAGGAATTTCGCTACCTTAGGACCGTTATAGTTACGGCCGCCGTTTACCGGGGCTTCGATCAAGAGCTTCGCGTTAGCTAACCCCATCAATTAACCTTCCGGCACCGGGCAGGCGTCACACCCTATACGTCCACTTTCGTGTTTGCAGAGTGCTGTGTTTTTAATAAACAGTCGCAGCGGCCTGGTATCTTCGACCGGCGTGGGCTTACGCAGCAAGTGCTTCACCCTCACCGGCGCACCTTCTCCCGAAGTTACGGTGCCATTTTGCCTAGTTCCTTCACCCGAGTTCTCTCAAGCGCCTTGGTATTCTCTACCCAACCACCTGTGTCGGTTTGGGGTACGGTTCCTGGTTACCTGAAGCTTAGAAGCTTTTCTTGGAAGCATGGCATCAACCACTTCGTCACCCAAAGGGTAACTCGTCATCAGCTCTCGGCCTTGAAACCCCGGATTTACCTAAGATTTCAGCCTACCACCTTAAACTTGGACAACCAACGCCAAGCTGGCCTAGCCTTCTCCGTCCCTCCATCGCAATAACCAGAAGTACAGGAATATTAACCTGTTTTCCATCGACTACGCTTTTCAGCCTCGCCTTAGGGACCGACTAACCCTGCGTCGATTAACGTTGCGCAGGAAACCTTGGTCTTTCGGCGTGGGTGTTTTTCACACCCATTGTCGTTACTCATGTCAGCATTCGCACTTCTGATACCTCCAGCAAGCTTCTCAACTCACCTTCACAGGCTTACAGAACGCTCCTCTACCGCATCACTTACGTGATACCCGTAGCTTCGGTGTATGGTTTGAGCCCCGTTACATCTTCCGCGCAGGCCGACTCGACTAGTGAGCTATTACGCTTTCTTTAAAGGGTGGCTGCTTCTAAGCCAACCTCCTAGCTGTCTAAGCCTTCCCACATCGTTTCCCACTTAACCATAACTTTGGGACCTTAGCTGACGGTCTGGGTTGTTTCCCTTTTCACGACGGACGTTAGCACCCGCCGTGTGTCTCCCATGCTCGGCACTTGTAGGTATTCGGAGTTTGCATCGGTTTGGTAAGTCGGGATGACCCCCTAGCCGAAACAGTGCTCTACCCCCTACAGTGATACATGAGGCGCTACCTAAATAGCTTTCGAGGAGAACCAGCTATCTCCGAGCTTGATTAGCCTTTCACTCCGATCCACAGGTCATCCGCTAACTTTTCAACGGTAGTCGGTTCGGTCCTCCAGTCAGTGTTACCTAACCTTCAACCTGCCCATGGATAGATCGCCCGGTTTCGGGTCTATTCCCAGCGACTAGACGCCCTATTAAGACTCGCTTTCGCTACGCCTCCCCTATTCGGTTAAGCTCGCCACTGAAAATAAGTCGCTGACCCATTATACAAAAGGTACGCAGTCACAGAACAAAGTCTGCTCCCACTGCTTGTACGCATACGGTTTCAGGATCTATTTCACTCCCCTCTCCGGGGTTCTTTTCGCCTTTCCCTCACGGTACTAGTTCACTATCGGTCAGTCAGTAGTATTTAGCCTTGGAGGATGGTCCCCCCATATTCAGACAAAGTTTCTCGTGCTCCGTCCTACTCGATTTCACTTCTAAGATCCTTTCGCGTACAGGGCTATCACCCACTATGGCCGCACTTTCCAGAGCGTTCCGCTAAAATCAAAGAAGCTTAAGGGCTAGTCCCCGTTCGCTCGCCACTACTAAGGGAATCTCGGTTGATTTCTTTTCCTCAGGGTACTTAGATGTTTCAGTTCCCCTGGTTCGCCTCTTGCACCTATGTATTCAGTGCAAGATAACCATCTTATGATGGCTGGGTTCCCCCATTCAGACATCTCCGGATCACAGTCTGTTTGCCGACTCCCCGAAGCTTTTCGCAGGCTACCACGTCTTTCATCGCCTCTGACTGCCAAGGCATCCACCGTATGCGCTTCTTCACTTGACCATATAACCCCAAGCAATCTGGTTATACTGTGAAGACGACATTCGCCGAAAATTTGCATGCTCAATTAAGAACGCTCACAAATTTTACCTTAGCCTGATCCGTTACCAGTGAAAGTAACGTTCAGTCTATCTTTCTATCACATACCCAAATTTTTAAAGAACGATCCAGTCAAAAGACCAGAAATCAACATTCACCATCACGTCGATGGAATGCTCATTTCTAAGCTTTCAGTCTCAGAAGCAGTAGTGGTGGAGCCAAGCGGGATCGAACCGCTGACCTCCTGCGTGCAAGGCAGGCGCTCTCCCAGCTGAGCTATGGCCCCGTATTTCTACAGGCGTTTCCCACACAAAATTGGTGGGTCTGGGCAGATTCGAACTGCCGACCTCACCCTTATCAGGGGTGCGCTCTAACCAACTGAGCTACAGACCCAATTTCGAGCTTGTAACTGTTAGCGTGCGCTATCAGCTTGGAGCTTAAAGCTGCTTCTAATCGTCTTCTTCAATGAATCAAGCAATTCGTGTGGGAGCTCATGAAGCCGCTGCTGTCGTCGATTAAGGAGGTGATCCAGCCGCAGGTTCCCCTACGGCTACCTTGTTACGACTTCACCCCAGTCATGAATCACACCGTGGTAACCGTCCCCCCGAAGGTTAGACTAGCTACTTCTGGTGCAACCCACTCCCATGGTGTGACGGGCGGTGTGTACAAGGCCCGGGAACGTATTCACCGCGACATTCTGATTCGCGATTACTAGCGATTCCGACTTCACGCAGTCGAGTTGCAGACTGCGATCCGGACTACGATCGGTTTTATGGGATTAGCTCCACCTCGCGGCTTGGCAACCCTCTGTACCGACCATTGTAGCACGTGTGTAGCCCAGGCCGTAAGGGCCATGATGACTTGACGTCATCCCCACCTTCCTCCGGTTTGTCACCGGCAGTCTCCTTAGAGTGCCCACCATAACGTGCTGGTAACTAAGGACAAGGGTTGCGCTCGTTACGGGACTTAACCCAACATCTCACGACACGAGCTGACGACAGCCATGCAGCACCTGTCTCAATGCTCCCGAAGGCACCAATCCATCTCTGGAAAGTTCATTGGATGTCAAGGCCTGGTAAGGTTCTTCGCGTTGCTTCGAATTAAACCACATGCTCCACCGCTTGTGCGGGCCCCCGTCAATTCATTTGAGTTTTAACCTTGCGGCCGTACTCCCCAGGCGGTCAACTTAATGCGTTAGCTGCGCCACTAAGAGCTCAAGGCTCCCAACGGCTAGTTGACATCGTTTACGGCGTGGACTACCAGGGTATCTAATCCTGTTTGCTCCCCACGCTTTCGCACCTCAGTGTCAGTATCAGTCCAGGTGGTCGCCTTCGCCACTGGTGTTCCTTCCTATATCTACGCATTTCACCGCTACACAGGAAATTCCACCACCCTCTACCATACTCTAGCTCGACAGTTTTGAATGCAGTTCCCAGGTTGAGCCCGGGGCTTTCACATCCAACTTAACGAACCACCTACGCGCGCTTTACGCCCAGTAATTCCGATTAACGCTTGCACCCTCTGTATTACCGCGGCTGCTGGCACAGAGTTAGCCGGTGCTTATTCTGTCGGTAACGTCAAAATTGCAGAGTATTAATCTACAACCCTTCCTCCCAACTTAAAGTGCTTTACAATCCGAAGACCTTCTTCACACACGCGGCATGGCTGGATCAGGCTTTCGCCCATTGTCCAATATTCCCCACTGCTGCCTCCCGTAGGAGTCTGGACCGTGTCTCAGTTCCAGTGTGACTGATCATCCTCTCAGACCAGTTACGGATCGTCGCCTTGGTGAGCCATTACCTCACCAACTAGCTAATCCGACCTAGGCTCATCTGATAGCGCAAGGCCCGAAGGTCCCCTGCTTTCTCCCGTAGGACGTATGCGGTATTAGCGTTCGTTTCCGAACGTTATCCCCCACTACCAGGCAGATTCCTAGGCATTACTCACCCGTCCGCCGCTCTCAAGAGGTGCAAGCACCTCTCTACCGCTCGACTTGCATGTGTTAGGCCTGCCGCCAGCGTTCAATCTGAGCCATGATCAAACTCTTCAGTTCAAACATCTTTGGGTTTTGAGAAAACCCTAAACTTGGCTCAGCAATCGTTGGTTACATCTTTGATTTCTCGCGGAGTAACTTGTGATGCTGATAATCTGTTGACTAGCAGTCTGACTCCACAAGCACCCACACGAATTGCTTGATTCAGTTGTTAAAGAGCGGTGGTTGATTCTTTCGTCTCAACCGAGGCGCGCATTCTACAGCGCCTGGCGTTACTGTCAAGCGGTTATTTAAGAAGTTTTTCAAAGTTTCCCGTGGAAAACACTAACAACTTCAACCACTTGCGCTTTCGATCTCTCGTTAGCGGGAGGCGAATTCTACAGCGTTGTTCGCTGCCGTCAACACCTCTTTTTCACCGCTTTCGACCGGGAGGATCGAACCGTTGATAAAGCCAAACTACCGCGCCTTATCCACGGCTTCCGGACTTCGATGAACTGAAGCCCTGCACTGCCTAAAATCGTTTAACTCATTGAAACTCAAGGAGTTTTTCGTTTCGACTGCGCCGGAAGTGGGGCGAATTATAGACGTCTGGAATCTGCCGTCAACACTTAATTTCAGCTTTATTCGGATTTCAGCGTGATACGCGCAAAAGCCTTCTTACCAGCCTGACATACGTGAGTAGCGCCCAGCTTATATAGGAAGGCGCGATCAACCACCTCACCATCGATACGCACGCCACCCGAACCCAGGAGATCACGCGCCACAGCGGCGTTCTTGACCAAGCCAGCCTTATTAAGAACAGCCGCAATCGGCATATCTTCAGCCGCAGCCAGTTCGATCTCCGGCAGATCATCCGGCAACTCGCCATCCTTCATGCGGTTACCGGCCGCACGATGGGCGTTGGCCGCCGCTTCTTCACCGTGGAAACGAGCAACGATTTCCTCGGCCAGCTTGATCTTGATGTCCCGCGGATTGGCCCCCGCCTCGACATCGGCACGGAAAGCGTTGATCTCATCCATGGAGCGGAAACTCAGCAGCTCGAAGTAACGCCACATCAAAGCATCCGGAATGGAAACCAACTTTCCGTACATAACGCCCGGCGCTTCCTGGATACCGACGTAGTTGCCCAGCGACTTGGACATCTTCTTCACGCCATCCAGCCCTTCCAGCAACGGCATGGTCAAGATGCATTGAGCTTCCTGACCATAACCACGCTGCAGTTCACGTCCCATTAGCAGGTTGAACTTCTGATCCGTACCGCCCAACTCGACGTCGGCCCGCAATGCGACCGAGTCGTACCCCTGCACCAGCGGATAGAGGAATTCATGGATAGCGATGGGCTGATTGGTGGTGTAGCGCTTATCGAAGTCATCGCGCTCGAGCATACGAGCCACGGTGTACTGGGAGGTCAGGCGAATGAAGTCCGCCGGCCCCATCTTATCCATCCAAGTGGAGTTGAACGCCACCTCGGTCTTGGCCGGATCAAGAATCTTGAAAACCTGCGCCTTGTAGGTCTCGGCATTCTCGAGAACCTGCTCACGAGTCAGCGGTGGACGAGTCGCACTCTTGCCACTCGGATCACCAATCATCCCGGTGAAGTCACCGATCAGGAAGATGACCTGGTGCCCCAGGTCCTGGAACTGGCGCAGCTTATTAATAAGTACGGTATGCCCCAGGTGCAGATCGGGCGCCGTCGGGTCGAAACCGGCCTTGATACGCAGCGGCTGCCCACGCTTGAGTTTTTCGATCAGCTCGGACTCGACCAACAGTTCTTCCGCACCACGTTTGATCAGCGCTAGCTGCTCTTCAACCGACTTCATAACAGACCCGCAAGGCTCAGATTCAAAGGGCCCCAACCATACAATATCGCGCACCAAATACAAGGCTTGCCCGGCACGCGGACGCCAATCCACGGACAGAGCGTCCGCGGGCTTGCTTCGAAGGGGATTTGGTTATATTTTATACAGTTATTTCATCTTCATCATGTCATTCATCTTTTCCAATTCATCTTTTCAAAAGTCAAATTACCTATGACCACCGAACCGTCTAAAGCGCCACCGCTTTACCCGAAGACCCACCTGCTTGCCGCAAGTGGTATCGCCGCCCTCCTTAGCCTGGCGCTCCTGGTGTTCCCCTCCAGTGACGTGGAAGCCAAAAAGACGACGCTGAGCCTTGAACTGGAAAGCCCTGCCGAACAACTGACACAAGAACAAGACGCTGCCGAAGCCGTCCAAGCCACAAACGAACCGGCAGCCTCCCCTTTTGCGCAGATTGAAAACAACGCCGACGACGCCCCCGAGACCGCTCAGGCCGTTGCTCCTGCGGTCGAGGAAAAGAAAGGACCGGACCATCGCGAAGTGATTGTCGCTAAAGGCGACACCCTCTCTACGCTCTTTGAAAAAGTGGGCCTGCCTTCGACATCGGTCCACGAAATCCTGGCCAGCGACAAGCAAGCCAAGCAGTTCACTCAACTGCAGCGCGGCCAGAAGCTCGAATTCGAACTCAATCCAGATGGCCAGTTGAACAACCTGCACACCAAGTTGAGCGACCTGGAAAGCATCACCCTGACCAAGAATGACAAGGGCTATGTATTCAACCGCGTCATCGCCAAACCCACCGTTCGCTCGGCATATGTACATGGCGTGATCAACAGCTCGCTGTCGCAATCGGCAGCCCGGGCCGGCCTGTCCCACAGCCTGACCATGGACATGGCCAACGTATTTGGCTACGACATCGACTTCGCCCAGGATATTCGCCAGGGCGACGAGTTCGACATCATCTACGAGCAAAAGGTGGTCAACGGCAAAAGCGTCGGCAACGGCCCGATCCTGTCCGCACGCTTCACCAACCGTGGCAAGACGTACACTGCGGTGCGCTACACCAATAAACAGGGTAACAGCAGCTACTACACGGCGGACGGCAACAGCATGCGCAAGGCATTCATCCGTACGCCGGTTGACTTTGCTCGCATCAGCTCCAAGTTTTCCGCTGGCCGCAAGCACCCGATCCTGAACAAGATTCGCGCCCACAAAGGCGTCGACTACGCCGCACCACGGGGCACGCCGATCAAGGCTGCCGGCGATGGCAAGGTCCTGTTGGCCGGCCGCCGCGGCGGCTATGGCAACACGGTGATCATCCAGCACGGCAACACTTACCGGACGCTGTACGGCCACATGCAGGGCTTTGCCAAAGGCGTGAAGACTGGCGGCACCGTGAAGCAAGGCCAGGTGATCGGCTATATCGGAACCACCGGCCTGTCCACCGGACCGCACCTGCACTATGAATTCCAGGTCAATGGCGTCCACGTCGATCCACTGGGTCAGAAACTGCCGATGGCCGATCCGATCGCCAAGTCCGAGCGCGCCCGCTTCCTGGCTCAGAGCCAACCGCTGATGGCACGCATGGATCAAGAGAAAGCCACCCTGCTCGCCTCGAGCAAGCGCTAGGCCATGGCGCTTTATATCGGTGTGATGTCCGGGACCAGCCTCGACGGCCTGGATATCGCATTGGTCGAACTGGCTCCGGCGATCAAACTGGTCGCCACGCACTACATACCCATGCCCGCATCCCTGCGGGCCGAATTGCTCGAATTGTGCAGCAGCGGGCCCGATGAGATTGCCCGCTCCGCCATCGCCCAGCAGAACTGGGTAACGCTGGCCGCACAGGGCGTTCGCACCTTGCTCAACGAGCAGCAGCTCAAACCACAAGACATTACGGCGATTGGCAGCCATGGCCAGACCATTCGCCATGAGCCGGCGCGGGGCTTTACCGTACAGATCGGCAATCCGGCACTGCTCAGTGAGTTGACCGGAATCAGCATCGTCAGCGACTTTCGCAGCCGCGATGTCGCCGCCGGTGGGCAGGGTGCGCCCCTGGTACCGGCGTTTCACGAAGCATTGTTTGAAGAGCGAACTGGCAAACGGGCCGTATTGAATGTCGGTGGCTTCAGTAATCTCAGCCTGATCGAGCCAGGAAAAGCCGTTACCGGCTTCGATTGCGGCCCCGGCAACGTGTTGCTCGATGCCTGGATACATCAGCAGAAAGGTGAACACTTTGACCGCGACGGCCAATGGGCCGCCAGTGGCAACGTCGAACCCACCCTGTTGAAAACGCTGCTCGGTGACCCCTTCTTCGTGACCACGGGCCCCAAGAGTACAGGGCGAGAGGTATTCAACCTGCCTTGGCTGGCCCGGCACCTGTCGCACCTGCCGACCTTCACACCCGAAAACGTGCAAGCCACACTGCTAGAACTGTCGGCGGTGACCATCGTCGACGCCTTGCGACAGGCCCAGTCAGATACCGAAGAGCTGCTGGTTTGCGGCGGCGGCGCGCACAACCAGGCGCTGATGACGCGCTTGGCCGACTTGTTGCCGCAGACCCGCGTCAGCAGTACGGCGGTATACGGCGTCGATCCGGACTGGGTGGAGGCCATGGCATTCGCTTGGCTGGCCCATTGCTGCCTTCATGGCATTCCCGGCAACCGCCCAAGCGTGACCGGCGCACGAGGTCTTCGCGTACTCGGCGCCATCTACCCCGCTTGAGCCTATGAATCGCAGACAACAAAACGCCGCAGGGCCGTAAGGCACTGCGGCGTTTTTGATTGAAGCAATCAGATCGAGAACGAAGAGCCGCACCCACACGTCGTGGTAGCGTTAGGGTTCTTGATCACGAAACGCGAACCTTCCAGGCCTTCCTGATAATCCACCTCGGCACCCGCCAGGTACTGGAAGCTCATTGGATCGACCACCAGGCTGACGCCTTCGCGCTCCACGATGGTGTCGTCCTCGGCCACTTCCTCATCAAAAGTGAACCCGTACTGGAAACCGGAACAACCGCCGCCCGTTACAAATACGCGCAGCTTCAAACGATCATTGCCCTCTTCATCGACCAGGCTCTTCACCTTGTGCGCAGCACCGTGGGTAAATTGCAAAGCCGTGGGGGTGAAGGTTTCGACGCTCATGCTGAATATCTCCCGGCGTTTACGCCGCCATAATGCGTGATGGCGGGCATTATCCGCTTCTCCTACCAAATCGGTCAACTATTAGAAGCGCGGTGGCAAGCTCCAGGTTTCAGGCTGGAGTCTTGCCGCTTTCAAACGGCTTTAAGGCAACATCCCCGCGTGGGACAACCCCAGGCGCTCATCCAGCCCGAACAGGATGTTCATGTTCTGCACCGCCTGGCCCGATGCACCCTTGACCAGGTTATCGATGACCGACAACACCACCACCAGGTCACCATCCTGCGGACGGTGCACGGCGATACGGCAAACGTTCGCGCCACGCACACTGCGGGTTTCCGGATGACTGCCAGCCGGCATGACGTCCACGAACGGTTCGTTGGCATAGCGTTTTTCGAACAACGCCTGCAAGTCTACCGAGCGATCGACGACGGTTGCGTAGAGAGTGGAGTGGATGCCGCGAATCATCGGCGTCAGGTGCGGGACGAAGGTCAGGCCGACGTCCTTGCCCGCGGCACGGCGCAGGCCCTGGCGGATTTCCGGCAAATGCCGGTGACCTTTGACGGCATAGGCCTTCATGCTCTCCGATGTTTCGGAGTACAGCGAGCCTACGCTGGCGCCACGCCCGGCACCGCTGACACCGGATTTACAGTCGGCGATCAAGCGCGACGCATCGGCCAGGCCTGCTTCGAGCAGCGGCAGGAAGCCCAACTGTGTTGCCGTTGGATAGCAACCCGGCACCGCGATCAGTCGCGCTTGTTTTATTTTTTCGCGGTTGACTTCCGGCAGGCCGTAGACGGCTTCTTCGAGCAACTGCGGCGCACCGTGGGGCTGGCCGTACCATTTGGCCCACTCGTCCGCATCCTGCAGGCGGAAGTCCGCCGACAGATCGATGACCTTGGTCCCCGCAGCCAGCAGCTCACCCGCCAGGGCGTGGGCAACTCCGTGAGGCGTGGCGAAGAACACCACGTCGCAGGCGCCCAGGGTCTCGATGTCTGGAACACTGAAAGCCAGGCCATCGTAGTGGCCTCGCAGGTTCGGATACAGGTCGGCGACAGCCAGGCCAGCCTCGGATCGCGAGGTAATGACCACTACCTCAGCTTGCGGATGCTGTGCCAATAGACGCAGCAGTTCGACACCGGTGTAACCCGTGCCGCCGACGATACCGACCTTGACCATAAACCTGCCCTCAACGAACCCACTGGAAAGCCGTCGATGATAGGGGGCGCGCGGCGCCGCGACAACCGCCAAGGTGACGTGTGGCCGCTCTAACCTCTACTATCGGGCTACCGTGAATCTGGGAATAACTCAAAATGCTCTATCTGTGGCTCAAAGCACTTCACATCGTCAGCATGGTCTGCTGGTTCGCAGGGCTGTTCTACCTGCCTCGCCTGTTCGTCTATCACGCCCAAAGCGAGGACAGCGTCAGCCAGGAACGCTTCAGCGTGATGGAGCGCAAGTTGTATCGCGGCATCATGGGCCCGGCAATGATCGCCACCCTGGTGTTCGGCATCGGGCTGCTGAGCCTGAACGCCGGCGCGTATTTCACCCAGGGTGGCTGGATGCACGCCAAACTGACGCTGGTGGTGCTGCTGATCGGTTATCACCACATGTGCGGCGCCCAGGTAAAACGCTTCGCCCGTGGCGAAAACACCCGCAGCCATGTCTTTTATCGCTGGTTCAATGAAGTGCCGGTTCTGATATTGCTGGCTATTGTAATTCTGGTCGTGGTTCGCCCGTTCTAGGACAAAGCCTAACCTTCCAATCGGCACTACTTTATCCGGGGTACTTCTCATGTCGCTGCCCGCTCTACTCGAACAACGCCTGCGCTTGCCCGTCGTGGCTGCGCCGATGTTCCTGATTTCCAATCCACAGCTGGTACTGGCCTGCTGCCGAAACGGTATCGTCGGCAGCTTTCCCGCACTGAACCAGCGCGAAAGCAGTGGCTTCAAGGCCTGGCTGGAGGAAATCGAAGCAGGCCTGGCAGCGCTGGAGAATCCAGCCCCCTACGCCGTCAACCTGATCGTCCATCACAGCAATCCGCGCCTTCAGGCCGACCTGGCGATCTGCATCGAACACAAGGTGCCGATCGTCATCACCAGCCTGGGCGCGGTCAAGGAACTGGTGGACGCCGTGCATGGCTATGGTGGCCTGGTGTTCCACGACGTCACCACGCGGCGCCACGCCGAGAAAGCAGCCGAAGCCGGCGTTGATGGCCTGATCGCCGTGGCGGCCGGCGCCGGGGGCCATGCCGGAACCTGGAGCCCGTTCTCGCTGGTCGCCGAGATCCGCCAGTTCTTCGATAAAACCTTGCTGCTGGCGGGCTGTCTGAACCACGGCCATCAGATACTGGCCGCCCAGTTGCTCGGCGCGGACCTGGCCTATTTCGGGACACGCTTCATCGGCACCCGTGAAAGCCATGCGCCCGACGCCTATAAAGAGATGTTGCTCACATCCAGAGCCGCAGACATCGTGCATACTCCTGCGGTATCCGGGGTGCCGGCCAGCTTCATGCGCCAGAGCCTGGAAAACGCCGGCTTCGACCTCGCTGCCTTGCAGGGCAAAGGCGAAGTCGACTTTGGCTCGAAGCTCAAGCCGCTGAACGATGAGGCCAAGGCCTGGAAAACCGTGTGGTCCGCCGGCCAGGGCGTGGGGGAAATCCATGATCTGCCCAGCGTCGATGAGTTGGTGGCCCGACTGGACAAAGAATACCGCCAGGCGCAAGCCCGGGCGACGCAGCTCGGCGGCCAATGGCCTCGCTGAACTGCCCCGATCAAAAACCGCTGCATAACCATTTAGAGACAAGGATGCCGGGCATGAGTGAAACCCGTTTCAATATCGTATTCGACGGAGCCCTGATGCCGGGCGTCGATACCACCACAGCCAAACTCAACCTCGCCGAGTTGTTCAAGAGCGATGTCAGCGCCATCGAGCGGTTGTTCAGTGGCCGCAAGGTTGCGCTCAAAAGCAACCTGTCCCAAAGCGAAGCCCAGAAATACCTGGAAGCGCTGAACAAAAGCGGAATCGATGCCCGGATCGAGGCAGAGCCATCTCTCCAACTGGACCTCGGCGAAGTGCAGGACTCGCCCCAGCAGCCAGGCGCACGCCACTCTGACGCGCTCATTGATCCCGTCTCCCCCTACGCTCCCCCTCGGGCCGACGTTGGCGAAAGCCTCGCCACCTACAGCACCCTCAAACCCTTCAGTTTCGAAGGCCGTATCGGGCGCCTGCGCTACCTGGCCTGGACCATGGTCCTGACACTCGCCATGTTGCCCGTCATCGGCATCGCCTTCTGGTACAGCCTGTCATGGGTCCTCGCTTCGAATTCGCTGGCGGCCATGATCGTCGGCGGGTTGATCGGCGGGGCCATCTTCCTCGGCTTTGCCTTCGTGAGCATCCAGTTCAGCGTCCAGCGCCTGCATGACATTGGCTGGTCCGGCTGGCTGTGGCTGCTCAACCTGGTGCCGTTCGTAGGCAGCGTCTTCCCGCTCGTGATGATCTGCGCGCCAGGCAACGACGGCCCCAACCGCTACGGCCCACCGCCACCGCCTAACAGCACCGCGGTCAAGGTTCTGTCGTGGCTATGGGTCGTGCTGATCGTCCTGATGATCGTTGGCGCCGTGGCCGGGGCCTTCAGCGGCCTCTCCGAGGACTACGACACCAGTTCCCTGAGCAGCTACGAAAGCAGTGAATCCAGCGACGAGACCAGCGCAGAACCCGCTGCCGAGGCAGCCGAGCCCGCCTCTCCTTCTGTAGACTATGAAGAGGAACAAGAGGAACAATAAGCGCGCTGCGTACCGGTGACAGCCCAGTCCACTGGCGGCGGGCTGTTGCGATGGAGAACTGCATGACCCGTTACGCTCTGATCACTGGCGCTTCCAGCGGCATAGGCCTGGCCATGGCCGAAGCGCTGGCCCGGCGCGGTCGCGACCTGATACTGGTGGCCCGACAGCGTGATCGGCTGGAAAGTATTGCCATTGAACTGACCCAGCGCTTTGGCGTAGAGGTGTTGTTCCGGGCCTGCGACCTGGGCGAACCGTTGAGGCTTTCAGGTTTTCTCCTGGAGCTGGAGGAAGGCGAGCGGCAAATCGACTTGCTGGTCAATTGTGCGGGCATCGGCACCTGCGGCCCGTTCCTGGGCCAGGACTGGATGACCGAACAGGACCTGATCGAAGTGAACATCCTCGCCCTGACGCGCATTTGCCACGCCGTCGGCAACAGCATGGCCTTGCAGGGTGGCGGCCAGATCCTCAACGTGGCATCGACGGCCGCGTTCAAGCCCGGCCCATGGATGAGCACCTATCACGCCAGCAAGGCCTACGTGCTGCACTTCTCCGAGGCCCTGCGGGTCGAACTGAAAAAGTGTGCGATCAAGGTCTCGGTGCTTTGCCCCGGCCCGACCCGTACCGGTTTTTTCGCCAGGGCGCAGATGCACGAGCAACACCTCACCCACGACAAGCACCTGATGAGCCCGGAAGAAGTCGCGCTGTACGCCGTGCGTGCGCTGGACAAAAACACCGCCATCATCATTCCCGGACGCCGCAACCGCTGGTTGGCCGCCTTGCCACGCCTGGGCTCGCGGTGGCTGGTCCGGACCCTCGCCGGCAGGACCAACAAGGCCTACTGCCCGCGCTGATCTGCCGAACGTTTAAAAACCCAGGCTCGCCGACCGAGCCTTCAGTACACTCGACCTCGACCCACTCAACGGAGAAACAGCTGTGGATACTCTGTTTACCAAGATCATCAACCGGGAAATCCCGGCGAAGATCATTTACGAGGATGACCAGGTCCTGGCCTTCCACGACATCGCCCCCCAGGCGCCGGTGCATTTTCTGGTCATTCCGAAAAAACCGATTCGCACCCTCAATGACCTGACCGAAGCGGACAAAGGCCTGGCCGGGCACATTCTGTTCACCGCCCAGCGCCTGGCGCTTGAACTGGGCTGCGAGGAAGGCTTTCGCGTGGTGATGAACTGCAATGAACTCGGTGGACAGACCGTCTATCACATTCATATGCACGTGCTGGGACAGCGCCAGATGAACTGGCCGCCGGGTTGATAACCCTGACCCAACGCAAATCACCGGCGGCCGATTGAGTTAAACTGGCCGCTGTTTTTTCCCGGAGGTACGCATGACTACCCAACGTCACTACTCGCCGATTGACCGCCTGCTGCTGCAAGCCGATACCGCGATGCGCACGCTATTGCCCTTCAGTGGCCAACCGTATCGGCCATCGCCGGCTATCGTGCAGCCGGACGCCCAGCTCAGTGACGAGCAGACCCGCCACGTGGCTGGCCTGATGCGAATCAACCACACCGGTGAAGTCTGCGCCCAGGCCTTGTACCAAGGCCAGGCGTTGACCGCGAAATTGCCCCGGGTGCGCGAGGCCATGGAGCATGCCGCCGAAGAAGAAATCGACCATCTGGTCTGGTGCGAGCAACGCATTCGCCAACTGGGCAGCCACACCAGCGTCCTGAATCCGCTGTTCTACGGCATGTCATTCGGCATCGGCGCCGTGGCCGGGTTGATCAGCGACAAGGTCAGCCTGGGGTTCGTCGCCGCAACCGAGCATCAGGTGTGCAAGCACCTCAATGAACACCTGGAACAACTCCCCGCCGAGGATGAAAAATCCCGCGCGATTCTGGAGCAGATGCGCAAGGACGAAGAACACCACGCCGAAAGCGCGCTCGAGGCCGGCGGCTTCCGCTTCCCGGCTCCCGTGAAGTTCGGCATGAGCCTGCTGGCCAAGGTCATGACCAAGAGCACCTACCGGATCTGACAAGGCCAATGTTCATGTGGCAACGGCGTGTGCGCCCTTGCCACGATGAACTCAGCTCGATCAGCCCAGCTCGATGATTTCGTAATCGTGGGTGATTTCAACGCCCGCAGCGCCAAGCATGATCGAAGCCGAGCAGTATTTCTCGGCAGACAACTCGATGGCCCGCTTGACCTGGGCTTCCTTCAGCGCACGCCCTTTCACCACGAAATGCATGTGGATCTTGGTAAACACTTTCGGATCTTCCGTGGCGCGCTCCGCTTCCAGGAACGCTTCACAACTTTCGACGGCCTGGCGCGACTTCTTGAGAATGCTGACCACGTCGAAGTTACTGCAACCGCCTACGCCCAGCAGGAGCATTTCCATTGGCCGGACACCCAGGTTCCGACCACCGGCATCGGGCGGGCCATCCATGACGACCACGTGACCACTGCCCGACTCACCGAGGAACATGGCTTCGCCAGCCCATTGGATGCGTGCCTTCATCGCCAAGACTCCACTGTCTAAAAAAGGGTCGCCAGCTTAGCACAGCCCTCCGTCGTGGCTGCTTTTGCCTTACGTCGCCTGACACTTACGTCCCTGAGTAAATTCTCGAATCAATTTTGAGTGCCTCTGTTAAGCTGGCGCCAACTCGCTGGCTTATTGCCAGCTTTCAGCGATTTTCATCGCGCCCATAAAAAACCAAACCTCATACCGCGCCGTTTTTCGGGACACAACCATGGTTGCCATTACTCCCACGCTCAAGATCAAGAATCTCGACAAGCTCTTGATGCATTGCCAGCGCCGTCGCTATCCGGCCAAGCACAACATCATTTGCGCAGGGGACCGTTCGGACACGTTGTTTTTCATCATCAAGGGATCGGTCACCATCCTGATCGAGGATGACGACGGGCGGGAGATGATCATCGCCTACCTCAACTCCGGGGACTTTTTCGGTGAGCTGGGGTTGTTCGAGCAGGCAGGCAAGGAACAGCAACGCAGTGCGTGGGTGCGAACCAAGATCGAATGCGAAGTCGCGGAAATCAGCTACACGAAATTCCGAGAACTGTCCCTGCAAGACCCGGACATTCTTTACGTCCTCAGCGGACAAATCGCACAGCGCCTGCGCAACACAACTCGCAAGGTCGGCGACCTGGCCTTTTTCGACGTGACGGGGCGCGTGGCCCGCTGCCTGCTGGACCTGTGCAAGCAGCCCGACGCCATGACCCACCCGGACGGCATGCAAATCAAGGTCACTCGCCAGGAAATCGGCCGGATCGTTGGCTGCTCTCGGGAAATGGTCGGCCGTGTGCTGAAGGATCTGGAAGAGCGCAACCTGGTCGACGTCAAAGGCAAGACCATGGTGGTGTTCGGAACGCGTTAACCGCCAAGCAGTTCGGTCAACAACGCCCGGTACAACTCATCGAGCCGCTCCAACGCCTCGGGCGCGGGGAATTTCTCATGCAGCGCGATGTGGCTTTCGGCACGCACTCGCTGCTCCAGGCCACAGGCCTGGTTGAAGCGATTGACCGCCGCAACCATGGACTCACGCTCGTTCTCAAGCAGAAGTGCGCCATGGACCAGACCCACCGGACGCTGGCCGCCCTTGCTTTGGCGCCAGCGCTGGGCGGTGCCGACCATCTTGCGGCCATCGAGGTTAACGTTGAATCGACCGTCGCAGAACGCCCCCTCCACCTCGCCCAGGGAAGCCACGCCGCCCAACTCATCCAGCAACTGGCAGATGGGCTCGCACAACCGACGGTAGGCCGTTTCGATGCGGCCGTGATCCCCCTCGCTGCGCGGCGGCGCGTAGACCAGGGCGATATTGACCGTCGCAGAAGACTGCGGCACCGGCTCACCCCCCGTTTCACGCAAAAGCACCGGCCAGCCGTGGGCCGCCGATACCGCGCTGGCGTGTTCAAAGCCGGGCAGGCGACTCAAGCGCCGCGGCATGACCAGCGCGCGGTCACTGGGCTGCCAGAACAACAGGCCGAACTCGGCATCGCCCGCGCAAATGCTGGCGAGCAGATCCTGTTCGGCTTGCAGGCCCGCTTCGACGGCCAGGGAAATCACCGGCGACATGGGCCTCAGTCCAGCGTCGAGCCGCTGACCGGCAGGCCACGCTCAGGAAAGAACAGGCGTTGCAGCTCGGTGCCCGGGTTCTCGGCCCGCATGAACGCTTCACCCACCAGGAACGAATAGACGTCGCTGACTTCCATCAGCTCGACATCGGCGCGGTTGAGGATGCCACTTTCCGTGATGACGAGGCGGTCGCGCGGAATCCGCGGCAGCAGGTCCAGGGTGGTCTCCAGGCTGACCTCAAAGGTGTGCAGGTTGCGGTTGTTCACGCCCACCAGCTTGGTGTCGAGGGTTTTCAGCGCCCGCTCCAACTCGTCACCATCATGGACTTCCACCAGCACGTCCAGGCCCACGCCCTTGGCCACGGCGGCCAGCTCGGCCATCTTGACGTCGTCCAGGGCGGAGACGATCAACAGCACGCAATCGGCGCCCAGGGCACGCGCCTCGACGATCTGATACGGGTCGATCATGAAGTCCTTGCGAATCACCGGCAACTTGCAGGCCGCTCGCGCCTCCTGCAGATACGCGTCGGCGCCCTGAAAGAAGTCGACATCCGTCAGTACCGAAAGGCAGGTCGCCCCACCCTTCTCGTAGCTCTTGGCGATGTCGGCCGGGACAAAGTCCTCGCGAATCACGCCCTTGCTGGGAGAGGCTTTCTTGATTTCAGCGATGACCGCCGGTTGCTTTCTCTTGGCCTGATCGATCAGTGCCTGGGCAAACCCCCGGGGCGCATCCGCCGAGCGGGCCAGGCCTTCCAATTCGGCCAGGCTGACCCGAGCACGGCGCTCGGCCACTTCTTCAGCCTTGCGAGCCAGGATGTTTTCCAGAACCGTTGGCACACTCATCCTTCGTTCTCCACTTTGAATACGGCGGTAAATGCACCCAGTTCCTCGAGCTTTTCCCTCGCCAGGCCGGTGTGCAGCGCATCATGGGCCAGCTCGACGCCTTGTTTGAGGCTGCTGGCGTGGTCCGCCGCGTACAGCGCAGCGCCGGCATTGAGCACGATCATCTCGGCGGCTTTCTGGCCATTCTCGGTCTTGCGGCGGCCCAGGGCATCGCGGATCAGCTCCAGGGATTGGGCCGGGCCGTCGACCGCCAGGCCGTGCAAGCTCTGGCTCTTCATGCCCAGGTCTTCAGGTTCGACCCAATACTCGCTGATCTGATCATTTTTTAGTTCGGCCACGAAGGTGGGGGCCGCCAGGCTGAACTCATCCAGGCCATCTTTCGAATGAACCACCAGGACATGCTTGCTGCCCAGGCGCTGCAGGACTTCAGCCAATGGCCGGCACAGCGCCTGGCTGAAGACCCCGACCACCTGATGTTTCACGCCGGCCGGATTCGTAAGCGGGCCGAGCATGTTGAACAATGTGCGCAGCCCCAGATCGCGGCGCGGCGCGGCGGCGTGCTTCATGGCGCTGTGGTGGGTCTGGGCGAACATGAAGCCGATGCCGACGTTGTCGATGCAACGGGCCACCTGGACCGGCGTCAGGTTCAGGTAGATCCCGGCCGCTTCAAGCAGATCGGCGCTACCGCTCTTGCCCGACACCGCGCGATTGCCGTGCTTGGCAACGGTGCAGCCGGCCGCTGCGACGACGAACGCCGACGCGGTGGAAACGTTGAAGATATTGGCGCCATCGCCGCCGGTGCCCACGACGTCAACGACGCCGTCCAGAGTCTTGAGCTCGACCTTGTCGGCGAGCTCGCGCATGACCGAGACCGCGCCGACGATTTCATCGATGCTCTCGCTCTTCATGCGCATGGCCATCATGAATGCGCCAATCTGCGCATCCGTGCATTGCCCGGTCATGATTTCGCGCATTACGTCGCGCATCTCATCGGTGCTCAGGTCGAGATGGCCGACGATACGGCTCAGGGCTGTCTTGATATCCATGAAAAGTCCTTAGCGCGTGCCGCCGGTTTGTTTGAGGAAGTTGGCGAACAGCTCGTGGCCCTGCTCGGTGAGAATAGACTCGGGATGAAATTGCACACCCTCGATGTTTAACGTCTTGTGTCGCAGCCCCATGATTTCGTCCACAGAACCGTCGTCGAGCTGGGTCCAGGCCGTCAACTCCAGGCAATCGGGCAAGGTTTCGCGCTTGACGATCAGGGAGTGGTAGCGGGTAACGGTCAGCGGCCGGTTCAGGCCCTCGAACACGCCCTTGTCCTCGTGGAATACCGGGCTAGTCTTACCGTGCATGACTTGCCGGGCGCGCACCACATCGCCGCCGAACGCCTGGCCGATGGACTGATGGCCCAGGCAGACGCCCAGGATCGGCAGCTTGCCGGCGAAATACTTGATGGCTTCGATGGAGACGCCCGCTTCGGTCGGCGTGCACGGGCCGGGGGAGACAACGATGCGCTCAGGCTTGAGGGCTTCGATTTCGGCGATGGTCAATTCGTCGTTGCGCACGACCTTGACCTCGGCGCCCAGCTCGCCAAGGTACTGCACAACGTTGTAGGTAAAAGAGTCGTAGTTATCGATCATCAGCAACATGGCGTAAGCAACCTATTGAATTCACTGACTTTAAATACAGCCTTCGGAGAGTGACCCGCGCGGTGTTGCGCTTGGCAGGGCACGTGGCACCCCGGCAAAGCGGCTTTCAAGCGGGTAAAGAAGGCAAATCGGTACAGGTCCGGCGAGGCCGGCGGAGAATGTTCAGGCGCGCCAACGCCAGCGGGCGTGTGCCTTGATCATTTGATCCAGAAGTTTGCTGACAATCGACACAAGGGAAGTCTCGTTCATACGTCCCGGCACAGTAGCCTAGCTGGGCTGAGCACGCAATATGACCGATCCCGAAGGTCCTTGAAACAATCGCGGCAGCGCGGACAGATGGCAAAACGCCGGAAGTTTTTGGTACTGTCGTTTCGTTTGCCAAACAACAATAAGATAAAAACGGATTTTCCCATGATCAAAAAGACGCTGTTCGTACCGATTGCCAGTTGTCTGCTGGCGATGGCCTGCGCCCAGGCGAGCGCCGCATCCACCCCCTATTCCAAGTTCATCGTGTTCGGTGACAGCCTCAATGATGCCGGCCAATTCGCCGACCCCAATGGCCCACCTGGCTCGACCGAGCGCTACACCAACCGAACCGGCCCGAACTACACGAACGGCAGCGGCGAAGCCTATTCCGCCAACTCGACCCAACTGCTCGGCGGGCGCCTGGGTTATTCCGCCGACGAAACCGCCGCCTCCACCTCGGCGGTCCGCGCCAACGAGGGGCTCGCCGATGGCAATAACTGGGCGGTGGGCGGTTATCGCACCGACCAGATCCTGGAGTCGATTACCGGTGTGTCCGATACCGGCGAACGCAGCCGCCCTGGCTACTTGCAGTCCAATGGCCTGCGGGCCGATCCGAATGCGCTGTATTACCTTTCCGGGGGTGGTAACGACTTTCTCCAGGGCCGGGTCCTGAACACCGCGCAGGCGCAGGCCGCTGCCGACCGCCTGGCCGACAGCGTCCAGGTGCTGCAAACGGCCGGTGCCCGCTATGTGATGGTCTGGCTACTGCCCGACCTGGGCCTGACCCCAGCACTCAATGGCGGCCCGCTGCAGGACGTCTTCTCGCAACTGGGCAACGACTTCAACCAGCAACTGGTCACACGGTTGCAGGGCATCGACGCCGAAGTCATTCCGCTGAACATTCCGCTGCTGTTGCGCGAAAGCTTCGCCGACCCGGCACGGTTCGGCCTCGCCACCGGCGAGAACCTCACCGCCACCTGCTTCAGCGGCAATAACTGCACGGAAAACCCCACTTACGGCATCAACAGTGCCACGCCTGATCCCACCAAGCTGATCTACAACGACGCCGTCCACCCGACCGAGACCGGGCAAAAGCTGATCGCCGACTACGCCTATTCCCTGCTCGCAGCACCCTGGGAGCTGACCTTGCTGCCGGAAATGGCCCACTCGACCCTGCGCGCCCACCAGGATGAATTGCGCAGCCAGTGGCAATCGGATTGGGAGAACTGGCAGGCAGTCGGCCAATGGCGAGCGATCGTTGCAGGCGGCGGCCAGCATCTGGATGTCGACAGCCAGAGCAGCGGCGCCAGCGCCGATGGCAGCGGCTACAGCCTGAACATCGGCGGCAGCTATCGCCTCAATGAAGCCTGGCGCGTGGGTGTCGCGGCAGGCCTCTACCGCCAGGACATGGACGCCGGCCACAACGATTCGAACTACAAGCTCAACAGTTATCTGGCGACCGCTTTCGCCCAGTTCCAGCAGAATCGCTGGTGGGCCGACGCGGCACTGACCGGTGGCAAGCTCGACTACGACAGCCTGGAGCGCAAGTTCGACCTGGGCGTCAACGAGGCGCAGGAAAAAGGCGACACCGACGGTCACCTGTGGGCATTCAGCACCCGCGTGGGCTATGACATCGCCCAGCCGGGCAGCGAATGGCACCTGTCACCGTTCATCAGCGCCGACTATGCGAAGGTGGAAGTCGACGGTTATTCCGAGAAGAGCAACCGTTCCACCGCCCTGACCTTCGACGACCAGACTCGCGACTCGAAGCGCCTGGGCATTGGCTTGCAAGGCAAATACAACCTCACTCGCCAGACCCAGGTGTTTGGTGAATACGCCCACGAACGCGAGTACGAAGACGACACGCAGAAGGTGAACATCGCCCTCAACAGCCTGCCGGCCAACGACTTCACGCTTGAAGGCTACACGCCACAGAGCCACTTGAATCGCCTGAGCCTGGGGGTCAGCCACAAGTTGACCAACGACCTGGCACTGCGGGGCGGCTATACGTTGCGCAAGGATGATGACATGACCCAGCAAGGGGTGAGCGTGGGCGTCAGTCTGGACTTCTGATCGAGAGAACCTATGGGAGCGAGCTTGCTCGCGATTGCGGACTGTCAGTCAACTGGTTGGTTGAATATGACGGCCTCATCGCGAGCAAGCTCGCTCCCACACATTGATCGAGTTGTTGAAGGGGCTCAATCGCTCGAAGTCTGTTCGGCCAGCGCCACGGCACGGAACATCGCCCGGCGCTTGTTCAGGGTTTCTTCCCATTCCAGCGCTGGCACCGAGTCGGCGACGATGCCACCACCGGCCTGCACGTGCAGTTCACCGTTCTTGATCACCGCCGTGCGAATGGCAATGGCGGTGTCCATGTTGCCGTTCCAGGCGAAGTAACCCACCGCCCCGCCATACACGCCACGCTTGACCGGCTCGAGTTCGTCGATGATTTCCATCGCGCGGATTTTCGGCGCGCCGGACAAGGTGCCCGCCGGCAGGATCGCCCGCAGGGCGTCCATCGCCGTCAGTCCGGCCTTCAGTTGGCCGGTGACGTTGGACACGATGTGCATCACATTGGAATAGCGCTCGATGACCATTTTCTCGGTGAGCTTCACCGAGCCGACTTCCGACACCCGTCCAGTGTCGTTGCGCCCCAGGTCGATCAGCATCAGGTGCTCGGCGATTTCCTTGGCGTCCGACAGCAGGTCTTCTTCCAGCGCCCGGTCGGCTTCCTCGGTGGCGCCGCGGGGGCGCGTACCGGCGATCGGCCGCACGGTGATCAGGTTGTCTTCGACCCGAACCAGCACTTCCGGCGAACTGCCCACGACATGGAAGTCGCCGAAGTTGAAGAAGTACATGTAGGGCGTCGGGTTGAAGCAGCGCAGCGCCCGATACAGGTCGATGGGCGCCGCCTTGAAGTCGATGGACATTCGCTGCGACGGCACGACCTGCATGCAGTCACCGGCCAGGATGTATTCCTTGATGGTGTCGACGGCCCGCTCGTAATCAGCCTGGGTGAAGCTTGAACGGAACACCGGGTCGGCCGCCGACTGTTTGCTGAAATCCAGGCCAGGGCGCGGCGTGATCGGCTGGCGGAGCTTTTCCAACAACGCTTGCAGGCTTTGTTGGCCTTGCTCGTAGGCATCTTCGTGCGACGGATCGGCGAGGACGATCGCGTGCATCTTGCCGGCCAGGTTGTCGAAGACGACGACCGCGTCGGACACCATCAGCAGGATGTCCGGCACGCCCAGCGGATCGGGGTTCGGGCAGGTGCCGAGGCGTTTTTCCACGTAGCGCACGCAATCGTAGCCGAAGTACCCCACCAGGCCACCGTTGAAGCGCGGCAGCCCGGCAATGGTCGGCACGTTGTAGCGGGCCTTGAAGGTTTCGACGAAGGCCAGCGGGTCTTCGACCTCGTGGCTTTCGACCTCGACACCGTCATGGGTCACGCTGACGCGATGGTCGTGGACCCGAAGCACCGTGCGGCACGGCAGGCCGATGATGGAATAACGCCCCCACTTCTCGCCGCCCTGCACCGATTCGAGCAGGTAGGAATTGGGCTGGTCGGCCAGCTTGAGGTAGATCGACAACGGCGTGTCGAAGTCGGCCAGGGTTTCGCAGGCAAGCGGAATGCGGTTGTAGCCGGCAGCGGCTAGACGCAGGAATTCTTCGCGGATCATGGGGTGCCTCGTGGCAAGAGGAGCTGACAGTCAGGAATGCAAACGCGCCGGACAACCGGCAGGATCACGTCAGGCGCGCCAACGCCAGCGGGCCAGGGCCTTGATGACTTTCATCCAGAGTTTGCGAGTGACCACCACGATGGCGTTTCCAGAAGAGGATTGAACAGCGTCGGGCAACGTTATCTCAGCGGCAGGGTCCAGGCAACCGGGAATTAGCAGGCGCAAATCGTCGATCACCAACGCGGGAAACTCTTCGGCGATGGGCCGGCCATGGTTGTAGCCATAACTGAGCGCCACGCACTTGACCCCCGCCGCTTTCGCCGCCAGCACATCGCTGCGCGAGTCACCGACGAACAGCGATTGGGACGCCGGGATGTTGGCCATTTTCATGACGAAGAACAGCGCCGCCGGATCAGGCTTCTTCTGCGGCAAGGTGTCGCCACCGATGATCCAGCGGAAATAGCGGCCGATTTTCATCTGGTCCAGCAACGGCGCGACGAAGCGCTCCGGCTTGTTGGTGAT
Organism: Pseudomonas sp. WP18; assembly: GCF_036689585.1. Classification (NCBI taxonomy): domain Bacteria; kingdom Pseudomonadati; phylum Pseudomonadota; class Gammaproteobacteria; order Pseudomonadales; family Pseudomonadaceae; genus Pseudomonas; species Pseudomonas sp. WP18. The sequence goes on from NZ_CP144758.1 coordinate 5,668,893, forward strand.
CAGCGCCATTTCCACGCCCTGCTTTTGCAACCACTTGAGGGTGGAGCGCACGCCGGGGTAGACCACCGTCAGCGAATGATCGCCCTCATAGGCTTCATTGAACAGTTCCAGCGCCTGCTCGACCAGTGCGTCATCCACGCCCTCGGCTGCGATGTCATTGGCCAAAGCCCGGCGCACCAGCATCGGCGCGCCGTTGCCGACCCAATGCCGGACCGCATCGAGGCCAGCCGGCGGACGCCCGAGCTTGAGCAACATGCTGTCCACGGCCGCCGCGAGGTCCGGGACCGAATCGACCAGGGTGCCATCGAGGTCGAACATCACCAGACGCGGCAAGCTGCCGGGGAACAGCTGCTCGAAACCGCTCATGGGCGTGCCAGGGCCAGTTCGGCGCGCATCTTGTCGATGACGTCCTTGTAGTCCGGGGCATTGAAGATCGCCGAGCCGGCGACAAAGGTGTCGGCGCCGGCCATGGCGATTTCGCGGATGTTGTTCACATTCACGCCACCGTCGATTTCCAGGCGGATGTCACGGCCCGAGGCATCGATCAGCGCACGGGCTTCACGCAGTTTGTCGAGGGTGCCGGGAATGAACTTCTGCCCACCGAAGCCGGGGTTGACGCTCATGAGCAAGACCATGTCGACCTTGTCCATCACGTACTTGAGCACGTCCAGGGGCGTGGCCGGGTTGAACACCAGGCCGGACTTGCAACCGCCCTCGCGGATCAACTGCAGGGAACGGTCAATGTGCTGGGTGGCTTCGGGGTGAAAGGTGATGTAGGTCGCGCCGGCTTCGATGAAGTCGCCGACGATGCGGTCTACCGGGCTGACCATCAGGTGTGCGTCGATCGGCGCGGTGACGCCGTACTTGCGCAGCGCCGCGCAGACCATCGGACCGATGGTCAGGTTGGGCACGTAGTGATTGTCCATGACATCGAAGTGCACGATGTCGGCCCCGGCGGCCAGAACGTTGTCCACTTCCTCGCCCAGGCGGGCGAAGTCGGCGGAGAGAATCGACGGAGCAATAGCGAAGGGCTGCATGACGCACCTGTTTTGAGCGAAATCACGATGGCGCGCATTGTATACCGCAAGATTTGGCGCGCCCACCGTGACAGTCGATCAATACGCCGCGCGGTAGATCTTCTCGATATCCGCCGCACTCAGCTTGCGCGGGTTGTTGCGCATCAGCCGCTCGATCCCGGCGGCTTCCACGGCCATGGCCGGAATCACATCTTCGGTCACGCCCAGGCCGCTCATGCCCCGAGGGATCTCTACCGCGACACACAACGCAACCATGGCCTCGACAGCTTCATCGGCCGCCTCGAGATCGCTCAGGTGAGCAGTCTTGATGCCCATGGCCTCGGCGATGTCGCGCATGCGCTCGACACAGGCCATTTTGTTCCAGGCCATCACGTAGGGCAGCAACAGCGCATTGGCCACCCCATGGGAGATGTGGAAACGCCCGCCCAACGGGTACGCCAGCGCATGCACGGCCCCGACCCCGGCGTTGCCAAAGGCCATGCCGGCCATCAGGCTGGCGGTGGCCATGTCTTCGCGGGCTTGCAGGTGGGCCGGGTTGGCGTAGGCCTTGGGCAACGCGCGGGTGATCAGCTTGACCGCGCCGATGGCCAGGGCATCGGTGATCGGCGAAGCATTGAGCGACAGGTAGGCCTCGACGGCATGCACCAGCGCATCGACGCCACTGGACGCGGTCACGCTGCGCGGGCACGTCAGGGTCATCTGCGGGCTAACCAGCGCCACGTCCGGCAACAGGTAGTCGCTGACGATGCCTTTTTTCAGTTGCGCCGCCTTGTCGGAAAGGATCGCCACGTTGGTGACTTCCGAGCCCGTTCCGGCAGTGGTGGGGATGGCGATCATCGGCGGGCCTTTGCGCGGCACCTGGTCGACGCCGAACATGTCCTGCAACTCACCGTGATAGCCGGCGTAGACGCCGACGCACTTGGCAATGTCGATGGCACTGCCACCGCCCAGCCCGATCAGGCCGTCATGGCCGCCGTCACGGTAGGCCTGCATGCAATCTTCGACGATGGCGATTTCCGGGTCCGGCATGACCCGGTCGAAAATCTCGTAGTCACGCCCACCCAGATGTTGCAGGGCCAGCTCCACGGTGCCGGACTTGACCAGCACGGCATCGGTCACGATCAGCGGGTTGTCGACGTCCAGGCGCGTCAACTCGGCCGCCAGTTGCTCGATGGCAGCGGCACCGGTGATCAGTTTGTGGGCGATCTTGAATGAGGAAAGACTCATGTGCGCGGCCTCTTGTTCGAGTATGGGCTGGCACAAGGATAGCTCGGTATCGGGGGTTGTTCTGCCATTCAGCTGATGAATGCAATGAGAAACCCTGTGGGAGCGAGCTTGCTCGCGATAGCGCACTGACATTCAGCATCAATGTTGAATGCTCTACCGCTATCGCGAGCAAGCTCGCTCCCACATTTGGACAACGCAGCCTTCAGGCCTGGGCCGTGCGCAACTTCTCGCTGCGCCCGCGCAGCCACTCCAGCGTCAGCAGCAGGATCACCGAGAACGCGATCAACAGCGTCGCCGCCGCAGCGATGGTCGGGCTGAGGTTTTCACGGATGCCGCTGAACATCTGCCGAGGCAGCGTGGCCTGTTCGGGTCCGGCGAGGAACAGGGTCACCACCACTTCATCGAACGACGTCGCGAAGGCGAACAGCGCCCCGGAGATGACGCCCGGGGCGATCAACGGCAAGGTCACCCGACGAAATGCAGTCAGCGGCGAAGCGCCGAGGCTGGCGGCCGCCCGCACCAGGTTGTGGTTGAACCCCTGCAAGGTCGCCGACACGGTGATGATGACGAACGGTACGCCCAGCACCGCGTGCACCACAATCAGCGAGATGAAGCTGTTGCCCATCCCCAGCGGCGCGAAAAACAGGTAGCTGGCGACCCCGATGATCACCACCGGCACCACCATGGGCGAAATCACCAGGGCCATCACCAGCGCCTTGCCCGGAAAGTCGCCGCGGGTCAGGCCGATGGCCGCCAGCGTACCGAAGACCATCGCCAGCAACGTCGCCGCCGGGGCGACGATGATGCTGTTCTTCAGCGCGCGCATCCATTCAGCGGAGGCGAAGAAGTCGTGGTACCACTGCAGCGAAAAGCCCTGCAGCGGGTACACCAGGAAGCTGCCGGAGTTGAACGACAGCGGAACGATCACCAGCACCGGCAGGATCAGGAACAACAGGATCAGCCCGCAGAGCGTGCGCAAGCAGTAGAACCACACCCGTTCCACGGGGGACATGTAAGGACTCACCATTTTCAATCTCCCCTTAGCTCAGGCGCAGGCGACTGGCGCCCACCAGCCAGCTGTAAATCAGATAAAGCACGATGGTCGCCAGCAACAGCAGCCCGCCGAGTGCCGTGGCCATGCCCCAGTTGATGCTGGTATTGGTGTAGAAGGCGACGAAGTAGCTGACCATCTGGTCGTTCGGGCTGCCCAGCAATGCCGGGGTGATGTAGTAGCCGATGGCGAGGATGAACACCAACAGGCAACCGGCGCCGACGCCGGCATAGGTCTGCGAGAAGTACACCCGCCAGAAACTGGCGAATGGATGGCAGCCCAGGGAAATGGCCGCACGCATGTAGGTGGGCGAGATGCCTTTCATCACGCTGTAGATCGGCAGGATCATGAACGGCAGCAGGATGTGGACCATCGAGATGTAGACACCCGTGCGGTTGAACACCAGCTCCAGCGGCTTGTCGATCACGCCCATGGCCATCAGGGCGCTGTTGATCAAGCCACCCGATTGCAACAGCACGATCCACGCTGCCACCCGTACCAGGATCGATGTCCAGAACGGCAGCAGCACCAGGATCATCAGCAGGTTGCTCTGGCGCGACGGCAGGTTCGCCAGCAGGTAGGCCAACGGGTAGGCCAGCACCAGGCAGATCGCGGTGATGATCAGGCCCATCCAGAAGGTACGGGCGAAGATGTCCAGGTAGATCGCCTGGTCGGGGGTGGCCGGGGCCAGTTCGCCGAGGTCGTCGATACGGTGATCGACAGCCGCCAGCAGGTAATAAGGAGTGACGTTACTGGTATTGCGGCGGATCACCTGCCAGTAGGCCGGGTCGCCCCAACGCTCGTCGAGGTTTTCCAGGGCTTCTTTATAAGAGGCCGGCTCGGTGGCAAACGGCAACGCGCGGGCCGTCTTGGTCAACAGGCTGCGGTAGCCGGCCGACTCCATGTTCAGACGCTTGGACAGATCGCCCAGGGTCTGGTTCTTGCGGGCCTCGGCCAGGTCTTCACTGGCGGCCTTGTAGACCGGTTCGCCCGGCAACCCCCGTCCGTCCCACGTTGAGATCACAGCCACGGTGCGCGGCATGGCGCCGACCACTTCGGGGTTGCTGACGCTTTTGAACAACAGCGCCACGATGGGCACGAGGAACACCAGTAGCAGAAACAGCACCAGCGGCGCGATCAAGGCCTGGGCCTTCCAGCGGTTGACCCGCTCGGCGCGCTTGAGCCGCTGCTTCAGGTTGGGGCTGGTGCCCGCGTTCAGTGGAACGGCGATGGCCATGGCGAACTCCGCAAATCTTTTTATCGTTACAGGGGCGGGGGAGCGCCCCTGTTCTTTTGAAACACCCGATTGGAGCAAGAACCTGTGGGAGCGAGCTTGCTCGCGATGGCTACGGCACATTCAACATTGATGTGTCTGACAAACCGCTATCGCGAGCAAGCTCGCTCCCACATGGATTTCATCCAGCTTCAGACTGTCGGGTTACTTCGCCGCCCAGGAGTTGAAGCGCTGCTCCAGTTGCTCGCCGTTGTCAGCCCAGAAGCTGACGTCGATCTGCACCTGGTTGGCGATGTTTTCCGGGGTGGTCGGCATGTCCTTCAGGACATCCTTGGCCAGCAACGGTACGGCCTGGGTGTTGGCAGGGCCGTAGGCGATGTTTTCCGAGTAGGTCTTCTGCTGTTGCGGTGCCACCGAGAAGGCGATGAACTTCTTCGCCGCTTCGGCGCGGGTTTTGTCCAGGCCGCGCGGGATGGCCCAGGCGTCGAAGTCGTAGATGCCGCCGTTCCACACCACTTTCAGGTTGCTTTCCTTCTGTACCGCGGCGATCCGGCCGTTGTAGGCCGAGCTCATGACCACGTCACCGGAGGCCAGGTACTGCGGCGGCTGGGCGCCCGCTTCCCACCACTGGATGTTCGGCTTGAGTTCGTCGAGCTTCTTGAACGCACGGTCCTGGCCATCCTTGCCGGCCAGCACCTTGTACACGTCCTTGGGCGCGACGCCATCGGCCATCAAGGCGAATTCCAGGGTGTACTTGGCGCCCTTGCGCAGGCCACGCTTGCCCGGGAATTGCTTGGTGTCCCAGAAGTTGGCCCAACTGGTCGGCGCGGTCTTCAGTTTGTCGGCGTTGTAGGCCAGGACGGTCGACCACACGAAGAAGCCGACGCCGCACGGCTGGATGGCGCCCTTGACGTAGTCTTCGGTCTTGCCGAACAGGGCCGGGTCCAGTTGCTCGAACATGTCCTCGTCGCAACCGCGGGACAATTCCGGGGACTCGACTTCCACCAGGTCCCAGGAAACGCTCTTGGTGTCGACCATGGCCTTGACCTTGGCCATTTCGCCGTTGTACTCGCCCGCCACGATCTTGCCGTTGCCGGCCGCTTCCCAAGGTGCGTAGAAGGCCTTGACCTGCGCCGCCTTGTTCGCCCCGCCAAAAGACACCACGGTCAGGTCCGGGCCCGCCGCCATCGCGCTTGCCGCACCCATCATGCCCAGGGTCAGGGCTGTGAACTTCAGGGATCTCAACATTTATTGTTCTCTCCACGTGCAGGGTTGGTGTTGGTACAGCAGGGGGCGATCAATTCGCCTCTAGAAGGGGATCGAGCGCACGCACATGCTCGACTTGCCAGCCAAGCGGAACCACGTCCCCGACGGCGAGCCCGGGATCGAGCTCGGCAATCGGCTGTTTCACGAAGAAGTCGTTCTTGCCGCAGACTTCCAGGCGAACCCGGACGTGGTCGCCCAGATAGATGAATTCCGCCACCCTCCCTGAGAAGCGGTTGACACATTGTTCGCTTGCGCCGTTGAGGCTCACCCGCTCCGGGCGGATCGACAGGGTCACCGGCTCGCCGGGCTGGCCGACGTTGACCGCCAGCGCCTCGACCTTCTCGCCACGCCCCAACTCCACCAGGCAGCGATCGCCGGTCTGGCTGTGCAGGCGGCCGCTGAGGCGATTGTTCTCGCCGATGAAGTTGGCAACGAAGGTGTTTTTCGGCTCTTCATAAAGCGTGCGCGGTGGCGCGATCTGCTGGATCTCGCCCTGGTGGAACACCGCCACGCGGTCGGACATGGTCAAGGCTTCGCCCTGGTCGTGGGTCACGTAGACCACGGTCACGCCAAGGCGCTGGTGCAGGTGCTTGATTTCCATCTGCATGTGTTCGCGCAGTTGCTTGTCCAGCGCCCCGAGGGGTTCGTCCATCAGCACCAGTTGCGGCTCGAACACCAGGGCCCGGGCCAACGCCACACGCTGCTGCTGACCGCCGGACAGCTGCGCCGGGTAGCGTTGGGCGAAGCTGTCCAGCTGGACCATGCTCAGCACGCGCTTGACCCGGTCGCTCACGTCGCTCTTGTTCAGGCCACGCACGGTCAGCGGGAACGCGAGGTTCTCGGCGACGGTCATGTGGGGGAACAGCGCGTAGTTCTGGAACACCATGCCGATGTCGCGCTTGTGCGGCGGCACATGGTTGATGGCGCGTCCGGCCAGTTGGATTTCACCGGCCGTCGGGGTTTCAAATCCGGCGAGCATCATCAGGCTGGTGGTCTTGCCCGAGCCGGACGGCCCGAGCAGGGTGAGGAATTCGCCTTTGCGAATGTCCAGGTTGAGGTCCTTGACGATCAGGTTCTCGCCATCGTAGCTCTTTTGCACACCACGAAAGCTGACCAGCACATCGCTGGCCCCCGCGCTTGAATCGACCTGGCTCATACCCGCACCTTTTGTATTGATGACTGCTTGTGAATCAAGCCTAGTGGAGCCTCGCCCCCGCGCAAATCGGGGCGCAGGAGAGAATCACCTCAGACGGATGGAAGTGCGGGGGTAGGGATTGCCCTACACGGATGGCGGGATTGGATAAATGCAGCCACGAGCTTCGAGCGGCAGGCGGCAAGCAAGGGCGAGCAGCCGTGCTGGAGCGTGTCGCAAATGGATATGCCAACGCATTACCCCTGTGGGAGCGGGCTTGCTCGCGAAGGCGGTGCATCAGTCGATAGCCGTGTCGAGCAGGCTGACGCTTTCGCGAGCAAGCTCGCTCCCACAGGGGAATCTGGTGAAGATTAGAGGAGTTTGTGTTCCATGGCGTACTTCACCAGCTCGGCCAGGGAAGTGATGTTGAGTTTCTGCATCAGCCGCGCCTTGTGGGTGCTGATGGTCTTGCTGCTCAGGGCCAGTTGTTGGGCGATGTCATTGACGTTTGCGCCTTGGGCCAGGCGCTCGAACACAGAAAATTCGCGCTCCGACAGCAGTGAGTGCAACGGGCGCGTGTCGGTCAGGCCGACTTCGAAAACCATCCGGTCCGCCAGTTCCGGGTCTATGTAGCGGCCGCCGGCCGCCACCTTGCGAATCGCCATGAGCAGCAAGGCCGGGTCGCTGTCCTTGGTCGCGTAGCCCGCGGCGCCGACTTTCAGGGCGCGAGCGGCCATTTGCGCCTCGTCGTGCATCGACAGCATCAGGATCGCGGGTGGATTGTTCAGCGCACGGATCCGCGGGATCGCCTCCAGGCCATTGACGCCCGGCATGGAAATATCCAGCAGCACGACCTCGCAAGGCACCTGGCGCAGGATATCGAGCAGTTGCTCGCCATTGCTCGCCTCACCCACCACCACCAGGTCCTTCGCCAGGCCGATCAACTGCTTGATGCCTTCACGGACGATGGTGTGGTCTTCGGCTACCAGTACACGGATCACGTTTTTCTCCTGTTCAGAATCTTTCGCGAGCCGGCTTGCCCCCGCCTTGATCGAGACGCCCCGGTGGGAGCGAGTCCGCTCGCGAAGGCACCAGCCCAGTCACCCAAGTCTTTCAGCTTTCCTCCAACGGCACCCATACCGCCAGTGTAGTCCCCTCCCCCGGGTGGCTTTCCAGGGACAACCGCCCGCCCATGATCAGCACCCGTTCACGCATGCCGACCAGGCCAAAGGATGTCGGCCGACCTGCCGCTGCGATGAATCCTACACCGTCGTCGCTGACGGTCAGACACAATTCATCGCCCTCGCGCACCAGCGTCAGTTCCACGGTATGCGCCTGGGCATGGCGCATCACGTTGGTCAGCGCCTCCTGGAGAATCCGGAACAGGCCAATGGCCTTGGCATCGCTCAGGGGCGGCAGATTGTCCGGCACCTGCACCAGGCACGGAATCTGCGTACGGGCCTCGAAGCGCCGGGCCTGCCATTCGATGGCCGAGGCGATGCCCGCGTCGAGGATCGGCGGACGCAACGCCGTCGCCACGTCCCGCACCAGCTGGAACAACTGGGCGATCAGGCGCTTCATGCTGTTGAGTCGTTCCTGAAGGCCTGGGTCCAGTTGCGCGTAGGCCAGTTCACACATGGAAGTTTCCAGCTTCAACACCGTCAACATCTGGCCTAACTCGTCATGGACTTCCCGGGCGATGCGGGCCTTTTCCTCTTCCCGCACGCTTTCCAGGTGCGCCGACAACTCGCGCAACTGCTCCCGGGAGCTGGCCAGCTCCAACTCGATGCGTTTGCTGTCGGTGATGTCCCAGACAATGCCGTCCCAGACGTAGGCGCCATCTTCCAGCCGCCGGGTGATCGCCTTGATCTCGGCCCAGCGCTCCTGGCCTTCGCGGGTCAGGATGCGGCCCTGCCACGACCAGTCGCTGTCGCTGTCCAGCGCCTGGTCCTGGGTGCGGTGGTAACTGGCCTTGTCCTGCGGATGCACCAGGCTGCGCAGCCCGGTGTCACTGCGGGCAAGGGTCGCGGGGGAATACCCCACCAGGCTCTCGCTGCCCTCGCTGATGTAGGCAAAATCGATCTGGCCGCTGCCCGGCGCCCGTTCCAGGCGAAACACCAGGCCCGGTACATTGGCGGCGATGCCTTGCAAGCGCGCCTCGCTTTCACGCAAGGCCGCCAGCGCGCGTCGACGCTCGGTCACGTCGTTGAGGTAGACCACCAGGTATTCGGCGTCGCGAAAGCGCAAAAAGCTCAACGACACGTCGGCCGGCAGGATACTGCCGTCGGCGCGCACGCATTCGGTCTCGAAACTCTGCGGCCCGTCCTCGCTGGCACGGGCGCGCTTCCACAGGTTCAGCCAGCGATCCATGTGCAGGCCCGGCTCGAAGTCGATCAAGGGGCGGTCGATGATGGCGCCGGGGGCATAGCCGAGCATGGTTTCGGCGGCGCGGTTGGCATAGCGCACGTGGCTGTCCCAATTGACCCAGAGGATGCCGACCGTGCTCTGGTCAATGGAAAACTGCGTCAGGCGCAAGGCCTCCTCGCTGGCCGCTCTCTGGGCGATGTCCTCGCGCGCGGCCCGCAGTCGCCGCTCCAACGCCCGTTGCTGGCGGCGCTGCCAGAAGACGATGGCGATGCAGCTCAATGACAAGGCCAGCATCAGCAGGGTGAGGTTCTGCCAGAAGCCCGGCGTCTCGGTCAGGCGCGGGTACTTGGGTTTGAGCCAGCGACTGTGCAGTTGCTCCAGCTCCTTGGCCGGAATCGCCTGCAAGCCGCTGTCGATGATCTCGGCCAGTTCCGGCCAGTCCCGGCGCGTGGCCACGCGCAGCAACTGCGGCAAGCCGATGTCGCCGACCACCACCAACCCGGCGAATTCCGGCTCCACCATCAGCCGGCCCAACTGCGCCTCGTCGACCACGGCGTAGCGGGCCTGTTGGCTGAGCAACAATTGCAGGGCCTCGCGCTCCACCGGCACGCCTTGAAGATTCAACATCGGGTAGGTGCTGCGCAAGTAATCCGCGGTGGCACTGGGCATGCGCACCGCCACGCGAACCTGAGCGTCGAGCTTTTCCAGCTCCACGCCCTCGGCGCCTTTCTGTTCACCGACGATCAGTTGCGGCACACGCATGTAAGGATCGGAAAACTGCCAGAGCCGAAGCCCGCTCGGGGACTGGGTGAGGCCAGGCGCGACATCCACCTCGCCGTCGCGCAGCGCCGCCTCCAGCTGTGCGGTGTCCTGGAAGTTGCGCCAGGTGAGTTCCACGTTCAACGCCTTGCCCAGCCACTGCATCAGCTCGACGTTGGTGCCGGACAAGCGTTGCAGGCGCCGGTCGTATTGCGCATAGGGCGCCTGCAACACCAGGCCGACCCGCAGTTGCGGATGTTGCGCCAGCCATTGGCGCTGCTGCGCGTTGAGCGCGACCCCGTGCGTGGGCGGCGCGGGCGCGGCCCACGCCATCAAGGGAAGCCATAAACAGCCGATAACCCACAGGCAGCAAAAACGCATCATCGAAGTCTCATGCACTGACAAATACTGACCAACCCATTAGGCTGCCGGAACTACTTCTGGTCATGGAATATCCGATGCCCTCTGTTTACCGCCTGGCCTTGCCAGCATTGTGCCTGTCGCTGATCCTGCCGGGGTCCTTTTCTGCACAGGCCAGCGAACCGGCCCCCGCCGCTGCGGAGCAACCGGCCGAGAAGCCCGCCGAGCGCCAACCCCTGCTCGAGCGTAGTCAGGAAGAAGCCAGCGCCCTGGAACGAAAGGTACCGTCCCAGGAACAGCAGCAACTGCAAGCCGGCAGCGACACCTTCCTGGCCCTCTGGAAACCGGCCAACAGCAGCGACCCGAAGGGCGCGGTCATCTTGGTCCCCGGCGCTGGAGAAACGGCTGACTGGCCGCAAGTCATCGGCCCGTTGCGCAAGAAACTGCCCGATGTAGCCTGGAGCAGCCTGAGTATCACCCTGCCCGACCTGCAAAGCGACGTGATCGCTCCACGCGTGGTGCAAACGCCCCCGGACATCAAACCGGCGGATACCGCCGCCGCAGCACCGGATGCCACCACGGCGGCACCGATCGAACAAGTGGCCGGGGGCGAAGCCGACGCGGCGGATCCGGCCGTCGCCGAAACCGGTGAAGAGCACGCCAAGGCCGATGCCGAGCGTATCTTCGCCCGCATCGATGCCGCCCTGGCCTTCGCCGAACAGCAGAGTGCACGCCACATCGTGCTGCTGGGCCATGGCACGGGGGCCTATTGGGCGGCGCGTTACCTGAATGAACGGCAGCCGCCGCAAGTCGAGCGCTTCGTGATGGTGGCCGCCCAGGCGCCAGTCGCCGCCAAGCCTGGCCTGGCCGAACTGACACCGACCTTGAAACTGGCGACCGCCGACCTCTTCTACATGGATAAGCCGCTGGACCGCAACGCGGCGCTGGAGCGTCTGCAGGCGAGCAAGCGCTTGAAAGACTCGACCTTCAGCCAGGTGGCCCTCAAGGCGCTGCCCAATTTCTCGGCAGACCAGGAGCAGCTGTTTCGTCGGGTACGCGGTTGGTTGAATCCGCAAAATGCGGGGCAATAGAAGCCTTTAGTCCATGACGAGGGAGCGAGCGCCCTCGTCATGGGGCCGTCACCGATCCTGCGGAACTAGCGAAAATCCCGTCGTTCTCGGATCAGCCGATAAGCGTTGTGCAGCTCCCGGGTCTTCTCGGTCGCTTCACGCACCTGCAACGGCGTGGCCCCGCTGCCGGCGATCTTGTCCGGGTGGTGGCGACTGAGCAGGCGTCGGTAGGCCCGTTTGATCTGCGACGGTTCGCTGGTGGCCGAAACCCCCAGCAGGCGCAGCGCCTCCTGATACGTCACGCCGCTTGTGGGCAGCGACAGTTTCTGCGGCTCGTAATCCGCCGCCAGCGCCTTGACCTGCTGCGGCGTCCAACCTAGCCACTTGCCCCAACGGTCAATCAGTTCACGCTCGCTTTCACCCGCGCGACCGTCCGCCCAGACCATCCGCCAGCACGCGCGCAACACACCCTCGGCCGCATGAGGCTGGACAGCCAGGCGCCGCAGGTAGCCGCGCAACGGGACGTTTTGCGACTTGCCACGGTTGAATGCCGCGATGGCCCGGCGCTGCGCCGGCTCACTCAAATCCAGCGAGCGCATCTCCTGGCGAGCCTGCTGGATATGGCCATCGACCACGCGTCCATCGCTTTTGGCCAACCGGCCCAGCAAGACAAACAACAGCTCATCGTTGCGCAGCGCCGGACGTCCGCCCAACCGCTCGCGCACCTGCGCCCAGTCGTGCAGGTTCAGGCGCCGGTCCAGCGCCTGCCCCAGCAACGCGCCGAGCATGGCCCCCGGAATGCTGGCTATGGCAAAGCCCGCCCCGGCTCCAATCAGAGTCCCTGGCCACCACATATCAACCGCTCGCTTCTATCAAGGTTTCGACCTGCGCCAAACGTTCGTGAGTACCGACATCGACCCAATGCCCTTGCAGGCGCTCCCCACTGACGCGCCCCTCGGCCATGGCCTTGCGCAGCAGGGGTGCCAGCCTGAATGCGCCCGCCGTGCAACCGTCGAACAGTGCCGGATGCAGGACCGCGATGCCGCTGTAGGTCAGTTTGTCGGCAGCGGCGCCCTCATCCTGAACCTTTCCATCGATCAGAATGAAATCGCCTTCCGGGTGATGCGCCGGGTTGTCCACCAGCACCAGGTGCGCCAGCCCTTCGAGCGGCTTGCGCAAGGCGCTGAAATCGTAGTCGGTCCAGACATCACCATTGACCACCACAAACGCGTCCTCGCCCAACAACGGCATCGCACGCAAGATACCGCCGCCGGTCTCCAGCGGTTCACCTTCAGGCGAGTAACGGATGCTCAGGCCAAAGCGAGCACCGTCTCCCAGGTGATCCTCGATCTGCTGGCCGAGCCAGGCGTGATTGATCACGATGTCGGTGAACCCGGCCTTCGCCAGGGCCCGCAGGTGGTATTCGATCAAGGGCACGCCGCCCGCGCGAATCAGCGGCTTGGGGGTGGTGAGCGTCAGGGGGCGCATGCGCTCGCCCTTGCCCGCCGCCAGGATCATCGCCTTCATGCCGTGGCTCCAGCCGATGGACGCAGGCTGCCGAGCAACTCGGCCAGGGGAGCCAGCTCGGGACGCCGGGCAACGACGGCTTCTATATAAGCGAAGAAGCGCGGCACATCGCCCAGGTAACGGGGCTTGCCGTCACGGTGGCAGATGCGCGCGAAGATCCCGATCACCTTGAGATGACGCTGCACGCCCATCAGGTCGCTGGCCCGCAGGAAATCCTCGAGCTGCGGCTGAACCGGGATGCCCAGGGCACCGGCCTGCTGCCAGTAGTCCTGCAGCCAACCGCGCACGCGTGCCTCGGGCCAACTGAGGAAGGCATCCTTGAACAGGCAGGTCACGTCGTAGGTGACGGGGCCGTAGACCGCATCCTGGAAGTCCAGCACACCGGGATTCGGCGTACTGAGCATCAGGTTGCGTGGCATGTAGTCGCGATGCACCAGCACCTTTGGCTGGGCCAGTGCGCTGTCGATCAGCAGGTCGCTGGCTTGCTGCCAGAGCTGCTGCTGGGCGCCATCGAACTCGATGCCCAGCTCACGCTTGACGTACCACTCGGGGAACAGCTCCAGCTCGCGACGCAGCAAGGCGACGTCGTAGCTCGGCAGGGGCGCCACCATGGGCAGTTGCTGGAAAGCCAACAAAGCCTGCAGGGCATCGCGGAATAAATCGTCGGCATTTTCGCCGTTGATCACATCCAGGTAGGTCTGATTGCCCAGGTCATTGAGCAAAAGAAAGCCACGTTCGAGGTCTTCGGCATAAATTTTTGGCACGTTGATGCCGGATTTCGCCAGCAAAAACGCGATATCCACGAACGGTTTGCAGTTTTCCTGGGGCGGTGGCGCGTCCATCACGATCAGGCTGCGGCCCTCGCCTTCCCAGCGGAAATAACGCCGGAAACTCGCGTCGCTGCTGGCCGCGGTCAATGTGGCCGGGGGTACGGCGCCCCAGCCCTCGCGGGCAAAAAGGATCGGCAGTTGTTCATCGAGCCACACTTTAAGGTGTTGCAGGCGTACATCTTGGTCGGGCATTGCAAGGGTCTCCGACGGCGCTAGCCGTCAAGCGGGTCATGCTTTATTATCCAGCATCTTTTTCAGACCATCGAGAGGCGTGCGGCCCACACCGCGGGCAGATGGCACGCAGGAAGCCCGGACTAATAAGATGGCATTGAAATCCCCCGCGTTTCGTAAAAAATTTCCGTTGCTGGTCACCGGCAGTCTGCTGGCCCTGCAACCCCTGGCCTCTTCATTCGTCGTCGCGGCGCAGCAGTATGACTGCTCCGTCTCCGCTTCGGGTGCCTGGGACTGTGCACCGAAGACACCGGCCGCGGCCTTACCGCCGCGTCCCGTGCATGACGGCAGCGCCGTTTCTTCCAGCAGCGATGCGCCGGCCGAAAGCGGCTCGGTCGAACAGGCCGGTGAGAAACCGATGCTTGTCACTGAAGCCAAGGGCCGCGGCCTGAAGTCGCGCAGTGAAGACTACAGCCATCTGGATTGGGTTCCACGGGAGAACCTCACCCCGGCGCAATTGGCTGAAACCGGCCCTTATTGCTCCGGCGCCTATATCGAACCGTCTCGCCCTGGCATGAACGACAAGACCGCCAAGAGCGACGCCCCGACCTTCCTCGGCGCCAAGGCCTCCCGCTATGAGCAGGAACAGCAAGTGGCGACCCTGGCCGGTGACGTGGTCATGCGCCAGGGCAGCATGCAGGTCGAGGCCGACGAGGCCAGCCTGTACCAGGCCGAGAACCGTGGCGAGCTGAGCGGCAATGTGCGTGTTCGCGACAACGGTGCACTGATCGTCGGCGACCACGCCGATGTGCAGTTGGACACCGGCGAAGCCAAGGTCGACAACGCCGAATACGTGATGCACAAGTCACGCATCCGCGGTAACGCCCTGTACGCCAAGCGCGCCGAGAACGCGATCATCCGCCTTAAGGACGGCACGTACACCACATGTGAACCGAACAGCAACGCCTGGACGCTCAAGGGCAACAACATCACCCTGAACCCGGCCACCGGCTTCGGTACCGCGACCAACGTGACCCTGCGGGTCAAGGACTTCCCGGTCCTGTACACGCCGTACATCTACTTCCCGATCGACGACCGTCGCCAGTCCGGCTTCCTGCCGCCGACCATCGGCAGCGGCAGCGACACCGGCTTCCTGCTGGTCACCCCGTACTACTTCAACCTGGCGCCGAACTACGACGCCACGTTGTACCCGCGCTACATGAGCAAGCGCGGCCTGTTGATGGAAGGCGAATTCCGCTACCTGACCAAGTCCAGCGAAGGTCAGTTCGGTGCCGCCTACCTCAACGACGAAGACGACGATCGCAGCAAGCAGACCGACTACAGCAAGACCCGCTACATGTACAACTGGCAGCACAAGGGTGGTCTGGATTCGCGCATAGCGACTGAAGTCGACTACACCAAACTCAGCGACCCCTACTACTTCCAGGATTTGCAGAGCGACCAGATCGGTGTCGAGTCCCGGGACTACGTGAACCAGCAGGGCGCTGTCAGCTACCGGGGTGACACGTATACGGCACGTTTGAATGTCCAGGCCTATCAGATGGCCACGATCTCGAACATCACACCGTACGATCGCCTGCCGCAGATCACCTTCAATGGTGCACTGCCGCAGCATCCGGGCGGCTTGGATTTCGCTTACAACACGGAATTCGTGCGCTTTGATCGTGACTTGCGGACTGGGGACTACACGAACGAGGACGGCACCACCGATCCATTCCTGGACACAAACGTCCGAGGATTGGCCCGCGCCAACGGCGATCGGATGAACCTGGCCCCTGTCATCAGCCTGCCAATGAACGCAAGCTACGGGTACATCAAGCCATCGCTCAAGTACCAATACACCCAGTATGACCTGGACCTGGACAATCGCGGCAAAGCGGATATCGCCGCGCAAACTGCCGAAGGCGACCGTCTGAACGGCACCTATAGCCGCAACCAAAGCCGTGCCGTGCCAATCGCCAGCATCGACAGCGGCCTGTACTTCGACCGCGATACCCAGTGGTTCGGCAAGAACTACCGCCAGACCCTGGAACCGCGTCTGTTCTACCTCTATGTGCCGGAGAAGGATCAAAGCGACATTCCAGTCTTCGACACCAGCGAAAGCACCTTCAACTACTCGTCGCTGTTCCGGGACAACCGCTTCACCGGCTCCGACCGTGTCGGCGACGAGAACAAGTTGTCCCTGGGCGTGACCAACCGCTGGATCCAGGAAGACGGCTTCGAGCGTCAACGCATCAGCGTCGGCCAGGCCTTCTACTTCAAGGATCGCGAGGTCCAGCTGCCGGGCATCGACTTCAGGACGCGTGAAGATGCTCATTCCAGCGTTTCGCCTTACGCCCTGGAATACGAATACCGCTGGAACCGCGACTGGCGCACCACGGCCGACTACAACTGGGACCCGGACACCCACAGCCCTCGCTCGGGCAGTGCGATGTTCCACTACCAGCCGGAAGACAACCCGAACAAGGTCATCAACGCCGGTTACCGTTATCGTAACGACCAGATCCGCTACGACCAGAACACCGGTCAGTGGTCCGTGGGCGGCGGCGACTACGGCACGCCGGGCCAGCCTGGCTACGTGAAGGACTACTACAAGATCAAGCAGCACGACTTCTCGGTCATCTGGCCGATCGTGCCGCAGTGGAACGCGATCAGCCGTTGGCAGTATGACTACAACCGCAATCGTACCCTGGAAGCCTTTGGTGGTTTCGAATACGACAACTGCTGCTGGAAACTGCGCCTGATCAACCGTTACTGGGTCGACTATGAAGAATTCAGTCAAGCTGCCCCTGAAAACGAAAAAGGCGACCACGGCGTCTTCCTCCAAATTGTTCTGAAGGGACTCGGCGGCCTCACCGGCGCCAAGGTAGAGAGCTTCCTCGACAAAGGCATCCAAGGTTATCGTGAACGTGAAGACCAAGCTTTCTGATTGTCTGCGCCCGCTGATGCTGGGCGCACTGTTCCTGGGTACCGCGGCCAACGCCGCGGTTCAATCCATCGACAAAGTGGTGGCCATCGTCGACAACGACGTGGTCATGCAGAGCCAACTGGACCAACGCGTCCATGAAGTACAGCAAACCATCGCCAAGCGCGGTGGCGGCCTGCCGCCTCCGGGCGTGTTGGACCAACAAGTGCTGGAACGCCTGATCGTCGAGAACCTGCAACTGCAGATCGGCGAACGCTCCGGCATCCGCATCACCGATGAAGAGCTGAACCAGGCCGTCGGCACCATTGCCCAGCGCAACAACATGAGCCTGGAGCAATTCCGCGCCGCCCTGGCCCGTGACGGTCTCTCCTACGAGGACGCCCGCGACCAGATCCGTCGCGAGATGATCATCAGCCGCGTGCGCCAGCGCCGCGTGGCCGAGCGCATCCAGGTGTCCGAGCAGGAAGTGAAGAACTTCCTCGCCTCCGACCTGGGCAAGATGCAGCTTTCCGAAGAACTGCACCTGGCCAACATCCTGATCCCGACCCCGGAAAGCGCCAACTCCGAAGCCATTCAGAGTGCTTACCGCCAGGCCATGGACGTTTACCAGCAACTCAAGCAAGGCGCTGACTTCGGCCAGATGGCCGTCGCCCGCTCCGGCAGCGAAAACGCCCTGGAAGGCGGCGACATGGGCTGGCGCAAGCCTGCTCAACTGCCACCACCGTTCGACCGTGAGCTGAGTGCCATGGCCGTCGGCGATATCACCCAGCCAGCACGTACGCCCGGCGGTTTCATCATCCTCAAGGTGTTGGAAAAACGCGGTGGCGGCACCCAGGTTCGTGACGAAGTGCATGTCCGCCACATCCTGATCAAGCCAAGCGAGATTCGCAGCGAAGCCGAGACCAAGCGTCTGGCGGAAAAACTCTACGACCGCATCGAAGCGGGCGAAGACTTCGCCGAGCTGGCCAAGAGCTTCTCGGAAGACCCGGGTTCGGCCCTCAATGGCGGCGACCTCAACTGGGTCGATCCGAATGCCCTGGTGCCCGAGTTCCGCCAGGTCATGGCCGAAACGCCGCAAGGCCAACTGTCCAAGCCGTTCAAGAGCCCCTATGGCTGGCACGTTCTGGAAGTCCTTGGCCGCCGCGCCACCGACAGCACCACCCAGGCCCGTGAACAGCAGGCAATGACTGTGCTGCGCAACCGCAAATACGACGAAGAGCTGCAAACCTGGCTGCGTCAGATTCGCGACGAAGCCTATGTCGAGATCAAACTCCCTGGTGCAGACCAGGCAGCGCAGTGAAACCCAAGCGTTTCGCGCTGACCCCCGGCGAGCCTGCCGGCATCGGTCCCGACCTGTGCCTGCTGCTCGCCTCGCAGCCCCAGCCACACCCCCTGATTGCCATCACCAGCCGCGACCTGCTCCTTGAGCGGGCCGCGCAACTGGGGGTGGTCATCGACCTGTTGCCGGTGACGCCGCAGGCCTGGCCGGACGTCCCGGCGCCCGCCAACAGCCTGTATGTCTGGGACACGCCGCTGGGTGCCCCGGTCATCACCGGCCAGTTGGAAAAAGCCAACGCCGCCTTCGTCCTGCAAACCCTGACCCGCGCCGGCCAAGGCTGCCTGGACGGGGATTTCGCCGGCATGATCACGGCCCCGGTGCACAAGGGCGTGATCAACGAATCAGGCATCGCCTTTTCCGGCCATACCGAATTTTTGGCGGACCTGACCCACACCGCGCAAGTGGTGATGATGCTCGCGACCCGCGGCCTGCGCGTGGCCCTGGTGACCACTCACCTGCCCCTGCGGGACATCGCCGACGCCATCACCGCCGAACGCCTGGAGCGGGTCACACGCATCCTGCACGCTGCCCTGCAGGAAAAATTCGGCATCGCCCGGCCACGCATCCTCGTCTGCGGGCTCAACCCCCACGCCGGCGAAGGCGGACACCTGGGTCGTGAAGAAATCGACATCATAGAACCCACATTGGAACGCCTGCGCAGCGAGGGCATGAATCTGCATGGCCCGCTGCCGGCCGACACTCTGTTTACCCCCAAATATCTGGAGCACTGCGACGCAGTGCTGGCGATGTACCACGACCAGGGCCTGCCGGTGCTGAAGTACAAAGGCTTCGGCGCTGCGGTCAACGTGACCCTGGGCTTGCCGATCATCCGCACCTCCGTGGACCACGGCACCGCCCTGGACCTGGCCGGCAGCGGCAAGATCGACACCGGCAGCCTGCAAGTCGCGCTGGAAACCGCCTACCAGATGGCCGAGACCCATTTATGACCGAGCAATACCAACACCGCGCGCGCAAGCGCTTCGGCCAGAACTTCCTGCACGACGCCGGCGTGATCGATCGCATCCTGCGCTCCATCAATGCCAAGCCCGACGATCGCATGCTGGAAATCGGCCCGGGCCAGGGCGCCCTGACCGAAGGCCTGCTGGGCAGCGGCGCGCAACTCGACGTGGTGGAACTGGACAAGGACCTGGTGCCGATCCTCAACCAGCAGTTCGCCGGCAAGAGCAATTTCAGCCTGCACCAGGGCGACGCGCTGAAGTTCGACTTCAACAGCCTGAACGCCGCGCCGAACAGCCTGCGGGTGGTGGGTAACCTGCCATACAACATCTCCACACCGCTGATCTTCCACCTGCTGAGCAACGCCGGCCTGATCCGCGACATGCACTTCATGCTGCAGAAAGAAGTGGTCGAGCGCCTGGCCGCAGGGCCTGGCGGTGGCGATTGGGGTCGCCTGTCGATCATGGTCCAGTACCATTGCCGGGTCGAACACCTGTTCAACGTCGGCCCAGGGGCATTCAACCCGCCGCCGAAAGTCGACTCGGCCATTGTCCGCCTGGTCCCGCACGCAGTCCTGCCGCACCCGGCCAAGGACCATCGCCTGCTTGAGCGGGTGGTGCGCGAAGCGTTCAACCAGCGCCGCAAAACCCTGCGCAACACCTTGAAACTGTTGCTCAGCAGCGCCGAGATCGAAGCCGCCGGTGTCGACGGCAGCCTGCGGCCCGAGCAGTTGGACCTGGCGGCTTTCGTGCGCCTTGCCGACAAGCTCAGCGAACAGGTCGCCTCCAAAGCCGATGCCAGCTAACGGACGATGAGCGCTATCGGGTGGGACGTCGCTCTGGCCTACTACCCGATACTTGGCCTAGACTGATCCCCTCAGTCACGCCCGCGTCCCGCTTCGTTTTTAAGGCCTCTTGCATGTCCGATCCTCGTTATCAGGTCGACGTCAGCGTCACCACCCGCTTCCTGGCAGAACAATCGCAACCCGAGCACAACCGTTTTGCCTTCGCCTACACCATCACCGTGCGCAATAACGGCTCGCTACCGGCCAGGCTGCTGTCGCGGCACTGGGTCATCACCGACGGCGACGGCCATGTCGAGGAAGTCCGTGGCGAGGGCGTGGTTGGCCAGCAACCGCTGATCGACGCCGGAAAGAGCCACAACTACAGCAGCGGCACCGTGATGACGACTCGCGTCGGCACCATGCAAGGCACCTACCAGATGCTCGCCGAAGACGGCCAGCGCTTCGATGCCATCATCAAGCCCTTTCGCCTGGCGGTGCCCGGAGCCCTGCACTGATGGCCACTTATGCGGTGGGTGACCTGCAAGGTTGCCTCGACCCGCTCAAGTGCCTGCTGGAACGGGTTGCGTTCGCCCCCCAGAAAGACACGCTGTGGCTGGTGGGTGACCTGGTCAACCGCGGCCCGCAATCGCTCGAAACACTGCGCTTTCTCTACAGCATCCGCCAGTCGCTGGTGTGCGTGCTCGGCAACCACGACCTGCACTTGCTGGCGGCCTGGCAGAACATCGAGCGGCTGAAAAAATCCGACACCCTTGGCGAAATACTCGCAGCGCCCGATTGCGTCGAATTGCTGGAGTGGCTGCGCCTGCAAAAGCTCATGCACTATGACGAGCAGCGCAACCTGGCGTTGGTCCATGCCGGGCTTGCGCCCCAGTGGTCCCTGCGCAAGGCGCTCAAGTGCGCCGCCGAAGTCGAGCAAGCGTTGCGCGACGACAACCTGTTCGGCCCCTACCTCGACGGCATGTACGGCAACGAGCCGGTCAAGTGGGACAATGATCTCACCGGAGCGGCCCGTCTGCGGGTTATCACCAACTACTTCACCCGCATGCGGTTCTGCACCGCCGAAGGCAAGCTCGACCTCAAGGGCAAGGAAGGCATCGAGACGGCGCCTCCCGGCTACGCGCCCTGG
This sequence comes from Pseudomonas sp. WP18, assembly GCF_036689585.1. Lineage (NCBI taxonomy): Bacteria > Pseudomonadati > Pseudomonadota > Gammaproteobacteria > Pseudomonadales > Pseudomonadaceae > Pseudomonas > Pseudomonas sp. WP18. The sequence goes on from NZ_CP144758.1 coordinate 5,690,098, forward strand.
TTCAAGCACAAGACGCGCAAGACCCGGAACCTGAAGATCATCTTCGGTCACTGGGCGGCGCTGGAAGGCCAATGCGACGAACCCGGCGTCTACGCGCTCGATACAGGGTGCGTATGGGGCGGCGCGATGACCCTGATGAATGTCGACACCGGCGAACAACTGCGTTGCGATTGCGACGATCAGGGCCACGCCACAACCCACCTTCCGACCATCGCATCACAGCCAGCCGACGCGGCCCCATGACCAGCGCCGGATCGGGCCACAGGAGTCCCCCATGACCGAATTCAAACGCATCCCCCCGGAACAGGCCCAGGCCTTGCGCGAGCAAGGCGCGGTGGTCGTCGATGTCCGTGACCCTGCCACCTTTGCCGCGCTGCACATCAGCGGCTCTCGGCATCTGGACAACCATTCCATCGCCGACTTCATCCGCGGCGCCGACCTCGACGCGCCGACCGTGGTGGTCTGCTACCACGGCAACTCCAGCCAGAGCGCAGCCGCCTATCTGGTCAGCCAGGGCTTCAGTGACGTCTACAGCCTGGACGGTGGTTTCGAGTTGTGGCGTGCGACTTTTCCGACAGAAACGACACAAGACACCCACGAATAATTTTTTATGTCGCCAGAGCCCGCGTGATCCGCGGGCTTGAGCGGTGGCGGACGAACGGTCGGCCATAACTAATTACGTATTGCGCCTTTACCTTTCCCATTCCGAACTATCCTTAGCCTCAGGCCATCCAAAACAGGGGAGAGCCGGTACACCGGCGCACGGGTAATCGGGAGTAAGCTTTCAGGGAGCCTGCATGCCTGGAAGCATTCTGGGGGGTAAACGGCCACTGGGTTCCCAGCGGCTGTCCAGCAACGACTGATTGATCCGACACCGGCTCCACGTATCGAGCGAGGTGACGTCATGAGTATTTTTAGCCACTTCCAGCAACGTTTCGAGTCCACGCGGCAGGAGGAATACTCGCTGCAGGAATACCTCGAACTCTGCAAGCAGGACCGCAGCGCCTACGTATCGGCTGCGGAGCGTCTGTTGCTGGCAATCGGAGAACCGGAACTGCTGGACACCTCGACCAACTCGAGGCTCTCGCGAATCTTCTCCAACAAGGTGATTCGCCGCTATCCAGCCTTTGCAGACTTCCACGGGATGGAAGAATGCATCGAGCAGATCGTGTCCTATTTCCGCCACGCCGCCCAAGGCCTGGAAGAGAAGAAACAGATTCTTTACCTGCTCGGCCCCGTAGGTGGCGGTAAATCGTCCCTGGCCGAGAAACTCAAGCAATTGATGGAAAAGGTGCCCTTCTACGCCATCAAAGGCTCGCCGGTGTTCGAATCGCCCCTGGGGCTGTTCAATGCCACCGAGGACGGCGCCATCCTCGAGGAAGACTTCGGCATCCCACGCCGCTACCTCAATACCATCATGTCGCCATGGGCCACCAAGCGCCTGGCCGAATTCGGCGGTGACATCAGCCAGTTCCGGGTGGTCAAGCTCTACCCCTCGATCCTTAACCAGATCGCGGTGGCCAAGACCGAGCCGGGCGATGAAAACAACCAGGACATTTCGGCGCTGGTCGGCAAGGTTGATATCCGCAAGCTGGAAGAATTCCCGCAGAACGACGCCGACGCCTACAGCTACTCGGGCGCATTGTGCCGGGCCAACCAGGGCCTGATGGAATTCGTCGAGATGTTCAAGGCGCCCATCAAGGTCCTGCACCCGCTGCTCACCGCCACCCAGGAAGGCAATTACAACAGCACCGAGGGCCTGGGGGCGATTCCGTTTACCGGCATCCTGCTGGCCCACTCCAACGAATCGGAATGGCACACCTTCCGCAACAACAAGAACAACGAGGCCTTCATCGACCGGATCTACATCGTCAAGGTGCCGTACTGCCTGCGAGTAACCGATGAGGTGAAGATCTACGACAAGCTGCTGTTCAACAGCTCGCTGTCCAAGGCCCATTGCGCCCCCGACACCTTGAAGATGCTGGCCCAGTTCACGGTGCTGTCGCGCCTCAAGGAACCGGAGAACTCCAACATCTACTCCAAGATGCGCGTGTACGACGGTGAAAACCTCAAGGACACCGATCCAAAGGCCAAGTCGATCCAGGAATACCGCGACAATGCGGGCGTCGACGAAGGGATGAACGGGCTCTCCACCCGCTTCGCGTTCAAGATCCTCTCCAAGGTCTTCAACTTCGATCCCCATGAGATCGCCGCCAACCCGGTCCACCTGCTGTACGTGCTGGAACAGCAGATCGAACAGGAACAGTTCCAGGCCGAAACCCGCGAGCGCTACCTGCGCTTCCTCAAGGAATACCTGGCGCCGCGCTACATCGAGTTCATCGGCAAGGAAATCCAGACCGCATACCTGGAGTCCTACAGCGAGTATGGCCAGAACATCTTCGACCGCTATGTGCTGTACGCGGACTTCTGGATCCAGGACCAGGAATATCGCGACCCGGAAACCGGCGAGATCCTCAATCGCGTCGCCCTGAACGAGGAGCTGGAGAAAATCGAAAAACCGGCCGGCATCAGCAATCCGAAGGATTTCCGCAACGAAATCGTCAACTTCGTACTGCGCGCCCGGGCCAACAACAATGGCAAGAACCCCACCTGGCTCAGCTATGAGAAGCTGCGGGTGGTTATCGAGAAGAAAATGTTCTCCAACACCGAGGACTTGCTACCGGTCATCAGCTTCAACGCCAAGGCCAGCAAGGAGGACCAGCAAAAACACAACGACTTCGTCACACGCATGGTCGAACGTGGCTACACCGACAAACAGGTACGGCTGCTCTCCGAGTGGTACCTGCGGGTCCGCAAATCGCAGTAAGCAGCGGCAAGCTTCTGGCGGCAGGCTGCGAGGGAACGACGTTGGGCCATGGCTCGGCGGAACGTCCCTTGCAGCTTGAGGCTTACGACTTGAAGCTCCCCTGGAGGGGCCTATGAGCTATGTGATCGACCGACGCCTTAATGGCAAGAACAAGAGCACGGTGAACCGCCAGCGGTTTCTGCGGCGCTACCGTGACCACATCAAGAAGGCCGTCGAAGAGGCGGTCAGCCGGCGTTCCATTACCGACATGGAACACGGCGAGCAGATCAGCATTCCCGGTCGCGACATCGATGAACCGGTGCTTCACCACGGCCGTGGTGGCAAGCAGACCGTCGTGCACCCCGGCAACAAGGAATTCACCAGCGGCGAGCACATCCCCAGGCCACAGGGCGGCGGCGGTGGCAAGGGGCCCGGCAAGGCGGGGAACTCCGGCGAAGGCATGGATGAGTTCGTGTTCCAGATCACCCAGGAGGAATTCCTGGAGTTCATGTTCGAGGACCTGGAACTGCCCAACCTGGTCAAGCGCAACCTGACCGGCACCGACACCTTCAAGACCGTGCGCGCCGGTATCAGCAACGAAGGCAACCCATCACGCATCAACATCATCCGCACCCTGCGCTCCGCCCACGCCCGGCGCATCGCACTGTCGGGCAGCAGCCGCGCCAAGCTGCGCGAAGCCAAGGAAGAGCTGGCCCGCCTGAAGCGCGAGGAGCCGGACAACTTCGGCGACATCCAGGACCTGGAAGCGGAAATCGAAAAACTCAGTGCGCGCATCCACCGCGTGCCGTTCCTCGACACCTTCGACCTCAAGTACAACCTGCTGGTGAAACAGCCCAATCCCAGCTCCAAGGCGGTGATGTTCTGCCTGATGGACGTGTCCGGTTCCATGACCCAGGCCACCAAGGACATCGCCAAGCGTTTCTTCATCCTGTTGTACCTGTTCCTGAAGCGCAATTACGACAAGATCGACGTAGTGTTCATCCGCCACCACACCAGCGCCCGGGAAGTCGACGAGGAAGAATTCTTCTATTCCAGGGAAACCGGCGGCACCATCGTTTCCAGCGCCCTGAAGCTGATGCAGGAAATCATGGCCGAACGCTACCCGGCCAACGAGTGGAACATCTACGCGGCCCAGGCGTCGGACGGCGACAACTGGAACGACGATTCGCCGATCTGCCGCGACATCCTGATCAACCAGATCATGCCGTTCGTCCAGTACTACACCTATGTGGAAATCACACCACGGGAACACCAGGCCTTGTGGTATGAATACGAACGGATTGCCGAAGCGTTTTCCGACACATTTGCCCAACAGCAACTGGTCTCGGCCGGGGATATCTACCCGGTCTTCCGTGAACTCTTCCAGCGCAGGTTAGTGACATGACCGCCAAAAAAGAGCAGAAGCGCCAGCCCATCTCCACCGGCTCCGAATGGACGTTCGAGCTGATCCAGGCCTACGACCGCGAAATCAGCCGTATCGCGGACCGCTATGCCCTCGACACCTACCCGAACCAAATCGAGGTGATCACCGCCGAGCAGATGATGGACGCCTACGCGTCGGTCGGCATGCCGCTGGGTTATCACCACTGGTCCTACGGCAAGCATTTCCTCAGCACCGAGAAGTCCTACAGCCGAGGCCAGATGGGGTTGGCCTATGAAATCGTGATCAACTCGGACCCGTGCATCGCCTACCTGATGGAAGAAAACACCATCTGCATGCAGGCGTTGGTGGTCGCCCACGCCTGCTACGGGCACAACAGCTTCTTCAAGGGCAACTACCTGTTCCGCACCTGGACCGACGCCAGTTCGATCATCGATTACCTGGTGTTTGCCAAGCAGTACATCATGCAATGCGAGGAGCGCCACGGCATCGATGCCGTGGAAGACTTGCTGGATTCCTGCCACGCCCTGATGAACTACGGCGTGGACCGCTACAAGCGCCCGTATCCGATTTCCGCCGAAGAAGAGCGCCGGCGCCAGAAGGATCGCGAAGAGCACTTGCAGAAGCAGATCAACGATCTGTGGCGCACCATTCCCAAGGGCGCGGACAAGTACAACGAGAAAGACAACGCGCGGTTCCCAGCAGAGCCCCAGGAGAACATCCTCTACTTCATTGAAAAACACGCGCCGCTGCTGGAGCCGTGGCAGCGGGAAATCGTGCGCATCGTGCGCAAGATCGCCCAGTATTTTTATCCACAACGCCAGACCCAGGTCATGAACGAAGGCTGGGCGACCTTCTGGCACTACACGCTGATGAACGACCTGTACGATGAAGGCCTGGTCACCGACGGCTTCATGATGGAGTTCCTGACGTCCCACACCAGCGTGGTATTCCAGCCCGGCTTCGACAGCCCGTACTACAGCGGCATCAACCCTTACGCCTTGGGTTTCGCCATGTACCGCGACATCCGGCGCATGTGCGAGGACCCTACCGAGGAGGATCGCCGCTGGTTCCCCGAAATCGCCGGCTCGGACTGGCTGTCCACCATCAAGTTCGCCATGAGCAGCTTCAAGGATGAGAGTTTCATCCTGCAGTACCTGTCGCCCAAGGTGATCCGCGACCTGAAGCTGTTCAGCATCCTCGATGACGACCAGAAGGACGACCTGCTGGTGCCGGCCATCCACGACGAAAGCGGCTATCGCATCATCCGCGAAACCCTGGCGGCGCAATACAATCTGGGCAATCGCGAGCCCAATGTGCAGATCTACAGCATCGACCGCCGTGGCGATCGCTCCCTGACCCTGCGACACCAGGCCCACAACCGCAAACCGTTGGGCGATTCCACCGACGAGGTGCTCAAGCACTTGCATCGCCTCTGGGGCTTCGACATTCACCTGGAAACCCTGCAGGGCGACCAAGTGATGAAAACCCACCATGTGCCGCCCCGCAACGAACAAGGCGAAGGGGACTACGGCCGCCTGGACCTGGCCGTCGTCCATCTCTGATCCCGTTTTCACCTCCGGAAGTCCGACGTAAAGGGTTATCCTGTCGGGCCAACGGAGGTTTTTTATGCAGATCTACAAAGTCGGCGGCGCGGTGCGCGACCGCTTGCTGGGCATTCCCATCACTGACGTCGACCGAGTCGTGGTAGGGGCCACTGCCGACGAAATGCTCGCCAGGGGGTTTCGCCCCGTGGGAGCCGATTTTCCGGTGTTCCTCGACCCGAAGACGGGCGAGGAATACGCCCTTGCCCGCACCGAACGCAAGAGCGGTCGGGGCTACGGCGGCTTCGTGTTTCATGCCAGTCCCGAGGTCACCCTCGAAGAAGACCTGATCCGCAGGGACTTGACGATCAACGCCATGGCCGAGGATGACCACGGCAACCTGACCGATCCATACCACGGCCAGCAAGACCTTGAAGCCCGCATACTGCGCCACGTTTCCCCCGCATTCGCCGAAGATCCGCTCCGTGTCCTGCGCGTCGCCCGCTTTGCCGCGCGATACGCGCCGCTGGGTTTCAAAGTGGCGGAGCAGACCCTCGGGCTAATGCGCCAGCTCAGCGAATCCGGAGAGCTCGAAGCGTTGACGCCCGAGCGCAGCTGGAAGGAAATTTCCCGGGCACTCATGGAAGACCAACCACAGGTGTTCATCCAGGTACTACGCGACTGCACCGCCCTCAAGGTCTTGATGCCCGAAGTCGATGCGCTGTTCGGCGTCCCCCAGCCCGAAGCCCATCACCCGGAAATCGACACCGGCATCCACACCCTGGGCGTGCTGGAGCAGGCCGCCCGTCACAGCCAACCGCTGACCGTGCGCTGGGCTTGCCTGCTCCATGACCTGGGGAAAGGCCTGACACCCGAACACGAATGGCCCCGCCACATCGCCCATGAACACAAGGGGCTGAAGCTGATCAAGGCCGTCAACGAGCGCTTCAAGGTGCCGCGCGACTGCCAGGAACTGGCGCTATTGGTGGGGCATTATCACACTCACGGTCATCGCGCGCTGGAGTTGAAGGCATCCACGCTGCTCGAACTGCTGCAAAGCTTTGATGTGTACCGTCGGCCCCAGCGCTTTGAAGAGTTCATTGCGGCCTGCGAGATGGACGCGCGAGGACGCAAAGGGTTTGAGCAGCGCAGTTATCCACAGGCTGACTATCTGCGAGGGGCCGCGGCGGCGGCTCGCGGGGTGGCGGTCCAGCCCTTGCTGGAAAAAGGCTTCAAGGGCCCGGAACTGGGCGAGGCGATCAAGCGCGAGCGGCTCAGGGCGTTGAAGGCGTACAAGGACGCGGCGAGCTGAGGGAAGTGGTGTATCAGTTGAATCTCTAGCAGATGTACGCCGCCATCGCGAGCAAGCCCGCTCCCACAAGAGGATCTGCGGCAAAGCCAAACGCCGTGGACACTACGCATCGCTGTGGGAGCGAGTTTGCTCGCGATGACGCTATCAGGAACGCAGCAGGGCTGAAGGCGTAAGCGGCTGCCCTCGCCATTCGAAGGCCACCGGCGCCAGTACCTGGTCGATCCGGGCTTCGTCCCACAGCGTGGCGAAACTCTTGCCGACACCAGGGTGCACCCGATCCGGCGCAATCAACGACAGGGGCCAGAGGACAAAGGCATTCTTGAGGATTTCCGCCCGCGGTAGCACCAGGCCATCGAAGTTGCCGACCTGTTCGCCATAGAGCAACACGTCGATGTCCAGCGGCAGTCCCTTGCGATCGGGGGCATAACGGCCGTTGTCAGCCTCGATGAACTTGAGGCGGCGATCCAGCTCCATCAGCGGCAAATCGGTGAAGGCCGACACGACGAAGTTGAAGAATGGCCCACTCTTGATGCCCACCGGCTGGCTCTCGAAGACGGCCGAACAATGAATGTCCACCAGAAAACCCGCCAGGGCTTCGAGACCGGCGCGCAAATGGGTCTCACGCTCGATATTGCTGCCGAGCCCGAGAAAAACCTGAGTCAGCGACATCCGCGCTCGATCTCCACGCCAACACCGCTGGCCGCCGGGACGGCGCCAGGCTTGGTCACTTTCAGCCGCAGCCAGGTGATCTTGAATTCGTCCATGAGCGCCTGGGCCAGTCGTTCGGCAAAGGTTTCAACCAGTTGGAACTGGGCTTGCTCGGCAAACGCCTGGATACGCGACGATACGCTGGCGTAGTCGAGCGCCAGGGTCAGGTCATCGCCTGCGGCGGCCGGACGGTTATCCCAGGCAAAACTCAGGTCGAGTCGCAGACACTGTCGGATGCCTCGCTCCCAGTCGTAGGCACCGATTACCGTGTCGACTTCCAGGCCCTCGATAAACACTCTGTCCAAGCACTCTTCTCCGCAGCACGACAAGGGCGCAATGCGCCGTTAGAATCAGGGCGTCCTCGCCCGGAATAGTTAGCATGTTTTGGTTACTGGCGATTCTCGCCTACCTGCTCGGCTCGCTGTCCTTCGCCATTTTGCTCAGCCGCCTCACCGGTCGCCCGGATCCGCGAATGAGTGGCTCAGGCAATGCCGGCGCCACCAACATGCTGCGCCTGGCCGGACGCAAACTCGCCATCCTGACCCTGCTTGGCGACCTCTGCAAAGGCCTTGTACCCGTACTGATTGCCAGCCTTGCAGGGCTCTCGTTGCAACAACAGGCCTGGATCGGCGTGTGCGCCGTGATCGGCCACCTGTTCCCGCTGTATTTTCGCTTTCGCGGCGGCAAGGGTGTCGCCACCGCCGCCGGCATGCTGCTGGGCCTGTACCCGCCCGCGGCCCTGCTGGCGGTGTGCGCTTGGCTGTTGACGTTCTACCTGACCCGCACCAGCTCCCTGGCGGCATTGATCGCTACACCGCTGACCCTGCCGCTGCTGGCCTGGCAGGAACCGGCCGCGTTGCTGCCAATGACAGCGCTGGTGGCACTGATCGTCTGGCGCCATCGGGGCAATCTACGCGACCTGTTCGCCGGGCGCGAACGACATTTCTAGGCGGTGCAGGAAAAAACCCACGGGTTCTTCCACACCCACCTCCCCGACGCCCTACAACGGCGACAACTGCTCCATCGGCCAACGCGCCTGCACACTGATCGCCAGGCTTTCCTGCTGGCCGACCTGCAGGCGTTGACAGCCGGCAAAGGCGATCATCGCGCCGTTATCGGTGCAGAACTCCGGCCGGGCGTAGTAAACGTCGCCCTTCATGTCGCCAAGCATTTTCTCCAGCGACGTGCGCAAGGCCTTGTTCGCACTCACCCCGCCGGCGATCACCAGCCGCTTGAGCCCGGCCTGCTTCAGGGCACGCTTGCACTTGATGGTCAAAGTCTCTACCACGGCCTGCTGGAACGCCAGCGAGATGTCGCAACGGGCTTGTTCGCCGTCGTCACCAGCGCTGACGCATTGCTGCCAGGTGTTCAGGGCGAAGGTTTTCAGGCCACTGAAACTGAAATCGAGGCCGGGCCGGTCGCACATCGGGCGCGGGAATACGAAACGTCCGTCGACACCCCGGGCCGCCAGGCGGGAGATCTCCGGGCCACCGGGGTAATTGAGGCCCATCATTTTCGCGGTTTTGTCGAAGGCTTCGCCGGCGGCGTCGTCGAGGGTCTCGCCGAGCAGCTCGTAGTGGCCGATGCCATCGACCCGGATCAGTTGCGTATGACCGCCCGATACCAACAAAGCGACGAACGGAAACTCTGGCGGCTGCGCCTCCAGCATCGGAGCCAGCAAATGGCCTTCCATGTGGTGCACGCCCAGGGCCGGAATACCCCAGGCAAAGGCCAGCGCCTGGGCACAGGACGCGCCCACCAGCAGCGCGCCCACCAGCCCCGGGCCGGCGGTGTAGGCAATGGCGTCGACCTCGGTCGGCACGCAGTCGGCTTCGGCCAGGACCTGGCGGATCAAGGGCAGCATGCGCTTGACGTGGTCGCGCGAAGCAAGCTCGGGCACCACCCCGCCGTAGGCGCGGTGCAGGTCGATCTGACTGAACAATGCATCGGCCAGCAGGCCGCGCTCACTGTCGTAGAGGGCGACACCGGTTTCGTCGCAGGAAGTTTCCAGTCCCAGTACTAGCATGGGTTTGCGCCTTGTAGCGGCTGAATTCGAAGGCGCGCATAATAGTCGCCGCGTTGTGCCCCGACCAGCGGTTTTCGATCAGAGGCTTTGCATTCCGAGCGTTGAGGGGTTAACATCCGCAACCCTTAAAAACCGACGTCTTCAAGTGCTCTTTTGCCGCGAGGATGTTGACCCCGGTAATGAATGAAGGTAGCTCTGGATGCCAGCCGTCAAAGTAAAAGAGAACGAACCCTTCGACGTAGCTCTGCGTCGTTTCAAGCGCTCCTGCGAAAAAGCCGGTGTTCTGGCTGAAGTTCGTAGCCGCGAATTCTACGAGAAGCCGACTTCTGAGCGTAAGCGCAAGGCAGCAGCCGCTGTTAAGCGTCACGCCAAGAAAGTTCAGCGCGAACAGCGCCGCGCCGTACGTCTGTACTAATACACAGACGTTCGTAGCAAGCTTCTGCCAAGCCCGGCCCTCAAGCCGGGCTTATGGCATTTGCGGAAAACGCTTGATGCTTCACCGTCAAAGCCGCAGACGCGACCGCGACAACCTGCTTCACCGCGTCAGACCTGGCTCTTTTGCCAGCGGTGCACGTCTCTTCTGACGAGCCTTCCAAGGCTACTGACGAGCACACCCTGATTCCTCTAACGACGATCAGCCCAAGGCACCTGCTTGCGTGCCCGCTTCATGAGCTATCCGAGGCCTGACCGGCCGTTACCGGACTCAGCACACTTATTCAAACCGTCAGATACTGATTGCCATTAACGTCAGTGGATTTTCGGCAGATACACTTCCCAACAGCGATGATGCAGACAACCCGGTCGAGCCACCGATTTACCGTGTCTCAAACCAAGCCCCGGTTACGCCTGTTGATTCCGGGCTCCTATTTCGCGCAGTGATGATGAGAACGCCATGGCCGGGCTGATTCCCCAGAGCTTTATTGACGACCTCCTGAACCGCACCGACATCGTCGATGTGGTCAGCTCTCGCGTGCAAATGAAGAAAGCAGGCAAGAACTACACGGCCTGCTGCCCGTTCCACAAGGAAAAAACCCCGTCCTTCAGCGTCAGCCCCGACAAGCAGTTCTACTACTGCTTCGGCTGCGGCGCGGGCGGCAATGCCCTCGGCTTCCTGATGGACCACGACAACCTGGAGTTCCCCCAGGCCGTCGAGGAACTGGCCAAGGCCGCCGGCATGGAAATTCCTCGCGAGGAAAGCGGCCGGCAGCACAAGCCCCGCCAACCGACCGATTCGCCGCTGTATCCCCTGCTGACAGCGGCGGCCGAGTTCTATCGCCAGGCGCTCAAGAGCCATCCCGCGCGCAAGGCGGCGGTGGACTATCTCAAGGGACGCGGCCTGACCGGCGAAATCGCCCGGGACTTTGGCCTCGGCTTTGCCCCGCCGGGCTGGGACAACCTGTACAAGCACCTGAGCAGCGACACGTTGCAGCAACGTGCCATGATCGACGCCGGCCTGCTGATCGAAAACGCCGAGACCGGCAAGCGCTATGACCGCTTCCGCGACCGGGTGATGTTTCCGATCCGCGACACCCGCGGGCGGATCATCGCCTTTGGCGGCCGGGTCCTGGGCGACGACAAGCCCAAGTACCTGAACTCCCCGGAAACCCCGGTCTTCCATAAAGGCCAGGAACTCTATGGCCTGTACGAAGCTCGCAAGAACAACCGCAACCTCGACGAAATCATCGTCGTCGAAGGCTACATGGACGTGATCGCACTGGCCCAGCAAGGCCTGCGTAACGCCGTCGCGACCCTGGGCACGGCCACCAGCGAAGAACACATGAAGCGCCTGTTCCGCGTCGTGCCCAACGTGCTGTTCTGCTTCGACGGCGACCAGGCCGGTCGTAACGCCGCCTGGCGCGCGCTGGAGGCTACCCTGCCCTGCCTGCAGGACGGACGGCGTGCCCGCTTCCTGTTCCTGCCCGAAGGCGAGGACCCGGACACTCTGGTGCGTTCCGAAGGTACGGACGCCTTCCGCGCGCGGATCAACCAGCACGCCCAGCCGCTGGCCGATTATTTTTTCCAGCAACTGACAGAAGAAGCCGACCCGCGCTCCCTCGAAGGCAAGGCCCACATGGCCACCCTCGCGGCGCCACTGATCGACAAGGTGCCAGGGGCCAACCTGCGCATCCTGATGCGCCAGCGCCTGACCGAGATCACCGGCCTCAACAGCGAGGCGGTCAATCAACTGGTCCACAGCGCGCCCCAGGAGGCCCCGCCGGCCTACGACCCGGGCATCGACTACGACGCGATGCCGGACTTCGCCGACTATCATCAACCCCAGCAGGATTACGCTCCCCAGCAGGAGTGGACGCCGAAGAAGCCCGGCAGCGGCGGCAAGAAATGGGACAAAAAACCCTGGGACAAGAACGGCAAGCGTGGCGATCGCGACCAACCACGTGCCCCGCGGGTCCCGGCCGCCGTCGAACCACCAACACTGGCCGCGTTGCGCACCTTGCTGCATCACCCGCAACTGGCCGAAAAAGTCGAGGATGCCGGGCATTTCGCCGCCGAGGACCACAGCAATACGCAATTGCTGGTCGCCCTTCTCGAGGCCGTGCAGAAGAACCCCAGGCTAAACTCTTTCCAGTTGATCGCGAGGTGGCACGGCACCGAGCAGGGGCGCCTGTTGAAGGCCCTGGCCGAGAAGGAGTGGCTGATTGACGGAGACAACCTTGAACAACAGTTTTTCGACACCATTACTAGCTTGTCCGCCCGCCAACGCGAGCGAAACCTGGAACAACTTCTGCGAAAAGCTCGCCAGAGCGAGCTGACCAGCGAAGAGAAAAACCAATTGCGCGACTTACTCAGCCGCAATGTTTGCGCATCAAACCCGACCTCAACTGGCGCGTGAGGTCACAGCTCAGGTATAATCCTCGGCTTGTTTTTTGCCCGCCAAGACCTTCAGTGGATAGGGTGTTATGTCCGGAAAAGCGCAACAGCAGTCTCGTATCAAAGAGTTGATCCTATTGGGTCGTGAGCAGGGCTACCTGACTTACGCGGAGGTCAACGACCACCTGCCGGAGGATATTTCAGATCCGGAACAGGTGGAAGACATCATCCGCATGATCAACGACATGGGGATCAACGTATTCGAGGTTGCGCCAGATAAGGATGCCCTTATGCTGGCCGACGCCGATACCGACGAGGCGGCCGCTGAAGAAGCAGCCGCAGCGCTGGCGGCGGTCGAGACCGACATTGGTCGCACCACCGACCCGGTGCGCATGTACATGCGCGAAATGGGTACGGTAGAACTCCTCACACGTGAAGGCGAGATCGAAATCGCCAAGCGTATTGAAGAAGGCATCCGTGAAGTGATGGGCGCAATCGCGCACTTCCCTGGCACGGTTGACCATATTCTTTCCGAGTACAACCGCGTCACCACCGAAGGTGGTCGCCTGTCCGACGTCCTGAGCGGCTACATCGACCCGGACGACGGCATCGCGCCGCCTGCCGCCGAAGTACCGCCACCGATCGACGCGAAAGCCGCCAAGGCCGACGACGACAACGATGACGAAGACGCCGAAGCCGGTGACGACGAAGAAGAAGCCGAAAGCGGTCCGGATCCGATCATCGCTGCACAGCGTTTCGGCGCTGTGGCCGACCAGATGGAAATCACCCGCAAGGCGCTGAAGAAGCACGGTCGCAACAACAAGGCGGCGATTGCCGAACTGTTGGCCCTGGCCGAGCTGTTCATGCCGATCAAGCTGGTGCCCAAGCAATTCGAAGGCCTGGTCGAGCGTGTTCGCAGCGCCCTGGATCGCCTGCGTCAGCAAGAGCGCGCGATCATGCAGCTGTGCGTGCGTGATGCCCGCATGCCGCGTGCCGACTTCCTGCGTCAGTTCCCCGGCAACGAAGTCGACGAAAGCTGGACCGACGCACTGGCCAAAGGCAAGAGCAAGTACGCCGAAGCCATTGCCCGCCTGCAACCGGACATCGTGCGTTGCCAGCAGAAACTGAGCGCGCTGGAAACCGAGACCGGCCTGAGCATTGCGGAAATCAAGGACATCAACCGTCGCATGTCCATCGGTGAGGCCAAGGCCCGCCGTGCGAAGAAAGAGATGGTTGAAGCGAACTTGCGTCTGGTGATCTCCATCGCCAAGAAGTACACCAACCGTGGCCTGCAATTCCTCGACCTGATCCAGGAAGGCAACATCGGCCTGATGAAAGCGGTGGACAAGTTCGAATACCGTCGCGGCTACAAGTTCTCGACCTATGCCACCTGGTGGATTCGTCAGGCGATCACTCGCTCGATCGCCGACCAGGCCCGCACCATCCGTATCCCGGTGCACATGATCGAGACGATCAACAAGCTCAACCGTATTTCCCGGCAGATGCTGCAGGAAATGGGTCGCGAACCGACGCCGGAAGAGCTGGGCGAACGCATGGAAATGCCTGAGGACAAGATCCGCAAGGTACTGAAGATCGCCAAAGAGCCGATCTCCATGGAAACCCCGATCGGTGATGACGAAGACTCCCATCTGGGTGACTTCATCGAAGACTCCACCATGCAGTCGCCGATAGATGTCGCCACCGTAGAGAGCCTCAAGGAAGCGACCCGCGAAGTACTCTCGGGCCTCACCGCACGTGAAGCCAAGGTACTGCGCATGCGCTTCGGCATCGACATGAATACCGACCACACCCTTGAGGAAGTCGGTAAGCAGTTCGATGTGACCCGTGAGCGGATCCGTCAGATCGAAGCCAAGGCGTTGCGCAAACTGCGCCACCCGACGCGAAGCGAACATCTGCGCTCCTTCCTCGACGAGTGACCCCCAAACCCCCCGGCCCTGCCGGGGGTTTTGCCATGTGTCGATAAAAACCCTCCGTTACGCCCTCCCCGCCCCGTTGGCCGTCTACACTCGAAACATCCTCCCCGAACCATTGACGAGACAGTGATGCCCAGACTGACGGCCGCGCTTTTGTTGTCATTGATGACATGGACCGCAACAGCTGGCGCGTTCACGCTCACCGACGAGGAGCAACGCTGGCTCAAGGACCATCCCGACCTGCGACTGGGCATCGATGCCTCCTGGCCGCCGTTTGAGTTTCGCGACGACCAGGGTCGTTACCAGGGCCTGGCCGCCGACTACGTCGACATCCTCCGCGAGCGGCTGGCCATCAAGATCGTCCCGATCGAGCCGGCCACCTGGACGGAGGTGCTGGAGCAGGTCGTACAGGGCAAGATCGACCTTCTGCCGGGCATCATGTCCACCCCCGAACGCCAGAATTACCTGGCCTTCACCCGTCCCTACCTCGACTTCCCCATTGTCATCCTGGCCCACCGCGGCGGCGCCCAACCCCATAAACTGGAAGACCTGTACGGGTTGAAAATCGCCGTGGTGGAGAACTACGCTCCCCACGAGCTGTTGCGCAATCATCACCCCGACCTGAATCTGGTGGCGCTGCCCAACGTCAGCTCAGCCCTGCAAGCCCTGGCGACCGACGAAGTGGACGCCGTGGTCGGCGACCTGGCCTCCAGCGTCTGGAGCCTGCGCCAACTCAAGCTCGAAGGCCTTTATGTCAGCGGGGAAACGCCCTACCGCTACCAATTGGCGATGGCCGTCCCACGGGACAGCAAGATCCTGGTGGGCATCCTGGACAAGGTCCTGGCTGACATGAGCCCGACCCAGGTCAGCGAGATCCAGGCGAAATGGGTCGGCAATGTGCATGACTACCGCCAGTTCTGGTCGGACCTGGTGGTCTACGGCCTGCCGGCCCTGCTGCTCCTGGTGGGCATCCTGGCGGTGGTGATTCGCATCAACCGTCGTCTCAGCTCGGAGATCGCCCGGCGCGTCGAGCTGGAGCAGGAGTTGCGCAGCAGCGAATATCATTACCGCGGACTGGTGGAAAGCCTGTCGGCCATTGCCTGGGAGGCCCGGGTCAGCGACTTCACCTACAGCTACGTGTCACCCCACGCCGAAGAACTGCTGGGCTACCCCCTCGCCCACTGGCTGATCCCGGGGTTCTGGCGCAATATCATTCACCCGGCCGACCTGACCCGCGCCGAGACCTATTGCAACCAGGAAGTGCTCGCCGGCCGCGACCATTGCATCGATTACCGCGTACTCACCGCCGACGGCCGCTGCCTGTGGGTGCGCGACATCGTCAGCCTGATCGAACATGCCCATGAACCCGTGATGCGCGGGCTGATGATCGACATCAGCGAGGCCAAGCGCACCGAGGAAGCCTTGCGCCTGTCCGAACAGAAATTCGCCTCGGTGTTCCGCCAGTGCCCAGACATTCTGGTGATTGCGCGCCTGCTCGACGGCTGCCTGCTGGAGGTCAACAGCGCTTTCGAGGAGCAGATCGGCCTGAGCGCCGCCGAGGTGGTGGGTCGGACCGCGACCGACCTCGACATCTGGGGCATCCAGGGGGTGGGGCCGAGCCTGTTGCAACGCCTGCAGGCCGGAAGCATCCGCAACCTGGAGATGCCTTTCCGCCGCAGCAACGGCCAGGCGTTCACCGGGCTGATTTCCGCCGAGCCGTTTGACCTCGACACCACGCCGGCCCTGGTCGTGGTAGTGCGTGACATCAGCCAGTTGAAGGAAACCCAGCAACAGTTGCAGACCTCCGAAGAGAAGTTTGCCAAGGCGTTCCACGCGTCACCGGATGGCTTGCTGCTGTCCCGGCAAAGCGACGGCCTGCTGATCGAGGTCAACGAAGGCTTCAGCCGCATCACCGGCTTCAACAGTGCCTTGTCGGTGGACCGCTCGACCCTGGACCTCGGCATCTGGGTCAATCTCAACGAACGCAAACAGATGCTCGACCTGTTGCAGCGCGACGGTTTCGTGCGGGATTTCAGTTGCCATATCCGGCGCAATGACGGGCAGATCCGGCTCTGCGAAGTGTCCAGCCGACCGCTGCCCATCGGCGACGAAGACTGCATGCTGACCATCGCCCGGGACATCACCGAACGCCACTTGATGCAGGAAAAGCTGCAACAGGCGGCCACCGTGTTCGAAAGCACCGCCGAAGGCGTGTTGATCACCGATACGCAACAACACATCAGTGCAGTGAACCGCGCCTTCACCGAAATCACCGGCTACAGCGAGACCGAAGCCTTGGGCCATACACCGCGCCTGCTGGCTTCCGGCCTGCATGACAGCGCGTTCTACGCCGCGATGTGGCACCAGTTGACGGCGGAGGGGCACTGGCAGGGGGAGATCTCCAACCGGCGCAAGAACGGCGAGCTGTACCCCAGCTGGCTGACCATCAGCGCGGTGCGCAACCGGGAACAACAGATCACCCATTTCGTGGCGGTGTTTGCCGACATCTCCAGCCTCAAGCATGCCCAGGCCCGGCTTGATTACCAGGCTCACCACGACCCGCTTACCGGCCTGCCGAATCGCACCCTGTTCGAAAGCCGCCTGCTGACAGCCTTGACCAGCCAGCAGGAGCAAGGTGGCCAGGGCGCGGTGCTGTTTCTCGACCTGGACCGTTTCAAGCACATCAACGACAGCCTCGGGCACCCGGTCGGCGACCTACTGCTCAAGGGCATCGCCGTGCGCTTGCGCGAGCAACTGCGTGATATCGACACCGTGGCTCGCCTGGGCGGCGACGAGTTCATCATCCTGCTGCCCGGCTTGCAGCAACCCAGCGACGCCGAGCACATCGCCCAGAAGCTGTTGAACTGTTTTACCGCGCCATTCCAGGCCGGCGAACACGAGTTCTTCATCAGCGCCAGCATCGGCACCAGTCTTTATCCACAGGACGGTTGCGACGTTGCCACGCTGGTCAAGAACGCCGACGCGGCGATGTACCGCTCCAAGGCCAAGGGCCGCAACCGGGTGGAAAGCTACACTCGCGACCTCACTGCCCAGGCCAGCGAGCGCGTGGCCCTGGAGCACGAGCTGCGCCGGGCGATCGAGCGCAATGAACTGTCGCTGTCCTTCCAGCCGAAAATCAGCCTCGCCGACAACCGACTGGTGGGGGCCGAGGCGCTGATTCGCTGGTACCACCCGACGTTTGGCGACGTGCCGCCGGAGCACTTCATTCCCCTGGCCGAAGAAAACGGCATGATCCTGCAGATCGGCGATTGGGTACTGGAGCGCGCGTGTCGGCAACTGTGCGAATGGAACAGCACCTACGAAAGCCTCGGCCCGTTGTCGGTCAACCTGGCCGGCGCCCAGCTACGCCAACCCAACCTGCTGGGGCGCATCGAACAATTGCTGCGGGAGAACCAGCTCGAACCGGGTCTGTTGCAACTGGAAATCACCGAAAACTTCATCATGAGCCAGGCTGAAGAAGCCCTGATGGTGCTGCACCAACTGAAAAAACTCGGCGTGCAACTGGCCATCGACGACTTCGGCACCGGTTATTCCTCCCTGAGCTACCTCAAGCGTCTGCCGCTGGACATCCTCAAGATCGACCAGTCCTTCGTCCGCGGCCTGCCCGACGACCCCCACGACGCCGCCATCGTACGGGCCATCATCGCCCTGGGCCGCAGCATGCAATTCACCATCATCGCCGAGGGCGTCGAGACCCTGGCCCAACAGCAGTTCCTCACCGAAGAAGGTTGCGAACAAATCCAGGGCTACATCGTCAGCCTGCCGCTGTGCGCCGCCGAGTTCGCCGCCACGTTCCTGCGTGTGACCGTATCGGATTATTCGGATAGCACAGCCGAGAAACCGTCGCTATAATCCGCGGCCTACTGAGGGCCTATAGCTCAGTTGGTTAGAGCAGAGGACTCATAATCCTTTGGTCCACGGTTCAAGTCCGTGTGGGCCCACCAAATTGAAAGCCGCGCATTGCGCGGCTTTTGCGTTTTTGAGAGGGTGGTTGCCTCGTTCCTCCCTCCCCTCCCAGAGACGTCCATCATCGCCAGCCCCAGCCTCCCCCGACTGTTTCTCGATCTGTTCTGGCAACTGGGCATCCTGGTGGTGCCGGCCTTTTTCGTCACGGTGATGCCGCCGGTGTTGGCCTTGCTGACGGTGCTGTTGCTCGGCGTGTCGATGGGTCTGGCGGTGCGCCTGGGCTTTCGATCGACCGCCCGAGGCCTGGCCCGATTGACGATTGGCGCGGTGTTTGGCCTGGGCTTCAGCCTGGGCAGGGCGCTGCCCGAGTGGTGGGGCATCCTGGCGGCGATCGCCGCGATCATCGGCGGGCTCGCGGGCGTCAGCACGTGGGAGCGGCGCCTTGGCCTGGTGGTGGAACCGGTCAAGGGCCCGAGTGCCTGGGGTGGCGGCGAGCCGCAGTTGACGCCCGAGGGCGAGCCGATCCGGACGTTCAATCACAGTGAAATCGCGATGGGGGGCCCGACCTATTGCGACTACCTGTTCCCCGACGGTGTGCTGTTACAAGGTCTCGGGTCTTCGGCGGTGTTCTCGGCGGATGGACGTTACTTTGCGGCAACCGTACCGTCCCGGCAGGCTTGGGGGTTGGTCGTGCTTGACCGCCAGCAGCGGCGGGTCTATCGCTGCGACAACAGCGAGTTCTGGGAATTGGACACGCTGGACCTCAACGGGTTGGCGGGTCGCCATAGCCCGCTGGTGGACGATGGCGCCCGCCAGGCCCGGCTCGATGAACTGCTGCAAACCGCCCGCGTCGCCGAACTGGTACCCGTCGCCGACCTCTGGCTGGAACCTGGCATTTACCCGGACGCTATCGCGCACACGATCGAGCGCCGCTCTGCCGACGGGCAACACTGCCTGACGGGCAGGCTTTCACTGCCTCCGGTGTTTCGCGACCTGCCCCAACCCCTGGCGCCGCTGGTGTCACCGCGCTATGCCATCAGCGTCAATGAGCAGCCCTCCGGCCTGTTGATGGCCGCCGATACGGCCATTGTCTGGAGCTCCGATCAGCGCGCTCTGGTGTGCCAGGCCCAGGAGCAGGGCGACAGTTCCGAGGGCGACCGGTACTGGTTGTGGCACGCCGACCAGGGCTGGCGCGCCCTTCCCTCGCCTTGGGTGAAGCATGACGTTGAGCCATCCTTTTACTGGAACGACGTGCTCGGTCTCGACGCCCATCATGTGCGCATAGGTGCGTACCTGGATTACCCACGCCCGTCCCTTGGCCGGCATGGCTACCGCCTCGACAGCATCCACGGCGATACCGAAACCCAGGCAGGTCACGATGCCCAGGGTCGCGTGCAGGTGGCCGAGTTTCAGTTGACCCGGATGAGCATCGTGCTGCCGTTGGACAGTGAGGGCCGACGAGGTGACGCGTTCATCGAGACACAGCCGTTGCTGGGTGGCCTCTGCGCCCACCTGACCTGGCTGACCGACAATCACGCCGGCATGGGCGCTTATCGTTGCCAGATCGGTGACTGGCAACTGCCTGGGCGCTGGCTGCTGGATCATCGGGTGTCGGACTGCGGACGGTATCTGGCGCTGTTGCCTTTTGCCGAAACGATGACGTTGGCCACCCATGCGGTGGTGGTCGATGTGCCGGCACGCAGCCTGTTGCAAGGACCGCCCCTGTGGGTGGCCCGCGTGCTTGATTTCCGTAATGGCCTGCTGAGCCTGGCGACGATTGCCGGCCGCCTGGGCCAGGACCTTGAAGGCAATGCACTGCAACGCTTCGACATCCCTGCGCCACCGGTCGGCAGCGATCCGTCGTTCTTTCATCCCGACGAGCGATCCCGGCTGTTCTACAACGCCGTAGAGCTGCGCGTGACCGGCTCTCAGCTACACAGCGTCGCCCCCTGGCGCCAAGTGGATCGCCCCCAGGTGGCCAATGCCGACGGCGATTTTATCCAGCCCGCACCGGGAGGCCAGGACGCCGCCTGGCTGTTCGGCAGTGAAACGGAGTACGGCGACAGCTGGATCCGCGCCAGCTCGCCACGGCTCGGCGGCCACCTGCTGACAGCCTCTGGCTGCGCGCTGAACGAGCTGGCGCCTTCAATGATCTGGTCACCGAAAGGCCGCTATCTCGCCCTGACCCGCATGGCGACAGATGTAACCGAGCTTTGTGGCCGCTATCGAGGCTGGCAGTTGCTGCTGCTCGATGTCCAGGAACACACGCTGCGGGTGCACCCGCAATGGCTGGGCAACCGTCCGCTGTTCGAACGCTTCGGCAACGAGCATGTGCAGGTCCGGTGTTTCGAACGGGATTGGGCAGCCGAGGACGATGATGACCCGGGCTCCGTGCAGTCCTTGCTGCTGGCCGCGCTGCTGCAATTGCCTATTGAACCGCTGGTCTGCCAGGACGGTATCTGGCTCAGGGCCACGCAAACACACTTGGCGCCTGCCTGGCGCGCGCTGACATTACCGGCCATCGGCTATTTCCAGCCAGAGAACCTGTAACATGTTCGCCCACAACGCCCACGCCGGAGCCCGCCTTGGCTGACACCCGTCCCCCCGTCCTCGACGAAATCGACCGCCAACTGATCGCGGCCCTGCAAATCAATGCCCGGGAAAGCGTCGCCATGCTCGCCCGGCAACTGGGCATCGCCCGGACGACCGTGACCTCACGACTGGCGCGCCTGGAAAAGACCAAGGTCATCACCGGATACGGCGTACGCCTCGGCCAGCGGCTGATTGATGGCGGCTTGCAGGCCTACGTCGGCATCAAGGTCCAGCCGCGCTCCGGCAAGGACGTGCTGCGGCGCCTGAGCGCCATGGCCCAGGTCCAGCAGCTTTGTGCCGTCAGTGGCGAGTTCGATTACGTGGCCTGGCTGCGCACCGATTCGCCAGAACAGCTGGATCAGTTGCTGGACCAGATCGGCAGCGTGGACGGCGTGGAAAAGACCACCACCTCGATCATCCTCAGCAGCAAGATCGACCGGGGCCAGCCGCTCTAGAACCCGCACTTGTGAGCGCGCGGCTGCTCGTGATTGCGTGAGACCAGGCAGTGCCTGCATCGCAGACATACGTCCTTCGTGAGCAGGCTCGTTCCCACGGGAAGGATTTTTGTCATTAAGACTGTCAAATACGTCAAATCGACTCATCACACATAAAAATGACGACATATTGTGTCTTATTAACGTATCTCCCACTCCCTAGAATGGCTGGCATCTTTCCTATACTCAGACGCGAGCTTTGCGTCGAGTCGCCCATCAAGGTCCGCCATGAACAAGCACAATCGCCATCCAGCAGACGGTAAGAAACCCATCACTATCTTCGGGCCGGACTTCCCTTTCGCTTTTGACGACTGGATCGAGCACCCGGCGGGGCTGGGCAGCATTCCTGCCGAGAACCTGGGTGCGGAGGTGGCGATTGTCGGGGCCGGGATCGCCGGGCTGGTGGCGGCGTACGAATTGATGAAGCTGGGCCTCAAGCCCGTGGTCTATGAAGCGTCGAAAATGGGTGGGCGGCTGCGCTCCCAACCATTCAATGGCGCCGAAGGGGTGATCGCCGAGTTGGGCGGCATGCGTTTCCCGGTGTCTTCCACGGCGTTCTACCACTACGTCGACAAGCTGGGCCTGGAAACCAAACCGTTTCCCAACCCGTTGACCCCAGCCTCGGGCAGCACGGTCATCGACCTCGAGGGCCAGACCTACTACGCCGAGAAAATGGCCGACCTGCCGGCCTTGTTCCAGGAAGTGGCGGACGCCTGGGCCGACGCCCTGGAGGATCGCTCGCGCTTCGGCGAGATCCAGCAGGCGATCCGCGACCGCGACGTGCCGCGCCTAAAGGCACTGTGGAACACCCTCGTCCCCCTGTGGGATGACCGCACGTTCTACGACTTCGTGGCCACTTCCAAGGCCTTCGCCAAACTCTCTTTCCAACACCGCGAGGTGTTCGGCCAGGTCGGTTTCGGCACGGGTGGCTGGGATTCGGACTTCCCCAACTCGATGCTGGAAATTTTCCGCGTGGTGATGACCAACTGCGACGATCACCAGCACCTGGTCGTCGGTGGCGTCGAGCAAGTGCCCTACGGCATCTGGAAGCACGTGCCGGAACGCTGCGCGCACTGGCCCCAGGGCACCAGCCTGAGTTCGTTGCACCTGGGCGCTCCGCGCAGCGGCGTGAAGCGCATCGCCCGGGCCGCCGACGATCGCTTCAGCGTGACGGACGTCTGGGGCGACACCCGCGAATATGCCGCCGTACTGGTCACCTGCCAGAGCTGGCTGCTGACCACCCAGATCGAATGCGAAGAGGCGCTGTTCTCGCAGAAGATGTGGATGGCCCTGGACCGCACCCGCTACATGCAATCGTCGAAGACGTTCGTGATGGTCGACCGGCCGTTCTGGAAGGACAAGGACCCGGAAACCGGCCGCGACCTGATGAGCATGACCCTGACCGATCGCCTGACCCGCGGCACGTACCTGTTCGACAACGGCGACGACAAGCCGGGGGTGATTTGCCTGTCCTACTCCTGGATGAGCGATGCGCTGAAAATGCTCCCGCACCCGGTGGAGAAACGGGTGAAGCTGGCCCTCGACGCGCTGAAAAAAATCTACCCCAAGGTGGACATCGCCGCGCGGATCATCGGCGACCCGATCACCGTGTCCTGGGAAGCCGACCCGCATTTCCTCGGTGCCTTCAAGGGCGCCCTGCCCGGCCACTATCGCTACAACCAGCGCATGTACGCGCATTTCATGCAGGACGACATGCCGGCTGAACAACGCGGGATCTTTATCGCCGGCGATGACGTCTCATGGACACCCGCCTGGGTTGAAGGCGCGGTACAGACCTCGCTCAATGCCGTGTGGGGAATCATGAAGCACTTCGGCGGAAAGACCCACGCCGAGAACCCGGGTCCAGGCGATGTGTTCCATGAGATCGGTCCGATCGCCCTGCCTGAATAAAAGGAGTTGTCGATGCGCGTAGCCCTCTATCAATGCCCACCGTTGCCACTGGATCCGGCCGCTAACCTGCAACGCCTGCACCAGATCGCGCTGGAAGCCAGGGGCGCCGATGTGCTGGTGCTGCCGGAGATGTTCCTGACCGGCTACAACATCGGCGTCGACGCGGTGAACGTATTGGCCGAGGTCTATAACGGCGAATGGGCGCAACAGGTCGGCCGCATTGCCAAGGCGGCCGGGCTGGCGATTGTCTATGGCTACCCCGAACGCAGCGAAGACGGGCAGATCTACAACGCGGTGCAATTGATCGACGCCCAGGGCGAACGCCTGGCCAACTACCGCAAAAGCCACTTGTTCGGCGATCTCGATCACGCGATGTTCAGCGCCGGGGACAATGCGCTGCCGATCGTGGAGCTCAATGGCTGGAAGCTCGGCATGTTGATCTGCTACGACCTGGAGTTCCCGGAGAACGCCCGGCGCCTGGCCCTGGCCGGTGCCGAACTGATCCTGGTGCCGACCGCCAATATGCAGCCTTATGACTTCATCGCCGATGTCACCGTGCGCGCCCGGGCCATCGAGAACCAGTGTTTCGTGGCCTACGCCAACTACTGCGGCCACGAGGGTGAACTGCAGTACTGCGGCCAAAGCAGCATTGCCGCGCCGGATGGCAGCCGGGCCGCGTTGGCGGGGTTGGACGAGGCCTTGATCGTGGGGGAACTGGATCGGCAAGTGATGGACGACGCTCGCACAGCCTACAACTACTTGCACGATCGCCGCCCAGAGCTTTACGGCGACTTGCACAAGCACTGACACGGTCTAATCCGCTAGCATGAGCGCATCTCTGTCCTGGAAGCGCTCATGCCGGCCCCCGATTCCCCTCGCCTGACTCCTGAAACCCTGGCCAACGGCCTGCAGGTGACCGTGCGTCACGTCCCTGGCCTGAAGCGCAGCGCCGCCGTGCTGCGGGTGGCGGCCGGCAGCCATGACGAGCCCCTGGCCTGGCCTGGAATGGCGCATCTGCTCGAACATCTGTTCTTCCTGGGTACCCAGCGTTTCCCCGTCGGCGAGAACCTGATGGCCTACGTGCAACGGCACGGCGGTCAGGTCAACGCACGCACCAGCGAACGCACCACCGACTTCTTCTTCGAAGTCCCCCCAGCGGCCTTCAGCGGCGGACTTGAACGGCTCGGGGACATGCTTACGCATCCGCGCCTGGATGAAGCCGATCAGTTGCGCGAACGAGAAGTGCTCCAGGCTGAGTTCGTCGCCTGGTCCCAAGACGCGACCGCCCAGCGACAGCTTGCCCTGCACAATGGGCTGTCGGCGACCCATCCGCTACGCGGCTTTTATGCCGGCAACCGCGACAGCCTGGCGGTTTCTCAAGCCGAATTCCAAGCGGCCTTGCACAGCTTCTACCAACGGTTTTACCAGAGTGGCCAAATGCGCCTGAGCCTGGTGGGCCCGCAGAGCGTCGAGGCGCTGATGGCGCTGGCCGAACAATTCGGTGAGCAACTGCCAAGGGGCGAAGCGGTGCGCAGGCAACTGCCGCCGCCGTTGATGGCAACGGCCCAGCCTCACTATCAACAGCTCGACAATGACAGCCTCGACCTGCTGTTTGCCTTCGAACAACTTCCTGACGCCTCGCCCCAAGCCCTGGCGTTTCTCTGCACGTGGCTGGAATCCAGCAAGCCGGGCGGCCTGCTGGCAGCGTTGCGTCAGCGTGGCCTGGCGGACAGCCTCAAGGCCAGCGTGTTGCATGAATTTGCCGGGCAAGCGCTGTTGCACCTCGAACTCAAGCTCATCGCTGATCAAGCGTCGAACGACATCCAGGCGTTACTCCACGATTGGCTGGGTTTCTTTGCCGCCCAGGATGACTGGGCGTCGTTGCGCAGCGCGTTCAGCGCCCGCTTGCAGCGTCGGCAGGAAACCGGTTCGGCGTTGCAACTCGCTCGCTGGGACAGCGAAGGGCTCGATGCGCCCCTGTCGGAGCACGACCTCGCGAGACTCAGGGAAATCCTCAGGCAATTGCACCCGGCCACTGATGTGATCGGCGAATGGCATTTGCCCGCGCCCAACCCCTTCCTGCAAACACCCGACGAAGCGCCCCGCGCCGGCCTGATACGCGGCCAGACCAGCGCCCATCGCGGGTTGCGCACCTTCGCCCAGGACCGCTCCCGGGGCCGCCGAGAGCGCTCGCCCATGTCGTTCAGCCCGGCGCTGGCGAACCACAACCGCGAAGGCGCGGTGTACCTGCGCTGGCGCTTGACCACCCAGGCACCGCCGGACCTTCAGACCAGGCTCGACCGGCATCTGCACGACCTGTACGAGGATGCCCGCCAGGCCGGCGTGGACATCACCTTCGAGCCGTCCGGCCACCAATGGCTGTTGAAACTGGTGGGCCTGCAAGCGCCCATGCCGTCGGTGCTCGAACATGTGCTGGCGAAACTGGGGGAGCCGCTGCCAACGGCCCGCGCCGCACACGAAGCGCCGCCGATGCCGATTCGACATCTATTGAAGGCCCTGCCGGGGTGTTGCAGCCGTTTATCGGTACCGCCATTGCCCATTGGGGCTCGCGATGAGGACCTCTGGGCAAGCGCCCAGTGGGATGGACTGGCCGTGGGGCTTTCAACGGTGGCTCAAGGGGCCATGGGCCCGGTGCTGGCCCGGGTGCCGGGCATCGGCAGCCAGGACTCCGATCCGCTGAAATGGCCCGCAGGGCGGCGCCTATGGAAAAACCTGCAGACCCATGGCGACGAACACGCCGTGTTGTTGTTTTGTCCGGCACCCACTACGACGCTGTCGGACGAGGCCGAATGGCGGCTGTTGGCGCAGTTGTGCCAGGCGCCGTTTTATCAGCGCCTGCGGGTCGACCTACAACTGGGCTATGGCGTGTTCAGTGGCTTGAAACAGCTCGACGGGCACACCGGCCTGCTGTTCGGCGTCCAGTCGCCCCATGCGTGCGCCACGACGCTGATCGGGCATATCGAGCAGTTCCTCAATGACCTGCCGGACTTGATCGAGCAGACCGAGGACCTGGCCCTGGGCAACTCGCAACGCAGCCTCGCTGCTCAGCTCCAGGGGGATGTCCTGCCGGCTCCGCAAGCGGCCGAGCTGCTCTGGCAAGCCCGGCTGGCCGGCCACCCGTCGGATTACCCCCAACGCTTGCCTGAGGCTCTCCAACAGGTGGATCGGACGCGGTTAATGGCAGCCGCCCAGCGCCTGATCGATGCCGAAGGCAGCTGGTTTTGCCTGGCCAACGGGGCCGGCGGGGGTTCGCCGTGGCAAAGCTGGGACTGATCGTTACCGGCGCTGCAAAGAGCTTTCTCCGAGAATCGCGGCCTGAAAATTGTTTAATTTAGTAACATAGTCGCCTAAGCATCTGAACATCTCCCAACGGAGGTGGACTATATGTATAGATCCCAACCGTCTCACCCCAACCAAAGGAGTATTCCCATGTCCTGGTCCAAACCCGCATATATCGACCTGCGTATCGGTTTCGAAGTCACCATGTACTTCGCCAGCCGTTGATCGTTGCAGGCACTTGAGCACGCAGCACAACGCCTCGGTCAACCGGGGCGTTTTTATTTTGGTTTGCAGATGGAGTGGCCATGTTTGTCCAGATTCTAGGTTCCGCCGCCGGCGGCGGTTTCCCCCAGTGGAACTGCAACTGCGTCAATTGCGCAGGTTTTCGCAACGGCAGCCTGCGGGCCCAGGCGCGCACCCAGTCGTCCATCGCGATTTCCGATGACGGCGTGAGTTGGGTGTTGTGCAACGCTTCCCCGGACATTCGCGCGCAACTCCAAAGCTTCGCCCCGATGCAGCCTGGCCGGGCCCTGCGGGACACCGGCATTGGCGCCATCATCCTGATGGACAGCCAGATCGACCACACCACCGGCCTGCTGAGCCTGCGTGAAGGTTGCCCGCACCAGGTGTGGTGCACCGACATGGTCCATGAGGACCTGAGCACCGGTTTTCCGCTGTTCAACATGTTGACGCACTGGAACGGCGGGTTGAGCTGGAATCGTATCGAGCTCGACCAAAGCTTCACCATCGCCGCCTGCCCGAACCTGCGTTTCACGCCACTGCCCCTGCGCAGCGCCGCGCCGCCCTATTCACCGCACCGCTTCGACCCGCACCCGGGCGATAACATCAGCCTGATCGTCGAAGACCTGCGCACCGGCGGCAAGCTGTTCTACGCTCCGGGCCTGGGCAAGGTCGATGGGCCGCTGCTGGAGATCATGGCCGGCAGCGACTGCCTGCTGGTGGACGGCACGATGTGGGACGACGATGAGATGCAACGCCGTGGCGTCGGCACCCGCACCGGCCGCGAGATGGGGCACCTGGCCCAGAACGGCCCCGGCGGGATGCTGGAGGTGCTGGAACAACTGCCCAACCAGCGCAAGATCCTTATCCATATCAACAACACCAACCCGATCCTCGATGAAGACTCGCCCGAGCGGGCCGAGCTTGTACGCCGAAAGATTGAAGTGTCTTACGACGGGATGAGTATTGAGTTGTAAGAAGAGTGGAACCAATGTGGGGGTGAGCTTGCGGTGCGTCAGTCAACGCTTGTGCTGGCTGAGAGGACGCCTTCGCGAGCAAGCTCGCTCCCACACTGGTTTTGCTGTGAATCGGATATCCAATGCAACTCGAATTACTGTGGGAGCGAGCTTGCTCGCGATGGGGCCAGCCCTGACGCCACAGACCCCACGGGCATTTCCCGGAGAATCAAAATGACTGACACCCCCCTGTCCCCCGCCGAGTTCGAAGCGGCCCTGCGTGCCAAGGGTGCGTATTACCACATCCATCACCCGTATCACGTGGCGATGTATGAAGGCCGCGCCACTCGCGAGCAGATCCAGGGCTGGGTCGCGAATCGCTTTTACTACCAGGTGAACATCCCGCTCAAGGATGCCGCAATCCTGGCCAATTGCCCGGACCGGGAAATCCGTCGCGAGTGGATCCAGCGCCTGCTCGACCATGATGGCGCGCCCGGCGAAGACGGCGGTATCGAGGCCTGGCTACGGCTGGGCCAGGCCGTGGGCCTGGACCCCGATCAACTGCGCTCCCAGGAGCTGGTGCTGCCGGGGGTGCGCTTCGCCGTGGACGCCTACGTCAACTTTGCCCGCCGGGCCAGTTGGCAAGAAGCCGCCAGCAGCTCGTTGACCGAATTGTTCGCCCCGCAGATCCACCAGTCGCGCCTGGACAGCTGGCCGCAGCATTACCCATGGATCGACCCGGCCGGCTATGAGTACTTCCGCACCCGCCTGGGCCAGGCCCGCCGCGATGTCGAACATGGGCTGGCAATTACCCTGCAGCACTACACCACTCGCGAAGGCCAGGAGCGCATGCTGCAAATCCTCCAGTTCAAACTGGACATCCTCTGGAGCATGCTCGACGCCATGAGCATGGCCTACGAATTGAATCGCCCGCCCTATCACAGCGTGACCGGAGAACGGGTGTGGCACACAGGAATCCCCCTATGAGTTTCGACCGCAGCAAAACCCCTCGCTGGCGTCCCGGCTATCGCTTCCAGTACGAACCGGCACAGAAAGGCCACGTGCTGCTCTATCCTGAAGGCATGATCAAGCTCAACGACAGCGCGGCGCTGATCGGCGGCCTGATCGACGGCGAGCGGGATGTCGCGGCCATCATCGGCGAACTGGCCAAACAGTTCCCGGACGTGCCGGAACTCGGTGACGACATCGAGCAATTCATGGAGGTCGCCCGTGCAGAACACTGGATCGAACTTGCCTGAGGCCAGCGGCCTGCCGGCCAAACCCGAAGTCGGCCTGCCGCTATGGTTGCTGGCGGAGCTGACTTATCGCTGCCCGCTGCAATGCCCGTACTGCTCCAACCCGCTGGACTTCGCCGAACAAGGCAAGGAGCTGAGCACCGAGCAGTGGTTCAAGGTGTTTCGCGAAGCCCGGGAAATGGGCGCCGCGCAACTGGGTTTTTCCGGTGGCGAGCCGCTGGTACGCCAGGACCTGGCCGAGCTGATCGGCGAGGCCCGCAGGCTGGGCTTCTACACCAACCTGATCACCTCCGGCATCGGCTTGACCGAGCAGAAGATCAGCGACTTCAAGAAGGCCGGCCTGGACCATATCCAGATCAGCTTCCAGGCCAGCGACGAACAGGTGAACAACCTGCTGGCCGGCTCGAAGAAAGCCTTTGCGCAAAAACTCGAAATGGCCCGGGCGGTGAAGGCCCACGGTTATCCGATGGTGCTGAACTTCGTCACCCACCGGCACAACATCGACAGGATCGACCGCATCATCGAACTGTGCATTGCCCTGGAGGCCGACTTCGTCGAACTTGCCACGTGCCAGTTCTACGGCTGGGCGCAGCTCAATCGCGTCGGGTTGCTGCCCACCCGGGAACAATTGGTGCGCGCCGAGCGCATTACCAACGAATATCGCGCCAAGCTTGAGGCCGAAGGCCACCCGTGCAAGTTGATCTTCGTCACCCCGGACTACTACGAGGAGCGCCCCAAGGCCTGCATGAATGGCTGGGGCAGCCTCTTCCTGACCGTCACCCCGGACGGCACCGCCCTACCCTGTCACGGCGCCCGACAGTTGCCGGTGCAGTTTCCCAATGTGCGCGACCACAGCATGCAGCACATCTGGTACGACTCGTTCGGCTTCAACCGCTTTCGCGGCTACGATTGGATGCCCGAGCCCTGCCGTTCCTGCGATGAAAAGGAGCAGGATTTCGGTGGCTGTCGCTGCCAGGCCTTCATGCTCACGGGCGATGCCAGCAACGCCGACCCGGTGTGCAGCAAATCCGACCACCACGGGGTGATTCTCAAGGCTCGCGAAGACGCCGAGCACGCCACCCAGACCATCGAGCAACTGGCCTTTCGCAATGAACGAAACTCACGCCTCATCGCCAAAAGCTGATCCGTTCAGCGCCGCCCAGGCCGTTGCCGCCGGCACCGACTTCGCCGAGCTGCGGGTAAGCCCGCTGGGCCTGTTCTGGAATGAATACCGGCCTGGCGACGGGGCCTGCCGGATCTGGCATTGGCAAGGCGCCCAGGCACGATGCCTGACCCCGGACGGGTTCAGCGCCAACAGCCGCGTCTACGAATACGGCGGCGGTGCGTTTTGCCTGGACGACGAAGGCGTGGTGTTCGTCAATGAGACCGACCAGCAGATCTATCGCCAGGCACTGGGGGCCGAACGCCCCGCGGCACTGACCTCGGGCGACTGTCGCCATGGAGACCTCAGCGTCGCCCGCGGCCAGGTACTGGCGGTGGAGCAGCAGGCCGATCGGCATCGGCTGGTGGCCATCGGCCTGGCGGACCGTCAGCGTCAATTGCTGGCCGAAGGCGCGGATTTCTACGCCTCGCCGACCGTCAGCGCCGACGGCCAGCGACTGGCGTGGATCGAATGGAGCCGGCCGCATCAGCCCTGGACGGCCACGCGATTGATGCTGGCCGAACGCAAGGGCTCGGGGTGGGGCGAGCCACGCTGTGTGGCCGGCGATGCTGCCGAAGAGTCCATCCAGCAGCCACGTTTCGATGCTTCGAATCGTCTTTACTGCCTGACCGATCGCGGCGGTTACTGGCAGCCCTGGATCGAATCGGCCGACGGCTTGCAACCACTGCCCGCCGCTCAAGCCGATCACGCACCGGCGCCGTGGCAAATGGGTGGTTGCACCTGGCTGCCGCTGGACGAACACACTTACCTGGCGAGTTGGACCGAAGCGGGGTTTGGCCGGCTGGGCCTGTGTTGCAGCGGGAACGCAAGCCAGGACTACACCGGCGCCTACACGCGCTTTCGCAGCCTGGCCCTGGACGAGCAGTTCATCTATGCCATCGCCGCCTCGCCCACCCTACCGTCAGCGGTGATCGCGATCGAGCGGCACAGTGTCGGCGTCGCGGTGCTGGCCGGCGGCGTCGCGCCACTGCCCGCCGCGCAGGTCAGCCGTCCGCGCACGTTGCGCTACCCCAGCGGTGCGGGTCAGGCCCATGGCTTCTTTTACCCGGCCATGGACAGCCAGGAGAAGCCGCCGTTGGTGGTGTTCATCCATGGTGGTCCCACCTCGGCCTGCTAC
Source organism: Pseudomonas sp. WP18 (assembly GCF_036689585.1). NCBI lineage: Bacteria > Pseudomonadati > Pseudomonadota > Gammaproteobacteria > Pseudomonadales > Pseudomonadaceae > Pseudomonas > Pseudomonas sp. WP18. The sequence continues at coordinate 5,721,635 of NZ_CP144758.1, forward strand.
CCGGTGTTCGATCCTCGCATTCAGTATTGGACCCACCGCGGCTTTGCCGTTGCCGACCTCAATTACCGTGGCAGCAGCGGCTATGGCCGGGCCTATCGACAAGCCTTGCACCTGAATTGGGGGGTGGTGGATGTCGAGGATGCCTGCGCGGTGGTCGCCTACCTCGCCGAGCAGGGCCTGGTCGACGGTGAACATGCGTTCATCCGTGGCGGCAGCGCCGGCGGCTACACGGCTCTTTGCGCCCTGGCGTTTCGAGAGGTGTTCCAGGCCGGCGCCAGCCTCTATGGCGTCAGCGATCCTGTCGCCCTGGCCCGCGCCACGCACAAGTTCGAAGGCGATTACCTGGACTGGCTGATTGGCGACCCGCAACGGGACGTCGAACGCTACCGCTCACGCACGCCGCTGCTACACGCGGATCGAATCCGCACACCGGTGATCTTCTTTCAAGGGGAACTGGATGCCGTGGTCGTGCCACAGCAGACCCGCGACATGGTCCGTGCGCTGGAGGACAACGGCGTCACGGTCGAGGCCCATTATTATCCGGATGAGCGCCACGGTTTTCGCAAGGCGGTGAACCAGGCCCATGCGCTGGAGCATGAGTGGTTGTTCTATCGCAAGGTGATGGGCGGCGTTGTCTAGGGAAATGAAGAAGTTGTGGGAGCTCGCTCCCACAGGATTCTCGATGAGATTGTTCAGCGCTTGGCGATGATATAGACCGCGTGAACGATGCCTGGAATGTAGCCTAGCAGCGTCAGCAGGATATTCAGCCAGAAAGCCCCGCCGAAGCCCACTTGCAGGAATACGCCCAGCGGCGGCAGCAGGATGGCGATGATGATACGAATAAAATCCATGGGTTGGCTCCTGGTTGATCATGGCTACGTTGCCATATAGCTCATTGACACCTGACCGCTCGTCAGGGTTCAGAGACAACCGAAAAGAAGCCCCGGATAAAAACGCGGGCAAAAGAAAACCCCGCCGAGGCGGGGCTTTGCAGACTGTTTCCCTGACATCCATTTCACTCCGCCTTCCTGGCAGAATCCTACGTGTCCGTGCTGTAACTTTTGCGCATCCTGCGCGACGTCCATGTGAAGTAGATTAACGGTGGATCCAATCCGCCGGTAGAGGGAAAACGCCAGCACGATGTGTAAGCAAATGCTTACACATCACCTCCGGGTCAGAACTGTCCAGCGTCCAGCAGGAACAACGATTCGCTACCGGCCTTCACACTGGCGCTCAGGGAATGAATGCGCGGCAGCAGGCGGGCGAAATAGAAACGCGCCGTGCCCAGCTTGCTCGCGTAGAAATCATCCTCGCCTTCCTTGCCCAGGGCGGCCTTGGCCATCAACGCCCACATGTAGGCGTACGCGGTGTAACCGAACGCCTGGAGGTATTCCACCGACGCAGCGCCAATTTCATTGGGGTTGGTTTTCGCCTGGTCCAACAGCCATTGGGTCAGCTCGTCCAACGTGCCGAGCGCCGCGTTCAGCGGCTGGGTGAACTCGGCCAGGTCGCCGCTGGCGGTAGCGGTGAAGTGGCGGATCTCATCGGCGAACAGGCGATAGAACGCGCCGCCACTGCCGACGATCTTGCGCCCGACCAGGTCCAGTGCCTGGATACCGTTGGTGCCCTCGTAGATCTGGGTAATGCGCACATCACGCACCAGTTGCTCCTGGCCCCACTCACGAATGTAGCCGTGGCCGCCGAAGATCTGCTGGCCATGGACGGTGGTCTCCAGGCCCAGGTCGGTCAGGAACGCCTTCGCCACCGGTGTCAGCAACGCCACCAGGTCTTCGGCGCGCTTGCGGGTGGCCGCGTCTTCGCTGAATTTGGCGGTGTCCAGTTGCATCGCCACGTAAGTGGAAAATGCCCGGCCGCCCTCGTTCGAGGCTTTCATGGTCAAGAGCATCCGACGCACGTCGGGGTGAACGATGATCGGGTCGGCCACCTTGTCCTTGTTCTGCGCGCCGGTCGGCGAACGGCTTTGCAGGCGGTCACGGGCGTATTCGATGGCGTTCTGGTAGGAACGCTCACCGGTGGCCAGGCCCTGGATACCCACGCCCAGGCGCTCGTAGTTCATCATGGTGAACATCGCCGCCAGGCCCTTGTTCGGTTCACCGACCAGGTAACCGACCGCGTCGTCGAAATTCATCACGCAGGTGGCGGATGCCTGGATGCCCATCTTGTGTTCGATCGAGCCGCAGTGGGCGGCGTTGCGCGCGCCCAGGCTGCCATCGGCATTGACCAGGAACTTGGGCACCAGGAACAACGAAATGCCTTTCGGGCCCGCTGGCGCGTCCGGCAACTTGGCCAGCACCAGGTGGATGATGTTTTCGGTGAGGTCGTGTTCGCCGCCGGTGATGAAGATCTTCGTGCCGCTGACCTTGTAGCGGCCATCCGCCTGAGGTTCGGCCTTGGTGCGGATGATCCCCAGGTCAGTACCGGCGTGCGGCTCGGTCAGGCACATGGAGCCCGCCCAGACGCCGGCGTACATGTTCGGCAGGTAGGCCGCCTTCAGTTCTTCGCTGGCGTGGGCGTTGATCGACAGGCAGGCGCCGGCGGTCAGCATCGGGTACAGGCCGAAAGACAGACTGGCGGAGTTGACCATTTCCTCGACCTGGGCCGAGACCGCCTTGGGCATGCCCATGCCGCCGTACGCCGGATCACCGCCGACACCGACCCAACCGCCTTCAGCGTACGTCTTGTAGGCCTGTGGGAAACCGGCCGGCGTGGTGACGGCGCCGTCAGCCCAATGGCAGCCTTCTTCGTCTGCGGCACGGCTGAGGGGCGCGATACTTTTGCTGGTGACTTTGCCGGCTTCTTCGAGAATCGCTTCGACGGTTTCGGCGTCGACGGTCTCGGCCAATGCCGGCAACTCGGCCCAGAGTTTTGCGACCTCGAACACTTCATTGAGGACGAAGCGCATATCGCGCAGGGGCGCTTTGTAGTCAGCCATGGCAAACCTCGCAGGATCTAAACAGTTGGTTCGTAAGAAAACGGTTTTTGCAGTGGCCGGAGTGTACCTCAACAACTTTTACGACACATAGGGTCAACGTGTGACTTTATTGTTATTTTTAGTCACTAACGACTCGACGGGCGCAAGCGCCCCCGCCAAGCCTGTTGCTGCCACTCAGAAGGCAAACGACTCCGCCGGAAGCTGCATCAGGCAATCGCTGCCCGCCTCTACTGCGGCCCGATGAGCGGCAGTGCGCGGCAGCAGACGCTTGAAGTAGAACTCGCAGGTCGCCAGTTTGCTGCGGCAGAAATCGCCGTCACCGTCGCCGCGCTCCAGGTGCGACTGGGCGACCAAGGCCATGCGCAACCACAGGTAGGCCAGGATGATGTAACCGCTGTACATCAGGTAGTCGACGGACGCGGCGCCCACCTCGTCCGGGTTTTTCATCGCGGCCATGCCCACCTGAGTAGTCAGCTCGCCCCACTGTCGGTTGAGCCCGTTGAGCTGCGCGACGTAATCCTTGAGCTGCGGATGTTCGGCGTTCGCGACACAGAACGTGTGAACGATCTTGGTGAACCCACGCAACAACTTGCCTTGGCTGCCCAACACCTTGCGGCCCAGCAGGTCCAGGGCCTGGATGCCGTTGGTGCCTTCATAGATCGGCGCAATGCGGCAGTCCCGCACCAGTTGCTCCATGCCCCATTCGCGAATGAAGCCATGCCCGCCAAACACCTGCATGCCGTGGTTCGTCACCTCGAGCCCGGTGTCGGTCATGAAGGCCTTGCAGATCGGCGTGAGGAAGGCCAGCAGGTCCTCGGCCTCCTGGCGAGCCGCCTCGTCGGCGCTCAGGTGCGCGGTGTCGAGCAACTGCGCGGTGAAGTACGTCAGCGCCCGGTTACCTTCATTGAAGGCTTTCATGGTCAGCAGCATCCGGCGCACGTCCGGGTGGACGATGATCGGGTCGGCGGGTTTTTCCGGGGCCTTGGGGCCGGTCAGCGAACGCATCTGCAAGCGGTCGTTGGCATAGCCGATGGCGCCCTGGAAGCTGGCCTCGCCCAGGCAGAGGCCCTGCATGCCGGTGCCGAGCCGGGCGTGGTTCATCATAGTGAACATGCAATTGAGGCCTTTGTTCGGCTCGCCGATCAGGAATCCCTTGGCCTCGTCGAAGTTCAACACGCAGGTGGCCGACGCCTTGATGCCCATCTTGTGTTCGATCGAGCCACAGGACACGCCATTGCGCTCGCCGGCTTCACCCGTGGCGTCGGGCAGGAACTTGGGCACGATGAACAACGAAATGCCTTTGGTCCCGGCCGGCGCGTCCGGCAGCTTGGCGAGGACCAGATGGACGATGTTCTCGCTCATGTCGTGTTCGCCGGCGGAAATGAAGATCTTGCTGCCGGTGATCCCATAGCTGCCGTCGGCCTGGGGCACGGCGCGGGTCTTGATAATGCCCAGGTCGGTGCCGCAGTGGGCTTCGGTGAGGCACATAGTGCCGGTCCATTGACCGGCGGTGAGTTTGCTCAGGTAGGTCTGCTTCTGGGCTTCGGTGCCGTGGGCGTGGATGGCCGACATCGCGCCGTGCGTCAGGCCCGGGTACATGCCCCATGAAGTGTTGCTGGAGCCGACCATCTCGCTGATGACCAGCCCCAGGGAACTGGGCAGGCCCTGGCCGCCATACGCCGGATCCGCCGCGAGCCCGTGCCAGCCGCCTTCCACGTATTGGGCGAACGCCTGCTTGAAACCTGCCGGCGTGGTGACGACACCGTTGTCGAAATGACAGCCCTCTTCATCACCGGAGCGATTAAGAGGCGCCAGCACGTTCTCGCAGAACCGGGCGCCCTCTTCGAGGATCGCGTTGATCATGTCCGGGCTGGCATCGCTGGCTCCCAGTTCGGCGTAACGGCCAGGGAAATCGAAGACGTGATCGATCAGAAAGCGCATGTCGCGCAACGGGGCTTTGTACTCGGGCATGGTGGTGTTCTCCGGTAGCAGATCGTTTCAACCTACTGCCGGCCACCGAGGGCCACAATCACAGTCCAGACGCTGAATGCGCCGTCATCACTCAACCCGCGGCAGTTTCCATGCGCACCGCGCCGCGGCGGTTCTGGCCAAAGGCGACCACGCAGTTACGCCCCGCGCCCTTGGCGTTATAGAGTGCCTGGTCGGCAGACTTGAGGACCTCTTCCGGCGTGCGCTGCTCGAGCCGTTCCGCCACACCGATGCTGATGGTCACCGATACGCTGGAGGCACTGCCGCCGGCTCGCCGCTGTCGGCCCTGCTGATCATCCTGGGGACGACTGTCGGGGTTGCGCAACTGGATGCTGTAGCTCTCGATGGATTGGCGGATGACCTCCAGGTGAGGCATGCACTCATCGAGGGTCTTACCGGCAAACACCAGCGCAAATTCCTCGCCGCCATAGCGATAGGCCCTACCGCCGCCACCGATTTTCGACAGTTTGCTGGCCACCAGGCGCAGCACCTGGTCACCCACGTCGTGGCCGTGGGTGTCGTTGAATTTCTTGAAATGGTCGACGTCGCTCATCGCCAGCACATAGTTGCGCCCCAGGCGCTGCATGCGCTCGTTCAGCGCCCGGCGTCCCGGCAAGCCGGTCAGTTCATCGCGGAAGGCCATTTGATAGGCCTCGTGGGCGACGGCGGCGGCGATCATCAACATCACCTGGCTGCACATGATGTTCAGGGTAAACGGCAGGATGAAGGTCTTCGGCAACATCCAGAACAAACCCAGCAACCCCACCAATTGCGCGGCATGCAACGGCCGGGGATTGCGCCAGTATTGCCAGGCCAGCAACGAGAAGGCCGCGATGAACACCGGGTAGGACAACTGGATCAGGCTCATCCAGGCCCCGTGCAGGGCCGGCCAGCGGATCTCCGAAAGCCACAGCAGCAGCGCCTGGGGAAAGCTCTGCTCCAGGGCCAGCGCCACGCTGCCGAAGATCAGCAGCACCGCGAACCGCGCCACCATGTCCTGGAACAGATGGGTGCGCTCCTGCCACGCGGCGAACAGGCCGAACAGCAGCGGCAACAGCAGGCAGACGAGGTGGAACACCACGGCAGCGTCTTCACGCACCTTGCCGTTATCACGGTAGAAGTCGGTCTGGGTGTCCAACAGGAAGTAGGCGATGTACACCGTGACCATCAAAAACAGTTCACGCTGGCGCCGGTACACCGAGCAATACGCCCCGCCCAGCAGCAGCACCAACGTTGGCAGGACATTGAACAGCGAGGTGAAGAAAACGTTGAGGTCCTTGACGTAGGCCGCCGCGAGCCCCGCCAGCAATAGCAGCAATGAGGGTAGGAAATGGCTGAAACGTACAGCGGAAGAACGCGGCAAGGGTAAAGCTCCGACCCGGCTGACCAAAGATGGCATTGTGCCTGCTATTACCGCAACAAGGCACGCAGGATGTGACAGATGTCACACTGCCATCGCTGTAACGGCAGAAGGGAGGGTTTTCTTAGGGAAGAGATGGATGAATATTGTTTCAGGATCGCCTTTGACCCTCTATGGGGGTGAGCTTGCTCGCGATGGCATTTGTTCAGCCAGCACCTCCATGGCCTGACACACCGCTATGGCGAGCAAGCTCGCTCGCAGCGGGATATTCATGGCGGACATGAAAAAGCCGCTGCGTCCCGAAGGAGGCAGCGGCTTTCAGAGAAACCGCGTAAGGCTTAGTAGCCCAGCGCGAAGTCTTCTTCTTTCATGTCCATCAGGTTGTTGGCACCCGACAGCATGGCCGCCACGTGGGTACGGGTACGCGGCAGGATGCGCTGGAAGTAGAAACGCGCAGTCTGCAGCTTGGCGGTGTAGAACGCCTCTTCGGTGGTGCCGGCGGCGAGTTTTTCCGCTGCCAGGCGTGCCATGTCGGCCCAGAAGTAGGCCAGGCAGGCGTAACCGGAGTACATCAGGTAGTCCACCGACGCCGCACCGACTTCCTCGCGGTCTTTCATGGCGGCCATGCCGACCTTCATGGTCAGTTCGCCCCACTCCTTGTTCAACGCAGCCAGAGGCCCTACGAACTCCTTGACCGCTTCGTTGCCTTCGTTGCCCTGGCAGAACTTGTGGACGATCTTGGTGAAGCCCTTGAGCGCTTCGCCCTGGGTCATCAGCACTTTACGGCCCAGCAGGTCGAGGGCCTGGATGCCGGTGGTGCCTTCGTACAGCATCGAGATACGGCTGTCGCGAACGTTCTGCTCCATGCCCCATTCGGCGATGAAGCCGTGGCCGCCATAGATCTGCACGCCGTGGTTGGCCGATTCGAAACCGACCTCGGTCATGAACGCCTTGGCGATCGGCGTCATGAACGCCAGCAGCGCATCGGCCTTTTTCTTCTCTTCCTCATCGACGCCGTACTTGACGATGTCGACCTGCTTGGCGGTGAAGTAGACCATCGCCCGGTTACCTTCGGCGAAGGCTTTCATGGTCAGCAGCATGCGACGCACGTCAGGGTGGACGATGATAGGGTCGGCCGCCTTGTCCGGCGCTTTCGGGCCGGTCAGGGAACGCATTTGCAGGCGGTCACGGGCGTATTTCAGGCCGCCCTGGAAACCGATCTCGGCGTGGGCCAGGCCTTGCAGCGCGGTGCCCAGGCGTGCGGTGTTCATGAAGGTGAACATGCAGTTCAAGCCTTTGTTCGCCGGGCCGATCAGGAAACCGGTGGCCGCGTCGAAGTTCATCACGCAAGTGGCGTTGCCGTGGATGCCCATCTTGTGTTCCAGGGAACCACAGTTCACCGCGTTGCGCTGGCCGAGGGTGCCATCGGCGTTAGGCAGGAACTTCGGCACGATGAACAGCGAGATACCCTTGGTACCGGCCGGTGCGTCCGGCAGGCGTGCCAGTACGATATGGACGATGTTGTCGGCCATGTCGTGTTCACCGGCCGAAATGAAGATCTTGGTGCCGGTGACCTTGTAGGAACCATCGGCCTGAGGCTCGGCCTTGGTGCGCAGCATGCCCAGGTCGGTGCCGCAATGCGGTTCGGTCAGGCACATGGTGCCGGTCCATTCGCCAGACACCAGCTTGGTCAGGTAGGCCTCTTGCTGCTCGGGCGTACCGTGCTCGGAAATGGTGTTCATCGCGCCATGGGACAGGCCCGGGTACATGCCCCACGACCAGTTGGCTTCACCGACCATCTCGCTGACGGCCAGGCCCAGGGACTCCGGCAGGCCTTGGCCACCGTGCGCCACGTCATGGGCCAGGCTTGGCCAGCCGCCTTCGACGAATTGCTTGTAGGCCTGCTTGAACCCGGTCGGGGTCTTCACGCCGGACTCGCTCCAGGTGCAGCCTTCGAGGTCGCCCACACGGTTCAGCGGTGCCAGCACCTGCTCACAAAACTTGGCGCCTTCTTCGAGAATGGCGTCAACCATGTCCGGAGTTGCGTCCTGGCAAGCCGGAAGGCTCTGATAATGCGCCTCGTAACCGAGCAGTTCGTCACGTACGAAGCGAATATCACGCAAGGGGGCCTTGTAGTCAGGCATAGCGATAAACCTCTGCTGATGTAACCGGGAATGAACGACCGCGTGGATTTGTTGTGACGGTCAAACAGTTGTTTGAAACATACGTTTACGCCCAAACCTTGTCAAGGCCCGATCTTTTGCCATTCGTCATCGGCTGTGGAAAATCTCGGGCACGGGCATTCGGTGACGCAGAAGAACCCGCGACACGCCTGGGAAAAGATTAGTTGAGCAAGAAGACCTTAGAGACAAAAACGCCGCGAATCATCGCGGCGTTCCGGTCAATCCAAGGGACAGAATCAGGCGAAGGTGTCGATCAACGTCCCGAGCATTTCGTCGGAAGCCTTGGCGACGTTCACGCCCAGTTGCACCTGGAACTTGCCTTGGGACATTTCCACCATGTTGGCGGCCACATCCGACTGCTGGCTGCGATCGACCGACCGCAGGCGATCCACCTGGACTTCGGAGGACTGGCTGGTGACCGAGCGCTCGATCGTGTTGTTGGCGACCTGGCCGGCTGCCAGATCGACACGGTTCTGCCCTGTCTGAATCGTGCTCAGACCGGCATAGAACGCGGTATTTCCTGAGATTTGCATGACAGAACTCGTTTTCTTGAAGGGTCGACAGTGGCCATTGAATCAGAAGGGCGCGGAAAAGGCCCGACAAAAACACTAATGGCACACTGCCTTATCATAGGGAAAACCCTAGTCCAGCAGGTCGAGGTGCAAGTGATCGGCGACGATTTCGGCCGTCACGCCCTTGATTTTCGGGACCCGCCCCAGGCACGGCGCGGGGAGGCGCTCGGCCAGGGTGGCGAGGTTTTCTTCCAGGCGCGAGGTCTTGGGGTCGATGATGTTCGCCACCCAGCCGGCCAGTTGCAGGCCGTCCCGGGCGATGGCCTCGGCGGTCAGCAACGCATGGCTGATGCAGCCCAGGCGCACGCCCACCACCAGGATCACCGGCAGGCCCAAGGCCATGGCCAGGTCCGAGAGATTATCCTGGTCGGCCAGCGGCACGCGCCAGCCACCGGCGCCTTCGATCAGGGTGAAATCGGCGCCCAGGGCCAGCACGTCACGCATCGGCCCCAGCAACGATTGCACGGTCAAGGCCACGCCCGCCTCCCGCGCCGCCAGATGCGGCGCGATGGCCGGTTCGAACGCCACCGGATTGACCTGCGCATAAGCAAGCGGCACCGAGCACTCGGCCAGCAATGTTAGGGCGTCGGCATTGCGCAGGCCTTTGGGCGTGACCTCGCAACCGGACGCCACGGGCTTGCCGGCGGCGGTGCTCCTGCCGGCCTGTCGCGCCGCGTGCAGCAGCCCCGCCGCGACAGTGGTCTTGCCCACGTCGGTGTCAGTGCCGGTGATGAAATAGGCCTGGCTCATAGCGGTTTCTCCAAAACGGCGTAGACCACCTGGTAAGTCGCCGGCAGCCCTTGCGCCTGGCGAAACTGCTCATACGCCTCGACCAGCGCCAGGATCCGCGCCCTGCCCGTCAGGCCTCCGGGTCGACCTGGGTTCAGATTGTGCGCACCCAACGCTTTCAGTTCGTGGGTCAGGCTGCGCACATCAGGGTAGTGCAGGACATGGGGACGGCTTTCAAGGCTGAGCACATTCAGGCCGCTGGCGGCGCACAGCTGCTGGTAGGTGTCGAACCCGCGGAAACGGTTGACGTGCACCAGGCCATCCACCTGACGCCAGCTGTCGCGCAGTTCGTACAACGTACCGACACACAGGCTGGTAAAGGCCAGCACACCGCCGGGTTTCAGGACACGTCGGGCCTCACTCAACACCGACGCGAAATCCGCACACCATTGCACCGCCAGGCTGGAGAACACCAGCTCGCAACTCGATGCCTGCAAGGGTAGCCGCTCGGCGTCAGCGGCGACAAAATGCGCGGCGCCGCCTTGTGGGCGGGCGTGGTTCAGCATGCCTTCGGCAATGTCCAGCGCCAGCCCGCCCGCCTCGCCAAAGCGCGCCGCCAGCGCCCGGGTGAAATACCCGGTGCCACAGCCCAGGTCTACCCAACGCGGTGGGGTGAGCGATGGCGGCAACCGCTCCAGCAACTGTTCGCCCACGTCACGCTGCAACGCTGCAACGCTGTCATAGCTCGTCGCCGCCCGGGAGAACGAAGCCGCCACCTGACGCTTGTCCGGTAAGGCACCGGGTAATGTCACGAGAGACAAATCAGTCATCACCGCACTCGTGCAAAAAAGCCTGGATAGCCCCCGCCACACCGTGGGGGTCTTCCAGGAGGAATCCATGGCCGGCCTGTTCGATCAGGCCGATTTCGACATCCGGCAACAGCGCGAGCAATTCACCCGCCGCTTCGGCCGGCACCAAGGCATCGAGCCCGGCGAACAGGTGCAGTTGCGGCCCCCGAAAGCCCTGCAACGCGGCGCGGGTATCCAGTTGCGCCAGCACCTGCAACCCGGCGATCAAGACCTCGGGCGAGGTGTTCGGTGCACCGGCCAGCAGCAAGCGCGACAACCCGCGCGGGTCGCTGCACCCCTGGGCGCACAGCATGCTGAAGCGCTTGAGGGTCTGGCGCGGATCGGCGGCACACCCGGCCACAAACCCATTGAAAGTGTCTGCCGCCATCGCGTTCGACCACTGCTCTTGGGCGACGAACGCGGCGTTGCTGGCCAGGGTCAGCAGGCCACAGCAGCGCTCGCCGCGCCGCGCCGCCAGTGCCGAGGCGAGCATGCCGCCAAGGGACCAGCCGCCGAGCCAGGCATCCTCGGGGATGGCGGCGTCCAGCTCGTCGAGCCATTCGTCAGGATCACTCGACGCCAACGCTGGCAACGGTTCGATCTCCACCCGCAGGTGCTCATCGAGCCCTTGCAGCGCAGCCGCCAACGGCTCCAGCGGTGAAATGCCCAGGCCCCAACCGGGCAGCAGGATCAGTCGATCACGCATGGCTGGGCTCCTTTCGCAATTGGGCAAAACAATCGGCCAGGGCTTCGAGCAGGCGCTGCACCTGAACCTCGCTGTGGGCGGCCGTCAAGGTCACGCGCAAACGGGCGCTGCCGGCCGGCACGGTAGGGGGACGGATGGCGGTGACCATCAGCCCGCGCTCACGCAACATTTGCGACAGGCGCAGCGCGTGTCCCGCATCGCCCACCAGAATCGGCTGGATCGGCGTGAAGCTGTCCATCAACTGCAGGCCGATCTGCTCGGCCCCCTGGCGGAACTGGCGGATCAGCACCTGCAAGTGCTCGCGTCGCCAATGCTCGCTGCGCAGCAACTCAAGGCTCTTGAGCGTGGCGCAGGCCAGGGCCGGCGGTTGGCTGGTGGTGTAGATGTAGGGGCGGGCGAACTGGATCAGGCTCTCGATCAGCTCTTCACTGCCGGCGACGAACGCTCCGGCGGTGCCGAACGCCTTGCCCAGGGTACCCACCAGCACGGGGACGTCGTCCTGGCTCAAGCCGAAGTGCTCGACGACGCCGCCGCCCTGGGCGCCCAACGGGCCGAAACCGTGGGCATCGTCGACCATCAGCCAGGCGCCCCTGGCCTTGGCTTCACGGGCCAGGGCCGGCAGGTCGGCGATGTCGCCGTCCATGCTGAACACGCCGTCGGTGACCACCAGGGTATTGCCGGTGGCTTTCTCCAGGCGAGTGGCCAGGCTCCGGGCGTCGTTGTGCAGGTAACGGTTGAACCGTGCGCCGGACAACAACCCGGCGTCGAGCAACGAGGCGTGATTGAGCCGGTCTTCCAGCACCGTGTCGCCCTGCCCCACCAGCGCGGTCACCGCGCCGAGGTTGGCCATGTAGCCGGTGGTGAACAGCAAGGCCCGGGGCCGGCCGGTCAAGTCAGCCAGGGCTTCCTCCAGGGCATGGTGCGGGCCGCTGTGGCCGATCACCAGGTGGGAAGCGCCGCCACCGACGCCCCAACGAGTCGCACCGGCGCGCCAGGCTTCGATCACCTGCGGGTGGTTCGCCAGACCCAGGTAGTCGTTGTTGCAGAACGCCAGCAACGGCTGGCCGTCCACCACCACCTCCGGCCCCTGCGGACTTTCGAGTAATGGGCGCTGGCGATAGAGGTTTTCGGCACGACGGGCAGCCAGGCGTGCGGCGAGATCAAAGGACATGCAGGCCTCAACTGTTTAAAGACTGGCCAAAGCCCCTTGTGGGAGCGAGCTTGCTCGCGATAGCGGTGTGTCAGTCGACATAAATGTGAATGTTCCATCGCCATCGCGAGCAAGCTCGCTCCCACAGGGGCTTGCATTCCAATCCGGGTATCGGAGAGTGGTCAAACCGCCGCGTTGTAGAACTGCTCGCTGCTCTTGTGCTCCACCAGTGCCTGTTCAATCGCGGCCTGGTGCACTTCGTCGGCGTGCTCTTCACGGGCTTCGGGCTGGATGCCGAGGCGGGCGAACAGTTGCATGTCCTTGTCGGCCTGCGGGTTGGCGGTGGTCAGCAGTTTGTCGCCGTAGAAAATCGAGTTCGCGCCGGCCAGGAAGGCCAGGGCCTGCATCTGCTCGTTCATCGCTTCACGGCCGGCAGACAGGCGCACATGGGACTTGGGCATCAGGATCCGCGCCACGGCGAGCATGCGAATGAAGTCGAACGGATCGACGTCCTCGGCGTTTTCCAGCGGCGTGCCGGCAACCTTGACCAGCATATTGATCGGCACCGATTCAGGGTGCTCCGGCAGGTTGGCCAGCTGGATCAGCAGGTTGGCGCGATCGTCCAGGGACTCTCCCATGCCGAGGATGCCACCGGAGCAGATCTTCATCCCCGAGTCACGCACGTAGGCCAGGGTTTGCAGGCGCTCGCTGTAGGTGCGGGTGGTGATGATGCTGGTGTAGAACTCCGGCGAGGTGTCGAGGTTGTGGTTGTAGTAGTCCAGGCCAGCCTGGGCCAGCGCCTGGGTCTGCTCCTGGTCGAGCCGGCCCAGGGTCATGCAGGTTTCCAGGCCCATGGCCTTCACGCCCTTGACCATCTCCAGCACGTAAGGCATGTCCTTGGCCGAAGGATGCTTCCAGGCCGCGCCCATGCAGAAACGGGTCGAACCAATGGCCTTGGCGCGCGCGGCCTCTTCGAGGACCTTCTGCACTTCCAGCAACTTCTCTTTATCCAGCCCGGTGTTGTAGTGGCCGGACTGCGGACAATATTTGCAATCTTCCGGGCACGCGCCGGTCTTGATCGACAGCAGCGTGGAAACCTGGACGCGGTTGGCGTCGAAGTGCGCGCGGTGCACGGTCTGCGCCTGGAACAGCAGGTCGTTGAATGGCTGGACGAAGAGTGCTTTGACTTCGGCCAAAGACCAGTCATGACGCAGGTTGGCAGTGGTGCTGGCGCTCATGGGCAATTCCTTGATTATGCTTGGCTGGCGCCTTGGGTTTACGCAATACCCACAGGCGCGACACGGATGTTCGGCATATTTAAGGAAGAGTCATGCGCTGTCAACCACGATACGAAGGCCAGGTTTACATCTGGTTAAAAAACAAACAAAACTGCCTGTTATGCGGGGATACCACTGACACACCGCAGCCGATCTGCACACCCTGCGAGGCCGACCTGCCCTGGCTCGGTGATCAATGCAGCGTCTGCGCTTTGCCGTTGCCCATGGCCGGGCTGCGTTGTGGACAGTGTGCCGCACAGCCGCCAGCATTCGAGCGGGTGCTGGCGCCCTGGGCCTATGACTTTCCGGTGGACAGTTTGATCACCCGCTTCAAGCATCAAGCGAAATGGCCCCTCGGCCGGCTGATGGGCGAGCTGTTGGCGCAGTCGCTGCAACACCAGTTCGACGAAGGCCTGGAGCGCCCCGACGCGCTGCTGCCGGTGCCCCTGGCCGCGCCGCGCCTGCGCCAGCGGGGCTTCAACCAGGCGGCTCTGCTGGCTCGCTGGCTCAGCCAGCCGTTGGGCCTTGCGTGCGAAGAACACTGGCTGCGCCGCGTCCAGGACACTCCCGCACAGCAGGCGCTCGATGCCAAGGCGCGGCGGCAAAACCTGCTCCGGGCCTTTGCCTTGGCCCCCGAGGCGCAACTGCGCAACCGCCACCTGGCGCTGGTGGACGATGTGCTCACCACTGGCGCTACCGCCCAGGCCCTGGCACACCTGCTGCTGGAGGCCGGCGCGGCGCGGGTGGACGTGTATTGCCTGGCGCGCACGCCGAAAGCGGCGGAGCCGGCTTGACGCGCGGCGCCCAAGCCGCCAACGTCGGCCCATCACTCCTGCACGCAGTTTTTCGTCATGTCATTGCCTACGCTCCTGACCCAACACATTGTCCGCCGCCCACAACGCATCGCCTTGCTTCAGCACATCGCCGAACAAGGCTCGATCACCCGCGCCGCCAAGAGCGCGGGCCTGAGCTACAAGGCGGCGTGGGACGCCATCGATGAATTGAACAACCTGGCGGACCAACCGCTGGTGGAGCGCAGTGTCGGCGGCAAGGGCGGTGGCGGCGCCAGGTTGTCCGAGGAAGGGCAACGGGTGTTGCGCCTGTACCTGCGCCTGCAAACCTTGCAGGCGCAATTGCTCGAAGCAAGCGAAGACGCCGCAGACCTGGGCCTGCTGGGCCGCCTGATGTTGCGCACCAGCGCGCGCAACCAGTTGCACGGCAAAGTCATCGGGATCGAAGCCACCGGCCACAACGACCGGATACGCCTGGAGCTGGCCCGGGGGCTGGTCATCGAGGCACGGATCACCCACGACAGCACGGTCCGGCTGGAACTGGCGATCGGCACCGAAGTGGTCGCCCTGATCAAGGCCGGCTGGCTGGAACTGCACCCCGCCGGGCAGCCGGCCATGGCGGGCGACAATTCCTTGCAAGGTCTGATCGAGCAGGTCGTCGCCGCTGAAAACGGCCCCAGCGAGGTGCGGATCGGCTTGCCCAACGGCCAGACCCTCTGCGCCCTGGCCGATCCGCTGCAATTGCGTGAACGACAGCTGGAGGTCGGCGGCGCGGTGCAAGTGAGGTTTTCGCCCACGAATGTGCTGCTCGGCACACCGCTGTAGCGCGCTGCAACAATAGCTTCATCGACCCGCTTTAAGGTGACTGCCAAAACCAGCAGGGAGCCTGAAATGAGCCTACTAGAAGAAAACCAATCCACCGACCTGGAAAAGATCGTCGGCCTCAGCCGTCGTGGTTTCATCAGCGCCGGCGCCCTGTGTGGCGCCGCCATGTTCCTGGGCGGCAACCTGCTGAGTCGCAGCGTCATGGCCGCCGCCGTGAGCGAAGGCAACAGCAGGCTGCTGGGTTTCAACAGCATCGCCGCCGCGACCACCGACACCATCACCCTGCCGCCAGGCTACAAGTCCTCGGTGCTGATCAGTTGGGGCCAGCCGCTGCAGAAAAACGCACCGGCGTTCGACCCCAGCGGCAACGGCACCGCCCGCGCCCAGGAAATGCAGTTCGGCGACAACAACGACGGCATGAGCCTGTTCCCGTTCCCCGGTGACAACAACCGGGCGCTGATGGCGATCAACAACGAATACACCAACTACCGCTACTTGTTCGCCCACGGCGGCCAGCCGCAATCGGCCGAAGACGTGCACAAGGCCCAGGCCAGCGAAGGCGTCTCGGTGATCGAGGTCCAGCGCCGTCGCGGCGGCCAGTGGCAGTTCGTCCAGGAGTCGCGCTACAACCGCCGGATCCACGGCAATACGCCGATTCGCCTGCGCGGCCCGGCGGCCGGTCACGAGTTGCTCAAGACCAGCGCCGACAAGAGCGGCAAGAAAGTACTTGGCACGTTCCAGAACTGCGCCAACGGCATGACGCCGTGGGGCACCTACCTGACCTGCGAAGAAAACTTCACCGATTGCTTCGGCAGCAGCCAATCCGACTTGCAGTTCGATGAGGCGCAAAAACGCTACGGCGCCACCGTCACCAGCCGCGAGATCAACTGGCACCTGTTCGATCCACGCTTCGACCTGGCGAAGAACCCCAACGAACTCAACCGTCATGGTTGGGTGGTGGAAATCGACCCGTTCGATCCAGACTCCACCCCGGTCAAGCGCACCGCCCTGGGCCGCTTCAAGCATGAAAACGCCGCGCTGGCGCAAACCAATGACGGTCGCGCCGTGGTGTACATGGGCGACGATGAACGCGGTGAGTTCATCTACAAGTTCGTCAGCCGCGAGCGCATCAACCCCCGCAACGCCAAGGCCAACCGCAACCTGCTGGACCATGGCACCCTGTACGTGGCGCGCTTCGACGCCGGCGACGCCAACCCCGATCACCCCAAAGGCAAGGGCCAGTGGATCGAGCTGACCCACGGCAAGAACGGCCTGGACGCCAGCAGCGGTTTCGCCGACCAGGCCGAAGTGCTGATCCATGCCCGCCTGGCCGCCAGCGCCGTGGGCGCCACGCGCATGGACCGTCCGGAGTGGATCGTGGTGAGCCCGAAAGACGGCCAGGTCTACTGCACCCTGACCAACAACTCCAAGCGCGGCGAAGATGGCCAGCCGGTGGGCGGGCCGAACCCGCGGGCCAAGAACGTCTACGGGCAGATCCTGCGCTGGCGCACCAGCCGCGACGACCACGCCTCCAAGACCTTCGACTGGGACCTGTTCGTGGTCGCGGGCAACCCGACGGTCCATGCCGGTACGCCAAAAGCCGGGTCGTCGAACATCACCCCGCAGAACATGTTCAACAGCCCCGATGGCCTGGGCTTCGACAAAGCGGGTCGGCTGTGGATCCTCACCGACGGTGACGTCAGCAACACTGGCGACTTCGCCGGCATGGGCAACAACCAGATGCTCTGCGCCGACCCCAACAGCGGAGAGATCCGCCGCTTCATGGTCGGGCCGGTGGGCTGCGAAGTGACCGGCATCAGTTTCGCGCCGGACCACAGGAGCCTGTTCGTCGGGATCCAGCACCCTGGCGAAAACGGCGGTTCGACCTTTCCCGAGCACCTGCCCAACGGCAAGCCGCGTTCATCGGTGATGGTGATTACCCGTGAGGACGGCGGGGTGATCGGCGCGGCCTGACATTTGCTTTTGTGGCGAGGGAGCTTGCTCCCGCTTGGGTGCGCAGCGCCCATAAATATCTGGGGTCGCTGCGCAACCCAGCGGGAGCAAGCTCCCTCGCCACGAAGCTGATTCAGGACTGACAATCAATCCAGACTGCTTTGCGCTACCATGCTGGGCCGGACGCGGCAGCCCTGCCGCTGCGCAGGAGTCAGCATGTCCCATCCGTTTGAAACCCTCACCCCCGATCTCGTACTCGACGCCGTTGAAAGCCTGGGCTTGCTCAGTGATGCCCGGGTGTTGGCGCTCAACAGTTATGAGAACCGTGTCTACCAGGTCGGTATCGAGGACGGCGAGCCGCTGATCGCCAAGTTCTATCGCCCTGCGCGCTGGACCAATGAAGCGATCCTGGAAGAACACCGTTTCACGTTCGAACTGGCCGATTGCGACGTGCCGGTGGTGGCGCCATTGATCCATGACGGCGCCAGCCTGCACGAACACGCAGGCTTTCGCTTCACCCTGTTTCCCCGTCGTGGCGGCCGTGCGCCGGAACCGGGTAACCTCGACCAGCTCTACCGCCTCGGGCAACTGCTCGGACGACTGCACGCCGTGGGCGCCAGCCGCCCGTTCGAGCACCGCGAAGCCTTGGGCGTGAAGAACTTCGGCCACGATTCCCTGGCCACGGTGCTGGACAGCGGCTTCGTCCCGCGCAGCCTGTTGCCGGCCTACGAGTCTGTCGCCAGGGACCTGCTCAAGCGTGTCGAAGAGGCCTACGCCGCCACACCCCACCAGACCATCCGCATGCACGGCGACTGTCATCCCGGCAACATGATGTGTCGCGACGAGGTGTTTCACATCGTCGACCTCGACGATTGCCGCATGGGCCCCGCGGTCCAGGACCTGTGGATGATGCTCGCCGGCGACCGCCAGGCCTGCCTGGGGCAGTTGTCGGAATTGATGGACGGTTACCAGGAGTTCCACGACTTCGACCCACGGGAACTGGCGCTGATCGAACCTTTGCGCGCCCTGCGCCTGATGCACTACAGCGCCTGGCTCGCACGCCGCTGGGACGACCCGGCCTTCCCCCGCAGCTTTCCGTGGTTCGGCAGTGAACGCTACTGGGGCGACCAGGTGCTGGCCTTGCGCGAGCAACTGGCGGCACTGAATGAAGAGCCGTTGAAGTTGTTCTGATGGGTTTCAGCTGTCACCGCGCCCCGTGTGGGAGCGGGCTTGCTCGCGAAGCCGGAGGAACATTCAATATCCATCTCGACTGACCCACCGCTTTCGCGAGCAAGCCCGCTCCCACAGAAGGATCTGTGGCGGGGCCAGGACGTTCACAAAGGTTCACACCCAACCTGACAAATCTCCTTACAATCACTTCTTTGTTAGCTGCCTAAGCAAGGATTCTGCATGCAAGCCGCCAACCCGCGTCGCGGGTACATCCTGGGCCTGACCGCCTATATCGTCTGGGGATTGTTCCCCATCTATTTCAAAGCCATCGCCAGCGTGCCAGCCGTGGAGATCATCATCCACCGCGTCCTGTGGTCGGCGCTGTTCGGCGCGGCATTGCTGCTGGTCTGGAAGCATCCGGGCTGGTGGCGCGAACTGCGGGACAACCCACGCCGACTGGCGATCCTGGCCCTGAGCGGTACGCTGATCGCGGTCAACTGGCTGACCTACGTCTGGGCGGTGAACAATGGGCGGATGCTCGAAGCGAGCCTGGGCTATTACATCAATCCGCTGGTGAACGTGCTGCTGGGCATGCTGATCCTGGGTGAACGGCTGCGGCCCATGCAATGGGTGGCGGTGGGGTTGGCGGCGGTGGGCGTGGCGCAGCAGGTCTGGCAAGTGGGCAGCCTGCCATGGGTATCGCTGGCGTTGGCGCTGACCTTCGGTTTCTATGGATTGATCCGCAAGCAGGCGCCGGTCAAGGCCCTGCCGGGGTTGGTGGTGGAAACCTGGATGCTGGTGCCGATTGCCGTGGCCTGGCTGCTGCTCAACCCGGCGGCCACCAGTGCCCAGGCTGCTTTCTGGAGCACTTCCGAAGCCTGGTGGCTCGTGGCCGCAGGCCCGGTAACGTTGGTTCCGCTGGTGTGCTTCAACGCCGCGGCCCGGCACCTGCCCTACACCACGCTGGGGTTCCTCCAGTACATCGCCCCGACCTTGGTGCTGCTGCTGGCGGTGACACTGTTCGGCGAGCACCTGTCGTCCAGCACCCTGGTGGCGTTCCTGTTCATCTGGGCGGGGCTCGCGGTGTACAGCATCGATGCCGTGATCAGCCTGCGTCGGCGCAACTGATCAAAAAACGCACAAACGTGCGCAGGCCCCGTGCAACGTGGCCTGCGCTGATTCTTCCCAAGGTTATCCACAGCGTGGTCCCCGCCGTTTGTGCACAAGCCCTTGATATACGGTGATTTTTTGATCATCGCCGGCTAAGGCCCAGCGGGCCTGGGCTGGCGCCGGGTCTCTACAGGTTATCCACAGGCAGGCTCAGGTTTTCCTTGGATAACCCGCTTCACGCTTCGTCGCTGAGCTTGAGCTCCACCATCAATTCATCGGCCAGGGTCTCCAGGCGTTCCTGCAACGTGTCCAGCGATAAGGCCAGCGGCACGCCAAGGATCGCCTCGGCGTGAAACAGCAACTCGCTGCTCATGGGGGCCGGGCGCACATGGGTGACCAGCCGCTCGACATTGACCCCTTGTTCGCTCAGCAGCCGGGTGATGTCGCGCACGATGCCAGGCCGATCGTTACCCACCAGCTCCATGACAATGGGTTTCCAACTGCACGACGCCTCGGCGGCGCTCTCGGCGATCAGCACGCGGATGCCGTGGACCGACAGCCCCTGCAAGGCCTCGATCAACGCTTCATGGGCCTCGGCGGGGGCGCTGAGGCGCAGGATCCCGGCAAACTGCCCGGCCAGGTGCGACATGCGACTTTCCAGCCAGTTGCCGCCGTGCTCGGCGATGCAATCGGCGATGCGCTCGACCTGCCCGGGCTTGTCCGGGGCAAAAACAGTGATAACCAGATGGTCCATGGCGCAGCCCTCTTGTGGTGAGAAGCAGGAGTATAGAAGTGCACATCAATTCTGTGGCGAGGGGGACTTCCCCTCGTCACCAGGGGCGTGACTGGCCAACCGAACAATCGTGTACAAGTTTCAAGATTTATCTGGAACAATCCCTCTGTTTTTTGAGAACATCCGATGTCTCGTCGTGACTGTACGCCTTTAGTCGGTCGCAGAACGACGCATTTAGTCTGATTTTCACAACCGCAGTTGATCATGTAGTATGCCGCAGCGAGCACTACATAACGTTGGACCGATGTCTGCTTAAGGCGCAGTCGCATCCCTGAAAGCCCCGTCAGCAAGGCCAAGAGCCCTTTGATAGGTCCCACCCAGCCGCCAGCGATGGCATGTACTGGTACCGGGGTTTGTGGTTTAAATGTCCCGAGGCTTCATTGTCAAAATCGAAGAGCTGAAAAGCGAAATAGCTGAGCAGAGTGAGGCAAGCAATGACTGAACACGTTCAAGTCGGTGGCCTGCAGGTCGCCAAAGTCCTGTTCGACTTCGTGAATAACGAAGCCATTCCCGGAACCGGCCTCACCGCCGACGCATTCTGGGCCGGTGCCGACAAGGTCATCCATGATCTGGCACCGAAGAACCAAGCCCTACTCGCCAAACGCGACGACTTCCAGGCACGGATCGATGCCTGGCATCAGGCCCGTGCCGGCCAGGCCCACGACGCCGTGGCTTACAAAGCCTTCCTGCAAGACATCGGATATCTGCTGCCAGAAGCGGCGGATTTCCAGGCCGCGACCCAAAACGTCGATGACGAAATCGCCCGCATGGCCGGCCCGCAGTTGGTGGTGCCGGTGATGAACGCCCGCTTCGCCCTCAACGCCTCGAATGCCCGCTGGGGTTCGCTGTACGACGCGCTGTACGGCACCGACGCCATCAGCGAAGCCGACGGCGCACAAAAGGGCAAGGGCTACAACAAGGTTCGCGGCGACAAGGTCATTGCCTTCGCCCGCGCCTTCCTCGACGAAGCAGCCCCCCTGGCGGCCGGCTCCCATGTCGACTCCACCGCCTACAAGATCGTCGACGGCAAACTGGTGGTCACCCTCAAGGGCGGCAGCAACAGTGGCCTGCGTGACGATGCTCAACTGATCGGTTTCCAGGGTGATGCCGCGGCGCCGGCCGCCGTGCTGCTCAAGCACAACGGTCTGCACTTCGAAATCCAGATCGACGCCAGCACCCCGGTCGGCCAGACCGACGCGGCTGGTGTGAAAGACATCCTGATGGAAGCGGCGCTGACCACCATCATGGACTGCGAAGACTCGGTCGCCGCCGTCGACGCCGATGACAAGGTGGTGATCTACCGTAACTGGCTCGGCCTGATGAAGGGTGATCTGTCGGAGCAAGTGACCAAGGGCGACCAGACGTTCACCCGCACCATGAACGCCGACCGCGCCTACACCACCGCCGACGGCTCGGGCCTGACGCTGCACGGTCGCTCGCTGCTGTTCGTGCGTAACGTCGGGCACCTGATGACCATCGACGCGATCCTGGACAAGCACGGCAACGAAGTGCCGGAAGGTATCCTCGACGGCCTGATCACCAGCCTGGCGGCGATCCACAGCCTCAACGGCAACACCTCCCGCCGCAACAGCCGCACCGGCTCGGTGTACATCGTCAAGCCGAAGATGCACGGGCCCGAGGAAGCCGCCTTCACCAACGAGCTGTTCGGTCGTATCGAAGACGTGCTGAACCTGCCGCGCAACACCCTCAAGGTCGGGATCATGGACGAGGAGCGCCGCACCACGGTCAACCTCAAGGCCTGCATCAAGGCAGCCAGCGAGCGCGTGGTGTTCATCAACACCGGCTTCCTGGACCGCACCGGCGACGAAATCCACACCTCGATGGAAGCCGGCCCGATGGTGCGCAAGGCCGACATGAAGGCCGAGAAGTGGATCGCCGCGTACGAAAACTGGAACGTCGACATCGGTTTGAGCACCGGCCTGCAAGGTCGCGCACAAATCGGCAAGGGCATGTGGGCCATGCCCGACCTGATGGCGGCGATGCTCGAACAGAAAGTCGCCCACCCAATGGCCGGCGCCAACACCGCCTGGGTGCCGTCGCCGACCGCCGCTGCCCTGCACGCCCTGCACTACCACAAGGTCGACGTATTCGCTCGCCAGGCCGAACTGGCCAAGCGCACCCGCGCGTCGGTGGACGACATCCTGACCATCCCGCTGGCCGCCAACCCGAACTGGACACCGGAGCAGATCAGGAACGAACTGGACAACAACGCCCAGGGCATCCTCGGCTACGTGGTGCGCTGGATCGACCAAGGCGTGGGTTGTTCCAAGGTGCCGGACATCAACGACATCGGCCTGATGGAAGACCGGGCGACGCTGCGCATTTCCAGCCAGCACATCGCCAACTGGCTGCGCCATGGCATCGTCACGCAGGACCAGGTGATGGAAAGCCTCAAGCGCATGGCGCCGGTGGTGGATCGCCAGAACGCCAACGACCCGCTGTACCGCCCGCTGGCACCGGACTTCGACAGCAACATCGCCTTCCAGGCGGCGGTCGAACTGGTGATCGAAGGCACCCGCCAGCCTAACGGCTACACCGAGCCGGTGCTGCACCGCCGCCGTCGTGAGTTCAAGGCAGCCAATGGGTTGTGATTGAGCGGTAGCGATCAATGAGAAAGGCCCTGATCTTGCGATCAGGGCCTTTTTTGTTTGCCGTGCGGACCGATCGCCACAGGCTAGAGGTCCATCCCCAACTCCCGCTTGACCAACCCCAACAATTTCTCCGTATCGATGGGCTTGAGCAGGAAGTCCACCACGCTCAGGTGCATGGCTTCGATGGCGTCCTTCACGTCGGCGTCGCCGGACACCAGGATGATCGGCAACGCTGCCCGCTCGGACTCGCGCACCAGGCGGACCAGTTCCAGGCCATCGACATTGCCCATGCGCAGATCAGTGATTATCAGGCCGATCGACGGCTTGGTTTCCAGCATCTTGAGTGCCGTTTCACCGCTGGCGGCGGTCATGCAGTGAATCCCGTCCAGCGCCAGAATTTCCGACAGCAGTTCACGGGCGTCCTTGTCGTCATCGACGATCAAGACTCGCTGCGGCGGCAGGTCGGGTTCCAGCATGACGGCACTCAGCGCCTCGCGCTCGGCGTCACTCAAAATATCGTGGTCGGACATGGGGCTCTCTACGTTCTCGAATCATTCCCTTGGCAAGTGGTCAGACATCGTTGCAAGGCGCTTCAATGTGCACTTCGTCGGATTTTTTTCCAAGAACATTTAATGAAGTTTTTTTAAGGCCCTCACAGGGCATTTCCCCCCGGTTTCGCCCTATCGCGGGCGACCTAGACTTACGTCCAATGGGCACCCCGCGCTCAGGGGCCGACCATGGGAGAACAGATCCGACCACAACAATTCGAAAAAGATTGCGTAATGGCTATGAAAAAAGCGGACGCCTTCACCCAGGCAGGGAAAACCGCGGTGTTGCAAAACATCCAGGGGACACTGCAGTTTCTCCAGCGCTTCCCGCCGTTCAACCACATGGAAAATGCCCACCTGGCGTACCTGGTGGAGCAATGCCTGCTGCGTTTCTACGCCACTGGCGAAACCATCATCAAGCCGGCCGATGGCCCGGTGGAACACTTCTACATCGTCAAGCAGGGCCGGGTGGTGGGCGAGCGTCCGCATTCGGCCAAGGGCGGCACCGAGACCACCTTCGAAATCACCACCGGCGAGTGTTTTCCCCTCGCCGCCTTGCTCGGCGAGCGCGCCACCCGCACCGAACACCGGGCCGGCGAGGACACGTTCTGCCTGCAACTGAACAAACAGGCCTTCATCAAGCTGTTCGCCCTCTCCGGGCCGTTTCGCGACTTCGCCTTGCGCGGGGTCAGCAGCCTCCTGGACCAGGTCAACCAGCAGGTCCAACAGAAATCCGCGCAGACCCTGGGCACGCAGTACTCCCTCAATACGCGCCTGGGTGAACTGGCGATGCGTCACCCAGTGAGTTGCAGCCCCGACACGCCCTTGCGCGAAGCCGTGAAACTGATGCACGAGCAACAGGTTGGCAGCATCGTGGTCGTGACGGAACAGAAGACGCCGGTCGGGATTTTCACCCTGCGCGACCTGCGGCAAGTGGTGGCCGATGGGGCCGGGGATTTCTCCCAGGCCATCGCCGGGCACATGACTCAGGCGCCGTTTTTCCTGTCGCCGGACCACAGCGCCTTCGACGCCGCGATTGCCATGACCGAACGTCACATCGCCCACGTCTGCCTGGTCAAGGAGCAGCGCCTGTGCGGCGTGGTGTCCGAGCGTGATCTGTTTTCCCTGCAACGAGTCGACCTGGTGCACCTGGCCCGTACCATCCGCAGCGCACCGAAGGTGGAAAACCTGGTGGCCCTGCGTGGCGAGATCGGTCAACTGGTGGAGCGCATGCTCGCCCATGGCGCCTCCTCGACCCAGATCACTCACATCATCACGTTGCTCAACGACCACACGGTGTGCCGGATCATCGAGCTGACCCTGGCCGACAAGGGCGACCCCGGCGTGCCGTTCAGTTGGCTGTGTTTCGGCAGCGAAGGCCGCCGCGAGCAAACCCTGCACACCGACCAGGACAACGGCATCCTGTTCGAAGCCCGGGACGCCGCCCACGCCGCGCAGATCCGAGGCCTGCTGCTGCCCATCGCCCAACAGATCAACCAGAGCCTGGCCCTGTGCGGCTTCACGCTGTGCAAGGGCAACATCATGGCCGGCAACCCCGAGCTGTGTCTGTCCCGCGCCGAATGGGCCCGGCGCTTTGCCGCGTTCATTCGCGAGGCGACGCCGGAGAACCTGTTGGGCTCGAGCATCTATTTCGACCTGCGGGTGGTCTGGGGTGACGAACAAGGTTGCGAACAATTGCGCCAGCAGATCCTCGACCAGGTGGGCGATAACCGTCTGTTCCAGCGCATGATGGCCGACAACGCGTTGCGCCATCGCCCGCCGGTGGGGCGCTTCAGAGAGTTTGTGCTCAGCCGCAAGAACGGTGAAAAAGCCACCCTCGACCTCAAGGTGCAAGGCCTGACGCCTTTCGTGGACGGCGCCCGTTTGCTGGCCCTGGCCAATGGCATCGGCGCCAACAACACCCTGGAGCGCTTGCGGCAACTGGTCGCCCGCCAGGTGATCGAACCCCTCGACGGCGCGGCCTATGAAGAGGCCTATCACTTCATCCAACAGACCCGCATGCAACAGCATCAACTGCAAACCCGCGAGAACCTGCCGTACTCCAACCGCGTCGACCCCGACAGCCTCAACCATCTGGACCGACGCATCCTGCGCGAATCCCTGCGCCAGGCCCAACGTCTGCAAAGCAGCCTGAGCCTGAGGTATCAGCTGTGAGCCTGTTTTCCTGGCTGCGCCCGGCCCAGCCGTCATTGCCGGACGCCTTGCAGCAACGCCTGGCAGACCTGCCGTCGGCTGCCGCCCTGGGTGAATGCAGCCTGCGGGAACAGCGTTGGGTGGTGCTGGACCTGGAAACCACCGGGCTGAACCTCAACAAGGACCAGGTGCTGTCCATTGGCGCAGTGGCCATCGAAGACGGCGCGATCGATTTCGGCCAGCAGTTCGAACGCACCTTGCAATGCGACAAACAAAAGCTCGGGCCCAGCGTGTTGATCCATGGCCTGGCGCCGAGCACGATTGCCGCTGGCAGCGAACCGGCCGAAGCGTTGCTGGCGTTCATGGAGTACGTCGGCGACAGCCCGTTGCTGGCCTTCCACTCACCCTTCGATGCCCACATGCTCGGGCGCGCATTGAAGGATCACCTGGGCTATCGCTTGCAGCACCCGTTCCTCGACGTCGCGGACCTGGCCCCGATGCTCTGCCCCCAGGTCGCCCTGCGCCAGGCGGGCCTGGACGACTGGATCGACGCGTTCAAGCTGCAGGTGCAGGAGCGCCACAACGCCAGCGCCGACGCCCTGGCCACGGCGGAACTGGCGCTGATCCTGTTCAGCCGCGCCCGCCAGCAACAGATCCCCAGCCCGCTGGCGTTGCAGCAGCGCCTGGGCCAATGGAAACGCCGGCAGCAGGCGCCTTCGATCTAACCCCTGTTAGGAGAACACCATCGGCCCTGTGGGAGCTTGCTCGCGATAGCGTACTGTCGGCCGACACTGATATGAGTTGATCGCTCATCATCGCGAGCAATCTCGCTCCCACACCCAACAACCCCAGAAGCCCCACCCGACCAGTGCCAATTGCTTTCGCTCTGCCGCCTCTGTCACAATCGCGAACAATTCTCGTTACTTAAAACATCGGTGATGCTCCGTGTCGTCAGTTCCTAGCCCTCACAGTGATCTGGTTGGTGCGTTGTACCGTGACCATCGCGGTTGGCTATTGGCCTGGTTGCGGCGCAACGTGGCCTGTGCACAACGGGCCGAGGACTTGAGCCAGGACACGTTCGTGCGCCTGCTCGGCCGCGACCAACTGACCACGCCTCGCGAGCCGCGGGCGTTCCTGGTGGCGATCGCCAAGGGGCTGCTGTTCGATTATTTCCGCCGGGCAGCCCTGGAGCAGGCCTACCTCACCGAGTTGATGCTGATCCCCGAAAGCGAACAGCCGTCGCTGGAAGAACAGCAGATGATCCTCGAAGACCTCAAGCACATCGACCGGCTGCTCGGCCAGTTGTCGAGCAAGGCTCGCGCTGCCTTTCTCTACAACCGCCTCGACGGTCTCGGCCACGCCGAGATCGCCCAGCGCCTGGGGGTTTCGGTGCCACGGGTACGGCAATACCTGGCCCAGGGCATTCGCCAGTGCTACATCGCCCTGTATGGCGAGCCGACATGAACCCAGCCTGCGCCAAACCGGTATCGGCCCGTGTGCTGGATGCCGCCATTGCCTGGCAGTTGTCGCTGGATTCGGGCAGCGCCCAGGAGCGCGAGGCGTTCGCCCGCTGGCATGCCGCCGATGAAGAACATGCCCGCGCCTGGCGGCAGTTGGGCATGCTCGACCAGCGTTTCAGCGTCGCCAGCGGGCCGGCGCGGGCCGCATTGTTGCAATCGCGCACGACCCTCCGGCGACGGTTGCGCAAGATGGGCAGCGGCCTGGCCAGCCTGGTCGCAGTCGTCGGCCTGACGCTGTTCGTCGCCGAGCGCTACCTGTCGCTGGACTATTGGCTGGCCGACCAGCGCACCGCCACGGGCGAACAGCGCACCCTGCGCCTGGCCGACGGAACAGTGGTCAACCTCAACACCCACAGCGCGCTGGACGTGCGCTTCGATGCCCGGCAGCGACGCATTGTCCTGCAGGAAGGCGAGATCCTGGTGGAAACCGGCCACAACGACCCGCGTCCCTTCATCGTCGAAACCCGCGAAGGCCGCCTGCGTGCCTTGGGCACGCGGTTCCTGGTCAAGCGAGAAGACCAGGGCACGCGCCTGAGCGTGTTGCAATCGGCCGTGGCCGCGCACCCCCAGGCAACGGACGAAGAGCAGGTCCTGCGCGAAGGCCAGCAAGTGCTGATGCGCCGCGACGGGCTCGGGCCGACGTTGGCGCTGGGTCCCGGCGCAGACGCCTGGACCCGCGGCATGTTGGTGGTCGACAACGCCCGCCTGGAGGATCTGGTGCACGAACTGGGGCGCTATCGGCGCGGCTACCTGGGCGTCGAGCCGCAGGTCGCGGACCTGCGCATCACCGGCAGCTTCCCGCTGCACGACACCGACCTGGCCTTGGCGGCGCTGCTGCCGACCTTGCCGGTGCAGGTCGAGCATCACACGCGGTGGTGGGCCGTGGTGGCGCCTAGGGACGGAGCAAAATCCAAGTAATCGGACGGGCGCAAGGCCTTCTTTACGTTCAAACTCGCGAAGAGACCATCGCCCCCGACATTGCCCACCCGCTTGCACGCTGAATCTAAATTATTTTCATCCCGCCCTATCACTTTTCGATTCTCATCCGGCACTCAGGCAATTGAGAAATATTTCCATTCAGGAGCCGCCGTATGTCCCGCCCGCTAGACACCCTGTTGCGCCCCAGCCTGCTGGCCGTCGCCATTGCCTTTGCCGCCCCGCTCGCCAGCGGGCCGCTGTTGGCCGCCGAGCAGGCCACCAGCCTGCACGCCTACAATCTGCCCGCCGCGCCGTTGGCCAGTACCTTGAACCAGATCGCCAGCCAGGCCGGCCTTGCGCTGAGCCTGAACCCGTCCCTGGCATCGGGCAAAACATCGGCACCGGTGCAGGGCCAGTTCGATGCCACCGGCGCGTTGCGTGAAGCGCTGCGCGGCACCGGCCTGCAACTGGAGCAAAGCAGCGCCGGCACCTACAGCCTGGTGGCCGTGCCGGAGGGCGTCATGGTGTTGCCGGAAACCAGCGTGATCGGCGCGGGCAGCAGCGAAACCGCGTGGGGCCCGACCGAGGGCTATGCCGCCACCCGCACCGCCGCCGGCACCAAGACCGATACACCGATCGTCGAGCTGCCGCGCTCGGTCTCGGTGGTCACGCGCCAGCAGATGGAAGACCGCTCCGTGCTCAACCTCAACGACGCGCTGCGCTACACCGCCGGCGTGCAGAGCAGCGGGTATGGTTCGGATACGCGCAACGACTGGCTGCTGGTGCGCGGCTTCGTGCCGACCCAGTTCCTCGACGGCCTGCCACTGCCGCGGGGCAACTACGTCACGCCCAAGATCGAGACCTGGAACCTTGAGCGCATCGCCGTGCTGCGTGGCCCGGCCTCCTCGGTCTACGGCCAGACGCCACCGGGCGGCATGCTGGACATGGTCAGCCGTCGTCCCCAGGCCGACAGCAGCCACGAAGTCCAATTGCAGGCCGGCAGCAACGAGCACAAGCAGATCAACTTCGACAGCACCGGCAAGGTCGACGACGAAGGCCAGTTTCTCTATCGGGTCAGCGGCACCGTGCGCGACAGCAATGCCCAGGTCGACCACATTCCGGACAAGCGCTACAACATCGCCCCCAGCCTGACCTGGAACATCAACGACGACACCCGCCTGACCTTCCTGTCCCAGTACACCCGCGACGACACCGGCATCACCGGGCAATTCCTGCCGTTGCAAGGCACCAAGCTGGCCTCGCCGGCAGGCACGATTTCCCACCACAAGAACCTCGGCGACCCGGATTGGGAGTTCTACGACCGCACCTACTACGCACTGGGCTATGCCTTCGAACATCGCCTCAACGACACCTGGCAGTTCCGCCAGAACCTGCGCTATACCAAGAGCGATCTGGAATTCCAGGGCATCTCCGCCGGCGGCTCGTTCTGGCCGGACGGTCCTGACACCTCGGTGAGCGCCGACGGCACCGTCAAGCGCAGCGCCAGCATTGTCGACGAAGACATCAGCCAGTTCGCCGTGGACAACAACTTCCAGGCCGACTTCCAGACCGGCGCCTTGAGCCACACCCTTTTGCTGGGCCTGGATCACCAGCGCTCCAACAGCAACGCGCGCTGGCAGTGGGGCTCCGGCGGCGTGCCGACCAGCAACATCAACAACCCGGTCTATGGGCAGGACTTCTCCAACGTCCAGTACTTCACCATGTACGACTACAACCAGAAGACCAACCAGACCGGCCTCTACGTCCAGGACCAGATGGCCCTTGACAACTGGCGCCTGACCCTCGGCGGGCGTGAAGACTGGATTCACACCGGCACGCTGTTCCACAACCAGAACGATGCGACCACCACCCAGCGCGACAAGAAATTCAGCGGCAACGCAGCGCTGAGCTACGTCTTCGATAACGGCGTGACGCCGTACATTTCCTTCGCCCAGTCGTTCCAGGCGGCGACCGGTTCGGTCATCACCAGCACCCAGGCGTTCAAACCCACCGAAGGCGAACAATACGAAGCCGGTATCAAGTACCAGCCGCCCGGCACCAAGACCTTGCTG
This sequence comes from Pseudomonas sp. WP18, assembly GCF_036689585.1. Lineage (NCBI taxonomy): Bacteria > Pseudomonadati > Pseudomonadota > Gammaproteobacteria > Pseudomonadales > Pseudomonadaceae > Pseudomonas > Pseudomonas sp. WP18. The sequence continues at coordinate 5,751,868 of NZ_CP144758.1, forward strand.
ACCGCCGCCGTGTTTGACCTGACCCAGAAAAACAACTCCGTCACCGAGAACAACATCACCCGCCAGGTGGGTGAAGTGCAAGTTCGCGGCCTGGAGCTGGAAGCCTCTGGCGATGTCACCGACAACCTGAAACTGGTCGGGTCCTACACCTACAACGACAGCGAGATCACCAAGGGCACCGCCGCCGAAAAAGGCAAGCGCATGGCCCAGGTGCCTCGTAACCAGGCCACCGCATGGGCCGACTACACCTGGCACAACGGCCCGCTCGATGGCTTTGGCGTCGGCGCGGGTGTGCGCTATGTCGGCGACACCTATGGCAACACCACCAACACCGATTGGGGCCACGTCGGTTCCTACACCGTGTACGACGCCTCGGCCCACTACGACCTGGGACGCCTGAGCAACGCCCTCAAGGGCGTGTCGGTGGCGGTGGACGCGAAAAACATCTTCAACAAGGACTACCTGTCCACCTGCGACGGGTTCTATTGCTACTACGGCGACCAGCGCAATGTCGTCGCCAGCGTGAATTACAAATGGTAAACGGTTAGCATTTGCAAAACCTTTCGAGGGCACCTGTCCCGAAGACCTGTCAGCCAAATACCCCCTGTGGGAGCGAGCTTGCTCGCGAAAGCGGTGCGCCAGACAACATCAACGTTGACTGTTACGCCGTCTTCGCGAGCAAGCTCGCTCCCACAGGTTCGCGGCTTGGCTGACGGGGCTCTGGCATCGAGGCCCTCTCGCATTCGGATCGACCATGAAAAGCAAAACCATCCGCCGCTGGTCCTTCGTCCACACCTGGACCAGCCTGATCTGCACGGTGTTCCTGCTGATGCTGGCGATCACCGGGCTGCCGTTGATCTTCCACCATGAAATCGAACACCTGCTGGGCGACGCCCCCGAGCTGCGGCAAATGCCCGCCGACACGCCGCCCCTGGACCTTGCGCAACTGGTGGAAAAAGCCAAGGCCCATCGTCCCGGCGAAGTGGTCCAGTACTTTGGCTGGGATGAAGACGAGCCCAACGGCGTCATCACCATCATGGCGCCGACGCCGGGCACCGAGCCCAATTCGTCCCACACCTTCATGCTCGACGGGCGCACCGGTGAAGCCCTGGAAATGCCCTCGGCCAATGGCGGCTTCATGATGGTCATGCTGCGCCTGCACGTGGACATGTTCGCCGGCTTGCCAGGCAAGTTGTTCCTGGCGTTCATGGGCCTGCTGTTCGTGGTGGCCATCGTCTCCGGGGTGGTCTTGTACCTGCCGTTCATGCGCCGCTTGAAGTTCGCCACCGTGCGCCAGGACAAATCGACCCGCCTGCGCTGGCTCGACCTGCACAACCTGATCGGCGTGGTCACGCTGGTCTGGGCGCTGACGGTGGGGGTCACCGGCGTGATTGCCGCGTGCGCCGAGTTGATCATCGCCGCCTGGCGCAACGATAGCCTCAGCAGCATGATCGAACCTTATCGCGATGCCCCGCCACTGACGCAACTGGCACCGGCCACCCGCCTGCTGGACATCGCCAGGGACGTCGCGCCCGGCATGGAGCCCAGTTTCATCGCCTTCCCCGGCACGCTGTTCTCCAGCGCCCACCACTATGGCGTGTTCATGAAGGGCAACACTCACCTGACGTCTCACCTGCTCACGCCGGTGCTGATCGACGCCAGCACCCTGGCCGTCACCGCCGTGGCCGAACGCCCGTGGTACATGGACGTCATGAGCCTGTCGCTGCCCCTGCATTTCGGCGACTACGGCGGCCGGCCGATGCAGATTTTCTGGGCGGTCCTCGACGTGCTGACCATCATCGTGCTCGGCAGCGGCGTCTACCTGTGGGTGGTGCGGCGCAAAGCGGCCAAGCCAGCAGCCATTACCGCGCAGGCCACCTCGTGAAGCCGCGCCAGTCGAGTTTCTGGAGGGTGTTTGGCCTTCCCATGGGGATCGGCGTGCTCTGCGCCGCCGGGTTGTTCAGCGCCTTGCTGGGCGATGGCCTGTGGGACGCCGTGAGCTGGCTCGGGCTGGGCGTGCCGTGCGTGTTGGGGGTGCGGGGATTGCTCCCGCGCCGCTGAGCCCTCCGGGCGCCATCCCATTGATCTGGCGCCCTTTCTCCTGACGTTATACGACGACACTTCGCCGCGTCGCGGCATGCGCGCGCCTGCCCACTGACATATTTGTTGACAAATTTATCCTTGCACTCCTATAAATGCGCACGTTGTACGACAACCTACAACAAACATCCCTGCGACACCAAATCCAAAAATAATCATGGTGAAGTGATGAAAATCAAAGGCATCCGCTGGTGGATGGTCGGCCTGGTCACGGCCGGCCTGATGGTCAACTACCTGGCCCGCAATACCCTCTCGGTGGCTGCCCCCACCCTGATGAGCGACATGAACATTTCCACCGAGCAGTATTCGCACATCGTCGTGGCCTGGCAGGTCTGCTACGCGCTGATGCAGCCGGTGGCCGGCTACATCATCGATGCCATCGGCACCAAGATGGGCTTCGCCATTTTTGCGTTCGCCTGGTCCCTGGCCTGCGCCGCGGCAGCCATGGCCTCGGGCTGGCAAGGCCTGGCCTTCTTCCGTGGGTTGTTGGGCGTGACCGAAGCGGCCGGGTTGCCGGCAGCGGTCAAGGCCTCCACCGAATGGTTTCCGGCCAAGGAGCGTTCGGTCGCCATCGGCTGGTTCAACATCGGCTCGTCGATCGGGGCCGTCCTGGCCCCGCCGCTGGTCGTCTGGGCGATCCTGAACAGTGGCTGGGAACTGGCCTTCCTGATCGTCGGCGGCCTGGGCATCGCCTGGACGTTCCTGTGGCTGATCCTCTACAAGCACCCACGTGACCAGAAGCGCCTGAGCGACACCGAGCGCGACTACATCCTCAACGGCCAGGAAGCCCACTTCAAGGACCAGGCGCCGAAAAAAGGCAGCTGGAAGACGATCATTGCCAGCCGCAACTTCTACGCCATCGCCAGCGCGCGGATTCTCTCCGAGCCGGCCTGGCAGACCTTCAATGCCTGGATCCCGCTGTACCTGATGACCGAGCGGCATATGAACATCAAGGAAATCGCGATGTTCGCCTGGCTGCCGTTCCTGGCCGCGGACCTTGGTTGCGTGCTGGGCGGTTACCTGAGTCCGTTCTTCCACAAGTATTGCAAGGTGTCGCTGTTCACCTCCCGCAAGATGGTCTTGCTGTTCGGCGCGTCCTGCATGATCGGCCCGGCCTGCATCGGCCTGGTCGAGAGCCCGTACACCGCCATCGCCCTGCTGTGCATCGGCGGCTTCGCCCACCAAACCTTGTCCGGCGCGCTGTACGCCATCACGTCCGACTCGTTCGGCAAGCATGAAGTCGCCACCGCCACCGGCATGGGCGGGATGTTCGGCTACCTCGGCGCTGCGGCCTTCACCCTGGTGTTTGGCGTGATGGTGACCAAAATCGGCTACAGCCCGCTGTTCGTGATGCTGGCGATCTTCGACGTGGTCGCGGCGTTTATCGTCTGGACCGTCGCCCGGGAACTCAAGCCACAACCGACGACACCGTCAGCGCAACCCCAGGCGCTGCAACCGGCCGCTTGACCCGCGACGACCGGGCCACCACGGCCCGGTCGCACTGCCTTGGGCACGGATGACGCGCTATGCTGCGCAACACGTGCCACTGACCCGAGACGTTGCCATGTCCACCCCCAGCATGACGCTGTTCCACAACCCCGCTTCACCTTTCGTTCGCAAGGTCCTGGTGCTGCTGCACGAAACCGGCCAGCAGGACCGCGTGGCGTTGCAGCTCAGCCAGCTCACACCGGTCAAGCCGGACCGGGCGCTCATCGACGACAACCCGTTGAGCAAGATCCCGGCCCTGCGCCTGGCCAACGGGACGGTGATCCATGACAGTCGCGTGATCCTCGATTACCTCGACCACCAGCATGTCGGCAATCCACTGATCCCCCGGGACGGCGCGGCCCGCTGGCGACGCCTGACCCTGGCCTCCATGGCCGATGGCATCATGGATGCGGCAGTCATGATTCGTTATGAAACCGCCCTGCGCCCGGTGGAAAAGCACTGGGACGAATGGCTCGATGCGCAACGGGACAAGATCCGCCGTGCCGTGGGCGTGCTTGAAGCCGAGGCCATTGCTGAGTTGGCCAGTCATTTCGACGTAGCGTCCATCAGCGTGGCCTGTGCCTTGGGCTATCTCGACCTGCGCCACCCGGACCTGGAATGGCGCAAGGCCAACCCGCAATTGGCGGCGTGGTTTGCCGAGGTGAGCTTGCGGCCTTCAATGATTGAAACAGTGCCCAAAGTCTAGTTCTGCCCTGGCTGCACCGGCCCCATCGCGAGCAAGCTCCCACATTTGGCTTCGTTGCCTGGGTAAACGAGGTCTCCTGTGGGCGCGAGCTTGCTCGCGATAAGGCCAATGCGACCCATCGGAAACAACCCGGCAATCCGCGTCACCAGCACCTCTGCCAATCGCTGATCCTCCCGCAACCCCAGCGACCGGCTCATTTCACCTCTCCCAGCTCGAAGGACATGGCCGCTGCCGGCTTCGCCCCCACCCCGTACCAGTCCAGCTTGCGGGTCAGCACCATGAACACACCGAGCAGGGCGAACAGCAACAACGAGCCCATCAGCAAGGCGTAGTCCTCAGCGCTCAGCAAACCGTAGAGCAGGCCATACAACGCTGCCAGCCCCACCGAAAAGGCCACGCCATGGCTCACGCTGCGCAACACATGGCACACATAGAAACCGATCAACACCACGCAGGCACTGGCGGATGCCAGGTAGGCCAGGGCGAAGCCGATGTGCTCGGATAACGACAACAACAGCAGGTAGAAGAACGCCAGCGCCACGCCTACCAATGCGTATTGCACCGGGTGCACCGCCAGGCTCTTGAGCACCTCGAACAGGAAGAAGCCGGCGAAGGTCAACGCGACGAACAGCAGCGCATATTTGATCGCCCGGTCGGTCTTGAGGTACTGGTCCACCGGATCGATGAAACTCACGCCGAAAGCCCGGCTGCGGAACGCCTCGCAGCTGTCGCTGGTTTCACAGCTTTGCAGCGCTTCTTCGAGGTTGGTGGAAAAAAACGACGTCTGCCAGTCAGCACTGAAGCCTTGCTCATTGATGTCACGCTGGACCGGCAGGTAATTGCCGATGAAACTCGGGTGTGGCCAGTCGGCCGACAGATGCACCTTGGTAGACTTGCCCACCGGCAGGATCTGCAGCTCGCCGGTGCCTTGCAGGCGCAGGTCGAAACCAAAGGTCAGGTCGGCACTGCCCTGGGCAGTGATCATCGGCAGCGGCACGTGCACGCCCTGCCCCAGCCAGCCGACTCGCGAGCCGGGCAGGAAATCGACGGTTTGCTGATTGAGCGTCAGGGTCAGCGCATTCTCGATGCCACGGATGTCACTGATACCGACCGTCAGGTACGGCTGGTCGAAACGGTAGTCGGCCAGGTCCTTGGTCGCGACGCCATAGTGTTCAGGCACCTTGAAGCGGCCGTCGATACGATTATCGGCGTGGAACAGCCGCGCCTCGTAGATTCCCCGGGCGCGGGTCTCGGTGCGGACCTGGCCGTCGAGTTCGAACTGCTCTGGCAAGAAATACAACTCGCCGCTTTGCTCGACGGTTTCCAGGAAACGCACGCCGGTCTTCTCGTTGGTGTTCCAGACCCGCACGTCCTTGCGAAACGGCACGACGATCATCGGCCCAATGAGTTGCTGGCTACGGCTGGAACTGCGGGCAATGTCTTGCAGCACACCGTCACGCAGTTCCTGGCGCTCGTCGATGAGGCCGTTGATCATCAGCAAGGGGATCATCAGCAGGAGGATCAAGAGGGCAATCATGCCCAGTTTTATAGCGAGGCTGCGGTTCATGTGGGGCTCTCCCTGTTCGAATGAGGGAGAGTCTGGGGGGGCTGTGTGGGGCGTTCATGGGGGCAATGTGGAGATTGTGTGGAGACTCGACCGCTCTTGCCCTCGCCACAACGGTATTCCTTCAGGGAGAACTCGCTCTTCAGGGCAACCGCAGCACTACTTCCACCCCACCCTCGACATTGCCGATGGTGAACGCCCCGGCATGCAACTGCACCACTTCCTCCACGAAGTTGAGCCCCAGGCCCGTGCTCTTGCGGCCGGTGCCAGGGCGCGGCAGGGAATAGAAACGCTCACTCAGGCGTGGCAGCGCATAGTCGGGGATCGGCTCGGCCTGATTGAACAGGCGGATCTCCACCCGCTGGCCGGTACGCTCGGCGCTGAGGCGCAGCAGCCCTTCGGCCGGGGTGAAGTCCAAGGCGTTCTCCAGCAGGTTGCCCAGCGCCTGGCGCAGCAGGAACGGCTCGCCCATCAACACCAGGTCGGCCGCGATGTGCCGTTCGATTCGCAACTGACGGCCCTCGATCCAACCGCTGCGCGCCTCCAGCAGTTGATCGAACAACGCCGCCAGCGGGACCGCGATGACTTCCTCCAGGCCCTGGCGCTGTTCGACCTGGGCCAGGTTGAGCAGGCGTTCGATCAACTGCTGCATGCGCACGCTTTCGCTGTCGATGTTGCTGACGAAGCGCTGGTGCTGGGCCGCGGGCATGTCGCTTTGCAGCAGCTCGGCGGCGCCGCGAATCGCCGCCAGGGGGCTCTTGAGTTCATGCGTCAGCGTGTGCACGTAGCGCTCGACATAGGCCTTGCCTTCCAACTGCGTGCGCATGTGCTCCACGGCGCCCGCCAGTTGCTCGAACTCGCCGCCGCGATAATGCGGCACTTCCACCCTTTGCCCCTGGCTGACGGCCTGGGCATAACGGGTCAGGCGACGCAGCGCCGAACTGAGCCACCACGACAGCGCAGCACCGAGCAGCAGGCCCAGGCCGATCAAGCCAGCGCCATACAACAGCAGGCGCCGCTCCGTGCGGTCGATATAGGGCTGCAGCGAGCTGTTGGGCTTGGCGACGGTGACCACGCCGATGATCCGGCCGTTGTCGCGAATGGGCGCGCCGACGTGCATCACCGAGGACGCCGGGTCATCCGGATCGCTGCGGCTCGAACGGGCGCCGTAATGGCCGCGCAAGGTCAGGTACACGTCGTTCCAGCGCGAATAATCCTGGCCCACCGCCACCCCACTGGAGTCGAGCACCACGATCCCGTTGGCATCGGTGACGTAGATCCGATGGTTGACCTGGTTCTTCGGCAAGCCCCAGATCGACGCCGCCGGCTGGCGCTCGCCGTAGGCCTTGAGCAGTTGCGGCCAGCGATTCTGGTTGAGGGTACCGGCCTTGAAATCGTCCCGCAGGATCTCGGCCATCAGGTTGGCCGTGTCCACCAGGGTTTCTTCGGTGGACTGGCGCACGCCAGGGCGGATCTGCTCGATCACCGTGCCGAGCACGAAATACCCGGTCAGGCCGATAAACAGCACGTAGACCAGGAAAATCCGGATCCCCAGCGACATCAGCTGTGCCCCGGGCTGTAGCTGTAGCCGAGGCCGCGATGGGTCTGGATCGGCTCGGCCTCGGCCCTGACCAGGCGCAACTTGGCGCGCACGCTCTTGATGTGGCTGTCGATGCTGCGCTCGTAGCCGGCATCGCTGGCGACACCCAGGGCGTCGAGCAACTGTTCGCGGCTGAAGACCCGCTCCGGCTGCTCCAGCAGGCAGTTAAGCAGGCGGAACTCGTGGCGGGTCAGGTTCAGCGGCTTGCCGCGATAGCTGATCTGCACCCGGTCGTTGTCCACCTGGAACAGCGCCGTGCCCAACTCCGGCGCCGGGCGCGGGGCCACGCGCTTGAGAATCGCGCGGACCCTGGCCGCCACTTCCCGGGGGCTGAAGGGCTTGACCACGTAATCGTCGGCGCCGATCTCCAGGCCCACGACCCGGTCGATCTCGCCATCCCGAGCTGTCAGAAAAATGACCGGAACGTCGCTGAAACGTCTGAGATTCTTGCAGGTTTCAAATCCACTGATATCCGGCAGGCCCACATCGAGGATGATCAGGTCCGCCGGCGTGTGCTTCTGGTGTTCGAGGGCCGCCGCGCCGAGGCTCAGCCAGGTGGTGTCGAAACCCTCTCCTTGCAGCGCAAACACCAGCGTATCGGCGATGGCGGCTTCGTCTTCGACAATCAGAATATGAGGCATGTCTTGCGCGCCCGACAGTAAAGTTGCCGGAACGGTGCCCCAACCCCAGGGGCACGTCAATCGGGGAAATCAGCAGTCCGGCTTGTCAGCCGTATAACGCCGAGCCGGGTTCACCGCTGCACCAAACTCGCGCAGGGCCTTGGCGCCGATCAGCAACGGGTAGTTGAAGCTGCTGCGGTCGGTCAGGTTGACCTCCACGGTACGCTTGACGTTACCCAGGCACATTTCCAGGTCCACCACCGGGCGCTTGCTCGGGGCGATGGTTTCGTTGTCGTCGTCATCTTCTTCGGAGCGGGTCTTGATCTTGCTGATGCGCGCGATCTTGTGCTCGTAGACCTTGTTGCTCGCATCCTTGGTGGCCAGGCGGAAGCGCACCCAGTCATCGCCGTCGCGGGTGAAGGTCTCGATGTCCTTGGCCGACAGCGAAGCGGTCAGCGCGCCGGTGTCCATCTTGGCCTTGAGCACTTCACCGCCGATTTCCGGCAGCGCGATGTATTCATAGCGCCCGTACAGGGTCGGCTCGGCGGCCAGCACTGGAAGGGCCACCAGGGAGAGCAGGGCGAGAATGGATTTCATGCGATAGGGCTTCCTGTGTGGGTTGGGATTTTAGACCGTTGCCGATAAATTCGTTCGGTTGCCCTCGACACCACTGTGCTGCCTTTGTGGCGAGGGGATTTATCCCCGTTCGAGTGCGAAGCGCTCGCCATGGTGCTGGATCGCTGCACAGCATTCGGGCAGCTGCGCTGCCCAACGGGGATAAATCCCCTCGCCACAGAAGCAAACCCAGCATACCGGCCAAAAAGTGAAACATTCGTCCACGCCTATTTGGCCTGCCGCCCGAAGCTGCTTATCATGGCCCGCCCATCTGTCTGCAAGAGTCATTTATGCGCCGCTTGCTCACCGGCTGTCTCGTCACGCTGCTGCTGTTGCTCAACACCCTGGTGCTGTTCGGCCCATTGATGGTGTTCGCCCTGCTCAAGCTGATCCTGCCCGGACGCTTTCGTGACTACGCCTCCTGGGCGGTGATGTGGATCGCCGAGACCTGGGCCGAAATCGACAAGCTGATCTTCGCCCTGTGCATCCCCACCCGTTGGGACATCCGCGGCGGTGCCGACCTGCGTGGCGACACGTCCTACCTGGTCATCAGCAATCACCAATCCTGGGTGGACATCCCCGCCCTGATCCAGACCCTCAACCGCCGCACGCCGTTCTTCAAGTTCTTCCTCAAGAAGGAGCTGATCTGGGTGCCGTTCCTCGGCCTGGCCTGGTGGGCGCTGGACTACCCCTTCATGAAGCGCTACACCAAGGCCTTCCTGGCCAAGAATCCGGAACTGGCCGGCAAGGACCTGGAAATCACCAAGGCCGCCTGCGAGCTGTTCAAGCGCCAACCGGTCACCGTGGTCAATTACCTCGAAGGCACCCGCTTCACCACCGCCAAAAGCCAGCAGCAACAATCGCCCTTCACCCACCTGCTCAAGCCCAAGGCCGGTGGCGTGGCGTTCGTACTGGCGGCGATGGGCGAACAACTGGACGCGATCCTGGACGTCACGGTGGTCTATCCCCAAGACCGGATCCCCGGGTTCTGGGACCTGATCAGCGGCGCCGTGCCCCGGGTCATCATCGACATCCAGACCCGCGAGCTGGACCCGGCGCTGTGGCAGGGCGACTACGAAAACGACCCGGTATTTCGCCAACAAGTGCAGGACTGGGTGAATCAGCTGTGGACCGACAAGGATCGGCGGATTGCAGTTTTGCGTGACGAAAGGCAAAGCGACTGACACTTCTGATTAGTAGGCAGCGCCTGGAAAGCCGCCGATGCAAGGTCCTGATGACTGGACCTTTCATCGAACCTGGGGACAAGCCGGCCGCATCCTCACAGAACCGTGTGCATGGCCTTATAGCGAAAACCACTGATCAGACACCCGTTCCACCGCCCCAGATGCCACCCAAATTCTGCAACAACGAACTCCCCACTCCCTGCTGCCCAAGATACTCAAGAATCACCGGCGCAAACTGGCCAATCATCCCGGTGTCCATGCCCAGCGCACTGAAAGCGTTGTTCAAGTCCCGAGTATCCTTGACGTTACCCAGCAAACCATCGAGCAAGGCACTCTTGTCCGAGCCACCACCCAGCAACCCACCCAAACCATTGAGCCCACCCAGGGCATGGTTACCGGCGATCTGATCAAGGCCCGGCACGCTTCTGCTCAACTCGGAAAACTGCGGCTCGCTAAGTCGGTTCTTCGCCAGCCCGAGCATTGCACCGGCACCGCCAATGGCCTGTTCCGGGGTGATCTTGAGTTCCGAACCGAGCGTATTGAGCAATCCGGCGGCTTTTGGCGCCGCGGCCACCGCGCCCTCCCCTTGCCCATTCTGATTGCCCTGCATCGCCGACAACACGTTGGCCGCATCATCGAGGCTGAATTGGGCGAAGGCCGGGCTCGCCGCGAACGAGAGCAGGCAAGACAGGGCGAAACCGCGTGAAACCTTCATTTGGGGGAACCTCTCGGGGCAATGAAAAACCGCCTGGGGTCGGCGGTATGAAATCGGGCGTTGGACTGGGCCCCAAGGCGATTGTTCCACGTATGGATGTCGACGACCGATCACGCCTCGCCCCACTGTCAACGCCCGCCGGGTTACCGTACAGTGCGCCTCCCTCTCGCGAGTTTTGCTTATGAATATAAAAATCGGTGGAGCGACGCTCGCGGTCATCCTGACGGGCATGCTCATTGCCTTGGGCGTCAGCGAATGCCAACGCGGCCCGCTCAACCCTGAAGTGGCCGACGGCACCAGCGACGAGCAAAAGACCTGGTTGACCATTGAACACCGTATCAAGCGCTACGACCCGGCCCTGACCGAAGTCATCCGCAACGACCCGCAAACGCTGACGGTGCGCTATCGTCCCGCTGTACCCCCGGAAAGCGACGACGCCTGGGTGGGAGACCTGCTGCGCGTGGTCGGCCACGGCCTGGCGGCGCTCAATAACGCGCCGGGCGGCAAGCAGTACACCCACGTGACGGTCCAGGCCCGACGGCTGGCCGACGACGATGTGGAGCTGGCCTACGACATGCAGGGTTTCGACGCCATCAAGACCCAACAGGACGGCTACACCACCTTCGCCAGCCAACCCCGTAGCCTGACATTGAGCCGTGCCGCCCTGGCCCAGGTTCAAGACGACTGTCGCAACCCGAGTACACAGGGTTTCTACCCTGAATTCTGCGAGCGGGTCAGGACGGCAACCGCCCGCGACTGACCGTGGCGAGCGAGCTTGCTCGCGCTCAAGTGCGCAGCGCTCGCCCCTGGCTTCTGAAAAGCGAGGGCTGCTTCGCACCCCAGCGGGAGCAAGCTCCCTCGCCACAATGGTGTTTGGTCAGTGGGGTACAGGCAGCCGCGCTGCGGCATGACCGCTTCGTGACAGTCATCTGAATATCACCGGCAAACGGTTATTTCCTTTCGGCATGGCCGACTGTCAGCTCTGACAGTAGGCACTCGTTCTGCCCGAAATTAAGCTCCCATTGTGTCAACGGAAACGAGGCGGACGAGCCTTCAGCTCCCTGCGCCTTTATTCATTCGGGCATAGGACAATAAAAATGAGCGACCGAATCAAAGGAACCGTTAAATGGTTTAACGATGCAAAAGGCTATGGCTTCATTACCTGCGGCAAAGGGGGTGAAGAACTGTTCGTTCATTACTCAGCGATAGACGGCGAGGGTTACAAGACATTGAAAGAGCGACAAGCCGTCTCGTTTGAAATCGAGCAGGGTGTGAAGGGCAAGCAGGCGACGAGAGTGGCGCCCGAATAACGAGGTCTCTTTGAGGGATTACCGTCATACCGCTCAACGCAATAACCTGCGTCTTTCCCTCCAGCAAAATCGCCAATCCGTCGCACCACTTCGACGGAGCCTACTGTTGTACCGATGATTGATCCAAAATAAAAAGGGCGACATATAGTCGCCCTTCCTGTTTTCAAACCAACCTCAAGCCGCACTAAACATCTTATGCGGATCAATCACAAACTTCTTAGGCACACCCGCATCGAACTCGCCATACCCCTTCGGCGCATCATCCAGGCTAATCACCTGCACACCGACGATTTCGGCAATGTTGATGCGGTCCCACATGATCGCTTGCATCAACGCGCGGTTGTACTTCATGACCGGGGTCTGGCCGGTGTGGAAGCTGTGGGATTTGGCCCAGCCCAGGCCGAAGCGGATGCTCAGGGCACCGATCTTGGCGGCGGCATCGACGGCGCCCGGGTCTTCGGTCACGTACAGGCCGGGGATACCGATCTTGCCGGCAACGCGGGTCACTTGCATCAGTGAGTTGAGTACGGTGGCCGGGGCTTCGTGCTTGACGCCGTCGTGGCCATGGCCGCGGGCTTCGAAGCCGACGCAGTCAACGGCGCAATCAACCTCTGGCTCGCCCAGCAATGCGGCGATTTGCTCGTGCAGTGGGGTGTCGGTGGACAGGTCGACGATTTCAAAGCCCTGCGCCTTGGCGTGAGCCAGGCGGATGGAGTTGACGTCACCGATGATCACCACGGCCGCACCCAGCAGGCGCGCCGAAGCAGCGGCCGCGAGGCCAACCGGGCCGGCGCCAGCGATGTACACGGTGCTGCCTGGGCCGACGCCAGCAGTGACGGCACCGTGGTAGCCGGTTGGCAGGATGTCGGAGAGGCAGGTCAGGTCACGGATTTTTTCCATGGCCTTGTCGCGGTCCGGCAGTTTCAACAGGTTGAAATCAGCGTACGGCACCAGCACGTATTCGGCCTGGCCGCCGGTCCAGTCGCCCATGTCGACGTAACCGTAGGCACCGCCGGCACGTGCCGGGTTGACGGTCAGGCAGACACCGGTGTGTTGCTCTTTGCAGGAACGGCAGCGGCCGCAGGCCACGTTGAACGGCACCGACACCAGGTCACCGATCTTCAGGTTCTCGACGTCGCTGCCCTTCTCGATCACTTCACCGGTGATCTCGTGCCCCAGGACCAGGCCGGTCTGGGCGGTGGTACGGCCACGCACCATGTGTTGGTCGGAGCCGCAGATGTTGGTGGAGACTACGCGCAGGATGACGCCGTGCTCGATCTTCCTGCCGCGCGGGTCCTGCATTTTGGGATAGTCGATTTTCTGCACTTCGACCTTGCCTTGGCCGAGATACACGACACCACGATTACCGGACATGCTTTCACCTCGCTGTTGTTTTTATGAAACTGCGTTGCCTAGACAGGCAGCGCGTTGATTGCTCGGGTTAGTGCTTGTGTCTTTGTTTCTTTGTTGTCTGTAAGGGCCTCATCGCGAGCAAGCTCGCTCCCACATGTTTTTCGGTGTAACTAATATTTGTATACCGACACAAATCCTGTGGGAGCGGGCTTGCTCGCGATGTCGGCTTAGAGAACGACCGTTCTGTTGGCGTTGAGGAACACCCGCCGTTCAATGTGATACCCCACCGCCCGGGCCAGCGTCAGCCCTTCGATATCCCGCCCCTTGGCGATCAGGTCCTCGGGGTAGTGGCTGTGATCCACCACCTCCACGCCCTGGGCGATGATCGGGCCTTCGTCCAGGTCGTTGTTGATGTAGTGCGCCGTCGCGCCCACCAGTTTCACGCCCTTGTTGTAGGCCTGGTGATACGGCTTGGCGCCCTTGAAGCCCGGCAGCAGGGAGTGATGGATGTTGATCGCCTTGCCATCGAGCTTGCGGCACAGCTCCGGCGACAGCACCTGCATGTAGCGGGCGAGGATCACCAGTTCAGCGCCGGTGTCTTCGATCACCTGCCACACCTGGCGCTCCTGGGCCGGTTTGTCGTTCGGGTCCAGGGGGAAATGGTAGTAGGGGATCTGGTGCCAGTCGGCCAGCGGCTTGAGGTCCGGGTGGTTGGACACCACGGCCACCACGTCCATGGACAACTGGCCGATGCGCTGGCGGTAGAGCAAGTCGTTGAGGCAGTGATCGGCCTTGGAGACCATGATCACCACTTTGGGCCGGTAGTTCGGCGCAGTCAGCTCGAAGACCATGCCAAAGGCTTGGGCACGTTCGGCCAGGCCGGCACGGAAACCCTGTTCGTCGAAGCCCTCGGGCTGGCGGAATTCCACGCGAATGAAGAACCGCGCCGAAAGACGGTCGTCGAAGGAATGGTGTTCAGTGACGTAGCAGCCCTGCTCGAACAGAAAGCGGGTCACCGCGTCCACCGTGCCGAGCACGCTGGGGCAATCGGCAGTCAAGATCCATGTGTCTGGGGCGCGGCTCATTGCGGTGACTCCTGTTTGTTATGGCTAATCCCCGAACACACAACCTGTGGCGAGGGGATTTATCCCCGCTGGGCTGCGAAGCAGCCCCAATAAAGCTAAATACAATCCAACCAGATACACCGCGGCGACTGGTTTAGGGCTGCTGCGCAGCCCAACGGGGATAAATCCCCTCGCCACAAAAATGTTCGGATTTAGACCGTGGTATCTCAGGCCTGAACACTCAAGCCATACTCAGCCGAAGCGTCCTGCAACCACAGCCACCAGTAATCCGAGAAGCTGCGGCGGATCAGCAGCTCCCAGGTGTCTTCGCCGGTGTGGCGGATCACCAGTTGCGACTTGGCGAACACCGTGCCCACGGCCTTGCCCACCGGGAAATTGCTCGGGTGGACGTCGTAGCTGGTGGATTTCATCAGCACGTCGCGCACGTTCGGGCCCGACAGTTCGAGGATCTGCTGGCCGCCGCTGACGTTGACGATCTGGATGTGCAGGTCGCCCAGGGCTTCACGCAGTTTTTGCTCGGCGGCGAACTCTTCACCGGTCGGTACGACCAGCAACCATTCATCCGGGCCCATCCATTGCAGACTGGTTTCGCCCTTGACGATGATGCTCAGCGCGCCCGGCAACTCGATGCCCAGGGCCTTGTGCACACCCGCGGCGAAGGCCGCGTCGTGGCCGTCGCCACGAATCGTCAGGTGGCCGAGCAGTTTTTTCTCGCGCACGGTCACGCCGGCGTTCTTGCGGCCCTTGCCCACCAGGCTGGCGAGGTCGGCATGGTGCAGCGACGACTCGGCTTTGGCCCCGGTGGTCGGGCGTTGTTGGTAAACATTGGCTGCTGTCATATAGCACCTGTCTTGAATTCAGTAGTGCGCTGGGCTCAACCCTTGTAGTGACTGTGCTGCCGTCTTCGCGAGCAAGCCCGCTCCCACATTGGATTGATGCCTGGCCTAAATTTCTTCAACCCCTTCGATCCTGTGGGAGCGGGCTTGCTCGCGAATGCGGCAGCCCTGCCTCCACAGAATCTGACGGTCATCAGATATTCTGCCGATCCCCCTTCGGATCGAAGAACACCGAAGAAACAATCTCTGCCTCGATCACGCTGCCGTCGGCTTGCGGCGAGAACACTCGCTCACCGATGCGCTTCAGACCGCCCTTGACCACACCCATGGCAAACGAATAGCCCAGGGAGTTGTGCGCGTAGCTGGAGGTCACGTGACCGACCATGGTCATCGGGATCGCCTGCTTGGGGTTGAAGACCAATTGCGCGCCTTCCGGCAGCCAGACATTCGGGTCGATCGGCTTGAGGCCCACCAGTTGCTTGCGGTTCTCACGCACGCAATCTTCACGGTTCATGCCGCGCCAGCCGATCCACGAGAACGGTTTGGTACGGCCCACGCACCAACCCATGTTCAGGTCGTCCGGGGTCATCGAGCCGTCGGTATCCTGGCCGACGATGATGAAGCCCTTCTCGGCCCGCAGTACGTGCATGGTTTCTGTGCCGTACGGGGTCAGGTTGTACTTCTTGCCCGCCTCGACAATCTTCTCGAGCACGCCCATGGCGTAGTCGGCCTGCACGTTGACTTCGTACGACAGCTCACCGGTGAACGAGATCCGGAACACCCGGGCCGGCACGCCGCCCACCAGGCCTTCCTTCCAGGTCATGAACGGGAAGCCGTCACGGTCCAGGTCGATGTCGGTGACTTCGCTCAGCAGCTTGCGGCTGTTGGGCCCCGACAGGGTCATGGTCGCCCAGTGGTCGGTGACCGAGGTGAAGTACACTTTCAGGTCCGGCCATTCGGTCTGCTGGTAGATCTCCAGCCATTGCAGCACACGGGCCGCACCGCCGGTGGTGGTGGTCATGATGAAATGGTTGTCGGCGACGCAGGCGGTGACCCCGTCGTCGAAGACCATGCCGTCTTCCTTGCACATCAGGCCGTAGCGAGCCTTGCCCACGTCGAGCTTGGTCCAGGCGTTGGTGTAGATGCGGTTGAGGAACTCGCGGGCATCCGGGCCCTGGATGTCGATCTTGCCCAGGGTCGAGGCGTCCAGCAGGCCGACGCTGTCACGCACGGCCTTGCATTCGCGCTTGACCGCAGCGTGCAGGTCTTCGCCGTTCCTTGGGAAATACCAAGGGCGTTTCCATTGGCCGACGTCTTCGAATTCGGCACCGTTCTTCACGTGCCAGGCGTGCAGCGCGGTGAAGCGAACCGGTTCGAAGATGTGCCCGCAATGCCGGCCGGCCACCGCGCCGAAGGTCACCGGCGTGTAGTTCGGACGGAACATCGTGGTGCCCATCTGCGGGATGCTCACGTTCAGCGAACGCGCCGCGATGGCCAGGCCGTTGACGTTGCCCAGCTTGCCTTGGTCGGTGCCGAAGCCCAGGGCGGTGTAGCGCTTGACGTGCTCGACCGACTCGAAGCCTTCGCGGGTGGCGAGTTCGATCGCGGCGGCAGTGACGTCGTTCTGCAGGTCGACGAATTGCTTCGGCGCCCGTGCAGTGGCTTTTTCGTGAGGCACCTGGAACAGCGCCAGGGTCGGCTCTTCGTGGCGGCTCAAGGCTTTGGGCAACACGCCCTCTACCGCCTTGAAGCCGGCTTCGCTGGCCGCACGCACGCCGCCTTCGAAACCATCGGCCAGGGAATCGCCCAGGCCGTAGACGCCATTCACGCCGCCGACGCACACGCGCTTCTGCGGTGCTTCGCCCGGTACGAAACCGAGGATGTCTTCACGCCAGATCGGCTTGCCGCCCAGGTGCGAAGCCAGGTGGACCACCGGGCTGTAGCCGCCGGAACTGGCGACCAGGTCGCAGTCCAGCCATTCGCCTGGGCTGGTGACTTTTTGTGCACGCACGTCGATCGCGGCGACACGGGCACCGGTCACGCGCTTGCTGCCACGGGCCTCGATCACGGCGCTGCCGGTGAGGATGCGGATGCCCTTGGCACGCGCCTCTTCCACCAGCGCACCCCGTGGGTTGCTACGGGCATCGGCGACGGCGACCACTTGCAGGCCGGCGTCGAACCAGTCCAGCGCCACGCGATAGGCGTGGTCGTTGTTGGTGCTCAGTACCAGTTTCTTGCCCGGTGCCACGCCGTAGCGACGTACGTAGGTGGACACCGCACCGGCCAGCATGTTGCCCGGCACGTCGTTGTTGCCGTAGACCAGCGGCCGCTCGCAGGCGCCGGTGGCCAACACCACGCGCTTGGCGCGGACACGGTTGATGCGCTGGCGCACCTGGCCGATCGGCGCACGGTCACCGAGGTGGTCGGTGAGGCGCTCGTGGATGGTCAGGAAGTTATGGTCGTGGTAGCCGTTGACGGTGGCGCGCGGCAACAGCACGACTTCCGGCATCGAACGCAGCTCGGCGATCACCGCCGCCACCCATTCGGTGGCCGGCTTGCCGTCCAGGCTCTCGCGGGAATCGAGCAGGCTACCGCCGAACTCTTCCTGCTCGTCTGCCAGGATCACTCGCGCACCGCTGCGGGCCGCTGCCAGCGCGGCAGCCAGGCCGGCAGGACCGGCACCGACCACCAGCACGTCGCAGTGACGGTTCATGTAGTCGTAGGTGTCCGGATCGTTCTCGGTCGGCGAGCGACCCAAGCCCGCGGCCTTGCGGATGTACTTCTCGTACGTCATCCAGAACGACTGTGGATACATGAAGGTCTTGTAGTAGAAGCCCGGCGGCATCAGCTTGCCGCCGACCTTGCCGAGGATGCCCATCATGTCGTTGTTCACGTTCGGCCAGCCGTTGGTGCTGGTGGCGACCAGGCCCTGGTACAGCGCCTGTTGCGTGGCCCGCACGTTAGGGATCTGGGTGGCTTCGGTGGCACCGATCTGCAACACGGCGTTTGGCTCTTCCGCACCGGCGGCGAAGATGCCGCGCGGACGGGAATACTTGAAGCTGCGGCCAATGATATCGACACCGTTGGCCAGCAATGCGGCGGCCAGGGTGTCGCCTTCGAAGCCTTTGTAGGTCTGGCCGTTGAAGGTGAAGCTCAGCACTTTATTGCGGTCGATCCGTCCGCCGTTGGACAGGCGATTGATCTGGCTCATACCTTCTCTCCCAGAGCCTGTGCGGCCGCTTTCGGACTGTCAGCCTTGTCGGTGAATTGCGGCTTTTGGCCGATCTTGTAGGTTTCCAGGATTTCGTAGCTCACCGTGTCACGGGTCGCGTTGAAGTACTGGCGGCAACCGGCCGCGTGGATCCACAACTCATGGTGCAGGCCGCGCGGGTTGTCGCGGAAGAACATGTAGTCGCCCCACTGCTCGTCGGTGCAGGCATTCGGGTCCAGTGGACGGGGGATGTGCGCCTGGCCGGACGAATGGAATTCCTCTTCGGAGCGCAGTTCGCCGCAGTGAGGACAGAAGATGTGCAACATAGGGATTTCTCCTTCCTGTTAGTGGGCGACGGCAGCAGCGCCGTGTTCGTCGATCAATGCGCCGTTGTGGAAACGGTCGATGGAAAACGGCGCGGCCAGTGGGTGCATCTCACCCTTGGCCAGGCTGGCGGCAAACACGTTGCCCGAGCCCGGGGTGGCCTTGAAGCCGCCGGTGCCCCAACCGCAGTTGAAGAACATGTTCGGCACCGGGGTCTTGGAGATGATCGGGCAGGCGTCCGGCGTGGTGTCGACGATGCCGCCCCACTGGCGGTTCATGCGCACCCGCGAGAGCACCGGGAACATCTCGACGATGGCCTGGATGGTGTGTTCGATCACCGGGTACGAACCGCGCTGGCCGTAGCCGACCCAGCCGTCGATACCGGCACCGATCACCAGGTCGCCCTTGTCGGACTGGCTGATGTAGCCGTGCACGGCGTTGGACATGATCACGCTGTCGATGATCGGCTTGATCGGCTCGGACACCAGCGCTTGCAGCGGATGGGATTCGACCGGCAGGCGGAAACCGGCCAGCTTGGCCATGTGCCCGGAGTTACCGGCGGTCACCACGCCGACGCGCTTGGCGCCGATGAAGCCCTTGTTGGTTTCCACGCCGATGCACACGCCGTTTTCCTTGCGGAAACCGATCACTTCGGTCTGCTGGATCAGGTCCACGCCCAAGGCGTCGGCGGCACGGGCAAAGCCCCAGGCCACGGCATCGTGACGGGCCACGCCGCCGCGACGCTGGACAGTGGCGCCCAGCACCGGGTAACGGGTGTTCTTCGAGCAATCCAGGTACGGGATCTCGTCGGCCACTTGCTTGGCGTTGAGCAGTTCGCCGTCCACGCCGTTGAGGCGGTTGGCGTTGACCCGGCGCTCGGAATCACGGATGTCCTGCAGGGTGTGGCACAGGTTGTACACACCGCGCTGGGAGAACATGACGTTGTAGTTCAGGTCTTGGGACAGGCCTTCCCAGAGCTTCATGGCGTGCTCGTACAGGTGGGCCGATTCGTCCCACAGGTAGTTGGAGCGCACGATGGTGGTGTTGCGCGCGGTGTTACCGCCGCCCAGCCAACCCTTCTCGACCACGGCCACGTTGGTGATGCCGTGTTCCTTGGCCAGGTAGTAGGCGGTCGCCAGGCCATGCCCGCCACCGCCGACGATCACCACGTCGTAGACTTTCTTCGGGGTCGGCGTGCGCCACATCCGCTGCCAGTTTTCGTGATGGCTGAGAGAGTGTTTGAAGAGGCCGAAGCCCGAATAGCGTTGCATAGTCATTACTCCAAAACCGACTCAGCGATAAACCGGGAAGTCCGCGCACAGGGCCGACACTTGCTGGGCGACGTTGGCTTCGACATCGGCGTCGCCGAGGTTGTCGAGGATGTCGCAGATCCAGCCGGCCAGCGTCACGCACTGGGAAACCTTGAAACCGCGAGTGGTCACCGCCGGAGTACCGATGCGCAGGCCCGAGGTCACGAATGGCGACTGCGGGTCGTTCGGCACGGCGTTCTTGTTGACGGTGATGTGGGCGCGGCCCAGGGCGGCATCGGCGTCCTTGCCGGTCAGGCCCTGACGAATCAGGCTGACCAGGAACAGGTGGTTATCGGTGCCGCCGGACACTACATCGTAGCCGCGCTTGATGAACACGCCAGCCATGGCCTGGGCATTCTCGATCACTTGCTGCTGGTAGGCCTTGAAGCCGGGCTCCAGCGCTTCCTTGAAGCACACGGCCTTACCGGCGATCACGTGCATCAGCGGACCGCCCTGGGCGCCGGGGAATACCGCGGCGTTGAGCTTCTTCTCGATCTCTTCGTTGGACTTGGCCAGGATCAGGCCGCCACGTGGACCGCGCAGGGTCTTGTGGGTGGTGGTGGTGACCACGTCGGCATAAGGCAGAGGGTTCGGGTACAGGCCGGCGGCGACCAGGCCCGCCACGTGGGCCATGTCGACGAACAGCAGCGCACCGACCTTGTCGGCGATCTGGCGGAAACGCGGGAAGTCGAGGGTCTTGGAGTAGGCCGAGAAACCGGCAACGATCATTTTCGGCTTGTGCTCGACCGCCAGGCGCTCGACTTCGTCGTAGTCGATCAGGCCGGTGGTGGTGTCGATGCCGTACTGCACCGCGTTATAGAGCTTGCCCGAGGACGACACCTTGGCGCCGTGGGTCAGGTGACCACCGTGGGCCAGGCTCATGCCCAGGATGGTGTCGCCGGCTTGCAGCAGGGCCAGGTACACGGCGCTGTTGGCCGAAGAACCGGAGTGCGGCTGGACGTTGGCGTAGTCGGCACCGAACAGTTGCTTGGCGCGCTCGATGGCCAGGGCTTCGACCTTGTCGACGTGCTCGCAGCCACCGTAGTAGCGCTTGCCTGGATAGCCTTCGGCGTATTTGTTGGTCAGGCCACTGCCCTGGGCCTGCATCACACGCTTGCTGGTGTAGTTTTCCGACGCGATCAGCTCGATGTGATCTTCCTGGCGTTGCTCTTCGGCATTCATCGCCGCCAGCAGTGCATCGTCATAGCCTTGGATTTGGTCTTGCTTGCTGAACATCGCGTCTCTCCCAGCGGCGGCGGTGCGCCTTTTCGTCTCGGTGAGGCACGGACCCTTTGGTCGTGCCCTTTGGAAGCGATGGTATGGCTGGCGCAGACAGGTCAAATGCCTATGGACGCCACACAAAGGCGCGTTTACGACATGGCGTATGACGCGATCACTGTGGCGAGGGGATTTATCCCCGCTGGGGCGCGAAGCGGCCCCCAAGCCTGCGGGTGCGGTGTATCAGAATGACCGGATTGACTGATTCAGGGAGCTGCTTCGCAGCTCAACGGGGATAAATCCCCTCGCCACAGGCCTTCATCTCATTGCTTGGGTAATGACCTGCCGAACCACGAGCAGAACCAGAAAATGCGCTGGATAAAGTGCATAAGCCCAACGCCGCATCGCCGGCGGATGAATACGACCAGCCTGTCGCAACAGCAACAGCCCAAGCACTGGCGCCAGCAGGCAAGCCACCAACCCCCACAGCGCCACGGCATTGCCCAGCCACGCCGCGCCGTAAAGCGCCCGCCACTGATTGGCCGCCACGCACACCACCCCCGGCAACACGGCGAAGTACCAGGGCCGGCGAATCACCAGCAGCAACGCCAGTGGCAGCAACACGCCGAAGAAGCCGAACATCAGTTGCGCAGAGAACCACGCCGACAACAACAGCGCCCCCACCGCCAGGCCGCGCGCCTCCAGGGTCGGCGTCTGCCAACTGCGCGCCACCAGCAAGCCCAGGGTCAGGGTCGGCAGCACATTGAGCGTCGCCCCCTCAGGAAAGAACAGCCGATAAGGCACTTCACTCACCGCGCCGAACAACAGCAACCAGCCCAGGTAACGCCACGGCAGGGCGCTGGCGCCGATGCGCGCCAGGTTTGCCGCCATCGCCAGACAGAACCAGGGAAATGCCAGGCGCCCCGGTACGTACAGCCAATCGGCGGAGAAACCGACATATCGCAGATGATCGAGCACCATCGTCAACAGAGCCAGCCACTTGAGCAGATCCAGCGCCCCGTCACGTCGGCTCATGGGCAAGGCGACGCAATGACATTGTGATTTCCTGACAGAAACATCCGGTGTGTTCCCCCGCTAATCTTGGGTAAAGTGCGCACCAACATCGAACACGGCGTCGTGGACCCAAGCGCGCCGACCCCGGAACGCCCCCACCCGGGACGTCCACTCAGGGAACTCTTTATCCAGGACTCTCTACCTCAGGAGCAAGGCCATGACCGACAAGAGTCAACAGTTTGCCAGCGACAACTATTCCGGTATTTGCCCCGAAGCCTGGGCCGCCATGGAAGAAGCCAACCAGGGCCACCAACGCGCCTACGGCGACGATGAGTGGACCCACCGGGCCGCCGATGATTTCCGCGCCTTGTTTGAAACCGACTGCGAAGTGTTCTTCGCGTTCAACGGCACCGCGGCCAACTCCCTGGCACTGTCCTCGCTATGCCAGAGTTACCACAGCGTGATCTGCTCGGAAACTGCCCACGTCGAAACCGACGAGTGCGGGGCGCCGGAGTTCTTCTCCAACGGTTCCAAACTGCTGGTGGCCCGCACCGAAAACGGCAAACTGACCCCCGACTCGATCCGCGAGATCGCCCTCAAGCGCCAGGACATCCATTATCCCAAACCGCGCGTCGTGACCCTGACCCAGGCCACGGAAGTCGGCAGCGTCTATACCCCGGAAGAAATCCGCGCCATCAGCATCACCTGCAAGGAATTGGGGCTGAACCTGCACATGGACGGCGCGCGCTTTTCCAACGCCTGCGCTTTCCTCGGCTGCTCCCCGGCCGACCTGACCTGGAAAGCCGGCGTGGACGTGCTGTGCTTCGGCGGGACGAAAAACGGCATGGCGGTGGGCGAGGCGATCCTGTTCTTCAATCACGACCTGGCCGAAGACTTCGACTACCGCTGCAAGCAGGCGGGGCAACTGGCCTCGAAGATGCGCTTTCTCTCCGCGCCCTGGGTCGGCCTGCTGCAGGACGACGCCTGGCTCAAGCACGCCCGCCACGCCAACCACTGCGCCCAGCTCCTGGCGCAACTGGTGAGTGACATTCCTGGCGTGGAACTGATGTTCCCGGTCCAGGCCAATGGCGTGTTCCTGCAACTCTCGGAAGCCGCCATCACCACCCTCACCGCCCGCGGCTGGCGGTTCTACACGTTCATCGGCAAGGGCGGCGCCCGCTTCATGTGCTCGTGGGACACCGAAGAGGCGCGGGTAAGGGAACTGGCGGCGGACATCCGGGAAGTGATGGCGGGCTAAGTAAAGATTCACCCAAGGCCGGGCCGGACCACTGTTTGGCCCGGGGACATGGTTACCCTGTGGCGAGGGGATTTATCCCCGATGGGCTGCGAAGCAGCCCTAAAACCTGTGGACGCGGTGTATCCGGTTAACCGAGTTGGCTGTTTGGGGGCTGCTTCGCAGCCCAGCGGGGATAAATCCCCTCGCCACAAGGAACCACGTTCTGCCTGAGAGATGCGGATCAGAACTCGATCCGCACGTCCCCCTTCGGCACGCTGCAGCACGACAGGATGTAGCCTTCGGCTTCGTCGTCCTCGGTGATGCCGCCGTTGTGGTCCATCTCCACTTCCCCACCCAGCTTCAACACCTTGCAGGTTCCGCAGATGCCCATGCCACAGGCCTTGGGAATCATCATGCCGAGCTTGGCGGCGGCGGCATGGACGGTTTCGCCCGGTGCCACGCGAATGCTCTTGCCCGAGGAGGTGAACTCCACCAGGTGCAGGTCCGCGGCATCGACTTCGGGCGCTTCGGCGGCCTGCTCGGCTTGCTCCACGGCGTCGGCCCGGGCTTCCGGCGGCGTGGCGCCGAAGGATTCCTCGTGATAACGCTTCATGTCGAAGCCGGCACTCTCCAGCAAGCGCTTGACCGCGTTCATGTACGGCGTCGGGCCGCAGCAGAAGACCTCGCGCTCCATGAAGTCCGGCGCCATCAGCTCCAGCATCTTGTGGTTCAGGTAACCGCGATAACCGGCCCAAGGCTCGCCCAGGCCATGCTTCTCACAGATCAGGTGCAGGCTGAAGTTGTCGATCCGCGACGCCATGTGCTCCAGCTCGCGGTGGTAGATGATGTCCTTGGGCGAGCGGGCACTGTGGATGAACACCATGTCGACGTTGGCATTGGTGTCGTAGTACCAGCGTGCCATGGACATCACCGGGGTAATGCCGACGCCGCCGCTGAGGTAGAGGACTTTCGGGGCGGAGAAGTCGATGGCATTGAACAGCCCCACCGGCCCGTGCACCGCCAGCTCCTGGCCCTCATGCAGGGTGTCATGCAGCCAGTTCGAGACCTTGCCGCCCGGCACGCGCTTGATGGTCACCGAGAAACTGTAGGGCACCGACGGCGAACTGGAGATGGTGTAGGAGCGCATGACCGGCTGGCCTTCGATCTCCAGCTCCAGGGTGACGAACTGCCCCGGCTTGAAAAAGAACATGATCGGCTGGTCGGCCATGAAACAGAACGTACGCACATCCCAGGTTTCCTGGATGACTTTGACGCACCGCACGATATGTCGGCCATTGGCCCAGGTCTGGGTGGTGACCGGGTTCAGGAAATTATTGGACATGCTCATCTCCACGGCCGACTGCCGGCCTTCATGTTGGCGATTGTGCGCAGGCCCCGGCACCGCCGTTTACCTATTCGCGACATTGACATACTTATCGCGACCAGCCCCCAACCACCGGGGCTTGCGCGTCGGGAACAGATTGGGCCATGTCGCCCATGGATAAGGTTCGCCCCCTGCGCGGCCCCACACTCGCCCCAACAGACAAACAACGTTTTCTGCCTTGCGTAGCACAACCGATTAGTCATTTCGCCGGCCACACAGATGGCCATGAGGATACAACGATGGACGTGACCACAACCCTGAGCCTGGGCGATCCGCTGGAACCCGCACGCAAGGCCACCGCACAGATGCTGCAGGAGCGCGAGCGCACGTTCTCGTTGCCCCAGCCGTTCTACAGCGACGAGCGCCTGTTCGACATCGACATGCAGGAGATCTTCCAGAAGGAATGGTTGATCGCCGGCATGACCTGCGAGATCCCGACCAAGGGCAACTACCTGACCCTGCAGGTCGGCAAGAACCCGATCATCGTGATTCGCGGCGCCGACGGCGTGGTGCATGCCTTCCACAACGTCTGCCGCCACCGCGGTTCACGCCTGTGCACCAGCGACAAAGGCAAGGTGGCCAAGCTGGTCTGCCATTATCACCAGTGGACCTACGAGCTGGACGGTCGCCTGCTGTTCGCCGGCACCGAGATGGGCGCCGACTTCGACATGAAGCAGTACGGCCTCAAGCCAGTGAACGTGAAGACCGCCGGCGGCTACATCTTCATCAGCCTGGCGGAGAATCCACCGGCCATCGATGACTTCCTGTCGACGCTCAGCCACTACATGGAACCGTACGACATGGAAAACACCAAGGTGGCGGTGCAAACCACCTTGATGGAAAAGGCCAACTGGAAGCTGGTGCTGGAAAACAACCGCGAGTGCTACCACTGCGGCGGTTCGCACCCGGAACTGCTCAAGACCCTGCTGGAATGGGACGATGTCACCGACCCGCGGGCCGACCAGGCGTTCAAGGACCACGTGGCCGCGTCCGCCGCCGCATGGGAAGCCGAGAAGATCCCTTACGCCCACGCCAGCTTTGGCCTGCGCAATCGTATCGTGCGCATGCCGCTGCTCAAGGGCACCGTGTCGATGACCCTGGACGGCAAGCAAGGCTGCGCCAAGCTGATGGGTCGCATCAAGAACCCGGACCTGGGCTCGATGCGCATCCTGCACCTGCCGCATTCGTGGAACCACTGCATGGGCGACCACATCATCGTGTTCACCGTGTGGCCGATCAGCGCCCAGGAAACCATGGTCACCACCAAGTGGCTGGTGCACAAGGACGCCGTCGAAGGCGTGGACTATGACGTGGCGCGCATGCGCGAAGTCTGGGACGCCACCAACGACCAGGACCGTCGCCTGGCCGAGGAAAACCAGCGCGGCATCAACTCCACCGCCTACCAGCCTGGCCCGTACTCCAAGACCTATGAGTTCGGCGTGGTGAACTTCGTCGACTGGTACAGCGAGCGCATGCTCAACAACCTGGGAGCCGAGCCGGCGCCGTACCTCAAGGGTGTGCCGGTCCAGGGCTAAGTCAGAAGCATCGCGAGCAAGCTCGCTCCCACAGGGGTTCTGTGTCGTTCACAAACCTGTGGGAGCGAGCTTGCTCGCGATAGCGGCCTGACATTCACCTGATTACTTCGAAGACCAGCGCACCGACCCATCCTCCCCATAGAACGTCTCGACAATCGCCTCCCCGCTCAACTGCACCTTCACATACCCGTTCAACACCCGCTCCGGATACGCCTCATCCCCCGCCAGTTGCGTCTCCGACCACAGCACCCGGGCATGCCCGTTCAACTCGCTGGTGGTGCCATAGGGAATCGCCCCATGCCCGGCGCATCGCGCATGCAAGCCGCCCTGGGTGGCGTAGCAAATGCCGTTGTGCAAATGCCCCCAATACCAATAATCCGGCTCACGGCCCAAGGCGTCGCACACCGGCTGGTACAGCGCGGTCTTGTGGTGCCCGGAAATATCAAAGCCCTGGTGGTGACTGAGCACCATCAACTTCTTGCGTTTGGGCAGGCCCTTCATCCAGTCGATCTGCTGGGTGTTGAGGGTGCCGTCCATGTACAGGTTCATGGCGTCCGAGGCGTAGGCGCTGTCGAGGCCGACCACCAGCCAATCGTCGTTGTACAAGGCGAAATAACTGGTGCCCTGCTGCACCGGGAAACGCTTGGCCAGCTCCTTGAAGTAACCGTGGGCGCCGCTGTACATCTCATGGTTGGAGTTGAGGGTGAACGAACCGTGCTTGCCCTGGGGCCAGCCGACCATGTCGACGTCTTCCTGGGAATGGGTGCCGGCGTAGTACACATCCCCCAGGTGGATGGTGAAATCGGCCTGGGCCAGTTGCATCTGGTTGGCGACCGCGACCGCCGGCGCGTGGCTGTCGAACGGCCCGGTGCCCCAGTCTCCGGCGATCGCCAACACCACGTCGCGGTCCATCTTCACCAGCGCCGGGGTGGTGGCGAACGTCGCGTGATGGCGCAGGTTCTCGATCCACTTGAGCAGCGCCTCGCTCCATAACAGGTCCAGCAGTTCCCATTTGCGACAGCCCAGCAAGGTGCCGTCCTTGAGTACCCGGGTCGGCAATTCGTCCTCGCTCTGCGGCAAGGGCTCGGCGTTGCCGAGCTTCAGGATCGACAGGCCGTGGGACAGCTCCCACGGCACGGCCGGTTCGTCATCCGGCAGGTCGCCGTGCTCGATCACGTGTCGCGCCTGGTCGTGGCCGCGTTGCAACAGCTTGACGATGGCTTGGAACTCCTCGGGCTCCAGGTCGTTGACCAGTTTTTTCCAGGACATTTCCAGCCGCGTGACCAACCCATGCAGGCGGACCTTGACCTTGTCGAACTCATGTTCCCAATGATGCAGTAATGACATGTGGACGCTCCTTCGCAATGCCCTGGGCTACAGGGTCTTCATGAACTCGATCAGGGCCCGCTTATCGACGTCCGACAACTGCGTGCCGTACAGGTGGCCGCCGTTGTGGTTGCCTTCCAGGCGGGTGTCGTACTTGAAGTCCGCCGACGCTTTCATCTGCGCGCCGCTGGTGACGAAGCCGACCTTCTGCGGGTCGTAGATGTCGGAGCCGGTGTAGAACACCTGCGGGCGCTGCTCCGGCGGCAGCAGCAGGTCCCACAAGGTCGGCACCGAGCCGTTGTGCAGGTACGGCGCGCGCAGCCAGATGCCGTCGGTCGGTGTGTTGCTGTAGCTCTGGGTCTTGCGGTAGGCGTTGAAGTCGAACGGTGGTTTCTTGAACCCGTGGAACGCCGTCACCAGGCCCGTGGTGAAGGAGTTCAGACGATGGGGATCGGTGCCCAGTTGGTCGATGTTGGTGGTGACCTGGCCCGTGTCAGTGCGGCCGAAATCATGACAACCGGCGCAGTTCTTCTCCCAGATCGGCTGGCCCTGGGCGACTTTCGCCGAGTCCAGGGCGAACGGCCAGGCCGGCGCCTTGTGGCCCAGCAGCCAGTTGGTCACGCGGTTGAAACTGGGCGGCAGCACCGATTCAGGCGTCGCCCCCACCGCCATCGCCGCGGCGTAGTTGCGCTCATGGATCTTGTTGTTATTGCCGTCCCAATGCAGGTACATCGACTCGCGGGGTTTCTGGTTCCAGACCTGGGGCAGGTCCACGGTGCCGATGGTGGAATCATCCGGGAAGCCGAACACCACCATCTTGGTCGGGTTGAAGGTGTCGGTGCGCCCCGGCCCCTGGGCGGGACGCAGTTTCTGCCAGGCATAGGCCTGTTTCTGCTTGAGCAGCGCGCTCTTGGCCATCGGGATGATCAGGTAGCGGTTGTACAGCTTCTCGAAGAAGCCCAACTGGAACTTGCCGTTGATCGCGGCCATGACCGCATCCGGGGTGAATTTCGGGTCGCTGGCGCAATCGTAGGCGAACCACTGGAAGGCTTGCAGTTGCAGGGTATTGGCCGGCGCGGCGGCAACCGGCACCGCGACGTCAGAGGCACTGGCCCGGTAGGAGCCGGTGTGGCACAGGGCGCAGTTGGGTTCCACGGTGGGGTAGCCCAGTTGTCGCTTGGCCATGCCGATGGGCAGGTCGTTGCCGTTCTCGTACAGGAAACCGAACACTTCGTAGCCGCCAGGCTTGGGCAGTTTTTCCGGGCACATCTGCGGCAGCACGGCGAACAGGTAGTACGGGATCCGCGCCTCGATGCCCAGGCCGATGGCGGCGTACTTGTAGTGATCCTCGTCGGAGGCGAAGTCCGGCTGCGGCACCTCGCGGATCATCTGGTACCAAGTCTGGTAACCGATGAACCCCAGCACCAGCACCACCACCAACGCACCGGTCTTGAAGCCGGGCCTGTGCCAGCGTCGCGCCCAGCCTTCGCGCCACGCCCGCCAACCGTCACAGAGCAACGCCAACGGACGATTGGCCACCGGGCTGCCCAGGTACAGCAGCCCGCCCAGGATCAGGAACATGCTCAGGTCGCCCATCAGCATCGGTACGAACAGTGGCCCCTGGGCGTTGGTGTTGATCAGGTAGATCCAGAACACCACTGCCACCAGGCGCGAGAGCACGCACAGCCAGGAATTCACCACGAAGCGCGGCGCGGCGAACCCCGACGGCATGTAGAACAGGCTGATACCCACCAGCAACATGCCGGCGTTCTCCAGCCAGGGATCGGACAACACGGGCGGCAGGCCAAGCATGGACGTCAGCAACGCCGGCGCAAACAGCGCCGGGATGGCGAAGCACATGTTCATGACGATCCCGACCCAGATGATGCGTTGGAACCAGCGGATGTAAGTGTTCATGGGCATCCTTTTTCCTTGAGCGTAATCACTAAATGCAGCGCTCTTCAGTGCGCTTTCGCGAGCAAGCCCGCTCCCACAGGAGATCGCGTACCCCTGTGGGAGCGGGCTTGCTCGCGAAGAAGTCGACTCGATCCGACGTCAACCCAACGCAGTCTTCTCCAGGTGTTCGAGGATGATTGGATACACATCCACCACCGCATCCTTGCCGAACATGCAGTCGATATGCCCGTAGCCCGGCACCTCGTGGCGGCTGAACAGTTGTGGACCGTGCAGGTCGCACAGACGCTGGTAGGTCTTGAGGGTGCTTTGCGGCAGGTAGCACTGGTTGTCGGCGCCGCTGATGAAGCAGATCGGCAACTTCAGCCGATCGAAATGCGGCATGTAGACGTCATTGCCCTTGAAGTCCACCAGGTGGCCCTTGCGAACGATCAGCGCCAGGTGCTCGAAGGTGTGCATGTTCGACTCACCGAACAGTTCATGCAGGTTGTCGTGCAGGGTCTCGTTGAGGGTGTCGTGGCGATACAGCGATGCGTACATGAAGGTGATGCGGTGGCAGACCGGATTGGTGCAATAGCCTTGGGCCTCGATCCGCGCATAGCCGTTGAGGGCCTTGTCGTAGAGCTTGTTGAACCAATTCTCCTTGTTGTCAGCGTAGGCCGTCAGGGACTTGATGCCGATGGCGTCGAGCATGCCCGGCAAGTGCAGGCCGGCCTTCAGCCCGGTGGCCGTGGCGACCACCGTGTCGGCGGCGATCTGCGAGCAGACCACCGAGCGCACCCCTTGCAGGCCCGCCAGCAGCGACATGAAGAACGTCGTCGCACCGTAGCAATGCACCACGCACTGCACGTCACGGGCCAGGGTCGCCTGCTGGATCTGCTCGATGGCCGCCTTGAAATCATACTGGGCCACCTGGTCGCCGTTCCATTCGCGCTTGCTGGCCGGCAGCAGGATGCTCACCCGCAGGTCCAGTAGCCAGACGTCATATTCGTGCTTGCACAGGTACTCCAGCAGGTTGGTGTGGATGGTGTCGGTGGAAAAGATGTTCGACCCCACGCCCAGGCCGTGCACCAGCATGACCGGGCCCTTCGTGCCGGCCTGGTAACGGGTCAGGCGCAGCTCGACATTGTCCTCGGTCTGGAAGAAATGCACGGTCGGCGCCGGTGCATCCAGCGGCCGCTTGATACGCGGCGGCGCGTCCGGGTTGAAGTAGACATCGCCGGCAAATACCCCACCGTAGCTCTCCCACAGGATCCCGGCGAAGAACTTGCCGAACCGCGCCAAGGCCTCGACACGCTCACGTTCATTGCGGGCGTTGAGCACCTTCATGGTGGTCATCTGCTTGGCGAAATCGGTCGGCAGGATGTGCATCACCCCCGAGCCGAGCACCGCGCCGGTCTTGTCCGGTCCACGATACAAGGTGACGTACAGCGTGCTGGTGTCGTGCCAGATGTTCAGCACGCCATTGTCCTCGGGCACGGTCTTGAACGCGCTGAAGTAGTAATCGGTGCCGTCCTCGGCGGTTAGCTTCATGTCGTAGTTCATGTGCCGCACGCCAACCTGTTGCTGATACACCTCGAACAGGTTGAACACCCCATTGCTGGCGACCAGCGGCTTGGGCGAGAGCATCGGCGCATCCAGCGTGCCCACCAGCGTCGCGGCGTGTTCAGGCTCCTTGATCAGGCGATTGAGGTCGTCGGCGGTAATGGTCAGGGTGAATTCGATGGGCGAGTTATCGGCCTTGCCGCGCTTGGCCGCCGCTTCGTAGAGCGTCAGGTCGGTGCCCTGGGCCTGGGCGAAGGCGGTGGAAAAATAGCCCTTCATGGTCTCGGTGAATTGCACACCCAGGGTCGGCGCCGCCACCGGTTTGCTCGGGGCCGACGGCAGCGTGTAGTCGATGGTCCACCCCCGATCCGCTGCCAGCAGGCCCATGTTGCGCTCGCTCACCGCCGAAATGGTCAGCAGCGGATTGACCGCCAGGGAGGTCGGGATCACCGCCCCGTCGGCCACGTACAACCCGGGGTAGACATCCGTGCCGCTGGCGCCGCTGAACACCTGGCCCTTGTGGTTGACCACGCCTTGCGTCGCGTCTTCGCCCATCACGCAACCGCCCAGGGGATGGACCGACACGATGCTGTGCCTGAGCAACTTGGTCCAGATCGGGTTCTCGACCCAGATCCCGCCCAGGGCCTTGGTGCTCTGGTGCAGGCGCTCGTTGCCGAGGGTGACGTTCTCCTGCTCGCCGACACCGGGCCAGTCGATGCGCAACTGGTCCTGGCGGTCGAGCACCATGCGCCCCTTGCCGTTGTCATGGCTCATGATCAGGTACGTCTGCATGTTATGCAGCGCGCCGTAGTAAGGCCCGCGCAGGAAGCTCTCGGCCTCGCGCCCCTTGTACTTGAGGCTGGCACCGAAACCGGTGTCGGTGGGCACACCGATCATGCCGGCGAATGCCGCCATGCTCGGCACCATGGCCCGGCCGAGCGCACCGGGGATCGAGCCCTCTTCGATGACCATGCGGCTGCGCCAGTCGCCTTCGGTGCGCATGTCGATGATTGACGTGATGCATGGCCCCACCGGCTCCAGCTCCTTGGCCGAATGAGCGCCGAAGCCGATGCCGTTGATGGTCTGGTCGCAGTTGTGACCGAACCCGAGGATGTCGCCGTTGCCGCTCATGTTCTCGCCCAGCTGACTGGACATCGACAGGCCCTTGTCCCGCGAGCGCAGCATGATTTCAGTCGAGCCCAAGGTCCCGGCGGACACCACCACGATGTCGGCACGCACAAACAGAGTCGGCGCCGAGAACAACTCACGACCACTGTCCAGGTATTGGAAGTGCACGATCCAGCCATCGCCGTCGCGCTCCAGGTGCCGCACCTCCGCCTGGCAGAAAATCTCTGCGCCGTGGTTCCAGGCATCCGGCAGGTAGTTCATCAGGGTGGTGTTCTTGGCCTTGTTGTTACAGCCGGAGACGCAATCGCCGCAGCCGTTGCACGGCAATTGCTCGACCCCGACGTGGTTGAGGTTGTTGGCCAGCTTGTCGAACGTGACGTTGATCGGCGGCTTGTAGAAATGCGCCCCCTGCTTGAGGTAGTCGGCCGACTGCTTGTGGGCGTCGAGCTTGGGCAGGTTCGGCGACGAGTCCGGGTAGGCGTTGGGCTTAAGCATCTCCCGGGCCCGCGCATAACCGTCCTTGAGCAACGTGTCGCGGTGTTCACGCACCGCTTGCGGCCAGCGCAGGTCTTCGAACACCCCGGGCTCGGGCTCCAGCGAAACGTTGGCATTGATCAGCGAAGTGCCGCCCAGGCCGCAGCCCACCACCACGTTCTGCTGGGCGTTGACGTGCAAGTCGAACAGGCCGGTGCGCGAGCCGATGTGGCCGTCCGGGTCGTGCACCTGCAACTCCTCGGTGGCGGCGAGCAGGGTGTTGGGGTACTCGCCGGGCTGTATCTCCCGGCCCCGCTCCAGCAAACATACCTTGCGCCCGGCCCGGGACAGGCGCGAGGCCGCAATGCCACCGCCGTAGCCCGAACCGATGACCACGACGTCGTAGTGCTCCTGGATTTGGCTGATGGGGGTCGAGATCCGTGTCATGTTCAAGTCCTCTCAGGCAGATGGGGCAACTCTGCGGTTGCCTGTAAATCGAAGGCGTGCGAACGCCTGGCCACCGACCCGTAGGGGTTCGAGCGGCAGTCAGCGGTGTGGCGGGGAATCAGTCGGACAACGGCGCGCTATAGCCGCGCGCGCTGATTGGCGGCGCGACGACGGGTCCGTCTAGGTAATGCGCCAAGAAGCGGCGCAACGCACACCGTGGGGGAAAACCGATGCATGCAGGGGAGCGGGCTATCCATCATGCGTTCTCCCTGAACCTGATCTGGATAAAGAAGCGGTGTCCTTGTGCCATGAGTGAAGACAGGTGACCGACCTGCGTCAAGGCAGCCACTTAGAACTGTATGAAATTTGATCTATCGCGATTTGGACTATAGCCGCCGGGCCCTGCGGCCATTCGCAAACAAGTTATCCACATGACCACCCACAGCAAATGGGGACAAGTGAGGATCATCTGGGATCGTCTTGGGATAAAAACACGGGAAAATCGCCTGTTATGCACAGCAAACGCGCCCGTGCATTATCGGTTATTTTTTGATCAAACGTTTGAAAGCCTTGTATTCACTAGCCTGTAGCGGTAAGCAAACACCTTATCCACAGAAGCGCCAACAGTGTTCGGGGATAAATTGACGTTTCTGTGGAAAACCACGGAGACAGCGGTTAACCACGGGTTTTTCCGGTATTTTTCCAATGGCCCAACGGAATTGATCATTTAATGATCAACTGCATGAAAGGCACGATCTGCCTGGCTTGCAGACGATAGCGAACATCTTATCCACAGAAGCACCAACAGAGATTGGGGGCAATTGTGGACACTCATATGCCCAGAGGTAACGGGAAAAGCCAATAAAAACCGTGAGTTAGACTGATCGTTTTTTGATCGAAGGCTGGAAGGGCTTGATTGGCGTGGGGTGTAGCGATGGGCGAACAGGTTATCCACAAGTGGACGCACAGGGATTGTGAGTAAATCACAACGCCATTGACGCAGCCGAGGTGATTGGGAGTACTTCTCAACTAAATACTTTGTCATCGATTAGCTTGAAAGCACTTTGACAAATCAATTGCCGGACCGATAGATGATGTGACCGCGTGTCGACTACCGTCTATAGGGATATAGCAGTGTTCATAAAAAGCCGTCTATTCATCATCGCCCTGACACTGGCCTTGCTTCAACAAATAAGCCTCGCACTCTCAACCTACTTCATTGCCCAAGCGGGTGAGGCGCTAACGCTGCAAACCTACGCATCGATCAAGATGTACATTGTTTATTTCTTTGCCTTCGCGCTACTGGCTTACTTGATCAGTTCAGCAGGTGAATTAGTACGTGTACGGTTACAGAACCAGACATGGAAACATTACACCCTTCAGACATTTTCATTGCTCAGGAAAGACATAAGGCTTTCCTCCAGCAAAAACAGCAAGCTTACGACAAATTGGTTGACCGGCGAAGCCGCAGGCACCATAGAACACGCCGCCGCTTTTTACATTGGAATGGCCTCGACCTACTTCAACATCATTTTCACGCTTATCGTTTTCTACCTGACGCTTGGTCACTTGATATCCAGTGTGCTTCTCGCCTCATTGATGGTCTCAGCCATATTCGTCATGCTCATGAAAACCAAAATAGATGAATATGCAACCCGTCTCCAAAAAACAAAACTTCAAGCATTACTTGAAATCGAGCCGCTCTGGCACAATAGCCACTTCGCGAGCTCGCCTATGTTCAACAACAGAAAACTTCGATACTCGGATCAATCAGAGCATTATTTTAGAACCACCGAAAAATATGTGTTGCTTGAGCAGATGATCGCTTGCCTACCCATCTGCGTAGCGGTGCTCATCATGATAGTCGCCTTGTACCTTCCTGCCGAAGTAACGGCTGTGCCGCTGGGCACCCTGGTTGCTGTATTGCCACGAACACTGCAGTTATTCGGAAGCGTCCATGCACTGAGTATGTATGGCAGTCAGTTCGTCATCGTCAGGCGCAAAGTCAAAAACCTCGTCACATTCACTCAGACGCTTGAGCAACAGAATTTCAACGAGCAGATAAGTGCTCAGAAAATAACCATCAGGGAAATCACCACCCAGCAAAGGT
Organism: Pseudomonas sp. WP18; assembly: GCF_036689585.1. Lineage (NCBI taxonomy): Bacteria > Pseudomonadati > Pseudomonadota > Gammaproteobacteria > Pseudomonadales > Pseudomonadaceae > Pseudomonas > Pseudomonas sp. WP18. Next base: position 5,787,221 of record NZ_CP144758.1, read on the forward strand.
ATGCGTTAGCCGAGTTTCAGCAGGCGCTGGTGTGTCAAGCGCTAAAACCAGGACGCTATCTCGTGCAAGGCGACAACGGCTCAGGAAAGTCCTCAGTTCTAAAATGGATCAAGTCCCTTTCTGAAGACGCCGTGCTGATATCTCCCGACATCAGTTTTTCGGAACCCGACGAAAACCTATCGACAGGGCAGCGCCAAATGAAGCAACTATCAGGCTTATTACAGCAGCCCGTTGAGATTTTCCTGCTGGATGAATGGGATGCGAATCTGGACACATTAAACAGGCATATATTAAACGCGCAAATTGACAATATCTCGGCTGAGAAGGTTGTCATTGAAGTGAGACATTCAAATACTGAACACCCTGCAGCGTTTCCGTTGCCCACGACGGAAACCTGATACAAGCGCGCGAGAGCCTGGGGATAAAACCACACAGCACCGTGAGAGCGAACCGGCTAGCGAAAGCGGTATCCCACGACAACCCTGTCGCCTGACACACAGCCCTCGCGAGCAGGCTCGCACCCACAGGGGAGTAGGTCGTTTCCGCCTTAGCGGACGACCCCTTCTTCGACCAGCAACTTGAGAATCGCCTCGGCGCCCGCTTCCGGGCTGACGCCCTTGAGCACTTGCCCGCCTCCGCCGCTGGCCTTGGCCGTGGCGGCTTTCATGCGGTCGGCGCCGCTCTTGGCCTTGATCACCTTCAGGCGTTTGGGGCGTGGCTTGGCCGGTTGCAGGGTCGCCACCGCCAGCAAGGCGTCATCGACCACTTCGACCTCTTCGGCGTGCAGGGCACCCCGTCGCGCAGGGCCGTAGGCGCTCTGCCGAGGCTTGGGCGCGGCGTTATCCACAGTCGCCAGGAACGGCAGGCGCACTTTCAAGCGGCGCCGTTGCCCGCGAGGCAGGGCTTGCAGCACCAGGGCGACGCCGCTATCGATGGATTCGACCTGGGCCAGCCCGACCACCAGCGGCCAGCCGAGGTTTTCCGCCAGCAGGAATGGCAACATCCCAGAACCTTCGCCGGTTTCCGCCTGGCTGCCGGTGAGCACCACTTGGGCGCCGGCATCACGCAGGTAGTCGGTCAGGGCCGGCAGCGCGTCGGCGCCTTCGGGGTTGTCCAGGACGTGGAGTTCGTCCAGGCCCATGCCCAGGTAGGCGCGCAGGGCCGGCTCGGCCACGTCGCCGGCGTGCAGCACTTGCAGGTCGTTGCCAGCCAGTTGCAGGCCCAGTTCCACGGCGCGGGCGTCCTGTTCGGCGCGACGGGGCCGGCCGGAGGTCGGGTGGGCACCGATGGAGACGAGGCTGATCACTTGAGTACTCATGGTTGAATCCTTAGCTTAAGCCGCATCGCGCCTGGCTTCGTTGCGGTAGGCCTCTACCGCCGCGATCAGGGCCTTGAGAATCGCCGCGCTGTCACCAATCACCGACAGGTCCGCCCGCTTGATCATGTCGCAGCCCGGGTCGAGGTTGATCGCTACCACCTTGTCGCAGGCACCGATGCCTTGCAGGTGCTGGATCGCCCCGGAAATTCCCACGGCCACATAGACCCGCGCGGTGACCCAGGTGCCACTGGCGCCCACCTGACGGTCCCGCGCCATGAAACCATCGTCCACGGCTACCCGCGAAGCCCCCTCGGTGGCGCCCAGGGCCGCCGCGGTCTGGTGGAAAAGCGCCCAGTCCTTGACCCCGTTACCGCCGGAGAAAATGAATTCGGCTTCGGCCATCGGAATCGCCCCCGGGTCCACTGCCACCGCGCCCAGGTCTTCGATGCGCGACAGGCTGCGGGCCACGCTTGTGGATAACTCCACCGGCAGCGCTTCATGACGGGTTTCGCTGACCGGTTCGGCGCATTCGGCGGCGGCCAGGATCAAGCGCGCCAAGGGTCGAGCCAGGTCTTGCAGGCCGGCACCGGCGCGGCCGATGCACTCCTCGCCTTTGACCTGCCAGACCCGCGTGGCCGGGCGCTCACCCAGCGCGGCGGCAAAGCGCCGGCCCAGTTCGCCACCGCCACTGCGGCTGTCCGGCAGCAACCAGTGACGAGGGCTGAATTGGTTATCCACAGCCCGCAGGCCCTGCACCCGTTGTTCCGGTGCATAACCATTGAAGGCTTCGCCTTCGAGCACCAGCAAGCGGTCGACGCCGGCCGTGGCGAAGGTGGTTTCCTTGTGTTCGCCAAAGACCACCGCCAGCACCGCGCCGTCGCTGCCGGCCAGTTGATGGGCCAGGCCGAGCAAGTCCCGGTCGTGGGCGCTGAGACGCCCCCCGACCATGTCCGGCACCACGCTGATGTAGAACGCCGGCTGCGCCACCTGATGCAGCGGCAATTGCACTTCAGTGGCCGCGGCGCGCTTGGTCGCGCCGCCTTGCTGGGCACCGCTGCGGTCGATACGCTTGATGCCGTTGGGGCCAATGAAACCCACGCCGTGGACATGCTTGCGGATGATCCCGTTAGGGCCCATCCAGCTGTGTTGCACCGGCTGCATGGCCGCGTGCAGCGGGTGCAGGCGGTTGCGGGCGATCCACTCGGCGCGAGGGTCGCGGCGGATGATGTCGCTCATTAATGCACCTCCGCAGGTTCACGTTTGGCCGGGGCCGCGGTTTTACCCGACGCCACGTCTTCAAGCAGGGCATCGGCCACCAGTTCGGCGATGTCCTTGATCATCGGCCGCGGCTCGACCACGCCTTCCAGCATCGCCGTGCACTGTGGACAACCCACCGCCACCAGCTCGGCACCGGTTTCGCGGATGTCTTCCATGCGCATGTCAGGGATCCGCTGCTTGCCCGGGATGTCGGTGATCGGCGCACCGCCGCCACCGCCGCAGCAGCGCGAACGGAAACCCGAACGCTGCATTTCCTTGACCTCGATGCCCAGTGCGCGCAGCACCTGGCGGGGGGCCTCGTACTCGCCGTTGTAGCGACCCAGGTAGCACGGGTCGTGGTACGTCACGCTGTCACCCTTGTGCTGGCCGAGATTGAGGGCGCCAGCGCCGATGATCTCCGCCAGGTAAGTGCTGTGGTGCTGCACCAGGTAGTTGCCATCGAAGGCACCGTACTCGTTTTTCAGCACGTGGAAGCTGTGAGGGTCGCAAGTGACGATGCGGTTGAAGCTGTATTTGGCCAGGGTCTGGATGTTGCGCTTGGCCAACAACTGGAACGTCGCCTCGTCACCCAGGCGCCGGGCCACGTCACCGCTGTCGCGTTCTTCGAGGCCGAGCACGGCAAAATCGATCTTCGCCGCCTTGAGCACTTTGACGAACGCACGCAGGGTGCGCTGGTTGCGCATGTCGAAGGCGCCGTCGCCGACCCAGAAGAGCACGTCGGTGGATTTCTTCTCGCTGAGCAGGTTCAGGTTCAAGTCCGCCGCCCAGTTCATCCGCCCGCCCGGGGCGAAGCCGCCAGGGTTGTCGGTGGCGATGAGGTTTTCCAGCACCTCGGCGCCCTTGTTCGGGGTGGCGCCTTTTTCCAGGGTCAGGTGCCGGCGCATGTCGACGATGGCATCGACGTGCTCGATCATCATCGGGCATTCCTCGACGCAGGCACGGCAGGTGGTGCACGACCACAGCGTCTCGGCGTCCACCAGGCCATTGACGATCGGCTGGTGCGGATTACCACCGTGCTCACCCACCGGCTTGCCGGGATACGGGCTGCCGGCGAACTTCGCATCGGTGCCGCCGGCCAGGCCAACGACCATGTCCTGGATGAGTTTTTTCGGGTTCAGCGGCTGGCCGGCGGCAAAGGCCGGGCACGCGGCTTCGCATTTACCGCACTGCACGCAGGCGTCGAAGCCAAGCAACTGGTTCCAAGTGAAGTCCTTGGGCTTTTCCACCCCCAACGGTGCCGCCGGGTCAGTCAAGTCCAGCGGTTTCAGGCCGGTGGAACGGCCGCCGCCAAAGCGTTCGGCGCGACGGTGCCAGGCCAGGTGCAGGGCACCGGCGAAGGCGTGCTTCATCGGCCCGCCCCAGGTCATGCCGAAGAACAGCTCCGAGACGCCCCACAACACACCGATCCCGAGGATCGCCGCCAGTACCCAGCCGCCGAAGTTTTCCGGCAGGATGCCCGCTACCGGCAGGGTCACCAGGAAGAACGACACCGAGAATGCCAGCAGGCTCTTCGGCAGGCGCATCCACGGGCCTTTCGACAGCCGTGCCGGCGGGTTGCGACGACGCAGGTAGACGAAGATCGCGCCGACGAACATCACTGCCGTCATCAACAGCAGCGCATAGCCCAGGAAACGGTTATGCAGGCCGAAGCCGTGCACCAGGATCGCCAGCACGATCGACGCCACCGCACCACCGGCCGTGGCGACGTGGGTGTTGGCGATGTATTTGTCCCGCGCCACCACGTGGTGCAGGTCCACCATGTAGCGCTTGGGCATGGCGAAGAGACCGCCGATCAGGTCAACCCTGGACGGTCGTCCCCGGCGCCACATGTTCACCCGCCGCAAGGCGCCAAGGACCGCCAGGCCCAGGGCTGCGAACAGCAGGATGGGAAGAAGGGTGTTCAACATAGGTGTTGCTCCCAAAGACTCCAGGGTCTTGCAGGTCGAGATGCCTTACTCGGTTCCTGTGGGAGCGGGCTTGCCCGCGAATGCAATCTGCCAGTCACATTTGGATTGACTGATCCACCGCTTTCGCGAGCAAGCCCGCTCCCACAGGGCTATGTGCAAGCCGTTAGAAATCCTTGCACAACCGCAGGGCGTCATAGATGGCGGCGTGTGTATTACGCTGGGCCACGCAGTCGCCGATACGGAACAGCAGGTAGCCATCGCCGCTCTGTTCCAGGCACGGCTGGGGCTTGATCGCGAACAGGGCTTCGACGTCGATCTGGCCCTTGTTGCGCGAACCTTCCTTCAGCGCGTAGTAGATTTCTTCGTCCGGCCGCACGCCGTTCTCTACCACCACCTGGTCCACCACGCGCTCTTCCTTGGCACCGGTGTATTCGTTCTCCAGCACCGCCACCAGCTTGTCGCCTTCGCGGTAGACCTTCTCGAGCATCATGTCCCCGGTCATGATCACTTCCTTGGGGTACATGCTGCGGTAGTAGGTGGGGAACGATGTCCCGCCAATGGCCACGCCCGGCTTGATGTCATCGGTGACGATCTCGACCTGGCTGCCCTTGTCGGCGAGGAAGTCGGCCACCGACATGCCGGTGAACTCGCAGATGGTGTCGTAGACCAACACGTTCTTGCCCGGCGCGACCTTGCCGTCGAGCACGTCCCAACTGCTGACCACCAGCCCTTCGGCGGCGCCCCAGTGCTCGTTCTGCTCCACGTTCGGATGCCCGCCGACGGCCAGCACCACCACGTCCGGACGCAGGTCCATGATGGTCGCCGCGTCAGCCGCCACGCCCAGGCGCAGGTCGACTTTCAGCCGCGCCAGCTCCAGTTGGAACCAGCGGGTGATACCGGCGATCTGGTCCCGCTGCGGGGCTTTCGAGGCGGTGGTGATCTGCCCGCCGATGAATTCCTTCTTCTCGAACAGGGTCACGTCATGGCCACGTTCAGCCGCCACGCGCGCCGCTTCCATGCCCGCGGGGCCTGCACCGACCACCACCACCTTGCGTTTCGGCCCGGTGGACTTCTCGATGATGTGCGGCACGCCCATGTATTCACGGGACGTCGCGGCGTTCTGGATGCACAGCACGTCCAGGCCCTGGTACTGGCGGTCGATGCAATAGTTGGCGCCGACGCACTGCTTGATCTGGTCGACCTGGCCCATCTTGATCTTGGCGATCAGGTGCGGGTCGGCGATGTGGGCACGGGTCATGCCGACCATGTCGACGTAGCCGCCCTCCAGGATCCGCGTGGCCTGGTTCGGGTCCTTGATGTTCTGCGCGTGCAGCACCGGGACCTTGACCACTTCCTTGATACCGGCGGCCAGGTGCAGGAACGGCTCCGGTGGATAACTCATGTTCGGGATAACGTTGGCCAGAGTGTTGTGGGTGTCGCAACCCGAGCCCACGACGCCGATGAAGTCCAGCATGCCGGTGTCGTCGTAGTACTTGGCGATCTGCTTCATGTCCTCGTGGGACAAGCCGTCCGGGTGGAACTCGTCACCGCACAGGCGCATGCCCACGCAGAAGTCGTCGCCCACTTCGGCGCGCACGGCCTTGAGTACTTCAAGGCCGAATTTCATGCGGCCTTCGAAGCTGCCGCCCCACTCGTCGGTACGCTTGTTGACTCGCGGGCTCCAGAATTGGTCGATCATGTGCTGGTGCACGGCCGACAGCTCGACACCGTCCAGGCCACCGGCCTTGGCCCGGCGCGCCGCCTGGGCGTAGTTGCCGATCACCCGCCAGATTTCTTCCGGCTCGATGGTCTTGCAGGTGGCACGGTGCACCGGCTCACGCACGCCGGACGGCGACATCAGGGTCGGCCAGTTGAAGCCGTCCCAACGCGAGCGACGGCCCATGTGGGTAATCTGGATCATGATCTTGGCGCCATGCTTGTGCATGGCGTCGGCCAGGTTCTGGAAGTGCGGGATGATGCGGTCGGTGGACAGGTTCACCGAGCTCCACCATTCCTGCGGGCTGTCGATGGCCACCACCGAGGAGCCGCCGCAGATCGCCAGGCCGATGCCGCCCTTGGCCTTCTCTTCGTAATACTTCACGTACCGGTCGGTGGTCATCCCGCCGTCGGTGGCGTAGACCTCGGCGTGAGCGGTGCTGAGCACGCGGTTGCGGATGGTCAGCTTGCCGATCTGGATCGGCTGGAACATTGCTTCAAAAGCCATGGCGCAATCCTCGACTTACAACGGCTTGACGATGAACAGGCCGTCGTCGTGGCCTTCTTCGGAACCGCCGTAGACCTGCTCGGCCACGGTGCGGATCGAACTGCCACGCGCGGCGAGGATCTGGTCCATGGCACCGGCGAACCAGCCAGTGAACATGTAGTCGACCTTGCGCCCGACCTTGCCGTACACATAGACGAACGCCGAGTGTTCGAGCTTGACGCTGGCCGTGCCTTTGTCGAGGTCGATGTCCTGGATCTTGAACAGGCCCCAGCCGCGCTGCGACAGGCGCTTCATGTAGTGCTCGAACACCGCGACGCCTTCCAGGCCGTGGCATTCGGCTTCTTTCTCACACCAGTGCCAGGCGGACTTGTAGCCGGCCTTGTAGAGAATCTCGGCATAGGCGTCGGCGCCCAGCACTTCCTCGATCCCCATGTGGTTGTTGACGAAGAAGTGACGCGGCACGTAGAGCATCGGCAGGGCGTCGGAGGTCCAGACACCGGTTTCGCTGTCGACTTCGATAGGCAGTTGTGGGGCGATTTTGGCCATGAAAACGTAACTCCGGAAATTCGTAATCATTACTGAGCGAAGCGTTTGCTTTTGCTCTTATAAAAAAATGGTGTGGATGCCTTTGGGGCCGTAGCGAGCACGTCGAGAGCAAGGAAGGACCGGAGCGACAAGCGAGACAGTACGCATGTACGGCGAGCTTGGCGCGAGGACCTGACGCAGCTATCGGCGAGCGGAGTAGGCTCCAGAGGTATTCACTCGCCCCAGACGTCTTTCAGGACGTTCACCCAGTTCTCGCCCATGATCTTGCGCACCACCCGCTCGGAGTGACCGCGCTTGAGCAGCGTCTCGGTGAGGTTCGGGAACTCGCCCACGGTGCGGATGCCCAGGGGGTTGATGATCTTGCCGAAGCTGGTCAGACGACGGGCGTAGCCCTTGTCGTGGGTCAGCATCTCGAAGAACGCCTGGTCATGGCCCTGGGTGAAGTCGGTGCCGATGCCGATGGCGTCTTCACCGACGATGTTCATGGTGTATTCGATGGCTTCGGCATAGTCGTCGATGGTCGAGTCGATGCCCTTGGCCAGGAACGGCGCGAACATGGTCACGCCCACGAAGCCACCGTGGTCGGCGATGAACTTCAGCTCTTCATCGGACTTGTTGCGCGGGTGCTCTTTGAGGCCGGACGGCAGGCAGTGGGAGTAGCAGACCGGCTTCTTCGATTCGAGGATGACTTCCTCGGACGTCTTGGAACCGACGTGGGACAGGTCGCACATGACGCCCACCCGGTTCATCTCGGCCACGATCTCGCGACCGAAGCCCGACAGGCCGCCGTCACGCTCGTAGCAGCCGGTGCCCACCAGGTTCTGAGTGTTGTAGCACATCTGTACCACACCGACGCCGAGCTGCTTGAAGATCTCGACATAGCCGAGCTGGTCTTCGAAGGCGTGGGCGTTCTGGAAACCGAAGATGATGCCGGTCTTGCCCTGTTCCTTGGCGCGACGGATGTCGGCGGTGGTCTTCACCGGGATCACCAGGTCGCTGTTCTCGCGGATCAGTTTCTGGCTGGCGACGATGTTGTTGACGGTGGCCTGGAAACCTTCCCACACCGACACGGTGCAGTTGGCTGCGGTCAGGCCGCCCTTGCGCATGTCTTCGAACAGGTCGCGGTTCCACTTGGCAATGATCAGCCCGTCGATAACGATGCTGTCGGCGTGCAATTCGGCTGGGCTCATCAGGCAGTCCCCTTTTTGTCAGCGATTCATGCGCCGAATCGTGTGCCGGCGCTTTGGGGCCAGCATATGCCTGAGGGCCGCGGCGACCGGGTGCAAAAACGACAGGGGAATTGCCGAAAGCGTCAATCACCGACATTGGGCCGCGGCAGGCCCACCCTGCCCGTCTGTTCTTTAGCCGACGCTTGCGCCAGAATCCGCGGCATCACTGGCTTTCACCGGACTCGAGCGGCAACGCAATGAAATCAATCTTCCTGGCTTTGGCACTGATCAGCACCGCCGCCCACGCGGCTGAAGACACCGAACAGAACCCCTGCGATGCCGTCGAAAACGACGTCCAGACCCTCGCCTGCTCGGCCTATGGCAAAAACGCCGCCGAACAGTTGCTGAGCGAAAACCTGCAGAGCCTCAACGAGCGCCTGCAAACCCGCTACGCCAGCGACAAGGCCCAACTGAGCGACATCACCGCCAAGATCAAGGCCGCCCAGCAACTGTGGCAAAAACAGCGGGACGCCGACTGCGCCATCGCCGCCTTCCCGGCCAAACCCGGCAGCGAAGCCTACAAGATTGCCGAGAACGACTGCATGGCCCAGGTGAGCGACGATCGGTCGGAGTTTCTGGAGTCGATTGGGCAGGACTGAAAGGCCCGCGTGGAATTGGCGCTGTAAGCTGTACACCCCCTCGCTCAAAAGGATCGACATGAAAACCTGCGGCATCGAAATCAAAGGCAGCGAAGCGATCATCGCCGTTGCCTCGCTGGATCAACAGGCGTTGACCCACATTGCCCTGAATACCAAGAAAATCGCCCTGGACGACGATGACGAAGCCGCCAACGTCAAGGCCTTCGCCGCGCAGGTACGGGCATTCGTCGCCGAAAACGCTATCGAACGCATCGCCATCAAGAAGCGCAGCAAGAAAGGCGAGTTCGCCGGCGGCCCGACGACGTTCAAGATCGAAGGGGTCTTCCAGTTGCTGGACGGTTGCGACGTGACGCTGCTGTCGCCGCAGACCATCAATGCGCAGAGCAAGAAGCATGACTTCGCTTTGCCGGCGACGCTGAACAAGTATCAGCATGAAGCCTATAAGGCGGCGTGCGCGGCGCTGATGAAGAAGTAACTCCGATCCACCTGACGAAATGCCTGCCCTGTGGCGAGGGAGCTTGCTCCCGCTGGACTGCGCGGCAGGCCAAAAAACAGGGCCGCTTCGCGCCACGGCGGGAGCAAGCTCCCTCGCCACAATGCGCACCCTAGGTACATGCAGGTTCACTGCCGCTTGCGATACCCCTTCAACCAATCGGCAAACGCTTTGTCCTCCAATGCGTAGCCACCGCGATTGGACTTCCATACCAATTCCTTTTCACGAAGCGCGTCGATGCAGGATTGGATGGTCTGGGTGCCTGGCACGACCTCGCTTCCCATACTCGCAAGCACCTTGCTCACGGCCTCCAGCGTCGCATCCGTAAAGGGCGCAAAGGGTTCGTTGTTTTGCGAGCGCTCGGCCATGACCTGGAGAACGGCGCGTTGGGGCACCGTCAGGGCGTTCCAGGCGCTTTCAAACTCGGTCCAGACACCGGCACGCAGCATTTCGGCGCTGTTGCGCAGCAACTCGCCCAAATGGCTCGCCTCACCCAACTCCAAGGCAATCTCGCCGATGACGGCACGCAACATTTCAGGGCGACGTCCGACCAACTCAAACGCTTGATCGAGCTCGTCGGCATTGAATTGGTTGGTCTGGGCCAGATGCGCGTTCAAATGGGCAGCGTAGGCCTTGGTGAACTCCTTGCCCAACAATGGGAAAGACGTGATACCGGAGCCGTAGAAAGGCTGATTGCGGCTGAGTACCAGATGAGCCAGTTTGTCTCGATTGGACCCCGTAAACACCAGGCGAAGGCCACTGGCATCATCCTCACGGCCCTGGTTGAGCTGGTCACGGGCGGCCTTGAGCGCGAACATCGCATTGACCCCGGCTTCGGTGGTCAGCGCGTGTTGGGCTTCGTCGATCACCAACACCACGGTTTTACCAGCAGCACGATGCAACAACTCCAGCGCCTGGGTCAGCGTTGCGCCGTCAGGCAGTTGCGGCCGGCTGAAATCCCAGGACAGCGTGCGCAAGAAACTGAGTTTGTCGATGCCCATGGACTTGGCAAGCTTACGGATACCCTTTTCATAAGACACCAATGCCGCAGCGATAGCCGAGGCAATCAGATCGGCAGGGTCCTTCTCCTTGTTGGCCCATAGATCGACGTAGACCGCCAGCCAGCCACGGGTTTCGCATTCGGGAATCAAGTCTTCACGCAAGAAGGTGCTTTTTCCGGTGCGTCTAGGCGCCGCCAGGAACAGGCCAGAGGTGTAGTCCTGAATCCCAGCCCCCACCAGCCCATCGACAATGCTGCGGGCCAGATCGGGGCGCCGGAAGACAAAACCAGTGGGCTTGGACATGGTTTTATACTCATTTATGGCGACAGGTATAATTTATAGTCGCGAGTATAATTGAGTATAAAAACCTGTCAAACCACCTCCCGCCCATCCCCCTGCCGTCGCCGATCCTCCCGCGGGCAGCGTTCGAACCGGGCCCGGTAGCTGCGGGTAAAGTACGACGGTGATTCAAACCCGCAGGCGATGCTCACTTCCAGCACGCTCATATCAGTCTGGCGCAGCAGTTGCCGGGCCTTCTCCAGGCGCAGGCGCAGGTAGAAGTTGCTCGGGGTGTCGTTCAGGTGCAGGCGGAACAGGCGTTCGAGCTGGCGTCGCGTCACGCTGATCGATTGCGCCAGCGCCAGGGTACTCAAGGGCGGTTCGCTGTGGGTTTCCATCTCCCCGATGACCTGCACCAGTTTCTTGTTGCGAATGCCGTAGCGGCTGGCGATTTCCATGCGCTGGTGGTCTTTGCGCGGACGGATGCGACCGAGCACGAATTGCTCGCTTACCTGGATCGCCAGTGCCGCACCGTGGGCCTGGCCGATCAGGTCGAGCATCAGGTCAATCGAAGCGGTGCCGCCCGCGCAGGTGATGCGGCGGCGGTCGATCTCGAACAGTTCCTGGGTCACGCCAAGGTGAGGATAAGACTCCTTGAACGCCTCGATCGCCTCCCAGTGCAAGGTCACCCGATGCCCGTCCAGCAACCCCGCCTCGGCGAGCACCACGCTGCCGGTGTCGATACCGCCCAGGGTCACGCCGTCCTTGTCCAGGCGATGCAGCCAGCGCTCCAGTGCCGGCGTGGAGAACTTCAGCGGCTCGAACCCCGCTACCACCCAGAGGGTTGCGCCTTTCTTCAGGGGTTCCAGTGCCGCATCGGCGTTGACCGACATGCCATTGCTCGCCAGCACCGGCCCGCCATCGACACTCAATACGTGCCAGCGGTACAGCCCGCCGCGAAAGCGATTGGCCACCCGCAGCGGCTCGATGGCCGAAATGAAACCGATGGCCGAGAAACCCGGCATCAACAAAAAGTAGAAATCCTGGGACATGGCGCGCACTCGGTTGGCGGGTAGCGTGGCACCTTGATACGCCACAGGTCGCCGCAGTGCAAGAGCACGTCGCCGCAGGGCGCTTTGCGCAGCGTCCGGCTACGTAACGTGGCATCACCGGCGCACAGACGCCGGACCCCATAACAATAAGCTGCCGAGGACCCGCCATGAAACGATTGATCAGCTCCTGCGTTCTTGCTCTCAGCGGTACCGTTTTGCTCAGCTCAGCCACCTTTGCCGCCGAGCCTGCCGCATGCCAGAACGTGCGCCTGGGCGTGGTCAACTGGACCGATGTCATCGCCACCAGTGCCCTGACCCAAGTGATGCTCGATGGCCTCGGCTACAAGACCAAACAGACCAGCGCCTCCCAGCAGATTATCTTCGCCGGCATCCGCGACCAGCGCCTGGACCTGTTCCTGGGTTACTGGAACCCGCTGATGACCCAGACGATCACCCCGTTCGTCGAGGCCAAGCAGGTCAAAGTCCTGGAGCAGCCCAGCCTCAAGGATGCCCGCGCCACCCTCGCCGTGCCGACCTACCTGGCCGACAAGGGCCTGAAGACGTTCGCCGACATCGCCAGGTTTGAAAAAGAGCTGGGCGGCAAGATCTACGGCATCGAGCCCGGCTCCGGCGCCAACACCCAGATCAAGGCGATGATCGCCAAGAACCAGTTCGGCCTGGGTAAATTCCAACTGGTGGAGTCCAGCGAGGCCGGCATGCTCGCCGCCGTTGACCGTGCGGTACGGCGCAAGGAAGCCGTGGTGTTCTTCGGCTGGGCGCCGCACCCGATGAACGTCAACGTGCAGATGACCTACCTTACCGGCAGCGAAGACGCCCTCGGCCCGAACGAAGGCATGGCCACCGTGTGGACCGTCACCGCGCCGGACTACGCCCGCCAGTGCCCGAACGTCAGCCGCCTGCTGAGCAACCTGACGTTCACCGCCGAAGACGAAAGCCGGATGATGCAGCCGCTGCTCGACCACAAGGACCCGCTCGAATCGGCCCGGCAATGGCTCAAGGACCATCCGCAAGACAAGCAGCGCTGGCTCGAAGGCGTCACCACCTTCGATGGCAAACCGGCCGCCGACAACCTGCAACTGACCACCAACTGACCCACGCCATCGTTCTGCGCAGCGCCGCCGGCCTGCGCAGTGATTCACCTCGCCTGAAGGAAGCCGCACCATGAACCACGACGTCATCATCACCTGCGCACTCACCGGTGCTGGCGACACGACCGCCAAGAGCCCCCACGTACCGGTGTCCCCGAAACAGATCGCCGAGGCGGCCGTCGAGGCGGCCAAGGCCGGCGCCACGGTGGTCCATTGCCACGTGCGCGACCCGCAGACCGGCAAGTTCAGCCGCGACGTGGCGCTGTACCGCGAAGTGATGGAGCGCATCCGCGAGGCGGACGTGGACATCATCGTCAACCTCACCGCCGGCATGGGCGGCGACCTGGAGATCGGGGCCGGCGAGCGGCCGATGGAATTCGGCCCCAACACCGACCTGGTGGGCCCGCTGACCCGCCTGGCCCACGTCGAAGAGCTGCTGCCGGAAATCTGCACGCTCGATTGCGGCACCCTGAACTTCGGTGACGGCGACACCATTTACGTGTCCACCCCGGCGCAACTGCGAGCCGGGGCCAAGCGCATCACTGAACTGGGGGTCAAGGCCGAGTTGGAAATCTTCGACACCGGCCACCTGTGGTTCGCCAAGCAACTGATCAAGGAAGGCCTGCTGGACAACCCGCTGTTCCAGCTTTGCCTGGGCATTCCCTGGGGGGCGCCCGCCGACACCACCACCATGAAGGCGATGGTCGACAACCTGCCAGCGGACGCCGTATGGGCCGGCTTCGGCATCGGCCGCATGCAGATGCCGATGGCCGCCCAAGCCATGCTGCTGGGGGGCAACGTGCGGGTCGGGCTGGAAGACAACCTCTGGCTGGACAAAGGCGTGCTCGCCACCAACGGTCAACTGGTGGAACGCGCCGGGGAAATTCTCACTCGCCTCGGCGCCCGCGTCCTGACCCCGGCCGAGGGCCGCAGGAAGATGGGCCTGACCCCGCGCGGCTGACCCGAGCTTATGCACAACCCTGTGGGAGCGAGCTTGCTCGCGATAGCGGTACAACAGCTATCGATGTGCCGACTGATATTCAGCCATCGCGAGCAAGCTCGCTCCCACAGGTGGCCCTCAACAACTTCAGGAAATCACCATGAGCTTTATCACCGACATCAAAACCTTCGCCGCCCTGGGCAGCGGAGTCATCGGCAGCGGCTGGGTCAGCCGAGCCCTGGCCCACGGGCTGGACGTCGTGGCCTGGGACCCGGCGCCCGGGGCTGAAGCGGCGTTGCGCAAGCGCGTCGCCAGTGCTTGGGGTGCGCTGGAGAAACAAGGCCTGGCGCCGGGTGCATCCCAGGATCGGCTGCGCTTTGTCGCCACCGTCGAGGAATGCGTGCGCGACGCCGACTTCATCCAGGAAAGCGCTCCCGAGCGCCTGGAGCTGAAACTCGACCTGCACAGCCGCATCAGCGCCGCCGCCAAGCCCGACGCACTGATCGGCTCCAGCACGTCGGGGTTGCTGCCCAGCGAGTTCTACGAGGGCGCCACTCACCCGGAACGTTGCGTGGTCGGGCATCCGTTCAACCCGGTCTACCTGCTGCCGCTGGTGGAAGTGGTGGGCGGCCGGAACACCGCGCCGGAAGCGGTGCAGGCCGCGATACAGGTGTACACGTTCCTGGGCATGCGACCGCTGCACGTGCGCAAGGAAGTGCCCGGCTTCATCGCCGACCGGCTGCTCGAAGCGCTGTGGCGCGAAGCCCTGCACCTGGTCAACGACGGCGTGGCGACCACCGGCGAAATCGACGATGCCATCCGCTTCGGTGCCGGCTTGCGCTGGTCGTTCATGGGCACGTTTTTAACCTACACCCTGGCAGGCGGCGACGCCGGGATGCGTCACTTCATGAACCAGTTCGGCCCGGCGCTGCAACTGCCGTGGACCTACCTGCCGGCGCCGGAACTGACCGAGAAGCTGATCGACGACGTGGTCGAGGGCACGAGCGCGCAACTGGGCAACCACAGCATCTCGGCACTGGAACGTTATCGCGATGACTGCCTGCTGGCGGTGCTGGAGGCGGTGAAGACCACCAAAGCGAAACATGGGATGGCGTTTACTGACTGAACGCGATCCCTGTGGCGAGGGAGCTTGCTCCCGCTCGGCCGCGAAGCGGTCGCCAATCAGCAGACGCGGTGTTTCTGAAACACCGCGATATCAGGTTTTGGGGGGCTCCGCCCCCAGCGGGAGCAAGCTCCCTCGCCACACACGTGTACACCTGCACCCATCTGTGGAGTTTTGCCATGCCCACCCTCACCACCTACCAAACCCACATCCGCCCCGAATGGGTCGACTACAACGGCCACTTGCGCGATGCCTACTACCTGCTGATTTTCAGCTACGCCACCGACGTGCTGATGGACAGGCTCGGCATGGACAGCCAGAACCGCGACGCCAGCGGCCACTCACTGTTCACCCTCGAACTGCACCTCAACTACCTGCACGAAGTGAAGGTCGACGCCAACGTCGAGGTGCATACGCAAATCATCGGCCATGACGCCAAGCGCCTGCATATCTATCACAGCCTGCACCTGGCCGGCGGTGACAAGGCGCTGGCGGGCAATGAGCAGATGCTATTGCACGTCGACCTGGCCGGCCCACGCTCGGCGCCCTTCCCGGAACAGACCCTGGGCAAACTCCGGGCTCTGCTGGATGAACAATCCGACCTGCCGCCCCCAGACTGCATCGGCCGGGTCATCGCCTTGCCGCCCGCCCGCTAGACGTCGAACAGGAGCCGTCATGAAAACCGCCGCCGCTTTTGCCGATTTTCGCAGCTACCCGCTGGTGTGCGCACTGGACACCGTGAAGCCTCTGGCCGATCAGGTGCTGGTCACCTGGGCCGACGGCCGGGTCAGCCCATTCCATCATCAGTGGTTGCGGGACAACTGCCCGTGCCCCCAATGCGTCTACAGTGTTACCCGCGAGCAGGTGCTGGAGATCGTCGACGTGCCTGAAGACCTGACACCCGACACGACCTGGCTCGACGACGAAGGCTGCCTGTGCGTGGGCTGGCAGGACGGCCATCAGAGCCGCTTCGACCCCGGCTGGTTGCGCGCCCACGCCTACGATGAGCCGTCCAGGGCCGAGCGCCTGGCGAGCAAGCCCCAGCGCCGGCTGTGGCAACACGACCTGCCCTTGCCGGTGTTCGACTACCAGGCGGTGATGGAAGACGCCGACGCGTTGCTGCAATGGTTGCTGGCCGTACGAGACATCGGCCTGACCCAGGTGCGCGGCGTGCCCACCGAGCCCGGCTCGCTGCAACGGCTTGCCCAGCGGATCTCGTTCATCCGCGAAAGCAACTTCGGCGTGCTGTTCAATGTGCAATCCAAGGCCGACGCCGACAGCAACGCCTACACCGCCTTCAACCTGCCGCTGCACAGCGACCTGCCGACCCGTGAATTGCAACCGGGCCTGCAGTTCCTGCATTGCCTGGTCAATGACGCCCAGGGTGGCGAAAGCATCTTCGTCGATGGTTTTGCGGTGGCCGAGGCCCTGCGCCAGGAAGCCCCCGACGACTTCGAGGCGTTGTGCCGCATACCGGTGGAATTTCGCAACAAGGACCGCCACAGCGACTACCGCTGCCTGGCACCGATCATCGCCCTGGATGCCCTCGGGCACGTGGCGGAAATCCGTATGGCGAACTTTCTGCGGGGGCCGTTCGACACCTCGGCCGAACAGATGCCCGGCCTTTACCGCGCCTATCGGCGCTTGATCGCCCTGACCCGCGAGCCGCGGTTGCGCCTGGTCCGGCGGCTCGAACCCGGCCAGCTCTGGTGCTTCGACAACCGTCGCACCCTCCACGCCCGCAACGCGTTCGACCCGGCCACCGGGGCCCGGCACTTCCAGGGCTGCTATGTGGACCGGGATGAGTTGTTGTCGCGCATCCGGGTGTTGCAGCGCTAGCGCGCGATGCGGCCTGTCCAACACCCCATCACGCCTGATTCACACAGGCAAAAAAATCCCCGATCAAGCCGTGACAGGATCGGGGCAGGTGCGTTACTGGAGGAGCCGTCGCGCGAGGGTGACCAAACCATCGTGATTCAGCTTGGAGCTCAGTGTGCCCAGTCCCGATCCGGCTCAATTAGCCGAAAACGACACGCTCATAGCCATCCGGGCCATTGCGACAATTTGCCCTTGCCGCCATTCCGGGTGGCTACCAGAATCGAGTCACGACCCCACTCCCGGAACAAGGAAAAAGCGTCATGATGCACGCCGATTTGATCGACCAGGAAGACCTGTTGGGCCAGCTCAAGGCCCTGGGGCTCCAGATACCCAGCGGCGCCACCGCCGAACAGGCGTGCGAGTGCGCCGTGCGAGGCCTGGACAGGGAACGCGCCAATGAATTGCGACGGATGGTCAAGGACATGTACACCAGCAGCGCAACCATCCTGCCGGCGGTGCGCCAGGCCATCGACAAGCAGCTGTTGCCGGCGCTGACGGAGTATCAGCAAAACCACAGCGCCTGACCTGTGGCGAGGGAGCTTGCTCCCTCACCAAAAAAGCCCTCGGCTCAGAGCCTTACGCTGGCAAACGTCGACTCGTTGCGCGCCTGGCTCAGCGCCGACAGCGGACCGGACAGCGGCGACAGGACCAGGGCCTGCGGCAGCGGCATCATCGCCACCTGTTGCGTGGTGTTGGAACCGACGCGCTCGTCGCGCGGTGGAATGCCGAAGTATTCGCGGTAGCACTTGGAGAAGTGCGGCGTGGAGACGAAGCCACACACCGACGCCACTTCGATGATCGACATCGGCGTCTGCTTGAGCAGTTGCCGCGCACGAATCAGCCGCAGCTTGAGGTAGTAACGCGACGGCGAGCAGTGCAGGTACTTCTGGAACAACCGCTCCAACTGGCGCCGGGACACGGCGACATACACCGCCAGTTCATCCAGGTCGATCGGCTCTTCGAGATTGGCCTCCATCAGCGCGACGATTTCCTGCAACTTCGGCTGGTTGGTGCCGAGCATGTGCTTGAGCGGCACACGCTGGTGATCCTGCTCGTTGCGGATGCGCTCATAGACGAACATTTCCGAGATCGCCGCCGACAGTTCGCGACCGTGATCGCGGCTGATCAAGTGCAGCATCATGTCCAGTGGCGCCGTGCCGCCGGAGCTGGTGAAACGGTTGCGGTCGAGGGTGAACAGCCGGGTGCTCATCGAGACCCGCGGGAAGGCTTCCTGCATCGCGGCCAGGCATTCCCAGTGCACGCTGCAATCGAAACCATCCAGCAGGCCGGCGCAGGCCAGGGCCCAACTGCCAGTGCAGACGGCACCGAGGCGTCGGGATTGACGGGCCTGGCCTTGCAGCCATGACACGTGTTCGCGGGTCACGGTGCGCTGGATGCCGATGCCGCCACAGACGATGACGGTGTCCAGCGGTGGTGCCTTGTGCATCGAGGCGTCCGGGGTGATCTGCAGGCCGTCACTGGCCCAGACTTGCCCGCCATCGACGGTGAGGGTGGTCCAGCGATACAGCTCGCGACCGGACAACTGGTTGGCCATGCGCAGCGGTTCTACCGCGGACGCCAGGGAAATCAGCGTGAAATTGTCCAGCAGCAAAAAGCCGATGGATTGAGGCGCACGGTTCTGGGGTTGGGCCCCGGAGTTGGACGTCGTCATCGCGGTATCTCCTCACACAAAGCGGGTGATGGCCTCAGGCGGAGGCTCTTGTTATGGCCATCGTTCTCTGGCGAGAGACGGGCTTTATCGGGGTAGAGCAAATGCCGTGCCTAAAATTGAATATGCATTCAATAAATCCTGAAAACGACATCGCAACCCGTCTACACAGGGCACGCGTTCGGCATGGGTTATAGGCGCCATCAGTGGCGACAGTCGGCTGTCACAGCGAGCTGTGAGCAGTTCGGTAGCACTTGTGGGAACTGGGCTGCGCCGCTTGCGCGAGGGGTATCACCACAGGCGCGGATGACGAACGGTCGAGCGCGATGCAAGGGCCGGTTCGTCATGGGGTGTCTTGTCTGTTTGCGACGCGCTAAAAGGTGGCGCATTTCGTCCGACTGCTCATTTTTCGAGCGATTTGAGAACACTTGTGGCGAGGGGATTTATCCCCGTTGGGTCGCGAAGCGGCCCCTCGGTTTTTTCTAATACAGCGAGTCGTCTGAATCAGGGGCTGCTTCGCAGCCCAACGGGGCGGTGCGACGTTTCGCTAAATCCCCTCGCCACAGGAACAACAGGGGCAAGTACAGTGCCTGATCAGCACTCCACCGCGCTCACCGCCAAGCCACCGCGCGAAGTCTCTTTGTATTTGTCATGCATGTCGGCGCCGGTATCGCGCATGGTGCGGATCACCCGGTCCAGGGAAATGAAGTGCTGGCCGTCACCGCGCAGCGCCATTTGTGCGGCGTTGATGGCTTTCACCGCGGCGATTGCATTGCGCTCGATGCACGGCACCTGCACCAGGCCACCGACCGGGTCGCAGGTCAGGCCGAGGTTATGCTCCAGGCCGATTTCCGCGGCGTTGCACAATTGCTCCGGCGTGGCGCCGAGGATCTCTGCCAGGCCGGCCGCCGCCATGGCGCAAGCCGAACCCACTTCGCCCTGGCAGCCGACTTCGGCACCGGAGATCGAGGCATTCTTCTTACACAGGATCCCCACCGCCGCCGCCCCGAGGAAGTAATCGACCACGTTGGCGTCGGTGACGGCCTCGCTGAATTTCATGAAGTAATGCAGCACCGCCGGGATGATCCCCGCCGCGCCGTTGGTCGGCGCCGTGACCATGCGCCCACCGGCGGCATTTTCCTCGTTGACCGCCAGGGCGAACAGGTTGACCCATTCCATGGCACTGAGGGTCGAGCCGATGACGTTCGGCTTGTTCAACTCTTGCAGGCTGCGGTGCAGCTTGGCCGCGCGCCGGCGCACATTCAAACCACCCGGAAGAATGCCTTCATGCTTGAGGCCGTGCTCGACGCAATCCTGCATGGCGCGCCAGAGCTTCATCAGCCCGGTGCGAATCTCTTCCTCCGAGCGCCAGACCTTTTCGTTGGCCATCATCAATTCGGCCACCCGCAGGTTGTGGGTGCGACACAGTTCGAGCAACTCCTCGGCGCTGGAAAAATCGTAAGGCAGTTGCGTGGTGTCCAGGTCCACGACGCCACTGGACGCCTGGGCCTGGTCGACGACGAAGCCGCCGCCGACGGAATAATAGGTGTCACGGTGCAGCTCGCCGCTGTCGCCCTCGGCCACCAGCGTCATCGCGTTGGGGTGGAACGGCAGGTTCTCGTCGATCAGGCGCATGTCCCGCGACCAGATGAACGGCACCGGCAGGCGGCCGTCGAGCAGCAGGGTTTCGGTTTCCCGCAGCAGCGTGATGCGCGTACCGATTTGCGACGGATCGATCGCGTCGGGCCATTCGCCCATCAGCCCCATGATCACCGCGTTGTCGCTGCCGTGGCCGATGCCGGTGGCCGACAACGAACCGTACAACTGCACCTCGACCCGACGCACGTCGTGCAGCAAGGCCTTGGCCCGCAACGCCTCGACAAACAACGCCGCCGCCCGCATGGGCCCCACGGTGTGGGAACTGGACGGGCCGATACCGATTTTGAACAGGTCGAACACGCTGATTGCCATTGCCGAGAGTCTCCAGAACGGGCATGTGCGGGCGCCGAAGCGTCCGGTGACGGAGCTGCTACGCTCAACGCCGGGATGGCCGCATCATCCGGCTTTTGCCCAGGTGCCCGACGTCTGACACCGACGCAATCATGCCCGCCAACGCCGCCGCTCTTTTGCTCCGTTTTCGCCGTTTTTCTGCGTGTCAGACGGCTCCCTGGGGCGGAAAAAATCTGTAAACGACGTCACCGACACTGGATGCGACCATCCCTGTACTGGATACGACCCACCCTGTAGGCGTCAGATTTGCGCTGGTACATGATCAGTTACGGCTCGTTTGCAAGGCCGCGTGTCAGAGAGTGCCCACGCGCCGCCAACCGCAACATCCAAAAAGCGTGCGGCTGTCCTGACAGGACACCGCCGATAAAACACCAGGAGTCCACCCATGAAAGGTTCCACGCCGTTGTTGTTGGCCGCCATCCTGAGTCTTCCGATGCTGGCCAACGCTGCAGAACCCGCACAATGCAGCACCGTTAACTTTTCCGACGTCGGTTGGACCGACATCACCGTGACCACCGCCACCACCAGCGTGGTACTCGAAGCCCTGGGCTACAAGACCAAGACCACCATGATCTCCGTACCGGTGACCTACAAGTCCCTGGCCGACGGCAAGAACATGGACGTGTTCCTCGGCAACTGGATGCCGACCATGGAGAACGACATCAAGGCCTACCGCGATGCCGGCACCGTGGAGACCGTGCGCACCAACCTCAAGGGCGCCAAGTACACCCTCGCCGTCCCCCAGGGTCTGTATGACAAAGGCCTGCACGACTTCGCCGACATCCCCAAATTCAAGAAGGAACTGGACGGCAAGATCTACGGGATCGAACCCGGCAACGACGGCAACCGCCTGATCCAGAGCATGATCGACAAGAACGCCTTCGGCCTGAAGGACGCCGGTTTCAAAGTGGTCGAATCGAGCGAAGCCGGCATGCTTTCGCAGGTTGACCGCGCCTCCAAACGCGGCACCGACGTGGTGTTCCTGGGGTGGGCACCGCACCCGATGAACACCCGCTTCAAGATCCAGTACCTGACCGGCGGCGATGACTTCTTCGGCCCGGACTTCGGCGCCGCCACCGTGGCCACCAACACGCGCAAAGGCTACAGCCAGGAATGCAGCAACGTTGGGCAACTGCTGAAGAACCTCGAATTCACCGTCGACATGGAAAGCTCGCTGATGGGCAACGTCCTGGACGACAAGATGAAACCTGAAGCCGCGGCCAAGGCCTGGCTGAAGAAAAACCCACAGGTGCTCGATACCTGGCTCGCTGGCGTGACCACCATTGACGGTAAACCTGGCCTGGAGGCCGTGAAAGCCAAGCTCGCGCAGTAATCGCTCATGTTATGCCGGGCGAGTTCGCTCGCCCGTGCTGTTTATCCCTTGCATGCGGACGTTCACTACCATGCTCATTGATCAGAAAATACCTTTAGGCCAGTACATTGCGGGCTTTGTCGAATGGTTGACGCAAGTTGGCGCCAGCACCTTCGACTCCATCGCACTGTTCCTGGAAACGATGATTCACGGCGTGACGTTTGCGCTGACCTGGTTCAACCCTCTGGCCTTGATCGGCCTCATAGCCCTGCTGGCGCATTTCATCCAGCGCAAATGGGGCCTCACCGTATTCGTCATCGCCTCCTTTCTGCTGATCCTCAACCTGGGGTACTGGCAGGAAACCATGGAAACCCTGGCCCAGGTGCTCTTCGCCACCCTGGTCTGCGTCGTGATCGGTGTGCCGCTGGGCATTGTTGCCGCGCACAAGCCGATGTTCTACACCCTGATGCGTCCGGTACTCGATCTGATGCAGACCGTACCGACCTTCGTCTACCTCATTCCTACCCTGACCCTGTTCGGTCTGGGTGTGGTCCCGGGCCTGATCTCCACGGTGGTGTTCGCGATTGCCGCGCCCATCCGCCTGACTTACCTGGGCATCCGCGACGTTCCGGAAGAATTGATGGACGCGGGCAAGGCCTTTGGCTGCTCCCGTCGCCAGCTCTTGTCGCGTATCGAACTGCCCCATGCGATGCCGAGCATCGCGGCCGGTATCACCCAGTGCATCATGCTGTCGTTGTCGATGGTGGTGATCGCCGCACTGGTAGGTGCCGATGGCCTGGGCAAACCCGTGGTCAACGCACTGAACACCGCTGATATCGCCCTGGGCTTCGAAGCAGGCCTGGCGATCGTATTGCTGGCGATCATGCTCGACCGAATCTGCAAACAACCCGACGCCAAGGTAGGGGGTGACGCATGAGCATCATTCGTTTCGAAGACGTCGATGTTATTTTCTCCAGCCGTCCCAAGGCCGCGCTGGAACTCTTGGACAAGGGTTTTTCGCGCCCCGAGATCCTGCAGCAGACCGGCCTGATCGTCGGCGTGGAGAAGGCCAGCCTGTCCATCGAGAAGGGCGAAATCTGTGTCCTGATGGGTCTTTCTGGCTCAGGCAAATCCAGCCTGCTGCGCTGCATCAACGGCTTGAATACCGTCAGCCGCGGCAAGTTGTTCGTCGAGCACGAAGGGCGGCAGATCGACATCGCCTCCTGCTCCCCCGCCGAACTGAAAATGATGCGCACCAAGCGCATCGCCATGGTGTTCCAGAAGTTCGCCCTGATGCCTTGGCTGACCGTGCGCGAGAACATCAGCTTCGGCCTGGAAATGCAGGGCCGTCCCGAGAAGGAACGGCGCAAGCTGGTGGATGAAAAACTCGAGCTGGTGGGCCTGACCCAGTGGCGCAACAAGAAACCCGACGAGCTGTCCGGCGGTATGCAGCAACGGGTCGGCCTGGCCCGCGCCCTGGCGATGGACGCCGACATCCTGCTGATGGACGAACCGTTCTCGGCCCTCGACCCACTGATCCGCCAGGGTTTGCAGGACGAACTGCTGGAACTGCAACGCAAACTGCAAAAGACCATCGTGTTCGTCAGCCATGACCTGGACGAAGCCCTGAAACTGGGCACCCGGATCGCGATCATGAAGGACGGCAAGATCATCCAGTACAGCAAGCCGGAAGAAATTGTGCTGAACCCGGCGGACGACTATGTGCGCACCTTCGTTGCCCACACCAACCCGCTCAACGTGCTCTGCGGTCGCAGCCTGATGCGCACCCTGGACAACTGCAAGCGCATCAACGGTTCGGTCTGCCTGGACCCGGGCGGCGACTCCTGGCTCGACCTGGCCGAAGGCAACACCATCAAGGGCGCCCGACAGAACGGCGCGGCACTGGACCTGCAAAACTGGGCACCGGGCCAATCGGTGGAAGAACTGGGCCGCCGTCCGACCCTGGTGGACTCCAACATCGGCATGCGCGATGCCTTGCAGATCCGTTACCAGACCGGCAACAAACTGGTGCTTCACGATAACCAGAAAGTGGTCGGGATCCTCGGTGACAGCGAGCTGTACCACGCCCTGCTCGGCAAGAACCTGGGCTAAGCCTCAACCCTGTGGGAGCGGGCTTGCTCGCGAATGCGGTGTCTACGTCACGATTGGGTGGCGGCATAGCGCTTCGCGAGCAAGCCCGCTCCCACAGGGTTTTTGCTTTATGGACCGTGAGTGCTTGCTTCTCGAAAACCGCTCGTCTTTTTATTGATTGAACGTTCAATCAAAACAAAATAGACTCTTCCTCACCCATCAAGACCGAGGAGAAGTCACCCAATGCCCAAGGTCGGTATGCAACCCATCCGCCGCCAGCAATTGATCGAAGCCACGTTGCAGGCGGTCGATCAGGTGGGCATGGGGGACGCCAGCATCGCGCTGATCGCCCGTCTGGCGGGTGTCTCGAACGGCATCATCAGTCACTACTTTCAGGACAAGAACGGCCTGATCGCGGCTACGGCCCAGTACCTGATGACTGTCCTGAGCGAGAACGTCACCGCGCGACGCCAGGCGCTCGAGGATTCCAGCCCACGGGCCCACCTGCAGGTGATCATCGAAGGCAACTTCGACGCCAGCCAGGTCAATGGCCCGGCCATGAAAACCTGGCTGGCCTTCTGGGCCACCAGCATGCATCACCCGTCACTGCACAGGTTGCAGCGGATCAACGATCACCGTCTGTATTCCAACCTGTGTTGCCAGTTCCGCCGCGCATTGCCCCTCGATGAGGCCCGCAGTGCGGCGCGGGGCCTGGCCGCGCTGATTGACGGCTTGTGGCTGCGCGGGGCGTTGTCGGGAGACGCGTTCGATACCGCCCAGGCGCACCGGATCGCTTACGAATACATGGACTTCCAACTGGCCAAGGCAGGAACGTCAGAGCACACAGAATCGCTCGGTTCCTGAACCGTCACCGAACCGCGTAGTCAGCTGTAAACGACACGCTCCCGGTGGCAGCCAACCACTCATGCACTTGCGAGGATTTTATGGCCCGTTTCGAACTGCAAAAACTCTACATCGATGGCGCCTACAGCGATGCCAGCGGCGACGCCACTTTCGAAGCCATCAACCCTGCCAACGGTGAAGTGCTCGCCCTGGTGCAGCGTGCAACGAAGGAAGACGTCGAGCGCGCCGTGGTCAGCGCTGAAAAGGGCCAGAAAGTCTGGGCCGCGATGACCGCCATGCAGCGTTCGCGCATCCTGCGCCGGGCCGTGGACATCCTGCGCGAGCGCAACGATGAACTGGCGGCCCTGGAAACCCTCGACACCGGCAAGGCCTATTCCGAAACCCGCTACGTCGACATCGTGACCGGCGCCGACGTGCTGGAATACTACGCCGGCCTGGTGCCTGCCATCGAAGGCGAGCAGGTGCCGCTGCGCACCACCTCGTTCGTCTACACCCGCCGCGAGCCATTGGGCGTTGTGGCCGGTATCGGTGCGTGGAACTACCCGATCCAGATCGCCCTGTGGAAGTCGGCCCCTGCCCTGGCGGCCGGCAACGCCATGATCTTCAAGCCGAGCGAAGTCACGTCGCTGACCACCCTGAAACTGGCCGAGATCTACACCGAGGCCGGCGTTCCAGCAGGTGTGTTCAACGTACTGACCGGCAGCGGCCGGGAAGTCGGCACCTGGCTGACCGAGCACCCGCGCATCGAGAAGGTTTCATTCACCGGCGGCACCGACACCGGCAAGAAAGTCATGGCCAGCGCCTCGAGCTCGTCGCTCAAGGACGTGACCATGGAACTGGGCGGCAAGTCGCCGTTGATCATCTTCGACGACGCCGACCTGGATCGCGCCGCCGACACCGCGATGATGGCCAACTTCTACAGTTCCGGCCAGGTTTGCACCAACGGCACCCGCGTGTTCGTCCCGAGCCACCTCAAGGCGGCGTTCGAAGCCAAGATCGTCGAGCGCGTGGCACGCATCCGCGTCGGCAACCCGGAAGACGAGAACACCAACTTCGGCCCGCTGGTGAGCTTCGCCCATATGGAAAGCGTGTTGGGCTACATCGAGAAAGGCAAGGCCGAAGGCGCTCGGCTGCTGTGCGGCGGCGCTCGGTTGACCGAAGGCGAATTCGCCAAGGGCGCGTTCGTCGCCCCGACCGTGTTCACCGACTGCACCGACGAGATGACCATCGTGCGTGAAGAGATCTTCGGCCCGGTGATGAGCATCCTTGCCTACGACACCGAAGAAGAAGTGATCCGCCGCGCCAACGATACCGACTTCGGCCTGGCCGCCGGCGTCGTGACCCGCGACCTGAACCGCGCCCACCGCGTGATCCACCAGCTCGAAGCCGGCATCTGCTGGATCAACGCCTGGGGCGAGTCCGCCGCCGAAATGCCGGTGGGCGGCTACAAGCAATCGGGCGTGGGCCGCGAGAACGGCCTCAGCTCGCTGAACAACTACACGCGCATCAAGTCGGTACAGGTCGAGCTGGGCGATTACGCGTCGGTGTTCTGAACCGAGACGAGATCTTGAGTGAACGCCGTTGTGGCGAGGGGATTTATCCCCGTGGGGCTGCGTAGCAGCCCCTTCCCAAGCCCCTCCGTTCTCCAGACAAGTCCAGTCGCCGGTTTACGACTGCTGCGCAGCCGAACGGGGATAAATCCCCTCGCCACAGGTTACGTGGCACCCCGGCATGCGCGACCTGAACCCAACTCAAAAAGAGGGTGCCTTTCATGTCCCAAGAATTCGATTACATCATCATCGGTGCCGGCTCGGCCGGTAACACCCTGGCCACCCGCCTGACCGAAGACGAAGGCGTCACGGTCCTGCTGCTGGAAGCCGGCGGCCCGGACTATCGCCTGGATTTCCGCACGCAAATGCCCGCCGCCCTGGCGTTCCCACTGCAAGGTCGACGCTATAACTGGGCCTACGAAACCGATCCCGAGCCGCACATGAACGGCCGCCGCATGGAATGTGGCCGAGGCAAGGGCCTGGGCGGTTCGTCGCTGATCAACGGCATGTGCTACATCCGCGGCAACGCCCTGGACTACGACAACTGGGCCAAGCTGCCCGGCCTGGAAGACTGGACCTACCTGGACTGCCTGCCATATTTCAGGAAAGCCGAAACCCGGGACATCGGCCCGAACGACTACCACGGCGGCGACGGCCCGGTCAGCGTGACCACGCCCAAGGCTGGCAACAACCCGCTGTTCCACGCCATGGTCGAGGCCGGCGTGCAGGCCGGCTACCCGCGCACCGATGACCTCAACGGCTACCAGCAGGAAGGCTTCGGCCCGATGGACCGCACCGTCACGCCGAACGGCCGTCGCGCCAGCACGGCTCGCGGCTACCTCGACATCGCCAAGAAGCGTTCGACCCTGACCATCGTCACCCACGCCCTGACCGACAAGATCGTGTTCGAAGGCAAGCGTGCCGTGGGCGTGCGCTACCTGGTCGGCGCCGCTGAAGAGCGCGTCGAAGCCCGGGCCCGCAAGGAAGTGCTGCTGTGCTCCGGCGCCATCGCCTCGCCGCAGGTCCTCCAACGCTCCGGCGTCGGCCCGGCCAAGCTGCTGGAAAGCCTCGACATCCCGGTGGTCCACGACCTGCCCGGCGTCGGTGAAAACCTGCAGGACCATCTGGAACTGTACCTGCAATACGCTTGCACCCAGCCGGTCTCGCTGTACCCATCGCTGCTCTGGTACAACCAGCCGGCCATCGGTGCCGAGTGGCTGTTCAACGGCACCGGCATCGGCGCCAGCAACCAGTTCGAGGCCGGTGGTTTCATCCGCTCTCGTCCAGAGTTCGATTGGCCGAACATCCAGTATCACTTCCTGCCGGTGGCGATTAACTACAACGGCAGCAACGGTGTGAAGGAACATGGCTTCCAGGCGCACATGGGCTCGATGCGTTCGCCCAGCCGCGGTCGGATCCAGGCCAAGTCCAAGGACCCACGCCAACACCCGAGCATCCTGTTCAACTACATGGCGACCGAGCAGGACTGGCAGGAGTTTCGCGACGGCATCCGCCTGACCCGCGAGATCATGCAGCAGCCGGCGCTGGACCCGTTCCGCGGGCGCGAGATCAGCCCGGGGATCGAGGTGCAGACGGACGAGCAACTGGACCAGTTCATCCGCGAACACGCCGAAACCGCCTTCCACCCGTCGTGCTCGTGCAAGATGGGCACCGACGACATGGCGGTGGTGGACGGCGAAGGTCGCGTACATGGCATGCAGGGCCTGCGGGTGGTCGATGCCTCGATCATGCCGATCATCACCACCGGCAACCTGAACGCGCCGACGATCATGATCGCCGAGAAAATCGCCGACAAGATCCGTGGCCGCAAGCCACTGCCGCGCAGCACCGCTCCGTACTACGTGGCCGGCGACGCACCGGTCAAGGGCAAGCCGCTGCGTGAACTGGCGCCAGCCGGGCAGTAACCCCCAGCGCCGCCTTCGCGGGCAAGCCCGCTCCCACAAGGGATCTACGGTGAACACACATCCTGTGCCCACCCACGATCAACCTGTGGGAGCGGGCTTGCCCGCGAAGAGGCCGGCCTATCCAGCATCTCTATCGACTGACACACCGCCTTCGCGAGCAAGCTCGCTCCCACAAGGGATCTACGGTGAACACACATCCTGTGCCCGCCAACGATCAACCTGTGGGAGCGGGCTTGCCCGCGAAGCGGCCGGTCTATCCAGCATCTCCATCGACTGACACACCGCCTTCGCGAGCAAGCTCGCTCCCACAAGGGATCTACGGTGAACACACATCCTGTGCCCACCCACGATCAACCTGTGGGAGCGGGCTTGCCCGCGAAGAGGCCGGCCTATCCAGCATCTCTATCGACTGACACACCGCCTGACATCCACAATTTCCTTGTTCCTTGATCCCTCCCCCGGCCAGGCCTACTCTAGAGCCGCCGCATCAATGCGTCGCACCTCGCTGCAGCGCCAGTCCAGACAAGGAGGTTCCCGAATGTTCGACTTCCACCCCCAGCTCAAGCAGCGGTTTGCTGCCTTGCGCACGGGCGCCGAATTCTTTTCCCTGCGTTATGTGCGCGAGTCCGGCCAGCATTTGTCGGTGCGCAAGAATGTCGCCGAACCGCCCAGCCTGAGCCGTGACGAAGGGGCGATGCTCACCGCGCGGGTCAATGGCGTGGAGGCCTATGCCGCCACCAACGACCTGTCCCAGGCCGGCTTGCAGGCAGCGCTGGAGCGCGCCGAGCAACAGGCCCGCCGGCTCAAGCCCCATGCACTGCTTGACCTGCGCGAGCAGACAGTGGCCAGCGACCGGGCCGATTATTTTTCGCCGCATTTCGACCAGGCGTTCCCGCCCCTGAGCGACTGCTACCAGTTGCTCGGCGCCGAATCGGCGGCGGTGCCCCAGGACGAGCGCCTGGTGAACTGGCAGGTCAGCATCGGCCTGACCCAGGTCGAGCAGATCTACCTCAACAGCGCCGGCGCCGAATTGCGTCAGGCCCAGCGGTTCATCTACCCGTCCCTGGATGTCACCGCGTTCGACGGCCAGGACAGCCAGACTCGCACCCTGGGCCGCGAGAACTTCGGCCAGCAAGGTGGCTTCGATGTGATCGACCGCTGCGGCCTGATCGGCGCCGGACCGAAAATCGCCGACCAGGCCCTGCAACTGTTGATGGCGCCGAACACCCCGCAAGGCCCGCGGGACCTGCTGCTGATGCCGGACCAGATGATGCTGCAGATCCACGAGTCCATCGGCCATCCTCTGGAGCTGGACCGCATCCTCGGAGACGAGCGCAACTACGCCGGCACCAGCTTCGTCAAAGCCAGCGACTTCGGCCACTTGCAGTACGGCTCCAGCCTGTTGAACGTGACGTTCGACCCGGACATTCCCGAAGAACTGGCCAGCTACAGCCATGACGACGACGGCAGCCCGGCGAGCAAGCAGTTCCTCATCCGTGAAGGACGGCTGTTGCGCCCGCTGGGTGGCGCGCTGTCGCAATTTCGCGCGGGCCTTGCCGGCGTCGCCAACAGCCGCGCCTGCGGCTGGAATCGCCCGCCCATCGACCGCATGGCCAATTTGAACATCGAACCCGGCGACCAGTCCCTGGGGCAACTGATCCAGGGCATCGAGCACGGCGTGCTGATGCGCACCAATCGTTCCTGGTCCATCGACGACGCCCGCAACAAGTTCCAGTTCGGCTGCGAGTGGGGCCAGTTGATCGAGAACGGTGAGCTCAAGGGCGTGGTGAAGAACCCCAACTACCGGGGTATCTCCGCGCAGTTCTGGAAGAGCCTGCGAGCGGTGGGCGATGCCAGTACCGCCCAGGTGCTGGGCACCCCGAACTGTGGCAAGGGCGAACCGAACCAGGTCATTCGCGTC
This sequence comes from Pseudomonas sp. WP18, assembly GCF_036689585.1. NCBI lineage: Bacteria > Pseudomonadati > Pseudomonadota > Gammaproteobacteria > Pseudomonadales > Pseudomonadaceae > Pseudomonas > Pseudomonas sp. WP18. The sequence goes on from NZ_CP144758.1 coordinate 5,817,539, forward strand.
GGGCATGCCTCGCCGGCCTGCGTGTTCAGCAACGTCGACGTGTTCGGAGGTGACGCCTGATGGCTACCATGAATAACCAGGCCGAAGCCTTCAAGGCATTGGTCGACTGGCTGCGCGCGGCGCTGCGTGAGCCTGAACAGTTCACCCTCGGCTACGCTGCCGAGTCCTCGGCCTTCGTGCGCTTCAACCATGGCAAGGTCCGCCAGGCCGGGCAGGTGCAACAGGCCAACGTCAGTTTCAAGCTGATCGACGAGGGGCGCCATGCCGACCTGCAGATCACCTTGTCCGGCGAGGCCGAGACCGACAGGCAGCGCCTGGAAGAAGGCTTGCACCAGCTTCGCGAGACCCTGGCGCTGCTGCCTCGCGACCCATACCTGCTGCTCAACCCCAACCACTGGCAAAGCCACGCCGTGCAGGATCATCCGTTGCCGGAGACCGAACAGGCCGTGGCCGAGATCGCCCGCGCCGCCGAAGGCCTGGACCTGGTGGGGATCTACGCCGCCGGCCCCATCAGCCGTGGTTTCGCCAGTTCGTCGGGGGCCTTTGGCTGGCATCAGGCCAACAGCTTCAACTTCGATTTCAGCCTGTTCCACGAAAACGGCCAGGCGGTCAAAGCCAGCTACGCCGGGCATGACTGGAGCAGCGAAGGGTTCGCCCGGCGCTTTGCACAGGCTCGCGAACAACTGGCGTTTCTCGGCCGGCCGCTGCGTACGCTGCCGCCCGGCGAATACCGCGCCTACCTCGCGCCCGCCGCCCTGGAAGAAATCATGGGCATGCTCAGTTGGGGCGGTTTCTCGGCCCGGGCGATCGCCAGCAAGCAGAGCCCCTTGCAGAAGTTCTATGCCGGCGAAGCCGCTTTCAGCCCTGCCGTGGGCTTGCGTGAACAGGTCAGCGGCTCCCTGAGCCCGGCCTTTTCCGACGAAGGCTATCCCCGTGACGACCTGGCGTTGATCGCCCAGGGCACCGCCAGTGCCCGCTTGATCAACTCCCGCAGCGCCGCCGAATATGGCCTCGCCGCCAATGGCGCGAGCAGCTACGAGTACCCCACGGCCCTGGTCATGGACGAAGGCCAGTTGGCACAGCAGGAGATCCTCGCCCGCCTCGGCACCGGCCTGTACATCAGCAACCTCTGGTACCTGAACTACTCGGACCAACCCGCCGCCCGACTGACCGGCATGACCCGGTTTGCCACGTTCTGGGTGGAGGACGGCCAGATCCAGGCGCCGGTCAGCACCATGCGCTTCGACGACAGCGTCTACAGCCTGCTCGGCTCGCAACTCGAAGGCCTGACCCGGGAGCGGGAACTTCTGCTCTCGGCCAGCACCTACAGCCAGCGGGCCACGGCTTCGATGCTGCTGCCGGGAGCGCTGGTGAAGCGGTTGACGTTGACGCTGTAAGCCCCCCACCAACCTGTGGTGCAGATGATGATTTGTGGCGAGGGGATTTATCCCCGCTGGGTTGCACAGCAACCCCAAGAAGTATCGGTACGATCCAACTGACCCGCAGGGTCTGCGGATTCGGGGGCTGCTTCGCAGCCCAACGGGGATAAATCCCCTCGCCACAAGAGCTGTGTTCGCCCGTTCCAATATTCCATACAAGAGGTCCCATGCCCAACCGCGCACCGCTCGACGCCACCACCGCCCGCTGGCTTCCGTGGGTGGTGGCGATCGCTTTCTTCATGCAGTCCCTCGACGGGACCATCCTCAACACCGCCCTGCCCGCCATGGCCAGCGACCTGGCCGAAAACCCGCTGCGCATGCAGGGTGTGATCATCGCCTACATGCTCACGGTGGCGCTGCTGATCCCGGCCTCGGGCTGGATCGCCGATCGCTTCGGCACCAAGAAGATCTTCTTCGGCGCGATCCTGCTGTTCAGCTTCGGCTCGTTGCTGTGCGCCCTGTCGAGTTCGTTGAGCATGCTGATCGGCGCCCGGGTGATCCAGGGCCTGGGCGGCGCGCTGATGCTGCCGGTCGGCCGGCTCGTGGTGCTGCGGGCGTATCCGCGCTCCGAGCTGGTGCGGATCATGGGCTTCATCACCATTCCCGGCCTGCTCGGCCCGCTGATCGGCCCGACCATGGGCGGTTGGATGGTGCAGTACCTGACCTGGCACTGGATCTTCATCATCAACCTGCCGGTCGGCGTGATCGGTTGCTACGCGGTGTGGAAGTTCATTCCCGACCTGCGCGGCAGCGAGCGCACGCGGTTCGACGGCCTGGGCTTCCTGCTGTTCGGCGCGGCGATGGTGCTGATCACCATTGCCATGGAAGGCCTCGGTGAACTGCACTTGCCGCACTTGCGAGTCATGTTGCTGCTGTTCGGTGGCATGGCCTGCCTGGCGGCGTACTGGCTGCGGGCCGGGCACATCGAAAACCCGCTGTTCGCACCGTCGCTGTTCAAGACCCGGACCTTCGCCGTGGGCATCCTGGGCAACCTGTTCGCGCGCCTGGGCAGCGGTGCCCTGCCGTTCCTGGTGCCGTTGCTCTTGCAAGTGGCCCTGGGGTACTCACCGTCCCAGGCAGGAATGAGCATGCTGCCCCTGGCGGCCGCCGCCATGGTCGCCAAGTCCGTGGCCCGCCCGCTGATCGAGCGCCTGGGCTATCGCATCGTGCTGACCGGCAACACCCTGGCCCTGGGCGTGATGCTGGCGAGCATGGGCCTGGTCAGCGAACAGACGCCGTACTGGCTGTTGCTCGCGCAACTGGCGGTGCTGGGGGCGATCAACTCGCTGCAATTCACTGCGATGAACACCGTGACCCTGATCGACCTGGACGACGCCAGCGCCAGCAGCGGCAACAGCCTGCTGTCGGTGGTGGCGCAACTGTCCCTGAGCCTCGGCGTCGCCTGCGCCGGCGCCCTGCTCGGCGGCTTTACCGCCCAGGTGGGCAACGATGGCGTGGAGACCGTGTTGGGTGCGTTCCAGTTGACGTTCGTGACGGTGGGTATCATGGCGATGCTGGCGGCGACGATTTTCTCTCAACTGTCTCGTGAAGACGGGCGACGGGTGAAGCGGCCGGATGAGCATATCGAGCATTAAACCGAGCTTGAGTGGCTTCGGTGAGCTTTTGTGGCGAGGGGATTTATCCCCGTTGGGTTGCGCAGCAGCCCCAAAAAGGCTGAATGCGTTCTCCCTGATCCACCAGGGTGACCATCCTAGGGCTGCTTCGCAGCCCAGCGGGGATAAATCCCCTCGCCACAGGGAATTCGCCCACTTCAGAACTGCGCCACAGCTCGTCCAGAACTTTCAAAGAAAGTGGCAAGAGGCTGCTACACTGCGCGACATTTTGTTTTGCAGGCCCGTCCCGTGACCACCATTGCCACCGCTTTTAATACTTTGCCGCTGTCCGCCGCCATGCTGGCTAACCTCGAATCACTCGGTTATGCCCAGATGACGCCGATCCAGGCGCAGAGCTTGCCGGTGATCCTCAAGGGCATGGACCTGATCGCCCAAGCCAAGACCGGCAGCGGCAAGACCGCGGCCTTCGGCATCGGCCTGCTGAACCCGATCAACCCGCGCTTCTTCGGTTGCCAGGCGCTGGTGATGTGCCCGACCCGCGAGCTGGCCGACCAGGTGGCCAAGGAAATCCGCCGCCTGGCCCGCGCCGAGGACAACATCAAAGTCCTGACCCTGTGCGGTGGCGTGTCCTTCGGCCCGCAGATCGCCTCCCTGGAACACGGCGCCCATATCATCGTCGGCACGCCGGGACGTATCCAGCAGCACCTGCGCAAGGGTTCGCTGGTGCTCGACGGCCTCAACACGCTGGTCCTCGACGAAGCCGACCGCATGCTCGACATGGGCTTCTACGACGCCATCGAGGACATCATCCAGCAGACCCCGGAACGCCGCCAGACGCTGCTGTTCTCCGCCACCTACCCGGTGGGCATCAAGCAATTGTCGTCCAGGTTCATGCGTGACCCGCAGCAGGTGAAAGCCGAGGCGCTGCACTCCGATGCACAGATCGAGCAGCGCTTCTACGAGATCGCCCCAGAAGAACGCATGGACGCGGTGGTCAAGGTGCTCGCGCATTTCCGCCCGGCGTCCTGCGTGGCGTTCTGCTTCACCAAGCAGCAGGTCCAGGAAACCGTCGACCATCTGACGTCCAAGGGCATTTCCGCGGTCGGCCTGCACGGCGACCTGGAGCAGCGCGACCGTGACCAGGTGCTGGCGATGTTCGCCAACCGCAGCACCTCGGTGCTGGTGGCCACCGACGTGGCGGCCCGTGGCCTGGACATCGATGCGCTGGACATGGTGATCAACGTCGAACTGGCCCGGGATTCGGAAATCCATATCCACCGCGTCGGCCGCACCGGTCGCGCCGGCGAAACCGGGATCGCCATCAGCCTGGTCGCACCGTCCGAAGCCCACCGCGCCCAGGCCATCGAGCAGCTGCAGAAGGCGCCGTTGAACTGGGACCAGCTGGACAATCTCAAGCCCCAGGGTGGCGGCCCGCTGCTGCCGGCCATGAGCACCTTGTGCATCGCCGCCGGCCGCAAGGACAAGGTCCGCCCCGGCGACATCCTCGGCGCCCTGACCGGCGAGGCCGGCATCCCTGGCGCCCAGGTCGGCAAGATCGCGATTTTCGACTTCCAGGCCTACGTGGCCGTGGAACGCGGCATCGCCAAGCAGGCCCTCAAGCGCCTGAATGAAGGCAAGATCAAGGGCCGCTCGTTGCGGGTGCGGATCCTCTGACCGATATCGATTCACCCTGTGGCGAGGGAGCTTGCTCCCGCTGGGCTGCGCAGCAGCCCTAAAAAACCATGAACACGGTGCTCCAGACAGTTCGCGTTCGTTAATTTTGCGACCGCTTCGCGCTCGAGCGGGAGCAAGCTCCCTCGCCACAAGAGCAAACTCCTGCCAGCTCCCAGACATACAGAGGACACCGTTTTGCGCTCTACCGAAGTCGTGATCATTGGCGCTGGCGCCGCAGGCCTGATGTGCGCGTTGACCGCCGCCGCGCGAGGGCGCCAGGTCATGTTGCTGGACCACGCCAACAAGGCCGGCAAGAAAATCCTCATGTCCGGCGGTGGGCGCTGCAACTTCACCAACCTGTACACCGAACCGGCCAACTTCCTCTCGCAGAACCCGCACTTCTGCAAATCTGCCCTGGCCCGCTACACCCAATGGGATTTCATCGCCCTGGTGGCCAAGCACAACGTGCCTTATCACGAGAAGAAACTCGGCCAGTTGTTCTGCGATAACAAGTCCAGCGACATCCTCGCCATGCTGCTGGATGAGTGCGACCAGGCCGGCGTCAGCCTGCACCTGGAGACCTCTATCGAGCACATCGACAAGACCGAAGGTGGCTACCAGTTGCAAACCACCCTCGGCGCCATCGGCTGCCAATCACTGGTGATCGCCACCGGCGGGCTGTCAATTCCGACCCTCGGCGCCACCGGCTTCGGCTATCAAGTGGCCCGGCAGTTCGGCCACCAGTTGCTGCCGACCCGCGCCGGCCTGGTGCCTTTCACCATCACCGACCAACTCAAGACGCTGTGCAGCGAGCTCTCCGGCACCTCGGTGGACTGCCTGGTGAGCTGCAACGAGCAGAGTTTTCACGAGAACATCCTGTTCACCCATCGCGGCCTGAGCGGCCCGGCGATCCTGCAGATTTCGTCGTTCTGGACGCCAGGGGACACGGTGCAGATCAACCTGCTGCCCGACCATGACGTGCCGCAGTGGCTGCAACAGCAGCAGGCCGAACGCCCCAACAGCGAACTGAAGACCCTGCTCGGCGAGCTCTTCACCAAGAAGATGGCCAACCTGCTGGCCGACACCTGGTTTGTCTCCAAGCCTATGAAGCAATACACCCACGCCGAACTGGCGGACATCGCCGAGAAGCTGGCGAGCTGGAACGTTGTCCCGGCCGGCACCGAGGGCTACCGCACCGCCGAAGTGACCCTGGGCGGCGTCGACACCCGGGAAGTCTCGTCCAAGACCATGGAATCGCTGAAAAGCCCCGGCTTGTACTTCATCGGCGAAGTGCTCGACGTCACCGGGCACCTGGGCGGCTTCAACTTCCAATGGGCCTGGGCCTCGGGCTATGCGGCGGCGCAGTACGTTTGATTCATGATTCAAATGTGGGCACAAATCCTGTGGGAGCGAGCTTGCTCGCGAAAGGCGGTGTGTCAGCCAATTCAGATGCTGACTGACACACCGCATTCGCGAGCAAGCCCGCTCCCACAGGAGGCCAGTGGTGCTTTGGGAAGCGCATTCACACGTGACGGAACACTTTTTGCTGCCAGATGTGATCGCCCCCATTGCGTCGGCGTCATTACTGCCTCAATTTAGCGTCATTGCCCGTCAGGCCCGTGCACTTCATGTCATCGACCTCGTTTAGCCAATCTCTGCGTCGCCTTTGGGCGTTGGATAAGTTCAGTTATAGCGTGCGGGTGTTCATCGCCCTGACCGGCAGCATGGGGCTATGCTGGTACCTCGATGAAATGGCCCTGCTGATCCCATTGTTCCTGGGCATCATCGCCAGTGCACTGGCCGAGACCGACGACAGTTGGCAAGGGCGCCTCAACGCGCTGGTCGTCACCCTGGTGTGCTTCAGCGTCGCGGCGCTGTCGGTGGAGTTGCTGTTCCCCTATCCCGTCCTGTTCATCATTGCCCTGGCCCTGGCGAGCTTCGGCCTGACCATGCTCGGTGCCCTGGGCGAACGCTACGGCGCGATTGCCTCGGCCACCTTGATCCTGTCGGTCTATACGGTGATCGGCGTGGACCAACGCGGTGGCGCGGTCACCGACTTCTGGCACGAGCCCTCGCTATTGGTCGCCGGCGCGGCGTGGTACGGCCTGCTCTCGGTGCTGTGGCACGCGCTGTTTTCCAACCAGCCGGTGCAGCAGAGCCTGGCGCGGCTGTTTCGCGAGCTGGGGCGCTACCTGAAGCTCAAGTCGTCGCTGCTCGAACCGATCCGCCAACTGGACATCGAAGCGCGACGCCTGGAACTGGCCCAGCAGAACGGTCGGGTGGTCGCCGCCCTCAACAGCGCCAAGGAGATCATCCTGCACCGCGTTGGCAACGGCCGGCCGGGGTCGAAAGTCAGCCGCTACCTGAAGCTGTACTTCCTGGCCCAGGACATCCACGAGCGCGCCAGCTCGTCTCACTACCCGTACAACGCCCTGGCCGAGGCGTTCTTCCACAGCGACGTGCTGTTCCGCTGCCAGCGCCTCCTGCGCCAGCAAGGCAAGGCTTGCCAGGCCCTGGCCGAATCGATCCAGTTACGCCAGCCGTTCGTCTACGACGACACCTTCGCCGAAGCCCTCAACGACCTGCACGCCTCCCTGGAGCACCTGCGGATCCAGAGCAATCCGGCCTGGCGCGGTCTGCTGCGGTCGCTGCGGGCATTGTCGGTGAACCTGGCCACCATGGACCGCCTGCTCAGCGACGCCAGCAACCCCGACGCCCTGGCCGATGCCACCGACAGCAGCCTGCTGGACCGCTCGCCGCGCAACCTCAAGGACGTCTGGCTACGCTTGCGCACCCAGTTCACGCCGACCTCGCTGCTGTTCCGCCATGCCCTGCGCCTGCCCCTGGCCTTGAGCGTCGGTTACGCCGTGGTGCACATGATCCACCCGTCCCAGGGTTACTGGATCATCCTCACCACGTTGTTCGTCTGCCAGCCGAACTACGGCGCCACCCGGCGCAAGCTCGGCCAGCGGATCATCGGCACCGCCATCGGCCTGACCGTGGCCTGGGCATTGTTCGACCTGTTCCCCAACCCACTGGTGCAGTCGTGCTTCGCCATTGCCGCCGGGGTGGTGTTCTTCACCAACCGCACGACCCGCTACACCCTGGCGACGGCAGCGATCACCATCATGGTGCTGTTCTGCTTCAACCAGGTGGGCGATGGCTATGGCCTGCTGCTGCCGCGCCTGTTCGACACCTTGCTCGGCAGCCTGATCGCCGGGCTGGCGGTGTTCCTGTTCCTGCCGGACTGGCAAGGCCGGAGGCTAAACAAGGTGCTGGCCAATACGCTGACCTGCAACAGCATCTACCTGCGCCAGATCATGCAGCAGTACGCCGCCGGCAAAAGTGATGACCTGGCTTATCGCCTGGCCCGACGCAACGCCCACAACGCCGACGCGGCACTGTCCACCACGCTGGCCAACATGCTGATGGAGCCGGGGCATTTCCGTAAGGAAGCCGATGTGGGCTTCCGCTTCCTGGTGCTGTCCCACACCCTGCTCAGCTACCTCTCGGGCCTGGGCGCCCACCGGGGCACCGAGCTGCCGGCGCAGGTGCGCGAAGACCTGATCGACGGGGCGGGAGTGAAGCTGGCGACCAGCATCGATGAAATCGCCCAGGGCCTGGCGAGCAAACAGCCGATTGCGGTGCAAAGTGACGAAGAAGAAGCCCTGGCCAATGCCCTGGAGCAGATGCCCGACGAGATCGACGAAGGCCAGCGGCTGGTGCAAACGCAATTGGCGTTGATCTGCCGTCAGTTGGGGCCATTGCGCACGTTGGCGGCGCATTTGATCAAGGAGACGGGTGAGGCCTGACCCGGTGGTGTCCAGACGGTCGCCTTCGCGAGCAAGCTCGCTCCCACGTTGGAATGCGTTCCCCTGTGGCAGCGAGCTTGCTCGCGATGAGGCCGGCGCAGGCACGCAAACTGCTCACATCCCGTGCTGCTTCAATATTCGCTCATAGCTCCCATCGGCCTTCATCGCCGCAATCTCACGATCGAACCCCGCCACGATCTGCTCGTGCTCCGGGTTCTTCAGGCTGACCAGGATGTGCAGGCTGTTCTCGCTCAACGGCTTGGGCAAAAACTCCACGGCGTTGCGCACCTTGGCGGATTCGCGAGACAGGTAGTAACGGGCGACGAACTCATCTTCCAAGGTCAGTTTGACCCGGTCGGCGGCCAACATGCGCACTGCCATGGCGAAACTGTGGACCGGAACCTTCTGCATCTGCGGGTCTTCATCGAATGCCTTGGAGTAGGCATAACCGCGCACCACGGCAATCGGATATACGTGCAGTTGCTGCAAGTCGTCGTATTCGATGGGGATGTCCTTGCGTTTGATGAAACGCACGCTGTTGAGCAGGTACTCGGCCGAGAATTGGCCGATGCGGGTGCGCTCCTCGCTGTACCAGGCGTTGATCAACACATCGTAGCGGCCCTCGCCGATGCCCAGCATGGCCCGGGCCCAGGGCACCTGCTCGAAGTCGGTGGCATACCCCGCCCGCGCCAGGGCCGTGCTGACGATATCGGTCGCCAGGCCGCCGTTGACCAGCGTGGCGTCGGTAAAAGGAGGCCAACCATCGGCGACCAGGCGCAACTTTTGTGCGTAGGCGTTATGGCTCAGCAACAGCAACCCGACCAAAGCAAGAGCTCGATGCAATCGCGGCATGCCAACATCCTTGACGGGTTCAAATCCCGGTTTGTTTTTAGCCGAAACTCAAAGGCGATCCCTAAGATATCCGGTCCTAACATTAGCTCATTGAAACCGCTGCGCAGGGCTGGGTCGAAGATTACACAAAGAAGACAACAGCGCGACAGGCCAATGATGGCATTTTGGCCTCTATCACAGTTTTTTCCAGTTGCCCAAGGAAAGAGACTTCCCGGGGCAGCCCGCTTAATATCGGCAGCAGGTTTTTCAGGAAATTCAAAAAATGGACATCGACTGGGTCTGCAAACATCACAGTGACCTGAGCAAGGAACAGCTGTACGCCATCCTCAAATTGCGCGCCGAGGTGTTCGTCGTCGAGCAGAACTGCGCCTATCCCGACGTCGACGGCTTCGACCTGGAAGGCGACACCTGCCACCTGATGGCCTGGCAGGACAACCACCTGGTGGCCTACCTTCGCCTGCTCGACCCGCACTCGCAGAACAGCGACGTGGTGATCGGCCGCGTGATCATCGCGCCGCAGGCACGGGGCAAGGGCCTGGGCCATACGCTGATGGAGCAGGGCCTCAAGCAGGCCGAGAAGCATTGGCCCGGCACGTCGATCTCGTTATCGGCCCAGGCGCATTTGCAGGGGTACTACGGGCGGTATGGGTTCGAGGCGGTGGGGGTGGAATACCTGGAGGATGGGATTCCACACATTGGCATGCACAGGCCTTGAGGCCGTCTTCGCGGGCAAGCCCGCTCCCACATTGGAATGCATGCGCCCTTGTGGGAGCGGGCTTGCCCACGCAGGCGTCAGCCCTGATACCCACCCTCTTCAGGGGTATTGCAGCACCGTCTTGATCTGCTGCAGATTCTCCTCGATCCACCGCCGGTCGATCGCTCCCCAATCGCGAATCCGATAAGAGCCGGCATGATGGCGGGCGCCCTGCGCTTGCTCGAACTCGCAGACGATGTCCAGGTCCGCCAGCGCCGCCACGGTGTCCTGGGCCGTGCGCCGGGGCATCCCGGTGACCTCGGTCAGCGCGGGAATGCTGCTGGCCACGCCGCTGTCGATCAGGTAAGCCACGTACATGCGCCGGTAGAAGCTGGTCTTGGTCTTGCTGACATCCATCCGATCATTCCTTGTGAGGTTGCAGGTCCCGCCAGGTCAGGTACACCCGCAGGTCGAATTCCAATTGGTGATAGCCCGGCAGCATGTGCTCGCAGAGCTGGTAGAACGCCTTGTTGTGATCCGACTCCTTGAAGTGCGCCAGCTCGTGCACGACGATCATGCGCAGGAACTCCGGCGCCGCCTCCTTGAACAGCGCCGCGATGCGGATTTCCTTCTTGGCCTTGAGCTTGCCGCCCTGCACCCGCGAAACGGTAGTGTGCAGGCCGAGGGCGCGGTGGGTCAGGTCCAGGCGATTGTCGAACAGCACCTTGTCGATGGCCGGCGCATTACGCAGGTACTGCTGCTTGAGCTCCAGCGCGTAGCCATACAGGGCCTTGTCGCTCTGGATCGCATGCCGTTCGGGATAGCGCTGTTGCAGGTAGTCGCCCAGGCGATCCTGGGCGATCAGTTGCTGCACCTGAGCTTGCAGGGCGGGCGGATAGGCCTGGAGGTACTTGAGCGCGGTCATCGGGCGGCAACAGTGTGAGAGAGGTCGCCAGTGTAGCGAATTCAGTGCCTGATCGCGCTCCAGTCGAACGGCTCGGCAAAGGCATCGGTGTCGTCGGCCACCAATGGCCGCGCCACCAGAAAGCCCTGCACGAACTCGCAGCCATGGGCCTTGAGCCACTGGTACTGCTCGGCGGTCTCCACCCCTTCGGCAATCACCCGCAAGCCCAGCTGCAGGCACAACTCGATCACCGACGCGGCCAGTGCCGCATCCCGCGGCGAACCGGGCAGGCGGGCGATCAGATGCCGGTCGAGCTTGAGGGTGTCGAGCTCCAGGTCGCGCAGGTGCACCAGCGAGCACGGCCCCGAACCGAAATCATCCAGCGCCACCCGCACCCCGAGGTGACGCAGCAGCCGCAGTTGCTTCTGGGTTTCGTCGGGGTTGCGCACCAGCGCATCTTCCGTCACCTCGACCTCCAGTTGCCGGGGCTTCAAGGCATGGCGCTCCAGCACCTGGCGCAGCTCGGTCACCAGGTTGGGCATGCCGAACTGGGTGCTGCTCAGGCTCACCCCCAGCACCAGGTCGTCCGGGAACCTGCGCTCCCAGACTTTGCGCTGGGCGCCGCTGCGATGGTAGATCCAACTGCCCAGTCGACTGATCAACCGCGCCTCCTCCAGCAACGGCAGGAACAGCCCGGGCGGCACGTCGCCGACGCTCGGATGCTGCCAGCGCAGTAACGCCTCGAAGCCACGGATGCGCCCGTCGCCGATGCTGACCTGGGGTTGATAGACCAGGTTGAACTCACGGTTCTCGATGGCCGAGCGCACGCTTTCTTCGAGCATCAACCGTGAACGGGCTCGACCGTTCATTTCGTGATCGTAAAAACGGTATTGCTGGCGACCGGCGCGCTTGGCCTCGTACATGGCAATGTCGGAGGCACGCAGCAGGCCATCGAGGTTGGCGCCGCAGTCGGGGTACGTCGCGATGCCGATGCTGGCCCCGAGCGCCACGTCCATGCCCTCGATCTGCTGGCAGATCGCGACGCGCTCGATGAGCTTCTCGGCGATCTTGGCCGCCTGCTCCGGAAACTCCAGGTCCAGCAGCGCGGTGAACTCGTCGCCCCCCAGGCGGGCAAGGATGTCGAAGGGCCGCAGGCACGCCTTCAACTGTTCCGAGACCCAGCGCAGCACCCGATCGCCGGCGTCATGGCCGAGCAGGTCATTGACCCGCTTGAAGCCGTCGAGGTCCAGGTACAGCAGCACCCAGTTGCTTTCCAGTCGCTCGCTGCGCATCAGCAGGTTTTCCGCGGTCTGGTAGAACCCTCGCCGGTTGAGCAAGCCGGTCAGCGGGTCCGTGACCGCCTGGTATTCGAGTTGCTGGTGCAGGTGACGCACCACCGACATGTCCTGCAGTGTCACCACCATGGCCTTCTGCTCTGCCGGCAGCGGTGCACAGGACAACGCCACCGACACCTGCTGGCCCGGCGCCGTGCGCAATACGGCATCATGCAGGCGCAAGGTCTGCCCACGGCAATAGGCCGCGAAGATATCGGAATCGGCCCAATCGGGAATGTGGGGTTTTTGCAGGAAATCCAGCATCGGCAGCCCTTGCAACTGCTCAGCCGTCGCGTTGAGCAGTCGGCAGGTGGACGGATTGGCGAAGCGGATGCAGCCGCTCTCATCCACCACCAGGATCCCTTCGGCGGCGTTATCCAGCACCGAAGCGTTGAAGGCCCGGGCCGCTTCCAGGTCCTGGCTCAGGCGCTGCAAGGCTCGGCGATTGCGCTGATGCTCCAGCAACGCCTGGACCTTGGGCTTGAGAATCTGCGGGTCGAAGGGCTTGAACAGGTAATCCACGGCGCCACTGGCATAACCCTTGATCACCGCGTCCTGGGATTGTTCGTTGGCGGTCAGGAAGATGATCGGCGTGAGCCGCGTGCGTTGGCTACCGCGCATCAGGCGCGCCACCTCGAAACCGTCCATGTCGGGCATCTGCACATCCAGCAGCACCAGATCGATGTCGTGTTCGAGCAGCAGGTTGAGGGCCTCGACACCCGAGGCCGCCGTCATCACCTGCCAATCCTGACGCTGCAGTAACGCTCGCATGCTGAGCAGGTTTTCGGGGTAGTCATCAACAATCAAAAGGACAGAGTTGTCTTCGCCAAGCGTAGGTTGCGCGCATTCCATGCTGCTTCTCTTATCAGGCGCCACGTCCGTTTTTCACAAAGTAAAGCGGACAAATACTGAGATCTCACTCTAGACCGGGATTTTGAAAAGCAGTAGGTGTCATCACGCCATCATCCAGACAAAGCCCGAAATAGCCGACTAACGGTCACCCTCCTCAGGCATAGAACCTGCAAAGACGGATTTCGACGGACATTTGACGTCAACCATCCGCCGGGCAGCGCTCGAAAACATCCTGCCTGACTTTTATAGATACGCCTCAAAGGCCTGGGCTAGAGCCTCCCTGATGCGGCGTGCAACATTGAACCGTTACGCAGGATCCGAACATGATCGATCTCAACACCTGGAACTTGAGCATTCCTGAAGGCAGCCCGGCCATCACCATCGAAACCCCTCGATTGGCACAAGGTTTCAAGGACGAATACTTCAACGCCGAAACCGGCACACTATTCTTCTGGGCCCCGGTGACCGGCACCAAGACCGCCAACGCGATCTACCCGCGCAGCGAGCTGCGCGAAACCTACAGCGACGGCACCCTGCGTAACTGGCTGTATTCGGCAGCGGATAACTCGCTGAAGGCGACCCTGATGGTCAACCAGGTACCCAGTACCGGCAAGATCGTGATTGGTCAGATCCACACCAAGGACAGCACCAGCCCCATGGTGAAGCTCGAATACCAGTACAAGACGAAGACCTCCACCGGCAACATCGTCGCCAAGGTCCGCATGCGTCCTGACGACGAGGAAGGGCAGGTCATCATCATTGCGACCGGCGTCAAGCTCGACAGCCGGTTCTCCTACCAGATTCATCTCAACCAGAAGGGTGCGCTGGGTATCACCGCAGCGGGCTACAACTGGAGAACCACCATCGACCCGACCTGGAAAGACAAGCCGCTGTATTTCAAGGCGGGGGTCTACGTGCAAGACAACACCGGCTACACCACCGAAGGCGGAAAAGTGACCTTCAGCCTGCTGGCTGTCGATCACAAGATCTGATCCCCTCCAGGCGCCGAAGCAGCAGGGAACGCTGCTTGGGCGGACGCCTGTCGATACGCCCCCTCTCCAAGCAAGAGCTGCCAAAAAGTGGAAAGCGACAGATACCACTTGGCCATCGTTCCAACCATTTTGTGATTAATCGACCAACGGTCATTCCGTTCGGGCACAAAAGCGGCAAATGCCACTCTGACGGTCCGTTGACGCCAACCCTCCGCCGAACGCGTACAGGAAGAATTACCGTCGCGCACGCCCACCGGTGTCTTCAAAAGCGCGTCACAGAGCCTCCGGCTATGGCGTAAATCATTTCTTTTGTACAGAAAGGATCCGAGCATGGTCGATCTTGCAACGTGGAACTTGAGCATCCCTGAAGGCAGCCCGCCGAAAACCATCGAAACCCCACGCCTGGTGGACGGGTTCAAGAACAAATACTTCAACTCCGACGGCAGTACCGTCTACTTCTGGGCGCCGGTCACCGGCGCCAAGACCGAAAACGCCATCTACCCGCGCAGCGAGCTGAGGGAAACCTATAAAGACGGCACCTTGCGTAATTGGCTATACCCCGACGCCGATAACTTCTTGAATGCCACCCTGACCGTGAACCAGGTGCCCAGCAGCGGCAAAGTGGTCATCGGTCAGATCCATACCAAGGACAGCAACAAGCCCATGGTGAAACTGGAATACCAGTACAAAGAGGCTACCGACAGCGGTGACATCGTCGCCAAGGTCCGGATGCGCCCCGACGACAAAGATGCCCGGGTCATCACCGTCGCCACTGGTATAAAGCTTGGCCGCGCCTTCTCCTACCGCATTCACCTTGACCGCACCGGCGACCTGGGCATCACCGCGGCGGGCCGCAGCTGGTACACCACCATCAGCGCAACCTGGCGAGTCAGGCCGCTGTATTTCAAGGCAGGCGTGTATGTGCAGGACAACACCGGCTATACCAGCGAAGGCGGGAAAGTGACGTTCAGCAAGCTGGATATCGATCACAACACCTGAGACTTTCTGCTCCTAAAACCTCGTAGGCATTGACACTTCGTGGCGAGGGAGCTTGCTCCCGCCGGGTCGCGAAGCGGCCCTCGCTTTTCGTCAGACCCAGCGCATGTCCAGGCTTTGCAGCGGCTGCGCCACCAAGCGGGGGCAAGCTCCCTCGCCACGGGGGGGGGCCCTCTCCTGTCTTAAAGCCAATATTTAGAGATGTACTGGCGCTCGAACGGCAATTCTACGTGTAACCGAGTGGCTCCTAGCACCAGAAGATTGCCGTCCGAGGTAAGCGCCAAGCGACTGACTTGCTCAAAGAAACCAGCGTCGACCGTGTGCGTCCAGCCCATGTATTCAGGGCTTCCATCAAAGCTTGGAAAGCCAAAGCTATGGTCAAGGGCACCGCTACGTTCCAAACGAAAAAGCACTCCCTGCTCTAGCCCCGCGGTTTGTCCGCCCACCACGATCTTGCCATCGGTTTGGATGGCGACAGCCTTTGCATCCCCACTGTCGATGCCCAGCTCTATTGCCACAAGCGGTTGCCCGCCGTTGAACGTGTTATCGAAGCTCCCGTCACTGTTGAGGCGCAAGACGACTGCATCAGTGGTATGCGCTCCTTCAATGCCGATTCCTCCAACCGCTACCAGTTTTCCGTCGGACTGCAACGCAAGGGCCTGCAGCATCGCCGGGCGCCCGTCAACGGGTACGAAAGTCACGTATCCTCCACTTCCGAATGCCGGTTCCAGGCATCCATCGAGTCGGTACTTGGCGACCAATGCGCTTTCCCCATTGATGACGCCCGTAGCAAGAATGTGCCCACTGTGCAAGACAACTAGAGGCCCGCGCAGCCCTACAGGCGCCAGAAGCACGACGCCCAATTCACCGAATGAATGATCGATTTCGCCATCAACCGTGAAGCGCATGAGCCAGGATGCTCCACTCGAGTATGGACCATGACCAGCGCCGATCACCCGACCATCAGGCAGAAGGGCAATCCTGGCGGTCGTGAGCATACCGATAGGTACCGGTGCCCAAGCGAAGCCACCGTCGCCAAAATCAGGCTCAAGCACACCTTCCGAAGTGACGCACATCAGGCGCACGGTTGTCTGCTCTCGCCCCAATCCGTAGACCAGAACTTTACCCTCCGCCAGAATCGCAACATCTGTCACACTGAAGAACCCCGAATCAGGCATTTGCAGGCCGCCACCATTGCCATAGCTTTGATCGGGCTTGCCATCCGCTGTAAAGCGCCACAGCTCCAGTTGCAGGCCCGGCGCCATGAATGCTGCGAATATTTTTCCATCCGGCAGCTGGACGACCGAACCGGGAAAACGTTCGGTCTCAACACCGGAGGGGGGCGGAAAAACCAGTGCACCTCGGTCAGCAAAAGCTTCATAAGGACTGCCTGGGTGCAAAGGTACGCTCTGGTTCATGGTCATACTCTCCTGAGTTAGCAGCCTCTTGATGACGTCCCGGACAGATCTGCTCAAACTCGCACTTACGATCCGACTTCTGATGGTGCACGGCGTCGCTTTAACGGTCGTGCTTAAAGTGTCACCCAGGGTTTGCAGTGGCAGCTACTGTCAGGATCGACAGCTGCACAGACAGTTTCCGAATATAAGGTTGCTCCAAACCACCAGAAGTCATCCAAGAGAATGCCCTCAACAACTGCTGGCACGAGGCGTGCATTGGCCATGAACGCAATGAGGGCGTTGAATGGATTCTGTATGTACCGACGCCTTCGCGGGCAAGCCCGCTCCCACAATTGGATCGGGTATTGCCGAAAGAGTCAGGCCGGCTATTAGGCCGCCTCGCGAGCAAGCTTTGCTCCCACAGCCTTAGCCCTACAGACCTTATGAATGTACGACCGCAAGAGCCAGATCGGCTTTAAGGCCGCTTCGGCGAGCTTTTGATCTGGGGGCCCCGTTAACCACGCCTGCGTTCGGGCACACCGAGCCTAGGCGAGGTGCCGAGTGGTGGGGCAAGGCGCTTTTGGTTACTTTTGGCGCCTTTCCAAAAGTAACCCGCTGTAAGAGCGGAACCCTAAGTAGCCGTTACCGCAGCAATGGATATGCCCACAAAACCCCACCCATAAAAAAAACCCGCAAAAATGCGGGTTTTTCCGAAAGCAAAAGACTCAGTTGACCTTGGCGTTCAACTCACCCTTCAAATAGCGCTGGTACATGGCCTCCAGCGAAATCGGTTTGATCTTCGAAGCATTACCCGCCGTACCAAACGCCTCATACCGCGCAATGCAAACGTCACGCATGGCCGTCACGGTGGCGCCGAAGAACTTGCGCGGGTCGAACTCGCTGGGATTGGTCGCCATCAAGCGGCGCATGGCACCGGTGGACGCCAGGCGCAGGTCGGTGTCGATGTTGACCTTGCGCACGCCGTACTTGATGCCTTCGACGATTTCCTCAACCGGCACGCCGTAGGTTTCCTTGATGTCACCGCCGTACTGGTTGATGATCGCCAGCCATTCCTGAGGCACCGAGGACGAACCGTGCATCACCAGGTGGGTGTTGGGGATGCGCTTGTGGATTTCCTTGATGCGGTCGATGGCCAGCACGTCGCCGGTAGGCGGCTTGGTGAACTTGTAGGCGCCGTGGCTGGTGCCGATGGCGATCGCCAGGGCGTCGACCTGGGTCTTCTTGACGAAATCAGCGGCTTCTTCCGGATCGGTCAGCATCTGGCTGTGATCCAGCATGCCTTCGGCGCCGATGCCGTCTTCTTCACCGGCCATGCCGGTTTCCAGCGAACCCAGGCAACCCAGCTCACCTTCCACCGAAACGCCGCAAGCGTGGGCCATGGCGACGGTTTGCTGGGTAACGCGCACGTTGTATTCGTAGTCGGTCGGGGTCTTGCCGTCTTCGCCGAGGGAGCCGTCCATCATCACCGAGCTGAAACCCAATTGGATGGAGCGCTGGCAGACGTCTGGGCTGGTGCCGTGGTCCTGGTGCATGCACACCGGGATATGCGGGAATTCTTCGATGGCGGCCAGGATCAGGTGACGCAGGAACGGTGCACCGGCGTATTTACGCGCGCCGGCCGAAGCCTGGACGATCACCGGGGAGTCAGTCTTGTCAGCGGCTTCCATGATGGCGCGCATCTGCTCAAGGTTGTTGACGTTAAAGGCTGGGACGCCGTAGCCGAACTCGGCTGCGTGGTCCAGCATCTGACGCATGCTGATAAGTGCCATGTGTGTCTCTCTCCCGGTCGAGGGTCGTTAATCGTGCCAGCCTGCCGGAGCGGCGGCGGCTATTCAAGTCATTGCAGGTCGGGGCTTGGCCCTGGCCTGGATGTTTGGTGAAGCAAATGCTCGAAACTGCAGCGGCCCCTTGTGGGAGCGGGCTTGCTCGCGAATGCGGTTTCACATCCAACTAAAATGCAATCTGATCCACTGCATTCGCGAGCAAGCCCGCTCCCACACTGGATCTCTGTGAATCAATCGGCCTTGCAGCCACGCCCAATCAAGTCATTGGTGGCGACCCAATACACCAAGCCTTCCTCACCCTTGACGTGAAACGCCAGCATGTCATCGCTGTACAGCGAGCCTGAGGCGCCCGGCTCCTGCTTCAGGTGGTAGACCTGCTCGGCACCGCCAAGGCGCACGTCGACTTCCTGATGGGCGGCATCGGTGTAGCGCCAGAGCACCTTGGCCTCGCTGTCACAGGTCCAGGTCGTCCAACCCGTAGCAGGCGCGGCCCCGCCCGAAAAACCCAACTGCGCACAACCGGCCAGCACTGCCAACGCCGCAACGGCGATCAAGCCTTTCATCCGTGTTCCTCGACTGACGGCGCACGCCGCCAGCCATGAGTTAAGAGTCAGACCCGTCAAGGACAACCATGTTCCTTGGCCGGGGTTTGCGTCTCGTATTTGTCCAGGCCGTCGGGTCCGGAACGCTTGTTCAGCACCGGATTGGTCTCGGCCTGCCAGTCGGCCTGGTAGCAGCCTTCCTCAGGCGCCGGCGTCCCGGTTTCCGGGGGCGTGGCCTTCGGACTGCCGGAGCAGGCCGCCAACAGCGTCGCCGCCAGCAGCAACGTGAACGTCTTGACCATCAGAACACTCCTTTGCCTGGTCAACGCAGCCTCAGGCCTTGGCCCGGCTTTCCAGGACTTCCACGGCCGGCAGCACTTTGCCCTCGACGAATTCGAGGAACGCGCCACCCCCGGTAGAAATGTAGGAGATCTGCTCGGCCACGCCATATTTATCGATGGCCGCCAGGGTGTCGCCGCCGCCCGCGATGGAAAAGGCCGCGCTCTCGGCGATCGCCTGGGCCAGCACCTTGGTGCCGTTGCCGAACTGGTCGAACTCGAACACGCCCACCGGGCCGTTCCACAGGATCGTCTGGGACGATTTCAACAGTTCGGCGAAGTTGGCCGCGGTTTGCGGGCCGATGTCGAGGATCATGTCGTCTTCGGCCACGTCGGCGATCAGCTTCACGGTCGCGGCAGCGCTTTCGGCGAACTCCTTGGCCACCACCACGTCCACCGGCAACGGCACGCTGACCTTGGCGGCGATGTCCCGGGCCGTGTCCAGCAGGTCCGGTTCATACAGGGACTTGCCGACCGGATGACCGGCCGCCGCGAGGAAGGTGTTGGCGATGCCGCCACCTACGATCAGTTGGTTGCAGACCTGGCTCAGGCTGTTGAGCACATCGAGCTTGGTCGACACCTTGGAGCCGGCGACGATGGCCGCCATCGGCTGGGCCGGGGAGCCCAGTGCCTTGCCCAGCGCGTCCAGTTCGGCGGCCAGCAGCGGGCCGGCGGCGGCGACCTTGGCGAACTTCGCCACGCCATGGGTCGAGCCCTCGGCGCGGTGGGCGGTGCCGAACGCGTCCATCACGAATACGTCGCACAGGGCGGCGTATTGCTGGGCCAGTTCATCGGCGTTCTTTTTCTCGCCCTTGTTGAAGCGTACGTTTTCAAACAGCACGACATCGCCGGCCTTCACGTCCACGCCGCCCAGGTAGTCAACCACCAGAGGCACCTCACGACCCAGGGCACGGCTCAGGTAGTCGGCCACGGGCTTGAGGCTGTTTTCGGCCGAGAACTCGCCTTCGGTCGGGCGGCCCAGGTGGGAGCAGACCATCACGGCCGCGCCTTTTTCCAGGGCCAGCTTGATGGTCGGCAGCGAAGCCAGGATACGTGCGTCGCTGGTGACAACACCGTCCTTGACGGGGACGTTGAGGTCTTCGCGAATCAGTACACGCTTACCTTGCAGATCGAGGTCGGACATCTTCAACACGGTCATGGGTCGCAATTCCTGGGTAACTGTTTAGAGAGCAGGTTTGTTGGAAGCACTGAGCGGGCCAGAATGCGCCGTCGCTGCTTGCAGGTAATGTTCAGCAACGTCGAGCATTCGGTTGGCAAAACCCCATTCGTTGTCGAACCAGGCCAGGATGTTCACGAGCCGCGGCCCGGAAACACGGGTCTGGCTGGCATCGACGATGGCCGAATGGGGGTCATGGTTAAAATCACAGCTGGCATGAGGCAATTCGGTGTAGGCCAGAAGGCCTTTGAGCGGGCCGCTGGTGGCGGCTTCGCGCAGGATCCGGTTGACCTCGGTGGCGTCGGTATCGCTCACGGTCTGCATCGTGATATCGAGGCAGGACACGTTGACCGTCGGCACCCGCACGGCTTTGGCCTGAATTCGCCCCGCAAGTTCCGGCAGCAGCCGTTCGATGCCGCGCGCCAGACCAGTGGACACCGGAATCACCGACTGGAACGCCGAACGGGTGCGGCGCAGGTCTTCGTGGTGATAGGCGTCGATCACCGGCTGATCGTTCATCGCCGAGTGGATGGTGGTGATCGACACGTATTCCAGGCCGATGGCCTGGTCCAGCAGGCGCAACAGCGGCACGCCGCAGTTGGTGGTGCAGGACGCGTTGGACACCAGCAGTTCGTCGCCCGCCAGGCAATCCTGGTTCACGCCGTAGACGATGGTCGCGTCCACATCCGCTTCGCTGGCCATCGGTTGGGAGAACAGCACGCGGGGCGCGCCGGCCGCGAGAAAACGCTGGCCGTCTTCGCGGGTGTGGTAGGCGCCGGAACATTCGAGCACCAGGTCGACGCCCAGGGACGCCCAGTCGATGCCTTCGGGGGTGGCACTGCGCAGGACCTTCACGCAGTCACCATTGATATGCAGACAATCGCCCTCGACCCGCACTTCGCCCGGGAACCGGCCGTGGGTGGAGTCAAAGCGTGTCAGGTATTCGATACTGGCCATGTCGGCCAGATCGTTGATCGCGACAATTTCAAACCCGGCCTTCGCCCCTCGCTCGAACAACGCACGCAAGACGCAACGACCAATCCGGCCGTAGCCGTTGAGTGCAACTTTGTAGGGACGCGGTTGGGGCATGGGGGTCTCTATTACCGTATTGGACCTTCAATCCACTGTCGCCTGGAACACCGTCTTCGCGAGCAAGCCCGCTCCCACATGAGAAGGTAATCCTCTGTGGGAGCGGGCTTGCTCGCGAAGGCGCCGGCCCAGGCGACATCTTTGCGGATCAGTCTTCCAGCAACTCTTCAGCCTGGCCCAGGATGTTGTCCAGGGTGAAGCCGAACTCCTCGAACAGCGCCGGCGCAGGCGCCGATTCGCCGTAGGTGGTCATGCCGATCACGCGACCTTCCAGGCCGACGTACTTGTACCAGTAATCGGCGTGAGCTGCCTCGATGGCGATCCGGGCGCTGACCTGCAGCGGCAGTACCGCCTGCTTGTAGCCGGCGTCCTGGGCGTCAAACACGCTGGTGCACGGCATCGACACCACGCGTACGTTGCGACCCTGCGCGGTCAGCTTGTCGTAGGCCTGGACGGCCAGGCCAACTTCGGAGCCGGTGGCGATCAGGATCAGTTCCGGCTCGCCGATGCAGTCCTTGAGCACGTAGCCACCGCGAGCGATGTCGTCGATCTGGCCGGCTTCGCGCACTTGGTGTTGCAGGTTCTGACGGGAGAAGATCAGCGCCGATGGGCCGTCGTTACGCTCGATCGCGTACTTCCAGGCCACCGCCGACTCCACGGCGTCGCAAGGGCGCCAGGTATCCAGGTTCGGCGTGCAGCGCAGGCTGGCCAGTTGCTCGATCGGCTGGTGAGTCGGGCCGTCTTCGCCCAAGCCGATGGAGTCGTGGGTGAACACGTAGAGCACGCGTTTCTTCATCAGGGCCGACATGCGCACGGCATTGCGGGCGTATTCCATGAACATCAGGAAGGTCGCGCCGTAAGGCACCAGACCACCGTGCAGCGCCACGCCGTTCATGATGGCGCTCATGCCGAATTCACGAACACCGTAGTACATGTAGTTGCCGCTGGCGTCTTCGGCGCTGACACCCTTGCAGCCTTTCCACAGGGTCAGGTTGGAACCGGCCAGGTCGGCCGAACCGCCCAGCAGTTCGGGCAGCAGCGGGCCAAAGGCATTGAGGGTGTTCTGGCTGGCCTTGCGGCTGGCGATGGTCTCGCCCTTGGCCGCGACTTCGGCGATGTACGCCGAGGCCTTGGCGGCGAAGTCGGCCGGCAGCTCGCCGCTGAGGCGACGCACCAGCTCATTGGCCAACTCAGGGAATTCGGCGCTGTAGGCCGCGAAACGCTGGTCCCAATCGGCTTCGACGGCGCGGCCTTTTTCCTTGGCGTCCCACTCGGCATAGATGTCGGCCGGGATTTCGAACGGGCCATGGTTCCACTTCAGCGCCGCGCGGGTCAGGGCGATTTCCTCGGCGCCCAGGGGAGCGCCGTGGCAGTCTTCCTTGCCCTGCTTGTTCGGCGAGCCGAAGCCGATGGTGGTCTTGCAGCAGATCAGGGTCGGCTGGGCACTTTTGCGAGCGGTTTCGATGGCGGTCTTGATCTCTTCCGGGTCATGACCGTCGACGTTGCGGATCACCAGCCAGTTGTAGGCTTCGAAACGCTTGGGGGTGTCGTCGGTGAACCAGCCTTCGACTTCACCGTCGATGGAGATCCCGTTGTCGTCGTAGAAGGCGATCAGCTTGTCCAGGCCCAAGGTGCCGGCCAGGGAGGCGACTTCGTGGGAAATACCTTCCATCATGCAGCCATCACCCAGGAACACGTAGGTGTGGTGATCGACCACGTTATGGCCGGGACGGTTGAACTGCGCCGCCAGGACTTTTTCCGCGAGGGCGAAGCCCACGGCGTTGGCCAGGCCCTGGCCCAGCGGGCCGGTGGTGGTTTCCACGCCTGGGGTGTAGCCGTATTCCGGGTGGCCCGGGGTGCGGCTGTGCAACTGGCGGAAGTTCTTCAGGTCATCGATCGACAGGTCATAGCCGGTCAGGTGCAGCAGCGAGTAGATCAACATCGAGCCGTGGCCGTTGGACAGCACGAAGCGGTCACGGTCGGCGAACGATGGATTGCTCGGGCTGTGCTTGAGGTAGTCGCGCCAAAGCACCTCGGCGATATCCGCCATACCCATAGGGGCACCGGGATGGCCGCTGTTGGCTTTCTGCACGGCATCCATGCTGAGGGCACGAATGGCATTGGCTCGCTCACGACGGCTGGGCATCGCTGATCTCCTGCGGGAATTGAATCGAGAATGAATA
Source organism: Pseudomonas sp. WP18 (assembly GCF_036689585.1). NCBI lineage: Bacteria > Pseudomonadati > Pseudomonadota > Gammaproteobacteria > Pseudomonadales > Pseudomonadaceae > Pseudomonas > Pseudomonas sp. WP18. Next base: position 5,841,193 of record NZ_CP144758.1, read on the forward strand.
AAACGAAACTGAAAAAGGCGAGCATTTTCCCTCACCCACCCGCCCCGGGGCAATGACAGATAGTCATCGGCAGGCGTTTTTCCGGTGGATAAAGTCTCATTCGCCAGGTGAAACCTTTCCGCTGATGGATTGTAGAGTCCGGCACGCGGCGGGAAGTGCCATTTATCAAGCAATATCAAAACTTTTTGATATTGACCTTGCGATGCACCGCCCCCCTCACTAGACTGCCGCCTTATGAACTTACACGTGCCTTCCATTCGCCACGACGATTGCGATGAGCTGGCGGCCCTTTGCAAGGCCGGCGGCGATCCGTTGCGGCTCAATGTATTGCGCGCCCTGGCGAACGACTCGTTCGGCGTGCTGGAACTGGCGCAGATCTTCGGCATCGGCCAGTCCGGCATGAGCCACCACCTCAAGGTCCTGGCCCAGGCCGACCTGGTGGCCACCCGCCGCGAAGGCAACGCCATTTTCTATCGCCGCGCCCTGCCCCACACCGATCTTCTGGGCGGCAAGCTGCACGCCGCGCTGCTGGACGAAGTGGACGCGCTGCAGTTGCCGACGGACGTGCAGGCACGCATCGCACAGGTCCACAAGCAACGGGCCGCCGCCAGCCAGGACTTCTTCGCCCGTGTGGCCGAAAAATTCCGCGCCCAGCAAGACCTGATCGCCGGTCTGCCGCAATACCGCGAAAGCGTGGTGGCGCTGCTGGACAAGCTCGGCTTCGAGCCCACGGCCAGCGCGATCGAAGTCGGCCCTGGCGACGGCGCGTTCCTGCCGGAACTGGCGCGGCGTTTTAACCAGGTCACGGCGCTGGACAACAGCCCGGCCATGCTCGAACTGGCGCGCCAGGTGTGCGAGCGGGAAAACCTGGCTAACGTCAGCCTGCAACTGGCCGATGCCCTGGATGGCCTCAACCAGCAGGCCGACTGCGTGGTATTGAACATGGTGCTCCACCACTTCGCCGCACCGGCCGATGCCCTCAAGCACTTGGCCAGCCTGGTGCAAACGGGCGGCAGTCTGCTGGTAACCGAGTTATGCAGCCACAACCAGAGCTGGGCCAGGGAGGCCTGCGGAGATCTCTGGCTGGGGTTTGAACAGGATGACCTGGCCCGTTGGGCCTCCGCTGCGGGCCTTGTGCCCGGGGAAAGCCTCTATGTGGGCTTACGCAATGGTTTCCAGATCCAGGTTCGCCACTTCCAGCGACCGACTGGCGACACTCACCAACGGTAACTTGTAGGAAAACATCGAGATGAGCGAATACTCCCTTTTCACCTCCGAGTCCGTGTCTGAAGGGCATCCGGACAAAATCGCCGACCAGATTTCCGATGCCGTGCTGGACGCCATCATCGCGGAAGACAAATTCGCCCGCGTGGCGTGCGAGACGCTGGTGAAAACGGGCGTGGCGATCATCGCCGGCGAAGTCACCACCTCGGCCTGGGTCGACCTGGAACAGATCGTCCGTGACGTGATCCTGGGCATCGGCTACAACAGTTCCGACGTCGGCTTCGACGGCGCTACCTGCGGCGTGATGAACATCATCGGCAAGCAATCGGTAGACATCGCCCAAGGCGTTGACCGCAGCAAGCCGGAAGACCAGGGCGCCGGCGACCAGGGCCTGATGTTCGGCTACGCCAGCAACGAAACCGACGTGCTGATGCCAGCCCCGATCACCTTCTCCCACCAGTTGGTCCAGCGTCAGGCCGAAGCCCGCAAATCCGGCCTGCTGCCGTGGTTGCGTCCGGACGCCAAGTCCCAGGTCACCTGCCGTTATGAAAATGGCAAGGTAGTGGGTATCGACGCCATCGTGCTGTCGACCCAGCACAACCCTGAAGTGTCCTACAAAGATCTGCGCGAAGGCGTGATGGAGCTGATCGTCAAGCACGTATTGCCTGCCGAGCTGCTGTCCAAGGACACCCAGTTCCACATCAACCCGACCGGCAACTTCATCATCGGTGGCCCGGTGGGTGACTGCGGCCTGACCGGTCGCAAGATCATCGTCGACAGCTACGGCGGCATGGCCCGTCACGGCGGCGGCGCGTTTTCCGGCAAGGATCCATCCAAGGTCGACCGTTCGGCCGCCTACGCCGGTCGCTACGTCGCCAAGAACATCGTGGCCGCCGGCCTGGCCGAGCGTTGCGAGATCCAGGTTTCCTACGCCATCGGCGTCGCCCAGCCAACGTCGATCTCGCTGAACACCTTCGGCACCGGCAAGATCGGCGACGACAAGATCATCAAGCTGGTGCGTGAAGTGTTCGACCTGCGTCCTTACGCCATCACCACCATGCTCGACCTGCTGCACCCGATGTACCAGGAAACCGCCGCCTACGGCCACTTCGGCCGCACGCCGCAGACCCGTACCGTCGGTGACGATACCTTCACCACCTTCACCTGGGAAAAAACCGACCGCGCCGATGCCCTGCGCGCCGCTGCCGGCCTGTAATACCCGCGTGACATGAAAAAGCCCCTGGCGACCCGGTTGCCAGGGGCTTTTTCATGCCCGGCGCTTTGTATGCCGCCAGGGCAATCAGGCGGGTAAAACCCGGTAACGCTCTCGACCGCCCAGTGCGCGCGACAGTGACTAGCCTTCAAGTCACTCAACGAGCAAGGATGCCTCGATGCCACTGCCCGCATTTGTATTCATCGGTCTTCTATTCACCACCCTACCCGTCACTGCGGTGCCCTGCCCAACCTGGCCCGAGGAACGCGCCCAGGCCGAGGTGGCCGCCGTGCAGCAACAAATCGACAGCTGGGACGACAGCTATCACCGCGAGGGGCGCGCAGAGGTCGCCGATGAACTGTACGACCAGGCCCGCGAGCAACTGGAGCAATGGCGCAAATGCCTGGGCCTGGAGAAGCCCGCGAGCCCATTGCGCACGGCTGGTGGAAAGGTCGCGCACCCGGTGGCCCACACCGGCTTGGACAAACTCAAGGATGCCGACGCCGTGCAAGCCTGGCTGCAGGATCGAGAAGACGTCTGGGCCCAGCCGAAAGTCGATGGCGTAGCCGTTACGCTGATCTACCGCAAGGGCCGGCTGCACCAGGCGATCAGCCGCGGCGATGGCGTACAGGGACACGACTGGACTGCGAACGCGCGAAAGATCGGCGCCATCCCCCAGCACTTGCAGCAACGTTCGGACGTGCGAGTTCAGGGCGAGTTGTATTGGCGCCTGAATGCCCACGTCCAGGCACAAAGCGGCAGCCTCAACGCCCGCGGGACGGTGGCGGGACTGATGGCGCGCCAGCATTTGACGGCGCAGGAGGCGGCGGGGATCGGTCTGTTTGCCTGGGACTGGCCAGAAGGGCCCGACACCCTGACCGAACGGATGACGGCCTTGGGCAAGCTGGGTTTTGCCGACACCCTCACATACAACCAGCCTGTCCACACCCTGGCCGACGCCGAGCATTGGCGCGATCACTGGTATCGCACGCCACTGCCGTTTGCCAGCGATGGGATCGTCCTGCGCCAGAGCCGCCGTCCACCCGCCGACCGCTGGCAGGCCCGGGCACCGTTCTGGAGCGTGGCCTGGAAGTACCCCCACGCCCAGGCGCTGGCCGAAGTACGCAAAGTGCGCTTCAAGATCGGGCGCACCGGGCGGATCACACCGCTGCTGGAACTTGAACCGACCCTGCTCGACGACCGGCTCATCCGCCGGGTGAGTGTCAGCTCCCTCAAGCGCTGGGAAGCATTGGACATCCGGCCCGGCGACCGAGTCGCCATCAGCCTGGCCGGGTTGACGATTCCGCGTCTCGACGACGTCGTGCTGCGCGGCGCCATGCGTGACGCCATCGACGTACCGGTGGCAACCGATTATCACCCGTTGAGCTGCTGGCAACCGACGCCCGGCTGCGAAAGCCAATTCCTCGCACGCCTGAACTGGCTCAGCGGCAAGCAGGGGCTCGCCCTGCCCCACGTCGGCCCCGGCACCTGGGAAAAACTCCTGGCGGCCGGTCGACTCGACGGATTGCTGGATTGGATGACCCTCGATGCCGCCGAGCTTGCTAACATGACCGGCTTCGGCGAACGCAGCAGCACCCGCCTGCTCGCCAGTCTGCATGGCGCCCGGCAGCGGCCTTTTCGGCAATGGCTCAAGGCCCTCGGCCTACCGCCCGTTGGCGAGGCACGGCTGGAAGGCCCCTGGCAGGCGCTGGCCGAGCGCAGCACCGAACAATGGCAAGCCGAAACGGGTATTGGACCGGGGCGCGCCGCGCAATTGAGCGCGTTTTTTGGCGACCCTCAGGTGCAAGCCTTGAGTGACGTGTTACGCGCCGCCGGAGTCGACGGGTTCTGATCCGTACCCGTGTGGTTGAACCCAAGGGGCCCCTGGGGGCTCCAACTGCGCATCTGAACCGACCGCTCGCGATTTAATTACGGAGTTGCTATGAATTTCCTGTCCCCCGCCGCCCTGCTGGTCCTGTGCAGCGCCATGGCCACGCCGCTGATGGCGGACGAGCAAGCCCCGGAGCTCACCGGCTGCGCGGCCAAGCGCCAGGGCATCATCAACCAGATCGAACTGGCCAAGTCCCGTGGCAACCAGGATCAGCAAGCCGGCCTGGAGACGGCGCTGAGCGAGGTCACCACCCATTGCACCGACGCGTCCTTGCGCAAGGAGCGTGAAAACAAGGTGCTCGAGGCCAAGCACGAAGTCAGCCGACGCCAGGCCGACCTGGAAAAAGCCATGAAGAAAGGCGACGCCGAGCGGATCAACAAACGCAAGGACAAGCTGGCGACCTCCCGCAAGGAGTTGCAGGAAGCCGTGGATGAGCTGGACAAATAAGCGGCAAGTTTCAAGCTAAAGGCGTCAAGTTATGGCGAACCGCTAGCCTTTTACTTGCCGCTTGTGGCTGGCCACTCGAAGCTGCTCTATTTCAATGATCGCGAAATTCCTTATGGCAGGCACTGCACGCATCTTCGACCTTCTGCACCGCCGGCCCCAGGTTGCTGGCCTTGTAGGGCTGGACCTGGCTGACCGTCACCAATTCGCCGGTCGCCACCTCAAGGTTGCGGGCCAGTTCCTGGAAACGTGCCTGTTTCTGCCAGACCTCATCCCGGGCGCTGGTGTGGTCTTGCTCGCGCACTGGCGGGAAGTGCTTCCACGGCTCATGGGACAGTCGATCGAGCTGCACCGCGCCCTCGGCGAAACGCGTGCCGTCGAACGGGACCCGACCACGCAGCATGCCGCCCAGTTCTTCGTTGGTCTTGAGCATCTGTTTGAAAATCGCCTTGCGCTGGCCCAAGGGAGAGTTGGGATCGACGCCGCCACAAGCGGACAACAGCAGGCAGGCCAGCATGACCATGGAAAATCGTTTTACAAACATCTTGGCCTCGGGACAGGAAACGGCGGTTAGTATCCTCGCGTCATCGGTAAAGACCAATGGCCCCATCAACAATACGGGTTGTTCACGCGCCTGACAGCGTTTGAATGACTGCAAGGGAAATCTTCATGAACAGTCGCTCCAAGACCTGGCACCTGGGCCTGGCGTTGACCTTGCCGCTACTCGCTGTGCTGGCCGGCTGCAACCGCGGCGAAAAAACCGAAGCGCCCCAGACCCACGCCCTCGCCACGTATGCCAGCGCGCCATGGGAAGCGCTGCCGCCTGTGTCCGACCAGGATCTGTTGGCCGGTTTCGCCTCCTGGCGCAGCGCCTGTACCCGGCTCAAGGCCGATGCGAATTGGGGCCCGACCTGCGCGGCGGCGGCTACGGTGCCGCAGACCGCCACGGCTGTGCGCAACTTCCTCAAGCAAAACCTGGACGTCTATGGCCTGCGCTCGGGCGACAACAGCCCCAACGGCCTGATCACCGGCTATTACGAGCCGGTCTACCCCGGCAGCCTCACCCAGACCGCCAGCGCGAACATCCCGGTGTACGGCGTGCCCGACGACATGATCATCGTGGCCCTGGACAGCATCTACCCCGAACTCAAGGGTAAGCGCCTGCGCGGACGTCTCGAAGGTCGCGTGCTCAAGCCCTACGACGACGCCGCCACCATCGAAACCCAGGGCGTGAAGGCGCCGGTGATCGCCTGGCTGACAGACCCGATGAACCTGCAATTCCTGCAAATCCAGGGTTCGGGGCGGATTCGCCTCGATGACGGCCGCCAGTTGCGCATCGGCTATGCCGACCAGAATGGCCACCCTTACCGGCCCATCGGCCGCTGGCTGGCGGAACAGGGCGAGCTGAAGAAAGAAGACGTGACCATGGGTACCATCGCCGCCTGGGCCAAGGCCAACCCGAAGCGGATCCCGGAGTTGCTGGGCAGCAACCCCAGCTACGTGTTTTTCAACCGCAACCCCGACAGCAACGAAGGCCCGCGAGGCTCGCTGAACGTGCCGCTGACCGCCGGCTACAGCGTGGCGGTGGACCGCAAGGTGATTCCGTTGGGCAGCCTGTTGTGGCTGTCCACGACGCGCCCCGACGGCAGTGCCTTGAACCGCCCCGTCGCCGCCCAGGACACCGGTGGCGCAATCACCGGAGAAGTACGTGCGGACCTGTTCTGGGGCACCGGGGACGCCGCCGGGCAGTTGGCCGGGGACATGAAGCAGCAGGGCCAGATCTGGATGCTATGGCCCAAAGGAATGCCATTGCCGCAAGTGCCACAGGTGGCGAATGCGGTCAGCGCCAATCCCTGAGGGTTTTGGCGCCAGCGGTCCCCTCTTGGCGAGCAAGCCAGCATCAGGCCCCAGCAGCCAGGCTCAAACCGAAACGAAGAAGAAACTCAACACCAATCCCACGCCCACGAACCACACCAGCGAACGCAGGATCGCCCAGTCGGCCAGGTAGCAAATGATGTAGAGCAGGCGGCTGGTGATGAACAGCACCGCCAACACATTGATCGTCACCAGCTCGGCATTGCCGGCCAGGTGCGCGACGATCACGGCGGCAGCGAACGCCGGGGCGATTTCGAAGCTGTTGAGCTGTGCGGCATAGGCGCGCCGCGGCCAGCCGTCGAGCGATTCGAGAAAATCCCGAGGGTCGTGGTTGTCCTGCAACCGATACCTGCCGCCTATCTTGGCAAGACCGATACACAGGTAAGGCAGGATGATCGCAATCAAAATACACCACAGGGCCACCGTCATGACGCAGTTCCTTTTTTTAAGTGTTATGGACAATCGAGCATCAGGGCGCCGGTCAGAACATCACCACCGACGTGCCAATCCGCACCGGCCCGCAGCCTAAGAGCCGCGGCCGGGCAAAAGGTTCTTTCAGGCCATGCACGCCGTTGCGGGCATGGCATCCCCCCTGTCCGGTTTCACGCCCGCAAGGGCACAAATTGATTCGCGATCCCGGGACAGCTGTTTATACTGCACGCAACCACGCCGCACTCAGTTGCGCATGCACCTATTCCAATAATTTCCAATAATTGTGCCGATATCCGCGCCCTTCGAGCCGGACGTCGGCCTGCGTATGCCTGAACCGCGTCAAGACTATAGACAGAGACCCTGCGCATGCCACTCGCCTTGCTTGCTTTGGCCGTCGCCGCTTTCGGCATCGGCACGACTGAATTCGTCATCATGGGGCTGCTGCCCGACGTCGCCCGAGACCTGGCAGTGAGCATTCCCCAGGCCGGGTTGCTGATCACCGGCTACGCCCTGGGCGTGGTGTTCGGTGCGCCGATCCTGGCCATCGGCACCGCCAACATGCCGCGCAAAGCCACATTGCTGGGCATGACGTTGATGTTCATTCTTGGCAACGTGCTCTGCGCCCTGGCGCCGAACTACGCCACGCTGATGGCCGCCAGGGTCATCACGGCGCTGTGCCACGGGGCGTTCTTTGGCATCGGTTCGGTGGTGGCTGCCGGGCTCGTCGCTCCGAACAAGCGGGCCCAGGCGATTGCCATGATGTTCACCGGCCTGACCCTGGCCAACGTGCTGGGCGTGCCGCTGGGCACGGCCCTGGGTCAATACGCCGGCTGGCGCTCGACGTTCTGGGCGGTGGCGGTCATCGGCGTGATCGCCGCCATCGCCCAATGGGTCTGGCTGCCCAAGGCAATCCCCATGGACAAAGCCAACCTGGCCAGCGAGTTCAAGGTGCTGGGCAAGGTCAACGTGTTGTTGGCCCTGGGCATGAGCGTGCTGGCCTCCACCAGCCTGTTCAGCGTGTTCACCTACATCGCGCCGATCCTGCAGGACATCACCGGCGTCAGCCCCCACGGCATCACGGTCATGCTGCTGTTGTTCGGCGTCGGCCTGACGGCGGGCAGTTTCCTGGGTGGGCGCCTGGCCGACCGCCGCCTGTTGCCAGCGCTGGTGGCGATGACCTTGGCCGTGGTGCTGGTCCTGGCCGCGTTCAGCCAGACCAGCCATTCGGTAATTGCGGCGGCGATCACTCTGGTGCTGTGGGGCATCTTCGCCTTCGCCCTGTGCCCGATCCTGCAACTGCTGATCATCGACCAGGCCCATGAAGCGCCGAACCTCGGCTCGACCCTGAACCAGAGCGCATTCAACCTCGGCAACGCCGCGGGCGCGTGGATCGGTGGCCTGGTGGTCGCCAGCGGCGCGGATCTGGCGGACCTGCCGTGGACCGGGGCCCTGGTCGGCGGCCTGACGACGTTGACGGCGTTGTTCTTTATTTATCGACAGCGGCGCCTGGCTGCAGTCGCTGCCTGAGGCGACGGAAACCTGCCCTGCCGGCGACAGAATGGGCAACGCATGCTGTAAGACATTGCCAACCTGCTTGCAGGCTATTTTACGTACCGGCTAGGAGCCTCATTCCAGAGCGCTTTCGGAGACAGAGGCTGACGGCCCGCCGCGCGCGGCAGATGTTTTTCCAGTTGCGTCGCGCCACCGGCAGGCCTCCAATTCTCTTTACAGTTCCGTCCTTTCCCTTTCAGGTCAAAGGAACGAACCAGAATGCCATTAATCACTGGGCTCAAACTTTTCTCCACTATTCATCCAAAGGACCCAGCCAACAGCTCATCACAGCAAACGGCCCTGAAAAATGTGGATTGGAGTGGTTTCAGCCAGGGCATCAATGAGCGAGCAAACCCCGGGCGAGCCTGCCTGCTGGTATGCGGTGTGACAGACCGTCGGATGTCGATCGTTCTTCATGAGGACGGCAGCGTCAAAATCAGCATGGACCGGCCTCCCATTGACGATGTAAGCATGAGCGGTGGCGGTGCCAAAGGGGTGGCCAATTCCGGGCTCGTCAAGACACTTACCGAAAACAATGTCATGGATCTTGTCCGAAGGTTTTCAGGGTCTTCCGCAGGCGCCATATCAGCCGCCTTACTCGCCAGCGGCATGAGTCATGCGGATTTCGACAGGATCTCCGACTACGTTTCCCTCGTCTCGTTACTCAACAGTACCCAACCTGACCTTGCCGCCGAACAGGATGAATGGTCGAGGATGGGCAAGAACATGAACGCCATCCCACTGGCTCAATTGCTTTGCGATCTGCTGCCACGCCTGGGTTCCAAGGGAATGCCGCTGGAAGAGTTGATCAGGAAAGAAAGCTATAAGTCACTTTTGCAGCATTGCGTCCAAGGGCCGCTTTCTGAACAGGTGCATAAAGCCGTCGAAAATGTGAAACACAACCAATACGTCACCTTTGCCGACCTGGCGACATTGAGCAAGGAAATCCCGCAAATCAAATCCTTGGAAATCACCGGCACCGCCATGTTCGATAGCGGTGCGCAACTGGTGGTCTTCAGTGCGGACCTGACGCCTGACATGGACATTGCCGTGGCCGCGCATATCTCCGCAGCGCTGCCGGTGGTATTCAGCAAACCGACCTTGCAAGGACAGCCCTTTCAACCGGCAGACGCAACCACTGCATTTGCAGATGGTGGCATCCTGAACAACACACCGATACCAGCCTTGTACAACCCGATGCCCCAAATGAGCCCGATCCCGGAGGGGGAGCCTTTGATCCTGGTGTTCGAGACGGACGAATCGAATCAGAAAAAGCCACGAGGAACGGGAGTATCAGCCCTGGTCGACAAATTCCTCAAGGCTCCACATACGGCACTCTCCGCATTGAATTCCGAACGAATGAAGCCTTTTGCCGACCAGACCATCGTCGTTCCGCTGAAAACCGATAAAGGCGATTACCGTGGTGTGTTTACTGGAACGGTTTACTTCAGTATGCCCACGGAGGTGAAGAATCATCTTCAGGAAGAACTGCGCAAGGCTGTCCAATCCCATCTGGACAAACGCAATGCCACCCAGCAGACCTTCTGGTTTGCTTCGCTCGAGGCAGCCCTGCTGGCACTGGGCGACAAAGAGTTCGACCAACTGGGCGCAGAATTGAAAGGCAACGAAGCCTATGACGAAGTGGCTGCCTTCAGGCAGCAGGCCCAACAAACGCTGGCAAGTCTCAAGAGCGCGATCAAGGAGGCCAACATGACATCCACCCGGCTTGAACCCACTCCACAGATACGCGAGGCCATCGGGACTCTGGATCAGTTGGCGGACAACGCCGGGAAACTGGAGTGGCTGGCAAAACGCATTAACCACCGCAACGACCCGGACTTCATGCAATTGCTGCAAGCGGCCGCCCGTTGGGACAGCGGTGCGACGACCGGCGTCTCAGAGGTGACCCGTCAAGCCATCGAGGAAATGGACCGACGCGACCTTGCTACTCGTGTCGATAATGTCGTGCGAGACGTACTACAGATCTCCCGGTTTCTCGGCGGCCAGCACGACTCGAACCTCAAGCTGCTAGAGGGGGCCATCCGCGACTTGAGGGACGTGCAAACCCCAGAAGCTTTCAACAATGCACTCGAGCGGGTCATTGCCAACTACACATCACGCTATACGGGACTGAAACCCTTCAGTTCAAAAACGGTTGAGCAATTGCGTAACTGGCGGATCAAACCACCTATTCGGGATCTCCAGGCCTTGCAGACGACGTCTTATCTTTCGGAGGTCCCTCTTCGCTTCGAATCTGCGCGTGGCTGAGCAAGGCAAAGATAAAGCTGCCACCGACAATGTTGCCCGCCAGCGTCGGCCCGGCAAACACCATCCAGAAATCTTCCCAGGGCAGCTCGCCGGCAAACACCAGGTACGACACCTCGGCCGAGCCGACGACAATGTGGGTGAAATCGCCGAGCGCCATCAGGTAGGTGATGAGGATGATGGTCCACATCTTGGCGCTTTCCATGGAGGGGATCATCCAGACCATGGTGGCGATCATCCAGCCGGAAATGATGCCCTTGGCGAACATCTGGCCAGCGTCGTTTTCCATGACCTTGCGACCGATCTCCAGGAAAGCGAGGTCGGTGCGCGGGTCGAAGATCGGCAGGTGCAGCATCACGTAGGCTACCAGCAGGGTGCCGCACAGGTTGCCCACCAGCACCACGCCCCAGAGCCGCAGCAATCGTCCGAAATTGGCCAGGGTGGGTTTGCTCATGACCGGCAACACGGCGGTCAGGGTGTTTTCGGTGAACAATTGCTGGCGGGCAAGGATCACCGCGAGAAAGCCGGCGCAGTAGCCGAAACTGGCGATCACCTTGAAGCCTTCGTGGTCCGGCAGCCGGGAGTTGAGCAAGCCCATCGCCATCAGCGACAGGCCCATGGTCAGCCCGGCCGCCAGGGCCGACCACCAGAGCGCGGCAATGCTGCGCTCCAGTTCCTGGTCGCCCTGGGTGCGGATGATTTCGTGCAGCACCGCTGCCCGTGGCGGCTGGTTGCGGTCGACTTCCTGCTGTTCCTGAGCCGAAAGGTCAGGGGTCTTGCCGTCTTTATGAGTGTCCATACAGCTCCTGAACCGGTGGCGTGATGTAGCTACGACAGGCGGCGTTCGGAGCTGTTCAGTCACCTGGGCCTGAAACCGCTATCGCGAGCAAGCTCGCTCCCACAGGGAGTTTGGTGCCCGATTTCACCGCAGCCCCTTGTGGGAGCGAGCTTGCTCGCGATAGCAGCACCGCCGATCTCACTCGACGACAGCATCCTGGAACTGATCCTTGACGTACTTGATCTCGGTACGGCCATGGGGCGCCGGCAGGCCATCCTCGCCAAGATTGACGAAGACCATCTTCTCCACGGTCAGGATGCTCTTGCGGGTGATTTTGTTGCGCACCTCGCATGTCAGGGTGATGGAGGTACGGCCAAACTCGGTGGCGGTGATCCCCAGCTCGATGATGTCGCCCTGGCGCGAGGCGCTGACAAAGTTGATCTCCGAGATGTACTTGGTGACCACGCGCTGGTTGCCGAGCTGGACGATGGCATAGATGGCCGCCTCTTCGTCGATCCAGCGCAGCAGGCTGCCGCCGAACAGCGTGCCGTTGGGGTTGAGGTCTTCGGGCTTGACCCATTTGCGGGTGTGGAAATTCATGTTCACTCCTGAGTGTCTGGCCGATGAATGGCTGCATCATGGCAGACCGGCCGGTCAGGCTCTACGTCGCGGGTCCTATAACGACCATCGGCAATTTTGATTTGCCGACAGAAACCCTTTGGAAGATCGGCCGAGCCCGTTATAATCGCCACCGCTTCAACCGGTCCTCGCTTTGGACCGTTCCCGCCACCTGTCCGAGGGGCGCTGCAGCAGGCTCGACCTGTCAGGCTCGGATGGGGCGTTGTTCACACGGGGCAACCTGCATGGACACTAAACGCACAACGGCGCCCATTCGCATACATTACGAATGGAGGCTCTTCATGAGCGCTGTTATCACGCCTGCAGATTTTAACGACTACAAAGTTGCCGACATGTCCCTGGCCGCCTGGGGCCGTCGCGAAATCATCATCGCCGAATCCGAAATGCCAGCCCTGATGGGCCTTCGCCGCAAATACGCCGGCGAGCAACCGCTCAAGGGCGCGAAGATCCTCGGCTGCATCCACATGACCATCCAGACCGCCGTGCTGATCGAAACCCTGGTAGCCCTGGGTGCCGAAGTGCGCTGGTCGTCCTGCAACATCTTCTCGACCCAGGACCAGGCCGCCGCCGCCATTGCCGCCGCCGGTATCCCGGTGTTCGCCTGGAAAGGCGAGACCGAGCAAGAGTACGAGTGGTGCCTGGAGCAGACCATCCTCAAGGATGGCCAGCCATGGGACACCAACATGATCCTCGACGACGGCGGCGACCTGACCGAGCTGCTGCACAAGAAATACCCGGCCGTGCTCGAACACGTCCACGGCGTGACCGAAGAGACCACCACCGGCGTGCACCGCCTGCTGGACATGCTGGCCAAGGGCGAACTGAAAATCCCGGCCATCAACGTCAATGACTCGGTGACCAAGAGCAAGAACGACAACAAGTACGGCTGCCGTCACAGCCTCAACGACGCCATCAAGCGCGGCACCGACCACCTGTTGTCGGGCAAGCAGGCGCTGGTGATCGGCTACGGTGACGTGGGCAAGGGCTCGGCCCAGTCCCTGCGCCAGGAAGGCATGATCGTCAAGGTCTCGGAAGTCGACCCGATCTGCGCCATGCAGGCCTGCATGGACGGTTTCGAGCTGGTTTCGCCGTTCATCGACGGGATCAACGACGGCACCGAAGCGAGCGTCGACAAGGCCCTGCTGGGCAAGATCGATCTGATCGTGACCACCACCGGTAACGTCAATGTCTGCGACGCGAACATGCTCAAGGCCCTGAAGAAGCGCGCCGTGGTGTGCAACATCGGTCACTTCGACAATGAAATCGACACCGCCTTCATGCGCAAGCACTGGGCCTGGGAAGAAGTGAAGCCGCAGGTCCACAAGGTACACCGCACCGGCACCGGCAGCTTCGACCCACAGAACGACGACTACCTGATCCTGTTGGCCGAAGGCCGCTTGGTCAACCTGGGCAACGCCACTGGCCACCCGAGCCGGATCATGGACGGTTCGTTCGCCAACCAGGTCCTGGCCCAGATCTTCCTGTTCGGCCAGAAATACGCCGACCTGTCGCCTGCCCAGAAAGCCGAACGCCTGACCGTGGAAGTATTGCCGAAGAAACTCGACGAAGAAGTGGCGCTGGAAATGGTCCGCGGCTTCGGCGGCGTGGTCACCAAGCTGACCAAGCAACAGGCTGACTACATCGGCGTCACCGTCGAAGGCCCGTTCAAGCCGCACGCCTACCGCTACTGATCGGCGCTACTGCCTGCTCTCTCTGTGAGAGCGGGCTTGCTCGCGAAGACGGTGCATCATTCAACGTCTGATGTCGCCTGAGCCAGCGCCTTCGCGAGCAAGCCGCTCCCACATTGTGATGTGCAGGCTTCAAGGCTTACGAGTTTCCAAGGATATGACCATGTCCCAAGACCGTCGCTACAGCTTCGAATTCTTCCCGACGAAGACCGATGCTGGGCATGAAAAACTGATCGCCACTGCCCGCCAGTTGGCGAGCCACAAACCCGACTTCTTCTCCTGCACCTACGGCGCCGGCGGTTCGACCCGTGACCGCACGATGAACACCGTGTTGCAGCTCGAAAGCGAAGTGAAAGTCCCGGCAGCGCCCCACCTGTCCTGCGTGGGCGACAGCAAGGACGACCTGCGCGGCCTGCTGACCCAGTACAAGGCAGCGGGCATCAAGCGCATAGTTGCCCTGCGCGGTGACCTGCCCTCGGGCATGGGCATGGCCAGTGGTGAACTGCGCCACGCCAACGAACTGGTGAGCTTCATTCGTGAAGAGACCGGTGACCACTTCCACATCGAAATCGCCGCTTATCCGGAAATGCACCCGCAGGCGCGCAATTTCGAAGACGATCTGCGCAACTTCGTCCGCAAGGCCCACGCCGGGGCGAACAGCGCCATCACCCAGTACTTCTTCAACGCCGACAGCTACTTCTACTTTGTCGAACGCGTGCGGCAGCTGGGAGTCGACATTCCAGTGGTGCCGGGGATCATGCCGATCACCAACTACAGCAAGCTGGCGCGTTTCTCCGATGCGTGCGGCGCCGAGATCCCACGCTGGATCCGCAAGCAGCTGGAAGCCTATGGTGACGACACGTCCAGCATCCAAAGCTTCGGCGAGGACGTCATCACGCAAATGTGTGAACGTTTGTTACAGGGCGGTGCACCGGGGCTGCATTTCTATACCCTTAACCAGGCCGAGCCAAGCCTGGCGGTATGGAACAACCTCAAACTGCCACGTTAATGGCTTAACGTGCCGGTATGAAAAAGGCCTTGGCACCCTCCAAGGCTTTTTTTTCACCCAAGACACCTGAAGGATTGCAGTAGATGCTCAACGGTCAAAGGTTAAAGACCCCACAACTGATCTACCTGGTCTATGGGGCCAAGACCTATCACCAGGAAGCCTTGTTCAGCATCGCCAGCGCGTTGGCGGGCCTGCGCAAAACCCCCGGCGAAGCCTTGGATATCCAGGTATTCACCGACGATCCGGCACCGTACGAAGGCCTGCCGGTGCGCTTGCGCCTGCTGGACGACGAGACCCGCAAGGCCTGGATCGAGCCCCACGGCTATCATTTCCGCGCCAAGCATGTGGTGATGCAAAAGGTGCTTGAAGAAGCCGAACTGGCCCTGTTGATCGACACCGACACCTTCTTCCATTGCTCACCGCTCGAATTGTTCCGCCGTATCCAACCCGGCACCTTGCTGTGCAATGCCGTCAACCTGAGTTATGGCGCCAACAAGGATTCGTTGCTGTACGTGACGCTGGCGGACATCCTGCGTGAGCGCCGGCTGGCGGACGACAGCATGCCCCAGTTGAATTCGGGGGTCATCGGCCTCTACCACACGGAAGCGTCGGTGCTGGACCGCTCGATTGCACTGATGGATGAGCTCTTTCCCCTGGCACAAGGGGCCTACACCCTGGAAGAGTTCTGCCTGGCGGTGGCGGCCTACCGCTCGGTGCAACTGCGCGAATGCCCGGACCTGATCCATCACTATTGGAGCCGCAAGCAGCTGTTCCGCGCCAAGACCAAGGCCTGGCTCGACAAGCACCATGCCGCGCCCACCTGCCAGCAGGCGCTGGACGAAACGGCGCAGGTCACCACCGCTCTGCCCCGCCCTCCGGCGTTCCAACGCCTGGCCTACAAGTTCGTCACCCTGGCGCTGCCCGCCCATAAACGGCAATTCATGCGCGAGATCCTCTACGGCTGCTACCGCCATACCAACCAGTTCGATCAGGCTTGCGCCCCGGTCTGGTGGGAAAAAGCCCTGGAAAACGTCGAAGATCGCCTTAAAAAACCACTGGAAGACCACGAACTCAAGCGCTGGCTCAATCATCCGCTGATTCGCCTGGTGCTGGGCGAGCGCCGCGAGGTCATCTATGCGCACCTGATGCAGGCAAAAGGCGACTGAGGCCCAGGCCAGAGCACTCTAGCTATTTGATGAGCTCTCGTCGTAACCTCAGGGCATGCCCGTCATTACCCAGCTACTGACAGCCTTAATTCTCATGTGCCTGAGCATTGCCGCTCGGGCAGAGAAGTTGCGCATTGTCACTGAGCCCTGGGCGCCGTACGTGTACGAAGAAAACGGCAAGCGCCTGGGCCTGGACTACGAAACCACGGCCATTGTGTTCAAGCGCCTGGGGATCGACGTGGAATGGCAGTTCCTGCCCTGGAAGCGTTGCCTGGCGATGCTGGAGCAAGGCCTGGCGGACGGCGCGCTGGACATTTTCCACAGCGACGAGCGCGATGCCACGCTGCTGTACCCCAGCGAGCCGCTGTCGGACGTGGAGTTCGTGATGTTCTACGCCAATGCCCGCCCCCATCCCTTTCGTACACTCGACGACCTCAAGGGCCTGACCGTCGGCACGTCACCCGGCTATCTCTACAGCCAGGCCTTCAGCGAATCGAACCTGTTCAAGCGCGAAACCGCACCCACCCACGAAGCCAACTTCGGCAAGTTGCAACTGGGCCGGATCGACCTGCTCATCACCGATCGCCGGGTCGGCCGCCATGTGCTCGAGCAGATGCAGCTCGGCGACCAGATCACCGAGAACCCGACGGTCGTCAGTCGTCAGAGCCAATACCTGGCGGTGCGACGCAACGCCGGCATGGACCTGCTGGTGCAACGTTTCGGCGCCGAACTCAAGCGTTTCAAGCGCGAACCGGCCTATGCCGAACTGAGCGCCCGGTACGGCGCAGGCCCGATGGCCCAGGTCATGCCGTCGGCTGCGGCCAACGCCGAAATACACCGTTGAGCAGCAGGAAAGCAGCGCACGGCGTTTGCTCTGTTATACTCCGGCCTTCCCGCCAGGCTCACGCCCGGACGCCCGGTCTTGCAAAAGGTCTCCCGACACCGCTACAGCGCAGCTTTCAGCCCCGCGCGAGCCGTATCCGGACCCACCTTTAAGACCCGGCAGGACCGGACGGGATGACATTTATTGACCGTCATTCGCGCCAGGCAAGACTATCCCATTGGGCCAGGCCCTCACTAAAACAGGATTACTCATGTCCTTTGCTTCCCTCGGTCTCTCCGAGGCTTTAGTCGGCGCCATCGAAGCCGCCGGCTACACCGAGCCTACCCCGGTGCAACAGCGGGCCATTCCCGCCGTGTTGCAAGGTCGCGACCTGATGGTCGCGGCGCAGACAGGCACTGGTAAAACCGGCGGTTTCGCCCTCCCGATCCTGGAGCGGTTGTTTCCCAACGGTCACCCAGACAAATCCCAGCGTCATGGCCCGCGCCAACCGCGCGTACTGGTCCTGACCCCGACCCGCGAACTGGCGGCCCAGGTCCACGAGAGCTTCAAGATCTATGCCCGTGACCTGAAGTTCGTCAGCGCCTGCATCTTCGGCGGCGTGGGCATGAACCCGCAGGTCCAGGCCATGTCTCGCGGTGTCGACGTGCTGGTGGCCTGCCCCGGCCGCCTGCTGGACCTCGCCGGCCAAGGCAGCGTCGATTTGTCCCACGTGGAAATCCTCGTGCTGGACGAAGCCGACCGGATGCTCGACATGGGCTTCGTCCATGACGTAAAGAAGGTCCTCGCCCGCCTGCCCGCCAAGCGCCAGAACCTGCTGTTTTCGGCGACGTTCTCCAAGGACATCACCGACCTGGCCGGCAAGCTGCTGCACAACCCGGAACGCATCGAAGTCACGCCGCCCAACACCACGGTCGAGCGCATCGAGCAGCGAGTGTTCCGCCTGGCAGCCAGCCACAAGCGCGCCCTGCTGGCGCACCTGATCACCGCCGGCGCCTGGGAACAGGTCCTGGTGTTCACGCGCACCAAGCACGGCGCCAACCGCCTGGCCGAATACCTGGACAAGCATGGCCTGCCGGCCGTGGCGATCCATGGCAACAAGAGCCAGAACGCCCGCACCAAGGCCCTGGCCGACTTCAAGGCCGGTGAAGTGCGCATCCTGGTCGCCACCGACATCGCCGCCCGCGGCCTGGACATCGACCAGTTGCCCCACGTGGTCAACTTCGAACTGCCGAACGTCGATGAAGACTACGTGCACCGTATCGGCCGTACCGGCCGGGCCGGTCGTTCGGGCGAGGCGATCTCCCTGGTTGCGCCGGACGAAGAAAAGCTGCTCAAAAGCATCGAGCGCATGACCAAGCAGAAAATCGCCGACGGCGACCTGATGGGTTTCGACGCCAGCACCATCGAGGCCGAGAAGCCTGAAGTGCGTGAACGTCCGGACGTGCGCAACCCGCGCAATGCCCGTGGCCCACGGGGCGACGGTCCGAATGGCGGTGGCGGTGGTGGTGGCGGTCGCAAGGACAAAGGCAAGGACAAGGGCAAGGAAAAATCCGCCAGCAACGGCCGTGGCGAACGCCCGGCCCGTGAGCAGAAGCCCCGTGAAGGCAGCCCAGCCCGCGAGCAGCAGCGTCCGGCCCCACGCGCCGCAGCCGATCGCGCCCCGGACGAGTTCCTGGACGACGATATCGACAACTTCGGTAACCGCGTCGACTACGTACCGCAGCAAAAGCCCGCCCAAGGCCGCGGCCGTCGCCCGGGTGCTCCGGCACAAGGCGCAGCACGCAGCGGCCAGTCGCAGGGTCGCCAGAACGGTCCGCGCAACAGCAATGGCTCGTCCACCGGCACCCCGCCAGCCAAGCGCAACGGCCCACGCAACGGTGCACCCCGTGACGGCCAGGCACGCCGCGAAGACTCCCGCCCTCGCCGCCCGGCCCGTGACGACCAGTCTCGCCAGGAACCGGCCGTACAGAACCCACGTGGCAACCAGCCGAAGATCATGCACAAGGAGTCGAAGATCGATCGTTTCCCGACGCCTGAGCAGCTGGATCAACTGCCGAGCCGTCCACGAGGCGAGAAACCGGCCTTGCTGACCCGCAATCGCTGAGTTTTTCCGTGCCGTAGAAAATGCCCCTTGGTCTCACGATCAAGGGGCATTTTTGTTGAAGCCTCACACACATTCCTGTGGGGCACATCCTAATGTGGGAGCGGGCTTGCTCGCGAATGCGCACTGTCATTCAACATCTGTGTCTACTGGCCCACCGCTTTCGCGAGCAAGCCCGCTCCCACAGAGGTCAGGGGTCGTTTGCAGCATATTCATACGGCCATAAAAAAACGCCCCCGACCGTAAGGCCGGGGGCGTTTTCTTGTCAGGCGCGAAGATTACTTCGCTTTGACACCTTCAAACGAAACGTACAGCTCGACCACATCGGACGATGGGCCCAGGTCTTTCTGTTTGCCGAAGTCCGAGCGCTTGATGCTGGTGGTGCCTTCGAAGCCGGCACGGTAGCCGCCCCATGGGTCCTTGCCTTCACCCAGGAAAGTGGCCTTGACCACGACTGGCTTGGTCACGCCTAGCAGGGTCAGGTCGCCGGTGACGTCGGCCGTTTCCTTGCCATCAGCGTTCTTGCCGGTGGACTTGACGCTGGTGGAGACGAACTTGGCGTCGGCGAATTTGCCCGCGTTCAGGAAGTCGGCACTGGCGATGTGCTTGTCGCGCTCGGCGTGGTTGGTGAACACGCTGGCGGTGCGGACGTTGAACTCGATCTTGCTGTCTTCAGGCTTGGCGGCGTCGAAGTTGAACTTGCCGTCGATGTCCTTGAAGGTACCGGTGATGTAGCTGTAGCCCAGGTGGCTGATCTTGAAGTCGACGAAGGCGTGCTGACCTTCCTTGTCGACTACGTAGTCGGCAGCCATGGCCTGGCCGGCCAGCAGGGTGGAACCGATTGCCAGGGCGGCGAGCGTCTTTTTCAACATGCTTTCTATTCCTTTGGAGTCGAGGTTGAACATCAGGCTTGGCGCCCCAGCATGCGCTTGAGGGTCGCGTCACGGTCGATAAAGTGGTGTTTCAATGCTGCCAACGCATGGAGGCCGGAGAAAATGACCAGCGCCCATGCCAGGTACAGGTGAATCAGGCCGGCGACGTCTGCCTGGTCAGGCAGTCCAGACACCAACGCGGGTACTTCGAACAGGCCAAACACCGGGATCCCGACACCGTCTGCGGTGGAAATCAGGTAACCGGCAATCATCACGGCGAACAACCCGAGATACAGGGCACTGTGGCCGAGCTTGGCGCCGACGCGGGTCAGGCGACCATAGCTGGGCAAGGTCGGTGGCGGCGGGCTGACAAAACGCCAGAGCACCCGCAGCAGCATCACCGCCAGCAGCACCAGGCCAATGCTCTTGTGCAGGTCCGGCGCGTCTTTGCGCCAGGTGCTGTAGTAATCCAGGCCGACCATCCACAAGCCAAGCGCGAACAAACCGTACACCACCAGCGCAACGCCCCAGTGCAAAACGATACTGACCCAGCCATAGCGAGAAGAAGAGTTGCGTAGCTGCATTGCTCATATCCTGTAAAAACTGCGACCAAGACTAGCGAGTTATCTATCGATTTAAAGCGGAAAATTTCGCTTTGAAATATCGAGAAATACGATCATCAGTGTGGGTGGAGCGGGTTAAGAAAAGATTAAAGCTAATACGCTGTGTGGTATTGGGTAATCCCCAGGCAAAAAAAGCGCGGCTGATACGCCGCGCTTTTTTGGTTCACCCCGAGTCGTTACTGAGCCTTGGTCTCAGCCGGTGTGGCCGTGGCCGGCTTGGCCGCCGGTTTTTTTGCCGGTGCGGATTTCTTCTCCGGCGCTTTTTTCGCCGGCGTTTTCGCCGCAGGCTTCTTGGCAGCCGGCTTGGCGGCGGCCTTCTTCGCCGGTTCAACCTTGGCCGGGACCGCAGGTTTCGGCGCTTCCACCGGAGCCGGGGCCGGTGCGGGAGCAGGCGCCGGGGCGGGTGGCGCTACCGGTTCCGGTGCCTTGACCGGCTCTGGCTTCTTCTCGTCGTCCGAACCACCGAACAGGTTGGTGAAGAAGTTGCCCTTCTTCGCCGCCACGGCGCCCGCGGCTGCGGCCGCGACCGGAGCTACCTTGGCCGGCTCGAACGACTTGCCCGCGGCCAGGTCTTCCACCTGGCTGGCCGCCCGTTGACCGCTGCGCAGCGCACCTTCGAGGGTGCCTGGGTACAAGGTGTCGGTGTGCTCGCCGGCAAAGGCTACGCGTTGCAACGGTTTTTCCCACAGACGCCAGTACTTGCTGATCTGGCCCGGGCCAAAGGCCAGGTAGGCGCCGCCCATGGACGGGTCGGTGCTGTAGCGGCGGATTTCATAGCCGGTGAACGCGCCACGGGCCTGTGGGTAGAACGCGTGCAGGCGAATGAGCACCTGGTCGACCATCTGCTTGTCGCCGAAGGCCTGCATCACCCGGGCGTTGTCGCCAGACAGGTTGATGACCACGTTGGCGCCGCCCTTCAAGGCCGGCTCGATCCACATCATGCCCAGGCCGGTGTTGCTGTAGATCTCGCCGGACATGCGCGCCTTGCTGTCCCATACCGGGGTCTTGAACTTGAGCATGATCTGGTCGCGCCAACCATAGTTGGTGCCTTTGATCGCGCCCTGGTGCTGGGCGTCGAGGGCCGGGGTCAGCTGGATCTTGTTCAGCGCCCGCAGCGGTACGGCCAACACCACGTAGTCGGCCTGGTAGCCGACGGCGCCGACCTTGACGGTCACGCCGTCCTTGTCCTGGGAAATCGCCGATACCGGCGAGTTGGTCTTGATGGTCTTCAGTTGCTTGACGAACGCCTGGGCCAGGACCGGGCTGCCGCCGAGCAGGCGCGAGGCCCGCAGGTCGCGGTCGGACACGCCCCGGTAAACGCGGTTCTGCTGTGCGAAATACAGCAGCGACAGGCGCGAAGGTTCGTCATAACGGGTACGGATTTCCTGGTTCACCAGTTGCCGCGCGGTAGCGGGCAGTTGCAGGCGGTCGAGCCAATTGGACACGGTGATCTGGTCCAGGGCGTGCAACGTGCTGGTGGCGGCCGGGTTCTGCGGGTCCTCGATGGAGCGCGCCAGGTCGTCCAGGGTGGTTTCGTAGCGCTTCAGGGCTTCGGCGGTGGCCGGCTGCTTGGTCGCCAGGTCCGCGGCCGTGAAGTAGGTGCCGTCGATCAGGTAGCTGGGGGTGCGCACGAACTCCGGGGCCGGCGTGGTGCTCAGCTTGAAGGTCGAGACGTATTTGTTCAGTACCGGCTGGGTCTTGTCATTGCCGATCCATTCACTGGTGGCCATGCCCGAACGGCCGCCCAGGTCCTGCTTGGCCTCCAGCAGCGTCACGGCCCAACCCTTGTTCTGCAGCTCATAGGCCGCCGTCAGCCCCGCCAGGCCGCCACCGACGACGATGGCCGTCGGTTGTTTGTCCTTGGCCAGCGCCGAAACGCTGAACAGCCCTATCATCACCAGCGCACAGGCGCGCAGCCAACCAGCAGACATTCAGCGAACTCCGGATTAAAACGTAGGAAATTTCAGTTGTTCGAGCCAGACGGCTCTCGGTCTTGCGAGCCAGTCGGCTCAGGGAACGGCGAAGAATACGTCAGCCATCAAAACGCCGCCAGCGACGTCTATCGCCTCGGCCAAAGTAGCGGGAATGACACAATGGGTTGTCCGCGCGGCCACCATTGCATAGGCTTGCGCGATTGTTTTGCCCGCGCCCGCCGCGAGCCGCACCGAGGAGACTGTAAATGGGCCTGAATGACCAGTGGATGCAACGCGATCTCGCCGTGCTGTGGCATCCCTGCACCCAGATGAAAGACCACGAACAGCTGCCGCTGATCCCGATCAAGCGCGGTGAAGGCGTGTGGCTGGAAGACTTCGAGGGCAAGCGCTACCTCGATGCCGTCAGCTCCTGGTGGGTCAACGTGTTCGGCCACGCCAACCCGCGCATCAACCAGCGGATCAAGGATCAGGTCGATCAACTGGAGCACGTGATCCTCGCCGGTTTCAGCCATCAGCCGGTGATCGAACTGTCCGAGCGCCTGGTCAAGCTCACGCCTGAAGGCCTGACGCGGTGCTTCTACGCCGATAACGGCTCGTCCTGCATCGAAGTGGCGATGAAGATGAGCTTCCATTACTGGGTCAACCGCGGCCGGTCGGACAAAAAGCGCTTCGTCACCCTGAGCAACAGCTATCACGGCGAAACCATCGCGGCGATGTCGGTGGGCGACGTGCCGCTGTTCACCGAAACCTACAAGGCGCTGCTGCTCGACACCCTCAAGGTGCCGAGCCCCGATTGCTACCACCGGCCCGAGGGGGTGAGCTGGGAAGCGCATTCGCGCACGATGTTCGCCGCCATGGAGCAGACCCTCGCCGAACATCACGATACGGTCGCGGCGGTGATCGTCGAGCCGCTGATCCAGGGCGCCGGCGGCATGCGCATGTATCACCCGGTGTACCTGAAACTGCTGCGCGAAGCCTGCGATCGCTACGGCGTGCACCTGATCCACGACGAAATCGCCGTCGGCTTCGGGCGCACCGGCACGATGTTCGCCTGTGAGCAGGCCGGCATCACGCCGGACTTCCTGTGCCTGTCCAAGGCCCTGACCGGTGGCTACCTGCCGCTGGCGGCCTGCCTGACCACCGACGAGGTCTACAGCGCCTTCTACGACGACTACCCGACTCTACGGGCCTTCCTGCATTCCCACAGCTACACGGGCAATCCACTGGCCTGCGCGGCGGCCCTGGCGACGCTGGATATCTTCGAGCAAGACCAGGTCATCGACAACAACCGGGCCCTGGCCCAGCGCATGGCCAGCGCCACCGCGCACCTGGTCGATCATCCGAATGTCGCCGAAGTGCGCCAGACCGGCATGGTGCTGGCCATCGAGATGGTCAAGGACAAGGCGAGCAAGACCGCCTACCCCTGGCAGGAACGGCGTGGCCTGAAGGTGTTCCAGCATGCCCTGGAGCGCGGGGCGTTGTTGCGTCCGCTGGGGAGCGTGGTGTATTTCCTGCCGCCGTACGTCATCACCCCGGAGCAGATCGACTTCCTGGCCGAAGTGGCCAGCGAAGGCATCGACATTGCCACCCGAGACACGGTCAGCGTGGCGGTGCCGAAGGACTTTCATCCGGGCTATCGCGACCCTGGCTGAAGATAGATTCCCCTGTGGCGAGGGAGCTTGCTCCCGCTCGATTGCGCGGCAATCGCAAAAAAAGGGCCGCTTCGCAGCCCAGCGGGAGCAAGCTCCCTCGCCACAAAAAGCGCCCGATCAAAATAGCAACGACACCCCCTGATTCAGCAGAGAACCAACATGAGACTGTCCCGCTTCTTCATCGACACCCCCCTGAGCCTCGGCGACCACGAGCTGCCCGAGGCCCAGGCGCATTACATCGGCCGGGTGCTGCGCATGGCAGAGGGGGATGCGGTGCAGGTGTTCGACGGCTCGGGCCAGGAGTTTCGCGGTAGCCTGGCCGAAGTCGGCAAGAAGCGCGTGCGGGTGCAACTGGACGAGCAGTTCGCCGGGCAGCCTGAATCACCGTTGCGCATTCACCTCGGCCAGGGCTTGTCCCGGGGCGAGCGCATGGACTGGGCCATCCAGAAAGCCACGGAACTGGGCGTCAGCGAGATCACGCCGATATTCAGCGAACGCTGCGAAGTGCGCCTCAAGGACGAACGCGCCGACAAACGCCTGCTGCACTGGCGCCAGGTGGCGATCAGCGCCTGCGAGCAATGCGGCCGTTCGACCGCGCCGGTGATCCATGCGCCATTGCTGCTGGCCGATTGGCTGAAGCAGACCGAGGCCGAGCTGAAACTGGTGCTGCACCCGGTGGCCGAGCCACTGGTCAGCCATGCCAGGCCATCGACGCTGGCCTTCCTGATTGGCCCCGAAGGCGGGTTGTCCGAGGGCGAAGTCGAACAGGCCAAGGCCGCCGGCTACCACGCCGCCCGCCTCGGCCCTCGGGTGCTACGCACCGAAACCGCGCCGGTGGTGGCGCTGGCGGTGGCGCAGCAGTTGTGGGGGGATTTCTAACCGCCTGCGGCCACTGAGGAACCCGTGTGGGAGCGGGCTTGCTCGCGAATGCCATGGGTCAGTGACATCGATGTTGGCTGACCTACCGCTTTCGCGGGCAAGCCCGCTCCCACACGGGTTAAGCGGTGTTTGTCAGAGTACATAACGCAGAATCGCCACGAAGTGCAGCAGGCTGCCGGCGATCACGAACAGGTGCCAGATGCCATGGGCATGGCGCAGGCGTTTATCGAGGGCGAAGAAAATGATGCCCACGGTGTACAACACGCCGCCCGAGGCCAGCCAGGCGAAACCGGTGCTGCCCAGGGCCGCCAGCAGCGGCTTGACCGCCACCAGCACGATCCAGCCCATCACGGCGTAGATCACGATCGACAGGATCCGCGCCTCGGACCGCGGCTTGATCTCCTGCAGGATCCCGATCAGCGCCAGCCCCCAGACGATCCCGAACAGGCTCCAGCCCCACGGCCCGCGCAAGGTCACCAGGCAGAACGGCGTGTAGCTGCCGGCGATCAGCAGGTAGATCGAAAAATGATCGACCTTCTGCATGATCTCTTTTCGGCGCCCGCGCACGCTGTGATAGACCGTCGAGGCGCTGTACAGCACCAGCAGGGTAAACCCGTAGATCGCCACGCTGACGATCTTCCAGGGATCGCCGGTCAGCGCGGCAATCACCACCAGCCACACACCACCGATAAAGGCCGCAACGGCCCCGACCAGGTGGGTCCATGCGTTGAGTCGTTCCCCGTGATACATCGATTTCTGACCCTCCATGATGAAACAGGCGCCAAGGCTCAGCCCTGTGGCGCAAAAGTGCAATGGTTTGCTTCTTGGCGAAGAACACTCCGTGGCATCAGATCGATTGAGGCACAATCGGATGACACGAATAAGAGCCCGCCCCATGCTGATCGACGAAGAATTGACCCTGAAGAAACTCGAGGTGTTCCTGGCGTTCATGCGCACCGGCAACCTGGCGCGGGCGGCGGTTGAGTTGCAGACCAGCAACGTCAGTGTGCACCGGGCCATTCACTCGCTGGAGAGCGCCCTGCGTTGCCCGCTGTTCAAGCACGAAGGTCGCAACCTCACGCCGCTGGAAAGCGCCTACGTGCTGGAGGAACGGGCCCAGAAGCTGATTCAGGACGTGGTCGAAAGCGTGCGCCTGACCCGTGAGGCCGCCGGGTTCTCCGCTGAGCGTTTCAAGCTCGGCTCGCTCTACTCACTGACGGTCAAGACCGTCCCGCAACTGATCATGGGCCTGAAGATCCGCCGCAGCGAACTCAACATCGACCTGATCATGGGCTCCAACATCGACCTGCTGTACAAGCTCAAGAACATGGAAGTGGACGCGATCCTGGTCTCGCTGGACGACAGCGTCAACGACCCGGACTGCGAGCACATCGCGCTGTTCTCCGATGACATTTTCCTCGCCACGCCGGCCGACTCACCGTTCGCCCAGCGCAGTGAGGTCGACCTGGCCGAGGTCCGCGACGAGACGTTCATCACCCTGACCCAGGGGTTTGCCACGCACCAGGACGGCATCCGGGTGTTCAGGCAGGCGGGGTTCGAGCCGAAGGTGGCGATGCAGGTCAACGACATCTTTACCCTGCTGAGCATGGTCAGCTCGGGCGTGGGCTATGCGTTGCTGCCAGGCAGGATCGCGGCGGTGTACGAGAACCGGGTGAAACTCATCCCGTTGCAGGACAAGTACCGATTGCAACAGCACATCGGCGTGGTGTTCCTCAAGGCCAAGGAGCGCGACCCGAACCTGCTGGCGTTGCTCGCCGAGTGCCGGATGTACGCCAATCGCCAGGGTTGAGACCCCGCGGACTTCTTCGCGAACAGGCTCGCGCCCACAAGATCCCAGGGCCTCTCGATCAAACGTGGGGCGAGCCTGCTCGCGAAGGGGGCGCCCCTGCCAACCGAACTACCCCAACAGCCCTCGCATGATCAAAAACAGTACCGAGGGACCCAGCAAGCAACCCAGCGCGGTATAGAACGCCGCCGTCAGACAACCATAGGGCACCAGCTTCGGATCCGTGGCTGCGAGCCCGCCCGCCACGCCACTGGAGGTCCCCATCAAGCCGCCGAAGATCACCGCGCTGCGTGGGTTGTTCAGGCCGATCAGTGGCGCCACGAACGGCGTCGCCACCATGACCAGGATCGCTTTGATCAAGCCTGCGGCAATCGACAGTGCCATCACCTCGGAACTGGCGCCGATGGCTGCGCCGGTCACGGGGCCGACGATGTAGGTGACCGCGCCTGCGCCAATGGTAGTCAGGCTTATCGCGTCGGTATAACCGAAGGCCATCGCCACCCCAACACCGGCGATGAATGATGTCCCGACGCCGACGAACAGCGCCAGCACTCCGACGAAACCGGCACGCTTGAGTTCTTCGATGTTCACGCCGAACGCAGTGGCGACGATGGCAAAGTCGCGCAACATCGCGCCGCCCAGCAGGCCGATGCCCGAGAGCAATGGAATGTCCACCACCCCTTTCTGTCCCCCGGTCATCGCGCCGCCAATGTACGACAGCACCAGCCCCAGCAGTATCGCGATGGCTGAACCATGTAGGCGACCCTTGGTGAATGTGTTACTGATCCAGTACGACACCCACATGGTGATGCCGACAATCGCGAAACCGCTGATCAGGCCGTAGCCGGTGATGACCTTCATCAATGACTCGTACATGGCGATCACCCTACCGTTTTCACGCAGGTGTCGGCTTCAGGCCCCTTGTTGCCGATGCGCACCAGCACCGGCACCATTGCAAAGGCAATCACCACCGCCAGAGTCCCCGCCAGGATCGCCATCGGCCCGCCCTTGAGGGCACCGTAGACATTCTGCTGGGCTGCCATTGCCACAACGATGGGAATGTAGACCGCGCTCCAGAATTCCACCCCGGCCTCGGATTTGCCCTTGAACAGACCACGCTTGCCCAGGTAGCTGCCCAGGCCGATCAGCAACAGCATTGCAATGCCGACCCCGCCGACATTGGCCGGCACGCCGATCAACTTACCCAGCAGTTCACCGATGAAAATACCCGTCAGGGTACAAAAAGCCAGAAACGCCACGCCGTAAATAATCATTGTTGTAGTCCTCAAAATGCATCGTCGAAGTTGTTGTTTTTGTGCTTCGCCAGCTTGAGTCGGTGGTCTAGGGTTGGCGGCGTCCCTCCTCTGCGAGCAGCGTCTGCAGCGTATCGAGCCGGGCACCGTCATAGGCCATGACCGTGCCCGACTCGAACACCCGGCGCGCCAGCCCGGTCAGCACCGCACCGGGTGGCAGTTCGATCTGCAGCCGCACACCGCGCTCGTAGGCACTTTGCACCGTGCCGCGCCAATCGACGACACGGCACATGTTGAAGGCCAGGTCGTCACGCAAGGCCTGCGGCGCGATGACCGGCCGGGCACGGCTGCCGCTCAAGTAACCCAAGGCCAGTGCTTGCAGCGGTACATCGGCAAATGCCTGGGCCAACGTTCGCGCCGGCGTCTCCAGCAGCGGGCAATGGGACGGCACGCTCACCGCCAGGCGACAGGCCTTGCCGGCGCCCTGGCCGCGCGCGTGCCTGGCGACGGTGGCCATGGCCTCGTCGCTGCCGGCGATGACCACCTGGTTATCGGCATTGATATTGGCCAGGTAGACCGGCGTGCTGTCGCTGTGCACTTGCGCCAGCAAGCCTTCCACGGCGGCGAGGTCCAGGCCGATGATGGCGGTCATGCCATAGCCCTGTGGGTACGCCTGCTGCATCAACTCGCCCCGAAGGCTGACCAGCCGCAGCGCATCCTCGAAGCCCAACGCACCCGCCACCACCGCCGCCGGATAGGCACCGATGGACAACCCCGCCACATAATCCGGTGCCGGCGCCTGCTCCAGCAATCGACGGGATGCCGCCACGCCGGCGATCAACAGGCACAACTGCACGGCGCGGGTCGATTGCAACGCCTGGGCGCTGTCCAGTTGCAGCACGTCTTCACCGAGCACTTCGCTGGCCTGTTCCAACCACTGCGGCGCCAGGCCGTGGAGCATGCCTGCCCGCTGCGCGCCCTGGCCCGGAAACACCAAAAGGCTGCTCATGCCACCTGCTCCAGCGCCGGCTGCCAGGGATTGCTCACCAGTCGGGCCTGGTGGTCATCCTTGAGCAGGACCCGGCGCGACGACCCCGCCCACTCCCGCAGCGCCACGGCGCCGAAGGGCGTTTGCAGCTGCATGTCCACCCCGCACGCCGAGTCCTCCAGGTCCGCCAGCAACGCCTTGGCCCGCTGGCGTTCCAACGGTTGTGGCGTGCGCAGAATCAGGTCCAGGTCGCTGCGCGCATGCAGGGCCTCGACCCCACTGGCAAGCTCGAACCCGGCGCTGCCGCTGATGCCCCAGCGCCAGCCGCAGGCATCGAGCAGCGGCCGCAGACGGGACAGCGCTCGCAGGGCCGGCAGGTCGCGAGCGGAGTGGGCCTGGCACAGGTCTTCCGGGCGAACCCGGCGCAGGATCGCCGCCAACGGCATCGACGTGGCATAACGTTGTTCCCGGGCCCGACCACGAATGCCCACCGCCACCCACCCCGCCGGGCTCAGTGCCCGTCGTACCACCACCGGGTGCCCGAGACCGAGGGCTTCGCTCGCCCAGGCGGGTGCATCCAATGGCAACTGCGCCGGGGTCATCCCCCAGAGCAGGTCGTGGGCCAAGAAGGTGCTCACCACTGCTCACTCAGCAATTGGCGAACATGGCTGGAAGCGGCGCGATGGGGCGCCCCAAGGCGACTGCGCAAATCCCGAGGCGCCCCGCCGACATGCTTGATCGCCTGTTGCAGGCAGTCGGCAACCCGGGCCAGATCGGTCACCGAGGGCTGTTCGATCTGCTCGACCGACAAGGTTTCCCAGAGCAATCCCAGGCTGGCAAAGCTGTCGATGTCATAGGCCATCGGCGGCACGCTGGCGGCCAGTGCTTCCAGTTCTTCGACACTGCGCAGGGTCACCCGCGCCGCCGACGCCTTGCCCATGGCGTGGACCATCACCCCCGGATCGCGCAGCGCAATCAACCGGTTCGCCTGGTAGCCGTGGGCCAGGAACGCCCCAGACATCGCCTTGCCCACCAGCAGGCCGATCACCGGGTGCCCGGCCAGGCGGGCACGGGCGTAACTGTCCGCCGCCCCCGCCAGGGCCTGATGGATGCCCAGGGCTTCTTCCCGGCGCCCATAAGCCTGGCTGGGCACATCGACAATGGCGATCAGCGCCCGCTTGGCGGACGCCTGGCGGTCGGCCTCGATGGCGTCGTCCACCGCCTTGGCCAGGCCCCAGCCCTCCAGCAAACCGACCTCGCCGTTGCGCGCACGGGGAAAACGGTTGTCGGGGTCGGCCACGACCGCCAACAGGCGCACGGCCTGTTCGCCCAGCGTCGTGTCGACGACTTTCACCGAAGCAGGCAATCCCGACAGCGGCTCGGCACCGCCGCTCAAGGCTTCGAACCAGCGCAAGCCTCTCAATGAATACGAACTCATGGGCGTTCTCCCTGATACAACTGGCGAACCGCGGCCGGTTCGATCTGCGCGTGCGTGTCCAGGCGAGCCAGGCGTTGCAGGAACAGCCCGGCCTGGCCGCTGCGGTGCTGGGCAGGTACGCCCAGGTGCAGCAACTGGCTGACCTGTTGGCGAATCTGTGTCACATCATCGGCGCTGTAGCGGTCCACCAGCCCGGTGGCAAAACGCTGTTCGCCGCCGGTCAGGCTCCAGATGAAGGGGCGGTCGCGGGAGTCGTACTCGTCGAGCCCGGCCTCCTGCTCGATCACCTGCGGGCCGTTCAGGCCCAGCCGGGCCTCCTGGGTCACCAGCAGGTAACTGCACAATCCGGCGGCGATGGACATGCCGCCAAAGCAGCCGACGCTACCCGCCACCACGCCCACCACCGGCTGGTACTGGCGCAGGTCGACGATCGCCGAGTGGATCTCGGCAATCGCCGCCAGGCCCAGGTTCGCCTCCTGCAAGCGCACGCCGCCGGTTTCCAGCAGCAGCACGGCGCGGGTCGGAATGCCACGACGGTTGTCCTCGGCAGCCAACTCCAGCGCACCGGCAATCTTCGCCCCACCGACCTCGCCGAGGCTGCCGCCCTGGAACGCGCCTTCGATCGCGGCGATCACCACCGGCAGGCCGTCGAGCGAGCCCTTGGCGATCACCACCCCGTCGTCGCTTTGGGGCACCACGCCTTGTCGCAGCAACCAGGGCGACATGACCCGCTGGAACGGGTCGAGCAACTCGCGAAACGTACCGGCATCGAGCAAGGCTTTCGCCCGCTGCCGGGCACCGAGTTCGACGAAGCTGTGCTTGTTGAGCAACGCTGCGCTGTCAGTCATGACCGATCTCCTCGAAGCCTTGTTCCAGGCGCAGGCGTACCACCCCCGGGGTGGCGCCGAAATCGTGGATGTCGATGGCCAGCGCGGGAGGCGTCTGGCCGTCGAACATCCGGGCGAACAGATGTTGCCAGCGTTGTTCGCTGCCATTGACCGAGGTCTGCACCTGGATGGTCAGCTTGCCGGCCAGCCCCGGCTCGATCAGCACTTCCAAGTCGCCCGAGCCGACACAGCCCACCAGGGCACGCCCCCGTGGCGGCTGCCCGGCGGGGAATTCAAACATTAAGGTTTGCATCAGAAAGCTCCCTGGATGAGGCCGTCACCCGATTCGATACGGTCGACGAACAGGCAGGCGGCGAGCAGGTCGGCGGCGCCGCCGGGCGAGGCGTTCAAGGCGATCAGTTGTTGGTCCAGCCCGTGCAAGCGGCGGCGGCCGTCGAGGCTGGCACTGCCGCCGGCGTCCAGCACCGCCTGGGCACCGGTCTGCATGGCCTGCAAACCGGGCTCGCCGGCGCGGTACAGCACGCAGGTGTCCGCCAGTTGGGTCATGATCGCCAGCAAGGCATCGAGCCGGGCGTTCTGTTCACCATGCCCTCGGGCGCGGCTGCGTCTGAGTTGCGGCAGGGCCCGTTGCGTGATCGAAGGGAAACCAAGCTGCGCTTCTTCCCTGGCGCCGCGGGCGCCGTAGCGTTGAGCGACTTGGGCGCCATGGCTGAGGGGCCTTGGCGCATAGCGATCGTCGAGCAGCGCCAGGCGTGCGGCGCGCAAGGTGACCGCGCCGGCCGTAGCGGCTTGAGGTGCCAGCGCCGCCGCGGCCACCAACAGGCCCAGCGCCCAGATCGCGCCACGATGGGTGTTCACGCCGCCGGTGGTGGCAAGCATTGATGCTTCCCCTTCCCGCCCGATCCGCCCGAGGGCTTCGCGCAGCGGCAGGCCGATTTCACCGAACTCGATCGCTGCTTCAGCCATTTGCTTGAAAGCCGGCCACAAGGCCAGCGCCGAGGCGTGCATCAGTCCGAGGTGCAGGTCGGTGTGGGCGCCGTTGCCACGCCGGTCCACCAGCGCCGGTTTGGGCGACAGGTCCGCTTCGTCGATCAGCACGTCCACCGCCAGGTCGGCCAGTCGGTCGGCCAGGCTCAGGGTTTTCGGTTGCAGGTTGAATGCGAGCATTACCAACTCCTGAATTTGGCGGGCGGGTTGTAGAGGCCACCGGACCACTCCACCAGATCGGCCACGCTCTTGGCGGCGAGCCATTGGCGGGTGGCGTCGGTGCGGCGAATGCCGAGGTCTTCGGGCAAGGCGATCAAGCCCTCGCGGCGCATGCGGGCGGTGTCCTTGGGGTTGTGCCGCAGGCCGATGGCGGTGACGCCGGCCACAGCAGCGATCATGGCCTGGCGCTCTTCCAGGGAACGGGCCTTGTACAGGTAGGCGATGCCTTCCTCGGTGAGCAGGTGGGTGACGTCGTCGCCGTAGATCATGATCGGCGCCAGGGGCATCCCGGCTTTCCTGGCCACGTCCACCGCGTCGAGGGTGTCGACGAAGGTGGGCTTGCCGCCTTCCTGGAAGGTTTCGACCATTTGCACCACCAGCTTCTTGCCACGTTCGAGCAATGGCGCCTCGCCGTCGCCATGGCGCATGTCGAGCCAGGCCGGCGTGCCATGCCGGCGACCACGCGGGTCGTGGCCCATGTTCGGTGCCCCGCCGAAGCCGGCCAGTCGCCCTCGGGTCACGGTGGAGGAATGGCCGTCGCCGTCCACTTGCAGGGTCGCGCCGATGAACAGGTCCACCGCGTATTGCCCGGCCAGTTGGCACATCATGCGGTTGGAGCGCAGCGAGCCGTCGTGGCCGGTGAAGAACACGTCCGGCCGGGCGGCGATGTAGTGCTCCATCCCCAGCTCGGTGCCAAAACAATGCACGCTTTCGACCCAACCGCTTTCAATGGCCGGGATCAACGTCGGGTGCGGGTTGAGGGTCCAGTTGCGGCAGATCTTGCCCTTGAGCCCGAGGGATTCGCCGTAGGTCGGCAAGATCAGCTCGATCGCCGCGGTGTTGAAGCCGATGCCGTGGTTGAGGGACTGGACGTTGTGTTTCTCATAGATCCCACGGATCGCCATCATCGCCATCAAGACGTGCACCGGCTTGATGTGACGCGGGTCGCGGGTGAACAGCGGCTCGATATAGAACGGCTTGTCGGCCACCACCACGAAATCCACCCAGGACGCCGGGATATCCACCCGCGGCAGGTCGCTGACGTCGTCTACCAACTGATTGACCTGGACGATGACGATGCCATCGCTGAACGCCGCCGGTTCAATCAACGCCGGGGTGTCTTCGGTGCTCGGGCCGGTGTAGATGTTGCCGGCGCGGTCGGCCATGAAGCCGGCCGAGAGCACCACGTTGGGAATCAGGTCCACCACCAGCCGGGCGTAAAGCTCGATGTAGGTGTGGATCGCGCCGACTTCCAGCAGCCCGTCTTCGAGCAACTGGCTGATGCGCAGGCTCTGGGTGCCGGCGAAGGAAAAGTCGAGCTTGCGGGCGATGCCGCGTTCGAACAGGTCCAGGTGCTCGGGCCGGCCGACGCTGGGCATGATCATGTGCAGGTCGTGCAGCTTCGAAGGATCGGCCTTGGCCAGGGCGCGCGCGAGGAAATCCGCCTGCTTCTGGTTATTGCCCTCCAACACCACACGGTCGCCTGGCAGGACCAGCGCCTCCAGCGCCGCCACGATCTTGTCGGTGGGCAACACCACACCGTCGGCCAGCCCCTTCACCAGCCCGAGACGCCGCTGCTTTTCGCCGCGCCGCCGCGTCCAGCGCGAGTCGGGGGATATTGTTGTTGTCATGACCACTCCACGGGTTCGCTGTCGTGGGGCTTACCTTAGGAGCGATGGTGTGACGGCATCAATCAAGCTCGATGGAGGATCGTTACGCTTGGCGTAATGATCGAGCACAACCCTTGTGAAAGGCGGTTTGAGACACGGCGCCAGCCCTCGTGGGAGCGAGCTTGCTCGCGAAGACGGCGGCACGGTCAACATTATCGGTGACTGACATATCGCTTTCGCGAGCAAGCTCGCTCCCACAGCGAGGGATGGCGGGCTGCTTGAAATTGAGACTCAGCGCCGGACTTTGTGGGAGCGGGCTTGCCCGCGAAGGCGGCGGCACGGTCAGCATCATCGGTGACCGACACGCCGCTTTCGCGAGCAAGCTCGCTCCCACAGGATGAGGGACTGGCTCAGGCTTTGACCAGGCCGGCGGCGATGACCAGTTCTTCCAATGCCAGCAGGTCCGGTACTTTTGCCACGTGCTCGCCCACTTGCACCGCCGCCTGTTCCAGCCCGCACAGCGGTACATCGACGTAGCTCAGTTGAGCGTCGAGCTTGCAGGAACGGGGGATGCCTTGCACCAACAGTGCCATGAAGCGCAGCTCCGGGCGGCCGCCCAGGGCGTTGAGCACGACGATGCGCACTCGCTCGCCGATCACGGTTTTCTGGCCGCACGCCGATTCGAAGCTCAGCAGCGGGATCTGCCGTTCGCGCCAGCTGGCCCAGCCCAGGAACCACGGCGGCGTGTCCAGATCGAACGTGCTGCCCTGGTAGTCGATCAACTCGGCCACCGCGACGTTGGGCAGGATCAGGTGGCGGTCCGCCAGGGGCAACAGCAACCCGGTGAGGTGGCTGGTGCGCTGGTGGGGGTGCAGGTCATGCATGGGGCTTGCTCCAGTGCGCGATGCTGTCGAGCAGCACCGATTCCTGGTACGGCTTGCCCAGGTAGTCGTTGACGCCGATCGCCATGGCGCGGTCGCGGTGTTTCTGGCCGGTGCGCGAGGTGATCATGATGATCGGCAAATGTGCCAGGCGCGGGTCGTTGCGCACCAGGGTGGCCACTTCGAAGCCATCCATGCGCGGCATCTCGATGTCCAGCAGCATCAGGTCCGGCGAATGCTCGGCCAGCAGCGCCATCGCGTCCACCCCATCCTTGGCGGTCAGGACATGCATGCCATGGCGCTCCAGCAGGCGGCTGGTGACCTTACGCACCGTCACCGAGTCGTCCACCACCAGCACCAGCAGCGGCCGTTGCGGCTCGCCCTCGCTTTCGGTCGGCAGCGGTCGGCGTGGCACCTGGTGAGGCAAGGCGCGGATCGGCGCCAGCAGGTCGAGGATCAACACCACCCGGCCATCCCCCAGGATCGTCGCCCCGGACACACCCTGCACCGCCGCAAACTGCGCGCCAAGGCTCTTGACCACGATCTCGCGGGTGCCGGCGGTGGTGTCCACCTGCACCGCGATATGGCGCTCGTTGCACTGCATCAGCAGCAGCGGCAACGGTTGGCTCTGGCCCAGCAGTTTCGGCCGCGCCGTGGTCTTGAGCAGCTCGCCCAGGTAGCACAGTTCGTAGCGCTGCCCGGCGTAGGTATAGGTCGGCGGATCGAGCTGGTAATAGCCATCCAGCTCGGCAGGCAAGACCCGCACGATGCTTTCGATGGTATTGAGCGGGATCGCGTATTGGTCTTCGTGACACTGCACCATCAACGCCCGGTTGATCGCCAGGGTGAACGGCAGGCGGATACGGAAATGCACCCCCTGCCCCGGCGTCGAGTCGATGATCATGCTACCGCCCAGTTGCCGCACCTCTTCGTGGACCACGTCCATGCCGACGCCGCGCCCGGAGATCTGGGTGATCTTCTCGGCGGTGGAAAACCCCGGCTGCAGGATGAACTGCAACACGTCGCGGTCACTGATGTCGCTGTCGGGAGCCAGCAGGCCGCGCTTGATCGCCTTGCGCCGCACCGCCTCCAACGGCACGCCGGCACCGTCGTCGCGGATGTCGAAAATGATGTCGCCGCCCTCCCGCGACAAGTCGAGGCTGATGCGTCCGCGGGTCGGCTTGCCGGCGGCGAGACGCACGTCGGCCGGTTCCAGGCCGTGGTCGACGGCGTTGCGCAGCATGTGCTCCAGGGGCGCGGCCATGCGCTCCAGCACGTTGCGGTCCATTTCGCCCTCGGCATTGTCGACCACGAACTCGACCTCCTTGCCCAGTTCCTGAGCCACTTGCCGGACGATGCGCTTGAGGCGCGGCAACATGCGCTCGAAGGGCACCATGCGCGTGCGCATCAGGCTTTCCTGGAGCTCGGTGTTGATCCGTCCTTGCTGTTGCAACAGGCTTTCGGCGTCGTGATTGCCGCGGTCGAGGGTTTCCTTGAGGTCGAGCAGATCCGAGGCGGATTCGAACAACGCCCGGGACAATTGCTGCAATTGGGAATGCCGATCCATTTCCAGCGGGTCGAACTCCTCGTAGCCCAGGCGCTCGGCCTCGACCTGCTGGCGACTGAGAATCCGCCCCTGGGTCTCGGTGTCCAGCCGGCGCAATTGATCACGCATGCGCTCGATGGTGGTTTCCATTTCGCTCAACGCCACCCGGGCGTCGTTGACTTGCTGTTCGATGCGGCCCCGGAAGATCGACGCTTCACCGGCCAGGTTGACCAGGTCGTCGAGCAGTTCGGCGGAGACCTTGACCATGTCCGCACCGTCGCTGGGTGCGCTCGGCTCGGGCCTGGCGGGTGCCGGCGTGGCGGCAGCGACCGGGGCCGCGACCGGCGCCGGAAGCGGCTGTGCCACGGGCGTCGCCTGACTTGCCGGAGCGTCCTGCGCGTGACTCACCGCCTGGATCTGTGCGATCAGCCGGTCGCCCGGCGGGCACGGATGCCCGGCGCGTACGGCATCGAGCATCTGCGCCAGTCGGTCGTGACTGCTTTGCAGCAGGGTGAACAGGCTCGGACTGGGCTGGAGCAGACCGGCCGACAAGCCTTCGTAAAGGTTCTCCAACTCATGGGCCAGGTCGCCGATGGGCACGATCTCCACCATCCGCGCGCCGCCCTTGAGGGTGTGCAGGTCCCGCAACAGGGTTTCCACGGCCTGGCGATTCGACGGCTCGGCCTGCCAGCGCAGCAACGCCGCGCCGGAGCTGTCGAGAATGTCGAAGCCTTCTTCGAGGAAGATCTCCAGCAACTCAGGGTCCTGGCCGGCTGCATCACCCTGGCCTGCCCCGGCGGTGTCGATGGCGTTCGGCTTGTCCTGGCGGAAGCGGCGGATGGCATCGATCAGCGCAACGGGATCGCCCAGCGGCTGGCCCTGTTGCAATTGCCCAAGCAGCAGGTCGAGGCGTTCGTGGCTGCGTTCGAGCAGTTGCTCCAGTGCCTCGCTGTGGCTGTAGCGACGGTCCACCAGGCCTTCGTAGAGGTTTTCCAGTTCCTGGGCCAGGTCGCTTACCGGCCGGATATCGGCCATCCGTGCCCCGCCCTTGAGGGTGTGCAGGTCCCGTTGCAACGAAGACAGCGGCGCACCGTTGTCCGGGTCGGCCAACCAGCGCTGCAAGGCCTGGGCGGCGCTCTCGAGAATGTCCTGGGCTTCCTCGAGGAAGATCGCCGCGATGTCGTCGTCCACCGCCGCGTCGGTGGGGGCGTCGCGTTCCAGCTCGGCGGTGGCCTGACCCAGTTCGTGGATGCTCAGGGTCCGACTGCCGTCGCTGCGGATCAGGCCGGTGGCCGCCGGGTCGAGGCCGTCTTCCAGCAACCTGCGCAAGGCCTGGACCCGTTCGGGTTGTGGATGCACCGACTGCCCGGCCGCCAGTTCATCGAGCATGTCGATCAGCGCCTCATGGGCGCGCTGGGCTTCCTGGAAAAACATGTCGCTGACCACCAGGCTGCTCTCTTCCACCGCGCCGTAGAGGTCGAGCAACGCTTCGCAAAGCTCATCGACCGGGTGCAGGTCGGCCAGGTGTGCGCCTTCGCCGAGGGTGGTCAGCTCATCCAGCAACGCACTCAGTTCCTGGCCTTCGCCCGGATGCTGCTGCCAGCGCTGCAGCAGGCTTTCGGCGTCGAGCAGGATGTCCATGCCCTGGGCGAGGAAGTTGTTGATCAGTTGGGGATCGCGCTTGGCACGCGGTCCCTTGTCCGGGGCGTCGAGGGCTGTT
Source organism: Pseudomonas sp. WP18 (assembly GCF_036689585.1). Lineage (NCBI taxonomy): Bacteria > Pseudomonadati > Pseudomonadota > Gammaproteobacteria > Pseudomonadales > Pseudomonadaceae > Pseudomonas > Pseudomonas sp. WP18. Next base: position 5,879,570 of record NZ_CP144758.1, read on the forward strand.
TGCAGGCGTTCGGCCAACAACGACTGGGCTCGCTGGATCAGGTCCTCGGCACCGGGAATCGGTGCCAGCGGCTCGCTGTGCAACTGGCGCAGGCTGCGGCGCAGCAACCCTTCGGCCTCCAGCAACAGCTCGACCTCATCCAGGTCGAGGGCAATCAGGTGGGCCTTGTATTCCCGGGCCAGTTCATCCAGTGCGCCAGTCAGCTCGGCAATCGGCAGCACGCCGGCCATGGAGGCACTGCCCTTGAGGGTGTGCAAGGCCCGTTGCAGTTCATCGCTGGCCTGCAACGGCAAGTGGTCGGTGGCCTGGTCGAGAAACCGATTGAGGCTGGCGAGGTGGCCCTGGGCTTCATTGTCGAAGATCTTCAGCAGCAACGGGTCGAGGGCGGCCACGTCCTGCACATCTTCATCGGCCTCGTCATCGCCCTTGGCGAGGGCATGGGCGCGGGCGGCCAGGCGATCGACGTCATCGCGCTGCCGTTGCTGGTGGGCGGCGAACTCGGTCACCAGGGCCGGCAGCAACTGCACGGTGTCCTCGATCAGTTGGCGCACCGAAGCCGTCGGCTCGACACTGCGCTCCAGCACCCGGTTGAGCAGGTTTTCCACCGCCCAGGCCAGTTCCCCCAGCACCAGCGCCCGCACCATCCGGCCGCTGCCCTTGAGGGTGTGGAAGGCCCGGCGCAATTCACTCAGGGCACTCTGGTCATCGGGGTGGGCGTTCCAGCGCGGCAGGTATTCGCGCAGGACGTCCAGCACCTCATCGGTCTCCTCGAGAAAGACCTCGCGCAATTCATCGTCCACCGGATGTTCGTCCCGCGGCGGCGGCAGCAGGCTGCCCGGTGTGCTGCGGGCCGGCGGGTTGACCGTCGAGACCGGGCTGGCCAGCACTTGCGCCAGCGATTGCACCGTCAGCGGGTCGTCCAGTTCTTGCAAGTCCTGCATCAGCTGGGCTTCGTTGGGCCCCAGCACATCCTCCAGCAACGGCACCCGCGCTTCGTCCGGGAAATAGCCGAGCGCGGCCAGGCTCCGCTCGACCCCGTCGAGCAAAGACTCGCCGGGGGTCTGTGGGTCTTCGCTCAAGCGCTCCAGGTAGTATTCGAGGCCGCTGATCACATCGGCCAGATGGTCGAGGGCTTCCCAGCCCGGCTGGGCCTGATCGAACAACAGGTGTTCGCGGATGAACCCGTTGCACGCCTCCACCAGGCCGGCCGCGCGGCTCAGGGGGATCATCGCCAGCGCACCGCGCACCTGGGTCAGCAGGGCTGGCAAGGGCTGCAACTGCTCGCGGTTCCAGTCGGCGTCGATGTAGTCGACGATCATGTCCTTGGCCTGTTGCAGGCAGGTGTGCGCCTCCTTGATGACAATCTGGTGGATCTGAGTCAGATCGGTGGTGGGCAGGTGCGTGTCTTCGCGGCTCTGCGGCTCGACGGTGCCGACCATGCCGGCCAGGGTGGCTTCGACGTAGAGCAAGGCACCGGCGACGTCCATCAGGGTCGCGTCATCAGGCTCGCGCTGGCCCTGGGCGAGGCTCAGCACCACCGCCAGTTGATCGATGATGACCTTGCGCGGCTGGCCGAAGCCCAGCACCGCCAGGGTATCGGCGATCTGTCGCAGCGGCGCCAGCAGACTGTCCAGTTCCGAGGCGTGCTGGCGATCGCTGCGCACGAACAGGTCGAGGCGCTCCTTGACCCGCACCAGTTCTTCACAGAGCGCGGCAAGCACCGAGCGCAAGGCATCGCGGTCGGGCCCGGCGAGGCGCGCGCGTTCTTCGTCGACCATGGCGCTGTCGGGCAGCGCGTCGTCCAGTGAGTAGCGTTCTTTCATGATCTGCATCTGCCCGCTGGGGTGTTCGGCCTTGGCAATATAGAACAACAAGCTCTTGAGCAGGTGGGCCGGTGCCGGTTGATTGATGCCACCCATGCCGTGTTCGAGCAAGCGCCTGAGTTCCTTGTCGGCTTCCTTGAACAGGCTGCGCAACGCCGGGCTGTTGGCGATGCGCCCCTCGCGCATGCCTTCGACCAGCGCCGAGGCCACCTGCCACAAGGCATTGAGCGGCGCCCCGGCGCACAGCCCTTCCAGGCGATGGAAGACCTTGGCCAGGTAGCCGAGGTGGGTGGCATCGTCTTGTTCGCGCAACAGCCCGACGAGAGCCATTTGCAGGGTCTGGCGCAGCTTGCGCAGGGTGTTCGGCAGGTCCGGCGGTTCGAGTCGCCGCAACGCTTCGTCGCTCAGCGGCGGCAGTTGCGGCAGCTCGGGGCTGAACAGGCTGGTCTCCGACAACAGGCTTTCGCCCCGGGCGCTGCGCAAGTCGTTGATCAACGGCAGCACCACCAGCGGTAAATCGCGGCGAGCGCCCTGGACACGGTCCAGGTAGATCGGCAACTGGCCCAGGGCCTGGCTCAACAGGCTGATGGCCTCTTCGCGATGGCTGATGCGGTTGTCCTTCAGGGCCAGGCACAACTGTTCCATCTCTTCGGCCAGCAGCGCGGCGCCGTAGAATTCGACCATCTGCAAGCCACCGTGCACCTGATGGATACCGGCCAGGCACTGCGCGAGGGCATCCAACGCCTGCGGGTCGTCCACCAGGCGATTGAGGGCCTGGTGGGCCTGCTTCAGCGTTTCGGCAATCTCGCCCTTGACCCACTCCAGGGCCACATAGTCGCGCCGATCAGCCATAACCACTCCAAATCAACAGTGACATGCCAAGGGTACGAATCAACCCTGTGGCGAGGGGATTTATCCCCGCTGGGCTGCGCAGCAGCCCCCAAAAACCCGGCAGCAAGATGTCAGCTCGTCAGACAGTTTGAATGGGGCCGCTTCGCGCCCCAGCGGGGATAAATCCCCTCGCCACAAAAGCGCCTCATCATCAGACGAATCCCGCTGGTCACCCCTTGTCCTCACCCGCAGCCGCCGGCAAGGTGAACCCGGACACCGACCGCCGCAGTTGGCTGGCCATTTTCGCCAGGTTGCCGATGCTCTCGGCGGTGGCGGTGGAGCCCGACGAGGTTTGCGTGGTGATCTGCTGGATCACGTTCATGGTCAGGGAAATCTGCCCCGCCGACGTGGTCTGTTGCTGCGCCGCGTTGGAAATGCTCTGGATCAGCGCCGCCAGGGTCTTGGACACGCCTTCGATCTCCTCCAGCGCGACGCCGGCATCCTGGGCCAACCGGGCCCCGCGCACCACTTCGGTGGTGGTCTGCTCCATGGAGATCACCGCTTCATTGGTGTCGGCCTGGATCGCTCGCACCAGTGTCTCGATCTGCCGGGTCGCCGCCGACGAACGCTCCGCCAGGCGCTGCACTTCATCGGCCACCACCGCGAAGCCGCGCCCGGCGTCGCCGGCCATGGAGGCCTGGATGGCGGCGTTGAGGGCCAGGATGTTGGTCTGGTCGGCGATGTCGTCGATCAGGCTGACAATGTCGCCAATCTCTTGGGACGATTCGCCCAGGCGCTTGATGCGCTTGGCGGTGTCCTGAATCTGTTCGCGAATGTTGTCCATGCCGTGGATGGTGTTGTGCACCACCTCGTTGCCCTTGTTGGCGATTTCCACCGAGCGCTCGGCCACCGCCGACGACTCGGCGGCGTTGGCCGAAACCTGGTCGATGGACTGGGCCATCTCATTGATGGAAGTCGACGCCTCGGAGATCTGCTGGGCCTGGTGCTCGGACGCCTGGGCCAGGTGCATCGCCGTGGCCTGGGTTTCCTGCACGGCGGCGGCGACCTGGCCGGCGGTGAGGTTGATGGTCGCCACCAGGTCGCGCAGTTGATCCACCGAATAGTTGATGGAGTCGGCGATGGTGCCGGTGAAGTCCTCGGTCACCGAGGCGGTCACCGTCAGGTCGCCGTCGGCCAGGTCTTCGATCTCGTCCAGCAGACGCATGATCGCGTTCTGGTTGCGCTCGTTCTTTTCCGCGGTCTCGCGCAATTGGCGGTTGGTTTCCCGAACCATTACCAGGCCGATCAGGATGATCGACGTCAGCGCCAGCAGGCCCAGCACATACCCGCCGATGGCGTTGGCCGCGCGCCCGCCGGCCAGGTTCTCGAACGCCGTGGCCAGGTGCGACGCTTCGTCGAGCAGGGTTTGCGACAGGCTGAAGATATTGCCGGCCGACTCACGGACCTTGAACAGCTCCGGCGACGTTTCGAGGATTTCATCCACCGAACCCGAGACGAACTCGAACAGTTCGCTGATTTCGCTCAAGCGGGCCCGGGCATCGCGGTCCTGGACCTGGGAAATCTTCAAGGCCAGGTCACCCTGCAACATGCCGTTGAGTACCTGGCCGAAACGCGCGGCGTCGCGGCCGAAGGTGTCGGCGGCCTGGCTGGCGTTTTCATCCCCCGCCAGCACGGTGTTGACCGCGCCGAGAATCCGCTCGGCCAGCAGCGACTGGCGCTGGGCCATGGCCACCTGGGCCGCAGGCGCACCGCGTTGCAGCAGGATCTCGACGACTTTCTCGTACTCGACCTGCAGTTGCGGCACGGTCTCGGCCAACGTCGCCGCCACTTGATGCAACGACAGGACCGTCTGCTCGCTGGACAGAATGGCGTCGGCGTTTTTCAGCAGGCGTTCCCAGTCCAGCTGCACGGCGCGCATCTGCGGGCGCAGGGCGGCGGGAGCGGGCGGCAGCCCGGTCACCGGGTCCCCCTGTTTCAGGTAGCCCCAGCGCTGGGCAAAGTCATTGCGCGCATCGCTCAGCAACTTGAACGCGGCCGGCTTGCCGGCAGCGGCCTCGGTGGCGTTCTTGGCAATGCGCTGGGACAGCACCCGCAACTCACCGGCGTGACCGATGTACTGCTTGTCGTAGGTGGACTGGGTGTTGAGGTAGGCGAAGTTGGCGAACAGCAACATGATGAAGACAATCAGCGCGACGAACAGCACGATGATCTGCGAACGACTGCGCGACGCTTCCAGTGGCTTGCCTGCTTTTGCTTTGATCATCGGTTCTCGCCTGTACTGCATCATCCAACTCACTCACCGTGGTACCCCATGTGGGAGCGAGCTTGCTCGCGATAGCATCGGATCAGCCAGCCTTGATTTAGCTGACCCACCGCAATCGCGAGCAAGCTCGCTCCCACAAGGGACCGGCGCTGTATCCCGTCAAATCGCTACATCCATGAACCCTGGCGAGCGCGTCAACGCAAACGGGCTGAACACCTGCCACGGCGGCTCGCCGGGAAACTGCCCTTTGACGAACACCGACTCCGGGCCGTCGAGCTCGTCCACCAGCGTCGGCTCCAGGCTGCCTTGGGGAAAATGCTGCAACCCGAGGACCTCATCCACCAGCAAGCCGGTGAACACTTCGTCGTGATCCACCACCAGCACGCGCCGCTGCTTGCGCACGGGCGACAGTTCATGGCCGAAGAACCCGCACAGGTCCATCAATGGCAGCAGCCGCCCGCGCAGGTTAGCCACACCGCGCACCCAGGGCTTGACCCCGGGCAACTGTGTGCAACGCGGTTCATGCAGCACTTCACTGACCTCCCCCATGGGGGCCACGTACCAATGCTCGCCCAGGCGAAACCCGATGCCGCTCCAACTGTCGCGGTGGGTCGGCTGGGAAGGCAGGTCGGCCCCCAGCAGCCGGCAGCGCCGGTCGATCTGCAGCAGCAGTTCGAATGCCGTCAGGTTCTGGCTCATGGCCGCGTCGTCAATCCGCCAGCACTTTGTTCAGGGTCGCGATCAGGGTTTCTTCGTCCACCGGTTTGGTCAGGTAGTCCTTCGCGCCCTGGCGCGTGCCCCAGACCTTGTCGGTGTCCTGGTCCTTGGTGGTGATGATGATCACCGGGATGTGCCCGGTGTCAGGATCCTTGGTCAACTGGCGGGTGGCCTGGAAACCGTTGAGGCCGGGCATGACGATGTCCATCAGCACGGCGTCGGGTTTTTCCTGGCGTGCCAGGGCCACGCCATCGGCGCCGTTTTCGGCCTTCAGGACCTGGTGGCCGTGCTTTTCCAGCATACCGGTCAATTTGTACATTTCGGTCGGCGAATCATCGACGATCAGAATACGTGCCATGGTGTTCCCCATTTTTGTCGACCCCAGGCCCGTTGGCCGAGTGTCATTAATGTGCCTGGTGCGGCTGGACAGCGGCAAAGCCCGGGACATGGGCCTGTATCGCACCCAGCAGTTCTTCCTTGCTGAACGGTTTGGTCAAAAACTGATCGGAGCCGACGATGCGCCCCTTGGCCTTGTCGAACAAGCCGTCACGGGACGACAGCATGATCACCGGCGTGGCCTTGAACGCGCTGTTGTTCTTGATCAGGGCGCAGGTCTGGTAGCCGTCCAGGCGCGGCATCATGATGTCGACAAAGATGATGCCCGGATGATGATCGGCGATCTTGGCCAGGGCATCGAAGCCGTCGATGGCCGTGATCACCTCGCAGCCGACGTTGCGCAGCAAGGTTTCAGCGGTGCGGCGGATGGTCTTCGAGTCGTCGATGACCATCACCTTCAAGGCACTGGGTTGCTGCTGCGTAAATTGCTCTGCCATTGCCACTGCGAACCGGTTTTTAACGCGCCAGGGTGGTCGACGGCGCAAACCCTTGATGTTCAAGGCCCGCGCGTCACATGGCAGCCTTTTTAGCACAGTCTCCATCGCCGATCTATCGGCCGCTCGGCGCGGCGGTTTTTCCTTGACCGCCAAACTTGGGGGCGCCACTCTGACGCCACTTTTTCACGCCATTTGTGCCCATCATATTTTCGAGGAACCAAGCCATGAGCGTACGCGTCGGCATTGTCATGGACCCTATCGCCAGCATTTCCTATAAGAAGGATAGCTCGCTGGCCATGCTGCTGGCCGCTCAAAAGCGCGGCTGGGAGTTGTTCTACATGGAGCAGCGCGACCTCTACCAGGCCGAGGGCCAGGCGCGGGCGCGGATGAAACCGCTGAAAGTCTTCGCCAACCCCGAGAAATGGTTCGAGCTGGGCGCCGAAAGCGATGCCCTGCTGAGCGACCTCGACGTGATCCTGATGCGCAAGGACCCGCCGTTCGACATGGAGTTCGTCTACTCCACCTACCTGTTGGAGCAGGCCGAGAACGCTGGCGTGCTGGTGGTCAACAAACCCCAGAGCCTGCGCGACTGCAACGAAAAGCTGTTCGCCACGCTGTTCCCTCAGTGCACGCCGCCGACCCTCGTCAGCCGCCGCCCGGACGTGCTGCGCGAGTTTGCCGAGCATCACGGCGACGTGATCCTCAAACCCCTGGACGGCATGGGCGGTTCCTCGATCTTCCGCCACACCGCCGGCCACCCGAACCTGTCGGTGATCCTGGAAACCCTGACCCTGCATGGCAAACAGCAGATCATGATCCAGGGCTACCTGCCGGCCATCGTCGACGGCGACAAGCGCATCCTGATGATCGACGGCGAACCGGTGGACTATTGCCTGGCCCGGATTCCAGCGGCCGGCGAAACCCGCGGCAACCTGGCCGCCGGTGGCCGTGGCGAGGCGCGCCCGCTGACCGACAAGGACCGCTGGATCGCCGCCCAGGTCGGCCCGAGCCTGCGGGAGAAAGGCCTGCTGTTCGTGGGCCTGGACGTGATCGGTGAGCACCTGACGGAAATCAACGTCACCAGCCCGACCTGCATCCGCGAGATCGACAACGCCTTCGGCACCGACATCGGCGGCCTGCTGATGGATGCCATCGATCAGAAGCTCAAGGCTCGTTGATCCAGATCTGATGAAGGAAACCCACATTGCGTTATCATGCCCGGCCTGAAAAAAACGCGATGTTGGTTTCCTTGTCATGACCCTCCCGTCCGACCTGCCCCAAGAGCTTGCCCATCGCGGCGTGCGCCCGGCCGATCGCCTCGGTTTTACGCTGTTCCTGGCGGCGCTGATCCACCTGGCCCTGTTGCTGGGCGTCGGGTTTGCCACGGTCGAACCCAAGCAGATCAGCCAGACCCTGGAAATCACCCTGGCCACCTTCAAGAGCGAGACGAAGCCGGCGAAGGCCGATTTCCTCGCCCAGGAAAACCAGCAGGGCAGCGGCACCCTGGAAAAAAAGGCCATTCCCAAGACCACCGAGATCGCGCCGTTCCAGGACAATCAGGTGCAGAAAACCAGCCCGCCCCCAGCCACCAAGCCCGAGGTGCAGGAGGCCGCGCCGAAGGCCGCCGTGACCACCGTGGCGCCCAAGCCCAAGAAGGCCCCGGTCAAGGAAGAGGTCAAGCCCGACCCCAAGCCCAAGGCCCCCGCCCCGACATTCGACAGCTCCCAGTTGTCCAGCGACATCGCCAGCCTGGAAGCCGAACTGGCCCAGGAGCAGCAGCTCTATGCCAAGCGCCCGCGCATTCACCGCCTGAGCGCGGCCTCGACCATGCGCGACAAGGGCGCCTGGTACAAGGACGAGTGGCGCAAGAAGGTCGAGCGCATCGGCAACCTGAACTACCCCGACGAAGCGCGGCGCAAGCAGATCTACGGCAACCTGCGGCTGATGGTCTCGATCAACCGCGACGGCTCGCTGTATGAAGTGTTGGTCCTGGAGTCCTCCGGCCAGCCACTGCTGGACCAGGCGGCCCAGCGGATCGTGCGCCTGGCCGCGCCGTTCGCCCCGTTTACCGGGGATCTGTCGGACATCGACCGGCTGGAGATCATCCGCACCTGGAAATTCTCCCGGGGCGACCGGTTGTCCAGTAACTGACACATCATTGATGCCTGTGGGAGCGGGCTTGCTCGCGAAGCGGCCTGTACATCCGACAGATTTCTTGCGGCAGGACCACCGTCTTCGCGAGCAAGCCCGCTCCCACATTGATGGGGCCGGGAGGCCGATAGGGGCATTTGCAACGCATCCCCAGCTTGTCAGTTCGCCCCCGCGCCGCCACACTAGCGCCTATGAAAAACGTCAGCCCCACCTACCTCAAGCATCAATTCCTGATCGCCATGCCGCACATGGCCGATCCGAACTTTGCCCATACCTTGACTTACATCGTCGAGCACACGGCCAATGGGGCCATGGGGCTGGTGATCAATCGCCCGCAGGAGCTGAACCTGGCGGACATCCTCGAGCAGCTGCGCCCTGATGTAGAGCCGCCATTGTTGTGCCAGCACGTGCCGATCTTCATCGGCGGCCCGGTGCAAACCGATCGCGGTTTCGTGCTCCATCCGTCGGGGCCGACCTACCAGGCCACGGTGGACCTGAACGGCGTGTCGCTGTCCACGTCCCAGGACGTGCTGTTCGCCATCGCCGACGGCGTCGGCCCGGAAAAAAGCCTGATCGCCCTCGGCTACGCCGGCTGGGAAGCCGGGCAACTGGAGGCCGAGTTGGCCGACAACGCCTGGCTGACCTGCCCGTTCGACGCCGACATCCTGTTCAACACCAGCAGTGAACTGCGCCTGGAAGCGGCTGCCAGCCGGCTGGGGATCAACCTCAGCCTGCTCACCAGCCAGGCGGGACACGCCTGATGGCCTTGCGCTTGCTGCTGGGCTTCGATTACGGCACCAAACAGATCGGCGTGGCAGTCGGCCAGGTCATTACCGGCCAGGCCCGCGAACTGTGCACGCTCAAGGCGCAGAATGGCGTCCCGGACTGGAACCAGGTCGAGGCGCTGATCAAGGAATGGAAACCCGACGCCGTGGTGGTCGGCCTGCCGCTGAACATGGACGGCACGCCCAGTGACATGTGCGTGCGTGCGGAAAAGTTCGCCCGCCGGCTCAATGGCCGCTTCAACCTGCCCTTCTATACCCACGACGAACGCCTGACCACGTTCGAAGCCAAGGGTGAGCGCCTGGAGCGTGGCGGGCAGAAAGGCAGTTACCGCGACAACCCGGTGGACGCCATTGCCGCCGCCCTGCTGCTGCAAGGGTGGCTCGATGCAAACACCGCCCTGTTCGAAACCTGATTTTCTATAAAGCGCCGCCAAGGCGCTTTCTTTTAGCGATGAACCGCGCCCCTCACACCGGCCCGGAAACCTGAAGGAGCCAGCATGAGCCTGCCCAATCCTGCCGAACTGATCAGCCAGATGGCGATCCGTCTCACGGCACACCTGGAACAACGCGGCATCCGCGAACCGCGCTACATCGGTATTCGCACCGGTGGCGTCTGGGTCGCCCAGGCATTGCTCGATGAACTGGGCAGCCAATCGCCGTTGGGCACCCTGGATGTGTCGTTCTACCGCGACGACTTCAGCCAGAACGGCCTGCATCCGCAAGTCCGCCCTTCGGCGCTGCCGTTCGAGATCGAAGGCCAGCACCTGGTACTGATCGACGACGTGCTGATGAGCGGGCGGACCATCCGCGCGGCCATGAATGAGTTGTTCGACTACGGCCGCCCGGCCAGCGTGACCCTGGTGTGCCTGCTGGACCTGGACGCCGCCGAACTGCCGATCCGCCCGGACGTGGTCGGCGCGACACTGGCGCTGGCCGCCCACGAGCGCGTCAAGCTCTCCGGGCCCGCGCCGCTGCAACTCGAACTGCAAGACCTTGCCCTTTAACTGCCCTTGTAAGAGTCCATTGCGATGACGCCTCTCGAAACCAAGCGCCCGCTGCAGCTCAACGATCAGGGCCAGCTGCGGCACTTCCTGTCCCTCGACGGCTTGCGCCGCGAGCTGCTGACAGAAATCCTCGACACCGCCGACTCGTTCCTCGAAGTCGGCGCCCGGGCAGTGAAGAAAGTCCCGTTGCTGCGCGGCAAGACCGTGTGCAACGTGTTCTTCGAAAATTCCACCCGCACCCGCACCACCTTCGAACTGGCCGCCCAGCGGCTGTCGGCGGACGTGATCACCCTCAACGTGTCGACGTCCTCGGCGAGCAAGGGCGAGACCCTGCTCGACACCCTGCGCAACCTCGAAGCCATGGCCGCCGATATGTTCGTCGTGCGCCACGGTGATTCCGGCGCGGCGCATTTCATTGCCGAGCACGTCTGCCCACAGGTGGCGATCATCAACGGCGGCGACGGCCGCCACGCCCACCCGACCCAGGGCATGCTGGACATGCTCACCATCCGCCGGCACAAAGGCAGCTTCGAGAACCTCTCGGTGGCCATCGTCGGCGACATCCTGCATTCGCGGGTGGCCCGCTCGAACATGCTGGCCCTCAAGACCCTCGGTTGCCCGGACATTCGCGTGATCGCGCCGAAGACCCTGCTGCCCATCGGCGTCGAGCAGTACGGCGTGAAGGTCTACACCGACATGACCGAAGGCCTCAAGGATGTCGACGTGGTGATCATGCTGCGCCTGCAGCGTGAACGCATGACCGGCGGCCTGCTGCCCAGCGAAGGCGAGTTCTACCGCCTCTACGGCCTGACCACCGCCCGCCTGGCCGGGGCCAAGCCAGACGCTATCGTCATGCACCCGGGCCCGATCAACCGCGGGGTGGAGATCGAGTCGGCGGTGGCCGACGGGCCGCATTCGGTGATCCTCAATCAGGTGACCTACGGCATCGCCATCCGCATGGCCGTGCTGTCCATGGCCATGAGCGGGCAAACGGCCCAGCGCCAATTCGACCAGGAGAACGCCCAGTGAAGCTCAGCATTCTCGGCGCACGCGTGATCGATCCGGCCAGCGGCCTGGATCAAGTGACCGACATCCACATCGACGCCTGCAAGATCGTCGCCCTGGGCGCTGCGCCCGCCGGTTTCACCGCCGTGCAAACCCTCGACGCCCAAGGCCTGGTGGCGGCCCCGGGCCTGGTGGACCTGAATGTCGCCCTGCGCGAACCCGGCTACAGCCGCAAAGGCAGCATCGTCAGCGAAACCCGCGCCGCCGCCGCCGGTGGCGTGACCAGCCTGTGCTGTCCGCCGCAGACCAAACCGGTGCTGGACACCTCGGCTGTGGCCGAACTGATCCTCGACCGCGCCCGCGAAGCCGGCAATACCAAGGTCTTCCCGATCGGCGCCCTGAGCAAAGGCCTGGACGGCGAGCAACTGGCCGAACTCATCGCCCTGCGCGACGCCGGCTGCGTGGCGTTCGGCAACGGCCTGAACAGTTTCCGCAACACCCGCACCCTGTGCCGCGCCCTGGAATACGCGGCGACGTTTGGCCTGACGGTGATCTTCAATTCCCAGGATCACGACCTGGCCGAAGGTGGCCTGGCCCACGAAGGCCCGACCGCCAGCTTCCTCGGCCTGCCGGGCATCCCGGAAACCGCCGAGACCGTGGCCCTGGCCCGGGACCTGCTGCTGGTGGAGCAAAGCGGCGTGCGTGCGCACTTCAGCCAGTTGACCAGCGCCCGTGGCGCGGCGTTGATCGCCCAGGCCCAGGCCCGGGGCTTGCCGGTCACCGCCGACGTGGCGCTGTACCAGTTGATTCTGACCGACGAAGCGCTGATCGATTTCAACAGCGTCTATCACGTCCAGCCGCCGCTGCGCACGCGCGCCGACCGCGATGGCTTGCGCGAGGCGGTGAAGAGCGGCGTGATCTCGGCCATCTCCAGCCACCACCAGCCCCATGAGCGTGATGCCAAGCTGGCACCGTTCGGCGCCACCGAGCCCGGCATCAGCAGCGTCGAACTGCTGCTGCCGTTGGCGATGACCCTGGTGGAAGACGGCTTGCTCGACCTGCCGACCTTGCTCGCGCGCCTGAGCGCTGGCCCGGCCCAGGCCCTGCAATTGCCGGCCGGGAAACTGGCCGTGGGCGCCGCGGCCGACCTGGTGCTGTTCGACCCCGCCGCTTCCACCGTGGCCGGCGAAGCCTGGCGCTCCAAGGGTGACAACTGCCCGTTCCTGGGCCACAGCCTGCCGGGGGTGGTGCGTTACACCTTGATGGATGGGCGGGTCACTCACCAGGCCTGAGACCGCGTCGCGCCTATCGCGAGCAAGCTCGCTCCCACAGTTGGATCTTTGGTGAACACATGATTTGTGAACACCTCGATCCAGTGTGGGAGCGAGCTTGCTCGCGATGCAGGCGCCCCGGTCTTACTGAAACGCCCCCCGCTTCTGCGCATTGCGAATCGAAACCTGGTCATTGAGTGTCCAGAAGTCATACAGCACCCCCAGGAAAAACACCCCGCCCGTCAGCAGATAGACAATCCCGCTGAGCCATTTGCCCTGGTACATGCGGTGTACGCCAAACACCCCGAGAAACGTCAGCAGGATCCACGCCACGGAGTATTCGATGGGGCCGGGGGTAAAGCGCAGGTCCGCCTCGCGGTCCATGGCCGGGATCAGGAACAGGTCGATCAGCCAGCCGATGCCCAACAGGCCAAACGTGAAGAACCAGAGCGTGCCGGTGACCGGCTTGCCGTAATAGAAACGGTGGGCACCGGTGAAACCGAAAATCCACAGCAGGTAGCCGATGACTTTGCTGTGGGTGTCGTGCACGGCGCCCGGTTGATAGCTGTTCATGAAGAGTCTCTTCGCCTCGATAGATAAATTTTTTCTGACTTTTTGTGACTTTTTCGTGTCTCGCCGACAAGCGGTCTTCGCCGCACCGATTCGACGAAAGCCCCGTACTAGCGGGGCTGTTTCGGACAATCGGGCCAATTTGTCGCATTTAGACGGGTTTTGCCTGGGGTTCCAAATCGACAAACGGCCTCGGAATCGCAAAAAAAGCTGTTATAAAGTTGCGCGCTAACCTTTATGAGCCCTGCCTAATGCGTCCATTTTTCAAGACATGGCTAACCATTTGCCTATTATTGCCACTGGCCGCCCACGCCACCAATCGTGAGCAACGTCTGCCCAACATCAACGGCTACACCCCCAAATCCCATGTTTCTGCTCCTTCGAGCAAGAACAAGCCCGGTGCACAACGCCCAGGCACCGCCAGCAGCAAGCTGGTACCGCCCATGGCGAGCAAGACCAGCAGCAACGTGCTGAGCCGCGCCGTCAATGTACTCGGTACACCTTATCGTTGGGGCGGCAGTAGCCCAAGTAAAGGCTTCGATTGCAGCGGACTGGTGAAATACGCCTTCAACGACGCCACCTTCGACCTGCCGCGCACCTCCAACGCGATGGCTGCCGGGCATGGCGAGAAAGTCGAGCGCAAGGACCTCAAGCCGGGCGACCTGATCTTCTTCAAGCTCAAGAGCCGCCGGGTCAACCACGTGGCGATCTACCTGGGCAACGACCGCTTCATCCATGCCCCGCGCCGTGGCAAGTCGGTGACCATCGACACCCTGAACAAGCCGTACTGGGACACCCACTATGTGGTAGCCAAGCGCGTGCTGCCGAAAGAGCCGGGCGGGATGCGGGTCGTCCAACGCTGATCAAAGCCCCCCCTGTGGCGAGGGGATTTATCCCCGCTGGGCTGCGGAGCAGCCCCCAAATGTGGCGAGTCAGAAATAAAAATGTAAGCCTCTGCATTTTGGGGGCGCTTCGCGCCCCAGCGGGGATAAATCCCCTCGCCACAAGGGCTCGCGCCGGCCTTTCTAGAAATTATCCGGCGTACGCGCCCGCTCCCGCGCATGTTCCCGGCTGATCAGGCCCTTGTTCACCAGGTCCTTCAGGCACATGTCCAGCGTCTGCATCCCCAGCGACCCGCCGGTCTGGATCGACGAGTACATCTGGGCGATCTTGTCTTCGCGGATCAGGTTGCGAATGGCCGACGTGCCCAGCATGATCTCGTGCGCGGCAATGCGGCCGCCACCGATCTTCTTGATCAGGGTCTGGGAGATCACCGCTTGCAGTGACTCCGACAGCATCGAGCGCACCATGGACTTCTCGTCCCCCGGGAATACGTCCACCACCCGATCGATGGTCTTGGCCGCCGACGTGGTGTGCAGCGTACCGAACACCAGGTGCCCGGTTTCGGCGGCGGTCAGCGCCAGGCGAATGGTTTCCAGGTCGCGCATTTCCCCCACCAGGATCACGTCCGGGTCTTCCCGCAGGGCCGAGCGCAAGGCCGTGGAGAAGTCCTGGGTATCGCGGTGTACCTCACGCTGGTTGATCAGGCACTTGCGCGGCTCGTGGACGAACTCGATCGGGTCTTCGATGGTAAGAATGTGATGGTGCTTGTGGCTGTTGAGGTAGTCGATCATCGCCGCCAGGGTGGTGGACTTGCCCGAGCCGGTCGGCCCGGTCACCAGGACCAGGCCCCGGGGCGACTCGGTCACTTTGCGAAACACTTCGCCCATCCCCAGGTCTTCCATGGTCAGGACCTTCGACGGGATGGTCCGGAACACCGCCCCCGCGCCGCGATTCTGGTTGAAGGCGTTGACCCGAAACCGTGCAACGCCCGGCACCTCGAAGGAAAAGTCGGTTTCCAGAAACTTTTCGTAATCCACTCGTTGCCGGTCGTTCATGATGTCGTAGATCAGCTCATGGACCTGCTTGTGATCCAGTGCCGGCAGGTTGATCCGCCGCACATCGCCATCGACCCGGATCATCGGCGGCAAGCCGGCGGACAGGTGCAGGTCCGACGCCCCCTGTTTGGCGCTGAACGCCAGCAGTTCAGTGATATCCATAGCGCTCCTCAATTCCAGTAGAATGCCGCGAACCTCAGACCGCTGGCGCTTCTTTATGTCCACGATAGCAGACAACATCGCTCAGGTTAGATCGCGTATCCGCGCTGCGGAACAGGCCGCCCAGCGTGCCGAACAGAGTGTCCAACTGCTGGCCGTGAGCAAGACCAAGCCCGCCCAGGCCCTGCGCGAAGCCTATGCCGCGGGCCTTCGGGACTTCGGCGAGAACTACCTGCAAGAAGCCCTGGGCAAGCAGGCCGAACTCACCGACCTGCCCTTGATCTGGCACTTCATCGGCCCCATTCAATCGAACAAGACGCGCGCTATTGCCGAACATTTCGATTGGGTGCACTCCGTGGATCGCTTGAAAATTGCCCAACGCCTGTCCGAGCAACGCCCGGACGGCTTGCCGCCGCTGAACATCTGCATCCAGGTCAACGTCAGCGGTGAAGCCAGCAAGTCCGGCTGCACCCCGGCGGACCTGCCCGCCCTGGCCGCCGCCATCGACGCCTTGCCGCGGCTCAAGCTGCGCGGGCTGATGGCCATTCCCGAGCCAACCGAGGAGCGTACCGCCCAGGATGCCGCCTTCGGTGCGGTCCAACGCCTGCAAGCGAGCCTGCAATTGCCGCTGGACACCCTTTCCATGGGCATGAGCCATGACCTCGAGTCGGCCATCGCCCAAGGCGCCACCTGGGTACGAATCGGAACAGCCCTGTTCGGCGCCCGCGACTATAGCGCCGGCTGAGCCCAAGCAATGCCGACCCCACTCTCTAATCAAGGACCAGTCATGAGCAACATGCGTATTGCCTTCATCGGCGCCGGCAACATGGCCGCCAGCCTGATCGGCGGCCTGCGGGCCAAGGGTCTGGATGCCTCGCAGATCCGCGCCAGCGATCCGGGCGAGCAAACCCGCAGCCGGGTGAGCGACGAGCACGGCATCGAGACCTTTGCCGACAATGCCCAGGCCGCCGACGGCGCGGACGTCATCGTGCTGGCGGTCAAGCCCCAGGCCATGAAAGCCGTATGCGAAGCCCTGCGCCCGAGCCTCAAGCCCCATCAACTGGTGGTGTCGATTGCCGCCGGCATCACCTGCGCCAGCATGAACAAATGGCTGGGCGAGCAGCCCATCGTGCGCTGCATGCCCAACACCCCGGCGCTGCTGCGCCAAGGTGTCAGCGGCCTGTTCGCCACCC
Organism: Pseudomonas sp. WP18; assembly: GCF_036689585.1. Classification (NCBI taxonomy): domain Bacteria; kingdom Pseudomonadati; phylum Pseudomonadota; class Gammaproteobacteria; order Pseudomonadales; family Pseudomonadaceae; genus Pseudomonas; species Pseudomonas sp. WP18. The sequence goes on from NZ_CP144758.1 coordinate 5,896,094, forward strand.
CGCAGGTGAGCGCCGCGCAACGCCAGCAGGCGCAGGAGCTGTTGTCAGCCGTGGGCCTGGCGCTGTGGCTGGACACCGAGCAACAGCTGGACGCCGTCACCGCCGTCTCGGGCTCGGGCCCGGCGTACTTCTTCCTGCTGGTCGAAGCCATGACCGCCGCCGGCGAGAAACTCGGCCTGCCCCGGGAGATCGCCGCGCAGTTGACGGCGCAGACCGCCCTCGGCGCGGCTCACATGGTGGTGTCCAGCGACGTCGATGCGGCCGAGCTGCGCCGCCGCGTGACATCGCCGGCCGGCACCACCGAAGCCGCCATCAAATCATTCCAGGCCGGGGGCTTCGAAGCCCTGGTGGAAACCGCACTCGGCGCCGCCGCGCACCGCTCGGCCGAAATGGCCGAACAACTGGGTCAATAAGGAGCCATCATGATTGGATTGAACACCGCAGCGGTCTACGTGCTGCAAACCCTTGGCAGCCTGTACCTGCTGATCGTGCTGCTGCGCTTCGTGCTGCAACTGGTGCGCGCCAACTTCTATAACCCGCTGTGCCAGTTCGTCGTCAAGGCCACCCAGCCGCTGCTCAAGCCCTTGCGCCGGATCATCCCGAGCCTGTTCGGCCTGGACATGTCGTCGCTGGTGCTGGCCATCCTCGTGCAGATGGCACTGATGGCCCTGACCCTGCTGCTGACCTACGGCACCACCGGCAATCCGCTGCAACTGCTGATCTGGTCGATCATTGGCGTGACCGCGCTGTTCCTGAAGATCTTCTTCTTCGCCATGATCATCAGCGTCATCCTGTCGTGGGTCGCGCCTGGCAGCCACAACCCGGGCGCCGAGCTGGTGAACCAGATCTGCGAACCGGCCCTGGCCCCGTTCCGCCGCATCGTGCCGAACCTCGGCGGCCTGGATATCTCGCCGATCCTGGCGTTCATGGTGCTCAAGCTGATCGACATGCTGGTGATCAACAACCTCGCGGCCATGACCATGATGCCCGAGATCCTGCGCCTGCTGATCTGACGAGGCGCACATCCTGTGGCGAGGGAGCTTGCTCCCGCTGGGCTGCGCAGCAGCCCCAAAAACCAGGGCCGCTACGCGGCCCAGCGGGAGCAAGCTCCCTCGCCACGGGTGGCAGTGTTCGAACAGGCCCCGCGCCTTTGCTTGCCGCTAACCCCAGCGGTCTTTAGACTTACGCCTCATTTCAACGAGAGCAGGGTCGATGCCAGCTGCCTTTCCCGCCGATTCCGTTGGTCTGGTGACGCCGCAAGTGGCGCATTTCAGCGAGCCCCTGGCCCTGGCCTGCGGACGCTCGTTGCCGGCCTATGACCTGATTTACGAAACCTACGGCACCCTCAATGCCACGGCCAGCAATGCCGTGCTGATCTGCCACGCCTTGTCGGGCCACCACCACGCCGCCGGCTATCACAGCGTCGACGACCGCAAGCCGGGCTGGTGGGACAGTTGCATCGGCCCGGGCAAGCCCATCGACACCAACCGGTTCTTCGTGGTCAGCCTGAACAACCTCGGTGGCTGCAACGGCTCCACCGGCCCCAGCAGCCTCAACCCGGACACCGGCAAGCCGTTCGGCGCCGATTTCCCGGTGCTCACCGTGGAAGACTGGGTGCACAGCCAGGCACGCCTGGCCGACCGCCTCGGCATCGACCAGTGGGCGGCGGTGATCGGCGGCAGCCTGGGCGGCATGCAGGCGCTGCAATGGACCATCACCTACCCGGACCGCGTGCGCCATTGCCTGGCAATCGCCTCGGCCCCCAAGCTGTCGGCGCAGAACATCGCCTTCAACGAAGTGGCGCGCCAGGCCATCCTCACCGACCCGGAGTTCCATGGCGGCTCGTTCCAGGAACACGGCGTGATCCCCAAGCGCGGGCTGATGCTGGCGCGCATGGTCGGGCACATCACCTACCTGTCCGACGACTCCATGGGCGAGAAATTCGGCCGCGGCCTCAAGAGCGAAAAGCTCAACTACGACTTCCACAGCGTCGAGTTCCAGGTGGAAAGCTACCTGCGTTATCAGGGCGAGGAGTTCTCCGGGCGCTTCGACGCCAACACCTACCTGCTGATGACCAAGGCCCTGGACTACTTCGATCCGGCGGCGAGCTGCGACGATGACCTGGCGAAAACCTTCGCCGGCGCCACCGCCAAGTTCTGCGTGATGTCGTTCACCACCGACTGGCGTTTCTCCCCGGCACGCTCCCGGGAGTTGGTGGATGCGCTGATGGCCGCGCGCAAGGATGTCTGCTACCTGGAAATCGACGCGCCCCAGGGCCACGACGCCTTTCTGATCCCGATCCCGCGCTACCTGCAGGCGTTCGGTAACTACATGAACCGTATAACGCTGTGAGGACGCCATGAGAGCCGATCTGGAAATCATCCAGGAATGGATCCCCGCCGGCAGCCGCGTGCTCGACCTGGGCTGCGGCGACGGCGAACTGCTGACCTGGCTGCGGGACCACAAGCAGGTCAGCGGCTACGGCCTGGAAAACGACCCGGACAACATCGCCGAATGCGTCGCCAAGGGCATCAACGTCATCGAGCAGGACCTGGACAAGGGCCTGGGCAACTTTGCCAGCAACAGCTTCGACATCGTGGTCATGACCCAGGCCCTGCAAGCGGTGCATTACCCGGACAAGATCCTCGACGAAATGCTGCGGGTCGGGCGCCAGTGCATCATCACCTTTCCCAATTTCGGGCACTGGCGTTGCCGCTGGTACCTGGCGAGCAAGGGCCGCATGCCGGTGTCGGAGTTCCTGCCCTACACGTGGTACAACACGCCGAACATCCACTTCTGCACCTTCGCCGATTTCGAAGCACTGTGCCGCGAACGGGAAGCCAAGGTCATCGATCGCCTGGCCGTGGACCAGCAGCACCGACACGGGTGGGCCAGCAAGCTATGGCCTAATCTGTTAGGTGAGATCGGCATTTATCGGGTCAGCAGCCCAGGCCTGCCCGATTACCAGGTCGCGGTGTGAACCCCGGCCCTGACAGGAGCACGACATGAAACGTCTCGCATTGTTTCTCATCACCGCCTGCCTCTGTGCAGGCGCCATGGCCGCCGACGTCATCAAGGCCGAGCGCAAGGAAGTGTTCGGTGACGTCACCGTGCACTACAACACCTTCAACTCCACGTTCCTCACGCCGGACATCGCCAAGGCCACCGAGCTGGTGCGCAGCAAGAACCAGGGCGTGATCAACGTATCGGTGATCAAGGACGGCAAGCCCTTGATGGCCCAGGTCAGCGGCACGATCAAGGACCTGACCAGCAAGGCGGTCCCGCTGACGTTCCGCCAGGTCATCGAGCAAGGCGCGATCTACTACATCGCCCAGTACCCGGTGGAGCAGCAGGAAAACCGCACCTTCGAAATCAAGGTGCAGACCGGCGACAAGATCAACACCCTCAACTTCAACCAGGAACTGTTCCCCGGCGAATGATGAACCTCTCCCAACTCGTACTCGCCAGCCACAACGCCGGCAAACTCAAGGAACTCCAGGCCATGCTCGGCGGGTCGGTGCAATTGCGCTCGATCGGTGAGTTCAGCCAGGTGGAGCCTGAAGAAACCGGCCTGTCGTTCGTCGAGAACGCCATCCTCAAGGCCCGCAATGCCGCGCGCCTCTCGGGGCTGCCGGCGCTGGCCGACGACTCCGGGCTGGCAGTGGACTTCCTGGGCGGTGCGCCGGGCATCTATTCGGCCCGTTACGCCGACGGCAAGGGCGATGCAGCGAACAATGCCAAGCTGCTTGAGGCCCTCAAGGATGTGCCGCAAGCCGAGCGCGGCGCGCAGTTCGTTTGCGTCCTGGCGCTGGTGCGGCACGCCGACGACCCGCTGCCGATCCTCTGCGAAGGCCTGTGGCACGGGCGCATCCTCACCGAGGCCAGCGGCGAGCACGGTTTTGGCTATGACCCGCTGTTCTGGGTGCCGGAACGCAATTGCTCCAGCGCCGAACTCGGCCCGGTGGAGAAAAACCAACTGAGCCACCGCGCGCGCGCCATGGTCCTGCTGCGCCAGCGCCTGGGCCTGCAATGAACGATGACACCCCCGCGCCGCTGATCCATGGCGGCGCACAAACGCCTCGGGCGCCACTGCCGGTGCTGCCGCCCCTGGCGTTGTACATCCACATCCCGTGGTGCGTACGCAAATGCCCTTATTGTGATTTCAACTCTCACACCGCCAGCCCACAGCTGCCCGAAGAGGACTACGTCGATGCCCTGCTGGCCGACCTCGACCAGGACCTGCATGGCGTGCATGGCCGGGCACTGAGCTCGATCTTCTTCGGTGGCGGCACTCCCAGCCTGTTCAGCGCCCAGGCCCTGGGCCGGCTGCTCAAGGGCGTCGAGGCGCGCATACCGTTCGCCCCTGGCATCGAAATCACCCTGGAAGCCAACCCCGGCACGTTCGAGCAAGAGAAGTTCGTCGCTTACCGGGCGCTGGGCATCAATCGCCTGTCCATCGGTATCCAGAGCTTCCAGCAAGCCAAGCTCGAGGCCCTGGGGCGGATCCACAACGGTGACGAAGCCGTGCGCGCCGCCGGCATGGCCCGCCAGGCCGGGTTCGACAACTTCAACCTGGACCTGATGCACGGCCTGCCGGACCAGTCCCTGGACGATGCCCTGGGCGACCTGCGCCAGGCCATCGCCTTGAAGCCGACGCATCTGTCCTGGTACCAGTTGACGCTGGAGCCCAATACCGTCTTCTGGAACCAGCCGCCGACGCTGCCGGAAGACGACACGTTGTGGGACATCCAGGAAGCCGGCCAGACCCTGCTCGCCGAACACGGCTACGCCCAGTACGAAGTCTCGGCCTACGCCCAACCCGGCCGGGCGGCGCGGCATAACCTCAACTACTGGAGCTTTGGCGACTTCATTGGCATCGGTGCCGGTGCCCACGGCAAGCTCAGCCATCCGGACGGACGCATCGTGCGCACCTGGAAGACGCGCCTGCCCAAGGACTACCTCAACCCGGCCAAGCGCTTCCTGGCCGGCGAGAAGACCCTGGCCAACGAAGAGCTGCCGTTCGAGTTCCTGATGAACGCCCTGCGCCTGACCCAGGGCGTGGACGCCCGCTTGTACCCGGAGCGCACTGGCCTGCCCCTGCAAAGCCTGGCCGACGGCCGCCGCGAGGCCGAACAAAGCGGGTTGTTGCAGGTCGAACCGTCACGTCTGGCGGCCACCGAGCGCGGACAACTGTTTCTCAATGACTTGCTGCAGAAATTTCTGAGCTGATCAACACAAGGAAATCGAATGGATCTGGTACTCGACCTGCTGGCCACCGTGTCCCGCTGGAGCCGCAGCAACCTGTCGGAAATCTCCCTGGCGCTGGTCGGCTGCCTGCTGGTGCTGTTCGGTGCGGACATCAAGGCCTGGGTCGAGCAACGCCTGGGCAGCATCGCCGGCGCGTTGCGCGTCCCGTTGATCGCCCTGCTGTGCATGATCGGCAGCGGTGCCGCCCTGATCTACGCCACGCCATGGGTGGTGCGAGGGCTGAGCCAGTTCAACAACTACAGCCTGGCGCCGGTGCTGTTGGTGGTGCTGGTGTTGATCGGCGTGGTGGCGGATCGGCGCTGACCTTCGCACCGCCCCAAAACGACTGTGGGAGCGGGCTTGCTCGCGAATGCGGTGTATCAGTCGACATTAATGTGTCTGATACACCGCATTCGCGAGCAAGCCCGCTCCCACATTGAACTGCGTGTGGCTTAGGACTGCTTCTCGAACTTCAAATCCCAGACCCCATGCCCCAGCCGCTCGCCGCGGCGCTCGAACTTGGTGATCGGTCGTTCAGCCGGACGCGGGACGTATTGGCCGTCTTCGGCAAGATTGCGGTAGCCCGGCGCGACGTTCATCACTTCCAGCATGTATTCGGCGTAGGGTTCCCAGTCAGTGGCCATGTGCAGCACGCCACCGACTTTCAACTTGCTGCGCACCAACTCAGCGAACGAAGCCTGGACGATGCGGCGCTTGTGGTGACGGCTCTTGTGCCAAGGGTCCGGGAAGAACAGCATCAGCCGGTCGAGGCTGTTGTCGGCCACGCAGCGGTTGAGCACCTCGATGGCATCGCAATCGTAGACCCGCAGGTTGGTCAGCCCCTGGGTCAGCACGCCGTTGAGCAGCGCACCGACACCGGGCCGGTGCACTTCCACACCGATGAAATCCTGTTCCGGCGCCGCGGCGGCCATCTCCAACAGCGAGTGGCCCATGCCGAAACCGATTTCCAGCGAGCGCGGGGCCGAGCGGCCGAACACCTGGTCGAAGTCCACCGGCGCGTCGGCCAGCGGCAGGACGAACAGAGGGGCGCCCTGCTCCAGGCCACGCTGCTGGCCTTCGGTCATGCGCCCGGCACGCATCACGAAACTCTTGATGCGGCGGTGTTGGCGCTCTTCGCCTTCGTCCGGCTGGACAGGCGTGTCGTTCGATTCAGTCATCAATGGCTCTTACTTGATCAGACCATCCAGCGGCGAGGAGGCGCTGGCGTAAAGTTTTTTCGGCATGCGGCCGGCGAGGTACGCCAGGCGCCCGGCCACGATGGCGTGCTTCATGGCTTCGGCCATCAGGATCGGCTGCTGGGCGTGGGCGATGGCGGAGTTCATCAGCACCGCTTCGCAACCCAGTTCCATGGCGATGGTGGCGTCGGAAGCGGTGCCGACGCCGGCATCTACCAGCACCGGGATCTTCGCTTCCTCGAGGATGATCTGCAGGTTGTACGGGTTGCAGATCCCCAGGCCCGTGCCGATCAGCCCGGCCAGCGGCATCACCGCGATGCAGCCGATTTCCGCCAACTGACGGGCGATGATCGGGTCATCGCTGGTGTACACCATCACGTCGAAGCCTTCCTTGACCAGCGTTTCAGCGGCCTTGAGGGTTTCGATCACGTTGGGGAACAGGGTTTTCTGGTCGGCCAGCACTTCCAGTTTCACCAGGTTATGGCCATCGAGCAGCTCACGGGCCAGGCGGCAGGTGCGCACGGCTTCGATGGCGTCAAAGCAACCGGCCGTGTTCGGCAGGATGGTGTAGCGATCCGGCGGCAGGATATCCAGCAGGTTCGGTTCGCCCGGGTTCTGGCCGATGTTGGTCCGGCGCACGGCGACGGTGACGATTTCGGCGCCCGAGGCCTCGATAGCCAGGCGGGTCTCTTCCATGTCGCGGTACTTGCCGGTGCCTACCAGCAAGCGCGACTGGTAGGTACGACCGGCCAGGACGAAGGGCTTGTCGCTACGAACGATGCTCATGGGAAATCCTCTGTTGGGGTGAGGTTCTTGCGAAAGACTGCGAAACCGGCGCGACTAGCCGCCACCAATGGCGTGCACGACTTCAACCTGGTCACCCTCGTTGAGGGTGGTGTCGGCGTGCTGACTGCGCGGGACGATATCCAGGTTGAGCTCCACCGCCACACGGCGCCCGGTGAGTTCCAGGCGGGTCAGCAGGGCCGCGACGGTTTCACCGTCGGGCAGGTCAAGGGGTTCGCCGTTCAACTGAATGCGCATGCCGGATGCCGCCATCATTTTTAGGGGCAGGCATTCTAGCCCGATCAGTCTGGGGGACCCAAGTCCCTTGGTCAGCTACATCGGCAAGCGTTACGCCGCAAGCTGCAGGCGCCAGGCCGCGATCCCCAGGCAAAGCCAGCCGATCAAGAACGCCACGCCGCCGAACGGGGTGATGATGCCGAGCTTGCCTATGCCCGTGAGGGTCAGCAGGTAAAGGCTGCCGGAGAACAGCAGGATGCCGATCACGAATGAAATCCCGGCCCAGGTGACGATTCGACCAGGGATGTGCGTGGCCAGCAGCGCAACCCCCAGCAAGGCTAGGGTGTGCACCAGTTGGTAGGTGACGCCGGTATGGAAAATCGCCAGGTAATCGGCGCTCAGGCGGTTTTTCAGGCCGTGGGCGGCAAAGGCTCCGAGTGCCACGCCGGTGAAACCGAAAAAAGCAGCCAGCATCAGAAAGCTACGCAGCATGAGAACTCCAATCAGACGCGGTGGACAGGGTCTGTATAATGGCCCGCTCGACCGGTTCGGCCAAGCCATCCCTATGCTGCGTTCATTATTTCGACGATTCCTCCAGGCCCTGCTCTGGTTCGCCGTCGGCAGCGTTGTCCTGGTGCTGCTGTTTCGCGTCGTGCCGCCGCCGTTCACGGCGCTGATGATCGAGCGCAAAGTCGAGTCCTGGTTCAACGGCGAGCCCATCGACCTGCAACGCACCTGGCAACCCTGGGATCAGATCTCCGACAACCTCAAGCTCGCCGTGATGGCCGGCGAAGATCAGAAATTCCCCGAGCACTGGGGGTTTGACATCGGCGCAATCCAGGCCGCGTTCGCCCACAACGAACGGGGCGGTTCGATTCGCGGCGCCAGCACCCTCAGCCAGCAAGTGTCCAAGAACCTGTTCCTGTGGTCCGGTCGCAGCTGGCTGCGTAAAGGCCTGGAAGCCTGGTTCACCGCACTGATCGAAGTGTTCTGGTCCAAGGAGCGGATCCTTGAGGTGTACCTCAACAGCGTCGAGTGGGACGACGGTGTGTTCGGGGCCGAAGCCGCGGCGCGCCATCATTTCCGTGTTGGCGCCAACGCCCTGTCCCGACAGCAGGCCAGCCTGCTGGCAGCGGTCTTGCCCAATCCACGTAAATGGAGCGCCGGCCGGCCAAGCCCTTATGTGCTACGGCGGGCTAGCTGGATTCGCCAGCAGATGAGCCAGTTGGGGGGCGATAGCTACCTGCTGGAGCTCGATCGTGCGCGGCGAGCGCCCTGGGCTCAGTAGCCCAGACACTGAGGACCCCTTGTGGGAGCGAGCTTGCTCGCGATAGCAGTTCAACAGCCAGCACTGACGTTGAATGCAATGGCCTCATCGCGAGCAAGCTCGCTCCCACAGGATCAGCAGTGAGCTCAAATTATCGAGCCCGAACGAAAACGCCCCGATCATCGCTGATCGGGGCGCTTTTTATTACCGCTGCGAAGATCAGGCCGCAATCGATACCTTGAGCTTGTTCATCGCGCTTTTCTCGAGCTGACGAATCCGCTCGGCCGACACGTTGTACTTCTGCGCCAGGTCGTGCAGCGTGGCTTTTTCCTCGGCCAGCCAACGCTGGTAGAGGATGTCGCGACTGCGCTCGTCCAGCACTTCCAGGGCTTCGTGCAGGTTGGTGTTGGAGTTGTCGCTCCAATCGGCGTCTTCCAACTGGCGCGCCGGGTCGTACCGGTGGTCTTCCAGGTAGTTGGCCGGCGATTGGAAAGCGCTGTCATCGTCCGCTTCGGCGGCCGGGTCGAAGGCCATGTCATGGCCGGTCAGGCGGCTTTCCATCTCACGGACTTCCCGAGGCTCGACGCCCAGGCTTTCCGCCACGCGGTGGACTTCTTCGTTGTTCAGCCAGGCCAGACGTTTCTTCTGGCTGCGCAGATTGAAGAACAGCTTGCGCTGGGCCTTGGTGGTCGCGACTTTCACGATGCGCCAGTTGCGCAGGATGAACTCGTGGATTTCCGCCTTGATCCAGTGCACCGCAAACGACACCAGGCGCACGCCCATTTCCGGGTTGAAACGCTTGACCGCCTTCATCAGGCCGACGTTGCCTTCCTGGATCAGGTCGGCCTGGGCCAGCCCGTAGCCGGAATAGCTGCGGGCGATATGTACGACAAAACGCAGGTGGGCGAGCACCATCTGCCGAGCCGCCTCAAGATCCTGCTCATAATAGAGACTCTCGGCCAGTTCACGCTCCTGCTCGGGTGTCAGCAATGGAATGCTGTTCACCGTGTGCACATACGCCTCCAGGTTCGCACCCGGGACCAAGGCATAAGCAGGTTGCAAAGAAGTGGTCATACGAAAAAACCTCCGACTCACATAACTCGTGCAGTTCAGCACTGCGAAAATTGACCGGGAACCGTAGGACAAGTTCCCACAAAAACCGAAAGGTCAATACGCGCAAATTCACTATTTTGGTGCAAGCTCACGCAAGTGGCGTGCTACCGCAATCCATGCACCGATATAACCCAACAGTACGGCGCCAAGCAAGAGCGACAGACCGTCGGCGACTGGCACGCCGGCCAGTGCGAAGTCACTGCCGTACAAACCGGCCAGCCCCACCACCGCATCGTTCAGCCAATCCAGGCCGAACGCCAATACACCCCAGGACAGGATCCCGGCACCAAAGCCATAGAGCGCGCCCATATAGAGGAAGGGCCTGCGCACATAACTGTCCGTGCCGCCGACGAGTTTAATCACTTCTATCTCGGTGCGGCGGTTTTCAATATGAAGACGAATGGTATTGCCTATCACCAAAAGTAATGCAGAAACCAGCAGCACCGTCAGGCCGAAGACGAAACGATCGCCCAGCTTGAGGATCGCCGCCAGACGCTCGACCCAGACTAGATCAAGCTGCGCCTGTTGTACCTTCGGCAATTCGGAAAGTGTTTGTCTCAATGCTTCAAGGGTCGGCTTGTCGACCTCCTTCGGCGTCACCAGCACCACGCCCGGCAATGGGTTCTGCGGCAATTCCTTGAGGGCTTCGCCCAGGCCGGACTGCTGCTGGAACTCCTCCAGTGCCTGTTCGCGGCTGATGTACTCGGCGTCGGCCACCCCCGGCATGGCCTGGATCTGCTCACGCAGCGCCTGGCCTTCGCCCGGCGTCGCTTCCAGTTGCAGGTACAGGGAGATCTGCGCCGCACGCTGCCAGGAGCCGCCGAGGCGCTCCACATTGTTCAGCAGTAATGACAGCCCCATCGGCAAGCTCAAGGCGACGGCCATCACCATGCAGGTAAAGAAGCTGCCGATGGGCTGCTTGCCCAGGCGGCGCAGGCTGTCCAGCAGGCTGGCCCGGTGGCTTTCGATCCAGGCACGCAGCAGCGTCGGGAAATCCGGGCCGTCGTCATCGTCGCGTTTCTTTTTTTGCGGCTGCGGGTCGGAGGCCTTTGGCGCCACGCGCTCGGCCACTTTCGGGCTACGGGTTGCGCTCATACACCGGCCTCCCCGTCACCGATCAGACGGCCACGTTGCAAGGTGAGCATGCGGTGACGCATGCGTGCGATCAGGGCCAGGTCGTGACTGGCGATCAGCACGCTGGTGCCCAGGCGATTGATGTCTTCGAACACGCCCATGATTTCCGCCGCCAGGCGCGGGTCGAGGTTACCGGTGGGCTCGTCCGCCAGCAGCAAGGCCGGGCGATGGACGATGGCGCGGGCGATGCCGACGCGCTGTTGCTGGCCGGTGGACAGGTCGCCCGGATACAGGTCGGTCTTGTCCGACAGGGCCACGCGTTCGAGGGCCGAGTCCACGCGCTTGTTGATCTCGGCCTTGGACAGCCCGAGGATCTGCAACGGCAGCGCCACGTTGTTGAACACGGTGCGATCGAACAGCAACTGGTGATTCTGGAACACCACGCCGATCTGCCGCCGCAGGTAGGGAATCTGGGCATTGCTGATGGTGCTCAGGTCCTGGCCGGCCAGCAACAGCTTGCCAGTGGTGGGCCGCTCCATCGCCAGCAGCAGGCGCAGCAGGGTGCTCTTACCGGCACCGGAATGGCCGGTAACAAACAGAAACTCGCCGCGACGCACCCGAAAGCTCAGCTCATGCAAGCCGACATGCCCGTTCGGATAGCGTTTACCGACCTGTTCGAAACGAATCATGAATGCTCCCGCTCGGCAAACAGCGCCTGGACAAAGGGCTCGGCTTCAAAAGTGCGCAGATCATCGATGCCTTCACCCACGCCAATGTAGCGAATGGGCAGGCCGAACTGCTTGGCCAGGGCAAAGATCACCCCACCCTTGGCGGTGCCATCGAGCTTGGTCAGGGCCAGCCCGGTCAGTTCGACGGTCTGGTTGAATTGCTTGGCCTGGCTGATGGCGTTCTGGCCGGTACCGGCGTCGAGCACCAGCAGCACTTCGTGAGGCGCCTCGGCGTCGAGTTTGCCGATGACCCGGCGAACCTTCTTGAGCTCCTCCATCAGGTTGTCCTTGGTGTGCAGGCGACCGGCCGTGTCGGCGATCAGCACATCGATGCCACGGGCCTTGGCGGCCTGCACGGCGTCAAAGATCACCGAAGCGGAGTCGGCGCCGGTGTGCTGGGCGATCACCGCGATCTTGTTGCGCTCGCCCCACACTTGCAGTTGCTCCACCGCGGCGGCGCGGAAGGTGTCGCCCGCGGCCAGCATGACTTTCTTGCCCTCCAGTTGCAGCTTCTTCGCCAGCTTGCCGATGGTGGTGGTCTTGCCGGCGCCGTTGACGCCCACCACCAGGATCACATACGGCTTGTTCTGGGAAGCAATCACCAGCGGTTGCTCCACCGGCTTGAGCAGGTTGGTCAGCTCGCCCTGCAAGGATTTGTACAGCGCGTCGGCATCGGTCAACTGCTTGCGCGCGACTTTCTGGGTCAGGCTCTTGATGATCACCGAGGTCGCCTCCACGCCGACGTCGGCGGTCAGCAGGCGGGTCTCGATGTCTTCCAGCAGTTCGTCATCGATGACCTTCTTGCCCAGGAACAGGCTGGCCATGCCTTCGCCGATGCTGGCGCTGGTTTTCGACAGGCCTTGCTTGAGGCGGGCAAAGAAGCCGACCTTGGCCTCTTCGTTTGTACGTGCCGGCTGCGCCGGGGCCTCGGGCTCGACGGGCGCAGGCGCAACGGCGGGCACGGCTGGCGTGGCGACAGGTGTGGGTATGAGCGTGGCGGCCACCGCCGGCAGGTCGGCAACCGGCTGCACCACGGGTGCGACAACAGGCTGGGCAACAGCCGGGATCGGCGGGGTGACCTGCGAGGCCTGCGCGTCATCCACCAGCGCCACCGGCTCTTCCGCCACGGGCAGGGTCAGCCAGGGCGTTTGCCCGGCAGGCGCGGCCAGTGGCTGTTCGACCACAGGCTCGGGCGTGGGCTCGGGTTCGGATTCGGCCGGTTGCAGCACCGGCTCGGCAATCGGCAGGACGATGGGCGCGGCTTCCTCGGCCACCGGCTCGGCGGGTTCAAGCGGTGCTTGCGGCTGTTCGACGACGGTTTCCTGCGGCTTCTTGCGCAGCCATCCGAACAGGCCTTTCTTCTCGCCAGCCGCGGCTGGGGTCTTCTTGTCGTCGTTGGAACCAAACATGGAGGACGGCTATCTCACGGTAGCGAAGCGCCACAAGGGCGCCTCGGTGATAAATATTCGATGCTGAACAGACTGCGTTTCACCCAGCTTGTTCACGGGCAACAGATTGTCGAAATGTCCCGGGGACACCTCATGGCTGATTTTTTCAAAGGACTGGTACGGCATCATCGGCGAAAACGCCGGGATCGACGCGCTAACCCGGCGTTTCTGCGCAGAACCCAAACAGCCTCGGGCCGATAAAAGGCCCGATAGGCGTGGCCGCCAGTAAAACGGACCGTTATCCTAGCACCCTCTCGCCCGCCGACGCTAAGACCTAGCGGGCAGCCCAACAGGTTTAAACACGAATGAATGCTCTTGCCCGCCGCGTTGCAGGCCTGCTGTTCAGCACAGTTTGTCTGCCCCTTTCAGCCCTGGCTGCCGATCCACAACCCACCCACGAATTTACCCTCGATAACGGCCTGAAGGTCGTGGTGCGAGAAGACCATCGTGCGCCGGTGGTGGTCTCCCAGGTCTGGTACAAGGTCGGCTCCAGCTACGAGACACCGGGCCAGACCGGTTTGTCCCACGCCTTGGAACACATGATGTTCAAGGGCAGCGAAAAAGTCGGTCCTGGCGAGGCCTCGCTGATCCTGCGGGACCTGGGCGCCGAAGAGAACGCCTTCACCAGCGATGACTTCACCGCCTATTACCAGGTGCTGGCCCGTGACCGCCTGGGCGTGGCCTTCGAACTGGAAGCCGACCGCATGGCCAGCCTGCGCCTGCCGCCGGAAGAGTTCAGCCGCGAGATCGAGGTCATCAAGGAAGAGCGCCGCATGCGCACTGACGACAAGCCCATGTCCAAGGCCTATGAACGCTTCAAGGCCATGGCCTACCCGGCCAGCGGCTACCACACGCCGACCATCGGCTGGATGGCCGACCTCGACCGCATGACCGTCGAGGAACTGCGCCACTGGTACGAATCCTGGTACACCCCGAACAATGCGACCCTCGTGGTGGTCGGCGACGTAACGCCAGACGAGGTCAAGGCCCTGGCCCAACGCTACTTCGGCCCGATTGCCCGGCGCGCCGTGCCATCGGCGAAGATCCCCCTGGAACTGGCCGAACCCGGCGAGCGCCAGATCACCCTGCACGTGCAGACCCAACTGCCCAGCGTGATGCTGGCCTTCAACGTCCCCAGCATCGCCACCGCGACGGACAAGCGCTCGATCAACGCCTTGCGGTTGATCTCGGCGCTGCTGGACGGCGGCTACAGCGGGCGGATCCCGACCCAACTGGAGCGCGGTGAGGAACTGGTCTCCGGTGGCTCGTCGAATTACGACGCCTACACCCGCGGTGACTCGCTGTTCACCCTGTCGGCGACCCCTAATACCCAGAAAGGCAAGACCATCGCCCAGGCCGAAGCCGGGCTGTGGCGCCTGCTCGAACAACTGAAGACCACCGCTCCGACGGCCGACGAACTGGAGCGCGTGCGCGCCCAGGTCATTGCCGGCCTGGTGTACGAGCGCGATTCGATCACCAGCCAGGCCACCGCCATCGGCCAGCTGGAAACCGTCGGCCTGTCCTGGAAGCTGATGGACACCGAACTCGCCGAACTGCAAAGCGTGACCCCGCAAGATATCCAGAAGGCAGCCCAGCTGTATTTCACCCGCGCACGCCTGAGCGTTGCGCATGTCCTGCCCGAGGAGAAAGCCCATGAGTGAGCGCACATCATCGCGTCGGCTGTTGATCGGCCTGGTGTTCGTCGCCCTGGCCGGCGCACTGGCGTTCTATCTGTTGCCCGCCACGGGCGTCACCGCGAGCCAGGCCCTGGATAACGCCAAGTCCGGCAACAAGCTGCAATCGTTGGCCGAGCTGGACGGCAAGGCGCCCAGTCATCGCCAGCTCGACGTACAAACCTGGAAAACCGCCGAAGGCGCCAAGGTGCTGTTCGTCGAAGCCCGGGAATTGCCCATGTTCGACCTGCGCCTGACCTTCGCCGCCGGCAGCAGCCAGGACGGCGACGCACCCGGCCTCGCGATGCTGACCAATGCCATGCTCAATGAAGGCGTGGCCGGCAAGGACGTCGGCGCCATTGCCGAAGGCTTCGAAAGCCTCGGCGCGGACTTCGGCAACGGGGCCTACCGGGACATGGCCGTGGCATCCCTGCGCAGCCTCAGCGCCGTGGACAAGCGTGAACCGGCGCTGAAACTGTTCGCCGATGTGGTCGGCAAGCCGACCTTCCCCGCCGACTCCTTCAGCCGTATCAAGAACCAGATGCTCGCCGGGTTCGAGTATCAGAAGCAGAACCCCGGCAAACTGGCGGGCCTGGAGCTGATGAAGCGCCTGTACGGCGATCATCCCTACGGCCACTCCAGCGATGGCACCGCACAGAGCATTCCACCGATCACCCTGGCCCAGTTGCGGGCTTTCCATGCCAAGGCCTACGCCGCCGGCAACGCGGTGATCGCGTTGGTGGGCGACCTGTCCCGTACTGAAGCCGAGGCGATGGCCAACCAGGTGTCCGCTGCGTTGCCCAAGGGGCCGGCCCTGGCCAAGACGCCTGCGCCGGTCGAGCCGAAGGCCAGCGTCAGCCACATCGAATTCCCGTCCAAGCAGACCAACCTGATGCTCGCGCAGTTGGGCATCGATCGTGACGACCCGGACTTCGCCGCCGTGTCCCTGGGCAACCAGATCCTCGGTGGCGGCGGTTTCGGCACGCGCCTGATGACAGAAGTTCGGGAAAAACGCGGCCTGACCTATGGCGTGTATTCCGGCTTCACGCCGATGCAGGCCCGCGGTCCATTCATGATCAACCTGCAGACCCGCGCCGAAATGAGCGAAGGCACCTTGAAACTGGTGCAGGACGTATTCGCCGATTACCTGAAGAACGGCCCGACCCAGAAAGAACTCGACGACGCCAAGCGTGAAATGGCCGGCAGCTTCCCGCTGTCCACGGCCAGCAACGCCGACATCGTCGGCCAGCTCGGGGCCATGGGTTTCTATGACCTGCCGCTGAGTTACCTGGAAGACTTCATGCGCCAGTCCCAGGCGTTGACCGTCGAGCAGGTCCGCACCGCGCTGGAAAAACACCTGAGCACGGACAAGATGGTCATCGTCACCGCCGGCCCGACCGTGCCGCAAAAGCCGCTACCGGCCCCCACTGACAAACCTGCCGAGCAACCGCTCGGGGTTCCGGAGCACTAATGGCCCGCCCATCGAATTCCAAGAAACCCGCCCACAACGGCGTGAACCAGCTACGCATCATCGGCGGCGAATGGCGCAGCCGGCGCTTGAGTTTCCCCGACGCGCCCGGCCTGCGCCCAACGCCGGACCGTGTGCGGGAAACCCTGTTCAACTGGCTGGCACCGTACGTCGCCGGAGCACGGGTACTCGACCCGTTCGCCGGCAGCGGCGCGTTGTTCCTCGAAGCGCTGTCCCGTGGCGCCGCCATGGGCCAGGCCCTGGACGCCAGCAGCCTGGCGGTCTCCCAATTGAAAGAGCACCTGGGCACCCTGCGTTGCACCGTCGGCCAGGTGCAGACCGCCGATGCGCTGCGCTACCTGGACAGCCAGCCGGCGACGGCCTTCGACCTGGTCTTCCTCGACCCACCGTTCAACCAGAACCTGCTGCCGACAGTGTGCGCCCTGCTCGAGGAACGTCAGTGGCTGGCCGAGGATGCCTGGGTCTACACTGAAAGCGAGACCGCTCCGTCGACCCTGGGCTTGCCGGGCAATTGGCGTTTGCATCGCGAGCAGAAATCCGGGCGGGTGTACTACGCGTTATGGCAACGAATGGCGCAAGCCGTTGAATGAACGGCTGGCCGGTGCATCGAGAACAATAATAATGGCCGCTGCATCTGAACGATTCATCCCCGCCCGGGGCCTGGGCAACCCGCACTTGCAGACCTTGTGGGGGCCGCTGTGGCGCAAGACCACCGTCATCGAGCGCCAACGCGAGCGCCTGTGGCTGGAAGACGGTGACTTCCTCGACCTCGATTGGCATGGCCCCCACAACGCCGAGGCGCCGCTGGTGTTGGTGCTGCACGGACTGACGGGCTCCTCCAATTCGCCCTACGTGGCCGGCCTGCAACATGCCCTTGATCGCCAGGGTTGGGCCAGCGTTGCGCTGAACTGGCGCGGCTGCTCGGGGGAACCCAACCTGTTAGCCCGCAGCTATCACTCCGGCGTCAGCGAAGACCTGGCCGCCACCATCGCCCACTTGCGCGAGCGACGGCCGTTGGCGCCGCTGTTCGCGGTAGGTTATTCGCTGGGCGGCAACGTGTTGCTCAAGCACCTGGGTGAAACCGGCAGCCATAGCCAGTTGCAGGGCGCCGTGGCGGTCTCGGTGCCGTTTCGCCTCGACCAGTGCGCCGATCGCATCGGGCAGGGTTTCTCCCGCTTCTACCAGACCCACTTCATGCGCCAACTGGTGGCATACGTGCGCAACAAGCAGCGGCAGTTCCAGCACGACGGACGCCACGAAGGGCTGGCGACCCTGGCAGCGCTTGGCCCGCTGGAAAACATGCGCACGTTCTGGGACTTCGACGGCCGGGTGACCGCGCCGTTGCACGGTTTCTCGGACGCGGCGGATTATTACCGTCGTGCCTCCAGCCGCTATTTCATGGGCGAGATCAACACGCCGACCCTGCTGATCCAGGCGGCCGACGATCCTTTCGTCTTTCCCCACAGCCTGCCTGAACCCGGCGAACTGTCGGCGTCGACCCACTTGGAGCTGCATGCCCAGGGCGGGCACGTGGGGTTTGTCGACGGCACCATGCGCCACCCCGGTTACTACCTGGAGCGACGCATTCCCCAGTGGCTGGCCAGCCTGGGTCACGGATAAGGTCCTGCACAAAGCGCCTGTGGGATGCACAAACCGCCTGTGGGAGCAAGCTTGCTCGCGAAAGCGGAGTGTCAGTCAACGTTTGTGTGTCTGGTACACCGCTTTCGCGAGCAAGCTCGCTCCCACAAGGCTCAATGACAGGGTTGAGTGTTACTCGCCGACGGCAACGGCCCTGTGTGGATCGGTGATCCACTCACTCCACGAGCCGGCGTACAACTGTCCCAACGGGTATCCCGCCAGGCAAAAGGCAAACAGGTTATGGCAGGCGGTCACGCCGGAGCCGCAATAGGCCACCAACCCCGCTGGTGAACGCTCGGCCAGTTTTTCGGCGAAACGCTGCTTGAGCTGGGCGGGCGGCAAAAAGCGACCGTCGCTGCCCAGGTTGTCGGTGAACGCGGCGCACTGCGCGCCCGGAATATGCCCGGCCACCGGGTCGATCGGTTCGACTTCACCCTTGAAACGCGGCAGCGCACGGGCATCCAGCAACGTCATGTCCGGCTGGCCGAGGCGCTGCTGCAAGGTTTGCGCGGTCAGCACCAGGGCGGTGTCCGGTGCGCCGTCGAAGGTGCCGCGGCGCGTCTGTGGCGGGTCGAGGCTCAACGGCAAGCCGGCCGCATGCCAGGCCTTGAGTCCGCCGTCGAGCAGGTACACGCCCTCGCGCTTGCCCAGCCAGGCCAGCAACCACCAGGCCCGCGCGGCATACGCGCCCGGACCGTCGTCGTAGAGCACGACGTCGCTGTCGTTATCGATCCCCCAGGCCCTCAAGCGCTCCACTAGGGCCTCGGGTGACGGCAGCGGATGGCGACCGGTCACGCCCTTGGTCACCGGCCCGCTCAGGTCTCGCTCAAGGTCCGCGAACGTCGCACCGGCGATATGGCCCTCGGCATAGCTGCGTTGGCCGTAATCCGGGTCTTCCAGGGCAAAGCGGCAATCAAGGATGACCAGCCCGGGCAGCGCTCGCCGCTGATCGAGGGCCTGGGGACTGATGAGTTGCGCAATCGACATGGTGAGCTCCTGTGGGAAATCGAGGGTCCGTTCCTACTGCCCTTCCTCCAGGGTCTGGGCCAGGGGGACATAAAACTCTTTGAACAAGGCATCCACCGCGTCGCGGGCCTGATCGGTCACGAAACCGGCTTCCAGCACCAGGACCTGATACACCCCGCGCTTGATGGCCTGTTCACTCAAGTGGCTGAAGTTTTCCCGCGTGGTGCACAGGAACCGCACCCACGACGTGAGGATGATCCAGGCATTGAGGGTCAGGGATTCGATCTGCACCCGGTCCATCTTCAGGATGCCCGCCTCGACGAAGCCCTCGTAGATGGCCGTGCCATGGATCAGGCTGCGCTGGGAAAAACGCCGATAGCGCGCCGCGAGGTCCGGGTCGCTGTCGAGCAGGTGCTCCAGGTCACGGTGCAGGAAGCGGTAGCGCCACATGGCCGCCAGCAGTTCCTGCAGATAGAAGCGCTTGTCCTCCACGGTCGCCGCGCGGCCCTGGGGCGGGCGCAGGAAACTGTCCACCAGGTTCTCGTACTCACTGAACAGCACGGCGATGATCGCCTGCTTGTTGGGGAAGTGGTAATAGAGATTGCCTGGCGACATGTCCATATGAGCGGCAATGTGGTTGGTGCTGACGCTGCGCTCGCCCTGCTGGTTGAACAGCTCCAGGCTGTTTTGCACGATGCGCTCGCTGGTTTTGATTCGTGGGGCCATGGTTTGGGCTTTAATTCTACGAAGGCATTGAGGGACATCTTACGACCTATTGGTCACCGGAAAAAACCCAAAGCCGCTTGTGGAGGCCATTGACTTTCTAGAGTATAAGCTCTAAAAAACACCCATTCTAATAACATCCGGTGCTCGAACATGCCTGCCGACGTTGCCTACCTGCATGAATCCCAACAGCAATTGGACGCGTTGCGGTCGCTCTTCGATGCCCAGCGCAAGGCCTACGCTGCCCACCCCATGCCGCCGGCCGAACAGCGCCGGCAATGGCTCAAGGCGCTGGGCGAGATCTTGAGCAACGAGCGCCAGGCCTTGATCGACGCCATCAGCCAGGACTTCAGCTACCGCAGCGCCGACGAAACACTGCTGGCCGAGCTGATGCCCAGCCTGCACGGCATCCATTACGCCAGCCGCCACCTCGCGGGCTGGATGAAGCCATCCCGGCGCAAGGTGGGCATGGCGTTCCAACCGGCATCGGCCAAGGTCATTTATCAACCGCTGGGCGTGGTCGGGGTCATCGTGCCCTGGAACTACCCGCTGTTCCTGGCCATCGGCCCGTTGGTGGGGGCATTGGCCGCAGGCAACCGGGTGATGCTCAAGCTCAGCGAAGCAACCCCCGCGACCGGCCTGTTGCTCAAGCAACTGCTGGCCCGGATCTTTCCCCAGGACCTGGTCTGCGTGGCGCTTGGCGAAGCGGAGGTCGGCGTGGCGTTCTCCAGGCTGCCCTTCGATCACTTGTTGTTCACCGGCGCCACCAGCGTCGGCCGGCATGTCATGCGGGCCGCCGCCGAGAACCTGACTCCGGTGACCCTCGAGCTGGGTGGAAAATCGCCGGCCATCGTTTCCGCCGACGTCCCCCTGCGCGATGCCGCCGAACGCATTGCCTTCGGCAAGACCCTGAACGCCGGGCAAACCTGCGTCGCACCGGACTACGTGCTGGTGCCGCAGAACCGTGTCGGCGAATTCGTCGAAGCCTATCGCGAAGCGGTGCGCAGGTTTTATCCGACGTTGGCGGACAATCCGGACTACACAGCGATCATCAATGAACGACACCTGGCCCGGCTCAACGGCTACATCGGTGACGCCACCAGCAAGGGCGCACTGCTGATCGAGCTGTTCGACCAGGGCCAGGGGCGCCGCATGCCCCACAGCCTGCTGCTCAACGTCCACGATGACATGACCGTCATGCAGGACGAAATCTTCGGCCCACTGTTGCCCATCGTGCCGTACGAGCACCTGGACCAGGCTTTTGCCTACATCAACCAACGCCCACGCCCGCTGGCGCTCTACTACTTCGGCTACAACAAGGCCGAGCAGCAGCGTGTCCTGCACGAAACCCACTCCGGTGGCGTTTGCCTGAACGACACGCTGCTGCACGTCGCCCAGGACGACCTGCCCTTTGGCGGCGTCGGCCCTTCGGGCATGGGGCATTACCACGGGCACGAGGGCTTCCTGACCTTCAGCAAGGCCAAGGGCGTGCTGACCAAGCAGCGTTTCAACGCCGCGAAGTTGATCTATCCGCCCTACGGCAAGCCGCTGCAGACGTTGATCCAGAAGCTGTTCGTTCGCTAACAGGCCTGCCCCCGGTAACGATAAACATGAACCCTAGCCTCATCGATGCACCCGCGCTGTCGCGGCGCGGCCTGCTGAAGTTCAGCCTCGGTGCCAGCGCTTTCCTGGCCACGGTCGGATTGGGCGCCAGCCTCAGCGGTTGTTCGTCAAGCCTGCCGGCCCACGGTTTCGCCGCGTTGCGTGACAGCGACCTGCCGTTCTTGCGTGCCATCATTGCGGTGATGCTGGACGGCGCAGTGGCGGTTGAAGGGATCCGCGCCGCCACCGACGCCACCCTGCGCAACCTGGACACCGAGCTGGCGTACCTGTCCCCGGCCATGCTCAAGCTCACGCGCCAACTGTTCGACGTGCTCACCCTGGGCGTCACCCGCGGGCCGCTGGCGGGCATCTGGGGGGCGTGGGAAAACGCCAGCGCTGATGACATCCGCCAGTTTCTCAACCGCTGGGAAAACAGCTCCCTGGACCTGCTGCGGCAAGGCCACAACGCGTTGCTGCAAATGGTGATGATGGCCTGGTACAGCCGGGCCGAGGCCTGGGCGCACTGTGGGTATCCGGGACCGCCCAAGATTTGAGTCATCAAAATCCTGTGGGAGCGGGCTTGCTCGCGAAAGCGGTGTGTCAGCTTGCATAGAGGTTGAATGTACAGCCGCCTTCGCGAGCAAGCCCGCTCCCACAGGGTTCTTCATCGTCCATCCATAACAATAAGAGAGCCCTGAACATGCCCGTACCCGATCTCTTTCGCGAAGGCCTGGCCCGTGGCTGGACCACCTACAACGGCGCGCAACTGACCCAGGACCTGAGCCTGGACGCCGACGTGGCGATCATCGGCAGCGGCGCGGGCGGCGCAACCACGGCGGAAATCCTCAGCGCCGCCGGCTACCGCGTGTTGCTGATCGAGGAAGGACCGCTCAAGACCAGCAATGACTTCAAGCTGCTCGAAGACCAGGCCTATTCCAGCCTGTACCAGGAAGGCCTTGGGCGCATGAGCAAGGGCGGCGCCATCACCATTCTCCAGGGCCGGGCCGTGGGCGGTACGACGCTGATCAACTGGACCTCGAGCTTCCGTACGCCCGACCAGACCCTTGAGCATTGGGCCGCCGAACACGGCGTCCAGGGCCACAGCCCGGCGCAGATGGCGCCCTGGTTCGAAAAAATGGAGCAACGCCTGGGCGTGGCCCCCTGGATGGTTCCACCCAATGCCAACAACGACGTGATCCGCAAGGGTTGCGAACAGTTGGGCTACAGCTGGCACGTCATCCCGCGCAACGTGCGCGGCTGTTGGAACCTGGGGTACTGCGGCATGGGCTGCCCGACCAACGCCAAGCAGTCGATGCTGGTCACCACCATTCCCGCCACGCTGGACCAGGGTGGCGTGCTGCTTTACCTGGCCCGGGCCGAGCGCCTGGTGATCAAGGGCGATGCGGTCGTCGGCCTGGAGTGCGTGGCCATGGACGAGCGCTGCGTGGCACCGACCGGGCGGCGCATCACGGTCAAGGCGCGGCACTACGTACTGGCGGGCGGTGGCATCAACAGCCCCGGCCTGCTGCTGCGCTCCGACGCGCCGGATCCCCATGAACGCCTGGGCAAGCGCACCTTCCTGCACCTGGTCAACACGTCAGCCGGGCAATTCGACGACGTCATCAACCCGTTCTACGGCGCGCCGCAGTCGATCTATTCGGATCATTTCCAATGGCAGGACGGTGTCACCGGCAAAATGTCCTACAAACTTGAAGTCCCGCCCCTGCACCCGGCGCTCGCCGCCACGCTGTTGGGCGGGTTCGGGGCCGAGAACGCCGCGCACATGGGCAGCCTGCCCTACACCCACGCAATGCTGGCCTTGCTGCGCGACGGTTTTCATCCGGACAGCCCCGGTGGGTGCGTCGAATTGCGCGGCGACGGCACGCCCGTGCTCGACTACACGGTTACGCCGTATACCTGGGAGGGCTTGCGCCGGGCCTTCCACAGCATGGCCGAGATCCAGTTCGCCGGCGGCGCCAAGGCCGTCATGCCGGTGCACGGCGATGCCCACTACGTGAAAACCCTGGCCGAAGCCCGGACCCTGATCGACGGCCTGGCGCTGGAGCTTTATCGCACGCGCCTGAGTAGCGCCCACGTGATGGGCGGCTGCGCCATGGGCGAAGACCCGAAACACGCAGTCACCGACAGCCTCGGTCGTCATCACCAGTTGGCTAATCTTTCGATCCACGATGGCTCGCTGTTCCCCACCAGCATTGGCGCCAACCCGCAATTGTCGGTGTACGGACTGACGGCGCAACTGGCGACAGCCCTGGCCGAGCGCTTGAAAAACCCATGAATATCCGGATTATTCGCACCGTCTATAGTGCTTTCTTATCCCACGGCCGACTTGGCCGACCGGGTCGGCTGCGATACCATCCGACTCCCCAACGGACTCCCGCCAGGACGACGCGATGAACCGAGTGTTGTACCCAGGTACCTTCGACCCTATTACCAAGGGCCATGGCGATCTGGTCGAACGCGCCGCGCGCCTGTTCGACCACGTGATCATTGCCGTCGCCGCCAGCCCCAAGAAAAACCCGCTGTTCCCGTTGGAACAACGCGTGGGGCTGGCCCGTGAAGTCACCAAGCACCTGCCCAACGTGGAAGTGGTCGGCTTCTCCACGCTGCTGGCGCACTTTGCCAAGGAAAAGAACGCCAATGTGTTCCTGCGTGGCCTGCGCGCGGTCTCGGACTTCGAGTACGAGTTCCAGCTGGCCAACATGAACCGCCAGTTGGCGCCGGACGTCGAGAGCCTCTTCCTGACGCCGTCGGAACGCTATTCCTTCATTTCCTCGACCCTGGTGCGGGAAATCGCGGCCCTGGGCGGTGACATCACCAAGTTCGTCCATCCGGCCGTGGCGGATGCGCTGACCCTGCGCTTCAAGAAGTAGCCCTTGCCGGCGACACTGCGCTCACGCTTTCCCACGCGAAGCGCAGCGCAGTCCATCGCACCCGCGTGCACTGCGCGCGCCAATGCGGCACAATTGCGCGCATACGTTTTCAGATGCCCGGGCCCAACGCCCCGGCAGGAGCCTGCATGTCCCTGATCATCACCGACGACTGCATCAATTGCGACGTCTGCGAACCCGAGTGCCCGAACGAAGCCATTTCCCAGGGTGAAGAAATCTACGTCATCGACCCGAACCTGTGCACCCAGTGCGTCGGCCATTACGACGAGCCCCAGTGCCAACAGGTTTGCCCGGTGGATTGCATTCCCCTGGACGAAGCCCATCCGGAGACTGAAGAACAGTTGATGGCGAAATATCGCAGGATTACTGGCAAGGGTTGAGCCGGATAATTTTGTAGTGTTTTTTGCGGGCCTCTTCGCGAGCAAGCCCGCTCCCACAAGGGGATCTGCTCAAGACGCAAATTCGGTGAGCACAGCCAATCCCTGTGGGAGCGGGCTTGCTCGCGAAGAGGCCATCAGCCATACCCCAAAACCAACTCCCTCACTCCTGCCGCTCAAATCCCTCCCCGATACACCCCAAACACCGCACAAACGTGGCTTTCGCCGGGTCCACCACCAGCGCTTTACCCGCATCGCCCACCCCACCGCCCAGCGCGGTAAAGGGCAACGACACCACGAACGCCCCTGTGCCGATCACGGTGGCAGCAAGCAACAACGGGCGGGCGATCAACAGGTCGCCGAGCATGGCATAGGCTGGTGGGTTCTGGATGGTATAGCGCGGGTCGCCGCTGCCACCGTTCGCCAGGGCGGGCGCGGCGACACTCAACAGCAACGTTAGAACGACGAGGCGAAACAGGTTCATGGGGCGGTCCTTCGGCTAAGCAGTCTGACAACTGACTATAGACCGTAGGACGGATCAGCTCCGATCAGCGCTGGCAGCGTGGACACCAGACACTGGCGCGCTGGCCGAGGCGGATTTCCCGCAGCCCCGTGCCGCAGACCTTGCACAGCTCGCCACCGCGGCCGTACACGAACAACTCCTGCTGGAAATACCCCGGCTGGCCGTCACCGCCGATGAAATCCCGCAGCGTGGTGCCGCCCCGCTCGATGGCATGGGCGAGGATGCGTTTGATCTCGATGGCCAGCTTCAGGTAACGCGCCCGGGAAATGCCCCCGGCCGCCCGGCGCGGGTCGATGCCGGCGGCAAACAGCGCCTCGGTCGCATAGATATTGCCCACCCCTACCACCACGGCGTTGTCCATGATGAACGGCTTGACCGCCATGGCCCGGCCCCGAGACAACTGGAACAGGCGCTCGCCGTCGAACAGGTCGGTCAACGGCTCCGGCCCGAGGCGCACCAGCAACTCATGGTTGAGCGGGTCGAGGCTCCAGAGCATGGCGCCGAAGCGCCGTGGGTCGGTGTAGCGCAAGGCCAGGCCGGACTCCAGCTCGATGTCCACATGCTCGTGCTTGGCCGCCGGCATGCCGATTTCCACCAACCGCAGGTTGCCGGACATGCCCAGGTGGCTGATCAACGTGCCAACCTCGGCATTGATCAACAGGTACTTGGCCCGCCGCTCCACCTGCACGATGCGCTGGCCGGAGAGCCGCACGTCGAGGTCTTCCGGGATCGGCCAACGCAGGCGACGATCGCGCACCAGCACGCGGCTGACCCGTTGTCCTTCGAGGTGTGGCGCAATGCCGCGACGGGTGGTTTCGACTTCCGGCAGTTCTGGCATGGGGCTCTCGAGTCAGGCGAACCGGGCACTCAACGAGTGGACAGGTCGCGGATTTCCTGTTTCTGGGTCTGGAAGTCGTATTCCGACAAGCCGATGTAGTCGAGCACCAGCGCCCCGACGCTGTCCCACTCATGGTCTTCAGGCTGGTTGCCCAGCACCCGGTGGGAGGCGCAGATGTTCTCGGACATCTTCAGGATCGCCAGCAAATTCTTCAGCGCGGTGTTGTTGCGCGAGGACTCGTCGCTGAAGACCGCCAGGGCATTGTGGTGGTTGGCGATGGCCTGGCTGACGTGATCCGGCAGGCGCCAGGACTTGGAGGTGTAGTAGCCGACCACCGCATGGTTGGTATTGAACTCGCGGTTTTCAGTGTCCACCACCCGGCACTCGGCGCTGGCATTGGCGTAGGCCTGCTCGAGCACGCTCATGTAGTGGGGGAATTGCTTGAGCATCAACGGCACGCCGCAATCGTGGAACAACCCTAGCGCGTAGGCTTCGTCGCCGTTTTCCAGACCGACACGCTTGGCCAGGGTCAGGCAGGTCATCGCCACGTCCTGGGCGGTGTCCCAGAAACGGTTCAGGGTGACGATGGCGTCATCGTGCAATTCACCCTTGATCGACTGCGCGTTGATCAGGTTGATGATCGAACGACTGCCCAGCAGATTCACCGCGCGCTGGATCGAGGTGATCTTGTTGCGCAGCCCGTAGTAAGGCGAATTGACGATCTTGAGCAAGGCCCCCGAAAGGCCCGGGTCCTGGGAGATCAGCTTGGCGATGGTGTCCAGGTCCGGATCGGGCATGTACTGCTCCATCTGCAGGTCAACCATGATCTGCGGCTGGGGCGGCACACTGATGCCTTGCAGGGACTGTTGAATCTGTTCGGCGGAAAGCTCTTGGGACATGAGTACACACTCTGGGTCAAGCGGGGATTCTAACCCTTAAAGATGGATCCGATACACCGTCGGGTAGATAGTCGGAACTTTCCTTCGGGCTCAGGCTTCGGACTGTGTAGGGCCGACATCAAGCCTGCGTAAGGTTTAGGTCGGCCGCCAACCCACTCAGCTTGAGGAGATTTTTCATGCCCGGTTCGCTGAACAACAAGCGTGTTGCCATCCTGGTGACCGACGGTTTCGAACAGGTCGAACTGACCGGCCCGAAACAGGCGCTGGAACAGGCCGGCGCCCAGGTGGACATCATTTCCGCCGACGAGGGCCAGGTCAAAGGCTGGAACCATGACAAACCCGCCGACGACTTCAGGATCGACCGGACCTTCAAGGCCGCCAATGTCGAGCAGTACGACGCCGTGGTCCTGCCCGGCGGCGTGCAGAACTCCGACACCATCCGCATAGACCCCGACGCGCAGAAGCTGGTCAAGGGTTTCGAGGCGGCCAGCAAGCCCATCGCGGTCATCTGCCACGGTGGCTGGCTGCTGGTGTCGGCCGGGCTGGTCAAGGGCAAGACCATGACCAGCTACAAGACGCTCAAGGATGACCTGGTCAACGCCGGGGCGAACTGGGTCGACAAGGAAGTGGTCAAGGACGGCACATTGATCAGCAGCCGCCAGCCGGATGACATCCCGGCGTTCAATCGCGAGCTGATCGGGGCGTTGTCTGCCTGACTCATCGTAGCGAGGGGTCTTGATCGAAATAGGGCGGCTGCGCCACCCAGCGAGCAAGCTCCCTCGCCACATGTCCAGCGCAAGCCCCGGACCCGCTTCAACACGCTATACTCCCGCTCTTTTTTCCGGAGCGACGTCATGTCCCTGCCTAGCCTGCGCCTCAAAGCCAACGCCGACCGTCGCCTGCGCGCCGGCCACTTGTGGGTCTACAGTAACGAAATCGACGTGGCCGCCACGCCGCTGCACGGTTTCCAGGCCGGCGACCAGGCGGTCCTCGAGGCGGCCGGCGGCAAGCCGTTGGGCATCGTCGCGATGAGCCCCAACAACCTGATCTGCGCACGCCTGCTGTCGCGAGACGTGAAGCTGGCGCTGGACAAATCCCTGCTGGTGCACCGCCTCAACGTGGCACTGTCGTTGCGCGAGCGGCTGTTCGACAAGCCGTTCTATCGCCTGGTCTACGGTGACTCCGACCTGTTGCCGGGCCTGGTGGTCGACCGTTTCGGCGACATCCTGGTGGTACAGATTGCCTCCGCCACCATGGAGGCCCACAAAGATGACGTGATCGCGGCCCTGACCCAGGTGCTCAAGCCCAGCGGCATCCTGTTCAAGAATGACTCCGCCGCCCGCGACGCCGAAGGCCTGAACCGCTACGTCGAGACCGTGTTCGGCCTCGTGCCGGAATGGGTCGCCCTGGAAGAGAACGGCGTGAAATTCGAAGCACCGGTCATGGAAGGCCAGAAAACCGGCTGGTTCTACGACCACCGCATGAACCGCGCGCGCCTGGCCCCCTACGCCAAGGGCAAGCGCGTACTGGACCTGTTCAGCTACATCGGCGGCTGGGGCGTGCAAGCCGCGGCCTTCGGCGCCAGCGAAGTGTTCTGCGTCGACGCCTCGGGCTTCGCCCTCGACGGTGTCGAGCGCAACGCCGCGCTGAACGGCTTCGCCGAAAAACTGACCTGCATCGAAGGCGACGTCTTCGAAGCCCTGAAGGAACTCAAGGCCAGCGAAGAGCGCTTCGACGTGATCGTCGCCGACCCACCGGCCTTCATCAAGCGCAAGAAAGACCTGAAGAACGGCGAAGGCGCGTACCGCCGCCTCAACGAACAAGCCATGCGCCTGCTCAGCAAGGACGGCATCCTGGTCAGCGCCTCGTGCTCGATGCACCTGCCCGAAGACGACCTGCAAAACATCCTCCTGACCAGCGCCCGCCACCTGGACCGCAACATCCAACTGCTCGAACGCGGCGGCCAAGGCCCAGACCACCCGGTCCACCCGGCCATTCCCGAGACCCGCTACATCAAGAGCATTACCTGCCGGTTGTTGCCGAACAGTTGAGTGCTATCGTGGCGTGGGGCTTTTCCCGCGCCACTCCACCCTGTGGGCGTGAACGCTACCAATCGTCATCCCGTGCGCGACATTCACACCCGATCAGCACTTTGCGTCATTTCATCCTGACGCCAGCGGTGTAGAATCGCGACATTCATCGCCATTCATCCCCGGCGGGTTTATGAGCTCATGCCCAGGCTCGCAGCGATCCTGCACAGTCATCGGCCACCTCCAGACACTGCGCCCATCCCGAGTGTTCCAGAGGTCAACAGAAGCTCACTTCCCCTTGTTACCTGATTAGTACCTGATTAGCCGCCCGGAGTGCTCCATGCCCGATTACCGCTCGAAAACATCCACCCATGGCCGCAACATGGCCGGCGCCCGTGCCTTGTGGCGCGCCACGGGGATGAAGGATGACGACTTCAAGAAGCCGATCATCGCCGTTGCCAACTCCTTCACCCAGTTCGTACCGGGCCACGTGCACCTCAAGGACCTGGGTCAACTGGTGGCCCGGGAAATCGAACGCGCTGGCGGCGTGGCGAAAGAATTCAACACCATCGCCGTGGACGACGGCATCGCCATGGGCCACGACGGCATGCTCTATTCGCTGCCCAGCCGCGAGATCATCGCCGACTCCGTCGAGTACATGGTCAACGCCCACTGCGCCGACGCCATCGTGTGCATTTCCAACTGCGACAAGATCACCCCCGGCATGCTGATGGCCGCGCTGCGCCTGAACATCCCGGTGATCTTCGTTTCCGGCGGCCCGATGGAAGCCGGCAAGACCAAGCTCGCCAGCCATGGCCTCGACCTGGTGGATGCCATGGTGATCGCCGCCGACTCCAGCGCCTCCGACGAGAAGGTCGCCGAGTACGAGCGCAGCGCGTGCCCGACCTGCGGCTCGTGCTCCGGCATGTTCACCGCCAACTCGATGAACTGCCTGACCGAAGCCCTGGGCCTGGCCCTGCCGGGCAACGGCTCGACCCTGGCCACCCACAGCGACCGCGAGCAACTGTTCCTGCAGGCCGGCCGCACCATCGTCGAGCTGTGCAAGCGCTACTACGGTGAGAATGATGCGTCGGTGTTGCCGCGCAACATCGCCAACTTCAAGGCGTTCGAAAACGCCATGACCCTGGACATCGCCATGGGCGGTTCCACCAACACCATCCTGCACCTGCTGGCCGCCGCCCAGGAAGCCGAGATCGATTTCGACCTGCGCGACATCGACCGCCTGTCACGCAACGTGCCGCAACTGTGCAAGGTCGCGCCGAACATCCAGAAGTACCACATGGAAGATGTTCACCGTGCCGGCGGGATCATCAGCATCCTCGGTTCCCTGGCCCGAGGCGGGTTGCTGCACACCGACCTGCCGACCGTGCACAGCAAGACCATGGCCGAGGCCATTGCCAAGTGGGACATCACCCAGACCACCGACGAAGCCGTGCATCACTTCTTCAAGGCAGGCCCGGCGGGCATTCCGACACAGACCGCGTTCAGCCAGTCGACCCGTTGGGAAACCCTGGACGACGATCGTGAGAACGGCTGCATCCGCAGCGTCGAGCACGCCTACTCCAAGGAAGGCGGGCTGGCCGTGCTGTACGGCAACATCGCCCTGGACGGTTGCGTGGTGAAGACCGCGGGCGTCGATGAGTCGATCCATGTGTTCGAAGGCAACGCCAAGATCTTCGAAAGCCAGGACAGCGCCGTGCGCGGGATCCTCGCGGACGAGGTGAAGGCCGGCGACATCGTGATCATTCGCTACGAAGGCCCGAAAGGTGGCCCGGGCATGCAGGAAATGCTCTACCCCACGTCCTACCTGAAGTCCAAGGGCCTGGGCAAAGCCTGCGCCCTGCTCACCGACGGCCGTTTCTCCGGCGGGACTTCGGGCCTGTCCATCGGTCACGCTTCGCCTGAAGCGGCGGCAGGTGGCGCCATCGGCCTGGTGCGCGATGGCGATAAGGTGCTGATCGACATTCCGAACCGCTCGATCAACCTGTTGATCAGCGATGAAGAGCTGGCCGCGCGCCGCGTCGAACAGGACAAGAAAGGCTGGAAGCCGGTGGAAGTGCGCCCGCGCAAGGTCACCACGGCACTCAAGGCCTACGCCCTGCTCGCCACCAGCGCCGACAAGGGCGCGGTACGCAACAAGGCAATGCTCGACGGCTTGTAAGCGTCTACAGCGGCCAAAAAAATGCCCCGCCAAGTGCGGGGCATTTTTTTGGGCTCTCATTTGCCTTGCGGCCATGGCGTCTCTTGTGGCGAGGGAGCTTGCTCCCGCTGGCCTGCGCAGCAGGCCCCCAGCATTGCTTCAGGCAAACCGCACTACCTGGTTTGCGACTGCTACGCAGTCGAGCGGGAGCAGGCCCTTGCCACGGGTTCTTCGTGGTCCCGCGGGGTCGTGGGACTTACTGGATGTCTTCCGGCTTGACGATCACCCAGTTCTTGTCCGCCGTCACGGGCAGGCCTTCCTTGGCCTGGGCCGCGGCGTGCTTGACCATCATGCCGTTGAGCTGGGTCATGTATTTGTCCTTGCGGTTGACCCACAGGTGGATGCCGCCCTTCGCTACATCCACATCGTGGAACAACATGTAGCCATCGCTGCTCGGCGTGTCGCCGCCCACGAGCACCGGTTTCTTCCACTCGTCGATGTAGGTCAGGATCGCCGCATGCTTGCCGGCCATCCAGGTCGCCGGCGTCCACAGGTAAGGCGTGTACTCCAGGTCGAGGTTGGCCTTCTCGTCATACTTGCCGGCGCTGATCTGCTTGCGGGCCGTGGTCAGTTCGCCCGTCTTGCGATCCTTGAGCAGCGTGGTCACGCCGATCACGTTCTGCGGCTTGAGGTTGTAGCCATACTTCGGATCGGCAGCGACCATGCGCACCAATTCTTCCGACGCCGCGGTCATGACATAGACCTCGATGCCGTTTTCCATCAGTTTGTTGTACAGCTCGGCCTGGCCGGTGAAGACCTTGGGCGGGTTGACGGTGGAGTTGACCACCTTGTCGCCGTCGTAATACGTGGTGGGCACCGGCTTGCCGGAAGCCATCAGCTCGTCGACGTAGCCCTTGAGCTCTTTGAGGGTGAAACCGGAGAACACCTGGGCCACCCAGGGGTAGCAGACCATGTCGTCCACTTCGCACAGGCGATAGTAATAGCTGAACAGGCTTTCCTTGTGGTCGGCGGTGTCCTTGAACGGCATCAGCTTGAGGGACGGGTCCAGGGTTTCGCGGGTGATGAGGCCCTTGTTCTCCATGAACGGCAGCAACGATTCCTCGAGGTCGTAACGGTAGCTGGTGTTGTCCATGTCGAACACCGCGTAGTTACCCTTGTTGGCGTTGGCCGCGATCATCGCGTCCAGGGCCTTGGCCTGCTCGGCCGGCCAGTGCTTGAGCTCGGTGGCAAGGGCCTGTCCGGCCAGGCCCAGGCTCAAGGCGACAGCGAGAAAACGAGGTGCGAGCTTCATCGGCATTTCTCCCAGGTTCAAAGAACCCGACGCTAACAAATGCGTATGACAGTCCTCGCCTGTCCGCGACCGCTTACGTCTTGAAAACGCCAGCGACGTACCCGCAAACGCCACGTCCTTATTCCATAAACGACATTCAACATGCATTTTTAGTATTAATTCATTAGTTATCAGACTGTTAGGCTTTCCTGTTCGCAGTCGCGGCTTCAAGCGACTGGCAAAGTCTTAACGGAGCTCTCTTGATGAATCTGCCGCTGATCCTCAATCTGTTGGTGTTCCTCGCCTTGCTGTTCGGCCTGGCGCAAACCCGTCACGCCAGCTGGAGCCTGGCCAGGAAAGTACTGCTGGCCCTGGTGCTGGGCGTGGGGTTCGGGGTGGCCCTGCACACGATCTACGGGGCTGGCAACCCGGTGCTCAAGGCCTCGATCGGCTGGTTCGACCTGGTCGGCAACGGCTACGTGCAACTGTTGCAGATGATCGTCATCCCGCTGGTCTTCGCCTCGATCCTCAGCGCCGTGGCGCGTCTGCACAACGCCTCGTCCCTGGGCAAGATCAGCTTCCTGACCATCGGCACCTTGCTGTTCACCACGGCCATCGCCGCCCTGATCGGGATCGGCCTGACCAACCTGTTCGGCCTCACCGCCGAAGGGCTGGTGGCCGGCAGCCAGGAACTGGCGCGCCTGCAAGTGATCCAGAGCGATTACGCCGGCAAGGTCGCCGACCTGAACATCCCGCAGTTGCTGCTTTCGTTCATTCCACAAAACCCCTTTGCCGACCTGGCCCGGGCCAAGCCGACCTCGATCATCAGCGTGGTGATCTTCGCCGCGTTCCTCGGCGTGGCCGCCCTGCAATTGCTCAAGGATGACGCGCAAAAAGGTCAGAAAGTGATCGACGCCATCGACACCCTGCAAAGCTGGGTCACGCGTCTGGTGCGGTTGGTGATGAAGCTGACGCCCTATGGCGTGCTGGCGTTGATGACCAAAGTGGTGGCGGGCTCCAACCTGCAGGACATCATCAAGCTCGGCAGTTTCGTGGTGGTGTCGTACCTGGGCCTGGGCCTGATGTTCGTCGTC
The DNA here is from genome assembly GCF_036689585.1 of Pseudomonas sp. WP18. NCBI lineage: Bacteria > Pseudomonadati > Pseudomonadota > Gammaproteobacteria > Pseudomonadales > Pseudomonadaceae > Pseudomonas > Pseudomonas sp. WP18. The sequence goes on from NZ_CP144758.1 coordinate 5,929,400, forward strand.
CATGGCCTGCTGGTCAGCGCGGCGGGGATCAACCCGTTGCGTTTCTTGCGCAAGATCTGGCCGGTGCTGACCTTCGCCTTCACCAGCCGCTCCAGCGCGGCGACCATCCCGCTGAGCATCGAAGTCCAGACCAGCCGCCTCGGCATTCCACGCGCCATCGCCAGCTTCAGCGCCTCGTTCGGCGCCACCATCGGCCAGAACGGTTGCGCTGGCCTGTACCCGGCGATGCTGGCGGTCATGGTTGCGCCGACAGTGGGCATCAACCCGCTGGACCCGGTATGGATCGCGACGCTGGTGGCGATCGTGACCTTGAGTTCGGCGGGCGTCGCCGGGGTCGGTGGCGGGGCGACATTTGCCGCGCTGATCGTGCTGCCGGCGATGGGCTTGCCGGTCTCGCTGGTGGCGCTGCTGATTTCCGTCGAGCCGCTGATCGACATGGGTCGCACGGCGCTGAACGTCAGCGGCTCGATCACCGCCGGGGCGATCACCAGCCAGGTGATGCAACAGACCGACAAGGCCTTGCTCGACGCTGATGAACATGGGGAGTTGGTGCACGCTTGATGCGTGGCGCCTGATAGACCGCTTTCGCGAGCAAGCTCGCTCCCACAGTCGACCGAGGTCTGCCTGACAAAACTCGGTTAACTGTGCGAGCTTGCTCGCGATGCCCTTAACGCTTTTCCCACACCTCGAAGCTATACGCCGGCTTATCCCCTTCGGCCGGGTTCGGCTGGTTCGAAACCAGCGTCCACTGGTTCGCGTCGAACGCCGGAAACCACGCATCCCCTTCCGGGCTCAGCGCCACGCGGGTCAGGTACAGTCGGTCTGCCTGCTCCAGTGCCTGGGCGTACAGCTGCGCACCGCCGATCAACATCAGCTCATCGACACCCTGCGCCTGCGCCCAGGCTTCGGCCCGCTCCACGGCGGCGTCGAGGCTGGAAAAGACTTCCGCGCCCTCGAGCAGCAAGCCAGGCTGGCGACTGACCACGATGTTCAGGCGCCCCGGCAACGGTCGACCGAGGGAATCCCAGGTCTTGCGCCCCATGATGATCGGCTTGCCCAGGGTGGTGGCCTTGAAGTATTTGAAATCCCCCGGCAAGTGCCAGGGCATGCTGTTGTCGACGCCGATCACCCGGTTTTCACCAAGGGCTGCGATCAGGCTTAAGGGAAGTGTTTTTTTCATGCCGCCGAGGATACCAGAGGCGCGCCTTACCCCGACAGGCGCTACAGCGGTTATGCTCAAGCCTCATTTGAGCTACGGAAGCACCCGTGACGAAACTGCAAGAACTCTGGTTGACCGAGGCCATCCGCCTGCGTGAAGAGCACGCCGGCCCGTTGCAGGACCAGGAAGCTAATCGCCTGGCCCGTGCGGCCGGCGGTGAGTTGTCCACCCGTATCCGCCATCGCGCCCGCTGGCTGGCCGAGCGCGATGGCCTCGTCCTGGCTCTGCGCCACTGGTTGCAAGGGGCGCGCCTGGCACTGATGGTGTTGGCGGTGCTCGCCGTGGTCAGCGGCGCCGGCCTGGGCTTTGCCGCACTCGGCGACGGGCAGACGCCAGTCAACGTGTTCTGGGCCTTGGGCAGCCTCCTGGGCCTCAACCTGGTCTTGCTGATCGGCTGGGCCTTCGGCCTGGCGTTCGCCGGGGGCCAGGATGCCGTGCTGGGCCGCTTGTGGTTGTGGCTCAGCGAGAAGCTCGCCCGCGACGCCAAGGCCATCCAACTGGCGCCGGCCCTGCTGCTGTTGTTGCAACGAAAGCGACTCAACCGCTGGGTTCTCGGGGCGCTGGTCAACGGCGTCTGGCTGGTAGCGATGGTCAGCGCGCTGGTCATCGTACTGATGCTGATGGCGACCCGGCGCTACGGGTTTGTCTGGGAAACCACCCTGCTCGGCAGCGAGACCTTTGTTGCCCTGACCCGCGCCCTCGGTACTGTGCCTGCCCTGCTGGGTTTCAACGTACCGACCGTGGAGATGATCCGCGCCAGCGGCGACGGCGCCCTGAACCTCGACAGCGCCCGCCAGGCCTGGGCCACCTGGCTGGTGGGCGTGGTGCTGGTCTACGGCGTGCTGCCACGCCTGGGCCTGGCGCTGCTGTGCCTGTGGCGCTGGCGCCGCGGTCGCGCCGACCTGGCCCTGGACTTGAACCTGCCGGGCTATGCCCAGTTACGCGAACGCCTGATGCCCAGCAGCGAGCGACTGGGAATCAACGACGCCGCGCCCGCCCAGTTGCATCAGGTGCAAAGCCCCGCCGGCACGGTGCAAAGCACCGGCGCCTTGCTGGTGGCCATCGAGCTGGACGAGCGGCCCTGGCCGCCGAAGCTGCCCGACTCGGTGAAAAACGCCGGTGTCCTCGACAGCCGCGAGTCTCGCCACAAACTCCTCGAACAACTGTCGCGATTTCCACCGGCGCGGTTGGCGATTGCCTGTGATCCACGCCGCTCGCCAGACCGGGGCAGCCTGGCGTTGATCGCCGAACTGGCCCGCAGCGCCAGCGCCACCCGCGTGTGGCTGTTACAGGCGCCGCCCGGCGAAGCGCTGGACGCCGAACGCCTGGGCGACTGGCACAGCGCGCTGCAACAGCTGCAATTGCCTTTCGCCGATTGCGCCCCCATGAGCTGGCTGGAGAACGGCCATGACTGATTCCATCAAGCCGCTGAAACTGGCTGTGGTCGGGCATACCAACGTCGGCAAGACCTCGCTGCTGCGCACCCTTACCCGGGACGTCGGCTTCGGCGAAGTGTCCCATCGCCCGAGCACCACCCGGCACGTCGAGGGCGCACGCCTCTCGGTGGACGGGCAAGCCCTGCTGGAGCTGTACGACACCCCAGGCCTGGAGGACGCCATCGCCCTGCTCGACTACCTCGAATGCCTGGAGCGCCCCGGTGAACGCCTGGACGGCCCGGCACGCCTGGCCCGTTTTCTCGAAGGCAGCGAGGCGCGGCAACGCTTCGAGCAAGAGGCCAAGGTGTTGCGGCAGTTGCTCGCCAGCGACGCCGGCATTTATGTCATCGACGCCCGTGAACCGGTGCTGGCCAAGTACCGCGATGAGCTGGAGGTCCTCGCCAGTTGCGGCAAGCCGCTGCTGCCGGTACTCAATTTCGTCAGCAGCACCCAACACCGTGAGCCCGACTGGCGCGAAGCCCTGGCACGCTTGGGGCTGCATGCCCTGGTGCGCTTTGACAGCGTCGCGCCGCCCGAGGATGGCGAACGACGCTTGTATGAAAGCCTCGCGCTGTTGCTGGAAAGCGCCCGCGGGCAACTGGAGCGGTTGATTGCCGACCAACAGGCTCAGCGCCTGGCCCGCCAGCAGAGCGCAGCCCGGTTGATCGCCGAGCTGTTGATCGACTGCGCCGCCTGCCGCCGCAGCGTCGCCAGCGACCCCGAGCGGGAGCGCCAGGCCATCGACGAGCTACGCCATGCAGTGCGTCAGCGCGAACAACGCTGCGTCGAATCCCTGCTCAAGCTCTATGCCTTCCGCCCCCAGGACGCCGCCGCCTGTGACTTGCCACTGCTCGACGGACGCTGGGGCGATGACCTGTTCAATCCCGAGACTTTGAAGCAATTGGGTGTGCGGGTTGGCGGTGGAATCGCCGCAGGCGCCGCGGCCGGTGCCGGGGTGGACTTGCTGGTGGGCGGCCTGACCCTCGGCGCCGCCGCCCTCGCCGGGGCCATTGCCGGCGGCGCCCTGCAAACCGCCCGCAGCTACGGCAATCGACTCATGGGCAAACTCAAGGGCCAGCGCGAACTGACGGTGGACGACAGCGTGCTGCGCCTGCTGGCCCTGCGCCAACGGCAACTGCTGCAAGCCCTCAACCAGCGTGGCCATGCGGCCCTCGACAGCATCCGCATCGCCACGCCCCAGGCAGACAAGACCTGGCGCGAAGGCAAGCTGCCCGACGCCCTGGCCAAGGCCCGCGCCCATCCCCAGTGGTCCAGCCTCAACCCCCAGGCGCGGTTGAGCCAGGCTGAGCGGCAGGAGCAGATCGAGCAGTTGGCGGGTCAGTTATGACAGAAGACCGACTGTGGCGAGGGGATTTATCCCCGCTGGGGCGCGCAGCGTCCCTGATGCCTGACACCACGATGTGTCTGACAGACCGTGTCGATTCTTTTGGGGGCGCTGCGCACCCCAGCGGGGATAAATCCCCTCGCCACAACAGGGTTGTGCCAGATAGCAATCAGCGACTGTTCAACACCACGAGCGCCAACGCAACTTCAGCCAACTCCAACTCATTGAACACCCGCACCCCATGGCGCTTGAGCAAGGCCGCTGTCACGCCCTCGCCACTGACTTTCACGCCACTAAACGTGCCGTCGTAGGTCAGCAGGTTGCCGCACGATGGGCTGTTGGCCTTGAGCACGGCGATCCGGATGCCGTGTTCGCGCACCAGCGCCAGCGCCTGGTCGGCGCCCGACAGGAACTGCGCACTCACGTCCTCGCCGTCTGTGGTGATCACCGCCGCCTGGCCGTCGAGCACCTGGACGCCCTGTCCACCGGCAATCTCCGCCGCGGCCCGGGGCGTGGGCAGGCCGCCGGCGACTTCCGGGCACAGGGGCACGACCCGGCCTTCGTCGAGCCATTGCTGAAGTTGATCGAATGGCCCGCTGGCACCGCCGTCATAGCGCACCCGGTGGCCGAGCAGGCAGCGACTGACCAGGATTTTTTCCATGGGGTCAGAACAACTCGTTGCCGCGGCGCCGGAACCAGCCGGTCAAGGACAGGCGGTTGCGCGTGGCCGGCAGGACTTCGTGGGGAATGTCGCCCGAGAGGAACACCACCAGGCAACCGCCGACGGGCACGACGTCATGCTCCACGCCATCGTCCAGGTACATGCGCAGTTGGCCACCCTGTTCCGCCGACCAGGCGTCATTGAGGTAGAGCACCGCCGACACCATGCGCCGGTCGTCGTCACGAAAGCGGTCGACATGCTTGAGGTAGAACGCGCCGGGCGGGTACAGGGCGAAGTGGCTTTCGAAATCCTCCAGGCCCAGGAACAGCCCACGGTTCATCGCCTCGCGCAGGCTGTCCATCAAGGCCAGGTAATGATCGCAAGCCTGCGCCTGGCCAGGCTCGATCCATTGGATGCGATCACCCCGGATACCTTCGCGGATCTCCGAGAACGGTCCGCGCCCGACCGCCGCCGGCGCCAGTTCGCCTTCGGCGGCGCGCTGGCGACACTCGGCCGCCAGGGCGCGGGTCAGCGCGTCCGGCAGGAACAGGTTCTGCTGCGACCAGCCGCGCTCGGCCAGGTCGTCGACGATACGTAACAGCAGCGGGTGATCAGAAGGTATTTGCATGGCGCGCATAGTATGCCTGTGCCTGCAAAACCGACAGCGCCACGCAGCGACTTTACGGCGCCAGGTAGCACTGGCGTACGAACTTGATACGAATTCTCGACAAGTTCCCATGCCCCACGGAGAATAGTCGGCTGCTGACAGGAGTCCCTATGCGCCGTTTGCTTTTCTCACTGTTGATGTTCTGCGTGTTGCCCGCCTGGGCAGACAGCTACGACCAGTTGTACAAGGTCGCCGGCTGGCCGGAACAACGGGCGCATTTCAATGACGCCCTGAGCGCGGCCCAGCAGCGCTACCAGAGCAGCCTGCCACCGGCGGTGTTCCAGGCCCTGGTGACCAACAGCAATCAACGCTTCGCCCCCCAGGCCATGGACCAGCGGGCCGAGGCGCAAATGCGCAAGAACCTTCGCGATCCGAACCCGGCACTGAATTTTTTCCAGACGCCCCTGGGTCGCAAGGTCGTGGCGGCCGAGTTGCTGGCCACCCGGCGCGATCAACTGGCCAAGAACGCCAAGGGCTTGCCGAAGATGCAAGCCAGTGACAATCGCCTGCTGATCATCGGCCACCTGGCCCAGGCCCTGCCCGCCCGCGAGGCCGGCGCCGAGGTCAGCCTGGCGATCGCCGGCGTCGCGGCCGACAGCCTGAGTTCGATGATCCCCGGCCTGCTGGGCGCCGGCCAGGCCCAGGGCATGCTGAACGGCCAGCGCCAGCGGTTGATGGAACAGATCGGCGCGGACCTGAACAACACGCTGCTGTACGTCTACCGTGACCTGAGCGATACCGAGCTGGAAGAGTTCGCCACTTTCGCCGAATCAGCCGAGGGCCAGGCTTATTATCAAGCCGCGCTGGCGGCGATCCGGGCGGGGCTGGCGGTGGGGCAGAATCTCGGGCAGTAGTGCCCAATAACGCCATCGCGAGCAAGCTCGCTCCCACAGGGTTTTGAGTACGCTCAGATTTCCCGAACGCCAGAGGTCCAATGTGGGAGCGAGCTTGCTCGCGATTGCACATTCAAAGTCACCGCCGCATCCGGCTCATCCGCTTCGCCAGAAACCCGAACATCTCCTGGCGCAACGCCAGGGTCTCGTTCGCCAGGTGATGCCGTCCCTGGGGCAGCATCAGCACCTGGGGCCGGTCGAACTTGCTGCGCAACACGTCCAGGTTGTGTTTCCAATCCACCGTCATGTCGGCCTGGCCCTGCACGATCAGCGGCTGGCGTGGGCTGCCCGGGGCGGCCTCGATACGCTTGATCCACTGGCCCAGCGCCCCGACCCACGCCGTGGGCAGGCGGAGCGGTTGCAGCGGGTCGGCTTGCAGGAATGGCAGGAACTGCGGGTCACTGGAGTTTTCGCTGAAGCGCCGGGCAATACCGGTCACGAACGGCTTGAGCAGGTAATAACTGAGGCGCGACCAGCCCCAGGCCCGCGGTCGCACCAAAGGCGACAACAGGATGACCTGGCCCTGGGCCGGGCTCTGGGCGCCCTGGTTGAGCACGTGATCGACCACGATGGCGCCACCGGTGCTCTGCCCGCACAAGTGCCAGGGCTGGGGCAGCTCCAGCGTGGCGGCCTCGCCCAACAGGCCCTGCAAGGTGGCCTGGTACTCGGCGAAATCACCGATGCTGGCGCGCTCGCCACTGGACAGGCCATGGCCCGGCAAGTCACAGGCGATCACCGCGAAGCCCTGCTCCAGGCCCCATTCGATCAAGTGCCGGTACAGCCCCATGTGATCGTAATAGCCGTGGAACACGAACAGCGTCGCCACGGTTTTTTCCGGCCACCAGACCTGACTGACCAGCGTGTAACCCTCTACCTCGAAACACCCCAGTCCCTTGCGCACGTCGCGCCCGGGAAAGTCCAGGCCGTAGAAGCGCTGGTACGCCTGGGCTTGCTCCGACAGGGGTTGCCACCGGGCCAGAGGTTGCAGGCTGGCACGCAGGAGATCGGGATCGAAAGGAGCAGGCATCAATAGGTCCAGGCAGAAGCGCATCGCGCGAAACAGACTTTGTAGGCCTGTGATATTCATCTGTCGCAGCGGGCATGGCAAGCTACGCGACCTCAGAGGATCGACACCATGCGCCCGTCCCACCGCACGACCTTGCTTGCCAGCCTGCTTGCCCTCGCGTGCGCCATCCTGTTGTGGGTGGCCTACGACTGGTTCCAGGGGCGTTTCCTGCGGGCCTTCAGCCAACACACGGCGGTATTTTCCGGCGAGCCGCTGCGCCTGCCGTCCGAGCTGGCCGGCCCCGGTGCCATCCGCCTGGTGCATTTCTGGGACCCGGCCTGCCCGTGCAACGTCGGTAACCAGCAACACCTGTCCGAACTGGTCGATCAATATGCCGCGCAGGGCGTAGAGTTTTATGCGGTTCAGAAAACCGGCAGCCAGGGCCAATTGCCCGCGACGCTCAGCCGCCTCAAACCCCTCGCCACACTCCCCGGTTCCAACCAGATTCCCGCCAGCCCGGCAGTGGCGATCTGGGACCACAGCGGCCAACTGGCGTACTTCGGTCCCTACAGCGAAGGGCTGACCTGCAACTCCACTAACAGCTTTATCGAGCCGATCCTTGAAGCGCTTAGTGCTGGCCGAAAAGTTAACGCCACTAACACATTGGCGGTCGGCTGTTATTGCCCCTGGTCAACTCCCAAGTGACTAATCTGAACTACGAAACGTATTTCCAAAACCCACTAGTTCAGTACTAAGCGATCGAACATTTGTTTGATTGTAGAGCGTTTGCTCCAAACAGGCGCTTGCGCTGAACCGTTTGTCGGATCCAATTTTCAGAAGCCCCTCCTACACGCCTCGTTTTTTGGCCGAACCCCATGCCAGACGGGTTGCGCAGGGGTGTTCCGGCTTTCCGGCCGTTGAGCTGAAACGATTAACATCTGCCGTGCCAGCATGAACTTTTTTTTAATCGGTTCTCTAAACCTCCGTAGCAAACAGAACGTTGGTCTCAAGTCGGTCATGCCGCGGCGCGGGAAATTTCTACGCGCCTTTGATCTTTAAATTGTCGACCTCCTACCAAAACAAGAATGGAATCGTCAGTGATGCAAAAGATGCTTTGCGCTGCACTTTCCACTACCCATAAAGAGGATGTTCTCAACCTTGAGGCGTTTGCCCAAAGTGTGGCGCCGCTCATGGTTGACGTGCTATTGCGCGGCGAAACCGGCACCGGCAAAGACACGCTGGCGGAGAAAATCCACCGCATGTCCGGTCGTTCAGGCAAATTCGTCGCCATCAACTGCGCCGCCATTCCCGAGAGCCTGGCGGAGAGTCAACTGTTCGGGGCCAACACCGGTGCGTTTACCGGTGTCAGCCAGAGCCGCGCAGGGTTCGTCGAGGCGGCGCATAACGGAACGCTGTACCTGGACGAGGTCGACAGCATGCCCCTGGCGTTGCAAGCCAAGCTGCTGCGTGTCCTGGAATCCAGGACCGTCCAGCGCTTGGGTTCGACCCAGAGCATCCCGGTGAACATGCGGGTGATCGCCTCCGCCCAGTGCCCTTTGGGGGAGATGGTCGAACGGGGCGAGTTTCGTCGCGACCTGTACTTCCGGCTGAACATCGTCAGCCTCAAGCTGCCGCCCCTGCGCAGCCGCAAGGAACGTATCGTGCCGCTGTTCCAGTCACTGGTGCGGCGTGAAGCCAAGGCCCTGGACCGGCCCTACATCCCCCCGTCGCCGGAGCTGTTGTGCCACCTGATCGGCTACGCCTGGCCAGGGAACATCCGTGAGCTGCAATCCGCCGCCAAACGCTACGTGCTGGGCCTGCCGGCGCTGCCCCGTGCCGAACTCTCGGAGCACTGCAACACCACGCTCAATTTGAAAGAGCAACTGCAGCAGTTCGAGAAAGTGCTCATCGAAGACTGCATGCGTCGCCACCATCGTCATATCGACAAGGTCATCGCCGAGCTGGGCATCGCACGGCGCACGCTCTACTACCGGATGAAGTGCCTGGAAATATCGATGGGTTGAGTGCCCGGCGTGGAACCGTTTCCACCTGCGCCGCCACCTAACCTTCGAGACACTCACAACCGTCTCGCCATTCCACAATCCGGAGATACGACTATGAGTTTTGGTGGAGCTTCTCTTGCGGCCTCCATGGCGGCCATGCAGCAGATGGATGCTACCTCGGCCGCGATGACGACCATGAAATCCGAATTCGACCAAAAGAAACTGATCGCCGACACCATGAACGCCATCTCGGCAGAGTCCATGGACAGTGCCACCAAGGCCATTACGGCCATGGGGGAGGCGTCCAAGAACATACGATTCTGACAACCCGCTTCAAGCCCCGCCGCGGCGGGGTCTCTTCAAGCGCGATGAGATCAGGCCCATGCATATCGATCGGCTGAACAGCCTTCGTCCTCCCGCAGCCCTTTCACATGACGACTCCACGCAACGCCGCGCCTCGATCACCCAGGGCCTGGCAGATGCGGTGATCGAGCACCTGACGCAGCATGCGAGCAGCGGCCGGTTGAAAGAGTCACTGGTGCGATGGGGCGGTGAACACGACTCGGCAGGTGGACGCTCGCCCTTCGGCTGGCAGCCCCCGCAGCAGGGCTTGGCCGTGGAAACGGAAAACCCGCTGAACCTGGTCCTGACGGACATCCTGGAAGAGATCAACGGCGGTACCGGCCAGAACCTGGAGGTCGATATCGACGACGCCTATTCCGATGAGGACCTGTTTGGCGACCTGGCGCAGATGTTCGCCCATCGCCGGCCACCCATCGGCGACAACGACGTCGGCAGCCAGAGTGATTTCGGCAGTGCGAACAACCCGTTCTGCGGCGCGCTGTTCGGCGCCTGGGAAACGGACGGCCCGCTCGACCGGCATAACGCCAGCCTGCGGCTGTTGCTCAGGCTCATCGCGGTGCTGGGCCGGCGCAAGCTGCTGACGCTGCTGGACATCGACGACAGCGCGGGCCAGGCGCGCTACGAGCCGGACGACCAGGACCTGTTGTTCGAGATCGCCAGCTTCATGGACCAGCACCCACAGCGCTATCCGCCGCCCAGCACCCACGGCGAAACGTGGACATGGACCGAGCGCATCGCCCTCGGCACGCCACTGCAAGCCCACGAAACCCGGCTGTTCCAGCTGGCCCTGGAACAACTGGACCTGGCGCTGGCTCGCCTGGCAGGCCAGTACCCGGTCGCGCGGCGGCGAGCCCGGCGCGGGCGTGAGGAAATCGAGTTTCACCTGAGCGTCACCGGCAGTGCCCGCAACGTCCTGCGGCTGATGTGCGCCTGAAGGCATCCGCCCCTTTTGATTCGTCCCCTCGAGATTGGAGAAGCCCATGGAAATACAAGCCATCGATGCCAGCCAACTGGCCTCCTCACCGGCCAAGGCGGGCGCACGGCCGCAGGCCAGCGCCGAGACCAGCGACGTCAGCTGGTTCAACGCCCAGATGCGCGAGAAACCACCGGCGCCGGATAACGAAAACAACGTCGCGGCACGCATCATCGATTCGCTGTCGAGTCGCTCCGGCGAACTGCAACGACTGGACGAGCGCGCCAACCGCGACATGCTCAAGGCCATCCGCACCGCCGACCCGCAGGACATGTTGCAGTCCAACCGGTCGTTGTCGTCGTTCCACCTGGAAAGCCTGATGACCGCGAAACTGGTCAGCAAAGGCTCCCAGGCGATCGAGAAGCTCACTAACCTCCAGTAAAGGAAATGCCGGCCATGTTCATGCGCGCATGCTCAACGTTGTTACTGTGCCTGCTGCTCACGGCTTGCGAGGAGCGATCGGCGCTGCACAGCCGCCTCTCCGAGCAGGATGCCAACGAAGTGATCGCAGAGTTGGCGGACAAGAACATCGAGGCGAGCAAGCAAGTCGACAAGGACGGCATGACCGTCCTGGTCGAGCCCGCCGACATGAACAGTGCCGTCCACGTGCTCGAAGCGGCCGGCCTGCCGCGGCGCTCACGTTCCAGCCTGGGGGATATCTTCCGCAAGGAAGGGGTCATTTCCACGCCACTGGAAGAGCGCGCCCGCTATATCTACGCGTTGTCCCAGGAGCTCGAATCGACCTTGTCGCAGATCGACGGCGTGGTGCTCGCCCGGGTCCATGTGGTCCTGCCGGAGCGGGTCGCGCCCGGCGAGCCGGTGCAACCGGCGTCGGCCTCGGTGTTCATCAAGCACACCGGGGCGCTGGATCCCGACAGCATCACGCCACGGGTGCGCAACCTGATCGCCAGCGGGATCCCCGGCATGGCCGATGCGGCCCACAATGCGAGCAAGTTGTCGGTGGTGTTCGTGCCCACCGTGCCGTATCAGGAGCGGCGCAAGATGGCGCACTTCGGGCCGTTCGTCATGCAGGCCGAGGAAGTCGCCTACTGGCGAACGGTCACTGTGGTGGCGGGCATCATATTGCTGGGGATCCTGCTGGGCGCCGGCTATGGTCTCTACCGGTTGTGGCGCAAGGGCGCCCTGACGCTGCCGCGCTTTCTCGAACACAAGCTCGCCCGGCCGGGCGCCCCCGCCGCACCACCGGGCAACACGGCGGCACCGTTGTTCGCGGTCAAGACACCGGGCGCTGGAACCCATGACAAAGGCTCTGCCGCATGAGCGCCGCGCTGGAGTGGGTTCACTGGTGGCACCACGCCTGGCGCCAGGCCACCCCCGAATGGCAGCCACTCGACCTTGCCCGACTGAGTGCGTCACGCCTCGACGCCCTGGCCCGTGGGCACCACGCCACGCTGGCCAGGCGCTTCGGCATGACGCCCTGCACGCCACCCAGGCCGAGCCCGGCGCAGCAGGCACTGCTTTGCACACCGGCCGCCCTGGCCCTGGCCTGTGAACTGGTGGCGACCACCTGTTCACCGTTGACGGCCACCCCGGCATTGTCGGCGCAGGACCGCGCCTGGTGCGAACGCACGGCCAAGGCATTGCGCCCCGGGCATTGGCTCGAACCGGACCAGGATCCGCTCGCGCTGCTGCGGGCCTGGCTCGACGAACCGACCTGGCAACGGGCGCGCCTGGCGTTCCCTCGCGCAAGGATCATGGCCATCGAATGCAGCACGGCGCCCCAACCCCAACCGCCCGCGGCCAGGCTCGACACGCTCTGGCAGTCCGCCTGCTGGAAAGCCGGGCAAAGCCTGGCGTCCCCCGTCCCTACCCCCCACGACACGGAGATCCACGATGCTCGCCCGGCGCTCGCTTGAACTACGCCCCGAAGGCCAGGGCTTGCTGCAGCCCTATATCGCGCGCGAAACCCTGGTCGATTGCGCCCGTGCGCAACGTGTCATCGAACACGCCAGGGACCAGGCCGCGCAGTTGCTCGAACAGGCCAACGAAGTGGCCGAAGCGCAGGTCCTTGAGGCCCAGGCGCAATTCTGGGACAAGGCCGACGCCCTGCTCGCCACATGGGAAGCGCAGCGCCAGGCGATGTGGGAGCAGATTGAAAGCAGCGCTGCACGGCTGGTCAACGAGGCCCTACAAACGCTACTGGACGAGGTGCCCGAACCGGCGCGCATCGATGCGCTGGTGCGTCAGCTGGCCTCGGGGCAACGCGATCCGGCCACCGCTACCCTGCACTGTCATCCCGAAGACCTGGCGAGCCTGACCCGCAGCCTCGGCAACGCCAGCCCGCAAGCCTGGACGCCGGTGGCCGATGCCGGCATGGACCGTCAGCAGGTGAAACTGCAAACCCCTGGCGGCACGTTCCAGCTCGACTGGCCCAGCGCCGTGCAAGCGCTGCGGCTGCCAGAGCCGCAACCCTAAATCCAGTCCCCCGCTTCTTTTCTCGCTTCCTTGCGGAACCGCCACGGGCGTAACCACCACTCACCGGGTGAACACGCCCAAGCCCGGAGGAACCGTTTATGTCTTCTATCGATGCCCTGCAGCGCCGCCTCGACACTTACTTCCAACGCGCCACCGACAACGTCAACAACGCGGCGATGAACGCTGCGCAGAGCCAGTCCCTGGACGACATGCACACCTTCCTCACCAGCATGAACGGCATGTCGGTCGCGGTGACGGCGGCCACTCAACAGACCACGGCCCACCACAACCTCGCCAAGGCGATCATCGATGCAATGCCATGAGCTGCGCGCGCAGCTCATTCGCTGGAGTGCCGGCGCCGATGAGCCCGCGCCTTTCACCCTGGTCATCGACGACGGCGACGTCACCTTCGACAAACTCGAAGGCGCGCTGCTGCTGTCGGTCGAGCTGCCCGCCAGCGTGTCCAACGAGGCGGCCCTGGAAGAGGTGCTCCGGCTGGCCCACCCGAGCCTTTCGCGATTCCCCGGGGCACTGGCGCGCGCGCCCCACGATGCGCGGTTGTGGTTGATGGCGCAGCTGGCTCCGGACGGACACGTCGACGACTTGATCGAGTTGCTCGAAGCGCTGCTCAACCAGCGCGACACCTGGCAATCGATTCTGCAAAAAGCCCCACGTGCGGCGGCGGCGCCCGTGGCGCGGCGGCCCTCGCACGCTCATTTCCTTGGAACAGGACTGCGCCATGCCTAACCAGTGGTTTATGCCGTACCGCTTGATGACCGAAGGCAACGCCCGTCTTCGCCAGTTGATCACGCAGCGCTGGGCGAGCCCCTCGCTGATTGCGCTGGTGCTGGCCGGCTCGCTTGGGCTGGCCGCGCCGACACAGGCCGCCGTGCCCACCGATTGGAAGAACACCCCCTATGCCTATGACGCCCAGGCCACGCCGCTGACCAAGGTACTCGATGACTTCGCCAATACCTTCGGCGTGCAACTGGTGATCGACGGCACCGTCAAGGGCACGGTGGAAGGCCGGATGCGGGCCGAAAGCCCCCAGGCGTTCCTCGACCGGCTCGGGCTGGAGAATCGCTTCCAGTGGTTCGTGTACGGCAGCAGCCTGTACGTCAGCCCGTTGCAGAACCAACGCTCCAAGCGCCTGGAGGTGTCCGCCGATGCAGTGCCGGACATGAAACAGGCGCTGACCGATATCGGCCTGCTGGACCCGCGTTTCGGCTGGGGTGAATTGCCTGACGAAGGCGTGGTGCTGATCACCGGTCCCGAACGCTACGTGCGCCTGGTGACCCAGTTCGCCAGGGCACGCAAGACCCCCGAAGAAAAACAGGAAGTCATCAGCTTCCCGCTGCGCTACGCCACCGCGGCCGACCGCAACATCAAATACCGGGGCGACACCCTGGTCATCCCCGGCGTCGCCAGCATCCTGCGGGGCCTGCTGGAGAATCGTGGCTCGACCTCCGGCGCGGCACCCACCGCCCTGCCCCAAGCGTCGTTCCAGAACATGCAGGGCAACCAATCGATGGCCATGGGCAATATCGAACAACTGGCCTTCAACGGCATGGGCCGCCCGAACACCACCCGCGTGCAGCCCGGCGATAGCGGCGGTGGGAGCCGCGGCAAGATTCGTGTCGAAGCCGATGTGCGCAACAACGCCGTGCTCATCTACGACGCGCCCAAGCGCCGGGAAATCTATACCCCGCTGATCCGCGACGTGGACGTGCCGCGCAAACTGGTGGAAATCGACGCGATCATCCTGGACATCGACCGGACCCAACTGGCCGAACTGGCCTCCAACTGGAACGTCGAGAGCGGCGACCTGATCGGCGGCGCCTCGATGCTGCGCCCCGGTGCCAGCTCGACGGTATTCATCCAGGACTACGGCGACTTTTCCGCGCAACTGCGCGCGCTGGAAGGCCGCGGCCTGGCCACGGTGGTCGCCAACCCCTCGGTCCTGACCCTGGAGAACCAGCCGGCGGTCATCGACTTCAGCCGTACCGAATACCTCTCCGCCATCGGCGAGCGCGTGGCCAACATCGAACCCATCACCGCCGGCACCAGCCTGCAAGTGGTGCCGCATGCCATCGAGACCGGCGGGCACAAGCAGATCCAGATGGCCCTGGACATCGAAGACGGCCGCATCGAACCTTCCGAGGTTGGCCAGCAGACGCCCAGCGTGCGCCGCGGGGTGGTCAGCACCCAGGCGGTCATGGGCGAAAGCCGTTCGCTGGTGGTGGGCGGTTTCCACACCGAGGAAACCGGCGACAACCTGGAACGGGTGCCATGGCTGGGGCGCATCCCGCTGCTGGGGCCGCTACTGTTTTCGTCGACCACCCGCGAAACCAGCCGCCGGGAGCGAGTGTTCATCCTGACGCCACGCCTGATCGGCGACCAGGTCGACCCGGCCCGCTACATCTCGACCCTCGACCGCGAACAGGTGGACAGCGCCATGGCGCGCCTGGAAGAGCGGCGCAACGGCAAGCGCCCGGTCGGTCGCCTGGAAGTCAGCGACGTGCTCGCCCGCCTGGCCGACGGCAACATCCCGGCCTCGTTCAAGCAGGCCGATTCGATTCCCTACTCCCCCGAGACGCTGTGCGCCTTGCAGCCCGGACTGACGCTGGACGCCTCGCGCGCCCAATGGTTCGCCGGCCCCGACTACGGCATCGCCGTGGGCGTGGTGCGCAACGATGGCCAGCGGCGGTTGCGCTTCGATGAAGCGAGCTGTGGCAGCCGCTGGACCCTGGCGGCCTCTGCCTGGCCGAAAGTGTGGCTGGAACCCGGTGAGGAAACCGAAGTGTTCGTGGTCATGAACCAGCCCGCGCGCGTACCGGGCGGCGAACGTCCTTCCCTACTGCAAACCACTGCGAGGATGAACCCATGAGGCGCACACCGCTGCTGCTCGCCGTACTCCTGAGCCTGCCGGTATTCGCCGGCTGCGCAAGTCGCTCGGGCTGCCAGGCCGGTTCCTGTGAACGTGCCGAGCCCGACCCTGCGCGGATCGTCGTCTGGTGGTCGCCCGGCATGCGCGGCGGCCTCGGCTCGCCCGAACACCCACTCGACCACAGCGTCGTCCCCTTGGAGAACTGAATCGGCATGTCTTTCTCGGTGCACAGCGCAAGCACTCGCCAAGCTTTTCAAAAGAACATCATCGCCGGCATTGCGACGTATTGGGAAATTGCCCCCGGCATTGAGTTCGGCTTGAGACGCGAGCCTCACAGCGTGGGGCTCGCGCTACAAGTACAAAGCCAGGTGCTACGCGCCAACCAGATCCAGCAAGCGCTCGAACGACGCTTCGCCAACCCGCTGGAATACGCTCAACTGTTCGTGTTCCTCGACCCACAGCGAGCGCTCGTGGTGTGGCAGGCGCTGCCGGACTCCTCCATCACATCTGAACTGCTCGACGAGATCCAGTCCCGACAGCTTTCGCTGCTGGGCCTGGAAGACCTCGACGACCGTCCAGCCACCTACTGAGGTTCGCCATGACCGCCGCACCGCTCGCCCAACGTTTGATCTCGGCCCTCGCAGACCATCTGCACGCGGACTTGCAACTGGAGCAAGGTGTGTGCGCGCTGTATGACAAGCACAACCGCGAAGCGGTGGTCATCGAGTTGCCCGAGCACAGCGACATGGCCATTCTGCACTGCGCGATCGAGGTGACGGTCCACGCCCCCGGCCTGCACAAGCGCCTGCTGGAACTCAACTTTCGCCTGGACCTGCTCGGCGGCAGCTGGCTGGCCCTGGACGACAAGGCCTGTGTTCGCCTGTGCGCCCACAGCGCGTTGTCGGCCCTCGACGAAACCCGGTTCTGTCATTGGGTGGTGGGGTTCGTCGCCCAGGTCAACGAGGTGCGCCCTCGCATCCTCGATTTGGCCAAGCCGGGCGAACCCCGTCCGGCGAGCCTCGCCATGAACCGCACCCGCCTGGGTTGAACCGCCCCGTCGAGCCCCACCAGGTACGCCTGGCGGGGCCGTGGGCATCGGGCCTCAACGCAGCTTCATCGCTTCGCCACCTTCCTGCATGACCTTCCTGGCGCTGTCCAGGAAGCCCTTGGTGACTTCTGTCACCGTGTCGCTCATCAGCTTGGTCATGTCCGCGGCACTCTTGATTTTCAGCATCGCCGCCTGGCGCTCCTCGATGCCCATCTGAAGTTCGAACTGATTCGCCATCAACTGTCGCTGACGGGACTCCATGTCGCTCAGCAGCGTTTGCTCGGAGCTAGGTGCCGGCGGCGGGGTCGCCGTATCGGTTTCGGCGGACGGCCGTGGCTGCGGGGGCTGGGACCTGGCACGGGACGCGCGGGTTTCCTCGCGGGTGCGGGTTCGACCGCGCTGATGCAACGTCGGGGGCGTCGAGGACGAACGCCCTCGTGCCTGCAAGCTCTGGCTGGTGCGGCGTTGTTGGGCTTCGAGAGGCTGCTGGCTCAACGTGGAAGCGTTGGACAACAGGCTGCTGTCGACCCCGTGCAGGGCGCCTGTGCGCCCGACAAGGCTTGGATCATGGGGCATGGGAAATTCTCCAGTGGGTTCCTCGGGGAGGATAGGCGGGCCATAGCGGCAAGCCGGCAGCGCCCGGACGAATCCGGCTCATCCCCTGAGTGGCCGTCACGGGTGCATCGGTTCCCTCGCCCGGCCTCAGCGCAGGTTCAACTCCGGAATCTCGATCACCTCGGCCTTGGCCTCGTCGTCCAGTTCCCGCAGCACCCGGTAGATGTGCGCCACTGCCTGGAGCGTCTCGCGGGGGATGAAACCGCCGACGTCCTCGCGGTAGATCGTGCGCGCCAGCCAAATGCACTGGATGACCGGGATCCGCGCCGCCTTGGCCCGCTCGATCAGCGCCCGGGCCTCGGCATCGACGCCCTTGACGATGAGCTGCGGCAGCGCCGTTTCCTCGGGCCGGTAGCGCAGCGCGACGGCAAAGTGAGTGGGGTTGACCACCAGCATGTCGGCGTCCTCCACCGGCTGAGCTTCCTTCTCGGCGGACTGCCCGGCCAACTGCCGGGCCAGGTTGCGGCGGTGCATCTTGACGTGCGGATCGCCTTCCATTTCCTTGAATTCCTTGCGCACTTCTTCCTCGCTCATGCGCAAGCGCTTGGCAAAAAAGTACTTCTGCAGGCCGAAGTCGATGATCGCCAACACCAGCAACACCGCCAGGCACGTGTGCATGATGTGCCGGAACAAGCTGGCCAACCCGCGCCAGTAGGTTTGCAGGTCGCCGTTGACCAGGCTGACCAACGCCCCGAGCGCCGGCATCGTGACCAGGTACAGCACGGCCCCGATGAACACTGCCTTGACCAGCCCCATGAACAGGTTGATCAGCGCCTGCCCGGAAAACATCTGCTGGGCCTGGTTCAGCGGGTTCAGGCGGTTCGGGTCAGGCGCCAGGGCCTCGGGGGAGAACAGGAAGCCGAACTGTATCCAGCCGGCCACCAGCCGCGTGGCAATCGCCAGCCCCACGGTCATCAGGGTGAAGCTGAGCAACACGCTACCGGCATGGGCCAGGGTTTCCTCGAAGGCCCGCGTGAAATCGACGTCCAGCCGATGCAGCGGGAAGGCCGCCAGGTCTTGCAGCGTCTGCATGCTGTCATCGGCCAGTGTCAACGCCACCTCGGTGACCGCCGCGAGCACCAGCAGGCTGCTGAGGTCCTGGCTCTGGCCAACCTGGCCTTTGTTGCGGGCGTCGCGAATCTTCTTCGGCGTCGCGCTCTTGGTCTTTTCGCCACTGTCTTCACTCATCGGCGAGCCCCTCCCTCAGGGCGCCTGCAACAGCAGGTCAAGCAGGTGCCGGATTTCCCCATAGCGGATGAGACGGCCGGTCATCGCGTCCCACAGCGTGGGCAGGTAGAACAGCAAGAAGCCCAGGCCAATCAGGCTCTTGGCCGGCATGGCGAGGATAAACACCTGCAGTTGCGGGCTGTACAGGCTCAGCAGCGCCAGGCTGAACTCCACCAGCAACAACAGGCCAATGAACGGCGCGGCGTAGAGCAGCATGTGCATGAACATCTCGGCGAGCAGCCCGAGGAACACCCCGAAGCCATCCGCGCCGGGCAGCGGGAACCAGGTCGTGGGCGACCAGACCAGGTAGCTGTCCCAGATCACCTGGGTCAAGGTGCCGATGCCCAGGGTGGCGACCAGCAACAGGATGATCATCTCCTTGAACAGGTGGCCCAGGGGCGTGGTATCGGTGCCCAGTGCCGGGTTCAACTGGCCGCCGATGAGCGCGCCGCGCTGGTTGTCCAGCAAGGCCCCCACCGATTCGTACAGCCAGAACGGCATCGCCAGCAACACCCCGAGCAAGAAGCCCAATATCAGCTCCTTGACCATCAAGCCGCCCAGGAACAGCCAGTTGACCTGGGCGTCGATCAGCGCCTGGCGGATACCGGGGGCCGGCAACATCGCCAGGGCGAAGACGATGGCATGGCGCGGCAGGCCGCGCAGGTGCTGGAAGCAGAACACCGGCACCAGGTAGGCGACCGGATAGATGCGCGCCATGCCGAGCGCCACCGACAGCAGCAGGTCGAAATAGGGCAGGAACGCCGAGGCCGCCATCAGGTGTTGGCCATCATTTCAAAGGCCCGGCGCAGCAATCCCATCAGTTCTCCGCCCACCCAGCGCCCGGTCACCAGCAGGGTCAGCCCCACCGCCACCAGCTTGATGCCGAACGGCAGGGTCTGGTCCTGGATCTGCATCAAGGCCTGCACCAGCGAGGTCAGCACCCCCACTAGCACCGCCACGATCAACGGCGGCGCGGAGAGCAGGACCACCAGCAACATGCCTTCCTTGAACAGCGTCATCGCGTCCATCGCAGGTCCTCAGAGGTAGGAATAGAAGAGGCTGTCCAGTAGCTGCGTCCAACCCTGGGCAAGCACGAAGACCAGCAACTTGAGCGGCAACGAAATGGTCATGGGCGCCACCATCTGCATGCCGAGCGCCAGCAGCAGGTTGGACACGATCAGGTCGATGACGATGAACGGGATGTAGATCAAAAAGCCCATCTGAAAGCCCGCCTCCAGTTCCGACAGCATGAACGCCGGGATCAGCAGCATCAGGTCATCGCGACTGGCCTGCTCGGCGCGCTCCTTGGGCCACATTCGCTGGGTGTTCTCCAACAGGTGGGTGAGGATGTCCGGGTTGGTGTTACGCGACATGAAGGCTTGCAGCGGCTTGATCGCGTTCAGGGCCGACCCCTGCAACGCCTCGGTGTTGCTGAAGTCCAGCGGCCGTTCTTTGAGCGCTTCGGCCACGTTGTGGCCCACCGGCGCCATGATGAACAGCGTCGCGGCCAGCGCAATGGCATACAGCGCCATGTTCGGCGGCACTTGCTGCACGCCGATGGCGTTACGGGTGATGGTCAGCACGATGGCGATCTTGAGGAACGCGCTGCAGATGATCAGCAGCAGCGGCACCAGGGAAATGCCCCCGATGAACAGCGCCAGCAGGAAGGGGTCGACCCCCTGGAAGCTCATCCAGCCACATCCACGCGGACGATCTGCAAGCCCAGCCGGCCATCGACCTCCACCAACTCGCCATGGGCCACGGGCCGCTCGCCATAGAACAAGGCCCCGGCCCCCGCGGCTACGCCTTGCACTTGCAGCACCGCGCCGGGTGCCAGGTTGCGCAGTTCGCCCAAGGTCAGGTTCAGGTGGCCGCAACGTACCGTGAGCGCCAGCGGCAGGTCGTCGAAACGTTCATGGCGGTCGACGGCCGCTTGTTGTGCCGCCGGTGCGTCCTCGGCATCGGCTCCGGCTTCGGCGTCGGCCTGGGCCAAGGTCGCCGGGTCGAACGCCGCCGGGTCCTGTTCGTCGGCGGCGTAGCGGGCGGTGTCGTCCCATTCGGGCGTCAGGATGTCGGTGTCGGCGGTGCTGCTCATAGCGGTCTCCTCAAGCGCGAGTACGGTCAGGTGCAACGGTGCGGCGTGGCTGTGCACCTGCACGTGTAGGCAATGCCGGCCCAGGCGAACCAGGCCTTGGCCGGATGAATCGAACCGGTGTTCCTCGGGTATCACCACGTCACCGGGGCGAAGGGCGGCGAGCTGTCCGCTGGCCAGGGCCAGGTGCCCGACCAGCAGCGGCACGCGGAACATAAAGTGTTCGGTCCAGGGCTCGGCCTGGCGCTGCCAGAGGGCGGCGTCGAGCAGGCCCAGCAAGGTCTGGCCGGGCACCTCCAGGTGGCTGACCACACGCGCGGCCCCCAACTGCACCTCGAGTCGACAGGCAATGCCGCTGACTCCGGTCGCGGCCAGCGGCTTGAGAAAACCGAAGGCTTGGCGCAAGGGCTCGCTCAGGAGCTGATGGAACAGGGACCAGAACCACTCGTCATCGGCCCCGGGCTCGGCGGGCAAGACCACCGGGCACTCACCGAACAGGCTCAGCACCGGGCCGGGTTCACCCAAGACAAACGCCCCGTGGGCACACTCGAGCACAGCGGGCGAGGCACCCGTGGGGCCGTTGCCCAGGCTCAGCGCCAGTCGCCCCGTTTCTCCCGCCACGTCGAACGGCAACTCGACGCCAGCCCCCAGCCGTTGGCGGGCGACGGCTTCCTCGGCGCTGACCGATGGCAGCGACAGTGCAAATGCGCTCATGTCAGTCGTCCTCCTCTACGCGTGCCACGTGCACGCTCACCGGTTGTCCCAGGCTCTGCGTCAAGGCGTCTTCGAGGTGGCCGCTTCGGCTCGACAGGCGCGCCTGCACCTCATCGCTTTCGCCACTCAGGCCGATGTCCCAGCCGGGACCACTGTCCAGCCGCCGTGCCAGCACCTTGATCCGTCCCAGGTGCGGCAGGTGCAGCAACAGGTCCAGTTGCAGGTCCTGGGTGGCGCGCAAGCGCGGCGTGAGCTGATCGACAAACGCCTCCACATCACTGCCGTCCAGGCCCACCAGGCCCGACAACGAGCCCGCCCCGGCAGTGTCCTGTTGCAAGCCGCCCTCTGGTGCCTCGACCCATTGGCGGAACCAGTAGCCGTCGCTGCGACCGATCGTGGCTTCCGGGTCGCGATCGGTGCCGGGCGTGCAATCACGCAGCGTCGAGCGTAGCGCCCGACTCGCCTGGGCCGGTGGCGGTTCATACCCACGCAACGGGTGGCGAACCGGGGCGCTCGGCGGTTCGTGCCGAGGCACCGGCTCATGGCGTACGGGACGTTCATTCATCGCATGACTCCTGCGCCAGGCGCTCCATCAACGCCTTCAGCTTTTCCAGGTCGCGGCGGCGCCCGCGCAGGCGCAGCTGTGCCGCTTCCGTGTCCTGTGCCTGCTGGGCCCGGGCAGCGTCCAGCGCCTGCACGCCCTGGGCTTGCTCGGCCAGCTCGCCCATCAGGCGGCGTTCCTGGGTACTCCAGGCATTCAACTCGACCACGCTCAGCGCCCGCTCACGGTGTTCGTCGCACAGGGCCGCACGCTGCGCGGCCTGGCGCTCGCTGGCCGCCTGCCACTGCGCCTGCGCCGCCGCCACGCTGGCTTCGCGCTCACGCAGCAGGTCACGGGCCTGGCGCCACGCCCGCTCGGCCTGCGCCTCACGGTGACGACGCACCGGCGCCAGGGCATCCAGGTCAGCTTGGGACATAGGCAGTCAACTGGTGCAGGTGAGCCAGGGTCGAGGGCATCGGCTCCGGCTCGCGCAGGTCCTGGCGCAAAAAACCGTCCAGGGCCCCGCGTGACTCCACGGCCAGGTCGGTCAGCGGGTCGGCGCCGGCCTGGTACTCACCCAGGCGCAGCATCAGTTCGATCTGATCGTAGGCCGACAACAACCGGCGCAGGTTGATGCCCGCCCGCAGGTGCTCCGCCTCGGCCACATTGGCCAGGGTCCGCGACAAGCTCGCCAGCACGTCGATGGCCGGGTAGTGCCCGCGCTCAGCCAGTTTTCGCGACAGGACAATGTGGCCGTCGAGCAACGAGCGCACTTCGTCGGCCACCGGATCGTTCATCGAGTCCTGCTCGATCAGCACGGTGTACAACGCGGTGATGGCGCCGTCTTGGGTCAACCCGGCCCGCTCGACCAGGCGCGGCAGCAGGCTGTAGACCGACGGCGGCAGGCCTCCGCGCCCCAACGGTTCACCGGCGGCCAGGCCGATTTCACGCTGGGCCCGGGCAAACCGGGTCAGGGAATCGATCAACAGCAGGACGCGCCGGCCTTCGGCTCGAAAGCCCTCGGCCAGTGCCGTCGCCGTGAAAGCCGCGCGGGCGCGTTCCATGCTGGAACGATCGGAAGTGGCGCACACCAGCACCGCGCGGGCCCGGAGTTCGTCGTCGAGTTCGTGATCGAGGAACTCGCGCAATTCGCGCCCACGTTCGCCAATCAGGCCGAACACGATGACGTCGCAATCGACGTTGCGGGCGATCTCTGCCAGCAGCGTGGTCTTGCCGCAGCCGGCACCGGCGAACAACCCCACGCGCTGGCCTTCGCCGAGGGTCAGCGGCCCGTCGATGGCACGCACGCCAGTCGTCAGGGCGTGCTGGATGCGGGGCCGAGCGGTGGGCGCAGGCGCTTCGCCAATCACCACCGACGCGTGCAGCACGGACGCATCGGCAAACGCGCCGGCGCCACCGTCCACCAGCGGCCGGCCGAACCCGTCCAGTACCTGGCCCAACAACTGCGGCCCCACGTGCACCCGGTGCGGCATGCCCAGGGGCTCCACCGTCGCCCCGACGCGCACGCCTTCCAGGCCGCCCAGGGCACTGAGCAAGGCGTCGTGCTGGTCGAAGCCGACGATCTCGGCGAGCAGTGGCTCACGGGCATCGCGCTCGACCCGGCACAGATCGCCGATCTGCGCCTCGGGCAGCCGGCATTGCAACAGAATGCCGTTGACCCGTTGCACCCGCCCGCGCACCGCGACCGGCGCGAACCGCTGCAAGCGTGCTCGCTGGGCGCTTTCCCAGGCCTGCAGGCGTGCCGCCGCCGCGTGTGTCATCACCAGGTGACCTCGTAGCGTTGGTCACCTTCGAAGGTCACCTTGTCGTTGCCGATGGCCGTCAGACGCAAGCCATCGATCTGGTCGCCGAGAAACAACCGGCGGCCGTCGGACGTGACGACATGGCCGCGCTTGCCGCCCACGATCTGGGCGATCTGGAACGGCAACTGCGTCAGGTGCTCCTGCACGTTGGCGGTGACCGGAACCGGGGTTTCATAACGGTCGTTGAACCGCTCGACCAGGCGCTCGACAACCGCCAGGCGCTGGCGCGGCAGCTCGCCCACCAGCACCAGGCGATCGTCCCGGGACTCGACCTGAACCTGCGCCGCGAGGTCGCGCTCTTGCAACATGCGATCCAGCTCCAGGCGCACCGCCGCGACGTTGTCCAGCGTCACCTTGCTGCGCTTGAGTGACTGGGCCGGGCCGGGCGCCACGGGCTGCGCCGGTTGGCTGGTAAAGGCCCAGGCACTGGACGCCACGGTGATCACGGCGGCAGCAATGGCCAGGCGCCTGGGCCACCAGGGCCGGGCCGCCGATTTCAGGTTGTCCGGGCTGCCTGCCGCCGGCGCACCGTTCTCCAACGCCGCCTCCTGGGGCCACGGTTGGTCGGCCGGGGCGAGGCACAGCCAGATGCCGGCGACGACAAAAGGCGCGTTGACCGGCAACGGTTCCGTGGGCGTCCAGGGTTGCCCTTGTGCATCACACGCCACGCCATCCAGCAGCGCCAGCCGCCACTGTTCCTCCACTCGTTCAAGGCGCACGTGCCGGGCGCAGATGCCTGGATCGTAGAGGGCCAGGTCGGCGTCCTCCGCCGCCCCGACCACCCATTCATCGCCCACCAACGGCAAGGCCGCACCCCGGTGCAGACCACTCAATACCCGTAGCTCGAACATGGCCAACTCCTCAAGGGGCGACATCGCTCGCCCTCACCTGTTGTGGACGGGACACCCGCAGGCTCCCCTCCTCGTTATGTGCAATCCGTGCAATTGCCCCGTGACGCCGCCGAAGCCGACGGCGGTCAGGCAGCATCCTCTACCCGCAGTTGTTCCTGCTCGAGGTCGAAGCGGCCCAGGACGTTGACCTGGGCGTTGCTGTGCAACTCGCTGTAGGCGAGCACCGGCACGTGGTTGAATTCATCGCGCAGCAGGTCGCGCAACGGTGCGCGCAGGTCCTGGGCCACCAACAGCACGGCCACGCGCTTGGCGCGCAGCGGGAAGCCTTCGCGCAACTGCAAGACCAGCGCCCGGGTGTGCCCGCTCTCCAGGGCAAAGAAGGTTTCGGTTTGCGTCTGGCGCAACGCATCGCGCAACAGCGTTTCGGTTTCCGGCGTCAGCAGCCAGGCATGCAGGCCCTCGGCGTCGCGGTACTGGTGATAGATCTGCGACTTCAGGGCGATGCGGGCGTAGTCGGTCAGGGCGCCGACGTCTCGTTCGTGTTGCCCGTGTTCGATCAACGACTCGGCGATCAGGCGCACCGCCCGCAGCGGAACGCCTTCGCCGGCCAGGCGTTGCAGCACCGCCGCGAAACGCGCTAGCGGCATGGTCCGCTGCAACTCCTGGACAAGCTCCGGCTGGCCCGCCTCGAGCCAGCTAAGGATCGACTTGCTTTCCTGCAGGCCAAGGAACTGCGGACCGGTGGCGAACATGGCGCGGCTCATCCGCTCCACCAGCAGCTCGGTGGCGGACACCGCCTCGACCCGCTCATCCGCCAGCAACGGGTCATCGGGCATCAACCACAGCCACTGCTGCTCGTCCCGCACCTCGCTGCCGACCTGCGCCTGGCGCGGTTCGAAAGGCAGGGGCCCGCGCGCCACGGCCACGCGCTCGCAGAAGGTAGCGCGCAACATCGGCACCTCATGCACGCAGAAGCGACATTCGTCGTCCTCCAGCAACGCGCTGTATTCGATTTCAAAGGGCGGCAACGTCAGGCCAAAACCGGCCACCAGCCCATTGCGCTTCTTGCGAATCGTCTGGATGGCTTCTTCGGTGGCAGGGTGTCCCTGCATGGCCTTGGAAAACTGCAAGAGATAGGCGCGGGTCGGGTCGAAGCTGCGCAGGTCTTCTGCACCGTTCTGCTCGGGGGACAACACCGTCGGTGCCTGATCGCCTTGCCGCGCCTGCCGTGCGCGGGCATACAACTGGACGATCCCGGCCGTGCCGGTGATCAGGGCGATGACGATGAACACCAGCGTCGGCATGCCGGGCAGCGCGGCGAAGCCCAGCATCCCCACCGACGCGATCACCCAGGCCTTGGGCTCGGCAGTCAACTGGCTGGCGATTTCCTTGCCGACGCTGCTCCCGGCCGGCTGTCCTTCCGGCGACACCCGGGTGATGATCATGCCGGCGGTGAGGGAAATCAGCAGTGCAGGAATTTGCGCGATGAGGCCATCACCGATGGTCAGCACCGAATACAGGTGCATCGACTCGGAGGCGCCCATGTCGTGCTGCATCATGCCCACCGAGAAACCACCGATGAGGTTGATCACGACAATCACCAGGCCGGCGATGGCATCGCCCTTGACGAACTTCATCGCCCCGTCCATCGCCCCGAACAATTGGCTTTCCTTGTTCAGTTCTTCGCGGCGGCGACGGGCTTCGTTGACATCGATCAGATTGGCGCGCAGATCACTGTCGATGGACATCTGCTTGCCCGGCAGCGCATCCAGGGTGAAGCGCGCGGCCACCTCGGCGACACGCTCGGAGCCCTTGGTGATCACCAGGAAGTTCACCACCGTCAGGATCAGAAAGATCACCAGCCCGACGGCCAGGTTACCGCCGACCACAAAGTTGCCGAACGCCTGGACGATATGCCCGGCATCGCCCTGAAGCAGGATCAGCCGAGTGGTCGCCACCGACAACGCCAGCCGGAACAACGTGGTCAGCAGCAGCACTGCCGGGAACGAGGAAAAGGCCAACGGGCGAGGCAGGTAGAGCGAGAGCACGATCAGCAGGCAGGAGATGCAGATGTTGACCGCGATCAGCGCATCGACCACCGAGGTCGGCAGCGGCAGGATCAGCATGAACACGATGCCCAGCACCACGAACGCGCCGGCCACCTCGATACGCCGCACCGCTGCGCCGGCGACTTTGTTCAACAGGGCGATCATGCGTGCACTCCTATGATCGGTGCGGCGGTCTGCCCGCGAACCTCGCCACGGGAACGCTCATCCAGCAGCACCAACAGATTCTTCAATGCGCTCTGCCGACTCTTGCCGTCGCGCCAGAGCGCCAGCGGCAAACGCTTGAGCATCGAATACAAGCCGTTCAGCGAAACCAGTTGATCGCGTTCCTCTTCACCGCCGAGTTCACGTCCGATGCGGCGCACTTCAGCCGCCGACAAGCCACTGGCCGCCACCCCGAGCATGCGCTGGAGCAACAGCACCGCGGTGAGCTGGCTGGCCGGGCAACTGCCGGCCAATTGCTCCAGCAACTGCCGGCAGCTGTGCAGCACGCTGCCGAGCTGGGTCGAAGCGGCCAGGCCGATCAGCAGCGCACGCAGCTTGGCGGTGGGGCTCGACGGGGTCTGCGCGGCGATGTCGTCTGCCAGGGCCCGGCGCATCATGTCCAGCCCCGACACGAACGCGGTTTCGCCAAACAGCCCGAGCAGCGCCTGCATCATGGTGGGCAGGGACTGCTTGAGCACCACGGTGTCGTAGTAGAGGCGGCGCACTGCCTGGCGCAGTTGCGGATCGCCGCCCGCCGCGCGCAACGCTTCGGCGATGTTCATGCCGGCCTGGATCTGCGCGCTGTATTGTTCGCGCAGCAATTGCAGGTAGTCGCGGGCCCGCTTGGCTTCGACCTGCCGGCCCTGGGACTCGGCCTCGCGCACCACTTGTTGCAGGATCAGGTCGGTACGGGCCGGATCCCCACCGGTGGCTTGCACCACGTCTTCGAGCACCGGCTCGCCGTAGAGCAGGGTCCCGGCCTGGGCCGCCATCGCACTCAGGCTCTGCTTGCCGGGATGACCGAGTTGGTCGTACCACTCTTCCAATCGCTCACGCGTCTCGACCCGCGTCTGGCCCACCTCGCTGCGCGCATTACGGATGCGCCGCTGGCTCAAGGCCTTGGTGTTGCGCTCCACGTGATGGCTGAAGGTCATGCCGACCTCCTCCATCGAATTGGTCTGCACGGCCTGTTGCGTTTCGACAGGCTTGCCCACGCCCCCCAGCGCCGAAGCGGCCTGGGCGAGATTGACGGCAATGCGCATGTTTGTCGGTGCTTCTACTTTCATGATGACCATGAGCGTGGTTTCGGACGCTCAATGGGTGGCAGTGCTTCGCTGTTCGGTTCCATCCCCCGCACAGGCTTTTTTCGACGCATTCGCAGGGTGACGCCAGCGTGCTTTTTCACCCGGCCATGCGGTGCAAATTATTGCAGTGGCGCTCGGGTCGGCTGTGCACGGCTCTGCACAGATAGAGCCTGAGCTCTAATAAAAAATTGTTACTTATCAGAGTGATAAATCAAAAAATGGGTTTGGCACAGGTCCTGCTGATAGGGGTTGTCGACATCCGATCGACGCTATGCACCTATTCAGAGGGATTCATCGATGAGCAGTCTGAACCTCGTGTCACCCCCGAAAACCTCCTCGCCAGGCATGACATTTGGCGAGGAGCGCAAACTGCGTCTGTTTGTACAAAAGCGTGTGCTCAACCAGGACGACGCCGACGACCTCATCCAACTCACGTACCTGGAAGCCTGGCGTAACCAGGAGAAATTCAAGGGGCTGGCCAAGCCCGACACCTGGCTGTGCGGAATCGCCCTGAACCTGATCCGCAACCATTTCCGCCGCTACTACGCGCAACCGCCGCTGAGCACCTTCGATGAGAGCGAGTTCCACGAGTCCAGTGACGACATCGACCTCAGCGAGCTGTGCGACAACCGCCGGCTGCTGGATCGCACGCTGTTGGCGATGGATGAGCTGCCCAAGGACATGCGCGAAACCTTGTGGACCGCCGTGGACACCGAGAGCAGCTACCGCGACGCCGCCGAACGCCTGGGCGTGCCCATCGGGACCGTGCGCTCGCGTTTGTTCCGCGCCCGCGAGCAACTCAAGCGCAGCGTTTATGGAGAAGCCCGATCATGACCACCAATCGCTTGAACAGCCGACTCGACCTGCCCCACGGGGTACGTCGCTACACGCCCGACGACCTGCCGGTGATGACCGATATCTTCAACGAAAGCGCTCTGGGGGGCACCAGTTCCCCCGTGCTCAGAGCGTTTTCCCTGAAGGAAATGACATTCTTCGTCGACTGCTTCGTCAAGGAGGGCGACCCGATCTACGTGCTGGAGCGCAAGGGCGAAGTCGTCGCCTGGTTGATCGTCAACCGCTTCAGTTGGGGCGCCCAGGCCTGCCGGTTGACCGGAGAGGTGTCGATCTACGTGCGCAACGACCACGTGGGCAGCGGCGTCGGCATTCGCCTCGGCCAAGCCGCCGTGGTGTTGGCCCGACGCTATGGCTTCGAAACGCTGGTGGCCTGGATCATCGAGCATAACGAGGCCAGCAAACGCGGCGTGCAAGGCCTGGGCGCGACGCAATGGGGGCGGTTTCCGGGCATTGCCCGGTTCGCCGACACGCGGGCCGACGTGGTCCTCTACGGGCTGCACCTGACGTCGGACGTTTCGGCGCCTGCCACCGCACACACCCGGCCGGCGCACGCGGTCCTGGCGTAACGTCACGGCTCGCCCAGCCGGGTTGTCGGGCGAGCCTCACCTGCCATTGTCAGTCCACCGACCAGCGCACAGGCAAGGCTTGCGGCCCCCTGAAATTGGGGACATAGCGCCAGTGCACGGCCTCGGGCGCCACCGCCAGTTGCAGCCCCGGACAGCGCCTGAGCAAGGTGTTCAACGCGATTTCCAGTTCCTGCCGGGCCAGCGAGGCCCCCAGGCAATGGTGCGTGCCCTTGCCGAACGACAGGTGCGGGCAGGCCGGGCGGGTGATGTCCAGGGTGTCGGGATGGGCACACAGCGCTTCATCACGATTGGCCGCCCCCACCACCGCCATCAGTAGCTGGCCACGCTGCAAGCGTTGCCCCGCCAATTCGGTGTCCTGGGTCACGAAGCGGACCATGGCGCGCTCCACCGACGAGTCATAGCGCAGCAATTCCTCGACGGCATTGGGCATCAGGCCCGGTTCGTCGCGCAGTTGAACCAGCGCCTGGGGATGCTGCACCAGCAGGTACACCGCATTGCCGATCATCGACGCCGCCGTTTCATGCCCGGCGATGATGAGCAGCGCAATCATGCTGCACAACTCGCTGCAACTGAGCACGTTGCCCTCTTCCTCGACCTGCACCAACGCAGTCACCAGGTCGTCGGTGGGCTGCGCCCGACGCTGCTCGATCAAGGCCAGCATGTAGCTCGCGAACTCGCTGTAGCAGCGCTGCAACTCGCTCAAGTCGTGCCCGACCTGCTGGACGATCATGTGGGACCAACGGCGAAAATCGTCCCGGTCCCTGGCGGGGACGCCGAGCAGTTCGGCGATGACGGTGATCGACAACGGAAACGCGTATTGGCTCACCACGTCCATGTGTCCGCTGGGCCCGGCCTGGTCCAGCAGCGTCTCGGCGATCTGCTCGATGCGCGGGCGCATGGCATTGACCGCCTTGAGCGTGAATGCCTTGTTCACCAGCCGACGCAAGCGACGGTGGCGCTCGCCGTCGCGGTTGAGCATGTGATCGTTGAGAAAGGCGATGGATTGCTCGCCCCCGATCATCGCCGCGAACTGCGGGCTGATGCGGGCCGGGTCACGGGCGAAGCGCTCGTTGTCCAGCAGCACGGTCTCGACTTCCCGAGCGCCGGTGACGTACCAGATCGGCAACTGCCCTTGCGGTTGGCTGAGGAACACCGGCGCGACCTCGCGCAGCGCCGCATAGTGCCGGTAAGCCGCGCTGCGGAAGGCATCGCTGTTGAAATCGACGCCGTTGAAATCAAGGGTGCGCTCGTGCGCCATGGGCATGCTCCAGAGACAGGATGGTTGCCCGTGAGTGGCCTGGCGTACAGAAAAGATCCATCCCCCCCGCCTTCGGGCAAACCTCTGAACCGTTTGCGGCGCCGCGCTCACTCAGCAGAGACCTTCCCCTCTTTTCTGGAGCACACATGACGCGAGCATTCGTAGTCCATGGCCATTGCGACCCCCGCTTCGAACCGGTCAGGGCGGCCTTCAGCCAACTGATGCAAAGCCCCTTCGAACGCGGTGCCGCCTTGTGCATGCAGGTCGACGGCGAAACAGTCATCGACCTCTGGGCCGGCCAGGCCGGGCCCGAACCGGATCGCCATTGGCAACACGACACCCTGCTCAACCTGTTCTCCTGCACCAAGCCCTTCACGGCGGTGGCGATCATGCAATTGGTGGGCGAAGGCCGGCTGGACCTGGACGCCCCGCTCTGCCAGCACTGGCCGGCCTTCGCCGACGCCGGCAAGGCCTCGATCACCCTGCGCCAGGTGCTGTGCCACCGGGCCGGGCTGCCGGCGCTGCGCACACCGTTGGCGCCGGAAACCCTGTACGACTGGGACACCATGGCGCAGCTGATTGCCGGGGAACAACCCTGGGCCGGCGCCGGCGAACGACAGACCTATTCGCCATTGCTGTTCGGCTGGATCCTGGGTGAACTGCTGCGCCGGGTGGACGGCCTGCCCCCCGCCCAGAGCATTTGCCGTCGGGTGGCCGCGCCACTGGCGCTGGACTTTCACCTGGGCCTGGACGACGTGACTATGGCGCGCTGTGCCTACATGGCACGGACCAAGGAAGACATCGACGACGAAGCCTTCGGGCGCGTGCTCCAGGACGTGCTCACCGAGCCGACGGCCATGAGTGCCCTGGCCTTCGCCAACCCGCCGATGGTGCTGGGACGCAGCAACGAACCCGGCTGGAAGCGCATGACCCAACCGGCCGCCAACGGGCACGGCAACGCGCGCAGCCTGGCGACGTTCTACGCCGGCCTGCTCGACGGGCGCTTGCTGGAATCACCGCTGCTCAATGAAATGCTGCGCGAACACAGCGCCGAGTACGACCCGACGCTCCAGACGCCGGCACGCTTCGGCCTGGGCATCATGCTCGACCAGCCGAACGTGGCGAATGGCAGCTATGGCATGGGCAGCGAGGCGTTCGGCCACATGGGCGCCGGTGGCACGGTCGGTTTCGCCGATCCGGAGCGCGGCGTCTCGTTCGGCTTCGCGTGCAATACGATCGGTTCCTACGTGTTGATGGACCCGCGCGGCCGGCACCTGGCCACCGTCGCGACGGGTTGTCTGTAGCCTGTTTGATCGGTGCCTCGCCCCGGGCACGGGGCGAGCGTCGGGTCATGCCCCTGGCGGCACGTTGGCCTCCGCGACCTGCGTCCCCGCTGCCCCGGTCTCGGGAGTGACGACCCGTTGTTCTTCGCCGCCCGGCACCCGGGGTTGCGCCGCCCGGGCGATCAGGTCCGGCTGCGCGCTCAATCGGCGCGAGGCCGCCATGGGCATCAGCAAGCGCCCACTGGCCCGGCCTCGCCCGGCCGGATTGAGCATGCGCAACTCGCGCTCATGCACACCGGACAACACCGCCAGGTGCGCCAGGTCCACCGGCTGCGCCAGGGCGAGCATCTGGAAGTACGGCTGGTCGGCGATGGGCACCAGGTCGACGCCATAGTCCGCCGGCGTATTGACCAACTGCGACAGCGCCAGCAACCGCGGCACGTAGTTCTGGGTCTCGCCGGGCAGCGACAGGTCCCAGTAGCGGGTCGCCAGGCCACGGGCCCGGTTACGCGTGATGGCGTCGCGCACCCGTCCTTCGCCGGCGTTGTAGGCAGCCAGCGCCAACAGCCAGTCGCCGTCGAAGTAGTCATGCAGGTAAGACAGGTAGTCCAGGGCGGCGCGGGTGGAAGACGGAATATCCCGGCGCTCGTCATAGTCGGCCCGCTGCTGCAATTGATAACGGCGCCCCGTGGCCGGGACGAACTGCCACAGGCCCATGGCCTGGGCGGGCGATTGCGCGTTCGGGTTGAAACCGCTCTCGATGGCCGGCAACAGCGCCAGCTCCAGCGGCATGTTGCGCTTGCTCAACTCGCCGACGATGAAGTGCAGGTAACGGCTGCCGGCGCGCCCGGTCTGGGTGAGAAACGCCGGGCGCTCCATCAGCCAGCGGCGCTGCTCGTCGATGCGCGCCACGCCGCGGGCCTTGGCCTGCAGCGAAAACCCCTGGCGCATGCGCGCCCACAGGCTGCCGTCGCCTTGGGACGACAGTTCTTCGATCTGGACGATCGTGTCCGTGGGCGCCGGCGTGCGCCAGCGCAGTTGCGATCGATAGGTTTCATTGGC
Source organism: Pseudomonas sp. WP18 (assembly GCF_036689585.1). Taxonomy (NCBI): domain Bacteria; kingdom Pseudomonadati; phylum Pseudomonadota; class Gammaproteobacteria; order Pseudomonadales; family Pseudomonadaceae; genus Pseudomonas; species Pseudomonas sp. WP18. Next base: position 5,962,600 of record NZ_CP144758.1, read on the forward strand.
GAACGGGTCACCGATGGTCAGCGGCGGTTCGAGGTGCTGGCAGCCGTACAGCAAGGACCCCATCGCCAACATGGACAGCCCCCTGGGGACGAAGCGAAGGACCGGCGAACGTGAAAGTGAACGGGACATGGGCGGTCAACCTTGAATGAGGTGGCGCCAATGGGTGGCCGATCCTGGCCCGACGGTTCCCATCCGCACGACATGACAACGGCACTTGGAACCGAAATGCCGCCGGCGTCACTCACGAGGGGCAGCAGGCGCTCGTCGCGCCTGGATGACAATGCGAGGTCAATCATGGCGTCACCCATCTATTGCAAGCTGATCGATCAGCTTTGCGCCCTCACGATGATTCCCACCCCGTCCGCGTTCTACGAACAGGCGAACCTGTCGGTCAAGGAGGTCGACTTTTCCCTCAAGCACACCCCCAGCGTGGGTGAAGGCGACGTGTTCATCTACGCCAGCTTCGGGCCGCTGCCGACCGCCAATCGCGAAGCCGTCCTGCAACGGCTGCTGGAAACCAATCTCTACCTGCTGAGCGGGCCGTTCTGCCCGTCCCTGTCCTACAACAGCGACAGCGAACTGGTGATCCTGATCGGCCACGTGCCCCTGGAAAACCTCACCGCCGAACACTTGCTGGGGCTCATGGGCGGTATCGCCGACATGGCGCTGATCTGGCGAGAGGGTTACTTCTTCGACGGTGCCAGCCCGAACGTCGCCGCCAAGCCCACCCAGCACAAACCCACACCCCGTAGCACCGGGCTCAACAACGCCCTGTCAATCTAGGAGAGCACGACATGCCAGATTTATCCGTAGGACGAAGCACAAGCTCGGCGGCGTTGGCCCAGGACGACCGGATCACGCCGATCAGAAACAGCCTGTCCGACCAGGTCCGCCCCTCCACCACACCGCTGGTGCCTTATCACTTCGAAGGAAAATCGAGCGACGCCACCCAGCAGACCCTCAGGACCCGGCAGCAGCGCCTGACAGGGCTGGTCAACACCCTCGGCAAGAAAAACCCCGATACCGACCCGCTCGGCTACGCGCGCGAGCACATGAGCCTGGAAAGTAAAGTACTGGGCTTTGCGCCAGGAACCAGCTATCAGGATGTGCAGAAGCATCTGGTCGAACTCGGCGGCACCCCCCACCCGATGCTGTCGGGCCAGGAAGAAACCGCCGAGTTCGTCAAGGATTTCAACCAATACCTGGGTATGAGCGAGGAAGACCGCAAGGAAGGCGGCGGTTTCAAGGCCGTCTGGGACAAACACTGCGACCGCGTCGGTAACACCCTCGGCGCCTACCATTCGCTGTGCCAGGAGGTCATCGAAGGCACGCCGCAGGGGGATGAACGTACGAGTCTGCAAAGCAGCCATGATGCCTTCCGCGGTTACGCCAAAGGCGTCATGCAAGCCATGACGCAAGAGCTGCCCGACCGCTTGAATACCTTCATGGAAAGCCGCATCGAGCACGCGCGCAGTGCGATGAACAACGAGAGTCTTTCCCAGCCCGAACGAGACCAGGCGACCTCTGAACTGAACCAGTTGATCAAGGTTCAGGTGGAATTCGAAGAGTTAGTGGACAAGAAGGACGACAAGCCCAGCGAACTGACGACGGCGACGAAGAAAAACGAAGTGCTGGACACGGCGCTGAAGAACGTCGGCCGCCAGGACTATGTCGCAGACCTCAAGACCCACAGTGGATTCCGGACAGGGCTGGCGGTGTTTGCCGATGCGGGCATCCCGCAAGGCTTCGCCTCCTCGGCTCACTTCGGTGCCAGCACCGCGGCAATCGATGAGAAGCTCGACGGTACGCACCTCGCAGCCCACGCCGCGGGTACCTCGGCCGTCCTGGGCGCCGCCCATAAAGTGGTCAGCGACAGCGCCCGCCCCATCATCCAGACCATCGTCGATAAAACCATCGGCAGTGGGCTGGAGAAGGTCGATCCGCTGTCGGTGTACCCCAAGGCCCTGCAGGAGGTGACGGTGAATGGGCGACGGGTCGCCAATCCTCAACGCGAGGCCCTCGACAAGACGCAGGAAGACAAGCGCACCAGTTTCCTGCTTAAACAAAACGCCAACAACTTTGGCACCATCAGCGGCGACTTCACCGGATACATCGCATTCGGTGCGGCTCATGCGGTACGAGAAGTCCTGAATCAATTCACCAGCGTGAACGCCTCGGGCATCGGCGCCCGCAGCCTGGCATCCGCGGTCGGCGGCACGCTCATGGCCGGCGGTCAGGCCGTGTTCAAATACTCTCAAACCCATGGCGACGAGAAGATCCCGACCTACCGGGTCAAAAACGAAACGCGCGAATGGAAGGAGCTCCTGCCCAAGGCACTGGCCGAATCAAGCAAAGTGCTGCCGACCAACATGACCAATATCAGTGACTATGTGAACCGAATCGTTGGCGTCGGTGCGGGTATTACCATGCGCACCGCAGTGGGGGACGCCGCCGCGCCAGGCGAAGATGCCGAGACGCTGGAAAAAATGCAGCAGATCATCACGACCTTCTTCTCTTCGGGCCTGACCCTGCTTCCGTTCTTTGCCAACAGCGTAGCGGCACCGCTGGAAAACAAAGCGCTGAACGACGGCAAGGACGACCTGACCGCACGCGCAAACGTCCCATGGCAGAACCTCACGAATGCAAACCGGGACACCCTTGCCCACACCCAGCCACCGGGCTGGAGACGCGCTGGCGAGAACGTCTATCACGGCACGCGTGGTGCTTCCCAGTTGGTTCCGCAAGCCACGGTCGCCGGGCTCAACCTGGGTACCGAGTGGGTCAAGAGCTTGGGGACAGGACCTAAGAGTACGGCGACTGGCGACACGATGGAGCTGGCCGAACGAGGCGAAGCGCCACCACAAGGCGGGCCGTCCAACGAACCGACGCCGACTACCCGGCCAAGCTGATGACCCCGTCGGGCCACCCTTCTATGGCTCGACGATCACCGCCTGAAACCGCCCTCCCACCACCGGCCGCCGGCGCTGCCCCGCGGTCGGCCCTCCTGACACACGCCGACTGACATCCCCCGCACTTCGACGACGACAGGCGTGATTGCTGTCGCAATCAACGATAGCCTTGCGATGCTCGGCCTCGGCCGCCCGGTCGCGGCACCGGACCTTCCACCGCCTATTACGCTGGCCGTGGGGCCGTCTGGAGAAAATCCCTCCAATGGACGATGCGCCGGTAAGCGGCCGTATGCTAAACAGGGAAGCAACAGCGAGACGATGGACCGCTGTCACCCGAATAAGGAATCCCCATGAAACGCACCCTCGTTGCCTTCCTGTCACTGGTCGTCACCGCTGTCATCGTCGCGGGCGGCTACCTCTACAGCAAGCAGCCCACCCGCCAGGGCACCGTGCAATTGCAGGGCCTGCAGGGCTCGGTGACCGTGCGCTACGACGAGCGTGGGGTGCCGCATATCCGCGCCGAGAACGAAACCGATCTGTACCGCGCCCTCGGCTATGTCCATGCCCAGGATCGGCTGTTCCAGATGGAGATCATGCGGCGCCTGGCCCGTGGCGAACTGGCCGAGATACTGGGGCCCAAACTGCTCGACACCGACAAGCTGATGCGCAGCCTGCGGATCCGCGAGCGGGCCGCGCGCTATGTGACGGAGCAGGATCCGCAATCCCCGGCCTGGATCGCGATGCAGGCGTACCTGGACGGCATCAATGCCTACCAGGACAGCCACACCCGGCCGCTGGAGTTCGATGTGCTGGGCATTCCCAAGCGCCCCTTCACCGCCGAAGACACCGTGAGCATCACCGGCTACATGGCCTACAGTTTCGCCGCGGCTTTTCGCACCGAACCGCTGCTGACTTATGTGCGCGATCAACTGGGCGCTGACTACCTGGATATCTTCGACCTCGCTTGGCAGCCCCAAGGCGTGCTGGCCGAGGGCCGCAAGAGCGCCTTGCCACTGGCCGCCAATGACTGGAAAGACCTCAATGCCCTGGCCCGCCTGAGCGAGCAGGCCCTGGCCGAGAACGGCCTGCCGCAGTTCGAAGGCAGTAACGCCTGGGCGGTCTCCGGCAGCCGCACCCACAGCGGCAAGCCGTTGCTGGCGGGCGACCCGCACATCCGTTTTTCCGCGCCCTCGGTGTGGTACGAGGCGCACCTGTCGGCACCCGGTTTCGAGCTCTACGGGCATTACCAGGCGCTGATGCCATTTGCGACGCTGGGCATGAACAAGGATTTTGGCTGGAGCATCACCATGTTCCAGAACGACGACCTGGACCTGATCGCCGAGAAGGTCAACCCGGACAATCCCGAGCAGGTCTGGTACCGCGACAAGTGGGTGGACATGACCCGCAGCGAGCAGCAGATTGCGGTCAAGGGCCAGGCGCCGGTGACGCTGGTGCTGCGCCAGTCGCCCCATGGGCCGATCGTCAACGACGCCCTCGGTGCCAACGCCGGCAAGACCCCGGTCGCCATGTGGTGGGGCTTCCTGGAGAGCCGTAACCCGATCCTCGATGCCTTCTACCAGCTCAACCGTGCCGACACGCTCACCAAGGCGCGCGATGCCTCGTCCAAGATCCATGCACCGGGGTTGAACGTCGTCTGGGCCAATGCCAAGGGCGATATCGGCTGGTGGGCCGCCGCGCAGTTGCCCAAGCGGCCGAGCGGCGTGAAGCCCGGGTTCATGCTCGACGGCAGCAGCGCCGAGGCGGAAAAGGACGGTTTCTACCCCTTCAGCAGCAACCCGCAGGAGGAGAACCCGGCGCGGGGCTACATCCTTTCGGCCAACTTCCAGCCGGTGGTGGCCAGCGGCATCGAGATCCCGGGGTACTACAACCTCGCCGACCGCGGCCAGCAACTGAACCTGCAGCTCGGCGACAAGCAGGCCAAGTGGGACATCCAGACCACCCAGGCACTGCAACTGGGCACCACCACCGCCTACGGCCCCCGTCTGCTCGCGCCGCTGCTGCCTGTGCTGCGTGGCGTGGTCAGCGACCCGCAGGAACGCAAATGGGTGGACCAACTGGCCCAATGGCCCGGCGATTATCCGCTGGACTCCGTCAGCGCCACGCTGTTCAACCAGTTCCTGTTCAACCTGGCCGAGGCGGCGCTGCGCGATGAACTGGGCGACGGCTTCTTCGACACGGCGCTGTCGACCCGGGTGATCGATGCGGCCCTGCCACGCCTGGCGGCTTCAGCCGATTCCCCCTGGTGGGACGATCGCTCGACGCTGGGCACGGAAACCCGCGCCGACATCGTCCACATCGCCTGGAGCAAAAGCCTCGCGCACCTCAAGGCCACCCTGGGCGAAGACGCCAGCCAGTGGCAATGGGGCAAGGCCCACACCCTGACCCACGGTCATCCGCTGGGCCAGCAGAAACCGCTGGATCGGCTCTTCAACGTCGGCCCGTTCGCGGCACCGGGCACCCATGAGGTGCCCAACAACCTTTCCGCCCGCATCGGCCCGGCACCCTGGCCGGTGACCTACGGGCCCTCCACCCGGCGCATCATCGACTTTGCCGACCCGAGCCACAGCGTCACCATCAACCCTGTGGGCCAGAGCGGCGTGTTGTTCGACAAGCATTACGAGGATCAGGCCGAGGCGTACATCGAGGGGGTGTATCACCAGGCACACCTGGCCGAGGAAGAGGTGACGGCCAACACCCATGGCACGCTCAAACTGTTACCGGCCCGAACCCCTTGAACGAGGAGCGGGCTTTTTTTCACCGCCAACGGGCCTGTTTGTCATGGATGGTCAAGACTACAAGGCTCAACACCCCGTCCACTTCCTGAGGAGTCAATGCAATGTTCAATAACTGGTCCGAGCTGCTGCCTACCATCAAGTCCGCCTTCGGTGCCCTGGGCAAGAGCAACCCGAAGATGGTCAAGGCCTACATGGCCCTGGATGAGGCCGCCGCCGAGAACAACGTGCTCGATGCCAAGACCCGCGAGCTGATCTCCATTGCCGTGGCAATCACCACCCGCTGCGACGGCTGCATCGGCGTCCACACCGATGCCGCCATCAAGGCCGGCGCCACCCGCGAAGAAATCGCCGCCACCCTGGCGACTGCCGTGTCACTGAACGCCGGCGCGGCCTACATCTACTCCCTGCGGGCACTGGAGGCCCATGACACGCTGAAGAAATGAGCAAGTGGCGGGACAACGCCGGCGCCCGCCCCACCGCCTTCGCGAGCAAGCTCGCTCCCACAATTGGTTCTGTGGTGGCCACAAACCCAAGGCAACCCCACAGTTGCTCTGTGGTGGCCACAGACTCAAGGCAATCCCACCATTGCTCTGTGGTGGCCACAGACTCAAGGCAATCCCACCATTGCTCTGTGGTGACCACAGACTCAAGGCAACCGCAAAACCTGTGGGAGCGGGCTTGCCCGCGAAGACGGCCGCACAGCCAACATCGCCATTGACTGACCCACCGCCTTCGCGAGCAAGCTCGCTCCCACATTCACACCTGGGCGGTCGCGGCGCGGCGCACTTCCGGTTGTTTCCAGGAGTCGGCGGCGCTTTCCTCGATGGCTTGCTGGATGGCGCGCTTGCGGTTCTCTTCGGCGCGACGGCTGAAGTACCAGACCAGGAACGTCACCAGCGACACCGCCAGCAGGATCAGGCTGGCCACGGCGTTGATCTCCGGCTTGACCCCCAGGCGCACCGCCGAGAACACTTCCATCGGCAAGGTCGTCGATCCCGGCCCCGACACGAAGCTGGCCAACACCAGGTCATCCAGGGACAGCGCGAACGACATCATGCCCCCCGCCGCCAGCGACGGCGCGATCATCGGGATGGTGATCAGGAAGAACACCTTCCACGGCCGCGCGCCCAGGTCCATGGCCGCCTCTTCGATGGACAGGTCCAGTTCACGCAAGCGGGCCGAAACCACCACCGCCACGTAGGCCGCGCAGAACGTCGTGTGGGCGATCCAGATCGTGACGATGCCACGCTCCTGGGGCCAGCCGATGATCTGCGCCATGGCCACGAACAGCAGCAACAGCGACAGGCCAGTGATCACCTCCGGCATGACCAGTGGCGCGGTGACCAGCCCACCAAACAACGTACGCCCCTTGAAGTGAGTGATGCGGGTCAGCACGAAGGCCGCCAGCGTACCCAGCGCCACGGCGGCCACCGCCGTGTAGCAGGCGATTTCCAGCGAGCGCAGCACCGACCCCATCAACTGGGTGTTGTCCAGCAGGCCGACGTACCACTTGATCGACCAGCCGCCCCACACTGTCACCAGTTTCGAGGCGTTGAACGAGTAGATCACCAGGATCAGCATCGGTGCGTAGATGAACAGCAAACCCAGCACCAGCATCAGGCTTGAAAAACTGAAGCGCTTCATTCCTTGCCCTCCATTTCCTTGGCCTGACTGCGGTTGAACAGGATGATGGGCACGATCAGGATTGCCAGCATCACCACCGCCAGGGCGGATGCCACCGGCCAGTCACGGTTGTTGAAGAATTCCTGCCACAGCACTTTGCCGATCATCAGGGTTTCCGGACCGCCCAGCAGTTCCGGGATCACGAACTCGCCCACCACGGGGATGAACACCAGCATGGCCCCGGCGATGATGCCGTTCTTGGACAGCGGCACGGTGATTTTCCAGAAGCTGTTGAACGTGCTCGATCCCAGGTCGGAAGCGGCCTCCAGCAGGCTGGGGTCGTGTTTGACCAGGTTGGCGTACAGCGGCAGGATCATGAACGGCAGGTAGGAGTAGACCACCCCGATGTAGACCGCCAGGTTGGTGTTGAGGATCTGCAACGGTTCGCTGATCCAGCCCATGCTCAGCAGGAAACCGTTGAGCAAGCCGTTGTTGCTGAGGATGCCCATCCACGCATAGACGCGGATCAGGATCGCGGTCCAGGTCGGCATCATGATCAACAGCACCAGCACCGTCTGGATTTCCTTGCGGGCGTTGGCGATGCCGTAGGCCATCGGATAACCGATCAACAGGCACAACACGGTGCTGATCAGCGCCATCTTCAGCGAGCCGAGGTAGGCGGCGATGTACAGCTCATCGTCGCTCAACATCGCGTAGTTGGCGAAATTGAGCAGCACCTGCAGCTTCTGGTCGACGTAGCTGTAGATCTCGGTGTATGGCGGAATGGCCACGTCGGCTTCGGCGAAGCTGATCTTCAGGACAATGAAGAACGGCAACATGAAGAACAGGAACAGCCAGATGAAAGGCACCCCGATGACCAGTTGACGGCCACCGGGCGTTATTCGATCGAGTCGGCGTTTGAATTTGCGCATGTTCATGAGCGAAGCACCACGCCGCTGTCATCTTCCCACCAGACGAACACCTGGTCGCCCCAGGTCGGGCGCTGGCCACGGCGCTCGGCGTTGGCGACGAAGGACTGCACCAGCTTGCCGCTCGGCAGTTCGACGTAGAACACCGAGTGCCCGCCCAGATAGGCGATATCGTGGACCTTGCCGCTGGACCAGTTGTGCTCGCAGGTCGGCTGTTCGACGGTCACCAGCAGTTTTTCCGGGCGAATGGCGTAGGTCACCGACTTGTCCTGCACCGAGGTGCTGATCCCGTGGCCGACGTAGATGTTGCGGTCCAGGTCCTTGCAGGTCAGCACCGCGTGACCCTCGGCGTCGTCCACCACTTCGGTCTCGAAGATGTTGACGTTGCCGATGAACTCGCAGACCAGCCGGCTGGTCGGGGTCTCGTAGATGTCGATCGGGCTGCCGATCTGGGCGATCCAGCCCAGGTGCATGATCGCGATGCGCTCGGCCATGGTCATGGCCTCTTCCTGGTCGTGGGTCACCATCACGCAGGTCACACCGACCCGCTCGATGATCTCGACCAGCTCGAGCTGCATCTGCGAGCGCAGCTTCTTGTCCAGGGCGCCCATGGGTTCGTCGAGCAGCAACAGCTTTGGACGCTTGGCCAGGGAACGGGCCAGGGCCACGCGCTGGCGCTGGCCGCCGGAGAGCTGGTGCGGCTTGCGCTTGGCGTACTGGCTCATCTGCACCAGCTTGAGCATTTCCGCCACGCGGGCCTCGATCTCAGGCTTGGGGATCCTGTCCTGTTGCAGGCCGAAGGCGATGTTCTGCGCCACGGTCATGTGCGGGAACAGGGCGTAGGACTGGAACATCATGTTGATCGGCCGCTCGTACGGCGGCATGTCGGTAATGTCCACACCGTCGAGGAAAATGCGCCCCTCCGTGGGCCGCTCGAAGCCGGCGAGCATGCGCAGCAAGGTGGATTTGCCCGAACCCGAACCACCGAGCAAGGCGAAGATCTCGCCTTTCTTGATCTCCAGGGACACATCGTCCACGGCAATCGTCTCGTCGAACTTCTTCGTGACCCGGTCGATTTTGACCAGCACCTGCTTGGGTGTCTGGTCGCCCTCGAGGGCTTTCTTATAGGCGCCGGAGGCAACTGCCATTTTCGAAACTCCCACAGAATTTACTGTTCGCCCCATGCGGGCGAGCGTTTAGTTAGAGCGCTTAACGCTATTTACCCGACTTGACCTTGGTCCAGCTGCGGGTCATGAGTCGTTGAATCTTGGGCGGCAACTCGGAGTTGACGTACAGCTTGTCGACGACCGCCTGCGGTGGGTACACCGCTTCATCGGTGCGCACTTTCTGATCCATCAGTTCGCCCGCCTTCGGGTTCGGGTTGGCGTAGCCGACGGTGTCGCTCACTTGGGCGATCACCTCAGGCTTGAGCAGGTAGTTGATGAAGGCGTGGGCCTCCTTGACGTTGGTGGCGTCGCGCGGGATCGCCAACATGTCGAACCAGAGGTTGCCGCCTTCCTTGGGGATCACGTAGGCGATCTCGACGCCTTTACCGGCTTCGCTGGCACGCGAGCGGGCCTGGAAGATGTCGCCGGAGAAACCGGCGGCCACGCAGATCTCGCCATTGGCCAGATCAGAGATGTACTTGGAGGAATTGAAGTAGGTCACGTACGGCCGGATCTTGAGGAGCTGGGCCTCGGCCTTCTTGTAGTCTTCAGGGTTTTCGCTGTTGGGGCTCAGGCCCAGGTAGTTGAGCATCGCCGGGATCATTTCGTCGCCCGAGTCGAGGAACGACACGCCGCAGCTGGAGAGTTTCTTGATGTTTTCCGGCTCGAATAGCATGGCCCACGAGTCGATCTTGTCGACGCCCAGCACCGCCTTGACCTTCTCGACGTTGTAGCCGATGCCGTTGGTGCCCCACAGGTACGGCACGGCGTACTGGTTGCCCGGGTCGTTACGCTCCAGGCGCTTGAGCAGCGCGGGGTCCAGGTTGGCGTAGTTGGGCAACTGGGCCTTGTCGAGTTTCTGGAACGCCCCGGCCTTGATCTGCTTGCCCAGGAAGTGGTTGGACGGCACGACCACGTCGTAGCCGGTACGACCGGCCAGTAACTTGCCTTCCAGGGTTTCGTTGGAATCGAACACGTCATACACCGGCTTGATGCCAGTGGCTTTTTCGAAGTCCGCCAGGGTGGTCTCGCCGATGTAGTCCGACCAGTTATAAATATGCACGGTGGAAGCAGCCTGGACACTGACGGCGAGCGTCAGGCCGGCGCCGACCAGCAAGGCGTTGCGTAACAAAGAAAAGACTGGCACGTGGAGGTCCTCTTAAATAGTTGGGCCCAAGTTGCCCCCGTTACCTGGCCACGACAGGCCCTGCAACAAAACCGGCGCGCAACTTACCCTCGATAAACCGATCCAGCAAAACTTTTAATTATTCTTGGCTTCCTGTTGCCGCCGCCCTGGAGGGTGACGGCGACAGGAAAGTACTTCAGGCCGGCTTACTTGCCGGATTTGATCTTGGTCCAGCTGCGGGTCAGGATCCGCTGGGTGGCCGGCGGCAAGTCACTGATCGCGTAGAGCTTGGCTTTCACTTCATCCGACGGGTAGATGTTCGGGTCGCCGGAGATATCTTTTTCCACCAGCGCCGTCGCCGCCTTGTTGCCGTTCGGGAAGCGTACGTTGTTGGTGATCTCGGCCATGATTTCCGGCTTCAGCAGGAAGTTCATGTACTGGTAGGCCGCGTCGACGTTTTCGGCGTCCTTGGGAATGGCGACCATGTCATAGAAGGAACCGGCGCCCTCTTTTGGAATGGCGTAGGCCACCTTGACCTTGCCACCCGCTTCGGCAGCGCGGGACTTGGACTGTTCGATATCGCCCGAGTAACCCACGGCGACGCAGATGTTGCCGTTGGCCAGGTCAGAGATGTACTTGGACGAATGGAAATAGCTGATCGAAGGACGGATCTTGAGGAACAGTGCCTCGGCGTCGGCCAGTTGTTTCTTGTCCTGGCTGTCGGTCGGGTAGCCCAGGTAGTGCAACGCCACCGGGATCATTTCGGTCGGTGAGTCGAGGAAACTCACGCCGCAGCCCTTGAGCTTGGCGATGTTCTCCGGCTTGAGCAGGGTGTCCCACGAGTCGATCTTGTCGACGCCCAGCGCGGCCTTGACCTTCTCCGGGTTGTAGCCGATACCGATGGTGCCCCACATGTAAGGGAAGGCATGCTGGTTGCCCTTGTCGCTGGCATCGCCAACGGCCTTGAGCAGGTCGGTGTCGAGATTCTTCCAGTTGGTCAGCTTGGACTTGTCCAGTGGCTGGTAGACGCCGGCCTTGATCTGCTTGGCCAGGAAGTTGTTCGACGGCACCACGATGTCATAACCGGATTTGCCGGCCAGCAACTTGGCTTCGAGGGTTTCGTTGCTGTCGAACACGTCGTAGACGACCTTGATCCCCGTTTCCTTCTCGAACTTGGCGACGGTGTCCGGCGCAATATAGTCGGACCAGTTATAGACGTGCAGCACTTTGTCGTCCGCCTGGACGGCACCCGCCATCGCGCCCACCAGCGACATGGCGAGGAGGGTCTTGCCAGCTATCTTCATACCTAATGCCTTCATGGATTGATGCTCCAGTTATTCTTTTTAGCCACGTTCAGTAGCCGGCTCGCGGGCAACTTGAACAGTCGGTAGTCTGGCAAGTTACAGGGCAGGCTTTCAACACAAGCCCGGCCTTTTGTTCGCACTGGGCGAGGCCCTTGTAAGCGCCTCGCTCAGAGCCTAGCACTTAGCCTTGCAACGCACTGAGGGTCAGGTCCAGGCACTGCCGCGCCTTGGTCACCAGTTCGTCGATCTCGGCCTTGCTGATCACCAGTGGCGGCGCAATGATCATGGTGTCGCCCACCGCACGCATGATCAGCCCGTTGTCGAAGCAGAACTGCCGGCAGATCATGCCCACGCCCCGACCTTCATAGCGCTTGCGCGTGGCCTTGTCCTGAACCAGTTCGATTGCCCCCAGCAGGCCGACACCCCGGACCTCACCCACCAGCGGATGATCGTTCAGTTCCCGCAAACGCTTCTGCAAATAGGGTGCCGTTTCGTTGTGGACGCGCTCGATGATCTTTTCTTCGCGCAGGATGCGAATGTTCTCCAGGGCCACCGCGGCGGCCACCGGGTGACCGGAGTAGGTGAAGCCGTGGTTGAAGTCGCCCCCTTCATTGAGCACGTCGACCACATCGTCACGCACGATCAGCCCGCCCATGGGGATGTAGCCGGAGGTCAGGCCCTTGGCGATGGTCATCATGTGCGGCTTCAAGCCGAAATGATCGGTGCCGAACCATTCCCCGGTGCGGCCAAAACCGCAGATCACTTCGTCGGCCACGAACAGGATGTCGTACTTAGCGAGGATTTCCTTCACCCGCGGCCAGTAGCTGTCCGGCGGAACGATCACGCCGCCCGCGCCTTGGATCGGCTCGGCGATGAACGCACCGACGTTGTCCACGCCGACCTCCAGGATCTTGGCTTCCAGTTGGTCGGCCGCCCACACGCCGAAGGCCTCCGGGCTCATGTCGCCGCCTTCGCCGAACCAATAGGGCTGGGCGATGTGGACGATGCCCGGGATCGGCAGGTCGCCCTGCTCGTGCATGTAGGTCATGCCGCCCAGGCTCGCGCCGGCCACGGTCGAACCGTGATAGCCGTTCTTGCGGCTGATGATGACTTTCTTGTTCGGCTGGCCCTTGATCGCCCAGTAATGGCGAACCATGCGCAGCATGGTGTCGTTGCCTTCGGAGCCGGAGCCGGTGAAGAACACATGGTTCATGCCTTCAGGGGCGATATCGGCGATGGCCTTGGACAGCTCCAGCACCGGCGGGTGAGCGGTCTGGAAGAACAGGTTGTAGTACGGCAGTTCGCGCATCTGCCGGCTGGCGGCGTCGGCCAGTTCATCACGGCCGTAACCGACGGCCACGCACCAGAGGCCGGCCATGCCATCGAGGATCTGGTTGCCTTCGCTGTCCCAGAGGTAGACGCCCTTGGCGCGGGTGATGATGCGCGGGCCTTTCTCCTTGAGTTGCTTGAAGTCGCTGAACGGCGCCAGGTGATGATCGTTGCTCAGGGCCTGCCATTCGCGGGTTTGCGGGTTGTTGCCGGTCATGCGGATTCTCCTTTCGTATCGGTGGGGGCGAGGCTGGCGCGGCAGCCCCGCCCGGCGCTTCAGACGGCAAAGAGCAGGAATTCCCGCTCCCACGAACTGATGACGCGCTTGAAGTTTTCATGCTCGGCCCGCTTGACCGCGACGTAGCCCGTGATGAATTTCTTGCCCAGGTATTTCTCGATGGTGGCGCTGTTTTCCATGCGCTCCAACGCATCTTCGATGGTCAGCGGCAGGCGCAGGTTCCGGCGTTCGTAACCCCGTCCCACCACCGGCGCACTCGGGTTGATGCCTTCGACCATGCCGATGAAACCGCACAGCAGGCTCGCGGCAATGGCCAGGTACGGGTTGGCGTCGGCGCCCGGCAGGCGGTTTTCCACCCGACGGTTCTGTGGCCCGGCATCCGGCACGCGCAGGCCGACGGTGCGGTTTTCTTCGCCCCACTCCACGTTCACGGGCGCCGAGGTATCCGGCAGGAAGCGGCGGAACGAGTTGACGTTGGGGGCGAACAGCGGCAGCAGCTCGGGGATGAGCTTCTGCAAGCCGCCGATGTGGTGCAGGAACAGCTCGCTCATGGTCCCGTCTTCATTGGAGAAGACGTTCTTGCCGGTGTCCTTGTCGATGATGCTCTGGTGCAGGTGCATTGCACTGCCCGGCTCGCCGGTCATGGGTTTGGCCATGAAGGTCGCGGCCACGTTGTGCTTGAGCGCCGCCTCGCGCATGGTGCGCTTGAACACCAGGATCTGGTCGGCCAGGGACAGGGCGTCGCCATGACGGAAGTTGATTTCCATCTGCGCCGTGCCGTCCTCGTGGATCAGGGTGTCGAGGTCCAGCTCCTGCAACTCGCACCAGTCGTAGACGTCCTCGAACAGCGGGTCGAATTCGTTGGCGGCCTCGATCGAGAACGACTGGCGCCCGGTTTCCGGGCGGCCGGAGCGGCCAACAGGCGGTTGCAGCGGGAAGTCCGGGTCGTCGCTGCGCTTGGTCAGGTAGAACTCCATCTCCGGCGCGACGATCGGCTGCCAGCCTTTGTCGGCGTACAGCTTGAGCACCTTCTTGAGCACGTTGCGCGGCGACAGCTCGATCGGGTTGCCCTGCTTGTCGTAGGAATCGTGGATGACCTGGGCAGTGGGCTCGATGGCCCAGGGCACAAGGAAGACGGCGTTCTCGTCCGGGCGGCATATCATGTCGATGTCGGCAGGATCGAGCAGTTCGTAATAGATGTCGTCTTCGACATAGTCGCCTGTCACGGTCTGGAGCAGGACGCTCTCGGGCAGGCGCATGCCTTTTTCGGCAATGAACTTGTTGGTCGGCGAGATCTTGCCCCGGGTGATACCGGTCAGGTCGCCAATCATGCATTCGACTTCTGTGATCTTGTGGTCTTTCAACCAATCGGTGAGCTGGTCGAGGTTGTTACTCATAAATGCCTCTAGGCGTGAGTTTCCTGACTGCTATTAGTCGTCAGGCGTTGTTTGACGCATCGGCGTCGCGTTGTATTGCCCTTGCTCGGCAGGCATCGCCAAATGCCTGGAAAATCGCAAGGTAGTGCGGGTTAGAGCTTACCGCCCATTCGGGGTGCCACTGCACTCCTAAAGCAAAAGCCTTGCCTTGTATAACCGAAACGGCTTCGATCAGGCCATCCGGCGCCCTCGCTTCAACCCGCAATCCCGGCGCCAGTCGCTCGATGCCCTGGCTGTGGATGGAGTTGACGTCGATCACCGGCGGCAGGCCCAGGCCCGCCAGCACGCCGCCGGGCTGGATATGCACGGCATGGGCCGGGCCGTACTGGATCGCCACCGGCTGGGTGTCGTCTTCACGATGATCGATAAAGGTTCCGACTTCATGAACTTTCTGATGCAGGCTACCGCCAAAGGCTACGTTCATTTCCTGGAAACCGCGGCAGATCCCCAGCACCGGGACGCCTGCCTCGACGGCGGCGCGGATCAGCGGCAGGGTGGTGGCATCGCGTGCAGGATCATGAGCAGTGCCCGGCGCACTGGCAGGGCCATGGTAGTGAAAAGGTTCTACATTGGAAGGAGAGCCGGTAAAGAGAATACCGTCCAGGGCGTCCAGAATAACGGACGGGGAGAACAGATCCGCCAGGGACGCAATCAGCATGGGCAAGCCCTTGGCGGCTGTCGCGACAGCCCGGGAATATTTATCGCCGCTGATGTGATACGCATGCAGGCCCAACTGCCTGGAGCAGGTGGTGACGCCGATTAACGGCAGGCGAGACATGAAGCACCCCGGTATTATTGCTGTTATGGGTTTGAATCGAGCTTAGCCTTGTTCATTTTTTTACACAACACCCCCGTAAAAAATACAACACGGCCCGCTCAAGCCCGCGGTCGACACGACCTTCAAAGGGAAAAAAACGCCCTAAATTGCCTCAAAAAAGCCCCACGAGTGCTTTTTTAGGGCAAAAAAGGCCCTGCTTGACTTCGGCATGCCGTTCGGGTTGACTGGCTTTCGAAGAGATCAATGATTGATATTTTTAACAACAAAGGTGTTGCATCATGTCGGTACCCCCGCGTGCCGTTCAGCTTAACGAAGCGAACGCGTTCCTTAAGGAACATCCTGAGGTTCTGTACGTTGACCTTCTGATTGCGGATATGAATGGTGTGGTGCGCGGCAAGCGCATCGAACGCACCAGCCTCCACAAGGTTTACGAGAAAGGCATCAACCTGCCGGCCTCCCTGTTTGCCCTGGACATCAATGGCTCGACGGTGGAAAGCACCGGCCTGGGCCTGGACATCGGCGATGCCGACCGGATCTGCTACCCCATCCCCGGCACCCTGAGCAATGAGCCCTGGCAAAAGCGCCCCACCGCGCAACTGCTGATGACCATGCACGAGCTCGAAGGCGAGCCGTTCTTCGCCGACCCCCGCGAGGTCCTGCGCCAGGTCGTGACCAAGTTCGATGAGCTGGGCCTGACCATCTGCGCCGCGTTCGAGTTGGAGTTCTACCTGATCGACCAGGAGAACGTGAATGGACGCCCACAACCGCCCCGCTCCCCCATCTCCGGCAAGCGTCCGCATTCGACCCAGGTCTACCTGATTGACGACCTCGACGAATATGTCGATTGCCTCCAGGACATCCTCGAAGGCGCCAAGGAACAAGGCATTCCCGCCGACGCCATCGTCAAGGAAAGTGCCCCGGCGCAGTTCGAAGTGAACCTGCACCACGTCGCCGACCCGATCAAGGCCTGCGACTATGCGGTCCTGCTCAAGCGCCTGATCAAGAACATCGCCTACGACCATGAAATGGACACCACCTTCATGGCCAAGCCGTACCCAGGCCAGGCGGGCAATGGTCTGCACGTTCACATTTCGGTCCTGGACAAAGACGGCAAGAACATCTTTGCCAGCGAGGATCCCGAGCAGAACGCCGCGCTGCGTCACGCGATCGGCGGTGTGCTCGAGACCCTGCCCGCGCAGATGGCCTTCCTCTGCCCGAACGTCAACTCCTACCGCCGTTTCGGCGCCCAGTTCTACGTGCCGAACTCGCCGACCTGGGGCCTGGACAACCGCACCGTGGCCTTGCGCGTACCGACCGGCGCTGCCGATGCCGTGCGCCTGGAACACCGTGTGGCCGGCGCCGACGCCAACCCATACCTGCTGATGGCCTCCGTGCTGGCTGGCGTGCACCATGGCCTGGTCAACAAGATCGAGCCGGGTGCTCCGGTCGAAGGCAACAGCTACGAGCAGAACGAGCAAAGCCTGCCGAACAACCTGCGCGATGCCCTGCGCGAGCTGGACGACAGCGAAGTCATGGCCAAGTACATCGACCCGAAATACATCGATATCTTCGTGGCCTGCAAGGAAAGCGAGCTGGAGGAGTTCGAACACTCCATCTCCGACCTTGAATACAACTGGTACCTGCATACCGTGTAAGCGGTTGCGGTAGAGAAAACGCCGCAGGCCTTCACGGGCTGCGGCGTTTTTTATGGCTGTTCAGCCCAGATGATGAATTGGCTGCCTCCACAATGGTCCGGCTAGACGCAAGACCGTGGCGAGGGAGCTTGCTCCCGCTGGGCTGCGCAGCAGCCCCAAAAAAGGCTTGAGCGATCAACTTGAAGCACCGCAGTGACTGACGTCGGGGCTGCTGCGCAGCCCAGCGGGAGCAAACTCCCTCGCCACAGGTTTCTTTTCCTCACAAGCGCCGCTATGGACCCTCCGCTCGCTCTGCGTACAATGCCCGCAGTCCCGCAGGAGCCACCCATGACGCGCACCGCCACCCCTCGCAAACCCCGCGCACGCAGCCAGGCCCGGATCGACTCGATTCTCGACGCCGCCCGCACGCTGCTTGCCGCCGAAGGCGTGGCCAGCCTGTCGATCTACAGCGTCGCTGAACGCGCCGGGATTCCCCCGTCCTCCGTGTATCACTTCTTCGCCAGCGTCCCTGCCCTGCTCGAAGCCCTGACCGCCGATGTCCACGCCGCGTTCCGCGCCTGCCTGCAAGCCCCCATCGACCATGACGCCCTGAACCACTGGCACGACCTGTCACGGCTGGTGGAACAGCGCATGCTCACCATCTATGGCCAGGACGCCGCCGCCCGCCAATTGATCCTGGCCCAGCATGGCCTGACCGAGGTCACCCAGGCCGACCGCCAGCACGACCTCGAACTCGGCGACCTGATGCACAAGCTCTTCGACCGCCATTTCGCCCTGCCGGCCCTGCCCACCGACGTCGACGTGTTCGCCCTGGCCATGGAACTGGGCGACCGCGTCTACGCCCGCTCGGTGCAGCAACACGGGCAGATCACCCCACGCATGGCCGAAGAAGGCATGCGAGTGTTCGACGCGTACCTGGGCCTGTACCTGCCGCCGTATCTGCCCAAGCGAGAAACAGCCTGATCCCCTCAGTCATCAGCTTTTCATACGTTTAGCGCCTATCGCGCTCACACCGAGTTCCAACTCAGCACCCGTCAAATGGCTGGCGTAATGCGCGCCAAGCTCTGCCTCCCAACTGATCACTTCATCCAGGACATCGGTGGCCTGCTCTGGCGTCAAGGCAAAGTGCAGGCAATGGCTGAGCAGGTTCTCTCGACTGATCACTCGCCCACTGCGACCAACCGCCATCGAAAGGTAGGGTGGTGACGAACCCTCCAGTCCCGGGACTACGTCATACATCGGAGCCAACCGCCAGCGTCCCTCGAGCCAGAGAATGGCGTGATTCTTCGGGTGATCATCGTCATTGCCCACCAGGGCGTTGAAACACATGCGCTTGAACAGTTCACGCAAGTCATCATCCGGCACCCCGCGACGCTGCATCTCGTTGGCAAGCCCGGCATACACCCAGGCGCTGCGATCATTGGATCGCCAATCGGCATCCAGGAGCGTCAGCCCGCTCAGCATCGGTATCCGACGGCCGGACTCGGCAATCGGAAATCGGTCGAATCGTTTGACCAGCAACGTCGAGGGCGCACCGAGGTACAGCGCAGTTTTCGCGACATTCAGTCCCTTGAGCGAAGCGAATGTCATGCAGGCATGTTCCATGGCCGGGACATCACAGGTGTCATAGCGATCACGGGGCTTGGCAAGAATGAAGACGCCCTCATCGTGTAATGTACGCTTGGGCCTTGCGCCCCCCAGCGATGAACGTTGTTTGCGCAACTGGAGGGTTTTGATCGCCTCATCATCCAGTTGGTTATCGAAGATCGCTTCGGTGGCCTCGATGAATGCAGACAACCCCTTAAGGGAGGGCAGCGCTTCCTGGCCGATGCCAACGGGTGGATGCCGGCTTATCCCGGCCATGAGGTTGCCGGCGCGATCGTTGTTGGGGGACTTGAGCAGGTAATCGACAGCCTCCAGATCCGCTCGATGAAGGTCTCTCAAGACACGCTCGCCCCAGCCGTCGGGCATTGAATCATTGATGAAACCGGGCACACCGCGGTTGGTGGCAATGCCGGTAAAAGGCTGGATGCGCAACGGATAACGGATGGGATCTGGCACCCAACGATGCTGGGCAACATACTCCGGGTCGTAGCTGAACTCGCCCCGACCATTATCGATGCTCAATCGCCCCAGCGTGCGGATCTCTCCAGTCTGAGGGTCTTCAACATAAATGTAGGCCCTGGCCATCAGAATTCTCCCTTTACACTGGCCAGGCGTACACGAGCGTTGCGAGGCGCTTGAGTGGATACAAGGGATGAAGCTTCGAGCTGTTGACGGCTTTGGAACACTTCCTGGATCAGCCCCAATTGCCACAGCACCAACATGAATGAGCGCAACTCCACAGTGGGGTCGCCCGCCTCGATTTTGCGCACTGTTCGCTCCGACAGCTTAAGAGAAGCGGCAAGATCTTTCTGCCGCTGCCGGTGTTGAAGCCGCCGACTTTTCACCAGCAGGCCAATGGCGTGGAGCGTGTCGGCACAATCAATAGGAAAAAATCCAGACATAAACGGTGCTCTGAAGCTGCTAATGCTTGATAAAACGGACTATAGCACCGCTTAAACAGAATAAATGTTAAAAACAGTCCACTCTTAAAGATCTTATAAATCCCTTTAAATTAGATAAAACGCCTTTTAGTGACGCTAAAAAAGCCCCGAAGGGCTCGCGCCGTTCGGGGCCGTGGGTCACGCACCGCTCACAACTTGGCGATGGACACCTCGGTGGATTTGACGAAGGCGATCACTTCGCTGCCGATTGCCAGCTCCAGCTCTTTCACCGAACGGGTGGTGATGACCGAGGTGACGATGCCGGAGGCCGTTTGCACGTCGATTTCCGAGAGCACGTCGCCTTCGACGATTTCCTTGATGGTGCCTTTGAACTGGTTGCGCACGTTGATGGCTTTGATAGTCATGTTATTTCTCCTGGGGTCGAAATGAGCTGCAAGCTTCGAGCTACAAGCTGCAAGGAAAAGCACGCGCCTCTTCTTGCAGCGTGTCGCTGGCCGCTTGAAGCGGCTTCATTGCGCCCAACGCAACTGCGTGGGCAAGGGTGAAACGGGTTCGGGTTCCGGCGGTTGGCCGGGCAAGGACAGCACACGGTTGAGCACTTCGGTTTCCAGGCTCGCCAGGCGATGAGAGCCGCGAACCCGTGGACGTGGCAGGTCGATGAGCAGGTCGAGGCCGATCTGGCCGTCTTCGATCAGGATGACCCGGTCGGCGATGGCCACCGCTTCGCTGACGTCGTGAGTCACCAGCAACACGGTGAAGCCGTGTGCCTGCCACAGGTTTTCGATCAACTGCTGCATCTCGATACGGGTCAGGGCGTCCAGCGCCCCCAAGGGTTCGTCGAGCAACAGCAAGCGCGGTTGGTGGATCAGCGCCCGGGCCAGGGCCACGCGTTGCTTCTGGCCACCGGACAACGCGGCCGGCCATTCATTGGCACGGTCGGCCAGGCCGACGGCTTCCAACGCCTGCAAGGCTTGCGGCCGCCAGTTGCCCTTGAGCCCAAGACCGACGTTGTCGATGATTTTTTTCCAGGGCAACAAGCGCGCCTCCTGGAACATCAGCCGCGTGTCCTGTTGCACGGCACTCAACGGCGCCGAGCCGGCCAGCAATTGACCCGCGCTGGGTTGGTCGAGGCCGGCCAGCAAGCGCAGCAAAGTACTTTTGCCACAGCCGCTGCGACCGACCACCGCCACGAACTGCCCGGCCGGGATATGCAAGTCGATATCACGCAGCACCGCACGGGTGCCGAAGGTTTTCTGCAACTTGCGCACCGCCAGCGGGATGCCTCGCAGCAGGCGCGGAGGTTGTTGGGCCGTCATGCGACACCTCCCTTGCTCACTTGGTAGGCCGGGTGCCAACGCAACCAGACCCGTTCCAGCCCGCGGGCGGCAAGGTCGGCCAGCTTGCCCAGCACGGCGTACAGAAGAATCGCCAGCACCACAACGTCGGTCTGCAGGAACTCCCGGGCATTCATCGCCAGATAGCCGATGCCGGAACTGGCCGAGATGGTTTCCGCCACGATCAGCGTCAACCACATGAAACCGAGTGCAAACCGCACCCCCACCAGGATCGACGGCAAGGCACCTGGCAGGATCACCTGGCGAAACAGGCTGAAGCCGGACAAGCCATAGCTGCGGGACATCTCCACCAGGGCCGGATCGACATTACGGATGCCGTGATAGGTGTTGAGGTAGATGGGAAACAGCGTGCCCAGCGCCACCAGGAAAATCTTCGCCGACTCGTCGATGCCGAACCACAGGATCACCAGGGGAATCAACGCCAGGTGCGGGACGTTGCGGACCATCTGCACCGAGCTGTCCAACAGGCGCTCGCCCCATTTCGACAGGCCAGTGATAAAGCCCAGGATCAGGCCGATACCGCCGCCGATGGCGAAGCCGACCGCCGCCCGCCAGCCGCTGATGGCCAGGTGCGTCCAGATCTCGCCGCTGCGCACCAGGTTTACCCCGGCCTCGATGACCGCCACCGGTGCCGGCAGGATCCGCGTGGACAGCCAGCCCGCCGATACCGACAGTTGCCAGACCGCCAGCAACAGCAGCGGCACCGCCCAGGGCGCCAGGTTGTGGATAAGTTTTTTCATGGCCGCCTCAGCTCTGTGCGGCGGCTTTGGGGAGAATGTCATTGGCGACCATTTCCCCGAACGGGCTCACGTAGCCCTGGCTCTTGGGCAGTTCCGGGCGCTCCACGTCCAGATGCGGGAACAACAGTTCCGCCACGCGATAGGACTCTTCCAGGTGTGGATAACCCGAGAAGATGAACGTATCGATCCCCAGGTCGGCGTATTCCTTGACCCGCGCGGCGACAGTCGGGCCATCGCCCACCAGTGCCGTGCCGGCACCACCGCGAACCAGGCCGACACCGGCCCAGAGGTTGGGGCTCACTTCCAGTTTGTCGCGCCGACCACCGTGCAGGGCGGCCATGCGTTGCTGGCCCACCGAGTCGAAGCGCGCCAGGGAGGCCTGGGCGCGGGCGATGGTGTCGTCGTCCAGGTGGGAGATCAACCGGTTGGCGGCCTGCCAGGCCTCGGCATTGGTTTCGCGCACGATCACATGCAAGCGGATGCCGAAGCGCACGGTGCGGCCCAGCTTGGCAGCCTTGGCCCGGACCTGTTCGATTTTCTGGGCAACGGCCTCCGGTGGTTCGCCCCAGGTCAGCACCATTTCCACCTGTTCGGCGGCGAGGTCCTGGGCCGCTTCGGAAGAGCCGCCGAAATACAAAGGCGGACGCGGTTGCTGGATCGGCGGGTAGAGCAACTTGGCGCCCTTGACGCTGATGTGCTCGCCGTCGTAATCCACGGTCTCGCCTTCCAGGACCCGACGCCAGATGCGAGTGAACTCCACCGACGCCTGGTAGCGCGCCTCGTGGTCGAGGAACAGGCCGTCGCCGGCCAGTTCGTCCGGGTCGCCACCCGTCACCAGGTTGAACAACGCGCGCCCGCCGGACAACCGGTCCAGGGTTGCGGCCTGACGCGCCGCCACCGTCGGGGAAATGATCCCGGGGCGCAGGGCAACGAGGAACTTCAGGCGCTGAGTCACGGGAATCAACGAGGCCGCCACCAGCCAGGAGTCTTCGCAGGAGCGTCCGGTGGGAATCAGCACGCCACCGAAACCCAGCCGGTCCGCAGCCTGGGCGATCTGTTGCAGGTAGCCGTGATCGACGGCGCGGGCGCCTTCGGCGGTGCCAAGGTAATGGCCGTCGCCGTGGGTGGGCAGGAACCAGAAAATATTGAGGCTCATGGAGTGGTCTCCTAAGGGGGTCGGATTACTGCGCGTTCGCGACGGCCGCCGGTGGCGTCCAGATCACGTCCTTGATGCTCAAGGGCTTGGGTATCAGCTTGAGTTGGTAGAAGCTGTCGGCGATTTTCTGCTGGGCTGCCACCACGTCGGGTGTGAGGAACGAGGCACCGAACCCCTGGCGTTTCATCGAGGTCAGGGTGATCGGCTCAGGCAGGCCGAGCAGCGGCGACACCTGTTTGGTCACGTCTTCAGGATTGGCCTTGGACCACTCCCCCACGGCACGCACTTCGTCCACCAGGGCGGTGATGACCTGGGGATGCTGTTGCGCATAGGGCTTGGTGGCGAGGTAGAACTGATGGTTGTCGACGATGCCCTGGCCGTCGCGCAGGGTCCGTGCCTGCAACTGTTGCTCGGCGGCGGCCTGGTACGGATCCCAGATCACCCAGGCGTCGACACTGCCGCGCTCGAATGCGGCACGGGCGTCGGCCGGTGGCAGGAAAACGGTCTGGATGTCGGTGTATTTCAGACCAGCATCTTCCAACGCCCGCACCAGCAGGTAGTGGACATTGGAACCTTTGTTCAGCGCGACTTTCTTGCCCTTGAGGTCTTGCACCGACTGGATGGGCGACCCCTTGGGCACCAGGATCGCTTCGCTGGTGGGCGCAGGCGGTTCATACGCCACGTAGAGCAAGTCGGCGCCCGCGGCCTGGGCGAACACCGGTGGGGTTTCGCCGGTCACGCCGAAATCGATGGAGCCGACGTTCAGGCCTTCAAGCAGTTGCGGGCCGCCGGGAAACTCGGTCCATTGCACATCCACGCCTTGGGCGGCCAGGCGTTTTTCCAAGGTGCCCTTGGCCTTGAGCAGCACCAGGGTGCCGTACTTCTGATAACCGATCCGCAAGGTCTCGGCTTGAGCCTGGGTAATAGCGCCGAAGGACACAGCCGCAGCAAACAGAGCGACCAGCCCGCGACGCAAAATGACAGTGCGCATGGCGCCTCTCCTTTTTGCTGTGGGGGTGTGGCTGCACCTGCTTGGCCGTTGGCGGCTGAGTAAGGTGAGTTGAAACTGGGTTTACACGGGGTCAAATGCTCCAGCGAGCACTCAACAGGCGTTCATTCAAGACGTGTGGGTCCAGCGGCCTGGGCCGCCGCGCCATGGCACTGAAAAACTGCTCCAGGGCTTCGTTCAAGCGTTGTTGCAGGGCCGGTGCCAATTGCGCCTGGGCAGTGCCTTCGCCATAGGCGATCTGGCTGTCTTCGGCAAAGATCCCCTGGAGCATTTCCTGGGCCTTGAGGGCCGACAACACCGGCTTGAGGGCGTAGTCCACCGCCAGCATGTGGGCGATGCTGCCTCCGGTGGCCATGGGCAGCACGACCTTGTGGCTGAGCGCTCGCTCCGGCAGTAAGTCCAGCAGCGTCTTCAGCGCGCCGGAAAAAGACGCCTTGTACACGGGCGTCGCGATCAACAGGCCGTCGGCGTTGTCGATCTGCTGGAGCAGGTCGACCACCTTGGGGCTGTCGAAACGGGCATGGAGCAAGTCTTCAGCCGGAAAATCACGCACCTGATAACTGACCACTTCCACACCTTGCTGCTGCAACCAACGTTGCGAGCGTTCCAGCAACACCCCGGAGCGTGAGCGCTGGCTGGGGCTGCCACCGAGTGAGACGACCAACATGCCTGCCATTCCTTAACTGTCACGTGCGATTCGCGGTGGGCGATCTCGCTGCATGAGGCAAACCATAACAGGGGATTCATATATCTTTAAATCATATTTATTCATTTGGTTATTCTTTATATGAATATGAAAGCGACGCTCCTCCAGGCATAAAAAAAGGCCGTCGAAACGGCCAAAACCCTTTGGTGCACGGCGTTTCACTGTGGGAGCGGGCTTGCTCGCGAAGGCCATAGGTCAGGTTAAGAAATGTCGCCTGATACACCGCCTTCGCGAGCAAGCCCGCTCCCACAAAGAGACATTGGCGCCTGCCTGCTTATTAACGATTGGGCTGCGGGGTAAGGCGCAGGTACGGCTTCACCGCGCGGTAGCCCTTGGGGAAACGCTGCTTGAGTTCTTCTTCGTCCTTGAGCGACGGGACGATCACCACTTCATCGCCATCCTGCCAGTTGGCCGGCGTGGCGACCTTGTAGTTGTCGGTCAGTTGCAGAGAATCGATCACCCGCAGGATCTCGTTGAAATTGCGCCCGGTGCTGGCCGGGTAGGTGATGGTCAGGCGAATCTTCTTGTTCGGGTCGATCACGAACAGTGAGCGCACGGTCAAGGTGTCGCTGGCGTTGGGGTGGATCAGGTCGTACAGGTCGGAGACCTTGCGATCGGCGTCGGCCAGGATCGGGAAGTTGACCACGGCATTCTGGGTTTCGTTGATGTCTTCGATCCACTTGTGATGCGAATCCACCGGGTCCACCGACAGGGCAATGGCCTTGACGCCCCGCTGGGCAAACTCATCCTTGAGCTTGGCGGTCAGGCCCAGCTCGGTGGTGCACACCGGCGTGAAGTCCGCCGGATGAGAAAACAGCACGCCCCAGCTGTCACCGAGCCACTCGTGGAAGCGGATCTTGCCGGCGCTGGAGTCCTGTTCGAAATCGGGGGCAATGTCGCCCAGTCTGAGGCTCATGGTAAAGCTCCTGGATGAGATTCTTGTGGAGCCTGACTGTGCCTCGGTTTGGACCGTTTTAAAAAGAATGAATATTGCTTTCGCTAGACTTTTTCAGAATATAAAAAACTGTTCACTGGCACCCACCCACCTATGGGTCCACCATCCTCGACGAGGTTTCGAGAAGGCCTCGAGTTGCTGTAAAGAGGAGAAGTTTCGGGAAAGGCTACAGGGGTGGGCCTGACCCGAAACGCAAAAGCCCCGTCCGGCGCAGGCCGAACGGGGCTTTTTTTGTCGGCCCTGTTTGCCATCCGGGCGAGTAAACACTGTCCCCATGCCAGGATGAGCGGCTAGGATAGGCGGCATGAACACTCAAGCCTTGCTGACTCACCTGCAACATCATCTGCCGGACTTACTGGCGGTGTACCTGTTCGGCAGCCACGCGCAGGGGACCGCCGGGCCTGACAGCGACGTCGACATGGCGGTGCTCCTGGCCGGCCAGGCCGACCCGGTACTGCTATGGCAGCTTTCGGGAGACCTGGCCGATATCGCTGGAAGTCCGGTGGATCTGATTGATCTACGTGGGGCCACGACGGTGATGCAGTACCAGATCGTGACCCGAGGTCGCCGATTGTGGGCCAAAGACGTACAGGCGGGCTTGTTCGAGAGTTTTATTCTCAGCGAGAAAACGGCCTTCGACGCGGCTCGCGCAGGCCTGCTCGAGGATATTCACAAGGAAGGCACCGTGTATGGTCGATGACGTCCTGATCAATAAAGCGGCGAGTATCGAACGCTGTGTGGCCAGAGTGCGGGAGGAATATGACAAGGACCCTGCCACCTTCGCCACGGATTTCACTCGCCAGGACTCAGCCATCCTGAATATCCAGCGTGCCTGTGAAGCGGCGCTGGACATGGGGCAGCATTTGATTCGCCGTGAGCGACTGGGTGTCCCGCAAAGTGCCCGGGACGTGTTCGAGTTGCTTTTTCAAGGTGGCTGGGTGGCGGAAGGCCTGGTGAAAAGCATGAAGAACATGGTGGGTTTCAGGAACATCGCCGTACATGATTACCAGGCCCTGCAACTGCCGATCATGATCGCGATCATCACCCGGCACCTGGACGACTTTCTGGCATTCAGTGCGTTCATTCTGCGCAAAGATGCAACCCGGCCCGCACCATAAGCAACTCGACGCATCAGGACAGAAAGTCTCCCGTCACGATGACCCGAAACGCAAAAGCCCCGTCCGGCGCAGGCCGAACGGGGCTTTTTTTCGTCACGCGAACGCGTGGCTTACAGCAGCGGCAGCGAGTAGCTGACGATCAGGCGGTTTTCATCCTGGTCGCGCTGACCTGGGATGTCGTTGCGCCAGGTGGCGTTTTTCCACATGACGCCAACGTTCTTCAGCGGACCTTCCGGTACGACGTAGCCGACGGTGATGTCACGTTCCCACTCGGAACGGCCAGTGGCCGACAGGTTGGTCTGTGCCACGC
The DNA here is from genome assembly GCF_036689585.1 of Pseudomonas sp. WP18. NCBI lineage: Bacteria > Pseudomonadati > Pseudomonadota > Gammaproteobacteria > Pseudomonadales > Pseudomonadaceae > Pseudomonas > Pseudomonas sp. WP18. The sequence continues at coordinate 5,989,705 of NZ_CP144758.1, forward strand.
CTACACGGCCGGTGGTATCGATGTTATCGCCACGCAGGTAGATAACGCCGGCTGTCAGGCCAGGTACGCCCAGCTTGGCGAAGTCATAGGAGTAGCGACCCTGCCAGGTGCGTTCGCCGGCACGGGCGAACTTGGCGATTTGCATGTCGGTGGTCAGGTAGGCCGACGAGCCATCACCCTGGTTCAGCCATGGGAAGTCGCTGTCGCCATTGCTGACCTGGTAGCCACCACCGAAGGTGTGTCCACCCACGGTGTACAGGAACAGGCCGCTGTACAGGTTGTTATCGACTTTGCCGCGGGTAATGCCGGTACCGTAGTCACCCGTGGTGTAGTAAGCCGAATCATGGCCATTGGCGCCGTCATCGGTGCTGTGGAAGTAACGCAGATCGGATTTCAGGACGCCTGGGCCGATTGCCCAGCTGTGAACCAGACCCAGGAAGTGCTGCTTGTAGAAGTCTTCCAGGTTGCCGTAGTAGTACTGGGCGGTCAGGTCCTTGGTGATCTTGTAGTCACCACCACCGTAGATGAACTTGTTGCTGTCACGGCCAGCGGCCGTGTGGGCGTTGGCACCGGCAATGGACAACTCTTCGTTGTTGCTGGAGTTACGTCCCTTGGCGTGCTCGATCTGACCGCCGACCAGCGTCAGGTCCTTGATCTCGCCGGAAGTGATCTGGCCACCTTGGAAGGTTTGTGGCAGCAGACGACCGTCGTTGGTCACGATCACTGGCAGTTTTGGCTGCAGGGTGCCCAATTTCAGTTCAGTCTGGGAGATCTTGGCCTTGGCAGTCAGGCCCAGGCTGGAGTAGTTGTCGACAGCCTTGCCGTTGGACTCGCTTGGGAAGACCGTACCGCCGTAGGAGGTTGCAGTGGCGCCGTTAGAACCGCCGCCCGAATCCAGCTTGATACCCAGCAGGCCAATGGCATCCAGACCGAAGCCTACGGTGCCTTGGGTGTAGCCGGAGATGAAGCGCAGGTCAAAACCCTGGCCCCATTCTTCGCTCTTGCTTTGAACGCCGTTAGCCTTGTTACGAGGGGCGTTGGCGTCGGAGTCACGGTTGTCCGTGTTGATGTAGAAGTTACGCAGACCCAAGGTAGCCTTGCTGTCTTCGATAAAACCGGCGGCGCCTGCCTGCTGCGCCAGAACCCCAACGGCCACAGCCAGGGCCAAGGTGGACTTGTTCATGCTTCGCTCCTCTCGTTTTCTAATTCTTGTGTTTCTTTGGGTGCCGGATCGAATGCCCGGAATCCGCAGATGCGCGATTAGCGCCAGACCGTGACTGACAAGTCAATCGTAACCATTTGTGATTACGACCATGGTCTAACCCCGCTACACCGGCGCGCAGAATAATGGATTCTGGATAACTCCAAAAAGAATTGTTTCCACAGTTTTCAGATTATTTTGAAATATAGATGCCATCAAAACTTCGTCAAACTGAGATACGGCTTATCGGCCAGTCGACGGATTACTGAATGGTCTTTTTCTGCACCTTTTCAGGGCAGTGATCGCTCTGCCACAAGCTCCGCGTGCCTGGGAAATTTTCACGGCCAGGCGCGAAGCACGGCCTCAGGCTGCAATCTTGATGGCTTTCCTTGAGACGGTTCCTTGTCTGAAGTCAAAAAGCCTGCAGCCTGACGCCCGGCATCAGGGCGTTGCGCCCTACAAAGATTTCTCGAAGATTTTCGAGTTGCGCTGGTAGTTGTAGAGCGAGGCCCGCGCGGCCGGCAGGCGTTCGACGCTGCTGGGTTCGAAACCGCGCTCGCGGAACCAGTGGGCGGTCCGGGTGGTGAGCACGAACAGGGTCTTGAGCCCTTGGGCACGGGCGCGGGTCTCGATCCGCTCCAGCAGTTCATCACCCCGGCCACCGTGGCGGTATTCCGGGTTCACCGCCAGGCAGGCCAGCTCCCCGGCGTCCGAATCGGCGATCTGGTACAACGCCGCGCAGGCGATGATCATCCCTTCGCGCTCGACCACGCTGAACTGTTCGATCTCACGCTCCAGCACTTCGCGGGAGCGACGGACCAGGATCCCTTGTTCTTCCAACGGGCTGATCAGGTCCAGCAAGCCGCCGACGTCTTCGATGGCCGCTTCGCGAACCACTTCGAACTGCTCCTGGGCCACCAGGGTCCCGCTGCCGTCGCGGGTGAACAGTTCGGCCAGCAGCGCACCGTCCTCGGCGTAGCTGACGATATGGCTGCGTGCCACGCCGCCACGGCAGGCCTGGGCGGCGGCATCCAGCAATTCGGCCTGGTAGTCGCTGCCCAGGCGCTGCATGTGGGCCGGCACCTGCTGGGGGCGCAACTCGCGCACCAGCCGACCGTCCTCGCCGATCAGCCCCTGCTCGGCGCCGAACAGCAACAGCTTGTCGGCCGCCAGGTCGATGGCGGCCCGTGTGGCGACGTCTTCACAGGCGAGGTTGAAGATTTCCCCGGTGGGTGAATACCCCAGCGGCGACAGCAGCACGATGGAGCGCTCGTCCAGCAGGCGGTTGATGCCTTTGCGATCGACCCGACGCACTTCGCCGGTGTGGTGGTAATCCACGCCTTCCAGCACGCCGATGGGCCGTGCGGTGACCAGGTTGCCGCTGGCGACCCGCAACCGCGAGCCCTGCATGGGCGAGGACGCCATGTCCATGGACAGGCGTGCCTCGATGGCGATGCGCAGCTGGCCCACGGCGTCGATCACGCATTCCAGGGTCGCGGCATCGGTGATGCGCATGCCGTGATGGTAGTGCGGCGTCAGGCCTCGCGCGGCCAGACGGGTCTCGATCTGCGGACGCGAGCCATGGACCAGCACCAGGCGCACGCCCAGGCTGTGCAGGAGCACGAGGTCATGGACGATGTTGCCGAAGTTGGGGTGCTCCACCCCGTCGCCGGGCAGCATGACGATGAAGGTGCAATCACGGTGGGCATTGATATAGGGCGAAGCGTGACGAAGCCAATTAACGTATTCGGGCATGAACCTGGGCCTGTAATAAATAGCAGCCGAAAAAAGACCAAACTGAACGCACAGCGGGCTGGTGGTTATCGTCGGAACAGGCTTGGCGACACGCGCGCTCTCCTTATGAATACGGGCCCGGACAGGGGCAATTTAGCCGGCGGTGGCCGGCGTCAGGCAGTAATGGCCGATCAGCTGCCGCAGCAGTTGTACGGTAGGTTGCAAACGTGACATTTCAAGGTACTCGCCCGGTTGGTGGGCACAGGCGATATCTCCGGGGCCCAGGACCAGGGTTTCGCAGCCAAGGCGCTGAAGATAAGGCGCTTCGGTGCCGAACGCTACTGCTTCGGCACGATGACCAGTGAGTCGCTCGGCCACACGCACCAGTTCGGCCTCTTCGGCCTGTTCGAACGGCGGCACCTCGGGGAACAGCGGCGCATAGTCGATCTTGACCTTGTGTCGCTCGGCAATGGGGTCGAGCTTCTGCTGGATCGCCGCCCGCAGCACTTGCGGGTCCATGCCTGGCAAGGGCCTCAGGTCGAACTCCATGGAACACTGGCCGCAGATCCGGTTGGGGTTGTCGCCGCCATGGATGCAACCGAAGTTCAGGGTCGGCTGAGGCACGGTGAATTGCGGGTTGCGGTATTCGCGCTGCCATTGCAGGCGCAGGCCGCGCAATTCGCCCATGGCGTCGTGCATCGCTTCGAGGGCGCTGTGGCCCAGGCTCGGGTCGGAAGAATGGCCACTGCGCCCGAGGATATCGATGCGCTCCATCATCACGCCCTTGTGCAGGCGGATCGGCCGCAGGCCGGTCGGCTCGCCGATGACGGCCGCGCGCCCCAATGGACGCCCGGCCTCGGCGAGGGCTCGGGCACCGGCCATCGAGCTTTCTTCGTCGCAGGTGGCGAGGATCAGCAGCGGCTGCTTGAACGGCTGGTCCAGCAGCGGCTTGACCGCTTCGATGACCAGGGCGAAGAAGCCCTTCATGTCGCAACTGCCCAAGCCCACCCAACGACCATCGACCTCGGTCAGTTTCAGTGGGTCGGTCTGCCACAGCGCACCGTCGAACGGCACCGTGTCACTGTGCCCGGCCAGCACCAGGCCACCGGGGCCACTGCCAAAACTGGCCAGCAGGTTGAACTTGCCAGGGCTGACCTGCTGGATGTCACAGCAGAACCCGAGGTCGCCGAGCCAGCCTGCCAGCAGTTCGATGACCGCGCTGTTGGACTGGTCCAGTCCGGGCTGGGTACAACTGACTGACGGCGCGGCGATCAGGGCAGCGAACTGATCTTTCATGGACGGCAAAGGCATCGCTGGCTCCGGCTTGCAAATTGACGTTCATCATAGAACCATCCGGCGCAAGGAAGAAACCGTCGCGGCGCGTAGGACGGATGAGTCCTGTACACTGCACGACCTTGGCAGCCAGACACCTTCCCCGGCTGCACACCCGATCCCTGGATTTTCCGGCCATGCAGAAAGAAACCGAAATCAAACTCCGCGTCAGCCGCGAGACCCTGACAGCCCTGCGCGAGCACCCGCTGCTGAAAAAACGCAACAAGCATGGCTGGGAACGCCATGAACTGATGAACCAGTACTTCGACACGCCCGAGCGCGATCTCGCCAAGGCCAAGGTCGCGCTGCGCCTGCGTCGTGACGGCGAAGAGGTGATCCAGACCCTCAAGACCCGCGGCCAGAGCATCGCCGGCCTGTCCGAACGCAATGAATACGACTGGCACCTGCCCAAGGCCAAGCTCGACGTGAAGAAGCTCGACGGCGAATGCTGGCCCGCGTCCCTGGCTGACCTGGACAAGAAAACCCTCAAGGCCATCTTCACCACCGATTTCGTGCGTGAGCGGGCCGAGATTGCCTGGGGCCGTGGCAAGGGCAAAGTGGTCATCGAGGCCGCACTGGACCTGGGTCATGTCGTGGTCGGCAAGCAGAAGGAAGAAATCTGCGAGCTGGAGCTGGAGCTGCGCGAAGGCGAGCCCGCCGCCCTGCTGGAACTGGCAGCCGAGCTGGCCGCCACGCTGCCCTTGATGCCTTGCGACATCAGCAAGGCCGAGCGCGGCTATCGCCTGCACGACGCGGCCAGCTATGCCCTGAGCCTGCCGGCCCCGCAACTGAGCGCCGAAATGCCGCTGGACGACGCCTTCGCCGCGCTGGGCTGGCACCTACTGGGCAGCAGCCAGCGCCTGGCCGAGCAATACCGTTTCAATGGCCACTGGCGCCTGCTGCAGGACTGGGTGGAAACCCTCGCCGAGATGCGCGCCCTGCTCAGCAGCCTCGGCCAGGCCGCCCCTCGTCAATCGACCCACGACTTGCGCATTGCCCTGGACGCGCTGCTGGAAGACTGGCGCCCACTGGTCCAGGCCGGCCTGGACGACGAAGACGTGCGCAAGGCCGCGCCGGAGCAGTTCCTCGACGAGCTGCAAGACCCGCGCTGGGGCCTGTTCTCCCTGAACACGTCACGCTGGTTGCTGGCCCGCAGTTGGACCGCCGAGCGCAACACCCGCGGCAATCGCCAAGGCGCTGCGCAACTGGGCAGCTGGTTGCCACGCCTGCTGGGCGAAGAGTCCACGTCCCTGCAACTACAGCGCTACCAGCAGCAACCCGAAGACCTGGCCGAGCAGCTGCCGCGGATCGAACGCATCCAGGCCTGGCTGCACCACGCCCGCCATGTGCTGGACATTCCGGAGATGGACCGGCTCTACGGCGAGCTGAACAAACTGGCGCAACTGGCCAACCAGCCGATCACCGACGAAGCCCTGGACATGCGCAAGCAGCAGGCGATCGCGGTGTATCAGAACCGGGCCTGGAAGACTTTGCTGCGCCTGTGACGCCGCCATCGCGAGCAAGCTCGCTCCCACAGGGGTTCAGCGTGGTAACCACATCTAGTGGCCGCTGAAGATCAACCGTGGGAGCGAGCTTGCTCGCGATGAGGCCAGCACATCCTCCACAGAACTCAGCGCAGCACTGGCAAACTCGTCGTGGACTTGATCTCCGAAAGCGCGACGATCGAGTTCACTTCCTGGATTCCCGGCACCATCGATAGCTTTTCGAAGAAGAATCGCTCATACGCCTCGATGTCAGCCGTGACGATACGCAGCAGGAAATCCACCGCCCCCATCAATACGTAGCATTCCAGGACCTCGGGAAAGCCGCGGATCGCCTCGGTGAACTCGGTGAAGTTCGAACGTCCGTGGGCGTTGAGTTTGACTTCGGCGAAGATCTGCGTGTTAAGCCCGATCTTCTTGCGATCGAGCAGGGTCACCTGGCGGCGGATGATGCCCTCCTCCTTCATCCGCTGGATCCGTCGCCAGCACGGCGACTGCGACAACCCTACCTGCTCGGCCACCTGGGCACTGGACAGCGAAGCATCCTCCTGGAGCAGCGCCAGTATGCGGCGGTCGTAACTGTCCAGCTCACTGTGCATAAATAAACCCGCTATTTATAATTTCTAGAATTAAACCATTCGATCCGGCGTTTAATCGGGTCATCTTAGATAAGAAATACCCGTCAGTGCATGTAAATATTTCTCCCGCCCTCAAGGAGATCCACATGCCATTACTCGAAGCCATCGCCCCCCTACCCAGCCGCGTCGACGCCTGGCACACCGCCAACCCCCATTGCCGCGTGCACTACCAACTGCTAGGCGAAGCCGAACCGGACCTGTTGTGCCGGGCGCTCAACTTGTTTGCCTTGCAGGGCCTGACGCCGCAACAGGTGCGCATGGAGCGCCACGACGACCTGCTGTCGATGGACATCGTCGTGGAGGGGCTGAGCTGGCACCGTGCCCAAGTCCTCGCGGAAAAATTACGAAACCTGATCAGTGTGTGCTCGGTGGATTTACAAGAGGCTGATATTTCGCGGGTTCAGCCGGTCCAGGCCGCCGGTTGAGCCGCCCCAGGGCAAGACTTCGTAACGCATTGGTCGGGTAGTGGCCCAACGGTCCATGGCGTCAGGACTATTCTCTTGCACATCGAGCGAAGACGCCGAGGCGTCTGTATCGCTGCTTTGCTGCAATTGTCCAATAGGAACCCGCATGTCCACCAAACACGCCACTCAGGACCGCTGGCTGGACCTCAACGATCTGCTACGCCAACTGGTCGCCCAGGGCCTCATCAGCCAGGACTGCGCCGAGACCGCGCTGAACGCCCGCCGACGCCACGGCGCCAACAGCCAGTTGCATCCACTGGAGTTCATCGCCAACCAGCACCTGGACGACCTCAGCCGCCCCGGCAAGCGCCTGGACCTGGAGAGCCTGACCCTGTGGCTGGCCGAGCAGGCCGGCCAGCCGTACCTGCGCATCGACCCGCTGAAAATCAACGTGGCGGCCGTGACGCCCCTGATGTCCTACGCCTTTGCCCAACGCCACAAGATCCTCGCCGTGGCGGTCGATCGCGAGGCCGTCACCGTGGCCAGCGCCCAGCCCTACGTCAGCAGTTGGGAAGCCGACCTGACCCACGTGCTCAAGCTGCCGGTGCAGCGGGTGGTCGCCAACCCGGTGGACATCCAGCGCCTGAGCGTGGAGTTCTATCGCCTGGCCAAGTCGGTCAGCGGCGCCGCCACCCACGATCAGCAGCCGAGCAACCTGACCAATTTCGAACAACTGCTCAATCTGGGTGCCAGCGACCAGGAACCGGACGCCAACGATGCCCATATCGTCAACATCGTCGACTGGCTGTTCCAGTACGCCTTCCAGCAGCGGGCCAGCGATATCCACATCGAACCGCGCCGCGAACAAGGCACCGTGCGGTTTCGCATCGACGGGGTGCTGCACACCGTCTATCAATTCCCGCCGCAGGTGACGATGGCGATCATCAGCCGCCTGAAGAACCTGGGGCGGATGAATGTCGCCGAGAAGCGCAAGCCCCAGGACGGCCGGGTCAAGACCAAGACGCCGGATGGCGGCGAAGTGGAACTGCGCCTGTCGACACTGCCGACGGCGTTCGGCGAAAAAATGGTCATGCGGATCTTCGACCCGGAAGTGTTGCTCAAGGACTTCGACCAGCTCGGCTTCTCCGCCGACGACTTGCGTCGCTGGCAGGACATGACCCGCCAGCCCAACGGCATCATCCTGGTGACCGGACCCACCGGCTCCGGCAAGACCACCACCCTCTACACCACCCTGAAGAAACTGGCGACGCCAGAGGTGAACCTCTGCACCATCGAGGACCCGATCGAAATGGTCGAGGGCTCCTTCAACCAGATGCAGGTCCAGCACAACATCGACCTGACGTTCGCGGCCGGGGTGCGGGCGCTAATGCGGCAGGACCCGGACATCATCATGATCGGTGAGATCCGCGACCTGGAGACCGCCGAAATGGCGATCCAGGCGGCGCTGACCGGGCACCTCGTGCTCTCGACCCTGCACACCAACGATGCGCCAAGCGCCATTAGCCGCCTGCTGGAGTTGGGTGTGCCCCATTACCTGATCAAGGCCACGGTGCTCGGCATCATGGCCCAACGCCTGGTGCGCACCCTGTGCCCTCAATGCAAGGCACCCTTGACCCTGGATGAAGACGATTGGCAAACCCTGACACGCCCCTGGCAGGCACCATTGCCGGGCAATGCCCACCGGGCCGTCGGCTGCCTGGAGTGCCGTGACACCGGTTACCGGGGTCGTGCCGGGGTCTACGAGATCATGCAACTGACTGACAGCGTCAGGGCGCTGATTCATCCGGACACCGACCTGCTGGCGGTACGCCGCCAGGCGTTCAAGGAAGGCATGCGCAGCCTGCGACTGTCCGGCGCGCAAAAAGTCGCGGCCGGGCTGACCACGGTCGAAGAGGTATTGCGGGTAACGCCGCAAAGCGAACAGCGATGAAGCGGACGACGCCTGACCGGGCGGTCATGGAACTGAATCGAGGCGCTGGTAATCCAAAGTCATAGTTAACCCAGTGGAGTCACCTATCATGCGTCTCAAACTTGCTGTCGCCACCCTGGCCTTGCTGTCTCTCCCTGTTGGCTCGGCAATGGCCGACACGTTTTGGCGTAACGTCATCTCGTCCGGTGCGACCACCGGTTCGACCTACCTGACCTTCAAGGATCACAAGCTGATCGTCGCCGCCCAGGACGACGCCGGCAGCTTCGTCGCCAGTGACGGCGGTATCCGTGGCCCTTACCTGGAAGCCGCGATGCAGAAAGTCCGTGCCGACAACCCAGGCCTGCAAGCCACCGACATGGAACTGGCCAACGCGATCCTGGCGAAAAACGCCGTCGCCCAGGACTGATACCTGGCCAATAAAAAATGCCGCTCGATCGAGCGGCATTTTTTTGCCTGGCAGCTTCCCTCGCATCCCCGCCCTTGTGGGAGCGAGCTTACTCGCGAAGGCGGTCTGGCTGCCGATGACGCCGGTCAGCAGGCCTGGGGTTATTCGCCGATGGCGGCCTTGTAGCCCGCGGCATCCAGCAGTTTGGCCAGGTCGGCCTGGGCGTTGGAAGGTTTGAGCTTGAAGATCCAGGCGCCGTAGGGATCGGAGTTCAACAGCTCGGGCGAACCGCCCAGTTCATCGTTGACGGCAATCACTTCGCCCGCAATCGGCGAATAGATATCGGAAGCCGCCTTGACCGACTCCACCACACCCGCTTGAGCGCCCGCTTCAAACACATTGCCGACTTCTGTCAGCTCGACGAATACCACGTCACCCAAGGCTTCCTGGGCGTGGTCGGAGATGCCGACGGTAACGGTGCCGTCGGCTTCCAGGCGTGCCCACTCATGGCTTTCGGCAAAACGCAGTTCGGCAGGGATATCGCTCATATTCTGTGTCCTCAAGAGAAAGTGTCAGCGGCCGGCGGCCTGCCGCATACAGTTAGATCAGGGTTTTGCCATGGCGGACGAAGGTCGGCTTGACCACTCGTACCGGGTACCACTTGCCACGAATTTCTACCTCGGCCCGGTCGGCGGTGGCCATCGGCACGCGTGCCAGGGCGATCGACTTGCTAAGCGTAGGAGAAAAACTACCACTGGTGATCTCCCCTTCGCCAACATTGGCGATGCGAACCACCTGATGGGCGCGCAAGACACCCCGTTCCTCCAGCACCAGCCCAACCAGTTTGTGCTGCACGCCGGCCGCGAGTTCGGCCTCCAGCGCGCTGCGGCCGATGAATTGGCGGCTCGCCGGTTCCCAGGCAATGCTCCAGGCCATGTTCGAGGCCAGCGGTGAAACGTCCTGGTGAATGTCCTGGCCGTAGAGGTTCATGCCGGCCTCCAGGCGCAAGGTGTCGCGAGCGCCAAGACCAATGGGGGAAATGCCGGCGCCGACCAGGTCGTTGAAGAAGCTTGGGGCCTCGCGGGCGGGCAGGACGATTTCCAGGCCATCCTCACCGGTATAGCCGGTGCGGGCAATGAACCATTCGCCATCGGCACGCCCTTCGAAGGGCTTGAGTTGCTGGATCAACTGGCCACGCGACTGACTGACCAGCTCAGCGATCTTCTGTCGCGCATGGGGCCCCTGGATCGCCAGCATCGCCAACTCGGGGCGCTCGTGCAATTGCACGTCGTAGGCGCCGAGCTGAGCCTGCATCCAGGCGAGGTCCTGGTCGCGGGTCGAGGCATTGAAGACCAGCCGGTAACCGTTCTCGACGCGGTAGATGATCATGTCATCGACGATACCGCCGCGCTCATTGAGCATGCTGCTGTACAAGGCACGTCCTGTGTCCTGCAAGCGATCGACGTCGTTGGCCAGCAAACGCTGCAGCCAGGCCTTGGCCTGGGGACCGGCGACATCGATCACGGTCATGTGGGATACATCGAACACCCCGCAGTCACGTCGCACCTGATGGTGTTCCTCGACCTGCGAGCCATAATGCAAGGGCATATCCCAACCGCCAAAATCGACCATCTTCGCGCCGAGGGCGAGATGAAGGTCATACAGAGGCGTACGCTGTCCCATGGGTTTCTCCTTCCGGGCTTGGCGAAGGTGCGGACGGATACTGCACAGCGCACACCTGGAAAAAAGGCGCGTCAGCCGTTCTCAGTTACCCGGTCCGACAGACGGACCGCACCGAATGCCGCGCATTGTAGCCGCATGATGTAGGACTGGCACCTAGCCAATTCGATGGGCCGAGCGCCGGATCAATCCGATGACCGGCAACAACCCGACCAGCACCAGGGTCAGCGCTGGCAGCGCGGCCCGAGCCCATTCGCCTTCGCTGGTCATTTCGAAGATCCGTACCGCCAGCGTGTCCCAGCCGAACGGGCGCATCAGCAAGGTCGCGGGCATCTCCTTGAGCACGTCGACGAACACCAGCAGCGCCGCGCTGAGCGTGCCGGGCACCAGCAGCGGCAGATACACTTTGAAAAACAGTCGCGGCCCACTGACACCAAGGCTGCGTGCGGCCTCAGGCAGTGACGGGCGAATTCGCGCCAGGCTGCTTTCCAGCGGGCCGTAGGCCACGGCCAGGAAGCGCACCAGATACGCCAGCAACAACGCCGACAGGCTGCCCAGCAACAAGGGTTTTCCCGCGCCACCGAGCCAGTTCGACAGTGGGATGACCCACGCACGGTCCAGGTAGCTGAACGCAAGCATGATCGACACGGCCAGCACTGAGCCAGGCAAGGCATAGCCCAGGTTGGCCACGGCAACCGCGGCGCGAATCGGCCGGGTCGGCGCCAGCCGCCGGGCGAACGCCAGCAGCAAGGCCACGGCAACGGTGACCAGCGCGGCCAGCCCGCCCAGGTAGAGGGTGTGGGCGATCAGCCCGGCGTAGCGTTCGTCCAGGTCGAAGCGCCCGCGCTGCCAGAACCACACCAGCAACTGCAGCACCGGGATGACAAACGCACAGGCGAACACCAGCAAGCACCAGCCGCTGGCCGCCACGGCCTTGAAGCCGCGCAACGGGTACAGGGCCTTGCTCCGCGGCCTCTCGTTGCTGGCACGATGGGCGCCACGGGCCCGGCGCTCGCCGTAGAGCACCAGCATCACCACCAGCAACAGCAGGCTCGCCAGTTGAGCGGCACTGGACAGGCTGAAGAAACCGTACCAGGTCTTGTAGATGGCAGTGGTGAACGTGTCGAAGTTGAACACCGACACCGCGCCGAAGTCGGCCAGGGTCTCCATCAACGCCAAGGCCACGCCGGCCCCGATGGCCGGCCGCGCCATCGGCAGCGCCACCCGCCAGAACGCTTGCCACGGCGATTGCCCGAGCACCCGCGCCGCTTCCATCAACCCCTTGCCCTGGGCCAGGAACGCACTTCGCGCCAGCAGGTAGACATACGGGTAGAACACCAGGACCAGCACCAGAATCACCCCACCGGTGGAACGCACCCTGGGCAAGCGCAGGCCGCTGCCGAACCATTCGCGCATCAGCGTCTGCACCGGGCCGGCGAAATCCAGCAGACCCACGAAGACGAATGCCAGCACGTAGGCCGGAATCGCGAACGGTAACATCAATGCCCAGTCGAGCCAGCGCCTGCCGGGGAACTCACACAAGCTGGTGAGCCAGGCGAGGCTGACGCCCAGCACCGTCACCCCGACGCCCACCCCCAGGATCAACGTGAGGGTATTGCCCAGCAGCCGGGGCATCTGGGTGTCCCACAAATGGGACCAGATCTGCGGGTCGATGCTTTGCCAGGACAGCACCAGCACGCTCAAGGGCAGCAGGACCAACGCGGCGATGGCGAAGACCAGGGGATACCAGCGGCGTTGGACGGGGTGGGTCAAGGAAGGCTCTCGTTCAAGTGATGCATCGGCAGGCACACATGCTGTGTAGCATGTGGCGAGGGAGCTTGCTCCCGCTTGAGTGCGCAGCGCTCACCCAAAGGGCCGCTACGCAGCCCAGCGGGAGCAAGCTCCCTCGCCACGGGCCAATCCCAGGAACGAGCCCCCCTGCATGCCCAGGGGGCCGTTACCGTTCGGTCAGTTCCAGCCAGCCCGATCCATCATGCGAATCGCCTCGGCCTGGCGCTTACCGGCCACTTCCACCGGCAGGGTGTCGGCCTTGAACGTGCCCCAGGCCGCGACTTCCTTGGACGGCTCGACTTTCGGGTTGGCCGGAAACTCCTGGTTCACATCGGCAAAGATGCTTTGCGCTTCTGGCGTGGTCATCCATTCCACCAGTTGCTTGGCGGCCTCAGGGTGCGGTGCATGCCGGGTCAAGCCGATGCCCGAGAGGTTGATGTGCACACCGCGGTCGGCCTGGTTCGGCCAGAACAGCTTCACCTTCAGGTCCGGTTTCTGCTGGTGCAGACGGCCATAGTAGTAGGTATTGACGATCCCCACGTCGCACTGCCCGGCGTTGATAGCCTCAAGCAGCGCAGTGTCGTCGGAGAACACGTCGGTGGACAGGTTGCGAACCCAGCCCTTGAGGATTTCCTCGGTTTTTTCCGCGCCGTGGGTTTCGATCAGCGTGGCGGTCAGGGACTGGTTGTAGACCTTCTTGGAGGTTCGCAGGCACAGCCGACCCTCCCACTGCTCGCCCGCCAGGGCCTCATAGGTGCTCAATTCAGCGGGTTTGACCCGGTCGGTGGAATAGACGATGGTTCGCGCCCGCAGGCTCAAGCCGGTCCAGGCGTGGGAGGACGCACGGTATTGAGGTGGGATGTTGGCATCGATCACCGGGGAGGTGAACGGTTGCAGAATGCCCATCTGCTCGGCCTGCCAGAGGTTGCCGGCGTCGACGGTGAGCAGCAGGTCGGCGGTGGCGTTCTCGCCCTCGGCCTTGATCCGCTGCATCAAAGGCGCTTCCTTGTCGGTGATGAACTTCACCGATACGCCGGTCTTCTTGGTATAGGCATCGAAGACAGGCTTGATCAGCTCATCGATACGCGAGGAGTAGACCACCACCTCATCGGCGGCCTGGGCGGCGGTGGTGCCTGCCAGGGTCAGGGCGAGGGCGGACAGCAGGCGCTTGGATGCCGACATGGGAGCAGTCTCTCGATGATGAAGTGCGCAAATGATAAGGACTCACATTTGGCATCTCAATCGAACAGTGGGCGGAGACATTTCCAAATGTTGCGCAGATGGGTTCCCTGGGCGACTGTCCCGGCCTCATCGCGAGCACGCTCGTTCCCGCAGGCGCAGCAGGTCAATGTGGGCGCGAGCTTGCTCGCGATAGGAGCATAAGCTCCAACCCACATTTTTCAGGCCTTGGCCAGATCCGGCAAATCGCCAATCAGCCCCAGCGCCTCACGCACGAACAACGCCTTGGCTTCGGGCAGGCGGTCCACCAGCTTCAGGCCGGTGTTACGCAACCAGCGCACCGGCAACGGGTCGGCCTGGAACAGTCGCTCGAAGCCCTCCATGGCCGCCATCAACGCCAGGTTGTGAGGCATGCGGCGGCGCTCGAAGCGGCTCAGCACCTTCACGTCCGCCAGACGCTCGCCCCGGCCCGCCGCCTGGAGCAGCACCTCGGCCAATACCGCGGCGTCGAGGAAACCGAGGTTCACGCCTTGTCCGGCCAATGGGTGAATGGTGTGGGCCGCATCGCCGATCAGCGCCAACCCTTCGGCCACGTAGCGCTTGGCGTGGCGCTGGCGCAGCGGCACGCACAGGCGCGGGTCGGCGCTCAGCACCGCGCCCAGTTGGCCTTCGAAAGCCCGCTCCAGTTCGCTGCAGAACGCACCGTCATCCAGCGCCATCAAGCGCTGCGCTTCGCCAGGGGTGGTGGACCAGACGATCGAGCACCAGTCGTGCTGGCCGTCACGCTCCAGAGGCAGGAACGCCAGCGGGCCGTTGTCGGTGAAGCGTTGCCAGGCCGTCAGGCGATGCGGCCGGGCACTGCGCACGCTGGTCACGATGGCATGGTGCAGGTAATCCCATTCACGCGTCGCGACGCCCGTCAGGCGCCGCACAGCCGAATTCGCGCCATCGGCAGCGATCACCAATGGCGCCCGCAAGCTGCGACCGTCCGCCAGAGTCAGCAACCAGTCATCGCCGGAGCGGCGCATCTGTTCGAGCCGAGCGTTGGCCAAAAGGCCGAGGTCGCAGTCATGCAGGCGTTCCAGCAAGGCATCCTGCACCACTCGGTTTTCAACGATGTGCCCCAGGACGTCGGCATGCAGGCTTTCGGCTGAAAAGTGGATCTGCCCGGTGCCGCTGCCGTCCCAGACATGCATGTCGGTATACGGACTGGCGCGCCGGGCAGTGATGCCCTCCCACACGCCCAGGCGTTCGAGGATCCGCTGGCTGGCCGCCGACAGGGCACTGACCCGCGGCTCGAACGCGGCCTGGGGGTCGTAGGGCTTGACGCTCAGCGGACTGCCATCGAGCAGCAACACTTGCAAGCCACTGCCCTGTAACGCCAGCGCCAGGGCGCTGCCGACCATACCCGCACCGACAATCAGCAGATCTGCACGCAATTCCATGCTTTAAGCCTGTTTAGCGGGCGACACGCGCCGCCCATGAAAAGAATGTCCCATCGCCGGCCTACACATCGGGCCGCGTCCCGATCCCCATGGCCTGCCGGGCGAACCAACGCTTGGCCGGCGGCAGCAGGTCGAGGCCGAGCAAACCGAGGTTACGTCCCACGGACACCAGCGGCAGGCTGCTGCCGAACAGGCGCGTGACCTGATCGGAGAAACCCACGGTCAGGGCCTGGTCCATGCGCTGGCGCTCGCGATAGGCCTGCAATACGGCAAAGTCGCCGGGCTCGCGGTCGCTGTCGAGCAAGGCTTCGGCCAGGGCCTGGGCATCGCGCAGGGACAGGTTGAAGCCCTGCCCGGCGATCGGGTGCAGGCTGTGGGCGGCATTGCCAAGGATCGCCAGGTGCGGGCGGACCTGCTCCTCGGCCTCGACCAGCGCCAACGGGTACAGGTGGCGCGCGCCCACCTGCTTGAGCGTGCCCAGGCGATAGCCGAACACGCCCTGCAATTCGCTGAGGAAGCTGCGCTCGTCAAGGGCTGCCAGCCGTTGCGCGTCCATCCCCTGGCGGGTCCAGACCAGCGCGCAGCGGTTCTCCGGCAGCGGCAGCAACGCCATCGGCCCGTCATCGGTGAAGCGCTCGAAAGCCATGCCGTTGTGGGCTTCGCTGGGGGTGATGTTGGCGATCAGCGCGCTCTGGTCATAAGGTCGATGCCGCACGCCGACGCCCAGTTGCTCTCGCAGCCCCGAACGGCCGCCGTCGGCCAGCACGGCGAGATCGCATTCCAGGGTGGTTTCGTCGTCGAGGGTCAGGCGGTAGCCGCTGACCAGCGGCTCCATTCGCGTCACCTGGGCCGGACAGCGCCAACTGACCACGTCCTTGTCGAGGCCTTGCCACAGGCATTGGCCCAGCCAGGCGTTTTCCACCACGTAGCCCAACGCCGGCACGCCCTCTTCCATCGCCGACAGGCGCGCCGTGGAAAACCGCCCGCGATCGGACACGTGGATCTGCTTGATCGGCTCGGCGCGTCGGGAAATCTGCTGCCAGACACCCAGGCGCTGATAGATCTGTCGGGCGCCGTAGGACAAGGCCGAGGATCGGGCATCGTAGCTCGGCTGCCAGGCATCGCCTGGGGCGAAAGGCTCGATCAGCAGGATCTTCCAGCCCCGGGCCTTGGCGCCGGCTTGCAAGGCCAGCGCCAGGCTCGCCCCCACCAGGCCGCCACCGACGATCGCCAGGTTGACCCGGCTCATGCCGCTTGCGCCCGGGCCGCAGCCATCAGGGCCTCGATCTCGGCGACCGTCTTGGGCACGCCTCGGGTCAGGATTTCACAACCGGTTTTGGTCACTACCACGTCATCCTCGATGCGCACGCCAATGCCGCGCCATTTTTTCGCTACGCTACGGTCGGTCGGGCTGATGTAGATACCGGGTTCCACCGTCAGCGTCATGCCCACTTCCAGTACCCGCCATTCGCCGCCGACCCGGTATTCACCCACGTCATGTACATCCATGCCCAGCCAGTGGCCGGCACGGTGCATATAGAAGGCCCGGTAGGCTTCACTGGCGATCAGTGCGTCCACCTCGCCCTCCAGCAACCCCAGGCGCACCAACCCTTCGGTGATGACCCGGACCGTCGCTTCGTGGGCCTGGTTCCAATGCTTGTCCGGGGCGATCTCGGCAAACGCCGCTTCCTGGGCCGCCAGCACCACTTCATAGATCGCTTTCTGTTCGGGCGAAAACTTGCCGCTGACCGGCCAGGTCCGGGTGATATCACTGGCGTAGCAGTCGATTTCACAGCCGGCGTCGATCAGCACCAGGTCGCCCTCCTTGAGCAACGCGTCATTCTGCTGGTAGTGCAGGATGCAGCTGTTGCGCCCCGCCGCGACGATCGAGCCATAGGCCGGCATCTTCGCCCCGCCCTTGCGGAACTCGTAGTCCAGTTCGGCCTCGAGGCTGTATTCGTAAAGCCCCGGGCGCGCCGCCTGCATCGCCCGGATATGGGCCTGGGCGGAAATCCGCGCCGCCTCGCGCATCACCTTCACTTCCGCCGCCGATTTATACAGGCGCATGTCGTGCAGCAGGTGATCCAGGGCAACGAATTCGTTCGGCGGCTGGGCGCCGAGGTTGGCCTTGGAGCGAATCACGTTGATCCACTCCATCAGGTGCCGGTCGAATTCCGGGTGGCTGCCCATGGCCGAATACACCCGGTCGCGCCCTTCGATCAGGCCCGGCAGGATGTCGTCGATGTCGGTGATGGGGAAAGCGTCGTCGGCGCCATAGTCGCGGATCGCGCCTTCCTGGCCGGCTCGCAAGCCATCCCACAGCTCGCGCTCGGCGTTGCGCTCGCGGCAAAACAGGATGTACTCGCCATGGGCGCGACCGGGCATCAGCACGATCACGGCCTGCGGTTCGGGGAAGCCGCTGAGGTATTGGAAGTCGCTGTCCTGGCGGTAGACGTGCTCGACGTCGCGGTTGCGGATCGCCACGGCGGCGGCAGGCAGGATCGCGATGCTGTTGGGCTCCATCTGCGCCATCAGCGCCTTGCGGCGACGGCCGTATTCCGCTTTCGGGATATGAATCATGGGCAGGCGGCGTTCCCTTTCAGGCGATCAGTGCAAGGACGGCTTGGCGGCCGGTTCCGAGGTTTTCCGGGTCTCGGTGAACAGCAGCAAGGGCGCGACCCGCAGGTATTCCATCACTTCCATGTAGTCGCTTTCGCCGTCGTCGGACTCTTCCAGGGCATCCTGGACCTGGGAGATCGCGGCCAAATCCTGCAACACTTCTTTTGCTTCTTCGCTCAGCGCGTATTCGCGGCGAGTCAGGCCGAAGCCGGCGAGGAAACCCTGGCACCACTGGCCCAATGCAGCAGCACGTTCAGCCAGCGGGGTGTCGTCGGTGGGCAGCAGCAGGACGACGGTCATGTCGTCGCTGGTCAATTCACCCTTGACCATTTCCTGCAGGCCAACAAGTGCATTGCGGACATTGTCCGCCGGCTCGCCTTCGAGCAGTTCGGCGGCATCGGCCAACCAGCCCTCGACATCGAAACCGGCGCCGGCGCAACTGCGCCCGAGCAGCAGGCCGTGCAGTTCGGCAGGCGAAACAGGATGACCGCTGGAACTCAGCAGGGTGGCGAACGCTTGATACGGGGAATTCTGAATGGGCATGGGCAGCTAGGCGCCAGACGGCGCTATGTCTAGAATGGAGGCCTTGTATCCTACATCGACAGACTCGCCAAGACTATCAGAGGCTGTGCGACCTGCATTCCCCATCAGACACTCTCTTCAGTGGACACAATGGAAGACAACGACCTGCAAGCGCTGATGGCCAGACTCGAATTGCTAATTGAGCGGGTCGAGCAACTAAAGAGCCAAAACGGACTCCTATTAGCTCAGGAAAAAACCTGGCGCGAGGAACGCGCTCACCTCATTGAAAAAAACGAAATCGCCCGGCGTAAGGTCGAATCGATGATTTCGCGCCTCAAGGCCCTGGAGCAAGACTCATGAGTTCAAGCAATAGCGTTACCGTGCAGATCCTCGATAAAGAATATTCGATCATCTGTCCCCAGGAAGAGCGCAGCAACCTGGTGAGCGCCGCCCGGTACCTGGACGGCAAGATGCGCGAGATCCGCAGCAGCGGCAAGGTCATCGGCGCCGACCGCATTGCCGTGATGGCCGCCTTGAACATCACCCACGACCTGCTGCATCGCCAGGATACGCCTGACGTGCAGGTCAGTGGCTCGACCCGCGAACAGGTCCGCGACCTGCTCGAACGGGTGGATCTGGTGCTGGCGACCGATCCAGACGTCAGCAAGGGCTGATTCGCGAGGCAGCCTGGGGTATACTCGCCTCACTCCCTGGGGTGCTTGCCAGTTGGTGATGTCCCTGAGCCGATACGCACAACCACGGGGGTTGCACGTTGGGGCCGGTGTGCATGTCCGCTTGACGGAAAGCCTTAACGCCTCCTGCAACTTCCACCTTGAACTTTCGGGTTCAAGGGCTAAGCCGACAGCGGTTCATCCGGGGAGCCTGATTCCAGACGATGCCAGTCCATGCGACTGGCATCGTCGTTTCCGGCCCGGGCATTTATGAGTGTCCTGTTTTGCGGTTACGCTGTGCCATCGCCGACACCGTGAACTTTCGACATGACCGAACCCGCGCTGCTGCCCCGCCCGCAACTTCGCCGCCTGCTGCGCCAGGCCCGCCGAGCCCTGACGCCTACCCAGCAACGGCAAGCGGCCCTGGGGCTGTACCGGCAACTGGCCCAGCATCCACTGTTCCGCCGCGCCAGGCACATTGCCCTGTACCTGCCCAACGATGGCGAGATCGACCCGCGCCTGCTGCTGCGTGCCGCCCAGCGCCGGGGCAAGGCCACGTACTTGCCAGTGCTCAGCTCGTGGCCGCGGACCAAAATGGTTTTCCAACGCATCCGCCCTGGCGAGCAACTGCATCCCAATCGTTTCCGTATCCTCGAACCCCGGATCGACATTGCCCGGCAACGCAAGGTCTGGGCGCTGGACCTGGTGTTATTGCCGTTGGTGGGGTTTGACGATGCCGGAGGTCGGCTGGGCATGGGCGGCGGCTTCTATGACCGCAGCCTGGCGTACCTGGCGCGGCGCCGGCAGTGGCGCAAACCGACATTGCTGGGGCTGGCCCATGAATGCCAGAAGGTCGACCGGTTGGCACAGGCAAGCTGGGACGTACCGCTACAGGGCACGGTCAGCGACAGGCATTGGTATAGTGCGCAATAGGCGCCGCGGCAATCAGCGGCGCCAGGAAGACGGGTTCAGCGTTTGAACGTGGGCGCGGGCTGGGTAATGTCCATCGGCGCCTCGACCTTGTTGGTCCACAGGCTTTGTGCGTAACCCGTGGTCACGACACCCAGACCGAACAGAATGACCAGAATCCACAACAAATCCGGTTTGCGTTTCATCGATTGCCCCCCTCAAGGCATATCACACACGATGACAGCAGCGGTTTTCTTATTGGCCGTGCAGCAGCGTCAAGCTTGGAAGGCCGGCATTTTGCGGCAACCTGCAGCGACACGCAAACTCTGGCGTCAACCGACTGTCGGTTTGTCATAAAATCGCTGAACTATTTTCAAGCACACCGCCCAGGAGTAGAAATCATGGCCTATTGGCTGATGAAGTCCGAGCCCGACGAGCTCTCCATCCAAGGCCTGGAAAAGCTCAGCCAGGCGCGCTGGGACGGGGTTCGCAACTATCAGGCGCGCAATTTCCTGCGAGCCATGGCCGTCGGCGATGCGTTTTTCTTCTACCACTCCAGTTGCCCCGAGCCGGGCATCGCCGGGATCGGCCGGATCGTCCGCGCAGCCTACCCCGACCCGACCGCACTGGACCCCGACAGCCATTACCACGACCCCAAGGCCAGCCCGGACAAGAACCCCTGGACGGCCATCGACGTGGCTCACGTCGAGACATTTGCCCGGGTGCTGAAGCTCGACTACCTCAAGCAGCAGAGCGCATTGGCCGAGATGCCACTGGTGCAGAAAGGCTCGCGACTGTCGGTGATGCCCGTGACAGCCGAACAATGGGCGGCGGTCATCGGGTTGAAACCCTAGACGACCGTCTTCGCGAGCAGGCTCACGAAAGCCCCGCCCTGGCCCTCAAGCCTTACTGAATGATCAGGTTGTTGAACAACAGATCTTCCACCGTCGGCTTGCCAGTCTCGTCGCTCATCACTTGCTGGGTCTGCTTCAACGCCTCCTGGCGCAGCTTTTCCTTGGCCTCGACGTTGTTCATCGTCTCGACGGTCTGCTGGGCAAACAATGCCACCAACTGGTTGCGAATCAGCGGTTCATTCGCCTTCACCGCCGCGGCAGCCGCATCGCCGGTCACCCGCAGCGCCACGTCAGCCTTGTAGACCTTCAGCTTCGCCGTACCGTCCAGGCCATAGTTGCCCACGAAGGGCGGGCTGAGGGTGATGTAGCTGACCTTCGGCGCCTCGCCTTCCTTCGCTTCCTTGGCCTCTTCGGCCATCACTGCCGCAGGCAGCGCCAGGGCCAGCATCAACACAATCCACGCTTTCACATTCGACTCCTCATCCGGTTTGCGGCCCAGCATACCGACCCGCCGTTCAAGCACAAGCTTATGGCCGGCTATCAGGGCGGGGCATGCTCGTTGACCCGTTGACTCTCACACCTACACTTATCGGCCATCACTCCCAAAGGAATAGCCCTGATGAAAGCCGTGCTGTGCAAAGAATTCGGCCCTGCCGAATCGCTGGTGCTGGAAGACGTCGCCAGCCCCATTGCGAAGAAGAATGAGATCCTGCTGGACGTGCACGCCGCCGGGGTGAATTTCCCTGACACGCTGATCATCGAGGGCAAATACCAATTCAAGCCACCCTTCCCGTTTTCCCCTGGCGGCGAAGCGGCGGGCGTCGTCAGCGCCGTGGGCGAAAAGGTCAGCCACCTGAAAGTCGGCGACCGGGTGATGGCACTGACCGGTTGGGGCAGCTTTGCCGAACAGGTCGCGGTCCCTGGCTACAACGTGTTGCCTATTCCAGCAGCCATGGACTTCAACACCGCTGCCGCCTTCAGCATGACCTACGGCACCTCGATGCACGCCCTCAAGCAACGGGCCCACCTGCAACCCGGCGAAACCTTGCTGGTGCTCGGTGCCTCCGGGGGTGTCGGCCTGGCGGCAGTGGAGATCGGCAAGGCCATGGGCGCACGGGTGATCGCCGCCGCCAGCAGCGCCGAGAAGCTCGCCGTGGCGAAGGCGGCCGGTGCCGACGAACTGATCAACTACAGCGAAGCCAGCCTAAAGGATGAGATCAAGCGCCTCACCGACGGCCAGGGCGCCGACGTGATCTACGACCCGGTGGGTGGCGACCTGTTCGACCAGGCCATTCGCGCCATCGCCTGGAATGGCCGGCTGCTGGTGGTGGGCTTTGCCAGCGGACGCATCCCCGAACTGCCGGTCAACCTGGCCCTGCTCAAGGGCGCCGCCGTCATGGGCGTGTTCTGGGGCTCTTTCGCCCAACGCCAGCCCCAGGACAATGCCGCCAACTTCCAGCAACTGTTTGGCTGGTTCACCGAAGGCAAGCTCAAGCCTCTGGTCTCGCAGGTGTACCCACTGGACAACGCCGCCCAGGCCATCAATGACCTGGCGCAGCGCAAGGCCGTGGGCAAAGTCGTCGTGCAGGTGCGCTGAAGCGCTACTGGCTCACGGCGTTTCGGGCGGCATCGGCGAAGTCGGGATGATCGCTGTGCAGCATCGCGCCCGACTCGACCCGGCCGTCGGCGTGCGCCGTAAAGCCGACCCGGACCGTGCCCGCCACCCCGGCCCTCATCAGCAGCATGGCCCAAAGGCTGAATGGCGAGACGTCCCCTATCAATGAAGGACGTTTCCCATTGCCTTGTCGCGCAGGCTGCGATTCGGGGTGTGAAAACGCCACTGACGAAGCTTCCTACAGCGCCCTTCGACTACGTCTGAGCGACATGTTCATTTAAGAACATTCGATCAGGAAAATTTCCGCTTTTTAAGTGATGAGAAGCAATGCTATTTTCGGTAACGAAACTGTAACATTCACATCCGCATAACAAGAATCCTGGAGCCCTTGAATGTTTGCTTTCTTTCGTCCTGCCGCACACCAGGCGCCCTTGCCTGAAGAAAAGATAGACAGCACCTACCGACGCCTACGCTGGCAGATCTTCGCCGGGATCTTCATCGGCTACGCCGGTTACTACCTGCTGCGCAAGAACTTCTCCCTGGCCATGCCCTACCTGATCGACGAGGGCTACAGCCGAGGCCAACTGGGCCTGGCCATGTCGGCCATCGCCATTGCCTACGGCCTGTCCAAGTTCCTGATGGGCCTGGTGTCCGACCGCTCCAACCCACGCTATTTCCTGCCATTCGGCCTGCTGGTATCGGCGGGGGTGATGTTCATCTTCGGGTTCGCGCCTTGGGCCACGTCCAGCGTGACCATGATGTTCATCCTGCTGTTCATCAACGGCTGGGCCCAGGGCATGGGCTGGCCGCCCAGCGGGCGGACCATGGTGCACTGGTGGTCGCAGAAAGAGCGCGGCGGCGTGGTGTCGGTGTGGAATGTGGCGCACAACGTCGGCGGCGGCCTGATCGGCCCGCTGTTCCTGCTGGGCATGGGCTGGTTCAATGACTGGCACGCCGCGTTCTACGTGCCTGCTGCCGTGGCCCTGGCGGTTGCTGTATTTGCCTTCGTGACCATGCGCGACACCCCGCAATCGGTGGGCCTGCCGCCGATCGAAAAGTACAAGAACGACTACCCGGAAGGCTACGACGCCAGCCACGAGAACGAATTCAGCGCCAAGGAAATCTTCGTCAAGTACGTGCTGCGCAACAAAATGCTCTGGTACATCGCCATGGCCAACGTGTTCGTCTACTTGCTGCGCTATGGCGTGCTGGACTGGGCACCGACGTACCTGAAGGAAGCCAAGGGCTTCACCGTGGATAAAAGCTCCTGGGCCTACTTCTTCTACGAGTGGGCGGGTATTCCCGGCACGCTGCTGTGTGGCTGGATGTCGGACAAGATCTTCCGCGGCAACCGTGGCCTGACAGGCATGGTGTTCATGGCCCTGGTGACCGTGGCCACGCTGGTGTACTGGCTGAACCCGGCCGGCAACCCGACCGTCGACATGATCGCCCTGGTTTCCATCGGCTTCCTGATCTACGGCCCGGTCATGCTGATCGGCTTGCAGGCACTGGAGCTGGCCCCAAAGAAAGCCGCCGGCACCGCCGCAGGCTTTACCGGCCTGTTTGGCTACCTGGGCGGCTCGGTCGCGGCAAGCGCTGCCATGGGCTACACCGTGGACCATTTTGGCTGGAACGGCGGCTTCGTACTATTGATCGGTGCCTGCCTGCTGGCCATGGCCTTCCTTGCGCCAACCCTGTGGCACAAGCAAGTCGCCAGTCAGAGTCGCGAAGCGGTCGTCTGATCCTGGGCTGACCTGCAACGCTTGAGCCGCGCCTCCAGATTCCGATCTGGCATGGCGTGGCTGCGCAGGGCGTGGACGGTCTGCTCGACGTAGTCGCGAGTGGTGCCGTAACGACCGCTGGCGCTTTCGAACACCTGGCTCAGCACATGGTCCGGCAAGTTGCCGGCGTAGCTGGGCAGGTGCCGCTCCAGCACGAAGCCCAGGGCCTGCACGCGGCTGCCATCCTCCAGGCGGCAACTGAGCCAGTGAGGCCGATAGGACGGCACCGGCATCTCGCGCTGCCACAGGGCAAACAGCGAATCCTCGAGGTTCTCCTGTGGCAAGCGATACGCGAAGCCGCTGCACGAACCGCCGCGATCCAGCCCGAACACCAACCCTGGCAACTCCGGGGTGCCGCGATGTTCGTGGGACCACAAGTACAAGCCGCGATGATAACCATGGACCCGGCCACGGACCCGCTCCACCGCCGTGCATTCGGGCCGCCAGATCAAGGAGCCGTAGGCAAACAGCCAGACCGGGCCGCCGCGATGGCGACTCATGGTCGACTGCATCGAGGCGAGCAATTGTTCATGGGTCAGTTGTGCCCCCAGGTCGAGCCGTGGTGGGTACAGAGCGCAGGTTATGGCGGATTCGATAGCGGTCATGGCCGGTAGCGTCTTTCAATAATGGGGCTGGCGCGCGTCAGGGGGATGACGTTTATCCGGAACAAGGCAAGTTGGATGCCATCCAGCGCTATATACGTTATCGGTATCCAGGCGCAAAGGCTAAATACCGAAACGAAATATAGGGGGTCATAAAGCTGTCACGAGGGGGTGGGATGGAGGGCTGCCAGGCAGCCCGGCCGGAGCAGGCGCCCCGCGCTATCAAGCCCGCGGGGCGTAGGCGAACACGTCGGCGCGCATTTGGTGCGCGTCCATCCCGGCTTCCACCAGGGCGTCCAGCGTGGCGTAGATCATCGCCGGCGAGCCACTGGCGTACACGTGCACGCCAGAGAGGTCGCGGATGTCCTCGCACACCGCTTCGTGAAGCATCCCGCAGCGCCCTTCCCAACCGCACAAGTCGCTGACGACTTTGTGCAGGAACAGATTCGGCAGTTGCTTCCACTCGTCCCAATGCTCAATTTCATAAAAATCGTTCGGTCGGCGCACGCCCCAGTACAGGTGCACCGGATGCTTGAACCCCGTCGCGCGGCAATGCTCGATCAGGCTGTGCATCTGCGCCATGCCGGTTCCAGCGGCGATCAGCACCAATGGGCCGTCCGGCAGCTCGGACAAGTGCGTGTCGCCAAACGGCATTTCCACCGCCACGCTGGGGTTGCGTTGCAATTGTGCAAGCAGCGCCCGCGCACTGCTTTCGCGCACCAGAACATGCAGTTGCAGGTCACGCCCGCCGTGCGGTGCCGAAGCCAGGGAGAACGCCGACTTCTCGCCGGTTTCCCGTTCGAGCATCAAGTACTGCCCGGCGTGGTAGCGCGGCGGCTTGCCTGCCGGTGCACGCAGGCGTACCCGCCAGACATCGCCGCCCACGTCGGCGCATTCGCTCACCTGGCACACCAGCTTGCGTACCGGCAGCTCGCCCGGCGACAACACGCCATCCCACAGCACCACGCAGTCCTCCAGCGGTTCGGCGATGCAGGTGAAGATCTCACCGTGATCGCGCACCTCGCCCGCTTGCTTCACGCGACCCTCCACCAGCAACGCACCACACACGTGACAGTTGCCGTTGCGGCAGCTTTGCGGACATTCATAGCCCAGGCGCCGCGCGCCATCGAGGATCCGCTCGGCGGGCTGTATGTCCAGGACCGCCCCGGAAGGCTGCAAGGTTACACGCATCAATCTATTCCTAACTGATTCCAGAGGGCATCGATCCGCTGGGTCACGGCTTCATCCTTGACGATCACCCGGCCCCATTCACGAGTGGTTTCACCGGGCCATTTGTGCGTGGCATCGAGCCCCATCTTCGAACCCAGGCCGGACACCGGGGAGGCGAAGTCGAGATAGTCGATCGGCGTGTTCTCGATCATTACCGTGTCGCGCTTGGGGTCCATGCGCGTGGTGATGGCCCAGATCACATCGTTCCAATCCCGCGCATTGATATCGTCGTCGGTGACGATAACGAACTTGGTGTACATGAACTGTCGCAAAAACGACCAGACCCCCAGCATCACGCGCTTGGCGTGCCCCGGATACGACTTCTTCATCGTCACCACGGCCATCCGGTACGAACAGCCTTCCGGCGGCAGGTAGAAGTCGGTGATTTCCGGAAACTGTTTCTGCAGGATCGGCACGAACACTTCATTGAGCGCCACGCCGAGGATCGCCGGCTCATCGGGCGGGCGGCCAGTGTAGGTGCTGTGGTAGATCGGCTTGAGCCGATGGGTGATGCGCTCGACCGTGAAGACCGGGAAGCTGTCCACTTCGTTGTAGTAACCGGTGTGGTCGCCGTACGGCCCCTCATCGGCCATCTCGCCGGGATGGATCACGCCTTCGAGGATGATCTCGGCGGTGGCCGGCACTTGCAGGTCGTTGCCACGGCACTTCACCAGCTCCGTACGGTTGCCGCGCAACAGGCCGGCGAACGCATACTCGGACAGGCTGTCCGGCACCGGCGTGACGGCGCCGAGGATGGTCGCCGGGTCCGCGCCCAGGGCCACCGACACCGGGAAGGGCTGGCCAGGATGCTTATCGCACCACTCACGGTAATCCAGCGCACCGCCGCGGTGGCTCAGCCAGCGCATGATGACCTTGTTGCGACCAATCACCTGCTGGCGATAGATGCCCAGGTTCTGGCGGTCCTTGTTCGGGCCCTTGGTGACGGTCAGGCCCCAGGTGATCAGCGGCCCCACGTCGCCTGGCCAGCAGGTTTGCACCGGGAGCATGGCCAGGTCGACATCGTCGCCCTCGATTACCACTTCCTGGCAGATCGCGTCCTTGACGACCTTGGGCGCCATGGCAATGATCTTGCGGAAGATCGGCAGCTTGGACCAGGCATCCTTCAGGCCCTTGGGCGGCTCGGGTTCCTTGAGAAACGCCAGCAGCTTGCCGATCTCGCGCAACTCGTCGACCGATTCGGCGCCCATGCCCATGGCCACGCGTTCCGGCGTGCCGAACAGGTTGCCCAGCACCGGGATGTCATAGCCCGTTGGGTTCTCGAACAATAACGCCGGGCCCTTGGCCCGCAGCGTGCGGTCGCAGACTTCCGTCATCTCCAGCACCGGAGAGATGGGAACCTGGATGCGTTTCAACTCGCCGCGCTGCTCAAGCTGCTGCACGAAATCCCGAAGATCCTTGAATTTCATTGAGATGCCACCCCGAAAATAGGCGTACATCCTACCTGCTCCAGCGCTCAAACAGCAGCCTGCGCATGCGCGGAGCGCTCAATAATCGGTCGTACCCAGCAGCAAGGGGGCGAACAGCGGGCTCAGGCGGGTACTGCCGATGTCAGACAAATGATCTTCATCCTTGTACTGGGTATGGCCGTTGACCTCGATGCGACAGACCTCGCCCGGACACATCAGCGGCGCCGGGTCGATGACATGCACACCGGCATCGGCGGCGCTCATCGACGCGAACAAGGCACTCAAGGCCTGCTGACGCGCCAGGTGCTCCTGAAGCGGACGGCCCAGGCCCTCGGCCGAGCGGCCTGTCCGTGCCAGGCTGGTCAAGCGGCTGATCGTGCCGAGGCGCTGCAGGGGCACTTCCTTGAACAACCAGACTTGCGCCCCCGTGGCCCTGATCGTCGCCACACGGGCCTTGATTGCCGCCGCCATGCGCGCTTCGGCCGTGGCGCGGTCATCCAGGCGGTTGAGCATGTGCTTCTTGTCCCCATCCTCGCGCCCGTAGACGTACAGGCTCCAGTTGGCCGCCAGCACCACATCCCTGATGTGCAGGCGACGCACCTGCTCCATGGTCCGCTCATTGAAATCCCGACAGCGCGGCGAGACGTCAGCGCTCTGCACCGGCGGGCAGCCGCCCATGGCGTAGAGCCACACGGGGCGCCCATCGCGGGTCCCGCTGGCTTGCACCGCTGGCAGCAGCGCCGCCGCATGACTGTCGCCCCAGAATAATTGCGTGGCCGGCAGGTCTTTGTTTGCGCTCAGCAGGCAGGCCTTGTCCGGCTGCGTATCCGAGAAACCGAGCATGCATTCCATCTGTCCGGCCCGCCAATCCCGCGCTTGCGCATATTCCAGCGCCTTGCCCGTGATGCGCTGGGGAAAGCCATCCGCCGATCGCACCACCACACCCGTCACGGCCAGGACGGCCATGGCCACTCCCGCCCCGATCAACACCGACTTGCGCCCGGCCAGCCAACGCTTCTCACGGAACGCAAGCTCGACGAAGCGCCAGCTCAGCCAGGCCAGGCCCAGCGCCAGCAGGATCCAGCCCAATGCCTCCCAAGACTGGATCCCGTCCACGGAAATGGCATTGGCATAGACGTAGACCGGCCAATGCCACAGGTAGAAGGAATAAGACAGCAAGCCCACCCAGACCAGCACTCGTGCGCTCAGCAGGCGCGCGGTCCAGCTCGGCCCCTGGGCACCGGACCAGATCAGTGCGGTGGCGCCGAGTACTGGCAGCAGAGCGGCCCAGCCAGGGAACACCGTGGTCTTGTCGAACGTGAAGATCGCCGCCAGCACGGCGATCAACCCTGCCAGGCCGACCAGTTGATAAACCCATGGGCGCACAGCGTGCCGGGGCGCCGGCCAGACAGCGAGCATCGCCCCACACAGCAGCTCCCAGGCTCGCGTGGGCAGCGAGAAAAAGGCCAGGTCAGGCTTGCGCTCGACATAGCCGATGTTCAGCGCGAAGGACCCCAGCAACACCGCAAACAACACCCAGCGCCAGTGACGCACATGGCGCATCAACAACACCATCAGCAGCGGGAAGAAAATGTAGTACTGCTCTTCGACCGCCAGGGACCAGGTGTGGAGCAACGGCTTGAGGTCCGAGGCTGGCTCGAAATAACCGTCCTCGCGCATGAACAGGATGTTCGACATGAACATCGCCTGATAGCGCACCGCCCTGCCCAACTGCGAGAAGTCCTTGGCCGCCAGCAACAACCAGCCCAGGACCAGGGTTACGAGCATGACCACGCTCAAGGCCGGAAGGATGCGCCGGGCACGCCTTGCCCAGAAGTCGACGAAACTGAAGCGCTGCGAGCTGATCTCGCGGAACAGGATGCCGGTGATCAGGAAGCCGGAAATGACGAAGAAGACATCGACGCCGACGAAACCGCCGCTGAAGGCGCCGAAGCCAAAGTGGAACAGCACGACCGGAATGACGGCCAGCGCCCGCAGGCCGTCGATATCACGGCGGTTGCCAAATACATGCATAACGATCCTTGTCGAGGTGGATACACAGGCGATGATGGGAAAAGAACCTGCAACCGGCAAAAGTTATCCGGTTCGATAAACGCGGTCCAGGCCGCGTGTCGCAAAAAAAAGGCGCCCTGTCCGGGGCGCCTTTTTGGCCGATGCCGTGCTTGTTACTTGCGCTTCATCGACAGGAAGAACTCATCGTTGGTCTTGGTCGTCTTCAGCTTGTCGACCAGGAACTCGATGGCAGCGACTTCATCCATCGGATGCAGCAGCTTGCGCAGGATCCACATGCGTTGCAGCTCGTCGTCGGCGGTCAGCAACTCTTCGCGGCGGGTGCCGGAGCGGTTGATGTTGATGGCCGGGAAGACCCGCTTCTCGGCGATGCGACGATCCAGAGGCAGTTCCATGTTGCCGGTGCCCTTGAACTCCTCGTAGATCACTTCGTCCATCTTCGAACCGGTTTCAACCAGTGCGGTGGCGATGATGGTCAGCGAGCCACCCTCTTCGATGTTGCGCGCGGCACCGAAGAAACGCTTTGGTTTTTCCAGGGCGTGGGCATCGACACCACCGGTCAGCACCTTGCCGGAGCTCGGGATCACGGTGTTGTAGGCACGGGCCAGACGGGTGATGGAGTCCAGCAGGATCACCACGTCCTTCTTGTGTTCGACCAGGCGCTTGGCCTTCTCGATCACCATTTCGGCCACTTGCACGTGACGGGTCGGCGGCTCGTCGAACGTCGAGGCAACCACTTCGCCGCGCACGGTGCGCTGCATCTCGGTCACTTCTTCCGGACGCTCGTCGATCAACAGCACGATCAGGTGAACTTCAGGGTTGTTGCGGGCGATGTTCGCCGCGATGTTCTGCAGCATGATCGTCTTGCCCGCTTTCGGCGGAGCCACGATCAGGCCGCGCTGGCCCTTGCCGATCGGTGCGCACAGGTCGATGACACGACCGGTGAGGTCTTCGGTGGAGCCGTTGCCGGCTTCCATCTTCATGCGCACGGTCGGGAACAGTGGGGTCAGGTTCTCGAACAGAATCTTGTTCTTTGCGTTTTCCGGACGGTCGAAGTTGATGGTGTCGACCTTGAGCAGCGCGAAATAACGCTCGCCTTCCTTCGGAGGGCGGATCTTGCCAACGATGGTGTCACCGGTGCGCAGGTTGAAGCGACGGATCTGGCTCGGCGAGACGTAGATATCGTCTGGGCCGGCGAGATAGGAAGCATCTGCGGAGCGGAGGAAGCCGAAGCCGTCCTGGAGAATCTCCAGCACGCCATCACCGGAGATTTCCTCGCCGCTTTTAGCGTGCTTCTTGAGCAGGGAGAAAATCACGTCCTGCTTGCGCGAACGGGCCATATTTTCTATGCCCATCTGTTCGGCCAATTCGAGCAGTTCGGTAATCGGCTTTTGCTTGAGTTCAGTCAGATTCATATAGGAATGACGTAATCATTTATGGAGGGGGGAAATTAAGCTTTTGGCTTAATGAGGCCGCGCCGCAGAGAAGGCGACAGGATCGCGTACTTAATCGAAAGGAGAGCGTCGGCGACGGCTTGCAGGGGGCACAGGAGAAACCAGTGCGGGGCCGAATGTAACACCTGGGTTTGCGAGCGTCTAGCCCCGAATAACGAAAAAGCCCCGCGATTTGCGGGGCTTTTTCAATGGCATTCGACGCTTAGATGTTGGCGTCGAGGAAAGCCGCCAGTTGCGATTTCGACAGCGCACCTACCTTGGTCGCCTCGACGTTGCCGTTCTTGAACAGCATCAGGGTCGGGATACCACGCACGCCGTGCTTGGCCGGAGTCTCCTGGTTTTCGTCGATGTTCAGTTTGGCAACGGTCAGCTTGCCTTTATACGTCTCGGCAATTTCGTCCAGGACCGGGGCGATCATTTTGCACGGACCGCACCACTCAGCCCAATAGTCGACCAGTACGAAGCCTTCGGCCTTGAGTACGTCAGCCTCGAAGCTAGCGTCGCTAACGTGTTTGATCAGATCGCTGCTCATGGAAATCTCCGGGGTTGTCAGCAAAAAAACGTGGCCCATCATAGCGGCCCTTCCCGGGTTCAGGAAGCCGCAGTTGATTGAGTCTCGCTATGGCGGTCGATGGCTTTGGGTATGGTCGAGGTCATGAAGCCGCGGGGGCGACGAAGGAAATCCCGGTACGCAGTGCAGCATTACGTACATGTTCCTGCATGGCTTTTTGCGCAGCGCCTGAAGCCCGACGAGCCAGGGCGCGAAGGATCTTGCGATGCTCCTGCCAGGTTTCCATCGCCCGCTCGGCCCTGATGAACGGTAGTTTCTGGCTTTCCAGGAAGATGTCGGCGCTAGCGGTGAGAATGCTCAGCATCGCCTGGTTGCCGCTGGCCAACAGGATTCGTCGATGAAATTCGAAATCCAGCCGCGCGGCGGCGTCGAAATCGCCAATCTTCAATTCCCGTCGCATGGCTTCGACATTGTCTTGCAGCATGTCCAGCTCATTGGCGCTGAGCGTCACCGCCGCCAACCCCGCCGCGAAACCCTCCAGAGCGTAGCGCAACTGGAAAATATCCACCGGCGTGGCCTGGGCCGCGAACGGCCAGCCCGGCGCCGATTCGCTGCGTGAAGCTTCTACCGGTGCCTGCACGAAGACCCCTTTGCCCGGCTGCACGCTGATCATGCCCAGGGCACTGAGGGATGACAGCGCTTCGCGCAGCGACGCCCGACTCACCCCCAATTGCAGCGCCAGCTCCCGTTGCGACGGCAACGCATCGCCCGGCCCGAAGCCTTCATCGACGATCAGTTTGCGGATGGCTTGCAGGGCCACTTCAGGAACGGCGCGAGCGATGGAATTCATGATTTTTAAGACGAACCGGGCCAGTGAGCGGCTAGTTGTAAAGCTATTCGCCGCGCCCGGCAAGTCGTGCCCCAGCAGGGTTCGGCGACAAATACCGACGCCCGATAACGGTGCGAAAAACACCACGACTGTTCAGACCAGTAAGACCGCTTCCCACCAGCAAAACCGCGGCCTGGGCGGCTGAAAAGGCGCCTTGGCATGGCCTGTGCTCTGTCCGAACGCAGAAATCACATCACCGATTGCGGAGATTCGCCATGATTCAGCGTTGCAGCGCCCTGCTCACAGCTCTGTTTGCCAGCCTGATGCTCTGCCAGCTACCCGCCCACGCCGACGGCCTGGAAGACGTGGTCAAGCGGGGCACCCTCAAGGTCGCCGTACCGCAGGACTTCCCGCCGTTCGGTTCGGTGGGCCCGGACATGAAGCCCCGTGGCCTGGACATCGACACCGCCAAGCTGCTGGCCGACCAGCTCAAGGTCAAGCTGGAACTGACCCCGGTCAACAGCACCAACCGTATTCCGTTCCTGACCACCGGCAAGGTCGACCTGGTGATTTCCAGCCTCGGCAAGAACCCTGAACGCGAGAAGGTCATCGATTTCTCCAGCGCCTATGCGCCGTTCTACCTGGCGGTGTTCGGCCCACCCGATGCGCCGATCAATGGCCTGGATGACCTCAAGGGCAAGACCATCAGCGTCACCCGTGGCGCCATCGAAGACATCGAGCTCACCAAGGTCGCGCCCGAAGGCACCACCATCAAGCGCTTCGAAGACAACAACTCGACCATCGCCGCCTACCTGGCCGGCCAGGTGGACCTGATCGCCAGCGGCAACGTGGTGATGGTCGCCATCAGCGAACGCAACCCCAAGCGGGTCCCGGCCTTGAAAGTCAAACTCAAGGACTCCCCGGTGTACGTGGGCGTGAACAAGAACGAGCCGGCGTTGCTGGACAAGGTCAACCAGATCCTCGCCACCGCCAAGACCGATGGCAGCCTGGAGAAAAACGCCCAGACCTGGCTCAAGCAGCCGCTGCCGGCCGATCTCTGATCGTCGCCTGAGAGACTGAGCATGGCTTATCAGTTCGATTTTCTGCCAGTGGTGCAAAACACTGAGTTGCTGGTGCGCGGCGCCCTGTTCACCCTGGAACTGACGGCCATCGGTGCCTTGCTCGGGGTCGGCCTGGGCATCGTCGGGGCCGTGGTGCGGGCGTGGAACATTCGCCCGTTCGCGGCGATCTTCGGCGTATACGTGGAGTTGATCCGCAACACGCCGTTCCTGGTGCAGCTGTTTTTTATCTTCTTCGGTTTGCCGTCCCTGGGCCTGCAGATTTCCGAATGGCAGGCGGCGGTGCTGGCGATGGTGATCAACCTCGGCGCCTATTCCACCGAGATCATCCGCGCCGGTATCCAGGCGATCCCGAAGGGGCAACTGGAAGCGGCCGCGGCCCTGGCCATGAGCCGCTTCGAAGCGTTCCGGCACGTGGTGTTGCTGCCGGCGCTGGGCAAGGTCTGGCCAGCCCTGAGCAGCCAGATCATCATCGTGATGCTCGGCTCGGCGGTGTGTTCGCAGATCGCCACCGAAGAGCTGAGCTTTGCTGCCAACTTCATTCAGTCGCGCAACTTTCGCGCCTTCGAAACCTACGCCCTGACGACCCTGGTGTACCTGTGCATGGCGCTGTTGATCCGCCAGTTCCTGAACTGGATCGGCCGCCAGTGCCTGTACCGGAACAGCGCGGGGGGCCGGCCATGAGTGACTTCACGTTCTGGGACGTGGTGCGCAACCTGCTCACCGGCCTGCAATGGACCCTGGCGCTGTCGCTGGTGGCGTTCATCGGGGGCGGCGTGATCGGCTTGCTGGTCATGGTGCTGCGCATTTCCAGAAATGCGCTGCCGCGCAACATCGCCCGTACCTACATCGAACTCTTCCAAGGCACACCGCTGTTGATGCAGTTGTTCCTGGTGTTCTTCGGCGTGGCCCTGGCCGGGGTGGAGATTTCGCCGTGGATGGCGGCGGCGATCGCCCTGACACTGTTCACCAGCGCCTACCTGGCGGAGATCTGGCGCGGCTGCGTCGAGGCAATCCCCAATGGCCAGTGGGAAGCGTCTTCGAGCCTGGCCCTCAACCGCCTGGAGCAGTTGCGCTACGTGATCCTGCCACAGGCTCTGCGCATTGCCGTGGCGCCGACCGTGGGCTTTTCGGTGCAGGTGGTCAAGGGCACCGCCGTCACCTCGATCATCGGCTTCACCGAACTGACCAAGACCGGTGGGATGCTCGCCAACGCCACGTTCGAGCCGTTCATGGTGTATGGCCTGGTGGCCCTCGGTTATTTCCTGCTCTGCTACCCCTTGTCCCTCAGTGCGCGCTACCTGGAAAGGAGACTGCATGCCTCTGCTTAGAATATCCGCCCTGCATAAGTACTACGGCGATCACCACGTGCTCAAGGGCATCGACCTGAGTGTCGAGGAAGGCCAGGTGGTGGCGATCATCGGTCGCAGCGGCTCGGGCAAATCCACCTTGCTGCGCACGCTCAACGGCCTGGAGTCGATCAACGATGGCGTGATCGAAGTGGACGGCGAATACCTCGATGCGGCCCGCGCCGATCTGCGCAGCCTGCGGCAGAAAGTCGGCATGGTGTTCCAGCAATTCAACCTATTCCCGCACCTGACGGTCGGCGAGAACGTGATGCTCGCGCCTCAGGTCGTCCAGAAAGTGCCCAAGGCCAAGGCGGCCGAACTGGCGCGCCAGATGCTCGAACGGGTCGGCCTCGGCGAAAAATTCGATGCGTTCCCGGAACGCTTGTCCGGCGGCCAGCAGCAACGGGTCGCGATCGCCCGTGCCCTGGCGATGTCGCCGAAAGTGCTGCTGTGCGATGAGATCACCTCGGCCCTGGACCCGGAGCTGGTCAACGAAGTGCTCAGCGTGGTGCGGCAACTGGCCCAGGAGGGCATGACGCTGATCATGGTCACCCACGAGATGCGTTTTGCCCGGGAGGTCGGCGACAAACTGGTGTTCATGCACCAGGGCAAGGTGCATGAGGTGGGCGATCCCAAGGTGTTGTTCGCCGCTCCGCAGACGGCGGAGCTGGCGAATTTCATCGGCACCGTGGAACCGGCCGCCTGACGTTCAGGGCTGCGGCACGAGCTCGAAGCGCCCGCGGCCATCGATCGACGTCTCATCACGGACCCGGGCCGCACTGGCGGGCAAGTAGGTCTCGATCTCGACCTGCGCGGAAAACATCCGCCCCCGGACAGGCCCTCCGCCCTGCCGGGCAACCAGTGTCTGTCCGGGCAATAGACGGCTGCCCTGCTCCAGGGTGCGGGCACGCCCCTGGAACAGCTCGACAGCCTGCCCGTCCAGCCGGGGCCGCGTGAGGCTGATCGTGAAATGACCGTGGAGCCCCAGGCTGAAGGCCTCTGGCCCGGCCCCAGGGCTGTCGAAACGCAAGGCCATCGTGGTGGGCTCGGCACAGACCACATTCAGGTTGAAGGTTCGCTTGCCCAGCGCCAGCTCTGCCTGGCCCGGCTGCTCGACCAGCAGTTGGCCTTGGTGCAGGCGGCCATAATCGAGCCGGTCCTGGCTCAGCGACACGCTGCATTGCTCAGCCTTCGCTGGGTTCGCCAACAGCAGACCCAGGCAACACAGGCTCCTCGCTAGAAGCCATTGCCTCGGATGCCGAAAAGTCGCGACAGACCGCCGAAGCGGTCTCATAAGGGAGGTCTTCATCATTGTTTTCCATGAATTCGAATTGAAGCTGGCACGTCCTGGAGCCGGACAACGCAACTTTCAGGGCCTGCTGCTCATTGATATCGCTGAGGAAAATCAGGCCTTCGCCGGCCACGCTGGTCAGGAAGTCGTCATTGGTCGTCAGCACCGAGACGCCCTGTGGAAGTGCCGCGCCGCTTTCGTCACGGGCCTGGACCAGCAGCCGGCGCACGTTGAGCACGGAGAAATCGACGGCATTGAACGAGCCACGCCCGGCGCTCAGCACCTTGGTGCCATTCTGGATGTCCACGCGTCTGGGCAGTGACCGGGTGTCCACCTCGACACGACTGTTGTTGTAGGCAGGCAAGCTGGCAATCACCGCCCGGCCCTGCGAGTCGGTCCATACCGGGCCTTGCGGCGTGTTGATCCGGGCTCTGGGAACGCCTTCCACAGATACGACGCCGAACGTTTCCTGGATTCGGTAAGGAGAAAAGGTCACCCCTTGCCCATGGGCGACGACGCCCCCCCTGAGATAACCGTTGTAATGCGTGCTGAAACGGTCCTGGCTGGCGCCGAGCCCGACCTGGGTGTAGCGCGGCAAGGCGTTGAGACTGCCGCGTGTCTGGGAATTCGGATGGTTCAGCCCTTGCTCGTGCCCCACTTCATAGTTGAGAGAGTCGCTTATGCGCTCACTGTAGGCAGCTCCCAGGGTGGAACGGCTGCCCTGATGGGTCAGAGACGAACGAGCGCGTCGGTCCCTGCCCAGCGGCACGCTGACCTGCAGGCGGACCGACACGCCATCATCGTAGGCGCTTGACGTGCCCATTGCCGAGTCAATGTAGGCACTCACATTCGCGTGCTTGAACGATTTGTTCCACGAGCCGTACAAGCGTGCATACGTCTGGTTATCGAACTGCGATGACTGCGTGTAACCCAGCGAGAAACCACCCAGCGCCGGATCGAACCAGTTGAGCCCAGCCGTGTACTGGTCCTTGAAACGCGACGCGTAGAAGTCCTGCCGACCGTCCTCGTCCTCCTTGCCAACGGAGTGGAGCTGCGAGACCTCGCGATACCCTAGCGTCTGCCGGGTCACGCTGAGTGACAGGTCAAGGCTGTCAGCCAATGACGTGCCCAGCGAAAGACTGCTACGCGCGCCCGACCTGCCGCTGGCTTTGTCATGGGAGACGTTGCCCCGCGCGCCGAGCGCGAGATTGTCCATGGGGCGCGTGTCGAGCCCGAGGCCCACCGCCTGATAATTCTGCGCCCCCACCAAACCGCTGCTCAACGCCGCGCCGCGCCCGATGCCCCAGGTTGCGCTGCCCATCGCCAGCAACGGCTGCTCACCTTCCCCCTTCCCCGCCCCACGCGCCTGGCCCAGGGAGAGGTAATAGCCCGACTGAGCGGGCGTCATGCCGCGAAAAGACGCCGCCGGCACGACAAAACGCTGCTCTGCGCCGTTTTCTTCGATCACGCTCACGTCAAGATCACTGGTGCCGTTGAGCAGCGGCAAGTGGCTGAGGGTGAAGGGGCCTTCCGGAACCAGTGTCGTATAAATCAACGCACCGGACTGGCGGACCTCCACACGGGACTGGCTCAGGGCCAACCCTTCCACCACGGCCCCGCCGGAACCCTCGCCGCGCTTGACGCCGTCGGGGAAAAACTGGAAACCGGAAAACTGCACCCCTCCGAACACCGGGCTGTTGCTGGAAAGCTGCCCGGCCTGGAAGGTGGATTGCAACGCCAGGACGTCGCGCTGGGCATAGGCGTACAGGTGCTCGCTGCGTTGCACCCCGTTGATCGAGGTGTAGAGCTGGCGACTGCGCACGATCCAGTCCCCCAGGTTGACGCCAGCCTCCGTGGCCGCGGACAGATAGCGATTGCCACCGCCCGAGCTCGATTGGCTATCCAGGCCCAGCACATCGTAATTGAGCAGGCCAGCCAGACCGCCCTGGGAAAAGGCGCCTTCAGCAAACCCCGGCTCTCGCAATGCCTCGCTCGGCACCACCAACGCAACCTCTTCGCGACCGGGAAGCAGGCTGACGACCGTGTTGGGGAACCGCGCCAGGAAATCATGGCAGGCCTGGTCGCCCACCCCTGCCCCG
The DNA here is from genome assembly GCF_036689585.1 of Pseudomonas sp. WP18. Classification (NCBI taxonomy): domain Bacteria; kingdom Pseudomonadati; phylum Pseudomonadota; class Gammaproteobacteria; order Pseudomonadales; family Pseudomonadaceae; genus Pseudomonas; species Pseudomonas sp. WP18. The sequence goes on from NZ_CP144758.1 coordinate 6,027,820, forward strand.
CCAATGATCGCGGCAGGCACTTGCACGCCGGCCTTCTCAAGCAGGCTGCGGGTGAAGCACAACGCGCCTTCGCGATCGAACCGCGCCTCGGTCAAGCCCAGCGGATTGCCGTTGACCCGCAGGCTGACCACCTGTGCCCCCTCATGGAAACGTGGCGTGGCCCGCAAGTAATCCGAAACGCGAGGATCGATCCCTCGGGACGAGAGAATCGAGGTATCGAACTGGGCAAATGAGCGGTCGGTGGAGCCTTGATCCTGCGCGTGCACCTGGCTACTGGCGCTCCAGCAGATCACTGCGGACAAGGCCAGGCCATGCGACCAGCGGGCGCTGCCCGTTCCCGCGACCCCCCATTGACCATCACCGCTGCGCAGGCCAGGGCATGGCGTGGCATGCATGAGCATCATCATCGACTCACGACCGGCGCATCGAAGTTGCCAATCGCAAACCCATACAATGTCGCAGGCTGGATCGTGACCGACGTGACGGCGGACACGGGCGCCTTGAGCTCGGCCGTCAAGGTTTCGCCCGGCAAGACGTAAGTGCGCGGCAGGGCCACAGAGGCGTTGGCCGGGTTCAACTGCACCCGCTCAGACAAACGCACGACGTAGGGGCTGTCGTTCTGGACCGCCAGGTTTTCGCCCTCGACGGTCCATTTCAAGAGCTCCCACGGTGCCGAATGCCGAGGCAAGCCCTTGGGATGAATGATCAGCGGCAGGTTATGCCGGATGTTGATCCCGACGGTGGCCCCGCCGTCGAGCTTCTTCTGAGGAATCCCTTCGAAGGTGACACGCTTGTAGCGCTGGGTCTTGAGCGGTTCCGTGAACGCCCCAACCAGACGGATCAACTGCGTTTGCCCGGCGTCGACCCGCACCACCGGCTGCGTCACGATCACCGACAGCTCGGGGTCTTCGGGGATGTGTTCGACTTTCGAATGCAGCAGCGTCGGGCCGGCATCCGTATTGGTGACGTTGATATGGGCCTGGCCATGCTCTTCATAAAAAATGACCACCGTGGTTTCCGGCTGCATGCCGGCCGCCATGGCCGGCCCCGCTGCACAGCAGCCCAGGCACAGCACTGCTCGCAGGGTCGATCCAAGTTTCATTGAGAAATCCAACACACACGCTCTCCCACCACGAAACGACGTTCGTGGAGCGATCTATAGGGTTTGAATAATCGGGCTCGAAACGGCCACATCCAGATGCCGGACCTGATCGTCCACATCCATCGACGGCGCAGAGCCCATGTGCCTGCAAGGAGCCAGCCCCTGGAACGGGGCTGGCCGTTTCATCAGATGTAAGTCAACTCCAGCGTTGCACTGCCATCTATTTGCAGGTCTTCGCGCACAACCAGTTCAGTCGTATTGTTGATCGCCGCCTCGATTTCCAACTCGCCGGAGACTGTTGTCAAAAGGTGGGGAGTCGTGGCACTGCTCGTAGACCACGAGAGCATGTAACTGGGCACGCTGCGCAAAAAGTTCCCAGCGTTGATCCAGCCGCCTGACCCCACTGCGGACAAGATCGTCTTGAAGTCCGTGTCCCCGTCTACGGAATAGTTACGAACATGCAGGCTGAAGGCACCAATTTTCTCGCCGTCGGCGTTCGCGCCCAGGCCGAAACTATTTTGTGGATAAGCAAGACCTGGATCGATGACCTCCATGGCTTCATGCTTTTTGCTAGCCGCCCGGTTATCGTTGGCGGTCAAACCGACAAGCGTCGGCCCGTCACAGACGATGGTGAATGCCGTATTCAGCTTGCTCAACTTTGTGTAATTGACCGGGCTCAAGTCCTTGACGCTGATTCGCCCATAATCGACAGCCGTCGTAGGAATATTCAGAGAGCAACTGCCCGGAACAATGCTACCTGTCACTTGCAAATCAGCCGCCTGGGCATGAGTGCACGCCAGAACGAGAACAGCGACTGCGGCCAGTCCAAACTTATTCTTCATATCAATTCCCTTAAAATCACATCAGCTTGATGTCAGTCATGCAACATCGACACTTCAACGATGCAACAACTAACTTCACGGCGAAATTGCCGGGCGAAAGTATCTGGAAAAAGCCCCTAAAGATAAGCAGGAAACATCATCATGAATCGTAGGAAACTTCTACCAACTACAAAACCATAGAAACTTTCCTACATAAATATCTTATAGATAACCGTTGCCCGCCAGAAACTCAGCCGCACCCGTTAGTGGCCATCATCGTTCATGCAGCATCGGAGCAGGTGTAGACCAGCCCTGTTCCCTTTGGGCAATACGCTTCAACGCAAACCCTGTAAAGAACCAGCCCCGGAAGCGGGACTGGCATTGACGTCAAATGTAGGTCAGTTCTAGCGTCGCATTTCCATCGATCTGGAGATCGTCGCTCACCACAAGCTCAGTCGTATTGTTGATTGCCGCTTCGATCTGGAACTCACCCGTGACCGTTGTCAGAAGGTGCGGGCTTCTGGCCCCAATAGCCGACCAAGTGAGAATACGATCAGGTTTACTCCGCATAATGTCATCTGCCTCGAACCAGGTATTACCCGCTTGCGAGATGGTTTCGAAATCGGTGCTCCCATCCACGGAATAGTTACGAACATGCAGGCTGAAGGCACCGATTTTTCCACCATCGGCGCTGGCGCCCAACCCAAAGCAGTTGATTGGCAAGGCTAACCAGGGATCGATCACCGTCATTGCCATGTGCTCTTTGCTGGCGGCCCGATTATCGGCAGCACTCAACCCCACCAGGGTCGGGCCGTCACAGGTAATGTTAAACGGCGTACTCAACTTGCCCAGCCTTGTGTAATTGACGGGGCTCAGATCATTGGCACTGATTCGCCCATAATCGACAGCCAAAGTAGGGATATTCAGAGAGCAACTGCCCGGGGAAATATTGCCCGTCACCTGCAAATCAGCCGCTTGCACGGAAGTGCAGGCCAAAGCGATTACAGCGACTGCCGCCAACGCAAAACTATTTTTCATTTCCGCTTCCTTCAAACATCATCAACTTGATGTCAATCCTGCAACGCCCGGAACTTCCTTATTCCAGCCACATGTAAACATTTTGTGGAGTTTCATCCTGAATTTGAGAAGAGGCCACAACTGCATCACGGCGAAATTGCCGGGCGAAAGTATCGAAAAAAAACCCTTAAAGATAAGCAGGAAACATCATCGCCAATCGTAGGAAAGCTCTACCCCATATGAAACAGATGAGACTTTCCTACGTAAATTTCTTGCGAACGGCGAAAACTGTCACCCACCGAAACCCGGCAGCATCCGTTGGCGGCGACGGTCGATCGTGGCAGGATGGCAAGGTTATCGACCGAGACTTTTTGCCCATGCCGCCATCCCAAGCCAAGAATCTGTCCCTGATCGCTGCCATAGACCTGGGCTCCAACAGCTTCCACATGGTCGTCGCCAAAGCCCAGAACGGGGAAATCCGCATTCTTGAGCGGCTCGGCGAGAAGGTCCAGTTGGCCGCCGGCATCGACGAAGAGCGCAAGCTGAGCGAAGAATCCATCCAGCGCGGGCTCGATTGCCTCAAGCGCTTTGCCCAACTGATCAACGGCATGCCCCTGGGCGCCGTGCGGATCGTCGGCACCAACGCCTTGCGCGAAGCGCGCAACCGGGGCGAGTTCATCCGCCGCGCCGAAGAGATCCTCGGCCATCCGGTGGAAGTCATTTCCGGCCGGGAGGAAGCCCGCCTGATCTACCTGGGCGTCTCCCATACCCTCGCCGACACCCCGGGCAAGCGCCTGGTGGCGGACATCGGCGGTGGCAGTACCGAATTCATCATCGGCCAACGCTTCGAGCCGCTGCTGCGCGAGAGCCTGCAGATGGGCTGCGTCAGCTACACCCAGCGGTATTTCCGCGACGGCAAGATCACCCCGGCCCGCTATGCTCAGGCCTACACGGCGGCGCGCCTGGAAATCATGAGCATCGAACACGCCTTGCACCGCCTGACCTGGGACGAGGCCATCGGCTCCTCCGGAACCATCCGCGCCATTGGCCTGGCCCTCAAGGCCGGCGGCCATGGCGCAGGCGAGGTCAATGCCGAGGGCCTGGCCTGGCTCAAGCGCCGGGTGTTCAAGCTCGGCGAGTCGGACAAGATCGATTTCGAAGGCATCAAGCCCGACCGTCGGGCGATTTTCCCGGCGGGCCTGGCGATTCTCGAAGCGATTTTCGATGCCCTGGAACTGCAACGCATGGACCACTGCGAGGGCGCCCTGCGCGAGGGCGTACTCTACGACCTGCTGGGACGGCATCACCATGAGGATGTCCGCGAGCGCACCCTGGGCTCGCTGATGGAGCGCTACCACGTGGACCAGGAACAGGCCGTGCGGGTCGAACGCAAGGCGCTGCACGCCTTCGACCAGGTGGCTGACGACTGGGACCTGAACGACGGCGTCTGGCGCGAATTGCTGGGCTGGGCCGCCAAGGTTCATGAAGTGGGCCTGGACATCGCCCACTATCACTACCACAAGCACGGCGCCTACCTGATCGAACACTCGGACCTGGCGGGCTTCTCCCGGGAAGACCAGCAGATGCTCGCGCTGCTGGTGCGTGGGCACCGGCGCAACATTCCCAAGGATAAGTTTGCCGAGTTCGGCGATGACGGCATCAAGCTGATTCGCCTGTGCGTGCTGCTGCGCTTCGCGATCCTGTTCCACCACATCCGCGGCACCCAGGCCATGCCCCAGGTGGCCCTGCGCGCCGACGGCGATCAGCTGGACGTGATGTTCCCCGACGGTTGGCTGGAAGAAAACCAGCTGACCCAAGCCGACTTCGCCCAGGAAGCCGAGTGGCTGACCCGGGTGGGGATTGTGCTGAACATCCACTGATCCTGCGGCGACGGGAACCTCTGTGGCGAGGGGATTTATCCCCGCTGGGCTGCGAAGCAGCCCCTGGTGAAATGACCTCGGTGAATCTGACGTACCGCAGACTCAGGCTTTAGGGCTGCTGCGCAGCCCAACGGGGATAAATCCCCTCGCCACAGATAAATCCCCTCGCCACAAGCAAGCTCCCTCGCCACGAAAAGCTGAGCCTGCCCCTTCCAGAAAACCTCTAGCTAACCGTCAACACCGGGCTGCTCAAGCGCTCCAGCAACGTCGCCTGGGCGCTGCGCGGGTTCTGGTTGCCGGTTGGCGTGTTGCGGATGTAGCGACCGTCCGACTGCAGGCTCCAGCTGTGGGTGTTGTCGGTGAGGTAGCTTTCCAGCTCCTTCTTGACCCGCAGGATGAGCTTCTTGCCCTCCACCGGGAAGCAGGTCTCGACTCGCTTGTCGAGGTTGCGCTCCATCCAGTCGGCACTGGACAGGAACATCTGCTCCTCGCCTCCGTTGAGGAAGTAGAACACCCGCGTGTGCTCCAGGAAGCGCCCGATGATCGAGCGCACATGGATGTTATGGGACACCCCCGGGATGCCCGGCCGCAGGCAGCACATGCCCCGCACCACCAGGTCGATGCGCACGCCGGACTGGCTGGCCTTGTACAACGCACGGATGATCTTCGGATCGGTCAGCGAGTTGAACTTGGCAATGATGTGGGCCGGCTTGCCATCCAGGGCGAACTGCGTCTCCCGGGTGATCATGTCGAGCATGCCCTTCTTCAGGGTGAACGGCGCATGCAGCAACTTCTTCATGCGCAGCGTCTTGCCCATGCCGATCAACTGGCTGAACAACTTGCCGACGTCCTCGCACAAGGCATCGTCCGAGGTCAGCAGGCTGTAGTCGGTGTACAAGCGGGCGTTGGCGGCGTGGTAGTTACCGGTGCCCAAGTGAGCGTAACGCACGATCTCCCCGGCTTCGCGGCGCAGGATGAGCATCATCTTGGCGTGGGTCTTGAAACCGACCACGCCGTAGATCACCACCGCACCGGCCGCTTGCAGACGGCTGGCCAGTTGCAGGTTGGACTCTTCGTCGAAGCGCGCGCGCAATTCGATCACCGCGGTGACTTCCTTACCGTTGCGCGCCGCGTCCACCAGGGCGTCGACGATTTCCGAGTTGGCGCCGCTGCGGTACAGGGTCTGGCGCACCGCCAGGACGTGCGGGTCCTTGGCGGCCTGGCGCAGCAGGTCGACCACCGGCGTGAACGACTCGAACGGGTGCAGCAACAGGATGTCCTGCTTGCTGATCACGCTGAAGATGTTCTCGCTGTTTTGCAGCAGTTTCGGGATCTGCGGCGTGAACGGCAGGTATTGCAGTTCCGGGTGGCTGTCCAGACCGGTGATGCTGAACAACCGGGTCAGGTTGACCGGGCCGTTGACCTGATACAGCTCGGTTTCGTGCAGGTTGAACTGCTTGAGCAGGTAATCGGACAGGTGTTTCGGGCACGTGTCGGCCACCTCCAGGCGCACCGCATCACCGTAGCGACGGGAGAACAGCTCGCCGCGCAAGGCGCGGGCCAGGTCTTCGACGTCTTCGGTGTCCACCGACAGGTCGGCGTTGCGGGTCAGGCGGAACTGGTAGCAACCCTTCACCTTCATGCCCTGGAACAGGTCATCGGCGTGGGCGTGGATCATCGACGACAGGAACACATAGTTGTCGCCCGTCCCGCCCACGTCTTCCGGTACACGGATGATACGTGGCAGCAGGCGCGGCGCCGGAATGATCGCCAGGCCGGAATCGCGACCGAAGGCGTCGATGCCTTCCAGTTCGACGATGAAGTTCAGGCTCTTGTTGACCAGCAACGGGAATGGGTGCGTCGGGTCGAGGCCGATCGGGGTGATGATCGGCGCGATCTCGTCGCGGAAATAGCGGCGCACCCAGGTCTTGATCTTGGTGTTCCAGTTGCGCCGACGAATGAAGCGGACCTGATGTTTCTCCAGCTCCGGCAACAGGATGTCGTTGAGAATCGCGTACTGGCGGTCCACCTGGCCGTGGACCAGCTCGCTGATACGCGCCAGGGCCTGGTGCGGCTGCAGGCCATCGGCACCGGCCTGTTCACGGGCGAACGTGATCTGCTTCTTCAGGCCGGCGACACGGATCTCGAAGAACTCATCCAGGTTGCTGGAAAAGATCAGCAGGAACTTCAAGCGCTCCAGCAATGGATAGGACTCGTCCAGCGCCTGCTCCAGCACGCGGATGTTGAACTGCAGTTGCGACAGCTCGCGGTGGATGTACAGGCTGCTGTCATCCAGGTTGGGGATCGCAATCGCCGGGGCCGGGGCGGGCTCGGTGGCCGCAGGCGGAGCGGGCTCCATCTGCGGTGGTGTCTCGGCGATTTGCTCGACCACCGGTTGAGCGTCTTTTACGGCAACTTCAGAGAGTCCTTCGGTATTCATCGCAAGTTCCTGGGAGGCTATTTCTGCTCTCGTAGCAATTGGGCGGCGCGCACGGCGAAATAAGTCAGGATGCCATCGGCGCCTGCGCGCTTGAAAGCGGTCAGCGATTCGAGGATCACCCCTTCGCTCAACCAGCCGTTCTGGATCGCGGCCATGTGCATGGCGTACTCGCCGCTGACCTGATAAACAAAGGTCGGCACTTTGAATTCGTCTTTGACCCGGCAAAGAATGTCGAGGTAGGGCATGCCGGGCTTGACCATGACCATGTCTGCCCCTTCTGACAAGTCGGCCGCGACTTCGTGCAGGGCTTCATGGCTGTTGGCCGGGTCCATCTGATAGGAGGCCTTGTTGGCCTTACCCAGGTTCAGGGCCGAACCGACCGCGTCGCGGAACGGGCCGTAATAGGCGCTGGCGTACTTGGCCGAATAGGCCATGATCCGCACGTTGACGTGGCCGGCCACCTCGAGGGCTTCGCGAATCGCCTGGATCCGTCCGTCCATCATGTCCGACGGCGCGACCACCTGGGCACCGGCCTCGGCGTGGGACAACGCCTGCCTGACCAGTGCATCGACGGTGATGTCGTTCTGCACATAACCGTCTTCGTCGAGGATGCCATCCTGGCCGTGGGTGGTGAACGGGTCCAGCGCCACGTCGGTGATCACCCCAAGCTCCGGGAAGCGGGCCCGCAGGGCACGGGTCGCGCGCTGGGCGATACCGTCCGGGTTCCACGCCTCGGCGGCGTCCAGGGACTTGAGGCCAGAGGGCGTGACCGGGAACAGCGCCAGCGCCGGAATGCCCAGTTCGACCCACGTCGCAGCCGCTTCGAGCAGCAGGTCGATGGTCAGCCGCTCCACGCCGGGCATCGACGCCACCGCTTCGCGACGGTTCTCACCGTCCAGCACGAACACCGGCAGGATCAGGTCGTCGGTGGTCAGCACGTTTTCACGCACCAGCCGACGAGAGAACTCATCACGGCGATTGCGACGCAGGCGGGTGGCAGGGAACAGACGATTGGCGGGGGTAAAGCTCACGGCAGACTCCTGAGCCCGCTGACGGGCGAGCGTGACAGTTATAAGCGGCCATTATGACGAACGTATGACAGTTGTGTGCACCTGTGACCTGTCGTCGCAGTTATTGTCGTTGTAGGAAATGTTCACGTCGAGACACATTTCGATACTTTCCTGAATGTGTCTGAAGGGTTAGGCTGCGCGTTCATTTCGCCAGCACCCAGACAATGCTCCAGCAATTTCTACATGACTTCGGCTACCTGGCCCTGTTCATCGGCACGTTCTTCGAAGGTGAAACCATCCTCGTGCTCGCTGGTTTCCTGGCGTTCCGCGGCTACATGGACATCAATCTCGTGGTGGTCGTGGCGTTCTGCGGCAGCTACGCCGGTGACCAGCTGTGGTATTTCCTGGGCCGCAAGCACGGGCGCAAGCTGTTGGCGCGCAAGCCGCGCTGGCAATTGATGGGTGATCGCGCCCTGGAGCACATCCGCCGGCACCCGGACATCTGGGTCCTGAGCTTCCGCTTCGTCTATGGCTTGCGCACGGTGATGCCGGTGGCGATCGGCCTGTCGGGCTATCCGCCGGGCCGTTACCTGTTGCTCAACGGCATCGGCGCGGCGATCTGGGCCACGGCGCTGGCCGCCGCCGCGTATCACTTCGGCGCGGTGCTCGAAGGCATGCTGGGTAGTATCAAGAAATACGAGTTGTGGGTACTCGGCGCCTTGTTGGTCCTCGGCCTCTGCCTGTGGCTGCGTCGCCGCATCAAGAATGCGCGGCTGGCGAAAAAGACCCTTGAAGCCGAACGCCTGGCGCAGAGCCGGCCCGCTGAACCTACGACGCCAACCGAGTGAATCGGCTCCGGCAGCCATACAGGCCGATGCCGCTGAGCAGACCGTAACTGAACACACCGACCCAGGCCAGTGGGCTGGCCGGCCATAACCCAGCCATCGGCGCCAGCCACACCAGCAGCAGGCTCGACACCAGCCGCAGGCACTCCAGCCGTAGCGCCCACGGGCGATTCTCCAGGGTCGCGCCCAGCACGAACAAACCCAGCGCCACCGTGCCCCAGCCCAACACCAGTGCGGCCACCGGCAAACGCGTCTCCAGGTTCATCAAATAACTGCCCAAGGCAATGTAGACGCAGAATTGCAGCACCACGTACCACTGCTGGCGCCCATCCAGCGGCACCTCGAATTTCTCGAAACGGCTCAGGTCCGGCTTCGCCAGCGGGTACTTCGCCGCCACGTCCGCCGGCCGCCAACCGGTGGGCATGAACCAGATCCGCACCTTGTCCCACCAGCGTCCGGCTCGTCGAGCGTCCGACCACAGCCGGGCGTAAAACTGCAGGTTGGCCCACAGCGGATTCCAGCTGGCCAATGGCGTGGTGACGCCGAAGATCACCGGCTCGTTGTCGTCTTCTTCCTGGAAGGTGCCGAACAGACGGTCCCAAATAATGAACACCCCGCCGTAGTTGCGATCCATGTAGAGAGGGTTCTGTGCATGGTGGGCGCGATGATTGGACGGCGTGACGAAACACCACTCCAGCCAGCCGAGCTTGGGAATGTGTTGGGTGTGGACCCAGAACTGGTACAGCAAATTCAATGCCGCAACGCTGACGAACACCCCCAGCGGCACCCCGGCGACCGCCAGCGGCAGGTAGAAGACCCAGCTCAGCAGGAAGCCGGTGCTGGTCTGGCGCAACGCCGTGGACAAGTTGTAGTCCTCGCTCTGGTGATGCACCGAGTGGGCGGCCCAGAGGATGTTGCGCTCATGGCCCATGCGGTGCAGCCAGTAGTAGCACAGGTCGTAGAGCACGAAGGCGAACACCCAGGTCCAGGCCTGGTCGCCCGGCAACGAGAAGATCGCCAGGTGCTTCAAGGCAAAGGCGTAGGTCACCAGGCCCACGCCCTTGGTCAGGAGGCCGGTGGTGGTCGACAGCACGCCGGTGCTCAGGCTGTTGATCGCGTCCGCGACCCGGTAGTGGCTGACCCCGCGCCAGCGATCGGCCAGCAATTCGACGGCAATCAGGACGAAGAAGAACGGCACGGCATACAGAATGAAATTCATGATGCGACCCGGGCAAGCGAAGCAGGGAGATAGTCGGCAGATTAGGTGTAGCTGCCGGATAACCCTATGGCAACGAATGACAAATTAGTGGACATTTAACGCCATGAATCTGGAGAAAAACCCATGAGCAAAAAAATTGCAGTGATCCTTTCCGGCTGTGGCGTGTACGACGGCGCCGAAATCCACGAGAGCGTGATCACCTTGCTGCGCCTCGACCAGCGCGGCGCCCAGGTCCAATGTTTCGCCCCCGACATTGCCCAACGGCATGTGATCAACCACCTGACGGGCGAAGAGATGCCCGAGAGTCGCAACGTGCTGGTGGAATCGGCGCGGATCGCCCGGGGCGAGGTCAAGGACCTGCGCGAGGCCAACGTCGAGGATTTCGACGCGTTGATCGTGCCCGGCGGCTTCGGCGCGGCGAAGAACCTCTCCAGCTTTGCCGTCGAGGGCGCCGGGTGCACGGTCCAGCCGCAAGTGCTGGCCCTGGCCGAAGCCTTTGCCGAAGCCGGTAAACCGGTCGGTTTGATGTGCATCTCGCCGGCCCTGGCAGCAAAAATCTACGGCCCTGGCGTGCTCTGCACCATCGGCACCGACGCCGACACGGCCGCCGCCGTGACCAAGATGGGCGGCACCCACGAAGACTGCGCCGTCACCGACATCGTCGAGGACACCGCCCGCAGACTGGTTACCACTCCGGCCTACATGTTGGCCAAGAACATCAGCGAAGCGGCCTCGGGCATCAACAAGCTGGTAGACCGGGTGCTGGAACTGACCCACGAAAACGACGCCTGACCTCCCCGCCCAGTCCCACAGAGATAGCCTGGACCCTGTGGGAGCGGGCTTGCTCGCAAAGACGTCGGTTCAGCCGGCCTATTCGTTGGCTGACACACCGCTTTGGCGAGCAGGCCAGCTCCCACAGGGGCGCTGAGCAGGATTCAAGATTGACGCGCCAATTGCGTCAATAGCCGATCCAGCGCATTGGCGAATACCTGCTTGTCCCGCTCGCTGTACGCCGCCGGGCCGCCGCCGACATGGCCCTGTTCACGCAGGTCAGTGAACAGGTTGCGTACCGCCAGCCGCTCCCCCATGTTCTGGGCATCGAATGCCTTGCCGCGGGGATCAAGGGCCGCGACGCCCTTCTTCACCAATCGGTCGGCCAGGGGCACGTCGCTGCAGATCACCAGTTCGCCCGGCGCGGCGTGCTCCACCAAATAGTCGTCCGCAGCGTCGGGGCCACTGGGCACCACGATCAGCTTCACACAGGCCAGGCCTGGCTTGATCTGCGGCTGACCCGCCACCAACACCACCTCGAACCGACGCTTCAGGGCGAACTTGACCACCAGGTCCTTCGCCGCCCTGGGACAAGCGTCGGCGTCGATCCAGACGCGCATCAGGACACCTGCACCTTGCGCTTCTCCGCCACCCAGCTACGGCCATACAGCACGACGATCGCCAGGATCGCCACCACTTGTGCGGCCAGCGAATAGGCATCGGCATGAATACCCAGCCAGTCGAAGTCGAAGAAGGCCACCGGACGGGTACCGAAGATCCCAGCCTCCTGCAACGCCTTCACGCCATGGCCGGCGAACACCACCGACAGCGCGCACAGCAACGCGGCGTTGATGCTGAAGAACAGCGCCAGCGGCAACTTCGCCGAGCCGCGCAGGATCACCCAGGCCAACCCGACCAGCAGGACCAGCGCTGTCGCGCCACCCGCTAACACCGCGTTGTGCCCGGCGGGACCTGCCTGCAACCACAGGGTTTCGTAGAACAGGATCACTTCGAACAGTTCGCGATAGACCGAGAAGAACGCCAGGATCGCGAAACCGAACCGGCCGCCGCCCCCCACCAGACTGCTTTTGATGTAGTCCTGCCAGGCCGCCGCGTGGCGCCGGTCGTGCATCCACACCCCCAGCCACAACACCATCACACTGGCGAACAACGCGGTGGCGCCTTCGAGCAACTCACGCTGGGCGCCGCTGACGTCGATCACATAGGCGGCCAGCCCCCAGGTTGCCAGGCCGGCCAGCAACGCCAGGCCCCAGCCGATGTTGACGCTGCGCACCGCCGATTGCTGGCCGGTGTTACGCAGGAACGCGAGGATCGCCGCCAGTACCAGAATCGCTTCCAGGCCTTCACGCAGCAGGATCAACAGCCCGGAGATATAGCTCAGCGACCAACTCAAGCCATCGCCGCCCAACAGGTCGGCGGACGCCTTGAGTTTCGCCTTGGCCGCATCCAGGCGCTGGGCAGCCTGCTCCACCGGCAAACCGTCCTGCAGCGACTGACGGTAGGCCATCAGGGCTTTCTCGGTGTCTTTGCGCACATTGGCGTCGACGTTATCCAGCGAGCTCTCCACCAGCTCGAAACCTTCCAGGTAGGCCGCTACCGACAGGTCATAGGCCTGGTCATGGTCACCGGCACGATAAGCCGCGATGCTTTTGTCCAGGGTCGCCGCGGTGTAGTCGAGCAACTGCGCCGGGCCGCGTTGCACCTGCGGGGGCTGCGCACGCTGGGCTCGGAAGGTGGCCGCCGCTGCTGGGCCCTGGGCGGCGAGGACTTCGGCCGGGGTCTGGCGGGCGAGGTCGGCCAGGTTGTAGGTCTGCTCGCCCTTGGCAGCGGCCGGGTCGGCGCTGAAGCTGGCGATGTAGGTGGCCAGGTCCCAGCGTTGACGGTCGTCGAGCTGATCGGCGAAGGCCGGCATGTCGGTGCCTTCGATGCCCATGCCGAGGGTGTTGTAGATCGCATAGAGGCTCAGGCGATCCAGGCGCTGGCCATCGCGCAGGTTGGCCGGCGGTGGCTCGAGGCCGACGCCGGCCGGGCCATCGCCGGCGCCGTTGGCACCGTGGCACACCGAGCAATTCTGGGCATACAGCGGCGCGCCACGGCTCGGGTCCGGGGTGATCACCGGCGCCTGGCTGACCTCATACGCCACCGCCAGCCGCGCGCCCAACTGCCGCGCCTGGCGGGCGACTTCGGCGCCCTCCTGGCGCTGGGTGATTGCACTGCGCAGGGCGCCGATGCCCTGGGTCAGCTCAGCCTTCTGCGGCTTGGCCGGCAGCCCGGCGATCAGCCCTTCCAGCGCCTGGGTGAATTCCAGCTGTTCACGGTACTCGGCCTCGTCGATGACCTTGCCTGCCTCGACCGTCGCCGGATAATCCGCCCCGATGTAATCCAGCAGATGCAGCGCCTGGGGGGCGCCTTCGACGGTGTCGGCCAACAGATAGGGGCTGCACAGGGCAAGCAACGGCAGTGCGAGCCAGGCCAGGAAACGAAGCGGGGCAGTCATGAATGACTCTCGATTGGTAATAAGAAGTAACACATTGTTCACTTCCAATGCCTTCGGCTCAAGGGCCGATGTGATTTAGGGGCATATTTTCATCGGATATTCACCCTTTGGAGGTGATGTCACAAAAACGGCATTTCGAAATTGAAAAGCCATTACATAGCCAAGCGCCACGTTTATAATCCCGCCGCCTTCTTATCGTTGGATGGCATAAGAGCTCCTCGCTTGATGAGGAACCGACAGCGCAGCGACGCCTGTCCGTGGGATCGTTCCAGCCCGACCCGCACACCCCCGGCTGCTATTCAGGGAAGAAATGTTCATGGCATCCCGTGCCGTTTTTTCGATCGCCCTCGGGGCGGTGACCTTGTTGTCCGGCTGCTCGGCCTTTCGCAACTACGATGGCGAACTGGCCCAGACCAACCAGCAGTTGGCTTCCGGCAATGTCGACGCAGCGCTGACCCTGCTGGAAAAGAACAACAGCAGCCAAGACAAAGACCTGCTGTATTACTTCGAGAAAGGTGAGCTGCTGCGGGCCAAGGGCGACCTGTCCGGCAGCCAGACCGCCTGGAACAGTGCCGACCAGCAGGTTGGCCAGTGGGAAGACGCGGTCAAACTCGACACGGCCAAGTACGTGGCGCAGTTCGGCAGTTTCCTGGTCAACGACAAAGTCCGCCGCTATGAAGGCTACGACTACGAAAAAGTCATGCTCACCACGCAGATGGCCCTGAACCTGCTGGCCGTGAACGACTTCGACGGCGCACGGACCCAGATCAAGAAAACCCACGAGCGCGAAGCGGTGATCGCCGACCTGCGGGACAAGGAGTACCTCAAGCGCGAGGAAGAAGCCGAGCAGCAAGGGGTCAAGACCGAGTACAAGGATCTCAAGGGCTACCCGGTGGCCAGCCTCGACGCCCCGGAAGTGGTCAGCTTGAAAAACAGCTACCAGAGCGCCTTCAGCCATTACCTGGCCGGTTTCGTCTACGAAGCCCTGGGGGAAAAGGACCTGGCTGCGCCGGGCTATCGCAAGGCCGCCGAACTGCGCCCGAACACGCCGCTGCTGGAGCAGGCCCTGCTCAATCTTGACAAGCCCGCCGCCAAGACCGACGACAGCGACGTCCTGATCGTGGTGCAGAGCGGCCTGGCGCCGTCCCGGGACTCGGTGCGCATTCCCCTGCCCCTGCCCATCAGCGGCAACCTGGTGATCACGCCGTTGTCGTTCCCGGTGATCAAGCCCGATACCTCCACGGCGACGTTCGCCCAGATCGGCGTCGACGGCCGCCAGATGGACCTGACTCAACTCAACAGCACCACCGCCATGTCCCGCCGCGCCCTGCGCGACGATATGCCCGGCATCATCCTGCGCACCACCGTGCGTGCGATCACCAAAGGCGTGGCGCAAAAGCAGATCAACGACACCAACCCCCTGGCCGGCCTGGCCGTGGGCCTCACCTCGGCGATCCTCGAGGGCGCCGACACCCGTACCTGGCGCACCCTGCCGGACTACACCCAGGTGGTACGCCTGCGCCTGAAGAAGGGCGAGCACCAGGTCACCCTGCCAAGTGCGGTGGGCGGCTCGGTGGTCAAGGTCAACGTGGATCAGCGCTACCAGGTCATCAGCCTGCGGGCGGTGGGCAACCAGGTTTTCGCCGGCGGCCTGGCGGCCCAGGTGATCCCGACTGCCACCCCGAGCGCGGTCGCCAGCCTCAAACAACCTTAAGAACGGAGTCTTTGTTCACATGCGTCTAAAACTGATCGCCGTCGGCGCCCTGGCCTTGCTGGCTGGTTGCGCCACCCCGCCGCCACCGGAGCCGGGCACCGCTGCCAGCAAGGTCGTGGCCATGGGCAAGACCAAGAACATCGTGGTCGGCGCCATGCGCGTGGCCCGGGAAAACGGCTACATGACCGTCAATGTGCAGCTGAGCAACACCAGCTACAACAACAAGACGATGTACTACCGCTTTGCCTGGCTGGGGCCGGAAGGCTTTCCGATTGCCGAGGAAGAAACCTGGAAGACCCTGACGCTGTATGGCGAGCAGACCAAGTTCCTCCCGGCCATCGCGCCAACGCCCAAGGCGGTGGACTTCCGGTTGGAAATCAATACGCCTTGAGGCCGGTTTCTGTCAGTCGAGCCAATGCCGATTCTGTGGCGAGGGGATTTATCCCCGTCGGGCTGCGAAGCAGCCCCCACCGCTCGCATCGGTAAGCCTGTCAGAGGGTGTCCAGCTGTTTATTTCGGGCTGCTGCGCAGCCAGCGGGGATAAATCCCCTCGCCACAAAAACCATTACGCCGACATTTGAGAGCACACCACATGTTCCTACGCATTTCCTCCCTCGCCCTCGCCGTCCTGCTGGTCAGCGGCTGCGCCAACAACTCGCCGGTACTGGGCAACAAGAACATCAGCTATGGCGACACCAAGGCCGTGGAAACCGTCACCAACGAGTTCGGCTCCACCGACCTGCAGATGATCGCCGAGTCCATGACCCGCTCCCTGGCCCAATCCGGTGTCCTGCAGGGCCGTCCGGTGGTTCAGGTCTACGACGTGAAGAACAAGACCAGCGAATACATCGACACGCGGGAAATCACCACCAGCATCAAGACCCAGCTGATGAAGACCGGGGCCGCGCGTTTCGCCAGCGACAACAACGCCATGGACAGCCAGGTCGACCAGCTCAAGCTGCAGAACCAGAGCGGTCTCTACAAGAAGAGCACCGTGGCCAAGACCGGCAACATGATCGCCGCCAAGTACCGCATCGAAGGCTCCATCAGCTCGATCGTCAAGCGCAGCAGCGACTACAAGGACGTTTTCTACAAGTTCAGCCTGCAATTGATCGACGTCGAGAGCGGTCTGGCCGAGTGGATGGACGAGAAAGAAATCCGCAAGACCACGGAGCGTTAAGCCATGCGCACATGGATTGGCATCATGGCCCTGGCCTGCGCGTTCACCGCGCAGGCGGCCCCGAAAGTCGCCGTCACCGACCTGGCGTACCAGGAGCGGGTGGAGGAATACATCCACACCGTTTCGGCCCAGAGCAACTTCCAGGCGAACGCCTACAGCGCCAGCGCTTCGTCGAGCTACGACGAAATGGAAGCCACCAGCAGCTACATCGAGCAGGGTGAATTGCGCAAGTTCACCGGCGACATCAAGGGCGAGATCCTGCGCAGCGGGATGTTCCAGCTGGTGCAGGGCACGCCGTACACCGCCTCGTCCAAGGGCGACGTCTATGACGTCATCAAGCGAATCAAGGCCGGGAACTTCAAGGGGGCCGACTACGTATTGTTCGGCACGGTGTCGGACATCGACTTCACCCGCGACATCAACGAGCTGGCGAACACCAACAGTTACTCGGCGGTGCTGGCGTTGACCCTGGTGGCGGACTTCAGCCTGATCAACACCAAGACGTTCGAAATCACCTCGGCGTTCACCGCCATGGGCGAAGGCCAGGACACCAAGCTGCTGAACCACCGGGACGTGCACATCAGCCTCAACCGCCCGCGGGTCGTGCGTGAAGTGTCCAAGGCCCTGGGGGAAGACGTGGCGCGGCAAATGAGCGAACAGCTCGGCGGCCCGAGCTACGAACAACCCCGCGAGCCCGCGCAGCGTAACAACCTGCCACGGGATACGGCGCCGGTGATCCTGCGCTAAGTCTTAGCGCCAATGGATGATGTTTCTGTGGCGAGGGAGCTTGCTCCCGCTCGGTCGTCCGACGCCTCGGGCGTAGCGACCGCAGGCTTTTGGGGCTGCTGCGCAGCCCAGCGGGAGCAAGCTCCCTCGCCACAGGTCCGCCGTGTCTCCAGTGCCTTTTCCGATAGAACGGATTACACCGCCGCCTTGCGAATCGTCGCCAGCAACCCTGCCGCGCCAATGAACAGCCCGGCAAACGTACGGTTCATCCGCCGTTGCTGTTTCGGGGTGCGCAACAGACGCAAGACCTTCGACGCCAACCCGGTGTAGCCGGCCATGACGATCAGGTCGACGCAGATCATGGTCGTGCCCAGGATCAGGTATTGCTGGATCAGGGGTGCGTGGGGGTCGATGAACTGCGGCAGTACCGCCAGCATGAACACCAGCGCCTTGGGGTTGCTGATGTTGACCAGGAAACCGCGAAACACCAGCGCCATGGGTTTGCCGATCGGCCGCACGGCCGCGTCATCGCTGATGTCGCTGGGAATGGCCCGCCACTGCTTGATGCCCAGGTAGACCAGGTACGCCACGCCAAACCATTTGATCGCATAGAACGCCGTGGCCGAGGCGGTGAGGATCGCCCCCACGCCGGCGGCAACGATGGCGATCTGCAGTGCCAGGCCCAGTTGCAGGCCCAGGGCATTCCAGTAGCCACGCCAGAAACCGTATTGCAGGCCGCTGGACATCGATGCAATGGCACCGGCACCCGGCGAAAGACTGATCACCCAGCAGGCGGCGAAAAACGCCAACCATGTTTCCAGCACCATTGCACACCTCGGCTCGAATTCGTCGAAACGAATACGCTAATGCGCCGCTGCACGGTTGACCACTGTTTTTTTCTGCTCGGGTTGAAGGGGGACTGCGAAGACCGCCCTACTCGACGAAACCGCCGACCGGGAATGCCTCGCTGCCACGCCAGCGCCGGACCGAACGCTGGAAGAACAGACTGTTGGGCACTTGCACCATGGAGCTGCCGGTGCCGAGCTCCTCAGGCTCGATCAGCGTGGTGTAGAGCAGGTTGATCGCCACCACCCGCCCCTTGATGCCGGGCTTGTCGGTGGCCTCCACCAACTCCACCACGTCCCCCAGGCGAAACGGGCCGACGGTGTAGATCAGCACGGCGCAGAGCAGGTTCGACAGCACACTCCAGATGGCGAAGAACGCCACCGCCGCCACCGCGACGAAGCCCGACAGGGCGGTCCACAGCACCGTGGCCGAAACACCCAGGCGCTCCAGCACGATCAACACCGCACTGCCCATGATCAGCCAGCGCAGCACACCCCGCAGGATGATCAGCAACTGCGGCGGGAAGGGATAGCGCTCGCCCAGGCGCGTGAGGGCGCGCGCCACGAAGCGCTGGGCAAAGTAACCGACCAGCAGGATCAGCAGGACTTGCACACCGAGCCAGATCGGCTCGATCCACATCACGGGAACAGGCAACGCCAGGGCTTCCATCAGGACAACGCCTCCAGCTCCGCTTGCAGGTTTTCCAGCACTTCCAGGGCTTGCATCCAGGCTTCCTCCAGCTCCGCTTCTCGAACTTTCAGCTTGGCCTGTTCGGCCAGCAGGTCACGCAACTCATCTTTGCGCGCCGCCTCGTAGAGACCGCTGTCACCCAGGCTGGTTTCGATTTTCTGCAGCTTTTCATGCAGCTTGCCCAGTTCGGCCTCGAGCTTGTCGGCCTCGCGCTTGTGGGGCGCCAATTGCTGGCGCAAGGCGGCTGCGGCCTGGCGCTGGGCTTTTTTGTCGGTCTTGTCCGGGTTGACCGGCGTGGTGCTGACCGGTGCGTTGCGCTGGCGATAGTCCACCAGCCAACGTGCGTAATCCTCCAGATCGCCGTCGAATTCCTCGACCTTGCCGTCGGCCACCAGGAAGAAGTTGTCTGTGGTGCTCTTGAGCAGATGTCGGTCGTGGGACACCACCAGCACGGCGCCACTGAATTCCTGCAAGGCCATGGTCAGGGCCAGGCGCATTTCCAAGTCCAGGTGGTTGGTCGGTTCGTCGAGCAGCAACAGGTTGGGCCGGCCCCAGGCGATCAGCGCCAACGCCAGGCGAGCCTTTTCACCACCGGAGAAATTCAGCACCGGCTCATCGATGCGCGCGCCACGGAAATCGAAGCCACCGAGGAAATCGCGCAGGGTCTGCTCGCGCTCGGTCGGCGCCAGGCGTTGCAGGTGCAGCAGCGGGCTGGCCTTGGCATCGAGAGAATCGAGCTGATGCTGGGCGAAGTAGCCGACCACGGTGTTCTCGCCACGGGTCAGGCGACCGCCCAACGGCTGGAGTTCACCGGAGAGGTTCTTGATCAGGGTCGACTTGCCGGCGCCGTTAGGCCCCAGCAGGCCAATCCGCGCACCGGGGGTCAGTTGCAGCTTGACCTTCTCCAGCACGGTCTTGTCGCCGTAGCCCAGGCGTGCGTCGGACAGGTCGATCAGCGGGCTGGAGATTTTTGTCGACTCGCGGAAGACAAAGTCGAACGGCGAATCCACGTGGGCCGCCGACAGCTCCTCCATCCGTTCCAGCGCCTTGATCCGGCTCTGGGCCTGGCGGGCCTTGGTGGCCTGGGCCTTGAAGCGGGCGATGTAGCTTTCCATGTGCGCACGCTGCGCCTGCTGCTTCTCATAGGCCTGCTGTTGCTGGGCCAGGCGCTCGGCGCGGGCGCGCTCGAAGGCGCTGTAGCCGCCACGGTACAAGGTCAGCTTGCGCTGATCGACATGGGCGACGTGATCGACCACGGCATCGAGGAAATCGCGGTCGTGGGAAATCAGCAGCAGCGTGCCCGGATAACCCTTGAGCCAGTCTTCGAGCCAGATGATGGCGTCGAGGTCCAAGTGGTTGGTCGGTTCATCGAGCAACAAAAGATCCGAGGGGCACATCAGGGCCTGGGCCAGGTTGAGGCGCATCCGCCAACCGCCGGAGAAATCGCCGACCTGGCGGTCCATCTGCTCATTGGTGAACCCCAGCCCGGCGAGCAATTTGCGCGCGCGAGCGTCGGCGGTGTAGCCGTCGGCGCTGTCGAGTTCCGAGTGCAGGCGGGCCTGGGCGGCGCCGTCGTGGGCCGCCTCCGCCGCCGCCAGGTCGCGTTGAACCTGACGCAGGCGCAGGTCGCCATCGAGCACGTAGTCCACCGCCAGCCGCTCGAGGGTATCGACCTCCTGGCGCATGTGGGCGATACGCCAATCGGCCGGCAGCATGCAATCGCCCGAGTCCGGGTGCAGCTCGCCGCGCAGCAAGGCGAACAGGCTCGATTTGCCGGCGCCGTTGGCACCGATGAGGCCGGCTTTGTGGCCGGCGTGCAGGGTCAGCTCGGCGTCTTCTAGCAGACGTTGCGGGCCACGCTGTAAAGTCAGGTTCTGAAGTCGGATCATAATGGCGGCGGAGTCTACCAGCTTCGCTCGCAACTGGCGCGAGTAGCACGATGTCCCCTGACCTTTGGCGTTTCTCCCTGGACCTCTATGCCAAGCCCGGCGTGGAAGCCGCCTGCCTGGCATCGCAAGAGGCCGGCATCAACGTGTGCCTGCTGCTGTGCAGCCTGTGGCTGGACCAGCGCGGCGTGCCCTGCAGCGAACCCCGACTGCACACGCTTAGACCGTTGGCCGAGGCCTGGGACGCCGAGGTGGTCAGGCCCCTTCGCAGCCTTCGCCGGCAATGGAAAACCATGGCCCAGCAAGACCCGGCGCTCGACAACCTGCGCGAACAGGTCAAGCGGCTGGAGCTGGAGGCCGAGCGGCGGTTATTGGAACGATTGGAAGCGGCGGCCAAGGATTGGCCACCGGCACAGCACGAGGGTTCAGCCCAATGGCTGCAAGCGCTGGCGGCGAGTGTCGAACCCGCGCACCACGACGCGCTGCATCAGCTGCGCGTCGTGGTGTCCGGCACTTAGGAAGCGCTGGTTGGGGTGCTGGTGCTCGGCGCCACGGAAGCGGACGGGCTGACTGCCGGCGCTGGAGTGCTGGCGGTTGGCGCAGGGGACGCTGCCGGAGCAGGCGCGGCGGTGGCCGGTTTGGCGGCAGGCGCAGCCGACGGTTTCGCGGCCGCTGGTTTTTTCACGGTGGGTTTGGCTGCTGGCTTGGCAGCAGTAGGCTTCGCAGCAGCTGGCTTGGCGGCCGCTGGCTTGGCAGCAGGTTTGGCCGCCGCTTTGGCAGGTGCCTTGGTCGCGGCAGGCTTGGCGGCGGGTTTTACGGCCGGCTTGGCTGCAGCGGGTTTGGCCGCCACTGTTTTGGTGGCTGCTGGTTTGGCGGCGGGTTTCGCGGCGGCTGTTTTGGCAGCGGGTTTTGCCGCCGGCTTGGCGACAGGTTTAGCGGCCGGTTTTGCAGCGGTGGTTTTCGTCGCAGCGGGTTTGGCAGCTGCGGTTTTTGCGGCAGGCTTGGCAGCCGGTTTAGCCGCCGGTTTTACCGCAGGCTTGGCCGCGACAGGCTTGGCGGCCGCGGTTTTTGCAGCCGGTTTGGCGGCCGCTTTAACGACTGGCTTTTTGGCCGCAGGTTTTGCAGCGCTGGCAGCGACGGGTTTGGCCGCTGGCTTGCTCGCGGTCTTGGCGGGTGCTTTCACAGCAGGCTTGGCCGCTACCTTGGCGGGCGTTTTTGCCGCGGCAGGTTTAGCCGCCGGCTTCTTGGCCGATACAGCAGCAGGCTTGGCGGCACGCAGTGTCAGCGCCTTGCCCGCAGCCTCTTGCACGCGACCTACGCCCTGGGCCAGTTTCAGGCTTTCCTGGGCATCGCGTTTGAGTTGGAGAATGTAGGCGCGGGTTTCGGACTGACGATCCTTCAAGGCGTCGAGCAGGTCTTCGAGTTCTTTCACGCCGTCCTTGGCCTTGGCTTGTGCCTTGGCCTTGCCGGCGGTGGCGGCGTCTTGCAGTTTGGTGCGCGACTTGTGCAGTTTTTCCTGCGCCTTGCCGCGTTGTTTTTCCAATTTGGCGAGCAGTTTTTCAGCATCAGCCATCGCTTGGGAGCAGGCATTTTCCAGATGCTCGAGCAAGCTGCCCGAGAGTTGTTGGAGCAAGTGCAACGGAGTGTTTACAGGCTTCTTGGTGGCCGACATGGTTTACCTCCTGACTGACGTGAGTGCGGCTCATACTAGACCTCTGCTGCAACCGCCGCTAGGGCATGTTGACAGTACACAAGAGGTTGCGTTGCAAGGTACGAAAAATCTTCTTCATCCGCGCCAGGGCAACCCACCTCTGCACCTGTCGGCACTGGCATAATCCCTCGATTCGAGGCCGGAGATCCCCCATGTTGCGTCACCTGTTCCTGTCCCTGTGCATGCTTGGCTCCATGGCCCAGGCCGCTGACAAAACCAACGCAAACGATGCCCACGACCTGGCCTACAGCCTGGGCGCGAGCCTGGGTGAACGCCTTCGCCAGGACGTGCCCGACCTGCAGATCCAGGCCTTGGTCGAAGGCCTGCAACAGGCTTACCTGGGCAAGCCGCTGGCCCTCAGGGATGAACGCATCGAACAGATCCTGGCCGCGCATCAAGCGCAACTGACAGCGCAGTCGCTGCCACCTCAGGACGCGAAGGCGTTGAAGACGGAGCAGACATTTCTCAACGAAGAAAAGAACCGACCCGGCGTCCAGCAACTCGCGGACGGCATCCTGCTGACGGAGCTCAAGCCAGGCAAAGGTGCGAAGGCAGGCCCCCATGGCAAGGTCCAGGTGTTGTACATCGGGCGGTTGCCGGACGGCACCGTATTCGACGCCAATCACCAGGCCCAGTGGTTCAATCTCGACAGTGTGATTGACGGCTGGCGCAGCGCATTGCCGCAGATGCCGGTCGGCGCGAAGTGGCGCCTGGTGATTCCTTCGACCCTGGCCTATGGCGCCGAAGGTGCCGGGGATGTGATCCCGCCGTTCACGCCGCTGGTGTTTGAAATCGAACTGCTCGGCGCGACGGGCTAAGGTCGCCCAAACGAAAAACGGTGCGCCACGCGCACCGTTTTTTCATGCCTGCAAACCTTCAGGCCTGGACTGCGGCTTCTTCCTTGTGTGCGTTGTGCAGCACTTCGATCAGGCAGTCTTCCAGCTCGAAACGCTCGTGCAGCAAGCCGCCCAACTCCTTGAATTTCTCAGCCACGCACTTGCCTTCATCGCACAGGTCGTTGAACGCCAGCAGCTTCTCGGTGATGACGTCGATGCGCGGGTAGATCTGCTCGGCGAGCTCCAGGCCACGCTTGTCGTTGAAGGCCTTGGCCTCGCCCGTCAGTTGTTCGTAGATCTCGAAATGACCGGCCGATACATAGTCGACCAGCACACCGCAGAACTCCTGCAAGGGCTTGCGGCTTTCGCTCAGCGCTTCAGGCTTGTCGCCGAGGACGTCATAGGCCCGCACCAGTTCGTGACGCTCCTGCAACCAGCGATCGATCAGCAGATGCACCCCACCCCAGCGTTCCTGAGCATTCTGACAACTTTCGAGCATGGTGATTTCTTCCCTTGTGAGTCATGCCCCTCGCAGCCTGCGCACACCTGGATAACCAGGGACAAGCCAGACACAACATGTTCGAGTGACACGATTCCGATGACACGTGCGGGCCAGATTATGCCCGCACGACTACCGCTTCAAGGTACGCAGGCGATAAAGTTCATACAAGTGTTTAATCCAGCACCCGGGCCCACTGCGACGTATCGCCGCCGA
Organism: Pseudomonas sp. WP18; assembly: GCF_036689585.1. Classification (NCBI taxonomy): domain Bacteria; kingdom Pseudomonadati; phylum Pseudomonadota; class Gammaproteobacteria; order Pseudomonadales; family Pseudomonadaceae; genus Pseudomonas; species Pseudomonas sp. WP18. The sequence continues at coordinate 6,051,747 of NZ_CP144758.1, forward strand.
GTGGTCGTGCCAGAGCACTCCAGGCAAGGCGCAGCAGCAGATAGGTCATTGCGACGGACACGGCGAGAAAGAACAGCAAGCTCCATTCGGGGATGCTCAGGTCGAACAGCGTCCAGGTGATGTTCGCGCAATCGACCACCCCATCGAGCACCCGGCGCAACGCACACCACCAGGATTGCACCCCGGTCATGGGGGTGACGCAATCAGCCACCGACTGGACCGAACGACTCTGCATCAGGACCTGATGCCAGGCCAGCGTCATCCCCCCCGACGCGAACACCCACCCCAACGCCCCATAGACGATGCTGCCCGAACGCCCCGGGCCGTGCACGCAGGCCACGAGGCTGTTCACCAGCAACAACAGCAGGCACACCCGCTGCAAGACACACAGGCTGCACGGCGTCAGGCCGACCGAATATTCCAGGTAACTGGCAATGCCCAGCGCCAGGGCCGCGGCGATGGAAGCCATGAGAAACAAGAAGCGCGAGCAAGCCAAAAACATGGCGGTTCCGTAGCAGAAGAGACAAGTCGTTACGGTAGAGGAAAGCCCTCGGGCCTTTCAAGGCAGGCTCGCGCAGACACTTCACCAGGGATGTAGGGAATTCCCGACAGAGACAAAGGGACTTATTACAGCTCGCTGTAGGACTTTGCTAAGGGCACTGACAAAAGCCCTCCAAGCGATGGCTGATCATCGCTTGTAACGCAATAAAAGCCGTGGCGAGGGAGCGGCGCCCTCGCCACGATGACTCAGGCCATGCTCACGTCGACAGCACCTGCGCCGACACCGGCAGCGGCGCCGCCAGCAGGCGCTCATCGAGCAAGCCCAGTCCTTCCTGGAACAACTGATTGCTGCGCTCGGCGTCGCCCAACTGCGCCAACAGGCGCGCCAACTCTGCGCAGGCTTCGGGATTGCGCTGGATCCGCAGGCTGCTTTCCAGGTAATCCCGGGCCTTGCCCCACAAGCTGTTCTGCAGGCAGAGACGCCCCAGGGTCAGCAGCAGGCTCGGATCGGCCGGATGGTCCTTGAGCCAGCCTTCGGCCGTTTGCAGTTGCCGGACCGGATCACTGCCGCGGACCAGCCCGTACAGGCGCGCGAGATGGCTGTCGTAGTGGCGCTTGAGCGCGATGCGCAGCGCCTCTTCGGCTTCGATCTGCGCTCCCAATTGCCGCAACTGCTCGGCATACGCCAGCACCAGCGCCGGCTCCTGGCGCTGGGCGGAGGTCAATTGTTGCCAGGCCCGGTTCAACGATTGCAAGCCGACGCTGCCATCCTCTTCGCGGTGGGCCGCCAGGGTGAGGTTCTCGCCCCACGCCCGACGCTCCAGCTCAGCCAGTTCGGCGGCAGGCAAGACCTTGTCCTTGCGCAGCTCGGGCAGCAGCCGGATCACCGCCGACCAGTCGCCGCGCTGCTGATGCAGCCGTTGCAACTGGCGCAGCACCTGGATGTTATGTGGATGGCGTTCGTGCATGGCTTGCAGCGTCTCCAGCGCCCCCTCGGTGTCGCCCCGGTCGGTCTGCAACTGCGCGTGAGTCAGGGCAATGGCCAGTTCCGCCTGGGGCTGGCGCTCCAGGGCGCGCTCCAGCAGGCTGTCGCTCTGCTCGTAAAGCCCTTGTTCATTGGCCGCGCGGGCCGCACCGAGGTAATACAACAGGGGTTGGCGCTCGGCTTCGGCGGCGCGGTGCAAGTGCCGTTGGGCACTGGCCCAGCGACCTTCGGCCAGGTCCAACTGGCCGTGCTCGATCGCCACTTGCACACGTCGGCTGCGGTTGCGGCGCGACCACGGGTTGACCACGCCGCTGGAGGTGGTCACCAGCCCGATCAACGCAACCACCGCGCGCCACAGCAGCCAGAACACCGCCACCAGCGCCAGGGTGACCCACAGGCCGGCTTCGTAACGGAAGTTTTTGTACGCCACCAGTACGTAACCCGAATGCTCCGCGATGGCCACGCCCAGCAAAGCGGCGACGGCGATGACCACGAACACAATCACGTAGAGGCGCTTCATGGCGTGGCCTCCTGGGCGCCCGCCTTGGGCAGCGGCTTGACCGACTCTTCGGCATTGAGGTTGCGCCGCTCAAGATAGGCCTGGACGCTGCTCAGGGTACCCGTCAGGTCCGGCGTGACCACGGTCACCGGCTGGTTGGACAGCTCGGCCACGCGTTCGAGCATGATCTTGATCTGGGGGTTGTCCTGGTTGAAGTTGTTTTTCAGCACGTCCCGCGCCTCGGTCAGGGCCTGGGTGTACACCGGCGCCTGCCCATTGAGGGCCGCCCATTGGGCCTGCTCCAGCGCCAGGCTCAAGGCCAGGCGCACCTGCATCAGGCTTTGCCCGGCCAGGAGCGGACGGACGTTCTCATCGGCGTTGAAGTCGATGCGGATGTAACGCGAGATCTGGTCCCACCACTGTGCCCAGCGGCTGGCACCATCACCATCGGCCGTCAGGCCCAGCAGGGACTCGCCGCGATCCTTGTATTCCGGCGCCAGCTCGCTGAGCTGCAGCACCTGGTCTCGCAGGGCGCCCAGTTGCAGGAACAGTCCGGTGCGATCCGGCTGCTCGGTGCTGCGCAACGCGGCCAAGGTCTTGGCCAGTTGTTCGCGGGCGGCGAACGAACCGGGGTCATCCTGTTCGCGCAGGATTTCGTCGGCGCCCTGGACCAGCGCCTGGGCGCTGCTGATGTCCTGCAAGGCGGAAAGACGCAAGCTGGCCAGGCGCAGCAAATGCTCGGCCTCGGCCAGGCGCCAGTCCTTGCGGCTGGCACCGAGCACGGTTTCCAGGCGCTGGCTCAGGTGCTGCTGGTCACCTTGCAGCTGGGCTACCAGGCGACGACGTTCCTCCAGCTCTTCGGCGCCAGGCAACTGGGCCAGGCGCTCGGTCAGGCGCTGCTCATTGAGCTTGAGGGTCTGGGCCTGGTCGTTCAGCGCCTGGACCTGGGCGGACTGTTGCTGGTTGTTGGTTTGCAGGTGACGCACCTGCCACACACCCCAGCCGCCAACCGCTACGCCGGCGGCCCCGAGCAACAAGGCAAAAATAGCCAGCCCGTTGCCGCGACGCGGCGCCACCGGGGCCGGGGTTTCAACCGGCGCGTCGAGCACCGGCTGGTCTTGATCTGCTTTTGGCAAGGCTGTTTCGCTCACGTATCCATCCTTCGCATTAGAAAACGGCACGGAGTGTTCCCGTAACGCCGCCAGCAAAGCCGCGGCGCTGGCGCCACGGCAATCCACAACTGTTCGGGTCCCGGCGGCACGCGCCATCTCGGCAACCCTTGGGCTTGGCACAAACAACGGTAGCCGCGCCAGCGTCGGCCAGGCATCGCCGGCCAACCGCTGCAGATGCTCCAGGCCCTGCCCACTGCTGACCACCAGTGCGTTCAAGCGTTCCGCTTCAACCCGCGCCGACAGCTCACCTTCGGCGTAATGAGGAATGTCGCGTCGGTACAACTCCAGGTAATCGACACTAGCACCTTGCTCGCGCAAACGCTCTGCCAGCAAGCCGCGCCCGCCTTCGCCACGCACGATCAAGACCCGCGGATCGGGCCGGCTGACAGCCTGGCGCAACGCGGGAAGTTCGAGCAAGGCTTCGCTGTCGTCACCGTTGTCGGGATAAAACACCGTGAGGCCGGCGTCGGCGAGAATCTGCCCGGTGGCCGCCCCCACGCTGAACCACGGCTGATCGGGCGGCTCGGGCCAGAGCAGGCGCAGTTGTTCGATGCACAGGCGGGCGGCGGGCTTGCTGACCACGATCACGGCACAGTATTGGTCCAGGGATTGGAGCATCGCCCGCCCCGCATCCGACAGCGGGATCGGCTCGATCGCCAGCAACGGCAGGCTGCTGCTGAAGATACCGGCATCAGCCAGGACAGCCGCCAAGGCCGACGACTCATCCTGCGGCCGTGTGAGCAGCAGCCGCCACCCCGTCACGCGTGGCCCGCCTCGCCGTAGACCGCCTTGAGAATGTCGGCGGCGCCCTGGCTCAGCAGGTCTTCGGCCACGCGCACGCCCAGCGCCTCGGCATCGCGATGCGGCGCCCGGGCCTCGGCACTGAGCAACCGGCCGCCATTGGGATCGCCCACCAGGCCACGCAACCAGACCTGCTCGCCTTCCAACACGGCGTAACAAGCGATCGGCACCTGGCAACCGCCGTTCAGATGCTTGTTGAGGGCGCGCTCGGCGAATACCCGGGTGGCGGTGTCTTCATGGTGCAACGGCGCCAGCAAGGCATGGATGTCGCTGTCGGCGCTGCGGCACTCGATGCCCACGGCGCCCTGCCCACCTGCTGGCAGGCTGTCGTCGACGCTGATGGCCGAGGTGATACGGTCTTCGAAACCCAGGCGGATCAGGCCGGCGGCGGCGAGGATGATCGCGTCGTACTCGCCGGCGTCGAGCTTGGCCAGACGCGTGTTCACGTTGCCACGCAGGAAACGGATCTGCAGGTCCGGGCGGCGCGTCAGCAATTGTGCCTGGCGACGCAGGCTGGAGGTGCCCACCACACTGCCGGCAGGCAATGCCTCGAGGCTGGCGAACGTGTTGGAAACGAATGCATCGCGCGGGTCTTCCCGCTCGCAGATGCAAAACAGGCCCAGGCCTTCGGGGAAGTCCATGGGCACGTCTTTCATCGAGTGCACGGCGATGTCGGCTTCGTTGTCCAGCAACGCGGTTTCCAGTTCCTTGACGAACAGGCCCTTGCCGCCAATCTTCGACAGGGGGGAGTCGAGCAGCTTGTCGCCGCGACTGACCATGGGCACCAGGGTCACGACCAGCCCGGGATGGGCGGCTTCCAGGCGGGCTTTGACGTATTCGGCCTGCCAGAGGGCCAGGGCACTTTTACGGGTGGCGATGCGGATCTCGCGAGGGGACATGGATCAATCCGTACTTAAAAGATACGGCAGATAATAACAGTTCAGCCAGAACCGCTTTGATTTGAATCACGACCCCAAGGCCTCCCTGGCCGTCATTGTCCTGGGAAAGGAATGTCTGGAACGCCCCCGCGAACCGGGCTAAAGCTGCTGCATCATCTTGCGCACGCCGGCCACGTGTCGTCGGCTGACGATCAGCGCATCACCGTTGAGGCCTTTGAGGAAAAGCTGGAAATGCCCCAGGGGCGTGCGTTGCAAACGCTCGATCCGCTCGCGGGCCACCAGGGCATTGCGGTGGATACGAACAAAGCGTTCGCCGAACTCGTCCTCAAGGGCCTTGAGTGGCTCGTCCAGCAACACCTCGCCACTCTCGTGGCGCAAGGTCACGTACTTGTGATCGGCAATGAAGTAGACCACCTGGTTCAACGGGATCAACTCAATGCCTTTGCGGGTGCGCGCGCTGATGTGGCTGCGCGGGCCGCTGCCACTTTCCGCTGCCGGGCGGGTCAGCGCCGCCAGTTGCACCCGGTTGGGTCGCTCGGCCTTGCGCAAGGCATCGGGCAAGGCCTCGGACGCCACCGGCTTGACCAGATGGCCGACGGCGCTGGCCTGCAGGACCTCGGGCGGAAAATCGTCCCGGGTGCTGCAGAACACCACCGCAGGCGGCGACTCTCGTTCGCACAACTTCGCCGCGACCTGCAGGCCATCCAGGCCAGGCATGCGAATGTCGAGCAGCACGATATCCGGCTTGTGGCTGTCGATAAGGGCCAATGCCTCTTCGCCATTGGTGGCGCTCGGCTCCAGGACACTGTAACCCTCGAGCTCGCCAACCATTCGGCTCAGGCGCTCGCGGGCCAGTGGTTCGTCATCAACGATCAGGACATTCATATTGCGCTGGATTCCTGCGTGAGTCTCGCACAAGGATAGCGTAGACAGGGGAAGTGACATCCGTCACCGCGATCCACGCTAAGACTCGCCCGAGGGCCAAAAAGTGCCGCGAGGCGGTCGCCTATCTTTACCAGCGCTTGCCTACCGATGCTCGAGGCCTGTTGTCGCACGGCGTCGCCGTAGGGATTGTTCGTTTTCGATTTGACCAATATTGAGCACCCCCTGGTTGATTCGGCAGATTCGCCATGAATGAAAAAAAGCAAACACCTATCGTCCACTGTAGACGGTTGCCACGACGATATTGCTCAATCGGAAAATATCGTTGCGCGCAAAACCGGGTCCGAACGCCCGGCCCACGGGTAAAAAACCTGCCGACCAGTGTCAGCGCCAGCCCTGGCAACCCTGTTATCATCCGCCGCAGCCTTCAACCGCTACTTTTTCCACAGCCGATCACGAGCGAATTCATGAGCACTGACAAGACCAATCAGTCCTGGGGCGGCCGCTTCAGTGAACCCGTCGACGCCTTCGTCGCCCGCTTCACCGCCTCCGTCAACTTCGACCAGCGCCTGTATCGCCACGACATCATGGGCTCGATCGCCCACGCCACCATGCTGGCCAAGGTCGGCGTGCTGACCGATGCCGAGCGCGACAGCATCATCGACGGCCTCAAGACCATCCAGGCTGAAATCGAGGCCGGCCAGTTCGACTGGCGCGTCGACCTCGAAGACGTGCACATGAACATCGAAGCGCGCCTGACCGATCGCATCGGCGTGACCGGCAAGAAGCTGCACACCGGCCGCAGCCGCAACGACCAGGTCGCCACCGACATCCGCCTGTGGCTGCGCGACGAGATCGACCTGATCCTGGCCGAAATCACCCGCCTGCAAAAAGGCTTGCTGGAGCAGGCCGAACGCGAGGCCGAAAGCATCATGCCGGGCTTCACGCACCTGCAGACCGCGCAACCGGTGACCTTCGGGCACCACATGCTGGCCTGGTTCGAAATGCTCAGCCGCGATTACGAACGCCTGGTCGACTGCCGCAAGCGCACCAACCGCATGCCCCTGGGCAGCGCCGCGCTGGCCGGTACCACCTACCCGATCGACCGCGCCTACACCGCCCAACTGCTGGGCTTCGACGCCGTGGGCGGCAACTCGCTGGATAACGTCTCGGACCGCGATTTCGCCATCGAATTCTGCGCCGCCGCGAGCATCGCGATGATGCACCTGTCGCGTTTCTCCGAAGAGCTGGTGCTGTGGACCAGCGCGCAGTTCCAGTTCATCGACCTGCCCGACCGCTTCTGCACCGGCAGCTCGATCATGCCGCAAAAGAAAAACCCCGACGTCCCGGAGCTGGTGCGGGGCAAGAGCGGTCGGGTCTTCGGCGCGCTGATGGGCCTGTTGACCCTGATGAAAGGCCAACCACTGGCCTACAACAAGGACAACCAGGAAGACAAGGAACCGCTGTTCGACGCCGCCGATACCCTGCGCGACTCGTTGCGGGCCTTCGCCGACATGATCCCGGCCATCAAGCCCAAGCATGCGGTGATGCGCGAAGCGGCCCTGCGTGGTTTCTCCACCGCCACCGACTTGGCCGACTACCTGGTGCGCCGTGGCCTGCCCTTCCGCGACTGCCATGAAATCGTCGGTCACGCCGTCAAGTACGGGGTGGACAGCGGCAAGGACCTGGCGGAGATGAGCCTGGACGAACTGCGCCGCTTCAGCGACCAGATCGAACAGGACGTGTTCGCGGTGCTGACCCTCGAAGGCTCGGTCAATGCCCGGGACCACATCGGCGGCACCGCGCCGGCGCAGGTCAAGGCAGCGGTCGTGCGCGGCCAGGCGTTGCTCGCCAGCCGCTAAAAGACGAAAAGCTTCGCGAGCAAGCCCGCTCCCACAGTCGATCTCCAGTGAACGCAGGCTCTATGAGCTGATGGAGATCCAATGTGGGAGCGGGCTTGCTCGCGAAGGCATCCGCTCAGACGCTACACATTCACTTCTTGGCGGCGACCTTCGCCAAAAACTCCGGCATCCCCGCGTCCCTGTCCGCGGCGATGCGCTGCACGTGCGGATTTTGCCCCAAGCGCTCCATCAACGCCTGGGCCGCGGGCAGTTCGGCCAGCAGGTCAATATCGAACAACTTTTTGCCCACCTGTAAGGCGGGCGAAACACTGTAGAGAAAATACAGGTCGGCAATGCTCAGGCTGTCGCCCGCGACATAGGGCGAGAATTTGCCGTGCCTGCCCAGCGAAGCGAACCCCAGCAGCAGTTCGGCCTTGGCCTTTTCCTTGACCGCATCGGCCACCGACATGCCGAAGAAGGCCTCGGCATAGCAGGCCCGAGCGGGCAGTTCGATGTACAGCTCGATCTCCCTGCACAGGGCCAGTATCTGGGCGCGCTCGTACGGATCGCTGGGCAGCAGGGCCTTGCCCTGCTGGGTTTGCTCGATGTATTCGAGGATCACGCTGGTTTCGCTGATGAAACCTCGCTCGGTCTTGAGCACCGGCACCTTGCCGCGCGGGCTGATGGCAACCACTTCGGGGGCCTGACTGCCGTAGAACGACACTTCCTGGAAGGGCACGCCCTTCTCCAGCAGTGCCAGCTTGACCATGTTGTAGTAATTGCTGACGCAGAAACCATAAAGCTCGAGCATTACAGATGCCTCCAGGCCGGTGGGGGTTGGCAGCCTAGCGTTATAGACTGCGCGGACGTTTCTCGCCAGGCGCATCACGGCGCTGAATGCAGGTAAACTGGCGACCTTTCTGACAGGAGCCGGCCATGAGCGAGCCAACCGATATCGATAACGACGAAGAAGAATTCGTTGAAAACACGCTGATCCAGGCCATCGAAAACCAGATCGAAAGTGACAATCCGCCTGCGGCCAAAGCCACTTTCAACAAGTTGACCCTGGTCGGTTATGAGCGCGAAGACATCCTCAACCTGATGGCCCATGTGCTGGCAGTGGAGATCGATGCGATCCTGGAAGAAGACCGCCCGTTCGATACCCAATGGTACGAAGCCGCACTGCGCGCCCTGCCTGAGCTGCCGCCGGAAAAGAACTGAACGACAGGTGCAGATGCTCCTGTGGCGAGGGGATTTAGCCTGACAGAACACTGGCCCCCCTCCCCAAAACAAAAAAAGCATGACCCTGGCACTGGACAGCTCGGCCGAGTGCGCTCACCTTAGTGACGCTGTCGACCCAATTCCTAGAAAGTCTGGAGTCCTTATGTCGCTTACCCCTGAGTTGGTTGCCGAACTGGAAATCCTTGCACTCTTCAACCTGGACAGTTCCCAGGAAGGCCTGAAAATTCATCAGACCGCTGCCCCCAAGGCCATTGCCGCCGCCCAACGCCTGTATGAAAAAGAACTGATCACCCAACCCGACGGTGGTTACCTGACCAGCCTGGGTCGGGACGCCGCGCAGAATGTCCAAACCGTCCTGACGATTCTCAGCGTCCAAGAAGCCGCCTGATTCGCCCCTGTCGCCCACGGAAATCTGCCTGGCCGGATTTCCGCAGGCGCAGGCGTCTTGCGTGAAAAATCTGACATCCCAATCGACTTTCAGCTTAAGAATTCCCGAGCCCGGACGCTAAACTGCCATCACCCCCTGATTTCCCACGTTCGACGCCGCGAGCCGGTTTGAGCCGACATGACCCGCAACCATGAAATACGCCCTGATCTGGACGAGGGAATCGACCGCAAGGTCCTGAGCCAGTTGCGCGCACGTTTTCTCAAGCTCAACAGCGTCCGGATGGAGCGCGCCCTGGAAGGCCTGTCCCCGCGCCAGCAAGGCGTGCTGACGCTGTTGCCACTGTTCTTCCACGTCAACCATCCGCTGCTGCCTGGCTACGTCTCCGGCAGCACGCCCGCGGGGCTGTCGAACTACGAACCCGATGCCAACGTGCTTGCAGAGGCCCAGCGCCTGACCCGTTCGTTTTCCTACAAGCCGCGCCACGGCAGCAATCCGCCGCGACCGATCCATGGATTGTTCCTGATGGGCAGCCTGGGCACCCTGGCCCAGGCCGACCAGAGCGACATGGACGTGTGGGTCTGCCACGGCCCGGACTTGAGCGACGACGAACTGGCCGAGCTGCGCAAGAAATGCCAGTTGCTGGAAACCTGGGCCGCGACCCAGGGCGCCGAGGCGCACTTTTTCCTGATCGACCCGGTGCGCTTCGTGCGCGGCGAGCGCGACAACCAGCTCAGCTCCGACGACTGCGGCACGACCCAGCATTACCTGCTGCTGGACGAGTTCTACCGCACCGCGATCTGGCTGGCCGGGCGCACGCCTATCTGGTGGCTGGTGCCGGTCTACGAGGAAGACAACTATGAGCAATACACCCATACGTTGCTTTCCAAGCGTTTCATTCGCGCCGACGAGACCCTGGACCTGGGCCATATGGCCTACATCCCACCGGGAGAGTTCATCGGGGCCGGGCTCTGGCAGTTGTTCAAGGGCATCGAATCACCCTACAAGTCTGTGCTCAAGCTGCTGCTGACCGAGGTGTACGCCAGCGAACACCCGGATGTGCGCTGCCTGAGCCTGCGCTTCAAGCAGGCGGTGTTTGCCAACCGCCTGGACCTGGAAGAGCTGGACCCCTACATGGTGGTCTACCGCCGCCTCGAGGAATACCTCAATGCCCGTGGCGAACCCGAACGCCTGGAGCTGATCCGCCGGGCGTTGTACCTGAAGGTCAATCGCAAACTCACCGGCCAGGTACGCAGCGGCGGCTGGCAACGGGTGCTGCTCGAGCGCCTGGCTCGGGAATGGGGCTGGGACCAGCGGCAACTGGCGCTGCTGGACAGCCGCAGCCAATGGAAAGTGCGCCAGGTCAGCCATGAGCGGCGGGCCCTGGTCAACGAGCTGACCCACAGCTACCGCTTCCTGTCCCAGTTCGCCCGCACCGAAAAGACCGTCAGCCTGATCAACAAGCGCGATCTCAATGTCCTTGGACGACGGCTGTACGCGGCGTTCGAGCGCAAGGCCGACAAGGTCGAGTTCATCAACCCCGGCATCGCCCCGGACCTGGCCGAAGACACCCTGACGCTGGTCCAGTCGCCGAACAAGAAAGAGCCTGGGCAAAACCAGTGGGGCTTGTACAACGGCAGCCTCAACGCCCTGGAGTGGGAGAACTTCGCGCCGATCAAGCGCAGCCGCGAGCTGCTGGAGCTGTTGACCTGGTGCCATCGCAACGGCGTGATCGACAGCAGCACGCGCCTGGCCTTGCACCCCGGTAGCAGCGACCTGAGCGAGTTCGAGCTGTTCAACTTGCTGGGCAGCCTGCAACAGTCCATCGCCCTGCCTCTGGCCACGGTCGACGAAGAGCGACTGCTGCGCGCCAGCGTACCCAGCGAAGTGCTGATCCTGGTAAACGTCGGCGTCGATCCGCTCAAGCACCACCGCGACCTGAATATCCTGATGACCACCGAGCGCACCGACTCCCTGAGTTACGCCGGGGTCCGGGAAAACCTGGTGCTGACCCTCGACCAGGTCACGCTCAACAGCTGGAATGAAGTGCTGGTCAACCGTTTCGACGGAGAGCATGCGTTGCTCGATTGCTTGCGCGACTACCTCAACGACCTGCCCGCCACGCAAAACCAGCCGCGCTTGCAGGTGCGCTGCTTCTGCCACAACCGTGCCCAGTTCATTGCCCGCCGGGTCGAAGAGGTCTTCGAAACCGCGCAGACCCTGCTGCTGAGCCGGCTCAACTACCGCTACCTGCTTCAGGTCCAGCAGCACTATCACGTGCTGGAATTGCTGCCCGGCCAGGTCAATCACGTGGCGCTGGGCAGCCAGTCGGCGCTGATGGATTACCTGGGCGAGGAACTGAGCGCCTACAGTCCGCTGCACCTGGACTCGATGGCCCTGGAAGACCACGACCTGGCGCTGGTCCTGCCCATGGGGCAGCCCGAGTGCATCCAGGTGTTCTACCGGGTCAACGACGACGATGCCGATCTGTACGTGCTCGATGAGCTCAATGCCCTGTGGCAGCAACGCTTGCCGTATCACGATGAGCACAGCCTGCTGGTGCCTTTGCAGCGCTTCCTGCAATCGGTGCTGTACCGCCGCGACGCGCTGCTGCCGATCGAGGCCGCCCAACCGCTGCCCCTGGAAACCCTGTACTACCAGCTCCTGCCGTCAGGCCCAGGCCGGGCGCGGCGGATCGAATCGCGGCAAGCGCCGCAGACACCGCAGAACAAACCGTTCTATGATGTGCAGGCAATCATCGGCAAGGCGACCCACGGGCAGGTGCACGTGACGCTGTATTGCGACCAGCAGGAGTTTTCCGAATTGGAGCATGGCGACCAGCTGTTTCGCGTGGTCGCCCGGGAGATCGTCGAGCAGCGCCGCGAGGCCCAGCGCTATCGCTGCTACATCACCGACCTGGACCTCTCGGGGCTGGTGGGTGACGGCGCCTGTTCAAGCAATCTGTACCTGCGCTACAAGGCCGACCTCGAACGCGCGCTGAACGAGGCGCTGGCCCTGGTCTGAGGGCTCGCCTCAGAGGTGGAAGTCACCGCCGGCCTCGGGCTGGTATTCGACGTCCAGCAAGGTCAACTTCAGCGTCTTGCCACCCGGCGCCGGCCAGTCGATGTGCTGGCCGACCTTCAGGCCCAGCAAGGCGCTGCCCACGGGCGCCAGGATCGAGATCTTGCCTTCGTCGGCATTGGCGTCCTGTGGGTAGACCAGCGTCAGGTGATAGTCCTTGCCACTGCTCTCTTCACGGCAGTGCACCCGCGAATTCATGGTCACGACATCGGCCGGCACTTCATCGTGGCCCACCAGGGCCTCGGCGCGATCCAGTTCGGTCTGCAACGCGATGACGCCGGGCAAGGTGTCATCAAGGCTGTCGATCAGGCGCTCCAGACGCTGTACGTCCAGGCGGGTAAGGGTGATGGCAGGTGCGGTCATGATTCAGGCAGACTCCTTTCTTCTGCACGAAAAAAGCAAAACCCCGCCACAAGAAGACGGGGTTTTCACGGGGCCTCGATGAGTTGAGGCGTTGCCGGACACTACCACAGCTCAATAAATAAACAACCCACAGGCGGCTGCACTGTTTGCGTCAGAAGTAAACTATTGTGGCGAGGGGATTTATCCCCGTTGGGCTGCGAAGCAGCCCCAAAGTGCTCTATCTGGCACACCGAGGCGTCAGGTTTCAGGGCTGCTTCGCACCCCAGCGGGGATAAATCCCCTCGCCACAAATGATTACACTTGGGATTTGCGTCTGGCCGCCTCGGCACAGATCACCCGCCGGCGCGCGTCGTCGGCCGAGCGCCATTCACGGATATCCTCCACATGGCGGAAACAGCCGAGACAGACTTTCTGCTCGTCCAGCTTGCACACGCTGGTGCACGGCGATGGCACGGCAGGGCTGACGTTGCTGTAGAGCGGCTTGGGCGGGCGCGCCGCAGCGGTCTGGCTCACGCTGTCAGAGGCCTTCGAAATCGAGCTTCACCCCAGCCTGCGCCTCGACAATGCGTTCGAGCATCTCACCCAGCTGCTCCTCGCTCTTGTCGCACATCCAGCGCTCGCTTTCCTCGTCGTAGTCGAAGTGGAAGCCGCCGGACACCGCCGCCAGCCACAACTGGCGCAACGGCTCCTGGCGACTGAAGATCAACTGGCTGCCGTTCTCGAACTTCACGGTGAGCACACCGGCGGAGCTTTCCAGGTCGATGTCCAACTCGCTGTCGTCGAACACATCTTCCAGCGTTTGCTGGGTCGCATCGACCAAATCGTGGAAACGGGCTTCAGTCAAACTCATTGCGGCAACCTCGAAAATGTCAGCTCATGCTCAAGCGCCGCAAGATACGGGCGCTGCCTGATGATTGCAAAGGATAACCCATCGACGCCCCCCAGCGCCGCCGGACGGGCGCCCCGTTGCATAGGCAAGGCGCCGGGTGGCCGGTATACTCCGGCGCAATTAACGCATTTTCAAGGATTTCGCCATGAAGCGCCTGATCTCTTCCCTTGCTGCGCTCGTCGCGGTTGCCTGCCTTGTAACAGCTTGTGGTCAAAAAGGTCCGCTGTACCTGCCTGACGAGAGCAAGTCCCCTGAAGAGCAGGCCAAGTCGTCGCAGTCCAAGTCCCACGCGCACGACACCCACACCACCACTTACTAAGGGAACGCCATGGACGTTTTTAACTACCGTGGCGGGGAGCTGTTCGCGGAAGGGGTTGCCCTGTCCGCGATCGCCGAGCGCTTTGGCACGCCGACCTACGTTTATTCCCGCGCCCATATCGAAGCCCAGTACCTGGCCTTCGCCGATGCCCTCGCTGGCATGCCGCACCTGGTCTGTTTCGCCGTCAAGGCCAACTCGAACCTGGGCGTGCTCAACGTCCTGGCGCGCCTGGGCGCCGGCTTCGACATCGTTTCCGGTGGCGAACTCGAACGCGTGCTGGCCGCGGGCGGCAGCGCCGACAAGATCGTCTTCTCCGGCGTCGGCAAGACCCGTGAAGACATGCGCCGCGCCCTGGAAGTGGGCGTGCACTGCTTCAACATCGAGTCCACCGACGAGCTGGAGCGCCTGCAAATCGTCGCCGCCGAGCTGGGCGTGCGCGCGCCGATCTCCCTGCGCGTGAACCCGGACGTCGACGCCGGCACCCACCCGTACATTTCCACCGGTCTCAAGGAAAACAAGTTCGGCATCGCCATTGCCGACGCCGAAGACGTCTACGTGCGCGCTGCCCAACTGCCGAACCTGGAAGTGCTGGGCGTCGATTGCCACATCGGCTCGCAGCTGACCACCCTGGAACCCTTCATCGATGCCCTCGACCGCCTGCTGGCGCTGGTCGACCGCCTCGGCGACTGCGGCATCTACCTGCGTCACATCGACCTCGGTGGCGGTGTCGGCGTGCGCTATCGCGACGAACAGCCGCCGCAGGTGGCCGAGTACATCAAAACCGTGCGTGAACGCCTCGAAGGGCGTGACCTGGCGCTGATGTTCGAGCCAGGCCGCTACATCGTCGCCAACGCCGGCGTGCTGCTGACCGAGGTCGAATACCTCAAGCACACCGAGCACAAGGATTTCGCCATCGTCGACGCGGCCATGAACGACCTGATCCGTCCGGCGCTGTACCAGGCCTGGATGGACGTGACCGCCGTGCGCCCGCGCGATGGCGCGACCCGCAACTACGATATCGTCGGGCCGATCTGCGAGACCGGTGATTTCCTGGCCAAGGGTCGGGAACTGGCGCTGGAAGAAGGCGACCTGCTGGCCGTGCATTCGGCCGGTGCCTACGGTTTTGTCATGAGCTCCAACTACAACACCCGCGGCCGCTGCGCCGAGGTGCTGGTGGACGGTGACCAGGCTTTCGAAGTGCGTCGCCGCGAGACGGTAGCCGAGTTGTTTGCCGGCGAAAGCCTGCTGCCGGAGTAAAACCATGCTGCTGCGTTTTACCAAGATGCACGGCCTGGGCAATGACTTCATGGTCCTCGACCTGGTCAGCCAGCACGCGCACATTTTGCCCAAGCACGCCAAGCTCTGGGGTGACCGGCACACCGGCATCGGCTTCGACCAGTTGCTGATCGTCGAGGCGCCGAACAACCCGGACGTGGACTTCCGCTATCGGATCTTCAACGCCGACGGTTCGGAAGTGGAGCAATGCGGCAATGGCGCGCGCTGCTTCGCCCGCTTCGTGCTGGACAAGCGCCTGACCGCCAAGCGACAGATCCGCGTCGAGACCAAGAGCGGCATCATCGAGCTGGATGTGCGCAACGACGGCCAGATCAGCGTCAACATGGGCGCCCCGCGCCTGGTGCCGGCGGACATTCCGTTCAAGGCACCCGCCCAGGCGCTGAGTTACCAGGTCGATGTCGAAGGCACCCCGGTGGAACTGGCCGCGGTGTCCATGGGCAACCCCCATGCCGTGTTGCGCGTGAGCGATATCAACAGCGCGCCGGTGCATGAGCTGGGACCGAAAATCGAACACCACCCACGCTTTCCAGCACGGGTGAACGTCGGTTTCCTGCAAGTCATCGACCGTCACCGCGCGCAGTTGCGCGTGTGGGAGCGCGGCGTCGGGGAAACCCAGGCTTGCGGCACCGGAGCCTGTGCGGCCGCAGTTGCGGCGATCAGCCAGGGGTGGATGGATTCGCCTTTGCTGATCGACCTGCCTGGCGGGCGCCTGTCCATCGAATGGGCAGGCCCTGGCCAACCGGTGATCATGACCGGCCCGGCAGTGCGCGTATACGAAGGACAAGTTCGTCTTTGAGTGAGCCAACCCCATGACCGACAAGCCACAGGTTCCAGCGACGCCGCCCGACGACACTCCGAGCCCGCTTCCAGAAGCCGCGGCCGTGGCCGCCTACCTGGAGGCCCACCCGGACTTCTTCGTCGGGCACGAAGAATTGCTGGCAACGATGCGCATCCCTCACCGGCGCGGCGACACCGTGTCGCTGGTGGAGCACCAGATGAAGATCCTGCGTGAGCGCAACATTGAAATGCGCCACCGCCTGTCCCACCTGATGGACGTGGCACGGGACAACGACCGGCTCTTCGACAAGACCCGTCGGCTGATCCTGGCGCTGATGGACGCCAGCACCCTCGAAGACCTGGTCATGAGCGTCGAAGACAGCCTGCGCCAGGATTTCCAGGTACCCTTCGTCAGCCTGATCCTGTTCGGCGACAACGCCATGCCGGTGGGCCGCTGGGTGACCCACGCCGAAGCGCAGACCGCCATTGGCGGCCTGCTCACGGAGAACAAGAGCGTCAGTGGCAGCCTGCGCGAACATGAACTGGACTTCCTGTTTGGCGAAGAACAACGCAAACAGATCGGCTCCACCGCCGTCGTCGCCATCGCCCACCAGGGCGTGCACGGCGTGCTGGCCATCGCCAGCCGTGACCCGCAGCACTACAAGAGCTCGGTGGGCACGCTGTTTCTGAGCTACATCGCCGAAGTCACCGGCCGCGTGCTGCCTCGGGTCGCCGGTTCGCTGCGCTCGGTACGCTGACCATGGAACGGCAACTGGACGCCTACTGCGAACACCTGCGCAGTGAGCGCCAGGTGTCGCCCCACACGCTGGCGGCCTATCGCCGCGACCTGGAAAAAGTGCTGGGCTGGTGCCAGAAGCAGAACATCGGCAGCTGGTCGGCGCTGGACATCCAACGCCTGCGCAGCCTGGTCGCTCGCCTGCATCAACAGGGGCAATCGTCCCGCAGCCTGGCGCGCCTGCTCTCGGCGGTGCGTGGCCTGTACCAGTACCTCAACCGCGAAGGCCTGTGCGATCACGACCCGGCCACCGGTCTGGCGCCGCCCAAGGGCGAACGCCGACTGCCCAAGACCCTCGACACCGACCGCACCCTACAATTGCTCGAAGGCGCCGTCGAGGAAGACTTCCTGGCGCGGCGGGACCAGGCGATTCTCGAGCTGTTCTATTCCTCCGGCCTCCGGCTCTCGGAGCTGACCGGGCTGAACCTGGACCAACTGGACCTCGCCGACGGCATGGTCCAGGTGCTCGGCAAAGGCAGCAAGACCCGCCTGCTGCCCATCGGCCGCAAGGCCCGCGAGGCGCTGGAACAATGGCTGGCGCTTCGGGCGCTGGCCAATCCCGCCGACGATGCGGTCTTCATCAGCCAACAGGGGCGGCGCCTCGGCCCGAGGGCGATTCAGCTACGGGTCAAGGCCGCCGGCGAACGCGAGCTGGGCCAGAACCTGCATCCGCACATGCTCCGGCATTCCTTCGCCAGCCACCTGCTGGAGTCCTCGCAGGACTTGCGCGCCGTCCAGGAACTGCTCGGCCACTCGGACATCAAGACCACACAGATCTATACCCACCTGGACTTCCAGCACCTGGCGACGGTCTATGACAATGCCCACCCCAGGGCCAAACGCATCAAGGGCGACGAATCATGATCATCAAGCTCATCACTTTCGACCTGGACGACACCCTGTGGGACACCGCCCCGGTGATCGCCAGCGCCGAGGCCGTCCTGCGCCAATGGCTGACCGATAACGCACCGAATCTGGGCGGCTTGCCAGTGGAGCATCTGTTCTCGATTCGCGAGCAGGTGTTGCGCGAAGAACCCGGCCTGAAGCATCGCATCAGTGCGTTGCGCCGGCGCGTGCTGTTCCGTGCGTTGCAGGAAGCCGGCTATGACCAGTGGCAAGCGTCGGAGCTGGCGGACCAGGGGTTCGAGGCGTTCCTGCATGCCCGCCATCAGTTGGAGATCTTTCCCGAGGTACAGCCCACCCTGGAAATCCTCGCCAATCAGTTCAGCCTGGGCGTGGTCACCAACGGCAACGCCGACGTGCGCCGCCTGGGGCTGGCCGATTATTTCAAGTTTGCCTTGTGCGCCGAGGACATCGGCATCGCCAAACCCGACGCCCAACTGTTCCACGAAGCCCTGCAACGCGGCGGTGCCACGCCCCAGACCGCCGTGCACATCGGTGACCACCCCGGCGACGACATCGCCGGTGCCCAGCAAGCCGGCCTGCGGGCGGTGTGGTTCAACCCGACGGGCAAGGCCTGGGATGCCGAACATGCGCCAGATGCGGAGATTCGCAGCCTGACCGAACTGCCGAGGTTACTGGCCGGGTGGCATAGCCAACCCTGAACCCTGCCTCACAGCCGCCAAACCCTCTGTGGGAGCGGCTGTGTCCCGCAGCTCCCCGCCTGGCAAAGAAATCTGTGGGAGCGAGCTTGCTCGCGATGACGGCGGCACGTCCAACATCAATCCCAACAGACCCATCGCTATCGCGAGCAAGCTCGCTCCCACAGGGACTGCGTCTGGCCCGGAATAGAATCGCCCCCATGAAAAAGCCCGCAGCGACGGCGGGCTTTTTCAGCAAGCAAGAAGCAGAACTCAAATAGGGCGGCTGCCGTATTTGTTGTCGGGTTTCTTGGGCGGGTCGGCGACCACGTTGGCTTCCACTTCCTGCACCTTTCCACCCCGGGCCAGGAATTCTTCCATGGCCTTGGCGAGTGCGTCACGCTCCTTGTTCTTGGCCTCTACGCTCGGCAACTCGTCGACCGAAACCGCTGCCTTGGCCTTGCCTTTGGCGGTGGGAGCCGGGACATCGGCACCATCGTCATCGGCAACGTCTTCAGCTGCCGCCTCCAGGCCTTCTTCGGTCTCGTCTTCGTCGCCTACTTCGAGGTCGTCGTTTTCCAGATCATCGTCGCTCATGTTCTACCTCATGACTTGCGAAAAGCAGATTAGTTATAGCCCAGCTTCGCCATCTGTTCGAAGGCTGCCAGAAAAAATTCAACATCCGCCGTCAACCAGCGGTCATGCCCCACCGTATAGCGTGGCGAGGACTTTACGAGCACCGCCATGATCACGGTGCTCGCCCAGATAAACACCTTGCCAGGTCCCCAACGCCAGCCGTCCAGCCGTCACCGGCAGGGTCAGCTGACAACCGAGCACGCTCGCCTTGAAGTGCGCCGGGAGGTCGTCCAGGCCTTCGTCGTTGTGCTCGTAATCGGCGGTTCCTTGTGGGATCAGCCGATTGAAAAATCGTTCGAAGTCTCGACGTACCGCCGGATCGGCGTTCTCGTTGATCGTCAACGAAGCCGAGGTGTGCTGCAGCCACAGATGCAACAGACCGACACGGCACGCCCGGAGTTCAGGCAGGCCGGCGAGCAACTCGTCCGTCACCAGATGAAAGCCCCGGGGCCGTGCCCGCAGGGTAATCAGCGTCTGTTGCCACATACACTTCTCCGCACGCTCGGCGCGCATTCTAGCGCGCTCTGAAAAAAAACAAAGGGCCTAATATTCTTGCCTCCATGTAAGCCTTTGGCGGCAGAAAAGCCCATGTCGCCTATACAACAAAAGGCGTCGGAAAAACCGGCCTGCCTTATGGGCAGTGACAAATTCCAGGCAAAAAAATGCCCGGCGAACCGGGCAATTTTTAACGCGTGCACTTACAGGTTGTAGCCACGCTCGTTGTGTTGCGCCAGGTCCAGGCCCACCGCCTCTTCTTCCTCGGAGACACGCAGACCCATAACAGCGTCCAGCACCTTGAGGATGATGAAAGTGACGATCGCGGTGTAGATCACCGTGAAGCCCACGCCTTTGACTTGAATCCATACTTGTGCGGCGATGTCGGTCACGGTGCCGAAGCCACCCAGGGCCGGGGCCGCGAACACGCCGGTGAGGATCGCGCCGAGGATACCGCCGATGCCGTGTACGCCGAAGGCGTCCAGGGAGTCGTCGTAGCCAAGCTTGCGCTTGAGGGTGGTGGCGCAGAAGAAGCACACCACGCCCGCCGCCAGGCCGATGACCAGGGCGCCCATCGGGCCCACGGTGCCGGCCGCCGGCGTGATGGCCACCAGGCCCGCGACCACGCCCGAGGCGATGCCCAGCGCGCTTGGCTTGCCGTGGGTGATCCACTCGGCAAACATCCAGCCCAGTGCTGCCGCAGCGGTGGCGATCTGAGTCACCAGCATCGCCATGCCGGCGGTGCCATTGGCGGCGACGGCGGAACCGGCGTTAAAGCCGAACCAACCGACCCACAGCATGGCCGCGCCCATCAGGGTGTAGCCCAGGTTATGCGGTGCCATCGGCGTGGTCGGGAAGCCCTTGCGCTTGCCCAGTACCAGGCACGCCACCAGACCCGCGATACCGGCGTTGATGTGCACCACGGTGCCGCCGGCGAAGTCCAGCACGCCCCAGTCCCACAACAGGCCGCCGTTACCGGACCAGACCATGTGCGCGATCGGCGCGTAGACCAGGGTGAACCAGATGCCCATGAAGACCAGCATGGCGGAGAACTTCATGCGCTCGGCAAAGGCACCGACGATCAGGGCCGGGGTGATGATGGCGAACGTCATCTGGAAGGTGATGAACACCGCTTCCGGGAACAGTGCCGTTGGACCGGTGATGCTCGCCGGGGTCACGCCCGCCAGGAACGCCTTGCCCAGGCCGCCGATGAAGGAGTTGAAATTGACGACGCCCTGTTCCATGCCGGTGGTGTCGAACGCGATGCTGTAGCCATAGATGACCCACAACACACTGATCAGACCGGTAATGGCAAAGCACTGCATCATCACGGAAAGAAGGTTTTTCGACCGGACCATGCCGCCATAGAACAGCGCCAGGCCGGGAATGGTCATGAACAGAACAAGAATGGTGGCCGTCAGCATCCAGGCGGTGTCGCCGGAGTTGAGGACGGGGGCTGCCGCTTCTTCCGCCATGGCCAGGCCAGGCATTACGAAGGACAACAGGGCTCCTAGCCCTGCGAATTTACGCAGAGTCATATTGTTTTCTCCTGGGGCGTTGGGTTTGGCGGCTTAGATGGCGTCGGTATCGGTTTCGCCGGTACGGATGCGAATAGCCTGTTCCAGATTGACCACGAAGATCTTTCCGTCACCGATCTTGCCGGTGTTGGCGGCCTTGGTGATCGCTTCGATCACACGGTCCAGATCCTTGTCGTCAATGGCGACATCGATCTTCACCTTGGGCAGGAAATCGACCACGTATTCCGCGCCGCGATACAGCTCGGTGTGACCTTTCTGCCGCCCGAAGCCTTTGACCTCAGTAACGGTAATGCCCTGCACGCCGATCTCGGACAACGACTCGCGCACGTCGTCCAACTTGAACGGCTTGATGATGGCAGTGACTAGCTTCATGAAACTCTCTCCCGAATTGGTGGACTTGCCCCAGGAAAACAAACCCGACTCAAGTCTAAGCGCAGTGCCTGGCTTTGTAACGCGTCGTCGGCCCAAGTTGCCCGACAGGTGCCAGCTAACCGATCCTGGCGAAGCTCCCCGCTTCGCCTGCTGCACTGCATTCGTCACAGCGACTGCATCAGTGCATGGGTCATCAGCCTCTAAGCAGAAACCTTGCCATCTGTGCCCAAACCCTCTGTTTTCAATCCCTTACCCCACACCTGTACCTGCATCACGTGATGAACCGCGGCGATACGCACAACAACAGTGCGAAGACGCCCGCCCGCGTGCGCGAAAAGCGTGCATCCCCGGCTGCGGGAATTGACTATAGACACTGCGTGGTACACTGCCCGCCATCGTTTTCAGGACACTTGCCATGCTTGCGCCAAAAGACCTCCTCGACGCCCTGAGCGGCCATGCCGCCCGCCTCATGAGCGGTGACACGCCGTTGCCCAAGAGCGAAATCGAAAGCCAGCTCAAGGCCTTGCTGCAAAGCGGGTTCAGCAAGCTGGACCTGGTGAGCCGGGAGGAATTCGACAGTCAGATGGTGGTGCTGGCCCGCACCCGGGCGCGCCTGGAAAGCCTGGAGGCGAAGGTCGCGGAGCTGGAAGTGCGACTGGCGCCGACCGCGGAGTAAACCGCCCGGAGCCACGCCCCGGCGCGCATGCGTCGGGGATTAGAGACGAAAGCGGCTGACCAGCGTATTGAATGACAGCGCCAGGCCGGACAGCGCCTGGCTCGACGCATTGGTCTGGTTCGCCCCCGCCGCGGTCTGGGTCGAGAGATCCTGGATGTTCACCAGGTTGCGGTCCACCTCACGGGCCACATGGGCCTGCTCCTCGGACGCCGTGGCGATGACCAGGTTACGGTCGTTGATCTGCGCGATCCCATCGGCGATCTGCTCCAACGCCTGGCCAGTGGCCCGGGCCAGGCCCTGGGTCTGGGTGACCAGCGCCTGGCTCTTGCCCATGGCATCGACCGCGCCGTCGGCTCGGTCCTGCACCGCGAGGATCATGCCCTCGATCTCACCGGTAGACGCCTGGGTGCGCGCCGCCAGGGCGCGAACCTCGTCGGCAACCACAGCAAAGCCACGCCCCTGTTCCCCGGCCCGGGCCGCCTCGATGGCCGCGTTGAGGGCCAACAAATTGGTCTGCTCGGCGATCCCCCGGATCACGTCCAACACCTTGCCGATATCACGCACTTGTACCGCCAGGTCTCGGACCAGCCCGGTGGACGAGGTGATTTCCTGGGTCGCATGATCGATCGCCTGCACCGCGCTGCGCGCCTGGTCACGTCCGCTGCTGGCCTGGGCACTGGTCGCTTGGGACGCCTGGGAAGTGGACACGGCATTGCGGGCGACTTCCTCCACCGCTGACGTCATCTCGGTCACGGCGGTGGCCGCCTGTTGGATTTCATCGTTCTGCCGGATCAAGGCGCGACTGCCGTCGTCAGTGACCGCCGTCAATTCCTCGGCCGCGGAGGCCAACTGGTCCGAAGCACTGGCGATCTGCTGGAGCGTGGTCTTCAGGCTGGCCTGCATGTCGCCAAGGGCCGCAAGCAACTGGCCGGCCTCGTCACGGCGACGACGGGTGATGTGCTGGGTCAGGTCGCCTTGGGCGATGCGCTCGGCACAGTCGAGTGCGACGGCAATCGGCTGGCTGATCACGCGGCTGATGAACATCCCCAGCAACAGCGCCGCGACAAACGCGATGGCGATGCCGCTGTACAGGATCGTCCGGGCCGACACCTCCTGGCGGGCGGCGTCCTGGGCGCTTTCGCTGATCTGGCGATCATTGGAGTCGATCATGATGGTCAACTGGTCCATTACCTTGCGGTAGGTTTTCTGCAAGTCGCCCAGCAGCAGGGCACGCCCGTTCTCCAGGTCGCCGGCCGCCATCATCGCCACGTATCGTTGCACCATGGCCTGGTAGACCGGCCAATCGCGGGCCACCTGGTCGCCGGCCAGGCGCTCATCCTCGGCCAGGCGACCTTTGCGGTACTCGGCCAATGCCTGTTCGCTGGCCAACTGATTGGCTTTCATCGAGGCCAGGAATTCATCCTTCATGCTTTGCGGGGCATTGCCGGCGGTGGCGACATACAGGCGGTACATGTCACGCGTCTGGCCAACGGCCTTGGTCTTTGTCTGCGCCGTATTGGCGACCGACACCAGGTTGGTGTTGAACACGGTCTGCAAGCGCGCGGACAAGGTCGCGACGCCGCTGACGCCCAGCATGCCCACGGCCAGAGTGATGAACGCACACAGGACGAACGAGGTGATCAGCTTGGTCGAGAATTTCGCGTCATTGATCCAGTTCATCGGGGTCTCATGGAGCGCCCTTGAGCGCCCCTTCAGGTGGGTATTCCCCCGCCCCGGGTCACGCCAGGCAAGGAGCTAATGGCTCTTTGCCATTTTCGAAAAATGTTACAGCCCGTAAAAGATTGCCAACAATGGACGGCGGCGCATGAGCGTATGGATTTTTCAACGATCACGCGGCCACCCCGCATCGATGCCGGGGCACTCCAAGGGCGCGTCGCGATGCCAGGCGCAGTCATCGTCCTGCAACATCTCGCCAAGATTTGCGCCTTCAACGGTCGCGCTTGAACGCCATTGCGCGACTAACCTTCAGGGGCCGCAGGATGCGGCTTCCCTATTCACTCAAGGAACGATTCATGTCGCTTGCCATCGTCCACAGCCGCGCCCAGGTGGGGGTGGAGGCTCCCGCCGTTACCGTTGAAGTTCACTTGGCCAATGGCCTGCCGTCGCTGACGATGGTCGGCCTGCCCGAAGCGGCGGTGAAGGAAAGCAAGGACCGGGTCCGTAGCGCGATCATCAATTCTGGGCTCAATTTCCCGGCGCGGCGCATCACCCTCAACCTGGCCCCGGCAGACCTGCCCAAGGACGGCGGGCGCTTCGACCTGGCCATTGCCCTGGGCATCCTGGCGGCCAGCGTGCAAGTGCCGACGCTGACCCTGGACGACGTGGAATGCCTTGGCGAACTGGCGCTGTCCGGCGCGGTGCGTCCGGTGCGCGGGGTGCTGCCCGCAGCGCTGGCGGCGCGCACGGCCGGGCGCACGCTGATGGTGCCCCGGGCGAACGCCGAGGAAGCCTGCCTCGCCTCAGGATTGAAGGTGATCGCGGTAGATCATCTGCTTGAAGCCGTGGCCCACTTCAACGGCCACACCCCGGTGCCGCCCTATGTGTCCAACGGCCTGCTTTGCGCCAGCAAGCCCTACCCCGACCTGAATGAAGTACAAGGCCAGGTCGGGGCCAAGCGGGCCTTGCTGATTGCCGCCGCCGGGGCGCACAACCTGCTGTTCAGCGGGCCACCGGGCACCGGCAAGACCCTGCTCGCCAGTCGGCTGCCAGGCTTGCTGCCGCCCCTGGCCGAGAGCGAGGCCCTGGAAGTCGCGGCCATCCAGTCGGTGGCCAGTTGCGTGCCGCTGAGCCACTGGCCGCAGCGCCCGTTTCGCCAGCCCCATCACTCCGCCTCCGGCCCGGCGCTGGTGGGTGGCGGATCCAAGCCACAACCCGGGGAAATCACCCTCGCCCACCACGGCGTGCTGTTTCTCGATGAATTGCCGGAGTTCGACCGCAAGGTCCTGGAAGTGTTGAGGGAGCCGTTGGAGTCGGGGCACATCGTGGTATCCCGCGCCCGTGACCGGGTGCGTTTTCCCGCTCGCTTCCAATTGGTGGCGGCGATGAATCCTTGCCCCTGCGGCTACCTGGGCGAACCCAGCGGCCGTTGCACCTGCACGCCGGACATGGTGCAGCGCTATCGCAACAAACTCTCGGGCCCGTTGCTGGACCGCATCGACCTGCACCTGACCGTCGCCCGGGAAGCCACGGCCCTGAACCCCAAGCGCGAATCCACCGACGACACTGCCAGCGTCGCCGAGCAGGTGGCCCAGGCGAGAGAACAGCAGCACCGACGCCAGGGTTGTGCCAATGCCTTCCTGGACCTGCCGGGGCTGCGCCGGCATTGCAAGTTATCCACACCCGACGAAGCCTGGCTGGAAACCGCCTGTGAACGACTGACCTTGTCGCTACGGGCGGCGCACCGTCTGCTCAAGGTCGCCCGGACACTGGCCGACCTTGAGCAGACGGTGAACATTCGCCGTGAGCACCTGGCTGAAGCGTTGCAGTACCGCCCCGCGACAGCGTGAGCCGCATCAGGGCTTGGTCAGGTCCACCAGCGGCGTTTCGCGCACTTCGGTTTTCTGGCCGTTCTGGATGGTCTCGATGCGCTTGAGGGCCTTGTCCACGGCACCCTTGTCCGCCAGCAGGCTGTAGTGGATCTGGAACTGCCGGTGTTCTTTTGGCCCGATGGTCGGCACCAGGCCCAGCGGGCGTTGATAGTGGCGGTTATAGGAAAAACTGGTACCTGGCTCCAGCCCGGTCACGTAGCCCTGGCCTTGGGTGTCGGTGTTTTTCCACAGGGAGAACACCGGGAGCGTGGCGGTGTTGAAGCCCACCGAGACACCGAGGCTGCCGGCCTTGTTGTGCAGCACGGTGAGCGTGTCGCCCTTGGCGTCGGCGTAGGGCACGACGTTGTAGACGGTTTCATCGTAATCCTTGGTGGGTGCGCGGTAGGTCTGCCAATCGGCCAGGTCGCCCTTGGCCTTGTCGTTGAACGGCGAGACCTGCTTGACCGGGGCCGCGAACCGCGCACCCTGCTCCAGGAATGGGGTGCTGAAATTGCTGTGGTACAGGGCCTGGTATTCCTTCGGATAATCACCGTTGTTGGTGAGCGTGTCGCTGAGCGCGAACGTCACGCTGCCGGGCTCGGTCACCAGTTCGGTCTGTACCGAGAAGTCGACCTTCTTGAACGCCTGCTCCTTCAACTCACCCCGCAGGGTGATGGCGTAAGGCGGTTTTTCATCGATGTGCAACGTGACCTTGTTGGCCGGGATGTTGGCAGCGCGACCATGCAGGGTCAGCAGCTCGCCGTTATCCGTGCCGGGGTGGCCGACCCACTCGTAGCCGCAGCGGGTGACCAGCTCGTTGAAACCTTCGAGCCAACCCAACCCGCCGCGGCCGTTGAGCTCGATGAAGGCCGGGTTGACGACTTCCTTGACCGGAGAGTCCCAGCCCATGCGCACACTCCCCACCGAGGCCTGCAGCACGTTCATGCCCCGGGTCGGCACGACAGAAAGCTTCAGGGTGCCGTTGTCGATGTCGACAACGCTGACGCCTTCCTGGCGACCACCGTGCAAGGTGCGCATCGTCACGGAAAAGGGTTTGTCGGTCTTCACGCCCAACTGCTGGCTGGTGACTTGCCAGGGTTGAGCGGCTTTATCGGTGTCCAGCAGGACGTAGTCCCACGCCATGGCATGGGATGCAGCGCCCAAGGCGCCGAGGGTGACGAACAGTTTGAGCGGAGTCATGGACTTGGCCTTTTATTGGAGTTGTGCGGTTTTTATAGACTTGAAGAAACGTTTCAGCAAGCCTAAAAACGCGCACAACCCCAAAAAAGGAAAGCATCGTAACGGGTGGGAGCGAGCCTGCTCGCGACAGCGAGGACTCCGCAAAAGCAGAGGCTGACCATAACGCTGCCTTCGCGAGCAGGCTCGCTCCCCCACTGGACAGCAGTGATCGGGAGCACGCTTGCTCGCGGCAGGCGCCAGGGTTCAGCGGAACCGATCAACCTCTTGGCGCAGGTCCTGGGCCAGTTTTTCCAGTTCCTTGGCGGTGAGGGCCAGGTTGGAGACGACCTGGCGTTGCTCACTGTTGGCCATGGCGATGCTCTGCAAGTTGCTGCTGAGCAAGGTCGCGGTGCTGCTTTGTTCCTGGGTGGCGGTGGTGATGGCGGCGAATTGCTGACCAGCCGAGCGGCTCTGCTCGTCGATGCGTGCCAGGGCCGAAGCAACGTTGGCGTTACGCGACAGGCCTTCCTGCATGAGCAGGTTGCCTTGCTCCATGGTGCTGATGGCGTTGCCGGTTTCCTGCTGGATGCTGTTGATCATGCCGGAAATCTCGTCCGTGGCCTGCCGGGTACGAGACGCCAGGCTACGGACTTCATCCGCCACCACGGCAAACCCACGCCCCTGCTCGCCGGCACGGGCGGCTTCGATGGCGGCGTTCAGGGCCAGCAGGTTGGTCTGCTCGGCGATCGAAGTGATCACGCCAACAATGCCGCCGATTTCCTGGGAACGCTGGCCCAGGGTATTGATGACCGTGGCGGTGCTGTTCAGCGCGCCGGCGATCTGCTCCAGGGACGAAGAGGCTTCGTCCATCGAGGTCCGGCCGATCCGCGTCTGCTGGGCGTTTTCCTGGGCCAGGCGTTCGGTGTTGCCCATGTTGTCGGCAATGTTCAACGACGTAGCGCTGAATTCCTCCACCGCGCCGGCCATGCTGGTGATTTCGCCGGACTGCTGCTCCATCCCCTCGTACGCACCGCTGGACAACCCCGACAGGGCCTGGGCCCGGCTGTTGACCTCCTGGGAGGCCTTGCGGATGTGCTCGACCATGGTCGACAGGGCCTGGCTCATCTGATTGAACGCACGGGCCAGTTGGCCGATTTCGTCGTGACTGGACACGTTCAGGCGCACGCTCAGGTCGCCGGCACCCAACGCTTCGGCCTGGCGCACCAGGTCACCCAGGGGGGCCAGCTTGCTGCGCAGCAGCCACATCGCCGCGCCGACCGCCAGCAACATCGCCAGCAAGCTGCCAATGGCCAGTTGCGTGCCGACGCTCCAGGTCACTTCGCGAATCTCAGCCTTCGGCATGCTCGCCACGACCGCCCACGGTCCGCCTTCGAACGGCACCGCGACGCTGTAGAAATCTTCGGCGGTGTCGCTCCAGAACGCGCCCTTGCCCGGCGTTTTCACCAGGCCCACGACCGTCGTCACCGCCGAATCGAGCGCCTGGACGCCCGCCGGTGGCACCAGCCATTTGTTTTGCTCATCCAGCAGGGCCAGCGAGCCGGTCTTGCCGATGCGGAAACGCTTGAGGTTCTCGAACTGCGCGTTCTGCGCGTCGGTGTAGTCGAACCCCACATAGAGCGCGGCGATGATCTTGCCGCTGCTGTCACGGACCGGGCTGTACTGGGTCATGTAGTAACGACCGAACAGCAGGACACGGCCGATGTAGCTCTGCCCACCCATCAGGCGGGCGTAGGCCGGGCTGGCATGATCGAGCACGGTGCCGATGGCGCGCGAACCGTCCTGCTTGGCCACCGACGTGCTGATGCGGATGAAGTCGTCGCCGCTGCGCACGAATATCGTGGCGGTACCGGCGGTCATCTGCTTGAACTCGTCAACTTCCTTGAAGTTGTTGTTCAGCATTTCGCCGCCCAGGTCCAAGCCGGGGGTCTGCACGCCTGCCACGGTCACCGACTGGTCCGGGTGCACGCTCAGGCCCGCGCTGAAGCGTTTTTCGAACAGGCCGGCCAAACGCTGCGTGCTCTCACGCAAGGTGCCGTGGAACGTATTGAGCTGGTCGGCCATCAGGCGCGCTTCGCTGGCCAGGTGTTCTTCACGGGTGGCGAGGTTGGCGGTGTCCAGCGAGCGCAAGGCGAAGACGGTACTGCCGGAGATCACGATCGCCAGTATCACGGCGAGGGCAAGGCCTAGCTGTGAGGCGATCAGGGCACGGGGTTGGGACATGACGGCTCCTGGCCGAGACTCTGGATCATCCTGATCACGTCGCACGCTCGGCATTATTTCGAAATAAGGTAGGTGGTTTGCCCTTTCTGAGCGAGGGTTCCATGTTCACGGATTCGGCAGCGCCACCGAATACTTGAGCGATCTGGAAGGAATAATGCCAAGTGGCTAGCACCTGAAGTGCAACGTTTCAGCCAAGACGCTCCACCGCAGGCAGTTGCATGGCCTTGACCTCGCTCTGGAGAAAATCACTGAGCCGCCGCAAACGGTCACCTCCCGGGCGGGTTTTCGGCCACACCAGGTAATAGTGCTCACCGCTGGCGACAGCGGTCGGCCAGGGCAGACTCAAGCGCCCCTGGGCCACATCCTCGGCCACCATCAGCAGATCCCCCATGGAGACACCGTACCCACGCGCGGCGGCAATCATGCCCAACTCCAGGGTGTCGAACACTTGTCCGCCCTTGAGCGACACCTGGTCGGACAAGCCCATGCGCTCCAGCCAACTGCGCCAGTCTCGGCGATCCGGCGTGGGGTGCAGCAACTCGGCCTTGGCCAGTCGCTGCACATCCCAGGGTTGATCGTTCAGCAGATTCGGCGCGCCCACCGGAATCAGTTCCTCGGGAAACAACAGGCTGGCCTCCCAGTCCACGGGAAAATGCCCGTTGCCCAGCAAGACCGCGCAATCGAACGGCTCGGTGTTGAAGTCCACCGCATCGATGTCCATCCAGGCGCTGGTCAGTTGCACTTCGTTGCCGGGCTGCAAATGCCGGAAGCGGCTCAAGCGCGCCAATAGCCAGCGCATGGTCAGGGTCGAAGGCGCCTTCATCCGCAAGATGCCGTCTTCACCGTGCAAGGTATGGCACGCCCGCTCCAAGGCCATGAAGCCGTCGCGCACACCCGGCAACAGCAACCGCGCCGCTTCGGTCAGTTGCAGGTTGCGCCCGCTGCGATGAAACAAGCGACAGGCGAAATGCTCCTCCAGCGTACGAATATGCCGGCTGACCGCGCTCTGGGTAATCGACAGCTCCTCAGCGGCGCGAGTGAACGAGCTGTACCGCGCCGCCGCTTCGAATGCCCGCAGCGCATAAAGAGGGGGAAGACGACGAGACAAGGGAAAAACTCCGGGAGCGATTGGCACACCCTAACAGAACTTCAGCTGCATGAGTTTTAATCATGTCAGCGATCGTTTTTATCCTTTTGTGCAGACCGTCGTGAACGCCGAGAATCGTTGCTTTACTGCCTCATTCGAACAGGGAGCGTGATGATCATGCGGCATCCGGTGCGTACCGAACTCTGGGCCATCCTGCGGTTGGCGGGGCCGCTGATTGCCTCGCAGTTGGCGCACATGCTGATGGTGCTCACCGACACCGTGATGATGGCGCGCCTGAGCCCTGAAGCCCTGGCTGGAGGCGGCCTCGGGGCAGCCAGTTACTCGTTCGTGTCGATTTTCTGCATCGGTGTGATCGCGGCGGTGGGGACGCTGGTAGCGATCCGCCAAGGCGCGGGAGACATCGAGGGCGCCACCCGCCTGACCCAGGCCGGGCTATGGCTGGCCTGGCTGATGGCGCTGGTGGCGGCTTTGCTGTTGTGGAACCTCAAGCCGGTGTTGCTGCTGTTCGGCCAGACTGAAACCAATGTGCTTTCCGCCGGCCAGTTCCTGCTGGCGCTGCCGTTTGCCCTGCCCGGCTACTTGAGTTTCATGGCCCTGCGCGGCTTCACCAGCGCCATTGGCCGGGCCACGCCGGTGATGGTGATCAGCCTCGGCGGCACGGTAGCCAATTTCCTGCTCAACTACGCCCTCATCACTGGCCTGTTCGGCTTGCCGAAACTGGGCCTGATGGGCATCGGCCTGGTCACGGCGATCGTCGCCAACGGCATGGCCCTGGTGCTGGCCTGGCACATCCACCGGCACCCGGCCTATCGCGCGTACCCGTTGTTGGACGGCCTGTTTCGCCCCAACCGTCAATACCTCAGGGAACTGTGGCGCCTGGGCCTGCCGATCGGTGGCACCTACGCCGTGGAAGTCGGGCTCTTTGCGTTCGCGGCGCTGTGCATGGGCACCATGGGCAGCACACCGTTGGCGGCGCATCAGATCGCCCTGCAGATCGTCTCGGTGGCATTCATGGTCCCGGCGGGCATGTCCTATGCCATCACCATGCGCATCGGCCAGCACTATGGCGCCGGGCAGTTACCCAAGGCGCGCCTGGCCGGGCGGGTCGGGATCGGCTTCGGCGCGGCGGTGATGCTGGCGTTCGCCATGGTCTTCTGGCTGCTGCCCCACGCGTTGGTCGGCCTGTTCCTGGACCACAATGACCCGGCGTTCGCCGAGGTGATCAACCTGGCGGTGAGCCTGCTGGCGGTGGCGGCGTGGTTCGAACTGTTCGACGGCGCGCAAACCATCGCCATGGGCTGCATTCGCGGGCTCAAGGACGCCAAGACCACCTTCCTGGTTGGCCTGGGCTGTTATTGGCTGATTGGTGCGCCGGCGGCGTGGTGGATGGCTTTCCACCTGAACTGGGGCGCAACCGGTGTCTGGTGGGGCCTGGCACTGGGCCTGGCCTGTGCGGCCGTGAGCTTGACGCTGGCGTTCGAATGGAAGATGAAGCGGATGATCAGGGGCGGGTCGGGATCGCAGAGTTTCGCGGCCATTCAGGTCGACTGACAGCCGTTGTGGGAGCGGGCTTGCTCGCGAATGCGGTGTGTCAATCAAAGTCTCCCTGACTGAACCGGCGCATTCACGAGCAAGCCCGCTCCCACAGGGTATCGTATCAAGCCGTGACCTCGGTCGACTTGCCATCGAACGTCAGGTACTCCACCAGTTCGGGCAACGGCAACGGTTTGCTGATCAGGAAGCCCTGCACCTGATCGCAGCCGAAGCCCCGCAGCAAATCCAGTTGTTCCGGGGTTTCCACCCCCTCGGCCACCACCTCCAGCTTGAGGTTGTGGGCCAGGTTGATCATGGCGTGGACCAGCTTGCGGTTTTCTTCGCGTTGCTCCATCCCGCCGACGAAGCTCTTGTCGATCTTGAGCAAGGCAATGGGCAGGCTGTTGAGGTGCACGAACGAAGAGAACCCGGTGCCGAAGTCATCCAGGGAGAAGCGCACGCCCAGTCGCCCCAAGGCGTCCATGGTTTGCCTGACCAGTTCGCTGCGGCGCATCACGGCGGTTTCGGTCAGTTCGAATTCCAGCCACTGGGCCTCGACACCCCGTTCGGCGATCAACCGGCTCAGGGTTGGCAGCAACTGGCTGTCCTGGAACTGCCGGAACGACAGGTTGACCGCCATGTGCAACGGCGCCAGCCCGCGCTCGCGCAGTGCCTGCATGTCCCGCAGCGCCCGGGAAATCACCCAGTAGCCCAGCGGCACGATCAGGCCGCTCTGCTCCGCGAGCGGCACGAACTCGCTCGGCGGCAGCAGGCCACGTTCCCCGTGACGCCAGCGTACCAGCGCCTCCAGGCCCACGATGTTGCCGCCATCGAGGTTCAGCCGGGGCTGGTAATGCAACTCCAGCTCGTCGCGACGCAACGCCCGGCGCAGTTCGCTTTCCAGGTCGGCGAGGCTGCGAGCATTGCGGTTGATCCGCTCATTGAAGATATGAAAGGTACAGCCCTGGGTGCTCTTGGCCTGCTGCATGGCGATGTGGGCATGCCACATCAGCGGATCGGCGCCGGCCTGGGCCCGGGCGTGGGCGATGCCCAGGCTACAGCCGATCAGCAGGCTTTCGCCGTCTATCCAGTAGGGTTCGGCCATGGCCTCGGTGATGCGCTCGGCCATCCACTCGGCCCGCTGCGGCGCGCGCCGGGTGTCGATCAGCAAGGCGAATTCATCGCTACCCAGCCGCGCCAGCCGGTCACCGGCCTCGAGCGCGCCCTTGAGTCGCGACACCACCTGCAGGATCAGGCGATCACCGGCCTGGTGGCCGAGGGCGTCGTTGGCGTGGCGAAAATTGTCCAGGTCCAGGTGCCCGAGGGCCAGGCCGCGGCCGTCGTTTTCAGCCAGGCGCGCCGCCAGCAGGGTCTGGAAGCCCTGGCGGTTGGCGATGCCGGTCAGCGGGTCCTGCTCGGCGAGGCGCTGCAAGGTATTTTCCAGTACCCCGCGTTCGCGCACATGCCGTAGGCAACGGCGCAGGGTCGCGGTGTCGAGGGCATCACGCACCAACCAGTCACTGACACCATCTGGGACCGTCGCAGGCTCATGCTCGAGCAACAGAATCGTGGGCAGACGGCAACGGCCCGGCGCCGGCTGCAATGCGGTGATCGTCAGCAGCACGGCGTTGCGATTGTCTTCGAACAGGCTGCTGACGGACTCCCAGCTCGGTGCGCTGATCAGGACGACCGAGGGCCCCATGGGTGCCAGGCACTCGCGCAAGACCGCTGACCACTCAGGCGTTTCGGCCAATAACAGCAAACGCAAGGGTTCGACAGGCGTTGACAAGCTGACTCCCTAGACTCTGCAAGGTGGTTGGCGCGGGGCATTATGACCTGCCGACGGGCAATGACCAATGCTACTGGTTCTCAAACACGTGCTTTCGGTAGATTTTCTTCTACGCGAAGTCGTACGTTAGACGCAAATTCGCCCCATATCCTGCGTTAAAGTGGCAGAAGCGGCAAATGACAATGCTGTAGGGGTCACAAGTCGGACAGAGCAGCACAATTCTGTGAGCCTGTTAAAATGCCGGCCCATTTTGCAAACGACTCCCTGACCCTGTCATGTCCCGACTCAATCCCCGGCAGCAAGAAGCCGTGAACTATGTCGGCGGCCCTCTTTTGGTGCTCGCCGGTGCAGGCTCCGGCAAGACCAGCGTGATCACCCGCAAGATCGCCCACCTGATCCAGAACTGCGGCATCCGTGCCCAGTACATCGTCGCCATGACCTTCACCAACAAGGCCGCCCGGGAAATGAAGGAGCGGGTCGGCACCCTGCTGCGCAGCGGCGAAGGCCGTGGCCTGACGGTCTGCACGTTCCATAACCTGGGCCTGAACATCATCCGCAAGGAGCACGCGCGGCTGGGCTACAAACCGGGCTTCTCGATTTTCGACGAGACCGACGTCAAGGCCTTGATGACCGACATCATGCAGAAGGAATACTCGGGCGACGACGGCGTCGACGAGATCAAGAACATGATCGGCGGCTGGAAGAACGACCTGGTGCTGCCGCCAGAAGCCCTGGAAAACGCCCGCAACCCCAAGGAACAGACTGCCGCCATCGTCTACGCCCACTACCAGCGCACGCTCAAGGCGTTCAACGCGGTGGACTTCGACGACCTGATCCTGCTGCCGGTCAAGCTGTTCCAGGACCACGCCGACATCCTCGAAAAATGGCAGAACAAGGTCCGCTACCTGCTGGTGGACGAATACCAGGACACCAACGCCAGCCAGTACCTGCTGGTGAAGTTGCTGATCGGCAAGCGCAACCAGTTCACCGTGGTGGGCGACGATGACCAGTCGATCTATGCCTGGCGCGGCGCCCGCCCGGAAAACCTGATGCTGCTCAAGGAAGACTACCCGTCGCTCAAGGTGGTGATGCTGGAGCAGAACTACCGCTCCACCAGCCGCATCCTGCGGTGCGCCAACGTGCTGATTTCCAACAACCCCCACGAGTTCGAAAAGCAACTGTGGAGCGAAATGGGCCACGGTGACGAAATCCGCGTGATTCGCTGCCGCAACGAAGACGCCGAGGCCGAACGCGTGGCCATGGAAATCCTCAGCCTGCACTTGCGCACCGACCGGCCCTACAGCGACTTCGCGATCCTGTATCGCGGCAACTACCAGGCCAAGCTGATCGAACTGAAACTGCAGCACCACCAGATCCCCTATCGCCTGTCGGGGGGCAACAGTTTCTTCGGGCGCCAGGAAGTGAAGGACCTGATGGCCTACTTCCGCCTGATCGTGAACCCGGACGACGACAACGCCTTCCTGCGGGTGATCAACGTCCCACGCCGGGAAATCGGTTCGACTACCCTGGAAAAACTCGGCAACTACGCCACCGAGCGAAAGATCTCGATGTACGCCGCCACCGACGAGATCGGCCTGGGCGAGCACCTGGACAGCCGTTTCACCGATCGCCTGGCGCGGTTCAAGCGCTTCATGGACAAGGTCCGCGAGCAGTGCGCGGGCGAAGACCCGATTTCGGCGCTGCGCAGCATGGTCATGGACATCGACTACGAGAACTGGCTGCGCACCAACAGTTCCAGCGACAAGGCGGCCGACTACCGCATGAGCAACGTGTGGTTCCTGATCGAGGCGTTGAAGAACACCCTGGAAAAGGACGAAGACGGCGACATGACCGTCGAGGACGCCATCGGCAAACTCGTGCTGCGAGACATGCTCGAGCGCCAGCAGGAAGAGGAAGATGGCGCCGAGGGCGTGCAGATGATGACGCTTCACGCGTCCAAGGGCCTGGAGTTCCCTTACGTGTTCATCATGGGCATGGAAGAAGAGATCCTGCCGCACCGCTCCAGCATCGAAGCCGACACCATCGAGGAAGAACGGCGCCTGGCCTACGTCGGCATTACCCGGGCTCGTCAGACGCTGGCCTTCACCTTCGCCGCCAAGCGCAAGCAATATGGCGAAGTCATCGACTGCGCGCCCAGCCGCTTCCTCGATGAACTGCCGCCGGACGACCTGGCCTGGGAAGGCAACGACGACACGCCGACGGAAGTCAAAGTGGTGCGTGGCAACAGTGCCCTGGCCGATATACGTGCGATGTTGAAGCGTTAGAATCGACTACTTTTTACTGACCCCAGGCGCCGCCGGCGTCATCAGAGGAGGCTTCATGGAAGCCCTGCACCAGAAAATCCGCGAACTCGGCATCGTGCTTTCCGATCAAGTCCTGAAAGTCGACGCGTTCCTGAACCACCAGATCGACCCGCAGTTGATGAAGCTGATCGGCGACGAATTCGCCGCGCTGTTCAAGGATTCCGGCATCACCAAGATCGTTACCATCGAAGCCTCGGGCATTGCCCCGGCGATCATGACCGGCCTGAACCTCGGCGTGCCGGTGATCTTCGCCCGCAAGCAGCAATCGCTGACCCTGACGGAAAACCTGCTGTCGGCCACCGTGTATTCGTTCACCAAGAAGACCGAAAGCACCGTCGCCATCAGCCCCCGGCACCTGACCAGCAGCGACCGGGTGCTGATCATCGATGACTTCCTGGCCAACGGCAAAGCGTCCCAGGCGCTGATCTCCATCATCAAGCAAGCCGGCGCCACCGTGGCCGGGCTGGGAATCGTGATCGAGAAATCCTTCCAGGGCGGCCGTGCGGAACTGGATGCCCAGGGCTACCGCGTCGAGTCCCTGGCCCGGGTGAAATCCCTGGCCGGTGGCGTGGTCACCTTCATCGACTGATCGCCCACCGCCTATCCCTTGTGGGAGCGGGCTTGCTCGCGAATGCGGTGTATCAGCCAGAGATATGTCGACTGAAACTCCGCATTCGCGAGCAAGCCCGCTCCCACAAGGGGACCCCGGTTAGGCCCTATTGTGCAGTGGCCTTGAGCCCCGCCAGCAACAAGCGCTGGAACAAGTCCTCCTTCAGCCCCTCGGTGCTCGCCAGTTGCATCCGCTCCAGATGCTCGGGGTACAGAGAGGGCTCCGGGGCATCCAGCGCGGCCTTGCCCAGCTCCAGCATCTCGCTGAGCTTGAACTTGCTCTTGAGCCAGTTCAGCGCCCGCAGCAAGTCCCGCTCTATCCCATCGAAGTCGCAGCCCAGCGGGTATTCGGGGAACAGGTTCGGATGCCGTGCCTGGATCGCCTGCAAACGCTCTGGCGTGTTGTCGGCGAACCGTGGATCGAGGCGGAAATCCTTCGGTAATTTGCCGGCATTCTGGGCCTGTTCGATCAGTCCCGGCTGAAAGCGTGAATCGCTGATATTCAGCAGTGCCTCGATCACCGCGGCATCGGTCTGGCCGCGCAGGTCGGCGATACCGTACTCGGTCACCACGATGTCCCGCAGATGCCGGGGAATCGTGCAGTGGCCATATTCCCAGACAATGTTCGAGCTGATCTCCCCGCCCGCCTCACGCCAACTGCGCAACAGCAGGATCGAACGCGCGCCTTCCAGTGCATGGCCCTGGGCGACGAAGTTGTACTGCCCGCCCACGCCACTGAGCACTCGCCCATCCTCCAACTGATCGGCCACGCCGGCGCCCAGCAGGGTCATGGTGAAGACCGTGTTGATGAAACGTGCGTCGAGTCGCTGCAGTCGCTTGAGCGGCTCCTGGCCGTACAACTCGTTGATGTAGCTGATGCGGGTCATGTTGAATTCGAGCCGCCGGGCATCGGGCAACTCATGCAGGCGCTGGTAGAAACTGCGCGGGCCGAGGAAGAATCCGCCGTGTATGCAGACGCCGTCGGGTTGCGCGGCCTCGTCGAGGGTGCCGGCGTTGGCCTGTTCCTGGGTGGCTTCGTCGGGGTAGACCTTGCGCCGGATGATCCCGGCTTCCGCCAGGACCAGCAAACCGTTGACGAACATCTCGCTGCAGCCATACAGCCCTTTGGCGAACGGCTGCACCCCACCTTCGCGTTCGATCAATTGTGCCCACTGGCTGAGATTCAGGTCCGTCAGCAACGCCTGGTAGCCGGCATTGTCCGCCTGGCGCGCCAACAAGGCGGCCGTCAATGCATCGCCCATGGCGCCGATGCCTATCTGCAACGTCCCGCCGTCACGCACCAGCGTGCTGGCGTGCAGGCCGATCAGGTGATCCTGGAAGCCCACCGGCATGTTCGGCGTGGAAAACAGCGTGTGATTGTCTTTCTCGTCGATCAGCAGGTCGAAGCCGTCGATGCCGACTTCGGCGTCACCCGGCATGTAGGGCAAGTCGCTGTGCACCTGGCCGACCAGTAGGATGGTCTCCCCGGCTGCTCGCCGCTTGGCGATCATGGGCAACAGGTCCAGGGTGATGTCCGGGTTGCAGCTCAGGCTCAGGAGGTCCGGGTGTTGTGGGTCGCTGGCCACCAGTTGCGCCACCAGGTTCAACCCGGCGGCATTGATGTCCCGGGCCGCGTGGCTGTAGTTGCTGCTGACGTAGTCTTGCTGGGCCGGCGCGCTGTTCAACAGGCTGCCGGGCTGCATGAAGAACTGCTGGACGCGAATATTGGCCGGCAGGTCGCCTTGATGCAGCGCCGAGAGGTAATCCAGCTCCGGGTAGTCGCCGAAAACCCGCTCGATGAATGGTTCGAGGAAGCGTTTTTGCAAGCCGTCGCCCAGGTTCGGCCGCCCCAGGCTCAGGGCCGTGTAAATCGTCAACTGGCGCTCGGGCAATTCAGCGATGCGCCGGAACAACGCATTGGCGAACAGATTGGGCTTGCCCAGCCCCAGCGGCATGCCGAGGTGGATATGGGCGGGCAGGCGCTCAAGCACGTCCTCCACCGCCTGCTCGATTGAACACAACTGCACCATCCGACCCTCCGAGACATTGCCCTGAATGTGGCTTGGACCGAACTTGCCGGGTCTTGGTTGCGCCGAACCGCTCGCAAGGGTTGTTCACAGGCGCAAAAAAGCCGCTCGTAAGCGGCTTTCCTGTGGCAGGTGGCAGCGAATTACAGGCCGGACATCTCTTTGATGGCGCCCTTGAGCTCGTCATCCGTGCAATCGGCGCATGTGCCTTTCGGCGGCATGGAGTTGATGCCGGTAATCGCCTTGGCGAGGATGCCGTCGAGCCCGCCCTGATGATCAGCGCGCTCTTTCCACGCTGCCTTGTCGCCAATTTTCGGCGCGCCCAGCAGACCGGTGCCGTGGCAAGCATTGCAGTGCTTGGCAATCACGTCTTTCGGCGCCTTGGCGCCTCCCGCACCACCTGCGGCGGCGGCGACTTCCATACCCTTGCATTCCTGCCCCTGAACGCAGACCTGGCCGACGGGTTCGAGGCGCTTGGCGATTTCGTCGTTGGTCGCCGCTTGGGCGCTGACTGCCCATAGGGCCAATGCGGTTGCTGGTACAGCCAGCATTTTCATAATTAGGTTCACGCGTACACCCTCAATGGTGGCTAGTCACGCCTGCGGCCACGGTTTGCAGGCGGGCGCAAGTATAGCGGTAAGCCCGTCACACTGAAACAACCCTAAAGTCACAAGGGTCTTGTTCGTGGTGACCACTTACCCCCCCGGGCGCCTCTGCCGTGTGGGCTTGGCGCCTCTTTCCTTAGAAATTGGCCGGTGTGGCTGCGCTGATCAGTCGCGCCGGCGCATCGAACGGATTACGAAAACGATGAGGCTTGGTGCTTTCAAAATAGTAGCTGTCGCCCGCCTCGAGCACGAACGTTTCCAGACCCACCACCAACTCCAGCCGCCCTTCCACCAGGATCCCGGTTTCCTCGCCCTCATGGGTGAGCATTTCCTCACCGGTGTCGGCGCCAGGCGGGTAGATTTCGTTCAGGAAGGCGATCGCTCGGCTCGGATGGGCCCGGCCCACCAGCTTCATGGTCACGGCGCCGTCGGAGATGTCGATCAGTTCGTTGGCTTTGTAGACGATCTGGGTCGGTTTCTCCTGAAGGATTTCCTCGGAGAAAAACTCGACCATGGACATGGGAATCCCGCCAAGGACCTTGCGCAGCGAGCTGATCGAGGGGCTGACGCTGTTCTTCTCGATCATCGAAATGGTGCTGTTGGTGACGCCCGCACGCTTGGCGAGTTCACGCTGGGAAAGGCCTTTGAGTTTACGAATGGATTGCAGTCGTTCACCGACGTCCAATGCTGGAGCCTCCAGGGAATCAGGTTGTGTGGAAAGTGAGCGTTATCATGGCGACAGCGTTCAGTATTTACAACACTTTGACCCGAATCCTGTGCGGCGAAGCGACTTTCGGTAGGGCACGCCGGGCATCAGCGCCCGGAATAGAGCCGTGGCACCCGTCGCAGGTTGCAGAAAATCTGGTAAGGAATCGTGTCGGCGGCCTTCGCCACGTCGCTGGCAAGCACGTTCCTGCCCCACAGCTCCACGGTCGAACCCAGCCCGGCCTGGGGGACGTGGGTGAGGTCGACGCACAACATGTCCATCGACACCCGCCCGACCAGTTGGCTGCGCTGCCCCGCCACCAGCACCGGCGTACCCGTGGGCGCCTGGCGCGGATAGCCGTCGGCGTACCCCATGGCAACCACTCCGACCCGGGTCGGTTGCGTGGTCACGAAGCGGGCGCCGTAGCCCACGGGCTCGCCGGCAGGCAATTCGCGCACGCTGATGATCTTCGACTCCAGGGTCATCACCGGTTGCAGGCGCGCAGCGACTTCGTTGGGCTCCTCGAACGGCGTGGCTCCGTAGAGCATGATGCCCGGCCGTACCCAGTCGCTCGGCATCTGCGGCCACCCGAGCACGGCAGGGGAATTGCGCAGGCTGATCTGCGCCGCCAGCCCTTGGCGAGCCGCTTCGAAGACTGCCAGTTGGTGAGTGCTGCTGGGATCGTGCAGCTCGTCGGCCCGGGCGAAATGGCTCATCAGGACGATCTTCGCCACATTGCCACTGGCCAGCAGGCGACGATAGCCGGCCTGGTAGTCCGCCGGGTGCAAGCCGACCCGATGCATGCCGGAGTCGAGTTTGAGCCAGACCGTGATCGGTTTGCTCAGCCGTGCCTGCTCAAGCGCTTCGAGCTGCCAGAGCGAATGCACCACGCACCACAAGTCATGCTCGATGATCAGCGACAGCTCATCGGCTTCGAAGAACCCTTCCAGCAACAGGATCGGCCCGCGGATCCCGCCGGCACGCAGTTCCAGGGCTTCTTCGATGCACGCCACGGCGAACCCGTCGGCCGTGTCCTGCAGCGCCTCGGCGCAGCGCACCGCACCATGCCCATAGGCATCGGCCTTGATCACCGCCAGGGCCTTGGCCCCGGTGACTTCGCGGGCCAATTGGTAATTGTGACGCAGGGCTTGAAGGTCGATCAGGGCACGGGCAGGACGCATGGCGGCAGGCTTCTAGGCGGTCATGAATAAAAAACCGGTGCTGGCCGAGGGTGCGAACCACCGACAGCACCGGAAGAGGGATCTGTTTGACTGAGGCTTAAGGCAGCGCGGCCACCACCGACAACTCCACCAAGATTTGCGGCTCGCACAGCTTGGCTTCCACCGTGGCACGGGCCGGGGCGGTGCCCTTGGGCAGCCATTGGTCCCAGACGGCGTTCATGCCGGCGAAGTGAGCGTCGATGTCCTTCAGATAGATCGTCACCGACAACAGGCGGCTCTTGTCGGTCCCGGCCAGGTCGAGCAACCGCTCGATGTTGGCCAGGGTCTGGCGAGTCTGCTGTTCAATACCGGCGCTCATGTCGTCGCCGACCTGCCCCGCCAGGTAAACGGTGCCGTTGTGCACGACCACCTGGCTCATGCGGTCATTGGTGAGCTGGCGCTGGATTGACATGTTTCGCAGACTCCTTTTTTTGGCTGCCATAACGGGAAATATCGAGGCCTTCTGCGCTGATCTGCGGCTTTTTCTTCGCCATCAGGTCGGCCAGCAGACGGCCGGAACCACAAGCCATGGTCCATCCGAGGGTGCCATGGCCGGTGTTCAGGAACAGGTTCTTGAACGCGGTGGCGCCCACGATCGGCGTGCCGTCCGGGGTGGTCGGGCGCAGGCCGGTCCAGAAGCTGGCCTGGGCCAGATCGCCGCCCTGAGGATAAAGGTCGCCCACGATCATCTCCAGGGTTTCACGCCGACGCGGGTTGAGGGACAGGTCAAAGCCGGCGATTTCAGCCATGCCGCCCACGCGAATGCGGTTGTCGAAACGGGTGATCGCCACCTTGTAGGTTTCGTCAAGAATGGTCGAGGTCGGCGCCATCGACGGGTTGGTGATCGGGACGGTCAGGGAGTAACCCTTGAGTGGATACACCGGCGCACGAATCCCCAGGGGCTTGAGCAATTGCGGCGAATAGCTGCCCAGGGCGAGGACGTAGCGGTCGGCGGTTTCCAGCTTGCCGTCGATCCACACTCCGTTGACGCGATCGCCGGCGAAATCCAGGCGTTGGATGTCCTGGCCGAAGCGGAACTGTACGCCGAGCTTCACGGCCATTTCCGCCAGGCGCGTGGTAAACAGCTGGCAGTCGCCGGTCTGGTCATTGGGCAAGCGCAGGGCTCCGGCCAGGATGTCCGTGACGTTGGCCAAGGCCGGCTCGACCCGGGCGATGCCTGCGCGGTCGAGCACTTCGAAAGGCACGCCCGACTCTTTGAGCACCGCGATGTCTTTTGCCGCGCCATCGAGCTGGGCCTGGGTGCGGAACAGCTGGGTCGTGCCCAGGCTCCGGCCTTCGTAGGCGATGCCGGTTTCGGCACGCAGCTCATCGAGGCAGTCGCGGCTGTACTCGGAGAGGCGGACCATGCGCTCCTTGTTGATGGCATAACGGCTGGCGGTGCAGTTACGCAGCATCTGCGCCATCCACAGGTACTGGTCGATGTCGGCAGTGGCCTTGATGGCCAGCGGCGCATGGCGTTGCAACAGCCACTTGATGGCCTTGAGCGGCACACCTGGCGCGGCCCACGGTGAGGCGTAGC
Source organism: Pseudomonas sp. WP18 (assembly GCF_036689585.1). Taxonomy (NCBI): domain Bacteria; kingdom Pseudomonadati; phylum Pseudomonadota; class Gammaproteobacteria; order Pseudomonadales; family Pseudomonadaceae; genus Pseudomonas; species Pseudomonas sp. WP18. The sequence continues at coordinate 6,094,162 of NZ_CP144758.1, forward strand.
CCGGCGACACCTGCCCGGCGTTGGCGAAGCTGGTTTCCATGGCCGGCGCCGGCTGACGGTCGACCACCACCACTTCAAACCCGGCTCGCGCCAGGTAGTAAGCACTGACGGTACCGATGACGCCGCTACCCAAGACCAGAACGCGCATGTTGTTGCCCTCATCGCGGATAACCGCTGACGTTTTGTTGTACATACCTTCGATGGACGCAGTGTAAAAAAGAATAGCCAGTGCTTTTCACTATATAACTGCCTATATTTGGCGAGAATTCTCGGCAAAAACCCTTTTCACGGAGGCGCATCACCTGTGCGTACCAATACCCAGACCAAGCGTGAGCTGGACAAGATCGACCGCAACATCCTGCGCATCCTCCAGGCGGACGGGCGGATCTCCTTCACCGAACTGGGGGAAAAGGTCGGCCTGTCCACCACGCCCTGTACCGAACGGGTGCGGCGCCTGGAGCGTGAAGGCATCATCATGGGCTACAACGCACGGCTCAATCCCCAGCACCTGAAGGGGAGCCTGCTGGTGTTCGTGGAAATCAGCCTCGACTACAAGTCTGGCGATACGTTTGAAGAATTCCGACGCGCCGTGCTGAAATTGCCCCACGTGCTGGAATGCCACCTGGTGTCAGGCGATTTCGACTACCTGGTGAAGGCACGGATTTCCGAGATGGCCTCGTACCGCAAGCTACTGGGGGACATCCTGCTCAAGCTGCCCCATGTGCGCGAATCCAAGAGCTACATCGTGATGGAAGAGGTGAAGGAAAGCCTGAGCCTGCCGATTCCGGATTGAGGCCCTTCGCGAGCCGGCTCGCGAAAAGGCACTCGAGGATTCACCCACCGTCAGACCAGCACCTGGCGATTGGACGCCATATATTGATGGATCTGCCGCTCGACCCGAGGATGAATCAGCTCCACCGGTCGCCGCCCGTTGGGGCATGGCAAGGTCGCCGTCGTACCGAACAGCCGGCAGATCAGCGGTCGCTCGTCATACACGGTGCAGCCGTTGGGCCCCAGGTGCACGCAATCGAGCGCCTCGAGGGCAGTCTCCTGCTCGGCGCGGGTCTTGCGCGGCAAACGGGCCATTTCTTCCGGCGAGGTGGTCACCGGACCACAGCAGTCGTGGCAGCCGGGAACGCACTCGAACGAGGGAATCTGCTGGCGCAGCGCGCGGATTTTCTGACTGTTGCAACTCATGAAAACGACTACCGACGAGGACACAGAACGATTCTGCCCTAAAACCCTCATCCCAGACACCGCCAGCCGACCGCTGTTGCCCGGGGATGAATCCGCGGCTTATGCTCCGTCAAATTTCTCAAACACCACAATCAGGATTACGCACATGAACGCCCGTGTTCAGCAACCGGTCCCGAGCCACGCGCACGCCGCCTCCTATTACGCCGCCAGCAGCTTGCCGCAACCGGACCATCCGTTGCTGCAGGGCGAGTGCGTGGCGGACGTGTGCGTGGTGGGCGGCGGGTTTTCCGGGCTGAACACCGCCATCGAACTGGCCGAACGCGGCATGAGCGTGGTCCTGCTGGAAGCCCACAGGATCGGCTGGGGCGCCAGCGGCCGCAACGGCGGCCAGTTGATCCGGGGGGTCGGCCATGGCCTGGAGCAATTCGCCCCGGTCATCGGTGCCGACGGCGTCCGTCAGATGAAACTCATGGGCCTTGAAGCCGTGGAAATCGTCCGACAACGTGTCGAGCGTTTTCAGATCCCCTGCGACCTGACCTGGGGATACTGCGACCTCGCCAACAAGCCCGGCGACCTGGAAGGTTTTGCCGAGGATGCCGAAGAACTGTGCAGCTTGGGTTATCGCTACCCGACCCGGCTCCTGCAAGCACACGAAATGCACAGCGTGGTGGGTTCGGACCGCTACGTCGGTGGCCTGATCGACATGGGTTCGGGCCACCTGCATCCGCTGAACCTGGCCCTGGGCGAAGCCGCTGCCGCGCAACAACTTGGGGTCAGGCTGTTCGAGCAGTCGGCGGTCACCCGCATCGATTATGGCGCCGAAGTAAAAGTGCACACCCGGCACGGTTCGGTCCGCGCCAAGACACTGGTGCTGGGCTGCAACGCCTACCTCAACGGACTCAACCCAGAGCTCAGCGGCAAGGTGCTGCCCGCCGGCAGCTACATCATCGCCACCGAACCCCTGAGCCACGCCCAGGCCCAGGCCTTGTTACCGCAGAACATGGCGGTGTGTGACCAACGGGTGGCACTGGACTACTACCGTCTCTCGGCGGATCGTCGCTTGCTGTTCGGTGGCGCTTGTCATTATTCAGGTCGCGACCCGCAGGACATCGGCGCCTACATGCGGCCGAAAATGCTCAAGGTGTTCCCGCAATTGGCGAACGTGAAGATCGATTACCAGTGGGGCGGGATGATTGGTATCGGCGCCAACCGATTGCCACAGATCGGCCAGCTCAAGGACCAACCCAACGTGTATTACGCCCAGGCCTACTCCGGTCATGGCGTGAACGCCACGCACCTGGCCGGCAAACTGCTGGCCGAAGCTATCAGTGGGCAACAAAGCCGCGGTTTCGACCTGTTCGCCCAGGTGCCGCACATGACCTTCCCTGGCGGCAAGCACCTGCGCTCGCCGCTGCTGGCGCTGGGAATGTTATGGCACCGGTTGAAAGAGTTGGTTTAACCCAAAAAACCGTGGCGAGGGAGCTTGCTCCCGCTCGGTTGCGCAGCGACCGCAAAATCTCAGGGTTGCTGCACGACCCAGCGTGAGCAACCGCCCTCGCCACAAGTTCCTTATCGTTTCAACCCCGCCAGAACGGCTTGAGCCCCTCTTCCCGCGCCTGCTCCCGGTCCAACCCGATGTCACGCAACTGTTCGGGTGTCAGCGTCAATAAGGCTTTGCGTGTATGCAGGCGCAACCAGAACAGGTCCCAGCGGCTCAGGTGGGCCGGCGCATTGCGCGACATCGTGTTGCGCAGCCCCTTATCCTGCCCTGCCACCAGTTCCTGACTGTGTAACGTCAGCCGCACATCGCTCAAGCCGTTCATTTTTGTCGCTCCTGTTTACTTGGGTAGCCAGAGGTTCCATGATGTGCGAACGGCAGAAAGCGATACAGATTCAATCGTTTTGTTTTACTTCCATACAGATTGAGCCTTTCGCGCACTGAATCGTCGTTTTCCAACCCAACTGTATTGGTTGCCGTAGTCCTCCTCGAGAATGCGCCATGACTCTCTACGTGAACCTCGCCGAATTGCTCGGCACCCGCATCGAACAAGGCTTCTACCGCCCGGGCGACCGGCTGCCATCGGTACGAGCGTTGAGCACGGAGCACGGCGTCAGCTTGAGCACGGTGCAGCAGGCCTATCGCGTGCTGGAGGACAGTGGCCTGGCGATGCCGAAACCCAAGTCCGGTTATTTCGTACCGGTCAGCCGCGCGCTGCCGGACCTACCGGTGGTGGGCCGTCCCGCCCAGCGGCCCGTGGATATTTCCCAGTGGGACCAGGTGCTGGAACTGATACGCGCGGTGCCGCGCAAGGATGTGGTGCAGTTGGGACGGGGCATGCCGGACATCAACTCGCCGACCATGAAGCCGCTGCTGCGCAGCCTGGCGCAGATCAGTCGTCGGCAAGACATGCCAGGGCTGTATTACGACAACATCTACGGCAACCTGGCGCTGCGTGAACAGATTGCCCGGCTGTTGCTGGATTCAGGTTGCCAGTTGGGCGCCAACGATCTGATTGTCACCACCGGCTGTCACGAAGCGCTGTCTGTCAGCATTCGCGCCACGTGCGAGCAAGGCGATATCGTCGCCGTGGACTCCCCCAGCTTCCATGGCGCCATGCAAACCCTCAAGGGCCTGGGCATGAAGGCGCTGGAAATCCCCACCGACCCGCTCACCGGTATCAGCCTGGAGGCCCTGGAACTGGCCTTGGAACAATGGCCGATCAAGGCCATACAGTTGACGCCCAGTTGCAACAATCCGTTGGGCTACATCATGCCGGAAGCCAACAAACGCGCCCTGCTGACCCTGGCACAGCGCTTCGACGTGGCGATCATCGAAGACGATGTGTATGGAGAACTGGCCTACACCTACCCACGCCCCCGCACGATCAAGTCCTTCGACGACGATGGCCGGGTCCTGCTCTGCAGTTCCTTTTCCAAGACCCTGGCCCCTGGCCTGCGCGTGGGCTGGGTCGCGCCCGGCCGGTACCTGGAACGGGCGCTGCACATGAAGTACATCAGCACCGGCTCCACCGCCCCACAGCCCCAGATCGCCGTGGCCGAATTTCTCAAGGGCGGGCATTTCGAACCACATTTGCGCCGGATGCGCGCGCAATACCAGCGCAATCGCGACGTCATGATCGATTGGGTCAGCCGCTATTTTCCGCCAGGCACCCGCGCCAGCCGGCCCCGGGGCAGCTTCATGCTATGGGTCGAACTGCCGGAAGGCTTCGACACCCTCAAGCTCAACCGGGTCCTGCATGATCAGGGCGTACAGGTCGCCGTCGGCAGCATCTTTTCCGCCTCCGGCAAGTACCGCAATTGCCTGCGGATGAACTACGCTGCCAAGCCAACGGCCCAGATCGAAGAGGCCGTGCGCAGGGTGGGCGCCGCCGCTATCGCGTTGTTGAACGAAACCCAGCGCGACGCCGTCTGATCTGTACGCCGGGAAGCGGCATCCAACAGCCCATCAACGCAATCGAGCGGAACGATCCTACGTGAGATCCAGACCGATCCTGCCAGCGCTACTGCTAGTCGCCTCGCTGCTGGGCGGCTGCGCCAGTCTTGATGTCACCCGCGAGCCCTCCCAGGCACTACCGGCCAGCGAATCCTCCTTTGGCCGCTCGGTCCAGGCCCAGGCGGCGCCCCATGAAGGGCAGTCGGGCTTTCGCCTGCTCCCCGACAGTACCGACGCGTTCATCGCCCGGGCCGAGTTGATCCGCCACGCCCAGAGCAGCCTGGACTTGCAGTACTACATCGTCCACGACGGCATCAGCACCCGGATGCTGGTGGACGAATTGCTCAAGGCCGCGGACCGCGGTGTGCGGGTGCGGATCCTGCTGGACGACACCGCCAGCGACGGCCAGGAAGAAACCATCGCGACCCTGGCCGCCCACCCACAGATCCAGGTCCGCCTGTTCAACCCCTTGCACCTGGGCCGGGCCACCGGGGTGACCCGCGGCCTTGGACGCCTGTTCAACCTGTCGCTGCAACACCGGCGCATGCACAACAAGCTGTGGCTGGCAGACAACAGCATGGCCATCGTCGGCGGCCGCAACCTGGGGGATGAGTATTTCGACGCAGAACCCAACCTGAACTTCACCGACATCGACCTGCTCGGGGTCGGGCCGGTGGCCGAACAACTGGGCCACAGCTTCGACCAGTACTGGAACAGCGCCCTGAGCAAACCCATCGAACAGTTCCTGTCCCATCGCCCCACGCCCAAGGACCTGGCCGACAGTCGGGCGCGTCTGCAAGCGTCCCTTGAACAGACCCAAAAGGAAAATCACGCGCTCTACCAGCAACTGACCACCTACAAGACCCAGCCACGCCTGGACACCTGGCGCAACCAGCTGATCTGGGCCTGGAACAAGGCGATGTGGGACGCGCCGAGCAAGGTGCTGGCCAAGGACGAGCCCGATCCGCAGTTGCTGCTGACCACTCAACTGGCGCCGGAGCTGACGGGCGTCAGCAAAGAACTGATCATGATTTCCGCCTACTTCGTCCCAGGCCAGCCAGGGTTGGTCTACCTGACCAGTCGCGCCGATGCGGGCGTGTCGGTGAGCCTGCTGACCAACTCCCTGGAGGCCACCGATGTGCCGGCGGTGCATGGCGGGTATGCGCCGTACCGCAGGGCCTTGCTGGAGCACGGTGTGCGCCTGTTCGAACTGCGCCGACAACCGGGCGAAACCGGCGGCCGCCCGCACCTGTTCTACAGCAGGTCCTACGGCGAGTCGGACTCGAGCCTGCACAGCAAGGCGATCATTTTTGACCGGCAGAAAGCCTTTATCGGTTCGTTCAATTTCGACCCGCGCTCGGTGCTGTGGAACACCGAGGTCGGCGTTTTGGTGGACAGCGAAGCGCTCGCCGGCCAGGTGCGTGAGCTGGCCCTGCAAGGCATGGCCCCGGCCTTGAGTTATCAGGCACGACTGAAGGACGACACCCTGGTCTGGACCACCGAAGACAACGGCACGCTACACGACCTGGACCACGAACCCGGCAGTTGGTGGCGCCGCTTCAATGCCTGGTTCGCCAAGACCGTCGGCCTGGAGCGGATGCTGTAGCCCGCGTTATCCGGCGTAGCGAAGTGATCACGCCGCTTGCGTGGCGCCGAACGCACCCTGGCGCAATAACAGGATCACCAGGCCGAAGGCCCCCGCCGCCATGAACAAGGGCAACGCATGCCCACTGATCCACTGGCTGCCGGCCCCCGCTGCCAGCGGACCGACCAGGCAACCGATCCCCCACAACTGCGCGACATGGGCATTGGCCCGCACCAGCGCATCGTCACGGAAACGCTCGCCGATCAGAATCAGCGACAGGGTAAACAAGCCACCTGCGCTGGCGCCGAACAGGATCCACAGGGGCCAGATCAACGGCGTATCGATCAGTACCGGCACCGCCAGGCTCGATAGCATCAACAACACCGCACAGCCGGTGAACAAGGTGCGGCGGGACATGTAGTCGGCCAGGGCGCCAACGGGCAATTGCAGTAAGGCATCGCCCACCACCACGGTGCTGACCATCGCCAATGCCACCTCGGCACTGAAGCCCTGGCGCAGGCAGTAGACCGGCAGCAATGTCAGGATCATCGCTTCGAAGGCGGCGAACAACGACACTGCCCAGCCAATCGCCGGCAAGCTTCGGCAAAACGCCCACAGGTCGCCCAACGTGACATTGCCGGCCTCGCTGCTGGGCGCGCCGCTGCGCCCCAGCAACAACAGCGGTGCAACCAAGAGCAGGCCGACGCCCACCCAGAAGCCATAATCGTGATCGGTCCCCAGCACGCCGAGCAGCAACGGCCCGGACAACTGGCTCAAGGCATAGCTGCAGCCGTACAACGCCACCAGACGTCCGCGCCATTGTTCAACGACCAGTTGGTTGATCCAGCTCTCACCGAGGATGAAGACCAGGGTCAGCACCACGCCAATCAACAGGCGCAACACCAGCCAGACCGGATAACTGGGCATCAGCGCCAGCAAGCCGATCGACAGCGCGCCGCCCCACAGGCACAGGCGCATCAACGCGGCTGTGCCAAAGCGCGCAGCCAGCCGGCTCGACACCTTGGCCCCCAGCAACACGCCCACCGCCGGCATGGCGGCCATGACGCCGATGGCGAATGAACCATAGCCCCAGCCTTCCAGGCGCAACGACACCAGCGGCATGCTGACGCCCAAGGCCAGGCCGACGCTCAGGACAGACGCCAACACGGCGAAGTAAGTCGCCCAACGCATTTGCACGCTCCTGTGGAGGGTTATCGGTGCAGGTATCACTCAAAATATTGTGGGAGCGGGCTTGCTTGCGAAGGCGGAGTGTCAATCAACTAGCTGTTGAATGTTAAACCGCTTTCGCGAGCAAGCCCGCTCCCACAGGGGATGTGTCTACCGCAAATCTTGCGCTCATCCTCGACCAATGTGGGAGCGGGCTCGCTCGCGAAAGCGGGGTGTCAGTCAACTTAGCCGTTGATGTTAACCGCCTTCGCGACCAAGCCCGCTCCCACAAAAGGGGTCAGAGCTTGATCCAGGTCGCCTTCAGCTCGGTGTATTTGTCGAAGGCATGCAGCGATTTGTCACGACCGTTGCCCGACTGCTTGAAGCCACCGAACGGTGCAGTCATGTCGCCGCCATCGTACTGGTTGACCCAGACGCTGCCGGCGCGCAGGGCCTTGGCGGTCAGGTGAGCCTTGGAAATGTCCTTGGTCCACACCGCCGCCGCCAGGCCATACGGCGTATCGTTGGCAATCTGGATCGCTTCTTCGGCAGTGTCGAAGGCAATGACCGACAGCACTGGGCCGAAAATTTCTTCCTGGGCGATTTTCATGGCGTTGCTCACGCCGTCGAAAATCGTCGGCTCGACGTAGGTGCCGCCGGTTTCCTCGAGGATCCGCTTGCCGCCCGCCACCAGCTTGGCGCCGTCACTGTGACCGGCTTCGATGTAGGACAGCACGGTGTTCATCTGTTGGGTATCCACCAGGGCGCCGACGTTGGTGGCCGGGTCCAGCGGATTACCCGGCTTCCAACCCTTGAGGGCCTCGATCACCAGCGGCAGGAAGGTGTCCTTGATGGAGCGCTCCACCAGCAGGCGCGAACCGGCGGTGCAGACTTCACCCTGGTTGAAGGCGATGGCGCTGGCGGCGGATTCGGCGGCGGCCTGCAGGTCGGGGGCGTCGGCGAACACGATGTTCGGGCTCTTGCCACCGGCTTCCAGCCAGATGCGCTTCATGTTGGATTCGCCAGCGTACACCATCAACTGCTTGGCGATTTTGGTGGAGCCGGTGAACACCAGCGTATCCACGTCCATGTGCAGGCCCAGGGCCTTGCCGACGGTATGTCCGTAGCCGGGCAGCACGTTCAGCACGCCCTTCGGAATACCGGCCTCGACCGCCAGGGCAGCGATACGCAGGGCCGTCAGCGGGGATTTTTCCGACGGCTTGAGCACCACCGAGTTACCGGTGGAGAGGGCCGGGCCGAGCTTCCAGCAGGCCATCATCAACGGGAAGTTCCACGGCACGATAGCGCCCACGACCCCGACCGGCTCGCGCGTCACCAGGCCCAGTTGATCGTGGGGCGTCGCCGCCACTTCGTCGTACAGCTTGTCGATGGCCTCGCCGCTCCAGCTCAACGCCTGGGCCGCGCCAGGCACGTCGATGTACAGCGAGTCGCTGATCGGCTTGCCCATGTCGAGGGTTTCCAGCAGGGCCAACTCTTCGGCGTTCTGCTTGAGCAGGCTGGCGAAACGAATCATGGTGGCTTTGCGCTTGCTGGGCGCCAGGCGCGACCAGACGCCGGAATTGAAGGTTGCGCGGGCGTTTTCCACGGCACGCTGGGCGTCGGCCACGTCGCATGCGGCGACTTTGCCCAAGAGGCGGCCATCGACCGGGCTGAGGCAATCAAAGGTTTCGCCGGACACTGCATCCGTGTATTCACCGTTGATGAAAGCGCGGCCTTCGATCTTCAGGTCGCGGGCACGTTGTTCCCAGTCGGCACGAGTCAGGGTGGTCATACGAGTGTCCTCCTCTTATTGAGTCAGAACGCCGCGCAACGCAGCGCTCAAAGAATTCTGCCCGGCCAGCCTGTTCGGCGCTGTTTTCGGCAGAGGGCACCCGCCACCCTAAACCAGCGGCCGGTGAAGTTTCAATATATTTGACATAGCGGTGGCAAACCGCCTTGCGATGTTCGTTTTAATAAACATAGACTCTGACTCTTCCAGCCATTCGCGCCGTCATTCACGGGGATTACCGCATGAGCATCCAGGACATCGTCGATTTCAGCCACGCCACCACTGCCGCCGACCGCTACCGTCCGGACCCGGCCAAGGTACTCAAGGGCGATCCCGAACAGGCGGTGTACAACCACTACAACAGCCCGTGTGGCCAAATGAATGCCGGTGTCTGGGAAGGCGCCGTGGGCCAGTGGACGGTCAACTACACCGAGCATGAGTATTGCGAAATCGTCCAGGGTGTTTCCGTGCTGCGGGACAACGATGGGAACGCCAAGACCCTGCGCGCAGGTGACCGCTTCGTGATCCCGGCGGGCTTCAAGGGCACCTGGGAAGTGCTGGAACCGTGCCGCAAGATCTACGTGGTGTTCGAACAGAAGGCTTGAAGCCTTGGGATCAAGGGTGCATCGCCCCACACGGGCCATGTGGTGCCTTTGTGGGGGCGAGCTTGCTCGCGAAGAGGCCCGGACAGCCAAAAAAACCAACAAAAAAGGCCCGTATCGTGAGATACGGGCCTTTTTTGTAAGAGGGAAAAATCAATTACTTGATTTTGCCTTCCTTGTAGATCACGTGCTTGCGAACAACCGGATCATATTTCTTGATCTCGATTTTGTCCGGGGTAGTACGCTTGTTCTTGTCGGTAGTGTAGAAGTGACCAGTACCGGCGCTCGAGATCAAACGAATCAATTCACGCATGATTAGCTCCCTTAAACCTTGCCATCGCGGCGAAGTTCGGCAAGCACGACATCAATGCCGCGCTTGTCGATGATACGCATGCCTTTGGCAGATACGCGCAGACGTACAAAACGTTTCTCGGACTCAACCCAGAAGCGGTGATGCTGCAGGTTCGGCAGGAAACGACGACGGGTTTTGTTGTTTGCGTGGGAAATGTTATTCCCAGTCACCGGACCCTTACCGGTAACTTGACAGACTCTCGACATGCCTCAGCCCTCTAAAACCACATGCCCAACCCGGCATGGGTTGGCCGCTTAATCTCTCAGTCATTTGGCGCCAGGCGCCGCGTTTCTTTAAGGGTCTTACCGGCTACACCTACAGTGAAGGAACCGGGCCCCTAGAAAAGAGCGCTGCTTTATACCAGAAAGACCACGGTGCAACAACAACCGATGTGATTTGTCTTTGCGGCAGAACACCGCCCAACCGTCCGGGACGGCTGGGGCAAAGGCCGGCGCAGCCCGTGACCGCTCGTCGCTGCGCGCAGGTTTTTTTCACCTGCGCCAGGTTTGAGCCCATCACGCACCGCCACAGGGTGCCGGAAAATGCAAAAAGGGGATAGTCATTTGCCAGCGAGCCCACTAGGGTAGGCCTTTTCCAGACTGCACTCGCAGATGGGCCTTCGACTTGCACAAGGAAACTGCTCATGCGCCTCGCTGCCCTACCATTGTTGCTCGCCCCTCTGCTGATCAGCCCATTGGCCCAGGCGGCCGCCTTGAGTGTTTGTACCGAGGCGAGCCCGGAAGGGTTCGACGTGGTCCAGTACAACTCGCTGACAACCACCAACGCCTCTGCCGACGTGCTGATGAACCGCCTGGTGGACTTCGACACCGCCAGCGGCAAGGTGGTCCCCAGCCTTGCCAAGAGCTGGGAGATCTCGACCGACGGGCTGACCTACGTGTTCAAGCTGCGCCCCCAGGTCAAGTTCCACCACACCGACTACTTCACGCCGCGTCGCGACCTGACCGCCGAGGACGTGAAATTCAGCTTCGAGCGCATGCTCGACCCGGCCAACCCCTGGCACAAGGTGGCCCAGAGCGGCTTCCCCCACGCCCAGTCCATGCAACTGCCCACGCTGATCAAGAAAATCGACGCGCTGGACCCGTTAACCGTGCGTTTTACCCTCGACCATGCCGATTCGACGTTCCTGGCAACGTTGAGCATGGGCTTTGCTTCTATCTATTCGGCTGAATACGCCGACCAATTGATGAAGGCCGGCACCCCGGAAAAGCTCAACAACCAGCCGGTCGGCACCGGCCCGTTCGTTTTCAACCGGTTCCAGAAGGACGCGACGATCCGCTACAAGGCCAACGACGCCTATTTCGACGGCAAGCCCCAAGTGGACCCACTGATCTTCGCCATCACGCCGGATGCCAACGTGCGCTTGCAGAAACTGCGTCGCAATGAATGCCAGATCGCCCTGTCGCCCAAGCCACTGGACGTGCAGGCCGCGCGCCAGGAACCGACGCTGGCCGTGACCCAGACCGACGCCTTCATGACGGCCTTCGTGGCGATCAACAGCCAGCACCCGCCACTGGACAAACCTGAGGTGCGCCAGGCCATCAACCTGGCGTTCGACAAGGCCAGCTACCTCAAGACCGTCTTCGAAGGCACTGCGCAGGCCGCCAACGGCCCCTACCCACCCAACACCTGGAGCTACGCCAAAAACCTGCCCGGCTACGCCCACGACCCCGCCAAGGCTCGCGAACTGCTGGCCAAGGCCGGTTTGAAGGAAGGCTTCCAGACCACCCTCTGGACCCGCCCTTCCGGCAGCCTGCTGAACCCGAATCCGAGCCTTGGCGCCCAACTGCTGCAATCGGACCTGGCGGAAATCGGCATCCAGGCCGAAATCCGGGTGATCGAATGGGGCGAGTTGATCCGTCGGGCCAAGGCCGGCGAACACGATCTGCTGTTCATGGGCTGGGCGGGCGACAACGGCGACCCGGACAATTTCCTCACGCCGCAGTTTTCCTGCGCGGCGGTCAAGTCCGGCACCAACTTCGCGCGTTACTGCAACCCCGACCTGGACAAACTGATCAGCGCCGGCAAGACCACCGGCGAGCAAGGCGTGCGCGCCAAGCTCTACGAGCAGGCCCAGGCACAGATCCAGCAACAGGCCCTCTGGCTGCCCCTGGCTCACCCGACGGCCTTCGCCCTCACCCGCAAGGAAGTGCAGGGTTATTCGGTCAGCCCGTTCGGTCGCCAGGACTACGCCAAGGTCACCCTCAAGTAACCACCTGTATGCATTGAAACCTGTGGGAGCGGGCTTGCCCGCGAAAGCGGTGGGTCAGCCAGCACGGATGTCGCCTGACACGACCTCTTCGCGAGCAAGCCCGCCCCCACAGAGTTTGCCATTGCCAGATCGCGGCTACATCCACCCGTACTCCACCATCGACAGCGGCTCCCCATCGCCGACGATGAAATGATCGAGCACCCGCACGTCAATCAACTCCAGCGCTTGCTGAAGGCGCCCGGTGAGCACCCGGTCGGCCTGGCTCGGCTCGGTATCGCCGGAAGGATGGTTGTGACACAGGATCAACGCGGCGGCATTGTGGGCCAGGGCGCGCTTGACCACTTGCCGTGGATAGACGCTGGCGCTGTCGATCGAGCCGCGAAACAGCGCCTCATAGGCCAACACCCGATGCCGGGAATCCAGGAACAGGCAGCCGAACACTTCATGGGGTTCATGGCGCAACACGGCCTTGAGGTAGTCGCGTACAACCAGCGGGCTCTCCAGCACCGACTCTCGTCGCAGGTCCTGGGCCAGATGTCGGCGCCCCATTTCCAGGACCGCTTGCAACTGCGCGAACTTCGCCGGCCCCAAGCCCAGTTGCATGCTGAATGTACGCAGGTCGGCGTCCAGTAAACCGCGCAGGCAACCAAATTGATGCAGCAGGTGTCGAGCCAGGTCTACTGCACTCTTCCCGCAAACCCCGGTTCGCAAGAAGATCGCCAACAACTCGGCATCCGAAAGACTCGCCGAACCCAATTGCAACAACTTCTCCCGCGGGCGCTCGGCCGCCGGCCAATCTCGAATACTCATAGGACCTCCTGGTCTGTGGCGCACCGCTGTTCCATAGCGGTCGCTGTGATATCGTAGCCCATCTTTTTTGCAGGCGATTCGCACCCTGGCAGGCTGTTGCCGAAGGGTTCGCACTGCACTGACCACTGAAATCGAAAGGCAGGCCTATGCAGCGGCTGTATCGGAAACGCATCGTTCTGGGCGTCGGCGGCGGCATTGCTGCCTACAAGAGCGCCGAGCTGGTTCGCCGACTCATCGACCAGGGCGCGGAAGTACGGGTCGTGATGACCCGCGGCGGCAGTGAGTTCATCACCCCGCTGACCATGCAGGCACTGTCCGGCCACCCGGTTCACCTGGACCTGCTCGACCCCGCGGCCGAGGCAGCCATGGGCCATATCGAACTGGCCAAGTGGGCCGACCTGGTGCTGATCGCCCCGGCGACCGCCGACCTGATCGCCCGCCTGGCCCAAGGCATCGCCGACGACCTGCTCACCACCCTGGTGCTCGCCACCGACGCCGTGGTGGCCGTCGCCCCAGCCATGAACCAGGCCATGTGGCGCGATCCGGCCACCCAGGCCAACCTGCAATTGCTCGAAAGCCGTGCACTGAAGGTCTTCGGCCCGGCCTCCGGCAGCCAGGCCTGCGGCGATGTCGGCATGGGCCGCATGCTGGAAGCCACCGACCTGGCCCAATGCGCCGCCGACTGCTTCCAGCGCCAGGCCCTGACCGGCAAACACGTGCTGATCACCGCCGGCCCGACCCAGGAAAACATCGACCCGGTGCGCTACATCACCAACCACAGCTCCGGGAAAATGGGCTTCGCCCTGGCCGAAGCCGCGGTGGAAGCCGGCGCCCGGGTGACCTTGATCACCGGCCCCGTGCACCTGCCCACGCCGGACCGGGTCACGCGCATCGACGTCGTCAGCGCCCGGGACATGCTCGCGGCGTGCGAAGCCGCCATCCCCTGCGACCTGTTCATCGCCTCGGCAGCGGTCGCGGACTACCGCCCCGAAGTCGTCGCCCCACAGAAATTGAAGAAAGACCCTACGAGTGGTGACGGCCTGCTGCTGCAGATGGTGCGCAACCCGGACATCCTTGCCAGTATCGCCACCCGCCCCGACCGGCCGTTCAGTGTCGGCTTCGCCGCCGAAACCGAACACCTGCTCGATTACGCCGCGCGCAAGCTCAAGGACAAGAACCTCGACTTGATCGTCGCCAACGACGTCGCCAACCCGAGCATCGGCTTCAACAGCGAGGAAAACGCCTGCAGCGTGATCGATCGCCAGTTGCACGCCACCCTTTTCGCCCAGACCAGCAAGGGCAAGATTGCCCGCCAGCTGATCACCTTCATCGCCGAACGTCTGAACCAGGTTTAAATCTCCATGCACGCTCTACAAGCCAAGATCCTCGATCCACGCATCGGCAACGAATTCCCGTTGCCGCAATACGCCACGCCCGGCTCCGCCGGTCTCGACCTGCGGGCGATGCTCAAGCAGGACACCCTCCTGGAACCGGGCCAGACCCTGCTGATCCCGACCGGCCTGTCGGTGTACATCGGCGACCCGAACCTGGCCGCGCTGATCCTGCCGCGCTCGGGCCTGGGCCACAAACACGGCATCGTGCTGGGCAACCTGGTGGGCCTGATCGACTCCGACTACCAGGGCGAGCTGATGGTGTCGTGCTGGAACCGTGGCCAGACGGCCTTCAACATCGCCGTGGGCGAACGCATTGCGCAACTGGTGCTGGTGCCAGTGGTGCAGGCTCATTTCGAACTGGTCACGGAATTCGACGAGAGCCAACGCGGCGCCGGCGGTTTCGGCCACTCCGGCAGCCACTGAGCCGGCGGTTCGTGGCCGGGCGTGCTGCCCGGCCCGTTTATTAAGCTTCTGTTTCAGGGCGAAAAATGCGCAATGGCTTTCTGCTAGGTTTCCCATCCGGAATCAATGTATTAGGCGACCGAGCTCGGGATAACGCTATCTCATGGCATTTTCCCACCACGAACTCTCTGTCAAAAACGCCGTCATACCCTTCAGCTTGAGCCTGCCGACGCCCCTCGTCGGCCTGTCCAGTCACCCTCTGATAGAGCGCCCCGCCCATGAACACCCCAGCTGCAATCGCCCCGATCTTCCCTGACAGCATCTTCCGCGCCTACGACATCCGTGGCGTAGTACCGGAAACCCTCACCGCCGAAACCGCCTACTGGATCGGCCGCGCCATTGGCTCCCAGAGCCTGGCCCAGGGCGAACCGAACGTGTGCGTCGGCCGCGACGGCCGCCTGTCCGGCCCCGAGTTGGTCGCGCAATTGATCAAGGGTATTGCCGACAGTGGCTGCCACGTCAGCGACGTGGGCCTGGTGCCGACGCCGGCGCTGTACTACGCCGCCAACGTCCTGGCCGGCAAATCCGGCGTGATGCTCACCGGCAGCCACAACCCATCGAACTACAACGGCTTCAAGATCGTCATCGCTGGCGACACCCTGGCCAACGAGCAGATCCAGGCCCTGCACACCCGCCTCAAGACCAACGACCTGAGCAGCGGCAAAGGCAGCGTGACCCAGGTCGACATCCTTGGGCGCTACAACGATGAGATCGTCAAGGACGTGAAGCTCGCCCGTCGCCTGAAAGTGGTGGTCGACTGCGGCAACGGCGCCGCCGGCGTGATTGCCCCGCAACTGATCGAAGCCCTGAACTGCGAGGTCATCCCGCTGTTCTGCGAGGTGGATGGCAACTTCCCCAACCATCACCCGGACCCGGGCAAGCTGGAAAACCTGCAAGACCTGATCGCCAAGGTCAAGGAAACCAACGCTGACCTGGGCCTGGCCTTCGACGGCGATGGCGACCGCGTCGGCGTGGTCACCAACACCGGCAGCGTCGTGTTCCCGGACCGCCTGCTGATGCTGTTTGCCAAGGATGTCGTGGCGCGCAACCCGGATGCCGAGATCATTTTCGACGTCAAGTGCACCCGTCGCCTGGTGCCACTGATCAAGGAATATGGCGGTCGCCCGCTGATGTGGAAGACCGGTCACTCGTTGATCAAGAAGAAAATGAAACAGAGCGGCGCCCTGCTGGCCGGGGAAATGAGTGGCCACATCTTCTTCAAGGAGCGCTGGTTCGGTTTCGACGACGGCATCTACAGCGCCGCGCGCCTGCTGGAGATCCTCAGCAAGGAGCCCTCCAGCGCCGAAGACCTGTTCGCGACCTTCCCGAACGATATTTCTACGCCGGAAATCAATATCCATGTGACCGAAGAGACCAAATTCAGCATCATTGATGCACTGCACGACGCTCAATGGGGCGAAGGCGCCGAACTGACCACCATCGACGGTGTGCGGGTCGACTATCCCCAGGGTTGGGGCCTGGTGCGCGCGTCCAACACCACGCCGGTGCTGGTCCTGCGCTTCGAGGCCGACAACGAAGCCGAACTGCAGCGCATCAAGGATGTGTTCCACACCCAACTCAAACGTGTTGCACCTGATCTTCAACTACCGTTCTGATTTTTGAAGCACCACCGGAGCCCTGAATGACCCTCGAACGCGAAGCCGCCGCCAATACCGCCAAGGTCCTGTCCGAAGCGTTGCCTTACATCCGACGCTATGTCGGCAAGACCCTGGTGATCAAATACGGCGGCAACGCGATGGAAAGCGAGGAGCTGAAAACCGGCTTCGCCCGCGACATCGTGCTGATGAAGGCCGTGGGCATCAACCCGGTGGTGGTGCATGGCGGTGGCCCGCAGATCGGCGACCTGCTCAAGCGCCTGGCGATCGAAAGCCATTTCATCGATGGCATGCGTGTCACCGACGCGCAGACCATGGATGTGGTGGAAATGGTCCTGGGTGGCCAGGTCAACAAGGACATCGTCAACCTGATCAACCGCCATGGCGGCAGCGCCATCGGCCTGACCGGCAAGGATGCCGAACTGATCCGGGCGAAAAAGCTCACCGTGACCCGCCAGACCCCGGAGATGACCCAGCCGGAAATCATCGACATCGGCCAGGTGGGCGAAGTGGTGGGCATCAACACCGACCTGCTGAACCTGCTGGTCAAGGGCGACTTCATCCCGGTCATCGCGCCTATCGGCGTGGGGGCCAACGGTGAGTCGTACAACATCAACGCCGACCTGGTGGCCGGCAAGGTGGCCGAGGCACTGAAAGCCGAGAAGCTGATGCTGCTGACCAACATCGCCGGCCTGATGGACAAGTCGGGCAAGGTCCTGACCGGGTTGTCGACCCAACAGGTCGACGACCTCATCGCCGACGGTACGATCTACGGCGGCATGCTGCCAAAGATCCGCTGCGCGCTGGAAGCGGTACAGGGCGGCGTCGGCAGCTCGCTGATCATCGATGGCCGGGTGCCGAATGCGATCCTGCTGGAGATCTTCACCGATACCGGCGTGGGTACGTTGATCAGCAATCGCAAGCGTTCTTAAGCGATTCCGGTAAAAAAAGACCCCGCTCAACCTGGTTGAGCGGGGTCTTTTTTTCACGGTTTACCGGTCAAGGCAAACTTATGTGGGAGCGGGCTTGCTCGCGAAAGCGGCAGGTCAGTCAACACAAGGTTGAATTTGCCATCGCATTCGCGAGCAAGCCCGCTCCCACAAGGGATTGTGCAAGCCGATCAGACGCCGAACTGCGCCCGATAAGCCTCAACCGCCGGCAAATGCTGTTTGAGCTGGGGGTCATCAGCCAAGAATTCCAGCACCTGGGTCAGCGACACAATGCTGATCACCGGAATGCCAAAGTCGCGCTCCACTTCCTGGATCGCCGACAACTCACCATTGCCACGCTCCTGGCGGTTCAGCGCGATCAGCACGCCGGCGGCCTTGGCGCCGTCCTGGGAAGCGATGATCTGCATCACCTCGCGAATAGCGGTACCGGCGGTGATCACGTCGTCAATGATCAGGACATCGCCGGTCAGCGGCGCGCCCACCAGGCTGCCGCCTTCACCGTGAGCCTTGGCTTCCTTGCGGTTGAAACACCAGGGCAGGTCGCGCTCGTGATGCTCGGCCAGGGCGACGGCGGTGGTGGCGGCCAGCGGGATGCCTTTGTAGGCCGGGCCGAACAGGACGTCGAACGCAATACCGCTCTCGACGATGGCCGCTGCATAGAAACGCCCCAGCTGCGCCAGGGCCGAACCGCTGTTGAACAGGCCGGCGTTGAAGAAGTACGGGCTGGTGCGTCCGGACTTGAGGGTGAACTCACCGAAGCGCAAAACCCCGCGATCGATGGCAAAACGAATGAAATCGCGCTGATACGCCTGCATGAAAAAAGCCTCAAATACCGCGGATTTAGCTAAATAGGTACACGCCGTGTATCATACACGCACGTGATTTTTGGGGCCATTTATGCGGATCATCAGTGTGAACGTCAATGGTATTCAGGCTGCAGTCGAGCGTGGTTTGCTCAGTTGGCTGCAAGCACAGAATGCCGACGTCATCTGCCTGCAGGACACCCGCGCCTCCGCCTTTGAACTGGACGATGCAGCCTTCCAACTGGATGGTTACTTCCTTTATGCCTGCGATGCCGAAGTCCCCGCCCAGGGTGGCGTGGCTTTGTACTCGCGGCTGCAACCGAAGGCTGTCATCAACGGTCTCGGTTTCGAGACGGCGGACCGCTACGGGCGCTACCTGCAAGCCGATTTCGACAAGGTCAGCATCGCGACCTTACTGCTCCCTTCGGGGCAGAACGGCGATGAAGATTTGAATCAGAAATTCAAGTTGATGGACGACTTCGCCCGTTATCTTGATAAACAGCGACGCAAACGTCGCGAGTACATCTATTGTGGCTCGCTGTACGTGGCGCAACAGAAGCTGGATATCAAGAACTGGCGCGACAGCCAGCAATCTCCTGGCTTCCTGGCGCCGGAACGGGCCTGGATGGACGAGATCATTGGCAACATGGGCTATGTCGATGCCCTGCGCGAAGTCAGCCGCGAAGGCGACCAGTACAGCTGGTGGCCGGACAGCGAGCAGGCCGAGATGCTCAACCTCGGCTGGCGTTTCGACTACCAGTTGCTGACGCCCGGCCTGCGCCGCTTCGTGCGCAGCGCTCGCCTGCCGCGCCAGCCTCGGTTCTCGCAGCACGCGCCGCTGATCGTGGACTACGACTGGACGCTGACGATCTGAGTGTCGTTTCGCAGCCACAAAAAAACCGACAGTCGATGTCGGTTTTTTTGTGGCCACTGAAAATCAACGGTGGGAGCGAGCTTGCTCGCGATGACGATGGATCGGCCAACATCGATATTGAATGAACAGCCGCAATCGCGAGCAAGCTCGCTCCCACAGGGCAAGGCGCTAGCTGATCGTTATTTGACCAGCCGCCAGGTAAACGGATACCGATACGGCTGCCCTTCATTGGCCTTGACCCCGGCGATGATGGTCAACACCAACGCACCAATGGCCACCAGACCGAACAGGAAGAAGCCAATCACCACGATCATCAGCAGCAGACTGATCGCCGAGGCGATCGCCACGGTGATCTGGAAGTTCAGCGCTTCCTTGCCTTGGGCATCGATGAACGGGTCGGACTCACGCTTGAGCTGCCAGAGCACCAGCGGCCCGATTAGCGTACCGAACGGAATCCAGATCCCCAGCAAGGCGGACAGGTGACAAAACATTGCCCATTGACGCGCCTCTTTGCTCGGCTGGGGCAGCAGGACTGGCTCATCACTCATGTCGCTCTCCTTGTCTGAAGCGTGAATCGATCAGTCAGCCAGGGCGGCCTTCTGCAATTCGAAGATCTGACTCATGCCGTTCTTCGCCAGTTCCAGCATAGCGTTCAATTCTTCCGGCTGGAACGGCGCGCCTTCGGCGGTGCCCTGCACTTCGATGAAGCCGCCGGCGCTGGTCATGACCACGTTCAGGTCGGTCTCGGCAGCCGAGTCTTCCAGGTAGTCCAGGTCCAGGACCGGCTCGCCCTGGTACATGCCCACGGACACCGCGGCGATCATCTGCTTGAGCGGGTCGCCGCCCTTGAGGCCGCCACGCTTCTTGATCACTTTCAAGGCATCGACCAACGCGACCATTGCGCCGGTGATGGACGCGGTGCGGGTGCCGCCGTCAGCCTGGATCACGTCGCAATCGACGTACAAGGTCACGTCGCCCAGCTTGGACATGTCCAGCGCGGCGCGCAGCGAACGGCCGATCAGGCGCTGGATTTCCAGGGTGCGCCCGCCCTGCTTGCCACGGCTGGCTTCGCGCTGGTTACGCTCGCCGGTGGCCCGCGGCAGCATGCCGTACTCGGCGGTCAGCCAACCCTGGCCCTGGCCCTTGAGGAACCGCGGCACGCCGTTCTCGACGCTGACGGTGCAGATCACCTTGGTATCACCGAATTCGACCAGTACAGAGCCCTCGGCGTGTTTGGTGTAGTTGCGGGTAATGCGGATCGAGCGGAGCTGATCGGCAGCGCGACCACTTGGACGTTTCATAGGGAACACCTGTACTGAGGACGGAAAACTGCCGGCATTATAAAGCCGTGTGCCGCGCGAGGGCAGTTCTAAAAAGCCGGCGCGACGAGTGCAGCCTCTCAAACGCCCGGCCGACGGGTTGCAGCGCTTTGTCACAGGCACGGTTTGGGGGCACACGCTTCACTGCGCTACAATCCTGCGCCTTTGCTGCCCGCCGGGCTCAATCCACAGATTCTCAGGTCGTGTCGGCCTGCAATGCGAGGAACCTCCATGGTGCACAGCATGACCGCCTTCGCCCGCGTCGAAAAAGCCGGGGCTCAAGGCACGCTGAGCTGGGAACTGCGCTCGGTCAACAGTCGCTACCTGGAACCGCACCTGCGCCTGCCCGAATCCTTCCGCGACCTGGAAGGCGGCGTGCGTGAAGCGCTGCGCCAGGGCCTGTCCCGGGGCAAGCTGGAATGCACCCTGCGCTTTACCGAAGAAAGCACCGGCAAACCCTTGCAGGTGGATCGCGAACGCGCCGCGCAACTGGTGGCTGCCGCCGAAACCGTTGCCAGCCTGATCAGCAACCCCGCCGCCCTGAACCCGCTGGAAGTACTGGCCTGGCCCGGCGTGCTGGTGGGTGACGCCAGCGATCCGCAGGCACTGAACGCCGAGGCCCTGGCGCTGTTCAACCAAGGTCTGAAGGAACTCAAGGCCGGGCGTGAGCGCGAAGGCGCGGAACTGGCCCGGCTGATCAACGAGCGCCTCACCGCCATTGAAGAAGACGTCAGCACCCTGCGCGAACTGGTTCCGCAGATGCTCGCCACCCAGCGCCAGAAAGTCCTCGACCGCTTTGCCGACATGAAGGCCGAGCTGGACCCGCAGCGCCTGGAACAGGAAATGGTCATGCTCGCGCAAAAAAGCGACGTGGCCGAAGAACTGGATCGCCTGAGCACCCACATCATCGAAGTCCGCCGGGTGCTCAAGTCCGGTGGCGCGGCCGGTCGCCGCCTGGACTTCCTGATGCAGGAACTCAACCGCGAAGCCAACACACTGGGCTCCAAGGCCTTCGACCCGCGCAGCACCCAGGCTGCGGTCAACCTCAAGGTGTTGATCGAGCAGATGCGCGAACAAGTACAGAACATTGAGTAAGGCTAACCCGACATGACCCACAGCACCGGCACCCTGTACATCATTTCCGCGCCTTCGGGCGCCGGCAAGACCAGCCTGGTCAAGGCCCTGATAGACGCCGAGCCGCAGATCCGCGTCTCCGTGTCCCACACCACCCGCGCCATGCGCCCGGGCGAAGTGAACGGGGTGAACTATCACTTCGTCGACCGCGAAGAGTTCGTGAGGATGGCCGAGCACGGCGACTTCCTCGAGCGCGCCGAAGTCTTCGGCAACCTGTACGGCACCTCGCAGAGCTACCTGCAGCAGACCCTGGACGAAGGCCACGACCTGATCCTGGAAATCGACTGGCAAGGCGCCGAGCAGGTGCGCAAGCTCATGCCCCAGGCCCGCTCGATCTTCATCCTGCCGCCAAGCCAGCAAGCCTTGCGCCAGCGCCTGACCAACCGTGGCCAGGACAGCGACGAGATCATCGAAGGGCGGATGCGCGAAGCGGTCAGCGAAATGAGCCACTACGTCGACTACGATTACCTGATCATCAACGACGATTTTGCCCACGCGCTGGACGACCTGAAGGCGATTTTCCGCGCCAGCCAGCTGCAACAGAAACGCCAGCAGCAGCGTTTCGGTAAATTGCTGGCCGAACTGCTGGGCTGAGAAGCCCTTCCCAAAACCGCTGCGACGGCTTTACATTGGTACTCGCAGCGCGCCGAGGGCTTGCTCAAAAAATCAGCGCTTCCCTAAACGCTGGTGTTTTTTTAAACTGTCGAGTCCGCTTGCCCAACCGGGCAGCGCGCATATTGCATTCGCTCCGAGGAATACCATGGCCCGCGTAACCGTTGAAGACTGCCTAGAACACGTGGAAAACCGCTTTGAGCTGGTCATGCTCTCTACCAAGCGTGCCCGTCAACTGGCCACCGGCGGCAAAGAGCCATTGGTCCAGTGGGAAAACGACAAGCCTACCGTGGTAGCGCTGCGTGAAATCGCCGAAGGCCTGATGAGCTACGAGTTCATCGCCAACGCTGAAATCGTCGAGGACGAACCGCTGTTCGCAGCGTTCGAGGACGAGTCCAACGAGGCGGTCTAAGCCTATGCCTGGTCGACGTAGCACGGCGCGGGGTCACAGCAGACGGCAGGAGTCATCATCATGCCGAGCATAGACGCCCTCGCCGATCGCTTATCGGCCTACCTCGGCACGGACCAGGTCAACCTGGTCCGCCGAGCCTATTTCTACGCCGAACAAGCCCACGACGGCCAGCGCCGCCGCAGCGGCGAGGCGTACGTCACGCACCCGCTTGCCGTGGCGAACATCCTGGCCGACATGCACATGGACCATCAGAGCCTGATGGCGGCCATGCTCCATGACGTGATCGAAGACACCGGTATCGCCAAGGAAGCGCTGCAGGCGCAGTTTGGCGAAACCGTGGCCGAGCTGGTCGACGGGGTCAGCAAGCTGACCCAGATGAACTTCGAGACCAAGGCCGAGGCCCAGGCCGAGAACTTCCAGAAAATGGCCATGGCCATGGCCCGCGACATTCGCGTGATCCTGGTCAAGCTCGCCGACCGCCTGCACAACATGCGCACGCTGGAAGTACTGTCCGGCGAAAAGCGCCGCCGCATCGCCAAGGAAACCCTGGAGATCTACGCGCCCATCGCCAATCGCCTGGGCATGCACGCCATCCGTATCGAGTTCGAAGACCTGGGCTTCAAGGCCATGCACCCGATGCGTTCGGCGCGGATCAACCAGGCCGTCAAGCGCGCCCGGGGCAACCGCAAGGAAATCGTCAACAAGATCGAAGAGTCCCTGAGCCATTGCCTGGCCATCGACGGCATTGAAGGCGACGTCAGCGGGCGGCAGAAGCACCTCTACGGCATCTACAAGAAAATGCGCGGCAAGCGCCGGGCCTTCAACGAGATCATGGACGTCTACGCGTTCCGGATCATCGTCGACAAGGTCGACACCTGCTATCGCGTATTAGGCGCCGTGCACAATTTGTACAAACCGCTGCCGGGGCGCTTCAAGGACTACATCGCGATCCCCAAGGCCAACGGCTACCAGTCGCTGCACACCACGCTGTTCGGCATGCACGGCGTACCCATCGAAATCCAGATCCGCACCCGCGAAATGGAAGAGATGGCCAACAACGGCATCGCGGCCCATTGGCTGTACAAATCCAGCGGTGACGAACAGCCCAAGAGCACCCACGCCCGGGCCCGGCAATGGGTCAAGGGCGTATTGGAAATGCAGCAGCGCGCCGGCAACTCCCTGGAATTCATCGAGAGCGTCAAGATCGACCTGTTCCCCGACGAGGTCTACGTCTTCACGCCCAAGGGCCGGATCATGGAGCTGCCCAAGGGCTCCACGGCCGTGGACTTTGCCTACGCAGTGCACACCGACGTCGGCAACAGTTGCATCGCCTGCCGGATCAACCGCCGCCTGGCCCCGTTGTCCGAACCGCTGCAAAGCGGCTCCACGGTGGAAATCGTCAGCGCCCCCGGCGCCCGGCCGAACCCGGCGTGGCTCAACTTCGTCGTCACCGGCAAGGCACGCACGCACATCCGCCACGCCTTGAAACTGCAACGCCGCTCCGAGTCGATCAACCTCGGCGAACGCCTGCTGAACAAGGTACTGAACGGCTTCGACAGCTCGCTGGACAAGATCCCGACCGAGCGCGTGCAGGTGATGCTCCACGAATACCGCCTCGAGCTGATCGAAGATCTGCTCGAAGACATCGGCCTGGGCAACCGCATGGCCTACGTCGTCGCCCGCCGCCTGCTCGGCGAAGGCGAACAGTTGCCGAGCCCCGAAGGCCCGCTGGCGATTCGCGGCACCGAAGGCCTGGTGCTCAGCTACGCCAAATGCTGCACACCGATCCCGGGCGACCCGATTGTCGGCCACTTGTCCGCCGGCAAGGGGATGGTGGTGCACCTGGACAACTGCCGCAACATCAGCGAAATCCGCCACAACCCGGAAAAATGCATCCAGCTCTCCTGGGCCAAGGATGTCACCGGCGAATTCAACGTCGAGCTGCGGGTCGAGCTGGAGCACCAGCGCGGCCTGATCGCCTTGCTGGCCAGCAGCGTCAACGCCGCCGACGGCAATATCGAGAAAATCAGCATGGACGAGCGCGATGGTCGCATCAGCGTCGTCCAACTGGTGGTCAGCGTCCACGACCGCGTGCACCTGGCCCGCGTGATCAAGAAACTGCGCGCCCTGACCGGCGTCATCCGCATCACCCGGATGCGCGCGTAGCCTGTTCATTACAAGGAGTCATTCATGACCAAGACCGTTATCACCAGTGACAAGGCCCCGGCCGCCATCGGCACTTACTCCCAGGCGATCAAGGCGGGCAACACCGTGTACATGTCGGGCCAGATCCCCCTGGACCCGAAAACCATGGAGCTGGTGGAAGGCTTCGAAGCCCAGACCGTGCAGGTCTTCGAAAACCTCAAGGCCGTGGCCGAGGCCGCTGGCGGTTCATTCAAGGACATCGTCAAGCTGAACATCTTCCTCACCGACCTGAGCCACTTCGCCAAGGTCAACGAGATCATGGGCAAGTACTTCGACCAGCCTTACCCTGCCCGCGCGGCCATCGGCGTGGCAGCCCTGCCGAAGGGCGCCCAGGTTGAGATGGACGCGATCCTGGTCATCGAGTAATCAGGCCGGCGCAGCGTCCCCCGCTGCGCCGTTTTCGTCTTGAAAGGATTCCACCATGCGCAATGCGCTTGCTCTTTCGCTGGTCGCCCTGTTCCTGGGCGGCTGCGCCAGCGACCCTGCCGACCGTGACATCAGCGGCACCTGGATCAACCAGGCCGCCATCGACGCTGCCGCCAAAGGCGGCCCGCTTCGCGAAGCGCTGCAGGCTTATGGCCCGAACCTGGAATGGGACATCAACACCCGGGCCGGCCAGGCACGCTACACCAACGGTTTTGAAAACGTCGAAGGCAAGTTGCTGGGCGAAGAAGACGGGGCATGGAAAGTCGACTTCTACGGCAGTTCCGCCAGCGAACTGAAACGCGACGGCGACCAGTTGAACCAGGCCGCCAACGAGAACGAACCGCAGCAGGTGTTCGACCGCGCACAAGTCCAGGTACCGGACGGCGCCCCCATCGGCGCCAGCTTCGAGCGAGCGCTGTACGCCGCCTACCTCGGCGGCACTTGGCGCATCGTCAACGGCCCCGGCCAAGGCGCGATCGTGCAGTTCCAACCCGATGGCCAGGTCAGCGGCCTGCCGGGCGCTGATCGCTACGCCCTGTGCCTGGCGGGCGATTGCGCCTCCATGAGCGGCGGCAACGACAACATCTGGCTGCAACAGAACGGCCAGGGCAACACCTGGATCTTCGCCCGCGACGGCAAGAAACTGGAAATCTTCCAGACCATCAACGCCGCGCTGGCCGATGAAATGCCGTCGTTCACGCCCGGTGACCGGCGCTGGGTGCTGGAGAAGCAGTAGCCCGCTCCCACAGTTGTTCTGGGGCTATGGAATTCAGCAGCGCCCTTCCAGGATCGCCGCATACCCCTGGCGAAAACTCGGATACTGCGGCGTCCAACCCAACGCCTTCGCCCGGGCATTGCTGCAGCGCTTGCTGCCGGCACGCCGTACGCTGGCGTCTTCGGCCCATTGGGTGACGCCCATGTACTCACGCAACCAGCCCACCACCTCGGCCAGCGGCGCCGGAGCGTCGTCGACCCCGATGTAGCAATCGTCCAGCCTCTTGCCCTGGCGATCCGCTTCCAGCAGGAATGCCAGCAAACCCGCTGCATCGTCGGCATGGATGCGATTGGCGTATAGAGGAGGGTCGACGACAACGCGATAGCCCTGGCGCACCTGGCTCAACAGCCACTCACGGCCTGGGCCATAGATGCCGGTCAGGCGCACGCGACTGGCGGGAATGCCGCTGTCCAGCGCCACTTGCTCGGCTTCAAGCATCAGCCGGCCGGAATACCCCTCCGCTTCGGTAGGCGAGTTTTCGTCGACCCACTCGCCCTTCTGCTGCCCATAGACACTGCTGCTGGAAACAAACAGCAGGCGCCGTGGTTGCTGGCCGTGCTGCTTCAACCACCCCAGCACATGCTCAAGCCCCTCGATGTAGGCCGCTCGATAGCCCGCCTCGTCATGGTCGGTGGCCGCGGCACTGTACACCAGGTAATCCAGCGGCCCGGTGGGCCAGTCGGCCGGGCACTGCGCGCTGAACAGATCACCGGTCACACCGTTCACTCCGGCGGGCAGGTGCGCGACCGTACGTCGCAGGCCATGGACCTGCCAGTTTTCGGCCACCAGCCGGCGAGCCAACCGGCCGCCGATATCGCCGCAGCCGGCGATTAAAACAGAAGGCGCGGACATCAACATCTCCTTTGGTAAAGCCGCAGACTAGCCTCGCAAAGGGATGAGCGGCTAGCAATGAAGGAAAAAAAGATACTCTATTACTTTTGTTAACAAGAATTACTTGCAATAATGCACGCCACTTTTGTTCTCGGCCCCACGAGGCCTGGAAGAACATCCATTTTTTTTCCTCTCAGGTCCGGCCAGCATGAAACACGCCCTATTATCCGCTTCGCCAACCAACCGACCTCGCGCCTGGCGCGCCATGGCAGCCCTGCTGCTCGGCCTGCTGCTGGCACCTGCCGCCGCCTTCGCCGATCAGGCCGCCCCTGCGACCGTCAATGAGCCCGCGGCCAATACCCAGGCAGACGTGCCGAGAAACCCCGACGGCAGCGTCGACACTTCATCCTTGCCGCCTGAAGTGCAAAAGGCTCTGGCTGGGCTCGGTGAAGCCGCCAAGCAGATGGAAGAAGAACAAAAGGCCGACAACTCACTGGGCATGGCCCATGACCTTTCGCCCTGGGGCATGTACAAGAACGCCGACATCATCGTCAAGATCGTGATGATCGGCCTGGCCATCGCCTCGATCATCACCTGGACCATCTGGATCGCCAAAGGCTTCGAGCTGCTGGGCGCCAAGCGCCGCTTGCGGGGCGAGATCGCCGCGCTGAAAAAGGCCACCACCCTCAAGGAAGCCAGCGCCACCGCCGCCAAGGAAGGGACGCTGGCCAACCTGCTGGTCCATGACGCGCTCGAAGAGATGCGCCTGTCGGCCAACAGCCGCGAGAAGGAAGGCATCAAGGAGCGCGTGAGCTTCCGCCTGGAGCGCCTGGTCGCCGCCTGCGGTCGTAACATGAGCAGTGGCACCGGCGTGCTCGCCACCATCGGCTCCACCGCACCGTTCGTCGGCCTGTTCGGCACCGTGTGGGGCATCATGAACAGCTTCATCGGCATCGCCAAGACCCAGACCACCAATCTCGCCGTCGTGGCCCCCGGCATCGCCGAGGCCCTGCTGGCGACCGCATTGGGCCTGGTCGCGGCGATCCCGGCCGTGGTCATCTACAACGTCTTCGCCCGCTCCATCGCCGGCTACAAGGCCCAGGTCTCCGACGCCTCGGCCGAAGTCCTGCTGCTGGTCAGCCGCGACCTCGACCACCTGCCACCCGAGCGTGGTTCGCAACCGCACATGGTGAAAGTGGGGTAATCGGCCATGGGCCTGCATTTGAAAGAAGGCGCAGACGACGATCTGGCCGAGAATCACGAAATCAACGTCACGCCGTTCATCGACGTGATGCTGGTCCTGCTGATCATCTTCATGGTGGCCGCTCCGCTCGCCACCGTGGACATCAAGGTCGACCTGCCGGCCTCTACGGCCAAGCCATCGCCGCGCCCGGAAAAACCGGTGTTCCTCAGCGTCAAGGCCGACCAGCGCCTGTTTCTCGGCGAAGACGAGGTCAAGACCGAGAACCTCGGCGCGACCCTCGACGCCAAGACCCAGGGCAAGAAGGACACGACGATCTTCTTCCAGGCCGATAAAGGCGTGGATTACGGCGACCTGATGAGTGTGATGGACGCCCTGCGCGGTGCCGGCTACCTGAAGGTCGGCTTGGTCGGACTCGAGACGGCGCCGAAGAAATGATCACGACGCGCCAAAAGCTGACGCGTTACAGCGGTAGCCTGGCCGTGGTGCTGGGCGTGCATGCGCTCGCCATTGCGCTGACGCTGAACTGGACGTCCCGCCCGCCCATCGAGCTGCCGCCCCAGGCGATGATGGTCGAGCTGGCGCCGGTGCCCGCGCCACCCCCGCCGGCGCCGCCGAAAGTCGTCACCCCGCCAAAACCGCCAGAGCCGGTAGAGGAACTGCCACTGCCCAAGCTTGCCGAAGCGCCGAAGGCGGAAATCGCCGTGCCCAAGCCGGTCAAGCCCAAGCCCAAGCCGCAACCGCCCAAGCCGAAACCGGTGGAAGAGAAGAAACCCGAACCGCCGAAGGAACAACCGTCGGAGCAGAAGCCGAGCGACACCCAGCCAACCCAGGCGCCGACCGAAAAATCGGCGCAACCGGCCCCTGGTCCTTCGCCGGCGCAAATGGCGGCCAAGGCCAGTTGGCAAGGCACGCTGCTGGCGCACTTGGGCAAGTACAAGAAGTACCCGCCCCGGGCCCAGCAGATGAACAAGGAAGGCACCAACCGCCTGCGCTTCGTGGTGGATGGCAACGGCAACGTGTTGTCCTTCGAACTGGTGGGCAGTGCCGGCACGGAGTCGCTGGACAGGGCCACCCTGGAAATGATCCGCCGCGCCCAGCCACTGCCCAAGCCACCGCCTGAGCTGCTGACCAACGGCACCATCGAACTGACGGCGCCGTTCGTGTACTCCATCGACAAGCGCCGGCGCTGATATTGCAAGCCTCTGTAACAGAGGCTTGTGACTTTGTGGCGAGGGGATTCATCCCCGTTGGGGCGCGAAGCGGCCCCAAATACAGCGGGCACGATCTTTCAGCCTGCCTCAAGCGTCTCATCATGGGGCTGCTTCGCACCCCAACGGGGATGAATCCCCTCGCCACACACCAACATTAGCCAGTGTCCCACCGCGCCCGCAGTCTGATAACGTGCGTCTATCGATTGCAGCCGGTATGCTTGGCTCGCAACTTCACGGACGCTCGCCATGACCCTCACAGAATTACGCTACATCGTCACCCTCGCCCAGGAGCAGCACTTCGGCCATGCGGCCGAGCGTTGCCATGTCAGCCAGCCGACGCTGTCGGTGGGCGTGAAGAAGCTCGAAGACGAGCTCGGCGTGCTGATTTTCGAGCGCAGCAAAAGCGCCGTGCGCCTGACGCCGGTGGGTGAAGGCATCGTTGCCCAGGCGCAGAAAGTGCTGGAGCAGGCCCAAGGCATCCGTGAACTGGCCCAGGCCGGCAAGAACCAGCTGACCGCCCCGCTGAAAGTCGGCGCGATCTACACCGTCGGCCCCTACCTGTTCCCGCACCTGATTCCACAACTGCACCGGGTCGCCCCGCAGATGCCGTTGTACATCGAAGAGAACTTCACCCACGTGCTGCGCGACAAACTGCGCAACGGCGAACTGGACGCGATCATCATCGCCCTGCCGTTCAACGAAGCCGACGTGCTGACCCTGCCGCTCTACGACGAGCCGTTCTACGTCCTGATGCCGGCCCAGCACCCCTGGACCCAAAAGAAAACCATCGACGCCGGCCTGCTCAACGACAAGAGCCTGCTGCTGCTCGGCGAAGGCCACTGCTTCCGCGACCAGGTGCTCGAAGCCTGTCCGACGCTGACCAAGGGCGGCGAAGGCGCCAAGCACACCACGGTGGAGTCCAGTTCCCTGGAAACCATCCGGCACATGGTGGCTTCCGGCCTGGGCATCTCGATCCTGCCGCTGTCGGCAGTGGACAGCCATCACTATGCGCCGGGCGTGATCGAAGTCCGGCCGCTGTCGGCGCCTGTGCCGTTCCGCACCGTTGCCATTGCCTGGCGTGCCAGTTTCCCGCGGCCCAAGGCCATCGAGATCCTCGCTGACTCGATCCGCCTGTGTTCCGTGGCCAAGCCGCCTGCGGCCAAGTAAGCCGTGCCATGACTGAGCTGTCGAACGTACCGGTCACGGCACTCAAGGGTGTCGGTGAAGCGATGGCCGAGAAACTGGCCAAGGTCGGCCTGGAAAACCTCCAGGACGTGCTGTTTCACCTGCCGCTGCGCTACCAGGACCGCACCCGCGTAGTGCCCATCGGCCATTTGCGGCCGGGCCAGGACGCCGTGGTCGAAGGCACGGTCAGCGGCGCCGACGTGGTCATGGGCCGCCGTCGCAGCCTGGTGGTGCGCTTGCAGGACGGCACTGGCGGGCTCAGCCTGCGCTTCTACCACTTCAGCAATGCCCAGAAGGAAGGCCTCAAGCGCGGCACGCGGATTCGTTGCTACGGCGAAGCACGCCCCGGTGCTTCGGGGCTGGAGATCTACCACCCGGAATACCGCGCCATCACCGGCGACGAACCACCGCCGGTGGATGAAACCCTGACCCCGGTCTATCCGCTCACCGAAGGCCTGACGCAGCAGCGTCTGCGCCAATTGTGCATGCAGACCCTGACCCTGCTGGGGCCCACCAGCCTGCCCGACTGGCTGCCCACCGAGCTGGCGCGTGACTATCAACTGGCGCCGCTGGCCGACGCGATCCGCTACCTGCACAACCCGCCGGCCGATGCCGATGTCGACGAACTCGCCCTGGGGCACCATTGGGCCCAGCATCGCCTGGCCTTCGAAGAACTGCTGACCCATCAACTGTCCCAGCAGCGCCTGCGCGAAAGCATGCGTGCCTTGCGCGCACCGGCCATGCCCAAGGCCACCGAGCTACCGCCCAAGTACCTGCGCAACCTGGGTTTCAGCCCTACCGGTGCGCAACAACGGGTCGGCAACGAAATTGCCTACGACCTCAGCCAGCCCGAACCCATGCTGCGGCTGATCCAGGGCGATGTCGGCGCCGGCAAGACCGTGGTGGCCGCCCTCGCCGCGCTCCAGGCGCTGGAGGCGGGCTACCAGGTGGCGTTGATGGCGCCCACGGAGATCCTCGCCGAGCAGCATTTCATCACCTTCCAGCGCTGGCTCGAACCGTTGGGCATCGAGGTCGCCTGGCTGGCCGGCAAGCTCAAGGGCAAGAACCGCGCCGCCGCCCTGGCGCAGATCGCCGAGGGCGCACCCATGGTGGTCGGCACCCACGCGCTGTTCCAGGACGAAGTGCAGTTCAAGAACCTGGCCCTGGTGATCATCGACGAACAGCACCGCTTCGGCGTGCAACAGCGCCTCGCCCTGCGGCAGAAAGGCGTTGGCGGGCGGATGTGCCCGCACCAGCTGATCATGACCGCCACGCCGATCCCGCGGACGCTGGCCATGAGCGCCTACGCCGACCTCGACACCTCGATCCTCGACGAACTACCGCCCGGGCGCACGCCGGTCAACACCGTACTGGTGACCGACACCCGGCGGGTCGAGGTGATCGAACGGGTGCGCAGTGCCTGCGCCGAGGGTCGGCAGGCCTATTGGGTGTGCACGCTGATCGAAGAATCGGAAGAGCTCACCTGCCAGGCGGCCGAAACCACTTACGAAGACCTCACCGCCGCCCTTGGTGAACTGAAGGTCGGGCTGATCCACGGCCGCATGAAACCCGCCGAGAAAGCCGCCGTCATGGCCGAATTCAAGGCCGGCGCCCTGCAACTGCTGGTGGCTACCACGGTGATCGAGGTTGGGGTCGACGTGCCTAATGCCAGCTTGATGATCATCGAGAACCCCGAGCGGCTGGGCCTCGCACAGTTGCACCAGCTGCGCGGTCGGGTTGGCCGGGGCAGCGCCGCCAGCCATTGCGTCCTGCTGTACCACCCACCGCTGTCGCAGATCGGACGCCAGCGGCTGGGCATCATGCGCGAAACCAACGACGGCTTCGTCATCGCCGAAAAAGACCTCGAATTGCGCGGCCCTGGCGAAATGCTCGGCACGCGCCAGACCGGTCTGCTTCAATTCAAGGTAGCCGACCTGATGCGCGACGCCGACCTGCTCCCCGCCGTGCGTGACGCCGCCCAGGCGTTGCTGGAACGCTGGCCCGCTCACGTCAGCCCGCTGCTGGACCGTTGGCTGCGACATGGGCAGCAATACGGCCAAGTGTGAGCACGCTCTCAGTTTCCGGACCCGCGTGCCGGACAAGCTGGTTATACTGACCAACTTGTAGGAAAACGGATACAGACCATGACAGAAGCTGCCCTAGCCCCCGAATCCCCGCACGCTCCGTCTGTTATTCGGCTGCTGCTCGAGAAATTGGGCATCGGCTATGACGAAGTCCTCGAACGGCCCGGCCTCAACCCGGCCCGCAAGGTGCAAGCGGTCCTGTTGCACGATGCCGTTGGCGCGCTCATGGTGCTGTTCCCCCAAAACCAGTTGCTGGACCTCAATCGCCTGGCCGAGCTGACCGGCCGCAAGCTCACCGCAGTGCCCACCGAGCGCCTGGAGAAAATGCTCGG
The DNA here is from genome assembly GCF_036689585.1 of Pseudomonas sp. WP18. Classification (NCBI taxonomy): domain Bacteria; kingdom Pseudomonadati; phylum Pseudomonadota; class Gammaproteobacteria; order Pseudomonadales; family Pseudomonadaceae; genus Pseudomonas; species Pseudomonas sp. WP18. The sequence continues at coordinate 6,127,177 of NZ_CP144758.1, forward strand.
CAAACACAGCCTGAGCCTGCTGCCCGGCCTGCCGGCGCTGACCAGCTCGCCCTGCCTGTACGAAGAAAGCCTGCTGCGCGAGCCCAAGCTGCTGATCAACTCAGGCGAGCCGGGGCTGCTGCTGGAAATCACCAGCGAAGCCTTCAAGACCATGCTCTCCAAGGCCAGCGCCGCGGCATTCGGCGAAGCCACGAGCAACATCACCCCCAACCTGGACCGCCCGCACGACGACCGCGCGGAAATCACCCAGGCGGTGCAAGCGTTCACCGCGCGGCGCATCCAGCAACGGCTGGAAGAGACCATCGAGATCCCGCCGCTGGCCGAAACAGCGCAAAAAATCATCAAGCTGCGGGTCGATCCTGACGCCACCATCGATGACATCACCGGCGTCGTCGAGACCGACCCGGCCCTGGCCGCACAAGTGGTGAGCTGGGCCGCGTCGCCGTACTACGCCTCGCCAGGCAAGATTCGCTCGGTGGAAGACGCCATCGTCCGGGTACTGGGCTTCGACCTGGTGATCAACCTGGCCCTGGGCCTGGCGCTGGGCAAGACCCTGAGCTTGCCCAAGGACCATCCGCAACACACCACGCCGTACTGGCAACAGTCGATCTACACCGCGGCCGTCATCGAAGGCCTGACCCGCGCCATGCCACGCGCCCAGCGCCCTGAAGGCGGGCTGACCTACCTGTCCGGCCTGTTGCACAACTTCGGGTACCTGCTGCTGGCCCACGTGTTCCCGCCGCACTTCTCATTGATTTGCCGGCACCTGGAGGTCAACCCGCACCTGTGCCACAGCTACGTGGAACAGCACCTGCTGGGGATCAGCCGCGAGCAGATCGGCGCCTGGCTGATGCGCTACTGGGACATGCCCGACGAACTGGCCACTGCCCTGCGTTTCCAGCACGACCCGCACTACGACGGCGAGTACGCCGCCTACCCGAACCTGGTGTGCCTGGCGGTGCGCCTGCTGCGTGCACGCGGCATCGGCTCCGGCCCGGACGAAGAGATTCCCGATGCGCTGCTCGAGCGCGTTGGGCTGACGCGGGAAAAGGCCAACGATGTCGTCAGCAAGGTGTTGGAGGCTGAGGTGTTACTGCGGGAGTTGGCTTCGCAGTTTCATGGCTGAACACTGCGCCTGAGCCAACCTGACGAGCGCAGGCGATGAGCTTCTGTGGCGAGGGAGCTTGCTCCCGCGCGGCTGCGCAGCAGTCGTCAATCAACGTGGTGCGCACCCTTTGGCGCATCACGCGCCCCATTTGGGGCGGCTGCGCCACCCAGCGGGAGCAAGCTCCCTCGCCACGGGGCTGTGGCTAGGCTTTCGGTTTCTTCGGCTTCAGATACCGGGTCAACCCCTGGAACCAGATCACCAGCGCCGGATTGCCCTTGATCTGGATCGACTTGTCCTGGATTCCCGTCATGAACGCCAGCTGCTTGTTCTTGGCCTGCATCGTCGCGAAACCATAAGCCGCGTCCTTGAACGCGATGGCGAACGCCGGCGTCGGGTAAGTACCAGACTGGCTGGTGATGCGCTGGTTCTTCACGGTGAAATGCCGGGCCACCTTGCCGTCCAGGGTTTGCAACTGGAACACCAGCTCCTTATCGCCCAACTGCTGTTGAAACGCCGGGTTGGTCCGGCTGGCCTTGCCCATCAGCAAGCCCAGCATCCACAGCAGGAAACGAAATTTCATCGACAGCGCCTCGTAAAGAAAGATGAATGCAGGCGCAGTTTAGCGATTCTTTGGCGGAACGCCATCATCGGATCGCTTTAGCAGGAGATCAGCCTTTTTTTCCGCATGATGACTACCAAGTCACGAAAATACTCGCATGTAAGAGGCTTCTGTAGGTGCTGCCGAACAATGCGAATTTTCGGTCCTTTCCCCGTCCTGGTTCTCGGACATTTCCTGCAAGACGCCGGGCTATCGATGAACTAGGCAGCCTTTCGGAGGCCCGCTAACCTTTGGCCGTCATCGCAAAAAACGGTGACACGGACGTGCAAGTCCGGTTTGGTACGCAATTGGTTATGGCTATTGACCGAGCATTTTTCTATGCTCGCGTCCCGTTATGGCGATTGTGCGTGGGAGACCTTCGGGTCTGCCGGCGGTACCGGACCGGTCTTGCACACCTACGCACAGTTGCCACCTCTTCGAATGCAAGCGAATGGTCGGCAGCCCCAACTCTGGTACATAGATATGGTCAAGCATTCTCCCAATCCGCCGAACTCGGCAAAGTCCCGCGCCGAAGCCCTCGAAACCAAAAAGGACGAAGACGCCGCCACCCGCGCCCTCGACTACTACCTCAATCCCAAACCCTCCCCGCCTGAAGCCGACAAGAACCAGCTTTTCATCGTCGCCCCTCACATCGACACCGAAACCCTGCTGGCCAACGCCTCCGAAGACCTGCTCTCTATCAGCACCCTCGCCGCCGACCTGGCCGATGACGTAGAAGACTCACGCCGCAGCGTCGCCCTGGCGATCAGCCGCATGGCGGATGGGGTTCAGTTGCTGGTTGAGCGGGCGCTGGATCGTCTGGAAGCGCAGGAGGCATCGGCGCTGGCAGGCAAGGGGTAATTGCAAGCCGGGCCGCTCCCACAAGTGGATGAAGTACAACCGGGAGAGGTAGGTCGGCTATAAGGCCGCCTTCGCGGGCAAGCCCGCTCCCACAATGGATCGGCGTACACCCGAGAGAGACAAGTCGGCCGTAAACCGCCTCGCTTTGGCTTTGGCTTTGGCTTTGGCTTTGGCTTTTGATCTTGAGGCCCCGTTAACCACGATGGCCGAACGCAGGTGTTGCGCAGTGGGCACCTCGGCATGGATGCCGAGGTAGCCGCGCTGGGCCATGGATGGCCCTTCGCGGCGGGCCCCACGGAGCAATGCCGGAGTGAGGGAACACCTCGCCTTAGGCGAGGTGCCAAGTGGTGGGGCGAGACCTTTTGGTTACTTTTGGGGCGTTTGCCAAAAGTGACCCGCTGTAAGAGCGGAACCCTAAGTGGCCGTTACCGCAGCAATGGATCTGTACCCAAAAACAAAATCCAGACCATAAAGCAGCCTTCGCGGGCAAGCCCGCTCCCACAGACTTTTCATGCGGTGATCACGCCGCAAAAGACGTGATCACCAGCAACCACTCAATCAAACATTCGGGCAAGGCACCGGTGCCCAGTCGCCCAGGTCCGGGTTCTTGCACATGCTGTTGACCTGGCTGGTACCCGCGCTGGCAACCTGCTTGCTTTCAGCCTGCTTGGCCTTGGCATCCTGCAGGGTCTTCTCGGTGGCAACGGCTTCCTTCGGAACCGCTGGCAGCTCTTTCTTCTTCGCCGGCTGAACCTTGGCCTTGGTCTTGGTTTTGGTCGGTGCCACGACTGGCGTGGTGTCGGCGGTGGCCACGGTGACAACGTCGGTACGCTGCACGCCTACCTGCTGCAGGTCTTTCTCGTAAGCCTGGGTGTAGTTGTTCAGGTCTTCAGCCGCCTTGCCGTTGACCGCGACGATCAGGTCGTTGGACTCTTTCAGGCCGGCGACGATTTCCGCCAGGCGCTTGCGGCCTTCGGCGTCGTTGACGGTCTTGGCCTTACGGTCGGCCACCAGCTTGGTGAACGCGCTCTGGTAGCACTGTTGCGAAGCCTTGGCGTACGCGGTGCTGCGGTCGATGTCCGAAGCGCTCTTGTTGACGTCAGCGGCGTAGGAGGCGATGCGCTGGTTGTCATCGGCGATCTGCTTCTGGCGCTCGGTGTAGTAACCGGCGGCGCCACCGGCCAGGGCACCGCCCGCGGCACCGATGGCAGCATTGCGGCCACGGTCTTCCTTGTCGGCGGTCAGGGCGCCCAACAGCGCACCGCCCACGGCACCGACGGCCGCACCGGTGACCACGGACTTGGTCATGTCACCCTCGGTGGAACGCAGGTGCTGCACCGGCTCGTAGCAGTTCGGGTAGTACTCGACCTTGGTGCTCGACGCGACCTTGGACGTCGGCGAAGTCGCGCAACCGGTCAATACAGTGCTGAAGCCTACAGCGACCAGCAGCAAGTGACGCTTGGAAACCGAAGCAAAAGGTTTACGGGAGAAAAGCATAGTTGTGTTCTCGTTTAAGTTTTGACCAGCTCAGCGCGGCCCCATCGCCGCCTGAGTCCCTTCCAAGCTCGCTAACAACGAACGCTCAAGACCGCTGAGCGCTCGATGCGAGCAATTCCTTCAATATCGCCGCCGGGTCGGCTCGTTTTTGCTGACGATAATCCCCGACATGGCGAACGAATAACGTGGCACGCGCCACCAGGCTCTTGCCCAGTACCGGTTTGCGCTCCAGCTCTTCCTTGACGCGCTGGAATTGCGCCTGGATCACCGCGTCGGTGTAGCGCGTGCCGGTGGCCAGGTTGTCGATGTAGATCGCCACGGCGCCCTCCAGCGCACTGCGACCGTTGTCGATGGCCGTGGCGAACAATTGCGCACTGGCGTCGTCCTTGGCATCCAGGGCCGCCTGGCGACTGTTCTGCAGATTGGTCAGGCGGATGTTGTAGTTGTTGACGGTCTCGGCCACCAGGGCCGATGACTGGATCAGGTTGCCGGCCGCTTCCTCGCGTTGCTGGGCGATGAGCGAAACGTTGCGCTTGAGCTCTTCGTTGACCAGCCCCAGCTCGGCTTGCAGGCGCGGGTCGACGCTGGCGGCGATGATGCTGTCCAGGCGTTTGGTCGGGTCCTCGGCATCGTCGATGGCGTCCGTCAGGGACGCGAGGCGCCCTTCTTTCTGCCATTGGGCAAACAGTTCCTTGTAGCGCGAACGCGGCGCCGACAACGCCCCGACCGCCACCCGGAAGCCGGTGGTTTCGTTGCTCTGCTCGGTGCCGTCGGCGGCGAACAGCGGGTACTCGCGACGCATCCCGGTGAACAGCGTGCCCTCGCCTTCCAGGTAGTTGCCACCCTTGACCACGAAGCCGCCATAGGCGCCCTGACGGCGCCCGGCGTGCACCAGTTGGAAAGACTCCTGGACCATTTCGGCGGCGTTGCCCACCACGTCGAACAGGCCGATGGGGTTGGGCAGCTTGGTGCCGATCGGCATCAGCCGTGCGGCCTGGCCGGTGCCACCGGCGACCTGGTTGAACACCGCCCAGTCGGCCAGCGGCCCGTCGCTTTCGCTGCCTTCCAGGCGCCGGGGGAACAGTCGCCCTTCCAGGTCCTGGCGGCTGACCGCCTGCCCGCCACGGGCGGCGAACTCCCACTCGACTTCGGTGGGCAGGCGCACGAAGCCCAGCCCGCCGTCCTCAGCGGAAGTGCCGCGGCCGCTCACCGGCAGCAGGTCCTTGTGGTACTTCATCAGCCAGGCGCTGTACACCGCCGAGAAACGCTCAGCCTCGAACTTCGACAGTTTCACCTTGGGCAGCCGACCGGCCACGCCTTGGGGCAGGTCGGCCTGCAAGGCCTCGCAGGCCGGTGCCGGTTCGCCGCTGGCCAGCGACTGGGCCTGGGCCATGACCTGGGCGTACTGGCGCGCGGTGACTTCGTACTTGCCGATGAAGTACAGCATCGGCTTGAGCGGCGTCTTGGCGTCGGTCTTGGGCATCAATGGCGTGATGGTCTTGTTCCAGTCCTTGGGCAGGTCCTTGAGGGTGAACTGGCCGTTGATGAAATCGCGCCGGTAACCGGAAATGAACGACTGCTGGTAACCGGCCTCGCCCTCGCTGAACGGGTAGCCGAGGCTGATCTCGCGGTCGTCGAGGGTGCCCTGGGCCAGGATATAGACGTAACGGAAGACCATCTGCCCTTCGCAAGGCAGCGGCAGGCTGACGTCATCCGGCAACGGCTTGGGGTTGTCCAGCTTGTCGCTGGCCTCGTCGGCACTCGCCGAATGAGGCAGGGCAACCAGGCCCGCCAGGCTCAACGCCACGGCGGCGGCTAATAACTTATACATCTCGGATTCCTTCACTGGCCTGGATGCGCGCCACACGCCAGCCACCGCATGCCGCCGCCACGGCGCTGACGCCGAGCACGGCCACCAGGGCCAACAGGTAGTGGCGCAGCAGCAGATGGCTGGCGTATTCGCCCGGCAGCTGCGCAAATAGATAATTCAGGCCCGACTGCGCCAGGCCATACAGCCCGGCGCTGAGCAGGGCCGCAAGCCCGGCACTGTAAAGCGCCTGCAACACCACGAACAACAATAGCGCAGCGGTGGACACCCCCAGCAGGCGCAACACCGACAATTCCCGGCGCTTGCGCTCGACGGCCGCCAGGGCCCCGGCGAAGATGGCCGCGAAGGCGCCGGCCAGGGCCAGCCCGGCGATGATCCAGAAAACGATCGACAGATTGCGGCTCAGCGACTGCACCTGGGCGATGGTCTGGGCCTGGGTCGACACCAGCAGGTGCTGCGCGGCGAAATACTGGCGCAGCGGCTCGACGTCAGCGAGGCCGCGGGCGTACAGCCGGAACGCCGGGTACACCCGTTGCCCCGCCACACCCGGCACTTCGCCGGGCCAGTTGAACGCCGGCACCGCGCGACCGTCGCGATAGTCCTCGGCCGCCTCCAACAAGGCCAGCGGGGCGAACAGGCCGTCCCGGGCGAAGGCTTCCAGCGGCAGCACGTGCATCACCTGGACCTGCGTGCGCTGCGCCTCGCTGCGACCGGCCACCTGGCGGCCGAAACTGGCCTGCAACCAATCGCCCGCCTTGGCCCCGAGTTTTTCCGCGGCAGTCTGGCTGAGCACCACCTGGTCCAGCCCCTGCGGCACCGGCAGACGCTGGAGCAAGGGGTCATCGGCTGCCGTGGGGATCATTTCCACGGTGACCGGCGAAGCGTCGCGGCTCAACTCGGCGGTCGCGGCGATCTGTCGGGTGCGCGGCAAGGCGAAGGCAACGTCGCCACGCTGGCCCAACTGCTCGATGAACTGGGCGCTGAAGCGGCCACCGCCCAGGGGGATGATCTCGCGGGTGGCCGGGTCGTTCTGCAACCGCTCGGTGAGGCTGCTGACCAGGCCGAACTTCAGCCCGAACAACACCAGCAAGGGCGCCACCACCGCCACCAGCGCCAGCACCGAGCACGCCGACAGCCACGCATCGTTGCGGTAATCCTGCCAGGCCAGGGAAGCCACCAGCGTGCTGCGCATCAGCAAGCCTCCCCAAGCGTGGCGGTGACGCCGCCGTCGGCATCGCGACGACAACTGATGCGGCGCACCTGCAAGCCGCTGGCACGGGCCAGCGCCTCGTCGTGGGTGGCGACGACACAGCAGACGCCGTGCTCGCGGGCCTGGGCCACCAGCAGGTGCATCACACGCTCGGCGTTCAAAGGGTCGAGGGCGGCGGTCGGTTCATCGGCCAGCAACAGCCGAGGACCGTGGGCCAGGGCCCGAGCACAACTGACGCGCTGGCGCTGGCCGACGGACAAGTCCGCCGGTTTCTTGTCCAGTTGGTCGGCGATGTCCAACTGCCCGGCCAGGCGCGTCACGCTGCCGTCGTCCTTCAAGCCAAGCAGCTTACGCGACAGCTCGATGTTGCCGCGCACGTCCAGAAAACCCAGCAGGCCACCGGTTTGCAGCACGTAACCGAGGTGCTGGCTGCGCAACTGCGCCAAGGCGCCCTGCCCGGAGCCGCGCCACAACCGGGCGATGTCCAGTGGCGTGTTGGCGGGCGTGAAGTCGAACCGCCCGGCCTGGTCAGGCGCCGACACCAGGGCCAGCAGGTCGAGCAGCGTGCTCTTGCCGCACCCACTGGGGCCAACCACCGCCAGTTGCTCACCGGCACGCAATTGCAGCCGTGGGATCACCAGGCTGTAGCGCTGGCTGCCAGCGCCTCGGCTCTTGTGCACCGCGGTCATGTCGAGCATCACGGCAGCGTCGACAACGGAACGCGGTACAAGGCATCACCCGGCTCGGCATCGCCGAAGCGCACCCAGTTCGCCAGGTCGTTGTGGAAGGTTTCGTAGAGACGGATTTTCGAATCCAGCTCGTCGATGAAGTCTTCCTGCTCGGCCACGCTCAAGGACAACCACAAGTCCTGGGTCATGTTCAGCGACTTGCTGCGGTACGGCAGTCCTTCCAGGTATTCGCCGAGGATCCCGCCGTCGGCGAGGTTGCCGCCCTTGCGCAAGGCCGACGGGTCGCGACTCATGTAGGCACTGGCGCTGGCGATTTCCTGGAAGAAGTCCTTCGGCGAGCTCTGGGTCTTGCGGGCCGCGTCAACGATCAGCTTCAGCGATTGCTGCAGGTCGTTGAGTTGCAGCTTGGTCAGCATCACGCACACCTGGAACGCCGGCAGCGCCGGGTTGGTCAGGTCGCGATCGGCGGTCCAGGCGCTGACCAGTTGCGGCGCCTGGCTGGCGCTCTTGCGCCCCAGGAAATCCATGTGCATCGCGTAACCGACCGCCGCCGACTTGTCGGCCAGGCTCGGCGCGGCGCTCAACTGCGGCACGCTCTGTTCCTTGTTGCTGCGCACTTGATGCACCAGGTCGGCGAACACCGTGCCGATCTCGTCGACGCGCTCGCCGAACTTGCGCACATCGGCGCCCGGCACCGGAATGTACAAGTCGCCGATCTGCGGGTTGGCGTCGGCGGTCAGGGTACGGTACTGACTCTGGGCACCGGCGTGGGTCTTCTTGCCGGCGTCGCTGAGCAGGTGCAGGGCGTAGATCTTGATCTGCTTGCCCAGCGCCGCCTGGCGCACCTCGGCTTCGTTCATCTGCGTCGCGGCAAAGGGGTCGTTCTTGCGCAAGGCGCCGGCGTCGGTGACGAGCAGGATCAGGCGCCCGCCATAGCCGGACCAGTCCATGCCCTCCACCGCTTCCATGACCCCGGCAAACGCGTCTTCGTTGAACGAATGGCTCGACACCGTGGACGCCTTGACCTGGCGCGCCAGGTCCATGAAGCGCTGCGGGTCGCGGCCCTGGTCCAGGGTGATCAGGGTCTTGGCCACGTACTCCAGGCCTGGGGTTTTCTTGACACTGCTGCGAAAACCCACCATGCCGAAACTGACACTGTCCAGCTCGCCACGCTCGGCGATCCGGGCCTGTAACTGATGCACCACGTCGCGCACCTGGTCGATGTACGGCTGCATGGACACCGTGGTGTCCACCACCAGCACCACGGCGGTGCGGAACGCGTCGGCGTTGGCATTGAGGATCGGCGTGTTGCCGGACGCCGCCTTGGCCGTATTGCCCGGGTCGATAGACGCCACGTTCAGCAACTGCACCGGCTGGCCGTTCTCGTCGAGGCTCTCGCGGGAGTCGAAGATCGGCAGCAGGTAGAACTGTTTCTCCGGCACGGCGCTGGCGGCCGGCTCCAGGGCCAGCACCTGCTGGTTGTCGGACGGGCTCTGCTGGGCTTTGAGCAGCACATTCCTGGCGGCGGAGGGGTTTGCCAGCAGCTTCTCCACTTCGCCGGGCTGGCGCAGGAACATCACCGGCGCGCGGCCGGAACGTTCGGTGAACTTGAGCACCAGGCTCTGCTTCCAGTCGCTGACCTGGGCGGCCGGCAACCAACCGTCGCTGCGGCCATCGGTGGCGGCGCCCACACGCACCCACGGGCTGCCGTCGACGTCTTTGCGCTGATAGACGTACAGCACCGAGAACGCCGGCAGGTCCTTGCCGGGCGCGGCACCCGGCGCATCGGCCAGTTTTGCCCCCGGCTTGGTCAGCACCCGCTGGAACAGGGTTTTCTTGCCGGCCATCAACAGCGGACGCTGGCCACCGTCGGCCTCGGTGGCCACGGGTGGGCTTACCGGCGGCTTGGCCGCTGGGGTTTCGGGCGTCTTCACCGGGGGTGTTTCCGGCGCCTTCACCGGGGGCTTGCTCGACGAAGGCGTGGAGGCCACCGGGGGCTTCGCCGCTTTGCCGTCATCACCGGACAACCACCAATAACCCGCGCCGCCCAGCGCCAGCGCCACGGCCACCGCGACGGCGGCCAGGGCGAACACCGGGGTCTTGCGGGCCGGTGCCACGGGCGGACGCGGCGGCGGGCTCACCGGCGGTGGCGTCGGTGTTGGCTGGGGACGGGACGGCGGCTGCGCGGGGCCGCTCGGGATGTCGATGGACACCGGCGTCAATCCCGCCAGGTCCTCGCCCACGGGCTTGGTCGTCGGCAGCGGCAACGGCCGGATCAGCGTCGCCTCATTCGAATCCGCGGGCAGGTTGTCCAGCGCCCGTAGCAGGGCCGCTGCATCCGGGAAACGCTCCGCCGGATCCTTCGCCAACAGCTTGCGCAGCACGTCCTGGTAACGGCCGTGGTGCACCGGCAATTCCGGCAACGGCTCGGTCAGGTGGGCCAGGGCCGTGGACAGCGCGTCATTGCCGGTATACGGCAGCTTGCCGACGAGGATTTCATAGAGCACCACGCCCAGGGCATACAGGTCGGCGCGGCCGTCGATGTCCTGCCCGCGGGCCTGTTCCGGGCTCATGTAGCTCGGCGTGCCGACGGCGAAGCCGGCCTGGGTGAACTGGGTGCGGTCGTCCAGGGACTTGGCGATGCCGAAGTCCGAAAGCACCGCCGTGCCGTCGGCGCGGAACAGGATGTTCGCCGGCTTGACGTCGCGGTGCACCAGGCCCAGGCCATGGGCGTAGCCCAGGGCCGAGGCGATCTGGCGGATGTAGATCAGGCCCTGCTCCGGCGTCAGGCCCGCGGCGATGCGTTCCTTGAGCGTGCCGTTGGGCAGGTATTCCATCGCCATGTAGTACAGCTCACCGACATTGCCGATGTCATGGATGGTGACCGTGTGCGGGTGCGACAGCCGTGCCAGGGTCTTGCCTTCGCGCAGGAAGCGCTCGCAGAACGTCGGGTCGGCGGCCAGCGCGGCGGCCATGACCTTCAGCGCGACCTTGCGCTCCAGCGAGCGCTGGGTCGCCAGGTAGACACTGGCCATCGCGCCTTCGCCGATCTCGCCTTCGATGTCGTAGCCGGGGATCTGGATGTTCAGGGCAGGGTTCATGACGGCACCTTCACGACCACCACGGTGATGTTGTCCGGCGCACCGCGCCTAAGGCCCAGGGACACCAGGCTGCTGGCGATTTCGCCGGGGTCGTCATGGCTCAGCACTTCGCGGATCTCTTCGTCTTCGACGGTCTTGGTCAGCCCGTCGCTGCACAGCAGGTAGCTGTCGCCCGGCACCAGCAGCAGTTCGACCATCGCCAGGTTCAACTGCGCCTCGACGCCGATGGCCCGGGTGACAATGTTGGCTCGTGGATGCACCCGGGCCTCGGCTTCGCTGAGCAGGCCACTGTCCTGCAGGTCCTGGACGTAGCTGTGGTCTCGCGAGATGCCCTCCAGCACGCCGTCGCGCAGGCGGTACAGGCGACTGTCGCCGGCCCACAGGCACATGCCGCGCAGGTCGCGCGTCGCCAGCACCACCACGGTGCTGCCCATCATGGTCACGCCACGGTTGGCGGTTTCTTCACGTACGGCCGCGTTGACCCGCAACAGGTCGCTCTGCAACGCCGCGACGTACTCTTCCAGCGAACGGCCCACGGCAATGCCACGCAGGCTGTCGACGATCAGGCTGCTGACGTAGTCGCCCGCCGCGTGCCCGCCCATGCCATCGGCGACCACCCACAAGCCGTGCTCCGGCAGGTCCAGGCAGGCGTCTTCGTTGACCTGGCGGACCATGCCGACATGGCTCTTGCTCGCAGACTTGAATGCTTTTCCGGCACTTGGACGCATCTACACAACACCTTCTTGGCCAAGCAAAAATTGCGCAAAATCAGCGGCGGCCGGCAGGCCCTGGCAGCGCATCAGGCCAGGCGCGATGCGCTCGGAACCCTGGCCCCACCACAGGCTCGCGCCTTCGCAGGCCGACTCGGCCAGGGCGCTCATGCGCCGCTGCGGGTCGGTGGCATCGAAGCGATGCAGGCTGGCGAACCGGCCGCCCGGGGTGCGCGGCAGGTACATCGGGCTGCCGAGGCTGTCCAGCTCGGCGCCGAACGCTTCGAAACTGGCCTCCACGTTCAACGTGCTCAGCAACAGGTTTTCCACCCGTTCAAACCAGTCGTCCGCACCGCCAACCACGGACGCAGGGTCGGCGTCGGGCTCCAGCAACACCGCCACCGTCAACGGGAAATACCGTCCGACCCGGTCGATGCTCGGCATCACCACCCCAGCCGCGGCGTCCGGCCCACACACACCGGGCGCCACCAGGAACCGCCACAGCGGGCTGACCAGATAAGCATCCAGCCAGCGCTCGCCGAGGCTGCTCTGGCTGGCGAGCAGGCCCGCCGCCAGCCACGAATCCCACGGGCCGATGAAGCTCTGGGGCAAACCACGGCTGACGAAATCTCCACGGCTGGCCAACTTTCCATAGAAGCCCGGCGTACTCATAGCCGCTCCGGCAGGCTGAAGCCGCTGAGCACCCGGCTCTTGAACGGGTTGAAGGCGCTGTTGGCCCGCAGCTCGTAGGAAGCACTGGCGTTATCGACCCGCAGCCGCAGGTTGAAGCGATCCGGCGAGTTGCCGGCGGTCAGGTCCGATTGCTCCAGCAGCCGGAACCAGGCCCACGGCCCGTCCAGGGTGATGCCGGAGCGGCCGCTGGAAGACGGCGGCATGATCGAGATCCGCACCACGCCGATGCTGCCCGGGTTCGGCCATTGCATGGCGGTCGGGCGGCTCGGGCCGTGGTCGTAGCTCAACTGCTGGCCATCGAGGTCGAGCAAGAATTGGGTGATGGTCGAATCCATCGCCACCGGCTTGAGCTCGAAGCGCACCATCGGCTGGGTCCCGCCGGAACGGAAGAACGCATCGCGAATGGCCGCCGCGCGCTGGAAGGTCTGCAGCACGCCCGGGGCGATGCCGAGTTTCTGCGCCGCGCCCGGCTGCCAGCGCCAGGTCGGGGTGGAGGTGTCCACGTAGGGTTGCAGGTACTTGCGGAAATAGTTGTCCATCACCCCGCCGACGCCGAAAAACTGGCCGAAGTCGTCGAGGGTCGCGTCCCGCGCACTGCCCGGCGACATCGGGTACCGCCCGGCCAGGGACTGGCGATAGATGTTCACCACTTCGCTGGTCCAGGCAGCGTTCAGTTGGTTGCGCACCCCGCCCATCATGCTGTTGGTGGTGGAATTGACCACCGACTTGACCAGCCCCTGCACCAGTGGTGGCTGGCGTTCGGCATTGAGACTGACCCGAGTAGCGGCCGCCTGGGCCTGGTTCTTGGCTTCGCCGAGCAAGGCGTCGCCGCTGGCGCCCACCATGGCGCTGACCTGCACGTACAGCGCGTTCATGTCGGCCAGCAGGCCATCGATGGCCGCCGGTTCGCCTTCTTTCTTGCTGACGATGCTGTTGAGCTCGGCAAAGTGCGCCGTGATCGGATCGTCATTGGCCTGGGGCGCGTCCTGCGGTGCCTGCTCCTGGCCGAGCAAACTGCCCAGGCGCTCCTTGAGTTTGTCCACCCCGCCCTCCGCCGGCGCGCCCTGGGCGGCCAGCAGGCGCTCATCCTGTTGCAGGTCGGTTTCCTTCGCCACCGCCACCAACAGCTTTTTCAACGGCGAGGTCGGCCCGGAAATCACCCGCAGCACATCGGCGGCCTGGGCCACGCTGGTGATCGGCACGAAGTCGATATCGGCCAGCAGGGCGTCCCATTGGCGCTGGTAGTCTTGGAAGTACAGGCGCCGCACGTCCGCCGCCAGGCTGGCGACGTTCTGCTGGTCGGCCTGCTCAAAGCCCAGGACCCACTGTTCCTCAGCCAGAGTCCCGGCCTGGCTGAGGCCGGTGAGCAGAAAGCCCTGGCGGTAGCCCTTGACGGTGAAGAATCCGCTCAGCGGCTCGCCCAACGGCTTGCCGCTCTTGCGGCTGAACACCAGCGCAGCATCACGTCCGGCGGCTTCATTGATGCGGAAGTCCGGGATGCCGTCGGGCAGCTTCTGCCGCTTGATCCGGTCGTAGACCCGTTGCGCCACGGGCAGTTGCTGCAACTGGCGACGCAGGTCTTCGATCAGGCGCGGGTCCAGGCGCGCCGTCGGCGGACGCCGCTCGAACAGCGCCTGCAAGTGCTCGTTCAAGGCCGCACGCTGTTCGGCCGGCAGGTCGCGCGGCAGGGTGCGGTCCCAATCCAGGGCTATCCAGGCCTTGATGAAGTCGGCATCGTAATGTTCGGTGTCGGCGAGCATCAGGTAGGCCTTCAGGCCTTCGTAGAGGAAATCCGAATTGCCGCCGCTGTGCAGTTGCTCTTCGATCCGGGTCAGCAGGCGCGGCCCGAACACGGCGATCAGCAGCTTGCGGTACACGCTGCCGGACTCGGCTTCGAGCATGTCGCCCTGGTACAGCCCCAGGCCCTCGGCCCAGTCGGGAGCATCGTCGGCCAGGTGCTTGACCGCGTTGAGCAGCGGCAACACCGCCAGCACATCGCGTTGGGCCGGGCTGAGGTTCTGCACGGTCTGGCCCAGCGGCGCGACCTTCTGGTCGACCTGGGCAATGTACGCCTGGTTGGCGCGGTAGCTGACCCACCACAAGGTCCCGACCACCAGCACCAGGACCACGGTGGAGGCCAGCACGCCTCGGGCGATCCACTTGCGCCGCCGTTCGACCTTGGGATCGACGCCCACCAGCCCACGCTCGGCGAAGGCCACGGCGGTGAACAGTTTTTCGATGAAATAGCTGCGCCCGGTACCGGTCTGGCGCGCCAGGTGCTGGCGGTCCAGGTTCATGCTCTGGGCCATCGAACCGATCAAACGGTCGATCGGGCTGCCTTCCTGGGTGCCGCTGGTGAAATACACGCCACGCAGCAACACCCGCTCTTCGAAAGCGTTGGGCTTGAACACGCCCTCCAGGAAGCTTTGCAGGCAATCCTTCAAGGCGCCGAACTGCTGCGGGAAACCGTAGATCAAGTCGCGCCGCGCCGGGTCGCGTTCTTGCTGCAGGCGTTCCACCAGGCGGTCGTTGAGACGCTGCTCGAGGCCGGCGAATTCGCTTTGCAGGTGCGCCAGCGGGCTGTCGTTGCCCTTGCCATCGTCCAGGGCGAAGGTCATGCCCCAGACCTGGGCGCGCTCTTCCTTGCTCAGGGTATCGAAATACTCCATGAACCCCGGCACCAGGTCGAGCTTGGTCAGCATCAGGTAGATCGGGAACCGCACGCCCAGTTGGGTGTACAGCTCCTGGATACGCAGGCGGATCGCCGCGGCATGGGCGGCGCGCTCGGCCTCGCTGCCCAGCAGCAGGTCGGAGAGGCTGATGGCGATGAACGCGCCGTCGATCGGGCGACGGGCCCGCTGCTTCTTCAACAGGCCGAGGAAGCCCAGCCACGCGGCCTTGTCCACGGTCGTGTCGCTATCCTGGGTGGTGTAGCGGCCGGCGGTATCGAGCAGCACGGCCTGGTCGGTGAACCACCAGTCGCAGTTGCGCGTGCCGCCCACGCCACGTACCGCACCGGCGCCCAGTTGCGCGGCCAGCGGGAAATGCAGCCCGGAGTTGACCAGCGCCGTGGTCTTGCCCGAACCCGGTGGGCCGATGATCACGTACCACGGCAGCTCATAGAGGTTGCGGCGTTCGTCACCGCCCAACTTGGCTTTCTTGAGCAGCGCCAGGGCTTCGTCCATGCGTTGGCGCAGGGTTTCCAGCTCTTCGGCGGTGGCGATGCTGGTGGGGTCGGGTGGCGTCTGCTCGGCCAGGCTGCGCATGACTTCGGCAGCCTGGCGACGGGCCTGGATGATGCGGAACACGCGGTAGGCGATCCACACCGCGAACACCAGGATGATCAGCGCCCAGCGCCGGCCTTCGGGCACCAGCCAGTCCAGCAGCGGGCCAACGAACCAGATGATCAGGCTCAGGGCGATCAGCCCCAGCAACGGGATGACCCAGCGGATCATAAAACTGAAAAACGCCTTCACTCGACCCCCTCCGCCAATACGGTGATTTCAACCCGACGATTGCGCGCACGGCCCTCTGCCGTGGCGTTGGAAGCCAGCGGCTCGGTGTCGCTGCGGCCTTCGGCGCTGAAGCGCTCGGGCTGGCCAGTCTTGGCCGAAAGAATGTCCAGCACCGAGCGCGCCCGTGCTTCGGACAGCGCCCAGTTGGACGGGAACCGCAATGTGGCAATCGGACGGTTGTCGCTGTGGCCGGTCACCAGGACCTGGCCCTTGACCTTGCGCACGGCATCGGCGATGCGCAGCATCAACGGTTGGAAATCGTCCTTGATGCTGGCGCTGCCCGAGGCGAACAGCTCATCGCCCCGGATGGTCACCACCGAACGGTCGACGGCGTCTTCCACGGCAATCCGCCCGGCCTTGATCTCATCGGCCAGGAAACCGGCCAGGCGTGGTCGCTCGATCAGTTTCGGCTGCACCACGGGACGGTCGATGGTTTGCACCGGGATTTCGCCCAGAAAGTGAATGTTCTTGAACACCGGCTCGGCATCGGAGGCCAGCTTCATGCGCAGGCCGAACAACAGCGCCAGCAGCAGCGCCGCGCCAATGGCCACGGCTATCCACGGCGGCATGAACTGCGCCAGTCGATCACGGGCCACGGTGACACCGCGCCAATGGGGCGACAGCTCGCGTTCATATTCGCCACGGGCGCTGCGGATCACCGCGCTGGTGCGCTCGCGCAACGCTTCCAGTTGGCTGCGACCGTCGTTCATCACCCGGTAGCGCCCCTCGAACCCAAGGCACATGCACAGGTACAAAAGCTCCAGCAGGTACAGGCGTTCCCGCGGGCTTTGCAGGCAATGCTCCAGCAGCTGGAACACCTTCTCGCCGCCCCAGGCTTCGTTGTGCACAGTGATCAACAGGCTTTGCTTGCCCCAGTCACTGGTACCACCCCACGGCGTGCTCAATACCGCCTCATCCAGCGCGGTGCACAAGGCGTAGCGCGCCAGCAGCACGTCGTTGCGCACCACGCCGGCGGCCTCGGCACGCTCTTCGAACTGACGCAGGTAGGCCAGCAGTTGCGCGCGCAAGCTGGCCGGGGCCGGGTGGGCGATGGTGTTGCGCAGGCGCGTCAACAAGGCCAGCAGCGGGCCAGCGGCGCTTTCCAGCGGGTTGAGTCCCTGGGCCTTGCCGGTCAGCACCGGCGCGGCCGGCATCGACAGGGGCGCGGGGGCCGGTTGCGGGCGTCCCGGGTCCTGGCGGAAGGGGTCCGCGCCACGGCCACCGGGCGTCGGCATGAACTGGGTACGATCGTCGTTGCTCATCGCGGTTTATCCTCGGATCGCCCAGAAAGCCAGGTTCAAGCCCGGGAACTGACCGGCGATGTGGAACGCAAAGCCGCCGGAGTTGCTCAGTTGCTGCCAGTGGTCGCTGCCGCGGTCGAGCTCGTAGTAGGTGGAACCGGCGTGATACGGCAATTGCCGTGGCGCCACCGGCAACGGCAGCAGGCCGATGCCCGGCAGTTGCAGGTTGACCAGGTCGCGGATGTGTTCCACCGAACCGACCTTGCTCTGCTGGCCGAAACGGCTGCGCAGGGTTTCGGCGGGGACATCGGCGCGCACCACCAGGATGAAGCTGGCGCTGTCGAGCAGGGTCTTGTCGGCCAGCATCGCCACGTGGATGCCGTAGGCTTTCTCGACAATCGGAATCGGCGTCGCCTTGCTGTCGATCAGCATCGACAAGGCTTCGCGCAGCGCTTGCATCACCGGGGCGAAACTCAACGCCAGGTCATCGTGCTGGTACTGCGGGTATTCCTGCGGTCGGCGCCCGGAAGCGGTGAAGGTCGAGAATTCCCCGGCCAGGGCCACCAGCTCGCTGTAGAACCGCTCGGGGTGCAACGGGCTCAACTGGCTCAGGTGCTGGATCAGCGGCTGGGCACGGTTGACCAGTTGCAACAACATGAAGTCGGCGATCTCCGAGGCGCCACCGGCGCCGGATGCCACCACCCGCCCGGCCAGGGCTTCGCCACGCTGGTGCAGCAAGCCCAGCAACTCACTGCGAAACGCCGCCAGGGGCTTGGAAGCGATGACATCCAACAGCGGCGGGATGTACGTGTCGTCGAGCACCAGCGCCCGGTCGGCGCGTTTTTCCTTGATGCGCACCACGCCGATGGCCGCGTAGTCGCCGATGCCATCCTCGGCGGTCAGCAAGCGCAGCGCGCGGGCCCCCAAGGCCACCGGGGCACGGTTTTCGAAGGGTGCGTTGTCGTCGCGCACTTCACTGACCTGGCTGATGTAGCGCGCGGCGCCCAGGGCCTCGCCTTCATCGACGGTGTCGCGGGCACCGGCACGCTTGAGCGGCAAGGCCAGGTACACCAGGCCATCGCGCAGGTTGTCGTCGATGTTCAGCGGGGTCGGCGCCAGGTCATCGTGGGGGATGTTGAAAGGCGTGCCGTCCGGCAACAGGCCCCGTGCCGAGATGATCGCCAGCTTGCCCTGGGCCAGCAGGCCCTGGTCGATCAGCAATTCGGAAAACCCCCAGGCGCCGGCCGACAACGGTCGGCTGCGCGCGTCGATAAGGTTTTCCAGGTAACGGTCGTGCTGTTGGAAGTGCTGCGTTCCAATGAACATGCCTTCCGACCAGACCACGCGATTGTTCCAGGACATGGGGGCTCCGATTGCTTATTGGGCAGGGCTGGATGGGGGGACGACGACGCTGCTGCGCACGGCGCGCACGTCGAGGCTGATCTGGTATTCGGTGTATTGGCGCGGCGGGACATTCAAGACCGTGCGCCAGAGCGACTGATCCAGTTCGCGATAGCCCACCAGGATGCCGATGTGGCGCGTGGCCGGGTCGAGGTCACGTTGCAGGCTCAGTTGCTGATCGGGCTGGATCAGCACCTCGTCCTGGTCGATCAGGTCGGCGCCCAGCGTCGCCTGGGCCCGTTCGGCCAGGGCGAAATAATCGGCGCGGCCGAAGGTGGCGGCATTTTTCAGTTCGAAAATGCGCACCCGCACCGGGGCCGGCTGGCCGGTGGCGCCGGGGTTGAGGCCGGCAATGGCATGCAAGTGCAGCTCGACGGCGGCGGTGTCGGCTTCAGCCTCTTCGGGCTGGGACTTGGCCCCATCCTTGGCGCACGCCGTCAACAGAAGCGCGGTGGCGACTGCGAGTAAAAACCTGGGAATCATCCTGCGTCCTCAATGACGTTTGAGCTATCCGTTGTGTGCTTGTGGTTATTGTTATGGGACGACGACGCTCAACGGCGTCGCTGTCGTGTGCTGTGTTCTTCGTAGGCGCGGCTGAATTCACGGCCGAACAAGTCCTGGAAATCCTCCTGGGCCTCCCGGGAAATATTGCTGTAGAGCTCGGTGAACTGCTGCCAGTACTGGGCTTGCCGCGAGCCGCTGAAAATACCCGAAAGGCCGCCGGGCTTGCCCATGCGTTCTTCCAGTTGCGCCGGCTCGAAACGCGCCAGCAGATGCTTGATGGCGGCTTCCACCCCGGCCATCACCGCCAGTTGGTGCGCACGCAGGTCATCGAAACTGTCCCGCACCGCTGCGTCCGGCGCCATGAACGCCTGGTTGCCATGGCGCAACAGCAGCAGCATCGCTTCATCGACGTTGGGGGCGAACTTCAGCGGGTTGTTTTCCACCGGCTGGATCATCGTCTGCTGGATACGGAATTCACCCTTGAGGCTGCTGCGAGCGCGCAAGACATCGATCAACCCTTCGACCATCAACCGGTAGCTGCGACCGATGCTTTCCATCTGTGCCTCGGCCTGGGCCTTGTCCAGGCGCAACTGGTCCAGCCCGGCGCCACGCAGGAACGCTTGCAGCAGGTCGGGCTGGAGGCTATCGACCGGGGCCGCCGGCGCTTCAGCGCGGGGCACCGGTGCGTCAACGCGAGTGACCGGCGCCTCAGGCAGCGGCACGGGCTCGACGGGTACGGCCACCGGCGGAACCGGCACGGGGGTCACGGGGATCGGTATCGGCTCGATGATCGGCGGCGCCACAGGCGGCGCAACGGCGACAGGGGGCACCGCTACGGGTGCCGGCTTGTCGCTGAACAGGTCCCAGTCTTCCGGGATCACCGAGCCAGGATTGACCGCTACCGGCTCGACCACGGGCGGCGGCGCAGGCCGTGGGATCGGCGTCGGGGGACGGAAATCGTGCTGTTGGGCGGGCACATGATCGGGCTGGGTGGCCGGCGCAATACTGGAGGGCGCCAGGAAATCGAACAGGTCCGGCAAGGTGTCCATGGCCGACCCGCCCTGGAAATGCGCAGGCGACGTCATCGGCATCGACACCGGCATGGGGGCAGGCGCCGCGGCGCCCTGGCGCCCCATCAAGGCTTCGAAGCTGCTGGGTGATTCGGCAAACGGGTTGCTGTCGGTGACCGGCAGGTTGAAGTCGACGCGCGCCTGGATTTCATAATCGCCGATGCGGATCACTTCGCCATCCTGCAATGGCTCGCTGTTGCCTTTGCGCAAGCGAACGCCGGCCTTGACCAATTCCACACCATTAGTGCTGTTATCGGTCAAATAATAGCGCCCGTCCTTGTATTGAATAACGCAATGTTTGCCGGATACCAGGCGCTCCGGGTCCGGCAATACCCAATCATTATCGGAATTACGGCCAATTGCCATCACCCCCTGGTCCATGGACTTTTCAGAACACTGACCCGGGGTAATCTTGTGATAACTAGTGATAGTCAAACACAGCGGCATCTCGCCTCCTTGCTGAATACTTCTGCGCACGTCTTCGCGCGTGGGCGAGCCGGCGGAGAACTGCCCCGGCGACACGCCAAAAACCTTGCAAACCACCGCGAAACGGCTTTTTGCCAGCATGATGACTGATCTTAACCGGCCTGCATGACAAAAAACCGCTCTCGGTACCTACCTCGACCTGCCAGTCGCGTGGGTTGTTAAGCGCCTCACAACTGTAACAGAGTCGAAATAGCTTACCTTGACAAGCGATAAGTACTACACCAAAAATGCACAACTTCTTGAATATCAATGATGGCACTTTAAGATCATAGCGCATCTATCGGGCCATTACCGTCAAGAGACATGTGAAGTTCCATCCGGAACTTGCGTGAACTGCCCGACTTCATTGTGCACGGGCGATAGGGAGATCGATCCAAGTGGATGTGCCTTTGCTGCTCGCCGCCGTTTCCGCGAACTCGCCTTGCGGTGAAGACCTGGAATATGACGCGGATTTCTTGCGCCTGGAACGCGATTCCCGAGGCCAGCCCGAGCGCAGCATGGGCGACTCGATCCTGCCTGCCGAACCCCCTGAATGGCGCAGCATCCAGCAACAAAGCCTGGACCTGTTGCAACGCAGCAAAGACCTGCGCATTACCCATTTCCTGCTGCAAAGCTCCCTGGCCCTCGAAGGCCTTCCGGGGCTGGCCAGCTCGCTGACCCTGATCAGCGAATTGCTCAAGCAATACTGGGCCGACCTGCATCCGCGCCTGGATGCCGATGACGACAACGACCCCACCGTGCGCATCAATGCCCTCGCCGGCCTGACATCCGACATGACCATTCGCCTGGTGCGCGAAAGCATCCTGGCCCGCTCGCGCACCTTCGGTGCCGTCAGCCTGCGCGCCGCCGCCAACGCCAGCGGCCTGCAAAGTTTCGCCGACGAAACCCTCGGCGCCGAACAACTGGCCGGCGCCCTGCGCGACAGCGATGCCGAGCAACTGGAGATCACCCGTGCGGCCTTGTCGCAAGCCCGCAGCGCCGCCGAAGCCATCGAACAGCAGGTCAGCGACCAGGTGGGTTCGGCCCAGGGCGTGGACCTCGGCCCACTGAAGCAGCCGCTCAAGATGGCCTTGCAGATCCTCGGTCAGTTCGCCCCGCAAAGCGACGACGCCGCGCCAGTCGACGAGGACAGCGCGCCCGACGAGCTAGATGGCGCCCCTTCCAGCGGCGCGGTCACCAGCGTGCCAGGCGCACCGCGTGCCGCCAGCGGCGAAATCGCCAACCGCGACGACGTGCTGCGCAGCCTTGATCGGATTCTCGCTTACTACACCCGTCACGAGCCCTCCAGCCCCCTGCCGGTGCTGTTGAACCGGGCCAAGAATCTGGTGCACGCCGATTTTGCGGCAATCGTGCGCAACCTGATTCCCGACGGCATGAGTCAATTTGAAAACCTGCGCGGCCCAGATAGCGAATAAAAGCGAACGGATCACGCAGTCACGTCACCGGTACCACCGATGACGCCAACACCGTCGCTCAAGCGACCAGGAGCAGCAACGTGGCGAAGCAAAGTTCTCAGAAATTCATCGCGCGCAACCGCGCGCCTCGAGTGCAGATCGAGTACGACGTCGAGCTCTACGGCGCCGAGAAAAAGGTCCAGTTGCCCTTTGTCATGGGGGTAATGGCTGACCTCGCCGGCAAGCCCGCCGAGCCTCTGGCCCCGGTGGCCGATCGCAAGTTCCTCGAAATCGACGTCGACAATTTCGACTCGCGCCTCAAGGCCATGCAACCGCGCGTGGCGTTCCATGTGCCCAACGAGCTGACCGGCGAAGGCAACCTGAGCCTGGACCTGACCTTCGAAAGCATGGACGACTTCAGCCCCGCCGCCGTGGCGCGCAAGGTCGACTCGCTGAACAAGCTGCTCGAAGCGCGCACCCAACTGGCCAACCTGCTGACCTACATGGACGGCAAGACCGGCGCTGAAGAAATCATCATGAAGGCGATCAAGGACCCAGCGCTGTTGCAGGCCCTGGCGAGCGCGCCGAAGCCAGCACAGGACCAATGATCATGACTGACAATACCGCCCGCGAAGGCGTCCAGAACCTCGGCGCGACCGAAGAGACCAGCGAATTCGCCTCCCTGCTGCTGCAAGAGTTCAAGCCCAAGACCGAACGCGCTCGCGAGGCCGTCGAGACGGCCGTGCGCACCCTGGCCGAGCAGGCCCTGGCGCAGACTGACCTGGTGTCCAACGACGCCATCAAGTCGATCGAATCGATCATCGCCGCCATCGACGCCAAGCTCACCGCCCAGGTCAACCAGGTGATCCACCACCCCGACTTCCAGCAGCTGGAAAGCGCCTGGCGTGGCCTGCACTACCTGGTCAACAACACCGAGACCGATGAGCAGCTCAAGATCCGCGTGCTCAACATCTCCAAGACCGACCTGCACAAGACCCTGAAGAAGTTCAAGGGCACCGCGTGGGACCAGAGCCCGATCTTCAAGAAGATGTACGAGGAAGAATACGGCCAGTTCGGCGGCGAACCTTACGGCTGCCTGGTGGGCGACTACTACTTCGACCAGTCGCCACCGGACGTGGAACTGCTGGGCGAACTGTCGAAAGTCTGCGCGGCCATGCACGCCCCGTTCATTTCCGCCGCCTCGCCAACCGTGATGGGCATGGGCTCGTGGCAGGAACTGTCGAACCCGCGCGACCTGACCAAGATCTTCACCACGCCCGAGTACGCCGGCTGGCGTTCGCTGCGTGAATCGGAAGACTCGCGCTACATCGGCCTGACCATGCCACGCTTCCTGGCGCGCCTGCCATACGGCGCCAAGACCGACCCGGTGGAAGCCTTCGCCTTCGAAGAAAACACCGACGGCGCCGACAGCTCCAAGTACACCTGGGCCAACGCCGCCTACGCGATGGCCGTGAACATCAACCGCTCGTTCAAGCACTTCGGCTGGTGCTCGCGCATCCGTGGCGTGGAGTCTGGCGGTGAAGTGGAAAACCTGCCGGCCCACACGTTCCCGACCGACGACGGTGGCGTGGACATGAAGTGCCCGACCGAAATCGCCATTTCGGATCGCCGTGAAGCGGAGCTGGCGAAGAACGGTTTCATGCCGCTGCTGCACAAAAAGAACACCGACTTCGCGGCCTTCATCGGCGCCCAGTCGCTGCAGAAGCCAGCCGAGTACGACGACCCGGACGCCACCGCCAACGCCAACCTGGCCGCGCGCCTGCCGTACCTGTTCGCCACTTGCCGTTTCGCCCATTACCTGAAGTGCATCGTGCGCGACAAGATCGGTTCCTTCAAAGAGAAGGACGAGATGCAGCGCTGGTTGCAGGACTGGATCCTCAACTACGTCGACGGTGACCCGGCGCACTCCACCGAGACCACCAAGGCCCAGCACCCTCTGGCGGCGGCCGAAGTGATCGTCGAGGAAGTCGAAGGCAACCCGGGTTACTACAACTCCAAGTTCTACCTGCGCCCGCACTACCAGCTCGAAGGGCTGACCGTGTCGCTGCGCCTGGTATCGAAACTGCCGTCGGCCAAGGGCGCGTAAGCAACAGTATTTGTCGGCAGGCCTGTTCCTTGTGGGAGCGGGCTTGCTCGCGAAGGCGTCGGATCAGTCGACATCGGCGTTGGCTGCCCCACCGCATTCGCGAGCAAGCCCGCTCCCACAGGTACGGTGTTTCGGCTGACATCCAAAGAAGTTTCGCAAGGTCAGCGTCAACCAAACAATGTGGTTAGAAACCACACAGGGAGAAAACATGGCTGTTGATATTTTCATCAAGATCGGCGACATCAAGGGCGAGTCCATGGACAAGGCCCACAAGGACGAAATCGACGTCCTGAACTGGAGCTGGGGCATGTCCCAGTCCGGCAACATGCACACCGGCAGCGGTGGTGGTGCGGGCAAGGTGAACATCCAGGACCTGTCGTTGACCAAGTTCGTCGACAAGGCCTCGCCGAACCTGATGATGCACTGCGCCAGCGGCAAGCACATCGACAAGGTCAAGCTGACCGTGCGCAAGGCCGGCGGTGAAAGCCAGGTCGAGTACATGATCATCAACCTGGAAGAAGTGTTGATCACCTCCCTGAGCACCGGCGGCTCGGGCAGCGATGATCGCCTGACCGAAAACGTCACCCTGAACTTCGCCAAAGTGCTGGTGGACTACCAGCCGCAGAAAGCCGACGGCACCAAGGAAGGCGGTCCGGTCAAGTTCGGCTGGAACGTGCGTCAGAACGTCAAGGTGTAATCGAACACGCCCCCGGTGCCCTGCGCCGGGGGTGTTTGGTGCTTGCTCGAATCCAATCCTTTTGCGCGCGGTATCTGAGTCATGGCCAAGCCTTCGTTTATCAATTTGTGGAACAGCTATCCAACGGTCAAGAACCCATGCGATCAGCCCTGGGGCAACCAGTGCGCTATCCGCATGAGCGTCGCGTTGAATGGCGAGTTGACTATCAAGGTCAACAAGTCGACTTACACCGAACCCAAATGCAATCATGAGCATGCCCGTGGCGCCGAGTCGCTGGCGAACTGGCTCTGGCGGCATCATTTAGGACGTCCGACCATTCTGAGTGGGAGTGCAGCTGATCGGCTGACGCTCAGCCAGAAGACCGGAATCGTTTTTTTCAAAGACTGCTTTGCCCGTGCGGGCGAGGCCGAAAGCGGGCGCACAGGCGATCATATTGATCTGTGGAATCGTGGCCGGACCAAAGGCTTCTTTGATGGCGACTTTATGTCCAAACAGGTCTGGTTCTGGGAGTTGACATGATAGGGCCGACGCTGCGAGCGACACTGTTGTGCGGTTTGCTAATCAGCTTGAACGCTTGCGCCGAAGCCGACCCTGACCGTCTCGATGCACCCGCTCGCACCCAAGGTACATTCGCTGGCCAGGCGCTCAAGCTGGTAGACCTGAACGGCCAATGCGCAGTGTTGAAACCGGACCAGACGCACTTGGTGTTGGGCATGGAGTGGCCGTGCTACTTCAACCTGAACCAGAACGGCGAATTGCGCGTCGAGACGTTCAACGGTGTCCCGATTTTTCTGGTAGAGCGCAGCGTTCCCGAGCCGCCACCGAGCCGCGACTGTGATGCCAAATCCCAGGCTGTGCGCAAAATCAACGGTGCGCTGGAAGCTTCGTCGGTCAATCCCAGCGCCATGTGCGGACTCGGTCAGCAAGACCAGAAAATGTTCACGGCGTTATTCAGGTGGTAACCGAAATCGCCGCCCGCGATCGCCTGCAACCGTCCCTGTTGGACCGGTTGACTGACGACGATCCGACCAATCCCAAGGAAAGCGCCGACAAACGCGTGCTCTCGCTCACTCAGCTCAAGGCCTCGGTGCTGCGTGACCTGGCGTGGCTGCTCAACACCACCTCCCTGCTCGACGCCGATGCCACGCTGCACACGGCGGCCGGCACCTCGGTGGTGAACTTCGGGCTGCCGGCACTGGCCGGCAACAGCGCCTCGAACGTCGATGTCTCGGCCCTGGAAACCCTGATTCACCAGGCCATCGCCACGTTCGAGCCGCGGATCCTGCGCCACACCCTGCGCGTGCGTGCTCGGGCCACCGCCGAGATGAACCACAACGCCCTGAGCTTCGAGATCGAAGGCGACCTCTGGGCTCAGCCGGTGCCCCTGCGCCTGATGTTGCAAACCGACCTGGACCTGGAGACCGGCCACGTGCGGGTGGTCAATGCCGACCAGCGGAGACGTTCATGAACCCGCGTTTGCTGGAACTGTACAACCAGGAACTTCACCACGTGCGCGAAAGCGCGGCGGAGTTCGCCAAGGAATACCCCAAGATCGCCAGCCGGCTGACGTTGTCCGGCATGGACTGCGCCGACCCATACGTGGAGCGCCTGCTCGAAGGCTTCGCCTACCTGACGGCGCGGGTGCAGCTCAAGCTCGACGCCGAGTACCCGACCTTCACCCACAACCTGCTGGAAATCGCCTACCCCCATTACCTGGCGCCCACGCCGTCGATGACCGTGGTGCAGTTGCAGGCCGACCCGGACGAGGGCTCGCTGAGCAGCGGCTTCCCGCTGCCCCGCGACAGCGTCCTGCGCGCCGCCCTGGGCCGTGAAACCCAGACCTGCTGCGAGTACCGCACCGCCCACGCGGTGACGTTGTGGCCGTTGCAGGTCAGCCACGCCGAATACTTCGGCAACCCGTCCACGGTGCTCGGGCGCCTGGCCGCCAGCGAGCCGAAGGCCAAGGCCGGCCTGCGCCTGACCCTGCGCACCGGGGCCGAACTGCCGTTCAACAGCCTGGCCCTGGACAACCTGCCGCTGTACCTGAGCGGTGCCGACGAGCAGCCGTTCCGCCTCTATGAACAACTACTGGGCAACGCCTGCGCGGTGTTCGCGCGCAAGCCCGGCGGCGACTGGGTCGAGCGCCTGCCTCAGGACGCGCTGCGTTCGCGCGGCTTCGACGATGCCGACGCGGCGCTGCCCGTGGTGTCGCGGGCCTTCCAGGGCTATCGCCTGTTGCAGGAATATTTCGCGCTGCCCCAGCGTTTTCTGTTCGTCGACTTCACCCAGCTGGGCCGGGCGGTCAAGCGTTGCGACGGCCAGGAGCTGGAGCTGATCGTGCTGTTCGACCGCCACGACCCGAGCCTGGAAGGCAGCGTCGGGGCCGCGCAGTTCCTGCCGTTCTGCACCCCGGCCATCAACCTGTTTCCCAAGCGCCTGGATCGCATTCACTTGTCGGAGCGGGTCAACGAACACCACGTGATCGCCGACCGTACCCGGCCGATGGATTTCGAAGTGCATTCGCTGACCGGCCTCACCGGCCACGGCACCGGGCCGGAACAGCCATTCCTGCCGTTCTACGCCGTGCGCGATCCGTCGCGCTATGGGCGCGACAAGGCGTACTACACGGTGCGTCGTGAACCGCGGGTGCTCTCCAGCGACCAGCGCCGCAACGGCCCGCGCTCGACCTACATCGGCAGCGAAACGTTCGTCAGCCTGGTGGACAGCCAGCAGGCGCCTTATCGCCATGACCTGCGTCAACTGGGCGTGACGGCGCTGTGCACCAACCGCGACCTGCCGCTGTTCATGAGCGTGGGCAGCGGCAAGACCGACTTCACCCTGGCCGACAGTGCCCCGGTCGGCGCCGTGCGCTGCGTGGCCGGGCCCAGTCGTCCACGGGCCAGCCATGCCCACGACGCCAAGGCCTGGCGGCTGATCAGCCAGTTGTCGCTGAACTACCTGTCCCTCAGTGAACAAGGCCAGGGCGCCGCCGCACTGCGCGAGCTGCTGCGCCTGTACGGCGACAGCAACGATGCGGCGCTGCAATTGCAGATCGAAGGCCTGCGGGAAGTCAGCAGCAAAGCCTGCACCCGACGCCTGCCGATGCCCGGCCCGATCGTCTTCGGTCGCGGCCTGGAGATCACCCTGGAGTTCGATGAAAACGCGTTTCGCGGCACCGGCGTATTCCTGCTCGGCGCGGTGTTCGAGCGCTTCCTGGCACGCTACGTGTCGATCAACAGTTTTACCGAAACGGTGATTCGTACCACCGAACGCGGCGAGATCATGCGATGGAAAGCCAAGCCCGGACGTCGTCCGACCCTGTGAGTACCCTGGAAGCGATGCACCAGGAGCCCTGGGAATACGACTTCTTCCAGGCCTTGCGGCGCATCGAGTGTGAATCCCCCGAGCTGCCGCGCCTGGGCCATTCGCTACGCCTGGCCGATGACCCGCTGCGCCTGGGCCAACAAGCCGACTGCACCTTCGCGCCGGCGACATTGGCCTCGGTGCAACCGGGCAGCGACGGCGCGCCCGCGCGGCTGGAGCAATTCTTCTTCGGCCTCGGCGGCCCCAACGGGCCGATGCCGCTGCACATCACCGAATACGTGCGCGAACGCCAGCGCAACAACGCCGACAGCACCAGCAAGCGCTTTCTCGACGTGTTCCACCATCGCTTGCTCAGCCTGTTCTACCGGGCCTGGGCCGAAGCGCGGCCGACGGTCAGCCACGACCGCCCGGACGACGACTACTGGTCGGCGCGCCTGGCGTCCTTGAGCGGACGCGGCATGCCCAGCCTGCTCAAGCAGGGGCTGATTCCCGACACGGCGAAGCTGCACTACAGCGGCCACCTGGCGGCGCAAACCCGCTACCCCGACGGTTTGAAGGCGATCCTGGGCGAGTATTTCGGCCTGCCGGTGGAAATCGAAGAGTACGTCGGCCAATGGCTGGAGCTGCCGGAACGCAGCCGCGTCGGCGTCAGCGCCCATCAACTGGGCGTGGACTTCTGCCTGGGTCGCTACGTCTGGGATCGCCAGCACAAGTTCCGCATTCGCCTGGGGCCGCTCAAGCTGGTGGACTACATGGGCATGCTGCCCGGCAGCCAGCCGTTCAATGAACTGGTGGCCTGGGTCGCCGAATACCTGGGCCATGAACTGGACTGGGACCTGAACCTGGTCCTGGAGCAGCCCGAGGTCCCGGCGCTACAACTCAACGGCCGTTTCCGCCTGGGGTTCAACACCTGGCTGGGCCAGCCCGAAAAAGATGCCAACGATCTAATACTGGCCCGGCATTACGCCGAACAGGCCAACACCTCACAGACCTCAAGGAGCCATGAGCATGGGTGAAATCAGTCGCGCCGCATTGTTCGGCAAACTCAACAGCGTGGCCTACAAAGCCATCGAAGCCGCCACCGTGTTCTGCAAGTTGCGCGGTAACCCTTATGTGGAACTGGCCCACTGGTTTCACCAGTTGCTGCAATTGCAGGACTCGGACCTGCACCGCATCATCCGCCAGTTCAACGTCGAGCCGGCGCGCCTGGCCCGCGACCTGACCGACGCCCTGGACCGCCTGCCACGCGGCTCGACCTCGATCACCGACCTGTCGTCCCACGTCGAGGAAGCCGTGGAACGCGGCTGGGTGTATGGCAGCCTGATGTTCGGTGAAAGCCAGGTGCGCACCGGCTACCTGGTGCTCGGCATCCTCAAGACGCCAAGCCTGCGCCACGCGCTGCTGGGGTTGTCGTCGGAGTTCGACAAGGTCAAGGCCGAAGCCCTGAGCGAACGCTTTGACGAATACGTCGGCGACTCCCCGGAAAACGCCCTGACCGCCAGCGACGGCTTCAACGCCGGCAGCGTGCCCGGCGAAGCCAGCGGCGCCATGGCCCCCAGTGCGATGGGCAAGCAGGAAGCGCTCAAGCGCTTTACCGTCGACCTCACCGAGCAGGCCCGCAGCGGCAAGCTCGACCCGATCGTCGGCCGCGACGAAGAGATCCGCCAACTGGTGGACATCCTCATGCGCCGCCGCCAGAACAACCCGATCCTCACCGGTGAAGCCGGCGTGGGCAAGACCGCCGTGGTCGAAGGCTTTGCCCTGCGCATCGTCGCCGGCGACGTGCCGCCGTCGCTCAAGGACGTGGAACTGCGCAGCCTCGACGTCGGCCTGTTGCAGGCCGGCGCGAGCATGAAAGGCGAGTTCGAACAGCGCCTGCGCCAGGTCATCGAAGACGTCCAGGCCTCGCCCAAGCCGATCATCCTGTTCATCGACGAAGCCCACACCCTGGTAGGTGCCGGTGGCGCCGCCGGCACCGGTGACGCGGCCAACCTGCTCAAGCCGGCCCTGGCCCGTGGCACCTTGCGCACCGTCGCCGCCACCACGTGGGCCGAGTACAAGAAGCACATCGAGAAAGACCCGGCCCTGACCCGTCGTTTCCAAGTGGTGCAAGTGGCCGAGCCGTCGGAAGACAAGGCCCTGCTGATGATGCGCGGCGTGGCCTCCACCATGGAACAGCACCACCAGGTGCAGATCCTCGACGAAGCCCTGGAAGCCTCGGTCAAACTGTCCCACCGCTACATTCCTGCGCGCCAGTTGCCGGACAAGTCCGTGAGCCTGCTGGACACCGCCTGCGCCCGCGTCGCCATCAGCCTGCACGCGGTGCCGGCCGAAGTGGATGACAGCCGTCGGCGCATCGAGGCACTGGAAACCGAGCTGCAAATCATCGCCCGCGAGCACGCGATCGGCGTCGTCATCGGCAACCGCCAGACCCACAGTGAAAGCCTGCTGAGCGCCGAGCGCGAACGCCTGGCCGAACTGGACAGCCGCTGGGCCGAAGAGAAGAACCTGGTGGACGAACTCCTCGCCACCCGCGCCACCCTGCGCGAGCGCGTCGGCGTGGTGGACAGCGACGACGCCAGCAAAGCTAGCGACAACGAAAGCCACGACCTGCGGGCAAAACTGGTGGACCTGCAACAACGCCTCAGCGCCCTGCAAGGCGAGAACCCGCTGATCCTGCCGACCGTGGACTACCAGGCCGTGGCCTCGGTGGTCGCCGACTGGACCGGTATCCCGGTGGGCCGCATGGCCCGCAACGAACTGGAAACCGTGCTCAACCTCGACCAGCACCTGAAAAAACGCATCATCGGCCAGGACCACGCCTTGCAGATGATCGCCAAGCGCATCCAGACTTCCCGCGCTGGCCTGGACAACCCGAGCAAGCCCATTGGCGTGTTCATGCTCGCCGGCACCTCTGGCGTGGGCAAGACCGAAACCGCCCTGGCCCTGGCCGAAGCCATGTACGGCGGCGAACAGAACGTCATCACCATCAACATGAGCGAGTTCCAGGAAGCCCACACCGTGTCCACCCTCAAGGGCGCGCCACCGGGCTACATCGGCTACGGCGAAGGCGGCGTGCTGACCGAAGCCGTGCGGCGCAAACCGTACAGCGTGGTGCTGCTGGACGAGGTGGAAAAAGCCCACCCGGACGTTCACGAGATCTTCTTCCAGGTGTTCGACAAAGGCGTCATGGAGGACGGCGAAGGCCGGGTGATCGACTTCAAGAACACCCTGATCCTGCTGACCACCAACGCCGGCACCGAGCTGATTGCCGACGTCTGCAAAGACCCGCAAAACGTGCCCGAGCCGGAAGAAATCGCCAAGGCCCTGCGCCAGCCGCTGCTGGAGATTTTCCCGCCGGCCCTGCTCGGCCGCCTGGTGACGATCCCGTACTATCCGCTCAGCGACGAAATGCTCAAGGCCATCACCCGCCTGCAACTCAACCGCATCAAGAAGCGCGTGGAAAGTACCCACAAAGTCGCGTTCGACTACGACGACGCGGTGATCGACCTGATCGTCTCGCGCTGCACCGAAACCGAAAGCGGCGGCCGTATGATCGACACCATCCTGACCAACAGCCTGCTGCCGGACATGAGCCGCGAGTTCCTGACCCGCATGCTCGAAGGCAAGGCCATGGCCGGCGTGCGGATCAGCGCGGTGGACAACGAATTGCAGTACGATTTCAGCGACGCGGCCTGATTGAAAGGTACACCGGCCCCTGTGGGAGCGAGCTTGCTCGCGATAGCGTAGTTACAGCCAGCATTACGGTTGACTGACACACCGCCATCGCGAGCAAGCTCGCTCCCACAGTTGATCCGGTCTATTCAGGGAAACAGCGGCGCAGCCCATACAACGACGAGATAACCGATGTTATTCAACCAAGCCTCACGCCTGGCCAAAATCACCAGCCCCCTGGGGCCCGAGGTGCTGCTGCTCAAGGACATGGGTGGCGGCGAAGAGCTGGGGCGGCTGTTCAACTATGAGTTGCAGCTGCACTCGCTGGACAACGCCATCGACCTCAACCAGTTGCTCGGCAAGCCCATGTGCGTGAGCCTGCAACTGGACGGCGGCGGCGAACGGTATTTCCACGGCATCGTTGCCCGCTGCAGCCAGAACGTCGACCAGGGCCAGTTCTCCAGCTACCAGGCCACGCTCAGGCCTTGGCTGTGGCTGCTGACGCGCACCTCCGACTGCCGGATTTTCCAGAACCTGACCATCCCGCAGATCATCAAGCAGGTGTTCCGCGACCTCGGGTTTTCCGATTTCGAAGACAGCCTGAGCGCCACCTACCGCGAGTGGGAATACTGCGTGCAGTATCGCGAGACCAGCTTCGACTTCGTCAGCCGGCTGATGGAGCAGGAAGGGATCTATTACTTCTTCCGCCACGAACAAGGCCGCCACGTGCTGGTGCTGGCCGATGCCTACGGCGCGCACACCAGCGCGCCCGGCTACGCGTCGGTGCCCTACTACCCGAAGAACGAGCAGCAACGCGAACGCGACCACATTCACGACTGGCACCTGGCCCAGGAAGTCCAGCCGGGTTCGCTGGAGCTCAACGACTACGACTTCCAGCGTCCCAGCGCACGGATCGACGTGCGTTCGGCGATGCCACGCCCGCATGCCGCCGGTGACTATCCGCTGTACGACTACCCCGGCACCTACGTGCAGAGCGCCGATGGCGAACACTACGCCCGCACCCGCATCGAAGCCTTGCAGACCCAGCACGAGCAGGTCGAGCTGGCCGGCAACGCCCGCGGCTTGGGCTCGGGCAACCTGTTCAGCCTCACCGGCTTCACCCGCCAGGACCAGAACCGCGAGTACCTGATCGTCGGTGCCCGCTACTACATTTCCCAGGAAAGCGGCGAAACCAACGGTGGCGCGCCTTCGGCCCAGTTCGAAAGCAGCCTGACCTGCATCGACGCCCAGCAAAGCTATCGACCGCTGCCCATCACCCATCGCCCCATCGTCAAAGGCCCGCAGACCGCGTTGGTGGTGGGCCCCAAGGACGAGGAAATCTGGACCGACCAGTTCGGCCGGGTGAAGGTGCATTTCTATTGGGACCGTCACGACCAGTCCAACGAAAACAGCTCCTGCTGGATTCGCGTGTCACAGGCCTGGGCCGGGAAAAACTGGGGCTCGATGCAAATCCCGCGCATCGGCCAGGAAGTGATCGTCAGCTTCCTCGAAGGCGATCCGGACCGGCCGATCATCACCGGTCGTGTCTACAACGCTGAACAGACCGTGCCCTACGACTTGCCCGCCAATGCGACCCAGAGCGGCATGAAAAGCCGTTCGAGCAAGGGCGGCACGCCGGCGAACTTCAACGAAATCCGCATGGAAGACAAGAAAGGCGCCGAGCAGTTGTACATCCATGCCGAGCGCAACCAGGACATCGTGGTGGAAGTGGACGAAAGTCATTCGGTGGGCCACGACCGCAACAAGAGCATCGGCCATGACGAGACGGTGACCATCGGCAACAACCGCCTGCGCATCGTCAAGCAGGAAGACATCCTCTCGGTGGGCCTGCGCAAGACCGACAGCATCAGCCAGAGCTACGTCATCGAGGTGGGCGAGAACCTGCGCCTGGTGTGCGGCGAAAGCATCCTGGAGCTCAATGCCAGCGGCCAGATCAACCTGACCGGCGTGCAGATCAGCTTCTACGCCAGCGGCGATGCCGAGTTCAACACCGGCGGCGTGCTGCACCTGAACAACGGCGGCGGCCCCGGTGCCACGCCGGACGGCCAGGGCGTCAAGGGCAGCATCGACGCGAACATCAAAGCCGCGTTCCCCCAGGGTTAATCCAGAGATTCAGGCGCCATGACTTACCGCATCAACGAATTCCAGTTCCAACTGCCGCCCAGCGAATTGCTCGACGCGACGATCAACATCCTCAAGTTCCCCGAGCTGGGCACGTCCTTGATCGTCAGTCGCAGCCTGCTCGCCGAGGGCGAGACCCTGCAAAGCAACCTCGACGACCAACTGGCGCGCCTGGAAAAACAGGTCCAGGACCTGCGCTGCCAACCGGGCGTCCCGGTGCGCCTGGGCGCCAGCCAGGAAGTCGAAGGCATCGAGCTGCGCAGCCAGTTCAACAAGGGCACCGAAAAGGTGTTCCAGTACCAATTGGCCCTGGTGCTGCCCGGCACCCGCAAGATGTTCGCCCTGAGCTATGTCAAAGCCGAGAAGCTCGGCGATGCCGAAGCCGCCCATTGGGCGAGCATCAAGGGCTCGCTGTTGTTTGACGTGCCGGCCTGATGAGCGACAGGCATGTCTGACGCGCTCTGGGCCGCACGCCTGGGCGATGCGCTGAACCACACCTCGATGATGGCCGACATTCTCGGCGGCGTCCTGGAAGTGGCGGCCAACATCGCCATCACCGCTGTCGCCACCGCCGCCGTGGTAGCAGCCACCGGCATCACCGTGGCCACCGGTGGGCTCGGTTGCTTCCTGCTTGGCGCGGTAGTCGGTGCAGTGGTGGGCATCGCCATGAGCAAGACCGGGGCCGACAAAGGCTTGAGCAATTTATGCGAGGGCATCGGCAACGCCCTCTTTCCGCCCACGGTGCAGGCCAATATCCTCACCGGCTCCACCGACACCCTGACCAACAACATTCCAGCGGCCCGCGCCGCCGGGGCTATCGAGTCCCATGTCGCGCCCGCCGGCACCGAACTCGAGGAGCCGCAGCCCGAGCCCAGCTATCTGGACATGGCCGAGAGCTTCTTCTCGCAGATGTGGCGCCCCACCGTCGCCACGCCCGCGCCCGGCGCCGTGCCCAAGCCGCTGGACATGATCACCTGCCTGAAGCATCCGCCGATGCCGCCGCAGTTTTTGGCCGAAGGCTCGGACAAGGTCACCATCAACGGCCAACCCGCCGTGCGCAGCGGCGACCGCAGCACTTGCGAGGCGACCGTGGTGTCGTCCGGTTTGATTTCCCCTGACGTGACCATCGGCGGCGGTACCGTGGTGGTGCGCGAGATCCGCAGCGGCAAGACACCCGGCGTGGGACTGGCCGTCACGGCATTGCTGATGCTCAAGGGCGGCAAGGGCAAGTTCCTGAGCAACCTGCCCTGCATGCTGATTGGCGGCGCAGCATCGATGGCGGTCAGCAGCGCGATGGGCGCGGCGGCGAATGCGGCCATGGGTTCGTCGAACCCGGTGCATGCCGCCACCGGGGCCAAGGTGCTGGGGGATGTCGAGGAACTGGACTTCGTCCTGCCGGGCATCCTGCCGATCGACTGGCAGCGTTTCTACAACAGCCGCGACGAGCGCCGTGAAGGGTTGTTCGGCGCCGGTTGGAGCGTGGCCTACGAGGTGCGCGTCGAGATCCTGCCCCATCCCGAGGGTGGCGAGACCCTGGTCTACACCGACGAACAGGGTCGGCGCATCGACATGGGTTCGATTCCCCTGGGCGGCGCGGTGTTCAGCCCAGGCGAAGGGCTCAACGTGCGCCGGCACCTCAACGGCGAGCTGCTGATCGAAAGCGCGGACGGCCTGTACCGCCTGTTCGCACCGGCGCCGGGGAACGCGGCCTTGCTGCGCCTCAACCAGCTGGGCGATCGCAACGACAACCGCATCCACCTCGATTACGACGAGAGCGGGCGATTGGTGCGCCTGCGCGACACCTTCGACCTGGTGCAGGCCGAACTGACCTACGACGCGCGCTGGCCACACCGAGTCAGCCGGATCGAGCGCCTCTACCCCGACCAGCGTCGCGACGTGCTGATGCACTACGACTACGACAGCCAGGGGGACCTGGCCCAAGTTCGCCAGTCCAACAGCCAGGTCAAGCGGCGCTACGCCTACGACCTCGGGCGACGGATGGTGGAGCACCAGTTGCCCACCGGCCTGCGCTGCTTCTACGAATGGGCGCTGATCGAAGACCGGGAATGGCGCGTGGTCCGCCACTGGACCGACGCCGGCGACACCTACACCTTCACCTATGACCTGGCCGCCGGTGTCACGCGCATCACCGACGGCTTGAACCGCCGCAGTACCCGGCGCTGGGATGCCCGCTACCAGATTCTCGAAACCACCGATGCCCTGGACCGCACCTGGACGTTCCAGTGGAGCGATGAAAGCCAACTGCTGGGCGCGACCGACCCCAACGGGGGGCAGCATCAGTTCAGCTATGACGAAGCAGGCAATCTGTGCCAGACCCTCGACCCGCTCGGACGCAGCGAGTCGACCCTGTGGCTCGAACACTGGGCCCTGCCCCTGGCGGAAACCGACGCGGCCGGTAATACCTGGCAGTACCGCTATGACGCGCGGGGCAACCGCATCCGTGAAACCGACCCGCTGGGCCACGTCACCCGCTATCGCCACGATGCCCACGGCCAGGTGGTGGACGTCATCGATGCCAGCGGCAAGCGCAAGACGATGCGCTGGACGGCCCTCGGGCAACTCAGCGAACACACCGACTGCTCCGGCTACACCACCCGGCTGAGCTACGACGAACGCGGGCTGCTGGTCAGCAGCAGCGATGCATTGGGCGAGCGCACGCGCTTCAGCTATGACGACCAAGGCAGGTTGCTGAGCAAGCAACTGCCGGACGGTCGCACCGAGCACTATCAGCGCGATGCCAGCGGCCAGTTGATCGGCTACAGCGATCCCGCCGGGCACACCACCCGTTTCCAGCACACCCCGAGCGGGCAACTGCGCTTGCGCACCGACGCCCATGGCCGGCGGATAGAACTGAGCTACGACAACTACGGGCGGTTGCTGGCCCTGACCAACGAGAATGGCGAAAGCTATCGGTTCGCCTGGGACGCCGGCGACCGCCTGAGTGCCCAGCACAGCCTGGACGGCAGCCTCAAGCGCTACGCCTATGACCCGCTGGACAACGTCACCCGTGTGGAAGCCATCGCCGTTCCCGGCAGCACCGACCTGGACCTGGCGCCACAAGCCCCCATCGTCCATGAGCTGGAACGCGACGCCATGGGCCGGTTGGTTGCCAAGGTCACCGCCGACGGGCGCACCGAGTACCGCTATGACGACCTCGACCAGGTCAACGCCATCACCTTCACCGGCCTGACCGGTGAACAGCAGAGCATCGGCTTTGGCTATGACGCGCTTGGGCAACTGATCGCCGAACAGGGCTGGGCCGGCAGCCTGGAGCATCGTTATGACGAACTGGGCAACCTCACCCAGACGCAGCTCCCCGATGGCCGCTGGCTGAATCGCCTGCACTACGGCAGCGGGCACCTGCACCAGATCAACCTCGACGGCAGGGTCATCAGCGATTTCGAGCGCGACCGCCTGCACCGCGAAGTGCTGCGCACCCAGGGCCGTCTCAGCACCCGCAGCGAGTACGACCGCAGCGGGCGCCTACGGGCCCGGCAGCGCCGCCAGCAAGGCCTGTCGACGTTGCTGCCGCCGGCAGCGCAGTCGCTGTTTGCCTATGACGGCAGCGATCAACTGGTGGAGCGCTTCGACAACCAACCCGAAACGCCTCATCGCCAACTGCTGCATTACGACGCCACCGGCCGGATCCTCGCCAGCCAGGACAACCTCCAGGGCCAGCGCGAAGGCTTTGCCTACGATCCGGCCGCCAACCTGCTCGACGGGCTGATGGGCACGGGGCACGTCGCCCATAACCGCTTGCTGACCTATCAGGACAAGCGCTACCGCTACGACGGCTTCGGCCGCATGGTGGAAAAGCGCAGCAGCCAGCGCGGTGTGCAGCGGTTCGTGTACGACGCCGAGCAGCGCCTGGTTCAGGTGCATAACGACAACGGCTCGGTCGTGAAAATGACCTACGACCCGCTGGGCAGGCGCATCGAAAAGGCCGAGTACGACCGCCACGCGACGCTGCTGGGCCGCACCCGCTTCACCTGGGATGCGCTGCAACTGTTACAGGAGCACCGCAACAGCCAGACCAGCCTCTACATCTACGCCGACGACGGCCACGAGCCTTTGGCCAGGGTCGATGGCCTGGGCGAGCAGCAGAAAGTCCGTTACTACCACAACGACTTCAACGGCCAGCCCGAGCAACTGTCGGAAAGCGACGGCCATACGCTGTGGCGGGCCCGTTATCAGGTGTGGGGCAACACCGCCGAAGAGTTGCGCGAGCCGTATTACATCGAAGAGCAGAACCTGCGGTTCCAGGGCCAGTACCTGGACCGGGAAACCGGCCTGCACTACAACACCCTGCGCTTCTACGACCCGGACATCGGCCGCTTCACCACACCGGACCCCATCGGCCTGGCCGGTGGCCTGAACCTCTACCAGTACGCGCCGAACCCGGTGAGCTGGGTCGACCCCTTGGGGTTGATGAAGTGCAGCACCCCGCCGAAGGGCCGCAAGGTCAACCGGACGGTGTATCGATTCGAAGAGCCGGGGCGGATCAGCACGACCTGGACGGCGCACAAGTGGAACGTGGCCGCCCGCCACCGGTACACCGCGCCGGGGCTGGGTGGGGTATACGGCGCCAACTCGCGCAAGACCGCCATGGGCGAGGTCAACCACTGGGGCGTGGACCTGTCCACGCGGGTGCTGGTGAGCAAGAAGGTCCAGCTCAACAACGTCCTCGACCTGACCCGGGCCGATGTCCGCAAGCAACTGGGCGTGTCCCTCAAGAGCATCACCGGCAACAAATACACCCAGACCCACCAGATTGGTGCGTGGGCCAAGGCCAATGGTTACGATGGGATCCTGGCGCCGTCGGCGCGAAACCCGACCGGCAGCAACTTGATCTCCTTTGACGGATTCTGACATGGGACTGGAAGACGAATACGTCGGCGATGCCGACTGGCAAACGTTCGTGCGCCTGTATGAAGAGGACTACCTCGACGACAACGCCCGCGCACTGGCCAAGGCCATGGACGGCCACCTCGACATGGCCGTCGTGCTCTACGGCAAACGCGGCCTCAAGGAAGGCCTGTGGTGGCTGGAACAGGTCGTCCCGGCCCTGGACAACAAGCGCCCGGCCGATTGCCTCAAGACCCCGAAACTGATCAGACGCCTGCGCATGGCACTGATGAGCATGCCGTAACCGGCGGGACAAATCGCGCGCTCAAAAAAAGGCACCCGACTCCCTCGGTGTGCCTTTTTCGTGGTTGCTTTATCCCCCCAGTCCGGAGAGCCCGTAGCAATTACGGATTAACGCTGTCCTTCAAGAACTTGCCCGGTTTGAAGGCAACGGTGTTGCTGGCCTTGATTTTCACTGGCTCACCCGTTTGTGGGTTTTTGCCGGTGCGGGCGCCGCGATGGCGTTGCAGGAAGGTGCCGAAGCCCACCAGGGTGACGCTGTCCTTGCGGTGCAGGGCGCCGGTGATTTCTTCGAGGACGGCGTTGAGGACGCGGTTGGCTTGTTCTTTGGTGAGGTCTGCTTTTTCCGCGATGGCGGCGGCGAGTTCTGGTTTACGCATGAATGAAGCCCCTTTGACGGTTTTTTTGTTGTTATGTCCGTGCTGCTCTCTGTGGAACAGCCCCTAAGGCGCCGCAGGCTCTACACTGCGGCAGACGGGAGTGAGAATGGCACGGGGCCGAGGACGACGCCAGTGTCCGAACGACCTTTGTGGGGTCAAAAGTAGGGTTTTTGCGACAGAACGACCAGTATTTACGCCAGCAAGCCCGGAAGTTCCTTGTTCAGCGCCAGTTTCTCCATCACCGCGGCGCCGGTCAGGGCATAGCCCAGCAGGTTGCCCTGGGCGTCGCGACACAGTGCCTTGATGTCGGCGCCCTGCCCTTCGACGCTCCACACGCCTTCTCGGCCGCGAGGCGGTGGCGACACCACCAGGGGGCACACCGGGGTTTTCACGGTGATCGGCATGGGGCCGTAGCTCACGGCGGTCGGGTTGCCCGCCAGGGTCTGGGCCAGGGCCCGGGCACAGCTCATCAGGGGCATGACGTACAGCAGGTTCAGGCCATCCACCTCGGCACAGTCGCCCAGGGCGTAGATGTTGGCGTGGGAGGTCTTCAAATGACGGTCGACCACCACGCCGCGGTTGACCACCAGGCCGGCAGCCGCCGCCAGGTCGATGCGCGGGCGCAGGCCGATGGCCGACACCACCAGGTCGCAGGCAATCACCTGGCCGTCGGACAGGTGCGCCTCAAGCCCGTCGGCGCCGCGTTGCAGGCGATTGAGCACGGGGCCCAGGTGGAACCGCGCCCCCAGGCTCTCCAGCCCGGCCTGAACCGCCGCAGCGGCCGCCGGATGCAACAGCGTCGGCATCACCTGTTCGCACGGGGCCACCAGTTGCACCTCGTAGCCCCCCAGGATCAGGTCGTTGGCGAACTCGCAGCCAATCAGCCCGGCGCCGAGCAGCAGCACCCGGCGCTTGCCGGCAGCGGCGGACCGGAAGCGCGCGTAGTCCTCCAGGTCGTTGATGGGGAAGATCAGGTCCGAGGCGTCGCCCTGTACCGGCACACGCACGGTTTCGGCGCCCCAGGCCAGGATGAGGTCGCGGTAGTTCACCGCTTCCTCGCCGATCCACAGCCGCTGGTGCCCCGGGTCGATGCCGCTGATGCGCGTATGGGTGCGGACCTCGGCCTTGAGCTGCTCGGCCATGGCCCCCGGCTCGGCCATGCTCAGGCCGTCGGCATCCTTGTTTTTGCCAAAGCCGGTGGAGAGCATCGGCTTGGAGTAGGAGCGACCGTCGTCGGCGGTAATCAACAGCAAGGGGGTTTCGCTATCGAGCTTGCGAAACTCCCGGGCCAGGTTGTAACCGGCCAGGCCAGTACCGACGATGACGACAGGTGCGCTCATGTTGCTCTCCATCCAGGGAAACGGTCAGGGGTTCGCTTAGTTGATTTCGATCATTTCGAAATCCATCTTGCCGACGCCGCAGTCCGGGCACAGCCAGTCTGCCGGTACGTCTTCCCAACGGGTCCCGGCGGCGATGCCGTCATCGGGCCAACCCTCGGCTTCGTTGTAGATCAGGCCGCAGACGATACATTGCCACTTCTTCATTCAGGTACTTCCTCAGGTGTCAGGCGTTTGCCGGTATTGGTCGGGTCGATGAGAACGCCCTTCCGGCTCAGGGCGTTTTGTACTGATCGGTCGCGCCAGATGCAAGCGTGATCGGTACGACGGCAGGTCCAACCCGTCAACATCGCCGACCGACATGGTAAGCTCGCGGCCTCATTTGCTGCCAT
The DNA here is from genome assembly GCF_036689585.1 of Pseudomonas sp. WP18. NCBI lineage: Bacteria > Pseudomonadati > Pseudomonadota > Gammaproteobacteria > Pseudomonadales > Pseudomonadaceae > Pseudomonas > Pseudomonas sp. WP18. The sequence continues at coordinate 6,168,303 of NZ_CP144758.1, forward strand.
TCATGACCTCTGTGCCGCCGACAAATTCGATATTTCCTACACTCCAATGGCTGCCCGGGCCGCTGCTGTCGCCCCGTCCCGATGCCTGTGTACTCGACTGGTTGTTCGACGAAGGTTCCCTGACCCGCCGCCTGACGAGCCTGTCGGACGATCACTTCAGCGTGACGCCGCTGTTCGAAGGCTGGCAACCGCTGCGCGACGATGAATGCGCGGCTCTGGACCTGGCGCACGACAGCGAGGGCTGGGTGCGCGAGGTGTACCTGCGCGGTCACGGCGAGCCGTGGGTATTTGCCCGCAGCGTGGCGGCGCGCAGTGCGTTGCAGGGCGACGGGTTGCACCTGGATGAACTGGGCAGCCGCTCCCTGGGCGAACTGCTGTTTTGCGACCAGGCGTTCCAGCGCCGGGCCATCGAGGTTTGCCATTACCCCGAACAATGGTTGCCGGCCGATGTGCGCCGCCGTGAACTGTGGGGCCGCCGTTCGCGCTTCGACCGCGGCGCGCTGAGCGTGCTGGTGGCGGAAGTCTTCTTGCCACGCGTGTGGACGGTCGCCCGTGCCTATTCGGAGAATTGCTGATGTACCTGCAACTGCTCAAATCCCTGAACCGCCTGAACCCTCGGGCCTGGGACTTCGTGCAACTGACCCGCATGGACAAGCCCATCGGCATCTACCTGCTGTTATGGCCAACACTGTGGGCGCTGTGGGTCGCCGGTGAAGGCTCGCCCTCCCTGGCCAATATCGTGATTTTCGTCCTCGGCGTGGTGCTGACCCGCGCCGGCGGTTGCGTGATCAACGACTGGGCCGACCGCAAGGTGGACGGCCACGTCAAGCGCACCGCGCAGCGCCCTTTGGCGAGTGGCAAGATCAGTTCGAAAGAGGCATTGGTGTTCTTCGCCGTGCTGATGGCCGTGAGTTTCCTGCTGGTGCTGTGCACCAACGCGCCGACCATCCTGCTGTCCCTGGGCGGGCTGGCCCTGGCGTGCACCTACCCGTTCATGAAGCGCTACACCTATTACCCGCAAGTGGTGCTGGGCGCGGCGTTCTCCTGGGGCATGCCGATGGCCTTCACCGCCGAAACCGGCCATCTGCCGGCAGCCGCGTGGCTGTTGTACATCGCCAACCTGCTGTGGACGGTGGGCTACGACACCTATTACGCGATGACCGACCGGGACGATGACTTGCGAATCGGCGTGAAATCCACGGCGATTCTGTTTGGCGATGCCGACCGGGCGATCATCCTGACCCTGCAAGGCCTGGCCCTGGGCTGCCTGCTGCTGGCCGGCTCGCAGTTCAAGCTCGGCGGCTGGTTCCACTTGGGCCTGGTCGCCGCTGCCGCGTGCTTTGCCTGGGAGTTCTGGTACACCCGCGGCAAGGACCGGATGCGCTGCTTCCAGGCATTCCTGCACAACCATTGGGCCGGGATGGCGATTTTCGTGGGGATCGTGCTGGATTACGCGCTGCGCTGAGCGGCGCTTTTTGTGGCGAGGGGATAAATCCCCTCGCCACATCGTCTCTTGGCAGACCTGAGTCAGTCAGGCTTGGCGATTTTCCAGGCGCCGTCCATCTTGCCGTCGCCGGTCATGTCCCCCGCTTTTTTGTCCATCACGAAGGTATAAAGCGGCTTGCCATCGTAGGCCCACTGCTTCTTGCCGTCGTCGCGGGTGATCACGGTCCATTCGCCCATGGATTTGTCATCTGCCTCGGCCGCCAGCGGTGGCCAATTCGCCGCACACTTGTCATTACACATCGACTTGCCGGCAGAGTCCTTGGCAAAGGTGTAGAGGGTCATGCCCTTATGGTCGGTAAACATGCCGTCCTTCTCCATTGCGGGATCGGCAGCCATGGCCAATCCAGGCAGGGCCACGGCAGCCGCCAGCAGCAGGGCTTTGAAAGAAACAGTCATCGGAGTCATGGAAACCTTCTTTTGTGGTTGTCAGGATTCGGACTGAAAGCTTAGCCCAGGATCCCCCACATCGCCGGTCAATGAAATTGTTGTCACACGACTGCAATAATTCCGTTATCTAATGCGGCGCAAGACAGTTAAATGACAAGAGGATTACCCCATGGTTGGCAGGAGCATTCTGATCGTCGACGACGAGGCGCCCATCCGCGAGATGATTGCCGTTGCGTTGGAGATGGCCGGCTATGACTGCATGGAAGCAGAGAACTCTCAACAGGCCCACGCCATCATCGTCGACCGCAAGCCCGACCTGATCCTGCTGGACTGGATGCTGCCCGGCACGTCCGGCATCGAACTGGCGCGCCGGCTCAAGCGCGACGAGCTGACCGGGGACATCCCTATCATCATGCTCACCGCCAAGGGCGAAGAGGACAACAAGATCCAGGGCCTGGAAGTCGGTGCCGACGACTACATCACCAAGCCGTTTTCCCCGCGCGAGCTGGTGGCGCGCCTCAAGGCCGTGCTGCGCCGTGCCGGGCCGACCGATGGCGAAGCGCCGATCGAAGTCGGCGGCCTGCTGCTGGACCCGATCAGCCACCGCGTAACCATCGACGGCAAACCCGCCGAGATGGGCCCGACCGAATACCGCCTGTTGCAATTCTTCATGACCCACCAGGAACGCGCCTACACCCGCGGGCAACTGCTGGACCAGGTCTGGGGCGGCAATGTCTACGTCGAGGAACGCACCGTGGACGTGCACATCCGACGCCTGCGCAAGGCCCTCGGCGATGCCTACGAGAATCTGGTACAAACCGTGCGCGGCACCGGGTATCGTTTTTCGACGAAGGCCTGATCCGAGCCCTTACCGCCCGACAAGCTGACAAGGACGCGCGTTCACGTGAATCAAAACTGGCATGGCACCCTGATTCGCCACATGTTGTTGCTGGTGACCGGCAGCCTGGTCGTCGGCCTGATCACCGGCTACTACGGCTGGAGCCTGGCTGCGGGCCTGGGGCTGTACCTGGCCTGGACCCTCAAGCAACTGCTGCGCCTGCACGAATGGCTGCGCCTGCACCAACCCGACGAAGCCCCGCCCGACGGCTATGGCCTGTGGGGCGAAGTGTTCGACAGCATCTACCACCTGCAACGGCGCGACCAGCGCGTGCGCGGGCGCCTGCAAGCGGTGATCGACCGGGTCCAGGAGTCCACCGCGGCCCTCAAGGACGCCGTGATCATGCTCGACAGCGAAGGCAACCTGGAATGGTGGAACCGCGCCGCCGAGACCCTGCTGGGCCTCAAGACGCCCCAGGACAGCGGCCAGCCGGTGACCAACCTGGTGCGCCATCCGCGCTTCAAGGAATACTTCGAGCAGGACAACTACGCCGAACCGCTGGAAATCCCCTCGCCCACCAACGACCGGCTGCGGATCCAGCTGTACATCACGCGCTACGGCAACAACGAGCACCTGATGCTGGTGCGGGACGTGACCCGCATCCACCAGTTGGAGCAGATGCGCAAAGACTTCATCGCCAACGTGTCCCACGAACTGCGCACGCCGTTGACGGTGATCTGCGGCTACCTGGAAACCCTGCTCGACAACGTCGAGGAGGTGAACCCGCGCTGGACCCGAGCCTTGCAGCAGATGCACCAGCAAAGCGGGCGCATGCAGACCCTGCTCAACGACTTGCTGTTGCTGGCGAAGCTGGAGGCCACCGACTATCCGTCGGACAACCAGCCGGTGCCCATCGACGACCTGCTGCAGACCATTGCCGAGGACGCACAGGAACTGTCCGGCCCCAAGCAACAGACCATCACCCTGGAAGCCGACCCGGGCGTGCAGCTCAAGGGCAGCGAGGCGGAACTGCGCAGCGCGTTTTCCAACCTGGTGTTCAACGCGGTCAAGTACACGCCCGAGCAAGGCCGGATCCACGTGCGCTGGTGGGGCGACGAGCAAGGCGCGCACCTGAGCGTGCGGGACTCGGGGATCGGCATCGACAGCAAGCACCTGCCGCGCCTGACCGAACGCTTCTACCGCGTCGACTCCAGCCGCAACTCCAACACCGGGGGCACCGGCCTGGGCCTGGCGATCGTCAAGCACGTGCTGCTGCGTCATCGCGGGCGCATGGAAATCAGCAGCGTGCCCGGCCATGGCAGCACGTTCACCTGCCATTTCACCCCGGCACAAGTGGTTCGCGCGCGCCTCGCCAGCCCGGCCGATTGATACCGGCCGGCATTGCCCCCTAGGCAACAGCCGAGTCAGCCGCTACATTGACTGACTTGTGCCTGCCTTTTCAGGCACTGATTTCCTACTTTTACGGCTAATACGGAACCTGCAAAACTCCATCATGGACCCTTCCCCTGGCTTGTCCCTCGTTACACTCTTCGCCGAATTCGGCATGATTCTTTTCGCTCTGATCCTGGTTTTGCTCAACGGCTTTTTCGTTGCAGCCGAATTTGCCATGGTCAAGCTACGCTCGACCCGGGTCGAGGCAATCGCCGAGCAGAACGGCTGGCGCGGGCACATCCTGCGAACCGTCCACAGCCAGCTCGACGCCTACCTGTCGGCCTGCCAACTGGGCATCACCCTCGCCTCGCTGGGCCTGGGCTGGGTCGGTGAGCCGGCGTTCGCCCACATCCTCGAGCCGCTGCTGGGCGCGGTGGGCGTGCAGTCACCGGAAGTGATCAAGGCGGTTTCGTTCTTCACTGCCTTCTTCATCATTTCCTACCTGCACATCGTCGTCGGCGAGCTGGCGCCCAAGTCCTGGGCGATCCGCAAGCCCGAACTGCTGTCGCTGTGGACCGCCGTGCCGCTGTACCTGTTCTACTGGGCCATGTACCCGGCGATCTACCTGCTCAACGCCAGCGCCAACGCCATCCTGCGCATCGCCGGACAGGGCGAGCCCGGCCCGCATCACGAACATCACTACAGCCGTGAAGAACTGAAACTGATCCTGCACTCCAGCCGCGGCCAGGACCCCAGCGACCAGGGCATGCGCGTCCTGGCGTCGGCCGTGGAAATGGGCGAACTGGAAGTGGTGGACTGGGCCAACTCCCGGGAAGACCTGGTCACGCTGGAGTTCAACGCGCCGCTCAAGGAAATCCTGGCGATGTTCCGTCGCCACAAGTTCAGCCGCTACCCGGTGTACGACAGCGAGCGCCAGGAGTTCGTCGGCCTGCTGCACATCAAGGACCTGCTGCTGGAGCTGGCGGCCCTGGATCACATTCCCGAGTCGTTCAACCTGGCCGAGCTGACCCGGCCCCTGGAGCGCGTGTCGCGGCACATGCCGCTGTCGCAGTTGCTGGAGCAGTTCCGCAAGGGCGGCTCGCACTTCGCCGTGGTGGAGGAAGCCGACGGCAACATCATCGGCTACCTGACCATGGAAGACGTGCTGGAAGTGCTGGTCGGCGATATCCAGGACGAACACCGCAAGGCCGAGCGCGGCATCCTGGCGTATCAACCGGGCAAGCTATTGGTACGCGGCGACACGCCGTTGTTCAAGGTCGAGCGCCTGCTGGGGATCGACCTGGACCACATCGAGGCCGAAACCCTCGCCGGGTTGGTCTATGAAACCCTCAAGCGCGTGCCGGAAGAGGAAGAAGTGCTGGAAGTCGAAGGCCTGCGGATCATCATCAAGAAGATGAAAGGGCCGAAGATCATCCTGGCGAAGGTGTTGATGCTCGATTGAGCACAAGGCTCTGTGGCGAGGGGATTTATCCCCGTTGGGCTGCGCAGCAGCCCTGAAACCAGGCGACTCGGTGTGACAGGTAGATTGGAGCTGCATTTTGGGGCTGCCGCGCAGCCCAACGGGGATAAATCCCCTCGCCACAAAAGCGCCCTTAGCACACCACCATGCTACTGCTTGCCCAACGCAAAGTTGGGCAGCTCTCCCACCGGTCGATCGAACTGGTACGGAATCGACACCAGCCCCAGCCCGGTATTGCGCTGCACCACGAAATGCAGGTGCGGGCCGGAGCTGTTGCCGGTATTGCCGGACAACGCCAAAGGCGAGCCCACCGTCACCCGCTGCCCTTCGCGCACGCTCACCGAACCCTTCTGCAGGTGCAGGTAGACCCCCATGGTCCCGTCGTCGTGCAGCACCCGCACGAAGTTGCCCGAGGGATCGTCGCCACGGCCAGTCTGCTCATTCTCGGTCTTGATCACCACCCCGCCCCGCGCCGCGATGATCGGTGTGCCTTCGGGCATGGCGATGTCCATGGCGTAGCGGTTCTTCGGCCCGTAGTGGCTGTACTGGCCGTTGGCGCCCTGGCTCAGCCGGAAAGGCCCACCCCGCCACGGCAACGGGTAACGATAGGCCTGTGCCGCGCCTGCCGGGTCGCCCAGGGAGTATTCGAACCTTGGGGTATACACCAGCGGCCTGCCGGGTTGGGTGGCCGTGAGCAGCGCCAGGCGCAGGTTGCTGCGCGCCGGCAGTACCCTGCGGATCGGCCGGCTCGGCGCCCCCCTCACGTTGCCCAGCCCGGCAAAACTCAACTCGATCTCCACCGGGGCGTACAGGTCATTGCGCACGAACACCGCGTCCGCGCCCTTCTGCTTCTTGATATCGAGAAACACCTGCCGTTCCAGGTGTTCGACCATGCGGTCGCGAAACACGAACACCTGGGCACCCTTGCTCGGGCGGTCGCTGTAGGACACCACGCCGTTGGCGTCGGTGGATTTGTAGATGGTCATGGCCATGGCCGAGGTGGAGGCCAGGACCAGACCGCAGGCGAACAACAGGGGCGCGAGCATGGGCAAAGGTTCTGTCGAAAGATGAAGGCCTGCACAGCAGCCTAGCAGCTGGGATGGACCAGCGTAGTCGACGGATGTTTCAAAATTGGATCAGCGATCGGTGTTGGATCTAATGGCCCCATCGCGAGCAAGCTCGCTCCCACACTCGATCCAGTGAATACTGAAGATTCCGTGTGGGAGCGAGCTTGCTCGCGATAGCGGACTCGAAGCGCCGCCGGATCAGGCACCCGGCACGAAGTGCTTCTGGGCGGTGCCGCGGGCGATCAGGCGGGAGATGTAGTCGAGTTTCTGCGGGTCTTTGTCGACGAAGCGGAACGTCAGTTGCAGCCATTCGCTGTCAGGCGTTTGCTCGTGAGCGACGATGGCGTGCAGGTAGCCGTTCAGGCGTGCGGTCTCGGCGTTGTCGCCCTGCTCCATGTCCAGCACGGCGCTTTCCAGCACTTGGGGCAGGTTGTCGCTGCGCTTGACCACCAGCAAGGCTTCCTTGAGGCTCAGGGCCTTGATCACGCATTGCTGGGTGCCACTGGACAGACGCAGTTGGCCCTGGCCACGATTGCCAGCCGGCGCGGCGGCAGCAGGGGCCTTGACCGGTGGGCTGTTGAGCAGGCCACGCGCCGCAGCGGCGGCAGCAGGTGCAGGCGCCGCGGCGGCCGGCCTGGCGGCGGCAACGGCAGGCGTAGCCGCCACGACCGGAGCGGCCTTGCCCCCGGTGAGGGCACTCAGGGAGTCATTGCCGAACGCCGAGTTCATCTTGGTCGGGGCGCTGTTCATCAGGGTGTCGAGCTTGCCGACCTTGTGCAGGGCCTGCTTGACCTTGGTCAGCAACTGTTCGTTGGTAAACGGCTTGCTGACGTAGCCGGACACGCCGGCCTGAATCGCCTGGACCACGTTTTCCTTGTCGCCACGGCTGGTCACCATGACAAACGGCATGCCCTTGAGATTGTCCTGTTGACGGCACCAGGTCAGCAGCTCCAGGCCGGACATTTCGGGCATTTCCCAATCGCACAGCACCAGGTCGAACGCCTCGCGGGCCAGCAGAGCCTGGGCTTTCTTGCCGTTTACCGCGTCTTCGATGCGCACGCCCGGAAAGTAATTGCGCAGGCACTTCTTCACCAGGTCGCGAATGAACGACGCATCATCCACGACCAACACACTGACCTTACTCATCCAGATACACCTCTAAAAAATCCCGGCAAGCATACCGCTTTTACTGATGGCACATTGCCAAAAACCGTCAGTCACGCCGGGACTTTTCGTTCACGGGGTGCTGCTTTCGATTAAAAAAAACCCAAAAAAAAAGCCCGACCAGAAGGCCGGGCGCTTTTCTTGGCAATCTTACTTATCGTCCGTCTCGCCTGGAACATTAGCGGTTTCGGACGGGGTGCCTTCAACTTCTTCCTTCATGCGCTTGAGCCCCATGTGCCGTACATCGGTACCGCGCACCAGGTAGATCACAAGTTCGGAGATGTTGCGCGCATGATCGCCGATACGCTCCAGGGAACGCAGGACCCAGATGATGCTCAGCACCCGGGAGATGGAGCGCGGGTCTTCCATCATGTAGGTCGCCAGCTCACGCAGGGCGGTCTTGTACTCGCGGTCGATGATCTTGTCGTACTGGGCCACCGACAACGCCAGGTCGGCGTCGAAGCGGGCGAACGCATCCAGCGCGTCGCGAACCATGTTGCGCACCTGGTCGCCAATGTGGCGCACTTCGACGTAACCACGGGGCGCTTCGCCTTCTTCGCACAACTGGATGGCACGACGGGCGATCTTGGTGGCTTCGTCGCCGATCCGTTCAAGGTCAATCACCGACTTGGAGATGCTGATGATCAGGCGCAGGTCGGACGCCGCCGGCTGACGACGGGCCAGAATGCGCAGGCACTCTTCGTCGATGTTGCGTTCCATCTGGTTGATCTGGTCGTCGATCTCGCGCACCTGCTGGGCCAGGCCGGAGTCGGCCTCGATCAGCGCGGTCACCGCGTCGTTCACCTGCTTTTCCACCAGGCCGCCCATGGCCAGCAGGTGGCTGCGCACTTCCTCGAGCTCGGCATTGAACTGTGCGGAAATGTGATGAGTAAGGCCTTCCTTCGAAATCATGGTTTTGCTCCGCAAAAGCTGTGAGCTGCAAGCTTCAAGCTGCAAGCTGATATGTGTCGTTACGCTAAACTGCTTTTACTTGCCGCTTGAAGCTTGCGGCTCGCAGCTACCGCTAGCCATAGCGGCCCGTAATGTAGTCTTCGGTCTGTTTCTTGGCCGGGTTGGTGAACAAGGTATCGGTGTCGCCGAATTCCACCAGTTTGCCCATGTACATGAACGCGGTGTAGTCGGACACTCGCGCCGCCTGTTGCATGTTGTGGGTCACGATGACGATGGTGAACTTGGACTTGAGCTCGTAGATCAGCTCCTCGACCTTCAGCGTCGAGATCGGGTCCAGGGCCGAGCATGGCTCATCGAGCAGCAGCACTTCGGGTTCCACGGCGATGGTGCGGGCAATCACCAGGCGCTGCTGCTGGCCGCCGGACAGGCCCAGGGCCGAGTCATGCAGGCGGTCCTTGACCTCGTCCCACAGCGCCGCGCCCTTGAGCGCCCATTCCACGGCTTCGTCGAGAATACGCTTCTTGTTGATGCCCTGGATGCGCAGGCCGTAGACCACGTTCTCGTAGATGGTTTTCGGGAACGGGTTCGGTTTCTGGAACACCATGCCCACGCGACGACGCAGCTCGGCCACGTCCTCGCCCTTGCGGTAGATGTTGTTGCCGTAGAGGTTGATCTCGCCTTCGACGCGGCAACCGTCCACCAGGTCGTTCATGCGGTTGAACGTGCGTAGCAAGGTCGACTTGCCGCAACCCGACGGGCCGATGAACGCGGTGACGCGCTGCTTCGGGATGTTCATGCTGACGTCATACAGCGCTTGTTTCTCGCCGTAGAACAGGCTCAGGCCGGGCACTTCGATGGCGACGGTTTCCTGGGCCAGGTCCAGGCTCTGCTTGTCGCGGCCCAGGGCCGACATGTTGATGCCGTGTGTATGTGCTTCGTGTTGCATGGGGGGCTCCCTGTGCTAACAAATTCGGTTCGGAACGCCTGAGTGGCGGCTCCATTAAATTCCAGTGAACGTCGATCAGTGTGGGAGCGAGCTTGCTCGCTCCCACAGGGGAACAGCGTGTCATCAACTGTCCAATGCCTTGTACTTTTCGCGCAGATGGTTACGGATCCATACCGCCGACAGGTTCAAGACAGCGATCACCAGCACCAGCAACAGCGCCGTGGCGTATACCAGCGGCCGTGCGGCCTCGACGTTCGGGCTCTGGAAGCCCACGTCATAGATATGGAAGCCCAGGTGCATGATCTTCTGGTCCAGGTGCAGGTACGGGTAGTTGCCGTCCAGCGGCAGCGACGGCGCCAGCTTCACCACACCCACCAGCATCAGCGGCGCCACCTCACCGGCGGCACGGGCCACGGCGAGGATCATGCCGGTCATCATCGCCGGGCTCGCCATCGGCAGGACGATTTTCCACAAGGTCTCGGCCTTGGTCGCGCCGAGGGCCAGGGAGCCTTCGCGCACGGTACGCGGGATCCGCGCCAGGCCTTCTTCCGTCGCCACGATCACCACCGGGACCGCCAGCAGCGCCAGGGTCAGCGACGCCCAGAGCAGACCGGGGGTGCCGAAGGTCGGCGCCGGCAGGGCTTCGGGGAAGAACAGACGGTCCACCGAGCCACCCAGCACATAGACGAAGAAGCCCAGGCCGAACACGCCGTAGACGATCGCCGGAACCCCCGCCAGGTTGTTCACCGCGATGCGGATCAAGCGGGTCATCGGCCCCTGGCGAGCGTACTCACGCAGGTAGACCGCGGCCAGCACGCCGAACGGGGTCACGATCATCGCCATGATCAGGGTCATCATCACCGTGCCGAAGATCGCCGGGAAGATGCCGCCCTCGGTGTTGGCTTCACGCGGGTCGTCGCTGAGGAACTCCCAGACCTTGCTGAAATAGAAGCCCAGCTTGGTCAGCGTGCCCATGCCGTTCGGCTGATAGGCGTGCACCACCTTGCCAATGCCGATCTCCACTTCCTTGCCGTTGGCGTCGCGGGCAGTCAGGCTGTCGCGGTTGAACTGCGCGTGCAGGTCGGCCAGGCGCGCCTCGATGTCCTTGTAGCGGGCGTCGAGCTCGGCCCGCTCACTGGCCATGTCAGCTTGGGCGGCGGCGTCGAGCTTGCCCTCCAGCTCCAGCTTGCGCCCGTGCAGGCGGATACGTTCCAGGCCGGCGTTGATCGCGCCGATGTCGGATTTTTCCAGGGTCTTGAGTTCCGCGGCGAGCTTGTTGACCCGCGCAATGCGGGTCTGCAACTGCGGCCAGGCAGCCTCGCCCTCGGCGATGACCTTGCCATCTTCCTTGACGTTGACCAGGTAGCCGTAGAAGTTGCCCCACTCACGACGCTCGATGGCCATCAGTTCCGGTGGCGTGGTCTGGTTCGTCAGCCAGTCGCCGACGATCCAGGTGAAGTCGGTGCCGTTCAGGTCACGGTTGCCCACCTTGACCAGCTCGCGGATCATGAATTCCGGGCCTTCGTCGGGCACCGGCAGGCCGGCGCTCTTGAGCCGCTCGCGAGGCACTTCTTCTTTCTGCACCACCTCGCCCACCACCAGGTGCGCAGGCATGCCCGGCACGTTGTAGTTGGCGTGGATCAGGTCCGCCGGCCAGAAGTGGCCCAGGCCGCGCACGGCAATCACCGCCAGCAGGCCAATGGTCATGATGACCGCGATGGACACCGCGCCACCGCTGATCCAGACGCCGGGGGCGCCGCTCTTGAACCATCCTTTCAGGGAGTTCTGTTTCACAGACTTCTACCTTTCTTAAAGCGACGAATATTTCTTGCGCAGACGCTGACGGATCAGCTCGGCGAGGGTGTTCATGACGAAGGTGAACAACAGCAGCACCAGCGCCGACAGGAACAGCACGCGGTAATGGCTGCCGCCGACTTCCGACTCGGGCATTTCCACCGCCACGTTGGCCGCCAGGGTGCGCAGGCCTTCGAACAGGTTCATTTCCATGACCGGGGTGTTACCGGTGGCCATCAGCACGATCATGGTTTCACCCACCGCGCGGCCCATGCCGATCATCAAGGCCGAGAAAATGCCCGGGCTGGCGGTGAGGATCACCACGCGGGTCATGGTCTGCCACGGCGTGGCGCCCAGGGCCAGGGAGCCCAGGGTCAGGCCCCGTGGCACGCTGAACACGGCGTCTTCAGCGATGGAGTAGATGTTCGGGATCACTGCGAAGCCCATCGCCAGGCCGACCACCAGGGCGTTACGCTGGTCGTAGGTGATGCCCAGGTCATGGGAGATCCACATGCGCATGTCACCGCCGAAGAACCAGGCTTCCATGTACGGACTCATGTACAGCGAGAGCCAGCCCACGAACAGAATTACCGGGATCAGCAAGGCGCTTTCCCAGCCATCCGGCACCCTCAGGCGCACGGACTCGGGCAGGCGGCTGAAGACGAAGCCGGCCACCAGGATGCCGATCGGCAGCAACATCAGTAGGCTGAAGATGCCCGGCAGGTGGCCTTCGACGTACGGCGCCAGGAACAGGCCGGCGAAGAAACCGAGGATCACCGTCGGCATCGCTTCCATCAGCTCGATCACCGGCTTGACCTTGCGGCGCATGCCCGGAGCCATGAAGTAGGCGGTATAGATCGCCGCCGCGACCGCCAGCGGTGCCGCCAGCAACATCGCGTAGAACGCCGCCTTGAGGGTACCGAAGGTCAGCGGCGAGAGGCTCAGCTTGGGCTCGAAGTCGGTGTTGGCCGCGGTCGATTGCCAGACGTACTTGGGTTCGTCGTAGTTTTCGTACCAGACCTTGCTCCACAACGCGCTCCACGAGACTTCCGGGTGCGGATTATCCAGCGTCAGCGGTTGCAGCTTGCCGCCCTGCTCGACGATCAACCGGTTGGCCCGTGGCGACATGCCGAACAGGCCCTGGCCGTCGACCACCTGGTCCACCAGCAACGTGCGATGGGCCGTGCTGTGGAACACCCCGAGCTTGCCGGACGCATCGAGGGCAACGAAGCCCTTGCGACGCTCCTCGGCAGTGATCTCGACAATCGGCGTGGTGCCCATCTGGAAACTGCGGATCTGCTTCAGGCGCTGCTCGCCGTCAGGATCGCGTGCCATGAACCACTGGCTCAGACCACCCTTGGAGTCGCCGACGATCAGCGAAATGCCGCCCACCAGCTGGGTCGCCGCGGTGACTTGGGCTTCGCCGTTTTCCAGCAGTTTGTAGCGCCCGTTGAGGCTCTTGTCCCGCAGGCTGAACACGTCGGCCTGGGCACGTCCGTTGATCACATACAGCCATTGCTGGCGTGGGTCGACGAAGATGTTCTTCACCGGCTCGGTCATCTGCGGCAAGTCGATGCGCGTCTGCTCGCTGGTGACTTCGCCGGTCATCATGTTTTCTTCGCTGGTCAGCGACAGCACCTGCAGTTGGGCGCCACTGGAACCGGCGAGCAGCAGGGTCGAATCGGTGGCGTTGAGGCTGACATGCTCCAGCGCGGCACCCTGCTCGTTCAAGGCGATAGGCGTTTCGCCGTACGGGTACTCGACAGCGGGCGAGATGGTTTTCTTGCCGTCCGGGTAGCTGACCTTATAAGTGTGACGGAACACCAGGGCCTGGCCGTTGGACAAACCGATCACCACCAGCGGGCTGCCGGGCTGGTCTTCACCGATGGACGTCACGCTGGCGCCGGCCGGGATCGGCAGATCGACGCGGCGCAGCTCGGTACCATTGTGAACGTCGAAAAACAGCGCCTGGCCCTTGTCGGAAACCCGCATCGCCACCTGGTTCTGTTCTTCGATGGCAATCATCAGGGGTTTGCCGGCGTCTTGCATCCAGGCCGGGGTGATCGGGTCCTTGGCGGTCAGGTCCGCGCCCTGGAACAGGGGCAGCACTACATAGGCCAGGAAGAAGAAGATCAAGGTAATGGCCGCGAGTACCGCGAGGCCGCCCACCAGGACGTACCAGCGGGTCAGGCGATCCTTGAGCGCACGGACACGGCGCTTGCGTTGCAGCTCAGGCGTATTGAAGTCAATGCGCTTGGGAGGGGAAGTCGTAGTCATTGTGGAATTGGCCAGATCATTCATGCGCACACCCTAGCGATCCTGTATGACAGAAAGATGACAATGCAGTGACGCAACAAAACCGCCGCCCGTGGGAACCGGCAGCGGAGAGAAAATTAGTGTGTGGGAGCGAGCTTGTTCGCGATGAGGGCGCCACATTCAACATCAGTGTCGACAGACCCACCGCTATCGCGAGCAAGCTCGCTCCCACAGAAAGCCCGGGCATTGGCCCGGACTCAGGCGTTACTTCTTGGCGACGTTGCCGCCTTCCGACAGACCCAGGTCAGCCAGCGCCTTGGCGGCGACCTTGGCTGGCAGTGGGATGTAGCCATCCTTGACCACGACTTCCTGGCCTTGCTTGGACAGGACCAGCTTCACGAACTCGGCTTCCAGCGGGGCCAGAGGCTTGTTCGGAGCCTTGTTGACGTACACGTAGAGGAAACGCGACAGCGGATATTTGCCGTTCAGGGCGTTTTCTTCGGTGTCTTCGATGTACTCAGTACTGCCTTTCTTGGCCAGGGCCACGGTCTTCACGCTGGCGGTCTTGTAGCCGATGCCCGAGTAGCCCACGCCGTTGAGCGAAGAGCTGATGGACTGCACGACCGAAGCCGAACCAGGCTGCTCGTTCACGTTAGCCTTGTAGTCGCCTTTGCACAGGGCTTCTTCCTTGAAGTAGCCGTAGGTGCCGGATACCGAGTTACGGCCGAACAGTTGCACCGGCTTGTTGGCCAGGTCACCGGTCACGCCCAGGTCGCCCCAGGTCTTGACGTCGGCTTTGCCGCCGCACAGACGGGTGGACGAGAAGATCGCGTCAACCTGTTCCATGGTCAGGTGCTGGATCGGGTTGTCCTTGTGTACGAACACCGCCAGGGCGTCGACCGCCACTGGAATAGCGGTTGGCTTGTAGCCGTACTTCTGCTCGAAGGCTTGCAGCTCGTTGTCCTTCATCTTGCGGCTCATCGGGCCCAGGTTGGAGGTGCCTTCGGTGAGTGCGGGCGGCGCGGTGGAGGAACCGGCGGCCTGAATCTGGATGTTTACGTTCGGGTATTCTTTCTTGTAGTTCTCGGCCCACAAGGTCATCAGGTTGGCCAGGGTATCGGAGCCGACGCTGGACAGGTTGCCCGACACACCAGTGGTCTTGGTGTAGCTCGGGATCGCAGGGTCAACAGCGGCAACCGCGTTGGCAGTCGCAACGCCAGCGGCGACAAAGGTCATTGCCGCCATCAAACGCTTCAGTTTCATGCCTTACTCCTAGCAGATAGGGTGTGTTAAGTCGGCCAAGTATCGGTAAGCCGTGTGAACACTCTATGGCTGAAATATGACAATTGGATGAAAGGCCAGCATGGAGTTTTACAAAGCGTTTCTGCGTTACAGATCAGCTTCCTTCACCACCCTCACCTTTTCCGCGTCCAGCGCATAGGCGGCGCTGGCCAGGTCGTTGTCGACCTTTTCGATCTTTAGCGTGCCGATCACCCACAGCGGTGTGTAGATGTCGTCCAGCTTCAAGCCCTTGGGGTAGCGCACCAGCACCAGTTGATTGGGCGGCGGTGGCGGGACGTGGATGCAGGCACCCGGGTAAGGCACCAGGAAAAACAGCGTGCTGCGGCCCTTGGCGTCGGCTTCCAACGGCACCGGATAGCCGCCGATGCGGATGTGCTTGTCGTTCATCGACGCCACGGTCTTGGTCGAATACATCACCGCCGGCAACCCCTTGCTCTGCTTCAGGCCACCTTTATTGGTGAACGTGCCGTCGGCTTCGGGGGAGTTGTGGTCGATTTCAGGCATGGCCTCAAGGGCCTTCTGGTCCGACTTGGGCATCAGCTCGAGCCAATCGGTTTCCGGCAATTCGGCAGCATGGGCCAGGCCACTGCCTAGCAAAAGAAGGGTCAACACTAGACGGCGCATGAACGGGCTCGGCAATGAGGAAAGGGTGGAACGCCGGGCATTCTAGCCCCCTGCGCGCGCCGCGAGCAGAGGGCTTTGTCGCATTTGAATCAGTTTCTTTTGATCAGGCCGTAGATCACCAGCAGCACGATCGCGCCCACCAGGGCACCGATGAAGCCCGCGCCTTCGCCGGCCTGGTAAATGCCCAGGGCCTGGCCGCCGTAGGTGGCTGCCAACGAACCGCCGATACCGAGCAGGATGGTCATGATCCAGCCCATGCTGTCATCGCCCGGTTTCAGGAAGCGTGCCAGCAGGCCGACGATCAAGCCGATAAAGATGGTTCCGATGATTCCCATGGCAATTCCCCTTTTGATTGAGCGTCATGCCAAAGCCTAGTCAGACTTTGGCACCTTGCCATGAGAGAATTCGGCCGACGAATGGTTCCAACAATGTTTCAGATTATTGCTCGGCGATCAGCGCCTCGACCTGGATGATCTGCTGGGCAAGGGTCGCCCGGTCAGCACAACGCAGGTTGGCGTGACCCACCTTGCGGCCGGCCTTGAAGGCCTTGCCATAGTGATGCAGATGGCAGTCGGCAATCGCCAGGACTTTCTCGGTGTCCGGCACCTTGCCAATGAAGTTCAGCATCGCGCTTTCACCGACCTTGGCGGTCGACCCCAGCGGCAGGCCAGCCACCGCCCGCAGGTGGTTTTCGAACTGGCTGCACTCGGCGCCTTCGGTGGTCCAGTGCCCGGAGTTGTGCACACGCGGGGCGATTTCGTTGGCCTTGAGGCCACCGTCCACTTCAAAGAACTCGAACGCCATGACGCCGACATAGTCGAGCTGCTTGAGCACCCGGCTGGAATAATCCTCGGCCAAGGCTTGCAGCGGGTGGTCGGTGCTGGCGACGGACAGTTTGAGGATGCCGTCCTTGTGGGTGTTGTGCACCAGCGGGTAGAAGCGGATCTCACCGTCGCGGGCACGCACGGCGATCAGCGAGACTTCCCCGGTGAACGGCACGAAGCCCTCCAGCAGGCAGGCCACGCTGCCAAGTTCGGCAAAGGTGCCGGCCACGTCTTCAGGGCTGCGCAAAACTTTCTGGCCCTTGCCGTCATACCCCAGGGTGCGGGTCTTGAGGACAGCCGGCAGGCCGATGGCGGCGACGGCCGCGTCGAGATCGGCCTGGGATTGAATGTCGGCGAAGGCCGGGGTAGGAATGCCCAGGTCCTTGAACATGTTCTTTTCGAACCAGCGATCGCGAGCGATCCGCAGCGCCTCGGCGCTTGGGTAGACGGGGACGAACTGGGACAGGAAGGCAACCGTTTCAGCCGGGACACTTTCGAACTCGAAAGTCACCAGATCGACTTCATCGGCCAACTGGCGCAGGTGATCCTGATCGCCGTAATCGGCCCGCAGGTGCTCACCCAGCGCGGCGGCACAGGCGTCCGGCGCTGGGTCCAGGAAAGCGAAGTTCATCCCCAGCGGCGTCCCCGCCAGGGCCAACATGCGACCCAACTGGCCGCCACCGATTACACCGATCTTCATTCGTCAACCACCTCAGGCAATGCGCGGGTCCGGGTTGTCCAGGACGCTGTCTGTCTGCTCAGCACGGAATTTTTTCAGCACGGTATGAAACTGCGGGTGCTTGGCGCCCAGGATGCTCGCCGACAACAGGGCGGCGTTGATCGCACCGGCCTTGCCGATGGCCAGGGTCGCCACCGGGATGCCGGCCGGCATCTGCACGATCGACAGCAGCGAATCGACGCCCGAGAGCATCGACGACTGCACCGGCACGCCCAGCACCGGCAGGTGGGTCTTGGCCGCACACATGCCTGGCAAGTGGGCCGCGCCACCGGCACCGGCGATGATCACCTCGATGCCACGGGCCTCGGCTTCTTCGGCGTACTGGAACAGCAAGTCCGGGGTGCGGTGGGCAGAGACCACTTTCACCTCGTAGGGGATGCCGAGCTTTTCCAGCATATCGGCGGTGTGGCTAAGGGTGGACCAATCGGACTTGGAGCCCATGATCACGCCAACCAATGCACTCATCAATGTGCCTCTTCTCTCTGGGCGCCCGCGGGCGCGTCAAAAAACAACAAGCCACGCGGGAAACCGGCGTGGCTTGTTGTACGAATAATGGCCGGGTGAACCGACCGAAGGCCGGGCAGTATACCGAAAACGGTGCGTTAAACGCACTTTCGCCGACCATCTGTCATTTGAGGCGAAGCGGCGGGTTTATTGACTTCGAGGTCAGCAGAACAACGACACAAATCCCTTGTGGGAGCGGGCTTGCTCGCGATAGCGACCGGTCAGTCAATGCAACGGTGAATGTCAGTCCGTCATCGCGAGCAAGCTCGCTCCCACAGGGGCTCGGTGATGACCCTGATATCAGTGACATCCCACAAGGGGTCTGCGCTGTCTTCAAGAACCGGGAACACTCTGGGCCACCCCGCCCTCCAGCTTGCGCCACAACAACCGGACATTGGCCTTGCGCACCAGGGCACAGCGGTAGAGGCGGATCTCCAGTGGGACGTGCCATTGCGCCCCGCCGCAGATCACCAGTTCGCCCCGGGCCAGTTCGGCGCGCACGCTCAGGTGCGGCACCCAGGCGATCCCGAGGCCTTCCAGGGCCATGCTTTTCAGGCTGTCGGCCATGGCTGTTTCATAGACAGTGGTGAAGCGCAGCGCGCGCTGGCGCAGGAGCTGATTGACCGAGCGTCCCAGAAACGCCCCGGCGCTGTAGGCCAGCAGCGGCACGCTGGCCTCGCCTTCGAGGTCGAACAGTGGGTTGCCGTCCGCATCCGCCGCACACACCGGGAGCATTTGGGTCTGGCCCAGGTGCAGCGACGGAAAGATCTCCGGGTCCATCTGCATCGCAGAGTCCGGATCATAGAAAGCCAGCATCAGGTCACAACCGCCCTCGCGCAGGGCGTGGACGGCGTCGCCCACGTTGGTCGCCACCAGGCGCGTGGCGATGTTCATGCCTTCGTTGCGCAGCTGCGCGATCCAACGCGGGAAGAAGCCCAGCGCCAGGGAATGCGCGGCGGCCACCTGGATGACCTCGCCCTGCCCGCCTTCCAGGTGATGCAGATGACGCAACACTTCACCCAGTTGCTCGACCACCGTGCGCGCCGTCACCAGGAACAACTGCCCGGCCGCCGTCAGTTCGATGGGCGTGCGCGAACGGTTGACCAGGGTCAGCCCCAGTGCCGCTTCAAGGCTGCGGATCCGGCGACTGAACGCCGGCTGCGTGACGAAGCGCCGCTCGGCCGCCTGGGAGAAACTGCGAGTCGCGGCCAGGGCACTGAAGTCCTCGAGCCATTTGCTTTCAAGATTCATCACGTCCTCCCACATGCACCAAAACGGGTCACACGCTCGCCATAACGCCGGCGTCACACCGGCATTATGCCGAATATGCATAGGGCAGTGTTTAACAGCATTGGCCCTAATTTGCATGCAGGCCTAGGATTCGAGGCGTTCCGGCTCAGACCGGGTCCTTATCGAGATGATTTCCGTCATGTCCTCCGCTGCATCTTTCCGCACAGAAAAAGACCTGCTTGGCGTACTCGAAGTACCGGCACAAGCGTACTACGGCATCCAGACCCTGCGAGCGGTGACCAACTTCCGCCTCTCCGGCGTTCCGATTTCGCATTACCCCAAGCTGGTGGTCGGTCTGGCCATGGTCAAGCAAGCCGCCGCCGATGCCAACCGCGAGTTGGGCCAGCTCAGCGAAGCCAAGCACGCCGCCATCAGCGAAGCCTGTGCACGATTGATCCGCGGTGATTTCCACGAAGAATTCGTGGTGGACATGATCCAGGGCGGCGCCGGCACGTCGACCAACATGAATGCCAACGAAGTCATCGCCAACATCGCGTTGGAGGTCATGGGCCACAACAAGGGCGAATATCAGTACCTGCACCCGAACAACGACGTGAACATGGCGCAGTCCACCAACGACGCCTACCCAACCGCGATCCGCCTGGGCCTGCTGCTGGGTCACGATGCGTTGCTGGCCAGCCTCGACAGCCTGATCCAGGCGTTCGCGGCCAAGGGTGAAGAATTCAGCCACGTCCTGAAAATGGGCCGCACCCAGCTGCAAGACGCCGTGCCGATGACCCTCGGCCAGGAATTCCGCGCCTTCGCCACCACCCTGGGCGAAGACCTGGCACGCCTCAAGACCCTGGCACCCGAACTGCTCACCGAAGTGAACCTGGGCGGCACCGCCATCGGCACCGGCATCAACGCCGACCCGCGCTACCAGGCCCTGGCCGTACAGCGCCTGGCGACCATCAGCGGCCAGCCGCTGGTACCGGCCGCCGACCTGATCGAAGCCACCTCCGACATGGGCGCCTTCGTGCTGTTCTCCGGCATGCTCAAGCGCACCGCGGTCAAGCTGTCGAAGATCTGCAACGACCTGCGCCTGCTGTCCAGCGGCCCGCGCACCGGCATCAACGAAATCAACCTGCCGGCCCGCCAGCCAGGCAGCTCGATCATGCCTGGCAAGGTCAACCCGGTGATCCCGGAAGCGGTCAACCAGGTGGCCTTCCAGATCATCGGCAACGACCTGGCCCTGACCATGGCAGCCGAAGGCGGCCAACTGCAATTGAACGTGATGGAGCCGCTGATCGCCTTCAAGATCTTCGACTCGATCCGCCTGCTGCAACGGGCCATGGACATGCTGCGCGAGCACTGCATCGTCGGCATCACCGCCAACGAAGTGCGCTGCCGCGAGCTGGTCGAACACTCGATCGGCCTGGTCACCGCCTTGAACCCGTACATCGGCTATGAAAACGCCACCCGCATCGCCCGTGTCGCCCTTGAAAGTGGCCGCGGCGTGCTGGAACTGGTGCGCGAGGAAGGCTTGCTCGACGACGCCATGCTCGACGACATCCTGCGCCCGGAAAACATGATTGCTCCGCGCCTGGTCCCGCTCAAAGCGTGATCGACGCGACTAGGGTTTGTACGAAAGGGCGCCGAGCGGCGATCAGGCACTTTTCGTACAAAGCCAACGCTCACCAGGTCGAGGGACTAGACACCTCTCACCTTTTGAGGGCTTGGGGCTCGTCCCCAAGCCCTTTTTTTAATTGACCAGAGGCTGAAAAGAAGTCTGGAAGCTGAAGAAGGTGAGAGCGGGCTTGCTCGCGAATGTGGTGTATCAGCACACGTCATGGCGGCTGACACCCTGCATTCGCGCGCAAGCCCGCTCCCACACAAAGCAGCTCCGCAGATGCCGGGCACTGAAAGGAGCCCGGTTGTTTCAAAGGTCCGTTTCGTCGGACGCACCACAACTGTGCAGACGGGCACCGCGCTGATAGGTATAGTGCCGCCCCTCTTCGCATGCGCGGTCGTCGGTAGCGAGACCCCAACACATGCGAAACCCGAACTAATAACAAACCCGCGAAATGGACCGGGACGAAACATCGCCTCGCCTGTCGTGCCGTCCGCCGGCCGATGTAACGCGATGTTTCCAACTGGCCAGCATTTGCTTAAACAAAAAACAGCGAGGAATACTCATGCTCGAAGTCATCAACGACTTCCTTTCAGGGAAAGTGCTGATCGTGCTCATTGTTGGGCTCGGTAGCTACTTCACGATCCGCTCGCGTTTCGTCCAGTTCCGCCATTTCTTCCACATGTTCGCGGTGTTCCGTGACAGCCTCAGAAGCAGCGCCGGCCAGCTCAGCTCCTTCCAGGCCCTGATGCTCAGCCTGGCCGGCCGCGTCGGCGCGGGCAACATCGCCGGTGTCGGCATCGCCGTGACCCTTGGCGGGCCCGGCGCGGTGTTCTGGATGTGGGTGACCGCCCTGGTCGGCATGTCCAGCAGCTTCTTCGAGTGCTCCCTCGGCCAGCTCTACAAGCGCTGCGACTCCGAAGGCCAGTACCGTGGCGGCCCGTCCTACTACATCCAGCACGGCCTGCAGAAGCGCTGGCTGGGCATGATCATGGCCTTCCTGCTGCTGATCACCTTCGGTTTCGCCTTCAACGGCCTGCAAGCCCACGCCGTGACCCACTCGCTGAACAACGCCTTTGGCCTGGACACCACCTACACCGGCCTGGGCCTGGCGGTCCTGCTGGGCCTGGTGTTCATCGGCGGGATCAAGCGCATCGCCAAGGTCGCCGACCTGCTGGTACCGGTCAAAACCCTAGTGTACATCGGCGTGACCATCTACGTGATCGTGCTGCAATTCGACCACGTGCCGGCCATGCTCGCGACCATCGTCAAGAGCGCCTTCGGCCTGGATCAAGCCTTTGGTGGCCTGATCGGCAGCGCCATCGTGATGGGCGTCAAGCGCGGCGTGTTCGCCAACGAAGCCGGCCTGGGCAGTGCGCCTAACGTGGCGGCCGTGGCGTCGGTCGAGCACCCGGTCGCCCAGGGTGTGGTCCAGGCGTTCAGCGTGTTCCTGGACACCTTCGTGATCTGCACCTGCACTGCGCTGCTGATCCTGCTGTCCGGCTTCTATACCCCAGGTTTCGAAGGCGACGGCATTGCCCTGACCCAGAACTCCCTGGCGGCGGTCGTCGGTGACTGGGGCCGGATGTTCATCTCCGTGGCCCTGGCGTTGTTCGTCTTCACCTCGATCCTCTACAACTACTACCTGGGCGAGAACAACCTGCGCTTCATGCTGGGTGAGAACCGCAAGGCTCTGATCGCCTATCGCTCGCTGGTACTGGTGCTGATTTTCTGGGGCGCCATCGAAAACCTCAGCACCGTGTTCGCCTTCGCCGACATCACCATGACCCTGCTGGCGTTCGTGAACCTGATTGCGCTGTTCCTGCTGTTCAAGGTCGGCATGCGCATCCTGCGCGACTACGACAACCAGCGTTCGGCCGGTATCAAGGTGCCTGTCTTCGACTCCAGCCAGTTCCCCGACCTGGACCTGGACCGCAAGGCCTGGCCGGCCAACCCGTCGGCACCGGTTGCCAACCCTCAGGGCGCCCCAGCGGGCGTGGCCGCAGCGCAACGCTGATCGGCGACCACTGTTGAAAAACCGGGCGCATCCCCTGCGCCCGGCGTGACACAGCGTAAGGTCGGCGTCATGCTCGGCCTTATGTTGTGGCAGCCCATTGAAGCTGCCGTTTTCTTTCCTGGAGAACAACCATGAATGCCTCGACCTACCCTGCCGCCCAGCACGTCATGGTGCTCTACACCGGCGGCACCATCGGGATGCAAGCCAGCGCCCACGGCCTGGCGCCTGCATCCGGTTTCGAAGCGCGGATGCGCGACTACCTGCACAGTCAACCCGAACTCGTCGTCCCGCAGTGGCGCTTCCGGGAAATGTCGCCTTTGATCGACAGCGCCAACATGACCCCGGCCTACTGGCAGCAACTGCGCGAAGCGGTGGTCGAGGCAGTGGATGTGCAAGGGTGCGACAGCGTGCTGATCCTGCATGGCACCGACACCCTGGCCTACAGCGCTGCCGCGATGAGCTTCCAACTGCTCGGCCTGCATGCCCGCGTCTGCTTCACCGGCTCGATGTTGCCGGCGGGCGTGACCGACAGCGACGCCTGGGAAAACCTCAGCGGCGCCCTGGTCGCCCTCGGCCAGGGCCTGGCGCCGGGCGTGCACCTGTATTTCCACGGCGAGCTGCTGCCACCGACCCGCTGCGCGAAAGTGCGCAGCTTCGGCCGTCACCCGTTCAAGCGCCTGGAACGCCAGGGTGGCGGCGCCAAGGCGCCTTCCCTGCCGACGCAACTGAATTACAACCAGCCCAAGCAACTGGCGAACGTCGCGGCGCTGCCGCTGTTTCCCGGCATCAGCGCCGAAATCCTCGATGGCCTGTTGGGCAGCGGTATCCAGGGCCTGGTACTGGAGTGCTACGGCAGCGGCACCGGGCCCAGCGACAACCCAGCCTTCCTTGCCAGCCTGCAGCGGGCGCGGGACAACGGCGTGGTCGTGGTGGCGGTGACCCAATGCCATGAAGGAGGCGTCGAGCTGGATGTGTACGAGGCCGGCAGTCGCCTGCGGGGCGTCGGCGTGTTGTCCGGTGGTGGCATGACCCGCGAAGCGGCGTTCGGCAAGTTGCAGGCGTTGATTGGCGCCGGCTTGCCGGTGGACGAGGTTCGCCGGTTGGTCGAGCTGGATTTGTGTGGCGAACTCGCCTAAGGTAGGCCCGTAACCTGTGGCGAGGGAGCTTGCTCCCGCTTGAGCGCGAAGCGCTCACAGCACAGAAGGAGCAAGCTCTCTCGCCACAGCATCCCTATGCCAACGAAAGGTACGGCACACAACTTGCTCGATCTCCAGCTTCCCCAGGCTGGAAACGGACATGCTGCATTCCCACCTCACCACCCTCAACGCCGTCTCCCTGGTGCTCAACGCCTTCAAGCACGAAGGGTTGCCCAGTGACGCCCTGTTGGCCGGCAGCGGCATCAGCACGGCGGACCTGAGCCGGGCCGACACGCGCATCACCACCAATCAGGAGATGCAGGTCTGCGCCAACGCCGTGGCCCTCAAGCGGGACATCGGCCTGGAACTGGGGCGGGACATGCACGTGTCCTCCTACGGCATGCTCGGCTATGCGCTGCTCACCAGTGCCACCTTAGGTGACGCTTTGCGCCTGGCGCTGCACTACCCGGCGCTATTGGGAACACTCTTTGAACTGAACCTGGACGACGATGGCGAGTACGTCTGGCTCAGCGCCAGCGACTATCGAGAGAACCCGGCCCTGGCGGTGTTCAACGCCGAGTTCTGCATGGTTTCGCTGAAAGTCATCTGCAACGACCTGCTCGGCCATCCGCTGCCCTTGCGCGCGGCACGCTTCGAACATGCGGCGCCGGATTACCAGGCCCGGTATAACGCGCACTTCGATTGCCCGGTGCGCTTCAACAGCCTGGACAACGGGTTCGCCTTCGACCGCCAATGGCTCGGGCAACCCCTGCCCCTGGCCGACCCCATCACCCACCACGCCATGGCCGAACGTTGCCGCAGGCAGAACACCGAATTCACCGGCCGCCAAGCCTGGCTGGGGCGGATCCGCCAGTTACTCAGCGCTCAATTGGACGCCGCCCCCGGGCTGGAAAGCCTGGCCGAACAGATGAACTGCTCGGCGCGCACCTTACGCCGGCACCTCAAGGAGCTGGGTTGCAGCTACCAGGAGCTGCTGGACGAGCTGCGCTTCGAACGGGCCAAGCAGATGCTGTGCGAGGACCAACTGCCGATCTACCGGATCGCCGAGCTGCTCGGCTTCAGTGAAACCGCCAGCTTCCGCCACGCTTTCGTACGCTGGAGCGGCGTAGCGCCGAGCCAGTTCAGGCCTTGAGCCATTCGATGAAGATTTAACTAGCCGCGCACAAACGCCCGGTGCAACGCGTCCACCGTCTGGAAGTGATAGGCCGGGCTTTCGGCACACAACTCCTCATGGCTGCCAAACCCATACCCCACCGCCGCCGCGTCCAGGCCATTGCTGCGGGCGCCGATCAGGTCGTGCTTGCGGTCGCCGATCATCAGGGTGTCGCTCGGGTCGAGGTTTTCTTCGGCCAGCAGGTGGGCGATCAGCTCGACCTTGTCGGTACGGGTGCCGTCCAGTTCGCTGCCGTAGATCACCTTGAAGTGCCGGGCGAAGTCGAAGTGGCGGGCGATTTCCCGAGCGAAGACCCAGGGCTTGGACGTCGCGATGTACAGCTGCCGGCCCTGCCCGCCCAGGGTTTCCAGCAACGGCATCACGCCGTCGAAGACGCGGTTTTCATAAAGCCCGGTGACCTTGAAACGCTCACGGTAGAAATTCACCGCCTCCCAGGCCTTCGCCTCATCGAAGCCATAAAACTGCATGAACGCCTGCAACAGCGGCGGGCCGATGAAATGTTCGAGGCGGGTCAGGTCGGGTTCGTCGATGCCCAGCTTGCTCAAGGCAAACTGGATCGAACGGGTGATGCCCTCGCGCGGGTCGGTGAGGGTGCCGTCGAGGTCGAAGAGTAGGGTTTGGTAGTGCATTAAAACTCCTGGGTGGTCATGCAGTTCACTCGAAGGGCTTGACTGAAACTGTGGCGAGGGGATTTATCCCCGCTGGGCTGCAGAGCAGCCCCTAACAAGCTGATCGCAATCGAACATGAAGCATCGCGCCAACTGGTTTGGGGCCGCTGCGCAGCCCAACGGGGATAAATCCCCTCGTCACAATGGTCATTCGACATGCTTAAGTGGGCGATTCAGATCCGGTCATAACCCTCGGCCAGGTGCAGGTCCTTGAGCTTCACGTAGTTCGCCGCGCTGTAGGTGAAGAACGCACGCTCCTTGTCGGTCAGTGGCCGGGCCTGTTTCACCGGGCTGCCGACGTACAGGAAGCCGCTCTCCAGCCGCTTGCCCGGCGGCACGAGGCTGCCGGCACCGATGATCACGTCGTCCTCGACCACGGCGCCATCCATCACGATGCTGCCCATGCCGATCAACACCCGGCTGCCCACGCTGCAGCCATGGAGCATGACCTTGTGGGCGATGGTCACGTCGTCGCCGACCCGCAATGGAAAACCGTCGGGGTTGAAAGGCCCGGCGTGGGTGATGTGCAGCACGCAGCCGTCCTGGACGCTGGTGCGGGCACCGATGCGGATATGGTGCATGTCGCCACGAATGACGGTCAGCGGCCAGACGGAGCTGTCTTCACCGATCTCGACGTCGCCGATCACCACCGCGGTGCTGTCGACAAAGGCGCCCCGGGCAAGCCGTGGGCTGTGGTTCTGGTACGTGCGAAGGGTCACGATAGGCTCTCTCTTTTCGGCTGATAGGTGCTGCTAGCTGCGGTGAGCGTCGATTGTAATTAAGATGGCCCCATGTTTCTTCCAGCCAAGGTGCCAACCGTGAGCGTGAACAACCCTCTTTTGCAACCCTATGACCTGCCGCCATTCTCGGCGATTCGTGCCGAGCATGTGCAACCGGCCATCGAGCAGATCCTGGCTGACAACCGCGCGGCCATCGCGCAAATCCTCAAGAGCCAGGGGCAGCAGCCGACCTGGGCCGGCCTGGTGCTGGCGATGGACGAACTCAATGACCGCCTCGGCGCCGCCTGGAGCCCGGTCAGCCATTTGAACGCCGTGCGTAACAGCCCCGAACTGCGCGAAGCCTACGAGGCCTGCCTGCCGGCGCTGAGTGCGTACTCCACCGAACTGGGCCAGAACCGCGAACTGTTCCAGGCATTCGAAGCCCTGGCGCGCAGCCCCGAAGCCGCCGGGTTCGACGTCGCGCAAAAAACCATCCTCGAGCATTCCCTGCGGGACTTCCGTCTGTCGGGTATCGACCTGCCGCCCGATCAGCAGAAGCGCTACGCCGAGGTGCAAAGCACGTTGTCCGAGCTGGGCAGCCGCTTCTCCAACCAACTGCTGGACGCCACCCAGGCCTGGACCAAGCACGTCACTGACGAAGCCGCCCTCGCCGGCCTGACCGACTCGGCCAAGGCGCAGATGGCCGCCGCCGCCCAGGCCAAGGGGTTGGACGGCTGGCTGATCAACCTGGAGTTCCCCAGCTACTACGCGGTGATGACCTACGCCGAAGACCGCGCCCTGCGTGAAGAGGTCTACGCGGCCTACTGCACCCGCGCCTCGGACCAGGGCCCGAATGCCGGCCAGAACGATAACGGCCCGGTGATGGAACAGATCCTCGACCTGCGCCAGGAGCTGGCCCAACTGCTGGGCTTCGCCAATTTCGCCGAGTTGAGCCTGGCGACCAAAATGGCTGAGTCCAGCGACCAGGTGCTCGGTTTCCTGCGGGACCTGGCCAAGCGCAGCAAACCGTTCGCCGCACAGGACCTGGAGCAGTTGAAGGCCTTCGCCGCCGAACAGGGCTGCCCCGACCTGCAAAGCTGGGACAGCGGCTTCTATGGCGAAAAACTGCGCCAGCAGCGCTACAGCGTTGCCCAGGAAGCCCTGCGTGCCTACTTCCCGATCGACAAGGTACTGGGCGGCTTGTTCGCCATCGTGCAACGCCTCTATGGCATCGAGATCGCCGAACTGAAAGGTTTCGACGCCTGGCACCCGGACGTTCGCCTGTTCGAGATCAAGGAGAATGGCCAACACGTCGGCCGTTTCTTCTTCGACCTCTATGCCCGCGCCAACAAACGCGGCGGTGCCTGGATGGATGGCGCGCGCGACCATCGGCGCACCCTCGACGGCTCGCTGCAAAGCCCGGTGGCCAACCTGGTGTGCAACTTCACCCCGGCCGACAGCGGCAAGCCGGCGCTGCTGACCCACGACGAGGTCACCACGCTGTTCCACGAATTCGGCCATGGCCTGCACCACCTGCTGACCCGTGTCGAGCATGCAGGCGTGTCCGGCATCAACGGCGTGGCCTGGGATGCCGTGGAGCTGCCGAGCCAGTTCATGGAAAACTGGTGCTGGGAGCCCGAAGGCCTGGCGCTGATTTCCGGCCACTATGAAACCGGCGAACCGCTGCCCCAGGACCTGCTGGAAAAAATGCTCGCGGCGAAAAACTTCCAGTCCGGCCTGATGATGGTCCGTCAATTGGAGTTCTCGCTGTTCGACTTCGAGCTGCACGCGACCCACGGCGACGGCCGCAGCGTGCTGCAAGTGCTCGAAGGCGTGCGCGACGAGGTGTCGGTCATGAGGCCGCCGGCCTACAACCGCTTCCCCAACAGCTTCGCGCACATCTTTGCCGGCGGCTACGCGGCGGGCTACTACAGCTACAAATGGGCGGAAGTGTTGTCGGCCGACGCGTTCTCGAAGTTCGAAGAGGACGGCGTGCTCAACGCCGACACCGGCCGCGCGTTCCGCGAAGCCATCCTCGCCCGCGGCGGCTCGCAAGAGCCGATGGTGCTGTTCGTCGACTTCCGTGGCCGTGAGCCGTCGATTGACGCACTCTTGCGCCATAGCGGCCTGACCGAGGACGCGGCAGCATGAGCGAGGGGCCTGTGATCACCAAACGACGCTTCATCGCCGGGGCGGTCTGCCCGGCGTGCAGTGAGCCGGACAAGCTGATGATGTGGAACGAAGACGGCGTACCCCACCGCGAATGCGTGGCCTGCGGTTATTCCGACACACTCAACGAGCAAGGCCTGTCGGTGCCCAAGGAACTGGGCACGCGCGTCAACACCTCGGCGCCCAAGGTGCCGGACGCCAAGGTCCAGGCGGTGCAGTTCTTCCCCAACCCCAAGTTGAAGAAGAAAACCGACTGAAACCTGCGGTGTGACCTCCCGACCCGCCCGGAAGATCACACCACAGGCCATACATAGTTACCGCCCGGCACGCGGCCTTCCTTCCCAGACTGTCCAGCACGTACAGACTGACAGGAAGGCCTCATGCCCGACGACAACCCGCTGTTGCAGGCCTATGACCTGCCCCCGTTCGCACAGATCCAGGCCCGCCATTTCTCGCCGGCCCTCGACCGGATCCTGGCCGAGAGCCGCGCCCAAGTGGCCGACATCATCAAGACCCAGACGCCCTTTCCCACGTGGGACGACCTCGTGTTGGCCATGGACGCCATCCATTCGCGACTGGAGGGTTTCGGTTATCTGCTGCACCTGCTGACCTCGACCCGCACAGGGGACGCCTGGGCGCAGGTGGCCCTCGATTGCAGCGAACGACTGCATGATTTCCAAGCCTGGCTGAAACGCCATCCCACGCTGTTCACGCTCTACCGGCGCCTGGCGGACAGCGCGATCGCCCGGCATTTTTCACCGGCGCGCAAGCGAGTGCTGGAGAAAATCCTGCGGCGCTTGCACCACAGCGGCGCGGCGGAGAGCTTGCCGGCCGACCTGGGCGTGTTGAAGCTGCGCATCAAGGAAGTCCAGGGATTGTTCCTGGAGAACCTGCACATGGCCACCCAGGCCTGGCGCATGACGTTTGACGATGAAGCCCGGTTGCGTGGCCTGCCGACCCGGTTCAAGCGGCAGATGGCCCGCCAGGCGCGGGAAGCCGGGCACGGCGGATGGCTGCTGCCCCTCAGCGACGAGGCGTATGGCCTCGTCAGCCAATACGCCGACGATCGCTTGCTGCGCCAGCAGGTGCACGAAGCCTACAGCACCCGCGCATCGGATCAGGGACCCCACGCGGGGCAGTTCGACAACAGCGACATGCTCCGGCAATTGCTCGATGACCGGCATCGGTACGCCACGTCCCTGGGCTACACCGACTTTGCCCAGATGGCGATCGAGCCGGAGCAAGCCGCGTCCACCGAAGAAGTGCGAGCGTTCCTGCGGCGCCAACTCGAACGCCAGCACCGTCACCTCAAGCGCGACGCCGACCAGCTCAAGGCGTTTGCCGCGCAGCAAGGCCTCGACGAACTCCAGCCTTGGGATTACCCGTACCTGGCCAACCAACTTCGCCAGCAAGCGGCCGGCGCATCCAAGGAGGCGCTGAGCGTCTGGTTCGCACTGGACGCCACTTTTGCACAGCTGTTGCAGATGGCCACGACGCTGTTCGGCGTCGACTTCGTCGAGCGCCAGGAGGTGGCGACCTGGCACCCGGACGTGCGTCTTTACGAGGTCCGAGAATGGGGGGCGGTGATCGGCTACCTGTATTTCGATCCGTTTTCGGCCCCCAACCGAGACGGTTTCCCCCACACCAGCACCCTGCGAAACCGCCATATCACCGCCGAGGGCCGCCCCCGACACCCCATTGCCGTACTGCATGGCTGGCTGCCGCGCAGCGAGGGGCCGGAGCCGGTGCTGCTCGACCACCTGCAACTGCGCATCCTCTTCCACGAGTTCGGCCATTGCCTGCAGCATGTGTTGACCCGCGCCGACTATCGCGACCTGTCGGGCATCAACGGCCTGTCTCGCGACACCGCCGAGTTTGCCGGGGTCTTGTTCGAGCAATGGTGTTTTTCCAGGCAGGGCCTGGTGCGCGTCGCGCGGCACTACCAGAGCGGCGAAGCCATGCCCGACACGGTCGCCGACCAGTTGCTGACCTTCACCCGGACCCAGGCCAGTTGGGAAACCGCCGTGCTGTTGCGCAACGCGCTGTTCGACCTGGAACTGCACCGCACCCACGGCGACGGGCGCAGCGCCCAGCAGGTCTTCGATCAAGCCAACGCTCAATTGCAGCACCTGCCGGTGACCACGACCGAACGCTGGCCCAACAGCCTGGATTACCTGGTGACCGGCTACGAGGCAAAGCTCTACGCCTACGCCTGGACGAAGGAGCAGGCCGCCAGTGTGTTCCACCGGTTCAAGCGCGAGGGGCTGTTCAACCCGGCCACCGGCCGCGCACTGCGTGAAATCATTTTTGCACCGGGGGACTCGCGACCGTTGTCCGAATCCATCGCCGCCTTTGCAGGCGCACCGCCGATCAGTGGTCCGGCCGGACCATCTGCGGATCGAGGTGCGGGGCCGAGACGGTCGAGTTGACCCAGCTTTCCAGGGAACACAGCGCGAAGACGCTGGTGCTGCAGTCACCGTTCGCCAACGCCAGACGGAGTTTCTCCACATCGGCCTGCATCACGTAACGAACACCGTCCTTGAAGTGATGGCTGTCACCGAAGCCGCCCTCTGTCATCTCGTTCAAGGCGTCCTCTTTGCTCCAGCCCTGCACCACCACCCGGTACATGGCCGCCACCAGCCCGGTTCGATCCGAGCCGTGCTTGCAGTGCATCAGCACCGGCCCCTTGGCTTCCGCGGCCTGGACGGCGCGCAGGGCGCGAAGGATGTCGCTGTCGTCGACGTGACTGGTGCGATAAGGCAGCCGGACCTGTTCAATACCAGGGTCGGAGAGCCAGCGCGCATCCGATTCCGGCAGGAACGTGATAACCGTGCCGATCCGCAGCTTCGTCAGCAATGGCATAGCGCCGCCGTTCGGCAAGGAGCTGCGGTAAAGCGTGGGCGACATCTGGTAAAGGTTGTAATCCTTTTCCACAGGCTGCGCCCACTCAGGGGGCCGCGTCTGCACGGCATCCGCCGCCTGGGCGGGCATTTCGGCCAGCCCAATGAGCAAGGCCAGGCAACACAGTGAACGGGAGCAGAGCTTGAACATGCACGGACGACCGGAAACAAAAGGGTTCGAAGGTGCGCAGTGTCGGCTCGCTCCGGTTAAAAACCCGTAAGCAGGACGTCAAAGTGTTGTGAATTGCGTTCGGTGATGACCGGGCCGCTGAATGGCACTGGTCCAAAGGCAGAGGGCGATATACTGTATGTTCATACAGCTTCGGAGTATTAGCCATGTCAGCCCCCCTGCCGCCACGTGGCCGTGGCACCGCGGCCAACCCGCACAACCGCTTCGCCCCCAGCCGCTCGGTGGTCGAGGATGACGGCTGGTATCAGGAAGTGCCGCCGACCCAGGGCACCGAAATCCGCTTCGAAACGGCGAAGACCATCATCACCCGCAACACCTCGCCGGACATCCCTTTCGATCGCTCGATCAACCCCTACCGCGGCTGTGAGCACGGCTGCATCTACTGTTACGCCCGTCCCAGCCATGCGTACTGGGACATGTCGCCGGGGCTGGATTTCGAAACCCGGCTGATCGCCAAGAGCAACGCCGCCGATGTGCTGGAAGAACAGCTGTCCAAGCGTGGCTATCAATGCGCGCCGATCAACCTGGGCTCCAACACCGACCCCTACCAGCCCATCGAGCGCGAGCAGCGCATCACCCGCAGGGTCCTGGAAGTGCTGCTGCGCTACCGCCATCCGGTGACCATCGTGACCAAGGGCTCGCTGATTCTGCGCGACCTGGACCTGCTCACGGAACTGGCCCGCCAGCGGCTGGTGGCGGTGATGATCAGCCTCACCACCCTGGACGATGAGCTCAAGCGCATTCTCGAACCGCGCGCGGCGGCGCCCAAGGCGCGGTTGCGGGCAATCAAGGTCATGCGCGAGGCCGGCATCCCGGTGGGGGTGCTGTGTGCACCGATGATCCCGATGATCAACGACAGCGAGATCGAAGCCCTGCTGGCCGAGGCCCACGCCGCCGGCGCCCAGTCGGCGTCGTACATCATGTTGCGTCTGCCCTTGGAGGTGGCGCCGCTGTTCGAGCAATGGCTGCAGGCGCACTACCCGCAGCGCGCCGCCCACGTGATGAGCCTGGTCCGCCAGAGCCGTGGTGGCGAACTGTACGACAGCCAGTTCGGCAGCCGCATGCGCGGCGAAGGCCCGTTCGCCGACCTGCTGGCCCAGCGTTTCACCAAGGCGATCAAGCGCCTGGGGCTGGATCGGCGCGAAGGCTACACGCTCGATTGCGACGCCTTTTGTCCGCCGGGCCGACAAATGTCCTTGATTTGAATACAGTTGACCTTGAAACAGCGTTAAAACAACGTTCACACACCGGGGCCAGGCCCCGTTGGGTTGTGATTCATGCCTTGTAATCTACGTCCTAGAGCCGTTGATTCAGTTTGAGTTAAGTTTCGGCCGCTACCTTGTTTCACGAGTGACTGACGGGTCGAACCCATCGACCTGGACGTTTTTTAACCAGCCACTAGTGGCCAGTGTGACTGGATCCGTCACGTTGGACACCGAACCGTCAAAGAGGATGAATCATGAGTGACAAGGATAAACAGCCGTTGGCTGCGTCGGCTTCAGCCCAACCCGAGGCGGAGACCGCCGATGCAGCGCTGCAGCATATTGTTGACGGCTTTTTGCATTTCCATCACGAAGTCTTCCCACAGCAGGAAGAGCTTTTCAAGAAACTCGCCACCGCCCAATCTCCCCGGGCGATGTTCATCACCTGCGCGGACTCGCGCATCGTGCCCGAGTTGATCACCCACAGTTCCCCCGGCGACCTGTTCGTCACCCGTAACGTCGGCAACGTCGTCCCGCCCTACGGGCAGATGAACGGCGGCGTGTCCACGGCCATCGAGTACGCCGTGCTGGCCCTCGGTGTGCAGCACATCATTGTCTGCGGCCATTCCGATTGCGGTGCCATGCGTGCCGTACTCAATCCGCAAACCCTGGAAAAGATGCCCACGGTCAAAGCCTGGCTGCGCCACGCCGAAGTGGCCAAGACCATGGTCCATGACAACTGCCCGTGCGGCGACGAAAAACAGACCATGCCCATCCTCACCGAAGAGAACGTGATCGCACAGTTGCAGCACTTGCGAACGCACCC
This sequence comes from Pseudomonas sp. WP18, assembly GCF_036689585.1. Taxonomy (NCBI): domain Bacteria; kingdom Pseudomonadati; phylum Pseudomonadota; class Gammaproteobacteria; order Pseudomonadales; family Pseudomonadaceae; genus Pseudomonas; species Pseudomonas sp. WP18. The sequence continues at coordinate 6,201,920 of NZ_CP144758.1, forward strand.
CTCGGTGGCCTCGCGCATGGCCAGCGGCCAGCTGTTCATCCATGGCTGGGTGTACAACATCGAGACCAGCGAGATCAAAGCCTTCGACGCGGACCGGGGTTGTTTCCTGCCGCTCGACGGTAGCCGACCGATCCCGGTGGCGACGCCCAAAGCGCGCTTCTAACCGCTCCTAATACCATCCTTGCGTGGAACAAAGCCTGCCGCCCTTTCGGCGGTCGGGCCTTGCCATGCCTGAAGAAACTTCGGGAGAGTCGCCATGCGTGCTGCTCAATTAAAAGCTGTTCTGCCACGCGAGCTACTCGCTTCCGTGGTTGTGTTCCTGGTGGCGCTGCCCTTGTGCATGGGCATTGCCATCGCCTCCGGCCTGCCGCCCGCCAAAGGGCTGGTTACCGGCATCATCGGCGGTCTGGTGGTGGGTTTCCTCGCCGGCTCCAAATTGCAGGTCAGTGGCCCGGCCGCCGGGTTGGCGGTGCTGGTCTTCGAACTGGTGCGCCAACATGGCGTGGCGATGCTCGGGCCGATCCTGCTGCTGGCCGGGCTCCTGCAACTGCTGGCCGGGCGCTTTCGCCTCGGCTGCTGGTTCCGGGTGACCGCACCGGCGGTGGTCTACGGGATGCTGGCGGGCATCGGCGTGCTGATCGTGTTGTCCCAGGTCCATGTGATGCTCGACGCGGCGCCCAAGCCGTCCGGGCTGGATAACCTGCTGGCCTTCCCGGCTGCGGTGGGCCAGGCCTTGCCATCCTTCGGCTGGCAGGCCGGGCTGCTCGGCCTGTCGACGATTGCGGTGATGTGGCTGTGGGAAAAGTTTCGTCCCCACAGCCTGCGCTTCGTCCCCGGCGCCTTGCTCGGCGTAGGCCTGGCGACCATCGCCAGCCTGCTGCTGGCCTTGCAGGTCAAACGCGTGGAAGTCCCGGAAAACCTCGCCGACGCCATCGACTGGCTACGCCCGGCGGACCTATTGAACCTGGCTGACCCGACGGTGCTGATTGCCGCCTTCGCGGTCGCGTTCATCGCCAGCGCCGAAACCCTGTTGTCGGCAGCGGCGGTGGATCGCATGCACAGCGGCGAACGGGCAGACTTCGACCGGGAACTCTCGGCCCAAGGCATCGGCAACATGCTGTGCGGCCTGGTCGGCGCCTTGCCGATGACCGGTGTGATCGTGCGCAGCTCCGCCAACGTCCAGGCCGGGGCAACCACCCGGATGTCGACGATTTTCCACGGCCTGTGGCTGTTGCTGTTCGTGTTGCTGCTGTCCAGTGTGCTGCAGAGCATTCCGGTGGCGAGCCTGGCGGGGGTGCTGGTGTACACCGGTTTCAAACTGGTGGACGTCAAGGCCTTTCGAAACCTGGGCCGCTATGGCCGGATGCCGATGTTCACCTACGCCGCCACGGCGCTGGCCATCATCTTCACCGACCTGCTGACCGGCGTGCTGATCGGTTTCGGCCTGACCCTGGCGAAACTGGCCTGGAAAGCCTCGCGGTTGAAGATCAGCCTGATCGACCTGCCCCAGGAAGGTGAGATGGAACTGCGGCTGGTGGGCGCGGCGACCTTCCTCAAGGTCCCGGCGCTGACCCAGGTGCTGGACACCCTGCCCGAGGGCGTGACGGTGCATGTACCGCTCAATAACCTGAGCTACATCGACCATTCGTGCCTGGAGCTGTTGGAAGAATGGGGCCGGGCGAATGCCAGCAAGGGCTCGAAGCTGTTGATCGAATCCCGCGGGCTCAAGCGTCGGCTGGAGGGGCGGTTGCGCACGACCGTCGGGGTGGGCGCAGCTTCTGCCTGATATCCCCAATCAGTGTGGGAGCGAGCTTGCTCGCGATAGCGGTGTATCAGTCAACGTCAATGTTGGCAGATCCAATGCCATCGCGAGCAAGCTCGCTCCCACAGGGGGTTTGTGAGGATACAGCTCTGGATCAAGCCGCTGGCTGATCCAGCTCCAGGCCCAGGCCCAGGCGGCGTGACATGCATGGCCAGCGTTTCCACGCGGCACCGGTGTGCGGGCTGCTGAGCTTCTCGCGGTAGGTTTCCACCGACTCCAGGGCGAACGTCTCGTCGTTGAGCATCTCGTCGAAGGCGTGATGCACCACTTCATCGAGTTGGTTGGCAAAGGCTTCGCCGATCAACTGGTGGGCAATCAGATTGGCGACCGTCATGTCCAGGGGGATCAGTGGCTGGCCGAAATGCTTGATGTACAGGTCATTGACCTCTTCGACGAATCGATGGGCCAGGTAGGCTTCGTCCAGCAGGCTGTCGAGCCCGACATGGCCGGCCATGATCGTCGGCGGCTGGAGGAAGTACTGTTCGGCGATCTTCAGGACCGGCTTGATCTGCGGCTCGATGCCCGCCTCTTTGGCGACTTCGTTGGCGGCATCCAGCAGGTCAGGCACTTCATCGATGTAGGCGGCGACAAAGCGCGCCAGGACGGCGTTGGCATTCGCCTCGGGCAATTGGATAGCACGGTGCAGGTGAGGTAACTGGGTTTCCAACTGACGGGCCAACTGGCCGGTCTGGGCTTCGTGTTGTTGGGCTTTTTGGATCTGCTCGCGCAATGCGGCGGTGTTCATGACAACTCCAGGGAAACAAAGGCAATGAAATAGGGAAGACATAACTTAGCTGGCGCAAACACACTCCTAAGACCTATTTTTCATAATTGCGCTCTTCCTTGATGCGTCACAGTTATATCGGTTTGCCATCACTCAAGGCCGAATGGTTCTCCATTCGCGGTCCCTGGCGCAAGTCCCCCTGTTTCAAACGATTTACGCGGTCGCGTTGCGAGGTTGCAGTCGCTGTCTATACTCGGGTTGGAATGGAGTTAGCTGATGACACCCGATGCATAGGCAGCAAGGCACGGCGGTCGAGTTCGCAGTCTGATGTAGCCGCTCTCCTTGCCGCAGGCGTTACGCCTACGGGATAACAAGAACGATAAGGGGAACCCGCAATGACGCGACATCCACACGTATGGATGGGCCTCCTGTTGTGGTCGATTTTCAGCCAGGCGCAAGCCGCCTGGACTGTGAATATGGCGCCTGGAGCGACACAGATCAGCAACGCAGTGTTCGACTTGCACATGACCATCTTCTGGATCTGTGTAGTCATCGGCATCATCGTCTTCGGCGCCATGTTCTGGTCGATGATGATGCACCGCCGCTCAACCGGCCAGAATGCCGCCCACTTCCACGAAAACACCCGCGTCGAGATCCTCTGGACGATTGTGCCCTTCGTGATCCTGGTGGCCATGGCGATTCCCGCCACCGCCACGCTGATCAAGATGTATGACTCCAGCGAGTCGGACATCGACATCCAGATCACCGGCTACCAATGGAAATGGCACTACAAATACCTGGGCCAGGACGTCGAGTTCTTCAGCAACCTGGCCACGCCCGCCGAACAGATCCATAACCAGAGCGCCAAGGGCGAGCACTACCTGCTGGAGGTCGACAAGCCGCTGGTGCTGCCGGTCGATGCCAAGGTGCGCTTTCTGGTGACCTCCGCCGACGTGATCCACTCCTGGTGGGTGCCGGCCTTCGCGGTCAAGCGCGATGCGATTCCCGGTTTCGTCAACGAAGCCTGGACCCGCGTCGACAAGCCCGGCGTGTATCGCGGCCAATGCGCCGAATTGTGCGGCAAGGACCACGGGTTCATGCCGATCGTGGTCGAGGTCAAGAGCAAGCCTGACTACGAGAAATGGCTGGGTGAACGCAAGGCCGAAGCCGCGCAGCTCAAGGAGCTGACCAGCAAGGAATGGACCCTCGACGAGCTCAAGGAACGTGGCGACAAGATCTACCACACCACTTGCGTGGCCTGTCACCAGGCCGAAGGCCAGGGCCTGCCGCCGATGTTCCCGGCACTCAAGGGTTCGAAGATCGCCACCGGGCCCAAGGCCGATCACTTGAGCATCGTCTTCCACGGCAAGCCCGGCACCGCCATGGCGGCGTTCGGCAAGCAGTTGTCGGAGGTCGATATCGCGGCCGTCGTGACCTATGAACGTAACGCCTGGGGCAACAACAAGGGCGACATGGTCACGCCTAAAGAAGTGCTGGAACTCAAACAGGCGGAAAGCAAATGAGCCGACCTGAAGCGTTTTCCCGCAATCGGTCGGGGCTCGCCGCTCCGCGCCGTCCAGCCCAACCGTTCGAAGGAGACAGGACATGAGTGCTGTGATCGATGACCACGGTCATGCCGGCGCCGACCACGCCCACGGCCCCGCCAAGGGCCTGATGCGCTGGGTACTGACCACCAACCACAAGGACATCGGCACGCTGTACCTGTGGTTCGCCTTCTCCATGTTCCTGCTGGGCGGCTCGTTCGCCATGGTGATCCGCGCCGAGCTGTTCCAGCCCGGCCTGCAGATCGTGGAGCCGGCGTTCTTCAACCAGATGACCACCATGCACGGCCTGGTGATGGTGTTCGGCGCGGTGATGCCGGCCTTCGTCGGCCTCGCCAACTGGATGATCCCGTTGATGATCGGCGCGCCGGACATGGCCCTGCCACGCATGAACAACTTCAGCTTCTGGCTGTTGCCGGCGGCGTTCCTGCTGCTGGTGTCGACGTTGTTCACCGCCGGCGGCGGGCCGAACTTCGGCTGGACCTTCTACGCCCCGCTCTCCACCACCTATGCGCCGGAAAGCGTGACGTTCTTCATCTTCGCCATCCACCTGATGGGCATCAGTTCGATCATGGGCGCGATCAACGTGATCGCCACCATCCTCAACCTGCGCGCCCCCGGCATGACGCTGATGAAAATGCCGCTGTTCGTCTGGACCTGGCTGATCACCGCGTTCCTGCTGATCGCGGTGATGCCGGTGCTGGCCGGCTGCGTGACGATGATGCTGATGGACATCCACTTCGGCACCAGCTTCTTCAGTGCCGCCGGCGGCGGTGACCCGGTGCTGTTCCAGCACGTGTTCTGGTTCTTCGGCCATCCCGAGGTGTACATCATGATCCTGCCGGCCTTCGGTGCCGTCAGCTCGATCATCCCGGCGTTCTCGCGCAAGCCGTTGTTCGGCTACACCTCGATGGTCTACGCCACCGCGGCCATTGCGTTCCTGTCGTTCATCGTCTGGGCGCACCACATGTTCGTGGTGGGCATCCCGCTGGTGGGCGAGCTGTTCTTCATGTACGCCACCTTGCTGATCGCCGTGCCCACCGGCGTGAAGGTGTTCAACTGGGCCAGCACCATGTGGCAAGGCTCGCTGACCTTCGAGACGCCGATGCTGTTCGCCGTGGCGTTCGTGATCCTGTTCTCCATCGGCGGCTTCTCCGGGCTGATGCTGGCCATCGCCCCGGCGGACTTCCAGTACCAGGACACCTACTTCGTGGTCGCGCACTTCCACTACGTACTGGTGCCCGGCGCAATCTTCGGGATCTTCGCCTCGGCCTACTACTGGCTGCCGAAATGGACCGGCCACATGTACGACGAGACCCTGGGCAAGCTGCACTTCTGGCTGTCGTTCATCGGGATGAACATGGCGTTCTTCCCGATGCACTTCGTCGGCCTGGCCGGCATGCCCCGGCGTATTCCCGACTACAACCTGCAGTTCGCCGACTTCAACATGGTCTCGTCCATCGGCGCGTTCATGTTCGGCACCACGCAGATCTTCTTCCTGTTCATCGTGATCAAGACCATCCGTGGCGGCCCACCGGCACCGGCCAAGCCATGGGATGGCGCCGAAGGGCTGGAGTGGAGCGTACCATCGCCGGCGCCCTACCACACCTTCACTACGCCGCCGGAAGTGAAATGAGATGACACACAGGCCTCCTGTGGGAGCGGGCTTGCTCGCGAATCAGACGACGCGGTCTGACAGAAACACCGCGTCATCGTTCTTCGCGAGCAAGCCCGCTCCCACAGGGTTCTCGGTGAGGATGGGAAACCATGGCTGACTCGATTTCGCTGAAGAAACTGGTCACCCGCCTGCTGGTCGTGGTGGTGGCCATGTTCGTCTTCGGCTTCGCCCTCGTGCCGATCTACGACGTGATGTGCAAGGCGTTCGGCATCAACGGCAAGACTGCCGGGCAGTACGAGGGCGAGCAGGTCACCGATGCGTCGCGGCAGGTGCGTGTGCAGTTCCTGTCGACCAATGCGGTGGACATGCCCTGGGACTTCTACCCCAAGGGCGATCAGTTGGTGGTCCAGCCGGGGGCCGTGAACGAAATGGTCTTCGTCGCGCACAACCCCACCAACCGGCCGATGAGTGCCCAGGCCGTGCCAAGCATCGCGCCGAGCACCGCCGCGGCGTACTTCCACAAGACCGAATGTTTCTGCTTTACCCAGCAAGTGCTGCAACCCGGAGAACGAATCGAAATGCCCATGCGCTTCATCGTCGACCGGGACATGCCCAAGGATGTGAAGCACCTGACGCTGTCCTACACGCTGTTCGATATCACCGCTCGTCATCCACCGGTGGCTCTAAACACTGACCGATAGCGTGCCCGATAAGGAGAACAATAAATGGCAACTCACGAACACTATTACGTTCCGGCCCAGAGCAAATGGCCGATCATCGCCACGGTCGGGATGTTCGTCACGGTGTATGGCCTGGCGACCTGGTTCAACGACTTGAAGGCCGCACGACCGGAATCCCACGGCCCACTCATCTTCTTCATCGGCGGCCTGCTGGTGGCCTACATGCTGTTCGGCTGGTTCGGCGCGGTGATCAAGGAAAGCCGCGCCGGGCTCTACAGCCCGCAGCTCGACCGCTCGTTCCGCTGGGGCATGAGCTGGTTCATTTTCTCGGAGGTGATGTTCTTCGTCGCCTTCTTCGGCGCGCTGTTCTATGTCCGCCATGTGTCGGTGCCGGGCCTGGCGGGCGAAGGTACCAAGGGCCTGTCGCACATGCTCTGGCCCAACTTCGAATACGCCTGGCCGTTGCTGAACAACCCTGACCCGAAACTCTACCCGGCACCCAAGGAGGTCATCAGCCCCTGGGGGCTGCCGCTGCTCAACACCGTGCTACTGGTCAGTTCCAGCGTCACCATCACCATCGCCCACCACGCGCTGAAGAAAGGCCATCGCGGTGCGCTGAAGCTATGGCTGGCGATTACCGTGCTGCTGGGGTGCGCCTTCCTGGGCTTCCAGGCCGAGGAGTACATCCACGCCTACAAGGAACTGGGCCTGACCCTGGGCTCCGGCGTCTACGGCGCCACCTTCTTCATGCTCACGGGGTTCCACGGCGCCCACGTCACCATCGGCACGATCATCCTGTTCGTCATGCTGATGCGCATCCTGCGCGGGCATTTCGACAACGAGCATCAGTTCGGCTTCGAGGCGGCGAGTTGGTATTGGCACTTCGTCGACGTGGTGTGGATCGGCTTGTTCATCTTCGTCTACGTGCTCTAGGAGCACGCGTTACCACGGGGCATGGGACACCAGCTGGCCGCTGAAGAAACCCCAGGCGATCAAGCCGACGGTGACCGCGGCCAAGCCGACCCGAACGGCCAGGGCAATGAGCAGGCGATTGGAATCGCTGTCGTCCTTGACCAGGAAAAACAGGCCGCTGAACAGGCTCGCAACCGTGGCAATCAGCATCAGGACGATGGCCGCTTTTAGCATTGGGGACACTCCGGGGGGACGCGATGCAGGTGAGTATAGCTATCCCGTTCGAGCACTTTCGGACGGCGCCATGAGAGGCTTCCGGCCGGGCCTCGTGCCGACGCTGGTGGTGGCCGTGCTGGTGCCGCTGATGGTGTGCCTGGGGTTCTGGCAGTTGAGCCGTGGCGAATACAAGCGCGTGCTCATGCAGCAATACGCCGAGCGCCGCGTGGCGCCCCCGATGGACAGCACCGAACTGGCGCAGACCACCGACCCGGCTTTTCGCGTCGTCGAGCTGCAAGGTCACTTCGACGTCGAGCACAGCATCCTGCTGGACAACCGCCAGCACGACGGCCAGGTCGGCGTCGAACTGCTGCAACCGTTTCTCGACCGTGCAACCGGCGCATGGCTGCTGGTCAATCGCGGCTGGCTGCCATGGCCTGACCGCCGCACGCCCCCCGTCTTCAGCACCCCGGAGCAACCGGTGAGCGTTCAGGCCTGGGTCTATGTCGCACCGGGCGCCACCTTCCAGCTCCACGCCGACCCGGTGGCCGCTCCATGGCCGCGCCTGGTCACCGCCATCGAACCGGACAAGCTCTGGGCGGAACTGGGGCGCAGCGGTTTCAGCTATGAACTGCGCCAGCAAGGCGGCCCGGGCGCCTATCGGACCGACTGGCCGGTGGTGAGCATGGGCCCGGAAAAACACCTCGGTTATGCCGTGCAGTGGTTCGCCATGGCGGCGGCGCTGTTCGGCCTTTTTCTTTATCTCGGATGGCACAACGCAGGGAGACCGCATGGGAAGCACCATGAATCCAACCAACACGTCTGAGGCACCCGCCACGCCCAGCCGGCGCAAAGGGCGCCTGCAACTGCTGCTGATCGTGTTCGGCGTGATCGGGCCGATGATCCTCGCCACCGGCATGTACAAGTTCCAGTTCTGGGTGCCCGACAGCCGCAGCTACCACGGCGAGCTGATCGGCAACGGCCAGACCCGCGCCGAGATCGGCGTGCAGGCCGACGAGCAGCGCTGGCAGATCCTGGTCACCGCCCCGCAGGCGTGCTCGGTGGATTGCCGGCAACTGGTGTACCTGGCCCGGCAGGTGCAGATCGGCCTCGGTCGCGATGCGTCCCGCGCCAGCCATGCCCTGGCCATCGCCCAGCCGCTGGACGCCGAGTACGACGCCCAATTGCAGCGCGAGTATCCGCAACTGCAGCGCTACCCGCTGGACCTGCCGGCCTACCGCAAAGGTGCCCAGGACACGGGCGGCGCCCAGCTGTGGATCATCGACCCCCACAGCAACCTGGTGCTGCGCTACGACGCCCGCGTCAAGGGCAAGGACCTGCTCAACGACCTGCGTCACCTGCTGAAACTGTCGAACATCGGATGAGGGCATCGACATGGCCAAACCTGGATTTCGCCTTGCGCTGTTTGCCACGCTGCTGGCACTGATCGTCGTATTGCTGGGCGCCTACACCCGCCTGACCCACGCCGGCCTCGGTTGCCCGGACTGGCCCGGTTGCTACGGTTTCATCAGCGTGCCCAAGAGCGAAGCCCAACTGGCCCATGCCGAGCTGCATTTTCCCGACGCCCCGGTGGAAGCCCATAAAGGCTGGAACGAGATGGTCCACCGCTACTTTGCCGGGACCCTCGGGCTGCTGATCACCGTGCTCGCCGCCCGGGCCTGGATGAACCGTCGGCACCCCGGCCTGCCGTTGAAACTGCCGCTGTTCCTGCTGGCCGTGGTCTTCGCGCAAGCGGCGTTCGGCATGTGGACCGTGACCCTCAAGCTTTGGCCGCAGGTGGTCACCGGGCATTTGCTCGGCGGCTTTGCCACCCTGAGCCTGTTGTTTTTGCTGACCTTGCGCCTGTCCGGCGTGTTGCCGGCACTGACCGTGCCCAAGCGCCTGCAACACTGGGCCACCGCCGGGTTGTTGCTGGTGATCGGCCAGATAGCCCTGGGCGGTTGGGTCAGTTCCAACTACGCCGCGGTGGCCTGTATCGACTTCCCCACCTGCCACGGCCAATGGCTGCCGCCGGCGGATTTCGCCAACGGCTTTCACCTGACCCAACACATCGGCCCCAATTACCTGGGCGGGCAGCTCGACAGCGATGCCCGCACCGCCATCCACCTGACCCACCGCATTGGCGCGCTGCTGGTCACGGTGGTGCTGCTGGGGTTGGCCTGGCAGTTGAAGACGGTCGGCATGACCCGCCTCGCCGGCCTTGTGCTAGTGGCGCTGGCGGCGCAAATCACCCTGGGCATCAGCAACGTGCTGTTCCATTTGCCGCTGCCGGTGGCCGTCGCCCACAACGCCGGGGGCGCCGCGCTGCTGCTGACCCTGGTGCTGGTCAATTATCACGCCCGGACCAGCCTGGTCCGGGTCAGGCATCAGGTGCCGCTGCGCTGGCGGTTCACGCCGCATAAGCACGGCGCCAGCCCCATCACGATAAAAGGAGAGATGCCATGGCAACCCTGACCGGTGAACGCCACAGCCGGGCGATCTGGCGCGATTACCTGGAGCTGACCAAGCCCAAGGTGGTGGTGCTGATGCTGATCACCTCGCTGGTAGGCATGTTCCTCGCCACTCGCGCGGGCGTACCGTGGACGGTGCTGGTGTTCGGCAACCTGGGGATCGCCTTGTGCGCCGGTGGCGCGGCGGCGGTCAACCACGTGGTGGACCGGCGCATCGACGCGGTCATGGCCCGTACCCACAAACGGCCACTGGCCGAGGGCCGGGTGTCCCCTGCCGCCGCCCTGACCTTCGCCCTGGCCCTGGCCGTGGCCGGGCAAGCGCTGCTGCTGGCCTTCACCAACCCGCTGACCGCCTGGCTGACCCTGGCCTCCTTGCTGGGCTACGCGGTGGTCTACACCGGTTTCCTGAAACGGGCGACGCCGCAGAACATCGTCATCGGCGGCTTGGCCGGCGCCGCACCGCCGCTGTTGGGCTGGGTGGCCGCTACCGGTCACGTCAGCGCCGAACCGCTGCTGCTGGTGCTGATCATCTTCGCCTGGACCCCACCGCACTTCTGGGCCCTGGCCATCCACCGCAAGGAGGAATACGCCAAGGCCGACATCCCGATGCTGCCGGTGACCCACGGCGAGCACTACACCAAGGTGCATATCCTGCTGTACACCCTGGTGCTGCTGGCGGTGAGCCTGATGCCATTCGTGATCCAGATGAGCGGGATGCTCTACCTGGTGTGCGCACTGGTGCTCGGCGCGCGGTTCCTGCAATGGGCCGTGGTGTTGTACCGTGGCAGTCGGCCGCATGCGGCGATCAACACCTTCAAGTACTCTATTTACTACTTGTTCCTGCTGTTCATCGCCCTGCTTGTAGATCATTACTTACTGTTGAGCCTATGACTCGAACTCAGAAAACCGTCTTCGCCCTCGTGGCCGTGATCGCGCTGATCCTCGGCCTTACCGTCAACAAGGTGCTGTCCGGCAAGGGCGAAGGCGACCCGACGGGGCTGATCGACGCCGGCATCATCCTGCTGCCCCAGAGTCGCAACCTGCCGGACGTGAAAATGACCGACCAGGACGGCCAACCGGTGACCGTCAACGCATTGAAGGACAAGTGGAGCCTGCTGTTCTTCGGCTACACCTTCTGCCCGGACATCTGTCCGACCACCCTCGCCCAACTGCGCCAGATCAAGAGCGAACTGCCGCCCGCCGCGGTGGACAAACTGCAGATCGTGCTGGTGAGCGTCGACCCGAACCGCGACACGCCCAAGCAGCTCAAGCAATACCTGGGCTACTTCGACCCGCAGTTCAAAGGCCTCACCGCCTCTTCCATCGAAGACCTGCAAAAACTCGCCAATGCGGTGAGCATTCCGTTCATTCCAGCGGACACCAGCAAGCCCAACTACACCGTCGATCACAGCGGCAACCTCGCCGTGATTGGACCCGACGGCACCCAACGCGGGTTTATTCGTGCGCCGTTGAATAATCAGAAACTGGTGGTGCAGTTGCCGGAGATGTTGAAACGTAAATAACCCCACCAATCCCCTGTGGGAGCGAGCTTGCTCGCGATGAATTCAACACAATTCCCATGGCGAGGGAGCTTGCTCCCGCTCGACTGCGCAGCAGTCGCAAAACCAGAGAACGCGGTTTACCTGAAGAAACACCGGGGCCTGCTACGCAGGCCAGCGGGAGCAAGCTCCCTCGCCACAGGTGGTTGTGTCGAGCCGAATATCCAGCCCAACACCACCACTGTGGGAGCGGGCTTGCTCGCGAAAGCGGCGGGTCAGCTTGCATCGATACTGAATGTGCCACCTCTTCGCGAGCAAGCCCGCACACACTGGGCGGCGGTGAACACAGCATCCGCAACAGCCCGGTCCCCCTGTGGGAGCGAGCTTGCTCGCGATAAAAACGACACGGTTTCAGAACAGAACACCCCACCCGATTCGCTAAAAAACCTCTCTCCTACAGCCCCCACCTACACCCCTCCATCAAGCTACGCATCCTTGCGCCTTTACCTACAACTACGCCAGAATCCGCCCGCTTGTGCGCTTTGTTCCTGGGTTCTATTGTCGTTCCTGCCACTGCCCATCAGTGGTCGGGTTTAGTAGCCCGGTTAAGGATACGGTCGCATGAGTCTCATCAGTCGGGCATTGCCCGCACTCGATGGTGGCTGTGCGCATGGCGCCTTCGGGCGCGCCGGGTTTTCCGTTTTCCTACCGGTCTACTAACTTGCGCACAGCTGCCTCCCTTTCGTTTAGTAGCGAGACGGTAGCGGCCTACTAACAAAGGAAACGTGAAAATGTTCAAAGCAACTCCAAATCCCCCAGATTCGGCCCCTACCCCGCAATCCGCAAAATCCAAAGCCAAGAAGCAAGACGAAACCACCAAACGCGTGCTCGATCACTACTTGCTACCGAAGCCGGATCAACCCAAAGACGAGCCGAAACCTGGGCAGGTTTTTACCGTCGTGAAAGGCCTCGATAACGAGTGCATGCTCGCTAACCTCAGTGAAACGCTGGCTTCAGCCGATGCCATGGTTAGTGATCTGGCGTTTGACCTGGATGGCTCGCGGCGCCATTTGGCGCTGGGGATTCAGCAGTTGATTGAGCTGAGTTCGTTGTTGGCGAATCGGGTGTTGGATAATGTGGAGCCGGGGCGGTAGGTAGACGGTTCCCAATGGCAAAACCCGGCGCGTTGCGCCGGGTTTTGGTGCGTTCATCTATATATGTGGATGAACAATCTCTAAATAAGAAATTTTCCAACAGCAACCGTTCCTCACCTCCCACAGCCCTTTCAACAAAAAGCTGCAACGACTAATGGCGGACGCTCGAAGCGTTCTATGACAAAAGGCTAGGAAAAGAAAAATGCCTGTTCTTCTATTTTTTCGAATAAATCATCAGGAACGATGTGGCAGTTTTGGCGCTCCCGGATCAATGCTCTCTCAAATGAGTTGCCAATTTCAGGATCGTCGTCATCACCGAACGCCCTCCAAGCTTCTCCGTAATATTGTTTGAAAACCAACATCGAGAAGGCTAGAGGGGTAAGAGTTCTCTTTAGTGGCCAGCGATTTTCAGAATGGAATCCAATATGAAAATGTGAGCATGGATGAAAAAAACGCTTGCGTTGATCAGGAGCGTTCTCGTATCTCCACATAGGCTTTCCGTTCAAGCTCTTCTTGCTGTCTAAGAGGCTAAGATACTGCTCATGGGAAATAAACTCGTTTTCTAAAAGCTCAGTGAGCTTTTTGAAAGACGTGGTGTCTGATTCTTTTCCTGAAATAAAAGGATTGGGATAATAGGCGTAGCGCACGTAACCGTCACGTTCCATACTAAATTGAAAGTATGAATAGTCAGACAAAATAATATTGTGATGAGATAAGTTCATCGCTACGAGATAGACGTCGATGTACGTGCAATCTGCCGAAAGAATCGCGTCTCGAAATACGGTATTTAGTGGTAGTAGGTTTGGATTACTAAATGCTGCAGCCAGTCCAAGCTTATCCGCTAAATTCCAACTTTTGTGGATTCCTGACTGAATATCCTGTCTATTCATCATCGTAGTCCAAGTCGGCGTCTTCTTCAGACAACCCTTCACGACGAAGACTTTCTAAATACTCAGCTCTTAATTTTTTGGCTTTGATAGAGCGCTGACCGAGATCTCGCTGGATCATATCGAGCTTGGAAAGATCAGGCATAGTGAAACGTAAAGCAGGGAAGTTTTTCTCTGCCTCATGCATCTCATGAATAATTTGACTAGTAGACCCCTGCATTCCAGAGACACGAAGCCACGCTTTCGTACGGGTAAGCGCTGTAAATAACTTGTTACGATCTCCTCTCGTTTTGAGTGAGATGGCGTCGGCGCCAATAACGAATACTACAGCTGCCTCATTGCCTTTGGCACGATAAATTGTGGAGAGAGTAACCCTATTGGGTATAGTAAAGGGTGGGTCCGAATATGGATCTGCGTGAATATTATTCGACGCGATCCCAAGGCGCGCCAACTTCGAAGACAATTCTTTAAAGTAGCCCTTCATATGACGATCATCCAGAGCAACAATCATAATATCTTCCGGGTTTAAGCCTTGCTCTAAAAAGTCAGATATCGAGGTTACGACCCAGTCTGTTTCATCATCCATTGACTGTGCGTTGTACTGCTTTATCAGCTCGGGTAGTTTTTCTCCGCTCAATGTAACTGGGCTGTTTTCAGCAGGGCGCACCACTTCTACTTGAGCGTTGGCATCATAGTTAGGAGAAATTACTTCGTAGCCGACGTCTTTCCAATGGTCAGCACTTTCAAGTAATTGCACGATGTTAGAATAGATTCCAAATCCAAGCGCGTGAGCAGTGACGAGGACCTCTCTCTGGTTACGATAGCATTTGCTAAGTACAGTGTCGTTAGTAAATTTAAACGGTAGGCCTATTGCTGCCCGCTCAAGTGATATACGCGGCTCACCATCTTGATCTATCCCAAACAATTCAACGGCACTTCGCATTCGCACCTTCATGATGTTTTGAAGGTCGTCGTACGCCCAAACAATATTTTTTTTGTCTCGATGGCCTTTCGCAAGCCGAAAACTTAACTCATAAAATGCAGCGGGAAAGTCTTGGCCTTCATCAATGAGAATATGGTCATAGTACTCTTCTATATTACTTTTCTGCATCAGGTCTTGGCATGCAAATTCAAATGGGTCCATACCACCAGGTGCCCCCGAGCGGGCGGTACCAAAGGTAAGAGGGGTTCTCCCTGCGCGTAAACAGGCATCGGAGTAGGCGCCGCTGGTATTTGAACCACCCCAACCATGCAATATGTGGATGTTGTTCCAGTCTGGATCAACTTCTTTATAGTGCCTGTAAAACTTGGTAACCAAATTTTTTATTGAAGATTTCAAGCTCTTTGTATAAAAAGTCAGGAGAATTTTATCATTTGGTCTGTTCATATGAAGGTGTGCGGCCTTCATCGCCAAAATGATAGTTTTCCCGGAGCCGGCAAGTCCCCGTATCCGTTGAGGACCATTAATAGTTATCAAGGCTGCAGAGCGCTGCTTTTGGTCAAAGTTTGCAATTTCAGATTCAAGTTCAGCTAACGCACTGGCCGCACGCTGGAGCTCTGGGTTTTCTACTAAGCGCTTGTTTGATCGGGTGAGAGCTTTAGCACCTTCAATTACTGAGCGGGCCTCGTCATATGCATCTGTATCTAAAAGTCCTCCTTCAAGATTCTGAATTAGTTCTGTCAGCGACTCCATTGAAGAGACAATTTCAGAGTCGCTAGAATCAAAAATCCTGCTTGCTAATTTACTGTCGCAAAATATTATTGGCGTGACATTCAGTGAAAGCTGTGAACGCGACTTTCTTAATACCTTACTCTTTAATAGCCGCCCTATTAGGATGCTACAAAATTGATTAAGCGAATCATCTACGGCTAATAGGCTGCTGGTGCTATCACGATCGGCCTGGATTTCAGTAATCACCTGGATGGCAAGAATCCCGCAACTGCGGCTAAGTACCAAAATATCCGGCTTGTGATCTACGCCGTCATAGTCTGAATAAACAGGAAAATCGTAGTAGAGCGCCGAAGGTGAGGAATTGATAGCGCTTTCAGAATTTTTTAGCGATTCAATAAGGTCTCTGCCAAGGGGATCGTCTTGCAGTCTTTCTGTCGTGACTAGGATATCTACTGCCATGCCAGATGGTCCTTTGGATAGGAAAAGGGACAGAATTATTTCAGATAGTAAATCGGGTCCTTGCACCCGTCA
The DNA here is from genome assembly GCF_036689585.1 of Pseudomonas sp. WP18. Taxonomy (NCBI): domain Bacteria; kingdom Pseudomonadati; phylum Pseudomonadota; class Gammaproteobacteria; order Pseudomonadales; family Pseudomonadaceae; genus Pseudomonas; species Pseudomonas sp. WP18. The sequence continues at coordinate 6,217,668 of NZ_CP144758.1, forward strand.
TCGGAAAAAGGAGTGATACCTCTGCTGTACCCATTACGTACACCAGAAGAAAAAAAGCCACCGCATTCAGTCTTACGTGCGCAACCATCACACTCTGGCACGTACTCATTCTTCCAATCGCTGATGGATTTTCGGTAGTAGGGAAGCACGTCGTCGTTCACCAGGCACAACTGGTGGTTATAGACGGACACATTCATTCGATAGGCTGCCAAAATGCCTACAGCTTCGCTCAGAACGTCTCGGTAGTCTGCGGGGTCGATCCACAAGACGTCCAGATTGGCCCGCGTGAAGCCGATCATTTCCAATCCCATCAGCGTCACGTGATCAACGAATAGTAGATTTCGTGCGATGTATTCGCACAGTTGCGGCAGGCGGCTGATCGACTGCTTGTGCAGGACGATGCGAACTTCAACCTTCTGATTGAGCCGCTTGAGGTTGAGGATCCCCTGGACTGTTTCGTGAAATGCTCCAGGCGCCTGCACGATGTAGTCATGCAAGTCTGGATCATCAGAGTAAAGCGGGATCCCGATCATGATGTCGGGATGATCGACCTCTGCGTATTGGCGAGCAAAAGACTCATCGGCAAACGTGCGCCCGTTTGAGAGTACGTGCACGACAGTGCTGGGGAGGTAGGACTTCATCATCCGGATGAGATTGATGAATCGAGCCCCGGCCAGCGTTGGTTCTCCACCTGAGAACCCTACCTCGGGCGTTTCCCTGGGGATCAGGGGAATCAGTGCTTCGAGTTCATCGAGGATCCAGCTGTCGTCAATGTTCTTGGGTGGTTGAGAACACATGAGGCAATAGTGGTTGCACTGCTCGGTCACTAACAACGAGTTATGTCCTGAATTAGCCCTGAAGAGCACCCGAATCGCCTGACCTTCCAGGCGAATGATGTCCCCGTGCCCCAGGTAGTGATAGTCGTTGGGCAGCAAGGTAAATGAGCTCTTCCCTTCCAGCTCTTGCACGCGACCTTCAAGACCTTCGGGAATCAAATAATGCAGGTAGCCTTCAGGCAATTCCTGTTCAGAAACCAAAAACGCTCGCGTCGCCCGCAGCACCATTGGGATCGCCGGATTGGTGCTTACCTGCAGTAGCAATGGACGATCCTGGACTTCGACCAGTTGGATTCGCCCAACTTTCCCAGCGAGTTTCAGCATGCGTTAGCCCATTGCATGAAGAGGCGGCGAGTAGAGGCGTCTGAGTTCATCAGGCCGATAAGGTGTTTGAAGATCGACATGTTTCGCTTGCAGAACGAGGACTCAGCCTTTCTGCCTAGAACGTCCTTGAATATGGCGTGATGGAACACTGGTTCGGCGCCACAGTAGGGTTCAAAAGCGCAGTCGGAACACATTGGCGCGCTCAGCGTGAAAGATTGTTCCAAGGCATCGAGCAGTACATCGGAAAGAATTATGTCTTCGTAGCTGTCAGTCAGGATATTGCCCAATCGAAACGTCTGATCCCCCATCTCCGCAAGCATTCGACTCTCGTCAGAGGCATAGACTGAACCGTCATAGTTGAAGACGATCGCTGCGATGCCGGCACCTGCAGGATTCATCAGGTCGACGTAGCCCGGGTCATTGCTGGTCAGCATTTTCTTGAGAATCAAGGATGCATAGTGCTCGACGAAAGGGATGCCGGCTTTGTTGAGTTCAAGGATGTAAGCGAGCCCTTCCTTGTAGAACTCCAGCCACCGCTCCGTATCGTAAGTCATGAATTTACGTGTTTTTATGGCGAAGCCATACGGAGAAAGAGCCCGCAGGAAAATACCGTTGAAGCCCAGTCGAACGTACTCGTCAATAATCTCCCGGACACGAGGCAGGCTCTTGTCAGTGGTTGTCATTAGAGCGCTAACTCTGTCCACGCCTAGGACATTGCGAGCCTTGGCCAAGCCTGCTTCGAAGCGTTCGAAACTATCACGACCTACGCGTGGCCGATTTGCATTGTGTAGGTCTGTTGGGCCATCGAGTGACGTCGAAAGGATAATGTCGTGCTCGTGGCAGAACGCGAGGACATCGTCGGTGAGCAGCGACAACGTGGTAGCAATGACGAACTCAAGATCACGCTTTTCCTCCAGGTTCCGTCGCTTTGCAGCCTCTACTACGTAGCGCACCATTTCGAAATTCAAAAGTGGTTCGCCGCCCTGGAACTCGATCTTGATCGCAGGATTGGGAGATCGGAAGACGAAATCCAAAGCCTTTTCCGCCATATCGGGCGTCATGTCGAAGGAAGTTTCGTCATCCATTTGCCGCGAAACCTGACAATAGGGGCAGCTGTGGTCACAGCGCAGTGTCACCACAAAGATGTGCAAGCTGGTGAACCCTGTCAGTCGCGAGAGTCTCGTACGCAGTTTCAATGCGAGCAGATCAAGGGGAGCCTGCTCGTCGGCATAGCGAATGAAATGCTTGGCGCGCAGCGATGCGAAAAGCGGATGCTCCGTTGCAAGATCTTTGGCGAGAAGAACGTGCAACTCTGGCTTTGCCACCTCTAGGTACTCGCCGGTCATGTTGGTAATGACGTAGTTATCACCTTCAAGACGGTCGAACTTGAACGGCAGCAGTTCGTATTTGGCGCTCCGGGTATAGGCATCCAGCGCCTGAAATTTACTCACTTTGGTTCAGCCTGGCGTTGGAGAAAGCCAGCCCTATTATGAGGTTGCGAATAGGGGCGGTTTCAGCCTGAAGCTGGGCACGCAACTGATAGTCGAGCACGTCCTTTCGGAACTCTTCAACGGCACGCTCAAAGGCTTCCTGCTCAGTTGTGATATTGCCAACCAGCGTGCAGAGAATGTTATCGCCGTCGACTTTCAGGTCGAGTGTGAAGGCGTGCATAGCACGGTATGCCGCCTTCTGGATTGCTTCGGCTCCGTACAGCTGACCATCGAAGGTCAGCTCCGCGAGGCCAGCCATCAGCGGCTCGAATAATGCGAGCTGTGAGAACTGTGGGACGCGTGTGAGCTATGCGAATAGTGGGCAGCGACCATCTGGCCGTCTTCACCACGCTTTAGGATAAAACTGAAGAGGTTATCGCCTTGGCGACCGGTGACCATCTGCTCGCCAACATTGACGATTGGCAGTGCCGCGACTTGGTTCTCAAGGGCGGTGCTTTCATCTGCTTTATCGGTGCTGGTCATCGCAACGGAAGCCGATGCTTGGTTGGCGGTTACAGCGGCAGTCAGAGTGGCAAGGGGCAGCAGAAAATCACGCTTTTTCATTTCAACATCCCTGTGAATGGTGTGGTTATACATCACTATAGAGCCGTTTCGCTTTAAGGCAAAGTGCCATTAATCGAATTTAGCACCCACATCTTCAAAAAGACCGTTACCCCACAGCTGTGAAGCCCATAGAAAACGGAGACAAGTTCACTTTGTCTCCGACGTAGCGACATCAGACCTATCCTCCGTCAGCGCTGTGGAGCGGTCGATCTCGACCGGCCAGTGACGCCGCTCTCCTGCCTTCTAATTGGCTACTTAACCCAAAGACTCCGCAACCGGCGTAGTCCCCGCCCAATCAACCGCCCCAACACCCCATTCTCATCAAACAACGCCCCTTTCGCCGCCGCCACATAAGAATCCGCCAGCAATGCCGCCAACCCCGCCGGCAGCCCGACACTGATCAACACTGCCTCAAACTCAGCCTGCGGCAGGTTCTGATAAACCACCGACTTACCGGTTTTCTCGCTGATCAACGCAGCCAGTTCAATCAAGGTGTAGCTGCTATCCCCCCCAGTCCATAGACTTTGCCCGCCTGCCCTTCAGTGGTCAGCACCACCGCTGCGGCTTGGGCGTAGTCGGCACGGGGCGCGGAGCTGATGCGGCCCTCGCCGGCGCGGCCAGCGGGAGCAAGCTCCCTCGCCACAAAGGTTTCATCCGACTGAAGTGAACGGCATCAGGCGTTCTACGCCAGGCCTTTCATCAACTATCGCCTTGCACGAAACATATGGAAATACGTATATTCGATTTTCCATATGTTACGAGCGCGCAACATGATCACGCCCCTCGATGTATTCAAGAGCCTGGCCGACGAGACTCGCGTCCGCGCCATCCTGCTGATTGCCGAACAAGGCGAGCTCTGCGTTTGCGAGTTGATGTGCGCACTCAACGACAGCCAGCCAAAGATCAGCCGCCACCTTGCCCTACTGCGCAGCAACGGCTTGCTGCTTGATCGCCGTCAGGGCCAATGGGTCTACTACCGTCTTAATCCGGCGCTTCCCGATTGGGTGCGTGACATCCTGCAACGGACTTCGAAGGCCAATATCGGCTGGCTCAAGGACAACACCTCCCGCCTACAGCATATGAACGGACGTCCCGTGCGCGAAACAGCCTGCTGCCCAGCCCTTATCGAGTGATTCACCCTTTCTGCTCTGGCGTTGCGCCTTAGCCTCTGACAACCGCCGAAAGCGGCAGGAGTACCCCATGCGAATCCTTTTCATGTGTACCGCCAACAGCTGCCGGAGCGTGCTGAGCGAAGGGTTGTTCAACCACATGGCACCCGAGGGAATGAGCGCGATCAGTTCAGGAAGCGTCCCCAGTGGGCGTCTCAATCCACGCGCAGTCAGCACCTTGCAAAACCTCGGCATCGACACCTCAAGGCTCTACAGCAAGGGCTCTGAAAGCTTCGCCGATAACCCGCCAGACATAGTGATCACGGTATGTGATAAGGCCAGGGGCGAGCCTTGCCCTGTCTACTTCGGACCGGCGATCAAGAGTCACTGGGGCTTGGCTGATCCATCGGATGTGCTAGGCAGTGATGAGGAGATCCAAGCGGCATTCGACGCGACGGTTGCGAAGATTCGCCAGCGCTTTGCGGCATTCCTCGCTCTCGACATCAGCGCCCTCGGCAAGACCGAACTGAAACAGGCGCTGGACGCCGTGGGAGCGCTGTGATGACCGAATTCACCCGCGACACCGCTAATGAGTTCCCGAATCTCGACCTGTCATTGCTTGACGTCCCGACCCCGGAGAAACTGTCGGAACGAGCAGTGCCACCCCATAAACCGCGCATCCTTTTACTGTATGGGTCAACCCGTGAACGTTCCTTCAGCCAGTTACTGACACGAGAGGCTGCGCGCCTTCTGGAGCTCATGGGCGCTGAGACGGTTGTCTTCGATCCCTCCGGGTTGCCGTTGCCAGACGACGCACCGGTTGACCACCCCAAGGTGCAGGAGCTCCGTGACCTGGTGATGTGGTCGGAGGGACAGGTTTGGTGCTCGCCAGAACGTCACGGCTCCATGTCTGCCGTATTCAAGGCACAGATCGACTGGATCCCCCTCGCACTCGGGGCGGTTCGTCCCTCGCAGGGCAAGACCCTGGCAGTGATGCAGGTTTGTGGCGGATCTCAATCGTTCAACACGGTGAACCAGCTTCGCGTGCTGGGCCGTTGGATGCGCATGGTCACGATCCCCAATCAATCATCGGTGCCGAAAGCCTTTCTCGAGTTCGATGAAGCAGGGCGCATGAAACCATCGCCCTACTACGACCGCGTTGTGGATGTGATGGAGGAGCTGATGAAGTTCACTCTGCTCGTGCGAGGCCGCGAACATTACTTGGTGGATCGTTATTCCGAACGCAAGGAAAGCGCCGAAGCGCTCTCCAAGCGCGTGAACCAACGGTCTATTTAAGCGATTCGTTTTTCCATGTAACGGGCGGTAGCGGGGCACAGACTGCGTAGGCCGTCCAAGCGATCCACGCGCCGTTCGTTGGCTCCCTCCCATCTGCGTTGAAGATCTCCGTCAAATTCCTCCACGCACCGGCGGCGATATTAAATCCGTCCCCTTTTCCTCTGTGGGAGCGGGCTTGCTCGCGATGAAATCAACGCGGTTCCCAGCGAAAACCGAGCCCCTGCATCACCCAAGATCCCTTCTCCTACAGCCTCAGAATGTCGGCTGACTAGGCAGCCAGATAGACCGCGTTGAGTTTTTGGGGCTGCTTCGCACCCCAACGGGGATAAATCCCCTCGCCACAGAGAGAGTGCCGGGCTCTCCTTGGCCCCTCACAAAGAGCCATTTACGGTCAAACCTTTTGGCCATTTCGATCCCCTTTTGGCCGCTCCTGCCGTTCTCTCCAACAGCGCATCCCGCAAGACTGTCAGTTACCGGAACAGCCTTGCGGAGAACAATAAATGCTGACGATCTATTCCGACGATCACCACCTGCATCACGGCCGCTGTGAGTTGATGGATGGGCAGTTGATGCCCTGTTTCGAGATGCCTTCGCGGGCCGATCACGTGCTGGAGCGGGTCAAGGCGCGGGCATTGGGCCCGGTCGAGGCACCACGGGATTTTGGTCTCGGGCCGATCCAGCGTATCCACAGCGCGGCGTATCTGGCGTTTTTCAAAGGGGCCTGGGAGCGCTGGGCCGCGTTCAATCGCGAGGGGGATCTGTTGCCCTATACCTGGCCGGCGCGGACGTTGCGCACGGTCATGCCGACCAGCCTGCACGGCCAGCTCGGCTATTACAGTTTCGATGGCGGCGCGCCGATCACTGCCGGCACCTGGCAAGCGGCCTACAGCGCCGCCCAGGTGGCCCTGACCGCCCAGGCCGACATCCAGGCCGGCGCCCGCAGTGCGTTTGCGTTGTGCCGCCCGCCGGGGCATCACGCCGCCGGTGACTTGATGGGCGGTTATTGCTACCTCAACAACGCCGCCATCGCCGCCCAGGCCTTTCTAGACCAGGGTCATCGCAAGGTCGCCATCCTCGATGTGGATTACCACCACGGCAATGGCACCCAGTCGATTTTCTACGGGCGCAGCGACGTGTTGTTCGCCTCGATCCACGGCCATCCAGAGGCGGAGTTTCCGTTTTTCCTGGGTTACGCCGACGAGCACGGCGAGGGCGACGGTGAAGGTTTCAACTTCAACTATCCTTTGCCGGCCGGCTCGGGCTGGGACACCTGGAGCGCGGCGCTGGAGCAGGCCTGTGGCGAAATCCGTGGCTACGACGCCGATGTGATTGTCGTGTCCCTGGGTGTGGACACGTTCAAGGACGACCCGATCTCCCAATTCAAGCTCGACAGCCCGGATTACCTGGCGATGGGCAAACGCATCGCCGCACTCGGCAAGCCGACCCTGTTCGTGATGGAAGGCGGGTACGCGGTGGCAGAAATCGGCATCAATGCCGTGAACGTCCTTGAAGGTTTCCAAAGCGCCCAATGAGGAAGAAAAGCATGAGCAGACTCAAGCGTTTGATGGTTCCAGCCCTGTGTGCTGCGCTGTTCGGCGGCGCGGTACACGCCGAAGAGCGGACCCTGCGGGTCTACAACTGGTTCGACTACATCACGCCCAAGGCGCTGGAGGATTTCAAGGCGCAGCACAGCCAGGTCAAGCTGGTCTATGACATCTTCGACACCAACGAGGCCCTGGAGGCCAAGCTGCTGACCGGTAACTCGGGCTACGACGTGGTGGTGCCGTCCAATGTTTTCCTGGCCAAGCAGATCGAAGCCGGGGTGTTCCAGCCCCTGGACCGCAACAAGCTGCCGAACTGGAATCACCTCGATCCCAAGCTGATGAAGCTGATCGAAGCCAACGACCCGGGCAACCAATTCGCCGTGCCCTACATGTACGGCACCATTCTGATCGGCTTCAACCCGGACAAGGTCAAGGCCGCCCTGGGTGACAGCGCGCCGGTGAACAGTTGGGACCTGATCTTCAAGGAAGAGAACATCAGCAAGCTCAAGCAATGTGGCGTGGCGCTGCTCGATTCGCCATCGGAAATCCTGCCCCTGGCCTTGCAGCACCTGGGACTGGACCCCAACAGCAAGAAGCCGGCGGACTACGCCAAGGCCGAAGCGCTGTTGATGAAGATCCGTCCTTACATCACCTATTTCCACTCGTCCAAGTACATGGCCGACATCGCCAATGGCGATATCTGCGTGGCGGTCGGTTACTCCGGCAGCTTCTCCCAGGCGGCCAACCGGGCCAAGGATGCCAAGAACGGCGTTGTCGTGGACATGCGCTTGCCCAAGGAAGGCGCGCCGATCTGGTTCGACATGCTCGCCATCCCCAAGGGGGCGAAGAACCCGGAAGATGCCTACACCTTCATCAACTATCTGCTGCAACCACAGGTAATCGCCCCGGTCAGCGACTTCGTCGGTTACCCGAACCCGAACAAGGACGCCACGGAAATGGTCGACCCGGCGATCCGCCAAAACCCCAACCTGTACCCGACCGAAGCGGCCATGGCCACGCTGTATACGTTGCAACCCTTGCCACGGGACGCCGAACGGGCGCGCACGCGGGCTTGGACGAGGATCAAGTCGGGTCAATAGAACGGTGAGGTCGTCCCTGGCCTGAGGGTGTGAAAGCTGGGTATACCCGTGATTCCAGTGTGGGAGCGAGCTTGCTCGCGATGGCGGTGTCAGGCGCCGCCGTGTTGAATGGGCTGGCGCCTTCGCGGGCAAGCCCGCTCCCACAGGGTCGGTGGGGTTTGTAGTCCCGGGTACACCCGTGATTGCAGTGTGGGAGCGAGCTTGCTCGCGATGGCGGTGTCAGGCACCGCCGTGTTGAATGGGCTGGCGCCTTCGCGGTGTAGAAACGGACACATCCTTTACAATTGAAACCGGGGACATCGTTTACGTTTCTGTTGGCTTGAAAGGCGGCTTTCGCCGCTTTTCAGCCTACCTAAAAGGTAGCTGCAGAGGTAAATATCCCACACATCATCGTCCACTTCTTTGAGTCCTAGCGCCTCACCGGCCAGAGATTCGCTGACGAAAATCATCTTGCCTTTCCATTTCATCGACCCGTTCTGCCTAACCATACGGATCGTCATGTCCGCCGCGTAATCCGCCTCAGGCACGCGCCCATCGTACTGCCGCTTTGATGGCTCATAGAGGTCCGCAGGAACTTTCATCTCTAGGGCCTTGTGAGGTCGCACGTAATTGAATTCCTGTCGAAACTGTTCGAATGCCAGCTGTTGCTCCACCAGGTTACGTTCAGGTGCATGAAGCAAAGCAGCCTTGAGTGTTCGATGCATGCGTTCGTGACGGCCATTCTGGTCAGGCCGCCCCGGCTGGATTCGCTCCGGATGAATCCCTAAACGTATCCACCACGCGGCCAGACTGGATATGCGTGAAATGCCGGTAGAGGCAAAAGGAGAGCCGTTATCTGTGCGGATTACGTCAGGTAAACCGTACTCCCGAAACGCCCAGTCAAATCCTTCGCGGGCACCGGCAACGCTGCCTTGTGCTCTGCACAGCAATAGAAATCGGCTGACGTGATCGGTAATGGTCAGAGGGTAACAACGTTGGCCGTTCTGAAGCGCGAAGTCACCTTTGAAGTCTGCGGCCCATGTCTGATTAGGCCCAGTGGCGTCACGCAGCGGATTTTTTCCTGCTGGCGGTCGATTGAGGAAACGGCGCTTTTGCACCAGACCTGCTCGCTTAAGCCACTCGCCTGCCGTGCTGACTGTGGGCCAAGACAAGTCTGGATGGTCGATCTTAAGGTTATGCACCAACTTCTCAGGCCCCCAGCTGTGATGCTCGCGCTTGTACGCGATCAGCAGCTCAAGCACCTCGTCGCTGATTTTGAAAGGGCTCGTATGCGGGCGCCGTGACAGCTCCTTTAGCCCATCAATGCCGTGCGCCTCGTAGCGTGCAAGCCATTTGTCCAAAGTGGGTCGGCTGAGCCCGTAGTGACGGGCCAGCTCGCTCTTGGAGTAGCTGCCTTGTAGCCAGTCACCTATGAGTTTGATTCGTTGATCCATCGGGGACTCTCGATTCCAGGGCATGGTCAGGCACCTCCTGACCGTATTTATGCACCTGTAAACGATGTCTCCGGTTTAAAACGTAAAGGATGTCCCCGGTTTCTACCCGGGCAAGCCCGCTCCCACAGGGTCGGTGGGGTTTGTAGTCCCGGGTATACCCGTGATTCCAATGTGGGAGCGAGCTTGCTCGCGATGGCGGTGTGTCAGGCGCCGCCGTGTTGAATGGGCTGGCGCCTTCGCGGGCAAGCCCGCTCCCACAGGGTCGGTGGGGTTTATAGGCCTGGGTACACCCGTGACTCCAGTGTGGGAGCGAGCTTGCTCGCGATGGCGATCCCCCAGCCACCTCCCCCAAAAGCCCCATACATAGTTACCGCCGCCCCTGTTTTCCGCGCCGCTAGCATGGAAATCCCGAAGCGCTCGGCTTCGCCATTACATACGTCGCGAGACAGGGAGACTCAGATGACACCCACAGCCACCCCCACGATACCCAGGGCCGATGCCAATCCCAAGGATGCGATCCTGAATCAGTTGCTCGCCGGGCCCACGTATCCGGAGGTCGCGTCGATTCTCCTGCGCGATGGCCTCAGGAAGCTCTACCCCACGCTGAACCTCGATCCGCACAACACCGTGGTAGGCGAGCCGGACTGGGACATTGTCGAGGACCAAATCGTGCGACGGCCGACGCGCTACGAAACCCTCAGCGAAATGCTCGCCGGCCTGGTGAATGAAAATGGCGATTCGATGCTGCTGATCGAAGGCCTGCACTTCCTGACCCAGTTGCCACTCACCTCCCCCGATGTGCATTTGCCGGTGCGGATCGACCAGATCGGGCGCCTGCTCAATGAGCTGGTGCCGGCCATGCGGACGGCCTGCCAGGAGCAGCAACTGACGTATTGGAATGAATCACTCGGCGAATCCGGCCCTCGCTGGCACCAACTCTCCAGCGCGCTGCGCCAGGCCTGGAACGTCGGGCGCGTCAAGGGCTGGACGGCGGCCGAGTGCGAGATGGCCCGGCAATTGTTCCACTACCCCGACCACAAGGATCGCAAGGCGAAGGACCCGTACGACACCCACGCGTACCTGATCGACATCGACAACGTCGACGGCCCTGAAGTGAAGCGCCTGAGCGACAACTCGATCGTCGTGCTGATCGGCACCCTCGACAAGAAGGAGGTCATCCTCAAGTACTCGATCGCCAGCGGTTACCAGAAATTCGACTCACAGCACGCCCTGGGGCAATCCCTGCCCGCCCATTTCGGGGCGTCCAGCTACCGCAAGCTCCAGTGGCGGCTGTACGAGCCGCAGGGCAATATCTTCGATCACAAGGCCTGCGGGATGATCGCCGAGCAGGTCAGGATCATCGGTTCCTCCCCGCAGACCTGGGCAACCTACGAGCCCCCTGCCAGCGATGGAGAAGGCGACGAGGACGGCCTCGTGGCCTGGTTCCAGAAGCAGATGCCCCACTGGTTGCTGGACGCCTCGCCGTCCGATCAGATCCTGTTTGCCCAGCACATGAAGAACCTGTCGATCCTGAATCAGGAGCATGTCGGCAAGACCTACCTGGACGGCATCGAGCCGCTCAAGGACTTCACGCTGAACCTGCTGAAAAAACAGATGGTCGCGGACCATGCCGACGCCTCGCGGCTTGATTTGGAGGCCATCGAGATCGAGGTGCGCAGCCCGGTGATCTGGGGAAGCTTCGTGGTACCCGGCCAGATCGAGACCACCCGCTTGAGCCTCGTCGAGTTGGCCCTGCAGAACCTGATCGCCCTGCCCGTCGGCGACAAGATCGTCAAGTTGCGGGACGACACGCCAGCGCCCGGATGGCTGACCGTCGAATACGTCGGGAACCTCATCACCCAGGTCGATATCGGTCGCGTCTACCCCGAACTGATCAAGCAGACGCTGCTCGACGACCCGGCCGAATCGAGCCGCCGCGAGCAGCTGTACACCTCTCAACTGCGCATCCAACTGCCGATGCTGGCGCTCGAATACAAGATCCGCGGCCAGGGTCACCTCGATGACACCGGCTACCGCTACGTCGCCGCGCTGATGGCACCTGCGCCAGCTGATCGCAAGGTCGACGGCAAAACCATCGTCCTGCGCCCACTGGCCTTCGTGCCAGAGCTGCAACTGGGCGACGCGCAAGACGTGGTGAGCAACATGTTCATCATCGGCCCCGAGGACTCCAGCGCCGGGCCCTGCCTGCTGTACCGGCCGCTGTTGGAACCGCAGTTGGGCCAGTACCCCTCCTTCAGCAACCTGTTGTACGCCATCCGGCAAACCCCTTCGTTACGCCAATCGGTGCTGGCCTGGTTGCCCGATGGGGTACGCGATGATTACGGCCGGTTTGTCTTCCCGGACCTTTTGCCCTCCCCCTGGAGCATCGTAGCGTTCGTCGCCGACCCGTTGAGTTCCCTGGCCAACAGCGGTCCCGTCAGCTTGACCGACAAGGCCCTGGGGACGAATTTCCTGCCGCAGTTGTTCAAGGCCAATGCCAACGCCCTGGTCGACCTGGCCGATCGTCAATCGGTGTCCAACCGGGAAAACCGCTGGGAGACCTTCAAGCGGGCGGGCTGGCTGCTGCTCAACCTCGCCCTGCCCTACCTGGGCACCGCCGTCGGCACCGCCGGCTGGCTCTGGCAGATCCTGGACGACATCGACAAGCTCACCCAGGGCAAGGACGCGGCCGACCGACCGGCCAAGTGGGAGGCGTTCACTGACCTGCTGCTGAACATCGCGCTGGCGATCATCACCCATGCCATCGACCGCGCCCGATCGGCCAGAGGTCCGCGCCCGCTCCAGGCCCCGCAGGAAGTGAGCGAGCTGCAAAACCTGCCCAAGCCGCCCCATGAGCTGGTGATCGAACGACTCGCGCCGCTGGCGAGTGCTTCACTCCCGACCGAACACTACGATGCCATCCGCTCCAGCGGCGCATTGATGGGCACGTCGAAGGACAGCGCACGGTTTCTCGACAGCTTCAGCACCGACGAGCCGGCAAACCCCGGGCCATACCAAAGCGACGGCGCCCTCAAGGGCCTCTACGAACAGGACGGGGTCTGGCACGCGAAAATGGCCGGCAAGTGGTTCAAGGTGCAGGTCGAAGGCGAGCTGGTGTCTATCGTCGACGCCCAGGACCCTGCGCGCGAAGGCCCCCCGCTGATCAGCGATGGCCACGGCAAATGGCACATCGATACACGCTTGCGCGTGCGCGGTAGCGGGTCCAGGGGCATCCGGCAGAAAGTCATCGCCGATGCGCAGCGGCGCCGGATCGACCTGCTGGCTTCGCTGAATCAGTTCGAAGCCAAGAAACCGCAGAACCAGAAACTGTTGACCATGTACGCCGTGGAAATGGACGAGGCGTCGGGCACCGCCAGGGAGGTCAAGCGCGATACCTACATCGCAACGCTGAAGGCCCAGCGGGAAAACTACGAACAAGCGCTGAAAACCCTGATGGAATGGCCGCTGTTCCAGTCCCGGCCCGACTACCCCCGCACACGGCTCGGCTACCTGAATGCGCAGATCAACTTCACCTTCGCCGAGATGGAGGCCCTGGGGGAACGGTTCGTCCCGGCCCTGGACAAGGCCAAAAGCATGGTCACCTCCGGGGTCAGGGTGTTGGAGCAACAGCACATTGACGCGGCCGAAAGCATGATCAGCGTCGGCGACGATATGATCGAGCGCCTGGACTACATGGAGACGCGGTTCATCGAACTGAAGAGCGTCGGCTATGAGGGCTTCGAGTTCATCCGCCGGCACCGCAAGAAAATGCCACTCTATACCAGCGCCGACCTGCGCCTGATCAAGCTGGATATGTTCCGCCACCTGTGCCTGACACTCGACAGCGTCGAATCGATGCCCGAAGGCTGGGAAGCGATCAACCAGATCGTCGATAACGCCACGGTCGCGTTCCAGAGCCTGCGCGACGCCATCGACGAACGCAGCGTGATTCGCCTCGATGAACGCATCGACGCGTTCGGCAGCCTGGCCGAGCAGTTCGCCGCCATTGACGAACACCTGCACTACCTGGGCAACGAGTACACGGGCAGTGTGCGGTCGCCCCAGCTCGCTCGTCTGCGCAAGGGGATTGCCACGCTGGAACAAACCACGATGCAGCACTTGGCGGCGGCCCTCGATGAGCGTCGGGATAGGCGCAACGCCGGTTCCCCGTACGAGCAACGCCCCCGGCCGAGGAAAAAATTCATCCGGGCGCGCTTCTGGGGCCTGGTCAGCGGTGAGCCGCGCTTGTCCCGGTTGATGGAGGAAACCGATTGGGTCGATGTGAAGAACCCGTTCTCGGGGGAGATCATCGTCACGTTCCACCGCAAGGAAACCGGCGAGTGGATCCCCCATGTCAAACCCGACGCGACGCCGCCGGCCGTTCCGTCCCTGGACGTCAGCGTCACCAAGGGCCAGGACCTGATCAACGGGCTGACAGCGTTCAAGGCGCAGATGCAAGCCGCGGTCACACAGCCCGACAAGACGCCCGCCGGGATCGGGATGATCCTCAATGCCCACGCCGGCAGGATGGAGAAAGTCAGCGCGGCCATCCAAAAGGCCCTCGACCAGGCCCAAGGCGTGGCTTCGAACGAAACGTTCGAGCTGCCAGACGCACAACGGCGCTCGGCGCAAGCCTTGCGCACGCAGCTTGAACGCGAGGCCAGCGCGTTGTACGTCCTGGGTTTCGACACTGTGTTGAATGTCATCAAGCAACGCCCGCCGACCATGAGCAGCATCGTGTGGCTTAAAAGCCGAAACCAGATCTCCATCACCAAACAGAAGAGCCGGCAGCGCATCAAGACGCCGCCCTACGGCTACCTCGACCGGTATGAGATCAAGGACGTGAAAACCGGCAAGACGCTCTGGTTCGCCGACTTCCGCTATTCGACCAACTGGGTGCCCGCCTACGCGTTCCTTTCGGCGCGCTTGAAAACCATTGAGCAAGCCAGCCAGCAGGCCGTTGCCACCGACGCCAGCCAAGCCCTCAGCCAGCGCCAGTTGATCGACCGTTACCGCAGCGAAATTGCCGTGGACCAGGCCAAGGAGGTGTTCTTTCAAAAAGCTCGGCCATGAACCGTAATGCCGTTCACTCAAGACGTGCTGGTTCATTGTGGCGAGGGGATTTATCCCCGCTGGGCTGCGAAGCGGCCCTAAAGCCCTGCGACTCGGTTTATCAGGTGGATTGAGTCGCCTTGGTTGGGGCTGCTGCGCAGCCCAGCGGGGATAAATCCCCTCGCCACAGATTCAGCTACTTCCTTGGGTTAACGGTATTACGAACATGAACCGAGGCCTCAGGGCTTCCAGGCTTGCGCCAGGCTCGCCAGGGCGGTTGCGATGGCCGCCGGTGGGACCGCGGCGAAGCCCAGCACCAGCCCGCCGTGGATGGGCGTGGTGCTGCTGGGCAGCCAATAGCTGCTCAGGCCATTGACTTCGACCCCCGCCGCCGTCGCCTGGGCGATCAGCTCGCGCTCACGGGCCAGACTCTCCACCGGCACCGTGACATGCAGCCCGGCCACGACGGTTGGCAGGGTGCCGACCCCCGGAATGCCTTTGGGCCAACCGGCCAGCAACGCGTCACGCCGAGCCAGCGCGGCCCGGCGCATCCGCCTGATGTGACGCTGAAAATGCCCGGCCGCCATGAACTCGGCCATCACCGCCTGGGTGCTGACTTCCGAATGACGCACGTCCACGGCCCGACGCCGGGCGAAGGCATCGACCAAACCCGCAGGTAGCACCAGATAACCGAGGCGCAGGGCCGGGAACGCCACTTTGCCGAACGTCCCGACATAGAGCACGCGCCCTTGGCGATCCAGGGCCGCCAACGGCGCCAGCGGCGCGCCGCTGTAGCGGTACTCGCCGTCATAGTCGTCCTCGACGATCCAGCCGTCGTTGCGTTCGGCCCAAGCCAACAGCTCCAGGCGCCGCGCAAGGCTCATGACGACCCCGGTCGGGTATTGATGGGACGGCGTCACGTAGGCCAGCCGGCAATGGCTCAACGCACTGAGCGCCGTGCAATCCAGGCCATCGCCATCCACTGCTACGCCCCTCACATCGGCACCGGCCACGGAGAACGCATGCCCGGCCGCACGATAGCCCGGATTTTCCACCGCCACGACGTCGCCAGGGTCCACCAGCAACTGTGCACAAAGGCTGATCCCCTGCTGCGCGCCACTGGTGATCACAATTTGTTCAGCGGTGCACGACAAGCCGCGAGAGCTGCGCAGGTAGGCCGCGATCAGGCCACGCAAGCGCGCATCCCCCTGGGAGTCGCCGTAGCACAGCTGTTGCAGGTCGGGCTTGCGCCAGAAAGCCGCGTTCAGCTTGGCCCAAACGTCGAACGGGAACAGGTCGAACGCCGGGACTCCCACCCGAAAGGCCCGCGGCGGACCGCTGGGAGGCTGGGCCAGATGGTGCTTTTCGACCCGCTCCAATCCACCACTGTGGATAACTTTACTGGATGGAAGCACAGGTAAATCCAGCCAATCTGTGGATAAACCCGTGGATAAGCCTGTTGACAACCCTGTGGATACTTTTGTGGATATGTTTTTCGGCGCGGGCTCTTTCTCGAAGGCACGCGTTCCATTGTGGGAGCGAGCTTGCTCGCGAAGCGGCCATCCCAATTCCGGCGAGGACAACTGCGCCACATAGGTACCGTCCCCCACCCGCCCCTCGATGAATCCCTCGGCGTACAACTGATCGTAGGCCCGTACCACGCTGTTGCGGGAAATCGACAAGGCCGCCGCCAGGTCGCGACTGGCCGGCAGGCGCGTGCCGCTGGCCAGGCGTCCGTCCAGCACCCGCGCCCGCAACGCCTGGTAGAGCTGGCGGCTGAGCCCCTGGCGGCGGTCCAGCTCGATGCCGGCCGGATTGAACGACAGCGGCGGTACGGCGTGGCTCATGACAACCCTCGCAATGGACCTATCGAATTGGTCTGAAGTGGCTCTTACAACAGACCAATAGCCTGCCTAGGATGCTCCCATTCGCCAAGGAAAATCATCATGTACAACCCCAAAGCCTTTGCCGTCGAAGACCTGCCCCAATTGCACGGGATGATGGCCGAATGTCGCCTGGCCTTGCTGGTCACCCACGGCGAGCAGGGCCTGCAGGCCAGCCACCTGCCGTTGCTGCTGGAACCGCAGCAAGGGCCCAACGGCAGCCTCTACGGGCACATGGCCCGGGCCAACCCGCAATGGCGCGACCTCGAAGCCGGCGCCGAAGCGCTGGTGATCTTCGCTGGAGCCGATGCCTACGTCAGCCCGGCGTTCTACCCAGGCAAACACGAGCACGGCAAGGTCGTGCCCACCTGGAACTACCAGGCCGTGCACGCTTATGGCCGCGCCGAGGTGTTCAGCGACGCGACGCGGCTGCGCAAACTGGTCAGCGACCTCACCGACCGCCATGAATCGGGGCGCACGCAACCATGGCGCATCGACGATGCACCGGCCGAGTACATCGACAGCATGCTCAAGGCCATCGTCGGCTTCGCCCTGCCCCTCCAGCGCCTGGAAGGCAAGCGCAAGCTCAGCCAGAACCGCAGCCCGGCGGATGCCGCCGGGGTACGCCAGGGGCTCGCCGCCAGCCCCGATCCACAGGACCAGAATGTCGCCCGCCTGATGTCCGTCTTTTCGCCCAAGGAGTGAACATGAGCCTCATCCAGATCCGCCCCGTGACCGCTGACGACCACGCCGCCTGGCTGCCGCTGTGGCAGGCCTACCTGACGTTCTACAACACACAGCTGCCGGAGGCGGTCAGCCACAGCACCTGGCAACGCCTGCTCGATGAGCGCGAGCCGACCCACGGGGCCCTGGCCTGGCGCGACGACACCGCCATCGGCCTGGTGCACTTCATTTATCACCGCTCGAACTGGAGCATCGAGAATTCCTGCTACCTGCAAGACCTGCTGGTAACCCAGCAGAGCCGTGGCACCGGCGTCGGTCGGCAGTTGATCGAGTTCGTCTACACCACCGCCAAGGCCGATGGCTGCTGCAAGGTGCATTGGCTGACCCATGAAACCAACGCCACCGCGATCCAGCTCTACGAGCGCATCGCCGAACGTCCCGGTTTCATCCAATTTCGCAAAGCCTTGTAAGGAGCGCCGCATGTTGACTTCACTGGCCGACTGGAAAGGCGCCCCGACGCCGTCCACCCAACTGATCGAAGGGCGTTTCATCCGCCTGGAAAAACTTGACCCGGCGCGCCATGCCGACGGTTTGTGGCAGGCGCTCGAAGGCCCGGGCGCCGATCCGAAGCTCTGGGACTACCTGCCCTACGGTCCCTTTTCCGAGCGCCAGGCGTTCGATGCCTGGCTGGACAACCATGCCGCCCACCTCGACCCTTACTTCTTCACGGTGATCGACCGCGCCAACGAGCAGGTGCAAGGCATTCTCAGCCTGATGTCCATCGTTCCAGCACAAGGCCGCATCGAGATCGGCCATGTGACATTCGGCGCCGCGATGCAGCGCTCGCCGAAAAGCACCGAGGCGGTCTACCTGCTGGCCAGGGAAGCCTTCGCCCTGGGTTATCGGCGCCTGGAATGGAAATGCAACAACGCCAACGCCCGCTCCCGGTATGCCGCCGAACGGCTGGGGTTCACGTTTGAAGGGGTGTTCCGTCAGCACATGGTGGTCAAGGGGCAGAACCGCGACACCGCGTGGTACTCCATGCTGGATTCGGAGTGGCCGATGATCGGCGCGGCGTTCGAACAATGGCTCAGCGACGAAAATCAGCGCGAAGGCGGCCAGGTGCGCAGCTTGGCGCAATGTCGCTCGGCGTGATGAGTGAACGAGGATCGCCACCGCGCCTCGGTTCGCGGTGGCGATCCATCAAGGACAATCAGGACTCAGGCGGCTTCCTCGTGGCCAGGAACGGCTTGAGCACCTCGGGCGTCACGCCGCTTCGGGCGTACGGCCAGGCCCATTGCGGGATGGTCCCGTGGGCACTCACATAACTGGCGAAATCCAGCCGGCTTTGCCCCGCAGGGCTCGCCGAAAAATCGAAGTTGTGGAGCAAGTACCGGGCTTGCCGGTCGCTCATGGCATAGGCCTCCGTGATCAGCCGGTGCGCCCGGGCCTCATCATTGGCCAGACCGTCAATCAAGGCGTCGGAGAGCGCCGACTCGCTGTCGAGCGAACCTGGCCGTCCCAGCGCGAAACGGATGTTGTCGTCGCTGAACTGCGGCCCGATCAAGTCATGCCAGATAGCCCTGGCGCCATCACGGGTAATCCCGCGCATCGAGCGAATGGAGACCCACAGGTTCGGCCGGTTGAACAGGATCGCCACCCGGCTGTTGGACAGCGGCTGCCCTGGCATCGCGAACAACCTGGCGACCGCCGACAGGTCACTGTCCTTGAAGTACCGCACCTCCTGGAGAAAGCCGAAAAAGTCCAGCAAAGCCTGCCGATGCGTGAACAGACTGTGCAGGTTCCAATCATCGAACGGCCGCATCCAGTTGATATCGATGGCACCGTACCTCGTCAGCTCGTCATAGTGACCACTGGCGTAATCGCCGATCAGCTGAAGGCGCGTGTTGGAAATGCTCGGGGTGCGTATCCATTGTGAAAGCAGGCTCACGGGGAACAGACCGCCCAGGTTGGAGGCGATCACCGGGGATTTGAGAAGAATATTTGCCCGCGCCTGCAACACAGGAAATCGCTCGAGCGCCACGGTGAGCAGGTCGACCAGGTCGTCGGCGCGGTCGTAGTAAATGTGTTGCTCCAGCAGGTCCGCGTCGTCATCCATGGGGTTGCCGGTCTCTTGCTCGTAGCGCCGCTTGGCCTTCTTCAAGTCTTCGCTATCCACCAGGTAGGCACCGTTGAGCGCCTCGTCGAGTTGCGTCTCGTTGAGGTGGCCATGCAGCGCCTCGTCATAGCGCACATAGGCCAGGCTGTTACGAGGGTGATGATCGGTCAGTTCCCGAGCCTTGATCCCGTATTCGAGCATGATGTGCACCACATCCTGGGAGAACATCAGGTACTCATTGTTGAGCAGTTCGACAATCGCCGCGCGCTCGATGGGCGGCAGTAGTGTGTCCTCGAAGAAGGTCCGCAGGGCCTGATCGGTTTGCGTGTAGTACGGAACGCTGCTCAGTATCGGACGACCCGGCGCCCGCGGGGACAGGTAGCTGCCGATGTGTCGCAGCACCTCCGGTGGCAGGTCGGCGTTCCAGGCGTTGTTCAATGTTCGACGCGCCACGTCGTCGGCATACAGCTTGAGAAAATTCACCAGCGGTTGAAACAGGTTATGCGGGTTACCCGTGCCGTAGACAATCTGGCTCACATCAAAGACCGCGGCCTTGCCCATCAGATGTTCCAGCGAACGGGCATTGTCAGCGAGCGCTTGCTGCAGGCCGGTGGGCGGCGCTATCAGGTACTGGCCCATCTCCGGGTGGCGTTCGATGTAAGCGGCGGTTTCATTGCGCAGGCGCTGCATCGAGAAGGTTTGTGGCGACTGGCCCTCGTTCAACCCCCGGGCAACGGCATTGAAGAAGCAGTTGCCGTCCGGATCGAAGGTGACGTCGGTGTCGCCCGCCAATCGCAGCGAGTAGTGGTTTTCACCGGTGCGGATCAGCACGACGTCCGTGTCGGACCGCAGCGGATGCGTGCCAGTCGGATAGCCGCTTTCAACCTGGCCTGGGGTAAAGCGGATCGACCAGTCCCGTTGCCCTGGTCGTTGATCGATGATCAACAGGCTGCGATTTTGTGGCCAGCTTGGAAGGCGGGTGATGAGTGACGGGACCAGGTCCATGATCTCCACGTCCCACGCGTTGGGCGTGCGGATCAGGTTGGCCACGGCGCGAAGCGATGTCGAAGGTTGCTTAGGGGCTGACGGGCCCGGTTGGGGAGGTCCTCCGCTAGGGCGTTTGCCCCCTCCGCCCAGGCCAAAGCCCACGGCATGCCACTGCCCATCAGGCGCGCGGGCCACCGTGCTTCTCATCACGCCACTGGCGCGGATGTTCGACCCTGAAACCGGGTCGACGATGGTCGCCTCGATGGCCCCGAGCGGCGTATGGTCGTGCACCCGGAACACCACGCCGTCGGGTTGCTGCACATACACCCGGCGCGCGACGCTCCCCGTGGCGCTGTCGGTGATCGCGGGGCGATAGAAGCCCCGGGCATCGGCGGAAACCCCGCGCAGCACCGTGGTGTCCGCCACCGCATAGCGACGATAAAGCGCTGTTTCGAGGGGCAGGCCAAACGGCGCGCCAGCCTGGTTCTGACGGGCCGTAACTGCCAGGAACGAGGAGCCCCCTCGCACATTGAAGCTCACGCCACCGAGGCCGGTTGTCTTACGGGTGTTGGCCACCGCATGGACAAACGCCAGCGTCGTAGTGTTGGTGGGCACGGCACCGGTCTTGAGCACCAGCAAGCCGGTCCTGACGGCACGGGCCAGCATCTGAAAACCGGGGATCAACAGCAGGCCGGCCAGGTCCATGACGATTTCAACCGCCATCATCACCAGCCGCGCAGTGGTTTGCAGCCCGATGTCCCGGTTGCTGTTGGAGCGGTGGTCCGCATAGGCGCTTTGGAAATTGACGTGGGCGCGGTGAAAGTTCTCAAGCCAGTCACCGCTGATCAGCCAGCCACGGATCAGGGGCCGACCGCGGTGCTGCCCCAAGGCGCGCTTGACCTGCTCTTGATCGAGGGCGGAGATGCGCGAGCGGAAATAGGTGCGCCATTCTTCCTGTTGCAGCAGCCCGGTAATGCCATCGCTCAGATCGGCAAACTCATGCAGGTCATTGCCCTCGGGGCTGTCTGGCAAATACACGCCCACGGTGCCCTTGATGTCAGGCCCGGCCTGGTCTGAAAAGATCAGCGCACCGTCGATGCTCAGGGCATTGCGCGGCGCGTTGCCCTGCCCATCAACGCTGCCACCCAGGAGCAGCCCATGGACATGAACCCTGCGTCCACCCACCCAGGCCCGCTCGGCAACCGTGGGTGATTGCAGGACCGCCTCCAGCCAACTGGCCAGCAACTTTCGCGGATGGGCGGGCTTGGCGACCGGGTCGATCACCTTGGCCTTGAACACGGCGTCGCCCTGAAGCGATGCCTCATAGCCCTTGAACGCCAGGCTGGCCCGGTACGCCGCCTGCCAGGCCGCCTTGTAGCGTGGTTCATTCATGCGCTGGCGCAACAGGATTTCATAGTTGCCACCGGCGTCGATGCTCGTCGCCATGCTGGCCAGCTCGGGCCCGGTCACGGTGATCGAGAAGCCGCTGTCCGGGTGTCGGATGCGCTGGCCATGGCGGTCGATCAGGTAGACCGCCAGCACTTCGCGCATGGCGTTCGGGTATTGCGGCGCTCGCAGATTGTCGAGCATCAACTGAGTCAGACTGCTGGTGCGCGACTGCCTCGGGTTGGCCTTGTCGCCATAAGACAGCCTGACCTGCGTCCGGTCCGGGTCCACGTCGATGCGCGGGTGGAGGGTTTGCCGCAGGTACTGCTTGATCTTCTGTCGCGTGAATTGCACCAACGTCGGCACATCGCTGCCCAAGGCGTAGACGGCGTCGAACACCTGGGTTTCGAGACGACGATAGTGGGCCTGCTCGGCCGGTGTCGCGCGCTTGTAGAAAGCGGGACGCTGCCTCTCTATCAAGGCTTCCTGGCGGGCCGCCAGTGGCCCGGCCAACGACAACGATGGCAGGCCAAGGGCATCTTCGGTGAGCCGTGCAAAGTCACTCACCGCCACCGTGGCGTTCGCCGGCGCGTCCAAAACCTTTTCCAGCGCTGCGCCTTGCATCTGCAACAGGTCCGCGGCCGCCACCTCGAAAACGTGCCCGGACAGTTCGGTGGAAATGTCCTGGATCCTGCGTTCCTGGCCGTCAAGAAAGGGACGTACGCGGCTGACCAGGTCCTGGAATGCCTCGAAGCGCTGAAGCCCTCGCTCCAGGGAATACAGGAACAGCGATGGTCGGTCGGTAAACCTGATCACCATCGCCGCCGGCCACTTTTTCGGCTGCGCCGCGCCGTGGTCGAGCATGACCGCGTAGACATGAGGCACGGGGGCTCGCGACAAGCGGCTTCTGTCGGCCTGGGACGGGTGGGTGATGATGAGGTCCAGCAAACGGTCGTCATCGCTTTGCTGGATTCGCGCACTGTGGCTGGGCTGGGCGACAGGATCCCGATCGGCCTTGTACAGGTCGAACAGGTGCAGGAAACGTCGGCACAACAATTGCGCCAGGGCGGCTTGCGTGGTGGACGAGGCCGTCACGCCCAGGGACGCTTCCCAGTTCTGGCGCTGGCGAAAGCGCGCCAGTTCGTCACGGAACTCACGTTTCACCTGCTCGTTCGTGGGCGGGTGGGCGATATGGAACACCGTCTCCAGGGCCCGCAGCGTAGGCCCGTCCAGTGCGCCGGCAAAGAGGCTGTCGCCCTCCTCAAGGGAACCGGGGCGGGTGAAAAAACCGACGCCACCGTTGGCGAAGGCAGGTGCCGTGTCGGTCAGCAGGCTGTTGCGCAGCACCTGGGTGAAACGCTCTGATGACGTGAGGGTGCGCTCACCGCTCGGGCTCGTGGTGAAGCGGTTCACATAGCAGTGATCCGGCTCCAGGTTCGCCAGCAACGAGGGGCGAAAGGTCTGTGGGGCAATCCTGGCCTTGAGCAAGCTGACCAGCAGGTTTGCGATGACAGTGTCGAAGGTGGGAACGGCGGCGAACAAACGGGCCAGCTGTATTTGGTGGGTGTCCAGCAGGTCCAACTGCCTGAGTTGCTCCCTTGCCTGGGCGTCGGTCGCGTCCGACCGGGGGCCAGGCGACGCACTGCCCGGCTCATCGTTGGGAAAAATCGACATCTGAAGGATCCGGTTCTGATTGAAGAGTCCGGACCCTATCGCGCTGTTCGAGCCGCCATGGCGTACATATGTATGGGGGGCGGCTGAACCGGGAGGCAAGCGTAAGCTGATATGACCTTTGCAAGACCCACTGTGGGTGCAGGCTTGCTCGCGAAGCGGCCGGCGCGGCCTGACAAAGGCTGCGCGTTATTGTTCTTCGCGAGCAAGCTCGCTCCCACAGAGGATGGGGGGCAAAGCTCAGGCCAGCTTTTGCGCCAACACCGCAATGTGCTCCGGGCCGATCCCGCAGCAGCCGCCCAGATGACTGGCCCCACGTTTCTGCCAGTCTGCCGCCCATTGCAGGTAGCCCGGCGGATCGAGGTCGTCGCGCAGCGGGTCCAGACCGTCATTGGCGGTGGCTTCTTTCGGTTGCGGCGGAAAGGCGTTGGCGTAGGCACCCATGTTGATCGCCACCCCGAGGCGCTCGAAGGTCTCACGGGCGGCATCGATCGCCGCCCCGATCACTTCCGGCTGGCTGCAGTTGAACAGCAGTGCCTGGACACCCAGTTCGGCCGCGACCGCCGCGGCCTCCGCCACCGGCTCACCGGAACGCAGGCGCGGCACTTCGTCGGTGTCTTCATCTTTCAAGGTAAACGACAGCCAGAACGGCTTGCCGTCCTTCGGCAGCCCGGCGTGGATCGCCCGCGCCTCGACCGTGGAACTCTGGGTCTCGGCCAGCCACAGGTCGACATGGGGCGCCAGACCGGTGACCAGGGGCGTCAGCAGCTCGCTGGCACGGGAGGCGTCGAACAGGTCGGGCCGATAGGAACCGAACAACGGTGGCAGCGAGCCGGCCACCCGCACCGCTTTGCCGGATGCCAGCACGGCCCGTTGCGCCAACGCCCCCGCCAACGCGGCCAACGCCTGGCCTTCGGCGGCGAAACGCGCCTCGCCGATGTGAAACGGCACCACCGCGTAGCTGTTACTGGTGATCACGTTGGCGCCGCTGGCGATGTAGGCCGCGTGCACGGCCTCCACGGCCTCGGGTGCTTCGCTCAAGGCCAGCGCCGACCACTCCGGCTGGCGGAACGGTGCGCCCCGGCGTTGCAGTTCGCGGCCCATGCCGCCATCGAGAATGACTGTCGTTGCTGCGCCCATATGCGATTCACTCATAAGCTTATGAAAAATACTCACTACCGGAGTTGTTCTTATAACTATTTAATACGCAGCCATCGGCTGACCACAACTTATTTTTTACCCGGGACTGCACATGAAACTTCAACCTTTGTTGGCCCTGGGCCTGACCTTACTGGCCGCTTCATCGCAGGCGTTCGCCGGCGCCACCCTGGACCGCATCGAACAGAAAAAAGAGCTGGTCGGCGTGTTGATGGAAAGCTATCCACCCTTCTCGTTCCTGAACGAACAGAACCAGCTCGACGGTTTCGACGTGGACGTCGCCAAGGCCGTGGCCGAGAAACTGGGCGTGAAGCTGCGCCTGGAAACACCGTCCTGGGACGTGATCGCGGCCGGACACTGGAGCGGCCGGTATGACATCTGCATCTGCTCCATGACCCCGAGCAAGGCGCGCGCCGAAGTGTTCGACTTCCCGGTGCAGTACTACGCTTCGCCGGCGGTGATCGTGGTCAACGCCAAGGACGACAGCATCCATGGCGCCAAGGACCTGAGCGGCAAGAAAGTCGGCCTCACCAGCGCCTCCAGCTACGAAAGCTACCTAAACAAGAACCTGGTGATCGAAGGCGCCGAAGACACCCAGTTGAGCTACCCCTTCGACAATGTCCAGATCGCCCCGTACGACACCGACAACGTCGCGTTCCAGGACCTGGGCCTGGGTGCCGGCGTGCGCTTGGACGCGGTGCTGACCAACCTGGTGACCGCACAGCCACGCCTGACGCAGGACAAGCGCTTCAAACTGGCCGGCGAAGCGCTGTACGCCGAACCGAACTCGGTGGCCATCGAAAAAGGCGATGCCCAGTGGGACGCCAAGGTGCGTGAAGTCTTCACCCAGTTGAAACAGGACGGCACCTTGAGCAAACTCTCGCAGAAATGGATCGGCGCCGACATCACTCAATGACCTCTTTCCCGTCCCCTTCTCGGCCACCGCAACCGGTGGCCGAGTCGCGTCTGCAGAAAATCTTCGGTTTCCGCACCCGGCTATACCTGACCTGGGCCACGATGCTGGTGCTGTTCGCAAGCTTCTTCCTGAGCTTCGACCTGAAGTTTTCCATCATCCTCGACAAACTGCCGAACCTGCTGGGGCTGCACCTGGCCCCCAACGGTTTCCTGCAAGGGGCGGTGCTGACGCTGTTTCTGTGCCTGTGTTCGATCGTCGCCTCGTCGTTGCTCGGCTTCATCACCGCCCTGGCGCGCCTGTCCAGCAGTGCGGTGGCGTTCGGCATCGCCAGTTTCTATGCGTCGTTCTTTCGTGGCACGCCGCTGCTGATCCAGATCCTGCTGATTTACCTGGGCCTGCCACAACTGGGCGTGGTGCCCGGCGCCGTCACCGCCGGGATCATCGCCCTGTCGCTGAACTACGGCGCCTACCTGAGCGAAATCTTCCGCGCCGGCATCGTGGGCGTTCCCCACGGCCAGCGCGAAGCGTCCCTGGCGCTGGGCTTGAGTGAAACCGTGATGTTCTGGCGCGTCACCCTGCCCCAA
Source organism: Pseudomonas sp. WP18 (assembly GCF_036689585.1). Taxonomy (NCBI): domain Bacteria; kingdom Pseudomonadati; phylum Pseudomonadota; class Gammaproteobacteria; order Pseudomonadales; family Pseudomonadaceae; genus Pseudomonas; species Pseudomonas sp. WP18. Next base: position 6,243,804 of record NZ_CP144758.1, read on the forward strand.
GCCATGCGCACCATCATCCCGCCCACCACCAACCAGTTCATCTCCATGCTCAAGGACTCCTCCCTGATCTCGGTGATGGGCGTCTGGGAAGTGATGTTCCTGGCGCAGTCCTACGGGCGCTCCAGTTATCGCTACATCGAAATGCTCACCACGGCAGCGATCATCTACTGGCTGATGTCCATCGCGCTGGAACTGATCCAGGCGCGGATGGAACGGCATTATGGGAAGGCGTATCTCAAGCGCGGTTGACGTTGCGCGGCGGGTCAAACCGATGGATCCGAGGATGCTGTAGGGCAAAGCTGCGGATCCTGGAGGCCAATGCGCAAATGCGTAAATGGCTTTATGAGTGGCCTACAGATTTCATCCGGTGTGTCTTGCTCCTGACTCGGAGTTGGCTGGCATCACGCTTCGGGCTGCGTTTTTACAGTGTGGACTCTGTTCATGAGGGTCCACACCGATGCCTATCCAACCTTTGTACGCTCCCCACTGCCTTGCGCTGGCGATTGCCCTGGCGCTCGGCCACGCCGACGTTTCAATGGCTCAATCAACCGCCAAAGGCGTTGCGTCGCCAGCCTCAGAAACCGCCGCCCAGATGCAGGCTCGCCTCAAGGCCTTCGCCCATGCGCCGCTCATCCAGCGCGACAAGATCACCCAGGATGTCACACTGGAAAAAGGCGACGACGACGATCTGGTCATCGTGAGCGACGGCGGCAAACTCATCGGCCCGATCGAGGGTGGAGGCGGCATCAACGTCTTGCAACTGGATACCGGCGCGGGTGGCCTGCTGGACGAAGTCCGAAACTTCCAGGACTTGCATGCCAGACAAGGGGAATGGACGAACGCCGTGAGGTTCGACGGCAAAAGCCTGATCGAGCCGAAAGCCAGCCTGATCAACACCGGGCATATGGGCGGCGAGGTACAGGTGCTGGGCAAGTTTGATAACTCAGGCACTGTGGAGGGGCCTGTGTTCGTGAAGGCCAAAGGCAGGTTCAGCGGCGCCGGAACGGTCGAATCGCTGAACGTAGCGGGTGAGCTGGTGGTCAACCCGCAGAACGGCGCCCCAACGGTTACCAGGAACCTGGCGCTGTCGAAGAGCGCAACCCTGGTCTATGGCGTCAACACCGAGGGTGGCAGCGCCACGATCAAGGTCGGTGGTGTCGCGACACTGGGCAACGCGACCCTGAAGGTCGTCACCGCACCGGGCGAATACGTGGGCAGCAGCCAGCATGTGGTGATCGATGCGAAGCAGGTCGTGGGGAAATTCGCAAAGGTAGACAGCGACCTGGCATTCATGACGGTGACACCTGACTACTCTGCCGAAACCCAAGTCAGCCTGACCTATGCCCGCAACGACGTACCGGTCACGCAGGTGGTGACGACTGAAAACGGGCAATCGTTTGTGGAGGCTATTGAAGACCTGCAGCAGGTCAAACCGACAGCACCCGAGCCTACCGCAGTGCCCAGCGTTGCCCAGGCGGCGGTCCAGCCGGAAACAGCAACAACGGCAGATCCGCTTGTCGCCCCCCTGCAACCCATCGCTCAAGCCTCCGTCGACCCAGCACAGACAGACACCCCGGAGTCAAAACTCAACACCGCCATCAACGCCCTGCTCGGTACCAACCTGACGATCGCTGCCGACGCCATCGATCAGTTGGCGGGCTATGACGCGGCCGACCTGGGCAGCGCCACCCTGAGCAGCATCGCTCCCATCAGCACCGGGATGCTCGCGGCCATGGGCCAGAACACTCTGCAAGGCACCGATGGCAACGGTCAGGTCTGGATCCAGGCCATTGGCAACAGCGGGCGCATTGGCAAGCACCTGGATGACTTCGCCCTGAAGCATTCGACTACAGGCGTGCTGTTGGGGACCGATTGGGCAATCAGCCCGACTTGGCGGCTGGGAATCGCCGGTGGCAAGAGCGAGACGCGGCTGGACGGTCATCGATTCGATGGCCGGCTCGACAGCTGGCACGTGGGCGCCTACGCCCTGCGTCAGGACGGACCGCTGGCGCTGCGCCTGGGCGCGGTGTATGGCAGCCACGACGGCGGCACCAAGCGCCATGTTGACTTCAACGGTTTCAGCGATCGCCTCAAGGGGCGTTACGATGCCACGACACAGCAGGTCTTTGGGCAAGTCGGCTACAACCTGGATGTCGGCCATTTCGATGTCGAGCCCTATGTCCAAGTGGGCTACCAGCGCTACCAACGCGATGACTTCAGGGAGAAAGGTGGTGATGCCGCGCTGCATTACGAGCGCCAGGCCCAAGACCATTACAACAGTGACCTGGGCCTGCACCTGACCCGCCCCTTCGTGCTTGACCAGGGCGCGCGACTGACACCCCGCCTGAGCGTCGGCTGGAAGCACACCTATGGCGACCTGCGCGGCCACTCCCGCCAACGCCTGGTCGGTGGCGGCAAGACCTACACCGTCGACGGCATCGAGCTGGACCGCGATAGCCTGCTCCTGGAAGCAGGGCTGGACCTGACGGTTTCGCCACGCCACACAGTGGGGCTCAGCTACAAGGGTGAAACCGGCCAGGACAACCGCAACGGTGCAGTAATGGGGCAATGGCGAATGATGTTCTGACTAGCTTAGTGACAGCGCCGCAATCTTTGTGGGAGCGGGCTTGCTCGCGAAAGCGTCGGTACATCCGACATTTGTGGTGGCTGTCACACCGCCTTCGCGAGCAAGCTCGCTCCCACAGGGGGCCGCGAAAAATCCAGGCAAAAAAAAGGGGAGCCCATGCCCCCCCGAGGTTAAAACGCTGGATCGAGGCTGTTAACTCAGCCTTCGATCTCGATCAGGATCTCGCCCGGATTGACCCGGTCGCCCTTGGCCACATGAATGGCGGTGACCTTGCCGGCGATGGCCGCCTGCACTTCGGTTTCCATTTTCATGGCTTCGGTGATCAGTACGGCTTGACCGGCCTTGACCACATCACCTTCCTTGACCAGCACATCGACGATGTTGCCCGGCATGGTGGTGCTGACGTGGCCTGGCGCGGTGACTTGATTGCGCTTGCTGCCGCCACCGCCGACAAACTCGTTGAGCGGTTCGAACACAACTTCTTCCGGCATGCCGTCGATGGACAGGTAGAAGTGGCGCTTGCCTTCGGCCTTCACGCCGACACCGGTGATGTCCACACGGTAGGTTTCGCCGTGGACGTCGATGACGAACTCGGTCGGTACGCCTTCGCCGCCGACCGAGCCCACGCTGCCCGCTTCAGGAATGGGCAGCAGGACCTCGGGCGTCAGACTGCCGGCTTCGCGCTCTTCGAGGAACTTGCGGCCGATGTCCGGGAACATGGCGTAGGTCAGCACGTCCTCTTCGGACTTGGCCAGCGCGCCGATCTCGCCCCGCAGCTTGGTCATTTCCGGCTTGAGCAGGTCGGCCGGGCGCACATCGATCACGTCTTCGCTGCCGATGGCCTGGCGGCGCAACTTCTCGTTCACCGCCCCCGGTGCCTTGCCGTAGCCGCCCTGCAGGTACAGCTTCACTTCGTTGGTGATGGTCTTGTAGCGCTCACCGGCCAACACGTTGAAGAACGCCTGGGTACCGACGATCTGCGAGGTCGGGGTCACCAGCGGCGGGAAGCCAAGGTCTTCACGCACCCGCGGGATCTCCGCCAGCACTTCGTTCATACGGTTCAACGCGCCTTGCTCTTTCAACTGGTTGGCCAGGTTGGAAATCATCCCGCCCGGCACCTGGTTGACCTGCACGCGAGTGTCCACGGCGGTGAACTCGCTTTCGAACTGGTGGTACTTCTTGCGCACGGCGTAGAAGTACAGACCGATCTCCTGCAACAGCTCCAGGTCCAGGCCGGTGTCGAATTCGCTGCCCTTAAGGGCCGCGACCATCGATTCGGTGCCCGGATGGCTGGTGCCCCAGGCGAAGCTGGAGATCGCGGTATCGATATGGTCGGCGCCGTTTTCCACCGCCTTGAGCTGGCACATCGCAGCCAGGCCGGCGGTGTCGTGGGAGTGGATGAACACTGGCAACGACTGCTCGCTCTTGAGCGCCTTGACCAGCTCGCCGGTGGCGAACGGGGTCAGCAGACCGGCCATGTCCTTGATCGCCACCGAGTCGCAACCCATGGCTTCCATTTGCTTGGCCTGGGCCACGAAGGCCTCGATGGTGTGCACCGGGCTGGTGGTGTAGGCGATGGTGCCCTGGGCGTGCTTGCCAGCGGCTTTCACCGCCTCGATGGCCACCCGCAGGTTACGCACGTCGTTCATCGCGTCGAAAATGCGGAACACATCGATGCCGTTGACGGCGGCCTTGGCAACGAACGCCTTGACCACGTCATCGCTGTAATGGCGGTAACCCAGCAGGTTCTGGCCGCGCAGCAGCATTTGCAGGCGGGTGTTGGGCAAGGCCGCGCGCAATTGGCGCAGGCGCTCCCACGGGTCTTCCTTGAGGAAGCGTACGCAGGCGTCGAAGGTGGCACCGCCCCAGACTTCCAGCGACCAATAGCCGACTTTGTCGAGCTTGTCGCAGATCGGCAGCATGTCTTCGGTGCGCATGCGGGTGGCAAGCAGCGATTGGTGAGCGTCGCGCAGGATTGTGTCGGTAACGTGGATCTTCTTGGACATTGTCATGATTCCTTACAGGCCTGCGTGGGCGGCAATGGCGGCGGCGATGGCCAGGGCCAGCTCTTCGGGTTTGCGCTTGATCGAGTAGTTGGTCAGTTCAGGATGGCTTTCGACGAAGCTGGTATTGAACTGGCCGCTGCGGAATTCCGGATTGCGCAGGATCTCCTGGTAGTACGCCGCGGTGGTCTTGACCCCCTGCAGACGCATGTCATCCAGGGCCCGCAGGCCTCGGTCCATCGCTTCTTCCCAGGTCAATGCCCAGACCACCAGTTTCAGGCACATCGAATCGTAGAACGGCGGAATGGTGTAGCCGGTATAGATCGCCGTGTCGGTGCGCACGCCGGGGCCGCCGGGGGCGTAGTAACGGGTGATCTTGCCGAAGCTGGGCAGGAAGTTGTTCTTCGGGTCCTCGGCATTGATACGAAACTGCAACGCAAAGCCGCGGTGCTGGATGTCTTCCTGCTTGACCGACAGCGGCAACCCGGACGCGATGCGGATCTGCTCGCGCACGATGTCGATGCCGGTGATCTCTTCGGTGATGGTGTGTTCGACCTGCACCCGGGTGTTCATCTCCATGAAGTACACCTCGCCCTCGGCGAGCAGGAACTCCACGGTGCCGGCATTCTCGTAGCCTACGGCCTTGGCGGCGCGTACCGACAGGTCGCCGATGTAGGCGCGCTGCTCGGGGGTCAGTTGCGGGCTCGGGGCGATTTCGATCAGCTTCTGGTTGCGGCGCTGGATCGAGCAGTCACGCTCGAACAGGTGCACCACGTTGCCGAAGCTGTCACCGAGGATCTGCGCCTCGATGTGCTTGGGGTTGACGATGCACTTTTCCAGGAACACTTCCGCCGATCCGAACGCCTTGGTGGCTTCGGAGATCACCCGCGGGAACGCCTGTTCGAGTTCTTCGCGGCTGTTGCAACGACGGATACCGCGCCCGCCGCCACCGGACGTGGCCTTGAGCATCACCGGGTAACCGATGCGGTCTCCTTCGCTGAGCGCTTCCTCGATGCCCGACACGTTGCCTTCGGTGCCTGGCGTGACCGGCACACCGGCCTTGATCATGCTGCGGCGTGCTTCGGTCTTGTCGCCCATGCGGCGAATGACTTCCGCCGCCGGGCCGATGAATTTGATTCCGCGTTCGGCGCAGATGTCTGCCAGTTCGGCGTTTTCCGAGAGAAAACCGTAGCCGGGGTGCAGCGCATCGCAGCCGGTTTCCACCGCCAGGTTCACCAACTTGCGCGGGTTGAGGTAACCGGCCAGCGGATCGGCGCCGATGCTGTGGGCCTCGTCCGCACGCTTGACGTGCAACGCATGGCGGTCTGCGTCGGAGTAGACCGCGACCGAGCGAATGCCCATCTCGGCGCAAGCGCGCACGATTCGGACGGCAATCTCACCACGGTTGGCGATCAGGATCTTTGTTATCAATTGGAGGTTCCCTTGAGCCGGTGATACCACGGCCTGGGTCCCAGGCCGACGCGTGACCAGATGTAACAATTGGTCGCAGCTCCACACTAGTCCCGAGCGTTGATTAACAAAAATGAATATTTATTGGGTCACGCATAAGCAAAGACTTATAGTTGCACTATCCGCCTTGCCCCCGAGTATTTAGAAAATGCGTAAGTCATTGATGCGTATGACATTGCGTCAGTTGCAGATTTTCAATGAGGTGTGCGACCTGAGGTCCTACAGCCGGGCTGCCGACGAAATGTCTCTCACACAACCGGCCGTCAGCCTACAGATTCGATCCCTGGAAGAGCTGATCGGCCAGCCGCTGTTCGAGTACGTCGGCAAAAAACTCTACATGACCGAAGCCGCCGAAGCCTTGCAACGCGCCAGCCGGGACATCTTCGGGCGCCTGGAAAACCTCGACATGCAGCTGTCGGACATGCAGGGTTCGCTGCAAGGCCAGTTGAAGCTGGCGGTGGAGTCCAGCGCCAAATACTTCGTCCCGCACCTGTTCGCCGCGTTCAAGCGCCAGCACCCGGAGGTCAACCTGAGCCTCACGGTAGTCAATCGCGGCCAGGTCATCCGGCGGCTTTCAGACAACCGCGACGACGTGGTGATCATGTCCATGGTGCCCCAGGACATGGGCCTGGAGTTCCTGCCGTTCCTCAACAACCCGATTGTCGCCGTCGCGCCCCCGGACCATCCGCTGTGCCACATGGGCCCCCTGCGCCTGCAGGACCTGGAGCCCTACACACTGCTGCTGCGCGAGCCGGGCTCAGGCACACGGCTGGCTTGCGAGGAATACTTCAAGGAAAAGCGGGTGCATTTCACCCAGACGCTGGAGGTCGCTTCGGCCGAGGCTCAGCGCGAATGCGTGGTGGCCGGGCTGGGCGTGGCGCTGTTGACGCGCCACGCCGTGAGCCGGGAACTGTCGTCCGGCGCACTCGTCGAGCTGCCGGTGGAGGAACTGCCGCTGTACCGCAGTTGGTGCCTGGTGCAGGCCCGGGCTAAACGCCTGTCACCCGTGGCGCACGCCTTCCTGGCGTTCGTGCGCGGCGAACGCGCTCAGATCAGCGCCCTGGTTGAGCGTTTCGACGGGAAGCCGCCGGCGTTGCCTGCCAGTAATTGAATTCTGCGGCGTCAGGGAATTCGCTGATTTCAGCCAGGAGCTGGCGCTGTTCGTAGCGGTCTTCGATCGCACGACGAAACGCCATGCGGCGCTGGTCTTCTTGCTGACGACGGGTTTTGACGGCGCTGCGTTCTTCGTAGGACTGGGTCATATCGAGACTCCCAAGACGTATACGGGAGCTTTACGATGCAGGCACGGGATGACCGTTTGGCGGCGCGTGGATGACAGAACAATGAATTCGGAGCGACCACCGCCCTGTGGTGAGCACGCCTGCGCCTGGCCACAGAAGCTTCGGCCCTCAGAACTCAGTCATCCAGCGCCTTCACCGACTTGGGCGACAAACGCAGGCTGCGCAAACTGCGCTTCACGCTCTTGAGATGGTTGACCAGGCTCGGCCCGCGGGCCATGGCAACGCCCATCGCCAACACGTCGATCACCACCAGGTGGGCGATGCGCGAGGTCAACGGGGTGTAGATTTCGGTGTCTTCGTGCACGTCGATTGCCAGGTTCACCGTGGAGAGTTCCGCCAGGGGCGTCTGGCTCGGGCACAAGGTGATCAGCGAAGCGCCGCTCTCGCGCACCAGGTTGGCGGTGATCAGCAAGTCCTTGGAGCGTCCCGACTGCGAGATGCAGATAGCAACGTCGGTGGGTTTCAAGGTCACGGCCGACATCGCCTGCATGTGCGGATCGGAATAGGCCGCCGCCGTCAGCAGCAGCCGGAAAAACTTGTGCTGGGCATCGGCGGCCACCGCGCCTGACGCGCCGAAGCCATAAAACTCCACGCGCTGGGCCTGGGACATCGCCGTGACGGCTTTCTGCAAGGCCACAGGGTCGAGCTTCTCGCGCACCTCCATCAAGGTGTGGAGGGTGGTGTCGAAGATTTTCAGGCTGTAGTCGGCGACCGAATCGTCTTCGTGGATCGCAAACTGGCCGAAGCTGGCACCGGCCGCGAGGCTTTGCGCCAGCTTCAGTTTCAGGTCCTGGAACCCCGAGCAGCCGATGGCCCGGCAGAAGCGCACGATGGTCGGTTCGCTGATGCCTACGCTGTGGGCAAGGTCTGCCATGGAGCTGTGCATGACGGCCGCAGGGTCGAGCAGCACGTGATCGGCGACCTTCAGCTCCGATTTGCGCAGCAGGTGGCGTGACTGGGCGATGTGTTGCAACAGGTTCAAAGGGCTGGACTCTTGTTATTGGCAGGTGCCGGGATGTAGCAAGCTTGTAGTTATACTACAAGAATCGGCTTTTTGCCTGCCCTAAACGTAACTGAATCACCGCGCTGCGCCTTTGTTTTAGCCGAAGATCCCTGATGTAGCCACCTGCGCGTGGCGCCGTGCGATCGCCTGGCGGCGGTTCCGCCCGCCCCTGCGCTGCCGACCGTCGCTCACGCGGTTAACGGTCAACTGTCTAGTTGCAAGTTACTGTATTGGCCTGGAAGTTTACTGCGTCGATTAAACCCCGAATAAATCAACTTACAAATGAAACAGCCTGGGTGATTTCTCATTCTTGGTCGGATGGTTATATTGAGTCCGCAGGAAGCCAATACATTCTCAAAGGAGTGACACCATGAACATTAAAACCAAAGACTGGACCGCACACATCAACCGCATGCCCGGCGACGCTTTCTTCCGTACCAACGGCACCGTTACCGTGCCCCACGCCGGCGTTACACCGAAGCTGGAGCGCAGCCTGGTACAAGACAAGTCCTTCGACCTGCGCCTGGAGTTAAAACTTGAAACTTCTGACGGCATGCACTTGCAAGTCATTACCGACAAACCTGTCGAATATAAAGTCAGTGGCAATTCCAATGTAACCGGCGTCAGTATTTTCTACGAAGGCGAATTATTGCACCATATCGATAACGTTCTGATTACCGATTAAAAAACAGCGCTTCCTGACTTCCCGCCAACTTAATAAAGGGTTGGTGGGAAGTTCCCCGTACAATCAGTGCTGAGCCCTCAACAAGTCCCCAAGCCCTTGCGCCTCGATCGGCTGGCTGATCAGGTAGCCCTGCACCTCATCGCACTGCTCGTTCCTGAGAAACGCCAACTGATCTTCCCGCTCCACGCCTTCGGCCACTACCTTCAACGACAAGCCATGTGCCATGGCGATGATTGCCCGGGTGATCGCCGCATCCTCACTGCCCTCCCCCAACCCGCGAATGAAGGCCTGATCGATCTTCACGTAGTCCACGGGAATCCGCTTGAGATAGCTTAAGGACGAATAGCCCGTGCCAAAGTCGTCGATCGCCAGCGTCACGCCCAGGTCGCGCAGTTGCTGGAACGTAGCGATGATATGTTCGACGCTGTCGAGCAATTGGCTCTCGGTCAGTTCCAGCTCCAGATACCGAGGCTCCAGCCCGGTTTCCTCCAGCACCTGCCGTACCAGGCTGACCAACTTGCCCTGGCGCAACTGATGCACCGACAGGTTGACCGATACCCTGATCGGCGCGAGCCCCTGGCGCTGCCATTCACACGCCTGCCAGCACGCCTGGCGCAACACGAACTCGCCAATCGGCCCGATCAGCCCGGTTTCCTCGGCCAGCCCGATGAAGTCGCCCGGCGGGACCCGCCCCATGGCTGGATGGTCCCAGCGCACCAACGCCTCCGCGGCATTCAGGCGGCCGGTGGCCAGGCACAATTTGGGTTGATAGAAGACCTTCAGTTGCTGCTCTTCAAGGGCCTTGCGCAGCTGGTTCTCCAACTGCAGGCGCTCCAGGGTGCTGGCCTGGAGGCTGTCGGTGTAGAACTGGAAGTTGTTGCCGCCCAAGTGCTTGGCATGTTGCATGGCCATGTTCGCCTGGCTGACCAGTGCGGAGACTTCCCGCGCATTGTCGGGCAGCAGGCTGATGCCAATGGACGCGCTGACCACCAGCTCATGGCCTTCGATGGTCAGCGGCAAGCGCAACTTGGCCGACAGCCGCGTGGCGACCCGCGCCAGGCTGGAGAGATTGCCATAGGCATCGAACAGTACGCCGAACTCATCGCCGGACAAGCGGGCAATGGTGTCGGCCTCGGGCAGCGCATTGATCAGGCGACGGGCCATTTTCTGCAGCAACTGGTCGGCGATGTCGTGACCCAGGCTGTCGTTGAGCAATTTGAAGCGGTCCAGATCGATGTGCAGCAGCGCCAGGCTGCGCCGTCCACCCTGGCGTACCCGCTGATGCGCTTCCTGCAAGCGTTCGCGAAACAGTGAACGGTTCGCCAGCCCGGTCAATTCGTCGTAGTGAGTCAGGTAGCGCATCCGCTCTTCGGATTCGCGCCGCGCTGAAAGATCGGCAAAGAAGCCGACGATATGGCTGACATTGCCCCGGGCATCACGCACCACGTTCAGGTGCAGCCACTGCGGATACAGCTCGCCGTTGGCCCGCGCTTCCACCAGTTCGCCCTGCCAGGTGCCATGTTGCTTGAGCGACTGGCGGATGACCGGGTAGTGCCGGCGTGCGTCGCGACTGCATGGCAGATCCACCACATTGCGGCCGAGTATGTCGTCGATGCTGAAGCCGGTCACCCGGGTGAAGGCCTGGTTCGCGGCCAGCAGCACGAAGCCCGGATCGAAAATCACGATGCCTTCGCTGGCGGCCTCGAACACCGTGGCCGCCAGTTGCCGCTGTTGCTCCTGCTCCTTGGTAGCGCTGATGTTTCGCCGCGTGCCGACCATGCGCAACACCCGACCGCCAGCGCTGCGCTCCACGGCCCGGCCACGGTCTTCGATCCAGACCCAGTGACCGTCGCCGTGACGCACGCGGTACTCGATCTGGTAATCCTCGCTGCGGCCCTTGAGGTGCTCGACGAGGGCCCGCTTGAGGGCCGGCAGGTCCTGGGGATGCAAGCGCGGGGTGAGATGGCTGAGCATTGCCGTGACGTACTCGGGCTCCAGGCCGAACAATTCCTTGAGCTGGGTGTGGTGGACTTCGTCGGTTTGCAGATTCCAGTCCCACAACCCCAGCTCACTGGCCTTGAGCGCGAGGGCCAGGCGCGCCTCGCTCTTGCTCAGGGCCTGGCTGGCCAGCTCCAGCTCGTGGCTGCGTTGCGCGACCCGTGCCTCCAGGCCAACCTGGGCGGCCCGCAATTTGTCTTCCGCCGTGCGACGTTGCTCGACCTCGCGGGCCAGTGCCTCGTTGAGCTGCCCGCCGCGGGCTTGCGCCTGTTGCAAGTGTTCGATCAGCGCCTGGTTCTGGAACCGCCGCAGCAGGCCGTTCTGGATCAGCCGATTGACCTGCCAGGCCACGACACTCAGCGAAACCAGCACCACCAGTCCAAGCCAACCCCAGCCGTGCTGCTGCTCATCACCGCCCCAGAAGAGATAGCCGATGGCCGGCAACAGGCACGGCAGGGTAAATGACAGGAAGGCTGGAAGGCTCACGGCATAGGCGACACTGGCCGAGAGCGTGGCGGCGCCGATCAGGCCGAATACCCAGGCCTGCTGCTGGAAGCTGTCGGCCGGCACCAACGCGATGCCAGCACCGGCCAGGGTCAGGCCGGTCATCGCCGAGCCCAGCAGGAACATGCGCAACCAGATCGGGTGTGCCTGGCGGCTGGGTATCGCCGAGTCGAACGCGGCGACCTGGATCACCCGCAACGCGACCAGCGACAGCAACCAGACCAGCCAGACGCTGACCAGGAAATAGCGCCGGGGCTCCCACAGCAGCGCGGCGCAGACCAGGCCATTGATCAACATGAACAGCGTAGGCAGCAGCGAGCCCTGGTACAGCAACCGTGTACGCTCTACCGCCATCTCCGTGGCGTACTGCTTGCGAATGACCCGCGGCTCCACACAAGGGCCCGCCAGATCGGAATTAAGGGTCATAGGCACTGTTCTTGTTCTTATTCAGAGGGCACGGAGAACCCGAAAACGAGCACCGAGCATACACAAGCCCGAGGCCATCCCACACTGCTCCAGCTCATAAAAATACGGAAAATACTCGCCTGTTCCTCACCCCGCGGCCTCTGCAAGCGAGCACTGACAACGGCTGCAGCCCATGACCAACCGGTCATCCTCAAACGATCTTTCATCGGCTCAGGCGAAGCGGAGTTTGCCCGGGGTGGCGCCGCACCCTAGAATGCCCCGATGCGCGATGATCTCTCCCTTCTGCTGAATTCCCTCAACGATGCCCAACGCCAGGCCGTAGCCGCCTCCGTGGGTCGTCAGTTGGTCCTGGCCGGTGCTGGCTCCGGTAAAACCCGAGTGCTGGTGCACCGTATCGCCTGGTTGATCCAGGTCGAGAACGCCTCGCCTCATTCGATCCTGTCGGTGACCTTTACCAACAAGGCCGCGGCCGAGATGCGGCATCGCATCGAGCAGTTGATGGGCATCAACCCCGCCGGCATGTGGGTCGGTACCTTCCACGGCCTGGCGCACCGCTTGCTGCGGGCCCATTGGCAGGAAGCCGGCCTGAGCCAGACCTTCCAGATCCTGGACAGTGACGACCAGCAACGCCTGGTCAAACGCGTGATCCGCGAACTGGGCCTGGACGAGCAGCGCTGGCCGGCCCGCCAGGCCCAGTGGTTCATCAACGGCCAGAAGGACGAAGGCCTGCGCCCGCAACACATCCAGGCCAGCGGCGACCTGTTCCTGGCGACCATGCGCAGCATCTACGAAGCCTACGAGGCGGCCTGCCAGCGCGCCGGGGTCATCGACTTCTCCGAGCTGCTGCTGCGGGCGCTGGACCTGTGGCGTGATCATCCCGGCCTGCTGGAGCACTACCAGAAGCGTTTCCGCCATGTGCTGGTGGACGAGTTCCAGGACACCAACGCCGTGCAATACGCGTGGTTGCGCCTGCTCGCCAAGGGTGGAGACAGCCTGATGGTGGTGGGCGACGACGACCAGTCCATCTACGGCTGGCGCGGTGCCAAGATCGAGAACATCCACCAGTACTCGGCGGACTTCCCGGACGCCGAAGTCATCCGCCTGGAACAGAACTACCGCTCCACCGCCGGTATCCTCAAGGCCGCCAACGCCCTGATCGCCAATAACACCGGGCGCCTGGGCAAGGAACTGTGGACCGACGGCGGCGAAGGCGAGGCCATCAACCTCTATGCCGCCTTCAACGAACACGATGAAGCCCGCTATGTGGTGGAAACCATCGAGAGCGCGTTGAAAACCGGGCTGGCGCGCAGCGACATCGCCATCCTGTACCGCTCCAACGCCCAGTCGCGGGTGCTGGAAGAGGCCTTGCTGCGCGAACGGATCCCGTACCGCATCTATGGCGGCCAGCGCTTCTTCGAACGCGCCGAAATCAAGAACGCCATGGCCTACCTGCGCCTGATCGAAGGCCGCGGCAACGACGCGGCCCTGGAGCGGGTGATCAACGTGCCGACGCGAGGCATTGGCGAAAAGACCGTCGAAGCGATTCGCGATCACGCACGCCACAGCCATGTGTCCATGTGGGAGGCCATGCGCCAGTTGGTGGCCAACAAGGGCGTCACCGGGCGCGCGGCCGGCGCACTGAAGGCGTTCATGGACCTGATCGAAGACCTTGCCGCCAAGTGCGTGGAGATGCCGCTGCACCTGATGACCCAGACCGTCATCGAACAGTCCGGCCTGATCGCCTACCACGAAGCGGAAAAAGGCGAGAAAGGCCAGGCTCGGGTGGAAAACCTTGAGGAACTGGTCAGCGCGGCACGCAACTTCGAGAACACCGAGGAAGACGCGGAGCTATCACCCCTGGCGGCGTTCCTCGGGCATGCCTCCCTGGAAGCCGGCGACACCCAGGCCGACGAGCACGAAGACAGCATCCAGTTGATGACCCTGCACAGCGCCAAGGGCCTGGAATTCCCCTACGTGTTCCTGGTGGGCATGGAGGAAGGCTTGTTTCCCCACAAGATGAGCCTGGAAGAACCCGGACGCCTGGAAGAGGAACGGCGTCTTGCCTACGTCGGCATCACCCGGGCCATGCAGAACTTGGTCATGACCTATGCCGAGACCCGACGCTTGTATGGCAGCGAGACCTACAACAAGGTGTCGCGCTTCGTACGTGAAGTGCCCAAGGGCCTGATCCAGGAAGTGCGCCTGTCCAACAGCGTCAGCCGGCCGTTCGGCGGCCAGTCGCAAGGCACCAGCAGCCTGTTCGGTGGCAGCGATATCCCGGAAACCGGCTTCAGCCTCGGCCAGGCCGTACGGCATTCGGTGTTCGGCGATGGAGTGATCCTCAACTTCGAAGGCGCCGGCGCCCAGGCCCGGGTGCAGGTGAACTTCAGCGAAGGCAGCAAATGGCTGATGCTGGGGTATGCCAAGCTCGAAGCGATCTGAACCGGCCACAAAGCGGGTCTTTCCCTGTAGGAGCGAGCAGGCTCGTTCCTACAGCAAGGTTGCCTTCAGTTCTCCGACAGAACTTATGCATCTTTCCTACAGCCAAAAGCGAACAAGCCCTCTTGCGCGATTGAAGCTGAACCTCACCTGTCGCGCAAAAGCCCGAAACACTCTGCCGCTAGCCAGCACCACTTCACCTGTGCAACATGGCGCGTGTGCTATTCACAAATGGGAATGCCTTTATATGAAACGTTTTCTTAGCATCGCCATGGCGCTGTGCATTGGCCTGACGATGGCCATCGATGCCAACGCCGCCAAGCGCTTTGGCGGTGGTAAAAGCTCGGGGGCCGCTCCGACTCACCAAACCAGCCAGATGGCGCCTTCTTCGGCAGCCGGTTCCACGGCGGCCACCGCCGGTGCGGCCGGTGCCGCTGGCGCTGCCACCAAGGCCAGCGGCGCTTCGCGCTGGCTCGGCCCATTGGCCGGCATCGCCGCCGGTGGCCTGCTCGCCTCCATGTTCATGGGCGACGGCTTCCAGGGTATGCAGATCTTCGACATCCTGATCATGGCGGTCATCGCCTTCCTGGTGTTCCGCTTCATCGCCGCCCGCCGTCGCAAGCAGCAGGAGCAGTTCGCTCCGGCCGGCGCGCCGATGCAGCGTGAAGTGTTCAACCAGCAACCCGCTGGCGGTTCGATCTTCGGTGGTTCGGCAGCGCCCGTGGCGGCCCGTCCGGTCATCAACGCACCCGCCTGGTTCAACGAACAGCGTTTCGTCGAAGCTGCCCGCAGCCACTTCCAGGCCCTGCAGGAGCATTGGGACGCGAACGAAATGGACAAGATCGCCGAATTCGTGACCCCACAGCTGCTGGAGTTCCTCAAGCGCGAGCGTGCCGAGTTGGGTGACGGCTTCCAGTCCACTCACATCGACAACCTGCACGTGCAGTTGGACGGCGTCGATGATCGTGCCGACAAGACCATCGCCACCCTGACCTTCAGCGGCGTGTCGAAAAACTCCCGCTTCGACCAGGGCGAAGCGTTCAGCGAAAGCTGGAACATGGAACGTGCCCAGGGCGATGACCAGCCTTGGCTGGTAGCCGGTATCCGCCAGAACAGTTGAACCTTGGCGCGTTTTGCATGTTGAAATAAAAGAACCCCGGCCCCGGCCGGGGTTTTCTATTTCGCGGTTGCATCTATAGCGAGCTACTGTATAAACCGCTCCATACAAAACCGCGCCATCGAGAAAGAGGATCCCCGGACGTGGAAGAAATCATCGAACAATTGCGTGAAGCCAACGAACCCGTGCCGGTTCCGCTGGAGTTGCCCGACGAAGACCTGCTGGTAGAGATCGAAGAGCAGCTGTTCATCGATATCCCGTTCGTCTTCAGGGAGTTTTTGCTGACCGTCAGCGATGTCGTCTACGGCAGCCTGGAGCCGGTCACCGTTACCGACCCACAGTCACACACCTACCTGCCGGAAGTGGCTGCCAATGCCTGGGACGCCGGCGTCGACCGCAGCCTGATTCCGATCTGCCAGGATGGCGACGATTACTACTGCGTCGAAGAAGACGGCACCGTGGTGCTGTGGCAAGCCGAAGAAGAACTGATCGCCGAGGAAACCTGGGAATCGGTCTGGCACTGGGCCCGGGACGTCTGGCTGGAAAGCTGATCGACGCTCGCCGCGGCCAATCAATGCCCGGACGACTCCTTGTGATTGTCCAGGGTTTCGAGCAAGGCCACCTGCATCCGTGTGTGCAGGCGCACGAACCAGCGCCAGAGCAGCGCGGCCACGCCGATGGCCACCACGGCGATCAGAACCAGTAGCTTGTTGGTCGGCAAAATGCTGGCCGACAAGGCTGCCAATAGCAGGAAAATCATCAGCAACGAAAGAATCGGGATCACTTCGGCGATCACCCGACGCACGCGCTGGGTGTGACGGCCGGCCATCTCCGGCTTCACGCCCAGCTCTGCCAGCAGCATCGACAGCGCCTTGAGCTTGCGGTACGCGGCAATCAGGAACGGCAGCGACAACAGCAACGCCCCTCCCCAGATCAACGCTTTTTGCCAGCTTGGGTCACTGATCCAAGCTTGCAGGTAAGCCGACATGCCTTCGGCAAAATAACCACCCGAGACAAAGATCGCGATCACCAGCGCCAGATTGACGCCCACCTGGAGCAGAATCCGTCGGATCATCGAAGCCACCATCGCCCCCTCGCCTTGGGGCTGGATGCTGCGCAACCACTCACCGTACATCCCCAGTACCCGCGTCAGACGTTTCGGCATGACGGTCGCCAACCTTACGGACAGCGGGTCGGCGGCTCGGATCAGGTAAGGCGTCATCAGCGTGGTCAGGACCGAAACGGCGACCGCGACCGGATAGAGGAAATCGCTGGTGACCTGCAGGGTCATCCCCAACGAAGCGATGATGAAAGAAAATTCGCCGATCTGTGAAAGCCCCATCCCAACTCGCAACGAGGTACGCCCGTCGTTCCCGGCGATAAAGGCGCCGAGCCCGCAGGACAGCATCTTGCCCAGCACCACTGCGGCGGTGATCACGGCAATCGGCCAGGCGTACTGCAGCAATATGGCCGGATCGAGCATCAAGCCAATGGCCACAAAGAAAATCGCACTGAAGAGATCGCGCACCGGCTCTACCAGCCGCTCGATTTTCAGCAACTGCCGCGACTCGGCCATGATCGCGCCGATCAGGAAGGCCCCGAGCACCATGCTGTATTCCAGCTTCACCACCAGCAGGCAGAAGCCGAAACACAGGCCCAGCACGGTAATCAACAGCATCTCGTTGCTGTCGAACTTTGCCACATAGGCCAGCAGCCTCGGCACCAGCAGGATGCCGATCACCAGCGCGACAATCATGAACAACGACAACTTGCCGACCGTGGAAAACACCTCGCCAGAGCTCACCGTGCCGCTGACGGCAATACTCGAGAGCAAGGCAATGATGCCGATGCCCAGGATGTCCTCGACGATCAGGACGCCGAAGATCAGCTGGGCGAAACGTTCATTCTTCATCTTCAGGTCGTTGAGGGCCTTGACGATGATGGTCGTCGAGGAAATGGCCAGGATCGCGCCCAGGAACAGCGAGTCCATGGTGCCCCAGTCAAACCAGCGCCCTATTTCGTAGCCGATCCAGATCATCAGTACAATTTCGAGGAATGCCGCGATGAACGCGGTAGCCCCAACCTTGAACAGCTTGCGCAGGCTGAACTCCAGGCCCAGGCAAAACATGAGGAAGATCACCCCCAGCTCCGCCAGGGTCTTGATCGTGTCTTCGTCGTGGATGAAGCCGAATGGCGGCGTGTGCGGGCCGATGATGAAACCGGCGACGATGTAGCCCAGCACTACCGGTTGCTTGAAACGGTGGAAGAGTACAGTCACCACCCCCGCTACCATCATGATGATCGCCAGATCCTGGATAAAACTGATGGCATGCATGGCGCGGCTCCCTGTTCCCAATGACCCAACGCAGGGCTGGATAAGTCCGTTTCAGTTGTAGGAAATGCCCTCACATGGGCTTTTTGAAGGGTAACACCGCGACTTCCGACAAAAAGACGGTGCAATATAAGGAAACAGATCCATCGGCGCGTGACGGCAAACACAGGCCCAGCGTCCCGATATCGGTGGTATGCAAAGTGTGTCGCCTGCAGCCTCCCCATGAGCGCCCGTAGAGGTGCCTTCCTACATCGCTGCCTTGAACCGTGAGTACGTTATGGAACCCGGAAACGCCCAACTGTCGATGACGGTGTTGATGACCCCTGATATGGCCAACTTCTCTGGCAATGTCCATGGCGGTACCCTGCTCAAATACCTCGACGAAGTCGCCTACGCCTGTGCCAGCCGCTACGCCGGGCGCTATGTAGTGACGCTGTCGGTTGACCAGGTGATTTTCCGTGAGCCGATTCATGTCGGCGAGCTGGTGACCTTCCTCGCGTCGGTGAACTACACCGGTAACACGTCGATGGAAGTCGGCATCAAGGTCGTGACCGAGAACATTCGTGAACGCTCGGTGCGCCATACCAACAGCTGCTTCTTCACCATGGTCGCGGTGGACGATCAGCGCAAACCCGCTGCCGTCCCGCCACTGCAACCGCAGAACAGCGAGGAGAAACGCCGCTTCGAACAGGCCAAACAACGTCGCCAGATCCGCCAGGAACTGGAAAAACGTTATCAGGAGATCAAGGCCGACGGGCCGTAACGGCACCGCAGAAAAGATGGGAGCGGGCTTGTCCGCTCCCACAAAGCACGCAGCAGCCTGGGGGTGATCAGAGGCTGATCGGCACCGCCTCGAAGCGCACTCGCGGATGGGCGATGCGGTCCTGGGCGCGAACCAGCTCCAGCTCGTAACTGGCGCATGCCTGGGTTTCCAGCAGCACCTCATGAACAGCGGCGGCGGTGAATTCGAAGGCCGCCACCAGGCTGTCCCCCAACAGTATCCGCGCCAGGAACAGCCCCGACGTCAGGTCACCCACGCCCACCGGCTGACGCGGGAAGGCCAGCAGCGGCCGGCGCAGGTGCCAACTGCCATCGGCGGTCACCAGCAGCATTTCAAAACTGTCTTCAGGCTTGCCAGGGTAGGCTAGGTGCTTGACCAGCACCGCCTTAGGCCCACGGATCAGCAACGCCCGGGCCATGGCCAGACAATCGAGTAATGACTGCGCCTTGCGTCCCGAGAAACTGTCCAGCTCCAGTTGGTTCGGGCACATGAGGTCCGCCACGGCAGCGGCTTCTTCCAGCAGAAACGCGCTCACCTCGGGCGCCACGATGCAGCCCTTCTCAGGATGCCCCATGACCGGATCGCACAGGTACAACGCCTTCGGATTGGCCGCCTTGATCCGCGCGACACCGGTCAGAATCGCCCGCCCCTGGGCGGCGCTGCCCAGGTAGCCAGACAGCACCGCGTCGCATTGACCCAACTCACCGATGGCCGCGATGCCCTCCACCAGGGCCGGGATCTGCTGCGGCGCCAGCACCTCTCCGGCCCATTGGCCGTACTGGGTGTGATTGGAAAACTGCACGGTGTTGAGCGGCCAGACATTGACCCCGACCCGCTGCATCGGAAACACGGCGGCGCTGTTGCCGGCATGACCGAATACCACATGAGACTGGATGGCAAGCAGATGAGGTGTACGTTTCATGCGGGAGGTTTCCGTAAAACGATTGAAATTCAAGCCGCGCAGTATGCGACTAAACGCAGCCTGTACGACAGACCGGCGACACAGTTAAGCTGACGGCAACTTGTTGGAGCACTTCGTTCATGCTGACCCTTGGAAACATCTTCGTGCTGATGCTGCTGGCCACCGGCGGCGCCTGGCTGTGGCACAACCATGGTTTGCGTGAACGGGCGCTGGCAAGGGTCATGCAGCATTGCGCCCAGCTCAAGATCGAATTGCTCGACGGCAACGTGGCACTGAAGAAGATCGGGTTCGTGAAGGACGCCAACGGCCGACGACGCTTGGCGCGTATTTATAACTTCGAATTCACTGTCACGGGCGAAACCCGCCACTCGGGCACCATTACCCAGCTCGGCGCCCACAGTGCCCACATCGAACTGGCGCCCTACCCGATGCCATTCGAAGAAACCCCACCCGCACCGATCGAACCGGTCCAGACCCGGCCCAGGGCCGAAGTCATTGAACTGAGCCAGTGGCGACAGGAACACAACAAGTGGAAGCCCTGAACCAGTGCAGGTTCAGAGGCACCGGCATGTCGCCAGACCGGCCTGCAACATAGCCACGTCTTGCGGCCTGTCAAAGATCAGCTCGACCCGTGAATCCTGTCGCCATTCGCTGGGTTGCCAGTCCGGCGTCGCCCCTTCCACCGCGTTGGCCGACCACCAACCGTCGGCGCCGTGGATCACCATCTTCGCCCGCTTCCAGGCGCAGCTTTGCAGCCACTGGATCACCGCCGCCGTATCGAACCGTTGGCTGGGGTGCCAACGCCACCCGATGCTCCAGGCAGTCTCTTGCTGTTGGAACAGGCAAATCGGCAGGGAGGAGTCGCTCCAGACTGCCGGCAGCGCGCCCACGCCCTGGGGCAGTTTCAGATGAGCCACGGCCTCGCGCCCTCGAGCGGCCAGCCCCGGCAATCGATCAAGGGGCAACGCCGCGTGTTGGGTCCAGTGCAGCGCGCGCCCAGGCAATTGCCCGGCCACACGTTCGCGATCAGCTTGTGTGAGGGTCTCGGACTTGTTCAGTACCAGTAATCCCGCATCCGCCAGGGTTTCCAACTGGGCGTCGGGCACTGGCCTACCGTCCGCCAGCGCCCGCGCATCGAGCACCAACACGCAGGGTTGCACCGCCAGCACGCCGAGCCATGGCGCCTCGTTCAATTGCTGCATCAACTGCATGGGATGGCCCAGGCCCGAGGGCTCGATGAATAGCCGGTCGGGCCGCGCCTTGCGCAGCAGTCGACCCAGGCCGATCTGGAACGGCACGCCGTTGACGCAACACAGGCAACCCCCGGCCACCTCGCCCAGTGCGATACCATCGGCAGCTCGGGTCAGCAGCGCGGCGTCCAGGCCGATCTGGCCGAACTCGTTGATCAGCACCGCCCAGCGCTCGTTGGCCGGACGCTGGGCCAGCAACTGCTGGATCAGGCTGGTCTTGCCGGCGCCCAAGGGGCCGGCGATGACATGGGTGGGAATGTGCTGCAACATAATCGACGGCTTTCGATGGAGGTGAAGATGCGGATGATGAGCGGGTTGTTGCTGGCGCTGGCGTCAAGCCAGGTGCTGGCCCAGGCTTGCGTGGTCCACAGCCAGGCGGAACGGCTGGATGTGAAAGTCTGCCAGCAGAACCGCAACATCCCAGCGAAGCTGTTCGCCGACGGTTTCTGCCAACCCAACCTTGCCGGCCAGAAAGTCGACGTGCAGTACGTTGATCAATGCCCTGGCGGCGCGTTCGGCATTTGCAGCAACGCCCAAGTCGCCAATATGCCTTATCGCCAGGATATTCACTATTACGGCGTGGCCACCGATGCCGCGTACCTCAAGCCATTTTGCCAGGGGCAGAACCAGGGCACCTGGCTCGCCCCTTAAGCCAGCCAATCCAGCGTGAGGATCAGCCGGCGCTGCCCCGGGGCAAGCGCCGGCGAGCGATGAATCAGGCCCCGGCCTTCGTTGCCGTGCCATTTCTCACCCTTCAGCAAGCCCACGTCACCGCTGCGAAACTGCTGGATGAGGCGTGGATCGCCAGGCTCCGCCGCGGGCTCGGCAAGCCTTCGCCGATCCATTGCGCCTTCCTCAAGCCACTGGCTGCCAACGCCCGCATACGTGGTCAACAATCGCACCGGCACGTGATCCACGTGAAAGCGCGGGCACATGGCCTTGTCCAATGTCCGCAGGCGCAGGCCGACACGCCGCGCGCCCAGCAAGCACGCAAACGCACTGACCAGCCAGGCGACGTCAGCGATGAACCCATCGTGGCCTTGCAGATCCACGAAGCCTGCGGCCAGGCCGGCCAGGTTTGGCGCGGTCTCGTCGTCCGGTATTTCAAGCACCCGTGATTCGGCGAGAGGTTGGTCCATCGACAGCACCATCGCCGCAAAATCGCTGATGTGCGCGGGAAGCTGGCGCTGCCACACCGCCAGGTTGGTGTCGTCGGCCAAGACCTGGGCCAGCGTCTGCGGGGTATCACCCTGCACCTGGCGCGTCACGACGCAGTGCAGCAGTGGCGCCGCCATCACGCTGCAACCTCGTCATGCCAGGTGCCGAACGGGTCCGGCAACCGACGCCACGCCTCGACACCGAGGGCCATTTCCGCATCGGTCAGCAGACAGGCGTCCAGTTCGGCGGTGAGTCGGGCAAAATCGAGGCCCTGGCCGATGAAGACCAGTTCCTGGCGACAGTCGCCCGTGGCGGCGAGCCAATGGTTCATGATCGCCGCGGTGCTTTCCGGGTCCTGTGGCCACTGGTCCTTGGGGACGAAGCGCCACCAGCGTCCGGCAAAGCCATGCCGCATCAAACCGCCCGCCTGGGACCAACTGCCCGCCTCCTCAGGTTTGCTGGCCAACCAGAAGAAGCCCTTCGAACGTAGGAGTTTACCCTGGGTCCATGGCCGGTCGATGAAGTCGAAAAAGCGCTGGGGATGAAACGGCCGGCGCGCCCGGTAGGCTGTCGAGGCAATGCCGTACGCCTCGGTTTCCGACACATGTTCGCCACGCATTTCTCGGAGCCAGCCGGGGGCCTGGGCGGCGCGCTCAAAGTCGAACAGGCCGGTGTCGAGGATTCGCCCCAAAGGCACCTGCCCCATCGTCATGGGAATGACCTGCGCCTGGGCATTGAGGCGTTGCAGGATCGCCATCAGTTCTTCCCGCTCGTCACGACTGATCAGGTCGATCTTGCTGATCAGAATCACATCGGCAAACTCGACCTGCTCAATCAGCAGGTCGGTGATGGAGCGTTCGTCCTCCTCCCCCAATGTTTCTCCTCGGGATGCGAGGCTCTCGGCGGCTTGATAATCCAGTAGGAAATTCACCCCATCCACCACCGTTACCAGGGTGTCGAGCCGGGCAACATCGGCCAGGCTCCGACCTTGGTCATCACGGAAGGTGAAGGTTTCAGCCACCGGCAACGGTTCGGAGATACCGGTGGATTCGATCAGCAGATAATCGAAACGCCCTTCCCTGGCGAGGCGGCCAACCTCCTCCAACAAATCCTCGCGAAGGGTGCAGCAAATGCAGCCATTGCTCATTTCCACGAGTTTTTCCTCAGCGCGGTTAAGTGTCACATCGCGCTGGACTTCGCTGCCATCGATGTTGATCTCGCTCATATCGTTGACGATCACCGCGACTCGCAGATTATCTCGATTGTGCAGGACATGGTTGAGCAAGGTACTTTTTCCGGCGCCGAGAAATCCGGAGAGCACAGTGACGGGAAGGCGATTGGGCATGGGGTCTATCCTCATCGGGCAACCCGCCTGGGTCACGACGGACGCGCGCAACGGCCCGTCCTCGGACCCAGGCGAGTCTTAGGTATATTTATGTTATAGTATAACGATATCCTCCTGCCACCCCCCGTCTTCCGAGAACGCGCCATGGTTAAACCTCTGCGATTCGTCGTAGCGAGCACATTGCTGCTATGGACTCTGGGCGCAGCCTCGGCACAAAGTCCGCTGCTGGCGACCTGTACACGCAGCGCAAATTTGCTGGCGTGCGTAGATGGGCAAGGCAATGCCTACAGCGTCATGACAGCTGGAAAGACGGTCTACTTGCGCGGATTTGAAATGGCCAGCCGGCGCTACTGGGCGCAAACCAATGATCGGTATGGTCAGCTCACCTTCTTCACAGGCGTAGCCTCCAACGGCGAAAGTTGGGTGGGTTACAGCCGGCGTGTGGGATGGACAACGATCAACCGTTTCGCCAGCTCAGGCGGCAGCGCTGGCGCATTTATCTGCGGTCGCCTCAACGGTTGCCAGAACTCAATGCCTTGATGTTTCACGTGGAACGCAGGCACATGAAACTCCGTTCATGAACAAAGAGTGTTCGAATTTTATGTAATACTATAACATCAACTTTGAACACATCACGGACTTCGACCATGAATGCGTTAACACTGCCAGACGTGGCTGCGCAGGTTTCACGCGAAACCCTTCCCCTCGATTGGGTGGGAATGTGCGGCATCGCGACCCCGGTTTTGATCAACGGACAACGCCTGGGCGCAACCGCCGATGCAGGTGTCAGCCTGGATGACGGCACCGCTCGGGGCATTCACATGTCTCGCTTGTACGTGGCGCTGGAAACGCTCGAAGACGCACCATTGGCTCCATCACTGATGCGCGAAATCCTCCAGCAGTTCCTCGACAGCCATGAGGGCCTGTCGCGCGCAGCCTCTTTGAGCATTCACACCGATGTGTTGCTCAAGCGACCGGCATTGGTCAGTCCGCTGGCCGGTTGGAAAAGCTACCCAGTAAGCATCGAAGCGCACTTGGAAAATGCAATGTTCCACGTGGAACTGCGCATTCAAATTCCCTATTCCTCCACCTGCCCCTGCTCGGCCGCGCTCGCCCGGCAGTTGATCCAACAACAATTCGTCGACGATTTCGCAAACAAGCGACTCGAGCACGCGGAAGTTCTCGCCTGGCTGGGCTCATCTAATGGCATCGTCGCGACCCCTCACAGCCAACGCAGCACAGCCACCCTGACCCTACGCTTGAACACCGATTGCAACGACATGCCGCTGCTAGCCGTGATCGACAACGCTGAGGCCGCCCTCGGTACGGCGGTGCAAACAGCGGTCAAGCGTGCCGACGAGCAAGCGTTCGCCCTCGCCAACGGTCAGAACCTGATGTTCTGCGAAGACGCCGCCCGGCGATTGAACGCGGCGTTGAGTCCATTACCCAGCATCGTTGCCGGCCAGGTGCAAGTCGTTCATGCCGAAAGCCTCCACGCCCACGATGCCGTCGCCCACAGCCGTTGGCCTCGGGAGGCACCATGATCCGTTGCCAGGATCTGTGCTGGGGTGCTCCCGGACAACCCCTCACTCCGCCGCTGAACATGGAGCGACCGGCTGGCAGCCTGACCGCAATCATCGGTGCCAATGGTTCGGGCAAAAGCAGCCTGTTGAAAGTCCTGGCCGGGCTGCAAAAGCCGCTGTCCGGAAAAGTTGTGCTGGAGGTTCCACGTCGTGGCGGCGTTTCGTTCCTGCCCCAGCAGCAACACCTTGATCGTCAGTTTCCCATCAACGTGCAGGAACTGGTGGCTGCCGGCGCATGGGGAAACAAACACACCCCACTCATTCGTAAGCAGTTGCTGCAAAGCGCACTGGATGATTGGGCACTGACCGGCCTCGAACGCCGACCGTTGATGGCGCTGTCCGGAGGTGAGTTGCAACGCGCCTTGCTCGCCCGCCTGAGCCTGGCCGAAGCGCCGCTGCTGTTGCTTGATGAACCTCATGCTGCCCTTGATGAACAAGGTCAGGCCCTGCTGTGGAAACACATCCACGGCTGGCATGCCGAAGGTCGAACCGTGGTGGTGGTGTGTCATGATCTGGCTGCGGTACGCCAACATATTCCCCAAACGCTGCTGATTAAAAACACGGGTTGCACGCTGGGCCGAAGCGTCGAGCTGATTGCTCAACAACCCTGCGCGTGGGTGGCTTGATGCTCGCGGCCACTCATTTCTGGCAACCGTTCCAGGAGTTCCTCTTCATGCGGCGGGCCTTGCTGGGCGGCCTGGTGCTGGCGTGCAGCACCGCGCCGCTGGGCGTGTTCCTGATCCTGCGTCGCATGAGCCTGATCGGCGACGCCGTGGCCCATGGCATCCTGCCGGGGGCGGCGTTGGGCTTCTGGTTCGCCGGCCTCAGCCTGCCTGCCTTGACAATCGGCGGCCTCGGCGCGGGCTTGAGCATGGCCGGCCTCGCCGCTTGGATCACCCGGCGCACCGGCCTGCGGGAAGACGCCAGTCTTGCGGCGATTTATCCCATCTCACTGGCGGCCGGTGTGTTGATTCTCGGCATCGCCGGCAAGCGTCTGGATCTGCTCCACCTGCTATTCGGCTCGGCATTGGCGGTGGACGGTCCGACGCTTACCGGCATGCTCTGGGTCTCGGGGCTCAGCCTCCTGGCGCTGGCATCGATCTATCGCCCCCTGCTGCTCGATACCCTGGATCCTCTGTTCCTGCAAACCGTCAGTCGTCTTGGCCCGCTGGCCCATGGCGTGTTCCTGACCCTGGTGGTGTTGAACCTAGTGATCGGCTTCCAAGCCATTGGCGCATTGATGGTGGTCGGGCTGATGATGCTGCCGGCCGCCGCATCGCGATTCTGGAGCCGCCGCCTGCCGGTGCTGATGGCTGTGGCCGCGCTCCTGGGCTGTCTATCGGTTTGGCTGGGCCTGTTGTTGTCCTTCCATTTTTCACTGCCCAGCGGGCCATCCATCGTATTGGTGGCCGGCGTGCTGTACCTGCTGTCCGTGGTATTCGGTCCGGTGCACGGCCTTTTCCGCCGCCCACCCTTGCTCACATCCCAATGAGGTGTTTCCCGATGCGCGCTCTACTCGTGCTGTTCAGCCTGATGCTGTCCATGTCTTTATCCGCTGCCGAGAAACTCCAGGTGGTGACCAGCTTCAGCATCCTCGCCGACATGACCCAACAGATCGGCGGCGAACACGTGCACATCACCAACATGGTCGGGCCGGACGCCGATGCGCACACCTACGAACCCACGCCAGACGACGCCAAGGCGCTGCTGCGGGCGAAACTGATCATCAAGAATGGCTTGGGCTTCGAGCCGTGGCTGGATCGCCTGGTCACCAGCACCGAAACCACGGCGCCGGTGATCAGCGCCAGCCGTGGCGTGATCCCGCGCTCGCTGGATGAGGACGGTGAAACCGTTCCCGACCCGCACGCCTGGCATAACCTGGCGAATGCCGAGTTGTACGTGAGCAACATCACCAAGGCACTGGAAGCCGCTGACCCGGCCAACCGTACGGATTACCAACGCAACAGTCAGGCTTACTTGAAAAAGATCTACGCCCTGTTGGCCGAGGCCAAGGCCAAGCTCGGCGCATTACCGCCGGGCAATCGCAAGATCGTGACGTCCCACGACGCCTTTGGTTACCTGGGCCAGGCCTACGGCATCGAGTTCATGGCACCTCAGGGCTTGTCCACCGAACGTGAACCCTCGGCGGCCGAAGTCGCGGCGCTGATTACCCAGATCCGTCAAGCGAACGTCAAAGCGGTGTTCATGGAAAACATCAAGGATGCGCGCCTGCTCAAGCAGATCGCCGACGAAAGCGGCGCCCACATCGGCGGCACGCTGTACTCCGATGCACTCGCCGCCAGTGGCCCGGCCAGCACATTCACCGGTCTGTTCGAGTACAACCTCAACACCTTGTACGAGGCGTTGAGCAAACCCTGATCACATTGCGTCAGGTTTGTGGGAGCTCTCGGCTCCCACAAGGCCATTCATCTTTGGCCCGGCTTTCAAGCCCGCGGCTTGACCGTCCCGCAGTCCTGCCCTAACCACACCGCACGGGTGTCGAGGCTGCCATTCTGCTGGATACCGGTGGCGTTGAAAGTGCCACTCACCTTGGTCGTGAATTCCCGATCACTCTGGAACGTCGCAACACCATTGCCCTGTGCTTTCGGGCAACTGAAGCGGAATTTCCACTGATTGCCGGTCCGCTCGGTGATCTGCTGCTTGCAGCCCGACTGCGGGTCTTGCAAGGGAATATCATTGGTTTGCACCTGTGCCGGGGTCAGGCAGACGCGAATGCCTTTGCCGCCCATGGTAATGCCCTGCTTTTCCAGCATCGCCCGCTGCTCCGGGGTCATCTGATTTTGCACCTGGCCCAGGATCAACTGCAGGTCCGGCAGATTCTGGTTATCGACTTTCATATTGCTGGAGGTCAATTCCCATAATCCCGGCTGAAGCATTTGTGCCTGGGCCGCCACAGATACCGACAACCCCATCGCCATGGCCACACCCAGCAGACGAACATTCATTGCGAAAACTCCAGAGGACAAGTGGCCGTTAGACGCCGCCCACAGGTTTCGGTTCAGGCCCACATGGCTGAATTAAATAGCGACAATCGCCCTGGAACATGGTCTGTTAAGCATTGAAACTTCAGGAGCAAGGCTGCCCCATGGATTATTTCGGCCCGCATATCTTCGGTTACCTGATCGCGTTGCTGCATACCCTGGGCTCCATCGCCGCCGTCCATGCGGTGCTGACCGTACGCACTGCCCAAGGCTCGATCGCCTGGGCCCTTTCCCTGGTGTTCATTCCCTACCTGACGTTGATTCCTTATCTGGTCTTCGGTCGCAGCACCTTCGATGGCTACATCAAGGCGCGGCGGCAGGCCAACGAAGAAATGCGCAAGGCTGTCTCCGAGCTCAACTGGCGCCCATGGGTCGAGGAAGCCCTCGCCGCCCGCGCTTCGCAGGCCTACGCTTCTTTGCGGGCGATGCCCAAACTGGGGCGTACGCCGTGCCTGGCGAATAATCAGCTGCGGTTGCTGGTCAACGGGCAGGCTACATTCGAAGCGATCTTCCAGGCCATCGAAAGCGCGCGCGAGGCGGTGCTGGTCCAGTTTTTCATCATTCACGACGACCGTCTCGGCCGACGCCTGCACGCGCTGCTTTTGAACAAAGCCGCCGAAGGCGTGGCGGTGTACCTGCTCTATGATCGTATCGGCAGCCACTCCCTGCCCCACCAGTATGTTCAAACATTGCGCGATGGCGGTGTCCAGGTAAAAGCGTTCGCCACCCGCAGTGGTTGGCTCAACCGGTTCCAGGTCAACTTTCGAAACCACCGCAAGATTGTCGCGGTGGACGGCGTGGTGGGGTTCGTCGGCGGGCACAACGTGGGCGATGAATACATGGGCGAGCTGCCGCCGCTGGCGCCGTGGCGCGATACCCATGTCGAAGTGCGCGGGCCGGTGGTGGCGAGCATGCAGGAATCGTTTGCCGAGGACTGGTTCTGGGCTGCTCGCTCATTGCCGCCGCTGATTTTACCGGACGCCTACCCGGACGACGGTGTGCTCTGCCAACTGCTCGCCAGCGGTCCGGCCGATGCCTATGAGACCTGCTCGCTGTTCTTCGTCGAGGCGATCCACGCGGCCAGTGAACGGGTGTGGATCACCACGCCCTACTTCATCCCTGACGAAGCGGTATTCGCCGCGTTACGCCTGGCAGTACTGCGCGGCGTCGACGTACGCATCCTCCTGCCCTCGCGGCCAGATCACAAGGTGGTCTATGCCGCCTCCAGCCTGTATGCGTTTGAAGCCGTGCGCGCGGGGGTGCGGGTGTTCCGCTACAGCCCAGGCTTCTTGCATCAGAAGGTGGTACTGATCGACCGGGAAATCAGCGCCATCGGCAGCGCGAACCTGGACAACCGTTCGTTCCGATTGAATTTCGAAGTCATGCTGCTGACCGTGGACATCCCGTTCGCCAGCGAAGTCGAGCAGATGCTCGAACGCGACTTCGCCCACGCCCAGGAAGTCGACAAACAGGAAAGCCGGGAGACCCACCGCCTCCAGAAAGTCGGCATGCGGATCGCCCGGCTTATTTCCCCGATCCTTTAAGGGGTGTAGAGGTCGTCGCGAGTCCAGGGCAGATCGTGGCTACCGTCTGCATGCGTTTTCACCGCAAGGATCTGGTGCAGGTTGATCCAGCCCTTGGCGAACGCGTAGGCGCAGCCGGCCAGGTACAGGCGCCAGATTCGCAACGCCTGCTCCGGCACTTCCTTTGCGGCCGCCGCCAGGTTGTCTTCCAGACGCTCGCTCCAGTGATCGAGGGTGCGCGCGTAATGCAAGCGCAGGCTCTCCACGTCGACGATCTCAAGCCCGGCTTCGCTGATGTGGGCAGCGATCATCGACAGGTGCGGCAACTCGCCATTGGGGAACACATACTTCTCGATGAATTCCCCCGCACCGCGTCCCACCGGACGCCCGTCGGTGTGCTTGGCCGTGATGCCATGGTTCATCACCAGCCCGCCCTCTCGCACAGCCCCAAACAATGTCTTGCAGTACTGCTCGAGGTTCGCGTGGCCGACATGCTCGAACATACCCACGCTGACCACTTTGTCGAAGCGGCCATCCTGGGGCAGGTCCCGGTAGTCCAGCAATTGCAGTTCTACCTGGTCTGACAGGCCCTGCGCCTTGACCCGCTCTCGCGCCAGGTCCAGTTGCGCCTGGCTGAGGGTAATGCCGAAGACCTTGGCCCCGAACTCCCGCGCCGCGTAACGCGCCAACCCACCCCAGCCGCAACCGACGTCCAGCAGGTAGTCGCCGGGTTGCAACCGAAGCTTGCGGCACAAATGACGAAACTTGGCTTGCTGGGCCTGTTCGAGGGTTTCACTGCCGGTCTCGAAATAGGCGCAGGAATACGCCATGTCGCTGTCGAGCCAGAGCTGATAGAACGCGTTGGAAAGGTCGTAGTGATAGGAAATCGCCTTGGCGTCGGTTTCCTTGTCGTGGGCCGAACGCACGGGATGGCTGTCGGCGTCCTCCTCCACCAGTGCCTGGCTCCACTCATCGCAGACCCGCACGACTTCGTGGATCGAGCCCTCAAGTTCCAGTTTGCCTTCGACGAACGCCGCACCCAGCGCATCCAGGCTGGGATGGGTTAATTGCCCGACCATCTGTGGGTCCTTTACCACGATCGTGACACTGGGGTCGGCGCCCAGTGTGAATTCATGGCCATCCCAGAGCCGCAGCCGAAGCGGCAAGTGAAGATTCTGGAGGGCCGGTGGAAGCTGCGCGAGCATGAGATATCCCCCTGGTTTCAGAACATCTGAACTGAGGGTAGACCATGGTAGAAAAATAGCAGGCTATCGAATTTATAGCCTTTTTCTATTGCTGTCCCATATTCACTCCCTGTAACGGGTACTCCCAGCGTGGCGCGCCCTCTCAATAGCAGACTGCAATGTCGCTAGACAGTTCGCCTGGGTCAGCCTTCGCTGATTTTCAGCAACGGCTCCTGGAACCGCAGCAGACGCCCGGCATTGCCCAGCACCAGCAGCGTGCTCAGATTGTGCAACAACGCAGCGATCATCGCCCCCGCCGCGCCGAGCCAACCGAACGCGGCAAAGGCGACGATGGCCAGGGTCCAGCCCAGGCCGATGATCACGTTGACCTGCAAAGTACGTCGACATTGGCGACTGAGCCGCACGCACGTGCCGAGGCGGCGCAGGTCGCTGCCGATCAGCACGATGTCCGACGACGCGAGGGCAATGTCCGCGCCACCGGCCCCCATCGCTACGCCGACCACACCGGCCTTGAGCGCCAGGGAATCGTTGATGCCATCGCCCACCACCATCGGGCGGAAGCCATGGTCGATTTCGGTCATGACCCGGTTGAGTTTGTCTTCCGGCAACGCTTGGGCTTGCACCTCGCGGATACCGACATCCTGTGCCAAGGCGTTGGCCACGCTGTGCCGGTCACCGGTCAGCAGCAACTGACGGCCCAAGCCCAGCTCGCGCAACTCCGCCAGGGCCATCCGGGCTTCCGGCTTGACGCTGTCGGCCAACAACAGCCAGGCGAGAAACTTGCCGTCCAGGGCCAGGCCGGCGATCGGACCGTCGTGGACAGGAACCGCGCAGGTCTCGATCCCCAGCTGGGAGAACAGCTCCGGCCGACCCAGCGCCGCCTCGCCCTGCCCGGTCATCGCGACCACACCGAGCCCCTGGCGCTCCTGGACCTGCGTCAGAGGCAGGCAGTGTTCCGGCTCGACCAACCCGGCCAATGCGCGGCTGACCGGGTGGCTGCTGGCCGACCCCAAGCTCGCCGCCAACGGCAGCAATACATCGGCGGGGTCATCCTGGGAGCCTTCGATGGATTGCAAACGCAGGGCGCCGTACGTCAGGGTGCCGGTCTTGTCGACCACCAGCGAAGTGAGGTCGGCCAACTCTTCCAGAAAGGCCGAGCTGCGAATCAGGATCCCGTGACGCGCCGCCACGGCGATTCCTGCGATGGCCGTCGCCGGCGCCGACAGCACCAACGCGCAAGGGCAAGCCGCTACCAGCACCGCGAGCATGGCCTGGGCGTCATGGGTCACGAACCAGGTCACCGCCGCCAGCAGCAACACCAACACCAGATAGCGAGCGGCGTAGCGCTCCAGCAAACGGGTGATGGGCGGTTTCGAACGCTCGGCGTTCTGCATCAGGGCGATGACCTTGCCGAGCGTTGACTCATCACCGGTGCGGGTCACTTCCAGGCGCAGCAAACCATCCAAATTGATTGCGCCACCAAAAACCTCGGTGCCCACCCCCGCCTCCAGGGGCACCGATTCGCCGGTGATCGGCGCCGTGTCGAGGCTCGCCTGACCGGACAGCACACGGCCGTCCGCAGGCACCCGGTCACCAGCACGCACCTCCACTACATCACCGGGGCGCAACGTGCCGTTGTCGACCTCGATGATCGAGCCGTCGGCCTGCACTTTGCGGCCCAGACTGCGGGTGAGCTGGCCGAGGGCATGGATCGCTTCCTGGGAGCCGATGACGCTGCGCTCCTCCAGCACGTGCCCGAAAATCATGATGATGGGCAACAACGCCGCCGTCAGCAGATCGCCTGTAGCCCAGGCCCCGAGCATCGCCAAGGCGATCAACTGGTCGGTGATCCCGTGCAGGCTGGGATAACGCAAGCTGTACCAGGCCGAACGCATGACCGGAACCGCCACCAGCAGCGAGGCGACACCCAGCAGCAATTGGCTGACCCCTGTTTGCTGTGGCAACCAGCCGCGCCATACCAACCCCAAGGCGAGCAGCCCGAACGCAAGCATCGCCAGGGTCAGTTGGCGCGCGGCGGTGCGCTGTTCAGCCGAAGACAACATCGGCAGGGCGTTGGCTTGAGCAGTCATTGTTCAGCTCCCTGGATGATCAGGCGGGAATCGTCTTTCGGATCGACCGTGGTCACGGAACCGGCTTGGCGAAGGATCGCCGGCACACGTTCGCGATAAAGGCGCAGCAGGATCTGTGGATCAGTGACTTGAGTTTTTGCCAGCCCCAGTACCGTGGCCGTGTCGGCCGACGCCTTGGCGAGCCGTTCGCTGGCTTGGGCGTGGGCGACCTGGAGCGCGCGATCAGCGTCCTGGCGGGCCGTCTGGGTGAGCTTTTCCGCGTCGGTGCGGGCGTTGGCCACGGCTTTGTCAGCCTGCTGGCTGGCGGTCAATACCGCGTTGAAGGCACTCACCGCAGGGCCTGGCAGGCTCGATTGCACATCCACCCGTGCCACCTCGATACCCAGCCCCTGCCCTGTCGCCGCCAAGTCGGCCAGGCGCCGGTTGATGCCCTGGACCAGATCGCCGCGCAGCCGTTCACGACGCTCGGCGGCCTGGCTGTCACTGCCCATCAATTCCGGCCGCGCCACCAGAATCGTGTCCAGGTCCCGCGCCGCCGTCAGGGCCACGGCACTGCGGGTCGCCAGTCGATCGAGCGCCGGCAGCACGTGTTCGCCTTGAAGCACAAAGGCGTAGGGGTCGGTGACTTTGTAGAACACCCGCACATCCAGTTGCACCACACCGGCATCGCCGGTCAATAAATAACCAGAACCCGCCAGCGCATCACTGATCGGCGTGGCGAAGCTGGCCACCCGGTCAGCCTGCAAAGCGGGATCCGAGCGCAGCAGGTTTTCCACCCGTCGCTCCAGTACCCGATCCGCCGCGGGCAACAGGATCACTTGTTCCACGGGACTGGGCCACGCCAATAGCAGCCCGGCATTCTGGATTCGATCCAAGGCCCCAAAGTGCAACACCACGGCGCGGTTCTGTGGATCGATCTGCCGCACATTTGAGCAAGCCCAGGCCAATGCGGCCAGTACCGTCACCGCGTAAAGCCCGAGAAACGCCAAACGTCCGGCCTGGACCCACGGGCTGGATAACGGATTTGTTCCACGTGGAACCATGCTCATGGTTGTGTTCCACTTTTGCCGTCCATCGCTGGCGGGCCGTCCACCAGTACGCGGAACGGCGCCGCATCGGTGCGCAAAATCAATTTGGTAGCGGGGCTGACCACGGTGCCAAGGGTGTCCAATGAGCGCAGCAGGTTGTAGAGCTGCGGCGAGCCGGCGTAGGCCTTGCCATAGATTTCGGCGGCTTCTACTCGGGATTGCGCCTCGATCTCGGCCGCTTTCACCGTGGCATCGGCCTGCATGACCCGCGCATCCCGCTCGGCGGCAGAACGGATTTGCGCCGCTTCGCGCTTGCCGATGGCGGTGCGTTCGGTGGCAATGGTTTCACGCTCGGCACGCATGCGATCCACCGTCGCGGTCAGTGTCACCGAAGGCAAGGTCAGGCGCTCGACACCGACCTGCAACACGCGCACGCCGTAGGTGGTGAGCAACTGTTGATCAATTTGCTGGCGCAGCTGCGCTTCGAAATCGGCGATGTGCACTTGGCTGGCATCGGTGTTGACCAGATTCGCCAGGTCGAAACTGGCGGCGGTGGTTTCCAGGGCCGAACCGACAAACGTGCGGATCTGCCGCGCGGCTTCGTCCGGCTGGTTCTGCACTGCCCGCATGAAACGTTGCACGTTGTCCGGGTCACCCTGGACCTGCCACGCTACGTACGCCTGGACAATGATCCGCAGACCATCGCGCGTACCGACATCCTGTAAACCGCTGGACGTGGTGCGCAGACGCAGGTCCACCGGAATAGCCGCTTCGAACGGCGCCGGCCACCGCCACCCCAACCCTGGTTGCAGCAGGACCCGCGCCGGGTTGCCGAAACGCGTGATCACGGTGGCTTCTCCCGAACGCACTTGCACCAGGCTCGCGGCGGCGACCGCGAACGCGACCAGCAGCGCCGCCCAGGCCATGCGCCGCCAAGGAAACGGCCCAGCTTCCTGTGGCTCACCGTGATGGTGGTGATGATGCCCATGGTGGTGGCCGCCATGAGCGTGAGCGTGGCCGGCGTGGTCGTGGTGACCGTGTGAAGAGGACTGGCTCAATGGGCAGCTCCTGGCAGGACAGGGTTACGCGGCGACGCGGGGTCTGCCGGCAGCGTGAAAGTACGCAGGTCGAGGGTGGGCGCGTTGCCGCCGCCGCCCAGGCGATGATCGAGAATCAGCAGCTTGGCGTTGCCCAGGCCTTGGCTTAGTTGGCTCAGGTAGCGCTCCAGCACAAAGGCGTGCCCGGCGGTGGCATAGGCTTGGCGGTCTGCGTTAAAGCGCAGATCGGCGGCCTGGGCAGCCGCGTGGGTTTCCCGGGCTCCGGCTTGGGCCTGGTCGCGGGCAACACTGGCTTGCAGCTGTGCCTGGTTAGTCTGCTCCGCCGCCGCCCCTCGTTCGCGCGAAATCAGCGCCTGGGCACCTATCTGCGCCGCTTGCACACCGTGGTAGGCGTTGGCTGCTCCGGCCGGTGGATGAATTGCTTCTACCACCGTCGCCAGGATTTCCACACCGCTGTCCAGCGCCTGCAAATCCGCCTGGACCGCGCGACCGATCTCGTCGGCCAGGCTGACGCGGTCCGCGCCCAACAAGCCATCCAGGGTGCGCGAAGCAAACTCATGCACCAGAACACGGCTGGCGGTGCTGCGGATCAGCGTGGGAATGTCGGCGCTGTTGTAGGTGGCTGCCAACGCGGCGGCGTCGCTCAGGCCAATGCGGTAGACGAAGCGCACGTCCATGTTGACGATCTGGAAGCTCTCCTGATCCGCCCGCCGACTGGCGATGACTTGGGACTTGTCGTTGACATGGCTGGCGTCCCATAACCGATTGGCAACCGCCGGCGCCGGCCCCTCGGCCGGTTCGACATCCGCGGCCGCCGCAGTGTCGGCGACACTGCTCGCCAACTCGTGCACGACCCCATTCTCGACAGCCAGCACCCTGCCCCACGGCCAGGGCAGCCCTGCGTGCAAGCCAGGGCCGAAGACCTCCACGGGCTTACCGAAGCGCTCATAGATTCCGCGTGCTTGCAGCGGCACTTCATGCACGCCCGTCAGCAACCAACCCACCAAGGCCACCAAGGCCAACACCGGCAGGAAAGCACGACGCATGTAGCTGAACGCCCAAATCTGGCGCAGGTCGATGCCGAAGCGGTTGTGCAGTTCGTGCTGCAACGCCTGCAAGGGTTGCGGCGGCCAGCACAGCAGATCGGCAATGACACTACGCCCCAACAGGGTCGGCTCCACCGCATCCCGACGGGGGCTGAACAGCGACAACACGGCACGCAGCAGCAACTCCAGCGCCACAAGCCCTGGCAGCACACCCATCAACACCGCCAGGCGCACAGGCCAGACCGATGTTTCGCCGGCGAACAACAGGCACATGGCGCCGAGGACCAGCACGATGATCGGCACCCGAGCCAATTGCGCCAGAGGCTGCGCTTCCGGCCACTCCACGGCAGGTTGCTGGGCCAATTGGCGCTCGAACACCAGCAACCCGAATGCCAGCAGCAACGACAGCGCCGCCCCGACACTGGCCGACGTCCCAAGGGGGGCAGCGGGCAACGTCAGGTTCCAGACTTGCGCCAGGCTCAACAACACCAGCGTTGCCCAGCCGGCCAGCCACAACGCCGGTGCGCCGATGTGCGCGAGCAGACCGGCCCAGCGCACGCCGAGCCGTTCGAGCAATCGTTCATACCACCCACCCAGCTCATCCACCGGCGGTTGCGGCGAAGTCGGGTTATCCAGCGGCGGCGCTAACGCCTTGCCGCGCCATTGCGCGATCCACCCGGCCGATTGCACACCGGCCAGCAACACCAGCACGCTTGCGCCCTGGCTCACCAGCAGGGCTGGCCACAGCGACAGCGGCGAGAACAGCCCGATAAAAAACGCCAGCACCCCGGCCAGGCCTGCCGCCCCACCCAGCATCAGGACCATTCGCCTCATACGACGCCCATGCACTATCGCACGCTGAAAGCGCGGCCATTCGGCCACCTGGCCTCCCTCGACATCAAGATCGACTTGCATACCACCCCAACGCTTGTGGCGATCAGAACCCGGGCTTGTGGACAGAAGCCACCGCCGCTTCGTTACATCTCGTTACCTTATAACGATTACTGTGAAATTTCCGTTTTGAATTCTTCATGCCGCAAGCCATGCCAGCCCCTTGACTTAAGCCTTGACCGTAATCCGTGGAAACGCTCATATTACGAGCATAATTTTTTATCAGGCCAAGTGGGAGAAGCGCGATGAGCAATTACGACGTAGTCATTCTGGGCGGCGGCCCTGGCGGGTACAACGCGGCGATCCGGGCTGGACAGTTGGGCTTGCGGGCCGCCTGTGTCGAAGGCCGCGCGACCCTGGGCGGCACCTGCCTGAACGTCGGTTGCATGCCTTCCAAAGCCTTGCTTCACGCCTCCGAACTGTACGAGGCGGCCACGGGGTCGGCGTTCGCCAACCTGGGGATCGAGGTCAGCCCTACCCTCAATCTGGCGCAAATGATGAAACAAAAAGACGAAAGCGTGGCGGGCCTGACCAAAGGCATCGAGTTCCTGTTTCGCAAGAACAAGGTCGACTGGATCAAGGGCTGGGGCCACATCGACGGACCCGGCAAGGTCACCGTCACCGCCGAAGACGGCAGCAAGACCGAACTCAGCGCCAAGGACATCGTCATCGCCACGGGCTCCGAGCCGATGCCGCTGCCCGGCGTGACCATTGATAATCAACGTATCCTCGACTCCACCGGAGCGCTGTCGCTGAATGAAGTGCCGCGCCACCTGGTGGTGATCGGCGCGGGCGTCATCGGCCTCGAACTGGGGTCGGTCTGGCGGCGGTTGGGCGCCCAAGTGACCGTGGTCGAATACCTCGATCGCGTCTGCCCGGGCGTGGACGCAGAAGCCGGCAAGACCTTGCAACGGGCCCTGGCCAAGCAAGGCATTGCATTCATGTTGAGCAGCAAAGTCACCGGCGCCATCCCCTCGGCCAGCGGCGTGCAAGTGCAAGTTGAGCCCGCCGCCGGCGGCGAGGCCCAGAACCTGGACGCCGATTACGTGCTGGTTGCTATCGGTCGTCGGCCGTATACCCAGGGGTTAGGGCTGGTCAACGTCGGGCTGGAACCTGACTCGCGCGGCATGCTTGCCAACCGGCATCACCGTACCGAAGCACCCGGGGTCTGGGTGATCGGTGACGTGACGTCCGGACCGATGCTGGCCCACAAGGCCGAAGACGAAGCCATGGCCTGCATCGAACAGATCGCCGGCAAGGCCGCCGAGGTCAACTACGCGCTGATCCCCAGCGTCATCTACACCCGCCCGGAACTGGCCAGCGTCGGCCAGACCGAGGAGCAGCTCAAGGCCGAAGGCCGCGCCTACAAGGTCGGGAAGTTTCCGTTCACGGCCAATAGCCGGGCGAAAATCAATCACGAAACCGAAGGGTTCGCCAAGGTCCTGGCCGACGAGCGCACCGATGAGATCCTCGGCGTACACCTGGTGGGCCCAAGTGTCAGTGAAATGATCGGCGAATACTGCGTGGCGATGGAGTTCAGTGCCTCGGCCGAGGACATTGCCCTCACCTGCCATCCGCACCCCACGCGCTCCGAGGCATTGCGCCAGGCGGCCATGAATGTCGAGGGGATGGCGACGCAGATGTAACCCCTCCCCTGCAGCCTTGCTTTTTTGTGGGAGCTAGCTTGCCCGCGAAGAACGATAACGCGACCTGTCCATAGCCGCGATGTCCGCTTCGCGAGCAAGCTCGCTCCCACAAGGGAGTGGTGACTCAGGCTGGCCGGGCTTTGCGCCGACGCCGGTTGACCAGCCCCAGCACCGCTGCCGCCACCAGCACCAGACCGCCCACCAGCAGCCAATGTTTATACGGTCGCAGTGCCGAGCGGATCGGGTCCAGCGCCTGGGTAACATAGCGCTTGTTGGCGTTGTGGAATTCCGGCTCCGGGCATTGGTAGCCGAAATTTGCGGCCCACTCCACGTACGGTCCTTCCTTCACGTACCGCTGGTACAACGCGCTCTGCTCTTCGAGGCTCGAGTTGTAGCCGACCGCCTTGCACAACACGGCCGCAAACGCCTGGCTGGTATGGGGCAGGTGATCCGCCGCCTGGCTCGCCAACGCCGTGGCGACAAAACGATAGTGGTAACGCACGTCTGGTTGCGCGGCGCTGGCCTGCTGGCGTTGCACCTCACCCTCGGCCACCAGGGGCCCGACTTTCAACTCCACCGGCTCCAGGGCATAGCTGCCGCCGAGGCTGGCGTAGTCCGGCGCCATCTCATACCCCAGCAGTTCCATGCCCCATTGGCGCGCGATCCGGGACGCACGGTAGTACGCCTCGGCCTGCCGGGTGGGCCACCATTTGGACTCCGCGTCCTGGCGCGCCTGCCCGTAGGCCCGTGCCTTGTCCTGCAGATCGGCATTGTCGAAATAGGCCGGGGCTTCGTCGTAACGCCCTTCGCGCAACAAACGTCGTCCCAGCAGGTTGCGCAGGCTCGCGGCGACGGGCAAGGGCACGTAGTTGTCGCGATCCTGTTGGCTCAACGCCGGCGGCGCCGGCACTTGCGTATCGACGTACTGCTTGAGTTCCTCCACCGTCAGTACCCGCTCGGCGACTGCGGCGGCGTCGTACCAGTAATTGCTCTGGCCCCGGTAGAGCTGATCGAAAGCTTGCAGGTAATCCCCGCGCTGCAAGGCGAGGATCGCGCTTTCACCGTCGACCCGGCACTTGGGCTGCACCGTTTCGTAGTCCCAATCCGGCGTACGCCGGTTGCCCCACGACTCGTCTTTCGGGAAGGCCTGGGCCGCTTTGGCATAGGCCGCCGCCGCGGCGACTTTATCGCCATCGCGCAACGCCAGCTTAGCCCGCACCCACCAGGCCAATCCGGTGTCGGCGGCTTTATCTACAAAGGCCTTGGCACCGGCGTAATCGCCGTGCTGGTAACTCACTGCCGCCAAGCGATCGGCATCCTCCAGGTTGTCCCGGGCGTTGGCTTGCAACAGTTTGACCAGCCGTTTCTCGCCCGAGGGCTCCTCGCCGTCCCACCAACCGATGCGGCTGAGCAGGTAAGCAGCCGCCAGGCGCTGCACCGAACGGCTCTTGAGCAAAGCCGCCAATGGCTCATCCGGCTGCACGTAGAGATCGCCGGCCAACTGCAACAAGGAGCTGTAGCCGACCGGCGATCCTTGCGCGGACTGGCTCGCATACAGCCCGATGGCACTGTCCCAGTCGCTCGCGGTGTAGGCCACCCTGGCCTCTTCGCCCAGGCTGGCGATGCCCAATTCCAACGGGTCGCTGAAGCCGGCCACGCTCATCTCCCGGACCTGGCGGAACGCCGCGCGGGCCTGGTCCTGCAACGCCGCCGGCTCGCCACTGCCCGCCTCGGTGCTCATGGCGAACAAGGCGCGCCCCAGGGAATACGCCGCCCAGGTGCTGCGCAACGGGCGCTGGTCAGCTGGCAACGCCAGTAACTGCTGGAAGGCTTCGGCAGCGCGCTGATGTTCGCCAGCGCTGAAGGCCGCCGCGCCAATAGCGTACAACCGCAACTCGGGCGGCAGGTTCGCGGCCTCGGTGGCAATCTGCTCGACATCGTTGAGAGCACGCAGACGCTCGACCACCGCTTGTTGCGGGGGCGTCAGGCCAATCCGTTCGGCCTGATTGCGCTGTTCAACGTAGGACGACACGTCGTCGTAGCTGTAATCGGGGTTGCGGGTCGCCTCGGTGGCCGGCTTGAGCCCGGCAATCGCCTGGCCGAGACGACTGACCTCGAAGCGAAAGCTGCCTTCAGGCAATTCAGCCAGTGACTGGGCGCGGTTATCCAGCAGGCGCATCGGGAACTCCGGCCCGCAAGCCAGCGCTTGACCCAGCGGCAGGCTGAGGCTCAGGCACAGCAGGCGACGGGGCCACTTACGGGTCAACATTGAAGCCTCCTTGATCAATTTTCGTACAGCGCGCCCAGCCGATCGCGCGCTGGGCACCGGCGGCCAAGCGGCCTTCCCGAATGCGGGTGAAGGTAAGCAGTCCGGGAGTTTGTTGCAACGTGTAACCGGCCAAGGCATCGACGCCGTCACACCCGCCCACCGCCAACGTCAGGCGCTGGGGCCAGGGGCTGTCGAGATTGCCCTGGTTGACCAGCGCGATATCGTACAAGCCGTCCCGCTCCGCCAACTGCACGACCAGTCGACGGGTCAGGGCATCGCCCCGGGCGACGGCCGCGAGCGTGGTCAAGCTCCAGGCCCGGCGATCGCCGGCCAGTGGCAGGCGGAACCAGATCAACCCGGCCAGGTGTTTCGGTGGGTCGGTGCGCAGGCTCGCCGCCAGCCCGGCCACTTGTTGTGGATCAGCCAGCAGCTCGCGCCGCTCGCCGCCCAGATCGATCGGCACCTCGCTTTCCACCACGGGCGCACCGCTTTCCTGGGTCAGCAACGCCACACCGTAGGCCGGCAGGGCCAGGTAGAACGGGCGTGTGGTGACCGCGCTCCAGCGTTCAGCCCAACGCCGGGCCTGGTCCGGGTCGAACAACCCTAGTCGCGGATCGCTCACCGCATGAACCTGCAGCACGCTGCTCTGCACCGTCGCTAATACCTCCGGCAACGCGGGGCTGTCGAGCCAGGCCGGCAGCGCGGTGATGCTCAGCCGCAGGCTGGCCGGCAAACGCTGCCGCAACTGGCGAAGGAATTGCCCGTAGGCCGGCAAGCGCGCATTGCCGGCGTCGTGGTCGATCTCCACCCCCACGGGCGCCAGCCCTTGAACTTGCCAGTCGTTGAGCACCTGCTG
Organism: Pseudomonas sp. WP18; assembly: GCF_036689585.1. Lineage (NCBI taxonomy): Bacteria > Pseudomonadati > Pseudomonadota > Gammaproteobacteria > Pseudomonadales > Pseudomonadaceae > Pseudomonas > Pseudomonas sp. WP18. The sequence goes on from NZ_CP144758.1 coordinate 6,285,322, forward strand.
GATCTGCGCGATCACCTCGTCCTGGTCCAGGGATTTGAGCTGCCCGTCCAGGCGAATCACCGCGATCAGCGGACGCCCGTCCGCCTTGAGCAAGAGCGGATCGATCCGCGCCCGGCTCCAGCCGGCCCCAGGAAATGCTTGCAGCGCCAGCACCCGCAGGCTGGAGAAATCGGCATGGCTTTGCCGCAGCGCCGGCGCGTGGGCCGGGGTCCATTGGCGTTGCCAGATATAGAGTTGTTGGTCGAGGGGCGGGGCTGGCGGTCGTTCACAGCCGCCCATGAGCAGCGTGGCGAAGGCCAGCGACAGCCGGAAAAGAACACCCATGGAACCTCACCACCCCAGCAAAAGGTCGGCAGATTAACGCCACCCGGACCCGCGGCAAACCGGTTTCGCCAAGGCCTATGGCAGCACGCCAGGCTTGCGCGCAATGATCACCTGACTCTTGGCCACTACCGCATCCAGTGCTTGCTTGATCTGCGCGCCCCGAGGGGAATTGAGCACAGCCTGCCAGGTGTCGGCCCAGTGGTTGAGCAAGGGGTGGTCGGCGTTGCTGAAGTCGACCTTGGCCTCCCAGAACAACAGCATCCACAAAGACCAATAGAAACCGTACTGGCTGTGGCTCAACACCTCCAGCCCGGCCTCGCTGACCATCGCCTTGAACTGCTCTTCGCTGATGATGCGAATGTGGTTGGGCTTCTGGAAGTACTCCGGCGCGGCGATGTCTTTCTGCAACTCTTCGGAGCTGGGGTGCGGCACGCTCAGCAGGTACAGCGCGCCGGGCTGGCCGACCCGCACCAGTTCGGCGAGAAACTGCGCCGGGTCGTCGACATGCTCGATGACCTCGGTGGAAACCACCCGGGTGGCCGTGGCGTCGGCGATGGGCAAGGGGTTGCAGTCGGTCACGTGGCACTCGATACCGCGCGCGGGGGTGTCGCTCAGGCGCTGGCGGGTAGCCTCGACCTTGGCGGCATCGATGTCAGCGATGATGATCTTCGCCCCACGCATCGCGCAGAAATGCACGTTGCCGCCATCGCCACAGCCGACATCCAGCAATGTGTCTTGTGCGGTCACCGGGAAGCCGCTGAACAACTCCCCCGTCTGCTGGTTGAACCAGCCACTGAGCATCGCATCGTGCAGCCCGAGCATGTACGGGTCGACCTTGTCGGCCTTGGCGGCCACGGGCGCTGCGGGCGCAGGGGTGCCCGTGGTGAGTTTCTTCAAAAGGCTCAGCATGACGGGGCTCCAGGAACAGGAAGGACGGTTCGGGCGGTGGACAGGCGTTCAACCAGGCGGACACCGCGCTTGCGCATCGGCATTTCCACCAGTCGGTAGTTGAGTTCGCTCAGCAGTCCGATCAGCAGCAAGGCGCACGCCAGGGCCAGCCACGGATGGCTGGCCGGGTCCGGCGAGCCCAACGGGGCCAAGCGAAACCACAGCTCGCGCAGCAGGAAGAACACCGGGATATGGATCAGGTAGATCCCATAGGAGCGGCTGCCCACCCAAGTCAGCGCGGTTTTCAGCCGGCTGCGCGGTAGCAGGTAATCCCGGTCGTAGGAGGCCACCCAGACCAGCACCGCACTGCACAGCGCAATGACCCCCAGCCGGTAGAACGACAAATTGAAGTGTTCGGTCGCGACCCAGGCCATCACGCCGCCCAGGCCCACGATCAGCAACACACCCAGCCCGGGCCAGCGCAACCCTTTAGGCTCCAAGCGCCAATAGCTCGGTTGCAGGCTCCAGATCGACAACAGCACGCCAAGGGCCAGGGCATCGGTACGGATCACCGACAGCCACAGCGCACGCCAGGTGAAGAACTGCACCACCACCACCGCCAGCAACACCCAGACCAGGTAACGGCGCGAGACGAACACCAGCAGCGGCAGGACCAGATAGAACTGCTCTTCCAGCGAGAGGGTCCAGTACACGAAACTCGCCCCGTATTCGTAACGCATGAACGCGTCGGCGAAGCGCAGGTTGGCAAACTGCAGAAAGCCGGCCAGGGTCGCTTGCAGGTTGGCTTGCACGCTGCCGAAGGCACCGGAACGGTTCAGGAAAAACGTCGCGAAGAGAATCAGCAGCAGCCAGAGCCAGGCTGACGGCAACAGGCGAAAGGCCCGGCGAAGCCAGAAGTCGCGGGTGGTGGGCCAGAATTGCCGGGGCCCGTCGCAGCGGCGCAATTGGGGGATCAGGCTACGCCCGATGACAAATCCCGATATCGCAAAGAACAGGTCCACCCCCCACCACAGCTGGAAACTGTCGGCCAGGGCTGCCAGGCGTGGCCAGCCGCCGGGGAATGGCATGCCTTGCAGGTGATGGAACAGCACGCCCATCACCGCGACGGCGCGCAGCAACTCGATGTCCATGATTCGCTTGCTGCTCATGTGGCACTCCCGGGCAAAAGATCAGGCTTGCGGGCGATGATGACCTGGCTCTTGGGCATGAAGCGGTCCAGCACCTGCTTGATCGCCAGGCCATCGGGTTGCGTCAGCAAGTCTTGCCAGACGCCCGCCCAACGCTCCATCAGCGGCGGGTACGGGGCCTGGATTCGGTCGCGCACGGCCCCCTCGAGGTGACGACCGGCCGCCTGTTCGCTGGCCCAGAAGAAAATCATGCCCATGACCCAGAAAAAACCGCTGGCCTGGCGGTGCTCAATCACCAGGCCAGCGTCTTCCACCAAGGCGGCAAAACGCTCGGCAGTGAACACCTGGACATGGTTGGGCGCCTGGAAATAGCTTGCCGGCGCGATACCTCGCTGCAAATGCTCGCCCACCGGCGCCGGTACGCTGAGCAGGTACTGCGCACCCGGCCGGCCCATGCGCACCAACTCCGCCATGAACGGCTCAGGCTGGTCGATGTGTTCGAGCACTTCCATGCAGACGACCTTGTTCGCACACCCGTCGGCCAGGGGCAACGGCAAGCTGTTGCTGACCAGCCCCAGGAAGGGCGCAGTCGCTTGTGCTTCGACCTGCCGCGCCAACTCACGCACCTTGTCCTGCTCGCTGTCGGTGAAGATCACCGACGCGCCCTGGCGCATCGCGAACAGCGTTGCCACGCCTTCGCCGCAGCCCACATCCAGCAAGGTGTCGCCCGCCCCAATCGCGAAACCCTTGAGCAATTCGCCGGTTTCAGGGCGAAACCAGCCATCGAGCATCGCGTCATAGAGGCCGACATCACGGGGCGAAACGGCGGCAGCGGGTGGCGGCGCAGGTTCGACCGGCGGCCTGAGCCAGGCAAGCAGGCGCTGGATCATGGCTGCGGCGCGCTCCGACGACGCTGCCCGACCTGCTGGAAGAAAGCCGCCAGGCGCTGTTCGGCGTTGGCCTGGCTGCAGAACGTCTCCAGGCTGCGCACGGCGTGGGCCGACATCCGGCGATAGCGCTCGGGGTCATTGCGAGCCACGTCATAGCTGGCGCGAAAGGCCGAGCACAACGAGTCCCAATCGGTGACATAGCGCAGGGTCCGATAGGCCGCACGTGGATCGTGGGGCCAGGCGGTGAGTTCTTCGGTCGACTTCACCACGAAGGCATTGTCGTGATCGATGTAATCGGCCATCGCCGTGTTCAGCGGCGCGATCGCAGGACGACCGCAAGACATGAACTCCATCAAGGGCAAGCATTGCCCTTCCCCGTAGGAACTGTTGACCACATACCGGGTGGCTTCCACCAGCCGCTCGTAGTCCGCGTCCGCCAGGTAGCCGTGAATCAGCACGATGCGGCAGCGGTAGGACTGGTTCTTGTAGACGTGGTGCAGCATGTCGACAAGTGCCGCGGTGACATCGTGGTGGGTCAGTTTGAGCACCAGGGTCGCGTCGGGCACCTCGCGGAACGTGGTGCAGAACGCGCTGATCATGTCCTTCCAGTTCTTGCGCCCGTCGTAGGGATTGAACACCGAGGTGTAGATCACCCCGTCCAGCAACAACTCGCAGTCCTGGGGCGGGCCGTCCAGCACCAACGGGGTACCGGCCTGGTGGGCCGGCGGGCCATAGGGGCGCAGGTCGGTGGTCCGGCTGTCGATCAGCAAGCCCCGCAGTTGCAGGCGCATGTGCTCGACCGTCGGTCGCTGGGCCAGCAGCGCACCGCGCGCGGCGAAGCGGTCCCATACCGGCGCCGCGATAGCGACGATCGGGTAATCGGCCCCCATCACCTCGCGCACCGCGTTGACGGTGAAACTGGAATGGGTGATCGCCATGCCGGTCGCCCCTAGCACCACGCGCCAATCGTGCCGTGGCTCACCCTGCCAGCTCTCGGTGGGGATGGTGCTGAATTCCCAGGCAAACACCGGCACCGTCGGGCAGGCATAATGGGCCGCGGTGCGGTGGGGCGGTGAAAACGACAGGAACACGCAGTCTTCGCCGCGCGCCAGGCAATCGGCATACAGCGAGTCGACTTCCTCGTCCGGGCGGGTCACCTCGATCACCCGCCCCAGCCGCTCCAGCACCGGGCGGAACTCCTTGAGCACGAAGTAATAGCTGTACTCGGGCTTGCCGAGGTTCTCCAGGATGTTGCTCTGGTTGGTTTCCGAATAAATGATGATCAGCATGACGCACTCCCCGCCTGCACCGCGAGCGGCAGGCTGGCGTCGTCATCGACCACCAGGAAATCCGCCAGGCGTTGTCGCACCGGGGCGAAGCCGCAATAGCGGCGCATCCGTTCGTTGGCGGCAGCGGCCATGGCCTGATAGGCCTGCGGCTGACTCCGCGCCATGGCATGGCTCTGCTGGTAGGCAAGTTTCAACGAGCCCCAGTCGGGCCGATGGCGCAAGGTGCGATACAAGATGCGCGAATCTTCCGGCCAGATGGTGGGTTCGCGGCTGGACTCGACCACAAAGGCCACCTCGGTGTCGATGTAGTCGCGCATCGCCGTGTGGTCCGGCGCAATGGCCGGACGCCCACAGGACATGAACTCCATCAGCGGCAGGCACAAGCCTTCGCAGCGCGACGCATTGACGTAGAAGCTGGCCGCGCCATACAGGCGGGCGAACTGCTCGTCTTCCAGGTAACCGTGCATCACGACCACCCGACACTTGAACGGCGACAACTGGGACAGCAACGTCAGCAACTCGACGTAGTAGGTCGACAGGTCGTTCTGGGTCATCTTCAGCACCAGCGTGGCGTCCTCGGCGTCACGCAGGGCCCAGCAGAAGGCGGTGATCAGGTGGTGCCAGTTCTTGCGCCCGTCATCAGGGTTGAACACGCTGACATACACCACGCCGCTGACGTGGGTCTCCACGGTCTGGCGGGTGTCCGGCAGCAGGGCCTGGGGGTGTACCGGTTCCGGTGGCGACGGCTCAGGCACTGGCTCGATGACCACAGGCGCAGATGGCCCCCTGAGAATCCGGCTGGCCGACATGCGGACCGGCACCGGCACAAGGTCACGGGCCGCTTCGCGATACCAGCAAAGCAGGTTGTGCTTGAGCCGCCACACCGGCCCTTGTTCGGACTTCGTGGTGAAGACACGGAACACTTCGCGCAGGTAATGGCGGGAGATGAACGCGCGGCGGCGCCACGTCAGGGGCGGTGACTCAATCGCAGGTTCCACCACCGGCGCCTCCACGGGCGGCTCGGGCAGCGGCGCTTGGCCTTCGTTGATCGGCGCGATCAAGCCATCGGCCGACAGCCCGAGGACCTGGCTGTCGATGATGCAGCCCTTGATCTGCAAGGTGGCGCCCGGGTTCACTGGCGTACTCGGGTACCGCTCGCGCACCGCCGCGAAACGCTCCCACAGCGGCGTCGGCAGGACCAGCACCGGAAAGTCCTCGCCCAAGGTCCGGCGAATCGCCGCGGCCGTGTGGCTGGACAGGGTGATCACCCGACCATGGCGCGCCAGCGTGCGGCTCCAGTCATGCCGAGGGTCGTCATCCCAGTGCTCGGCCGGGATCGAATCGAACTCCCAGGCGACGACACAGACCATCGGGCACAGCAGGTCGACCGGGGCCTTGTGGGGCGGTGAAAACGAAAGGAACAGGCAATCCTGCCCGGCTTCCTGCAATGCCAGGTAGAGCGGATCGACCTCGGCGACCGATGCCACCACGTGCACCGTACCCAGGCTTTCAAGCACGGGACGATAGGCCTTGAGCACGAAGTAGTAACTGTACTCGGGGCGGCCCAGGCTCTGGCTGATGGAGTGGTCGTTTACGTCCGAGTAAAGAATGAAGTTCATGGCACCCCAAAGGGAGGTCGCCTTCCTGGCCACCTCTTTTCATGACGGTCGAGCCAAAGAGCGAAGCGGTGCATGCCGCATTCGTCGTGACCCTCGCTACCCGTCTCGTTCTTGTTTTTAGTGATCCTCGCCCTGCCGTTCGATCTGCGAATCAGCACCGAAGAGGGTGTCGAGGGGCATTCTAAACACATCCGCCAAGGGTTCGTGAACCGCCCGGCGCGAATAAACCCGCTATAAATATGAGAACTGACCGGTCACGGTTTGCGTTATTGAAATTGCCGCGAAATTGGCACAGATTGGCAACCAAACAACTACAACAAACGCTTCTCTTGGCCGATTGTTGAGGGATATTTCCCCGATCTTACGGAGATTTCCTACTCGACTCAGCCAGGCACGAGGCATTCTTCAAAGGGGGTTGGTGCTTGAAAAAACGTCTGTTCGTCACGGGCCTCAGTGGTTTCGTAGGACGTCATATCAAATCACGTCTGGATGCTCCCGATTCGGCCTGGCACGTCATGCCCGCCGCCGCCCGCTACGACCTGACCGACAGCAAGACCCTGGAAGCCCTCTGGCCCGAAATACCCGACGCGGTGATCCACCTGGCGGGGCAGACATTCGTCCCCGAAGCCTTCCGTGACCCGGCACGTACCCTGCAGATCAACCTGCTGGGCACGTTGAATCTTCTCCAGGCGCTCAAGGCCCGGGGGTTCAGCGGAACGTTCCTGTACGTCAGCTCCGGTGACGTCTATGGCCAGGTCAGCGAGAGCCAGTTGCCCATCACCGAGTCGCAACCCGCCGCCCCGCGCAACCCTTATGCCGTGAGCAAACTGTCAGCCGAGCTGTTGAGCCTGCAATGGGGCATGAGCGAGGGCTGGCCGGTGCTGGTGGCCCGCCCGTTCAACCACATTGGAACCGGCCAGAAGGACAGCTTCGTCATTGCCAGCGCCGCCCGCCAGATCAGCCGGATCAAGCAGGGCCTGCAACCGGCCCGGTTGCAAGTGGGCGACATCGACGTGACCCGCGACTTCCTCGACGTCGGCGACGTGATCTCGGCCTACCTGGCCTTGCTCGACAGCGGCGTGCCGGGGCAGGTCTACAACATCTGCTCGGGGCGCGAGCAGAGCATTCGCAGCCTCATCGAGCAATTGGCCGACATCGCCCAGGTCGATGTGCAACTGATCCAGGACCCTGCGCGCCTGCGCCGTGCAGAGCAACGTCGCGTCTGTGGCAGCCCCGCCAAGCTGCAGCAGGCCACGGGATGGATACCTGAAACAACAACACAACAATCCTTGCGGGCGATCCTGTCCGACTGGGAGATACGGGTACGAGAAGAATGAAAAGTGCATTGATCACAGGGATCACCGGCCAGGATGGCGCGTATCTGGCCAAGCTGCTGCTCGACAAGGGTTACCGGGTCCATGGCCTGGTGGCGCGGCGAAGCAGCGATTCACGCTGGCGACTGCGCGAGACCGGTATCGAACAGGACATCGTCTACCTGGACGGCGACATGGCCGATGCCTGCTCGGTACAGCGGGCCGTGATCAAGTCAGCGCCGGACGAAGTCTACAATCTCGCCGCGCAAAGCTTCGTCGCCGCCTCCTGGGACCAGCCGGTGACCACCGGGATCGTCGACGGGCTGGGGGTGACCCACCTGCTCGAAGCCATTCGCCAATTCAGCCCCCATACCCGTTTCTACCAGGCGTCCACCAGTGAAATGTTCGGCCTGATCCAGGCCGAACAACAGGACGAACACACGCCGTTCTACCCGCGCAGCCCCTATGGCGTGGCGAAGCTGTACGGCCACTGGATCACCGTCAACTACCGTGAAAGCTTCGGCCTGCACGCCAGCAGCGGCATCCTCTTCAACCATGAATCACCCTTGCGCGGTATCGAATTCGTGACCCGCAAGGTCACCGATGCCGCGGCTCGCATCAAGCAGGGCAAGCAGCAGGAGTTGCGCCTGGGCAATATCGACGCCAAGCGTGACTGGGGTTTCGCCGGCGATTACGTCGAGGCCATGTGGCTGATGCTGCAACAGGACAAGCCCGACGATTACGTGGTGGCCACCGGCGTGACCACCACCGTGCGGGAAATGTGCAGGATCGCCTTCGAACACGTCGACCTGGACTACCGGGACTTCGTGAAGATCGACCCGGCGTTTTTCCGCCCGGCCGAGGTCGAGGTGTTGCTCGGCAACCCGGCCAAGGCCCAGAGAGTGCTGGGCTGGAAGCCCAGGACCGACCTCGACACCCTGATCCGCATGATGATGGATGCGGACATGAAACGCGTCGCCAAGGAGTAGGCCATGCTCATTCCCGTGATTCTCTCCGGCGGTGCCGGGACGAGATTGTGGCCGGTGTCCCGCGAGGGCCATCCGAAACCCTTCATGGTCTTGCCCGACGGCCAGTCGTTGCTGGGCAAGACCTACCGACGCGCCGCAGGGTTGTTCGACGGCCGGGGCGATATCGTCACCGTCACCAATCGCGAGTATTACTTCCAGAGCCGCGACCATTATCAGAACGCCCACCTGGAGCGCCATCGCGGGCACTTCGTCCTGGAACCGACGGGTCGCAACACCGCACCCGCGATTGCCGCCGCCACCCTCGCCGTGCAGGCCCTGCACGGCGACGATACGATCCTGGTGGTGATGCCCGCCGACCACCTGATCCAGGATGAAGCCGCCTTCAAGGCATCCGTGGACCACGCCGTAGAGCTGGCCAAGCGCGGCCACCTGGTGACCTTCGGCGTATTGCCGACGACACCGGAAACCGGCTTCGGCTACATCGAACGAGGCAAGCCGCTGGACACTCGGGGCGCGGCCAAAGTCGTGCGCTTCGTCGAGAAGCCCGACTTGCAGACCGCCACCCACTACCTGGAGAGCGGCCGCTTCCTGTGGAACTCGGGCATGTTCTGCTTTTCAGCCAAGACCCTGCTGGCGGAGTTGCACACCCACGCCCCCGAACTGCTGGAGAAGGCCCGCGCCTGCATCGCCGCGAGCACGGCCGTGGAGACGGCAGGTTGCGTGCAGCAGGAGTTGTCCGCCGAACATTTCGCCGACATGCCGGACATCTCCATCGACTACGCCCTCATGGAACGCTCGGCCAACGTGGTGGTGATCCCGGCGGCCTTCGACTGGAGCGATATCGGCTCCTGGACCGCCGTCGCCGGCCTGGTGCCGGCCGATGCGCAAGGCAACCGCACCACGGGCGAGGCCTTGTTCATGGACAGCCAGCGCAACTTCGTCCAGAGCGATGGGCGCCTGGTGGCGGCCCTGGGCGTGGAAGACCTGATCATCATCGACACCGCCGACGCCGTGCTGGTGGCCCATGCCGACCGCGCCCAGGAGGTTCGTCGCGTGGCCCGGCAGCTCAAGGACAAGGCGCACGAAGCCTATCGCCTGCACCGTACGGTCAGCCGCCCCTGGGGCAGCTACACCGTGCTCGAAGAGGGCCCGCGCTTCAAGATCAAGCGCATCGTGGTCAAGCCGGGCGCCTCGCTCTCGCTGCAGATGCACCACCATCGCAACGAACACTGGGTGGTGGTCGAAGGCATGGCCAAGGTCACCAACAACGGCTCGGGTTCGCACCTGGTGGCCAAGAACGAGTCGACCTTCATCCCCGCCGGCCACAAGCATCGCCTGGAAAACCCCGGCGTCATCGACCTGGTCATCATCGAAGTGCAGAGCGGCGAATACCTGGGGGAGGACGACATCGTTCGCTTCGAGGATCACTACGGCAGGGCCGGCTGATGTTATTGACCCTGCAACGCACCCTGTGGAGCTATCGCGGCTTCGTCCTGGGCAGCGTCAAGCGCGAGTTCCAGGCGCGCTATCGCAACTCGTTGTTCGGCGCGCTGTGGACGGTGCTCAATCCGCTGTCGATGATCCTGGTGTACACGGTGATTTTTTCCCACATCATGCGGGCTCGCCTGCCGGGTGTGGAAGATGGCATGGCCTACAGCGTCTACCTTTGCGCCGGGTTGCTGACTTGGGGTTTTTTCGCCGAGATCACCACCCGCAGCCAGGGCATGTTCCTGGAAAACGCCAACCTGCTGAAAAAAATCAGCTTCCCCAGGATCTGCCTGCCGGTGATCGTGCTGCTCAACGCCGGGATCAACTTCGCGATCATCCTCGGGCTGTTCCTCGGCTTCCTGCTGATCACCGGGCGCTGGCCAGGCCTGAGCTTGCTGGCGCTGGTCCCGCTGCTGGCCCTGCAAATCATGTTCGCCGCGGGGCTGGGCATGCTTCTGGGGATTCTCAACGTGTTTTTCCGTGATGTCGGCCAGTTGTTCGGTATCTGCCTGCAATTCTGGTTCTGGCTCACGCCGATCGTTTACCCGATCACGATCCTCCCCCCTTCGGTCCAGCCATGGCTGGCCCTCAACCCCATGACCGCCCTGATGCAGAGCTACCAGAACCTGTTCCTCTACAACCAGTGGCCGGACTGGGGCTCGCTGTTGCCGTTGCTGGTCGTGGGCCTGCTGCTGTGCATCACCGGCCTACGCCTGTTTCGCACGCGCAGCGGTGAAATGGTGGACGAACTCTGATGGGACATCTACGTGTCAGTGGCCTGGGCAAGGCCTACAAGCAGTACCCGAATCGCTGGAGCCGGCTGTTCGAATGGTTGATCCCCTTTTCCCGCCAGCGCCATCAGTTGCACTGGATCCTGCAAGGGGTGGATTTCGAGATCCAGCCCGGTGAAGCCGTCGGTATCGTCGGGGTCAACGGGGCCGGTAAAAGCACGTTGCTGAAGATGATCACCGGCACCACCCAGCCCACCTGCGGCCAGATCCAATTGCGAGGCCGCGTCGCCGCGTTGCTGGAACTGGGCATGGGTTTCCACCCGGATTTCACCGGCCGCCAGAACGCATTCATGGCCGGCCAGTTGCTGGGCATGCAGGTCGAGGAGATCCAGGCACTGATGCCCGAGATCGAAGGGTTCGCCGAAATCGGCGAGGCCATCGACCAACCGGTACGTACCTATTCCAGCGGCATGCAGATGCGCCTGGCCTTCAGCGTCGCGACAGCCCGGCGCCCGGACATCCTGATCGTCGACGAGGCGCTGTCGGTGGGCGATGCCTACTTCCAGCACAAAAGCTTCGAGCGCATCCGCAACTTCCGCAAGGCCGGCACCACGCTGCTGATCGTGTCCCATGACCGTTCGGCGATCCAGTCGATCTGCGACACCGCCATCCTGCTCGAACACGGGCGCATGGCCATGCACGGCAAGCCCGAAGAAGTGATGGACTACTACAACGCCATGCTGGCCCAGCGCGAAGGCCAGGTGGTGCGCCAGGAAATGCTCGCCAACGGCCAGGTGCGGACCATTTCCGGCACCGGCGAGGCAGGCATCCTCGATGTGCAACTGCTCAACAGCCAGGGCCAGTCGGTGGAAGTGGCCGAGATCGGCCAGCCGATGGTGCTGCAGGTCCGGGTCGAGATCCGCCAGGACATCGAGCGCCTGGTGCTGGGTTTCCTGATCAAGGACCGCCTTGGCCAACCCATGTACGGCATCAACACCCACCGCCAGGACAAGGCGGTGACCGACCTCAAGGCCGGTGAACAGATCACCTTCCGCTTCAGTTTCGACATGCGCCTGGGCAAGGGCAACTACTCCGTTGCCCTGAGCCTGTCGCGGCTGGATTCGCACCTGGACCGCAATTTCGAATGGCGCGACTACGGCTTGGTGTTCCACGTGATCAATAACCGCCAGGAAGACTTCGTCGGCTGTTCCTGGCTCCAGGCCCGGACCAGCATCCAGCGTTCGAGCCAGACGGCCGTCGAAGCACTGGCGCAAAAGGAGTTGCCATGACCCGCCTGCTGGTCGATTGCACCTACGTATACGACCACCCGAATGACAACTCGGGCATCCAGCGAGTGGTGCGCAACGTTATTCGCCAATTGCCGGCCAAGGACCGGGAACGCGAATGCATTCCGGTAGTGATGCTGCAGGGCAAGCTGTACGAAGTGAAAAGCCTGGCGCCCTTGCCCACAAGTGGGCTGGACCTGGCCAGGCTGCGCGTACGGCTGCTGCAGTTCGCCAATCTGTTCTGGGTCAGGCACAGGTCTCTGGAACAGCAGCGGCCTTTCAGCCAGTCGATCTGGGCGCGCCGCTTTCTGTACATTGCCTGCCGACTGTTTGCCCTGGGCTGCCTGAGCATCCCCATTCGAATCCTCGATCGCCTGCTCAAGCGCAAGCCAGGCCCGGAACGCAGCGTACCGCTGGCACATAGGGCCGGCGATCAACTGGTGTTGCTCGATTCTTCCTGGCACTCGGGCTTCTTTCCCCTGGCCGAACAACTCAAGCGTGACGGCGTCGGAATCATCTCGGTGATCTACGACCTGATTCCCCTGACCCATCCGCAATTCTGCGACGCCGGGCTGGTCAAGGTGTTCAACCACTGGTTCGACTGGATTGCCCGTACCGCCGACGGCTACATCGCCATTTCGCTCACCATCCGTGACCAGCTTCGCCAGGAAATGGTCCGACGCCTCGGCGAGCAACAGGTGCGCGAACGCTGGTTCGACTATTTCCATCTGGGCAGCGAACTGGACTTGGCCGACACCTCGCAAACCGTTGACCCAAACCTGTCGCGTCTGTTCCAGCAGCCCGAGCCGGTGTTCCTGATGGTCAGCACCATCGAACCGCGCAAAAACCATGCGTATCTGCTCGATGCCTTCGAGCGGGCCTGGGCTGCCGGTTCACGGGCAAGGTTATGCATCGTCGGGAAGGTCGGCTGGAAATGCGAAGCCCTGATCGAACGTATCAAGCGTCATCCACAACTCGACAGCCGCCTGTTCATGTTCAACAACCTGGCGGATCGAAGCCTGGAGCACGCCTATCAACACTCCACCGCCCTGGTATTCCCATCCTACGTGGAAGGCTTCGGCCTGCCGTTGGTGGAGGCCATGCAACGCGGCTTGCCGGCAATGGGCAGCGATATCGAAGTGTTCCGGGAAATCGGCGGTGATTTCATGACCTACTTCGACCTCGACGACCCCCAGAGCCTGGCGAACCTGGTTCTCGACATGGAACACACCGGGGTATTCCCGGCCAAGCGCAACCTGGATCAATGGCAATGGCTGAATTGGCGCCAGGCCAGTGCACAACTGGTGGAGCGGATCGAACACCATGTGGGGCAAAGGGTCGTCGACCGGGAAACAGCATGCGGATAGCCCTCAACGCCCGGATTCTCCAGGCGCCGCGCACCGGCATCGGCCAATACGTGGCAGAGCTGGCCACCGCCCTGGCCCGGGAACCGGACGTGCAACTGTCGCTGTTCCACGGCTGGGGCTGGAGCCGGCAGTTGCCGCAAGCAGCCAAGCCTGGTTATTCAAAGCTGAGCCCATTGCTGCGACGGGTTCCGGGCGCCTATCAGGCGCGGCGCTGGCTGGAACAGAAACGCTTCGATCAAGGCCGTTCCAAGGCTATCGACCTGTACCACGAACCCAGCCTCTGGCCGCTGGCCTTCGAAGGGCCGACGATGATCACCCTTCATGACCTCACGCACCTGCGCTACCCCGAGACGCAACCGGCGGCCCGCTTGAAGGAAATCGAGCGACGGCTCAGCAGGGCGGTGGAGCAGGCGCAACTGATCATGACCGACTCGCAGTTCATCGCCGATGAGGCCCAGCAGCATTTCGGCCTGCCAGCCGAGCGCCTGAGGGTTGCGCCGCTGGGGGTGGCGGCCCGTTTCCACCCGCGCGAACCGGAAGCGATCGACGCGGTGCTCAAGGCCCATGGCGTGGAGGCGGGGCGTTATTTCCTGTGTGTCGGCACCCTGGAGCCACGCAAGAATCTGTCATTGGCCCTTCGCGCCCATGCCGGGCTGCCCGAGTCCATCCGTCAGGCCTTTCCTTTACTCATTGTAGGAATGGGCGGATGGCAACAAGGGCAGTTCAATGAAGAGTTGCGAAAAGCCCTGGCTGACGGGCATGTTTGTCTGACCGGGTACCTGCCGGACGAGCAGGTCGCCCAACTCTTGGCCGGCGCACGCGCACTGATCTTCCCTTCGCTCTACGAGGGCTTTGGCTTGCCGGTGCTCGAAGCGATGGCCAGTGGAACACCGGTGATTACCACCCGCTGCTCGGCGATGCCCGAGGTGGCCGGGCCGGCCGGCAGCTACTGCGAGCCGCACGACCACCAGGGCCTGCGCGAAGCCATGCTACGGTTAATGGAAGATCGGCTGCACTGGCAGGCCTGTCGGGAAGCGGGATTGCAACAAGCGGCGCTGTTTTCCTGGGAGCGCTGCGCCAAGGTGACCGCGGGCGCGTATCGCCAGGTCTTGGGAGGTTGAATGCGAGTCCTGCACTTTTACAAAACCTATCTGCCCGACTCCATGGGCGGCATCGAACAGGTCATTTTCCAACTGTGCGACAGCACCGACCGGCTGGGCGTCAATAACACCGTACTGTCGCTGAGCAGGGAGCCCGCTGCCGACCCTATCCGGATCCGACAACATGATGTTCATCAAGCCAGGATGGATTTCCAACTGGCTTCCACCGGTTTTTCCTACAGTGTCTTCAAGAAGTTTCGCGAGCTCGCCGCCGAAGCGGACGTGATCAACTACCACTTCCCCTGGCCGTTCATGGACTTGGTGCATTTTTTCAGCGCCGTGAAAAAGCCCTATGTGGTCACCTATCACTCCGACATCGTTCGCCAGCGCAACCTGCTCAAGCTCTACAAACCGTTGATGCGACGCTTTTTGGACGGCGCCGATCGCATCGTCGCCGCATCGCCCAATTACGTGCACACCAGCGATGTGCTCAAGGACTACCCAGACAAAACCCGGCTCATCACCTACGGCCTGAACAAGAGCAGTTATCCACAGCCTGACGCCGAGCGCATGGCGGGCTGGAAGGCCAGGCTGGGCGAGCGCTTCTTTCTGTTCGTTGGGGTGATGCGCTACTACAAGGGCCTGCACATCCTGCTCGACGCCCTCAAGGGCGCGGATTATCCCGTGGTCATCATGGGCGCGGGCCCGCTGGAAAAAGCGCTGCACGCCCAAGCCGCGGCATTGGGCTTGCGCAACCTGCACTTTCTCGGGCGCCTGGGGGATGAAGATAAAGTCGCGCTGCTGGAACTGAGCTACGCCATCGTGTTTCCCTCGCACCTGCGCTCCGAAGCCTTCGGTATCTCCCTGCTCGAAGGCGCGATGTTCGGCAAGCCGATGATCTCCAGCGAAATCGGCACCGGCACCAGCTACATCAACATCCACAACGAAACCGGCCTGGTGGTGCCCCCGAGCGATCCCGACGCGTTCCGCGAAGCGATGCGCACCCTCTGGGATAACCCGGCGCAGGCGCACGCGATGGGCGCCAAGGCCGAAGCCCGCTACCGACTGCTGTTCACCGCCGAAGAGATGGGCCGCAAGTGGGTGGAGCTGTATGAAGAGTTGCTGGAGGAAAAGGCGCTTTCGTACGCATGACGACCATGGCCAGGGAGCCGGCTCCCTGGCCGCAAGGTCGTGGTCGATGGCTCAAGCCGTTTTCTGCAGCCCGATCACCGTACGCGGCATGCCCACGAACCCCGGCAACGCCTCGATCCGCGCCAGCCATGCCCGCACGTTGGCATAGTCCTCCAACGACACGTTGCCTTCCGGCGCATGGGCGATATAGGTGTAGCCGGCGATGTCGGCGACGGTCGGGGTGTCTCCCGCCAGATAAGGGCTGTGGCTCAGTTCCTGATCCACGACCTTGAGCAGGGCGTGAGAACGGGCAATCACGTCCTCGGCGTTATAGGCCGCGCCGAACACCGTGATCAGCCGCGCCGTGGCAGGCCCGGCATGGATCGGCCCAGCCGCGGCCGACAGCCAGCGCTGCACCCGTGCGGCGCCAATCGGGTCGGTTGGCAACCAGCGCCCCTGGCCATACTTGTGCGCCAGGTACACCAAGATGGCATTGGAGTCTGCCAGCACTACACCGTCATCATCGATGACCGGTACCTGGCCAAAGGCGTTGATGGCGAGGAACTCGGGTTTTTTATGGGCACCCTTGGCCAAATCGACGAACACCACCTCGACGGGCAGCTCAAGCAACGACAACATCAGTTCAACGCGATGGGAATGGCCGGAAAGCGGGAAATGGTAGTGCTTGATGGGTTTCATGGTCGACTCCGCTGAGGTGGACGCCATCACCGGAACGGCGTCGATGGAGTCATCCTGCGCTTGAACCGATAACTCGAGAATCACCCGCAAACGCAATCCATTATTTCAACGGAGGAAATAATGCCTCAGCCCCTCAAGGCCGGGACGTGGCGCAATGCATTGACGGTAAAGTCGACAAAACTGCGCACCCGCGCCGGTGCATTGCGCCCACCCTGATACACCACATGGATCGGCAGCGGCGGCAGTTCGAAATCAGCCAAGACAATCTCCAGCTCACCGGTGGCCACAGGATCGGCCACCTGGTAAGACAGCACCCGCGTCATCCCCAGGCCCTGGCGGGCTGCGTTGATCGCGGCCTGGTTGGCCGTCACCGCCAATCGCGGCGCGAGCCGAACGACCAGCGGCTGTTCGCCCTCGGCGAAGGTCCAGCTTCGGTTCTGGTTGATGGCCGATGACAACACCACCGGCATCTGCTCCAGCTCGCCGGGATGCCGGGGCCGGCCATGGCGGGCGAAAAATCCCGGCGAACCGCACACCACCCGCCGCACCTCGCCCACGCGCACGGCATGCTGGCTGCTGTCCGGCAACTCGCCGATGCGTACCGCCACGTCGATGCCCTCCTCGACCATGTTGACGTTGCGATCGAGCAGCAAGGCGTTGATGCTGACCTCGGGAAACTGCAGCAGGTAGTCAACCAGCAACGGCGTGACGAAGGACTGGCCGAACAACACCGGCGCGGTAATCGCCAGTTGCCCACGAGGCTGGACATGGCTTCCCGCCGCCGAATCCTCGGCTTCCTGGAGATCGTTCAGGATCCGCCGACAATCTTCCAGAAAGCGCTGGCCCGCTTCGCTCAAGTAGACATTGCGCGTGGTGCGCACCAACAGGGGCGTACCGATGCGCTGCTCCAAGGCCGCCACCGCCCGCGTGACACTGGCCGCCGACAGGCCAAGACGCCGTGAGGCCGCCGAAAACCCCGACTCCAGCGCCACGGCGACAAACACCTGCATTTCCTGAAACCTGTCCATCCAGTCCCCCGATGAGAAATCCTGATACAAGTTTTCCAGACATCCTGAAACAGCGCTACGCAGCCAGTGTAGAGGCCTGGGCCAGTGAACCACAGCGTAGCGCCGCCGGACACTGGGACATTGAACCGGTCGTTGGCAGGCATGCTTGGTACCATCGCGCCGTGTGACAATTTGATGACGAAGGAAAACCCTGTGGGAGCGAACCTGCTCTCGATGGCGGCGGATCAACATGAAAATCAGCGGCTGATTCACCGTCTTCGCGACCACGCCCGTTCCATAGGGTTTGTCTGCTGTTTCATGGATTAGCTTCGACCGAAGGCCTGCTTGTGAAAATTTTTTACCCCCGTTTAAACCCTTCCTACACGCCCCTTCTTGCCTTGATCGGCTGCGTGCTGTTGACCCCGATGGGCCTGCGCCTGGCGCTGGGCTGGTCCGACCCGCTGGGCTATCTCTCGGACCTGGGCGTCGGCGGATTGCTGGTCGCGCTGCTCTACCGTCGCCCCTGGTGGCTGGCATTGCCCGTGCTACTGGCCTGGAGCGCGTTGACCCTGGCCAGCATCGAACTGGTCAGCGCCGTCGGGCGGATGCCCAACCCTTCGGACGTGCATTACCTGATCGATCCGCAATTCGTTGAGAACTCTACCAGTGGCGGCTTCGCCCACCCCTGGCTGGCCACGTTCCAGTGCGCGGCACTGGGGTTCTGGCTGCTGGTGCAATGGCTCGATCGGGCGCGACCGGCCCCACGCTTGCCGCGCCATGCCTGGGTAGCGCCGCTGCTGGTGCTGCTGATCCACGGTGCGGTGCAATCCTGGCGGCCCAGCGAGGCGGACCAGTGGAACCTGTTCAACCTGCCCCATCAATTGGCTACCGCCGCCCTCGCCGAGGGTCAGGAGGGCGCCCAGCAATGGCTCGAAGGCAGCGCCCCGGACCCGGTGCCGCCCATGGACGGACTCACCCGCCTGGACCTGGACGGGCAACGCTTGCTGGCCGAACCGGGCCGCGCGCGCAACGTCCTGGTCATCGCCCTGGAAGGCATCCCCGGGGCCTACGTGCGTGCCAATCGCCAGGCGTTGAACAGCACCTATCAAGAAGACCTGATGCCGCACCTGAGCGCCTGGGCCGAGCGCGGCATGAACACCCCCGATTACGTCCTGCATAGCCACCAGACCATCCGAGGCCTGTACGCCATGTTGTGCGGCGACTACGACAAACTCGACGACGGCACGCCCAAGGGCGTCGAAATGCTCAACCAGACTCAGCGCAACCAAGCCTGCCTGCCGGCCCAATTGCGCCAGAACGGTTTCTCCACCCACTTCCTGCAAGCCGCCGGGCTACGGTTCATGGCCAAGGACCGGATCATGCCGCACATCGGCTTCGACACGGCACTGGGCGTGGAGTGGTTCACCCAGCCCGCCTACCTGGAATTCCCCTGGGGCAAGGACGACAAGACCTTCTTCGAGGGCGCGCTGGACTACGTCGGGCAATTGCAACAGGCGGACCGGCCGTGGATGCTCACCTTGCTGACCGTCGGCACGCACCAGCCCTACTCCGCACCCGATGACTACCTGAAACGCTACGACTCTGCCAAGCAGGCGGCGGTCGGTTACCTGGACGACGCCTTGGACAGTTTCCTGGCTGGCCTTGAGCGCCAGGGCATCCTGGACAACACCTTGGTGGTGATCACTTCGGACGAATCCCATGGCATCGACGATGTGCGCCTGGCGTCATCCTGGGGTTTCAACCTGATGCTGGCGCCGGAACCATTGCCCAGGATCAAATCAGGGGTCTATGGCCACGTGGACCTGAGCGCCTCGATCCTCGACTACTTCGGCTTCGCGGTGCCCACGGCGTTGTCCGGACGCTCGATGCTCAGGGATTACACGACGGGCCGGGAGATCATGTCGTTCACCAACGGCAAGCTGCGCCATCACGACGGCAACGGCACGTTCACCGAGTGCGATTTCCTGCAGCGTTGCCGGTCCTACGCCAGCCCCGGCTTTATCGCCGACCGGGCTGTCTACAGTGGGCAATACAGCGGCCAGCGCGCACGGCTGATCAGCGCCCAGGCCACCGCCCTGGGCCAGACCCTGCTGCCCACGCCTCTCAACCAGCGTTATCAATTTGGCAGCGCAGAAAAGATCCCGCTGCCGGCTCAGGTCTCCAACGACTGGACCGACAACCTGATCGGGGCCCAGTACCTGGAGATGCCCAAGGGCTCGCAGACCCGCGTCAGCCTGACCATCCGCGCCCTGGAGGCCGACCACGCCGCCTATATTTCCCTGAAGGCCAAGGAGTTCGAACAGGACGTCGCCATGGACCTGCCGACCGAGGTGGCGGTAACCCCCGAGCAGCCGCTGGTGATGGACATCAGTTTTGACAACCCGCAACAGCGCAAGGCCTTTTCCTTCCACCTGCTCGGACATGGGGTGGGCGCCATCGAGATCAGCGACTTCAGCGTCGTGACCGAACTGCCAGGCCAGCCGGAGCAACCGGAATATCTGGACGAGTACCTGGACGATGGGCAGGACGACGGCGAAGTCCAATCCAGCTGAACAAAAAACGCGCAGCCTTTGAAACAGGCTGCGCGTGATCGAAATCGCCCAATGCCACTCGGTGTGGGGATGCCCCAGGCTAATCCAGCAAGCGGTGCAGCTTCGCGTACTGCAACAGCATGATGGTCTTGGCGTCGCAGATCTCCCCCGCCTCGACCATGCCCAGGGCCTGGTCGAGGGACATCTCCAGCACCTCGATCTCCTCGCCCTCCTCCTCCAGCCCACCGCCTTCATGCTGCTTGTCTTCGTCGAAATACTCGCCGACGAAAAAGTGCAGCCGTTCCGTCACCGAGCCCGGGCTCATGAAGGCTTCGAACACCTTGCGCACGTCCTGGATGACGTAGCCGGTTTCCTCTTGGGTTTCCTTGCGGATGCAAGTGTGCGGGTCGTCGTTGTCGAGCAGCCCGGCGCAGGTTTCGATCAGCAGGTCATCGTGCCCGTTGACGAAGGCCGGAAAGCGGAATTGCCGGGTCAGGACCACGGTCTGCTTGGCCTTGCTGTACAACAGGATGGTGGCGCCGTTGCCCCGGTCGTAGGTCTCGCGCGTCAGTTCCTGCCATCGACCGTCACGACCGAGGTAGTCGTAGGTGGTCTTGCGCAGTACGTACCAGTTGTCCGAGAGGACTTCGACGTGCTTGATCCGCACACGGTCCTTGATGCTGGTTGCCTGGGTCATTCATCCACTCCCTTCGAGATCCGTGTCCCATTAAACACTGTTCAGGCGGCCTCGCCGTCAATCGGCACGGCCGGGACCCGGGGCAGCGCTCGCTTGTGCGCCGTCCTGGCGTAGGCGCCCTCGATGATCCGTTGCGCCTCGGGCGAGACCTCTTCGCCCATCAGGTACGCATCGATTTCCTCGTAGCGGCAGCCATAGGCGTCTTCATCCAGCTTGCCAGGGGCCAGGTCCTCCAGGTCCGCGGTCGGCGCCTTGTGCACCAGGTGCGCCGGGGCGCCCAGGGCGTCGGCCAACCCGCGGACCTGGGTCTTCGTCAGCCCGGACAACGGCGCCAGGTCACACGCACCGTCGCCAAACTTGGTGAAAAAGCCCATCACCGCCTCCGCGCCATGATCGGTGCCCACCACCAATCCCTGGCTCAGGTTGGCGATGGCGTATTGCGCCAGCATCCGGGCCCGGGCCTTGGCGTTGCCCTTGGCGAAGTCGGTGAGCGCTGCCGAAGGCTGCAAGCCGTCGAGGACGATATCGGCCATTAGCCCGTCCACGCATGCGGCGATGTTGCACGTGGTGATCACGTCCGGCTGAATGAAATCCAGGGCTGCCTGGGCATCCTGTTCGTCGGCCTGGGCCTTGTAGGGCAACCGGACGGCAATGAAACGCGCCTCGTGGTTTTCATCCCGCAGTTGCTTGACCGCCCTCTGGCACAGCAACCCGGCCGTGAGCGAATCGACGCCGCCGCTGATGCCCAGCACCAGGGACGTACAACCCGACTCGCGCAGAACCTGCTGGATGAACGCGACGCGACGGGCGATCTCGGCGGCTTCACCGCCTGGTTTGAGTTGGCGATCGATGCCCAGTTCCCGGGCAATGGTCTGTTGCACAAGCGAAGTCATATCAGGCTCCCAGTTGTGGATTGATCAGGGCAACGTTGAACACTTGAGCGGCGTACCGCAGGAACGAAACATCCTCACAGACATTCTTGACCGGATCGTCGGAGAACTTCACGACCGGCTCGCCATGGACCCGCACCAGTTTCATGACGATGCTCAGCGGCTCGACACCGTCGACATCGCAAGCCAGGCTGGTGCCCATCCCGAAGCCGAACTTGGCCTTGCCACGCACATGCCGCAGGATCGGCAGGCATTTTTCGAAATTGAGGCCGTCGGAAAACATCAGGTCCTTGGTGCGCGGATCGACACCCAGCGCCTTGTAGCGGTCCAGCACCTTGTCAGCCCAGAGGATAGGGTCACCGGAATCCTGGCGCAGGCCGTCATAGAGCTTGGCGAAGTACAGGTCGAAGTCCTTGAGGAAGAAGTCGGTGCTGATGCAGTCCGTGAGCGCGATGCCCAGGCGGCCGCGATACTCGCGTACCCAGTTTTCCAGCGCGGCGTTCTGGCTCTCGCGCAACCGGCCCAGTTGCTGGTGCACCATCAGCCACTGGTGGGCCATCGTGCCGATCAGCGGCAGGTCGAACTCGTAGGCCAGGTGAGCGTTGCTGGTGCCGACAAAAACCCCGGGGAAATCGCTGCGCATGACGTTCACCACTTCGCGCTGGGCCCGGAACGACAGCCGCCGACGGGTGGAGAAGTCCGAGACACGGAACTCGGCGAGCTCTTCACGGCTGGCGTTTTTCTCCAGCCATTCGAACTTCTGGTACAGCTTGCGGGTGACGTCGGCCAACTCGACATCCGGGTACTTCTCGCGGTTGCGCAACTCACTGACCATGGCCAGTACCGGTTGCTCGAACATGATGCAGTGCAACATCGGGCCACGGACGCGGATATGCAGTTGGCCGTCGACTTCCGACACATGGATGTAGCGCAGATTGAAGCGGAACAGGCCAAGAAACTGTTCGAAGTCGGCGGTCAGGTACTCGCGAAAACGCTTGTTGAACAGGAACCGCTGCTCGCCTTCGCGCAGTTGCAAGCCGGCGAGTTTCTCCAGTTCGACCCGAATCTGCGGGATCAGGTGGCCGAGCCGTTCCTTGGAACGCACGATGAACTGGTATTCCACTTCCACGTTGGGGTGCTGGTGCAAGACCGCCTGCATCATGGTGAAGGTGTAGTAGTCGGTATCCAAAAGACTCTGGATGGTGCCGTTGCTCGAATCGAATGCGCTGTCCATGGGTCTTCCTTACACGCTTGCCAGTTGAACGGTTTCTTCGCGAGTCGCGGCCACCGCGATGCCCGCTTGCTGCATATCCCGGATGGCCTGGAGGGCGCCCTCCTCGCTGATGGCCCGGCAGGCCGGCAAGTGGATGACCACCTTGAACCCGGCGCCCGCCAGTTGCAGCGCGGTGGTCTTGACGCAGAAATCCAGCGCCAGCCCGCCGACGATGACCTGCTCGACACCTTGGCCCTTGAGGTACTCGATCACCCCGGTAGAGAGCTTGCCGTGCAAGTCGTGGTAGCACGCGCCGTACGGGTGCAGGTCCGGCTCGACGCCCTTCCAGATGAAATAGTCGTAGTCGTAAGGCGTCGGCAGTTCGTCCAGCAGGGTGAAACCTTCGGTGCCGGGCACACAGTGACTGACCCATGTGATGTCGGCGTGCGCGAGCCCGGTGGGCTTGAGCATCTGCGCATGGTCGGCGACCACCCAGGGCGCTTGGGGCGAGTGGGCATCCTTGCTGCCGATGCGCAGGCTGGCCAGGGACGCGATGAAGTTCAACTCACCGCCGATCTGCTCGCCGCCAGGCACCGGCAGCTCATCAGGGCAGAGCGGGGTAAAGCTCTTTTGCGCATCGACATCAAAGGAAGCGGTTTTGCGAGTCAGGCTGTTCATGCTGGGTTTCTCCTGTTCATGGTCGATACAGTACACAACATGTACTTTTACAACAAGCTTCGTCTGCAAAATTTTTTCACGCCCATATCTATTAAATATGGGATCCGGAAGATGTCGTTTGAGATCTTTGGTGATAAAGTACACGTCACGTACCAATAGAGGATCAGCCATGTTCGAGATTGCGCTTTATGGCGGTGCCTTCAATCCGCCTCACGCCGGCCACGCCCAGGTGATGATCGAGGCGTCCCGCCAGGCCCGGCGAGTACTGGTGGCCCCCAGTTTCAGGCACCCTTGCGGCAAACGAATGGTCGACTATGAGGTGCGTATGAAGTGGCTGGAGTCGATCGTCGAGCACATCCAACCGCTGTGCCGCACCGAAGTGCGCGCCAGCCGGGTGGAGCAGCTCGTGGCCCGTGGCGTCGAAGGCCCCATCTACAGTTACACCCTGCTCGCCCACCTCGCCGACAGCCTGGCCCTGGACGGCAAGCGGATCGCGCTGGTGGTGGGCCAGGATGTGGCCGAGCAGTTGCCGAGCTTCTATCGCGGCCAAGCCCTGCTGGAGCGTTTTTCCATCCTGTGCGTGGAGGAAAGGCTCCACGTGCGCAGCACACTGCTGCGCGAACGCCTGGCCCTGGGCGAACCGCTGCCCAGCCACTGGATGGCACCGGGCATGGACCCGTTAAACTATGACCTTTATGCGACCTACGGAAACCGACATGCGCAATAGCACCGCCCCCACGCGCGATTACCTGCACACCATCGACCTCTGCGTGCTGCGCTTCAACCGGCAAGCCCAGGCCATCGAAATCCTCTTGAACCGCAGGGAGGCCGAACCGTTCGCCGGCCACTGGGCTCTGCCCGGGATCGTAGTCAATGGGGGGGTTGAAGATCTGACGCTGAACGACGCCGTGGAGCGCCTGCGTCACTCCAACAAGGTAGGGATGCCACTGGCCTGGATCGAACAGGTCGGCACCGTTGGCGACGCCTTCCGCGACCCGCGTTGCTGGTCATCGTCGACGTTCTACCTGGCGATTGCCAGCGAGGCGGTCCAGCTCGCCGAGCACCAGGGCTTCTTCCCGCTCAAGGACGTCGCGGATGCCGCGATCAAACTGCCTTTCGATCACAACAGCCTGGTGGCCGCCGTCCAGGAACGGCTGTTGTCCAAATCCCTCTACAGCAGCCTGCCGCTGATGTTCCTCGGCCCCGAGTTCAGCGCGCCGCAAGCCGTGGGCATCTTCTCTGTGGTGCTCGAACGCCCGGTACTCAAGACCAGCATGCGCCAGCGCCTGCTGAAGATGACCGAAGCAGGCTACCTGCAAGAGACCGGGCGCAAGAAAAGCGGCGACGGCGGCCGCCCCCAGCGCACGCTGGAAAACCTGAAGCCGGGCAGCGTTTATCTTTTTGACCGGTGTTTTCTGGAGTAGCGCTTAGCGAGCAAGCGCAAATGCTGGCGCCATCCGCTCCTGCTCATTGCTTGAGATGCCCAGATAGCACGCGACCCTGGGCCATTTTCTGACGACGCCCTGGAATCTTTGGATGGTTTGTCTGGCATCGTCAGCAGAGACGCGGAAGTAGCCGGCCACGCTCATTGCCAAATCAAGGTCTATGGCGTTATCAGCCTCTGAAACGTTGAGCCTCAGGCCAGTGTCACCAGGGACAGGGTTCATGTCATACGCAGGCGAAAGACGCCAACCGCGCCCTGGCTCCAATAGGAAGCCATGGTTTCGTAGATGATCGTCAGTATTCGAAACCAGCATGTTGAAAACAATTCTTCGCCAAAGCTCGGGAAGATCTACGTCGGCAGCGGCTCCCTCCCTTACCAGTACCTCTGCAATCTCCAGGTAACTGGCCCCTGTCTCATGCCCATCACCATCTTGGTGGTCCGTCAGGGTCATCGCTGAAGCAAAGTGAAGTCGGCCCCCCCTTGCTGTTCTGTCAAAGCGCTTAACCATGAAACAGTGATACTCACTCGCGTACCGTTGCGCTTTTCCTTCAGCCACATATAGCCCACAGCCTTGAGCCAATGTGTTGACGACCATCTCCCAGCCGCCCACGTCGTGGGCGTCTCTATTACTGGGAAATTTTCCTATCCAGAGAGCCTGATCGTCATCAACTACGCTTGCCTTGGGCCTCGCTCCACCCAGAGAACCACCTGGAGCGATGAGCATTCGAATCCAGTCCTGACCCTGTGCACCCCGATCCTCGCCAGCTTCAAATCGACGCGAAGCCTCTTCAAGCTCACGCATGCGGGCCATCGGTGGGGCGGCATGCTCCATATGGGCATCAAGGAACGCTCCTTCTTCCTCGACTTTGAAACGCAGTCCCCCTACCCGGTAGGCGTCGTGAACCCCGATGAGATAGTCCGAGTCAAACAGCCGTGCGTCCTGCGGTGCGACTCCAGCTCTTTTATCCCGCTCCAAGCGACGATCCATCAGCAGTCGCCCCCATCGATCAGGCGAGGAGTCCGATATGCACCCAAAGCAATTTCTCGCTGGATATTGCCTCCCTTCGTAAGGCTGAATCCGAGGGTCTATCGCAATCTGAGTGTGAATGGTTTGAAGAACAGCCCGCGCGTACTCAAACTCCATACGCTCGGATCCTGCCAATCTGCGGGAATGAAGGGTTCCAAGCAGTACGGGTGCTGTTTCGTTCCAGTCTGCGTAGACGAAAATCCTTTCAGGCATCGTCTTCCCCTAAAAGCTTCTTAGCGAGTTCAGAGCTTGTCTGGCTTCGGCTATAAGCGGCTGGTGATGCAGAACTATTATCTTTTGCTGAGACGCTGACCAAGTTGTCCCAATGAAACTGCGGCAGCTTTACTTTTGGCTTGATGTGCTCGACTGCAGAACGCCCTTTCAATTCAGCATCTTGCAGATCACGGCCTAACTCATCCGTGCGCGCGAGCAATTCAAGGTCCTTCTCCAGGCCCAAGGCTACCAATACCGAGACGTAAGCCCCTATGGTTACAGCAGGACTGCCACTTTCCAGCGCCCTTAACGTTGGGGCGCTCATGCCCGCACGCGCAGCCATTTGCGTCGCAGTGATCTTACGACGCTTACGAGCCAGCTCGATCCGTTCGCCAAGCTGGCGCAGGAGCCGCTCAGCGGATGGCATGAGGGGTGCTGTTTTTTTGGGCATGGCCGTATTTTTTCAATTTCTTTGAGGATTTGAAAAAATACTAGCACAGAGATGCCTGATATCGGCTTCCAATGAGGAAAAGTGAAATTATTTTTTTAATATTTAGAAAAAAAAGAAAAAATACCTTCAAACCCAAATTTGGTTTCTCAAGATGAGCCCAGATGTTTAGTCGGGTTCTCTTCAGCTATTTGGCGAAGCGCCAGCCATGCGTAAAGGACGATGCGGCTTGGACGAATGAGCGGGTTTAGCAGCGCTAAACCCGCTCAGATTCATTACGCAGAATCACCAAGAAACCTGGCTCTTGGTGGACGACTCACTCCACCGTCACAGACTTCGCCAGATTGCGCGGCTGGTCCACGTCCGTGCCCTTGAGCACGGCCACGTAGTACGACAGCAGTTGCAGCGGGAGGGTGTAGAGGATCGGCGACAGGATGTCGTGGATGTGCGGCATGTGCACCACGTGGGTGCCTTCGCCGTTGGTCATGCCGGCTTTTTCGTCGGCGAAGACGATCAACTGGCCGCCGCGGGCGCGCACTTCCTGCAGGTTGGACTTGAGTTTTTCCAGCAGCTCGTTGTTCGGTGCCACGGTGACCACCGGCATGTCGTTGTCCACCAGGGCCAACGGGCCATGCTTGAGCTCGCCGGCAGGGTAGGCTTCGGCGTGGATGTAGGAAATTTCCTTGAGCTTCAAGGCCCCTTCCATCGCCACCGGGAATTGCGCGCCACGGCCGAGGAACAAGGTGTGGTTTTTCTCGGCGAACAGCTCGGCGATTTTTTCCACGGTGCTGTCCATCGCCAGGGCCTCGCCCAGGCGCGTCGGCAGGCGGCGCAGTTCTTCCACCAGTTTTGCCTCGACACCCTCGGCCAACGTGCCACGCACCTGGCCCAACGACAAGGTCAACAGCAGCAGGCCGACCAACTGGGTGGTGAACGCCTTGGTCGACGCCACGCCGATCTCGCGGCCAGCCTGGGTCAGCAGGGTCAGGTCGGATTCACGCACCAGTGAGCTGATGCCCACGTTGCAGATCGCCAGGCTGGCGAGGAAGCCCAGCTCCTTGGCGTTGCGCAGGGCCGCCAGGGTGTCGGCGGTTTCGCCGGACTGGGAAATGGTGACGAACAGCGAATCGGGTTGCACCACCACCTTGCGGTAACGGAACTCGCTGGCCACTTCGACCTGACACGGAATCCCGGCCAACTCTTCCAGCCAGTAACGGGCGACCATGCCGGCGTGATAGCTGGTGCCGCACGCGACGATCTGCACATTGCGCACCTTGGCGAACAGCTCGGCCGCTTGCGGGCCGAAGGCCTGGACCAGCACCTGGGTCTGGCTCATGCGCCCTTCCAGGGTGCGTTGCACCACGGCTGGCTGCTCATGGATTTCCTTGAGCATGAAGTGACGGAACTCGCCCTTGTCGGCGGCTTCGGCGCCGTCGCGGTACTGAACGGTTTCACGTTCGACGGCTTTGCCCTCGATGTCCCAGATTTGCACGCTGTCGCGGCGGATTTCGGCGATATCGCCCTCTTCCAGGTACATGAAGCGGTCGGTGACCTGGCGCAGGGCCAACTGGTCGGACGCCAGGAAGTTTTCCCCAAGGCCGAGGCCGATCACCAACGGGCTGCCGCTGCGGGCCGCCACCAGGCGATCCGGCTGTTTGGCGCTGATGACCGCCAGGCCATAGGCGCCGTGCAGTTCCTTGACGGTCGCCTTGAGGGCTGCGGTCAAGTCCGCCAGGTCCTTGAGCTTGTGGTTGAGCAGGTGGGCGATGACTTCGGTATCGGTGTCCGAAGTGAACACATAGCCGAGCGCCTTGAGCTGTTCACGCAGGGCCTCGTGGTTTTCGATGATGCCGTTGTGCACCACCGCCAGGTCGCCGCCGGAGAAATGCGGGTGGGCGTTACGCTCGCACGGCGCGCCATGGGTGGCCCAGCGGGTATGTGCGATGCCAAGGCGACCGACCAGCGGCTCGGCGTCCAGCGCCTGCTCCAGCTCACTGACCTTGCCCGGGCGGCGCATCCGCTCAAGCGTCTGGTCGTTGGTGAAAACCGCCACGCCGGCACTGTCGTAGCCGCGATATTCCAGGCGCTTGAGGCCTTCGATCAAGATTGCAGTGATATTACGTTCAGCAACGGCGCCGACAATTCCACACATGTTATTTCTCCTGGCTGACAGACGCGCAGATCACATTGATGCCGCGGGCCTGAATCTGATCGCGGGCCTCTACGGGCAGGCGATCATCGGTAATGAGGGTATGGACGCTGCTCCACGGCAGTTCCAGGTTGGGGATCTTGCGGCCGATCTTGTCGGCCTCCACCATCACGATCACTTCGCGGGCAACCTCAGCCATCACACGGCTCAGGCCCAGCAGTTCGTTGAAGGTGGTGGTGCCACGGACCAGATCGATACCGTCGGCACCGATGAACAACTGGTCGAAGTCATAGGAACGCAGGACCTGTTCGGCGACCTGGCCCTGGAATGATTCGGAATGCGGGTCCCAGGTGCCACCGGTCATCAACAGCACCGGTTCGTGCTCCAGCTCGTTCAGGGCCCTGGCGACGTGCAGGGAGTTGGTCATGACTACCAGCCCGGGCTGCTGGCCCAGTTGAGGGATCATGGCCGCCGTGGTGCTGCCGCTGTCGATGATGATGCGCGCGTGTTCGCGGATCCGCTTCACAGCGGCCCGGGCAATCGCCTGCTTGTAGCTGGAGACGGCTTTCCCGTTGTCGGCCACCAGCTCCTGCGGCATCGGCACAGCGCCACCGTAGCGGCGCAGCAACAGGCCGTTGGTTTCCAGGGCGGCGAGATCCTTGCGAATCGTAACCTCCGAGGTTTCGAAGCGTTTGGCCAGCTCATCCACACTGACCTCACCCTGCTCCTGGAGTAAGGCAAGGATATTGTGGCGGCGCTGTGGCGTATTGCGTTTCGACATGGCGAGATAAGTTTCGATTCGAAAGATAACGTAAGCAATCAAAACCTATTGCCGTGCAATCGTCAAGGCGGGGGCAGAAAAATTCAGAAATCATTAGATCAATGTGGGAGCGGGCTTGCTCGCGAAGGGGTCGAATCAGACAGTACAGCATGAACTGACACGACGCTTTCGCGAGCAAGCCCGCTCCCACAGGGGTTGTGGATAACTTAGGACTTCTTGATTTTCTCTGGACGCTTCCAGTTATCGATGTTGCGCTGACGCGCGCGCCCTACGGCCAGTTGCGATTTATCCACATTCTGGTTGATGGTCGACCCGGCTGCTGTCGTCGCGCCGCTGGAGATATCCACAGGCGCAACCAGGGAGTTGTTGGAGCCGATGAACACGTCCTCCCCCAACACGGTCTTCCACTTGTTCGCGCCATCGTAGTTGCACGTGATGGTGCCGGCGCCAATGTTGGTGCGGGCGCCGACCTCGGCGTCGCCCAGGTAGGTCAGGTGACCGGCCTTGGCGCCTTCGCCCAGGTGCGCGTTCTTCAGCTCGACGAAGTTACCCACATGGGCGCGAGCATCCAGCACGGAGCCGGGGCGCAAACGGGCGAACGGGCCGGCGTCGCTGCCTTCGCCCATGATCGCGCCGTCCAGGTGACTGTTGGCCTTGATCACCGCACCCTTGCGCAACGTGCTGTCCTTGATCACGCAGTTCGGGCCGATGACCACGTCATCTTCGATCACCACGTTGCCCTCGAGGATGACGTTGATGTCGATGACCACATCGCGACCCACGCTAACCTCACCGCGCACATCGAAACGGGCCGGGTCGCGCAGGGTCACGCCCTGGGCCATCAGGCGGCGGGCGGCGCGCAGTTGATAATGACGCTCCAGCTCGGCCAACTGCCGGCGGTCGTTGGCGCCCTGCACTTCCATGGCATCCAGGGGTTGCTCGGTGGCCACCACCAGGCCGTCCGCGACTGCCATGGCAATCACATCGGTCAGGTAGTACTCGCCCTGGGCGTTGTTGTTCGAAAGGCGGCTCATCCAGTCACCCAGGCGCGCGGCCGGTACGGCGAGAATCCCGGTGTTGCCCTCGGTGATAGCAAGTTGGGCCTGGTTGGCGTCCTTCTGCTCGACAATCTCGGTGACCTGGCCGTCGGCATTGCGCACGATGCGCCCGTAACCCGTGGGGTCATCCAGCTCGACGGTCAGCAGGCCCAGCTGTTGTGGCGCAACCTGCTTGAGCAGGCGTTGCAGGGTGTCGACCTCGATCAGCGGTACGTCGCCATACAGGATCAGTACCGTGTCGGCGGTGATGAACGGCACGGCCTGGGCGACGGCATGGCCGGTCCCCAGTTGCTTGTCCTGCAGGACGAAATTCAGGTCATCGGCGGCCAGGCGTTCACGAACGGCATCGGCGCCGTGGCCGATCACGACATGGATGCGCTGTGGATCAAGTTGCCGAGCGCTGTGGATAACATGGCCAAGCATGGAACGCCCCGCCACCGGATGCAGTACCTTGGGCAGCGCCGAGCGCATGCGGGTGCCTTGACCGGCCGCGAGGATAACGATTTCGAGAGACATGACTGGCTACCAATCCTGGGTGGTCAGCGGCTGCGACCAGATGATGAGTGTCGGAAAAAGAAAAAGGGTAGCCGAGGCTACCCTTTTTAATCAATCACGCAGAAAGCGGACGGCTTAGCCGCCGAACTTCTTGCGGATCTGCTGGACGGTGCGCAGCTGGGCTGCGGCCTCGGCCAGACGTGCAGCAGCAGAACCGTAGTCGAAGTCTGCGCCTTTTTCGTGCAGGGCCTTCTCGGCAGCCTTGACGGCTTCCTGAGCGGAGGCTTCGTCCAGGTCGGCAGCACGTTGCACGGTGTCGGCAAGGACCTTGACCATGTTCGGCTGAACCTCGAGGAAACCACCCGAGATGTAGAACACCTCTTTTTCCCCGCCCTGCTTGGTCAGACTAATCGGACCTGGCTTCAAGCTGGTGATCAGCGGTGCGTGCCCCAGGGCGATACCAAGATCCCCCAGTTCACCGTGCGCAACCACAAACTCGACCAGACCGGAGAAAATTTCCCCTTCCGCACTGACGATATCGCAATGGACTGTCATAGCCATCTGATTGCCTCAACCTAAATTAGCGCCCGTTGCCGGGCGCCGGGATTACAGTTTCTTGGCTTTCTCGATCGCTTCTTCGATGCCGCCGACCATGTAGAACGCTTGTTCTGGCAGGTGGTCGTAGTCACCGTTGAGGATGCCTTTGAAGCCAGCAATGGTGTCTTTCAGGGAAACGTATTTACCCGAGGCACCGGTGAAGACTTCAGCCACGAAGAACGGCTGCGACAAGAAGCGCTGGATCTTACGAGCACGGGCTACCAACTGCTTGTCGGTTTCCGACAGCTCGTCCATACCCAGGATCGCGATGATGTCCTTCAGCTCTTTGTAGCGCTGCAGCACGTACTGAACGCCACGAGCGGTCTCGTAGTGCTCGGTGCCGATCACGTTCGGGTCCAGCTGACGGGAAGTCGAGTCCAGTGGGTCTACCGCTGGGTAGATACCCAGGGAAGCGATGTCACGGGACAGAACGACGGTGGCGTCCAAGTGGGCGAAGGTGGTCGCTGGCGACGGGTCGGTCAAGTCGTCCGCTGGTACGTATACCGCCTGGATCGAGGTGATCGAGCCTTGCTTGGTCGAAGTGATGCGCTCTTGCAGCACGCCCATCTCTTCAGCCAGGGTCGGCTGGTAGCCTACTGCCGAAGGCATACGGCCCAGCAGTGCGGATACTTCGGTACCGGCCAGGGTGTAACGGTAGATGTTGTCGACGAACAGCAGAACGTCGTTACCTTCGTCACGGAACTTCTCGGCCATGGTCAGGCCGGTCAGGGCTACGCGCAGACGGTTTCCCGGCGGCTCGTTCATCTGGCCGTAGACCAGTGCCACTTTGTCCAGAACGTTGGAATCCTTCATCTCGTGGTAGAAGTCGTTACCCTCACGAGTACGCTCACCCACACCGGCGAACACGGAATAACCGCTGTGCTCGATGGCGATGTTACGGATCAGTTCCATCATGTTTACGGTCTTGCCTACACCGGCACCACCGAACAGACCGACTTTACCGCCCTTGGCGAACGGGCAAACCAGGTCGATAACCTTGATGCCGGTTTCCAGCAGGTCGTTGCCGCCCGCTTGTTCAGCGAAAGACGGCGCAGGACGGTGAATGCCCCAACGCTCTTCTTCGCCGATCGGGCCCGCTTCGTCGATCGGGTTGCCCAGTACGTCCATGATCCGGCCCAGGGTCGCTTTACCGACCGGTACGGAGATGGCTGCGCCAGTGTTGTTGACGTCCAGACCGCGCTTCAAGCCTTCGGTGGAGCCCATCGCAATGGTACGAACCACGCCGTCGCCCAGCTGCTGCTGGACTTCCAGGGTGGTTTCGGCGCCTTGAACCTTCAAGGCGTCGTAGATGCTCGGTACGCTGTCGCGTGGGAATTCCACGTCGATAACGGCGCCGATGATTTGAACGATACGTCCGCTACTCATAGCTGGATCCTCTGAATATTTGAACCGTTAAACCGCGGCAGCGCCGCCGACGATTTCCGAGATCTCTTGGGTGATCGCAGCCTGACGCGCCTTGTTGTAGATCAGCTGCAAATCGCTGATCAAATCACCGGCGTTGTCGGTAGCGTTCTTCATCGCGATCATCCGCGCGGCTTGTTCAGCTGCGTTGTTCTCGACCACCGCCTGGTAGACCTGCGACTCCACGTAACGGACCATCAAGCCGTCGAGCAGCTCCTTGGCATCCGGTTCGTAGAGATAGTCCCAGTGGTGCTTGAGTTCCTGTTCCGGGGTCGCCACCAGTGGAATCAACTGCTCCACGGTCGGCTGTTGCGTCATGGTGTTGATGAACTTGTTGGATACCACGGACAGGCGGTCGATCCGGCCTTCCAGGTAAGCATCCAGCATCACCTTGACGCTGCCGATCAGGTCATTGATCGACGGCTCTTCACCCAGGTGGCTGATAGCAGCGACGACGTTACCGCCGAAGTTGCGGAAGAAAGCCGCACCCTTGCTACCGACCACGCACAGATCGATCTCGACGCCTTGTTCGCGGTTTACCGCCATGTCCTTGACCAGGGCCTTGAACAGGTTGGTGTTCAAGCCACCGCACAGACCACGGTCACTGCTCACCACGACGTAACCGACGCGCTTGACGGCGCGGTCGATCATGAACGGGTGGCGGTATTCCGGGTTGGCGTTGGCCAGATGACCAATCACCTGGCGGATGCGCTCCGCATAAGGACGGCTAGCAGCCATGCGCATTTGTGCCTTGCGCATTTTGCTGACCGCCACTTTTTCCATGGCGCTGGTAATCTTTTGCGTGCTTTTGATGCTCGCAATCTTACTGCGAATCTCTTTTGCGCCTGCCATGTAACACCTATCAGGTTAGCAAGCGGGAGCCTTGCGGCTCCCGCTGCGGCTTACCAGGTTTGGGTGGCCTTGAACTTCTCGATACCAGCCTTCAGGCCAGCGTCGATTTCGTCATTGAAGTCACCCTTCACGTTGATCTTGGCCATCAAATCGGCGTGATCGCGGTTGAAGAAAGCAATCAGCGCTTGTTCGAAGCTGCCGATCTTGGTGATTTCAATGTCAGTCAGGAACCCACGCTCAGCGGCATACAGCGACAGCGCCATGTCAGCGATCGACATCGGTGCGTATTGCTTCTGCTTCATCAGCTCGGTAACGCGCTGACCATGCTCAAGTTGCTTACGGGTCGCTTCGTCCAGGTCAGAAGCGAACTGGGCGAATGCCGCCAGTTCACGGTACTGGGCCAGGGCGGTACGGATACCACCGGACAGCTTCTTGATGATCTTGGTCTGAGCGGCACCACCTACACGGGATACCGAAACACCGGCGTTCACAGCAGGACGGATGCCCGAGTTGAACATGGCCGATTCCAGGAAGATCTGACCGTCGGTGATGGAAATCACGTTGGTCGGAACGAACGCGGAAACGTCGCCAGCCTGGGTTTCGATGATCGGCAGGGCGGTCAGGGAACCGGTCTTGCCAGTCACTGCGCCGTTGGTGAACTTCTCGACGTACTCTTCCGAAACGCGGGAAGCGCGCTCCAGCAGACGGGAGTGGAGATAGAACACGTCGCCTGGGTAGGCTTCACGGCCTGGTGGACGGCGCAGCAGCAGGGAGATCTGGCGGTAAGCCACTGCCTGCTTGGACAGATCGTCATAAACGATCAGCGCGTCTTCACCGCGGTCGCGGAAGTATTCGCCCATGGTGCAACCGGAGTACGGTGCCAGGAATTGCAGTGCGGCCGATTCCGAAGCACTGGCTGCCACGATGATGGTGTTGGCCAGGGCGCCGTTTTCTTCCAGCTTGCGAACCACGTTGGCGATGGTCGATTGTTTCTGACCGATGGCTACGTAGACGCAGAAGATGCCGCTGTTTTTCTGGTTGATGATCGCGTCGATCGCCAGAGCGGTCTTACCGATCTGACGGTCACCGATGATCAGCTCACGCTGGCCACGGCCGACAGGGATCATGGCATCGACAGCCTTGTAGCCAGTCTGTACAGGCTGGTCTACCGACTTACGCCAGATCACGCCAGGAGCAACTTTCTCGACCGCGTCGGTCTCGGTGTTGTTCAGCGGACCTTTGCCGTCAACAGGGTTACCCAGTGCGTCGACAACGCGACCCAGCAGTTCCTTACCTACCGGAACTTCGAGGATGCGGCCGGTGCACTTGGCGCTCATGCCTTCAGCCAGAGTCGTGTATGCACCCAGTACCACGGCACCTACAGAGTCTTGCTCCAGGTTGAGGGCCATACCGTAGACGCCGCCCGGAAACTCGATCATTTCGCCGTACATGACGTCGGCCAGACCGTGAATCCGCACGATGCCGTCAGATACGCTGACGACAGTGCCTTCGTTACGGGCTTGGGAGGTCACATCGAGCTTTTCGATGCGGCCCTTGATAATTTCACTTATTTCGGAAGGATTGAGTTGCTGCATTGCTCTGCTGCCCCTTCAAACTCAAGATTTCAATGCTTCGGCAAGTTTCGCGATTTTGCCGCGAATCGAGCCATCGATAACCAGGTCGCCGGCGCGGATGACAACGCCCCCAATCAGGGACTTGTCTTCCTCGACTTGCAGGCGCACTTCCCGGTTGAGTCGTGCACTGAGAACCTTGGCGAGTTTGTCTTGCTGTTCTTGGTTCAATGCAAAAGCACTGGTCACTTCCACGTCTACCGACTTCTCTTGCTCAGCCTTGTACAGGTCGAAAAGAGCGGCGATCTCCGGCAGAAGCGGGAGACGGTCGTTTTCGGCAACGACGTGAATGAAATTCTGTGCCTTGGCATCGAACTTGTCGCCGCACACGTCAATGAACGTGGCGGCCTTTTCTGCGCTCGTCAGTCGCGGGGCCTTGAGCACGCGCTGCATGGTGTCGTCTTGCGACACCGCTGCAGCCAGGCCGAGCATGGCTGACCAATTGGCCAGTTGCTGGTGGGCCTGAGCGTGCTCGAAGGCCGCCTTAGCGTAAGGTCGGGCCAACGTGGTCAGTTCTGCCATGATCGCCCTCGCTTAGATTTCAGCAGCCAGTTGGTTAACCAGCTCTGCGTGCGCGTTTTGATCGATTGTGGCACCCAGGATCTTCGAAGCACCGCCAACGGCCAGGCTACCCACTTGGGCACGCAGCGCGTCTTTGACACTGTTGAGTTCCTGTTCGATCTCGGCTTGAGCCTGAGCCTTCACACGGTCAGCTTCGACGCGAGCCTGTTCACGGGCTTCGTCGACAATCTGGGTACCGCGTTTCTTGGCTTGCTCGATGATTTCAGCTGCCTGAGCTTTCGCTTCGCGCAGTTGCTGACCCACTTTCTCATGGGCCAACTCCAGGTCGCGAGCTGCTCGGCTGGCAGCGTCCAGACCATCAGCGATCTTCTTTTGACGTTCGTGCAATGCCGCAATGACCGGAGGCCATACGAATTTCATGCAGAACAGTACAAAAATCAGGAACGCAACGGACTGGCCAATCAGGGTCGCATTAATGTTCACGCCAACACCTCGCAGTTACGTTGTCCATCACATCAAACTACTCGAAGAATCCGAGTAATTAGCCAGCGATCTGACCAACGAACGGGTTCGCAAAGGTGAAGAACAGAGCGATACCAACACCGATCATGGTGACGGCGTCGAGCAGACCGGCAACGATGAACATTTTGACTTGCAGCATAGGAACCATTTCCGGTTGACGCGCAGCGCCTTCCAGGAACTTGCCGCCCAGCAGGCCGAAACCAATTGCGGTACCCAGTGCGCCCAGGCCGATCAACAGTGCAACAGCGATAGCGGTTAGACCAACTACAGTTTCCATCTTTCCTCCCGACTTTTACGTCGTATGGTTTAGGTTTTTTTAATTTAAAGCGGGTAAAACAAATCGTTTCATCAGCCCTGTTCGGGCTCCTTCCCGTTTGACCGGGAAGGACATCAGACTAGTCGAGACTGGCCTTAATGGTTTTCTTCGTGCGCCATCGACAGGTAGACGATGGTCAGCATCATGAAGATGAACGCCTGCAGGGTGATGATCAGGATGTGGAACACAGCCCACGCCCACTGCAGGACGACGCCCAGGCCGCTGAGCCACAACAGGCCGCTGCCGAACATCACGGCGATCAGGATGAACACCAGCTCGCCGGCATACATGTTGCCGAACAGACGCAGGGCCAGGGAAATCGGCTTGGCGATCAGGGTCACGAATTCCAGCAGGAAGTTCACCGGGATGAGCAGGGCTTGAACCAGGATGTTCTTGCTGCCGAACGGGTGCAGGGTCAGTTCGCCGATGAAGCCGCCGATGCCCTTGACCTTGATGCTATAGAAAATGATGAGTGCGAAAACCGAGAACGCCATGCCCAGGGTCGCGTTCGGGTCGGTGGTCGACACGGCGCGGAACGGGATGTGGTGGTCGCCGGAGATCAGGATGGCCAGTTGAGGAATCCAGTCGACCGGTACCAGGTCGACGGCGTTCATCAGGAACACCCAGACGAAGATGGTCAGCGCCAGCGGTGCGATCACCGGGCTACGGCCATGGAAGCTGTCTTTCACGCTGCCATCGACGAATTCGACCAGTACTTCAACGAAATTCTGCAGTGCACCAGGCTGGCCGGAGGTCGCCTTCTTTGCCGCCATGCGGAAAAGGAAAACGAAGATCAGGCCCAGTGCGACCGACCAGCCGAGGGTATCGACGTGGAAAGCCCAAAAGCCCATTTCCTTGGCTTCTGCTGCGGAGTGGGCAAAGCCCCAGCCGCCGTTGGGTAGCTGACCGAAGGTCAGGTTCTGCAAGTGGTGCTGGATATAGCCCGAAGCGGTTGTCTCTGCCATGGTTGCCTCAAACGCCCTAAGGTCTCGAAAGTCTTGTTCTCATCAGCAGGGGAGCGAACCAGCTGACCAGTTGGGTCAGCACGAAGACGCCGAATACAGCCAGCGGCGCCAATGGCTTCACACCTGCAAACGTCAGTGCAAACAGCACTGCCGTCAAAATCAGTTTCCCCGCTTCACCGGCATAGAAAGACCGGACGATAGCCTGGGCTGCTCGGGCGCCGGAAAACCGAAAGGCCCTGTGAGCAAAGTAAATATTGGGGAGCAAGGCTATCAGGCCTCCGCAAAGACCTGAGTATCCGGCGACGACACCTTTGCATTGCCAGAGCGCCAATGTGGCGATCAGTACAACGACAAACTGAGTCATCAATACCGGGAAAACTGCCAGACGATGGAACGGCAAGCGGTTTGGCGTGCGGGTTTCCATCGCTTTTGCTCTCCAAGGGTCGGCCGCCATAATTCAATAACTTGGCATAATTTGTGCCGACAAAATGCGCGCAGAGTATAGGGGCGGTTCTGCCCCTATTCAACTGCCAGGTAGTGATTTCCGACTGCGCGCTACAAGGGCAATTGTTTCAGCGAATGTGTGCAAGGACACCTTGCAGCTCATCGAGGGAGTTGTAACCAATCACCAATTGCCCCTTGCCCTTCTTGCCGTGGCGAATCTGCACCGCAGAGCCCAGGCGCTCGGCCAGGCGCTGTTCGAGGCGGGCGATATCCGGGTCGGGTTTGGAGGGTTCGACAGGGGCTGGTTTGCCACTGAGCCACTGGCGGACCAGTGCCTCGGTCTGGCGCACGGTGAGACCGCGTGCGACAACGTGTCGCGCCCCTTCAACCTGTTGATTTTCCGGCAATCCCAGCAATGCCCGGGCATGCCCCATCTCCAGATCGCCATGGGACAGCATGGTCTTGATGACTTCCGGCAATGCAATCAGCCGCAGCAGGTTGGCCACGGTCACACGCGACTTGCCCACGGCCTCGGCCACTTGTTGCTGGGTCAGTTGGAATTCCTGCTGCAAGCGCTGCAGGGCCACCGCTTCTTCGACCGGGTTGAGGTCTTCACGCTGGATGTTCTCGATCAGCGCCATGGCGATGGCGGCTTCATCGGGCACATCGCGCACCATCGCCGGAATGGTCTCCTGGCCGGCCTGCTGGCTGGCCCGCCAACGGCGTTCACCGGCAATGATCTCGAAACGGCCATTGGCGATCGGACGCACCACGATCGGCTGCATCACGCCCTGGTTCTTGATCGACTGGGCCAATTCTTCCAGCGCCTGGGGATCCATGTCCCGGCGCGGTTGGTATTTACCGCGCTGGATCAGGTCCAGCGGCAGGTGTTGCAACTCACGCTGATCCACCTGCACGGCCTGTTCTTCCAGCGAACTGACCGTAGGACCGCTGAGCAGTGCATCCAGTCCACGTCCGAGACCTCGTTTCTTGACGGCCATGGGGATTCCTTAAGTTGGCTGGGCTGCAGCGGTGCGTGGATTACGGCGCTGGCGGCGAACCATCTCGCCGGCCAGGGCCAGGTAGGCCAGCGCACCACGGGATTGTTTGTCGTAGGCCAGCGCCGGCATGCCGTAGCTCGGCGCTTCGGCCAGGCGGATGTTGCGCGGGATGACCGTGTCGTAGAGCTGCTCGCCGAAATGTTCCTTGAGCTGAGCCGAGACGTCGTTCATCAGGCTCAGGCGCGGGTCGTACATCGTCCGCAGCAGGCCTTCGACCTTCAACTCCGGGTTCAGCAGCTCGGCGATGCGCTTGATGTTATCCACAAGGTCGCTCAACCCTTCCAGGGCGAAATACTCGCACTGCATGGGGATGATCACGCCATCGGCGGCCACCAAGGCATTGAGCGTGAGCATCGACAGCGACGGCGGGCAGTCGATCAGGATGTAGTCGTAATTCTCCCGGATCGGTGCCAACGCACTGCGCAGGCGGCTCTCCTTCATCTGCATTTCCAGCAGGACCACTTCGGCCGCCGTCAGGTCGCGGTTGGCCGGCAGCAGTTGATAACCGCCGTGTTCGGAAAAATGCATGGCCTGGCCCAGATCGCACTCACCGATCAGGACGTCGTAGATGGAGTTTTCCAAGCCATGTTTATCCACACCGCTACCCATGGTGGCGTTGCCCTGTGGATCGAGATCGATCAGCAGCACCCGGCGCTTGGTCGCGACCAGGGATGCTGCGAGGTTGATGCAGGTGGTGGTCTTGCCCACACCACCCTTCTGGTTCGCTATCGCGAATACCTTAGCCATTCTTGCTTGTGTTCCCAATCATGCCGTGCGGCGCAGTATCAGCAGATGGCGTTGGCCTTGGCAACCGGGTACGGCCAGGGCGTGTTCGCTATCGAGGTGGAAGTCTGCCGGCAATGCTACCAGCTCATCGGCCGGATGAACGCCCTTCATTGCCAGCCAGCGCGTATTGGCGTCGCCCAGGTGGCGAGTCCAGTTGCTGAAGTTCTCCATGCTGCTGAACGCCCGGGAAATGATCCCGTTGAACGGCTCGGCAGGCTGGAACGCTTCGACGCGACTGTGGATAACTTGCAGGTTATCCAGCTTGAGTTCGAGTTTGACCTGGGTCAGGAAGCGGGTTTTCTTGCCGTTGCTGTCCAGGCAGGTCACTTGCGAGTCGGGAAACAGGATCGCCAGCGGGATTCCCGGCATGCCGCCGCCGCTGCCCACGTCCAGCCAGCGACCGTCTTCGATGAAGGACATGACGCTGAGACTGTCGAGCAAATGGCGCGAGACCATTTCATCCGGATCACGCACGGCGGTCAGGTTGTAGGCCTTGTTCCACTTGATCAACAGCGCCAGGTAACCCAGCAACTGCGCGTGCTGGGCTTCGGTCAGGCTGACGCCAAGCTGTCGGGCACCTGTGGATAACTCTTCGGCGTGTTGCGAGGTGACCATCGAACTCAAGCGCTTTGCTCCAACTGGCGGCCCGCGCCGCGTTTTTTCAAATGAATCATCAACAGGGAAATGGCCGCCGGGGTCACACCCGGGATGCGCGAAGCCTGGCCCAGGGTCTCGGGACGCGTGGCGCCGAGCTTGCTCTGGATTTCCTTCGACAACCCGGAAATACCGGTGTAATCGATATCCACAGGCAGCTTGGTGTCTTCGCTGGCGCGCAGGCGGGCGATTTCATCCTGCTGGCGGTCGATGTAACCGGCGTACTTGGTCTTGATCTCGACCTGTTCAGCCACCTGCGGATCTTCCGCGCCCTGGCCGGTCACTTCCACCAGCCCGGCGTAATCGATTTCCGGACGACTCAGCAAGTTGAGCAGGTTGTATTCGTGGGTCAGCGGCGTACCGAATCTGGTGGCGATAGCATCGCCCTGCTCAGTGCCGGGACGAACCCAGGTGCTTTTCAGGCGTTGCTCTTCCAGCTCGATGCCTTCGCGCTTCTTGCAGAACGCGGCCCAGCGCACGTCATCCACCAGACCCAGCTCGCGACCTTTCTCGGTCAGGCGCAGGTCGGCGTTGTCTTCACGCAGGATCAGGCGATATTCGGCCCGGGAGGTGAACATCCGATACGGTTCCTGGGTGCCCAGGGTGATCAGGTCGTCTACCAGCACGCCGATGTACGCCTCGTCGCGACGCGGACACCAACTGTCCTTGCCCTGGGCGCGCAGCGCAGCGTTGGCGCCGGCCAGCAAACCTTGGGCACCGGCTTCTTCGTAACCGGTAGTGCCGTTGATCTGGCCAGCAAAGAACAGCCCGCCGATGACTTTGGTTTCCAGGCTGTACTTCAGGTCACGCGGATCGAAGTAGTCGTACTCGATGGCGTAGCCCGGACGAACGATGTGAGCGTTCTCCATGCCGCGAATCGATTGCACGATCTGCAGTTGCACGTCGAATGGCAGGGATGTGGAGATGCCGTTCGGGTACAGCTCGTGGGTGGTCAGGCCCTCGGGCTCGATGAAGACCTGATGGCTTTCCTTGTCGGCAAAGCGATGGATCTTGTCTTCGATCGACGGGCAATAACGCGGGCCGATGCCTTCGATTTCACCGGCAGCGGAATACATCGGCGAACGATCGAGGTTCGCCGCAATGATTTCATGGGTGCGGGCATTGGTGTGGGTGATCCAGCAACTGACTTGCCGTGGATGCTGTTCCTTGTTGCCCATGAACGACATGACCGGGATCGGCGTATCGCCAGGCTGCTCGGTCATCACCGAGAAATCCACAGACCGACCGTCGATACGCGGTGGCGTACCGGTTTTCAAGCGCCCGACACGCAATGGCAGCTCACGCAAGCGGTGAGCCAGAGCGATCGACGGCGGATCACCAGCGCGCCCGCCGGAAAAGTTCTGCAAACCAATGTGGATAAGTCCGCCGAGGAAGGTCCCGGTGGTCAACACCACGGAATCGGCGAAGAAACGCAGGCCCATCTGCGTCACGACACCGCGTACCTGATCCTGCTCGACGATCAGGTCATCGGCCGCTTGTTGAAATATCCACAGGTTCGGCTGGTTTTCCAGGATTTCGCGGACAGCGGCCTTGTACAGGATGCGGTCGGCCTGGGCGCGAGTAGCACGCACGGCTGGGCCTTTGCGGCTGTTCAATACGCGAAACTGGATACCACCCTTATCGGTGGCCATGGCCATCGCGCCCCCAAGGGCATCGATCTCCTTGACCAAGTGGCTTTTGCCAATGCCACCAATGGCAGGGTTGCAGCTCATGGCGCCGAGGGTTTCCACGTTATGCGTCAGCAACAGGGTTTTTGCCCCCATGCGTGCTGATGCAAGTGCTGCCTCGGTACCGGCATGACCGCCGCCGATGACGATCACTTCAAAACGGGAAGGGAAATCCACCACGCACCTCGTGCCTGCTTAATTCAGGTAATTCGGAAAATAGGTTTTTGACTCTGGCCCATGGGCGTTTTTCGAGCCAGGTCGGCAAGTATAGGGACTTCGCCCTTTCTAAAGAACCCTTTGCACAAAATTTAACCAGCTGTGGAGAACTCGCGGTTAAAAAAATTAAAAAGAAAGAAATTTATAAAATCCTTGTTTTTATGTTTATTCTTAGACACCCAGCTTTCTGTGGATAAACCTCTACAAGCCATAATTTACGTACTGTACAGAGATTCAAAACCCTGTGGCCAGGTGGCCATGAGCGGCTTGGATAACCGGTGTAAGCCTGTGGATTAATCGGTATGTTATCCACAGAGGCGGTTATCTTCAGTTTTGAGAGGGGTTTATCAACGGTTCTCAAGGGCAGTTATTCACAGGGCTTAGTCGTCCGTTTTGTGTCCTTGTGCACAACGGCCTGGGCAATGGCCGCTGGAAAAGCTTCGAGGAACGACGCCAGAAGCTATTGTGAGAAAACGTAACAGAGGCTAATAATAGCCATTATCATTAACGCCTCATTCCCTATGCCCCCGTCTTCCCATACCGCCGCGATCGGGCGAATTTATGCGCAACACCACTCGTGGCTTTATGGGTGGCTCAAGGGCAAGCTGAATAACGCCTGCGATGCCGCAGACGTGGCCCATGACACCTTCGTGCGGATCCTCGCAGCCCGTAATGCCGTGCAGATTCGCGAACCGCGGGACTACCTGGCCACGGTGGCCCGAGGCCTGGTGATTGATCGTTATAGAAGAAACGCTATCGAGGCGGCCTACCTGGAGTCCCTGGCCGCGCGACCCGAACCCACGGCCATCAGCGAAGAAGACAAGGCCCTGATCATCGAAACCCTGGTCACTGTGGATAAAGCCCTGGCAGCCTTGGGCCCACGTACTCAGCGGATCTTCATGTTGTCGCAGATCGATGGGTTGACTTATCAACAGATCGCCGTGCAATTGAAGGTGTCCCTCACCACCGTGAAAAAGCACATGGTGCGTGCCCTCACCGAATGCGCACTGATCATGGCCGAACGCTGATGCCTGCCCTGCCTGATCGCAAGACGGTCGAAAGGGCTGCCACCTGGTACGTGCAGTTTCAGCACCAACCGCCTTCGCACGCCGAACGCCAGGCTTGGCAGGATTGGCTCGACAGCGATCCAGCGCACCAGGCTGCATGGCACCAGATCGAACAACTGCAGCGCCATCTCGGAGCACTGCCTCAGGACCTTTCACGTCGCGCATTGGGCACCGGGCAGCAGCGGCGGCAGGTACTCAAACTGCTGATGTTGCTCGGCGGCGCCGGCTCTGTGGGCTGGAGCCTTCAGGACCACGGGACGCTCGCCTCGGCCTGGGCCGATTACAAGACGGCCGTGGGGCAGCGCCGTTTCATCGACCTGGCGGACGGAAGTCGGATTCATCTGAACACCGAGACTGCCATCGACGTGTCGTTCGACGCCCATCGCCGCTTGATCCGGCTGCTGAGCGGCGAAATCCTGGTCCAGACCGGCAAGCTCAAGGACACACGGCCCTTTCTTGTCGAGACTGGCGATGGTCGCAT
The DNA here is from genome assembly GCF_036689585.1 of Pseudomonas sp. WP18. Taxonomy (NCBI): domain Bacteria; kingdom Pseudomonadati; phylum Pseudomonadota; class Gammaproteobacteria; order Pseudomonadales; family Pseudomonadaceae; genus Pseudomonas; species Pseudomonas sp. WP18. The sequence continues at coordinate 6,329,460 of NZ_CP144758.1, forward strand.
CGAGGCGCTGGGCACGCGATTCACCGTACGCCAACTGTCGAACCGCACCCGGGTAGGCGTGCTGGAAGATCGGGTGCGCGTATCGCCGGATGGCACGCTGGGCAGCGCGGGTATCCTGAAAGCCGGCGAACAGGCTGACTTCAACGGCCAGGGCATGGGGGTTATCCAGTCCTACGCTACCTCACAAGCGGCCTGGGTAAATGGCCAGCTCATTGTCCTCGATGCGCCCTTGGGAGACGTCATCGAGGAACTGGGCCGCTATCGTCCCGGTGTCTTGCACTGTCAGGAAAAGGCGCGGCAGCTTCGGGTGTCCGGTACGTTACGCCTGGATGCCACGGATGCCGTGCTGGCCAATCTACAGGCATCGTTGCCCATTCAGGTTCGCTATTACACCCGGTACTGGGTGTCGATTACACGGGCTGACTAGCGAAGTACACGAAGCGGGAAAATAAACAGAACGAGGGGGTTATCTTTTTTTGTGCTGATCCGGCCCTTCAGGTAATTGCGATCACCCAGGGCTTACCCACACATGCGCCTTCCTACGTTTCGTCAGCGATTTTCCCAGCATTGCATCGCCTACAGCCTGTTGATGACCAGCGCCGCGAGCGGCCTGGTAATGGCTTCCAACGCCTTCGCCAATACCGCCACGCAGCATTACGCCATTGCTGCCGGCTCGCTGGATAACGTGCTGAGCCAGTTCGCCGCGAAGGCCAACATCATCCTTTCATTTTCTCCACAGCAAACCGGCCAGAAACGCAGCGCCGGGTTGACCGGTGACTATTCGGTTGAGCAGGGATTCGTGCAGCTGTTGCAGGGTTCGGGGCTCCAGGCCGTGGCGCAGGCGCCAGGCAGCTACACCCTGTACTCCCTGCCGACAGATCAATCCATGGAGTTGGCCCCCACGAGCATCAACGCATTGGCGGCCAACCCGATGGACTTGGATTACGCTGCCGACGTGGGCTACAAGGCACAAAACAGTCGTATCGGTACTAAAACCAGCACGCCGCTGTCGGAAACGCCGCGCTCGGTATCGGTGGTGACCGGCCAGCGCATGAAGGACCAGAAATCCCAGACCCTGACCGAAGTCCTGGGATACGTGCCGGGCATCTTCGCCCCACCCTTCGCGGCCGGTGACAGCCTGGCCGGCGACCTGTTCTACATCCGTGGCTTCAACGCCACCGACTACGGCTATGGCCTGCTCCGCGATGGCCTGAGGGTACAGGGCAACCGCTATGACACCAGCTCAGAGCCCTACGGCCTGGAGCGCGTCGAGGTGTTCCGCGGACCTTCGTCGCTGCTGTATGGCGAGAACGCGCCGGGCGGCTTGGTCAACCTGGTCAGCAAGCGCCCGACCGCGGCGCCCCAGGGTGAAGTCCAGTTGGGCTATGGGAGCCACAACCGACGCCAGATCGGTGTGGATGTTTCCGGGCCGCTGGCCGATAACGACAACATCCTGGGCCGGATCGTGATGTTGGGCCGCAACGCCGATACCCAGACTGACCACGTACCGGATGACCGTCTTTACATCGCGCCCTCCCTGACCCTGAATTTCGATGATTTCAACACGTTGACCCTGCTGGCCAACTATCAGAAAGACCACACCAACATGGAGCTCGGGCTGCCGGCCGCCGGCACGCTACTGAGTAACCCGAACGGCCAGTTGGACAAGGACACCATGCTCGGTGATCCGGACTGGAACACCTTCGAGCGGGAAACCTGGAGCACCGGCTACGAATACAGCCATCGCCTCAATGACGATTGGCAGTTCCGCCAGAATTCGCGTTACCTGCAATCACGCATCACCCGCCATGAAACCTGGCCCGGCAGCTTGAACAACGGCGGTTTTGGTCGCCGTGTGAACGTCACCGCTTATGACCGTTTCAACAAGTCGATGGTGTATTCGCTGGATAACCAGCTGGAAGGCAAATTCAAGGTCGGCGGCCTGGAAAACACGCTGCTGTTCGGCGCCAGTTATGACCGGACCTCGTTCAACCAGGATTGGAATGCCGGATTCGTGGGGCCTGTGGATATCTATGATCCGGTGTACACAGGGGATCCGAAGACACCCATCGCAGTGCAGAACACCTTGCTCGAACAGCAGATGAAAGGGGTTTATACCCAGCTGCAGAGCAAGTACGACCGCTGGTTGTTCCTGCTGGGCGGACGCCAGGATTGGGTGGACAGCGATTTTCGTGACAAGGTCGCCAGCGCTGGCGACATCAGCTCCAAAGACAAGAAGTTCACCTATCAGGGCGGCCTGATGTACCAGTTCGACAACGGCATGACGCCTTACGTCAGCTACTCGACGGCATTCGTCCCGGTGCAGCAGATCTCCAACGCCGGTACGCCTCTGGAACCGATCACCAGCAGCCAGTACGAAATCGGCCTCAAGTACGAGCCCATCGGCTGGGACACAGCCTTCACCGCGTCGGTCTACGACTTGCGCAAGAAGGACGACACCTACTTCGACGCCACCACGTCGACCTATCGACAGGTGGGGGAAAGTCGTGCCAAAGGCGTGGAGCTGGAGCTCAACAGCAACCTGAGCCCTGCCCTGAATGTCACCGCCTCTTATACCTACACGGATGCGCGGGTGACCGAGGACTCGGCGACGTCCCTGGTAAAAGGGCACCAGATGACTGGTGTGCCACGTAACCAGGCGTCTTTCTGGGCCAAATATCGTTTCCTGGAAAGCGACTTGAAAGGTTTGTACGTGGCCGGCGGCGTGCGTTATTTCGACAGTGCCTTCGCCTACACCGCGCCCACTCTGTACGGAAAGCTCGATGCTGGCGACGTCACCCTGGTGGACGCCGCCGTCGGCTACCAGATCGACACGCACTGGAGTGTCGACCTGAACGCGAAAAACCTGTTCGACAAGGAGTACGTGTCGGGCTGCAACGATGCGGGGCGTTGCTACTGGGGTGAAGACCGGACGCTGCTCGGCACCGTTTCCTACAACTGGTGAACCCAAAAAAAGGGCTGTGGATAAATTGTCCACAGCCCTTTATTTATTTGCCGATGCAGAAGCTGGAGAAGATCCGTCCCAGCAAATCGTCGGAACTGAAAGCCCCGGTGATTTCACCCAGTGACTGCTGGGCCTGGCGCAGATCTTCGGCGAGCAGTTCGCCGGCACCGGCCAAGGTCAGTTGGAAGCGACCGTGTTCCAGGGCCGCGCTGGCCTGGCGCAGGGCTTCCAGATGCCGACGTCGGGCGCTGAAGCTGCTTTCCGAGGTTTGCTCGTAGCCCATGCAAGCCTTGAGGTGTTCGCGAAGAAGTTCCAGGCCTACCCCCGCCGACTTCGCGCTCAGGCTGATGGTCACGTGGCCATCGTCGCTGACCTCCAAGGCAATCGCTTCCCCCGTCAGGTCGGCCTTGTTGCGAATCAAGGTGACTTTCGCTGGGTCCGGTCGGACTTCCAGGAACTCCGGCCACAAGGCGAACGGATCGTCTGCTTCCGGTGCGGTGGCATCCACCACCAGCAGCACACGATCGGCTTCGCCGATCGCCTTCAACGCCCGCTCGACCCCGATCTTTTCCACCTGGTCGTCGGTGTCACGCAGTCCGGCGGTGTCCACCACGTGCAGCGGCATGCCGTCGATGTGGATATGTTCGCGCAGGATGTCCCGGGTGGTGCCGGCGATGTCCGTGACAATGGCAGCCTCGCGACCGGCCAATGCATTCAGCAGACTGGATTTACCGGCGTTTGGCCGTCCGGCGATTACCACGGTCATGCCATCGCGCAACAAGGCCCCCTGCCCGGCTTCGCGCAGCACTGTGGATAACTCGTCGCGGACCTTGTCCAGCATCGCCAGGACGTGACCATCGGCAAGGAAGTCGATTTCCTCTTCCGGGAAGTCGATCGCCGCCTCGACATAAATGCGCAGGCCGATCAGTTGCTCGGTGAGGTTATGCACACGTTGGGAGAACGCGCCTTGCAGGGAACGTAACGCGTTGCGCGCAGCCTGGGCCGAGCTGGCTTCGATGAGGTCGGCGATGGCTTCAGCCTGGGCCAGGTCGAGCTTGTCGTTGAGGAACGCGCGCTCGCTGAACTCGCCCGGCCGGGCCAGGCGGCAGCCCAGTTCCAGGCAGCGCTTGAGCAGCATGTCCAGCACGATGGGACCGCCGTGGCCCTGCAGCTCCAGCACATCTTCGCCGGTGAAGGAATTCGGGCCTGGAAAATAAAGGGCAAGACCTTCGTCCAGTACCTGTTGGTCCTCGCTCAAGAACGGGCCGTAGTGCGCAAACCGCGGCTTGAGCTCGCGCCCACTGATCGCCCTGGCCGCGACACTGGCCAGAGGCCCCGAAAGACGGACGATGCCGACACCGCCACGACCTTGGGCAGTGGCAACGGCGGCGATGGTTTCACGCGGTGCGCTCATAAACCGGAATCCAGACAAAAGTGGCAGATAGCAAAACGCCCCACTAGGGGGCGTTTTGTGTGGTTATCCACAGAGCAAGTTACGCCTCGGCTTTTTTCGTCGCCGCTTCGATCTTACGCGTGATGTACCACTGCTGGGTGATCGACAACACGTTGTTCACAACCCAGTACAGCACAAGACCCGCCGGGAACCACAGGAAGAAGAAGGTGAAGATGATTGGCATCATTTTCATGACCTTCGCCTGCATCGGATCCGGAGGTGTCGGGTTCAATTGCTGCTGGATGAACATGGTTGCGCCCATGATGATCGGCAGGATAAAGAACGGATCCTTGATCGACAGGTCGGTAATCCACAGCATGAACGGTGCCTGGCGCATTTCCACGCTTTCGAGCAGCACCCAGTACAACGACAGGAACACTGGCATCTGCACAAGGATCGGCAAGCATCCACCCAACGGGTTGATCTTCTCTTTCTTGTACAGCTCCATCATGGCCTGGGACATTTTCTGCCGGTCATCGCCATGCTGTTCTTTCAGGGCGGCCAGTTTCGGTGCCACTGCACGCATGCGCGCCATGGATTTGTAGCTGGCGGCCGACAATGGGAAGAACAGCCCCTTGATCAGCATGGTCAGGAAAATGATCGACCAGCCCCAGTTACCGACGATGCTGTGGATATGTTGCAGCAGCCAGAAGATTGGCTGGGCAATGAACCACAGGAAGCCGTAGTCCACGGTCAGTTCCAGGCCTGGGGACAACTGTTTCAGGACGGCCTGGCTTTTTGGACCGGCATACAGGATGGCGCTGGTTTCAGCCTTGGCACCTGGTGCGGCGGTCAACGCCGGGCCGGTGTAGCCAATGATGTAGTTGCCTTTGCTGTCCTTGCGGGTCTGGACGACGTTGCTTTCGCCCTTCTGCGGGATCCACGCGGTCACGAAGTAGTGCTGCAGCCAGGCCACCCAGCCACCTTGGACGGTTTCCTTGAGCTGCGCCTTGTCCATGTCCTTCATGGACACTTTCTTGTACGGCTCCGAACTTGTCCACAGGGCAGCGCCCAGGTAAGTCGCGGTACCGGTGGCGGTGCTGGAGGAAGGATCGGAGCTGGCGTCACGCTTGAGCTGCGCGAACATCGCACCGGACCAGGGTTGAGCGCTCTGGTTGTCGATCAGGTAGGAGACCGTCACGTCGTACAGGCCACGTTTCAGGGTGAAACGCTTGATGTAGTTGACGCCATCCTTGCTGAACTTCAGGTCCACGACCAATTGGTCCTGACCGTCAGCCAGTTGATAAGTCTTCTTCTCGGCAGCGTAGACCGGGCGGCCAGCCGGGTTGGCGTCCGGGCCATTGGTGCCGATCAGGCCGCTCTGGGCCAGGTAGGTTCGCTCGTTGCCGTTATCGAACAACTGGAACGGAATTTCCGGGTGGTCCTGGCGACGGGGATACAGCGGCAGCTTCAACTGGGCGATGTCACCACCCTGTGGATCGATTGCCAGCTCGAGCACGTCTGTCTTGACCTGGATGAGATCCTTGCTGGCGGCCACAGGGGCTTCGGCGGGTGCGCTGGCATCGCTTGCCGGGCGTGGGATGTCGTCATTGTTGGCAGCCGGGTTGCCAACAGGGGCATCCGGCAGGCTCGGTGCGGTATTGCTGGCTGCAACATTCTGAGTCGGCAGGGCAGCCTGGCCGTAGTCCTGGTTCCATTTAAGGACCATGACGTAGGACACGATTGCCAGGGCGACGATCAGGATCGTGCGTTTGATATCCATGATTACTCGGCCATCGAAGAAGAACGGGAGGTAGGGATAGGCGGAACCGGGTCATAACCGCCGGGATTCCACGGATGACAGCGACCTAAACGACGAAAGGTCAGCCAGCCACCGCGCAGAAGGCCATGATTTTCTATGGCTTCATACGCGTAGCAGGAACAACTGGGGTAGAAACGACAGTGGTTGGCCATCAAGGGACTAATGGCGTAGCGGTAAAACTGGATCGGAACGAGTGCCAGTTTACGCATCTGGACTGTCTACCCCTACAGTTTCGGTGTTGGCTGCTGGTACCGGCTTGTTACGGGCCAGACGCTTCCAGAGCTTGCCGAAATGCTGAATCAATTCGGGGTTTTCTACGTCACCCAAACCTTTGCGCGCGACGATAACAATGTCCCATCCGACCAGTGAATCCTGGTTCAGGCGAAACGATTCGCGCATCAGACGTTTGAGGCGATTGCGCTGAACGGAGAGCTTGACGCTCTTTTTCCCGATAACCAGCCCGAGTCGGGGGTGATCGAGATCGTTGTTGCGCGCAAGGAGCAGGAGATTCTTCCCCGGAACCTTGCCAGTAGGGGAGTCAAAGACTGCCTTGAAATGCCGGGGAGTAAGCAGACGCTTTTCCCGACTGAAGTCCTGACTCACCTCCAGTGCCGGATTATCAAACTGCCAGACGCGCACGACCTTTGGCGCGACGACGCGACAGGACGGCACGACCGTTCTTGGTAGCCATGCGAGCACGGAAACCGTGGGTACGAGCGCGTTTGATAGTGCTTGGTTGGAAAGTACGTTTCATGTCGTGTTACCTGGTTCGTCCACAACGGGCCGGAATGGCCCCCGTTTTAAGAGACCGGGGATTCTAGAGAAAGCAAGCCTCTAGGTCAATTTCCAACCAACGTTTCCTTTAAATAGATATCCAGCCGCTCGAGTGGGTCCATCCTCCTGTGCCAGACATAAATATAAAGAAGGGAATTATTTAAAGCTTTTCTGTAAAGCTTATAGAAGCTAGGCTGCCATCCATCTGTGGATAACCCGCTTAAGCCCTTATAGATCAATGTGTACAGAGAATGACAACTACACGGGAAAGCGGTGTTCAGGCTGTGCTGCGCTGTCGGATAAGCTGTGTGCGGAACCGGTAGTTATCCACAGATCGTTTATCCACCGAGTTTGACCTCCACTTGTACAACGACCTCACGGCCGGTTATCCACAGAGCTTATCCACTGACCGCCGGTCGCCTTTCCTGCTGTTAAGGCATTGATAAATCATGGGCGATCAGCAACCTGCATGTGGATAAGTGCGCGCCTGATCGCTACAATGGCCGCTTGTTTTTGCCTCACCGGCTTTCAACTTAGGGGATGTCCGTGTCAGTGGAACTTTGGCAGCAGTGC